>CAVZDA010000011.1:0-285938 GCA_963773895.1 uncultured delta proteobacterium | reverse complement strand
CCCGGCCGCGCGTGAACTCCAGAGGCCGGGCGGAGCGGACGCCGGCGCGCTGCACGAGCGCGCTCTTCACGGCCGCATAGGTCTTGTACGAGGTCAGCCCCTCGAGCACGACGGGGAAGCGCAGGATCTCCGTCGTCGCGCTCGCCACGGGCGCCGGCGCGGGACGCAGCGCGATGCCGGCGCCCGCGAGCTTCGATCGCACGCGCCCGGCGTCCACCACGGCCTCGACGCGTACCACGTACTCCGTGACGACGGCGGGGTCCGTGAGCACGGACCGCGGGACGACGCCGCGGTCCTCGAGCACGCGGTACCGGGACGTGTAGTCGCGCGGATCGCCCGTCAGCGCGGCTGCGACACGCGGGCGTGTGGCCTCGGCGTCGGCCTCCGGCGGCAGGAGCGACAGCCCCACCTGCACCAGCGCCTCGGACAGGGCCGCGCGCTGGGCCGCGTCGCGCGCGCCCGTGCCCGCGCCCTTCACCGCGGGCACGGCGCCGATCGCCTCGACCGTGCGCGGGTCCGTCGCCGCGCCGAGCGCGAGCGCGCAGACCGCGGCGAGGAGCGCGAGCCCGGACCGCCTCAGAGGCCGAGCTCCGTGACGGGCCGTCCGAACAGCGCGTCCACGTCTTCGAGGAGCCCCGGGCTGGGGCGCACGCCGCTCCCGAACGCGAGGATCGTCTCGCTCTCGCCGGGGATCAGGAGGTGCAGCTGCACCGCACAGCTGCCGGGGTGGGCGGCGAGCAGCGCCTTCAGCGCGGTGAGGCGGTCGCGCGTGGCCTCGCTCTCCACGATCCGCAGCTTCAGCTGCGACGACAGCTTCTCCTCCGCGCCCTCGAGCTCCACCACCTGCCGCACGAGGATCTTCGGCGACTCGCCGCCCTCCAGCGTGCCCGAGACGAGGAGCGGGGTCACGCCGCCCGACTCCCCCTGCTGCACCGCGCGGCGCAGGAGGCTCGCCACCTGGCCCCAGACGTCGGGAAAGAGCACGAGGTCGAACGGGCCCTCGAGGTCTTCGAGCGTACCGAAGCCCATCAGCTTGCCCTTCTGCGTCCGCGTCTCGCGGAGCGAGGTGACGACGCCCCCCACGCGGACGTCGCGCCCGTCCTTGCCCTCGGCCGTGGCGGCCGTCGTGTCGGCGAAGCGCGCGAGCTGCGACGCGTAGGGCGAGAGGGGGTGGCCCGTGACGTAGAAGCCGAGCACCTCCTTCTCGTACGCCAGCCGCTCGCGATCGGTCCACGGTGCGACGTCCGGCAGCGTCGGCTCGAGGCGTTCGTTCGCGGTCCCGCCGCCGAAGAGGCTCGCCTGGCCGATCTCCCGGTCGCGCTGGGCGGCGGCGCCCGTCTCGAGCGCCACGTCGAGGCCCGCCCAGGCGGCCGCGCGGCTCGCGTGCAGCTCGTCGAAGGCGCCGCACTTCACGAGGCTCTCGACCACGCGCCGGTTCACGCGGCGCCCGTCCACGCGGTTCGCGAAATCGAAGAGGCTGGAGAAGCGCGTCGGCGGATCGCCCGCAGCGCGCGCCTCGAGCACCGCCTCGATGGCGCCCTCTCCCACGTTCTTCACGCCGGCGAGCCCGAAGCGGATGCCGGCGGGGACGACCGTGAAGTCCCGCGCAGACTCGTTCACGTCGGGCGGCAGCACCTCGATCTTGTGCTCGCGCGCGTGGGCGATGTAGCGCGCCAGCTTCTCGTCGTTGCCCGTGTCCGCGCTCATCAGCGCCGCGAGGAACTCGCGCGGATGGTTCGCCTTCAGATAGGCGGTCTGGTAGGTGATGAGCGCGTACGCCGTGGAGTGGGACTTCGCGAACCCGTACTCCGCGAACTCCGCCATCAGGTCGAAGACCTCGTTCGCCTTCTTCTCCGGGATGTTGCGCTCGAGGCAGCCGGACACGAAGCGTTCGCGCTGCTTCGCCATCTCCTCCGGCTTCTTCTTCCCCATCGCGCGGCGCAGCAGGTCGGCTTCGCCGAGGCTGTAGCCGGCGAGGCGGTTCGCGATCTGGAGCACCTGGTCCTGGTAGACGATCACGCCGAGCGTGTCGGCCGTGAGCTCCTCGAGCTCGGGCAGCAGGTATTCCACCTTCGTGCGCCCGTGCTTGCGCGACACGTAGTCGTCCACCATGCCCGACCCGAGCGGGCCCGGCCGGTAGAGCGCGACCAGCGGAATGATCTCCTTGAAGCTCTTCGGCTTCAGCTTCACGACGAGCTCGGTCATGCCCGACGACTCGACCTGGAACACGCCGTCGGTGTCGCCGCGGGAGAGCAGCTCGTAGCTCGGCCCGTCGTCGAGCGGGATGCGGTCGATCGAGAAGTCGGGGAAGCCGCCGGCGCGGATCCGCTTCTCCGCGTCCGCGATCACGGTGAGCGTCTTCAGGCCGAGGAAGTCGAACTTGATGAGGCCGATCCGGTCGATGGCCTTCATGTCGTACTGCGTGACCGCTGCCCCGGACTTCGGGTCGCGGTAGAGCGGCACGAGCTCGATCAGGGGCCGGTCGCCGATCACGACGCCGGCAGCGTGCGTCGACGCGTGCCGCGTGAGCCCCTCCAGGCGGCGCGCGATCTCGACGATCTTCTTCACCTGACCGTCGGCGTCGATGCGGGCGCGCAGCTCGCCCGACTGCTCGAGCGCCTGCTCGAGGGTGATGCCGAGCGTCTCGGGCACGAGCTTCGCGATGCGGTCCACGTCGCCGTAGGGCAGCCCGAGCACGCGGCCCACGTCGCGGATCACCGCCCGCGCCTGGAGCTTGCCGAAGGTGATGATCTGCGCGACGCGCTTCTCGTCGTGGCCCTCTCCGTCGTACTTCCTGGCGACGTAGTCGATCACCTCGTCGCGGCCTCGGATGCAGAAGTCGACGTCGATGTCGGGCATCGAGATGCGCTCGGGGTTCAGGAAGCGCTCGAAGATGATGTCGTACTCGATCGGATCGACGCCGGTGATGCCGAGGCTCCACGCGACGAGGCTCCCCGCCGACGAGCCGCGGCCGGGACCGACGGGGATGCCGCGCCGGTGCGCGTAGTCGATGAAGTCCGCGACGATCAGGAAGTAGCTCGAAAAGCCCATCGGCTCGATCACCGAGAGCTCGTGCTCCATGCGCTTCACGTACTCCGCCTGCGTCGGGCGGAACGGCTCGTCGGGCGCGAGGCCGAGGCGTGACCGCAAGCCCGCCCACGCGTTGCGCGACAGCACCCCCTCGCGCGTCTCGCCGAGCGGGACCTGGAACTCGGGCAGGTGGTACTCGCCCATCGTGAGCTCGAGGCTGCACCGATCGGCGATCTCGAGGGTGTTCGCGATCGCGGAGGGGTGGTCGCGGAAGAGCTCGGCCATCTCCTCGCCCGACTTCACGAAGAACCCGCGGCCGTCGAAGCGGAACCGCTTCGGGTCCTCCAGCGTCGTGGCCGTGCCGATGCACAGCAGCGCTTCGTGGGGCTCGTGGTCGTCGCAGCCGAGATAGTGCGCGTCGTTCGTGGCCACGAGCGGCAGGCGCAGGTCGATCGACATCTTGAGCAGCTCGGCGTTCACCCGGTCCTGGTCGGGGATCCCGTGGCGCTGGAGCTCGAGGTAGTAGCGGCCGTCGAAGATGCGCGCGAAGTCCTCGGCGAGACGCCAGGCGGTGTCGGGCTGTCCGCCCGTGATCGCCCGCGAGACCAGGGACGAGAGGCAGCCCGAGGTCGCGATCAGCCCCGCGTTGCGCTCGCGCAGGAGGTCGAGGTCGATCCGCGGCTTGTAGTAGAAGCCCTCGAGGTAGCCCTTCGACACCAGGTACATCAGGTTGCGGTACCCGGTGTCGTCCATCGCGAGCAGGAGCAGGTGCGAGATGGCGTCGAAGCCCGAAGCGTCCTTCTCGCGCCTCTCCTTGTCGAAGCGCGACCCCGCGGTCACGTATACCTCGCAGCCGATGACGGGCTTCACGCCGGCCGCGCGCGCATGGTCGTAGAACTCGACGGCGCCGAACAGGTTGCCGTGATCGGTCATGGCGACCGCGGGCTGGCCGAGGGACTTCACGCGATCGAAGAGGGGCTTGTGCTTGATCGCTCCGTCGAGGAGCGAGTACTGGGTGTGCAGATGGAGGTGGACGAAGGGATCGTTCGCCACCGCCTACTCCCATTCGATGGTCGCCGGAGGCTTCGACGAGACGTCGTACACCACCCGGTTCACACCCTTCACCTCGTTCGTGATGCGGCTCGAGATGTTCGCGAGCACGTCCGGCGGCACGCGCGCCCAGTCGGCCGTCATGCCGTCCACCGACGTCACGCAGCGCAGGGCGATCGCGTTCTCGTAGGTGCGCTCGTCGCCCATCACGCCCACGCTCTGCAGCGGGAGGAAGACCGCGAAGGCCTGCCAGATGCGGTCGTACTCGCCCGACCGTCGCAGCTCCTCGATCAGGATCGCGTCGGCCCGCCGGAGGATCGCGAGCCGCTCGGCCGTCACCTCGCCGAGCACGCGGATCGCGAGGCCCGGGCCCGGGAACGGGTGCCGGCCGAGCACGGCGGCAGGGAGCTGCAGGTGCCGGCCCACGGCGCGCACCTCGTCCTTGAAGAGCTCGCGCAGCGGCTCGACCAGCTTGAGGTGCATCGCCTCGGGGAGCCCGCCCACGTTGTGATGCGTCTTGATCGTGGCCGACGGGCCGCGGACCGACACGCTCTCGATCACGTCCGGATAGAGCGTGCCCTGGACGAGGAACTCGACCTCGCCCAGCTTGCGCGCCTCCTCCTCGAACACCTCGATGAACGAGTGCCCGATGATCCGCCGCTTGCGTTCGGGATCGGTGACCCCCGCGAGCGCCGCGAGGAAGCGCCCGCTCGCGTCCACCGTGACGAGCCGGATGCCGAGACTCTCGCGAAAGAGGCGCTCCACCTCCTCGCGCTCGCGCTCCCGCAGCAGCCCGTGGTCGACGAAGATGCACGTCAGCTGGTCGCCGATCGCGCGGTGCACGAGCGCCGCCGCCACCGACGAATCGACGCCGCCGGAGAGCGCGCACACGACCCGCGCCGACCCGACCTGCGCGCGGATGCGCTCCACGGACTCGTCGGCGAACGCCTCCATCGTCCACGAGGGCGCGCAGCCGCAGATGCCGTGCACGAAGTGCGCGAGGAGCTCGCTCCCGCCCTCGGTGTGCGACACCTCGGGGTGGAACTGCACGCCCCAGATCGGCCGGTCCACGTGGCGCACGGCCGCGAAGGGCGAGCCCTCGCTCGTCGCGAGCACGGTGAAGCCCGGCGGGAGTCGCAGCACGCGGTCGCCGTGGCTCATCCAGACCACGCGCTCGGTGCGTCCCGCGGGCGAGCCGAAGAGCGGGTCCTCGCGCTCGATCTTCACGAGCGCGCGGCCGTACTCGCGGTGCTCGGCCTTCTCGACGAGCCCGCCCATCTGCTTCGCGAGCAGCTGGAGGCCGTAGCAGATGCCGAGGATCGGCTTGCCGAGGTCGAGCACCGCGGGGTCGAGCTGGGGCGAATCGGGGTCGAGCACGCTCGCGGGGCCGCCGGAGAGCACGATGCCGGCGGGGTCGAACTTGCGGACCGCTTCGGCGGTCATCGAGAACGGGTGGATCTCGCAGTAGACGTGCCGTTCACGGATCCGGCGCGCGATGAGCTGCGTGTACTGGGCGCCGAAGTCGAGGATCAGGATGCGGGACGGATTCACACCGCTACTCGACCCGGCCAGCCTTGCGCCAATAGCCCGCGCTTCGCATCATTCCACCCAGTAGTTCGGAGCTTCCTTCGTGATGATCACGTCGTGCACGTGGCTCTCGTGCAGACCGGCCGACGAGATCTTCACGAAGCGCGCCTTCGCGCGGAGCTCCGCGAGGTTCGCGGCGCCGCAGTAGCCCATGCCCGACCGGAGCCCGCCGAGCATCTGGTAGATGCTGTTCGACAGGCTTCCACGATACGGCACGCGGCCCTCGATGCCCTCCGGCACCAGCTTGTTCGTGTCGTCGACGTCGGCCTGGAAGTAGCGGTCGCGGCTGCGGCCGCTGCTCATGGCGCCGATCGAGCCCATCCCGCGGTAGATCTTGTAGGAGCGGCCCTGGTAGAGGACGACCTCGCCGGGCGCCTCGTCGGTGCCGGCGAAGAGCGAGCCGATCATCACGGTCGACGCGCCGCCCGCGAGGGCCTTCACCACGTCGCCCGAGTACTTGATGCCGCCGTCGGAGATCACCGGGATGCCGAAGCGGCTCGCGACCTGTGCGCAGTCCGCCACCGCCGTGAACTGCGGCACCCCGACGCCCGTCACGACGCGGGTGGTGCAGATGGAGCCCGGGCCGACGCCCACCTTGACCGCCGACACGCCCGCCTTGATGAGAGCCTCGGCGCCCTCTCCGGTCGCCACGTTGCCGCCGATGAGCGGCAGGTCCGGGTGCTGGCGGTGAAGCAGCGACACCATCTCGAGGACGCCGGCGGAGTGGCCGTGGGCGGTGTCGACCACGATCACGTCCACGCCCGCGTCGGCCAGGGCCTGCGCGCGCTCGAGCTGCTCGGCTCCCACGCCGACCGCCGCGCCGCAGCGCAGCCGGCCGAGGCTGTCCTTGGCGGCGTTCGGGAAGCGCTCGTTCTTCTCGATGTCCTTGATGGTGATGAGCCCGCGCAGGTTGCCGTGCTCGTCCACGACGAGGAGCTTCTCGATCCGGTGCTCGTGGAGGAGCTCCTTCGCCTTCTCGAGCGTGGTGCCCGGGGGAACCGTCACCAGGTGCTCCCGGGTCATCACCCGGGAGATCTCCTGGCTCACGTCCTTCACGAAGCGGAGGTCGCGGTTCGTGAGGATGCCGACCGCCTTGCCGTCGCGCGTCACGGGCACGCCGGAGATGCGATAACGCCGCATCACCTCGAGGGCCTCGGAGATGCGCTGCTCGGGCCGCATGGTGATCGGGTCCACGATCATGCCCGACTCCGACCGCTTCACCTTGTCGACTTCCGCCGCCTGCTGGGAGATCGACAGATTGCGGTGGATCACGCCGATGCCGCCGTTCTGGGCCATGCAGATCGCAGTCTGGTGCTCGGAGACCGTGTCCATCGCCGACGAGACGAGCGGGGTGTGGAGGGCGATCTCGCGGGTCAGCTGCGTGCGCAGATCCACGTCCTTGGGCAGGACGTCCGAGGCGCCGGGCACGAGGAGGACGTCGTCGAACGTCAGGCCCTCGCGGATGCGGCTATCGGTCATGGTGTCTGCGGGCGCTCCATGCTGAAGTGACGGTTGCGACGAAGCTGTGAGCGACGAGACCGCGTGCAGGAAGCCGGGTTGGGGGCGCAGTCTAGGTCGCGAGTCAGGAGCGGTCAACCGGATTTCGAGCGAGCGGCTCGAGACCGGAGCGCAGGAGGCCGGCCACGTCGGAGGCGATGGCTTCGGCGAGGCGGCACGCAGCGCGAGGCGAGTCCTCGACGAGGCGCCGGAACGCGCTCCGGCGCAGCACGAGGAGGCGGCACTTCGTCTCGGCGAAGGCGGACGCCTCGCGCGGGCCGACCGTGACGAGCGACACCGCGCCGAGGGCGGTGCCGGGCCCGACGGCTCCGAGGGCGCCGGCCCGATTGCTCTCGAGCCGCACGTGCCCATGGAGGATCAGCACGAGGCTGTTCGCCTCCTCGGACTCGCGGAAGAGCGCGTCGCCCGGGTCGACCTCGGCGCGCTCCATCTCGTCGTAGAGCGTCTCGCGTTCGTCCTGCGAGAGCTCACCGAAGAGCGCGAATCGCTTGAGGTCGCCCTGGCTCACGGGAGGACGCGGACCAGCAGGCTGCGCAGGAGCGACCGGGGCTCCTTCGCGCTCTCGAGCGGCACCAGGAAGAGCGAGCCCTCGTCGAGGAGCGACAGGTTCTCCTGGAGCTCCTCGGGCAGCGCCCGCTCGCCCTTGCGCAGGAGCATCACGTGGAAGGTCCGGGCGCGCGGCATCGAGCGCAGCGCGGCGAGCGCGGGCGCGAGGCGCTGCGCCGCCGCCGCGACGGGCGCGTCGAGCAGCACCAGCGATCCGAGGGCGCGCTGTCCGGCGAGCCGCCAGAGCGGTGCGAAGCGCGCCTCGGCCGGCACGTGGATCAGCTCGAGGCCGCAGTCGCCGTCGACCGCGATCCGGCCCACGCGCTGAAGGCCTTCGGTCGGCGCCTCCACCCCGCGCTCCGCGACCGCCGGATCGAGCGCCGCGCCCGGCAGCCCGCGCAAGAGGCGCAGGAACGCGCGCGTGGCCTCCGGGTCGGACGACAGCAGGAGCAGCTTGGCGTCGCCCGCCCGGGCCCCGGTCCCGTCCATCCACTCGCGCAGGCGGCGCGCCTGGGCGGGCGTGAACAGCGCCTCGCTCGCGGACGCGGGCGCATGGGTGGGCGCGTGGCGGACCTGCACGATCCCACGCTCGACCAGCGTCTGGAGGGTGCGGAGCACCTGGTAGTCGGGAAACGAGCAGTGGTCGACGACCTCCTGCACGCGGCCGTAGATCTCGAGCAGGAGGAGGACCTCCTGCGTGAGCGGGTGCACGATGTTCGGGAGCTCGGTGCTCTTGATCCGGAGCGACACCTGGCTGTCGAGCGGGGGGAGCCCCGCGCCCGCGCGCTCCCACTCGTCGAGCTGGCGCATGCCCTCCATGAGCAGCGCCCGCGTCGGTGTCTGGATGCGCGCCGAGAGCGTGACACGGTTCTGCGTGAAGGCGAACGACCCGCCCTTCCATGCGAGGAGCCGGTAGAGGGCCTTCTCGCCCTCGACTGCGCCGACGCACGCCTGCACCACGTTCCCGTCGCGTACGTAGAGGCGTCCGCGCTCCTCGCGGCCTTCGCCGTCCCGGCGGACGAGCTCGATCGTCCCGGTCTTCCGGTTCAGGTGGAAGAGCTGCAACAGGTCGGGCAGCGGGATCTGCGCGAGCTTGCCCTCGACCTCGCGGTCCCCCTCGCCGCCCCGCTCCATCGCCTCGATGCGCGCCTGCTGGGCGCGCATGGTCTCGACGCGGTGGACCACGTCCTCGCTCGCGGCCGTCGCAGGCAGGAGCTCGTCGGCGAAGGTCGCGGTTCCGTCGGGCCCCGCGTCGCCGAGCACGATGAACCGCACGGCCTGGGTCCGCGGGTTGGACCGCAGGATCTCGGCCAGCTTCGGCGCGTCGATCAGCGGGAGCCCCTGCGGCACGACCAAGACGTCCGGGACGTCGGCGAGCGCCGCCTCGAGCGCCGCGGCCCCGTGGCGCACGAGGTGGGCGTCGTAGCCGCGCGCCACGCACGCCTCTTCGAGGCGCTTGCCGCGCTCGAGGTCGCCGTCGGCGATGAGGACCAGCCCGCCCTGCGCTCCGCGTCGCCGGCTCATGGCGCCACCGGGATGCCGAGATCGCGCTGGAGCTGGAAGGCGAGATGCTCGACCAGCACGCGCTCGTCGCTGTGGAAGATGCCCGCGTGGCCGGCGGCGTCGGCGCCACGCACCATCGCGTAGGCCGGCCCCTCCCCGTAGTAGACGGCGAACGGCGCGCCCGTCCCCGCGCGCCGCGGCGACACGCACGTCACCGGGGCGCCCGCGAACGCCTCCCCGAGGCCCTCCGCCACGAGCACGACCTCCGTCCGCGGCTGCGCGCCGCGCAGGCGCTCGAGGCCGTCGCGCAGGTCGGCCGTCAGCGCGGGCCCGGGCGCCAGGAAGAGGAGGCCGCGATCGCGCGGCCGCCGCGTGACCTCGTCCAGGAGGAAGCGCATCACCTGCTCCGGCAGCGCGGCCGGCACGGAGACGCGGTGGTCGAGCAGGGCCTTCACGCTGCCGGTGAACGACTTCGACTCGAGCTCGAGCGCGTGCACGAGGCTCTTGCGCTCGTCGTCGATGCGCTCGTCGAGCACGGACGCGAGACTCTCGAGCTGCGTCCCGTCGGCGGGGAAGCTCGCCGCGGCGAGCAGCGGACGAATCGCCGACCCGAGCGGCCGGCCCGATGAGCCCGCGCCGAGCAGCGCCAGGACGTCGCTGTGCTCGAGACCCTCGCGGACGCGCCGCTTCAGCACGGCGGCGCCGAGCGCGTCGGTCTCGGGCAGGAGGATGCAGAACCGGCCCTCGCTCTCGACCGCGAGCAGGTCGGTGGAGCGGAGCGACCGCCCGACCTGGTTCACCACCGCCTCGAGTCGCCGCCCGAGCTCCGACTCGGAGCCGCCGCGCTGGAGCGGGCCGCCGGCGTCGAGCACGAGCTTCAGCACCGCGAAGGTGCGGCCGAAGCGGTTCGCCTTCTGGATCTCGTTGCGCGCCACGTCGTCGAAGAAGGCCTGGGTGTAGGCGCGCGTCGCGGGGTCGCGGAACGAACGGCGCTCGAGGCCCCGGAAGCGCAGCGCGTTCGCCACCGCCTGCGCCGCGAACTCCGCGAACTTCTCGCCGGCCGCGCGGTCGCGATCGCCGAACTCGCGGCCGTCGAGGCGGTCCGTGAGCCGGACGACGCCGAGCACGCGGCCCGCGTGGCGCAGCGGCACGTAGAGCGCGGGCACCTCGGGGCGGGCCGGGAGCGCGGCGATCTGCGCGCCGCCGTCGAGCGCTGGAAGGCCCCCGGCGTCGCGGTCGAGCGTCACCTCCTCCTGCTCCTCCTCGACGCGCACGAGGCCGCGAACGCTCGCGAGGCGCAGGCGGCCGCCGTCGTCGTCGCGCGCGACCCACAGGACGCCGCCCTGCGCACGGGTCTCGAGGCAGAGGCCCTCGACGATCCGTTCGCACAGGGGCTCGAGCGCGAGGGTCGAGAAGAGGCCCATCGCGCGCTCGAAGAGCGAGAGCACGCCCATGTACTCGAGGTTCTCGGCCATGAGACGGCCGTGCTCGTCGCGCAGCCGGCGCCGCTGGAGGAGCGTCTCCAGGGAACGGCAGAGCGCGTTGCGATCGATCGGCTTCAGGAGGTAGTCGGTGGCGCCGAGGCGCATGGCGTCGACGGCGGTCTTCACGTCCCCGACGCCAGTCACGACCACGATCTCCTGGTCCGAGAACCGCTCCTTGATGCGCTGGACGAGCATCGTGCCGTCCATGCCGGGCATCACGAGGTCGGTCAGCACGACGTCGAAGCGCTCGCGCTCGAGGCGTTCGAGCGCGTCCTCGCCCGTGCTCGACGTGACGACCTCGTAGCCCTCCTGGGTCAGCAGGTCCTCGATGAACGAGCGGAAGTACAGCTGGTCGTCGACGGCGAGGATCCGCGCCTTGGACATGCCTCCCCCGACGACACGCGATGGGCCCGGAGGGAGAGCGAAATTCCCCTGCCAGATCCGCTCGCTTCGAACAAGAGCTGCGCTCGCCCTTCCACTTCGGGGCGCGCTCGTTCTGCAGCCGCCCTACCTCATCGGCGGGCGGCGGCGGTTCCTTCAGTGGGCATGGGGGGCCTGCGGGCCGGCGCGGCCGGAGCGTTCGGGTCCGACCTCAGCTCAGGGCTCGCCGATCAGCGAGTGCGGCGTCGCCTCGACGAGCCGGACCCGGACCACCTCGCCCGCCTGGCCCCGCGACCCCGGCAGAAGGTTCACGACCCGATGATATGGGTCGCGGCCCGACGGCTGGTCGCCACGGCGGCTCGTGCCTTCGAGCAGCACGTCCGTGGTCTCCCCGACCCGCGCGCGGTGGGCGGCGAGCGTGAGCTCGCGCTGGAGGGCCTGGAGCGCCTCGAGCCGCGCCTGCTTCACGGGCTCGGGCACGGTGTCGGTGCGGTCGGCGGCGCTCGTCCGCGGTCGCGGGGAGTACTTGAAGGTGTAGGCGTCCACGAAGGCCACCTCGCGGACCAGTGCGAGCGTGTCGTCGAAGTCCGCGTCCGACTCGCCAGGGAATCCCACGATGAGGTCCGTCGTGAGCGCGACGTCCGGCCGCGCCGCGCGCAGACGCGCTGCGAGCGCGAGGTACTCGTCCCGGCGGTAGCGGCGGCGCATGGCCCCGAGGACGGCGTCGGAGCCGCTCTGGACCGGCAGGTGGACGTGCGGGCAGAGAGCGGCGAGATCGCCGTGCGCGGCGACGAGGTCGTCGTCGAAGAACACGGGGTGGGGGCTGGTGTAGCGGAGGCGCTCGACGCCCGGGATCCGGGCGAGCCGACGGAGCAGCGTCGCGAACGGCACCGTGCCCTCGGCGTCCGACCGGCCCCGGCGCGCAGCGTGCCGCCCGTAGGCGTTCACGGTCTGGCCGAGCAGGAGGAGCTCGCGGACGCCCCGCGCCGCCAGCGCTTCGGCCTCGGCCACGATCGCCTCCGCCCGCCGGCTGATCTCGCGGCCCCGCGTCGAGGGCACGATGCAGAAGCTGCAGTACATGTCGCAGCCCTCCATCACCGTGAGGTAGGCCCGCCCGGGCCCGCGGCCGCCGAGGGCGGGGTGCAGCACCGGAAGGTCGAACCGTTCGGGCGAGGAGGTCTCCTCGGTTCGAGACGCCCGCTGTCCCGCGGCCGCGGCCTCGGCGAGCGCCGGCACGAGCCGCAGGTTGTGGGTGCCGAAGACGAAATCGAGCTGGGGGAAGCGCGCGAGCAGCGCATCGCCCTGCTGCTGCGCGACGCAGCCCCCGACGCCGACCACCCGGCCGGGCGCCTCGGCCTTCCAGGCCCGCAGGAGGCCGAGGTCGGTATAGAGCCGGTGCTCGGCCTTCTCGCGGATCGAGCAGGTGTTCACGATCCAGAGATCCGCGTCCTCCGGGCCCGTCGCGGGCAGGTAGCCGTGATGGAGAAGGAGGCTCTCCACTTTCTCCGAGTCGTGGGCGTTCATCTGGCAGCCGAAGGTCCGCAGCAGGAAGCGCCGGGGTCGGAGGTCGCGCCCCGGGGCGAGGCGATCCACCTCAACGACTTCCTGCATGGTTCCCCTCCAAGCCAGCTGCCCCCGGACGAATTCGAGCTCGAGACTTCACTTTCACAAATCTCGTTTGACAAGACACGCAGGGGGTAGGCATAATGCGACCGTATCCGGCCCGACCCAGTCGAACCCAGGAGGCCACACACGATCCAGTCAGGTTATGGAGCGGCGGTGGATTAGACATTTCTGACCGAAATGTCCAACCTCTCACCCCCCATCATCTATCCACCGCCCTCCGCCCTGTCGCGCCCCGCCCGGCCCCGTGCCCGGCGGGGCGCTCGCTTTCGTGCGCCCGATCGGACCGCGCTCCCTCTCGATCATCGATCGAAACCGGACGGGGACTAGAGGACGAGGCGGTCGACGACCTTCGACAGCTGCCGGAGGTTCCGGCACTCCTCGGCGATGTCGCAATACGGCAGGTACTTGTCCATCACGCTGTCGCCGAAGCCCCAGGCGCCCGGGCTCTCTGGGTTCAGCCACACGAGATTCTTGGCCTTGTGATGCACGTCGCGCAGGCACCACGCGCGCGGATCGTTGTAGTTGTTCCGCGCGTCGCCGAGTACGAGCACCGTCGTCCGCTTGTCGATGGCGGACAGGAAGTTCTGCCAGAAGTGGTGGAAGGCGTAGCCGAAATTCGACCGGGTGTAGACGTTGATCACGTCGCCGCCGTCGAGGGCCTTGTCGATCGCATCGCTGATGTCGTTGTCGCGGAAGACCTGCGTCACCTCGCCGAGCTCTGCGACGAAGACGAAGGACCGGATCTTCGTGAAGCACTCCTGGAGGCTGTAGACGAACTGCAGCATGAAACGCGACACGTTGGCGACGGACGACGATACGTCACAGAGGATCACGAGCTTCGGCCGATCCTTCTTGCGCTGCTTGAAGGACAGCTCGAACGGAACGCCGCCGCGCGCCATGTTCCGGCGCAGCGTCTGGTGCAGATCGAGCTTGCCCTTCTGGAGGCGCCGGCGGCGGATCGAGAGCACGTTCTTGATCCGCTGCGCGAGGCGGTTCACCACCTCGCGCATCTGCCGCACCTCTTCTTCGGTGAGGTGATAGAAGCTCTTCTCGATCAGCGTCTCGCGGCGGAACTTCTCCATGTAGTCGAAGTTCTGCTTCTGCAGCTCGCGCTCGGTGAGGTTCCGGACCGCCTTCCGGAGCGCCTCCATGAGGCGCTCGATCAGCTCCTCTAGCGCCTGCGCCTCCCCCTCCGACATGCCCGCGGCCTGGAGCCTGGCGGCGAGGTCGCGCAGCTCCTGGGCCGCGCCCTCGGCGTTCATGCGCTCCATCACGCGCCGGCTGAAGAACCCGATCTGGAGGAGGTTCTCGATGCGCGCGACGCCAGCCTGCTCGGCGGCCTCGCGGATCATCTTCTCGAGCGCGGACAGGTCCTGGGTGAGCAGCGCCCGCGCGAGCTCGGAGAGATCGAGCTCGCCCGGCGGGAGGTTCCCCATGCCCTCCTGGAGGGCCTTCAGGAGCTGCTCGAGGTCGAACTTGCCCTCGAGGGCCCGGGTCGCCTCGCCGAACGCGTCCCGCAGGTTGTCGTGGAAGCCCGACCAGAAGAGATCGAAGAGCTGGTCGTACGTCGAGATGTCCTCGGACCGCTTCACCATCGAGGCGCGCAGCGCGTCCCGGAAGATCTCGCGCTCGTCGAGCGAGAGCTCGTCGAGCGCCGAGAACGCGTCGATCGCCTCGGCGACCGACACGCGGATCCCGCTCTTGCGCAGGAGATTCGCGAACTCGAGGAGCTTCTTCTGCACCGGCCCCTCTAGTGGAGTGTGCCCTTCTTGGGAGGCGGCGGCGCGGCGGCCGGCTCGGCGGCGGGCGCGGCGGCCGCCCCGGGGACGGCCGCGGGCTCCGGGCGCTTCTCCTCCGCCTTGCGGACGATGAGCCGGCCGAGCTCGCTCTGGGCCTTCCGGATGTCGCCCTCGTACTTGAGGATCACGTTCAGCGTGTCGCGCACGAGGCCGTCGTCGAGCTCGCTCGCGTTGAGCGCGAGCAGCGCGCGCGCCCAGTCGAGGGTCTCGCTGATCGACGGCGTCTTCTTGAGATCCAGCTTGCGCAGGCGCTGCATCACGCCCACCAGCTCCTCGCCCAGGCGCTTGCCGATGTCCGGGACCTTCACCTCGAGGATGCGGCGCTCCTCCTCCTCGCTCGGGAAGTCGATGAAGAGGTGGAGGCAGCGGCGCTTCAGCGCGTCGGTCATCTCGCGGGCGTCGTTCGAGGTGAGGAACACCAGCGGCTTGTGCTGGGCTTCGAAGGTTCCGATCTCGGGGACCGACACCTGGAAGTCGGAGAGCACCTCCAGCAGGAACGCCTCGAACTCGGGGTCCGACTTGTCGACCTCGTCGATGAGCAGCAGCGTCGGCTTCTTCGAGGTGATCGCGCGCAGCAGCGGCCGCGGCACCACGAAGCGCTCGGAGAAGAAGATGTTGTCCTCGCTCCCGATCCGGTCCGCCGCTTCCTTGAGCGTACGCGTGCCGGCCATCGCCTCGGTGAACTTCTCCTTCAGGATCTGCGTGTAGAGGAGCTGCTTCGAGTACTCCCACTCGTAGAGCGCCTTCGCCTCGTCGAGCCCCTCGTAGCACTGGAGGCGGATCAGCTCCCGTCCGGTCGCCTCCGCCACCACCTTCGCGAGCTCGGTCTTGCCCACGCCCGCGGGCCCTTCGACCAGGACGGGCTTCTCGAGCCGCTCGGCGAGATACACCACCGTGGCGATGTTCTTGCCGCACACGTACCCGCACTCGCTGAGCCGGGCCTGAACGCCGTCGATCGATTCGAACATCTCTGCCCTTCCGGTTCGCGCCGCGGGGGCGCCTAGCTCATCAGGTGGAGGACGTGGCCCAGCTTCTCTTTCTTGGTGCGAAGGTACTCGAGGTTCTTGGCGTTGGGTTGGATCTCGAGCGGGACGCGCTCGACGATCGTGAGCCCGTAGCCTTCGATGCCGGCCCGCTTGCCGGGGTTGTTCGTCACGAGGCGCATCTTGCGGACGCCGAGGTCGGCCAGGATCTGGGCGCCCACGCCGTAGTCGCGCAGGTCGGCCGGGAACCCGAGACGTTCGTTCGCCTGGACGGTGTCGAGACCCTCGCCGTCCTGCAGGCTGTACGCCTTGATCTTGTTCTTGAGCCCGATCCCGCGCCCTTCCTGGCGCATGTAGAGGATCACGCCCCTGCCCTCTTCCTCGATCATCTTCATCGCGGCGTGGAGCTGCTCGCCGCAGTCGCAGCGCAGCGACCCGAACGCGTCGCCCGTGAGGCACTCGCTGTGGACGCGCACGAGGACGGCGTCGTCGGGCCGGATCTCGCCCTTCACGAGCGCCATGTGGTCGATGTGGTCGATGTCGTTCTCGTACACCACGGAGCGGAACTCGCCGGCGACCGCCGTGGGGAGCGTCGCATCGGCCACGCGGCGCACGAGCTTCTCGTGGCGCAGGCGGTAGGTGATCATGTCCGCGATGGTGACGATCTTGAGCGCGTGCTGCCGTGCGAACGCGATCAGATCGGGCATTCGCGCCATCGTCCCGTCGTCGTTCATGATCTCGCAGATCACGCCGGCGGCCTTCTTGCCCGCGAGGCGCGCCAGATCGACCGAGCCCTCCGTCTGGCCCGCGCGGCGGAGCACGCCGCCGTCGCGCGCGCGGAGCGGGAAGATGTGCCCGGGGCGCACGATGTCGTAGGGCTTCGTCTCGTCGCCGATCGCGACCTGGATCGTCTGGCTGCGATCCGCCGCCGAGATGCCCGTGGTGACGCCGTGCCGCGCCTCGATCGACACCGTGAAGGCGGTGCCGTAGGGCGTGGCGTTGTCCTGATCGGGCACCATCATGCCGAGGCGCAGGTGGTTGAGGCGCTCCTCGGTGAGCGCGAGGCAGATGAGGCCGCGCCCGTGCTTGGCCATGAAGTTGATGGCCTCGGGCGTCACGCACTCCGCCGCCATGCAGAGGTCGCCCTCGTTCTCGCGGTCCTCGTCGTCCACCAGGATGATCATGCGGCCCGCGGCGATCTCGGCGACCGCGACCTCCACGGGCACGAGAACATCGGCGGCCTCGAGGCTCGTCCGCGGGCGGCGAAGCAGGTTCTGGGGCGACTTCGGGTGCGCCGGGCCGGGGTCTGCGGGCATCGGGGCGATCGAACCTCCGTACGGGCCGCGCGCGACGGTGCCGTCGGTCGCGACGCGGACGCAGTCCCCGCAGCGCTGGCTCGGATCAAGCTATCAGTGGTTGACTCGGGCGTCAACGCGCCGGTTCAGCGGCCGGGGCGCCCCACGTTCTTGAAGACGCCTTCGAGGAATTTGTCCTCGGAGAGGCCGAACTTGGTGGCGAGCGCGTGCTTCGCGTCGAGATTGCGGTAGAGCAGGCGGAGGAGCTCGCGGAAGGTCTCGATCACGCCCTCGCCGGTCTTGGCGACGCCGGGATACGTCGGTACCTCCTTCCACGCCGCGCGGATCTCCTCGAGCGGCTTCACGTCGGGGAGGTCGCGCTTGTTGAACTGGACGACCTTCGGGATCTTCTCGAAGTCCAGCCCGTTCGAGCGCAGGTTCGCTTCCATGTCGCGCCAGGAATACGCGTTGGCGCTCGCCGCCGACCGCTGGGAGTCGGCCACGAAGACCACGGCGTCCGCGCCGGCCAGGACCACCTTCCGGGTGGACTTGTGCATCACCTGACCGGGCACCGTGAAGAGCTTGATCTTGACGGCGAAGCCCGAGGCGGCTTCGAAGTGGATGGGCAGGAAGTCGAAGTAGAGGGTGCGGTCGTCCGTCGTGTCGAGGGCGACCATCTTGCCGCGCGCGGAGGAGTCGATCAGCGCGTGGAGCTGCTGGAGGTTGGTCGTCTTCCCCGAGAGCGCGGGCCCGTAGTAGACCACTTTCACCGTGATCTCGCGGGCGGACATGTTGATCTGCACCATCGAGAACCGCTCTCCAGGCAGCAGCATTCCGGCGATCGGACGGGCGGGACGAGCGCGGGCCCTCCGGCACGTCGCCCCAGGGGTTCATCGGCCGGACGGGGCGGAAGGTGAAGCCGGACCGGGCGCGGACCGGCGCCCGCGGGGCTTACCGGCCGCGGAACGCGGCCAGCAGCGCGCGGGCGGCGGCGGCGGGCGTCGTCTTCTGCTCCTCGACCTCGCGCTCGAGCACGGGGATGCGCTCCGCCACGGCGGGGTGCGCGCGGAAGCCGTCTCTCAGGCTCTCCTCGACGAGGGACCACATCCACGCGCGCGCCTGCCCGCGGCGCTTCGCCGCGAGCTCGCCTGCCGCTTCGAGCGCCGTCTGGTGGGCGACCGCGGTCCGCCACACCTCGGCGATGCCCTCGCCCGTGCGCGCGCTCGCGAGCAACACCTTCGGGTGCCACCCGCCCCGCGCGGGACGCAGCAGCGCCAGGGCGTGCGCGTAGTCCGACTGCGTGCGCCGGGCCAGCGGGAGCTCCTCTCCGTCGGCCTTGTTCACCACGAGCAGGTCCGCGAGCTCGATCACGCCCTTCTTGATGCCCTGGAGCTCGTCGCCCGCGCCGGGCTGGAGCAGCACCACGAAGCTGTCGACCATCGCCGCCACCGCGACCTCGGACTGGCCGATGCCGACGGTCTCCACGATCACGACGTCGAAGCCCGCGGCCTCGCAGACCAGCATCGACTCGCGCGTCCGCTGGGCGACACCGCCGAGCGACCCGCCCGACGGAGACGGACGGATGAACGCGCGCTCGTCCTGAGCGAGCCGCTCCATGCGCGTCTTGTCGCCCAGGATGCTCCCGCCGCTCACGGGGCTCGTGGGATCCACGGCCAGCACCGCGACGCGGTGGCCCGCGCCGATGAGGTGGAGGCCGAGCGCCTCGATGAACGTGCTCTTCCCGACGCCCGGCGAGCCGGTGATGCCGAGCCGGCGCGAGCCGCCCGTGGCGGGCAGCAGGCGCTCGAGCAGCGCCTGGCCCTCGGCGTGGAGATCGGTGCGGGTGCTCTCGAGCAGCGTGATGGTCTTCGCGACGGCGCGCCGATCGCCGGCGCGCACGGCGTCACAGGAGGAGGCCGCGGCTCCGGCGTCCGGTGTCCGGCCCGGGGTGCCCGGCGTCATGCGCGCCGGGCTTGGATCGCGCGCAGCACCTCGCGAGCGGCCTGCGGCACCGGCGTGCCCGGCCCGAACACCGCCGCGGCGCCCTGCTCCTTCAGGAAGTCGTAGTCCTTCGGCGGGATCACGCCCCCGACGACCACGGCGATCTCGTTCGCGCCCCGGGCGCGCAGCGCGGCGACGAGCTGCGGCACGAGCGTGCGATGACCGGCGGCCTGGCTCGACACGCCGACCACGTGCACGTCGTTCTCGATCGCCTGCCGCGCGGCCTCCTCGGGCATCTGGAACAGCGGGCCGATGTCGACGTCGAATCCGATGTCGGCGAACGACGTCGCGATCACCTTCATGCCGCGGTCGTGGCCGTCCTGGCCGAGCTTCACCACCAGGATGCGCGGCCTCCGCCCCTCGGCCTTCGCGAACTCGTCCACCTCGCGGAGCACGGCGTCGAACTCGGGATCGCCCTGGTACACGCTGCGGTACACCCCCGACACGGCGCGGATCTCGGCGCGGTGGCGCGTGAAGACCTTCTCCAGCGCCTCGGAGATCTCGCCGAGCGACGCCCGGGCGCGCGCCGCGCGCACCGCCGCCTCGAGCAGGTTCCCCTTGCCCGTCTTCGCCACCTCGGTGAGCGCATCGAGCGCCGCGGACACCGCCGCGCCGTCCCGCTCGGCGCGGATCTGCCTCAGGCGCGCGATCTGCGACTCGCGCACGGCCGCGTTGTCGATGTCGAGGACGTCGAGCGGGGCCTCCTTGGGCGCCTTGTACTTGTTCACGCCGACGATGACGTCGTCCCCGCGGTCGATGCGCGCCTGCCGGCGCGTCGCGCACTCCTCGATCCGCAGCTTCGGCATCCCGCTCTCGAGCGCCTTCGCCATGCCGCCCAGCGCCTCGATCTCGGCGATGATCTTGCGGGCCTTGTCCGCCAGCGCGTGCGTCAGCGACTCCATGAAGTACGACCCGCCGAACGGGTCGATCACGTGGGGGATGCCGGTCTCCTCCTGGAGGATGAGCTGAGTGTTGCGGGCGATGCGCGCGGTGGCGTCGGTCGGGAGCCCGACCGCCTCGTCCATCGCGTTCGTGTGCAGGGACTGCGTGCCTCCGAACACCGCGGCCATCGCCTCGACCGTCGTCCGGATCACGTTGTTCATGGGGTCCTGCTCGGTGAGCGTCCAGCCCGAGGTCTGGCAGTGCGTGCGCAGCATCGAGCTCTCCTCCTTCTTCGGCCCGAACTGCCGCATCAGCTCGGTCCAGAGGAGGCGCCCCGCGCGCATCTTCGCGATCTCGAGGTAGAAGCTCATGCCGATCGCCCAGAAGAACGAGAGGCGGGGCGCGAAGTCGTCCACGCCGAGGCCCTTCGAGAGCGCGGCGCGCACGTACTCGACGCCGTCCGCGAGCGTGAACGCGAGCTCGACGTCCGCCGTCGCCCCGGCCTCCTGCATGTGGTAGCCGCTGATCGAGATCGAGTTGAACTTCGGCATGTGCCGGCTCGTGTACTCGATGATGTCCGCCACGATCCGCATGCTCGGGGCTGGCGGGTAGATGTAGGTGTTGCGGACCATGAACTCCTTGAGGATGTCGTTCTGGATCGTGCCGGTGAGCTTCTCCTGCGGGCAGCCCTGCTCCTCGCCGGCCACGATGAAGCACGCGAGCACGGGAAGCACGGCGCCGTTCATGGTCATCGACACCGACATCTGGTCGAGCGGGATGCCGTCGAAGAGGATCTTCATGTCCTCGACCGAGTCGATCGCGACGCCGGCCTTGCCGACGTCGCCGACCACGCGAGGGTGGTCGGAGTCGTAGCCGCGGTGGGTCGCCAGGTCGAAGGCCACCGACAGGCCCTTCTGCCCGGCCGCGAGGTTGCGGCGGTAGAAGGCGTTGCTCTCCTCGGCGGTCGAGTAGCCGGCGTACTGCCGGATCGTCCACGGACGGTTCGCGTACATCGTGGCGCGCGGCCCGCGCACGAACGGCGCCAGGCCGGGGAGCGAGTCCACGTGCGGCAGGCCGGCGAGATCCGCGGCGGTGTAGAGCGGCTTCACCGGGATGCCCTCGGGCGTCTCCCAGGTGAGCGTCTCCGGGTCCTTGCCGCGCAGCTCCTTCTTCGCCTCGGCGCGCCAGGCCTCGAGATCCGCGCCACCCTTCCTCGTTTCCGCTGCCATGCCTTCTCCTCGACCGCGGCTCACATGGAGCGGCGGTACCTGCCCCAAGCCCGACGCCGCGGGGTTCGTCACATCGACCGCCGGTAGCGTCCTCGGGCCCGACGCCGCGGGGTTCGTCACATCGACCGCCGGTAGCGTCCTCGGGCCCGACGCCGCGGGGTTCGTCACATCGACCGCCGGTAGCGTCCTCCCACCGCAAAGAGAGCATCGGTGATCTGCCCGAGGCTCGCGACCTTCACCGTCTCCATCAGCTCTGCGAAGACGTTGCCGCCCGCGAGGGCCACCTCCTGGAGACGGCGCAGCGCGTCGGGCGCCGCGGCGGCGTGGCGGGCGTGGAAGCGCCGCAGGGCTTCGAGCTGGGCCTGCTTCTCGTCCTCGCTGGACCGCATCAGCTGCGCGGGGCGCGCGGTGTCCTCGGGGCGCGGGTTCTCGAACGTATTGACGCCGACGATCGGCAGCGCCCCGGAGTGCTTCAGCGTCTCGTAGTGCAGGCTCTCGTCCTGGATGCGGCCGCGCTGGTAGAGCGTCTCCATCGCCCCGAGCACGCCGCCGCGCTCCGACAGGCGCTCGAACTCGCGCAGCACGGCCTCCTCCACGAGGTCCGTGAGCTCGTCGATCACGTAGGCGCCCTGGAGCGGGTTCTCGTTGCGCGCGAGGCCGAGCTCGCGCGCGATGATGAGCTGGATCGCCACCGCCCGCCGCACCGAGTCCTCGGTCGGCGTCGTGACGGCCTCGTCGAACGCGTTCGTGTGGAGGCTGTTGCACTGGTCCTGGAGCGCCGTCAGCGCCTGGAGCGTGGTGCGGATGTCGTTGAAGGCCATCTCCTGGGCGTGCAGCGACCGCCCCGACGTCTGCACGTGGTACTTGAGCTTCTGGCTGCGCTCGGAGGCCCCGTAGCGCTCGCGCATCGCGATCGCCCAGATGCGGCGCGCCACGCGGCCGATCACCGAGTACTCCGCGTCGAGGCCGTTGCTGAAGAAGAACGAGAAGTTCGGCGCGAAGTCGTCGATCGCCATGCCCCGCGCCAGGTAGTACTCGCAGTAGGTGAAGGCGTTCGCGAGCGTGAAGGCGAGCTGCGTGATCGGGTTCGCTCCGGCCTCCGCGATGTGGTAGCCGGAGATCGACACCGAGTAGAAGCTCCGCACGCCGTTCGCGACGAAGTGCTCCTGGATGTCGCCCATCATGCGCAGGCCGAACTCCGTGCTGAAGATGCAGGTGTTCTGGGCCTGGTCCTCCTTCAGGATGTCCGCCTGCACCGTGCCGCGGACGTTCGCGAGCGCCTCCGCGCGGCAGCGGGCGTAGGTGTCGGCGTCCACGGCGTCCGCGCCCGCGATGCCGAGGAGCCCGAGCCCGAGGCCCGAAGAGCCCTCCGGAAGCGCCCCGGCATAGACCGGTAGGTCGCCCGCGCGGCGGCGGACGTCCTCGAGCCGGCCGGTCTCCCGCAGGTGCTTCTCGACGGTCTGGTCGATGGCGGCGTTCAGGAAGAAGGCGAGGACGATCGGCGCGGGGCCGTTGATGGTCATCGACACCGAGGTCGACGGATCGAGCAGGTCGAAGCCCGAGTAGAGCTTCTTCGCGTCGTCCACGGTGCACACCGACACGCCCGAGTTTCCCACCTTGCCGTAGACGTCGGGTCTGACGTCGGGGTCGCGGCCGTAGAGCGTCACGCTGTCGAACGCGGTCGAGAGACGCGCTCCCCGCTGGCCGCGGGAGAGCAGATGGAAGCGGCGGTTCGTGCGCTCCGGCGTCCCCTCCCCCGCGAACATCCGCGTCGGGTCCTCGCTCTCGCGCTTGAACGGGAAGACCCCCGCGGTGAACGGGAACGATCCGGGCAGGTTCTCGAGCCGCAGGTAGCGCAGCAGGCCGCCCCACTCGCCGGCGCGCGGAAGCGCGACCTTCGGCAGCGCGATGTGCGAGAGCGTCTCCACCCGGTTTTCGACCGCGATGCGCCGGTCGCGCACCACGTACTCCTGCGTCGGTGCGCCGTAGCGCTCGCGTTGTGCCGGCCACGCGGCCAGCGCCGCACGATCCGCAGGATCGAACGCCTCGAGGGCGGCGTCGTAGCGCGCCCGCAGGGCGCGCACGGCCGGTTCGGCGCCGGCCTCCTCGCGGGCTTCAGGTCCGTACGGTCCGAGCCCGGGCGGAGGCGGGTCGCCCAGCTCGCCGAGCGCCCGCGCGAACGCCCACGCCGAGGAGGCCCGCTCCGCCTGCGACTCGGTGCGCGCGCGCCAGGCGCGCGAGGTCTCCGCCACCTCGGCGAGGTAGCGCGCGCGCGCCGAGGGCAGCAGCGGCCGCGCCGCCTCGGCCGCCGGCGCCCCGCCGGACGCGCCGGGCGCGCGGCCGCGCGCGGCACCGAAATCGGCTCCGGTCTTCGCCGCGACGCGCTCGAGCAGCGCAGCGTAGAAGCGGTCCGTGGCGGGATCGCTCCAGCGGCTCGCGATCGTCGGGTACACGGGCACGGCGTCGTCGGGCGCGTCGAAGCGGGCGTGGTTCCGCCGCCACTGCTTCTTCACGTCGCGCAGCGCGTCGGCAGCCCCCGCGCGGTCGGACTTGTTCAGCACGACGAGATCGGCGAGCTCGAGCATGTCGATCTTCTCGAGCTGCGAAGGCGCGCCGTACTCCGGCGTCATCACATAGACCGAGAGGTCCGCGAGGTCGACGATCTCCGAGTCGCTCTGGCCGATGCCCGCGGTCTCCACCACGACGAGGTCGTAGCGCGCGGCCTGGAGCACCGACACGGCGTCGCGTACGGCTTGCGACAGCGCGAGGTGCGCCTGGCGCGTGGCGAGCGAGCGCACGAAGACCTGCGGCGCGTGGATCGCGTTCATGCGGATCCGGTCGCCGAGCAGCGCGCCGCCGGTGCGGCGCCTGGACGGGTCGACGAGCAGGATGCCGACGGTCCGGTCGGGGTGGTCGAAGCGGAAGCGGCGCACCACCTCGTCCACCACGCTCGACTTGCCCGCGCCGCCCGTACCGGTGAAGCCGACCACCGGGGCGGCCCGCTCGGGACGCCGCCGCGCGAGCTCCGCGCGCAGGCGCTCGACGGCGGGGCCGCCGCGCGGGCCCTCCTCCTCCAGCCACGTCACGAGCCGCGCCACGGCCGCCGGCGCGTCCGGAGCGAGCCGCGCGAGCTCGTCGTCGGGGCGGAGGGGCGGCCGGCCGGTGCACTCGTCGACGATCGTGCGCACCATGCCCTCGAGGCCGAGCCGCCGCCCGTCCTCGGGGCTGAAGATCCGGGCCACGCCGTAGGCGTGGAGCGCCGCGATCTCGTCCGGGACGATCACGCCTCCGCCGCCGCCATACACCCGAACGTGTCCAATCCCCTCCGCGCGGAGCCGGTCCACGAGGAAGCGGAAGTACTCGAGGTGGCCGCCCTGGTACGACGAGATGGCGACGGCGTGCGCATCCTCCTGGACCGCGGCCTCCACGATCTCGTCGACGGAGCGGTCGTGGCCGAGATGGATCACCTCGGCGCCGAGCGTCTGGAGGATGCGGCGGATGATGTTGATCGACGCGTCGTGGCCGTCGAACAGCGATGCGGCCGTGACGACGCGGACGCGCGCGGGTGCGCGGTGCAGCGGCGTCACGTTCGAGGCGGGCGCCGCGGGGCTCACGTCCGGGTCTCCCGCACGCGCATCATCCCGCGCGCTTCCGGGCGCTGCCCAGCGCGCCGATGCGGCTCGCCACGCGCGCGCGGTACTTCGCGATCTCGTCGCGCAGGCGCGACAGCTCGGCGATCCGCGCGTCCACCTCGTCGACCCGGCGTCCGAGCAGCTCGTCGAGCCGCTCCAGCATCGCGCGGGTCGACCCGGCGATGCCGTGCACGGCATTCAGGTCGCGGATCTCGGCCAGCGGCAGCCCGAGGGCCTTGAGGCGCTGGATGAACCGCAGCCGCTCGACCTCGTCGGGCCCGTAGACGCGCCGCCCGCCCGCGCGCCGCCGCACCCCGGGCAGCAGCCCGAGCTCCTCGTAGTACCGGACCGTCCGGGCCGAGAGCCCCGTCCGCTCGCAGACCTCACCGATTTGCCAGTTCACGTTAGGTGGCTAGCACGGCCGGCCCCGGGACGCCAGAGGGGCCCTGGATTCGTTGTCAGTCCAGTGTCACAGGCCCAGCACCGCCGCGGCCCCCCCGCCCGCCCAAACACCTTCCGATTCCGATCAGGCTCCGCTCCACTTCGCCCTGGCAAACGCAGCCCTCAAACCGGCGTGACACTCCGCCTCTTCCTGGGCGGCTCGTCCCGCCTCCCCCGCGCCGCAGCGAACCGCGCCGCGATCTCGTCCCGCAGCGCCTCCGGCGGCACCACGGCGTCGATGACGAGCTCGCTCGCGAGGTGCTCGATGTCGATCTCCGCGGCGTACTCCTCGCGCAGCTTCTGCACCATCGCGGGACGCTCCGCTTCCGGCAGGGCCTGGAGCTTGTTGTAGTAGACCGCGTTCACCGCGGCCTCGGGGCCCATGACCGCGATCATCGCGGACGGCAGGGCGAGGCACGCGTCGGGCTCGAAGCCCGGACCGCACATGGCGTAGAGGCCCGCCCCGTAGGCCTTCCGCACGATCACCGAGACGCGCGGCACCGTCGCCTCCGACACGGCCATGATCATCTTCGCACCGGCGCGGATGATGCCCTGCCGCTCGACCTGCTTACCGATCATGAAGCCCGGCACGTCGGCGAGGTACAGGAGCGGCAGACCGAACGCGTCGCACAGCCAGATGAATCGCGCAGCCTTGTCCGCGGAGTCGACGAACAGGACGCCGCCCTTCACCTTCGGCTGGCTCGCGACGACGCCGATCGGCTGGCCGTCGAGGCGCGCGAAGCCCGTCAGGATCTCGCCGGCGAAGAGGCGCTTCAGCTCGAAGAACGAGCCGCCGTCGACGATGCGGTCGATCACCTCGCGCATGTCGAAGAGCTTGTTCTCCTCGCGCGGGATCACCGATTCGAGCCCGGCGGGCGGCTTCGCGGGCGGCGCCGGGGCCGCGACGGGCGGCGCGCTCGCGTGATGGCCCGGCAGATAGCCGAGGTACGCGCGGGCGGCGGCGATCGCCTCGCGCTCGTCCTTCGCGAGGAGGTCGCCGCAGCCCGACACCGAGCAGTGCATCCGCGCGCCGCCCATCTCCTCGAGCGTCACGGTCTGGCCGATCACCATCTCGGCCATGCGCGGCGACCCGAGGTACATGCTGGCATTTCCGTCGACCATGAAGACCACGTCGCAGAAGGCCGGGATGTACGCGCCGCCCGCGGCGGACGGTCCGAAGAGCAGGCACACCTGCGGGACCATGCCCGACATCCGCACCTCGTTGCGGAAGATCCGTCCGGCGCCGCGCCGGCCCGGGAACATCTCCACCTGGTCGGTGATGCGCGCGCCGGCGGAGTCGACGAGGTAGACGAGCGGACAGCCGATGCGCTCGGCCCGCTCCTGGATCCGCAGGATCTTCTCGACCGTGCGCGCGCCCCAGGAGCCCGCCTTCACCGTCGAGTCGTTGGCCATCACGCAGATCGTGCGGCCGTCGACGCGACCCGTTCCGGTGACGACGCCGTCGGCGGGCAGGTCCGGCGCCAGGCTGTTGGCGAAGGCGCCGTCCTCGACGAACGAGTCCGGGTCGAGCAGCAGCGCGAGCCGCTCGCGGCAGAAGAGCTTCCCCTCTTCCGCGGCCTTCGCGTGGTAGCGCGGCTCGCCGCCCGCGCGGATGCGCGCGAGCTTCCCGCGCACGTCGTCGCCCCGCTTCATGCCCCCTCCGCGCGCGCCGCGCGCTCCCGCGCCCCGACGTGGGCGCGCAGCACGCGCCCCGGCAGGCGACGCTTCAGCACGTCGGTCTCGAGCCAGACGGCGACGTCGACGAGGCGTTCGAGATCCACGCCCGTCGAGACCCCGCTCCCTTCGAAGAGATCCACCACGTCCTCGGTCGCCACGTTGCCGGAGGCCCCGGGCGCATAGGGGCACCCGCCGAGCCCGCCGAGCGACGCGTCGAAGGTGCGGATGCCCGCCTCGTAGCCCGCCTGGAGATTCGCGAGCGCGCGGCCATAGGTGTCATGCAGGTGGAGCGCGATCCGGCCGAGCGGAGCGGCGCCCGCCACTGCGGCGACGAGCGCGCGCACCTGCGGCGGCCGGCCGACGCCGATCGTGTCGCCGAGCGACACCTCCCCGACACCGAGGGCCAGCAGACGCTCCACGAGGGTCACGACCGCCGACGTCGCCACGGCGCCCTCGTACGGGCAGCCGCACACCGTCGACACGTACGCGCGCAGCGCGACGCCGTCGGCTCTCGCGCGCTCGGCCACGGGCCGGAACCGTTCGAGCGACTCCGCGACGCTGCAGTTCACGTTCTTGCGGTTGTGGGACTCGCTTGCGGAGACGAAGAGCGCCGCCACGGGGAGGCCGGTCGCGCGCAGGCGCTCGTAGCCCTGCTCGTTCGGTACGAGCCCGCTCCAGACGACGCCCGGCACGCGGGGCGCGGAGCGCGCCACCGCCTCGCCGTCGGCGAGCTGGGGGATCCAGCGGGGGGAGACGAAGGAGGTCGCCTCGATGCGCGAGAGCCCGGTGCGCGCGAGCCTGCTCAGCAGCTCGATCTTGGCCGCGGTGGGTACGGACTCGGGCTCGTTCTGGAGGCCATCGCGCGGCCCGACCTCGTAGACGACGACGTCGGGGGCGGGCCTTAGCCGCACCGCCGCCCCGCGGCGGGCCGCGGCCTGCGCTCGGCTTCGCCTCGCTGCGCGCTCGCTGCGCTCGCTTGCGGCGGCACTAGGCCTCGTAGTTGTAGAAGCCGCGTCCGCTCTTCCGGCCGAGCCAGCCGGTCTCCACCCGCTTCTTGATCTCGAGGCACGGCGCGTAGCGCGGCTCGCCGTACTCGCGATAGAGGCTGTCGAGGATCGCGTAGACGACGTCGAGGCCGACGAGGTCCGCGAGCGCGAGCGGCCCGAGCGGGTGGTTGCAGCCGAGCTTCATGCACTCGTCGATGCTCTCGGGCGGGGCCACGCCCTGCTGGAGCGCGAACGCCGCCTCGTTGATCATCGGGAAGAGCACGCGGTTCACGACGAACCCCGGCGAATCCTTCACGTCGATCGGCACCTTGCCGAAGCTCTCGGCGAGCCCGCGCATCGCCGCCACCGTCGAGTCGCTGGTGCGCATCCCGCGCACCACCTCGACGAGCTTCATGATCGGCACCGGGTTGAAGAAGTGCAGGCCCACGAAGTGGGCCGGGCGCTTCAGGTACGAGGCGAGCTTCGTGACGGACAGGCTCGACGTGTTGGTGGCGATGATCGCCTCGTCGCCGACGATCGCGTCCAGCTTCTGGAGCAGCTCGCGCTTCAGGTCCAGGTCCTCGGGCGCGCACTCGATCACGCGCTCGCAGCCCTTCAGCTCCTCCAGGGGCACCACCGGCCGGATCCGGTCCATCGTCTCGTCGCACTCGGCCTTCGAGAGCTTCTCCTTCGCGACGAGCCGCTCGAGGCCCGAGCGGATCCGCTTCACCGCCTTCTGCACCGACTCCTCGCGCCGGTTCTGGAAGACGACCTCGTAGCCCGACTGAGCGGCGGCCTGCGCGAGCCCCGCCCCCATGGTGCCCGTTCCCACGATCCCGATCGTGTGCCGCTGGGCTGCCATCGCTAGAGGAGCTCCACGCCGAGGGCGACCGCTTCGCCGCCGCCGATGCAGAGGGTCGCAACGCCGCGCTTCTCGCCGCGGTCCTTCAGCGCGTGGAGCAGCGTGACGAGGATGCGTGCGCCGGAGCACCCGATCGGGTGTCCGAGCGACACCGCGCCGCCGTTCACGTTCACGCGCGCCGGGTCGAGGCCGTGCTCCTTGATCGCCGCGAGCGTCACGCCCGAGAACGCCTCGTTGATCTCGTAGAGGTCCCAGTCGCCGGGCTTCGTGCCGCTCTTCGCGTAGAGGCGGCGCAGCGCGTCCACGGGCGCGATCGTGAACCACTTCGGCTCGACCGCAGCCGTCGAGTCGACCACGATGCGCGCGAGGACGGGGAAGCCGTGCTTCGCGGCGGCCGTCGCGGACGTGACGACGAGGGCGGCGCCGCCGTCGTTGATGCTCGAGGCGTTCGCCGCGGTCACGGTGCCGTCCTTCGAGAAGGCGGGCTTGAGGGAGGGTATCTTGTCGAGCTGCGCCTTCTTCGGTCCTTCGTCCTCTTCCACCACGACCGGGTCGCCCTTCTTCTGCGGAACCGGCACGGGCACGATCTCCGCCTTGAACTTCCCGGCCTTCTGGGCCTGGATCGCGCGCTCGAAGCTCGTGCGCGCGAACTTGTCCTGGTCTTCCCGCGTGAAGCCGTACTTCGCGGCGACCGCGTCGCCGCAGGTGCCCATGTGCACGTGGTCGTACGGGTCCCAGAGGCCGTCGTAGATCATCGAGTCGACGAGCTTGCCGTCGCCCATCCGGTAGCCGTTCCGCGCTTGCGGCAGCAGGTAGGGCGCGTTCGACATCGACTCCATCCCGCCCGCGACGATCACCTCGGCGTCGCCGACCAGGATCTCGCGCCGTGCGAACATCACGGCCTGGAGGCCGGAGCCGCACACCTTGTTGACCGTGATCGCGCCCGTCGAAACGGGGAGACCCGCCTTGATCGCGGCCTGGCGGGCGGGCGCCTGACCGAGCCCGCCGGACAGGACGCAGCCCATGATCACGCGCTCCACCTGTTCGGGCTTCGCACCCGCGCGCCGCACGGCCTCGCGGATCGCGATCGCGCCGAGCTCGGGCGAAGAGACGGACGCGAGCGTGCCCTGGAAGCTCCCGATCGGAGTACGCGCGGCGCTTGCGATGACGACGTCGGTCGGCTGGCTCATGGGCTCTCCTGTAGTGCTCGGAAACGGCGGGACCGCAGTCGGATGACCGTACACGATGCGAAAGCGGGGCGTCAAACGTAACCGAGGCCCTCGACGCGCTGGCGGCGCTTCGCCCAGCCGGGCTCGATCTTCACCCACAGCTCGAGGTGTACGCGGCGCTCGAGCAGCCGCTCGATCTCCTGCCGCGCCCGGGTCCCGATCTCGCGGATCATCTCGCCCCCGGACCCGATCACGATCCGCTTCTGCGACGCGCGCGCGACGAGCAGGTTCGCGCGGATGCGCACGAGATCCGGGCGGGTCTTCTCGTCGAACTCCTCCACCTCGACCGCGATCGCGTAGGGGAGCTCCTCCTGCAGGAGGCCGAAGGCGGCCTCGCGGACCAGCTCGGCGGCGAGGAAGCGGAGGGGACGGTCGGTGAGGTCGTCGGGAGCATGGAAGGCGGGCCCCTCCGGCAGCCGGAGGATGATTTCGCCCAGGAGCGCCTCCACCCCGTCCCCGGTCGCTGCCGAGACGTCGAGCACCCGGGCGGCGCCGGCTGCCTCGGGCGGGGGCCACGGGCCCTTCCGCGCCCCCGCGAGGTCGATCTTCGTGCGCACTGCGAGCCAGGGCACGCCGAGACGGGCCGCGAGGGCGTCGTGGGCCGCCTCCCAGCCGCGGGTGCCGTCGACCAGGACGAGGGCCAGATCGCAGCCTTCGGCGGCCTCCGCCGCCGCCCGCTGCATCGCTGCGTGGAGCTCGCCCCGGCCCGCGTGAATGCCAGGCGTGTCGTGCAGCAGCACCTGCGCACCCTCGAGCGTGAGCACGCCCAGCAGGCGGCCCCGGGTGGTCTGTGGCTTCGGCGTGACGATCGCGAGCTTCGCGCCCACGAGCCGGTTCAGGAGGCTCGACTTGCCGGCATTCGGGCGTCCGAGGAGCGCGACCACGCCGGAGCGGTGGGGACCGGGCGTCCCGACGTCAGCCACGCACGAGCACCTCCCGCTCGAGGGCGGTCGTCGCCGCTTCGCGCTCGGCGCCCCGCTTGGTGCGGCCGATGCCCCGCCCGAACACCTCGTCTCCGATCCGCACCTCCACCGCGAAGCGCGCCTCGTCGTTCTCCACGCCCGTGTCGGCGATGTCGTGATACGTCGGTACGCAGTGGTAGCGGGCCTGCGCCCACTCCTGGAGCTCGGTCTTGGGATCGCGCGCGGGCGGCGGCGCGCCCGCGCTGAGCGCGGCGCCGAAGCGCAGCCGCACGAGCGACTCGATCGGACCCGCGCCCGCATCGAGGTAGATCGCTCCGAGCAGCGCCTCGAAGAGGTCCGAGAGGATCGAGTCCTTGTCCCCTCCCCCCGAGCGAAGCTCGCTTCGGCCGAGCCGCACGTAGCAGCCGAGCGACAGCTCGCGCGCGAGCGCGGCGAGGCTGCGCATGTTCACGAGCGCATGCCGCGCGCGCGTGAGCTCGCCTTCGCTCCAACCGGGGTGCGCCTCGTACAGCAGGTGCGCCACCACGAGACCGAGCACGGCGTCGCCGAGGAACTCGAGACGCTCGTTGCTCACCGACGAGCCGTGCTCGTGGGCGTAGGACGGGTGCGTGAGCGCGGTCTCGAGCAGCGTCGCGTCGCCGAACCGGTGCCCGAGCGCGGCTTCGAGCGCTTCGCGCGCGCCATCCCCCGCGATCGCGCTCACCGGCTCCCGCCGGCGATCCACGCCCCGCCGAGCACGACGTCGCCGTCGTAGAAGACCGCCGCCTGCCCCGGGGCGACCGCCCGCGCCGGCTCGTCGAAGTGGGCGCGCGCCGCTCCGCCCGGAGCGAGCTCGAGCCGCGCGACCGCGCCCTCGTGCCGGTGGCGGATCCGCAACGACACCCGGATCGGATCGGGCGGTGGGTCCCCCGCGATCCAGGTGACGCCCTCGAGCAGGGCGGCGCGCGCGAGCAGCGCGTCCGCGCCGCCGACCACGACGCGATTCGCCGGGGCGTCGAGGGCGGTCACGAAGAGGCGGCGGTCGGCGGCGATCCCGAGGCCGCGGCGCTGGCCGATCGTGAAGCGGTGCACGCCGCCGTGTCGCCCGAGCACGCGGCCCGCCTCGTCGACGACGTCGCCCTCTCCGGGCAGCGCGTCCGGCCGGATCTCCGCGACCGCGGCGGCGTAGTCGCCGTCGGGCACGAAGCAGATCTCCTGGCTCTCGGGCTTCTCGGCCGTCGCGAGCCCGATGCGACGGGCCTCCTCCCGCACCTCGCCCTTGCGCAGCCCGCCGAGCGGGAACCGCACCCGCTCGAGCTGATCCTGATCGAGGTCGAACAGGAAGTAGGTCTGGTCCTTGTCCTCGTCCACGGCGCGCCGCAGCCGCCGCAGGCCGGTGGCGGGATCGCGGTCGATGCGCGCGTAGTGGCCGGTCGCAACGGCTTCCGCGCCGAGCGCCCGCGCGCGGCGCAGCAGGTGTCGGAACTTGAAGCGGCGGTTGCAGGCGACGCAGGGGATGGGCGTGCGGCCCGCGAGGTACGCATCCGCGAACGGCTCGATCACCTCGCTGCGAAACTCGGCCGTGTAGTTCGCGACGTAATGGCGGATGCCGAGACGCTCGGCGACGCGGCGGGCGTCATCGGCATCGTCGAGCGAGCAGCAGCGGGACGCGTCGCCCGCGAGGTGCATCGTCACGCCGATCACCTCGCAGCCCTGCTCGACGAGGAGCGCGGCGGCGACGGACGAGTCGACGCCCCCCGACATCGCGACGACGACCCGGCCGGCGGTCACCCGTCCACCTCCGCCCGCGCGCGCGCGACGAGATCCGGCAGCAGCGTACACACGTGATCGATCTGGCCCTCGTCGACGCCGTGCCCGACGCTGAAGCGCAGCGCGGCGCGCGCGCGCGCTTCGGAGTGGCCCATGGCGAGGAGCACGTGCGACGCGACCGTCGAGCCCGACGCGCAGGCGGCGCCCGTGGACACGCTCACGCCCTCGAGGTCGAGCGCCGCGAGCAGCACGTCACCGCGGGCGGGCTCGAAGCTCACGTTCAAGGTGTTGGGCAGCGCGTGCTCCGGCGAGCCGTTGCGGACGACGGCGGGCACCTTCGCCTGCAAGCCGTCCCAGAGGCGATCGCGCAGGCGGGCGAACGTCCTCGCGCGTTCGGTGAGCTCGGCGCGCGCGAGCGCGCACGCGGTGCCGAGTCCGGCGATGCCGGCCACGTCCTCGGTCCCCCCGCGTCGCCTCCGCTCCTGGGGACCGCCCCGCAGCCACGGTTCGAGCGGCACGCCCCGGCGCACGAAGAGGAAGCCCGCGCCCTTGGGGCCGTTCAGCTTGTGTGCGCTCGCGGAGAGCAGGTCGATCGGGAGCTCGTCCACGCGAACGGGCAGCTTGCCCAGCGCCTGCGTCGCATCGACGTGTATCAGCACTCCGCGCGCATGCGCCGCTTCCGCGATCGCGCGCAACGGCTGCACCACCCCGGTCTCGTTGTTCGCCCACAGGATCGAGACGAGCGCCGTGCCCGGACGGAGGGCGGCGGCGACCGCGGCGGGATCGAGCAGCCCCTCCTCGTCGACACCGACGTGCGTGATCCGTGCGCCTGCCCGCGCGAGCGCGGCGAGCGGCTCGAGCACGGAGGGGTGCTCGACGGTCGAGGTCACCACGTGCGGTGCGCCGCCGCCCGGGCGACGGCCGCCCGCGCCGAGCGTGCCGTGGAGGGCGAGCTGGTTCGACTCCGTGGCGCTGCCCGTGAAGACGATCTCCCCCGGCTCCGCCCCGATCAGGGCGGCCACCTCGTCCCGCGCGCGGACGAGCTCGCGCCGCGCCCGCGCGCCGTCCGCGTGGGTGCTCGAGGGGTTCCCGAAGCAGTCGCGGAGGACCCGCGTGCAGGTCTCGAGGACCTCCGCTCGCAGGGGCGTCGTCGCGTTGTGGTCGAGATAGATGCGCATGACGGGTTCCGGTCCGGCGCGCGATCGCCGCGAGGCACGGCCCCGCGGCGCCGAACGCGACGCTACTCCCCGGGCGAACGGGGGGCAACCAGCGCACGGGGGGACGACGCCATCGGAAGCGGACCGGGCCGAGCGAAGAGAGCGATCGGGTGGAGCGCGCGAGGACCGCGCGAACGCCAGAAAGGGATCGCCCCGGGTCCACGCGGCACCGCGCAGACCCGGGGCGCCCTGTTCGTTCGCTAGTTCGTGAGGAGCTCGACGCGCCGGTTCTTGGCGCGGCCCTCCTTCGTATCGTTGCTCGCGACCGGGTTCGCCTTGCCGAAGCCCTTCGCCGTGAAGCGCGACTTGTCGAGGCCGCCCTTCGCGAAGTAGTCCACCACGCTGGCGGCGCGGCGATCCGAGAGCTTCAGGTTGTAGGCGTCACCACCGATCCCGTCGGTGTAGCCGTTCACCTGGACCTTCACGTCCGGGTTCCGCTTCAGGATGCTGATCGCCTCGTCGAGGATGACCTTCGCATCCGGCCGGATGTTGGACTTGTTGAAGTCGAAGTTCACGCCGCGGAGGACGATCTTCTCCTTCACCGGGGCGGGCGGCGGAGCGGGCGCAACGGGCGCCGGCGGCGGCGGAGCAGGCTTCTTCTCCTCCTGCAGCGCGGAGCAGATTGCATAGCCGGTCGCACCACCCACGACAGCGCCGATCGCTGCGCCAGCGCCGTACGCGCCACCGTCATGGTTCTTCTTCAATTTGCCGCCCAGGACGGCGCCACCACCACCCAGCAGGCCCGCACCGATCGCCGCGCACGCGGCCGGCGGGGGTGCGCCACCCGCGCAAGCGGACGCCATCACCGCAACCAAGCCCGCCGCGATCACACGCACAAGCGTCACGTTTCCCTCCTTTAACGCGGCGCCAGGCCGCTGAAGTGGCCCGAGGCTAGCGAGCCCCGCACGAATGTAAACCGTTTTGCGGGGTGTTAGGTCGGGAATCTTCCGATGGAAACCCGATCCATGGGGCCAGGAGGGCCCGGCGGCGGGCTCCGATGCCCGACACGCGGTCGAGATCGTCGAGTGACCGGAACGGTCGCTCCCCGCGCGCGCGGACCAGGGCGGCGGCGCGCGCCGGTCCGATCCCCGGCAGGAGCTCGAGCGTGCCGGCGTCCGCCGCGTTGGGATCGATGGGCAGCCGGAAGAGCAGGCGGGCTGGTCCCTGGATCCCCGCAGCGTCGGCCGGCCCCCCGCAGCACGACACTCCCGTGGTGCGCCCCCCGCTCGCCGCGATTTCGCGCGGCGTGCATACCAGGCGTGCGGACGGGATCCGGGGGAGCGCGAGTGCTGTGAGCAGCACACCGAGGCAGACCGCCGCACGCGCGACGTCTCGGCTCGTGCCCATACGACTCCCGGCGGGACCAGGGTGGGCTGGCGGCGATCAGGCTTCGGCGGCGGGTGCGGCGGCGCCGGACTCGACGAACGCGGCGTGAAGGGCCCGGACCGCGAGCTCCGTGTACTTCTCATCGAGGACGACCGAGATCTTGATCTCGCTGGTCGAAATGAGCTGGATGTTGATGCCCTCCTCCGCGAGGATGCGGAACATCCGCGAGGCTACGCCGGCATGGTCCTTCATGCCGAGGCCCACGATCGATACCTTCGCGATCCCTTCGTCGCCCTCCACCGCCGATGCGCCGATCTCCCGGCCGGCCTGCTCGGCGATCGCGAGCGCCCGCCGGTAGTCCGACTTCGGCACGGTGAACGTCATGTCCGTGGACCCGTCGGATCCCAGGTTCTGGATGATCATGTCCACCACGATCCCGGACTCGCCGAGCGGGGAGAAGAGACGCGCCGCCACACCGGGCTGGTCCTTTACGCCACGGATGCGGATCTTGGCCTCGTTCCGGTTGTAGGTGACCCCTGAGACGACCAACCGCTCCATCACGTCCTCCTCGCGCGTCACCCAGGTGCCCTCCATTTCCGAGAACGTGGATCGCACGTGGATCGGCACACCGTACTGCTTCGCGAACTTGACCGACCGGATCTGCAGGACCTTGGCGCCGAGACTCGCCATTTCGAGCATCTCGTCGTACGAAATGCGCCCGAGCTTGCGCGCGGCCGGGACCATGTTCGGATCCGTCGTGTAGACCCCTTCGACGTCGGTGTAGATCTCGCATACGTCGGCCGAGAGGGCCGCCGCCACGGCCACCGCCGAGGTGTCGGACCCGCCGCGGCCGAGGGTGGTCACGTTTCCGTCGTCGTCGATGCCCTGGAACCCGGCGATCACCGCGACGGTGTCGCGGTCGAGGACCTCGCGCAGCCGCGCCGTATCGATGCTCTGGATGCGCGCCCGGGTGAACGATCCGTCGGTGCGCATGCCGATCTGCGCGCCGGTGAACGAGCGCGCCCTCTGTCCGAGCCGCTGGATGCACATCGCGAGCAGGGCGATCGTCTTCTGCTCTCCGGTCGACACGAGGGCGTCGTACTCGCGCGGGTCGGGCTCGGGCCCGGCGGCTTCGTGGGCGAGCTTCACCAGGGCGTCGGTCTCGCCGGCCATCGCGGACACGACCACGGCGACCTGGTGGCCCGCTCGCTGCGTGGCTGCGACGCGCCGTGCGACGTTCGCAATCCGCTCGACGTTCGCGCAGCTCGTGCCCCCGAATTTCTGGACGATCAGCGCCATCTCTCACTCCCCTGCTCTGCGTCCACCCCACGCCGCCAGCGCGCGAGCGCGGCGGCCGCGCCCGGCCCGAGCGCCTCGACCTCGATCTCCCGCGCGTCGGGCTCGGCCAGCCCCGCCGACCGCAGCCGGATCCGCAGCCGGTCGGCGGGCAGCGCCTCGGGGAGCCGATCGGCCCACTCGACCGCCACCACCTGCCCGGGCTCGAGCCACTCCAACAGCCCCGCCGCCTCCAACTCCGCGAGCCGCTCCACCCGATAGAGGTCCGCGTGAACGAGCGTCGTGGGGCCTCCTCCCCCCGGAGCGCCGGAAGCGCAACCGTACTCGGAGGCGATCACGAAGGTCGGGCTCGCCACATCCCCGGGGTCGATGCCGAGCCCCTCGGCCAGCCCCCTCACGAATGCCGTCTTCCCGGCGCCGAGGCCGCCCTCGAGCGCGACGACGAGCCCCGACCGATCGATCGCATGTGCGAGGGCGCGTCCCAGCGCCCGGGTCGCTTCAGGGCTCCGGGAAAGCCAGCGACAGGCGGGACCGCCCGGGGTCCGTTCGATCTGCTCGCGGCCCATGGCTCCCCAATCGTCCTCGGCTGCCTCGCGATCCATCCGAACCCGCCTCGCTCGTCGCAGGGCCGGAGGCCGCCCTTCGGAGCGCCGCCGCCGCCCGGGGCAGCTCGGCCGCCACCTCGCCCGCCAGCACGCCGCACGCTCCGACCCGCTGCCCGAGGCGATCGCCGGCCAGCCCGTGGAGGTGCACGGCGAGCGCACCCGCGACGCGCGGCTCGACGCCCTGGGCCACGAGCCCGGCGATCGCGCCCGTGAGCACGTCCCCCGTGCCGCCGGTCGCGAGCACCGGGCCGCCCGTCGCGTTGACGACGACGCGTCCCTCGGGTGTCGCGACGAGCGTGCCGGCGCCCTTCAGGACCACCACCGCACCCGTGTCGCGGGCGAGCTTGCGCGCCGCGCCGGCGCGATCGCGGTTCACCTCCGCGGCCGGCACACCGAGGAAGCGGGCGGCCTCACCGGGGTGCGGGGTCAGAATAGAGGCGGCGCTGCGGGCCTTCAACACGCCGGGCGCCCCGGCGAGGGCATTCAGCCCGTCGGCGTCGAGCACGAGCGGCGCCTCGATCCGGGCGACGAGCCGCCGCACCAGCGCCTGCGTCTCCACGTCCGTGCCGATCCCCGGGCCGAGCGCGACCACGTCGCGATCGCGCGCGAGCGCGAGGATGGGCTCCTCGCCGGCGGCGCCGAAGCAGCGCTCGCTGGTGTCGGGCACGGGCGCCGTCATGGCCTCGCGGCACAGCCCTTCGAGGATGTCGCTGAGCGACGCCGGGCATGCGATCGTGACGAGCCCGGCGCCCGTGCGGGCGGCCCCTTCGGCCGCGAGCGCCGCTGCGCCGGTCTTGCCGGCGGATCCCGCCACCACGAGAACGTGTCCGAACGTGCCCTTGTGACCGCCCGCCGGGCGGGCGGGCAGCAGCGCAGCCGCCGCGCGCCGGGTCCACAGCTCCGCCGCGGGCTCGACGCCGGGCGCGCTGCCGCCGATTCCGATGCGCGCCACGCGGATCGCGCCGGCCAGCGACCGACCCGGCTCGAGCGCGAGTCCCACCTTGGGCAGCCCGAGACACACGGTGACGTCGGCCGGCGGCACGTCGCCCTGGGGCTGCCCGGTGTCGGCGTCGAGGCCCGACGGAAGGTCGACGGCGACGACGTGGCACGTCTCGCCGGCGGCGCGAAGGCGTCGCAGCGCCGCCGCGGGGGCGCCCTCGACGCGGCGGGTGAGACCCGTCCCGAACACCGCATCCACGAGCACACTTCCTGGTGTGGCATCGAAGGACGCATCGCCGATGGGGACGCCCGCGGCGCGCGCCCGCGCGAGGTTGGCGGCCGCGTCGCCGCGCAGCGCTGCCGGGTCGCCGATCAGGGCCACGCGCACGGACACCCCGAGCAGCACGAGATGCCGGGCTGCCACGAGCCCGTCTCCCCCGTTGTTCCCGGCGCCGCACACCGCGACCACCTCTCCGCCGGGCGGGAGGAGCTCGAGCACGGCCTCGGCGACCGCGCGCCCCGCGCTCTCCATCAGGAGCGCGCCCGGCACGCCGAGCGTGTCGATCGTGTGCCGATCGAGCGCGCGCATCTCCGCCGCGGTGACGAGCGGCCACACTCCCGGCGCGAGCGCGGCGGGCTTCACGGCGACCGCTCCAGCACCACCTGACCGATGCAGCAGAAGGGATCGTGGGTCAGCGTCAGCGCGGCAGCCGTGACCCCGCGCCCGGCGGCCGCGTCGCCCGCGCGCGCGTGGAAGCGCAGCGTCGGCGCCCTGCCCCGCGCACGGACGACCTCGACGTCGCGCAGCACGATGCCCGCCGCGCCGAGCGCCCGGCGCGCGGCGACCTTCGCTGCGAAGCGCACGGCGAGGCTCTGCGCCCCGGCACGGGCGGTCCGCCGCGCCGCATAGGCACGCTCGTCTGCGGTGAAGAGGCGATGGGTGAGGCGCTCGCCATGGCGCGCCAGGGCGCGCTCGAATCGTGCCACGTCGACGAGCTCCACACCGGCTCCCAGGATCATCCCGGGATCATGCCACGGCGCCGAGAAGATCCCTCACGGCGCGATCGAGCCCGACGAGCGTCGCCCGCGCGAGACACGCGCGGCCCACGGCCACGCGCTCGACCGCGGGCACCGAGGCCAGGAGATCCGGGAGCGTCCGGTAGCCGAGCCCGCCTCCCAGGCTGAGGCCGAGCCGCAGCTTCGCCGCAAGCCGGCTCGCATCGGCCAGACGCTCGGTGGCCGCCGCCCGCTCCGGCGCCGGCAGGTCGACGATGGCCCCCGTGTGGAGCTCGACACCCACGAGGCCAGCCGCGTGGGCCGCCTTCACGGACTCGAGGTCGGGGGGCACGATCGCGATGGCCGGCACGCCGCCTTCGCGCAGCGCCCGGACGAACGGAGCGAGCACCGAGGCGAGCGTGCGGGCGTCGACGGCTCCCGCGGGCTGACGTGTGTCGCGGTTCTCGCCGGCGAACACGACGCGGTCCGGGCGGAGCTCGAGCGCGAGCTTCAGCAGCCCCTGGGCCGCGGGCATCCGAAGCTCGAAGTGGCGGGCCGCGGCGCGGGCATCGCGCACGTCGCGCTCGCGGACGGGACGCAGGTCTTCGCCGACGCCCAGCCGGATCGCGTCGGCGCCCGCCAGCTCGGCGAGCACCAGCGCGGGCAGCACTTCGGCGTCCCTGGAGCCCGCCGACTCGCGCAGCACGCAGAGCGCATCGAGCGCCACGGTGAGGTGTCGCACGGCTAGGCTCCGCCGCCGAGCAGACGGCGCAGGCGGTCGGCGAGCGACTCGGCGAAGGCGCGCACCTGCGTCTCGTCTTCGCCTTCGACCATCACGCGCACCTTCGGCTCGGTGCCGCTGTAGCGGATCAGCACGCGGCCCGCGCCGGCCAGCTCGGCTTCGACCTTGCGCACCGCGTCCTGCATCTCCGGCAAGCTCTCGAGCGGCCGCTTGTCGGCCACGCGGACGTTCAGGAGCACCTGCGGGAAGCGCTGGAAGCCCGCGACGAGGTCCGACAGGGGCCGTCCCTTGCGCTTCATGATCGCCAGCGCCTGGAGCGCGGTGATGAGCCCGTCGCCCGTGGTGTTGTGGTCGAGGAACACGATGTGGCCGGATTGCTCGCCGCCCACGTTGTAGCCCCCGCCGCGCATCGCCTCGACGACGTAGCGATCCCCGACCTGCGTCCGGATCAGCTCGATGCCGAGCGCCGCCAGCTCCTTCTCGAGCCCGATGTTGCTCATCACCGTCCCGACGATCGCCCCGCCTCGCAGGGTTCCACGCTCCACGTGATCCCGCGCGTAGAGCGCGAGAAGCGCGTCGCCGTCCACGACGACGCCCTTGTCGTCCACGAGCACGCAGCGGTCGGCGTCCCCGTCGAGCGCGATGCCCACGTCGGCACGCACCTCGCGCACCTTCGCGGCGAGCTTCTCCGGGAACATCGAGCCGCAGCCGTCGTTGATGTTGCGACCGCTCGGCTCGACTCCGAGCTTGAACACCTCGGCGCCGAGCTCTTCGAGCACGGTGGGGCCGACCTTGTAGCCCGCGCCGTTCGAGCAATCGAGCACGATCCGCAGCCCGTCCAGCGTCAGCGCGATCGGGAAGGTCTTCTTGAGGAACACCACGTAGCGTCCCTCGGCGTCGTCGATCCTGCGCGCACGCCCGATGTCGTCGGCGCTCGCGCGTACGCTGTCGAGCTCGCCCGAGAAGACGAGGCTCTCGATCCGCTCCTCGATCTCGTCGGGCAGCTTGAACCCGTCGCGGGAGAAGAACTTGATGCCGTTGTCCTGGTAGGGATTGTGGCTCGCGGAGATCATGACCCCGGCGTCGCAGCGCATGTCCGCCGTCAGGAAGGCCATGCCCGGCGTCGGCATCGGGCCCACCTGGATGACGTCGACGCCCATGGAGCAGATGCCCGCGGCGAGCGCGTCCTCGAACATGTACCCCGAGAGACGGGTGTCCTTCCCGATGATGATCCGGTGGCGGTCGCCGGCCCGGCGATGGAACACGTGAGCGGCGGCGCGACCGAGCAGCAGCGCCAGTTCGGCGGTCATCGGATACACGTTCGCGGTGCCCCGGACGCCGTCCGTCCCGAACAGCTTGGGACGCCTCGGTTCGCTCATCTTCGTCTCCCCTTCGGCGCCACGGGCGGCGGCGGCGGCGGTGGCGTCGGCTTCTCTCGCACCTGCACCTTGACGTGCACCGACGGACCCTCTTCCAGCCAGACGTGGCTGCCGGCGACCACCGCGTGCACCTCGCGCTCGAGCGGCGCCGAGAGGCCGGTCACGTCGATCGGATCCGTCGTCGCCTCGGCGATCGACATCACCTGGCTGCGCGCGCCTGCGACGCGAACCCGCGCCGGATCGACTTCGACGCCTGCCACCTCGTAGCCCGGCGCCGGGTCGCCTTCGATCAGCGGGCGGACCCGCACCGCCTTGGTCGCGCGCCCCTCGAACCGCACCTCGATCCGGGCGGGCGAGCGCGCCACGACCCGGGCGCCGCGCGGGAACTCGAGGCTCGACGCGTCGACGTCGAACTCCGCCAGTCCTGCCTTCGCGTTCGCGACGTTCAGCGCATACTCGAGCTTGTCGGGCGTCACGCTGCGCAGCGCCGCCGGATTTCCGAGCACCCGCACGTTCACTACATCGGCACTCTGGTCCGTGATCACGAGGTCCTCGGGCACGCCGCGAAGCACCACGGGCACGTCGAAGCCGCGCTCGATCGACGAGGATCCGTGGGCCACGGCCCACAGGAAGAGGGCGATCGCGACCGCGAGGACCTTGAGGCCGAGGTTCGAAGTGCCGAACGCCACGACGGCCTACCGGCCGCCGCCTGCGCGGACCGTCTCGTGCCCGCTGGAGGGCAGCGCTCCCGCCTCCTTCCCCGACGCGTCCTCGGACCGGCGCGCATCCGGCGTCACCGTGCCCTCCGGCAACGTCGCCGCCTCGCCCCGGGCGCCCGTGAGCGCTTCGCGGAGCACCACGCGCAGGCGCGGCGGGTCGAGGTTGCGGCTCATCTCGCCGCCCATCACCACCGAGATGGTCGCCGTCTCCTCCGAGACCACGACGACCACGGCGTCCGTCTCCTCGGTGATGCCCACCGCCGCGCGGTGGCGCGTCCCGACGCCCTCGGGCAGGTCCTGCCGCAGCGTCAGTGGGAGGATGCAGCCCGCGTGCGCGAGCCGGCCGTTCTGGATCACCACGGCGCCGTCATGGAGCGGCGAATACGGCAGGAAGATCGACACCAGGAGGTCCTTCGAGACGGTGGCGTCGAGCGCGACGCCGTGCTCGATCATGTCGTCCACGTGGGTCTCGCGCTCCAGCACGATGAGCGCCCCGACCCGTTTCTGCGACAGGATCTGGGCCGCGCGAACGATCTCCTCGAGGATCTGCGATTCGCTCCGCTCCGAGACGTTCGGGAAGAATCCGCGTCCCACGCGCGCGAGCGCACGCCGGATGTCGTTCTGGAACAGCACGATGATGATGAGGACGGCGGATGAGAGGAAGTGGTCGAGGATCCACGACAGCGTGGCGAGCTGGAACACCTGCGACCCCGCGAAGACCGTGATGAGCAGCAGGAGCCCGATCAGGATCTGCACCGCGCGGGTCCCGCGGATCAGGAGCAGCAACCAGTACACGCCGAGCGCGACGACGATGATGTCGATGGGGTCGGTGCGCCAGTCGAAGTTCGAGTTGAAGAAGCTCCAGACCTCGAGCAGGACGCCCCACGCGTACTCGATCATCGCTCGCCGCCCGCCGGCCGCCGCGCGAGGCGCAGGGCGAGACCGATGCGCGCCGCGCGCAGGCCGGCCGCCCCGTCGTGCACGCGGAGCCCGTCCGCGCCGGCGAGCACGGCGGCCGCGCAGGCGGCGAGGGTCGCATCGTCGCGGCGCCCCTCCGGATCGCCGGTCAGCTTTTCGAGAAACGATTTCCGCGACGGACCGACGACGACCGGCAGCTCCAGCCGATCCCCGAGCCAGCCGGCGTTCGCGAGCAGCGCGAGATTGTCCTCCAGACGCTTGCCGAACCCGATGCCCGGGTCGACCGCGATGCGCGCACGCGACACGCCGGCGCGACAGGCGGTGGCGACGGACTCCGCGAGCTCCTCCGCCACCTCCTCGAGGACGTCGTCGTAGTGCGGCGAGCGCTGCATGACGTCGGGGGTGCCGCGCGAGTGCCCGAGCAGGAGGGTCGCGCCGTGCGCGGCCACCACCTCGGCGAGCGCGGGATCGAAGCGCAGGCCCGACACGTCGTTCACGACGCGCGCGCCGGCCAGCAGCGCGGCCTCGGCCACGCGCGTCTTGCGCGTATCGATCGAGAGCGGCGCGTCGGTCGCCTTCGAGAGCGCCTCGATCACCGGCACCACGCGGGCGAGCTCGACGTCGGCGGGAACCTCGGCGGCGCCCGGGCGCGTCGATTCGCCGCCCACGTCGAGCGCATGCACGCCGGTGCGGAGGAGCGCGACACCCGCGGCGACCGCGGCGTCGACGTCGACGCGCTCACGAGCCGACACGAACCGCCCGCCGTCGGAGAAGGAGTCGGGGGTGACGTTCAGGACGCCGAGGACGGTGACCTGGCCGCGCGCGAAGAGCGGGTCTCGCACGATCCTCCCCCACCCTCCCGGGACGGTCAGCCGGCGATCGGCTCCGGATCCGGCAGCTTGTCGCCCGGGAAGTCCTTCGCGCGGTCGGGCTTCACGCGGCGCGGCGGCTGTTCGCCACGCGCGGGCGGCGCCTCGGGCACGGGCATCGGGGGCAGCGGTTGATTCGCGAGCAGCAGCTTCAAGTCCGCGGTGTCGAGCGTCTCGCGCTCGAGCAGCGCCACGGTGATGCGATCGAGCACGCTGCGGTTCTCTTCGAGCATCTGGCGGGCCTCGGCGTAGAGCGTGCGCAGGATCTTCGTCACCTCTTCGTCGATCTCCTCCGCCTTCTTCTCGCTGTAGTCCTTGCGCATGACGAAGTCGCGGCCGAGGAAGACGTCGTGGTCGTCGTCTCCGAACGACACCGGCCCGAGCTTCTCGCTCATCCCATACTTGCAGATCATCCGCTTCGCGAGATCGGTCGCCTGCTTGATGTCGTTGGAGGCTCCGGTCGAGAAGTGCGAGAAGACGATGTCCTCCGCCGCCCGCCCGCCCATCGCGTGCTTGATCATCGCGAGGATCTGGTCCCTGGTGAGGTTGTAGCGGTCCTCGACCGGCAGGGTCTGCGTGACGCCGAGCGCCATGCCGCGCGGGATGATCGTGACCTTGTGCACGGGGTCGGAGTCCGGAGTCAGCATCGCCACCAGCGCGTGGCCGGCCTCGTGGTAGGCGGTCGTGCGCTTGTCCTCGTCGCTCATGATCATGCTCTTCCGCTCGGCGCCGAGGAGCACCTTGTCCTTCGCGCGCTCGAAGTCGAGCATGGTCACGCGCGCCGCGTCCCGGCGGGCGGCGAGGAGCGCGGCCTCGTTCACGAGATTCTGGAGGTCGGCGCCCACGAAGCCCGGCGTCCCGCGCGCGATCACCTCGAGGTTCACGTCGTCCGCGAGCGGTACGCGCCGCGTATGCACCTTCAGGATCGCGATGCGGCCGCGCAGGTCCGGGCGCGGCACCACCACGCGCCGGTCGAAGCGCCCCGGTCGGAGCAGCGCCGGGTCGAGCACGTCCGGCCGGTTCGTGGCCGCGATCAGGATCACGCCCTCGTTCGACTCGAAGCCGTCCATCTCCACCAGGAGCTGATTGAGGGTCTGCTCGCGCTCGTCGTGCCCGCCGCCGAGGCCCGCGCCGCGGTGACGCCCGACGGCGTCGATCTCGTCGATGAAGATGATGCACGGCGCGTTCTTCTTGCCCTGGAGGAAGAGATCGCGCACGCGTGAGGCGCCAACGCCGACGAACATCTCGACGAAGTCGGAGCCCGAGATCGAGAAGAACGGCACGCCCGCCTCGCCCGCGACGGCGCGCGCGAGGAGCGTCTTGCCGGTTCCCGGCGGGCCGACGAGCAGCACGCCCTTCGGGATGCGCCCGCCGAGCCGCGTGAACTTCTTGGGCTCGCGCAGGAACGCGATGATCTCCTCGAGCTCCTGCTTCGACTCCTCGACTCCGGCCACGTCGTCGAACGTGATGCGCTGCTGGTTCTCGGTGAGGAGTCGCGCGCGCGCCTTGCCGAAGCTCATGGCCTTCCCGCCCCCCGCCTGCATCTGACGGAGGAAGAAGACCCAGAGCCCGATGAAGAGCAGGAACGGGAACCAGTAGATCAGGATCGTCTGCCAGATCGGCGACTCGCGGGCGGGCCGCGCGGCGACGTGCACCTGCTTGTCCTTCAGCTCGGACAGCAGAGATTCCGTGACCGCGGGCGCGTAGGTGGCGAACTCGCCGGCCCCCTTGAGGCGGCCGCTGATGTGGTTCTCTTCGATCGTGACCGACTCGACCTCGCCCGAGTCGACCTTGGCGAGGAAGTCGCTCCAGGGCAGCTCGGAGGGCGCGGTCTGGCTCTGGCGGAGCATGGTCACCAGGAGCAGGACCATCAGCAGGATGACGACCCAGAGGGCCATGTTCTTGTAGAACTGCTGGTTCATCGGCGCTCCCGGTGCGGTCGTTCCAGGGATCGCGGCCTGGCGTGGATCGCGACCCCCTTCGTCCAACGCCCGGAAGTACCGGGCGAATCTCCGCGCGACGAAACTACCCTAGCACGGGGGTGAATCCCGCACCCCGCTGCGTGTGAGGCGGAACGCCTCCCGCCCACAGTGAAGCTCGAGCCCCCCGGGCAGTTCGATGCGCATGCCCGGCCGTCCGGTGCGCAGGAACCGGAGCATGCGCTCGAGCTGCACTCGTGAGACGTCGCGCCGCGATCCGAAGTTCGCGAGGACGCGCGCCACGACCCTTCGGGCGAGGGCCTCGGGCAGCTCGGTCCAGCCGGCGCGGACGAGCCGCAGCTCTCCAGCTGCGAGCGAAATCCGCTCCGCCAGCGCCCGGTCCACCTCCGTCCCGATCCACTCCGCATCCCTCCTCTGCGCTTCGGCCAGATCGCCGATCGCCCTGAGCAGCCGCGGATTGAAATCGTCGCGCAATCCGGGCAGCCAGCGGTGGCGGAGGCGGTTGCGCGCGTGGGCCGGGCTCGCATTCGACGCGTCCTCGCGCCAGGCGAGCCCTTCGGCGAGCGCGAAGGCTCGGAGCTCGGCGCGGGGGACGCGCAGGAGCGGACGCACGAGCCGCCCGTCGGCGGAGCGCTCGGCCATGCCGGCGAGCCCATCGGGCCCCGTGCCGCGAAGCAGCCTCAGCAGCACGGTCTCGGCCTGGTCGTCGGCGTGGTGCGCCGTCGCCACGCAATCCGCGCCGCAGGCGTCCGCGAGCGCGAAGAGCGCCCCACGGCGGAGCGTGCGCGCAGCCTCCTCGGGGCTGGGCCGGGTGCGGCTCGGTCCGCCCGCCCGCAGCGCCCCGGGCTCCACGCGCCGGACCAGGACGGGAATCCCGCGCCCCGCGCCGAGCGCTTCCACGAAGGCCTGGTCCGCATCGGACGCCGCGCCGCGGAGACCGTGATTCACGTGTCCCAGCCAGAGCTTGAGAGCCCACCGCTGCGACGATGCCTGCAGGGCGTGTACGAGGACGGTGGAGTCGAGGCCCCCCGAGGCGGCAATCAGGATGCCGCGCCCGGCGAGCCCGTGAGACCGCAGCGCGGCCCCGACGGCGCGAAGAACCACGACCCGATCTTATATGCTGCCCTGCGGAGGCGCGAAGTTGGCCGCACGTCGTACCCGCACGAAACGCAGCGCTCCGGCCTCCGTCGGGCTCGAGGTGATGGAGGTCGTCGCCCCGGACGCGGACGGGGAGCTCGCACCGCTCGAGCGGCGGGTGACGGACGCCGGCGGTGCCGTGATCGGGCGCTACCGCGACCCGGTGGGCGGCGCCTGGCTCGCCCTCGCCGCCCTGCCCCTCGCGCAGATCGCGCCGACGCCGTTCCAGCGCGACCTCTCGGAGCCCCACGCGAAGCGCCTCGCGGACGTGATCCGTCGCCTCGGCATCTTCCTCGACCCGGTGATCGCGGTGCCGGTGCCCGACGACGCCCACGGCGCCGGCGCGGCCTTCTGGAGCCCGAACGGCCTGCACCGGCTGACCGCCCTCGGGCTGCTCGGCGCGCGGACCGTGACCGCGCTGGTGTCGCCAGACACGGCCCTCGCCTACCGCATCCTCGCGCTCAACACCGAGAAGGCGCACAGCGTGCGCGAGCGCGCGCTGGAGGCCGTGCGCATGGCGCGCGGGCTCGCCGAGGTCGACCCCGAGCGGCGCGAGAGCGAGCTCGCCCTCGAGCTCGAGGAGGGCGCGCTCGTGACCCTCGGACTGTGCTACGAGGCCCGGCCCCGCTTCGCCGGCGGAGCCTACGCGCCCGCGCTGCGCGCCAGCGACGCCTTCCTCGACGACGGTCTCGCGTCCGCGCTCGAGACGCGCGCAGCGCGCGCCAAGCGCCTCCTCGCGATCGACGACCGCGTGGCGGAGATCATCGCCGCGCTCAAGGCGCGCGGCTTCGACAGCCCCTACCTGCGAAACTTCGTGGTGTCCCGGATCCGGCCGTTCCGCCCTCCCGGCAGGCCGGCGCCCCCTCCGGAGGCGCTGCTCGACCACATGGAGCAGGCCGCGCAGAAATTCGACGCGGCGAAGGTAAAGGAAGGCCAGGTGGCGAAGGCCGCCGGAGGCGCCGCCGAGGAGTAGCCTCCGCACGCGGGTTGAGACGCCGGAGCGCGGCGCGCATCATGCCGCCCCGGAGGACCCAGCCCCATGCCGTTCGTGCTCCTCGCGAAGCCCTCGCCCCACGTGCGCGTGATCACGCTCAATCGCCCGGAGCGCATGAACGCGCTCTCGTTCGAGACGGTGCTCCCGCTGCGCGAAGCGTTCGCTGAGGTCGCGGCGGACCACGACGCGCGGGTCGCGATCCTGACCGGCGCCGGGCGCGGATTCTGCTCGGGGCTCGACCTCGAGGATGCGGGAGTCCCGCCCGGCATCGAGGGGCTTCCGCTGTCGCGCATCGCGACGCGTGCGATGGACCTGTTCGCCGACCTCGTCCCGGCGATGCGCGAGATGAACGCCGTCGTGATCGCGGCCGTGAACGGACCCGCCTACGGCGGCGGGCTGTGCGTCGCCGCGGGCGCCGACCTCCGGATCGCCGGGGAATCCGCGCGCTTCTGCGGCGCGGGCGTGCGGAACGGTCTCACCGGGACCGAGCTGGGCGTGAGCTGGCTCCTGCCGCGGCTCGTCGGCGCCGCGCACGCCTTCGACGTCATGCTCACCGGCCGCGAGCTCGACGCCCGCGAGGCGGAGCGGATGGGCCTCGTCTCCCGCGTCGTCGCCGACGGCGCGTTGATGGACACCGCGCTCGAGGTCGCGGAGCAGATCTGCGGCTGGAGCGCGCACGGCATCGCGATGACGAAGCGCGTGCTGTGGTCGAATCTCGAGGTCGGGAGCCTGCGCGCCGCCATGGACCTCGAGAGCCGCAACCAGCTCCTCGTCCGCCTCACCACGCAGAACCTCGACGAGGCGATCCGCGCGCGGCGCGAGGGCCGGAAGGCGAAGTTCCTGGACTGAAGCGCTAGTCGCGCACCGCGCTCGCGGTGCCCAGCAGCACGCGCGTGGCGTCGTCCTTCGCCACCCACACGTCGCAGTGGACGCGGGTCCTGACGCCTTCGCGCGCCTCCTCGCGCACCTTCGCGTGAGCGGTCACGGTGTCGTCGACCCACACCACGTTGGTGAGACGCACGTCCATCTTGCCGCCCGTGAGCCAGCCCGGACCGAAGTGGTCGTGCATGATCTGCGACACGAAGCAGGTGGACATCATCCCCTGCACGACGATGTTCGGGAAGCCGAGCTGCTTCGCGGCCTCGCGGTCGGTGTGATAGTTCTTCCCCGGTCCCGAGAACATCCAGCAGCGCCGCTGATCGACGGTCTTCTTGACGGGCGGAAGATCGGGCCCGGTCGCCGTCGGAAACGGCGCCCGCGGCTCCTTGGCGGCGGCCGTCTTCTCGTCCACCACGAACCCGCTCCCGGCCGATCGGTCCTTCGGCGGCAGGAACGACTGGTGCGTGCGGCCGCGCACGAGGAGCCGGCCGTCGGCGGCGTCCACGAGATCGGTCTCGTTGACCACGTAGTCGCGACCGCGCTTGGTGTAGCGCTCGATGATCGTGGACCGGGATCGCACGCTGGAGCCGATCGAGAGCGGCGAGAAGAGCTCCCACTCCTGACGGGCATGCAGGTTTCCGAAGAGGTTCTCGAGATACCAGTCGCCGAGGAAGCGATAGCACTCGGAGTGGTGCAGGAGGGGCGGAGCGACCTCCGCCCACGCGTGCGATCGGTCGTCGAGCGCGTCGGCGTAGAACGCGACCCTCTCGCGCGTGACGTCGTGGACGTTCGAGCCGCAGTGTCGGCCGACGTAGGCCGGCTCTCCCTTCAGGTTCATGGCACGCCTCCCGCGCCGGCCGCTCAGGCGGCAGGCCCGGGTGCTCTTGTACCACGGGCGAGATCCCGGACCCAGCGGCCGAGGGCGCGCGAGCGGCGCGCGGCTTCCCGCAGCACGCCGCGCACCTCGACGTGCAGCTCGGCATCCACGGCCTCGGCGCCGAGCGATCGCTTGAAGGCCTCGACGGACGCGATGCCGCCGCTCGCGCCCAGGAGAAAGCGCTCGGCGCCCAGCGCACACGCGCGCTCGATCGCGCAGCGGTACGCCGCGGTGCTCGGCGCGAGCGGACGGGCCTTGCGGTCCATGGCGGCGAGCCAGCACGTGAACGTGTCGCCCCGGCAGACGCCCAGCACGCCGGCCACGGCCGCGCCCCCGGCGTCGCGCGCGAGCACGAGCTCGAGGGGAGAGCCGGCTGCGCCGGCATCGTCCGCGCACGCCTCGAAGAGCGCCGCGGGGACGCGGCTCCCGGCGTCCCACGCCTCGGAGCCCTGCGCGTGGAGGCGCGCGAAGTCCTGGAAGGCGGCCCGCGTGCGCTCGACCGCCGCGGTGACACCGCGCCGCCCCGCCCTGCGGCAGCCCTCGCGGAAGTCCTTCGCGAAGCGCGCGGACTCGACCTGCGCATAGCCCCCGCCGAGGTCGAGCACGAAGAAGCGGTCGCGGCGGAGCGTGCGCTCGGGGGCGGGCGGGAGCCCGAGGGCGTCGCGGGGGTCGAGCGTCAGCCGGAACGCGGCGTCGGGGATGCGCGCGAGCGCGGCGAGGACGGCGGCGCTCCGCCGACGCCCGAGCCCGGTCTCGGCGAGCAGCCCGCCGGGCAGGCCTCCCCCCGGGCACGCATAGGTGCGTCGGAGGCGGGGGCCCGGCAGGCGGCGGGCGGGCAAGGCCACGCGAACGCCGTCGTCGCACTCGAACGCGAAGAGCTCGAGCGGCACGCCGTGTGCGCGCGCGGCGATCGCGGCGTAGCGCGGCGTCAGGAAGAAGCTGGCGTTCGGCGCTGCAGCGGCGAGCGCCTCCCAGAGGCCCGCGGGCGTCTGCCGGAGTCGCGCCGCCCTCATCCCGCCACCGCCGGAGCGACGGGCCCCGCGGCGCGCGCACGCGCCTTCTGCGCCGTGTCCCGGAGCTCGTCCCACGCGCCCGGGAACCCGAAGCGGAGCAGCGCGGCGTAGGCGACGGCGCCGACCGTCACGCGCAGCCCCAGCCGTACGGCCGCCGGAGCGGACGGCAGCAGCGCTCCCGCGACGGCGACCAGGCCGGCCATCACGACCGACGCCACGAGGCCGGGCGCGAGCGCGGCCGCGACGCGGCCCGGCGAGAGCTGGGCGAACCGCTGGAGCACCACGAACAGCAGGGGAAAGCCGAGCAGGTGGTACGCCGACACGCCGAGCGCGGCGCCCAGCGCGCCCGCGCTCCGGCCGCCCGCGTAGACCAGCGCCCCGAGCGCCACGGCGCGGAACACCGCGAACCCGAGCTCGACCTTCGGCCGTCCACGCGCGAGGAGCACCGCTCCCATCGCCGACCCGAACGCGGCGACGACACCCGCCGGTGTCAGACACACGACGAGCCGCGAGACCTCCTCCCAGCCGGGTCCGAGGAGGAGCGGCACCAGATCGCCGGCGGTCGCTGCGAGGCCGAGCACGAGCGGGCAGCAGGTGGCGCTCACCTGGCGCAGGAGCGAGCACGCCTGGCGTTCGAAGGCGGCGCCGACCGGAGCGCTCCGCGAGAGGGCGGCAAACGCCACCGCCTTCACGACCGACGCGAGCCGGACCGCCGGCAGCATCACCAGCGTGAACGCGAGGGAGTACTGCCCGAGCGCCGCGACGCCGAGCGTGGCGGCGAGGACCGCGGTGTCGATCTGGCTCCCCACCGCGATCAGGACCTGCGTCCCCGCGACGGGGACGCCGAAGCGCACAAAGCGGGACGCACGTGCCACGTCGAGCCGCGGGCGCAACGGAGCATCGGCGCAGCGCAGCGCGAACGGCAGCACGAGGGCGTCCGCGAGGAGGCGCCCGACGACCAGCGCCAGCACGCCCCCGCCGGCCGCGGCCAACGCGAGCGACAGCACCGCGTTCCCCACGACGGCCCCGAGCTGGAGCCGGGCCAGGACGTCGAACGCCAGCCGCCGCTGGAGCAGCGCGATCGCGACGCCCTGGAACGCCGACAGCGGGAGCGCGAGCGCCGCCAGCGCGACGAGGCGCGGCAGCGCGGGTGCACCGAGCGCGCGCCCGAGCAGCGGACCGGCGACTCCGCCGAGCGTGATCGCGAGCGAGGCCGCGAGGGCGAGCGACACGCCGAGCACCGCCGCCGCGTCGTCGCGCGTCGCGTCCCGCGCCTGCGTGAGGGCGGCGCCGAGGCCGAGGAGCGCGAGCGCGCTCGCGAGCCCCGTCACGATCGCGACGATCGACGCGGTGCCGAAGTCCGCCGGCATCAGGAACCGGGCCAGCAGCGCGGTGGTCGCGCTCTGGAGCACGGCGGCGCCGGCGCTCGACGCGAGCGCCCACGCGCTCTGACGCGCGACGGGGCCGGCCACGGTCAGGGCACCCGCACTGCGGCGTACCAGAAGTCGGCGCCGCGTGCGGCGAGCGCGCCGAGGCGGCCGGGGGGCGGCGGCGGAAACGGACGCTCCGCCACCACGCGAAGGCCCGCGGCCCGGACCTCGCGCGAGAGCTCGCCCGGGCTGTAGGGGTGGAACGGCATGCGCAGGTCGGAGGGTCCCGCGTGGCTCACCTGCGCGGTGAAGCCGTCGCCCGGCTCCAGCGCCGGGCGGCCGAGGGCGCGCGCGACGCGCCGCACCACCGCCGTCGCTTCGAAGCGCGCGCGCTGGGCGCCGAGACGGCGGAGGTCGCGGACGTCCTCCGCACGCAGCACGCGCTGCGCACGAATGACCCGCCGGACCCAGGTGTCGCCGCCCGAAGGAAGCTCGCCGACGTGACGCCGCTCGGCGTAGCGTCGCAGCCAGTGCCGCACGCCGGGCCGCCAGAGCCCGTTGTGGACGGAGACCACGAGATGGCCGCCGGGCCGCACGACCCGCGCGGCCTCGCGCAGGAGCGCGACGCGCGACGCGCGCCCGTGGAAGTGCTCGAGCAGCTGCGCGACGAGCAGCACGCCGGTGAAGGCGCCGGCTGCGAACGGGAGCCGCGCGGCGTCGCCCTGGAGCCAGCGCACGGGGAGGTCTGCTGCGCCGTCCGCGCGCCGGGCCTCCTCGAGCATGCCGCGCACGAAGTCGACGGCCACGATCTCGTAGCCGAGACGCGCCGCTCCGAGCGCCTCGCGACCCGCGCCGGCGCCGAGGTCGAGGAGGCGCGCGCCGGGCGCGAAGCAAGACGCGATCAGCTCCTCCTCCACCGCGTGGAGGCCGATGCGCTCCCGCAGCTCGCCGAACGCCGCGAGCTCGCGGGCATCCTCGTAGCGGCGGCGGACGAGGCCGCCCGGGGCCGCGGTCATGCGCCGCCCAGCCAACTGGCCGGCGGCGGAGGTGCGGCGGAGCGGCGGGCGACGCTGCGCCGCCTCACGCCATGGCCGTGCAGCAGACGTTCGTACAGCTCGCCGTGTCGCTCCGCCATGTCGACGGCGGAGAAGCGGGAGCGCACGTGCGCGCGCGCTCCCGTGCCAAGCGCCCGCGCCCGGGCGGGATCGGCGAGGAGCTTCGCGATGGCGTCGCCGAGGGCCCCCGCATCGAGCGTCTCGGCGGCGAGCGCATGGGCCTGCGGGGTCGGCAGGAGCCCCGTCTCCCCGTCGATCACGATCTCCGGGTTGGAGCCGACGTTCGACGCGACGACCGGACGGCCGAGCGCGCACGCCGTCAGGAGCGACAGGTTGAGGCCCTCCCACAGCGACGGCAGCACGAAGACGTCGGCGGCCGCGATCCACGCCGCATAGTCCGCACGCTCGCCGAGCAGGAAGAACGCGCCCGCGCGCCCCGTGGCGCGAAGCTGCCCCTCGAGCACGGCGCGTTCCGGGCCCTCCCCCACGAAGACGAAGCGGGTCTCGGGATGGGACGCGAGCACGCGCTCGGCGGCCGACACCAGGAAGCGATGGCCCTTGCGCACGGTCAGCGCGGCCACGGTGACGACGAGCGGAGCGTCCGCCGGGAGACCGATCTGCGCGCGCGTCCGCGCGGGCGAAGGAAGCCGGTCGAGCGGCTCGAGCGCGATGCCGTCGGGGATCGTCTCGACGCGCCGCGCGGGCACGCCCTCGCGTTCGATGAGATGCCTGCGCACGGCATCGGAGACCGCGATCACCCGCGTCGCGAGGCGTCCGGCGGCGGCGTAGCGCGCGCGCAGGGCGAGGGGCCAATCGCCGTACGTCGCCTGCCGGCTGTAGAGGCGAACGCGCGTTCCTGCGGCGACACCTGCGAGCGTCAACCAGAGGTCGGCGGGACGCACGTGCGCGTGCGCCACGTCGAAGTCGGCAGCCCGGAGGAGCCCGGTCAGCGGCCGCAGGCGGCGCGGAAGCCCACCCGAGGCGGAGACCACGAGTCGGCGCGTCGGCACCTCGAGCGCGCGGAAGCGGCGAGCGCCCTCCTCCTCGGCCTCCGAGGCAGGGCCCGGGACGTCGTCGCCGCGCAGCGCGAGCACGGTGGGCGCGAAGCGGCGCCGGTCGAGCGCCTCGACGAGGTGCAGCACCAGGTCCGTCGCGCCGCAGCGCGCCAGCTGGTCGGTGGCCAGGAGGAGTCGGGCGGGCCTCACGCAGCCCGGATCGGCCCTTCGCGCGGTTCGCTTGAGCGCGTGAAACCGAGGCGATTCCGCGGACCTCGGGACGGCCCTTCGCACGCGCGACCCCTTGCTGCCGCCGCCCGCGCTCTGGTATCCCGCCCGCGTGCCCTGCCCCATGCCCGACGTCGGCGTCTGGAACAACATCGGCAACTGGACGGTCCGCCTCGCGGCGCTTGCCGGCGAACGCCTCGCGGTCGCCGACGCCTACCGGGAGCTCGACTACCGCGCGTTCGACGACCGCTGCGCGCGGCTCGCGGCGGTGCTCCGCCGCGCGGGGGTCGGGCCGGGCGACCGCGTGGCGCTCCTGCTGGGCAACCGGTCCGCGTTCCTGGAGGCCGTCTTCGCGGCCGCGCGGATCGGGGCGCTCTCGGTGCCGGTGAACGCGCGACTCGCGCCACCGGAGATCGCGCGCCTCCTCGAAGACTGCACACCGCGCGCGTGGCTGGTCGAGCGCGCGCTCGAGGGCACCGCCCGGACTGCGTGCGCCGCCGCGGGACACGTTCCCGCATTCCAGCTGCCGGTCGGAGGCGACTCGGATCCGTACGAGCGCGCGCTCGCGGCGGCGTCGCCGGCTGCGGCGATCGAGCCGGTCGACCCCGACGCCCCGATGATGATCCTCTACACGTCCGGCACGACCGGCGTGCCGAAGGGCGCCGTCCTGCCGCACCGGAAGACGCTCTTCAACAGCTTGAACGCGCTGCGCTTCTTCCAGCTCACGGCCGCGGATCGGGTCGCGATCGCGCTGCCGCTCTTCCATTCCTTCGGGCTCAACATCCTCGCGCTGCCCGCCCTTTACGCGGGCGGCGCGGTGTTCCTCGAGCCCCGCTTCGAGCCGGCGGCGCTGTGGAACACCGTCGGTGCGCGCGGCATCACGTACTTCGGCGCCGTGCCCACGATGTTCCAGGCGCTCCTCGAGACGCTTCGCGCGGCGCCGCCGGGAACTCTTGCGCTCGGCTCCCTGCGCTTCCTCTTCAGCGCGGGCGCCGCGATCCCCGTCGAGCTGATCCGCGCCTTCCGGGAGCACGGGCTCCTCGTGAAGCAGGGCTTCGGCCAGACCGAGACCTCGATCCTCTGCTGCCTGGACGCGCGCGACGCCGTGCGCAAGGCGGGCAGCGTGGGACGTCCGGTGTTCCACGGCGAGGTGCGCCTGGTGACGCAGCGCTCGGTGACCGAGGCGCCGGCGGAGTGGGTGGACGTGGCGCGCGGCGAGCCAGGTGAGATCGTCGTGCGCGGCCCCATCGCGATGACGGGCTACTGGGGTCGTCCCGAGGCCACGGCCGAGACGATCCGCGACGGATGGGTCCGCACCGGCGACCTCGGCACCGTGGACGACGAGGGCTTCATCAGCCTGGTCGGGCGCGCGCGCGACCTCTACATCTCCGGCGGCGAGAACGTGTATCCCGCCGAGGTCGAGGCGGCCTATGCGGGTCATCCCGCGATCCGCGAGATCGCGGTGGTCGGCGTTCCGGACGCTCGCTGGGGCGAGGTGGGCGAGGCGCACGTGGTGCCCGCCGCGGAGGCGCCGCTCGACTTCGGGTCGCTTCAGGCGTGGGGCCGCGAGCGCCTGGCGTCATTCAAGGTGCCGCAGCGCTGGGTCGTCGAGCCGCGCCTTCCGCGCACCGAGAGCGGCAAGGTGCAGAAGCACCTGCTCGCACGCAGCTGACTCGAAGTCACCTTCCGGCTTGGGAAATTCTCGCTTGACTCCGGGATGAATCCCTGCGTATTGGACGGCTCAGGTGCCTTGCCGCGGGCATCGGGGCCGGGTGGTGCCGGGCTCCGTAGGGCTCGCGGTCCGAACCGGGGGATCCCATCCGATGAAGAGCTCGCTGACTCCGGGCGCGCTGCGCTTGCTCGTCCTCGCCTGTGCCTTCTCCGTGTACTGCACGCCGCCGCCGAAGGTCTTCCTGGATTCCCCGGCGGACGGGGCGTTCGTGAACGCGGCGTCCACGCTCGTGACCGGCCATCTCCAGGACATCGGGGCCGCGGCCGCAACCGTCTCGATCAACGGAACGAACGTTCCCATCAACCCCGATGGAACGTTCTCCACCACCGTCGCCCTGAGCGCGACGGCGGTCTTCAACCCCGTGCTCGTCGAGCTCCGGGGAACGAGCGGTACGCTGCTCGACCGGAAGCGCCAGTCGATCATCCGGGGCGCTTCGGTCGCCGACGGCGCCTTCTCCGACAAGGGCGTGGCGATGCGCATCAACGACACCGGTCTCGATCAGCTCGAGCCCACGGTGCAGTCGCTGGTGCTGTCGGGCTTCAATCCCGCCACGCTGCTCCCCCCGGGCACGCTCCTCACCACGATCTTCCAGTGCATCATCCCGAACCCCTTCGGCGGCTGCATCACGGGCGTCACGATTCGCGCGTACGCCGACGGCATCTCGACCGGGGCGATCGGGATCGGCCTCGACATCACGGCCACGCCGAACACGACGCAGGCGCGCGTCACGGTCGACAACCTGCGGGCCGACTACTACACGACGGGCATCTCCTGCACGGGCTACATCACCGCGAACACGACGACGATCACGGGCCAGTACGACCAGCAGCCAGGGGTGCCGACGAACAGCATCGACGTGAACCAGTCCGGCGCCGTCGCCGTGGCTTTCACCGCCTTCAACAACACGTTCGACGGCGGCATCTGCGACTTCCCGATCATCGGCGACATCATCAGCGCGATCATCGGCAACGTGCAGCCGCAGGTGCAGAGCGGCCTCGTCGCAGCCCTGGGCGATCCCGACGGCGCGGGCCCGGCCGACTCGCCGATCGCCTCCGCCATCCAGACGGCGCTCGACGGCATCCAGCTCGCCGGCCCGATCGGGTCGGGTCTCGGCGTGAACTTCCAGGCGAACTTCGACACGATCGTCGAAGAGGACGAAGCCGGGACGAACGACGGCATCACCTACAAGGTCGACGGGGCAATCACCTCGGACGGACCCTATCCCACAGGCGCTCCGAACCTCACGGCGTCCTACGCCACCAACGCACCCCTGCCGGACTACGGTCCGACCAACCCCGGGCCCGTGCCGGCGCCCCAGAACTACGGCATCGGTCTGGGCGTGTCGCCGGACGTCTTCAACCAGCTGCTGAAGGCGCAGACCGAGGAAGGCCTCCTCCTCACCACCATCACGGAGATCGACCTCGATCCGGCGCATCCGCCCGGACCAGCTCCGCTCACCGCGGGGCTGCTGTCGCTGTTCATCCCGGAGTTCGCGGCGCTCGATCCGACGATGCCGCTCCAGATCAACCTCAAGCCCACGACGTCGCCGCTCCTCACGGGGAACCCGGGTCCGAGCGGCGAGATCGGGGACCTGCGCGTCGGGAACCTCTCCGCGGAGATCTTCCCGACGGCGTTCGTCGACACGGTGTCGCTGCTCAAGGTGGGCGTCGACGCGCGGACGGGCTTCACGCTCGGCTACGATGCGCCGAACTCCGCCCTGCTCTTCAACATCGTGCCGCCGCTCGCGGGCGACATCACGGTCGGGATCATCAAGAACCCGTACAACACCGACGAGGTGGCGCTCACCTCGCTGCTCCAGACGCTGATCGGCCTCCTGCTGCCGCAGCTCGCCAGCAGCCTCGGCAGCTTCCCGCTGCCGTCGTTCCTGGGCCTGACCCTGACGCCGGTCCAGATCACGACGAACGGACAGTTCCTGACGATCTACGCCAACCTGACGCCGTAGCGGGACGCGGCGCGCGCACGAACGAAAGCGCCCGGAGGGGAGACCCTCCGGGCGCTCTCGCTTGCGCTGCGCGGGCGGCCGCTCAGTAGTCGTCCATGTCTCCACCGCCCATGTCGTCGCCGTGGGAGTGGTCGTGATTCCCGCCCTTCTTCTTCTCGGGCTTGTCCGTGATCAGGGCCTCGGTCGTGAGCATCAGCCCGGCGACGCTCGACGCGTTCTGGAGCGCGGCGCGCACCACCTTCGTGGGATCCACCACGCCCGCCTTCACCAGGTCTCCGTACTCCTCGGTCTGCGCGTTGAAGCCGAAGGCGCCCTTGCCGGCGAGCACCTTCTCGATCACCACCGAGCCCTCGATGCCCGCGTTGCTCGCGATCCGCTTCAGCGGCTCGCGGATGGCGTCGCGCACGATGCCGACGCCCGACTTCTCGTCCTCGGTGAGCTGCTTCAGCTGGTCGAGCACGACGCCCGCCCGGAGCAGCGCGACGCCGCCGCCGGGCACGATGCCCTCTTCCACCGCGGCGCGGGTCGCGTGGAGCGCGTCCTCGACGCGCGCCTTCTTCTCCTTCATCTCGGCCTCGGTCGCCGCGCCCACGCGGAGCACCGCGACCCCGCCCGCGAGCTTCGCGAGCCGCTCCTGGAGCTTCTCGCGGTCGTACTCGGAGGTGGTGTTCTCGACCTCGTTGCGGATCTGCGTCTTGCGGCCGTCGATCGCCTGCTTCTTGCCCTTGCCCTCGATGATCGTCGTGTTGTCGCGATCGATCACGACCTTCCGCGCCTGGCCGAGGTCCTGGAGCGTCACCGTCTCGAGCTTGCGGCCGAGGTCCTCGGTGATGGCGACGCCGCCGGTCAGGATCGCGATGTCCTCGAGCATGGCCTTCCGGCGGTCGCCGAAGCCCGGGGCCTTGACCGCAGCCACCTTGAGCACGCCGCGGATCTTGTTCACGACGAGCGTGGCGAGCGCCTCGCCCTCGATGTCCTCGGAGACGATCACGAGCGGCTTGCCCGTGCGCGCAATCTGCTCGAGCACGGGAAGGAGGTCCTTCATCGAGGAGATCTTCTTCTCGTGGATCAGGATGACCGCGTCTTCGAGCACGGCCTCCATGCGCTCGGGATCGGTCACGAAGTACGGCGACAGGTAGCCCCGGTCGAAGCGCATGCCCTCGACGATCTCGAGCTCCGTCTGGAGCGCCTTGCCCTCCTCGACGGTGATCACGCCCTCCTTGCCGACCTTCTCCATCGACTCGGCGAGCATGTTGCCGATCTCTTCGTCGCCGTTCGCCGAGATCGTGCCGACCTGCGCGATCTCGGTGCGGCCGCGCACGCTCTGGGACTGGCGCTTGAGGTCCTCCACGATGGCGGCGACCGCCTTGTCGATGCCGCGCTTCAGCTCCATCGGGTTGGCGCCGCTCGCGATGCGTCGCACGCCCTCGTGGAGGATGGCCTGGGCGAGCACCGTCGCGGTGGTGGTGCCGTCTCCGGCCACGTCGGAGGTCTTGCTCGCGACCTCGCGCACCATGCGCGCGCCGACGTTCTCCTGCTTGTCCGCGATGTCCACTTCCTTGGCGACGGTCACGCCGTCCTTGGTGGAGAGCGGCGCCCCCCAGGACTTCTCGATCATGACGTTCCGGCCGCGGGGCCCGAGGGTCACCGCGACGGCATTCGCGAGCGTATCCACGCCGCGAAGCAGTCGCTGGCGCGCCGCTTCCCCGAAGGCAATCTGTTTGGCAGGCATGGGCGGATCATTCCTCCTCGTGCAAGGTCTCTGGACCAACTGTGATTGGGCGGAAGCCCCGCTTTAGATAGGATCGGCCCCTAGGGTGGTCAAGTCCCGCGTCCGCGCGAGGCCTGGCCGGGGTTCGGCGCCACTCTGGGCAACCGGGACGGGTCGAGGAGACACAGATGCGACGTTTCGTCACGACACTGATCGGGCTCGCCTTCTGCACGGGGCTCGCCACCGCGGCCCGGGCGGAGAGCTGCACCGACCGGCACCGGGACAACGCCACCTGGCTTTCGATCGCCCACCCCGGCTTGGGCGAGTGGTACCTGAAGGACTGGCGGCCGTTCTTCGAGCACGCCCCACAGAAGAAGTTCTGGCTGGGCTTCATCCCCCTCTTCGGCTGGCCGGGCTACCTCCAGATCAAGAGCGCCGTCGACGCCAACAAGTGCCGGACGAACGACGACCTCTGGAACTGGGACTAGCGGTGCCCCCATCGTGAGCACGGCGCCGCTGCACGCTGCCGAGCTCGCGATGATGCGAGCGGTTCTGGGCGCGGGAAGCGCCGGTGAAGCCCTCAGCGGCTTGATCCGTGGTGCGGCTCGCGAGCTCGGCTTCACGGCGGGCTTCGCATGGACGGTCCGTTCGCCGTCCGAAGACCTCGAATGCGTCACCCGCTGGTGTGGGGGCGATGGGGCGCCAGACGACGCCGAGCGGATCGCCGCTCTCGCCGCGCCGGCGTCCGCGCACCTTCGCGAGCGGGTGCGGACGACCGGAACGGCGCAGTGGAGCGCTGACCTCGCGGCTGACCCGGATCCCGCGACCTCGGCGATCGTCCGCGAGGGATTGAGATCGGTCGCGGCTTTCCCGCTCCAGGACGACGGCGAGACCGTGGGGGTGATCGAGCTCTGGAGTCCGGAGCCCGGGTCTCCGCCCCCGGGTCTGGTCGACCTGCTGTCGTCGCTCGGGCCGCACGTCGCCCGGCGGCTCGACGTGAAGCGCACGGGGGAGGACCTGACTGCCCGCAAGCGGTCCGAGCGCCTCCTGCAAGAACAGACGGCCATGCTCCGCTCGCTCGCGGCCGCGACGTCGGATCTGATCTTCGTGAAGGACCGCGAGGGTCGTCTCCTGTTCGGGAATCCCGCCGTCTTCTCGGTGATCGGGCCGGAGCAGGACGTGCTCGGGAAGACCGACCTCGACTTCCATCCGGACGCGCACCATGCGCAGGCGATCATGGAGAACGACCGCCGGATCATGGCGAGCGGAAGGGCCGAGGTGATCGAGGAGCACTTCGCCAGCGCAGAAGGTGTGACCACCTTCCTCGTGACGAAGTCCCCGTACCGCGACGAGAACGGCCGGATCGTCGGCCTGGTGGGAATCGGTCGGGACATCACGGAGCGGAAGCGGCTCGAGCTGGCCCTCCGGGAGAGCGAACTCCGGCTGCGCGAGGCGGATCAGCGCAAGGACGAGTTCCTCGCGACGCTCGCGCACGAGCTGCGCAATCCCCTCGCTCCGATCGCGAACGCCGTGCAGCTGCTCCTTTCCTGCGGCTCCCCCGGAGGAGACGTCGCCACGTGCGGCGCCCTGATCGAGCGACAGGTCCAGCACCTCTCCCGGCTCGTCGACGACCTGCTCGACGTCGCGCGGATCACCCGCGGTCAGGTGGATCTGCGGCGGGAACGAGTCGAGCTCGGGACCGTGCTGGAGATGGCGGTCGAGACCAGCCGCCCGTGGATCGAGACGTCGGAGCATCGCCTCTCCGTGGTGGCGCCGGACGGCCCGGTAACGATGCATGCCGACCCCGTACGGCTCGCGCAGGTCCTCTCCAACCTGTTGAACAACGCGGCCAGGTACACGCCCGCGGGCGGACGAATCGAGCTCTCGGCCGAGGTGGCGGGCGAGTCGGTCGTGATCCGCGTGCGGGACGACGGAATCGGGATCGCCGCCGAGGACATCGCGGGCATCTTCGAGATGTTCCGGCAGGGCGACGGCGTCGAGCGCGGCGTCGGCGGCCTGGGGCTCGGACTCAACCTCGTGCGCAGATTCGTGGAGATGCACGGCGGCACGGTGAGCGCCGGGAGCGCCGGCGTCGGCAAGGGGAGCGAGTTCGTCGTCCAGCTTCCGGTCTTGCTGCCGCCCGCGACGGGCGCTTCGACCTCGGAGGCGCCCGCCGGGAGCCACGTGGCCGCGAGCCGTCCTCGCAGGATCCTCGTGGTGGACGACAACGTGGACGCCGCGGACAGCCTCTCCCTCCTGCTGCAGCGCCAGGGCCACGACGTTCGCACGGCCTATCACGGGCTCGAGGCCGTCGACGTCGCCGGCGCCTTCTCTCCCGAGATCGTGCTGCTCGACATCGGCCTTCCGACCATCGACGGGATCGAGGTGGCCCGGCGCATGCGCGCCCTCCCGGAGGGACACCGCATGGTGATCATCGCCCTCACGGGCTGGAGCCAAGACGAAACCCGACGCCGGACCGAGGCGGCTGGCTTCGATCATCATTTCGCGAAGCCGGTCGACTTTCCGACGTTGACGCGTCTGCTCGATGCCGCGGGGGAGGCCCCGAGACGCTAGAGCAGCGCTAGAGCCGACCGAGCAGGAAGAGGACCACCAGCACGATCAGAATGGTTCCCCCGATGCCGTAGTACATGATTGCTCCTCCTTACCGATGAATGGTTGGCCGGGCGTGGCGACCGCCGGCGCCTCAGATCCGCCTGGGTTCGGCCGCGTCACGCAACTTTCGATCCGCGATCTCATGGGTTTCGCGAACCGCGCCGCCGAGGCGCGCGGCGAGCTCACGTCGCAGCCGGCGTCCCGACTTCGGCGCAAAGAGCAGCCCAAGGACCGCACCGAGGGCGATTCCCAGCCCCACATGACGGCCCAGGAAACGTCGGGGAGGCGGCTGGAGGGCCAGCGCCGCGGATCGCGCGAGCTCGCGCGAGATCGGATGGCGAAGCAGATCGTTCAGCGTCATGGATTGACGATCGTGCAAGGCACGTGCCGCGGCGCAGGAGACCGAGAACGCACGGAGGCGGGCCACCAGGGCGGTTCCTGATCGAAAGGATTGTCAGTTGTTCCTTCCGACGGGCCATTTCGCGGCAATCATTGCGCTGACAGGGCGTGAAGCCTTCGGACGAGCGCACGCGGGTTGGCATGCGTCTCGCAGTCGCTCGCGCCCGAGACCACCACAACTGGGAGCTGATCGGGCAGTGCGCGAAGAAGGCGAAAGTGAAGATCGCCATCGGCGCAGCGCGCGCCAAGGCGTCGCGCGACGAGATGCTCTAGCCGTCCGATTCCGCCAGGGAGGCTGGGGACTCGTCGAGAGCGCAGCGCGCTCGCGACGGGTCCCCAGCATTTCGTGCTGTCGCCCGCGCTTCAGCTGCGCAGAGCGGCCCAGGCTGCGAGCGCGGCCTCCTTCTGATCCCTGCCCCACGGCGGACCCACCGAGCGCCCGAGCTCCGCAGCCGTCTCGACGAGGCGCGCCGCGGGCGCCCGCAGCGTTCTCGCGGCGTGCTCGTCGAGCCGTTTCTCGGGGATCCGCGCGAGCTCGAGACCGCAGGCTTCGACTGCGCGCGACAGCGCTTCGCGGAAGAGCTCGCCCTCGGCTTTGTGCATGCGGAAGTGGACTGCGAGGATCTCGTCCACGCTCCACTCGGGCATCCCGGCGCCACGAGCACTGCACAGCAGACGACGCGATGGCCGCTTCCCCCGAGCTGCTCGACGCGCGCGCGCAGCTCGTGCTCGGCGATGCGTCGCGCGGCTTCGACGCCGCGCCGTAGGACGTCGCGAGCTTCCTTGGGCTCCAGCCCCTCGGCGGCGTGATAGGGCTGCTTCGTCCAGTACGCGTCCGCAGCCTCGACGAGCTCGAGGCGGCCACGCTCGATCACGGCGAGCGCACCGTCCGGCTCTCCGAGCGCCACGAGCGCAGCCCAGCCGGAGTGCGCCTTGAGGCCGATTCCGACGTCCATCCGCCGGGCTCCTCCGCGATCCAAACCGAGTGTACGGAACGCACGACATACGCAAAAGCCGCCGTCGCGCGAGACGACGATCGCCAGATGCTGGAGATCGAGCGCTCGACGACCCGTTCCACGTCTACACTTTGGCGTGTGTGACGGGCGCATGACGACTGCGTAATCGCCATGGCGGGGTCTCGGAAGCCGTGACATCGTGCGCTGCCGATGCATTCGGACGAAGCAGATGCCCTGGCGTCCGCGAACGTCGGGCGGTGGTTCGCTGCGTTCGTCCTGCTGCACGTCGTGGTCTGGACCGCGCTTCCGCTGCTCTCGACCAACGCGCTGCCGGTCGATCTCGTCGAAGGTGTCATCTGGGGCCAGGGCTGGCAGCTCGGCTACGACCAGCCGCCCCTTCAGGCTTGGCTGCTCGGCTCGGTCGACTGGCTCTTCGGCTATCAGGCCTGGGCCGTCTACCTGACGAGCCAGCTCGTCGTCGCCGCCTGCTTCTGGGCGGTCTGGCGGCTCGCAGCATCGATCGTCAACCCGCTCGGCGCCCTGGTCTCGGTGCTGCTCCTGGAAGGTGTCTTCTACTTCAATTTCGGGACGCCCAATCTGTTTCCCGACCTTCTCGAGCTGCCTCTCTGGGCGTTCGCCACCTGGCTCTTCTATCGCGCGCTCCGCATCGGGCGCCTCCACGATTGGGCCCTTCTCGGCTTCGCGCTCGCCGCAGCGGCGTACGGCAAGTACGTGAGCGCCATCTTGGCCGCCGTGATGGTTGGCTTCATGCTGTTCGAGCCGCAGGCGCGGCGCTGCTGGCGCGCGCCCGGCCCCTACGTCTGCGCCGCGATCGTCGTCCTCCTGCTCGCGCCGCATCTCCACTGGGCGATGCAACATCAGTTCCCGACCGTCGAGCACGTTCGCCAGGTGTCGCAGCCGACCGCCGGCCTGCTGAATCAAGCCGGGGCGCTGCTGGCTTTCGCCAGCGGACAACTTGCAGTGACGGCGTGCCTGGGGCTGCTCGTCCTCGTGCTCGGCACCTCCCCTCGCCGCCCGGGACGGCTGTCTCTCGCAGGCCTCCCGAGCGAGTTCGATCGCCGCTTCGTGGCGACGGTGGCCCTCGGGCCGATTCTCCTCATGTTCGCTGGCGCAGCCTTCGGAGGGGTCGCGTTCCGCGTCCACTGGTCCTATGCGATGTGGTGCTTCAGCGGGCTGTTCGCCGTCGTGTTCCTGGTGCCCGCGGTCGACGCCATCGCGCTCCGGCGATTCGGGCGCGCCTGGGCAGGGGTCTTCCTCCTCGCCGCATCGCTCTACGCGGGCGCGAACGGCATCGCATCCTACGCCCAGCGATGGAGCGCGCACGTGCTCGGCGACGGAACACCCCTCGCGGGCGTGCTCGGCGACCTGCGGCTGGAGATCAGGCACGGACTCAGCCGTCTGCAGCGACAGGGCGACTTCCCGAGCCGCGAGCTGGCGGAGGCCATCACCGATCGCTGGCACGACAAGGTCGGGAGCCGCCTGGATTACATCGTGGGCAACAAATGGGTCGCGGGGAACATCAGCTTCTTCTCGCCCGACCACCCGCTCGTCCTTCGCGATGGGAGCCCGGAGCAGAGCCGCTGGATCGACATGGATCGATTGAGACGTCGTGGAGCCGTCGTCGCATGGAATCCGAGCTCCGACACGAATCACATCGCCGCCACGCTGCAGCAGCGCTTCCCCGAGATGGAGATTCAGCCGCCGATCGTGCTTGCGTGGCGGTCGGACGCAGCGCTTCCGCCCCTGCAGATCATGTGGGCAATCGTGCACCCTGCTTCGGAGTCGACGGCGGCCGTGCTCGGACCCCCGGCGGGTGACGCCCGCCCGTGATGGTGACGCCTCGCTCGTCGACCTGAGCCTGGTTGTGGAGCGATGCTCGGGGCGCATGGTCGCGCAAGAGCGTGCGACGAAGGGTCGTGTTGGAGGCTCGATGGATTCGCGCTCGAGACTCAGACGCCTTCGGTTCGCCGTCGTGGTCGCAGCCTGCACGGTCGCAGCGGTGGCGGCCGTGGTCGCCGAGGTGGTCCTCGCCCCGGCGCCCCGCATCTCCGAGAGCGCCTCGGTCCGGCTCACGCTGCTCGCCGTCGGCGACACGGGCAGAGAGGCCCGCTGGATCGAGGCGCTGGACGGCCAGAGCGTCGTGGCGCGGGGGCTCGACTGGGCCGATGAGCAGTCGCCCGCAGACGCACTCGTCCTGCTCGGGGACAACTTCTACTGGAACGGCCTCGAGCGTGGATCCGCGGTGCAGCGCATCCGGGAGAACGTCGTGCGGCCCTACTGCCGCTTCGTCTCACTCGACGGCCCGAGCTCGTCCGCCGTCGCGCCGGGGTGCCAGCGTCCCCCTTCGCAGCGTCATCCTATCCCGATCTATGCGGTGCTCGGGAACCACGACCACGCCAGCGACGAGAGTCCCGACCTCGAAGCGACGATGCTCTCCTCGTACGTGAGCAACTGGGTGCTGCCCGACGCCGTGGCGCGGGCGATCAACCTGCAACGTGGCGTGAGCCTCGTGCTCGTCGACTCCTCGCGGCTGCTGGCGAGCCCGCCGAGCGAGCTCGTCGCCGCGCTCCGCGAGGCCACGGGGCCATGGCGGATTCTCGTCGCGCATCATCCCCCCGGTACGAGCGACGATCGGGACGGGGTCTACGTGCAGCGCCTCCGCGACGCGATCGCCGAGGCCGGAACGCCGGTGCAGCTCGTGCTCGCCGGTCACGAGCACAGCCTCCAGCTGATCCAGGTGTCGCTCGGCGCTCCTGCGCTCGTCGTGGTCGCCGGATCGGGCTCGGACACCTTTCCGATCACGAGCCAGAGTCCCGGCCGGCGCTTCGGGAAGGACGCGCTGGGTTTCGCGCGCGTGCAGCTCGTCGCTCGCGGCAACGCCGAGAGACTCGTCGTCGCTCTCTTCGAGACCTCGCGCTGGCGGTCCGCGATCGGAGGATCGCCGATCGAGCGGGCGCGATGGTCGATCGACGGGCGCGGTGAAGTGCGCGACGAGGGAACGGGCGACGCAGCCGCCGAGCTCCACGTCCCGGTGTCGGGGCGGAGCTAGAAGCGGACGCCGATCCCCGCGCGATAGAACACGCCTCCCGCGTACTTGTAGGAGCCGGTCGCGATCAGCGAGTTGTTCACGAATTGATCGGTGAACTGGCGATCGTCGTGCTGCACGGGGTCACGCCAGCCTCCCGTGGCGAAGACGTACATCGGGAAGCTCTCGGTCGGCTGGAACGCAACCGTTCCCCCGAACTGGATGCTGCCGACCGTCTGCTCGTCTTCAGCGTCCGCGTGCGAGCCGTCGCTCGGATTCTGTAAGACCACTTTCGCGAGGTAGGAGTCCCAGGCATAGCCGAGGAACGGTCGCAGGCTCAGCACGGACGAACCGACGGGCATGCTCACGTCGATCCCGACCGAGGCGTCGATGTCGTACTGGTACTCGATCGTCGGCTGCGTCGACGGCGTCACCCCGGGGAGCCCGTAGACGTTGCCGGAGATGATGTGCCGTGCGGGCGGTGTCACACCCCCGACGTCGATGAACGGTCGTACGACACCGTACCGGGGTCCGAGGATCCGAAAGCGGCCGCCGACGTCGTGGGTCTTCAGCGTCTCGGTGTCGTGGGTTCCGTTTCCGAATAGCGGAACGAAGTTGTCGATCCGGGAGGACATGCGCGCCTGCGTCTCGATGTAGGCGTACTGCGCCTCGATCTCGAAGACGACCAGTCGTTCATCGGCCAGGAGCAAGGAGCTCGCAGGAGGCGATGTGCTCGATCCGGTGGTGGGAGCGGCTCCCTCGAGCCCTCCCACCGCACGGCAGACCCCTGGCGCAGCGCACAGCGCAGCAGCGACCGCGAACGAGACGAGGCTGCGATTCGACATCCGAAGCTCCCTCCTCGGCCGTTGATTGGCCCGCCACGGAGCTGGAGTGCACCGCGCGTCGGCGCTGACACGGAGGTGCGGAACGATCGGTTGCTCCCGAGCCCTACGGCGCGGGACCATTATGGGTGCTCACACGACGGGACCGAACTGGGACTGACGTGGCGTGAATGGATCGTCACCTGCCCACGACAGGGAGCAGCCTGATCGCTTCACCGGGCCGGGTTCGGTGGGTGGCGGTGCCCAGATTCGGGCCCTGCGAGCGTGCCCATTCTTGCCTCCTGATCGCCGCTCAGGCGAGCCGATGCCGGTGCAACTGCCCGGTATCGACCCTCGGCTGTTGAGCAGCGGGTGCGCCGACCTCTCACGCTAGACTAGGGGAGGTCACGTCAAGATCGGAGATCTTCGTCGCCGTCCAACGGATGGACGCTAGCTGCGGCCGCCCGTGTACCCCGGAGTGTCAACCGGCGGACGCCGCCGCGTCAACCGGAAACAGGGCGGGCCGACCCCGCCTTGACTCGCGCCGACCGGGGGCTTCAATTTCAAAGTTGCTCGTAAAGAGGGGTCCATTGTGGCGCATCGTGTGAAGGGCCGAGGGCGGCCGGCGCTGCCGGCTCGGGATCGCCGGAGGGTTCGCGTCGCCCTAGCCTTCACGACGGCCGAGGCGGCCGCGCTGGAACGGGCCGCCGGGTCGGAGCCCGTGGCCGTCTACGTGCGCGCGCTCGTGCTCGCGCACCTCGCGAAGCGGGGGCGGCGGTCGTGAGCGCGCGACCTCGGGGCCGGCCCTACTCCAGCGTCGTCGTCCTCGGCTTGGCGGTCGCCTGCGCGAGCAAGCCGCCGCCGAAGCCCGAGCCGCCGCAGTCCGACGTCTACTGGGACAAGCCGGAGGCCACGTCGCAGGACTTCGCGCAGGACCGCTCGGCGTGTATGAGCGCGGCCGACTTCGGTGGACCCATGATGCGAGCCGCGGACCGGGACACCCGGGAGGCCTTCGCGAACAACTTCGGGCTCTGCATGAACGGCAAGGGCTGGCAGCTCCACCAGCGGCCCGCAACGGGGGATACGAAGTGAAGCCGAAGCCCTGCGGTCCGCGCTACCGCGCGAACGAGAACCACGAGACGAAGGGGGACCGATGAGTGCCCCGCTGGCTCGAGGCTGCCGCGAAGCCCCGTGTGCGGGCGCGCTGACCAACGACAATTACTTCTGCCGGTCTACGGGAGGTTCCAATCCTACCGGACCTACCGGGCGATCATGAGCGTGCTCCTACCCCGAAGGGGCATCTATCTCCAACGCGGTGAGAAGCTCTTTGGCGTCTTCATCGCCAGCCTTGGCGGCCGCGCGAACAGCCCCCATGGCCACGATCACCTCTCTTCTGGCCCTGGCCTGCCCTTCGGAGAAAATCCGCCGTGTTCTTTCGTCGGTGGCCCGCTTGAGGTCCGCATTCAGATGACGTAGGCGGTCGATCGCGTCCGCAAGTCGATCAAGCTCCTCGGCCACCAGTCACCTCCATGATCGCCGCCCCTGAGGGCGGACGCTTTGGAATCAGCCAGCCGCTACGCCTGTGGAGGCTTCGCGGCCGCCGTGTCCGCCACGATTGTCGCCCTAGGCGCCTTATGCGGCACGGCCGTCACCTCGCCCGTCCCCCCTCCCACGCATAGCACCTGGCCGCGGTCGGATGGCCAACCAGCTCGCAAGGGGCGGTTGGGACGCCACCTTCTCCTGAGCGCCGAGTAACACCAATAGGTGTAGGTTTCGGGGCTCAAGTCTCGGAATTCTCGCACACTACTCGCACACAAACGGACGGCAAGTGCGGTTTCGGCTGCTTCTGCCGAAACCGAAAACGTGAGCATCTTCGGGGAAGTCGGTGGGTGGCGGTGCCCAGATTCGAACTGGGGACACGCGGCTTATGAAACCGCTGCTCTAACCAGCTGAGCTACACCGCCGGGACCGACCGCGGAGCGACCGTGGGGCGCGGCTTCCGCCGCGCGGGGCGCAGTCTAGCGCCGGGGATCGGGTCCGCCGCCCCCGCTATTCAGTCGACGCCGACGGCTTCGCGGCCGACGCGGCGGGGGGGGTGGCGGAGCGCTGCGAGCGCTCGAGGGCCTCGACGCGGCGGCGGAGGTCGTCCACCTCGGTGCGCGAGACGTCGGCCGCGCGCGGGGGCGGCGCCGAGACCGCCGCCGTGCCGGTGCCGCCGCTCTCGACGAACATCGCCACGCGCTGCGACACGTCGTCGAGCTTCGGGATGATCTCGCCCAGGGTACCGGCCTGCACGAACATCTGGCTCGCGGCCGGGTCGCCGCTCACCGCGGCGCACTCGATGTCGAGGCTCGCGCCGTCGCCGAAGCGCGTGAACGAGCCGAACAGCACCCAGTCGGCCCCCAGCTCGCGGGCCGTGGCCTGAGCGGCCTGGAGGTCGCTCGTCGCCTTCTGGGCATCGTCGATGCGGACCACGGTGATGTCCTTCACCTGGCCGAGGCGCGACGCGAGCATGTCCGACAGTCCGGCCCGGAGGAAGTCGTGGCTGTCGGTGCTGTGCACGACGACGGGCAGGATGGCCACCTTCGCCTTGCCGGCGGCTCCGGCCGTCCCAGCCTGGAGCGTGCACAGCGCGGCAAGGACGGACGCAAGGATCCAACGTTGCAAGCGAAGTCTCCCGGGGATGCTGGTCGACCGCGTGGTCGAGGCGTAAGTCCCGGGTTTCTCTATCAGTTTGGCGTGGCGGGGTCAAGGGCGCGCGGGCGGGTCAGGCCGCGCAGGGGAGCCGCACGCGGAACGTCGAGCCCCGTCCGACCCGGCTCGTCACCTCGATCGTCCCGCCGTGGTCCGTGACGATCCGGTGGCAGATCATGAGCCCGAGCCCGGTGCCCTGGTCGGGGTCCTTGGTCGTGAAGAACGGGTCGAAGATCCGCTCGAGATCGTCGGCGGGAATGCCCGCGCCGGTGTCGGCGACCTCGACCCACGCCTCCGGCGCGTCGTCGACGGCGGTGCCCGACGTTCGGACGGTGACGGTACCGCCGGCCGGCGTCGCCTGGATCGCGTTCAGCGCGAGGTTCAGCAGCACCTGGTGGATCTGATCGCGCGCGGCGACGAGCTTCGGCGTGTCGGGCGCGCACTCGACGTCGAAGGTCACCTGACCGCGCGTCGCTTCGCGTGCGAGAAGCACGGCGGTCTGGCGCGCGAGGTCGGCGAGATCGACGGTCTCGCGCGGCGCATCGTCGCCCTGCCCGCGCGCAAGGTGGGCCATGGTCGAGAGCAGCCCGCCGATGCGATCGACCTCGCGGCACGCGAGCTGGTGGTAGTCGCCCCAGAACTCCTGGTCCTGCGTCAAACGCTTCGCTGGCGCGAGCGAGAGGAAGGTGCGGATCGCGACGAGCGGGTTGTTGATCTCGTGCGCGAGACCCGCCGCGAGCGTGCCGAGCCGGCCGAGCCGATCGGCGCGCAGCACCTCCGCGCGCGACTGCTTCAGCTCGTCGACGAGCCGCGCGTTCTCGAGCGCGATCGAGGCCTGGGTCGCGAAGCCTTCGAGCAGCGTGTGCGCGGAGACGTCGAGCCGCAGCCCGCCGCGCCGGTTGTCCACCGCGAGCGCGCCGATCACCTCCTGCTTCCCGATGAGCGGCATCACGAGGATCTCGTCGGCTGCGACGTCCTGCACCCAGCGCCGCACGGGCGGCTCGAGGTCGTCCGAGGTCTCCAGCTTCAGCAGCTGGCCCTCGCCCGCGCGGAGCCGCGCAAAGAACCGCGGGGCCTCGGCGCGCCGCAGCGTCACCGGCGCCACCTGCGCGGAGCTCCCGTTCGTTCCGGTCGTGCTGGACACCTGCGCGAGGCGCTCGAACCGCGCCTCGAAGAAGAGGAGCGTGGCGCCGTCGAACCCGAGCTCGCGCGTCACCGTTCCGAGCAGGAGATCGAAGAGCCGGCCCAGGTCGAGCTGCTGATGGATCGACTGGCCGACGCGATTCAGCACCGTGAGCTCGCGCAGCAGCTCGTCGCGCTCGCGGTCGAGCGCGTAGACCTCGATGCCGCGCTTCAGCGCGAGGCGCATCTCGTCGGGACGCCAGGGCTTCGCGAGATAGCGGTAGATCGAGCCGTCGTTGATCGCGCCGCCCAGCGTCTCGGCGTCGCCATAGGCCGTGACGAGCAGGCGGATCGTCTTCGGGTCCACGTCGCGCACGCGGGACAGGAACTGCACGCCCGTCATGCCCGGCATGCGGTGGTCGGAGAGCACGAGCGCGATCGGCCGCTCGTGGAGCAGGCGCAGACCGTGCTCGCCCGTCTCGGCCGTGACGACGCTGAAGTCGCGCTTGAATGCGAGCTCGAAGACGCGGAGGTTCTCCCGCTCGTCGTCGACGTAGAGGATCGGATACTCGCGGTAGTCGAGCAGGCGCTGGGGCCTAGGCCGCATCGGGCTCCTCTGCCGGAAGGCGGATCGTGAAGACGGTGACAGCTCCGCTCGCGAGCTCGAGCGTCCCTCCGTGCTCGGTCACGATCCGGTGGCAGATCGAGAGACCGAGCCCGGTGCCGCGCCCGGCCTCCTTGGTGGACACGAACGGCTGGAAGAGGCGCGCGCGCACCTCGTCCGACACGCCGGGGCCGTCGTCGCGGATCTGCACCACGACCTCCCCCCCCTCGCTGCGGGCCTCGACGCCGATCGTTCCACCCCTCGTTTCGAGCGCTTCGCCCGCGTTCTTGAGGAGGTTCAGCCACACCTGATTGAGCGCGGCGGCGTCCCCGTGCACGCTCGGCAGCTGGGCTGCGATCTGCGCCTCGACCCGAACCCCTGCGGCGGCGAGGGTGTGCGCGAGGAGCTGCAGGGTGGAGCGCAGGCCCCGCGCGACGTCCACGGGCGCGCCGGCGGCGCGGCCCGGGGCGGCAAAATCCTTGAGGTCGCCCACGAGCCGCTGCGTGCGCTCGAGACCCTCGCTCGCGATCGAGACCAGCTCCCCCACGTCGTGGGCCAGGTCCTCGATTCCGAGCTGATCGCGCAGGCCGAGCAGCTGCTTCGTCTGGCCGGGGAGCTTCGTGGGGTCGTTCAGGTCGAGCGAGGCGAGCCCGTGCGCCACGGCGGTCAGCCCCTCCATGTGCAGCTTCAGCATGCGGACCGCGTTCAGCGCGAAGTTCACCGGGTTGTTCACCTCGTGGGCCACCCCGGCGGCCAGCTCGCCCACGGCGGCGAGCCGCTCGGCCTGCACGATCTGCACCTGGGCGGCGTTCAGGTCTTCCAGCGTCTTCGCGAGCTGCACGTTGGCCGCCTCGAGCTCCTCGTTGCGCTCCTCCACCTCGGCGGAGAGGCGGCGCAGCCGGACGAGCCCGCGCACGCGGGCGAGCAGCTCGCGGGGATGGAAGGGCTTCGTCACGTAGTCGTCGGCGCCGAGCTCGAGGCCCTCGACCTTCATCTCGCGCTCGGCCTTCGACGTCACGAGCACGACGGGAATGCCCGCGGTCTCTGCGTCGGACTTCAGCGCGCGACACAGCTCGGTGCCGGAGAGCTCGGGCATCATGACGTCGGTCAGGACGAGGTCGGGCGCGCGCTCGCACACCAGAGCGAGCGCCTCGCGCCCGTTCTTCGCCTCGCGCACCCGGAACTCGTGCGACAGCAGATGGGCCAGCAGGCGCCGCATCTCGCCGTTGTCCTCGGCGATCACGATCTCGGGCCGATCGTCGGCCGTCGCAGCCGTCCCGAGCTCTGCGCCCTCTTCCGGGTCGCCGAGCGCGCGGTCCACGCTGCGCGCGAGATCGGCGGTGCGGTACTCGCGCGAGCGCTCGGCTGCGGTCGCACCGAGATCGAGCTCGGCCTCGAGCGCGCCGAGCGACCGCCCGAGGGCCACCCCGCGGCCGCTCTCGCTCTGGAGCACCTCCTCTTCGAGGGCCGCATCCTCCTCGCCCCGCGGCAGCAGCACGTGGAAGCGCGAGCCCCGGCCGAGGCCGTCGCTCTCGGCCCACACGCGCCCGCCGTGCAGCATGACGAGCTCCTTCACCAGCGAGAGCCCGATGCCCGTGCCCTCGTACTTGCGCGTCGCCGACGCATCCACCTGCGCGAAGCGGTCGAAGATGCGCTCGAGCTGGTCGGGAGGGATGCCGGCCCCGGTGTCGAGCACGGAGATGCAGAGCCCCTCGCCCTCGGGTCCCTCTGCGGGCTGCACCTCCCCCGACACCACGATCGTGCCCCCAGCCTCGGTGAACTTCAGCGCGTTCCCAAGCAGGTTCATGACGATCTTCTCGAGGGCGTCCGGATCGGCGTTCAGCCCCGGCAGCGCCTCCAGCCCGCGCGTCTCGAGCCGCACGTGCTTGCGCTCGGCCATCGGCCGCGCGCCCGCCACGATGTCGGCCAGGAGCCGGCCAGGCTCGATCGGCCGGCGGCGCAGCGCGAGCCCGCCACTCTCGGCCTTCGCGAGATCGAGCAGGTTGTTGATGAGCTTCAGGAGCCGCAGCGCGTTCACCTGCATCGTGTGCAGGTACTGCCGCGGGCGCACCCCGATGTCGCCGAACTCGCCCCCGAGCATCGCCTCGAGCGGCGAAAGCACGAGTGTGAGCGGTGTTCGGAGCTCGTGGTGGATGTTGGCGGTGAATCGGGACTTGGCGCGGTCGAGCTCCTTGAGCTCGTCACGGGCGGTTTCGAGCTCGAGGCGTTGCTTGAAGTCGGAGAAGCGAAAGCGGTCGAGCAGGGCGGTGCTCGCGAGGCACTCCAGGCCAGCCGTCATCGGAAAGCAGACATGGACAATGTAGTCGCGCCAAGCGATCGACTCCCCACTTATCATCGGCTGGATGGCGTACCCAGCGAAGAGGACGGATACAATCCAAGCCGCCTGCGGTGCAGAGAATGGGATGAGCACGGGGATCCCAACGAACAGCAGCATCAGTCCTGGCGAGTACTCGCTGACGGCCCCGCCAGCTTGGTAGATAACCCACAACAGCATCGCGCCCGTGGCAAAGCACCCCGCAAACGCTGCGAGCAGCGGCCGCCTTGGAAGGACCAGTGCGTAGATCAGCATGAGGACCAAGACACAGGCGGCTCGCGCCACCAACATAGACTGGAAGCGGTCCTTGAATGCCCAAAGGTCGAACGCGACGAACGCTGTGTTCAGCGCGACTACGACGAGAATTCCGGTCCGAAGAGACTCTGGCATGCGAGTTGACTGCACGTGATGCCGGTACACCGGGTACAAGTCCAAGTCGCTAGCGGATGTCGCTCCCATACCTAGACGTGATCGACTGGAGTGAGGGCGACCTTGAGCGAGATGGGACTCTTGGGAAGGCCTAGCGTTGTCCCGATATGATGATGGCCTGGGGGGGGTCACCGAACGAGGCCTCAGGACGCACGTCCCCGAAGCCAGCCTCCCGCATCAGATCGGCCAGTTCGGCCTCGTCCCAGAACGTGAACCGCCCCTGCTCCTCCAAGTCGAGAATACGTGATGCATCGTTCAAGAAGTCGCGCGCGAGCGCATCGATCTCCCGGGCAGCATCTGGTCCCATTGCTTCGTAGGCTCGTCCGCTTCTGAGTTCCTCGAGCCCATCCATGTGAATCTTGGATATATCCGCATCGCGCATGAGCGATGACACCACTAGTCTGCCACCGGGTCGAAGTATCCGTCGAGCTTCGAGCAAGAACGCCTTAGGGTCGAGCAGATAGCTGATTAGGAGGGACGCAAGAACTGCGTCATAGGACTCAGAGGCAGCGGGGATCCCGATACCGGTGGAAGTCTCTAGATCACACATCGCGAAGGATACTGTTAGACCATCCCGATGTGCGCTTTGGTCGATGCGCGTCTGCGCTCGACGCACGGCGTCCGGCACGAAGTCAAAGGCGTGCACCGTAGCGTCTCTCGGTCGCACCCTTGCCGTAGCTAGCGACAAAGCAAAGTCCCCAACTCCACATCCCAGATCGGCGACACGCGCTCCATCTCGTAGGTCGAGCATGTCAATCTGTCGCTTCATCAAGCCGGCATAAGTAGACGTTGAGGTCAGGAGCTGTATGCCGAAGGTGCGCCGCCTCCCAACGAGATAGTCTCGCCAGAACGCTCGCAGAGAAACAGCGGCCGACCGCACGCGTGAACGTTCGGCCTCTTGACGCGATCTCAATCTCACGGGATCGGGCATAGCCGGGGAGACAGGGCGACCGAGGGTCATCCGCCCCACTTCTTGGGCTATAAGTTGGAATGTTTCAAGGGCCTGGCGACTACTCCGGAGTTGGTGCCCCGTGGGAACTTCGAGCAACCGCCGTTGCGATATGTCACCAGACGAAAGCAGTTGACGGACTCGGTCCACATCCATCCACGCATCGTGGCGACCATGAACCCAGGTGACCGGAACCTTAATTGCAGACATATCGCGTTCTGCGTCCGCGAGAAAGACCAAGCGTGAATCGAGCGCATCGGAACCGGTGTGATCCATATCGGCTACTACACCAACGAGTTCATGCCGGCCGAATCGAACGCCGCGTTCGAGTCCCATCGCATAGTCTACACCGCCGGAAATTGTCTTGAGCGCGGATTGAAGATCAGTCATCCCCACCACGCTCACCCAGCCAGAGATCACCCCATCCTGGTGGGCCGCCACCGCTCGACGTCCTTCGATAGCTGAGAGGCTAAACGTAACCAAGACGACGGACGACGCTTCAAAGTGGGGTGATGTCCGCAGGAATTGGATCGTCGACTCAATGTCGCTCACTGCTCTAGAGAATCTGAACCCGAGATATTCGCTGCCAGCCCTGCGATTTTCAGGTGCGACATACGACTCGCCCCTGCGATGCGTTCCATCGAAGCGGATGACCGAAACCGGTTCTCCTTGTTGTCGGAACGTCTCAACGATGGTCGCGGCCAGAGGAAGAAGGGTTTCCTTCGTCCTGCCCCACGCAGGTGGGATGACTACTGCGGGGCCGCCTTTGAAGGCTCCCCATGAATCGATGATGGCCCGAATGGGTTCGCCGTCTGCGTTCGGATACTCCAGCAGCGGAACGGTTTCGTGATTCCGCTGGGGCAGACCGACGGTCCTGGCGATTCTGCTGGACGCGACTCGAAGCGCAGCCCGAACAGAAGTTGCAACTAGGCGGGCACGAACATGTGGTGCCTCGTTCAGGATGGTGCGCCGCGATTCGATCGCGATCATGCCGTCCCTTCTAGCCGGACGCAGAGCTAGTCCGAGTCGGACCCATCCCGCGGGGACCCCGGCGTCCGCGCTATTGCGGATCTCAGCATGGGCGACTTGGCCCGCGCGACTACCGTCCAAAAAACGCAGGCTGAGGTACGCATCGGCCCAATCCAGAGAGTCCTTCGGGACGTGAATACCCATGCCGCCGGCCGACACATCCACGACCGCGGCGACCCGAGGAAGTTTGGTCGGGTGGCCTTCGACTTGGACCCTGGATGGATCACCCATCGATCCGTTCACCGGCATGCGTTCCGCGTTTCTTCGCTCCGCCCGGTACACTACAGATGGAATTCGGACCCTTGCGACCGACCCGTCGCTAGACCCCTCAACCGAGGTTGCAAAAAAGAAGTCGTCCGAGCCATCGCTGAATCGAAGATACAGTTGGGTCGAGAGAGGTGTGTCGAATCCATCTAGCCGAAGGTCAAGCCCGACGGCGTCGATGCCTAGAATGACGGCGCGCCGACGTTCGTTGCGGCGATTGATTCCACCGTCCAGCCATGAACCATCCGCTGCGACCCTTTGGAAGATTCGTGCGATCGCTGCAGCACCTGAAATGGAGCCCCGGTGGAGGCGTCCTATGGACTCGTCCGACATCGGGGTCAAGCGCTCAGTCACGTCAACCTCAGCGCCTGGCGGCACACCATCGTGTTCCTGCTTTGACCGCGTCCAAACGCGCCCTCCGGTGGGCGTGTCCAGACAAATCGCACTCTACGATGGAACGATCCTCCGCTGCAACGGGGTCCACCACCTACCCGGGTCGCCAGCCAATCGGGCTCGTGCGAATCGACTTCTACGGTTCGGTGGGAGAGTTCGCTAGAAACCAAGGTGGTCGTTCCCCGCGCAGCTGGGATCTTGGGTGGCGGTGCGGAACACTGCTCCCCTCAGTACTACCCAGACGCTCCCGGCGAGTCTGGGGTGACAACAGAGCGACGACACGAGCGCTCGGTGGGGCTTGATCGCCGCGCAAAGTTGCTGGCATTGGAGTAAGGCCCGGCTGGGCGATCGAAAAAGACCCGGTCTTCGGACTAGGGCAACCAAGAGGGGCTCCCGCCCCGCGGTGTCCGGAACCAGAGCCTAGAGTTCCTCAGAGGAGAGCCAAAAGTTCGCATGACGATTCTCGAACAGATGCCGGGCCCGCGGCGCGTACCGGCTCTTGATCCGGGGCTCGCGCAGCTCCGCCTCGCCAGGGACCCGCTCGGGCGAATGACGGAGCTGTTTGCGCGGTACGGAGCCCCCGTGGCTTTGATTCGGGGAGGCGGCGGGCGCGTCTTCTCTGGCGATCCCCAATGTCCTGGTGTTGTTCTCGTGCGCGGCTCGCAGCTATTGCGAGAGCTGGAACTCAACCACGAGAGGTTCCATCGCTCCGCCCTGACCGGTGCACTTACCCCAGCAGAGCCAGCATCCGACCGCCTTCAACCGCTCCGTGAATGGGGCACTGGACTCTTCGCGGCAAACGGGGACGTGCACAGGCGCCACCGACGACTGCTGTCCCCGTTCTTCTCCCGATCGCGGGTTGACGCTTATTTTGAAGAGATGGTTCGCGCGACACGTGCGCATATCGCGCGATGGAAGCCTGGTCTTGCGATAGATGCTCACCGCGAGATGATGAATCTCACGGTCACTATCTCCGCTCGGACGCTGCTCGGGATCGATGCGGGTGTCGACCAGGATGTCGTCCGCGCCGGTGCTGAATCCCTTTCCCTGGTCTTGTCTCCCGCCGTGCTATTAGCCCCATGGGACCTTCCTGGACTGCCCTATCGGCGTTTCATTCTTGCAGTTCGCTACTTCAATCGTCGCATGCGACAGATTATCGAGGAACGGCGTGAGGCGCTTGGTGGCTTTAGGGATGTACTAACCGAATTGATTCAAGCCCGCGATGAGGATGGGCAGTTGTCGGACTCCGAAGTCGTTGGCCACGCCAGCGTGATTTACGCGGCCAGCCATGAGACTACCGGAAACGCCCTTACTTGGGCCCTCTTCTTGCTCAGCCAGCATCCCGCTTGGCACAGTGCGCTCTGCGAAGAGATTCGATCCGCGGTACGGGGAACCTCCCCAGCCCTTGAGGAAATTGACAGGCTGGAAATCCTTGACGCCGTGGTTCGAGAGACTCTTCGATTGACGCCGTCTGCTCCGTGGACAACTCGGATTGCAGCAGTTGACGCAGAAGTCGGTGGATATCCAATCCCTCGCGGGACGGAGATTGTACTGAGTATCTTCCATACGCACCGATATGAACCGTGCTACGAGGAACCGGATCGCTTCAATCCGGGGAGATGGCGCCAGATCCGTCCAGACGTCTTTCAGTTCAATGCATTCAGTGCAGGAACGAGGGCTTGCATCGGAAGTAGCTTCGCCCTTCTCGAGATGAAGACGATACTCGCAACCGTCCTCCGCCACTTCCGCCTTGAATTCGATCCGCGGCGGCCGGTCGATCCCGTGCTGAACATCACCATGGCGCCCCGTCGTGGCTTGGCCATGGTCATACGCCAGGACGATCAATTTAGTGCCGGGGTCGGGGGCGTCCGGGGCGGGATCCGACGCCTTGTCGATTTCCGATAGACAACTGCGGTCGTTAAGATCGATCGCGTTCCAGTGTCTGCGATCAACATCGTACTCGTCGAAAGTCTCTTAGTTGGAGGCCATAGTCCAACATGCGACGTTGAACCGTGCGCGTGCTTACACCAAACCGCCTCGCGACGGGCCCGAGTCGCCCGCGATGATGCAGTAGCGCGGCGACGAGCTCGCTCCGAGGCACGCGCTCGCTGCTGCTATCTATGAGTTCCGCGGCCGGTAGGTTGAGATCGCAGCAGTAGATCGGCCCAGCTGTCCACCGGGCGAGCGTTCGCTCGATGACGTGTTCCAATTCCCGAACGTTTCCGCTCCACGGCGCGGCTAGCAGCTGGGCGACCGCTTCGCGGGTCAGTTTGGCCTGGCTTCCGGGACGCGCATGAAGCGTCAAAAAGTGAGCAGCGAGCTTCGGTATGTCTTCTCTTCGCTCTCGCAACGGCGGCACATGAATTCGCAAGACATTCAGTCTGTGGAAGAGGTCGGCGCGGAACTCACCCCTGCGGACCCTTTCCTCTAGATCGTGACGAGTCGTGGCGATTGTTCTTACTTCCGACTCACGACTTCCTCTTGACTCGCGCGGAAGTACGCTCGGATCTAGGAGCCGCAGGTATTTCCCCTGCAACTCAAGGGGAACGTCACCGATCTCGTCCAAGAGGAGGGTGCCTACTGGAGCCGTCTCTCGGGTGTTAGCCGCGAGGCCACTAGGGAACTCGCGTATGCCTCCGGCAAATTCAACCTCCAAGCCGTCGAGGATCGACGCGGCTCCCCCAGCGCAATTGACAGCCAGCAGTCGTGCACTGGAGCGTGCGCTCCGACTGTGGATTGCCCGGGCTACTAGTTCCTTTCCCGTACCGGTTTCTCCGCTGACTAGAACAGTCGCATTTGAGGCGGCGCAATCACGAATTTCCTTGCGCACTCTCTCGATCGCGCTGCTCACCCCTATGAGGGTGTCCTTTACTGACCCTGCGCGCTCGGTCGGCAGACCGCTCTGTCTTACTCTCAGCGCGCCGGACACGGCCTCGACCACTCGCTGCAGGTAGTTCCGTCGCTTGACAACGTAGTTGACCGCCCCGCCACGCACGGCCTCAACGGCATGCTCAAGAGTGTCATCTGCGGTAACAAACACGATGCTTGGTGCTCCCGCGCGATGCTGAGCCCACCGATGAATCTCAAAACCACTCGCATCTGGAAGGCCGACATCCAAGATCGCTACATCGAACTCTTGCGTGGCAAGAAGTTCGAACGCGGCCTTGGCATTCTCCGCGCGACAAATCTCCTGAGCGACTGGCATAAGCGCGTCTTCGATCAACGCTGCATGTGCCTTGTCATCCTCGACCAAGAGCACGCGACTAGTAGATCTGTCGACCGCTACCACCGTGATCACCCTCCGCTCGGGATCGTGAAATAGAAAGCTGCGCCTCGCCCGACCTCCGACGCTAGCCACACGCGGCCTCCGTGTAGGCTCACAATCTGCTCGACTAGGGCGAGGCCAAGCCCCAGACCCTCCGACGTCGCACCCGGCGCCTTGCGGAACGGTTCGAAGATCTGCTTCTGAACATCCAGGGGGATTCCATCACCGTTGTCACGGATAGTGACGAGGACCTCGTCCACTTGGCGCTCGAAGGCGATTGAAACTTGTGGGGAAGCGACCATACTTGCATGACGCACGGCATTCTGAATCAGATTGCGGAACACGTGAGCCAACTTGACTCGATGCCCTGACGCCCAACCTGACTCGCCCCCGATAGAAATCGCAACATTCTTGGTCGAATTCAGTGCATCAAGTTCGTGTATCACTTCTTCGGCCACTGTTCGAAGTGATAAGGGGGCCAACTCTTCATACTCCCCAACGGTCTTGGTCATCTCACGTAGCCCGTCGAGCATGCGTTCGGCCGTATCTAGGTTCGATCGGGCTAGCCTCGTGAGACCAGCCTGCCTGCTTGCGTCACCAGAATGTGCAACTCGCAGCGCTTCGCTCGCAGCGGCAATCGGACTCCTCAAATCGTGGGACACGGCTCGAGCGAAAAGCTCCGCTTCACGCCTCGCAGCGTCAGTTCTCGCAATCATGGCAACGAGTTCTCGATTTCGAGCGTCAAGATCAATCTGCAGTTGACGAGTTCGCAAGAGCGCACGAACTCGCGCGAGCAGCTCAAGCGGATGAAAAGGCTTCGTGACGTAATCGTCAGCCCCCGCGTTCAGACCTTCAATCTTCGCCTCTCGTTCCGCCTTCGATGTGATCAGTACCAGCGGGATTGCGCGTGTTCTTGTGTCGCTCTTTAGGCGCCGGCAAAGGTCAATGCCCGACATCTCAGGCATCATTGCATCAGTGAGCACCAGATCGGCCGAGTTAGCCTGAATATCCTTTAGCGCCTCGTTCCCGTCGCGTGCTTCACGAACCGAGAAATGAGGTGCGAGAAGTCGCACGAGCAGTCGCCGTACCGCTTGGTTATCTTCGACGACGAGCACAGATCCACGTCGGTCTATCTCTCCGCCCGCTTGCGTGTTTTCCGCCGTCCGATGGCATGCGGTTTCCGCGTGTAACTCGGACACTTGCTGGGTCGCCACATCCCGATCCGGAGCGAGCAGATCTCGCTCTTCCCGATCGAGGCAAAGCTCGGCTTCTAGCGAACTGACAGAGGTTTGGATTATCCAACCCTCCTGGGCCGTAGCCGAGACGCCGCCGGCGGGCTGGCGTCGCGGGTTGCGTTCAGGGAGCCAGACTGTAAAGATGGATCCCAGTCCAGCCCCCGGGCTCTCCGCACGGACCGTTCCACCATGCAGTTCGACCAGCTCCTTTACGAGTGCCAGACCGATTCCAGAGCCGTCGAAACGCCGCGTCGCCGATGAATCGGCTTGGGCGAACCGATCAAAGATTCGGTCGAGATCGTTTGAGTCAATCCCTATGCCGGTGTCTCGAACCGAGAGGCAAAAGCCGCCCCTAGCCTGGCCAATTGCCACTTCGATCGTGCCACCCGACGTTGTGAATTTGATCGCGTTCGCGATCAGGTTTGTCGCGACGCGCTCGAACGCCTCCGGATCTGCAACGAGCGACGAAGCTCCCCCGACTTCATAGTGAATCTCGATTCGCTTGCGCTCGGCCAGGGGCTTGAACCCTAAAATCACATCCCCGATCACTCGAGTCGGATCTATCTCTCGCAGGTGCAATCGAGTCTCTCGTTGCTCTGCTCTTGCGAGATCCAAGAGATCGTTGATGAGCCTTAGGAGTCGAAGAGCGTTTATTTGCATCGTCCGCAGGTGCCCCCGGAGTTCACCACGAACGTCACCGAATGCCCCCGACAAGATCGCGTCGAGCGGGGAAAGGACGAGCGTCAAGGGGGTTCGCAGCTCGTGATGGATGTTCGCGGTGAACCGCGACTTGGCTTCGTCGAGCTCCTTGAGAACTTTAGTTGCGCGCTCGAGCGCACGCTTCTGTTCGAAATCCGAGAATCGGATCCGATCGAGGACCGCAGAACTCACGACTCCCATGAATCCCGCCGCAATCAAGAAGAAGCTGCGAAGAACGAAGTCTGCGGGTTGCTCTGGAGGGGCGGTCGAGATTCCGACAACAAGAAACGCGGCAAGGGGCACGCCAACGAGCCAACAAGTCTGTCGCGGAGAGAAAGGGACGAGAACAGGTGCCCCCAGCAACAGCAGCATCAGGCCGGGGTAGTAGTCGCTCGTTGAGCCTCCTGTGCCAGCGATTACGATCGTGAGCATCACGGCCCCCCCGAATGTCGCAAGCATTCCGGCCATGACCGGTCTGGTCCGGACGGTGTGGAACGCGACAACTATGAGAAGGAGGTCGAGGGCGAGCCGCGTAATGAGAAACTCGAAAAATCGTTCCGGATGCACGGCCCAGTCAGCAAGGATGAACGCTGAGTTGATCAAGAAGAGGACAGTTGCCCCGACTCTTAGGTTCTTTTCGAATTTCGACGCTCTCCAATTCGCGTCGATACTCGCGCCATCTCTGAGCACGAGAGGAGAAGCCGCTTGACGTAGAGAACATGGGAGTCGACAAAGATTCCTTGCTCATGGCTTCCAACGATCGCTCCGGCTAGGACCATCACCTATAGGCTTAACGATGCCACGTCGTGAATCCCCTACCCCACCGCTACCTTCCTCACCTTGACCCCCGCCTCCTTGAGCAGCGCGAGGGACGTCTCCGCCAGCGGGTACTCCGCGTTGTAGACCACCTCTTCCAGACCCGAGTTGATGATCATCTTCGTGCACATGAGGCAGGGACAGAAGGTCGTGTAGATCGTCGCGGCCTTCACGGTCACGCCGTGGTACGCGGCCTGGGTGATGGCGTTCTCCTCGCCGTGGCTGCAGAGGCATTCGTCGAGGCGGGTGCCCTCGTTCGCGAAGGCGTTGCAGCGGGGGCAGCCGCCCTCGTTGCAGTTCTTCACGCCGCGGGGGGTGCCGTTGTAGCCCGTCGAGATGATTCGCCGATCGCGCGCGATCACGGCGCCGACCTTCCGCTTCACGCAGTTGCTGCGGCTCGCCACGACGCGCGCGATGCTCATGAAGTACTCGTCCCACCCAGGCCGCTCGAAATGAAGACACCTCGCGAGCACGCGCTGGGTGGCGTCGTGCAGGTCTGCGAGCGTGCCGTCGTTCGCCAGCGTGAAGTCGGCGCGGTCGCGCACGGCCAGCAGCTGCTGGGCGTTCGGGTCGGCGCTGCCGAGCTCCCGGGCCTCGACGGCCTCGAGCTCCGCCAGGGTGGTCGGATCGCCCCCGCGGCCGCGGGCCCGGAGGCGCTCGAGGCGTGTGGCGATGGCGGCCTCGATCCAGATCAGCCGGAAGTGCGGACTCGCGCGACGCAGGGCGTCCACCTCCGCCGGATGGCGGATCGAGTCGATGACGTAGTTGCGGTCGGGCAGCAGCTTGGCCACGAGCCGGTCCGCCAGCACGCCCGGCCCGCCTTCTCGGCGGAGGGCCTGACCCGTCTCGATCATGCGGTCGCGCGTCTCGACCTCGCCGCGCGCCTGGAGCTCGTCGCGCAGGACGTCGGACAGCGACAGCGGATAGAAGCTGCGAGCCTGGAGCCAGGCGACCACCTCGCCCTTCCCCGCACCGTTCGGACCAGAGATTCCGAGGATCATGGGCCCTCCCTACCGCGAGCGTAGGGGACAGGTCAAGCCGGACACGGGTTCACGACACGACACGTCCCGCACGGATCGACGGGCGGCCCCTCCGAATGGCGGATCTGCCAGATGGCGGCTATTATGACGCCATCTGGCAGGAGGTGATTCGTGGCCAGGGCGAGAGCAGCCGCAGCGAAGCCGACCGACCTCGCGGCGTACCGGCGCGCGCTCGGGGCGAGGACCGGCGGAGCGCACTCCTACGTCACCCTGCTCGGCCTGAAGACGTTCGACACCGAGAGCCTGCTCGAGCACGTGAATGCAGGCTTCGCGTACTCCACGCTCGAGCGCTTCCGGCGCAACGTGCACCTCACGGCCGCCGAGCTCGCCGAGCTGGTGCAGATCAGCTCGCGCACGCTCGTCCGCCGGCGCGAGGAAGGTCGCCTGAGCGCGGAAGAGTCGGACCGCCTGCTGCGAGCGTCACGCGTGTTCGGGCGGGTGCTCGCCCTGTTCGAGGGCGATGCCGATGCGGCCCGCGCCTGGCTCGCCACCCCGGCGCCGACGCTGGGGGGCCGCACACCGCTCGAGGCCGCGCGCACCGAGGTGGGCGCGCGCGAGGTGGAGAACCTGGCCGGCCGGCTGGAGCACGGCGTCTTCTCCTGATGCCGACGGCCTGGCGGATCGTGAAGACGGCGCGCGTGGCGACGGCGTTCGACGGCGAAGGAGCGCGTGTCTTCGGCGGCCGCTGGAACAGCCCGGGCACCACCATGGTGTACGGGGCCGAGAGCATCGCCCTCGCGGCGCTCGAGCTCCTCGTGCACCTGCAGGCGAGCCAGCTTCTCGCGTCCTACTCCGTGATCCCCGCGAGCTTCGACGAGGGGATGGTCGAGCGGCTCGATGCGACGTCGCTCCCGCGTGGCTGGCGCGCGCACCCGGCGCCGGTGCGGCTCCAGGAGATCGGAGACCGCTGGGTCGCGCGAGGCCGGTCGGCGGTGCTCCGGGTGCCGAGCGCGATCGTGCCGGCCGAATGGAACTACCTGCTCAGCCCCGCGCACCCGGACTTCGCGAAGGTCGAGATCGGTCCGGCCAGCGCGTTCGCGCTCGATGCGCGGCTCAAGTAGGGGATGCCGCTCCGTGCGCCGGACGCGGCGCCTCGAAGCGCCTCCGGTACCAGGCAGGCGGCAGGAACGCGAAGAGCGAGCACGAGACGCTCACCAGGCCGAGCAGCGCCGTGGCCACGCGAATCGCGGGCATCCAGCGCAGCGTGAGCTCGACGTCGCCAATCATCAGATACGGGATGCTGGCGGTGCCCGTGGCGAGGAAGGTGAAGAGCGCCCCGGTCGCCCACAGGAAGAACCGGTTCGCGACGAGCGGCGACGCGAGGCCGAGCAGCACGCGGCGGCGCACCATCACGCCGTACCCATAGGCCTCCACGACCGCCCACAGCGGGTAGGTCCAGATCACGGCGTACTCGCACCACCACGGCAGCGAGCCCACCTGTTCGGCACGGAACGAGCCGCGCGACGCCGCCACGACGAGCCCGCCCCACATCACGACCACCATCGCCCCCGCGAGCGCCCGGGCCCACGTCGCGCGACGCCGGAACACGTAGACGACGAAGGCGAGGAAGAGGGTCACGCCGAAGTCGTGGACGCAGCGCCCCACACCCATCAGCCACACCGCGAGCGTCGGTACGGCGGCCGGGTCGGTGGTCGTCCCGCGGACCACGAGGCCCGCGATCATCACGCCGTAGCCGAGGAGCGCGCTGCAGAGGATCGCAGCGCCGAGGAGCAGCTCGGGCAGCTGGCGCGTCCGACGGGCGAGCCAGAGCAGGCGGATGGCGACCACGCCCGACCCGGCGATGAACGCGAGCGTCGCAATCGTGTGGATGGCGGCGATGAGGTTCACGCGCGAGCCCTCCGTCCTGCGGATCGGCCTGTGGGGCGGCCCTCCGTGCGGCCAGCGGGAGCCCCCGGGTTCTTCGGAGCCGCCGGAGCGGGGCTTGAGCACGCAGGGGCCGGATCGGACGGGTGGCGCTTCGTCCGTCCGGCTCGTCGTTCCAGGTCTGCCCTCCCGGCCCGCTAGCAGCGCGGGCGCGCCTGCGGCAGCCTGCGCCGCGTGCACGTCCTGGTGACCGGCGGGCTCGGCTTCGTGGGGCGCTGGCTCGCGCCGCGTCTCGAGAAGGCAGGCGCGCGCGTCACCGCAGTGGATCGCGAGGTCGAGATCTCCGATGCCGTGGCGGTGGCCGCGGCCGTGAAGGCCGCGCGTCCCGACGCCGTCGTCCACCTCGCGGCGCAGGCGTCGGTCACCGCTGCCGCCGCCGACCCTGCCGACGCCTACCGCGTGAACTTCCTCGGAACGCGCTCGGTGCTCGAAGCGCTGCGGCGGCATGCCCCCGAGGCGCGGCTCCTGCTCGTGAGCTCGTCGCAGGTCTACGGCTCGTCGCCCCCGGGCGCCCCGCCCTTCGACGAATCGTCGCCGCTCGCGCCCCGCTCCGCGTACGACTGGACCAAGGCGGCCGCCGACCTGCTGGGCGCCGACTACGCGTCGCGCGGCCTCGACGTGCTCCGCGTGCGCCCCTTCAACCACACCGGGCCGGGCCAGGGCGAGGGCTTCTTCGCCAGCGCGATGGCGCGGCAGATCGCGGAGATCGAAGCCGGGAGCCGCGCGCCCGTGCTCGCGGTGGGCAACCTCGACAGCGTGCGCGACTTCCTGGACGTGGAGGACGTGGTGGAGGCCTACGCCCTGCTCCTCGACCGGCGCGTTCCTGCCGGCGTCTACAACGTCGCGAGCGGGCGCGGCCGCTCGATGCGCGCGGTGCTGGAGGGTCTGCTCGCGCGCGCTCGCGTGAGGCCGGAGCTCCGCGTGGAGGCGAGCCGCGTGCGACCCACCGACGTGTCGGTGGGAAGCGCGACCCGGCTCCGCAGCGCGACGGGCTGGAGCCCGACCCGCGACCTGGAAGGCACGCTCGCGCGCGTGCTCGACGACTGGCGTGGGCGCATCAGCGCCGCATGAAGAGCGCCAGCCAGCGGTCTCCGGTCGCATCCTCCAGAACGCGCGCGTGCGCGTGGCGCGCTCCTTCCCCAGCGAACCGCGCCTCGACCTCCGCGCGCTCGGCCTCCAGCAGCCCCGACAGCAGGATCGCGGCGCCGGTGCGCGCGCGCAGCGCGATCCCGGGCGCGACGGGCAACAGCTCGTTCTTCAGCAGGTTCGCGACCACGACGTCGAACGCCGCGCCCGCGGCGATGGCGTCGATCGGCCCGGTGAGGAAGCGCGCTCGATCCGCGAGCCCGTTCGCGCGCGCTGCCGCGCACGCGGCTTCGGCGGCGAGCGGGTCGAGATCGAGGCCGACCGCCGTCGCCGCACCGAGTCGGAGCGCGGCCAGCGCGAGCACGCCCGAGCCGGTGCCCACGTCGAGCACGCGCGCGCCGCGAAGCGTCTCGCGGGGCGCCGCATCGAGCAGCTCCAGCGCGAGGCGCGTGCTGGCGTGCCCGCCCGTGCCGAATGCCTGGCCCGGGTCGATCACCACCTCCCGCTGGCCCGCCTTCAGCGCGAACGGCGCGAACGGCGGCCGGATCACGAGCCGCGGCGAGATCTCGACCGGACCGAGGCCCGCGCGCCACGCCTCGGACCAGTCCTCGTCGCCCACCGGCTCGATCGGCCCGACTTCGGCTCCGCCCGCGAGCGCTTCCACCAGGTGGTGTCGGACCGCCGCCGCCCGCGCCTCGGGCGCATAGACCAGGACCCACGTGCCGCCGCCTTCGACCTCGCGCTCCTCGCAGCCGCTCGCGCCCGCCGACCAGGCCTCGGCCGAGGCGCGCTCGGCCGTCGCGGGGTCGCGCGTCCGCACGTCGAGGCGCACGAAGCGTTCCCGCTTCGCGGCCGTCCTCGGCGCGCTCGGTTCGTCGCTCATCTCCGGCTGCTACCTCTCGCACCTGGCCGCCGGACAGGCGCGCCTGCTCTGGGCGCGCGAGCCAATCGACGAGGCGCTCGCCGCGCCGGATCTCGCGCCCGACGTCCGCACGCGCCTCGCGCTCGTGCCCGAGGTGCGCGCGTTCGCCGCGACGCTCGGCCTCGACGTCGGCGGACGGTACACGAGCTATGCGCCCTGGCCGGGCGACCGCATCGTGACCGCGCTCGTCGCCACCCGCCCCGGCGAGATCGACCCGCACATGTTCTGGTTCGCGTTCGTGGGCGAGGTGCCATATCGGGGGTACTTCGACCTCGACTACGCGAGGGAGGACGCCGCCGAGCTCGAGTCCGAGGGCTACGACGTGTGCCTGTCCGCGGTGCCGGCCTACTCGACGCTCGGGTGGATGGACGACCCCGTCACCGGACCGATGCTCCGGCGCGACGACGTCGATCTCGTCGATACGGTGATCCACGAGCTCCTGCACCAGACGGTGTACGCGCGCGGCGCCGGCCGCTTCAACGAAGGCCTCGCCACGTTCGTGGGCCAGGAGGGCGCGATCCTGTTCTTCGCGCAGCGCGACGGGTCCGACGGGTCGTCCGCGCGCGCGGCGCGCGCCTCGGTGGCCGACGACCGCGCGCTCTCCGCGGCGCTGGAGCGCACGCGGGCGCGGATCGCCGACCTCTACGCCGCGGCGCCACCCGGGCCCGAGCGCGACGCCGCGCGCGCCGCGATCGTGGCCGAGGCGCGTCGCGAGATCGCGGCGCTCCCGCTCACGACGCGCGATGCGGAGCGCGTGTCGAAGCGCGTGCGGCTCGGCGACGCATGCCTCGCGCTCGAGGGCACCTACACCGGGGACCTGCCGAGGTACGAGGGAGCGCTCGCCCGCGCCGGCGACCTCTCCGCGCTGATCCTGCGCGCGAAGGAGGCCGCGCGAGCGGCCGACCCGCGCGCGGCCCTCCTCGGCCCCCTCTAGCGCCCCCCTCACCCGCTCGGCCTGCGGATCACGAAACCTGAGCCCCGATCTAGACTTGCAGGAACTTCCTGAAGCGACCTTGCACGATCGCGAGCAGCCCGTGCGCCGCGCGGCGCCCCCTCAGGGTTCCGCGCGCGGGGACCGAAGAGAGCGGAGCGGGGTCGAAGCAAGCGTGCGCCTGCACGCGCGCGGGGTCGGCGTCCGGGCGCGCGCCGGCCCGGATGCGCGGGTCGAGGTGGAGGGGGTCGAGGGTGGCGGGCGAGCGCGAGCTCGGGTTGATGACGGCGGGGGACGCGGCGGATGCGGCCGACCGCCTGCGGGCGAACGTGGAGCGCGCGCTGCGCGGCAAGCCCGAGGTCGTTCGCTGCGCCGTGGAGACGCTGATCGCGGGCGGCCACCTGCTGCTCGAAGATGTCCCCGGCGTCGGCAAGACCACGCTCGCGTACGCGCTCGCCCGCTCGATCGAAGCCAGCTTCCGGCGCATCCAGTTCACGAGCGACCTCCTGCCGAGCGACATTACCGGCAGCGCCGTTCCCGAGCACGACGACGGACGCCCGACCGGGGGCTTCGTCTTCCAGCGCGGCCCGCTGTTCGCGAACGTGGTGCTCGCCGACGAGATCAACCGCGCCTCGCCGCGCACGCAGTCCGCGCTGCTCGAGGCGATGAGCGAGGGCTCGGTGTCGGTGGACGGCGTCACGCACCGGTTGCCCCAGCCGTTTCTCGTGATCGCGACGCAGAATCCGCTCGAGCACTACGGGACGCACCCCCTGCCCGAGTCGCAGCTCGACCGCTTCCTGATGCGGCTGCGCATCGGATACCCGGAGCCGAGCGACGAGGTGGCGGTGTTGCGCGAGGACCCGGCGGCCACGGAGCTTCCGCGGCTCGCCCCGGTCCTCTCCACGACCGAAGTGCGCGCGCTGAGAGCCGCTGCCGAGGCCGTGAAGTTCGACGACGCGCTCGCGGCATACCTGCTCGGAATCGTCGGCGAGACCCGCCGTCACGACGCGCTCGCGCTCGGCGTCTCGCCGCGTGGTGCGGTGGCGCTGCGGCGCGCCGCGCAGGCGCGCGCGCTCTGCGATCGTCGCGACTACTGCATTCCCGAGGACGTGCGCGAACTCGCGGTCGCGGTGTGCGCTCACCGGCTGGTGGTCGATCCGCAGGCCGGCGCGCGACGCGGGAGCGAGGAAGTCGAATGGATCGTGCGCGAGATCCTCGAGCGGGTGCCGGTCCCGCTCTGAGCGCACAGCCCGCGCGCGAGGCGTTCGTGGCCCGGCGCCGCCGGCGCCGGAGCCAGCCCCTCGCCCGGACGAGGCTCGGGCGCCTGCGCCGCGGCCTCCAGCCGCCGCGCACCCTGCGCCCCACGCGGGCCGGCTGGGTGTTCTTCGCGCTCACGTTCGGCGTGGGGTTCGCAGCGCTCAACACGGGCAACAACCTCCTCTACCTCGTGCTGTCGCTCATGCTCGCCTTCCTCGTCCTCTCGGGCGCGCTCTCCGAGGCGGCGCTCCGCGGTGTCGCCGTGCGGCGAAAGCTGCCGGCCGAGATCTTCGCCGGCAAGACCGGCCAGCTCGCCGCGGTCGACGTCAGCAACGCCCTCAAGCGCGTGCCGTCCTTCGCGCTCGTGATCGAGGACCTCGCGTTCGATCCGCACCGGCCGAATGCGACCGTTCCGCTCGGCCGCGCGTTCGTGCTCCGTGTGGCGCCCGGGGCCAGCGAGCGGAAGTTCTACACCCTGCGGTGGCCCGCGCGGGGCGATCTCCGCCTCTACGGCTTCCGCGTCTCGACGCGCTTCCCGTTCGGGCTCTTCACGAAGGCCCTCCTGCTCGAAGCGCCGGACGAGACGCTCGTGTACCCCAGCCTCGAGCCGGCGTTGCGGGCGGGGGAGCGTCGCGGAGAGGCGGAGGGTCGCGCCCCGATTGCGACGCCCGCCTCCGGCACGGAGGTCGCCGGCGTGCGCGACTGGCGCGCGGGCGATCCAGCGCGCCGCATCCACTGGCGCGCGTCGCTCCGGCGCGGCGCGCTCGTGGTGCGCGAGAGCGAAGGTGAGCGCCAGACCGAGCAGGAGGTGCGGCTGCGGACGCGCGGCGCGCAGCGCGGCGAGCCGTTCGAGCGCGCGGTGAGCCGCGCGGCGTCGGAGACCGTGGCGCTCCTCGACGCGGGCGCGCTCGTCACGCTACGCACCGACACGCAGCGCTTCGCGCCCGGCGACGGCCCCGCGCAGCGAACGCGGCTCCTGCGCTTCCTCGCGACGGTGGCGCCGGAGACGCCGGCATGAGCCGCGGCAGCTTCCGCGTCGCCCTCGACACCCCGCGCCCGATCGCGGCGCTCGCGCTCGTGGGCATCGCGAGCCTCACGCTCACGCTCACGGGCCAGCTCGAGCTCTGGGCGGTCGCGCTCCAGGGCGCGGCACTGATCGCGGCGGTCGCACTGCGGGAGCGTCCGATCGCGCTCCAGCGCACGCCGTGGGCGCTGAACCTCGGCCTCGGCGCCATCGTCGCGGCTTCGCTCTCCGTCGCGGTCCGCGGCGAAGGTGCACTCGTCGCGCTCGCGCATTTCGCCACGCTCGCGCAGGGCCTCCAGCTCCTCGATGCCCGGCCCCGGCGCTCCGAGTTCCTCCTCGTCGCGCTCGCGCTCTTCCAGGTGATCCTCGCCTCCAACCTGACCGACAGCGTGCTCTTCCCGCCGCTGCTCGTCCTCTTCCTGCCCACGGCCGTGTGGACGCTGCTCGTGCACACGCTGCGCACCGAGGCGCAGGAGGCCGGCGATCCGGCGGCCGCGAGCCGCGCCCTCACGCCGGGGCTCATGGGTGTCACGCTGGCCGCGTCGGCCGCCTCGATCGTGGTGGCGCTCCTGCTCTTCCTCATCCTCCCCCGCATGCACGCCGGCCTCGTGCGCGGCCGCTTCCTGGGCGCACCGAGCGCGATGGCCGGCTTCTCGGATCGGATGGAGCTCGGCGACCTGGGCCGGATCCGCGGGGACCCGTCGGTGGTGATGCGGGTCGAGAACATCGGGGGGAGCGCGCCCGACGAGACGCAGCGCTACTGGCGCGGCGTCGCGTTCGACTCCTTCGACGGCCGCACCTGGTCGCTCTCGAAGGAAGGCCGGCAGGCGATCGCAGCGGACGCGGAGCTCGGCGTCGACCTCGCGAAGAGCACGTCGCGCGTGAACCTGACCCAGCGGATCCTGCGCGAGCCGGTGACCGCCGGCGTGCTCTTCGGCGTCGGGGAGCCCGTGCGCATCCAGGGCAGCGTGGGACGCCTCGAACGCGACGAGAACGGCGCGCTCTTCGCGCCGACCCGCGCGGACGACCGCGTGAACTACACGATCGCGAGCCGGTGGCGGGCGCGCGACGAGCGGGCGCTGCGGGCCGACCGCGTGGTGCCCCCACGCGACGGCGAGCGCTGGCTCGCGCTCCCCGCGCTCGGCTCCGAGCTGCGTGTCCTGGCCCTCGAGGCGGCGGGGCCCGGGGAGACCGACGCGGAGCGCGTGCAGGCGCTCGAATCCTGGCTGCGCGAGCACGGGCACTACAGCGACACTCCGCCCGCCGCGGATCCGCAGGACCCAAGCTCGCCGATCGAGCGCTTCCTCCTCGGCGAGCGCACGGGACACTGCGAGTACTTCGCGAGCGCCATGGTCGTGCTGGCGCGGACGCTCGGCATGCCCGCGCGCGTGGTCAACGGCTTCGCGGGGGGCCGCGAGAACCGGATCGGGGGCTTCGTCGAAGTCACCCGATCGGACGCGCACGCGTGGGTCGAGGTGCACTACGCGCGCGCGGGCTGGGTGCGCTACGACCCGACGCCGCCCGATCTGCGGCTTCGCGGCGAGGCCGGGCTTTCGCTCGGCGAGCGCCTCTACGAGCTCCAGGGCGCGCTCGAGCTGTGGTGGTTCCAGCACGTCGTGGAGTTCGATCGCGTCGATCAGCTGCGGGCGTTGCAGACCGCATGGCGCGCGTGGCGCGCGCTGCGGGAGCCCGGGGCGACCGCCCCGGCTGGGGACGGCGGGGCGGCGGCGGTCGTCGCACGCTACCGCGGGCCGGCGCTCGGGCTGCTCGGGGCCGCCGGCCTCGGCGTCGCGGCGGCGTGCGCGTGGTGGCACGCCGGCCGGGCGCGACGCGGGCGTGCGCGGGTGCCGTCCGCCTACACGACCGCGCTTCTGCTGCTCGCCCGCCGCGGCCTCGAGCGCGCCCCTGCCACGACCGCACGCGACTTCGCTCGACACGCGCGCGCGACACTTCCCAGGCCTGCAGCGGACGCGTTCGACGCGCTCACGGCCCGCTACCTCGCTGCGCGCTTCGGGAGCGCCGAGACCGCCGGCGCGGGAGCGTTCGAGCTGCGCGCCCTCCGTGATAGCTTGCGGGGGTGAGCGCAGAGCCGGTGCCCTCCGATCCCCCGGGCGCGTCCCCGGAGCCCGGCCTCCGGCCCGTGCCCGCGCGCGACGCCCGTCGCATCGCGCTCGACGCCATGGGCGGTGATCACGCGCCAGAGGTGGTCGTCGAGGCCGCCGCGCGTCTCTCGCGCACGACCGAGATCCGTCTCCTGCTCGTGGGTGACGAGCCGCGGGTGCGGGCGGCGCTCGAGCGGCACGGGGCCGACCTCGAGCGCATCGATCTCCTGCATGCGCCCGACGCCGTTCCGATGGAAGAGTCGCCCCGCGCCGCCGCGCGCCGCTCCGAGTCCTCGATCGCGCGTGCCGTGAAGGCGGTCGCGGATGGGGGCGCCGAGGCGCTCGTCTCGGCCGGAAACACCGGCGCCATCCTGCTGCACAGTGCGCTCGTGATCCCACGCATCCCCGGTGTCCGGCGCGCTGCGCTCGCCGCCGTCTATCCCACCCTTCCGCGGCCCCACAATCCGGACCCGTTCGCCCTGATGCTCGACGTGGGCGCGAACACCACCTGCGTACCCGAGGACCTGTTGCAGTTCGCGACCATGGGCACGGCCTATGCCTCGCGGATCTCCAAGGTGTCGGCGCCGAGCGTGGGCCTCCTCAACATCGGCGAGGAGCCGAACAAGGGAGACGCACTATTGCGCGAAGCTCATGCCCGCCTCGCGTCGGCGCCCGGCATCCGGTTCGTCGGCAACGTGGAGGGCAAGGACGTGCCGCTGGGCGCGGTCGACGTCATCGTGTGTCCGGGCGTCCTCGGCAACGTCGTGCTGAAGCTCCTCGAGAGCATGGGCGACGTCTTGATGGCGGTGGGTGAGGCCACCTTCCGGCGCCGCACGCGCTGGCGGCTCGGACGCGCTCTGCTCGGCGACGGCATCGCGCAGGTGGGACGGTTCTTCGACGCGTCGAACTACGGTGGCGCCCCGATCCTCGGGTTCAAACGGATCGTGATCAAGGCGCACGGACGCTCTACCGCGCGCGCGATCGAGAACGCGGTGAAGGTGGCTGCGAAGGCGGTGCGCGACGACGTGTGCGGCGTGATCGCGGCGGGGATGCGCTCCGGAGGCGGTGCGCCGTGAGCCACCGCTTCGTCTTCCTCGACCGGGACGGGACGCTCGTCCGTGACGATGGCTACACCCATGCGGTCGGGGACTACGCGCTGCTGCCGGGCGTGCGCGAGGGACTGCGCCGCCTCGTCGACGCCGGCTATCGGCTCGCGATCGTCACCAACCAGAGCGGGATCGCGCGCGGCTACTACGACGAGCCGGCGTTCCAGGCCTTCCAGGCGCACCTGGCCGCCGATCTGGCGAAGAGCGGCGTCGCCTTCGAGGCGAGCCTCTTCTGCCCCCATCTGCCCGGGGTCGGCTGCGCCTGCCGCAAGCCCGCCCCCGGCCTCCTGCTCCGGGCGCGCGACGAGCTCGGCGCCGATCTGGCCGCGAGCTGGGTGATCGGCGACCGCGCCGCGGATGCGCGGCTCGCGGAGAACGCGGGATGTCGGGGAGCCGTGATCGTGCGGGCCGGCGCCCGCGGCGCGGACGGACTTCCGAGCGGCGTGGCGAGCGTACGCGATCTGGAAGAGGCGGCCGACCGGATCCTCGCCGCTGGATGACACGCCTCGACGTCACACCTCCGCGGTGACGTCGACCACTTCCCAGCCCGACCCCACCACGGAGAGGGCGCGCGTGCGCGCGTCGGACTCGTTCGCGCACTCTACGCTCACGATCCGCGAGCGCGTGCTGCCCGCGGCCTGGAGCCGGACGCGGAAGCGCTGGCCCATCGGCTCGGGCTTGGTCTCGGACACCGGATCGTGGCCGCCCCCTGCCTCGCCCACCACGAGCTCGGCGAACTCGGGGGGCGCCTGGATCACGCGGAGACCGAGCCCACCCGCGGCCACGGCCATCAGCCGCGGCGGTACCCGCAGCCCGCGCGCGACACGCGCGCGCAGCACGATCTCCGGAGTGGTCCGCGTCGCCGCGAGGCGCACCTCGACCAAGGCTCCCGGCGGCGCGGTGACGGCCGTCTGGACGAAGAGACCCTCCGCCGACACGTCGAGAACGATGCCCGACTGGCGCTTGCCGTCGACGGTCAGCTCGCACGTGATGCGGCGCTTGAACCGCTTCCGCCGGCGTTGCTCCACGCCCGCCTCCCGCACCCGTGGGGGCCCCCCTTTGGATCGACCATCTCGATGATTCGCTTGAGTTGGCGGGCGGAGCAGGCGTCACCACGCTCCGTAGAGCTTGTGGGTCTGGGGGATGACACGAACATCGGACAGGCTCCGCGACACCCGCGCCTCGAGGGCCAGGAGGCGTTCCGCGGTCGGCGACTCGCGAACCGCGAGCGCGGGCGTCACCGGCTGGAGGACGAGGGGCACGTCGGCCGAGACGTTGGCGATCCGGCGGCACGCCTCGTCGATCTCCTCGTCGCGCGTGCGGGTCGTCACGACGATCTTCACGACGGCTTCCGGCGCCCGGACGGCGATCCGCAGGAATTGCTCGTGCGCGGCATGGAAGTCCGCGTGCGGCCCCTTCGCGGGATCGCTCGCTCGACGGACGTCGCTCGCGAGCTTCCAGTCCATCGACACGACGTCGATCGCGTCGATCACGTCCGCGAGCGCGTCTGCGGCGAGGCCGTGCGTCTCCAGCAGGATGCGCGGCCCCCGCGCGCGCAGGGCTCTGGCGAGGAAGCGGACGGCTTCGGGCTGGAGCAGCGGCTCGCCGCCGGTCAGGCTCGCGAAGTGGTGCACGCCCGCCTCGAGGCGCTCCGCCTCGCGGACCACCTCGTCGAGCGACACCGGGTTCGGGATCTCGCGGAAGCGGGCGGTGCCGCGCGCTTCCTCGATCCGGAACGCGCGCGCAGGCTGCCACGTGTGTGCGGAATCGCACCACGCGCAGCGCAGGTCGCACCCGCCGAGCCGGACGAACAGCGTGCTGCGACCGACGTGGGGACCCTCGCCCTGGACGGACGAGAAGATCTCCACGAGGTTCGCCTCCACGGCCGCGCTCAGCCCTCGAGGATCGACCGCCCCATCGCGATCTCCGCCAGCAGGTCCTCGAGCCGCTCGGGATGCGACGCGAGTCCCCGCACGTGAACCCGGGCCACGTGGTCCGCATCGGGCAGCGCGTCCACCCATTCGTGCTTGCCCGCGAGGTGCTCTGCCATGCCGAGCACGTCCAGCGAGCGTCGCGTGGTGCCCTCGTCGCTCGCGAGCACGAGGGTCTCCTCGCCCTCCGGCCACGCCACCGACAGCTCCGCGGCGTAGCGCTCGCGCGCGATGCGTGCGGCGAGGAAGACGTCGAGACCCGGCGGCACCGGCACCACCACGAGCGTGTAGCCCCCGAAGTGCACGAGCCGGAAGTCCCGGCCCGACACGAACTCGACCTCTGCCGGAAGCGGCGGGGTCGCAGCGCGCGCCGCATCCCGTGTCAGATCGCTCGGACGCCCGGCGAGCAGGGCCTCGATCTCCGCACGCCGGTCTCCGGTACGCGCCGCGGCCTCGCCGAGCCGCGTCCACCAGAGGCGGCCCCACCGCTCGAAGTCGTGCTGCGTGAACCGGCCGGCGAGCAGGTCGACCAGCTTGTCCGAGAACCGGCTCCGGCGCTGGAACGTCGAGAGCACGAGCGGAATCGAGCTCCGCGTGTAGGGCACGACGTGCACCGCCTCGCGCCCGATCGCCTCACGCAGCGCCTCCAGATCCTCCGGCGGCCACGGGTGATGGTCGAACCAGGTGAGGCGATCGCGATAGAGGCTCGCCGTCTGGATCGTCTCGCGCGCCGGCGACGCGGTGAACCCGATGACGTGGATCGGTGTCTCCTCGCGCAGGTCGGGCACGACGCCCCGGAAGAACGTCATCAGGTCGGCCTGGGGATACACCCAGACGCCCTCGAGCATGCGCAGGTCGCGCGCCAGCAGCGTCGCTGCGGCGAGCGAGTCGCGGTCGGCGTGCGCGAGGATCGCGACGCGGCGCGGCCGCGGCGGGCGCGGAGGCCGCGGGGGCTCGGGCAGCGGGTCGGCCTTCGCGATGCGCGCACGTCTGCGCCGCTCGCGCTCCCGGCGCATGCGCTCGCGATCCGGATCGGACTCCGTCTCCTCCTCCGGCTCCTCCTCGTCGTCGTAGCCGGGCTCGGGCTCCTCGACGAACTCGGGCACGTCGGCGACGAGCGGCGCGAGGCCCTCGCCGAGCTCCACGTCACCATCATCGTCGGACTCGACGGGCTCCGGCGCCCGCGCGCCCTGCCGGACTGGCCGGTCGTCTTCGGGAGCGGGCTCGTCGGCGTGGCCGCCGCCCTCCTCGCCGCTGCGACCGTCTCCGCCGCGGGCACGCCCGCGGCCACGTCCGCGGCGGCGCCGTCGGCCCCGCCGGCGACCCTCGGCATCCTCCCCTCCCGCGGCCGCCGCCGGCCCCTCGTCCTCCCCGAGATCGAAGAGAGAGACCTCTTCAAAGCGCGGCTCGGCGCGCTCCACGGGCCCGAAGCGCGGCTCGGCGCGCTCCACGGGCCCGAAGCGCGGCTCGGCGTCGCGATCGGGCGCGGCGCTCTCGGCTCCCGCCGGTTGCGGGACGTAGTCGGAGAAGCCGGGCAGGCTCCCCTCCGCCGGCGCCGGCTCGAAGGAGCGCGGTGCGCGCGGCGGCTCGGGCCGCTCGAAGGGGCTCGCCTCCCGCGAGGGGCGGTCCGCGCGGGGCGAACGCTGGTCCCGCGGCAGGCGCTCTTCCCGGGGCGGGCGTTCCTCGCGCGCCGGCCGTTCGTCGGGGCCTGGACGCATTTCCCGTGCCGGGCGCTCGTCCCGCCGCTCGGGCCTGCGCTCCGGCCGACGCAAGCTCGTGTCGGCGACGGCATCGCTCGTGGCCTCCACCCGACGCAGCTCGGGGTCGCGGCCCGCTGCCCCCGAGATCTCCCAGCGGATCACCTCGATCGCGAGCGCTCCGAGCACGCGCACGGCCGCAGCGTCGTAGCGCTCGGCGGCGAGGACGAGGCAGGGAGACTCGAGACGTACGGGCGCGGCTGCGGAGGCGAGCAGGTCGGGCAGCGCGGGCGCGAGGGTCACGAGCCCATCGAGGATGGGACCGACCGACGACAGGCCGAGCGCGCTCCGCAGGGCGCCGACGGCCGGCCGCCCCGCGGCGGTCACGCCCGCGAAGTCGAGCGCGTCCTGGTCGCGACCGCCGAGCGGCCAGCGGCGCACGGCGCGCAGCCCTGCCGCCTCGACCACCCGCGGCAGCAGGCGCGCCCGAAGACCCGGCTCGCCCTCCCGGTTTTCACGCTCGTTCAGGTGCTTGCGCAGCAGTCCTTCGAGTCGATCCAGAGCATCCGCGAGCGCCTCCGGCGCGAGCCGCTCCGTGCGGCGGCCCCCGGCGAGCGTATCGAGCAGGACGCCGTCTTCGTCGACGCGGACGGCGGCGACGCGCCGCGCGAGCAGCACGAGCTCCACGGAGCGGCCGACGCCGCGCACGGCTCCGCCGTGCTTCGCCGCGAGACCCGCGAGCCCCGCGACGGCGCGCTGGCACAGATCCACGTCGGCCGGCTTCGCGAGGTGCCGGGCCACCTGCTCCGGCGCGACGACGGGCGGGGGCTCCATGGGCTCTGCCTCGACTGCGCGCGGGAGGTCGTCGAGAAACGGCGCCGACTCGCCCCGCAGCGCGAAGGGCAGCTCGCGGGCGAGACCGAGGCGCAGGCGCGCGCCGAGGCTCCAGCTCGGCGCGACCGCAATCGCCGCGCCATGGAAGCCCTCGGCTTCGGCGAGGCGCGTCGCCGAGGCGAGCAGCGCGAGCAGCGCGTCGCCGCCGGAGCGCGACACCGCCACGAGAACGCGCTCGCCGTCGGGAGCCTCCCCGGTGCCGAGCAGCGCGAGCCCCGCGGCCGCGTCGTCCTCCAGCTGCGTGAGGGTCGTCGCAGGCACGAGGCCCGAGCTGGCGACGCGATCGAGCCACTGCGGGTCGAGCGTGCTCGCCCGTCCCCCGTCGTCGGAGCTGCCACCGCGGCGCCGACGTCCGAATCTTCTTCGCATTCTCCTGTTCTCCTGTCCCGCTAGCTGCCTTCTGCGCCTGCGGGCGTGAGCACGAGCGCTCCGGCCTCCACCAGTGCGGCGGTGGCCTCGAGCACGACGCGCTGAAGTTCGGCGAGCAGGCGGTCGTTCGCCACCACACCCGCCACGAGGTCCTTCTGGCTCGCCACGTCGAGCAGCATCCCGCCCACCAGCTTGCGGTCGGAGAGCAGGTGCTTCACGAGTCGGTTCCAGCGCGCGAGGGGAACGTCGAAGCGGAGGTCTCGCATCTCGTGGAGCTCCTCGGGAAGGCCGTCCCGCAGGATCACGAGCACCACCGTCTCGGCGCTCTTCGCGAGCGTCACGCGCCAGAGTCTGCCCTGGGAGAGAAGCATCTCCGTTCCCTCCTACGGCTTCACGATCAGCGAGGACTCTTCCTCCTCGCGGAGCTTCTGGAGCAGCGGTCCGAGCGCCGCCTCGAGCAGCGCGCGTGCCACGGGTTGCTCCGCGGCCGGTCCGTCGCGCAGCCCGCGAGCCGCGGCGAGACACGCGCGCGCGTCGTCCTCCCGGTCGCTGCGCTGGAGCACGGCCGCGGTCTCCTCGAGACGCGCCGCCGTCCGCTCGGCGCGCGGGCCATCGAAGACCTGCGCGATCGCGTCCGAGAGCGCCATCTCGAGGCGTTCCCGCCGCTGCGCGCCCGACACCACGAGCCGGCTCTTCATCGCTTCCTGGATCGTCTCCGCAACGGTCCGGAGGAGCGGCAGCGGCGCGGGCCAGGGCCCGATCGTCCCGCTCGCGACGAGCTCGGCGGCGCGGCGCAGCCGCTCGGGCGTGGACTCGTCGCCGAGCTCCGCGCGTACCCGCTCGCCCGGAGTGCGCGCGTCGCCGGGGCGTGCCGTCGCGCGGCCGCGCCATTCCGTGAAAGCGCGTGGAAAGGTCCGGTCGGCGGGCTGATGGGCCGCGATGCGCGCGAGCAGGGCACGCAGCGCATTCGGATCCTCGGGAGCCGCTGGCGCCCCTTCGCGCGCGAGCGACAGACGCACGAAGCGCCGGGCCTCACCACGCGTCGCTGTGTAGGCCGAGAACTCGACCACGCCTCGCTCGTCGTCGAGCACCATCTCGTAGAGGCGTGCGCCGGCGCCGGGGACGGATTCGACCAGGTAGCCGACGCGGGCGCCGGAGGGATCGATCGGCGACAGGAAGGCAGCATCGACGTCTTCATCGACACGCGGGAGCGTCGCCACCACCTTCGCCGGCGCGGCGGGCGGGGGCGCGAGTCCCTTCGCACGCAAGCGGTGCAGCACGCGGCGGAGCGCCTTACGTCCGGGCTTCGAGAGACCCTCCTCCCCGAGCCCGAGCAGCACGGGCGCGCCGCCCTCTTCCTCGCTCCACGCGGTCGCGAGCTCGTCGCCCGCATCGGGCTCGTGGGAGAGGAGCCACGCCAGCACGGCGCGGGCGCCTTCCGGACGAAGGGCAGAGAGCACCCGCGCGGGGTCCCCGTTCGCAGGACGGATCGCGTCGGCCTGCGCCGGCAACGCCGAGGCCGCGCGCTCGAGTGCGTCTGCGAGGCTCACTGTCTCTCCTCCAGGCGTCTCACGGCGCGGCCTCCGCACGGACCCAGGCCAGATAGTCGGCGCTCCCGCCCGCTGCGGCGAGCGCGAGCACTTCGGGCACGTCATGGGGATGGAGCTCGCGTACGCGCGCGCCGAGCGCGTCGACGCGGTCCGCTCGCGTCTTCATCACGAGCAGCACCTCGCTGTCGTCCTGCACCGCGCCCTGCCAACGATAGATCGATCGCACGCCAGGCACGACGTTGACGCACGCGGCGAGCCTCTCCTCCACGATCGCCCGAGCCAGGCGCGCGGCCACTTCGGCGTCGGGCGCCGTCACCAGCACCACGTGGACGGGGTCGTGGGAGGGGGCTTCAGACGGGCTCATGCGGGTCCAGGAGCTTCTTGTGCTCGGCGAGCGCGAAGCGGTCGGTCATGCCGGCGATGTAATCGGCGATGACGCGCGCCTCGCCGTCCTCCGCGAAGCGCTCTCCCACGTGTCGCGGGAGCTGGCGCGGGTCTTCACGGTAGATCCCGTAGAGATCGCCCAGGATGCGCTCGGCCTTGAGGTTCATGCGTAGCACGCGCGGATGATGATAGAGGTTCTCGAAGAGGAAGCGCTTGAGCTCGCGCGCCGCCTCGCCCAGCTCGGCCGAAGGCCGGACGAGCGGGCGATCGAGGCTGCGGACCTCGTCGACCGAGCCGACCCCGGCCTCGCGGATCCGCAGGGCGCTCGCCTCGACGAGATCCGTCACGAGCCGGTTGATGAGCGCCACGATCGTCTGCGCCCGCAGCACCCGCTCCGAGGCGCGGCCGACGCGCGACTCCACGGCGCGCCTCGTGTCGCGCCAGAGCGGAGCGGCGTCGAGCTGCTCGAGGGTCAGCAGCCCGGAGCGCAGGCCGTCGTCGAGATCGTGGTTGGTGTAGGCGATCTCGTCCGCGAGATCGGCGAGCTGCGCCTCGAGCGACGGCTGCCGGGTGGCGGGCGGCAGCGGGACGGGGTGCTCCCACGACGAGCCGTGCTTCAGCACGCCCTCACGCGTCTCGTTCGTGAGGTTCAGCCCACGGAAGCCGGGATAGCGCTCCTCGAGCAGATCGACGACGCGGAGGGTCTGCCGGTTGTGCTCGAACCCGCCGTCGCCCTTCAACAGCCGATCGAGCGCGCGCTCGCCCGCATGACCGAACGGCGTGTGGCCGAGGTCGTGCGCGAGCACGATCGCTTCGGCGAGATCCTCGTTCAGCCGCAGGGCGCGCGCGACGGTCCGAGCGATCTGCGCGCCTTCGAGCGTGTGCGTGAGACGCGTCCGGTAGTGGTCGCCCTCGTGGTACACGAAGACCTGCGTCTTGTACTCGAGCCGGCGGAAGGCCCGGGAGTGCACCACGCGATCGCGGTCGCGCTGGAAGTCCGTGCGATAGGGGTGCGGCGCCTCGGCCACCACGCGTCCGGCGGAGTCGCGGCTCTTCACCGCACAGGGCGCGAGCCGTTCGCGCTCCTCCCGCTCGTACGCCTCGCGCGTGCGCGAGGTGAACGGATCCCCGCCGAAACTCACTTGCGACGCTCGCCCGGCGCAGGCCCGGACTCCCGTCCCGCTTCGCGCAGCACGCGCTCGAGCTCTGCCCGCGAGGCGTCGTCGATCTCGCCGTGCGGCGGGGCCTGGTCGCGCGAGGCGGCACGGCCTCGCGGTCCGCGTCCCGAGACCAGGGCGACGAGCGCGCCCGCGGCGAGGGCGAGTCCGAGAATGGCGATGAGCCAGCGCTTCACGCGCGGAGTGTCTCCCATGACGGCGAGAAGGATGCGCCGGAAGCGCCAGGTGGGGGCGGGCGCAGCGATCGACGCGCGGCGCAGGGTACCCCCGGCCCCTCCGGTGTCAACCGATCCCGCGTAAGATGGAGGCATGACGGACAGCACGCCGCGTCGGCTCCTCCTCGGCCCGGGTCCCTCGAACGCCCATCCGCGCGTGCTGGCGGCGCTCGCGCGTCCGCTGATCGGGCACCTCGACCCGACGTTCCTGGTGGAGCTGGACGAGCTGCAGGCGCGCCTGCGCCGGGTGTTCGGGACCGGGAACCGGATGACCATCCCGCTCTCGACGACGGGCAGCGGGGGCATGGAGGCGTGCCTCGCGAACCTGCTCGAGCCCGGGGAAGACGTCGTCGTCGGAGTGGCGGGCGTCTTCGGCGAGCGAATGTGCGACGTCGCCGGCCGGATCGGCGCCCGCGTGATCCGCGTCGAGACCGAGCCGGGCACGGCGCTCGACGAGGATGCGATGATCGAAGCGATCCGCCGGACCCGCCCGGCCGTCGTGGCCTTCGTGCACGCCGAGACGTCCACCGGCGTGTGTCAGCCCGTGGAGGCGATCGCGCGAGCCGCGCGCGAGACCGGCGCGTTCGTCGTACTCGATTGCGTCACCTCCCTCGGCGGCATCCCGGTGACGCTCGACGCGTGGGGCATCGATGCGGCGTACAGCGGCACCCAGAAGTGCCTCGCCTGCCCACCGGGGCTCTCGCCCGCGAGCTTCGGCGAGCGCGCGCTCGCCCGGGTGCGCGCCAGGCGCCGTCCGGTGCAGAGCTGGTATCTCGACGTCTCCCTGCTGGCGGGATACTTCGGTTCGGACCGCGTCTACCACCACACGGCGCCCATCTCGATGGTGCGCGCCCTGCTCGAGGGCCTCCGTCTGGTCGAGGAGGAAGGAATGCCGGCGCGCGAGATCCGACACCGCCGCGCCGCTGCGGCGCTCGTCGCCGGGCTCGAGCCGCTCGGCTTCACCCCGCTCGTCGCGGAACGGCACCGGCTTCCGATGCTCACGTCGTTGCGGCTGCCCGACCGCGTGCGCCGCGAGGGCGAGGCCGCCCTGCGACGCAGGCTGCTCGACCGCCACGGCATCGAGGTGGGCGGCGGGCTCGGAAAGCTCGCGGGCGCGATCTGGCGCGTCGGCCTGATGGGCGAGAACGCGCGCGAGGAGCACGCGGCGACCCTGGTCGGCGCCCTGCGCGAGGAGCTCTCGGGCTAGCGACGCCCGCGCGTCGCGACGGTCTCAGCCGGGGCGCTCGACGCTGAGACCCTCGGCCACGAGCTCCGCGCGCGTCGCGCGCGCGATCGGGTGGAAGCTGTGCACGTCTTCGAGCGTCCTCGCCGCGAGGTCGATCAGGAAGCCCTGCGCGCGGTAGCCGCGCAGGTGCCGCTCGGGCACGAGGCCGACGCGCATCAGGTTCGGGATGACCGTCTCGGCCATGGGGTCCGCGAGCCCCGAGAAGTCGATGTGCTCCGGCGTCGCGAACTCCGAGAGAAGCTTCGGGAAGAACGTGCCCGCGTCCACACCGGCGTTCACGAGCGCGCGGATCTGGGTCGTGAAGGTCGGCCGGCCCGCCCTGCCCGCGATCCGCGCCACCGCGTCGTACGCGAAGTCCTCCAGCTTGCTGCGGGTGGCCTCGTCCAGCTGCGGGATGCGCTCTTCGAGCGACAGCACGCCGTATGCCACGTGGCGCGCCTCGTCCTCGTGCACCCGGCCGATGAACGAGCGCAGCACCGGCTCGTGCGACATCTCCACGCCGAGGCGGAAGAACCCGAGGGCGACGCTCTCGAGGATCACCTGCATGCCCACGCACTTCGCCTCCCAGTGGGGCTCGGCGAGGAGCTGCTGCACGATCGCCTGAAGGTCGGGGTCGATCGGATACTTCGTACCCTGGCAGGTCAGATAGCGGGCGAACACCTCGACGTGTCGCGCCTCGTCCATCACCTGCACCGCCGCCGCGAACTTGCCTTCGACGTCGGGCACGGCGTTCACGAGCTGGCCGCAGGTCATGAGCGCGGCCTGCTCGCCGTGGAGCACCTGCGACAGGGTGAACAGCGCCGCCTCGCGGTAGAGCCGCTCGCGGGTCTCCTCGGGGAGCTCCTGCACGCAGCGCAGGCGGGAGAGGATGTCGCGCTTCGGGTCGAGGATCCGGGCGTCGGGCGCGAACTCGCTCCAGTCGACGTCGCTCTCGGCGTTCCACTGGTGCCGCTTCGACTTGCTGTAGAGGGTCTCGAGCTTGCCCGCCTCGAGGCCGTAGTCGTCCCGGAAGACGCTCTGCACCAGGGCGTCGGTCGTGAACTGGCTCGGGTCCATCCTCTTTGTGCCTCCTCGATCGCAGCGGCCCCGCGCGGTCTAGCTTACCGGGCGGTAAGGATCGGGGTCAAGGAGCAGGCGGCTCCCCCCGGGTCAGGCCGCGAGGTTGCCCGCCCTTGCCGTCCGGGCTAGCACGCCCGGGTGCCTGCCCGAGGACTCATCGCCGTCGCGCTGCTCCCGCTCACGGGCGCTGTCCCCTGCCGGGCCGATCCCCCTCCGCCCGTCTCGGCGCGGCCGCCGATCGAGGACGCCGTGGTGCCGGGCCGGACCCTCGACGATCGGCTCACGGAGATCCAGCGCCGGATCCAGGCCGCGCTCGTCTATCCCGCCATCGCGCGGCGGCGCGGGCTCGCGGGGGAGACGCGGGTGGCGTTCGAGCTCTCGGCCGACGGCCGCGCGCACGGCGTCGAGACCGTCGAGACCTCCGGGAGCCCGACGCTCGATCGCGCCGCGGAAGCGGCGGTGGCGAGCGCCCGCGACCTCCCGTTCGTGCACGGGCGCCTCGTCGTGCCGGTGCGCTTCGATCTCCGCGACGCCCCCTGAACCCCCGTCCTTCACTCCACCGCGTCGGGGATCCCGTTCGCGTTCGCGTCCGTCGCGGGGGCGGAGTTCACGGCCGTCGCGGCGTCCACGTCGGCCCCGGCGTTGTCCGGCCCGACCGGGCCGGTCGAGAACGTCGCCGATTCGATCCGCAGATAGCGCGCCCAGGCCAGCCCCACGGTGGCGAGGTCGAACGAGTCTCCCCCCGAGCCCGACGGCGGCAGCAGGGTGAGCGCGTTCTGCCCGACGAGGCTCGCGATGGGCGTCGTGGTCGGAATCGATGCATGCGGCGCATTCGGATCGGACGCGTTCGCGAAGACCGGATAGACGCCCGCGCAGCCCGGAAAGTACGGACCGGCGCTGACGTCGAGCGTACACGGAAACGCGTACCACGTCGTCCCGTTCTGGCTCACGCTCACGCGCGCTGGATCTGCGAACGGTGCGCCCGTGATGAACCCCGTGTTGATCCGGAGGAATGCGTTCTCGAAGACCGTGAGGTCCACGCCCGGCCCGTCGACGATCACGTTGTCGTCGAATGCCAGGTCGAGCCGTCCGCCGTAGCCGAGCGCGAGCGTCGTGAGCGAGCCCTGGAAGAGCCCCGTCCCGTTCGGAGCGCCGGTGACGACGCCGGGCAGGAGCGATGCGCCGAAGCCCGCGCCCGTGCCGGGAACGAAGGCGACCACGGAGTCGGCGTACGGATCGCCGACCGCCGAGAACGTCGCGCTCGCGCCGGCGCGCGTGACGCCCGCGTCGATCGTCACCGAGACCTGGTTCGTCCCGGACAACAGCAAGCCGGGCGCCCACACCTGCGTCGCGGTGCCGATGATCCGCCCGTTGAACGGCGCCGCGAGCGAGAAGGCGGCGGTGACGTCGTGCCCGTTCAGCAGCACCTGGAGCGTGCCGCCCGCGAACGACTCCCCGAAGTCGATCTTCAGGGTGAGGGGGGCCCACGTGGCCTCACCGCCGGGCTTCGGGGTGAGGATGCGGGCTGCCGGCAGCGGATCGCACGACACGCCGAGCGCGAACGCGAAGACGAGGAGCCACCAGCGCTTCATTTCACCCTCCCCGCCTCGGCCGTCGGCCGCAGGCCCCTGCGGAGATGCGCCGCGAGCGCCAGACACCCGATCGCGACGACGGTCGCAGTCGCGGGCTCGGGCACCGGCGTGAGGGTCCACACCCGGTTGCCCGCGGTGAAGCCGCCCTCGATCAGGTAGATCACCCCGCTCTCCTCGGCGAGCGCCGTGGCGAAGTCGAAGCCGCTCGCCACGACGGTAGTGTCCCCGGTGACCGGATCGATCCGCAGCACGACCGACTCGCCCCCGAACGCCGAGGCCACCGCGAGGAGCGAGCCGTCGGAGGCGACGCGCAGATCCGAGAGGCCGGCGAGCCCCGTGAGGAACGGGGAGCGCGCGCCCCTGCCATCGGGCAGCGGGACGGTGAACACGTTGCCCGTGAAGGTGGACGCGTCGACGTCGCCGACGAACAGCGTCGCGGCCGTCGCCGCGAGGCCGGAGCTGAAGCCGAGCCCGCTCTGGAGCACGGCCGCGACGTGGGCCGCGTCGTCCACGCCCCAGACCTTGCCGTCGGGCGGTCCCGGGAACGGGAAGAAGGAGTCGGAGACGAACAGCGACCGGCCCGTCGCGTCGTTCAGATCGAGGATGATGTCCGCCACGCCATTGATCGTGCCCGCAGGCAGGAGCTCGACGTCGCGCGCGCGCACCGGCGCGCCGGATGCGGTGAGCGGGTGCGCGATGCCGTACACGGTGTCACCCGTCTCCGCGCCCGGCGCTTCCAGCGAGTTGTCGCCGACCAGCAGCCGGTCGTTCACGGCGTCGTACGCGAAGCCCGAGAGCCCATTGAACCCGTCGGCGAGAGTCGCCACGCCGCCCCCGTCGATCCGCACCACGGACTGCGTCGCGCCGCCGAACGGCCCGACGCCCACGAACACCGCGCCACCGACGACCTCGACGCCTCCCGTCGCGATCCCCGGTGTCGTGATCTCGCCCAGCGTGAAGCCCGGAGCCACGACGGTGGCTTCCGCACCGGCCGCGGCCAGCGCGGCCGCCGCCCCCAGGAGCCCGGCCCATGCCCGCTTCATCGCCCTTCCCCTCCCGCATCCTGCGCGGTCAATGCCACCCGGCGCCACGCCGAGCGACCCGTCTCAGGATCGTCGTGAGCGACCAGGACCGTCCCGATCGTTCCCACGTCGTCGATCCACAGATCGAACCCGCTGCGCGCAGCGCTCGGCGCCGCCGGCACCGGCAGTCTTCCGATCTCGACACCGTAACGTGTCGATACCACGAGCCACCCGCCCGGGGTCTCCGTCCGGACCCGGAGCCGCCACGTGTCGGATCCGTCGGCCTGCGCCTCGACCTGCGGCGCCGGCCCCTCCGCGGGCCCGATCGTGGTGCGCGGGGCGGCGAGCGCGACCTCGGCGGCGACGCCGGACGGTGTGACCGCGAACTCGAGCGCGCCGCGCGGCAGGGAGACCTCGCCGAACGACACACGACCATCGGACGTGCTCTCCGCGCACACGAGACGCGCGGCGCGGCCGGCCACGATGCGCCACAGCACGAGCGCGCGCGGCGCGGCGGGATCGCGGCCTTCGACCGTGACGGTGGCGGCTCCCGGCACACGCGCGACCGGATCGAGCGACGGCCACGCGGCCGAGGAGCCCGCGTGGTCCGCGCCCGCGTCGATCCCGTCCACGCCGTCCGTTCCACGCTCCTTCGTGCGCGTCACCCATGCGGACGCCCGTCCGCCGCCTCCGTTCACGGCGGGCGCGAGTCGGAGAGGCTGGCGCCCGGAAGCAGGCGCGACGCCCGCCGATGCGTCCGAAGGACGGGACGTCGCCTCCGCCGCGGGCGACGGAGCGCCCGCCGACGAGGGCACCGCCGGCTCCGACCGCGCCTGCGGCCCACCGTCGTCTGCCGGTGTCGGCGCGACGCCCCGCGCCGCCGTCCAGGCGACTGCGACCGCGGCCGCGACGATCAGAACGAATCGACGCGCAGCGCGCACAGCAGCCCCTCCGGCGAGCCGATCGTCACGAAGACGTCGGGCCCGTGATAGTCGACGCCGGGACGCCCCGGCCGCACGAGGATGGAGCCGAGGCCGCGCGCCCCGCCGAAGCCTCCCGCGCCGATGGGGCTCGCGATCGGCGCCGAGGCGAGGAGCGCGAAGCGCTGCGGATCGCGCGGAACGGGAACCGGTGGAGCGCCCCCGAGATCGATGCCGATGGACGTCAGCGTTCCGTCACAGAAGTCCGTCGCGAACAGCTTGCCGCCCGACGCACTGAACGCCGTCCCCACGACGAAGCCGGGGCAGCTCTGCGGCGGGGCGCCGCCCGGGCGGGCGGGCAACCTGAGCGGATGCGCGGCGTCGAAGATCCGCGCGTCGACGTTCGCGACCCGGGCATCGGACCCGTCGAGCACGTACGGCCCCGCTCCCGCCGCGAGCCCGGGGAGCGTGTCGAGGGGCGCAAGATCGATCGCATACAGGTTCCTGCCCGCCGCGCTGCCGGTGAAGGCGACGCGTCCGCTCGGATCGATGGCGAGGCGGTCGAACGACAGCGCCGCGAGCCCGAGCGGGACCGTGGCGACGAGCCGCGCCGAAGCCGCGTCGATCACGTCGATCGCGCCCGGCGTGATCGGGAAGCCGCCCGAGTCGATCACCGGTGTGCTCGGGTCGTCCTGCGTGATGCCGAGCGCGCCGGTGCCCGTCACCAGCGCGTACGCCCGGCCGCTCGGGCTGGTGTAGGCCGTCACCTGCGTGGGGTTGAAGACCGTGGTGAAGATCACGGGGATCGGGGCGACGGGACGGACCGTGGCAGGAGACGTGGTCGCGTCCACGTCGTAGGCGAGCACGGTGCCCGGCAGGAATTGCGTATTCGCGGTGCCCGCATCGTCGCCCACGTTCGACGCGGACACGAAGAGCCGGCCCCCGGCGAACGCCGAGCCCGACGTGAAGCGTGTCGGGAACTCGCCGGGATCGCAGACACCGCCCGCCGCGAGCACGACCGACAAGGGCGCTCCGCGCGAATCGGTTCCCCCCGGATCGGGGCGCGCGCAGTAGGTGCTCGTCACCGCCGTGCGGAGGGCCGCGCCGCCCGGCGCCTGCCCGAAGAGCGGGAAATCGCCGGCCGCGAAGGACGCGGGGAGCTCGACGCGCAGTGGCGTGAGCGCTCCGGTCGCGGGATCGGTGAACAGCACCTCCTCGAGCAGGCTCGCGGTGATCCACGCGACGCCCGCGGCGACGTCGACGCCGTCCAGCGACGGACCGAAGACGTCGGGCCGGCCGTCACCGTCGCTGTCGGAGGGGACCGTCGGAACCGGGCCCGGCGCCGCGACGCGGGGCGGCACCGCGTCGAGATCGAAGGGGACCGCGGCGCCCGGTGAGAAATTGAGGACCACCGCGCGCGACGGCGCTCCCGGCACGGTCGCAAGGCCCGGCGGGAACGGGCCCGGCAGCGGAACGCAGCGGTCGTCCGGCGCGGAGACCGAGACCACGGGCGCGCCGCCGCCCGATCCGTCGCCGCCGCCGGTGCAAGCCGGACCGGCGATCGCAAACGCGAGACCCCCGAGGGCGACACCGCGCAGGGTGATCTTCACAGCCGCGCCTCCACTCTCACGGCGAGCTGTCGACCGGGCTGCGGCAGGAAGATGCCGTCGCGCACGCTGCGGTTGGTCAGATTGCGGCCGATGAGCGATACGCGGAGCGCGCGGAACGGCAGGTGCGGCCGCAGGGCCGGCACCTGTGCGAGATCGAGGATGAGGGAGGCATCGTAGACGATGCGCTGCGGGACGTACGTGCCGCCGGTATCGGTGACGGGAATGCGGTCGGTGTAGAGCAGTTCGCCGACGAGCTTCACGAGGCCCGAGGGCGGGCCGACCACGACGCGCGCGTTGGCCTCGTAGCGCGCGCGGCCGGGCAGCGGCGTGCCCGTGCGATCGAGCGTTGCGTCGACGAACGTGCCGTTGCCGGAGATGCGGACCCACTCGAACAGCCGGAACGACAGGCTCGCCTCGTACCCGTCGACGGTCGCAGCGCCCGTGTTCACGGCGGCGATCGTGTTCTGGCTCACGAGCACGAAGACGATGGAGTCCTGGACGTCCCGGTGGAACCACGCGCCTCCCGCGCGGATCTCGTCCAGCGGTCCCGCGCCTTCGAGCGCCAGCTCGAAGCCCGCGTCCGCGTTCGTGGCCTCCTCGGGACGGAGGTTCGGGTTGCCGCGCAGGAAGCAGCGGTCGGGCAGATACAGCTCGTCGAAGGATGGCGCGCGGTACGAGTGCTCGTAGTTCGCCTTGAGGGTAAGGCCGTAGCCGGGCTCGACGATCGCCCCCACGCGGGGGAGCCAGCGGCCGCCGAAGCCCTCCGTGTCGTCGTAGCGGATCGCCGGCACGACGCGCAGGCCGCCGTCCAGCACGGCGAGCTCGTCCTGCACCACCACGCCGCGTGTCCAGCGGTTGCGATCCGGCTGGTCGTTGGCGCGCAGGCGGTCATGCCAGAGGTCGCCGGCGATCGAGGCCCGATGCCCGACGCCGAGCAACGTCGCCCGGCGTTCGAGCGCCAGGTGTCCGCCCGGCGTGTCGGTCGTGTCTTCGGTGTCGATCGCGCCGCACAGCGATACGTCGGGATCGGCGTAGTGGACGCGCTGGTAGCGGTGGTACGCGAGCAGCGATCCGTCGACGCCGCTTCCCGCGACGTCGGTGGTCTCGGCGGAGAGGCTCGCGACGTTCCGCGTCTCGCGCTCGTGGGCGTGCTCCTGCTGACCCGCGGTGACGCCGCTCCCAGCGTCGAGACCGGGGACGCCGCGGCTCGTGTAGACGAGGTTGTCCTGGAGGGCGACGTGGGCGCCCTCGCCGATGTCGCGTCCGACGCGGAAGTTGCCGCCCTGGATCTCGGACTCGTCGTTGATCCGGGTGGTCGAGCTCGGATCGAAGCGGAACTCCTGGCCGAGCGATCGGATCACCGGTCGCTCGAATTTCCAGTCGCCGTCGGTGGAGAAGCCGCTGTACGAGCCGGACACCTCGTAGTCGCCGATCGTGCGCGAGTGGAGCGCGCTGGTCTCGTAGGTGCCGAACGACCCGAGCTCGGCGTCGAGCTCGCTGCGCGCGCCCGCCGCGCCGCGCTTCGAGACGAGGTTCACGACGCCGCCGACCGCGCCGCTCCCGGACTCGACGGCGCCACCGCCGCGCGACACCTCGATGCGTTCGATCAGGTCGACCGGGATCGACGAGAGATCGACCGCGTCGGTCTGCGCTCCATTGAGGCGCACCCCATCGAGGAGGATCACCACCTGGTTCGCGGTGGAGCCGCGGATGGAGATCTCGGCCGGCTGGCCCGGACCGCCGAACCGCCGGACCTGAACGCCCTCGGTCTGCGCGAGGAGGTCCGCGACGGACTCGCCCTCGCCCTCGTAGTCCCGGGTGTGGATCACGGTCGTGAAGGCCGTGGGGTCGTCCGGTCGGACAGCGGGCCGGACGGACTGCGTGACGACGGGCGGAACGTCCAGGGTGGGGGGAGCAGGCTCGGCGGACGGTGCGTCGGCAGGACCGTCGTCCGCGCGTGTCGGCGCTGCGCCGGACAACGCGACGCTCGCCGCGAGCACGGCGGACGAAACCACCCCGGCAAACCGCACGCCTGCGCTCCTCCTGCGCCGTCACCGGGCGCGGTGGGCCGTGCGCGGCCCGAGCGGCGGACGCTCCGAGCCACGGGACGAGGCGGACGGCGGTCTCCGTCGGGAGGGGGAGGAGAGGCGCGCGACGCACGAAGCCACGGCGGGCCGCGCCCTGCGCGTCCCGCCGGAGCCCCTGCGGATCGTGCCGTTCTCCTCTCGCACCCGGAGAGGAAGAATGCCGTTGGAAGGCCGGTCTTCTGGCTCCCGGATCATCCGCACGGCGGGCCTTCCCGGCCCGTTCGGGCCAGTGGCATCGTCCACCGCACGTCCCCGGTCACAGCGACGGGCTCGCGCCGGATTCCCACCGGCTTCCCGCAGCCCCCGCGTTCGGGGGCCGCCCTGCGTCTCGCTCGAGCCGCAGGGTCACCTTCCACCGCAAAGTCCGATCGGGTTGTACCCCGCCCGGGCGCGGGGTGTCAATGGCAGCGCCGGCTGGCGGCCTCGACCTCTACAACGATCCGTGTCAGCTCCGAGCCAGCTCTTCGGCGAAGAGCGCCTTCACCCTGCGCCATGCGTCCTTGGCGGAGGGCTCGTGGAACGTCGCGCGCTGGTCGCAGAAGAAGCCGTGATCGGCGTCCGGGTACACCACCACTTCGTGACGCTTGCCGCCCTTCGCGAGCGCATCGCGCACCGCATCGACCTGCTGGGACGGGATCATCGCGTCCTTGCCGCCGAAGAGCGCCAGGAGCTTGCCGCGCAGCTTCGGCGTGCGGCTCAGGGTCGATTCGGCGCCTCCGGGACCCTGCGGCCCCGCGATGCCCCCGCCGTAGAAGCTCGCGGCCGCGCGCACGTCGGTCTCGCACGCGACGAGATAGGTCATGTGCCCGCCGATGCAGAAGCCCATGGCTCCGATGCGGTCGCCACGCACGTCGGGTCGCGCGCGCAGGAAGGCGAGCGCAGCGCGCGCATCCGCGATCATCTCTTCGGCTTTCAGGGCCATGAGGAGCTTGATCCCCGCGGCCCGCCCAGCATCGTCGTAGCCGTACTCCACCCCGGGTCCCGTGCGGTGGAAGTAGTCCGGCGCGAGCGCGACGTAGCCCTCGCCCGCCACGCGCTCCGTCACGTCACGGATGTGCGAGTTCACCCCGAAGATCTCCATGAAGACCAGCACAGCAGGCCGCGGAGCACCGTCCCTCGGCCGGGCGAGGTACCCACCCATGGCCGCTCCACCCCCGACCGGGATCTGCACGCGTTCCGTCGCGATCTCCATGTCTACCTCCAGCGCGTGGACCACCGACGCTCCGGCGCCCGCCCATACTAACAGCCCGATCCCTAGGCGTGCAGACGCGCGAGGCGCGGCATCTGTTCGAGCACCGCCGCCTCGTGCAACGCGAGCTCCCGCAGCCGCGTTCGGATCTCCTCGCGCGGCGCGACCGCTGACGCGAGCTCGACATACATGCCGTGATGTCGGGCCTCGGAGGCGAGAAGATCGCGATAGAACGCCGCCAGACGCTCGTCCTCCAGCGCTTCCGCGAGGAGCGAGAACCGCTCGCAGCTGCGCGCTTCGATCAGCGCCGAGCACAGGAGGAGATCGACGCGTCGCCCCGGCTCCTGCGTCCGCGCCGCCTCGAGGAGCCGGCCCGCGTAGGGGCTCGGGCGCTGATGCCGATAGCGGATGCCGCGCTCCACCAGCACGCCGAGCACGGCCTCGAAGTGCTCGAGCTCCTCGCGCGCGAGCCGCGCGAGGGGCGCGAGCAGCGCGGCCTCTTCCGGGTAGCGGAACAGGAATGCGAGCGCCGTCGACGCGGCCTTCTTCTCGCAGTGCGCGTGGTCGATCAGCACCGCGTCGAGGTGCGCGAGGGCGAGCGGCAGCCACTCGGAGCGCGTCGGGGCCGCGAGGTTCAGCATGGGCTGCACGGTAGCGCGGAGATCCTCCGTTCCCGCCGCACGGCTGGGGTAGAATCGCGCCCATGCTGATGACCGCGGACGCCTATCTCGACTCGATCCGGAACCGCGGCATCACCGTATGGTTCCGGGGCGAGAAGCTCGCGAATCCCGTCGACCACCCCGTGGCATTCCCCGCGGCGAACTGCGTCGCCGAGACCTACCGCATGGCGCTCGCGCCCGACACGCGTGCGCTCCTGACGGCGCCCTCGCACCTCACCGGCGAGCCGATCAACGTCTCGAACATGCTGTGGCGCTCGCGCGAGGACCTGCTCCACCGGATCGAGTGGGAGCGGGCCGTCGGTCGCCGGACGGCCCGCGGCGCGCTGCGCTCACCGGGCCTCGACGCGCTGAACACCCTCGCGATCGTGACGCGGCGCGTGGATCGCGAGCGCGGCACCGAGTACCGCAGGCGCTTCGAGGCATTCCTCGGCGAGGTCCACGCGAACGATTGGGCGCTCTCCGGCGCGATGACCGATCCGCGCGGCGACCGCAGCCGGGGACCTTCGCAGCAGATCGACCCCGACCTCTACCTGCGGGTGGTGGAGCGCCGCTCGGGCGGCGTGGTGCTGCGCGGCGCGAAGGCGCATCAGACCTCGGCGCCGCATGCGCACTGGCACCTCGTGCTGCCGCTCGGCTGCCGCGAGGGCGAGGAGGACTGGGCGGTCGCGGCCGCGGTCCCGTCCAACGCGCCGGGCCTCTATCACCTGTACTCGCGGCAGCCCGGCGACGACCGGCGGCTCGAGCCGGGCGACCTCGACGTCGGGCTCCGCGCCTTCGGCGGCTGCGAGTCGCTTCTGGTGTTCGACGACGTGTTCGTCCCGGAGGAGCGCATCTTCCTCCTGGGCGAGACGGGCTACACGCGGGATCTCGTCCACTACTTCGGCTCGTTCCACCGGCACTGCTATGGAGGGTGCAAGGTGGGAATCGCCGACGTGCTGATCGGGGCCGCGGCGACGATCGCAGAGATGCACGGCGTCCTGCACCGCCCGATCGTGCAGGACAAGCTCACGGAGATGATGCATCTCACCGAGACCATGTACGCCTGCGCCGTCGCTGCGAGCGCACGGGGCGAGCTGGTCGAGGACGTGTTCATACCGAACCTCGCGCTCGCGAACGTCACCAAGCTCAACGTCACGCGCTTCCCGTTCGAGATCGCCCGCCTCGCCGCGGACCTCGCCGGCGGCACCATGACCACGCTCCCGTCGGAGCGCGACCTGCGCCATCCCGAGCTCGGCAAGATCGTCCGCAAGTTCATGGCGACGCGGGCGGGCGTCGACCCGGAGGACCGCATGCGGATCCTCCGGCTGATCGAGTTCCTCACGCACGGCATGGGGAGCACCTACTTCCTGCACGAGTCGCTGCACGGCGCGGGCGCGCCGGAGGCCATGCGAATCACGCTGCGCAAGGAGATCGACATGCAACCGCTCGTCGCCGCGGCGCGGAGCCTCGCGGGCATCGGGGGCGCATAGGATGGAGTACCGGAATCTCGGCCGGAGCGGGCTGCGCGTGTCGGAAGTGTCGCTCGGGTCCTGGCTCACCTTCGGTTCGAGCGTCGACGCCGGGGCCACGCGGGCGCTGCTCCGCAGGGCGTACGATCTCGGGATCAACTTCTTCGACACCGCAGACGTCTACGCGCACGGCGCGGCGGAGGAATCCCTGCGCGAGGCCCTCGCCGGAATCCCGCGCCCCTACGTCGTGATCGCGACGAAGGCGTTCTTCCCGATGTCCGACCGCCCCAACGACCGCGGGCTCTCGCGCAAGCACCTGTTCGAGAGCGTCGAAGGGTCGCTCCGGCGGCTCGGCACCGACTATCTCGACCTGCACCAGTGTCATCGCTCCGACCCGACCACGCCGATCGACGAGACGGTGCAGGCCTACACCGATCTGATAAGGCAGGGAAAGCTGCTCTATTGGGGCGTATCGGAATGGCGCGCCGCGGAGATCGTCGACGCCTGTCGCGTGGCCGACCAGCGGTCGGGCCATCGCCCGGTCTCGAACCAGCCGCAGTACTCGCTCCTTCGCCGGCGCATCGAGCGCGAGGTGATGCCGGTCTGCGAGCGCGAGGGCGTCGGCCAGGTGGTGTGGAGCCCGCTCGCGCAGGGCGTCCTGACGGGCAAGTACCGGCCGGGCGAGCGCCCGACGGGCACGCGCGCCGCCGACAAGGAGCGCAGCGGCTTCATGGAGGCGTTCCTGCGTCCCGAGGTGCTCGCCCGGGTCGAGGCGCTGCGCCCGATCGCCCGGGAAGCCGGCCTGTCACTGGCGCAGCTGGCGCTCGCGTGGTGCCTGCGCCGCCGCAACGTGTCGAGCGTGATCGTCGGCGCCACGCGCATCGACCAGATCGAGGACAACGCGCGCGCCTCCGGCGTCCGCCTCCCCGACGAGATCGAGACCCGGATCGACGAGCTGTTCTCCGACGGCGCTTGAGGCCGCCGGCGGCGCTCAGCCCTTCGTGCTGTTGATCACCTGGAGCTCGGTGAACGCGGCGAGGCCGTAGGGCCCGTTCTCGTAGCCGATCCCCGACCACTTCGACCCGCCGAACGGAGCGAACGGGACGATCGCGAGGTGCTGGTTGACCCAACCCGTACCGCACTCGAGCTCGGACGCGATCGCCTTGCCGCGCTCCACGTCGTGGGTCCACACCGAGCCCGACAGCCCGAAGTGCGTCGCGTTCGCGCGCTCGACCGCGTCCTCGACGTGCTTGAATGACAGGATGGGGAGCGCCGGGCCGAACTGCTCCTCGTCCACGAGCCGCGTGCCGTCGGAGATCCCGGTCACGATCGTCGGCTCGTAGAAGTAGCCGCCGCCCTCGCGCTTCCGGCCGCCGGTCAGGATCTTCGCGCCGGCCCGCTTCGCGTCCTCCACGAGCTCGGTCACGCGCTGGAGCTGGGGCTCGTTGTTCACCGGACCGAGCTGCGTCTGCGGGTCGAGCCCGTCGCCGAGCTTCACCGTGGTGGCGATGCTCGTGAGCTCCGAGACGACGGCGGGGTAAACGTCCTCGTGCACGTAGAGGCGCTTGATGGCCGAGCAGATCTGGCCGGAGTTCGAGAACGCGCCCCAGAAGAGCTTCTCGGCGACCTGCTTCGGGTCGACGTCGGGCAGCACGATGGCGGCATCGTTGCCGCCGAGCTCGAGCGTCACGCGCTTCAGGTCGGGCGCCGCGGCGATCGAGATCTTCTTGCCGGTCGCCACGGATCCCGTGAAGGAGACCTTCCGCACGGCCGGGTGGGACGAGATCCAGGCGCCGAGGTCGTTGCCGCCGGAGACGATGTTCACCACGCCCGGGGGCACCACGTCGCGCAGGATCTCGCCGAGCTTGAGCGTCGTGAGCGGCGTGAACGGCGAGGGCTTCAGCACCACCGTGTTCCCGGCGAGCAGCGCGGGCGCGATCTTCCAGATCGCGAGCAGGAGGGGGAAGTTCCACGGGGTGATCGCGCCGACGACGCCGTAGGGCTTGCGCCGGACCTCGATCTTGCCGTGCTCGTTGTCCTGGAGCACGTCCACGGGGATCTGGAGACCGGCCGTCACGTCGAACCACACCGCGCCGCCGATCACCTCCTCGCTCGCCCGTGCGAGCGGCTTGCCCTGCTCCTGCGTCAGCACCTTCGCGAGGTCGCCCATGCGCGCCTTCAGCGCGTTGGCGCAGTCGCGCAGCGTCTGCCGGCGCTTGTCCTCGTCGCGGCGCCAGCCGCGGAACGCGCGCTGCGCGGAGTCCATCGCGGCGTCGAGCTGCGACTTCGAGCACTCCGGGGCCTGCGTGAACACCTGACCGGTCGCAGGATTGATCACTCCGAACGTGCTCTCGCCTGCGACGCCCTTGCCGTCGATCGTCATGCTGAAGTCGGACATGCCGCAAGTCTCCTCGTGGCTCGAGATCGGTTGTCCCAGCGCGCGGTTTCCGCCCGGGTGGATCGGTGGCCCACTATACAGCGGCCGGTGAGCGCGATCACGCCGCGCCGCGTCGTATACTGCCGGCCCGATGCCCGTCCGACCGCCGTTCGCCCGAACCTCTCGCCCGCCCGAAACGCTGCGCGCCGACGCGGTCGTCATCGGGACGGGCGCGGGCGGGGCGCCCGTGGCCGCCCGTCTCGCCGAAGCGGGCTTCGACGTGATCGCGCTCGACGCCGGACCGCGTCTCGCCCCCTCGGACCTGAACGGCGACGAGGGCGCCATGACGAGCAAGCTCTACACCCTGCACCTCGCCCGGGGCAGCGGCCTCTCGCTCTACGCCGGGGTCTGCGTCGGCGGCTCCACGCTGATCAACGACGCGCTCTGCTGGCGTCCTCCCGCCGAGGTGCTCGCGAGCTGGCGCGACCTCTACGGCCTCACGGGCCTCACCGACGCAGCGTTCGCGCCGTTCGTCGAGCGGGCCTGGGGGGACGTCAACGCCTCTCCTACGGGACGCGACCACGTGAACCGCAACGCGCATCACCTCGCGGTGGGGGCCGAGCGGCTCGGCTGGGCGAACGAGGCGATGCCCCGCAGCGTGAAGGGCTGCGTGAACCTCGGGCTCTGCAACTTCGGCTGCCCGACGGGCGCCAAGCAGTCCACGGCCGTGAGCTACGTCCCGCGCGCGGAGGCCGCGGGCGTGCGCGTGGTGCCCGACACGCGGGTGGATCGCATCGAGGTCGAGCGCGGCCGGGTGCGCGGCGTCGTCGGCGTGCGGCTCGATCCCGACACGCGCGCGCCGGTCGGCGCGCTGCGGATCGACGCGCCGCTCGTCGTCGCCGCGGCGGGCGTGCTCGGGACGCCGGCGCTCCTGCTGCGGAGCGGCATCGCGCAGACGGCCGCGGGCGCCGGCGCGGGCGTGCAGGTGCACACGAGCCTCCACGTGACTGCGCGGTTCCCCGAGCCGGTGCACGGATACTACGGTCCGACGATGGCCTGGGCGGTGAGCGAGTTCAGCGACGTGAACGGCCATGGCGGACCGGGCTTCATGATCGAGAACACCGCCGTACACCCGATCGCGACGGCATCCGCCCTGCCGGGATTCGGCGCTCCGCACGCCGACCTGATGGCGAGCCTCCCCCATCTGGCGCGCGCGCTCGTCGTCCTGCGCGACCGGGCGCGCGGCCGCATCCGGCTCGGCGACGCCGGAGAGCCCGTCGTGTCGTATACGCTGCCGCGGTCGGACCTCGATCGGCTGCGCGCAGGCATGCTCGCGATCGCCCGCGCCTTCCTGGCCGCGGGCGCCGTGGAGGCGTTCCTCCCGATCAACGGCTCCGGCCCCATTCGCAGCGAGGCCGACCTCGCGCGGCTCGGCGCGGTCCCGCTCGACCCGGGGCGCGCGAGCCTGCTGTACGCGGTGCACCTCTTCGGCGGCGCACGCATGGGCCACGGCCCCGAGGCGGGCGCGTGCGATGAGGAGGGTCGTGTGTTCGGCGTGCGCGGGCTGGTCGTGAGCGACGCGTCCGCGCTCCCGTCGAACACCGGCGTGAATCCCCAGATCACGATCCTCGCGAACGCGCTGCGCGTCGCGGAGTCGATCGCGCAACGGGGCATCACGCGTGGCGTGCTCGGGTGATCGGAGAGACCTCGACGCAGGTGGACGTCGCCGCCGCGCTCGGCGCGCTCGACCGCCGGACCTTCTTGCGGCTCGCAGGCGCTGCGGCGGCCGTGGGCCTCCTGCCCGCGGGCTGCGCGCAGCTCCCCGCGCCGCTCTCTCCACCGCCGGGTGTCACACTGGCGCAGCTCACCCCGCGCACGTACGCCGTGTTCACGGCGGCCGCACTGCGTCTCCTCGGTCCCGGCCCGGCGGCGCTGATCGAGTCGCGCGCGGTCGATCCCGGGCTCATCGCCGACGCGTGGCTGGCGCGCCTCCCCGCGCTCGCGCCGCCCCTGCGCCAGGGCCTGCTCGCGCTCGAGTTCGCCCCGTGGCCGCTGCTCGAAAAGCTCTCGCCGTTCACCGCGCTCGCCGGCCGCGCCCAGGACGCCGTGCTGGGCGAGCTGATGGGCTCGCGCTGGGAGTGGAAGCAGGCCCTCTTCAAGGCCGTGAAGAGCTTCGCCTGTCTCACGTTCTACGGCACGACCGAAGCACGCGTCCTCACGGGCTATCCGGGGCCGTTCGGCGGCGCCGGGGGCGCCGCGAACATCGCGGAAGGGATGCGGTGGTCGGACGAAGGAAGGGGTTGAGATGTACCCGGCGATCCATGCGAAGGAAGCTCCCGACCAGCCGGCCTACGTGATGGCCTCGACCGGTGAGACCGTCACCTACCGCCAGCTGGACGAGCGCTCGAATCGCTGCGCGCAGCTCCTGTGGGACGCGGGCCTGCGTCCTGGCGACGGCGTCGCGCTCTTTCTCGAGAACCATCCCCGCTTCTTCGAGATCGTCTGGGCCGCGCAGCGCTCGGGCCTCTACTACACCGCGATCAGCTCCCGGCTCACGGCGCCCGAGGTCGAGTACATCGTGAACGACTGCGGAGCGCGCGCGCTCTTCACCTCCCATGCGCTGCGCGACGTGGCCGCTCAGCTCGTGGACCGGATCCCCGCGGTGAAGCGACGCCTCATGCTGTCGGGCGCCGCGCCGGGCTTCGAGGCGTACGAGGATGCCGTCGCGCAGCATCCCGCGCGGCCGCTCGATCTCGAGCTCGAGGGCAGCGACCTGCTCTACTCCTCGGGCACCACCGGCCGACCGAAGGGCGTGAAGCCTCCGCTGACCGGCAAGCCCGCGGGATCGATCCCCGCGCTGGTGCATCTCGTGACGCGGCTCTACGGCGCGAACCGCGACACCGTCTATCTCTCGCCGGCGCCCCTCTATCACGCGGCGCCGCTCCGCTTCAACCTCTCGGTGCAGCGGCTCGGCGGAACCTGCGTCGTGATGGAGCACTTCGACGCGGTCGAGGCGCTGCGGCTGATCGAGCGACACCACGTCACGTTCAGCCAGTGGGTGCCCACGATGTTCGTGCGCATGCTCAAGCTGCCCGAGGCCGAGCGCACGCGCTTCGACCTCTCGAGCCACCGCGTCGCCGTCCACGCGGCGGCGCCCTGCCCGATCCCGGTGAAGGAGCAGATGATCGCGTGGTGGGGGCCGATCCTGTACGAGTATTACGGCGGCACCGAGGGCAACGGGCTCACGGCGCTCGACTCCCACGAGTGGCTCGCGCATCGGGGCTCCGTCGGGCGGGCGGTGCTGGGCGAGGTGCACATCCTCGACGACGCGGGCGGCGAGCTTCCGCCCGGAGAGCCGGGCGCCGTGTACTTCGCGAACGGGCCGCGCTTCGAGTACCACAACGACCCCGAGAAGACGCGCGGCGCGCAGAACGCCAGGGGCTGGTCGACGCTCGGCGACATCGGCTACCTCGACGCCGACGGCTACCTCCATCTCACCGACCGCAAGGCGCACATGATCATCTCGGGCGGCGTGAACATCTACCCGCAGGAGGCCGAGAACGTGCTCGTCACGCACCCGAAGGTCGCGGACGTGGCCGTGTTCGGCGTGCCGAACGCGGACTTCGGCGAGGAGGTGAAGGCCGTCGTGCAGCCCGTCGACATGGCGGACGCAGGGCCGGAGCTCGAGCGGGAGCTGATCGCCTTCTGCCGCGAGCGGCTCGCGGACATCAAGTGCCCGCGCTCCGTCGACTTCGACGCCGAGCTCCCGCGCCATCCGACGGGAAAGCTCTACAAGCGGCTGCTGAAGGACCGCTACTGGAGCGGCCACGCGACGCGCATCGTCTAGCGCGCAGGCCGGGTGCGCGCGCGCGTTCCTCCGTAGCCTGGCTAGCGCGGCGCCGGCAACGCGACGTCAGCTTCGGGCGCCCGCTCGGAAGAACTGCACGCGCTTCGGATCCTCGAGCTTCGTCGGCTGCGGATCCTCCAGCAGCGCGAGCGCCTCGGCGCGATCAGCATCCGTGAACTCCACGGTCGTCGTACAGAACTCGACGAGGATGCCGTTCGGGTCCTTGGTGTAGATCGAGGTGCACCAGCCGTGGTCGATCTCGGCGACGTCGTGGCCGTGGGAGATCCAGCGGTCGCGGATGCGGGCGATCGCGGGCAGGTCGTCGGCGTGGAATGCGAGGTGGTTGCTCCAGTCGGGCAGGCCGAGCCCTTCCGCAATGCGCGGGTCGAAGTCGGCGGGGACCTGCGCGTCGTGGATGTCCCAGAAAGCGATCAGTCCATTCCCCCCGGTCTCGTAGAAGAGGTGCTTGGCCCAGCCCCCCGTCGGGGTCTTGCCGGCCACCACCTTGGCGAGCGTGAAGCCCATCACGCTGGTGTAGAAGGCGTGGGTGGCCTTGAGGTCGCGGGTCGCAATGGCGACGTGGTGGAAGCCCATGACGTCTCCTTGTGAAGGCTGAGCCTGGCGATCGAGCATCGCACGCCCGTGCGGGCGAGCACAACCCGGCCCCCTCGTGAGCATCGGGCTAAGCTCCGGCGTGCCCGTGATGGAAGCCCTCGTCCGACCGCTGGCGATCTTCGTGGTGTCCCATTGACGGACTCTCGAAGCCTCTCGCGCCGCCTCGGCCCCTGGCTCACGACCGCGCTCACCAGTGCGCGTACGCGTGCGGCGCGCCGCTGGGTCGCAGAGCGCCGCCGTCGCCGGCGCGGGGAGCCGCATCGCGTGCACTACTTCCACCAGGTCGACGACCCGTACAGCCAGCTGGCCGCGCAGGCGCTGGAGCCGCTGCTCGCCCGCTACGACGTCGAGCTCGTGCCGCACCTCGTCGGGCCGCCCCCCGACGACGCCGCGCCGGAACGCGCGCGCCTCGAAGCCTTCGCGCGCAAGGATGCGGCGGACGTGGCGCCCGGATACGGCCTCGCGTTCCCCGCCGGCGCATGCGCCCCCGTACCGGAGCAGGTGGCCGAGGCGACGCGCATCCTCGCCGCGTCGCTCGGCGGGCGCGACTTCGCGCGCATCGCCGCGCGGGCGGGCGAGGCGCTCTGGCGACGAGACGGGGCCGCGCTCGGCGCGCTCGCCCGCGAGCACGGCGCCGCCGCGCCCGACGCGGCCCGCGCTGCGGTCGCGGAAGGGAACGAGCTCCGCGCGAAGCTCGGTCACTACCTCGGCGGCATGTTCCATCTCGCCGGCGAGTGGTACTGGGGCGTCGATCGGCTGCACCATCTCGAGCGCCGGCTCGCGTCGCTCGGCGCGCGGCGCCCCGGCGCGTCCGCGCAGCCCATCGCGCCGCGACCGGCGTTCGGGGACGGCGTTGCGGACGCTGGCGGCGAACGCCTCGTCCTCGAGCTCTATCCCTCGCTGCGCAGCCCGTACTCGTACATCGCGCTCGAGCGCGCCTACGCGCTGCCGCAACGCTACCCGGTCGACCTCGTGCTGCGGCCGGTCCTTCCGATGGTGATGCGCGGCCTTCCGGTACCGCGCGCGAAGCGGCTCTACATCACGCTCGACACCAAGCGCGAGGCCGAGGACATCGGCGTGCCGTTCGGCCGCATCGCCGACCCCGTCGGCCGGCCCGTCGAGCGCGCGTTCTCGCTCTATCCCTGGGCGTGCGAGCGCGGGCGCGGGGGGGAGCTCCTGCTCGCGTTCACGCGCGCGGCGTTCGCGGAGGGGATCGACACGGGGACCGACGCGGGTCTGCGTCACGTGGTGGAGCGCGCCGGACTTCCCTGGGACGAGGCCCGGAAGCGCGTCGACACGGACGGCTGGCGCGACGCGCTCGAGCAGAACCGGGAGCAGCTCTTTGCGCTCGGGCTGTGGGGCGTGCCGAGCTTCCGCCTCCTGGGACGCGACGGCGAGCCGGACTTCGCGACGTGGGGGCAGGACCGGATCTGGCGCGTCGAGGCGGAGATCCGTGCGCGCCTCGCGCGGCGCGGAGGCTCGAGCGCCGGGGCGAACTGAGTGGTGGTGTCCCCAACGGGATTCGAACCCGTGTTATCGCCTTGAAAGGGCGACGTCCTAGGCCTCTAGACGATGGGGACTCGGGCGGCGCGAGTATGGCGCAAGCCTCCCGCACGCGCAGTCCGTTGCGTCTGCCCTGGCCCAGACGCTGCCGGCCCGCGCTCCGAGCCGCCGGGCTAGAATCCCTCTCGGGGCCGTGCGGGTCCGAAGGAGCGGCATGGAGATCGGGATCGTCACGGGCGGCGCCGGCTTCATCGGGTCCAACTTCGTCCGGATGGCGCTGGCGCGTGGGAACGCGCGGATCGTCGTCGTCGACAAGCTCACCTATGCGGGCAACTTCGCGAGCCTCGAAGAGGTGTCGCGAGATCCGCGCTTCCACTTCGTGCGCGCCGACATCGCCGACGGTGCGGCGATGGACGCGATCTTTCGCGAGCACCCCCCGCGCTGGATCGTGAACTTCGCCGCGGAGAGCCACGTCGACCGCTCGATCGACGGCCCGCGTGCGTTCGTACAGACGAACGTGGTCGGCGCGTTCGAGCTGCTCGAGACGTCGCGCCGCCACGTCGCCCGGCTCGAGCCCGTGGAGCGCAGCGCGTTCCGCTTCCTGCACGTCTCGACCGACGAGGTCTACGGGTCCCTCGGGCCGGAGGGCGCCTTCCGGGAGACGACGCCCTACTCGCCCAACTCGCCCTACTCGGCCACGAAGGCCGGCGCCGATCACCTCGTGCAGGCCTACCACGAGACCTACGGCCTGCCGACGCTGCTCACGAACTGCTCGAACAACTACGGGCCGTTCCAGTTCCCCGAGAAGTTGATCCCGCTCACGCTGCTCAATGCGATCGAGGGCAAGCCGCTTCCGATCTACGGCGACGGGCAGAACGTGCGCGACTGGCTCTACGTCGAGGATCACTGCTCCGCGCTGCTCGCGATCCTCGAGCGCGGGCGCCCCGGCGAGAGGTACAACGTGGGCGGCGGCAACGAGCGCACGAACCTCGAGCTGGTCGACCGGCTGTGCGAGGAGCTCGAGCGCGAGCTGCCCGCGGCCACGAATCCCGCCCTTTCTGCGAAAGGCCTCGCGCGCTACGCGGACCTGAAGCAATTCGTCGCCGATCGCCCGGGGCACGATCGCCGCTATGCGATCGATGCTTCGAAGCTCATGCGCGAGATCGGATGGCGGCCCGCCTTCGACTTCCCGCGCGGGCTGCGCGCCACGGTCCGCTGGTACCTCGAGCACCGCGAGTGGTGCGACACCGTGCAGACGGGTCGCTACGAGCGGGAACGTCTCGGTCTGGCGGGTGCCAAGGGGCGCGGGCCGGGCTGATCCGGCGGGCCACGCGAGCCTGCTAGGCGAGCGCTGCGGCCCGTGCGTCGAGACCGGCCGCGAGGCCCCGGAGCGGGGCCAGCGTCCTGGCGGCCGGCATCGAGGCGAGCTGCGCATCGAGGCAGCGCGGGCAGATGCCGTGACTCACGCGCCCGGCCGCGCGGCGGTGCACGTGCCGCCCCTGCGCCCCACCCACGGGGTCCGGGGGGCGTGCGGCGATCTCGTCGTGGCACCAGGCGCAGACGTGGGTCACGTAGAGGAAGTGGGCGGCTCGGGCCCATTGGTGGCGGAAAAATTTCGCGATCCCGGAGGCGGGACTTCCCGATTCCGGGACGCCGTCGCCCCCGTCCTGCCTGCTCCTGCGTGCATGGCTCCCTCCCCGCCGGGCTTTCCGTGGGCGGGTCCCCCCTTCTCGTGACGCCTGCCGGTCCTTGGATGCGCGGTCCGTACGCAGCGGTGCGGAAAGCTGCCGGCCGGCCGCGCACGCGCTGCGCCCAGGGTCCCGCGCGCGGGACCTGCGGAACGCGGCGCAGCCTCCTCGCATCACTCCAACCAACTGGAATCACGGGAGTTTCTAGAGCACCGGACCTGGCACGGAGCTTGATAGGGAAGGAGAGCGGAAGCTGTGCCGCGAGCCGACCGGGGGGCAGATGAGCGACCACACCGTCCTGTTCGTCGACGACGAGCTGAACATCCTGAAGGCCGTCCAGCGCCTTCTCCGGCACGAGCCCATGAAGGTGGTCTGCGCGTCGCGCGCGCAGGAGGCCCTCGAGCTCCTGGAGCGCACCCCGGCCCAGGTCGTCGTCACCGACCAGCGGATGCCCGAGATGAGCGGCGTGGACCTCCTCTCCGAGGTGCGCGAGCGCCACTCCGACGTCGTCCGGATGATGCTCACCGGGTACACCGAGATGAACGTCGCGGTGGAGGCGATCAACCGCGGCGAGATCTTCCGCCTGATCACGAAGCCGTGGAACGACGAGGAGCTGAAGGCCACCCTGCGGCAGGCCTTCGATCACTACGACCTGAAGCAGGAGATCAAGCGCCTCAACCAGGTGACGCGGGAGCAGAACTTCAAGCTCCAGGACATGAACCGCAACCTCGAGCAGAAGGTGCGCGAGCGCACGAAGCAGGTCGCGGAGAAGCACCACGAGCTCCGAACCGCGTACGTGCAGACCATCCGCGCGCTGGCCGAGGCCGTCGACGCGAAGGACGCCTACACGCGCGGCCACTCGGAACGCGTGGGCGTGTACGCGTCGAAGATCGCGCGCGCGATGGAGTTTCCGAAGGAGTTCATCGAGCGCGTCTACATCGCGGGCCTCCTGCACGACGTCGGCAAGATCGGCGTCCGCGATGCGGTGATCACCAAGCCCGACCGGCTCACACCCGACGAGTACGCCGAGATCAAGAAGCACCCCGAGATCGGCGCGAAGATCCTCGAGCCCGTCTCGTTCCTCTCCGATGTCGTCTCCTGCGTCCGCCACCACCACGAGTGGTTCGACGGCTCCGAGCGCGGCTACCCGAACCAATTGCGGGGCGATCAGATCCCCCTGCCCTCCCGCATCATCCTCGTCGCGGACACGGTCGAGGCGATGACCAGCGACCGCCCGTACCGGAAGGGACTCCCGCTCGAGGTCGTGATCGCGGAGGTCCACAAGTACTCGGGCACGCAGTTCGACCCCGCGTGCGTGAAGGCGTTCATTCACGTCCTCGAGCGCGAGGGCGAGAGGTTCATCCAGCAGAACCAGAAGTTCGACATCTACGCGTTCATCGAGGGGTGAAGGTGGCATCGCAAGCGAGGGGAGGAGAATCGTGACGCGCGGCTCTGGGCGACTGGTGGGCAACGACGCGGCATACCCGCTGCTCGTGGATCCCCACGACGAGCTCTCGCGCGAGCCGCGTCTCCTGACCGACGCGCGGCTCCTCGCCGCGCTGCACGCCGAGTTCGAGGAGCGCCTCGGGCGCGACGGCGCCGCGGCGACCCTCCTCCAGCTCGGCTTCCTGCACGGCCTGCGCGACGGCACGCGCGTCCTGCGCGCGGGCTTCCTCGAGGGCGCGCGCCTCGCCGGCGCCGCCCTCCCGAGCTCTCCGCTGCTCGCGATCCGGCTCGAGGGCCGCGACGTGGGCGCACCGCGCGGGGCGATCGAGCTGCGCGGCACGTGGCCCGAGCGGCATGAAGCCGCCGCGCGAAGCTCCATCCTGGGCGAGAGCGACGCGTCCTCGTGCTTCCTGAGCGCGGGCTACACCTCGGGGTGGCTGTCGGGGATCCACGAGGCGGACCTGATGGTGGTGGAGACCGCCTGCGCGACGCGCGGCGAAGTCCACTGCGCGTTCGTCGCGCGCGAGGCGCAGACGTGGAGCGACTCCGCGCAGGGACGAGCGCTCGTCGCCTCCCTCCCGTTCGCCGAGCTCCGGCGCTGCATCGAGCGCGAGATCGCGAGCCCCACCCCAGACGACGAGAGCGCGAGCTTCGATCCCGACTCGCCGGCCGTGCACGTCTGGGGCCCCGTGATGGTGCTCCCCTTCTCGGGCAGCGAGGAGTGCCTGCGCGCGATCGACCTGATCGGCCGAGATCCGGCGGCGCGCGAGGTCTCCGTGGTGGTGCTCGACCTCACCGGCACGCTCATCGACGAGGGCTTCGGCGCCCTGGCGCTCGAGAACGTGCTCGACGCGATCGAGGCGTGGGGCGCGGAGCCCGTCCTCGCGGGCGTGTCTCCGCTCTCTGAGCGCGTCGTCGGCGAGCTCGAGGGCTCCCACCTCGTCGTGCGGAAGGACCTCCCGCTGGCGATCGCGTCGGCGTTCCAGATCGCGCAGGCGCAGCGCCGCTACCTCTGAGCCGGGGGACGGGCGCGACCCGTCGCCTCCGAGGATCCGACATGACCGCGCTTCCGCAGAGCGGACGGCTCGAAGAGACCCCGCTGGCGTCGCTGCTCATCGAGCTTCACGACGCGCGCTACAGCGGCGCGCTCTCGCTCGCGCGCGAGCGGGTGACGAAGCGCATCCTGTTCCGCGACGGGACTCCGATCCTCGCCGAGTCGAACCTCGCGAGCGAGACGCTCGGCGTGCAGCTCCTCGACGCCGGGAAGCTCACGCGCGAGGACTACTCGAAGGTCGTCGGATACGTGCAGCTCAAGTCGTGCAAGGAGGGCAAGGCGCTCCTCGACCTGAAGCTCCTCGATCCGAAGGGTCTCTTCGTCGCGCTCAAGGACCAGCTCCGCAGGCGGATCCTCGAGTGCTTCGGCTGGCCCAACGGCGAATGGAAGCTCGACCCGGCCGATCTGCCGCCCGCCGACGCGCAGGCGTTCCGTCTCGACCCCCGCGTCCTCGTGCAGGACGGCATCGAGGCGCACTGGAGCACGGACCGCGTCCTCACGGCGCTCGGCGAGCGCCTCGGCCGCGTCGCGCGCATCGCGAGCGACCGCGAGCCGATCGGCGCCCGTCTGCGCGCAGCGGCGGGAGTCGCGAAGCTGGTCGAGGCGCTCGACGGAACCTGCACGCTCGGCGAGGCGCTGCGGCGCGCCGGCGCGCCCGGCGCGCTCGCCGCGGCGTGGGTGCTCGACGCGACCGGAGAGCTCACGTATCCCGAGGATGGCGACGGAACCGATGCGCGCTCCGCCGCGGAGCCGCCCGACGAACCGGCGACCGGGGACGACTTCGACATCGAGGTCATCGTCGGCGGCGCGCCCCTCCATGACGCGGGCGCTGCCGTCGCCGCCTCGGCGAAGGCCGCCCCGGTCGCGCTGTCGGCCGACGCCAGAGCGATCGCGCGAGAGATCGCGGAGAAGCACGGCCAGCCCGATCTCGATCACTACGCGCTGCTCGGCATCGCGCGGAACGCGAGCCCGGCGGACGTGAAGCGGGCCTACTTCGCCGCCGCGAAGCGGCTCCATCCCGACGCCCTCCAGCGCAGCGGGCTCGACGATCTGCGCGGTACCGCGAACGAGCTCTTCGCGCGCATCGCGAAGGCCTACGGCGTCCTCTCCGACCCGGGCGCTCGCCGCGACTACGACCAGGGCGCCTCCGCTGCGGACGACGGCGAGGCCGAGCGGCTCGCGCAGGCGGAGACCCTCTATCGCAAGGGCGACATCCTCGCGCGGAAGGGTGCGTTCAAGGAGGCGCTGCAGTTCCTGGCGCCCGCCGTCGAGCTCTGGCCCGACGAGGCCGCATACCGCAGCGCGCTCGGCTGGGCGCTCTACAAGCAGGGGAAGTCGGAACCGAAGCCCGCGCGCGAGCACCTCGAGGCCGCGGTGAAGCTGGCGCCGAAGGACGCCGTGGCCCACTACCGGCTCGGGGTCGTGCTCCGGGCGCTCGACGAGAAGGACGGCGCGGACCGCGCATTCGCGCGCGCCAAGCAGCTCGATCCGAAGCTGAAGCCGGCGTAGCGCGCGCTGGCAGCTAGCGCGGAGCCGACGGCTCGCCTGCCGGCTGGGCGGCGTCGAGCGCGCGCCGGGCGGCTGCCTCGGTCACCAGGGCGAGCCGATCCGGCTGCCTCGCGAGCCGCGCGGGATCCGGGGCCTGCACACCGAGCTCCACGTCCCCTGCCGCCACCCAGAAGACGCGCGCCACGTCGTCCCCGACGCGTGCGAACGGGCCTGCCAGCCCGCGCGCCGCCGCGAGCCGGGCGAGGCGGTCCGCGGGCTCCGTCCGGAAGGGTGACACGGACGCGCGCAGGCGCACGAACCCCGACGGGAGCGCGTAGAGCGCGCGGAAGGTGGGCTCGTCGAGCGGCTCGCCCGCGAGCGCACGCCTGCCGAGACGCACGATCGCGTCGCGCTCCCGCACCATGACGCTGTCGCGCGTCAGATGACCCGAGACGCCGAGCGCGTGACCCAGCTCGTGGAGCGCCACGCCGGCGAGCTCCGCGCTCGTGAGCGCCCGGTCGTGCCCGCGCGGATCCGGCGGCGCACGGCGGACGATGCGCACGCGCGCGTGCACGAGCTCCGCAGCCAGCGCGCCCCCCGGCTCCTCCGCTTCGGGGCGCACGCGGCAGTCTGCCGTCGTGGTGGCGCCGGCGTCCGGCGCTTCTGCCGGAGCGGCATCCTCCCACGACACCGCCACCGAGGCCGCCGCGCCGCGCGGCGGCGCCACGAAGCGCAGGCCGAGGCCAGCGCCCTCCCAGGCACGCAGCGCCGCTTCGAGCGCGCGGCCCTCTTCGGCAGTCGCGTCGTCGGGCAGCGAGACGGGGATGGGAAGCTCGGTCCGCCACCGACACCAGAAGAGCGTCAGCTCTCCGTCATGGGGCCAGAGGAACGGGGTCGCCTCGTCGAGGCGGCTGCCGGCGACGTCGCCCGGCACGGCGCCCGCCCGATCGGGGCCGCGCCACGCCGGCGTGCCGCACGCGAGCGCGAGGCCCGCGAGGCCGGCGGCCCACGCCGCGCGCCACGGGCCCGGAAGCGGCCCGCGCGCCCGCGTCACACCGGGACGATGCCCCGCTTCCGCCAGGGCCGCTCGACGCGCTTGTTCGCGCACCGCTCGAGCGCGCGAGCCACCACCCCGCGCGTCTGCCGCGGGTCGATGACGTCGTCGATCATCGCGCGGATCGCGGGCACGTAGGGATTGATGCCGCGCCGGATGCGCTCGGCCGCGCCGTCGATGAACGTGCGACGCGCCGCATCGTCGGGGAGCTCGCGCAGCTGCTTCTGCGCAAAGATCGAGACCATGCCCTCCGGCCCCATCACGGCGATCTCCGCGGTGGGCCACGCCACGATCGCGTCGGGCTCGTAGGCCCGGCCGTTCATCGCGTAGTAGCCGGCGCCGTACGCCTTGCGCACGAGCACGCAGATCTTGGGCACCGTCGCCGACGACACGTAGTGCAGCATCTTCGCGCCGTGCCGGATGATGCCGGCGCGCTCGACCTTCGAGCCGATCACGAAGCCCGGGGTGTCCTGGAGGAAGAGCAGCGCGATCCCGAACGCGTCGCAGATCTGGACGAACTTCGCCGCCTTGTCCGCGCTGTCGACGTCAAGGACGCCGCCCAGGAACATCGGGTTGTTCGCGATCACGCCGACCGGCCGGCCGCCGACGCGCACGAGCGCCGTGACGAGGTTGCGCGCCCAGCGCGGCTTCAGCTCGAAGACGTCGCCGTCGTCGGCGAGCAGCTTCACGAGCTTGCGCATGTCGTACGCGCGGCGCGGGTTGTCCGGAACCAGGTCGAGGATCTCCTCGTCGGCGCGGTCGATCGGGTCGCTCGTCGCCACGATCGGGGCGCGCTCCTCGCAGTGGCTCGGCAGGAACGAGAGGTACTTCCGGATCGCGGCCATGCACGCCGGATCGTCCGGCACCTCGAGGTCTCCGACGCCGGAGAGCTCGCAGTGCACCTTCGAGCCGCCGAGGTCCTCCTCGGTCACGTCCTCGCCGACCGCGGCCTTCACGAGGTAGGGCCCCCCGAGCGCCATGCTCGAGTTCCCCTTCACCATGGGCACGAAGTCTGCGAGGCCCGGGATGTAGGCCGTGCCCGCCGCGCCCGGTCCGACCATGGCCGCCACCTGCGGAACGACACCGGAAAGGATCACCTGCTCGCGAAAGAGGTACCCGGTGTCGGCGAAGACCGACGCGCCGTTCTCGTCACTGCCGTCGCCCCCGCCGAGCGCGTTGCCGCCGCCCGTGATGCGCGCGCCGCCCGAGTCCACGAGCCAGACGATCGGCATGCGGTGGCGGAGACAGAGCTCCCGGAGGCGCGCGGCCTTCACCTCGCCGGTCGGGCCCATCGAGCCTCCGAGGACGGTGAAGTCGTAGGAGGCGACGCCCGCGAGGCGTCCTTCGATCTTGCCGAACCCCGTCACCACCGCGTCGGCAGGCGAGCGCACCCCGGGCTGCTTGCCGAGGATCCCGAGCTCCTCGAACGTGCCGGGGTCGAACAGCAGATCGATGCGCTCGCGCGCGTTCAGCTTGCCGCGCGCGTGCTGCTTCGCGACCCGCTCCGGGCCGCCCATCGTGAGCGCTTCCGCTCGGCGCTTCTCGAGGTCGTCGACGAGCTCGCGCAGCTTGGCCACCCGGCCTCCCCCGAGCGCTAGCGCGGCAGCGCGGCGGTCGCGCTGCCGGTGACCACGGGCTCACCGCGCTGGTTCGTCGTGACGAGATCGATCTCGACGACGCCGTGGTCGCCACGCTCGGCCACCGCGCGCACCACACCCTTCGCCGTCAGGGTGTCTCCCGGGAAGACCTGCTTCACGAAGCGCACGCCGAAGCGCTCGAGGACGCCGTCGCCGAGCCAGTCGGTGAGCATCTTCCCGGTGAGCCCCATGGTCAGCATGCCGTGTGCGAAGACCGAGGGGTAGCCGGCCGCCTTGGTCGCGAACATTTCGTCGTGGTGGATGGGGTTGAAGTCCCCGGACCCCGCCGCGTACTGGACGATCTGCGTCCGCGTGAGGTTCTCGACCACCTTCGCCTCGTGCTCCGTTCCGACGGCGACCTGCGAGAGCTTGAGCTTCGGATTCGAATCGAGCATCACTGCACCGCCTTTTCCGTGACGATCCCGACGCTGGTGGCCGTCACCACGAGCTCGCCCTTCTCGTCGCGGTACTCGGAGATCGCCTCGGAGAAGCGCATCACGCCGCCCTTCTTCCCCTCCTTGGTCCACGTGTTCCCGGGGCGTTGGGTGACGGTGAGCTGCATGCCGGCGAGGAGCGGCTTGTGATACTCGAAGCGCTGCTCGCCGTGGAGGACGCGCGCGAGGTTCAGCCCCCCGCCCCCTCCGCCGGCGGACGCGCCGCCGCCCTTCGCAGCGGCGGACGCGGGCTCGACCGGCTTCGGCGGCGGCGCGGGGATCTTGCGCACGCCGCGGAGCGCGTAGTTTCCGTCCCAGTGCGCGGCCGACACCGCGAAGGTGGGCGGCGCGATCACGCCACCGAGGGGAGTCTTCTTCGCGTACTCCTCGTCCCAGTAGATCGGGTTCGTCTCGCCGAGCGCGCTCGCGAAGAGCAGGATGCCCGTGCGGTCGACGGGAAAGCGGTAGCCGTTCGACATGCGTCCTCCGTTGATCCGGGAGTCAAGGCGGAGGCGATTCTACACGCGCCGGGCCGCGACGGGCGACCCCTCGGTCCCAGAAGGCGAAGCTCGTGGCTCCGATCGCCACCACGGCCGCGGCGCTCGCGTAGGCCGCGGGGTAGCCGGCGGCTTCGATCACCGCGCCGAACGCGGGCCCGCCGATCAGCACGCCGACGTCGAACAGGGCCGTGAAGAGCCCGAGCGCGGCGCCGCGTTCCGACTCGCGTGCGCGCGAGACGACGAGCCCCGACAGGATCGGGAAGGTGAAGCCGTGGCCCAGGCCGCAGAGGACGCCCGCCACCGCCACCTCGCGGCCGCTCGTCGCGAGGGCGAGCGCGACGAGCCCGGCCGCGAGGCAGGCGAGCGCGGGAAAGAGCACGGCCTTCGGACCGACCCGCTCCGGCAGCCACCCGAAGCAGAGCCGCAGCACCACCGCCGCGCCGGAGTAGAAGGAGAAGAAGAGCCCGACCGACCCGATCCCCGTCTCGATCACGAACGTCGTCACGAAGGTGAAGACGGCGGACAGGGCCGTCGCGAAGATGGTACCGACGAACCACAGGGGCACGAGGTCGCGCTGGGCCGCAGCAGCCACGAAGCCGCGCGACGGGACGTCGTCCTGATGCGGCGGCCGCGGCCGGTCCCGCAGCGGCAGGGAGAGGAGCAGCGACAGGAACGCGAGCGTCGACGAGGTCGCGAAGAGCATTGCGTAGCTGCCGCGAGCGAGGATCGCGTCGCCGAGGAGGCCGCCCAGGGAGATCGGCAGGATGCCCGACACCCCGTAGAGAGCGATGCCCTCGGTGCGACGCGACGCGGGGATGTAGTCCGCTGCGAGCACGAAGAGCGCGGAGAAGAGCATCGCTTCGGCGAGCCCGTGGAAGATCCGGACGAACACGAGCGATGGACCGATGCTGTGAACGCCGACGTAGAGCCCACACACCACCGTGTTGATCACGCCCCCGACGAGGATCACGCCGCGCCGCCCGCGCGCGTCCATGGCTCGCCCGACGGGTGGGCGCGCGGCGATCGCCGCCACGGCGGTCAGGCCGGAGAGCAGGCCGATCGTCACCTCGTCGGCGCCGAGGCCGTGCAGGAAGCCCGGCAGGTGGAGGTAGAGGTTGAAGCAGAGCGCCTGGAGGAAGTTGGCCGCCGCACACAGCAGGAACGGACGCGTCAGCAGGCGGTCGTCGGGCATGGGCGCCGCAGTCTAGCGGCCCCGGCCCTGCGGCCCCTGGAGTAGACTGCGAGCGCGGGTCGCCGAACACGACGAGGAGAGCTTCCGTGGCCATCGACTTCACGCTTCCGCCCGACGTCACCGAAGTGCGCGATCGCATCCGAGCGTTCCTCGATCAGGAGGTCCGCCCCACGGAAGAGCGGCTGCGCACCGGCAAGGACCTCGCCGCGTGGCGCCCCGCCCTCCAGGAGCTGCGCGAGAAGGCCAGGGCCGCGGGCCTCTGGGCGCCCCACATGCCGCGCAAGTGGGGCGGCATGGGCCTCGGGCACCTCGCGATGGCCTTCGTGTCGGCGGAGTGCGGGCGGAGCCAGTTCGGGGCCTACGTCCTCAATTGTCAGGCGCCGGACGAGGGCAACATGCACACCCTGCTGCACTACGGGACGCCCGAGCAGCAGGAGAAGTACCTGCGGCCGCTCGTCGACGGCGAGTGCCGCTCGTGCTTCGCGATGACCGAGCCCGAGGTCGCAGGCTCGGATCCCACGGGCATCCAGACCTTCGGCGTGCAGGACGGTCCGAACTGGGTGCTGAACGGACACAAGTGGTTCATCTCGGGCGCGCATGGCGCACGGTTCGCGATCGTCATCGCGCGCACCGATCCGGATGCTTCCCCGGCGCAGGCGCGCAACAGCGCGTTCATCGTTGAGACCGGCAATCCCGGCTGGAAGATCGTGCGCGACATCGAGACCATGGCGGGCCGCGGCAACCACTGCGAGATCCGCATCGAGAACTGCGTCGTCCCCGACTCCGCGATCCTCGGCGGCCGCGGTCAGGGCCACCGGCTCGGCCAGACGCGGCTCGGTCCCGCGCGCCTCGCGCACTGCATGCGTTGGATCGGGAACGCGGAGATCGCGCTCGAGGCCATGACGAAGCGCGCGCTCGAGCGGAAGCTCCACGGCGGCGTGCTCGCAGACAAGCAGGGCATCCAGTGGAAGCTCTCGGAGTCGGCGCTCGAGCTCTACCAGGCGAAGCTGATGACCGTGCACGCGGCCTATCTGATCGAGAACGGCCTGCCCTTCCGGCAGGAGGTCTCGATGACGAAGTACCACGTCGCGAACATGCTCTGGCGGATCATCGACCGCGCGATCCAGGTGCACGGCGCGCTCGGGTACTCCACGGACACCCACCTCGAGAGCATGCTCCGCCACGCGCGCTCGGCGCGGCTCGTCGACGGCGCCGACGAGGTGCACCTGTCCCAGATCGCCCAGAACGTGATCGAGGCGTACCGGACGGATCGGAGCACGCGCGCGGCGACGGGGGCCGGACTGCTCTGACACAGCGGACGTCCCGTTCCGTCGTCCCCCGACGGAGGGAGTTTTCTCTCCCTCGCACGCTTCGCGCCAGGGCGTATGATGGACGGGCGCGAGTCCTGCGGGCTCCCTGCCGGGGGAGCGCTCGCAGGCGACCCCGCCCGGACCGATCGGGACGTTCGATCGTGGGAGCCAGCCCGCGGCGCCTCGACGGGAAGCGCGCAGGGTGAACTGTACCGAATGGTACGGAGAGGAAGCCGATGTCGATCCAGGACCCCTCGAAGCCTGTTGCCGCGTCCGCCCGCAGCGCCCAGGGCGCCCAGAGCCGCGAACGCATCCTCGATGCGGCCGTGGAGCTCATCGCCGAGCGGGGGTACTCGGCCACCAGCGTCGACGCGCTCTGCCGGAAGGCCGGCATCGTGAAGACCGCGCTGTACTGGCACTTCGGGAGCAAGGAAGGGCTCCTCGCCGCCGCGCTCGACCGGGTCTCGGCCGAGTGGATCGAGGAGGTGCAGAGCACCGTCTATCAGACCGGCCGTCCGATGGAGCGTCTGGAGCGCATGCTCAGCGGCATGCGGGACATCCTCACCCGACGCCCCCGTCACATGCGCATGCTGCTCTCGGTGCTGCTCGAGCGCAGCGAGGACGACCCCGATACGCGTCAGGCGATCCAGAAGATCTTCGACCGCGCGATCGACGCGATGGTCGCCGGCATCAACGACTCCGCGGGGCGCCCCGTGCCCGACGCCGAGCTCCTCGCGCACACGATCCTCGCCCTCACGCAGGGCACCGCGCTCCGCAGTCTCGTGGATCCCGGCGGGATCGACCTCGACCGCTACTTCGCCGACATCCGCCGCACGATCATCCTCGTGATGGCCGATCGCCTGCGGCAGATGGGCCTCGTGGCCGACCTCTCGCCGCCCGGCTCGGGCGGCACCGGGGCGTGACCGCGCCCGCGACGGGTGCGCCGCGAGACCTCGAGCTCCCGGAGGAGGAGCGCAGCGAGGCCGCCCGTCCGTTCGCGCGCGCGTACCTGACGTCCCTCCTCGGGATCCCGCGCTTCCGCGCTCAGCCGCGGGACGCGCGTTCGAAGCGAAGGGCGTGGCGTCCGGGACCGACGCGCCGCGGGGTGCGCCCGCGGTCGAAGCCCGGAGGCGGCTCGAGCTCGGCCTGGGCCCCCTTCGGCACCGCGAGGTCGACGGTGAGCCCGCCGTCCGCGCGCTCCCACGCCACCTCCACGTCGCCCAGCACGGTCGGGAAGACCCCGCGTGCGAACGTCAGGTCCGCGGGCCGAGGTGACACCCGGAAGCGACGGAAGCCGGCCGCGAGCGGCAGCACGCCGAGCACCTCGGTCGAGAGCTGGTAGACCGGCGTGGCGGAGAACCCGTGACACAGGCTCGCGGTGGGATCGAAGCTCTCCCAGAGCGTCGTCGCGCCGCGGGCGAGCATGTCCCCATAGCGCGACCGCATGTCCGCCAGGGCGCGCTCGAAGCGCCCCGCGCGCGCGAGCGCGCGGTACACGAAGTGGCTGAAGAAGGTGTTCGCCAGCACCACGTTGCGCTCGGGATCGAAGGGGCCGCCGGTCGGCACGATCGGCGGCGCCGCGGTGAAGACTCCGCGCGCGGGATCCATGACGAAATCCAGCATCGCCGCCCAGCGCTCGCGCGGGGCGAGGTCGAAGAGCACGAGCGCGGCGTTCGCGTGCTGCGACACGCGCGGGTCTTGCGCTCCCGTCGCGGGATCCACCTCGTCGACGTACACGCCCCGGCGCGCGTCCCAGTGCCGCGCGGCCAGCGCACGTCCGAGCTCGTCGGCCCGCGCGTCGTAGCGCCGGGCTGCGCGCTCCGACTCGAGCGCACGCGCGAGGCGCGCCGCAGCGCGTAGCGCCCCGCCCAGCAGCGCGTTCACGGTGGCGGCCTCGCCGCGGCGGCCGACCGCGGCCCAGTCGATGAAGTGCCAGTGCGGGAGCTGGGCGAGGAGGCCGTTCGGCCCGCGGTGGCGCTCGAACCACGCGAGCGCGCGCTCGATCGACGGAAGGATCTCCTCGATCGTCTCGAGGTCGCCGGTGTACCGCCAGTGCAGCTCGGCGTTCAGGATCCATTGCAGGGTCCAGTCGGGGATCAGGATCGCGTTCGTGCGGTGGTCGCCGGGGGCGAACATCTGGGTCAGGCCGTCGCCCCGCTGGCTCTCCGCGGCGTGGCGGAGGAACTGGCGGTTCAGCGCGTTCGCGCTCGGACCGAAGGCGGCCTGCGCCACCAGCAGCTCCACCGTGGCGTCGCCGAGCCACTGCCGCTGCTCCCGCGACGGACAGTCCTCCCACCCGTCGTGCATGCACTGGAGGAGCGTGTAACGGCCGGTCTCCCACAGGCGGGTGAGCAGCGGATCGGAGCACTCGAACCGGCCGCGCTCCTCGACGGGATGCCGCGTGTACGTCGACCCGACATGGTGGAGCGTCAGCCCGTCGGGCGCGTCGCGGACGGTGACCTGGAGCCACCGGACCGCGCCCCACTCGAAGCGCTCGAAGCGCTGGCGGCCGGGACGCGCGACGTAGCGGAAGACGTGCGCGCCGTGCCCGCGCGTCCGGTCGAGGCGGAGCGCGTCGTTCGCGGCGCCGTCCCATTCACCGGGGACGCCCTCGGCGAACGCCACGTCGAGCACCTCGCCGCCCCGGGCCTCGAGCTCGAGGAAGGGGTGGCCCGCGTGGATGCGGCCGAAGTCGAGGAGCAGGCCCACGTCGCAGCCCGGCTGCGTCCGGACCCGCGTGCCGGGACCGTCCGGCGCGAGGAGCGCCCCGCTCCGCTCGATCGCGCCGTCCGGGAGGGGGAGACGCGCCTCCTCGTAGAGCCGGCGATCGACCGGGAGCTCCGGGCGCGGCGCCACGCCGAACGCGTGCGCCACGCGCTGCGGCGCGCACGGCGTTTCGCGCAGGAACGGGATCTCGCGCCTCAGGAGCGCGGGGAATGGCGTCACGCGCTGCCCTCCGAACGGCGTGTCGGGCGCGCCCCCGCCCACCACCAGCGCGCGCGCGCGGTCCCACCCCGCGTCATCGAAGTCCGGAGTGGCCCACTCGGGCGGCAGCGCCCGCGCGTCGTGCACCTCGACGAAGCCGAGGCCGAAGTTCACGCGGGGAGTATCGCGCTGCCATGCGGCGGATTCGATGCAACGCCATTCGGTGTCGGACGAGATCTCGACGAGACCCTTCGACGTCGCGAGCCGGGCCTCGCACCAGAGCGCGCCGTCGCCGAAGACCGGCTGCCATCCGCCCCGCGCCGCCTCGTACCACGCGGTGTCCACGCCGTACACGTGCGCCAGCACCGCAACCGCGTTCGCGCCCGGGCGCAAGAAGGGTCCCACGTCGTGGCGGTCGAAGCGCGCGTGATGTGGATCGGCGCGTGCGGGTCCGCGGCCCACGCGGACTCCGTTCACGAACAGCTGGTACCGGCCGTCCACGAAGAGATCGAGCTCCCCGCCCTGCGGTTCGCCCTCGAGCTGGAAGCGCCGGCGGAACAGGAAGAACCGGTTCCCGCCCTCCTCGCGCCGCGCGGGGCCGCCGAGGAACACCCGGAAGAGCCCGGCGGGCTCCACCGCCTGACGCTCGCTCCAGATGAACTCCGCGTGGCGGAACATGGGATCAGGCGCCCGGGCGGCGCCGCGGCGCGCGCGCGGGACGGGCTTCGACCGCGGGCGGGGGTGGAGCGCCGAGATGCTCGGTGAGAAGGCGCGCGAGCCACACACGGAAGCGTCGTGCCGCGTGACGGTCGTCGGCGAGGCCGCCGCTCGCGCGGATCTGGGGGCCCGCGATGGCGTCGCCGAGGAGCGCCGCACCGCCGAGGACGATCGTGAAGAGGGTGTCCTCGAAGTCCGCGCCGCGCGGACGCCGAGCGTGGGCCGCCTCCGCCACTGCGCGAATCACCTGGCCGCCCTCCCCGGCCCGGCGGCCCGCCCGCCCGGTGAGCGCGAGCCACGCCACGAGGCGCGCCTGACCCTGGTCGCCGAGGGTGCGCAGCGTCCGGTCGAGGATCTCGGCGCCGTCGACGTCGCCGGACGTGAGCCGCGACACCAGGTCGTGTTGAAGCGACGCCAGCGCACGCTGGATCACCGCTGCGACGAGGCCTTCCCGGCTGCCGAAGTGGTGGAGGATCGCGGGGTGCGAGACGCCCACGTCCGCAGCGATCTCGGAGAGCCGCACGGCGTCCGGTCCGACGTCGAGGAGACGCCGCTCGGCGGCGTCGAGGATCGCCCGCCGCGCCTCGTCCGCGGGGCGCCTCCGCCTCCGCCGTGCGGCCGCCTGCCGGTTCCCACCCTGGGTTGACGCCTTCATGCCTCCCTGGTACTTACAGCACTGTAAGTAAAGCCGGCCACCATCCCCGGCGCCCAGGAGGCACCGATGCCCCGCGCTCCCCGCCGCCGCATCCGCCCGCTCGACGCCGCCCGCTCCATGCGGGCGCTCCTCCGCAACCCGGACGACACCGGGCAGGTCTTCCGGATCGTCGATGCCCTGTCCGGGAACACGGCCGCCCGCACGTTCCGCCGGTTTCGCAGGACGGACGCCGGCGCCCGCATCCTGCTGGAACGGCGCGACCTCCTCAAGACCCTGTGCGCGCGCGAGGCGCTCGAAGCGCTCCCGCCCGGGAGCCTCGGCCGCTCGTACGCGGACTTCGTGACGCGGGAGCAGATCTCCGCCGATGGCCTCGTGGCCGCCAGTCTCGAGGCGCGCCGGAGGGCCGAGCCCGTGAGCGAGGAGCAGCGGCTCGTGATGGAGCGTCTGCGCGACATGCACGATCTCTGGCACGTCGTGACGGGCTACGGCCGCGACCTGCTCGGCGAAGCCAGCCTGCTCGCCTTCACGCATGCGCAGACCCGGAACCGCGGCGTCGGCTTCATCGCCGCGATCGCGTGGTACCGCCTCGGCGCGCTGCCGGGTGCGCGGCGCCTCGTCTTCGAGGCGTGGCGGCGGGGACGCCGCGCAGCGTGGCTGCCCGCGGCGGACTGGGAGGCGCTGCTCGCGCTCCCGCTGCCGGAGGTGCGTACGCGACTCGCCGTCGACGCGCCGCCCGCCTACACACCGCTGCGCTCCTCTCGAGCCCCCACCCTCGCCTACTAGGAAGCTTCAGGCTGCATGGGCCGTGATCTCCACCTGGCAACCGAGGTCTTCGAGGCGGCGCACGAGGCGTCGGATGGTCTTGCGTCGATCGAAGCGATCGAAGTGGTGAGAGCCGAGATCGCGGTAGTCGACGCGGTCACGAAGGATGAAGTAGGAGGCGTTGAGCATGGAGGCAGCGACGGCCAGGATCGCCTTCTTGGCGCCTCGGCGGGCCTTGATGCGCAGGAACTGGGCGCGGAGGTAGGTGTCTTTGGTGCGCACGGCGGCCCACGCAGCGGTGACGAGAGTGGTCTTGAGCCACGGAGCGCCTTTGCGGACGCGCGTCGAGCGGCGCTTGCCGGCGCTCTCGTCGCTACGGGGGCACAGTCCGGCCCAGGAGATGAGATGCGCTGGAGTCGGGAAGCGCTCCATGTCGAGGCCGATCTCCGCGACGATGACGTGCGCCGCGATGTCACTGATGCCTGGCATCGTCGTCAGTCGACGAACCGCTTGCTGGATCGGTGCCATGGCTTTTCCCAGCGACGCATCGATCTCCCGAAGCGCCGCCTGGAGCGCATCCACGAGCTGGAGATGAAGCCGAAGCAGACCGCGATGGTGCGCAGTCACGCGTCCGCGCAGCGATTCGATGAGCGACGCGCGCTTCTTGCGCGCCGTCCCCTGCGCCAGATCGGCGAGACGCTCGGGATCGGTCTCGCCGGCGACGAGCGCCTCGAGCATGGCGCGCCCGCTCTTGCCCAGGATGTTGGACAGCACGCTCGCGACCTTCAGGTTGGCGTCCTCGAGGATCTTCTGCAGGCGCAGCGTGTGCTGGGCGATCTCGCGGGTGAGCTGCTTGCGGGTTCGCGTGAGATCGCGCAGCTCCTGGATCGGAGCGGGCGGGACGAAGCTGCTGCGGATCAGCCCGTGTGCCAAGAGATCGGCGATCCAAGCCGCATCGCCGACGTCGGTCTTGCGGCCGGGCACGTTCCGAACATGCTGCGCGTTGGCCAACACCAGCTCGAAGTCGCCTTCGAGCACGTGCCAGACGGGCTTCCAGTAGATGCCCGTGGCTTCCATGGCGACGTGCGTGCAGCCGTGTGACGCCAACCACTCCGACAGAGCCAACAGGCCGCTCGTCGTCGTGGCGAAGCTGCGCACTTCTTGATGCCGAGGCACGGATACGCAGCGCACTGCAGCGACGACCACGTCCTTGTGGACGTCGAGTCCGGCACAACGCGGGTAGAGAACCTCCATTGCTCGCCTCCTCGGTTGGGTGGCGTCGGCGTGGAGCCCGCGTCGTCGAAGTCTACTAGGCGTGCTCCGGGGCCTGGCGGCCCGTGGCGACATTGCGGGGTGCTCGTCGGGCTCCGGGTCCAACTACTGAACGGGCTCGTGGCACCAAGACGAATGCCGACCTCGGTGCCGACGCCACGCCATATCCTATCCGGATCGTCTGCCCAGCTTCATCCGGCGGGGTCGGCGATGCCGATGCGGAACTACTGAGGTCGGGCTCCCGGCGCCGGCTCGTCGGACCCTGGGCCGGGAGCGAGCTCGTCGAGCAGCACCGAGAGGAGCGCGACGACCCTGGGCTCGACGTCCCCGTTCGCGAGGTAGTGGTCGACGTCCGGGACGACCAGCACCCGTCCCGGCACGCGCAGGAAGCTGTCGAGCATCAGATAGCCGTCGGTCGGCCCGAGCGGCCGCAGCCGGTCGAAGCCCGCACGCGCGGCCTTCGAGATCGTGTCGTGCAGGGGGAAGCCGGCCACGTGGACGGCGCGCGTTCCGGCCGGGAACCGGCGGGGATCGGCGGCGGGCGCGGTGCGACGCGCCGCGCGCGACATGCTGGCCGCGGTGTCCTCCGGCAGCCCGATCGCTGCGCGCTCGGCGCTCGACGTGCCGGGATCCGTGAGCGGCGTGCCCTCGAGCAGGCCGACGAGGTCCACCCACAGCACGACGTCGCGGCCGAGCGAAGGATCGCCGGCAAGGGCTTCCTGCACGTCCGCGCTCCCCTTGCTCGCCGAGAAGAGCACGACGCGGCGGCCGCCGTGGGCGGCGGCGCGCACGGCCGCCCGGACCGCCATCGCGTTGCGCTCCACCGTGTCGACCTCGCCGGTCTCGACGAGCGCCACCGGCCTTCCGAGCCACACCTCGACGCGCTCCAGGTCGGCGCCCGACCATGCGTGCGTGCGGTAGAAGAGCCCGGGGACGCGGAGGGGCTCGAGCTGGAGCGCGTCGAGGCGCTCGCGCATCCCAGCCGCCAGCTCCCCGGGCGCGGACCGCGCGAGAGCGAGGCGCTCGTTCACCCGCTCCGCGAGCGCCGCGTTCTCCGGCGCGGCCGCGATGCGCTCGCCGAGGTCGCGCACCTCGCGGTCGTAGGCCGCGCCGTCGTCGTCGCGGGTGCAGCCGTGCGCGCCCAGCGCGAGCGCCACGAGGTACACTGCGGGCCGCATGAAACGCCTGCGCGTCACGCTGCTCTGCTGCCTCACGCTCGCCCTCGGCAGCTGCATCCCCGGCCCTCTCGTCTTCGCCGTCCAGGAGGCGTCGAACGTCCCGCTCTGGGGTCGCCTCGAGACCTGGGGCTTCGTGTTCCCCACCGTTCCGAACCCGTTCGATCCCTCGCAGATCCAGGTCGAGGGGGAGTTCCGCGCACCCGACGGGAGCATGCTGCGCCTTCCGGGCTACGTCACACGCGACTACACGCGCGCCCTGGTGGGAGGCTTCGAGCACCTCACGCCGCGCAACGGACGCTACTGGCGCGTGCGGTTCACCCCCACGCAGGAGGGGGCGTGGCAGTGGCGCTGGACCGCGACGACGCTGCGGGGGACGTTCCGGACGCCCTGGCGCGACTTCGCGGTCACCCCGGCGGCGCCGACGAGCCACGGCCTGCTGCGCGTCTCGGCGGACGACCCCCGCTACCTGCGCTTCGACGACGGGACGCCCTGGCTCGCGATCGGCGAGAACGTCTGCTGGTACGACGGCCGCGGCACGTTCTCCTACGACGACTGGTTCGCCAAGCTCGCGGCGCAAGGCGTCACGTTCGTGCGTCTCTGGATGCCGAGCTGGGCCTTCGCGCTCGAGTGGACGCGCCGCGGCGCAGGGGGCGCGCTCCTGGAGAGCTCGCTCGGCGACTATGGCCCGCGCCTCGACCGCGCCTGGCAGCTCGACTACGTGCTCGACCTCGCCGCCCGTCACGGCCTCCAGGTCATGCTCTCGATCCAGAACCACGGCGCGTTCTCGACCGGCGTGAACTCCGAGTGGGCCGACAATCCCTACAACGCTGCGAACGGCGGCCCGCTCGCGCGCCCGGAGGACTTCTTCACCGACCCCGAGGCCCGCGCGCTGTTCAAGCGCCGGCTGCGCTACGTGGTGGCGCGCTGGGGCGCCGCGCCGAACCTGATGGCCTGGGAGCTGTGGAACGAGGTCGATCTCGCCGACCAGCCTGCCGCCCACCAGGCGGTGCTCGACTGGCACGCCGAGATGGCGGCGGAGCTGCGCGCGCTCGATCCCTACGGGCGGCTCGTCACGACCAGCACTTCGCTCACCGGCGCGCAGGACGTCTACGACCTTCCGGAGATCGACCTCGTGCAATGGCATTTCTACTCCGTTTTCCCGCTCACGAGCGCCTTCTCCGAGACGATCCCGTTCCTCGTCGATCTCGGCGCACGGCCGGGGAAGCCGACGCTCGTGAGCGAGATGGGCGTGGACACGCGCGGGCCGGTCGAGACGCTCCAGCGCGACCCGGGGTCCATCGCGATCCACGACGGGCTCTGGGCCGGCGCGCTCTCGGGGAGCGCGGGCACCGGCATGACGTGGTGGTGGGACAACGTCGTCGATCCCGAGGATCTGTATCCCCACTTCGGAGCCGTCGCGCGCTTCGTCGAAGGCGTGGCGTTCGACCGGCAGGACTTCGTCGTCGGCGCCGCGACCGCGACGGCCCCCGGTCGCAGGCTGCGAGTGCTCGCCCTGCGCGGCCGCACCGTCGCCCTCGCGTGGATGAAGAACGCACGCCACGAGTGGTTCCCGGCGGTCGGCGGCTCCGACCCCTCGCTCGTGCTGGGGGCGTCGGTGACGTTCCCCGACCTGCCCGCCGGCGAGTGGTGGGCGCGCTGGATCGACGCCTACGCCGGCTCGGAGGTCGCGCAGCAGGCCGTGTCGACGCCGGGCGGCGCCGTCACGCTGGCCGCTCCGCCGTTCGCGAAGGACGTCGCGCTCCGGCTCGAGCGCACCGACGTCGACCCGCCGCCGCTCCTGCACTGACCGCGGAGACCCGCGCGCCTACGCTTCGTCGGGTCGCGATTCCTCGCGCAGGAGGCCCATCACGAGGACGTCCACGTAGCGTCCGTCGCGATAGTGGTCCTGGCGGAGCCGGCCTTCGCGCACGAAGCCCAGCTTCTCGTACACCCGAATCGCGCGCACGTTGTTCTCGAAGACGTGGAGCGAGATGCGGTTCAGGTTGAGCGTGTCGAAGCCGTGCCGCACGAGCGTCCGCAGCGCCTCGGTGCCGACTCCGCGGCCCCAGATGCTGCGCTCGCCGATCAGCAGCCCCACCACACCCACGCGATCGCGCCAGCGGATCTCGTGGAACCCGCACGAGCCCACGTGCACGAAGTCTCCGTCGAGGCGCGCGTCGATCGCGAGAGGCTGGAGGTCGCCCTTGCCGATGCTCTCCTCGTACCAGCGCTCCTCCTGCGCGAGGCTGAACGAGAGGTGCGCCTCGATGTGCCGACGCACCTCGGGATCGGCCAGCCAGCGCACGAAGCGCGGCAGGTCCTCGCGTTCCACCGGGCGCAGACGCACGCTGCGGCCTTCGATCATCGGAAACTCCTCGTGAGGCTCACGGCACGTCCGACGGAGCGAAGCCCCCGCGCCGAATCGTGTCCCGGAGCCAGATCGCGGACTGCTTCGGCGTGCGGGCCCGCGTCGCGGGATCGAAGCCGATGAGCCCGAACCGCGCATCGCCGAAACCCTGGTGCCACTCGTAGTTGTCGACCGCGGTCCAGTGGAAGTACCCGCCCACCGCCGCGCCGCGGGCGCGCGCGCGCGCGATCGCACCGAGGTGGGCGGCGAGATAGCGGACCCGGAAGACCTCTTCCCGGGTCGGACAGCCGTTCTCGGTCACGAGGAGCGGCACGCCCGGGAGCGCCGCCCTCACGCGCAGGAGACCTTCCTCCAGCCCACGCGGGAAGACCGACCGCCGCATCGCGTCGACCGGTGCGTCGGGCGCGTCGGCGAAGGAGCCGACGCCGCCGGCTCCGAACGCGGTCGCGGAGTAGTAGTTCAGGCCATAGGCGTCGAGCGCGCCGGCGAGCCCCGGAACCTCCTCGGGCGCGCGGCCCGGGAGCTCGATGCGTCCCGTCGCGAGCGCGCCCCAGAGGGTCCCGTGATACCAGCGGTCGAAGCGCTCCGCAGCGGCGCACTGCGCGGGGTCGGCCGCATCCACCGGCCGCGGATCGAGGTACACCTCGATCGTCGCGACGAATGGAGCCGGGTCGAGCGCCTTCAGCGCGCCGTAGGCCGCGGCGTGCAGACGCAGCACGTGGCCCGTCATGTCGTAGGCGGCTTCCCGATCGCGCACGAACGGCGGGTTCTGCCCCGTCAGGTAGCCCGCGAGCACGTACACCATCGACTCGTTCGACACGTGGAAGTGGGACGCGTGGGGGGCGAGGGCACGGCCGACGTGTTCGACGTAACGGAGGAAGTCCGCATGGTTCGCGCGCTGGAGGAACCCGCCGCGCTCGGCGAACCACGCGGGGTGCGTGAAGTGGAAGAGGTTCACCCACGGCGTGACGCCCGCCGCGCGCGCGGCGTCGCAGATCGCCCGGTAGCGGTCGAGCGCACGCTCGTCGAAGCGCCCGCGCTCGGGCTCGACCCGGCTCCACTCCACCGACAGCCGGTAGTGTCGAAGGCCGAGGCCCGCGACGAGGCCGAGGTCCTCTTCCGCGCGCTCCCAGAAGCCGTTCCCTGGATTCGGGGGCACGCGACCCTCGCGCGCCGCGGCGACCCAGTCGTTCGGCACGTCCCCGCCCTCGGCCTGGAAGGCGGAGGAGGCCACGCCCCACGCGAAGTGCGGGGGAAACGTCACGCGCTCGGCGGGGAGCAGCGTCCGCCAGCGTTCGCGGTCGGACTCGCGCACGCGCGCAGTCTACCAGCTAGCCTCGCAGGGCCGTGCCCGTCCGCTTCGCACTCCCCGCCGACCACCCCGGCGTCGCGCTCGTCACGCTCGACCGGCCCGAGCGCGCGAACGCGCTCGACCCCGCGTCCCTCCGCGAGCTCGCGGACGCGTGGCGTCGCATCGCCGGGACGCCGGAGATCCGCTGCGCCGTGCTGACGGGAGCAGGCGAGCGCGTGTTCTGCTCGGGCATGGACATGCGCACCACGATCCCCGCGTCGCAGCGCTTCGCGCGCGGGGAGCGTGTGACCGAGGACGAGATGGAGGGCCTGCGAAGCGTCTCCACCGCCCTCCTCGCCGGCTTCGACCTCGGGACGCCCCTCGTCTGCGCCGTCAACGGCCACGCGCGCGCCGGGGGGTTCGATCTCCTGCTCGCCTCGGAGCTCCGGGTGGCGGCACCGCATGCGACCTTCGCGCTCGAGGAGGTGGCGCTCGGCCTCTATCCCACGGGCAACGCGACCGTGCTGCTCCCGCGCCAGCTGCCCTGGGCGCACGCGTTCGAGCTGCTCCTCACCGCCCAGCCCATCTCGGCGCAGCGCGCGCTCGAGGTCGGCCTCGTGAACCGGGTCGTGGCGGCGCCCGACGTCCTTCCGACCGCGCTCGCCTTCGCCGACGTCATCGCAGCCAACGCCCCGCTCGCCGTGCGAGCGACACGGCGCGGCGTGCGCGAGCTCCTCGCGCTGCCCCTCCCCGAGGCGTACGCGCGACAAGAAGCCCTCGGGCGTCCGCTCCGCGCGACTGGCGACGCGCGCGAGGCGCAGCGCGCTTTCGTCGAGAAGCGCCGCCCCGTCTTCCGCGGGGAGTGACGCGAGCGGATCCTCCGCACCGCCGGCGTGCAGCGCAGGCTTGCGACACGCTGGAGCGTCGGCCCCCCATCCGTAGACCGCGAGGCGCGGCCCGAGCCCCACGACCACCGCGCCATCGCGGCCGGTCCACCAGAGCGCGAGACCGGCGCGCTCCGCGCGTTCGAACGTCTCGGGGTGGGGCATGCCGAAGCGCCCCCCGCACGGGGCGGAGGCGATGGCGACCGACGCGCTCACGGCCTCCAGGAAGCGTTCGCTCGAAGAGGTCCGGCTCCCGTGGTGCGCGAGCTTGAGCACGTCGCTGGCGAGCGCCGCCCCGCTGGCCACGAGCGCGCCCTCCGCGGCGGCGTCGAGATCCCCGGTCAGGAGCAGCGCGCGGCCGCCGACCGACACGCGCACGACGAGCGAGCGCGCGTTCCGCGAGCCGTCGGCACCGCGGGGCGGCCAGAGCGGCGCGACGACGAGGTCCCCGAGCTGGACCGCCGCGTCGCCCGCCCCGCGCTCCACGACGCGCGTGCCCCGCCGCCCGGCCACGCTCCGCAGGGACGTGAAGGCGGGATCGGAGACGCCGCCGGGGGGCAGCCACAGCTCCTGCACGGGGACGCGCTCCAGCACCGCCGGCAGTCCACCGCGGTGGTCGAGATCCGCGTGCGTGGCCACCACGAGCGCGAGACCGTCCACCGCGAGCGCTGCGAGCGCGGGCGCCACCGCGATGGCGCCCATGTCGACACCGTCGGGGATCGCCGGCCCGCCGTCCACGAGCACGCTCGCGCGCTCGCCCTGGACGAGCGTTGCATCGCCCTGCCCCACTTCTAGAAACACCGCGCGTGGCGGCGCCGGCGCGATCGCCGCAGGCCGGGCGAGCGCGAGCAGCACGAGCTCCCCCGCGCACGCCGCGACCCGCACTCCGGTGCGCCTCGCGAGGATCGCGGGCAGCGCCGCGAGCACGGCGGCGACGATCCAGCCCGCGCTGGGCGACGGCGTGCCCGGCACCGGGGGAACCACGCCCGCGAGCGAGCGGATCACCCGGCAGGTGGCGCCCGCCACGGCGCCGAGGAGCCCGAGCGCCGGATCCGTTCCCGGGACGACCGCAAGCAGGCCCGCCGCCAGCGCTGCGGGGAGCAGCACGAAGCCGGTCCACGGCACGAACGCGAGGTTCGCGAGCAGGCCTGCTGGAGCCACGACACCGAGGCGCGTCGCGGCGAGCGGAGCGCTCGCAGCCATCGCCGCCGACGAGGCCGCCAGCAGGCCGACGATCGCGTCCAGCGCCCTCCGGGCCAGGGGCGTCTCGGGATCGGCCGCCGCGCTCCGCGCGCCGGCGGCGGAGAGGGCGGCGCTCGCCGCGAAGGACATCTGCGCCCCGGCGTCGAACAAGGACTCCGGCTCACGCGCGAGCACGAAGACCGCGGCGGCCGCGAGCGCTGCGCCACGCTGCGTCGGCCGCCCGCGCAACGCGGACGCCGCGAGCGCGAAGATCAACACCAGAGAGCGTTGAACCGGCACCCCCCAGCCCGCACCGAGCGCGTAGACCGTCGCGCCGGCGAGCGCGAGACGAAGCGCGACCCTCCGAGCGTCCCGCCGGGAGGCGATCCGCGCCCTGCGCGAGACCGCGCGGAGCGCGAGCGCATACAGGCCGCCGGCGACGAGCACGAGATGGAGACCCGACACCGAGAGCAGGTGGGAGAGCCCGAGCCGGGCGAACGCGTCCCGCAGGTCGGGGGGGAGTCCGCGGCGGTCGCCGAGCGCGAGCGTTGCGAGGAGCGCGCCCCCCTCGCCGCGGGCGGCGAGCCGGGCGGCGGCCGCCTCCCGGCCGGCCCGCAGCCAGCGGAGCATCGCTGCAGCACCGTGCTCGTCACCGACGCGGACGAGGAGCGCGGGGGCGTCCAGCCGCGCGAGCGCGCCGATGCCGCTGCGCGCGAGCGTCCGCGCGAGGTCGCCGCCGCCCGGGTTCCGCAGACCCACCGGGGGGCGGAGCCGCAGCCGTGCCCGGACCTGGTCCCCGGTCAGCGCGGTCTCGATCGGGGCATCGCCGTCCGGTGTCGACTCGGTCTGCACGCGCACCGCGCTCGGGAGCGCCACTCCGGCCTCCGCGGACGTCACGCCAGAGAGCTCGGCGCGCACCATGCCCGGCAGGCGCGCCACGCCCGCCACCCGCCCGTCCACGGTCGCGACGCAGGGACGATCCGGGCGCGCGCGGGCCGCATCCTCGCGCTGCACCGCGAGCGCGAGCGCGCCCGCTCCTGCGAAGGCCGCGAGCGCGCAGACGACGCGCAGCTGGGGCGCGCGCGTCGCAGCGCCGACGCCGATGGACCCCGCAGCAAGCACGAACGCGGACTCGCCGGAGAGAGCCCCGGCATCGGCCAGGGCGATGCCAGCCGCGACGGCGAGCGCGAGCGCGAGGACGATCATGCGAAGGTCCCGGGACCGGGCGCGAACCCAGCCTAGGCCAGACGAGACGGCCCGGGGACGTGGCGAATCATCCACGGCGCCGTCCCCGGCGCTCCACGGCGCCGTCCCGGCGCTCCACAGCGCCGTTCCCGGCGCTCCACAGCGCCGTTCCCGGTGGGCCCCCATCGCGGGCTGGCGCGGATCTCAGTGCAACGCGGCGGGAAGGACGGGCGCGGCCTGCTCGCGCAGCCGCGTGAGATAGGCAGACAGGGCGCGCAGCGCCTCGTCCAGCTTCTGGAGCTCGCCCGCGAACGCGGCCATCAGCCGCTGCATTTCGTCGAGATCGAGCGCGCTCGGCGCCGATGGGTCGGCGAGCTTCGGCCCCCCAGTCGCGGCGAGCGCGGCCGCGAAGACGGCCTCGCAGCTCTCCGAGCCGAGCGCGCCCACGAGCTGTTCGAGGCGGAGCGCCAGGAGGCCCGCGAGGTCGGGTGACACTCCGTGGCGTTGCAGCTCCGCGCGGATCCGGTCGCGCGGGGTCTCGAGAATCGCGTCGTCCGACTCGTCCGCCATCACGCCCTTCTCCGTGCCCGATCGCACCACCTGAGGAGCAAGTTCGATGCCACGCGGCGGCGCGAGCGCAGACGCGCCGCGAGCCGGTTGGAATTGCTGCGCATTCGGGGGGCCGCGCGCGGGCCGGAGGCGTCGCTCGCGGGTGGAGGAACGCGTCTCCGAGGGCCGATTTGGGAACTCGCCTACCCAGGGCGGGCGGCGGCGTGCGGACCCGTCCGTCAGTCGCGCCAGGTGACCGGTACGCGCGCGGAATCGGCTTCCTGCTCGAGCAGATCGAGCTGGCGCTCGAGCGCGGCGCGTTCGTCGTCGAGACGGCGCAGCTCACGGGAGTGGTTCGTCGGCGTCCAGCCGCGCTCGGCCTCGAGCGCGGCAATGCGACCCCGCACGTTCTGGAACTCCGCGCGCCACTGCGCTTCGCTGCGGCCGCCGCGGATGACGCCGGACTCCGCCAGATCGTTGGGCGTGAGGCTCACGACGCCTGCCGCGGCGTCGACGTTGTACGTGAAGTGGTTGAAGAACGAGAGCCCGAGCAACCCGACCTGCATCGACGGGCTCACGCTCGCAGGCACGTTCTCGACGCGCGCGCCGCCGAGGTCCACGGAGTCGAGCATCACGACCGGCTGATCGACGACGCCGTTTGCAGTCGAGTATCGGATCGTGCGCGTCTCCGAACCGATGCGGAGCCCGAGATCGTCGGCCACCTGCTTCGGCACCAGCACGTCGCTCGCGCCGGTGTCGATGAGGAACGGCGCCGTCACCCGATCGTTGAGCTTCACCTGGACGACCATGCCGGTGCCCGCGCGCTGCACGGGGATGCGCACGGTCCGTCCGGCGGGCGCCGCGCTGGAGCGAGCTCCGGACGGGGCCAACGCCGCGGGCGCGGGGCTTCGCCCCGGACCCGCGAAGGTCTGCACGCTCCCCCGGCCGGGGTCGCCGGTGCCGGCGCCGGGGCGATGTTCCGGCGGGACCTCGTCGAGGTGTTGCGTGACGTGCATCCGCCCGTCGGCATCGACCCACCGATAGATCTCGGCGGACGCGCGGGCGGGCGGGAGCCCGATCCCGAGCAGCGCCGCGAGGAGCGAGGCGGCGGCGGCGCGCATGGCTCGATCCTCCCGGCGGTCCGTCCAGGAGATCGGCCGTTCCGGGACCGCCCTTGACGCCACGCAGCGGTCTCCTGCCTGCGCGCTGCCGGTCCGCGAGCCCCCGGCGCCGGATCAGGCGGCTCCCCCGTCGTCGCGAGGCGTCGTCGCGGACGCCGGCGGCGCCGCGTCGAAGAACCGGCGCACCGCCTCCGCATCCCGCCGCGAGAGCCCGGGCACGGCCTCGAGCGTCTCCACCCCCGCCTCCCGGACCGCACGCAACGATCCGAGGTGCTTGAGGAGGGCGCGGCGCTTGCCGGGCCCGATGCCGGGAATGTCCTGCAGCACCGACTGGAGGCCCGCGCGGCTGCGCAGCGAGCGCTGGAACTCGATCGCGAAGCGGTGGGACTCGTCGCGGATGCGTTGGAGCAGCAGGAGCCCGCGCGAGCTCGGCGGCAGCAGCAGCGGGTCCCTGCGCGCAGGCAGGAAGATGCGCTCGGCCTTCAGCCCACCGGAGCGCCGGACGCGCGGAGACGGACTCTCCTCGTCGCGCTCCTTGGCGAGCCCGATGGCGGGCACGTCGAGGCCCGCGTCCCGCAGCGCCGCGGTCACGATGCCCAGCTGCCCCTTGCCGCCGTCCACCATGACGAGATCGGGCAGCGGCTCGGCCGCCGCGCGGGCGAGACGCCGTCGCATCACCTCGCGCAGGCAGTCGTAGTCGTCGCCGCCGACGGCCTCGCGGATCCGGTAGCGCCGGTAGCCGGCCTTCGCGGGCCGGCCGTCGTCGAAGGTCACGCGGCTCGCCACGGGCAGCACGCCCTGGAGCGTCGATACGTCGTAGCACTCGATGCGGCGCGGGGCCGTCGGGAGCCCGAGGCGTTCGCGCAGCTCCTCGATCGCCGCGTCGATGCTGTCGCGCGCCTCGAGCTTCCGTCCGAGCGTCACCTCCGCGTTCGCCGCGGCCATCGCCACGAGATCGCGCAGGGGCCCGCGCTGCGGGGCGCGCACGCGCACGCGGCGCGCGCGTCGATCGCGCAGCAGCGCCTCGAGCGCGCCGTCGTCGTCGACCATCACGGGGGTGAGCACCTCGTCGGGCACCGGGCGATCACCCGCCGCGCCGTAGTATTGGCCGAGGAACGAGCCCACCACCTCTCCGTCGTCGAGCCGCACGTCCGAGAATCCGTACTCGCTCGATCCGACCACCCGCCCGTCGCGAACGTGCAATACCTGGACGAGCGCTTCCCCGCCGCGGCGCGCGAGCCCGAACACGTCGCGGTCGACCGCGCGCGTCCCGACCATCCCCTGGCGCTCGACCGTGCGCTCGACTGCGGCGATGCGATCGCGCAGCCGCGCCGCCTCCTCGAAGCGCTCCTCCCGGGACGCCGTCTCCATCCGCGCCGAGAGGAGCTGGATCAGCTCGTCGGAGCGTCCGCGCAGAAAGAGCGCGGTCCCCTTCACCAGCTCGGCGTAGCCGGCCTCGTCGATCCAGCCCACGCACGGCGCCGCGCACCGCTTCATCTCGTGCTCGATGCATGGACGGCCCCGCCGCGCATAGTCCTTGAACGTACCGTCGCTGCACGAGCGCAGGGGGAAGATGCGGCGCAGGTTCGAGACCGCGTCGCGCACCGACGCGCTCGAGGTGTAGGGGCCGAAGTACGACGCTCCGTCCTCGCGGAACCGGCGCACGGGGACGAGGCGCGGCCAGCGCTCGCGCGCGTCGAGCCTCAGGCCGAGGTACTGCTTGTCGTCGCGCAGCCGCACGTTGAACGGAGGCCGGTGCTGCTTGATCAGCTCGTTCTCGAGCAGCAGCGCGTCCTTGACGCTGGGTGTCACGAGCACGTCGACTGCGGCGACGCGCTCCATCAGGTGCGGCACCTGGTGGCGGCCGTCGCCGCCGGGCCCGAGGTACGAGCGGACGCGCCCACGCAGGCTCTGCGCCTTGCCGACGTAGAGCACCTTCCCGGCGGCGCTCTTGAACAGATAGACGCCGGGAGTGGTCGGGAGGTCGTCGACGCGCTCGGCCCAGCTCGCCGCCACGTCGTCCTACGTGGAGCGCAGGCGCGCGGTCTCGAGCTCGCGGATCCGGTCGCGCAGCTCGGCGGCGCGCTCGAAGTCCAGCGCCTTCGCTGCGGCGGCCATCTCGCGCCTCAGGCCCGCGAGGAGCGCGGGCAGCTCGTGCAGCGGCACGTCGCTCTCCTTCGCCTCCTTGCGCGTCGGGACGGTGACGTAGTCCTGCTCCCAGATCGACTCGCGGAGACTGGAGATCTTCTTCACCACGGACTTCGGCGTGATTCCGTGCGCGAGGTTGAACCGCTCCTGGATCTCGCGGCGCCGGTCCGTCTCGGACACCGTGTTGCGGATCGAGTCCGTCTCCTTGTCTGCGTACAGGACCACGGTGCCGTTCACGTTCCGCGCCGCGCGGCCGATGGTCTGGATCAGCGAGCGCGTGGAGCGCAGGAAGCCCTCCTTGTCGGCGTCGAGGATCGCCACCAGCGCGACCTCGGGGATGTCGAGCCCCTCCCGCAGGAGGTTGATGCCGACCAGCACGTCGAACGCGCCTTCGCGCAGCTGCCGGATGATCTCCATGCGCTCGATCGTCTGCACGTCGCTGTGGAGGTAGCGGACGCGCACGCCGTGCTCCGCGTAGTACTCGGTCAGCTCCTCCGCCATCCGCTTCGTCAGCGTCGTCACCAGCACGCGCTCGCTCGCGGCGACCCGCGCGCGGATCTCGCCGAGCAGGTCGTCCACCTGTCCCGCCGCGGGCCGGATCTGGACCCTCGGATCCATGAGGCCGGTCGGCCGGATGATCTGCTCGACGACCACGCCCCTGGAGCGCTCCAGCTCGTAATCCGCGGGCGTGGCCGACACGTAGAGCGCCTGTCCGACGCGCGCCTCCCACTCCTCGAACCGCAGCGGGCGGTTGTCGAGCGCGGAGGGCAGCCGGAAACCGAACTCGACGAGCGTCTCCTTGCGCGCCCGGTCGCCGCGATACATCGCCCCGATCTGCGGCACCGTCACGTGGCTCTCGTCGAGCACGAGCAGGAAGTCGTCGGGGAAGTAGTCGTACAAGGTGTAGGGCCGCTCGCCCGGCGCCCGCCCATCGAGCCAGCGCGAGTAGTTCTCGACGCCGTGGCAGAAGCCCATCTGCTCGAGCATCTCGAGGTCGAACTGCGTCCGCTGCTCGAGCCGCTGCGCCTCGAGCAGCTTGCCCTGCGACCGGAAGGCCGCGAGCCGCTCCTGCAGCTCGCCGCGGATCCCCGTCACGGCGCGCTTCACGGTGTCGTCCGTGGCCACGTAGTGGCTCGCCGGATAGATCATCGCCCGCTTCGGGCGCGCCACGACCTTGCCGCGCAGCGGATCGATCTCGGCGATCGCCTCGATCTCGTCCCCGAAGAACTCGATGCGGAGCGCGCGCTCGTTCTCGTATTGCGGGAATACCTCGACCACGTCCCCGCGTACGCGGAAGGTCCCACGATGGAAGTCGAGGTCGTTCCGCTCGTAGAGCATGTCGACGAGGCGGCGGAGCAGCTCGTCGCGCGCGAGCCGCTGTCCCGTCTCGAGGAAGGCGTGCATCGAGCCGTACTGGCTCGGCGCGCCGAGGCCGTAGATGCACGACACGCTCGCGACCACGAGCACGTCCCGACGAGTGAGGAGCGAGTGGGTGGCGGAGTGCCGGAGCTTGTCGATCTCGTCGTTGATCGAGGAGTCCTTCTCGATGTACGTGTCGCTCGACGGGATGTAGGCCTCTGGCTGGTAGTAGTCGTAGTACGAGACGAAGTACTCGACCGCGTTCTCCGGGAAGAGCCCCTTGAACTCGGCGTAGAGCTGTGCGGCGAGCGTCTTGTTCGGGGCCATCACGAGCGTCGGACGGTTCACCTGCGCCACGACGCAGGCCACCGTGAACGACTTGCCGCTGCCGGTGACGCCGAGGAGCGTCTGGTGCCGCTCGCCCTGCTGGAGTCCGCGAACGAGGGCTTCGATGGCCGAGGGCTGGTCGCCCTTCGGCTCGAACTCGGAGACGAGCTTGAACGCCTCGCTCACGCCCTCCTCCAACGCGGCCCGGTGGACCGACCTTCGCGTGCCTTCGGCGCGCTGCGCGGACCGCCGGGCCTCACGCCTTCCTCCAGCGCGGCCCTTGCGGCGTGTCCTCGATCACCACGCCCTCGGCCTCGAGGTCGAGGCGGATGCGGTCGGCCCGCGCGAAGTCGCGGGCCTTGCGTGCGGCCTGGCGTTCCGCGACGAGCGCGTCGATACGGGGATCGCTCGGGGTCGCCGCGGTCCGCGGCATCTCCGTGGCGAGCCCGAGTCCGAGCCAGGTGTCGAATTCGAGCAGCAGCGCCCGCTTCTCGGGCGCGGTGAGCTCGGCGCTGCGCGCGACCTCCCAGGCCACCGCCAGCGCCCGCGGCGCGTTCAGGTCGTCGCGCACGCACTCCCGGAAGCGCGCCCGCAGGGGGGCGAGCCGAGCCGGATCTGGAACGCCCGCGGCCCTTCGCACCTCCACGGCGTGCGCCAGCAGCCGGCGATAGCCGGTGGCAGCGGCCTCCATCGCCTCCCGCGAGAAGGTCTGCTGCTGGCGGTAGTGCCCGGAGAGGAAGAAGTAGCGGAACGCGAGCGGCTCGAAGCCCTGATCCACGAGATCCTGGAGCACGAGCACGTGTCCCTTGGACTTCGAGATCTTCTCGCCGTCGATTTCGTAGAACTCGTTGTGGATCCAGGTGCGGACCCAGGGGTGGACGTCGTAGGCGCACTCGCTCTGTGCGATCTCGTTCGTGTGATGGACGCGGATGTGATCCACGCCTCCCGTGTGGAGGTCGAAGGTGCGTCCGAGGTACTTGATGCTCATCGCGGAGCACTCGAGATGCCAGCCCGGGAATCCGCGGCCCCACGGCGAGTCCCACTCCTGCTGCCGCTTCACCCCCGGCGCCGGAAGCTTCCAGAGCGCGAAGTCCGCAGAGGAGCGCTTCCCGGGCACGTCCGCCACACGGCCGGTCGACGCCTGGCCGGCGAGGTCCAGGCCCGCGAATTCGGCGTACCGCGGGAACTTCGACACGTCGAAGTAGAGCCCGTCCTCGATGCGGTAGGTGTAGCCCTTGGCCTCGAGCGTGCGCGCGAGCTCGATCTGCTCGGGGATGTGCTCCGTGGCCTTGCAGAGGACGTCGGGCTCGAGCAGATTCAGCCGCCGACGGTCGGCGAGCCACTGTTCGGTGTAGAACGCCGCGATCTCCGAGGCCTTCCTGCCCGTCTTCGCGGCCGCCGTCTCGAGCTTGTCCTCGCCCGCATCGGCGTCGCCCGCAAGGTGTCCCACGTCGGTGATGTTGATGACGTGCGTGACGCGATAGCCTTCGGCCATCAACGCGCGCCGGAGCAGGTCGACCACGAGGTACGGCCGCAGGTTCCCGATGTGCTGCGGTGCGTAGACCGTGGGACCGCAGGAGTACATCCGGACGTGCCCGGGCTCGATCGGCTCGAACGCCTCCTTGCGACGCGTGCGGGTGTTGTAGAGCACGAGCTCACTCATCGCGCCGGATCGCCCGCGACCAGGAGCACCACGGCGCTCGCGACGATGCCCTCGCCCCGGCCGGTCGCGCCGAGGCCGTCGCTGCTGGTGACCTTGACGTTCACGCGCGTCCGATCCGCTCCCAGCAGCTTCGCCACCGACTCCTCCATCGCCTCGACGAACGGCGCGAGACGCGGCGCTTGCGCGATCACCGTCGCGTCGAGATTCCCCACCACGAGCCCCGCCTCGCGCACCATGGAGGCCACCTGCGCCAGCAGCTCCCCGCTCGCGACGCCCTGGAGCCGCGCGTCCGTGGACGGGAAGTGCCGCCCGAGGTCCCCGGCGCCGATCGCGCCGAGGAGCGCGCTGGCGATCGCATGGAGCAGAACGTCGCCGTCCGAGTGCCCCTCGAGGCCGCGCTCGTGGGGCACGCGCACTCCGCCGAGCAGCAGGGGGCGGCCGGCGGTCAGGCGATGGGCGTCCCATCCGTGGCCGATCCGGGGCGCGCGCGTCACACGTCCTCGCGGAGGACGGCGCGAAGCCGCGCCTCGGCCCACGGCAGGTCCCCGGGGCGCGTGATCTTCCGATTGCCCGGGTCCCCTTCGACCACGTGCACCGGCACGCCGAGGCGCTCGACGAGCTGCGCATCGTCCGTCCCGAGGACGCCATCCTGCGCCGCCTTGGCGAGCGCCTCGCGCAGCATCTCGACGCGGAAGACCTGGGGCGTCTGGGCCGCCCAGCACTCCGTTCGCGGAGGCGTTTCGATCACCACGCCCCCGCGCACGCGCTTGATGGTGTCCGTGGCCGGTGTCGCTAGCAACGCCGCACCGTGTCGCTCTGCGGCCTGCACCACCCGCGACACGTCCCGGGGTCGGACGAGCGGGCGGGCCGCATCGTGGACCGCCACCAGCGTCACTCCGGGCCCGAGCGCCGCGAGGCCGGCACGCACGGAGTCCTGGCGCTCGAGGCCCCCGGGTACGGCCGGCGCCAGCTTGGGGATCCCCGCGCGCTCCGCAGCGAGCTCGGCGAACCGCGCGAGGTCCCCCGCCGCCACCACGGGCACCACGAGCGAGATCTCCGGGGCTGCCGCGAGCGCCGCGAGGGAGTGGGCGAGGAGCGTCCGGCCCGCCAGCGACACGAAGGCCTTCGGAACCGGCGAGTGGAGGCGCTCGCCGCGTCCGGCCGCCAGGACGAGGGCCGCGGTGATCATGACCGGCCACGATAGCCAAGGCCGCCCTCGGCCCGCCGCGACGCGAATTGGGGAGGCGACCCCGAGACGCGCTGCTACCGTGCGTCGCCGGGAGGGGATCGATGATGCGCCGGGCGGGTGTCGTGCTGTGCGTAGCGGGGGCGTTGGCGGGCGCGGCGGCGCGAGCACAGGAGCCGACTCCGCTCCCGGACCAGGGCAAGTATCCCATCGTCACCGACCCGACGACCCAGCGCTCCGAATCCGACATCCTCCGGCAGGCCGAAGGCGCCACGCCGCGCGTGCAGCTCTCGCTCCGCGAGGCGATCGAACAGGGGCTCCAGAAGGGCCTCCGGATCGAGATCGAGCGCTACGGGCCGTACATCGCGAACGAGGACCTCGCTTCGGCCTGGGGCGCGTACGACCCGGAGCTCTTCGCGAACTATCAGTACTCGAGCATCAGCTCACCGCAGGCGACGCAGCTCCTGAGCGACCCCCTCCTCCAGCAGAACATCGCCTCCGGCGACTCCGGCCTACGCGGGATCCTCCCGTTCATCGGGACCGGGTATCAGGTCAGCTACAGTCTCGACCGGACGACGACGAACTCGTCGCTCGAGACGCTCTCACCGAACGTCAAGAGCTTCCTCGGCGCGACGGTGACCCAGCCCCTCCTGCGCAACCTCATCTGGAACCAGCCGTGGACGCGGGTGAAGGTCCTGCAGGTCGGCTCGACCGCGGCCTCGGACGAGTTCCTCCGACAGCTGATGGACACGGTGCAGAGCATCGAGAACGCCTACTGGGTGCTCATCGCGCGCGGCCAGCAGCTGCGCGTGGCCGACAAGAGCCTCGAGACCGCCAAAGTGCTGCTCGACCAGACGCGCACGCAGTACGACGTCGGCGTGGTGTCGAAGGTCGAGGTGACCGAGGCCGAGGCCGGCGTCGCGTCGCGCGACTTCGACGTGATCACCGCGAAGAACCTCTACCTCCGCTCCCAGGACGAGCTGATCGATCTCGTGTACGGAGAGGAGCTGCGCCCCGTGCTCCGCTTCGTGGTCGATCCGACGGACAACCCCGAGGATTCCACCCACTACGACGTGAACCTCGACCTCGCCGTCGAGAAGGCCTACCGCTTCCGCCCGGAGCTGGCGCTGGCCAGGGACGAGGTGCAGCGGCGCGAGTACGAGATGCAGTACGCGAAGAGCCAGCGGCTCCCGCAGCTCGACGCCGTGGGGACCTACGGCTACCAGGGCATCACGGGCTCGGTGAACCCCAACTGCGTCAACTTCCGGTCGCCGGGCCCGTGCACGAGCGCCATCGCCTCCGACCGGAACGTCCTCGCGGCGAACGAGACGTGGGGAGCCAAGCGTGGCCTCCAGTGGACGGCGCAGGGACTCCTCTCGATCCCGATCGGGAACAACGAGCGCTACCACGCGTACGAGAAGGCCCAGCTCGAGTACCGGCGCGCGAACACCCAGACCAAGCGCACGGAGCAGGACATCATCCTCGACGTACGGAATGCGGTCCGGAATCTGGAGTCGGCCTCCGAGGGCATCGAGTCGGCCGAGCGCTCCCGGATCGCCGCGTCGGAGCAGCTCCGGGCCGAGCGGATCCGGCTCGAGCACGGCGAGTCGACCCCGTTCGACGTCCTCCTGCGCGAGCGCGAGCTCGTCACCCAGGAGCAGCGCAAGATCGAAGCGCTCCGCATCTACCGCGAATCCGCGACGGCGCTCGACCGCTCGCAGGGCACGATCCTGCAGAGCCACAACATCGTGGTGGAGGAGGTCAGTGCGCTACGGTAGCCACTTCTCCACTCGAGACCTGCGGAGGTCAGCGTGAGCTTGTTCGGAGGACGCAAGAGGGAAGGCGTCTTCGACGGGAGCAGCGAGCCGGAGACGGTCGGCGCACCCGGGCCCGAGCCCGATGTGACGCCTACGCCGCCGCCGAGCTGGGTCCCGACGGAGGAGCGGTCACAGAAGCCGGTTCCGGCGCGCGCCGCCGGGGGGGAGGAAATGGCGAACATCGGCAAGTCGATCGTGATCAAGGGAGATCTGACCGGGGACGAGGACCTCGTCATCGAGGGCCGGGTCGAGGGCAAGGTCCACCTTCCGAACAACCGGCTGACCATCGGCGCCGGCGGAAACGTGAAGGCCGACGTCCACGCGAAGTCCGTCGTCGTGGTGGGTCACGTCTCGGGGAACGTGAGCGCCGGCGAGCGGCTCGAGGTGCAGGCGAGCGGCGTGGTCGACGGCGACGTGCGCGCGCCCAGGCTCTCGGTGCAGGAAGGGGCCGTGCTGAACGGGTCGATCGAGATGTCGGCGGCCAAGGACAAGGACCATCCGGCCGCGCGCCCGGTGGCCCTGCCCCAGCCTCCGGCTTCGTCGGGCATCGCCTCGGCCGGCGGTGAGGCACGGCGGTCCGTGGGCGGCCTCTAGCCACGCCGCGCGCGGCGCTTCGAGCGCCGGGGGCAGTCCCCCGGCGCCGGAGCGAGCGCCGGCGCTCGCGAGCCGGCTGCTGGCGCGCTCGGCCGCGGAGCGGCGACCCTCGGTCGGCTAGGCCCGCGCCGCCTTGGTCCCGCCCTTCGCGGGCTTCGCCGGGGTGGCCTTCTTCTTGTCCTTCCCGTAGCGCGCTTCCAGCAGCCAGAGCGTGGGCGCCGCCACGTAGATGGACGAGTACGTCCCGACCAGGATCCCGATGACCATGGCGAGCGCGAAGGGACGGATCACCTCTCCACCGAGCAAGAGCAGCGCGATGACCGCGAGCATCGTCGTCCCCGACGTGAGCAGGGTGCGCGACAGCGTCTGGTTCACGCTCAGGTTGAGCAGCGCCGCGAGATCGTGCTTCGTATGGACTTCCATGTTCTCGCGGATGCGGTCGTACACGATGATCGTATCGTTCAGGCTGTAGCCGAGGATCGCGAGGAGCGCCGCGAGCACCGTCAGATTGAACTCCCACCCCAGCAATACGAACACGCCGGAGGTGATCACGATGTCGTGCACCAGGGCCACGATCGCGCCGGGCGCGAAACGCGTCGAGAATCGGAACGCGATGTAGATGAGGATGAACACGCACGCGACGCCGAGGGCGAGCAGACCGTCACGCCGGAGCTCCGCGCCGACGCGGGGACCGACGAACTCGACCCGCTCGATCGATACCGGGCCCACCTGATTCGCCAGCGCGTCCCGAATCGTGTCGACCAGCTCGCCCTTCTCGCCCGTGCTCTCGCTCTGGAAGCGCACCAGGAAGTCCCGCCCCTCCCCTTCGCTGAAGTGCACCACGCTGGGATTCGCGACCCCGGCGCTCGCCACGGCCGCCCGGATCGCGCCGTCGTCCGCGGCGACGCCGCCCTCGAAACGCACCAGCATCTCGACGCCGCCGGTGAAGTCGAGGCCGAGCCGCAGACCGCGCACCGGGACCGCCGCCAGCGAGAGCACGATCACGCCGAGCGAGAGCGCGAGGCAGATCTTCCACTTCCCGATGAAGTCGATGTTCGTGCCCGAGGGCACGAGCTCGAAGAACTTCACGCCAACCTCCTAGATCGACAGCTCGGCGATGCGACGCTCGCCGGGCCAGAGTGCGAACAGCAGGCGCGTGATCACGATCGCCGCGAACACGCTGGTGAGGATGCCGATGCAGAGCGTGACTGCGAACCCCTTGATCGGGCCGGTGCCATACTGGAACAGGACGATGCCCGAGATGAGCGCGCAGATGTTGGCGTCGAGAATGGTCCACAGCGCCTTGTTGAACCCCGTGGCGATCGCGGCCCTCGGGGTGCGGCCGCTCCGGAGCTCCTCGCGGATGCGTTCGAAGATGATCACGTTCGCGTCGATGGCCATGCCGACCGTGAGCACGAGGCCGGCGATGCCGGGCATCGTGAGCGTGGCCCCGGCCATCGACATGATGCCGAGGAGGAGGAAGAGGTTCGCAATGAGCGCGATGCTCGCATAGACGCCCGAAAGCTTGTAGTAGAGCGTCGCGAAGATCACGACGAGCACCACTGCGACGATCGATGCGCGGAGGCCGCTCCGGATCGAGTCGGCGCCGAGCTCGGGCCCGACCGTCCGCTCCTCCTCGATCGCAACGGGGATCGCGAGCGAGCCGGAGCGCAGGACGACCGCGAGGTCGGCCGCCTGCTGCGAGGTGAAGCGCCCCTCGATCTGGCCCTGGTTCCCGATGCGCTCGCGGATGTTCGGCGCGCTGTAGACCTGCTTGTCGAGCACGATCGCGAGCGGACGCCCGACGTTCTTCTCCGTGAGCTCGCCGAAGACCTTGCCGCCCTCGGAGTTGAACTGGAAGTGCACGACCGGACGCTGCTGACGATCGAAGCCGACGCGGGCGTCGGAGAGGTAGTCGCCCGTCAGGTCCGGCGACTTGGGCACGAGGAACGCGCCCACCACGCGGTTCCCGGTCTTCTCCCGCTCGTAGACGATCTCCGTGTCCTGGGGCAGCCCGTCCTTGTACTTCGCGCGGAGCAGCTCCTCGGTCGGCGCCTGATCGCGCACGATCTTGAACTCGAGGAAGCCCGTCACCTTCAGCATGTCCCGCGCCCGGGCCCGGTCCATCTGACCGCCCGGAATCTGGACGAGGATGCGGTCGTCGCCCTGGCGCGTGACGACCGAGTCCTGGATGCCCTGGATCGGATCCTCGATCCGGCGGCGCAGCACCTCGAGGACCTGCGCCATCCCCTTCTCGCGCACGTCCTTCACCCACGCCGGCTGGAGCTCCAGGACGAGCGTGGAGCCCTCCTCCTTCACGACGCGCAGGACGCGGGTCTCCTCCGCGAGCGAGCGGGCCTTCTCCACGTCCGCGGCGCTCTCGAGCTCCACGATCATCTGCTCGTCCTCGACGGCGGTACGCTTCGGGACGATCTTCTCGTCCGCCAGCTGCTCGACGAGCCGCCCGCGGAGGTGATCGAGCTCGTGCTCGATCGCGACGTCCAGCTTGGCCCCGAGCACCCAGTGGATGCCGCCCTGGAGGTCGAGGCCCAGACGGATGCCCTGGTCCGGCAGCCACCAGTGCGCGCGCCGCGTCTCCTGCGGCACGAAGTTGACGATGGTGAGGTACGTCCCCAGCAGCACGAACGCCGCCGTCGAACCGAAGCGCCAGCGCATCCCCTGCGTCACTTCTCGTCCCCTTCCTTCGCCTTCTTCACGCGGCGCTCGATCCGCGCCCGGTCGACCTTCACCCGCACCGCCTCGCCCTTCGCGGAGCCGATCTCGAGCGTCAGCACGTCGTCCGTCGTGCCGACCACCTTGCCATGCAGGCCCCCGGCGGTGACCACGTCGTCCCCCTTGCCGATCGCCTTGAGCACCTCGTCGTGCTCCTTCTGGCGGCGCTGCTGCGGCCGGATCAGGAGGAAGTAGAAGATCAGGAAGATCGCGGCCATGGGCACGAGCATCGAAAGCCCGCTCGCAGGGCTGGCAGGCCCTCCTGCAGCCTGCAGCAGGACGACGGCCGGTAGCACGAGCTTCATTGCAGTCCTTCCGTGCGCCGGAGCGCGGTTCCGGGATAGAAGTGCGCGAGGATCTCGCGGTAGTCCGCCCCGCGTTGCGCCATCGCCCGCGCGCCCCACTGGCTCATCCCGACCCCGTGGCCCCGCCCGCTTCCGACGAACACGAAGTCCTGGGGCCGCGGCTCGCGGCCGGGATGGATCTCGAAGCGGGTGCTGCGCAGGACGCCCTCTCCCAGCGCTGCACGGAGCTCGGCGGCGGAGACGATCGCCGTGCCCTGGCTGCCCTCGATGCGGATGGACTTGACCCGCCCGCTCGACGACCGCTCGGCCACGCTCACCGCGGTCACCGCGCCGACCGGACGATCGAGCTTCGCCGCGAGCGCGGACAGCCGTTCGCGCGACACCGGAACGCGCCAATAGGTGTCCGGCGACGCCTCCTCTCCGTCCACGGCGACCGGCTCGAGGTACGGCCGCGACTCGCGCCACACCTCGTCGGCGCCGGACGTGCCGCCGCCCGACGCGGAGTGGAACACCGCGAGGATGGGCTCGTCGTCGAAGGCCAGGTACTCGCCTCGCGTGTCGCTCGCTGCGCGGAGCACCGCGTCGTTCTCGGCGCTCGCGCCGCCGTACACCTGGCTCGCGGTGGTGGAGCGCACGTCCCAGGGCTCGTGCACGCGGCGCGCGCGCTCGTAGAGCACGTACGTCCGGGTCACCACGGCCTGGGCGCGCAGGACTTCGGAGCCCCAGCTCGTGTAGGTCTCGCGTGCGACCGTCCCGGCCACGTAGTCCTCGAGAGGCACGTCGTTCACCACCAGGAGCCCGCTCCCGCTTCGCGCCACGTCCAACGCCCCGCGCACCCGCAACCCGTCCAGCGCCAGCTCCGGGCCCGTGAGGCGCACGGTCGCGCCCCGCTCGAGCCCGTCCACGCGCACGCCCTGGGGCGAAGCGCTCACCGTCACGGACCCGGCGTCGGTCCCCGCGATCCGGAAGGGCCCCGGCCCGGAGGCGAGCAGGACCCGCACCCCGGTCGGGCTCCAGTGGGCCAGCCGCGCCGGAGCGCCCGATGCGCAAGCGCCCACCCCGCACGCCATACCGGCGGAGGCCAGCGTGAGAGCGAAGACCCAGGCGGCGCGAGCGCGAAGTGCGGGCACGGATCCCCCCGGCGCGGGAATCGCGGGGGGTATCGCAGAAACCCCTGGCACGGTCAAGGAATCCGGCGATCAGGTGCCTGCCGAGTAGTCGGACGAGTAGGCCTGCTGCTCGTCGGTCAGCCGGTCGATCGCGATCCCCATCGTCTGGAGCTTCACGAGCGCGAGCTCCTGGTCCTGGGTGACCGGGATGTCGTGGACGGTCGGCTTCAGGGACTTGCCCTCCTCCGCGAGCCGGATCATGGACAGGAACTGGTTCGCGAAGCTCATGTCCATCACCTCGCTCGGGTGGCCCTCGGCCGCCGCCAGGTTCACGAGGCGGCCCTGGGCGAGCACGTACACGCGGCGGCCGTCGCGCAGCGTGTACTCCTCGCAGTTCGGCCGCATCTCGCGCATCTGCCCGACCTCGCCCACGACCTTCGTCCGGGAGCGCAGCTCGACGAGGTTGATCTCGCAGTCGTAGTGGCCGGTGTTGCACACGATCGCGCCGTCCCGCATCGCGTCGAAGTGCTTGCCGATGATCACGTCCTTCATGCCCGTGGCCGTGATGAAGATCTCGCCGACCTTCGCGGCTTCGTCCATCGGGAGCACCGTGAAGCCTTCGAGGCGCGCCTTCAGGGCGGCCGTGGGCTTCACCTCCGTGATGATCACGTTCGCGCCCATGCCGCGCGCGCGCATGGCGCAGCCTCGGCCGCAGTGCCCGTAGCCCGCCACGACGAAGTTCTTGCCCGCGAGCAGCACCGACGTGGCGCGCAGGATGCCGTCGATCGACGACTGGCCGGTGCCGTAGACGTTGTCGAAGTCCCACTTGGTCTCCGCGTCGTTCACCGCGATCACGGGGTAGAGGAGCTTCCCGGCGGCGGCCATGGCTCTCAGACGGTGGACGCCGGTCGTCGTCTCCTCCGTGCCGCCGACCATCTGCTTCGCAAGCTCGGGGTGCTTGCTGTGCACGGTGAAGATCAGATCCGCGCCGTCGTCGAGCGTGAGCGTCGGGCGCACGTCGATCGTGCGCTCGATGCACCAGTAGAACTCCTCGGTGGAGAGCCCATGCCACGCGAAGATGGAGACGCCTTCCGCCGCGAGCGCCGCGGCGACGTCGTCCTGCGTCGAGAGCGGATTGCACCCCGACCACGCGACCTCGGCTCCCGCCGCGATCAGCGCGCGGACCAGCACGGCAGTCTCCTTCGTGACGTGCAGGCAGCCCGCGACGCGCTGGCCGGCCAGGGGCTTCGACTTCTCGTAGCGCTGGCGCAGGGCACGGAGAACGGGCATGCGCGACTCCGCCCACTCGATCTTCAGCCTCCCGGCGGTGGAGAGCGCGAGGTCGGCGACGGCCTGGCGGTCGTTTCGGTGCATGCGGTCCTCCCGGCCGGCGGCCCGGAGGCGCCGGCCGGCTTGGATCAGGTTATGTGGATGCGGGAATGTATTGCGAGGGGCTCGGGGCGTCAAGCCGGGCCTCGCGCGTGGAATCGCACGTCCTGGGATCAGCGGGCGGCGTCCCGGCGCAGGGCTTCGGCCTTGTCGGTCCGCTCCCACGGGAAGCCCTGGTCCTCGCGACCGAAGTGGCCGTGGTAGGACGTCGCCCGGTAGATCGGGCGCCGCAGGTGGAGCGATTCGATGATGCCGCGCGGCGTGAGGTCGAAGTGCTTGCGCACGAGCCGCACGAGCGTGCTCTCCTCCTCGCTCCCGGTCCCGAAGGCGTCCACCCGGATCGACACCGGCTCGGCGACACCGATGGCGTAGGCCACCTGCACCTCGCAGCGCCGCGCGAGCCCCGCGGCCACGAGGTTCTTCGCCACCCAGCGCGCCGCATAGGCGCCGCTGCGGTCCACCTTCGACGGATCCTTGCCGGAGAACGCACCGCCGCCGTGACGGCCCATGCCCCCGTAGGTGTCGACGATGATCTTGCGGCCCGTGACGCCTGCGTCGCCCATCGGGCCCCCGACCACGAAGCGTCCGGTCGGATTCACGTGGAAGATCGTGTCGTCGGTGAGCAGGCCCGCCGGAAGGGACGGCCGGATGAGCAGACCGATCAGGTCCTTGCGGATCTGGTCGTGGGAGACGTCGGGTGCGTGCTGCGTGGAGACGACGACGGCGGTGATGCGATGCGGACGCTCGCCGTGGTACTCGACGGTGACCTGGGACTTCGCGTCCGGTCGCAGGTAGCCGAGCTCGCCGGACTCCAGGAGACCGCGGTGCGCCTCGATCAGCCGATGCGCGAAGCGGATGGGAGCCGGCATCAGCTCCTTCGTCTCGTCGCACGCGTAGCCGAACATCATCCCCTGATCGCCGGCGCCCTGCTCCTTGTGCAGCCCCTCGCCCTCGGTCACGCCCTGCGAGATGTCCGGCGACTGCCGGCCGAGAGCGACCATCACGGCGCAGGTCGCGGCGTCGAAGCCCATGTCGGAGCTCGTGTAGCCGATGTCGTGCACGACCTGACGCACGATCGGCGCGATCTCGACCTTCGCGTCCGTCGTGACCTCGCCGGCGACCACGACGAGCCCCGTCGTGGTGAGCGTCTCGCACGCGACGCGCGAGGCCGCGTCCTGCGCGAGCATCGCGTCGAGGATCGCGTCGGAGACCTGGTCGCAGAGCTTGTCGGGATGGCCCATCGACACGGACTCGGACGTGAACAGGGAGCGGGCGGTCATCGGGGCTCTCCTCGGCTGCGTGCGGGCGCGCAATGTAGGGAAGGCGCTACTTCGCTTCAATCTGCTCCGTGCCCGCGTCGCTCGTGCTCTCGAGCAGCCGCCCGAGGGTCTCGACCGCGAGCGCGGCGTCCTCGCCGACCGCCCGTACGCGCAGGCGGGTGCCCTGGGCGGCCGCCAGGGACAGCAGGGACAGGACGCTGCGGCCGCTGACCCACTCGTCGCCGCGAGCGACCGACACCTCGGAGCGGAAGCGCCCCGCGAGCGAGACGAAGCGGCCCGCCGGGCGCGCGTGCAGACCGAGCTCGCTCTGCACGACGAACTCGCGCTCGCAGACCCCGTCGCTCACCGCTGCTCCTCCGGCAGCAGCTCGCTGGCGACGGAGATGTTGCGCTGGCCGTAGTTCTTGATGAACGGCGCGAGCTCCTCGAGCGTCTTCTTCTCGGAGAGCGTCGCGAGCTTGATCAGCATCGGCAGGTTGACGCCGGTGACGACCTCGACGCGGTGCTCCTTCAGGAACGAGAGGCTGATGTTCGACGGTGTGCCGCCGAACATGTCCGTGAGGATCAGCACACCCTCGCCCTTCTCCGTGGCGCGGAGCGCCTCGGCGATGGCGCGCCGCATCTCTTCCACGGACTGCTTCGGGTCGATCGACACCGCCTGGAAGGGCGGCCCGTCGGGCACGATCAGACGGAGCGCCTGGAGGAACTCCTCCCCGAGGCGATAGTGGGTCACGATCACGACGCCGACGTTCATCCGCGCCTCTCGACGTCACGGTGGGACACGTTCACCTCTCGCCCCGCGGACTGGAGCTCCTGGGCCAATCGATTCGCGACGGCCACCGAGCGGTGTTGCCCCCCCGTGCAGCCGACGGCGATGGTGAGATAGGCCTTGCCCTCCTCGTCGTACAGGGGGATGAGGAAGGCCAGGAAGTCGCGGAGCCGGTGCAGCAGCGCGATCGCCGTCGGGTGCTTCAACACGTACTCGGCCACCTCCGAGTCGTGACCGGTGCGATCGCGAAGCTTCGACTCGAAGTGGGGGTTCGGCAGGAAGCGGACGTCGAACAGCAGCTCTGCCGAGGGCGGCGTCCCGAAGCGGAAGCCGAACGAGATGAGGTTCACGACGGTCGGCCGGACGGCCCCGACGACGTGACGGACCATGGCCTCGCGCAGCTGGTGGACGTTGAGGCGTGACGTGTCGAGCACGAAGTCGGCGAGCTGCGCCACGTCCTCGAGCAGGCGCCGTTCGGTGTCGACGCCCTCGCGCACCGATCCGCCGGGCGAGAGCGGATGGACCCGGCGCGTCTCCCGATAGCGGTTCTCGAGCACCTCGTTCGCGCACTCGAGGTACACGAGCTCCACGTCTGCGCCCGCCGCGCGAAGCTGCGCGATCACGGCGGGCAACCCCCGAAGGAACGCCGATTCACGGGCGTCGATCGCGAGCGCGATCTTCGAGATCGGAGGCGTCGCCTTGCTGCACAGGTCGACGAACTGGGCGATCAGCTGCGGAGGCAGGTTGTCGACACAGTAGAAGGACAGGTCTTCCAGCGCTGCCATGGCGGTGCTCTTGCCGCTGCCGGAGAGGCCGCTCACGAACACGATCCTGGGCTTCGCGAGGCTCACGGCCGGCCGGCTCCCTGCGGCGCGGCGGGCCGCCCCGGGGCGCCCTCCTTCGCGAGGCCCCGGAAGCGCTCGTCGAGCCGGACGGCCGCGCTCGGCCCGGTGCGGCGGAGCTGGCTGTCGCGGGCGGCGACCTCGACGAGCGTCGCCATGCTGCTCGCCGGCCGCACCGGAAGCAGCAGCGCCGGCCGCGCGACGCCGAGCACCTCCTCGGTCGGACGTTCGTGACCGATGCGCTCGTAGCTCGCGTCCTCGCGCCAACGCTCGAGGCGGCAGATCAGATCGACCTCGGCTTCGTCCCGCACGGACTCGGGACCGAAGAGCTCGGGGATGTAGAGCAGGCCGATGCCGCGGATCTCCATGAAGTGTCGGATGAGGTCCGGGGCGCGCCCGAAGAGCCGGGCGTCGGGAGCGCGGCGGAGACACACCACATCGTCGGCCACGAGGCGATGCCCGCGCGAGATCAGCTCGAGGGCGCACTCGCTCTTCCCGATCCCGCTGGCGCCGAACAGCAGCACTCCGACGCCGAGGATCTCGACCAGCGCCCCGTGGACCTGCGACTCCGCGCTCTCTAGAACTTGGCGTCCTCCTCCTCGATGGACCGGAAGACGTCCTCGAGCCGCTCCGCCTCGAGCAGCGCCTTGCGGAACGCCGCGTCGCGGAAGAACCGCGAGATCCGGGCCAACGCCTTCAGGTGCTGGCCACCGGAGTGCTCGGGCACGACGAGCAGGAAGAAGAGGTGCGTCGGCAGCCCATCGATCGACTCGAAGTCGACGCCCGGGCGGCTGCGCGCGAAGGTGGCGATGAGGCGCTTCAGGCCGGGGAGCTTGCCGTGGGGAATGGCGACGCCCTCGCCGATCCCCGTGCTCTGGAGGCCCTCGCGCTCGAGCAACACCTCGAGCAGGCGGGCCTCGTCGATCCCGCCCTCGGCGGCGACCAGCTTTTGGGCCATCTCGCTGAGAACGGCGTGCTTGCCCTGGGAGGCGAGGTCGAGGATGACCGCGTCCCTGACGAGAATGTCCATGATCTTCATGCCGCCCCCCGCATCGACCGCCCCACAGGCTAACCGACCTCCCGGCGCTGGGTCGAGGACAGGATGTTCATCGCCTCCCGGTACTTGGTGACCGTCCGGCGGGCGATGTCGATGTTGGCCGCCTTGAGCATCTCCGCGATCCGCTGATCCGAGAGCGGCCGCCGCGGGTCCTCGGCGGAGATGATCCGCCGGATCCGCTCCTTCACGCTCTCGCTCGCGACCGCCTCGCCATCGAACCGGCTGATGCTCGAGTTGAAGAAGTACTTCAGCTCGAAGATCCCCTGGGGCGTGTGCACGTACTTGTTCGTGGTCACCCGGCTGACCGTGGACTCGTGCATCTCGATGTCGTCGGCGACGTCGCGCAGGTTGAGCGGCTTCAGGTGGTTGATGCCCCTCTCGAAGAACTCGCGCTGATACTTGATGATGCTCTGCATCACCTTGTAGATGGTGCGCTGCCGCTGGTGGATCGACTTGATGAGCCACAGCGCCGAGCGGACCTTCTCCTGGACGTAGTCCTTCGTGTCCTTGGCGGCTCCCGACCCCCGCGCGAGCACCTCCCGGTAGAGGTTGTTGATCCGGAGCTTCGGCAGACCGTCCTCGTTCAAGAGGATGTGGAAGTCGTCGCCGATCTTGTAGACGAAGATGTCGGGCGTGATGTAGACGGGGTCCTCGCCGCCGAACGCCCGCCCCGGCCTGGGCTCCAGGGTCGCAACCACGCGGCCGGCCGCGGCCACCTCCTCGATCGTGAGCCCGAGGGCGCGCGCGATGCCGCGGAAGTCGCGCTTCTGGAGACCGGTCAGGTGCTCTTCGACGAGCTTGCGGACCACGGGATCGTCGATCCCGAGGATCCGTAGCTGGAGCAGGAGACACTCCTGCAGGTCACGCGCGGCCACGCCGGCCGGATCGAAGGCCTGCACCTTCGCCAGCGCCGCCTCGATCAGCTCGACCGGCAACCCCGACTGCTGCGCGACCTCCTCCGGCGTCGACTGGAAGTACCCGTCGTCGTCGAGGTTCCCGATGATGAAAGCGGCAGCCGTCCGCTCGTCCTCGGTGAAGGCGGAGGAGAGCTGGAGCTGCCACTCGAGATGGTCGGCGAGCGCGGGGCGCCGCGTGAGCGTGCTCTCCAGCGAGCGCCGCTCGTCGTCCTCGGGCCGCTCCGCGAACCCGGTCTGCGGGTAGGCGTCCATGTAGCTCTGCCAGTCGAGGTCGGCGATCTTCTCGGCATCGCTGGGCTCGCGCTGCGCCGCGACCTCGTTCGCCTCGGCGACCTGCGGCTCCTGCGCCTCCGATTCCGTCTGCACTTCCGTCGTCGGCGTGGGGACGTCCTCGGTCTCGAGCCCCTCCTCGAGGACGGGGTTCTCCTGGAGCTCCTGCTGGACGAGGTTCGCGAGCTCGAGACGCGAGAGCTGGAGCAGCTTGATCGCCTGCTGGAGCTGCGGCGTCATCACCAGCTGCTGGCTCAGACGGAGCTGCTGTTTGATCTCGATCGCCATGAAGCCCTGCGTACCCTCCGCTCGCCGCTAGCGCGGCGGCGGATTCGCCCGCGAGCCCGGCGCGCCGGCGCGCGCGAGCTCGAAGTTCTCGCCCAGATAGATCTCGCGCACGCGCGCGTCCGCGGCGATCTCCGCCGGCGCGCCCTGCCGCACGATCCGGCCGTCCTTGATGATGTACGCGTGATCGCAGATCGAGAGCGTCTCGCGCACGTTGTGATCGGTGATGATGATCCCGATGCCTCGCGCCTTGAGCTGCTCGATGATCTTCTGGATGTCGATCACCGCGATCGGATCGATGCCGGAGAACGGCTCGTCGAGGAGCATGAACTTCGGATCGAGCACGAGCGCGCGCGTGATCTCGACGCGTCGGCGCTCGCCGCCGGAGAGCGCGTCACCGCGCAGGTGCGCCTTGTCCTGGAGGCCGAGCTCCCCGAGGAGCTCTTGCAGGCGGTCGCGCCGGAGCGGCGCGCTCGGCTCCACCGTCTCGAGGATGGCCATCACGTTCTGCGCGACCGACAACCGCCGGAAGATGGACGGCTCCTGCGGCAGGTAGGTGATCCCGAGCCGCGCCCGCCGGTACATCGGAAGGCCGGTGATGTCCTGCTCGCCGAGCAGCACGCGCCCCGCCGTGGGGCGAATCCGGCCGACGATCATGTTGAACGTGGTGGTCTTCCCGGCGCCGTTCGGGCCCAGGAGGCCGATCACGTCGCCGGACCCGACGTGCAACGAAACGTCGGACACGACCTCGCGCTCGCCGTAGCGCTTGTGCAGACCCTCGGCGACGAGGACGACGCCGCTCACGGCGCGCCTCCGGACCCGAGCCGGGGGGGCGACGCCACGCTCGCCTCGGGCAGCGCTGCGGGAGCGGGCGTCGCTGCCGGCGCGGCCGGTGCCGCGGGCGTCTTCTCGCGCGGCTTCACCACGACCTCCGCGTCGCCGCGGATGAACATCCGATTGGTGTCGAGCTGGAGCTCGATCTCCTTGCCCCGGGCGCGGTCGTCCCCCTGGCGCAGCTCGGCGTTGCCGCGGCAGAAGATCCGGCGCGCGGCGTTCTCGTAGGTCGCCTGGTCGCAGAGCGCGCGCTTGCCCTCCTGATCGATCGTGACGTGACCGGTCGCGACCAGCTTCTCGGGTTGGCTCGAGGCGTCGGGATACTGGGCTTCGAGCTTGTCGGAGTGCAGGACGACGTTGTCTTGTGTCACCTTCACGTGACCGGAGAACAGGAAGACCCGGCTGCTGCCCTTCTGCACGGCCTCGAGCTCGTCCGATTTGATCGAGATGGGCGCGTCGTCCTTGAAGGCGGTCTTGCCGCCGCCGGGCGGCTTGCCGGCAGGGGGCTGGGCGGGCGCGGGGGAGCCCACGACGGCGGGGGCCGCAGCCGCACCAGCGAGGACGTCGTCGGCGAGCCGGTCGACGGTGCCGCCGAAGGCCTCCGGCGTCGCCACCTCGGCGACGTAGGTGCCCAGGGTCTCTCCGGTCGCGCCGGAGCGGACGCGCACGTCGAGGCTCAGCTGCCGTCCGACACGCGTGGTCCGCCCGACCACCACGGCGTCGACTCCCGCCTTCGCGGCCCAGGCCTTCACGTCCTCGGAGGAGGGCTCGGCGATCGCCGGTGCGCCAAGCGCCTGCGGACCCACCACGTGCCGCACCCCCTTCGTCGCCAGGCGGTCCGCCAGGAGAGACCCCACGTCCGGGACCTCCGAGCCGGCGGGCGCAACGCCCTCGAAGGGCGCAACCCCGATCGCCTGGGACGACTTCGGCGGAACCGCGCCCCCACTCAACGGCGGAGCGGTCTGGGCCCGCCCCGCGGGCGCGCCCCCCGCCAGGAGCGCCCCGGCCGCGAGAAGGCCGGCGGACCACGGTCCGACCCGCCGCACGAAGCCCGTGCGCTTCACGGCTCGCGCACCACGCTGGCGCCGCCGAGGAGCCGGAACCGCTGATCCCGCAGGGTGTATCGGAAGCCGCCGCCGCTGTAGGTGCCGCCTGCCTCCTCGATCACCACCGGAGCGTCGGTGAAGGCGAGGCCCTGCTTCTGGTCGAACCGCACCCACGCGGTCGTGAAGCGGCGCCCGTCGGCCGTACGGCCGTGCACGTTTCCCGTGGCGACGAAGTCGTTCGTCTCCAGCCAGAGCTCCCCACGGTCGCACTCCATCTCGAAGCCGGGATTCCCCTCCTGGGGGTCCACGACGGAGTGTACGTCTTCGAGATAGGTGACGTTCGTGTCGGGGAAGTACCGCGCGCTTCGCGCTTCCACGACGATGTCACGCGCGGCGCCGCGGCTGCCGACGAACTTGAGACCTCGCAGCTCCATGCTCTGCTGCTCCGCGGCGCGCGCGGGCGCGACGAGCGTCGAGAGGGCCGCCGCGAGCAGCCACACAGGTAAGCGACGGATCACAGCGCGTGCTGCGCCGGGTCGGGAGGGCCGGTCGTTCTCGCGCGGAGCGGGGTCGCCTGGCTGGGAAGCAGCGCCACGCGGGCCTGACGGATGGTCATATGCAAGGACCATACCGCCATGGGCGGCAAGGAACAACCGAGAAGTTCGGGACCTGCATGGACACCGCGGCCTTCCGCCGCGGGAGCGTCAGTCCGTGCGGCCGAAGATCGTCCGGAAGGGCTCGTGCGAGCCGACCCAGTAGGCCGGACGGAGGATCAGGTAGTCGATTGCGACGCCGATCGGGTGGAGCGCATAGGCCACGATCCGCAGCGGGTGGCCCGCGCGGAGGGGATCGTACTCCTCGTCCTCCGCATGCGAGGGAGCCGCCATCAGGAGCAGCCCTACACCCAGCGCGCCGACGACGAGGGCGACGCGCTTCCAGGCGCGGGACGAGGGCCGAACGGGCAGGACTCGCCGGGGATCCGAGATCCGTGCGCTCATGCTCGCTCTCCTTGGGCGCGCGAGCGCCCCGTGGATGCCGTCTGCCCTCCCTTGATACCAGCAGAAGTCCGGCCGCGCCCGTCGAGGGGCCGGGAGGCGACGAGCGCCGGGCGCCCGCGGTGCAGGAACCAGCGGTCGAGCAGAACGTGACGGTCGAACCAGCGGCTCGCGAGCGCGGCGCTCGCGAGCCGGGCGCGCGCCCGCGCGGGGACGAGCGGCGCGAACCACGAGCCCTGCCCGGGGTCTCGCGCACCGAAGCGGCGCCGCACCGCGTGCTCGTACTCCCGGAGACGCGCCGCATCGAACGCGCCGTCCGCACGCACGATCGCCGCCGCAGCGAGCAGGCCCGATTCGACGGCGGGGCGGATGCCTTCCCCGCTCCGCGGATCGGCGAAGCCCGCTGCGTCTCCGACGAGCAGCACGCCCTCTCCGACGAGGGGACGCGCGCTCCCCCCGTATGCGAGGTAGCGGTGGGCGCGCATCACGCCCGAGGTCCCCGACGGCAGCAGCCCGCGCGCCTCGAGAACGGCGAGGAAGCCGGCGGCGTCGGCCGCGGGCGGCGCCGGGCCGTGACGACCGAGCCCGACGGTCAGGACGTCGCCCTTCCGCGCGGCCCACCCGTAGCCGCCGAGATCGCGGGAGAAGTAGAGCTGCGGGAGCTCGGGAGCGATGCGACGACGCGCCGCCGAGCGCGAGTCCAGCGTGAGCTCGAGCATCTCCACCGAGACGAATCGCGCCGCTTCGGCCGACGAGCGGTGCAGCGCCCGGACGACCGGGCAGCCGTGTCCGCCCGCGCCCACGAGGACGGGCGCACGGATGAAGTCGTTGACGATCCAGCCTCCGTCGACCCGCCGGACGCTCTCGACGGCCTGGCCCAGCAGGAGCCGAGCCTCGGACCGTTGCAGGAGATATGCGTCGAACTCGCTGCGCTGGACGCCCCAGCTCACGGGCCCGCCATAGTCGACGACGCGACCCTCGCCGGGCGGCAACGCCACGGAGAAGCCGTGGATCGGCTGGAGCACGCGCCCCTTCGCATACTCGTCCGGGGCGAGCTCGAGGTCTTCGAGGACCTGGGGCGTGATCCAACCTGCGCACGGCTTGTCCCGGGGGAAATGGGCGCGGTCCATGATCAGGATCCGAAGTCCGGAGCGACGGAGTTTCCACGCGCACGTGGAGCCTGCCGGTCCGCCCCCCACGATCAACACGTCGCAGTGTTCCACGCTCCGGCCCCGGGTCCCTACGGTCGCAGGGGGGGCGCAGCGGAGCCCTGGCTCCGCGGGGTCGCCGTCCTCATGACTGGGTCGGTGTCCCTCCAGGAGCGCCGGGTTCCATGGGCCGGTGGAGGGCCCTGTCGTCGCTCCCCCGACGGCCACCGTCGTCCTGGAGGCGGGTGCTCGATCGCCTCACGCGCGGCGCCGGGCTCGCCCGGCGCTCCTCAGCGCTCCAGCGCGGCGATCGAGCCCGCGCGCACGACCGCAGAGAAGGCGCGCCGGATCGCGGCGCGCGTCTCGTGCACGCGCTCGAGCAGATCCCGCGGCCGCGGAGCGTCCATCAGGGCCGCGCTGAAGGCGAACGACTCGGCGCCCGGCTCCAGCGCGTCGACTCCCCGGCCGGAGACCCAGCGCGCCGCGGCTTCGATCCGTCGCAGATCGGTGTATGCTGTGATCAGGCTCTCGACGCCCTCGCCGTGCGCCATGCTCCGCAGCAGCGCCGGGTTGCCCGGCACATCGGGGGGCTTCCGCTGCGCGCCGCGCTCGAGCACCGCGCCGGCGCCCAGGAAGTCGACGTCCATCAGCCCGCCCGGGCCGGTCTTGAACGCGATCCGGCCGTCGCTCTCGTCGCCGCGCTCGGCCTCCACACGGGCGCGCATGTCCGCCACCTCCGGCCAGGGAGGCCGCTCGAGCGCGAGGACCTGCGAGCGCGCGCGATCGAGCGCCTCCGACGCCGCGCCGATCTGCCCCGCGATGGCGCGCGCTCGCATCAGCGCGAGGTGCTCCCACGGCTGGGCGTCGCGCCCCTGGTATTCCGCGAAGGCATCGAAGGAGGTCACGAGCATGCCCTGTCGCCCCGACGGCCGGAGCCGCGCGTCGACGGCATACGCCACACCCGCGCCTGTCATGGTCGTCAGGTAGGCGACCAGACGCTGCGCGACGCGCGATGCGCGCGCGATCGTCTCCGGACCGCCGCCATGGAGGAAGATCAAGTCGAGATCGGAGTGGTACGTGAACTCGCGTCCCCCGATCTTGCCCATCCCGATCACCGAGATCGGGTGCTCTCGCGAGCCGACGGCCTGCGCCTGGACGAGCGCGCGCCGCACGGTGCTCTCCGCGACGGCCGACAGGAAGGCGGACACTTCCGGGAACTCCGCGAGCCCGCCGAGGTGAAGGCAGGCGGCGAAGACCGTCTCGGTGCGGCGAAGAAGCCGGAGCTCGTCGAGCTCGGCCTCGAGGTCGGCGGCGGGCTCCGTCGGCTCTTCCGCGGCAATCTCCGCCGCGCGGCGCACGAGCGCGTCCCGCGCGGCGCCGCCCGTCCCCGCATCCACCGCGGCGATGCGCTCGACGAGCGCCGGGCGCGATGCGAGGAGACGCGCGTCCTGTGCGCTCGTCGCGAGCACCCGCGCGAGACCACGCAGGGCGCCGCCCGCGAGGCGAAGGGCCGCTGCGTCGTCCGCGCGGCGCGCGAGGAACGGCTCCCCGACGATCCGCAGGCGCGCGGTGAGCGCGGGAGCGCCGAGCGCTTCGGCGAGCCTCGCCTCAAGCGACGACATCGCCGCCCTCCCCGAGGACGAGCGCCTCGAAGTGCGCGCGAACACGGCTGCGGACCGCGGTCCAATCGTCGAGCAGCCGATCGCGCGCACGCGCGCCCTCGGGCTCGGTCCGCCCCATGCGCCGCGCCAGCGCCACCTGGGCCGCCGGCTCGCGCGGAAACGCGCGGATCTGCCGCTCCTCCACCATCTGGAGCGCGTGCTCCGCCCGTCGCAGCCATGTGTAACCATCGCTGAGGTCGGCGACGGCCGGCTCCGGGAGCAGCGCAAGCCGGCCGAGCGCCTCCAGCGTGTCGAGCACGTTGCCTTCCTGGAGCTCCTGGTGGCGACCGCCGTGGAAGAGCTGGAACGCCTGGACCAGGAACTCGACGTCGCGGATGCCTCCCGGGCCCTCCTTCAGGTCGGCCTCGAGGTCGCGCCCGGCCCCGCGGCGTTCCGATTCGATGCGCGCCTTCATCTCGCGGACCGCACGCGCGACGCCCGGGTCGATCAGCCGGCGGAACACGAATGGCCTGATCGCCCGCTGGAACGCGCGCGCGGGAGCCTCGTCGCCGGCGACGAAGCGGAGTCGGATGAGCATCTGCCTTTCCCACTCCATGCCGAAGGTCTCGTAGTAGTCCAGCGCCGCGTTCACGGAGTTCGCGAGCGCTCCCAGCGGGCCCTCCGGTCGCAGGTCGAGATCGACGCGGTACGCGAAGCCCTCCTCGTTGGGTCGCTCGAGGCCGGCCTTGAGCGCGCGCACGAGCTGCGTCACCTGCGCGTTGCGCTCGGCATCCTCGCTCGGATCGGCCGCGTCGTAGATCACGAGCAGATCGACGTCGGAGGAGTAGTTGAGCTCCCGCCCGCCGAGCTTGCCGAGGGCGAGCACGGCCGGAGCCGCCACGTGCGTCTCCGCGCTCGCGCACGCCACGCCCGCTGCCAGACAGCGATCGGCGAGGTCCGACAGCTCGCGGAGGCTCTCGGCGAACGGGCGACCGGCGAGGTCGCGCGCGGTGACGCGGAGCAGCCCGCGGTATTTGCAGCTGCGGATCGCGCTCCATCCCGCCTCGGGCGCCTGCGCCGGCGCGGCCGGCAGCTCTCCGCCGAGCTCGTCCGCGCAGGCGGGATGGCGTACGAGGAGACGCGCCAGGAAGTTGCTCGCGCCGAGGACCCGCGGGACGGTCGGCACGCGCACGACGTCGAGCGGCGCGCCGACCCCCGCGCGGTGCGCGTCCGCGAGCTCGACGAGGCGCTCCGCCCCGAAGCCCGGCCGCGCCGCGGCGAGCAGCGCCCCGGCCCAGGACGGGAGCGATGGCGCGAGATCGGGATGCGCCGCCGCGCGCGCGAAGGCCTCCGCGGCGCGCGCCGGCTCCGGCTCCCCGGCGAGGGCCAGGAGTTGCGGATCGGGCGCGCCCCGGCGGAGGCCCTCGAGGAACGTCCGAAGCAGCGCGTCCATGCGGGGGCCGCCTAGCGTCCGAGCGCCGGCACGGGCGACACGCTGGCACCGGGCTGCACCTCGCGCTCGCCGACGCTCGCGGTCGTGTACGGCTCGCGGTTCGCCACCTTCACGGGCTGGCCCTCGGTGAGTCGCAGCGGCCCGGTGAAGCCGTTCGCGACGTTCGTCTGCTCGAGGCTCCAGGCGTTGGAGGCGCGTTCGGAGAGCCGCTCGAGGCTCTCGCCCGCGCCCGCCCGCACGATCCGCAGCCGCGAGACCTCGATCGCGGCGCGCTCGTCGGGCGAGAGCGGCCGGAAGCTCCGCGTCGCGCTCTGCACGCGTCCGGCATAGCCGTCGGCGGCGAACGGAGGCGCCGCGAGGCTGATGCGATAGATCCGGCCGCCGTGGGCGATCCAGGTGATCTGTCCCACCAGGACACCTTCCGGCGTGGATGCGCGGCCGCGCACCTGATAGGCCGGGAGCGCGCCGATCGAGAGCGCATGCGCATCGCTCACCTCGAGCGGGACCTCCTTCGCGCGTGCCGCCAGGAACGCATCGGCGGCGGCCTTCGGGTCGTTCCCCTCGCTGTCCATCTGGAGCGCGATCCGTGCGTCACGCTTCGGTGAGATCGCCCCGACCTCGGCCGGCGTGTTCACGAGCGTCCAGCCTTCGGGGAAGGACATCCCGAAGTCGAGGTCAGGGTGCAGGAACCGCACGCCGTGGAACACGCCTTCGCTCGGGTCGTCGTCGACCACGAGGCCGTCCAGCCGCAGCAGGTGCGCCGTCGCGCTCTCGACCACGCCGGGCTGCGCGACGTAGGCGAGCTGCGTCGCGCGCGCCTCGGCGATCGCGATGCGCTCCGTCGTCCCGGGGTGCGTGTCGAAGAACCCGGGGATACGCTGCGCCCCGAGCACCAGCCGCTCGACCCCGCCGAGACGGCGCAGGAAGTCCGGCAGGGCGCGCGGGTCGTAGCCCGCCGCCGCGCACAGCTCCTGGCCGCCGGAATCCGCGGCCCGCTCTTCGTCGCGCTGGTAGGCAGCCATGTAGGCCGCGCGGGCGAAGCCGAGCGACAGGGGTCCGAGGCGGGCCGCGGTCTCCTGCGCCGCAGCGTGGTGTCGCGCCGCGGCATGAGTGATCTCGTGTCCGAGCACGCAGGCGAGCTCGTCCTCGGAGCTGGTGAGCGCGAGCAGGCCGCGGGAGACGTAGATCGCGCCGCCGGGGAGCGCGAATGCGTTGGGCGTCCACTGATCGACGATCCGGAAGCGATACTCGAAACGTCCGGGGGCATGGAGCGCCACGCGCTGACCGACCGCCGTGAGGTAGCCCTCCAGCGCGGGGTCCCGGTAGAGGCCGAGCTGAGCGGCGACGTCCGCTTCCGCCTCGGCACCCGCCGCGCGGTCGTCCCACTCCGTCGCGAGGACCTGGGTGCGCTTCTGCTGCGGGGTGGCCGGGCGATGCGGCTGCGCGCAGCCGCCGATGAGCGCGGCGAGGAGCAGCAGCCGAACGGAGCGGCCGGCGATGCGAGCGGGGAACACGACCCCGTTTCTAGCACCCCGGCCGCCGCCGCGGTCAGCGCGAGGCGTGGGACAGCGCGGGCTCGGGTGCGGCAAGGAGCGCGGGGCGCAGCCGTCCCTTCAGCTCCGCGAGCTCGCGCCGCGCGGACTCGCTGCGCGCCTCGGCGCGGATCTCCTGGATGCGCGCGTCGACGCCGCCACCCTCGAGCTCGCGCTCCAGGTTCCCGTGCTGCACCTCGCGCGCGATGTGCTCGCGCACGCTCTCCAGGGCGCGCATCTCCGTCTCGATCGAGAAGCCCTCGAACGCCTCCTGGATCCGGCGCCGCGCCTGCGCGCTGGCGTGCGTCGCCAGCATGCGGACCTTCTCGCGCTCGAGGCTCCGGATCTCCTCGCGGAACCGTACGAGGTTCCCCTTCGCTTCGTCCGCCTCGGCCCTCACGCCGGCCAGCTCGCGCTCGGCCCGTTCGAGGTCTTCGAGGAGCGTCTGCCGGTGCGAGATGAGCGCGAGGCCCGCTTCGTCGTCGCCGCGGCGGACGGCGCGCGCGATGTCGTCGCCGAGGCGCGCTCCCTCGCCGCGTCGGGCGTCGATCTCGGCCTCGAGCTTGTTGCGCATGTAGAGGATCCCCGCGACCGCGCGCTTCAGCTCGGCGTACTGCCGCACGCGCTCCTCGATCGCCTGTTCGTAGACCGCGCGCGGGCTGGCATGCTCGCGGTCCCGCACCCAGCCGGCGAAGGCGCCGCGGAGAAGGCCGACGAGACGGGACAGGAAGCCCTTCGGGTGTGACGAATGCATGGCGGTCCTCCGGCGCACGCGGCGCCTCACGGGGCCTCGCTCCAGTCCTCGGAGCGCAGGCCGAGCTCGCGGATCTTCTGCTGCAGGCTCTGGCGCACCATGCCGATGGCCTCGGCGGTGCGCGAGATGTTGCCGCCGTGCTGGCGGAGGGCGCGGAGCAGGTAGGCGCGCTCGAAGTCCTCGGTCGCCCGTCGCTTCGCGTCGCCGAAGCTCCCGCTCCCGGCGTTCGCCTCGTGGCCGACGCCGTCCGGTGTCACCCCCGCCAACGAGAGGTCGTGGTCCTCGATCGGGTCGCGGGAGGAGAGCACCGCCGCCTGCTCCACCACGTTGCGGAGCTCGCGCACGTTGCCGGGCCAGGCCTGACGCGCGAGCGCCGCCAGCGCGCTCGCCCCCATCCGCCGGCGCTCGCGGCCGAGGCGCTCGGCCAGCTGTCCGAGGAAGCGCTCCACGAGCGCGGGCACGTCCTCGAGCCGCTCGCGGCAGCGGCGGAAGCTCGATCTGGACGACCTTCAAGCGATAGTAGAGGTCCTCGCGGAAACGACCTCGCTTCACCTCGGTTTCCAGATCCCGGTGCGTGGCGGCGACGACGCGTACGTCGACCGACACGGGCTTCGTGCTGCCGACGCGCTCGAGGCTGCGCTCCTGGAGCACCCGAAGGACCTTGGCCTGCGTCTCGGGGGCCATGTCTCCGATCTCGTCGAGGAAGATCGTGCCGCCGTCCGCCGCCTCGAAGCGGCCGATCCGACGCGCGTCCGCGCCGGTGAAGGCGCCCCTCTCGTGCCCGAAGAGCTCGCTCTCCACCAGCTCCCGGCTGATCGCGGCGCAGTTCACCGCGACGAACGGGCGCTGCCGGCGCGGGCTGCGCTGGTGCAGCGCCTGCGCGACGAGCTCCTTCCCGGTGCCGCTCTCGCCGCGCACGAGCACCGTGAGATCGGTCTCCGCGACCTTCTGGATCAGCTCGAAGACCCGCCGCATGGCCGCGCCCGAGCCGATCAGGTTCTCGAAGCGCAGGTCGCGATCGACGCGCTCGAGCAGCAGCCGGTGCTCGCGCTCGAGCCGCGTGCGCTCCAGCGCACGGCCCACGACCAGGCGGATCTCGTCGTTGTCGAACGGCTTGGGGACGTAGTCCTCGGCGCCGGACTTCATCGCCTGCACGGCGATCTTCTCGTTGCCGTGCGCCGTGATCATGACGACGGCGGTCTCGGGCCGCGCCTCCTTCACGGCGCGCAGGACGTCCATGCCCGAAACGCCGCGGCCGAGCGCGAGGTCGGTGAGCACCAGGTCGACCGGCGATTCGCGCAGGCTTGCGAGCGCCGCTTCGCCCGAGTCGGCGACCGCGACCTCGTAGCCCTCCCGCCGCAGCAGCCCGGACAGCGCGAGCTGGATCGCGCGCTCGTCCTCGACGATGAGGATGCGCGCGGTCACGCCGGGCTCGTCGGCGCCGCGGCTTCGCTGCGCGCCTTCGGGAACGCGAGCACGAACTCCGTGCCGGCGCCCGGCGCGGATTGCGCCTCGATCGTGCCGTCGTGCGCCTCCACGAGCTTCTTCGTGATGGCGAGGCCGAGGCCGGTGCCGTCGGGCTTCGAGGTGTAGAAGGGCCGGAAGATCCGCGCGAGCGCGTCGCCCTCCATGCCGGGACCGTTGTCGCGGACGCGCACCCAGACCTCGGTGCCCGCGAGGTTGTCGCCCGTGGCGAGCTCGAGCGCCGGCGCCCGCGTGCCGCCCTGCTCGAGCGCGTCGAGCGCGTTCCCGATCAGGTTGATCACCACGCGGCGCAGCTTGTCGGCGTCGCCGCGGAGGAGCCCCTCGGAGTCGAAGCCGCGCTCCACCTTCACGCCGAGCCGGGCGACGCGCTCGCGGAACGTCTCGAGCGCCGCGTCGAGCACGTCCGCCATCCGCACGTCGGAGAGCCGGAGGGGCTCCTCGCGCGCGAACTTGAGGAGGTGCGAGATCGAGCGCTCCACGCGATCGAGCTCTTCGAGCGCGACGCGCGCGTACTCGACGTTCTCGCCCGAGCGCGGGTCCTCGCCCATCTGCTGCACGAGGCTCTTGGCCGCGGTGATCGGATTGCGGATCTCGTGCGCGATCGAGGCCGAGAGCTCCTCCAGCGAGCGCGCGTGCTGACCTTCGAGCACGCGTCGCTCCTGCGACACCTTGTTGTGGAGGCGGCGATGGACCTCCTGATCGACCCAGCGCTTGCGCAGCGTGGGCGCGACGACCCCGAACCAGTGCGACACGACGCCGATGCCCCACGCCAGGGCGACGATCATGGCCGCACGGAAGCCCGCCACGAACAGCAGGAACGTGCAGGTCGCGACGTACGGAACGAGGTGCGACACGAACGCGAGCTTCCGGCTCGCGAGGCGCTGCGCCTCCTGGTAGGCCTCCTCCTCCGGCGTGAGCGGACGCCCGGTGCTCCGCGCGAAGCGAGCCTCGCGCTCGCGAGCCCGTTCGGCGCGCCGCCGTCCGCGCACGCGCATGCGGGGGTCGGAGGGGTCCCAGCCGTCCCGGATCTCCCACTTGTCCCAGCGGTCGTCCAAGGCGCTGCCTCCCGCGCCCCCGAGGAGGGCGGCGCTCGACGGAAGGGCGGAGCGAGTGGCTTTCGAGCATCGCATATCCGCCCACCGAGCAAGCCTCGTGCCGGGAGCGGCGGACGGAATTCCGCGGGGTTGCGCGGGACGATCGACTCCCGCGCCGCAGCCCGTGGCCTGCACTGAAGCCCCGGGACTGCACCCTACGCCTCCTCGCCGCCGAGCGGCAAGGCGGTCCGGTACTTGACCTGATTCAGCGCGAAGCTCGAGCGGATGCTCGAGACGCCGGGCACCCGGGTGAGATGCTCCTTGAGGAAGCGCTCGTAGGCCGGGATGTCGGCCACCACGACGCGGAGGAGATAGTCCGCGTCCCCGGTCATCAGGTAGCACTCGAGCACCTCCGGTCGGCCCAGGATCACGGCCTCGAAGCGCTCGAGGGCGTCCTCCACCTGCCGCTCGAGCCGCACCTGCACGAAGACCGACACGCCGAGGCCGAGCGCGGCGGGATCGAGCAGCGCCACGTAGCGCCGGATGACGCCCTGGGCCTCGAGGTCGCGGACGCGGCGGAGGCACGGGGAGGGCGAGAGCGCGACCCGCTTCGCGAGCTCGGCCTGGGTGATTCGGGCCTCCTCCTGGAGCTCCTGGAGGATGCGACGGTCGATCGCGTCGAGCGCTCGTTTGAGCATGAATCACCTCCAGAGGGACTCCGAACGATGGAATCGTGCAAGATCTCAGTCTACCGAAGGTAAACTCGCAAGGATCCCCCGCCCGGCCCGAGCTAGCCTGCCCCCAATGGATCCCGGCCGCCGGCTCGAGCTGCTGCGCGCCTTCGAGCGCAAGATCCTCTGGCTGTCCTCGTGGACGATTCATCACGCCAACCACCTCCGCGAGAAGCGGGACGGGCTCAAGGTCGGCGGCCACCAGGCGTCCTGCTCCTCGGTGGTGACGCTGATGACGGCGCTCTACCTCGACGTGCTCCGGCCGCAGGACCGCGTCGCGGTGAAGCCGCACGCGAGCCCGGTGTTCCACGCGATCCAGTACCTGCTCGGCCGCCAGAGCCGCGACGCGCTCGAGCGCTTCCGCGCCAAGGGGGGCGCGCAGTCCTACCCGTCGCGCACGAAGGACGGCGACGACGTCGACTTCTCCACCGGCTCGGTGGGGCTCGGCGTCGCCGTGACGCTGTTCGCGGCGCTCGTGCAGGACTACGTCCGCGCGAAGAAGCTCGTGCAGGACGACGATCCGCCGGGCCGCATGATCGCGCTCGTGGGCGACGCCGAGCTCGACGAGGGCAACGTGTTCGAAGCCCTCCTCGAGGGCTGGAAGCACGACGTCCGCAACACGTGGTGGGTGATCGACTACAACCGGCAGAGCCTCGACCGCGTGATGGAGGATCGGCTCTCGCTCCGCATCGACACGATGTTCCGCGACCTGGGCTGGCGCGTCGAAGTCCTCAAGTACGGGAGGCGCCTCGAGGCCGCGTTCGAGCGCCGCGGCGGCGACGCGCTGCGGCGCTGGATCGACGACTGCCCGAACTCGCTGTACTCCGCGCTCGTCTACAAGGGCGGCGCAGGCTGGCGCGAGCACCTGCTCCGCGATCTCGGCGACACGTCGGGGGTGCGGGAGCTGCTCGACGAGCACGACGATGCAGGCCTCCACGCGCTCCTCACCAACCTCGGAGGCCACGATCTCGAGACCGTCCTGGACGCGTTCCACGGCGTCCGCAGCGACCAGCCGACCTGCTTCCTCGCCTACACGATCAAGGGTTACGGTCTCCCGTTCGCGGGCCACAAGGACAACCACGCGGGCCTCATGACGATCGACCAGATGGAGTCCTTCCGTGCAGCGGAGGGCATCCCGGCCGGCGCGGAGTGGGAGCCGTTCGCGGGCCTCGCGCAGCCGAAGGCCGAGCTGAGCGCGTTCCTCGCAGCGGTGCCCTTCGCCGCGGCGGGCGACCGCCGCCATGCGCCGCCGCCCGTGCCGGTGCCCGAGCGTCTCCCCGTGCCGCGCGGCGCCCGCCTCTCCACGCAGGAGGGCTTCGGCCGCCTCCTCGCCGACCTCGCGCGCAGCGCCGACGCCATGGCGCTCGCCGACCGCATCGTGACCGCGTCGCCCGACGTGACCGTCTCCACGAACCTCGGCGCCTGGGTGAACCGGCGCGGCGTCTTCGACCACCGGCGTCAGGCCGACGTGTTCCGGCTGGAGGAGGTGGTGTCCGCCCAGAAGTGGGAGACATCGCCGGAGGGACAACACGTCGAGCTCGGCATCGCGGAGAACAACCTCTTCCTGCTGCTCGCGGCGCTCGGCCTCGCGGGACCGCTCTTCGGTGCGCGTCTCCTCCCGGTCGGGACGCTCTACGACCCGTTCATCGCGCGCGGGCTCGATGCGCTGAACTACGCCTGCTACCAGGACGCGCGCTTCCTCCTCGTGGCGACGCCCTCCGGGATCACGCTGGCGCCCGAAGGCGGCGCTCATCAATCGGTGTCGTCTCCGCTGATCGGCATCGCGCAGCCCGGTCTCGCGTCCTTCGAGCCTGCGTTCCAGGACGAGCTCGCGGAGATCCTGCGGCACGCGTTCGTCCATCTGCAGGCCGAGGACGGCGGCTCGGTCTACCTGCGCCTCTCGACGCGGCCGATCGCCCAGCCGGAGCGCGAGCTCGGCCCGGAGGAGCGGCGCGCGATCGTGGCCGGGGGATACTGGCTCGAGCCGCCCGCGCCGGGGGCCGAGCTGGCGCTCGTGTATACCGGGGTGCTCGCCCCGGAGGCGCAGGAGGCGCTCGCGCGGGTGCGGGAGGACGTGCCGGGAGCCGGGCTCCTCGCCGTCACCTCCGCCGACCGACTGCACGCGGGCTGGCGCGCCGCCCAGCGTGCGCGCGCGGAGGGCGCCGCGACGACGCGCGCGCACGTCGAGACCCTCCTCGCACCGCTCGCGCCCGGCGCCGCGCTGGTGACGGCCATCGACGGCCATCCGGCGGCGCTCTCCTGGCTGGGTTCGGTGCGTGGACACCGTGTCGTGTCGTGCGGTGTGGAGGACTTCGGTCAGTCCGGCGACGTACCGGCCCTGTATGCCGCCTACGGGCTCACCTCCGACGCGATCGTCGACGCTGCGGCCCGCGCGTCCCTGGATGGAGCCCCAGACGGGCCGGACCGGAGCGCGTGACCGTGCCCCGAGGAGCGCCATGCCGATCGAGATCCACCTGCCCGAGCTCTCCGCGTCCATGACCGAGGCCAGCGTGCTCGCGTGGCGGAAGCGCGTGGGCGATCCGGTGAAGCCCGGGGACGTGCTGGTCGAGATCGAGACGGACAAGTCCGCCGTCGAGCTGGAGGCCGCGGACGAAGGAACCCTCGCCGAGATCGTCGTGCCCGAGGGCGCGGAGGGCGTCCCCGTCGGCGCCCTCCTCGCGCGCCTCCTGCGTCCCGGCGAGGCCCCCGGCGACACCACCCCGGGCCCGCGCACGGCAGCGCCCCGCGCGGCGGAGCCGCCCGCCCAGCAGCGCGGCGCGGGCGCGAGCGTCCCGGAGCCCGCGCCTCCCTCCGGCACGGAGCGCCGCGACCGGATCGCCGCGGCGAGCCCGCTCGCGCGCCGGATGGCGAAGCAGGCGGGGCTCGATCTCGCGTCGATCCAGGGCAGCGGCGCGGGGGGTCGCGTGATGAAGTGTGACGTGGAGGCCGCGCGCGGGCGGGCGCCGCGGCCCGCGCTCCCCGAGGCGCACCCCGCCCCCGCCAGCGCGCCCCCGCTGTCGCGTTTCGCGCACGCGCGCGGAGCCGCGGAGCCCGCCGCCGCCGGAGACGCGCCGTACCATGAAGTGCGTCACACGGCCGCGCGTCGGTCGCAGGCCGCCCGCCTCGCCGAGGCAAAGCGCACCATCCCGCACTTCTACCTGACGGTGGAGTGCGAGCTCGACGCCCTCCTCGCGCTGCGCGAGCAGCTGAACGCGCGCGCGGAGCGGGCGGGCGAGCCGCGCTTCAGCCTGAACCACCTCCTCGTGCGCGCGGTCGCCCTCGCCTTCCGCCAGGTGCCGCAGGCGAACGTCTCGTTCACCGACGACGCGCTCCGCGTCTACGACCGGGTGGACGTCGCCGTCGCCGTCGCGAGCGAGGCCGGCCTCGTGACGCCCATCGTGCGGGACGCGGACCGGAAGGGCCTGGCGGACCTCGCCCGTGAGCTCCGCGACCTCTCCGAGCGCGCGCGCACCCGGAGGCTGCGGCCGGAGGAGTACCAGGGCGGCACCTGCACGGTCTCCAACCTCGGGATGTACGGGGTACGCAGCCTCCAGCCGATCCTGAACCCTCCGCAGGCCTGCATCCTCGGGATCGGGGCGGCGGAGCCCCGGCCCGCCGCACGGGGGGGCGCCGTCGTGGTTCGCACGCTCGCGACCTGTACGCTCGCCGCCGACCATCGCGCCCTCGACGGCGCGATCGGCGCAGCGCTGCTGGCGCGCTTCCGCCGGCTGGTGGAGGATCCGCTCGCGCTCCTGCTCTGACGCTCCACGCCCCGCTAGGATCCGCCCGTGCTCTACTGGCTCCAGCTCCTCGGTGTCGCCGCGTTCGCGATCAGCGGCGTGGAGGCCAGCCGGGGCAAGTCGCCGGACGTCGTCGGCGCATTCGTGCTCGCCTTCGCCACCGCGCTCGGCGGCGGCGTGATCCGCGACGCGATCCTCGGCCGCCCGGCTCACGCGTTCGGCGACGGGAGCTACCTCTTCTCGATCGTCGGGGCCACGCTCGTCGCGATGTGGCTCCCCGGCGCCGTGCACCGGCGCATCGGCTCGCCCCTGCGGGTCGCCGACGCGATCGGACTCGGGCTCTTCAACGCCACGGGCATGGTGACCGCGCTCGAGTCGGGCGTCGTGACGCCTGCGTTCGCGGTCGTGGTCGGGGCGATCACGGGCTCGGGCGGCGGCATCATCCGGGACGTGCTGTGCGGTGTCATGCCCGCGCTGCTGCGGCCGGGAGAGGTCTACATCACCGCGTGTCTGGCCGGCGGCGCCGCCGGACTGCTGGCGCGCGGGCTCGGCGGATCGATGGAGGTCGTCGGCGTGACGATCGCCGCGGTCACGATCGTCCTGCGCCTCCTGGCGATCCGCTTCGACTGGAAGCTCGCTCCCTTCCACCGCGACGAGGTCTGAACGTGCCGTCCCGCGCTGCTGCCCCGCCCCCGGCCGAACCGTGGTGGAAGTCGGCGGTCGTCTACCAGATCTACCCGCGGAGCTTCTGCGACACCGACGGAGACGGCGTCGGCGACCTCGAGGGCATCCGGCGCAGGCTCGACCACCTCGTGTGGCTCGGCGTCGACGCGCTCTGGATCTCGCCCTTCTTCCGGTCGCCGATGAAGGACTACGGGTACGACGTCTCCGACTACTGCGACGTCGATCCCCGCTTCGGCACCCTGGCGGACTTCGACCGGCTCCTCGCGGACGCGCACGCTCGCGGCCTGCGCGTGCTGATCGACTGGGTGCCCAATCACACCAGCGATCAGCACCCCTGGTTCCTCGAGGCGCGCGGATCGCGCACGTCGGCGAGGCGTGACTGGTACGTCTGGCGCGACGGCACGCCGGACCGCGCACCGAACAACTGGCGCGCCGCCTTCGATCCGGGTCTCGCCTGGACCTGGGACGCGCCGACGCAGCAATGGTACCTGCGCCTCTTCCTGCCCGAGCAACCGGACCTCAACTGGGAACACCCTGGCGTGGTGTCGGCCATGCACGACACCCTGCGTTTCTGGCTCGATCGGGGCGTCGACGGCTTCCGCATGGACGTGATCCACTGCATCGGGAAGGACCCCGCCCTTCCAGACGTGCCGGCGAACGTGCAGCCCATCCCGTATTGCGCGCTCAACCACCACGAGTCGACGCACGCGCACCTGCGCGCCATCCGTCGCGTGCTCGAGGAGTACCCGGGGGACCGCGCGATGGTCGGCGAGGTGGCGCTGCTCCACACGTGGCAGGTGGCCACCTACTACGGGAGCGGCGACGAGCTCCACCTCGCGTTCAACTTTCCGCCGATCTACGCCCCATGGAAGCCCGACGCGTGGCGCCAGCAGATCGAACGCGTGGCGGACGAGCTCGGCCCGCGCGATGCGTGGCCGACGTGGGTGCTCTCCAACCATGACAACCGCCGACACCGCACCCGGTATGGAAGCGAGGCCCGGGCGCGCGCCGCGGCCGTGCTGCTCCTCGGCCTGCGCGGGACACCGTTCCTCTACGCGGGCGAGGAGCTCGGGCTGGAGGACGCGGTGATCCCTCCCGGCCGCAAGCTCGACCCCGGCAGCCGCGACGGGTGCCGGGCGCCGCTGCCCTGGGACGCGTCCCCCGGTCACGGATGGGGCCCTGCCGAGCCCTGGCTGCCGTGGCCGCCCGACGCCGGCGCCCGGAGCGTCGCCGCGCAGCGCGAGGACGCGGGCTCGATCCTGCACCTCTACCGCCGCCTCCTCGTGGCGCGGCGCGCGTCCCCCGCGCTTCGACTCGGAGACCAATCCGTGCTCGCAGCGCCGCCGGGTGTGGTGGCGTGGGAGCGGAGGCACGGCGCCGATCGGCGCGTCGTCCTGGTCCACATGCTGAGCGAGCCCTGCGAGGCGAAGGTCCCGGGCGCCTGGATCGTCGAGCTCGCGAGCGACGGCCGGGGAGAAGGTCGCGTCTTCTCCGGCGCCCTCGGCGGCGAGCAGGCGGTCGTGCTGCGGCCCGCGGGCTGAGATCGGCGCACGCGCGGCGTCCTCGTCACGGCGCACTAGACTCGCGCACGATGATTCGAAGCCTCGGGCTCCGGGGACACCGCCTTCGGCGCTCCCTACAACGAGACCGTCTACCAGCAGTGTCTCCTCGACAAGGGCTGGCGTCAGAAGCCCGAACAGTGATCCCCTCGTGCGTGAGACGGAGGACCGCGCCATGACGAACCGAGTGCTCCCGGCGGTATTGACGCTCGCCCTCCTCGGGATGCCGGCGTCGGTACGCGCCGGCGATGCCTCGCTCGCCGAGCAGATCGTCGACGCACTCAACAAGGTGTACGGCGCTCACCCCGGCTTCCGCGCGAACCACGCGAAGGGCATCGTGGTGGAGGGAACCTTCGAGCCGTCGCCGGGCGCGGCGAAGCTCAGCAGATCGCCGCTCTTCTCGAGCGGCAAGCTCCCGATCACCGTCCGCTTCTCGGACGCGGGCGGCCTGCCCGACGCCGCGGACGGCTCGCCCACCGCGAACCCGCACGGCATGGCCATCAAGTTCTCCCTGCCGAGCGGGGCCCACAGCGACATGGTGACCAACTCGCTCAAGATGTTCGTGGTCGCGACCGGCGAGGAGTTCCGCGACCTGAACCTGGCGATCGCCGCGAGCCCGCCGGGAGCGCCGAAACCCACGGCGCTCGACGCCTTCGTCGCGAGCCACCCGAGCGTGCCGAGGGCGCTCGCCACGGTCCGCACGCCGGGGAGCTTCGCGGACGAGGTGTACTACGGGATCGACGCCTTCGTACTCACGAACGCAGCGGGCAAGCGGCAGCCCGTCCGCTACGTCATCACGCCCGAGACCGTGGTGCACCTCACGCCGGAGGAGGCGGCGAAGGAGCCGCCCGACTTCCTGATGGACGAGCTGCCCCAGCGCCTCGCGAAGTCGCCCGTAACCTTCCGTCTGAAGGCGCAGCTCGCTGCGCCGGGTGATTCGACGAAGGACCCGTCGCATGCGTGGCCGGACGATCGCCCGGTGGCCGAGCTCGGCGTGCTCACCCTCACGAAGGCCCTACCCGACGGTGCAGAGGTGCAGAAGACCCTCCTCTTCCTCCCGACACTCGTCACCGACGGAATCGCGCCGTCGGACGATCCGCTGATCGTCCTGCGCAGCAGCGCGTACGCCATCTCGTTCTCGAGGCGCACGGCCCCGCACTGACGACCGGCCCTACGCGGGAACGAACGCTGCTCGCGATCGGGTACCTTCGGGCTCCGGCCGAGCCCGGAGGAGGGACCCGTGACCGTGGCCGCGCCGGCCGCCGCTCGAACCGTCTCCACGACGGTCGCGCCCCACGAAGGGCCGCGCAGCCGCCTGCCGTTCACCGGCCCATGGCTGCTCGCTCCGATGGAAGGCGTCACCGAGCCCTGCTTCCGGGAGCTCGTGCTCGCCCGCAACGCAGCGAGCCGGCTCGGCGGCGCGTTCACGGAATTCGTCCGCGTGTCCGAGGGGCCGGCCCCGCACCACGTCCTGCAACGCCACCTCGGACACCGGCGCTTCGAGGCGCCGGTCGGACTGCAGCTGATGGGCTCGCACCTCGCCCGGCTCGCGACCACGGCGCAAAGGGCGGTCGAGTGCGGCGCGCCGCTCGTCGACCTCAACTTCGGCTGCCCCTCCAAGGGCGGGCTGCGGGGCTGCGCGGGGTCGGCGCTGCTCGACGACCCTGCTGCGCTCGAGCGCATCGTGCGAGCCGTCGTCGAGGCCCTGCCGACGACGCCGGTGACCGCGAAGATCCGCGCCGGCGTCGACGATGCCCGCCGCGTCGAGGACCTCGCGCGCGCGGTCGAGGCGGGCGGCGCCGTGCTGCTGACCGTGCACTGCCGCACGCGCGCCGAAGCCTATCGACCGACGACGGACTGGGCGCGGATCGCGCGCGCCGTCGCAGCCGTCTCGATTCCCGTCTGCGGCAACGGCGGCGTGACGACCCACGCGGATCTCCAGCGCATGCGCGACGAGACCGGGTGTGCGTTCGTGATGGTGGGTCGCGGCGCGCTCGCGGATCCGTGGATCTTCTCCGGCGTTCGCGCGGAGCGCGCCGACGCAGCGCGCTTTCTCCTCGACTACGCGAGCGCGATGCGCACCCGTGGCCAGTTCCCCGCTGGAGGCGTCGTCGCGCGCCTCAAGCAACTCTTCCACCACTGGACCGCCGGGGAGCTCTTCGGGAACGACGAACGTCGGGCCTGGCTGAAGGAGCGCGACCCCACGGTCGTGCTGGCGCGGCTCGAGAGCCTCGCCAGCGCCTAGGTCCGGCGCCGGGCGGGCGCGCACGGCCCCCGATGCGGCCCTACTGGATCATCCGCACCGTGGATACGGTGCTACCAGGTGCCTGCGAGAGATCATGTGTGCCCTCCCAAGGGTCGCGGCGTCGTCGGGCGCTGGAGCGCCTGGTAGCGCGCGATCGCCGCGCGCGCGTTGAACAGCAGGCGCTCGCGGCCGAGGCGGTCGGCCAGGCCCGAGCGGCGCACCATCTCGAGAGCGCCCGGGCTCAGCGCCACCAGCCAGAGATCGAAGCCGCGTTCGGCGGCGCGCCGCTCCCCTTCCATCAACATCTGCAGGGCCGAGTACTCGATGTCCGGCACGCGACTCATGTCGAGCGCGACCACGCGCGGCTGGTGCTGCGCGATCAGCTCGTTCAGACGATCCGCGATGCTCTGCGCGTTCGCGAAGAAGATGCGGCCCTCCGGCCGCGCGATCAGCAGACCCTCGAAGGTCTCGTCGTCGGGGTGCTCCGGCGAGAGCGGACGCAGCACGTCCGCGCCGCGCTTGCGGCCGATCACGTAGACCTGCGGAGAGGTGGCCTGGCTCGCCAGGCCGATGAGCGACAGGATGATTGCGACGACGATGCCCTTCAGCGTCCCGAAGACCAGCACGCCGAGGCAGGCCACCAGCGCCCAGCGGAACTCCATCCTGCGCACGCTGCGGATCGCTGCGAACTCCGCGGGCTGGATCAGGCCAACGGAATAGACGATCACCACGGCGGCGAGCGTGGCGTGCGGCATCCGTCCGAGCAGCGGCGCGAGCAGCAGCATGGTGAGCGCCGCCACGCCGGCGGTGACCAGCGAGGCCGTCTGCGAGCGTCCGCCCGCCTGGCGCACGACGGCGGTCTGCGACGTGCCGCCGCCGGCCGGCATGGCGCCGAAGAACGCCCCTCCGAGGTTCGCGGCGCCGGTCGCGATCAGCTCGCGGCCCGCCTGGATCCTGGGCTCGGTGCGGTCGGCGAAGGCGCGCCCGGCGGCGATCGTCTCGGTGAAGCTCATCAGCGCGATGCCGAGCGCTCCGGGGAGCATGTCCTGCACCAGCGCGAGGTCGGGCAGGGTCAGCGACGGAAGTCCCTGCGGAATCCACCCGACCGTCGACACGCCGAGCTTCTCCAGGCCGAAGAACCAGGAGGCCGCGATGCCGCCTCCGACCGCGACGAGCGGCGCCGGCGAGTGGGGCCACATCCGGTCCAAGCCGACGAGCACCGCCATCGTCGCCACAGCCACGGCGAGCGTGAGGAGCGACGTCTCGGGCAGGTGGTGCATCACGGTCAGCACGTCGCGGAAGAAGCCCTGCTTCGCGATGTGGACGCCGAGCAGCTTCGGGACCTGATCGAGCACGATCACCAGCCCGATCCCCGCCTTGAAGCCCGTCAGCACCGGCGTCGAGATGAAGTTCGCGACGAAGCCGAGACGCAGCGCCGCCGCCAGCATCAGCATCGCGCCGACGAGCGCGGTCAGCGTCGCGGCCGCGGTGATGAGACGTGCCGGATCGCCATCGGGGACCGCGAGTCCGAGCTGCGTACCGGTCAGGATGGCCAGCGTCGTCGTGGAGCTGACGCTCAGCACGCGAGACGTCCCGAGGAGCGCGTAGATCACCATCGGGAGGAACGCGGTGTAGAGACCCACTGCGACCGGCAGCCCGGCCACGGTCGCGTAGGCCATCGCCTTGGGCAGCACCACGGTCGCGACCGTGACGCCCGCGACGACGTCGAACCGCACGGTGCTGGAGCTCGGCGAGACGCGGGGAGGGGTCTGACGTGCTTCGCTCATGCTGCGCCACCTGGCCGGCAGAGGGTCGTTCCTCGCAAGCTGCGACCCGGCTCCCCGGTCGAGAGCCTATTGGGGTCTGAAGCGGCCGCCGTACGTCGCGCCCTCGATGGGCTCCTTTCGGATGGCGTCCTCCAGCTCGCTCAAGACGTCGTGGCAATCGAGCATCGCCTTCCGCTTCTGATTCAGGGAAATGGAGAGCGATCGGACATTGGTGTTCTGGCGCGAGAGCTCGAGGACCCGGCTCTCGATCTCGCGAAACCGAGCGTAGCGTGATGCGGCCAGCTCGAGGTCGGCATTGCCGCGCAGCTTCGGGAGCGCGTGCAGGCCGTCCAGGTCGCTGCGGACCTGCGCGTCCTCCTGCGTCATCCGTGCTTCGAGCTCGTCCATGCGCTGATCGCTGGCCTCAGCGATGTGCGACGGCAGCAGGGCCTGGATGCGGAGGGCGCCGATCTCTGCGCCAGACGCCAGGGACGTCACCTTCTTCGCATCCGGTCCATCGGCGCTCGCGGCGACGAGCCGGGAGAGCGCGGCGCTCATTTCGTCGAGGGCGGTCATGGACGGGCCGTACGTCAGGGCGTAGGCCTTGAGGTTGGTGTTCTGGACCGCGAGGCCCAGCAGCTGGTCATCCACCCCCTCGAGCCGGGTGAACCGTTGCGAGAATTCGGCAAGCAGATCCTTCTCCGCCTGCGTTCCGTCCTTGCTCAGGAGCCCTTCCAGTTCCAGACGCTCCCGCTCCACGTCCGCCGTGCTCGCGCGGGCCCGATCCGCGAACGTTTGCGACTCTTGGTCGGTGATGGCGAGGACGGCGCTCTTTTCCGCCTCCGACGCTGACACCAGATCGAGTTGCATCCGACCCACCAGGTCCAGGCGGTGCGCCTTCGCCACGAGTCCGGGATCCGGGCGCGGCGGTTCGCCGAAGAACAGCACCAGCAGCCCCAACACCAACAAGATGGCGCCACCTGCCCCCATCCAGAGAGCGTCGCGGACGCCGGGTCTGATCCTCATGCTGCGGGCTCGAAGGTGGTGGGTTGCCGACTGGCGAGAGCTGACCTCTGGAACCATATCACGCGAAGGAGGCCAGCCGCACCGGCTGGCGCCTCGCGCCCCAGGTGCCGGGGCGCACCTCGAAGACGCCCGCGCACGGGGTTGCACATTTCGCGCAGCCGCCGTCGGCGGCGATCGCCCACTCCGAGAGCACGTACCAGTCGCGGCCGACGAGCTTGGCGCCGCAGTGGTGGCACCAGGTGCTCTGGCCCTCTTCGTCGTGGACGTTTCCGGTGTAGACGTATCGGATGCCGTGTCCACGCGCGATCGCCCGGGCGCGCTTCAACGTCGAGATCGGCGTGGCCGGCTTGTCGCGCATGCGGAAGTCGGGATGGAAGGCCGAGAAGTGCCAGGGCACGTCGACGCCCAGGTTCTCGACGATCCATTCGCTCGCCGCGTGCAGCTCCTCCTCCGTGTCGTTCTCGCCGGGGATCAGGAGCGTGGTGATCTCGAACCACACCTGCGTCTCGTGCTTCAGGTAGCGCAGCGTGTCGAGCACGGGCTGCAGGTGGCCGCTGCAGAGCTTGTGATAGAAGCGGTCGGTGAACCCCTTCAGGTCGACGTTCGCCGCGTCGATGTGGGAGAAGAGGTCGCGGCGCGCCCCGGGGTTCACATAGCCCGCCGTGACGGCGACAGTGCGGATGCCGCGCTCCTGGCAAGCCTGCGCGACGTCGACCGCGTACTCGAGGAAGATCACCGGATCGTTGTACGTGAAGGCCACGCTGCGACAGTCGAGGGCCGCCGCGGCGCGGGCGATCGTTTCGGGCGCCGCCGCGTCGGCAAGCGTATCGATCTCGCGAGACTTCGAGATGTCCCAGTTCTGGCAGAAGGAGCACGTCAGGTTGCAGCCCGCGGTGCCGAAGGAGAGGACCGGCGTGCCCGGGAGGAAGTGGTTCAGGGGCTTCTTCTCGATCGGGTCGACGCAGAAGCCGCTCGAGCGTCCCCACGTGGTGAGGACGATCCCGTCGCCCTCCCGTGCGCGGACGAAGCAGAGGCCGCGCTGACCGTCGCCCAGACGACACTCCCTCGGACAGACGTCGCACTGGATGCGTCCATCCGGCGTGCGGCTCCAATGCCGGGCGGGGACGACGGAGCCGGGCGGCCCGAGCCCGGAGCTGTCGGGCGGGACGAGCGAAGTCATTGCGCTTGAATCGGGTCTCGAAACGCGCGCGTCAATCCCAGGCTTGCGTTGCGTCCTCTCGGGACGATGTTCTTGGACGTGGAGAGCGCCCCCTGGTCCCAGCGCATCCGACCTCCCGCAGTCGCAGGGCTGTTCTATCCCCGGGAAGCGGACGCGCTTCGCGGCATCGTTCGATCGTGTCTCGCACAGCCCCGGACGGGCAATGGCTCGCCGTCGCCGAGGCCTCCGAAGGCCCTGATCGTGCCGCATGCAGGGCTGGTGTACTCCGGACCGGTAGCGGGCTCGGCGTACGCCCTTCTCGAGCCGCTGCGGCGTCGCGTACGGCGCGTCGTCCTGGTCGGGCCCTCGCACCGGGTCGCGTTCCACGGCCTTGCGCTCTCGGGCGCGGACGTCTTTCGCACGCCGCTCGGAGACGTCCCGATCGACCGCACGGCCGCGGAGGCGCTCGCGGATCTGCGGCAGGTGCGGGTGCTCGACGCCGCGCACGCCGAGGAGCACAGCCTCGAAGTCCAGCTGCCGTTCCTTCAGGAGACGCTCGACGCGTTCGCCCTGCTTCCGCTCGTCGCGGGCGAAGCGACATCCGAGGAGGTCGCGGAGGTCATCGAGGCCGTGTGGGGCGGCGACGAGACCCTCCTCGTCGTGAGCTCGGATCTCTCGCACTACCGCGACTACGCCGCCGCTCGCTCCCGCGACCAGATCACCAGCGACGCCATCGTAGCCTTGCGCCCCGAAGACATGGACGAGCAGAGCGCCTGCGGCCGCGTCCCCGTGCGCGGCCTGCTGGTCGCGGCCCGCCGCCAGGGCCTCGCTGCCCGCGTGCTCGATCTCCGCAACTCGGGTGACACCGCGGGCCCGCGGGATCGCGTCGTCGGGTACGGCGCCTTTGCCTTTGCGTGATGCGCTGTCCACGACCGACCGAGGCGCGCTCCTCCAGGTCGCCCGCGACTCGATCGCCCACGGTCTTCGGACCGGTCGGCCGCTGGGCGTCGAATCCAGCGACTACCCGCTCCGCCTGCGCGAGCGGCGTGCGGTCTTCGTGACGCTGCGCAGGGAACGCGCGCTGCGGGGCTGCGTGGGTGAGCTCGAGCCGAGCCGGGAGCTCGTTGCGGGCGTCGCCCATCACGGCTTCGCCGCCGCGTTCCTCGATCCCCGCTTCCGCCCGGTGCAGAGCGAAGAGCTCGCCGCCCTCGCGATCCACGTCTCGGTGCTGAGCCCGCTCGAGGAGATCGGCTTCGCGAGCGAAGCCGACCTGGTGGCGAAGCTGCGCCCCGGCGAGGACGGCCTCCTGCTCGAGGACGCCGCCCACCGGGCGACCTTCCTGCCGGCCGTCTGGGAATCGCTGCACGAGCCTTGGCGCTTCCTGCGCGAGCTCAAGCGGAAGGCCGGTCTGCCGGAGCACCACTGGTCGCCGCACCTGCGCGCGTGGCGATACGGGGTCGAGGAATTCCCGGCCGAAGCGTGAGCCCGAAAGCTCCGCGCCCGAGCCACCGACCGCATCCACGCGTTTCCGTGCGATGCTCCCGGGGACCCGCACGCCCGGTGGGGGGAGTCTGTCATGAACGAGCCCGCGAGCGCCGTCCCGGTCCTGGCTGCGCTCCAACCCTGGCTGCCGGCGCTGGCGATCGCCGGCGTCGTGCTCCAGGCCCTGCTGCTCGCGCTCGTGGTCGCGCTCCTCGCACGGCGTCCGCGCACCGACCCCCTCCTCGTGGCGCTCGCCACACGCGTCGAGACCCAGGCCGAAGCGCACGATCGCGCGGCGCGCGCCCTGCGCGACGAGCTCGCGACGAACCGCGGCGAGATCGCGGTCCGGCTCGACCGGGTTCGAGAGACACTCGACGGGAGGCTCCAGCAGCTCCAGCAGGAGAACGCCCGCAAGCTCGACGAGATGCGCGCGACGGTGGACGAGAAGCTCCAGGGGACGCTCGAGAAGCGGCTCGGGGAGTCGTTCAAGCAGGTCTCCGAGCGGCTCGAGCAGGTGCACAGGGGCCTCGGCGAGATGTCGCAGCTCGCGACGGGCGTGGGCGACCTCAAGAAGGTGCTCTCGAACGTCAAGGAGCGCGGAACCTGGGGCGAGGTGCAGCTCGGGCAGCTCCTCGAGCAGGTGCTCGCGCCGGGGCAGTACGAGGCGAACGTCGCGCCGAAGCCGGGAAGCTCCGAGCGCGTCGAGTTCGCGGTGAAGCTCCCCGGACGCGACGGAGGCGACACACCGGTGTGGCTTCCGATCGACGCCAAGTTCCCGCTCGAGGATTACCAGCGTCTCGTGGACGCCGCCGAGCGTGGCGACCCGGCGGCCGTCGAGGTGGCGGGGCGTGCGCTCGAGCAGCGGGTGCGGGACTCCGCGAAGGACGTGCAGCGCAAATACGTCGACCCCCCGCACACCCTGGACTTCGCGATCCTCTTCCTCCCGACGGAGGGGCTCTACGCCGAAGCGCTCCGCCGTCCAGGCCTCGCCGACGCGCTCCAGCGCGAACAACGGGTCGTGATCGCAGGACCGACCACGCTCTGGGCCGTGCTCTCCAGCCTCCAGATGGGCTTCCGCACGCTCCAGATCGAGCACCGCTCGGCGGAGGTGTGGCGGGTCCTCGGAGCCGTGAAGACCGAGCTCGGGCGCTTCGGGGGCCTCGTCGAGGGCGTCCAGAAGAAGCTCCAGGAGGCCACGAACAAGCTGGACGACGTCGCCCGGAAGACGCGCACCATCGGCCGCACGCTGCGCGACGTCGAGACGTTGCCGGGGACCGAGGCGCGCCTCCTCGTGCCCGGGCTCGAGGACGTGCTCGACGAGGACGTGGAGTGAGGCTCGGCCGTGAAGCGGCAGGTCGAGTTGGTGACCCGGGCGCGATTCGAACGCGCGCGACCCTCAGCGCGACCCTCGACCCTCGGCGAGGGTGACGCGCGCCACGCGCCCGATCGTCAGGCCCTGCACCAGGATCGAGAAGACGACGACGCAGTAGGTCAGCGCCAGCACGGTGCTGCGGTCGGACCCGAGCGGAAGCGACAGCGCCAGCGCCACGGAGATGCCCCCGCGCAGACCACCCCAGACGAGCACCTTCCACGCGCCGCGCGACAGGTTGGAGGCCCCCCGTACGACGCGCATCGGCAGCCCGACCGTCAAGGCCCGCGCGAGCAACGTGACCGCCACCGCCACTCCCGCCGCCACGAACACGCCGGCCGAGAAGGGTACGAGCAGCACCTCCATCCCGATCAGCACGAACAGCACGGCGTTCAGGATCCCATCGAGCAGCTCCCAGAACATGTCGACATAGCGCCGCGTAGTGTCGGACATCGCAATCGCGCGCCCGTGGTTGCCGACGATGAGCCCGGCCACGACCATCGCCAGCGGGCCCGACACGTGCAGCCGCGCCGCGAGCGCATAGCCGCCGGTCACCGCGGCCAGCGTCAACAGCACCTCGACCTGATAGTTGTCGACGCTCTTCAGCAGCCGGAACGTCGCGTAGCCGAGCAGCAGCCCGGAGACCACGCCGCCCCCGGCCTCGCGCAGCAGCAGCGCCGCAGCGTCGGCGGCGCTGGGCGTGGCGCCGCTCGCCAGCGTGCCGAGGAGCAGCGAGAACACCACGACGCCGACACCATCGTTGAACAGCGACTCTCCGGCGATCACCAGCTCCAGGTTCCTCGGAGCGCCGGCCGACCGGAGGATGCCCATCACCGCGATCGGATCCGTGGGTGAGATCAGCGCGCCGAACAGCAGGCAGTGGAGGAGCGGGAGTTGCAGACCGACCAGCGGCAGCGCGAACCACATCCCGTAGCCCACCGCGAGGGTCGACAGCACCGTGCTCACCACCGCGAGAGCCCCGATCTGCAAGCGGTACGCCTTCAGCTCGCTCAGATCGACGTGCAGCGCCCCGGCAAACAGCAGGAGCGACAGCATGCCCTGCATCAGGACGTCGGAGAAATCGATCGCGCGGAGCAGGGACTCCTCGTACTCCCGCAGCGCATGCGCGATGCCCAGGCTGTCGAGCGCCACGATGGTGAGCGAACAGCCCAACGCCGTCGCCATCACCCCGATGGTCGTGGGGAGCCCCACGAATCGATGGTTCAGGTAGGAGAGAAGCGCGGTGACGACGAGGCACGCCGCGGCGATGTCGAGCATGGGGGCGCTGCTCGCTCCGACCCGCCGCCCCGCGTCCGCCAGCCCGCGCTCATCCCTGCGGCGTGGCCGCGGCGGGCCTCTCGCCCTTCTCGGTCGCGCGCTTCGCATCTTCCGTAGGCATCGACAGCAGGCGGGCCGTATTGATCAGCGCCATGTGGGTCAGCGCCTGCGGAAAGTTCCCGAGCATGCACCGCTCGCGCACGTCGTACTCCTCCGCCGACAGTCCGAGATCGTTCCTCAAGGCGAGCAGCCGCTCGAACAACGCCTCGCCTTCCTCTCGGCGCCCGATCAGGACGAGGCCGTCGGCGAGCCAGTAGGAACACGGCAGGAACGCGCCTTCGCCCGGCGGCAACGAGTCCACGTCCGTGGCGGTCGAGTAGCGCAGCACCAGTCCGTCGACGACGAGCTCGCGCTCGATGGCTTCGATCGTCCCGCGCACGCGCGCATCGTCATGCGGCAGGAAGCCGACCTGGGGAATCAGGAGCAGGCTTGCGTCGAGATGCGGCGAGCCGTAGGACTGCACGAAGGTGTTCCGGTCTGCGTCGTAGCCCTCCCGGCAGACCTGCGCGTGAATCGCATCGCGCGCTCGCCGCCAGCGATCCACCGGTCCATCCAGCCCATAGCACTCCACGTCCTTGACTCCCCGATCGAACGCCACCCAGGCCATCACCTTCGAGTGCGTGAAGTGGCGGCGCGGCCCGCGGACCTCCCAGATGCCTTCGTCCGGCTTCTGCCAGTGGTCCTCGAGGAACCCGAGGAGAGCGACCTGGATCCTCCAGGCTGCCGGCTCCGGATCGAGCCCCGCGACGCGCGCCAGGTGCAGCGTGTCCATGACCTCGCCGTAGACGTCGAGCTGAAACTGCGTCGCTGCCGCATTGCCGACCCGCACCGGAGCCGCGCCCCGATAGCCGGGCAGCCAGCGCAGCTCGGACTCTTCGAGACGGCGCTGACCCGTGACGCTGTAGAGGATCTGCAGATCTTCGGGACAGCCAGCCGCTGCTCGAAGGAGCCACTCGCGCCAGGAGATCGCCTCCTCGCGAAAGCCCGCGAGGAGCAGCGCGTTGAGCGTGAACGTGGCATCGCGCAGCCAGCAGTAGCGGTAGTCCCAGTTGCGCACGCCGCCCTGCTGCTCCGGGAGCGAGGTCGTGGCTGCGGCAACCATGCCGCCCGTGGGCGCATAGGTCAGCGCCTTGAGCGTGATCAGCGAACGCACGACGGCGTCGCGCCAGCGCCCGTCGTAGGTGCAGCGCTCCGGACCATCGACGCCACGCGCTCTCCGTGGACCGCAGCGCCTCTTCCGGGTCGATGGCTTCTCGTGTCGCCTCATGGGATGGGCGGTAGTTGAGCGCGAACGGAATGCGTTCGCCGCTGCCGACGTGGAATTCGGCAATCGTCTTCATGTTCTCGCCGCGGACCTCTGCCGGCGTGTGCAGCTCGAGCGTGTCCGGTCCCGCGGTCGCCAGCAGCACGTCGCCCGAGCGGCGCACCCAGGGCACGATCGACCCATAGTCGAAGCGAATGACGAGCTCCGCGCGCATCGCCACGCGCCCGCGCAGGCCCTCGACGATCCGCACGACGTCCCAGCGCTCGTTCGAGAGCGGCATGAAGTCGATGATCCGTGCGGCGCCTTCCGCCGTCTCGAAGTCCGTCTCCAGGACGAGGGTGCCGTCGCGATACCGGCGCTGGACCGCCCGCGGAGCCGTCACCGGAGCGATCCGCCAGTGCCCGTGCTCGGGCGCTCCCAGCAGCGCCGCGAAGCAGGCGCCCGAATCGAACCGGGGAAGGCAGAGCCAATCGATGGCCCCGTCCCGGCTGACCAACGCCGCGGTCTCGCAGTCGCCGATCAGCGCGTAGTCTTCAATCGGAGCGGGCATCCACCGTCCTCGGGTTGTGCCACCGCCCATCGGCCGCGATGAGCGCGTCCGCCTGCTTCGGGCCCCAGGTGCCGCGCTTGTAGGGGATCGACCGATGAGGTTTCCCGAGGACGGGATCGACCGCCGCCCACGCCGCCTCCACGGCATCTTCACGGGTGAACAGGGCGCCATTGCCGACCAGCGCGTCGCCCAGGAGCCGCTCGTAGGGCGTCTCCTCGAGCGGCTGCTCGTCCAGCAGGAAGAGCTCGCGCTGGTCGCCCACGAACTCCTCGCCAGATCGCTTGACCCGGGCCGCGAGCGCCACCGCAGAGTTCGGAGACAGCCGGAAGCGGAGATAGTTCGGTCGACCCTTCGAAGGCGCGGAGTCGGCGAACAACCGCTGCGGCGGCGGCTTCAGCTGGACGAGCACCTCGGCCGCCGTCTCGGGCAGGCACTTCCCGGACCGCAGGTACCACGGCACGCCTGCCCAGCGCCACGAGTCGATGAAGAGCCGGAGGGCGCAGAAGGTCTCGACGTCGGACCCCTTCGCCACGCCTGGCTCCTCGCGGTAGCCGACGTACTGGCCACGCACGAGGTCGTCACGCTTCAACGGACGGATGGCCTGAAGGACGTCCGCCGTTTCGCCGTGCACGGCCCCGAAGCCCCGGTAGGTCGGCGGCTCCATGGCGAGCAGCGCGACGATCTGGAAGAGATGGTTCTCGATCACGTCCCGCAGGCAGCCGGCAGTTTCGTAGAACGCGCCGCGACCCCCGACACCGAAGGCTTCTGCCAGGGTGATCTGGATGCTCCCCACGTAGTTGCGGTTCCAGATCGGCTCCAGGAACGAATTGGCGAAGCGGAAGTAGAGGATGTTCATGATCGCCTCCTTTGCCAGGAAGTGATCGATGCGGAAGATCGAGTCCTCCGCGAAGACCGAACGCGCGACGCGGTTGAGGCTGCGCGCCGAGGCCAGGTCGCGTCCGAAGGGCTTCTCGACGATGACGCGCGCGCGCTCGGCCAGCCCCGCGGCACCGAGTCCCTCGATGACCGTTGCGAAGAGAGCGGGCGGAATCGCGAGATAGTGCGCCGGCCGACGGGCATCGCCCAGCGCCTTCTTCAGCGCTGCGAACGTAGCCGCGTCGTGGTAGTCGCCATCGACGTAACGGAGCAGCGAGAGGAGACGGCGCAGTGCCCGCTCGTCATCGACCTGACCGAACTTCCGGATGCCGTCCTCGGCGCGCTTGCGCAGCTGCGCGAGACTCAGCTTCGAGAAGGCGACGCCGACCACCGGCACATCGAGGACGCCTCGCTTGACCATCTCGTAGAGCGCCGGAAACACCATCTTGTGCGCGAGATCGCCCGTCACACCGAACAGCACGAGCGCGTCGGACCGCGCCGCTGCGGCTCCCGGTCCCTTCATGTCCGCCTCCTCCCTGGACCCCGGTTCACGCACCCCGCGCGAGGAGCGCGAGGAAGTCCCCCTCGGTCAGGATTCCCACCAGCGCATCGCCCGCAACCACGGGGAGGCAGCCGATCTTGTGTTCGCGGAGCAGGGCCGCGGCCTCGGCGAGGGGAGCCTCCGGCTCCACGGTGACGACGCGACTCGCCATCACGTCCTTCGCGACGCTCGTCGCGAGCAGTTGCTCGTGCGCTCTCCGACCGTGACCGAGCGACCAGGCCAGGGCGCCATGGAAGATGTCGCGCTGGCTCAGCACCCCGACGACTCGCCCGTCGTCGACGACCACCACGTGCCGAAAGCGGCTCTGCTTCATCAGCTCGTCGGCCAGGGCGAGGTGATCGTTCGGGCCGAGCGTGCGGACGTCGCGCGTCATCACGTCGGCGACACGCAGTTTCGTGTCGAGCGCGGGGATGTGCCGAGCCTCCGGCGGCGCGGACGGCGCTCTGACCTCCGGCGCGGCGGGTGCCTTGCCGCCGAGCCGCGCGCGGCCCGCGGCCAGCGCTTCGTCCAGCTCCCCCTTGAGACGCTCCACTTCGCGCTCGAGGGCCGCGGTGCTCGTGCAGTCCCGTGTCACGATGGCCGCGCCGCCGTGGCGGGTGAAGCCCCGGGCGTCCGAGACGGTGATGCGCACGGCGGGCTTGTCGCCCGGGCGGACGCCCGGGTCCAGATCCAGCGAGAGATTCTTCACTTCCGTCATCGCCGACCACGTTCCTCCGGATGGCCCAGTGCGTCCAGTTTGCCAGGGCGCGGCGGTTCCAGCACGCTCGCGAGCACGCGGGAACGCTCCGCGGGGACGGCCGTCACGCGCTGCTTCGCGGCTCGGTTGAAGGTTCCCGCCCGGGCGCTATCTCTTCCGCCAGGAGCCGCGCAGTCGAGCCGCCCGCTCTTGGACAGCGGCTCTGCAACGTCTCACTTCCCTCCCGGATGGGCGGGCGGCGTAGGGTGGAGGCCATCCGATGCCCACGCTCCGCCGTACCGTCAGGCTGGCGCACACGCCCGTCCGGTTCGATCCCAACGTCGAAGACGTGCCGTGGGTGACCGAAGGCATCCTCGTCGGCGTGCTGGGCGCCACCACGATCGCGGTCTTCTTCCTGCTGCTGGATCTCGCGATCGGGCGCCCGCTCGCAACGCCCAATGCCCTGGGCGCTGCGCTCTTCCTCGGCGCGGTCCGCCCGCTCCACGAGCCCGTGCAGCCCGTGCTCATTCTCGGGTACACGCTGATGCACGGCGCGGCCTTCGTGGCCGTGGGCATGGTGGCGGCGTTCGAGGTGCTCACGGGCACACGGATCCCCGGAAGCACGCCACGGGTCCGGAGCCTCGTCCTCGCGAGCCTGCTGTTCCTGCTGTTCGAGATCGGCTCCCTGGCTTTTGGCGCGTTCGTGCTGCCCTCGGTGCAGCGGGTCGTCGGGGTCTGGGAGGTCAGCGTCGCGAACCTGTTCGCCGCAGTCGTGATGGCGACGTTCCTCCGCGCGCGCGCCGACCGGTTCGGGCTCCATCCCGACGCAGCTCCCTAGAACCTTAATTTCAGGGAAACGCCGCTTCGACGAATCGCTGCAAGCGACTCCCGCTGCGAGCGAGCGCGGTCCGCAGGTTGAAGTGGTGACCCGGGCGCGATTCGAACGCGCGACCCCCAGCTTCGGAGGCTGGTGCTCTATCCAGCTGAGCTACCGGGCCCAATCAATGATGCGTCGGCGGATCCTTCGAGCTGCGGATGGTGGGACGTGCAGGGATCGAACCTGCGACCTCCGCGGTGTGAACACGGCGCTCTCCCAGCTGAGCTAACGTCCCGTTCGCCGGATCCTCGCGAAAAGACCCGCGGGATTCAAGTCCGCTGCGCCGCCGCGCCCACGAACGACGCGAAGAGCGGGTGCGGCCGGAACGGCGTCGACTTGAACTCCGGGTGGAACTGGCACCCGAGGAACCACGGGTGCCCCTCGAGCTCGACCACCTCGACGAGGCGTCCGTCGGGCGAGGTGCCCGAGAGCACCAGCCCCGCCCGCGACAGCCGATCGCGGTAGTCGGGATTGAACTCGTAGCGGTGACGGTGCCGCTCCGAGATCTGGCCCACGCCATAGGCCTCGTAGGCCTTCGTCCCGGGGCGCAGCACGCACGGGTAGGCGCCGAGGCGCATCGTCGCGCCCTTCTCGCGCAGCCCGCGCTGCTCGGGCAGCAGATCGATGACCGGGTGCGGCGTCTTCTCGTCGACCTCGCTGGAGTTCGCGCGCTCGAGGCCCGCGACGTGACGCGCGTACTCGATCACCGCCATCTGCATGCCGTAGCAGATGCCGAAGTACGGGATCCGCCGCTCGCGCGCGAAGCGCACTGCGCGGATCTTGCCCTCGACACCGCGCTCCCCGAACCCGTGCGGCACGAGGATGCCGTGCGCGTTCGCGAGCACCGAGGGGTCGTCGAGCTTCTCCGAATCGTGGTAGACGATCTTCACGCGGGCGTGGTGGGGGAGCCCGCCGTGGTAGAGCGCCTCGTTCAGGCTCTTGTAGGACTCGGTGAGGTCGACGTACTTGCCGACCATCGCGATCGTCACCTCGCGCTGCGGGTGGGTGAAGCGCTCGACCACCTCCTCCCAGCGCCGGAGGTTCGGCTGACCCGTCCAGATGTTGAGGACCTGGGTCACCTTCTCGTCGAGGCCTTCCTGGTGCAGGATGACCGGGACTTCGTAGATCGTGTCGACGTCCTTGGCGGTGATCACCGCATCCTCGTCGACGTTGCAGAAGAGCGCGATCTTGCTCTTCACCGACTTGGGCAGGAACCGGTCCGTCCGACACAGGATCACGTCGGGCGCGATGCCGACCGTGCGAAGCTCCTTGACCGAGTGCTGGACGGGCTTCGTCTTGAGCTCGCCGGCCGTCGCGATGTAGGGCACGAGCGCGATGTGGACGTAGCAGACGTTCTCCCGGCCCACGTCGGCGCGGAACTGGCGGATCGCCTCGAGGAAGGGCAGCGACTCGATGTCCCCGACGGTGCCTCCCACCTCCACCACCAGGATGTCGACGCCGCGCGAGGCCTCGTGGATGCGCGATTTGATCTCGTCGGTGACGTGCGGGATCACCTGCACGGTGCCGCCGAGATAGTCGCCCCGCCGCTCCTTGGCGATCACCGCGTCGTAGACCTTGCCGGCGGTGACGTTGTTCGTCTTGCTCATGACGGCGGTCGTGAAGCGCTCGTAGTGACCGAGGTCGAGATCGGTCTCGGCCCCGTCCTCGGTGACGTACACCTCGCCGTGCTGGAACGGGTTCATCGTCCCCGGGTCGATGTTCAGGTACGGATCGAGCTTCAGGAACGTGACCCGCAGGCCGCGCGCCTCGAGCAGCGCGCCGAGGCTCGCCGAGGCGAGCCCCTTGCCGAGCGAGGACAGCACCCCGCCGGTGACGAAGATGTACTTGGTCGGTCGGGTGCTCATGACCGGGCTCCGCTCAGGTGTCGCTCACCGGACGCGAACCTCGCCCCCACGGGCCGCGTCGGCGATGCGGATGGTATGGATCGGCACGAAGGGCTCCGGGAGCGCTTCGTGAGAGAAGAAGCCGAGATCGAGCGTCTCTTCGGGCGTGGTCGCCTCCCCCTTTTCCAGGGGCAGCGCTTCGAAACACAGGTTGACGGCCTGCACGCGACGCCCGTCGCCGTAGGCGATCACCTGGTGCCGCGGGTCGGAGTACACGCCGACGAGCCGCCCGAGCTCGATCTCGAAGCCGGTCTCCTCGCGCACCTCCCGGCGGGCGGCGTCGAGCACGGACTCGCCCGGCTCCACATAGCCTCCGGGAAGGCCCCAGCAGCCGTTGTCGCTGCGGCGCATGAGCAGCAACTCGGTTGCACCGGGACTGCGCCAGACGACAGCGGACACGGACAGACGGACTTCGGAGGGGTCGGAAGCGAAGTAGTGCGTGGTTCCCTGCATCAGGCCTGGGAGCCACCGCACAGCGCCTCGCGCGTCGGGGCCGTGGGAATCACCAGCATTTTCACTCGGCGTCGGTTTTTCGATTTGTACCGCGCTCGCCGGAGGGTGTCAAACCGCGGGGCTCACGGGACGAGCGGCGCCTCCAGGAGGCCCGTCTCCTCGGCGATGCCGTGCATCAGGTTCATGCTCTGCACCGCCTGCCCTCCCGCGCCCTTCACGAGATTGTCGAGGGCGGAGAGCAGGACGAGCATGCCCGTGCGCTCGTCCACGACTGCCGCCACGTCGCAGAAGTTGCTCCCGCGCACCGCGGCGAGGCTCGGCGTCTCGCCGGGAGGGAGCACGCGCACGAAGCGCTCGTGCGCATACGCTTCCTCGAGCACGCCCTGCGCATCGGCCCCGGAGAGGGGCCGCTTCGGCCGCGCGTACACCGACGTGACGATGCCCCGGATCGTCGGGAGCAGGTGCGGCACGAAGGCGATACGCACGGGCTCGTTCGCGAGCGCGCTCGCCTCCTGCTCCATCTCCGGGACGTGGCGGTGCGCGCCGCCCACCTTGTAGGCGCGGCAATTCTCGTCGAGCTCCGCGAAGAGGTAGCCGTCCTGGAGCGTGCGACCCGCGCCAGAGACGCCGGACTTCGAGTCGGCCATCAGCGTGCCGGGCTCGACGAGGCCCTGCCGCAGGAACGGAGCGACCGGCAGCAGCACGGACGTCGGATAGCAGCCCGGGGACGCCACGAAGGACGCGCCGCGGATCTCCTCCCGGTACAGCTCGGGGAGGCCGTAGACCGCGCGACCGAACAGGTCGGGCGCGGGGTGCGCTCCGTACCACCGCAGATACGCATCGGCGTCGCGCAGTCGGAAGTCCGCCGACAGGTCGATCACCGCGAGGCCCGCCTTGCGAAGCGCGGATACCGCCGGCCCCGAGGTCGCGTGCGGGAGCGCCGTGAACACCACGTCCACCCGGCCGGCGAGCGCGTCGGGGCTCGCGGCCTCGAAGCGCAGGTCGAGCAGGCTGCGCAGCGACGGGAACGCCTCGCCGACCGGCAGGCCTGCGCGCTGCTCCGACGTGACCGCCACGAGCTCGGCCTGCGGATGGCGCAGGAGGATCCGCAGGAGCTCGAGGCCCGAGTACCCGCTCGCTCCGAGGACGGCGACCCGCATCACGCTCCCCCCACGTCGAAAGAGGCACAGATCGGAGTATGGCGGCCCGAAACGAAGACGGGAGGCCGCGGCGGCCTCCCGTGTCGAAGAAACGAAGGCCGCGGCTAGCGCTTCGAGAACTGGAAACGCGCACGCGCGCCGCGCTGACCGTACTTCTTGCGCTCCTTCTTCCGCGCGTCGCGCGTCAGGAAGCCGCCGCGCTTCAGCGTCGGCCGCACGGAGCCGTCGAACTTCTCGAGCGCTCGGGCGATGCCGTGGCGCAGGGCGCCGGCCTGCCCGGCCGGACCGCCGCCGTTCACGTTCGCCGTGACGTCGAACCGTGACGTGGCGTTCGTGCTCTCGAGGGGCTGCCGCACGAGGATGCGGAGCACCTCGCGCGTGAAGTACTCGTCCACGGGCTTGCCGTTCACGCGGATCGCACCGCTGCCCAGCCGGAGCCGGACCCGCGCGACCGCGGTCTTCCGCTTCCCGGTGGACACGATGATGGTCTGGGCCTCAGGCAAGGCGCATCTCCTCTGGCTTCTGCGCCGCGTGCGGATGGGTCGCGCCGCCGTAGACCTTGAGCTTGCTGAACATCCGGCGCCCGAGGGCGTTCTTCGGGAGCATCAGGCGGACGGCGTGCTCGATCACGCGCTCGGGATGGGCGGAGCCCAGCACCTGGCCGGCCGTGACGCTCTTCACGTGTCCCGTCCACCCGGTGTGGCGATAGTAGGTCTTCTGCTCGCGCTTCCGGCCGGTGAGCTTCACCTTCTCCGCGTTCACGATCACGACGAAGTCGCCGGTGTCGACGTGCGGGGTGAAGAGCGCGTGGTGCTTGCCGCGCAACACGGTCGCGACGCGCGTGGCCAGGCGGCCGAGCACCTGATCCGACGCGTCCACCACGAACCAGCGCGGCGTGCGCTCTCCGGGCCGCGCGCTGCGCGTGGCACCCTGCGCTAGGGCTCCCATGCCGAGGCCTCCGAAAGTCTGCGACCGTCTTCGGGAAAGGGTCGTGTCCGCGGCCGCCTCGAGGAGGCACCGGGACCGCGGGTTGATACCGGAGCCCCCCCTCACCGTCAACCCTCGGAGGCCCTCAACGCCCGGGAATTCCGCTGGATTCGCCCGACGCCGGGGTCGCTTCGAGGGGGTCGTACTCCACCCGCACGAGCGTCAGCCCGTGCGCCGGTGCCGTCGGCCCCGCCGCCCGGCGGTCGCGGGCGTCGAGGAGCGACTTCAGCGAGGCCGGGTCGCGCCGGCCCCGGCCCACCTCCAGCAGGGTGCCGGCGAGGGTGCGGACCATGTGGCGCAGGAATCCGTTCCCCTGCACCTCGAGCGCGAGCTCGCCCCCCGCCTCGCCCACGACCTCGACCGCGCTCAGCGTGCGCACGGTCGAACGCTCGCGGCCCGAAGCGCTCCCCTCGGCGAGCCACTCGGCGGTCGCGGTCTGGAACGAGCGGAAGTCGTGGGTGCCGACGAGCGCCCCTGCGCCCGCGCGCATCGCATCCAGGTCGAGCGGAGCGCGGACGTGGAGGGATCGCCGGGCCCGCAGCGGGGAACGCTCGCGGCCGTTCCACAGCGCGTAGCGATAGCGCTTGGCCCGGGCATCGCGCCGCGCGTGGAACGCGTCCGCGACCTCCGCCACCGCGCGGACGCCGAGGTCCCACGGGAGCACGGCCTCGAGCGCGCGCTGGAGCACGCCCGCGTCGAGCCGCGTCTCGGGTCGCGCGCTCGCCACCTGCCCTTCCGCGTGCACGCCTGCGTCGGTGCGCGACGCGCCGGTGACCGCGACACGCGCGCCCGTCACCTGCGCGAGCGCCGCCTCGAGCACGCCCTGCACGGTGCGCGCGGCGGCCTGCGACTGCCACCCTGCGAACTCCGTCCCGTCGTACTCGAGCGTCAGCCGGAAGGTGCGGCTCACGAGAGCGCGAGGCGCGCCTCGGCGAGCTTCACGGCGTTCGCGGCGGCGAGCCGGATCGCGTCGACGGCGAGCCAGCAGAGGAGGCCGTGCTCCACCGTCGGGTCCGCGCGCAGCCGGCCCACGAGCACGACGTCCCGGCCCGCCGTCGCGCGCGTCGTCGGGCCCGAGCCGGAGCCCGCCCAGAGCTCGACGCCGGGCGCCTTGTCGAGCGCGGCGAGCGCCTCCCCGATCGGCAGCGCGGCGCCGAGCTCGATCGCGAGCGCGGAGCCGTCGCCAGCGAAGGTCGGAACGCGCACCACGGTGGCGGCGGTGCCCACCTCGCATCGCAGCACGCGGGCGAGCTGCCGCGCGATGTCGAGCTCCAGCGCGGAGCCGCCACCGTCCTCCAGCGACCCCACCGCGGGCACGCAGTCGAACGCGACCGGCTGCCCGAAGATGCCGGGCTCGGGCAGGTCCTGCTGGTTGAACAGCGCGATCGTCTCCGACGAGAGCGCTTCGATGCCCTGTCGCCCGCCGCTCGACGCCGAGAGGAAGAGCGTGCCCACGACGCGCCGGAGCGCCGCGACGCGCGCGAGCGGCGACAGCACGAGCGCCCACGCGAGCGCCGGCCCCGCGCACGCGGAGATCAGCGGCGCGCGAAGCGCCTCGGGCGCGGGCTCGAGGTCCGCGGCGAGCAGGGGGACCTCGCTCGCCCCGGCGAGCGCGCCGGAGAGGTCGATGCACGGGACGCGCTCGTGCAGGGCCCAGCGGGCGAGATCGAGCGACGCGGCCTGCGGAGTACACAGGAATGCGATGTCCGCGCCGCGCAATGCGTTCGCGTCGGTCCTGACCTCGTAGACCTCGCCGTGCACCTCGATCGCGTCGCCGCCGGAGCGGTCCGTCGCGATCGGGACCAGCTCGCCGAGGGGGAAGTGACGCGCCTCGAGCACGGAGAGGATCTCCCCTCCGAGCGAACCGGTCGCTCCCGCCACGGCGACGCGCAGCGCCTGGCGCGGGCTCACGCCGTCACCGGAGCGCGCCCAGCACGAGCTCGCCCATCTTCCGGCAACCGATCGTGTCGACGGTCTGGCCGGGCAGCACGAGGTCCGCCGTGCGGTGCCCGGCCTCGAGGACCGAAGTCACGGCCGCGCGGACGTCCGCGGCCACGTCCCGCGCGCCGAGGGAGTGCTCGCACAGCATCGCCGTCGAGAGGATCGCTGCGAGCGGGTTCGCGAGGTCGCGGCCCGCGATGTCGGGTGCGGAGCCGTGGACGGGCTCGTAGAGGCCCATCCCGCCGTCGCCGAGGCTCGCCGACGGGAGCATGCCGAGGGATCCGGTGATCATGGCCGCCTCGTCGGACAGGATGTCCCCGAACAGGTTCTCCATCACCATCACGTCGAAGCGCCGGGGGTCGCGCACCAGCAGCATCGCGCAGGAGTCGACGAGCTGGTGGGCGAGCGTCACGTCCGGATAGCCCTTCGCCACCTCGTCCACGACCTCGACCCAGAGCTGCGACACCTCGAGCACGTTGGCCTTGTGCACGTGGGTCACGTGCCGGCGCCGGGCGCGCGCCGCCTCGAATGCGACGCGGGTGACGCGGACGATCTCGTCCTCGTCGTACACCAGCGTGTTCCGCGCGGAGCGCTTCCCGCCGGCGGCGGAGCGGCCCCGCGGCTCGCCGAAATAGAGACCGCCGGTGAGCTCGCGCACGACCAGCAGGTCGATGCCCGCGACCACCTCCGGCCGCAGCGTCGAGGCGCCCACGAGCGCGGGGAAGACCGTCGCGGGGCGCAGGTTCGCGAAGAGGCCGAGCTCCTTGCGGATCCGCAGCAGGCCCTTCTCCGGACGTCGATCGACGGGCGCCGCGTCCCACTTCGGGCCGCCCACGGCGCCGAGGAGGACGGCGCAGCTGCGGCGCGCCAAGGCGACGACCTCGTCCGAGAGCGGCGTTCCACGCGCGTCGAGCGAGGCTCCGCCGATCAGCTCCTCCACGAACTCGAGCTTCCGGCCGCGCCGCGAGCACGCAGCCTCGAGCACACGGCGCGCTTCGCACGTCACCTCGGGGCCGATCCCGTCCCCGGGGAGCAGAACGATCTGGTCCATCAGATGCCCTTCGGCTCCGCCACGGCGTGACGTCGCTTGTGCCATTCCAGCTTGTTCAGCGCGTGCACGTAGGCCTTCGCGCTCGCCACGAGGATGTCGGTGTGCGCTCCGTGCCCGATCACCTTGCGGCCGTCCTCGGAGAGCGTGACGGACACCTCCCCCTGCGCGTCCATCCCCCCGGTGATCGCGTTCACCTGGTAGCGCAGCAGCTCGCTTTTCGTCTCCGTCAGCGCCGCGATCACCTTGAAGACCGCGTCCACCGGCCCGACACCGAGCTCCGTCGCCTTGCGCATCACGCCGTCGACGGAGAGCTCGACGGTGGCGCTGGCGGTCTGGAACGTGCCCGAAACGATCGAGAGATCACCCAGGGTGAAGCGGTCGTCGTTCGCGATCACCGAGTCGGCGACGATCGCCTCGAGGTCCTCGTTGTAGATCGCCTTCTTCTTGTCCGCGAGGTCCTTGAACCGCTGGAACGCCCGGTGGAACTCGTCGCCCTCCAACGAGAAGCCGAGCTCGAGCAACCGGTCGCGAAACGCGTGCCGCCCGGAGTGCTTGCCCAGCACCAGCTCGTTCGAAGGCCGCCCGATCGACTGGGGCGTCATGATCTCGTACGTGATCGGCGCCTTCAGCACGCCGTCCTGGTGGATCCCCGCCTCGTGTGCGAACGCGTTGTCGCCCACCACGGCCTTGTTCGGCTGCACCCCGATCCCGATGATCGACGACAGGAGGCGGCTCGACGGATAGATCTCGGTCGTCCGCACGCGCGTGTCGAGCCCTGCGAAGACATCCCGACGCGTCTTCATCGCCATCACGCACTCTTCCATCGAGGTGTTGCCCGCGCGCTCCCCGATCCCGTTCACCGTGCACTCGATCTGCCGCGCGCCCGCCCGCACCGCCGCCAGGCTGTTGGCGACCGCCAGGCCCAGGTCGTCGTGGCAGTGCACGCTGAAGACGATCCGCTCGGCGTGCGCCACGTGCGCGAGGAGGTGCCGGATCAGCGCCGCGTACTCGTCGGGCGTCGTGTAGCCGACCGTGTCCGGCAAGTTGAGGGTGGACGCCCCGGCCGCGACGGCGACGTCGCAGACCCGGACCAGGTAGTCCCAGTCCGACCGCGTGGCATCCTCGGCCGAGAACTCCACGTCGTCGACGAAGCCGCGCGCCTGCCGGACGGCGCGATCCACCTCCTCGAGCACCCGCTCGCGGCTCATGCGCAGCTTGTGCTCCAGGTGGATGTCGCTCGTCGCGATGAAGGTGTGGATCCGCGGCTTCGCAGCCCGCTCGAGCGCACGCGCGGCGCGCTCGACGTCCTCCCGGCCGGTGCGCGCGAGCCCGCAAACGATCGTGTCGCGCAGGTCCGCGGCGACTGCCCGAACCGATTCGAAGTCGCCCTCGCTTGCGATCGGGAAGCCGGCCTCGATCACGTCGACGCCGAGCTTCTCGAGCTGCCGGGCGAGCGCGAGCTTCTCCTGGAGATTCATGCTGCAGCCCGGCGACTGCTCGCCGTCCCGCAGCGTGGTGTCGAAGATGCGGATCGTGTCAGTGCTCATGGGAGAGGTCCTTCAGCGATTCCGCCGACGCTGCCGGCGGGATCTCCTCCAGCTGCTTGCCCGTTCGCCTGCGCCAGAACCACTCGATCGGTCCGGACGCGACGTAGACGACGCCGATTCCGAAGAGCGTCACGCTCGGCTCGATCGACACGAGCACGAGCGCGATCACCACGAGCACGAGCGTGCCATACGAATGGCGGAGGTCGATCTCCTTGAAGCTGCGGTAGGGGACCGTGCTCACCATGAGGAGGCCGATCACCAGGGTCGCGACCGCCACGACCAGCTCGGGGAAGCGCAGGTCCACCCAGCGTTCGTGCACGAAGCCCATGAACCAGACCGTGGCCGCCACCATCAGCGCCGCGGCCGGGCTCGGAAGCCCCTCGAAACGGCCCTTGTACCGGGACGGGGTCACGTTGAAGCGCGCGAGCCGCAGCGCCGCACAGACCGTGTACACGAAGACCATCATCCAGCCCGGACGGCCGAGCACGCGCAGATCGCCGGCGGCGAACGCCAGGACCGCAGGTGCGACCCCGAACGCGACGATGTCGGCCAGCGAGTCGTACTCCGCGCCGAACTTGCTCGTGGCGTGCGCCAGGCGGGCGACGCGGCCGTCGAGCGCATCGAACACCGCGGCGAGCACGATGCCGAACGCAGCCTTGTCGGGGTCGCCGAGCGTGGCGTGGATGATCGCGTAGAAGCCGAAGAAGAGATTGCCCGTGGTGAACAGCGACGGCAGCAGGTAGAGGCCGCGCCGCCGCCCGCCGCGCGCGCGCCGCCGGCGGCGGCGGCGCTCCGCCAGCGTGCCGTAGCCCTCCGCCGGCTCGAGCCCGGTCATGCGCCTCCTTCGGGCAGGCTGGCGATCACGCTGCTCCCGCCGCGCACGCGGTCGCCCACCCGGACGCTCACGCGCGCGCCGGCCGGGAGCACGACGTCGGTGCGGGAGCCGAAGCGGATGAGGCCATAGCGCGCGCCGCGGGCGATCCAGTCGCCGACCTTCGGGTGGAAGACGATGCGGCGCGCGATCAGGCCGGTGATCTGCACGACACGGACGCGCTCGCCCCTCGCGGTCTCGAGCGTCATCGCGCACGAGACGTTGAGCCGCTCCGCCTCGGGGTTGAACGCCGCGAGGAATTTCGACCCGGAGCGCTCGACCGACACGACGCGGCCCGCGAGCGGCGCGCGGTTCACGTGCACGTCGAAGACCGACAGGAAGATGCCGATCCGGAGCGCCTTCGACCCGTCGGCCTGCTCCACCTCGCCGACCGCGATCACCTTGCCGTCGGCCGGCGACACGACCGTGCGATCGTCGCCGGGGATCGAGCGCTCGGGGTTCCGGAAGAACGCGACGACGAACGCGCCGAGGCCGAGCCAGAGCCACGCCCAGGCCGAGCCGAAGGCCGCGAACGCCACCGCGAAGCCGAGCGGGAGCGCGGCGGCCGTCCACCCGTCGGGGACGACGCGCTGGGTCGGCCGCTCCACGAAGACCGGAGGCGCGCCCGGCTCCTGTCTCACGTCAGTTCCTCGAACGATCCACGAGCGCCTTCTCCTTCAGCCACGGCATCAGCCCCCGCAGCTTCGCCCCCACCTTCTCGAGCTCGTGCTCCGCGCCGCTCCGCCGCATTGCGTTGAACGACGGCTTGCCGGCCTTGTTCTCCAGGATGAACTCCTTCGCGAACCGGCCGCTCTGGATCTCCGCGAGCACCTCCTTCATCCGCGCCTTCACGCCCGCATCGATCAGCCGCGGTCCGCGCGTCAAGTCTCCGTACTCCGCGGTATTGGAGATCGAGTACCGCATGTTTGCGATCCCGCCCTCGTAGATCAGGTCGACGATCAGCTTCACTTCGTGGATGCACTCGAAGTACGCCATCTCCGGGGAGTAGCCGGCTTCCACGAGCGTCTCGTAGCCCGCGGTCATCAGCGCCGTGAGGCCGCCGCACAGCACGGACTGCTCGCCGAACAGGTCGGTCTCGGTCTCCTCCCGGAAGTTCGTCTCGATGATGCCCGCGCGCCCGGCGCCGATGCCCTTGGCGTAGGCGAGGGCGATCTGGAGCGTGTCGCCCGAGGGATCCGCATGGACGGCGACGAGCGCCGGAACGCCCTTCCCTTCCTGATAGTGACCCCGCACGGTGTGGCCGGGCCCCTTCGGAGCGACCATGAACACGTTGACGTCCGCTGCCGGCGCGATCTGCCCGAAGTGCACGTTGAAGCCGTGCGCCACCGCCAGGTACTTGCCCGCGCGGAGCTGCGGCTCGACGTGCTGCCGGTAGATGTCGGCCATCGTCTCGTCCGGCAGCGTCAGCATGATCACGTCTCCCGCGGCCGCCGCCTCGTCAGGCGCCGCGACGCGCAGGCCGGCGCGTTCCGCCTTCACCCACGACGGCGAGTCCTTTCGCAGCCCGACCACGACCGAGACGCCGGAGTCCCGCAGGTTCTGGGCGTGAGCGTGACCCTGGCTGCCGTAGCCGAGGATCGCGACGGTCTTCCCCTCCAGCCGTCCGAGGTCTGCGTCCTTGTCGTAGAAGGTGCGGAGTGCCATCGCGCGTGTGCTCCTTTGGAGGGCTGGAAGACTCGAATTCGCGGCGGGCTAGAAGCCACGCGCCATCGCGAGGGGGCCGCTGCGGATCACCTCGCGCAGGCCGAGCGGCTCGAGCAGCCGGACGATCGCCTGGATCTTGTCGATGCGGCCGGTCACCTCGATCACGAACGACTTCGCTCCCGCGTCGACGATCTTGCCGCGGAAGATCTCCGTGACCCGCATGACCTCGGCCCGGCTCTCGGGCGCGGGCGTGACCTTGAGCATCGCCATCTCGCGGTCCACGAACGAGCCCGCTGCATGATCGGTCACCTTCATCACGTCGATCAGCTTGTGCAGCTGCTTCGTGATCTGCTCGATCGTGTCGTCGTCCCCCTCGGTCACGATCGTCATGTTCGAGACCTTGGGATCGAGCGTGGGAGCGACGTTCAGGCTGTCGATGTTGTACCCGCGGCCGCTGAACATCCCCGCGACGCGCGACAGCACGCCGAACTCGTTCCGGACCAGGACGGAGATGGTGTGCCGCATCAGCCGACCGGGTCGTGGAGGATCATCTTCGCCGACGGCGCGCCGGACGGGACCATCGGATAGCAGTTCTCGGTCTCGGCGACGCGGAAGTCCATGACCACGGGCCCCGGGTGCGCGAACGCCTGCTCCAGCACGGCCTCGACCTCGTCCGGCCGCGTCGCGCGGAGCCCGAGCGCCCCGAACGCCTCCGCGAGCTTCACGAAGTCGGGCTGCGCGTGGGTGTCGCTCGCGGAGACGCGGTTCTCGTAGAAGTGCTGCTGCCACTGCCGCACCATGCCGAGATAGCGATTGTTGATGATCGCCACCTTGATCGGAAGCCGCTCCTCCACCATCGTGACCATCTCCTGGATGTTCATCAGGATGGAGCCGTCGCCGGCGACGCAGATCACCAGGTCTCCGGGTCGCGCGACCTGCGCGCCGATCGCGGCCGGGAGCCCGTAGCCCATCGTCCCGAGCCCGCCGGAGGAGAGCCAGTTGTTGGGCGACTGGCAGTGGTAGTACTGCGCGGCCCACATCTGGTGCTGTCCCACGTCGGTGGTGAGACACGCCGTGCCGCGCGTCATCTGGAAGATCTTGTCGATCACGAACTGCGGGAGGAGCGGGCCGTCGGGAGTCTGTGTGTAGGAGATCGGATGCTCGCGGTCCCACTCCTCGATCTGCCGCCACCACGGTGCGACCTGGTCGTGGTAGCGCGAGAGGTCCCGCTCCTCGCCCAGCTGCTTCAGCAGCTTCTGCACGCAGTTCCGCACGTCCCCCACGATCGGGATGTCCACGTGCACGTTCTTGCGGATCGTCGTCGGGTCGATGTCGATGTGGATCTTGCGCGAGCGCAGGCTGAATTCGTCGAGCTTGCCGGTCACACGGTCGTCGAACCGCGCACCGATGGCCACGAGCACGTCGCACTGGTCGACCGCCAGGTTCGCGCGGTAGGTGCCGTGCATGCCGAGCATGCCGAGCGAAAAGGGATGGTCGCCCGGGATCCCGCCGATCCCCATGAGCGTGTAGGTCGCCGGGACGCGGAGCCTCTCGACGAGCGCCCGGACCTCGGCGCCCGCCTTCGAGGAGATGACCCCGCCTCCGAAGTACACCACGGGGCGACGCGCCTGGAGGATCAGCGCGAGCGCCTTCTTGATCTGACCCCAGTGTCCCTCGACGCACGGCTGGTAGTGCTCGAGGTGGATCTCCCTGGGATAGAGGAACTCGCACTCCGCGCCGGACACGTCCTTCGGGATGTCCACGAGCACCGGTCCGGGACGCCCCGTGGTGGCGATGTAGAACGCCTCCTTGATCGTTGCGGCGAGATTGCGGACGTCCTTCACCAGGTAGTTGTGCTTGGTGACGGGCCGCGTGAGGCCCACGTTGTCCGCTTCCTGGAAGGCATCGCTCCCGATGAACTTCGTCGCGACCTGGCCCGAGAACACCACCATCGGGATGGAATCCGAGTAGGCCGTCGCGATGCCCGTGATCGAGTTCGTGAGGGCCGGTCCGGAGGTCACGAGCGCGACGCCGGGACGCCCCGTCGCGCGCGCGTAGCCGTCGGCCATGTGGACCGCCCCTTGCTCGTGGCGGGCGAGGACGTGCCGGAACTGGTGGCGATGGACGGCGTCGTAGATGTGGAGGACGGCGCCTCCGGGGTGCCCGAACAGGACGTCCACGCCCTCCTCGCGGAGCGCGCGCATGAGAATGTCGGAGCCATTGGGCTTCAAGCGTCCCTCCCTCGCGGGCCGGGGGGTCGCCCCAGGCGTCGCCTCCTTCCGTCCGGGTCGCGGATCGGAAGGCTCGGATCGGACTGATCGGGGTCCGGCTTCGGGTTTCGAAGAGCGCGGCTCCCGCAGGTCTGCGGAGACTACGGGAGGCGCCGCAGCGTGTCAAAGCTCGACGCGTTCGCCGGTCCGCCGCACCTCGGCCTCCGCGCGCCGCAAGTAGCGGGGCACGAGCGCGTCCGCGGCGACCCCGCCGCCCGCGTCCAGCAGCGCCCGGCCGAGCCGCGCGACGTCGCGGGCGCGCGGCGCGCGCGCCTCCTCGCCGAGCACGCGCGCGCCCGGTCCCGCCAGCGTGGGCCAGGCCCCTGCGTGGAGGAGCGCACCCTCTCCGACGAGCGCGCACCGTGCGGGCAGCAGGGCGGCGAGCTCGCGCAGCCCGTACAGGCCCTCCGGCACGAGCGGCGCCGAGCCGGCGCTCCACGGCGCGTAGACCGCGGCGTACACCTCGTCGCGACGGGCGTCGAGCAGCGCGGCGACCGGCTCCTCCGAGTCGCCCGCGGCGCACGCGAGGGCCGCGAGCGTCGAAACCGGCGCCACGAGCACCCGCTCCCGGAAGGCGAGGCCCTTCACGGTCGCGAGCCCGACGCGGAGCCCCGTGAACGATCCCGGGCCGATCGACACGGCGAAGGCGCCCACCGCCGCGAGGGGAACACCGGACTGCACGAGGAGCGCGTCGATCGCGGGAAGCAGCTCCTCGGACACCGCGCGCGAGGGCGGGAGGGCGATCTCCCCGGCCAGCGCGTCGCCCTGGAGCAGCGCGACGCTCGGCCACCGCGTCGCCGTTTCGAGCGCGAGCAGGAGACGGGGCACGGCCTAGAGGCCGGCGCTGGTGCGGAGCCACTCCACGAGCTTCGTCCAGTGGCGGGACACGTCGTTCCAGAAGGCGAAGCCCATCAGCAGCACGAGCACGGTGAGGCCGATCTGCTGGACGACCTCGCGCGTGCGGATCGACACCGGCGAGCGTTTCACGCCCTCGACGAGGAAGATCAGCGCCTGACCGCCGTCGAGCACGGGGATCGGAAGCAGGTTCAGCACGCCGAGGTTGATGCTGATCAGCACGAGCGTGCCGAGATACGCCTCCCAGCCCCGCTGCAACGCGTTGTGTGCGATCTCGGCGATCCCGATCGGTCCGGCCAGCTGTTTCCGCGAGACCTCGCCGGTGGCGAGCTTCCCGAGGCCCTGGAGGAACGTCTTGGTCACTTCGACGGTCATGCCGATCGCGCGCGGCACCGACACGAGCGGGTTGCGCTCCACGTCGCGGCCGACCGCCCCCAGGAGCGCAGGCGCCTCGGCGGTGACCCCGATCAGGTAGCGCTCCTCGGGAACGCCGAGGCCGGTGTCCGCATCCGCGAGCTCCGGCTTGATCCGGAGCGTCTTCGTGACGCCGGCGCTCGCGACCTCGACCGCGAGCTCGCGCCCCTTGCTGGTGCGCACGATCTCCGCGAACGACGCGAAGCTCCCGACGGGCTCGCCGTCCACGCCGAGGATCAGGTCGCCGGGCTGGATGCCCGCCTTCGACGCGGGGGAGTCCGGCGAGACGCGGGAGACGAGCACGCTCGCGGGCCGGACGCCGAGCCGCTCCAGGGTACCGAGCGCGGGCACGGCCACCGTGAGCCGCGCGGGGGAGGCCTCGTCGCCCCGCGCGATGGCGAGGGAGACCGTCCCCTCGCTACCCGCCGCAACGTATGCGCGGTCGAGCGCCACCCAGTCTTCGACGGCTGCGCCGTTCAGCTGCTCCACGCGATCGCCGGAGCGGAGGCCGGCCTGCGCAGCCGGGGAAGACACGTCGGGGATGCCGAGCGTCGCGCGGGGACGCTGGTGTCCGAGGCCCGACCACCCCACCTGCTTCACGCCGCCGAACTCGTCCAGCCCGCCGCGCGCCCCGAGCGGCAGCGGCACGTCCTCGCGTTCGCCGTCGCGCTCGATGGTGAGCGTGACGCTGCGGCCCGGATGGCTGCGGAGGGTCTCGTCGACGTCGTCCCACCACGTCATCGGCTTGCCGTCGATCGACACGATCCGGTCACCCGGCAGCAGGCCCGCGCGCGCCGCGGGCGAGCCGGTCTCGACCGTGCCCACCACGGGCAGCGGACGGGGGATGCCCACCGCGAGCGTCCCGACGAACACCACGACGGGCAGGAGCAGGTTCATCGCCGGACCCGCGAAGATGATCGCGAGCTTCTGCCAGAGCGGCTTCGCGCCGAGCGTCTCGGACGGGTGGGCCTTCGCCTCCGCGTCCATCGTGTCGTCGTCGGGATTCTCGCCCAGCATCTTGACGAAGCCGCCGAGGGGGAACCACGCGATCACGTATTCCGTGCCGTGGCGCGTCCACTGGAGCTTCCAGCGCCCTAAGCCGATCGTCGGACCGAAGCCGAGCGAGAACTTGAGGACGCGAACACCGCACAGTTTCGCCACGGCGAAGTGTCCGAACTCGTGCACGAAGACGAGCACGCCCAGCATCGCGACGAAGGCGAACAGATAGGACAGCGCGTTCACGCGCCCTCCCCCGCGTGCAGGCCGAGCCGCGCCCTCGCCTGGGCGCGCGCCCAGGCGTCGGCCTCCCGCACGTCCGCGAGGTCGCGCACCGCGCGGCCGCGGGCCTTCGCGAGGTGCGCCTCCAGGACGGCGGCGTTCGTCGCCACGATCTCGGGGAACGCGATCGCGCCGTCCAGGAACGCGGCGACCGCGACCTCGTTCGCGGCATTCAGCACGGCCGGCGCGGCCTCGCCGCCGCGCAGCGCCGCGTAAGGGAGCTCGAGCGCGGGGAACCGCCGCGGGTCGGGCGCCTCGAAATCGAGACGTTCGGCCTTCGGCAGGTCGAGCCGCGGGAGATCGAGCGGCAGCCGCTCCGGGTGCGCGAGGGCGACCGCGATCGGGACGCGCATGTCCGGGATCCCGAGCTGCGCCAGCACGGAGCCGTCGATGAACTCGACCAGCGAGTGGACGATGGACTGCGGGTGCACGACGACGTCGATCTTCTCCGGCGGAAGGTCGAAGAGCCAGCGCGCCTCGATCACCTCGAGCCCCTTGTTCATCAGCGTCGCGGAGTCCACGGTGATCTTCGGCCCCATGCTCCAGTTCGGGTGCTTCAGCGCATCCGCGACCGTAGCGCCCGCGATCCGATCCGCCGGCCAGGTGCGGAACGGCCCGCCGGAGGCAGTGAGGAGGAGGCGCGCGACGTCCTCCCGGCGCTGCCCGGCGAGGGCCTGGAAGATCGCGCTGTGCTCGCTGTCCACCGGCAGCAGGCGGACGCCGCGCGCCTGCACCTCGCGCAGCACGAGCGCCCCGGCCATCACCATGACTTCCTTGTTCGCGAGCGCCACGTCCCGCCCGGCGCGGATCGCCGCCAGCGTCGGCTCCAGGCCCACGGCGCCGACGAGCGCCGCCACCACGAGGTCCGCCGGCTCGGCGGCGACCGCGAGCAGCCCCTCGGCTCCCGTGACCACCCGCGTGCGGGCTCCGTCGATGCTCGCGCGGAGCTCCACGGCGCTCGCGGGAGTGCCGACGGAGACGAGCGCCGGCTCGAAGCGGCGCACCTGGGCTGCGAGCTTCTCGACGTTGCGCCCGGCGGCGAGCGCGACCACCCGGAAGCGCTCGGGGAACTGCGCGGCGACGTCGAGGGTCTGCTCGCCGACGCTGCCGGTGCTGCCGAGGACCGCGAGACGCCGGACGGCGGTCACGCGCCCTCCGACGGGCCGCTCCGCACCTGCGCGCTCGTCAACCCGAAGCGCCGCTCCCGGGACTGGTAGTCGAGCAGGGCTTCGACGAAATGGCTCTTCCGGAAATCGGGCCACATGACCTTGGTCGAATGGATCTCCGTGTACGCGATCTGCCACAGCAGGAAGTTCGACACACGCGACTCGCCGCCGGTTCGGATCAGCAGATCGGGATCGGGGAGGTCGGGTTCGTAGAGGTACGCCGCGAAGGTCTTCTCGTCGAGGCGGTCGGGATCCACCTTGCCGAGCTCGAAGTCGCGCAACAGCCGGCGCGCCGCGTCGACGATCTCCGCGCGTCCGCCGTAGGACAGGGCGAACACGAGCGTCATCTCCCGGTTGTCGCGACTTCGTTCGATCGCCGTCTCGAGCCGCTTGCGCACGCCCGGCGGCAGCAGGTCGGGCCGCCCGATCGCGCGCACGCGGATCCCGTTGCGCATCACCTCCGGCAGCTCCGTGTCGAGATATTGCTCGAGGATCCGCATGAGCTCCTCGACCTCGGCCTTGGGACGGCTCCAATTCTCGAGCGAGAACGCGTACAGCGTGAGCCACCGCACCGACAGCTCGTGCGCGGCCCGCAGGACGGCCCGCACGGACTCGATCCCCGCCCGGTGGCCCTCGATCCTGGACAGACCCCGCCGCTCGGCCCAGCGACCGTTGCCATCCATGATCACGGCCACGTGCTGCGGCACGCGGTCCGTTCGGATCCTGCGCTCCTCCACGCTTCCCCTGTCCGCCGGCGCGCTCAAACCTGGAGGATCTCCTTCTCCTTGGCGGTCGCGATCTCGTCCAGCTTCTTCACGTACTCGTCGGTCAGATCCTGGATCTTCTTGTCGGCCCGGTGCTTGTCGTCCGCGGGCAGATCGCCCTCGGACTCCATGTCCTTCAGGAACTGGAGCGCCTCGCGACGCGCCTCCCGCACGCCCAGCTTGTGCTCTTCGGCGAGCTTGTGGACCTGCTTGACCATCTCCTTCCGGCGCTCCTCGGTGAGGGGCGGGATCGGGATGCGGACGACCTTCCCGTCGTTGTTGGGGCTGAACCCCAGGTTCGCCGCCTGGATCGCCTTCTCGATCGCCTGCAGCGAGCTCTTGTCGTAGGGCGCGATCACGATCAGGCGCGGATCGGGCGTGGTGAGGTTCGCGAGCTGGTTCAAGGCGGTGGGCGTCCCGTAGTAGTCGACGCGGACGCCGTCGAGGAGCGTCGGGTTCGCCCGACCCGTGCGGACCCGCTGGAGGTCGTGCTTGAAGCCGCGGACCGACTTCTCCATCGACTCGCGCGCATCGTCGATCACCGGAGCACTCTCGTCGCCCGCCATCTCCCTCCCTCCGTCGCGGCGCCCGGCCCGCTACCCGCCGACGCGCGTCCCGATGGTCTCGCCCAGCACGACCTTCCGGATGTTGCCCGGCACCGCGGTGTCGAACACCACGATCGGCAGCCCGTTCTCGCGGCAGAGCGCGATGGCGGTCTGGTCCATCACGCGCAGGTTCTTCCGGATCGCCTCGTCGTAGCTCACGCGCTCGTAGCGGCGCGCCTCGGGGTTCGTGCGCGGGTCGGCGTCGTAGACCCCGTCGACGCCGTGCTTGGCCATCAGGATGACCTCGGCGTGGATCTCCGCTGCCCGGAGCGCCGCTGCGGTGTCGGTGCTGAAATACGGATTGCCGGTGCCGGCTGCGAAGATCACGACCCGCCCCTTCTCGAGGTGGCGGATCGCCCGCCGGCGGATGTAGGGCTCGGCGACTTCCTTGATCTCGAGCGCCGTCGCGACGCGCGTCTGGAGGCCCTCCTTCTCGAGGGCGTCCTGGAGCGCGATCGCGTTCAGTACGCTGGCGAGCATGCCCATGTAGTCCGCGCTCGCCCGGTCGATGCCCTGCGCGGCCGCGTTGACGCCGCGGATCACGTTGCCGCCGCCGATCACCACCCCGATCTCGACGCCGAGCTCGTGGACCTCGTGGATCTCCGCGGCGAGGCGGCGGATCTTGGGCGTGCTGATGCCGAATCCGCCCTCGCCGGCGAGGCCCTCACCGGACGGCTTCAGCACGATCCGCCCGAAGGCCGCCTTCACGTCGCGCTCGCCTCTCCCAGCTTGAACCGCAGGAACCCCGTGACCGCGATGGGGGCGCCGAGCTTCTTGGCCGCGTCCTCCAGCAGCGTCGCGACCGTCCGGTCGGGATCCTTCACGAAGGGCTGCTCGAGGAGACACACTTCCGAGTAGTACTTCTGGATCCGGCCTTCGACGATCTTGTCCCAGATCTTCTCGGGCTTGCCGCTCTGCTCGGCCTGCGTCCTGAAGATCCGCCGCTCGCGGTCGAGCGCGTCGGCCGGGACGCCGGAGCGGTCCACCGACAGCGGCGACGGATCCGCGGCGGCGACGTGCATCGCGAGGTCCTTCACGAGGGCGTCCACGGGGGCGCCCTTCGCGGCGGTGCGCACGCCGACGAGCACGCCGAGCTTGCCACCCGCGTGCAGATAGCCTCCGACGACGCCCTCGCCCGCGATCTCGAGCCGCTGCACCCGCCGCAGCACCACGTTCTCCCCGAGCTTGCCGATCGCCGTCGCGAGGCGCTCGCGGACCTTCTCGCCCCCGATCTGCGCGTCGAGCAGCGCGTCCACGTCGGCGAGCTCGGGGTCGGCCGCCGCGGCCTGCGCCAGGGAGCCCACGAGCGCCTGGAAATCGTCGGTCTTCGCGACGAAGTCGGTCTCGCACGCCAGCTCGACGAGCGCGCCCGACGTGCCCCGGCTCGCCAGGGCGACCGAGCCTTCGCTCGTGGCCCGCCCCTCGCGCTTCACCGCCTTCGCGAGACCACGCTCGCGCAACAGCTCGCCGGCCTTCGCGACGTCGCCCGACGCGTCGGACAGCGCCCGCTTGCAATCCATCATGCCCGCGCCCGTCTGGTCGCGCAGGGCCTTCACCGCCGTTGCCGAGATCTCGGCCACTCCGTTCTCCTCGCGTTCGTGCCGCGCTACACGCAGTGCTGTCGGATGCCGGGATGTCCCACCGCCGATCTACGCTCCGGCGCCATCCGGTCCGCTCGGCGGCTCGGCCACCTCGCGCTCGGGCGCGCCGCCACCGCCGCCACCGCCGCCACCGCCGCCCGGTCGGGGCCCGCGCCCCGCGCGCGGACCGCCCGCGGAGTGCGTTCCGCCGCGACCCCGGCGCGGCGGATGCTTGATCTCCACCACGACGCGGCCGGTGGTCGGGGCGCTCGCCTCGCGCTCGCCGCCGCGGCCCGCCTCCGGCTGCCCCTGCGACTGGAGCGCCTCCTGGTGCAGCGCGTTGCCCTCGAGGCACGCCTCGGCGACCTGCGCGCAGTAGAGCTGGATGGCGCGGATGGCGTCGTCGTTGCCGGGGATCACGAAGTCGATCCAGTCCGGGCTGCAGTTCGTGTCGACCACGGCGACGATCGGGATGCCGAGCCGCCGCGCCTCCGAGATCGCGATGTGCTCCACCGAGACGTCGATCACGAAGAGCGCATCCGGCAGGCGCGACATCTCCTGGATGCCCTCGAGCGACCGCCGGTACTTCTCCACCTCGCGCGCCATCTGCGCGCGGTCGCGCTTCGAGATCTCCGAGGCCTTCGCCTCGTCCTCGAGGATCGACTTGAGCTCCTTGAAGCGCTCGACCGACTTCTTGACCGTCCGGAAGTTCGTGAGCATCCCACCGAGCCAGCGGTTGTTCACGTAGTACTGGCCGGAGCGCTGGGCTTCGAGCTGGATCGACGGCGCGGCCTGCCGCTTCGTCCCGACGAAGAGGACCTTGCCGCCCGCGGCCACGGTATCGCGCAGGAACTCGAGCGCCTCGGAGAAGTGCGACAGCGTCTGGTCGAGGTCGAGGATGTGGATGCCCTGGCGATCGCCGTAGATGTACTCCTTCATCCGCGGGTTCCAGCGCCGGGTCTGGTGACCGAAGTGGACGCCTGCTTCGAGCAGGGAACGGAGGGAAAGGGTGCGATCCTGAAGGGCCGCAGCCGCAGCGGCCTCGTGGCCGGCGGGGGTCTCGGACATTCGATGCTCCTTCGCGGTTGTGCCTCCGCTCCGGCCGTTGCTCCCGAAGCCGGCTGACGGTCCCGGTGGGCCGAGGCGCACCGGGAGGGACGCAGCCGGCACCGCACGGGCGGTCCGGAACGTGTGAAGTGGCGATGGGATAGCAGAGAGCCGGCGCCGGGACGAGGGCCCCGGTTCGGAGCGCCGCTAGGTCCGGTACTCCGCGTTCACCCGGACGTAGTCGTAGGAGAGGTCGCAGGTCCAGACCGTGGCCTCGCCCCGGCCGGCGCCGAGGGCCACGTCCACCTCGACCTCCTTCGCGCGGAGGCGCGCCTGCGCCCGGCGCCGGGCCGCGGGCCCGGCCGACGCCCCGCCCCGGAAGACCGCGATGCCGGCGAGCCGCACCTCGGTCCGCTCGAGCCGGAGCGGCACGCGACCCGCGCCCACGGTCTGGAGGATCCGGCCCCAGTTCGCGTCGCCGCCGAAGAGCGCGGTCTTCACCAGCACCGAGTTCGCGATGCGCTTCGCAGCCCGCTCCGCGTCACCCGCGCTGCGGGCCCCGCGCACGCGGACCGTGACGAGCTTCGTGGCGCCTTCGCCGTCGCGGGCGATCGCGCGCGCGAGCTCCTGCGACACGTCGCGGAGCGCGTCCGCGAAGGCGCGCGCACCCGGGCTCGCGGGTCCGCGCAGCGTCGCGTTCTCCGCGACGCCGTTCGCGAGCAGCAGCGCGGTGTCGCTCGTGGAGGACTCGCCGTCGATCGTCACGCGGTTGAAGCTCGTGTCGGCCGCGTCCCGCAGCAGATGCCGCAGGTAGGGCGGCGACACCGCCGCATCGCAGATCAGGAAGGCGAGCATCGTCGCCATGTCGGGCTCGATCATCCCCGAGCCCTTCGCGATCCCCGCGAGCGTGACGCTGCGACCGGCGACGCGCACGCGCGTCGTCGCGAGCTTCGGCACGAGGTCGGTCGTCATGATCGCGGCCGCGGCGTGCGGGAGCCCGTCGGCCGCGAGCGCCGCCGACGCACGCGGGATGCCGTCGCGCAGACGCGCCATCGGGAGGGGCTCGCCGATCACGCCCGTCGATGCGACGAAGACCTCGCGCTCGGGGACGCCGACGGCGCGGGCCGCGAGCGTGCTCATGGTGCGGGCGTCGCGCAGCCCCCGGGCCCCCATCGCCACGTTCGAGCACCCGCTGTTCGCGACGATCGCCCGGCCGCGCCCGGCACGGATGCGCTCGCGGTTCACGAGGACCGGCGCGCCCGGAACGGTGGAGCGCGTGAAGACGCCGGCCGCCGCCGCGGGGACGTCGCTCACGAGGAGCGCGAGATCGAGCCCCTTCCGCTTGATGCCGCAGCGCACACCCGCGGCACGGAAGCCGGGGACGATCACTGCGCCCCGTGACACTTCTTGTATTTCTGGCCGCTTCCGCAGGGACACGGGTCGTTGCGTCCGACCTTCGGAATCGGGCCGCTGCGCGCGCCGCCGGACGCCGCTCCCGCAGCGGGCGGCCGCGGCACGCCGGCCGCCGGCCGCCGTTCGAGCACGCTGCCCGCCGGCGCGGCCACGGCCGGGGGCCGCGGCCGACCCGGCGCGATCGCCGCCTCGGGCGGGGGCGCCGGGCGCGGCAGCGCTTCCAGCTGGGGCTCGCGGATCACCACCTTGAAGACGCGCTCGAGCAGCAGCGCGTCCACGCGATCGTCCATCTCCGCGAAGAGCTCGTAGCCCTCGCGCTGGTACTCGACCTTCGGATCGCGCTGGGCGTAGCCCCGGAGACCGATGCCCTCGCGCAGGCCGTCCATGCTGAGGAGGTGGTCCTTCCACTGCTTGTCGAGCGTGTCGAGGAGGATGCCCTTCTCCAGCTCGCGGAAGCGCGGGTATCCGAGCGACGCGTACTTCTCCGCGACCTCGTCCCAGTGCCGCTCCTTCTCCGCGAGGAAACCCTTCAGGCGATCCAGCACGAGGTGCCCGAGGCGATCGCGGTCACCGCTCGACACCGCGTCCGCGATGGCGGGCTCCCGCGGATCGAACTTGACGCCGAACAGTGCTTCGAGCGCGGTCGCCAGTCCCTCGACGTGCTCGGGCTCGGGCTCGCCCTTCTCGGGGAAGTGCTGGCCGAGCAGCGACACGATCGCGCCCTCGGTCATGTCGAGCACCTCGTCGTGCACGTCGTCCCGGGCGAGCGCCTCGCGGCGGCGCCCGTAGAAGGCCTGACGCTGCTTGTTCATGACGTCGTCGTAGTCGAGGAGGTGCTTGCGCGAGTCGAAGTTGCGGGCCTCCACCTTCTTCTGCGCGTTCTCGATCGCCCGCGTCACGAAGCGATGCTCGATCGCCTCGCCCTCCTCGAGCCCGAGTCGCTCCATCCACGGCGTGATCCGCTCGGAGCCGAAGATGCGCAGCAGATCGTCCTCGAGCGAGAGGAAGAAGCGCGACGAGCCGGGATCGCCCTGCCGGCCCGAGCGGCCGCGGAGCTGGTTGTCGATGCGCCGGCTCTCGTGGCGCTCGGTGCCGATGATGTGGAGCCCGCCGAGCCCGAGCACCTGCGCCCGCTCGCCCGCACACTCGGCCTCGAAGCGCGCCAGCGTCGCCGGATAGTCGGGGTGCAGCTTGTCGTGGCCGCACTTCGCGAGCGCCAGGAATTCGGGGTTGCCGCCCAGCACGATGTCGGTGCCGCGGCCGGCCATGTTCGTGGAGATCGTGACGGCGTCCTTGCGGCCGGCCTGGGCGACGATCTCCGCCTCGCGTTCGTGGTGCTTCGCGTTCAGGACGTTGTGCTTGATCCCGAACTTCGAGAGCTTGCGGGAGAGCATCTCCGACGTCTCGATCGAGATCGTGCCGACGAGGATCGGCTGCCCGCCGACGTAGGAGGTCTTCTCGTCGAAGGGGTCGACGCCGCCCGTGTGCCGCGCCTTGATCTCCTCGACCACGGCGTCGAACTTCTCGGGCTTGCTCTTGAAGACGACGTCCGGAAGGTCACGCCGGATCATCGGGCGGTTCGGCGGGATCACGAGGACGTCGAGGTCGTAGATCTTGGCGAACTCCGGGGCTTCGGTGTCCGCGGTGCCCGTCATGCCCGACACCTTGTTGTACATCCGGAAGAAGTTCTGGAACGTGACGGTCGCGAGCGTCTGGTTCTCGTTCTGGACCGTGATCCCCTCCTTCGCCTCGACCGCTTGATGGAGTCCGTCCGACCAGCGCCGGCCCGGCATGAGCCGGCCCGTGAACTCGTCGACGATCACCACCTCCTTCTTGCCGCCGTCCGTGCTGCGGACCACGTAGTCCACGTCCAGCTTCTTGAGGGTGTGGGCGATCAGCGCCTGGTGGACGGCGTGCAGCACGGGGAGCATCGACGGGTCGTAGAGGTTCTCCACGCCGAGCATCTTCTCGACCTTGTGGATGCCCTCTTCGGTGAGCGTGGCGCTGTGCGCCTTCTCGTCCACCCAGAAGTCGCCGGTCTCCTCGATGCCCTTGTTGTGGTCGCCCTTGGTGCCCGCGGTCAGCCTCGGGATCGCCCGATTCGCGATTCCGTACAGCGAGGTGTTGTCCTCGGACGGCCCGCTGATGATGAGCGGCGTGCGCGCCTCGTCGATCAGGATCGAGTCGACCTCGTCGACGATCGCGTAGTGGAGGTCGCGCTGGACGCAGTGCGCGAGCGCGACCTTCATGTTGTCGCGCAGGTAGTCGAACCCGAGCTCGTTGTTCGTGGCGTAGGTGATGTCGGAGCCATACGCCTCGCGGCGCTGCTGGTCGGACAGGTCGTGCACGATGACGCCGACGGTCAGCCCGAGGAAGCGGTGCACCTCGCCCATCCACTGCGAGTCGCGCCGGGCCAGGTAGTCGTTCACGGTCACGACGTGCACGCCCTTGCCCGCGAGCGCGTTCAGATAGGCGGGGAGCGTGGCGACGAGGGTCTTGCCCTCGCCGGTCTTCATCTCGGCGATCTTGCCCTCGTGCAGCACCACTCCGCCCACGAGCTGGACGTCGAAGTGCCGCTGGCCGAGCGTGCGCTTCGACGCCTCGCGCATCGTGGCGAACGCCTCGGGCAGGAGGTCGTCGAGCGATTCGCCGTTCGCAACGCGCTGCTTGAATTCCACGGTGCGCTGCCGCAGGCCCTCATCCGAGAGGCCGACCACGGTCTTCTCGAGCTCGTTCACGCGCTGCACGAGCGGGAGGATGCGCTTCAGCTCGCGATCGTTCTTGGTGCCGATGAGCGTTCGCAGGATCGAGGGCATCGGGCGGCGGATTCTCCCGAGCGGGACGCTACGGGCGTCCGAGGGCGCGGTGGAGCGCGGAGTGTACGGGAGCCCCCTGGGGCGGGCAAACCTCGCGCGCGCCGTCGCGTTCAGTCGAGCGCGGCCGGCAGCGTCACTCGGAGCAAGAGCTTGCCGATCTGGATCTCGTCCCCATCCTTCACCGGCGTCCGGCGTTCGGGAGCGCCGTTCACGAGCGTACCGTTCGTGCTCCCGAGGTCCTTCACGAAGAAGCGCCGGCCGTCGAAGCCGATCGCGGCGTGCGCGCGCGAGATCGTGGGCTCCGCGATCACGAGATCGGCCCCGCGGCCACGCCCGATCACCACCCACTCGCGCTCGATCGGCCACTCGAGGCCTTCGTAGAACCCGCGCAGCACGAGGATCGAGCCTCCCGACGGGACCGGGCCACGGCACTCGGGGCTTCGCTCCGGAGCTTCCATCCCTCTAGGAATCGGAGCGACGCCCCCGGGCCTTTACCCCCGCGCCGCGCGCTCCTGCCAGGAGCTCCCGCGCGTGCCGTCGCGTCGCCTCGGTGACCTTCTCGCCTCCGGCCATGCGCGCGATCTCCTCCACCCGGCCGTCTTCGTCGAGGCGCTCGACCTCCACGCACGTGCGGCCGCCGCGCTGGCGCTTCGCGACGCGGAAGTGCGTCGCGCCGCGCGCTGCGATCTGGGGCAGGTGGGTGATGCACAGGACCTGGTGCTCGGCCGCGAGCTCGGCGAGGACGCGGCCGACGCGGTCCGCCGTCGGTCCACCGATCCCGGCGTCCACCTCGTCGAACACGAGCACCATGCCCGCGTCGGCCCGGCGGAGCACGTTCTTCAGCGCCAGGAAGACGCGCGACAGCTCCCCGCCCGACGCCACGCGCCGCAAGGGACGCGCCGGCTCGCCGGGGTTCGCGCAGAAGCGGAGCTCCGGGGCCTCGGCGCCGGTCGGCCCGCAGGGCAGCCCGGGCGGCGCCTCCACGGGCGGCAGCGCCACCTCGATGCGCGCCGTCGTCATGCCGAGCTCGTGCAGCGCGGCCTCGAGCGCCTCGCCGAGCCGGGCCGCGGCCGCGGCGCGGCCGCGGCCGAGCTCCGCCGCCCGCGCGGCCAGCCGCTCGGCCCGGCCGGCGCGTTCGCGCGCCGCCTCCGCCGCGCGCTCCTCCGCTCCGGCCACCTGCGCCAGCTCCGCCGCGGCCGCGTCGCGGAACGCGAGCACCGCCTCCTCCGTGCCCGCCGTACTTGCGGCGCAGCGCCTCGAGCTGCGCGAGCCGCGACTCGAGCTCGGCGAGCCGCCCCGCGTCCGCCTCGATCGCGCCGGCGTAGCGCTCCAGCTCGCCGCGCCGCGTCCGTCGTCTCGGCGTGGGCGCCGCGCAGACGCTCGAGGAGCGGCGACGAGCGACGGATCCAGCCGCGCAGCGGCGTCCACGCGGCGGACGGCTTCGGCGAGCAGGTCGGCGGCGCTCGCGACGTCCGCCTGCGACGGGTCGCCGGTGAGGCACGCGGCCGCCGCACCGGTCTCCGCGCCGAGCCGCTCCGCGTGCACGAGCCGCGCGCGCTCCGCCACGAGCGCGACGCCCTCGCCCGGCACGGGCTTCGCCTCGTCGATCTCGCGCACCTGGTAGGCGAGGAAGTCCTGCCGCCGCGCGCGCTCGGCCGCGGCCCGCTCGAGGCGCGCGATCTCCTCGCGCGAGCGCGCGCAGCGCGGCGAACCCGGCGGCGACCTCTCCGCGCAGCGGGAGCAGCCCGCCGAACGCATCGAGGAGGCGGCCGTGCGTCTCCGGCTTCAGCAGCGCCTGCGACTCGTGCTGGCTCGAGATCTCGATCCGTCCGGCGAAGAGCTCGGCGAGCGTGGCCACCGGCACGAGCTGGCCCGCGAGCTGGGCGCGGCTCCGGCCGCCCGGCGCCAGCGTGCGGCGGACGACCAGCGCGTGGTCGTCCGCTTCGACACCGCGCTGCGACAGCTCGGCCTCGAGCTCGGGCAGGGCCGCCGTCGCGAAGACCGCCTCGACGACGGCCTCGGCCGCGCCCTCGCGCACCGAGTCCGCCGCGCCGCGCGCGCCGGCCGCGAGCGCGAGCGCCCCGAGCACGAGCGACTTGCCCGCGCCCGTCTCCCCGGTGACGACGTTGAGCCCCGGTCCGAACTCCAGCTCGGCGCGGTCCACCAGGGCGAGGCCCTGGATCCGCAGCGTCTCGATCACCGGGTCCCCCACGAGAGCTTCTCGCGCAGGATCTCGAACCGGGTCCGGAACGGCGACACGATCACGCGCAGCGGGTGCGCGCTGCGGCGCACGACGACGGCGTCGCCCTCCCGCAGCGAGGCGCCCTCCTGCCCGTCGATGGTGAGCTGCACCTCCACGCGCGCGAGCACGCGGATCTCGATCTCGGCGGACGCCGGCAGGACCAGCGGCCGCTGCGTCAGCGTGTGCGGACAGATCGGGGTCAGGAGGAAGGCCTCGAGCTCGGGCAGCACGATCGGTCCGCCCGCGGAGAGCGAGTAGGCGGTGGAGCCGGTCGGCGTCGCCACGATGAGACCGTCGGCGTGATACACGGTCACCTGTCGCCCGTCCGCGCGCACCTCGAGGTCGATCATGCGCGCGAGGTCGGCCTTCGTGAGCACCGCGTCGTTGAGCGCCAGGAAGTGCGCGAGCTCGACGGCTCCGCGCAGCGCGCGCACGTCGAGCCGCATGCGCGTCTCGCAGCGCGCGTCGCCAGCGAGGACGAGCTCGAGCGCCGCGAACAGCTCGTCGAGCGCGATCTCGGTGAGGAAGCCGAGCGTGCCGAGGTTCACGGCGAGGATCGGGACCGGACGATCGTTCACCGCCCGCGCCACCGACAGCAGCGTCCCATCGCCGCCCAGGACGATCACGAGGTCGGCGCGTGCGGCCACTTCCGCCCGCCCGATGCCGGGGGTGCCCGTCGCCTCGGCGCCCTCCTCGTCGAGGAGCACCTCCAGGCCCCGTTGCCCGAGCCACTTCACGAGGCCCCGCACCGTGCCCGCGGCCTGGGGCTGCGCGGGCTTGAGGCAGATGCCCACCAGGCGGATCGAGCCCGGAGGCACGGCGGTCCAGTGCGCGGGACCCTGGACGGGAGGCCCGCTGGGCGTGCGCCCTTCGCTCGTCATGCGCGCGACCTCTCCGGGGGGTGCGCCCAGCATGGCAGACCCCTGCGACCCCCTCAAGGCGGTACCCTGGCCTCATGGGCGACGATGCATCGCTCGACCTCTTCGCCGGCGTCGCCGCGCAGCCGGACAGCCCCGGGCGTCACGCGCCGCTCGCGGACCGCATGCGCCCGCGCAGCCTCGACGACGTCGTCGGGCAGGAGCACCTCGTGGCCGAGGGGGCGCCGCTGCGCGCCCTGGCCCGCTCGGGCGCCCTGCCCTCGCTGATCCTCTGGGGACCACCGGGCACGGGCAAGACCACGCTCGCGCGCCTCCTCGCCGAAGCGCCTGGGGCGCGGTTCGTGCCGTTCTCGGCGGTCACCGTCGGGGTGAAGGAGATCCGCGAGGTCGTGGACGCGGCGCGGCGGGAGGCGCGCGGCGCCAGGCGGACCGTCCTGTTCCTGGACGAGATCCACCGCTTCAACCGCGCACAGCAGGACGTCCTCCTGCCCCACGTCGAAGCCGGCACGGTGACACTGATCGGCGCCACGACCGAGAACCCCTCGTTCGAGGTGAACTCGGCGCTCCTCTCGCGCAGCCGCGTCTTCACGCTGCGCCGGCTCGAGCCCGACGCGCTGGCCGCGCTCGTCCGGCGCGCCGCCGCGGACACCGAGCGCGGCCTCGGCGCGCTGGGCCTCACGCTCACGGACGAAGCGGTCGGCGCGATCGCGGAAGCGGCGGACGGCGACGCGCGGCGCGCGCTCGGGCTGCTCGAGGCCGCCGCGACCGTACACCGCTCCGAGGCGCCGCCGGACGCGCCGCTCCCCGCCGCCGCCGTCGAGCGGGCGGCGGGCGAGCGGGTGCTGGCCCACGATCGCGACCGCGACGCGCACTACGACGTGGTGTCGGCCTTGATCAAGAGCCTGCGCGCCAGCGATCCGGACGCAGCGCTCTACTACATGGCGCGCATGCTCGCGGCCGGCGAGGACCCGCTCTTCGTCGCGCGCCGGCTCGTCATCTTCGCGTCCGAGGACGTGGGCAACGCGGACCCGACAGCCCTGGGTGTCGCCCTCGCGGCGTTCCAGGCGGTCGAGCGGATCGGGCTGCCGGAGGGCCGCATCCCGCTCGCGCAGGCGGTGACGTGGCTCGCCTGCGCGCCGAAGAGCAACGCCGCCTACCTCGCGGGCGAGCGCGCGCACGAGGCCGCGATCGCCCACGGCTCGCTGCCCGTGCCGCTCCACCTGCGCAATGCGCCGACCGACCTCATGAAGTCGCTCGGCTACGGCAAGGGCTACCGCTACCCGCACGACGCCGAGGAGCGCTTCGTGCCCGATCGGAACCTGCCGGACGCGCTCGGCGATCCGACCTTCTACGAGCCGACGCGCGAGGGAGCGGAGGCCCCGGTCGCCGACCGTCTCGCGGGATGGCGCGCGCTCCGCGCGCGCGCACGCAAGAAGCCCGCGGCGCCGAGGCCGTGAGGCGCGAGAGCGCGGGCCGAGGTCAGGCCGCGGCGACTTCGACGCGGTTGCGGCCCGCGCCCTTCGCCGCATAGAGCGCCTCGTCGGCGGCGCGCACGAGGTCTTCGGCGCGCTCGAAGCGCGCATCGAACATCGCGACGCCGACGCTCACCGTCGCCCGCACGCGCTTGCCGCCGGGCAGATGCAGCGAGCCCTCCTCGAGGGTCTGCCGCCAGCGCTCGGCGAGCGTCACCGCCCCATCCCGGTCCGTCTGGGGAAGGATCACGAGGAACTCCTCGCCGCCGAAGCGCCCGGCGACATCGCTCGTCCGCAGGCTCCGGCGCAGCAGCTCCGACACGAAGCGCAGCACGGCGTCGCCGGCGGGATGGCCGAAGCGGTCGTTCACCCGCTTGAAGTGGTCTAGGTCGGCCATCAGCACGGCGAGCGGGAGCCGGTAGCGGCGAGCGCGCAGCACCTCGATCGCGAGCACCTCGGTCACGTAGCGCCGCGTACGCAATCCCGTGACGCCGTCGATCATCGACTCGCGCGCGAGCATCTGGTTCTTGTCGCGGAGCTCGTCCTGCAGCCGCTTGATCCGGAGGTGGAGGCGCAGGCGCGCCACGAGCTCGGCCGGGTGGAACGGCTTCGTGAGCGTGTCGCACGCGCCGTCCTCGAGCAGGCGCACCCGGCGCTCGGGATCCCCAGAAGCCGTGAGGAAGAGGAACGGCACGTCGCCGACCGACTCGCGCACGCGCAGGAGCTTCTCGCCGTCGAGCCCGGGCATCTCGAGATCGCACAGCACGACGTCCACCGGCTCGTCGAGCAGACAACGCAGGCCCGAGATCCCGTCCGGAGCCTCGAGGATGCGATCGAACAGGGCGGCGGGCTCGAGCGCCCGGCGGATCTCCGCCCGGTGCGCCTCCGAGTCCTCGATCAGCAGGATCGTCGCCATGGCTGGGGGGCTCCTCTCGCGCGGGCTGATCCCCTCATCGGCAGGCCGTGCGCGCGGCTCGACGCTTTTCCGCGTCGCGCGCGCAGATCTCGCCGTGGCGTGCGCAGCTCGACTTCGCGCGTGCGCAGCGCGCACGCAGCCCTCCGGCAGCCGGCCGGGGCTCCGTGCGGAGGATCAGGCGGAGGCGCCGCCGCCGCGCGTGAGGCGCTCGGCGAGCGCGCGCAGCAGGCGGATGCCGATGGCGGGATGGCTCGTGACGAACTCGTCGAGCTCGGCGGCGTTGAAGACGCAGGCGCGGACCGGCCCCTCGGCGTAGATCGAGGCGGTCCGGGACACGCCCGTGAGCGTCGAGACCTCGCCGAGGAACGTGCCCTCGCGGTCGAAGGTCGCCACCACCTCGCCCTCGCGCTCCACCCGCACCTTGCCGCGCAGCAGCAGGAACGCGTGATAGGACTGCTCGCCCTCCGCGCAGATCTCCTCGCCGTCCTCGAAGGCGACGAAGTAGCCGTCGAAGCCGCGGTCGCGGCAGATCGACGCGAGCAGCGGATCGACCAGCGACTCGACCAGCTCGGCGGCCTCCGCCGCGTCGAGCCCGCGGCGCCGGCTGGCGACCCGCGCGCCGGTGTCGTGCTCCACGCCCCCGAGAAAGTCGGACACGCGTGCCAGCACCTCCGCCGCGCTCCCGGGCCGCCGCGCGCGATCGATCACGAGCATGCTCATGATCACGTCCTCGAGCGCCGGCGAGCAGTAGATGCGGAACTGCGACACCGGCGGGAGGCCGTAGGTGGCGCCGCTCTCGGCGTCGCGCACGAGCCGGAGCCGCTCCGAGAGCTGGATGCCCGTGAGGAGCGACCAGGCCGTCGCGCCGACGCCCCAGAGGTCCGTGCGCACGTCGTAGCGGTCGAATTGCTCGTCGCGCTGCTCGGGGGCCTGGTAGCCCGGCGTGCCGAGGCCGCACGGGATCACCCCGCGCCGGATGCGCGCGGCCTGCGAGAGCCCGAAGTCGGTCAGCACGTAGCCGCCCTCGCCGTCGAGCAGCACGTTCGCGGGCTTCACGTCGAGGTGCAGGATCGACGCGCGGTGCGCGGCCACGAGCGCCGACAGGAGGTCGTGCAGGAGCTGCCACACCGCCGGCTCGGCCAGGGCCTGGCGGCGCACGAGCACGTCCCGCAGGTCGCCCGCGCGGAAGTGCTCGATCGCCACGAACGGGAACGGCCCGTCGAGGCTCCAGTCGAAGACGCGGGGGATCCGGTCGTGGCGGAGCGCCAGCAGCGACGAGAGCTCGCGCTTCATCAGATGGAGACGCTCGTTCTCTCGGCTGCGCCCGAGGATCTTGACCGCGACGCCCTCGGGCGGCGCGTCCGGATCGTCGGGCGCGGGATCGAGGCAGCGCGCGAAGAACACCGAGCCGAAGCCGCCGCCGCCGAGGCGCTTGATGAGGCGGTAGTGGAACCGCCCGACGAGCTCGGTGCCGTAGCCCGGCAGCCGGCCTGCGGCAGGGGTGGGTGTCGGGGCCGCAGGCTCGTCCTGCGCCACCGCGGTCAGGCTCTGGTCCGCCGCGTGCGACAAAGCACCTCCGCCGACTCACCGGCAACGACTCCTAGAGCGGAGGATCGGCGGTCCCGCTTGACCACGAGGGGAAGGCCCGATCGGCCGCGGAACGGGTGCTCGGGCCTCTGTCCCCAGATCGGGGGACACACCGGACCGTCACAACGGTCCTCCCGCGGACCACTTCCCGATGGAAACGTCTCTCGCGGCGCGACCCCGCGTCGCAGAGGCGTCCCCCGGGAGGAGATCGATGCCGGGTCGCCGCCTCCTCGCCTTCGCAGCCCCGCTCGCCGCCGTCGTGGCGCTGGCAGGCGTCTCCCACCCTGCCATGGCCGCGAGCGTCTCCGCGCAGATCTTCCTTGGGTCGCAGATCCTCGGTTTGAACGAGCAGCCCCAGGTCGGCCCTGCTCCCGGCCCGCTCTCCGACTCGGTCCAGCGCATCCAGGGACCGGCGGCGCTCGGCACGGGACTGGCGACCGCCGTCTACGACGTGCAGTACGGACGCATCCGGGTCTCGGCGACGCTGGACGTGTTCGCGCCGGGCACGCTCGCCACGAGCGTGAACATCGACAGCGGAGCGACGGCGACGGCCGGATGGGTGGACTCGCTCACGTTCTCCGCCCCCGGTCTCGCGGGAACGACCGGCTACTACCGACCACGCCTCGATGTCCACGGCAGCTTCGGCGGCCAGGCCGCAGGCACCCACCATCCCTACGAGAGCTCCGCGTCCGGAAGCTTCGTCGTGACGGTGTCGGTGAGCACAGCGCTCCCCGGCCGCGTTCAGCAGCGCAGCGGGTACTGCATCGCCCGGCCCGGCGGCCCGTGCGAGGCCGCCGGCGATCCCTTCGGATCGTGGCTGCTCGATCCCGTGCCGTTCGTCTTCGGTCGGGCATTCACGCTGGACGTCTCGGCATCCGCCGGCACCAGCGTGCGCGCCGTGGAGGGCGGCTCGGGGAACGCGACCGCGCTCCTCGGCAACACGATCGAGTGGCTGGGGATCTCGGAGGTCACCGATGCGTCCGGCAACCCGATCGCCAACTTCACCCTGACCTCGCAGTCGCAGTTCGACTACGCGGCGGCCGCCGTTCCGGAGCCCTCGACAGCGCTCCTCGTTGGCGCGGGTCTCGCGGGCTTGAGCCGCGCAGCGCGGCTCAGCTCGGGGAGGCGCCCGCCTGCGCGCGCTGCCAGGTCGCGAAGCTCTGGCCTGCCGCAGGATCGCGGCCGGTGAGCGCGACGTGCCGAACCTCGGCGACGGCAAGCTCGCGCAGGGTCGTGCTGCCTTTCGTCCACAGCCGGATCGAATCGTCGCCGACGTTCGCGACGTAGCCCTCGAGCGCGCTGCCGTCGCGCAGCGTGAGGGTCACGTCGCCGCGGTACTCGAACGCGACGCGCAGCGCCGCAGGGCTCGCGTCGGCGGACCAGCCGCGCGTCGGTTCGGCGCTCTCCGCGCGCGGGGCCCGTGCCGGCGCCGCCGCGCCGGAGGCCCCGTTCGCGGTCGCGACGCGCGGACCGAACAAGGTCGCGCGCGCCATCGCGAGGAGCCCGCGCCACGAGGAGAACGCGTCGTCGACCGCGCTCGCCTCGAACCCGCTGTGCACCATGCAGTCCCGGCACCGCGGATTCCCGCTCGCATGGCCGTAGCGCTCCCAGGCGGTGGCATCGAGCAGGTCGCGATAGCTCTTCGCGTAGCCGTCCTGGAGCAGGTAGCAGGGCTTCTGCCAGCCGAAGACGCCGTAGCTCGGCATCGCCCAGGGCGTGCACTCGTAGTCGCGCGCGCCGAGCAGGAACTCGAGGAAGAGCGGCGACTGGTTGAAGCGCCACTGCTTCACGCGCGGGCCGCCCGCCGCGAAGATGCGGCGGAAGAGCTGCACCGTGCGTTCGCGGGCCAGGAAGTGCTCCTGGTCGGGCGCCTTCTCGTACTGGTATCCCGGCGAGACCATCATGCCCTCGACGCCGAGCCGCATCGCCTCGTCGAAGAACGCAGCCGTGCGCTCCGCGTCGGCACCTTCGAACAGCGTCGTGTTGGTGGTCACGCGGAAGCCGCGCGCGACCGCCGCGCGGATCGCGGAGACCGCCTTCTCGAAGGTGCCCTCGCGGCACACGGCGTGGTCGTGCTCGGGAGCGAGGCCATCCAGATGGACGCTGAAGCTCAGGTACCTGGTCGGCGTGAAGAGCGGCAGCTTCTCCTCGAGGAGCAGCGCGTTGGTGCAGAGGTAGATGTACTTCCGGCGCGCTACGAGCTCCGCGACGAGACGGCCGATCTCCGGATGCAGCAGCGGCTCGCCGCCCGGGATGCTCACCATCGGCGAGCCGCACTCGTCCACGGCGCGCAGGCACTCCTCGACCGTGAGCTGCGACTTGAGCACGTTCGCCGGGTACTGGATCTTGCCGCAGCCCGCGCACGCGAGATTGCACCGATACAGCGGCTCGAGCATCAGCACGAGCGGATAGCGCTTGCGGCCGGCGAGCTTCTGCCTCAGCACGTAGCTCGCGACCGTCGCCATCTGCGAGACCGGCACCCCCATCGACACCTCCTCCGCCTCGGGCTCCGCCCGAGCGCAATCATCCTGCCGGGCGGCTCTACCACACGCCGGGGACGAGCCGCCAGCGTACGCGCAGCATATAGGCCGGGTAGCCCTCCAGCTTCGCAGCCAGCGTGCGCTCCTCCAGAATCGTCCGCAGGACGAACAGCGCGGCGCCGCAGGCCGCAGGCGCGATGCCCCACAGCGAGCCCAGCGCGACGGGCAGTGCGAGGTGGGCGACCAGGGCCCCGGCGTAGAGGGGGTGCCGCACGAACGCATAGGGCCCGGCGTCGATCACCCGGTGCCCGCGCTCGCGCTGGACGCGCACGACCGTCGAGGCGAACGGGTTCGCGCGGGCGCCCCAGAGCGTGAAGGCGTAGCCGCCCGCGAAGACCGCGAGCGCGGCGTCTCGCAGCACGCCGGGGAGCGCCGGAGACCAGGCGTTTCGCGCGTCGAGGCCGCAGACGACGAGGCTCGCGGGAAAGAGAAAGAGCCCCCCGAGACCCGCGACCACCACGTCGGAGGGCTCCGCTCCGGCGGGAACGATCCGACTGCGCTCGGCGATGAGCTCCGGGCTCAGTACGACGAACCCGACGACGGCGAAGGCGAGCCACAGGGCGATCACCGCCCAGGCCATCGGCCAGTCGAGCCGTCCGGCCGGGACGAAGAGCGAGGCCGCGAAGATCACGAAGGAGACCGCGGTCTCGACCAGGGCCCTCACGACGGGGGCCGGGCGCGCAGGGCGTCGGTCAGCGCGGCCGGCGGCGGCGGGTGAGCCCGAGCACGGCCAGGCCCGACGCCGCGAGCGCCCCCGTTCCCGGCTCGGGAACCGGCTCGAGCACGCCGAACAGCCCGTGCATCTCGTCCCCGGGCCCCGCGGAGAAGTAGAGAGAGCTCGTGCTGCCCGCGTTGCCTCCGTTGCCCGGAATGAGCGCCCAGAGGCCGTCGATCACGATCGGCTGGCCGTCGGTCCCCTCCAGGGCTCCGGCCGGCAGGCCCGTGTCCTTGTCGAAGGCGTGGATCTTTCCATCGCCGAAATTTCCGACGAGGAGCTTCCCGGCCAGGTCCCCGAAGCTGGAGGGCGCGATGGCCAGGCCCCACGGCGAGTTCAGGACGCCGCCGGTCGCGAGGCGACCGATCAGACTTCCGGACAGGCCGAAGATGTCGACGACGCCGTTGCCCGGCCCCGCCACGTCGTCGCCGGTCGCCCCGACGACCGCGTAGGTGACGTAGAGCTTGTCACCGAGATTCTGGATGTTGAACGGCGCATAGCCGGCGGGAAGGTTCGGATCGACGAAGTTCCCGGCGAGGTCGGGCGCGCCGGCGCTGCCCTTCAGCACGTCGATCCTCGCGGCGGCAAAGTTCGTCGCGTAGAGATAGGGGTTCGTGCCGACGGTGCCGAATGCGGCTCCCTTGTACGCGTTGTCCGGCGACGCGAGCTGCAGCACCTCGGCCAGGGTGCCCAGCGCGGGCCTCCAACCCGAGATCGTCCCGTCCTCGCTCACGAAGAGGAACGGGTCGCTGTTGAACCCCGTCGTGCCGTTGTAGACCTGGCCCGTGACGGTGCCCGCGCCGGGAATCGTCACCACCAGGCCCGTGTTGGTGGTGGCATTGGTGGCCGGATTGACCCCGTAGACCGTCGACTTGCCCGTGCCGTTGTCGGAGACCCAGAACGGCCCCGTCGGGAAGTACGAGAGGCCCCACGCGTTCACGAGGTTGGAATCGGCCGTCTGGGCCGCGTTCACGTTCTGGTCGTCGGTCACGAGATTGACGACGGCGGCCGCGGTCGCTCCGGCGGGGGTGGGATGGACGGCAACGAAGGCCAGGGCGATGCAGGCGCAGGGGAGCCGGCGGACCCGCCTCATGGGGGCACCTCCTCGTGTCTAGGTGGCGCGCGGAAGCACGATGTGGCGGCGCGCCCGGAGGGTCGGCGCCTAGTCGCGCTGCTCACTCCGGCGCGCCGGCGTGGAAGCGGGCTCGCCTCCGTGCGGCAGGTCGTAGACCAGCTTTGCGTATTCGTCCCCGGTCTCTTCTTCTCCGAGGTTCTGCCGCAAGACGAGGGCGAGCAGGACGACGCCGAGCACGAAGCTCGCCGCCGCGAACGCTCTCAGGAAGGTCGTCACGATCGTGTGCCAGCCCCCTTCGAGGGCCGGAAGCTTCTTGTCGTAAACCCGCCGGATCGTGACGCGCAGCGCCTCCTGGCTCGTCAGCATCGCGACCAGGATCGCCGCGATGCTCACGGCGAAGCTGATCCACGACCACACCAGCACGTTCCCCGCCACGATCGGGCCGTCGTCCCCGACGACGTCGCGGATGTACACGAACGAGAGAGCGAGCGCGCCGCCCGAGAGCGCCAGGACCGCCTTGTCGTAGGCGGCGCGGACGCGATCGCGCGCGTCCAGGAGGTGCGTCAGGTAGGGAGTCAGCGGATCGTCCGGCGCGTTCACGCCCGAGCAGGGTAGCGAAGCGCCGGAGCGCGGGTTCGTCCACCGCTCATCCCGACCTTCCCTGGCGGTCGCCGAACGGCGATACCCTGCCGTGCCGATGCGCCCCAAGCCCCCTTCCCCCTACCGGCTCGCGCAACTCTTCGCCGTTCTCGTGGGGGCGAGCGGCCTCGCCCAGCAGCTCCTCTGGACGAGGCGGATGGCGGCGGTCGTCGGCGCCACGCCGAGCGCGACGACGCGCGTCCTCGGCGCGTTCCTGCTCGGGCTGTCCTTCGGCGCGTGGGCGGCGGCGTGGATCGAGCGCCGGTCGCAGCGTCCCTGGCGCGATCTCGCCAGCGCGCAGCTCGGTGTCGCGCTGTTCGCCGTCCCGATCCTCGCGCTTCCCGCGTGGGCCCCGGCGCTCTGGAGGTGGGTGGGAAGCGACGGCGTCGCCGGGTGGCCGGGAGCGGCGCTCCGACTCGCGTTGCCCCTCCTCCTGGTCGCGCCGCCCGCGGCGTGCACCGGGATGGCGCTGCCCCTCCTCGTGCGCGCCGCGCTGACGGAGGACCGGACGCTCGGCCGCGAGGGCGCCCGCCTCTACGCGCTCGAGACGGCGGGCGGCGTCCTCGGCCTCCTCGCCACCGCTGCCCTGGTGTGGGCAGGCTCCGGCGAGGAGGCCGTCCTCCACGCCGTCCTCCTCGCGAACCTCGCCCTCGCTGCGCTCGCGCTCGCGCTCGACCGACGGGGAAGCCGCGCGGGAGAGCGAGCCGGGAGGCCCGCGCCGAATCCGGGCGCCGCGGTCGGGGCTCCCCTCGCGCTGGCGTTCCTCTCGGGCCTCTGCGTCCTCGCGGCCGAGGTCCTCGCGCTCCATCTCTTCGACCAGGTGGAGTCGCTCGCGCTCCTCGGGACGGCGTCGCTCCTCGCGGCGGTGATCCTGTCCCTGGCGTTCGGCGCGGGAGCTGGCTCGTGGCTCGCTGGCCGACACGCGGCGGTGACGCGCCTCCTCGCACCAGCCCTCCTCCTGACTGCGGCAGCGGCGCTGGCCGCGCCCTTCTCGTTCGTCCGCGCGACCGACGGGCTCCGCTACCTCGAGCTCGAGCGGAGCCCGAGCGTCGCGCTCTTCCTCGCGCGTTCGATCGGGCTCGCGCTCGCCTCGTTCGGTCCCTTCGTCTTCGTCGCGGGGCTCATCCTGCCGCTCACGTTCCGCTGGTTCCAGGAGGTCGCGGACGACCCTCACGGGCTCCGCCTCGGCTGGCTCCTCGCGGCGAACGGACTCGGCGGGCTCCTCGGCACCGAGCTCGCGGGCCGCGTGCTCATGCCCGAGCTCGGCATGCACCTCGGCTTCGGCGCGCTGGCCCTGCTCTACGCCGCCGCCGCGGCGGCGCTCGCGACCGCGACGACGCGCCCGGCGCGACGTGCGCACGTCGCGCTCGCCGGCCTCGTGCTGGCCGGCGGGATCGGGTTCGTCGCGGCCCCGCGCCTGCGCGCGCTCCCGCTCGTGCGGCTCGATGCATGGCCGATGGCGAAGGGAGGCTATCGCCTGGTTGATCTCGCCACCGGCGCCGAAGGGGTCGTCGCCGTCGTGGACTTCGCGGGCGACCGCACCCTCCTCGTGGACAACCAGTACGTCCTCGGCGACGCCGACTCGTTCCTGCGACAGGAGAGGATGGGTCTCCTGCCCGCGGTGCTGCACCCCGGACCGCGGCGCGTCGCCTTCATCGGCCTCGGCACGGGGATCACGGCGGGCGCCGCGCTCGCGGACCCGAGCGTCGCGTCCGTGACGGCCTTCGAGCTCTCGCCCCTCGTCGCGGAGGCTTCGCGCCGCTGGTTCGGACCGGCCACGCACGAGCTCGCGTCGGATCCCCGCGGCCGCGTCGTCATCGAGGACGGACGCATCGCGGTCGCGGCCGCGACGGAACGCTACGACCTCGTCGTCGGCGACCTCGTCCTGCCCTGGCAGGTCGGGAGCGGACGGCTCTACACCGTGGAGCACTTCCGGGCGGTGCGACGCGCCCTCGTGGACGGAGGCGAGTTCTGCCTCTGGCTGCCGATGTTCCAGCTCACGCCGGAGGAGTTCCGGGTGATCGTGGCGTCGTTCCTCTCCGTGTTCCCGCGCGTCCACCTCTTCCGCGACGATCTCTCCGAGGACAGCCCGGCCTTCGCGCTCGTGGGCTTCCGGGCAGCCGACCTCGACTGGTCGGTGGTCGCGCGGCGCGCGGGCGTGATGCGCGACTCGGGCCGGACGCGCGACGGCTTCGTCGCGTTCCCGAAGCTGCTGCGCTCGCTCTACCTCGGCGACGCGGACGCGACCGCTTCGGAGCAGGGAGTCCTCAACACGCTCGACAACTCCTGGATCGAGCTCGACGCGGGCCGGGCGCAGGTCGGGCGCCGGGCCCGTGGCCTCGATGCGGGCACGTGGTCGCTGCTCCCCGCGTACCTCTCCGGCTTCCGCCCCGCCGCCCCCACCGGGTAGCGCCCGTACGCACGGCGGGACGGCTCGCTGACTTCATCGCCCCGCGCTGCTGCGTTCCGAAGCTCAGGTGCGCGCCGTCTTCCAGCAGGTCGGCGACCCACGCGCCGTCGGCCTCCGCATCGTCGGGGCGGCCGGGGTCCGGGCTGCGGCCATGTCCGGGCCGATCCGGAACGATCAGCTGCCAGCCTCGTTCGGCCAGAGGTTGCTGCGCGGAGAAGATGCGCTCGCCGCCGACGGCGCTGCCCTGCGCGCCGCCATGCACGAGGATCACGCGTGGTCCGGCACGTCCCCATCGGGTGATGTGGATCGCTAGTGTCTCCAAGCTTCGCTCCCCGATTCCCCGGCGGCTTCGCAGGCCAGCGACCCGGAGCATGAATGAGCGGCGCGCCCGACACCACGTCCAAACCGGTGACGATCGACGTCCATGCCCATTTCCTGCCGCCCGTCTACCGGGAGGCCCTCAAGGACGCGGGCCTCACGGCCGTCGACGGCGGGATGCCCGTCCCGGACTGGACGCCCGAGCGCGCGCTGGCGGTCATGGACGACGTCGGGATCGCGGGAGCGGTGCTCTCCGTGTCCTCCCCCCACGTGAGCTTCGCCCCTCCGGCGAAGGCGGCGACGCTGTGTCGGTCCATCAACGACGCTGCGGCCGAGCTCAGACGCCGCCACCCGGATCGGTTCGGGGCGTATGCGATCCTTCCGCTGCCCGACCTGACGTCCAGCCTGGCCGAGCTGGAGCGTGCGCTCGATCAGCTCGCGCTGGACGGGGTGGCGCTGCCGACCCACACGGAAGGGCGTTATCTCGGTGACGCGCGCCTCACCCCCCTGCTCGAGGCCCTCGACGAGCGCGAGGTCACGGTCTTCGTCCACCCCACGTCCCCACCCTGCTTCCAGGCCTTCGGACTCGAGCTGCCCGCACCGATGATCGAGTTCCCGTTCGACACCACCCGGACGGCCGCCAGCCTGCTCTATTCCGGAGCCTTGGCGCGGCATCCCCGGATCCGCTTCATCCTCCCCCACGCCGGCGGAACCCTGCCCTTCCTGGCCCCTCGCATGGCGGCCATCGGGTCCATTCCCGTGCTGGGTCCGCGCGCAGTGCCGCCGCCGCAGGCGATGCAGAGCTTCGCGCGCTTCTACTACGACACCGCTCTCTCGGTGACGCCCCCGCAGATCGCAGCCCTGCGCGACCTGGCGCCCATCTCCCAGGTGCTCTACGGGACGGACTTCCCGTTCGCCCCCGAGGAGCGCGTGCGCACGGCGGAAGCGGCCTTCGAGGCCCTGCCCTTCACGCCCGACGAACGGGAGATGGTCCGACACCGCAACGCGTCGCGCCTGTTCCGGGCATTCGCCGAGCGCTGCTGCGGCCCCGGGCGCAGGGGGTGAATCGGAAGCGGCTCGCCTGCCCGTGCACCCCGACGTGGAGGCGGTCCTCGTGGGCTGGGTCGCGGACGCGTCGCCGTCGGTGGGGATCCGGCTCGAGCCGGCGTCCTGAGGGGAGGCCGCCACCGACGGCCTCTCCGTGCCCACTCTCCATTCGAGGAGCGCGAGACGCATGCCTTCGACCCGGAGCACCGTCGCGGGCCGACGGCGCCGCAGCCTCGTACGGGCCGTCCTGATGGGCGCGGCGGCGCTGGTCCCTGCTCCCCGGGATGCGACGATCCTGCTCTTCGACGAGGAGCGCGACGCCGCCACCCGCCGTCGCGCCGCTTAGCTCCACGCGCCGCGCGCGCTCGATCGCGGAGGCGCCCTCCTTCGCGACGTGTCGCGCCGGCGGCGGGCTTCGGTCAGACTGCTCGGATGGCGACGACGACGCTCGCGATCGGTGACCTGCGGCTGACCCGCGTGCTCTACGTCGACACCGCGATCGACCCGTCGGCAACCGGTCTCAGCGCCGATGAAGTCTGTGGCGTCGCCTGGGGTGAGCCGTGGTGGGCCGAGGGTGACAAGGTACGGGTGGCGGCGTGCGCGTGGGTCATCGAGGGACACGGACGCACCATCGTCATCGACCCGATGGGCAACGCCGACGAGATCCTGCACGACCCGGTGAGCGCAGGGGCGCACCAGAATGCGGTCCGCGGCGCGTTTCGGGCTGCGGGGATCGATCCGGACGCGGTCGACACGGTGTTGCTCTCGCACGTCGAGAGTGTGGGCATGATCGCGGTACGTGACTCCGGCAACGGTGATGGGTGGCGGCCGTTCTTTCCGAACAGCCGGATCCTGATGAGTGCCGAGGCTCGGAGATCCTTTCCCGAGCCGGCGGCGGCCGATCTCGTGCGGGCAGGATTCGCTTCCCTGATCGCGCAAGGCCTCGTCCGCACGTTCGGCGACGGTGAAAGCATCGTCGACGGACTGCGGGCTGAATGGACCGGGGCCCACAATCCCGGACACGCGGCCTTTCACGCCGGTGCGCCGACGGAGCTGACGTTCGTCGGCCATCTGGCCGTGAGCCCTCTGCACCTCGCCACCGGGCCTTGCGGGCGGCAGCACCCGGAGCCGGATCGCGCTTGGGAGCTTCTACGGTCCTTTGCCGCCGACGGGCGCGTGTTGGTCGGGCCGTTGTGGCCTTCGCCGGGCGCAGGCCGTTGGACCAACGGCACCTTCGTCGCGTTCGAAGGGTAGTCTGCGCGGACGGGAGCACGTTGCAGCAAGAGCCGCGAGCTGCCGCGTCTCGGACGGCGCGCTCTGACGCTCGCGACGATGACTTTCAGGACCGCGGAGAGGTGCGGTCGGCCTCAACCCCACTTGCCGTCCTTACGGATGCCGAATAGCGTACGTACATGACAAAGAGACTCACACGCTCTGGGAACAGCTTGGCCCTCGTGATCGACCGGCCTCTCCTGGAAGCGCTGAACATCGATGCGGACACCGAGCTCGAGCTCTCCACCAATGGAGACGTCCTCGTCGTGACCCCGGTGCGTGACTCCAAGCGCAGGCGTCGGGTGGCAGAACTCGTCGCCGAGGCCCATGAGCAGTACGGCGGTGTGTTCCGACGCCTCGCCGAGTGACCGAACCGCTCTTCCTCACCCTCGACGAGGTGCTGGGAATCCACGCGGACCAGATCCGACGCTACGGCGGGCGGGCGGGACTGCGAGACCTCGGCTTGCTGCTCGGGCTGAACGGTCAGCGCCTCGAGGCCGATCCGGAGGCTCTCTACGAGCTGATCGACGGCGTTGCCACAGGCTCGGTCGACAAGGCCGAGGTGGCAGTCTTCTTGCGCCTGAACTCCCGCAGTCGATAGAGGCACGCAACCGACCCTACGACGGCCCCCGTCGACGTGGGGCGGTGTTGCAGTCGTGCAGCAGGACGTCTACCTGTTCGCGGGCTCGGTCCTCGAAAACCTCCGCTACGGCCGCCCGGACGCCAGCTTCAAAGAGGTAGTGGAGGCAGCCCGGCGGGCGCACGCGCACGACTTCATCCGTGCCCTTCCGCGGGGCTACGACAGCGACATCGGCGAGCGTGGTGTGAAGCTCTCGGGCGGGCAGAAGCAACGGCTGAGCATTGCCCGAGTCTTCCTCAAGGATCCGCCGGTCCCGATCTTCGACGAAGCCACGAGCGCGCTGGACGCCGAGAGTGAGGAGGCCGTTCGGCAGTCGCTCGGTGATCTCGCGCGCGAGCGCACGACGCTCGTGATCGCACACAGGCTCTCGACCGTGAGGCGTGCCGGCCGCATCCTGGTGCTCACCGATCGGGGCATCGCCGAAGACGGCACCCACGAGGAGCTGATCGGCGCGGGCGGCGCCTACGCTGCGCTCTACAGCCGGGCGAGCATCTAGGGGTTCACTGTTGAGCTCGATTCAGCGACGGACCAGCCACCCGTCGCCGCAACCAAGCGCAGCCAGCCGAGGAACCAGGCGCCGCCAGAAGGCGAATTACGCAGTGAGTTCTATGGGTCATGGCGGGGCGGACGGGACTCGACCCCGGAAGAGCAGGACGAAACAGAATCGCTGGGGTTTCGTCGCGGCAAGTTGTGGATCCCATGTGGGTGGCGCGGCGCCTCGCCGAGGGCCGACGGGTGATGTTCGTGACCGGCGACAACTTCCTGGGCGAGTGGCGCGAGCGCCTCGGCGCGCGCTTCCTCATCGTGCCCCTCGCGGAGAGATCCCTCTACGTGGACGACGACGAGCCGCGCTTCCCCTCGCGCCACCTCGCCATGTACGACATCCGTCCGCGACCGTCCGAGGGCGGGGGCGCTCCCGCCGCGCCGGGCGCCGCGGCGCCGGCCGGGCCGCGGCCCACCACGTAGGCGGGTCCGCCGCCCGCCACCTGACGGTAGACCCGGCCGAGGTACTGCCCGAGGACGCCCGCGGCGAGGAGCACCGATCCGACACCGATCAAGGTCAGGCTGGCGGCGCCGGGCAGCCAGGACGCGGGCGGCGAGACGAGGCACGCGGCGAGGGCGACGGCGCTGAGGCCGAGCAGGCCGGCCCCCACGATGCCGAGCAGCGCGAGGGGAACCGTGGAGAGGGCGGTGATGAGATCCACGTTGATCCGCAGGAGCGAGCGCACGGTGTAGCGCGAGCGGCCGCCGCGCCGCGGCTCGTGCCGCACGGGGACCTCCACCACCGGAAAGCCGAGCCAGAGCGCGAGGGGGAAGAACGGCTTGCCCGGCGCCCAGGCCCGGCGGGTGGCCTCCAGGGCGCCTCGCCGGTAGGCCTTGAACTGGCCGCCGAAGTCCTCGATGGACGCCCCGGTGAGGCGCTGGGCGACCCAGTGGATGCCGCGGGAGCCGAGCCAGCGCAGGAAGCCCTCGTAGCGCTGGGAGCGCTTCGCCGTCGCGATCTCCGCGCCCGTGCCGAGGGCGTCGAGGAGCTTCGGAATCTCCTCGGGCGGGTTCTGCAGATCGGCGTCGAGGGTCACCACCACGTCGCCCCGCGCCTCGAACAGGCCGCAGGCGAGGGCGGCGGCCTGTCCGAAGTTGCGCGTCAGCTCGAACACGCGGAGCCGCGGGTCCGCGCCCTCGAGCTCGCGCAGGCGGGCGCGCGTCCCGTCGCGCGAGCCGTCGTCCACCAGCACGATCTCGAAGGGCTGCCCGCGCCCCTCGAGGGTGGCGACGATGCGCGCCACCAGCTCCCGCACCGTCCCCTCCTCGTTCAGAAACGGGACCACGATGGAGACGAGCTCATTCGAGTTCATGGGCGCTCCGCGCGCCGTCGCGCACCAGGCGCGCCGCCGTATCGGGTCCGACGTTGAGCAGCAGGTCGAGGGCCGACAGATGGGACATGAAGGGCCCGTGGAGCTGGGGGTACTCGGGATGGGCGTAGCGGTGGAAGCGCACCCGCAGTCCGAACGAGGCGAAGAGCGCGACGTCGAAGTATCCGCGCCCGGTCTCGCCCTCCAGCAGCTCGTCGGCGCCGAGCGCCTCGAGGTACGCGACCACGCGGTGGGTGGGTCCGGGCTCGCCGGGGAAGCGCTCGCGGTAGCGCGCCTCGAGGCGGAGCTCCGACGAGACGAGGATCGGCGTGCCCACGCCGAGGCGCTCGGCGAGGAAGCGCAGGCTCGCGATCGACACCGCGGCGAGTCGGTCCGCGTCGGGCCGCAGGACCTTCTCCAGGGCGTCGAGGCTCTCCCGCGCGGCGGGCGCCCCGGCGTAGAGGTGGTGCAGCGCCCGCAGGTGCTTGCGCGCCCACGGCGCGCCCGGCGCGAGGGCTACGTCGCAGATGCGCGCGCCGCGCGCCGCGCGCGCGGGCAGGGTCAGCCAGCGCGCGCCCTCGGGCCCCTTCACGCGGTTGCGGTGGGTCCAGCCCGAGGAGCTGAACGGCATCTCGTCCGCCACCAGGAAGGCGTCGACGCGCAGCATCTGATCGAAGTAGCCGAGCCAGGGAAGGTACCCCGGCTGGATGCCGGCGATCCGCATGCCGCCTTCGCCTCCCGCCAGCCGCGTGCGGGCCGGCGTCGCGCCTTTCTACCCCGCCGGGCGGGCCCGGAGCAATCATGGCGAGGTCGAGCGTCCGGGGCAGCCCTGCACGCTCCACTGCTCTGGGGGCAGGGCCGGGGCGAAGCCCTCTCCCGCGGGGCGCCCGGCGAACACCCGGGACAGGTGCGCGCGATCCATCATTGTGTAGAGCGCCGTTTCGGGCCAGCGCCGGCAAAGAGCATCCGCCACGTGCTCCGTCGCTTCGAGCCCCGGGCTCCATAGGAACAGGTCCGCAGCGGGACGGCGCGGATCGTTGGTCGCGGCCAGCTCGGTCTCGTCCTCGAGCGGGCGCACGGGGAGGAAGCGCCCGGGGACCTGCGCCCCGATGCGGTCGAGGTGCAGCCAGGTCAGGCCGAGGTCCGTGCGGTGGGCGAGGAGGGTGGCCCGTAGCTCCGGCGGGGCTCCCTCCAACGCGCGAATCGCGATGCCCACGGAGGACTGCGCAAGGATCCGTGGGCCGACTTCGTCGAAAACCCATGCGCCCGAGACCGCTACGAGGAGCGCGACCGTCACTCCGGCGCGCACGAAGGAAGCTCGAGGAGCGAGGGCGCGCCGGAGCGCCTCGAATCCCACCGCAGCAAAGAGGGCGAGGGGAACGGGCGCCACGAACGTCCGGGTGAGCGATCGACGATCGAAGGAAGTGACGAGACCGGGCGCGAGCCCGAGGGCGAGGAGTCCGAGCAGGAACTGCGCCGCGCGATTCGTGCGCGCGTGTGCGATGGCCAACGCGACGCCGCAGGCGGAGAGGACGGCGGCCACCGGCGCATACAAGAATCGCCCCGGAGCCGGATAGGCGTGCGGGGCAGCGCGAACGGCGAGAGCAGCACGCCGGACGCGACGTCGACAAGCCGGGGCGCGCGCGCATGCCAGAGGCGTGCAGCGCCGAGCGGCGACGTCTGCCCCATCGCGAGGGCCTCGAGCCCGGCCCAGTCGCCCCGCACGAGCGCGTAGCTCGTGCACCATCGCTCGGATCGTTTCGGGGCTGGGCAGGGCCGGCAGGACAACGGCGAAGAACGACGCTGCCGCGATGGCATACACGCTTCGCGGTACAGCGTCGCGACGGTGGAGGGAGAGGGCCGCCGCGGCGCACGTCATCGCCGCCACGGGCGCGACAGGCGGCATCGTCATGGCGAGCCCGGCCACGCCGCCGAGGGCGGCCACGCCCGGCAGCGAGCCGCGCACGTGGATCGAGCGCAGGAGCAGGAGGAGCACGGTCGTGACGAGCGGACCCAGGAAGAACGGGCTCGGATTGAGGGGCACGAAGAGCAGAAACGGAGAGAAGAGGAGAGCCGCTGCAGCCACTGCGCCGGCTGCGGGTGCGACGGTGCGTAGCGCGATCCCATCCAATACCCCACCCGGCGACCGCGGTCCAGAAGAGGTGGAATGCCTCGACAACGGCGAAGGAGGGTGCGTGCCCGGGGCCGAAGTAGCGCGATCCCCTGGACACCATGTAGCTGGATGGAACGCCGGCAGGAAGCCGTCGTGCGACAGGTCGAGGGTGCCGCGGGCCGCGTGCTGCAGATACTCGAAGCCGAGCCAGGTGTCGACGCGTCGGCGGAGCGTGGAGCATGCCAGCCGACGATGGCACGAAGCGTGACCCAGGCCAGCACGACCGCTGCAAGCGCCAGCCGGGGACCCGCGTGCGGGACGGGCCTGGCGGGTCGCTCGTCCCACGCACGGCAAGCGGCGTAGGACCAGCGCCAAGAGGAGCGGCGGGACGGCGAGAAATGCTACGTGGGCGATCTGCAGGCGGCGCCCGAAGCCGCCCGCCACGAGGCTGACCGCGGCGTGCGCTGCCGCCAGCGCGAGGATCCGATCGCAGGAGGGTCGTAGCGCGGGAGATCGAGCGCCGCCGTAGTGCGATGCCGCATGGGCCTCGACAGCGAGCGGGAGCGGCTCACAGCGCAGTGCGACCGCGACGGCGATGGCGCCGCCAGGAGGCACGCGAGGCGGGCCCCGTACCGAATCCGGCGGCACGCCGGGGAATACCTGGGCAAGCCAGGGCGCAATCGGGGCCCGGCATCGCCGCCGGAATGGCGGCGGGCGGCGAGTAGAGCGGCAAGACGTAGGCGGCAAACAGCGCGAGGGCGACGAGCAGGAAGGCGCGGGGGGGGTTCATGGTGTGCCGCAAGATGGGTACCGTGGATGCCGCGCCCGGGCGAGCGGGGGAGTCTCTGGCGTGTCGAGCCTCAGGCCATGGCATCCGCACCAGTTCCTTCGCCCGGACTGACTCGCGCGGCTGGACCGTCAGCACCGTCCGACGCGTCGCGCCGGTCGGCGAGCATCTTCCGGCGCCAGGCCGGGTGGATTCTTTTCGCGTGCGTGTGCACGGTCTACCTGCCGTCCGTCGCCAGCGAGTTTGTGTACGACGATTTCGAGGTGCGCGCAGGCGCCCGCGCCCGTGCCCTCGGCTGCGCGGCTTCGCCGTGGCCCTGCTCGGCAAGGAGCAGGCCATCGTGCTGCCCGGGGTCGTCGTGCTGGCGGACTTGCTGGGGATCTCCGAGGAGCCGCCCGGGCGCGCGCCGCGCCGCTGGCTCGCGCGCTACGCGCGTGACGGGCGCGCCGGACAGGGACACGCCCTGGAGCATCTGGTCGAGGGACGTGTGGCCCGGGAGAAAGCCCTGGGTGGGGAGGTTCCGTCTCGAGGGTGGCGGGCTCAGCTACTCAGGGCCGAGCCCCATGTCGACGGGTTCCGGCGGCGCGGATCGTGCCACGCCGGGTGCAAGCGCCCTGCGCGCCAAGCCGCGGCGTGGAGGGAGCCCGGGATCCAGGTCCCGCGCGCGGCCGCCGGCGGATCGAGCCGGGGCAGCGCGTAGGCCGCGAGCAGGGCGAGCGCAACGAGCGCCGCGAACGCGCGGCGCGCGCCTCGGACTTCGCGCCCGCGGACGCCGCCATCGGCGGGGATGGCTAGCACAGCACCGCGCCGGGGCCGGACCACGACGCCTCGCCCCGATCGGGGGCCGGAAGGGTGTAGTCTTCGCCCCATGCCGAGCCTGCTCGACTTCCCCCGGCGCGTGAACGTCGAGCTCACGAACCACTGCAATCAGCGCTGCCCGCTGTGCCCGCGCCAGGGGTTCACGCGCCCCCTCGGCTTCATGGACGCCGGCCTGTTCGAGCGCATCGCCCGCGAATGCGCCGGCCACGACACCACGCTCTGGCTGCACTTCCTCGGGGAGCCGCTGCTGCACCGGGACGCCGCGGCTGATCGCCCTGGCCAAGGCCGTGGGCGTCCGCAGGTCGGCCTGTCGACCAACGGCGTGGCCTCGCCGGCGCGCTGGCCGAGGCGCTCCTCGCCTCGGGCCTCGACCGGCTCGAGTGCTCGATGGACGCCGACGACCGCGACGGCTACCTCGCCATGCGCGGGCGCGACCACTTCGCCCGCGTGGCGCGCAACGTGCGCGCCTTCCTGGCGCGCAAGCGCGAGCGGGACAGGAGGGCCCCGTGATCTCGATCCAGTTCATGCGCACGCCCGCGATCGAGGCCCGGCTGCGCGAGCTCGTGGAGGCCTGGCGGCCGTGGCTCGGTCCCGCGCGACTTCGTCATGACGATCCGCCCCGCCTCGTTCGGCGGCGCCGTCGACGTCGCGCCCGATGGCGGTCCCGGCCCCGGCGCGGCACGGCCCCCCTGCGCCTGGCTGTTCGAGTCGCTCCTGGTGCTGCAGGACGGCACGGTCACCATGTGCGGCGCGGACTGGGACGCCCGGGCGCCGCTCGGCAACCTCGCCGCGCCCGAGCCTCGACGCGATCTGGACCGGCCCCGAGGCCGCGCGCCGCCGGGCGGCGCACCGGGCCGGCCGCTTCGCAGGAGGTGGGCCCGTGCGCGTCCTGCGAGGACTGGCGCCTCGCCGACGGCCACGGCTACGCGAACGTGCTGCTCGAGCTCGAGCAGGCCGGGGTGGGCTGAGCCCGGGGGGCCGCTTCCCCGGCGCGGCGGCACAGTGATAAGGTGGCGAGTCCCGGCGACGGGCCCCGGCGACGGGCCCCGGCGACGGGCCCCGAAGGATGGACCGATGGCGACGGCGGCGAGCTTCGACTTCACGCGGCGGCTGCAGACCGTGTCCGACAAGGACGTGCGACACCTCGAGGAGAACTTCCTCGAGCCCGCCCGCGCCTTCGACGCCGAAGCCCTGGGCGACCACCGCCTCTTCCCCTGGGAGATGACCTGGTTCTTCGGCGAGCCGGTCTTCGAGGCGCTGTCCGACGAGAAGAAGCTGATGCTGAACCGCCTCACGTTCTGCCAGAGCTACCTTTCCACCGCCGTCGCCGAGGCCGCCACCAACACGCTGAACTTCGCGGCGGCCCTCGAGACCTTCATCCGCGAGGACCCGGACGTCGCGCACTACATGGCGCGCGAGGTGGTCGAGGAGACCATGCACATCCGGTCCTTCTTCCTGGTGATCGAGAAGGTGCTCGCGCACTACGGCCTGCGCCTCGACGACCTGCGCGCGGCCAACGTGTCGCTGCCCATGGCCACGCGCTTCGTGCAGGCCCACGCCCTGGTGGGCTGGCTGCGCGGCGACTTCGACTACTACTACTTCACCCGCTTCGCCCTCAACGTGAACCAGAAAACGGTGGAGCGCTGCACCATCGACGAGCCGCGCATGGACCCGTGCGTGAAGCAGATCCTCCGGAACCACGCGATCGACGAGGCGCGCCACATGCAGATGTCCCGCGCCACGGGCAAGCTCGCGCTCTCGCGCATGAAGAGCCCCGTCGCGCGCAACCTCGCGTGCGTCGGCTTCGCCCACTTCGCCGCAAACCTGTTCATCGGCCGCCACCGCAAGGACAGCCGCCTGACCCGCGCCACCCGGGTGCGCACCCTCGCGCTGTGCGGCGTGCCCCGCGCCGAGGCCGAGCGGGCCTATCTCGCGTGGCGCGACCGCGTGAACCAGCCCGAGGACCCGCCCCTCGTGCAGGCGGGACGCGTCTACTACCTGAAGCAGATGCAGTCCTACGTGGACGAGCTGCCCGTGGGCCCTCGGATGAAGCGCTACATGCGGCGGGTGATCGAGTCCGCGTACCGGGACGCGGTGCTGGCCATGGAGAAGCGCGGCGCGAAGCCCCTCGAGTTCGCCGAGCTGAGCCGCGTGGCCTGAGCGCGTCGCCGCCGCGCCGGCAGGCCGACGGGCCCCGGCTCCGGCATCCTGCGCCGACCGGGGGGACGAAGGGTTGCCGGCCGTGGCTGCGACACCGGATAGCGTCGGGATCAGCGTCGTCGTGCCGGTGTTCGAGAAGGCGTCGGGCCTCGACCGGACCCTGACGGAGCTTGGCGCGCGGGCGAGAGACCGGGCGCGAGGGCCAGGGCGTAGAGCAGCAGCAGCCACGCGCCGAGCAGGCTCTCCGCCGCGTGATGATCGGGGTTGCCCACGCAGCTGTACGCGACGTGGGGAGCACCGCGAGGATCGCCGCCGCCCCCGCCGCCACGCCCACGCCCGCGAGGCGCCGGGCCAGGGCCCAGGTGGGCAGCAACGTGAGCGCGCCGATCACCGGAGGCAGCCACGCCGCCGCGTGTTCGAACACGGCCTGGCTCCGCCCGAACAGCCGGGCGACACCAGCGAGGGTCAGGGTCCAGAGCGGGGGGATCGGAACGGGCGCGCCGGCCGGGTAGTTGAGGTACGGATCGAACTCGAGGAGACGCGGGAAGTCGACGAAGCTCACCAGGGCGCGGCGCAGGTGGTAGTAGGGGTCGCCGGTGGTGAAGATCACGTCGCCGCCGCCCACGAAGACCTGCTCGAGGCCCGCCGCACGCATGGCGAACGCGAGCAGGACCAGGGCCGAGAGGATCACGGCGGGATGTCGCCAGCGGGTCGCCAAGGCGGCGGATCGTATCGAACCCCCGCGCGCACGGTGGACGCCCGGCGGCAGGAGGTCCGGGCAACCCCCGGCCCCGGAAGCCGATGTCCGGTTCCGCTCCGCCGCCGCCCCGCCCCCGATTTCCGCCCCGAACCGGCGGGAGGATTCGAGTATGCTGCTCGGGCCATGACCGACCGCACGATCCTCGTCACCGGCGGCGCCGGGTTCATCGGCTCGCGCTTCGTCTCCGAGCACCTGCGGCAGCGGCCGAACGACCGCGTGATCGTGCTCGACGCCCTCACCTACGCCGCCAACCTCGAGAACCTCGCGCCGGAGCTGCTGGGCTCGAAGCACCTCGAGCTGATCCAGGGCAACGTGCGCAGCGCGTTCCTCGTGGAGTCCCTGGTGGCCCGGGCGGACGCCGTGGTCCACTTCGCCGCGGAGACCCACGTGCCGCGCAGCATCTCCGACAACGAGATCTTCTTCGAGACCGACGTCCTCGGCACCCAGACCGTGGCGAGCGCCGTGGTGCGGCACCGCGCCCACGTGGAGCGCTTCGTCCACGTCTCCACGTCGGAGGTCTACGGCAGCGCGCGCATCGACCCCATGGACGAGTCCCATCCCCTCGATCCCATGACGCCCTACGCGGCGGCCAAGTGCGGCGCGGACCGCCTGGTCTACGCCTTCACCCGGACCTACGACATCCCCGCGGTGATCGTGCGGCCCTTCAACAACTACGGACCCGGCCAGCACCTCGAGAAGCTGGTGCCGCGCATGGTGACGAGCGCCCTGGTGAGCGAGCCCCTCACGGTGCACGGGGACGGCAGCGCCGCCCGGGACTGGGTGCACGTGGAGGACACCGCGCGCGCCGTCGAGGCCATCCTCGACGCGCCGGACGCCGCGGTGCGCGGCGAGGTCTTCAACGTGGGCACGGGGGTTGCCGCGAGCGTGCTCGACATCGCGCGTCGGGTGCTCGCGCTCACGGGCCGGGGCGAGGAGCTGATCGTGCGCACCCCCGACCGTCCGGGCCAGGTAGCGCTCCACCGGGCCGATCCGCGGAAGGCCGAGCGCGTCCTCGGCTTCCGGGCCGGGACGAGCCTCGACGACGGGCTTGCCAGCACCGTGGCCTGGTACGCGGCGAACCGGAGCTGGTGGGAGCGGCTGCGCTGGATGCGCTCGGTGCCGGTCACCGCGTCGGACGGGACCCTCACCTACTGGTGAGAGCGCGGGCTGGCGCGCCAGGGCGGTGCCCAGGTTGTTCCAGGTCTCGGGCGCGCGCGGATCGAGGCGGATCGACGCGCGGTAGTGTCGGACGGCGTCGTCCAGGCGCCCCTCCGCCGCCAGCACGAAGCCGAGGTCCGCGAGGGCCTCCGGGTGATCCGGGCGGAGGGCGAGGGCGCGCTCGAAGGCGCTGCGCTCGTCGTAGGGCGCCTCCTGGCGCAGGATCTGCGCGGTGGGGAGGAGGGTCAGCCCGAACCCGCCCGCGAGGAAGATCCCGGCCCGCGCCGCGCCGACCCGCACCCCCCGACACCGAGGAGAGTCGACGCGAGGAGCGGGCACGAGGCGAAGGGGCGACCACCAGACCGCGGTTTCCGGCTCGTAGGCGAGGGAGACGAAGGGCAGGAACGTGGTCTACACCGCGTAGGTGAAGGAGAGCAGCGGGCCGAAGGGATCGTCCAGCAGGGCGAGCCGCCACTCGCCCCCCGCGAACAGGGCCCGGCGGGTCGCGAGGTAGCCCACGATCACCGCCACGAGGGGCAGGTAGCGCACGAGCCAGCGCCGCGGATCGCGCCCGGGCGGGTCCTCCGTGAGGCCGAGGACGTCCGCCAGCACGAACAGTCCTGGCAGCACGACGGACTGCTCCTTCGCGAACAGGGCCGCGGTGAACGCGAGCAGCACCGGGTCATCGACGCGATCCCCCGGGCGCGGCGCGACGCCTTCCTCGTGGCGGCGACGGAGTCGCTGCGGCTCTCGGAGATGCGCGCGCTCGACCTCGACGACTACCTCGGGGACGGCCGGCTGCGCGTCGCGCACGCGATCCAGGGGCCCCGGCTCGACGCCCCGCGCGGGACCACGAAGAACCGTTCCGCCGAGGTGCGCCGGCTGTGGGACGAGGAGCTGGTGCGCTGGATCGACTGGCGGCTCTTCGCGGTCTCCAAGGAGGAAATGCTCCGCTCGCGCATCGCTCTCTTCCCGAACCCCACGGCTCGCAACCGCGAGAAGCGCTGGATCGCCAACAGCCTGCGCGAGGAGTGGAACCAGCCCGCCGCCAAGGTGGGCGTCCGGGTCCGGATGTATGAGGGCACGAAGCACTCGAGCGCCACGGCCTGGCCGGCCCAGGGGTCGTCGCTCCAGATGATCCAGCGCATGCTGCGCCACGCGGACAGCCGGTCGACGGAGCGCTACGCGAAGCTCGGCGACCTGGCGCTCGTGGACGTGATCCGACCGAGAAAGCGGCGCAATCTGGATCCGGTGTGGATCCGCGGCGAAACGGGGCTCGCAAACCCCCTCGTTCCACAACGAAAACTGGCGGGGCGGACGGGACTCGAACCCGCGTTACCTGAATTTTTACTCTATTATTTTCAAGACGTTATCGACTTAGTTGCGGCCGAAAACCTTGGTCTGGACTTGGTCCAATGCGGTCGAGCCGGGACGAATCGAGGAGAAGCCCCATGCACGGATCCGGGGCCAGACCCGCCGCGGTATCCGCGACGGCCCCGCGGCCCAGGCAGCGACGGCGCGCACGCTCGGCACTCACGCTGTACAAGTTGGATGCGCAGGTTCGGCCGTGGGCGTCTCATTGATCGAAGAACCAGCGCAACATGAACGCTTTGAGTCGTACGCATAGCTCGACCCCAGCTGCTGATCCCAGCAAGGCGGCAAGGATCCCCGCGCCGAGGAGAATCCAGAGCAGTCCGATTGCGATGGCGCCAAGGCCGACATGGAGGCGTTCGTCGTCGCCTTCCGCCGAGGCCAAAACCCGCTGCCTCAGAATCGCACGACCGCCCCCGAGCAGGAGGCCGGCCCCCAATACGATTCCGAGGATGTCGGCGAGAGTCTCCATACCAATGACATCGGACGCCGGACCAATCGATTGAGAGTGCCGCCGCTCCTCGTCGAACCGTGGCTTGTCGCTGCGGTTTGCGCTCGGCTGTAGAGTCCGATCGCAACAAGCCAGCCGTGGGTGCTCGTGAGACTTGCGGCGTAGGTCAGCGCATCGAAGCCTGGCTGTGTCGCGGCGCGCTCGACGCTCACCGCGGTCGCCGCGGTGATTGAACCTCCCTGACACTTCGGTCAAGCCGGGCCCGACGTCGACGAAGGCCTGAGTGTCGATGGCCTTCTTCGGGGCGCGCGGTCTGCTAACGCCCGACGCGCGCGAAGAGGCGCAACCCCGTGAGGCGCCGGCCGCCGTGCGAGCGAGCGCGAGCGGCTGTCCTTCGGCAGCGTCACTCCGCCCGGCTGGCACCCGTTTTGAATCCAAGGACTAGACTTCAAGAGCCCTGTCGCCCGCGTGTCGCCCGTGCTTCGCCCGACCGCCGCGAGTCAGCCTCCAGCGACTTCATATCCAGGAGCACGCCGACCGACCAGGCGACGGCTCGCAGACTCACAATTCCTGGCCACGGGATTCAATCCGCCTTCCAGACCGATGGAGTGGTCAAGGCGAGTCAACCTCTCTGGCGACGCTTGCGACCGACGTCACGGGGCTTGCCGATCGACGCCGGCGCGAAGGCGATCCAGGAGGCGTCGGTCTTCCTGTGCGCGCGCGCCTCCGGCTGAAGCGTCCAAGCGTCGCGGTCCCGCCGCCCCGGGTGGCGTCGGGCGCGCTCAGCGCCTCCCGACGCTGTGCTCGAGGCGCGGCACCAGGCTCTCGATGAAGGCATTCCGGAGCACGTTTCCGAGGGTCGCCCAGAAGCCCACGCTCGGATCGCGCGCGCTGCCGGAGAGTGGGATCCGCGTCGCGACGCGGTCCTTGGACTGGTCCCGGAACACTTCGCCGACCGCTCCGACGATCGCCTCCCAGGTCGACGCGAAGAAGCTTTGATCGTCGAGCTCCTCCGCCTGCAGGACATCGACGTCCTCGAAGAACGGCTTCAAGTAGCCTTCGAAGCGCCCCTTGTGAGCGAGCATCTCCGCGTAGAGCCGAACGGTCCCGCGGTCGACGTCGAAGGCGCCGTACGCGCGGAGGAACGGGTTCAGGTCGCGCAGGCGGAGACCGGTGAGGCTCCCGTCGAAGTCGAAGTCGGGTGAATCCGCGAACGGATCGAAGGTCGCCGTCGCGATCAGCTGCCCCGTCTTCATCGGCCGGGCACGCACGCGAAGCCGCGCCACGCGTCCCCCCTCGTCGCGGGTGTTCGTGAGGTTCTCCGCCACGGCCTGGACGTCGTCGACCCAGACGTCGACCGGCGGATCGGAGTGGAAGTTCCGGAAGTGGATCGTGCCGTCGCGCACCTCGACGCGGTTGAGGCGGATCGGCAGCAGCCCCTCGACGACGTTCCGCCAGTCTACCTCCGCGCCGAATTGGCTCTGTGCGCGCGACGGTCCAGCGACGAAGTTGAGCCGCGGCCGCAGCAACTCGATCTCGCCGACGATCTCGCCGTCGAGCAGCGCGCGCCACTGCACCGAGAGATCGATCCGCTCGGCGTCGAAGAAGGGCACGGGCACGCGGCCGCCGCGCTTCTGGATGTGCACGTCCTCCAGCGAATAGCCGCCGGCCCACAGCGCGAGATCGACGTCTCCGACCGATCCCGCGTACGAGGCGTTGCGGCTCAGGGCGCGATTCACGAAGCGCTCCACGGCGAGCGGCAGCAGCGCGCGCGCCACAATGAGAACGAGGACCAGCGAAGCCGCGCTCCAGACCGCGGTACGGCGTCGGGGCATCCAGACCTCCCGGATGCCCGGGGTGCAGACGCCGTGCCCGACGCCGTCCGCGTTCGCGCGCCGGAGCGACGCGCTGCGCGTCCCAATTGCAGAAACTGCGGGTTCGGCGCCGTCGTCTCGGCCTCGGGAGCGCCTTCCCGCACGAGCGCTGGCGCACGGGTTGCAAGCTCGCCCGCTCGATGAGCGACTCCCTCGCCACCTACTTGAACGATCATCTCGCCGGCTCGGAGGGCGCTCTCGAGCTGCTCGAGAACCTCGGGTCCCATGCGGCCTCCGATTCGTTTCGCGCGGAGCTCGACCGACTCTACGGGGACATCGAGGACGACCAGGGCACGCTGCGCAAGCTCCTCGCGCGTCTCGGCGTCCGGGAGAGCCCCCTCAAGCGCGCCCTCGGGTGGCTCGCCGAAAAGGCGACGCGCCTAAAGCTCGGAGCCCCGCGCAAGGATGCCGAAGGGCTCGCGCTCCTCGAGTCCCTCGAGGTGCTCGCGCTCGGGATCCACGGGAAGCTCGGTCTCTGGCGCGCGCTCGCCGTCGTGCAGCCCCGGGAGCCGCTGCTCGCCGAGCTCGATCTCGACGCGCTGGCGTGGCGCGCGAGCGACCAGCACGAGCGGGTGGATCGCCTGCGCCTCGTGGCCGCAGCAACGGTGCTCCGCCCACCGCGAAACGGCGTTCCCTCCGCCTGTTCGACTCCACGCGGGTGAGTTCGAACCCCCCGCGCGACCGCGTAGGCGGCACCGGCTAGGACGATGAACTGGCCTGCGGTCGGGCACTCCTGACGTCACCGGCGCCTCCGACTGTGCCCGCGTCCGTCGGACCCGAGGGGAGTCGGTCGAGCCTGTAGAAGAGCCGGGTGCGCTTCGGAGCAACGGCCATCAACCGAACGACAGCCGCGCTATCGCACTCGGGATGAGAGAGATTCCGCCAGGCAATCTTCTCATTCGGAACTCGCTCGGTCACTTCGATCTCCCATTCGATCGGACGGCCCGCGCGCCTTCCGCGGCACCGGTAGCGTGCTCCCGTGGGTTCGAGCGGAACGACCTGGTCGAGATGCGGAACCATCCGCGGAAGCAGATCAAGCGCTGAGCAGCGGTCATAGACGACTGCGATGTCCTCGTCCACCAGGACGTCGACGACAGCCAGGACGGTCGGTTCCACGCGAGAAGGCTCTTGGCTGCCCATGAGCGGTGAGAACGCAAACTTCATGCCGAGATCGGGATCGCTTGACGCCGATCTCGCAGCGGTTTGATGGCCGGGTTGTAGAAATTTGTAGATCCAATCGACACCGGAGAATTCCAAAAGCAACGATCCGAGTGCGGACTTGGAGGAGGACCCAGAGCCTCAACCGGCGGACGCCGCCGCGTCAACCGCCGAACTGATCAAGGAATGCTTTGCCGTTGGAGAGTTCGACCTCGAAGCGCTGTCGGCCGCGTTTAGAGCATTGGGCACAGGGGGCCAAGTCGTTCTCTCCTGCGATCGGACTCAAGTGCGGGTCTTGTCCCTGACGCCGGCGGGCAGCGCTTTCGCCCGAAGCGCCGCAAACTGCTCTTCAAGTTTTCCCAGCTCCGAGTCATCGAGATGCTCGAGACCCACGAGCCCAGTTCGCGCGCCCCCGACGGCGCGGATCAACTCATTCAGCTTGAGCTGTGTTGCCTTGGCCTCGCGGTTCTGTGCGTTCTGAATCAAGAAGACCATGAGGAAGGTCAGGATCGTAGTGACCGTGTTGATCACCAGTTCCCACGAGTCCGAGTATCCGACCGCTGGCCCCGACGCCGCCCAAACCATGACAAGAGCGACCGCTGCAACGAACGCCCATGCCGAGCCCATGCGATCGGCCGTCCATGCAGCGAATCGACGGAAGCGGTCACTGACCCACTCAATCTCGATCGCGCGCGCATCGTTGCGTCCCGATTCCACCGCATCCATCCCGTCATGCCGATTGTAGAAAGACATCGTATTCGACGTCCGGAGGTCTCTAGTGGGGCGTACGAAGTTTGATCTCGTCGAGGAGCAAGAACCGGGCCAGCTCCGAAGGTGACCCCGCGGCATGCGATAGCGCGCGCTGCGGAAGGCTTGGAGCCGAGTCGGCGGGGGCTTGACCGTGAGGGAGGGAGAAATTGATATCGGGGGGGACGGGCGCCGCCTACCCGCCGAATTGGGTCCCGGGAGCCGACAGGGAGTGGCTCCACTGTCCAATGCGGCGGCGCTGGCCGGATAGTGCACCCGAAGGCCAATGAAGTGACGGGGCTTCTCATAGCGTTAGGTCAACGTCCGCGGCGACGAAGCTTCGGGATGCCAAGGGCCTCTGAGGTGCGGGATAGATCAAAACAGTCGTGGTAGGCCTGCGCGCGGAAGCATCCGTTGGGAAGCCGGAGGCGGATTCGCGGCGCTTTGACGACCTCAGCCAGAGTCACGTCCAGACCGCTGGTGCGCGTGTTGGCGGCTCTATTCGTGTTGGCTTCTCATCCCCCAGATGGCGTATTCGCGGAAGGGACTTCGATCTGTACGTCGGAGCGACTCGACATCGATGGTGCGAAGCTCTTCCTGCTGACACGCGGCGCCGACCGGAGTGCTCCCGTCCTTCTTTGGCTCCACGGCGGACCTGGGGGGGCGGAGCGTCCCCTCTTGCGTTATTTCAACGGAGCACTCGAGGACCACTTCGTCGTCGTGTACTTCGACCAGCGCGGTGCGGGGCGGTCGTTCGATCCGGAGGCCGATCCGCATCTGCTGACGGTCGCGCGCCATCTTGCCGACCTCGACGTCGTCGTGGACCACGTGCGGCACTCCCTCGGTCAGTCGACCGTCACCGTCGGCGCTCGCCGTCTTGGTCGGTTCGCCGGTCGTTCACCCGAGGCGCGTTCACCGGAATGGTCCCGGAACCGACCGTCACCTTCCGGGTGCGCCCCTTGCCGTTGGCGGACGACCAAGGCGTGACCGTCGGTGTCGCGTTCGTCGCGGTGTGCCTCCAGGTACGCGGCAACCTCGGTCTCCAGCGCCGCCACCAGCATCCGACGTGCCCCCTCGCGGGCAATCTCGTCGAGCAGAGAGCGCCCCTTTACCTCGTCCTGTGTTGCCTCGGTGCCGACGACCTTCAGCATGGCTGCCGCCTCCTTCCCCCCGCGCGCCCGGGTTCGGCGGTCGCTCAGTCGGGACGATACGCCGCCGGGGTCACGGGCTCCACGATCCACAACATCCGGGCATACCTCGTTTCCACAGCCCGCGATTCATCTGCCTGCGAGGCCTGTAGCGCGCTACGCCGGCGCGCGCTGCTGAGACGCTCCGTCTCCCCCACGCTGGCGTCGGATGACTAGGCGTGCGATTCCCGCGCAGAGGAGCAGCATCGTCGAGGGCTCGGGCACGACGGCCGCTCGAGAGACACGAGCGGAATCCCCTGCGCGTCCACGAAGCCTCGATCCATGCGCGCAGGGCGCATTGTAGGAGTGGCAGCCCCGGCTCAAGGCGGCGGAGTCGAGAGGATCTCGTCCAGGGCGGCGTGCTCGACCGGCTTGATCAGATGCGCGTCGAAGCCTGCCGCAGCGGTTTTGCGCTTCGCGTCCTCCTGCCCCCACCCGGTGAGCGCGATCACCCGCATGCCCGCCCCCCACACCTCACCGCGGATCCGCCGGCATACCTCGTATCCGTCGAGCTTAGGGAGTCCGATGTCGAGCAGGACGATCTCGGGACGGAACCGCTCCGCGGCGAGCAGTCCCTCCTCGCCGTCGTAAGCAGTGTGGGTCTCATGGCCCTTGAGCTTCAGCCACAGGGCGAGCGAGATCGCGCTGTCGGGATTGTCGTCGACGACGAGGATCCGCCGCGGCTGCGCGGGCCTGTGCAGGCTCGGTTGAGCGACCGCCCCGGCGGGAGCTTCGGTGGCGGGGAGCGTGACGACGAACTGGCTTCCCTTGCCGCGCCCTGCGCTCGACGCGGCGATGCGGCCGCCGTGCAGCTCCACCAGGCGCTTCGAGAGCGCGAGACCGATTCCGAGTCCCTGGCGCTCGGGGGAGCGATCGATCTGCGCGAACATCTCGAAGACGCCGTCGATCAGCTCGGGCTCGATGCCGATGCCCGAGTCCTCGACCGAGAGCTGGACGTCTCCTCCCGCACGGGTTCCGACGATCCGAACCTCGCTGCCCAGGTCGCTGAACTTGCAGGCATTGCCGATCAGGTTCGCGAGCACCTGGCCGAGCCGGACGGGGTCGGCCTCCAGATGAACCGGAACGTCGGGCAGCTTCACGGCCAGGCCGATGCTGCGCTCATGGGCCATCGGACGGCAGGTCTCGACGGCGAGCGAAACGATCGATGCCAGCTCGACGCGTTCGCGCCGCAGCTCGAAGCGGCCCCGACTGATGCGGCTCACGTCGAACAGGTCATCGACGAGGCGCACCATGTGTGCCAGCTGGCGCTCCATCATCTGCCTGGCGTCGCCGGCGATGCTCGCGTCCTCCCCGGCACGGGCCAGGACCGACAGCCCGTTGCGGATCGGGGCCAGCGGATTGCGCAGCTCGTGGGCGAGCGTCGCCAGGAACTCATCCTTGCGGCGATCCGCTTCCCGCAGCGCCTCCTCGGCGAGCTTACGATCCGTGACCTCCTGGGCAACCATGTTGACCCCGATCACCGCGCCCTCGCCGTTGCGCTGCGGAAACCAGGATTCGAGCCAGGTGCGCCGAACCCCGGGCCGCGCGGCGGTCTCGCCGGTGAGCTCGACCTCGACAATGGGTTCCCCGGTCTCGAGGATGGAGCGGAGCCGGGGCTCGAGCTGCTCCGCGAGCAGCGGGACTACTTCCCGCAACGTCCGCCCGATGTGCTGTGCGGCTGGAATCCCGTTCATCTCCGCGAGGCGGTCATTGACACGGACGTAACGCAGGTCGCGGTCGAGCAGGCACATCCCGATCGGAGCGTTCTCGTAGATGGCTTGCAGCTCCTGCAGACCGCGTTCGGTGAGGATGCGGCTCGCGCGCAGCTCGGCTTCGACACGCTTTCGAAGGCTGATGTCGCGGGCGGTCTTGGAGGCGCCGATCACGCGGCCGGCCGCGTCGAATACCGGCGAGACCGTCAGCGAGATCTCGACGTGGCTTCCATCCTTGCGCCTGCGGACCGTCTCGTAGGGCTCGACCCGAAGGCCACGCCGGATGCGGTCGAGGATCGCGCCCTCCTCCGCGATGCGCTCGGGCGGAATGAGCAGCGTGACGGGGCGTCCGATGACCTCGTCGGGCATGTAGCCGAAGAGCCGCTCGGCGCCGCGATTCCACGTCTGGATGATTCCATCGAGGTCCTTGCTGAGGATCGCGTCGTCGCTCCACGTGACGATGGCCGCCAATCGGCTGTTCGCCTCGTCCGCGCGCATCCGGTCGCTCAGGTCGCGCGTGAAGCAGCGCATGTACACGAGACGCCCGTCCTCCCATTTCGCGCTCGCGTCGATCGAGACGGGTCGGATCGAGCCGTCCTTGCACCACATCCGGGCTTCGCGGCCAGACACGGTCTCGCGGGCCTGGAGCCTGGCGAGGATGTCGTCGATGACGTCCCGATCCGCATGGAAGTCCGCGATGTGATGTCCGACGTACTTCCCCCGCTCGTAGCCCAGCATGGTGAGCTGCGCGCGGTTGACGCGGAGGATGGTTCCGTCCGCCGCGGCCCATTGGATGCCGACCGAGGCCTCCTCGAAGAAGTCGGCCAGCTCCTGCTCGCTCGCTTCCCGCGCGCGCTCCGCGCTCCGGCGCTCGCTCACGTCGCGGAACACCAGCACGACGCCGCTCACTTCACCGCCCACCTCCCGGATCGGCGCGGCGCTGTCGTCGATCGCCCGCTCGGTCCCATCCCGCGCGATCAGCAGCGTGTGGTTGGCAAGCCCGACGACGAGGCTCTGCTCGAGCACGAGACGCGCAGGATCCGCGGCCGGCTGGCGGCTCTGCTCCCCGATGACCCGGAACACCTCCGCAAGGGGCCGCCCCACGCCTTCCTGGGAGCTCCACCCGGTCAGCGCCTCGGCAACGCGATTCAGGGACGTGATCCGCCCCTTGGCATCGGTCGTGATGACCCCGTCGCCGATGCTGTCGAGCGTCAGACCCAGGAGCTTGCGCGCCTCCTCGGTCCGGCGGCGGCCGGCTTCCGTCGCGCGGGCGAAGCCGACGATCACCGCACACGACAGCGAGTACGCGACCAAGCCGATCCAGCCCAGCGGTTGCGAGAGCCGGAACGCTCCGCGCGGCTCGATGAACAGCGCGCTGCAGAGCGCGAAGCCGAGCAGGGAGGCGGCTACCCCCGGACCCACGCCCCCATACCAGCCGGCGAAGGCCACCGCCCCGAAGAGCGTCACCAGCGGCAGCTGATCGCCGAGCATCGGATCCAGCAGCGAGCGGACGGCGACCGCCAGGCCGGTCGCTACGGCAGCCGCTGCGTAGCCAGTCCACGAGAAGGACGGTCTTCGGAGCATGCACCACCCTTCACGAAGGAGGGGCCCCGGGTCCTCGCGCTAGACGGGATCTTCGGGTCGCCAGACATGGAGTCAAGTCGACGGGGCGGCTCGGGCTCCAGGGTCGCGGGTCGGACCCCGGACCAAGTCCTCGCATCCGTGGGGCGAATTGGGCGAATCTCGGGCTCAAAGGACTAGGTGAACCGGCCCTGGCGCTCGGGGAGCGCGAGGGCCACGGCCTTGGGCCTCGGGGTCAGGTCGGTCCTGCGACGGGGACGATCGTGATCTCGCCTTGCGGCTCCGCGACCGCCAACCGCACGTCTTCGAGTCGGGCGACGCCGTTGCGTCTCAGTGCAGCGTGGAACTCCTCCCGGGAGATCCGTTCGCGCCGCAGCGCCTCGTCTAGGAGTTTGCCGTTCCGCGCGAGCACCACCGGGCTGCCATCGATCACCTTCTCCAAACGCTCCGACAAGAAGGTGGCGCGTCCCACCACGGCGGTGAGGAAGAGCAGCGTCGCTGCGGCTACCAGGGAAGCGGGAAGAGACGTGTCCTGCGCCGTCAAAGCGGGAGAGACGGTCTCCGAGAGGAGGAGCATGGCCAGCAGGTCCAGAGGACCTAGCTCGCCGAGCTCGCGCCTCCCGGCGAGTCGGACGAAGCAGAGCAGCGCCGCGTAGATGACGACCACGCGCAACACGACTTCTGCGAGGGGAGTCGAGTTACTCCACAACGAAGGTCCTCCCCGTGCCGCGCCTTGCCCTCACGCCCGGTCGTGGGGCGCGTCCGGGGTCGGAGTCGCGCGCACCGTCAGCTCCCGGCTCCAGTACCCGAGCGCACCGCACGCCTCGACGAATCGCTCCGCATCGGCCGCTTCCTCGAGCGCGATGCAGCCCTCGTCGAGCTGCGCGACGCCGGCCTTCGCAAGCAGCGGGTCGGCCGCCGGGACGTGCGCGATGAACTTCGCGTGCGCGAAGGCGTCGGCCACGAAGTCGCGCGCGGCGGGCTCCTTTGCGAGGAGCGTCGCGCCCGCCTCGGAGACGAGGATCGCGACCGCATCGAACAGGACCGACGGACCGCCGTTTAGCCTGTGCTTCGCCTCGACGAGCTCGCCGTCGCTCAGCTCGACGCCCGCGATCGTGGGCGCCACCACTTCCCAGGACGCCCCGGCCTTGGTGAGCGCGCGCACGAGCGCGGCCAGCAGCCGCGCGTCGGCCGCGTCGGTCATCAGCACGCCGACCTTCCGTCCTTCGAAGCGGTTCGGGACCATTCTGCACGATGCTGAGCTTCGGAGACGCGGGAAGGTCGCGCCGCGCCGGCCGCGCCGCCCTGGCCGGCGCGGGCAGCGCACGGAGACCGAGCCCGTTGGCGACAGACCCGGCCAGCTCCTCGTCGACGTGGACGAGCTGCGACACCACGCGCTCGCGGATCCGCGCGGTCTCCACCTTGCTGAGCTCGAACACGAGCGCGTCTCGCACGTGCTTGCGCTCCACGGGCGTCTGGCTGAGGAAGAACTGGCGCGCCTGGCTGAAGTGGTCGGCGAAGCTCTCGGCGCGGGCGCGGAGCTTTTCGCCGCTCTCCGGCGCCGGGAACGAGCGGAAGCCGCGCTCCGGCGACTCGCGCGGTCCCCCGCCCTCGAGCCAGCTGTTCGGCTCGTAGTTCGCGCGTCCCACCGGGTTCCGCATCGCCATGTGGCCGTCCTGCTGGAAATGCGCGAACGGACACTTCGGCGCGTTGATCGGCAGGTGCGTAAAGTTGGGACCACCGAGGCGCTTCAGCTGCGTGTCGAGGTACGAGAAGTTCCGCCCCTGCAGGAGCGGATCGTTCGAGAAGTCGATGCCGGGCACGATGTTCTGCGTACAGAAGGCCACCTGCTCCGTCTCGGCGAAGAAGTTGTCGACGAGCCTGTCGAGCACGAGCCGCCCGAGGATCCGGATCGGAACCTCCTCCTCGGGGATGAGCTTCGTCGCGTCGAGCACGTCGAACGCGAACGCCTCGGCGAATTCCTCGTCGAAGAGCTGGAGCCCGAGCTCCCACTCCGGAAAATCGCCTTGGCTGATCGCGTTCCAGAGGTCGCGCCTGTGGAAGTCGGGATCGGCGCCGTTGATCTTCACCGCCTCGTTCCAGACCACGGACTGGAGCCCGAGCTTCGGCTTCCAGTGGAACTTCACGAAGGTCGACTTGCCGTTCGCATCGACGAGGCGGAACGTGTGGACGCCGAAGCCTTCCATGAACCGGAATGAGCGCGGGATCGCGCGGTCCGACATCACCCACAGGACCATGTGCATCGTCTCGGGCATGAGCGAGACGAAGTCCCAGAAGGTGTCGTGGGCGCTCTGCGCCTGGGGAAACTCGCGGTCGGGCTCGGGCTTCACCGCATGGATCAGGTCGGGGGAACTTGATGGGATCCTGGATGAAGAAGACGGGGATGTTGTTGCCCACGAGGTCCCAGTTGCCCTCGCGCGTGTAGAGCTTCACCGCGAAGCCGCGCACGTCGCGCGCGAGATCGAACGACCCCTTGCTGCCCGCGACCGTGGAAAAGCGCACGAACGCCGGCGTCCGCTGTCCAGCCTTCTGGAAGAGGTCGGCCCGGGTGACGTCCGCGAGCGACTCGTAGGTCTCGAAGAATCCGTGCGCGCCGTAGCCGCGCGCGTGCACCACGCGCTCGGGAATCCGCTCGTGGTCGAAGTGGAAGATCTTCTCGCGGAAGTGCATGTCCTCCAGGAGCTGGGGACCGCGCGCGCCGAGCCGGAGCGAGTTCTGGTCGTCGGAGACCGGGATGCCCTGCTGCGTGGTGAGGATGGGCCGGTCGCCCTCCGCGATCTGGTGCGTCTCACCGCCTTCTCCCGGGCGGGTCGGAAGCTCGGTGACCTCGCTCTGCTGGGGCGCCTTGGCGCGGCTCTTCCCGTTGGGCCTAGTGGAAGGTTTCGATGCGCTCTTCGACGGCTTTCGCTGCTTCACGGCACCTCCCGGTCTGGTTGGGGAGTCGCCGAGGCGAGAGTTATGCCATCCGAAATCTTCGGACACCGGTCATCTGCCGACGTAGAGTGCAAAATCGATGCACGGATCCGATCCGGTGTTTCCGACGCCTTCTACAAAAGGGCGCCCGATCCACGCCTCGCCGACAGGAAGATTGCTAGAGGTGCTGCGCGAAGAACGCCTCGAGCCTCGCCCAGGCATCCTTCGCCGCTGCCGCGTGACGGCGTGATCCTCGGCTGCGGACCAGGATCAGTCGGCCCCGGGAGCCGTGAAGCGGAGCTCGAGCCAGGGTGCCGTATCCGGAGAGGCCCACGCGCGCAGGCGCTGAGCGGCCTTCCAGGCCGCCTCCTCCGTCCGCGCCCACGCGGCATGGTCGCGGTCTGCGAGGGTGCAGAGCGTATCGCCCGCCACTTCCCTTCGCTCGAAGCCGTAGCCGCTCATCAGCCGATCGAGCGACCGGACCGAGTACCCGTTCAGATACGGAAAGCCGAGGAGGTTGTTCCACGCGAGCCCGGGGATAGTGAGCGCCGAGCGGCGCTCGTGCGAGCGGAGCGCCCAGCGCCGATAGGGCTCCCCGTGCGGGACCCGGAGCAGCAGGGCTCCGCCCGGCACGAGGAGGCGTGATGCCGCCCGGAGCACGGGCGCCGGATGGGGCAACTGGTCGAACGTGTTCCAGATGCAGATCGCATCCCAGTGCGCTCGCGGTGAGTGGAGCGCGAACTCCTCCAGCGTCGCGCGCTGGACGCGCAGGCCGCGGCGGAGGCTCATTTCCGCGAGCTGCTCGCTCGGATCGAGCCCCGTGGCTGCGAGCCCCACCTCTTCCGCCGCCCGCAGGAAACTGCCCACGAAGCTGCCCGCCTCGAGCACCCGCGCTCCCGAGCCGAGGCGGCGGACGAGCGCGCGCGCCTTACCGCGGAAGGACGTGAGCTGCGACCGATGGAGCTGCTCGAGACGCTCTTCGGCGTAGCGTTCCTCTTCGTACGCGTTGCGCACGTCGTCCGCGCGCGGCCGCGGTGAGCGATAGAGCAGACCGCACTCGAGGCACTCCACGATCCGCGTGAGATAGTCGTGCGTGAAAGACGCTCGCTCCTGGAGCGCCGATCGCGCGTGCCGGACGAGCCGCCGTCGGTGGAAGCGCTTCAGCAGTGCGAGCTCGTGCGCGACGTCCTCCGGTGTTCTCAGAATCCGTCGAGCGGCGCTTCCGCAGGCGACGCAGGCGACATCGACTTCCGCGACGAGCTCCGGCTCCGATGCCTGGACGTCGGCGCTGACTCGCGGAGGACTCGCAAGCTTCGTTTCGGGCTCCCTCACGCTTCGCGGGCGTGAGGTCGAGCGCGGCTCAGGACGCGCTTCAGCAGTTCCACACTCATCGGCTTCACCACCAGCTCGTCGAAGCCGCGTCGAGGGTCGGGCTGCGTCCTGCCCCGTCAACGCCATCAGCACGAACAGATCCGCCAGCTCGTACGTATCCGCTCATACCGCGCAGGCCGTTGTCGAGGAACGAGATCGTCTCGAGGCCGGGGGCGTGCTCGCTCGAGGGGAAGCGAGGGGAAGCAAGTCGCGTGCCTCAGCAGAACGGATACGGGCGCGAACTCTTTCTGCGTGCTTTGTAGAACCTGGCCCCCCAAAGAAGCACACCAGTCATGCCTGCCGCCGGCGTGCCCCGCCGCGCGGGGGCGCCTTCGCGCCGGACCTTCGCGCCTCGGAGAGCCCGATTGCGATCGCCTGCTTCCGGCTGCGCACCTTCCTTCCCGAGCCGCCGGAGCGCAGCGTGCCGTGCTTCCTCTCATGCATCGCCTTCTCCACCTTGGCGGACGCCGCGTCTCCGTACCGACTCTTTGCTGTGGCCTTGCGTCGAGAGGTCTTCCGTCGCGAATTGGTCGAACGCTTATGGGCTGCCAAGTTTCACTCCTTCGGTTCCCACCGTCCCATCGACCCGGCCACGGGAGCAGCAAGAGGCATGCCGTATGCGCTGTTGATGGAACCCGCGACGCTGTTGGCGCAGGGTGGAGGGGGCTTGCAGCGTGCTCACCTCTCGAACGAGGACGCACTGGAAGCGTGACGCAGACACGGCGTCTGAGGTTTGAGGACGGGGGGCGAGCCACCAAGAAGGAACGCAACGCCCAGATCATCGCGAAACGTGCTCCGATGCCGCGCGCGCCACCTTCCGCCGTCGTGCCACGACCGATTTTGCAAGGCCCAACCTCGAACCGCTGCGCGCGCGACCCTGAAGTTGGCACGAAGTTCGCACATGGTCGCCTCTAGGTCTGCGCGCAATCGCGCGCGAGACACGGAGGTGACCATCTATGCGCATTCTTTCCATGGGCCAAATCATGGTGGCGCTGGGCTTGATGGCGCTGCCGCTACCGCTGTACGCCGCGGGTTCGTCGTCCGGAGGCGCGACACGGCAGGAACAGGGAACGGACGCAGACAACACCGGTCGTAACGTGCGCGATCGCAGCGACGCCTTGCCCACTCCGATGGATCAGGGCGGGAGCGAGATGGATCGGACTATCACGCAGCAGATCCGGAAGGCGGTCATGGAGAGGGAGGGGCTTTCCATGAACGCGCAGAACGTGAAGATCATCACCACGAACGGCGTCGTGACGCTCCGCGGTCCGGTCAAGAGCGGCGAAGAGAAGGCCGTCATCCAGGCGATGGTCGAACGGACTCCGGGCGTGAAGGGAGTCGACAATCAGATCGAGATCGAGCGCAACCAGTAGGTCTGCGGAACGCGCCACAATCGATCGCGACAGGAGAACCACGATGACTCAGGCAGTCTATTGCATCGCGAACACGGAGCTCGACGCCGAGCGGATCGTCGAAGCCCTTCAGGCGAGCGGCTTCCCGGCGGACGGGATCTCGGTACTGTTTTCGGATCAGACCGGGACCCGCGACTTCGCCCACAAGAAGGGCACCAAGGCGCCGGAGGGCGCCGCCGCCGGCGCCGGCGCGGGCGGCGTCGTCGGCGGGGGGCTCGGCCTCCTCGCGGGCATCGGCTCGCTCGCGATCCCCGGTGCGGGACCCTTCATCGCTGCGGGCCCGATCATGGCCGCGCTGAGCGGAGCTGCCGTAGGCGCAGCGGTGGGAGGTGTGACGGGAGCCCTTGTCGGGATGGGAATCCCGGAGTACGAAGCGCGGCGCTACGAGGGCAAGCTCCGGCAGGGCAACGTGCTCATCTCGGTGCACACCGAGGACTCGGAAGAACGCAAAGAGGCGCGGGACGTCATGAAGCGCGCCGGCGGCGAAGACATCGGCACGAGCGGAGAGGCGAAACCGCCGAAGCGCTGACGGGCCCCGGAGGACGATCGGGCGTCCAGCTCATTCACTGGATCGTTTGCTGAAGTGGTTAGAGCTGGACGCCCGCACGGCTGCAGTGCAGGCCGTGTCGAGGATCTCCTTGACCGGTCCGAAGCTGCGTCGGTGCTCCGGGCAACTTTCGAGCCGCTGCCGCCCGCTGCGGTGCTACCGCGCGAGAGCCCGAGGTACTCCGCCGCGCGCCTGCGGTTGCCCGCCGCAGCGCTCGAGGGCTTCGCGCAGCGCCTCCAGCTCGACGCGCTCCAGCCGCTCGCGCAGCTTTCCGGCGAGCGCGGGCGACGCGGTGATCGCCGAGGTGCGGGGGCAGGTGGCGCGGACCGATCGCTTCGCCGGGCGCCGCGAGAGCGTCGCGCAGAGAGCCCCACGAGACGGGGGCGCCGTCGCTCGCTAGAAGGCGACCACCGCTCCGAGCGGCCACTGCCGAGGCGACGACGATGTCAAGCCGTGGAGCGTGATCGTCAAGATCCCCGTCAAGACGATCATCCGTGCACCGCCAGCGGGCGGCTGCGGGGCCTATGACCCGCGAGAGCAAGAGACACTTGCGGCCCGAGAAGTGAAACCGCTTCAACGCGTAAAGCCGGGCGCGGTTGCCATCGGCGGCGGTCTTCACTAACGCGATCCGTAGCCGGCGCACTCGGTGAGGGGATTTCCGGAGTCACGCTCCGGCCTTCGCGGGGTGCCGCAGCAGCGTCCGCACGTCTCCTTGGAGACGCGTCAGCTCCTTCCAGAGTGTGCGCAGGAATTCGAGGCGCTCGGGATCGCTTTCGCTTCTCGCCAGGGTGTCGGTGAGATGCGACGAGTACACCAGCGCTTCGTTCTGGGTCAGGAGCAGATCCAGCTCGAACTCCCTTCCGCTCGCCGCGAGGAGCTGATCGCGCCGCGCGTCGGCGATCGCCTTGCGGGTGCGCGTCTCCTGCACGGGCAGCCCGGTGTCCGAGAGATCGAGTCGCGGGTTCTCCTCGGCGAGCTCTTCGAGCCGATCGTACGCAGCGCCGCACGTCTTGGAGATCGCGTCGATGACCTTCTGGAGCTCGTCGCGTTCTTCCTTGATGATGAGCACCTTGGAGACTTGGCGTTCCTGCCCGAGGATCTCGTGGAGCAGTGCATAGCCGTGCCCGAGGGAAGCGGGCGCCTCGCGCGCGGGGCGCTGCGCAGGGGTCCCAGCGCAGCCGAGCGCGGCGCCGAGCAGCAGGGTCGCTGCGAAGAGCGTCAGTCGCACCACCGGGGCCTCAGGCACGTTTCCGATGGGCTTGCTTGGCAGCTCGCCGGCCAGACGTCGCCGGGGTCGAGCGAGCAGATCTCCGCTTGCGCCTTCCGAGGCTGTTCTCGAGCAGCTGGGTGAGATCGAACACGTTCGATGCGACGATCGGCTCAGCCGATTCCAGCGGCTCCACGGCCTCGGTCTTTCCGGCCTTGACGCGGCGGGCGACCAGCTTCTTGACAGCGCGGGTGAACCTTTCGGCATACCGCTCGGGTTTCCAGGGAGTCGTCAGTTGCTCGATCAGTCGTCCCGCCATCTTCAGCTCGCTCTCCTTGAACCCGAGCGCGGCCTTGCCGGACGGAATGGTGAGGCCGCTCGCGGGTCGAATCTCGTCCGCCCAGCGCAAGGTGTTCAAGGTCAACGCGCGGCCGTCGGGGATCAGCGCGGCGAGATGCTCCTTGGTATGCATCACGATCCTCGAGACGCCGACCACGTTCTTTCGATGCATCGCCTCGCGCAGCAACGCGTAGACCCGTTCCCCCCTCTCGAGCGGCGCGAGATAGTACGGCCGTTCGAGAAACACGGAGGGAATCTCCTGCGCATCGACGAAGGCCTCGATCTCGATGGTCTGCGTCGTCTTCGGGTAGGCCGCCTTGATCTCTTCGTCGGTCAGCAGGACGTACTCGCCGTTCTTGTGCTTGATGCCTCTGACGATGTCTCCCTTGGCGATCTCGCGGCCCGTGCGCTTGTTGATCCGCTTGTAGCCCACGGGGTCCATCGATCGCTTGTCGAGCCAGTCGAAGTCGATGTCGCTCTCCTCCGCTGCGGGATAAAGGGCGACGGGCACGAGCACTAGGCCAAAGGTGATGGCGCCCTTCCAGATGGCGCGGGGCATGGGAAACCTCCCTCATGAAGCAACCCGCAATCGCGTGTGCGAACCTCTCTCCTCTACGAACGAGATGCGGATCACCGCCGCAGCTCCATCCCCACGCGCTTGCGACTGCTCATTTCCTCCGCTCCGTGGGCACTCCGTCTTCAGGCGGGCCTGCACCTCGGGAGTCCCGAGCAGGACGGGCCGAGTCCTCCACTCGAAAGCGGTGGCCGCACTCCCAGCAGATGATTTCCGGATGCGACTCGAAGAGAGGGAGCTCGAAGCGGCTGCCCGCGCATCTGGGACAGTGCGGCGGGACCAGCGACAGCATGGGGTACCCTCTCAGCTGAGCAGTCGCTTGAGCGTCTCGATCGTGCCGCTGGTGAGCTCCTCTTTCCGGGCTCGCATGCGTTCGCCGAGATCCATGAGATCGACGCCGGAGCGGCGTGCCTTCGGAAACATCTCGCCCTGCTCTTCCCTCACGTGGTGCTTGATGTACTCGCCCAGCACCGTGACCTTCGCATCGTAGAGCTCGTCCTCGGTGGACATCGTGCGGAGCTGCGCGATCAGGTCCTTGGCGCTCTGATGTTCCACCGTCGCCTCGTCCATCAGATCGTCATCGCCGATCGCCTCGCGGACCGCCGGGTAGAAGATCTCCTCCTCGAGCTGGGCGTGCACCTCGAGCTCGTCGCAAATCTGGCTCACGAGTCCTTCCTTCCGCCCGCCGCCTCGTGCCTTCTCGAAGCGATCGAACAGGCCTTGCACGAGCTCGTGGTCCTGGCGCAGCATCGCGATGGCATCCTGCCGCCCTCTCGAAGGGCGACGGGTACCGCGTCGCGGGCTGCGGGCACTCTTCCGCTGCGGTCGCTTTCCGGTCTTCGTGGCGCTCATGTGACGCTCCTGTTTGCGGGATTCCCCGCCCTGTTGCAGAAACGACCTCCGCCGCGGCCCCATCGCCGCAATAGGCTCGCTAGAACTTCCAGCCGACGCCGCCGTTCGCGACGGCGCTCGTGGTAAACTTCGCTACTCCCACGTCCTCGAACCCGGCTGCGGTCTGGCCGTCCACGCGACGCTTGTCGTCGCACGTCGGGATCCGAAGCCCTGCGCCCGCGAAGAGGTAGAAGCCCACATCCTTCGAGGGCTGGAAGTCGAGCTGCCCGCCGGCCTCGACGCTACCGAGCGTGATGTCCTTGGAGGTCTGCGACATCCGGTTGAAGCCGGATGCCCTCTCATCGGCCAGGACTCGGATCGTGTACTGCTCCCAGAGATAGTTCGCGTAGGGCTTCAGCGTGAATACGGTGGGACCGACCTCCACCGGCACCGCAAATCCGAGTCCCGCGCCGATCCCATAGTTCTGCTGGAGCCCGGTCGCTGCGAGACCAGTGACACCGCACCGACCGAACGCGCCGCCTCGGATCTCGTCCTTCGTTACGTTCGACACGCCGCGCACCTGGATGAACGGCCGGCCGATGCTCCCGAGCATCGGACCGAGGACCCGGAACGCGCCTCCGACGTTGTCGCTGTAGAGCACGCGGTCGTCCCGCATCGGCGGTGCGAACGCCGCCACCGCCGGGACGCTCGTCGACAGCTGGGCATTGGTCTCGGAGTACTGGTAGAGCGCTTCGAGCTCGAAGCTCAAGGGCCGATCGTCGTAAGCGACGCTGCTCCGGTCGCTCTTCGTGGACCCGATCTGCCTGCCCGTGGAGTCGATGACCACGACCGGTTCGTCGACCACACGGCCCTCGCTGGTGCTCGTGTCGATCTCGGACGCTGTGGCGAATGCGATCCCGGGAACCCCCAAAGGGGCAGCGAAGGCCAGCGAAGCTATCGATCGATTCAACATGTACGCGAGCCTCCAGCGCCACGACCTGCGGGGGGGCGATTCGGTTGAAGCCGAATCCGCCCTTTGCAAAGCCCGTGCCGTCGCCTCGACGTGCCGCGACGCATTCGTGGGCAGGGTGTACGCTCCTCGAAGATCGCCTGAATGTCCGGGCCGGTTGCGGAGCGACAGCCATCCATCGAGCGATGAGCAAGACCCTCTGCCGGAGGTCTGCCCTGCCTTTGTAGATTGCTCGTTCCAACCCTGTCCACAGCCCGGTTTCGAGTGATGCAATCGCGCGCGACCGGCGAGCGAAGCGTCCGATTTCGCGTTCCGTTCCATGGCACGGTTTCTGCTTTTTTTGACGGATTGCGATTCCAATCCGCTCCGCTTCTCCAAGACTCTGGAGACGCACTCCGACACGGCGGAGCGTGTGCGCCGGGCCCTCAACGAACGCGGCTTCCACCTCGCCCCGCGTGAGCCGCGCTTCTGGGTGCGCGCGCCGCACGCGGTGATGCGCGCGCTCGGCGGAAGCGCGTTGCGCGGCTTCATCCCCCAACGGCCGGCGCATTTCGCAGCCCCCGCCTCGAGGTGGTCTGCATCCGAGCGGCCTCTTGCTGCATGGGAACGACGAGCGCACCACCCTCGCGGACGGGCTCCTCGCGGAGGCCCTCACCACGACGCTGAATGCCGATGTCTCGGAGCCGCAAGGGCATCCTCGTCGTTGCGGCGGGACGCTTCCGCCTGCACGTTGCGCCGCGCGAGTCGAGACCAACGGCGAGACCGCGACGAGCGCGGCCACCTTGTTAGGGGTGTGCGTTCGCATAGAGCAGCCGGAGCGCTCCGCCCCGGGCGCGAGCGAGCCGTCGTGCAGGTAGGGGGCGGTGCGCGCGACGTTGCACAGACTGGGCACCATGAAGAGCCCACCCTGGACCGCGACGCCCGTGACTGCTCCCACCCGTCGGGCGCCGGAAGCCCGTCGCGCGCGCGAAGGGTGCGCCGAAGCGGCGGCCTGTGGCACTCGAAGCAGCGCACATCGAGCGACCGGAAGAGCGCAAGCCCGCGCGTCTCGGATGCGGTGAGCGCGGCCTCGTCCCCGGCTGCCCACCGGTCATAGCGTGAGCCCTGGGATACGTCCGTAAACGCCAACTCGGGCCGATGGCAGCTGGCGCACGAAAGGTCTTCATCGCGCGACAGGATCGGATCGAAGAAGAGAAGCTTCCCGAGGTCGGAGATCTCGGAGCGCGAAGGCGGCAGAGTGCGTGCCTCGGCGGGGTCGACAGCCGCGACGAGGCCGCCGATCTACAGCGCGAGGGCCCCGAGGCTGGACGCGATCCAGGTCACTTGTGGGAACCCACTCTGGTGCGACCAAGTCTGGTAGCAGAAGGCACCGCGAAGGTGCGCAGAACTCACCTCAGCATCGGTCATCGCGGCGTGGTCGCGTACCCCATCGCCCTTCAGCCTGCGCTCGGCGCACGGTGACGTGCGCGGGGATCGCCATGCTGTAGATACTCTCGCGATCGCGTCCCAGTAGGTCGAGGCGCACGCCGAGCCGCTGTGGGTCGTCGGGAGACATCGGCCTGTCGTCCCGATCGACTTCCCAAGCCACTTCGGAAGGCCATCAACGCACCTCGAGATCTTTCGATGAGACAGGCCATACCCGCCACCACGACCGCACCGAGGACGACGCGCCGAGCGGGTCGAACGGACATTCACGAGCCGCGCTCTTCAGCTCATCGAGGCGTTCCTCGCGCCTTCCTCCTTGTGCCTTGACGCGCGCGACGGACGAAGCCGACATCGCGAGTCGTCATGGCCTCCACGATGCGGCGGAAGGAGCAACTCGGAAGGGTGCAGGCGCGCGATCAGGCACTGCAAGATAGACGCCGGAGGGTGCGCTCGAATCCTCGGCCCCAATGCGCACTTGCAGTCGGAGCGAACCGGGCGAAGCGTGAAGAGCACCGGATCCCTCTCCGGAATGTGTAACTCTCGCGTGCAGTTGCAACCGGAATCTAGCCGCGACGCACGTAGCGTGGACAATCGCCGTGATGAACACCTCGAGCGTACGATGGAGCTGCGCGAACGCGCGATGCACGCGCGATTTTTGGCGACTCCTCGCGGCTGTCGCCGTCGCTGAGCGAGGCGTTGATCCTCGGATCAACTGCCTTCCGACCGCACGGATCGGAGCGACGTGAGCGGCCACGGCGACGAGCTCTCGATGCGGGTTCGGCCGCGTCGGCTGCGTCGTCCCCACGCGGAGGCCGCGGCCCGTCGCGTGCGGAGCGCGGTCGGCCGGCTCTCCCGTTCGAGCGCCGCGCCCGCGCGGAAACGCTTCGTCTGCTCGGCCCCGGCCGCGCTCCAGCGCAGCATCGTGAAGGCCCGGTTCGTCGCGAACCGAGGCGCGGGATCCTGGCGCGCGCATGGCCGGTACCTCGCACGCGAGGGCGCCCAGGAGCCGGGCCGGCCAGGCCTCGGATTCGACGCGAGCCGGGACGAGATCGACCTTCCGGGCACGCTCTCCGCGTGGCAGCGCGCGGGCGACCGGCGCCTGTGGAAGCTCATCGTCTCGCCCGAGAACGGTCACCGCATGGACCTCCGCCAGCACGCCCGCGACCTCGTGGCGGCGATGGAGGGCGACCTCGGGACGCGGCTCGAGTGGGTGGCGATCGACCACCACGACACGGCCCAGCCGCACCTGCACGTGATCGTCCGGGGCCGAGATTCGGACGGCCGAACGCTCTTTCTCCCGCGACACTACGTCTCCCACGGCATCCGCGAGCGGAGCCAGCACGCGGCGACCCGGACGCTGGGACTGCGCGGTCCTCGGGACCATGCGCTGGCTCTCGAGCGCGCCGTCGTCGCGCGGCACTACGGTCTCCTCGACGCCGCGCTCGAGCGCCGGGTAGGCGCCGATCGCGCCGTTTCCTTCGACGATCCGGTGCCTGCCTCGGTCGAGAGACGAGAGCTGCGGGTGGCCATGATCCGGCGGCTCCAGTTCCTCGAGCAGCTGGGTCTCGCGGAGCGGACCGGCAAGCGGACGTGGCGTCTCTCGGCGGACCACGGCCCTGCCCTTCGCCAGATGCAGCTCGCCCGCGACCTGCAGCGGAGCGCCGTCTCGCGCGACGGAAGACGACTCGTCGATCCCTCCGCGCGGCCGCTGCTGAGCGTTCTCGAGCCAGGGACGATCGTCCGAGGGCGCTGGGCGGGACTGGCCCGCGATGAGGCCCGCGACGCGCCCGTACTGGGTGGTCGAAGGCACGGACGGCATCACGCATTTCGTGCCCGAGCACCCCATCATGGCGCTCTCCCGAAGCGAGGACCGCGTGCAGCAGGGCGAGCTCGTGACGCTCACAGGGACGCAGCCGGGAGAGTGAGGGACTCGTCGTCTCCTGGGTCCGCGTCGCGCGGCACGGGACGCTCGAGCACCCGCGCCGGGCAAGCGGAGATTGGACCGAGCTCGACCGGGAGGCGCTGCGCCAGATCATCGCGAGCGGCGACGCTTCGCTCGCCGGCTTCGGCGCGCCGGGGGGCTTCGCGGCGCGGTACCGCGAGGCGGTCCGCGCGCGGATCGAGGGTCTCGAGCGCGCGGGACTCCTGCCGCGCCGAGATGCGAGCTCGCGCTCGATCGAGTTGCCCGCCGGTGCGATCCGAGAGGCCGCCCAGCGCGCGCTGGCTCGCCTTCCGCGCGACATCGACAGCGACCTCGCGATGCCTCGCTGGGCCAGGCAGCTCGACGAGGGACCCTTCACCCGGGCGTCCAGCGAGCCCGGCCGGCTGATCCGCGGGCACGTGCTGGGGCACGCCGAAGACGCGGAGAAGACGCGCTATGTCGTGCTCAGCACGGGCTTGGGTCTCACCGCCGTGCCGTGGCGCGGCGCGCCGTTCGCAGTGGGTCACGACGTACGTGGGCAGTCCCGGCTCGATCCCGAGCTGGATCGACAGCGTCAGCGTGTAGTCGTCTGGCGGCTCGAGGATCTCGAGCGTGCGCGGGAGCGCGACCGCGGGCGCGATCGGTAGCGAAGTACACCGCAGTGCAGCGCACGGTGAAGACGTGCTCTGCGCGCTCGCTTTACAGCGCTTCACACTCGGCTAGTTTTTCGCAACCCCTGGATCGCTGGTGTTCCGCGCCAACGCGGAGACGCCAAATGATCGCTCCCCCTCGCTCTTGCCAGCGTCCGTCGTGAACGCCTCACCTGGGGCGAAGTCGCGCCGCAAACGCGGCAGCGTCGGCGCACGGCACGAGGTGCGCGCGTGGCTTTCGCGCGACACCTACGACCGCCTCTGGCGCGAGGCGTCCGCACGCCATGGGACCCTCTCGCAGTCGGTGCGCGAGTGCCTCGACGAGTATTTCGTCCTCAAGCAGGAGATCGCTTCGGCGTTGACTCCCGCGCCGGGCGAAGGCGCGACGAGTGGGGAGGGCATGCGGCTCGCCCACGCGCTCCTCGACGAGAATGCGCGCCGCATCGCCTCGGAGATCGAGCGCCGAGACGCTCGACTGGAATCACTGCTCAGCCAGGTCCGACTCGTCGGCTGCATGGTCGCGGAACCTAGACGGATCGCGCGCGGGCGTGGTCAGATTGGTGCGATGGTGTTACTTCGTGTACGTTTGGGGCTCTGCGTGAGCGAGCGACGCGCGCAGTTTCGCGGCTCGATGGAGCTGCTTCCGTCGCTGGGCGGGCGCGTTCGATCGTGGACCAGCCGGATCCCGCGAATGCCCAGAGGAGCCCGCCAGCCGTTACAGCGACGAGCTCTCGACGCGCCTCGCGTGCGGCGCGCGGCTGCGCCGTTCCCAGGCGGACGCCTCGGCGCGCCGCGCGCGCAGCGCGGTCGGTCGGCTCGCCCGTTCGAGCCCGCGCCGCGCGGAGACCTTCGTCTGGTCGGCCCCGGCCGCACTGCAACTGATCATCGTGAAGGCCCGGTTCGTCGCGAACCGAGGTTCCGCATCCGGCGCGCGGACGGCCGGCACCTCGCACGCGAGGGCGCCGAGGACCGGGCAGGCCGGGCCTCGGCTTCGGTACGGCCGCGAGGGGATCGACCTCCGGACACGCTCTCGACGTGGCAGCGCGGGGCGACCGGCGCCTGTGGAAGCTCATCGTCTCGCCCGAGAACGGTCACCGCATGGACCTCCGCCAGCACGCCCGCGACCCGTGGCGGCGATGGAAGGCGACCTCGGGACGCGGCTCGAGTGGGTGGCCATCGACCACCACGACACGGCCCAGCCGCACCTGCACGTGATCGTCCGGGTCGGGATTCGGACGGCCGAACGCTCTTTCTCCCGCGGCACTACGTCGCCCACGGCATCCGCGAGCGGAGCCAGCACGCGGCGACCCAGACGCTGGGACTGCGCGGCCCGCGCGACCATGCGCTGGCCCTCGAGCGCGCCGTCGTCGCGCGGCACTACGGTCTCCTCGACGCCGCGCTTGATCGTCGGAAGAGCGCCGAGCGCACGGTCTCCTTCGACGATCCGGTGCCCGGCTCGGTCGAAAGACGAGAGCTCCGGGTGGCCATGATCCGGCGGCTCCAGTTCCTCGAGCCGCTGGAGCTCGCGGAGCGGACCGGCAAGCGGACGTGGCGTCTCTCGGCGGACCACGGCCCTGCCCTTCGCCAGATGCAGCTCGCCCGGGACCTGCAGCGGAGCGCCGTCTCGCGCGACGGAAGACGACTCGTCGATCCCTCCGCGCGGCAGCGGCTGAGCGTTCTCGAGCCGGGGACGCTCGTCCGAGGGCGCTGGGCGGGACTGGCCCGCGATGAGGCCCGCGACGCGCCGTACTGGGTGGTCGAAGGCCCGGACGGGATCACGCACTTCGTGCCCGAGCACCCCCTCCTGGCGCTCTCCCGAAGCGAGGACCGCGTGCAGCAGGGCGAGCTCGTGACGCTCACGGGACGCAGCCGGGAGAGCGAGGGACTCGTCGTCTCCTGGGTCCGCGTCGCGCGGCAGGTACGCTCGAGCACCCGCGCCGGGCAAGTGGCGATTGGACCGAGCTCGACCGGGAGGCGCTGCGCCAGATCATCGCGAGCGGCGACGCTTCGCTCGCCGGCTTCGGTGCGCCGGCAGGCTTCGCGGCGCGGTACCGCGAGGCGGTCCGCAGCGCGGATCGACGGTCTCGAGCGCGCGGGACTCCTCCGCGCCGGGGGGACCGAGCCCGAGATAGAGGCCCAGAGCCGCGATCCGGACGCCGCCCAGCGTGCGATGGCGCGCTTCCCGCGCGACATCGACCGCGACCTCGCGATGCCTCGCTGGGCGCGGGAGCTCGACGAGGGCCCTTCACACGCGCGTCGAGCGAGCCCGGCCGGCTGATCCGCGGGACGCGCTGGGGCATGCCGAAGACGCGGAGAAGAAGCGCTATGTCGTGCTCGGTACGGGCTGGGTCTCACCGCCGTGCCGTGGCGCGGCGCGCCGCTCGCAGTGGGTCACGACGTACGTGGGCAGTCCCGGCTCGATCCCGAGCTCGATCGACAGCGCCAGCGTGTAGTCGTCTGGCGGCTCGAGGATCTCGAGCGTGCGCGCGAGCGCGACGCGGGCGCGATCGGTAGCGCAATACACGCAAGCAGCGCACGGTGAAGACGCGCTCTGCGCGCTCGCTTTACAGCGCTTCACACTCGGCTAGTTTTTCGCAACCCCTGGATCGCTGGTTTCCGCGCCAACGCGGAGACGCCAAATGATCGCTCCCCCTCGCTCTTGCCAGCGTCCGTCGTGAACGCCTCACCTGGCGCGAAGTCGCGCCGCAAACGCGGCAGCGTCGGCGCACGGCACGAGGTGCGCGCGTGGCTTTCGCGCGACACCTACGATCGCCTCTCGCGCGAGGCTCCGCACGCCATGGGACGCTCTCGCAGGCGGTGCGCGAGTGCCTCGACGAGTATTTCGTCCTCAAGCAGGAGATCGCTTCGGCGATCACTCCCGCACCGGGCGAGGGGGCGACGCGTGGAGAGGGCATGCGGCTGCCACGAGCTCCTGGACGAGAAGCGCGCCGCATCGTGGCGGATATCGCGCGTCGAGACACGCGCCTCGATGCGCTGCTCGACAGATCGGACTC
>CAVZDA010000010.1:0-244651 GCA_963773895.1 uncultured delta proteobacterium | reverse complement strand
CGGACCGACGTGCGCGACGGCCGCGTCACGCAGTGGTGTGTGCTGCTCCGCGCCGGGACCCGCGAGCGCCCCTCGTAGCGGGGACCACACCCGCAGGCTGGCTCAGGTTCTCGCCGACCGTCCGCGGTGCACCCAGGCCGCGAGGTCCGGGGGCGCGAGGCGTTGGACGCACGCGTCGTAGCGACGGCAGCCCTCGTCATCGAGCAGTCTCCGCCACTCCCCGCTCGTACCCCGCCGGAAGAAGCGGGCGTTGTCCTGCCAGATGGCCTCGGTGACGCCGGGCGCGACCTGGCCGGCGTTCCGACGCATCTGATCGAACGTCGCGGCCTCCACCAGCTCGGGCCAACCTGCCTCCGGGACGCGGATCGCCAGGCGGTCGGCGAGCGCGCGCATCTCGCCTTCGAGGTCGGCCTTCAGGTCGTCGTAGTGCAACAGGATCACGTTCTCTTCGTTCCGCGCGTCCCAGAACGTCGAGAGGTGATGCAGCACCTCTCGCAACGAGCTGCCGGTCTCGTGCGCCGGGGCTGGATTCTCGACCCACGCCCAGAACCGTTCGCTCTCGGTCTCCGGCTGTGGAGGCGGGCCCTGCGCGAGCCGCTCGGCGATGTCCTCGTTCCCGACGGCGGCGGCACGCGCTCCGAGCAGCGCGGGCATGTCCATGTTGGCGGTGTGGTTGTCCCACGAGAGCGCCACATCGCGCGGGTCGCGAGCGACGCAGATGTAGGTGACGGTGTCGCGTCGGGGCAGTCCGTCGAGCGGGGTGTGCGTCTTCAGGAAGCGACGATGCCGCTGCGCTTCGAGATCGGCGACGACGGCAGCCCGATCCCGCGTGAGCATGTCCAGCCAGGGTGAGAGGGTCGTGAGCGGCTGGCTGAGGGTCGGGGTCTGGAGCACCAGCAACGCGCAGATCCGCTGCGTCCACGTCGTGCCGCACTTCGGCGGCGTGCTGATCACGATGTCGTCCGGGCGGAACGAGAAGCCGTCCCAGCGGGCGCTGTCGTAGACGAGGGTTCGGTAGCGGACCGGAATTCTCTCCGTCACGCGCTGCTCCCCACTTCTTCACCAGCTTACCCGAGAGCAGGTGGCGCGTGCGCGAGCGGATCCCGCGAGCCCCGCGGTACCGTTCTCGGCGGCATGCCGACTCCGTGCACGGAGCTGCGCTTCGTCGCGTCCCCCAGCGCGGGCGAGGTGTCCGCGCTCTGGCTCCGGCCGGCGGGCGCGCGCGCCGCGCTCGTGCTCGCGCACGGCGCCGGCGCGGGCATGCGCCATGCGTTCCTCGAGGGCGCGGCCTTGCGTCTCGCGGAGCGCGGCATCGCGACGTTCCGCTACCAGTTTCCGTATCTGGAGAAGGGCTCGCGCCGGCCGGATCCGCCCGCGTTGCTCGGAGCGACCGTGCGCGCCGCGGTGGGGTACGCGGCGGAGCAGGCGCGCGGCCTGCCGCTCTTCGCGGGGGGCAAGTCGCTCGGCGGCCGCATGACCTCCACCGCCGCCGCGCAAGCTCCGCTGCCTGGGGTGCGGGGCCTCGTGTTCCTCGGCTTTCCCCTCCATGCGAGCGGCTCGCCGGGCTCCACCCGCGGCGCACACCTGCAGCAGGTCGACCTGCCGATGCTCTTCCTGCAGGGCACGCGCGACGCGCTCGCCGATCTCGGGCGCATGCGATCGCTCTGCGGGTTGCTCGGCCCGCGCGCGCGGCTCCACGTCGTGGAGGGCGGGGACCACTCCTTCCACGTCCTGAAACGCTCGGGCCGGAGCGACGGGGAAGCGCTGGAGGAGATCGCGGATGCGATCGCCGCCTGGACCGCCGAAGTCGCGCGGCGCGACTTCTTGCAGTCCGACTGAAGGCACTTTCCTCCCCCGTGGAATTCCCGTTCCGCCGTCCGCCGGAACGGAGCGACCAACCCCCTGGAATTGCTCGCGGAGCCAGACGGGCACCGTTCGTGCATGGCTGCCGACGGGCCGCGCCGTCTTCGGCGGCGCGCGCAGGGAAGGGAGGCGCCGGCCGATGCGCGGGAGCGATCGACGAACCTCGCGTGCGCTCGGCGCCTTAGCGGCCCTGGCCACGGCCGCGGTCTGTGTCGCGGCGGCACATCCTGCGGCCGCCCTCCAGCTCGTGGTGGACCCGACCCAGAGCCTCGTCACGATCGGTCTCGCCGCGTCGTTCGACGGGAGCGAGGTGCCGCTCGCGACGGTTCCTTCCCCGATCACCGCACAGTGGAGCGGCACGGTCGACGTCGCGACGAGCGAGGCGGGCGGAGCCGTGACCTCGCTCCAGATCCTGGGCGGAACGCTCTCGCTCTCGAACCTCGTCTTCCAGGTGGCGAGCGCGCCCGTCCTCCAGGCGGTCGTGCAAACCTCCGGAGTGGGCGCGTCGGGCCTCTCGACCGGCGTGCTGACGGCGGGCTCGGTGAACGGCGGCAGCTCGACGTTCGACGTCGGGGGGGCGCAGGGCCTCTTCGATCAGGGCTCCCTGACGGCCCAGGGTCTGGCGTTCAACGCGCCCGTGAACGTCGACGCGAACTTCGCCCAGAGCCCGCTGGTGTTCGCGCTCGACCCCGGCACGATCGCGACCGCGTCGCTCGTCCCGAACCTCCTGACGCTGACGATCCCGCTCTCGACCTCCGCGCTGCTTCCCCTCACGGGTCTGCCGCCCGGGGTCCAGGTGATCCAGACGTTCTCGGGGCAGATCGTGATGACCGTCCCGGAGCCCGCCTCGTTCGCCCTCGTCGCGGTGGGTGTGCTCGCGCTCGCGACGCGCCGCCGCCGCGCAGCCTGAAGACGTCCCGCGGTCACGCCGTGGGTCGAACCGTTCGCTGAGGAGGTCTCGACCTTGCACCATCGAATCGCCCCGACCGCGGTCACACGGCTGGCCGTGCTGGGCCTGCTCGCGCTCCTTCCGGGTTCGCTCGGGGTCGATTGCGGAGGCACGCGGCCGGTCGAGGCCGGGCGGCAGCCCTGCCTGGCGTACCAGTCCCTGCGCTCGCCCTTCTTCGGCGAGACGCACGCGCACACGACCTACTCGTTCGATGCGGTGCTCCTCGACACGCGCACCGATCCGCGCGACGCGTACGCCTTCGCGCGCGGCGGACCGATCGGCCTGCCGCCGTACGACGCCCAGGGCAACGCGCTCCGCACGCATCAGCTGGAGCGCCCGCTCGACTTCGCGGTCGTGACCGACCACGCGGAGTACTTCGGCGAGCGGATCATCTGCCTGGATCCCACCAAGGTGGGTTACAACGCGACCCAGTGCGTGGCGTTTCGTGAGGCGATCGGGACGCCGCCCGGTGGCGAGGATCTCCCGAATGGCTTCCTCGTCTTCGGAGGTCCCCTCACCTTCGTGGCGCCGAACCGCTACTCCTCGATCTGCGGCCCGGGCCCGACCTACGGCCGCTGCCGGACGGAGGCCGAGTCGGTGTGGCTCGAGACCCAGGCGGCCGCCGAGGAGGCGTACGACCGGTCGAGCGCGTGCAGCTTCACGAGCTTCGTGGGCTACGAGTGGACTGCCAACACGAACGCGAAGAACCTCCACCGCAACGTGATCTTCCGCAACGAGCTCGTGCCCGCCCGCCCCATCAGCTACTTCGAAGCGCCGACGCCGAAGCAGCTCTGGACCGCGCTCCAGAGCCAGTGCGTCGACGGCATCCCGGGGTGCGAGGCGCTCGCGATCCCCCACAACCCCAACCTCTCCGCCGGCGTCATGTTCGAGATCGCCGGCACGAGCGCGCAGGACATGGCGCTCCGCGCATCCTGGGAGCCGCTCGTCGAGATCACCCAACACAAGGGCGAGTCCGAATGCCGGACGGGCGTCGGGACGACGGACCCCGATTGCGGATTCGAGAAGATCGACTGGAGCGCGATCAACGACCTGCCCGACCCCAATCAGGTCTTCGCGCCGCTGTCCTTCGTCCGCAACGCGCTGCTCGAGGGACTCGTCCAGGAGGGGGTGACGGGCGTGAATCCCTACCGCTTCGGCCTCGTCGGCGGCACCGATACCCACTCCTCCACGCCGGGGGCCACGGACGAGGACGACTACGCCGGCCATCTCGGCTTCGCCGAATCGTCGCCGGAGTTCCGGCTGCTCCAGTTCAACCGTGCGCCGGGCGGAATCGACGCGAACCCCGGCGGCCTGACGGTGCTCTGGGCCGAGGAGAACGCACGCGAGTCGCTGTGGCGCGCGATGAAGCGCAAGGAAGCCTACGCCACCAGCGGCACGCGTCCCGTGGTGCGCTTCTTCGGCGGCTACTTCCTGCCCGACAACATGTGCTCCGCGCCGGACTACGCGGCCCAGGGTTATGCGAACGGGGTGCCGATGGGCGGCGTGATCCCGTCGTTCGCTCCAACCTATCCCGGCTCGCCCAGGTTCTCCGTGCTCGCGGCCCAGGATCCGGGCAGCCCCGGCCATCCCGGCACCGCGCTCCAGCGGGTCCAGATCGTCAAGGGCTGGACCGACGCGGCGGGCGCGACACACGAGCACGTGTACGACGTCGCCGGGGACGCGAACAACGGCGCCAGCGTCGACCTGTCGACCTGCACGCCTCAGGGGGCTGGCGCGAGCTCGCTGTGTGCCGTCTGGCAGGACCCCGACTTCGACCCCAGCCAGCGGGCCTTCTACTATTCGCGGGTCCTCGAGAATCCTTCCTGCCGCTGGAGCACGTACGAGTGCCTCCAGCACTCGATCACGTGCAGCGGCACGACTCCGTCCCAGCCCGGCTTCGAGGCGTGCTGCGATCCGACCGTCCAGAAGACGATCCAGGAGCGCGCGTGGACCTCGCCCATCTGGTTCGCTCCCGCGTCGTGATCCCGACGGGGCTGCGAGGTTGGCTGCGCTCGCCGGCCCTCCACTTCGCGGCCGCGGGTGCGCTGCTCTTCGTCCTGGTCGGAAGGGGCGATGGCGCCAGGGACGAGGCGAACGCGCCGCGTGCGCCGATCGTCGTCACCGCTCCGCAGATCGAGCGGCTCGTCGAGAGCTACGAGCGCGCCACCCGGAAGAACGCGACACCCGCAGACGTCCGTGCGCTCGTCGACGGCGCGATCGACGACGAGGTGCTCTTCCGCGAGGCGCTGGCTGCGGGCCTCGACCGGGAGGATCCCGGGGTGCAGTGGCGTCTGATCGAGAAGATGACGTTCCTCGACGGCGACCATGCCCCCGAGCGCGACGAGATGCTCGCCGCGGCGGAGAACCTCGGGCTCGACCGCGGCGATCCGGTCGTGCGTCGGCTCCTCATCGAGAAGATGCGTCTTGCGCTGCGGCACGCGGGCTCGACGTCGCTCGTCGGTGCGGAACGGCTCGAAGCGTGGCTCGCCGCCCATCCCGAGCGGTTCGCGACCCCGGCGCGCGTGCGCCTCTCCCACGTGTACCTCTCACGGGAGCGCCACCGGGAATCGCTCGCGGCGGACGCCGAGGCGCTCGCACGCGACCTGCGGAACGGAAACGTCCCGGCGGAGGACGCGGTGCGGCGGAGCGATCCGTTCCCGACGGCGCTGCTCGACGTCTCCGCCACGGACCGCGAGCTCGTGGATCGGTTCGGCGCGTCCTTCGCCGCGGCGGTCGCGGCGCTCCGTCCGGGGGAGTGGTCGGAGCCGGTGGCGTCGCCGTTCGGGCTGCACGTCGTGATCGTGCACGACCGGACCGCGGGCCGGATCCCCAAGCTCTCCGAGGTCGAGGGCGCCGTCCGCTACGGGCTCGAAGCGGAGCTCCGCGCCGACGCGCTTGCGGTTCGCCTGCGTGCGCTTCGCGCCCGGTACGACGTGCAGGTCGAGTGGCCTAGCCCCGTGGCGAGCGCCGCGGCGCCGGAGGGGCCGTGACCGCGGCCCGCCGCAATTGCGTGTGGGCCGGCATCGCGCTCGCGCTGCTCGCGGGCCCGCCCGTCGCCGCCGCGCACCCGCTCGCGCCGGTGCTGCTCGAGCTCTCCGAGGTCGGTCCCGGGCGCTTCGACGTGACCTGGAAACGGCCGCTGCGCGTCGAGGGAATCGCGGAGCGCGCGCCGGAGCTGCCGGCGGAGTGCGCGCGCCTCGCGTCGTCTCCCCGGATCGAGGCGGACCTCGTCGCGACGGAGCGCTGGGTGGTCGACTGCGGCGAAGGCGGGCTGGTGGGGCGGCCGGTCGCCGTGCGCGGTCTCGAGGCGACGGGTACGGACGCGCTCCTCCGGATCGCCCTCTCCGACGGACGGGTGATCCAGACCGTGCTCCGGCCCGACGCATCGTCGGTGATCGTGCCGGAGCGCACGCCGCCGCTCGCGATCGCACGCGACTACGCGGGCCTCGGCTTCGAGCACATCCTCGGCGGCGCGGATCATCTGCTCTTCGTGTTCGGCCTGCTGCTGCTCGTCGGCGGCGGAAGACGCCTCCTGCAGACCGTCACTGCATTCACCGTCGGGCACAGCGTCACCCTGTCGCTCGCCGCGCTCGGCTACGTGCGCTACCCGGTCGGGCCCATCGAGGTGGCGATCGCCGCCACGATCTTCTGGCTCGCCGTGGAGCTCGCGCGCAGCCCCGGAGAGCACGAGGCCTGGATCCGGCGCGCGCCCTGGCTCGCCGCCGGCGTGTTCGGGCTCCTCCACGGCCTCGGGTTCGCGGGCGCGCTCGCCGCGGCCGGCCTGCCGAGCGGGGACGTCCCGCTGGCGCTCTTCGCGTTCAACGCCGGCATCGAGACCGGGCAGCTCGCCTTCGTCGGGGCGGTGCTGTCGGCGTGGGCGCTGCTGCGGGTGATCGCGCCGCCGGTGCCGGTCTGGGGGCGACAGATTCCCGTGTACGTGATGGGCTCGCTCGCCGCGTTCTGGTGTCTGGAGCGCATGGCACGGCTCGTCCCGTAGCCCCTGCGGCAGCGTCGCCGTCTCCAGGGTCGCCAGCGGGCCTCCCGCCCACCTCGCCACGCGGCGCCGGCTCGCGATACGCTGCCGGCGATGTCCCGGCGCCTCGCGACGAGCCCGCGCAACCCGATGCTCCACGCAGGTGCGGCGGCGGTCCTCGGCCTCGCGTTCGTCATGGCCGGGTGCGAGCGCGAACAGAGCCAGCAGGTGGGCCCCGCGACGACGCAGGGCTCGGAGGCAGAACCCTCGCCCGGGGCGTCTCCGCCCACGTCGCCGATCCCGGATGCGACCCCCGAGGAGCCTTCCTGCGAGACCTCCGGCACGGAGCTCGTCCCGACCGACGTCTGGGTCCGCGACCTGCAGGCGCGCGCCGACGCGACCCAGGACCGCGAGGACGTGCGGAAGGCGATGAAGGCCGCGCTCCTCGCCGCGGCGGCCGAGGATCCGGACTGCTGGGAGGTGCGCGACGGCTTCGATGCGTTCTGCGGCAAGCCCCACGCGGCGAAGGTCACGATCGAGTGTCAGCAGTGGTGGGAGCGCGCGCTCAAGTTCCGGTCCGAACCGCGCGGGGTGGAGGGAGAGGGTACCCCTGGGGGCGGGGCGGGGGGAGGCGCCGCGACCCCGTAACCGAGCCGGGTCCCGAGGCACTCACCAGGGGTGCGTCCGATTCGGCCCCGGCCGCTTCAGGTCGCCGGCCCGACCTGTCACTATGGCCGTCCTCTCTTTGGGGAAAGGTGCCGTCCCATGGTGGTCACGAACGCCCAAGTGAACGCCCCGACCCGAAACCGCAAGCTCCTGCGCTGGGTGGAGGAGGTCGCAGCGCTCACCCAGCCCCGCGCCGTCCACTGGTGCGACGGCTCGCAGTCCGAGTACGACCTCATGTTCGAGCGGATGCTCGCGAGCGGTACTGCGGTCCGTCTCGATCCGAACAAGCGTCCCGGCTCCTACCTCGTGTCGTCCGATCCCGCGGACGTGGCGCGCGTCGAGGACCGGACCTTCATCTGCTCCGAGAAGGCGGAGGACGCGGGCCCGAACAACAACTGGCGCGATCCCAACGAGACGCGCGAGACGCTGCGCCGCCTGTTCGCGGGCGCGATGCGCGGCCGCACGCTCTACGTCGTGCCGTTCAGCATGGGCCCGCTGGGCTCTCGGATCGCGCAGATCGGCGTCGAGATCTCGGACTCGCCCTACGTGGTCGCGAGCATGCGGATCATGACGCGCATGGGGCAGGGCGTGCTCGATGCCCTCGGCGAGAGCGGGGACTTCGTGCCCTGTCTCCACTCCGTCGGCGCCCCGCTCGCCGACGGGCAGCAGGACGTGCCGTGGCCCTGCGACGGCGAGAACAAGTACATCGTGCACTTCCCGGAGCGGCGCGAGATCTGGAGCTACGGCTCCGGTTACGGCGGCAACGCGCTCCTCGGGAAGAAGTGCTTCGCCCTGCGCATCGCGTCGACCATGGCGCGCGACGAAGGCTGGCTCGCCGAGCACATGCTGATCCTGAAGCTCACCTCGCCGCAGGGCGAGGTGAGCTACCTGGCCGCCGCGTTCCCGAGCGCGTGCGGCAAGACCAATCTGGCGATGCTCGAGCCCACGATCCCGGGCTGGAAGGTCGAGACGATCGGGGACGACATCGCCTGGATGAAGTTCCACAGCGACGGGCAGCTCTACGCGATCAACCCCGAGGCCGGCTTCTTCGGTGTCGCGCCCGGCACGAGCATGCGCTCGAACCCGAACGCGATGCGCACCGTCGCCGAGAACAGCATCTTCACCAACGTCGCCCGCACCGAAGACGGCGACGTCTGGTGGGAGGAGATGGGCCCGCCGCCCGCGCGTCTCGCCGACTGGCGCGGCGAGGCCTGGACCTCCGACAGCAAGACACCCGCCGCGCATCCGAACTCCCGCTTCACCGCGCCCGCCCGGCAATGTCCGGTGATCGCTCCCGAGTGGGAGGATCCCGCCGGCGTCCCGATCAGCGCGATCCTGTTCGGCGGCCGCCGCGCCACGGTGGTGCCGCTCGTGCACGAAGCCCGCGACTGGCAGCACGGCACGTTCCTGGGCTCGATCATCTCGAGCGAGACGACGGCGGCCGCGGCCGGGCAGGTCGGCAATCTGCGCCGCGATCCGATGGCCATGCTGCCCTTCTGCGGATACAACATGGCCGACTACTGGGCGCACTGGCTCTCGATCGGGCGGCGCGAAGGCGCAAAGCTCCCACGCATCTTCTACGTGAACTGGTTCCGCAAGCACGAGGGCCGCTTCCTCTGGCCCGGGTTCGGCGACAACGCGCGCGTGCTCGCATGGGTGTTCGAGCGCTGTGCCGGGCGGGCCGACGGGCGCGAGACGCCGATCGGCCTCGTGCCCTCGCCGGACGACCTCGAGCTCTCGGGCCTCGCGATCGACGACGCGGACCTGCATGCGCTGCTGCACGTGGACGCCGAGGGCTGGCTCCGCGAGATCCCGCTCATCCGCGAGTACTACGAGCAGTTTGGCGTGAAGCTCCCCGCCGAGCTCTCGCACGAGCTCCACCAGCTCGAGCGGCGACTTCGCGGCTAGCGAGAGCGACACCGCCGTGGGCGATGCTGCGCTCCACGCGGATCACGTTCCTCCGCGGCCTGCTCGTCGCGACGCCGTTCGGCGAACGCCCGCAGCTCGGCGTCCGTCGAGCTGAGGCTTCAGGAAGACGCGGAGACCGCGCTCGAGCGCGATCGCGTCCATGACGGCGGGGATGGCACGCGCGCGGGTGGAACGGTGCCCACCTCGCCGACCTCCAATTGCCCCCGAATCGTCACCGTCTCATCGGCCCGACGACGTGCGGGCGCAGGCTCGGCTGTTAGGTTCGCGCCCGGACGCCCTGGCTGTCTCGACTCAGCGGGCGTAGGTGGGAGCTCGCATGCGGAAGCGCACGCGCCGCGCCCCCTGGGCGCTTGCGCTCTTGAGCGTGCTCGCGATCGCGGGGGTCGGGGGAACCCTGCTGCGCGTTCGAGCGCCGGGCGTCCCCCGACGACGAGGCGGCGCGAACCGCGCGCATCGATCGGATCGTCTTGTACCCGTGGTCCCTGCAACGCTAGCCGTGGCGCCAGGCGATCCGGAGGAGGTTTCGCCCGACATGCAACACATGGCGCGGACGGCTGAAGCGCTGCTGACCGAGCTCGAGGAGCTCCGCGCGAGGGGGCTCGCGCTCGAGGCGACCCACGCACGGGAGCTTGCGCTCGTGCGCCCCGAGCACAGGGCGAGCGCGCGGAATCTGCTGCACTACCTCGCCGTCCGGCAGCAGGACATCCGCGATCTTCAGGGCGAGCTGGCAGAGCTCGGGCTGAGCTCGCTCGGCCGGCTCGAGCCGCACGCGCTCGCGTCGCTCGACGCCGTGATCGTTGCGCTCCGGCGGCTCGGCGGCCGCGCGCTCGAGCCGCGCGTCGAGCCCGAGCCGCCGATCGGGTTCCGCGAGGGCGAGGAGCTCGTCTCGCACCGGACGGAGCAGCTCCTGGGTTCGTCTCCGAAGGACCGAGCGGTGCGCGTGATGGTGACGATGCCGAGCGAGGCGGCAGCGGATCCCCACCTCGTGCGCGAGCTGCTGATCGCCGGCATGGACGTGATGCGCATCAACTGTGCGCACGACGACGCCGGCGTCTGGGCGCGCATGATTGCGCACCTGCGCGACGCCGAGCGCTCGGTCAGCCGGCCATGCCGCGTCCTGTGCGACCTCGCGGGCCCGAAGCTGCGCACGGGCTCCGTCGAGCCGGGCCCGGGCGTCCTCCACTACTGGCCGCTGCGCGACGACGCCGGTCGGATCCTCCAGCCGGCTCGGGTACGAATCGCACGGACGGCGGCGCCCGCGGGCTCCGAGCCTCCCACGCTGCCCGTCGACGCGGAGTTGCTCGAGCGCCTGCGGCTGCGTGACGAGCTGCGCTTCGACGACGTGCGCGGACGGCGCCGCGCGCTCACGATCGTTGCGAAGGGAGAAGACGGCTACCTGGCCGAGGCGGACCGCACCGCCTACGTCGGCTCGGGGACGCCGCTCGCCCTGCACCGGGCCGGGGAGAAGGTGGGGGCCGGCACGGCCGGGGAGCTGCCGCCCATCGAGCAGGCGATCCGCCTCGTCGTCGGCGACACCCTGGTCCTCGGCCCGGACACCGAGCTGGGTCGGCCGGCCGTCCTCGACGATGCCGGTCGCGTCGCCCACCCGGCGAGCATCGGCTGCACGCTGCCCGAGGTCTTCCGGGACGTGCGCGTGGGGCAGCGGGTCTACTTCGACGACGGGAAGGTCGGCGGCATCGTGCGCGACCTCCGGGCCGGCCGACTCACGGTCGAGATCACCTACGCCCGGTCCGGCAAGGCGAAGCTGCGCGGCGACCGTGGCATCAATCTCCCGGACACCGACTTCCACCTCTCGGCGCTCACGGACAAGGACCAGCGAGACCTGGACTTCGTGGTGGCCCACGCGGATCTCGTCGGGCTGTCGTTCCTCCGGCGTGCAGGCGACGTGGAGGCGTTGCTCGGCGAGCTCGACCGCCGCGGCGGAGCGGAGCTGGGGATCGTGCTGAAGATCGAGACGCGGCGCGCCTTCGACCAGCTGCCGCGCCTCCTGCTCGCCGCGCTCCGGAGCGCGCGGGTGGGCGTGATGGTGGCGCGCGGCGACCTCGGCGTGGAGATGGGGTTCTCCCGCCTGGCGGAGGTGCAGGAGGAGATCCTGTGGCTGTGCGAGGCGGCCCACGTGCCCGTGATCTGGGCGACGCAGGTGCTCGAGAGCCTCGCGAAGAAGGGGATGCCGTCGCGCGCAGAGGTGACGGATGCCGCGATGGGCGGAAGCGCGGAGTGCGTGATGCTCAACAAGGGACCGCACGTCGTGGAGGCCGTGCGCTTCCTCAGCGACGTGGTGCTCCGGATGCAGGGACATCATCAGAAGAAGCGGTCCATGCTCCGCCAGCTCGGCGTCTCACGGATGCTCTGACCCGCAGCGCTCCCTCCCGTCGAAGGCAGATGCCAGCCGCCGCCGGACGGGTCACGCAGCCGGCCTGGTCGCCAGCACGGCGGCGGGCGGCCACGCGTCAGCGCCCGCGACGAGAAGGCCGGCCGCGACCAGACACGCGCGCGCCCCCTCGACTTCGTTCGCGGTGCGACTGATCGGGTTCGGCAACCATGCGGGAGCGTGATCGCGGGAATGCGTGCGGAGGATCAGCACGAGGCGCCCGTTCGGACGCAGCACGCGCCCGATCTCGCGCGCGCTCGCGAGCGGATCGGTCCAGAACTGAAAGCAGTGCAGCGCGGCGACCGCGTCGAAGCTCGCGTCGGGCCAGGGCAGACGGCTCGCGTCGCCGAGACGCAGGTCCACGCGCGCACCAGCGGCACGCACGGCACGGCGACCGCGCGCCACGTCCAGCATCGTCGGCGTGGGATCCACGCCTGCGACGCGACCGTCGGGAGCCCGCGCGAGGAGCAGCTCGATCAGGCGTCCGGTGCCGAATCCGATCTCGAGGATCGCGTCGGTGGGGAAGGGCGCGATCATGTCGAGCGCGAGGCGGTACGCAGGGGCGTTGAGTCTCTCCATGACGACGCCGAAGAGACGGCCCGCAATGCCCTGGGGCCGCATCGCGAGGTGCGCAGATCCGGGGCGGCTCGGAGCGCTCATTCCAGACCTCTCGTTCGCGCGTGTACGCAGGCGCGCGGCGCGTCCCATCCGGGTTGGTAGGCTAGCGCCGTGGCGCGCGTCTCCCTCTCACGGCTCAGCGCGAGTCCGACGGGTGCGCTCGCCCTCGGCTGCGCAGTGTCGGGAGCGTACTTCGCCCTCTATGCGGCGTAGGAGCGGGCGTTCGGTCATCTCGGCTACGTGGCCGATCACTCGTTCCTCTCTCCCGAGATGCTCGGGCCACGCATCGCGTGGACGGTGATCGTCATCACGGGCTTCGTGGTGGGGAGCCACGCCTACGGCCGCCGAGCGATCGTGCGCGACGTCCAGGACGTCGCCCCATTGCTGCAGTGCCCTGCGGAGGAGCGCGCGGCGCTCCTGCGCGAGGCGGAGGACTCCGGTCGCCGGTCGCGCAGCTGGATCGGCGCTCTCGTGGCCATTCCGATCGGTCTGCTCGTCGTCTCGAGTCGAAGCCCCAGCCTGCCGTACCTGTTCAGTGACGAGCCCTGGAGCCACGACATGGTCTGGGCGCTCGCGTCCAACGCGCTCCTGTTCTCGATCCTCGGCCGGATCGCGGTGCAGACCCTCCGCACGAACGAGCTCTTCTCGCGCATGGAGGCGCGGCTCGGAACCGTGGACCTGCTCCGACCGTACGCGCTCGAGCCGTTCGCCCGCGCGGATGCCCGGACTGCTCGGCTACGAACAGCGGATCGCCTCCGTTGCGGAGTGGCCGCTCGACGCGCCCCAGGTCGCGCGGTTCGTCTTGGTCGTCCTGATCGGGCTCGGGTCCTGGCTCGGGGGCGCGGTGGTCGAGCACCTGCTCGACGCCTTCTGGCGATGAGAGCCGACCGGCGGCCCGTCCATCGAGCCTAAGCCAGCGCGGGCCGGATCCGACTCTCGATCGTGCGTGCACTGCGCGTGAACTCGACGGTGTCTTCGTAGCGGCCGCCGTGGACGAGCCGCGTCGCGCCCGCCTCGAGATACGCCCGCGCGAGCTCCCCGGCACGGTCGGGATCTTCGAGCGGGAAGCTCGTCATCACCGCGATCTCGGGCGCCGGCTTGCCGGCGGCAGCGAAGAGCTCGCGCAGGCGCGCGGCGTGCGGCGCGAGATCCGCTGGCTTCGTCCCGATCGGCATCCATCCATCCGCAAGCCGTGCAGCGCGCACGAGCGCGTGGGGCGGCGCGCCGCCCACCAGCAGCGCGGGTCGCGGGGGACGGGGCAGGAAGAGGAAGCGCTGCCCGTTCGCTTCGTTGACGTCGTGGGCGAAGGCGCGCCCGAGGAAGGCGAGCGTCTCGTCGGTCAGCGCGCCACGCCGGCGCTTGTCGACCCCGAGGGCGCGGAACTCGGCGTCCATCCAGCCCGCGCCGACACCGAGCACTGTCAAGCGACGGGCGGACAGCTCCTGAACCGTGGCGATCGCCTTGGCGGTGGGCAGCGCAGCGCGATACGGGAGGATCAGGACCCCCGTCGCGAGCCCGATGCGCCGCGTTCCCGCGGCCAGCCAGGCGAGCGCCGTGAGCGGGTCCAGGTATCGGCCGCCGGAGCCCTCGGCATCGTCGGGCGGGATCGCGATGTGGTCGGGGACGTAGAGCTCGTCGAGCCCGGCGTCCTCTGCGGCGCGCGCGCACCCGAGCAGCGTCTCGCGCGTGGATTGGGGACCCATCGTGCGCAGCGCGATGCCGAGCTTCACGCCCCGATTCTACGCGATCCGATCGGCGGACCGTCCTCGGGAAGGCGCTGCCTGTGCGCCGCGGCTTCGCCTCGATCGGCCGGCTCCTTCGCCCCACTCGACACCGCGCTCGGGGCGCACGAGCATCGCGCGCGATGGGAGGAGCGAAATGGAGCGCGTGCGGGTCGGGATCCTGGGCTGCGGCCGCATCGCGGACCTCCAGGTCCTCGGATACCGGGACCACCCGCGGGCCGAGATCGTGTCCGTCTGCGACGTGGACGAGGATCAGGCCCGGCGCCGAGCGGACGAGTGGGGTGCGCGGCGGGCATACACGGACCTGACGCGCTTTCTCCAGGACCCCGAGCTCGATGCCGTCGAGATCCTGACGCCGCACCATCTCCACGCCGGCCACGCGATCGCGGCGCTGGAGGCCGGCAAGGCGGTCTCGCTCCAGAAGCCGCCGACCCTGTCGCTTGCGGAGCTGGACGCCGTCGTCACGGCGGCCCGGCGGACGGCCCGGCCCTTCCGGGTCTTCGAGAACTTCATGTACTACCCGCCCCACCGGAAGGCGAAGGAGCTGGTCGACGCCGGCGCCATCGGCGAGCCGCTCTCCGTTCGGATCAAGACTGCAGCGGGTCGTCTCGGGGACGGCTGGACGGTCGCGCCACGCAGCATGGCCTGGCGCATCGACCCGACGCGCTGCGGCGGCGGCCCGACCACCTTCGATCACGGCTACCACTGCTACCACATGGCGCGCTTCTTCATGCCCGTCGAGGTCGAGCGCGTGCACGCCTTCATCCATTGGATCGAGCTTCCGGGTGGCGCGCGGTACGACGGCCCCGCGCTCATCTCGTGGAAGTACGCTGGCGCCGTGCCGCGCTTCGGGTCCTGGGAGGTGATCGCTTCCCTCGGCATGCGCGTACGCTCGAAGTACTACGTGAGCGACGACCGGATGGAGATCCACGGCAGCGAAGGCGTGATCTGGGTGAATCGCTGCACCGGGCAGCTCCTCGACGAGCCCTCGGTGGTGCTCTACCGCGACGGCGAGACGCGCGCATTCCACGATCTCGCGACGGACTGGGCCGAGTCGTTCCGTCTCGGCGCCCACGACTTCGTCGACTCGCTGCTCGAAGGACGCGCGGCGCCGCAGGACGGTGTGAGCGCACGACACACGCTCGCGTTCGCGCTGGCCGTCGGACGCAGCGCCGCCGAAGGGCGCGAGGTCGCGATCGCGGAGCTCGATGCGATCGGTGCGTGAAGCTCGCTCGCCGGACGTCGGGTCCGGGCTCAGGGCGCGTCGGCGAGGAACGCCAGGAGGGTGGGCGACACGCGCTCGCTCCGAATCCGTACCGGAGACTCCGCGTCGAGGTTCGCGAGGTGCTCGATGAAGCCCTGTGCGGCGTAGCGGCCGACCTCGGGGAACCCCGCCGACACGGTCGCCTCGATCCGGTAGAGGGTCGAGCTCCCGGGAGGCTCGGGCAGGAAGCTCCACTGCGAGTCCTGGTACATCGCCGGCCCGAGCGTGACCATGACGCGGCCGATGCGGTCGCCGAGCTCCCGGCGCGAGCGCCCGAGCTGCGCGTAGATCCCCGAGGCGCGCAGCCGTTCCGCCGCCTTCCTCCCGCGCTCGACCACGTACCCGAGGTCGCCGCGCCCCTCGACCTCGAGCATGACCTGCGTGAGGCGCTCGTAGGTCGCGAGCGGGTACCAGAGCGCCGCGAGGATCTTCTGGTCCAGGATCTCGAGGTCCTCGCGGGTGAGCCGGGCCTCGAGCACGTCGCGCGAGATGCCGCCCTCCTGGACGAGCCGGTTGACGTCAGCGACGAGGGGCTCGATTGCGGTTCCCTTGATGCCAGGCATGACCTCCCGCTTCGGAGCGAACAGCACATCGCTTGAGGGGGTCCCGGGGAGAAGGGACGGGTGTCGATCCTCTCTTATGATTGGGGGATGAAGACGCCCTCTGCGGTCCTCGCCTGCCTGACCGTCCTGCTCACCCTGCCTGGCCCTGTCGCCGCAGGCAAGGCGCCGCCCAAGCACACCTCCACGCTCGGCACCCGGAAGACGATCGTGCCGGCGAAGCTGAAGCCGGGCGAGTACGTCTGGCACCCGGAGCTGTCGCCGCGGGGCCCCGTCGTGCTCGTCGTGTCCCTGCCGGAGCAGCGGGCCTTCGTGTACCGGAACGGCGTGCTGATCGGCGCGTCCACGGTATCCACCGGCAAGAAGGGCCACGAGACGCCCACCGGCGTCTTCACGATCCTGCAGAAGCACGAGGATCACTACTCGAACATCTACAACAACGCTCCCATGCCCTACATGCAGCGGCTCACGTGGTCCGGTGTCGCGCTCCATGCGGGTCGGCTGCCCGGCTATCCGGCGTCCCATGGCTGTGTGCGCATGCCCTATGAGTTCGCCCAGCTGTTGTACGGCGAGACGAAGACCGGTCTGACGGTCATCGTGTCCGACGAAAAGGAGTTCCCCAGCACGGTTGCGCACCCGGGGCTGGTCGCGCCGGTGGACGCCCGGGGCGCACCGGCCCGTGAGCTGCCGCGCACGGGCGACATCGCCTGGCAGCCGGAGGCGGCGCCGGAAGGTCCGGTCACCATCCTCGTCACCAACGAGGATCGGCGCATCCGCGTCTTCCGCGCCGGCGTCGAGATCGGCCACGCGCCGTTCACCCTGGACGACCCGAACCGGAAGATCACCCTGCACGTCCTGACCAGGCTCGAGCCGTCCGCAGAGGATCCCGTCTCCCCGGCCACCGGCGAGCCCGTTCCCCGCTGGCTGATGGTCTCCGGAGAGAAGGAAACCACGGTCTCCGCCGACCAGCTCCTGGCCGTGATCCAGGCACCGCCCGAATTCCTGCGCCAGGCAGCGACCGTGGTCGGCCCCGGCACGACGATGGTCGTCACGCAGCCGGCGTCCACGGCCTCCACGACCACCGTCCCTGCGACGGACTTCACCGTCCTCACCGGCGAGAAGCAGACGAAGAGCAAGCCTCCCGCGGCGCCCCCTACACCGCAGTGAGGCGCGCGACCGGACGCGCGCGAGAGTCAGCTGGCCACCCAGATCAGAGGCAACCGCCAGCGCGGAGGACGACGGTCGTGGGGCGCTATGCTCGCGTGCATGTCCCGTCCGGCGAGTCCCGGCGCCAATCTCGTCCCGCTCCCGCGCCAGCCCCAGGGAGTGCCCTGGCCGACGACGGAGTGGCCGACCGCGGAGCTCGACCCGCGCGTCGATCGCGCGGCGCTGCACGCGCTGCTCGACCACGCGTTCAGCCGACCCGAGCCCGACGACCTCGAGCGAACCCATGCGGTGTTCATCGCGCAGCGCGGCGCGGTCGTGGCCGAGCGCTACGCGGACGGCGTCGGGCCCGACGACACCTTCCTGTCCTGGTCGATCGCGAAGAGCGTCACGAACGCGCTGGTGGGCATTCTCGTGCGGCAGGGCAGGCTCGAGGTCTCGCAGCCGATTCCCGTCGAGGAGTGGGGCGCAGCCGACCCGCGCCGCCGCATCACGATCGACCAGATGCTGCGCATGGTGGACGGGCTGCGCTTCCGCGAAGCCGAGCATCTGGGCGGCGGCTCGGTGCGCTACTACCCCGAAGAGGAGTCCGACGTCATCCCGATGCTCTTCGGCGCGGGCAAGCGTGATGTCGCCGGCTTCGCCGCCACGCTGCCGTACCTGGCGGAGCCGGAGGCGCGCTGGAACTACAACAGCGGCGCGAGCAACCTCCTCTCGCGACTCGTGAGCGAGACCCTCGGCGGAGGGCGCGACGAGACGCTGGCGTTCATGAGGCGCGAGCTCTTCGAGCCGCTCGGCATGACGACCGCGGCGCCCCGTTTCGACGAAGCCGGCCACTTCATCGGCTCGAGCCACCTCTACTGCAGCGCCCGCGACTTCGCGCGCTTCGGCACGCTGTACCTGCGCGACGGAACCTGGGACGGCCGCCGCATCCTGCCCGAGGGGTGGGTGGACTACAGCCGCACGCCCACGCCGCAGTCGGAGGGTCTCTACGGCGCGCACTTCTGGACGATCCCGGGCAGCCTCGGCACGTTCCAGTGCGACGGGGCGTGGGGTCAGCGCATCGTCATCGTCCCGCGGCTCGACCTGGTGATCGTGCGCCTGGGCCAGACGGCGCCGCACAAGGTCGGCGCAGTCGTGCGCTACTGCAAGCAGCTCGTCGACGCGTTCCGTCCGACGCGGGCCTGACCCCGCGCGGGACCCCGCGGCCGCGCAGTGACACGGGACTCCCGATCGCTGCAGGGGTCGTCACTGCTGGTCCCTACCCTCAGGCCTCGTGCACGAGCCGCCCGGCGCGCAACGTCGCACGCACGTACGCGCTCGAAGGCTCCTCTCGCGCGCTGCGCCACGAGCGGTCCAGGAGGCAGAGGTCTGCCGGCGCGCCGACGACGACACGGCGCGGCGGCCCGCCCGGGTCGTCGAGCGGTCCGAGGAAGAGGGCGAGCGCGAGCTCGGGCGCAAGCCGCTCGCCCTCGCCCAGCGTCACGCCGGCGCGCGTGCGGCGCGTGACCGAGGCGCGGATCGCGCACCAGGGGTCCGGCGCGCCGAATGGCGCATCGGTGCCGCCGGCGAGGCGCACGCCGGCCTCGAGCCAGGCGCGCCCGCGGTAGAGCCAGGGCAGGTCGTCCGTCTCGGCCTCGCGCAGGTAGTCGTCGCCACGCTCCGCGAGGAAGTGGGGCTGCGTCACGACCGCGGCGCCGGCCTTCGCGACCAGCGCGACCAGCTCGGGCGGCGCGACCGCCGCATGCTCGAGGCGATCGTCCGCGCGCGGTCCCGCGTCGGCGAGCGCGCGCGCGGCGAGCACCAGCTCCGCGCGCCCGACGCAGTGGATCGCCACGCCCCTCGCCCGCACGTGCGCGTCGACGATCGCTGCGCGGAGCGCCTCGAAGCTCGGAAGTGCGCCGTCGTCGAGGATGAGCTTCACCTGCGCGCGCGTGACCTCGGGATGCGTCGGTGTGGGAAGCGCGCGGCCGCCCATCACTGCGAGCCGTTGGGGGAGCGCCCCCGAAGCGCCCGCGGCCTCGAGGAGCGCGAGGGCGCCGGCGTCGGTGTCGGCCGTCGCATCGGTGACGCCGGTGACCCCGAAGCGTGCGAGCAGGCGTCCGACGGGCGCGAGATCGGGGGGCGCGGCCGGCGCGAGGCGGGCGCGCAACCAGGCGTCGAGCCGGAAGAGACGGCCCGTGGCGCGCCCCGCGGCGTCCCGTTCGACTCCCGGCGCGTCGGCGCCGCGGTCGAGCCCGAGGCGGTCGATCGCGCGTGAGTTCAGGATCCAGAGCGCTCCGCTCCGGTGTTGGACGCGGACGGGCCGGTCGGAGACCAGCGCGTCGAGGCCGGCGCGATCCAGCGGACCGGCGACCGACTCGTGGTAGCCGACGCCGCGCAGGAACTCCCCGTTCGCAGCGCGGAGCGCGCGGGCGAGCGCGGCGCGATCCGGGACGCCGGGCGGGCCGCAAGCGACGGACGCGAGCGCGGCCGCGAGCGCGAGGAGATGGACGTGGTGGTCGTGCAGCCCGGGGAGGAGCGCGCCTCCTTCGGCTTCGATCGCGGCCTCGCCGACGCGCGGCGCGATGTGCTCGGCGATCGCCTCGATCCCTCCCTCGGCGACGCGGACGTCGCGAACGCAGCCCTCGATCTCCGCCCGCCGGATCAGCACCGGATGCCGAGTTCCCCGAAGAGGGCGCTGGTGTCGGCGCCGAGGGGCCGGCCGCGACCGGCGGGAAGCGCTGCGCGCGCGGGCGCCACACGGGCGCACGCGCGGCCGGCGACGACCGCCCAACGCCCGCCACGCGCCTCGACGGACGCGCCGTCGCGCCCGGCTCCGAGGCCCAGGCAGTGCGCGGTCACGTCGCGCAGCGCGAGCTCGAGGAGCGCACCTTCGCCCGCGCGCAGGTGAGCGAGCGCCGACACGGCTGCATGTAGGCCCGTGAGGGGATCGGCGACGGCGTCGCCGCAGAAGAGCGGCGCGTCCGGATCACCCGTGGCGGCGGCGAGCCCCGAGGCGGCCGCTGCGTCGTCGCCGTAGGCGATCCAGTGGCCCGCGGGCTCAGCGCGCCCGTAGCCGGTGATGCTCACCCACACGAGCCCCTCGCGGGCGTGCGCCTCGGCATCGATCCCGAGCTGGGCCAGGGCGCGCGGGCGCGAGCTCTCGATCACCGCGTCCGCGCGCTCGAGGAGGCTGCGAAGGCGCCCGACGCCCTGCGGTGCGCGCAGGTCGAGCGCGACGCTCTCCTTGTCGGCGTTCAGGGCTGCGTAGAAGCCGGGCGGCCCGGAGCGCGCGCCATCGGGGCGCTCCACGCTCTCGACCTTCACCACGCGCGCCCCGGCGAGGGCGAGGAGGCGGCCGCAGAGCGGTCCCGCCCAGAGCGCCGAGAGGTCGAGGACGAGCGGCGCGGCGCGGCTGCCCGAGGCGGGACGACGCCCGCCGCGCGCGGCGACGCGCAGCCAGGGCGGCGCGACGGGGGCAGCTGCACCCGTCGCCTCGGCCACGGCGAGGCCGAGGAGGCGCGCGCGCGCGACGACCTCCGCAGCGTGCCGCTCCGCGACGCGCGATGCGATCAGGGCCCAGAGCTCGGAGCTGGACGCCGTGCCCTCGCCGTCGCCGAGCCACGCGGGAATCAGCGCGCGATCGTCCTCGCGCGGAAGGCTCACCGCGATCCAGCCGTCGGCCGCGCGCAGCAGGCGGCAGCTTCCGCCTGGAGAGATCGCGCCGCGGCGGACGAGTCCGCGATGCGCTGCGCGCTCGCCGAGAAGCGCACCGCCATCGAGCGGCGACGCCCGGTCGCCCGCAGCCTCGGTGGCGAGGCGCGACTTCGGCGCGAGCGCGCGGAGCGCGTCGAGCGCGGCCGATGCACAGGTGGCGAGCGGCGCGGGCGCAAGTCGCGGCGGCTCGTCCGCGCGCCCCGTGAGCGTCATCGCTCCCGAGCGCGCCCACGCGAGCGCCGGATGCTCCAGGCGTGGCGCCGGAGGCTTTGCGCCGACCGTCGGAAGCGCGGCCAGAAGGGTCTCGGCGTAGGCGGCGGCGTGCATGCGGATCGCCTTCCTCTTGCGAGCCGGGCCGCGGAGTATGACATTCCCGCGAGACACCGTCGCCGAACCAGCGGACTTCGGGTCTACGACTGGTACGCGATCGAAGCAGCCGCTGCGCGAGACTCCCGAGCATGAATCTCACGATGCTCCTCGAAATGGCCGCCGCGGCGCACGGCGATCGGGTCGCGGTGCAGTGCGACGGCGAGACGCTTCGCTACGAGGAGCTCTTCGCCGCTGCGGGAGCGGCCGCCCACGGGCTCCGATCGAGCGGCGCGGCGCACCTCGCGCTCCTCGACGTCTCCAGTCTCGCTGCGCCGGTTGCGCTCTTCGCCGCGGCGCGCGCGGGGCTCCCGTACGTGCCGCTCAACTACCGGCTCTCGGGAGGCGAGGTCGACGCCCTCCTCGATCGGATCGCACCCGCGACGCTCGTGACCGATCCCGAGCGCGTCTCGTCCTTCTCCGCGCGCGCGGGCGCATCCGTCGTTGCGCGCGACGCCTTCCTCGAGCGCGCCCGCGCGGCGTGCGACGCCCCCTCCTCGCCAGACGATCCCGAGGGCATCGCGGTGCTCCTCTTCACGAGCGGCACCACCGGCGCGCCGAAGGCGGCCGTCCTCCGCCATCGTCACCTCGTCTCCTACGTGCTCGGGTCCGTCGAGTTCGCGAGCGCGGGTGAGGACGAGGCGGCGCTCGTCTCGGTGCCGCCCTACCACGTGGCGGGCGTCGCCGCGATCCTGAGCTCGGTCTATGCCGGGCGGCGCATCGTCCAGCTCCCGAGCTTCACTCCCGAGGCGTGGCTCGCGGCCGCACGCGCGGAGCGCGTGACCCACGCCTTCGTCGTGCCGACGATGCTCGCTCGCATCGTCGACGCCCTCGCGGGACGCTCGCACCCCGACCTCCCGCACCTCCGCAGCCTCTCCTATGGCGGAGGCAAGATGCCCCTCGCCGTGATCGAGCGAGCCCTCGCGCTCTTCCCGACTGCGGACTTCACCAACGCCTACGGGCTCACCGAGACGAGCTCGACGATCGCGCTCCTCGGTCCCGAGCAGCATCGAACGGCGGCGGCGAGCGGCGACGCCGCCATGCGTCGGCGCCTGGGATCGGTCGGCCAGGCGCTCCCGGGAGTCGAGATCGAGGTGCGTGACGAGGAGGGGAAGCCGCTGCCGCGAGGTGCACCGGGCGAAGTGCACGTGCGCGGACCGCAGGTCTCGGGTGAGTACCTCGGGCGCGCGAGCCAGCTCGGCCCGGACGGCTGGCTCGCGACGCGCGACGGCGGCTTCCTCGACGAGGACGGCTACCTCTTCCTCCAGGGCCGCATCGACGACGTGATCGTGCGCGGCGGCGAGAACCTCTCGCCGGGCGAGATCGAGGACGTGCTGCAGGAGCATCCGAGCGTCGCTGGATGCGCGGTGGTCGGAGTCGCGGACACCGAGTGGGGCGAGGCCGTCGCTGCGGTGGTGGTGCTCGTCGAAGGCGTCTCGGCCTCGGAGGACGAGCTCCGCGCGTGGGTGCGGGATCGGCTCCGTTCGTCGCGGGTGCCCTCGCGGGTCGTCTTCCGGCGCGAGCTCCCCTACAACGAGACCGGGAAGCTGTTGCGCCGCGTGCTCCGCGCGGAGCTTGCGGAGGGCAGGTCATAGGCGCCGAGGCACTCCCGCTCGTCGAGGCGCTGGCAGCGCTCCGCTCGCCGCTGGCGCTCGAGGCGCACTCGCCCCTCGTGGGCGCTCGGATCCTCCTCGTCGACCTCGCGGCAGATGCGCCCACGGCCGAGGTCGAGGCTGCTGCGGCGACGCTCGCGCGTGTTCCCTGTCCCACCGTCGGTCTCGCGCTCGCTGCGCCATCGCCCGCCGGATCGCTCCTCGCGCCCGCGTTCGACGTCGTCGTCGAGCGCGAGAGCGATCTCGCGCCCGTGCGCGCGGCCGCCGAGCGCTGCCCGCTCGCCGCCGCCACGCTGGTGCAGATCCTTCGGCTGGGTCGTGCGCTCGACCTTCACGAGCGCCTGATCGCCGAGTCGCTCGCCTACTCGACGCTCCAGTCGGGGCCGGAGTTCGCGGCGTGGCTCGCCGCCCGCGGCGTCGCCGCGCGGCGCGCGCAGGGCGACGGCCCGGCCGTGCGCGTGCGGCGCGAGGGCGTGCACCTTCGCCTCACCCTCGACCGGCCGCACAAGCACAATGCGTTCTCGTCGGAGATGCGCGACGCGCTCGCGGAGGGGCTCGCGCTCGCTCTCGCCGACCCCGCGATCGAGGAGATCGTCCTCGACGGAGAGGGCCCGTCGTTCTGCAGCGGCGGCGACCTCGACGAGTTCGGCAGCTTCCCCGACCCGGCGACGGCCCACGCGGTGCGCTCGGCGCGCAGCCCTGCGCGGCTGCTCTCGCTCTGCGCCGAGCGGGCGCGCGCGGAGGTGCACGGCGCGTGCGTCGGCGCGGGCTGCGAGCTCCCCGCATTCTGCGGGCGCGTGCGAGCGCGCGCCGACGCGTTCTTCCGGCTCCCCGAGGTCGGGATGGGGCTCGTGCCCGGGGCGGGCGGGACGGCGAGCCTTCCGGGTCGGATCGGGCGCCAGCGCACCGCCTGGCTCGCGCTCTCGGGGAACCGCATCGACGCGGCGACGGCGCTGCGGTGGGGGCTCGTGGACGAGATCGCGGGCTGAGCACGGCGCGGCGCAGCGGAGCGCTGCCGCCGCGCGGGCTCAGTCGGAGGAGGGCAGGGGCTTGGCGCCCTTGACGCGGAGCGGCTCGCCCCGCGCGGCGAGCGAGCCCTGTCCCGGCTTGATGCAGAGCAGCTCGAGGCTCCCCGCCGCGTCGACGTAGCGCTTTCCGAGCTGCGTGCCCCCTGCCGCTCCCTCCGCGATCGTGACGCCGGAGGGCTTCGGGGCGCCCATCTCGAGGAGCGGCGCGCCGCCGCAGGTGAGCTCGAGGTCGGGCTCGCGGGCTGCCACGACCATGACCTCCGTCGTGCAGACGGCGCTCCTGAGCCGGAGCCCGGCAGTCAGCTTGGCCATCCCTTCGTGTCCTCTTCCGTTGCTTCCCGTGACGCTCGACTCGAGCGAAATATGATATTTCCAGACCCTCGACGTCCAGGGAAGCGTGAGATCCGCAAACAGCAGGGAACCTCGCGACGGCCTGGCGGCCATGGCGGGAGTTGCATGACGACGGTCGCTTCCGCATGGGATCGCTACCCCGGATATCGGGTCGATCTCGTCCCCTGGCGGGGCAGGGGGCGCGTCCGCCTCGGCGACCGGGTGCTCGCCGAGAGCGACGCCTGCCTGATCGTCGCGGAGTCGGACCATGCGGCGCAGCTCTACTTCCCCGAGGCCTGCGTGGCCTGGGAGCACTTCCAGGCGAGCGACCGCCACACGACCTGTCCCTTCAAGGGCCACGCTGACTACTGGACGCTCGTGACCTCGGATCCGCCGCTCGAGAACGTGGTCTGGACCTACCGTACGCCGCTCGAGGAGGTGGCCGGACTGGCCGGGTACGTCGCGTTCTACTGCGATCGCCTCGAGGTGGAGCTGTTGGAGGCGTTCCCATCGGATCCCGGTCACGAGGTCGTCCACCGCTTCCCGCCCTGGGGCGATGCCGCCGACCTGTTGCGCCTCCTGGACGTCACGCCGGTGGTCGAGGGCCGGTTCGCGGCACCACCCTACCCGGATCCGCCGCTCGGCAGGTTCCTCCCCCGGCTGCGGGACAAGCAGGCGCGGCTCGTGATCGAAGGCGGACAGCTGCTCGGCGAGGCGATCGTCGCGGCGGCGAAGACGATGCCGCGTCAGCGGGTGACCTCGGCCTCGATGATCTTCAGCCGGGCGGCGCGCTTCGACGCCGCACATGAGATCGCGGTCGAGGTCCTCCGGCGCGGTCGCGGCTTCTCCACGCTCCAGACCCGAACGCTGCAAGACGGCAAGCTGTGCAGCGTCGGGATCCTCCTGCTCGACGCCGGCGCGCCGGACGCGATTCGCGGCGCGGTCGAGCCGCCCGACGTGCCTCCGCCCGACGCGTGTCCCCAGCTCGACCTGGGAGTGACCGGCCGGGAGCTGCGCACTGTCGACGACGCCTATCGGCGGCAGAAGGAGAAGGGGCCCGCCGAGATCTTCACCTGGGCGCGCTTCCGGGATGCCCCGGCGCACGACTACCTCCACGCCGCGCTCCTCGCCCAGTCGACGACCCACTGGACGATCGCCGCCGCGATGCGCCCGCACGAGGGCGTCAGCGAGGCCCAGGCGCACGTGACGCTCTCGACGGGCATCCTGGCGACGACGATCGCGCTCCACGACGAGGTCGACGTCACCGGGTGGCTCCTCTACGCCAACCCGGCGATCTACGCGGGACGCGGCCTCGCGCAGGGCGAGGGCCGGGTGTTCACGCAGGCCGGACGCCTCGTCGCCTCCTACACGGTCCAGGCGATGATCCGGGAGTTCCGGACACCTCCGGAAGCGCTGGGCAAGGACGCCGCGGACGCGATGTGAGGCAGGGCCCATGCGGCTTCGGGTATTGGGGCTGCGGAAGAGCCGCTGGCGCTTGCTCAGCTTACTTTCGTGCCAGTAGAATCGGACCCGCACACCCGGATCCGCGTGGCGGCGCGCGGCCCGAGGCCGGCTGGAGGAAGACCATGACCGCAGTCATGCAGGGTGTCCGCATTCTCGAGGTGGCCGAGCACACCTTCGTGCCGGCCGCGTCCGCGCTTCTGGCCGACTGGGGAGCCGAGGTGATCAAGATCGAGCACGTCGAGCGGGGCGACGCGATGCGGGGTCTGGCGTCGAGCGGCCTCGCGATGCTGAGCTCCAAGGTCCACGTGCTGCTGGAGCACTCGAACCGCGGGAAGAAGAGCCTGGCGCTCGACCTCAACTCCGAGGACGGCCTCCGCATCCTCTACCGGCTGGCGGCGACCTGCGACGTGTTCCTGACGAACAAGCTGCCGAGCGTGCGTTCCAAGCTCAAGATCGACGTGGAGCACCTTCGCGCCCACAACCCCGCCATCATCTACGTGCGGGGCACCGGCCATGGGGAGCGTGGGCCCGACGCCGACCGGGGCTCCTACGATTCGCTCGCCTACTGGTGTCGCGCCGGCATCGCGCTCGGCATGAAGCAGCCCGGCGACGATCGCGTTCCGCCGCCTCCCGGCCCCGCGTTCGGCGACTCCATCGGTGCGATGACGATCGCCGGCGGAATCATGGGCGCGCTGTTCCACCGCGCGCGCACCGGCAAGCCGACGATCGTGGACGTATCGCTGCTGGGCACCGGCCTCTGGTCGCACGGCGCCGCGCTCGCCCTCTCGCTCCAGCTCCAGAGACCGTGGGCTCCGATGCCCAAGGGGCTACCGATCGGCAACCCGCTCGTGGCGACGTACCGGACGAAGGACGAGCGCTTCCTCTCGTTCTGCTGCCTGCAGGGAGCGAAGTACTGGCCGGGCATCTGCGAGGTGATCGGGCGGCCGGAGGTCGCAACGGACGAGCGATTCGCCGACGCCGCGAGCCTCATGAAGAACGCCGCCGTCGCCACCCAGCTGCTCACCGCCGCGTTCTCCGAGCGCAGCGCGGCCGAGTGGCGCGAGCGTCTGGCGGCCTTTTCGGGTCAGTGGACGATGGTCCAGGACACGCTGGAGGCGTCGGTCGACCCCCAGACCGTGGCCAACGGCTACGTCGTCGATTGCCAGACGGCCGACGGCGCGCCGTTCAAGCTCGCCGCTGCGCCCGTCCAGTACGACGAGCAGGCTGCCATTCCCGGACGAGCGCCCCAGTTCAACGAGCATGGTGACGCCATCCTCGGCGAGCTGGGCTTCAACGAGGAAGCCATCCTCGATCTCAAGATGCGCGGAGTCGTCGCGTAACGTCAGCGGCGACGGATGCCGAGGAGGCCCTGCTCGATGACGTGCGCCGCGGCGTCGACTTCCGCCGGGGTCCGGACCCTCGCTCCGAACGAGCTCAACAGCGCGACCATGACGAGGCCCTCCGTGTCGACGTCGCCGAAGCCTCGCGGCTCGAGGAACGAGGCCATGACCCGCCTGCCCCAGTCGAGGGCCGCCGCCGAGTTGGCGCGCAGCGTGGCGTCCTGGAGCGCTGCGTCGACCCACACGCGGAGCATCGCGGCCTCATTGGCTTGGGCGAGGTCGTAGCGGCGCAGCCACCGGCGGAGCGCCGTCCTGCCGGACGCGCCGTCGTTCGGCGCCAGCGCGGGGATCTCGATCAAGACGCGGGAGACGGTCTGCATCGCGCGGATCGCGAGTGCGCGGGCGAGCTGGTCCTTGCTCTCGAAGTACCGGTAGAACGCTCCGCGCGAGACGCCCGCCGCCTCCACCACGTCGCTCACGTGCGTCGCGGGATAGCCGCGCTCCACGAACACCTTCCGGCCGGCCGCCACCAGCGCTTCCCACGTCTTGCGACCCGCCGCGGTCAGCTCCGGCGGCGGCTCGCTCTGGGAGAAGGCGTCGCGGATCGCCGGATCGAAGCGGAGGGGCCGAGGCCGCCGCCGCGGACGCCGGCGCACGTTGACGTCCTCCTGGAGCCCGAACAGGGAACGATGGAGGACGTCCGTCAGCGCGTCGCCGACGGTGTCCTCGCCGTAGAGGTCCGGGGCCGCCGATCGGAGGATGCGGGCCACGTCGTGCGTGCGGGTGACGCACTCCAGAAGCTGCATGATCACCGGATCGAGCTCGCGGGCCGGGAGCGTGGTGCTCACGATCCTGGAACGGATGCTCGAGACGGTCCGGGCGCTCCAGCGTGCCGACCCGGTGGCGACGGCGTGGTCGCTCTCCGACGCCGCCTGGAACGCATGGAACACCGGCTCGTAGCGGTGGTAGATGTCCGAATGGCGGGCGACCCACGCGCGCAGCGAGAGCCAACCCGCTTCGCCTGCCACGAGCGGCTCGAGCGTCTCGGTCGAGGCGCGGAGCTGCCGCGCCACCTGGCCGGTGAGATGGCGGAAGACGTCCTCCTTGCTCGAGAAATACTGGTAGAACGCGGCGCGCGAGCACCCGGCGCGCGTCGCGATCGCGTCGATGCTGCAGCGGTCGTAGCCCTCGCCGAACACCTCCAGAGCGGCGTCGAGGATCCGCTGCTGGGTCCGTTGTCCGCGCGCGCCGACGTGGGGATTGTCGGCGAACGGCGCTCGGCGAAGCACGTCTGCGGGTCCGCGGTCTGCCTGGGCGTCGATGCTGGCTGCGCGCGGTTCGTTCGCGGAGCTCCGTCGGCGAGATGCCATGTCGACCACCTCGGCTTCGGCTTCAACCTGGCAGCGGGTCCGCGTCTACTCGTCCGCCCTGACCTTGTCCTTGACCGAGCGGACGATCGGCGGGGCGCTTCGCCAGTTGGGGATGCCCGCATCCTCCTTGGCGACCGGGAACTTGTCGTCGTTCACCTGCGCCCAATGGGAGTGATTCAGCTCGTGGAGCGTGAAGCAGGCGTTCAGCGCGTTGTAGAAGCCCATGTTGTCGACGGATTGGTTGACGGCTTCCTTGATGAGCAGGGCAGACATGGTCGGCAGCTTCGCGATCCTCCGCGCGAACGCGAGCGTGCGGTCGGCCAATTCGCCGGGGGGAAACACCTTGCTGACCATTCCACACGCGAAAGCGTCGTCGGCGTCGATGGCGTCGCCCGTCAGCATGAGCTCCTTGGCCTTGCGCGGTCCGAGCTCCCACGGGTGGGCGAAGTACTCCACCCCGCACATGCCGAGGCGAGTGCCGACCACGTCGGCGAAGCGGGTATCCGAGTCGCACACGATGAGGTCGCATGCCCAGAGCAGCATCAGACCGGCGGCGAAGACGTCGCCGTGCGCCTGCCCGATCGTGATCTTGCGGAGGTTGCGCCAGCGCCGGGTGTTCTCGAAGTAGTAGTGCCACTCCTGGAGCATCAGGCTCTCGGCCCCCTTGCGCGTTCCGCCATTGATCTTCCGGGTGGAGTGCTGGCGCGGACCGGGCATCAGCTCCTCCATCGAGACTTTCGAACCGAGGTCGTGGCCGGAAGAGAACATCGGTCCCATGCCGCCGAGGATCACCACCCGCACCTCGTCATCCGCCTCGGCCCGCAGGAGCGCGTCGTTCAGCTCGACGAGGAGGCCGCGGTTCTGGGCGTTGCGGGCCTCGGGCCGGTTCAGCATGACCCGGACGATGCGTCCCTCGTCCAACGCCTCGTAGAGCACGAACTGGTATTCGGACACGACAGGCTCCCTTCGCCGGCTCGCCGGCGTGCGGTCGAGATCTAACAGAGACGTTACCAAAGCGGATGCGGATCGGTGTTTCCCCGGCGTGCCCCCGCCGACCAAGTGCGTGTCGCTGCCACCTTCTCTAACGTTCGCGTCACGGTTGGAGGCACGAAACGTGCGAGCGGTGGTCGTGGGCGCGTCGAGCGGGCTGGGCCGCTGCATCGGAACGGGGCTCGCCCAGCGCGGCGTGCAGGTGGCCCTCATGGCCCGGCGGCGCGAGCGGCTCGAGCGCGCGGCTTCCGAGGCCGGCTCCGGGGCGCTCGCGATCGAGTGCGACGTCACCGACGCGAAGTCCTGCCAGGCCGCGATCGCCGCCGCGGCCGCCGAGCTCGGTGGGATCGACGCTCTCGTCTACGCCCCGGCGATCGGTCACCTGGGGCGCCTCGTGGACATCGACGCCGGCACGTGGCGGCGGGTGTTCGACACGAACGTGATCGGGGCCGCGCTGATGACGGCGGCGGCGATCCCGCATCTCTCCGCCAGTGCGGGCCGGGCCGTGTACCTCTCGTCCGTGAGCGCATCGCTCACGCCGCCGTGGCCCGGGCTCGGCGCGTACGTGGTGAGCAAGGCCGCACTCGACAAGCTCGTCGAGGCGTGGCGCACCGAGCATGCGACGATCGGCTTCACGCGTCTGGTCGTGGGCGACTGCGGCGGCGGAACCGGAGACTCGATGACGGGTATCGCCGCCGGATGGGATCCGGCTCTCGTAGGTGAGCTGGTTCCTCTCTGGCTGCAGCGCGGCCTCATGAGCGGCTCGCTGATCGACGTCGGCGACCTCGTGGACGTCGTCGACGCGATCCTGCGAACCGGCTCGACGGTCTCGCTGCCGTCCGTCACCGTCGCTCCACGGGCCCGCAACGCTCCAGGGTCCCTTCCTCCTGCCTAGCTCGCTCCCGCGAGGATCTCGATGATCGGCGATTCGAAACCCCACGGCGCATCCTCACCCCGGGCCCACGTGCCTGGTCGAGCCGTTCCTCTCGATCAAAGTGTGCGGCCGCTCCCCGGCGCCTGGAGCGGCCGGATCATCCCGTCCTGGACGAAGGCGGCCACCAACGTCCCGTCGGCGCGGAACACGTTCGCCCGCCCGTAGCAGCTGCCTCGCCCGGCGTACGAGCTCCGGTGCGAGAGCAAGACCCACTCCCCGGCCGAGCACGGCTCGTGGAACGTCAGGGTGTGGCTGATGACGGCGGTCGACACCGTGCGGTGCGCCTGCGCCTGCCCGACGCCCGCGTGTGGCCGCATCGCGGTGCCGATCAGGAAGCCGTCGGTAGCGAAGGCGAGCAGGGCCTGGTCGAGCGCGCGATCGTCCGGGGCGCCGACGAACCGCGTCCACACGTCGAGCTCCGGGGGACCGACCAGCGCGGGATCGCCGAGGTCCACGTCGCCGACCAGCCGGATCTCCCAGCCCTCGAGGTGGGGGCCCGCGGGCGTGCAGCGGTCGGGACCCGGCACTGGCGGCGGCGGATCGGCATGACGGATGAAGTCGGGCTCGTCGGTGCTCAGCAGGACGAGGGATCGCGTACACATGCGGTCGCCTTGCCCGATCGTCACCGTGCTGCTCGCGAACGCGCGACCGGCGTGCATGCGATCGACCGCGATCGCGAGCGGCGCGGCCGGGGATGCGCTGCGGGCGAAGACCGTGTGCACCGTCTTCACCGCCTTGCCGTCCTGCCCCGCGAGCGCCGCGACGATCGACTGGCCGAGGAGCTGGCCGCCGAAGACCACGCCGGATCCGGCGTCCGCGTTCTCGGCGCGGTAGGTATCGCGACCGGTGGGCTCGAGCGCGAGCGAGCGGAGCAGACCGCCGATCGAGGCCACGGCTACTTCGGCGGGAAGCGCAGCGCGCCGTCGAGGCGGATGTTCTCGCCGTTGAGATAGGGATTGCGAGCGATCGACTCGACGAGGAGCGCGAACTCCTCCGGACGGCCCATCCGCTTCGGGAACACGATGCTCTCGACGAGGTGGTTCCGCATCGCCTCGGGCACGCTGAGCATGATCGGCGTGCCCATCGTGCCGGGGGCGATCGCGCACACCCGGATCCCGAGCGCCGCGAGGTCCCGAGCCAGGGGGAGCGTCATGCCGAGGATCGCGGCCTTCGCGGCCGCGTAGGCCACCTGGCCCGTCTGGCCCTCCATGCCCGCGATCGACGCCGTGTTCACGACGACCCCGCGCTGACCGTGTTCGTCCGGCTCGTTGCGCGCCATGGCGACGGCGGCCAGGCGGGTGACGTTGAAGGTGCCGATCGCGTTCATCTCCATCGTGCCGACGAACGTGCCCTTGTCGTGCGCCTTTCCGTCGCGCCCGACCGTGCGTCCGCCGCCGGTTGCGCCGCCAGCGACGTTCACCACCAGGGAGAAGACGCCGAGCGAACGGGCGGAGTCGATCGCAGCGGCGACGTCGTCGTCGTTCGTGACGTCGCCGCGCACGACCGCCGCACGGCCGGCGAGCTCGTCGGCGAGCGGCTTCGCCCGCTCCGCGTCGCGGTCGAAGATCGCGACCTTGACGCCGAGCTCCACGAGCCGCCGTACCGTGGCCGCACCGAGGCCCCCGGCGCCGCCGGTGACCATTGCCGATCGACCTTGCAGATCCACGTGACTCCGTCTTGGGCCGCGGCCCGTTCGATCGATTTTGGGACGCGATCCCTCAGACCGGAACACGCATGAGCTGCGCCAGGTTGCCGCCCATGATGCGGGCGACGCTTTCGTTGGGCAGACCGGGCGGCAGGTGCTCGACGTAGCTGCACGGCTCCGCGAGACCTTCGGGGTGCGGATAGTCCGAGCCGAACAGCACGTGATCGGCGCCGATCGCCGCGATGAGCCGATCCAGCCTGTCCTCGTGGAACGGGCTGATGTAGGCGTTGCGCTTGAACGCCTCGACCGGATCCTCGCCGAACCGATCCGGCATCTTCCGATACACGTCCTCGAGGTGCTCGAGGAAGGTCGTGACCCAGTCCCCACCGTTCTCGATGACGGCGACCCGCAGGCCGGGGAACCGCGTGAACACTCCGTGACACACGAATGCGGCCATCGCGTCCTCGATCGGACGCTTGCCCATGGTCAGCCAGCGAAACGGGTCCGGCTGGAACGGCAGCATCTCGAGCGGGCCGGTCCAGTCGCTCTGATAGCGCGAGTAGCCGCTGTCCGAGGAGTGCATCGATACGAGAACGTCGGCATCGACGACGGCCTTCCAGAAGGGATCGAACTCCGGAAATCCGAAGGACCGCGAGCCGCCGTAGCACGGCACCGGCGCGGGGCGAATGAGCACCGTCTTGGCGCCGCGTTCGACGCACCATGCCAGCTCCTCGATGGCCTTCTCGACGATCGACAGCGTGATGATCGGCGTCGTGAAGATCCGGTCCTCGTAGTTGAACGACCACGTCTCGTACAGCCACTCGTTCAGCGAGTGGATCACGGCATGGATCAGCGCCGGATCGTCCCGCATCCGCTCCTCGAGGAGGCTGGCCAGGGTGGGGAACATGAGGGTGCGGTCGACGCCCTGCTCGTCCATCAACTCGAGGCGAGGTCCCGGCTCGCGGAACGCCGGGATGCACTTCATCGGCTCGCCGACCAGCTCGCGGTACGACTTGCCCGAGGGGTTGCCGACGCGGAAATACTCCTCCTGCGCACCCGGGCGCGCCACCACCTCGAACGTCGGATTCGGGATGTACTCGCTGATCGTTCCGCGGATCGCGATCTTGGTCCGACCGCGCACCTGGACGTACTCGATGGCCCGCTGGTAGCGCTTCGGCAGATGGCGGGTGAACGCGTCCTCGGTCTCGTAGAGGTGGTTGTCGGCGTCGAACACGGGGAACTCGCAGCGGCGCAGCATGGAGAAAACTCTACCGCGTTTCTAACACCTGCGTCAATCCCGAGGGCGAGAGCTCGTTCGCTCCGGGACCCCCCAGCACGAGGAGGACATGGCCGCAGTCGTCCCGATTCCCGAGTCCGTCCAGACCCAGCTAACGCCCTTGTCATCTCCGCTCCAGTCGTACCGCTCCGCGACCGCGCTGTCCCAGAGCATGTCCTGGTTCCAGTGCGAGGCGGTGATCGCGGCCTTCGATTGGGGGCAGGGCGCGCGGACGGTCCCGCGGGCGCTCTTGAACGACTTACTTGCGTGCCAGTAGAATGGCGGCCCTCACACGAAGCGTTGCCAGGAGCGGCCATGGCCGGCGAGATCTACTACGACCCCTACGACTTCGAGATCGATGCCGATCCCCATCTCGTCTGGCGGCGGATGCGCGACGCAGCGCCCCTCTACCGGAACGACAAGTACGACTTCTGGGCGCTCTCGCGGTTCGAGGACGTCGAGGCCGGCCTCCAGGATTGGCAGACCTACAGCTCGGCGAAGGGGACGTTGCTGGAGCTCATCCGGAGCGGCTGGCAGCCGCCCGCGGGAGTGTTCATCTTCGAGGACCCGCCGCTCCACGATGTGCATCGGAAGCTGCTGAGCCGCGTGTTCACGCCGCGACGGATGTCGGCGATCGAGACGCAGATCCGCTCCTTTTGTGTCAGAAGCCTCGACCCGTTGGTGGGCAGCGGCGGCTTCGACTTCGTCGCCGACCTGGGCTCCCAGATGCCGATGCGCGTGATCGGCATGCTCCTCGGGATCCCCGAAGAAGATCAGGAAGCCATTCGCGACGGCGTCGACGAGAGCCTGAAGCTGAAGGACGGCGAGATGCCGGACGCGGGCTCCCCCTCGAAGGCGACCGACACCAGTCTGGCATGGGGGCGAGACGCGTTCGCCGAGTACATCGCCTGGCGTCGCAATCACCCCACGGACGATCTCATGACGGAGCTGCTCCACACGACCTTCGAGGACGACGATGGCAGGGAACGTCGGCTGCGGGACGACGAGCTGCTCGGTTACGTCGGGCTTCTGGCCGGGGCCGGAAACGAGACCACGACGCGCCTGATCGGCTGGACCGGGTACCTGCTCGGCGAGCACCCCGACGAGCGAATGCGGGTGGTCCGCGACCGGAGTCTCATCGCGAACACGATCGAGGAGGTCCTCCGCTTCGAGGCTCCGTCGCCCGTCCAGGCCCGCCACGTCACTCGCGACGTCGAGCACCACGGGACCCGCGTGCCCGGGGGATCGGCGATCCTGCTCATCAACGGGTCCGCGAACCGCGACGCGCGAAGGTACCCAGATGCGGATCGCTTCGACGTGGGGCGCAGCGACACCCATCACCTGAGCTTCGGCACAGGAGTTCACTTCTGCATCGGTGCGAGTCTGGCGCGGCTCGAGGGCTGTGTGGCCCTCGATGAGGTGCTGAAACGCTGGCCCGACTGGGAGATCGATCACGCTCACGCCAAGCGGGCGCATACCAGCACGGTCCGTGGCTGGGAGCGGCTTCCGGTCAGGGTCTGAGCCTCCGGAGACGACCTCGTTGCCGGCGTCGAGGGCGAGCGGGAGCGGACGGGATGGGGGGGCCGCACCCCCTCGACGGCCCTTGAACGACTTACTTGCGTGCCAGTAGAATAGCAACCGTCATGTCCGGCAAGGCCGCTCCCAGCGCCGTGCCCGTGCGCCGCCGAAGCAGCGGCCTCAAGACGCGCGCCGAGATCGTCGCCGCCGCCGAGCGCCACTTCGCCGAGCGCGGCTTCGAGGCCGCGCGACTCGAGGACATCGCGGCCGAGGTGGGCATCCGGCGCGCCGCGATCTTCTACCACTTCGGCGACAAGGACGAGCTCTATGCCGCGGTGCTCGATGCGGTCTTCGACGGCGCGATGGCCGCCCTGCCGAAGACCGGCAACGCGGCCGAGCGCCTCGAGGCGTCGCTGACGGGCTGGATCGACACCGTGGCGCGACGTCCCACCGTCGCGCGCCTGATCCTGCGCGAAGCCGCGGGCGCGCAGCCGGGCGCAGCTTCGCCTCTCCTGCGCGTGGGGCGGGCACCCGTCGAGTGGTTCCGGGTGCTGGTGGAGGAGGGCGTGGCATCGGGCGAGCTGAAGCCGCAGACCGATCCGCATCGCTTCCTCAGCCTCATGGGCGCGACCACGGTGTTCCACTTCGCCGCGCTGCCCTGGCTGACGCTCGACGCGCCCTTCGATCCCTCGCACGAGGCGGAGCTCGAGAAGTTCAAGCGCGAGATCCTGCTGGTCGCGCGAACCATGCTGGGCATCCGACCGCGTCCACCAACCCGCTGAGCCGGAGAGGCAGATGGACTTCGAGATCACGCCGGAGCAGCAGGAGCTTGTCGACTCGGTCCGGTCCGTGCTCGCCCGCGAATGCCCGACTGCTCTGGTGCGGGACATCGTGGAGAACGGCAGCGCGCCCGAGCAGCCGTGGCAGTGCGCCCGCGAGCTCGGCTGGACTGCGATCGACCTGCCCGAGACGCTGGGCGGCCTCGCGCTGGGCTTCACCGCGCTCGGCCTCGTGGTCGAGCAGCACGGCTGCCGTATTGCGCCCGGCCCGTTCCTGGCCACGGTGACGCAGTTCCTCCCGCTCGTGTGCGAGGCCGGCGCTCCCGACCAGCGCGAGCGCTTCGCCGCGCCCGCGGGCGCTGGCGAGATCACGGGCGCGCTCGCGATCGACCATCGGTGCGCGGCGGAGCGTGCGCCGGACGACGTGCTGCGCGCGACCCGCGACGGGAGGGCGTGGATCCTCGATGGCGAGCGCCGCTACGTGCTCGACGGCGATCGCGCCGACGAGATCGCGGTCTGCGCGCGCGTCGACGGCGGCGACGGCGTGGGTCTGTTCGTGGTCCCGCAGGGCGCCGCGAAGGCCGAGCGCGTGGTCGCCCTCGACGCCAGCCGCCCGCTCGCCCATCTCCGGTTCGACGGCGTGCGCGTCGAGCCCGAGCGCGTCCTCGGCGCCCCTGGCGCCAGCGCGCGCGCTCTCGGCAGGGCGATCGATCGCGCCACGGTCGCCGCCGCCCTCGAGTGCGTGGGCGCCTGCCAGACCCTGCTGGAGATCACGGTCGAGCACGCCAGGAACCGCCGCCAGTTCGACCAGCCGATCGGCGCCTTCCAGGCCATCCAGCACAAATGCGCCGACATGTTCGTCCAGGTCGAGAAGGCCCGGGCCACCGCCTACTTCGCGATGATGGCACTGGCCGAGGACGACCCGCGGCGCAACCTGGCCGCGTCGATGGCGAAGGCCGCGGCGAGCGACTGCCAGCGGCTCGTTTGCAAGGAGGGCATCCAGATCCACGGCGGCATGGGCTACACGTGGGAGAGCGACGTGCAGCTCTTCGTCAAGCGCGCCAAGACGCTCGAGGCGCTCTTCGGCACGGGGGCTCAGCACCGCCAGCGCATCGCCGACCTGCTGGAGCTCTGAAGATGCGGCTGCACTACGATTCTGACACCGAGAAGTTTCGCACCGATCTCCGCGCCTGGCTCGAGAAGAACCAGCCGACGTTGGAGGAGATGCGCGCCGAGCCGGTCACCAGCTCCGCGCACCTGACCGGCTGGTCGCGGCGCTGGCAGCGTCAGCTGTTCGACGCCGGGCTGCTGGTTCCCGGCTGGCCGCCCGAGCTGGGCGGCCGCAGCTCGTCGCCGATCCAACAGCTCGTCTACCACGAGGAGATGGCGAAGATCCCGGCGACGCGCAGCACGAATCCCCAGGGTCTGGGGATCATCGCGCCCTCGATCCTGGACTACGGCAGCGACTTCCTGAAGGAGAGGTACCTGCTGCCGACGCTCCGCGCCGAGATCTCCTGGTGTCTGGGGATGAGCGAGCCGGGCGCAGGCAGCGACCTGGCGAGCCTTTCGACGCGCGCCGAGCTGCGCGACGACCACTTCGTGGTCACCGGGCAGAAGATCTGGACGTCGGGCGCCCATCATGCCGACCACTGCTTCTGTTTCGTGCGCACCGATCGCGACGCCCCCAAGCACCGCGGCATCAGCGTCCTGATCATCGACATGAAGGCCCCGGGAATCCGCATCAGGCCGCTGCCCGAGCTGACCGACCACGATCACGTCGATTTCAACGAGGTGTTCTTCGACGGCGTCGTGGTGCCGCGCGACCACCTGGTCGGCCCGCTCCACCAGGGCTGGTCGATCTCGGCGGGCTCGCTGGCCCACGAGCGCGGCATGATGTGGCTGACGAGCGCCGCGCGGCTCGACGGCACGCTCGAGCGGCTGTTCCGGCTGGGACGCGAGCGCGGGCGCGACGGCCGGCGCATCGGCGAGAGCGCGACCTTCCGCGACACCGTGGCCGGCCTGTACGTCGACGCCCAGGCGATGTGGTTCATGGGCTACCGCGGCTTCGCGAAGTTCGCCCGCGGCCAGATCTCGCCCGAGCATTCCGTCCTCAAGCTCTTCGGCTCGGAGATCGCCCAGCGCGCCGCGCGCTTCGCGACCGAGGTACAGGGCGTCGACGCGCTCGACGTCGATTTCCGGGGCCGGATCTTCGATGACAGCTACGGACCGATGCCGTGGATGAAGTACTACCTGATGACGTACGCGGGCACGATCTCGGCGGGCGCCTCCGAGATCCAACGCAACATCATCGCGCAGCGCGTCCTGGGACTTCCCCGGCGCTGATCTTGGAGGAGCGGCGATGCAGATGAACGACATGATCCTGGTGAGCGTCGACGATCACGTCTGCGAGCCCCCCGACATGTGGCAGCGACATCTCGACGCGAAGTGGAAGGACCGCGCGCCGCGGCTGGTCCACAAGCAGGACGGCAGCGACGTCTGGGTGTTCGAGGGCCAGCAGATCCCCAACGTCGGGCTGAACGCCGTGGCGGGCCGACGCCCCGAGGAATACGGAATGGAGCCGACGGCGCTCTCGCAGCTCCGGCCCGGCTGCTACGACGTCGACGCGCGCATCGGCGACATGAACGCCAACGGCGTGCTCGGCTCGCTCTGCTTCCCGACGGTGCCGGGCTTCGTCGGCGAGCTGTTCGGCCGCCAGGCCAAGGCCGGCAATCCCGAGCTCGCCATCACGATGCTGCGCGCCTACAACGACTGGCACATCGACGAGTGGTGCGGCAAGCACCCCGGCCGCTTCATCCCGCTGGCGATCCCGCCCGTCTGGAATCCGGACGAGATGGCCCGCGAGGTGCGCCGCGTCGCCCGGAAGGGCTGCCACGCGATCACCTTCGCCGACAGCCCCGGCGGCCTCGGCGGCTATCCGAGCCTGCACAGCGAGCACTGGGATCCGTTCTGGAAGGCCTGCTCCGACGAGGGCACGGTCGTCTGCATCCACATCGGCTCCGGCACGGGCATGAAGCTGGAGGACCCGGGAGCTCCGGTCGAGATCATGATCGTGAGCACGCCGATCTCGCTGTTCAACTGCGCCACGGAGCTCGTCTTCTCGCCGATCTTCTCCAAGTTCCCGACGCTCAAGATCGCGCTGTCCGAAGGCGGAATCGGCTGGATCCCGTACTTCCTCGAGCGCATCGACTACGTGCACCGCCACCATCACCGCTGGACGTTGCACGGATTCCCGGACGGCAAGAAGCCGAGCGACGTGTTCCGAGAGCACGTGATCTGCTGCTTCATCGACGACGCGGCTGGCCTGCGCAGCCGCGACCTGATCGGCGTCGACAACATCACCTGGGAGTGCGACTACCCGCACTCCGATTCGACCTGGCCGAAGGCGCCCGAGACGCTGTGGCCCTCGCTGGCCGGCGTGCCCGACGACGAGATCGACAAGATCACCTGGCGCAACACCACGCGGCACTTCCAGTACGACCCGTTCAAGCACATCCCGAAGGAGAAGTGCACCGTCGGCGCCCTGCGCGCGCAGGCGAAGGGCGTCGACCTCACCCCGCGCGTGGGAGGCGGCGGCAAGCAGCCCTCGGACTACGCCAAGGGCTACGCCACGATCGGCGACATCATGAAGCAGATGGCCACTGCGTTCTCGACGCCGTTCGAATCCAAGGGCGCCGTGCAGGCCGCCGACCGCCGCTGACGGAGGAACGAAGATCCTGCTGTAGAGGCCGCTCGAGTGGACTGTCGATCGGGCTTCCGTCGCTCCGGGACGTCACAGCTCGATGAGCGTCGGAACCCGGCGCGCCGCGAGGAGCTGCCGTCCGACCGCGAGAACGATCTCGTCGGCCGATCCGAAGAGGCCCTCGAGCGCGAGGGTCCGCTTGAGGAAGCGGTGGAAGGGATGTCCCGTGGTGAAGCCGATCCCGGCGAGCACCTGCTGGCAGTGTGCGGCCACCGTGCGCGCGGTGCGCCCGGCGACGGCCTTCGCGAGCGCCGCGGTGTCGGAGCTTGGTTCCTCCCTCGCTGCGGTGAGAGTCGCCTCGAGCGCCTCCACTGCCACCAGCGCGTCCGCGAGTCGGTGACGCACGGCCTGGAACTGCGCGATCGGGCGGCCGAACTGGACGCGCTCCAGCGCGTGGGTGCGCGCGAGCGCCAGCATGGCTCGACTCGCGCCGGCGATCTGGTGCGCCACCGCGCGCCGGCCGAGGGCGACTGCCGATTGCCAGGCGGCGGGCCCGAGACGGGTGGCCGCCGCCGGCTTGCCCTCCACGCGGATGGCATGAAAGCCGGCGTCGGGATCGATCCCGCGCACGGCGTCCACCTCGGCCACCTTCAGCGGAATCGTGACGCCCCATGGCTCGGATCCGCTGCCGCACACCACCAGCAGCTCGCTGGCGGTGGCGGCGCGACCCGTCGCGAGGCCCCGCGCGTGGAGCTCCTCCCCGTGGATTCTTCCCGGCGGGTCCCAGGACGCAAAGCGCGGGAGGAGGACGGCCAGAGCGGGGCGCGGCCTCCCACCGAGCGCCGACACGACCACGTCGTCGAGCGCCGTCGCGGCGCCGTTGGTGGCGCCGAGCGCGCTGAACACGACGTCGATCGCGTCGGGCGGCTCGGTCTCGAGCATGTCCAGCCATCCGAGCTGGCCGAGGATCTCGTCGATCGCTGCGCTCCCGCGGGCGCCCGCGAGCGCAGCGCGCACGGTCTCTTCCATCAGCGCGCGCTCGGCGGCATCGATCATTCGGCGCTCCCGAGCTCGAGGAGCCGGCGCGCGATGATGTTGCGCTGCACCTCGATGGTGCCGCCGTAGATCGTCGAGGCGCGCGAGTACAGATACTCCCCGCGCCACGTCTCGCCCGCCGCGCCGTCGTCCATCTCGACGACCCCGACGAGCAGGCGGCGCACGGCCTCGTACGTCGTCTGCTCGGCCGTGGCCACCAGCACCTTGTCGATCGACGTCTCCGCGCCGAGGGTGGCTCCCCCGGCGAGCCGGTGCTGCGTGGCGCGGGACCGGGCGCGGAGCGCATGGAGCTGCAGGAATGCGTCGCCCAGGATCTCCGCAGCGCGGTCGTCGTCCGGCGCGACCTCGACCAGCATCTGGAGCCGCCGGTAGAGGTATGCGATGCGGTGCCAGAAGCACGAGGAGCGCTCGTACGGCAGGATGCTCATGGCGACGGCCCAGCCCCCATTCAGCTCGCCGAGCATCCGGTTGGCGGGGACCACGACGTCGTCGAAGAACACCTCCGCGAACTCCCGCTCCCCGTTGATCATCTCGAGCGGCGCGACGGTGATCCCCGGAGTGTCCATGTCGACGAAGAACGCAGTGATGCCGCGGTGCCGCGAATCGAGCGGTCCCGTTCGCGTGAGGAGCACGCAGCGTTCGGAGTACTGCGCCAGGCTCGTCCAGACCTTCTGACCGTGGATCACCCAGCGCGACGCAGTCCGGGCGTCACCCCCCTCGGGCGCGGCGCGGCAGCGCAAGGAGGCCAGGTCGCTCCCCGTGTCCGGCTCGGAGAAGCCCTGGCACCACATCTCGGCGCCCGAGAGCAGGCGGGGAACCGCCTCGGCCGCGAGGTCGGGCGGCGCGAAGTCGATGAGCGTGGGCGCGAGCACCTCGATCAACGAGTAGAGGCCCGGGTCCGTGAGGCCGCGCGCGGTGATCGCTGCGCCGAGCTCCGTACGCATCATCGGTGAGCCGCCCCGTCCGCCGACGCGCTCCGGCCAGCCGAATTGCATCCAGCCCGCATCGAACAGGATCGACTTCACGCGTTGCATCTGCGCGATGTGCTCGTCGAGCGTTCCGGGCGGCGCGAACCGGGGCGCGAGCTGCTCGTCGTTCGCAGCGAGCCACTCGTGGAGCTCCGCGCGATACGCCGCGAGGTCGATCGCCCGAGAATGCCCCATGTCAGTCTTTGAGAAAGCCATTCTCACACGATATGCTGGGCCGTCCGCGCCGGCCAGCGCCGGTGACGAGCGGGTGACAAGGAGGGGGAGATGAGCGCAGTTCTGGCACCCGAGGCCTTCATCCGCGATCTCGTCGAACGCATCCAGGCGCGGCGGACCTTCGGCAGCCACCCGCTGTGGCTCGATCTCGCCGACGGCAAGCTCAGCAGCGAGCAGCTGAAGCTCTTCGCCATCCAGTTCTTCCTGCAGGTGCGCGAGTTCCCGCGCGCCGTGAGCGCGATGCATGCCAACTGCCCGTTCCCCAAGGAGCGCATGGAGCTCGCGGAGAGCGTCTACGAGGAGGAGACCGGGCGGCTGTCCGGCTGCAACCAGCCCCACCCCGAGCTCTTCATCCGCTTCGGGGAGGCCGTCGGCCTGAAGCGGGTCGAGATGGTCGAGGGCCGCCCCCTTCCCGCGACCCGCGCCCTCATCGACTGGTTCGAGCTGTCGACCAAGCAGCGCTCGTTCATCGAGGCGGCGGCCGCGATCAACCTGGCGGCGGAGGGCCAGGTCCCGGGCGCGTTCGGGCCGATGGCACGCCGGCTCCAGGCGAACTACGGGCTGAGCCGCGAGGCGGTGGAGTTCTGGGACATCCACGAGATGGCCGACGCGGAGCACAGCGAGGTGGGCGACAACATCGTCGTCCGCCATGCGACCGACGCCGCGACCCAGGCACGCGTGCGCGACGCGCTGCAGCACTCGCTCGACGCATGGTGGCAGTTCTTCGACGGGATCCAGGCGGCGCTCTGATCGATCTCCCGAAGGCCCCGCCGGTCGAGGCGGCCGGCTACGCGCGGCGCCGGAAGCGCAGCGGCAGGTCGTTCAAGCCGCGGATGAGGAAGCTCGGCGCGTAGGAGAGGGCGCCCGGGTCCACCAGCCGAAGGTCGTCGAGCCGTGCGAGGAGCCGCTCGAAGCTGATGCGCGCCTCGGCGCGGGCGAGATTCGCGCCGACACAGAAGTGCTCGCCGTGACCGAAGGCGATGTTGCGGCGGGCGTTCGGGCGCTTCGCATCGAAGCGGTCACCGTCCTGGAAGACGCGCGGGTCGCGGTTGGCGGCGCCGTTCATCGCCATCAGGACGGAGCCCATCGGGATGTCGACGCCGGCGAGCCGGGTGTCGCGCAGGGCCAGACGGAAGGGGCCCTTGATGGGGCTCTCGAGACGCAGGCACTCCTCGATGAAGTTCCGGATGCCTTCGGGATTGGTCCGGAGCTCGTCGGCGAGGGAGGGCTGCTCGGCGAGGATGCGCATGCCGGCGGAGAGCAGGCGCGCCGTGGTCTCCTGCCCGGCGGCGAACAGGATGAACGCGAGGCTCACCAGGTCTGCCACCGCGGGGAGCTCTCCATCCGGGAATCGGGCCGTGGCCAGCTGGCTCATCACGTCGTCGCCCGGTGATGCGCGACGCTCTTCGATGTAGCGGGTGAAGTAGGGAAGCAGGTTCGTGAACACCCGGTCTCCGGCTCCCTTGCCCCCCGTGTCGCCCGCCAGGGTCTTCCCCAGCCAGCTACGGAACCTCTGGTGGTCGTCGCTCGGAACGCCCAGCAGGTCGGCGATCACGAGCAGGGTGAAGGGACCCGCGTAGGCGCCGCAGAACTCGGCCTCGCCGTGGTTGGCGAACTCGTCGATCAGCCGGTCGGCGAGGGTCCACATGAACGCCTCGTTCTCCTTGAGGCGGTTCGGCGTGAAGAGCCTGCTGAGCAGCCCCCGCTGTAGGGTGTGCTTGGGAGGATCGAGGGTGACCAGCAGGTGGCTGAGGGGAATCTCGGCGCGTCGGTGCGCGACGACGTCCCCGATGCTCTCTCCTTCGGCGGGCTTTGGCAGCGGTACGAACGGGCCGAGCGGTGCGACGATCGACGAGAAGGCCTCGAGATCCGCGTACACCTCGAGGATCTCCTCGAGGCCGGAGACCATGAAGACGCCGTGGTAGGGCTCGCGCACCACCGGGCCGAGCTCGCGCAGCGCGGCGTAGTAGGGAGACGGGTCCCGGATGATCTCGGGATCGGTGAAGAAGTCCCACTCGAGAGCGTTCACGTCGAGCCTCCTCTCGGGCGCCGAGGTCACTCCGACCAGGGATTCTTGTCCCAGGGCCGATCGAGGGGCTTCATCCCGCCACCGATCGGGAAGAACTGGCGCTGCGCATAGGTCTCGCGGGCGAGGCCATGGGCCAGCTCGTCCAGGAACGCGCGCTTGAGGTCCTGGGTGAACAGCATGCGCGTGTAGCGCAGCACGAGGGGAGGGCGCTTGGCCAGCTCGCGCGCCAGCTCCCACGCCCGGTCGAGGAGCTGGCTCTTGGGCAGCACTTCGGCGACCGCGCCCCATTCGAGCGCCTCCTGCGCGCTCAGCTTCTTCCCGGTCAGGAGCAGGTACCGCCCCCGGTTGCGTCCGACGAGCCAGGGCCAGATCACGTGCTGTCCGTCGCCCGGCACCAGGCCGCGCGGGAAGTGCGCGAGATCCTGGAAGTAGGCGTCCTCGGAGGCCAGCACGATGTCACCCAGCAGGGGAACCTCGGAGTGGATGTTGCAGGGTCCGTTGACGGCGCTGATCATCGGCACGTCCACGGCGAGCACGTTCTCGACGAGCATGCGGCCGTACCAGGCCTTCTCGTCGAGCTTGGCGAGGCCCTTCTGGTCGTCCATCGCGAGATAGACGGGCTTCTGCATTCCGGGCGGGGGCGCTCCCCAGTCGGCGTTGTAGTTCTCGCCGGTACCGGTGTGGATCAGGACCTTGATCTCGCGATCGCCCGCGATGTCGGCAAACGCGTCCGACATCTCGTCGTGCGCCTTCCAGTCCCACACCAGGCTGCCGCCGCCGGTGTGGCACTGCATGAGCAGGATGCCCTCGTCGCTCAGCTCGAACCGGAAGTTTGCGTACCGATCCTTGTATTCCACGAACCTCGTTCGCTTGGCCACCGCATCCTCCTCTCACGACCGTCGTAGGAAACGGCCGAGGTTCGCCCGTAGCTCGGGTGTGTCGAACGACTCGGTCTCGGATGCCATCGCGAAGTCGATGGTCGCCAGGACCGCCCGCTCGACGTGCAGGTTGAGAACCCGTTTGGTGGCCTCCACCGCCTGACGCGGCAGCCGGGCGATCCTGTGCGCGGCCCCGAGCGCGGCGGAGAGCACCTCGCCGTCCGGACACACGTGATTCGCCAGGCCGATCGCCGCCGCTCGCGCCGCGGGGATCCGTTCCCCCGTGAAGGCATACTCCTTCGCCAGCAGCAGGCTCGTGTGCAGGGGCCAGCTGAGCGGGCCGCCGTCGGCCGCAACGAGGCCCACCGCCACGTGCGGGTCCGCCAGGTAGGCCGACTCCGCCATGTAGACGACGTCCGAGAGCGCGATCACGCTGCAGCCGAGCCCCACCGCCGGTCCGTTGACCGCGGCCACCACGGGGACCCGGCAGCGGATCATGTTGAGCACGAGCTCCCGACCCTCGGCGATCATGCGGCGTCGCAGCGTGCGGTCCTCGGTCATCCGGTCGAGGAGATCGAAGTCGCCGCCGGCCGAGAAGGCGCGCCCCTCGCCGGTGATGACGGCGACGCGCGCGTCGGCGTCGGCGCTGAGCTGCGGAAAGACCCGGGTCAGTCCGAGGTGCAGCTCCTCGTTCACGGCATTCAGCTGGTCGGGACGGGCGAGCCGCACGATGCGTACGGGGCCGTCGGACTCGACGCGGATCACCTCCGGAAGGCCGTAGTCCATCAGGGCTCCATGGCGGGCACGCGGTGCACTCAGGCCGCCGGCAGCCCGAGGATCCGCGTGGCAATGATGTTCTTCTGGATCTGGGACGTCCCGCCCATCACGCTCTGCGCACGGCTGTACAGGTAGATCTTCAAGCCGACGTCGCCGGCGTCGATCACCGCGCGCGAACCGGCCACGGCGAGGGCCGCAGCTCCGACCGACTGCTCGACCCAGGTCATCAGGAGCTTGTCGATGGAGCCGCCGGGCCCGTGGTCGACACGGTCGAGGCGTTCGGAAAGCCTGCGGCAGACGTGCAGCCGCAGCATCTCCGACTGCACGTAGGCCCATGCAACGCTCTCCCGCTGATCGCTCCCGAACGCTCCCGGGTCCGCCCGCACCGCCGCCTCGAGTTCCTTGACCATCTTCGTGTATCGCGCAACGTAGCCGAGCTCGCCGGGCTCCCGTTCGTGGCTGACGATCGTCATCGCGACGCGCCAGCCTTCACCGGGCTCGCCGATCATGTTCCCGGCGGCGACGCGCGCGCCGTCGAACAGCACCTGACCGAACTCCGTCGTGATGCCGTTGATCATCCGAAGCGACCGTTGCTCGATGCCGGGCTGATGCATCGGCACTGCGAAGGCGGACAGGCCCTTGTGCTTCGGTACGGCGGGGTCGGTGCGTGCGAGCAGGAAGCACCAGTCGGCGACGTCGGAATAGCTGGTCCAGATCTTGTGGCCGTGGATCACGTACTCGTCGCCGTCGCGTGTCGCAGTCGTGCGCAGTGACGCGAGGTCGGATCCGGCGTCGGGCTCGCTGAATCCCTGGCACCAGCGCTCGCGTCCGCTGATCAAGCCGGGAAGGAAGCGGTCCTGGATCGCGCTGCTTCCGTGCGTCGCGATCCCCTGGACGAGGTACCCGAGGCTCGGACGCGGCGGCGCACCCGCGGCGGCGAGCTCCTCGTCGAGGATGACGTCGAACACCGGAGGCAGGTCGTGACCGCCGAAGCGGGAGGGCCAGCTGAGCCCGAAGAAGCCGGCGTCGTAGAGCGCGGTGTGCCACTCCGCCTGGCGGGCCCAGTACTCGTCGTCGGTGGACGAGACCGGCAGGCCGGGGTTGTTCGCGGCGAGCCAGGCCCGGAACCGCGCCCGGAACTCTGCTTCCGCCGGTGAGTCACGCAGGTCCATCGGCTACTCCCAGGCGTGTACGCTCCAGCTGACGCAGCTGCTCGCCGTCGTCACCGAACCACTTCGAGGAGAGCAACGAACGGCGCAGGTAGACGTGGACGATGCAATCCCAGGTGTTCCCCATGCCGCCATGCACCTGCACCGCGGTCTCGCAGACCGTGCGCGCGGCGCGCGTGCAGTACGTCTTGGCCACACGCCCCGCGGCGCGGGCCTCGTCGGGCCCGAGGTTGTCGACGGCCCAGGAAGCTTGCAGGGCGACGCTGAACGCCCCCTCCATCAGGCAACGGGCTTCCGCGAGGAGGTGCTGCACGGCCTGGAACGTTCCGATGGCAACGCCGTACTGCCGCCGTTCCTTCGCGTAGGCGACCGTCCGGTCGAGCACGCCCCGCGTGATCCCGATCAGATCGGCGCTGGTGAGCGCCAGTCCCAGAGTGGCCCAGGCGTCGAGATCGGCGCGTGTGAGGGCCCGAGTCTGGTCGGCAACCGCGAGGACGCGCGCGCCCGCCGGGATCGGGCGAATCGCTCGCGTCAGATCGGCGCCGTCGCGCGCCCCGTCGAGCTGCACCTGCGCGAGGTGGTAGCCACCGGCCCCGGGACGCAGGATGTACGCCGCGTGGGGGCTCTCGGCGGGACAGTCGACGGCGTAGATCGGCGTCGTCGTGGTCGGCCCGGACACCACGGCCGCGTCGATCAGGTCGGGTGAGAAGGCGACGACCGCGCCGTCGGCGGGACTTGCACCGGCACGGCGGGCGAGATCGGCTGCGAGCACGGGGCCCGCGAACGCGACGTCGGCGACGGCCTCCCCGATCGCGTCCGCGATGATCGCCGCCTCGACCCCGCTGGCGAGCGGACCGCCGTCTCCTCCGTCGTGGCGCAGCTCGAGCCAGCCGGCGTCGCGCACCGCGCCGGCGAGGCGCTCGATGCGCGTGCCGTCGTCGAGATCGGCCACGATCCGCGGCCCGAGCTGTCGGGCCAGCTGACGCGCGGTGCGCCGTAGCTCGGCCTGTTCCGGCGTGTCGCGGGCGTCCATCGCTGAGAATCATACTAGCATTTTTGGAGAGTGGGATTGCGAATGGATAGCTACCGGCTTACCATCCGAGGCCTCCCCTGGCGGGTCCGATGTCATCCGACGAGTACCACTCCCTGGCAGTGATCGACGTCGTCGACGAGACCGCCGACACGCGGTCGTTCGTCCTCGAGATCCCACCCGCCCTCGATGCCACGTTCGCCTACGCCGCGGGACAGTTCTGCACGTTCCGCGCGACCATCGGCGGCGAGTCCGTCGTGCGCTGCTACTCGATGTCGAGCTCGCCGGACACGGGCGACCGTTTCACCGTTACCGTGAAGCGCGTCCCCGGTGGCAAGATGTCGGACTGGATGAACGACGTGCTCGCCCCGGGCGACACGATCGAGGTGATGCGCCCGGCCGGGCTGTTCGTGCTGCGCGCGAGAGAGGTCCCGATCCTCGCCTTCGCGGGCGGCAGCGGCATCACGCCGGTCCTCTCGATCATCAAGAGCGCGCTTGCCACCACGACGCGCGAGATCGCCCTGGTGTATGCCAACCGCCGCGCGGGCAACATCATCTTCGCGGATGAGCTCGAACGCCTGCGGACGGCGTCCGGCGGTCGACTCTCGGTGCACCATCACCTCGACTCGGAGCGCGGGCTCCTCGATGCCGCAGCGTGCGCGTCGCTGGTCGGGAACCGGGCGCACGCCGACTTCTACGTCTGCGGCCCGGGCCCGTACATGGACGCGGTCGAGGCCGGGCTTGCGCTGCGTGGGGTCGAGCCGAGTCGGGTCTTCCTCGAGCGGTTCGAGCTGGCGGTCGATGCGCCCGCGCTCACCGAGACCTCGGCGACGGAGTCGGTCGTGATCCGGCTCGATCGCCGCAAGTACACCGTCGGGTACAAGCCGGGCGACACCCTCCTCGACGCGGCCCGACGGGCGGGCCTCAGCCCGAGGTTCCAGTGCGAGGCGGGAAACTGCGCGACATGCATCGCCCACCTCGATGAGGGGAGGGCCACGATGCGCGTGAACAACGCCTTGTCGGCCGAAGAGGTCGAGGCCGGTTGGGTGCTGACCTGCCAGGCGATTCCCATGAGCCGCGAGGTCGTGGTCGACTACGACGCGTGATGCAGCCGGTGTGGGGACGCGGGCGGGCGCGCTCCGGCGGGACGGATCAGAGCTCGGGACACAGGGAAGCGACGAACGCCTCGGTCCGTTTCCGCGATTCGATGCGCGCGGCACGGTCGGAGCCGACGGCCAGGACGCGAACCGCCAGGTCGGTGGTCCCCGCATCGCGGAAGGCGCGCAAGCGCAGGGCGATCGCCGACTCGTCCCCTGCTGCAAGGATGTCGCCGACGTCGGCGGCGTCCCCGTGCTCGAGGAGTCGCTGGTAGTTCGGCGAGTACTCGGCATGCCCGAGCACCCGGTTCGCCCTCTCACGCGCGGGAGCCACCTCGTCCTTTCCGCAAAGGGCGATGGGGACTCCTGCGACGATCCGCGGAGCCGGTCTCCCGGCTGCGGCCTTCGTGATCCGCGGGACGACGTGCTCTGCGATGGCGCGCTCGTCGGCCATCCAGAGGATCGTTCCCGACGCGTGTTCGCCGGCGATGCGGAGCATCACGGGGGCGAGGGCCGCCAGGAGGATCGGAGTCGGGGCGCAGTCCATGACGTCGATCGGGGCGTGCACGCGGTACCCGTCGTTCTCGACGTCCACCGAGCCGGGGCCGGCGAGGGCTGCGTTCAGGACTTCGAGGTAGTCTCGGAGCTGGTGGGCCGGCCGCTCGTACGAGAGGCCGAGCATGCCGTCGACGACCCAGTGGTGCGACACGCCGAGCCCCAGCGTGAATCGCCCCTCGCACACCGCCTGGTTCGACAGCACCTCCTGCGCCATGGCGATGGGATGACGGGTCTGGATCGGCAGGACTGCGGTCCCCAGCTCGACCCTCTGCGTCGCTCGCCCGAGCAGCGTGATCATCGTGAACGCGTCGAAGTCTCCGGGGATCTGGGGCACCCAGAGCGAGGTGAAGCCGGCCTGCTCGGCCGCCTCGGCGTCCGCGATCAGCCGCGCGACCTTGTGGCGATACTGCCCCCTCTCGGGGCCGAGCATGAGGCCGATCCGCACCTCTGGTCTCCTCGAGCGCCCGCGGGCTCGACCCGACCACCCTAGCGGCGGGCGCAGGATCTGGCAATTCGATTCTCATTCTGGGAGAATGTATTTTTCAGCGAGGGAACATCGCATCCGCGTCGCACGTGGAGCAAGGGTGAACTCTTCCATGGCGAAGGCCGACGACCTGAAGGACGAGAACGGCCCGGGCTGGCGCCAGCGCGCCGTCTCGAAGAGCCTGAGCGCCGCGCGCTCGCGCGCGGAGCAACGCGTCCAGCGGCTCCTGGGTGCGGCGTTCGCGCTGATCGACGAGAAGGGTACGACCGAGTTCACGATCCAGGAGGTCGTCGATCGTTCGAAGCAGTCGCTGCGCGGGTTCTACCAGTACTTCGACGGCAAGGACGAGCTGCTCTTCGCGCTCCTCGAGGAGACCATCCGCGAGTCGCTCGAGGACTTCCGCGAGGTCGTGGCCTCCGAGTCCGAACCGCTCGAGCGGCTTCGCGTCTTCACGATCCGTCTCCACGAGTGGTGTGAGCCGCTCGGCACGCGCCGCAAGCGTGGGGCCCACAACCGCGTCCCGATCTCGGAGTTCTCGCTCCAACTCGCGCTCAAGGATCCCGAGCGCCTTGCTGCGGTGATGACGCCGATCTCGCGGATGCTCATCGAGCTGCTCGACGCCGCCGCCAGGGACGGCGCCGTTCAGGTGTCCGACACGCAGCGTACCGCCCTGCTCATCCAGCAGACGGTCATGTACGCGTGGCTCATGAACCGCCTCGTCCAGAATCCGAGGGCGCGCGTCACCGCCGAAGACGCCTGGGAGTTCTGTCTTCACGGCCTCGGCGGTGCACAGGACGAGGAGCTCCACCGACGAAGAACGCCGTGATCGTCGAAGCTCCTCCGGACGCCGATCGCCGGTCCACGAGCTCCGGCGACGAGCCGCCAGGCCCACGCGAGTGAGAGTGACACTCCATGGGATCGACCCGCAGCTGCGTCTGCCCGGCCTCGCGGCACGCCTCCTGTTCCGGCCCTCGGAGGGGTTCTTCCGGTTCGCGCGGCGGCTCGATCGGCGGATGCGCGGCTCCGACCTTGCGGGCCTCGAGTGCGAGCAGCGCTGGGTCGATTCCCTGGAAGCGGGCGTGCGGGTGCGCGTGCGCACGTACCGGCCGCCGGGCCGATCCCAGGGCTCCGGCCTCCCCGGCGTTCTCTTCCTGCACGGAGGGGGCTACGCGATGGGGAGCCCCGAGCAATTCGGCCCCGTCTATCGGATGCTCATGGGCACACGCGACTGCGTCATCGTCGCCCCGGACTACCGCAAGTCGTTGGAGGCGTCCTACCCCGCCGCCGTGAACGACTGCTACGGATCGCTGCTCTGGCTGAAGGCGAACGCCGCCGAGCTGGGCGTGCGCGAAGACCAGCTGCTCGTGATGGGCATGAGCGCCGGGGGAGGCCTGACCGCCGCGGTGTCGCTCATGGCGCGCGATCGCGGCGACGTCCGCATCGCGCACCAGCTGCCCCTGTATCCGATGATCGACCACCGGATGGTCACCGCGTCGTCGCGAGACAACCACGCGCCGGTCTGGGGATCGCAGCACAACCGGATCGCCTGGGATCTGTACCTCCGCGGCCTCGCGGGCGACGACGTACCCAGCTATGCGTCGCCGGCCCTGGAGACCGACTGCTCCGGCCTGCCGCCCACGACCACCTTCGTGGGCGATCTCGACCCGTTCCTGGACGAGACCGTGGACTATGCGGAGCGCCTGCGCGCGGCGGGTGTTCCCGTCGAGCTCCGCCTGTACCCGCGCTGCTACCACGGCTTCGACATGATCCGCCCGGGAGCGAAGGTGAGCCGGGAGGCGAACGAGTTCCTGTGCGCTCGGTTCGCCTTCGCCGTCGATCACGACTTCGCGAAGCAGCCGTAGCCACCGGCCGCCTCTCGCCTCCTCTCCGATCGTCAGCGGACCGGAAGCAGCTTCCGCGCCTGCTTCAGGAGCTGGGAGCGCAAGCTCTCGTCGTCGAGGCCCAGGACGAGCGGGTGGACGACAGCGCCGGCGATGGCTCCCGCGAGCATCGCCGCCTGAACCCGTGCCCGGGGATCGCGGGCGCCGCCCATCAGCAGGCGGTTCACACGCTCCATCACGTGCCGGAAGGGCGCGTGCTCCTCGAGAAAGCGCAGCATGACCGGGTCCCGCTGGAGGACGCTGGCCATGCGGCGCCGCTCGACGGCCAGGTCGATCATCGCGGCGATCAACACCTCGCGCGCCCGTACGCGTGAGCGCTCGGCTTCGGCGGCCGTCACGGCCGCCTCCAGACCCGCGAGCACCACCTCGGCGACGGCGAGAATGATCTCGTCCCTGGTGTTGTACTGGTGGTAGACCGCCGCCTTCGTCACTCCGATCGCATCCGCGATCATCTGCAGGGAGGTCCCGCCGATGCCGTGCTCTGCGAACAGCGCGAGCGCGGCGTCGATGACGCGGGTCTGCGCGGCGGTGGCGGAGTCGGGGAGGCTCGTGGCCGTAGCCCTGGCGAAGCGCATTTCGAAAGACTAGCCGATCGGCTATCCTGCGGCTCGGTTCCCAGCCCCACGTCGGTGCGCGGCCGTCGGAGAGATGGAGAGGATCCGAAGCGATGAGACGAGCCGATGGCGAGGTGATCCTCCTGTGGACGCTCCCAGTGCTGGGAATCATCTGGCTCTCCGCCTTCCTGCTGTTCCCCGGGTTCGTCCAGCCGATGTCCCCGACCATGTCGGCGGAGGAGGTCGCCTCCTTCTATCGCGACCCGGAGAACCTCCCGCGCATCCGGTACGGCATGATCGTATTCAACTGGTTCGCGGTCGGTCTGATCCCGATCCTGGCGCTGATCGTGTTGCAGATCCGCAGGATGGCCCACCGCACGCCGATCTTCTCGTACGCCATCATCGCGTGCGCGGCCGGCGGCCCCACGATCTTCCTCATGGCCGACCTGTTCTGGCTTCTCGCCGCATTCCGTCCGGAGCGGGATCCGGAGCTGACCCTTCTGCTCAACGATCTCGCGTGGGTGACCTTCTCCAGCCAGGTCGGATTCCTGATCGCGCAGAGCGTGATCCTCGCGCTCGCGATCTATCTCGACCGCCAGGAGCGGCCGGTCTTCCGGCGCTGGGTGGCGCACTTCAATCTCGTCGTCGCTTCTCTGCTGATCCCGGCTGCGTTCGTGGGGGCAGCGATGACGGGCCCCATCGCCTGGGACGGCCTGCTGACGTTCTGGGTGCGAAACGTCGCGATCGGCCTCTGGATCATCGTGATGGGCGTCGTGCTCGCTCGGGCGATCGGGCGCCAGAGGGCCGAGGACGAGGCGGTCGTGGCATGAAAGCGTCGCGAACGGAAGACGCGCCCGAGGCGCCGCCGGGCTCGCTCCTTCGTAGGATCGCCTGGCACTGGCGCTACGACGAGAAGCGCGAGCTGTGGATCGGCTGGTGGACCCTGGTCGTCTTCTACAACCTGTACGGCCTGCTGTTCTTCGTGATCACGCGCACCCAGCCTCCGCCGGAGCCGTCGCTTCAACCCTCGGAGATCGTGCAGTGGTTCGACGATCGACACCACGGGCTGCTCTACGGGTATGCCATCGTCTTCATCGTGGGCGGGGCGACGGCGATCATGAACGCGATGCTCGCCTACTCGATCCGGCGTATGTCTGTGAGCCGCGCGTTCGCGTACTCCTACCTCGTGATCTACGCCCTCGCCACGCTTCCCGGCATGCTGATCATGGGCGTCGCGTGCACGGTCGGCGCCATGCGACCCGACCGCGATCCCGCGCTCATGAGCTGGCTCTACGACTTCGCGTTCTTGTCGTTCGAAGGAACCATGGGCGTGTTCCTGATCGGGTCGCTGGTCTGGATGGTCGCGGTCCTGCTCGACGAGAACGGCGTTTTTCCGAAGTGGTTCGGCTACCTGAATCTCTGCAACGCGCTCACGGAGGTGGTCGTTGCCCCGGCGTGGATCTTCAGGAGCGGCGCGTTCGCCTGGAACGGCACGATCGCGTGGTGGATCAACATGGGCGTGTTCGTCACCTACACGACCGCCTTCCTCATCCTGCTCCGGCGGTTGATCCTGCGCGAGGACTTCGGCACCGGCCCGCTGCCGGAGCTCGCGAAGGACGGTGCGCCCGAGTCGGCCGGCTTGCTGAAGGCGGCGCGATGACGAGGGTCGCCGGCACGCAGTCCTCCGTGAACGGCCGACCCGAGGCCGTCCACTTCGTGCCCGGCCAGCCGGACATGTGGGCCTTCGTCCTCTTCGAGGCGTTCGTCTTCACGGCCTATTTCAGCGTCTACATCTTCAGCCGGGCGCGGAGCCTCGACCTCTTCCTGGAGTCGCAGGCGCATCTCGACCTGCGCGTCGGGGTCTTCAACACCCTCGTGCTGCTGGCGAGCTCCTGGTCCGTGGCGCGCTGCGTCCAGGCGGCCCGCGAGGGTTCGTATCGGGCCGCGACGACGAACGCCCTCCTGACCATGCTCTTCGGCTTCGTGTTCCTCGTGTCGAAGCTGCGCGAATGGACGTTGGAGGTCGAGCAGGGGTTCACGTTCACCGCCAACGAGTTCTCCTCCTTCTACTACTTCCTGACGGGAATCCACTTCGTCCACCTCCTGATCGGCTTCGTCGCCCTCGCCATCGCCGTCCATCAGCTCCGGAGCCCCGCCGGTCGCTCCCAGGAGATCGTCGAGACGTGCGCCACGTACTGGCACACGATCGACTTCCTCTGGGTCCTCATCTTCGCCTTGCTCTACGTCATGAGGTGATCCGTGAACGCCGGTTTCGAAAAGCGGCTGATCCTGGTCTGGCTGACCCTGTCCGCGATCACGCTCGCCCAGCTCGGGGTCGGCTCGATCGGCGGTCCGGCCGCATTCGCGCCGAACGCCGCGATCGCCGCGGGCGCGATCCTGATCGCGCTGATCAAGGTGCGCATCATCTTTCGGGAATTCATGGAGGTGAGGCACGCTCCCGTCCTGCTGGGCCGCCTCACGGATCTGTGGGTCGTTCTGACCGGTGCGATCCTCGCTGGCGGCTATGTCGCCGGCCTGGCGTTCAGGAGCTGAGCGCGCCGGGATCGCGTGGGAACGGCTGCCTCTTCCGCAGCACGACGGAAGCCCGGAGGCTTCGGCCCGTTCAATCGACGACGGTCCCTTCGGGAGGGGCCAGCGGGTCGTGCTGCCGACCGGAGTCGAAGCCTCCGTGCTTGCGCATGAACGTGGTGGCGCGTCGCCGGATCCGCCATCCGTCCGCCGTGCGCACGTACTCGTCGCGATACCAGGCGAGCCGCATGGCGTGGGTGTGCTGATCGATGAACACGAAGTGCTGCATCCCGGTCGCACGGTCTCCGTCGAGCTCGACCACCGGCATGTTTCCGATGAACTGACCGCGCGGCGCCGCGGCCAGCAGCGCCGGAAAGCGCTCGAGCGTATAGGTCGTGCCGAAGGCGCTGTACTCGACGTCCGGCGTGAACACGTCGAGCCACCGATCCAGGACGAACTGACTCGCGTACGCCATGTACCGTGCGCACAGCGCGTGGATCTCCACGAGGTCGGCGGTGTGCTGCGCGCCCAGGCTCACGGGACGGGCTCTTCGTTGAGCTCGAAGGAGGACGTGCCGGTGTCCGGAAGGTACGGCTGCCGCCAGATCTCGACGGGGAACGACACCATGATGAGCGAATACAGCAGGTGGAGCAGCCGCTGCGCGTCCTCGGGCAGCTCGTGCAGCGGAAACGTCTCCAGGTAGGCGATCACCTCCTGGGCGCGCGGGAAGAGCGCGTCGTAGAACGCCTGCATCTCGTCCATGGTGCTGGCGAGGCGCTTCGCATAGCGCTCCGGCTCGCTGGCCAGGCACCATTCCTGGGCGAACGGCTCGAGGTACGAGAACTCGGGAGGGAGCAGGGCCATCTCGATCACGCCTCCGTGTGCTCGTGCCGGTAGTCGTCGACCCAGTCGTTCACCACCTTGTTCAGGTGCCGGCACATGAGCTCCTGGTCGCCGAGCGGGAAGCTCGAGACGACACGCGACTCGAGCCCCATTTGCGTCGCCTCGAGCGTGCCGCAGTCCTGCAAGGCGTATTCCTTGATCGTGGTTGCGGCGAGCTCGTGCGCGAGGCGCTCGCGCACGTTGCGTGCAGGGACGAAATAGAGCGTCGCCTCGAACAGCAGCCGATTGTGCGCGAGGGGCCAATAGTGGTAGGTGAGGTACCAACCCGTCTCCCAGAAGACGATCGCGAAATTCGGGAAGATCTGGAACGAGTCGAGGCCCCACGCCTTCTTCCTTCCGGGATTGAGGCCGGGCGGGAGCCCCTCGGTCCCGATGTCCGAGCGGTCCCAGGGGCCGAAGAGGCCGCTGCGCATCAGCCCCTCGATGGGGTTGAGGGCTTCCGGCGGCAGGAGCCCGCCGGCGCCCCCGCTCGTCGAGCCTACGCGATGCGGGCCGTCGATCTGGAAATGCATGGTGTAGAACCCGAGCCGCTGGTATTCGGGATTCGCCATCACCGGATTCTGCCGGCCGTGGAGGATGGGCGGATGATAGAACTCCTGGAAGGCATCCAGGAAGACCTTCCAGTTGCAGCGAATGTCTCCGCGATAGTAGAAGCGCTCCGTGAGGTTGTGGAACGGGTAGTCGATCGCGGTGATCATCGGGCCGAGGAACTCGGTGAGCGTCTGGCTCGGCTCCGTGGCGAGGTTCACGAAGATGAACCCCTTCCACACCTCACAGTGTACCGAAACGAGGCCGTAGTCCGCCCTGTCGAGGCCGAAGAACTCGTCCTGCTGAAGGACGTACGAGCACTTTCCGTCGAGATCGTACTTCCAGCCGTGGTACTTGCAGGAGAACTGCCGACAGTTGCCCTTCGACTCCACGCGCGGGTCGTCGGTCCAGACCAGCTTGTTGCCCCGGTGGCGGCAGACGTTGTGGAAGGCGCGGATCTCGTCGTCCATGCCGCGGACGATGATCAGCGAGGTCTTCGCGACCCCGAGCTCCTTGGTGAAGAAGCTGCCCTTGCGCCGGAGCTGTTCGACCCGCCCGACGTTCAGCCAGGCCCGCTTGAAGATGGCTTCACGCTCGAGCTCGTAGAACTCGGGCGAGATCGAGCTCTCGTAGGACACCGGGGCGGTGCCGAGCTCGGGATAGTGCTCCGTCCAGGTTCCCTCGGGCGGTTTCGGGTACTGCCTCGGGGCCGGCCGCTTCATCATGCTCGCTCCTTCGTGTCGTTCACAGGACCATGCCGCCGTTGACGCCGACCACCTGGCCGGTGACGAAGCTCGCTTCCTCCGAGCAGAGGAATCCGCAGGTCGCCGCGACGTCCTCGGGGGCTCCGGGACGGCCGACGGGGATCGCCCGCCGGGCGATCTTCTCGAGGTTCGCGAGGTCGCCGGCGGCCTCGGCGCGCCGGGACATCGGCGTGTCGATCATGCCGGGCGGGATGCAGTTGACCGTGATGCCGTGCGGGGCGAGCTCCAGCGCGAGCGCCTTGGTGAGCGCGATCACGCCGCCCTTCGATGCGACGTAGTGCGCCATGCGCGCGGCGCCCGACTGCGCGCTCGACGACGAGATCGTCACCATCCGTCCCCAGCGCGCCGCGAGCATGTCGGGAACGACGGCTTGAAGACAGTGGAAGGTTCCGGTGAGGTTGACGGCGAGAACGCGCTCCCAGCTCTCGAGCGTGATCCCGGTGAAGGGCTCGAACGCATCGAGGCCGGCGCTGGTGACCATGATCGCGATGGGTCCGAGCTCTGCGCGCACCTGCTCGAGGCCCGCGTCGACGGCGCCGCGGTCGGTGACGTCCACCTCCGCGGCGATCGCGGTGGCGCCCGCCTCGCGCAGATCCTTGGCGGCCCGCCGCGCGGCGTCGCCCTGCAGGTCGAACAGCCCGACCCGATCGCCCCGCGCCGCCAGGTGCCGGGCGATCGCCAGCCCCATCCCCGAGGCCGCTCCGGTGACCACGGCGACCCGATCCATCGTTCCAGCCGACTCCGTTGTGGCCCGCGTGCGGATTGTGGACCGGCCGGGCGTCGCACGCAACAATACTCTCGCATGACGAGAATGTGATTTCCGCTCGCGCTACGATTGCGCGCAATCCGCTCGCACGGCCACCTCGTAGCACTCCTCGTCGAGGCCCGAGAGCGTCTGCTCCAGCGCAGGCATGCTGCGCGGCCACTGGGTGACGATGCGGCCGCCCGGCGCGCGGTAGTAGTCCGTGCAGCCTGCCTGCCACAGCTCGATGGCCAGGGCCTCTCGCTGGATCTCGGCGTTGTAGGCGGCCATCGGCTCCGGCTTGACGTCGATCCAGGCGAGACCCTCGCGGGCGATGCGCTGGATCTGGCGAAGCACGTGGTCCGCCTCGTACTCGATCATCGTGACGATCGAGTCGGCATTCGTGTTGGGACCATAGAGCATGAAGAGGTTCGGAAAGCCCGCCGTGGTGACGCCCTTGTAGGCCTGGGCTCCGTCGCTCCACGCGTCGGCGATCGTGAGCCCGTCACGCCCGACGACGTCGATCGCGGACAGGAACTTCGTCGCCGCGAAGCCGGTGGCGAGGATGATCGTGTCGAGCCGCCGCTCGCGGCCGTCGGCGGTCACGATTCCGGTCGGGGTGATGCGCGCGATCGGATCGGTCACCAGCTCGAGATTGGGTCGGTTGAAGGCCGGGTAGTAATCGTTGGAGATGAGCGGCCGCTTGCAGCCCCAGGGATGGTCCGGCACGAGGCGCGCGCGCACGTCCCGATCCGCGACCTGCGCCAGATTGGCGAGGCAGGCGGCCTCCATCTCCGGGCGCACGCGCTCGAAGATGCCCGGTCCGCCGAACGACTCGAAGATCTTCCTGCGTACCGCGAGCGCGAAACCCGGATCGCTGCGGAAGCGATCGAGCTGCTTCTCCGTGTACGGAGGGTCCTCCTTCGGCGCCACCCAGTTCGCCGTGCGCTGGAAGAGGTGGACGCGGCCGGCTTCCTTCACGATCTCCGGCACCAGCTGGACGGCGCTCGCCGCGCTGCCGATCACGCCCACGGTCTCGCCGGCGAGCGCGTGATCCCGCTTCCATCTCGAGGAATGGAACCGGGTGCCGCCGAAGGACTCGAGGCCCGGGATGTCGGGGATCACGATCTCGTTGAACATGCCGATGGCGCTCACGACCACGTCGGCGGAGACGCTGCGCCCCGACGCCAGCTCGAGCGTCCACTCCGCAGCCGCCTCGTCCCAGCGCGCGCTCCGCACCGCATCGCCGAAGCGACAATGCGGGAGCAGCCCGTACTTCGCGGCGCAGTGCTCCAGGTAGGCCAGGATCTCCGCCTGCGGGGCGTAGGGCCGCGACCAGTCTCGTTTGAGCTCGAACGAGTACGCGTACAGGTGGGAGGGGATGTCGCAGGCGCAGCCCGGGTAGCGGTTGTAGTACCAGGTGCCGCCGACGCCGCTGGCCTTCTCGAGGATCCCGAAGCCCTCGAAGCCCGCGCCCTTGAGGCGGATCCCCATGCACAGCCCGCCGGGTCCGGCCCCGATGATCGCGATGCGCAGCTCCCGGTGGGCCATCCAATTCTCCTCGAGATCGGCCCGATCCGGTCGCCCCGCGCCCGCGAGTATGGATCACGTCCGGCGGCGTGTGCAATAATGTTCTCGCAGAATGAGAACGCGGCTTCCAAACCGGGCTTCCGCGGAGGGAGGGCAGAAGATGGCTCGAGTCCCCGTGGCGGAAGGCGTCTTCACGTGGCCGGGCGACGACCCTCGGCTGATCGGGAGCCGGTGCTGCGCGTGCGGGATCGTCACGTTCCCCGCGCAGGACTCGTGTCCGCGCTGCCCCTCGACGGAGATGGCGGAGCACCTGCTTCCTCCGCGGGGTCGGCTGTGGGCATGGACCACCCAGGAGTTCCCGCCGCCGTCGCCCCCATACGCGGGACCCACCGGTGACGCGTTCGTGCCGTTCGGGGTCGGCTACGTGGAGCTCGCCGACGCGGTGAAGGTGGAGACGCGCCTCACGGAGACGAAGGGGCTGCGCATCGGCATGGACATGGCGCTCGTGCTGGTGCCCTTCCGCACCGACGGCGACGGGAACGAGGTGGTCACGTTCGCGTTCAGGCCCGTGGACTGAGCGCGAAGGCGGACGAACGAGCGCGGAACCGCGAGGAGATGAAGGTGGACGTCGCGATCGTGGGAGTGGGACTCCATCCGTTCGGCCGGTTCGCGGGCGTGTCCGGGATCGAGATGGGCGCGATCGCCATCCGCCGGGCTCTCGCCGACGCGGGCGTCCAGTGGCGCGACGTCCAGTTCGCGTTCGCCGGGAGCTACGAGGTCGACAACCCCGACGCGGTGGTCGCGCTCATGGGGCTCACGGGGATCCCCTTCAACAACGTCTACAACGGCTGCGCGACCGCGGCGAGCGCTCTCACGCTGGCCGCCAACACCATTCGGTTGGGGGAGCACGATCTCGGCATCGCCGTAGGCATGGACAAGCATCTCCCGGGCGCGTTCAGTGCGGACCCGCGCCTGTACGCGTGCCCGTCCTGGTACGGCGAGGTCGGCCAGTTCGTCACCACGAAGTTCTTCGGGATGAAGATCAACAAGTACATGCACGACCACGGGATCTCGGCGTCGACCCTCGCCCGGGTCGCGGCGAAGAGCTACCGGAACGGAGCGCTCAACCCGAACGCATTCCGGCGCAAGCCGCTCTCCGAGGAGCAGATCCTCGCGTCGCCGATGCTGAACCACCCGCTCACGCAATACATGTTCTGCAGCCCGGACGAAGGGGCCGCAGCCGTGGTGCTGTGTCGGGCGGACCAGGCGCATCGTTACACCGGCCACCCGATCTACCTCCGTGCCAGTGTCGTGCGAACGCGGCGGCTCGGCGCGTTCGAGGTGCACAGCCCGTGGCTCCCGGTCGAGGAGACGGCGGGCCCCACCGTCGACGCGTCGCGCGCGGCCTTCGAGAGGGCCGGCATCGGGCCCGAGGACGTCGACGTCATCCAGCTGCAGGACACCGACGCGGGCGCCGAGGTCATCCACCTCGCCGAGAACGGCTTCTGCGGCGACGGCGACCAGGAGGCGCTGGTGGCGGACGGGGAGCTCGAGATCGGCGGCAGGCTGCCCGTGAACACCGACGGCGGCCTGATCGCGAATGGCGAGCCGATTGGCGCCTCGGGGCTGCGTCAGGTCCACGAGGTGGTGCTGCAGCTCCGAGGAAGGGCGGGGGACCGGCAGGTGCCGGGCCGCCCGAAGGTCGGCTACACGCAGCTCTACGGCGCACCCGGCGTTGCGGGCGTATCGATCCTGTCCGTCTGACCTTCGCGATCCCACCGATCCCGGACGCGCGGAGACTCGTCATCGGGGCCCAGCAATCTCGCACGCTCGATGAGACGATTCCGGCCGCTGTCGCAGCGAGCATCGCGGCGCGGCGCGGCGCCGAGGCCGTCGTGGAGCCCGGCCGACGGGTGACGTACCACGAGCTCGGCGAGCTCGTGAGCACCGCGACCCGGGCGATGATGGCGGCCGGCGTGGAGCCGGGCGATCGCGTCGCAATCTGGGCGCCGAACGGCCTCGGCTGGATCGTCGCCGCCCTCGCCGCGCAATCGGCCGGGGCGGCGCTGGTGCCCGTCAACACGCGTTGGAAGGGCGCCGAGGCGGCCTACGTCCTGTCCGCTTCGAAGGCGGCGATGCTCGTCACCACCGTCGGCTTCCTCGGCGTCGACACCGTCGGCAGGCTCCGCTTCGCCGGAACGCCGCTCCCCGACCTGCGCCGGATCGTCCTCCTGGACGGCTCGGCCGGCGCCGAGGAAGCGCCGGAAGGCATCGACGTGGAGCCCTGGCGCGCGTTCGCGGCGAGAGCCGAGCAGGTCCCCTGCGCCGCGGCGTCCGAGCGTCGGCAGGGCGTGCGACCGACGGACACGAGCGACATCCTGTTCACGTCCGGTACGACGGGACGCCCCAAGGGCGTGATCATGACCCACGGCCAGACGGTGCGGCAGTTCCGCGAGTGGTGTGAGTTCGCCGGGCTCGGGCCGGACGACCGCTATCTGATCGTCAATCCGTTCTTCCACATGTTCGGGTACAAGGCGGGATGGCTCGCGAGCCTGCTCCAGGGCGCGACCATCGTTCCGGTCCCCGTATTCGACGTGCGAGAGGTGCTGTCGCTGGTGGAGCGGGAGCGGATCACCGTGTTGCCCGGCGCTCCCACCCTCTACCGCTCGATCCTCGATCACCGGGGCCGCAGGGCGTTCGATCTGCGCACGCTGCGGGTGGCGGTCACCGGTGCGGCCGACGTGCCCGTCGAGCTGATCCGTGAGATGCGTGCCGAGCTCCCGTTCCGCTCGATCCTCACCGGCTACGGGCTCACCGAGGCGGGGACGTGCACGGGGTCCCGGCCCGATGACGACGCGGAGACGATCGCCACGACGGCCGGGCGGGCGATGCCCGGACTGGAGATCCTCGTCGCTGATGCGGACGGGCAGGAAGTCGAGCGCGGCGCCCCGGGCGAGCTGCTCGTGCGAGGGTACTCCGTGATGCGGGGCTACCTCGACGATCCGCAGGCGACGGCCGCTGCCATCGACGACCGCGGCTTCCTGCACACCGGCGATCTGGCGACGATGGATGAGCGGGGCTACGTGCGGATCGTCGGACGGCTGAAGGACATGCTGATCGTCGGCGGGTTCAACGTGTACCCGGCCGAAGTCGAGAACACCCTGCTGGCCCACGACGCGATCGGTCGGGTCGCGGTCATCGGTGTGCCCGACGAGCGCATGGGGGAGGTCGCCATGGCGTACGTCGTTCCCGCGTCGGGAGAGTCGGTCGATCCCGACGCGATCATCGGCTGGGCCCGCGAGCATCTCGCCAACTACAAGGTGCCGCGGTACGTCGTCGCCATCTCGGAGCTGCCGATCAACGCCACCGGCAAGGTCGTGAAGGACGAGCTCCGCGCGCGTGCGGCAGCGGACCTGAAGGCCACGTGAGCGTCGATCCGGATCGCAGGGGCAGACGATGGAGCGTGCGGCGCGTCCCGCCCCACCTCGAACGAGCGTACGCCGACGGCGGCTGGTGGACGGACGACACCCTCGGCACGATCATGGCTCGGCAGCTCGCCGCGCACCCCGCGTCGACGGTCTCGGTCTGGTCCCGGTCGCGCAGTTGGCAGGGCGTCTATGCCGACATCGACGACGAGGCGCGCCGGCTCGTCACCCTGCTCCGGGACATGGACGTGCAGCCCGGCGATCCCGTCGCGTTCCAGCTCCCCAATTGGCGCGAAGCCCTGGTCTCGTTCGCCGCCCTCGCGCTCGGCGGGTACGTCGTGGTCCCGATCGTCCACATCTACGGCCGCAAGGAAGTCTCCTTCATCCTCGAGCAGAGCGGCGCGGTGGCGTACATCTCTCCGCGCGCCTACGGCCACGTCGACTACAGCGCGATCGTCGAGACGGCCGCGCCAGCCGCCGTTCGGCTCCACGTCGTCGTCGGCGATGGCGGGGCTCCCGCGAGCAGGGCCGGCCGCGTCCGCATCGGCTGGGCGGCGTGCGTCGACCGGAAGCCGGCCCGCGATCTTCCCATGGTGCAGCCGGAGGACGTCGCGGTGCTCGGGTACACCTCGGGAACGACCAGCGACCCCAAGGGCGTGATCCACGATCACCGGACGATGCTCAGCGAATTGCGTCACATGAAGGAATGGGTGACACCGGGCAAGCCCAACCTGATCGGCTCGCCCGTCACCCACGCGACCGGGATGCTCGGTGTGCTCGGTCCGCTCACGCTGGGCGAGAATCTCCACCTGATCGACCGCTGGGATCCCGCCCACGCGTTCGAGGTGATGCGGAAGGCGGGCATCGGCGGCGGCAGCGGCGCATCGGTGTTCCTCGCCAGCCTCCTCGATCACCCGGACTTCACGCCGGACGACGCCGCGCGGATGGGCCGGGTCGGCCTCGGCGGTGCGCCCGTGCCGCTCGCCCTGGCCGAGCGAGCGGCCTCGCACGGCATCACCCTCATCCGCGCCTACGGGTCCACCGAGCACCCGTCGACGACGGGCTGTCTCTTCGACGACCCCGCGGACCGCCGACACCGGACGGACGGGCGGGCGCGCCCGGGCGTCGAGCTGCGGCTCGTCGGCGCCGACGGCGGCGACGTCCCGGCCGGTACGCCCGGAGAGATCCTCTCTCGCGGACCCGATCTGTGCCTCGGGTACACCGACCCGGCGCTCACCGCCGCCGCGTTCGACGACGAGGGGTGGTATCACTCGGGCGACGTCGGCGTGCTCGACGAGCAGGGCTTCCTGACCATCACCGATCGGGTGAAGGACATCATCATCCGGGGCGGCGAGAACGTCTCCGCGGCCGAGGTCGAAGACGCGTTGCACACGCTGCCCGGCGTCGCGGAGGTCGCCGTGGTCGCCGCCCCCGACGAACGTCTCGGGGAGCACGCGTGCGCGATCCTCCGGATGCGCCCGGGCGCTGCGACGGTGACCCTCGCCGACGCGACTGCGCACCTCTCCAGCCTCGGTCTCGCCCGCCAGAAGTGGCCCGAGGAGCTGCGGCTCGTGGACGACTTCCCGCGGACCGCGTCCGGCAAGATTCGCAAGGTCGACCTGCGCGCGCAGCTTCGCTCGGAACGGGGCGACACCGGCCGATGACGCGCGCGGCCGCCGGCCGTCGAGGGCTCGTCAGTGCGCCCCCGCGAGCGCCGCGTTCTCGACGTCCATCAGGCGGGCGAGGTTGCCGCCCATCACCTTGCGGACGAGCGCGTCCCCGAGGTGGCCGATCTCCCCGGCGTACTTCACCGGGTCGCCCAGTCCCTCGGGATGCGGGTAGTCGGAGCCGAACAGCACCCGGTCGGGGCCGAGCAGCTCGGCGAGGTGACCGAAGTCCTCCTCCCAGAACGGGCTGATGTGGATGCAGCGGCGCATCGCCTCGATCGGGTTCTCGGGGAAGTCCTGCGGCATCTTCTTGTACAGGTCCTTCAGGCTCTTCTGCAGCGGTTCGAGCCAGCTGGCGCCGTTCTCGACGGCGGCGATCTTGAGCGTCGGGAAGCGGGTGAGCGCGCCGTGAACGATCAGCGACGCCACGGCGTCCTCGATCGGCCGCCACGACGAGAGCATGCGGAAGGCGTTGGGCTGGAACGGCAGGAACTCCGAGTTGCCCCCGATCCATTCGTTGGAGAACCGCTCGTAGCCACTGTCGGACGAGTGCAACGCGACCAGGATGTCGGCCTCGACGACCCTCGCCCAGAACGGGTCGAACTCGGGGAGTGCGAACGAGCGGGGACCTCTGTATCCCGGCACCGGCGCAGGACGGACGAGCACGACCCGGGCGCCGCGCTCCAGCACCCATTCGAGCTCCTCGATCGCCTTCTCGACGATCGGCAGCGTGATGACCGGCGTGGTGAAGATGCGATCCTCGTGGTTGAACTGCCACGTCTCGTACAACCACTGATTGAACGAGTGGATGGCGACGTGCATCAACTCGGGATCTTCCTTCATGCGCTCCTCGAGCACACTGGCAAGCGTCGGAAACATCAGGGTCCGGTCGAGACCCTGCTCGTCCATGAGCTGGAGGCGTGACACCGGCTCACGGAACGCGGGCGGCGACTTGATCGGCTCGCCGAAGAGCTCGCGACGGCTGAGACCCTTCGGGTTGCCGATCCGGTAGTAATCCTCCTGGGCGCCCGGACGCGCGACGACCTCGAACGTAGGGTTCGGGATGTACTCGCTGATCTTGCCGCCGACCGCGATCTTGGTGCGGCCGTTGACGTTCACGTACTGGATCGCGTTCTTGTACCGCGCGGGAAGGTGCCGCGTGAACGCGTCCGCGCTCTCGTAGAGGTGATTGTCCGCGTCGAATACCGGGATCCCGGAAGTGGACGTCATCGGGCCTCGCTCTCCGTGGAGATCCCATCCTCTCGCGACGACGACATCTTTGCAACGGGTCTCGCGACCGACGACTCGCCCGCGCCGAGGGCGCCTCCGGTTCGAGGTGTCGCATCCCGCCGGTCCGGTGCGTATGCTGGCCGGTCCCGGAGGCAGCATGCCGCTGATGGGCGGCATGGATCCGGAGCTCTCCTGGTCGTCGCTGCGGCTGTTCGAGCGCGTGGTGCTGCCGAGGCTGCGCGAGCCCGCGTAGCGCAGTTCGCGGAGCTCGCGAGGGTCCCGTGGCTGCCGCCACTGCGTTCGCGCATCCTGACCGCGATGTCGCACCCAAACGTCGCAACGAGTCGGCTCCGACAGCTCCTGGGTCTCGACCTGCGCTCGCTGGCGCTGGCTCGGATCGGGATCGGCGTGATCCTTCTCGCGGATCTCGCGGTCCGCGCCACGGATCTGCGCGCGCACTACACCGACTTCGGCATCCTCCCCCGCGAGGCGCTCCCGGCGTTCGGCTGGACGTCGACGCTCACGCTCCACGCGCTCGCGAGCCCCAGCCCGCTGGCCGTGGGCCTGCTCTTTGCGGTGGCCGCCGCTGCGGCCCTGGCGCTGCTCCTGGGCTGGCGCACCTGGCCGGCGACGCTCGTCTCGTGGCTGCTGGTCACGAGCATCCAGTACCGCCAGCCGACGCTCTGCTTCGGCGGCGACGTGATGCTGCGCATGTTCCTGTTCTGGGGCCTGTTCCTGCCGCTCGGCGCGCGCTTCTCGCTCGATGCGCGCCGCGATCCGGGCGCCACCCCGCGCCGCAACCTCCACTTCTCGGTGGCCACGGTCGCGCTGCTGCTGCAGGTCTGCCTGGTCTACTGGTGCTCGGTGCTGCAACGCACCGGTCCCACCTGGTGGAACGGCGAGGCGCTCTACTACGCCCTCCACTACGACCAGTTCGCGTCCCGCTTCGGCATCCTGCTGCGCGAGCACGGCGCCTGGCTTCCGCCCATGACCTACGGGGCCATCTGGTTCGAGGCGCTCGGGCCCTTCCTTCTCTTCGTGCCGCTGGCCATCGGCGTGTTCCGCACCCTCGCGGTGCTGCTCTTCCTGGGCTTCCACGCGACGCTGGGGCTCCTGTTCAACATCGGGCTCTTTCCGGCGGTCTTCTCGGCGGTCTGGCTCGGGCTGCTGCCGGGCTGGTTCTGGGAACGCCTGCGCTTCGCGGCGCCGCAGCCGCGGGCGATCGGCTCCGACGCGACACGGGGGGACGGTCGCGGCCATCTGCGAGACGTGCTGGCGGGGCTCGCCCTGCTCGCCGTCGTCTCCTCGAACCTCTCCGCGCTGCAGATCCGCCCCGGCGACTTCGGGAGCGTGCGCGGACCCTGGTGGGAGCTTCCCGCGCGCATCCTCCACATCGACCAGCGCTGGGGTCTCTTCGCGCCCGACCCTCCGGTCCACGACGGCTGGTACGTGATCAAGGGGGTGCTGCAGAACGACGACGAGGTGAACCTGCTCGACCCCGGGGCGAAGGTGCGCTTCGAGAAGCCGCCTGTCGTCTCGGAGACCATGAACATCCGCTGGCGCGAGTACTTCTTCCGCCTCGAGCTCGATCGCGGCGATCCGCGCTGGACGCTCTACGGCCGCTGGCTGTGCCGGGCGTGGGACGAGCGCCACGGAGGCGCACAGCGTCTGGCGCGTGCCTACGTCTATTACGTGGAGGAGCGCACCTCAGCGGCGGGCCCCGTCCGTGAGGGCATCCTCACGCTCATGGCCCACGACTGCGACGGAGCTCCGCGGCAGGACGAAGATGACCGCGTTCCACCCGCCGACGTGGGTCGAAGGGGCATCGTTCTCGTTCGATGATCTCGGGCGGATACCTCGCCACCCGAGTCGCCCCTACACGGGGAGGCGGCGCCCGATCGAGCGGCGAGCAGACCCGACCGCCTGCTGCCGCGGGCCGAGGAACCGCGCCGCCTCGTCGAGATCCGCGACGCGCCGGATGTGCGCCCGGGAGCAGATCGCTCGGCAGCGCGAGTGGAGCTCGGCCGAGGGCCGGTCGTCCACGCCGGTCACGCCGCCATCCGACACCCAGAGGCGTGGGGCCGGCTGCCGCGCGAGCCAGGCGAGCGCGGGGAGGTCGACGATGTTCCCGGCCCCGTAGCTCTCCAGGTGCTCGGGCCCGGCGCGGCGTCCCGCGTCGGCCACGATGCGCAGCTCGCCGGCCGAGTCCCGGCCCGAGTAGATCGCGACCCGCGTGCCGATCGTCACCCGGGCGAGGAGCCGATCGAGCGCCTCGGCGTCGAGCGCCATGCTGCCGCTCACGTCGACGAGCACCGTGCCGCGGGAACGCGGCGCCCGGCGCCGGAAGATCGCGCGATCCGACACCCAGCGGTGGACGTAGCGCACAATGCTCCCCTCGCGCGCCGCCACCCACGTGCGCGGACCGCGGCCGGTCCGAAGACCATGGGTGAGGGGCGGGTGTGCGATCTCGAGATGGCCGGCGGGAACCATTCCCTCGTCGTCCAGGCTCGGGCGGCGACTCCGTCGCTCCGGGTGCTCGTGCGGACCGCCGTCCTCGTCGCCGAACCCTGGGCGGCATGCAAGGCGGACGGGGCTGCCGGAACGCCCTCGCGCATCGAGCACGCCGGTCAAGGCGAGGACGCGGGCGAGCTCGCGGGCGAGCGCCCGCGCCCTCGGCTCGGGCGCCGCCTCCGCGCCCGTCTTGCTCGCGCCCTCCTCGCGGGCCTCCTCGAGCTTCGCGCGCACGCGCTCCATGCACGCGCGCACGACCCCATACACCTCGTCCGTGCGCCGCGCGATCATCGCGTAGAGCACCGGCTCGACGCTCGTCCCGAGGGAGGCGATCGCGCGAACCGACACTGCGAAGACGTCGCCGCGCCTGGCGTCGCCCGCCAGGAGCCAGGCCACGTGGAGCTCGGACGCCTCGTCCAGCACCACCGGAGCCCCCCTCGCCGCCAGGGCGAGGTTCACGCGTGCATCCTCCACCGCGGCGAGGAGCCGCGGATCGAAGCGGACGCGCGGCGGCACGAGCGGCGACCAGCGCACGTGGCCGAGCTCGTGGCGCGAGACCGGCCGCCCGGATGGGTCGAGCGGCACGAGCATCCGGCGGTGCATCTTGTCGACGGCCCCGACGCCCCCGTCCTCGTGGCTCGAGTCGACGATCCGATACGGCCGCCGGAAGCGGTCCGTGGCGCCGGCGTCGGCCGGCTCCACGAGCTCCGGGTACGGCCGGAACCGATCGCGGCTCTCGCTCTCGGTGCCCGCCATGATCAGGCCACTCCCGCGAGCTTGAGCGCGTCTCGAACGTGGCCGCCGCGGCCGGGCCCGAAGATCGCGGTGCAGGCGAGGTCGAGCCCGAGCTCGTGGCGCAGCCGGTCGAGGACGCGCCACGCGCGCACGCTCACGCGCCGATCCTCGTCGAGGCCGAGGCTCCGGCGCGCCACCTCCCGCAGCACGGGCGAGAGCGCCTCGAGGGCCTCGGGATGCGCTTCGCCCACCTCGAGGCGCACGTCGAAGCGGTCGCGCAGCGCAGGCGGGAGCGTGTCGCACGGCAGATTGTCCGTGACCACGACGTGGAAGTCGGCAGCGGGCACGATCGTCTCGCCCGTCGGCAGCGTGAGCCGCGCCGTCTCCTCGTGCTCGAGCACGGGGTGCAGGAACGCGAACGCGTCGTCGGAGGCATTGCTGAGCTCGTTCAGCACGAGCCGCGCGCCCTGGCGCATGGCGAGGATCACCGGGCCGTCGTGCCAGACGATCTCCTCACCCCGGGGCAGGTACGTGCCGCGGAGCTCCGCGGCGGGGGTCTCCTGCGTGAGCGTGCAGGCGTAGACGCCCCGCTCCGTTCGGCCGTGGCGGTAGGCGGCGTAGGTCTTGCCGACGCCCGGCGGCCCGGAGAGATGGATGCGCGCGACGCTCTTCGACGCGAGCACACGCTCCACGAGGCTCCAGCCGACCGTCGCCGTCCGCTCCTCCACGCGCTTCGCACCGGCTCGTGACTTCTCCGACTCCTTGTCCTTCCCCATCATCGTTCGCTCTCCTCGTGAGGCTTCGACGGAGAGCTTGAACGATGAAACGCGAAGTCCGACCTCGGCCCGACGCGTCGCGTCGGGCCGACGTGGGCTCGGCGCCTACGCGCAGCGCCGGACGTCGCTCGAGTACGGCTCGTGCACGATCAACTCCGCCCGCCACGCGCCCGCCCAGCTCATGTCGGGAGCGCGGTCCGGAATCGGTCCCTGGACGAGCTCGACCATCGTGAAACCGTCGCGCTGCAGGAGGTCGCTGTAGCGATGGCGGAGGAGATACGCCCACACGAGCGTGCACACGCCGTCCATCGCAAAGATCCCGATGTAGGTCGGACCGTTCTCGCCCAGCCGCGGAATGCGAACGAGGAACGCGGCGCTGCGGGGCTCGTGGCCGCGGTCCATGCGGCGACGCCGAGCGCGGACCGCCTTGTAGGGCGCGCCGCGCCGTTCGAGAAAGAACACCTCCCGCCGATCCTCGTACGCCGGCACGAGGAGGGCGTGGAGGCGCGGGTGCAGTCTCACGTAGTACCGCTCGACCGCGATGCAGTAGTGGTCCCAGGCGGCCTGGATCTCCTTCTCGAGGTCCGTGTTTCCCGGACGGACCCACTTGCGGCCCTCGCCCTTCTGGTCCCGGGATGGCCGCGTCGACGTGAGGAGGACGTCGCCCGGAGCGATCCGGGACCGGTCGATCTTCATGATCTCCTGGGAGCCGAACTCCGTGGGCGGGTAGTTCAGATACACCTCCCCGGGCGCGTACCCCTGCAAGTGGAGGGCGGCCGCGACCTCGTAGGCGGCCAGAACGTCGCGGTGGCACTGCAGACCGACCGACCGACCGCTGTCGTGGGGATTCAAGAAGGACAGGAAGAGATGAAGCTTCACGGTGGACGTCTCCCCGGCAACGGCGTGCTCGATGGCAGCCGACGATGAATCATATGCTCGGTTCCCGACGGAGGTGATTCGGGCCCAGATGGGTCAGTTCGACCCCGATTCGTCTGCCGGCCGGGGGCTCCGAGAGGCTCCCCAACGGGAAAACCCCCGCGGTTTCGAGCGTCTTCCGGGTTCGCCTCCGGCGCTCCATGATCGGGGGACAGCGGCCCGTCGGGGCGCGCGAGGACGCTGACGCCGCGAGGGGGGACGCTGCCCACCCACCGTCGAGACCGATTCCGGATCAGTCTCGTCATCACGCTGGCGACGACCCTCGCCTGGCTCCCCCGCGATCTCGCAGCCCAGTCCCTGCTCCTCCAGAACGCCCGTCTGATCGACGGCACCGGCGCGCCGGCGCGGGGCCCCGTCTCGATCCTGATTCGCGACGGCCGGATCCGCGAGATCGCGCCGAGCGTGGCGGACGCCGAGGTGCCGACGCTCGACGTCGCCGGCAGCACGGTGATTCCGGGCCTGATCGACGCTCATGTCCACGTGACCGCGGTTCCCGGCGCCGACGTGCGAGGTGACGCTCCGGAGCGTCGGCGCGCCTTGCGGCGGGAGCAGCTCCGGTCCTATCTCGCCTGCGGCGTGACCACGGTGCTCGACGCGGCCAGCGAGATCGAAGCGGCGCGTGAGGTTCGCGCCTGGGTCGATTCCGGGCACGCGAGCGCGACGGTCCTCACCCTCGGGCCGCCGATCGCGGCGCGCGGCGGGTACATGTCGGGGATGAATCCCGAGCTGGCGGTGGGCTCGGCCGACGATCTCGACCGTGTCTTCGACGCGATCGAGAGGGCAGGGGCGATCGGCGCGAAGGTGCCGATCGAGCGCGGGTTCGGCTCGGACGCCGTATTTCCCATCCATCCTCCCTCGGTTCGTGACGCGATCCGCAGCAAGGCGGCGCAGCGCCACCTGCCGATCTACGTCCATGCCAGCGACGAGGCGGAGCAGACCATCGGCCTCGACATGGGGGCCCACGCGCTCGCCCACTTGAACTTCGCCGGTGGGGGCCCGTCGCCGGAGTTCGTCGCGCGCATCGCGCGGGTGGGCACGTACGTGGTGACCACGTTCTCGATCATCGACGCCGGGCTCGTGCGCTGGCACCCCGATCGGATGGACGATCCCGTCGTGAAGCGTGCCGTCCCGATGATCGAGCAGCAGACGGCGCAGAGCGCAGAGGCCTGGTCCACGCGTGATGCATTGGAGCTCGGCTTCGCCTACCCGCGACTGCCGCACCTGGCGCTCCGCGTGCTCGCTCGGCTGAATCCGCCCCGGGAGCCGCCGGAAGTCGCCGCCCTGGCGGCGAACCTGCGCGCCGCCAAGCGCCTCCACGACGCGGGCGTGCCGATCGCGGTGGGGAGCGATGCGGGCAACAACAGTCTCCTCTCCCAATTCCACGGCACGTCTACCTTGCGGGAGCTAGAGCTGCTCGCCGAGGCCGGAGTCCCCACCACCGAGGTTCTCGCCGCCGCGACGCGGGTCGCCGCCGAGATGCTCGGCGTCTCGGCCGACACCGGCACGGTGGAACGCGGCAAGCGTGCGGACCTGGTCGTCCTCGGGGGCGATCCCCTGGCGGACGTCCACGCGATCCGTGCGATCCGCTGGACGGTGAAGGGCGGGGTGGCGCACACGCCCGAGGAGTGGATCCAACAGCCGTAGTGCCGCCGAGGGCGGCGAGCGGGTGCGCGCGCGATCCAGCCGTCCAAACGAAGCCCCGCGGCGGCCGGGATTCCAAGAGCAGCGTCGGCGCGCCCTTGCCGGGCAGCGTTTCGCGTGACGTGGCGCAGGCAGCCAGCGGCCTCTGCGGAGTCGATGAGCTCCTCGACGAGCCCGAAGGAGAGCGCCTGCGCCGTCGCGCCGCACGGGATCGTGATGGCGTAGGGCGCCTGCATGACGCCCTGAGCGGGGCAGCGGGAGGCCGGGCAGAGAGCCCTGCGGATACCCGACGTGCACGCCGGTCCCCGTGTCGGCTGGGACCAGGAAGCGCGAGGAGGGGGAAGGGCAGCAGACGCTCGACGTCGTTCAGCACTTCGCGCTGATCGGGGCGATCGAGGGCGAGCAGCCTCCGAGGGGGCATCGAGAACTCCAGATGACCGGCGGGAGTAGAATCGACGATGCCTTCTGGCGGCGGGACAAGGACGATCGGGCCCGCCCCGCCCGGCAGGCATGCACGGTCCGTCGGGGTGGCGTGTGGCCGAAGCGGTCTGCCGCGATGGTCTTCGAATTGGCTACGAGTCCTCCGGGCGCGGCAGTCCGGTCATCCTGCTTCATCCGGCGAATGCGACGCGCCGCGCATGGTCCGACCTGGGGTGGGTCGACGCCCTCACTTCTCTCGGGCACCGCGCCGTCGCCCTCGACTCCCGAGGGTTCGGAGGCAGTAGTCGCGTAGGGGGTTCGGAAGATCTACGCCCCGGAACCTCGTCGCTCGACATCGCTGCAGTCATGGATGCGCTCGCGATCGAGTCTGCACACGTATGTGGGTTCTCTCTTGGCGCCGCACAGGGACTGCGGTTCACGCTCGATCAACCAACTCGAGTCAAGTCGCTCGTCCTCGGCGGCCTTGCGGTCGGTCCACTCGCACAGGTGGGCTTGCATCTCTCTCGGACGGCCGAGGCTGCGAGAGCGGAAGCACTCACGCAGATCCGGCGGTCGCTCGAGAAGGCATCGGGAGCGGCGCGGGCGTACTTCTTGGCGGTGCAGGCGCTGCTGTCCACCATAGACCTGATCCCACTCACGCCTTCCACGCTCGGCGTTCCCATGCTCGGCGTCTCGGGCGCATCTGACCGCTACGATCCCTCCGCGCTCTACCGCACACTTCGTGACGGTGGTGCGTGCATCGAGATCTTCAGCGTCGCTGAGGCAGGGCATGGCACCTGCTTCACCCATCCCGAGTTCCGGCGCATCGGCACCCGGTTCGTTGCGGGGCAAGCCGGCCGCCCAGGAAGCGGCTGCACCTGACGCGGCCCAGTGTCGCTCCGGTCGTGGCATCCTTCCACGTGGCGGCGCAACCCGATGTTGCTCGGTCGCTCGCCGCCCGACAAGACGCGGCGAGCGTGTCTCGTGGCGACGCGCGCCGTCTCGCGACCCTGCTCCATCGGCTGTGGGTCACCGGTGAGAGCTACCATGCGCTGGTGCACCGGGCGCAGAGGCGCAAGCCGCATGGGCCGAAGGTCGTCATGGAAGCGTCCCTGTTGAGACGTAGGAGGCGAAGATGGTTCAGCGAGTCCCCGATCTCCCAGACAACGTTCTCGGATTCACAGCGAAGGGCACGGTGACCGCGAACGATTGCGCATCCGTCAGCATTCCAGCGGTGGAGGCGTTCGAGTCTTTCACAACCGAGAATTCGCCGACGCGAAACGATGGATCGTGGAGTAGGGTGGTTGCGCCTTGGGATACCGACTGCCCGGAAGGACCCTGCAGCTGACGACCACCAGCTTTGGGTGGTGTGGGCGAGGCCGCGCGGCCGGCGGTCGAAACTCGGTCGGTGGTTCCAATGCGAAGGGGGCGACTCGTCACTCCGCGCTCTGAGACCAGGTCGCTCGAGCGGCGCTCGCGGAGGCGAGCGTGTGGGCGCGACGCGTCGGACCGGATCGGACTCGAAACCAGAGAGAGGGAAAAGCCATGGGAACGATCGAGACGAAAGACGGCGCCGAGATCTTCTACAAGGACTGGGGCAAGGGACAGCCGATCGTGTTCCATCACGGCTGGCCGCTCAGCGCCGACGACTGGGACAACCAGATGATGTTCTTCCTGGAGAAGGGCTATCGCGTCATCGCGCACGACCGGCGCGGGCACGGTCGCTCGACACAGACCGCGACCGGCAACGAGATGGACACCTACGCCGCCGACCTGGCCGAGCTCGTGAGGGCGCTGGATCTGCGCGACGCCGTCCACATCGGCCACTCGACGGGCGGCGGCGAGGTCGCACGCTACGTCGCGCGGCACGGCAAGGGCCGCGTCGCCAAGGCCGTGCTGATCAGCTCCGTGCCGCCGATCATGGTCAAGTCGGAGAAGAACCCGGGCGGCCTGCCGATCGAGGTCTTCGACGGCTTCCGCTCCGACCTGGCCGCGAACCGCGCCCAGTTCTACCTCGACGTTGCGAGCGGGCCCTTCTACGGCTTCAACCGGCCGGGCGCGAAGGTCTCCGAGGGCGTGATCCGCAACTGGTGGCGGCAGGGCATGATGGGCGGCGCCAAGGCCCACTACGACTGCATCGCGGCGTTCTCGGAGACGGACTTCACCGAGGATCTGAAGCAGATCGGCGTGCCCGTTCTCGTCATGCACGGCGACGACGACCAGGTCGTGCCGATCGCGGATGCGGCGCTCCTGTCGGTGAAGCTCCTGAAGCACGGCAGCCTCAGGGTCTACGAGGGCTTCCCCCACGGGATGTGCACGGTGCACGCGGACGTCATCAACCCGGATCTCCTCGCGTTCGTTCGCGGATGACGGATTCCGGGTCCCTCCCGGGCCCGGCGGGCCGAGGCGGAAGAACCAGCGGTTCCGTCCGCCGCCGTCATGCCGGGAGTCGAGCGCGGAAGCGGCGTCGAAGCCGGGTCGTCGATCGTTCAGAGCGAGAGAGGGCGCTGGCGGAATCGGTCACAGGTCCGGATCCTCGGCGTCGTGCGCGTGGCTCGATCACGTTCTCCAGCTCGCGCACGTTGCCGGGCCAGCCGGGACCTGCAATGAAGCTACTCGGCCCGCGTGCTGCGCGCTCGCCGTGGCTTCGGCTTGCTCTTCCCCTTGAGATTGAGCGCCACGGCAGCGCAGATGAGATCCTTCAAGGCCGCCTCATCGACCTTGTCGCCTTCGTGGATGTCGATGGCGCGCCTGGTATTCCCGTCGAGGCTGGAGTTGAATAGACCTGAAGGGTCCTTCAACGCAGCTCCCTTGGAAAATGTCAGCTTGACGACCTTCTTGTACGTCTCTCCCGTGCAGACGAGGCCGCCGTGGGACCAGACGGGGGTCCCCATCCACTTCCACTCTTCGACGATCTCGGGGTCTGCCTCGTGTATGACTTCGCGCACTCTCGCGAGCGTCTTGCCGCGCCAGTCCCCGAGCTCCTCGATCTTCTGGTCGATCAATGCAGAGGCAGATTCAACCGGAACGGGCCCTTTCATGTACAGCTCCGGACGCAATGAGGCGTTGGCAAGCGCGACTGTGACGCCCAGATTGTCGCCGCCGACGTCCACGCCGAAGGGGTCGCCGAGGAAGGCAAAGTAGCCATGCTCGCCGCCATGCGTAGCGCCCTGTGCCGTGAGTGTGTAGACATGGGCCAGCGTGTCGCCGTCTTCGTCTCGAATTCGCGCAAGCCGAATTCGAAACTGCCACCCTTCGAGAAGGTGCCGTCGGCATGGGTGACGACCGTGTCCACCTTGGCACTGGTCTCGGGTGGGTCGACGCGATCGAGCGCCACGTGCGTGGCGAGCCGGTCGCTCACGGTTTCTCGGACCTCTCGGTTGCCTTGCCCGTACTGGGGGTCTTGGAGGAAGAGCCGCCCTCGTTCTCCCAGCGCTCCAGCGCACGGCGCTTGAGATCCTCCGAAGCCTCGCGTCGCGCTTCGGCGGAATCGCCGTTCTGGGCCGTTGCCGGTGCGCGCCCTCTCCCTGGCGCCGGAGCGGTAGGACCTCCCGCCCATGCGACCGCAGCCTCGAGCTGGTCGTGTCCGAAGCTCCTCACCTCCGCCTTCACGAAATGCTCGGCGAGATGAGGTGCAAGGCTGGCCAGCTTGCCGTCCACGGACAGCGCAATCCTCTTCACCTTCCGATGATGGTCGCGCACGAATCGCACGTGGCGAACGAAGCTCCCGAGATTCTCCCAGCCTGGAAATTCGGCGGCGTGGATCACGAGGCCCTGCAGATCACCATGTGCTTCGATCCACGTGTCTGCCGTGAGCGCCAGAGCGTCGAAATCCTGTGCGCGCAGGGGTTCTTTCACCTCGACCACGATCACGCCGGAGTCGGGAAGGAGACGGTGAGAAACGGCGGCGCCTTCGGGGAGCGAGCGCAGCCAATCGATGGCCTCGCCTCGTTCCTGATTGCCGAATGCCCGAACGGGGCACGGCATCAGGAACCCGATGAGCCGCACGGACTCCCGGATCCAACCGACGTCACTCACGATGGCGCAGCCTTCGAAGAGGCGCATGGAGCGAAGGCCGATCTTTGCGTCTTCCCACGCTCCACTGGCGGTGAGTCCCTCGAACCTCGGACCAAAGTGATAGAGGAATCGAATGCGACGCCCCTCTCGCCGCGCCTCATCGAGAAGGGGCTCGAAGACCTGCTCGTAGTCTTCCTTCGATACCGTCCCGACGGCCTCCACGCCCTCGATTCCGTCAGGGAGATCCTTCAGTCTCTCGAGCATCGCAATCCTCCCTTTCTCTTGATTCCCATGCCGCTACGAGGGTCACTTCACGAGCCTCTTGCGGATCAAATGCAGTTCCCGCCGGCGTTTCGCGCTGGACTTGGGGTACGCCATTTGCAGCCCTTTGAACAGGTCGAGGATGATCCCGGAAATGATCAGCCGCGCGTTCTCCTTGTCGTCGGCGGGAACGACGTACCAGGGTGCGTTCTTCGTGCTCGTGGCGCTCAGGCACGCCTCATACGCCTGCATGTAGTGCTTCCAGAACTTCCTCTCTTCGACATCGGCAAGGCTGAGTTTCCAGTTCTTGTCCGGCTCATCGATGCGTTCGAGGAGACGCTTTCGCTGCTCTTCCTTGGAAATGTGCAGGAAGAACTTGACGGCTCGCGTTCCGTTGCGGTGGAGATGATCTTCCAATTGCACGATGGAGCGATATCGCCCCTGCCAGACACGGTTCTGTTCGAACGACTCGACCGGCAGCCCCTGGGTGCGAAGAATCTCCGGATGCACCCGAACGATCAACACCTCCTCGTAATAGGAACGGTTGAAGATGCCGATGCGACCGCGTTCGGGCAGAGATCGGGTGGTGCGCCACAGAAAGTCGTGATCCAGCTCCGTAGCACTCGGGTGCTTGAAGCTGAACACCTGGCAGCCTTGCGGATTGACACCGGACATCACATGTCGGATGGCGCCGTCCTTTCCGGCGGTGTCCATGGCTTGAAAGATCAGCAGCACCGCATAGCGGTTCGACGCGTACAGGAGACGTTGCAGCGAGCTCAACTCCTCGACGTGTTCCTCGAGGAGCTTGGTGTACTCCTTCTTCGACTCGTAGACGGGCTTCACGAGCGTCGGCCACTTCTCGAGCTTGACCTTCTTTCCTGCCGACACACGGAAATCATTGGAGTGGAGCTTCATCCTGGTTTGCCTCTGCTCGACCGGTCCGCGCTTTGATGGGATGTCTCCTTCGAGAGCGCCTCGAAGCCTGAGATGACGTCGAACAGCTCCTCGTCGATGCCACTCTGACGCCGACGGTGGAATGCTTGGTGGAGATTCTCCAGCAACTCGTCGATGTTTCTGTCCGCGCGTTCCATCGCCGCCAGGCGGCTCGCGTTCTCGCTCGCGAGGGACTCGGCGCACGCCCGGAAGAGCGAGACGAAGAGGTATTCGCGGATGAGCGCCCGCAAGGTCGCGGTGCCGCCGCCCATGACCTCGGGCAGGTTCCCCGTCGGCCAGGGAAGGTCAGCGAGCTTGCGGCGCCAGCTTTCGTCCAGCGGCAGCAGTCGCTGTGTGACCGGCGCATAAGCCGCGGCGGACGCCGGCCGGTTGTAGAAGAGGTAGAGCTGGGGGGCTTCGGCCGGGCGGCGGCGCGCCTCGCTCTGCACGAGGATTCGTCCGACCAGCGGGGTGATGGCCTGAACGGAATTCGGCACGGCGAAGACATCGACCAGCGGCAAACCCACGTCCGCCAAACGCGCCTGAACGCGCTCGCCGACGGCCCAAATCCGGGCCTTCCCGGGCAATGCTGCGAGGGTCTTGATCGCGTGATCGGCCACCACGTCGTTGAACTGGCCCACCAATCCCTGGTCGGAACCGAACACCACCGCGCCGATCGCACCCGGATCCGCGCGTCCTCCCCCACCCGCGACCGATGCGGCCGGCTCGCCTGCCCGAAAGCACGCGCTCAAGCCGAGCTCCACGGTTCGATGGTAGTCAGCCAACGCGCGCACCGACTTCTCGTATTGTCCGATGCTCGAGGCGGCCAGGGCCTTCATCGTGCGAACGACCGATTGAAGGTCTCGGGCGCTCTTGATCTTCCGGCTCAGGCTCGCCGTGGTGTCGGTCATGCCTTCTCTTCCGGTGTGGCCTCTGGCTGGAAGCGTGCGAGCGATTCGCGCGCGATTGCGATGATCGTCTTGCGATCCTCGTCATTCAGTTCCGTGCTTGCGAATCGCGCGCACACCTCCGCCGGGATCTTCGCCGCCGCCTCCTGGACGGCGCCCTCCGCATCCGTCATCCGATCCAGCGGAATCGCGTCGAAGAGTCCCGCGGTCAAGGCGAGTAGGACGGTGACTTGTTCGGGCACGGATACTGGGGTGGATTCCGGCTGCTTGAGGCAGGCGCGGATTCGCCGTCCATGCATGACGATCTTGCGAGTGTCTTCATCCAGGCGGGCGCCGAAGCGGGCAAAGGTCTCGAGTTCTTCGAACTGCGCGTAGGCGAGCTTGAGGTCGCCCGCCACCGCGCGGTAGGCGGCCCATTGCGCCTTTCCGCCGACGCGCGAAACGGATTTGCCGACGTCGACCGCCGGCAGCACGCCCAATTCGAACAGCGACGGCGAGAGGAAGATCTGCCCGTCCGTGATCGAGATCAGATTGGTCGGAATGTAGGCGGAGATGTTCTGTGCTTCGGTCTCGATGATGGGCAGGGCCGTGAGTGAGCCGCCGCCGAGCTCCGTGCGCAGATGAGTGGCCCGTTCGAGCAGGCGCGAGTGGATGTAGAAGATGTCGCCGGGGAAGGCTTCCCGTCCCGGTGGTCGGCGGAGCAGGAGGGAAAGCTCGCGATAGGCCCGGGCGTGATGCGTGAGGTCGTCATAGACGATCAGCACGTCGCGACCCGCTTGCATGAAGTGCTCGGCGATGCTGGTCGCGGCGTAGGGAGCGATGTAGGCGAGGCCTGGCGGGTCGTTGCCCTCGGTCACGACCACGACCGTGTAGTCCATGGCGCCCTTCTCCCGCAGGACGGCCACGGCCTTCGCCACGGCGGAAGCGCGCTGGCCGATCGCACAGTAGACGCAGAGCACCTTCGTCTCGCGCTGATTGAGGATGGTGTCGATCGCAATGGCGGTCTTGCCCGTCTGGCGATCGCCCAGAATCAACTCGCGCTGGCCGCGCCCGATCGGAATCAGCGCATCGATGACCTTGAGGCCGGTCTGGAGCGGCACGGTGACGGGCGCGCGGTCCATGATGTGCGCGGCGGGGCGTTCGATGGGCAGACGCCCGTCGCAGGCCAGCGGCCCGTTGCCGTCGAGTGGCCGACCGAGCGGGTCGATGACGCGTCCCAGCACTGCGTCGCCCACGGCCACGTCCATGACTCGTCCGGTGCGTTCGACGTCATCGCCGGCCTGCAGATGCCAGAACTCGCCGAGCAGCACGACGCCGATTGCGTCCTCGTCCACGTTGAACGCGATGCCGAACACGCCGCCGGGGAACTCGAGAAGCTCCTCGAATCCCACGCCGGGAAGGCCGGAGACCTGGGCGATGCCGGTCGAGATCGTCGTGATCGTGCCGACCTCGCGCGGTGCCAGCTGCGGCGTGAAGGCTGCCCGCGCTTCGCGGATGGCAGCGAATGCGCGGTCGAGGACGCTCTGCAGGTCTTCCGGCGCAGCGTTCATTGGCTCTTCGTCTCGGGCTCGGTCATGGCAGCAGGCTTGCGCTCGGCGCTGGCTTCGGGCTCCTCCTTCTCCACCAGCAGCTCGCCGACCCTCCGCTCCAGCGATGCAAGATAGTCCGCGATGCTCCAAGCCAACTTTTGTCCATTCGTGGTGAGCTCGATCCCGCCGACCAGGTTCGGCGCGGTCTCGAAGCGGACGTGGACTTCCGCCGAGAAGGTTTCGTTGAGCGCATTCTGGATCGCCGCGCGTTGCTCCGCGGGCAGCTCGAACGCACTGCGCACGAGCGCGGGATCGGACGCAGTCTTCAGTGCCTTGGCGAGGCCCTCTTTCGCCTGGCCGCCCATCTCTCGCAAGCGACGAGTGAACACTTCGCCCATGCGCTCTTCCAGACTCGTCGAGGCGAGATCGGCCAGCGCCTTTCGCGCAATGGCGAACACCTCCTGCTGGGTCCGCCGGGTGAGGGCCTGGTTGAGATTCCGGGCGTCGTTTTTCAGCTTTTCCGTACGCGCGGCACTCGCGGCGTCGGCTGCCTTCCGCGCTTCCTCGAGGAGCCGCTGGCGCTCGGCTCCTGCCTCTTCCGTGGCCTTGCCGAAGAGTGCGGCGCGCTGCCGGTCGAGCTCCTCGTTCTTCCGCTGGAACTCGTCGCGTTCCTTGCGGGCTTCGGCCTTCTTCGCGTCGGCGTCCGCGAGTTCCGCCGCGATCCGCTTCTCCCGCGCGTCGATGGCGTGGAGAATGGGCTTGTAGAGAAAGCGCTTCAGCAACCACACCAGGATGAGGAAGTTGAGCGCTTGCGCGCCGACGGTGAACCAATCGATCAGCACGGTCTACTTTCCCGCGGCTTGAGCGATCGCGTGATTCCAGAACGGGTTGGCGAAGATGAGGATCATCGAGACCACGAAGCAGTAGATCGCCGTGGACTCGATCATCGCCAGGCCCACGAACAAGGTGCGGGTGATGGTGGCGGAAGCATCGGGCTGCTGGGCCAACGAGCTCAGCGCCGTCGAGACCGCCCTCCCTTCCGCGAGCGCAGGCCCCATCACGCCGAAGCCTGTGGTGATGCCCGCAATGGCGATGGATGCCACCGCGATGGTCGTCATGCCGTCCATGAGATCTCCTGTCGTCGGCGATCACGCCTCAAGTGTTTCTTCGTGCCCGGGCTTGGGCTTCCGGACTTGCGTCGCCGCCGCGATGTAGACCGCGGCCAGGATGCTGAAGATGTATGCCTGCACCATGCCCGTGAGCAGGCCGAGCGCCGTCATGACGATCGGAAAGAGGAAGGGCGTGATGGTGAGCAGAATGCCGATGATCATCGCCCCGCTCATCATGTTTCCGAACAGGCGGACGGCCAGGGCCAGCGTGCGCGAGAGCTCGCTGATGATGTTGAACGGCAGCATGAGGAAGGTCGGTTTCGAATAGGCCCTGAGGTACTCGCCCACTCCCTGCTCCTCGATTCCGAAGAACGGCACGGCTACGAACACGCTCAGCGCGAGCGCCGCCGTGGTCGAGAGCGAGCCCGTCGGCGGTTCGTAGCCGGGAATCGCGGTGCAGAGGCTGGCCGCGGCGACGAACAGGAAGAGCGTGCCCAGAAAGCCGAGATACTTCTCCGGATGGGGGAGACCGACTTCTTCGATTTGCTTCCCGATGCCGGTGACGACGATTTCCAGGAGGTTCTGCCAGCGGGAACGTTCGAGACTCGTAGAGAGCCTGCGCGTGACGAGTCTCGAGCCGACGACCAGGACGAACATCAGTCCCCAGGTGAACACGATGGTGGCGTTGAGCTTGAGAAACCCGTGTTGCCAGAAGATCAGCTCGTCGGGACTAAGGCGCATGGAGGGCCTCCCGTGCCGGGAGGGATCGGCTGTCGGTCGGCGGCGTCAACCACGTCACGAGCACGCGTGCGATCACGAATCCGAGTAGACAGACCAGCAGCCGGTCCCAATGACCGCCCGAGACGAGGTAGAAGCCAGCCAGGGCGATGCTGGTTCGCAGCAGCAGGCTGCCGAAGAGCCAAAGCGCCGGCTGTTCGGACGAAACGGCCTTGCGCACCGTCCACCAAAGGCCCCCGAAGAAGATCGCGCCGAGCGCCGCCCCCGCGACCGATGCGAGCACCAGCTCCAGGGCTTCACGCATCGTCGTCTTCCTGTTCTTCCCGAATCGCCTGGTCTTCCTTGGCGACCCAATGCCACGCATTCGCACAGCCTATCGCGAGCCCGGCTACCAGCAGCGCCAGCGTCCACGAATGCCTGCCCGAATGGTGCTTGTCCAACCAGATGCCGAGCGCTGCGCCGAGCAGCGTCGGAACCGCCACCGACCAGCCGACGAGTCCCATCATGCCCAGGCCGAGCCAGACGCTCCGCGCGGAGTGACGCCGCGCCTTGAGCTTGCGCGCCGCCTTCGCGCCGATCTGACCGGCGAGCGTCGGCTCGCCTTTCGAGGTCTCGCCGGTCGGCTCGTCATTCATTTCGGAGGGTCACGAGGCGGCGCAGGAATCCGCTCTCCAATCTCGCCATCACCGCGCGCACGCTCCGTTCGCGATCGTCCAACCTCGAGAACTCGTGCTCCACCGAATCGTGCAGTCGGCGGAGGTCCGTTCCACGGATCGCGCGCCGCACGGAAACGAGCACGTCCGGGCCGGTCTTGGTCAGCACCCCTTGATCCACTGCCACGTACGCCTCGCCCTCTGCGTCGGTTTCGTAGGTCAGGATCCCGGGTCCGAGCGCCGCCACACAATCGAGCCGGTGAGGCAGGAGCCCGAACGAGCCCTCGCGCGTCTCCGCCACGATGCGCGAGACGCCGGTCTTCGCGGCGAAGACCTGGAAGGGGAGGAGGATCTCAAGCTTCATGCGTGTCGGCGACATGTTCGACCTTCGGTGGAGGGTTCGGAGGCGGCTTCGCCCTTGCCTCCGCTTCGCCGATCGGCCCGATCATGTAGAGGGCCCTCTCCGGGTAGTCCTTGAATTCGTCGCGCAGGATCCGCTCGCAGCCGGCGAGCGCGTCCTCGAGGCTGACGAGCTTGCCTTCGAGCCCGGTGAACTGCTCGGTCGTGAAGAAGGGCTGGGTGAGAAAGCGTTCCAGGCGCCGCGCGCGGCCGACCAGCTTGCGGTCCTCCGGCGAAAGCTGCTCGAGGCCGAGCATTGCAATGATGTCCTTGAGCTCCGCGTATTGCGCGAGAGTCTGCCGGATGTCCCGCGCCACCCGGTAGTGCCGTTCGCCGACGATGCCCGGGGTGGCCATCTTGGAGCTGGATTGCAGCGGGTCGATGGCCGGGAAGAGTCCCTCGCTCGCCCGCTTGCGCGAGAGCACGATCGAAGCGGACAGATGCGAGAACGTATGGACCGCCGCCGGGTCCGTGAAATCGTCCGCCGGTACATACACCGCCTGGATGGAGGTGATCGCTCCGGTATCGGTGTTGGCGATGCGCTCCTCCAACCCCGATAGCTCCGTGCCCATCGTGGGCTGGTAGCCGAGACGCGACGGCATCTGGCCCAGCAGACCGGAAACCTCCATGCCAGCCTGGATGAAGCGAAAGATGTTGTCCACGAGCAACAACACATCGCGATGCTCGTCGTCGCGGAAATACTCGGCCATCGTCAGCGCCGCATGGCCCACACGGAAGCGAGCGCCCGGCGGCTCGTTCATCTGGCCGAAGATCATCACCATGCTCGGCAACACGCCGGCTTCCTTCATGCCGCGGTAGAGCTCCTCGCCTTCGCGACAACGTTCTCCGATGCCGCAAAAGATGCTGACGCCCTCTTGGTGCCCGATCATGTTGTGGATCATTTCGGTGAGCAGCACCGTCTTGCCCACGCCCGCCCCGCCGAAGAGCCCCGCCTTGCCGCCGCGTTCGAGCGGCATGAGCACGTCGATGACCTTGATGCCCGTCTCGAAGATCTCGGACTTGGTGGATCGTCGTACCAGCGCCGGGGGAGCCCGATGCACAGATCGCCAATCGAGGTCGGCCAACGCCCCCTCGCGGTCGATGGCATTGCCGAATACGTCGAACATGCGCGAGAGCGTCCCTTTGCCCACCGGCGCTCGTAACGGCCCGCCCGAATCCTCCACCGCCATGCCTCGAGCGAGACCTTGCGTGGGCGTCAACGCGATCCCGCGCACGCGGCGCGCATCCAGTTGCGCCAGCACTTCGATGACGATTCGTCCTTCGTCGCCAGCGTGCAGCACCGTGTAGATGGGCGGCAAATGCTGATCGAAGCGGATGTCGACGACACTGCCTCGCACCGAGACGACCGCGCCGGCGACTCGACGATTCACGTCTTCTCGTCCCGGCACGGTCAGCCCTCTCGCAAGAGCAGGATCGTTCCGACCAACGCCCCCAACAGCGCCGTCCAGAGCGCGATGGCCACGCGAGTGGCTCTTGCGGCGCGATCCTTCTCCCACCAGGTCGCGGGGCGGATGCCCTGGACGAAAAACGTCGTGACGCCGGCCAGGTTCACGCAGATCAGGTTCACCAGGAACAGCGACAACGCGCCCATCGCCAGCGCCGAATGCTCCGCCCCCGCCAATAGCCCGCATGTCACCAACGGCGGCAACAGCGCTACCGCAACCATCACCCCGATCAACGTCGCCGATACGCCCGTCGTGAACGCCAGCGCCCCGGCGCAGCCCGACGCCAATGCCACCGCGATGTCGCCCAGCGCAACACCCGAACGCGACGCCATTTCGGGCGATGCCGGGTTCACCTGCAGCAGGACACCGAGGATTACCGACACGACCATCGTCGTCGCAATCCCGGCGAGCGCCGTCAGGAGCGCGTGCCGAAGCAGGGACAAGTCGCCCAATGTCGTGCCGAGCGACAACGCTACGTTCGGCCCGAGCAAGGGCGCAATCACCATCGCGCCGATGATGATCGCCACGCTGTCGTAGTACAGACCGATGGCCGCCACGATCGTGCTCAGCACCACCATCGTCAGAAAGACGCGTGAACACCGCGCGGCGTCCTTGATGTCCTCGTACAACTCCTCCCGGCTGATCCGTTCAGATCTCTTCTCCCCGGGCGCGAGTCGCTCGAGCGCGCCGGTCGGCTCCGGCTCCTCTTTGGCGCGCGGCAACGTGGCTTCGACAGGCAGAATCACCACTCGGCTGTCTTCCTTGCCGGCGTATCGTTCCGCCAGTACGTCCAGCACCGCCTCGGTGTGTTCCGCGTCCAGCAAGATCCGTACGAGCACTTCCGCGTCCGGCAATCGGAGCTGCCGGTGTTCGAGCACCGGCTGCTCTTTGAGAAGCTCGCGCACTTCCGCGCAGTCCTGCTCTCGCAGCACGACCTCGATCAATCGCAGCGGCATCGCCGTGTCATCGCTCCCAGTTCCAGTTCCGAATCTCCGGCATGTCCTGGCCGTTCTTGTCGATGTATTGCTTGTGCTCGATGAGCTTGTCCTTGAGCTGCTGCTTGAGGTAGATGCCTTTGTCGCCGGTCTGTGGCAAGCGATCGACGGTGTCCATCACGAGATGGAAGCGGTCCAGCTCGTTCAGCACCGTCATGTCGAAGGGCGTGGTGATGGTGCCTTCTTCCTTGTAGCCGCGGACGTGGATGTTGTCGTGGTTGGTGCGGCGATAGGTGAGCCGGTGGATCAACCACGGGTAGGCATGGAAGGCGAAGATGACCGGCTTGTCCTTTGTGAAGAGCTCGTCGAAATCGATGTCGCTCAAGCCGTGTGGGTGCTCGGTTGGCGGCTGCAGCTTCATCAAGTCCACGACGTTGACCACGCGGATCCGCAGCTCGGGCAGGTGCTCGCGCATGATGGAGACTGCGGCGAGCGTCTCCAGCGTTGGCACGTCGCCGCAGCAGGCCATGACGACGTCCGGAGCGACGGCCTGGTCGTTGCTGGCCCACTGCCAGATGCCGATGCCCTCGCTGCAGTGTTTGACGGCCGCGTCCATCGTGAGCCATTGCGGCGCCGGATGCTTGCCCGCGATCACCACATTGACGTAGTGGCGGCTGCGCAGGCAGTGGTCCATCACCGACAGCAGGCAGTTCGCGTCCGGCGGAAAATAGAGACGAACGACTTCAGCCTTCTTGTTCACGACATGGTCGATGAAGCCGGGATCCTGATGCGTGAAGCCGTTGTGATCCTGGCGCCAGACATGCGAGGCCAGCAGGTAGTTCAGCGAGGCGATCTTCCTGCGCCACGGCAGGTGCGCCGTGACCTTCAGCCACTTGGCATGCTGGTTGAACATCGAATCGATGATGTGGATGAACGCCTCGTAGCAGTTGAAGAGTCCATGCCGCCCGGTGAGCAGGTAGCCCTCGAGCCAGCCCTCGCATTGATGCTCGCTGAGCATTTCCATCACGCGTCCGGCGGGCGCAAGAAATTCGTCGTTTGGCACGGTGGCGGCGTCCCACTGGCGCCTGGTCGCTTCGAAGAGTGCTTCGAGGCCGTTGGAGAGCGTCTCATCAGGGCCAAAGACGCGGAAATTCCGCTGCTCGGCGTTCAGCTTCGCCACGTCCCGCAGGAAGGGTCCGAGCACATGTGTGTCGCCGATCCCGCGTGCCCCCGGCGCGGGGACGTCTGCCGCGTACTTGCGGAAATCCGGCATGCGCAGGTCGCGGAGCAGCATGCCGCCGTTGGCGTGCGGATTCGCGCCCATGCGTCGCTCGCCCTTGGGCGCAAGCTCGGCCAGCTCCGGTCTCAAGCGGCCCTGTTCGTCGAAGAGCTCCTCCGGGCGGTAGCTCCGCAGCCAGTCTTCCAACAGCTCGAGGTGCTCCGGATGCGTGGCCGGGTCGGAGAGCGGCACTTGGTGCGACCGGAAGGTGCCCTCGATCTGCAGGCCATCGACCCACTTGGGCCCGGTCCAGCCCTTGGGTGAGTTGAGGACGATCATCGGCCAGCGCGGACGTGCGAGGTTTCCGTGGACGCGGGCGTCCTGCTGGATTCGCTTGATCTGCTCCACTGCCGTGTCGAGGGCCGAGGCCATGGCCTCGTGCATCCGCGCGGGCTCGTGCCCCTCGACGAACAGGGGCGTCCACCCGTAGCCTCGGAGCAACTGCTCCAACTCGTCGCGGGTGATGCGTGCGAGGATGGTCGGATTGGAGATCTTGTAGCCGTTGAGATGCAGGATCGGGAGCACCGCACCGTCTGTGGCCGGATCGAGAAACTTGTTGGAATGCCACGCCGTGGCGAGGGGGCCCGTCTCCGCCTCTCCATCGCCGACGACGCAGGCGACGACGAGATCGGGATTGTCGAACACCGCCCCGAAGGAATGGCTGAGCGAATAGCCCAGCTCGCCGCCTTCGTGGATCGAGCCCGGGCACTCCGGCGATGCGTGGCTGGGAATGCCGCCGGGAAACGAAAACTGCAGAAAGAGCTTCTGCAGCCCGGCCTCGTCCTGGCTGACGTCGGGATAGATCTCGCTGTACGTGCCCTCGAGGTAGGTGTTGCCCACGACCGCCGGGCCGCCATGTCCGGGGCCGGAGACGTAGATCATGTCGAGGTCGTACTTCTTGATGACCCGATTCAAGTGCGCGTAGATGAAATTCTGTCCGGGAGTCGTGCCCCAATGTCCCAGCAGCATGTGCTTCACGTCCGCGAGCGTCAGCGGCCGCCTGAGCAGGGGATTGTCGCAGAGATAGATCTGGCCGACCGACAGGAAGTTGGCGGCGCGCCAGTAGGCATCCGTCCTTTGGAGCAGCTCCGGCGTCAGCGTGTTGGTCTTCACGGTTTGCGCTTCCCAGCTTGAGCGCCTCGGATGAGGCTAGCGCAATCAGTGCCCTATCGGATCCAGCTCAGCGCTCGCTCGAGCACATCGCGCCCCCGCTCGTGCACGCACTCGCCGTGAGCGATGACCACTCGTTCTGCGTTCCAGCTCAGCAGTGTCGACTTGGCGTGGCGAGCCGCACGGCGGCCGAGGAAGCTGAGGCGCCATTCGCGTGGCGTGCTGCCATCGGGGCCGACGAGTCCATCGAGCCGCATCAACCAACCGCGCCACCCGTGAATGGCATCGGGATCGAAGCGCTGGACGAGATCCGTGACGATCGCGGTTCGGGAGGCTCGATGGAAGAACACCACCTCTTCCATGACGAAGCTGCCATGGAAGATGACCTGGTCGATCTGGCCCGCCCAGGCCGGATCGGGTGCGTCACGGAGGTCGGCGTCGAAGTGGAGATCGCGTCGGCGGCGGGCGAGTCCGGGCGAGGCGTAGAGCGCGGCTTCGGGCCAGCGGCGGCTCCAATCCCCGAGAAAGAGATGATGGATCTTGTTCGGCGACACCAGATGGCGTACAGGACCGAGCGCCTCGACCTCGCTGGCCAGCGCGGGCGTCAACGCGATGGGCGAACAGGCCCAGAGGCTGCCGTCGGCGAGGCGAACGACGCTCATTCGTGTCGGATAGTCGAAGCCGAAGAAGGAGACCGGGGGACCGTCCGCGATCCAGATGTCCGGAGCGATCGGTGTCAGGCTCATGCTGGTACGACCGGGAGGGCTTGCACGGCGAGATCTCCTGGGATCTCCGTCTCCACACCGCTGCTCCAGGGTAGTCCCCCGGTGGTGCCGACTCAAATGGAGCGCTCGACGGAGGGACGGGCGTCCGAGGGCATTCGTTACGGTGCGGCCTTCGCCGGCGTGGCGCGCGAGCCGGATCAGCGCGCGGGCCGGGCGGCCCCGATGCGGAGCGCTGCTCTTCGGAGCCGCGCGCCACGCGTCCAGAGCGCGAGCTGCTCGAGTCTCGCGGAGGCCAGGAGGTGAGCGTCGATCCAGCCGATCCCGACGCCCGCGAGACCGTGTCGCTCGACGAACGAGATCACTTCCTCGTGCTCGACGACGGACGCCCGGGGCAGGGCCTCCAGGAGGCTCAGGATCTCGGCGCGCGCGGAGAGGCGGCCGCAGGCGAGCTCCCCGATCACGAAGTCGTGACAGACGACCTCCCCCGTCTCGAGGGCGGTGGCGAGCTCGCGGTCGCCGCGGCGGAGATGATCGACCCAGACGCTCGTATCGACCAGGATCACGAGGCCACGCGCGACCGGCGGCGCGGCACCGGGCCCAGCTTGCGTTCGGTACCGCCGAGGGCGGCCAGCCGGCGCGCGCTCTCGCGCGCGATCAGCGCCTCGAGCCCCGCGTGGAGGAGCGCGGTCTTCTCGCGGATCCCGCTCAGGCGCGCGGCCCGGGTCAGGAGCTTTTCGTCCAGATTGAGCGTTGTCCGCATCTGCATGAGTATGCATCGTTGATACAGATCGACAAGCCCGCGAGAACCGCCGCGGGGCCGAGGGCGAGGGTTTCAGGGCAGGGGGGACTCCGGGCTGCGTTCTCGCAGCGCCTGATGAGTGGCATTCGGTCAAGCAGGGCACGAAGCCGGGGGAACGAGCCCGGTGCGGGGGGCCACGCCCCCGCCGCCGCGGTTCACGGCCGGCCCGGGGCGCACCGGGCCGCGACGCTCGCGACCGGCGGCGAGAGCAGCGCGCGCCGGATGATCAGCGCGTCGGTCAGGCTGCAGCCGGTCGAGCCGCCCACGTCGCAGCGCTCGGGCAGCGCGAGCACCGCGGTGGGCGGGCTGAGCTGCGCGCGCTGGATCGCGAGCGCGTCGGCGAGGGTTACGCTGCCGTCTCCGTTCACGTCGCCACACTGGCACGCGTCTCCGACGCCGTCCGGGGCGGAGCCCGTGCCGATCCCGCCGCGGTCGAGCTGGTCGGGATTCTGCGCGAAGGGACAGTCGTCGGCGGCGTCGGGCACGCCGTCGCCGTCGGCGTCGCCCGGCGGCGGCGGCGCGTCGCGCACCACGAGGCCGCTCCCGACCACGTCGCCGAAGCCGGCGAGCCCGTAGGGCACGCCCCCCGAGACGCCCATCTGTGCGGGCGCGGCGAAGGTGGAGAGCTGGCTCGCGGCGAAGTCGAGGTCGAAGCCGAGGATCCCGCCCACGAGCTGCCAGACGAGTCCGCCGATCTGCAGCTCGAGGAAGCTCTGCTGATAGCCGAAGGTGTAGAGCCAGCGCGTGGTGTTCGTGAAGCGGTTGTCGCGCAGGCTCCAGACGGGCGTGATCGAGACGCCGCCCGGCGGCTGCACGATCTCGAGCGAGGCCGTGCCGTTCGGGCCGACCGGGAGCGTCCACGCGCTCACCGACACGAACGCCTGGGACGGATCGTCGCGTGCGAGCACCGGCGTGCTGAAGTGGAGGTCCACCTGGAGCCGCGGCTCGAAGCGCAGCTCCTGATCCAGGTGGAAGAAGTTGGCGAGGTCGAGATCGAGCAGATTCGCCTCGATCGAGAGCGGCCGGATCGGGCGGCCGGTGTTCGGGTCGGTGCCGAAGGTCTCGCCGACCTCGAAGTTCCCGCCGAGCGGGCTCGGCGCGAGGGGCGCGCCGCCGGTCAGCATCGCCCACAGCACGCCGTCGATGTCCATGTCCACGCGGGCGTAGTCCGTGTCGAGACGGGAGTCGTCGACGAGGATGTCCTTGATGCGGAAGTTCCGGAGGTCGGAGAGCAGGCCGCCGTTCCACGTGCGAACGCCGCTGGGCGACGTGCTGGTGAGCGCGCCGTCCGCGCCCAGCTCGTTGCGCTTCGGCACGAGGGGAAGCTGCGTCACGGGGTCGAGACCGGCGTCGAAGTTCGCGGGCGCCGGCGTATCCATGCGCGGCGTACGGATCCCGAGCTCGAAGAGGTCGTAGGAGATGGGCGGCGGCACCTTGCAGACGGGGTTGATCGCGCCGGCGAGGATCGGCACCGGCGGGCAGGTGAAGGGGTTCGTGATGTCCCAGCTGAACGCGAGGGGGAAGCCGAAGGTGACCCCCTGCGTGTCGTTCGGCGCGAAGGGAACGCCGTCCAGGAAGCGCACCTCCGCGCCGCCGAGGCCGACCGAGACGCCGATGATCTCGCCGGTGACGCGGCCCTGGGCGTCGGCGCCCGGTGCGTTCTTCGTGTCGAAGGCGAGGATGGTGTCGTTCCGGTGTCGCTGCACGCCGTCCGGGCCCATGTACGCCGACTCCATCCCGAGCCGGGCGTCGGCGTCGATCGCGTAGCGGAAGACGACGCCCAGCTGCGGATAGCGGGAGGTGATGGCAGAGGCGCCGGCGATCGGCGCGTGCGACGCGGTGAGCGTCACGATCTGCCCGGCCGGCGCCTCGTCCTGGTCCGCCTCGAGCCGCGCGATCGTGGAATAGTCCACGTCCACGCTGCCGGGGTCGGCCTGCAGCTCCACCTCGAGGCCGACGTCCACGTCGGCCTGGTAGGTGGCGATCGCGCCCACGTCGAAGGGCGCGGGCGCCGGCTGCGTCGGCTCCGGACCGATCCCGACCCCGAGGTCGATGTCGAGGTTGCGCGTGTAGGTATTGCTGACGGTGAGGCCGAGGCTGCACCCGTTCGACCAGGCGTCGCCGAGGGCACAGCAGGTGACGGTCAGGCTGCGCGTTCCGATGTGCCCGGTCCCGCACTCCGAAGCCGTCGGATGGATCGTCACGTCCTGGCACGAGTCGACGATGTGGCGGGTGTACGCGTGGCCGGTGCACGTGTTCATCGCCTGCTGCCACGCGCTCTGCAGCACCGACAGCGGGACGTCCACCGGCACGTCGTGCACGATCCGGCCCTGGCTCACCGGCCCCTCGTGCGTCTCGTAGAGCTGGCCTACCGGGAAGACCTCGTGGAGGGGCGGAGCGCCCGGGCCGAAGAGCCCCTGCCCGCGCGTCGCGAAGTCGAGGCGCTGCGCGTCCGCGATGGGCCCGGCGGCGGGCGCGCCGGAGGCGTGCAGCAGGGCCGCCAGCACGGCGAGCGCGCGAGCGATCCGGCGAGTGGTGACGAGCATGGCGGATCCTCCGGACGATCGACGGAACGCCGCGAGTATCGGGGACGCCGCTCGCGCTCCGCGTCGCCCGATCGGCGTAGCCCGGATGGGCGAGGAGTTCGTGTCCCCAGGCGCGGCGCGCGGGCGTAGCATCGGCCCGTGAGCTCGACCTCGCGGAACGGACCGATCGACCGGTTGCTGCTCTGGGGCCTCCTCCCCGTCTTCCTCGCGTGCCTCGCACTGCACGTGCGCGAGGTCGTACGCTCGGGCCTCGCCCAGCTCCCGGTCTTCGTCGCGCCGGGGCCGAGCAGCGACCCCTACCCCCGCGTCGCGGGCTACCGCATCGACACGCCGAGCGGGGGCTCGGGCCTCCTCCCCGGGGACCGATTGCTCCGCGTCGGCGACACGGACCTGCGTGGGGCGGGCTACCTCGGCTTCGACGCCCGCGCCCTCGCGGCCCTCGGCGACGACGGCGCCGCGCCGCTCGTCTTCGAGCGCGGCGGCACGGAGCACGCGACCGTGATCCGCGCCCGGCCGCACGCGCACCCGTGGTTCCGCCTGCCGACCCTCCTCGGCTTCGGCCTCGTCGCCGTCCTCGTCCTGCTGCGCGCTCCGGGCTCGCGCGACGCGCGGCGCTTCTTCGCCGCGTTCGTGGGCTTCGCCGTGGTGCAGGCCCCGTTCTACGGCGGCCCGGAGTGGAAGACGTGGGCGTCGCTCGTGCTCTGGAACGCCGGGGGAGCGGTCGCGGCGGTGCTGATGCTGCACTGGGCGCGCCGCTTCCCGGAGGAGCTGCCCCCCGCGGCACGCGCGTCGGCGTTCTGGCCGTGGCTCGGCGGGCTCGTCTATCTCGGCGTGCGCGCGAGCTATCTCGCCGGGGGCCCGCTCCCTACCCGTCATCTGCCGGTGATCGCGGGCGTCACGCACGCCGGCCTCGTGCTGCTGACCCTCGCGCTCCTCGTGCGGAACGGTCGCCATGCCGGGCCGCGCGGTCGCCGGCGCATCCGCTGGGTGCTGTACGGCGGTGTCGTAGGCACGCTCCCGCTCGTGGTGCTCCAGCTCTCGCTGCTGCTCCTGCCCGGCGCGGACGCCGCTTACTCCGAGCTCTTCCCCTTCGCGGTCGCGGCCACCGCTGCCGCCCCGCTCTGCGTCCTCGTCGCGATCGTACGCTACGACGCGTTCGACGTGGACCGGCTGATCGGCGCGACCGCGTCGTGGTCGGTGGTCGTCGGCGTCGCGCTGCTCGGCCTCGTCACGGTGGTTCCCCTCGCCTCCACCTGGGCCGCGACCCGCCTCGACGTCGCCGCCTCCACGCTCCAGGCGATCCTCACCGCGCTCGCGGTGCTCGCCTTCGTGCTCGTCGGGCTCCGCGTACGCCCCGGCGTGGAGGCGCTGCTCTCGCCCGAGCACGCGCGCCTCGCGCGCGGGGCCGAGGGCGTGCTCCGCGACCTCCCCGTGTGCCGGAGCGCGGAGGAGGTGAGCGCGCTCCTCGCCGACCGCATCCCGGTGCTGCTCCGCCCCACCACGTTCGTGCTCTACGAGCGCGCCGGGGCGGCGTTCGTGCCGCGCGTGGGAGCGACGGACGACACGCCTCCCTTTTCCGCGCGTGGCGCGCTGGCGCTCGCCCTCGCGCTGCGCCCCGTCCCGACCGCGCCCGACGAGCCGGGGCTCACCCCGGCCCTCGCCGACGACCGCGCGGGCGATGCCGAGGCGCTGCGCGCCCTCGGCGCGGCGCTCCTCGTGCCGATCCGCATCGGCAAGGACCTCGCCGCGTTCCTCGTGCTCGGCGCAAAGCGCTCGGGCGACGTCTACACGCCGACGGATCGCTCGCTCCTCGCCGCGATCGCAGGAGCCGCCGGCGCGGCGTGGCTGCGCCTGCGCGACGACGAGCGCCTGCGGCGGGAGCGCGAGCGGAGGCGCGAGACGGAGGCCTCGCGGCGCGCGGCGGAAGCGGCCGTGCGCGCGCGGTCGCGCCTGCTCGCGGCGCTCGGCCACGACGTACGGCAGCCCGTGCACGCGCTGGGCCTCCTCGGCCGCGCGCTGCGCGATCGCGCGGGGGACGACGAGGCGCGCGCCCTCGCGGAGCGGGTCGAGGCGTCCGCGCGGGCGCTCGGCGATATGCTCGAGTCGCTGCTCGATCTCGCCCGCCTCGACGCCGGCGCGGTCGAGCCGCGAGTCGCGCGGCTGGCGCTCGCGCCGCTGCTCGAGCGCCTCGGCTGGGAGTTCGAGGCGCGCGCGAAGGACAAGGGCCTCGAGCTCGCGATCGCCGTGGACCCGGGCGCCGGGGCGGTGGAGAGCGATCCCGTGCTGCTCGGCCGCATCGTCGCGAACCTGCTCTCGAACGCCGTTCGCTACACCCGGGAGGGTCGGGTCGCGCTGTGCGCGGAGCGCGTCGGCGACACCGTCGAGATCCGCGTGGAGGACAGCGGGCCCGGCATCCCGCCCGAGCGCCGGCGCGAGATCTTCGGCGAGTTCGTCCGGCTCGACGCCGAGGCCGGGGACGAGGGCCTCGGCCTCGGCCTCGCGATCGTCGAGCGTCTCGCCGGCCTGCTCGGCCACGCGCTCGAGGTGGACTCCGCGCCGGGACGGGGATCCGTCTTCGCGCTGCGCGTCCCGCACGCCGGCCCCGCCCCGGCGACCTCCCGCGCCGCCGGCGAGGCGCCGGGCTTCGCCGAGGCCATCGCCGGACGCCTCGTCGTGGTGGTGGACGACGATCCGACGTCGCGGGCGGCGCTGCGCGCGCTGCTCGAGAGCTGGGGCTGCGACGTCCTCGCGGCGGCGCGGACCGAGGAGGCCGTGGCGGGCGCGCGCGCCCGCCGGCGCCGCCCCGACGCGCTCCTCGTCGACTGGGACCTCGGCGACGGCGACGACGGCCTCGGCGCGATCCGCGCGCTGCGGGGCGCCGCCGGCACGCCCGTGCCCGCCGCGATCGTCACGGCGTCGCGAGATCCGTCCGTCGTCGCCGCGATCCGGGCCGCCAGCGTCCCGCTCCTCGCGAAGCCGGTCGCGCCCGCGAAGCTGCGCGCGCTGCTCGCGTCCCTCCTCTCGGGCGCGCAGTGACGCGGCGGACGCCCGCGCTCAGACGGCCTCGTCCTCGAGGTCGAGGCCCAGCTCGTGGACGACGAGCGCGGCCTCCGTCCGATTCGAGACGTCGAGGATCTCGAGGACGCTCGCCACGTGCGTCTTCACCGTGGCCTCGGCGACACCGAGCACGCCCGCAATTTCCCGGTTCGTGAGCCCGCGCGCGAGCAGGCGCAACACATCCAGCTGTCGCGCCGTGAGATCGGCCGCCCGCGCGCGGCTCGCGAGACCGCCGGGGCCGCCGGCCTCTCCGGGGAGCGCGGCCGGCGGGACGTACACGCCGCCGCCGAGCACGAGCTGGAGCGCCGCGCGCAGCACCTCGGGCGTCGACGACTTCGGCACGAACCCGGCGGCCCCGGCGGCGAGCGCCGCGCGGATCGCCTCCGGCGACTCCGTCGCCGAGACGATCACCACCGGGACGTCCGGGTGCCGGCCGCGGATGCGACGCAGCCCCGAGAGGCCCTCGCTGCCGGGCAGGCGCAGATCGAGCAGGAGGAGACCGACGTCGAGCCCGGCGGCGAGCTGCGCGAGCGCGTCGTCCACGGACGCGGTGTCGACGAAGCGGGCCTCGAGCCCCGACAGCACGGCCCGCAGCCCGGCGCGGAAGAGCGCATGGTCGTCGCAGACGAGGATCGTGAGCGGTTCGCGCGGCACGTCCGCAGCGGGCATGCGCGCGACCCTAACACAGGCGCGGGACCGGTCCGGGCGCGCCCGCCCGGAGCCAGGCGACGAGGCAGAGTGAGCTCGCTTGAACACGGCCCGGGATCTGATACATTCCTACTTGCGTATCAATCGCAAGTAGGAATGGATGAGCAAGAACGCGGACACTGAGCTCGCGGTCCGGTGCGAGCAGCTCGAGGCGGCCGCCAAGCGCGCCGGGGTGAAGCTGACCCATCAGCGCCTCGAGATCTTTCGCGAGATCGCGTCGAGCCACGACCACCCGGATGCCGAAGCGGTCTTCCGCGCCGTCCAGCAGCGGATGCCGACGGTGTCGCTCGACACCGTGTACCGGACGTTGTGGATGCTCAACGACCTCGGGCTCATCACCACGCTCGGTCCGCGTCGCGATCGCGTGCGCTTCGACGCCAACGTCGCGCGCCACCACCACTACGTCTGCGTACGCTGCGGGCTGGTGCGGGACTTCGAGAGCGGCGAGCTCAACGCGCTCCCCGTTCCTGCTGCGGTGAAGCAGTTCGGGAGCGTCGTGGCGTCCCAGGTCGAGGTCCGGGGTATCTGCGACGGATGCGCCAGGAAACGAGCGGTGGCCCCATCGCACCGGAACGGCAAACAGCCGCGAGGCATCAAGAGGAGCAAGACATGACGGACAAGAAGAAGCTCACCACCACCGGCGGCGCGCCGGTCCCCGACAACCAGAACTCGAAGACCGCGGGCCCCCGCGGCCCGATGCTGCTCCAGGACATCTGGTTCCTCGAGAAGCTCGCCCACTTCGATCGCGAGGTGATCCCCGAGCGCCGCATGCACGCCAAGGGCTCCGGCGCCTTCGGCACCTTCACGGTCACCCACGACATCACCAAGTACACCAAGGCCAAGATCTTCTCGCGGGTCGGCAAGAAGACGGAGATGTTCGCCCGCTTCTCCACCGTCGCCGGCGAGCGCGGCGCGGCGGACGCCGAGCGCGACATCCGCGGAAGCGCGACCCGCGTACGAACCTGCGCAGCGCCAGGAACAACTGGGACTTCTGGACCTCCCTCCCCGAGGCGCTGCACCAGGTCACGATCACGATGAGCGACCGCGGCATTCCGGCCACCTACCGCCACATGCACGGCTTCGGCAGCCACACCTTCAGCTTCATCAGCCCGAAGAACGAGCGCTTCTGGGTCAAGTTCCACCTGCGCACCCAGCAGGGCATCAAGAACCTGACCGACGCCGAGGCCGAGGCGCTCGTCGGCAAGGACCGCGAGAGCCATCAGCGCGACCTCTACGAGAGCATCGAGAAGGGCGACTTCCCGCGCTGGACGATGTTCGTCCAGGTGATGCCCGAGAAGGACGCGGCGAAGCTGCCGTACCACCCGTTCGACCTGACCAAGGTCTGGCTCCACAAGGACTACCCGCTGATCGAGGTGGGCGTCATGGAGCTCAACCGGAACCCGGCGAACTACTACGCCGACGTCGAGCAGGCCGCCTTCAATCCGGCCAACATCGTGCCCGGCATCGGCTTCTCGCCGGACAAGATGCTGCAGGGGCGGCTGTTCTCCTACGGCGACGCGCAGCGCTATCGCCTCGGCGTGAACCACGCGCAGATCCCGGTGAATGCGCCGCGCTGCCCGGTCCACAGCTATCACCGCGATGGCGCGATGCGGGTCGACGGCAACCACGGCAGCACGCTCGGCTACGAGCCCAACAGCTACGGCGAGTGGCAGCAGCAGCCGCAGTTCGCGGAGCCGCCGCTCGCGCTCGAGGGAGCGGCCGACCACTGGAACCACCGCGAGGACGACGACGACTACTACTCGCAGCCCGGAAAGCTGTTCCGGATCATGACCCAGGCGCAGCAGCAGGTGCTCTTCGGGAACACCGCCCGCGCCATGGGCGACGCTCCCAAGGAGATCAAGGCCCGCCACATCGGCAACTGCCTGAAGGCCGATCCGGCCTACGGCGAAGGCGTCGCGCAGGCGCTCGGCATCGCGCTCATCGACGTCCAGAAGTGAGGTGAACCCATGGAGACCAGGATGAAGATCGACATCGGCATCGACCAGAAGCAACGCGAGGAGATCGCGGGAGGGCTGTCACGGGTCCTCGCGGATTCGTACACGCTCTATCTCAAGACGCACAACTTCCACTGGAACGTGACGGGCCCGATGTTCCAGACGCTGCACCTCATGTTCGAGACGCAGTACAACGAGCTCGCCCTCGCGGTCGATCTCGTCGCCGAGCGCATTCGTGCGCTCGGCGTCACGGCGCCCGGCACCTACAAGCAGTTCGCCCAGCTCTCGGCGATCAAGGAGGACGACGGCGTGCCGGAAGCCCACGACATGATCCGGCGCCTCGTCGAGGGCCACGAGACGGTGGCGCGCACGGCGCGCGAGGTCTTCAAGGCCGCCGAGGCCGCGAGCGATCAGCCGAGCTGCGATCTGCTCACACAGCGCATGCAGGTGCACGAGAAGACCGCGTGGATGCTGCGGAGCCTCCTCGAGTAGCGACGGATCGGACCCGCGCAGGAAGGGACCGTGAGCGGCTCCGGCAACGCAGGCGAGTTCCCGGGGTCTCGCAAGTCTCGCGACCCCAGGAGAGCCTTCTCGGCGCGGGAGGCCCGGGTCCCTCGAGCTGTTGCATACCAGGGATCGTACCGTTCGGCCTCGCGCTCGAAGAGCTCCCAGCTCACCGCTCGGCTGCGGGGCAGGCGTTCGACACGGTGACCACCATGGCGACGGGCCCCGCCGCCCGCGAGCCGATTCCCGTCGCCTGCGCGCTCTCGGGATCGAAGGCAGACGTGGATGCGGGCGATCGCGCGCGAATCGGACGCGCCGCCGGCGGATCGCGTCGCGATCGCGCCGGCGACGCCCTCCCGTTCCGGCCTGCCCGCGCCCTAGGCGGCCTTGCCCGCGGCGAGCGCGTGGACGTCGGCCGCCCGCAGGGCCTTGCCGCCGATCGCCCAGTCGCCGCCGTGGAACTCGTTGATCCGGACCCAGGTCACGGGGCGCATGTTCTCGCCTTCCACCGCGACCATCGCCTCGGTCACCCTGGCGATGAGCTGCTGCTTCTGCTCCGGCGTGAAGACGTCCTTGATCACGTCGATCGTGACGAGAGGCATGGCGTGTCTCCTTGCATGGTGGTGCAGGCGTGGGCCATTCCACGGCTGCTGGGAGGAGCCTCGCATGCGGGCGCAGCCGGAGCTTGCAGACCGCGTGGAGATGGCCTGGAGATCCTTTGTGGGTTCGGGGCGGCCCGCTGTATCCTGCCGGGCGTGATCTACGAGTTCGGTCCCTTCGAGCTCGACCTGGCCCGGGTCGAGCTGCGGGCGGCCGGAGAGGCCGTGAGGCTCGAGCCGCAGGTCTTCGCGCTGCTCGCGCTGCTCGTCCAGAACGGCGAGCGGCTCGTCTCCAAGGACGAGATCATCGAGAAGGTCTGGGACGGTCGCGTCGTCTCGGAGGCGGCCGTGGCGAGCCGCGTGAAGTCGGCGCGCCAGGCGCTGGGCGACGACGGCAAGTCGCAGCGATTCATCCGCACGATCCACGGCCAAGGCTACCGTTTCGTTTCGGCGGCCCGGGCGAAGCGCGCTGCGACGGCGGTGTCGGCCGAGAGGCCCGCGGGCGACGCGGCTCGATCCGGCCTCGGGGCGATGGTGCAACGGCTCGAGCGCATCGCGCGGCCATCGCTCGCCGTGCTCCCGTTTCGGTTCGTCGGGGACGAGGAGCGATACGCCGCCGTCGCGAGCGCGCTGCCCGATGAGCTGATCACGGACCTCGCGCGCGTACACTGGCTCTTCATCACGGCGCGCGGGTCGTCCTTTCGTCTCGGCGCAAACGTCGCCGAGCCCGGCGAGATCGGGCGCCTGCTCGGCGTCCGCTACGGCCTGTGGGGCACCGTCGAGGTCGCGCACGGCGAGCTCGTCGTCATCGTCGAGCTCGTCGACACCACGGACGGCGGCGTCGTCTGGGCCGACCGCTTCTCGGGGCGCGTCGACGACGTGCACGCGATGCGCGAGCAGATGCGCTCCCGGGTTCTCGTTGCGCTCGAGATCCGCATTCCGATGCACGAGGCTGCGCTCGCGCGCCTCGCGCCGGTCGAGAACCTCGACGCTTGGTCCGCCTACCACCTCGGCCTGCAGCACCTCTACCGGTTCAACCGGGTCGACAATACCGCGGCCGCCGGGCTGTTCGAGCGGGCGGTGACGCTCGATCCCTGCCTCGCGCGCGCCCACGCCGGGCTGTCGTTCGTGCACTTCCAGTCCGCCTTCATGCACTACACGCGGGGCCGCGCGGACGCGATCACCGAGGCGCGCCGCTTCGCCGAGCGCGGCCTCGAGCTCGATCCGCTGGATCCGTTCGTCAACTTCGCCATGGGACGCACCTACTGGCTCGAGGGCGATCTGGAGACGAGCCTCGGCTGGCTGGAGCGCGCGACGGACCTCAGTCCGAACTACGCCCAGGGCATCTACGCACGGGCGTGGACGGAGGCGCTCGCGGGGCGGGCGTCCGACGGCCGGCGGCACGTGGACCTGGCGATGCGCCTCAGCCCGCTCGACCCGCTGCACTACGCGATGCAGGCGACGCGGGCCTTCACGCACATGGTCGTCGGCGAGGATACGGAGGCGGCGCAATGGGCCGAGCGGGGCGCGCGTTCGCCCGGCGCGCACGTGCTCATTGCGATGATCGCCGCCGCGGCGCACGCGCTGAAGGGCGACGGCGAGCGTGCCGCCTTCTGGGCCACGAACGTCCGCGCGCGCAGCCCCGCGCTCACCCGCGACGATTTCCTCCTCGCCTTCCCGATGCAGTCCGAGCCGATGCGGACGCGCCTCCTTCGGGCGCTGGGGCAGCTCGGCTTTTGAGAAGGTCTGCGGAGACATCGAGGCGGCGCTCACGGGGCTCGGCCGGGCGTCCCTTGTCGCAGACCGGACGGAAGGTCCCCTCGCTGCCGGCCGGCTCGTCCGCGTCCTTGCCGATAGGGCGCGCGGCCGCTCGCGGGCGACCACCGCGACGACCTGAGTCGCCGCGCGCCGCACCGACACGTCCAGCCTCGGGGAGCCACTCCTCTACTAGAGAGGTGCGCCCGAAACTGCTGGCCCGCGAGACCGATCGCAGCGTCGGCCGCATTTTGGGAAGAGGGCGGGTTTTGCGGCGGCGGGAACCCTTCGTGTCCCCCACGCATTCCGAATGCGTGGGATTGGGGTGCCGGAGCCACTACTCGAACGACGAAGGAGAGAGCCGATGGCGAAGATGAAAGCCGTGCAGGTGCCGAAGGCGGGCGCGGACTTCGAGATCGTGGAGCGGGAGATTCCACAGCCGGGCGCGGGCCAGGTGCGAATTCGCGTCGAGGCGTGCGGCGTGTGCCACAGCGATGTGCTCACCAAGGAGGGCGGCCTGCCCGGCATCGCCTATCCGCGCGTGCCGGGCCACGAGGTAGCAGGCTCCATCGATGACGTCGGCGCCGGCGTGACGCAATGGAAGAAGGGCCAGCGCGTGGGCGTCGGCTGGCACGGCGGGCAGGACGGCACCTGCCTAGCGTGCCGCCGGGGCGACTTTACCAACTGCGTGAACGTGAAAATTGCCGGGATCAGCTATGACGGCGGCTATCAGGAATACATGGTGGCGCCGGTGGATGCGGTCGCGGCGGTGCCGGAGTCGCTCGACGCCGCGGATGCGGCGCCGCTCCTCTGCGCTGGGATCACCACGTTCAACGCGCTTCGCCACAGCGGGGCGCTGCCGAGCGACCTGGTGGCCGTCCAGGGCATGGGTGGGCTCGGCCATCTCGGGATCCAGTTCGCGCAGAAGTTCGGCTACCGGGTAGCCGCCATCGGCCGCGGTTCGGGAACTGCTGCGCTCGCGACGAAGCTCGGCGCGAGCGTGTATATCGACAGCGCGGCGACCGACGCGGCGGCCGAATTGCAGAAACTAGGCGGCGCGCGCGTGATCCTGGCCACCGCGCCGAGCTCGAAGGCCATGTCGTCGCTGATCGACGGCCTCGGCGACAACGGCCGGATGATGGTGATCGGTGCGACCACAGACCCGATCGAGGTGACGCCCGTTCAGCTGATCTTCGGGCGAAAGAGCATTCAGGGCTGGTCGGCCGGCACCCCAGCCGATTCCGAGGACGCGCTGCGCTTCGCGGTGCTCACGGGTGTCCGGCCCATGATCGAGAAATTCCCGCTGGCGAACGCGGGCGAGGCCTACGCCCGCATGATGAGCGGCAAGGCCGAGTTCCGGGTGGTGCTGACGATGTGATTGGCCAGGCCGATGAAGATGATATCGCGTCAATGCGGAAGCGTACGCGCCGGACGTGACGACGCTCGCGGCCCGCAGCGGCGGCACGTTCGATGCGCAGGCTCCGCGATCGAATCGTCTCGTACCTGTGCTCCCTGCAACACGGGTGCGCTGGGCGGCGCCGTCGCACTCGAGGATTGCCACCCGACGTCGGAGAATCCCTGGCTCGTCCAGGAGTTCGTGCACGGCGAGGATCTTTGCAGCTTCAGCGTCGCACGGTGTGGACGGCTCGTCGCACACTGCACCTATCGGCATCCCCTGACCATCGAGCACGCCGGGGGCATCGTCTTCGAGTCCGTGGATGAGTCCGAGAGCGCGCGGATCGCCAGCTGCGTGATCGAAGGCCTCGGCTACCACGGCCACATCTCCTTCGATTACCTGAGGCGAAGCGACAATGGGCGGCTCGAGCTGGTCGAGTGCAACCCCAGGCCGACGTCAGGCGTCCTGCTGATCGAGCCGAAGGCTCTATCGGAAGCCATCTTCGGTCCGGTGTCCGAGGCGCCGCATGTCGTGCCGGCCGGCATGCGCGAGCAGATCGCGGCGGCCGTGATCCGCGACATGTTCCGCAATCCGGCAGACATCCCGCGTGACCTGCGCTTCCTCGGGTCGGGGGGCCATGACGCGTACGCCGAGCCGGGCGACCGCCTCCCTCTACTCTACACCCTGCTGTCCCTCAGCCACGTGAGCGCCTTCCGACACCAGATGCATGTGCGAAGGCACAAGCACTCCGACCTGGTGGAGGCGCAGTTCTTCGACATCGATTACGACGGCGGTGCGATCGCCTGATGAGCGACGCCCGACCTCACGAGCGTGTTTCAAGGACCCCTTTCGATCGGCCAACGAGTTCGACTCTCACGCAAGCGTGGCGTAGCGAAGGCGATCGTGTATCACGTCACCCAAGAGGTCTGAGCGTGCTCGGGTACGAGCACGACCTGTCGCATCCGGCGATCCAGCTTTGGAACGAAGTCCCTCCCGCAGGGCTTTGAAGGAGACGCGATGAGCGAAGAGAATGCGCACACTCCGGCGACACGGACGGGTTCCGATGAGATGTCGAAGCTCCTCGCTCAATACGGGTGTGGACCGATTCCGTTCACGGGCAGCGACGAGGCGCTCTACGAACGCCACCTGCTGTTCGACAACGTCGTCGCCCTGACGGCCGCCGGCGCGCGTGAGCGTTTCGAGGCGATCGCCCGCTCCGTTCGGGACGTGCTCTCCCAGCGCTGGATCCACACCGAGGAGACGTACGCGCGCGAGAACCCGAAGCGCGTCTACTACCTCTCGATGGAGTTCCTGATCGGCCGCTCGCTCGCCAACAACATCACGAACCTCCTGCTCGGTCTCGTCGCGAGCCGAGCGATCGAGCACAAGCAGCTCGACTGGCTCGGCTTGCTCGAGGAGGAGCCCGACGCGGCCCTGGGAAACGGAGGGCTCGGGCGCCTGGCGGCGTGCTTCCTCGACTCGATGGCGACGATGCAGCTCCCGGCCATGGGCTACGGGCTGCGTTACGAGTACGGGATGTTCAAGCAGTCCATCCAGGACGGCTGGCAGCACGAATGCCCCGACAATTGGCTGCGTCGACCGGACCCTTGGGAGGTGGCGCGCCCGCACGAGCAGGTGGAGGTGCGGCTCGGCTGCTCGTTCGCGATTCGCGACGGCAGCCTGGAGCTGATTCCGGGCCGGCCGTCGAGCTTGATCGGCATCCCGTTCGACCGACCGGTGGTGGGTTACGGCGGCAAGACCATCAACACGCTCCGGCTCTGGGCCGCGGCGGCGCCCGACTACTTCGACTTCCAGGATTTCAGCCGCGGTGATTTCGTCGGTGCTCTCGCGGAGAGGCTGGCCGCGGAGTCGCTGACCCGGGTGCTCTATCCCGACGACTCGACGACACGCGGCCAGGGGCTGCGCTTCCTGCAAGAGTACTTCCTGGTCGCGTGTTCGCTTGCGGACCTCGTACGGCGCTTCCGTGCCAGCAACGAAGGCTGGAGCGCCCTCCCCGACAAGGCCGCGATCCAGCTCAACGACACGCATCCGACGCTGGCCGTGCCCGAGCTGATGCGGATCCTGCTCGACGAGGCGCGGCTCGGATGGGACGAGGCCTTCGACCTCACGCGGAGGACGCTCGCGTACACGAACCACACGCTGCTGCCCGAGGCGCTGGAGAAGTGGCCGGTCCCGTGGTTCGAGCTCCTCCTCCCGCGTCACCTGGAGATCATCTACGAAGTCAACCGACGCCTGCTCGATGACGTGCGGGCCCGTTTCGCCGGGAACGAGGGGCGCGTCGAGCGCGTGAGCCTGATCGAGGAGGGCCCGACCCGGCACGTCCGCATGGCCAACCTGGCGATCGTCGGCTCGCACAGCACCAACGGCGTGGCCGCCATCCACTCCGCGCTGCTGCGCACGACGACGGTGAAGGATCTGGCCGAGACGTTTCCGGAGCGCTTCAGCAACAAGACCAACGGCGTCACCCCGCGCCGCTGGCTCCTGCTCGCCAATCCGGCGCTCGCCCGCACGATCACGGCGGCGATCGGCGACCGCTGGATCACGGACCTCGGCAAGCTGACCCAGCTGAAGCCGCTCGCCGAAGACAAGGGCTTCCGCGACGAGTTCCGCAAGGCGCAGCGCGAAACGAAGGCGCGGTTTGCGAACTGGCTCCAAACCTCATCCGGCGAGGCGGTGGATCCCGAGTCGATCTTCGATTGCCAGGTAAAGCGCATCCACGAATACAAGCGGCAGCTCCTCAACGCGCTGCGCATCGTCGTGCTCTACGACCGGCTGCGCACGAACCCGGACCTCGAGATCGCTCCGCGCACATTCTTCTTCGCCGGCAAGGCGGCGCCCGCCTACCAGCTCGCCAAGCTCATCATCAAGTTCGTGAACGACCTGGCGGGCACGATCGACGGCGACCCGGCCGTGCGCGGCCGTCTCAAGGTGGTGTTCCTGCCCGATTACGACGTATCGCTGGCAGAGCGACTGATCCCCGCAGCCGACGTCTCCAACCAGATCTCGACGGCCGGCTATGAGGCCAGCGGCACGAGCAACATGAAGTTCATGATGAACGGCGCGCTCACGATCGGCACGCGCGACGGCGCGACGATCGAGATGGCCGAGGAAGCGGGCGAAGAGAACTTCTTCCTGTTCGGCCTGACGGCCGAGCAGGTGGCCGGGAGCCGCGGCTGGTACAGCCCGCGCTGGCACTACGAGAACGAGCCCGAGACCCGCGCCGCGTTGGATCTGATCGCCGCCGACCACTTCGGCCGGAACGAGCCAGGCGCGTTCGCCCCGCTGCTCGACGCGCTGCTCGCGCGCGGGGACTACTACATGCACCTGGCGGACCTCCGCTCGTATCTCGAAGCGGACCAGAGGATGGGCGAGCTGTACCGCGACTCCGAGGAATGGGCGCGCAAGGCCATCCTGAACGTCGCGGGCTCCGGGAAGTTCTCGAGCGACCGCACGATCGCCGAATACGCGTCCGAGATCTGGGGCGCGAAGCCGTGCCGGGTGTCGTAGGGCAGGGTCCCTGCGACGACAGAACGGAGCTGGGTCATGACGATATCGCCCCTCGCAGGCAAGCTGGCCTCCAAGGACATGCTGGTCGACCTGGCCCGGCTCGAGCGGGACTACTACGAGCGAAGGCCGGACCTCGAGGATCCGAGCCAGCTCGTGAGCTTCGGTACGAGCGGGCACCGGGGCTCGTCGCTGCGCGGCTCGTTCACGGATGCCCACGTGGCGGCGATCACGCAGGCCATCTGCGACTACCGCCGCAGTCAGGCCACCGACGGTCCGCTCTACATGGGGAAGGACACGCACGCGCTCTCCGGCCCGGCCGAGCGCACTGCTCTCGAGGTCCTGGCCGCGAACGGGGTAGAGACCGTGATCCAGCGCGACGACGGCGTGACCCCGACCCCGGTCATCTCGCGGGCGATCCTCGTCTACAACCAGGGCCGCAAGGACCGCCTCGCAGACGGCATCGTCGTGACGCCGTCGCACAACCCGCCCGAGGACGGCGGCTTCAAGTACAACCCGCCGAACGGCGGTCCGGCCGACACCGAGGTGACCGGCTGGGTGCAAGATCGCGCCAACGAACTGCTGCGAGATGGCAACGGCGGCGTGAAGCGCATGCCGTTCGCAACGGCCATCCGGGCAGGCACCACCCATGCCGAAGACTTCGTCCTGCCCTACGTCCGCGATCTGCGGAACGTCGTCGACATGGACGCCATTCGCGCCGCCGGCCTGGCCCTCGCCGTCGATCCGCTCGGTGGCGCCGCCGTCCACTACTGGGAGCCGATCAACGCGGTCTACGGGCTGAACATCACCGTCGTGAATCCGAAGGTGGATCCGACCTTCTCGTTCATGACCGTCGATCACGACGGGAAGATCCGCATGGACTGCTCGAGCCCCTACGCGATGGCCCGGCTCGTCGGCCTCAAGGATCTCTACCAGGTCGCCTTCGCCAACGATCCGGATTCGGACCGACACGGGATCGTGACGCCGTCCGCGGGTCTCATGAACCCCAACCACTATCTTGCCGTAGCGATCCAATACCTGCTCACGCACCGCCCCCACTGGCCCGCGCACGCCGCGGTCGGCAAGACGCTGGTCTCGAGCAGCATGCTCGACCGTGTCGTCCAGAAGCTCGGGCGCCGGCTCCTGGAGGTGCCGGTGGGCTTCAAGTGGTTCGTGCCGGGTCTCGTCGACGGCTCGTGCTGCTTCGGCGGCGAGGAGAGCGCCGGCGCGAGCTTCCTGCGGCATGACGGCAGCGTCTGGACGACCGACAAGGACGGTCCCATCATGGACCTTCTCGCCGCGGAGATCCTGGCGCGTACGGGCAAGGACCCGGGGGCGCACTATCGAGAGCTCACGTCGGAGTTCGGCGCACCGTGCTACACGCGGATCGACGCACCCGCGACGCCCGAAGCGAAGGCGAGGCTCGGGAAGCTTTCGGCCGAGTCGGTCAAGGCGGCGACGCTGGCCGGTGAGCCAATCACGGCGAAGCTGACGCGCGCCCCCGGAAACGGCGCTCCGATCGGCGGCCTCAAGGTCGTGGCGGGGAGCGGCTGGTTCGCGGCGCGGCCTTCGGGCACCGAGAACATCTACAAGATCTACGCCGAGAGCTTCAGGGATTCCTCGCACCTCGACGCCATCGTGAGCGAGGCGCAGGAGATCGTGACCGACGCGCTAGGCGCTTCATGACGCAGGACTTCCCATCGCCCTTGAGGTGACCCATCAGGAACAGCAGGGACTAGGTGAGGACTCTCATGCCCGCAGAGGCCCGCGGATGAACGTCACCGACTCCGCGCGTCTGCGTTTCGAGCGCATGCTCCACCATGCACGCCTGCGGGGGCTCGTTCACGACGCGGTCCGAAGCGTCTCGATTCTCGATGGCGACCGCGTCGTCATCGAGCTCGACGATCCGACCGGGCGAGACTACGAGCATCTCCTCGAGGCCCCTCCCTCGCGCGCGGCTCCCGTGGAGCACGCATCCGGGGAGACGGCGCCGGTTCCTGCGCTCTCGATCGCCATCCTGATCGTCGGCTCCCGGGGCGACGTACAGCCCTTCCTGCCGATCGCGCAGAGTCTGGCGCGTGACGGCCATCGCGTGCGGCTCGCCACCCATGCGGTCTTCCGCGAGTTCGTCGAGTCCCAGGGCATCGAGTTCTTCCCGCTCGCGGGCGATCCACGGGAGCTGATGGAGTACATGGTGATGACGGGCGGGCACCTCATCCCGCACCACCTCGATCAGCTCATGGAACAGGTGCCGCGCAAGCGCGAGATCATGTCCCAGATCCTTGCATCCACTTGGGCCGCCTGCACCGAGCCCGACCCGGGACGATCGGGTGGATTGCCCTTCGTGGCCGATGCCGTGATCGCGAACCCGCCGAGCCAGGGACACATCCACGTGGCGCAGGCGTTGTATGCGCCGCTGCACATCATGTTCACCATGCCCTGGAGTCCGACGCGTGCCTTCCCGCACCCCTTCACCCACCTGACCTCCAACGCGCATCCGGGACTCCGCAACCGTCTCTCCTTCGAGACCTTCGAGCTGCTGACCTGGCTCGGGCTCTCGGACATCGTGAACGACTTCCGCGAGCGGACCCTCGGTCTCGAGCGCGTGCACCTCGGCGAGCATGGTGCGAGCCTGATCCACCACCTCGCTGTGCCCCATGCCTACCTCTGGTCCTCGAGCGTCCTCGCCAAGCCGGAGGATTGGGGATCCGAGATCGACGTCACGGGCTTCGTCTTCCTCGACGCGGCAGCCCGCTTCGAGCCGCCGCGTGCGCTCCACGACTTCCTGGCAGCAGGCGCCCCACCCATCTACGTCGGCTTTGGATCGTGCACGGCGCCCGACCCGGTGGCGCTCACGGCGACGATCTTCGAAGGCCTCGAGCGAGCGGGGGTACGCGGCCTTGTGGCCCGGGGCTGGGCGCAGCTCGGCGCGGGCTCCCTCCCGGCGCACGTTCATCTCGTCGACGATCTACCACACGACTGGCTCTTCCCGCGCTGCGCGGCGGTCTGTCACCACGGAGGCGCCGGCACCACCGCAGCCGGCCTGCGCCGCGGGCTGCCGACGGTGGTGGTGCCCTTCTTCGGCGACCAGTACTTCTGGGGGCGGATCGTTGCCGAGTCGGGCGCGGGGCCGGTTGCCGTACCGATCCACGCGCTCACGGCGGAGACGCTCGCCGACGCGATCGCCTTCGCGCTCCGGCCAGAGGTGCGTGAGCGCGCGGCGGTGCTCGGGGAGAAGGTGCGTGCCCAGCTGGGACAGGAGGAGGCCGTGGCGGCCTTCTACGAGCGACTGCCGCTCGCCGCGATGCGCTGCAGCCTCGACCCCGCGCACCTGGCCCGCCGCTACTGCGAGGAGTGCGGCCTTGCCCTCTGCCGGGTCTGCGATGCCGTCGTCCACGAGGATGCTGCGCGGGCCACGCACCCGCGCCATCCGCTCGGGCACGTGGCATGGGACGTGACGGGGCCACCCTCCCTGGTAGAACGGCTGGAGCACGCGCTCGCGGCCCCGCGCGGCACGGAGGAGCTAACCCAGCCCGAGCACGGGTCCGAGGCGCCGCAGGGCATCGTCCTGCGTGACGGGGACTCCGCGGCGGCGAAGCTCCACGGGCGTCCCGCGCCCGTAGCCGTCGACAGCGCGACGCGCGGCAGCATCCTCCAACACTTCGAATCCGCAATCCGGCGCGCGCACGCGTCTGCGCCCAGGGCTGCGGGCTGAAGGGGATCTCGATGGGCAAGAGCCGTTCGCGAGCGTTCGTCGGACTGCTGGTGTCGCTCGCGGCGCGCGCCGCGGGGGCCGCCAGTGGCGTCACCGTCGATCAGGTGGCAGCGGAACTCAGCCTGCCCGCGGATGCGGCCGCGCGCCTGCGCCAGGGCGAAATGGTTTCCTCCAGTCCGCGGGAGTCGTCCGATCGGGAGCTGGGGATCGGCCTCACGTTTCTCGTCCACCAACCGCTTCCAGAAGTCGTGAAGGCGTTCCGGACGGCGGTGGACCTCAAGGCTGACCCGCAGCTCTCAGCCGCGGTAGTGCTTCGGGGCCCCGGAACGCCCGCTGACTTCGCGAGCCTCGTGCTCGAGCCGGGCGGCGCTGCGGAGGCGAATCGCTACCTCGCCGCCAGCCCCGGAGACACGCTCAACCTCTCCGCGGACGAGATCCGGGCGTTCGACGCCCTCGCCTCCGTTCGCGACGATCCGAAGCGGCGGGTTGAAGAACAGCTCAGGAGGATGCTGCTCGGCCGCTACCAAGCCTATCTGGAGCGCGGGCTCGGCGGCATCGCGCCCTACGCGCGCCGGAGCGGGACCTGTGAACCGTCGGGCGAACTGCGCCGCGCCTCCGAAGCGGCGCGGCTCCTCAAGCTACACGCGCCTGCGCTGCAACAGCTGCTGCTCTCGTATCCGGAGAAGAAGCCTCCGGGGCTCGAAGAGCACTTCTACTGGCTCCGTTACACCCTCGACGGCCGCCCGAACTACACACTACGGCACCGGATGGCACTGCCGGTGGGAGACATCTTCGCCGTGGCGGATCGCGAGTTCTACGTGAGCCACGGCTACAACGCGTCGCAAGCGTTCGCGGGATTGATTCCGGTACCAGAGGGAACGCTGGTCGTCTACCGTAGTCGCGTCTCCACGGACCAGGTCGCAGGCTTCGGATCGTCCGTCAAGAAGGGCATCGGACGCAACGTCATGGCGAAGCAGCTGACGGACATCTTCGAGCGCTCGCGCGACTCCTTCGAACGGAAACACTGAATCTCAACTCCGCACAACGACGAGGCGCGTCAACCACGAGAGGCTGAGGATCGCGCGTCACGCACAGCAAGGGGGCATTTCCGTCCTGACGGACGGGCCCTGAATCGGAGCCGTTACGGTGAGAGCCGGACGTTCCCTGCTCGAACGCTTCTGGCAGAACGACTGGAGCCTCAGCGCCCTTCTCGTCCTGCTCGTGGCGGACATCTTCCTCCTCGGTCCGCTCGTCCAGCTCCGGGAGACGTCGAGCGTGCTGGTGCTCCAGTCGTCCATCTACTCGATCTTCCTCCTCGTGAGCGTTGCCGTTGCCTTCCGGAGGGGCACGGCCACCTTGGTCGTCGGCGTGTTCGCTGCCGTCACGTTCGCGGTCCGGTGGGCGAGTCACATCTACCCGAGCATGACACTGATTCGCGTCGATAGTGGTCTGTCGCTGATGTTCTGCGTCCTGCTCGGCGCCATCATCCTCGTCCTGGTGTTCCGTCCGGGACCGATCAACCGGCAGCGCATCGAGGGGGCGATCGCCGTCTACCTTCTGCTCGGGCTCGCATGGATGTTCGGATACGAGCTGGTCGCGCTGGCCGATCCCGCAGCCTTTGGCTTTCCGGCCATGGCCATCCGCCCGGAGGCCCTCCGCGCCCGGCTGCTCTACTTCAGCATGATGACTCTGACCACCGTCGGCTACGGCGACATCGCGCCCGTCAATCCCGTCGCCTGTTCCCTGGCTGGTCTCGAGGGCGTGGCCGGACAACTCTTCCCCGTGATTCTGCTCTCGCGGCTCGTGTCGCTCGAGCTGTCCCACCGGCAGCAGCGCGGCCGATGATGGAAGGAGCGGTTTTGCCTACTCCCGGGTGGAGCTCGACGAGGTGACGCGGGTGACCGGATGTCGCGACCACGGAGCCTCCGCATGACGTCAGCGACCGTCCAGCGTGGGCGGAGCGCGCCCCTCGGCGCCTCGGTCGGACCCGGAGGCGTGAACTTCAGCGTCTACTCGCGGAGCGCCAGCCTCGTGGAGCTGCTGCTCTTCGATCGGGAGGACGCGGCGCACCCGTCGCGGACCATCCCCCTCGACCCTGCACGCCACCGCACCTACCACTACTGGCACGCCTTCGTGCCGGGGATCGGCCCGGGCCAGCTCTACGGCTTTCGCGCCCACGGGCCGTTCGAGCCGGGGCGGGGCCTGCGCTTCGATCCCGAGAAGCTCCTCCTCGATCCCTACGCTCTCGCCGTCGCCGTGCCCGTGGGGTACGGCCGCGAGGCGGCGGCGAAGCCCGGCGACGACACGGCCGTGGCGATGAAGAGCGTGGTCGCGGACGCGCGGAGCTACGACTGGGAAGGGGACGTCCCGCTCAAGCGACCCTGCGCGGAGACGGTGATCTACGAGCTCCACGTACGCGGGTTCACGAAGCACCCGAGCTCGGGCGTCGAGCCCGGGAAGGCCGGCACCTACGCCGGCCTGATCGAGAAGATCCCGTACCTCCAGGATCTGGGGGTGACCGCGGTGGAGCTGCTCCCGGTCTTCCAGTTCGACCCGCAGGACGCGCCCCCGGGTCGCCGCAACTACTGGGGCTACTCGCCGGTCGCGCTGTTCGCGCCACACCAGGCCTACAGCTCGCGCCGGGATCCGCTGGGCCCGCTGGACGAGTTCCGCGACATGGTCAAGGCGCTCCACCGGGCGGGCATCGAGGTCATCCTCGATGTCGTCTTCAACCACACCGCGGAGGGGGATCACCGGGGCCCCACCCTCTGCTTCCGCGGTCTCGAGAACGAGGCCTACTATCTCCTGGAGCGCGACCGGAGCCGCTACGCCAACTACAGCGGGACGGGCAACACGCTGAACGCCAACCACTCGGTCGTGCGCAGGCTGATCCGGGAGAGCCTGCGTCACTGGGTCGAGCACATGCACGTGGACGGCTTCCGGTTCGATCTCGCTTCGATCCTGGCGCGCGACGAGTCCGGTCAGCCGCTTCCGAGCCCGCCCGTGCTATGGGACATCGAGTCGGATCCGGTGCTCGCCGGGACCAAGCTGATCGCGGAGGCGTGGGACGCGGCCGGGCTCTACCAGGTCGGGACCTTCGTCGGCGACTCCTGGCAGGAGTGGAACGGCCGCTTCCGGGACGATGTCCGCCGCTTCCTCAAGGGCGACCCCGGTACGGTCTCGAAGCTGGCCACGCGCCTGCTCGGCAGCCCCGACCTCTACGGCCACGAGGAACGGGAGCCGGAGCAGAGCGTCAACTTCGTCACCTGCCACGACGGCTTCACGCTGGAAGACCTGGTGTCGTACGACCGCAAGCACAACGAGGCCAACGGCGAAGGCAACCGAGACGGCTCCCACGACGACGCGAGCTGGAACTGCGGGGCGGAGGGGCCCAGCGAGGACCCGGCCATCGAGGCGCTGCGCAGCCGCCAGGTCCGGAACTTCTTCTCGCTCCTCCTGCTCGCCGTGGGCATGCCGATGCTCTCCATGGGCGACGAGGTGCGCCGCACCCAGCGCGGGAACAACAACGCCTACTGCCAGGACAACGAGCTGAGCTGGCTCGACTGGACGCTGCTCGAGCGCAACCGCGACGTCCATCGGTTCGTCCAGTCCCTGATCGCCTTCCGCATGCGGCGCGACATCATGCTGGAAAAGGCGCGGCTCACGCTGAACCAGCTCCTGAGCCGCGCCCGCCTCGAGTGGCACGGCGTCGAGCTCGGGCGCCCCGATTGGAGCGAGCACTCCCACTCCCTGGCCTTCACCCTCACGAGCCTGCGCGGCCGCTTCCGGGTGCACGGCATGCTCAACGCCTGGCGGGAGCCGCTGCGGTTTGCGCTGCCGCGAGCCCGCGAGGGGGACGGCGGAGCGTGGCGGCGCTGGATCGACACCGCGCTGCCCTCGCCGGAGGACGTGGTCGACTGGGAGAAGGCCCGCACGGTCTCGGGCGCGAGCTATCTCGTACAGCCGCGATCGCTGGCGTTCCTGGTGGTGCCGCTCGCGGCGGGTGAAACGACCCCAACGGAGGTTCTGTGATGGCGTGCGGCCTCATCGGTGTCCCCCGGCTGTGAGCACGAACTCGTCGACCCGCGCCCGTGCGACCATCATCTCAATCTTCTCCAGGCACTCCTCCAACCCGTAGGCAAACGTTGCGGTCGGTCTCCTTCCGCGCCCGCTGTGCGTCTCGGGGCTCCGCTCGTTCGCCGCGGTCCCGCCCACGGCTTCCGAAGAGAGCGTCTTGCGGCCCCGCTTCTGCGGGCGCATCCAAACGTTGTGCAAACGTCTTGTGTTGTCCCGGCTCTCAGGCGATCACCGAGGCTTCCTCGAGTCCAAGCGCTTCAGCGCGCTCACTCGCACTCAGGGTATGCAGGGCGGTGGTTGCTTCATAGATCACAAAGCCCGCCGGAGGGACGACGAGCCGGGCCGCCAGCTGCTGACCTTTGCGTTCGAGCCTGATCTCCGACGGTGGTGGCGCAGAAGGGTGGGGCGCGTTCCAGAAGATCAGTTTGAACCGATCACCTTCCGCCCGAAACCGCGGCCCGACGGCGGAGTATACACAGATCGGTTTCTCCGGGTCCGTGCTGAAGGCGAGCAGGACTTCCTGATCGACGAAGAGGCGCGACCAGGAGACGACGGATCGCATGCGCCCGCCCATCAGGTGGGGCAGCCCAAAGTGGACTCCGTCACCCGAGATCTGGTGCAGTAGCTGTCGGCCCCGCCGAAGCGACATACGGTCGTGACGAATCTTCATCAGAGCAGCGAGCGCCTTGTAGAACGAGCTTTCCTCGTCGAAGAAGTGGCGCCTCTGGGTGCACTTCCCGCCGAAATCGCCACCAAACATGCACTCCCGCAGCACCAGATCGGATCCGCTCGAGCGCCCACCACTGTCGAACTCCTGCTCCGTCCCATAGTAGAGGCAGGGAATCCCCATCGTCGTGAGCTGCAGGGCGATGACGTTGAAGGCGAAGACGCGCGACTGCGCATCTTCGCAGAACCGAGACTTCCGCGGGCCCTTTCGCACCTGGTCGTGATCGTCGACGAGCGTGACCACGCTGTTTCGGTACCAGCGGTGCAGGGCCTGGTCGTCGAGAACCCAGTTGCGGAAGAGCGAAAAGTAGTCTGCGGGCTCACCCTCGCCGCAAACCATCCGTTCGAGCTTGCCCGGCACGTCTTCGATCCCGAGGGCTGCGTCCAAGCCGCTCTTCTGGACGACTTCCCAGGCGTTGATCCTGCCGCCGCTGACTTCGCCGACGAGCAGGAAGCGCTCCTTGCCGATGCTCTGTGCGAACTCGCGGAGCGCATCGCAGAAGGTGCGCAATGCTTCGATACCCATGTGCTTGGCAGCGTCGATGCGGAATCCATCGAGGTCGGCATAGGCGATCCAGAAGCAGTAGGTCACCACGAGACACGCGAGCGCCGACGACACCTCACGGGATTGCCCTCCTTGTTCCGCCCAGAGGTCGAGGGTGCGCAGGTCGAACATGTCGCCCTCGAGATACTCCGCCGGGTAATCCCAGTTGGTGATGTGTCCCTTGGCGCGAAACATCCGCAGATTCTGGAACTCGCGCGGCCAGACGGCACCGTCGGGCCAAGCGGCGTCGAGACGGGCCCGATCGGGAGGCTCGGCCGGGATCGTGGGCTCGCCGTAGCGGTCGTTGAAGCCCCGCACCGCGTACGGCCTGCCGTCCCAGCGCGGATCGTTCGACGACTTCCCAGTAGCGGGATCACGCATCGGGTAACGGTCCGGGTCGTAGGAAAACACGTTTCCCGCGTGGTGGGCGATGATGTCGAGGATCACGTAGATCCCGAGCTCATGGGCGGCCCGCACGAAGTCTCGGAACTGTTCGCGCGTTCCGAAGTGGGGATCCACGTCGAGGAAATTCTGGATTCCGTAGCCGTGGTACGAAGCCTCGAACGCAACCTGACGGAAAACCGGGCTCACCCACAACGCGGTGACGCCCAGCCGCTTCAGGTAGCCGAGCTTGCTCCGCAGGCCCTCGAGCGTGCCTCCCTGCCACCTGCTGCCAGCCTTCAGCCACTCGTCGTAGGGAACGCGTCCGGGGTTCCCCGGCGTGTAGAGCGGAGTGCTTCCCGAGGTGACGGGGCGGCCCTCGTTGTCACGGTGGCCACCCTCTTCGTTTCCATCGGAGAAGCGGTCCACCAGCAGGAAATAGAGCACCTGGTCTTCCCAGGCAGCGGGTGAAGGCGTGAACGCCGATCTCCTCAGTGAGGCGAAGTCGATGTCGAGGAGGCTTCTCTCGATCTCTCCACGCGCTTCGGCCGCGGTCTGATTCGACAACGAAGACCTCCTCTGCGGCGGCGTTCACGAGCTCGCAACGCCTCGATTCAGCGATCGAAAAACTTCGACTTGACAGCTCCTACCGACTGCGATCTTATCTTGGTCGATCGTTCTAGAATAATCAACCAAGATCCGAGAGGCAACGCGATGGACCACGGCTCCTATCTCGAGCGAGTCCGAACCTTGATCCCCGGCATCCGCAAGCGCGCAGCCGCCTGCGAGCAGCTGCGCCGACTCCCGGACGAGACCTTCAAGGAGTTCCAGGAGTTGGGCCTGCTGCGCGCGCTCCAGCCCGTTCGCTGGGGCGGCTACGAACTGTCGCCCCTCACGCTCTACGAGGCCAGCATGGAGGTGGCCGCCGCTTGTCCGTCGAGCGCCTGGTTCCTCGGCGTGGTTGGGATCCACAACTGGCAGCTCGGCCTCTTTCCCGAGGCGGCGCAGGAGGACGTCTGGGGCGAGGACTCGAGCGTCCAGCTCAGCTCGTCCTACGCACCGACGGGCAGGGTGGAGCGGGTGGACGGGGGCTATCGCCTCTCCGGCCGCTGGTCCTTCTCCAGCGGCTGCGACCACTGCCAATGGGTGTTCCTCGGCGGTGTCGCGCCCGGCGAGGGCGTCGCTCCCGACATGCGCACGTTCCTCGTGCCGCGCAACGACTACGAGATCATCGACAACTGGCACGTGGCCGGGCTGGCCGGGACGGGCAGCAAGGACATCGTGGTCCGGGCTGCCTTCGTGCCCGAGCACCGGAGCCACCGTTTCATCGACGCCTACAACCTCGCCAACCCGGGCCAGGCTGTGAACCCCGGCACCACATTCCGGCTGCCCTTCGGCTCCGTCTTCTCCTTCTGCATCGCCGTGCCGGCAATCGGCGCCGCCCAGGGCGCGCTCGATTCCTACCGCGGCTACATGCGGGAGAAAACCGCGGCTTACGATGGCTCGAAGGTCGCCGATGATCCCTTCGCGCAGCGACGCCTCTCGGAGGCGGCGGTGGAGATCGATGCGGCAAAGGCGGAGGTGCGCTCCACGTGGGGGCCGATCTGGCAGCTGGCGGAGAGGAGAGAACCGATCCCGCTGGAGCTGCGCGCGCGGGCGCGCTGGGCAGCGGCCAATGTGGTGCTGCGGGGCGTCCGGGCCGTCGACCTGCTGTTCGAGGCGAGCGGCGGCCGGGCGCTGTTCCTCGACAACCCGATCCAGCGCTTCTTCCGCGACGTCCACGCCATGCGGGCCCACGCGCTGAACAACCCGGACAAGGCCTCACAGACCTTCGGGTTCACCGAGCTGCACCCGGGCCAGGCGCCGCCCGAGTTCTTCCTCTAAACGCACGGGAGCGACACGATGCCTGCCATCGCACGACTGGGATATCTGGGCTTCGAAGCGAGCGACCTCGGCGCCTGGGAGCGCTTCGCGCTGCGGGTGCTGGGCGTTGGCGTCGCCGAGCGGGGAGCCGACGGCGCTCTCGTCCTGCGCCTCGACGAGCAGGCCCAGCGCATCGTCGTCCACCCGGGTGCGGCGGACGATCTGGCCTATGTGGGCTTCGAGGTGGACGACGACCACGCCCTGTGCGCGCTCGCCAGGTCCGCTTCCGCTTCCGGCTACGCGGTCACGGAGGGAGAGCGCGAGACTGCCCGGGCTCGGCGGGTCGCGCGGCTCTTCCAGCTCGAGGATCCGAGCGGTGTCCCCGTCGAGCTCTTCTGCGGTCCGGAGCGCGCCGGTGAGCCCTTCCGCTCGGATGCGGTGCCGTCGGGATTCGTGACGGGCGACGAGGGGCTCGGGCACCTGGTGCTCGTGGCCCGGGATCCCGCGGCGAACGATCGGTTCTACCGGGAGCTCCTCGGCATGAAGCTCTCGGATCGGATCCAGACCGAGCTCGCGCCCGGCCTTTCGCTCGACATCACGTTCCTGCACGCGAACCCGCGTCACCACACCGTGGCCTTCACCAAGGCCCCGCTGCCGAAGCGCATCCACCACTTCATGCTCCAGGTTGGCGCTCTGGAGGACGTCGGGCACGCCTACGACCGCTGCCTCGACGCCGGCGTCCCGATCACCAATACGCTCGGCCAGCACCCGAACGACGAGATGTTCTCCTTCTACGCGAGGACGCCCTCGGGCTTCGAGGTCGAGATCGGCTGGGGCGGCCGCAAGGTGGACGACGCCACCTGGGAGGTGCGCACTTACGATCGCCTCAGCACCTGGGGACACCGTCCACTCGCGGCGCAGAGGGCCTGAGATGCGAATCGGGTGGAACGGTGGCGGTCACCACCGAAGCCTCGCGGGAATCCGCGACGAGGCGCGGCGTGCGGCGGAAAACGGGTTCGCGAGCTTCTGGCTCTCGCAGATCAACGGCCCCGACGCTCTGACGGCCCTGGCCGCAGTGGCCGCCGACGCTCCGGGGATCGAGCTGGGAACATCGATCGTCCCGCTCTACGGGCGGCATGCGATCCCGCTCGCGCAGCAGGTGCTCACCGCACAGGCCGCAACGGGCGGACGGCTCGTGCTCGGAATCGGACCCTCACACAAGCTCCTCGTGGAGGGAATGCTCGGCGAGTCCTACGACCGGCCCTTCACCCGCACCCGCGACATGCTACGCGCCCTGCGCGGCCTCCTCGCGGGAGAGGCTGTCCACATCGAGAGCGAAGAGGTCGTGGCGCGCGGCCAACTCGCCATCGACGCGCCGCCGTGCCCGATCCTCGTCGCGGCGCTCGGCCCCCGCATGCTCGACCTGGCGGGACGCGAGGCCGACGGGACGACTCTCTGGATGGTGGGCGCGCGGACCGTCGGGGAGCACATCTCGCCGCGCATCCGCGCGGCAGCGGCGGCGGCGGGCAGGCCCGGCCCTCGGATCGTGGCCGGCGTCCCCGTCTGCGTGAGCGACGCCCCCGACCGGGCGCGTGCCTTCGCCGCCGAGCAGCTCAAGCTCTACGGCCAGCTCCCGGCGTATCGCGCCATGCTCGAGCGGGAGCGCGTGAACGGGCCCGAGGATCTCCTCTTGACGGGTCCCGAGGAGTCCGTCCGCGAGCAGCTCATGGCCTTCGCACGCGCGGGGGCTACCGACCTGCGCGTCGGTGCGCTGTGCCCCACCTCCGAGGAGAGCGAACGCACGCGCGTGATGCTGCGTGCGCTCTGCCGCGAAGCGGGTTCCTGGTGAACGAGCTGCACCGCATCGACGTCCACCACGGCATTTCGCGACTGGAGCGGGCGTGAGCCGCGCTGCCGATCCGATCCGCAAGCCCACGCGACGCGAGGAACTGGGCATCGAGTCACGGCGGAAGATCGTGGAGGCGGCCGGCTCCCTGATGGCCGAGCGGGGCTTCGCCGGGACGAGCATCTCGGCCGTGAGCCAGCGCTCGGGACTGCCCTCTGGCTCGATCTACTGGCACTTCGACAGCAAGGAGGATCTCCTCGCCGCGGTGGTCGAGGAGGGAGCGCAGCGCTGGTTCGATGCCCTACCTGGCCCGGACGACTTGCCGGCGTCTCCTGCGGAAGCGGTGGAGGCGGTGCTCGAAGCCGCAGCGGAATCGCTCGAGCAGCAACCCGAATTCTTGCGCCTCCTGCTCCTCATCGCCCTGGAGCGAGCCGAGGTGGACGAGACGTCGCTGGCGCTCATCCGCCGCGTCCGCGCGCTCGCCCACGAGCGTCTGCGCAAGCTGATGGTCACCCTGCTCGAGCCGTTCGGCGAGCGCGGCGCGGAGCTGGCGCCGGAGTTCGCGGCCCTGGCGCTCAGCGTGGCGGACGGCGCCTTCATCGCCCACCACATCGAGCCCGACGCGATCCGGATCCGGACGCTCTTCGACTTGCTGCGACGGGCGCTCACAGCGCTCGCACGGGAGCTCCTGGCGTCCGCTAGGGATGGGTCGTGAACGGCGCCGAGAGCCTCCTGCAGACGGCCCGGGCCGCGGGGATCGACGTGTGCTTCGCCAACCCCGGCACGACCGAGATGCCTCTGGTGGCCGCGCTCGACGTCGTCCCTGGAATCCGACCCGTGCTCGGTCTCTTCGAGGGCGTGTGCACCGGGGCAGCCGATGGCTACGGACGCATGACGGGCCGTCCCGCGCTGACCCTCCTGCACCTCGGCCCAGGACTGGCGAACGGACTTGCCAACCTCCACAACGCCCGGCGGGCCCACACGCCGGTGGTGAACCTGGTTGGCGACCACACCACGTGGCACCGCGGTGCCGACTCCCCGCTCGAAAGCGACATCGATGCGCTGGCCCGATCCGTCTCGGGCTGGGTACGCACTTCGAGCGACGCGACCTCGCTTGCAGCGGATCTCTCTGACGCGGTCGCCGCGGCGATCGATCCCCCCGGCCAGGTGGCGACGCTCGTGGTTCCGGCCGACCACCAGAGCCGAGCCGCCCACGGCCCTGCTCCCGCGCCGAAGTCGGTCGCCCCGGCGTTGCCCCGCGCCGATCGGATCGACGCGGCGGTCCAGGCCTTGCGACGCGGGCCGCAGTCGGCGCTCCTCCTCGGAGGACCGGGCTGTCGCGGTAAGGCTCTCGCATCCGCTGCTCGCATCGCCGCGGCCACCGGCTGCCGCCTCTTCGTCGAGACGTTTCCTGCCCGAGCCGAACGCGGCGCCGGCACCCCGCGCCTGGAACGGCTCCCGTACTTCCCCGAGCAGGTGGCGAAGGCGTACGACGGCGTCGCGCGCGTCATCCTGGCGGGAACCCCGGACCCCGTGGCGATGTTCGGCTGGGCCGGAGCCGCCAGCGCGCTGCTGCCAAGCGACGTGGAGCGCGTGGTGCTCGCGGGCGTGGACGAGGACGTCTCGAGCGCGTTGGCCGCGGTGGCCGATGCGCTCGGTGCGGCGCGGAAGCCATCGACGCTCGCTCCCTACGAACCCCCGCCATCCCCGTCCGGTCCCTTGGACGCTCGGGCACTCGCGGCGGCCGTCGCCCACGTTCTCCCGCATCAGGCCATCGTCGTGGACGAGGGAGCGACCTCCTCGCTTCCCCTGTATGACGCCCTTGCCTCCGCCGCGACTCACGCCTGGCTCACGTTGACGGGCGGGGCCATCGGACAGGGCCTGCCGTGCGCGACGGGTGCAGCGATCGCATGCCCCGACCGCAAGGTGCTGGCCTTCGAGGCGGACGGCAGCGGACTCTACACGCTTCAGGCGCTCTGGACGCAGGCCCGCGAGTCCCTCGACGTCACGACCGTGGTCTGCGCGAACCGCGCCTACCGGATCCTGCAGGTCGAGATGCTTCGCGCGGGATCTGACGCCGGAGGTCGGGCGGCCCGGGCGCTCACGGAGCTGGCCGGGCCGGAGCTCGAGTGGGTGAGGCTCGCTTCGGGCATGGGGGTCCCGGCCGTGCGCGTCGAAGATGCGGACTCGCTGGTCCAGGCGCTCGGGCGGGCGCTGACCGAGCCGGGGCCGCACCTCGTCGAGGCGATCCTGACATAGCCGCCCGACTCCTCTTGCCTCGTTCGAAGGTTGATCGCAGGCCGCTATGGGCTCTGGTCGTAGGAGACCGCGCCCCGCAGATGGCACGAGCGAAGACGGGATCATCGTGGCGACGGCCGTCTCGACGTCAGCGAGTGATGCACCGCAGCTCCTCCCGATGATCGATGCCGTGCGTGAGAACACTGGGCGCCGGCCCAAGGTGGCCTTGGTCGACGCGGGCTATCGCAGCGAGAAGAACCTGGAGATGTTGCATCGGCGCGGACAACGCTGCTTGGTGGCGAGCGGTCGGGAAGGCAAGAGCGGTGGGAAGTGCCCGCGCGGACCCCACTCGCAGCGCATGCAGCGAATCCTGCGTCTGCCTTGGGCCCGCACTCTCCATGCACACCGCAAAACGCAGGGTGAGCGGCCGCACTGAACATCGTGACGATCTGGAGGTTCGCGGAGGCGTGAAGCCGCGTCGTTACGTGCCGACGCCGACTACGGCCATGCTCTTGAAGCGGCTCGGCCCCCAGACGGCCTTCATCGCGGACTCTCCTGCCGGTCCGGTGAACCCGCGCCCAGGATCCTCGCCTCCCATCGGTGGGCGACTCCTGGGTCACTCTCCTCGCCGAGCCAGGGGATGTAACCGGGCTGGATGCCGGCGATCCGTGTCGCCGAGAGTTCTACCTACCGAGAGGTCGGCGGATGTTATCATGCGCGCGTGCCTGCGCCGCCCACGTTGCACGCTGCTGCATTCCCTCGTCGCGTCAGCATCGAGCCGACCAATCACTGCAATCAGCGCTGTGTGCTGTGTCCGCGCCAGGGATTCACGCGACCGCTCGGCTTCATGGCGATGCCGCTCTTCGAACGCATCGCCGACGAGTGCGCCGAGCACGAGACCGCGATCTGGCTGCACTTCCTCGGCGAGCCGCTGTTGCACCGCGGTCTCGTCCCGATGATCCGCTACGCCAAGCGCGCCGGCGTCCGGCAGGTGGGACTCTCGACCAACGCGGTGTCGCTGCACGGCGACGTCGCGACGGCGCTGCTCGCTAGCGGCCTCGACCGCCTCGAGTGCTCGATGGACGCGAATGCGCGCGGCGACTACCGCGCGATGCGCGGCCGCGATCATTTCGAGCGCGTCGACGCCAACGTCCGCGCCTTCCTGCGCGCCAAGCGCGCGCGCGGCGGCGACAAACCGGTCACGTCGGTCCAGTTCATGCGCACGCCCGAGGTCGAGGCGAAGCTCGACGCGGTGGTCGGCGCCTGGCGCGACGACCTCGGTCCGCGCGACTTCGTGATGACGATCCGCCCCGCGTGCTTCGGCGGCGCGATCGCCGCGGAGCCGCGCGCGACGACCGCGCTGCGCCCGCCGTGCGCGTGGCTCTTCTCATCGGTGGTGATCGTGCAGGACGGCACCGTGCTGATGTGCGGCGCCGACTGGGACGCGCGCGCGCCGCTCGGCCATCTCGACGAGGCGAAGCTCGGCGAGATCTGGCGCGGCGCGGTGGCGGAGCAGCGCCGGCGCGCGCACCGCGAAGGCCGCTTCGCCGACGCGGGTCCCTGCGGCACCTGCCAGGACTGGCGGCTCGCCGACGGCAGCGGCTACGCCAACGCGCTCGAGGAAGTCGCGCAGCGACGTAGCGTCGCGGCGGGAGGCGCGCGATGAGCGGTGGTCGCACGCTGCTGGTGACGGGCGGCGCGGGCTTCATCGGCTCGCGTTTCGTGACGCGGCATCTGGAGCGCTTCCGCGACGACCGCGTGCTGGTGCTCGACGCGCTCACCTACGCCGGCAACCTCGGCAATCTCCCGAAGGACGCCGCGCGCGAAGGACGCCTCGAGTTCGTGCACGGCTCCGTGCGCAGCCCCGCGCTGGTCGATGCGCTGATCGAGTGTTCCGACGTCGTCGTCCACTTCGCCGCGGAGACGCACGTGCCGCGCAGCATCGTGGACTCGCTGGTCTTCCTCGAGACCGACGTGCTCGGCACCCAGACGGTGCTGAGCCAGATCCTGCGCCACCGGCGCCGCATCGAGCGCTTCGTACACATCTCGACGTCGGAGGTCTACGGCACGGCCGTGCGCGCTCCGATGGACGAGGCGCATCCGCTCGAACCGTGCACGCCCTACGCGGCCGCGAAGTGCGGCGCCGATCGGCTCGTCGCGGCGTTCGCGCGCACCTACGAGCTACCCGTCGTGATCCTGCGGCCGTTCAACAACTACGGGCCGGGGCAGCACCTCGAGAAGCTGGTGCCGCGCATCGTGACGAGCGCGCTGCTCGGGGAGCCGATCACGGTGCACGGCAGCGGGCTCGCCGCGCGCGACTGGGTCTTCGTCGACGACACCTGCGAAGGCGTCGAGTGCGCGCTGGCGGCGCCGCTCGAAGGCGGCGCCGCGCAGGTCTTCAACCTCGGCACGGGCGTCGCGACCGACGTGATGACGATCGCGCAGCAGGTGCTTTCGCTCGCCGGCGACTCCGCCGCCAGGATCGTGCACACGCCGGAGCGGCCCGGCCAGGTGCAGCTCCACGTCGCCGCGACCAAGAAGGCCGAGACGGTGCTCGGCTTCGCAGCCCGCACGAGCCTCGACGACGGACTCGCGCAGACGCTCGCCTGGTACGACGCGAACCGCGGCTGGTGGGAGTCGCAGCTCTGGATGCGCTCGGTGCCGGTGGCGGATGGCGAAGGGCGCTTCACCTATTGGTGAGCTCGGCGCCGCGGCGTCGCGCGCGTTGGCATGGTGTGCGGAGGTCGGTCACCTTGCTGCGCTCCACCCGAGGTTGCCGGACGCGGGACGGCGGGATTATCCGCCAGGGCGATCAGCGCCCGCCGCCGGGCCACGACCGCACCGTGTGGTTCGCGCGCGGCGTCGGTATCGTGCGCGACACGACGACCGTGACGTCGGAGCTGAAGCTGCCCGACGGGCCTCGCGCGAAGAGCCTGCGGGTCTCCACGGAGCGGCTGGTCGAGCACCGCCCGTCGAAGTGAGCGGCGCCATCCGGCAGGGGTTCCTGCTCCGCCGCAGCGTGCTCGCCGTCCTCGCGCTGCTCTTCGCCGCGAAGCTCGGCGTCGTGCTGGCGGGCGCCGACCGCGGCTTCGACATCGGCGACGACGGCGTCTTCCTGCTCTCGTTGAACGAGCCCGCGACGGCGCCGCCGCTCTTCGAGTTCTACCAGCTCCTCACCCACTTCGATCCGCCGCTGCGCTTCGACGTGATCGGCATCCGGCTGCTCCGCATCGTGGCCGAGCTGCTCGCGACGCTGGCGCTCGCGCGCAGTGTCTTCGTGTGGGCGCGACCGCGCTTCGCCGCCGTCGCGGAGAACGGCTTCGTGCCGTTCCTGCTCGTCGGCCTGCTCGGCTCGTTGTTGAGCGTCGGGGCGCGCGGCTTCGGCTACAACGACGCGAGCAACTTCGTCGTGTTCCTCGCCTGCGCCTGTCTGTTCCGGCTGCTCGCGGCGTCGCCGAGGCCCGCCGCGCTCGCGTGGGCGGGGGCCGCCGGCTTCGGCCTCGGCTTCGAGCTCTTCGTGAAGTTTCCGCCGGCGCTGCTGCTGCTCGCGATCAGCGGCATCGGCGTCGTCTGGCTGCCGCGCACGCGGCGGTGGCGGAAGGCGGCGATCGCCGCGTCGCTCGCCGCCGGCGCCGCGGCCGCGATCGGGTTCTTCGTGCTCGCGAACGGCGGCGTCGCACCGCTGCTCGCGAAGTGGCGCGAAGCCCAGGCGCTGAACCGCTTCGCCGGCTACGGCGTGCGCGAGATACTCCGCGTCTACTACTTCAACGACTACGCCAGCCACGTGAACGGTCTCTGGCTGTGGGGAAGCTTCGCGGCGGTGCTCGCGCTCGCGTTCTGGCGCTGGCGCGGGCCCGCCGTGCTGGATCGCGCGCTGACGGCCGCGCTCCTCTTCGGGGGCGCCGTCCTCGCCTGGCGCGCCGCGACCTTCCACGCCGTGAACGTGCACCCGACGCTCGTCTACCTGTTCTGCCTGCTCGTGCTGCTGGGGCCGGCCACGTGGCTGCTCACCGTGCGCGCGCGGCGCCCGCCCGCCGCGCGACCGGAGCTGCGTCGCAACGGGGAGCTCGCGCCGCTGCTGCTCCTGCTGGCGCTGCCGTTCCTGGAGATCGTCGGCTCCAACGTCGCGCTCACGCTGAAGCTGCCGGCACACGCGGCGCCGATCTTCCTCGCGCTGGCGATCATGCTGGCGGAGCTCGCGCGTGCGGACACGCCCCGTTTCGCGGCGACGGCGCTCGCGCTGCTCGCCGTCGCGACCAGCGCGGTCTTCGTCGAGCACCAGGTGTTCCGTCCCTACGGTCTGCCGAGCCCCATCTATCGACAGGTGTACGAGACGCCGCTGCTGCCGGGCCTGCGCGTCGACGTCGCCACCAAGAAGTTCCTCGAAGACCTCCACGATCGCATGACCGAGGCGGGATTCATGCCGGGGGATCCGGTGATCGCGCTCGACTTCATGCCGGGCCTCGTGTACGCCGTCGGCGGTCGCTCGCCGGGTCTGCCGTTCTTCCACTTCGAGAAGGCCGGGCAGAACTGCTGGGCGATCGAGCGCGCGAAGCTCGTCCGCGTCCCTTTCCTGCTGCTCGGCCAGGACATGTCGCTCGATCAGCACGCGTGCATCCACGCCTTCGCGTTTCCCGAGCAGTTCCGTCTCGCCGGCGCTCTGTCGAATCCGTACGAGGCGCCGATCCGGTACTTCTTCGGCGGTCCGCCGATGCCCTACGTCCAGATCTTCGCGCCGCTTCGCGACGCCGCGAAGTGAGTCGCGCGGCTCAGCGCGCGGCGGGCCGATCGCGCGGCGCGTACAGGTGGACGTGGGAGGAGTCGCGCGCACAGAACTTCTCGTACACGGCTTCGTACGGGAAGGGGGCGCTGCGCACCGCGGCGGCCCGCCGCACGGGCAGGTAGATCAGCGCGACGAGCACCACGATCCCCGCCCGCACGAGGACGCGCCCGAGCGTGGCACGCGACGGGGCCGTCAAGACGGCGGCGGGGCGCGACGCGCGAAGGCCGCGATGTTGCCGCCCGGCAGACCGAGGCGGAGGGCGCCCTGGTCGAGCGCGTCGAAGCCCAGGCCGATCGCGCGGGCCAGCGGATCGCGCGCGCGGGCGACGCCATCGGGCTTGGGCACGCGCGACTCGGTGCGCAGCACGCGGTAGCCGAAGCGTTCGAGGAGTCGCGTGAGCGTGTCGCGGCGGAACTCATAGAGATGGAACGGCGTCATCGTCTCGCCCGGCTGCGGGAACTTGAGCGCGCGCAGCAGACCGCCGCGATCGAGGCCGGCGGCGCGCAGCACCGGCAGCAGGCGCCGCGCGCCTTGGAAGTACGGAGAGTCGACGTAGCTCGGCACTTCGACGACCAGGAGGCCGCCCGGGCGGACCATCCTCGTGGTCGCCTCGATCCCGGCGGCGGGCGAGCGCAGGTGTTCGAGCACGTGGCCCATGTACACGACGTCGGCCGGTTCCGCGCGCAGCGCCAGATCCGGAAATCCACCCTGCACGACGTCGAGCCCCAGCGTCTCGCGCGCATGCCGCGTGCCTTCGGCGGTGATCTCGAGTCCGCGCACGCGCCAGCCGCGCTCGCGCGCCAGCTTCAGGAAGTAGCCGCCGGCGCAGCCGACCTCGAAGAGATCGCCGCGCGGCGCGAGCGCTTCGATCGCGTCGAGCAGCGCGCCGTAGCGGCGCATCAGCCGCGGGAACGAATCGAAGTAGCTCTCCTCCGAGAGGCAGCTGTCGTAGTCCTTCTCGAAATAGTCGTCGCCGTACATCGAGCGGATCGCAGCGGCGTCGGGAAGCGGCCGCACCTGCACCAGCGAGCACGCGCGGCAGCGGACGAGGTCGTAGGGGTCGCCGGCCAGCGCGTACATCGACGGGACATAGGCGTCGAACGCCGCCCCGCCGCAGAGATCGCAGGCGTCGCTCACCGCTCGCGACGGAGGATCTGCCGGGCGCGCAGGCGCAGCACCGCCACGTAGCCCTGCCACAGCTCAGGCCAACCGAGCTTCGAGTCGCCGCGCGCGCGATCGGCGAACACGACGGGAATCTCGCCGACGCGCAGCCCGCAGCGCTGGGCGCGGAACAGCACTTCCTGCACGATCGCCGGACCGGGCGAGCGCAGGCGCTTGGGATCGATCGCCTCGAGCGCCGCGCGGCGGAAGCAGCGGTAGCCCGAGTTCGCGTCGAGCACCGCGACGCCGAACATCACGCGGATGTAGAAGTTCGCGGCGACCGTCAGCACGCGACGCCAGAGCGCGCGATCGGTGTCGCTGCCGCCCGCCACGAAGCGCGAGCCGAGTACCACGTCGTGCGACTCGGCGGCGGCGATCAGCTGCGGCAGATAGCGGGGATCGTGGGAGAGATCGGCGTCCATCTCGATCACCAGCTCCGCGCCGCGATCGAGCGCCGCGAGATAGCCGTCGCGCCCGGCGTGCCCACGGCCGCGGGGCCCGGTTCGCTCGAGCACGTCGGCGAAGGGATGCCGCTGCGCGAAGTTTCGGACGAGCGCCGCGGTGCCGTCGGGCGACGCGTCGTCGACGACGAGCACCTCGAGCCCGGGCACCGCGAGCGCGCCGATCGCTTCGAGCAGCGGCACCACGTTCTCGCTCTCGTCATAGGTGGGCACGATCACCACCACCTTCAAGACCGCGCCTCCAGCACGCCGGCCAGCGCCGCGAGGACCGCGCCGGCGGAGATCGAGTCGACGCAGGTGTAGGCGAAGTCGCAGCTGCGCTTGTAGCAGGGATGGCACGGGATCTCGGGGACGATCTTCGCGCCGCGTCCGTAGAGCTCGACTTCCGTAGACGCGGTGGACCCGAAGATCGCGACGACGCGGCGCTTCAGCGCGAGCGCGAGGTGGAGCGCGAGCGTGTCGCCGGTCACGACTGCCGTGCACGCCTCCAACATCGCTGCGAAGTCCAGCAGCGACGCCGTCGCGCCGGGATCGAGCGCGCCCGGACCGGCGAGCGCCGCAACCGCTTCGACGCGGTCGCGCGGCCCACCGAGCAACGCGACCTTCGCGCCGAGGCGCCGCTGCGCGAGCCGCGCCAGCTCCGCCCATCCCTCGACGCGCCACGCCTTGTAGGCGTAGACGTCGCCGGAGCCGACGTTGAGACCGATCAGCGTGTCTCCGGGCGCGACACCGAGCTCGGTCCAACGCGTCGCCGCCCGCGCGCACGACGCTTCGGGAACTTCGAGGCGGTAGTCGTCGCCGCACCACGGCAGCCCCGCCGCCTCGAACGCGATCTGCTGGTAGCTCCGCTCGTTCTTCCGGAACTTCAGCTCGTCGTCGAGACCGAGCCGGTAGGCGTAGTCCGCGTTCGCGTCGGCGGGCAGCGGATTGCCGTGGGGGCCGAGCACGAAGCCGCGCTTGTCGGGCGCGTCGATCCGGCTGGCGAGCCCCGTCGCGGCCGCTTCCTTGTCGAGGCAGATCACGACGTCGAAGTGTTCGGCCGGGAGGCTGGCGAGGGCATCGACGTCGAGTGCGAGCAGGCGGTCGATCTCCGCGATGCCAGAGAGCATCTCGACCGACTCGGGGCGCGTCACCCAGGTCACGTGAGAGACCGGATGCGCGCGCTTGAGGGCCGGCAGCAGGGGCGTCGTGCGCAGCACGTCGCCCATCGCGGCCAGCTTGATCACGAGGATTCGGGTGCCCATCGGGCTGTAGTGCGAGCAGCCCTCGCACATCCTCCGGAAACGGCAGGGGCGATCGCCGAGGAAGTGGCGGCAATCGGTTCGATACAGCATCTACGCCGAGCCTATCTGCGCCGCCCCCGTCAGGTCAAGATCGCTGGCGAGCGGCGGCGCCATCGGGGGCAGGCTGGGGCCCGCAGCTGTCGCTCTCGGAGCGCTACGTGCAAGCGCATTCGCTGGTCGGCTGGCTGCGCGGCAACCTCGACTTCTACAACTTCACGCGCTTCCCGCTGAACGTGGACCAGAAGACAGTGGAGCGCTGCGCGATCGACGAGCGGACATGGATCCGGACGTGCGCGTGATCCTCAAGAACCACGCGATCCCTACGAAGCCTGGCGCGACCGCGTGAATCAGCCGGAAGACCCGCCGCTCGTGCGCGCCGGCCGGCGCTACTACGTGCGGCAGATGCTCGAGTACGTCGATCAGCTCGAAGCGCCGCTGCGGCTGCGCGCCTACATGAAGCGAGTGATCGCGGGCGGCTACGACGACGTCGGGACGCTGGGCCGGAGGCGAGCGGCGAGATTCGGAACTAGGCGTGCATCGAGCCCGGCGGCGTGCCGATCCCGAAGGTCCGCTGCACCCAGAGCCGGAAGCGGAACAGCAGGCCGAGCGGCTTGTGGATCGCGCGCACCAGCCATTTCGGCAGCTTCTTCGTGATCGGGACCTTCGTCGCGACGAACTTCATGGCGATCGTCGCGAGCACGTTGCCGGCGATCGCGAAGCGCTGGTCCAGGTACTCGGGCCGGAACGTGTCGACCACCAGCACGATCCGGCGCTGGTCGGTGTGGTTCCAGGCGTAGTGGCGCCGCGCGATCTGGAGCGCGATCACGTCGCCCTCCTTCCAGCACTTCTCTTCGCGACCGACGCGGAAGCCGATCTCCGGCAGATCGCCGGGGACGACGAGCCCGAGGTGGCTGCGGACGAGGACGTTGGTGTCGCCGAAGTGCGCCTTGATGCGCGTGTGCGGCTCGAGCACCGCGACCTGCGCGAGGCACATGCCGGGGATCTGTCGCACCACCGAGTCGATCACCGGGAGCTTCTTGCAGTTGTCGTCGTAGCGGAGGAAGTAGGAGTAGAGGTTGATCGTGCGCCAGCCCTTCTCCTGGTAGGCGTAGGGCGTGAAGTTCGCGCGGATCTCGGCGCCGTGCTCCGCGTCGAAGTCGAGAACCTCCTTCTTGATCGCCGCATAGTTCTCGCGCAGCAGCTTGGTGCCGGGCAGCTTCTCGACGTCGTACCACGACGGCTCGCTGCCTTTGTACCAATCCCACGTGACGTAGTAGAAGACCGGCTCGGCGGCGGGCGGCATGGGGCGGTTCCTCAGCGGCGAGGACCGATCATCTCATGCGCTTCGGAAGGTGTCGAGTTCGGCGGCCAGTAGTGACAGAGCCGCTCGAGCCGCCGCCGATCGCGGGCGGCCACGGCGACGTCGGCGTGGAGGCTCATGCTGCCCTGCCCGGGAACGCGGGGCGAGGCTTCGGGATCGGCGTCGGCGTCTTGCGGCTCGGCGCGATCTCCGAGGCGCCGCCAGCTCCCCGGCATGGGGACCGGTCGCGATACGGCTACGCAGCGACGCGGCGGAGCTTGGCGAGGAGGGGCTCGTCGCGGGCGAGGGCACCCTCGTCGCCATCGCTGCGCGCTTTGAGCAGGCTCGTGATCCGTCGCGCGGTGCCCGGCAGCACCCGGGCCAGCGACTCGCGACCCGGTGGCGCGCACCTGCGAATCATCGCTTTCTCACAGTCGATCGGACCGTGCCCGCCCGTATCAAGCCGCTCGCCGTGCGCGCGGGCGCACGCCGCCCCTGTTGCATCGCGGCACACCCACTGTGGCGCGCTGGCACCCTGGAGCAGAAGGTCTCCCCGCCGGTAGCGCCCGATTCGAAGGAAGGGATCGGTCAGGATCTCGCGGCAAAGCGGCTCGAGTCGCGCGGATCTCGCGCGATGCAGCTCGGCCCCGCGATCATGCAGAACCCGGGCGCGCGGGGCGGACGCGCGCGGTAGCCTGAAGGACGGGGCTCGGGGCCGCAGCGCGACAGATGGGTGAGAGCGCAGTTGTAGTAGCGGGCGTATTCGGTGAGGATCCGGCTGACCTGACGTTCGGAACGATGATGTGATCCAAGCACTCGCGACGAAGCGATCCGTGAAGCGCGGACCTTGCCCCACGCGACGCGCCATTGCGCCTGCATGACGGCAACCCGAAGTACCGGCGAAGCGGAGACACCGCACTCCGGCACGCGACCGAAGGCGACGAAGCCCGGCGGGCCCGCATCGACCGGAATGCGGCCGCAGCCCTGGTGGATCCTCGTGATGCTCATGGTCGCGGCCAACTACCTGGTGACGCGATCCTGCTCCACCGAGCCGCCTTCGATCACGATCCCGTACACCGTATTCAAGCAGCAGGTCGAAGCCGGCAACGTCCTCCGCGTCACGGGCGTGGGCGACACGATCCGCGGCACCTTCAAGCAGGAGATCCGCTACCCGCCCGAGGAGAAGCCCGCGTCCGATGAGGCGGCGCGCGCGAATCCGCTCGCGGATCGGACCGCCCCGAGGTCCTCCAAGGAGTTCGAGACGCTGCGGCCGGCCTTCGCCGATCCGGGACTCGAGGCGCTGCTCGAGAGCAAGGACGTCGTGATCGACGCGCGCGACGAGGGCGGGCCCTCGTGGCTCACGCTGCTGATCGGCTTCGGGCCGACCCTCTTGCTGATCGGCGCCTTCGTCTGGATCTCGCGGCGCGCCGCGGCGGCGGGCGGGGCCGGCGTCTTCGGCCTCGGCAGGAGCCGCGCCAAGCGCTACAGCGAGAGCGAGACGAAGGTCACCTTCGCCGACGTCGCCGGCATCGACGAGGCCGCGAACGAGCTGGTCGAGATTGTCGACTTCCTGAAGAACCCCGACAAGTACCAGCGGCTCGGCGGCACGATGCCCAAGGGGGTGCTGCTGGTCGGCGCGCCAGGCACCGGAAAGACGCTGCTCGCGCGCGCGATCGCCGGCGAGGCGGGGGTTCCGTTCTTCAGCCTCTCCGCGTCCGAGTTCATCGAGATGATCGTTGGCGTCGGTGCGGCGCGTGTGCGCGATCTGTTCCGGCAGGCCCGGGAAGCCGCACCGTCGATCATCTTCATCGACGAGCTCGACGCGATCGGCCGCTCGCGCGGCAGCGGCGCGGCGCTCGGCGGTCACGACGAGCGCGAGCAGACGTTGAACCAGATCCTGACCGAGATGGACGGCTTCGACCCGCGCGAAGGCATCGTCGTGCTCGCGGCGACGAACCGGCCCGACGTGCTCGACTCGGCGCTGCTGCGGCCGGGCCGCTTCGACCGGCGCATCCTGGTGCAGCGCCCCGATCGCGCCGGTCGCGCCGCGATCCTGCGGGTCCACACGCGCAACGTGCCGCTGGCGCCGGACGTGTCGCTCGACCGGATCGCGGCGGAGACACCCGGCCTCGTCGGCGCGGACCTGCGCAACCTCGTGAACGAGGCGGCACTGCTCGCGGCGCGCAGGGGCGCCCCAGCCGTCGCCTCCGAGCACTTCGGCGACGCGCTCCAGAAGATCACCCTCGGACCGGTGCGCCACATCCTGCTGAACCCGGCGGATCGCGAGCGCACTGCCTACCACGAAGCCGGCCACGCGCTGCTCGCGGTGCTCGTGCCCGGCAGCGACCCGGTGCGCCGCGTCTCGATCGTGCCGCGCGGGATGGCGCTCGGCGCCACCTACCAGCTCCCGGTCGACGACCGCACCAGCTACGGCGAGGACTACCTGCGGACGCGCATCATCAGCGCGCTCGGCGGGCGCGCCGCCGAGCAGCTGGTCTACGGGGTGGTCACGACGGGCGCGGAGAACGACCTCCAGCAGGTGACCGAGATCGCGCGACGCATGGTGCTGCGCTGGGGAATGAGCGAGAAGCTCGGCCCGATCAGCTTCGTCGCGGCGTCAGACGAGAACCTCCCGCCCGCCTTCCAGCACCAGCCCTACAGCGACGCGACGTCGGAGCTGATCGATGCCGAGGTGCGCCGCATCGTCGAGGAGTGTCACCGCGACGCGAACCGCCTGCTCGCGGAACACCGCACGAACCTCGACTCGCTGGCGCACGCGCTACTCGATCGGGAGTCGCTCGACGAGCACGAGGTTCGCGCCGCCGCGGGCCTCGCGTAGGGAGGGCCCAGATCCAAAGCGTCGTCCCACGCCCCCGCGCGCCCGTGCGATGGTCAGTGATAGCGGGCTGAACCGCTCGCCCGGCCCGACGGATCGTAGTCGTCGAAGGTGAAGAGCGAGCGCGCCCACCTCGTTGCGATAGCTCCCCAATCTCCTCGCTTCCCTCCGAGCGAACGAGATGCCTACTTGTGCGACCCAGCGGCCGAATCGGACGATTCTCCGTAGTACAGAGCCAGCTGGATCGTGGTCCTTTGGACCCGGTCGATGTAGACATGCATGTCGAACGGCGCTGGATACTCCCGGGTGTGCTTCACCGCCTGACTCTGGAGCGTTTCGACCTCGCGAAACACGGCAACGGTCTCGCCCCGGCCTGCGCCACTCGCGAGCCGCTGCGTCAGTTCCCTGGCGCTCGACAGGAGATGCTCCACGTCGTTCGTGACTGCGACGCGCGCCGCCTCCCTTTCGGGGACCGAAGGTCGGGTTTCGAGGTCCGCTTTGAGAGTCTCGAGGGGCTCGATGAGATCTCGAGCAAGCGCTGCGACACGCTCTTGATTCCATTCCAGTTCCGCCGCGCTCGCGAACACGACTGCGGGAAGAACGAGCGCGGCCAAGGACAGGAAGAGCGCAGAGAAAGGCTTCATTGAAGACCCACCTGTGCTGCACAGTTTAGCGGAGACTTTGCTCCCGCTCGCTGCCCTGCGTCACGGACGGCCCCAGCGAGTCGCAGAGGGGCCGAGGACCACGGCGTTGAGCCTCGAGCTGTCGAAGGCGAGACCACGTGCGGTCGTCGTTCTGCCGGTCGTAGCGTGACTGCATCATCACGGGCGGATCATCGACCTGATGGAACGTGGCCGAGTGTCGCCCGCGACCCTGGCGGACGTGGAGCGCGACCAGCTTGAGCTCAACCGCTTCCTGACGGAATCAGATCGCAGGATCCGCCAGCCCGGATAGGGGTGAACCGATGCGCGCCGCGATCTGCCGCCAACAGGACCGCGCCGACACGCGGGAGCGATTGCTCAAGGTCGGAACGCGGCGTCGCCGTGGGGGACGCTCTATCTCCATTTTCGTGACAAGGACGGCCTCGCCGGCGCGGCCCTCTCGGAAGCGGTCGATGTGCTGCGCGCACGCCTGCACGCGGCGGTCGCACCCCACGCCGATGATCCGGAGGCCGCCGCCCGCGCGCACGCCGATGCTATGTTGCGCTTCGCGGAGGAGCAGGCGCCCCGCGCGCGCCTGGTCTTCGGCGCGGATCTGGCCGACCGAACCCTTGGAACAGCGCTGCTCGATCGACTCGCGGAGTTCCAGGAGAAGCGGCTTCGCGAAGGCATCGCCGAGGGCGTGTTCCGGCGTGACATCGACGTCGCCGTCACCGCACAAGCGTTGGTCGGCATGCAGGGGCGAGTGGTGTCCTGGTGGCTCGCCGATCGCAAGCGAACGCCGCGCGCAGTCGTGGTCGACACCCTCGCGAAGCTACGCCTCACTGGTCTCCACGCGCCGCATCCGAAAGGAACCCGACGATGAATGCCTCCGAGCGCCGCGAGTTCGTTCGCAAGCACCGCACCTGCGTGTTCGGCTACGCGCGCAAGTCCGGCCCGCCGTCCATGTCGATCGTCTACTACGTGAGTGACGGCGACGATCTGCTCGTCTCCACCATGGCGGATCGCGCGAAGGCGCGGGCCGTGCGTCGCACCGGTGAGGTCTCGCTCTGCGTCCTCGACGAGAAGTGGCCCGTCACCTACCTCGTCGTCTACGGCAAGGCGGAGATCGAGACCGATCGAGAGAAGGTGATCGACGTGATGCAGAAGGTCGGCGAGCTGATGTCGGGCCAGCCGATCCCCGACGCCGCGCGTCCCGCGATCGGGGCCATGGCGGAGCGCGAGCACCGCGTCGTGATCCGGATCCGCCCGGAGAAGACCTTCGAGACGGCGCCCAAACACCTGTACGCGGGAGACGATGGCTCCAAGCTCGATCACGGGCTGGGGGATACGCTGCCCTGGTAGCGGCGACGCAGTCCCATCATCACGAGACCCACGATGCCCGCACCGACGAGCAGCGCGATGCATGGCGGCGCGGACGGGGAGGGCTGCGGAGGTCGAATCGCTCGTCGAAAAGCTTGAGCCCGAACGCGCCCGATGGTGCTCGGCCAGCTCGTCGAGACGCGAGTCGCCGACCTGCGCGCGTCGCTCGAAGCCGATCAGGACGCTCGGAGCGGTCAGGAGAAAGGGCCGTGGTTCCGCTGTGCGTTCCGGTCGCTTCGCAGATCGCGAGTCCGGTGACCATGGTGAACACGCCGCCCGGAATCGTCGCGCCGCTCCCCGCCTGCCGTCCGCTGCTGCGTCGCGCGAGACGTGCCAACGCCACGAGCCCCAAGCCGGTGAGGCACGCGATCGCGGGCTTCGGGGACGGGAACGATCACGCCGGGCGCACGCAGATGGGCGTCTTCAGCTTCGACCGCCGGCCACCGTTCTTGGCGGGTGGGCGGCGGTGACCTCAACGACGTCGGACGATCTTCCAGAGTTCGCAGGTTCCTTGTCGCTTTCCTCGCCACGAGTCGCGCCGGGACGCCCACCGTAATTGACGTGGGCTTCTTGGCTCCTGGGATCGCCCGGGCGCGAGGGAGGAACCGATGCGCATTCGTCTGGCACGCTTTCCGGGCTACGTGGCTGGAATGCTCGGCATCCTGGCCGCGGCATCGCCGATGGCGTCCGCCGCGACCATCCTGTTCACGATCAGTCTGACCGGGTCCCAGGAGACGCCGTCCAACGCGAGCGGGGCGGCGGCGGGGGGGATCGCCATATTCGACTCGGTAGCCGATACGATCAACGTGAGTGTCTTCTTCGCGGGCTTGGCGGCGCCAGCGACGGCCTCCCACATCCACGACGGCGCTCCGGGAGTTCCGGGTCCGGTGATCGTGAGCTTCGTCCCGTTCACGCCGGCCGCGACCTTCGGCTCGATCGTGGGCGGTCCGTTGGCGTTTCCCGTCGCCGATATCCCCGACCTGCTGGCGGGCAATACGTATTTCAACATCCATGATTCCGTATTCCCGGGCGGCGAGATTCGCGGTCAATTGATACCGGCGCTGGTGCCTGAGCCCAGCACGCTGCTGCTTCTCGGGCTCGGGACCCTCGGGATCGCCGCGGCGAGGCGTCGGTCGGGGAGCGCTGAGTCTCGACAATAGCGGCCCCTCGCATCACCTCGGGCGATCCTGGGTGGTGTCGCGCTTCGGCCGCCGCTTCAATCCGCCGACTACCCACGAGACGGCGTCTCAGTCGAGCAATCGCCCCCGGCGAGGAGCGAGCGGTTCGAGCACTTCGACCTGATCGAGCGGGCGACTGGACGTGGCGAGCGTCGATCCAGCCGATCCCGACGCCCGCGAGACCCTGTCGCTCGACGAACGAGATCACTTCCTCGTGCTCGGCGACAGACGCCCGGGCAGGGCCTCCAGGAGGTCCAGGATCTCGGCGCGCGCGGAGAGGGGGCCGCGCAGGCGAGCTCCCCGATCACGAAGTCGTGACAGACGACCTCCCCGGTCTCGAGGGCGACGGCGAGCTCGCTGTCGCCGCGGCGGAGATGATCGACCCAGACGCTCGTATCGACCAGGATCACGAGGCCACGCGCGACCGGCGGCGCGGCACCGGGCCCAGCTTGCGTTCGGTACCGCCGAGGGCGGCCAGCCCCAACGCCGGTCCCGACGCGCACCTGCTCGAGCTCCACCTCCCCGCCGCGCACTCGTCGACGGCGTTCTGGTCGGGAGAGGCGCCCGCGAGCAGCGCGCGGAGGATCTCGATCTGGCCGTCCGCCGCGGCGTGATGGACTCCCCGGGGCCCGTCGAACTTCGATCCCGCGAGCCGCGCGCCCCTCAGGAACAGGAGCCGGGGGATCGCCCGGTTGCCGGTCTCGGCCGCCAGGGCGAGGGCGGTCCTGCCCTCCGCGTTGGCCGCGTTGGCGTCCGCCCCGGCGTCCAGCAGCGCCTCGACGGTGGCGACCTCGCGGTCCTTGCCCCAGCCGTAGGAGGCCTCGAGCAGCGCCCGATCGAGGCCCTCCCGCGGCGGGAGGTGGAGGGTCGAGCGAGGTTCCGGTCCCGCCTCGGGCTCGGGCTCGATGGCGCCGATCCGCCGGCAGCTCCGGTCGAGGCGGCCCTCGAACAGGGACCCTTGCATGAAGACCCAGTACGCAGCCACGCACAGGTCCGTGAGCTCCAGGTCGAAGACGAGGGGTCCCCGATCCCGGCGATAGCGGAACTGCTCGTCCACGCCCTCGCCGTCGTCGGGGTTTCCGAATTCGACGAAGCGCGGAGAGCTCGGGCAGTCGGACACGGGGATCCCCACCCGCCGCCGCTCCCCGGGCCGCATCCCCGCCACCGCCCCGCCGAACACCGAGCCGCTCGGCGTGAAGGTCAGGTTTCCCTTTGCGAACTGCTCCCCGTCGGTGTAGGTCCCGGTGAAGCGCACGGTCGCGCGCGTGCTCCCGTCCTCGACTCCGCAGCCGCAGACCAAGAGCGGCAGCACCCAGCACAGGAGCTTGCGCTCGTTCATCGATGGCGTTCCCGAAGTCTCTTCGACCGCCGCCGCGATGTTCGCCATGGCGGCGCTAGCGCGAGAAGACCACGACGATCTGGTTCACCCACATCGGTATCAGCGTGGCCCAATAGCCGGTCATCCAGGTCAGGCCCACGAGACCGCCCCACGCACGGGCATCGCTCGTCCGGTTCTGCACGCGGATGGATCGCCGAAGGCCTTCCCGCAGCCACTTCCAGCTCAACCCTGTCTCCTGCTCGACCGTCTCGCGGCTCCGCCTGGCATCCGAGCGCAGGAGTCTCAGGTGAATGAGCTGCCACGGCAGATAGACCAGGCCGAAGAGCAGGTTCAGTCGGAGGAGGCTTTCCGCGCCACCGGGCGTGTCGACGGTCAGGTAGAGCTGAACGCTGGCGATCGTGTTGAGCGCGAAGATGTTCGCCCATCCCAGCTCTTCGTAGTAGTAGAGCACGAGGCGCCCCGTCAGGATGGCCCCCCAGACGAAGCACTGGGAGACGATGACCTGCAGGAACATCGTCCAGGAAAGGGCGTCTACCCATCCGACGTGATCGAGGTTGAGCAGGCGAATCACGCGAGAGAACAGGTAGATGTAAGCCACCTCGGACAAGGTGGCGAGTAGACGCGTCAGGAAGATCGAGGAGAACGGAGACCTGTGGAAGACGACCTCGTCCTTGTATTGAACGGGGAAGAGGCAGCGAAACGCGGACACCGCGAAGAGAATCCGTGCGGGAACGAGGATGTGTGCATCCGCCGTGCTCGCAGGAGACGCGCAGGTATTCGCCAGGAAATGGAGATTGATCAGCGCGCCGAGCTTCAGCAGCCAGAGAAAGACCGTGAAATCCTTCAACACCGGTGAGTCCCGATGCCGCGCTGGAGAGCACGCGCCCACGACAGGCCCCGCAGCCCGGTGGCCGAGCCGTCACGGCTCAAGGGCTGCGGCGCCAAGGGTCGCCTCGGTTCTCGCCTCCGGCGGCGCGTCCTTCGCGTGCGATCGCGAGAACGCAAACCGCGACGAGGCGGTGCGGCGGCCTACACGGCATGGTGGATCAGCACATGGTCAGCGCATCCAGGCACGACCGCGCGTTTGGCACGGGAAGCAGCCACGCTCGCAGGAATTCGGAGCTTCGGGATCGTGTACGCCGCCCCGGCCTCGTGCGCGGTCGGGTTCCTACGCAAGGTAGCCACCTCGTCGAGACGTCTCCGGGTCACATGATGCCTTCCTCGATTGCAAGCCGAAGAGCGTCTGCTGTGGGTGGCTCTGCGTCGGGCGTGGTGCCGCTGGCAGGACGCCCTCGTGATCGTCCAGCCCGAGACGGTCGTCCGGACGGTGTCGCGGCATCTGCCGAACTTGCACCCGTGTCGCGCTCGCAGCGGAGTTCGAGAGCGGATCCTGCGAGCATCCGGTGCGTAATGGCGAAGCACAGCGATGAATACGCGTATTCCTCTATGCTTTCGTGTCCTCGTCGCTCGTTGATGCCCGAGCCAACAGTGCCGTCAGGACCGCGTGCAGGACTACCGCGGGCCACAGTAGTACGCCGGTCAAACCGCCCGCGAAGCCGACGTAGGCGAGATACAGCATGACGACCGTGCTGTAGGTCAACATGCCGACTCGCGGCGGGCCCGGCCAGCAGGCAACCGCTAGCGCGATCAGGGCGATGCCGGCCACGCGCGCTACCGGTATGGCGACGCCGACAAGCTCCTCCCCGAACAACAACCACCCAACGAGCGACGGAGCAATCAGCAGCGCCACACCCGTCGCGGCTTCGCCCGCGGCGGCGAGGACGAGCATCCTCTTCATCCTAGTCCTTCGCGCGGGCGACCGCGTCGGCAATGGGCGGAAGGTGCTTGCGCTCTTCTTCCGTCATCTGCTGCGGTCCGGAGTTGAAGGTGACATTGTCGATCTTGCCGGTGAACTTGAACGGAACCTTCATTCTCGTCCACCTCCAGCACGCCCGTCCCTCCGTCAACGAGGCGAACGAGCCGCCCAGCCCAGCCAGAGCAAGCCGCTCGCGGCGATCCAGCTTCCTGCGACGCGCACCGCGATCCGCCCCCAGCTGGAGCCGATCGCGACGACGAGCGCGGACGCGAGCGCGACGAGCGCGAACACTGCCGCGGTCAGGCCGACCAGCGCACCGAGCGTCGACGCGGACCAGCCGAGCCCGCTGCCGTTCAGGAGTCCGTGATAGGCGCCCGTGCACGCGGCGAGCGCGCTGAGCCCGCGCAGCGGGAGCTTCAGGTCGAGCGCCAGCAGCGCGCCCAAACCGAGCACCCACGCCGCCGATGTGACCGCGCTCTCCGGGACGGCGGGAGCCAGGGAGCCGAGCAGGGCACCGAGCAGCCACGCGCAAGAAAGGACGAGTAGCACCCGCCGCCCGAATTCGGGGCCGCGCTGTCCTGCGAACAGCGCGAGCGCGAGCGCCGCGAGCAGGTCTCCCGGACTGCTGAGGAAATGCGCGGCTCCGTCGTAGAGCGGGCCCATACCGGTGGAGTTCAGGTGTGCGTCAGCCGAGCCCGGCCACAGTGCAACGGCGAGCACCAGCACGAGCGCGCCGCGAGTCTTCATGCGACCGACTGCCAGAGGAAGAACAGGCCGCCGAGCGTCACACCCACGCCGGCGACGCGCAGCAGGATTCGGCCCCACGAGAAGCGATGCATCGTGCCGATGGCGATGCCGAGCGCGTGCAGGCAGCCGGTCGCGATCACGAACCCGACGCTGTACAGGAGCGCGCTTTGCCCCGCGGGCAACTCGGTGCCGTGCGCGTGGCCGTGGAAGATGGCGAAGACTCCGACGAGGAGCGCCGCGACGACGAGCGGCGGGCGCAGCTCGAGCATCACCGCCGCGCCGAGCAGGACGGCCGACGCCGCGATCCCGTATTCGATTCCGGGCAGCGGCACGCCGAGCAGGCCGAGCATCCCGCCGAACGCCATCACGAGCGGGAACGCGACCGGCAGCACCCATATCGCCGGTGCGCCGAGCTGCGCGCCCCACAGGCCGACTGCGACCATCGCGAGCACGTGGTCGAGCCCCGAGATCGGGTGCGCGAAGCCGGTCGCGAAGCCGACCGCCTGCCCGGCCTGCGCGTGCGCCGACGCAGTGCCGGGCAGGACGAGCGCCAGCGCGACGGCACCGAGGAGCAGCGCGACGCGCTGGATGGTCCAGAACGCGCCGAGCGCGCCGACCGCGTATCCCGGCAGCGCCTCGACCCAGCGCGGCCAGCGCAGCTGGAGCACGCGAAACGAGCGTTCGAGGCCGAGGACCAGCGCCACGAAGCCGAGCTGCCCGAGCTCGACGCCCACGTTGAAGCTGACGAGCGCGAGCGGCAGGTCGCTGCGCGGCAGCCCCGCTTCGGTGAGCGCCGTCGCGAAGCCGAAGCCGTGCAAGAGGCCGAACGCGAACGCCACGACCCAGGGGTGACGGAGCGTGAAGCTCGTCTCGCCGCGCCACGCGCGCACGATCTCGGGCCCGAGGAACAGGATCGAGAGCGCGATCGCCGCGTTCAGCGGCGGGAGCGGAACGCTCGCGTAGCCCAGGGTCGCGATCGCGAGCGTGATGCTGTGCGCCAGCGTGAAGGCGGTCACCGTCTTCAGCAGCATCAAGCGGTTCTTCACGATCAAGAGCAGCCCCAGCACGAACAACAGGTGGTCGGCGCCGAAGAGGATGTGCCGGACGCCCTGCACGACGTACGTCTCCGCGACCTCCGACCACGATTGCGACGCCGCGATCTCGACCCACGGCTGCGAGCCACGCGCGATTGCCGTCCAGGTCCGACCGTCGAGCATCTGCACGCGCACGAGCACGTCGGTGATCGTGAGCTGGAGGCCGGCGAAGCCGATGCGCTTGCCGGCGAGCCCGCCCGGTCCGGCGTCGAGCCAGCGCCGCTCGACGAGCGAGTCGGCGAGCTCCTGCACCTCGGGCGGCTTCGCATTGCGCACCTCGTCCGGGATCTGCAGGACGATCGGCAGGCGCATGCCCGAGAGCACCGGCGTGCGCCAGAGCACGTCGAACCTTCCCGGCGCAGTCTCCCTCAGCTCGAGATACGCGGGGCGCGATTCGTGCGCCTGCACCGCGGAAGCGACGAGCAGCGCGACCAACACCGCGAAGAGTCGGATCACTGCGGGGGAACCTCGTTGGCGAGATCCGGGACGACGACATCTTGCGACGGTGGCGGCGCGGGCAAGAGCACCGTGTACTTCGCGCGCATCGCCTTGTACGCGTCCTCGCGGGCCCGCTCCTTCTGCTCGCCGAGCCACGCCGTCTTCACGTCGGGCTCGACCTCCTCGAAGGCGGGCACGCGCCCGGGAATGACCGTGTCGACGAAGACCAGGTGCCAGCCATAGCCGGACTCGATCGGCCCCTGCCAGGAGCCCGGCTCGAGCTTCTCGACTGCTACCGCGAACTGCGGGCCGAATTCCTTGGCCAGCTCCGCGGACGTCCGGTCGCCGTAGTAGTCCTGGAACATGAACGAGTCCGCGAGCGGGGCGGCGAGCTTCGTGTCCTGCGGCTGGCCGGCGAGCTTCGCGAGCGCCGCCACCGCATCGTCGTGCGCTCTTTCACCCCGGCGGTCGGAGCCGAAGTACAGGTGGCGGAAGCTCACCCGGCTCGGCAGCGCGAACTTGTCGCCGTTCCTTTCGAACCAGACGCGGAGCTCGTCACTCGTGGGCTCGCGCGCGGCGGCCACGTCCTCGGCCAGGAATTGCATCTTCTGCGCCATGCGGCGCTTCACGATCTCGTCGTCCTTGTCGAGCCCCATCGCGAGCGCCTCGCGGTAGAGGATCTCCTGCTGGACCTTGTTCTCGACCATTCGCTCGAGCTCCTGCGGCGTCGGCTGGCGATGCCACTGCGATTGGTGCAGCAGGGTGAGCTGGGCGATCTCGTCGAGCGACAGCCGGATCTCCGTCGACGGCGCGGTCGCCGGGCGTCCGGACTGCGTGAGGCTGTAGAGGCCGAACAGAAGCGCGCCGATCGCAAGGAAGTGGATCAGGGGCTCGCGGAGGAGGCGTCTCATGGTGCTCGCAATGAACTCGGCGCAGGCCGCGATGATGCCATCGCCGCCCGCGCCTCACCCGTGGCGTGACTCAGTACCGTCTCTATCGCAGGAGAGGACGCCGCTCCCGGATCGCCGGATCCGCTCCGACTCGCCTGCCGGCCTTCTTCAGCGCTTCGCACCCGAGCGCTCGTCCATGAACCACGTCGACGCCTCCGACTCCACCTTCTTCAGCGCCTTCTCCGCCATCCCCTCGATCATCCGCCGCCTCATCTCCTCGCGCATGACCTGGAACTTCTGCTGCTGGTCCGGATTGAGGAGCGGCGAGATCTTCCCGTCGAACGAGACGCCGACCTTCCGCAACGCCTCCACCTTCTGCACGCCGCTGAGAGAGGCGTTCTTCTTCAGCGCCCCCAGCTGTTGCACCTCCTCCTTCAGGATCGGGACGATCTGCTTCCTCTGCTCTTCCGTCAGGCCCAGCTCGATCGAGAACTGGTTCGACATCGCGATCAGCGGGTTCGCTGCGATCTGCGGCGCCGGAATGATCTCGTAGTTGGCGTAGCCGAACTCGTTGCTGCGCGCGGCATAGTAGGTGTCGCCAACCTTGTAGAACGTGAACGAGTACGGATCCTGCGCCACCGGGATGACGAGCTTGCCGCCTTCGATCTTGTAGGCGTGGGTCGTTGCCTGAGAGCCGTCGCGCTCGACGTTTCCGAAGGCGCTCGGCATGAGGGCATTCGTTCCGACGCGGAACAGGATCGTCTGACCCTCGGTCGTGAAGTTCTGGCTGAATTGCTCGCCCGTCACGTCGTTCCGCATCCAGAAGGCCTTGCCGACGATGAGCGCCTTCAACTGCGTGTCATTCAGCGCGGTGATTCCCTTCTTCTTCAGCTCGGCGACGGTCGTGCCCGCCGGGGCGTTCGCGCGCGCCTCGGCCGACGGCGTGTACCAGATCGGCGAGCTCCAGGCGCGTTCCTGCCCCGTGAGCGGAACGACATCGGGGGGCGGCACGCCCGCCTTGACGGCCTGGATCAGCGTCCAGCGCGGCGTCGGAATCTCCAGCACGCGCGCGTAGTAGAAGGCGTGCAGGCTCGCGTCGAACTCCGGATCCGTCCACACGGTCTTGAGCTCGGTCGAGCCGACGCTGTTGGTGTAGGTGGCGTTTTCAAAATCGACCGTGCTCTGGATGGCCGGCACCTTGCCGGTCCACTTGTCGGGCTTGCGGTCGCCGGACCACGCGACGTCGAAGACCTTCTCGAAGCTCTGGCCGTCCTGCGTCCAGCCCTTGACGACCTGGATGCGGTCGAGATTGGCCGTGGTGGGGTCCTTCACGGCCCAGACGACGAAGTGCGGCGCCGTGCCCTTGCCGCCCGCGGGCATCGGGGGCAGGTCCGCGCCCATCGGGACACCGCCGGCGTAGGACTTCTTCACCCAGTCGCCGGCGTCGAGGATGCCTTTGTCGTAGCCCCATCCGCCGAAGAAGCGCAGCTTGATGCGCGGACCGCTGACGCCGAAGGTTTCCTTGCGGTACATCGCGTCGAACAGCGAAGCGCGGGTGTTCTCCTCGGCCCACACGCCGGTCAGCCCGCCGGGGTTCTCGAGGCGCACGTCCATCGTGCCGCCGATCAGTACGCCGGCGAAGCGCCGCTCGACCGAGCCATCCGCATCGGCGTGCAGGCCGTAGAAGTTGTCCTGGCGGTAGGGGCTGCCGGTATTGTGCGAGTCGGAGCCGCCGGCCATGCCGAACTTGTACGGGTTGTAGCCGCGCGTGTCCTGCATGGTAATGCCGTCCTTGTACGCCTGGCGCGCGTAGCTGCCCGTGATGCGGTCGATGCGGCCGACGTCGGCCGGAAGGCCGAGGAGGGCCTCATACATCTCGTAGTTGGCGAATTCGTCGTTGGGCGACAGCAAGGGATGCGTCTCCGATTGTCCCTTGCCCTGCTTGATCTCGACCAGGCGCTCGTTGCGGTCGCGCGAGGCCGCCCAGGCGGCGTCGATCGGCCGCCCGGTGGTGTTGTCGACGTCGACCGGGTACATCCAGCCGTCGCTGACGTTGGCGTTGTGCGAGATCGCGAGCACATCGTTTCCAGCCTTGCGCTGCCCGTCCATCCAGTTCCACAGATCCGTGGGGCGAGTGGAGTCGAGTGCGCTGAAGGGATAGTCCGGCACCTTGTCGCAGGCCCGGAAGAAGACGTTGCGGTGCAGGTTGCGGTTGCCCGGCATCGACGTCCATTCGTACGAGCAGAACGCGGTGAACTTGCCGGGCTTGTTCTGCTCGTCGGCGATCTTGACGTTCTCCTTCCACACGGTGGCAGTGATCTTCGGGTCCATGAATGCCTTCACCGGCGGTTTTGAGGCCAGCGAGAGGAGATACGAAAAGACCCGGTTCTGCTCTTCCTTGTCGTTCGGATCCTTCATGATCATCGGCTGCGCCTCGGGCAGCTTGCTCACGTAGGATCCCGGGGTGTTGGCCTCCCTGGTGACGCCGACGTACTCCGAGTGATCGGTCACGCCCATGAAGTCGAGTGGCGTGTCGATCGTGATGTCGTAGCCCATCGGGTGCTTGATGGTCTGGCCCTGGGCGTACTTGTAGGCGTCGGCCGGGCCGGTGATGCGGTTGCCCATCACCCACGCGTCGACCGACCAGCTCGTGTGAATGTGCGTCTCGCCGAAGTAGGCGTTGCGCTCCGGATTCTTCTCCTGCGCGAGCGCCGGCGCGGCGAGGAGCGTCGCGAGCGACGCGGCGAGCGCGGAGAAGGGAAGCGGTCTCATCGTCGTTCCTCCCGACGAGGCCCGCGCGCACGCGCGGCTCGTCGACGTCAGGGGGTCGGCACCACGCGGTAGTAGACGCCGTTCGCGCCGTAGCTCGGCTGGAACCAGGTGTTGCCGCACAGGTAGTAGGACTGGCCGCCGACGCTCGGCATCGCGCATCCCGCTGGGAGCGTCGCGTAGATCGCGCCCACCGTGTAGGTCGGGGTCGCGGCGCTTCCCGCGACGTAGCCCTGCGCGTACGCGTTCGACGTGGCCGCGCTCTGTCCGGCCGAGGCGACCGCCGCGCCCGCGGCCAGGCCGACCATCGCGCCCGCGGCGGCCGCGCCGGCGGTGGACCAGCCGCCGCAGTTGCCGCAGCTCGACCCGTAGACGTTCACCGTCGTGGGTGGGTGGTAGGCGGGGTAGTGCGCGCCGTAGTACGGCGGGTGGTACGCGGAGCCACCGTAGTACGGGCTGTGATAGGCCGTCCCGCCGTACGCGCCGTGGTAGGTCGTGCCGTAGCCGTAGGTGTGCGTCGCGCTCCCGCCGTAGGGGTTGGTGACGGTCGTCTGACCCGACCCCTCCTTGTGCGTCGCGGTGTCGCCGTAGCGGTTCGTCGCTGTCGTGCCTTCGCCGTAGGTGTGCGTCTCGCTCCCGCCGTAGGCGGACGTGCGCGTGGTCGAACCGGACCCGTACGCGTGGGAGGTCGAGCCGCCCCACGCGTTCGCGTGCGACCACGCGCCTGCGCGCCCACAGAAGGCCATCCCGAGGGCGAGGCCCAAGACGATCGCTCTCATGGCATGCTCCCACTTTCTCATTGTGACGCGCTCTTCGCCGCCTTCGGCTTCTTCGCCGGTGCGCTCTTCGGAGGAGGCGCCGGCTTGAAACCAGGCGGAAGCCGCGGATCCGGGCGATCGAAGGCGATCCGCGTCGCACCGGCGACGCGCGGGGACGCGAACGCGTCCGCCGGGACGGCGGCGTCGAGCTTCCAGTCCGAGAGATCGAGCTGATGGCGGAGCTGCGCCGGGTCCTGGCTATACACCGCGCGGATCCTACGAGGTAGCTTGTCGTCCGCGCCGATCCAGATCTGCGCGAAGACGCCGTCGTTCGCATAGGCGACCATGTCCGTCATGACGCCGCCGACGACGTGCGACTGCCCGATGTAGAACGCGACGCGGAGCCCCTCGGACACGTCGGCGTAGGGGTCGGCGACGACGACGTCGCTCCACGGGAAGTAGATCGCGGCGGCGTCGTAGGCCGCCTTCAGTGCGCCGTCGATCGTCGGCGGCGCGTCCGCGACCGCCACGAGGTTCTCCGCCGGCGCGAACGCCGTCATCGTCTTGCCGTCGTAGTAGAACTCCGTCGCCTGGCCGTCCCCGGGCGTGATCACGCGCAGCTTGTCCGGCCGCTGCACCGTCACCGAGGAGGTCGTCGTGTAGACGAGCGGCGGGCCGAACACGCTCGGGTTCTCGTAGGAGACGACGGCGGTGAAGGTCATCGTGCGCGCGGCAGCGAGGCGGTCGCTCGCCGCCTTCAGGAGCTCCATCGCTTTCGGCTCGAGCGCCGGCCCGGGTGCCGCTGCCGCCGCCGGCGCGCCGGCAGGAGCGGGCGATGCCGCCTTCTCGTCGGCGGAGCGCGCCGTCCCGGGGAGCGTCCCGGCCGCAAGCAGCAGCGCACATGCCGCGTGCGCGGCGCCACGCCTCCCCCTCACGGAATCATCCCGCACTCGAACATCTTGTTCGCGATCGGGCCACCCACCTTGTCGAGGAACCGCTGCCGCATCTGCGGATCGTTGCGCAGAAGGTTGATCGCCTCCTGCGCCCGCTCCGACTTGGGCGCACCCTTGTGCTCCCAGAGCTGCTCGCAGGAGGCCTGCTGGTACTTCTGGATCACCTCGTCGGCCACCATGTCGAGCAGCGGATACTGCTGCGCGCGGGCGAGGCCCGCGATCAGCAGCGCGACCGAGACTGCGAACAGGACGGATCGTGTCCTCATGCTGTCTTCTCCTGGGTCGGGAGGGGATCTTGCCTCCCGCGATCGAAACGTCCCGGGCGGCAAGGACCGGTTCGCTTACTGGATCCAACCCTGCTGTTGGAATCTGGGCTTGATCTGGGCGGCGATTTCCGCCGCAGTCCCTTTCGCTCTGCCCTCGATGGTACTGCTTCCGCTCTCTTCCCCGTACACCTTCACCGCGCTGCTGACGATGAGGCCGATCGGGTTCGCCGTTGCGATCGCGACGGCCGCCGGCACCGCTTCACCCGGCCCCTTGCCTCCGCTGGAATCCACGGTGCCCGATCCGAGCTTTCGCAGACCTCGCTCCGTCACCTGGAAGCCCTCGACCGCCGTCTTCAGCTCAGCCGCGCCGGAGCCGAATCCGATCAGGATGCGCTTGGTGGCGCTGCCTTCGTCGATCGACACGAAGTAGCCACGGATCACGAGGTCGTTGAGCTGTAGCGCCGGCTGACTCGTGGCTCTCATGGCCGGGAGCCCCATCCCTTGGATGTCCGCGACCAGCTCGCGCGCGATCTCCGCGCCCAGCGTGCGAGCCTCCGCGAGCTGAGCCGCCGTCGCCGTCTGCTGCGGGTCGTACTGGCCCGCCAGCGCGGACTCGGCCGGGACGTCGGAAGGCGTGGCGGTGAAATCGTAAACCCAAATGTGATCCGGCCGCGGAATTCTCCCTGTGACGCCGATGTCGCGCTGGGTCACGTTCGCGGAGGCGCACCCGATCACGAGGACCAGGGAGACGCACAACTTCGAAGTCTGGCGAGCAGATCTCATTGATTCCTCGGGTGGTGAAACGGTGGTATGTCCGAAGAGCCATGGCGGTTGCCGGCGCCGGGCCCGGAATGCGGCCGCGACGAGCCTATCAAACGGGCCGTTCCACGACTTTGCAAATCCGGCATTGCATGAACCGGGTCGTCTCGGCCAGTATGCCGCAGTGGCGACAGCGGCGAGGCGTAGGAACGGGGGCGCGTCCTTCGAGGCGGCCCCGGGTGGACTCCCGGATCTTCTGCCGTCCGCCAGCCCTCCGGGCACGGTAAGACTCGGGCCCATCCTTTCCCTTCCCATGGTGCTGACCGATCTCGACGTCGCGCCGCGGCGCGCCTTCGCGAGGGCGGGGGTCGACCCCCGATCCTTCGGGAGCCCCGAGAACAGCATTCGGGATACGGATCTCGCCCGTCTCCTGTCCGAGTGCACGACCCTGACGCGCTGCCCCCACTTCGGGCTGTTCGTCGGTCAGCGGTTCACGCTCGGGAATTTCGGCGCCATCGGAGATCTGATGCGAAACTCAGCGACGGTCGGCGAGGCGCTACAGGTGTTGCTCCTGCGCCTTCACCGTTACGACCGGATGGCGGTTCCGGTGCTGCTCCGGCCGGACCGATCGACGGCGCTGCTCTGCTATTCGGTTCGTCGGCACGGCACGCCGGCGCTACGGCAAGTGTACGACGCGGCATTGGCCATCGCGTACAGGTTGCTCCGCGAGCTGTGTGGCAAGTCCTGGGAGCCGTGGGGCGTCCAGTTTGCGTGCGAGCGGCCGAGCGACGTGTCCCCGTACCGCCGAGTGTTCGGCACGTCCGTCCGGTTCGACGCCGAAGTCTCCGGGGTCGTATTCGCGGCGTCGTGGCTCGACCGATGCATCGCGGGTGCCGACCGCGTTCCTGGCGGACTGCTGTCTCAGACGATCGGGAGCGGCGAACCGGACGGCCCGATGTCGTTTGCTGAGGAGGTGCAAGGCGTGGTGCAGCAATTGGTGCTGAGTGGCGCTGCATCCGCCGGCAACCTGGCGCACGTCTTCGGCATCCACGAGCGGACGATGCGCCAGCGCCTTCGCGCCGAGGGAACGAATCTGCAGCGACTCCTCGATGACACGCGTTTCGAGCTCGCCCAGCAGCTTCTCCAGGATACGGCGCTTCCGCTGTCGAAGATCGCATCGGCGCTCCATTTTTCCGATCAGGCCGTGTTCTCGCGAGCATTCCGGAGCTGGGCAAGCGCGAGTCCGAGGCGATGGCGCGCTTCCCACGCTCGAGAGACCTTCTAAGCTCCCGTCCGGGCTGCTACGTCCGCTCGCACGCGATCAATGTCCACCCCGACGCCGGTGCGTGTGTGGACCAGGACCCTCCGCTCTCTTCCTCTTGCACTCCGCATTCGCTCCGTGAGCGTGACCCTTCGTCCGCGCCGTACCGTGCAGCGAGGTACCAGTCCAAGCGCTCGTCGGCTGGCGCGAGTGCGCGCGCGTCAGACCTCGCGAGCGGCGCTTGGGGGACCGAGCCGCCTGGATCTTCGTCTTCCCGGCGGCTCAGCTGCCGAGCAGATCGTCCGCCCAGAGCCGCTCGGCGAAGACACGCGCTGGGAGTATTTCGATGCCGTCCTCGGTGCGGCGCACGCGCGGATCGAGGCTTACGGCGATCCCGCGCTTCAGGCGCGGATGCTCGCGCTGGATCTCGCGCAGGCCCCTGAGATGCCCGTCGTGGACCCGCGCCGACGCCTTTGCCTCGATCGCAACGCGGACGTCGTCGACGAGGAAATCCACCTCGATGCCACTTGCCGTGCGCCAGTAAGAGAGCTCGAAGGCGAACTCGCGGTAGGCGCGGTAGGCCTGCAGCTCGTGATGCACCCAGCTCTCGAAGGCCTTCCCAAAGAGCTCCGATCCGGGTTCGAGACGGCCGCGCTTGGCGAGGTGGTTCACCACGCCGACATCGGCGAAGTAGAACTTCGGGGCCTGGATCACGCGGCGTTTCGGCCGCTTCGTGTACGCCGGCAGGAAGCGCCCGAGCAAGGTGTCGACGAGGATCTGGAAGTGCTCGCGCACGGTCGGGCCCGAGACTCCGCACTCGCGCGCAATGTTCGCGAAGTTGACCAGCCCACCGTCCGAGAGCGCCGCCGCGGCGAGGAAGCCCGAGAAAGCGGGCAGATTGCGCACGAGGCCTTCCGCTGCAATCTCCTCCTTCAGGTAGTCGTTCACGTAGGAGCGCAGGAGCGGACCGGGCCTGTCGCTCAGGTAGTGGCGCGGCAGGAAGCCGTGGTTCAGCGCGCGAACGACATCGAAGTCGCGGCCGAGCTCGGCGGACACCAATCCCAGCAGCTCGTAGCGGAGAGCGCGACCGCCGAGCAGATTGGCGTGGCCGCGCTTCACACGGCGCGCACTCGAGCCGCACATCGCGAAGCGGAGACCGCGGTTCTCGATCAGCCAGTGCACCTCGTCGAGCAGCGCCGGAACCTTCTGGACCTCGTCGATCACCACCACGCGACTCTTCGGCGCGCCGAGCAGCTCTTCGCGCAACAGCGCGGGGCGCGTGCGGTAGCGAACGTAATCGTCGGTGCGTAGCAGGTCGACCCACGTGGCATCCGGGTAGGTGTCGCGCAGCAGGGTGCTCTTGCCGGTCTGGCGGGGGCCCCAGAGGAAGAATGTCGCGGTCGGACGGGCCGGAAGGCGCAGGGCTCTTTGAATCATGCGGTCTATATTATCATGATAATCGAAATCGACGATATGGATCGTTCTCGCGCCCGGATCGTCACGGGCGCGCCTTGAGGGCATAGGGATTTCGAGCTGCGTTCTTGGCAAGGTCCGATAAACGCATTCGGTCAAGCCGGAGGAGCAGCAGCGCGGAGGCCACGAGCGCCCACAGCGTCAGCAGCAATCCTCGTCGGCGCAGGGCTCGCGCGTCTCTCGGTACTCGAGGCCCTTGGTCTCGCGCGGGCTGCGCGGAGCGGTGCGGCTGCAGTCGAACCCCTGTCGCGTTTCCTCTGGGATCGGGGCCCGCGGCGGTATCGCGACCGTTTCGCCAGCGTAGGGATCGGAAGTCAGGAGCTGGAAGGTCTTCGCACACACGGCCGTCCGCACGCCGCGCTCGAGCACGTGGCCGTCGTCATCCTCCACGCGCCTCCAGGGCCCTGCGTAGATCACGGCCTGGTTGGCCTCATGGCAGGGTCCCTGCTTGCCCTTGTGCGCAGTGACCGTGACCGCGCGGAACTCGATCCCCTCCACGACCGCGAAGGGTTCCGGCTCCCACTTGTCGATCCGGATGCCGTGGAAGCCGACTGCCTCGAACTCGCGCAGCATCTCGAGCTCGTGGAAGGCACCCGAGATGCAGCCGCTCCAGAGCTCGGGGTCGTCCTTCAGGCTCTGCGGCACGGGCTCATCGCTCACGATGTCCGAGATGGCGATCCGGCCGCCGACCTTGAGGACGCGGAAGATCTCCTGGACCAGCTGGCGCTTGTCCTCGTCCCGAACCAGATTGAAGACGCAGTTGGAGACCACGAGATCGACGCTGGTGTCCGCCACGAGGGGCGCGTCCCGTCGCAGTCGCGCCTGCTCGACCTCGAGAGCCGCGAGGTCCGCGGCAGACCTCACCGGGTGCTGAACAAGCCACGTGTCGAGACGATCGAGGTTGAGCGAGAGATCCTGGATGCGACCCCGTCGGAACTCGACGTTCGCGAAGCCCAGCTGCTCGGCCACCACTGGGCCTGCTCGGCGGGAGAGGGCGAGCATCTCGTCATTCACGTCGACGCCGATCACGTAGCCCCTGGGACCTGCGAGCTGGGCGGCGATGAAGCAGATCTTCCCGCCTCCGCTGCCGAGATCCAGGACCGCGTCCCCCTCGCGGACGTAGCGAGAGGGATCTCCGCACCCGTAGTCGCGCTCGAGCACTTCGCCGGGGATCACCTTCAAGTATTGCGGGTCGTAGTCGACCGGGCAGCAGAGCGCGGCCTCCCGCGTCCGGGCGGCGGCTGCGTAGCGCTCGCGCACGACGGATTCCGGATCGGTCTGTCGGACAGGTGTCTCCACTTCGGACTCCCCTCTTTGCCTCGAGGTCCGGACGTCGGGCTCCTGCGCCCGGGGCCCCCTCAGGCGACGAGCCGCATCCGGACCACGATACGCGTCTGGATGGCCGTTGGCCCGTGGGGGCGACTGGCCGGCTCGCTCGCGGGCACGGACAGCGGCTCGAAGGCCCCCGCGAGCTCGATCGCGCGAGGGCGCGCCGATCCTCGCGACGCGTGCAGCACCGAGGTCGTGCGCGACCTCGTCGGCAACGAGCTGCGACGCGGCTCAAGCCACCTCTCCGACGCTCCACGACGCCGGCGCTGCTCCTGCCTACGCACGCTTGCGACAAAGGACGCTCTCCCCGGTTCCCAGTCCTTTCCCTCGGTTTCCGTTGTTGACACTTCGATGAGTTCATACGCTTTCGCCCGCTGCCGCGAGTTCGCTCAGGGGCGCGGCTGGGCGGTTGCCGACGCGCTCGTCGTCCAAGATGCAGGGATCTCCGGCGCCTCTCGGCACGAGCGGCCCCAGTTTCTCGCGCTGATGGCGCGCATCGCCGCCATGACAAAGCAGACCGGCCGTCAGCAGGCGTACGACCATGGACTCCGTGATCTGGTCCGCCGGACCGGGGACTTGAGCATCGCGACTGGCCGGGGCGTTCCCCGATCGACTGCGGCCGGCTGGCTCCGCTGGGAGCTCCGACCCGTGGTCAGCATGGATGTGCTCGATCGGGCAGAGGCCGACCTCCGCGCCGAGGTCGTCAGGCTGCGCCGTCGGCTCCGAACCCTATCCGCAGTGGTCGGCCTGCTCGTCGCCGTGCTGGTTTCCGGCGGTCCGTCCCGAATCGATTTCGGCGATCGAACCACGCAGGCGAAGCTGCTTCGCGCCGCCCAGCGGGCCCGCGGAGTTCTTGCGACAGGCGCGCTGCTCAAGACCTCCGCATATCACACTCCCGTTACAGGGTCTGGGTTCGGGAAGAGCAGGGCTGCGAAATGGACGACCGTACGATGTGCGCGCGGTCCACGCCGACACAGCTCACGCCCGACGAAGCGCGGGTCATCCAATCAATGGTGACCTCGGAGAGCTATCGCCACGTTCCGACCGGGCGGCTGGCGGTTCTCGCCCAGCGCATGGGGAAGGTCTTCGCATCGTCATCGACGTGGTACAGGCTGGTCCGGGATCGTGGATGGCGACGATCGCGGAAGCGACTGCATCCCGCAGCCCCGAAGGTCGGGATCCGGGCCAGCGCGCCGGACGAGGTCTGGCACATGGATACGTCGGCCGTACGCCTGGTCGATGGAACGAAGGTCTGGCTCCATGCTGTCATCGACAACTTCAGCCGAAGGATCTTGGCTTGGCGTGTAGCCGAACGCTTCGAGATCTCCAACGCGGTCACGATCCTGGACGAAGCGGTCTCCAACGCCGTCAGCCGGGATGACCGCCCGACGGTGATGGCCGACGGCGGCACAGAGAACTTCAACGGCCAGGTGGATGCGCTCGTGGGTGAGGGACGGCTCCGCCGTGTCCGCGCTCTCGTGGACGTGCGTTTCTCGAACTCGATGATCGAGAGCTGGTGGAGCAAGCTCAAGCACCAGTGGCTTTTCTTGCACCGGCTCGAGACGGCCGCGGCAGTTCGCCGCCACGTGGTGTTCTACGTCGCGGAGTACAACGTGACGATTGCTCATGCGGCATTCTCCGGGCAGACGTCGGACGAGATCTATTTTGGCAGGGGAGAGGTCCGGGCCAGTGGCCCGTTCGGTAGCCGACATCAAGGCGAAACGGGCCAATGGCACCCGGTCGGTCGCTCGCTGCGTGTGGAAGCCGAGCGGCCGTCACAGAGCTGCCGGTTCCCGGTGCGGCTTCGGCTGCCGTGTCGAGTACTCGTACAGAAAACGCCCGACGACGATGAAAATCTGCTGGGCGGAGGGCCCGACGAGCCGCGGTCGATCCTGTCTTCCCTCGCGCGCTGCGATCTGGTACGACGGCGTTGTGGCGTCCCGCAGTCCGTCCCCTCCAACGCATCGGAGAGAAACCATGAAAGCCCTGCTCGTCGCCGCCGCCGTCGCCATCTTGAGCCTCGCTTGCGCCTCGAACTCAGGCCCCGAGGGGTCCGGGGAGCCGGATGCGACGCTGCGCTTCACGGGGGCCTCGGCCGCAGGCGTCGGCGGCTACGCATGGGGGACCGGCGTCCTCACCTTCCATGGCGAGGAGTACAAGTTCCGCGTGACCGGGCTGACTCATGGTGACATCGGCGGCGGCACGATCGACGCCGTCGGCAAGGTCTACCACCTGAAGCGGATCGAGGACTTCCCCGGGACCTACACCGGCGTCGCGACCGCGATCGCCGTGGGCGGCGGGATCGGCCTCGCAAACGGCACGAACCAGAGCGGCGTCTACGTCCAGCTGACATCGACGACGCAGGGCGTGCGCCTGAAGGCCGGCCCGGCGGGAGTGACGGTCACCCTGGAGCCTTAGCCCCACACCGGGCAGCGCCCGGGACACCACATCGGCCGACGCCTGCGCGCAGCCCGCTCCGGCCAGATGAGGTTCGAGCTCAGTCCTTCGAGCACTCTCCGTAGCCGACGAGGAGAGCGCGCGTGCGACGAGCTTGCCCTCCTCGGCGCCCACGGAGCCGAGCTGCGACACCGAGCCCTCGAGCGCGAGATCCAGCCCCCTGCCCGATGTCCGGCATTCGTATTCTCGCACTCGCGAGAAGGCAACTACGTACGCGCGGAGACGCAGGCTCCGTCTACGAGGAGTACCCACCGTGCGATACTAGGCATGAGCTCGTCTCATGCATCGGAGGAACTCGCATGATGCGTGCGATCCGACTCGCAGCTGCTCTCGCAACTTCCTCGGCCTTGTGTTTCGGCTGCGCTGGCGCGCACTACGAAGGGGTCGTCCACGAGGAGCCCGTCGCCAAGCCCTCCGTGCTCCTGATCTACGACTTCGCCGTGAACAACGACGACCTGGTCGGAGATGTCCTCGGCGCGAACTTCGAGCCGCCGCCGCGGACCGACGAGGACCACGCCATCGCCCGCCAGCTTACGGACAGCATCGTCGCGAAGCTGCGCGAGAAGGGCATCAACGCCAGTCGCGCCGAAGACGTGCGCGCGGTCCCGAAGGACGCGCTGGTCCTCGAGGGACAGTTCGTGACGATCCAGGAGGGCAACCGGCTCGCTCGCATGGCGATCGGCTTCGGCCTCGGTCGGCAGGAGCTGCGAGTGCAGGCGCAGTTGTATCAATGGACGGGGAGCGAGCTGCGGCGCGTCAAGGAAGCCGATGCCGGCGCCCACGGCGACAGCATGCCGGGTATGGCGATGCCGATTGCGGCCGGCGCGGTCGTCACCGGCGCGGTGATATTGCCAGTGATCGTGAGCGGCACGATGAACGTCGGGCAGGAAGTCGTGGGCGGTCTCCGTCCGACCACTGACCGCCTGGCGGGAGTGATTGCCGACAACCTGGCGAGCTTCTACCGGGAGCGTGGCTGGCTCTGAGAGAATACCGACGATGCTCCACCTGAGTAGAACGCGAACGGCCCAGAGGAGCGCCTCCGAGCCGTTCGACCGTGAGGTAGCGGGGGAACGCTTCGGAACATGCGAGTCCGCCTACTGCCGCCGCTTCTTCGCAGAGTCCGCCCGAGCTGGCGTTGCGTGGCGTGACCTGGTGTAGCGGACTCCGCAGCGAGGCGATGCCGTACGAGCCCGTGCCGCTCCGGCGCGTCGTCTTCGACGCGGGCTCGTTCTTCCTCAGGAGCCTCCTGGCCCCGGGGACAGATCGAGAGGGATGCCCGCTCTCCGCATGCGCGCGAAGTCTGCGTCGGTCGTGAGGAGAGACACGGAGTGGCTGAGTGCGTATACCGCGATCAGCAGGTCCAGCGTCTTCACGCTCGCACCTCGCCGCGCAAGGGCGAAGCCGAGGTCGCCGGCCTCCTCCCAGAGAGCGGGCGGCTGGTCCAGGAGGTGACAGCCAGACAAGAGCGGTAACACGCGTCGTCGCTCAGCGGGCGTGCGAAGGCCTCGGCGGAGCTCCGTCAGTACGGGCCCACAGAGGGCAACCTCGTCGGACTCGAGCGCCCGGTCCACAGTGCTCGCGACCGGGTCCAACCCGCGAAAGAACTCGATCCATGCCGACGTGTCGACGAGGATCAACGCCGCGTCTGCTCGAGAGCGAGATCGACCCGAACCCGCCCCTTGAGCGCTCTCAGCGCAGAGCGGCGCTCCTTTCGGTCCAGGGCTTCGAGGCCCGCGATGATGGTGTCCGTGATCCCGCGGCCGGTGATGGTCCGAGCGCGCCGCAACGTCTCGGCCGGCAGGGTCACCGTGACCTTCGTCTTCGCGTTCGCCACCGCGGCCAGCCTATCAAATGGGCAAAGCTGGTCAATCGGCTGGTCCCGCGCGTCGCCCGTGCCATCGTCAGGCCCGCTCGCTCACCGCCGCGACGGATAGGCGGTTCAAGGGGACATTCTAGGTCCGGGAAGGGCTGTTACGTCCACCTCCGCGCAGAAGCAACCCCGAGCGACCCCCGATCTGCGGGACGCTCCGGTTCATGCTTCGGATACAGGGCGAAGTGGAGGAACGCGCCGTCGATCCACGAGTACGCGGCGTACTCGCCCCCGTACCACGAGTCGCGCGCTTCCGCGTCGTGTGCAGCGTCGCGGAGCGGAATGCCGAGGATCTCGCGGTAGAACCGAAGCGATCGTCGAAGATCGGAGACGCTCAGCGCCACGAAGGTGAGTCGCCGTTCTGCCATGGCATCTCCACGTGCCGTCCGACGGACCGGCGTTCATCGGCCAGCAAGCGAATTCACAAAGTAAGTGCAACATCACAAGCCCAGAAAGCGAGGTGACCTGGAATACTCAGCGCTTCCGCAAACCGCCAAGCCTGAGGAAGAACCCTTGAAGTACCGCCAGATCACCTCGGAAGAACGATACCGAGCAGGCGAACGGGCGACGCTCTCGCTCACGACGCAATCGGCGCTTCGAAGGCCCGGACTGGAATCGGGTCGAGGCGCTGCTGCGGGAGGACTGGAGTCCCGGCGCTACGACAGCCGAGGGAGGCTGGCGGGAAAGCGACACGTTTCCGAGCGCCCGGCCGCGGCTCTGCGCCGCCAGGCCGTGGGCCACTGGGAGATCGATACGGTGATGGGTACCGGCAACGACCACTGCATCGTGACGCTCGTCGAGCGAGCCACGGGCTATCTGATGATCGCGAAGCTCGCCGCTCGAAACATGGACGAGGCGGCGCGGCGGACGATCGATCTGGTCCGCAAGCACCCGGCGAAGTTTCCCACGATCACCGCGGACAACGGCACGGAGTTTCACTCCTACAAGGAGGTCGAGATGGCCACGGGGGTGAAGTTCTACTTCTCAACGCCCCACCGCTCGTGGGAGCGCGGGACCAACGAGAACACGAACGGACTGATCCGGCAGTACCTACCGAAGCGGACCAGCATGGCACGCATCACCCAGCGCGACTGCAACGCCATCGCCAACAAGCTGAACCGTCGACCCCGAAAGAGACATGACTACCACACCCCGGAGGAACGCTTCCATGAGGCCTAGAAAGTGTTGCGCTTCAAATTCGAAGCTAAGCGGCGTGCGCGCAGGCTGAGAATCGTCAAACCGATTCCAAAGAGCGCTGCGATTGATGGCTCGGGGATGGCGGTCGTGTTGAAGTTATCAAAGCCGAGGCCGAAGGAGCCCGCAACCGTACGCGTTCCCTTGAATCGAAGGGAAAAGATCTCGTTCTGGGGTCGACTAATGGACCAGAAGGTCGCGACACGATCTCCGGTTCCTGGATCGCCAGCGGAGATCACCAACGAATCCAGAACGTTCTCAAACTCGTCTCGCGCTTCGATAGTGAAGGACTCATCGAAGTCGATGTCCAAGACCACTCCGCTCGCTGCAGCCGTGGGCACCGAGTACGAGACGATGAGAGCAGGCGCGGTCAGCCCGGTCAATACGCCGTCGTCTGTCAAGAAGAAGGAACCGATCGCCGTTGAATCCAGCGGCGAATCGTTGGGCCCGAAGCCGGTTGCCGGAGCACCGACCTCTGCAAGAACCGGCGCGCCACCTCCTTCTAGACTGAACTCGACTCCCTCCGACGCAAGGAACTGGTTGCTGATCGCGAGTCCCTCGGACGGCGTAGAACCAGGGATGGTTTCGAAGTCGATGAGTCCGCCTCGTGCGGGCATGGAAGCGGTAGGCAAGACGACAAAAAGCGCCGCGGCGGCCGCACGTACGGCTCGGGACATCGCTCCCTCCCGGATTCGCAGGACCCACCTTCGGGTACTCACCAAGGTAGTGGCAGGGAGTCGGCAAATGTGGCATCGGGAATGCGAGAATGCGGCTGCTCACGCCGCCCAACGGTTTAGGGCTGAGAGGCTGCCGCCCGCCCGTGAACCATCCGAGTGTCCCACGACGGCCGCCCGCGCGGCAACTCAGGGATGGAGGCCGGCGTCTCCGGCGCCTCGCGGCACAATCGGCCGGGACTCCTCGGACTCATCGGTCGCATCGACGAGTGGGACGTGCTTCTGTGTTTCGACTTCTCCCGCCTCGCGCGCAACGTCGAGGATCACGGCTGGCTGCTGAATCGCTTGCGGGCTGCGAAGCGGGCGTCCTACGAAGCGACGACCGGCCTCGAGCTCTCGAACCTCGGCGCGCAGGTCGGCGGCGTGATGAACGCGGAGTACCTCGACCGCCTGCGCGCCTTCACGCACCACGGGCTGCTTCGCCGTGCGGAGCGCGGACTCGCCGCCGGCAGTCCGCCGTACGGCTACCGCACGACGGAGGCGCCGGGCGGGCGGAAGATCTTGATTCACGAGCCGGAATCGGAGGTCGTCCGATCGATCTTCAGGTCATTTCTCCACGGCGAAAGCCTGCGGGCGATCGCGCACGGGCTCAACGCGGACGGCGTCGCCTCACCACGACCCCGGGCGCTGAAGAATCACAGCGCTGCGCTCGATGATCATGAACCGCCTCTATCGAGGCGAGTACATCTGGAACCGCAGCGAGTGGGTGAAGGATCACGAGACCGGCCGCCGTCGGCGCCACGAGCGCCCGGAGTCCGAGTGGCTTCGTCGCGACGCCCCGGCTCGAACGCCGTGCGAATCGCGCAGCAGGAGCTCGAGCTCCGGTTCCTACGCGGGGTGCAAGAGCAGATTCTCGTTCCTGAGCGCGTGCTCTATGCCGTCGAGAAGGCGCTCGACCTCGCGCATGTGCGAGACAGCGACACCGCGTCCTCAGACGACCGCGAGCGGCTGACCCAGGTCGAGACTGAGATCGAGCACTTGGTGCGTCTGGTGGCCCGTCTCGGCCACCTGGACGCGCATGAGCGCGTGCTCGCAGATCTCGAGCGCGAGCGCGGCACGCTGCAGCGAAGGCTCCGACGGAGTGAGCCTCAGATCGACGTAGAAGAGCTGCGCGGTCCGATCGAGAAGACCGTGCGCGATCTCGGGGCGTGGCTGACGGGAACGCCCGAGCAGGGCAGGGCGCCGCTGGAGGCCCTCCTCGGCGACCGCCGCCTCCGCGTTGGTCCCGACGCCGAGCGTGGCTTCCGAATCGATGGGGAGCTCGAGCTGGCCTTGGAATTACGAACGGCCCGGGATCCTGAGGACCTCCGGGCCGTTCGCTTCGGTGGTAGCGGGGGGGCGCTCCGGAACATGCGAGTCCGCGTGCTGCCGCCGCTTCTCCGTAGAGTTCGCCCGAGCTGGCGTTGCGTGGCATGACCCGAGCAGCGAGCCCCGCGCTGGTAAGGCCGTCGGCTCGAGCATGCGCGCAAGGCGAACGGACAACGGAAGGCGACATGGTTCCGCGACCCCGTCAGGGCGCGTGTCGCGTTGATCAGCCCGCCGCCTTGAGCTCGATGCTGAGGCGGAAGCCGAGGGCGTCGAGGACCGCTTCCAGGCTGCGGAGCTCCGGGTTCCCATTCTCGGAAAGCATCCGGTAAAGGTGCTCGCGGTGTCAGGCGGCGAGCGGGCGCTCCTGTGCTTCGCCGAGACCCATGCTCCTTCAAGGGACTCGGCATGTTGGACCGGCGACACGAAGGGCGATCTCGAGCGATCGAGTGGTCTCTTCCCTTGAAATGAGCAACGCGCGCGCGTCAGCATGAGCTCCCATGAAGGCCCCACTCTGTTCTTCAGCCTCCGGGTCCGACCAGCGCTCAGCCAGGGCCGCGACCCCGGAGCGCGAGCGAGACGAAGAAGAGGCCCGCCGAGACGAGCACGATGCTGGCGCCTGCGGCGAGGTCGAGCCGGTACGCGAGCGCCAGGCCAAGAGCCCCGCTGGCGCCTCCGAGGCCTGTCGCGATCGCGAGCTGGGTGCGCCAACTCGTCGCCCACAGTGCCGCGCTGGCGGCGGGGATCACCAGCAGCGCCTCGACCAGGATCGCGCCGACCAGGCGCACGCCGATCACGATGGTGACCGCGAGCAGCACCAGGAGTGCCGTGTTGAGCGCGCCGACCGGCTGGCCGGACGCCCGCGCGATCTCCTCATCGAAGGCGATGAAGAAGAGGGGGCGGAAACCCAGTGCGAGGGCGGCCCCTACAGTGGCGCCGCCCGCCGCGAGCATCGCGAGCTCGCCTCCCGAGATCGCAAGCACGTCCCCGAACAGATAGCCGAACAGGTCGGCCTGATAACCGCGATGGAGGCTGAACAGCACGACACCGAGCGCCATCGAGCCGGAGAAGAAGACGCCAATCACGGCGTCCTCGGAGAGCGCCGCGCGGCGTCCCACGGCGGCGATGCCGAGCGCCACCGCCACCGCGAAGACGGCGCCGGTCGCGAGCGGAGGCAGCCCCGCCACGACGCCGATCGCGACGCCCCCGATCGCCGAGTGCGAGATGCCGACTCCGATGAAGGCGAGCCGGCGCAGCACGACGAAGAAGCCGAGCGCGCCGCAGACCACGCCGATGACCACGGCCGCGGCGAAGGCCCGCTGCATGAAGGCGAGCTCGAGCACGTTTACCGCTGCCGTCCGATGCGCTCGTGATGCGCGATCTCGCCCGCCAGGAAGTCAAACTCGCAGCCGTAGGCCTCGTGCAGCGCGTGGCTGTGCACCACCTCGTCTGGGTTGCCGTGCACGTGCATGGTGCGGTTGATGCAGATCAGCTCGTCGGCCTCGGCGGCAAGCGCCACGAGGTCGTGCGACACCGCAATCACGGTGAGCCCCAGCTCGTCCTTGAGCGAGCGGAGCAGCTCGTAGAAGGCCTGCTCGGCGGGCAGGTCGAGACCGATCGTCGGCTCGTCGAGCACCAGGAGCCGTTGGCTTGCGCAGAGCGCCTGGGCAAGGATCGCCCGGCGCTGCTCGCCCCCCGAGAGGCGGCCGATCGGCCGAGCGGCGTGTTCGTGCATGCCGACGCGCGCGAGGCTGCGCGCGACCGCCTCGCGGTCCTCGGCGCGCGGCCGCTCGAGCAGCCCGAGCCGCCGCAGCCGGCCCATCATCACGACGTCTCGCACCGTGGCCGGGAAGGTCGGCGCGATCGCTTGGCGTTGCGGCACGTAGCCCACCGCGGTCGACGCCACGCCGGGCGGCCGGCCGAAGACCTCGATGCGGCCGGCGGCGATCGGGACGAGTCCGAGCATGGCGCGCAGCAGCGTCGTCTTGCCCGCGCCGTTCGGCCCGACCACGCCGAGGAAGTGCCCGGCGCGTAGGGAGAACGAGATGTCCTCGAGCACGCACAGCCCACGGCGCTCGATCGACACGTCCTCGAAGCGGACCATCACTTCCGCGCTCACGGCGAGGTGCCACCGAGCGCGCGCGCGAACTTCCGCGCGTTCCAGCGCATGAGCGCAGGGTAGGTTGCACGCTGCGGGTCGCTCGGATCGCCGTTCTCGTCGACCGTGACGGTCGCGGCGCCGATCTCCGCGGCGATCGTCTCCGCAATGCGCGGGCTCAGCTGCGGCTCGACCAGGATCGCCGGCACGCGGGCGGCGCGTGCCACCTCGACCAGTCTCGCGATCTCGCGCGGGGCCGGCTCCTCGCCGGGCGCCTCCTCCACCACGCCGATCGGCTCGAGCCCGTAGCGCGCGGCGAAGTAGCGCCAGGCGTCGTGGAACGCGACGAATTTCGTGCCATGTCCGGCGAGGGTGCGGCGGATCTCGACGTCTGCGTCGCCGATCTCCGCTTGAAGTGCCTCGAGGTTCGCGTCGTATCGCGCGCGACCGGCAGGATCGAGGTGAGCGAGCCCCCGGGCAAGAGCGGGGGCGACGACGTCTCGCACGCGGATCGGGTCGAGCCAGACGTGGGGATCGAAGCGGGCCGGTCTGCCGCTGGAGCCCAGCTCCCGCTCGTTCGGATCCGCCGGCAGCGGCTCGAGGCCGGGCAGCTCAATCAGGACCAGATGTTCCGGCGGGTGCGCCGCGGCGCTTCGCAGCCGCGCAGACCATGCGTCGACGCCAGCGCCGACCTCGATGAAGAGCCGTGCGCGTTCGACCACGCTCATGTCGCCGGGCTGCGCCTCGAAGGTGTGGGTGCTGGCGCCGGGCGGGACGAGGCTCGTGACCGAGGCGCGCTCGCCCGCCAGCTCGCGCACGAGCATGGCGATCGGCTGGATCGTGACGACGACCTCCGGAGGCCCGTCTCCGCGCGCCGTCGTGCCGACGCTGCACGCCAGCGCGAGCCCTGCGAGCAGCCGCCTCATCGCACGATCCGCAAGTTTACCTTGCCATCCTTCGCCGGCTCGATGACGTAGGTCTCGATCCCCGGGAGCAGTCGCTCCAGCGTCTCGAGATAGAGGCGCTGCTCGGTGACGGCGGGCGCGCGGTCGTGCTCGCGCGCAAGCGCCTGGAAGCGCTGGGCCTCGCCTGCCGCCACCTCGACGCGGCGGTAGCGCGCCCCGCTCGCTTCGGAGAGCCGCCGCTGCGCTTCGCCCTGGGCCTCCGCGAGGACCTGCGCCTCGTACGCGTGCGCCTCCGAGATCGTGCGCTCGCGGTCCGCGCTCGAGTTCTGCACTTCCTGGAAGGCTGCGCGCACCTGGCCTTCGAGCGGCGGCGCGAGCTCCTGCACGCTGACCGCCTGCACCAGGATGCCGACGCCGTCCGCGTCCAGCAGTTCTTGCACAGTGCGTCGCACGAACTCCTGGAGCGCCGCGCGCTTGGTGGTGATCGCCGCGTCGACCCCTTCGCTCACCAGGAAGCGCGAAAGCGCCCGCTCGCCGGCGCGGCGCAGCACCTCGAGCGGCCGCTCGTGGCCGACCGCGAACTGCGTCAGGCTGCGAATGCTGTATTGGATGTCGAGCCGGCCCGTGATCAAATTGGTGTCGGCGGTCAGCCAGGAGTCCGAGATCGCCGACTCGCCGGGGCGCTCGACCAGCCGGTAGCCGATCGGCATCGTGAAGTTGGTGGCGGTCTTCTCGATCAGCACGCGACCGAACGGCCACGGCGGGTTCCAGTGCATACCCGGGAGCTCGTCGCGACCGACGGCGCGGCCGAACACGAACGCGACCCCGCTCTCGTCGGACTGAACGCTGTAGAGCCCGGCAGCCAGGTAGCCCGCCGCAAGGAGCGGCGCGAGGCCAAAGCGCGCGAACGTGCGCAGCCCACGGGTGCGCGCGCCGAGCGGCCTCGCACCGCTCATCGACTAGCGACCACCGTTCGAGGCGCCACCGCGCGCCCCCGGAAGCCGCGACAGCAACACGTCGAGGAAGGGCGAGTCGGCCGGTAGGACCAGGGTGGTGTTGTCCTTTAGCGCCTTCTCGTAGGCCTGCAGGGTACGGATGAAGCGGTAGAACCCCTCGTGGCCGCGGTACGCCTCGGCGTACACGCGTGCGGCCTCTGCCTCGCCTTCGCCCTGCAGCTTGGCGGCCTCGGACTCGGCGTTCGCGAGCAGGGTCGACCGCTCGCGGTCGGCCTCGGCGCGGATCTTCTGGGCTTCGGCCTTGCCTTCGGAGCGGTAGGCGCGCGCGATGCGCTCGCGTTCGGCGCGCATGCGCGCGAACACGCTCTGCATGTTCTGCGCCGGGTAGGAGAGACGCGTCAGGCCGAGGCTCGTGATCTCGATGCCGAAGTCGTGGGCCGCCACCTCGTGCGCAGCGCGCTCGACCTTGTCCTCGAGGGCCACCAGGTTCGCCCCGCCCTCCTCGGCGGGGACGATGCTCGAGAACGGTTGGCTTCCGAGCTGGGAGCCGAGCTGCGACTGCACGAGCGCCGCGAGACGGGCCTCCGCGAAGTCGCGCGAGCGCAACGTGGTGAGGAACTTCAGCGGGTCGACGATGCGCCACGTCACGTAGCTCGACACCACGATGTTCTTCTTGTCGGCGGTGAGGAGCTCCGTCGGCTGCAGCAGGCTGAACAAGGCTCGCTTGTCGAGGAGCGTGACGCGCTGGAACGGCGCCGGCAGCTTGCCGTGGAGGCCGGCATCGCTCACCACGGCGACCGGGCGCCCGAACTGCGTGATGACCGCGTGCTCGGTCTCGTCGACGACGAAGATGGACGAGGCGATCGTCGCAATGGCGAGCGCGATCGCAATCAGCAGGAGCAGGGACCTCATGGCGTGGTTGGCTCCTTCGTGGCGGGCGGCGCCGGGGACGGCGCGGCGAGCGGGGACTGCGAGCCCTGAGGCGGCCTGCTCGTCCAGAGATCGACGTCACCGCGCGCGCCGCCCGCGGTATGGATGAACTTGCGCGGCGTCGCGAGCGCGCGCTCCAGCGACTCGAGCCACAGCCGCTGCTCGGTGACGGCGGGGTAGGCCGCGTCCACGGACGCCAGCCCCGTGAACGCAGCGGCGTCGCCGGCGGCCCGCCTTGCGAGCCGCGTCGCTTCGCCGCGGGCGGCCTCCACCAGGGCGGCCGCTTCGCCGGCGCCCCCATTGCGGCGCTCGGCTCCATAGCCGTTCGCCTCGTGGATCTCGCGCTCGCGATCCTCCACTGCGCTCGCGACGTCGCGGAAGGCGTCGTGGACGTCCTCCGGCGCGTGGACATCGAGGAGGCGCGCGTCGAGGATCTCGACGCCGATACCCGCCGCGTCGACCTCCTGCGCGAGCGCCTCGCGCCAGCCTTTCTCGACCTCGAGGCGGCCGGTCGCGTAGATGACGTCGATGGTGCGGCTCGTCGCGATGCGGACCAGCACGCCGCGGGCCATCGCGCCGATCCACGCTTCGGCGTCGTCGACCCCGAGGGCGAAGCGCGCGGGGTCGCGGACGCGGTAGTTCACGACCGAGCGGATGTCGATCAGGTTCTCGTCCGCGGTGAGGTAGTAGGCCTCGTCCGCGACGCTGATGCGCGCCTGTGCAGGATTGCCGCGGAAGCCGACCGGGAGCTGTCGCACCCAGTCGACGTCCACCGCGAGACCGCGACCGAGCGGCGCGGGCCAGTGGAGGTGGACACCGGGCGCGAGGTCGGTGGCGACGAGACGCCCGAAGCGCTGGATGAGCCCGCGCTGACCGGGCTCAACGACCAGCACCGTATGCGGCACGGCCACGGCGAGGCCAAGGCCGACGAGGGTGGCGAGCGCGGGCGGGCGCAGGAGGGTGCGGGGCTCGAAGCGGGCTGCCGCCTCGCGCAGCCGTCGCGCCTGCTCGACCGCCTCGCGCCGGCCGTCGCGGAAGCGTGTCCGCCAGAAGCTCTGCCCCAGCAGTGCGGCGAACGCGAGTGCTGCGAGGAACTTCAGGAAGACGAAGAGGCTCCGGTCGGAAGTGGCGCCCGCGCCCAGCGTGGCTGCGCGAACGACGTCGGCGGCGAGCTGGTCGAGGACGAGCCCCGCCACGAGCGACACCGCGAGGACGGTGAGCAGGTAGATGCGCAGCCGCCGCGGGCCGAGCAGCTGGCGCGCGACGGCGACGGTGGCGGCATTCGTGGCGGGTCCCACTAGCAGGAAGACCAGCGCGGCGCCGGGCGAGAGTCCCTTCGCGATGAGCGCTGCGGCGATCGGCGTCGAGGCGCTCGCGCACAGGTAGAGCGGAACGCTCGCGGCGGCCATCGCAAGCATCGGCAAGAGGCCGCGGTCCCACCCGAGCGCGGCCGAGAAGAAGTCGTTCGGGAGCAGCGCCGCGAGCAGGCCCGTCAGGGCGAAGCCGATCACGAGCCAGAACGCGATGTCGTCGAGCAGCGGACCGAAGCCGTATGCGACAGCAGCGCGCGAGCGCGCGATCCACGGCGGCTCCCCCTCCTCGGCAGGCCGTGGCTCGCCCACGTCGGGATGATCGTGGGTCTCGAGCACCAGCGGTTCGAGGTCGGGAGCCGCGACGTCGTCGCGCACGGACAGACCGAGCAGGCCGGCCGCGATACCGGTCGTGATCGCGACCAGCGGTCGCACCACGGCCATGAGCGGGCCGAGCAGCCCCCAGGTCAGCGCCACCGAGTCGACGCCCGTCTCCGGCGTCGAGATCAGGAATGCCATCAGCGCCGAGCGGCTCGCGCCCTTGCGCCGCAGCGCGGCTGCGGCCGGCAGCACGCCGCACGAGCACAATGGGATCGGTGCGCCGAACAGCGCCGCGAGCACCACCGAGCGCGGGCGCTCCTGACCGAGATGTCGCGTGATGATCGAGGTCGGCAGGAATTCGTGTAGCAGCCCGGCGACCAGGAAGCCGAGGAGGATGTAGAACGAGGCCTCGTAGAGGACGCTCGCCGTCTCCCAGAGCATCGCGCCGAGGAAGCCGATCACCTCCGGGCCGCTCCCTTCACTACCGCGTGTGCGGATCCGCCCACCGGTGGAAGATCCGTCACGACGAAGACGTCAGACCGGCCGCCACGTCCGTGGAGTAGGCCTTCAGCGCGGGCAGGACCCCGGCCAGGGCGCCCAGCGCCACCATCCCAAGCGGAGCGAAGAAGAGCACTGGATGCAGGTACAAGGGGTCGAGAACGACCCCGGTCTGCGAGCGGACGACGGCGCGCGCGATCGCGAGGATCGCGGCGTACACGCCGTAGCCAACGATTGCACCCGACAGTGCGATCGTGGCGGCTTCGAACACGATCGAGGCGAACACCGTCGCGCGTCGCGCCCCGAGGGCACGCAGGATCGCGAACTCGCGCCGCCGTTCGTTCATCGTGTTGTAGAGGCTCGCGAGGATCGACCCCGCCGCGACGAGCGCGGTGAGGTAGGCGACCAGCGTGAGCACCCGGTTCGCCCAGCCGAGCTTGTCGAAGAGCTCGGCCATCACGCGGCCGATCGGCCAGGCGAGCGTCGCGACCCGTCCCTGCTTGTTGATCGTCTGGTCGAGCGCGAAGCCGGCCTGGGGAGTCCTGAGCTTCAGCATCACGGCGCTCACCTCCTTGCTCGCGTCCGGGATCTCTTCGCCCGCCCGGGGCGTGTAGGTGCTGCCCGACCCGCGCAGCACGTGACCGGACATCCGGTAGATCCCCTCGAGCGGGATCCAGACGACGCGGTCGGAGGGCGTGTTCGTCGGCTGGAGCACGCCCACGACGACGTACTCGTCGTCGTGCTTCTGCTTCTCGTCGAACACCACACCGTGATACGGATTGAACTTCGAGCCGGCGCGCAGACCCGTGCGCGCGGCGGCGTAGCTCCCGACCACCGCCTCGCGCTCGCTCGGCGCGAATGCGCGTCCCTCTCCGGCGAAGGACAGTCGCTCGCCGGGGCGCGGCTCGAAGGCCTGGAAAAGATCGGGAGTGGTGCCGACGATGCGGAAGCCTTGATAGTTGTCGCCGACGGCGTAGGGGATCGCGAGCGCGACCCGAGGGTCCTTGCGGATCGTCTCGTACATCTCCCAGGGAAGGTTGCCCGGCGAGGTCTCCAGATGGAACACCGTGTTCAGCACGAGCTGGAGCTGGCTCCCTCGCGCCCCGAGCACCGCGTCGAAGCCGACCGGCCCCGCGGTGAATGCGTCGTACGTCTGCGCCTGGAGGCTCACGACGGCCAGCACGAGCCCCGAGGCCAGAGCAGCCGAGCCGACCGTCACGAGCGTCGACAGCGCGTGCTGACGCAGGCTGCGACGCACGACGAGGAACACGCCGGCCGCGATCTCGAGGAGTCCCTTCACGCCGCACCCTCCACGATGCGCGAGGGCGTCCCGGAGGCCGCCCGATTGATCTCCGAGAGCGGCAACACGCGATCGAAACCGCCGAGGACGTCCCGATCGTGACTGACGAGCAGGAGGGCCGCCCCGTTCTCGCGGCACGTCTCGCGGATCAGCTGGAGAGCGCCGCGCGCATTGGCCGGGTCGAGACTGCCCGTGGGCTCGTCCGCGAGCACGAGCGTCGGGCGGTTCGCGAGCGCGCGTGCGACCGCGACCCGCTGCTGCTGCCCCACGGAGAGCTGCCGGGGCCGGTAGCTCTCGCGGTCTCGAAGGCCGACCCGCGCCAGCAGCGTGCGGGCGAACTGGAGGTCGACCCCACGCCCGAACCTCATGGCCAGCGCGACGTTCTCGAGCGTCGTGTACCCGGGGAGAAGATGGAAGCTCTGGAAGACGTAGCCCACGTGCCGCGCCCGGATCCGATCGCGTTGGGCCTCCGACGCCGCGGACACGTCGTGGCCCGACACGACGATGCGTCCCGCATCGGCTGCCAGGATGCCCGCAACCAGGTGCAGGAGCGTGGTCTTGCCCGACCCGCTGGTCCCCGCCAGCGCGAGCTGTTCTCCCGCGCAGAGGGATAGCGCCGGGACGTCGATCACCTGCCGGCGTTCGCCCTCCGGATCGACGAAGCCCTTCTGCAGACCGGCGATCTCGAGCGCATGCGGTTCTGTCACGACGAAGGGCGGAGGTCGTCCGCCTGCATGCGATAGAGGCTCACGACGAGACCGGCCTGCACGTCGGCTCCGACGGCGAGCGTTCCGAACACGGTGAACGGGACCGTGAAGTCCATGTGGCCCGGCGTCGGCCCCCCCCATTTCACGAGTACCCATTCGTTCATGTTCATGCCCACGCCGAAGCAGCAGCCCATGTCGGGCCGCGACATCAGCATGAACTCCGTCACGCGGTCCTTCTCGAACGTGATCGGCATCAGGAAGCCCTTCAGCGCGACGCGCTTGCCGTCCAGCGCGCGCACCTCTGACGGGTAGGGGACGACCGGATCCCTCTTGGCTCTCCCCTCCGAATCGATCGGCAGCGGCTGGTCGTCGTACGCGAAGCTCGAGAGCTCGCGGAAGGTCACCGCCTGGTACTGTCCCGCACGGTCCGCCGGGATGTCGGGCGGACCTGCGAGCGCAGGCGACGGGCCGAGGCTCGACAGCCAATTGGGCATCGACATCAGGGCGACGGCGTAGACGCACATCGGGAAGAGCTTCCAGAGCCGCCCGAGGAGCGGCGGTCTTGTTGCGCCGTGCTCGCGCATCTCGACTCCTTCACGGTCGCTCGTTCCCGGCCGGGAACGAGAAATCCACCCGCTCGAAGGTGGCGCCTCTGACCTCGAGGCGTGTCAGGACGCCCCGGAACTCGCGCGTCCCTGCGAGCGTCTGGGTCTTGGCTTCGAACTGCGACGTGTCCCCCAGTGTCTCGCCCGTCAGCACGTTCCCGATCGCCTCCAACTCGAGCTTCGACTCGCCCGGCTGGGCCGGGAGATCGGGCCCGCGCTTCACGTCGCGGAGGAGCAGCTCGAGCTGGCGCGCTTGGATCCGGACGGCGTTCTCCGCTTCGCCGTCGAGCACGTAGGCGGTGAGCTTCCCTGCGCGTGGATCGAGCACGAGCTCGACGTGAGCGAGCTCGGGGCCCAGCTCCACGAGCGTTCCGCCATGGGGCGGGAGGTGACGATGCTCCGCGCGCAACGGAGGCGCCGCAGCGAAGATGAGCGCGGCGATTCCGAACGCCGTCCATCGGGTGGCGCGCATTCCCGGCTCCCCGAACGGCCCCTCTTCGCCTGCGCCACGCGCGGGCGACGGCCGCTCTCCGATCCGTGGAACTGTGACGACTAGAGCGCGATGAAGGCGAAGGGAGGGGCGCGGGGCGGATGGCCCGTCGGTTGCGCCCGGAGGTGCGAGAGGGTCTCCGCGGCGTGCGCTGCGGTGGCCCACCAGAGGCGAACCAGCTCCGCGGAGGCGGCCGGGGGCGCGGCCGTGCTCGCGTGGAGGAGGCTCTGACAGGCCGCGCATGAGGTCGGATCGTGGACCCGAGCCTCCGCGGCGAGCTGCGGAGCGCCGCGTGAGGTTGATGCCTGGCGTTCGGCGCGTGCCTTCGCGGTGTCCACCGTCCCGACCGAGAGTGCATGCTCCGCGGGGAGGACGAGCTGCGCCGCCAGCGCCGCCAGGGCGACGAAGATCCAGAGATGGCGAGATCGGCTGGCGAGATCGGTCCGCAATTCTCTTCACCCCACCGCGCGTCGGGACTGACCGCGGGGAAGCGCACGAGTCGCCGGTAACCGGGCCGTGAGTACCGCAGAGGCCCGGACCACGCAATCGCGCCGCAAGGCGCCAGGTCTATCGGCAAATCCGTGGAGCGACTTGACGCGCAGGGGATTTCGAACGAGACGCGGGGTTCGCAAACCCTTCAGGGCAGCGCAGGGGCAGCGGCGAGCGAAGCCGAGGCGAGCCTGCCGTCGGCGGTGAAAGAGATCCGGCGCCGGTGGAAGCGGGCGATCCCGGTTCGGTGTCCGATGCTCACCCAGGTCGTGTCGCGGAGCTCCCGCCCGAGCAGTGCATAGAGCTCACCCTCCATCTCGTCATCGAGCGCGGAGCTTGCCTCATCCAGGAACAGCCACTCGGGGCGCTGCAGGAGCGCGCGCGCGAACGAGAGCCGCTGCTGCTCTCCGGGCGAGAGCCGCTGCTCCCAGTGCTCGGACTCGTCGAGACGATCGACCAGGTGCTCGAGGCGGCACTCTCGCAAACGGCGGCGCACCTCCTCGTCGGTGAAGCGGCCCTCGTGGGAGGGATAGGTGACGGCGCCCCGCAGGGTTCCGATGGGGATGTAGGGCCGTTGCGGCAGGAAGAGACATGCGGAAACGGAGGGTCGCTCGATGCACCCGCCTCCGAACGGCCAGATCCCGGCGAGAGCGCGGAACAGCGTGCTCTTGCCGCTCCCGGACGGTCCGCTGATCAGAACCGGCTCGCCTCGCTCGAGCTTGGCGTCGACTCCCCGCAGCAGGGTCGTTCCGTCGGGAAGCGCAAGCGTGAGGCCGCGCAGCTCGACTCCACCGCATCCGCCGGCCTCGATCGCGATCTCGGCGCCCGCAGCCGCAGTGACCCGCGCCTCGACGAGCGCGCGCCGGAATGTGACCAGACGGTCGACCGTGGCCTTCCACTCCGCGAGACCCACATAGGCCGAGACGAACCACGAGAGCGAGTCCTGCACGCGGCCGAAGGCGTTCGAAATCTGCATCAGGCCGCCGAGCTGGATCTGCTTCGCGAAGTAGCGCGGCGCCGCGACGATGAACGGAAACAGCGTCGCCGCCTGCGCGTAGCCAGCGGTCAAGGTCCCGAGCTTCTTGCGGCGGCGCATGATTCCCCACCAGTTGCGCCAGACGTGAGAGAAACGCTGCGAAAGCCGCCGCGCTTCGTCTGCTTCGCCGCGATGGAGCGCCACCCCCTCGGCGCCCTCGCGCACCCGCACCAGAGCGAACCGGAAGTCGGCCTCGTAGCGCTGTTGCTGGAAGTTGAGGCGGGCGAGCGGCCGCCCGACGGCGTGCGTCAACCAGGATCCGAGCAGCGCGTACAGGAGCGCCGCCCAGACCATGTATGCGGGCACCTGGACCCCGGTTCCGGGTATGGCGAGCGACCCGGAGACCGTCCACAGGATCCCGATGAAGGACCCGAGCGTCACGAGCGAGCTCAGAAGGTCGAGCGAGAGCTCGAGGCTCGCCGCTACGAAGAGGCGCAGATCGTCCGCAATGCGTTGGTCGGGGTTGTCGGTACCGTCCTCGACGAGGCGCATGCGGTAGTAGGCGTGGTCTGCGAGCCAGTCGCTGATCCAGCGGTCCGTGAGCCAGCGCCGCCAGCGGATCTCGAGCATCTGTCGCAGGTAGAGGCCGTAGACGGCGGTTGCCATGTAGCACGCTGCGAGCAAGGCAAAGCGGAGAACGAGCCGTCCGAACGCCGCCTGGTCGAAATTCTGCAGGGAGTCGTAGAACTGCTGGTACCAGGTGTTGAGGAGCACGAGCACGTAGACCTGTCCGAGGCTCAGGCCCACGACCACGAGGAGGAGGCCGCGCGCAGCCCAGCGCTCCTCCGAGCTCCAGTAGGGTGTGGCCAACGTGCGGAAATCGCGGAGGAAGGCGCGCGGCTTCTCGATCAAGGGAACCTCCTGGAGCGAAGCGTGCGGCGGAGCGGGCTCCCGTCCTGGAGCGACTTTGATCCGGACGGCTCCTCTCCTTTCGATTGGACACCCCGCGATCTGGAGCAGGACGAACCTGCGCCAGCACGAGCACGCGTTCGATACCGATGCGCGGACCGACAGACGGCGCCGTACGCCGGCTGGTGGCGCTATCGTGCTGGCGCCGGACCCACCCCTTGCGTCGGATGTACGGCGCGTTTAGCGTGCCATCAAGTGCGTAGTCCGAGCGCTCGCTCTTCTCTTCGGGGCCGCAGGCCGCTCTCACCTGCGTTGTTCGGCGTAGCCGTCCTGCTGTTCCAGCTCGTTCTGCCGCTGGCGCACGCGCTCGAGACGAACTGCAGCCACGCGCCGTCGGGGGCGGCCTCGCGCGCGGCCGAGCGACTCGAGACGGCCGCACCGGCCGTTCGCGCGGCGGGCGCCCCCTTCGCGCATCCGGCCGTCCACGACCCGCAGACGTGCGAGATCTGCCGGGGCCTCCAGCAGCTCCGCTCGGGGGTGGCGCAGACGCCGCTCCAGCTCGTCACGTTCGACGCCGCGCCGACGGCGCCCCTCTCGCACGGCCACGACGTGGACCTCCCGACGGTCCGCGTCGCGGACGTCGATCCCCGCGCGCCACCCGCTCTCTCCTAGCTCCGACAGGTCGCTTCGCTCACTCGCCGCCTCGCACCCGCTCACGGGTCGCGGACGCGTGCATCGCCATCGCACGCGGGTGCAGAGCGCGGAAGGACCACGGAACAGGGGGGAATCGTGAGGTTCGTCGTCACGCTGTTGCTCGTCTGTGTCACCAGTCTGCTCTTGGGCGCCACGCAGGCGTCCGCCGCCGCGCGCGTCACCGGGCGCGTGAAGGACGCGCTCGATCGGCCGCTCTCGGGAGTGCGCGTGCGCCTCCAGGCCGCGGACGGAAGGGTGGTCGCCGAGGCCACGACCGGCGCGGACGGCGACTTCGTGTTCGACGGTGTTGCGCCCGGCACCTACTCGGTGCAGGGCTCGCACGCCGACTTCGAGGAAGGGGTCGCGATCGTCACAGTATCCGACAACTCGGCGAAGGCCGATCTCGTGCTCGCGTCGAAGAACCCGCTCGACCTCGGGCTCGCTGCCAAGCAGCTCGACATCGCGCGGAATGGGATCACCCCCAGCACTGGCAGCAGCGTGTACGCGATCCCGAAGGAGACAATCCAGGCGATGCCGCAGGCCGACAACGCCCCATTCAACCAGGTCGTGCTCCGCGCGCCGGGCGTCGCGCAGGACTCCTTCGGGCAGTTCCACATCCGCGGCGACCACGCCAACATCCAGTACCGGATCAACGGCGTGCAGCTCCCCGAGGGCATCTCCGGGTTCGGCCAGGCGCTGGACCCGCGCTTCGTCGATCGCCTCGACCTGATCGACGGCGCGTTGCCCGCGCAGTTCGGCTTCCGCACGGCGGGCATCCTCGACATCGAGACGAAGAACGGCGCGTACGACCCGGGCGGGACGGTCTCGGTCTACGGCGGCAGCCGCAGCACTATCCACCCGAGCGTCGAGTACGGCGGATCGACGGGCCAGGTAAGCTACTACGCCACCGGCGACTTCCTGTACAACACCCTCGGCATCGAATCGCCGACGCCGACCATCAACGCGCTCCACGATCGCACGAACCAGACGAAGGGGTTCGCCTACCTGTCCGGACTGCTCGATCCGACGACGCGCCTGAGCTTCATCAGCGGGAACTTCATCGGCCACTTCAACATCCCGAACAATCCGGGCCAGGACCCCGCGTTCACGGTGGCCGGGCTCCCGGACCCGAACTCCGCGAACCTGGACGAGACCCAGTCCGAGTTCAACAACTACGGCGTCCTCGCGCTCCAGAAGTCGATGGGCGACCTCGACTTCCAGGTGGCCGCGTTCTCGCGGTACAGCAAGGTCGTGTTCCGGCCCGACTCGCTCGGCGACGTCGCCTTCAACGGCGTGGCGAGCCACACGTTCAAGAGCGACTTCGCGAACGGCCTGCAGGCGGACGGGAGCTACCGCCTGGCGGAGACGCACACGCTGCGCGGCGGCATGTTCTTCCAGGGCGAGCAGGCCCTGAGCCACGACGGCGTCGACGTGCTTCCCGTGGACGCCATGGGGATGCAGACGAGCGACGTTCCATTCCTGATCACGGACCGGAACTCGAAGCTCGGCTACCTCTACGGCGCCTACCTCCAGGACGAGTGGCGTCCGTTCACACAGCTCACGGTCAACTTCGGCGCGCGCTACGACTACATGGCCGAGTTCGTGCACACGGGCCAGCTGAGCCCGCGCATCAACGCCGTCTACAAGCCGACCGCGACGACGACGCTCCACGCAGGGTACTCGCGGTACTTCACGCCGCCGCCGCTCGAGCTCGTCACGCCGACGGACATCGCACTGTTCGAGGACACCACGAACCAGGCGCCAGGCACCCAGGACTCGGCGGTCGTGCCGGAGCGCGCGCACTACTTCGACGCAGGCGTGATCCAGCAGGTCGTGCCCGGCTTCCAGGTGGGCGCGGACGCCTACTACAAGCGCGCGAAGCACCTCCTCGACGAGGGCCAGTTCGGCCAGGCGATCATCTTCTCGCCCTTCAACTACAAGGAAGGCTACGCGTACGGCGCCGAGCTCACGGCCACGTGGTCGCTCGGTCCGTTCACCGCGTTCGCGAACCTCGCCTACTCCATCGCGAAGGGGAGGCAGATCGAGTCGAGCCAGTTCGAATTCGATCCTGACGAGCTCGCCTACATCCAACGCCACTTCGTCCATCTCGATCACGACCAGACGTACACGTCGTCGCTCGGAGCGTCGTACCTCTGGTACGACACACGCTTCACCGTCGATCTGCTGATGGGCAGCGGCCTGCGCAAGGGCTTCGCGAACACGCAGAAGCTGCCGACCTACGAGCAGGCGAATCTCGGCGTCTCGCACAAATTCAACTTCGACCAGTTCGGCGGCCTCACGGCGCGCTTCGACATCATCAACGTGTTCGACGCGAGCTACGAGCTGCGCGACGGCAGCGGCATCGGTGTCGGCGCACCGCAGTTCGGCCCGCGCCGCGCGTACTACGTCGGTCTCGCCAAAGACTTCTAGAGGAGGGCCCATGAGGCAGGACCTGCTCGAGACGATCTCCGCGCTGCAGCTCGGCGGGGCGATGGTCTACCCGCTGCTCGTGCTCGCGGTGCTTGCGTTCGTGATCTTCCTCGACAAGTGCTGGGTGCTGTGGGCGCGCACCCGCCTTCCCGCCGAGGTCGTCGACACGATCGAGACGTTCGACTTCGACTGGCACACGCTCGAGAAGCAGCTGCGAGGGCTCGATCCGCGGAACTACGGCGCCGCGTTCTGCAACGTGATCCTCGCGAACCGCAAGCACCCCGCCTGGTGGGTGGAGTCGCGCGCCGTGGACGAGGCCGGCCGCGTCGAGCGCGCGCTCGGGCGCGGGCTGTGGGTGCTCGAGACGATCGTGACGGCGGCGCCGCTGCTCGGGCTCCTCGGCACGATCACCGGCATGATCCGCGCGTTCCATCTCTTCGGCGACCAGGGCCTCGTCGATCCGCGCGGCGTGACGGGCGGCGTGGCGGAGGCGCTCGTCGCGACCGCGGTGGGCCTGCTCATCGCGCTCGCGGCGCTCTTCGCCTTCAACTTCCTGTCCCAGCGGCAGACGCAGTTCCTCGACCAGCTCGAGCGCCTCGGCACCCGACTCGTCGACCACGTACGGCTCGACCCCGACGGAGCGGCGGCCCATGCGGATCCGTAGGTCGCGCCGCGGGCGGCGCGGGCGCATCGAGATCATCCCGATGATCGACGTGATGTTCTTTCTGCTCGCGACGTTCATGCTCGCGTCGCTCACGATGCAGAACCTCCACTCCCTGCGCGTCGACCTCCCGCAGGGACGTGCGGAGCCGCTCGCGACGCATCCGCCCGTGACGCTCACGATCACGCACGACAGCGGGCTCCTCCTGAACGAGACGCCGGTGACGCTCGACACGCTCGAGCCGATCCTCGCGGAGCTCCTGCGCGGCGGCGATCCGAGCGTCGTCGTCGCCGCGGACCGGGCCGCTCCGAACGGCGTCGTGGTGCAGGCGATGCTGCGCGCGCGGGAGGCCGGGGCGGAGCACTTCCTGATCGCTGTGCAGCGCGACTAGGCGCGCTCGCCGCGGAGCACGACGTGACGACCGACGACTCGTGGCGACGCCTGCCGGTGACGCTGCCGTGCGCGCTGCTCCTCGCGGCGGCGCTCCTGCTCGGCTTCCTCCGGCTCGTGACCGAGCCGCGTTCCCCCGCGCGCGACCTCGCGCTCGACGCGCGGCTCGTGCTCGTCCCGGGACCTGGCGGCGGCGCGCCCGCCGCTGCCGCGTCGTTCGCGCCGCCCGCCCCGCAAGCCCCGCCGGAGGTCCGGCCCCGCGAGCGTCCGCCGCCGGTTCCGGTGCGGCGGACCGCGGAGAAGGCCGCCCCCGTCCGCCACGACGCTGCGCCCGCCGCGGTGGAGGAAGGCGCGCAGCAGGCGCCTCCGTCGGACGAGGCCGGCGCCGCGGATGCGACGCACACCGCTTCGCTCGGGCCCGGCGGCGCGGCAGGCGGCGGCTTCGGCGGAGGGAGGAGCGCCGCGCGCGCGATCTACCAGCCGCTGCCGGAGATCCCCGACTCGCTGCGGCACCAGCATCTCGACCTCGTCGCCGTGGCGCGCTTCGCCGTCGCGGCCGACGGGAGCGCGCAGGTCGAGCTCCTCCAGGCGACGGCGGAGCCTGCGCTCAACACGAGCCTCTTGCGTACGCTCCGCACCTGGCGGTTCTTCCCGGCGGTCGAGGAGGGGAGGCCCGTAGCGTCGACGCTCGACATCCGCGTGCCGATCACGGTGCGCTAGCCAGGCGGAGTGGCAGGCCCGGGCCCGTCTACGCGGGCGTGGTCAGCCAGGGCCGTGACCCCCGGGCGCGATCGACACCAAGAAGAGGCAGGCCGAGACCAGCACGATGCTGGCGCCTGCGGCGAGGTCGAGCTCGTAGGCCGGCGAGGCCCAGAGCCCCGCTGGCGGCTCCGAGGCCGGTCGAGATCGCGGGTGCGCCAGCTCGTCGCCCAGAGCTTCTTCGCCGCGGGCCGCTGTTTGACCAGCTGGCAACGGTGAGCCACGAGCTGGCGGAGCACCCTGACGCGCCGGCGTCTACGCGCGCCTTCGATCGTGCTCACGCACTCCGGACCACGGATTGCCTCGAGACCTCGCGAGCACGACGGCGAGGCGATCGAGGACATCCTGTCGCGTGAGCGCCCGCAACGAGAGTGGCGCGTCGACGACGTTCCCGGCGACCAGACTCAGCCACTGCGTCTCTTCGTCCGGCGTCAAGAGCTCGTCCATCTCCTCCGATCTCATCGTCACGAGCGTTCGGCGCCATGCCTCAATCGCGCGATCGGCGCTGGCACTGCGGTCGTTCATTTGCGTCCTCCGGCCGGCATCCGTTCCCCGTCGCCCGTCCAGGAGCTTCGAAACCTCCTGAGCACGTAGAGTTCGCTCTCTCTATCGGTAGCAAGTCATGCGCTTCGTGTGAGTGATCGAGATCACGACGCGAGCACAATGGGTCTTTCGCCTCATGGACGGCGCGCGCCGCACCACGACCAGCACGCTCGGCGGGAACCCGCCCATCCGCGCACCCCATCGCGCACGAAGGGCACGATCGCCGGGTCGAGACGCAGCACCGCGGGCGAGCCGCCGCCGGGGATCACGAGCGCATCGAAGTCGTCCGCACGCGCGCTCGAGACCGCTCGCTCGACGTGCGCGCGCGCCTTGCGATGCTTGCCCTCCAGGCGGGCGCCGGCCTCGGCGCCGATCACCACGACCCGGTGGCCGGTCCTGGCCAGGCGAGCGCGCGGCTGCGTGAACTCCGCGTCCTGGAAGCCTGCACCCCGAGGATCGCGACTCGCGCCACGGCTCCCTGCGCTGCCCTCGAATCGCCCCGACCCGCTCGCTCGCGCTTCAGCACGTCACGTGGAAGAGGCCGATCTTGCGGCCCTTCGCCCGGTTGAAGGCGGCGATGGCCTGGGGCGTCGCGTCGGCGAGAACCTCGCAATGCTTGCGCGTGAAGAATCCCGCTGCCTCGCGCGAGAGACGCACGCTGTCGTGCTGACCGGTCCCCAGGAAGAGCCGCTCGCTCCCCTTCTCGTAGACGAACTCGGCTTCTTCCAGGGAGACGATGTGCGAGGTGCCGAAGATCTTCTTCGAGAGCCGCTTCTTCCGTTTTTCGACCTCTCCTGACAGTCGAATGAGAACGTCGTGCGGATAGGTCGTGCCATCGATCGTGATGCTGCCGAACTCGGTGCCCTCGACCTTCATGGCGTCCTCCGTCGTGGAAGAACCGTCCGGGTTCAGTCCGAGGACGTAGGGAGTTCAAGCTGCATTCTCAGCCACGTCTGATATGCACGTCAAGCCGCGACGAATCGAGGCAAGAAGCCCCCTGCACGGGCTCCCCTTCACTCGGTGGATCGGATGGCACCCGCGCGTGGCGGTGCCAGGAGACATTCGATCAGGTGATCGGCCTTCCGTCTTTGGGCGAGTGATCATCCTTGTTAGTCACGCGGAGCCCGTATCCGGTCGGACCGTCGACGTCGATCCAGATGCGCTCTTTCTCCGAAACGCGACCAAGTGCGACTGTCAGATGGAGGGCCGCCGCGATCTCCGACAGCTGTGCGCCCCGGGCGCGCGTCATCGCCGGACCCGAGACGCCCACAAAGAGCCATCCCTTCTCATGGCGGTTGATTCCGATGAAGACGGCATCGGTCTCGACGGACTCAAAGGCCTCGTCCGGACTCGACCCCGGAAAGGACGAGGCGAGATACGCGAAGAGACCTTGCATGCGCTCCCGCGTGGCCGGGCTCAAAGCTTTGATCGTCACGGTCAGCCTCCTTGCGGTGAAAACGTCTGGGAGTGGCGCGCCACGGACCGGTGCCACAGGAGATTCCAGGCGACGCCTCCTTCAATGAGAAGCGCGCCGAGTAGAGCAGATCGGTGGAGACAGACTACCAGAACGTAGCGAGGGGTTTCTGTTTGCTAACGCGGTCGGCCGTCGAAGATGCAGAGAAGATCCGCTCGCGATACGAGGACGTGTGCGGATTGCTGCCCGTTAGAGGGAGTGTCGGTGACTGCGGACACACTCTCGGCGCCGCTCCAGCGGCGCTTCATCTCCGAGCCTTCCCATGCGGGGGTTCGACTCCCTCTCGACGTCCCAAGTCGTTTCGCGCTCTTCCGGTGGATCGCCTCAGAGCGTTGGAGCGTGAGCATAGGAAGGACAAGCGGGGATTTCGCCGATGGGCCGCGAGCCCAAGGGCTTGGGTCGTGCCTCCCCATACGTGTGCGAGGTGCCGGCCTTGCGACGCCGCGCGTCGTTCCGCACCACAAGTGGCTCGGGTGTCGCTGGACGGGCCGTGGATCTTCGGTACGGTGGACGAGCCGTGAGGGCATTCCGTGTCGTCGCCGATCGACACGAGTGAGTTCGACGACCACGGGCCCTGGGAGAACGCAGCGAGCAGCGTGTCGGGTCGCTGACGTCCTCGCGAAGCGGGCGCGCGTTGTGAGGGAGGCCCTGCAATGTCGATCCATCATCTCACCCCCTTGCTCGGTTCGCTCGCGATCGCCGGGTTGCTTTTCGCGCCGAGCGCGCGAGGCGAGCTCGCGGCCTGGGACCAGCCCCAGGTCACCGCGCTCGCGAAGGAGCTGGCGACGGCCACTGACTCGCTCTACGACACCTTCCTCAAGCAGCCGCCGCCGACTTTGGGGTCGATGCAGACCCATGCCTACCACCGGCTCAAGCAGTTCGTGCGGCTGCTCCGAGTCGAAGCGCGTGAGCTCGCCGCTTCGCTGGAGAAGGGCGAGGGACGCGAGCAGACGCTCCCGATCTACGAGAACCTGATGCAGCTCGCGCGCAGCGCCCGCGACGAGGCCGGAAGGGTCTTCGTCGCGCACGACGTCGGCGATCGGGCAGCGGTGGTGCGTGGCGTGCTGAACCGGCTCGGCCCCTACTACGATCCCGATTTCCCGACGCTCGCCCCCCATCCAAACATCGAGCCGGGTGCGACCCGCTGACATCCGGCTCGCTTCGCTCCGGCCGTGACCGCCCTGGCCCAATCCGCCTCAGACGGAGGGGCGAAATGGTCGTCGCACGCCGACGCGCTGGGCGCGACGGTGCGGCCTCACGGGTGTGCCCCGGCTGCGAGCTGATACACCAACAATCCGACGAACAACGCGGTTCCGAAAAAGTAGAAGATCGGGAAGACCCATCGGAACGACGGGTAACGCAGCAGCTTGCCCTCCGGCCGCCCGAGCGCCACGAACTCGTCGACCTGCGCCCGTGCGACCATCGTCTGAATCCTCTCCAGGCACTCCTCCAACTCGGCCTTCAAGCGCAAGCTGCTGATCAAGCCGATCAGTGAGAGGAGACACAAGCCGAGGATCAGTGTCAGCTCAAACACGCGTTCGCCGTGAATGGCCTGGAGCAGGGAGAGGCTACCCGCGCTGATGACCGAGTAGGTGTTCATGAACCACATGCGCTCGCTCTTGATGTTGCGCACGTTCTCCCAGTTCTGTTGGAAGATCGTCGCGAAGAGCTCGGTACTGGCCGCTATGCGGTCCTGGTCGCTCACGGTGTTCCCTCGAAGCGAGGCGACCGTGCTTTGCGCCGCTGCGCCATCGACCCTCGCGCACTCACGCGAGGCTTACCGACCGGCGGAAGCGCGCGAGCGAGATGACGAAAGCGACCGCGCCGATCGCGACGAGCGCGCAGAACTGCGGCCAGACCACGTCGAGGCCAGCGCCGCGGTAGAGGATCGCCTGCGCGAGACTCACGAAGTGCGTGGTCGGAGCGGCCAGCATGATCGTCTGCACGGCCTCGGGCATGCTGTCGCGCGGCGTGATCGATCCCGAGAGGAGCTGGAACGGCAGGATCACGAGGATGACCAGCAGGGCGAGCTGCGGCATGGTGCGGACCACCGTCGCGAGCAGGATTCCGATCGAGGTCGTCGAGAACAGGTAGAGCACCGTCCCGAGCAGGAAGAGCGCGAACGATCCTGCGAGCGGAACGCCGAGCGCCCCGTGCACCACCAGCGACATCGAGAGTGCCGCCGCGACGAGGATGACGAGCCCGTTCGCCCACACCTTCGCCGTCATGATCTGGAAGGGCGAGAGCGGCATTACCATCAGGTGCTCGAGCGTCCCGTGCTCGCGCTCGCGGATCAGGGCGGCGCCGGTCAGGATGATCGAGATCAGAGTGACCTGGTTGAGCACTTCCATGACGCCGCCGAACCAGACCCCGGAGAGATTCGGGTTGAACATCACGCGCGTGACGAGCCGGATCGGAGGCTCGGCCGCCTTGCCACCCCGCCGCATGAACTCGTCGAGCTCGCCTTGTGCGATGTTCTGGATGTAGCCCGCGCCGATGTAGGCCTGCATCATCTGCGTGGCGTCGATGTTCACCTGGAGCTCCGGCCTTCTCCCCTGCAGCACGTCCCGCTCGAAGTCGGGCGGGATGTCCAGCACGAAGGTGTAGAGCCCCGAGTCGAGGCCGGGGTCGAGCTCGGCGGAAGCGATCCGGGCCGGCGTCTTGAAGCGCGGGGGATAGAAGGCCGTGATGATGCGCTCGGAGAGCGGCGAGCGGTCGTGGTCCACGACCGCGATGGGCGCGTTGTGGAGCTCCGCCGAGGCGGCCTTCGCGGCCGTGTAGACCATGACCGAGAACGTGACGGCGACGAGGCCGAGCAGCACGGGGTCGTGCCAGAGGCTCCGCAGCTCCTTCACGCCGAGGCGCCAGATCTTCCAGAAGCCGCCCACCGCTAGCGACCCTGCTTCCGCAGCAGCGCAACGCTGAGCAGCACGTAGACCGGAGCGAAGGCGCCGATCGCGAGCATCTGGGGCAGGAGCTCGTGGAAGTCGAGCCCCTTGGAGAAGGCGCCACGGCACAGCGTGATGAAGTAGGAGGCAGGGAAGATCCTGCCGATGAAGGCCCCCGGTCCTTCGAGCGACGAGACGGGGTGGGTGAGGCCGGAGAACGAGACCGTCGGCACCAAGGTGAGGATTGCGGCGGCGGTGAGGGCGGCGACCTGCGTGTTCGTGAAGCTCGAGAACACGAGGCCCATCGCCGTCGTCGCCGCCACGTACAAGAGGGCGCCGAGCGTGAGCCCGAGGAAGCTTCCCTTGACGGGCACCCGGAAGACGAACACGGCCAGCGCGACCAGCGAGAGGTAGCTCACCATGGCGAGGAACACGTACGGGAGCTGCTTGCCGAGCAGGAACTCGAAGCGCGTGACCGGCGTCACGTACAGGTTCGTGATCGAGCCGAGCTCCTTCTCGCGCACCACGCCGAGCGCGGTCAGCATGGCGGGCAACATGATCAGCAAGAGCGGGATCACCGCAGGCACCATGGCGACGATGCTCACGAAGCCCTGGTTGTAGCGGTAGCGAAGCTCGAGGTCCGCGAGCACCGGGATCGCGAGCCCCTCGCGGCGCGCGAGATCGCCCAGGTAGTTCAGGTGCACGCCGTGCACGTAGCCGCGGATCGTCTCACCGCGGAACGGCATCGCGCCGTCGCTGGCCACGCCGACTTCCACGGAGCGGCCCGCGCGCAGGTCATGGCCGAAATCGGGCGGAATCCCGATCGCGACGGACAGCTCACCGCTCCGCATGCGCCGCTCGAGCTCGGCGCCGTCTGCGATCGGTGGGCGCTCGACGAAGTAGTGCGACCCGGCGAAGGCCCGCGCGTAATCCCGGCTCTCGGGGCTCCCGTCCTGATCGATCACCGCGAAGCGCACGCCCTCCACATCCATGTTGAGGCCGTAGCCGAAGATCAGCATCAAGAGCAGCGCACCGCCGAGCGCGAAGCTGAGCCGGATCGGATCGCGCAGCAGCTCGAGATGCTCGCGCCGCGCGTAGGCGAACATGCGCCCCGGCGAGAACGCCCTGCGCCGCGCGTGGGCTCGGGCCGCGGGCTGGGCCTCGGGAGGCGGCGTCTCGACGCTCTTGCCCGCCGCCTCCTCGAGATGAGAGATGAAGGCCTCCTGGAGCGAGGCGGCGCCGCGCGCGCGCACGATCGCAGACGGCGCGTCGCTCACGAGCACGCGGCCCGCGTGCATCAGTGAGATGCGGTCGCAGCGCTCGCCCTCGTTCATGAAGTGGGTGGAGACGAAGATGGTGACGCCCTGGTTGCGCGAGAGGTCGATCAGGAGCTCCCAGAATCCGTCGCGCGCGACGGGGTCGACGCCCGAGGTGGGCTCGTCGAGGATCAGGATCTCGGGGGAATGGACGATGGCGACCGCGAGCGAGAGACGCTGACGGATGCCGAGCGGGAGCGCCTCGGCGAGCTGGTCGGCGTGCTCGCGCAGGTCGAAGCGCTCGAGCAGCTCGTCGACGCGTGGGCCGATCCGTTCCGGCGGCAGGTCGAAGAGCTGCGCGTGCAGCACCAGGTTCTGGCGCACGCTGAGCTCGCCGTAGAGCGAGAAGGCCTGTGTCATGTAGCCGATCTGCTTGCGCACGTCGCCCTCGCGCGCTTCCACGTCGCGGCCGAGCAGCCGGGCGCGCCCCTCCGTCACGGGCAGCAGGCCCGTCAGCATCTTCATCGTGGTCGTCTTGCCGCAGCCGTTCGAGCCGAGGAAGCCGAAGATCTCGCCGCGCTCGATGCGGAAGTTCACGTGGTCCACGGCGACGAAGTCGCCGAAGCGGCGGGTCAGGCCTTCGGCCTCGATGACGGGCTCGCCGCCCGTGCTCTTGCGCGGCGGCACGTGCAGCTCGCGGTGGCCGCGCCGCGCCTCCTCGGGCAGCAGCGCGATGAAGGCCGCGTCGAGGTCGCGCGTCGCGGTGCGCTCCATGAGCTCCGAGGGGGTGCCCGTGGCCAGCACGCGGCCAGCGTTCATCGCCGCGAGCCAGCCGAATCCCTCGGCCTCCTCCATGTAGGCGGTCGACACCACCACGGTCATGCCGGGCCGCCGCTCGCGGATGCGGTCGACGAGCTCCCAGAACTGGCGGCGCGAGAGCGGATCGACTCCCGTGGTGGGCTCGTCGAGCACGAGCAGCTCGGGGTCGTGAATCAGCGCGCAGCACAGGCTGAGCTTCTGCTTCATCCCGCCCGATAGCTTCCCGGCCGGGCGCTCGCGGAAGCGAGCCAGGCCGGTGGCCGCGAGCAACTCCTCGATCTTCGCCTCGCGCTCGGCGCGCGCATGACCGAAGAGGCGGCCGAAGAAGTCCACGTTCTCGAAGACCGAGAGCGTCGGGTACAGGTTCCGGCCCAGCCCCTGGGGCATGTAGGCGATGCGGTCCGACACCGCGGAGCGGAAGGCCCGGTCGCGGAGGTCGCCGCCCAGCACCTCGACGGAACCCGTCTGGATCGCGCGCGCGCCGGTCACGAGGCCGAGCAGCGTCGACTTGCCGACGCCGTCGGGCCCGATCAGTCCCGCCATGCCCCCGGCCGGGATCTCGAGGTCCACGCCGTCGAGCGCGAGCGTCTTCCCGTAGCGATGGGTGACGGCGCGAAGCCGCGCGGCGGAGACCATTTCACTCAGGGGGCAGCCTCACGGCGAGGTGCGCGGGCCACTCTCCGCCGTCGGCCAGGCGGACGTAGGAGACGCCGGGAATGCCCGTCTTCACCTGCTCGAGGTGCTGCTCGAGCAGGGCCTGGTCGATCTTCACCTTGAATCGGAACATCAGCTTCTCGCGTTCCGTGCGCGTCTCCACCTCCTTGGGGGTGAACTGCGCCTCCGGCGACGCGAACGAGATGGTGGCCGGGATCACCAGGCCGGGGAACGCGTCGAGCACCATGCGCGCTTCGGCTCCGAACGCGACGCGGCCAGCCTGTTCGGTGGGAAGGAAGATCGTCATGTACACGTCGGCCAGGTCGAGGATCGTGACCACCTTGCCACCCGCGCTGAGCACTTCGCCCGGCTCCGCGAGTCGGTAGATGACACGGCCGCGGATCGGTGACACGAGCGTGCTCTCGTCGAGAAGCGTCTGGATCCTCTGGACGCCCGCGGCGGCCGCCGCGATGGCCGCCTCCGCCTCGCCAATCTGCTGCTTCCCAGCGCGGTAGGCGGCTTCGGCGGTCTCGCTCCGGGTCCGGTCGCGATCGAGCTGTTGAGGGCTCGAGACATCCCGAGCGACGAGAGCCTTCGTGCGCGCGAGTTCCACCCGAGCCAGGTTCCGCTCGCTCTCGCGCTGTGCCAGCACCGCCACCGCGGTGGCCTGCGCTTCGCGAGCCCGCTGGAGCTGGGCCTCGGCCTCACGCTTCTGCGCCGTCAACTCCTCGATGTCCATCTGCGCCAGCACCTGGCCTTTTTGGACCAGGTCACCCTCGCGCACGCGCACCTCGACGACACGGCCCGGGCGCTTCGTGGCGATGTCGTACTCGGTGGCCTCGACGCGGCCGTTACCGGAGGCGAAGCCGGGCGGAAGACGCGGCTGGCGCAGCCAGTACAAGCCGTAACCTGCGGCGCCGAGCGCCGCGAGGACGAGGGCTCCCGCCAGGAGCCAGGGCCGACGGCGTCGTCGGTGGGCCGCGACAGTGTCTCCGGTCTCGGCCTGCGTGGGATGCGCGGGAGCCGTCTGTGTCCGACTCTGCGTTGTGTCGCTCGGTGAAGTCACGAGAGAACCCTGCACGGCACGTCGAAGTCGACGGACACGAGAACACGCCCGTCCCGCAGCCCGAAGTCGTCGCTGGCAAGCATGGCCATGAGCGAGCCCCTATCTCGCGCGGTCCCGCAACGTAGCACAACGATTTCCGCGCCGACGAGATTCTCGGACAACACAGATGTGTCGAATCTCAACGGCCTCGCTTCGAGGCAAGTTCAAGCATTGTTGCTCCGAAGAGAGCGTCTTGCGGCCCCGCTTCTGCGAGCGCATCCAAACGTTGTGCAAACGTCTTGTGGTTGTCCCGGCTCTCAGGCGATCACCGAGGCTTCCTCGAGTCCAAGCGCTTCAGCGCGCTCACTCGCACTCAGGGTATGCAGGGCGGTGGTTGCTTCATAGATCACGAAGCCCGCCGGAGGGACGACGAGCCGGGCCGCCAGCTGCTGACCTTTGCGTTCGAGCCTGATCTCCGACGGTGGTGGCGCAGAAGGGTGGGGCGCGTTCCAGAAGATCAGTTTGAACCGATCACTTTCCGCCCGAAACCGCGGCCCGACGACGGGGTATACACAGAGCGGTTTCTCATGATCCGTGCTGAAGGCGAGCAGGACTTCCTGATCGACGAAGAGGCGCGACCAGGAGACGACGGATCGCATGCGCCCGCCCATCAGGTGGGGCAGGCCAAAGTTGACCCCGTGATGTGGATGCGACCGAACTTTACCGAGATGGGACCAAGGTCGAGCTGCAGGCCTTGCCCTTTCGCTTGCTGGTAGTCCCGATCGAACACTCGGGCTCGTTCGTTTCCCGGGAAGACATTCGAGCCCGCTTGTGGCCTACGGGCACATTCGTCGACTTCCAGCACGGCCTCAACACGGCGGTCAGAAGACTTCGCGCAGCCCTCGACGATGACGCTGCGCGCCCTCTCTAGATCCGCTGCTACCGGCCAAGGCCGGCACGAGTCGTCTCGAAGACCATCTCCAGCTGCCGAGCCATGAACGTGCGCCCGATCGTGCGCTTGGCGTCGCCGCCGAACCCCGCGACCTGATCGGTCGACGCATGGTTGGTGTAGATCACGAGTGTCCCGCCGTCGGCCGGCAGGAAGCCGGCGATCGCCTGCTCGGCGTTGTAGCCGGCGCTCACGTAGTACTGGCGCTGCACGAGCACCGCCGTTTCGTCGAACGTCGCATTGAAGACGTGCTCCAGGGCGACGGTGTCCGCGCCATGCGCCCGGAACTGCACCCAGTAGAGATTCTCCTCGAAGTCTGGCGGTAGATCATCGGGATAGTGGTCCAACAGATCGTAGAGCTTCGTCGAGAGAATCTGGGTCGCGCGCGCGCCGCCGTTGACCGCGGCCAGGTCGTCGCTCGCGCTGATCGCGAATCCCGCTCGGGCGTACGGCGCGATACCGGCGAGACCCCGCGAGTGATACGCGCGATAGCGCGCGAGGAGGAGCGCATGGACCGCGTCCTCGACCGCGTGCGCGTCGCCGCCGGCGGCGTGCAGCGCGGCGATCTCGTCGGGGGACAGGTTGATATCGTCGCCGGGTGCGGCATGGATGAACGCCTTCAGCTGCGCAGGCGTCAACCTGAACCCGTCGAGCTCACCCGCCGTCCCCTCCCCCTTGAAGTCGCCGTACGCGATCACGTTGGGATCGGCATGGAGTACTCGCTTCTCCCTGCGCACGGTCCGCGCGAGCGCCGCAGGAGATTGCTTTGCGACGAGAAACGCGATGCCGATGTTGAGGTCGCGGTCGGAGAGCACCGGGAGCGCGACTTCCACGAACCCACCGGCCTCCACCCGCGTCCAGGTGTCGCCGGGAAAGCGGAGTGCGTCGAGCACGGTCTTGGCGTCGATGGCGTGTGCCGCACCGGGCCCGGCCAGCAGGAGCGCGACGAGGGCGCGTAGCGCCGTCGACGCCTTCTCGCGTTCAAGGAGCACCGGCGCCCCTCCCGAATGTTCTTGGCAAGCCCGCCCGACCCGCCGCGCCGCGGAGCTCGTCGAAGGCCGCATCCACGTCGTCCGCCAGCGCAGCCAGATCGGGCACCACGTCACGGTCGGCCAGAATGCACCAGCACAGCCGACCGTCGTAGCTCATCACCGCCGTGCCGAGGGCCTGCCGCTCGAACAGCGGCGGCATCGGGTAGAGCTCGAGCAGGCGCGCGCCCAGCACGTACAGCGGGAACTGCGGCCCCGGCACGTTGCTCACGATCTGGTTGTAGGGTTGCACGCGCAGCGCGAGCCTGGCGAAGAGGCCGGTGAGCCAGGTGGAGCGTGCGCGGTCGACGAGCTGCCCCAGGAAGTCGATGCCTTCGGCGGCGTGCGAGTTCTTGAGCCGTGCGGTCTCGGTGCGCACTGTCTGGAAGCGCGCGAGCGGGTCCGACTCCGAGACGGGGAGCGACAAGAAGAACGCGGAATCCCGGTTCGCGACGCCCGGCTCTCCCGACGGCGAGCGCATGTTCACCGGTACCACCACCCGGTAGTCGATCTTCTCGAGGGGCTCGCCTTGGCGCGCGAGGAACCGCCGCATGGCGCCGGTTACGATCGCGAGCACCACGTCGTTCACCTTGCCGCCGAGCTGCTGGTCCAGCGCCTTGATCTCTGCGAGCTCGAACACCCGCCACTCCACGCGCCGGTGCGGCCCGATCGGCCGCTCTAGTAGCGTGGCGGACGGCAGGTGCAAGGCGGTGCGCAGTGCTTCCGACACCGAAGCAATGCGTTCTCGCGAGCGGCGCAGCGTCCGCGCGGGAGCGCGCAGCGCGCCCGCAGCGGCGCTCGCTAGCGCGAGCGGCGTGCTCGCCCTGTCGATCGCCTCCTCGAGCACGAGCCGCAGCGGCGAGGGCGCCTCGCGCGGGAGCCACGCACCGGCCTCCGGGATCGAGGTGTCCGGCTCGGCGCGGAATAGCGTCGTCAAGAGGTTCGCACCCGAGATGCCGTCCATCATGCAGTGGTGCACCTTGATCAGCAGGGCGAAGCGGTCGCGCTCGAGCCCCTCGACGAGCCACATCTCCCACAGTGGCCGATCACGATCGAGCGGCTGCGACAGCACCAGCGCGACCAGGCGCTTCAGGTCCGCCTCGCTGCCGGGCGGAGGCAGCGCGGTGTGGCGCAAATGGTAGTCGAGGTCGAAGTGCGGGTCGTCGACCCACACCGGCCGTCCGGAGAGCGGCGCGAACGCCAGCTTCTGGCGGTAGCGCGGGAGCTTCCCGAGCTGCGACGCGCCGTACCGGGCGAGCCGCGCCGCATCGACGCCGCCCGTCGGGGCGCGCAGCGGGCCCACCTCGAAGATCGCGAGCGCCGCCACGTGCATGTGGGTGGCGCGGTTCTCGAAGAACAGGAACGAGGCGTCCTGCGCCGAGAGCGGCTGGTACAGGGGGGACTTCACGGGACCCTCCGGCCGTCCGTCGGGGGCACCGAGCCCACCGGACAGGCCGTGGGTCTCGGCCGGCGTGTCGGGCATCGCCGATATCGGAGGACATATGGGATCCGCAGCCCCCGGATCACTGTGCCGCGCTACCGAGCCGGAACACCCGCACGCCGTCGCCGGCGAACTCGCAATTCCTCGTCCTTCACTGCCAGGCGGATCGCTGGAGCCTCGCGTTCATGGCCGAGCAGCGCAAGCGTATCGCGCGTACGGGCGGCCGCTGCATGGCCTCCCGGCGGTCGGCTCGACCGTCTCGGCGCTACCTCCAGCCCGTGATCTGCAGGACCACGCCGTGGCCCGTCACGTTGTGCTGGACGCTGACCCAGTAGCGGGCTCCTGTGGCGTCGAAGATTCCTCCGGTGGTCTCCGCCGTCAGGTCGTTGATCGTGAGGACTCGGACGCATCCGTCGCTCAGCAGGTCGTCGTCGTCGCCGTCCTCGAGGCAGGAGAAGATGTCGTTGTTCCGTCCGACCTCGGGGCCGTCGCCGTCTTCCTGGATGATCCAATTCCCCCGGCCCGGCTGATATGCGATGTTGTCCATCATCGCGAAGTCCGGAGTGCCGACCACGAGGAGCTCGAGCTCCGGGGTCGCCGTGTTGGCGAGCGACTCGGCGAGGGTTCCGTCGGTGATGCAGACGGTCTCGCCGAAGGCCTGGTCCTGACTCTCGTTCCCGGTGTTGTTGCCGCAGAAGCGGACGCGGCCCGAAGCCTCGACGGCGCGGTCGATGTCCAGGTCCTCGGGGCGGTAGTACCCGGTGAGCTTCAGCGCCGCCGCGGCAGCCCGGAGATCCGCATCGAAGGAAGGCGTGATCTCGACCCAGGTGCCGAGCCCGGTGTTCGTGCCCTGACCATAGTCCGTGTTCCCGGAGCGCTTGCCGAGGCGCAGCCCGTAGATCTTGCCGTCGGCCAGCGGCGACTGCGAGAGGTCGCTGATCGGCGCGCTCGCCACCCACGGGTGGGTCGGGACGAACTTGAAGTACGCGCCGCCGGGCGTCCCCTGGAACGGACGGTTCTCGTCCCCGTAGTACAGAACGCCGCTCGGATAGAGGGCCATTCCTTCGAACGCGAGCCGCCCCAGTGCGCGGCGCGCGACCACGTTCTCCGCGCCCACACCGCCCGGGCCGTTCGAGGCGGCGCCCGAGGCGCGATCGAAGAGCACGGCGGTGGTCTCGAGCGGCTTCGCGATCTCGATCACCTGGCCCGTGTTCCCGTTCTCCTCACCGACGATCACCGTTCCCCACGGCGTCGAGCGCACCGGGTCGCAAGCGGCCGTGCCCGTGAGGATCGTCTCCACGAGACCGTCCGAGAGCCGGATGCGTTGCACGCCCGGCTGGGCTGCCCCTTCCTCGTTGCACGCGATGAGGTGCGTCGGATGTTTGGCGTCGGGCCAGGTCGTCATCATGTCGATGTTGGGACCGGCGTTCGCCGCCGCCGTGACGACGCTCACCCGCAGCCCCTTCGCCACGGTGACGAGCGCCGTCGGGTCCGCGTTCGCGGTCGCAGCGTCGATGCTCTCGGTCGAAGAGTCGCGCACGGGCTGGATCAGGCCGAAGAGTGGAAGCGAGAGCGCGCGCAGCTGGAGCTGCACCCAGGCGCCGAAGTCGATCCCCCGGCTGCCGCCGTTCGCGCTGGCCGTCGCCGAGATCCCGGCGATCGCCACTGCCGCCACGAGTCCAAGTCGCTTCATGATGCTTTCTCCTGGTTGAGGGTTGAAGCGGGGCGAGGATCTCCAACCCATGTCAACGAGGAGTGACGAATCGAGAGGCTCTCCGTGGCGTTTCCATTGCGATCCTGGACCTGCCAAGCAAGTCACGAAGCGGGCTTGGTTGCGAACAGCCCGGCGTGTGGGCGCGCGGCGTCGCTTGCGACGCGAAGGCCGGCCCGATCAGGCACGTGCGCGCTCCCTCGACCTCCTTCGCGGAGCGGCTGATCGGGTTCGGCAACCATGCGGGCGCGCGACCGCGGGAATGCTCGCGGAGGATCAGCACGAGGCTTCCGTTCCCGTGCTATCTCGAGCGCGCTGGCGAGCGGATCGGCCCAGAATTGGAAGCAGTGGAGCGCGGCGACCGCGTCGAAGGGCATAGGGATTTTAGGCTGCGTTCTCGGCAGCGCTTGGTGAGTAGCTTTACGTCCACTTCCGCTGGTGAGAAACGGCCTCGAGAGGCCAACGCCCCGGATGCGCGGGAATCAAGCGGGCCGCGGCCGCTATCGGACCGCGGGGACCTCTGGGAGCGATGGGCGAGGTACACCGCTGCCGTGCGGAGCTCTCGGCAGCCACTCGGTCGGCCCCGCCGGCCGGGTGCGGGCGGCGCGGGCGGTGAGCTCGGGGTCAGGCGCCGACGTCGTTGGGCGAAGCGTCGACGAAGGCCGCCCACCCCTCTACGGCTCCCGCATCCTCGGGACCGGAATCCGGGAGGGGACCGGGGAGAGGACCTTCACGCAAGTCGGCTTGCGTGATCCCATGGACATCGACGAGGCTCCTCACTCGCTCTCGAGACTTCCGGCTCGATCGCGCAGCGGCGCTCCCTGCCCGTGCGATGCACCCGAGTTTCATCGCCGCTGCGCGGTCCGGCGATGGAGGAACTACATAGCCGGCAAGATAACGACGCCCGATTGCGTCGATTCCGCTGGCGCAACCCGCACTTCGCGGCGGAGTTCTTGCATCCAGGCGGTTTCGCGACGCAGGGTCCGCGCGAATTTTCAGTCGTCATGCTGACTTGGCGTCGGAACACGCTGAAGGAACACCGCTCAGCGACGCAGGCTCGCGAAGCGCTTACGGGGGGCGGCACGGCGGGCGCCTTCTCGTCCGCTGGAATCCGGCTGCAACACCTCGGCCTCGCTTGGGATCTCGTTCACCCTCCGGCGGAAGGGCGCGCGCGCGTCGAAACCTCCGGTTGGACATCCTCGGAATCACGACCGAAAGCGCGCGAAGACTACGGCTACTTAATCTTGCGTTCCGATCGCGCGCTCCGAAGCCTCCCTGTTCCTCTCTCCATCGCATCTCTCCGAGCGTGACAGCTCGCGCTGTCGGCCTCGTCCGTCGCGCGCGCCAAGGCACGGTCCTCGAGGCCGGGAAGCCCTGTGCGTGGAGTCAGGCACTGGCCACCCGCGAGCTCGGCCTGCGCAGCGAGCACGACCTGCGACAGGAGCGCGAGCACGCCGTCGTGACAGGGCGGTACACCGGGTTCGAAGGCAGGCTCGAAGCGCGGGCAGATGCAGCGCGGCGGGTCTCGTTCGAAGGTCCGATCCCTGCTGCTGCGGCCGCTCGAGAACAGCCGTCTGCTCCTCCTCCGACGACTGGGCCTTCCGCCGGACCCGGGGGCTCGCGCGGCGCGTGCGCAGCGTGACCTTCGAGCTCTCCGCGGCGCTTCGGCCGGCGCTCGGAGATGACTTGGCACCCACTATCCTGGAACGCTTCGTGGGCGTCTTGAGACCCGAGGAAGAAGCCAGCGGACATTGGATCGCCGAGGGGTTCGAAGGGCGGGTGCACGTGGTGCCCGAGAGCGCCGCGCTCGGCGCTCGGCGAAGCCGCGAAGGGCTCGAGGCGGGCGGGGTCGTCAGCCTGCGTGGGGTGCGCCTCGAGTTCGCCGAAGGGGAGGGCAGACGCGGACTCAAGCGATCCGGCAGGGTCACCTCGAGGGGATCGAGGCTGAGCCCGTCGGCGTGACCGTGCTCGACCTCGAGGCGATCCGCACGCTGCGCGACGTAGTGCTCGTCTCGCGACCCTTCCCGGATGCCGGTGCACTCGCCTTTCCGGTGCGCTCGCGCGCTGAGCTGAGCGGCGACGCGCGCTTCTCGAGCCGGGCCGGGCCGGGCCGCCGCGAGCGAGTCCGGAGCCCGCGCAAGCCCGACCCCTCGACGAGCTCGAGCGGACGGTCGAGGCGAGGATGAAGCCCCGCGCCTGCGGGCGACGCTCAACTTCGCGGAGATCGAGCGCCTCGCACCTCGGAAATCGATCGAGCGGAGCTCCCGAGACGCCGTGGGCGAGCGATCGCGGGACCCTCGTTCCGTACGCGCACGAGGAGGCATGTGGCCGCTACGCCGCCCGCGCCACGGGCGCAACCTCACGACGATCTCGACGACGGTCCGACACCTCGACCCGGGACGCCGGGTCTTCGCGCGAGCGCGCACGGTCAAGGCGTACGAGCACGACGGACGACGCGTTGCATGGGCGGCTCGAAGACGGCCGCGAGCTGGATCGCGGGAGAGGGCACGCGGCGACGCCTGCTGCGCGGAGGTCGCGCGCGGGGTCCTCGGTGAAGAGCCGAGAGGTGGCTCGGGCGAACCTCTCCGCCGCTCCATCCAGAGAGCGCTGCTCCATCCTACGCACCGCTGCGACAGAGAACGCTCTCCGCGGTTCTCGGCCCTTTCCCTCAGTTTTCCGTTGTTGACACTTCCGCGAGTTCATACGCTCCGCGCCGCTGAAGCTGTTCAGGCGGTGACGCGCATGACCGATCGACATCTCTTCTTCGACTCGTCCCCTGACCGTATCCCCCGACTCCACCGAGATTGCAATCCGACGCGGATCGAGTCCGGATTGCAGTGGCCCCGCAGAACGCGCAGGTGCTCCGCTGGCCGCAGATCTGCGATGCGGGAGTAGGTCGATGGCGGAGCGCTCAGAATCGCCCAAGCGAAGGGGCAACCGAGCGCGCGTCCAGGATCTCCCGCCGAACGTCCGGGTGTTCGCCGACCACTTGGCGGCTGCCGTCGCGGCGAGCATTCTTCGCGAGATTCGAGCCGGTCGTTGGGGCACCCTCTCCGGGAAGCCCGAGGAGAGCAGGGGGGATGCGAAGGATGACGACGGGGGGTAGTGCAGCGCTGCGCGTCGCAATCTACGCGCGCATGTCCACGGACAAGCAGTCGACCGACTCGCCGGCCGATCAGATCGCCCGCTGCCGCGAGTTCGCTCAGGCGCGTGGCTGGGCGGTCGCCGATGAGCTCGTCGTCCGAGACGCAGGGATCTCTGGCGCCTCTCGGCACGAGCGGCCCCAGTTTCTCGAACTGATGGCGCGCATCGCCGAATGGGACGTCCTTCTGTGTTGGGACTTCTCTCGGCTCGCGCGGAACGAAGAGGACCTGGGCTGGGTCCGGAACCGCCTGAAGGCGGCGAAGAAGAGCGCCTACGGCGTGAACACGGGCCGCTCGATCCACGACCTCGGCTCCCGCGTCGAAGGGCTCATCGCCGCCGAGTATCTCGAGAAGCTCAAGGCCGACACCCACCGCGGGATGCGGGGCAGGGCCGAGCGCGGCCTCGCCGCGGGCGGTACGCCCTACGGCTACCGGACGGCGGAGATCCCGAGCGGCAAGGTGGATGTTCACGGCCGCAGCATTCCGTCGGGGTACCGGCTCCAGATTCATGAGCCAGAGGGCCGAGTTGTCCGCAGGATCTTCGAGCTCTACGCGAGTGGGGAGGGTCTTCGCACCATCGCCCACCGCTTGAACGCAGAGCGCGTCGCATCGCCGCGGGGCCGGGGCTGGGCGCCGTCTGCACTGCACGCGCTGCTGCAGAATCCGATCTATCGGGGCGAGTACGTCTGGAACCGCTCGGAGTGGATCAAGGACCACGAGTCGGGAAGGCGCCGGCGCTTCGAGCGCCCGGAGAGCGAATGGCTCCGCTCATCGCAACCCGAGCTTACCATTGTCGACGTGGAGCTTTGGGAGCGGGCGCAGGAGGTCCGTCGAGCAAAGACTCTCGCCTACGAATGGAGCCCTGGCGGCGGGCTCATGAGGACGCGCCCGGGGACGGGGCATCGCGTCCGCACTCGACACCTTCTGTCCGGCTTCCTCGCCTGCGCGCACTGCGGCGGGAGCTTCCACGCCCTGAGCCGTGCGGAGACCTACGGCTGCGGGTGGCATCGCGACCGCGGAGCCGAGGTCTGTCAGAGCGACCTTCGCGTGGCTCGCCTCAGGCTCGAGGAGCGCGTTCTCGGCGCCGTTCGGGACCGCATCCTTGTCCCGGAGCTCGTGCTCTATGCCGCGGAGCGAGCCATGGAGCTCGTCGCCGCGGAGATCCGGCGCGACGACCCGAGCGCCGACCGCGCACGGCTCCGAGAGATCGACCAGGAGCTCGCGAACCTCGCCCGTTTTGCTGCGAAGACGGGTCGCGTCGATGCCGCGGCTGAGCTCTATCGCGAGCTGCAGATCGAGCGGGCGCAGATCTTACCGAGGCTTGGCGAGACCGATTGCGACTTCGACCCCGAGCTCGTCCGCTCGGTGGTCCTGGAGCGGGTCAAGCAGATGCAGGTGGCGTTCGACGGGTCCGACGCCGACCGCCGAGGCGCCTTCCGGGCGCTCCTCGGGAATCGGCGGATGACGGTCGCTGCCCACCCCGAGCGTGGGTTCCAGGTGGAGGGCCTCTTCGAGCTGTCCCTGGAAACGGAACGAGTCGCCGCAGGAGGGGACCCCACGGCGACTCGCATGTTTGGTAGCGGGGGGGCGATTTGGCCGTACCGAATCCGGCCGCTGGCATTCGCTGCGGACTTCCCGCTCGCTGCGTGACCAGCCCCAAAAAGATGCCGACGCCTTCGTATGTCTCTCGCTCACCCGTGCTCGGAGCGACGGGCGAGCCAAGGTACTCGTTCAACTACGCGCCGAGCGGTGTAGACCGCCATCTCGCGCTCGTCAGCCCGAAGCACTACATCCAGGACTTGGTCCCGGCGGGGTTGCGCCCCGCACGGACCATCCGCACTCGATGCCGCTCACCTCCGCGGCTTCGGCCCACTCGCCGCGACGCATGTGCATCTCGGCGTGGTTGATCCCGAACGCCTTGATCTGGATGACCACATCACCGGCCTTCGGCTCGGGCTCTGGAATTTCCTTGTAGGCCAGGCTGTCCAGCCCACCGAACTTCTCGAGAACGATGGCACGCATGGCACCTCCCGAATTGATCAGCGGCCCACGCGCTCGCCCTTCGGGGCTCGGGCCCTGGATCGCGCGATCAGCGGGTAGAAGTCACGTATCGCTTGCGCAATCTCCGCGGCATGCGTCTCCAGCGCGAAGTGTCCGGTGTCGAAGAAGCGCACGATCGCATCTGGGAGATCGCGCTTGAACGCCTCTGCACCCGGCGGCAGGAAGAACGGATCGTTCTTGCCCCACACTGCGAGAAGGGGGGGCCTGTGGGTCCGGAAATACTTCTGGAAGGTGGGGTACAGCGCGACGTTGCTCTTGTAGTCGCCCAACAGGTCGAGCTGGAGCTCATCCGCACCGGGCCGGGCCAGGTAGAAGTTGTCGAGCGAGTAGCCGTCTGGGGAAACCGCGGTCGCGTCGGGGACGCCGTGCGTGTACTGCCACACGGTCGTCTCGGGCGCCAGGAAGACGCGGAGCGCATCGCGTTTCGTCTGCGACGCATCCTCCCAATAGGCCCGGATCGGGTTCCAGCCGTCGCTCAGTCCTTCCTCGTAGGCGTTCCCGTTCTGCGAAACGATCGCCGTGATCCGCTCCGGATGCTTCACTGCGAGCCGGAATCCGGTCGGCGCGCCGTAGTCGAACACGTAGACGGCATAGCGGTCGAAACCAACCGCCTCCGTGAAGCGGTCGATCGTCTCCGCGATCCGGTCGAACGTGCAGCCGCGGCCAGGCATGTCGGACCTTCCGAAGCCCGGCAGGTCGGGAGCGATGATGTGAAAGCGATCGGCCAGGAGTGGGATGAGATCACGAAACATGTGGCCGGCGCTCGGAAAACCATGGAGCAGGAGCAGCTTCGGAGCGTTCGGCGCGCCCGCCTCACGATAGAAGAGATCGAAGCCCTCGAGCTCGAGCGTTCGATACTTGGTTGTCGTCATGGTGCCTTCCCTCTGCGCGCTCTGTTGCCGAGGTCGTCGTATCGCCGGCTGGAGGCTTGCCATGCAGGCTCAGCTGGTGAGGGATCAGAGCAAAGAGCGTGCCCGATGACATCGGCAGCGCCCGCCGTTGCTAGTGGGCCAAGAACTGGGAACGGACCCGCACACTCCGGCGTCAGCCGCGAAGGCTGGGCGCCCCGAAGGGAGCACCCGTCAATCCGCCGTCCACCACCAACTCGACCGCGTTGACGTATGAGGAATCCTCCGAGGCAAGGAACAGCACGGCTTTTGCAAGTTCTTCCGGCTCACCCCAACGGCCCAGCGGAACTACAGCCGAGAAGAACTTCGCTTCTTTGGCGGACTCGTCTGTGGACATAGCGGCGCGGGGTCCGCGCTTCCAAAGAGGAGTCTCAATCGCGCCCGGTGCGACGACATTCACACGGATGTTGCGCGGTGCCAGGTCTGCGGCGATCGCTCGCGCCATCGACACGAGACCACCCTTTGCGGCTGCGTATGCGGCCAGACCCGGTTGGCCCAGATAGTTGTGCACCGATCCATTAAAGATGATGCTGCTGTTGTCGTTCAGCAGAGGCGCCGCTGAATTCACGGTAAAGAAAGCGCCGTTAAGGTCGGTGTGGATCACCTTCTCGAAAATAGTCTCGTCGGTCGAGCCGGTAGGCGTCCGGCCGGAGATGCCGGCGTTGGCAAACACAATGTCGAGTTTCCCGAAATCTTTGGCCAGGGCTGCGAAGACCCGCTCGCGGTCTTCCGCAACAGTGATGTCTGCACGGTAGCCACGAGCGTGTGGTCCGAGTTCTGCCACCGCTTCATCGAGCGTCTTCTGGTCGCGACCGGTAATGGCGACCTGTGCGCCTTCAGCAATGAAAAGGCGGGCTGTAGCCAGACCGATGCCACTGTTACCGCCGGTGATAAGAGCCTTCTTTCCTGTGAGCTTCATAATGCCTCCTTTTTGAAGAACCCTATGCCGGCGACCTCCCGGCAAGATCTTCGTTTATCCCTCCTATGCGTTCACTAAAGAGTCTGGCGATTGCTACGTCACGCCCTGACCCGCTCGGATTTTCTGAACTCCTCGAGGTTTTCTGTGAGCCAATCCGGTACAGAGCATGGCGCGTGTCCGGTCAGTTCCTGAACGGTAGACGTCGTCTCGGCTAGTGCCGAGGCGCGGAAGACCTTGTCTAGGTCTAGCAGGAGATCGGCAACAAACCCGTTGAGGCCAGATCTCAGCAGATGCTCTCTTTGTGCTGCAGTGGTGCGATGCTCGTAGATGACCTTCCGGCCGAGAAGACGCGACAGCTCGTCCGCGATCTGCGGCATCGACCAACCCCGGAGCCCGGTTAGATGGTGTACACGCTGGGTGCCCGGCTCGATCTCGGCCAACAATGCGGCGCGCGCCACATCCGCCACATCTCGCGTATCAATAAAGTTGACCAGCCCATCGCCTGCGGCCCCACCCCAGCTTCCGGCTGACACCTGAGACCCCGCCCGGCGCAGGACATCGAAAAATGCCGACGGCCGGAGGACGGTGTACCCAATGGGCTGCTTCGCCAAATGTGCCTCGATCGCCATGTGCCAAGCGAACGGGTTCAGCGTCGAAGGCGGCCCCATCGAAGACACCTTAACGACGTGTTCAACACCGGTCTTGACCGCAGCGTCTATCAAAGCGACCTCGTTGCTGACCTGGCGAGGCGACGTGCCATGCGCGATGAAGAGACGCTTTGCACCTCGCAAGGCGGACTCGAGCGAGCCGGGCTGGTCAAAGTCCACGGCGACGACTGCCGTTGTGTCCGGCAGACGTGCGGTCTTGGGGTCCCTGGTCAATGCCACGACGCTGACCGGTTCCGGGACCAGACCGGCGGCCAATGCAGAACCGATGCGCCCGGTGGCGCCAGCGAGGGCGATGCGGCCTACGCTCGAAGCCGCTTGAACACTGGAAGACATAGGACCTTTCCGTGTATTGGGTTCTCGCGCAGTTAGCCTGACTTGAAAATAGCAATGCGGGGATGAAGGTCGGCGGTCGCGATCTGCCTGCCGGTGTCAGCGGACGCGGCGCGCCGCTGAACCGCCGAGTCGTTAGGTGAAAGGAATCTCAAATGGCCGATCGCGGACCGATCCTCGTAACCGGGGCAGCCGGTCAAGTCGGTGCGGTGGGGCGAACGGTGTGCGGCCTGCTCCTCGATCGCGGGCTCCCGGTTCGCGCCATGGTGCGCCGTGAAGACGACCGGGCGGCAGCTTTACGGACCGTCGGGGCGGAGGTGGTGGTCGGAGACCTACTAGAACCGGCCGACGTCTATCGGGTCATCAGCGGCTGTCGGCGAGTCTACTTCGCCATGTCCGTCTCTGCCGGGTACCTGGAAGCGACGATCACCATGGCGGTGGCCGCCCGGGAAGTCGGGGTCGACGCCGTGATCAACATCTCGCAGATGACCGTCTCCGAGATGAGCATTCAGAAAACCACCTCAAGCGGCCAGCAGCGGCAGCACTGGCTCAGTGAGCAGGCGCTCGCGTGGTCCGGCCTGCCGGTCGTCACCATCCGACCCACGATGTTCCTGGACAGTTTTTTCCAGCTGGCCGCTACTACCGTGCGCGACCGAGGCCGCATCGAGGTGCCGTTCGGACGGGGCAAGACCTCTCCGGTTGCGGCGGCTGATGCCGCCCGGGTAGTCGCTACCGTTCTCGCCGACCCCGGGCCGCATCTGGGTCGGATATACGAACTCACCGGTCCGCGGTCACAGGACATGCACGGGGTCGCGCGGGAGTTCTCGGACGCGCTCAACCGTGAGATCACGTACTTCGACATCCCCGCCGAGGATTGGGAACGCGAGCTCAAGAACTGGGGGTTGCCGGAGCACCTCACCCGGCATCTCGTGGCGATGGGCGAGTTGCACCGGGCGGGTCGGTATGACCGGCTGGCGGACGGCGTGGAGCGGGTGACCGGCCGGCCAGCGATCAGTGTCCGCGAATTTGTGTCGCTTAACGCGGAGCGGTTCGGCGGTCGTCGATCGTAAGGTCCGCCGCGACTGGCGTTGGCACAGACAAATGGGGGGACCCATGACCGAGCTCTTGAACTTGGTACTGCAAGCGCACGGCGGGATCGAGCACTGGAGGTCGTTCGACACCGTTCGCGCCACCTTCTCCTCCAGCGGCGGGCTTCTACCCTTGAAGGGACTCGATGTCACGCCGCACCCCACGGAGGGCGTCGCGACGATCCACGAGGAGACCCTGCGCATCGACGGCTATCGCCGGCCCGACTGGCGCATGAGGTTCACTCCCGACCGTGTGGTGATCGAGGGCAAGAACGCCGAGATCGTCGAGGAGCGACGCAATCCCAGGGAGTCCTTCGCCGGCCACACGTTGACGACGGCTTGGGACATCATGCAAGTGGCGTATTTCAATGGCTACGCGCGATGGACCTACCTCACGACGCCGTTCTTCATGGCGATGCCGGGTTTCGAGGTGACGGAAATCGAGCCTTGGACGGAGGGCTCCGAGATTTGGCGCGGTCTTCGCGTTCGGTTTCCTCTGGGCTTCGCGAGCCACAGCACCGACCAGGAGTTCTATTTCGGGCCGGACCATCTCTTACGGCGTCATGACTATCGGCTGGAGATCGGCGGCGGGGTTCCGATCGCGCAATACGTGCACGACATCGTCGAGGCCGACGGATTTCGGTTTCCGTCCAAACGCCGAGCGTATCCGCGGGGCCCCGGGTCGAAAGCCATCCGCGACCTGCTCCTGATCTCCATCGACCTCAGCGACTTTCACGTCGAGAAGAGCGCTCGCTAGTACTGGCACCCCCAGCGCGATTTGAACCCCGCGTTACCGAGGAGGGGTCACGATCCCAAGCACACGCGCGGATAGTGCTTTCAAGCGGAGATTCTACGTCCGGGAATGAGCGCTACGTCAAAAGGCTCTGAGCGCTACGTCAAAAGCTCCGAGCAACACCCCCCATGTGCGGGGAAATCAAGCGGGCCGCGGGGGCCGTTAGCCGGGGGGCGCTCCGTACGATTGCCGACTCTAGGGTTCACGCGGCTGCAGCCTGAATGGAGTTGGGCGGCGTAGCCGGCTCCGAAGAGTCCCAGGGCAAGCATCGGCCCACGGGGCGCAACTAGAAGAACGTCAACGCTTACGCGGCTGATCGAGATTTCGGAAAGGACAGCTTCTCGCAGCTCGCCGCCGGTATGACTAAACGAAGCGGCTCTAGCCAGGGACCCGGACTGGGGAACTGATTCGACCCGACGAGTACCCGCCTCCGCTGCGGGCTCCCGTTGCGGCTTCGGCTTGCGTGTCGAGTACTCGTACAGAAAATGCCCGATGAAAATCTGCTCGGCCGGCGAGGCGAGCCGCGCCTCAGCCTAGAGAGACGCCTGATCGCTGATTGTGCGGCTGAGTGATCGCGAGGACGTTGGTTGCGACATTGAGACGGCCGGCTCGCCCGGCGACGAGGCTCGTGTGGCAGCGGAGGTCCAAATCGGACACTCCATCCCGCCGTAGAAATCACGTCGGAGCGTCGCTACGAGGCCCGTGGGAGAGCGACACAGCTGCGTCGCCCTTTCCTTCGTCCCGCACTTCCCCGCGCGCGTCGATCGACCATCGCGCGCGCTCGATCGGCGATCCCCCGATCGCCGAGCGCCAGCGCGGAGTCTCGTAGAGAGTGACGACGAGTCTCTCGGCCTCGCCGCGACCGACCAGCTGCACGCGCGCAAAGCCCAGCGCGTCCTTCCCGAAGCGCCGGCCGGCGCTCTGGGTGATGATCGGGAACGTGTCGGAGCCGGATCCCGCGACCACAACAAGCGCAGGAGCTCCGAGCGAGAGCTCGATCAGCTGGAGGTTGTGCTCGTGACCGGCGAGCACGAGCTGCACCGGCTTCCCGGCCTCGGCGATCGCGTCGCGAAGGCGCTGTGCGTAGATTCCGTTCTGATCGTCGCTGGTACCGGGGGGATGATGGGCGACGAGAATCCGCCAGGGCCCCGTGGCTTCGCGGAGCGCGGCGACGAGCTCGCCCGGCGGGCTCGCCAGCAGCCGGCTGGAGTCGACGAGCACGAGGCTCACGCCACCTTGGAGGTTGATCGCCCGCGCCACCTCGTGGGGCAGCACCCAGTTGCTCACGTACGAGGAGAGCATCGTCGATTCGAGGTCGGGGCTCTCGTCGCTGGCGTGGTCATGGTTCCCGAGCACCGCGTAGATCGGGATGGGATGGCGCAGCGACGCGGGACGCTCGCACCCCGGTGCGACGGAAGACGAGAGCGGGCCCTCGAGAGAGACGAAGCGGCAGTAGGGCCGCACGACGTTCTCCCGGATGCGCTGCACGGCGGTTCCACGCTCGAGACCGTTCCAGTAGAAGTTGTCTCCGAGCAGGACGAGCGCGTCCGCGGGCGACTGTTCATCGGCCCAGTCGAGCCCCCGCGCCACGACGCTCTGGCCGTCCAGAGCCTCGATCCAGCGCGCCTCTCTCCCCGTGTCGCCGACGGCAAGCAGCGTGACGCGGACCGCGGGGCTCTCGGAGATGCGAGTCGCCGGTGCGAGCACCACCTCGGCGACCACGGCCGCCACCGCTACGACCGTGCAGGCTGCGACCACGACGGTGAAACGAAGGCGTCGGAGTCCCAAGCGCGAATCCATCGAGCCTCCCACACGACCCCTCATCGCGTGCTCTTGCGCGATCCATGCAACGACTATTCTTCCTCGACGAACCTACCGCCCTCGGTGAATGTTGCTTCCCTCTTCGCTCCATCGATGGTGAACCCGATCTCGTAGCTCGTCGTCTCTTCCGCCGATTGCTTCTCGGCGCCCGTCGTCTTCGCCTTTGGATACTTCGCGGCGAACGACGCAATCACCTCGGCCGGGACCTTGTCGATCCCGATCCGCTCTTCGGTCTGCAGGATCTGTCCAACGGGCGTGAGATCGACCTCGAGGCGCGACCCGCCCTTGCGTGTCAGCTTGACATCGACGAGATCCTTGCCGTGCTCGTGGTGCGTCTGGCACTTATCGATCGTGCAGTCGGGGAATCGCTTCGCAACCGCGTCCCTGACTTCGGTGGGACATTCCGCAGCCGGAGTCAGGCTTTCCTTCTTGCCGTCGGCGGCGCGCGAAGCCGGGGAGCCAAGAAGGACCACGACGAGGGAAACCACTAGAAGGTTCAGAGTCTGCATGCGGCGCATCGTACGGCAGCAGCATTAGCCTCGGGTGAATCGCGGCGCCGCACCGCTTGGCAACGGACGCGAGCGCGTTGAGCTGCGCGACGGCCCAGCGCTCCGGGCGGCAGCCTCACCGGAAGCCATCCTGGCTTGCTTCAGACCCCCCGCGTACGAGCCAGGCATGCACGTCCGCGGGAAGCCGCCTTGCGCGCGTCGCGCTGAGCCCAACGGACCGAATCACCGCGTCGTGACGCTCACCAGCTCCGATCGATCTCCGGTCTCGTCGTCGATGACGAGCACGTTGCCGACGTTCGGCACGTAGAACTTCCGCTCGTTGGCGCTCGGCTCGAGGCCCGAGAACTCATGCGTCACGAGCGCATTGTGGTACACCGTGCCGTTGACGCGGATCGTCTGCCCCAGAGCGATGACCTCGGCGTTGTCCTCGGCGTCGCTGATCTTGTACTCCTGGCGATAGTTGTCTCCGACCTGCGGCTTCGCCTCCATCACGATCCCCGGGCTCGCACCGTCGACTCCAGTCTGCCAGGAGCCCTCGATGCCGATCACGATGCCGTCTTCGATCTGCTCGGATTGCTCGCCGAAGTACCAGACGTTTCCGGCATTGTCCTGGGCGAACCAGTCGAGCGTGTCCTCCGTGAGCACGCCGTCCACGCTGACCTTGTCGTGGACTTCGACACACTTCACCCCGTTGAAGGTGTGAGTCTTGCGCGTGACCTGGAACTCGTCGCGTTCCAGACCGGCCGCCGTGTTCCCTTCGTACACGAACGTCGTGCCAGGCTTCAGGGGGAAGTAGGGGTTGGTGATGTTGGTGCTGGTGCGGAAGTTCGCGGGATTGATCACCGGGTCGTACTTGCTGCCGCCGAGCTGAGCGCAGATCTGCCGCCGCGCGTCGAGCTGATCGCCACAGTTCGCCCGCGCCGCCTTGAGGTCCTGGAACGCGGCCTTGGGACACAGGCCTCGCGGGTCCTCGGCGGCGTCGTTGTCGCAAGTGGCGATGCCGACCCAGTAGTCGTCCAGAGCGCTGTTCTGGCAGGCCTTCAGCTGGCTCTGCGCCACTTCGTCACAGTCCCCAGCCTGCGCCGGGGCGCTCGCCAGAGCGCTGCCGAGCAGTACCACCGCCGCGGCCGTACCCGAGGTGAGCCATCGCACCGGCCCGGATCGCTTCATCATCGTCTCCTTCGGTGTTGTGGATGTCGTGGGCTCCCGCGTGGGAGCGCTCGTAGCCATCCTCTCTCGAAGGATGATCTCGGGACAAGACCACAGACGTGATACACGCCGCACCGAGACATCGCGAAGCGCAGCGCGGTGCGCTTCCCGTGACGATTTCGTCACGAACCTATCGATCGGGCGCCGGCAGGAGGTCTTCGAGGAAGAACGCGCAGAACGCGGTGCGACTGGCGACCCCGGCCTTGTTGTAGATCGTCTTCGCCTGGTGCCGCACGGTGGCCTCGGTCGTCCCGCGCAACGCTGCGATCTCCTTGTGCGAAAAGCCCTTGAGCATCAGCAGCCCGATCTCACGCTCGGCCGCGCTGAGACCCCAGGTCTCGAACTGCCTTTCAATCGCGATCCCCAGCCCCGCCACGTGCGGGCTCGCCTCCCGCCGCCACTTCTCTCCTTCCGCCCTGGCGATCTCGAGGTCGCGGACCAGCATCAACTTCTCTTCATGTTGGGCTTGCATGCGAAACGCGAGCAGCGCGCACGCCACGGCTGTGGCAACCACGAGCGCCATCTGAAGGGCATCTCCCAGGAGGTCCCAGACGTGGATCCGCTCGTCGTCGGTCACCACCTCGACCCCGAGCATGAGGACGAACGCCGCGAGCCCGCCGGCGGCCAGCATCCATCGAATCCTTGATTCGCGTGATGCCAAGAGTGTTTCGAACCCCCGTCCCCGTGCGACGTGACGACGCCGTCCGGGACGCCCTCCCGGCACCTGCGTCTCCCACGCAACCTGCGTGCGAACCGCTAGAAGCGGACGCCGATACCTGCGCGATAGAACACGCCGCCCGCGTAGTTGTAGACGCCGGTCGCGATCAGCGAGTTGTTCACGAATTGGTCGGTGAAGTGGCGATTGTCGTGCTGCACGGGGTCACGCCAGCCTCCCGTCGCGAAGACGTAGATCGGGAAGCTCTCCGTCGGCTGGAACGCGACCGTCCCTCCGAACTGGATGCTGCCGACCGTCTGCTCGTCCTCGGCGTCCGAGTGCGAGCCCCCGGCGAGCGGACTCTGGAAGACGATCTTCGCGAGGTAGGAGTCCCACGTGTAGCCGACGAAGGGCCTCAGGCTCAGCACGGACGGACCGACGGGCATGCTCACGTCGATGCCGAGCGAAGCGTCGATGTCGTACTGATACTCGATCGTCGGCTGGGTCGAGGGCGTCACGCCTGGGAGCCCGTAGACGCCGCCGGAGATCATGTGTCGTGCCGGGGGCGTGACGCCCCCTACGTCGATGAACGGCCGTGCGACTCCGAACTTGGGGCCGAGGATCCGAAAGCGGCCGCCGACGTTGTGGGTCTTCAGCGTTTCGGTGTCATGGGTGCCGCCTCCGAATACCGAAACGAAGTTGTTGATTCGTGAGGACATCCGCGCCTGGGTCTCGATGTAGGCGTACTGGGCCTCGATCTCGAAGATGACGAGTCGTTCATCGGTCGAGGACGAGGCGTTCGCAGGAGAGGATGCGCTCGACGCCGTGGCGGGCGCGGCTCCCTCGAGTCCTCCCGCCGCACGGCAAGCGGCTGGCGTAGCGCACAGCGCAGCAGCGACCGCGAACGAGACGACGCTCTGGTTTGACATGCGAAGGTTCTCCTCGGCCGGCTTCTAGCCCACCACGGAACCGGAGTCGAGCGTGCGCATCGGCATGGGCCGGAGGTCGTCGCGCTCGCGGACGCGAGCGAGAGCCTGAGGGTCGTGGTCCTGGCGATCGCGGACCGCCGTCGCATTCAGGCTCCCTTCAATTCCTTCCGCTCGGCGGAGTGCTCGCTCGGGCGCCCTCGAAGACGCCGAACGTTCCGTAGATCACTCGATTGCTCCAAGTATGGATGAAGAACCTTCACGCCGGGCCACGTGATATCACTTTCGTGTGATTGACCCGTCGCGCGTTCGCCGCACACTGCGTGCGCGCGTGACTCTGACATTTGATCCACGGAAGAGGAGTCTCGAGCCGCTGCTGGATCACTCGAGCATCACGGGGCGCGCTGCGGATCCGCTGCCGATCCTGGCTCAGCTGCGGGAGCATGATCCCGTGAGCTGGCTCCCCGGCCTGGATGCCTGGCTCGTAACCCGGCACGAAGACGTCCGCCGCCTGTTCTCGGACCCGCGAGTGACGGCTGACCCGCGAATCCATCAGAGCTACAAGGCGCCCGCCGATCCCCGGGCCGCGCGGTGGCTGTCGGAGATGCCCTTCCGCTCCATGACCCCCGATGGCCAATCTCTGGGGCGGCAGCTCGTATCGGCTGCCTTGACGCCTCGTGCCGTCGCGCGCTTGGAGAGCTGTGTCGCCGAGGTGGTCGAGGAGTTCGCCGCACCGCTACGCGCGCGCGTGGATCGCGTGGATCTGATCGGCGAGTTCACCGTCCCCGTATCGGCCACGGCGATCGGGCGCATCCTGGGCGTCCCCCCGAAGGATAAAGACGAGAGTCGCTTCCGTCGGCTGGCAGTGCTGAGCACCGAGACGATCCGTCCCTTTCTCTCCGAGAAGAAGCGGCATCGCGCAGAGGGGGCTGCTGCGGAGATGGGAGACTACATCCTCGTCTTGGCCACGGAACGCCTCGCGTCACCGCAGGGCGATTTGATCTCGGATCTCTTGAAGGCTTCCAACGGTCATACGTCCACGACCGTCGAGGACGTCACACGGGTGGTCGGCGGCCTGGTGTCGGCGGGAACGGGTACGACGAGTGTGGCCTGTGGACGGGCGTTGCGTACCCTGCTGCAGCACCCGGACCAGCTCTCCCTTCTCCGCCGCGATCGCTCCGTCCTCCCGAACGCCGTGGAAGAGCTGCTTCGCTACGACAGCGGTCTGATTGTCTTCCCGCGATATGCCCTCGAAGACTTCGACGTGCGAGGACGAGCTCTACACAAGGGGCAGCTGGTTCTTCTGAGCATCATGGGAGCGAACCGGGATCCGCGGGTATTCCCGGAGCCGGACAGTCTGGATCTTCGCCGGGATACGAGGGAGGTCTTGACCTTCGGGCACGGCACCCACTACTGCATCGGCGCGAACATCGCGCGCATGGAGCTGCGCTTGATGATCGGTGCAGCGCTCGACTTCATTCCGCCAGGGGCGCGGCTCGTCGAGGATGAGATCCGTTGGAGCGAGAAGGGGGTGATGAGTCAGATCAAGAGCCTGCCCGTGGACTTCGCTTCCCAGAACTGCGAGCCGACGAGGGAGCGCGGACGCGCGTCCGATCCTGCCTCAGACCCGCAGGTGTTGCCGCGGATTGGAGCGTTCGACGATCCCGAGAGCTACCTGCGGAACCGGCGGGGGCAAGTCGGGCTCCGCTGGTTGAAGGAGCGCGCCGAGCGGCGCGCGCTCTCGGGCTGCCTCGACGACATAGGCCCGCTGGAGTGGGTCTGCGACTGCCCGTCGGGTCCCGGACGCCTGCTTCCCTACTGGCACGAGCGCGGCCTCGGGGTGATCTGCGTCGACGCGAGCGAGCCCATGGTGGCGGCGTCGCGCGCGCGGCTGGCCGAGCTCGGGGCGCGCGGCACCGCGATCCACGCGCGCGCCCTCGAGCTGGAGACGCACGTCACGCCGCGGCCTGATCTCATCGCATCGGTGCGCTTCTTCTACTATTTCGACCACGCCACGCGCCTCGCGCTCCTGCGGAGCTTCGCGGCCGTGTCCCGGAGATTCGTGCTGGTCCAGTACAAGACGAACGAGACGCTGAAGGGGAGACGCAACCTCGAGCGCGAGACCGACGGACGCCCCTATCTCTCGCGACGGGAGATCGAGGGCGAGATCGGGGGCGCGGGGCTGCGCGTTCGGACGGTGCGCTTCATTGGGACGTTCTCCGATCGCGTCTTCGTGCTCGCAGAGAAGATCGAACCTGCCGCGATGGCGTGACGCTGTGGACGGCGGTCTCTGCGAACGCGGTTGTTCACAGCCAGTCGAACGAAGCACCGCCGGGTCGACAGCGCCGAGACGTTAGGCTCCGCGCGATGTCGAGAATGGACTCTGCCTGTGCCGCCGGACGAGCCCTGCTCTCGCTGGCCTGGCTCGTCGCGGCGGCCATGGCGCCCGCTGTCGTCGCTCGCGCCGGTGCGCCGTTCGTGACCGACGACCCCGAGCCGGTCGATCTGCACCATTGGGAGGTGTTCCTCGCCGGGCAGGCGAGCCACGACCCGGACGGGTGGTCGGGCTCCTCGCCGCTCGTCGACGTGAACTACGGAGCCGCGTCTAACCTCCAGCTACATCTGATCATCCCCTTGGCGTTCGACGCGCCCGAGCACGGACCGACGCACGTCGGCTACGGCGACACCGAGCTCGGGGCCAAGTACCGGTTCGTTCAGGAGACGGAGGACCTCCCGCAGATCGGCGTCTATCCCCTGATCGATCTGCCGAGCGGAAATGACGCGCAGGGCCTCGGCAGCGGCTTCGTGCGTGCCTTCCTGCCGATCTGGTTGCAGAAGAGCTGGGGCGACGCGGACCGACCCTGGACCTCGTACGGCGGCGCCGGCTACTGGATCAACCCCGGCAGCGGCAACCGCGACTGGTGGTACTTCGGCGCGCTCCTGCAGCGGCGAGTCACTGACTGGCTGACGCTCGGCGCGGAGGTCTTCCACCAGACGGCGCAGGAGACCGACGGCGACGGCGCCACCTGGGTCAACGCCGGCGCGATCGTCGACCTGGACGACACCTACCATCTGCTGGCTTCGGCAGGACACAACATCCAGGGGCAGAGCGGCTTTCAGACCTACGTCGGGATCAGGTTCAATTTCGGGTCGCACCTCAGCTTCTCGAAGCGGCCTTGATCTTGGCGTCGGCAATGGCGCGCACCTGGAGCGGGTTGGCCACCACGACCCGGTCCACGAAGCGGGCGAAGATCGAGTGGATCGCCCAGGTGTGGAAGGTCGCCTCGAGCACCACGGCGTCGGCGCGACCGAGGGTCTTGGCGAAGACTTCGATCGCTTCGGCGGTGGCATCGATCCGGAACTCTCGTCGACGTCTTCCCGTCTGCCGCGAGGGCGCAGACCTGGATGAACTCTCGGTGGACGTCGAGGCCATAGAACATGACGAGCTCCTCTTCGAGAGCCTCGGGATGGGGGTGGGGAAGAACGACAGGTATCTATTCGCGCTCGCAGCGCATCCGGCTGGGTCGTAGGGCGGCCAGGAAAGATTTCGAGCTCGAAGCTCATGCGTTCTGTCGGCCGTCCCCGCAGATCCTCGGCGTAGCCCGAGGCTCTCTCTCTTCTTGGCTTCTCACGCGGGCCTGCTCCCGGATTCCGGAGCCGGGAGGGGACCGGGGAGAGGACCTTCACGCAAGCCGTCTCGCGTGATCCCACGGACATCGACGAGGCTCCTCCCTCACTCTCGAGGCTTCTTGCTTCGATCGCGCAGCGGCGCTCCCTGCTTCGTGCGATGCACCCGAACTTCATCGCCGCTGCGCGGTCCGGCGATGGAGGAACTACATAGCCGGCAAGATAGACGCCGGAGGGTGCGCTCGAATCCTGGGCCCCAATGCGCACTTGCAATCGGAGCGCCCCCAGCGGAGCAGTCGACACCGCCGGATCAATCGCAGAGCTGTGTGGCGACCGCGCGCACTTGCGATCGGAACGTGGCCGAGCGCGGATTCGCCGCGGGCGTGCTCATCGTCGAGAAGCCGAACTGGTACCTGACTGCAGCTCGGCCAGGCGCTTCGCACAGAATCCGCATGGAACCCGTCGTGTCGCTTCAGGAAGTGGCGAAACACGGCGGTGTCGCGCGCGATAGTTTGCAGGATGTCCGGTCTCAAGTGCGCCGGGGAACGACGCAATTCGGAAACCCAGGCGCTCCTCCTTAATCTTGCGTTCCGATCGCGCGCTCCGAAGCCTCCCTGTTCCTCTCTCCATCGCATCTCTCCGAGCGTGACAGCTCGCGCTGTCGGCCTCGTCCGTCGCGCGCGCCAAGGCACGGTCCTCGAGGCCGGGAAGATCCGCCCCTGGCGTCAGGTACTCGCCATGCAGGTGCTCGGTCTGCGGACCGGTCACGACCTGCGACTGCGGCTCGAACAAGCGCTCGTCGCAAGACAGTGCAGCCGGCCCGACCCGACGCTCGTGACCCGCGCAGACGGCCCCCCTCGAGGCGCGGACAGACGGGGCGCGGCTGGGTCTCGTTCGAGGGTTGGATCCCCGCTGCTGGCTCTGCTCGAGAACAGCGCCTGCTCCTCCTCCAGCGGGTCGCCTTTCTGTTGGACCGAGGGCTCGCCCGGTGCGTGGGCAGCGTGACCTTCGAGCTCTCGGCGGAGCTTCGACCGGCGCTCGGCGAGATGGCGCTCCGGCGCGATGTCCAGAAGAGCATCGCCCGCGATGGGATCGTGCTGGAGGACCCGGATGCGGAGATGCGATTCACGCGGATCGAGGCCTGCACCCACGTCTTCGGACTCTTCGTCGAGGTCACGAGACCCGAGGAGGAGAGCCAGGGACATTGGATCGTCGAGGGCATCGAAGCGCGGGTCCACGTCCTGCCCGAGAGCGTCGCCCTCGGTGAGTGGCGGAGCAGCGAAGGGCTCGAACCGGGGGGCGTGGTGAGCCTGCGTGGGGTGCACCTCGCTTCCTTGGAAGGGGGAGGGCGGACGGTGATCCAGCCGCTCCACCACGGCCGCCTCGAGGAGATCGAGACAGCGCCCGTCCGCGCGTGACCGTGCTCGACCTCAAGGCATGAGGTCCTCGGCGTGGAGCTGAGACGTGGCTCGCGCAAGCGTCCTTCGTCGCTCCACGAAGCGAGCGCTGCTCCACCCTACGCACCCTTGCGACAGCAATCGCTCTCATGTGTTTCCGGTCCTTTCCCTCGGTTTTCCGTTGTTGACACTCCCGCGCGCTCATACGCTCCACGCCGCTGAAGCTCTTCAGGCGGTGATGCGGATGACCGATCGACACACCTCTTCTTCGACTCGTCCCCCGACCGCGTCCACCGACTCCACCGAGATTGCAATCCGGCGCGGGGTCGATTCCGGATTCCAGCGGCCTCTCAGAACGCGCAGGTGCTCCTCTGGCCGCAGATCTGCGGCGCGGGATTAGCTCGATGGCCAGGCGCTCAGAATCGCCCAAGCGAAGGCGCAACGAAGCGCGGGGCCGGGATCTCCCGTCCAACGTTCGAGTCTTCGCCGACCACTTGGCGGCTGCCGTCGCGGCGAGCATTCTTCGCGAGATTCGAGCCGGGCGTTGGGGCACCCTCGCCGGGAAGCTCGAGGAGCGCAGGAGGGATGCGAAGGATGACGACGGGGAGTAGTGCAGCGCGGCGCGCCGCAATCTACGCGCGCATGTCCACGGACAAGCAGTCGGCCGACTCGCCGGCAGATCAGATCGCGCGCTGCCGCGCGTTCGCGGCCGCCCGGAACTGGCACGTCCTCGACGAGCTCGTGGTCGAAGAGGCCGGACTCTCCGGCGCGTCTCGACACAACCGTCCCGGGCTCCTCGACCTGATCGCGCGACTGGACGAGTGGGACGTCCTCCTGGCGTGGGACTCGGCACGGCTCGCCCGCAACGTCGAAGACCTCGGCTGGATCCGAAACAGGCTCTCTGCCGCGAAGAAGACCGCCGTGTTCGTCCAGACCGGGCTCGACGTCTTCAACGTCGGCTCGAAGGTGATGGGTGTCTTCGACGAGGAGTACCGGGAGAAGCTCCGCGCCGACACGCTTCGCGGGCTTCTCGGGAGGGCCGAGCGCGGACTCTCCGCCGGGGGCCTGCCGTTCGGCTACCGCTCGGTCCCCGCCGTCGTCGACGATCGGGGAATGCCCGTCGAGCGGGCAGGGCGTCGGATCGTCGTTCACGAGCCGGAAGCGGCCGTTGTCCGGCGCCTCTTCGACCTCTACTTGCAGGGCTCGGGGCTGCGAGACATCACCCACCGGCTCAACGCTGAGGGCACGTCACCGCCGCGGCCGCGCGCCCTGCGGCGGCGGCAGCCGTCCTGGTCCCCGACTGCGATTCGCGAAATGCTGCTGAACCCCTTGTACGCGGGCGAGCGGATCTTCAATCGATCGGAGTGGATCAAGGACCACGAGACGGGCAAGCGCCGGCGCTTCGCACGGCCCGAGTCCGAATGGATCCGCCAGGAATGCCCGGAGCTCGCGGTGATCTCACGAGAGACCCACGAGGCGGTGCAGGCCGAAATGCGCCGCCGCTCTCAAATCGCTCCCTACGAGCGGCAGGCCGATGGGCGTCGCATCGCAGGAACGCTTCCGGGACGCGGCCACCGGGGTCCGAGCCGGCACGTGCTCTCGGGGTTCCTCGAGTGCGCGATCTGCGGCGGCGGCTTCCACGCACAGAACGGCGCCGAGCGGTACGGCTGCGGCTGGCACCGGGGACGGGGTCCGGTGGTCTGCGCGAGCCGCCTGACCGTCCAACGCACGGCGCTCGAGGACCGGATCTTCGGTGCGATCCGCGAGCGGATCCTCGTGCCGGAGGTCGTCGCACGAGCCGTGGAGACGGCGGCGGATCTCGTCTCCGCACAGCTCGCCGCACCCCAGGTCGAGCCCGCCGGCGTGCGGGATCGACTCGCCGAGATCGACGACGAGCTTGCAACGCTTCGCCGCGTCGCAGGCCGCAGTGGCCGGCCGCGCGAGCTCTCGCGCGTCGTGGCAGAGCTCGAAGCGGAACGGGCGAGCCTCGCGGGCACCGCTGGCCAAGAGGGACAGGCCAAGATCGCTCCGGACCTTCTCCGGGCCGTGATCGAGGTGCGGGTGCGGGAGATGCGCGCGGCGTTCGAGGCGTCCCTGGAAGATCGCAGGGCCGCGTTCCGCAGCCTGCTCGGCGACCGACGGATGCGGGTCGGCCCTGACCCCGAGCTCGGTTTCCGGGTGGAGGGGGTCTTTGCGCTGTCCCTAGAAACGCCGAACGCCCGGGACTACGAAGGTCCCGGGCGTCGGCAATCAGTGGTAGCGGGGGGGCGCTTTGGCCGTACCGAATCGGGCCGTCGCCATTCGCTGCAGACTTCCCACTCGCCGCGTGATCCGTCCCAGGGATGCTCGCCCCTTCGTATGTCTCTTGCGCACCAGCCTGCTCTCGGCGGACACTTCAGAACCGTCCGGCATTGCCCGGGTCTTAGAGTGTCCGCCGAGGTTCCTGACTCTTCCATCAGAAGGAACGCTGGACCCACTCGCCGGAGTGAAGTAGCTCTCGTCCTCCTACCCGTCGCTGATGCCCGAACGACCTCGCGCCCGGTCAGTCAGCGACCCGACCGGCAACTGACGTAACGCACCGCCTTGGACGAGCGCCTCTCCGCTGCCTGTACCCTCCAGCCCTTGCGGCAGGACTTCACTCGTATCACTCGAGATCCCTCCGAATTGGGTTTGCCAAACTCAACGCGGAAACTTTCCCAGCGGACTGAAGTCCGTCTTCCATACGTCGAGTTCGAGCAACTCGTCGTGTTGGTCGACATTCAGTGCTGCGCTCACCACTACACCGTCGTCGTCCGTAAACTCTGTCTGCGCGATCCGCCTTCCGAATCGCCGCTCGCCCTGTTCTGCGTGTTGACTCACGAAACGAATACTCCCCATTCCTCCATCGTCCAGATCGCTAACCAGCATCGAGTCAAGTTCAGACGACGCTGGTATCGATCGCTCTGCCGTAGCAAGCAGTAGGCAAACGATCCGCCTCTCACCGGCACTCATCCGGCGAGCCTTGGTCGAGCTAGGGAAGTACTGTGATCCGCCCGACATTGATCGCCTCCTTGAGCCGATAGGCACCGTACTCAATAGGTGCGTAGGAAAAACAAGACCGCATTCTACGTCCGGGAAGTAGCTTTACGTCCACTTCCGTGGGGACGAAGCGGACGAAGCTGAGGTGCGGGACCCTGCGGAGAAGCGGTGGCAGCGCGCGGACTCGCATGTTCCGAAGCGGTCCCCCGGCTACCACCTCGTCTTGCCGCCCGGGGTTTCGGCCCCGGGCGCCAGGACTCAACGCCAGATCGATCCCGAAGAGAGCCTCGACGCGGAACCGCCGCCCGGCGTCCGCGAACACGCGCATTCGGCGATCGCCGAGCAAGGACCGGAAGGCATCGCGACGCGCATCCTGATCGGCTTCGAGCGACTCACGCAAGTCGGCGAAACGCGCATTCGGCGATCGCCGCTAGGCGTCGCTGTTCGCCAGCGCTTGCAGCACATACGTACACCGCTCTGCCACCGAAGCCTTGGGTACCTCGATGAGCTGATATCGACACCGACGGTACCACTCCTGCACGGTGCTGTAGACTCACTCAGCGTGCTCGAACGTGTGGTCGCGTTCGGCATCGTTCACGTAGATCGCCTTCCATGGGGGGCAAGACGAAGACCTTGGAACAGTATCGGTACTTCGAGAGCCACATGCTCAACTCGCTCTCGTTCAGGGGTGTGACGTAATCGAGCCCGCAAAGAGCATCGAGGACGCTTCGCTCGAAGAAGACGTGGCCTGGGGTCGCAGCGTGACGAACGAAGTTCTCGATGTCCATTCGCAGCGTTTCGTGCGCGAACTCATACGCATTCGGTCGCGGACTCAGCCCGAGCCTACGGCGGTCACGGATGACGGTGCGCGGGCTATCGCCGACGATGGTGTAGCCGCGAGCCTGCAGGGCCAGCAAGAGCGTGGTCTTCCCTGCGCCGGGCCCGCCTGTGATGACGATTCGCGACATGCTGAGGTGCCTCGCCGGTGTTCGCGACGCCTGACAGGTCTTCAGCTGCCTGCCCTCTTCCATTCTGCACTCGTGATAGGCCGCCCGGTAAGAGACCGCCGGCCTCCCGCTACCTGTGAATGGAACCGCTCGTCCGCCTCGCGCTGACGGGCGGTTCCCGCGAGGCTCTCGCGGCGACGGTCGAGGCGTGTTCGTGAGCTTCGGGCCGGAACTCGAGGGCTCCGCGGATCGCAGCCGCGGCATCCTGCGCGCTCTGCTGGGTCGTGAACGGATCCGGGTCGCGAGCGACGAGCTCGGCCGCTCCTTCGCGCGAGATTCGCGCTTTGCCGCGAGATCCTGACCGATCCGGTTCTTCGAATCGGGCGCTACCGATGGGAGACCTTCTGATCCAGGATGCCAGCACGCCACAGTCGGTGTGCCGCGATGCAACAGGGCCGGCGTGCGCCGACGAGCACAGCGAGCGGCTTGATGCGGGCGGTCCTCTCGACTCCCACGCTCACGTTCGTGCCGGAGCCGGACACCGCGCTGCTGCTCGCGGCGGGCCTCGGTGCGCTGGCGGCGCGTCGCTCCCGCGCATCGCTCGCGTGAATGCGGCGTGGAGCGCGTTGACGTCCTTCTCGGCTCTCAGCTCCGTCTCAGCTCCGTCGCCCGCCCGCCGATTCCCGAGGAGCGCCCGGAAGCGCGATAGAGCTCAGCCGCAGGATCGCTCACCTCATGGTTTCGCAGGAGCGCACGACTGCGAGATCGTCGCGGTCGGCGGGCTCAAGAGAGTACGTCGGATGATCACGGCATCGGACAGAGAGCAGCCCGCCGGCGCGCCGACGTCGCAACGCTCGGGATGCGCGAGCGTCGCGGTCGGCGGCTGGAGCAACGAGCGTTGGACGAGCACCGCATCGGCCAGAGTCACCCGACCATCCCCGTTCACGTCGCCACACTGACAAGCGTCGCCTACGCCATCGGACGCCGAACCGACCCCGATGCCGCCCGTGTCGGCCTGATTCGTGTTCGCAACGAACGGGCAGTTGTCGAGCCAGTCGGAGAGCCCGTCGCCGTCTTGGTCCTCCGAGATCCCGATGCGGACGGTCTGGGACGCGACGGCCTGAGAGCCTCCCGCGATGCCGATGAAACGGATCAGCGTGCCGTTGGGGGGAGACAATCCGCCCGCCGAGATTTGGGGCGGAATCGCGACGACCGTCTGCGCCCCCGCCCCGAGGCCCGGGAGTGTCCACCGCACGAGTTCCCGAAGGTCGCAGAGGGTGTTGAGATTGCCGCTCTGCGTGCAGTCCGCCGCACCCGTTGCATTCGCTTGCAGGAAGGCGACGATGGAGTCGGGGACGCGTGTCTCGAGCGCGATGTTGCTTAGAGCCTGCCCGCTCAGGTTGGTGACCGTGAGAGGGACGCTCAGGACCGTCCCAGGGAGGGCGGGGTTGGGCGCCGCCGTGAGGGCGAGCCGGAGCGGCGGGGCGAGCTGAAGCGCCGTCACCGCGGTGGCCCGTGCCGTGTTCGGGCTCGCTGCGGAGTCCTGGATCTGCGCCACGGTGCGTAGCAGCGTGCCCGCCCCGAGGCCGCCGGTGTTGTGGAGCGTGACGGATCGCACGCCGCCACGACCTGCCGGGATTGCGCCGAGCTTCCACGACAGCACGCCTCCCGTCACGCTGCCACCACCCGTCGCGGAGACGAACGTGGTGCCCGGCGGCAGCGGTAGCGAGAGCGTGGTTCCAGCGGCGGTCACCGCGCTGGTGTTGCCGAAGCTGGCCGTGTAGGAGACGTCGCCCGCAGCGGGGGCGGGATCGGGCGACTCATCCAGCGACAGCTCGAACGCGGAGACGTTGTTGACCAGCACGCTCTGGCGCCCCATGCGTTGGACGCCGACGGCGCCGACGATGGACTCGAAGACTTCTGCGCGTAGCGGAATGATCGTGCCGCTCGACGGCGACAAACCGCCGCCGGGGACCTGGGGCGCCGCCCAGACCGTGGTGCGCTCTCCCGGCGCAAGCGCGGGAAGGGTCCAGCGCAGGATTTCGCGCGCGTCGCAGTTCGCGTTGACGTTGCCGGACGCAGCGCAGGTACCGCCCTGGGTGACCAAATTCTCGTTGAACGCGGCCGTCTCTTCGTCGATTCGCAGATCGAGGATCGGGTTGATCGTCGTGCTTCCGATGTTCGTCACGGTCAGCAGCACGTCGAGGGTCTCCGCCGCCCGCACCGGATCCGGATTGGCCGCGATCTCGAGCAGGAGCGACGGACTCGATCGCACCACGGTCACGGCCCGGGCCCTGGCCGTGTTCGGATTCACCGCGGAGTCCTGGAGCTGCGCATCGGCGCGCAATACCGCCCCGTCCGCCGCGAGCGCGTCCACTCGCGCGAGCACCTGACGGGTGCCGCCATGCCCAGGCGGCAGCGTGTCGAGCGCCCACGTTACGACGCCGCCCGCAAAGGAACCTCCATCCGACGCCGACAGGAAGGTCAGACCCGGAGGCAGCGGGAGCGTGAGCACGGCGCCCGCGACGCTCGCGGCGCTCACGTTGCTGAACGTCGCGGTGTAGGTGAGGTTGCCGTTTGGGGAGACCGGATCCGCGGACTCGTCGAGCGCGAGCTCCAAGGGACGCGCGCTGTGCACCAGGATGCTCTGGCGCGCGATGCGTCGCGCACCCACTACGCCGGCGAGGGGCTCGAACGCCTCGGCGTGCAGCGAAACGATTGCACCATTCGGGGGTGTAAAGCCGCCGCCGGGAATCTGCGGCACGGCTTGGACCGTGATGCGCTCGCCCGGCGCGAGCGGTGGGACATCCCAGCGCAGGATCTCGCGTGGGTCGCAGTTCGCGTTGACGTTGCCGGAGGCGACGCAGGTGCCGCCGTGGGTGACGTAGTTCTGGTTGAACGCGGCGGTTTCCTCAGCGAGGCGCAGCTCGACGACAGGCTCGATCGTTGCCGAGCCGACGTTTGTCACCGTCAGCTCGACGGTCATCGTCTCGGCGGCCCGCACGGGGTCGGGGCCCGCCTCGATCTCGAGGAGCAGCGGCGCCCCGGCTTGCACGACGGAGACCGCCAGGGACCGCGCGGAGAGCAGAGAGGGCGCTTGGATCTGTGCGACAGGCTGCAGCAGGGCGCCTTGGACCGCAGCCGCGCCGACCTGCACGGTGGCCTCGCGTGTCGCGCCGTAACCCGCCGGCAGGGTGCCGAGGCTCCACGAGACGACGCCAGCGGCGAAGCTGCCGCCGCCGGTCGCCGAGACGAAGGTCGTCCCGGCCGGAAGCGTGAGCGTCAGGGTCGCACCCGCCGCACTCGCGGCACTCACGTTGCTGAAGCTGGCCCGGTACGTGAGCAAGGCACCGGGTGCGACCGGATCGGCCGAATCGTCGAGCGAGAGCTCGAAGTTGGGCGTGTTCTGGACGGTCGTACTCTCGCTGGTCGACGCCTGCACGACAGCGCCGGCGAGAACCCGGGCCGTGAACGAGATCGCCGTCCCATTGGGCGGCGTGAAGCCGCCGCCGGGAACCTGGGGCGCCAGCGTGACGGTCGCTCGAGCTCCCGGCGCGAGCGTTCCAAGGACCCAGGTGACGGTCTCGCTTGCGTCACAGTTCGCATTGTGGTTGCCAGAGCCGACGCACGTTCCCCCGCCGCTGGTGAAGGTCTGATTGAACGCTGCAATCTGTGCCGGAAGATCGAGCTGGATGCTCACGTTGGCGACCGCGGCGGCGCCACTATTGGTCGCGGTGACCTCGATCTGCATCGTCCCGACGGGCCGCACCGAATCCGGGCCGACTTCGAGCCCGACCTGAAGCTGGGCCAGCGCGTTCTCCGGCGCAGCAATGCAGCATCCGAAGATCGCCGACGCAAGGAGTCCTCGAACTCGGCTCCGCATGAGACGCATCACCGGCTGTCCTCCATGAAGCATCCGCGCCCGATGCACCAGCGCCGCCGGCGATCCGCGCAGAATCGGGGCTGCTGCAAGTCTCGCCGCCTCAGCTCGGCCACGAGAGCCTCATACCTCCGCGGCTAGAACGGCTCTCGACAGGAACAGAGAAATGTGTGCTCCTGATTCCTTCCGAGGGTGGGCCCGTTGCGACTCTACGCTCATGCGGGGAATTAGCCGAGGGTTTTTTTGCACCGTCGCCAAGCGATTCGAGTGTCGCCCCGTCCCGCGATCGTGCGCGGGAGACCATCTCCCTCTTCACAGTCCGGCGGGATGGTCTACGACGACATCCGATGGATCTCGCGGTTGACGAGTGCCCCCGCGGTAGACCCTCCGTCCCGCGCGGCGCTTAGCGGGAAGGCTCCATGTGCGACTGGAGGACGACGGGCCGGTCACGTATTGAAGCTCGATCTTCATCTCGGCTTCACCTCGACTTCATGGCGGCTCGTCCGAGCGGTACCCCGAAGCTCGCCGCTTCGAATAGCGATGCCGGGGGGGCTTCCTGTATCCAGGGCATCTCGAAGACCCCCTCCACGCGGAAACGGCTCTCGGGATCCTCGACACTCGCATCCGGCGTCCACCGAGAAGCTTCGCAGCGCGAGTATCGGGGGAGGGCTGGCGCCAGTCGGTCGCGATCGGTGCGCTGAACGCGCGTTGGAGCGTCACGATCACGATGAGCGACCGCGGGATCCCGGCCAGCTACCGCCACATGCACGGCTTCGGCAGCCACATGTTCAGCTTCATCAGCCCGAAGAACGAGCGCTTCTGGGTCAAGTTCCACCTGCGCACCCAGCAGGGCATCAAGAACCTGACCGACACCGAGGCCGAGGCGCTCGTCGGCAAGGACCGCGAGAGCCACCAGCGCGATCTCTGCGAGAGCATCGAGAAGGGCGACTTCCCGCGCTGGACGATGTTCGTCCAGGTGATGCCCGAGCAGGACGCGGTGACGCTGCCGTACCACCCGTTCGACCTGACCAAGGTCTGGTTCCACAAGGACTACCCGCTCATCCAGGTGGGCGTCATGGAGCTCAACCGGAAGCCTGCGAACTATCACGCCGACGTCGAGCAGGCGGCCTTCAATCCGGCCAACATCGTGCCCGGCATCGGCTTCTCGCCGGACAAGATGCTGCAGGGACGGCTGTTCTCGTACGGCGACGCGCAGCGCTATCGCCTCGGCGTGAACCACGCGCAGATCCCGGTGAATGCGCCGCGCTGCCCGGTCCACAGCTATCACCGCGATGGCGCGATGCGCGTGGACGGCAATCACGGCAGCACGCTCGGCTACGAGCCCCAACAGCTACGGCGAGTGGCGGCAGCAGCCGGACTTCGCGGAGCCGCCGCTCGCGCTCGAGGGAGCGGCCGACCACTGGAACTATCGCGAGGACGACGACGACGACTACTCGCAGCCCGGGAAGCTGTTCCGGATCATGACCAAAGCGCAGCAGCAGGTCCTCTTCGAGAATACCGCCGGCGCCATGGGCGACGCTCCGAAGGAGATCAAGGTGCGCCACATCGGCGACTGCCTGAAGGCCGATCCGGCCTACGGCGAAGGCGTCGCGAAGGCGCTCGGCATCGCGCTCATCGACGTTCAAAAGTGAGGTGAACCCATGGAGACCAAAATGAAGATCGACATCGGCATCGACGAGAAGCAACGCGAAGAGATCGCGGGAGGGCTCTCACGCGTCCTCGCGGACTCGTACACGCTCTATCTCAAGACCCACAACTTCCACTGGAACGTCACGGGGCCGATGTTCCAGACGCTGCACCTCATGTTCGAGACGCAGTACAACGAGCTCGCCCTGGCGGTCGATCTCGTCGCCGAGCGCATTCGAGCGCTCGGCGTCACGGCGCCCGGCACGTACAAGCAGTTCGCCCAGCTCTCGGCGATCAAGGAGGACGACGGCGTGCCGGAAGCCCACGACATGATCCGGCGCCTCGTCGAGGGCCACGAGACGGTGGCGCGCACCGCACGCGAGGTCTTCAAGGCGGCGGAGGGCGCGAGCGATCAGCCCACTTGCGATCTGCTCACCCAGCGCATGCAGGTGCACGAGAAGACCGCGTGGATGCTGCGGAGCCTTCTCGAGTAGCGAGCGGGTCATGAGATCCGCCAAGGAGGACGCGTCGTGAGCGTTCTCCACGAAGCCGAGGTCCGCACGCTCCACGAGGCTCTGGACGACGAGCACAAGAGCGTGGGCCACAGGTGACGCGGGTCCCTTGTGTATACTGTGGACTATCGGAAAAAAAGGATGCGATTCCGGATCGAACCCCGGACTGGAGGGTGGAATGCCTCGAGACGTTGGGGATCGTTATGTCTGTGAAAAATGTGGAGCAACGCTCGTCTATGAGACAGCCTGTCCGTGTCCCGCGGGCAAGCGCGGCCACTCAGAGATTTGCTGTGGGCAGCAAATGAAAGCAGCGAGCAAGACGACCACGCCCTCGAAGAAGTGAGCATTCCTCGATTGCCACCCACCAGGATGCTGGTGGTTGGTTCATCCGTTCCGTCCGTACCCTCGGCTCTACCTGGCGCAGCTCGAGCGCATCCCCCTCCCCGTCCAGGCGCAACTCGTCCGTCCTCGAGGTGGGCAATGATTCGCTGGTGTGCCTTCTGCCAACGCTATCAGGGGGAAGTCGAGCCCTACGACGACTACTCCGTCACGCACACCATCTGCGAGGCCTGCGAGACGCGTGGTGCGTACCTGCGCAAAGAACCCGCATCGCTCGAGGCGATCCGACGCTTTCTCGAGCGGGTCGCCCGCGTCGGAACGGATCCTGAGCCGACTGCTGCGGAGCTGGTCGCGCAAGGTGCCGCAATCGGCCTCGATCCGGCCGACCTGCTCCTGGGCATCGTGCGGCCGGTGCTGCACCAGATCGGCGACCGCTGGGCCCGTTCGGAGGCGACGATCGCGGAAGAGCACCGCGTCACAGCCTTGTGCTCCGCGCTGATCCAGCGGATCGGCGACGTAGATCCAAACGTTGCAGCGCTACGGCATGCGCGGCAACCGGAAGTTCTGCTCGTCGTCGCCGAGGGTAACTACCACACGCTCGGGATCCAGATCCTCGAGGTGCTCCTGATACGAAGCCGAATCTCGACGTTCACCATCTACCCGGGATTGCCGGCGGAAGAGACCGTGCGGCTCGCGCGCTCGCTTTTGCCGCGTGTGGTTGCGATCAGCGCCGCCTTACCGGAGCACCTGCAGCCGGCGTTGTGGGTCGCCAACCGTCTTGCCGAGTCGCCACCGGACGCGCGCCCGCTGGTCGTCGTCGGAGGGCTCGCGCTGCGCGACGAGAACGTGCTTCCGGCAGACGCGCCGCTCGTTCCCTGCAGAGATCCGCGCGCGCTGCTGGAGCTTGTATCACGTACCGAGGCGGCGTTTCGCGCCCAGCTTCCGACCTCGAGCGCGCCGGTTTCGCCTCAGCGAAGCGACGAGCCACGTCTTGCCCTCGCGGCGCAGAAGGTTCGCCGGCTCCGCGAGTAGCGCACGTCCGCTCCGCGATGCCGGGAGTGCTGGGCATCGCGACCACCCGCCCCAGCGCGAGCGCGTAGCAGCTGACCCCACGATCGCGCGGGGCAGCTGCGAGCGCGCCTCAACAGTCGCTCCTGCGCGACCCCTCCCCGTGCCGCCAGTCTCAGAGGAGCCTACCGTCGGAGAATACGAAAACCTGAACACTCGGACCTATAGGCCGTGCTCCGTCGCCGCGTCCATTCCTCCAGCCGCGTGCGTTCGGTCGGCGCCACCACCACGCGACGAGCTGCGCCCTTCCCGAAGCCCTGAGGCTCGCCAACCTCGAGCGATGCCCAAGGTCGCACAGTCGCGCCTCGACGCGCTCGCACAGCACAGAGGGCGTCGCAAAGCGCAGAGGGCCGGGCCCGCCTGCGCGGTGCCCGGCCCTCCCGTTCCCTCCTGCGCTCAGCGCGTGAGGCGCGTCGTCGCGAGCGGGGCCACCACTGCGGTATTCGAGGGCGGGGGCGTGGTGGTCGTGGTCGTTCCCTTGATCGGCGTCACCGTCGTCGCCGCACCTGCGATCGGCGCGAGCTTCGGCGGCGCGGCCGTCGTCGTCGACGTGCCCTGCACTGCGTCGAAGACCCCGACCGTGCCCGTGATCCCGCCGACCGTCCCGGTGTTCCCACCGACCGTCCCGCCCCCGGTCCCGCCGCCGCCCGCGTCCGTCTCGAGGACGCTGCACTCGTTGATCGCGCCGGTGATCGGGCCCACCTGCGGCGCCGGATCGTTCGGCAGGCGCAGCCCGAACTGGGCGACGATCGTGCCATCCGAGAGGCGCTGCACGCACTTCTGCGTCAGCCCGAAGCCGGGCTCGCCGCTGTTCGGGTCGGAGAGGCTCGGCAGCGCGATGGGGCCGAGGGTGATGTTCAGGCCGTTCTTCTTGATGTCGTCGAGCCCGCACGGGTCGAACCCCTCGGGCAGCTGCCCCACGCACAGGATCCGGTGGAACACCTGCTCGGGGTCCGCGCCGATCGGGTTCGCGACGAGCGCGTAGTCGAGCAGCTCCACGCTCTGCAGCGTCGCGGTGATCGCGCCGGTGCCGCTGCCCGAGATACCGACGTTCGCGCCCACGCGTGCGTCCACGCGCAGCCCGATGACGGTCCTGTCCTGCGAGTCGCGCAGCTCGATCGACAGCTGGGCGACGTGGGCGTCGATCGATTCGCCCTTCGGCCCCTTCCGCCCGCTCACGATCGGCGCGAACTTGGGCGGCGACACGTGCACGGAGATCGGCTCGTCCGGCGGATAGGCGGCGAACGCGTCAATGCCCGCCCCGGTGAGGAGGCCCGCGTTGATCGGCGACTTCTTGCCGGCCCGGAACGGGTTGTCGATCTCCGTGATCACCTTCTCCCGCGAGGCGAGGACACCGGCGCGCGTCAGCGCGTCGAGCAGCTCGTTCAGGCCGTTCGGCGTGATGGCGGCGGCCAGGTCGAACGGGTTCCCGTTCGCGAGCGTATTCGGGAGCGCCGGCGGGCCGGCCGACGGGAGCTGGAACGCGCCCTGCGGGCTGCCGAGGCCGGGCACCGGCGTGGTGGCGTCGATGTCGACACCGAGCCACAGGGAGGCGCCCGCGGTGCCCTGGCTCGACGACTCGAACAGCGCGTCGTAGGTCAGGCCGTACACCGTCGCGTCCTCGTCCCGGTCGCCGAGGGTCGTCTCGACGCCGCCCGAGAGGTCGAGCTTGCGGAAGACGTCCTGGATCTTCCGGCTGACCGCGCTGGTCTCGAAGCCGTGGGTGGCGCCGCCGTTCGCGTCATCGGGGTCGTCGAAGAAGAGGCGCAGCTTCTGCGCCACCCCGTCCTCGACCGAGCCGTGGCCGAGGCCGCCGCAGCCATCGACGTTGATGTCGTAGGTGATCTTCGGGTCCTGGAGCTCGCGGACCTCGACGCGGCCGTCCGGCATCACCTGGAGGCCGTACCGCAGGTCGATCTCGAGATCGTTGATGGTCACGTCCTCGCCGCAGTTCGGGCCGTCCGTGTGGACCTCCCAGTCGAAGGAGACCTGCGCGATCGACGCGTGCAGGTTCACGGCGTTCGCCTCGAAGTGCGTCGTGAGGAAGGGCACGAAGAAGTGCGTGTTGGAGATCGTGATGCCGCTCCAGCAGATCGGGACGATGCCCGAGCAGCCCGGCTTGGAGTGATAGCCATTGATCGCGTCCGGGGCGTCTTCCATGATCTGGAGCGACACCACCGCGTTCAGGTAGTCCTGGATCCGCTGGAGGCCGTGCGCGGTGAAGCGCGCGCCCAGTGCGTCGTGCGTGCGCTCGTTCCCGGCTGTGCGGTCGCCGACGAGCACCGCGCGCCGCTCGACGCTGCGCAGCGCGCCGCGCGCCGCCTCCACCACGATCGGGTGGAACATCCGCGGGTCGCCCGCCGGGACGGTCGCGACGTCCACGAAGGCTGCGAAGTAGTTGCCCGGTCCCGACACCGTCGCGGGCTGCCCGGCGACCGTGACCGACACGCCGCCGGCGGGCGCATTGGGGACGTAGCCGGCCACCCAGGCCTTGGCGGTGCCGAGCGGGAGGATCGCGCCGTCCGCGGGGGTGAGGAGCTCGATGCGCGGCGCCTCGAGCAGGCCCGAGGGGCCCGGCGGCTGGCCGAGCGCGGGCTGCATGTGCACCGCGAAGTCGGCGAGCGAGACGACGCCGTCGCCGTCGAAGTCCGAGGTGGCACACTCCGGGCGCGTCGCCACGTTCGCGGCGAAGCAGGGGATCATGAGGTCGACATCGTCGGTGTCGACGAGTGCGTAGGAAAAACAAGACCGCATTCTACGTCCGGGAAGTAGCTTTACGTCCACTTCCGTGGGGACGAAGCGGACGAAGCTGAGGTGCGGCCGAACTCGACGTCTGGCAGGCCGATGCGAACGGCCTGTACGACGTGCAGTACGAAACCGACGCGGCGCTGCGCGCGCGCGGCGTGCTGCGTGCCGACGCTGCCGGTTGGCACGGATATCGTGGGCGGCGATCCCGCGCCGACGTTCAACATGGAGTTCTCGTTGAGCGGCGAGCTCGTCCCCGAGCCGACGACGGCCGCACTCCTCGCGGTAGGGCTCGGCGCGCTGTCCGCCGTGAGGCGGCGACGACTGCGGCCCCCGGCATAACGAGCCGCGGGAGCGGTCTTCACGATCGTCGGCATGGAACTGCGCAAGGGATCTCGCGCTGGCTGAGGCGGAGGATCCGCCCGAAGCGTGCCCCACCGTCCATCCGCCTACCCCGCCGCGCGATGCGCGGTAGACTGCCCTTGCTGCGGATCGAGATGGGGCGGAGGAGGGACATGGCCCGTTCGTCGGGCCGCACGGGTTCGGCGACGACCGTGGGGGTCGCGAATGCCCAAGCAACGGCGCTCCGCGTCGATTTCCGCCGCAACGGTCCTCGGAGTCGCGCTCGCCCTGTCTCGGACCGACGCCGCCTACGGAACCCTCTTCACTCCCACGCAGCAACAGCTTCTCAGCGCAAGCGACGTCACGACGTTGTTCGGCGGCAACGGATCGATCGTGAGCCGCACGCCCGACGGAAGCGGCGTGCTCTACCAGATCGCAGGCGGAACCACCGATTTCGGCAAGGTCGCGGCGCGCGTTCGAGGGCCCTTCGACTTCTCTCCGTACGATGCCTATGCGCTCCACATCGACATCGTCCTGGCCCCGAACCCCGTGGAGATCAACCCGTTCATCCAGACGGGCCCGTTGGGTCTCCTGTTCGTACAGTCCGTGCCGGGCGTGAAGCAACAGGGCGATTCCTTCGACGCCTTCGTTCCCTTCGCGGGCGTGGCGGACATCAACAACGTCTTCGCCTTCGGCTTCCAGTACTTCACGGCCGGGGATGTCGTGGATCCCCCGGGGCAGACCGTGCTGCTCCGCGTATCTCCGATCCCGGAGCCCTCCCCGGCTGCGCTGGTGGGCCTCGGTGTCGGGCTGCTCGCTCTGCGCCGGCGCAGATTCCACGCGAGCACTTAGCGGCGGCCGACGGCTCAGGGTCGCCGGACACCGGGGCGCTCGTTCGAGCCACGGCGAATCGCTGACACCCCGCACGCGACTCGTCCCACTTCCTCCATAGCCGGCCTCCGCGGCAGCCCCGCGAGGATCTCATGGAACAACTCGTCTCGACCCTCATCCGCACGCTCCTCATGGCAGCGGCGATCCTGTCCGGCGTGGCCGCCAGCGCCGCGCCCGTCTTCACCCTTGCCGGCGGTGCCTCGATCGTGGACGTCGGAAACGACTTCCTCTGGATCGAGGGCAACATCACCGAGGGCGGGACGCTCCAGCTCTCCGAGCCCGGATTCGTGACGGTCGAGTACCTCGGCAAAGAGGCCGGCTTCGTCGGCACCGAGTTCTGGTTCGGCTCCCTCACTTCGCCCGGCGGGACGCTCGTCGCGACGACCAACACCCCGCCTCCCTTCATCGAGGGACAGACCGCGGCGATCCCCTTCCCGCCCCCGGGCATCGTGCGAGGTCTGGCTCCCTACCTCTCGCCGATGGTCGGGGCAGGCACGCTGCCGTTCTTCTTCCGGGTGCCGAGCAACGGCGACGCGATCGTCGAGAACGGGCACCAAGCGACCGTCGACGCACCGAACGACGTCGGCTTCTGGTGGCGGAGCGAGACGGGCGGACTCGGGAACGAGGTCTATGTGCTGCTCGACGACGGCGGCGGAGTGACGCCCGGAGCACCGTCGGACAACGACCACGACGACATGATCATGCGCCTCACGGTGTCTGCGGTTCCCGAGCCCACCACGCTCACGATGCTGATGGCAGGTCTCGGGCTGCTCGCGGGTCAGCGACGCTGGCGCGCGCGATGCGCGATCGAGCGATCGAGGAACCGAGTCGGCGGGTCCTCACAGCGGGCCCCGAAGACCTGATCCGCGAGGGATCCCACGCGAACGCCTCGCGGCGCCGACCGACCGTTCTCTCGATGCGGACGATACCGCGCACGCGCTGCCCGGCAGCACCCGGAAGCGGCGCCGCTGGCCTTGAGCCTGCGCGGTCGATTCAGGACATCGCGCGGCGCGTAGGAAAAACAAGACCGCATTCTACGTCCGAGAAGTAGCTCTACGTCTACTTCCGTGGGGACGAATCCGCTTTGAGAGATTAAGGTGCGGCCGCCGATGCCGTGATCCTGGGCGTGCCTTGCTGCAGCCTGCGACCGCGGCGATTCAGCAGGTCTGCGCGCCGGCGAGGCCGTAGCTGCCCGTGCCTGCCAGCGGCGGCTATCGCGTGGACCGGATGCCGCGTGTCCAGATAGAGCGAGAGGCCCGACGTGGTGACGCCGGGCCTCTCGCTGGGACAGGTAGCGGGGTTCTGCAACGCAACGAACCGCCGTGCTCTTGGTTCGCCACAGCGCCGACGGCAAGAACGGTCGGGCGTGAACCTCGATCGGTGTTGGGTGCGGTCTCCCGAGACGCTGCACCGCACAGCGAAGCAAGGATGGAGTGCGAAGTCGGGACGAGAAGAGAATCAGCGATCGCTGCCTGCGGCCGCGAGGAACAGAAGTCGTTTACCGTTGACAGGAGGGGGCCTCATAGGTGTTGGGCGGCACGCCCGCCCGCGCGCTGCCTGCAGGAGGAGACCAAGTCCCATCAGAAGTGACGTACTCGGCTCGGGGATGACCAGTAGTGCAACATCATCGACGCCCAGGTAACCAGTAGTGAGTTGCTTGAGCTCGATAGAAGACACGGCACGGTCGGGGTCCACGAGCGACGTAAAATCAAAGAAGGTCCAATTCTGGACGCTGTTCACGGTCTGAGTCCCGGATGTCGGAGCTCCGGTCGTGTAGCCAATCGTTACTTGCAGAATCCTACAGCACGACGGCTCGAAGGGAGTCGGTTCGATCGTTGAGTAGAGTGATAGCTCGATGACTTGACTGCCATCGACCGCCGGGAGGTTTTGGAAGAGCGACCCTGAACCGCCCATCTCGCCAAAGTAAGACCCTGTACGACCGGGGGCCGAGAGAATGGCGTTCGATCGGACCCACGGACCGTCATCGACTTCGAAGCTGGGGTCAGAGATCACGTTGATCGGGGCCCCGTAACTCACAGTTGCCTGTAGAACGAACGCGGCCGAGACAGCCAACCCGAACGGCGAGAGACGTCTGACGGTGCTCATTGTGTTTCCTCCTGATCACCCCCTCGCCTGTCAACCGTCGATCCCGATCAATTAGCGCCGCCCAACAGCTCGCGCATCAGGGCCGTAGGGGATCCGCGCGCGAGCGGCTGCTCGAAGCGATAGAGGACGAGAAAGGGGGCCTGGATGACGTGAAGCGCCGTCTCGAACGCTTGAGGACTGAGCAGGCGGGGTGCGGAGTCGCCTGCAGGAGGTCGAGGCTGAGCCGCTCGACGCCGAGAGCCTTCGCCCGCAGATCGAGCAGCGGGTCTGCGAGGTGCGGGCGGCCCTCGAGGGCGCGCCCGACGAGCGCCGAGCCGCCTTCAAGGCCTTCCTGGGCAGCGACTCGACTCGCACGAGCTGGGGCTCTGCGTAATCCGATAGTTGCCGAGAATGCTGCCCACCACTGAGGGTTCCTCGCTGCACCGAGAGCCACGCACCGTTACATCGGAGGCGCGAAGCGGAGTCTTGACCGGGCACCAAGACGAGATCGGGGCTTCGTGTCAGCCGGTCTTAGGCAGCAGCTCTCGATTGGGCGTGACATCACCGGCGGAGGATCTGAGTGGGACGCTCGGGGCCGAGTCGCGCGCCGGCAAAGGAGTTCGTCGATGGAGCGCCGCCGCAACGCATAGCTCCACGCGAAGCGTGTTCGACGGGGAGTGCACCGTGATCGGCCGGAACTGGCCGGGGTGCGCGGGGTCCACGCACAGGAAAAAGAAGCCGCGCTTGCCCGTGTGGGAGCGCTCCGAAGCGGCTGAACCGCAGCCTCACCGTCGCGGGCGGGCGGAGCGGTCGTGCGTGCCGACCAGCCGGTCTTGGGCAGCGGGATCGGACGCGCAGGCCGAGGGCGGGAGCTTCACGGCGCGTGGAAGCGTGCGCAGCCCGGGCGGTCGATCGGTGCAATCGCGGCGGGGGAATCGCGACGTCCGGGATTTCGATCGCGCAACGAACGTGGAGCGGAACGTGGAGCGCAAGATAGACGCCGGCGGGTGCGCTCGAATCTTCGGCCCCAGTGCGCACTTGCAATCGGAGCGCCCCCGGCGGGGCACAGAGACTGCCGGATCGATTGCAAAAGTGTGTAGGCACCGCGCGCATTTGCGATCGGAGCCTGGCCGAGCGCGGGCGCGCTCATCGTCGAGAAGTCGAACTGGATACCTGACTGCAGCTCGGCCAAACGCTTCGGACAGAATCCGCATGGAACCCGTCGTGTCGCTTCACGAAGTGGCGAGACAAGGCGGTGTCGCGCGCGATAGTTTGCAGAATGTCCGGTCTCAAGTGCGCCGGGGATCGACGCAATTCGGAAACCCAGGCGGTCCTCCTTAATCTTGCAGTGCCTGATCGCGCGCTCCCAACCCTCCGCGTTCCTCCTTCCGCCGCATCGTGGAGGCCATGACGAGTCGCGATGTCGGCTCCGTCCGTCGCGCGCGCCAAGGCACGGTCCTCGAGGTCGGGAAGATCCGCGCCGGGAGCAGGGCAGTGGCCGCGCAGTTGCTCGGTCTGCGCACGATCCGGGACCGGCGATAGGGAGCTCGAGGACGCGGTCATGGCCCCGCGCCAACAGCGGCCTCGACGCCGCGTTCGAGGCTCGCGCAGACGCCCCCGACGGATCCTCCTTCGCGGTCCGATCCCCGCCCCCTGCAGCCGCTCGAGAACAGCGCCTGCTCCTCCTTCAACGGCTCGCCTTCCTGAGGGACCGCGGGCTCGCACGGTGGTTGGGCACCGTGACCTTCGAGCTCTCGTCGGAGCTTCGACCGGCGCTCCGAGAGACGGCTCTCCGACGCGATGTCCAGAAGGGCGTGGCCCGCGATGGGATCGTGCTGGGCGACCCCGAGATCGAGATTCGGCTCACGCGGATCGAGGGCCCGGCACCCACGTCCTTGGACGCTTCGTCGGGGTCACGAGGCCCGAGGAGGAGAGCCAAGGACACTGGATCGTCGAGGTAGCCGAAGGGTACGTCCACTTGATGCCCGAGAGCGCTCCGCTCGGCGCGTGGCGACGCCGCGAGCGGCTCGATGCGGGCGGCGGCGTGAAGCTGCGTGGCGTGCACCTCGCGTCCGCCGAAGGGGGAGAGCCGACGCGGGTTCATGCGATCGGTCATGGTCGCCTCGAGGAGATCGAAGCCGCGCCCATCGGGGTGACCATGCTCGACCTCGAGGCGATCCGCACGCTGCGGGAGTTCGCAGCGCCTGCGGGCGGCGCTCACCTTCGCGGAGATCGAGCGCTTGGCGCCTCGGAAATCGATCGAGCGGGGCTCGGGAGACGCCGGGGGCGACCTATTGCCGGACCCTCGTTCGGTACGCGTACGACGAAGCCGGCGGCCGCTACGCCGTCCCCAACACGGGCGCACCCTCACGGCGATCTTGACGAGGGACCGAGGCCTCGAGCCGGGAGACCAGGTGCTCGCGCGAGCGCGCACGGTCGAGGCGCGCGAGCACGATCGACGACGCGTGGCGTGGCAGCTCGGAGACGCCCGCGACCTCGATCGCGGGAGAGGGCGCTGAGTCTGGCAACGCGTGCTGCGCGGAGATCGTGCTGAGGTCCTCGGCGAAGGGCTGAGCCGCGGCTTGGGCCAGCCTCTCCGTCGCTGCACGACGCGAACGCTGCTCCACCCTACGCACGCCTGCGACAGCAAACGCTCTCCCCGGTTCCCGCTCCTTTCCCTCGGTTTTCCGTTGTTGACACTTCCGTAGGCTCATACGCTCCGCGCTGCTGAAGCTGTTCAGGCGGTGATGCGCATGACCGATCGACACGTCTTCTTCGACTCGTCCCCTGACCGCATCCCCCGACTCCACCGACATTACAATCCGACGCGGATCGAGTCCGGATTGCAGTGGCCCCGCAGAACGCGCAGGTGCTCCGCTGGCCGCAGATCTGCGATGCGGGAGTAGGTCGATGGCGGAGCGCTCAGAATCGCCCAAGCGAAGGGGCAACCGAACGCGCGTCCAGGATCTTCCGCCCCAAGTCCGGGTGTTCGCCGACCACTTGGCGGCTGCCGTGGCGGCGAGCATTCTTCGCGAGATTCGAGCCGGTGGTTGGGGCACCCTCTCGGGCAAGCCCGGGGAGGGCAGGGGGGATGCGAAGGATGACGACGGGGAGTAGTGCAGCGCTGCGCGTCGCAATCTACGCGCGCATGTCCACGGACAAGCAGTCGACGGACTCGCCGGCCGATCAGATCGCCCGCTGCCGCGAGTTCGCCTCGGCGCGTGGCTGGGCCGTCGCCGACGAGCTCGTCGTCCGAGACGCAGGGATCTCCGGCGCCTCTCGGCACGAGCGACCCCAGTTTCTCGAGCTGATGGCTCGCATCGCCGAATGGGACGTCCTTCTGTGTTGGGACTTCTCTCGGCTCGCGCGAAACGAAGAGGACCTGGGCTGGGTCCGGAACCGCCTGAAGGCGGCGAAGAAGAGCGCCTACGGCGTGAACACGGGCCGCTCGATCCACGACCTCGGCTCCCGGGTCGAGGGCCTCATCGCCGCTGAGTATCTCGAGAAGCTCAAGGCCGACACCCACCGCGGGATGCGAGGCAGGGCCGAGCGCGGGCTTGCTGCGGGCGGCACGCCCTACGGCTACCGGACGGCGGAGATCCCGAGCGGCAAGATGGATGTTCGCGGCCGGAGCATTCCGTCGGGCTATCGGCTCCAGATTCATGAGCCAGAGGGCCGAATTGTCCGGCAGATCTTCGAGCTCTACGCGAACGGGGAGGGTCTCCGCACCATCGCCCACCGCTTGAATGCGGAGCGCGTCGCCTCGCCGCGGGGCAGGGGCTGGGCGCCATCTGCACTGCACGCGCTGCTGCAAAATCCGATCTACCGGGGCGAGTACGTCTGGAACCGCTCGGAGTGGATCAAGGACCACGAGTCGGGAAGGCGCCGGCGCTTCGAGCGTCCGGAGAGCGAGTGGCTCCGTTCATTGCAACCGGAGCTCACGATTGTCGACGTGGAGCTTTGGGAGCGGGCGCAGGAGGTCCGTCGCGCAAAGACTCTCGCCTACGAATGGAGCCCTGGCGGCGGGCTCATGAGGACGCGTCCAGGGACGGGGCATCGCGTCCGGACCCGACACCTTCTGTCCGGCTTCCTCGCCTGCGCGCAGTGCGGCGGGAGCTTCCACGCGCTGAGCCGTGCGGAGACCTACGGCTGCGGGTGGCATCGCGACCGCGGAGCCGAGGTCTGTCAGAGCGACCTTCGCGTGGCGCGCCTTACTCTCGAGGAGCGTGTTCTCGGCGCCGTTCGGGACCGCATCCTCGTTCCGGAGCTCGTGCTCTATGCCGCGGAGCGAGCCATGGAGCTCGTCGCCGCGGAGATCCGGCGCGACGACCCGGGCGCCGACCGCGCACGGCTCCGAGAGATCGACCAGGAGCTCGCGAACCTCGCCCGCTTTGCTGCGAAGACAGGTCGCGTCGATGCGGCGACGGAGCTCTATCGCGAGCTGCAGATCGAGCGGGTGCAGATCGCAGAGCGGCTCGGCGAGAGCGACTGCGACTTCGACCCCGAGCTCGTCCGCACGGTGGTCCTGGAGCGGGTCAAGCAGATGCAGGTGGCATTCGACGGGTCCGACGTCGACCGCAGGGCCGCCTTCCGGGCGCTCCTCGGGAACCGGCGGATGACGGTCGCCGCCCACCCCGAGCGTGGGTTCCAAGTGGAGGGCCTCTTCGAGCTGTCCCTGGAAACAGAACGAGTCGCCGCAGGAGGGGGTCCCACGGCGACTCGCATGTTTGGTAGCGGGGGAGCGCTTTGGCCGTACCGAATCGCGACGTCGGCATTCGCTGCGGACTTCCCACTCGCCGCGTGATCCGTCCCCGTGCGCAGGTTCCCGAGCGGGTCGTAGCCATACAAGGTGATCTGGCCGGCATCGGTCTTGGTCTCGAGCTCGCCCGAGCGGCGCTCCGACGGATAAGCGATTCAAGCGACACTTTATGTCCGAGAAGTAGCCTTAGGTCAACTTCCGCAGGGACGAAGCGGCTTCGAGAACCCAAGGGCCCCCTCAGGTGCGGCGGCAACGGCGCGCAGACGGCGGCGAGCGCGTGACGATGGAAGGGCCGCAGCGCTTCGGTGACCTGACCGGAGGTGTTCTACACGCTCCGGCGACGCATTCCCATCATCACGAGACCAATGACGCCTGCGCCGACAAGCAACGCTGTGCCGGGTTCAGGGACGATCGAGAAGTCGATCGTGAGCGCACCGAGCGCCGGGGTCACGGCGACGCCCACGTCGAGTCCCGCCACCGTCACGACTCGCAGCGTGCCCTCGCCCGAAGCGGTGCGCGCGTCGAAGCCCGCCGCCGTCAGCACGGTGGTCACGCCGTTCAGGCGCCCCGTCTGCGTCACGCTCCCGACCGTCCAGGGGTTCCCGGTCAACGTTCCAGAGACCAGGCCCCCGAACGAGTCGAAGGTGCCCGTGCCGCCCACGCCGATGGTGGAGAGCGGAAGCGCCGCCTCGGACATGGCCGCGCCCGTCATCGCGTTGATCAAGGCAGTCACGTAGAGGCTCGCCAGCAGAGGGAACGTGCCCGTCGACCCACCGAACGTGAGCGGGCCGGTTGTGCCGTTCGGGCTCGGCCCACACGCGCCGGTGTTGGGGAAGAACGACGTGGTCACCGGGATGCCCTGGCCGCAGAGCGCGAGCCCACCGATCAGGTTGAGGTAGACGGGACTAACCGGGCCGGACGCGCCGATCGAGAACACGGCGCCGGGAAGCGTTGCCGCGCCGCCGGCGCCGTCGCTGGTTCCCACGCCCGAGCCGGTCGCGGTCGCTGTCACGGCCGTCGCCGTCAGTGGGATCGGGAAGGCGCCGCCTGCAGGGAAGCCGACGGTGACGGTCAATGTCGCGGAGAAGGTCATCGGACTCGCGAGTGCGGGCGTCGCGAGCGTGGCCGCGAGTGCGCCGGCTGCGAGATGAGAGAGCATGCGCCGCATCTGTGGCGAGATGAGAGAGCATGCGCCGCATCTGTGGACCTCCTGGCTGACCCCCCGGGTGTCGAGGACCGGCGTCTCCATCCTACGCGCATGTCGGGCAAGCGTGGGTGCCATAGTGTCATAGGTTCTCCCGCGAGACCTTGTCAGCGCCTTCGACAGCTGGCGAGCCAGGAGTCTCCTAGCCTCCCTTCCACTTCCGCATCGGGCCGCGGTCCCGTCGGCGCGATGCCGGCTGCGGCCGCGGTGAGCGCGCGCGCTGGCGCGTGCCGGAACCCGCGCTGGCGCGAGTCGTCGGAGGCGGCGCGTGGGATGCGCGCCGTCCTCTCCTCTTTTCCGACGCCGAGGTGAGCCGATGCCCAAGAGCAAGCGCCCGCGTCGCGCGTAGGAAAAACAAGCCCGCATTCTACGTCCGAGAAGGAGCGTTCCGACAACTTCCGCGGAGAACGAGAGCGGCCTCGGAAGGCCTCGGAAGCTGTAGGGCAAGGCACCGGCCTTGACGCGCCCACGAGGCCCGCGAGGCCGATCAGCGCCACGAGCGCGTGTCGCGTCTCGAAGACCCCGAGCGGAGAGAGGCGCACCAGGAGCTGCGCCGGCAGATCGAACGCGCCGCCGTAGTGGTAGAGGTTCCAGTACGAGAGCGCGACCGTGAGGACGTCGGCGGCGAGGGCGCACGCGACGAGACCGACCGTGAGCGCCGTCCACTGGTCGACTCCCTGGGCGCCGAAGGGTCTCGTGGTCGAGCGTTCCGACAAGTCTCCCTTCCTCGCGCGCGGAACGCACGAGTCTACGCTGAAACCTCGAGGGAACGAAGGGGTCCATCGGTGTGCCGGCCGCGCCTACCGTGGCTCGGGCGTCTCGCTGCCACGGCGAGGGCCGAGACACCGACACCGAGCAGGATCGCCGTATCGGGCTCGGGGATCACCACGATCCAGCCTTCGAACTGGCCGTCCGGATTGAGCCCGTCGCCGACGATCACGCGGCCGTCGTCGGAGATGCCCTTTGCGCACGTGCTCGTCCAGCCCGCGAAGGCTCCCGTCACTCCGTAGTCGTTCGCGAGGATCGCGGCAAGCCCGCGCGCTGCGCCCGACGCGCGCTGGAGCACCGCAGGACCGAGGGAGTTCGCGCAGCCTGCGATGAGCGCGCCGTCCGGCGTGATCCCCCGGGCGGAGAACGGGATCGGCGTGAAGACGCCATCCTCCCAGATGAAACCGGGATTTGGATTGCCCGATTCGACGAGTCCCACGACGACGTCCCCCCCGGCGGTCATGTCGAGAGCGTTTCCCGTCCCGGGACCCGGACCGCGCAGGAGAGTGAGACTGAACGGCTGCAAAGCCCATCGCGCAGCGTAGAACTGGTCCCAGGTGCCGGCGATCACGAGACCGTCGTCGGACACCGCCGCCGTGTTGCTCACCTCCGACCCCCACTCGGTGGGCCCCCCACCCGCGGCCCACCGAAAACCCGTCGGTGTACCGGATCGCGGATCGCCGAAGCTGCCGAAGATCTGCGCGCCGTCTGGCGTGATCGCGAGGGCCTGACCGAGCGCGACCGTCGAGGGAGGAAATGGTGTGATGTTCGGAACGGTGATCGTCCCGAGGCTCGCGGCACCGCCGCCGGGGGTCCAACGGAACGCCTGCCGCGGGAGGACAACGAACGCCTCCGGTTCGCCCGCGGTCCCCACGATCACCGCACCGTCACGGGAGACTGCCTGGGCTTCGCTCGCGGCGAAACCGTCCACGTTCGGCACCAGCGATTGGAGCCCACCCCCGAGCGTGAACCGGAACGCTTGCTGGCCGTTCGCGTCCGCGCTCGACCCGATCACCGTGGAGCCGTCCCCCGAGACCGCCGTCACGCGGCTCTGGAATGCGCCGCCGGCCAGGTCTCCGAGGCCCTGAAACAGCGGTATGGCGCCGGCGCGGCCCGCCGCCGACGCGACGAGGAGGGCGAGACCAAGCGGTAGAAGGGAGCGCTGGAGCATGTGGACCTCCTCGACGAAGGAGATCCCGTCCCCAGGATCGTTCAGTCTGCTCCTGCCGACCCGCGCGCGTCAAGGAACGACGCTCAGGCTCGGAGGTGCGTAGGAAAAACAAGACCGCATTCTACGTCCGGGAAGTAGCTTTACGTCCACTTCCGTGGGGACGAAGCGGACGAAGCTGAGGCGCGGGAGCTTCGCGCCGTCCTCGAACACGGCTTGAACGGCTACCCTGTCGTCTGGAATGTCGTCGAAGCGTCCGAGTGTTTTCAGTACGCCTGCTTCGCGTTGCTCTGGATCGCCCCGATCGGCTCCGCGTAGAGCTTGCGGAGCGTCTCCCGATCGCGGTCGGTCAAGCCGGTGCTCCGGTTCGGCAGAATGATGCCCTCTGCCAAGTCGCCGGGCTTCGGGCCCTTAACCCAGCCGTACAGGGCGTCCTCGGGGTTCGGGCTGTGCCCGCCCAACCCGAGAGCGTGTCCCATCTCGTGCAACAGCGTCTTGTGTAGGTCGTCTACCGGTACTTGGCTGCCGTCCCGATACCACGCGGTGATCAGCACGTTCGCCACGCCGAATCTTCTCTGCGGCCAGTTGATGTCGTAGAAGCAGTGCGCGACCGACCAGCTCGGCGACTGATCCGCCCACATGATCGGGATGTCGGCGTCCCCCGCAGTATCGACGAACTCGAACCTCGGGAGCCCGGGGCCCGCGGCGTCGATCCAGTCCGTCACAGCGCGTCGCGTCACCTCCTCGACATCCGCCGGGTCAGCGAACCATCCTCGAGGGGGTGGGGGCAGGAACACCTTGAGAGGCATCTTCCGCTCGGGCCAACGCAGCAACACGTTCTCGTGCCCCGGCGCGTCGAAGGTGACGTAGCGGAGGTAGTCACTTGCGTTGTCGGGCTGCGCGACGAGGCGAACGCCGCAGGCGAGCGACGCGAGTAGCAGTGCCGGCAACACATATCTAAGCCGCTGAGGTGTTTTGCCTGACGGTGAAGCCATCTCAGGTGCTCGGCGCTGTCTAGCGACCCATTGAGGAAACCGCCTACTTCGCAGCCCTAGGAAAATGTTTTAGCCGGCCCTTTGGGAGGGCAGCGAATGTGATCAAAATGCCCAAGATGCCGCTAACCGGCGAGAGCGGACCCGTTTGAAAGAAGCTATCCGGTGGCACGACTTGATTCATCACACTCGCGAATGCGCTCATCAGAAGGAGCCCATACCCCACGCCAAACATTCGTCCATACTGAACGGCAAAATCAGGCATGAGTACTCCCTTGTGTTGCCATTCACGCCGACATTCGTCTTCGTCTGACAATGATCCATGCTGCCGGTAGCGCGACCTCAATACCCAGGAGCGCGCACGATCCTCCCCCGCATCCGCCGCCGCCAACAGCGGTTGTCTCAGGGGAGCGAGAATCACTGTCGGTTACGCAACCTCTCGCTGGCCCCGAACAGGTAGTCAGCAAGAGTGGTCCGCCAGACCAGAACAGCGACGACTGCCATGATGATCCCACCGACAGTGAGAGACCGGACACTCACCGGATCGTGTCGAAACGCGACGATCACCCCAACTGCACCTGCAAGAGCCAAAGCAATCCTACGGCGATGCAGCAAGCGAATCTCCTCGTCCAGTTGGTGCCCGCCGTTGTGTGACACAACCGATTCGGGCGAGGGATCTCGGGCCTTCTCTACCGCTGCCGTGTACGTGCGGGATTCCACCTTTCTGTTCTATCACGGCCGGTGGTATGAGTGGGTCTCCCGTGGCGGCCTGCACCCGGCGCCCCTCGACTGAGAGTCCATGCAGTGTCACCATCAGTGGAAGTACGGACGCGATCCTCGTGCAGATGTGGCGCCGCGTCGGGCAGGTGCTTGACGACAGAGTGCTTGTCGCCTGACACTAGAGCGCCAGTCGCATTCGATCGTCCCAGCCAGCGACAATCGGTAGATGCGCGATTGAGGTCTGCGGTGGCAGCGCAACGAGTGAAGATCCCGGCACCGTCTCCGCGATCGGCCGATGAGATCCGACGGTTGATTCTCCGCTACTTCTATGACCGGAATCGGAGTGCAACGAGTGCGCGCGGCAAGCAGGGGTTCGCGATCAGAATCAGCGACATCCGCAAGGAACTCAAGGCGAGCCATGGCCTGACACGGGAGGAGGTGGTTGGCAACCTCAACTACCTGATGAGCCAAGGTTGGATTGCCGAGGAGCAAGTCCACAAGAGTGTCCCGCTGCCTTCCGGCACAATCATCCCGCAGGCCACGTCTTACTACAAGATTACTGCCCCTGGCATCGACAAGCTCGACGGGCCGGGAGAGTTCACCATGGACAAGTTCAAGGGCATCAAGATCGAGGCCACCGGACAGAACATCATCGCTCTCGGAGACGGAAACCAGATCAACGCGCAGTTCAAGGACGCCGCTGGCGCACTCGTCGAGCTGAAACAGGCGGTGCTTCAGGGCGATTCGCTGACCGAAGCACGGAAGTTGGACGCGGTGGCGGACATCGACAGCATCGAGAGTCAACTTGCGAAGGCGAATCCCAACCACACCGCCATTCAGGGAGCGTGGGAGGGACTGAAGAAGCTGAACACGGTGTTGGGGCTTGCAGAGAAGCTGGCCAAGGTGGCGGGGCTGCTCGCACCCTTTCTCTGAGCGAGCGGCAGGGTTCGAGTTTGGCAACAAGTGCCGATAGCTGGCAATGAGAAGTGAGGCGGCCGTTACACTCCATGGTATACGGGCGGCCGCAGCTGAGCGTCCAACCGTTGGGCAGCCGCCGAGAGGGCAGGTTTGCAGGGCGAGGGTCCTCTTCTCACGATCGCGCAGATCTCGGTCGCCCTGGCCGGGTTCTCCAGCGTCATCATCGCGCTTCGCGGCTCCCCCAACGCGTGGTCTCCTCAGGATCGTTTTGGCCTAGGGAGCGTCCTCGGTGCCAGCGTCGGTACGCTCGTCGGGTCGCTTCTTCCCTTCCCGCTGACATACCTTGGTTGGTCGAATGAGTTGGTGTGGAGCGTCGCCAACGCGACCTTCGGCATCCTCATCCGGAGCCGTCGGGTTTCTCGCCTTCTCCGTAGCGATAGCTTGGTGCCGCCTCGGACACCGCGAGTGTTCTGGTCGTTCATCGGCTCCGGCTTCTTCGTCGCGGGGATGTTGCTGCTCTCTGCCGGCGGTCTCACCTTCCCGAGCGGCCCCGCGCTCTCTTGTTTGGTCTCATCTGGGCTCTGGTCGCGGCGTTCGCTCAGCTGGCGACGTTCGTGCTCGTCACCTGGTCCGGTAGCTCGTAAGCGCGCGGCGGCGGCCGCCAGTCGACACTCCGAGGGTACACGGGCGGCTGCCCCTGAGCGTCCATCCGTTGGGCGGCGGGAAGATGTACGTTCGCATCATGACCCAGGTGATCGTTTCATTCGCAGCGCTGCTATGGAGCGGGCTCGCCTGTGCCCGTGCCCGACCCACCTGCGACGAACGGCTCGAGTTCTCCCCCGCCGAACAGGCGGTGGCGATGCGCGACTTCATTGAGAACGCCGTCCCCACCTCAATACCGCCTTCAACTCGCGCGTGCCTGCGGTCGTTGGATGGCCAGATTACCCTGCATGCGACTGAGCTCTGCAAGCGTGACGGCGGCGACTTCGTGAAGTCCGCAGGGACCGCGATCATCACCGCGATCAAGCATTGCCAAACCCGCTAGCCTGCCGCCCAGCAAGACGCCGCAGTCTGGCGGCCGCCTACCTTGGCTGCTGTGCGGGGTCGCGAGGTCGCCGGTCGCGTGGTTGACGCGACGGCGTCCGTAGGTCGACACTCGGGGGTACCAGGCGGCCGCAGTTGGGCGGCTGGGTGGGGGACAGGAGCAGTGCCGGATCCCGACGCAGACATCCTCCACGAACGGGCTCGTGAGTCAGCCTCCGAGCAACGGCGAGCCCTCGTTTCCCTCTCCACGGCCGGCGTCGCCGTCTTCGTCCTGGCCCTCACCGCCGAGAACAGCCGGCTCTCAGCGTATTTCAGCAGATTGCGGTCTCTCTGTCTCTCCTTCTCCTGAGCGGTGCTGTCCTTTCGGGCTTGCTCGCCTGGCGGTTTGATGCGCAACGAAACTACTTCTGGGCGCTCGCCATCCAGAGCACGAACCCCGTTCTCAAGGAACAAAACGACGCGCTCAAAAGGGCGTACTACGCCGGATTGAAACGCATGAATGGTGCACTCAGCGTGCTCTTCGCATTGGGGTACTCGCGCGGCGGTGTTCATCCTCTGCAGAGTATTCAACTGGTAGACACCAGCCTGCCGCCCACTAAGACGCTCAGCCGACGGCCGCGGGCTAAGTACTTCACGGGAGGGCCGCCCGTAGCTTGACGCCAAGCCGTATGCCGCCCGACACTGGCGAGCACATGGCGACACGGCGAGTCCACTGGGGTTGGCTGGCGTTCGGCTTCCTGCTTCTTGGCGTCGGCCTAGGTGAACTCGTGCGGTACCGGTCTGGGGCGACGGAGGTCGCCTATGGCTACGTTCATGCAGTGACGTACGTGGGCAGCGGCGGGGTGCTCGCCACCGCGGTCGCGGAGTTCATCGGTGCCGGCGTCAGTATTCTTCTCGCGCTGTCACCGCAGGTTCGTTCTTTGGTCGCGCGCGGTCGCAGGTGAGCGGCTAGGCGTTGGGCGGCCTTGCGAAGGGCGCGGTGAAACCCTCCCTCGTCGAGAGCGAATCTCCCGCGATAGGGCGCGACGGCGACCTGGTTGAGAGCGTCGGGCTTCGGTGGGCCGATGGTGCGTTCATCCAGATTCTGGAAGCCGGCTCGCAGACTCCCTGCTCCGACAGCGTGCTTTTCGCCTCTAGGACCCAATCGCAGGGATATGTTGCCTTCGAGCTTTGCCGCTCTCATCCAAACGCCTGAGCCATCTGCCACTCGTTGGGAGAGCTTCCGAGTCCAGGTCGTACCTGGAGCCATGGTCGAGCCCCAGGTGAAATGATCATCTCCACAGCGCCAGCCCGAGCTCTCTACGTCGAGGCATTGAACCGCACGAGCGGTGATCCTTTGTTGCTCCAGCGGATTCAATGACCTGTGTTGCGAGGAATGCCGCCCGACAAGCCGCTGCAGCCGACTGATCTTCCCCAGAGAAAGTGGACGCGGGGTTAAGCGACACTCTTCTCATACTCTTCCGGTGATCGGTAGTCCAGGGTCGAGTGCAGGCGCGTGCGGTTGTAGAAGGTCTCGACGTACTCGAAGATCGCCAAGCGGGCCTCGTCTCGCGTTCGGTAGTGGTGTTGATAGACCAGCTCGGTCTTGAGCGTGTGGAAGAAGCTCTCGGCCACGGCGTTGTCGAGACAGTTGCCCGGTCGGCTCATGCTGCAGAGCACTCCATGCTCGTCGAGCAGTTCCTGGTAGGAGGCCGACAGGTACTGCCCCCCGCGATCGGAGTGATGCACGAGGCCCGCGTTCGGTCTCCGATGCGCGAACGCCATCTGCAAGGCTTCGAGCGCAAGCGTTTGCGTGACAGTCTTGCTCATCAGCCAGCCGACGATTTTGCGAGAGAAGAGATCGAGCACGATCGCCACGTGCAGCCATCCTTCAGCGGTCCTCACGATCGTGATGTCGGAGGCCCAGACCCGGTTCGCGCGCGGTGCGGTAAAGCAGCGCTCGAGGCCGGTTCGGGGCGGTGGGCGTCTCCTCGCGCTTCGTGGCGATCGAGCGGAACAGGCACTTCGTCTTCGAACGGATCCCCTCGTCGCGCATCAGGCGAGCCACGCGATGGCGTCCGCAGGCGATGCCACGGCGTCGAAGCGCTGCGTAGATCCTCGGCGATCCATAGATCCGGCGGCTCTCCTCCGTGGATCCGCCGGATGGTCTCGGTGAGCTGGGCGTTGGTCTCGTCGCGCTGGCTGCGAGGCCTTCTTCGCCAGGCGTAGTGCGGCCGGCTGCACCAGACCCTGAGCACCTCGCACATGGTTTCGATCCGGAACTCCCCGCGGTGGGTGTCCATGAACCGGAACCTCAGCTCTCGTCTTCCGCGAAGAAGGCCAGTGCTTTTTTCAGGATGTCGCGCTCCTCGGTCACGCGGCGGAGCTTCTTGCGCAGCTCGGCGACTTCCTGGGCATCAGGGGTGCGATTGCCGGAGCCCGGGAACACCTCGGGCGGTCGCTTCTGGTCGAGCTGGTCCTTCCCAGCGCTGAAGGAGGCTTCAGTGCGATGCCGAGGTTGCGGGCGACATCGGTCGCCGAGCGGCCTTCCTTCAGGAGTGCGACAGCGTCCTTCTTGAACTGGGGAGTGAAGGTTCTGCGGATGCGGTCGTTGCGAGCCATGCGGGACACCTCTCTCTGGAGCCATGGTAGGCTCGTCGGTGTCCACTTTTCTGGGGAAGTTCAGACGGCCGCGGGCTAAGTAGTTCGCGGGAGCGCCCTTGTTGGGCGCTTGACGAAGGCCTGCGTTTCACACGACACTGACGAGTACACGGGCGGCCGCAGCTGTGCGTCCATCCGTTGGGATTGGGGGCTCGGATGCCTTCACGGGGCAATCGCTACATCTCAAGGATGATCCGTGGGATTCCGTACTGCAAGCTCAAGAGTAGGGGCGATCACAACGCCACGTCGCGCTGGAATGATGCTGTTAGATTGCAGACGATGCACTTGCCAAAGATTCGAGAGGCTTGCCTCTTCAAGGCGACGTTCTTCTCTGCCTCCGAACAAGTACCCGACAAACCTGCGTTATGGCCCAGACCTCGACAACCTCGTAAAGCGGCTGCTCGACGTACTAAACGACACCATCTTCTCTGATGCGACGGGTGGTGACTCGTGCAATCGTCTCGCTCACCGCGCTTAAGGTGCCCGTATCGTCCGAGAGGCGTGCGGGAGTCCACCTCGAAGTGTTGCCTGTCCGTGTCGGTTGAACGAATCCCGGCACGCCTGCATCTAAGACGCCGCACCTGACGGCCGCGGGCTAGGTTGTTCACCGGAGTGTCGCCGGGCCGACTTGACGAAGGACTGCGTCGCTCATGACACTAGTTCGCTACATGGACGGTCGCAGCTGAACGAGTAGCCCTTGGGCGGCAGAGATGCGTGCTCTTGAATCGACTGAGCGCCCCCTGGTCGAGTACCTGCTTCGCGCTGCGGGTAGTGCGTAGGAAAAACAAGACCGCATTCTACGTCCGGGAAGTAGCTTTACGTCCACTCCCGTCGAGAAAAAGCGGCGAACTTGAGGCGCGGGGGAATCAAGCGGGCGCTTGTCGCCCCGCGGCAGCCTGTGGGAGCCGGGCGTCAGGCGCACCACTGCCCGTGGGCCGCCTAGGGCGGCCGTGAGCTCGCGATCAGGCGCCGAAGTCGTCGGGCGGAGAGTCGACGAACTCCGCCCGCCTCCACGCGGCTCCCGCATCTTCGGGGCGCGCCGGTGGGATCGGTGGGGCGCGCACCGGGAGGCCGAGGCAGGCGAGGATGGCCGCGTGGCTTCGGGTGGGTGGATCGCGGCGAGGATCCGCATCCGTCCGCCGCAGCCCGGACAGCGCAGGACGTCGATTGCGAAGACGCGGCGCAGGAGATCCGCCCACGCGAGCCGCCGCGGGCGGCGCGGCTCGCGGCGGACGGCGCAGCCGCGGCGCCGGTGGACGCTCGCCTGGGTCGGGTTGGCCCGGCTCCCGCGCGCGGCGCACCGTTCCGGCGTGGCCCCGTTGTGCGGCGCGATTCGCGACGGGCTCGCCCTGCTCGCGGGCCGTGTGTGCGCAGCATCCGAGAGAGCCGGCCCTGCGCTGGCCTCGCACCCTCGGGCACGATGCGATCCCGCTCGCTCGCGCACGGCCCGAGGATGCCGTGGTAGCGGACGAGATGGAGGCGCGGCGGCGGGACGAGGGCGGCGAGCTTCTCCACCAGCTCGCGCGGCCCGAAGACGACGTGGTCGTGCCGTCCGCCAGCGGTGCTTCAGGCGGTAGAGAAGCCTCCGTCCTCCAATCGGGAGAGCCGCTCGGTCGCAACGGGGGGACGGGCGACGTAGCGGCAAGGCGCTCGAGGCGCTTTCGATCCCGCGCGGGTACGGCCACGTTCGCGTGCAGGCTCACGCCGCCGACGCTCGCGCAGCGCTCGCCTTGCAGAACCGGGAGCTCGGCGTCGATGCGATCGCCCACGCGGAGCATACGCCGCCCGGCGCGGCTCCCGTGGCGACGCGGCCCGCGACCGAGGCGGCGTAGAGCGTGGCGAGGAGTGGCTGTCCTCGGGCGCGGATCGTCGACTCGGGATCGGCGCTCGGGATGCGCCCGCGCGCTCGAGCAGGCGCGCGATGCGCCGCGCCATCTGGCGCGCCACGCGCTCGACCTCGGCGTCCTCGGGCGGGGCAGCGGATGGAAGCGCAGCCCTCCCTCCGCATCCCGCGCGTAGACGCCGTCGAGCACGAGCGAGTGGAAGTGGACGTTCAGATTCAGCGCATCACCGAAGCGCTGCACGAAGGTGACGGCGCCGCACTGGCCGCCTGCGAGCGCCATGCGGGGTCTCGCGCGCCGCCGCAGCGAGGCGAAGACGGCGCGCACGAAGAGGCCGAGCACCGCGCTCGTGAGCGGGCCGTCGTAGGCCAGGCGGTAGCGCAGGGCAAAGGGCAGCGACAACACCCACTGCCGCACGGGGACCTCGGGCAGCACGCGGTCGACGAGGTGTGCGGCGGTGTCGGCCATGCGGCGGCCGCCGCACGACGGGCAGAAGCCGCGGCCCTTGCACGAGAAGGCCACGACGCGCTCGCGAGCGCAGGCGTCGCAGCGTACGCGCACGAAGCCGTGGGCGAGGATCCCCAGCGCGAGGAACGCCCGAAGCTCGCGTTCGACGAAGCGCGGCACGGGTCTCTCGCGTCGCGGGCGTGCGCCAGGAAGCCCTCGAGCTCGGCCTGCACCACGCCGTAGAGGATGCTCTCCTCGGGGCGGCGGCGCGCGTAGAGGCGCTCGCGCGCGTCGCCCGGCGCCGGTTGCCGGCCGTGCGGCTCAGTCGGTTCGACGCCCACGCCCAGCGCCACTGCCAACGCCGTGCCGTGT
>CAVZDA010000009.1:0-3249462 GCA_963773895.1 uncultured delta proteobacterium | reverse complement strand
AGTTCGTCAACCGCCTCTCCAACTCACAGTCATGGCATCGTTTCTCCTGTCAGTCAGACGAAGTGGTGCGTACGAGTTTGGAGAGCGCGATGCGATTGTTCTTCGCCGTGCGGAGCTCTCCCGCCGTCGGCGGAGGGAGCTCCAGCCCCGCTCGGTGGTAGACCTGCTCGAGTGTCTTGGGCGCCGGCCGCCAGCGCGTGTCGTGCGGCTTGCGCTGGATCTGCTTGAGCTTCTCGCGGGTCCGGGCCACCGGCGCGTACCGGTAGGGCTCGCCCTTCTTCAGCAGGTGCCAGACCACGACGGTGAGCTTCCTTGCGAGGGCCGTCACGGCGACGTTGTGCCCACGCCGGCGGCGCAGGCGGTGGTAGCTCGCGGTCAGCGGCGAGCCGCTCCGCGACAGGCACTGCGCCGCCTCGATCGCCAGCCAACGTGCCGAGCTCGAGCCGGCCTTCGTGATCCCGCCCGTGCGCAGCGTCCCGGCCGACTGGCGGATCTTCGGCACGAGCCCGAAATAGGCGGCCAGCTGCTGCGGGGTCTCGAAGCGATCGATCGAGTCGATGGCGGCCAGGAACCCGACCGCCACCGTCACGTTCACGCCGGGGATCGTGAGCAGGAGCTTGACGCCGCGTTTCACGAACGACTGGTGCAGCAGCTTCTCGTCCACCGCCTCGATCCGCGACTCGATCTCGCCGACGAGCCTCACCTGGCTGTCGAGGATGAAGCGCTCGGCCGACGCGAGCTCGATCCGCTTGACCCACGCCATGCCCTTGCCTGTGAACAAGGTGTGCCGCGGGTACGGGATGAGGCAGCGGTGCAGCACGGCGTGGATCGTGTTCTTCGCCGCGGTCCGCTGCTTCACGAGCTGGCGACGGTGAGCCACGAGCTGGCGGAGCACCCAGGCCTCTCGGCTCGGGAGCTCCACCTCGGGCAGGAAGTCCATGCGCAGCAGCTGGGCCAGGATGTGGGCATCGATCTTGTCGGTCTTGATCTTGGCGTGGGCAATGGCGCGCACCTGCAGCGGGTTGGCGACCACGACCCGGTCCACGAAGCGGGCGAAGATCGAATGGATCGCCCAGGTGTGGGGGGTCGCCTCCAGCACCACGGCGTCTGCGCGACCGAGGGTCTTGGCGAAGGCCTCGATCGCTTCGGCGGTGGCATCGATCTGGAACTCTCGTCGCGTCTTTCCGTCTGCCGCGAGGGCGCAGACCTGGATGAAATCTCGGTGGACGTCGAGGCTGTAGAACATGGCGAGCTCCTCTTCGAGAGCCTCGGGATGGGGGGTGGGGAAGAACGACAGGTATCTATTCGCGCTCGCAGCGCATCCGGCTGGGTCGTAGGGCGGCCAGGAAAGATTTCGAGCTCGAAGCTCATGCGTTCTGTCGGCCGTCCCCGCAGATCCTCGGCGTGGCCCGAGGCTCTCTCTCTTCTTGGCTTCTCACGCGGGCCTGCTCCCGGATTCCGGAACCCAGGAGGGGACCGGGGAGAGGACCTTCACGCAAGTCGTCTCGCGTGATCCCACGGACATCGACGAGGCTCCTCAGTCACTCTCGAGACTTCCGGTTCGATCGCGCAGCGGCGCGCCCTGCTTCGTGCGATGCACCCGAGTTTCATCGCCGCTGCGCGGTCCGGCGATGGAGGAACTACATAGCCGGCAAGATAGACGCCGTAGGGTGCGCTCGAATCCTCGGCCCCGACAAGCACCTGCAATCGGAGCGCCACCGGCGAAACGTCGACGCTGCCGGATCGATCGCAGGACTGTGTAGCCCCCGCGCACACTTGCGATCGGAACCTAGACGCATCGCGCGCGGCGTGGACAATCGGCGCGATGGTTACTTCGCGGCAACGTTCTGGCTCCCCGCGTGAGCGAGCGACGCGTGGTTTTTCGGCGGCTCGATGGAGTCGCTTCCGTCGCCGGGCGGCGCGTTGATTCGTGGATCAGCCGCATCGCGACGGCCCAGATAGGAGCCCCGTGAGCGGTCACAGCGACGAGCTCTCGATGCGCGTGCGGCCGCGGCGGCTGCGACGTTCCCAGGCGGACGCCTCGGCGCGCCGCGTGCGCAGCGCGGTCGGTCGGCTCGCCCGTTCGAGGCCCGCGCCCGCGCGGAGAACCTTCGTCTGGTCGGCCCCGGCCGCACTGCAACGCAGCATCGTGAAGGCCCGGTTCGTAGCGAACCGAGGCTCCGGATCCTGGCGCGCGGACGGCCGCTACCTCGCGCGCGAGGGCGCCCAGGAACCGGGTCGGCCCGGCCTCGGCTTCGACGCGAGCTGCGACGAAATCGACCTCCCGGACATGCTCTCGACGTGGCAGCGCGCGGGCGACCGGCGCCTGTGGAAGCTCATCGTCTCGCCCGAGAACGGACACCGCATGGACCTCCGCCAGCACGCCCGCGAGCTCGTGGCGGCGATGGAAGGTGACCTCGGAACGCAGCTCGAGTGGGTAGCGATCGACCACCACGACACGGCCCAGCCGCATCTGCACGTGATCATCCGAGGTCGGGATCAGGCCGGCCGCACGCTCCTCCTGCCGCGGACCTACGTGTCCCACGGCATTCGCGAGCGGAGCCAGCACGTGGCGACGCGGGCGCTGGGAATCCGTGGGCCGCGTGACCACGCGCACGCCCTCGAGCGGGCCGTTGTCGCGCGGCACTACAGCCTCCTCGACACCGTGCTCGAGCGGCGGATGAGCGCCGAGCGCGCAGTGTTCTTCGACGGTCCCGTGCCCGGTTCTGTCGAGGGACGCGAGCTGCGGGTGGCGATGATCCGACGGCTCCAGTTCCTCCAGGAGATGGGTCTCGCGGAACGCGCAGGCGCCCGGGCGTGGCGTCTCTCGGCGGACCACGGCCCTGCCCTTCGCCAGATGCAGCTCACCCGAGACCTGCAGCGGAGCGCCGTCTCGCGCGATGGAAGACCCCTGGTAGATCCTTCCGCGCGTCAGCGGCTGAACGTCCTCGAGCCGGGGACGATCGTGCAAGGACGCTGGGTGGGGCTCGCAAGAGATGAGGCCCTGGACGCGCCGTACTGGGTGCTCGAAGGCACGGACGGGATCACTCACTTCGTCCCCGAGCATCCGATCCTGGCGCTCTCTCGGATGCGCAATCGGCTGCGGGAAGGCGAGCTCGTAACGCTCGCCGGCCACGCCCGGAAGAGCGCGGGACTTGTGGTCTCCTGGGTCACGATCGCGCGGCACGGGGAGCTCGACGACCTGCGCCGGACGACCCGGCCCGGGACCGAGCTCGATCGGGAGGCGCTGCGCCAACTCGTCGCGAGCGGCGATGCCTCGCTCTCCGGGTTCGGCGCTCCGTCGGGCTTCGCGGCGCGGTACCGCGAGGCGATCCGCGAGCGGCTCGAGGTCCTCGAGCGTGCGGGACTTCTGCCGATGCGAGACGCAAACTCGCTCTCGACCGAGCCGCGCGCAGACAAGATTCGGGAGGCGGCCGAGCGCGCGATCGCGCGTCTTCCGCGCGACGACGACCGCGACTTCGCGATGCCCCATTGGGTCTCGAAGCTCGACCAGAGACCGTTCGGTCGCGCGCCCACCGACCGCGGGAGCTTCGTCCGCGGGCACGTGGTGGGGCACGCCGAGGACGCCGCGAAGGAGCGCTACGTGGTGCTCAGCACCGGCTTCGAGCTCGTCGCGGTGCCGTGGCGCGGCGCTCCTTTCTCAGTGGGACACGAGGTCCGCGCGAAGTCTCAGCTCGAGCCCGAGCAGGATCGGCAGCGCCGGCGCGCACTCATCTGGCAGCTCGACGATCTCGAGCGTGCACGGGAGCGCAATCGCGGACGCGAGCGGTAGCGAAGTACACCGCAGAGCAGCGCACGGAGACGAGGCACACTTCGCGATCGCTTTACAGCGCTTCGCGCTCCGCTTTTTCCCCCCCTGTCGCTGGTGTTCCGCGACCATGCGGAGACACCGATCGATCCCTCTCCTCCTCTTGCCGCTCCCGCGAATTCTTCTTGCACGTTGCATCGCGTGCGACAGAACTCGCGGGAGCGGCGACGTGCAACAGAAGAATTTCGCGGGAGCGGCGAGAAGGAGGAGAGAGCCGGCTCGGCGACCCGGTTCGGGCGCCGAAGAACGGTGATGAGAAGGTGCTGCCCGTGATCGGCGATCTCTACGAGTGGATCGAGGCATGTGTGTCGCGCGAGCGTCGCCTCGAAGGTGGCTATCTATTCACCAACCCCGACGCCTACAACGAAACCCGTCGCTGGACGCCTACGGCGCTGAAGCGCGCGTGGTCAGAAGCGCGCGAGGCTGCCGAAGTCCCGCGTGTTTCGATGTACCAGGGCACCAAGCACTCCCTTGCGACGAAGCTCAAGTCGCTTGGGCGCGACGACCGAGCGATCGCAGAGATCCTCGGTCATCGGGACATCCGCAGCGTTCAGAAGTACGCCGAGGTGCAATTCGCGGCCAAGGTGGAGACGCTCAGGTCCGTAAAGCGACCATGAGAGTTGTCCCCGGTTTGTCCCCACCCCCGCGGGAATAATCTAACCAGCTGATAATAAACAGAAAAATGGTGGAGGCGGCGGGAATCGAACCCGCGTCCGAATGGCGTCCAACGTGCGCGTCTACGTGCGTAGATCTCGATCGTGGTCGGTCCGGCTCGTCTCGAGATCACGAGTGACCGGACCCAGCCCCGTATGGTTCTCGTCCCCGATGACGACGGTGCGGCGTTCCGGGAACCAGCCTTCTGATGACGCCCGCGCCCCGCTAGAAGGCGTCACGGACGGGCGTCGCCAACCCAGTTTCAGCTAGGCAGCGAGTGCGTAATCAGCGTCGGCAGTTATCACTACCAACTGCCACCTGTTTAACGACGGATGTGACGACGTCGGCACGCAGCGCCCGCTTTCGACCACCCGTCGAAACCGATCGCCCCCAAACGCCCGGAAGCTAAGGCCTGGCCCCGGGGAGGGCAAGCCGGAGGCGCGCCCTGCCCCGTCAGCGCCCCGGATCGAGCCGGACGGCCACCGAGTTGTCGTGGTTCACCACCAGACCGATCAGCCAATCGGCCCAGCCGTACTTCTGGGCCATCATGGAGTTCACGCCGGGCGTGGCTTCCTTGGCGGGGACGGCGCGATACTTGGTCACGCGCCCGCCGCGCTCGAGCTCGACGTCGGGCCGCGTCGGGAGGCGGTTGAACCACGACGCGTTGGGGTTGCCGGCCCGCAGCCAGAGCGTGCGCCCATCGTCCACGATCCACAGGGACGTCGTGTAGCGGGCGCCCACCTCGTCGGTCGTCGTGAGCTTCACCACCTCCCCCCCGAGCTCGCCGGCGAGCACCAGGGTCAATCCGAACGCGAGCGCGGCGGCGACCAGGATCTGGATGAGTCGCGACACGTGCACCTCTCCCCCGGAGAAACCCGGGCCCCGCGCTTGTTCTCGCCGAACCCGCGCGCTCCGTCAAGCGCCGCCGCGCGGGTCCTGAACGGTGAGCGATCGGAGCACCGCCTCGAACCAGGGAGCGTAGGCCTGGTAGAGCTCCGCCGGGCAGTCGGCGATCACCACCAGGACGCGGCCGGGCGCAGCCTCCACGACCGTGACCTCCTCCGTCATCGGGCCGGTGCGGCCTTCGACCACCAGCTGGACCGCCGGCCGTCCCGCGACCTCGACGTCGCGCTGCGCGAGCAGCTTGCCGTGGCCGATGTGCGTACCGCCGTAGCGCGCGAGGTAGGCGTCGGCGCTGGGAAAGGCCTGCGTGATCACCTGGAGCGACGCGTCGTAGTCCCACGTCACGCCGTCGATCGCGATCAACCCATGCGGGCTGTCGATCACCATCCAGCCCGCAGGCGGGAGCACCGAGAAGCCGTGGCGCGCATCGACGTGGGGGTCGGTGACGAGGCGCGGAGGGCCGGGCGCCACGGCCGGCCGCTCGGCGGGCGCCGCCTGGATGCCCGGAGCGATCCGGGCGTACACCGTGCCGTTCGGAAGACCGTAGAGCGTCCGGAAGGACGCGACGTCCTCCGGAGTCAGCGCGGCGGGGCGCGCGACGTCGCGCGCCGCCTCGTACATGACGTCGGCGGGAATCGGGCTGTGGCCGCGCATCCCGAGCGCATGCCCGAGCTCGTGGAGCGCGACGCGGTGCACCTGCTCCTCGGTGAGCAGCCCGAACGCGTCGGCGACGTAGACCCGGACCTCGCTCACGCCGAACGCCACCTTCAAGCGCGCGTCCGGCTCCGCCCATCCCCGTGCACGGCACGCGCCCCCGAGCGAGGTCGCCCCGAGCACGGCGATGTCGGGCTCGGGCGTGGGCGCGCTCTCCCCGAGCAGCCGCACGTGCAGGGCGGCGGGCTCGCCCGGGCCGGAGCGCCGGAACCGGACCGCGCCGCTCAGCGCGCCCTCCCAGGCGGTGAGCGCGCGCTCCACCGCGTGCACGTACAGCTCCGGCGGCTTCGGGTCGAACTCGTTCTCGAGACTGGGCGGGATCTGCGGCGCGTCGATCGCGACCGCGAGCGGAAGCTGATCCGCGTCCCAGCGGCAGGATACGAGCACGTCGTCCGCGCCGTCTCCGACGGCGAAGCGGTCCAGCATGAACGGGAGATAGTTCGGCTCCGGCAGGCCCGGATGTCCGGCGCGGAACGCGACGTAGGCCGCGCGGTCCGCCGGGCTCGGGGGCGGGGTCGACGCCGTGCCGGAGGGTCCGGCGGGACCGCACGCCAGCCCCGCCGCGCAGAGCCCCGCCACGGCGGCGCGCCGCGGGAGACCGCGCACGCCCGGCTGGCTCATGGCTCACGCGCCGCCGCGGTTCCGGCCGCGCAGCGCCCGCTGCACGTCGCGCTGCTCCTCTCGACGCCGGATGGTGTCACGCTTGTCGTAGAGCTTCTTCCCGCGCACGAGTGCGAGCTCGACCTTGGCGCGGCCCGACTTGAAGTAGAGCGAGAGCGGAACGAGCGTGAGGCCGCGCTCCGCCACCTGTCCCTCGAGGCGCAGGATCTCGTTCCGGTGCAGGAGGAGCTTGCGCTCGCGTCGCGGGTCCTTGTTCTCGCGGCTCGCCTCCTCGTAGGGGCTGATGTGCGCATTCGCGAGGAACATCTCGCCGCGACGCACGTGGGCGTAGGCGTCGGAGAGGCTCGCGCGGCCGGCGCGCAGCGACTTCACCTCGGGCCCGAGGAGCGCGATGCCGGCCTCGAAGGTGTCGAGGATCTCGTACTCGAAGCGCGCCTTCCGGTTGGTGGCGACGAGCTTGCGGTCCGACTTCTCCCCCGGCGCCTTCGACATGCCGGGAGCCTAGCGCGCGGGTGCTACTCCCGGATGCGGTTGCGCGGGTCGACGAACACGCGCTTCGCGTGCCAGTCGTGGGCCTCGGCGTCCTCGACCTGGACGTAGGTGGCGATGATGATCACGTCGTGCGGCTTCACGAGGTGCGCCGCCGCGCCGTTCACGCAGATCTCCCCCGACCCGGGCTCGCCGGGGATCGCATAGGTGTGGAGCCGGTTCCCGTTCGTGCAGTCGTAGAGGTCGACCTGCTCGTACGGGAGGATGTCCGCCGCGCGGAGCAGCTCCTCGTCGATCGTGATGCTGCCCTCGTACTCGAGGTTCGCCTCGGTCACCGTCGCGCGGTGGATCTTCGACTTGAGCATCGTTCGGGTCACGAGCGGGCCTCCTCTTTGCACCCCGGACGGATCACGCGATTGTCGATCAGGCGAACGGTCCCCCCCGAAACGCCGGGGAAGCGCACGGCGAGGGCGAGCAGCGTGGGCGCCTCGAGCCGGGCGGGCGCCGGCGCGAGCGTCCCGGGGTCGCGCAGCTCGGCGTAGTCCACGTCGGCGGAGCGCGCGCGGGCCAGCTCGGCGCGCGCGGCGCCCAGCACCTTCTCCGCCGCGTCCTCGCCCGCCGCGAGCACGCGTTCTGCGGCGTCGAGGGCGCGCACGAGGGCGACCGCCTCGCGCCGTGCCGGCGGCGTGAGGAACACGTTGCGGCTCGAGAGCGCCAGGCCGTCCCGCTCGCGGACGGTCGGCACGCCCACCACGTCCACGTCGAAGCGCAGGTCGCGCGCCAGCTGCCGGACCACGGCGAGCTGCTGGAAGTCCTTCTCCCCGAACACGGCCACGTGCGGCTTCGCGGCGAGGAAGAGCTTCGCGACGACGGTGGCGACTCCGCGGAAGTGGCCGGGGCGCGCGGCGCCGCACAGCGGAGCAGCGAGCTCCGCCACCTCGACCCAGGTCTGGCTGCCGGGCGGGTAGAGGTCGTCCGGCTCCGGTGCGAACACCACGTCGACACCGGCATCGCGACACAGCGCGACGTCACGCTCGAAGGGACGCGGATAGCGCGACAGGTCCTCGCGCGGCCCGAACTGGGTCGGATTCACGAAGATCGACACGACGACGCGGTCCGCCCGCGCCCGCGCAGCGTGCACGAGCGCCAGGTGGCCGGCGTGCAGCGCGCCCATCGTCGGCACCAGTGCGATGCGCAGGCCGGCCGCGCGCTCCGCGTCGGCGAGCGCCTGGAGCTCGCCGACGGTGCGCACGATCCGCGGCGCGAGCGGCGCCGCGAACGGATGAGGGGCGGCAGCCGACATCAGCGGTAGCTGTGCTCCTCGCCCGGGAACTTCGCGTTCGCGACGTCCTCGGCGAAGGCGCGCGCCGCCTGCGCGACGAGCGGGCCGAGGCTCGCGTACGCCTTGACGAAGCCCGGGGTGAAGCCGTCGTTCAGACCCAGCATGTCGTGCATCACGAGCACCTGGCCGTCGCAGCCCGGGCCGGCGCCGATGCCGATGGTCGGGATCCCGAGCTCCGCCGTGATCTCCGCCGCCACGTCGGCCGGCATGCCCTCGAGCACGACCGCGAACGCGCCCGCGGCCTGTACCGCGCGCGCGTCGGCCTTCACGCGCTCGCGCTCCGCGTCGCCGCGGCCCTGCACGCGGTAGCCGCCCATCCGATGGATCGCCTGCGGCGTGAGGCCGACGTGTCCCATCACGGGGATCTCGGCGGCGACGATGCGCGCGATCGTGTCTGCGATGCGGACGCCGCCCTCGAGCTTCACCGCGTGCGCGCCGCCTTCCTTCACGAGCCGGATCGCGCTGCGGACGCCGTCCTCGGGGGAGACCTGGTACGCGCCGAACGGAAGGTCGCCGACGATCAGCGCCCGGTGCGCGGCGCGCGCGACGAGACGCGTGTGGTAGACGACGTCGTCCAGCGTCACGGGCAGCGTGGTGTCGAGCCCCTGCACGACGTTCCCGAGCGAATCGCCGACGAGCAGCACCTCGATCCCGACCTCGTCGAAGATGCGCGCGAACGGGTAGTCGTAGGCCGTGAGCATCGTGAAGCGTTCGCCACGGCGCTTGCGCGCGGCGAGCGAGCGGACGGTCGTGCGGTGCTCGCGAACGACCTCACCGCGCGCGCTGGACGTGAGCGAGGGCCGAGGAGGGGTGGACATCGGCGTCTCCGGCGAGCCGGAAATCCGTGGCCGGAAACAAGAGCGCGCCTGCCGGAGAAGCTCCGGAGGCGCAGCCGGACGATCAGCCCTCTCGCGTGAGCGCACGCGCAGCGCTGCGGTCCGCACTGATCCGCCCCCGTCTCGGTCCGCGGTGCGGATCCGAGCGACCTTCGGGCGATGTCAGGCGACGTCTCTGTCCGCCGGGCACGGGCCCGGTTCCGCATCCCCGCTGTGCTCGTGGGCCACGGCGCGGGGCGTTGTCGATGGGGATCGCAACCTGCGATTCCCCTCGTTGCGGGAGGGACCATACGGCCGGCCTCCTCGGGGTGTCAAGCGCGCCCGGGCGGACGCGAGCGCGCCTCGAGGCGTTCACGCACGGCAGGCGGCAACCAGTGCGCATCGAGCCAGCCGGGGGCGGCGGCGTCGAGCGCGTCGGCGACGGCAGAGATGCGCTCCTCCTCCGGATCGCCGCGGATCAGCACCACCCAGTGGCGGCCGCGCACGCGGCACGCGGCGCTGCGCGGTCCGGGCTCGCCGTCCGCGGCCGGCCCCCCGCGCGCCTCGCGGACGTCGACGCCGGCGGCGCGCGCCCAGGCGACGAGGCTCGCGAGCACGTCGCTCTCCTCCACGCGCTAACCCCCGTCCGCTCCGGGGGGGGCCGCGCTGCGCTCGGCGTGCAGCGCGCGGGTCAAGGCGACGAAGCGCTCCGGCGGCAGCGTCTCGGCGCGCACCCGGGGGTCGATGCCGACCTCGCCCAGGACACGCAGCAGTGTCTCCGCTGAGAACGCCGGACGGAGCCGGGCGCGCAGCGCGTTCGACAGCGTCTTCCGGCGCTGGCCGAAGGCTGCGCGCGTCACGCTCTCGACCGCGAGGAGCTCGTCGGGGCGCAGCCCAGGCTGGCGGCGCGGCGTCAGCCGGAGGAAGCGCGAGGTGACGGCCGGCGCCGGAAAGAAGCAGCCCGGCGAGAGGTCGGGGCCGCGCGCGATGTCGACCAGCAGGTGGTGGAGGACGGCGAGGGAGCCGTAGTCGCGCGTGCCGGGATCGGCGGAGAGGCGCAACGCCACCTCGCGCTGGATCATCACCGACCAGTCCGCGAGGACGTCGCGCAGATCGAGGAGGCGCCGCAGGAGGGGGGACGAGATCGCATACGGCAGATTCGCAACGAGGCGCGCCCGGCCCGGCCAGCCGCGCGCGAGCGCCCCGAGGTCGACGTCGAGCGCGTCGGCGTGGATCAGGTCGACGTGCACGGGCAGCTCGCCCTCGCTGCGCAGCGCGCGCACGAGGCCCGCGTCCACCTCGATCGACACGACGCGGGCGGCGCATGCCGCGAGCGCGCGGGTCAGGATGCCGAGGCCGGTGCCGATCTCGATCACGAAGTCGCCGGGCTCGACCCCGGCGAAGGTCACGAGACGCGCGGCCACGCCTTCGTCCACGAGGAAGTTCTGACCGAGGTCGCGCCGCGCGAGCAGGCCGTGGCGCTCGAGCTGCGCGCGGACGGCCGCCCCGCCGCTCATTCGGCCGGGCGCGCTGGGATCGACTCGCGCGCCGACGCCGCGCGCGCCGGAGAAGGGCGCGCCGGAGCGAGTGGAGAGCGCGAGAAGGCGTTGAGCCGCAGGTCGTCGCACTCGCCGCGCGCGAGACGTGCGGCGCCCGCGGCGGCGATCATCGCAGCGTTGTCGGTGCACAGCGCGGGCGGAGGGAAGACGGTGCGGAAGCCGTCCGCCTGCGCCGCCCGCGCCATCTCCTCGCGCAGGCGCCGGTTCGCGGCCACGCCGCCGACCACCACGACCGTGCGCAGCGCCTCCTGCTCGAGCGCACGCCGCGTCCGGGCCACGAGCACGTCCGTCGCTGCGGCCTCGAACGAGGCGGCGATGTCGGAGACGTCGCGCGCCGCGAGCGGCCGCCTGCGCTCGGCCTCCAGCGCGACGGCGGTCTTGAGCCCGCTGTAGGAGAAGTCGAGGCCCTCTGCGCCGCCGAGGGGCCGCGGGAAGCGCACGGCGCCGGCGTCGCCGTCCCGGGCGGCGGCGGACACCGCGGGACCGCCCGGATACGGGAGGCCGAGCAGCTTCGCGACCTTGTCGAAGGCCTCGCCCACCGCATCGTCGCGCGTCTGTCCGAGCAGCTCGGTCCGGCCGCCACTCTCGACGCGATACAACGCCGTGTGCCCGCCGGACGCGACGAGACCGAGATAGGGCGGCTCGAGCCCGGGCTCGGCGAGCGCGGCCGACGCGAGATGGCCCGCGAGATGGTGCACGCCCACGAGCGGCACGCCGAGGCGGTAGGCGAGCGCCTTGCCGAACGACAGGCCGACGAGGAGCGAGCCGATGAGACCCGGCCCCGCGGTGACCGCGATTCCCGTCAGCGCGCTCGCGGCGACGCCGGCCGCGGCGAGCGCCGCGTTGACGACGCCGGACACCGCGCGCACGTGATCCCGCGAGGCGAGCTCGGGCACGACGCCGCCGTACAGCGCGTGGACGTCGGTCTGGCCGTGGATGACGCTGGAGAGGATCTCGGCGCCACCGCGGACCACGGCGGCGGCCATCTCGTCGCACGAGCTCTCGATGCCGAGTACGACTGACGTTCGCTCGCCTGCGGCTCGCTGCGCGGCCGCTTCGCGGCCTTGCGCGGTCAGAGGACCCACGTCGCCTGCGGCTCGCTGCGCGGCCGCTTCGCGGCCTTGCGCGGTCGGAGGACCCACGTCGCCTGCGGCTCCGCGTCCTCGCGGCGCGGCCGCTTCGCGGTCTTGCGGGGTCGGCGCGCCGGACCTTGCGGCGGGGGGCGGACTCACGGTCACCCCATGCGGCGTTCGAGCTTCTCCTGCTCCGCCTTGCAGTCGATGCAGAGCTCGGCCACGGGACGGGCCTCGAGACGCTTCAGGCCGATCTCCTCGCCGCAGTTCTCGCACTCGCCGTAGACGCCCTGATCGATCTTCTCGAGCGCGGCGTTGATCTTGTTCAGCAGGCCGCGCTCGCGCTCGCGGAGGCGACCGATGAACGAGAGCCCGATCTCGGACGAGGCCGTATCGATCTCGTCCGGAAAGTCGTCGGGGTCGAGATGGATGTCGCCCGAGAGCGCCTTGCGCGCGTTCCCGAGCAGCTGCTCCTTCTGCTCGAGGAGGATCTTCTGGAATCGCTGGAGGTCCCGCTTCTTCAAGCCCGCCCCTTCTCGTCGCTACGCGTCGGTATCTGCCTTCTTCGTCGAGATCACCGCTTGGTGTCGGCCGGCTTGACGGCTCCCGTGGCCGTCGGCGCGGCTCCGCCGAGCTGCTCGATCTGCCGCTTCGCCTCCGCTGCGCGCGGCGACTCCGGATACTCCTCGATCACCCGTTCGAAGGCGCGACGCGCCGCCTTCGAATACCCGGGCCCGAGCCGCACGAGCGACTCGCCGTGCCGGTACAGAGCGTCCGCCGCCTTGTTGCCCTTCGGATACCGCGCGACCACGTCGTCGAAGCGGAGGACCGCCGTCTTGTAGTCGCCCTTCTTGAAGTAGCAGTCCGCCATCCAGTAGGCGCTGTCGTCGGCGTAGATCGAAGCCGGGTGAGCTTGCAGGAACTGTCGGAACTGGTCAATACAGGCATCGGTATCGTTCCGCTGCCACGCGGCGAAGGCCGCGCGATAGGCCTGCACCTCCTCGGCGCTCGCGCCCCTCTGGGAGGCGCCGTCGTCCGAGCCCGGAGCCGCCGCCGGGGCGCCCGGCGCGGGCACGGCCGCGACCTGCGGCGCGCCGAGGGGCGGCGGCTCGGACGGCCCGGATTGCCCGGACTGCACCGGCGGGGCCGCAGCGGGGGCCGCCCCGGGCTCGGACGCCGCGTAACCCTCCTTCCGCGCCTTCTTGGCCTCCATCATCGCCTGCTCCGCGTCGTGCTCGGCGACCTCCACCCGGCCCTGGAGCTGCTGGAGGTCGCTCTGGACGCTATCGATGCGCGTGGCGAGGTCGGCGTACTGCTCGCGACCCGTCGACCCGGTGCTGCCGCCCCGCTGCTGGAGCGCCCGCACGTCACGCTCGAGCTTCCGGTACTCGGAGATGCTCACGCAGCCCCCGAGCAGCGGAACGGCCAGAAGCGCTGCGATCCCACGTCTCGCTGCGGCGCGATGCTTCATCCCGATCCCTCCCCCTCACCCCGGCCGGCCGGCGCAGGCGCGCCGGCGAGCCGCGGACACTAACGCAGCTCTCGCGGGAACGGCCCCCACGCCGGCGCCGTGTTGCTGCGGCCGTCTTGCGTGAGCTGGCGCTCCTTCCCGCCGCCGACGTCGATCGCGTAGATCTCGGAGCGCCCACGGCGGTCGGAGCTGAACGCCACCTTGCGGCTGTCCGGCGACCACGCCGCCGAGACGTCGTTCCGCGGATGTTCGACCAGGGGCACGTTCGTGGTCCCCTCCGGATCGATCAGCCAGATGTCGAATTGGCCGCCGACGCGCGACTCGTACGCGATCCAGCGGCCGTCGGGCGACCACGCCGGCGCCGTGTTGTAGCTACCCTGATAGGTGAGCCGGCGGACGTTCCCGCCGTCGACGTCCATCACGTAGATCTGCGGCGCCCCTGCGCGGTCGGAGACGAAGGCCAGCCGCCGTCCGTCGGGCGAGAACGAGGGCGACACCTCGAGCGAGCGATCCGTGGTGAGGCGCTGCGAGGCCCTTCCGTCGCGGCTCACGAGGTAGAGGTCGGAGTTGCCGTCCGCGCTCACCACGACCGCGACCTTGCCGCCCGTGGGATCGAAGACGCCGCGGAAGTGCTGGGAGCCGGGCACGAGGCTGCGGAAGATGCGCCCGGGCGACTGGGTGCCGCGGGTGAGGACGAAGAGCCCGGGGCGCCTGCCCTCGCGGTACGAGGTATACACGATCGTGTTTCCGTCGGGCGACCACGCGGGGAAGTTGTTGATCGACTTGTTGTGCGTGACCTGCCGGACGTCGCTCCCGTCCGCGTCCATCACGAAGATCTCGGCGTTTCCGGTCCGGTTCGAGGCGAACGCGATCTCCGTCGCGGCCACGCCGCGCGTGCCCGTGAACGCGCCGACGACGTCGTCGGCGATCCGCTTCGCGATCCCGGGCAGGTCGCTGGCCGGCCCCTCGTAGCGCTTCCGGACGACCTTCTGGCAGCGGGCCACGTCCCACGCGCGGAACTCGACGGTCACGCGGTCACCGCGGAACGCGAGCTCCCCCTCGACGAGCGCGTCGGCCCCGATCTGGCCCCAGTCGGGGCACACGAGGGGCGGCCCGCCGTCGAGGCGCGCGCTCACGTCGCTCGCCAGGAACGCGTTCGGGTCGAGGACCGTGAAGAGGCTGGAGAACTCGAGGGCGTCGCCGATGCCGGTGCGCAGCGAGGCGGTGCGGTCGGCGGCGCCGCCGCCGTCGTAGAAGCGCTGGACGGCGGCCTTGTACACGCCGCCCGACGGGGGCGGTACGACGATCGTGGGATTCTCGTCCTGCGCGAAGACGACGCGGGGAAGCGCGGCCGCGAGAAGCGTCCAGAGGGCGAGGCGCGGGAGGGTCATCAGGAGGATTCCTCGGAGGGAAAGACGAAGGTCCACTCGCCGGCCGCCGGCGGCCGCGGAAGCGGGCTCGCCTTCTGGATGGCGCGCACCACGCTGTCGTCGTAGTAGGGGTTGCCGGATCGCTCCTTCACGGTCGGCTCGCCGATCACGTTGCCCGAGCTGTCGAGCGTCACCACGAGCGTGGTCTGGAGCCGATCGAAACCCGGCGTCTTGATCCACGCCTTGCGCACGTGGATGCGCGCGTCGCGGATCCAGGCCATCACCTCCGGGCTCACGCGCACCGTCCCGCCGCCGCCGGCGGGAGCAGCCTGCGTGGGCGGCGGCGTCTGGGCCGCCGTCCGGACGGGCTCGGGGCGGGCCTCGCCGCCCCGCAGCTCCTTCATCAGGGCGTCGTAGTCCTTGGGAGGGGCCTTCGGCGGCTTCGGCTTGTCGGGAGCCTTCTCGGGGACCTTCGTGGCCTCCTTCGGCAGCACGACCTTCTTCTCGATCGGCGGCGGGGGCGGCGGTGCCACCGGCTCGGGCTTCGGCTCGGGCTTCGGCTCGGGTTTCGGCTCGGGCGGCTTCGGCTCCGGGGGCAGCGGCGCCGGCGCGGCCTGGGGCGCCGGCCCGGGCGGTGCCGCGACCAGCTCGACGGTCACGACGCCGGCCGGGACGGCGGGCGTGCTCTGGAAGCCCGGTCCGAGCACGAAGAGCAGCAGCAGGCCCACGTGCACGCCCACCGAGACGAAGAGCGCGCGTCGGAAGGCCCTCCTCTCGTCGGAGTCGAAGGCGTCGGCCCAGTCGACCATGGCGCGGCCTAGGTCTCCGGCTCCGTCACCATCCCCAGCTTGGTGGCGCCGGCGTTGCGGGCCGCTCCCATCGCCTTCGCGACGATGCCGTACGGAGCCTCCTTGTCGGCGCGCAGGTAGATCTCCCTCGAGTCCTTCCCCTCGAAGATCACCGTCAGCTTGGCCTGCAGCTCCGCCTGGGCGATCTCCTGCCGTCCGAGGAAGAGCTTGCCGTCCTTCTTGACGGTCAGGATCAGCGGCTCGTCCTTCACGCGCAGCGGCTGGGTCGTCGTCTCGGGGAGATCGACGTCGATGCCTTGCTGCATCATGGGCGTGGCGACCATGAAGATGATGAGGAGCACGAGCATCACGTCGACGAAGGGCGTGACGTTGATCTCCGAGAGGGGTCGTCCCTGTCCGCCCGGGCGCGCGCCCATTAATTTTTCTCCGTTCGCCTGCGGCTCACTGCGCGCTCCGCTTGCTCCGGGCTGTACGATCGCGGGGACATGGGCCTAGAGGCCCGCGCGGCGCGTCGCGGCGACGGGCGCGGCGGCGCCATCCTGGTGGGAGATCCGGCGCAGGTCGCCCTCGTACTCCGCCGCGAACAGCTCGATCGCGGTCACTACGCCTCGGAGCTCGCCCACGAAGTAGTTGTAGAGGATGGTCGCGGGAATCGCGGCGAAGAGACCGACTGCGGTGGCGATCAGCGCCTCCGCGATGCCCGGCGCCACGGTCGCAAGGCTCGCCGTGCCCGAAAGCCCGATGTTGTGGAAGGCGTTGATGATGCCGATCACGGTGCCGAAGAGACCGATGAACGGGGTAGCGCTGCCCGCGGTGGCGAGGAAGGACAGACCGCGCTCGAGCCGGAGCTCCTCCCTCGACGCCGTCCACGAGATCGCGCGCGCCAGCACCTGGAGCTGCTTGTCGTCCAGGCCGCGCGACATCGGCTTGCCGCTGTACTTCGCGATGCGACTCGCTTCGGCGTAGCCGGCGAGGAAGATGCGGGACAGCGGGCTGCCCGCAAGCTCGCGCGCGCCCTCGTAGGCGCGGTCCAGGGACCCCTCGTGATAGACCTCGAGGAACGCGTCGCTATCCTGCTCGGCGCGGCGCAGCTCTCGCCACTTGAAGGCGATGACTGCCCACGACACGACCGATATCGTGGCCATGATCAGGAGGACGATCTTGACGAGCCAGCCGGCCTGCAGGACCAGGTCGAAGTAGTCGAGGCTCGCGAGACGTCCCCCCATGGCCGCCCCGGCGATCAAAAGCCCCATACGCCTCTCGCGTCGAAGGACGGCCGAACCTTAGGCAAGGCACTCCGGCGCTTCAACCAACACCTTCGAGGATTTACATGCAGTTGACGTTGGAGTCTCACGATCCCGCCGGAACGCCGGTCGACCTGCTCGCAATTCCCCTCTTCCAGGTCGATCCGAGCCGCTGGAAGCTCGGCGGCCGCACCACCGTGCTCGATCGCGCGCTCGGCGGACGCCTCTCCGCAGCCCTCGGCACGGGCGACTTTCGTGGAAAGCGCGGGGAGACGCTCCTGGTCTATCCGGACGCCGGATCGCGGCCGAAGCGCCTCCTCCTCGTGGGCCTCGGGCCGGAGGCCCGCGCCGACGCGGATGCGCTCCGCCGCGCGGCGGGCGCCGCCGTCGGCGCGGCCGCGACCCGCCGCGGCGGTTCGGTGGCGATCGTCGCTCCGGTGCTGCGGCGGCTCCGGCCCGTCGCCGTGGCCCAGGCCCTGGCCGAAGGCGCCATCCTCGGCGCCTACCGCTATGACGCCTTCCACACGTCGAAGGAGAACGGCCGCAGCGAGATCTCCGCGTGCCATCTCGTGTTCGAGCGCCCGGCCGACGCGCGCGCAGCCCGGCCGGGCCTCGCCGCGGGCGTGGTGCTCGCGGAGTCGCAGAACCTGGCGCGCGATCTGTCGAATGCGCCGGCGAACACGCTCCCGCCGGCCGCCCTCGCGCGCGAGGCCGAGCGCGTCGCCAAGGAGGTCGGGCTCGCCTGCCACGTGCTCGACGTTCCGGAGCTCAGGAAGCGCAAGCTGGGAGCGATCCTCGCGGTGGGCCAGGGCAGCGAGAACCCCCCGCGCATCATCGTGCTCGAGCACCGGCCGCCTGGCTCGGCGGCCAGATCGATGGGCCGCGGCGCCAGGGGATCGGCCGCGAAGCGAAACAAGCCGGTGTGTTTCATCGGCAAGGGCATCACGTTCGATTCCGGCGGCATCTCGATCAAGGCCGCAGCGGGCATGCACGAGATGAAGCACGACATGTCGGGCGCGGCCGCCGTGATCGGCGCGCTGCGGGCGGTCGCCCTGCTGAGGCTGCCCGTGCACGTGGTCGGCATCGTCGCCTCCGCGGAGAACATGCCGAGCGGCGCGGCGTATCGGCCGGGCGACGTGGTGACCGCGGGCTCGGGCAAGACGATCGAGGTGCTGAACACGGACGCCGAGGGACGTCTCGTCCTGGCCGACGCGCTCCACCTGGCCCGCACGGACTACGAGCCCGAGGCGCTCGTCGACCTCGCGACGCTCACGGGCGCGTGCGTCGTGGCGCTCGGGAAGTGGTGCAGCGCGATGTTCGGGAACAACGAACGGCTCGCCGAACGGCTCCGCCGCGCGGGCGAGGCGACCGCGGAGCGCCTTTGGCCCATGCCGCTCTGGGACGAGCACCGGGAGCACATCCGCGGCGACGTCGGGGACATCAAGAACACGGGCGGGCGCGACGGCGGGGCGATCACCGCGGCGGCGTTCCTGTCGCACTTCGTGGGCGATACCCCGTGGGCGCACCTCGACATCGCAGGCACCGCCTACACGGAGAAGTCCGCGCCGTACCAGCCCCGCGGCGCCACGGGCGTGGGCGTGCGCCTGCTGGTGGAGTGCCTGCGTGAATGGCGCGGCGCGCAGCTCGTCTCTCGGTCGTGACCGCTGCGCGGACCGTGCGGGGCGCGAGGTTTGACGCGTCGCGGCGCCCTGCCTAAGCTCGCGCCCGTTTTCGCGCGGTTTCACGCGATTTCACGGGCGGGCCCGCGGGCCGCGCCCGCAGAGGGAGAGAAGAGTCGATGAGGGGTGTTCTCCAGAAGTGCGTTCCGGCGTTGGTCGTCGCTCTCGCGTTCGCTGGCGCCGCGCAGGCGGCAGGCGACGCTGCGAAGGGCAAGGCGATCTTCACCGCGAACTGCGCGTCCTGTCACGGCGACAGCGGGAAGGGCGACGGGCCGGTCGGCGCCGCGCTGACGCCGAAGCCGCGCGACTTCACGCAGGCGCAGTTCAAGCTCGACTCGCTGAAGGACGGGAAGCCGGGCAGCGACGCGGCGCTCGCGGCGGTGATCAAGAACGGTGCAGCGGCGTACGGCGGCTCGCCGCTGATGGCGCCCTGGGGCGGAACGCTCTCCGACGCCCAGATCCAGGACGTCATCGCCTACATCCGGACGTTCCACAAGAAGTAGATGGAGGTGGGGCGGCTTCGCGCGCCCGGCCCCGGGCGCACAGAGCCGCTCGGTGGCTTCGACAGCGCGCGGGGAGGAGGCGTCAGGGCGGCCTCCTCCCCGTCGCGTCTCGCCTGCTAGGCTGGCTCCCGACACGAGCGGAGCCGACGTGACCCCCCGCGACGCCGACGAGCCCGCGGGCGCCCCTCCGGCGCCCGTCCCCGCGCCGAGCCACCCGGTCCTGCCGGTCGTGCACCCGGCCGGCGGGATCGAGCGGGCCGACACGCTCACGCGCTACTTCGCCGAGCTGCGCCGTCATCCGCCGCTCGACCGCGACGCGGAGCACGCACTCGCCGTGCGCCTGAAGGAGCACGGCGACCTGGAGGCCGCCCGCCGCCTCGTGCTCTCGAACCTCCGCCTCGTCGTGAAGATCGCCATGGACTACCGGCGCGCCTGGACGAACGTGCTGGACCTGATCCAGGAAGGAAACGTCGGGCTCCTGCAGGCGGTGAAGCGCTACGACCCGTACCAGGGCGTCAAGCTCTCGACCTACGCCGCGTACTGGATCCGCGCGTACGTCCTCAAGTACCTCCTCGACAACATCCGGCTCGTGCGGCTCGGAACGACGCGCGCGCAGCGCAAGCTGTTCTTCCGCTTGAACCGCGAGAAGCGCGAGCTCGAGCGGCAGGGCTTCGAGGTGGAGCCGCGGCTCATCGCGGAGCGCCTCGACGTGTCCGAGGCCGACGTGCGCGACATGGAGCAGCGTCTCGGCGAGAGCGATCTCTCGCTCGACGCCCCGGTGCAGCGCGACGGATCGAGCGCCACGTTCGGCGACTTCCTGGCGGGCGGCGCGGAGAGCGCCGAATCGCAGGTGGGCGACGGAGAGCTGCGCCGCGTATTCCTGGAGAAGGTGCACGCCTTCGCGGACACGCTCGAAGACCCGCGCGACCGCCGCATCATCGAGGAGCGCATCCTGGCCGAGGAGCCGAAGACGCTCCAGGAGCTCGGCGACGACTTCAAGGTGACACGCGAGCGTGTGAGACAGCTCGAAGCGCGCCTCGTATCCCGGCTCCGCGAGTACCTGCGCGAGAACCTCGTCGACTTCGAGTACTACGCGCCCGGCAAGGGCTGACGCGCGAGGGTGGCGTCGAGCGCCTCCTCGACCAGGTCGCGCAGCTGCCCCATCGCCTCCCGCCGCAGACGCCAGCGGCTGCGCTGCCAGCCCTCGAGGAGCCGCAGCCGCGCTTCGCGCGGGAGCCACGAGAAGCCGCGCCACCCGGACGCCAGCAGTCCGGACGGGGTGAGGCGGGGCTGCCACTCCAGCGCCCACAGGGTCCGTCGCGCCATGCGGATCCGGTCCTCCCCGGCGCGTGCGAGCCGCTCCTCGACCGCGGGCACGACGTCCACCCCGCCGCCGCCAGGATGGCCGTCCCGCGGCGGCGAGAGCGCGTCGGCCACGGCGTAGAGCGTGCGCGCATGCTGCGGCGAGAGCGCGCGCGCCGCGCTCACAGGCCAGCTCCGTTCTCGAGGAAGCGCAGCGCCACGGCGGCGTGGAGGGCCGCGCCCGTCGCGAGCGCCGACTCCTCCAGCACCATCCGGTTCGAGTGGAGCGGCGCGGGCGCGCGATCCGACCCCCCGGCGCTCGGGCGCGCGCCCAGGAAGACCATTGCGCCCGGCACGCGCTCGAGGATGTAGGAGAAGTCCTCCGCGCCCATGATCGGCGTGCGCATGTCGATCACGGATCCGCTGCCCACGAGCTCCGCCGCCACGCCGCGCGCGAAGCGGGCGAATGCGTCGTGGTTGACGGTCACCGGATAGCCCTCGATCACGTTCACCCGGGCTTCGACCTCGTGCGCGGCGGCGACCCCGGCGACGACGCGCCGGATGCCGTCGTGGACCGCACGGCGCGCGCGCTCCGACACCGACCGGATGGTGCCCAGCAGGGCTGCGGACGCCGGGATCACGTTGTTCGTCGTCCCAGACGAGATGCGCGTCACCGACACCACGACCGGATCGAAGGCGTCGGTGCGGCGCGTCACCAGCGTCTGCAGCGCGAGCACGATCTCGCAGGCGACCGGAATCGGGTCGACCGCGAGATGCGGCATCGACGCGTGGCCGCCGCGCCCGACGAGCTCGATCGAGAGGAGGTCGGCGGAAGCCATGAGCGGGCCGGGCCGGGTGGCGACGGCGCCGGCAGGCAACGAGGGGTCGACGTGGATCGCGAACGCGGCCTCGGCGCGCGGCTCCTTGTCGAGCAGCCCCTCGCGGATCAGGATGCGCGCGCCGCCGAACCCCTCCTCGCCGGGTTGGAACAGGAGCTTCACCGTGCCGGCGAACGCGTCGCGGCGCCGCGCCAGGAGCTGGGCGGCGGACGCGAGCATCGCGACGTGCGCGTCGTGGCCGCACGCGTGCATCGCGCCCTTTCGCTTCGACGCGAACTCGAGGCCGGTGTCCTCCTGGAGCGGCAGCGCGTCCATGTCGGCGCGCAGGAGGAGCGTCCGGCCGGGCCGCGCGCCGCGCAGGGTCGCGACCACCTGGCTCGTCGCGCCGCTGGTGTCGAGCTCGAGCGGGAGACCTTCGAGCGCCTCGACGATCGCGGCGCGCGTCTGCGGCAGCTCGAGGCCGAGCTCGGGCTGGGCGTGCAGCCGGCGCCGGAGCAGCACGGCTTCGGGCAGGAGCTCCCTCGCCTCTGCGACGAGGGCGGCAAACGACGGGTCCATCGGGGCCTCCCCGCGCGAGCGCGCCGGACGATCCGGCGGCGCACCGCAGCGATCTGCTCGCCGCCTACGATAGCCTCGCGCTCCGAACGTGTGCGCGGCCCGGGCCCCGCTCGCCCGGCGCGCTGCTGCAGGAGGCGTCCCCGAGTGAGTCCCGTCGTCCGCCGGCGTCTGATCGTGCGAGGTCGCGTGCAGGGCGTCTTCTTCCGCGGGGCGACGCTGCGCCGCGCGGAACAGCTCGGCCTCGCCGGGTTCGTGCGAAACCTGCCGGACGGGGCCGTGGAGGCGGTCGTCGAGGGCCCGCCCGACCGCGTGGAGGAGCTGATCGACTTCTGCCGCGCGGGCCCCCCGGCAGCGTCCGTCCTCGAGGTGGAGGAGCGCGCGGAGCCGCCCGAAGGCCTCGCGGGCTTCGCGGTGCGCTGACGTGCCCCCGCGCCGGATCTCTCCTCTCGATGGATTGACACTTCTGAGCGTCATGCTCGCGCTCGTGCTGGCCGGAGCGGCGTGCCGCGCACCCGGTGCCAACGCGCCCACCGTCACCATCCGCGGCGAGACGCTCCGCGTCGACGTGGCGCGTACGCCGGACGAGCGGGCCCGGGGTCTCGGCGGACGCGCGTCGCTCGCCCCCGGCACCGGCATGCTCTTCCCCTTCGAGCGCGCGGAGCGCCACGCCTTCTGGATGGCCGGGATGTACTTCGACATCGACATCGTGTGGATCCGCGACGGCAGGATCGTGGACGTGTCCGAGCGGCTCCCCCACCCGCCCCCCGAGCTCGACCCGCTGACCGCCTCGCTGCCCGAGTACCGTCCACGGGAGCCCGCCGATCTGGTGCTGGAGGTCCCTGCGGGCACGGCCCGCGCGCGGGGCTGGCAGCCAGGCGACACCGTGGAGGTCACGGGGCTCGGGCTCACGGAGCGGGCTGCGCGGTAAAGCGCCCGGATGGAATTGCCGATTCCCCGGGGCATGGACTGGAGCTCCACGCCGCTCCTCTTCGCTCCGCCGCTCCCGCCGCTGCGCCTCCAGGCGGGCGCGCCGTGCGTGATCGGTCGGAGCACGGACTGCGACCTCCCGCTCCCCTCCCTGGAGGCCTCGCGGCGGCACGCGGAGGTGCGCTGGCAGGACGGCCGGTTCGTCCTGCGCGACCTCGGCAGCACGAACGGGACCCTGCTGAACGGAGTCGTCGTGCTCGGCGAGAGCCCGCTCGAGCCCGGCGATCGCATCGAGATCGCCGGTCAGTTCATCACGCTATGCCAGATGGAGAGCCGCATCGCCGGACCGCGCGCTGCCGCCGACACCGTGGAGGTACAAATCGTGCTGTTCGAGCGCAGAAGCGACGTCGAAGCGTTCCGGGGCGAGCTCTCCGAGATCCCATGCTTCGCCGTGCTGCAGATCCTCGAGATGGGCCGGAAGACCGGGGTCCTCCAGATCACCGCCGAGGGCGCCGAGGGCCGGGTCTGGATCCAGGACGGCGCGCCCGTCCACGCCGAGGCGAAGGCGCTGCTCGGCTTCGACGCGGCGCTCGTCCTCGTGGCCGCCACGCGCGGACGCTTCTCGTTCGACTCCGGAGCCGCCGCGCCCGAGCACACCATCCGCAGCTCCGTCACCGAGCTCCTGCTCGAGGCGAGTCGGCTGCAGGACGAGCTGGGCCGCGAGACGGATCCCGCCTAGCCGCGAAAACCCGAAGGCCGGGGACGTTCTTGCACGTTCGCCAGCTAGACTAGCTGCTAGCGCAGGGCGTCCTCGTGCGGCGCCGCCGGCGCCGCGGCGGCCGACGGGAACTCCCGCAGGATCTCCGCGCGCACCGCAGCGTCGACGCCGTCCGTGTCGGTCCCGACCACGGCGCGCAGCGCCTCGTCGTCGGACGCGCCTGCCCCGAGGCGCGTCAACAGGCTCGCGCGCTGTGCGGGCGTCGTCCGCGCGGCCAGCCATGTGACCGTCGCGGTGGCCTCGAGATAGGCCGCGCGGGCGTCCTCGTCGCCGAGGCCCGAGAAGCCCGGGGCCAGCTGGCGCAGCGGCAGCCACGCCCCTCCTTCGATGCGGCGGCGCAGCAGCTCGCGCTCGCTCCGCGACAGCCCGACCTGCCGCCGCGAAGCGCGCCCCGCGCGCTCCGCGAGCCCCTCGTTCAGCCAGTACGGTCGATCGCTGCCCGCCTGCTCGCGATACACCGCGTGCGTGAACTCGTGGAACAGCAGCGCACGCAGCTCGCCGGCGGGATGCGCGGCAGACACCACGTGCATCTGTCCGTCGAAGAAGCCGACGGTGGGGAAGGAGAAGCGTGCGCGGTGCGCCTTCAGATACGCCGCCTTGCCGTAGAGCACGACGCCCGTGGGCTCGCGCGGCACGACGCCGAGCTCGGCCTCGGAGTGCGCGCGCGCCTCCTCGAGGTACCGCACGACCGTGCGCGCGTAGTCCGGCGAGGCGTCGCCGAGCGCCGCGTCGTAGCGGATGCGGAAGTGCGGGCTCTCGAGCGCGACGAGGCGCAGCGGGCCCGAGGCGGCCTGCGCTGCGGAGAGGCGCTTCTCGTCCTCGAGCGCGGCCAGCCTCCGCTCCGCGGACTCCCGCCACGGCTCGAACCCGTCGCCTGCCGAGGCGAGGAAGGCCCGCAGGTGCCCCTCCGCCGATTCGTGTCGGCCGCGCTGCCGGTCGAGCAGCGCGAGATACCAGTGCGCCTCGGGACGGGAGGGCGAGAGGCGCAACGCCGCCTCGAGACCGGTCGACGCGCGCGCGGTGTCTCCGCGTTCGAGGTCCTCGACCGCGGCGCGAAGCAGACGGACGACGCGGTCCTCGTCGCCGCTCGAGCCTCCGGCAGGGGTCCGGACCGGGGGGCCGCGGAAGCCGTCGCCCCAGAGGCCCGCCCGGGCTGCGCCCTCGGGCACGAGCCGGCCGCGGGCCTCCGGCGGCACCTCGCCCGGATCGTCCGTGACGTGCGTGACCCCGTGCTCGTCCACCCACACGAACGTCTCGGCCCGGGCGGCGGCGCCGAGGGCGAAGCTCGCGAGCGCGAGGAGGGCGAGGCGGCGCACCTCCCGCTGTTCGGCGCGGCCCGGGCCAGGCTTGACCAGGCCGGGCGCCCTCAGCGCCCCTTCATGGCTTCCCCGGCGAGATGGCCGAGCTCCGGCAGGATCAGCCGCTCGAGGGCGAGCCGGATGGCGGCCCGGGAGCCCGGAAGTACGAACACGACGCGGCCGGACGCCAGCCCGGCGAGCGCGCGCGACAGCAGGGCGGCCGATCCGATCTCGTGGAACGAGAGCATCCGGAAGAGCTCGCCGAAGCCGGGGATCACGCGCTCGAGCAGCGGCTCGACGCTCTCCGGTGTCACATCGCGCGGCGAAATGCCCGTTCCACCGGTGAGCACGACGGCGCGCACTGCGTCGTGCGTGAGCGCGCGCCCGAGCGCGGCCTGGATCTCGGCGCAGTCGTCGCGCACGACCTCGCGCGACACCACGGAGTGTCCACCGGCGGAGAGCAGCTCGGCCACGAGCGCTCCGCCCGTGTCGCTCTCGAGCGTGCGGGTGTCGCTCACCGTGATCACCTGCGTCGGAACGTTGCGCGGTCCGTGCGCGCGGTGGCCGCGGGCGCCGCTCTCGTGCCCGCCCGGACCGTCCTCCGCAGTCATGCGTGATCGTCCACCCAGTACTCGCCGTCGGTCGCGATCTCCTTCTTCCAGATCGGCACGCGCTCCTTCAACGTGTCGATGGCGAAGCGGCACGCGGCGAACGCCTCGGCGCGGTGGGGCGCCGCAGCCACCACCACGACCGCGATCTCGCCCACCTCGAGCTGCCCCGTGCGGTGCGCCATGGCCACGCGGGCGCCAGCGAAGCGCTCCGCCGCCTCGTCTGCCACGCGCTGCATCTCACGCTCCGCCATCTCCGGGTAGGCCTCGTACTCGAGACGGCGGATCGACCGGCCGCGAGCGGAGTCCCGCACCGCGCCCACGAAGGTCACGATCCCGCCGACACCGGGTCCGGTGACGCGCGCGACCACCGCTCCCACGTCGAGGGGCGCGCCCGACAGCGTGCACCCGCCGACCCCGCCGGACACCGGCGGCAGGAACGCCACCTCGTCGCCGTCGGCGAGGGTCGCGTCCGAGAGCCGGAGCTCCTGGTTCACCGACACACGGAGGCGGGCGTCGAGGGGAGCGAGCCCCGGATGCTGCTGCACGACCAGGGCGCGCAGCTCGGAGATGCGCGCGCCGGCCTCGAGCGTCAGGTCGAGCTCCTTGGCGCCCGCGGCCTCGCGCGCGGCGCCGAAGAGGCGGATCCGGATGCGCATGGCCGGAGCCTATCCGCGCCCTCCGAGCGCCGCGAGCCGCCGTCGGGAGGGTCCCCGAAGGGCGCGGCGCGGGCTCAACGCCCCGCCGCGCCCGGCCGAAGAGGGGGAGGTGGGATCCGCCCTCTCCCGACCCCTCCGCGACCGCGTCGAGGCGGCCCTCGACCGCCTCCGGCCGGCGCTCGTCGCCGACGGCGGCGACGTCGAGCTCGTGGACGTCGACGACGACGGCACGGTGCGGCTCGCGCTGCTCGGAGCGTGCGTACGCTGCCCCGGCCAGCCCGCCACCATGCGCCTCGCGCTCGAGCCCGCTCTCCGGGAGGAGGTGCCCGGCGTCACGTCCGTCGTGGCGGTCTGAAGGTCCCGGCCGGTCTCGCGTCCAGGCGCTGCGCGATCCCGCATTGACCTCCGATTTTCGCGCTGCGTAGAATCGCCCCGGCTCGACTTCGAGAGGGGAACCCCATGGCCGCCCGGCGCAAGCCCAGTACACGCAAGCACGCGACGCGTACGAAGGCGCGCGCGCGCCGGAAGACCACACGGAAGAAGGCGGCCTCCCGGAAGGCGACCTCGAAGAAGACGCGCGCGAAGAAGACGTCCGCGAAGAAGGTGGTCGGGAAGAGGCCGGTCCGGAGGCAGACGGTCCGGCAGACGGCGCCCCGGAAGACAGCGGTCCCGAAGAAGACGGCCCGGAAGGCGGCAGTCCGGACGACCGCGCCGGCGCCGCGCCCGCCCGCTGCCGTGCAGGCCGCTGCGCCCGCTTCGGCTCCGCGGCCCGGGGCGGCGCCCGCCGGTGCCCCGCCGAGCGTCGCCGCGGCGGTGCCCGAGCCCGTGGGGATCGTGACGCACTACTTCGCGCACGTGAACGCCGGGGTGATCAAGCTCGAGTCGGGCGAGCTCCGGGTAGGCGACACCGTCCAGTTTCGCGGCCACACGACGGACTTCTACCAGCGGCTCGAGCACATGGAGGTCGACCACCGGCCGATCGAGGCGGCGCGTGCCGGGCAGTCCGTCGGCGTCCAGGTGGCGCAGCGCGTCCGCGAGCACGACCAGGTCTTCCGCGTCTCGCGCTGACCCGGCATGAACTACACCGACATCCGCTACGAGGCCCGGGGCGGCGTGGCTCACGTCACGATCGACCGCGAGGACCGCATGAACGCCTTCCGCGGCCAGACCGTCGAGGAGCTGACGCACGCGCTCCACCGCGCCTGGGACGACCGCACCGTCGGGGTGGTGGTGCTGCGGGGAGCCGGGAGCCGCGCGTTCTGCACCGGCGGCGATCAGAAGGAGCGGCAGGAGAAGGGGTCCTACGGCTTCCGCGGCGCCGGCATCCTCGGCCTCCACGAAGCGATCCGGGCGATCCCGAAGCCGGTGATCGCCGCCGTGAACGGCTATGCGATCGGCGGCGGAAACGTGCTGCAGGTGCTGTGCGATCTCGCGATCGCCGCCGACACCGCGGTCTTCGGACAGGTGGGTCCGCGCGTCGGCTCGGTCGACCCGGGACACGGAACGGCGTACCTCGCGCGGCTCGTCGGCGAACGGAAGGCGCGCGAGATCTGGTACCTGTGCCGCCGCTACGACGCGCAGCAGGCGCTCGCGATGGGCCTCGTGAACCACGTGGTACCCGCGGCGGACCTCGACGCCGAGGTCGAGCGCTGGTGTCAGGAGATCCTCGACAAGAGCCCCGCGGCGCTGCGCATCGCGAAGATGTCGTTCAAGGCGGAGACGGACCACATCACGGGCAACGCGGCGCTCGGCCACGCCGCCCTCGAGCTGTACTGGGAGTCCGAGGAGGCGCGGGAGGGCGTCGCCGCCTTCGTGGAGAAGCGCCCCGTGGACTTCCGGCGCTTCCGCCGCTGACCCGGGTCAGGCGGGCTTCGGCGCCCCGCCCTGCCCCGGCTCGGCGCCCTTCTTGGCGCGCGCCTCGCGGGCGCCGCCGCCGCTCATGGTGAGACGGCCGTTGAAGATCGCCCCGTCCTCCATCACGAGCGCGGCCGTCTCGACGTTGCCGTCGAGGCGCGCCGTCTTGTGGAGGATCAGCTTGCGGACGGCGGCGACGTCGCCCGTCACGATGCCGCTCACCTCGACGACCTGGGAGCGGATCTTCGCCTCGATCTCGCCCGTCTCGCCGACGATCAGCGTGTTCTCGCTCGAGATCTCGCCGACGAATCGGCCGTCGATCCGAACCGTGTCCTTGAAGTTGAGCTTGCCTTCGAACTCCGAGCCCTGGTCGATGAAGGCCGTGAGGCCCGCGACCGGTCCCGGCGGCGCCGGCAGCGCGAAGCTCCCCGTGTCGGCCGTTCCCTCACCGTTCCTGCCGCGACCGAAGTTGATCGCCATGCCGTGGTCCTCCTCGGAGTTCTCCGAGCCGGATCGGCCGCGGGCGCCGCCGACTTGAGCGCCCACCTGCGCGCGTCAGAGGGCGGTGCGCTCGACCACGGGCGGGTGCGCCTGGAGCAGCTTCACGAGCGCGGCGCCCGCGATGAAGCCCCCGACGTGCGCCCACCACGCCACGTCGCCATCCCCCCTCCCCTGCATCGCCCCCGAGACGACCTGGAGGGCGAACCAGATCACCAGGAACACCCAGGCGGGAACGTGGAACGTCTGGAGCACGAAGCCGAGGGGGACGATCGCCCGCACGCGCGCGTTCGGGTACACGAGCGCGTAGGCCCCGAGCACGCCGGAGACCGCGCCGCTCGCCCCGATCACCGGGAGCGTGGAGTGCGGCGCGCTCGCGACGTGCGCAGCCACGGCGACGAGCCCGCAGAAGACGTAGAAGAAGAGGAAACGGCCGCGTCCGAGCAGGTCCTCGACGTTGTTCCCGAAGATCCAGAGGTAGAGCATGTTGCCGCCGAGGTGCAGCAGCCCGGCGTGCAGGAACATCGACGTGAACGGCGTCAGCCATTCCCGGGGCGGCGCCGCGGGCGCCAGCAGCTCGGCCGGCACCACGCCGAGGCGCGCGACGAGCGCGCCCAGCCCGGAGCCGTCCGGCCCCTGCGCCGAGAGCTCGAACAGGAACACCAGGACGTTCGCAACGATGAGGGCGATCGTGACGACCGGCGTGGAGCGGGTCGGCACGTCGTCCCGGATCGGGATCACGCGCGAGAGTATGCGCGGCGGCGACCGTTCGGCCAGTTCCGCGCGCGGCCCGGAGGCGCCGCGCTAGACTCGCGCGCCCATGTCCCCCGCCGACGACACCGCGGCACGCGAGCCCGAGGCCGCGCTCCTCGCGCGCGCGCTCGAGAGCGGCCGCGTGCACTCCGCCTACCTGCTCTCCGGCGCCGGTGCAGCACCCCGCGAGGCCGCGCTCCGCTTCGTCCGGGGCCTCGTCTGCACCGGAGCGGGCGAGCCGCCGTGCGAAGCGTGCCTCGCGTGCCGGCGCTCGCGGTCGTCCGACGAACGGCCCGTGATCGCGCTCGACGGCGCCGGCAAGAAGGGCCCGCTCCTCCGGCACGTCGGCGACCACCCGGACCTCCTGTGGGTGGAGCGCGGCGTGGGCGACACGCGCGTGCGCATCGCGCAGGTGCGCGCGCTCCAGGCGGCCCTTCGCCTCCGCACGCACGAGGGAGGGCGGCGCGCGGCGGTGATCGCCGACGCCGAGTGGCTGAACGCCGAGGCCCAGAACGCGCTGCTGCGCCTCCTCGAGGAGCCGCCGCCGGAGACCGTGCTCGTGCTCGTGGCCGCGAGCTCCGCGGGTCTCCTCGCCACCCTGCGCTCGCGCTGCCAGCGCGTCCGCTTCGCGCCCGCGCAGGCCGACCCGTGGCTGTCGCCCGGGGCCGACGACGACGTGTGCGAGCTCGTCCGCCGGATCGACGCGATCGCCGGCGCCAGCCTTTCGGAGCTCCTCGACTGGGCCGAGGAGTACCGCGGCGCGCGTGCGGACGCGGCGCCCGCCGTCGAGGCGCTGCTCGAGACCGGCTCGGCGTGGCTGCGCGCACGCGTCGCAGCGGGCGCCCGGGAGGGGCCTGCGTCCGGCGATCTCACGCCCGCGCTCGACGCGTTCGCCACGCTCCGCGCGGCGCGACGCGCGCTCGTGTCGCGCAACGCGAATCCGCAGATGGTCGCCGAGCGCGCGCTCTTCGCGCTCCGGGAGGCCGCGGTCCGGTGAGCCGCGCGTACTACGTCACGACGCCGATCTACTACGCGAACGCCGATCCCCACGTCGGCTCCGCCTACACGTTCTGCGTGGCCGATTCGCTGGCGCGCTGGTACCGCCAGGCCGGACGCGACGCGTGGCTCGTCACGGGGACCGACGAGCACGGCGAGAAGATCGCCGAGGCCGCCGCGCAGCGCGGCCTCGCGCCCAAGGCGTTCGCCGACGAGATCTCGGCCCGGTTCCGCGCCACCTGGGACGAGGTCGGGCTGTCGGTCGATCGCTTCGTGCGCACCACGGAGCCGGACCACGTCCGCAACGTGAAGGCGGTCCTCGCGAAGGTCCACGCCGACGGCTGGATCGAGAAGCGGGACTACGAGGGGCTCTACTGCGTCGGCTGCGAGCGCTTCCTCATGGAGCGCGACCTCGTGAACGGCCTCTGCCCCGATCACGAGCGCGCGCCCGAGCCGCGCAGCGAGACCAGCTACTTCTTCCTGATGAGCCGCGAGTTCGGCTGGCTGCGGCAGCTGCTGGAGGAGCGCCCGGACTTCGTGCGCCCCGAGCGCTACCGCAACGAGGCCCTCGCGATGCTGCGCGACGAGAGCGGGCTCGGCGACCTCTCGATCTCGCGCCCGAAGGCGCGGCTCGACTGGGGCATCGAGCTGCCCTTCGACCCGGACTACGTCTGCTACGTCTGGTTCGACGCGCTGATCAGCTACCTGACCGGCGCCGGCTATCCGGACGATCCGAAGTTCGGGTCGCGCTGGGCGGGCGCGGAGCACCTGATCGGCAAGGACATCCTGAAGCCGCACGCGATCTTCTGGCCGATCATGCTGAAGGCGATCGGCCTCGACCTGCCCCGACACATCGACGTGCATGGCTTCTGGACCGTCGAAGGCCGGAAGATGTCGAAGAGCCTCGGGAACGCGCTCTCGCCGCTCGAGGTGCAGACGCGGTACGGCTTCGAGCCCTTCCGCTACGTCGTGCTGCGCGAGATGAGCTTCGGCCTCGACGCCGACCTGCGCGACGCCGCGATCGTCGAGCGCATCAACGCCGATCTCGCGAACAATCTCGGCAACCTCGTGAGCCGCACGCTCAACCTCGTCGAGCGGTTCTGCGAGGGCCGCATCCCGGAGCCGGCGCCCGACTGGCGGGGGTGTCTGGACGCCGAGGTGGGGCCGGAGCCCTCGGCCGTGCCGCCCCAGGTGGCGGAGCAGGTGGACCGCCTGGAGATCCACCGGGCCCTCGCGAGCATCTTCGAGCTCTCCGGGGCGCTCAACCGCTACTTCGATCAGCGCGCGCCCTGGAAGGCGATCAAGGACCCCGCGACCGCCGCCCACGCGCGCACGACGCTGTACACGTGCTGCGCGGGCCTGCGCGTCGTGGCGGTGCTGCTCCGTCCGTTCCTGCCGCGGACGGGCGAGGAGATCCTGTCGCGCCTCGGCGTGCAGGCGGCGACGCCGCCGGTGCTGGACGTCCGCGACCCCGCCCTGTGGAACGCCCCGCTCGCGGGCTCGCGCGTCACAAAGGGCCCCCCCCTCTTCCCGCGCCTCGAAGCGAAGGCGGAATGAGCGCCCCGAATGCGTGGGTAGACAGCCACGCCCACGTCACCGCGACCGAGTTCGACGCCGACCGACCCGCCGTGCTCGACCGCGCCGCGGCGGCCGGGGTCGGAACGATCGTCGCGGTGGGCGCTGGTTACGGCGTGGACCACAACGAGGCCGCCGTCGCGCTCGCCGCGCGGGACGCGCGCGTCTACGCCACCGCCGGCCTCCACCCGCACGATGCGTCGGAGTGGACCGACGCCGTGCGCGAGCGCGTGCGCGGCTGGCTCTCGCACCCGCGCGTCGTCGCCGTGGGCGAGTGCGGGCTCGACTACCACTATCTCCGCTCGCCGCGCGACGCCCAGCGCCGCGCCTTCGCGGAGCAGGTGGCGCTCGCCCGCGAGACGGCGCTCCCGGTCTCGATCCACGTGCGCGGCGACGACGGCGCCGCGTACGACGACCTGCTCGAGATCTGGGAGGCCGAAGGACGCGGCGACGTCGCGGGCGTGCTCCACTGCTACACCGGCACGCTCGAGTTCGCGCAGCGGGCGCTCGACCGACGTCTCCTCGTGTCGTTCTCGGGCATCGTGACGTTCAAGAAGGACCGCGGCCTGCGCGGCGTCGCCGCGGCGCTGCCCATGTCCCGGCTGCTGGTGGAGACGGACGCCCCCCTGCTCGCGCCCGAGGGCTTCCGCGGCCGCCGCAATGAGCCCTGCCACGTGACGCGCGTGGGCGCGGCCGTGGCCGCCGCGCAGCAGCGCCCCGTGGCGGAGGTGGCCGCCGCCACCGCGGACAACGCGCGGCGTCTCTTCCGGCTGCCCGCGCCCGGGGGGACCGCGTGAGCGGCGCATCGGGGGAGAGCGCCGTCGTGCTCGAGCTCGCGGTGCGGCTCGCGCGCGCCGCGGGCGCGCTCCAGCGGGAGCGCTACGAGACCGCGCTCGACATCGGCACGAAGAGCGCGCCCGTCGATCTCGTCACCGAGGTGGATCGCGCGTGCGAGCGGCTCGTGGTAGGCGAGCTCGCGATCGCGCGTCCGGAGGACGCGGTGCTGGCCGAGGAGGGCTCGGGCACCGATCGCGGCGGCGCGGCGTGGCGCTGGATCATCGACCCCCTCGATGGGACCGTGAACTACGCGCACGGCTACCCGCGCTTCTGCGTCTCGATCGGCGTCGAGCACGAGGGCGAGCGGACGGTGGGCGTCGTCTACGACCCGCTCCTCGACGAGCTCTTCCACGCGGTGCGGGGCGGCGGCGCCTTCCGCAACGGTCGTCGCATCCGCGTGTCGAACGAGGACCAGCTCGGTCGCGGTCTCTTCGCCACGGGCTTCGCCTACGACGTGCGCAGCAGCACCGACGACAACCTCGCTGCGTGGGGCGCCTTCGTGAAGCGGGCGCGCGCCGTACGCCGCGACGGCAGCGCCGCGCTCGACCTCTGCTACGTCGCGTGCGGACGCTTCGAGGGCTACTGGGAGCGGAAGCTCCACGCGTGGGACGTCGCGGCCGGGCAGCTCGTGGTCGAGGAGGCTGGAGGGCGCTGCACCGATCTCGCCGGCGGCCCCGTCCCGCCCGATGGCAACCCGATCGTCGCGAGCAACGGGCGCGTGCACGACCAGATGCTCGCGGTCCTGAGCGGCACCCGCGCCGTGTAGCTCGGGGCTTCGGCTTCACGAACCGGCTCGACCCGGCCGCGCGCGTGCGGTGGACGGCCTCTGCGCGCTACACTCGTTCTCCCTCGTCGGATGCCGCCACCCGCATGCCCCTCCTCAGCTTCGATCGGGTCTCGATCGCCTTCGGGCTGGAGCCGCTGCTCGAGCACGCCACCTTCCAGATCGACGCGGGCGAGCGCGTCTGCCTCATCGGCCGCAACGGAGCCGGCAAGTCGACGCTCCTCAAGCTGGCGGAGGGCGACGTCGTCCCGGACGGCGGCGAGATCTGGCGCGCGCCCGGCCTCCGGATCGCGCGGCTCTCCCAGGAGCTCCCCTTCGACGACGACGCGACGATCTTCGACGTCGTCGCCGCTGGCCTCGCCGAAGCGGGACGGCTCCTCGCCGAGTACCACCACGTCTCGCACGCCGTCTCGGACGATCCGTCGCAGCTGCGGCGGATGGAGGAGCTCCAGCACGCGCTCGAGGCGCAGGACGGCTGGAGCCTCCACCAGCGCGTGGACGACATGCTGGCGCGGCTCGAGCTCCCGCCCGACGTGCGCCTCGGTTCCCTGTCGGGCGGCTGGCGCCGGCGCGTCGCGCTCGCGCAGGCGCTCGTCGGCGACCCGGACCTGCTGCTGCTCGACGAGCCGACGAACCACCTCGACGTCGAGGTGATCCAGTGGCTCGAGGACCGGCTGCTCGAACTCCGCGGGGGCGTCCTCTTCGTGACCCACGACCGCGCGTTGCTGACGCGGCTCGCGACCCGCATCCTCGAGCTCGACCGCGGAGCGCTCACCTCGTGGCCGGGCAGCTATCCCCGCTTCCTCGAGCAGAAGGCCGCCGCGCTCGAGGAGGAGGAGCGCCGGAACGCGCTCTTCGACAAGAAGCTCGCCCAGGAGGAGGCGTGGATCCGCCGCGGCATCAAGGCGCGCCGGACGCGCAACGAGGGCCGCGTGCGCGCGCTCAAGGCGCTGCGCGAGGAGCGGCGGCAGCGCCGCGAGGTGGAGGGGAGGGCCTCGTTCGCCCTCGACGAGGGCGCTGCGTCGGGCAAGCTCGTGATCGACGCCCAGCACGTCTCCTACGCGTGGGGCGAGACGCGGATCGTGCGCGACCTCTCGCTGCGGATCATGCGCGGCGACCGGATCGGCCTCGTGGGGCCGAACGGCTGCGGCAAGACCACCCTGCTCCAGCTGCTCCTGGGTCGGCTCGCGCCCGACGGGGGCAGCGTGCGCCTCGGCACGAAGCTCGAGGTCGCCTACTACGACCAGCTGCGCGCGCAGCTCGAGCTCGGGAAGACGGTGATCGAGAACGTCGCCGGCGGAAGCGAGTACTTCGACGTGCGCGGCGAGCGCCGCCACGTGATCGGCTACCTCCAGGACTTCCTCTTCAGTCCCGCGCGCGCCCGCACGCCGGTGGACGCGCTGTCCGGCGGCGAGCGCAATCGTCTGCTCCTCGCGCGACTCTTCGCGCAGCCCGCGAACCTCCTCGTGCTCGACGAGCCGACCAACGATCTCGACATCGAGACGCTGGAGCTCCTCGAGGAGCTGCTGCTGGAGTACCGCGGCACGCTGCTCCTCGTCTCCCACGACCGCGCGTTCCTGGACGACGTCGTGACCTCGACCCTCGTCTTCGAGGGCGACGGCCGAATCGTCGAGTACGTGGGCGGTTACACCGACTGGTTTCGTCAGCGCAGCCGCGGTCAGGCCGCCGCCGGGAAGGCGGCCATCGCAGCGACGAAGGCGCCCCCCGAGGTCGCGGCCGCGCGGCCGAAGCCGGGCAAGCTCGGGAACCGGGAGCAGCGCGAGCTCGAGGCGCTGCCGGCGCGGATCGAGGCGTTCGACGCCGAGCTGGCGGCCCTGAACGAGCGCATGAGCCAGCCCGACTTCTACCGCGGCGACGCCGCGGAGCAGGCGCGCGTGCACGCGCGCCACGCCGTCCTCGCGGACGAGCTCGAGGCCGCGTACGCGCGCTGGGACGCGCTCGAAGCCCAGAAGGCCGGGCGCTGATCGACCGCGATCACGGCGACCGGGGGGCCGCGCGCGGCTACTTCGCCCGCGCGTCACCGCCCGCCGGTTCGGCGGTCGGCGGGAACACGTCCTCCGACGTGCCCTGGCCCTCCGCCGGCGCAGGCGGCTCCGGCGCGGGCGGAGCCTCCTTCGCGAGGAACTTCTCGCGCCAGGCGTCGAGGCTCGTGGGAAGGTGCTCGGCGAGCTCTGGCGCGATCCGGTAGAGCGCGTCGCTCTTCGCCGACTTCGCGGCGATCCCGGCCGGACCGCTCGTCCCGAGCGAGACGTCGGCGAGGACCGGGGCATCGGCGGCCGCGGGCTTCACCCCGAGCACGCGGATCTCGACCGCCGGCGGAGAGAGGCCCTCCGCCTTCAGCTGCTCCGGCGTCGCCGCGTCGCTCACGATGTCCGTCCCACGCAGGCGCGAGAGCTCGGCGACGAGGCGCGCCCCCTTGCCGGGCGCGAGCGTCACGTCCGATCCGGCCCAGCCCGCATCGCCGCGGTCGAGCGCGACGAGAACGGGCGCCGCGCCGCCAGCCGGATGGAACGCGAGCTCGACGCGCTGCGCCTCGGGCACGGCGAAGTGCGCGAGCTCCTTGAAGCGGTACGCCACGACCGTGCGGGGGAAGTCCGCGAGCCGCTCCGAGGGCACCTCGACGACCGCGCCGTCCGCCGAGCGGACGGCGCGCCGCCGCGGGTCGTCGGGCAGCGGACGGCCCATCTCGATCGAGAACGTCGGAGCGGTGTCGCCCGCGGCCGCGGGATGGCCGGTGAGCGAGAGCGTCAGCTCCGGCGGATCCAGGGCGAGCTTCTCGGGGCCCGCGGAGGCATCGACGAACCGATCCGCGCGCAGGTAGCTCGCGTCCGCGAGCGCCTTCTCCACGGTGTCCTCGTCGGCGGGCGCGTCGATCGGCGCCACCATCCGCCACAGCTTGTCGCGCTTCTCGAGCGTGACGCCCCCGCCCGGCCAGCCGATCTGCAGGCGGTCGATCGCGTTGCGATCGAAGCGCAGCACGCGGCGCTCGCGCAGGTCGTCGAGCCCCTTCTGGAACGTCGTCGCCCGGTACGTCGGAACGGTGTAGATCGCGTGGTCCCCGGCGGTCGAGGCGTAGGTGCTGGAGCCGACGGGAGCGGCCTTTCCGAACCGCAGCGAGTGCTCGGCCCCTTTCGCGCGGAACTTCACGACGCGCGCGGAGTCGCCGAGGCCGTACACGTCCGGAGGTTGGGGCGCGGCGACGGTCGTCTCGCTCGCGATCTCGGCGAGCGCGTTGGCCATGCCGTCGAGCGCGACGGGGTCGCCGAGCGCGCGGAGGGGCTCGTGCAGCCTCCACGCGCCCGCATCACGGACCGCCTCCACCTGCTTTCCATCGCTCGTCGTCAGCCAGATCGCCTCGACGTCGCCCGCTTCGACGCCGGGGAAGAGGCGCTTGGCGGCGGCTTCCGCCTCCTTGCGCTCGTCCGCACCGCGGACCTCGTAGAGGTACACGAACGTGCCGAGCGCAGCGGCGACGAACAGGAGCACGAGGGTCGTGCGAGGTCGCACGGAAGGGCCCTAGCGGCCGGGCGCGCGCCGGCGCGACCACCACGCGAGCACGCCGGCGAAGGCGATCAGCTCCGGCAGCACGAACAGCGAGAGGAAGCGGATCGTCACGAACTCCTCGCTCGAGAGCTGCTTGAGCCTCGAAGCGCGCGACTGGTTCGGACGGATCGAGATCGCGTCGACGTCCCCCAGCAACCAGTTCACCGCGTTCACGAAGAGGTCGCGGTTGCGATAGCTGTCGAGGAGCTGGTTCGAGGCGAAGTCGGAGTCGCCGAACACGACGAGCCGCGGAGCGGGCGGCTTCCCGCCGCCGGCGGCGTCGGGCGTGGGCTTCGGCACGATCGGCGTGCCGGCCACGCCGAGCGACACCGGACCGGGGAGGTCCTCAGGACCTGCCTCGGCGCGCCCGTCGCCGAAGAACGCCTCGAGGTCGCGCTCGGCCCAGGACTCCTTGCCCGTCTTCACGAGCTCGGTGAACGCGGTCTTCGCGGCGTCGGTGGCGCGCACGCTGCGGGCAACATGGAACAGCGTCACCTCGCGCAGGCCCTGCGTGATCGGGTGCTTGCCGTACTCCGCGGCGAAGGGCGAGGCCGCGCGGCCGAACAGCCCCTGGACGCGGTCCACCACCACGTCGTCGCCGGCCTGCACACCCCACCTCTCGAGGTCGGCGCCGAGGTCCGTCTTGGCGCGCGGATCGAGGAGCACCATCACGGCTCCGCCGCGCTCGAGGTAGCGCTGGAGCGCGGCGTGCTCCTCCTGCGGCAGCGGCCGCGTCGGCCCGGCGATGATCACCACGCTCGCGTCGGCGGGCACGTCCCCCTTCGCGCCGAGGAGCAGGCTCTCGGTCGTGTAGTTCTCGCTCTTCAGGGCGTCCGCGGCCTGCGCCATGCCCTCCTTGCCATCGGCGCCCTCGCCCGCGATCGGGCGCTCACCGTGACCCTCGAGGAAGTAGACCTTCTTCACGCCCGTCCGCGTGAGCTTCACGAGCGCGTTCGTGAGCTTCTCCTCGTTCAGATCGGCGTGGGTCACCTCGACGGCCTCGGAGCCCTTCGCGACGCGCACGAGACCGCCCGCGAGCTTCTCGGGCGAGATCCCGAAGCGCTCCACCAGGTCCGGGCGCGAGTTCGGGTCGGCGAACTCCACCTTGAAGTGCGGGCTCGCGTAGGCGTAGCGATCGAGGAGCTCGCGGACCGGCGGCGCGTCGAGCGCCGACACCAGCGCGGTCACCTCCACGTCCTCCGACAACCCGCCCAGCACCTTCTGCGTCTGCTCCGACAACGAGTGGACGTGCTGCTCGCTCCAGTCGAAGCGCTTGGTGTACCGCGTGGAGAGGAAGCCGAGCATCCCGAGGATGGCGATCGCGAGCACGGTGCCGGCGATCGCGCTCGTGCCGTACTTGCCGGCGCGCCGCGCCTCGCCGGAACGGAGGCGCTCGCGCCAGGCGTCCAGGTTCGTCACCAGGGCGGCGGCGAGGAGCACCAGGCCGACCCCGAGGTTCCCGAACACCCACATCAGCTCACCGCCGAAGGAGCCTCCCGCGGCGAGCAGGAACACCGACAGCAGCGCGAAGACGATCGCGACGAGGCCGAGCGGGAGCAGCAGCGACTTCATCGCCACCTCACCGATTCGACGGCGGCCTTCGTGAGCAGGAGGAAGGTGCCGATCAGGACGCCGAAGTACGCGAGGTCTGCGGTGTCGACGAGGCCCTTCACGAGGTTCTCGAAGTGCTCGGAGGTCGAGAGCCAGCGCAGGAACGCCGAGAGCCAATTGCCGGAGCCCATCGCGCCGCCGGCCGCGCCGAGATCGGCGAGGAACGAGAGCATCCAGAGCAGCAGCAGCAGCACGAAGGCGAGCACGAACGCGATGACCTGGTTGCGCGTGAGCGACGACGCGAACGCACCGATCGCGGCGTAGGCGAGCCCCACCAGCAGCAGGCCGAGCAGCCCTGCGAGGGTCTTCGGCACCTCGGGGTCGCCGTACACGAAGAGCAGGCCCGGGAAGAGCGATACGAGCGCCACGAGGATCGTCACGAACGCCGCAGCCGCGAAGAACTTGCCGAGCACGATCTCCCAGATCGTGAGCGGGCTCGTGAGGAGGAGCTCGTCGGTGCCGTTCGCCTTCTCGGCCGCGAAGAGCCCCATGGTGATGCCGGGGATGAGGAAGAGCAGCACGACCGACATCACGCCGAAGAACGGGGCGATGACGTGGTCGTTCAGGTTGAGGTCCTTCAGCTGGTCGAAGAGCTGGAACTGCTGGAGCCGCACGACGTACTCGTTGAACTGGAGCACGCTCGACAGGAAGAAGAAGCCCGCCAGCACCGCGAACAGCGTCAGCACGACGTACGCCACCGGCGAGACGAAGAGCGACTTGAGCTCCCGCCCGGCGATCGTGCCCGTGTGCCTCATCCCGCCACCTCGACGGCCAGGTCGCGGGCGGTGTGCTGGGCGAAGACCTGCTCGAGGCTGAGCCCGCCGCCCGTGAGCTCGGAGAGCGGAGCGTCGAGCACCTTGCGCCCGCGGTGGATCAGCATCACGCGACGGCAGATCGCCTCGACCTCGGGGAGGATGTGCGTGGACAGGATGACCGTGTGCTGGACCTCGCCGTCCTTCGGCGCGGCGAGATCGGCGATCAGGCCGCGGATCTCACGGATCTGCGTCGGGTCGAGACCCACGGTGGGCTCGTCGAGGATCAGCACGGGAGGCGAATGCACGATGGCCTGCGCGAGCCCGACCCTCTGGCGGTAGCCCTTCGACAGCGCTCCGATCACGCGGCGGGAGACGTCGGCGAGGCCGCAGCGCACGAGGGCGCGATCGACCGCGTCGCTCCGGCGCGCGCGCGGGACGTCCTTCAGCTTCGCGACGAACGTGAGATAGCCGCGGACGTCCATCTCGGGATACAGCGGCGGCGATTCCGGGAGGTATCCCACGCTGCGCCGCGCGGCCAGCGGGTCCTCGAACATGTCGTGCCCGTCGATCACCGCCTCACCGTCCGTCGGCGGCAGGAAGCCGGTGAGGATCCGCATCGTCGTGGTCTTCCCGGCGCCGTTCGGCCCGAGGAAGCCCACCACCTCGCCCCTCGTGATCTCGAAGGACACGTCGTTCACGGCGACGAGGTCGCCGTAGCGCTTCGACAGATGGCGCGCCGCGATCATCGCGTGCGCCCGCCCACGCCGTCCCGCGCGAGGCCGTGCAGGAAGATGTCGACCACCGTGCGCGCGACCTTCAGGTAATACTCGCTCTCCGTCCCCGCCTTGCCGTCGAGCTTGATCAGGTCGAGCACGAGGCTGGTGATGACGATCTCCAGCGCGCCGGTGAAGACGTAGCAGGCGACGTCGGGATCGAGGTCGGCGCGCAGCTCGCCCGACTGCTGGCCCGCGCGCAGGATCCGCGCCACGCTCGCGAAGAACGCGCCGACGGCGCGGAGCTGCCCCGGCTCCGCGAAGCGCGAGGAGCGCTGGATCTCGAGCACCAGCACCTTCACCCAGTCCGGCCGGACGCGGTAGGCGTTCAGCATGAGCGCGGCCACCGACACCAGCTTGTCCTCCGTCCCCACGTCGCGACGCGAGATCTCCTCCACCGCGTCGAGGAAGCCGCTCCAGCGCTCCTCGAAGATCGTGTGGAGGATCTCCTCCTTGTTCTTGAAGTAGTGGTAGACGAGGCCGTAGGCGATGTCGGCTTCGCGGGCGATGTCCGACACGCGGCAGCCGTGGTAGCCCTTGCGCGCGAACACCTTGATGGCCGCGTCGAGGATCAGGGCCCGTTTGTCGCGCCGGGTGCGCGCGGACGCGGGTGCGGGGGGGCTTTGCTGCAGCGCTGCGAGCGGTTGGCGCGCCATGGGCTCCGGGATCCCCGCGTCTCCTCATTCAATTTCGTGAGCGGCGGAATCTACCCGGGGGCGCGCGGCGGCGTCAAGCAACCCGGCCGTCCACGTCCGCGCCGCACCTTCACTTCCCGTTCATCACGAGCGGGGCGTGGTCCACGCGGTCGCGCCCGGCGCGTGCGCTCCCGGCCTCGAGGGATATCCTCCCCGGCGTGAAGGCCATCCTGCTTGCCGCCGCCCTCCTCTGCGCAGTCTCCTCGTCCGCGCTCGCCGCCGACGCTCCCCGCGTGTCGGCTCCAACGCCCGAGGCCTCCGACCCGAGCGAGCGTGTGTGCACCCCGGAGGCCTGCGCGCCGCGACAAGGCTCGACCCTGGCGGCCATCGCGGGCTTCGGCCTCGCGCTCGCAGGCGTCGGCGCCCTCTCCCGCCGGCGCTCCGGCCCTCCGCGCTGACGCGCGCCCCGGGGCACCGCGTGCGCCCCGCCCCGCCGCTCGCCTCGTCTGCCGGGGGCCCGTTCCCGTGAAGGTGGCGCTCGTGGTGGAGCGCCTCGTGCCCGGCGTGGGCGGCGTCGAGAACGTGGCCTGGACCGTCGCGCACGCGCTCGCCGCCGACGATCTCCACGTCCACGTGCTCGCGCGCGAGGCGTCGCCGGACGCAAAGGTGCCCGTCCGGGCGCTCGCGGTGCCGCGCGCGTGGCAGCCGCTCCGGGTGCTCGCCTTCTCGCGCGCCGCGGCGCGTGCCGCTGCGGAGGGAGGGTTCGACGTCGTCCACTCGTTCACGCGCACGCTCCACCAGGACGTGTACCGTGCGGGCGGCGGCAGCCACGCCGACTACCTCGCGCGCCGCCCCGGCGCTCTCGCACGGAAGCTCCGCCGCTTCTCGCCGCGCCACGCGACGCTCCTGTGGATCGAAGCGCGGGTGTTCGCCGATGCCCGCCAGCTGATCCAGTGCAACTCCGAGATGGTCCGCGGCGAGATCCGCCGCCGCTACGGCGTGGCGGACGAGCGCCTCGTGCTCGTGCGGAACCCGGTCGACACCGAGCGGTTCTCGCCGCAGCGGCGCACGACCCTGGGCGCCCCGGGCCCGGTCTGGTTGTTCGTCGGCGCGGGCTACCCGCGCAAGGGCCTCGACACCGCGCTGCGTGCGCTGGCGTCGGCGCGCGCGCCGGACGCCGCGCTCTGGGTCGCGGGTCGCGACGCGAACGCGCCGTGGCAGGCGCTCGCAAACCGGCTCGGCGTCGGCGACCGGGTGCGGTTTCTCGGCCCCGGCGCTCCGCTCGAGACGCTCTACTCCTCGGCCGATGCCCTCCTCCTCCCCACGCGCTACGACGCGTTCGCCAACGTCTGCCTCGAGGCCGCGGCGAGCGGCATCCCCGTGGTGACGAGCGGCGCGAACGGGGCGGCGGAGCTCGTGCGGCCGGGAGCGGACGCGACGTCCGGCGGCGATCCCCCCGGCATCGTGGTCGAGGACCCGGAGGACGTGGCGGGCTTCGCACGCGCGCTCGACGTCCTCAGCGCGCCCGACGTGCGCGCGCGCATGGGTCGCGCCGCGCGGGCGGTAGCCGAGCGCCACACGCTCGCCGCACACGTCGCCGCGCTGCGCGCGCTCTACGCACGGGTGCGGCGGTGAGCCCGCGGGTGCGCTGGACCGCGGGGGCGCCGGCAGTGCACGGCGCCGTGGAGCGCTGGCTCGGCGCCGCCGCGGAGCCGGCTGCCGCGGAGGTGCTGCGCGACAACCCGCGCCGGCGCCTCGTACGCCTCCCGGGGCCGGCCGGCGAGGCCCTGCTCGTGAAACAGTTTCGCATCGGATCGGGGCGGCACCCGCTCCGGGAGCGGATCAAGGCGCGGCTCGGCTTCGCTCCCGCGGACCGCGAGTGGCGCGCACTCGCCCGGCTCCACGCGGCGGGCGTGGCGGTGCCAGAGCCGCTCGCCCTCGGCACGCTCCCGGACGGCGACCGGCTGCTGGTGGAGCGCTTCGTCCCCGGTCGCCTCCTCGCCGAGGCGCTCGGCGCTCCGCCGGCGGAGCGCCGGAAGACGCTGGAGGCGCTCGGTGTGGCGGTGGCGTCACTGCACGCCGCCGGCTTCCTCCACGGCGATCTCCACCACGGGAACGTGATGGTGACGGCGCGAGGGCCGGTCCTGCTCGACCTCCAGCACGCGCGCGCGGCCTCCGACGAGGGCGGCCGCCTGCGCGACCTCGGGCACCTCGACCACGCCCTCTCGGAGATCGGCTCGCGCGTCGATCGCGCGCGCGTACACGCCGCCGCGCTCGGCGCGACGAGGCCATTCTCCGCGGGGATGCGCGGCGCCCTCCGCCAGGTCGCCGCCGCCGGTCACGCGCGCGCCCTCGAGCACGCGCAGAGCCGCACGCGCCGGAGCCTGCGCCCTGGCCGGGCCTACGCAAAATTCCGTCACGCGAGCGGGATCGGATTGCGCTGCGCGGACGTGGACATTGCCGCCCTCGCAGCCGCCCTGGCCGCGCACGCGGCGGCGCTCGCGGAGCCCGCGGTGGCGCGGGCGGAGCCCGCGGTGGCGCGGGAGCCCGCGGTGCTGAAGCGCGATGCGCGCGCCCGGACCACGGCCGTCCGCGCGGGCGAGCGCCGGGTGGTGATCAAGGAGCACGTCGCGCGGGGCCTGGGACGCGCCCTCGCCGACGGGCTTCGCGGCTCGGCGGGGTGGCGCGCCTGGCGCGGCGGGCACGGCCTCCTCGCGCGGGGGATCGGCGCAGCCCGGCCGCTCGCGTATCTCGAGCAGCGCCGGCTCGGCCTCGTGCGGAGCTCGGTGATCGTGCTCGAGGACGTGCGCCCCGCCTGGCCCGCCGATCGTCCCGACCCGCCCGTGGCGCCGGGAGAGGTCGTGCGCGCGCTCGGCCGCCTCGCGACCGCGCTGCACCGGCTCGGCGTGGATCACGGCGATCTCAAGGCGAGCCACGTCCTGCTCGAGGCGCAGGCGGGAGCGGCGACGGGGACGTCGCCGCTCGCGACCCGCCTCATCGACCTCGAGGGCGTGCGCTTCGCACGTCGGCTCTCCGACGCGCGCCGTCTCCGGGCGCTCGCGCAGCTGAACGCTTCGCTGCCCGACGTCTATCCCGCACCGGCGCGCAGCCAGGCGTTCGGCGACTACGTCCGCGCCCTGCCGTTCGGGATCTCCACCGAGGCCGCCCGCGCGCGCGTGGTGCGCGAGAGCCTCGCGCGGCGCCATCGCTGGAGTGGGGCGGGATGCGCGCCGCCATCGGTATGAGGGGGGCGCGCGGCGGGGGCGCACGCCCTGCGTCAGGTCCGGCGCACGCTCAGCCACTGGTAGTAGGCGCTGGTCTCGAAGACGCGGCCGCCGCGGCCCTTTTCGTACGTGAGCGTGCGAGTCCCGGGCGCGCTCTCTAGAATTCCCTTGAAGGCTTCGATCTTGCGCGTCGGGTCCTCGGGGTTGATTCCGTGGAAGACGAGATCGATGCGAGGACGGGTCTCGAGGACGTTCAGCACGAGCGCGCCCAGGGTGAAGAGCTTGCCGATTCCCTCGACCGCTTCCACGGAGAGGCACGGCACCTCGACCTGAGAGAGCTCGAATCCGTACTCGAGGCGCATCGCGGCGGGTCCTCCCGGGCCGATGGAGAGCGCAGCGTGACCGGCAGGGGGAGTGGTGTCAACCGGCGCTCGGGAGCGGCGGAAGGCGCCGCTAGTCGCCGCCGTCGGTGACGGGGCCGTCGGCGCCGATCCGCTCCATCAGCTCCTCGCGCGAGATCACACCCTTCTCGATCAGGAGGTGCGTGAGTGCGCGCAGGATCGCGCGCGTCGGCACCGGTCGCGGCTTCGGCGGCGCGGGCGGCAGCTCTGCGGCGGCCTGCGGCTCCGCGGGCGCGAGCTCCGGCGCGGGCGGTTGCGTCGCCGTGCGAGGCACCTCGACGACGGGCTCGTCGAGCTCGAGCGGCGACTCCGGCGCGTGGCTCGCGACGCGCCCGGCCGCCGGCTCGGGGAACGCCGTCGAGAGCACGGGCGCGGTGTCGCCGGGCTCGAAGAGCGTTTCGGGGAAGCCCGAAGGCTCCTCGGCCTCGCCCGCCGTGCGGTGGCGGTAGTGCCGGGCGATCGCCTCGCGCAGCTCGGTCGAGCCCACCAGCACGGGCCTCACCTTCATGCCGATCCGGAACGCCAGCTCGTCCTGGACCGCAAGATCGGAGGGATCCTCGATCCCGAGGTACAGCACGTTCCCGCCGCCCTCGCGCTTCGTGAAGAGCGGAAGGCAGCAGTACTTCTCGGCCAGCTCGACCGGCAGGAGCTCGAGCGTCTCGGGCGACGGGCGCTTGTCGGCCAGCCGCGCCACGGGTACGCCGAGGACGCCGGACAGGACGCGGACGAGCTCGCCTTCGTCGATGAACCCGAGCTGGACGAGCGCGCGCCCGAGCCGGCCGCCCCAGCGCTGCTGCTGGGCGAGGCCCGACTGGAGCTGGAACTCGTCGATCAGCCCCGCGTGCAGCAGGAGCTCGCCGATCTTGGGGCCGCGGGCCATGGGCTCGTCTCCACGACGGTTCCATCGGCCGACCCCCGCCGCGACATTAAGCAGCCCGGCGCGAGCGGCCCCGCTCCGGTCTCACGCGATCACGTCCTCCGACAGCGGGGAGCGCGGCGCACGACCGGACCCGCTTCCCTCCGGATCCGACAGGAAGCAGCGTGCCCGGCGATCGGCGGCGGGATAGAGCGGCGGCGCCTCCGCGGAGCACCGCGCGAAGACCTCGGGGCAGCGCGTGTGGAAGCGGCAGCCGGCGGGCGGGTTGGCGGGCGACGGCACGTCGCCGCGGAGCCGCGCGCGCACGCCACGCCGCCCGGGATGCATCGAGGGCACGGCGGCCAACAGCGCCTGTGTGTAGGGATGCAGCGGTCGCTCGAAGAGCTGCTCCGTCGCCGCCTCCTCGACGATCTGACCGAGGTACATCACGGCCACGCGGTCGGCGAGGTAGCGCACGACGCCGAGGTCGTGCGTGATGAAGAGGTAGGAGAGGCCGAGCTCGGCCTGGAGATCGCGCAGCAGGTTCAGGATCTGCGCCTGGATCGAGACGTCGAGCGCGGACACCGCCTCGTCGCAGATCAGGAGGCGCGGCCCGAGGGCGAGCGCCCGCGCGATGCACACGCGCTGGCGTTGCCCCCCCGACAGCTCGTGCGGATAGCGCGCCATGGCCGCGGGATCGAGCTGCACCCGGCGCAGCAGCTCGGCGACGCGATCCGTGCGCTCGGACTCGTTCGCGCCGATCCCGAAGCTCTCCATGCCCTCGGCGACGGCGTCCCGGATGCGCAGCCGCGGGTCGAGGGAGGCGAGCGGGTCCTGGAACACGATCTGGAGGGCGCGCCGGAAGGGGCGGAGCTCGCCCGGGGAGAGCTGCAGCAGGTCGACGCCGTCGAAGAGCACGCGGCCCTCGAGCGGCTCGACGAGACGCAGGATCGAGCGGCCCACCGTGGTCTTGCCGCAGCCCGACTCGCCCACGAGCGCGAGCGTGCCGCCCACGGGCACGGCGAGATCGACGCCGTCGACGGCGCGGACGTGCCCGACCGTGCGCTGGAGCACCCCCGACCGGATCGGGAACCACGTGCGCAGCCCCTCGACCCGGAGCAGGGGGTCGCCGGCCCGGGCGGCGGCGGGCGGCGCCGCCGTCATGATGCCCCCCGACCGGGCGGGGGCCGACCCTCCTCGCGCGCCACGGCGTGACACCACGCCGTGTGCCCTTCCGGAAGCGCCGTCGGCGCCGGGTCGGCGGTCGTGCACGGCTCGAACGCACGAACGCAGCGTGGCGCGAAGCGGCAGCCCTGCGGCCAGGCGCCCGAGGGCGGCACCACGCCCGCGATCTCGGCCAGCCGCTCGCCCCGCACGGCGCGGGCGGGCATGGAGCGCAGCAGCCCCTGCGTGTACGGGTGGCGGGGCGCGGTCAGCACGTCATCGCGCGTCCCCACCTCGACGATCCGGCCGGCGTACATCACGGCCACCCGGTCGGCGAGCTCGTTCACGATGCCGAAATCGTGCGTGATGAGCAGGATCGCGGTGCCGAGCTCGGCGCGCAGCCGGGCGAGGAGCTCCAGGATCTGCGCCTGGATCGTGACGTCCAGCGCGGTGGTCGGCTCGTCCGCGATGAGCAGCTTGGGCCGGGCGGCGAGCGCCATGGCGATCATCACGCGCTGCTTCATCCCGCCGGAGAGCTGGTGCGGATACGCATCGAGCCGCGCCGCCGGATCGGGGATCCCCACCTGCTCGAAGAGCCCGAGGCTGCGCCGCCGCGCCTCGGCGACGGACACGCGCTCGTGCAGCCGGATCGCCTCGCGGATCTGCCATCCCACGGTCACGACCGGGTTGAGGCTCGTCATCGGCTCCTGGAAGATCATCCCGATGTCGCGCCCGCGGATGCGGCGCAGCTCGGGCACGGGGAGCGGCAGCAGGTCGCGACCATCGAGCAGCACCCGCCCGGCTGCCACGCGCCCGGGTTTCGGCACGATCCGCAGGACCGAGAGCGCGGTCATCGACTTGCCACAGCCCGACTCCCCGACGAGCGCCAGCGCTTCGCCGCGCGCGACCGTCAGGTCGACATCGTCGACCACGGGCACGCGGCCGCGCGGCCCCGGGAAGCTCGTGACGAGCCCTTCGACCGAGAGCACCTGGCTCACGCGCGGCCCCGAAGCGGGCTCACGCGCGCTCCCGCAGGGTGCGCGGGTCGAGGACGTCGCGCACCGCGTCGCCGACGAGATTCACCGCGAGGATGAGGCCGAAGAGGGCAAGCGAGGCCGAGGCGAGGTTCCACCAGATCGCGGGATCGCGGGCGAGCTCGTCGCGCGCCTGGTCGATCATCTGTCCCCAGCTGCCGTCGATGCCGATGCCGAGCCACGAGAGCACGGCCTCGGAGAGCACGAGTCCGGAGAACAGGAGCACGAACGTGATCACGACGAGGTGCATGAGGTTCGGCACGACGTGGCGCAGCACGATCCGGCCTTCCGTCGCCCCGAGCGCGCGGGCGGCCTGCACGTAGTCGAGCTCGCGGAGCTTGAGCGTCTCGCCCCGCACGATGCGCGCGAACCCGACCCAGCCCGTGACTCCGAGCGCGACGCACACCTGCAACGGTCCGCGTCCGAGCGCCATGATCAGGGCGATGAGGAGCAGGAGGCTCGGCATCGACGCGAGCGTCGACATCACGAAGAACACGGCGTCGTCGATGCGTCCGCCGAAGTAGCCCGCGGCCACGCCGAAGAGCAGCGCGAGCGGGATCACGATGAGGCTCGTGAAGCCGCCGACCAGGAGGGCCACACGCGCGCCCTTCAGCGTCTGGTGCAGGATGTCGCGCCCGAGCACGTCCGTTCCGAGAAGGTGCCGCCCGGGGTGGCGAAGCGCCGCGCCGCCGTAGAATTCGCGATCGGCGAGGGGCTTCGAGTAGCTCGCCTCCTGGAAGCCGAGCGGGAAGAGCCGGTCCACGAGCGACCGCGGCTTGCGTAGCGCCACCACGTCGGCACCGGCGCCCGCTTCCGCGGCGTTCGCCGCCGCGGCGGCGTCGATCCAGGAGACGGAGTCGCCGAGCCCGATCCCGAGGTAGACCAGCACGACGCAGAGGGCGAGCGGCCGGCGCCGCAGGATCTCGCGCCCGGCGTCGCGCCACAGCCGGCTCCGGCCGGCGAGACCGAGCGCAGCCACCACGCCGAGCGCGAGCGCGGCCACCACGGCGTTCGAGACGAGATAGCCCTCCACGGCTAGGAGAGCCGCACGCGCGGGTCGGCCCACGTATAGCTGATGTCGGTCAGGATCTGTCCGGCGATGAAGAGGAGCGAGCCGAGATACACGATCGTGCGCAGCGTCGCGAAGTCGTTCGCGTTGATGGCGTCGACGGTGAGCGATCCGAGGCCGGGGATCCCGAAGAACGATTCGAGCAGGATGCTTCCCATGAACAGGAAGGGGATGGCCACCACGACCTGCGTGAGGATGGGGATCATCGAGTTGCGGAGGACGTGACGGAACATGATCCGCCCCTCCCCGCAGCCCTTCGCGCGGGCCGTCCGGACGTAGTCCTTGCCCGACTCCTCCACGAACACCGTGCGGTAGAAGCGGACGCCGTCGCCGAGCCCGTTCGCGAGGCCCACGAGCACGGGCAGGGCGAGGAAGCGAAACACCACCTGCGGCGACGGGTCGAAGCCGGAGATCGGGAACCACCGCAGCACCTTTCCGATCAGGTACTGCCCCGAGATGATGTAGAGCACGATCGATACGCTCATCGCGAGGACGCACAGCACGACGCCCATGCGATCGATGTACGTCTCGCGGAAGAACGCGACGAGCAGGCCGAGCGCGATCGCGAGCGGCAGGCTCAGCAGGAAGAGCGGCACCGAGAGGAGGAGGCTCGGCCCCGCTCCCTCGCGCAGCCGCTGGGCGATCGGCGTGTCGTCCGCGTCGCTCTTCCCGAAGTCGAACGTGAGCATCCGCCGGAAGTGGTCGGCCAGCATGGTGTCGGAGGGGTGCTCGGCGTTCCAGACGCGCGGCCTGTCGTACCCGTGATTCTTCTTCCACTGCTCGAGCGCCTGCGGCGGCGCCTTCTCGCCCACCGCCTTGCGCGCGATGTCGTCCGGCGTCGTCATGAGGAAGAAGAGCGCGAACAGGAAGAGCAGGACGCCGAACACGGTGACGACCCCGTAGAGCAGCCGCCTCACCACGTACGCGAGCATCAGCCCGTCCCTTTCCGCCGCCGGGGGCTCACTGGCGCTCCCGCCGGTAGGTCCGCACGGCGGGCAGCAGCACGACGAGCCCCGCTCCGAGCAGCGCGTACGCCGGCCAGAGGACCGGCTGGTTCCAGGCGGCGCGACGCTGCTGGCGCAGCTGCGGATCGAGATCGCGGTACTTCGCGGTGGGCATCGAGAGCCCCATCGGTTTCACGTAGCGGAGCCACCCCTGGTAGAGCGCGTAGTCCTCGGGGTGGAAGAGCTCGATCCACGCGCGGTCCTCCTCGAGGAGCGAGCGGATCTCGCGGATGATCGCCGCACGCTCGTCGCCGTTCGGGAGGTTCTTCATCTTCTCGAAGAGCGCGTCGTAGCGCGCGCTCGAGTAGTTCGCGGTGTTCGGACCGCCGTTCTTCGTGCGGCCCATCTGCGACCACAGCAGGAAGAGGAAGTTCTCGGGATCGGGGTAGTCCGCCACCCAGCCCCAGAAGAAGACCTGGAATGCGCCGCGCCGGACCTTGTCCTGGAACTGGTTGTAGCTCGTGGCCGCGATCTCGACGTCGAGGCCGAGCCGCTTCCACGACTGCACGAAGAACTGGAACCGCAGCAGGCTCCGCGTCTGCGCGTCGGGCGTGTCGAAGGTGAGGTGCAGCGGCTCTCCGGTCGCCGGATCGACCCCGTCGGGGTAGCCAGCCTCGCGCAGGAGCTTCGCGGCGCGCGCGAGGTCGACGCGCCGGTAGGGGTTCACATAGCTCGGGTCGTAACCGAAGATGCCCGGCGGGATCGGGGATTGGGCGGGGATGCCGCGGCCGTTCGTGAAGAGGCGCGTGAACTCGGGTGCGTCGATCGCGAGGCTCATCGCCTGACGCAGCTTGCGCGCACGGTCGCCGCCTCCGGCGCCGACGACCGCGTCGTCCATGTTGAAGCCCAGGTAGTACACGGCAGGCGTCACGGTCTTCGAGAGCCGCATCCCGAGCGCGGTCATCTCCTCGGACAGCCCGCCTTCGTGTACGACGCGGTCGAAGCTCTCCTGGATGATGCCCGACGCGTCGTAGTAGCCCTGGAGGAACTTCGAGAAGGCCGGGATGTCCTCCTTGTCGCGGCGGTACTCGATCCGCTCGAGCATCGGGAGCGGACGGCCCACGACCTCGGGATCGAGGAGACCCTGTTCGGCGTCGCCCGGCTCCCCCTCGGAGGGGTACACCGCACCTGGAGCCTTCCATTCCGGGTGACGCAGCCCGTACCAGTCGGGATTGCGCGCCATCACGATCCGGAAGCGCTTGTCGTAGCGCGCGAGCAGGAACGGGCCCGTGCCGACGGGATGCTCCGCGAACGACGGGCGCCCCGCCTCGCCGTCGTAGGTCGCGACGGCCTCCCAGGGCACCGGCGCGGTGAACGGCATCGCGAACCAGTAGAGGATCTGCGGATAGGGCTCCGCGAGCACGACCTCGAGCTCGTAGGGCGACACGATGCGCACGCCCTCGATCGGGCCGACCTCGGCGTACTGGCGGTCGATCCGCAGCGAAGCGAACGCGGGATCCGCCGCGCGGCGCTTCGCGAGCCGCTCTCCGAGCTCCCGGAGGCCCACGATCTTGCCCAGCGTTTCGAGCACCGGGCTGTTCACGGCGGGATCTGCGATCCGAGCGAGCGAGAACTCCACGTCGGACGCGCGCAGCTCCCGCGTGCGGCGGCCGTCGCCCCTGTCCTCGAAGCAGGGGTCCTGGTGGAACAGCACGCCCTCGCGCAGCTGGAAGCGGTACGCGACGCGGCCGCCCTCGCGCGGCTCGGGCTGCGGGATCGCGGTCGCGAGGCCGGGGATGAGGGTCAGCGGCCGCTTCAGATAGTGGTACTCGAGCAGCGTGTCGTACACGTTGCCCGTCACGGTGTGGTCGATCGTGGAGTAGGCCACCTGCGGATCGAGCGTCTTCGGCGGGTCGTCGAACGGCAGGTAGAGCACCTTCTTGTCCGCGTCCGCGTCGGGGTAGGGATCGTTCGTGCAGGCGGGGCCCACGAGGGCGGCGACCGCGGCGAGCAACGCCGCAGCGCCGCGGACGGAGCGCGTCACGCTCCGCGGCCCCGGGGCGCGGCGACGGGCGGCGCGCGGAGTACGAACGCGTCGCTCGGAAGATCGGGGTTCAGCTCGACGTCGCCGAAGGCCAGATCGACCTCCGTCTCGGACACCGGGAAGTGGAGTGCGATCCCGCGTGCGAACCACTGGTCGCCGACGCGGTCCCACCGGCTGAAATCCGCCTGCCACAGCACGCTGTCACCCGGGCTGCGCGCCTCGATGCGGCGGAGCCGGGCGTCGGGCCCCCACTCGAAGACCCGCTGGGAGGACCCCTTCGCGTCGCCGAGATCGACCCGGATCGCGCCGTCCGGGTAGCGCTGGGCGCCCGTCGGCTCGAGCCCCGGCGGCACCCGCGGCGCCCCGAGCAGCACCTCGACCGCTTCCTCGGGGGTGAGGTCCACCTGCGCGACTTCCCACAGCAATCCGGGATGGACCAGGCCGGTCTGGAGCCGCGGTACGCCGGCGCGGAAGAGCTCGAAGCGATCCCCATCGGTCACGAGGACCGCGACGGTCTGGGAGAGGAAGCCCTGCACCTCCACCCGCAGCCGCGACGGCTGCTCCACCAGCACGACCTGGCTGGCGCGCACGGATCCCGCTGGCCCATCGAGCGACAGCTTCACCGTGCCGCGGAGGCTGTGGCGCGACGCCGACTCTGCGGCGAGCGCGGCCAGGAGCGCTGCGGGCCTCGCGTCCCCCGGCTCGAGCGGAACGGGGGGGCCCATGGTCCGGCAGCCCGCGAGCGCAGCGGACGCGAGCGCGATCGCGACCAGCGCGCGTGCGAGCCGACGGCTCATCGCGGCGCGAGCTCCTGCTTCAGCGACTCGTACTTCCGGCGCAGCTCCGGCTGCTCGGTGTCGCGCGGCTCCAGATGGATCGCTTCGCGGTACTTCTCGAGCGCGCGCGGCTTCTGGTTCTGGAGGAGGTAGGCGTCGCCCAGGTGCTCCGAGATGACGGGATCGCCGCCCGTCAGCTCCTCGGCGCGCTCCAGCTCCTCGATCGCGCGCTCGAGCGCAGCGCGACCGTCGCGCGTGTTGCCGACCTGCTTCAGCGAGCGGGCCCGCATGTAGTAGACCCAGCCGAGGCTGTCGGTGATGAATCCGTCGTCGGGTCGCAGCGCGAGGGCGCGCGTGATGTACTTCTCGGCCTCGTCGAGGTTCTGGCCCTTCTCCGCCCAGGTGTATCCCACGTAGTTGAGCGCGCTCGCGTTGTCCGGGTTCTTCTCGAGCGCGCGGTTCATGTACGACAGCGACTCGTCGTACTGGTGCGCCTCGCCGTACAGCACGCCGAGGTTGTAGAGGACCTCGTCGTCGTCCGGCGACTGCGCCAGCAGGCCCTCGAGAAACGCGACGGCGCCGGGAAAGTCCCCGGATTTGGCGCGCAGGCTCGCCGCGTAGAGGTCGAGCTCACGCGTGGGCTCCTTGAGGCGCGCCTTGTCCACCTCCTGGAGCGCGCGCGCCGGGTCCCCCCGCTTCTCGTACACGCCGGCCAGCTGCGTGCGGGCCTCCGCGTAGCGCTCGTGGTCCACCGGCACGCGCTCGAACGCCTCGATCGCGCCGGCCTCGTCGTTCATCCGGCGGCGCACGAGCCCGAGGTAGTAGGCGAGCTCGGGCTGGTCGGGGTGGGCGGCCAGCGCCTGCGCGAAACGGCGCTCGGCGCGGTCGTAGTGCTTCGATTCGTACTCCAGGAAGCCGAGCCGCATCGTCGCTCGCAGGTCACCCGGGTGGTACTGCTCGAGCTCGTTCAGCGTCTTCAGCGCGTCGTCGTTCCGGTGCATCGCGATCTGCACGTCGGCGAGGGCGGAGAGGGTGGCCTGATGGTGCGGGTGCTGCGCGAGCACCTCGCGATAGATCGCGATCTCGCCCTCGAGGTCCTCCCGGTCGTGGCGCGAACGGGCGAGGGCTCCGTACACGGCGAGGCTGCCCGGCTGCTGCTGCAACGCCTGGCGCAGCGCGCGTTCGGCGTCCTTCGGCCGCTGCATGCGCTCGTACACGCTCGCGAGCGCGAAGTAGCCCCGCAGCGCGGACGGATCGGAGCGCTGGAGCCACTGCGCCTGGGCGAGCGCCTCGGGCAGGCGGTCGCCGTCGAGGTAGATGCTGAAGAGGAGCAGCGCCGCGTCGTCGTCGATCGGCTCGCCGTTCGGCCCGCGCAGCACGCCCTCGGCCTTGTCCACCTGCTTCGAGAGGCGGTACAGCGTGCCGAGGAAGAGGCGCGCCTGGACGTCGTCGGGATCCAGGACGTGAGCGCGCTCGGCCTGCTCGAGCGCCTCTGCGTAGCGGCCCTGCCGCGCCGCAAGCTCGGCCAGCTTGCGGTGGAGGAGGGCCGAGCCGGGATCCTTCTCGGCCGCGCGCGCATACGCGTCGAAGGCGTCGGGCAGCTTGCCGTCGAGCTCGAACTGCCGGCCGACGAGGTAGTCGTAGTCCGGCGGCGCGTCGGGCCGGATCGGCGACCCGTCCTCGGGGAGCGCCGGATGGCCCCTGAAGGCCGGGAACGTGGCGCAGCCCGTGCTCGCGAGCGCGGCGAGGACGAGGCCACGAGCCGCCTTCCAGCCGAGCCTGCGCATCGACCGATTCACTGCACCGACTCCCAGGATGGATCCCGTCACGCCGGGGCCGCGAGGTAGCCCTTCTCGTCGAGGAGGCGCACCAGCTCGGCGACGCTCTCCCCGACCGACTGGCGCCCGGTGTCGAGCACCAGCTCGGGCCGCTCCGGCGCCTCGTACGGAGCCGAGATCCCGGTGAACTCGGGGATCTCGCCGGCGCGCGCCTTCTTGTACAGCCCCTTCACGTCGCGCGACTCGCACGTCTCGACGCTTGCCGAGACGTACACTTCGATGAAGTCACCCGGAGCGAGGAGCGCCCGGACGGCGTCGCGGTCGCTCCGGTAGGGCGAGATGAAGGAGGTCAGGACGATCACACCTGCGTCGGTGAAGAGCTTCGAGACCTCGCCGATGCGCCGGATGTTCTCGCTGCGGTCCGCGGGCGAGAAGCCGAGGTTCTGGTTGAGGCCGTGCCGGATGTTGTCGCCGTCCAGCACGTAGGCCGCGCGTCCGCGCTCGACGAGGACCTTCTCCACGCCGACGGCGACCGTGGACTTGCCCGAGCCGGAGAGGCCCGTGAGCCACACGGTGGCGCCGCGCTGGCCGATCGCGCGCTCGCGGTCGGAGCGCGTGACGTGGCCGATGTGCCACGTGATGTTCGTACTCTTGCTCTGGGTCATCTGGGGAGACTAGCCGCGCCCCACGGTTCACGGGAGGGCGGCGCGCCGGGACGCCGGCGCACGAGGGCCCTCGCTCCGCAGCCGCCGCACCTCGGTCACGACGCGCTCGACGACGGTCGCGATGTCCGCATCGCGGGTCGACCGGCCGAGGCCGAAGCGGACGGCGGAGCGCGCGAGCTCGGGCGGGGCCCCGATCGCCTCGAGCACGTGGCTCGGCTCCGGGCGGGCGGAGCTGCAGGCCGACCCCGTCGAGAGCGCGAGGTCGGGCAGGGCCAGCAGCAGACCGACCGCGTCGGCACCGCCGAAGCTCACGTTCAAGTTGCCGGGCAGCGAGCCCTCCGCGGGGCTGTTCCGGTGCAGACCGTCGAGCGCGCCCGACAGCCCCTCCCACAGCCGCTCGCGCAGCGCGACCAGACGGGCCGCCTCCCGCGCGCGTTCTTCGAGGCACAGCTCGACGGCTTTCGCGAAGCCCACCACGAGCGGCACCGGCAGCGTGCCCGAGCGCAGCCCGCGCTCGTGGCCCCCGCCGTAGAGCAGAGGCTCGAGCCGCAGCCGCGGCCGCCGCTCGCGCACGAAGAGCGCCCCGATTCCCTTCGGCCCGTAGAGCTTGTGCGCGCAGAAGGAGAGCAGGTCCACCTGCGCGGCCTCGACCTCGAGCGGCACCTTGCCCACCGCCTGCGCTGCGTCGCAGTGGAAGGGAACGTCGCGCTCGCGGCAGATCCGGCCGATCTCTCCGATCGGCTGGAGCGTGCCGATCTCGTTGTTCGCGGCCATCACCGATACGACGGCCGTTCGCGGACCGATCGCGTGCGCCACGGCTTCGGGGTCCACGCGGCCCGCTGCGTCCACCGGAAGCACGGTCACGCTGCAGCCCGCGGCCTCGAGGGCGCGGCAGGGGTCGAGCACGGCCCGGTGCTCGGTCGCGACGGTGACGACGTGATCGCGGCGGCCGCGCGCAGCCCGGGCGAGCCCGAGGAGGGCGAGGTTGTCGCTCTCGGTGGCGCCGCTCGTGAAGACGATCTCGGACGCGCGCCGGGCGCCGATCGCGTGCGCAAGGGACTCGCGGGCGGCCTCCACCGCGGCCTCGGCGCGCCAGCCGTACACGTGGGTGTGACTGGCCGCGTTGCCGAAGTCGGCCGAGAAGTACGGCAGCATCGCTTCGACGACCCGGGGATCGGCGGGGGTCGTCGCCTGGTGGTCGAGGTAGATCGGGAGCGTCACGCCCCGAAGGACTGACCGCACCCGCAGGTCGACTTGGCGTTCGGGTTCACGATCTTGAAGCCGGACTCCTGGAGGGTGTCGACGAAGTCGAGGGTCGAACCGGCCAGGTAGAGCGCGCTCTTCTCGTCCACCAGGACGCGGACGCCGCCCGCCTGCACGGTCAGGTCCATCTCGCCCTCCCGATCATCGAAGGACAGCTGATACTGGAGACCGGAGCACCCGCCGCCCACGACCTTCATGCGGAGGCCATGGGTTTCGAGCTTCGCGTCCTGGTCGAGCAGCTGCTTGATCCGGGAGGCGGCGGCTTCGGTCACTTCGACGACGGGCATCAGAATCCTCCTGAGGGGATCGGTGGAGAGATAAGGCCCGACAGGGGGTTCCGTCAACTCGCGCCCGGCGCCCCCGCGGGCGTGAGCCAGAGGAAGAACTCGCGGTTCCCCTTCGGCCCGGCGAGCCGGCTCTCCGCCTCACCCCGCGTCACGAGTCCTGCCGCGACCCCGCACGCGCGCACCGCGGCTACCGCCTCGGCCCGCAGCGCGTCGTCCCGGACGACCCCGCCCCTCCCCACCCGACCCTTGCCCACCTCGAACTGCGGCTTCACGAGCACGAGGAAGTCGGCGCGCGGCGCCAGCGCCCGCAGGCCGGGCAGCAGGAGCCGGGCGGAGATGAACGACGCGTCGAGCGTCACGAGGTCGATCGGCCCGGCCAGGTCGGCCGCCGTGAGGTCGCGCGCGTGAGTGCGCTCGAGCACGCGCACGCGCGGGTCGGCGCGCAGCCGGGGATGGAGCTGGCCGTACCCCACGTCCACCGCGACCACGCGCGCGGCGCCGCGCTGGAGCAGGCAGTCGGTGAAGCCGCCGGTGGATGCGCCGACGTCGAGACACGCCTTGCCCGCCGGATCGACGCCGAGGTCGGCCAGCGCGCCCGCGAGCTTGTCGCCGCCGCGCGAGACGAATGCGCGCACCTCCCCGCGGATTCGGAGCTGCGCGCCCTCGCGCACGCGCGTCCCGGCCTTGTCGACGGGCACGTCGTCCACCAGCACGCGGCCCGCGAGGATCAGCGCCTGCGCACGGGTGCGAGATTCGACGAGACCCTGCCGGACCAGGAGCTCGTCGAGTCTCGCCTTGCGTTCGCTCACCTGCGGGCTCGATTTGCTTCGCTCACCTGCGGTTCGCTGCGCGCGCCTTCGGCGCTTGCGGGGGCGGGTCGGTGCACGATCGCTTGCGGGGAGGGTCGGTGACACGATGTGGGGGCCGCCTCGGGAGGCGCGCGGCGCAACCGCCCTAGGATCGCGGGCGGGCGGCCAGGGTGCGGACGGCTTTCGCGATGCCTGCGGCGTCGAGGCCGAGGCCGGCGAGCTGCTTGCCCGGGTTGCCGTGCTCGATCAGGCGGTCGGGCAGCGCGAGACAGTGCACGGGGACGGTCACGTCGTGCTGTGCGAGGGCCTCGAGCACCGCGCTGCCGAAGCCGCCCATGCCCGCGGCCTCCTCCACCGTGACGACCGCGCCGCAGCGCTCCGCGAGCGCCACGATGCGCGACGCGTCGAGGGGCTTCGCGAACCGCGCGTTCAGCACCGCGACCGGGAGGCCGTCCGCCGCGAGCTCGTTCGCGGCCTCGAGCGCGGCGTGGGCGAGCGTGCCGAGAGCGACGATCAGCGCCTGGTCGCCGTCGCGCAGCAGCTCCGCCTCTCCGACCGGCAGGGCCTTGATGTCGGGATCCATCGGGACGCCGAACCCGTTCCCGCGCGGGTAGCGGACCGCCGCCGGGCCGGGGTGCTGGATCGCCGTCGCGAGCATGTGTTGGAGCTCGTTCTCGTCCTTCGGGGCCATCACGATCATGTTCGGAAGGGCGCGCAGATATGCGACGTCGTAGAGGCCCTGGTGCGTGGCGCCGTCGGCGCCGACGAGACCGGCGCGGTCGAGCGCGAAGGTGACGTCCGCATTCTGGACGCACACGTCGTGCACGACCTGATCGTAGGCGCGCTGGAGGAACGTCGAGTAGATGGCGGCGACGGGCTTCATCCCCTCGACCGCGAGGCCGGCGGCGAAGGTCACCGCGTGCTGCTCCGCGATCCCGACGTCGTAGAAGCGGTCCGGAAGCTCCGACTGGAACCGGTCGAGGCCGGTGCCGCCCGGCATGGCGGCGGTGATCGCGACGATCCGCGGGTCCTCCTTCGCGAGGCGGATCAAGGTCTTCGCGAACACGCTGGTGTACGACGGCGGGCCGGGCTTCGATGGCGCCATCTTCCCCGACTCGACCTCGAACGCCGTGACGCCGTGATAGGTCAGCGGGTCGCGCTCGGCGGGCTCGTAGCCATAGCCCTTCGCCGTGATCGCGTGCACGAGGATCGGGCCCCCGCCGTTCGCAATCATCTGCTTCACGTTGTCGAAGGTCTCGACGAGCACGTCGAGCCGATGACCCTGCACCGGGCCCACGTACTTGAAGTTCAGCGCCTCGAACAGGAGGCCCGGCGAGAAGAAGACCTTGAGCGACTCCTCGGCCTTGTGCGCCCAGTGGAGCATGTCCCCGGGCATCGTGCCGAGGAACTCCTTCGCCCAGCCCTTCATGCGCCGCACCATCGGCGCCGAGAGCTTGCGCGAGAGATAGCTCGACAGCGCGCCCACGTTCGGGGAGATCGACATCTCGTTGTCGTTCAGGACGACGACGAGGTTCTTCTGCTGGAGCTCGCCCGCATGGTTCAGCGCCTCGAACGCCATGCCCGCGGTCATGCCGCCGTCCCCGATGAGCGCGATCGCGAGGTGCGGATCGCCGCGGTGCTGGAGGGCGCGCGCCATGCCGAGCGCGGCGGAGATCGACGTGCCCGCATGCCCCGCCCCGAAGTGGTCGTAGGGCGACTCCGCGCGGCGCAGGAACTTTCCGATCCCGTCCTCCTGCCCGATGCGGTCGAAGTCGCGCCGCCGGCCCGTGAGCAGCTTGTGTGCGTAGCCCTGGTGTCCGACGTCGAGCACGAGCCGGTCGCTCGGCGTGTCGAAGACGTAGTGGATCGCGGTCAGCAGCTCGACGGCGCCGAGGCTCGACGCGAGATGCCCGCCCGTGCGCGACACGCGGTCGACGATCTCCCCGCGCAACTCCTCCGCCACCCGCCGGAGCTGCTCGCGCGGGACGCGGCGCAGATCGGCGGGGCTCTCGATCGCGTCGAGGAGGCGCGCGTCGTGGGTCATCGATCCCTCCGCACGGCGAACCGCGCCAACTCGCGCAGCGGCTCGGCGCGCTCGCCCAGGTGCTCGAGCTGACGGAGCGCGCTCTCGAGGAGCGCCTCCGCGCGCGCCCTGGCGGCATCCGTCCCCAAGAGCGGGACGAGCGAGCAGCCGCCCTCCTCTGCCCCTGCGTCGTCCTGCGATTCGTCGAGGAGATCGTCCGCGATCTGGAACGCCACGCCGACCGCGAGCCCGAACGCGCGCAGCGACTCGAGCAGCCCCGCGCTCGCGCCTCCGAGCCGCGCGCCCCCGACGATCGACGCTGCGATCAGCGCGGCGGACTTGCGCCGGTGGATGGACTCGACGCCGGCGGCGTCGGCCGTGGCGAGATCGAACGCGAGGTCGTCCACCTGTCCGCCCACGAGCTCGCGCGAGCCGGCTGCGATCGCGAGATCGCTGACGGCGCGCAGGCGCGCGTCCGGCGGCGCCTCCCCCGGACCGCGCGCGAGCGTCTCGAACGCCGCCGCGAGGAGCGCATCTCCGGCCAGCACGGCGACGGCCTCACCGAACGCCACGTGCACGGTTGGGCGTCCGCGTCGCTCGTCGTCGTCGTCCATGCAGGGCAGATCGTCGTGCACGAGGGAGTAGGTGTGCACGAGCTCCACCGCCGCAGCGACGGGGAGCGCGCGCTCGGGCGGAGCGCCCGCGGCCTCGGCGGCGGCGATCGCGAGCGCCGGGCGCAGCCGCTTGCCGCCCGGGAAGAGGAGATGGCGCATCGCCCTGTGGAGCAGCTCGGGCGGATCGCTCGCCTTCGGCAGCGCGCCGTCGAGATAGGCATCCACGAGCGCACCGCGCTCCGCGAGATACGCGGCGACGTCCACTAGCTCCCGCCCTCCTCCGGTCCAGCGAACGGACGAACGGCGACCCCATCGCCTTCGCGCACGAGCGCCTCGATCCTGCGCTCGGCCTGATCGAGCTGCGCGGCACAGCGCCGGGAGAGGTGGACGCCCTGCTCGAACGCCGCGAGCGCAGCTTCGAGCGCGAGGTCGCCCTGCTCCAGGGTCGCCACGATGCCTTCGAGGCGGGCCAGCGCGGACTCGAAAGGCAGGTCGTCCGGCGCGGGGGGGGACGTCCCGGACGGCGAGCGTTCGTCCATTGCGGCGCGATCCTAGGCCCGGGACCCCGCAGCGTCAACGCGCGCGAGCGTGGAAGCTCGCGATTCCCAAGGCAGAATCAGGCGCGGCGCGGACGGGTGTCGGGGCCGGGCTCGGACACCGTGGCCGCGAGCTCGCCCTCGCCGAGCCGGACCCGCAGGCGATCGCCCGGCGCGCACTCCGCTGCGCGACGCACGATGGTGGCGGGATCGCCCTTCCACACGATTGCGTAGCCCCGTCCGAGCACCGCGAGCGGGGAGAGCGTGTCGAGGCGGCCCGCGGCCCCGACGAAGCTCCCGCGCGCCCGCTGCACGGCCGCGGCCGCTCCGAGCGCGAGCGCGCGGGAGAGCGCTTCGAAACGCGCCCGCTGGGTCGCGAGCCGCGCCTTCGGCGCCACGCGTGCGAGGGCCTCGCGGCGCTGCGCGAGGCGCGCGCTGCGTCGCTCGACGCCGTGCAGCGCGGCGCGGCGGAGGCGGTCGCGCACGCGCGCCCAGCGGTCACGGAGCGCCGCGCGGTCGGGAAGCACGGCTGCGGCCGCTGCGGAGGGCGTGGGGGCGCGCGCATCGGCCGCGAGGTCGGCGATCGTGACGTCGGTCTCGTGTCCAACGCCGCACACCACGGGCACCGGGCTGCGCAGGATCGCGCGCGCCACGATCTCGGTGTTGAAGGGCTGAAGGTCCTCGAGCGAGCCGCCTCCGCGCACCAGCAGCACGACGTCCACGCCGAGCGGGGACGATGTCAGGGCTTCGAGAGCCGCCGCGATCTCGTGCTCCGCCCCCTCGCCCTGGACGCGCGTCGGCGCGATCAGCAGCGGCGTCGCAGGAAAGCGTCGCCCGGTCACCTCGATCACGTCGCGGATCGCGGCGCCGCTCGGCGACGTCACGACCCCGATCCGACGCGGGAAGGCCGGCAGCGCCCGCTTCCGCGCGGGGGCGAAGAGGCCCTCCCGCTCGAGCCGCGCGCGCAGCTGCTCGAACGCCAGCTGGAGCGCGCCCCGCCCCAGCGGCTCGACGAGCCGTACGAGGAGCTGGAGATCGCCGCGCGCCTCGTAGACCGAGCACTCCGCATAGACGATCACGGCGAGGCCGTCCTCGAGCTCGAACGGGAGCCGGCGCGCATCGTTCCGGAAGAGCGCCGCGCGGACCTGCGCCGCGTCGTCCTTCAGCGTGAAGTAGCAGTGGCCGGAGCCCGCGCGGCGGAGGTTGCTGACCTCGCCTGCCACCCAGACGCGGCCCACCGCCTCCTCGACGAGGCCGCGCACCGCCGCCAGGAGCTGCGCCACGCCGAGGACACGGCGCTCTTGCGGGGTGCGGAGCCCGGTCTCGGTCACCGACCGGTGCGCTCCGCCCGGATCACGGAGCGGCGGCCTGCGCGGTGTGACCGGCCCCGGTGCCGCGCAGCCGCTCGAAGTAGGTCCAGCTCTTCAGCACGTCGAGCGCGCGCGCGAGCTGCGCGTCGCCCGGCGCCGCAGGCACGTCCGGTGCGTCGGCGTCCTCGTCGTCCCCGCCGTCGTCCGCCGGCGCTGGCGCCTTCGCTCCGGGCTTCGCATCGCGCTGCGTGAAGTGGCGCTCGAGGTCCTTCTCGCGCAGGCGGCGCGGAGCGTCGGCGACCTCGCCCGCGGCCGCGGCCGGCTCGACGGCGATGTCCGGCGTGATGCCCGTCTCCTGGATCGAGCGACCCGACGGTGTGTAGTACAGGGCGGTCGTGAGCCGGAGGCCCGAGCCGTCCTCCAGCGGATAGACGGTCTGCACCGAGCCCTTGCCGAACGTGTGCTGGCCGAGCACGAGCGCGCGTCCGGAGTCCTGGAGGGCGCCCGCGACGATCTCCGACGCGGACGCGCTCCCGCCGTTCACCAGCACCACCATGGGATACGCGCTCTCCGTCCCCTCGGCATGGGCCTTGAACTCCTGGCGCTGGCTATCGACACGGCCCTGCGTATAGACGATGAGTCCGTCGGCGAGCCACGTGTCCGCGACGCGGACGGCCTGATCGAGCAGCCCCCCCGGGTTGTCGCGGAGGTCGAGCACGAGGCCCGAGAGCTCGCCCTTCGACTCCGCCCGAAGCTTCTCGAGGTGCGCGTGCAGATCCTCGTCGGTGTGCTCCTGGAACGCGCGGAGGCGGACGTAGCCGTAGCCGGGCTCCAGCAGCCGGGAGTCGACGGAGACGACCTTGACGACGTCCCGCGTGACGACGTAGGGCTGCGGCCGCTCGAAGCCCTCGCGGAAGAGGTTCACGGTGATGGTCGAGCCGCGGGGCCCGCGCATGAGCTTCACCGCTTCGAAGAGCGTCATGCTCTTGGTGAGCTTGCACGACTCGGTCCAGCCTTCGGGCCGCTTGTCCGGGCAGATCGAGACGATCTGATCGCGCGCCTGGATCCCCGCTTTCGCCGCGGGAGTGCCCTCGATCGGGGAGACCACCTCGATGAAGCCGTCCTGGCGCTTCGAGATCTCGATGCCGAGGCCGTAGAACTCGCCCTTGGTGTCGATCTGCATCTCCTTGTGGGCCTCGGGATCGAGGTACGAGGAGTGGGGATCGAGCTCGGCGAGCATGCCCCGTACGGCGCCCTGCACGAGCTTGTGCTCGTCGACGGGCTCGACGTAGCTCTTCCGCACGAGATCGAGGACGTTGCTGAAGAGGGCGAGATCGTCGTAGCGGGTGGCGGCCTGGGTGCGGACGGGGCCGGTCACCCCGAAGAAGGCGGCCGCGAAGGCGACGCCGGCGACGAAGGTCAGGACGAGGCGCGTTTTGGCGGGGCGCATGCGGCGGATGATCGCAGACGGCCCTTCCGAGTCCAGCCCGTGCGCGGCTGCGGCCCCTCACTCCCCCGTGCGGGCGCCCTGCAGCCACTCCAGCGGGTCGAGCGGCTCGCTGCCGCGCCGGATCTCGAAGTAGAGGAGCGCCCCCCCGAGCGAGCCGGTCTCCCCGGCCGAGCCGATCACGTCGCCGGCGCGGACGGCATCTCCCACCTGCACGCCGATCTGGTCCAGGTGGCCGGCGACGGTGAAGTACTGGTCCCCGTGGTCGACGATCACCAGCTTGCCGTAGCCGCGGAACCAGCCCGCGAAGCGCACCTCGCCGTCGCCGACGGCGCGCACCGGCTGGCCGAGCGTGGCGCCGAATTCCACGCCCTTGCGGAACGTCTCGGTCCGGAACTCCGCGTCGACGACGCGGCCGAAGCGGCGCGCGACGGGCGCGTCGACCGGCGCCGGAAGATGGCCGCGCAACGTGGCGAACGGCACCGACGGCGGGCGGGGCGGGACCGGGGCCGGCGGGGCGGCCTGCAGACCGTCGAGCGTGGACTCGAGCGCGCGCGCCGCCGCCTCGAGCTCGTCGAGCGCGGCGCGCTCGCGATCGCGGTCGGCGCGGAGCTGCGTCAGGAGCTCGCGCTTCGAGGCGATCTCGTCGTCGAGCGCTTGCGCGCCCGCCGCGAGGCGCGCGGCGGCACGGTCGCGTTCGGTCGCGGCCTCGAGGGCGACGGCGCGCGCCTTCTCGACGCGCTCGCCCTCGCTCCGGTAGCGGGCGACGAGCGCCGCGTCGCGCTCGAGCAGCGTCTGGAGCGCGTGCACGCGCGCGAGAAGCTCGCGCGGCCCCTTCGACGAGAACACCGCCCGCACGGGACCGAGCTCGCCCGCCTTGTAGAGCGCCACGGCACGCGCGGCCATCGCGCGCCGGGTCTGCGCCTTGCGCGCCTCCGCCTCCGCCGCGACGCGCTCGGCGCGGTCGAGCGCCTCGCGCGACCGGCGCGCGCGGGCTTCGGCGCGCGTCAGGTCGCGCTGCAGATCGGCGGCGGCGCGGTCGATGCCCTCCAACGTCTCGAGGAGACCCCGCTCGTGGCGCTCGAAGAGGCCGAGCCGCTCGCGCCGCGCGGCGATCGCCTGCTCCAGCACCTGCAGCTCCTGGGTGCGGCCCTCGGGCGCGGCCGTCCCGGCCGTGGCCGCGTCCGCGCCCCCGTCCGGAGGGGCGCCCTCGGGCGCAGCGCGCGTTGCGCTTCCGAGCGCGAGCGCGCCGGCGACCACCGCAGCGGCCGCGCGGGCCACGTGCGCGCCGGTCGGGCGCCGGATCATTCCGACAGGCCTCCCGCGAGCGAGGCCGCGGAGCCGAGCACGCCCAGCGCGGCGCCGACGCCGATCAGGACCGCCACCTCCGTGCCGTCGAAGAACGCGGGCGGCTGATCGCCGAGGACGAGCGCGAGGCCCGACGCGAGGCTCGGGAGCGCGAGCCGGTAGAGTGCGGCCAGGCCGCCCGCGGCCAGGGCGCCGCCCAGCGCGCCTTGCAGCGCTCCCTCGAGCAGGAACGGCACAGCGACGAACGTCCGGCTCGCGCCGACCAGCGCGAGGATCTCGATCTCGTCGCGCCGCGCATAGACCGCGAGGCGGATCGTGTTGGCCACGATGAGGAGCGTCGCGAGCGCGAGCACCCCGCCGAGCCCGACCCCCACCGCGCGCAGCAACGACAGCGCCCCGGCGTAGCCCTGCACCCAGTCCTGCGCGTTCGCCACGTCCGAGATCCCCGGCCAGCCCGAGAGGGCGTCCATCACCGCACGCACGCCGTCGGCCGTGCGCTGCTCGGGCGCGAGCGCGATCTCGAGCGACGCGGGAAGGGGGTTCTCGCCGAGCGCTTCGAGCAGCGCCGCACGTCCCTCGCTGCCGCGCTGGAAGCGCTGGAGCGCCTCCTCCTTGGAGACCGTCACGACGTGCTGGACGCCTTCGATCGTCGCGGCGTACGCCGCGACGTCGCTCCGCTCCTGATCGGTGAGCGCGTCGTCGAGATAGGCGGTCACCGTCACGTCGGCGGCCAGCCGATCGAGGAAGCCCTGCATGTTCTTCACGAGCAGCGCGAACGCGCCGGCAAGCACGAGCGTGACGGCGATCGTGCCCACGGCGACGGCGCTCGTGACCGGGCTGGCCCGAAGACCGCCGACCGCGGTGCGCAGGAAGTAGACGGCGCGAGCCGCGGGCGCGCGCAGCGCCCGAGCGAGGCTCACCCGTGGGCCTCCAGGGGGCTCACGCGCGGCCCCCCGCCGCCGGCGTGTCCTCGACCAGCCGGCCCGCCTCGAGGCGCAGCGTGCGCCGCCGGTAGCGCCGGAGGATGGTCTGGTCGTGCGTCGCGACGATCACCGTCGTGCCGCGTGCCGCCGCGCCGGAGATGAGATCGAGGATCTCCATCGTGAGGTCGGGATCGAGGTTGCCGGTGGGCTCGTCGGCGAGGAGCAGCTCGGGCTCGTTCACGAGGGCGCGCGCGATCGCCACGCGCTGCTGCTCGCCGCCCGAGAGCGAGAGCGGGTGGTGATGGCGGCGATGCTGGAGCCCGACCTGCTTCAGGATGGCGAACGCGCGAGCGCGCGCTTCGCGCACGGGCGTGCCCATCACGTCCAGTGCCACGCGCACGTTCTCCTCCACCGTGCGGCGCGGGAGGAGCTTGAAGTCCTGGAACACGACCCCGACGCGCCGCCGCAGCGGCGGGATCGCCGACCCGCGCGCGCGGCCGACGTTGCGGCCGAGGATCAGGGCCTGCCCGTCGCTCGGCCGCTCGGCCGCGAGCACGAGCCGCATGAGGGTCGTCTTGCCGGCGCCGCTGGGGCCCGTCAGGAAGACGAACTCCCCCTTCGCGATCTCGAGCGTGATGTCGTGCAGGGCCCAGGTGCCGGCGAGGTAGGACTTGGAGACGTGGTAGAGGCGGACGGGCGCGTCGCCGCTCGCGGTGTCGGCCTCGCGGAGGCCGCTCACCGCGCCGGTCGCTGCCGCTTGCGAGCGCTCTCGACGAGGTAGTCGAGCACGACCTCGTCCAGCGGCTTCTGCGAGACGATGCCCTCGCCGAAGACGCGCGTGAGGGGATCCTGCGCCGCGGCCGGCTGCGGCGGAGGGGGCGACTGCGTCGCGCCCTCCGGCTGGGTCGTGGCACCCGTGTCCGAGGCGTCCGTGAACACCGTCGCGCCGAGCCGCTCGCGGATCAGCGCGTCGAACTCCCCGCGCCGGAGGCGCTGCAGCATCGACTTGTGCTGCGCCTCCATCAGGCCCTTGACCTCCCCGGCGAGGTCCTGGACGCCGAGGCGGTCCTCGTAGGCGCGCTTCTCCGACGAGAGGATGTTGCCGCCGTGGAAGAGGTGCGTGATGACGTGCGGGTGCGCACGACCGCTGTCCTCGGTCTGCACGTGGAACAGGACCCCGCGATGACGGATGTTGGTGTTGAAGCCCGAGAGCATCGCGGGCCTCGTCCCCCCGAACGTTCCCACCCGGCGCAGGCTGCCTGGCCGATCGGGTGATTGCAAGCGCGCGCGTCGCTCGCGCACGAGGCGCTCTCGCCCCGGGCACGTATCGGCCGATCCTGCGCATTCCTGAACCCGGGAGGGGAGCCCCGGTGCGCCCACCGAGGACGCACCGGGGCTCCGGGCGACGGTCAGGAGGGGGGAAAGCCGTCGCCGAGGGAGACGAGCGCTAGCCGCGCTCCCCGTCCGAGCGCGAGGGGGGGGACGCGGCCGCCCGGGTCGCGCGGCGCCGCCGGCCCGCCGCCGCGAGCCCCGTGAGGCCGCCGAAGACGAGGCCCGCGGTCGCGGGCTCCGGCACCGGGGCGAAGTCGGCGACGCCCGGCGTCGGCGTCGCGAGCACGACGAAGTCGGCCGCGTTGTTCCCGGTGTCCACGTTCGCGAAACGTCGCGCGAGGCTGGTGCCCACCGCGCCGTCCTCCGCGGGCGCCCCCTCACCCGCGAAGACCTCCTCCGGCTGGAAGACGCCGTAGCCCACGGCGTCGAGGACGACGTCGCCCAGGCGGAGCACGATCGAGTCGGGTCCGTTCTGGAAGTCGAAGTTGCGGACGAGGTCGGCGTTCGGGACGAGCGTCTCCCCTCCGCTCGATTCGTCCGCCACCACGAACAGACCGTCGGCGGGCACGACGCCGTCGAGAGCGACGACGGGGCCGATGGCGCCGTCGGCGCCGTTGACACCCTCCAGCGTCATTCCCGCCAGGCTCGCGCCCGGCGCGCCGTGGATCTCGACGAACGAGAGGCCGTTGTCGGAGCCCACGGCGTCGTAGAAGGCCTCCGAGAGGAGCGGGAGCGCGGTGGCCGGCAACGGCGTGAGCGCGAGCCACAGGGCGGCGGCGAGGCGACGGGGCGGAAGCGCGTTCATGGGTGTTCTCCCGGGACGCAGGGGGGTGGAGGAGCAGCGCGTCACGGGGCGAGCCGGACGGCGTGGCGGCCGAACCAGCCGCCGGTCCAGGCGTCGAGCCCGGCCGCGAGCTCGTCGGCGCGCAGGCGGAGGCGCGGCGCCTCCTGGGGATCGGCGCTGGCGAGCTGGAGGAGGACGCGTTGGCGCTCGAAGAAGAGCTGCGTGACCTCGTCGAGCACGTCGTCGCGCAGCTCGATCACCTCGCGCGCCTCCTTCGACACGTCGAGCTCGTCCGGATTGAAGGCCGCGTCCCCGAGATCCCACTCGAACGAGAGCGTGGCCCCGTAGTCGCGCCCGGAGTCGCGCTGCAGGTCGTGGAGCCGTCGCACGTCGCCGGAGACGAACGACTCGTCGTAGTTGCGCCGCCGGGAGCGGTCCCCTCCTCGGTCGAGGCGCAGCGCCACCACGGGGAGCAGACCGCGGCGCGCCGCCCCCGCCTGGAGGCCGTGCATGCGCTCGGGTCCGAGATCGAGGTAGGCGAGCGCTGCGCGCTGGACGGCATCGATCCGCGGCTCCGCGGGCGCGATCGCGTCGACCCACACCGTCGAGTGTTCGGCCGCGTGCGCGGTCGCGCCGGTCGCGACCCAGAGCCCGTCCCCGGTGCCGGCGAAGACGGCGGTGCTCGGGCCGGGGGCGTCGCCGACGAGTGCGGCGACGGACTCCGAGCCCACCTCCCCTTCCGCGCGCCGCCAGGGCCCTTCGAGGCCCTCGGCCTCGAGCAGTCCGCGGTCGGTGGCGAGCCAATAGCGACCCAACGCGAACGCGACGCGCACAGCGGCGGCGCCGGGCGGGAGACTCGGCCGGACGGTCCGCCATTCGCCCGTCCCGGCGTCCCGCAGCGCGAACGCATCGCGCGCCAGCGCAACCACGCCGCCGCCCGGCAGGCCCGCCGTCACGTCCACACAACGGGCCCCCGCACCGCCGTCGAACACGGGCTCGCGCAGGGCGCGATCGCCCTCGCCGTCGCGGGCGAGGGCCACGTGCCAGAGCTCGCCCTCCACGACGAGCCACGCCTCGCTCCCGCGGAGCGCGACGGCCGACACCGGGCCCGCGCGGAGACCGCCCGAGAGCGCAGCGAAGCGCGCGCCGTCCATCGACGCGAACGCCCCGGCCTGCGTACCCACGACCACGGCCCCCGCGTCCACCCCCAGCGCGAGCACGGCCCGCGCCTCGGCCCCGGGCGCGACGGGCCGGCTCTCCTGACGCCCTTCGGTGTCGACCCGGAAGAGCCCGTCCTCTGCGCCGATCCAGAGCGCGCCGCCGGGCTCGAACGCGAGCGCGGAGACCACACCGCGGTGCAGCACGGGACCTACGCGCCCATCGGCCTCGCGCACGAGCACGGCGCGTTCGGCGGCGACGGCGACGCGACCCGTCGCAGCTTCGCGCGCGAGGGCGCGGACGGCGCCGGCTTCGGGACCGAGCGCGCTGCGCACGAACGCTGGTGACGGCGCCATCGCGGGGGTCGCGATCGCTGCGGCGACGACGGTCTCGCTCGCCGGAGTGGGCGCGCGCGGCGGCGCGGCGCCGGTGGCCGCCGCCAGCGCGAAGCCGAGCATGGCTGCGAGACCGTGGAGCTCGTGCAGGTGCATCACGGGCTCGCGACGGAGCAAGCGTCGTGCCATGCGCCGCGGCCGCGACCGAGCGCCGCAAGTGCGCGGAGCGACGACGGGTCGCGCCGCGGAGGCGCGCCGACCGGGCTGCCCGTGTGAAGCGCGATCCGCGCTGCGCCCGCGAACGGACGACCACGCACCGCGGGGCACGCCGCCGAAGCCGCTCGCACGTCGCCGTCGCCTTGACGGGGTGTCGCCCCTCCAGAATCATCGCGCGCATGCCTCCCGCTGGCGCGCCGCGTCCGCAGCCGCTCCGCGCGTCGCGCGATGCGCGCGCGTGCATCCCGCGCGCATGGCTGTGCCGTGTCACGCGGCGGCTGCTCCTGTGCGCGGCGCCGGCGCTCCTCGTGCCGGCCAACGCCGCGCTCGCTGCCGGGGAGGCGCCCGTCGTCTATCGGTGGGTCGACGACCAGGGCGTCGCCCACTACACCGCGAACCTCGATCGCGTGCCCTCGTCGGTGCGCAGCCGCGTGAACGAAGTACGGGGCCCGTCGGCCGACGCGCCCGACGTGCGCAGCGAGCGCTTCGCCGTCGAGAACGCGGCGCCCGCAGGCGCCGCGGGAGCGCCCGCCGCCATCTCCTCGCCCGCACCCCCGGCCGCACCCGCCGCGGCGGCACCGACGCCTGCGCCTGCGCCCACGGGCGTCGCGGAGCCCGCGACGGCCACGGGTCCTGCGCCCGTCCCCGCGCCGGTCGAAGCGCCCGCCCCCGTCGCGCCTTCCGAGCCCTCGCGCGCGACCGCGGAGACGCCGGGCCCCCCGGCCGCCGCCGAGGCCGCGCCGCACGGACCGCCGGAGGCGGGAGGCTTCGAGGAGTCGGCCGTCCCGTCGACCGACACGACGCTCGCCACGGTCCCGCCCCCCGTGCCCGACGTGAGCGCGGCGCCCCCTCCGGCGACGGGAGAGCGGGATGCGGGGGGCAGCGGCAGCGACGCGGCGACGCTCGACGCGCGCATCGCCGCCATCGAGCAGGAGATCGCGCGCGACGAGGCGTCGCTCCAGAACCTGCTCTCCGAGCCGACGCCCGAGGGCGGGGTGCAGCTCGCGGACCGACCCGAGTTCCGCGAGATCGCCACCCGGCTCCCGAAGCTCCAGGCCGACCTTCGCGCGCTGCAGGATCAGCGCACGCCGACGGCGCCGTGAGCCCGCGACGGCGCGCCGCGCTCCCGCGAGAGCGGCCGCGGCCCCGCGCTTGAGCCCGCCCCCGCGGAGCGCGAGCCCCGTGGTGGCGCTCGCAGGAGGCGTCGGCGCGGCGCGCTTCCTGCGCGGGCTCGTCGATGCGGTGCCGCCCGACGAGCTCGTGATCGTCGTCAACACGGGCGACGACCGCGAGTTCTACGGGCTTCACGTCTCGCCCGATCTCGACATCGTGACGTACACACTGGCGGGTCGCGTTAACGTCGAGCGCGGCTATGGGCTGGAAGGCGACGACTTCGCCGTCGTCGACGCGCTCGCGCAGCTCGGCCACGAGACGTGGTTCCGGCTCGGCGACCGCGACTTCGCGACGTCGCTCCACCGCACGCTGCGCCTCCGGGCGGGCGCGGGTCTCGCCGCCGTCGCCGACGAGGTCCGTCGCGCGTTCGGCGTACGGCCGCGCATCCTCCCGATGTCCGAGGACTCGTGCCCCACGATCGTCGAGCTCGACGACGGCCGGCGTCTCCACTTCGAGGAGTATCTCGCGCGCGACGGCGCGCCCGACCAGGTGCGCGCGGTCGACCTTTCCGCGGCGCGTCGCGCCGGCCTCGCGCCGGGGGTCGGCGAGGCGCTCCGGAGCGCTCGCGTCGTGCTCGTCTGCCCCAGCAATCCCGTGGTGTCGATCGGCCCGATCCTGGCGGTTCCGGGCGTGCGCCAGTCGGTGGCAGCGTCCGGCGCTCCCGTGGTCGCCGTCTCCCCGATCGTGGCGGGAGCGCCGGTCAAGGGCCCCGCCGATCGCCTGTTGCGCGGCATCGGGATCGAGGTGTCCGCACGCGGCGTCGCTTCGCTCTATCGCGGCCTCGCCCACGGCTTCGTGCTCGACGAGCGCGACGCCGACCAGGAGCCGGACGTCCTGGCGCTCGGGATGCGCTGCGCCGTGGTCGACACGATCATGCGCGATCGCCATGCGGCTGCCGCGCTGGCCCGGGCCGCGCTCACCCTCGCCGACACGCTGGCATGATCGCCGCGCTCGTGCCCGTGAAACGCCTCGACGCGGCCAAGTCGCGCCTCCTGCCGGAGCTGCCGCGCGCCGACGTCGAGCGGCTGACGCTGGCGATGCTCGGCGACGTGCTCGAGCCGCTGCTCGCGTCCCCCGCGCTCGGAGCCGTCGTGGTCGTCACCGAGGACGCGGCCGTGGCGCGCGCGGCGGACGCCGCCGGCGCACGCGCGCTGCTGCGGCCCGATCCGGGGCTGAACGCGGCGCTCGACGCGGGCGCGGCGGAGCTGGCGCGCGAAGGCGCGTCCGCGGTGCTCGTCGTGCTCGGCGACGTCGCCGGCGTGACGGTCCCGGACGTCGACGCGCTGGTGACCGCGCTCGAGGCGCAGGGCGGACGCGGAGCCGTGCTGGCGCCGTCGCGCGACGGCGGCACCGGCGCGCTCCTCCGCGCGCCGCACGACGCCATCCCGTCGCGGTTCGGCGCGCAGAGCGCGGCGGCGCACCGCGAGGCGGCGCGCGCGGCCGGCGTCCCATGGCGCGAGCTTCACCTCCCGGGCCTCGCCGTCGACCTCGATCGGGCCGAGGACGTGACGGACTTCCTGCGCGCGGACCGGGGAGGCGCGCGGACGCGCCGGCTGCTGCGGGAGCTCGGCTGGGGCGCCGCATGCTGACCGGGCCGCCGACCGAGATCCGGCTCGTTCCGCTCCAGGGCATTCCCCTCGTCCGGCCGGGCGACGACCTCTCCGCCCTGCTGGTCGTGGCATCCCGACACGCCGACGTGTCGCTCTCGGGCGGGGTGCTCGTCGTCTGCCAGAAGACGGTGTCGAAGGCCGAAGGGCGGATCGTCGAGCTCTCGTCGATCGAGCCGTCGGACGAGGCGCGCCGGATCGCCGAGGAGGACGGCCGCGACCCGCGCCACGTCGAGGTGGTGCTGCGCGAGACCGCGCGGATCGTGCGGCGCGGCCACGGCATCCTGATCTGCGAGACCCACCACGGCTTCGTGTGCGCGAACGCGGGCGTCGATCTCTCGAACGCGCCGAGCGCGGGCACCGCGGTGCTGCTGCCGAAGGACCCGGACGCCTCCGCTCGAAGGCTGCGCTCCGCGCTCGTGGCGCGCGGAGCCGGTCCGCTCGGGGTGATCGTCTCCGACACCTTCGGGCGTCCCTGGCGCGAGGGGCTCGTGGACGTCGCCCTCGGCTGCGCGGGGATCACCCCGATCTCGGACCTGCGTGGTCAGCCCGACCTGGTCGGACGGACGCTCGAGGTGACGGCGCTCGCCACCGCCGACCAGCTCGCCGCCGCGGCCGGCCTCCTCATGGTGAAGGACGCGGGCATTCCCGCGGTCTGGATCGAGGGCATCGACGTGTTCGGCGACGGCAAGGCGAAGCTGCTGCTCCGCGATCCCGCGCACGATCTCTTCCGCTGAGCCTCCTCCGTCCGAGCCGCCGCCGGTCTAGAGATGGGGCTCGATCGCCTTCCACAGGTCGGCGATCCCGGCGTTGCTCTCGGCGGACGTCGCGACGACGCGGTCCGCCGGCAGCGCGAGACCCCGGCCCAGCTCGCGCACGCGCCGCGCGCGCTGCATCGGAGGGAGCTTGTCGGACTTCGTGAGCGCGACGAGCGTGGGAATGCGGCGCTCCTCGAGCCACGCGAGCAGGAGCTGCTCGTCGTCGGTGACGTCGCGGCGCAGGTCCTGGAGCAGCACGGCCGCGCGCAGCTCGCGCCGCCCTTCGAGGTAGCCTTCGACGAGGCGCTGCCAGCCCGCACGTTCCTGCTTCGACACCTGCGCCCAGCCGTATCCCGGGAGATCGACCAGGAGGATGCTGCGCTCGTGGGGCAGCGCGCCCTCGGAGCCGGCGACGGGATCGAGGCGGAGGTCGACCCGGTAGAAGTTGACGAGGCGCGTCTTCCCCGGCGTCGCGCTCGTGCGGGCGAGCCCGCGCCTCGCCACGAGACGGTTCAGCAGGCTCGACTTCCCCACGTTCGAGCGCCCGAGGAAGGCGATCTCGACGAGCCCCTCGCGCGGAAAGTCCTCCGCCTTCGCGGCCGTGACCACGAGCTCGGCGCGAAGCGGCTTCACCGCGCGGCGAGCGCGCGGCCGAGCCGGGTGAGCGCTTCCTCGAGGTCCGGCTCCGACGCCGCGTAGCAGAACCGGAGCCATCCCTCGCCAGCCGCGCCGAAGTCCACGCCGGGCGTGACCGCGACGCCGGCGCGCTCGAGCAGGTCGAATGCCAAACGACGCGAATCGGTGTCGAAGCGGCGGGCGTCGGCGAACACGTAGAACGCTCCCGCCGGCAGGCGCGGCACCTCGAACCCGAGTTTGCGCAGCCCGAGCACGAGGAGGCCGCGCCGCTTCTCGTATGCCTCGCGCATCGCGGCGACGGTCGTTGCGCCGCTCTCGAGCGCGGCGATGCCCGCATGCTGCACGAAGCGGTTCGCGGAGATGAAGAGGTTCTGCTGGAGCACCTGGATCGGGCGCGCGGCTGCGACCGGCGAGACGACCCACCCGAGCCGGAAGCCGGTCATGGCGTAGCGCTTCGAGAAGCCGTCGAGGACGAACGCGTCGTCCGAGACCTCCAGCGCCGAGGTCGTGCGCGCACCATCGTAGACGAGGCCGTCGTAGATCTCGTCCGACACGAGGGGCACGCCGAGACCGGCGAGGGCGGCGAGCGTCTCGCGCGACTGGATCGCGCCCGTCGGGTTCGCCGGCGACGCCACCACGATCGCGCGCGTGCGTGGGGAGAGCGCGGCGCGCACGGCGTCGGGATCGAGCGCGAAGCCCGCTTCGGGGAGGGTCGGCACGAGCACCGGCCGCCCGCCGAGCGAACGCACGAAGTTCGGGTAGCAGGGGTAGTGGGGAGTGCCGACGATCACCTCGTCGCCCTCCGCGACGAGCAGTGTGAACACCAGGAGCATGGCCGCCGACGTGCCGTTCGTCACGAGGATCCGCTCGGGATCGACCGAGGCGCCGAACCGGCGCCCGAGGTCGCCGGCGATCGCCTGACGCAGCTCGAGCAGCCCGCGGCTGTCGGTGTACCGCGTCTCGCCGCGCGCGAGCGCTTCGGCGCAGGCCCTCAGCGCGGCGGGCGGGGGCGGGAAGTCGGGCTCCCCCACCTCGAGGTGCACGATGCGCCGCCCCTCGCGCTCGAGGGCGAGCGCGCGCTCCAGCACCTCCATCGCGAGGAACGGCTCGACCGCGAGGGCGCGGGGCGAGAGGCGCAGGGGCATCGCGGCGGAGTAGCCGCGCGCTCCCATGGTGTCAAGCGGCGAGCGCGCGCAAGTCATCGGATTTGGGAGAGATTCCCGCTCTCGCCCGCTTTGACACCCCTCCCCCCCGCTGATACCTTCGGCGCCGTCCAACGCAGGGGTGCGCATGTCGAAAGGCCTCCAGATCGCGCTCGGCGCGATCCTGGTCGCGGGACTGCTCGGCTGGTACGCGTCCAACAATCTCGAGGAAGGCGCTTCCTTCCACTACTACCAGACGCTCGAGGAGTTCCGGGTGGCCGCGCCCGAAGGTCGCCCCGTCCGGGTACATGGATTCGTGTCCCCCGGCTCGATCGCGCGCGACGTCGAGGCCCGCAGCGTCTCCTTCGCCGTCCAGAACGACGCGCCGCACAAGGCGGGCGTCCAGGCCGGCGGCCTCCCGGTGGTGTACTCGAGCCTGGAGGTGCCCGACCTCTTCAAGGACGGCGCGGAGGTCGTCGTCGAGGGCCGCGTCGAGGGTCGCGGGGCGGACGCCGTGTTCCACGCGACGAACGTCCTCGCGAAGTGCCCGTCCAAGTTCCAGGCGAAGACCACGGACACCGCGCAGTTCTGATCCCCTGCGGCGCGCCCGCGGCGCCCGCTCCACCCGCCAGGCGAGATCGCCAGAGGAGCCCCCCGTGTCGGACCTCGGATCCCAGGTTCTCCGTCTCGCCCTCGTGGTTGCGCTCCTCGGCATCGGCGCGGGCGTGCATGCCGGGCTCGCCCGGCTGAGGGCGCGCCGCGCCGACGTGCCGATGGCCCCGGAGGCGGCCGCGTGGGGCCGCGTGGCGGAGCGCGCGGTGTGGATCTGCTTCGCGTTCGTGACGCTCGCGATGATCGCGCTCTTCTGGGCGCTCGCGAACTTCGATTTCCAGGTGAAGTACGTCTCCGAGCACTCCGCGCGGAGCATGGCCCTGCACTACCGGCTCGCGGCGCTCTGGGGCGGACAGGCTGGCTCGCTGCTGCTCTGGCTCTGGATGCTGATGGCCTACGCCTCGGCCGCGGTGCTGCTGCACCGGCGCTCGAGCCGCAGCCTGATGCCCTGGGTGACCACGTCGCTGCTCGCCAACGCCACGTTCTTCCTGGTGCTCGTGAACTTCGTGACGAACCCCTTCACGAAGCTCCCGCCCGGCGAGGTGCTGTCCGACGGCGCGGGGCTCAATCCCCTGCTCCAGCACCCCGTGATGATGATCCACCCGCTGATGCTCTACACGGGCTTCACGGGCTTTGCGGTCCCCTTCGCGTTCGCGTTCGCTGCGCTCGTCACGGGCGAGCTCGGCACCGCGTGGTTCCGCACGACCCGCCGCTGGACCCTCTTCCCGTGGTTCTTCCTCAGCATCGGGATCCTGCTCGGCGGACGCTGGGCCTACGAGGTGCTGGGCTGGGGCGGCTACTGGGCGTGGGACCCGGTCGAGAACGCATCGTTCATGCCCTGGCTCGCCGGCACGGCGTACCTGCACTCCGTGATGATCCAGGAGAAGCGGGACATGCTGAAGCTGTGGAACCTCGTGCTGATCGGCCTCACGTACACCCTCTGCCTCTTCGGCACCTTCCTGACACGCAGTGGCGTCGTCTCGAGCGTGCACTCCTTCACCGCCGCCGGGTGGTTCGGTTACATCTTCCTCGGCTACGTCCTCGTGGTGGCTTTGGCCTACTTCGGAACCGTGATCTGGCGGCGACCGCAGCTCCGGAGCACGAACCGCCTCGAGTCGGTGGTGTCGCGCGAGGCGAGCTTCCTGCTCAACAACTGGGTGTTCCTCGGCATCCTCGCCGTCGTCTTCTGCGGGACGCTGTTCCCGGTGCTGTCGGAGGCCGTGCGCGGCACCAAGATCTCGATGGGGCCGGCGTTCTTCAACGGCATGGCGGGCCCGCTCGCGCTCTTCCTGCTGTTCCTCACCGGCGTCGGCCCGCTCATCGCCTGGCGCAAGGCTTCCCTGGTGAGCGTGCGTCGTCAGTTCATCTGGCCGGTCGCCGCCGGGGTCGCGACCGGCACCGCGTTCGCGGTCTTCGTGCGCGGCGACGTGTCGTTCTATCCGCTCGCGACGTGGACGCTCGCCGGGTTCGTGACGGGGACGATCCTCCAGGAGTACACGCGTGCGATCGCGATCCGCGTGCGCCACGGCGAGGGTCCGTTCCAGGCCTTCGCGTCGCTGCTCCGGAAGAACCAGCGGCGCTACGGCGGATACATCGTCCACCTCGGCGTCGTGTTCATCTTCCTCGGCATCGCCGGCGCGGCGTTCAACGAGCAGAAGCTCGAGAACATCGCGCCGGGCGGCGAGCTCCGGATCCACGACTACCGGCTGAGGTACCTCACCGCGACGCCCCTGCCAAAGCAGCACTACGGCGGCGCGGTCGCGCGGCTCGCGCTCTACCAGGACGACCAGCCCGTGGCGGTGATGGCGCCCGAACGGAGGATGTACTGGCTGGAGCAGCAGCCCGCGTCCATCCCCAGCATCCACTCGACGCTGCGGGAGGACCTGTACGTCATCCTCACCGCGGTCGAGCCCGACGGCTCCGCGACGGTGAAGGTCTATCGCAACCCGCTGGTGAACTGGATCTGGATCGGGGGCTACACGTTCGTGCTGGGCACCCTCGCGATCCTCTGGCCCCACCCGCAGCGGCCCGGCGAGACGGGCGCGGAATGACTCGCGATCGGGCTCGCGTCGCGACGCGTCTTCTGCGCGTCGGCGCGGTCGCGCTCGGCCTCGCGTTCGCCGCCGCCCCGGGCGGCGCCGGCGCGCAGCACGGCGGCTTCACGCCGAACGACGTCCCGGCCGGGCCAGCCACGGTGCGGGGACGCGTCGTGCACGCCGGCCGCCCCGAGGCGGCCGGCGGCGTCGAGGTCGTGCTGTACGCGCTCCCGGGCTCGGGCGTTCCGGGCCTTCGCCGGACCACGACGGACGCGAGCGGCGCATTCGTGTTCGAGCGCATCTCCAACTCGCCCGACGTCGCGTACCTCGTCGGCGCGCGGTACTCCGACGTCCCCTTCCCCGGCGACCGCATCGTGTTCGCGGCGGGCGAGACCGAGAAGACCAGCGAGATCAAGATCGCCGATCCGACAGTGGACCCCGCCGGCGTCTCGGTGCTCGAGTCGCAGGTGCGGCTCGATCGCAGCGCGCAGGGCGCGAACGTCGTCGAGACGCATCGCCTGCGGAACACCGGGAGCCACGTCGTGTGGGTGCCGGCGGGCGACCGCGCGCGCGCGCGCCCCGCCGTCTCGATCGCACTTCCGGCGGGCGCGCAGAACCTCCAGCACCCGCTCGGGATGCGGCCCGAGGGGCTCGTCGACGTGAAGGGCGGACTCGCGTTCTACGGTCCGATCTATCCGGGCGAGCAGGAGCTCACGCTCTCCTACGACCTTCCCCTCGCCGCCGGTCCGACCACGATCAAGAAGCGGTTCCCGACTGCGGCGGAGCGCGTGCGCGTGCTCACGACCGACGCGCTCGGCCCGGTCCGCGCTCGCGGGCTGGCGCCCGCGCCGGACGTCACCGAGAACGAGCGCGTCTTCCGGGCGCGGGAGGCGACCCGGGTGGCCGCGGGCACCGTTCTGGAGCTCGGCCTCGACCCCCCGGCGACGCGCACGGATCCCGCCGCGCTCGAGGTGACGGACGTGCGCCTCGTGCTCGACATGGACGACGCCGCCGTCACGGTGCAGGAAGAGCACCACGTTCGCGTGTCACCCGGAGCGCCGCTGCTCGGCTCGGCTGCGCACCCGCTGCTCTGGATCCCGCTGCCGGAGGGAGCAGATGACCTGCGCTTCTCGACCGCCTCCGCCGGACTCGGGCTCGCGCCGGATGCGCGCGGGGGCCTCGCCGTGCAGGGACCGCTGCCGCCCGGGGAGACCGCGATCCAGGTCCAGTACCGCGTGCCCGTGAAGGACGGCAGCGTGGACCTCGGCCGACCCTTCGGGCAGAGCTTCCCGCTGCTGTCGGTGTACGTCGCCGACTCCGGCATCGAGACCAGCTCCGAGCGGCTCCACCGCCGCCGGCCCGTGCGGACGGAGGACCGGGCCTACCTCCACCTCGAAGCGTTCGAGATCGAGGCCGGCGAGCCCGTCCCGCTGCGCCTCGCGGCGCTCCGGCCGGGCGGCGGCGTGTCGGGCGCGGCCGAGGCCGTGGTCGTCGCGCTGCTCGCGGCCATCGCGGTCCTCCTGCTCGTGCGGCCGGTCGTCGGCGCCGCCGACACCGCGGAAGATGCGATCGCGGCGCCCGCGGAGCGAAAGGAACGCGATTCGCTCTACACCGCACTGCGTGATCTCGAGGACGACTTCGAGACCGGCAAGATCGCGGAGGCCGACTACCGGACGATGCGCGACGAGCTGCGCGGCCGCGCGGTCGCGCTGCTCCAGGCCGAGCGCGACGCGGCCCGTGCGGCGGCGCGCGCGGCGCCGGCTGCGCCGGCGGCCCCGGCGAGCTGCCCGAGCTGCGGCGGCACGCCGCGTCCCGAGGACCGCTTCTGCGGCCGCTGCGGCACGCGGATCGCGGCGGAATCGCCGGGGCGCGAGGCGTCCGCGTGAACGACGCCGCGATCGCGGCTCGCGGGCTCGAGAAGCGATTCGGCCCGGTCCACGCCCTCCGCGGCATCGATCTCGAGGTTCCCGCCGGCAGCACGCTCGCCGTCCTCGGGCCGAACGGCGCCGGCAAGTCCACGCTGCTCCGCCTGCTCGCGGGCCTCGCGCGCCCGACTGCGGGCACGCTGCGCGTCGGCCCGAGCGGCGAGGACCGGCGGCGGGCGCGCGGCCGCGTCGGCTATCTCGCGCACGCCACGTTCCTCTACCCCGCGCTCACCGCGCGCGAGAACCTGATCTTCGCGGGGCGGCTGTACGGCGTCGCGAGCCCCGCGCAGCGCGCGGACGAGCTCCTGGCGGCGCAGGAGCTCACGGACGTGGCCGACCGCCCGGCGGGCGGGTTCTCGCGGGGCATGGCGCAGCGGCTCGCGATCGCGCGCGGACTCGTTCACGACCCCGCAATCGTGCTGCTCGACGAGCCCTACACCGGGCTGGATCGGTCTGCCTCCGAAGCGCTCACGCGCCGCTTGTCCGCGCTGCGCGCGGGCGGGCGGACGCTCGTGCTCGTGACCCACGAGCTGGCGCGCGCGTGCGAGCTCGCCGACCGCGCGATCGTGCTGGCCGGCGGACGCGTCGTGCACGAGGCGACCGGCGCGGACCTCGCGCTGGCCGCCCTCGACCGCGCATACCTCGCCAGCGTCGGGGCCGCGGGGTGAACGTCCTGCTCGCCGTGTTGTGGAAGGACCTCGTCTCCGAGTGGCGCACGCGCGACCGCATCGTCTCGATGCTGCTCTTCTCGGTGCTCGTGGTGGTCGTCTTCCACTTCGCGCTGCCGGCGGATGCGAGCCGCCTGCTGCAGACCGGGGCGGCCGGGCTCCTCTGGGTGGCCTACGTGTTCGCGTCGATCCTCGGTCTGAATCGGGCGTTCGCGCTCGAGCTGGAGAACGAGGCCCTCTCGGGTCTCGCGCTCGCGCCCGCGGATCGCGGCTTCGTGTTCCTCGGCAAGGCCGCGTCGAACACGCTGCTGCTCTGGATCGTGCAGGGCCTCACCGCGTTCGCGTTCGCGCTGGCCTTCGACGTCCCGCTGCTCCCGGTCGCCGTCCCGCTCGCGGGCGTGCTGCTGCTCGGCGCGCTCGGTCTCTCGTCGATGGGCACGCTCTTCGCCGCGCTCGCGGTCCGAACGCGCTACCGCGAGGTGATGCTCCCCCTGCTCCTGCTGCCGATGCTCGTACCCGTCCTGCTCGGGGCCGTGCAGGCCTGCACCGGCCTGCTGGACTCGGGCGCGGTGCCGCTCCCGGCGCTCCGGCTGCTGGTCGTGACCGACTCGGTCTTTCTGATAGTCTCGTTCGTGCTGTTCGAGTTCGTCCTGGACGAGTGAGGCATGGACCCCCCGATGCACTCCGGCCCTCTCGATCGCGCCGCCGCGCGGCTCCGCTCGTCGAGCGGCATCCTGGTCCTCGTCGTCGCGGCGATCTGGGCCTTCGCGGTGGTGAACGCACCCGAGGACTCGGTCCAGGGCGTGATCCAGAAGATCCTCTACGTGCACCCGGCCTGCGCGTTCGCGGCCTACCTCGGCTTCGGGATCACGGCGATCGCGGGCGCCCTCTACCTGTGGCGCGGCGACGAGCAGTGGGACCGCCTCGGCGCGTCGGCCGCGGAGGTGGGCGTCGTGTTCTGCACGCTCGCGCTCCTCACGGGGCCGATCTGGGCGCGCGGCACGTGGGGGCGCTGGTGGTCGTGGGATCCGCGGCTCACCGTGACGCTCCTGCTCTGGTTCATCTACCTCGCCTACCTGCTCCTGCGCGGCTTCACCGAGGGCAGCGCGCGCGGCGCGCGCTTCGCGGCGATCTACGGCATCGCGGGCGTCTTCGCGATCCCGCTCAACTACTTCGCGATCGATCTCTTCGGAGGCCGCGCGATCCATCCCGAGAACCTGAGCCGCGGCAGCCTCGGTGCGGGCATGGGCTGGCCGTTCGCGCTCGGCGTGATCACGGCGCTCGCGGCGTTCGCGCACCTCCTCCTCCGGCGGCTGGAGATCGAGTCGCTGCGCGCGCGCGAGCTCCGGTCGGAACCGGAAGCCCGGAGCAGCGCGGCCGTGGAGCGCCCGTGGGGTACGTGATCGCGGCCTACGCCCTCGTGATCGGGGCCCTCGCCGCCTACGCGGGCCTGCTTGCCCGGGAGCGCCGGCGACACCTGCAGGCGAGCCCGGCCGGCGTCGGAGACGCACCCGGGCGAAATCGTGGTTGACAGGCCGACGGGTCCGGGAGTATAAGGATCTCTGCCCATAACTTCTGGCGATCGTTCGGCTTTTTGACCCTTTGCGTTCGGTCTGAGCGGAATCCTTTGACGCGGAGCTGCGCACGCCCACCACCCCCCGAGAGGAGCGGTCTGCCCGGAACCCGGAGCAGACCCGGCAAGGGGCGGTGATTGCCGGAGGCGTCCGCGGCTCGGAGCTGCGACGAAAGTTGCGCGAGAGCCAGCGGGAACGGGCGCCTGAGTAGCTCCGTTCTCAAAAGTCCGGAAAGGAAATCCGGGACGAAGGGTTGCGGGGCCCCGTGAGCGCAACGGAATTGCGCAGCGAGGCGGCAACCGATCGGCCCAAGGCGAGGAGAATCCTTCCGTCGAGATCCCCGACCGGCCGCTTGGCGCGGGGCTTGCTTCGTCTCCCCTTGTGGCCCGGGGAGGCCCGGTCGGCCCGTCGCGAACACCGCTCCGAGCGGAAGACGAGAGGATGGGTGCAATGCAAGGCAACGAGGGCCTGGGAGGCGGTCCGGAGAGGATGGCAAGCATGAAGCGAGGCGTCGGCTACTGCGAGAACACGGACTGCGAGGACTACGCCAAGGGCGTCTTCCTGCTGAACCACGGCGACACGTTCTACTGCCCCCGCTGCCGGCAGCTCGGCAAGGTCGAGAAGGAGCGGGGCTTCTACACCGGCAACTCGGACATCTTCAAGGAGGTGCGGGTCGAGTACAACTTCGACCCGATCCACAGCGTCTATCGCGAGATCGCGATCGTGCGCGACGAGAGTCTGTGGGGACGCAACAACGTGTACACCCTCCAATCGCCGCTGATCAAGACCGAGAAGCGCGCCCTCAAGGTGGCGGAGGCGATCCTGGCGAACCTGAATCGCTATCGCGGCCTCCTGAACGGCGACGACATCCCGCGCACGACCGAGATCATCCTGTCGTTCGACGACCCGATGGACGAGTTCGCGCGCAAGCTGCAGCAGCTCTCGAAGGAATGGGAGGCCAGCGGCCTCCGCGAGACGCCGCGCTAGACGACAGCCGCCGAGCGGATCCGCGCTAGGACGTCGCCCCCCGGACCCGCGTCCGGAGGTCGATCGCGAGCCCGGCGAGGACGGCGGACGCCCCCTGGTGCTCGCGCCGCGTCACGGGCTCGTGTCGGCCGGACAGTGCGTCCGCGAGCGGCGCCCGGTACCACGGGAACAACGTCGAGGGAACCGCTTCCGGAGCGAACCAGCGGACGGCGAGCGTCTCGCGGCTCGGGCGCGGTGCGCCGCCGACCGGGCGTCCGAGCCAGACGCGCGCGGTGTGCGGCCGGAAGCCGGTGCGCACGTAGTCCCCGACGTGACGCTCGAGCGCGACCTGCACGCCGGTCTCCTCGACGAGCTCGCGCCGCAGCGCGTCCTCGAGGGGCTCGCCGGGGTGCGGCGTCCCGCCCGGCAGCTCCCAGCCCTGGAGGTCGCTGCGCACGGCCAGCAGGACCTCGCCGCGCTCGTTGCGCACGACGGCCTGAGCGATCACGAGCGGGGCGCGCTCGGTGACGCGGGGCGCGGCGAGCCCCCACCAGGCGATGCGCGCATAGACGAAGGGCGCAGCCGCGAGCCGGCCGAGAGCGCGCAGACCCGCGGCGCCGCCCCGCTCCACCGGCGGGCTACTCGACGATCTTGTTGAGGGGGTACTCGACGATGCCCTGCGCGCCGGCTTCGGACAGGCGCGGCAGGAGCTCGCGCACGAAGCGCTCCTCGACGATGGTGTTGACCGCGACCCAGTGGTCGTCCGCGAGCGCGGAGATCGTGGGCGTGGCCAGCGCGGGAAGCAGCTCGATCACCTTCTGCAGGTGCTCGCGACGCAGGTTCATCATCAAACCCACCCGGTCCGCCGCGGCGATCGCGCCCTTCAGCAGCAGCACGAGCCGCTCCATCTTGAGGCGCTTCCATTCGTCGGTGTACGCCTCGCGGTTCGCGATGAAGCGCGGCGTCGTCGTGAGCACGGTGTCGATCACGCGCAGGTCGTTCGCGCGCAGGCCGTGGCCGGTCTCGGTGATGTCCACGATCGCATCGGCCAGGATCGGAGGCTTGACCTCGGTCGCACCCCACGAGAACTCGACCTCGGCCCTCACGCCGTGGTCGGCGAGATACTTCTTCGTGAGCCCCACGCCCTCGGTGGCGATGCGCTTGCCCTCGAGGTCCTTCACCGACGAGAAGGGGGACGTGTCCTTCACCGCGAGCACCCAGCGCAGGGGCCGATAGTTCGGCCACGGGGCCCTCAGGTCCGCGAGCTCCTTCACCTTGGCGCGGTTCTCGAGCACCCAGTCGTGCCCGGTGACCCCGCAATCCATCACGCCCTGCTCGACGTAGCGCGCCATCTCCTGCGCGCGGATCAGGAGGCACTCGATCTCCGGGTCGTCGATCTCGGGATAGTAGGAACGCCCGCTGAAGGCCACGCGGTAGCCGGCGAGGGCGAACAGCTTGCCCGTCGTCTCCTGGAGCGTTCCCTTCGGCAGCCCGAGCCGGAGCTTCGGAGTCTCGCGTTTCGTCACTTCTTGTACACCTTCGCGGGATCGAAGACCTGCACGCCGTCGTCGGTCCAGCCCGTGGCATTCGTGTCGTCGGCGCGGCGGAAGAAGCAGCTGCGCTTGCCGGTGTGACAAGCGGCCCCCCCGCGCTGCTCCACCTTGAGCAGGACCGCGTCGCCGTCGCAGTCGATGCGGAGCTCGCGCACGCGCTGCGTGTGGCCGCTCTCCTCGCCCTTGTGCCAGAGCCCGCGCGTGCGGCTCCAATACACCGCCTCGCCCGTCTCGAGCGTCTTGCGCAGCGACTCCTCGTTCATGTGGGCGACCATCAGGATCTCGCCCGTCGACGCATCCTGCGCGATGGCCGTGACCAGCCCGTTGCCCTTGGAGAAATCGAGCGCGTCGAGGGGATCCATGGGCGGGCGAGCCTACCGGGCGCCGAGGGCCCCCGCCAGACGCGCGTGCAGGCCGCGCAGGTCCTCGAAGGCCGGGCCGCGCGTATAGAGCGAGTCGCGGGAGCTGTCCCGGCCGCCTTCGGCCCGGGTGCGATCGAGCGCACGCCTGCGCACGAGGACGTCGAGCGCGTTCCCGAACGTCACCGCGTTCGCGGCCTCGCGCCGCGCGACCTCGCCCAGGATCTGGGCCCGTTCGAACTGCTCCCCGATCGCCCGCGACAGCCGGCGGCCGGTCACGACCTCGTCGGCCGAGAGGACCGCGGCGATGGCGGCGTAGTAGGCCTCGAGCATCCCGCGCGTCTGCTCCGCGAGGAACGAGAAGTACGCGACGCCCTTCTCGGTCGCCTCCAGGCGGTCGCCGCGCCGATCGAGCACGCCGTGCCGCTCGAAGTAGTCCAGGAAGGCCTCGAGGTGAGCGGCCATGAGCTCGCCGCGCGGCACGAAGAATTCCTGATAGAAGAGGTCCAGCCAGAACCCGACGTCCTCGCGCAGCTCCGTGGAGGTCGCGCCCGACAGCAGCCGCCGCGCCATGAAGCTCGGCGTCACCAGGAAGTGGAGGATGCCGTTCCGATAGAAGTCGAGCGCGCGCCGCCGCGGCTCCTCGAAGTAGAGGATCTCGCCGCGCGGATCCTGGACGGAGTGCAGGAGGTCGGCCCGCAGGAGGAACGCGACGGCCTCGCGGAAGTCGCCGCGGTCGCGCTCGAGCGCGGGCGTGAGCCGGACGTCCTGGAGGTGCAGCAGCTCGACGAGCTCGTGCATGCGCGCCACGAGGTCGTGTCGGAACATCCCGCGGGACGGCTCGCCGAGCAGCGCGCTCGCGGCCACCGACGTGGCGTTCGCGACGGTCGCCCAGTTGATGCGCTCGACGATGCGATTGCCGAGACCCTCCACGAAGCGGCGCTTCGCGGCCTCGATCTCGGGCGTCGCGGAGGCCGCGAACGCCGCGCGGTCGCCGCCCATCGCCGCCGCGAGGGAGATCGGCTCGCCGAAGTTCACGAACACGCTGCCGAACCGGCGGCGCAGGTACTTCCGTGCGCGGATCAGGCCGAGCGTGCTCTCGTCGACCTTCCGGCCGCCTTCCAGCTCGTCCACCATCGCGCCCTCTTCCACCAGGCGCTCGTAATTGATGGCGATCGGCACGAAGAAGAGGTCGCGGCGGCTGCCCGCGAGGAAGGCCTCGACGTCCCACGACAGCATGCCGAGACGCGGGGCGAGCGTCTTGCCCGTCCGCGAGCGCCCGCCCTCGATGAAGAATTCCTGCGTGAAGCCCTCCTTCACCAGATAGGCGACGTAGCGCCGGAACACCTCCTTGTAGAGGGGATCGTCGAACGAGCGGCGCATGAAGAACGCACCGGCGCGGCGGAAGATGTAGCCGAACGGGCCGAAACCCATGTTCTCGCGCGCGAGGATGTGCGGCGGCACCAGGTGGTTGCGGTAGAAGAGCCACGACAGGATCAGGAAGTCGAAGTACGAGCGATGGCTCGGTACCAGCACGAGCGGATGGCGCTTCGCGTACTCCGCCACCTTCTCGAGACCGTTCACGTCGATCGACCCGAAGACCCGCTTGAAGATCGAGCCCACGACGACGTTCAGCACGGCGAGGAACGTCGAGTTCATGTGCGCGGCGATCTCGCGGAAGATCTTCTCGGCGTCGCCCCAGGCGGCCTCGCGCGCGATCCCGCGCTCCACCGCGATCTTCTCGACGGCGGCGCGGAGCCGCGCGTCGCCGAGCACGCTCTCCTGCACCTTGTGGGCGGGCCGCAGCGTCGGACCCTCGACCACCTTCTCCTCGCGGTAGAGGAAGATCAGGAGGGAGCGGCGCACCTTGCGCGTCACCGCGCTCTCGCCCTCGTGGCGGCGACCCTCGATGAACGCGCGCAGGTCGATCGGCTCGCCCACCTTCACGAAGAGGCCGCGGTACGTGGTGAGGAAGCCGATGACCTTCGCGACGTCCGAGGGCCGCGTCGGGCCGCCGTAGGCGAGGTTCAGGAAGCGGCGCTCCGCGCGCGGTCCCTTGCGCCAGAAGAGCGCGAGCGGGACGAGGAAGACGGGCCGGTCCTCGGTCCACACCGATCGCACGATGTCCTCGAGGTCGTCGATCTCCTGCTTGCCGGCCTCGAGCGCCTGGCGCCGGCTCCACAGATACGACCGCAGCCGCGCGGTGCGCAGGAAGAGGAACTGCGACTCGCCGGCGCGCGCGAGCTCGCGCGCGGTCTCGCGGCCGCCGCTCGCGCTGCGCTCCCCACCCGCGCGGCGCTCCCGGAAGAGCTCGCGCAGCCGCCGCACGCCGAGGCGGACCGCTTCGACGACCGGCCGGTAGTAGTAGAAGCGCACACCGTTCGCGAAGCCCGAGAGCCGCAGCCCCTCGCGGAGGAAGAGCGCGTTGAAGAGGAAGTAGTCGAGGCGGCTCGCGTAGCGCATCACGTAGACCACGGAACCGCGCGACTCGAGGTCGCGGAGACGCGCGACCGTGTCGTCGTCGAGATCGAAGTGACCGAAGAAGCGCTTGCCGAACCAACGGAAGAAGAGATTGAAGCGGGGGGTCATCGCCGAGAAGGGATCGGCGAAGCGCGGTAGCTTGGCACGGGCGGGAGGCGGCGCGGGCGACCGCTCGGACATGATCGGCAGGTTTACCACGAGGGTCCGGCCCGGGCAATCGAGCCCGGACCGTGACGCCCGCGTCGTTCACTCGCGCTTCAGCAGGACCCTGCTCAGGCGAGGATCTTGTCGATGTTCGACGCGATCTCCTGCGCCGACCAGAGCCCGCCGTTCTCCTTCTTCGTCACGCCCTGACCGCGCACCATCTTCATCTCCGCGATCGTGCCGCCCCCAACGAAGAACGTGCGGCCGGTGATGTCCTTCGCGAGATCGCTCGCGAGATAGACGACGAGCGGAGAGACCAGCTTCGGATCCATGCGCGACTTCGTCTCGTCGGCCTGGAAGAACGGCAGGTCCTCGGTGAGACGCGTGTGTGCGACCGGCGCGAGCACGAACACCCGGATGTTGTTCTTCTTCCCCTCGAGCGCGAGACAGCGCGAGAAACCCCAGATGCCCGCCTTCGCCGCTCCGTAGTTGGACTGACCGAAGTTGCCTTCGAGCCCGGATGTCGACGACGTGTTGATGATCACGCCGCCCTGGTTGCGCTCGCGCATGTGGTTGAAGACGGGCTGGGTGACGCAGAACGTCCCCTTGAGGTGTACGGCGTTCACGACGTCCCACTGGGCCTCCTCCATCTTCGACAGCGTCTTGTCGCGGAGGATGCCGGCGTTGTTCACGAGGATGTCGACCTTGCCGAACGCGTCGAGCGCGGACTTCAGGATCCCGCGCCCGCCCTCCATCGTGGAGACGGTGTCGTAGTTCGCGGCAGCTTCGCCGCCCGCCGCACGGATCTCGTCGACGACGTGGTCGGCCATGCGGTGGCTTCCGCTGCCCGAGCCGTCGCGCGAGCCGCCGAGATCGTTGACGAGGACCCTGGCGCCCTCCTTGGCGAGCGCCAGCGCGTGCTCCCGACCGATTCCTCCGCCCGCCCCGGTGACGATCGCGACCTTTCCTTCGAGCATGCCCATGGCCTTCTCCTGGTACGTGGAACGCGCATCCTAGCCGACGGTCGATTGGCCGATCAACCCGGGCCCTGGAAGAGGATGGTCCGCAGCCGCGCGAACGCCCGGAAGCCGAGCTTCTCGTAGAGGCGCACGGCGGCCGCGTTCCCCTCGACCACGGAGAGCTGCACGTGCTCCGCGCCGGCGTCGAACGCGGCGCGGCACAGCGACGACACGCCGACCAGCGCGAGGCCGCGCCTCCGGACGGCGGGCGCCGTGTAGACCCCCTGGACGAGCCACCCCTCGGGCCGTCGCACGTCGGCGTAACCCACGAACACGACGCCCGCATCGGTCTCGATCACGTGCGCGCGCGCCACCCGCCCGCGCACCCAGCGACGGAAGCCCTCCGGATCGCCGTCGAACGGGTCGGGTCGGCTCTCCTCGCGCAGGCTCGCGCGCGCGGCGTCGACGAGGGCCGGGAGGTCCTCGACCCGCGCGGGACGCACGCGGGCGCCCGACGGCGGCCCGGCGAGGCGCGCGTCCCCGGGACGCAGCGCGTAGGCGGTCTCGGTCCTGTCCACCACCACGCAGCGGCCGCGCCCGGCGAGCCGCGCCCACAGTGCATCCACGCCGCCGGCGAGGCTCTTCACGAGCCCGGACTCGGCGCCCTCGAGCGCCGGGAGCAGCGCCTCGAACGCGGGACCCGGGAGCCCGGCTGCGAGCGTGATGCACGGGCGGAGGGAGGCGACACCGACCAGTGACCTCCGGTGAAAGGCGCCCCAGAGCTCGGCCCCCGCTTCGCCGGGCGTCGGCGGCAGGCCGAGGTGCGCGGCGAGGTCGAGAAGGAAGAGGTTGTTCCGGGCATCCTCGCGCAGGAGCTCGACCGCGACCTCGCCATCCCCCGGACCGAGCGGACGCGCCTTCAAGCCCCCGAGCATCGGACGCGCCTAGTCGATGACCGCAAGGACCGCGCCCTCCTCGACGCTGGCCCCCTCTTCCACGCGGATCTCCGCGACCCGGCCGCCGCACGGCGCCTCGACCGGAATCTCCATCTTCATCGACTCGAGGATGATCAGCACGTCGCCTTCCGCGACGGTGTCGCCGACCGCCTTTTCGATCTTCCACACGCTGCCCGTGATCTGCGCCTCGACCTGCGTCGCCATCCCGTCCTCCTCCTTGGTTCGCTAGCGGCCGCGATGGCGCTGCATCAGCGCGCCGAGATGACCGATCGTGACGTCGCCCCGTTGGAACGCGGGGTCGTCCAGCACGAGCGCATGCGTCGCGAGGTTGGTCTTCAAGCCTTCGATCTGCGTCGCGTCGACGGCCGCGCGCGCGCGCGCGATCGCCGAGCGGCGATCGACGCCGGAGACCACGAGCTTCGCGAGCAGCGGATCATAGAAGGGCGTCACCTTCGTGCCCTCTTCGACGCCCGCGTCGATGCGGATTCCCTCGCCGTCGGGCCACCGGAGCTTCGTGATCGTGCCCGGCGACGGGAGGAAGCCCTTGGCGGGGTCCTCGGCGTAGATCCGGAGCTCGAGGGCGTGGCCGCATTGCGCGAGCTCGTCCTGCCGGAACGGCAGCGCCTCGCCCGCCGCCAGGCGCAGCTGGAGGACGACGAGGTCCACGCCGGTCGTCTCCTCCGTGATCGGGTGCTCCACCTGGAGGCGCGTGTTCATCTCCATGAAGTAGAAGGAGCCGTCCGGGCCGAGCAGGAACTCCACCGTGCCGACGTTGTGGTAGCCGATCGAGCGCGCCGCACGGACGGCCGCGGACCCGAGGGCGTCGCGGAGCGCCGGCCCGACCGCGGGGCTGGGCGACTCCTCCAACACCTTCTGGTGACGACGCTGGATCGAGCACTCGCGCTCGAAGAGGTGCACGGTGCCGCCCTCGCGGTCCGCCGCGAGCTGCACCTCGACGTGTCGGGCGTGGACGACGAGGCGCTCGAGGTACAGCCCCGCGTCGCCGAAGGCGGCCTGCGCGCGCGCCGCGGCGCTCGCGAAGCCCTTGCGAAGATCCGCTTCCGTCGCGCAGGGCACCATGCCGATCCCGCCGCCCCCGGCCGACGCCTTGATCATCACCGGGTAGCCGAGCGCATCCGCCGCGGAGACCGCGGCCTCGACGTCCGCGACGACGTCGCTGCCCGGCGTCACCGGCACGCCTCCGTCCTGCATGAGGCGACGCGCGGTCGCCTTGTCCCCCATCTGCTCGATCGCGCCGGGCGGTGGCCCGATCCACGCGACGCCGGCGTCGGCGACGGCGCGCGCGAAGGCGGCGTTCTCGGAGAGGAAGCCGTAGCCCGGATGGAGCGCATCTGCGCCGCTGCTGCGGAGCGCGCCGAGCAGCGCGTCGGCCCGGAGGTAGGAATCGCGGGCGGGCGCGGGCCCGATGGCGCAGGCCATGTCGGCCTCGCGTACGTGCGGCGCTTCCGCGTCGGCTTCGGAGTGGACGGCCACCGTCTCGACGCCGAGCGTGCGGCAGGCGCGGATGACGCGGCGCGCGATCTCGCCCCGATTCGCGATCAGTACCCGGCGGAACACGGTCGGCGGTTTAGCACGGCCGCTCCGTCGGCTCCAAGGCGCTGGGGAAGGCCGCTTGGCCCCCCTGGACCCGTTCCGTATGCTCGCGCGCTCCGGAGGGCAGAGATGCTCGAGACCCTGACGAAGGGCTTCGCCGCCGCGCGTGAACGCCTGCGCGGCGTGCGCGAGCTCAGCGACGAGAACATCGACCAGGCCCTGCGCGACGTGCGCGCGTCGTTGCTCGAGGCGGACGTCGACTTCACCGTCGTGAAGTCGTTCCTCGATCGCGTGAAGCAGCGCGCGCTGGGCGAGCGGGTGGAGACACGGACGCGCGACGCCGCCGGCCGAGAGATCCGCGTCACGCCCGGGCAGCACTTCGTCGCGATCTGCGAGCAGGAGCTCGTGGCGCTGATGGGGCCGGTCGATCCGAGCCTCGCGCGCGGCCCCGGCGGCGTGGTGTCGGTCCTGCTGCTCGGCCTCCAGGGCGTCGGCAAGACCACCGTCGCCGCGAAGCTCGCCCGCCAGCTGAAGAGCGAGGGACGGCGGCCCCTGCTCGTCGCCGCCGACGTCTACCGCCCCGCGGCCGTGCTCCAGCTCGAGCAGCTCGGCCGGCAGATCGACGTGCCCGTCCACGTCGGCACGCCCGGCGAGCTGCCGCCCGCGATCTGCGCTGCCGCGGCGGTCCGCGCCCGGACCGAAGGCCGCGATGCGATCGTCTACGACACCGCCGGCCGCCTCGCGATCGACGAGGAGCTGATGGACGAGCTCGCGCAGATCGAAGCGGCGGTGTCGCCGGCGAACCGGCTGCTCGTCTGCGACGCACTGATGGGACGCGACGCCGTCCAGGTCGCGAAGGCCTTCAGCGAGCGCCTCCGGCTCGACGGCCTCGTGCTCACGAAGCTCGACGGCGACGCCCGCGGCGGCGCCGCCCTCGCGGTGAAGGCCGTCACCGGGGTTCCGATCAAGTTCCTCGGCTCGGGCGAGACGCTCGACCGGCTCGAGCCCTTCCGGCCCGAAGGCCTCGCCTCGCGCATCCTCGGGATGGGCGACGTGGTCGGCCTCGTGAAGGACTTCGAGGCCGTCGTCGACCAGCAGCAGGCCGAGGCCGCGGCCGAGCGCATGCTGAAGGGGCGCTTCACGCTCGAGGACCTCCTCGAGCAGCTCCGCACCCTCCAGCGCATGGGCCCCCTGCGCGAGATCTTCGCGCGGCTCCCGGGGATCGGCGGCCTCGCCGACCAGGTCGACGAGCGGGAGCTCAAGCGGGTGGAGGCGATGATCCGCTCGATGACGCCCCACGAGCGCGCCGATCCCGACGTGATCCAGAAGAGCCGGGCCGCGCGCATCGCTCGGGGCAGCGGGCACCGCAGCAAGGAGGTGATGGCGCTCGTCCAGCGCTTCCGGCAGATGCGGGACGTGATGGGATCGCTCGGCGGGGGCGGCGGGCTGCTCTCGCGCATCCCGGGGCTCGGACGTCTCGCGGGGGCGGGCATGCCCGCTGGCTTCGATCCATCGGCGCTCCTCTCCGGGGCGCGCGTCGGCTCTGCAGCGCCGGCCGGAGCGGGCGCGCGCCGCGATGACGGCAAGCGCCGTGCGCAACAGAAGCGCAAGAGGAAGCAGGCCAAGAAGGACCGGAAGAAGGGACGCAGGCGGTAGCCATCGCGCTGCGACCTCCATACAATGGCGGAGATGGCGCCGGGCGCGGGGGGCGCACGGTCGCGATCGAGGTCCGCTGGTCCGCGAGGCGCGCTGGTCAGGTTCGGCCGCCGAGCAGCCGATGTAGGTTCCGCGATGCGCCGTCTCTCCACCACACTTGCTGCGCTCCTGCTGCTCGCCGATGCCACCGCGTCCCGGCCGGCCTCGGGGGACGAGGTCTTCCCGCGCCCCTACGCGATCCATCCGCAAGTCCGGTTCTGGACCCGCGTCTACACCGAAGTGGATACGAGCGGCGGCTTCGTGCACGACGCCGAGCATCTCGACGTGGTCTACGAAGTGATCCGGTTACCCGACGGCCTCAGCGGCCGCTCCTTCCAGGAGCGCGTCGACGAGCGCAAGGACTACTACCGCCGGATCCTGAACGAGCTCGCCGACGGCAAGCGCGAGGGGCTCTCGGACGACGAGCAGCGGGTGCTCCAGCTCTGGCCGACCGGCGCTTCGCCCGAGACGCTCCGCGAGGCCGCGGACAACGTCCGGTTCCAGCTCGGACAGGCCGATCGCTTCCGCGAGGGCGTGGAGCGTTCGGGCCGCTGGCAGGCGCACATCCAGCGGACGTTGGAGGAGTACGGCGTGCCGGGTGAGCTGGCGGCCCTGCCCCACGTGGAGTCCTCCTACAACCCGGAGGCGTACTCCCACGCCGGCGCCGCCGGCCTCTGGCAGTTCATGCGGTCCACCGGCAAGCGCTTCATGCACGTCGACGACGTGGTCGACGAGCGCTTCGACCCGTGGCGCTCCACCGATGCGGCCGCGCGGTTCCTGGCGGAGAACTACCGCATCACCGGCACCTGGCCGCTCGCGGTCACCTCCTACAACCACGGCGCAGGGGGCATGAAGCGCGCGGCGCAGGCGCTCGGCACCGAGGACATCGGAGTGATCGTCCGGCGGTACAAGAGCCCCTCCTTCGGCTTCGCGTCCCGGAACTTCTACACCTCGTTCCTCGCCGCCCTCGACGTCTCCCGGGATCCCGAGCGCTACTTCGGCGCCATCAGCCGGAGCGCTCCGGAGGAGCCGGAGACGCTCGTGCTCTCGCGCTCCCACTCCGTGGGCTCGCTCCAGCGCACCCTCGCCGTCGACCTCGATACCCTGCGCGAGTACAACCTCGCGCTTCGCACCCCGTTCTGGATCGGCCGCCGCTACGCACCCGCGGGCTACTCCCTGCGGCTCCCGCCCGAGCGCGCCAGGGCGGCTCGAGAAGCGCTCGCGAGCGCGCCGCCGGAGCCGGCTCCGGAGATCCGAACGGTGACGCGCACGCGCACCTATCGCGTGAAGAGGGGCGACACGCTGACGGGGATCGCGCGTCGCTTCGACGTGTCGGTGAGCACCATCGTCCAGGCGAACCGGCTCGATCCGCGACGGCTGCGGGCGGGCACGGTGTTGCGCGTGCCGCAGCGGGCCGTCGAGACCGTCGTCGCGGATCGGACGCCGGCGCCCGCGCCGCCGCGCCCGGCGCAGACCGCGGCGCCGCGCCAGCCGGCCGAGGTCGCCAGCGCGGCCCCCGCCGCCGAACCGGCGGCGGCACCGGTGACCCCGATCCCCGCTCCCGAACCCGCGCGGCCCGCGCCGCATTCCGTGGTGGCGGTGAGGCGGCCTCCCGCTTCGGAATCGGAGGCCGGGTCGCGAGCCCCCGGGGCGGCGCTTGCGGAGACGCCCCCCGCGTCCCGGCGGAAGCCGCCCGCAGGGGCGCGGGAGGACGCGCAGCCCGCGCTCGCGATCGACCGAGCCAACCCGGTCCGCTATCGCGTCGACGCCAAGGGCTACATCACCGTCCAGCCCGACGAGACGATCGGACACTACGCGAGCTGGCTCGGCGTGCCGCCGTCGCGCCTCCTGGCCCTCAACGGCTTGCGGAAGGCGCGCGTTCCGATCGGCAGGCGACTCAAGCTGGACTTCTCGAAGACGCCGAGCGCCGCGTTCGAGCAGCGCCGGCTCGCCTACCACCAGGAAGTGCAGCGGGAGTTCTTCGATTCCCATCGCGTCGCGGGCACGGAGCAGGTGGTGCTCCGCAAGGGCGACACGCTCTGGGGTCTCTCGCGGGGCGGGGTTCCGGTCTGGCTGCTCCACCACTACAACCCCGACCTCGACCTCGCCGCGCTCCGTCCGGGCGTGCGCGTCACCATCCCGCGTCTCTCGCCGAAGACGAGCGACGCGCCCGCTCCGGCCGCGCAGGGCGCGTAGCCGCCTAGACCTGGAACAGGGTCTCGTCGGGCAGCCGCAGCGCGCTGAGCCGGCCGCCATACACCGCGCCGGTGTCGATTCCCACGCTGAAGGGCGGATTCCAGCGCACGCTGAAGTCGGCCTGGGGCGTGTGTCCGTAGACGATCGTGACGCCGAGGCGGTGCGGCAGGTCGCCCGTCGAGCGGTTCCAGAGCAGGTCCTCGGGACGCGCGCGACGCAGGGCCCAGGCCAGGTCGGTGGAGAGCAGCTGCTCGCGTCCGAGCCCCGCGTGCACGAAGAGGTAGTCGCCTTCCACGTGGTGCAGGCGCAGCCGGCGGAAGAACGCGGCGTGACCGGGCGGCAGCTTGAACTCCTTCGGATCGGGTTGCGCCGATCCGAAGTACCCGTAGCTCGCCAGCGTGCGCGCACCGCCGTTCGCGAGGAAGGCGTCCCCGCCGAAGTACGCCGCGCCGTGCCAGCCGAGGAAGTCGAGGAACATCGACTCGTGGTTCCCGAGCAGGAAGACGCAGGGCCGCTGCTTGGCGAGCGCGATCAGCCGCTCGACGACGCCGTACGAGTCGGGCCCGCGGTCCACGTAGTCGCCGAGGAAGACCAGGCGGTCGCCCTGCTCGAGCGGCAGGGCTTCGAGGAGCTGGTCGAGGCGCTCGCGCTCACCGTGGATGTCGCCGACCGCGTAGAGCATGGCGCGCGGCTCCTTCGGGGTCTCTTCGGCCCGGTCCGCTAGCCGCTTGACCGGGCGCGCTCGCGAACGGCGAGCTGCCCGCAGGCCGCGTCGATGTCGCCGCCCCGGCTGCGCCGCAGCGTGACCGTGAGCCCGGCCCCGGCCAGCTCCCCGAGGAAGCGATCGGCCACCGCCGGGTGCGGAGGCCGGAAGCGGGAGTCTGCGTGGGGGTTCATCGGGATCACGTTCACCTTCGACGGGAGGCCCGCCAGGAGACGCACGAGGCGACGTGCATCATCCAGGGAGTCGTTGACGCCCGCGATCAGGGTGTACTCGAAGAACACGGGGCGCCGCGGCCCGAGCTGCGGCAGCGCCCGCAGCCCCTCCATCAGCATCGCGAGAGGGAAGCGCCGGTTCAGCGGCACGAGCTCGTCACGCAGGGCGTCGGTCGCGGCGTGGAGCGACACCGCGAGGTTCACCGGCGCCGCCTCGAGCAGCTCGGCGAGGCGGCTCACGACCCCGGCCGTCGACACCGTGATGCGTCGACCCGCGAGCCCGAACCCCTTCGGGTGCACCAGGATCCGGATCGCGCGCAGCACGGCGGGCAGGTTGAGGAGCGGCTCGCCCATCCCCATGAAGACGACGTTCGTGATGCGGCGGCCCGGGTCGAGCGTCTCGCGCACGCGCACGAGCTGGTCGACGATCTCCGCCGTCGAGAGGTTCCGCGTGAAGCCGAGCGCGCCCGTCGCGCAGAACGAGCACGCGAGCGGGCAGCCCACCTGGGTGGAGACGCACAGCGTCGTGCGGTCGTCGTCGGGGATGGCGACTGCCTCCACGACCGCCCCGTCCGCCGCCCGGAGGACGGCCTTCTGCGTCCCGTCCACCGAGCGCTGGACGTCCGCGAGCTCGAGCGCGCGCGTGCGCCACTCCGCTGCGAGGCGCGCCCGGAGGTCCTGCGCGAGGTCGGTCATCGCGAGCGGATCGTCGACGCCGCGCCCGTAGAGCCACTGGTGCACCTGGAGCGCCCGGTAGGGCGCCACGCCCTGGCGCCCGAAGCGCGTCCGGAGCTCCTCGAGCGGATAGTCCTTGAGGTGCGGCCTCGGGTCGGGGATCACCCGGGGAGGGTGCGCGACGGCCGCCGATACGTCCAGAAGTGGAGCGGGCGGCCCTCCGCGCGCCACTCCTTCTCGTAGGCCGTCGGCAGGCGGCCCGCCACGTCGCGCAGGAACGCATGCGGAGCGAGCGAGTTCTCGAGCGCCGCGCAGCCGCTGAGGGCCGCGTCGATCTCCGCGGCGTAGGCGGCGTCGTCCGTCGCGATCTCCAGCCGGCCGCCGGGCGCGAGGCGTGATGCGACGAGCTCGACGAAGGCGGGCCGGAGGAGACGGCGGCGCGCGTGGCGCTTCTTCGGCCAGGGATCGGGGAAGTTGATCCAGCACGCCGCCAGCGTTCCCGGCTCGAACAGCTCTTCGACGGCCGTCTCGCCCCTGCACGACACGAGACGCACGTTCTTGAGTCCCGTCCGGGCGAGCCGCCGGGCGACCTTGAGGACGCGCTTGGGCGAGTACTCGACACCGACGTGCGCCACGCGCGGCGCGCGGGTCGCGAGGTCCGTCAGGAACTCGCCCCGGCCGAACCCGATCTCCAGCACGAGGGGCGGGGCACGATCGAGGTCGTCGCCGAAGATCGCCGCCCAGCCCTTGGCGTGGACGTCGTCGGCGGACACGCGCCAGTCGGGGCCGGGGATGTCGTACTTGAGGGCCCGGGTCATCGCGGCTCGCCGGCGAAGCCGAGCGCGAGCTGCGCCAGCGAGCGCAGGTCCGGCAGGCGCGGCCGCCGGGGATGGAGCTCCACCAGGACGCGCTCACGCTCCCCGAGCCCCGCCCGCCGCGCCGCTTCGCGGAGCGCCTCGAGTGGTCCGCCGATCGCGTCCACGAGCCCGTTCGCCCGCGCCCGCAGGCCGCTCCATACGCGGCCCCCGGCCACCTCTTCGACCGCGGCCGGCTCGAGCTTGCGGCCCTCCGCGACCCGACGCAGAAACGTGTCGTAGACGGAGGCGAGCTCGCCGCGGAGGGCGGACCGCTCGTCCGGCGTGAACCCGCGTCCAGCCGACAGGAGGCCCGCGCGCGCCCCCCGCTCCACGGCGTCCTTGCCGACGCCGAGCCGCTCGTAGAGGGGCCCGAGATTGGCCTTTCCGCCGACGACCCCGATCGAGCCCGTGAGGGTCGAAGCCTCCGCGAAGACCGCATCGGCGGCGCACGCGACGTAGTAGCCGCCCGACGCCGCCACGTCGCCCATCGAGACGACCACCGGCTTCTCGCGCCCCACGAGCCGCACCGCGCGCCAGAGCAGGTCGGAGGCGAGCCCGTCGCCGCCCGGGCTCTCGAGGCGCAGCACCACCGCCCGCACGCCGACGTCCTTCGCGAGCCCCTCCAGCAGGCCGCGCAGGGCCTCGCTCGCGATGCCGCGCGCTCCGCCTCCGCGCCGGATCATGCCGGTCGCCACGACGTACGCGATGCGCGGCAGGTCGGCGAAGAGGGGCCGCCACCCGGCGTCGCTCGCACGCAGCTTGAAATAGCGCGCCGCCGGCACCGACCGCACCGACGTCCGCTCCCCCGGCCGTCCCCGGTTCCCCTTCACGGTGGCCGGCGCCAGCTGGGCGAGCGTCTCCTCGATCTCGTCGGGGAAGAGACACCGGTCGGCGAGCCCCGCCTCGACCGCGGCCCGCCCGTGGAAGAGTCCGCGGTCGATGCGCGCGCGCACCTCACCCGGGTCGAGCCGGCGCCCCGCCGCCACGGAGGCGACGAGCTCGTCGTAGAGGTCGTCGAGCAGCGCCTCGATCTGCTCCCGCTGCTCCGGCGACATCGCGTCGCGCGTGAACATCTCGCCGGCGGACTTGTAGGACCCGATCCGCACGACCTCCGGCGCGATGCCGAGCTGCTCGAGCAGACCGCGGACGAACGTGCTCTCGGCGCGCAGGCCGAGCAGGTGGAGCGAGCCCGCCTCGGGAAGCCACACCTCGGTGGCGGCGCTGGCGACCCAGTAGTCGGCCACGCCCAGCGCCTCGGCGAACGCGGCCACCGGCTTGCCCGCAGCGCGTACCGCAGCGATCCCGCGCCGCAGCGCGGCCACGTGGGAGAACCCGTGGGGGGCACCCTCGAGCCGCAGCAGGACGCCTGCCACGTCCGCGTCGTCCGCCGCGACGGCGAGCGTGCGCAGCACGTCGAGGAGCCCGACGCCGTCCTCGAGGCCGGAGAAGAAGCGGGGGGGGCTCGCCTCGTGGACCGACGCGCCGACGCGGAGCGAGATCCACACTGAACCGTGTCGGGAGAGGCGCCGCGCGGGGATGCGGCGCACGGCGCGGATCGCGTTCGCGGCGAGGCGGCGCGGGACGCCGTCCAGAGCCACCGGGCTAGCTCCGGCGCTTCCGGCGACCGGCGAGGTAGTCGACCATCAGGAACGAGCCGAGCTCCGACGGAGCGGTGAAGAACGCGCGCCCGCGGTTGATTCGGGTCATGCGCTCGACGAAGCCGACGAGCTCCGGCGCGCGGTCGAGCATGAAGGTGTTGATCGTGACGCCGCGCTGCGTGATGCGGCGCACCTGCCGGAGCGTCTCCTCCGCGGCGCGCGGCGAGATGCCGCCGAAGCCCATCGGCCACTCGACGCGCAGCTCCTTGCCCACGAAGTACGCGGTCGGCTGGCCGTCGGTGATCACCAGCACCTGCGGGCTCGCCGACGGGTGCTTCGCGATCAGCCGCTCCGCCACCATCAGGCCCTCCTGGAGGTTCGTGAAGGGATCCCCCATGTCCCACGCCGCCTCCGGCAGCTCCCCGATGCGCAGCTCCCGCGCCCGCGTGGAGAAGCCCACCACCGAGAAGTGGTCGCGCGGGTAGCGCGTGCGGATCAGGTGGTCGAGCGCGAGCGCCACGCGCTTCGCCGCCGGGAAGCGCCCCGCCCACGACATCGACCAGCTCATGTCCAGGAGCAGCACCGTCGTCGTCTGCGTGGTGTAGTCGGCCTCGCGGATCTGGAAATCGTCCACCTCGAGCTCGATCGGCAGCGCCGTCGTGCCGCCCTCCCCCGCGAGCGCATGCCGACGCAGCGCTCCGAGGAGCGTGCGTACGAGATCGAGGTCGAGCCGGTCGCCGAACTCGAAGGGCCGCGTCTCGTCGGGCCGCGGCAGCGCCACTCCGCGCTCGGCGCTCTCGTGGCTCCCGGGACGGCTCTTCCGCAGCGCGCCGTAGACCTCGGCGAGCGCGTTCGCGCCGAGCCGGCGAATCGCGCGCGGCGTCAGCTCGAGGCGCCCTCCGCGCGCGCGCACGTAGCCCGCCTCGCGGAGGGAGGTCTCGAGATCGCGCAGCAGCAGGATCGAGCGCGCGGCGCCTTCGGACAGGAGCTCGGAGAGCTCCTCGGGCGAGATCTCCGAGAAGTTCCCGGACGCGAGGTCGCGCGCGATGCGCTCGAGCGCCTCGAGCTGCTCGCGCACGCGCTGCGCGGTCCCGTAGTCCGCGCGCTCGCGCCCGCGGAAACGGTCGCCCCGTTCGCGCAGGAACTTCTCGAGCGCGCGCAGCCGCTCGAGCTCCGAGAGGAGCTCGGAGAACTCCTCGCCGGCCCGTTCGTCGGCGAACTCGTGATCGCGAAAACGTTCGATCCGGTCGGAGAGCGCCCCTCCTTCGCGGTAGCGTTTCTCCAGGAACTCGTTCAGTCCTGCCGACTCGAGCCCGTGTCGCTCGCGCTGCGCGGCCTCCTCCCGCCGCAGGATCGATTCGAGCCGGCGCTCGAGGTCGTCGGTCGCGGAGTCCATGCGGTAGCGGTCCGAGAGCGCCTCGGCCTCGCGCCGCAGCTCCTCGAGCAGCTCCTCGACGCCCATCACGCGCATGTCCTGCCCGGCGAGGTCGAACCCCTGCTGGCGCATCCACTCCATCGCCTGTTCGAGGTCGAGGCCCTCCATCAACAGGTCGGACACCGCGTCGAGCGCGCTCTCCGCGTCGAGGCGGAACTCCGCCTGGCTGCCGTCCCAGCCGCTGTAGCGCCAGACCGTCACGCGCGCGCGAACAGGGTGCGGCCGTCGCGCACCGTCTTGTTCAGGCGGTTGGAGAGGTGGAGCCCCTCGAGCAGGAACTCCACCGCCGACGCGACGCGGGCGGGCGCCTCCCCGCCCGCGAGCCGCGCCGCGCCCTCGCGGAGGCCCGGGATCTGGTCGAGGCCCACCAGGTAGTCCGGCGAGGGGATGTCGGCCGACACCTCGACCTTCCAGCCCTGCTGGAACGAGTCGATCACCGACGCCATGCCCTCGAGCGGGACGTGGGCGTCGAACACCACCTTCACCGCCTTCCGCCACAGCTCGCTCACGACCTCGGTCGCGGCGCGTTCACGGCCCGCGTACTCCAGCTCGAGCTTGCCGAGCGTCGAGCACTCGAGCGCCGGGAGGTCGGACACGCGCGGCACCGCGTCGCTCTCGCGCAGCCGCACCGCGCGCCGCAGCGCATTGGCGACGAGCGTCTCGTAGTTCGCGATCGAGGCGCGCACCGACACGCCCGAGGCCTGCGAGACGTCCGGGCTCTTGCGCGCCTGCAGCGTGATCTCCGCGACGATCTCCTGCATGAAGCGCGGAACGTGCACGGCCACGCCCTCTGCGGACGGGGGCTCCGCCTCCTGGAGCACGACGGCGAGCTCGAGCTCGCGGGTCTGCGGGTAGTGCGTGCGGACCTGGGCCGCGTAGCGGTCCTTGAGGGGAGTGATGATCCGGCCGCGGCTCGTGTAGTCCTCCGGGTTCGCGCTGGCGACCACGAGCACGTCGAGCGGCAGCCGGATGCGGTAGCCCTTCACCTGGAAGTCGCGCTCCTCGAGCACGTTGAAGAGCCCGACCTGCACCTTCTCGGGGAGATCCGGCAGCTCGTTCAGGCAGAAGATGCCCCGGTTGGTGCGCGGCAGGAGGCCGAAGTGGAGCGTGAGCTCGTCCGCCAGGGTGCGGCCGCGGGCGACCTTCACGGGGTCCACGTCGCCGATGAGGTCGGCGATCGACGCATCGGGTGTCGCGAGCTTCTCGGCGTAGCGGTCGTCGCGGTGGACCCAGGCGATCGGCGTATCGTCGCCGCGCTCGGCGACGAGCGCGCGCGCGTACGCCGACACGGGCGCGAAGGGGTCGTCGGTGATCTCGCTCCCCTCGACCGCGGGGATCCACTCGTCGAGCAGGCCGACGAGGGAGCGGATCATCCGCGACTTCGCCTGACCGCGTTCGCCGAGGAAGATCAGGTCGTGGCCGCACAGGAGCGCGTTCTCGACGGCCGGCACGACGGTGTCGTCGTAACCGAGGATCCCCGGGAAGATCGTCTCGCCCGCCCGGAGGCGCGCCAGCAGGTTGGCGCGCAGCTCCTCGCGCAGCGGCCGCGTGCGGAGACCTGCGCGCCGGAGCTCGCCGAGCGTGCGGGCGCTGGGGGGCGGGGTCGACATGGGGGGCGCTCTCCTCGGAAGTTCGGGTTCAACGATCGCTCCTGCTTCCGAGCCGTGCGCGCTGGAGGAGCTGGAGCCGGCGCTGGATGATCTCGAGCTGGCCGCCGTCGTCGACGCGGAGATCCGGCGGCAGATCTTCCGAGGCGATGAGCCTCGACGTCTCCTCGATCCGATCGCTCGGCGCGGGGTGGCTCTCGAGGAACGACAGCCCTCCGTCGCCATACTGCCGCTGGATCGTCTGGAAGAACGTGACGAGGCCCTCCGGGTCGTAGCCCGCCTTCGGGAGGACCTCCACCGCGAACGCGTCGGCCTGCGCCTCCGCTTCCCGGCCGAAGGAGTTGACGTAGGCCATCGCAGCGAGCCCGCCGCCGAGGCTCGCGAGGTTCGCCGCCGCGCCCCCGGCCAGCACCGCCGTCGCGAGCACGCCCGCCTTGTACACGAGATCGGTGTTCTTCGCGCGATTGTAGTTCTGCGCGACGTGGCGGAGCGCCACGTGCCCGACTTCGTGAGCGATGACGCCGGCGACCTCGCTCACGTTGCGCGCCTTCTTGAGGATCGCAGTGTGGATGTAGACGTAGCCCGCCGGACCGGCGAAGGCGTTGATCTCGTCGTCGTCCACCACCTTGAACCGATAGGCGTAGGGCTGGGGCGGGGCCGCGCGGACGATCTCGTTCCCGATGCGCTCCACGTACGCCTGGATCACGGGATCGCGCACGAGCGTGGTCTCGCTGCGCACCTGGCGGTCGAGGTCGGCGCCGAGCTGCCTCTCCTCGTCCACGGACAGCGGCGCCGTGGCGCAGCCCGCCAGCAGGGCCGCGAGCAGGAGCGCACCAATCGCGCTCGGCCTAGAGCAGCTCGGCCACATCGAAAGGCGCCTTCTTCCGCAGCGATTCGGTCACGTGTCGGACGATCGAGAGCACGGAGCGCTCGAAACCCTCGTTGTCGACGATCGGAATCGCGTGCCGGTCGGCGAGCTCCAGGAAGTGCTCCTGGATCCTCATGATGGGCTCGAGATGTTCGAGGTAACGGTGCGGGGGGCGGAGGATTTCGTCGCGCGCCCGCGCGGCGAAGCGGCTGCGATAGGCCTCCGGGGAGAGGGTCGCGACCACGAGGAAGATGACGTGCGCCTTGTTCTCGTACGGCGCCAGGTCGATCATGCCCGGCACGATCGAGACCCCGTCCAGGATCATGCTCGTGTTCTCGGCGACGGCGCGGTCCATCATCGCGCGCACGCCGATCGAGACCGTCGCCGCCTGCGCCCGAAAGCCCTCGATCACCGGGTCCTCGCCGGGAACCGCGGCCGGGTCGTCCGCCTCGTACGACGAGCGGTGGATCGCGGGGACGAGCTCGTGCGACAGCATGAGCCGCATGATCTGGCGGATCGAATCGGTCGAGAGCACACGCTGGATGCCGAGGCGGTGCGCCACCTCCAGGGCGAGCGAGGTCTTCCCGGCGCCGGTCGCGCCGCCGAGCAGCAGGATCACCGGACGCTCGGGCTCCTGGTATTTCCGCCAGACGAGGTAGCGCTCGGCGATGCGCGGTCCGATGCGCTTGCGGATCGTCTCGAATGCCAGCCGCCGGAGGTCGCGGCGGTCGACCTCGCGCGTCCCCGTCGCGAGCAGCTCCTCCTCGATCTGCCGGGCGACGTCGAACGCGTCGCCCTGGTCGATCGCTGCCGCGAGCAGCGACTGCGACAGGATCCCCTTCGAGAAGGGCATCCGCCGGCCCTGCCCCGTGACGAGGATGACGGTCGGCGCCGCGCGGCGGCGTCCCTCGTCGAGGGCGACGGCGTCGCCGAGCAGCTCTTGGAGCGACTCTCCGAGCTCGCGCCGGGTCACGATCGGACGGCCGCGCAGGCGCTCGCGGATCTCGTTCGCCGCTCGGAATGCGTCTTCGAACGAGAGCCCTCGGGCGAGCAGGGAATGGACCATGATGCCGCGCATGAAGGGACGCCGTCCGGCGGCGTCCTCGACGAAGGTCCGCGGTCGCTCCGAGCTGTCGTCGGTGCGCTGCTCCGCCTCCTCGTCGGAACCCATGGATGCAACCTACCCCACGTGGCAGACGGCGGCGACGCGCGCGCGCTTCGACCCGGCGGCCGGGCCCGTCCTCCGAGCGACCCGTCGCGGACCCTGGAACGCGACATTTCCCCCGCATTTTCGGTTGACTTCGCCTCTACGGGCGGTCTACGGTGGGCCTGGCCGTTCCGGTTGTGGGGGGTCGATCGGTGCGCAGGGCCGCCGTCACCACATCCGCGCCCGCGGTGGGGCGCGCATATCGCTCGAGCGAGGCGTCGCAGATCCTCGGGCTCTCTCGCCGGCAGCTCCAGTACTGGGCGCAGACCGATCTGGTCCGGCCCTCCGCGACGACGCGCGGCGGCCACCATCGCTACGCCTTCGAGGATCTCGTCGCCCTTCGGGCGGCCAGGCGGCTGATCGACGCCGGTGTGTCGGTGCAGCGCATCCGCAGCAGCATCGGCGCGCTGCGGCGGCTGCTGCCCTCGGTGCAGCGTCCGCTCTCGGAGCTCGTCCTCGTCGCGACCGGGGACGTCGTGCTCGTCTTCCACGAGGGCGCGGCGTTCGAGGCCCTGTCCGGGCAGGAGTGGGTGTTCGAGATCGCGCAGCTCGAGCGCGAGATCGAGAAGTGGAGGACGGATCTCGCAGCGCTCACGAACCCGCGCCCGCGTGCGGCGCGCGTTCGGCGGCGCAGGTCTCCGGCGCGGGGCGCGCGCCGGGGCTGAGGGGCAGCGAGGACGCCCGCCGTCCGGCCCCCCCTTCCGGACGGCAGCGCGGGAGGTTCGACCGTCGATGGCCCCGCGGCTCGTGAGAGCTCCCGGGGCGAACGGCCGGGGGAGGCTGATGCGCGTCATCGCGATCGTGAACCAGAAGGGCGGCTGCGGGAAGACGACCACCACGGTCAACCTCGCGGGCTGCCTGGCCGCGGACGGCGCACGCGTGCTCGTCATGGACCTCGATCCGCAGGCCCACGCGACGCTCGCGCTCGGGGTCGATCCCGAGGCGATCGACCGGAACCTCTACGACGTGCTCGCGGACGTGGAGACGACCGCCCAGGTGGCGGCGGTCATCGTCGAAGCGGGCCCTGGCATCGATCTCGCGCCCGGCGGCATCGTGCTTTCCGCGCTCGAGCAGAAGCTCGCGTCGGAGCGCGCCGACGCGCGGACCGAGCGCCTCTCGGCCGCCCTGGCGCACCTCGCGCGTCCCTACGACTTCGTGCTGATCGACTGTCCGCCGAACGTGGGGCTCCTCACCTTCAACGCGCTGCGCGCGGCGCGCGAGGTGATCGTCCCCCTGGAGACGAGCTTCTTCGCGATCCACGGCGTCCAGAAGCTGCTCGACACGATCGGACTGTTGGCGGAGCGCGTCGGACGCTCCCTCCACGTGCGCATCCTCCCCACGCTGTACGACGGCCGGACGCGGTACGCGCGCGAGACCCTGGGCGACATCCGTGAGCTCTTCGGCGAGCTGTGCTTCGACGCCGTGATCCGATCGAGCGTCAAGCTGCGGGAAGCGGCGCGGCGCGGGGTGCCCGCCGTGCGCTTCGCACCCAGCTCGAACGGCGCCGTCGACTATGCCGCGCTCGCACTCGAGGTGCGCGTCAGCCCGCCGCTGGAGGACGCCGTCGCGCAGCCGGAGCCGGCCCGCACCGCGGCGCCCGCGCCTTCGCCCGCGCCTTCGCCCGCACCGGCACACCGCGAAGCACCCAGGAACGGGCGGCTGCCACACCCGCCGCGGCAGGTCGTGGTGCGCTTCCGCGACGGCGACGCGCGGGACGTGCGGATCGCCGGAGACTTCAACGGCTGGGTCCCCGACCGCGGCGTCCTCTCGCACGTCGACGGCGACGGCGGCGAGCGGGTCTGGACGAAGATCCTCCAGCTCGAGCCGGGCACCTACCAGTACCGCTACGTCGTGGACGGCTCGTGGCGCGAGGACCCCGAGAACCCGCAGGCCGTTCCCGGCCCCGGCGGCGCCCGCAACTCGATCCTGGTCGTACGCTGATGCGTGTCGGAACGACGGGCTGACCGCACGTGCCGCGCTCGCTCGAGGACGTCCTCCACTACTTCCTGCCGGAAGCCGGCGAGGCGCCGCCGAGGACGCCGCGGCGCCCGCGCCTCGCGCCTGCGCATCATGCGATCGTCGCCGTGCCGGTGGGCGAGCGCGACGTGGTGCGGGCTGCGTTCGTATGGAACCTCGCCGTCGAGCTGTCGCGCGCCGGCGCGGCGGCGACCGTGCTCGCCCCCGCGCTGCGCGAGGCGTCCTCGCTCTGGCCCGATCCCGGCCGCGGCCCGCTCGGGAGCGAGCTCGTCCTGACCTTCGCCGACGACGTCGCCGACCTCTCGCGCGCTGCGCTCGACGTCGCGCAGGCCCGCGCCGCGGAGTCGCCCACCAGCGCCGGGATCGTGCTCGTCCGCGTGCCCCCCGAGTGGCTCGCCAAGGCCGCCGACGCCGGGCACCTCCTCGAGCGCGTGCTGCTCTTCAGCTCGCCCGACCCGCGCGACCTCATGGACGCCTACGCGCTCGCGAAGCGCCTGCTCTGGAGCGCGCCGACGGCGATCCTCGGGATCACGATCCACGGCGTGCGCTCCATCGCGGAGGCGCGGCGCGCCTTCGGCCGGCTCGCCGGCGCCACCGAGCGTCATCTCTTCCGGTCGCTCGTCAGCTACGGACTGATCGTCGACGACCTCCACGTCTACCGATCGATCCTGAACCGGCACGCCGTCGGGCTCGCCCACCCCCAGTCGCCGGCCACCCGTTCCCTGGCCGAGGTCGCGGACCTGCTGCTGCGGGACGTGGCGCAGGAGGACGGCGCGCGTGCCTGAGCTCGACTGGGGCGCGCCGCTGTCGCGCGCCGACCTGAAGGAGCGGCTGCGCGCACGTCTCGCGGCGCTCGGCGGATCGCTCCGGGTGATCGCGCAGGATCTGCTCGCCGCCGAGGCACGCATCGACTGGGTGACCGTGGACGCGGACGGCCGGGTCGTGCTCGTGCAGGTCGCCGAGCCTGGCGAAGAGCTCGGGTCGATCGCGCTGGCGCTCGCCCAGCGCGCCTGGGTCGCCCAGCGTCTCGGGGACTGGCTCCAGCTCGCGCCCGGTCTCGGGCTGGATCCGGCGGCAGGCGTGGGCCTCGTCCTGCTGGCGCCGTCGTTCGGCGTCGCCGCCCGGGCGGCGGCCCGCGCGCTCGGCGTGGACGGGCCCCGGCTCTGGGTCTATCGCTGCGTTCGGAACGGCACCGGGGCCGACGTCCTGGTGGAGCCGGCCGAGCCGGGGCCCTCGACCCCTCCGCGGGCTGCGCCGCCGCCGCCCGGCCGAGTCGATGAGGTCGCGCTCTCCTCCAGCTTCCGGACGTCCCTCACGGACGCCCAGCTGGGCCTCACGCCCGAGGAGCAGCGGGAGTTCGAGGCGCCCTGAGCCCCATGGGGCTCACCGCTTCCACGGACCGACGTATTTCGTCCGGGGCGGTGACAATTTTGACACCTCTTCATTCGCGCCGGCCACTCCAAGACGGGGGCCTCTGCTTGCGGCGGGGGATGTGGGGCTGGACCTGGGGACATTGGGGAGGGATTGCGTGGCTGCTCCCGAGCTGATCTTGCACGAGCCTACGGTGCCTGCGACGGACGAGATGCTCGTGGATCGCGTCCGCACCGGCGACGAGGTGGCATTCGAGGCGCTCTACGAGCGTTACTTCAACCGCATCTTCCACTACGTCGACAAGCGCTTACGGAATCGGGCCGACGCGGAGGAGACGGTCCAGGAGGTCTTCTTCAACGTCTTCTCGTCGATCGACTCGTTCCGTGGGGACGCGCCGTTCGCAGCCTGGGTGTTCGGGCTCACGCGGCGCACCCTGGCGGGCCGCTTCAAGAAGAAGCGCCACGCAACCGTGTCGCTCGGCGAGGAGGACATGGAGACGATGGACCTCCTGCTGACCAGCGTCCGGCGCGAGCCGGATCCGCTCGAGGCGTACGAGGCCACCGAGCGTCTCGCGCGGATGGAGGCCGCGGTGACCCAGGAGCTGTCCGCCGACCAGTGGCGGCTCTTCCGGCTGCACCATCTCCAGAACCGGCCGATCCACGAGATCGCGAAGGCGTTCGACAAGAGCGTGGACGCGGTGAAGTCGAACCTCTACCGCGCGCGGAAGGTGCTCCTGGCGCGGTAGGCTCCGTCCGTGGACGCCGCCCTCTTCGCGACCGATCCCGCCGAGCCGCTCGACTTCCTCGTGCGCGACGCCCCGGGTGCGCCTGCGCCCGGCGGAGCGCGCGTGCAGCGCTTCGAGCTCTCGAGCCGCGGGGACCGCGTGCCGGGGCGACTCCTCCTGCCCTCCGACCGGCGCGGCCCCTCCCCGCTCGTGCTGCTCCAGCACGGAGCCGGCGGCTCGAAGGATGCGGCCTACCTCGATGCGGCCGCCGGGCCGTGGGTGAGGGGCGGCGCCGCCGTCGCGTGCATCGACTTTCCCCTCCACGGCGAGCGCGCGAGCGCGAAGCTGAGCGAGCGCGTCCTCGGCGAGCTCGCGGCGGCGCACGCAGGCGCGCGCAGCTCGGGCCTCTGGGTCGAGTTCGTACGTCAGTCGGTCTGCGACCTCCAGCGCACCCTCGACGCGCTGGCGACCCACCCCGAGCTCGACGGGGGCCGTTGCGCCTTCGCGGGCTTCAGCATGGGAACCATCCTCGGTGCGGCATTCTGCGGTGTAGACCCGCGCCCACGTGCGGCGGCGCTCGCGATCGGCGGCGGCGGCTTCGGCCCCGCGGAGGTCGACCCCGTCGCGCACATCGGGCGTTTCGCGCCGCGGCCCGTGCTGTTCGTCAACGCGAGCCGCGACGAGCGCATTCCGCGCGCCGCGAGCGAGGCCCTCTTCGCGGCGGCGGGCGAGCCGAAGCAGATCGCCTGGTTCGAGTCCGGGCACTCGGACCTGCCCGGCGCCGCACTGAAGGCGATGTGGCTCTTCCTCCGCCCCCACCTCGGCCTCGCTTGATCACGCGTCCGCGGGATGGTGGAGCGCGAGCAGCGTTCCGCCGACCACCAGCACCGGCAACAGCAGGAGGTTCACTCCGGGCACGAGGTGGGCGACGAACGCGGCGCCTCCGTAGCCGAGCATGAGCGGGGCGTGGCCCAGCACCCACCGCCGCCGCGCGCGGAACGGGATGCCGCGGCGGTCGAGCGTATAGCTCGCGTAGTCGAGCGGCAGGAACAGCATCGTCGCAATCGCGAGCGCTGGAGCCGCGACGAGTTGACCGCCCGGAACCAGGAGGCCGAGGAACAGGATCGTCGCCTGGAGCGCGAGGAAGAAGAGGGTGCGGCGCAGCTCGGCGGCGGCGGCCCGCGCGCCCGCGCGCACCGCCCGCCCGAGCCCGCCCTCCCCGACGTCGCGCACGGTTCCGCTCACGATCGCCTCGACGCGGCGCGAGAGCACGTCGAGGAAGGGCGCCGCGACGATGCTCGCGAGCAGTAGCGCGGCGACGACGGCGCCCGCGGCGACGCCGAGGAAGAGCAGGATCCCGAGGAGGGTGAGCCCCGCACGGGCAGGCCCGATCCAGAGCCACGAGATCCAGGAGCCCGCGGTGAGCACGGGCATCCAGGACGTGACGAAGGCGTGAAGCTCCGGCGCGTGCGTGAGCACCGTGACGACCGCCGCAGCGCACGTCGCCATGGAGATCGCGAGCGGGACGGCGGCGAGCCCCCAGAGCGAGCGCTCGCGGCGCAGCATCCGGAAGCCCTCGAGATGGAGGCGCGCGCCGCCGAGAACGCCGCGGATGCCGCTGGTCTGCGCCACGTGGATACCCCGTCCGGTGCCCGTGCACTCGTATGCTAGGGTCTGCCGCACCGCGGCGGCGAGCCCTCTCTCGCCCCACGAGGTGTGACTCATCGTCGTGTATGCGGGGCGGAGGCCCCGAGGAGATCTCATGGACGCGCGCATCCGCCTGACGCTCGCGATCGCCCTCGCCGGGCTGACGGCCTGCACCACCCGCGAGACGGCGACGCCCCAGGCCGCCGCCCCCACCGACGTCATGGTCGTCGCCGAAGTGAGCGGGAAGCCGGTGACGCTCCCCGAGCTCGAGGCGTGGATCAAGGAAGACATGTTCCGCCGCGAGATGGCGAACAAGAGCGCGTCGGAGCTCTTCGAGTTCCGCTCGGATGCGCTCGACCGCATGGTCTCGGAGCAGCTCGTCGCCGCGGAGGCGAAGCGCCTCGGGATGAAGCCCGAGGACCTGATGCGAACCGAGCAGCAGAAGGAAGTGGTGATCACCGACGCCGAGGTCGCCGAGTTCTTCGAACAGAACAAGGCGCGCGTGGGCGGCCAGACCCTCGAGCAGCTGGCGCCCCGCATCAAGAGCCATCTCGAGGACAAGAAGCGCCAGGAGGCGTGGACCGCGTACGTCGACGCGCTGCGCGAGAAGGCGAACGTCGTGGTGAAGCTCGAGCAGCCGCGCGTCCAGGTCGCGGCGAAGGGGCCCGCAAAGGGTCCGGAGAGCGCACAGGTCACGATCGTCGAGTTCAGCGACTTCCAGTGCCCGTTCTGCCGGCGCGCCGAGCCGATCGTGAGCGAGATCCTCGCGCGCTACCCCGACAAGGTGAGGCTCGTCTACCGGCACTTCCCGCTCGAGATGCACAACCGTGCGCGGCCGGCGGCGGAGGCCGCGGCCTGCGCCGACCAGCAGGGGAAGTTCTGGGAGTACAAGGAGAAGCTGTTCGCGGGCGGCCAGCTCGAGGACGCCGACCTGCAGCGCTACGCCACGGAGGTCGGTCTCGACGCCGCGGCGTTCCAGCAGTGCGTCACCGAGCACAAGACCAAGGACATCGTGGACGCCGACTTCGCCGCGGGCAAGGCGGCCGGAGTCACCGGCACGCCGGCGTTCTTCGTGAACGGCATCCTGCTGTCGGGCGCACGGCCGGCAGACGTCTTCTCGAAGGTGATCGACCGCGAGCTCGAGGGGAGCAAGTCGGCCGGAGGCTAGAGCCTCCGGCGCCGGTGGGGCGCTATCCCGCAGCCTCCATCCGGGCCACCAGGCGGTCTCGCTCGGCGGTCATCTTGGCCTCGGTGGACGCCTCGAGATTGAGACGCAGCACCGGCTCCGTGTTCGACGGGCGCAGGTTGAACCACCAGTCCGGATAGCTCACCAGGAGCCCGTCCATGTGCGAGATCTCGCGCGCTCCGGCAGCCCGGTGCTCCGCTTCGATCGCCGCGAGGAGCCCCGTCACGTCCTTCACGCGCCGGTTGATCTCGCCCGTGGCGAAGTAGCGGTCGAGCGGCGCCACGAGCTCCGAGAGCTTCCGCCCGGACGTCGCGAGCAGATCGAGCACGCACGCGAACGCAGCCAGCCCGTCGTCGGCCACGAGCGTCGGCGAGAACCGGAAGTAGAAGTGGCCCGAGAGCTCGCCGGCGAAGCTGGCGCCGCTGTCGCGCATCTGCGCCTTCACGAACGAATGTCCCACTCTACACATTTCGGCAACGCCTCCGGCGGCCTCGATCGCCTCGGCGGTGGAGCGGCTCGAGCGGAGGTCGTACAGCACGCGCCCGCCCGGATGGCGCCGGAGCTGCTGTCCGGCGAGAAGCGCCGTGATGCGGTCGGAGGGGACCGCCGCGCCGCGCTCGTCGACGAACACCGCCCGGTCCCCGTCCCCGTCGAACGCCACGCCGAAGTCCGCACGGTGCGACCTCACGGCCGCGATCACGTCCTCGAGGTTCTCGAGCTTGAGCGGATCGGCTTCGTGGTTCGGGAACGTGCCGTCGGGATCGAAGTAGAGACGGTCCACCACGAGCGGCAGGCGCTCGAGGAGGGGCACGAGGCCCACCGCGCACATGCCGTTGCCGCAGTCGATGGCCACACGGAACGGCGGGCAGTCGGCCGGGGCGAGCTGCGCTCTGCGATCGACGTACGCGCCGACGAGATCCACGCGCTCGGTGCGGCCCCGCGCCGCACCGGGCGGCGGTCCCGTCTCGCCGGCGAGCCGCTCGATCTCCTGCAGCCCCGTCGCGCCGCCGATGGGGATCGCGTGCTCGCGGCAGATCTTGAAGCCGTTGTAGCGGCCCGGGTTGTGCGAGGCCGTCACCATGATGCCGCCGCCGGCGACGAGGTGCTCGACGCCGAAGTAGAGGATCGGCGTCGCGACGAGGCCCACGTCCACGACGTCGACGCCCTCGTCGTTCACGCCGCGCACGAGCGCCGCGGCCAGCTCCGGGGAGCTCGTGCGCGCGTCGCGACCGACGACGATGCGGCGCGCGCCGAGGAAACGGGCCGTCGCGCGGCCGATCCGATACGCCAGGTCGGCGTCGAGCTCGTCGGGCACCACGCCGCGGATGTCGTAAGCCTTGAAGATCGTCACGCGCCGAGTCTACCGGCGAGGACTCTCGCGCGCCCCGCGCCCGGACGCCCTCGGTGCGCGGGTTGACCGGGCTGCGCGCGAGGTCCACCCTTCCGGCCGGAACCTGCCCCACACGCGCGGACGGAGGACGTCATGTTCGGACTCGGGCTCCAGGAGGTGCTGCTGATCCTCCTGCTCGTGACGCTGATCTTCGGAGCGCGGCGGCTGCCGGAGGTCGGTGCAGGTCTCGGCAAGGCGATCAAGAACTTCAAGGCGGGCGTCAGCGGCAAGGACGAGATCGACGTGACTCCGGCCAAGAAGGACGAGGTCGCGGACGGGAAGCCGCGCCCCTAGGACGCGGCGCGCTTCGCGCCGATGCGCCCGCGAGCGGTGGGCGGCGCGGCGGCCTCCGGCACCGCCTTCTCCGGTGCGGTCTCGGGCACGACGATGCGGACGGGCGGCGGCGGCGGATCCGCTGGCCGCGCGGAGACGCTGAAGCTCGAGGCGCCGAGCGGCACGTCGGGCAGCACCGCGTCGAGCGCGATCTCCTCCCCGGGCGCGAGCTCCGTCCACGCGAGGCTGGCGGCGCTGGCGGCGAGCTCGGCGCGCACGGTCACCGCGTCCCGCTGGCGCAGGCTCTCCTCCGGCGCCGCACGCCCGGCCAGGGCGGCCGCGTCGGCGCGCGCCCGCGAGCTCGAGGCTCCGCCACCCGTGAGTGTCACCTCGAGCGTCGCGCCGAGCGCGGCGGGCTCGGAGGTCGGATTCCGCAAGCGGCCCGACACGACGAGGACGGGCCCGGCGACCGCGTTGTCGACGAGGCGGGCCGTGAGCCCTTCGAAGGCGAGGCGCCCGACCGGCCACGACGCCGGCAGCGTGAGGGCGGGCTGCGAGCGTGGAGCGAGGCTGGCGCCTGCGATCAGCAGCAGCAGGAGACCGCACGCCGCCCATCCCGCGACGTTGAGCGCGCGCGTGACGTGAGGGGCCGCCGCATCCGCCGGGGCGCGCAGCGCCGCGGGCGTCGGGGAGGCCCGGCGCTCCCGGGGGCCCGCGACGCCCGCGCGCGGAGCGGGCGACTGGGCCGGGGCCTCGCCGTGGACCGCCGCAGCCGCAGGGTCGCCCGCAACAGCCGGCGGTGTCTCTCCTGATGCGAGGAAATCCCAGCTCTCGGGATTCCCCAGGTCCTCGATCGACGGCTCGCCGGCCGCTCGGGGCTCGGCTCGCGCCACCGCGGCGCGCGGACCGCGTCCTCCCGGGCCCGTCGGCGGACGCTCGTCGTTGAACTGCCAGTCGCTCTCGTCGTCCGTCTCGCGCGCCGTGCCCCGCCCGGCCGGACCCGCCGGCGCTGCGCGCAGGTCGTCGCCGCGGTCGGCGCCCACGCGATCCGAGAGCGCGCGGGTCGCCCCGCTGATGTCGCCGAGCGTGTCCCCCTCGATCGCGGAGATCGACAGGTCTCGAGTCGCCTCCGGCGCACGCGCTCCCCCCTGCGACGCCGCGGCGTGTGCGAGGGCATGGGTGACCTCGTCGGTCGTGGCGCCGGGCCGCGTCACGAAGAAGGCGTGCTTGCAGCGGGAGCAGCGCACGCGCACTCCCGCCTCCGGCACGCGCGCATCGTCGAGCTGGAAGCGCGTGTGACACTTCTCGCAGGAGACGATCATGCGGCTCCGGTCCCCTCCGCGCGCGGCCCGCCGCGTTGCTGCGTGCTAGCGTCGCGCCGCGTGGCTCGTGCGCTGCGCCGGGCATCCACGGGGGTGCGTTGGCACGCGCCGGTCGAGCCCGAGCCCGCGTTCTCCCATGGATTTCGGCGGCGCGGGGAGCCCGCTTGAGCCGCCCGCCGGGCCCCGCAGAAGGGGCCGCCAGCGGCATCGCAGCGGGCTCGGACCGGGCTGGAGGGGGAACCGAGTGGCCTCGCAGTCGGCGACCTCGGACTCCCTCCGACCGCTCCTCGAGCGGCGCCTCGTGATCGTCACGGGCAAGGGTGGCACGGGCAAGACGAGCGTCTCCGCCGCGCTCGCGCTGGCCGGTGCGGAAGCCGGCAAGCGGGTGCTCGTCGTCGAGGTCGGACGCGATGAGCACCTCCCGCGCCTTCTCGCTCCACGGTCGGCCCCGGTCGGCTACGCAGGACGCGAAGTCCTTCCCGGGGTGACGGCGCTCCGCATCGACCCCTACGAGGCGCTCGGCGAGTACCTCGGTCTCCAGCTGCGCATGCGGAGCGCAGTGGATCTCGTGCTCCGGAACAAGGCCTTCCGCCAGCTGCTCGACGCGTCGCCAGGCTGGCGCGAGCTCATCACGCTCGGGAAGGTGTGGCACCTCGAGCAGATGCAGGACGCCCGCGGCGCCCGTCGCTTCGACCTGGTCGTCGTGGACGCGCCGGCCACGGGCCACGGTCTCACGTTCCTCGACGTGCCGCGCGTCGTCGTCTCCGCCGTGCGCACCGGTCCACTCCGCCGCAACGCGGAGCTGGTGGAGGAGATGATCGCCGACCGCGATCACACGCTCCTGCTGCCCGTCGCGCTCGCCGAGGAGCTGCCCGCACGCGAGACGGCGGAGCTGGTGGCGCGCGTTCGCAGCGGACTCGGCATCGCGCTCGATCGCGTGGTCGTGAATGCGGTGGTGGGAGCGCCATTCCCCGCCGGCCTCGACGATCTCGACGTGCGCCTCGCTCGCCTGCCGGACGGCGCTCCGCACCCGGGTCTGCCGCCCTTCCACGTGATGGCCGCCTGTGCGGCGCACCTGCGTTCGCGCGCCGAGCTGAACCGCGTGTACGTGCGCGAGATCGCGCGCGACACCGCCCTTCCGGTGGTGGTCCTCCCCTTCCTGTCCACCGGCGTCAGCGGTCCCTCCGACCTGCGCGCCCTCGCCGAGCCGCTCCTCGCGCGGCCGATCGCGGCTGCGGCGTGACGGCCCAGCTACCCGACGAGCTCCTCGCGAAACGCTTGCTGGTGTGCGTCGGATCCGGCGGCGTCGGCAAGACGACGCTCGCGGCCGCGATCGCGCTCGAAGCCGCGCGCCGCGGTCGCCGCGCGCTGGTGCTCACGATCGATCCCGCGCGGCGCCTCGCCGACTCGCTCGGGATCGGCGCCCTCGGGAACGAGCCGAAGGCCATCGCCCCCGACGCCCTGGCGACCCTCGGGATCCCTGCGCGGGGCTCGCTGTCCGCGATGATGCTCGACATGAAGCGCAGCTTCGACGATCTCGTGGACCGCTTCGCCGAGAACGCCGAGGCGCGCGACCGCATCCTCCAGAACCGCATCTACCAGCACGTTTCCGACGCGCTCGCGGGCAGCGCCGAGTACTCCGCGATGGAGAAGGTGTTCGAGCTCTCCGAACGCCACGAATACGATCTGATCGTCGTCGACACGCCTCCGTCGCAGCACGCGCTCGACTTCCTCGAGGCGCCGCAGCGACTGCTCGAGTTCCTCGACAGCCGGCTCGTGCAGCTCCTCCTCCACCCTGCCTTCGCGGCCGGCCGCTTCGGCTTCCGGCTGTTCCAGCGCAGCGCGCAGCGCGTGCTCCAGCTCCTCGAGCGGGTCTCGGGCCTCGCGTTCCTCGAGGACGTCTCCGAGTTCCTCCTCGCGTTCGAGGGGATGTCCGAAGGCTTCCGCGAGCGAGCGCGGCGGGTGCGCGCGCTGCTGCTCGGCCCCACGTCGGCTTTCGTGCTCGCGGCGGGCCCGTCGGTGGAGTCGGCCGAGCACGCGGCGCAGCTGCTGGACCGACTCGGCGCGTCCGGCGTCCCGATGGCAGGCGTGATCGTGAACCGCGTGCGCGTGTGGCCCGGCGGCGGCGAGGCGCCCGCGCGGATCGCAGAGGGCGACGACGAAGGGCCCGCCCTCGAGCTCCTGCGCGAGGCCCTCGCCCGCTCCGAAGGCGCCGCCTTCCCGGCGCTCGAGGCAGCCCGGGCGGCGGTGGCCGCCACGCGGACCTACGCTGCCCTGGTGCACGCCCACGCCCGCGCGACGAGACCCCTGCGGAGCACGGTCGAGGCGCGGGGGCTCTTCTGGCTCCGCGTGCCGGAGCTGCCGCGCGACGTGCACGATCTCGCGGGGCTGTGCCGGATCGCGGCCGCGCTCCGCGGCGCACCGGTCGAGGAGGCATAGCCTTGCGCATCGACGAGGGAGCGGGAACCGGCGACGAGACGGGTCAGGAGCGCGCCCCCGGGAACGCGGAGCCGTCCGACGTTCGCCAGGCGCTCGAGCGCGCCCGCCATCACGCGCGCCTCTCCGCGGCCGAGGCCGCACGCGCCGCGCGCGCGCTGCTCGACGCGGCGTCGCTGGCCGCGACGGGTGCGCCGAGCACGACCCGAAGGGGCATGGCGCTCGCCGCCCGCGCCCTCGACGACCTCGCGGACGCGCTCGGCGACGACGCCAGCGGTCCGCTGGTCGGTGCGATCGCCGACGCGCTCGACGCCGAGATCTCGCGCTGGGAGCAGCGGGCCGCGGAGGATCCCGACGCGCGCGCGGTCTTGCGCGCGTGGCTCGGCCTACGCGAGATGCTGTGGGAGCTCGGCGTGCGGCGCCCGCCGGCTTCGAAGGCGCGCCCCCACGGCGCGCCCGCTGCGCGGCGCGCAGCGGGGCGGCCTGCGGGGCCACGGCGCCGCGGCGCGCTGCAACGCGTTCCGCTCGAGGGATGACCCCCCGCAGCGCTGTGCTAGGTTGCGCGGCGAAGCGAATCGTCTGCGTGTACCACCAGCCCGCGAGCGAGCCCCCATGGCGATCCTCATCAAGCGTTATGCGAACCGCAAGCTCTATAACACACAGACGAGTCGCTACATCACGCTCAAGGGCATCGCGGAGCTGATCGAGGCGGGCCGCGAGGTCCGCGTCATGGACAACGAGACTGGCGAGGACATCACGTCGGTCACGCTGTCGCAGATCCTGGTGGACAGCGAGCGCACCAATCGCACCGTGCCCGGAACGCTGCTCTCCGAGCTGATCCAGCGCGGCGGCGACGTTTTGTACAGCGCGCTCCGCAAGGGCGTGGGCGAAGCAACGGACGGGCTGGAGGGAATCCAGCGCAACGTGCGTCGCATCATCGGCACGCGCGAGCGCGAGGCGGGCGGCGCGAACAAGCTGGGCGATTGGATCGCCTATGCCGCGCCGGACTTCGAGCGGATGCTGCAGGGCGCGCTCGAGCGGGTGCTGCGGCTCCTCGACCTGCCGCGACGCTCGGATCTCGAGCTGCTGAACAAGAACCTCGAGCGCGTCGCGAGCACCCTCGAGGCAGTGCAGGAGACGCGGCGCGCGGCTCCAGCACCGCCGCGCACTCCCGAGAGCGGCTCCTCCGGCTCCTGAATCCGCGTCCTGCGTCTACCGCCAGACCGACGGCCGGGCGTGGATCCCCTGATCGACCATGGCCTGGATGCGCGCGCGCAGCTCTTCCGTGAGGCGCGAGACCAGCAGCTCGTCGTCGGCCGCCTCGCTCCCGAGATGGTCGAGCGCCAGCGGCTCCCCGAACCGGATCGCCCACTTCGAGGGCAGCGGCACCAGCCCGAGCGGGCCCAGCGCGGGGAACGTCGGCGTGATGGGCAGGAACGGGAGCCCGACCACGCGCGCGAGCGTCTCCACCTTGAACAGGATCGGATGCGCCTCCTCCGCGCCGACCACGGCCACGGGTACGAGCGGCACCCCGTTCTCGAGCGCAACGCGGACGACGCCGCCGCGACCGAAGCGCTTCAGGCGGTAGCGCTCCCGGAACACCTTCGCCGCGCCCTTCACGCCTTCCGGGAACGCGATCACGCGCCTGCCCCGACGGAGGAGACGCTCCGCGTTCTCACGGCACGCGCGTACGCCGCCCAGCTGCGCCAGCGTGGCCTGGACGAAGGGGAGCGTGATCAGCCAGTCTGCGACGAGGAAGCGCGGGCGCTCGGCGCGGCTGCGCCCGCGCCCGAGCGCGTGCGCGATCATCAAGCCATCCCACGGCAGGAGCCCCGACCCGTTCGCGACGAGTAGACACCCACCGGTGTCAGGAACGCCGTCTGCGCCCGTCACCTCGACGCGCCACCAGCGATCCATCAGAAAGTCGAGGAGCGGCTCGGCCTTGCCGACCACGAGCTCGTCCATGCCGAACTCGTCGACCTCACCGGAGCGTTCGGCCATGCCGAAGCTGTTGGCGCGTCGCCGGAGCTCGTCGAAGAGCCCCATCCAGTCGATGCCGGGCGTCGCGTCCAGGGACGAGACCGGCGCTCCCGGCAGGCGCGAGCGGATGTTCGCGCGCAGCGAGTCCAGCGCCCGCCACAGCTCGTCGCGATCCGCGCGCTCGTCCCCGCCCGTCGGCAAGTCTCCTCCGCTCACCGGTAACGCCGCAGCCGGCGCGCCGACACGAACGAGATCCACGCCTCGCGCGTGCTGTACACCGGCTCCCCGAACGCGTCCCAGCCCCGCTCGCCATCGGCGACCCAGAGGTAGCGGAGGTAGTCGTAGAAGCCCGCGGGCGGGTCGCCGCTGCGCCCCTGAGAGGGATAGTGCAGCATCCGGTACAAGAGGGGCACCGGGAGCGGGAGCTCGCGCTTCCCGGCGAGCGCGATCACCGTGGAGAGCGGGAGCACGCCGCGGCCCACGACATTATACACGCCATAGTGTCTGCCGAGCGTAGCCGCCTCGAACGCGCGCAGGACGTCCTCCTCGTGGACGAACTGGAGCAGCGGGTCGTAGCCGAGGAGCGTCGTGACGACCGGCCGCGAGAACAGCCGCACGACGTGGTCCCAGTACGTGGGCCCCATGATCCAGCAGGGCCGCAGCACGGTGACCTCGGTGCCCGGGTGCCTCGGCGCCCAGCTCGCCAGCAGCGACTCCACCTCGACGCGGTTCTGCACGGAGTGCGCGTCGGGATGCCCGCGCAGCGGGTGTCCTTCCGTCAGGAAGTTCGGATTGTCGGGCCAGGGTCCGTACAGCATCGTGCTCGACGCCAGCACGAAGCGCCGGACCTTCGCGGCGGAGCAGGCGTGCAGCACGTGCAGGCTTCCGAGGGTCTCGAGCTCGTGGTCGTTCTCGACGTCGGGGGTGGGCTCGCGGCGGAACGCGGTGTGCACGAACGCATCGACGCGCTCGCGCTCGAGCACCTCGGCCAGGCGGCCGTCGGCCGTGGGGTCGGTGAGATCGACGCGGTGGAAGCGGATCCGGCCCTCGAGCCGGTACGGACGGCGGACGTCGATGCCGACGATGACCGGACCGTTCGGACGCGCGAGCAGCCTCTCCGCGAGGTGCGCGCCGATCCAGCTCCCGAGGCCGGTGATCGCGATCCGGGCCGGCGTGTCCAACCGTGGCTCCGTCGGGCTCGCGGCGACGACCCTGGCGTGTCGCCGCGCTCGGCTCGCGTCGATGCGTGCGAGCCCGTCGGATACCATCGTCCCCGATGTCCTCCGGGGCCGCCACCCGCCGTGTCGCAGTCGTCGAGGACCCGCGTTTTCGCGAGCACCGTGAGCCCCCCGGACACCCCGAGCGCGCCGAGCGTCTCACGGCCGTCGGCGCCGCGCTGGCCGCGCGCGCGGGCGAGCTCACCCCGCTCCCGGCGCGAGCGGCCGAGGAGGACGAGCTCCTGCGCGTCCACGGGCGATCCCATCTCGCGCGCGTCGCGGAGGCCGCGCGCCGCGCGCCCGCGCACCTCGACCCCGACACCTTCGTCTCGCCCGCGAGCTTCGAGGTGGCGCGGCTCGCCGCCGGGAGCGCCATCGACCTCGGCCGCGCCGTCGCGCGCGGGGATGCGGATGCGGGCTTCGCGGCGCTGCGGCCGCCCGGGCACCACGCCGAGGCCGATCGCGCGATGGGCTTCTGCCTGCTCAACAACGCGGCGGTGGTGGCGCGCGCGCTCCAGGCCGACGAGCGGCTCGACAAGGTGCTGATCCTCGACTGGGACGTGCACCACGGGAACGGCACGCAACACATCTTCGAAGACGACCCATCGGTGCTGTACTTCTCGACGCACCAGTTCCCGTACTACCCGGGCACGGGCGACGCGATCGAAGCGGGACGCGGGCGCGGCGTCGGCGCGACCGTGAACGTGCCGATGCCGGCGGGCTGCGGGGACGTCGAGCTGGTCGGGTCGCTCCGCCGGCTGCTCGTGCCCGTGACCGAGCGCTTCCGGCCGGACCTGATCCTCGTGTCGTGCGGCTTCGACGCTCACCGCGACGATCCGCTGGCGTCGCTCGAGGTGACGGGCGCCGGCTTCCGCGAGGCGGCCCGCGTCGTGCGCGCCCTCGCCGACGACCTCTGCGGCGGGCGCCTGGTCCTGCTCCTCGAAGGCGGCTATGCCGCGTCGGGCCTGCGCGAGGGCACGGCGGCCGTGCTCGACGAGCTGCTCGCGCCGACGCCCGAGGCCGTTTCCCGCGCGCCCGATGCGCCTCCCGGAAGCGCGCTTCGCTCCGTGGTGGGACAGGTCGCCGCCGTGCACCGCCGCTTCTACCCCGATCTCGGCGCCGCGTAGCGGCCTCTTCTCCGTTCCTTCGCCCCCGGATCTGGTGCTGGGGCCGGACCGCAACACCAGATCTTGTATGCATGCCGGATCGCACGCAAGTGCGCGCCGCTCCCAAAGAATTTCTCGAAAATTCGGTTGACGCGGGGATTCGGTGGGAGTACAAGGCCATTCAGTGGAGGATTGTGGGACAAAGTGGGAACCCAGGGCATCCAATCCTCGCAGCTGACCTCGTACCCGACGCGGTGGGATCCTAACGATGTTTCGCGGCCGATTCACGCACACGATCGACACCAAGGGTCGAGTGAGCGTCCCGGTCGCGTTCCGGGACGAGCTGAGGCGGCTCAGCGAGAAGCCGCCGATCCTGACCAACCTGCCGGAGTGCGCCGCGCTCTACCCCTACGAGGGTTGGGTCGAGCTCGAGCGTCAGCTGGCGGAAGCCTCGTCGACGCAGCCCGACGTGCAGGCGCTACAGCGGTTCATGGTGTCGGGCGCGCAGGAATGCCCGATCGACGCTCAGGGTCGGATCCTGGTGCCGTCGTGGCTGAGGGAGCACGCGGGGCTGGATCACGATGTGACGATCGCCGGGGTGGGGAAGCGGGTCGAGCTGTGGGACAAGACGCGGTTCGATCACGACCTGGCGCACACGAAGATGCGGATCGGCGAGCTGTCGGCCGCCGTCCGTCAGTTCGGCTTGTAGGGGTTCATGGTTGGGGGGCCGGAGGCGAGACGATCGCCTCCGGGTGAGAGGTTGGGGTGTCCCCGGAGCACGGCCCACGGCGGGCGGTGAGTGTTGGGGGGCATGATCCGTTCCCGAGGACTGTGCTCCGGGGCACCCCAAGTCTTGCAGCAGAGCCCGTACCAACACCGGCCCGTGTTGCTCGAGGAGAGCGTCGCCCTCCTCGGGCTCGAGCCGGGGGACGTCGTGGTGGACGGCACCGTCGGAGGCGGCGGCCACGCGGCCGCGCTCCTCGAGCGGATCGGCCCGAGCGGACGTCTCGTCGGTCTCGACGTGGACGACGAGGCGCTCGCCGAAGCGGGCCGCAGGCTCGGCCACCCGGGGGATCCGCGGGTGACGTTGGTGCGCGCCTCGTTCCGCGAGCTCCGCCCCGTGCTCTCCGACCTCGGCATCGCAGCGATCGATGGTCTGCTCCTCGACCTCGGGGTGTCCTCTCGTCACCTCGATTCCGCGGAGCGAGGGTTCCGGTTCTCCGAGGACACGGCAGGGATGAGTCCGCTGGACATGCGCATGGATCGTCGAACCGACGCGACCGCGGCGGATCTCCTGCGCACGGCCTCGGCTCCCGAGCTCGAGCGCTGGTTCCGGGAGTACGGGGAGCTCCCGGGCGCGCCGCGGCTCGCGCGCACGATCGTGGAGAAGAGGCGCCGCGCCCCGCTTCGCACCGCCGGCGACCTGATTGCAGTGGTGCGAGAAGCACGCGTGGGGGGCGGTCGCCGACACCACCCCGCGACGCTCGTGTTCCAGGCGCTCCGCATCGCGTTGAACGACGAGCTGGGCGCCCTGACCGACGGTCTCGATGCCGCGCTCGATGCGCTCCGCCCCGGCGGCCGCGTCGCCGTGATCGCCTACCACTCGCTCGAGGACCGCGTCGTGAAGGAGCGGCTGCGCGGGGAGGAGCGTGGCTGTGTCTGTCCCCCGCGCGTCCCCGTCTGCGTCTGCGGGCGCGTTCCCCGCGTGCGCGTGCTGACGCGCCGGCCGATCGTGGCCGGCGACGACGAGATCCGCGCCAACCCGCGCGCGCGCTCCGCCCGGCTGCGCGTCGCCGAACGCATCGGGGAGGCCGCGTGACGACCGCGGCCCCGCCCGCCCCGCGCCTTCCGCGCGTGCCGCGCGCCGAAGGCGGCGCAGCACCCCGGCGGACGCTCGCACTGATCGGCCGCGACGTCCGGGGGCCCGCGCAGCGCGCGCCGCGCGACCGGCGCTGGGTCCACGCCGCGCTCGTCGGCGGCGCGCTCGCCCTGCTCCTGCTCGCGGGGCTCCGCGTCCAGCTCACGCAGCTCCGCTATCGCCTCGCGGAGGCGACGCGGGAGGAGCACGCCCTCGACGAGACGCGGCGCGAGCTGATCGTCGCCGTCCGGCAGCTCCGCGACCCAAAGCGCCTGGCCGAGGTCGCCGCGCGCCAGGGCTATGCACGCCCCGCGCGCCTGATCGACCTCCGCGCCACGGACGCCCCGGGTCGCCCGTGAGAGCCCCGGACCTGCGCGGCGCGAGCGTCCGCATCGCCGTCGCACGGTTCCTCGGTCTCTGCCTCTTCGGGGTGCTCGCCGCACGCGCCGCGCACCTGGCCGTCTTCGACGAGCGCGGCGGGGACCGGGCGGACCGTCAGGCGCGCACCGAGCTCCGGCTCCCTCCGGAGCGCGGCACGATCGTCGACCGGACCGGCGCCGAGCTCGCCGTCACGGTCCCGGCGCCTTCGATCTATGCGCTGCCTGGCGACGTGGCCGACCGGCGCGCGGCCGCACGCGAGATCGCCGGCATCCTCGGCGCAGACGCGAAGCGCATCGGAGCGCGCCTCGAGCGCAAGACCCGCTTCGTCTATCTCGCGCGTTGGGTCTCGGACGCGGCTGCCGAGCGGGTGCGGGGGCTCGGCCTCCCCGGCATCGGCATCGTATTCGAGCCGCGCCGCGTGTACCCCTACCGCGACCTCGGATCGCACGCGCTCGGCTTCACGAACATCGACGGCACGGGCGTGCGCGGCGTCGAGCAGATGGAGGACGACTGGCTCCGGGGCACACCGCGCAGCTTCCCGGTGGAGCGCGACGGACGCGGGCTCCTGCTCTCGACGGTGGCGCCCGGCCACGACGCCGCATCGGGCGGCGACGTCGCCCTCACCCTGGACGCCGCGCTCCAGGCCGACGCCGAGCTCGCCCTCGATCGGGCCATGGCCTCGAGCGGCGCGAAGGCCGGCTTCGTCGTATCGCTCGACCCGCGGACCGGGGAGATCCTGGCGCTGGCGGAGCGCCCGTCCTTCGATCCGAACGCCTTCCGCGAGCTCTCCTTCCCCGACACGCGCGCGCGTTCCTTCCTCGACGCCTTCGAGCCGGGCTCGACGTTCAAGCTCTTCCTCGTGGCCGCGGCGCTCGAAGCGAATGTGATCACCCCGACGGACGTCTTCGATTGCGAGCATGGAAGCTTCCGCGTCCCCGGCAAGACGATCCGAGACTCGCATCCGCACGATCTGCTCGACGTCGCGGGGGTCGTACGCGTCTCGAGCAACATCGGAGCGACGAAGATCGCGTACCGCCTCGGCCCGTCCGCGCACTTCGACGCGCTCCGCCGCTTCGGGTTCGGCGCCGTCACCGGGAGCGGCTTTCCGAACGAATCGTCGGGCCTCTTGCGCTCGTGGAAGAGCTGGCGTCCCGTCGACCACGCGAACATCGCGTTCGGCCAGGGCGTGAACGTGACGCCCGTCCAGCTCGCTGCCGCGACGGCGGCGCTCGCGAACGGCGGCGTCTGGATCGCGCCGCACCTCGTCGCGCGCCGCCGCGCCCCGGGTGGCGAGTGGGAGGCGCCGCGCGCGCCCGAGGTGCGGCGCGTGATCCGTCCCGAGACGGCCGCGAAGGTGCTCGCGATGATGGAGGGCGTCGTCGGACCCGAGGGCACCGGCAAGCGCGCCGAGGTGGCGGGTGTGCGGGTCGGAGGCAAGACCGGCACCGCCCAGAAGATCGACGCTGCGACGGGCCGCTACGCCACGAACCGCTACCTTGCCTGGTTCACCGGGATCGCGCCGATCGACGACCCCCGTCTGGTGATCGTGACCGCGCTCGACGAGCCGAAGGGCATCTTGCACACGGGGGGTGCCGTGGCGGCGCCGCTCTTCGCAGAGGTCGCCACCGCGCAGCTGGCCCGTCTCGGCGTCGCGGTCGCGCCCCCGACGCTGGTCGCGGACGGCAAGCCGCTGGCAGGCCCCGCAGCGCCGCCGCCGCCGGTCCCGTCGGTCGACGAGTCCCTTTCGGTCGCGGAGGCCAGCGATGCGATGTTCGTCCGGGACGGGGATCGCGTGTTCCTTCCGGACTTCCAGGGGCTGACCGTGGCCGAGGTGCAGAGGGCCGCGGCCGGGGCGCGCGTGCAGATCGAAGTCGAGGGCCGGGGCCGCGCCGTGTCGCAGGACCCGGGCCCGGGCACGATCCTCACCCGCGGCGAGAAGCGCGTCCGCGTGCGCTTCGATCCCGGCGCCTAGGTCGTCCGATGCGCCTCTCCCAGCTGCTCTCTGCGCTGCCTCCCGCCCTCGCGCCCGTGTCGGTGCGGGCCGCCGACGCGGCCGACGATCCCGTGATCCGCGGCCTCGCGATCGACTCCCGCGCGGTCGCGCCGGGCGATCTCTTCGTGGCGCTGCGGGGCGCCCTCGCCGACGGGCATCACCATCTCGGCGGCGCGGCTCGCCTCGGTGCGGTCGCCTTCGTCGTCGAGGCGGTGCCCGAGGGCGTGGACCTCGGGGGGCGTCCGGCCGTCGTCGTGCGCGACACGCGCCGCGCGCTCGCCCCGCTCTCGGCCCGGTTCTTCGGCGACCCGTCCTCCGAGCTGACCCTCGTCGGTGTGACCGGAACGAACGGCAAGACCAGCACGACGTATCTCGTGGAGTCGATGCTCCGGCAGGCCGGGCGAGAGGTCGGCGTGATCGGCACGGTCGAAGTCCGCTACGCGCGAGAGCGACACCGCGCCATCAACACCACGCCCGAGAGCCTCGACCTCCAGCGTCTGCTGCGCGCGATGCGCACGAAGGGCGTCGACGCCGTCGCCATGGAGGTCTCCTCGCACGGGCTGGCCCTCGGGCGGGTGGACGGCTGCCGCTTCGCGGTGGGCGCCATCACGAACCTGACCCAGGACCACCTGGACTTCCACGGCACGATGGAGGCCTACCGCGACGCGAAGGCGCTGCTCTTCGCGCGGCACATCGCTCCCGGCGGCGCCGCGGTGATCCATCTCGACGATCCGTGGGCGGAGAGCTTCGTCGAGGTCGCGCGCGCGGCCGGCGTGCGCGTCCTCACGACGTCGCGGGATCCGGCGCGCGGCGCGGACGTGTCTCTCGTCGCAGCGGACGTCGCGCTCGACGGCACGACCGCCCGGGTGAAGCTGCCGGGCGCGCCCGACGCTGCGCCTCTCGCGCTCCGGCTTCCGCTCGTCGGCGACTTCAACCTCGAGAACATGCTCGTGGCGATCGGGATCGCGGCAGCGCTCGGCATTTCCTCCGAGCACATCGTCGCGGGGATCGGAGCCGTCCCGCAGGTCCCGGGCCGCGTGGAGCGCGTCGGTGCGGACGTCCCGGGGGCCCCGACCGTGCTCGTGGACTACGCGCACACCCCGGACGCGGTGGAGAAGCTGCTGCGCACCGTGCGTCCGCTGGCGCAAGGCCGGCTCGTCACTGTGTTCGGGTGCGGCGGCGACCGCGATCGCGCGAAGCGCCCTCTCATGGCGGAGGCGGTCGCGCGCTTCAGCGATCGCGCAGTCGCGACGAGCGACAACCCTCGTACCGAGGACCCGCTCGCCATCCTCGCGGACGTCGAAGCTGGCCTTTACGGTCTGCGGCGGGTCGGTCCGGTCGCGCTCGGCTCCACCGAGCGGTCGTACGCCGTGGTCCCCGACCGGCGCGCAGCGATCGAGCTCGCGCTCTCGGTCGCCGGCCCCGACGACACGGTCGTGATCGCGGGCAAGGGGCACGAGGACTACCAGATCGTCGGCCGCGAGCGGCTGCCGTTCGACGACCGGGACGAGGCGCGCCGCGCACTCGCGCGGCGGGGCGCCGCATGAGCGTCCCGTTCCGCGTCTCCGACGTGCTGAGGTGGACGGGCGGACGACTGCGCTCGGGCGGCCCCGACGCCGTGCTGCGCGGCGCGTCGATCGATTCGCGCGCCGTCGGCGCCGGCGAGCTGTTCGTCGCCATCCGCGGGCCGCGTCACGACGCGCACGCGTTCCTCGAAGCCGCTGCGGCGCGCGGCGCTTCGGCGCTGCTCGTCGAACGGGGTGGCGCGGTGGCGCCGCCCCTGCTCGCGCCCGACAGCCTCGTCACCGTCGTGGAGGTCGACGACACGACGGCCGCGCTCGGCGCCCTCGGGCGCGGACATCGCGCCGGGTTCGCTGGGCCCGTCGTCGGCCTGACCGGCAGCAACGGGAAGACGACCACGAAGGAGATGTGCGCCGCGATCCTTTCGGTTGCAGGCCCGTGCCTCAAGACGCAGGGCAACCTGAACAATCAGTTCGGCGTCCCCCTGACCCTCCTGCGCCGCGAGGCCGAGCACCGCGCCCTGGTCATCGAGATGGGAATGAACCATCGCGGCGAGATCGCGCCGCTCGCCGCGATCGCGCGTCCCACGGTGGGCCTCCTCACGAACGTCGGCACGGCCCACATCGAGAACCTCGGCTCGCAGGAAGAGATCGCGCTCGAGAAGGGCGATCTCGTCGCGGCGCTCGCGCCCGACGCCACGGCCGTGCTCAACGCCGAGGACGCGCGGGTGCTCGCGCAGCGTGCGCGCACGCGGGCACGGGTCGTCACGTTCGGCCGCGGGGGCGACGTGCGCGCCGAGCACGTCACGTCGCTCGGCGACCGCGGCTTCGCGCTCGACGTGGTGACGCCGCAGGGAACGATCGCCGTGCACGTCGCGGGCCTCGGCGAGACCACGATCATCAACTCGCTGGCCGCCGCAGCGGCCGCGCTCGCTGCGGGTGCGACGCTCGCGGACGTGGGCGCCGGCCTCGGACGCTACCGCCCGATCGGCGGCCGCATGGAGCGCGTCGAGCTGCCGCGCAACGTGATCCTGATCAACGACACCTACAACGCGAACCCGCAGTCGATGGAGGTCGCCCTCCGCAGCCTGTCCGAGCTGAAGGGGCAGGCGCGGGGCTTCGCGGTGCTGGGCGACATGGGCGAGCTCGGGGCCACCGCGCCGGACGCGCATCGTGCGACGGGACGGCTCGTGGCGGAGCTCGGCATCGACTACCTGCTCACCCTCGGCGCGCACGCCAAGGAGACGGCGGAGGGCGCGCGGGCCGCGGGCATGGCCGACACGCGGGTCCGCGTCTGCCGCGACCACCTCGACGCGAGCGAAAGGCTCCGCGACGCGCTCCAGGGCAACGACTGGATCCTCGTCAAGGGCTCGCGCTCGATGCAGATGGAGCGTGTCGTCGACGCGCTCGTCGCACGAGCGCTGCCCGGCGCGGCGGCGGAGGGGATCTAGTGCTCTACCACCTGCTCTATCCACTGGCGACCGAGTTCAGCGTCTTCAACGTCGTCCGCTACATCACGTTCCGCACCGCCGCGGCGACGCTGACTGCGCTCTTCATCTCCTTCCTCGTCGGGCCGGCGCTCATCCGGGCGCTCTCGCAGCTGCGCGTCGGGCAGCCGATCCGCGAAGTGGGCCCCGCGCACCAGTCGAAGGCCGGAACGCCCACGATGGGCGGTCTCCTCATCCTGCTGTCCCTCCTCAGCGCGGTTTTGCTCTGGAGCGACCTCCGCAACCGGATGACCTGGATCGTGGTGGGTCTCACGGTCGGCTACGGGCTGCTGGGATTCGTGGACGACTACCGCAAGGTGAAGCAACGGAAGAGCGACGGGATCTCCGCCCGCGCCAAGCTCTTCTGGCAGTTCCTGCTCGCGTTCGGCGTGGCGCTCGCGATCTACACCGATCCCAGCTTCGACAACGAGCTCAGCGTGCCGTTCTTCAAGAACTTCACGCCGCACCTCGGCATCCTGTACGTGCCGCTCGCGGCGTTCGTGATCGTCGGCGCCAGCAACTGCGTGAACCTGACCGACGGCCTCGACGGGCTCGCCATCGGTCCCGTGATGATCACCGCCGGAACCTTCCTCGTGCTCTCCTACGCCGCCGGCCACACCGGGATCGCCGAGTACCTCCAGATCAAGTCGGTGCCGGGCAGCGGCCAGCTCGCCATCTTCTGCGGCGCCCTCGTCGGCGGCGGCCTCGGGTTCCTCTGGTTCAACACCTATCCCGCACAGCTCTTCATGGGCGACGTCGGCTCGCTCGCCCTCGGCGGCGCGCTCGGGACGATCGCCGTGCTGATCCGCCAGGAGATCCTGCTCGCGGTGGTCGGCGGGGTCTTCGTGGTCGAGGGGCTCTCCGTCATGATCCAGGTCGCGTCGTTCAAGCTGACCGGCAAGCGCGTCTTCCTGATGGCGCCGATCCACCATCACTACGAGAAGCTGGGCTGGGCCGAGCAGAAGATCGTGGTCCGTTTCTGGATCATCTCGATCATCCTCGCGCTCGTCGCCCTCTCCTCGCTGAAGCTGCGCTGATGGAGGAGCTCCGGGGACAGCGCGTCCTCGTGCTCGGGCTCGGCCTCTCGGGGCGCAGCGCTGCGCGCTTCTGCGCGGATCGCGGCGCGCGCGTCACCGCCGCGGACGAGCGCCCCCTGGACGCGCTGGGCGACCTCGGAGACCTGGCGCGGGACGTCGAGGTCGTCGCCGGAGCCGCCCTCCCCGACCCTGCCGGCTTCGATCTCGTCGTGCCGAGCCCGGGCGTCCCGGCCGCCCGCTACCGAGGCGCGGCCCGCGTCTTCGGCGACGTCGAGCTCGCCTGGCGAGCGCTGCCGCCGAGGCTGCCGATCGTCGCGATCACCGGCACGAACGGGAAGTCAACCACGACGCGGCTGGTGGAGGCGCTGCTGCGCGGCGCAGGCCTGCGCGCCGAAGCGGCGGGCAACATCGGCGCGCCCGCGCTCGGCCTCGTCGGCCGCCCGCTCGACGCCGCGGTGCTCGAGGTCTCGAGCTTCCAGCTCGAGACGACCGCGTCCTTCCGGCCGCGCGTGGCGGTGATCCTGAACATCACGCCCGACCACCTCGACCGCCACGGCAGCTTCGAGGCCTACATCGAGGCGAAGGCGCGCATCCTGGCGAACCAGCGCCTGGACGACGCCGCGGTGCTGTCCGCCGACGACGCCGTCGTCGCGGCGCTGGCGGGACGTGCCCGCGGGCGCGTGCGCCGCTTCTCGCTCGTGTCTGGCGCGCGCTGCGAGGCGACGCTCGACGCCGGCGCGGCGCTCCTGCGCGGAGGCGACGCCTCCGCGCGCATCCCGCTCGACGGCCTCCGGCTCGAGGGGACGCACAACCTCGAGAACGTGCTCGCGGCGCTGCTCGCCGTGGCCGCGCTCGGCGTCGATCCGCGCGTGGCCCAGCGCGTCCTGCCCGCGTTCGAAGGCCTGCCTCACCGCACCGAGCTCGTGCGCCGCCGCGGCGGGGTGGCGTTCGTGAACGACTCGAAGGGCACGAACGTCGGCGCAGCGCTGCGCTCCCTCGAGAGCTTCGCCGAGCCGATCGTGTGGATCGGCGGCGGCAAGGACAAGGGTCTCGACTTCGAGCCGCTCGGACGAGTCGCGGAGAAGCGCATGCGCGCCGCAGTGCTGATCGGCGAGGCCGCGGCCAAGCTCGCGGCGTCGCTCGAGGGGCACGTCCCGGTGTATCTCGAGCCGTCGCTCGAGGCCGCCGTCGCGCGAGCTGCGTCCGTAGCGCACCTCGGCGACGTCGTCCTCCTGTCGCCCGCGTGCGCGAGCTTCGACCAGTTCCGCAGCTACGAGGATCGGGGGGAGCGGTTCCGGGCCGCCGTGCACGCGCTGCCGGAGCTGGAGGAGGGGCGATGAGGGCTCCGGGAACGCTGTCGCTCCCGGGCGGAGCGCCGCGGGACCCGGCGCGGCGACGGGCGGCGGAGGACCGGCGCCGGGCGGCCGACGAGCGACGCCGCGCCGCGGAGGAGCGCCCCCGCGAGCCGGCTCCCCAGCACGGCGACGGCAGCCTGATCTCCGCCTCCGTCATCCTGACCTGCATCGGTGTCGTGATGATCTACAGCATCACCGCGCCGCTCGCGGAGGCGGGCACGCTGCCGGGCCACTTCGTGCGCCACCTCGGCGGGATCGCCGCGGGCGTGGTGTGCGCTGCGATCGCCTACCGGGTGCCGCTGTCGACCTGGCGGCGGCTCGCCCTGCCGGGGTGGGCGGTGTCGGTGGCCCTGCTCGGGCTGACGCTCGTGATCGGAGTGAAGGTGAACGGCGCCCGGCGCTGGCTCGCGCTCGGCGGAGGCATGACCTTCGAGCCGGTCGAGCTGGCGAAGCTCGCGACGCTCTTCGCGGTCGCGCACGTCCTCACCCAGCGCGAGGGCCAGTCCGCGTTCGCGCTGCGGAATCTCGCGCTGCCCCTCGCGCTCGCCGGCGTGCCCGCGGCGATCCTCCTGCGCCAGCCCGACATGGGCAACGCGGTCGTCGTGCTCGGGCTCACGGGCGCGATCTTCTTCGCGGCGGGCGCTCCCCTGCGGCTCTTCATCGTGCCGGCGGGCGTGGGGATCGCGGGCTTCGCTGCCTACGTCGCGACCCATCCCTACGCCGCGGCGCGGATCACCGCCTTCCTGCGGCCGTGGGAGACCTCCGGCGCGGAGGGCTATCAGCTGGTGCAGTCCTTCGTGGCGTTCGGTCGCGGCCAGGTGTTCGGCGTCGGTATCGGGGCCGGCCGCCAGAAGCTCGACTACCTCCCCGAGGCGCACACCGACTTCATCCTCTCGAGCGTCGCCGAAGAGCTCGGTCTCGTGGGCGTGCTCGTCGTGATCGGGGCGTTCGCGGCGCTCCTGCTCGGGGGCCTGCGCGTCGCGCGCCGCGCGCGTGACCGGTTCTCGCTGCTCGTGGCGTTCGCGACGACCCTCTTCCTCACGCTGCCGGCGGCGGTGAACGCAGCAGTCGTGATGGGCCTCCTCCCGACCAAGGGGCTCGCGATGCCGTTCCTGTCCTACGGACGCAGCTCCACGCTCGCGTGCTTCACGGCGCTCGGCCTGCTGCTCGGGATCGCCCGCCGCGAAGCGGCGCCGATCCCTCCGGCGATCGCCGGCGCGGGCCGGCGCGGACTGCTGAAGACGTGACGGACGCGCGCGCGGCGCGGCGATGGGTGGTGGCCGGCGGCGGGACCGGCGGCCACGTGACGCCCGCGCTCGCGCTCGGCGAGCGGATCCGCGCACGTGGCGACGCCGTCCTCTTCATCGGGTCCCAGCGCGGCCTCGAGCGCCGCCTCGTCCCCGAGGCCGGCTTCGAGCTCGCCGCACTACCCTCGCGCCAGCTGCTCGGGAAGAGCCCCCTCGCGCGGGCCCGCATGCTCGCCGGGCTCCCGGCCGTGGTGCTCGCGGCGGCGCGGGAGCTGCGCCGCTTCCGCGCGGCGATCGTCGTCTCGGTGGGCGGCTACGCGGCCGCACCCGTCACCGCGGCGGCGGCGGTCCTGCGGATCCCGATCGCGCTGGTCAACACCGATGCGCTGCCCGGCCAGTCGAACCGCCTCGCCGCGCGGTTCGCGCGCCGGATCTTCGTCGGGTTCGAGTCGGCAGCACGCGAGTTCGGGGCCGCGGGGGACGGCGAGCGGATCCGCTGCCTCGGGATCCCCCTGCGCCGCGCGCTCGTGGAGGCCTTCGCGGCGGCGGGTCCGCGCCGCGCGCCCGAGCCGCCGTTTCGCGTCCTGGTGTTCGGCGGCAGCCAGGGCGCGCGGCAGCTCAACGACGCGATGATCGGGGCCGCGCCCCGGCTCGGCGCGCAGCGTCTCGAGATCTTCCACCAGACCGGCGAGGCCGACCGGGAGCGGGTCGCGGCGGCCTACGCGGCGGCGGGAGTGCGCGCCGAGGTGACGGCCTTCGAGCGCGACATGGTCGGGCGCTACCGCTGGGCGGACGTCGCGCTCTGCCGCTCGGGCGCCCTCACCGTCGCGGAGCTGGCCCTCGCGGGGCTGCCCGCGCTGCTGGTGCCCTACCCCTTCGCGGCCCACGACGAGCAGAGCGCCAACGCGCGGGAGCTCGTGGCCGCCGGCGCGGCGCTGCGGCTCGATCCGCGCGCACTGACGCCCGCGAGTGTCGTCGACGCGCTCGGGGGCCTCTTCGCCGAGCCCGGGCGACTGCACGCCATGGGGCTCGCCGCGGCGAAGCTGGCGCGTCCGGACGCGGCGGAACGGATCGTGGAGGAGTGCGCAGCGCTCGCGGGCGCGCGATCCTGAGACGAGGAGAGGGGGGGCATGTTCCGCAAGATCCAGCACGTACACTTCGTCGGCGTCGGCGGCATCGGCATGTGCGGTCTCGCCGAGCTGCTCCACGACCAGGGCTACCGCGTCAGCGGCTCCGACCTGCGCGAGGGCGCGACCATCGCCCGGCTCCGGGCCCTCGGCGTGCCGATCGCCGTCGGCCACCGCACCGACAACGTCGGCCGCGCCGACGTCGTGGTCTACTCCTCCGCCGTGCGCCCGGGGAACCCGGAGCTGGTGGAGGCCGAGCGGCGCAAGATCCCGGTCATCCCGCGCGCCGAGATGCTGGCCGAGATCATGCGCCTCAAGGACGGGATCGCCGTCGCCGGGACCCACGGCAAGACCACGACGACCTCGCTGATCGCCCACGTGCTCCACGCCGCCGGGCTCGACCCCACGGCCGTGATCGGCGGGCGCGTGCTCGCGTCCGGGCTCGACCCGACTGGCGCGCGGCTCGGCCGCGGCGACTTCCTGGTGGCCGAGGCCGACGAGAGCGACGGCTCCTTCCTGCGCCTCGCTCCGGTCGTCGCGGTGATCACGAACGTCGATCCGGAACACCTCGAGCACTACGGCAGCTACGAGGAGCTCTCGAAGGCCTTCGTGACGTTCGGAAACAGCGTCCCGTTCTGGGGCGTCACGGTGCTGTGCCTCGATCATCCCGGTGTGCAGGCGATCCTGCCCCGCATGACCCGCCGGATCACGACGTACGGGTTCTCGTCGCAGGCCGATCTCGTCGCGACCGAGGTCGAGGTCGAGGGCACGGGCATGGCGTTCCGCGTCCGGCGCCGAGGCGAGGTGCTCGGCCCCGTGCGCCTGCGCATCCCGGGCCGCCACAACGTGTCGAACGCGCTCGCCACGCTCGCGGTCGCCCTCGAGCTCGACGTGCCCTTCGCGACCGCGGCGGAGGCGCTGGGCGGCTTCGTCGGCATCGAGCGACGCTTCCAGACGCGGGGAGAGGCGCGCGGCGTGCGCGTGGTGGACGATTACGGCCACCACCCGGCCGAGATCCGCGCGACGCTCGAGGCGGCCCGTGGTCTGCACCCGGGCCGGATCGTGGTCGTGTTCCAGCCCCACCGCTACACGCGGACCCGCGACCTCTTCGACGACTTCGCGACGGCGTTCAACGACGCCGACCTCGTGCTGGTCAGCGAGATCTACGCCGCCGGCGAGGACAAGATCCCGGGCATCGAGGCGTCCCTGCTCGTGGACGCGATCCGCGCGCACGGCCACCGCGACGTCCGCTTCGCGCCCGATCTGGAGGCGGTGCCGGAGCAGCTCGCGTCCGAGCTGCGCCCCGGCGACCTGGTCGTGACCCTCGGTGCGGGCAGCGTATCGACTGCCGGTCCACGGATCCTCGCCGCGCTGGGCGGGGAGGTCCCGTGCTGACCCGCGCGGTGAGGAGCGCCCTCGAGGACCTGCTCGAGGACCGCGTGCGCTTCGACGCGCCGCTCTCGCGCCATACGGCGCTGCGGATCGGCGGGCCGGCCGATGCGCTCGCCGCGCCTGCCGACCGTCCGGAGCTCGCCCGCCTGCTGGCGCTCTGCGCCACGCACCGCGTGCCGCACTGGGTGCTCGGCGCGGGCTTCAACACGCTGGTCCACGACGGCGGCGTCGACGGCGTCGCCATCCAGCTGAAGCAGTTCCGGCGGCTGGAGGACCGGCCCGGAGGCGCCGTGCGCGCCGAAGCCGGCGTGTCGCACGCGCGCGTCACGCGCTTCTGCATCGAGCGCGGGCTCGCGGGCCTGGAGTTCGGGGCCGGGATCCCCGGCACGGTCGGCGGCTGGACCGCGATGAACGCGGGCATCGGCCAGCGCGAGCTCAAGGACGCCGTGCTGGAGATCGAGGTGATGAGCCCGACCGGAAGCTTCATCCGCCACCTCTCGCGCGAGACGCTCCGCTTCACCTACCGCGCGCTGCGCGGGCTCGCTCCGGGGTCGGTGATCCTGTCGACGCTGCTCGGCGTCACGCCCTCCACGAGCGAGGCCGTCCGCGCGGTGATCGAGCCGCAGCTCGAGCGGCGCGCGGCGACCCAGCCGCTCGACGTGCCCTCCTGCGGCTCGGTATTCAAGAACCCGCCGGGCGACTTCGCGGGGCGTCTGATCGAAGCGGCCGGGCTGAAGGGGCTGCGCGTGGGCGGCGCGGAGATCTCGACGATCCACGCGAACTTCATCGTGAACCGCGGGGGCGCCCAGGCTGCGGACGTGCTCGCCCTGATCGAACGCGCCCGCGCGGCCGTGCGCGACGCCACGGGGATCACGCTCGAGCCCGAGGTGCGCATCGTGGGGAGGAAGACGTGAAGGGTCTCCTCGAAGGCCGGCGTCGCTCCGTGCTCGACGGGCAGGCGCCGGTCCCGGCCGCCGACGGACGGGGCGATCGCTGCGAGCTGGAGCCGCGGCGCCGCCCCGGGCGGAGCACGCTCGCCGCCGGGCTCCTGACCGGCGCCGCTCTCGCCGCGCTCGTGGCCGCGCATGCCGGGGACTGGGTCGCGCCGGCCGCGGCGCGTCTCGACCACGAGATCCTCGACCTCCGTTCGATCTCGGTGACGGGCGCCGGCCGCCTCTCTCCGGCCGAGATCGTCGCCGCGACCGGGCTCGCGGCGGGTACCTCGCTCGTCGACGTCTCGCCGCGCGAGGTGGAGGACCGCCTGCGCGCGCATCCCTGGATCCGCGAGGCCCGGGTGATGCGCCTCCCGCCGGGACGCGTGCTGGTGTCGGTCGTGCTGCGCCAGCCGGTCGCGCGCCTCGCGGCGGAGCCGCCCGTGCTCGTGGACGCGGAGGGCCGGCCCTTCGCCCTCGCCGCCCCGGGCGAATGGAGCGAGCTGCCCGAGATCGTCCCGGCGGATCTTCCGCCGCTGGGCGCGCCGAGCGCGCGTCTCGCCGAGTGCGCCGCCGCGGTGGCCGCGCTCGCGCGCGCGGGGCTCGCGACCCGGACGACGAAGCTGTGGCTCGCCGGGCCGGGCGATCCGGCCGGGGTGTCGGTGCACATCGCCGCGCTGCCCGGGCGCGTGGTCCTGGGCAACGGCGACCTCGACGGCAAGCTCGCCCGTCTCTCCCTTCTGCTCGCGGACGGTCGGACGTCGGTCTCGACCGCCGCGGAGATCGATCTCCGCTTCGCGGACCGGGCGGTCCTGCGAGGCCAGTCCGTCCCGGACGGGACGGGCGAAAGCGCGGAGGCGCCCCTCGGGTCGCCGCCGCCAGAGGACCGCGCGGGCTAGCACCGGCGGTCTCCAGGGGGGTGAGAGAGCCGTGGCAAGGAAGGAAGACCTGATCGTCGGACTCGACATTGGAACCACCAAGATCGGCGTGATCGTCGCCGAGCGCACCGAGAACGGCCTCGACGTGGTCGGAATCGGGACGCATCCCTCCCGCGGGCTGCGCAAGGGCGTGGTCGTGGACATCGACGCCACCGTCGCCTCGATCAAGAGCGCCGTCGAAGAAGCGGAGCTCATGGCCGACTGCGAAATCACATCGGTGTATGCCGGGATCGCGGGCGGTCACATCCGCAGCTTCAACTCGCACGGGATCGTCCCGGTGAAGGACCGGGAGGTGCGCGAAAGCGACGTGAAGCGCGTGATCGACGCGGCGAAGGCGGTGGCGATCCCGATGGACCGCGAGGTGATCCACGTCATCCCGCAGGAGTTCATCATCGACGAGCAGGAGGGCATCCGCGAGCCGCTCGGCATGAGCGGCGTCCGCCTCGAGGCGAAGATCCACATCGTGACCGCGGCCGTGACGAGCGCCCAGAACATCGTGAAGTGCGCGAACAAGGCCGGCCTCAACGTGATCGACATCATCCTCGAGCCGCTCGCCTCCGCGGAGGCCGTGCTGGCCGAGGACGAGCGCGACCTCGGGGTGTGCCTGATCGACATCGGCGGCGGCACCACCGACATCGCGGTCTTCGCGGATGGGTCGATCAAGCACACCTCCGTCCTCGGGCTCGGCGGCTACCACATCTCCAACGACATCGCCGTCGGGCTGCGCACGCCGTTCGAGGAGGCCGAGCGGATCAAGAAGAAGTTCGGGGTGGCGGCCGCCCGCTTCCTGCGGACGGACGACGTGATCACGGTGCCGAGCGTGGGCGGTCGCCGTCCACGCGAGGTCTCCCGCAAGATCCTGTGCGAGATCATCGAGCCGCGGGTCGACGAGATCCTCTCGCTCGCGCGCCAGGAGATCGCCAAGTCGGGCCTGGCGGAGAAGATCCCGTCGGGCGTCGTGCTGACCGGCGGCTGCTCGGCGCTCGAGGGGCTGAACGATCTCGCGGAGGAGGTGTTCGAATCGCCCGTGCGGCGCGGCGCCCCGATCCACGTGGGCGGCCTGCAGGACGTGGTCCGGAGCCCGATGTACGCGACCGGGGTCGGCCTCGTGCTGTTCGGGCATTCGCAGTCCCGCGTCCGGACCCAGAGCCGCTTCCGCATCCGCGACGAGGGCATCTTCGGACGCGTGAAGCAGCGCATGCGCGAGTGGTTCTTCGGGGAATTCGAGTAGCCGCGGCGGCCGGGGACTCGGCCGCCCGGGGATTCGCAACTTTTCGTGCAAGAACCGCACAAATTCACGTCAATCATGTTAGATTCGGAGCGATTCGTTCCGGGGGGTGAGAGGGATGTCAGACCACAGCAAGTCGGATCACCAGGGTGACAACGGGAAGCGTGGGGCGGGCGAGCGCAAGTCGGTCGACCTGCTCGAGCTCGAGGCCGGCGACGGCCAGGACCTGCTGGAGTTCGAAGGCGCCTCGCGGCTCCAGGCCTCGATCAAGGTCATCGGGGTCGGCGGCGGGGGCGGCAACGCGATCAACACGATGATCGACGGGGGGCTGTCGGGCGTCGAGTTCGTCGCCGCGAACACGGATGCGCAGGCGCTCCAGCACAACAAGGCGGCGATCAAGCTCCAGCTCGGCGCGGAGGCGACGCGCGGGCTCGGCTGCGGCGCGAATCCCGACAAGGGCCGGGCGGCCGCGCTCGAGGCGCGCGACCGCCTGCGCGACCTGCTCGTCGGCACCGACATGGTGTTCGTGACGGCTGGCATGGGCGGGGGCACGGGCACCGGAGCGGCGCCGATCGTGGCCGAGGTGGCGCGCGAGGTCGGGGCGCTCACGGTCGCGGTGGTGACGAAGCCCTTCCACTTCGAGGGGAAGGTGCGCACGAAGCACGCCGAGCGCGGGCTCGACGAGCTGCACCGCGTGGTCGACACCCTGATCACGATCCCGAACCACCGCCTGCTCGCGCTCGCGGGCAAGACGACGGCGATGAAGGACGCGTTCAAGCTCGCCGACGACGTGCTCCTGAACGCCGTGAAGGGGATCTCCGACCTGATCACCGTGCACGGGCTGATCAATCTCGACTTCGCCGACGTGCGGACGATCATGAGCGAGATGGGCATGGCGCTGATGGGCACGGGCATGGCGCAGGGCGAGTCGCGGGCCGTGGAGGCCGCCAGGTTCGCGATCTCGAGCCCGTTGCTCGAGGACCTGTCGATCGACGGCGCGCGTGGTGTCCTGATCAACATCACCGGCAGCACGGACATGACCCTGTTCGAGGTCAACGAGGCAGCCACGCTCGTGCAGGAAGCGGCGCACGAGGATGCGAACATCATCTTCGGCGCCGTGGTGGACGAACGGGTGCCGGCGGGCGAGCTGCGCGTCACCGTGATCGCGACCGGGCTCGACGACGGCCGAATGCGCCGCGATCGGGACCGCGACCACGAGACCCGGGGCGAGGACTTCGGGAACGTACGCCCGCTGAGACGCGAGCCCGTGAGCGCGGCCGAGCCGGCGCCCGCGGCGGAGCGGCGCGTCGAAGTGGCCTCGCCGGCCGCGCCGACGACCCAGGCCGCACGCGCGCCCGAGACCGAGAAGGAGTGGCCGAAGACGCCGGAGGACTGGCTGTCGCCGTTCGAGGACGAGCTCGACGTGCCGACCTTCATCCGCCGCAGCGGGGCCGAGAAGGGCAAGGAGGAGGACCGCGAGCTGCCGACGTTCCTCCGCCGCTCCGCGGACTGAACGCGTCGCTGCCTCGCCCTTTGCGGGGTTGATCGGGAGGGGGGGCTCGGGCAGGCTTCGCGGCCATGCCCGAGCCCCTCGTCACTCTCGCCCGCGAAGACCTGCACGGCGACGCCCACCTCGCGGTTCTCACCTTCAGCGACCCCGAGCGCTTGAACGCCATGACCCAGGGGATGGGCGAGGCGCTCGCCGACCACGTCGCTGCGCTCGGCCGGGTCTCCGGGCTGCGCGCCGTCGTGCTCGCGGGCGCGGGCCGCGCCTTCTCCGCGGGCGGCGACCTCGGGATGATCGGATCGCGCGCCGCGGCCGGGGCGTCCGATCCGGGCGGCCCGCCCCGCCGGACGAACCGCGAGTCGATGCGGGCGTTCTACAAGCTCTTCCTCTCCGTGCGCGACCTGCCCTGCCCGACCGTCGCGGCGATCCAGGGCGCCGCCATCGGCGCCGGACTGTGCGTCGCGCTTGCGTGCGACCTGCGCATCGCAGCACGCGAGGCGAAGCTCGGCCTCAACTTCACGCGGCTCGGCATCCATCCCGGCATGGGCGCCACCTGGACCCTCCCCCGCCTCGTGGGCCCCGCTGTCGCCGCCGAGCTGCTCTACACGGGGAGGATCTTCGACGGCGACGAGGCGCTGCGCGTCGGCCTCGTCAACCGGGCCGTTCCGCGCGCGGAGGTGCTGAACGAGGCGATCGCGCTCGCCCGGGAGGTCGGGACGAGCGCGCCGCGGGCGGTGCGAGGGGTGAAGCGCGCGCTCGCGCGCTCCCAGGACGCGACGCTCGAGGACCAGCTCAGCTTCGAGGCCGAGCGCCAGGCCGAATGCTTCGAGAGCCGCGACCTCCGGGAAGGGATCGCCGCGGTGCGCGAGAAGCGCGAGCCCCGTTTCCAGGACGAATGAACGAAGCGCGGTGACGCACGTCACGAGCGCGCGCACTTGCGCACGCGTGACGTGTGCTATCACTAAAGTGTCACGCCGTTCCGAACGATGAGAACAGGGACATGTGGGGAAAAACGGAGGTTCTCGTGACCCGCGCGCTCCGCAATCAGAGTCTCTGGCTGGTCCTGACCTACGTCGGACTGCTCCTGCTCATGGCCCGCGCCTACGCCTGATCCCCCGCCCGATCCGCCCGAGCCCCGGCTAGCCCGGCAGCGCCTCCACCGGGCCCTGGATCTCCGAAGCATTGAAGAAATAGGCGATCTCGACCCGGGCCGTGTCCGGGGCATCCGACCCATGGACGGCATTGCGCTCGATGTCGGTGCCGAAGTCCTTTCGGATCGTGCCGGCCTCGGCCTTCGCGGGGTCGGTCGCGCCCATGAGCCTGCGGTTGCGGGCGATCGCGTCCTTGCCCTCGAGCACGCTGACCACGACCGGCCCGGAGACCATGAACTTCACGAGCGACTCGTAGAAGGGCCGGCTCTTGTGCACGGCGTAGAACCCCCGCGCCTGCTCCTCGGTGAGGCGGACCAGCTTCAGGCCCACGAGCTTCAAGCCGTCTGCCTGGAAGCGCCGGAGGATCTCCCCGACGGCGCCCTTGGCGAAGGCGTCCGGCTTCACGATCGACAGCGTCCGCTCCATGTCTCTACCCTTCCTCCTCGAGCTCGACGGTTCAGGCCACCCGCAGGACGATCTTCCCGAAGTGCTCGCTGGCCTTCATCGCGCGGTGTGCGTCCGCGGCCTGGGCGAGCGGCAGCACCCGGTCGATCACCGGACGCACCCGACCTGCGGAGAGCGCGGCTCCGAAGCGGCGTTCGAAGCGGCTGACGATCCCACCCTTCTCTTCCACCGACCGGCTGCGCAGCGTCGAGCCGATCACGTGCAGCCGCCGGATGAGGAGCTCGGCAAGGCCGATCTCCGCCTTCGCGCCCCCCATCAGGCCGATCAGCACGAGGCGGCCGCCCACCCCGAGCGACGCGAGGTTCTGCGCGAGGTACGGCGCCCCGATCGAGTCGAGCACGACGTCGACGCCCCGCCCCTTCGTCACCGCGCGCACTTCGGCGGCGAAGTCCTGCGTCTTGTAGTTCACCGCGAGCGTCGCACCGAGATCCCGGCACAGCCGGCACTTCTCCTCGCTCCCCGCCGTCACGAACACGCGTCCGCCCGCCTCGCGCACGAGCTGGAGCGTGGCCGTGCCGATGCCGCTGCCGCCGCCGTGCACGAGAACGGTCCCGCCCTCCGGCAGCGCGCCGAGCTCGAACACGTTGAGCCAGACGGTGAGGAAGACCTCGGGCGTCGCCGCGGCCTCCTCCCACGAGAAGCGCTCGGGCACGTGCATCGCGCAGGCTGCGGGCACGACCACCTGCTCCGCGTACCCGCCCCCGGCGAGCAGCGCCATCGCGCGCTCCCCGGCCCTCCAGCCCGTCACCTCGGCGCCGACCTCGACCACTTCGCCGGCGCACTCGAGGCCGAGGATGGGCGACGCACCGGGCGGCGGCGGGTAGAGACCCTGCCGCTGCATGAGGTCGGCGCGATTCACCGCGGTGGCAACGACCCCGAGGCGCAGATCGCGCGGCCCGAGCACCGGGTCGGGGGCTTCTCCGAGCTGGAGCACACGCTCGTCGCCGGGCGCCTCGATCACGATGGCCTTCATGGGCGCGCGAGGCTACCAGATGTTCGAGGTCGGGCACGCCGCAGCGGACGAGCTCGGCGAGGGGCCGGCACCAGGTGAACGACTTCGATCGCGGCGTGCCGCGTGGGGGAGCGGGCATCCGTTCTTCCCAAGTGGCTTCCCGATTGGCCATCAAAACGCTCGGTCAGTGCGGATATGATGGGTGGATGCGCGCATGCCGTCCCACTCTCCTTCTGGTCCCCCTCCTTCTCGCCCTCGGCTGCGACGACATCCGCGTCGCCGAGTTCGGCCTGCCCGCCGCAGGCGGGGGCCTCCCGGTGACCGTGTTCGTGGACGCGGGCGTGGCGCCCGGTGACGTCCAGATCGTCCTCGACGGGCAGGACGTGCGGCCGCTCTTCACCCCGGGGCCCTCGGGCCTCACGGCAACGCTTCCGCTGCCCGCCCCTGGCACGCACGAGCTCGCGGTGACGCACCCCACCGGTCTCGGAGTGTCGGTCCTGCACAAGAAGTTCTTCGATGTGCCCGCTCCGACGCCCACGCTCTCGAGCGCCACACCCGCGTCGGGATCGATTCCCGTCACGTCGTGGCTCCGCTTCGACTTCGAGCAGGACGTGAGCGCGGCGACGCTCGCGGGCTTCGGGTTCGGACTCTCCTGCAGCGGACAGTGGATCCCCCGCGCCGCCTACCTCGTCGGGAGCCGGAGCGTCCTCCTCGATCCCCTGCCCCGGCTTCCCGGCGGCGCATGTCGCGTGGCCTGGCGGGACGCAAGCGGTGTCGCGGAGCGGACGTTCACCGTCGCGGAACCTGCCGCCACCGGTCCGGCCTCGGCGCTCTACGACCGGGAGAGCGCCCAGTCGTTCGCACCCTTCCCGGACGACTGGTGGGCGGTGGCGGACGGCGGCTCGCCGACCGGCCTGCGGATCGCCTTCGACGGACCGGCCTTCGGCGACCTCCGCGACAACGTCGTCGCCGGCATCGCGACCTCGATGGCCTCGCTGGATGGGTGGAGCCCGATCGGACCGATCGTGCTGTCCTTCTCCCACGCCGTGGACAGGTCGCTGCTTCCGGCGGACGAGTTCGCGGCGCAGGATCCCTTCTCTCCGATCGCGGTCTTCGACGCGGATCCGGCCAGCCCCGACTACGGCGCTCGCGTCCCGTTCACCACCGAGGTGCGGGACGACCCCGCGCCGGATGGAAGCACGGACCACACGCTGATCCTGTTTCCCGCTCTCACGCTGCGCGCTCATGGGCGCTACGCCGTGGTCGTCACGCAGCGCCTCTTCGCAGCGGGCGATCCCACGCGCCCGATCGGCCGCTCCGAGTTCTTCGATCGCGCCGCGGCCGAGCCCACCATCGCAGCGACGCCGGAGGAGGCGAAGGTCCGGGCGACCGTCGCGCCGCTGCTGGACTTCCTCGAGACCATGCCGGCGGTCCCCGTCTACCGGAACGACGTCGCGCTGGTCCTGCGCGTCTCCACGCGTTCGACGTTGCGCGATCCATCCGACATGGTCGCGATCAAGGAGAACGCCCTCGCGGCGCCGCCTCCGGCCCTGACCGTCACGAGCGTCACGAGCTCCGCCCAGCGCCGGCTCATCGTGCGCGGAACCCTCGCGCTCCCGAGCTATCTGCCCGATGGCGACATGAGCGATCTCACCCGCGACGCCACCGGTCGTCCGGTCTCCGAAACGTCGGAGGACGTGCCCTTCACGATGACGCTGCCGAACCAGGCGCTCCTCGGGCCGGTTCCGATCGCGATCTTCCAGCACGGGAGTCCGGGTACGCAGGAAGACGTCCTGAGCGTCAACAACGAGTTCCTCGACGACGCCGGCTACGCGATCGTCGGGATCCAGGACACGGCGAACCGCCGCTACGGGGACGACTCCGCGGCCCAGACCGCGAGCATCCTGATCCATCTGATCGAGTTCGGGCACATCCCGCTCCTCGAGCTGCAGACCCACGCCGACCTCCAGTCGCTCCTGCGGGCGCTCGAGGGGATCGCGGCCCACGACTGGCTTCCGGACGGGGCGCCCGACGGCGCGCTCGAGCTCGACACCTCGAAGATCGTCTACCGGGGCGTGAGCTTCGGCGCGCATCACTCGCTCGGATTCCTGCCCTTCGCGCCCGAGGTCAGAGCGGCGGCGAGCATCGTCGGCGCCGGGCGCTTCTACGAGAACACGATCCACCAGCTCGACTTCTACGGCGTCCTGGGCCTCGTGCAGCAGGCAATCCCGGACCTGCGTCCGATCGAGCTGCTCGTGGGTCTGGCCGCGTTGCAGAACGACGAGGACCGGCAGGATCCGCATCTCCTCGCCCGGTATCTGTATCGGGAGCGGCTGCCCATTGCGGGAATCTCGCCGTCCGCGCCGCCGCCGAGCCTGCTCTGGCTCGAGGGCATCGGCGACCACGTGGTCTCGAACAACGCCACCCGCTCGGCGGCGCGGGAGCTGGGCATCCCGCAGGTCCAGCGCGTGAAGCGCGCCTCCCCCGGGCTGGAGCAGGTGCCCGCGCCGCTCTCGGGCAACATCGGCCCGACGCGTACGGCGGGCCACTTCCAGTACGAGCCCTCGCTGACACCCAGTTGCGTCGCGACGAACCAGCTGGAAGGCCACTATTGCCCGCAGCGCGCGACGGAAGCCCGGCAGCAGATCCTCCAGTTCTTCTCGACCGCGCTGGCGGGCGGCCCCCCGGAGATCATCGACCCGCTTCCCTGACCCCAGCCTGGCTTCCGCGCCGGTGGCCACCCGCCACTCGCTCGCCCGTGCAAGACAGGAACCGGCCTCGCACGCTTGCATCAAGTTCGCACACACCTCGGCCGATCCAGGTTGCCGGGGGTCCCGTGCAGCTGCTCTCGGAGCTCTGCTTGCTGCTCTACGTCGCGATCACGACGATCGTCGGAGCGCGGCTCTTCTGGGTGGGCTGGAAGGCCCGCCGGCGACCCGAGCTCCTGCTCGGCACCGGGTCGGTTCTGATCGGCACCGTCGGCGCCCCGCTGAGCGTCGCCTCGGGGTTCGGGGGCGCGGCGGGTGAAGTCCACGTTCCGCTCTGGGTGGGCTCCGAGCTGCTCACCCAGATCGGGATCCTCTGCTTCTACGCGTTCACGCAGCAGGTGTTCCGCCCCGGCGTGACCTGGGCGCGCGCCGTGATCGCGTTCGCGGTCGTGACGCTGCCCGCGTGTCTCGCGGGCGCCGCGCACGCACTCGCTGCGGCGTCGCCCGAAACCCTCTCCGCCGTGGCCACGGGAGGCTGGCTGCTCTCCTGCCAGCTCGTCTACGGAGGTGCGTTCGCCTGGAGCGCGATCGAAGGTTTCTCCCACTACACGACGGCGCGACGGCGTGTGGCCGTCGGGCTGCTCGAGCCCGCGGTCGCGAATCGTTTCCTGCTCTTTGCGATCTACGGCCTCGGCGGCACGGGCATCGCGCTCGCGAACCTCGCGGCCGTCCTCCTCGAGCAGAACATTGCGACCTCGCTGGTCGTGCTGGTTCCGTCGGCGCTGCTCGCGCTGGTGTCGTCGGTCGCCATGCTCCTGGCCGTGCTTCCCCCGGCCTGGTACCTCGAGCGGCTCGAGTCGGCGTAGCTCCGGATCCGGAGCGGAGGTTGCACGCCGCTCCGACCGTCGCTCGGTCCGCCAGCTACTTCAGCTCCGCGCTCGAGTACCCGAGGATGTCCCGCGCGATGATCAGGCGCTGGATCTGGCCCGTGCCCTCGTAGATGTCCGTGATGCGGACGTCGCGGAACCACTTCTCGAGCAGGTGCTCGCGGGACACGCCGAGCGGCCCCAGGATCTCGATGCAGCCCTGGGTGATCTCGCGCACCGCGGAGCCGCCCTTCGCCTTCGCAATCGACGCCTCGGTGTTGTTCGGCTTCGCGTGGTCGGACAGCCAGGCCGAGTGCAGCACGGAGAGCATCGCCGCCTCGAACAGCGCCTCGAGGCGCTGGAAGCGCCGCACCACCGCGGCCTGTCCCGCGATGCCGGCGCCGTACTCGACGTCGATCCCCGCCTCACGGAGCTGGTCGCGGGTGAAGTCGAGCGCCGCCTCGGCGATGCCGAGGCCGATCGCGGCGACGCCGGGCCGTGTCATGTTGAAGGTCTTCATCACGCCGCGGAACCCGCCCGAGCCCTGCTTCGGGATGGTCTCGTCCCCGCCCAGCAGGTTGGTGCGCGGGATGCGGCAGTCCTTGAACACGTAGGCGGCCGTGTCGTCCGCGCGGATGCCGAGCTTCTTCTCCTTGTGGGCGACGATGAAGCCGGGCGTCCCCTTCTCGACGAGGAACGACTTGATGCCCGCGCGGCCGGCGGACTTGTCGATCGTCGCCCAGACGATCACGCCCTCCGCGCGGCAGCCCGTGGTGACGAAGATCTTCTCGCCGTTCAGCACCCACTCGTCGCCCTCGAGGACCGCCGTCATCTGGACCGCCGAGGGGTCCGAGCCGCAGCCGGGCTCGGTGATCGCCATCGCGAGCGTCAGGTCGTTCCACTTCTGCTGCTGCGCCGGCGTACCGGCCGCGCGCAGCGCGGCGTTCCCGAGACCGCCCTTCCCGCGCCGCATGCGCACCGAGTAGTCGCCCCACGTCTGGCCCGCGGTCATCAGCATGGACATCACGCCCATGCCCGTGTCGTCGGCCGTGCGGCCGGCGAAGAGGGCGAAGACGTTCGGGAAGTCCTTCGCCTCGGGCAGCTGGTCGGGCGGGAACTCGTGCTCGTTCTCGTCGTAGTGGCGGGCGTACGTGCGGGCGACGAGCGCCTCGCGCCGCACGGCGGCCAGCATGTCGCGGTCCTTCTGGGTCAGCTCGAAATCGATCATGGGAGTCTCCTTCGGGCGCGTGGGGCGCGGCCTCGCCGCGCGATCGCGGTCCGGGGCTAGAGCGTGACGGTGCCTTCGAGCACGCCGAGCGTGCGCGCGTTGCGGTACCACATCTCGACGGGGTGCTCGCGGATGAAGCCGTGGCCGCCCAGCACCTGGACGCCGTTGTCCGCGATCTTCATGCACTCCTCCGCGGCATAGTCGCGCGCGAGCTGCGCGGCCTTCGTGGCGTCCGTGCCGTGCTCGAGCTGGCTCGCCGCCTTCCACACGAGGTGGCGCATCGCGTCGGTCTCGATGCGCATGTCCGCGAGCGTGAACGCGATGGCCTGCTTCTTTGCGATGGCCTCGCCGAACGCCACCCGGTCCTTGGCGTAGGGGATCGCGTACTCGGTGACCGCACGGGCGAGGCCCGTGAGCGCGGCCCCGAGCGCGGCCCGCGAGGCGTTGACCAGGCGTCGCGCGTCGATCCCCTTCTCGCCGCCGAGGCGCGCCGAGCCGGGAACCTCGACACGGTCGAGCGTCAGCGTCGTGGTCGCCAGCGCCCGCAGCCCGAGGTTCTTCTCCACCTCGGAGAAGACGAGGCCGTGCGCGTCGCGCGGCACGACGAAGGCGTCGAGGGCCTCGAAGCCGAAGCCCGCGCCGCTGCGTGCGACCACGAGGAAGTGGCTCGCGCGGTCTCCCAGCGGGACGAACGACTTGCGGCCGGAGAGCACGAAGCCGTCACCCTTCGGCTCGGCCTTCGTGCGCATGCCGAGCACGTCGAAGGCCGGCGAGGGCTCGACGAGCGCGAGCGACGCGGCGTGGAAGCGCTCACCGCAGAAGAGCGGCAGGAGCTCCTTGCGCTGCGCGTCCGTGCCGTGATCGAGCAGCGCGTTCGCGAAGAGCGACGGCGCCACCGCGGCCAGCGCGAGCGACGCGTCGCCGTAGGCCAGCTCCTCGAGCACCAGCGCGTTCGTCACCGGGGAGCGCGTCTCGCCGGCGCCGCCGAAGACCTCGGGGATCTGCGTGGACGTGAGGCCGAGCTCCCAGGCGCTCTGGAGGAACGCTTCGGGGATCGCGGACGCCTCGTCGCACTCGCGAGCGATCGGGCGCATCGCCTTCACGGCGAACTCGCGCAGCGCCTCGCGCGCGACGGCCTGCTCTTCGGTGGGTCCGAACGAGATCATGGGGTTCTCCTTTGGCTGGAACGGTGGGAAGGGGTCGAAGATCGCGTGCGCCGCTCGCCGGAGTCCGTCGGCGGTCGTGCGATCTGGTGGAAGTACCGGTCGAGCGCCTCGGGGCCGCCGTCCTTCTTCATGAGGCCGTCGGCGAGCGCCTTGCGGGGATCGAGCAGGCCCACGGCGACGCCGCACCACACGCGCGCGTCGGCCGTGTACCGGACGTCCGCGCTCTCGGCGAAGCCGGGGCTCACGAGGCAGGCGCCGTTCTCGATGCGGACCGTCCAGACGCCGCCGCCCGTGCCGCTGAGACGGATCTCGAAGGTGAGGTCGACGCCATGCGCGCGGTCGTCGCGCAGCAGGAACGGAAGCGACTCGAGGATGGACTGGGCCGAGGTCTCAGTGAAGGAGCCGAGCGCGGCGACGTGCTCCTCCATCGCGTGGAGGACCCACCAGCGCGCGATCGCCGCGACGATGGGCTCGAGCGAGCGGCCATGATCGGTGAGTCCGTAGGCGCCCCGACCCGAGGCGGTGACGGGCTCGACGACGCCTTCCTGCACGAGGCGGCGCAGGCGCGCGGAGAGCACGCGCGGCGCGATGCCGGTGCGTGCGCGGAGCTCCTGGAAGCCGCGCGCGCCTCCGAGCAGGTGCCGCACGAGAACGAGCGTCCAGCGATCCCCCACGCGGTCGAGCGCGCGCCCCACCGGGTCGAAGATCTGACCGGGCCGGAGCACGCCGGACGGGGCGGGATCCTTGGCTATCCGTACGCTCACGCAGTAAGTATCTATCAGATACTGACCGCGCGATCAAGTAGTCATCGACCGCCTCATCCAAGCGGTACGAAAGCGAAGCGCCGGCGCTTCACTGGAAGCGGATCTGCACGTCCTGCTTCTCTTCGTCCGCGGCCCGGAAGAGCGTGCGCGGGGTCAGGCCCATCATGCGCGCGAGGAAGACGTCGGGCACCTGCTCGATTCGGACGTTGAGCGCGTTGACGCTGTGGTTGAAGAACTCCCGGCGGTCGGCAATCCCCTCCTCGAGCGTCGAGATGCGCTCCTGGAGCAGGCGGAAGGAGCCGTCGGCCTTGAGCTGCGGATAGTTCTCCGCCACGGCGAAGAGCCGCGAGAGCGCGCCGCGCACCGCCTCGTCGGCCGCGCCCTTCTCGTCGACCGTTCGCGCCTGTGAGAACGCGGCCCGCGCCGCAGTGACCCGCTCGAGCACCTCGCGCTCGTGGGCCATGTAACCCTTCACGGTGTCGATCAGCTTGGGCAGCTCGTCGTGTCGTTGCTTCAGCAGGACGTCGATGTTCGCCCAGGCCTGGTCGACGGCGTGCTTCACGGCCACGAGACCGTTGTAGAGCCCCACGACGTACGCGATGGCGCCGGCCACGGCGAAACCGAGAACGGAGAGCACGATCCACGTCATGTTCAGGTCCTCCCGAGGATGCCGAGGCGCCCGAGCAGGAGCGCCAGGGTGACGAGGGCCAGGGCTGCCCCCCCGAACACGGACCCGAAGGCGCGCCAGCCGAGCGAGCGCACGAGCGCTTCCTCCTGCCGTGTCGAAAGCAGGAACGGCGCCGTACCGAGCGGGTCGCGCGCGACGACGATGGGATCGCGGGCGGGCATCCGGTCGACGTCCTCGACGACCCGCTGGCGGACCGACTCCCATTCCTCCAGCGACAGCTCGCCGTCGCCGTCGAGGTCGGCGGCGGTGCGGGCCGCCGGGTCGGCCTTCACCTGCGCGAGGCGCGCCGCGAGCTCGAGGCGGCGCTCCTGGAGCAGCCCGGCGCGGGGCTGCGCCACGCCGTAAGCGTAGAGCGCGTCGCCGTCGTGGATGCGCGCCTCGGTGACACGCAGACGGGACGGGTTGCCGAGCCATCCGTCCGTGCAGTCGATGCCCCGGTCGGTCAGCAGGGCGGCGAGGGTGGCGGTGATCTGCGGATTGGTCTCGTAGACGTCGTTCGGGGTCTCGACGGTCGCGCCCTGCGGATCGATGAGCACGCGGCCGGTCTCGTCCTCCACGTAGAAGGGTTGCGAGGCGGAGTCGCCGGACGCGACCGTGACCCAGCTGCGCTTCCCGCCCGACGATTGCCGCTCTCGCTCGATTGCGTAACGGAACCATGCGCACAGGAGGCCCGACACGGGTGCGCGTAGGTCGCCCCGAGCGCGCGCCACGCCCTCGAGCTCCACCCGGCCGAGCGGCATCGACCGGACGCGCGCCGTGGGCGTGTCCTCGATCGTGCGCTTCCGCCGCCAGAGGAGGAAGCCGTGCGAGAAGAGCGCGGTCCCGCCCAGGCTGAACAGCGCGAGGGCGAGGTTCGCGGGCTGGAGGAGGCGCTCGGCGCTCGGGTCCATCGCACACGGGTATCGGGAGCCCCGGAGGCGGTCTTGATCCTCCCCCGAGGCTCCACGCGCAGGCTCGGCCGGGAGTCGGGCCTGGCGCGCGAGCGGGGCGTCTTGCCCTGCGTGCCCCCGGTCCTTAGGCTGGCGCATGCCGGAGGTGGACGGAGGATCGCCGGCGGACACACACCGTCCGCGGGAGGAAAGTCCGGGCTCCACAGGGCAGGGAGGTCGCTAACGGCGACCCGGGGCGACCCGAGGGAAAGCGCAACAGAAAGCACACCGCCGATGGCCTTCGGGCGACGCCGCAAGGCGTCGCCCGATCGATCAGGCAAGGGTGAAAACGTGGGGTAAGAGCCCACGCGCGACGGCCGGGTGACCGGCGGCGCGGCAAGCCCCTCCCGGAGCAAGCTCGAATAGGGGTGCCGTCGAGAGCGGCCCGCTCGATCCGCGGCCTCTCGAGGTCGCGGCGGCACCCGGGTCAGAGCGCTCGAGCGCCGCAGCAATGCGGCGCCTAGACGAATGATCCTCACCGGCGTCAGGGAGACCCGACGACGGCACAGGACCCGGCTTATAGTCCGCCTCCGGCACTCCCTACCCTCTCGTCCGCCGGCTTCGGGCCGCGACACAGGAGAGCTCGATGCAGGTCCAGACCACGATCCCGCACGCGGATTGGCGTGCGATCGCGGACGCGGCGCGCGCAGCCGAGGTCGCAGGCTTCGACGGCGTGACGACGTCCGAGATCGCGAACGACCTCTTCATCCCCCTCGCGTTCGCCGCCCTCGCGACGGAGCGCATCCAGCTCGCAACGGCGATCGCGGTGGCGTTCCCCCGCAGCCCGATGGTGGTGGCGAACCTCGCATGGGACCTCCAGGTGAACTCGCGCGGCCGCTTCGTGCTCGGTCTCGGCACGCAGGTGAAGGGCCACAACGAGCGCCGGTTCAGCGTGCCGTGGGTCGCGCCCGTGCCGAGGCTGCGCGAGTACGTGGAGTCGCTGCGTGCGATCTGGCGCTGCTGGGAGCAGAGGACGCCCCTCGCCTACGAGGGTCGGCACTACCGCTTCACGCTCATGACGCCCGAGTTCTCGCCGCCGCCGTCGGGCCTGCCCCCCGTCCCGGTCGCGATCGCGGCCGTCGGGCCCGACATGATGCGCCTCGCCGGGCGCGTCTGCGACGGCGTACGGCTGCACGGGTTCTGCACGCGGCGCTACCTCGAGGAAGTGGCGCTGCCGCAGGTGCACGAGGGCCTCGCACGCGCGGGCCGGAGCCGCGAGAGCTTCGAGGTCTGGGGCGGAGGCTTCGTCGCCACCGGCAAGGACGATGCGGCGGTCGCGAAGATGATGGACTGGGTCCGATACCGCATCGGGTTCTACGGGTCGACGCGCACGTACGCGGGCGTGCTCTCCCTCCACGGGTGGGACGATCTCGCGGCGAAGCTGCACCGCATGTCGAAGGAGGGGAGGTGGAACGAGATGGCGGCGCAGGTCCCCGACGACGTCGTGCGCGAGTTCGCGGCGGTCGGCCCCTACGACCGCATCGCGGGCGAGATCGAGAAGCGCTTCGGAGGGCTGTCGGACGCGATCGCCCTCGCCTTTCCCGACGACACGCCGCCCGGGCTGGCTCGCGAAGTGGTCGCGGACGTGAAGCGCATTCCGACCGCGTTCCGCGGCTTCCCGAAGGCGTGGTAGCCACGCGCCGCGAGCGGCGGTCTAGCCGAGCTCCAGCCGAAAGCAGCTCACGCGCGCGCGGCGCTCGGGGTCGTAGCCGCGCCACTTCGACGCGGGCACCTCGTCCGGCGGCACGGCGCGGAAGCCGTTGCGCTCGAAGAACCCGCCCACCCGACTCGACGTCGTGCACGCGAACGCGTACTCCAGCTTCCGCACGCGCGCGAGATCGACCGCGAACGCCACGAGATGGGCGCCCACGCCTTCGCCGAGGAAACGCGTGAGTGTGTAGAGGGATGCGATCTCGGCGGCGCGCGTCGGCGCATCGACGAGGAGCGCGCCGATGCCCGCCAGGTGGCGGTCCTCGACGAACGCGCCGAAGCCGCACTCGAGGATCTCGTCGACGTCTCCGGGCGTGCGGCGAGCGAGGTAGCCCTCGTCCACGCCGCGGGCAATCAGGTCGTCGGCGGCATCGAGATCGTCGAGGCCGAGCGGTCGCACGACCACGTAGCGATCGCGCGTGAAGAGAGTGCCCGAGCCTGCGTACGTGAAGAGCTCCTCGCCCAGCCCGTCGAGCGTGCAGACGTTCACCGCGGGGAGGCCGTGCTCCAGCATCTCGTCCACCTCGCGCAGCAGCGCGAGCCGGCGCTGGTTGAGCGGGGTGCCGTCTGCGGCGAGGAGCGCGCGCAGCTCGCCCTGGTGCACGAAGGAGAGCCGCTCGCCGGGCTGGCGCAGGATGCCGCCGTCGCGATCGATCCAGACGAGCTTGGAGCAGCGGAGGCGCAGCGCGACGTCCCGACACGCGGGAGCGAAAGCGAGCGACCCTCCCACGACGAGGCCGAGACGCGGGCTCTCGCGCAGGCGCCGCCAGACCACGACCTCGAGGCGCGGCGTGGCCGACGAGAGCACCTGACCTCCGACGAGCGGCTCGACCGTGCTGCGCTCCGTCGAGATCAGCACGACGCGCGTTCCGTTCTCGCTCAGCTCGTCGAGCACCGCGCGAAGGGGCGCGGGATCGCGCAGGTCGGCGGCGGGGACTGCGATCGCGAGGTGCCGCCCGCGGAACTCGCGCAGGTAGAAGGCCTTCTCGGAGAAGGAGGACGGCGCGTTCGCCGGGACCTCTCGCGCCTCGCTCATGCGCGCAGTGTGCGCCGGCCGCTGGCCCCCCGCACGATCGCCCGCATCGGGCGCGTCGAATCCCCCGGTTTGATCCCCGTGGGGATTTAGTCAGGCCGGGCCCGGAATCGCCGATGAGACTTGTGGGTCGATCGACCCACGGAGTGCCACGAAAGCCGATGCAGCGGCCACTTCCGGGGTGCGCTGGATGGAGGGTGCTTGCCCCAGGGGGCGGATGCGCCGGTGGATCGCGCAACTTGACCGCAGGGAGAAGGGTCCGAGAGTTACGACCCGGGGCGGAAAAAGTGGTTGCGAGCCCGAAAAATTGCTGGCGATTTCCCGTTCGGAGCGGCAATATCTCGAATCGCTCGGTTGCCCCCCGAACAACGAGCATGCGAGAGACGTCCGAGTGGTCAGCGGCACCGCGCTCCACGGTGCCGGCCGACTCGAACGCAGGTCGCCCGCCAGGGGCCTGGTGGGCTTGACGACGGCGCGAGCGTGTGTGGCCCCACCGCACACCGTGGACTCATGAAACCGGAACCCCCCGGGCGGTATCCGACCAAGCGGGCCTGCACCTGGGGAACCGAGAGGTGACGTGGTGAACTTCGAAGATCGATTCCCGGCCGCTGCCTCCGACGAGACCGCGCGTGCGCCGCTCGGCGCGACGCCGGTGCTCGCTGCGGAAGAGCTCGATCCCGGCCGCGAACGCCGGCCGCTCGAGTCCTACTTCCAGGAGATCGGCGGCACACGGACGCTCCGGCGCGAGGAAGAAGTCATCCTCGCGAAGGAGCTGGAGGCCGCCACCGCGGAGCTTCGCGGCTCGCTCTACGCGATCCCGTGCTCCTCGCGGCACGTCGTTGCGCGCTGGGACGCCCTGCGAGCGCTCTCGCACACCGGCGCGAAGCTCTCGGAGTCCGTCGGCGACGAGGAGACCGGGGAGATTGCGGCGCGCGTCGAACGCGCGGTGGCGCGGCTGAGGAAGCTGCTCGCGCAGCGCGAGAAGCTCGTGGCGACGAGCGCAAGCGAAGCCGCCATGAAGCGCCTCGCAACGCGGGTCACCCAGGAGCTCCAGAGCGCCCAGCTCTCGCTGGGCCTCCTGGCTGAGCTCCGGGAGCGGGCGCTCCAGCTGGCCGACGAGATGAAGCGGGCCCGCAAGGGCACCCGCAAGCTGAAGGAGCTGGAGCTCGAAGCGGGCGTGGGGCGCGACCGGCTGCTCGAGCTCGCCAACGCCGTGGACGATGCGCACGATCGCATGACCCGCGTGAAGAACCGGTTCATCGAGCACAACCTGAAGCTCGTCGTGGCGATCGCGAAGGACTACCGGAACCTCGGGCTGTCGTTTCCCGACCTGATCCAGGAAGGGAACCTCGGCCTGATCCGGGCGGTCGAGAAGTTCGATCACCGGCGCGGGTTCAAGTTCTCCACCTACGCGGTGTGGTGGATCCGGCAGGCGCTGGTGCGGGCGATCCAGAATCACTCGCGCACGATTCGGCTGCCTTCGCACGTGCACGACCGGCTCCAGCGGAGCCAGCGCGTGCGCGCGGAGCTCACCGGGAAGCTCGGTCGCGAGCCGTCGGCCGCGGAGCTCGCCCCGGCGCTCGGCACCGACGTCGACTCGCTCGAGGCCCTCGATCGACTCTCGCGCGAGGCCATCTCGCTCGAGTCTTCGGTGGCGGGCACGGAGAAGCGGCTCGAGGACTTCGTGGCCGATCCGACGGCGTCCGCGCCGGACGGCGGAATCGACGGCGACCGCATGCGGTCGGGCGTGGGGGCGCTGATCGGCAGCCTCACGCCGCGGGAGCAGCTCATCCTGCGGCTGCGCTACGGGCTCGGCGGCGAGGAGGAGCACACGCTCGAGCAGATCGGGCAGTCGCTCGGGCTCTCCCGAGAGCGCGTCCGCCAGCTCGAAGCCCGCGCGCTGAAGAAGCTGCGGGAGACCGCGCCCGCGCAGCGGCTCCATCCGATTCTCGAGCCCTGAACGCACGAGCTGCGAGGCCCACGAAGGGGCGGGACCAAGGTCCCGCCCCTTCCTCTTTCTCGCTGCGTGGACTTCAGGCGCTCGGCTGCGAGGCGGCCGTGGCCGCGCCCGGTGCGGGCGCCCGCCCGACCCCGCGCAGGCGCTCCAGCACCACGTAGGTGGCGGGCACGACGAACACCGTGAGCGCCGTCGAGAACACCATCCCTCCGACGACGGCGACGCCGAGGGGAGCCCGGGCCTCCCCGCCCGCGCCCGCCCCCGCCGCGATCGGGAGGATGCCGACGATCGTGGACAACGCGGTCATGAGGATCGGCCGGAACCGCGCGCGCGACGCCTCGAGGGTCGCTTCGATCAGACCGGCGCCCCGCTCGCGGAGCTGATTCGCGAACTCCACGATGAGGATCGAGTTCTTGGTGACGAGCCCGACCAGCATGACGAGCCCGATCTGGCTGAACAGGTTCAGGGTGTCGCCGAGCCCGATCAGGGCGAGGAGCGCGCCCGTGAACGAGAGCGCCACCGCCACGAGGATCGTGATGGGATGGAAGAAGCTCTCGAATTGCGCGGCCAGGACGAGATAGATGATCACGACGGCGAGCAGGTAGGCGAAGGCGAGCGCGTTGCCCGACTCGAAGAAGTCGCGTGACTCGCCCGAGTAGGTGGTCCGATAACCGGTGTCGTGGGGCAGCACGTCGTCCGCGATCTGCTGGATCTCGGCGAGCGCCCGTCCGAGGGGCGCCCCTTCCGCCAGGTTCGCCGTGATCGTCGCCGCGCGCAGTCGGTCGTAGTGCGGCAGGCCGCGCGGCGCGATGCTCTCCTTCACGCTGACGACCGACGCGAGCGGTACGAGACGCTCGCCGTGTCCGCGCACGTACAGACCCTGAAGATCGCGCTCGTTCGTGCGTTCTTGCGGCGGAAGCTGGGCGAGCACCTTGTACGTCTCACCACCGAGCTTGAACGTGGAGAGATCGAGCCCGCCGAGCAGGATCTGGAGCGTGCTCGCGATGTCGCGGACCGAGACGCCGAGATCGCTCGCCCGGTTCCGGTCGATCACGACCTCGAGCTGGGGCTTGTTGAGGAGGAGGTCGGTGCGCACGTTCACCAGCCACCTCGATCCGCGGGCACGGCGCACGATCTCGTCGGCGTAGCCGGCGAGCGCGCGGACGTCCGGCCCCTGGACGACGAGCGACACCGGCGCTCCGCCGAAGCGCTGCCCGAGGGCGGGGGGGTTCGAGGCGAATGCCTGGATCCCGGGGATGCGGGAGAGCTTCTCGCCGAGCTCCGCCACCACCTGCTCCTGGGTTCGCGAGCGGTCCTCCCACGGCTTGAGCGTTCCGAACACCGCCCCCTCGTTCACGACCGCGGGAAGCCCCAGGCCGAGCGCGACGATCGAGAACTCCCGCTCGACCTCCGGCACCGACCGCGTCACCTCCTCCGCCTGACGCTGGTAACGATCGGTGTAGTGGATCGTGCTGCCTTCGGGCGCTCGCGTGTAGACGAAGAATGCGCCCCGGTCCGCGTTGGGGACGAACTCGCGCGGGATCACGAACAGGAGGACGATCCCGAGGGCGAACCAGGCGAGCCCGGCGAGCGCGGCCGCACCGCTGCGCGACAGACTCCGGCGCAGCCCGCGCTCGTAGAGCGCGTTCAGACGATCGAACCCCGCGGCGAGACGGGCCTTCACCCCATGCTCACGAGCGGAGTGACGCAGCACACGCGCGCAGAGCGCGGGCGAGAGCGTGAGGGCGACGAAGCCGGAGATGCTGACGGCGGCGGCCACGGTCACGCCGAACTCGCGAAAGAGCCGCCCGGTCGTGTCGGTGAGGAACGCGAGCGGAAGGAACACCGCCACGGCCGATACCGTCGTGGCGACCACCGCGAACGAGATCTCCTGCATCCCCCGCCGCGCGGCCTCGCGCGGCGGGTGCCCTGCTTCGATCCAGCGCGTGATGTTCTCGAGCACGACGATCGCGTCGTCCACGACGAGGCCGATGGCGAGGGTCAGGCCCATCAGCGTGAGGGTGTTGATCGAGAAGCCGAGGGCGTAGAGGACGGCGAACGTTCCCACGATCGAGACGGGGATGGCGACCGCGGGGATGATGGTGGCCCGGGCGCTGCGGAGGAAGAGATAGATCACGATGATCACGAGGCCGATCGCCTCGAAGATCGTCTCGGTGACGTCCGTGATCGAGCGCTCGATGAAGATCGACGAGTCGAACGCGACCTGCAGCTGGACGCCTGGCGGGAGCTCGGCGCGGATCGCCGCGAGCTCGGCCTTCACCTCGTTCGCCACCTCCAGCGTGTTGGCCTTCGACTGCTTCAGGAGGCCGAGCGCCACCGCGGTCTCACCGTTGAACCGCACGAGCTTGCGCTCGTCCTCCGGCCCCACCTCGACGCGGGCTACGTCGCGGAGCCGCACCGGCTGCGCCTTGACGTTGGCGACGATCAGCTCGCCGTAACCCTCGGCCGTATCGAGCTCCCCCACGGTGCGCACGGTGAACTCGCGATCGTTGCCCTCGATGCGCCCGGAGGGCAGATCGACGTTCTCGCGACGCAGCGCCGCGTAGACGTCGGCGATCGTGAGGCCCTGGGCCGTGAGGCGGCCATTGTCGATCCACACCCGCATCGAGTAGCGGCGCTCGCCTCCGATGATCACGTTGGCGACGCCGGGCAGCTTGCCGAGCCGATCCTGGATCTGTGTCTCGGCGATCGTCGAGAGCTGGATCTGCGTGTATCCCGCGCCGGAGAGCGCGATCCACATGATCGGATCGCTGTCCGCGTCCCGCTTCGCGACGACGGGATCCTCCACCTCCTCGGGCAGGTTGCGTCGCGCCCGGGCGACGCGGTCCCGTACGTCGTTCGCCGCGACGTCGACGTCGCGATCGAGCTCGAATTCGACGGTGATGAGCGAGACCTGCTCGCGCGAAAGGGACGTGACGGTCTTCACGCCCTCGATGCCGACGATCTGGTCCTCGAGCACCTGCGTAACGGACGTCTCGACGACCTCTGGCGCTGCGCCGGGAAAGATCGTGGTCACCGACACCACGGGCGGATCGACGTCCGGGAGCTCCCGATTCGCGACCCGGCCCACGGAGATCGCGCCGACCAGGAGGATGACGATCGAGAGCACCGTCGCGAGGACGGGCCGCTCGATGCAGACCTCGGAGAGCCTCACGCCCCGTCCCGGGGCGCGGGCCCGGCGGGCGCGACCGGCGCGATCGGCGCCCCTGCGGCGACCTTGTGGGTGCCGGCCGAGACGATCGTATCGCCCGACGCGAGCCCCGCCTTGATCTCCACGAGGCCATCGCGGCGCAGGCCCAGCTGGACCGGCACGCGCTCCGCGAGGTTGTCCTTGCCGACGCGCCAGACGAAGCTCCCGCCCGCGTCGTACGCGACGGCCTCTTCCGGAATGCGCAGGGCGTCCGCACGCACGCCGAGCTCGATCTCGAGGTTCGCGAACAGCCCGGGTTTCAGCTTGCGGTCGGGGTTCGGGATCGCCGCCTTCAGCGTCAGCCGGCGCGTGTTCGGATCGAGCGTGGGCGACACGAAGAAGACTTCGCCCGGAAACGTCTCGTCCGGGTACGGCGCCACCTTTACCGCGACCGGCGCGCCGACCCGCGCGAGCGTCACGGCGATCTCGGGGACCGTGAATACGAGCTGGAGCTTCGCCACGGCGTCGATCTGCCCGAGCGCGGCGTTCGTGCCCACGCGATCGCCGGGCGAGACGAGCCGCGCCCCGAGCATCCCGTCGAACGGGGCGCGCACGCGCATCTTGTCGAGCGAGACGCGGGCCACCTCGACCCGCGCCTCCGCCGCCGCCAGCTCCGCATCGGCGCGTTCGAGCTGCGCCTCGGCGGCGACGCTCCGGCTCTTGAGCTCCCGGGTTCGGCGCGCGACGTCGCGAGCGAGCGCGAGCTGCGCCTCCGCCTCGTGCAGCCGGGCGATCTGCTCCGCATCGCGCAGGCGGAACAGCACCGAGCCCTTCGCGACCTCCTGACCCTCCTGGAAGTGGATCTCGTCGATGAGGCCGGGAACCTCGCTCTTCAGCACCACCGATTCGTCGGCCTCCAGCTGGCCGACCAGCTGCGCGGTGTCGTGGAAGGGCGCAGCCGCCACGGTGAAGACCTCGACCGCGGCGGGCGGAGGGCCGGCGTGCCCGGCCGCGCCCGCGGCGTCGCCGCGGCCGCAGCTCGTGCCCACGCACGCGAGGGCGCAGGCAAGCGCGACGCGCAGCGCGGGGAAGCACCCGCGCGGCACGCACGAAACAGAGGTGTGGAATGCCCGCGGACGCACGAGCAAACGCTAGCTCAGGGGTTCTCCACGGGTCACGCGCGCCGCTGCGGCGCATCTGCTAGACCTCGCCGCCGTGGATGCGCCCGCGCAGATCGCGTGCCTCGACCTCGAAGGCGTGCTCGTGCCCGAGATCTGGATCAACGTCGCCGAACGGACGGGCATCGACGAGCTTCGCCTCACGACCCGCGACGAGCCGAACTACGACGTGCTGATGAAGCGGCGCCTGCGGATCCTCGCGGACCAGGGCCTCGGGCTCCCGGACATCCAGCGCGTGATCGGCCAGATGCGTCCGCTGGAAGGAGCGCCGGCGTTCCTGGACTGGCTGCGCGAGCGGTTCCAGGTCCTCATCCTGTCGGACACGTTCTACGAGTTCGCGTCGCCGCTCATGCGCCAGCTCGGCTCGCCCACGCTCTTCTGCCACCGGCTCGACGTGGACGACGCGGGGCGGGTCGTCGGCTATCGCATCCGCCTTCCCGACCAGAAGCGCCTCGCCGTGAAGGCGTTGCACGATCTCGCCTTCGAGGTCGCCGCCGCGGGAGACTCGTACAACGACACCGCCATGTTGGCGGAAGCGGACGTCGGCATCCTGTTCCGACCGCCCGAGAACGTCGTCCGGGAGTTCCCGCAGTTCCCCGTGACACGCGACTATGACGAGCTGCGCGAGGCGTTCACGCGCGCGCTGCCGTCCCGGAGGCCCGGATGAGGCTTCGAGCGACGATCGGTGTCCTGGCTGCGTTCGCGCTCGCCTGCGGGCGGTCGGAGGAGCCGGCTCCCGCGCCGGCCGCCCCGCCTCCGGCGGCGGCGCCCGCCCCCGCCCCTGCCGCCCCTGCCGCCGCCCGCCGCTCCGGCGGCCGCGGCCGCACCGGACCGCCCCCCCGACGCCGCCCGTGGCGCGGAGATCTACGCCGCGAACTGCGCCACCTGCCACGGTCCTCGCGGCGACGGCGACGGGCCGGCGGCCGCCGCCCTGAACCCGCGTCCCGCAAAGCACAGCGACGGCGCGATCATGAACGAGCTCTCGGACGACTTCCTCTTCCGGGTGATCCAGCAGGGCGGTCCGTCGGTGGGCAAGTCCGCGATGATGGCGCCCTGGGGCGGAACCCTCTCCGACGCGCAGATCCGCGACGTCGTCGCCTTCGTGCGTACGCTCGCGAAGCCGCCCTATAGGCCGAAGTAGCTCCGCGCCGCCCGCTCTTCCGGCAGCTTGAACATGGGGTGCCCTCCGGGCTGATAGGTGAACAGCAGCGCGCGGCGCGGGCGGTCCGACAGGTTGGGCTCGGAGCCGTGGACGGTGTGCGGGCTGAAGAACAGGAGGCTCCCGGCCGGCATCTCCGCCGGCGCGGCGTCCGCGGCGTCGAACGCCCGGGGGTCGGTGAAGAGCGGCCCGAGCGTCCCGTCGCCCTCGAGGCCGGGCAGCAGGCCGCGCAGGTGGCTGCCCCGCACCACGGAGAGGCACCCGTTCTCGGGGCCTGCGTCGTCGAGCGCGAGCATGGCGTTCACCAGCCGATCGACGTGCTTGCAGTCGAACACCCAGTACGGCGAGTCCTGATGCCAGCGGAAGCGCGAGCCTTCGCGCGGGCGCTTCAGGTTGAGCTTGTCGGTGAACAGCGACACCGCGTCGGATCCCACGAGGTCGCGCATCGGCTCCACGAAGCGCGGATCGTCGATGAGCGCCTCGAAGCGGGGGTCGAGACGATGGAACGGCTCGATCACGCGGACGGCGTCGGACGCGCCGCCGTGCTCGAGCTGGATGGTCGCGCCGCGGACCTCGAGGTAGCGGTTCCCGTCGACGGCGTACGCGCGGTCGGGAGCGCGAGCGGACCGCTCGGCCTCGGCGACGGCGCGCTCCGCCGCGGCGCGCAGGTCGTCGACCTCGCCGGCGTCGAAGACGCTGCGCCGGACGAAGAAGCCGTCCTTCGCATAGGCCTCGAGCTCTTCGGGGGTGGCCCGGAAGCGCGCGCGGGTCACGGGAGAGCTAGCGCTTCCGGCGGCTCGCGGAGAGCTCGCGCTTGCGGAGCCGCAGCGACGCCGGTGTGACCTCGAGCAGCTCGTCGTCCTCGATCCATTCCAGCGCGGACTCGATGGTGAGCTTGCGCGGCGGCGTGAGGATCGTGTTCTCGTCCCGGCCTGCCGCGCGGATGTTCGTGAGCTTCTTCGCTCGCGAGAGGTTCACGTTCATGTCGCCGGGACGACGGTTCTCGCCGACGATCTGGCCCTCGTAGATCGGATCGCCGGCGCCGACGAAGAGCGTCGCGCGCTCCTGGATGTGGAAGATGCTGTAGCCCGTGGCCTGGCCCGGATCGCTCGCGATGATCGCACCGACGTCGCGCCGCGGGAGGTCCCCCGCGAACGGCTCGTATCCGCGCACGGTGCGGTGCAGCACGCCCTCGCCGCGCGTGTCGGTCAGGAATTCGCTGCGGTAGCCGAAGAGACCGCGGCTCGGGACGACGAACTGCAGCACGGCGTGGCCGGTGCGCTGCTCCATCATCACGAGCCGGCCCTTGCGGCCCGACAGCTTCTCGATCACCGAGCCGGTGGCGCCTTCCGGCACCTCCGCGACCACGTCCTCCACGGGCTCGCACGACTTGCCGTCGATCTCGCGCAGGATGATCTCGGGCCGCGACACCGCGAACTCGTAGCCCTCCCGCCGCATCGTCTCGATCAGCACCGAGAGCTGGAGCTCGCCGCGCCCGGCGACCTCGAAGGTGTCGGGGCCGTCGCCGAAGTCGATGCGGATCGACACGTTGCCGAGCGCTTCCTTGCGCAGCCGCTCGCCGATCTGGCGGCTCGTGAGGAAGCGGCCCTCGCGCCCGGCGAAGGGCGACGTGTTCACCGAGAAGCGGACGCGGATGGTGGGCGGATCGATCGGGATGCGCGGCAGCGCCTCGAGCGCCGCAGGGTCGCAGACCGTGTCGCCGATCTCGATCGAGTCGACGCCCGCGATCGTGCACAGATCGCCCGCCTCGGCGGCCTCGAGCTCCACGCGGTCGAGCCCGCGCGATCCGAAGAGCTTCGTGATGCGGAACGACTCTGGCTTCCCCTCCTCCGGGATCCGCACCACGGTCACGCCGCGGCGCAGGGTTCCGCGCGCGACGCGACCGATCACGAGGCGCCCGAGGAAGTCGTCGTAACCGAGCGTCACCGCCTGGAATTGCGCAGGCCCGTCGGGGTCGACCGAGGGCGCCGGAGCCTCGCTCAGGATGGTCTCGAGCAGGGGCCGCAGGTCGGTGCGCTTCGCGTCGGGCTCCCGCGCCGCCGCACCCTCCTTGGCCGAGGCATACACCACGGGGAAGTCGAGCTGCGCGTCCGTCGCCCCGAGCTCGACGAGCAGGTCGAACACCTCGTCCACGATCTCGTGTCCGCGCTGCTCCGGACGGTCCACCTTGTTCACGACGACGATCGGCCGGAGGCCGTGCTCCAGCGCCTTGCGGAGGACGAACCGCGTCTGGGGCATCACGCCCTCGACGGCGTCGACCAGCAGGAGCACGGCGTCGACCATGCCGAGCACGCGCTCCACCTCGCCGCCGAAGTCCGCATGCCCGGGCGTGTCGACGAGGTTGATCCGCACGCCCTCGAACTCGACGGCCGTGTTCTTCGCGTGGATCGTGATCCCGCGCTCGCGCTCCAGATCCTCGCTGTCCATCGCGCGCTCGGCCACGGCCTGGTTCGCGCGGAACGAACCGGTCTGCCGCAGCAGGCCGTCGACCAGCGTCGTCTTGCCATGATCGACGTGCGCGATGATGGCGAGGTTTCGGATTTCCTTGCGAGACGTGCGCATGGGGCGGCCGAACCTAGCAGACGACCCGCAACTCCGCGCGCGCGCCGGCCTTCCGGAGCGCCCTGCGCCGCCCGTGGCTCCCCGCCGCCGCTTTTACGCAAGTTTCACAGGCAAGCCCGCGTCCCGGACCGACCTCCCTCCTAGACTTGGCGCGCCAACGTGGAGGATTCGAATGGCTGCTCCCGCGGAACGCCTCGCCCTGTCCCCGTCCCGAGATGCGGACGGGCCCTGGGGCCGCACCGACTGGATCCCCCGCGTCGTCTATTGGGGCATCCACGCTGCGTGCTTCGCCGCGTTCTTCACGGGTGTGTCGAAGGGCGACCTGCTGCTGTTCGCAGCCACCCTCTCCATCCGGATGTGGGGGATCACTGCGGGCTTCCACCGCTACTTCGCCCATCGGACCTTCCGGACGAGCCGCGTCTTTCAGTTCGTGATGGCGGTCATCGCGACCTCGGCGACCCAGAAGGGCCCGCTCTGGTGGGCCGGCCATCACCGAACGCACCACAAGTACTCCGACCAGCCCGGCGACGTGCACTCGCCGCGCGAGGGCTTCTGGTGGTCGCACCAGGGCTGGATCTTCGATGGCCGCTGGGATCACACCCCGACGTCGGACATCAAGGACTTCGCGCGGTACCCCGAGCTCGTGTGGCTGAATCGGTGGCACGTCGTGCCCCCCGCCCTGCTCGCCGTCCTCTGCTATGCAATCGGCGGCTTCTCGGGCCTGATCTGGGGCTACGCGATCTCCACCACCGTCCTGTGGCACCTGACCTACTCGATCAACTCGCTGGCGCACCGCTGGGGTACGCGCCGCTACGACACCACGGACGACAGCCGCAACAACCTGCTGCTCGCGCTCCTCACCTTCGGCGAGGGCTGGCACAACAACCACCACCACTACATGGCGAGCACCCGCCAGGGCTTCTTCTGGTGGGAGGTCGACGTCACCTACTACATCCTGCGCGCGCTGGCCGCCGCGGGGGTCGTGTGGGACCTGCGAGAGCCGCCGGCCAGCGTCGTCCGCGACGTCGGGACCGGCCAGCTCCAGGACGCCGCCTAGCTCCCGGCCGGTCGCCGGACGCTCCCAGCCACCGCAGGGAACAGCAGACGCACCTCCGACCCTGCCGGATCCGCGCGCAGCACGACGGTTCCGCCGTCGCGCTCCACGAGCGCACGCGCGATCTCGACCGCGAGCTCCGTCCCGCGCAGCGTGAGGCCGGCCCCCCGGCTCGAGCCCGGTGCGAGGCGGGCGCCGCCGGCGATCACGAACGCGACCCGCGAGCCCACCCGTCGTGACGACACGACGATGCGGCGGGCCGGGTGCGGCGGCACACGGTCCGAGTCACGCGCGGTGCGCGCGAGCGTGAGCAGGACGTGGTGCAGCGCATCTGGATCCACGCGCACGTCGGGCAGGTCCGCCGGCAGCACCACCTCGATCCGCGCCCGGTCTCGGGGCTCGTCGTGGAGCGCCCGCCGGAACGCCTCGAGCAGGTTCGCGGGGGCGACGCGGATCCGGCTCGCTGCCGCGTTCAGGAGGAGGGGGCGTACGTGGGCGAGGAGACAGCCCGCCTGCGCGGAGATGTCCTCGAGCCCGCCCGAACGGTCGTCCTCGCCGCCCCCCACCTCGCGGTTCAAGAGATGCGCGGAGAGACGCGCCGCCGCGAGCAGGTTGCCGACCTCGTGGCAGATCGAGAGCACGAGCTCGGCGCCCGGGCGCTTCGTCTTGCGGCGCCTTTTCGGGGTCGACTCGCGGGCGGAGCGTGCGCTCACGGCGCGCATCCTACCACCGCGCCCGCGCCGCGCTTCCGGCTCCTTCCGAACGCAGCGCGCGCGTCAGCGCACGGCGCGCGCGATGAACCAGTACAGGCCGGCGGCGAGCACGGGCGTCGAGCCGAGCTGGATCAGCGCCGGCCGCGCATCGGCGGCGGCCCGGAATGCGAGGCGAAGAAGCGGCCAGACGAACGCGACGATGGTGAGCTGACCGAGCTCGACGCCGAGGTTGAAGCCGATCAGCGCCTGCGCCACGCGGCCGGCGGGCAGCGCCGTCTCGGCGAGCGCGCCTGCGAACCCGAAGCCGTGGACGAGTCCGAACACGAACGCCACGAACCAGCGCAGCGACTCCGGGCGGCGCACCACCTGGAGCAGCCCGAGGTAGCTCCCCGTGAAGAGCGCGATCCCGCAGAGCGCGAGGACGGGCACCGCGAATCGGCCGTCGAGCGAGGCCGCGATCGCGACGGCGAGCCCGCCGCCGAGGGCGCTGCCGAAGACGCGGCGCGTGGGAGCACCCACGGTCTCGAAGAAGTTCTCGAACGCGACGATCGCGATCGAGAGCCCGATGAGGGCCTCGATCGCCGCGGAGTCGGGGCGGATGAAGCCGAGCACACCCAGCGCGAGCGTGAGGCTGTGCGCGGCCGTGAACCCCGTCACGATCATCGCCACCTGCCGCAGCGACGAGCCCGCGAGCAGCAGCGCGAGCAGGAACACGAGGTGGTCGACGCCGGTGAGGATGTGCCCGACGCCGAGGGCGACGTAGTCGCCGAGCTCGCTTCCGCCCTCACCGGCGTGCTCCGGCGCCGTCACGAGCGGAAACGTTCGGCGCTCGAACACGAGGATGCGTTCCACCGGAGGAGCGTCGCCGACGCGCACCCGGGCGAGGTGGAGATGGCTCTGCGCGACCTCGAAGAGACCGTCGAACACCAGCTCGAGGGGACCGGCCGATTCGCAGAGAACGCCCCAGCTGCGCCCCACGTGGCCGGGATCCGCGCTCGCTACCGCCGTCACCGGCCCGCTCGGGCTGCACGGTCGGCCTCCCGCGAGGAGCCGCGCGTGCGCCACCAGGTAGTCGTCGACCGCGGCCGCGACCTCGGGCGATAGCCCGGCTGCCGGCGGGCCCGCTGCCGCCGCCTCGGGCAGCGCCGCCTGGAGGTCGAGCCACGGCGCGCGCACGACCACCCGCGCCGTCGTGCGTGCGCTGGGCGTGATCTCCCACGACGACGTCGAGGTCGAGCGCGAGTGCGCTTCCGCGGGGTGCGGCCGCGCGAGGCCGCCGACGGCGAACGCCAGGAGCAGGATGGCCGGCGCGAAGGAGCGTCGTCTCACGAGCGTCCCTTTGGGGCGTCGGGCTCGCGGACGCGGACGTCCGCGGCCGCGCGCAGGTCCTCGAGATACTTGCCGAGCGCGCGCTCGCCGACGCCCCGCAGATACTCCGCGCGCACCTGCGCCCGGACCTCTTCGAACGGGAGCGCGTCGCCTGGAATGCGCTCGCGGAGCGCCATCACGAAGTAGCCCGCGGCGCCGCGCACCGGATCGCCCACCTGGCCGACGGCGAGCGCGTCGGCGGCGATCGCCGCCGAGGGCCCCAGCCGCTCGCGCACCTCGTCGAGGGAGATCAGCTCGGCCGGCGTGAGAAGCGGGCTCGGATCGCCGAGCTCGGCCGCGAGCGACGCGAAGTCCTCGCCCGCCCGTGCGCGCTGCGCGATCTGGCTCGCGTGCTGCCACGCCACCGCTTCGGGCCGGGCGCCCACCGCCACGAACGCCGTATCGAGCCGCAAGCGCCCCGGGCGCGTGAAGCGGTCGGCATGCTCGTGATGGAAGGCCCGTAGCTCGTCCTCCGTCGGCTCGGTGGCCTCCGCTTCGGCCGTCACCGCGGCCACTACCGCTGCGACGATCGCGCGCCGTGCCGTACGCTCGTAGCGGGGGAGACCGAGCTCGATGCCGCGCTGGAGAAGGAGCTCCTCGTCGACCATGCGGGCAAGGAGCTGACGACGCGTCTCCGCGTCCAGGTCGACGGTCTTCCGCTCCGTCGCGAGCGCTCCGACGAACTCGGCGAACGCGTCTCGCGAGATCGGTTGGCCGTTCACGAGCGCCATGGCGTCGTCGGGCAGCCTTGGGGCAGCCCTGCCGGAACGGACGATGGAGAGTGCAGCCAGCGCGATGCCGACGATCGTGCCGAGCGTGAGCAGCACGACCGCCCGCCGATCACCGCCGGACGGGCTCAAGCGGAGGGTCCGGCGAGCAGGCCGATCTCGCGGCGGAAACCGGGCATCTCCACCACGCGACCCTCGAGACGGGCCCGTTCGGCCGCGAAACCGAGCAGGTGGCTCTCGAGCGACACGCGGCCCGATGCACGCACCTCGTCGCTCGCTCCGCGTGCGGCGACGTCGGTGAAGTGCCGCAGCAGGCCCTCGTCTCCGCCGAAGTGCCCGAACACCGAGCCGCTCGTCGAGTGCCGCTCCACCTCGAGCGAGCCGTGGCGCGTGACCTCGATCACCCCGTCCTGGAAGATCCCCCGCAGCTCGCCTCGCGTACCCGTGACGCGGATGGTGCGCCGCTCCTCCGATCCGAGGCCCTGCATCGTGAAGGTCGCCGTCACGCCGTTCTCGAACTCGATCGCGAGCACCTGATGGTCGGCGACGTCGTTGTCGCAGCGATAGACGCACACGCCGTAGGGTCCCGTCTCGAGCGCCCTCCGCCGCGCCTCGCGCGACGGATCGAGCGACACGTCGCTCCACGGCCACAGGCGCGCGGTCCGCTCGTCCGGGCCGAGGTAGAAGGCCGCGGCGTCGTGCGGGCAGCCGGGCTGCGCGGGGCAGCCGTCGGTGCAACGCAGCGGCGCCCCGGTGGGAGCAGAGCTCCCGCGGAAGTGGGAGAGGCTCCCGAAGGACGCCACCCGTGTGGACGGCGCGTCGACGAACCACGCCAGCAGATCGAGATCGTGACAGGTCTTCGCGAGCACGATCGGCGCGGCGATCTTCCGGTTGCGGAACTTGCCGCGCACATAGGAGTGCGTCATGTGCCAATAGGCGACGTGCTCCTTCATGTCGACGTTGACGAGCCGGCCGAGCTTCCCGCTCGTCACGATCTCGTGTACCAGACCGTAGAAGGGCGTGTAGCGGAGCACGTGCCCGATCTGGAGCATCCGCCCCGCCTGCTCCGCCGCCTCCACGACACGCACGCAATCCGCGGGATCCGGCGCGATCGGCTTCTCGAGCAGCAGGTGGTAGCCGCGAGCAATGGCCGCGAGAGCCGGCTCGACGTGCTCGGTGTCGCTGGTGGCCACGATCGCCACGGGCGCGAGCGGAGGGCGTGCGAGCAGGTCGCGCCAGCCGGCGTGGACGCGATCCGGCGGGAGGCCGTGCTCGCGCGCCATGGCGGCGCGGCGCTCCTCGTGCGGCTCGGCGAGTGCGACGATGCGCAGGCGATCGGGGTGCTGGAGCGCGAATCTGCCGTAGGTGAAGCGGCCTCGATTGCCCGCGCCGATCAAGACCGCTTCCACCGCCGCCATGGAGTCCTCCGCCAAGCGGCCGGTATACTAACCAACCTGCATGACCTGCCCCGAGCACGAGCCGAGCCGCGACGACGACCTCGCCCGCATCGTCCGGACGCGCCGCATCGGCGACTACACCCGTCACATCCTGCTCTGCGTCGGAGGCGACTGCGCGACCGAAGCCGACTCGCTCGCCGCGTGGGAGTTCTTGAAGCGTCGCCTCCGCGAGCTCGGCCTCGTGGGCACCGAGAGCGGCGTCTACCGATCGAAGGTGGATTGCCTCCAGATCTGCATGCGGGGCCCGATCGCGGTGGTCTACCCGGAGGGCACCTGGTACCAGCGCTGCACCCCCGAGGCCCTCGAGCGGATCCTCCAGCAACACATCCTCGGGGGAGTCCCCGTGACCGACCTCGCGTTCGCAACGAACCCCCTGGGCGGCGGAATCGTCCCCCCGCCGAAGGGTGACGCGTGAGGTCCGCCTGGCTCCGCGGGCGCGACCACCACGAGCTCGGCGCGATCGAGACGCGCGCCGAAGACATCGCGGCGGTTGCGCTCTCGATGGGCGGGGCGAAGAAGGCCTACGTCCATACCGACCCGAACGAGGACGGGGTGCTCTTCGCGCTCGGGGAGGGCGGCGCCCTCCTCGCCGTCACGGATGGCCACGGCGGCTCGGACGCAGCCGACACCGTGCTGGCGCACCTGCTGGAGCACCGGGCCGCGCGCTGGACCGCCCCCGACACGCCCTTGCGTGGCGCCTGGCAGGGTGAGGCGCTGGAGGCGCTCGTGGCGATGAACGAGGCGATCGCGAAGCACGCCGCGGACGGCGGCCGGCGCCATTCGCGCACGACGCTCGCCGTTGCGGTCGTGCGGCCGTCCGAAGGCTTCCTGTTCTTCCTGTCGATCGGGGACAGCCACGTCTATGAGGTGCGGCGCGACGAGGCGATCGACCTCGCGTGCGAGCGCTCGCCGAGCGGAGAGGGGTTCTTCCTCGGGGTCGCGCCGGAGACCGAGAGCTCGCTGCGTGAGAAGTGCGTGATCGGCGCCGAGGCGCTCGCGGGCGTGCGCGCCGTCGTGCTCGCAAGTGACGGGCTCTCCGAGCGACAGGTCGGAGTCGACGACCCCGACGCCACGGTCGCCACGGCCGTGCGGGACGCCTGCGAAGCGCCGCCCGCCCTGCGCGCCCTCGAGACCGCGCGCGGCATCGCCCAGGCCGCCCTCGACGCGCACCGCCGGCAGCCCTCCGGCGACAACGTGGCGACCGCCGTCCTGTGGCTCGAGCCCTGAGCGCAGGCGGGCGTCCCTAGGCTCCCGGCAGCAGCTCGACCACGCGCTCCGCGATCGCGGCGGCGGCGGTGAGCCCGGGCGACTCGATGCCGATGAGGTTCACGAGACCCGGGAGACCCGACGCCGATTCCTCCGCGATGACGAAGTCCCGGAACGCGTCGTCGGGACCGGCGAGCTTCGGGCGCAGCCCCGACTGATCGGGTGTGAGCCACGCCGCGTCGAATCCCGGCAGCCATCCGCGCACGTCGTCGGCGAAGGCCGCCGCCTTCGCCGGGTCCACGGCATAGCTGACGGCGTCGACGTACACCGCGTCGGGGCCGAAGCGGATCCGGCCGCCGAGATCGAGCGTCGCATGGATGCCGAGCCCGGGGCCGTCGGACACCGGATACACGAGGCGGGAGAGCCGGAGCGGCGCGCCGGGCGCGAGCGCGAAGTAGTCGCCCTTGCACGGGTGCAGGACGAGACCGCGGGCCGCGACGTCGATGCCGGCGAGGCGCGCCACGCGCTCGGCGCCGAGGCCCGCCGCGTTGACGACCGCGTCGCACGACAGTGTCTCGGTGCGCTCGCCGGCGCGCACGACGCGGAGACGGTACCGCCCGCCCGACCGCTCGAGGCCCTGGAGGTCGGCGCCGAGCGCCACGGTGCCCTCATGGGCCTCCAGCTCGGCCGCGTACGACAGTGCGAGCCCGCGCGCATCGACGATCCCCGAGTGCGGGGACAGCACCGCGCCGACGGCGCGCACGGCCGGCTCGAGCCCGTGCACGCCGCCGCCCCCGAGGAGCCGGAGGCCGGGCACCCCGTTCCGCGTTCCGCGCTCGAGCAGCCGGAGCAGCGGCTCCATCTCGTCGTCCGAGACGGCGACCACGAGCTTCCCGAGGCGCCGGTGCGGGATGCGGAGCCGCTCGCAGCGCTCGTACAGGAGCTCGCGCCCGCGCACGCACAGCGTCGACTTGAGCGAGCCTTCGGGATCGTGGAGCCCGGCGTGCACGACCTGGGAGTTGCGGCTCGTGATCCCGCGCGCGACCGCGGCCTCGCGCTCCAACACCACGACGGAACGTCCCGCGCGCGCGAGCGCGGCGGCGACCGCGAGCCCCACGATGCCCGCTCCCACCACGACGGCCTCGCACTCGCGCGACACGGCGGGGCGATCAGGTCTTGCGCAGGAGGCCCGTGAACGCGTCGAACCCCTGCCGACCGCGCGAGAGGAGCAGCGCGAGCGTGATCACGAGGTAGAGCCCGATGAAGAAGTACCGGACGTGGGTGCTGGGGAAGAAGAGCTGCGCGACGAAGAGCACCGCGAGCAGGATGCCCTCGCGACGGCCGAAGCGCAGGTCGGCGATCAGCACGGTCGCGAGCAGCGACTGGGCCGAGGTGAGCCAGAGCTCCTCGGTCTGCCGATCGTCGAGCGGCAGACCCCGCCACGTCCCGGCGGAGATGCAGTAGGCGATCGGGATGGCGCCCACGAGCAGCGTCCACTGGTTGACCTTGGACGAGACCAGCGCGCCGAGGCCGACGGATCCCCGCCGCTTCAGCGCGAACAGGACGGCGATGACGAACTCGGGCGACTCGGAGGCGAGCGGCGCGAGCCACTGCACCAGCAGGAATTCGTCGATCTGGTGGTTGCGGCCGACGTGTACGAGGCCGTCGGCGAACGGCTCGGCCGAGATGAAGATCGCGTAGGCGGAGAAGGTGAACAGCACGAGCGCCCAGATGCGCCGGCCGAGATCCTTGAACTCGTGGTCGATCAGCGCGGCCGGACCGACGAGCTCGGCGTCGTGCGAGTCGCTCCGCATCGCACCGATGACGTAGGCGAAGAAGAGCGCGAACAGCACGCCGGCGTCGACGAGCGTGATGTGACCGCGCAGGGGGATGAAGAACGAATACAGCGTCGCGAGCAGGAGGAAGCGGATCTCGAGCTTCTGCTTCGGATCGACGGCCATCGACTCGCTCCGCGTCCGCCAGCACGCGAGGAGCGCGACGAGCGGCCAGCCGAGCCCGATCAGCAGCCGATTCGCGCCCGTCATGTTCGCGACGGCGTACGGCGCGTAGGAAGGGTCGACGCCGGCCTTCCAGGCGAAATGCAGGTCCACCGCGTACTCCGGCAGCACCGACACGAGCGCGAGCACGAGCAGGGCCAGCGCCTGGGGGACGTCGCGCTCCGCCAGCTCGGTGGTCCACGAGAGCAGGAACGCCGCCCCGACGATGGAGAGGCCGGCGAGCGCAGCGATGATCTCCGGCGGGAGGCCGAGACCCTCGAAGTTGTGCGCGACGATCCACGGCAGGGGGAGCGTCGCGGCGGCGACGAACCAGAGGAAGTCGCGCTTGCGGGGACGCGGCAGCGCGGGCCGCGTCAAGAGAGGTCTTCGCCGAACGCGGCGCGGTAGCGCTCGAGGATCGCGTCCCGCCCGAGCGCGAGACCCTGCGGTCCCTGCACGCCGACCGTCAGCGAGCCGAGCACGGAGCCGAGCCTCGCGCCGCGCTCGAGCGGGAGGCCGTGCACCATCGCGTAGAGGAGACCCGCGCGATACGCGTCGCCGCACCCCGTCGGATCGACGACGGAAGCGGCCGGCACGGGCGGGATCTCGAGCGTGCGCTCCCGGGTACGGATGCTGGATCCCTCGGCGCCGCGCGTCACGACGACCGCGCCCACCCGCTTGGCCAGCGCGTCCTCACTCTCCTCTGCGCGCTCGCACGTCATCGCCCACTCGTAGTCGTTGGCCACGTACACGTCCGCTCCATCGATCAGCTCGATCAGCTCGCTTCGCTCGAAGACCGGCAGCTGATGGCTGGGATCGACGATGCACGGAATGCGGCGCTCCTTGAGCCGCCGCGCGTGCTCCATCATCGCGCGCTTCGCGTTCGAGGAGACGATCGCCGCCGGAATCCGCCCCGTGACGTCCTCGACCCGGGCCTCGTGGGCGCGCTCCATCGCGCCGGGATGGAATGCGATGATCTGGTTGTCGTCGAGGTCGGTCGTGATGAAACACTGCGCGGTGAACGCGTCGTCGATCGTGCGGATCGCGTCGCGGCGGATGCCGAGCGAGTCCAGCCATTCCGCATAGGCGCCGAAGTCGCTGCCGACGGTCGCGAGCACGAGCGGGTCTTCCCCGACGAGACGCAGGTGGTAGGCGATGTTGCCCGCGGTGCCGCCCCAGGTCTTGCGCAGCGTCGGCACGTGGAAGGCGACGTTCAGGATGTGGATGCGGTCCGGCAGGATGTGCTGCTTGAAGCGGTCGGGGAAGACCATGATGTGGTCGATGGCGAGCGAACCCGAGACCAGAACGGGCATGCGGACCTCCGGACGGCGCAGTCTCGCGGCGCCGCCTCCCGAGGTCAATGGTAGACTCCCCGTCCCATGCGGATCTCCGAGTGCTTCGGCCGGGACGCCCCCGTGGTGTCCTTCGAGTTCTTTCCGCCGCGGACCGATGCCGGATTCCGCAGCCTGCACCGCACGATCGCGGACCTGAAGCGTCTCGCGCCGGCCTTCGTGTCGGTGACCTGGGGCGCGGGCGGATCGACGCGGCGTCAAACGGTGGAGCTGGTGACCCGGATCGAGCGGGAGATCGGTCTCACGGCCATGGCCCATCTCACCTGCGTCGGGTCGAGCGCAGAGGAGATCGCGGAGATCCTCGATCGTCTCGCCGCTTCCGGCATCGAGAACCTGCTCGCCCTCGGCGGGGACGCGCCGCGCGACCAGCCCGACTACGCGCCTGCGCCCGGCGGATTCGTCTACGCGTCGGAGCTCGTCGCGTTCGCGCGCGCGCGCTCGCACTTCTGCATCGGTGGCGCGTGCTACCCGGAGACGCACCCGCGCGCCGCGAGCGCCGACGAGGACCTCGCCCACCTGCACCGCAAGGTCACCGCCGGAGTCGACTTCCTGATCACGCAGCTCTTCTTCGACAACGCGGACTACTTCCGTTTCGTCGAGCGCGCCCGGGCGGCCGGCATCGGCGTCCCGATCGTGCCGGGCGTCATGCCGATCGTGAGCCAACAGAACATCCGCCGCATCACCGCGCTGTCGGGCGCGAGGATCCCGGCGGAGCTGGACGCGCGCCTCGAGCACGCGGGCGACGACCCCGAGCGCACGCTCGAGGTGGGGATCGATTGGGCCACCGAACAGTGTCGCGAGCTGCTCGCTCGCGGGGCCCCCGGGCTGCACTTCTACACGCTCAATCAGTCGCCGGCGACGCGGCGCATCCACGAGAGCCTCTTCGGCACATGAGCGGCGCTCCCCGCATCCCGCTTCGCGTCGGCGTGCTGCTCTCGGGCGAGGGCACGACGCTCGAGAGCCTGTGCGAGCGGATGGACGCCGGGGACGTCCCCGGACGAGTGGTGCTGGTGCTCTCGTCGAAGGCCGAGGCGGGCGGCCTCGCGCGGGCCCGACGCAGGGGCATCCCCGCAATCGCCGTCCCGCGCAAGGCCCACCGCGACGCCCGCGAGTTCAACGACGCGCTCCATGCGGAGCTCGCGCGCCACGAGGTGGACCTCGTGGCCTGCCTCGGCTTCCTCTCCCCGTTCGAGCTGCGCGGACGCTTCGAGGGACGCGCCCTGAACACGCACCCCGCGCTGATCCCGGCGTTCTGCGGCAAGGGATTCTACGGCCACCGCATACACCAGGCAGTGATCGACGCGGGCGTCAAGGTGTCGGGGGCGACGGTGCACTTCGTGGACGAGGAGTACGACCACGGGCCGATCATCCTGCAGGAGGCGGTGCCCGTGCTCGACGACGACACGCCCGAGACGCTGGCGACCCGCGTGCAGGTCGTGGAGCGGCGCCTGGTCCCCGAAGCGATCCGTCTGTTCGCCGAGGGCCGCCTGACGATCGACGGCCGCCGCGTCCGCATCCGACACACCTAGGCGTCGCGTCGCGGTTCGCCCGCCGCAGGACGCGGACCCGGACCGGAGTTGCTTGCTGTTCCGCGCTGCCAGGGCCGGGTGGGACCCCGGCCTAGCGTGCGCGGAGAAGTCCGGACCTGTGGCCACTCGTCATCGACTGCCAGCGCGCAGAGAAGTGCCGGGAAGCAACCAGGCCTGTGGGCCGGGGGCAGTCCCCCTGGCCGCGGAGCCGCGCGCGCGTGCGGAGCAGTCGCTCCCGCAGAAGGCCGACCCCGGGGCTCCTTCGAATCGGACCCAAGTCACGTGTCCGTGCGGAAGGCAGCTTCCCGCACGCCCCCGACTCCGACCGCGCGCGCGGCGGAGCGGACAGGGGGTGCCCCCGGCCAGAGCAACCGGGGCCTGCCAGCAACTCCGGCTCCGCTCCGGTGCACCGTCGGAGGGGGTCAGGGGTGGTGTTCGATCAGCTCGATCTTGTAGCCGTTCGGGTCTTCCAGGAAGGCGATCACCGTCGTGCCGTGCTTCATCGGGCCCGGCTCGCGGGTGATGCGCGCGCCGGCCGCGCGCAGGCGCTCGATGGCCGCGCGGATGTCCGGGACGCCCAGCGCGATGTGGCCGTAGGCGTCACCGAGCACGTAGTCCGTCTTGCCCCAGTTGTGGGTCAGCTCGATCACCGCGGTCTCGGACTCGTCGCCGTAGCCGACGAACGCGAGCGTGAAGCGGCCTTCGGGGTAATCCTTGCGACGCAGGAGCTTCATGCCGAGCACGTCGCAGTAGAACCGCAGCGATTCGTCGAGGTCCTTCACGCGGAGCATGGTGTGGAGGAGGCGCATCCCCGCATTCTAGCCGGACGTGTCGTGGGGAGGACGAGAGATGGCGATCTTCATCGCGATGAACCAGTTCCAGGTGAACCCCGAGCGCGGGCGTGACTTCGAGGAGCACTGGCGGCAGCGCAAGTCGTACCTCGAGGAGGTGCCGGGCTTCCGCAGCTTCGCCCTGCTGCGTGGCGACGAGCCCGGCGTCTACATCTCGCACACGACGTGGGAGAGCCGGGCGGCGTTCGAGGCGTGGACGAAGTCCGAGGCGTTCCGGAAGGGGCACGCGCAGGCGCGGACGCCCGAGGGCGTGCTGACCGGGCATCCGCGGCTGGGGCTCTTCGAGGCCGTGCTCGAGCAGTGACCCAGCGGAGACGGCCGCGCCCCGGGAATTGACAGGGTAGCGAAAAAAAGACGAAGATCTGGCATGGCCCCGCCCCGCCCGGTCCCCGCCGGTCCGCTCTCGATCTCCGCCCGCGCCCTCTCCTCCCGGTCCGGTCTGGAGCGCGTGCTGCGCGATCTCGGGCCGCAGATCCGACGGGGCGGCCTGCCGGTGCTCTCGCCCGGGCGCTGTCCGACGGGCATGGCCGCAGTCGACGGCCTCCTCGACGGCGGCTTCCCGCGCGGACACCTCTCGGAGATCGTGGGCGCGCCTTCGTCCGGACGCACGGCGCTCGCACGGGCGCTCCTCGCCGGCGCCACACGTGCGGGCGAGGTCGTGGGGGTGATCGACGCGGCCGACGCCTTCGATCCCGCCTCGGCCGCCGCCGCGGGCATCGAGCTCGCACGCGTGCTCTGGGTGCGTGCGCCCCACGTACACGCCGCGCTGCGCAGCGCCGAGCGTCTGCTCCAAGCCCGCGGCTTTCCCCTCGTCCTGATCGATCTCGCCGGTGCACCGGGAGCGCTCCGCGGCGATGCGACGGCGGCCTGGTCCCGCCTCGCCCGGGCGGCCGCCGGCGCGGAGGCCGCGCTCGTCGTGCTCGCGGGACGCCGCCTTGCCGGCGCTTCCGCCGAGCTCGCGCTCGAGATGCAGCCCCGGTGCGCCCGCTTCACCGGCACGCCCGCGCTGCTCGAGGGTCTGGAGGTCGAGGCCGTGCTGGCGCGTGCGCGCCGCGGCGCCGAGGGGCGCGCGGCCCGCATCGGGCTGCGCGTCGCCGACCCTGCGGCATGACGGCCCCTCGCAGTCCTCCCGATCGATCCTCCTCGACACGCGTCGCGTGCCTGCTCGTGTCCGATCTCCCGCTCGCCGCCGTGCTGCGCGCGCAGCCCGAGCTCGCGGGGCTTCCCCTCGTCGTGGCCACGGGCACGGGGCCGCGCGCGGAGGTGCTCGCAGCGTCGGCGGAGGCGGCGCGCGCCGGGGTGCGGCCCCTCCTCTCGGTCGTCCACGCCCGGGCGCTCTGTCCCGGGCTCCAGGTGCGCGCGGCCTCGCCCGCTCTCGAGCGCGGGGCGCGTGAGACTCTGCTCGACGTCGCACGCTCGCTCTCGCCCCGCGCCGCCGAGGTGCCCCGTGGCAGCGGTGTGTATGCCGCCGAAGCGGCCGTCCACCTCGACGCCTCGGGCGTGGGTGCACTCTTCCACTCCGAACAGGGCTTCGCGGCCGCCCTCGTCGCACGCGCGCGCTCGGTGAGCCTCCCCGCCGTGGCCGCCATCGCCCGCTCCCGCGCCGTGTCGCTGCTCGCCGCCCGCAGTCTGCTGCGGGCCGCGGAGGGTCCGCGGTCCGCCGCGGACGGCCACGAGCCCGCCCGCAGTCTGCTGCGGGCCGCGGAGAATGACACGCTGGTGCTGTCCGCCGAGGCGGAGAGGGCATTCCTCGATCCGTTGCCTCTCGACCTGCTCGACCCCGGCGACGCGCTGGCCGATGCGCTCACGCGCTTCGGGATCCGGCGCGTGGGGCAGCTCCGGCGTCTCCCCCGACGCGCGCTGGTGACGCGGCTCGGACCCGGGGCGTCGTCCCTGCTCGCGCTCGCCCACGGCGAGGCCGACACCGTGCCCCTGCCGAGCGCTCCCGAGGCGCGCGTCCGGGAGGAGATCGACCTCGAGTGGGCGATCGAGCGCTGGGAGCCGCTCGCCTTCGTGCTGCGGGGGCTCCTCGCTCGGCTCGCGGAGCGCCTCGCGCTGCGCGGGCTCGTCTCCGGCGACCTCGATCTCGAGCTCCAGCTGTCGGGCGGCGGACACGACGCCCGGCGCGTCGGCGTGGCGGCGCCGAACGGTGACCCGCGCGCCCTGCTCGGCCTGCTGCGTCTCGCCCTCGAGCAGCTCCCGCCCGCGGCGCCGATCGAAGGCGTCGTGCTCGCGACCGACGGACGCCCGGCGCGCACGGACCAGCTCGACCTCTTCCGCCCGGCGGGTCCCACGCCCTCCGCGCTCGGACGCACGCTCGGGGAGCTCGAAGCGCTGTGCGGAAGCGATCGGGTGGGGGCGCCCCGTGTCGTGGACGACCCGCACCCCGATGCCTTCGCCCAGACGGCGTTCGCACCGGCCGACCCCCGCTCGCCTGCGGCGAGCGACGCGCGCGACGCGTCCGACGGAATCGCGCTTGCCGCGCTGCGTGCGCTGCGGCCGCCGGTATCGGCTGAGGTGAGAGCGCCACGGGGACGGCCAGAGTGGCTCCGCAGCGCCGTGGCGAACGGTTGCATCGTGGGGCTCGCGGGACCCTGGCGCACGACGGGAAGCTGGTGGTCGCCAGAACGACGTTTCGCCTTCGACAGCTTCGACGTCCAGACCGAGGACGGCAGCGTGGTGCGGCTGAGGTTCGACCTGCTGCGCCGCACCTGGCAGGTGGACGCGATCTATGACTGAGCCCCCCCCACCGACTTTTCGCGTCATCACGCTTGCTTCCCGGCTGCCGCATCGCTAGAACGCGACGAGATCTCGCGTCATGAGGAGTCCGATGAGCCCCCGTCCCCTCCGCACCCCTCGCAATGCCCCGCCGCCGGACCACCCCCTGCTCTTCCTGCAGGGCTTCCTGAAGCGTCCCAAGGAGGTCGCGTCGATCATTCCGAGCTCCCGCTTCCTGATGCGGCGGGTCGTCCGCTTCGCTGACGTCGCGAACGCCCGCACCCTCGTGGAGCTCGGCCCCGGCACCGGCGGCAGCACGCGGACGCTCCTGCACGCGATGCACCCGGATGCGAAGCTCCTCGCGATCGAGATCGTCCCGCAGTTCGTGAGGCTTCTGCGGTCGACCGTGCAGGACCCGCGCCTCGTCGTGCACGAAGGCAGCGCGATCGACATCGAGCGGGCGCTGCGCGCGCACGGTCTCCCGGCACCCGACCTCGTGCTCTCCGGGATCCCGTTCTCGCAGATCCCGCGGCCCGTCGGCATCGAGATCCTGCGTCACGTGCATGACGCGCTCGCGCCCGGCGGCCGATTCGTCGCCTACCAGGCGCGCGACCGCGTCGAGGTGCTCGGGCGACAGGTGTTCGGTCGCCCGCGCGTCCAGCTCGAGCTGCTGAACGTCCCCCCCATGCGCGTCTATCGCTGGGACACGGCCGCAGGGAGCGAGGCCCAGCCGCCCCGACTCTAGTCCGCGTCTCCGCGCTTGATCTGGTGCGTGAGACCGAGACGCTCCGCCGCCGCGACGCCGCCGCGTGTCACGGTTCCCGCGCCGAACCGTTCGACGAGGGCGTCCAGGGCCCGATTGAGGCGCGCGCGACGCAGCCTTCCCTCGGGCTCCCCGAACAAGCCGAGCTGCCCGGTCGCGCCCCGGACGAGATTGGTGACGCCGACGCCGAGGAGGCGCACCGGCTCGGCCAACCCGGCGCCGCGCAGCAGTCTCCGCACGCAGCGCGCGATCTCCTCGCCGTCGTCGGTCGGCTCGGCGAGCGTCTCCCGGCGCGTCAGCAGCGGATGGCCGCGCGGACCGGTCGCGATGCGCCGGCCGAGCTTCAGCTTCAGCACCACCGTGCGCGCGCGCAGGCCCTCGGAGCGCAAGCGCCTCGCGACGGACTCCGCGTGGGCGAGCGCCGTGATCTCGAGCGTGGCGCGCGACGCGACGTCGTGCTCGAACGTGTTCTCCTCGCTCAGCGACACCGCGTCGCGATAGGGCTCCACCTCGCGCAGATCGTCGCCCCGCGCGAGCCGCGCGAGCGTCCCGCCCCAGTCTCCGAGGGTGCGGCGCAGCGCGGCGGCGTCCGCGCGCGCGAGGTCGCCCACCGTGCGATGTCCGGCGGCGACGAGCCTGCCCTCCGCGACCGGGCCCACGCCCCAGAGGCGCGAAACCGGGAGCGGATCGAGGAACGCACGCACCTCTTCCGGCCGGACCTCGAGCAGTCCGTCGGGCTTCGAGACGTCGCTCGCGATCTTCGCGACGAGCTTCACCGGAGCGATCCCCACCGAAACGACGAGACCCGTCTCCGCGCGCACCGCGGCACGGAGGCGGGCGCCGACCTCCGCGGGCGGACCGAGCAGGCGCTCGGTGCCGGTCCAGTCGAGGAAGGCCTCGTCCAGGGACAGCCCTTCGACGCACGGCGTGAAGCGGCCGAAGATCTCGAAGATGCGGCGCGACTCGCGCACGTAGCGCTTCATGTCGCCCGGCACGAACACGGCCTCGGGACACAGGCGGCGCGCGACGACGGCCGGCATCGCCGAGCGCACGCCGAACCTGCGGGCCTCGTAGCTCGCCGACGACACCACGCCGCGGCGCGACGAGCCGCCCACCACCACCGGGCGTCCGCGCAGCTCCGGCCGGTCGCGCTGCTCGACCGAAGCGTAGAAGGCGTCCATGTCGGCGTGCGCAACGACGCGCCGGTCCGCGTGACCACCCGAGCCCGAGGTCGTCCCTGCCGTCCCGGACGCGGCGTGGCCACCGGGGCGCGCGCTCATCCCGACCGTCCCGCGAGCTCGCGCACGAAGGCGCCGAGCGCGGCGCCGACGCGGTCCGGCTGCTCGAGCGGCGCGAAGTGCGTGGCGCCGGGGACGCGCTCGACGCGCAGCTCGGAACAGCGCTCGGCGAGGCGCCGCGCCTGTCGCTCCGGCACGCCCGTGTGCTCGGCGCGCAGAAGGAGCGCGGGGCGCTCGAGCCGCCGGACTTCCCGCCACGGGTCGAGCGCGGCGGCGCCGGAGTACGTCCACGACTCCACCGACGGTGCGCAGCGCAGCGCCACGCCTCCTTCGACCGGCGCGAGCCCGCCGTCCAGGAACGCCTCGAGCGCGGCCGGAGCGAAGCCGGAGAAGGGGAAGCGCCGGCCGAGCGCGACGCGCGCGTCGTCGCGGCTCGCGAAGGCCGCCCGCCGTGCGCTCGCGCGCGCCGCCATCGCGCGGCTCCCCGCGAAGGAGTCGGCGTCCGCGCCCGGGAGCGCGGCTTCGAACAGGACCGGCTCGACGAGCGCGACCGCGGCCACCGCGTCGGGCCGGCGCGCCGTGGCGACGAGCGCCGCCGTCGCTCCGCACGAGTGTCCGACGAGCAGTCCCGGCGGATCGCCGGGAGCGCGCAGCGCGCCGAGGAGAGCCACGGCGTCGTCGGCGAAGCGGTCCCAGGCGTAGCTGTCCGGGCCGGCGGGCGCCGCGCTCCGACCGTGACCGCGCAGGTCGACGGCGACCGCGCGGAAGCTGCTCGCCCCCGAAGCGCGCGCCGCGTCCCACGCGGGCCGCCACGCGTCCGCGCAGAAGCTCGCGGCATGGAGCAGCAGCACGAGGGGCCCGGTCCCCGGCCACTCGAGCGCACGAAAGCGGAGACCGCCGGCGTCGACGCAGAGCTCGCGCGGGAGGGACGTCATCCGGGGAGTCTACTCCGAGCGACGGGCGGGCTAGACTCGCGCGCCCATGACGTCCCAAGCGCCCCCTCCCTCCGACGCCGGTCCCGCTGCGGGCGTCCGCTGGGATCTCTCCGACCTCTACGCGAGCGCGGGCGATCCCGCGCTCGACGCCGATCTCGACCGCGCCCTCGCGGCGGCGCGTGACTTCGAGCGCGCCCACCGCGGACGCCTCGGATCCCACGACGCGCAGGGGCTCCGGGCCGCCGTGGACGCGCTCGAGGCGCTGAACGAGCCCGTGACGCGCGCTCTTTCGTACGCGAGCCTGCTGTTCGCGGGAGACACCGCGGATCCGCGCCATGGCGCGCTCCTCCAACGCGTCCAGGAGCGCGCGAGCGAGATCCGCAACGCCGTCGTGTTCTTCGAGCTCGAGTGGGTGGCGCTGCCGGACGAAGCCGTTGCGGCGGTCCTGCGTGACCCGATCCTCGCGAAGAGGCGACACTTCCTGGAGTCGATCCGCCGCTACCGTCCGCACGTCCTGTCCGAACCCGAGGAGAAGCTCCTCGAGGAGACGGCCAACACCGGCCGACGCGCCTTCTCGCGGCTCTTCGACGAGGTGATGGCCTCCCTCCGGTTCCGGTTGGAGCACGCCGGCCAGGTGGAAGATCTGTCCGAGGAGGCGATCCTCTCCAAGCTGCACGAGCCCGATCGCGCGTTGCGACGCGCGGCGGCCTCGGCGCTCACGACCGGGCTCCGCGCCAACGCCCGCCTGCTGGGCTTCATCTTCAACACCCTCGTCCAGGACAAGGCCGTGCTCGATCGGCTGCGCCGCTTCGAGCAGCCGATGCAGGACCGGCACCTCGCGAACGAGATCGACGCCGCGAGCGTGGAGGCGCTGCTGTCGGCGTGCGAGCGCCGGTACGGGCTCGTGGCGCGTTACTACCGGCTGAAGGCCCGCCTGCTCGGTCTCGAGCGGCTCGAGGACCACGACCGCTATGCGCCGCTCCCGGGCGAGGACGGCGAGCGCTCCTTCGCCGACGCCAGGCGGATCGTGCTCGACGCGTACGGCGACTTCTCGCCCGAGCTCGCGAAGATCGCGACCGACTTCTTCGAGCGGCGGTGGATCGACGCCGAGCTGCGTCCCGGCAAGCGGGGCGGCGCGTTCAGCGCCTCCACCCTGCCGAGCCTCCACCCGTACGTCCTCCTCAACTACACCGGGAACCTGCGGGACGTCATGACGCTCGCCCACGAGCTCGGCCACGGCGTGCACCAGTCGCTCGCGCGGGTCCAGGGCCTCTTCGAGCAGGACACGCCGCTCACGACCGCGGAGACCGCGAGCGTGTTCGGCGAGATGCTCGTCTTCCGCCGGCTCATGCGCGAGGAGCAGGATCCACGCGTCCGGCTCGCGCTCCTCTGCGGAAAGCTCGAGGACGCGTTCGCCACGGTGTTCCGGCAGGTCGCGATGACGCGCTTCGAGGAGACCCTGCACGCCGCGCGGCGCGCGGAAGGGGAACTGACGTCCGAACGTGTCAACGAGCTGTGGCTCGCGGCGAACCGGCCGATGTTCGGCGACTCCGTGCATCTCTCCGAGGACTACGGGTGGTGGTGGCTCTACATCCCCCACTTCGTCCACTCGCCGTTCTACTGCTACGCCTACGCGTTTGGAGAGCTGCTCGTGCTGGCTCTCCTGCGACGGCACGACGAGGAAGGGCCGGCGTTCGTGCCGCGGTATCTCGCGCTGCTCGCGGCCGGCGGCTCCGACGCGCCTCCTCGCCTGCTGCGGGACGAGGTCGGCCTCGACATCACGGACCCCGCGTTCTGGGACGGCGGTCTCGCGCTCCTCGAAGACCTCGTCGCAGAGGCGGAGAGGCTCGCCGACACGCTCCGCCCGAACGGCCACGGCTAGCCTTCCACGCAGCGCCGTGTCGCTCAGCGATCCTCGATCGACCGGACGATCTCCGTCGCCGCCCGCATGCCGCTCGTGAGCGCCGCCTCGGTGTATGGCCCCACGAGATAGTCGCCTGCGAAGGCGAGCCGCGGCGAGCGATCCGTGCGGGCAAGGAAGCCCGCGAGCTGTCGCGTGTAGCCCGCCTGGAACTGGGGGAGCATCGGGTCCCAGCGGTGCACCACGGTGTCGGACGGGGACAGACGGCCGATCGGCGTGCGCGCAAGCTCGTCCAGCACGTGCTGCCCCACTTCGGCGTCCGTTGCTTCCCACAGCCGCGCCGCCGCCCGCGACGTCAGGGCGACGTTGACCAGCCCGGCGCCCTCGGGAGCGACGCCAGGCTTGTGATGGTCCACCGCGAGGCCGTAGAGGTCGATGCCCTCGGGCCGCGGGAACGCGACGCCGTAGAACGGGAGCGTCGCGGGGGCGCGCTCCAGCAGCAGGAACGCGATCATGCCGCGCACGTACCGCACGTTTTCGAAGAAGGCGCGCTCGGCGGGGGTGAGCTTCGGACACGCGTCGGGCACGAGGCTCCCGGGCAGCGCCACCACGACCGCGTCGGCCAGCACGCTCCGCTCGCCGCGCGCGGTGCGGTAGCGGACCTTCGCGCCGTCCGGCTCGGTCTCGACCGCGATCACCTCCGCGCCGGCACGCACGGCGACGCGCTCGGCGAGCGTGCGCGTGAGCAGGCCGACGCCGCCGTCGAAGCACTGGAGCCGGAAGCCGCCCGACAGGAACTTCAGCGCGAGCAGGGCGAAGACGCCGGAAAGCGCCTCGGGATCGCTGTCGAAGGTCGACGAGAACGCAGGCGCGAGGAGGTACTCGAACGCCTCCTCGCCCACCATGCGCCGCAGGTAGGTCGCCATGTCGTCGCAGTCGATCGGCGCCGCCCGCTCGGGATGGTAGGGATCGAGCATGCTCCGCTTCGAGCGCAGCTCGAGGAGGAGGCGGGGAAGCCGTGCCTTCGCCCCGAAGGACAGGAGCCGGGAGCGCAGGAACGCGAGGGGTGAGTCGTAGTCGCCAGGCTCGAGCCGCCCGTCGCGTAACACCGCATTGTGTGCGCGTGCAACAGGATGGATGCGGTCGCCGATGCCGAGCGAAGCTGCGAGGCTGTGGAGGTTGCGGTAGCCGCTGGCGATGAATTGCGCGCCGCGGTCGAGGAGGAAATCCCCGTGGCGCTCCGTGCGCATGCGGCCGCCGGGCACGGCCTCGCGCTCCAGCACCTCGACGTCGTGGCCGGACTGCTGGAGGCGGAAGGCGCACGTCAGCCCGGCGATCCCGCCTCCCACGATCACGATGGCCGCCACTAGCGCTGCACCTCCGCGGCGGCCGCCGCGTCGTGGACCGCGCGCACGAGCGCGTCGGGCGCGAAGGGCTTGGGCAGGAAGATCCCGCCGCGCGTGTCGATGAGATCGCGCAGCTGCGCGTCGGGCGAGAGGCCGCTCGTCACCACGAAGCCGAGCCCGGGCCTGCGTTCGAGGATGTCCCGCAGCGCCGAGGTGCCCCCCCGCGGCGGCATGCCGACGTCGAGCACGACGGCAGCCAGTGCGTCGGCGGTGTCCCGCGTCGCAGCGGCGACTGCCGCGTCGCCGTCGCCCACCGAGACGACGTCGAAGCCGTCGGCGCGGAGGATGCGCTCCATCAGACGGCGCAGGAGCGGCTCGTCGTCGGCGATGAGCACGCTTCGCTTCGAGGCGGGGTCCACGCCGGGCAACATACCCCGCACCACCGGCATTTGACTCGAAGCGAACGAAAAGCGAAAGTCGGCGACGTGCCCCGGCACCCCCTCGATGACCTCTCGTCCGACTACGTGGAGCTGCGCTGCCGCAGCGCCTTCTCCTTCCTCGAGGGCGCGTCGAACCCAGAGGACCTGGCCCAGCGCGCCGCGGAGCTCGACTACCCCGCGCTCGCGCTCGGCGACCGCGACGGCGTCTTCGGAGCCCCGCGCTTCCACCAGGCCGCCCGCGCGGCCGGCCTGCGCGCGCTCGTGGGCGCCGACGTCACCGCAGCCGGCGCGCCGCTCCTGCTCCTCGTCGAGTCGCGTGAGGGCTACCGCAATCTCTGCCGCCTGCTCACGGCCGGTCGTTTCGGCGCCCCGCGCGGCGCGCCCTGCGTCTCCTTCGCCCAGCTGGAGGAGCACGCGCGCGGCCTCGTCGCGCTCGTGCGGGGCGACGGCCGGCTGTCCGCGGACCGCCTCGACCGCGCCCGCGCGCTGTTCCCCGGACGGCTGTGGGTGGACGTATCGCGCCATCGCGAGCGGGCGGCCTGCGCCGCTTCGCGACGGGCGGCGGCGCTCGCCACGGCGGCGGGGGCGCCGATCGTCGCGACGAACGACGTGCGCTTCGCGCGCGCCGATGGCCGACGGCTCTTCGACGCATTCACGTGTCTGCGCGAGAAGACCACGCTCGACGGCGCGGGCCGGCGGCTCGCCCCGAACGCGGAGCGCCGCCTCCTCCCGCGCGCGGAGATGGCCGCGCGCTTCGCGGACCAGCCGGGCTGGGTGCGCGCATCGCGCGCGATCTCGGAGCGCTGCGCCTTCACGCTCGAAGATCTCGGCTACCGCTTCCCGACCTTCCCGGTGCCCTCCGGCGAGACCCAGGACTCCTGGCTCCGCCGCGAGACCCTGGAGGGGGCGCGGCGGCGCTACGGGAACCCCCTCCCCGCCCGGGCCCGCGCCCAGCTCGAGCACGAGCTCGCGGTGATCGCGAAGCTCGAGCTCGCCGGCTACTTCCTGATCGTGCACGACATCGCGCGCTTCGCGCGCGATCAGCGGATCCTGGCCCAAGGCCGGGGCTCCGCCGCCAACAGCGCAGTGTGTTACTCGCTCGGCATCACCGCCGTCGACCCCATCGGCATGGAGCTCCTCTTCGAGCGCTTCCTGTCCGAGGAGCGCGGCGAGTGGCCGGACATCGATCTCGACCTGCCCTCGGGCGAGCCGCGCGAGCGCGTGATCCAGTACGTCTTCCAGCGCTACGGACGCCACGGCGCGGCCATGACGGCCAACGTCATCACCTACAAGACCCGCCTCGCGACGCGCGAGATGGGCAAGGTGCTGGGCTTCGCCGAGGAGACGATCGACCGCCTCTCGAAGCTCCTCTCGTCCTGGGAGCACGACGAGTCTCCGCGCCCCATGGAGGAGCTGCTGCTCCATGCTGGCGTGTCAGCCGAGGAGCCCCGCGTCCAGCTCCTGCTCCAGCTCGTGGCCGCCGTGCGCGGGCTCCCGCGGCATCTGGGCCAGCACTCCGGCGGCATCGTGATCGCGTCGGGCCGGCTGGACGAAATCGTCCCGATCGAGCCGGCCGCCATGCCCGGCCGTCACGTCGTGCAGTGGGACAAGGAGGACTGCGCGGACCTCGGCATCATCAAGATCGACCTCCTCGGCCTGGGCATGCTGGCCGCCCTCGAACGCGCGCTCCCCTTGATCCTCCGACACGAGGGTGTGGAGGTGGATCTCGCGCACCTCCCGCCCGACGACCCGGAGACCTATGCGATGATCCGGCGTGCCGACACCGTCGGCGTGTTCCAGATCGAGAGCCGCGCGCAGATGGCGACGCTCCCGCGTCTCAAGCCCGAGCGTTTCTACGATCTCGTGGTCGAAGTGGCGATCATCCGGCCCGGACCCATCGTCGGCCGGATGGTCCACCCCTACCTCGAGCGGCGGGCGGGCCGGCAGCCCGTCACCTATCCGCATCCCTCGCTCGAGCCCGTGCTCGCGCGCACGCTCGGCGTGCCGCTCTTCCAGGAGCAGCTCCTGCGCATCGCGATGACGGCGGCGGGCTTCACCGGCGGCGAGGCCGAGGAGCTGCGACGGGCGATGGGCTTCAAGCGCTCGACCGAGCGCATGGGCCGGCTCGAGAACGGGCTGCGCGCGGGCATGGACGCGCGCGGAATCGTGGGGGAACCGCAGGAGGAGATCCTGCGCGGCATCCTGTCGTTCGCCCTCTACGGCTTCCCCGAGTCCCATGCCGCATCGTTCGCGCTCCTCGCCTACGCATCGGCGTACCTCAAGGCGCACCATCCGGCGGCCTTCCTCGCCGCGCTGCTGAACGTGCAGCCCATGGGCTTCTACGCGCCGGCGACGCTGGTGAAGGACGCCCAGCGCCACGGCGTCGAAGTGCGCCCGATCGACGCCTCACGCTCGGACTGGGAGTGCACGCTGGAAGACGGGGCGACGGGCGCTTCGACCGACCCCGCAAGCGCGGCGAAGCCGGGCGCGCAGCGCGCCGCAGGCGCGCGAAGACCTGGGCCGACGGGCTGCGCCCGTCGGCCCTCGGTCCGAATCGGATTGAGGTACGTCGATGGGTTGCGCGAGGAAGCGGCGCACGCGCTCGTGACGGAGCGGAAGCGCGCGCCGTTCGCGGGTGTGTCCGACCTGGTCAAGCGCGTCGCTCTGCGGCGAAACGAGCTCGACGCACTGGCCGAGCTGGGCGCGCTGGCGTCCATCGATGCCGCCGCGCGCACGCGCCGTTCTGCGTCGTGGCAGGTGGCCGCGCTCGAGCGCGCGCCGAGCTCGCTCTTCGCCGGCGTGCGGCCCGACTCCCCCGACGACGCGGGCTCGCCCCTGCCCGAGACCACGGCCCTCGAGGACACGCTGGCCGACTACCGCACGAGCGGGCTCACCACCGGACCGCAGGTGCTCGCTCACCTCCGCCCGGGCCTGCGCGCGCGCGGCATCCTGTCGGCTGCGGAGCTGCGGGGCGTCCGCAACGGCTCGATGGTCCGCACGGCGGGGCACGTCATCGTGCGACAGCGACCGATGTCGGCCAAGGGTTTCTGCTTCCTCACGCTCGAAGACGAGACGGGGACGTCGAATGCCGTGCTGACACCGCAGACGTTCCACCGCTTCCGCGCTCCGCTGCACGCGGCGCCGATCGTGGAGATCCGCGGCCCGCTCCAAAGCGTGGAGGGCGTGATCCACGTGCGCATCCACGACCTGCGCCCCCTCGCCCTGCGCGACTCCCTCCCTCCGTCGCACGACTACCGCTAGAAAACCTACCCATGTGCGCGCTCGCCCGCCCGGTCGGACCAGGAGCGGAGCCGGAGTTGCTTGCCGTTCGGCGCTGCCAGGGCCGGGTGGGACCCCGGCCCAGCGTGCGCGGAGAAGTCCGGACGTAGGGCCACTCGTCACCGACTGCCACCGCGCGCAGAAGTGCCGGCAAGCAACCAGGCCTGTGGGCCGGGGGCAGTCCCCCTGGCCGCGGAGCCGCGCGCGCGTGCGGAGCAGTCGTCCTCGCAGAAGGCCGACCCCGGGGCTCCTTCGAATCGGACCCACGTCCCGTGTCCGTGCGGAAGGCTGCTTCCCGCACGCCCCCGACTCCGACCGCGCGCGCGGCGGAGCGGACAGGGGGTGCCCCCGGCCAGAGCACGGCCCAACTGCGAGCAACTCCGACTCCGAATCCGGGTCCGGACCGGCGAGCGCGAGGAAGGGGGGGCTTAGTGGGTGGCGTCCGTGCCGGCGCTGCTCTTCCCCATCAGCTCCCGCACCAGCAGCACGAAGGTCACCACGAAGCCCGTCCCGAAGAGGAAGGCCATCATCCCGAAGACCGTCATCAGCGCCCAGCGGCCGTCGTCCCAGAAGTCGTGGAAGTGGCGGGTCATCCACACCAGCAGGAGCCCGTACAGGGCGAGCGCGCACACCCACTCCACCACGGAGCGCTGGCGACTGGGCGAACGGAAGGAGACCCAGATCCAGCCCGCGGCGAGGATGGAAGCAGCCACGATCGCGATCAAGGCGTACGGGCTCACGCGCTCCTCCAGTCCGGTCGCCGGGCCAGGCCGCTCCGACCGGACACGCGTCGGTAGCACGACGCCCCGACTTGATCCAACCCGCTCCACCCTGCCGCCGGCCGGCCGATCTCGTAGACTCACGCCTCCCCAGCGAGGACCTGATGGCCGAGCGTCTCCTTCGAACCCTTCGTTGCCGCAACGATCACCGACCCGGCGTCCTTGGGCGGCTGGCGACGGCCCTCGGCGTCGCCGGTGCGAACATCGGCGACATCCGCACCGTGCGCGTGGGCCCAGACCACATCGTCCGCGATCTCGACATCCTGGCCGAAGACGAAGCCATGCTGCGCAAGACGCTCGACGCCGTGCAGGAGATCGACGGCGTCGACCTGCTCGAGGTGATCGACGAGGTCCACGACCTGCACATCGACGGCAAGCTCGAGGTGCGCGCGACCCACCCGGTGCGGACGCTGCACGACCTGCGCCGCGTCTACACGCCCGGCGTCGCCGAGGTCGTCCAGACGATCGTGGACCGCCCCGAGGACGCGTACATCTACACCACCCGTGGGAAGACGGTCGCCATCGTGACGAACGGAACGCGCGTCCTCGGGCTCGGCAACGTGGGGCCCGTGGCGGCGCTGCCGGTGATGGAGGGGAAGGCGGCGCTGCTCCAGCAATTCGTCGGGCTGTCGGCGTGGCCGCTCGTGCTCTCTGCCCGCGACGCGGACACGATCGTGAGGACGGTGCAGCAGTTCGCGCAGGGCTTCGGCGCGATCCAGCTGGAGGACATCGAGTCGCCCGTGTGCTTCGAGGTCGAGAGGCTGCTCGTCGAGAGCCTCGAGATGCCCGTCTTGCACGACGACCAGCACGGCACGGCGGTCGCCGTCCTCGCCGCCGCGGTCAACGCGACGACCCGTGCGGGCGTCGATCTCGCGGCGACACGCGTCGGCGTCATCGGGCTCGGAGCCGCAGGCACGGCCATCGCCCGCATGCTGGGCGAGGTGACGAAGGAACGGGTGCTGGGCTTCGATCCGAACCCGGACGCGCAGGCGCGACTCCGAAACGCGGGCGGCGAGCCCACGCCCGACCTCGCGACGCTGATGCAGCGCGCCGGGCTCGTCGTCGCGGTCACCGGACGCGCCGGCCTCGTCCCCGCGGAGCTCGTGCGGCGTGGACAGGGCATCTTCGCCCTCACGAACCCCCACCCCGAGATCACGGTCGAGGCCGCCCTCGGAGCGGGCGCTGCATTCGCCGCCGATGGCAGGTCGGTGAACAACCTGCTCGGGTTCCCGGGCATCTTGCGCGCCGCCGTCGACGTTCGCGCGCAACGCATCACGCAGTCGATGTACGTTGCGGCGTCACGTGCGATCGCGGAGCTCGCACGCGAGGACGAGCTGGTGCCGAGCCCGCTCCGTCTCGAGGTGCACCGGGCGGTGGCGCGCGCCGTGGCCCGCGCGGCGCAGGCGGCGGGGGTGGCGCGGGTGCCCGTCCCGACGGACTACCAGCTCGACCTGCCCTACCACACGCTCCGCACCGGTGACACGGTTCCGCCGGGCGGCTGAGCGCCGGCCGGGGTGAAACCGCGCTACGCGTTGCCCTTCAGATGGTCGCGCACGCGGGTGGCCAGCCGGTCGGGGGTGAAGCCGAACTCCGGCGCGAGCGCCGCGATCGGGGCCGACGCTCCGAAACGCTGGATCCCGTACACGAGCCCGCGCGCGCCGAGGAGCGGCCAGTAGCTCTGGCAACGCGCGGCCTCGACTGCGACCACCGGCGTTCCGTCGTCGGGCACGAGGCCGCGCCGATACGCCTCGGGCTGGAGCAGGAACAGCTCCAGGCACGGGATCGAGACGACGCGCGCCGCGATCCCGTCGGCCTCGAGCTTGCCCGCAGCGTCACAGCACAGCGACACCTCCGAGCCCGACGCCACGAAGACGACGTTGGGACGCGCCGGCGGCTGGAGCACGCCGTACCCGCCGCGCCACACGTCCTCGAGCGCGAAACCCGCCGGACGCCTCAGCGCGGGGAGCTTCTGGCGCGTGAGCGCGAGCACGACCGGTCCTTCCGCTCGCTCGATCGCCCAGGCCCACGCGAGCGCGGTCTCGGTTCCGTCGGCGGGGCGCCACACCCAGGTGTCGGGGATCGCGCGGAGCGCGTCGAGGTGCTCGATCGGCTGATGCGTCGGCCCGTCTTCGCCGAGGAAGATCGAATCGTGCGTGAGCGCGAGGGTCGTCGGGAGCCGCATCAGGGCGGCGAGCCGCAACGAGGGCCGCAGGTAGTCGCTGAAGATCAGGAACGTGCTGCCGAACGCGCGGAATGTGCCATCGAGATTGATGCCGTTCACGATTGCGGTCATCGCGTGCTCGCGGATGCCGTAGTGCGCGTTGCGACCGAGGTAGGGGTCGACTCCCTCCGCCGCGCCGGGGCCGATGTCGCCGCCGTCGTCGAGACGCGTCAGATTCGACTCCGCGAGATCCGCCGAGCCGCCGACCACCCACGGCGCCACCGCGGCCAGCTTCTGGAGGACGGCCTGCGAGTGCTGGCGCGTGGCGGCGTCCTTGCCTTCGACCGACGATGCGAGGGTGCGCCCGAGCCCAGCGGGGGCGCGATGCGACCGGAACTCGTCCCACGTCTTCGCAAGATCGGGATTTGCCTCGCGCCACCGTGCGAGCTCGCGGTCCAATCGCACCCGCTCCTGCCGCTTCGCCGCGATCCGCTCCGCGAAGTAGCCGCGCACGTCGTCGGGCACCAGGAACTCGGGCTCGGTCGGCCAGCCGAGCGCCTGTTTGGCGAGCTTCGTTTCCTCGGCTCCGAGCGGGGCGCCATGGGCCTTCGAGGTTCCGGCCTTGTGGGGCGCGCCGTAGCCGATGGTGGTGCGCAGGACGATCAGCGACGGCCGGGCGGTCTCGGCACGGGCCGCGTCGAGCGCGACGCGCAGGCCGGGGATGTCGAGGCCATCACAGCGCTGCACGTGCCAGCCCTGGGCCTCGAACCGCAGCTTCACGTCCTCGCTGAACGAGAGCCGCGTCGAGCCGTCGATCGTGATGTGATTGTCGTCGTAGACGTAGATCAGGTTCCCGAGACCGAGATGGCCGGCGAGCGAGCCGGCTTCGGCCGAGACGCCCTCCATCAGGTCGCCATCGCTCGCGAATCCATACACGCAATGGTGTCCAGGGCCATTGCCGTCGCGGCCGAACCTCGAGCGCGTCATGCGCGCCGCGAGCGCCATCCCGACGCCGTGCGCGAAGCCCTGACCGAGGGGCCCCGTCGTGACCTCGACGCCCGGCGTGTGGCCGTACTCGGGGTGGCCGGGCGTGCGCGAGCCGAGCTGTCGGAAGTGCATCAGCTCGTCCAGGGAGAGCCCGAATCCGTAGAGGTGGAGCAGCGAGTAGAGCAGCATCGACGCATGGCCGCACGAGAGGACGAAGCGATCGCGCAGCGGCCAGTGAGGGTCGGTCGGATCGAAGCGGAGATGCTGGTCCCAGACCTCGAACGCAGGACCGGCGAGCGCCATCGGCGTGCCCGGGTGACCGCTCTTCGCGCGCTCGACGGCGTCGACTGCGAGGAAACGGATCGTGTTCTCGATGCGCGACCGCAGGCCCGCCGCAAGCTCGGCCGTCATGGCGCCTCCGTCGGAAAGAGGATCGGAGAAGCCACGATACCAAGCCCGGCCGGAGACGGGAAACCGGCCTTCCAAGCCCGACCGTGATCCGGGGCGGGCGCGGGGCCCGCCCCGGGTCGTGCGGTGCGGCGCACATGGGCGCCGCCGGGGGGTCAGCTCGTGACGGTGATCCGGCGGGGCTGATGCGCCTCCGCCTTCGGGAGATGGAGCTCGAGCACGCCGTCGTGCATCCGCGCCGTGATGCGGGCGGAATCGATGCGGTCGCTCAGTGCGAACTCCCGGTAGAACCCGCCGCTCCGGTACTCCGCGACCAGGGACGTCCATGCCGGGTCGGGCGCGAATGCCGGCGTGGCCTCGATCGACAGCACGCCGTTCTCGAGCCGCACCTGGACGCCGTCGGTCCCGACGCCGGGCATGTCGGCGGTCACGAGGTACTCCTCGGCGCGCTCCACGATGTCCACGTCGGGCCGGAAGACCGGCCCGGGCCGCGTCGTCTCGCGCGCCACCGACTGCTTCTCCCGGCTCCTCAGCTCCTGGCTCGTCGTCGCAATTTCCGTCATGTGGTCCTCCTCGATGTCCTGGCGCCGACGTCGTTACGCCCGCACCTCGATGCGTCGCGACCGGTAGGCACCGGCCTTCGGCAGCTTCACGATCAGAACGCCGTCGCGATAGCTGGCTTCGACCTTCTCCGCGTCCACCATCGCGGGGAGCGCGACCGTGCGGCGGAACCTGCCGCTCTGTCGCTCGCGCCGATGGAGGCTCGTCTTGCCATCGTCGGGGTACGCGATCTTGCGCTCGCCACGCAGCGTGAGGCGGTTCGCTTCGATCGTGAGCTCGATGTCCTTCAGCGCGAGGCCCGGCAGCTCCGCCGTGAGGACGAAGTCGTCGGACGTCTCGTACAGATCGACCGCGGGATGGACTCCCTGGGACGGCGTTTCGCCCTGGATCGCGCGGCCCAGGAGGCCGTCCATCTCCCGCCGCAGCCGCTCGAACGCATCCCACCCGCCCGGATGCGCGACCTCCGCCCACCCCAGGAGCCCCGGATTGCCCACTCGTGCCATTGCCGTTCCTCCTTCTTGCCTGCCCGCCGCCGGTCCTCTCCGTGCGGCGAGATTCTTCTAAGCACGGGCCTCCGAGGGTCAACGGCGGGCGGGTCCGGGCAGGCGAGGGGTGAGCGAAGGGAGTGGTCGGGGTGGTGGGATTCGAACCCACGACGCGGAACCCCCAAAGTTCCGGCTCTGGCCGCTGAGCTACACCCCGGGACTCGCGAGCCCCGCGAGGCTATCAGAGGCCCTGCGGGGTGGGAAGCCGCGCGTGATAACCTTGCGCGCCGTGAGCGACCAAACGGCCTCTCCCGCACCCCGTCCGCGGTGGGGAGAGCGCGTGCGGCGGCGGTTGGGGTCGCTCGTGAACGTGAGCGGGGAGCCGCGGTTCTTCGCGGCCGCCTGCGTGGTCGGCGCGCTCACCGGGGCGGCTGCGATCGCGTTCGCCGAGCTGATCCACGGCGTGCAATACGTCGCGATCGGCGCGCCGGATCTCGCGTCCTACATCGTCCCCTGGGTGCCCCCCTGGCGCATCCTGCTCGCCGGCACGTGCGGCGGCTTTCTCGTCGGAGTCGTCACGCGCTTCCTCGCGAGCGAGGTGCATGGTCACGGCGTACCCGACGTGATGGAGGCCGTCGCGCTGCGCGGCGGACGCATCCGGCGCCGCGTCGCGATCACACGGTCGATCGCGTCGGCGCTGACGATCGGATCGGGCGGATCCGTCGGCCGCGAGGGACCGATCGTGCAGATCGGGGCCGCGGTGGGCTCCGCGGTCGGGCAAGCGCTCCGCCTGCCGACCGACCGCCTGCGGACGCTCACTGCCGCGGGCGCGGCGGGCGGCATCGCAGCGGCGTTCAACGCACCGATCGCGGGCGCGTTCTTCGCGCTCGAGGTGATCGCACGAAACTTCGCAGCGCCGACCTTCGGTCCGGTCGTCCTGTGCGCCGTCTTCGCAACCGCGGTCTCCCGGCTCTACTTCGGCCCCGCGTCCGCCTTCGTCGTGCCGCCCTTCCTTGTGGGTCCGACCTGGGAGACGCCGTTCGCCGCCGTGCTCGGGGTCGGCTGCGGCCTCCTCTCCGTGTACTTCATCGTCCTGATGGACTGGCTCGAGAAGCTCGCCGTGCGGCTCCCCCTCCCGGCAGTTCTCAAACCCGCGCTCGGCGGTTTCCTGGTCGGCCTGCTCATCCTGGTGTCTCCGAACCTCTACGGTGTCGGGCACGAGACGATGGACGCGACGCTCGTCGGCGCCCTGCCGGTCGCAACGCTGGCCATGCTGCTCCTGCTGAAGCCGCTGGCCACGTCGATCACGCTCGCCTCGGGCGGCTCCGGAGGCGTGTTCCTGCCGTCGCTCTACATCGGCGGTCTCGCCGGGGGCGTGTTCTCGGCCGGGCTGATGGCCGTCGTCCCCGGGGCCGTGACCTCGTCGGGCGCATGGGCCCTCGTCGGGATGGCGGGCGTGCTCGCCGGCACCTCGCGCGCGCCGGTCACCGCGATCCTGCTGGCATTCGAGCTCACCCACGACTACGGGATCATCCTCCCGGTGATGCTCGCGTGCGCCGTCTCCACCCTCCTCGCGAGTGCGCTGAAACGCGACTCCATCTACACCGCGAAGCTGACGGAGCGCGGAATCCACCTCGACCGGCCCGAGGACCTCGCGCTACGGCGGGTCCCGGTCCGCGACGTGATGCAGCCGAGCCCGCCCGCAGTGCGCCTCGATGCGCCGCTCGACGTGGTGCTCGGGCGCTTCCTCGACAGCGACCTCGGCGCGGTGTTCGTGATCGACGCGGACGGCCGCCTCGCGGGACAGGTCTCCATCCACGACGTGAAGGCCAACCTCGGCGATCCGGCCTCCCTCGGCGGCATCGTGGTGGCCGGCGACGTCTCCGAGCACTCCGTCACCACCTCGCCCGACGGCAACGTGGCCGACGCGCTCGATCTCCTGGCGCGCGAGGGGCGCGAGGTGCTCGGCGTCGTGGACGAGGACCGGCGGCTCGTCGGAGCCGTGTCCCTTCGGAGCGTCACCGATGTGATCGCGCGCGAGGCGCTGCGGGGGGAGTACGTGGGAGTGTCGGCGCTGGCGGGCCGCCGCGGCCGCGAGGCGCTGCGCCTGTCGAGCGGCGTCGAAGTCCGCGCGCTCCCCGTACACGCGCGTCTCGTCGGCGAGACGGTGCGGACCCTGAACGTGAGGAGCCGTTGGCACGTCTCCGTCCTCGCGCTCCGCCGCGACGGCGTGGACGACGGCGTCGACCCGGACCGGCCGTTCGTCGCGGGCGACGTGCTCGTGGTGATGGGCGAGGACCGGGACCTCGAGCGCTTCGCCGAGTCGATGCGGCGCGGCGCGACCGCCGCCGGTATCTGATCGCGACCGCTTCTAGAGGGCCAGGCGGATCGGGCTCAGCACCTTCTCCTCGAGCCAGGTCACGAGATCGCGCAGCGCTTCGGGCCGGATCTCGTGGCCCATCTCGTATTCGCGATAGGTGAGACCGACACCCCGAGAAGTCAGCAGATCGCGCGACTCCCGCGCGCGCGCGACGTCGATCATCTCGTCCGTCGTGCCGTGCACGACGAAGACCGGGAATCCCGCGTGCTCCGGAAGCGGAGGGATCGAGGCGGCGAGCGGCGCAGGCAGCCACGCGGAGAGCGCCGCAAGGCCGGCGAACCGTCCCGGCTCCCGCAAGGCCAGGTCGTAGGCCATCACGCCGCCCTGGCTGAACCCCATCAGCACGACCTTGCGACGATCCACCGGAAACCGCTCGAGAGCCTCGTCCACGAACGCGCGCAATGCCGCCGCGCCCTTGCGGAACTCGCCCGGGTCGAGCCCCCGCTCGCTCAGCGGAAACCATCCGTACCCCGCGAAACCGGGTCCCACCTCGAACTCCACGGGTCCCTGAGGGCACAGGACGAGGGCATCACCCCCGTGCAGGTAGGGCGCGAGGCCGAGCAGGTCGTGCGCGCTCGCGCCCCAGCCGTGCAGGGCGATGATCGTCGGAAAGGGACCGGGCCCGGCGGGAACGTGCGCGGTGTAGAGGAGCTCCATGCGCGCAGTCTAGACGGCGGCGCGGAGGGCCGCAGGGCCGTGTGCTATCTCCTGCAGCGGACGCAACCCGAAGCGAGCCCCATGCCCCCTCGAACCCTCTTCGACAAGGTCTGGGACGCCCACACCGTGCGCGTGCTGCCGAACGGTGAGACGCAACTCCTGATCGGCCTCCACCTGATCCACGAGGTCACGAGCCCGCAGGCGTTCGCGATGCTGCGCGACATGAAGCTCCGCGTGCGTTTCCCCGAGCGCACCTTCGCGACCGTCGACCACATCATCCCCACCGATTCGCAGCTCCGTCCCCTCTCGGACGACCTCGCCGAGGCGATGATGTCGGAGCTCGAGCGCAATTGTCGCGAGCATGGCATCCGCTTCTTCGATCCTGCGAGCGGACACCAGGGCATCGTCCACGTGATCGGCCCCGAGCTCGGCCTCACCCAGCCTGGCATGACGATCGCGTGCGGGGACAGTCACACCTCGACGCACGGCGCGTTCGGCGCGGTCGCGTTCGGCATCGGGACGAGCCAGGTCCGCGACGTGCTGGCCACGCAGTGCCTCACGCTCTCGCGGCCGAAGGTCCGACGCATCGAGGTGTCGGGAAAGATCGCGGCCGGCGTCTACGCAAAGGACGTCATCCTCGCGATCATCCGTCGCCTCGGCGTGAAGGGGGGCGTTGGGTTCGCCTACGAGTACGCGGGTGCGGCGATCGAGGCGATGACGCTCGAAGAGCGCATGACGATCTGCAACATGTCGATCGAGGGCGGCGCCCGCTGCGGCTACATCAACCCCGACGAGTCCACGTTCGACTACCTGCGCGGCCGCGAGCTCGCGCCCACCGGCGAGGCGTTCGAACGCGCCGTCGCCTGGTGGCGCGGCGTGCGCAGCGACCCGGACGCGGCCCATGCCGACCGCGTCGTGCTCGACGGGCGCGCGATCGCGCCCACCGTGACCTGGGGAATCAACCCCGAGCAGAGCGTCGGGATCGACGAGCGGCTTCCCGTCCTCGAGGCCGCGCCCCCCGACCGGCGTGCGGGCATCGAGGAGGCGCTTGCCTACATGGATCTGCGGCCCGGGCAGAAGATCGCGGGGACGCGCATCGACGTCGCTTTCATCGGCTCGTGCACGAACGGGCGGATCTCCGACCTCCGCGCGGCCGCGCGCGTGGCGCGCACCGGCCGCGTCGCGAGCGGGGTGAAGGCCCTCGTCGTTCCGGGGTCGCAGGCCGTCGCGCGTCAGGCCGAGGCCGAGGGCCTCGACGACGTCTTCCGCACCGCGGGCTTCGAGTGGCGCGAGCCGGGCTGCTCGATGTGCCTCGCGATGAACCCCGACAAGCTGGTGGGTCGCCAGGTCTGCGCTTCGTCCAGCAACCGGAACTTCAAGGGCCGCCAGGGCTCGCCCACGGGCCGGACGCTGCTCATGTCGCCGGTGATGGTGGCGGCGGCGGCCCTCGCGGGCCGTGTGGTCGATGCTCGGGAGGTGCTGTGAAGTCCGACGCGAGCGTGGAGAAGGTCGTCGGCCGCGGCATCGTGCTGCGCGGCGACGACATCGACACCGACCGCATCATCCCCGCGCGCTACCTGCGCGCGGTCACCTTCGAGGGCCTCGGAGAGCACGCCTTCGAGGACGACCGGAAGCAGGCGAAGGGCAACCACCCCTTCGACGACCGGCGCATGGACGGCGCCGCGGTGCTCTTCGTCGGCCGCAACTTCGGGTGCGGGTCGTCGCGCGAGCATGCACCCCAGGCGTTGATGCGGCGCGGGCTCCGCGCGTTCGTCGGCGGCTCGTTCGCGGAGATCTTCTTCGGCAACTGCACCGCGCTCGGACTGCCCTGCGCGGTCCTGGCGCCCGAGCCCCTCGCTGCAGCGATGGACGTGGTCGAGCTCGACCCGTCGCAGGAGGTCGTGCTCGACCTCGTGGCGCGCACGCTCACGACGCGCGCGGGCACCGTACCCGTGACGATCCCCGACGGCACGCGCTCCCAGCTCGTCGACGGCACGTGGAACGCCACGGCGGTGCTGCTCGAGGCGGGCGGGGAGATCGAGGCCACCGCCGCGCGCCTCCCCTACATCCGGGGCTTCGCCGCGGCCTAGAAGCGGAGCGGCCTACTCGCCCTTGAACTTCGGCTCGCGCTTCTCGAGGAAGGCGTCCATGCCTTCCATGCGGTCGCTCGTCGCGAAGACGAGGCCGAAGGCAGTCTGCTCGAGCGCGTGCGACACGCGCACGTCGGCGTCCTGTCCCTCGTGAAGTACGCGCTTCGCGAGCGCCACCGCCCGGGGCCCCTTGCGCGCGATCGTCTCGCCCGCGCGCAGCGCGGCGTCGAGCAGCTCGTCGGGCGGGAAGACGCGGTTCACGAGTCCGATCCGCAGCGCGGTCTCGGCGTCGATCGGCTCGCCGCCGAGGGCCAGCTCCTTGGCCCATGCGAGCCCGACGCGCCGCGGGAGACGGCTCGTGCCCCCGAAGCCCGGCAGCAGACCGAGGTTCACCTCCGGCTGCCCGAAGCGCGCCTTCGAGGACGCGTAGACGAAGTCGCAGGCCAGCGCGAGCTCGCAGCCGCCGCCGAGGGCGAAGCCGTTCACCGCCGCGATCGTCGGGACCGGGAGCGCCTCGAGCGCGGCGAATGCATCGTGACCGAGGGCGCTGAAGGCCTGCGCCCCGACGGGGTCGAGCCGGCGCATCTCGGCGATGTCGGCCCCGGCCGCGAACGCACGCCCCTCTCCGGTCACGACGACGGCACGCACGTCCCGCTCGCCCGCGAGCCCGGTCGCGAGCCCGAGGAGACACTCGAGTGTGGCGCGGTCGAGGGCGTTCAGGACCGCGGGACGGGCCAGCGTGAGCAGCGCGACCGGCCCGCGGCGTTCACTGCGGACGGGCTCCATCACCCGCCCGCGCTCACGGGAAGGGGCTCGCGATCACCGGCACGCCGGCGAGGGCGCTCAGGAAGTACGCCTTGCGCTGCGCCAGCGACTCGGCGGCGCTTTGCGCGCAGTAGTGCCCCTCGACCGAGCTCGTCGGCGAGAGCACGACGCAGCCGGGCGTCGGCGGGATTCCCGGCACGCCGACGGGCACGTACTGGAACAGCGCACCCGTCGTTTCCGCGTTCACGTTCGCCTGCACGGGGCCAGTCACATCCGGGAGCGTGACGATCGGCCGCTGGACCGGTTGCAGGAGGGGAATGCCGAGCGCGTACGCGAGCGAGTCCGTCGCGTGGTTCGGCACGAGCGAGTCGGTCAGGCCCTCGACGAGCAGGATGCTGGCCTTCCGGGTCGTGCCAGCCACCGCCACCGGATGGTGGTAGATGAACTCCGCATGGTTGTGGTTGTCCTGCACATCGAAGGAGGTCTGGAAGAGCGAGAGCGCCACCCACATGTCGCTCGGCGACGCGCTCGGCGCGACGAGCACGGGCAGGGATTGGAGGATGACCTCGGACTGTTGATGGATCAGGACCTCCATCAGACGCGCGCCGCCGGCCACCAGGGCCGCGGCCTTGATCTCCGGCGCGTACGGCAGGAAGCCCGGACCGTTGTTCGCGCCTTCGCTGATGCCGACGTACATCTGCGGCGTCACGACGTCGAGGTCGGGAATCCCGTCCGGCGCCGGCTTGCCGTTCGCGCCGACGGCGCCGGCCACGTCGAGCGTACCGAGGCTCCGGATGAATCGCAGGAACGCGATCTGCTCGCCGTGCGTCTCGACCCAGTAGTCGGGGATCTTCTGGTAGGTGAGGAGGTTCCCGACCGTCGCGCCGAGCTGTTGCACGATGCGCGACTCGGTCGAGCCTGTCGGAGCGACTTCGCGATTCAGGATGTCGGTGAACGCGATGCACGCAAAGCCCGCCGACGACAGGTAGTTCCGCGCCGTCGTGAGCACCTCGGCCTGGCTTCCGGGGTTGCCGTGCTGGTACATCGTGACGGGCGCCGGGTGGGCTGGCGTGAGCTTCGGGATCGTGAGCGTGAACGGCACCGGCCGCGTGCGTTGGCGCACCGGCAGACCGGCGGCATCGCGAACGAGGTTGGGCCCAGGGGCGGCCGCCGTTCCCGAGCGATAGTCGGGAGCGTCGAAGGTTCCCTTCACGACCGCGGCGGTCGGGCTGCCCGCGGTGTCGTTGTCCACACTCGTGATCACGAGCGCCGGAGGGGGATTGGCGTCCACGTCGGCGCGGATCGCGAGGAGATCGTTCGGGATCGCGCTCGTCGTGCGGATCGAGAAGCGGAGCGCGAGCGTGACGTCGTCGCGGGGGATCGGCGGGACCGCCTCGGTCCCGACCACGTCGAGCACCTCGTCCGCGAGCGCGCGGGCCCGCGTCACTGCCGCGGTCTCCCCGGCAGCCGGCGGCGCGAGCACGGCCTGCATGAAGCCCGACGGCCCGAACGGCCGATCGGGCGACACCAGAGCGCGGTTCGTCACGACGAGGCCGTAGCGGCCGCCGGGTGTCAGCGGGATCGACGGGAAGATCAGCATCGACTTCGACGCGAGACCGGCCCCGGTGACGTCGTCACGCACCTCGGCGCGGAACGGGACGCGCTTGCCGTGGGTCGGGCTGCCGGGCGTGAGATCGAAGAGCCCCACGCTGGCCAGCGGGTCGAGCGAATCGGCGCTCGTGAGGGGCACGGACGTGGCGTCCGCGGCGTCGGACAGCTCGAGTACGAAGTGTCCGATCGGGCTGAATCCGTCGAGCGGGTTCGCGTCGGCGAGGAGCGCTTCCCAGACCTCGCGGATGTCGTCCTCGCGCTGCGGGACGGGGACCGCGAGGCGGAGACCGGTGGCCTTGGACGCGTCGCTCGTGGTCCAGAAGTCGTCCGGGAACGGAGAGGTGATGCCGAGGTCGTTGCGGTCGTAGCGCACCGTGGCGGCGGCGCCGGCCGGGGCGGTCTTGAAGCCCACGTGCTCGACGCCGTCCGGTCCATACCATGTGAGCGCGCAGCTCGCGGCCGGCGGCAGCTGTCCCACGGGATTCACCACCAGCACTTCCGACCCGACGAAGTGTACGTCCACGGGCCGCGGCGTGGACAGGAAGTTGCCCTCGCTGCACGCGAGAGCGACGCCCCCGCGCGCCGCGTCGTTCACCGCGCCGGCGAATTCGAGGCGTAACCACGCCGTGCGCGGGACCGCCTTCGCACCGTCCGGGGGCGTGCTCGAGAGGAGCGCGGGCGTCGGCGTCGGCAGGACGAAGCTCTTCGAGTCGGTGTACGTGACGGCGGCGCCGTTCACGAGGAACCGACCTTCGGCCACGAGCAGGTGCGTCCCCCCGCCGGTGACCGGGACCGACGCCCACGCGCCGGTCGGGGTCCGCAGGAACGCAGCGCCGATCGGGAGGCCGTCGAGCGTCACCCCGAGCGAGCCTTCGAGGAAGCTCGACCCGAGCGAGATGGGAACCAGGGTGCTTCCCGAGTTGTCGAAACCGAGGGCGCCGATGACGATGGTGCTCGTGACCGGCGTGCAGGCAGCGGCGAGAAGCGACGCGTACAGCAGGAGCGCGGCGAGGGGAAACCGACGCAACGAACGAGAACGAGCGAGGGCTCGCCGCATCCGCGTCGGCGGTCGCCCGAGCCGGGCCGACACCGTCCCGAAACGCTCGATGTCGTCCATGTCGCCTCCCTCGGACCGGACCGCGATCTTACCATACGGTCAGTGGCTGCCGTGATATCGTGACGGTGCACACGGCGGGGGACCTGGTGAACGGCAGCGAGACCCACGAGAAGCAGGGAGAAAGGGGCAGCCTCGTCGCGCGGCTCGGCTCGACCCTCGCAATCATCGGACTCCTCGCGGTCGGAACCGGACCGCTCGCCGTCCATGCCGGCATCGCCAAGCCGCTCCAGGGCTTCATGATCTTCGTGCTCGGCCTCTTCTTCGGCCTCCTCGCGTTCCTGATCGGACTGATCGCGCTGCTGCGGACGCGCGGCTCCGAGGGCGTGCATCGCTCGCGTGCGTGGCTCGCAACGGCAATCGGGCTCGTGCTCACCGGCGTGCTCGCGTTCGCGTCCGCTCCCGGCGCGGGGCTTCCCCGCATCAACGACTTCACGACCGACCCGGGCGATCCGCCGGTCTTCGCCGCCGCGAAGCGCGAGCCCGCGAACCAGGATCGCGATCTCTCGTATCCCCCCGACTTCGCCGCGCAGCAGCGCGCCGCGTACCCCGATCTCGCGCCGATCGTGCTCGAGATCCCCCCCGCGGACGCGTTCGTGCGCGCTCAGCGGGCCGCGGGGCAGCTCGGTTGGAAGACGACGTACTCCGATCCCGAAGCGGGAGTCTTCGAGGCGCAGGACATCTCGCCCACCTTCCTGTTCGTCGACGACGTCGTCGTGCGCATCCGACCCGAGGGCGCATCGGGGTCGCGGATCGATCTGCGGTCGAAGTCGCGCGACGGCAAGGGCGACATGGGAGTGAATGCGAAGCGCATTCGCGCCTTCACCGCCAAGGTCCAGGCGGGGAAGTAGGCACGGGCCGCGACCGCTAGGTCCCGAGCGCCTTCAGCGCCCGCTCCTTCGCCCAGCGGTAGTCGGCCTTGCCCGACGGCGAACGCACCATCTCGTCCACGAACACGAAGGCGCGGGGCAGCTTGTAGCTCGCGAGGTGCTCGCCTGCGGCGCGCCGGAGCTCGTCCTCGGTCGCCTTCGCCGACTCCCGGAGCTTCACGAGCGCGGTGACCTGCTGGCCGAAGCGCGCGTGCGGCGTGCCGACCACCACGGCGTCGTACACCGCGGGGTGACTCTTGAGCGCGAGCTCCACCTCCTCTGCAAAGACCTTCTCGCCGCCGGTGTTGATCGTCACCGAGTCGCGTCCGAGGAGGCGCATGGAGCCGTCCGCCTCGATCGTCGCCCGGTCCCCGGGCACGGAGTAGCGTTTGCCTTCGATGACGGGAAACGTCTTCGCGGTCTTCGCCTCGTCCTTGTAGTAGCCGAGCGGAATGGCGCCTTCCCGCGCGAGCCAGCCCCGTTCGCCAGAACCGGCGGGGAGCACGCCCGACAGGTCCTCGCTCAGCACCACGTTGTCCGCAGCGATCGCGAAGTCGCCCGTCGTCGCGGCGCTCCCGCGCGTCGCCATCTGCGACGCCTGCGCGCCGCTCTCCGAGGAGCCAAGCGCATCGAGGATGCGCAGCGCCGGGAGACGATCCATGAGCTCGCGCTTCAGCGTCGCCGTGAGGATCGCGCCGCCGGAGGTGAGCAGCTTGAGCGAGGAGAGGTCGTAGGCCTTGCGGTCGAGCTGGTCGATCAGCGGCCGCCCGAACGCGTCGCCGACGATCGTCATCACGTCGACGCGCTCGCGCTCGACCGTGGACCACACGTCGTCGGGATCGAGGCGCCGCGTCTCGGACTGCACCACGACCGTTCCGCCCGCGTGCCAGAAGCTGAACGCAGCCCAGTGCGCAGCGCCATGCATGAACGGCGGCGCCGGAAGCGAACGGAGCGGCGCCGCCTTCGCCCGCTCGACGATCTCCTCGACCGTGCGCTTCGGCATCATTCCCGCGAGCGCTGCAGTGTAGATGTCCTCCTGCCGCCAGAGCACGCCCTTCGGCATGCCGGTCGTGCCGCCGGTATAGAGGATGTAGAGATCGTCCGGCGAAAGACCCTGCGGCGCATCGGGCGTCGCGGCGGCGAGCGCCGCCTCGTAGTCCAGCGCGCCCGGCAGGAGCGGCTCGCCCGATCCGTCGTCCACCTGGAGCCACAGCGCGATCTTCGGGAGGCGCGCCCGGATCCGCGCCAGGGTCGGCCCGAAGCACGCGTGGTAGACCACCGCCCGCGCGTCCGCGTTGTCGAAGAGATACAGGAGCTCGTCCTCGACGTACCGGTAGTTCACGTTGAAGGGAGCCGTACGCGATTTGTACGCGCCGAGCATTCCCTCCAGATACTCGTTGCCGTTGTAGAGGTAGAGCGCGACGTGATCCTGTCCCGACTCCCAGCCCGCGAGGCCCGATCGCTCGCGGTGGCAGCCGAGGCCGTGCGCGCGCAGCACGTGCGCGAGACGCCGCGAGCGCTCCCCGACCTGCGCCCACGTGAAGCGCCGGTTGCGAAACACGAGCGCCTCGCGGTCGGGGATCGCAGCGGCGATCGCCTCGTGGATCGCGCCGAGGTTGAGGGGCTGGGCCATGCGGGGGTTCTCCGTATTCCAGCGTGCGTGACGGGGCGCGGCGGAGGCTGCCGCGACGCCTACCCGCGTGCAAGCCGTCGCGGCGCGAGATGGACGAGCGCCTGCGCCGCGTCGAGCGTCGTCGCGACCCGCGTCCGGCCCGGCGACGCCGGCCAGCCGCCGTCCGGCCCCTGGCCTTGCAGGAGGGCGCGCACGAGCTCCGAGCCGTCGACGCGGGCGCCGGGAAGCGCCCGCACGTCGCACAGCGCGAACACCCGTGCCACCCGCACCGGGTCGAATGCGCGCGTGCGGAAGGTCCGCTCGAGCTCGCGACCGCACCACTGGAGCACCTCGTCGGATCGCTCGTGGGGGACGTTCGAGAAGAAGTGCGCATAGCCCGCGATCGCGAACCACGATCCCCCCTGCACGAGGTCCGGCGACCAGCGCTCCGCGAGGAAGGCCCCGGCGGCGTCGAGGGAGCGCACGCTCCCGCGCGTCGTCCGGCCGAGGAACGCAGCCAGCATCGCGGTCAGGTAGAGCGCATCCCGCGGGCCCACGATGAAGCCCGGCAGCGCCGGGTCGTTCGCTCCGCGATCGTCCGCCGCGCGCCAGCTGCCGTCGGGCTGCTGGGTCGCACGCAGCTGCTCCCCGATCGCGTCCGCCAGCGCACTGCGCAGCAGACCCGACCCGGCGAGCACCTCGAGGAGCGCCAGCGCCTCGCACGCATCGTTCGCCGACGCGGCCTGCGTCGCGAACGCCCGCTCGACGTCGTCTGGCGGCGTCTCCCCGAGCGTCACGGCGAGCCGGAGGCGTTCCTTCGCGTCCCCCACGGCCTCGACGAGCACGCGGGCCCTCGACAGCGCGAGCTCTACACCGTCATGCAACGTCGAATCCGGGCTCACGCGCGCAGGAGGAGCCCGTGGAGGTAGGCACCCTCGGGGTGGTCCAGCGCGACGGGATGGTCCGAGGGCGACGCGAGCTCCCGCAGCACCGCGAGGGGGCGACCGGCGTCGAGGGATGCGGCGAACGCGATCTGCCGCAGCAGCTTCGCGTCGACGGGATGCGAGCAGCTGAACGCGAGGATCAGCGCGCCGGGCGCGGCCCGCCGAAGCGCGAAGAGGAGCACGTCCTTGTGCGCGCGCGCAGCCCGCGGCGCGTCGCCGCTACGGCGCGCGAGCGGCGGCGGATCGATGATGACGAGATCGTAGCCGCCGCCGTCCTGCCGGACGAAACGGAAGGCGTCGTCCTGCACGAAGCGCGCCGAGACACCCGGCGCGTTCACCGCGAGGTTGTCGCGCGCGAGCGCGAGCGCCTCGGCCGACGAGTCGACGAGAGACAGCGTCGCCGCGCCGCCACGTGCCGCCGCCACGGCGAAGCCTCCGGTGTAGGCGAAGAGATCGAGCGTGCGCCGGCCGGCGGCCAGCGTCTCGACGAGGTCGCGCGCGTCGCGCTGGTCGAGGTAGAAGCCGGTCTTCTGGCCGTGCACGAGGTCCACGGCGTAGCGGCGACCGCGCTCGCGGATCCAGATTGCGGCGCCCGGCGCCTGCCCCCAGAGCGCGCCCTGCTCCGCCGCGACGCCCTCGCGCCGCGCCGCCGAGACGTCTGCGCGCTCGAAGCCCGCGGCCGCGCCCGTCGCCGCCTCGAGCGCGCGCGCCACGAGCCGTCGGCGCACGGCCATGCCCGCGGAGCCGAGCTTCACCACCACCACGTCGCGGTAACGGTCGGCGACGAGGCCCGGCAGCCAGTCGCCCTCGGCGTTCACGAGCCGAACCGCATCGGTGTCACCGACGAGAGGGTCCGTGGCGCGCCGGGCCACGGCCCGGGCGATGCGCTCCTCGATCAGCGAGTCGTCGGGCGCTTCCTTGCCGAAGACGAGGAGCCGCACCCGGATCTGGGACGTCGGCGAGTAGTGGCCATGGCCGAGCGGCTCGCCCTCGGCGGAGAGGACGCGGGCCCAGGCCCCGGTCTTGCCGGAGTCCGGCGCGTCGCGGCTCCCCTCGACGCGGGCGACCGCGCCGGAGAGCACCCAGGGGTGCCGGCGGCGCACGGCCTTGTCGCGCGCGGGGTGGAGGATGACGTCCAGCACGGTCGGACCATCGGGCATGCGTGCCGGCAAGTCCACCGGGCGGCCCGGGCTCCGGTCCCATCGCCTCTCCTCCTCCAGCGGTCCCCCTCCGAGCGCGCTTCGGCACGTCCGTGTGCGTCGTCGGCGCCCGGCACGGGGCATCGCGGTCGTAGGCCTGGGCTTCCGCTGGGCACGGGGCGGGTTTCAGAGGGTGGTTGGGGGAGGATGGTTCGGGGCTTTCGTGGTTGCGCGCGACTTCGGGGCGGCTCGTGACGAAGGCAGAAGGCGGTTGGAAGGAGCTTGGTCTGCTGCGCGTCGGTCGGTCCGACATCATTCGGTGTGTACACAAATTAACGTTGACTTGCTTTTGAACATCGCCGACAATCAAGTTCGATGGAGACCGCGACCCAGCTCGAGCTCGCACTCAGGCCTCCTCCTCGCTGGGGCGGACCGCGACCCGGCGCGGGCCGCAAGCCCGGCACCGCGCGGCGCGTGCCTCATGCCTCGCGGCCGCGCTTCTCTCGCCACCATCCCTCGCACGTCACGCTTCGCGTTCGCGCCGGCGTGCCGTCGCTGCGCTCTGCGCGGCATGAAGTCGGTCGGCGCCCGCATCGCGCGCGCAGCGCGACGCGTGTTCGGCGGCCGGGGTCCCGTGCTGAAGGAGCGCTACCACCACCGCGTGGTCCGCTCGCCGCGCGAGGTCCGCCACGCGCTCGCGTACGTGATGCTCAATGCCCGCAAGCACGCGGCGGCGCTCGGACGCCACCTGCTGCAGAGCGGGACGGGCGTCGATCCCGCGTCCTCGGGCCGCTGGTTCGCGGGGTGGGCGCGCGCGCTCGCGCCGGCGCCCGACGTGCCCGCGGTTGCATTGCCGCGCACCTGGCTGCTGCGCCTCGGCTGGCGGCGGCACGGCCTCATCGACCCCGCGGAGATCCCGGGCCCGCGCCGTCGCTGATGCCGCCAGCCCAAGCCATGCCAACCGTCACACAACCCCGCGTTCACCCACCGGCTGCACCCCGCTCCAAAGCCCGCGTCCGCCCATCGCGCCGACTCCTCCTCCCGACGGCCCGCATCCCGCCCCACCGTGCCGCGCTCCGCCCCGCAGCCCGGATCTGCCGACCGTCCCGCTCCCGCTCGAGCCCTCTGCCCTCCGAGTTCTTCCCCCAAACACCTCTTCTCCGAGCGCCTTGCTCCTCGATCCAGCCGCCAGCAGCGGCCCGCGGCGAAGCGCTCCCGAACGCCTCCACCACCCGGGGCGGGATCCCGCGCGGGCGCTGCGTCGCGGGCGACAGGCGCCCGCTAACGCTCGCTCGCCGCGGCGCACGCGGGTCCCCAGAGCCCGCGGCGATGCTCCCGCGCGTCACGCTCGGCTCCCACGAACGTCGCGTGGAAGCGGCGGGGCATCGCGCGGTACACCCGCGCGTAGCCCTGCTCGAGGAGCTCGAGGTTCAGGAACGCGCCGTCGCCGAGATACACGTACGCGAGTGTGCGGCCGTAGCGGTCGATGCGGTCCCCGGGCTCGAACACGAGCCGTACCCAGCGCCCCACCACGCGGTCCCGCGTGAAAGCCCACGCCTCCGCCCCGAAGCACTCGGGTCCCGACTTGCGGCGCGTGTGGTGGGTCTCCGGGGTGTCGACTCCGATCAGCCGCAGCCGCTCGCCGCCGTCGAGCACGAGCGTGTCGCCGTCGACGGCGCGCTCGACGAGACGCGTCGTCTCGGGCACCGCAGTCGACGGAGCGCCCCGGGACGGCCCGCCCGCGGCGGCAGCGCACGGCGCGAGGAAGAGGACGAGCGCGAGCGGGAGCCGGACCGAGGGACGCACGGGCGGGACGTGTAGCCGTCCCTCGGGCGGCCGTCGCGTGCTACCCCTCCCCGAGCCCATGTCCAAGCCCGACTCCACCAGCGGCGCCCCGAGCCACACGAACCGCCTCGCGGGCGAGACGAGCGCCTATCTCCGGCAGCACATGCACAATCCGGTGGACTGGCACGCCTGGGGCCCGGACGTCTTCGTGCGCGCGCGCGCCGAGGACAAGCCGGTGCTCGTGTCGATCGGCTACAGCGCGTGCCACTGGTGTCACGTCATGGAGCGCGAGTCCTTCGAGGACGCGGACACCGCGGCGCTCATGAACCGGCTCTTCATCAACGTCAAGGTCGACCGCGAGGAGCGGCCCGACGTCGACCAGATCTACATGGACACCGTCGTGCGTCTCACCGGCCACGGCGGATGGCCGCTCACCGTGTTCTGCACCCCCGACGGGCGCCCGTACTACGGAGGCACCTACTACCCGCCCGAACCCGCCCACGGCCGGCCCTCCTTCCGCCAGGTGCTCGAGGCGGTCGAGCGCGCGTGGCGGACGCAGCGGCCCGAGGTCGAAGACAGCGCCGGCTCGATCCTGACGGCGCTGCGCAGCCGCCCGACCGGCGTCGCGACGGCGCCTCCCGGCTCGCACACGCTCGCCGAGGCGGCAAAGGGCATCCTCTCGCGGGCCGACGCGGACCACGGCGGCTTCGGCGACGCGCCGAAGTTCCCGACGCCCACGAACCTCGACCTGCTGCTCGCCGCGGTCGACGTGCTGCCCGCGCCCGATGCGACGGCCTGCCTCCAGTTCGCGGCGTTCACGTGCCGGGAGATGTCGCGCCGGGGTCTGTACGACCAGCTCGGCGGCGGCTTCCACCGCTACTGCGTCGATGCCGACTGGACCATTCCCCACTTCGAGAAGATGCTCTACGACCAGGGCCAGCTCCTCCGCACCTACACCGAGACGTGGCGCCGCAGGGGCGCCACCGACGACGACCTGGCGTGGCCCGTGCGCGAGACCGCAGCGTATCTGCGCCGCGAGATGACCGGCCCCGAAGGCGGCCTGTACGCGAGCCAGGACGCCGACAGCGAGGGGGTCGAGGGCAAATTCTTCGTGTGGACGCCCGCGCAGATCGAGGCGGTGCTCGGCGCGGAGCGCGCGCCCGGATTCTGTGCGGCCTACGGCGTGACGAGGTCGGGCAACTTCGAGCACGGCACGACCCAGCTCGTGGACCTCGCGCGACGCCCGCGGGCGGACTTCGCCGCGGAGCGCGCCGAGCTCCTCGCGACGCGCGCCGCGCGCGTGCCGCCGGCGACGGACCGCAAGCGCGTGACCGCCTGGAACGCGCTCGCGATCTCCGGGCTCGCGCGTGCGGGCAGCGTCCTCGGCGATCCCTCGATGCTCGACGACGCGGCGGCCGCGGCGGACTTCGTGCTGGCGCAGCTCACCGACCCGAGCGGCCGCCTGCTGCGCGTCTACGCCGAGGGCAAGGCGCACGTCCCCGCCTTCCTCGACGACGTGGCCGGGATGCTCGAAGCCTGTCTCGACCTCCATCGCGCCGGGGCGGGTGATCGCTTCCTCGACGCGGCGCTGCGTTTCGCCGACGACGTCGCGACGCGCTTCTACGACGAGGACGAAGGCGACCTCTTTCTCACGCCCGCCGACGGCGAGCGCCTCGTGCACCGGCCGCGTTCCGACCACGACGGCGCAACGCCACACTCGACGGGCCTCGCCGCGCTCGGCCTCCTCCGCGCGGCAGCGCTCTCCGGTCGCGCCGACCTCGCGCGCGTCGTGGAGCGCGTGGTCCGCACGTCGGCGTTCGTCCTCGAGCAGGTCCCGGCCGGCTACCCGACGCTCGTCCGTGCGGCCCATCTGGCGGAACGCGGGGTCTCGGTCGCCGTGGTGATCGGCGAGCCGACCGCACCCGAGACGCTCGCACTGCTGCAGCGCGCACGACGCGTGCTGCTGCCCGAGGACGGCGTCCTCGGCGTGACGCCGGGAACGGTGGCGCCCGCGGGCATCGATCCCGCGTGGCTCGCGGGCCGGACCGCGCTCGCGGGCCGCCCCACGGCGTATCTGTGCCGCGGGGTCACCTGTTCCCTGCCGATCACGGACCCGGACGCGTTCGAACCGCTCGAGAGGAGCCTCCCATGACCAAGCCGCCCGCCTCCCGCCAGCTGCGCAGCGGCCACGACGACGGCCTGCAGGCCCTGACACCTCTCGACGTCGGCCGCCTCGATACGGTCGACGCGCTCCTGCGCGCGATGTCGCAGACCGCCTTCGGCGGGCGACGGCTGGGCGAGGCCGCGGACGTCCTCGAGGCGATGGTGCGCGATCGCGACTGTTTCCGCGTCGTGACGATCAGCGGGGCGATGACGATCGCGAAGCAGGGGCTCGTGCTCTGCGAGATGATCGACCGCGGCTGGGTGCAGGCGATCATCGCCACCGGTGCGCTGATGACGCACGGGTTCGTGGAGGCGGCGGGCATGCTCCACTTCAAGCATCGCGCATCGATGAGCGACGAGGAGCTGTACGCCAAGGGCTACAACCGCGTGTACGACACGCTCGAGCTCGAGCAGAACCTCGACGACACCGAGAAGATCGTCTCGGAGACGCTCGATGCGCTCCCCGAGGACGCGGTGCTGTGCAGCACGACCATCACCGAAGCCCTGGGCCGCCATCTCGCCCGCACCTCTCCCGACCGCGCCATCCTGAAGAGCGCGGTCGCGAAGAACGTCCCGGTGTATGTGCCCGCCTTCACCGATTCCGAGCTGGGGCTCGACGTGGCGGTGTACAACCGGCGCCGCGAGCTCGCGGGCAAGCGACGCCGGCCATTCGACCCGTTCCTCGACCTCGAGCGCTACACCGATCAGATCCGGCGACACGAGCCGCTCGGCATCCTCACGATCGGCGGGGGCGTGCCCCGCAACTGGGCGCAGCAGGTGGGCCCGTACCTCGACATCACGTCCAAGCGGCTCGGGACGCAGGAGCCCTTCCGCCGCTTCAAGTACGGCGTCCGCATCTGCCCCGAGCCCGACCACTGGGGCGGCCTGTCCGGCTGCACCTACACCGAGGGCGTGTCGTGGGGCAAGTTCGTCCCGGAGAGCGAAGGCGGGCGCTTCGCCGAGGTGATGTGCGACGCGACGATCGGATGGCCCCTCGTGGTGCGCGCGGTGATCGAGCGGATGGGAAGCTGATCCGCTGCAGACCGGCTCACTCCGCCGTGAGCGGCCCCTCGTCCCGCCAGCCCGCGGTCGTCCGCACGAGCAGGTAGCCGGCGCAGTTCCGGGTCGGCAGGGGGTCGTCGCGGAAGTGCCCCGCCGCGAAGCCGCGGAGCGCCGCCATCACGCCGCCGTGGCTCACGACCAGGACGTCCTCGCCGGGGTGCGCTTCGGCGATGGCGTCGAGCGCCGGCCCCGCGCGTCGCGCCACCTCCTCCAGCGTCTCGCCTTCGGGCGGCCGGTGTGACCAGCGTCCGATCCCGCGCGCCGACGGATCCACCACGTACTCGGAATAGGAGCGGCCGCGGAGCACTCCGAAGTCCTGCTCCCGGAGCGCGTCGATCACGCGGGTCAAGAGTCCCAGCGTGCGGCCGACGTGCTCGGCCGTCTCCAGCGCGCGCACGAACGGGCTGGCGTAGAGCGCGACGGGATCGAACCGCTCGGACACGACCCGCGCGATCGCACGCGCCTCCTCGCGCCCGCGCGGCGTCAGCGGCTCGTGCGGTCCCACCGTGAACCGCCGCTCGGCATTCGCCACGCTCTCGCCATGCCGAATGAGGATCAGCCGCGCCATCCCGCGAAGTTAGCAAGGCCGACGAAAGGATCCGAACGCGCACCCACGAGCGCATCCACGTGCGCGCGTGCGCGCGCCCGGAGGTGTCGAGGCCCCCGCAAGCGCGCGAAGCGCGCGCGCAGCGAGGTAGAGCCGGGCGAACGTCAGCTAGGCGGGGAGCCACAGCTCGAACTCCGCGCCTCCGCCTTCGCGGTTCCCGCCTTCGAGCGTCCCGCCGTGCTGGCGCGCGAGGTCGAACGAGAGCGAGAGCCCGAGGCCGGTCCCCTGCCCGGGCGGCTTCGTCGTGAAGAAGGGATCGAAGAGGCGCGGCAGCGCCTCGGCGGGGATGCCTGCGCCGCGATCCCGCACCGCGAGCGACGCCCCTCCGCGGAGGGCCTTCACCTCCACCTCGATCACCGGTCGCCCATCGCTCGCCTGGAGCGCGTTCACGAGCAGGTTGACGGCGATCTGCACCAGCTCGTCCTCGTTCCCGAGGACCGGCGGAACGGGATGAAGGACGCGTCGGATCGCTCCCGGAGCGAGGCCCACACCTGCGAGCGTCACCGCCTTCTCTGCGACGTCGCGCAGATCCACGCGCTCGTAGGGCACCGCGCCGCCGTCCGCGCGCGCGAACCGGCGCAGGCGGCGCACCAGCCGCCCGATCCGTTCGACCCCCTCGATCGACTCCGCCACGAGGTCCGGGGCGTCGGCGGCGAGCTCCGCGAGCTTCGGCGGCAGCAGCGCGCGGGTGGTCGCTTCCCGGAGGCCCGTCGCGAGATCCTCGAGGCCCGAGAGGTTCGCGCGCACGAATGCCAGCGGGTTGTTCACCTCGTGCGCGATGCCCGCGGTCAGGATGCCGAGCGCCTCGAGCTTGTGCGCCTGCAGGAGCTGCTGCTCGCTGCGCCGCGAAGCGGTGCGGTCGGTGAGCAGTGCGAAGCGCCCCACTTCCCCGAGGCGACCGTGCACGGCCGACGTCTGCACCTCGAGGATGCGTCCCGGCACGGAATGGGCGTGCTCGAGCACCTCCGCCAGCGACCGGCCCAGCAGCCGCCCGGGGACGAACCGCGCCGCCGCCGCGTTCGCGTCGACGACCGTACCCTCGAAATCGGCGACGACCACGCCGCTGTCGAGCTGCTCGATCACGTCGCGCCGCGCGATCGGCAGGAAGGCGGCGAGCCCGGAATCGAAGACCGAGAGGCGGAGCACGAGCGCAGCCAATCCCACCAGAATGGGCGTCGGCTCCACCGCACCGGTCCCGAAGACGTGGAACCAGAGGTTGCCGAGGAGGGGGATGCAGATCGCGCTGGAGACGAGACCCAGCCGGAGCGACGAGACGCGGGCCATCCGGCGCGCGGCGACCACGAGGCCGACCGAACCGACGGCCACCAGCGCGTAGCCGTACGCGAGCATGCCGAAGAACACCGGACCATGTTGCGGAGGCCGAGCCGTCCACGAGACGAAGCGCACGTCGTGGTCCCAGTAGAGGCACGAGTACGCGAGGAGCCCCGGGATCCCCAGCCATGCCACGCGGCCCTGCAGGTTGCGGAGCCAGCCGCCGCGCGTCACTTCGGTGGCCAGCCACATCCACACGATCGGGAGCGAGATCGATCCCGCGAAGAGGACGCGGCGCGCGAGCACGAGCTCGTCCGGGGTCGCCGCTCGCAGGCACATGAGCTCCCCGAGCGACCACGCGCCGATGCTCACTCCGAGCAGCTTCACCGGCAAGCGGCGCCGCCAGGGCGCCTGGGCTCGCGCCGCATCGACCGCCAGCCACAGCGAGATCACGAGCGCCGCGATCAGACCGATCTCGACCAGCACGCTTCGACTCTTCGGCCGAACCTGCGCGCGGCAGTAGCGGGCCGCTGCTAGCCTCCGGCGCGATGCCTCCCCCCGCATCCCACGGCCCCCTCGGCGCCGAGCCCCTGCGCCCGAAAGGATCGATGTGGGCCGCCGTGTCGCGAGGGCGCGATGCCCTCGCCGTCGAGCAGGTCGCGCTTCCGGAGCCGGGGCCGGGCGAAGCGCGGGTGCGGGTGCGGGCCTGCGGCGTCTGCGGCACCGACCTTCACCTGTTCCACGCGGGCCTCCTGCCGACGGGCCTGACGCCGGGCCACGAGATCGCAGGGGTGGTCGACCGGTGCGGCCCCGGCGTGGACGGGATCGCGGTGGGCGACACCGTCGTGATCGAGCCCCTCCGCTCGTGCGGGGAGTGCGCCCTGTGCCGCGCGGGGCGCGACTCGATCTGCCCGCAGCTCAAGATCCTCGGGGTGCACGAGAGCGGCGGCATGGCCGACTACGTCGTGGCGCCCGCGCGCCGCCTCTTCCGTGCGCCCGCCGACCTGGCGCCCGCCGTCGCCGCGCTGACCGAGCCGGTCGCGGTGGCCCTCCACGGCCTGCGGCGCGGGAGCTTCGCGCCCGGTCAGCGCGTGCTCGTCCTCGGAGCGGGCACGGTCGGCCTCCTCGCCGTGCTCGCCGCACGCGCCCTTCGCGCGGGCGAGGTGCTCCTCACCGCGCGCCATGCGCACCAGGCCGAGCTCGGACGCGCGTTCGGCGCGACCCGCGTGTTGGGCGAGTCCGAGGCGACACCGGGCGCGCTCGCGAAGCTCGCGCGCAAGACGCCCGCGGACCTCGTGGTGGAGACCGTGGGCGGCACGGCCGACACGCTTCGCGCCGCGGGCGCGGCGCTCGCCCCGGGCGGCACGGTGTCCGTGCTCGGCGTCTTCCTCGCCGCGGCGACGATCGATCCGTATCCCCTCTTCATGAAGGAAGGCACGCTCGCGTGGTCGAACTGCTACGCGCGTGCGGCGCAGGGCCACCCGCGCGCCGACTTCGACGACGCCGTCGCGCTGGTCGGCGCGGAACGAGAGCGGCTCGCGCGCCTCCTCACGCACTCCGTTCCGCTCGCGGACACGCCGCGGGGCTTCGCCCTCGCCGGCGACAAGAAGGCAGGCGCCGTCAAGGTGACCGTGCTCCCGGCGAGCTGACCCCTTCCTCGACCACCACGCCACGGAGAACCCATGAACTTCGAGCCCACCGACAAGGTCAAACAGATCCAGGCGCAGGTCCTGCGCTTCATGGACGAGTACGTCTACCCGGCGGAGCGCGTCGCCGAGGAGCAGATCGAGAGGTCCGGCGATCCGCACCACTTCCCCGAGGTCGTGCGCGAGCTCCAGGGCAGGGCGAAGGCCATCGGCCTCTGGAACCTGTTCCTGCCGATCCCCGAGTACGGCGCGGGCCTCACGAACCTCGAGTACTCCCCGCTCGCCGAGATCATGGGGCGCAGCGCCATCGCGTCGCGCGTCTTCAACTGCGCGGCGCCCGACACCGGCAACATGGAGATCCTGGCCGAGTTCGGAACGCCCGAGCAGAAGAAGCGCTGGCTGCAGCCGCTGCTCGACGGCGAGATCCGCTCCTGCTTCTCGATGACCGAGCCCGAGGTCTCGGGCGCCGACCCGACCGGCCTCCAGACGCGCGCGGTGCGCGACGGCGACGACTGGGTGATCAACGGCCACAAGTGGTACACGTCGGGCGCGATCGGCTCGAAGATCGCGATCGTGATGTGCGTGACCGATCCGAACGCCCCCCCGCACCAGCGCCAGAGCCAGATCCTCGTCCCCACCGACACGCCGGGCTTCAACATCATCCGTGCGGTGTCGGTGATGGGCCATGCCGGGGGCGGCGGTCACTGCGAGATCCGGTACGAGAACTGTCGCGTTCCAGTGTCGAACACGCTCGGCCCCGTCGGCGGCGGCTTCATGATCGCGCAGGCGCGGCTCGGCCCCGGCCGCATCCACCACTGCATGCGCTGCATCGGCGCGGCGGAGCGCGCGTTCGAGCTGATGTGCCGGCACGCGGTGCACCGCAAGGCGTTCGGCGGGCCGCTGTCGGAGAAGCAGTTCGTGCAGGACTGGGTCGCGCTGTCGCGCATGGAGATCGACCAGGCGCGCCTCCTCACGCTCTACGCCGCCTGGAAGATGGACACCTACGGCAAGGAGAAGGCCCGGCAGGAGATCTCGATGATCAAGGTGGTGGCGCCGAACATGATGATGAACGTGCTCGACCGCTCGATCCAGTGCATGGGCTCGCTCGGCATGTCCGACGACACGCCCGTCGCCGCGATGTGGCGCCACGGGCGCGCGATGCGCATCGCCGACGGACCGGACGAGGTGCACAAGATGGTGATCGCCCGGCGCGAGCTCAAGCGCTTCGCGTGAGCTCGCGCTCCGTCGTGGACCGGTCGCGGGCGGGCAGCGCCCGCCCGGCCGCGGCCACGCCGAGGCAGAGCGCGCCCGCGAGCCAGAACGGGAGCGCCTGCTTCGAGTCGTAGAGCGTCCCGGCGATCACGGGCCCGACGATCCGGGCGAGCGACGCGCTCGACTGGTACACGCCCATCACCGCGCCGCGATTGCGGTCCGTCGAGGCGAGGGACACGAGGCCCATCAGCGCGGGCTGCGACACGCCGCGCCCCAGGGCCGACAGCACGAGGAACGCGGCGAGCAGCGCGACCGACGGCATCTCCGGCAGCGCGAGGAACGCGAGACCGAGGGCGGCCGCGCCCCCGGAGACGAGCGCGCGCTCCTCGAACCGCGCCGAGAGCGCCTTCATCCCGCCGCCCTGCACCCCGCCCATGACGACCGCCATTCCCACGAGGAGCACCGCCACGTGCGACGCGTCGTAGCCGAAGCGGTCCAGCAGGAAGAACGCGAAGACCGTCTCGAGCTGGGTGACGGCGAGCGAGAAGGCGAAGGAGACGAGACAGAGGCGCAGGACGGTCGCGTCGCGCAGGACACCGAAGCGCTGCGCCGGACCGGCCGCGGCGACCTCCTGCCGCCGCGGCGGCTCGCGCAGCGAGACGAGCGCGTGGAGCAGGTTCGCGCCCGCGAGCCCCGCCGCCGCGAGCAGGGGGACGCGGTAGCCGAACGGCGCGAGCGCGCCCCCGATCGCCGGCCCCACGACGAAGCCGATGCCGAAGCTCGCGCCGAGCAGGCCCATCCAACGCGTGCGCTCGTCGGGCTCGGTCGCGTCGCCGATGTACGCGGATGCGACGGACACGTTCGCGGCGAACGCGCCGGCGAGGATCCGCGCTGCGAACACGCCGGGCAGCGTGCCGGCGAGGCCGAGCGCGAGCAGCGAGAGCGCCGTGCCGGCGACGGTGACGAGGAGCACGGGGCGCCGCCCGAAGCGGTCCGAGAGCCGTCCCCAGAAAGGCGCGAAGACGAACTGTGCGGCGGAATGGGAGGCGAAGAGGACGCCGAGCGTGGTCGCGCTCGCGCCGAACTCCTTCGCGTAGAACGGGAGCACGGGCATCACGATGCCGAAGCCGATGAGGTCGACGATGACGACCCCGAACACCGTGTAGAGCGCGCGCCGGGCGTCGTCCCTGGGAATGGCAGCCTCGCTTCCGGTCCGCGCGAAGGCGCGGCGGCGGCACTCTAGGCGACGAGACCCCGCGCGGGCCAGCCGTCGCCGTCCCTGCGGACCCCTCGCACCCTAGCGGACCGACACAGCGGCCTCGTCCCCGGCGAGCGATACCAGGGCTGCGCTCTCGACGAAGAGCTCTTCCTGCTTCGCCCGGTCATGCGACTCCTCGGACGAGCGCTGCTCCTTCCGTCCGGCGAAGTAGCGTCCGGAGACGCCCGCGAGCGCGGGGTCGAGCACGAGTCGCGCGAGCGCCGAGCCGGCGTCGCGCTCGGTCTGAGCGTGGATGAACCGCCGGATCAGCGGCACGAGCGCTGGGCCGACGCGCAGCCACACGAACCGCAGCACCGGCGGGTAGTCGCGCGCGAGGCCCGTGCCGGGCACGAGGCCCGGGTCGTAGGCCAGGACCGAGACCCCTGGCCGCTCGCGCGCGAGCCGCTCGTGCAACGCGTAGGTGCAGAGCACGTTGCAAAGCTTCGAGGTGCTGTACGCGCGCTGACCCGCCCGCATCGGACCTTCCTCGCGCAGGGCGATCAGATCGGGCTCGGCCAGCGCGCGGGCGCCGCGCCAGCGCGGCACGGGCACGCCCGTGCGCTGAAGCGGATCGTGGGTCCCGCTCGAGACGATCGCGATCCGCGCAGGTGTCACGAGCTGCGGCAGGAGGAGATGGATCAACAGATAGTGACCCAGGTGGTTCGTGCCGAACGTACGCTCGAAGCCGTCCTGCGTGCGCTCGTCGGGCCGGGTCAGCTGGACGCCTGCGTTGCAGACGAGCCCGTGCAGCGGCGGGCGCCCAGCGGCCGTCCGCGCGAGCTCCGCCGCGAACGATCGCACCGACGAGAGCGACGCCAGGTCGAGCGCGCGAACCTCGAACGCGCCGGACGGCAGGCCCTCGAGGGCCGCCCGTGCGCGCGCGACGTCGCGCGATGCCACGACGACGTGCGCGCCGCCTGCGACCAGTGCGCGCGTGCACTGACGGCCGATGCCGCCGTGGCCTCCCGTCACGATCACCGAGCCCGTGCTGCTGGCCGTGGTCAACGCCCCTCCCCGCGCGCCGAGGCGATCCGCGACTCCGCCGCCCGGACGCGTCCGCACAGCACGCGGAAGATCTCGAAGGCCATCTCCGGGCGCTCGATCACGAGCTCGCGCAGGCGCCGGCCTTCCAGCACGAGGAGCCGCGAATCGCGCGTCGCGACGACGGTCGCGCTGCGCGGCTCGCCGTCGAGCACCGCCATCTCTCCCAGCGCGCTCCCCGGCGTCATGGTCGAGAGCCGGACCGCCGACGGCGTGCCGGCCTGCCGCCAGGCCTCCGCCTCCCCGTCGACGAGCAGGTACAGGTCGTCGCCCGGATCCCCCTCCCGCAGGATGGCCTCGCCGGCGACGTATTGCACCTCGCGGGTGATGCGCTGCACGGCTTCGAGCTGCTCGAGGCCGAGCTGTCCGAACAGCGAGATGCGACGCAGGAGCAGGAGCTGGTCCATGGGAACCTCCAGGGCTGGAGAAGAGGAGGGGGATGGGAGCCGTCCGCGCGGCGCAGCGGACCCGGGCGGGGAGCCCTTGGCGACCAATGCGCGGGCGCCCGCGCGCATCCAGGGCGACGCGGCGCGGCTCGCGCGCACGAGCACGTCGTCGAGGTCGCGCGGAGGTCCGACCCACGCTGCGATGGCCGGGATCTTGTCCTCGAGCCGCACCGGCTCGAGCAGGAGCACGAGCCAGTGCGCGGACGCGCGGTCGCCGAGGTTCGACAGCACCTCGAGCGCGTCGACACGCGCGCCGGGCCGTGCGGAGCCGAGGCGGAGCGTGCGCTCGACGCTCCGTACCACGGCGTCGTCCTCGAGGAGGCCGATGGCGTGGAACGCAATGCGCAGGCTGCGCGCCACCGCGTCGGTGCAGGCGAGCCGGAGGAAGCGCAGCGGCGCAGCCCCTTCGGGCGGGAGGTGGGGAAGCGCGAGCGTCGCCAGCCAGGCCTCGCGCACCTGTCGCCGCAGCTCCGCGACGACGCGTTCACGGTCGTCGGGCATCGGGCTGGCGCCGAGCACCGTCAGCGCGCCTTCGAGCGCGGCGGGGTCGCCCGCGCTCGCGACCTCGCGCGCCACGCGGAAGCCGTCGGCGCCGCGCGCCGCGAGCGCCGCCGCCGCGGATTCCCGCACGGCCCGCGAGCCGTCCGCGAGCGCGCCCGCCAGGCCGCGCTGCGCATCCGCTCCGCCGACGTGTGCGAGCGCCGACACCGCAGCACGTCGGACGCGCGCGTCGGGGTGCGACAGCTGACCGACGAGCAGCCCGGCCGTCGCACCGCCCGCGGCCGGGAGCCGCGCCACGCGCTCCAGAGCGGCCGCCCGTACGTGCGGGTCCGGGTCGAGGCAGCGCGCCAGGGCGACCGCGGCGTCCGCCTCCGGCAGCTTCGCGAGCGCAGCCACCGCCAACGCGGGATCCGGCGAGCGCGCCATCTCCGCCAGCCGCGCCTCGTCCGCACCGCGCGCCAGCGCGGCGGCCTCGACGCGGACGGCCGGATCGGGGTCGCCGATCAGCCCGTGGGCCAGCGCGGGCGCGTCGGGCGCGCTCCCGAGCGCCGCGAGGCACGCCGCGCGCACGCGCGCGCTCGCGTGCGAGAGGCCGTCCCGGAGGGGCGCATCGAAGCCGCGCTCCGCGAGCAGCGGCGCAAGCTCGAGCAGCGCGCGGGAAGGTCGCGCACTCTCTTCCTGGTCGAGGAGGGCCGTCCAGAGCCGGGCGAGCTCGGACACGTCGTGTCGGCCGAGATCGCCGCTCACTCCCCGCAGATCGAGGCGGCCGGCACGCAGCTCCTCGGCGAGCGCGCGCGTGTACTCGCGCCGGACCCGGAGCTGCGCGAGGAGCGCGAGGCCGGCCAGGGACGCCCCCGCGAGCGCAAGCACGTCGGAACGCACGTGGCCCACGAGCAGCAGTGCGCCGCCCGCGAGCGAAAGCCCGACGTGTGCGACCACCCCCTCGAGGAACGCCGAAGCGCGTTCGCGCAAGCGCTCCGGCATGGCGTTGCAGAGCAGGCTGCGGATCGGCGCGGCGAACGAGCCTTCGAGGAGCTCGCTCGTGGCGCGCGCGCCGATCGCGGCGGGCAGCCGATCGGAGCCCACGAGGCCGAGGAACGACGCCATCGTCAGCGCGGGATGGACGAGGTTGGCGCCGGTGACGCCCCACCTGCGGATCAGCCACGGCGAGACCCAGAGCGGAAGCGCCAGCTCGAGCACGTTCGTGACGCCGAGATAGGTCGCCAGGAAGGCGGCCAGCTTCGCCTCGTCCGGATACACGCGTGCGAACACATCGGAGTAGAGGAAGCGCGCGAAGAACCCCGCGCACACGATCGCGAGGGTCGCGATCACGAGCCAGCGCCCGAGCTGCGCGCGCCGGAGATAGTGGGCCGACGTGCGGATGCCGGCCGCCGAGAGCGGGTCCGCCTCGGCTTCGTCGATCGGCCGCCAGCGCAGGAGCAGGGGTCGCGCGAGCCCGACGACGACCGCGACCGCGAGCAGCAGGGCGACCCAGACGAGGACGAGCAGGTCCGGCCCGAAGCCGCGGCGCACCAGGGTCAGCGCGAGCGTCGCGCCCGCCGCGCTCCCGAGCGAGACCGCGGCCGTGAACGCGGGCCCGACTCGCTTCTCGGCCAGCGTGTCGAAGAAGTCACCCGCGAGCGCGAAGTAGTGGTTCTGCACGACCGCCTGGGTGAGGAACCAGGCGCAGAGGAGGGCGAAGGGGGCCCACGCCAGTCCGACCTTCACCGCGGCTCCCGCCAGACCGACGAGGAGGGCCGCCACCCCGAGCAGCTCGATCAACACGCGGCCGTTGTTGGCCCGCCCGACCCGAAGGGCATAGAGCAGCGAACCGAGGGCCGTGACGACCGCTGCGGCGACGAAGGCCGCAGGCAGTGCGCTGGCCCCGAGACGGGCCAGGAACACGCTCTCCGCGATCGTCTGGCCGAGCGTCTGGGCCAGTGCGAGCGCACCGCCCAGTGCGAAGAGGAATGCAAATCGTCCGCGCTCGCGGCGACGCACGGAAGGGACGATTCGCCAGAGGAATTCCATCCGAGGAAGCGGAGGCTAGAGGATCTCTGCCATCCGATCCGCTCGCGGACCGATCCCCGAGACTCTCACCGGCAAGCAGCACGCCCGACGCGCGCGCGCCAAATCTAACGGCGGCGGCTCCCATAGTCCCCGAACGGGTCGTCTCGCTCGCGGACGGCCTCGCGGAAGCCCACTTCACCGGCGCGCTTCACGAAGTCGAGACCCTCCTGCGTGTGCCGCGCGATGCCGTCGAACAGTGTCCCGAGGAGCCGCGTCTGGGCCATCCCCATGTGCTCGGCGGTCTGGTTGCAGAGCAGCTTCAGCATGACGAGCTGGTTCAGCGGCAGGCGCGCCATGCGTTCGGCGAGCGCCGTGGCAGAGGCTTCCAGCTCCGCGTCGGGGACCACCTCGAGGATCATGCCCATCCGGGCCGCTTCCGGCGCGGGGATCTCGTCTCCGGTCAGGAGGTACCGCTTCGCGCGCTCGAGCCCGAGCCGGTGCACCCACATCGCCGTCGTCGGCGTGCCCCACACGCGGGCCGGCGGGTAGCCGAAGCTCGCTCCCGCGCCCGCGACGATCAGGTCGGCGCAGAGCACGAGATCCGTGCCGCCGCCGATGCACCAGCCCTGCACCGCAGCAACCGTGGGCTTCCGCGCGTACCAGAGCTTCAAATAGGCGTCGACGAAGGTGGACATCATCCGCAGGTCCGCGACCGAGTCCCACACGCGCTCCGGCGTGCGCGCGCCCTCGGTCGCCTGCGCGGCGGTCGACCAGTCGAGCCCGTAGCCCGCGCAGAACGCACGGCCTTCCGCGCGCAGCAGGATCACGCGGACGGCGTGATCGGACTCGGCGGCGTCGATCGCGGAGGACAGCTCGTCGCGCAGGACGGGCGTGATGGTGTTGTACTCGCGGGCTCGGCACAGGACGAGGTGCCGGACGCCGTTGGCCGTCTCTTCGCGCAGGGTCTGCATCGGCACGCTAACGCCTCCTCGGCGGTCTCGAGACCTCGAGCTTCTGCGCGACCACCCGCTCGAGGTGCTCGAGCAGCGCTTCGCGCCACGGTCCGGTGTCGGCATCGCCCGCGCGGATCCGCCGCACGAGCTCTTCGTTGCGCGCCGCCACTGCCGATCTCGCCTCGGCGCGACCCGCGGGCGGCGACCCGACGTCCCCGAGCAACGCGGCGAGCCCGCTCCACTCGCGCGCGAGGTGCGCCTCCTCGGTCTCGAGCTCGCGGGCCACGATCGCCACCACGTTCGCGGCGACGCGCGCGTGGAAGCGGCGCACGCCGTCCAGCGCGGGCACGGCGTCGGCCTCGAGGAAGCGCTCCACGGCGCGCAGCAGCTCCACGGCGTCGGGCCGATCGTTCACGCGGGCTCCTCCATGAGACGGAGGAGCTCCTCCTCCGACTCCGCCGTGCGCCTGCCGAGCGAGGCGAGCTCGACGCTCTGCACCTTGCCGTCCAGGAAGGTCCGCGACTGGCTGAGCCACACGACGGCGATCCGGAACTCCGCCGCCATCTCCCAGAAACGGAGCGCGTCGCGGTCGACGGTCTCACCCCCTGCGCCCTCGTAGGCCGCGACGAGCGCCTCGCGCGTGCCGATCCCGCCCACGGGCAGCGCGTCGTTTCCGAAGCGCCAGGTGCGCGCGCAGAGCCAGCCGAGGTCCTCGAGCGGGTCGCCGACGTGGGCGAGCTCCCAGTCGAGGACGGCGCGGAGGCCCTCGGGCCCGAACATCACGTTGCCGATCCGGAAGTCTCCGTGCACCACCGTGCGGCGGTCGCGGTCGGGCACGCGCGCCAGGAGCCAGCGCTCCGCCAGCTCGAGCACGGGGTGGGGCTCGAGCGCGAGGGTGCGCGCCCGCAGACCGGTCTGGAGCACGTCGCTCCGCCCCGGTGCGACACCCTCGGGTGTAGATGGGAGGCCGGCGAGCAGCGCGTCCCGGGGATCCATGGCATGGATGCGCGCGAGCGCAGCGCCGAGCTGCGCGGTGAGCGCCGCGCGGGCGCCCGCGAACTCCGCGTCGCGGAGGAGCCGCCGCGCCAGCGTCTCGCCGGCCACGCGCTCCATCAGGAAGGCCGGCGATCCGGTGGCGTCACCGGTGGCGTCGCAGAAGAGCGCGCGGGGCACCGGCACCCCGGCCGCGGCCGCCGCGCGCAGCAGCCGGAACTCGAGCCCGCGGTCCGACTCGCCCGTACGTCCGGGCGGATCGCGCCGCAGCACGAGCGCGAGGCGCTCGCCGCCGAGCGTCGCGTCGAGCGACCAGAGCTCCCGCGACGCGCCCCCGGCCATCCGGCCCAGACCTTCGACGACGACTTCTGCGGGGCGCAGGCCCCGCTCCGCGGCCAGGAACGCTCCGAGACGGGCGGCGAGGTCTGCCGTGGGGTCCGGGCGCGCGGGGGCCGGCCGCTTCTCGCGCGAGGGGGCGGTCATCTGCCTGCGCAGGGTATCGCAGGCGGGGGGTCAAACGCGGCGCCGTTCCTGCCGATGAGGGCCCGGGGGCCCGCGCGAGGTCCGGATCCCACCGTGATCGACGGAGGGTGGGGTCGCGCTACGCGCGGACGCGCGAGGGATCGCGCGCGAGGTCCTTGGCGAGGTTCTTGTGGTGCGCTTCGAGGGTTCCGCCGCCGATCTCGAGCAGCTTCGCGTCGCGCCAGAGGCGCGACACGACGTACTCCCCCATGTAGCCGTAGCCACCGAGCACCTGGATCGCGGCGTCTGCGACGCGCTTGCCGACCTGCGCCGCGAAGAGCTTGGTCGCGTCGGCGTCGATCCGCTGGCCCGTCGCGCGGAGGTTGATGCGGCGCGCGGTGTCGTACACGTAGGTGCGAGCGGCGCGGTACTCGGCGAACGACTCCGCGATGTAGCGCTGGATCTGGCCGTGGTCTCGCAGCGGCTTGCCGAACGACTTGCGGTCGTTCGCGTAGCCGATCATGACCTCGAGGCACCGCTGCGCGATTCCGAGCGACATCGCCGCGAGCGTGAGCCGCTCGATCTCGAGGTTGCGCATCATGTGGATCGTCCCCTCGCCCTCCTCCCCGAGCCGGTTCGAAAGGGGGACGCGGACGCCATCGAGCACGAGCTCCGCGGTGAAGGACGCGCGCATGCCGAGCTTGTCCTTCCACTTCTGGCCGAGCCGGAAGCCCGCTCTGCCCTTCTCGACGAGGAACGAGCTGATCGCGCGCTCGCCGGTGGCGGCGTACACGATGAAGACGTCGCCGAGCGTGTGCTCGTCGACGCCGCCGTTGGTGATGAAGGTCTTCGTCCCGTCGAGCACGTAGTCGTCACCGGCGCGCACGGCGCGGGTCCGCAACGCGAGCACGTCCGTCCCGACGGAGGGCTCGGTCATGCACATCCCGCCGATCCGGCGGCCGGCGGCCGCGTCGGGCAGGAACTGCTTGGTCTGGAGCTCGTTGCCGTTCACCGACAGGTTCTGGGCGAAGAGGATGGCGTGCGCGAGCACGGACAGGGCAAAGCCGGGATCGGAGGTCGAGAGCGCCTCGCACACCTGCACCGCAGCAGTGGCGTCCAGACCCGCGCCGCCGTGCTCCTCGGGCAGCGTGACACCGAGCAGCCCGAGCTCCCCGGCGCGTCGGAAGAGCGCGAGATTGAACGTCTCGTCGTGGTCGTGCGCCGCCGCCTGGGGCTCGACCTCCCGCGTCACGAACTCGCGCAGCGTGTCCGCGAGGAGCGCGTGCTCGGGGGTCGGCGCAAAGAGATCGAGTGCACGCCAGGCATCGCTCATCGCCCTCGAGTCTACCCGGAGACGCCGTGACCCGCCCCCGCGTGCTCGTACTGACGAAGACGACCGCGCTGGGTGGCGCGGAGCGCCTGCTCGCGAACGCGTTGCCGCATCTCGACCGCGAGCGCTTCGACTACCGGCTCGCCGCGTTCGACGACGCGGGCCCGCTCGCGAGCGCGTGGCGCGATGCAGGCCTCCCGCTGGAGCGCCTGCCCGCGCGGCGTGCCAGCGCGCCGGGGCCCCGCGCCCTCCTCGCGCTGCGGCGGCGGCTGCTCGGCGACCGCATCGACGTGCTGCACGCGCATCTCCCCCTGCCCGGAACGATCGCGCGCGTCGCCGCGCGCGGTCTCCCGACGCGCGTCGTCTACACCGAGCACAGCGAGCCGCACACCTACCGCCCGGCGTCGCGCTGGCTCAACGCCGCCACCTACGGCTGGCAGAGCGCCGTCGTGTCGGTGTCGGAGGCGGTGCGATCGAGCGCGGCTCGGGGCATCGGCAGCCGCGCCGAGGCGCTCGCCACGGTCGTGCCCAATGGGATCGACCCCGAGGAGCTCGACCGCGCGGCCGGGCGCGCGCCGGGCCCGCTGCCCCGGGGCGCATCGGCCGGCTTCTCCGTCCTGGTGCCGGCGACCCTCGACCCGCGGAAGGGACAGGACGTCCTCCTCGCCGCGCTCGACCGGCTGCGCGGCAACGGTCGCTCCGCCGGACCGCCGGTGCACGCGTGGCTGGCTGGCGACGGACCGACGCGCGAAGCGCTCGAGCGGATCGCGCGCTCGCTCGCGCTCGAAGATCGCGTGCACTTCCTCGGTCGACGCACCGACGTGTTCCCACTCATGCGCCAGGCGGACGCGATCGCGCTCCCGTCGCGGCACGAGGGTCATCCGCTCGCGCTGCTCGAGGCGATGGCGCTCGGCAAGGCGGTCGTGGCCTCCGCGGTCGGCGGGGTGCCGGAGAGCGTGCGCGACGGCGAGACCGGGCTGCTCGTCCCGAGCGAAGACGCCGCGGCGCTCGCCCGCGCGCTCGCGCGCCTGCGGGACGACGCGGCCCTGCGCAGGCGGCTCGGCGCGGCAGCGGCGCACGAGGTGCGTGCGCGGTACCACATCCGCCGGACCGTCGCCGCGATCGAGGCGGTCTACGCGCGCTGCCTGGCGCGCTGAGCGTCCTCGCGCGCGTCAGCCCGGTCCGCGGCTCCCGATCCGGCAGCCCCGCTGCTCGAGCCGCGGGCCGGCGGCGGACGAACGTCGGGTTGCTGGAACCTCTCCGCTGTCGGGTCTGGTAGCATCGGCGGGAATGTCCCCCCTCGACGCCGGCTCGCGGTGGGCGCTCATCGTCGGTCATCCGGGGCACGAGCTGCGGCTGCACGGATGGCTCGAGCGGATGCGCCCCGTCGTCCACGTGCTCACCGACGGCTCGGGCCGCGGGAGCGCTTCGCGACTGCCAGGGACGAGCCGGCTCCTCGCGGCCGCCGGCGGGCGAGCCGGCGCCGTCTACGGCGCGTTCACGGACCGCGGCTTCTACGAGACGCTGCTCGCGGGCCGACACGAGCGTGTGATCGCGGTCGTCGACGCCCTCGCGGACGCGCTGGCCGCCGATCGCATCGACGGCGTCGTGGCCGACGCGTGCGACGGCTACAACCCCGCCCACGACGTCTGCGCCCTAGTGGCCGAGGCCGCCGCAGCGCTCGCCCCGGCCGTCCCGGACGCCTCGCCCCGGTCCGGAACGCCGCCCTCGCGCTTCGACTTCCCGCTGGTGGGGCCGCCCGCTGCAGAATCCCCTCCGGGCTCGCTGCGGATCCGCCTCTGCGACGCCGAGCTCGCCCGCAAGCTCGACGCCGCGCGGCGCTACTCCGACCTCGGCGCCGAAGTGCGCGATGCGCTCGAGCGCATCGGCCCGGAGGCATTCCGCCTCGAGGTGCTGAGGCCCGCCGGCTCCGCGAATGCCCGCGCGACGGTTCCCTGGTACGAGTCGCACGGCGAGCGGCAGGTGCGCGCGGGCCACTACGCGACGGTGCTCCGGCGCTCGGAGCACGTGGCGCCGCTCGCGGAGGCGCTCGCCAAGCACGTCGCCCTGCGGTGCGGAACGCCGACTTGAGGGCGCTGCGCGTACTGCTCACTGCGACCACGCTCGATGGTCGGGGCGGGTCCGACCACTACGTCCACGACCTCGCGATCGGGCTCCTGCGCCGTGGCCACACGCCGATGGTGTTCAGTCCCGTGCTCGGCGCTACGGCCCATCGCATGCGGATGGCCACGGTCCCGGTCGTCGATGATCTCGGAAGGCTCACGACACCGCCCGACGTCATCCACGGCAGCCACCACCTCGAGACGATCGCCGCCTGTCTGAGCTTCCCCGGCGTGCCCGCGCTGCACGTCTGCCACGCCTGGCACCTCGACGACGCGCTGCCACCTCGTTTTCCCCGCGTGCGGCGCCATCTCGCCGTCGACGAGACCTGCCGCGACCGCCTGCTCTTCGAGGAGGGCCTCCCAGAGGCGTGCGTCGTCGTGCACCAGAACCCGGTCGACCTCCAGCGCTTCACCGCGCGTGCCCCCCTGCCCGATCGGCCCCGACGCGCGGTCGTGTTCAGCAACTACGCGACCGAGCACGGGACGCTCCGCCCGATCCGCGAGGCCTGTCGCCGCGCCGGGATCGAGGTCGACGTCCTCGGAGCGGGCGCCGGCCGGCCCTGCGAGCGCCCGGAAGAGGTCCTCCCCCGATACGACCTCGTGTTTGCGAAGGCGCGCTGCGCCCTCGAGGCCGCGGCGGTGGGCGCGGCCGTCGTGCTGTGCGACGTCACGGGGCTCGGCCCGCTCGTCACGACGAACGACCTCGACCTTCTGCGCCGCCGCAACTTCGGCTGGCGCACGCTCGGATCGAGGGTCACTGCGGAGGGCCTCCTGCGGGAGATCGCGCGCTACGACGCCGCCGACGCCGGCGAGGTGAGCCGGCGCATCCGGGCAACCGCCGGCCTCGACCGCGCCGTCGAGGAGCTCGAGACGCTCTACGCAGCGGTGATGGCCGAGCAGCAGGAGGCGGGCCCCGACGATCTCGCGGCGGAGGAGCGCGCCGTGGCGCTCTGGCTCGGACGCGTCGCGCCTTCCATCCACGAGGCCCGCGATCGCGCGCGCGCCCTCAGCGGCGCCGACGGCGAGCGGGACCAGCTGCAGCGCGAGCTCGCCGCGATGCGCGACACGCTGACGTGGAGGTTGCGGGAGCGGCTCGCGCGCCGCGCGTGGCTCGCGCGGACGTGGGCGCTGCTGCGCTCCGCTACTGCATCCCGCTGACGCGCGGCGCCAGGGCCCGGATCTCGCCGAACGCCGACTCGTACTTCTCGACGTTCTCGGAGAGCGCGTCGAGCATGGCCTTCGCGTGTTGGGGGCTCGTGACGAGACGTCCCACGAGGCTCGCCGCGGTGCCGCCCTCGCCCGTGTACTGCGCGAGATCGAAGAAGAACTCGCCGGCGGTGTGGCTCACGCGCATCACGTTGAAGTACTGCGCCGGGGGCAACGCGGGCGGCAGCGGAAACGGGGCGGGCTTCGGATCGGACATCGGAGCACCTCGCGATCGGGTGGGACGCGCCGCTGGCGGCGCGGGTTCGGTTCAACGGCGCAGGCTCTCGATCCGGCGCAGGAGCGCGGAATCGCACCGCGCAGGGGCCGAGACCGGGTTGCAGCGCGCAGGCGGTCCGCCGGGGAGCTCGACGACGTAGTTCGGGGCGAACTTCGGCTCGTCCACGGGGTAGTCCGTGCTCACGAACTGGGCGCCGCTCGCGAGCGCCGTGTCCCGCGGCACGGTGTTGCCGGAGCGGGCCTCCACCGTGTCGGCGTCGGCGCGCGTTCGCACCAGGTAGCCGGCCGCGACGACGTCGTGGATGGTGTCTGCGTCGCCGATCGGATCGTTCAGCTTCACGAAGGCTGCGTCGGAGTCGCCGGGGACGGAGTTGGTGAAGATCACGCGGCCCTCGAGGCTCGGGTGACCGTCCCGGTAGAAGTCCCGCTTCTGGCCGGAGTTGTCCATCAGGAAGAGCACGCGGCCCCGCGCCTCCGCGAGGGTGGGCCAGCCGTCGACGAGCACGCCTTCTTCGAGCGTGGGCCGGCCACGGCGCACGTCGTCGGGGACGATGAGCTGCTCCGGCGGGAACACGGAGCGGATCTCCGCGTCGAGCGCGTCGAGCTGCGCGGGGCCGATGAACTCCGGGATCGCGGTCCCGAACTCCGGCAGGAAGACGTCGTCCTTGAGCTCCACGAGGATCGCGATCGGCAGGTGCCCGGGATGCGCGTCCGACCAACCCTTGATGGTGTCGAGGCACTCGATGAACGTGTAACACGAGCTCGTGAAGTCGATGTCCTGGATGTGCAGCACCTTGAAGCCCGGCAGGTCGAGCTCCGGGACGCCCGACTCGGGCGGATAGCCGAAGATCGTGGGGCCGATCCGGTTCGAGAACAGCCCGCCCGCGGAATCCGCGAACACGTCGAGCTCGATCTGCCGGATGTGCTGCGTCGCGAACTGCTGGTCCAGCGGGATGTGGGCGTAGTCGAGAGCCGCGGCGATCGAGCCGAAGAGGCCGAGGAACTGGGTGAAATACGGCTCGAAGTCGCGCTCGCGGTAGCTGTTGTGCGTCCCGATGACCTGGATCTGGTTGAGGCGCAGGCAGTCCTGGTAGCGGAGGCGGTAGCCGTCGAGCACCCACCGCGCGAGCTCGCGCAGGAACGGATCCTGCGTCGTGTCCGCGAAGTGCTGCACCCAGCGCTCGACGAGCGTGGGATGCGTGGAGCCGAGGTCCACGGTGCGGCAGATGCCCGGCGGCCCGCCGCGCGCCGCGCCGGCAGCCGGCGCGGGCATTCCTCCGAAGAGCCCCAGGACGAGCGGCACCACCCAGATCCACGACCACGTCTTCCGCATCCAGATCTTCTCCCGGCCCGCGGCCGGCGGGCGGAGGAGCATTCTACGCGTGCAGGGCACGTCCGGTCGAATTCCGGGTGGGCGCTCCGCGGCCCCGGGGTTCGTGCTCTCGTGACCGGGAAGGCGGGGCGCCTAGCGTCCCGCGAGGGTGTCCTGCACGTAGGCCAGGATCGACTCGCGAGAGGCTGCCGGCGTGCTGTGGAAGACGAGCCCGAAGTCGGGCACCAGCTGATACGCCACCTCGGCCTGGGTCACGATCGTGCCCGCGCGCGGCAGCGGGAACTCGATCTCCACCTGCGTGCCGAGCGGCACCTGCTCGGGCGTCCGCAGGAGGCAGCCGTTCTCGGACAGCGAGAGCACGGCGCCGCGCCACTCGTGGCCGTCGCGCCGGCAGCGCGCGGGAATGTGCGTCGGAACGCGGGGCGTGCCGCGCGGGTTCTCCTCGAGCGCCTCCTGCACGAGCCGATAGAGATCGTGGAGCCCCGCCGGCCGCTTCACGGCGCCGATGATGCGCGGATCGACGCCGTTCACGCCCTGGCGGCCGGTCAGCACGATCATCGGGATCGCGTCGCCGTCCTCCTCGAGGTCCTCGGGCACCTCGCCGATCCGCCGCTCGTCCACGATGCGCAGCTCGGGCCGCCGCGAGGCCCAGGACGGTGGAAGGTCCGGGATCTCCTCCACCGGGACGATCCAGAAGCCCAGCTTGGCGAGGATCGCGCGGGCGAGCGGGGCGTAGGCCTCGGCGTGCGCGTAGGAGACGACGAGACGGCGCGGTTGCGGGGGGCGGAGCTTCATGCCGGCTTCTATCGGCGGCTTTCTCACGTCCATTGAGTGGCCTCGCGCGCGAGTCGCGTGACGTCTGCAGCTGCTCCGCGGGTGTGCAGACGGCTCCTTTGCCGTCGAGATCCAGCGCGCTTTCAGTCGACCTGCGCGGCATCTGCACATCGGGGGTTTCCCTGAGTGGAGCATCCGAGGTACAACTGCGCGCCGTGGGGGGTGCCGTGGGACAAGATCCGGAGCTCGCAGCCTGGTTGGTGATGCGCAGGCGCGAGATCGAGCGTGCGCTCGTCTCGCGGCTCGGAGGAGCGCCGGCGGCCGCCGCGCCCGAGACCGAGGCGCTGCGGCGCTTCCGCACGTTCGCGGCCTCCTCGCTCGAGCGGGGGCAGGCGCCCGCTCCGGCGCTCGACGGCATCCGGGTCGACGAAGGGCGCGTCGGCCGCCTCCTCGGGGCGTGGTCGGAAGCGGCGGCGGAGGTTGCGGGCGAGCGCGCCGAGGTCGTGCGCCGCGCGCTCGAGCCCCTCGTGACGGGCTTCCGGGCTGCTCTGCGCACGACGGCGCCGGAGCAGCGCAAGAGCGGTGCGCCCCGCGCGGCGCGGCGCGCAGTGGTCGCGGCGATCGACCGCGTCTCGGACCTGTTCCTGGCCGTCGACACCGCGAACGGCTGCATCGCGGACGCGAATCCCGCGGCGGGCGCGCTGCTGCGCGTGACGCGGGACGCGTTGCTCGAGGCCGAGATCCTGCGCTTCGTGCCCCCGTCGGAGCACGCCGCGTGGTTCATCGAGCTCGAAGCGATGTCCGAGGGCAGCGAGCCGCGCCGCTTCTCGACACGGCTGCGCGACGCGGGCGGGGTCGAGGTGCCGGTGGATGCGGCTGTGTCGCGCTATGCGACCCGCGCGCGCACGCTCGCACTCCTCGTGCTGCGCGTCGGCGTCTGACCCGCGCCCGGATCGGGCGGCGTCGGGCGGGTCGCAGCCGGCAGCCGTAGCGCGAAGCGCGCTCCACCCAGCGCTCCGCGACCCGCCGAAGCGTCGCCTCCGTGGAGGCGCGCGATCATGCGCACGAGCGCCAGACCGAGCCCCGCCCCGCTGCGACGGCGCGCGGGATCGAGCTGGACGAAGCGGTCGAAGATCCGCTCCTGCTGGTCCTCCGGGATGCCCGCTCCGGAATCGGAGACCGCGATCTCCATCCAGGGTCCGCGCGCCGTGAGCTCGATCCGGATCGCTCCTCCGCTCGGCGTGTGCCCGATGGCATTGTCGAGCAGGTTCGAGATGGCGCGCTGCACGAGATCGGGGTCCGCCACGATGGCCGCACCCTCCACCCCGACGGCGAGCGAGAGCGCGATGCCGTGCTCCTCGCAGCTCGGCTGATAGAGCTCCACCACGCTCCGAAGCGTATCCTCGAGCAGGAGGGTCTGTGCGGGTCGCGCGAGCTTCCCCTCGTCGCCTCGCGCCAGGAGAAGAAGCCCTTCGATCAGGCGCTGCAGCTGCTCGGCCGACTCCCGCACCTGCTCGAGGTCGAGCACCGAGCGGCCCGCGTCCGCATCCAGCAGCGCCGCGTCGAGGAGGTTCACCATGCGATTGACCGGCGTGCGAAGCTCGTGCGCCACGTCCGCGCTGAACGCCTGGATGCGGTGGAAGGACTCCTCGAGCCGTCCGATCACGCGATTCAGCGCCTGCGAGTGCCGATCGAGGTCGTCCCCCGTGCCTCGGACGGGAAGGCGTGCGTCCAGGTGCCGGTCGTCCACACGCTCCATCTCCCGCGTGGCGCGGCGCAACGGCTCCAGCGCGCGCCGCGTGGCGTAGGCCGAGAACGCGCTCACGCCGAGCAGGCCGATCGCCATGCTCGCGAGCATCTGCTCGGCCTGCTTGCGCCGATCGGCGGCGAAGCCATCGAGCGCCCAGGCCGCCTCCAGCAGGTCTCCGGTGGCCGTGCGCCGCTGCTTGATCAGATACGAGCCCCGACCCACGAGCCCGAGGCGCAGGGACGGTCCCGTCTCCCGGTGGCGACTGCCCTCTTCCGGCCAGTGTCCGACGAGGAGGGTGGCCGTTCCGTCGACAGCCACCTTGCGCACCGCCAGGCTCCCGCTCGCGGGAAGCGTGGGCTCGGACTCACGCGGCTCGGCGAGCTCGGCTTCGGCTTCGCTCAGCTCGAAGCCGAGACGCTGGTCGATCACGGCGAGCGCCTCACGCGCCGACACGAGATAGAGGATGGTCATGAGCCCGAGCATGAAGATCGACATCGCGGCGCCGAGCGCGAGAGCGAGGCGGACGTCGGTTCGGCGGAAGAAGGGCATTCCGTCAGACGCGAATCGTGTAGCCGACTCCGCGTACCGTGCGGACGAGGTGGCCGGCGTTCACGCTCTCGAGCTTGCGGCGAAGCCGCGTCACGTGGACGTCGACGACGTTCGTTCCGGGGTCGAAGCGATAGCCCCAGACCAGCTCGAGCAGGATCTTCCGGGTGAGCACGTGTCCCGGCTGGGACGCGAGCGCAACGAGCAGCTCGAACTCCTTCGGCGTGAGGTCGAGGGCTGCGCCTTCGTAGAGAGCGCGACGCCGCATCGGATCCACCTCGAGGTCGGCGACGCGAATGGTCTCGACGCGCGTAGCGGGGCGCCGCATCAAGGCCTCGATCCGCGCCGCCAGCTCGAGGAAGGCGAAGGGCTTGACGAGATAGTCGTCGGCGCCGAGCCGAAGGCCTTCGACCCTGTCCTCGACCTGGTCTCGCGCCGTCAGCACCAGCACGGGCAGCCGCGTGTCCGAGGAGCGAAGCTCCGCCAGCACGTCGTATCCGCTCCCGCCCGGCACCATGACGTCGAGGACGGCGACGTCGAACGTCCGATCGGCCAGCAGGGAGCGCGCGGCCGGCACGTCGGCGGCGTGCGCGACCTCGTAGCCGCGCGACGTGAGCCCCGACGACACCGCCCGTGCGGTCTCCACGTCGTCCTCGAGCAGGAGAACCCGCATGATTTCGAGCCTACCCCAGGGCAGGCGCAGGGGCAGCCGGAGCGCGCAGACCGTCCCGGGAAGCGGACACCTGCCCGGCGGTCGGCGTCGCGACTCCTCGCGCAGGGGAACCCGTCGCCCGGGCGGGCGACCGCGCCCGAACCGTCCATACACGTCCCCGGTCATGAAGGGGGAGCCATCTCCAAGGGAACGCATGACAGCGCGGCTTCGGCCGCCATTCCATGAACTCGACGTCATGAAGCGCCTGCGTGACGAGAACGTCACCCGCGCGTGACGGCTTCGTCGTTTCAGCGAGGCGAGCGGACCGTCCAGGTCAGCGAAGGTGCGTCCGGAACCAGCCCACCATGCGACCCCACGCATCGACCGCGGCGTCGGGCCGAAAGGCCTGCGGCCGCGTCTCGTTCAGGAAGGCGTGCCCGCAGCCGGGGTACACCCGGACTTCCGTCGGGAGCGTCAGCGCCGCGAAGCGCTGCTCGAGCGACTTCACGTCGTCCTGCGGGATGAACTCGTCCTGGTCGCCGAAGATCGCGAGTGTCGGACAGCGCAGGTCTCCGGCGGCGGCGAGGGGGTCGCGCGGCTTCTTCGCGCGATCGACGCCCCCGGGCGCCGACAGGATGCCGTGCGCGTGCGAGAGGATCCCGTAGAACCCCACGCAGGCCGACACCCCGCGGCACGTCGCCGCGCCGAGCAGCGCGTAGGTGCCGCCCATGCAGAAGCCCGTCAGCCCGACCGGTCTTCCTGCAACGGCGGGATGCGCCGCCAGGAAATCGACTGCGGCCTGCACGTCGGCGAGGACCGCGGGGTCGGAGAGATCGCGCATCCAGGCGCCCGGGTCGGTGATGTTCACGTCGCGGCGGTAGAGATCGAGGGCCAGGGCCGCGAAGCCTTCGCCGGCGAGGCGCCGCGCGAAGCCCCGGTAGAGCTCGGAGTTGCCCCACACGTCGTGCACGATGACGACGCCGGGATGCGTCCCGGTGTCGGGGTGAGCGAGGTGGCCGAGGGGGACGTCGGACGTCTGCATGCGCGCGAGTATACTCACGCGCCGTGACGTCGCTGGACCGCGAATATCGCCCGGAGCTCGCCGCTGCGATCGGCGCCGCGCACGAGGCGGGGCGGATCCTGCTGCGCCACTACGCGGCGCCCTCGAAGAGCTGGGAGAAGTCGGAGGACAACCCGGTCACGCACGCCGACCTCGAAGCCGACGCGGCGATCGGCGCGCGCCTGCGTGCGGCATTCCCAGGCGACGGGATCCTGTCCGAGGAGACCGCGAACGACCCCACGCGCACCACCCGGCCGCGCGCGTGGATCGTCGATCCGATGGACGGTACGAAGGAGTTCGTCGGCCGGATCCCCGAGTTCGCCGTCTCGATCGCGCTGGCGGAGCGTGGCGAGCCGGTGGTGGGAGTGATCCTCAATCCCGCCGCGGCCGTGTGCGTGTTCGCGACGCGCGGCGGCGGCGCATGGCGGACGCGCTGGAGCGAGAACGGACTGGGAGAGGCGGAGCCCGCTCGCGTCTCACGCGTGAAGACGCTCGGCGAGGCGGTCGTGATCGCGAGCCGCACCGAGATCTCGCGCAGGAAGTTCGATCCCTACACCGGATGGTTTCGCGAGCTTCGGCCCGTCGGGTCGATCGCGTGGAAGCTGGCGTGCGTCGCCTGCGGCGAAGGCGACCTGAACGTGTCGGTGGCGCCGAAGAACGAGTGGGACGTGTGCGCAGGCGACGCCATCCTGCGGGAGGCAGGGGGCGTGTATCTGGCATTCGACGGCACGCGGCGCCTCTACAACCGCGCCGATCCGCACGTGGACGCATCGATGGCCGCGGGGCCCCCGGAGCTCGTCGCGGAGTTCTGCGCCCGCGAGCGGGCGCGCGCCGCGGGATAGCCGCCTCCTCAGGAACGTCCCCCGTCCAGCCGATCCCTTCCGCGACGATCGGAGGGACCCCCGCCATGCAGAAGGTCTTCGGGCTCGGCCTCATCGTGTTGGCGCTCTGGTTCGCTCTCGAGATCTTCACGAACGGCACGAACGGCGCGTTCGGCGGTCGGCTCGCTCCGTACCTCGGCGGCGGCGACGGCAGGCCGATCACCGAGCAGGTGCGGGAGCGCTCCCAGGCGGCCGCGCAGAAGCACGCCGACCGCGCGGAGCGGATCGACGAGGCGGAATCGCCCTCCACCGACCGAGCCCGGTGACGGCCGACCTGCGCCCGGGCGGCTGATCCTCACGCCGGTACCCCGGCGCGAATCGCGTTGCAAGCCGTTCCCACGCCGCTAGCATCGTTCGAGCCTCCGGTCGCGTCGCGCGGGTCCAGCGAGGCCGGTCGCCACCAAGAGCCCATGCAGATTCCGATGATCGACAAGGCGCCGGCGGTTGCCGACTCCGCCGCGCGGCCTCTCGGCCGTACGCTGTTCGCATACCTCGTACGCGAGATCCTGTGGCCCACCATCCTCGCGACGATCGGGCTCTCGCTCCTCGCGATCATGGGCGAGCTCGTCGCGTACGCCGACCTCGTCGTGAATCGCGGCTTCGGCAGCGGGGAAGTCGCGGGGATCGCGCTCTACCGGACCCTGCCCATGGTGGGCCGTGCGCTCCCCTTCTCGATGTTCCTCGGCGCGCTGATCGCGCTCGGGCGCATGGCCGCGGACGGCGAGCTCGGCGTCCTGGAGGCCAGCGGCATCTCGCCGCGGCGGCTCGTTGCGCCGGTCCTGCTCATCGCATCGATCGTGACCGCGCTCGGTGTCGGGATCACCGGCTACGCGGAGCCGTGGGCCAACGGCCGGCTCGCCGAGGAGATCGAAGCGAGCGTGCTGCGCAGCTCGGGCACCACCCTCCATGGCGGCGTGGTCACGACGGTCGGCGACTGGCGCATCGTCGCGCGGGAGGCCTCGAGCCGCGGGGACCGGCTGCGTGGCGTCGCGATCTGGGTGCCGTCCCTCGGCGACACCGTGTTCGCGGAGAACGCCGAGGTGATCGCCGCGGAGGACGGCTCGCGCGAGATCGCGATCGAGGACGGGGTCATCCTCCACAACAGCGCCGACGGGCCGTCGTACACGCGGTTCGGCCACATGCAGGACGCGTTGACGGGACGGGACGACACCGACGTCCGCCGTGCGCTCGACCGACTGTCCACGGGGTCGCTCGCCGATCTCGCCGACGCGCTCGATCGCGAAGCGGATCCGGCGAGCCGGCGGGACCTGCTCGCGGAGTGGCACCGCCGGATCGCCCTTCCCGCCGCCGCGCTCGCCTTCGGGCTGCTGGTGGTGCCGCTCTCGATGCGTCCACAACGGGCCTCCCGGGCAGCGGGCGTGGTGCTGGGGCTCGGAGCGATGGTCGCCTATGTCGCCCTGCTGCAGCTCTCGAGCGGCCTGCTCCGTGCGCGCGGCTTCCCCGTTCGCGCCGCGGTGTGGCTGCCGGATGGCCTCCTCGCCGGGGCCGGAACCGCGCTCCTCTGGCTCCGCTCGGGGCGAGCGCCCCGCCGGCGCGCGTCGCCGTCCGCGATCCGGGGCCTTGCTCCACCGGGCCGGCGAACCGGCCGGCTCATCCTCGACCGCTACGTGCTGCTGCGCTTCCTCGAGCTTGCGGCGATCTGCTTCGGGGCTCTCCTTGCGATCTTCGTGCTGATCGACGTGGTGGACAATCTTCAGTGGTTCACGAAGTACCACTCCACGCTGGACGAGGTCTTGCGCTTCTACTCGGCGCGGATGCCGCTGCTCGTCTCGCGCGTGGTCCCGATGGCGCTCCTCGTGGCGGCGGCACTGACGGTGAGCCTGTTCGGCGCGACGGGAGAGCTGGTCGGGATGCAGGCGTCGGGCATCTCTCCGCTGCGAATCGTGCTCCCGATCCTGCTCGCATCCCTGGTCATCGCGGCGGCCTATCAGGCGATCGTGGACCGCGTCGTGCCGCAGTCGATCGCACGCGCGACACAGATCAAGCGCTTCGAGATCAAGGGGCAGGTCGAGCGCGTATCGGTCTGGTCGTGGAGCCACGACCATCTCTACCAGGCCGATCGGATCGATCCGCTCGCCGGCGTGGCTCGCGGTCTCACCCTGTATGCGTTGAACGAGGACGGGCTGCCGGTCAGCCGGACGGATGCGACCGAAGCGCGCTACGTCGGGGCGGGGACCTGGCATCTGCTCGATCCGAAGCGCGTCCTCGTCGAGCCGGACGGCGTGCGGATCGTGCCCGCGGACGCGTTCGTCCAGCTCGGTGACGATCTCGCGACGGAACGCGACGGCACCCAGCTCTCGATCGGAGAGCTCCAGGCGGAGATCCGGGCGCTCGAAGCGCGGGACTACGATGCGACGAGCTTGCGAGTGGATCTCCAGGCCAAGCTGGCGGCGCCGCTCGCGTGCGTCCTGCTCCCCGCGCTCGCGCTCGTGTTCGCGACGGGGGGCCCCCCGTCCCCGAGCCCCGCGTGGGCGCTGCTCGTGAGCGTGGCGCTGGGCCTCGGCTACGCAGCGCTCTCCGGCCTCGGCGTCGCGCTCGGCTATCGCGGAGCGGCGCCGCCGCTCGTCGCGGGGTGGGCGCCGACCGCGATCTTCGTGCTGACCGCGGCGCTCGTCGCCGCGAGTCGACTCCCGCGCTTCAGCAGGGCTTGACCGTTCGACGCGGGCGCCCGGTCACGCGGGCAGGTCGGCGGTGCGCTCCAGGAGCTCGATGGCATCGGGGCGGACGTGATTACGCCGCATCTCCTCGCGCACGAATCCCTCCCCCACGATTCCGCGCTGGACGCACTCGCGGAGCAGCCCGAAGAAGAAGCGCTCCTGCGCCGGGTCGGGATGACGGACGTAGCGACCCAGCAGCGCGTACTCCCCCAGCCACTCGCGCCGCTTCCGCATGACCCACCGGACGCCGGGCACCGCGGTGAAGCCGTCGCCGGGCACGAAGTCGACGGGAAGCCCGGTCTTCCAGGGCTGGGTCTTGCGCCGGGTGTTGTGGAGCAGCTTCGTGCGCGGCGTGAGCCGATCGAAGTCGTTCCACTCGTCCTCGATCGGACCGATCGAGTCGGGCGGCTCGAGACGGAGGCAGATCCAATCGGCGTAGTCGCGCCGTCCCGCGAAGAGCTCGTCGAAGCCCTCCTCGCAGCGCCAGTGCGGGAGCTTCGCGCAATCGAGGAGCATCACGCTCGAGGCGAAGCAGGTCTTCCTCTTCCAGCCCGCGGCGCGGCGGCACAGGATCGCCTTCCCGCCCATGTCCCGGGAGAGGAGCTCCCACACGTCGCCTACCGCGAAGATGTCGGGATCGATCACGAGCGCACGGCCGGCGAAGCCCATGAGCTCCGGCGGCATGAACCGGAGCGGCGTGAAGGACTGGAGATCGTCGTTGCGCCAGATGCGCCAGCCCTTGTCGCGGAGGTAGCGCTGACCCTCGCGCGCATCGAAGAAGGGGTGCTCGTCCCGCCGCATGATGCGAACGTCGAACTCGTTCGCGTGCCGCGAGTTCCGCCGGAGCGCGTACTCGGCGACGATTGCGCCGAGCCGCTGTCGCTCGTTGGTCTGGATGAACACGCAGGGCTTCAAGGCGCGGTCCGCTCCACCGCGACGGCCGGGGCGATCTCGCCTCCGTCGCCGTACCCGTAGAGGGGCGCGAGCTTCGACCGCACGATCTCGTCGATGCGGGCGACCTGCTCGTCGTCGAAGTAGTCCCGGTAGCCACCCACCTTCGCGCGGCGCACCTTGAAGGAGTCCGGGTTGGAGCGGTCGCCCGGCGCCATCCGGTCGCCCGCCAGCCGGAACGTCTTGCGCTGCTCCATCGCGCGCATGTTCTCGACCGACGCGAATGCGACCGCGTGCTGGAGCGAAGCCTCGTCGCTCGAGCCGTCGAGGAAGCGCACGACGCGGCGCAGCTCGCCCGCGGGATCGCGCCGCATGTCCTCGTAGCGGACGAGCAGGAACGCCGGCAGATGGGGCACCTCGACGGCCCATCGATTCATGAAGTCCACGATCTTCGGGAGGCCGGCGCCCGGCCGCATCACGAAGTCGAAGACGGAGACGTCCGCGCCGTGCTCGGGGTAGTCGTTGAGACCCTTCTTGGACGGCCGCATCCGATGCTTCCATTGGAAGAACTGGGAGACCGCGGTGTCCTGCGGGCTGCGCACGAGGAGGACGACCTTCTTGTCGTAGAAGTCCTGCTTCGAGTCCCGGTGGCCGGTGTAGTCCTGGATGTAGTTGTCGTGCGTGAAGAAGATCTTCGGGACGCGCGGGTCGCGCCGGTGGAAGTTGTCGAAGCTCAAGAGGCTTCGTTCGGGCAGCCCGCGCAGGCGTTGGTAGTAGCCGGACAGCATCACGCGGAGCCACGTGCGTCCGGCCTTGCCGTAGGAGACCACGACCGCGTCGGCGCGCCGCAGCTTCGCGACCTCCTCGCGACCGCGGAGGCGGCGCTCGAAGGCGCGGCGTCTCGCGGCCGGCAGGGGGAACGCGAGGCGCACCGCTGCGTCCCGCCCGAGCTTGGCGAGAGCGCTGGGCGCGAGAGCGACGACGTCCCGGACGTACTCCAACATGCGGCCTCTTCCCGTGCGGCGTGGCTTCAATCTATCAGACGGCTGCGGCTCCGGGCGCCGCGAGGCCGGCGGGAGGGGGCTCCTCGAAGAGCGCGCGAATTCGCGCGACCACCCGGGGCAGCTCGTCGGGCGGCAGGCCGGCCGGCGTGCGCGCCGGGAGCCCGAGCGGCGTCGCGAGCCCGCGCTCGTAGAGCAGCCGCGGGATCGCACGCAGGTCGCGCCGGCTGCCGAGCGTGCGCCACCACGCGCCGCGCACGAGCGGAAGCTCGAACAGCACGAGCGGGCGACCGAGGCGCGCCACCTCGACCATCATCGTCACGCTGTCGGTCGTGACGAGGAACCGGTCTGCGAGGCCCAGGAGCCCGAGGTACGGATTCTCCGCAGGGGCGTCCGGCCGCCACCGGTAGAGCCTCGATCCGGCGGGCAGCGCCGCGGCCAGCGCATCCGCCACGTCCGGGGGCGTCCGGCGGCTCGTGCTCACGAAGAGGCTCCCGCCGGATTCGGTCGCGAGCCGCGACGCCTCCCCCGCGAGCCGGCGGGCGACCGCCGCGTCGAATCGCAGCGGCTTCGTAGGACCACCGACCAGCACCGCCGTCAGCGGCCGCGCGAGGTCCGCGAGGCGGGGGCGCCACGTCCCTGCGGCCGCCGCGACCGCGGCCGGGTCGATGCGGACGAGCGGCAGTCCCAGCTGCAACACGTTCCGGCCCCGCGGTGCGCGGTAGTGTCCGGTCGCGACGATCAGGTCGAAGCGTCTCGCGAGGCGCCGCGGGATGCCGAGCAGCACGATTCGCGTGCGGGCGCCGGACCGTGCGCGGATCCACAGCGCGACCATCGACAATCTCCGCCCGAGCGTCACGACGAGGTCCGGCCAGGGGGGCTCGAGCGGATCCGAGCGTTCGAGCGCGACGTGCTCCAGGGAGGGGCGCATCCGCGGCTTGCCGCGCACCCAGGCGTCGCGCATCTCGATCCGACGCTCCTCGAAGGGCCAGCCGAGGGCCTCCCCCACGACGCGGACCTGTGCGTTGTCGCCGGGCTTCTCTCCGACCAGGAGCCATGTGCGGGGCTGCGAACGCGGAGCTGCCGCCGCGCATGCGGCCTGCGGCGCGTCGTAGGTTCCGCGGAGGGCCGACACGCGGCCACGGAAGCACACGACCCCGGAGGCCTCAACCCCGCGGTGAACGGGGGGTGAACCCCTCTTGACCCGCTGGGGTAGCATCCCGGGTCATGACCCCGGGAGGCCCCGTGGATCCGAGGCCGTGCGTCTTCGTCCACACCAACCATCGACAGCTCCTCGGAGCCCTCGTCTCGCGGCACTCCCTCCTCCGCAATTCCGCTCACGCCGAGCGCTTCGACGTCCGCATCCTCCACACGGACGACCATCCGTTCATTCGTGCGCGCGAGGGTCAGTTGTACCTGCGCGAGGGCGAGCGCGTGCCCTGGCGCTACGAGGACCTGCAGTCCTTCACGCCGCTGCGTTTCCGACCGCCGGAGCTCATGGGCTACGCGGGCCGGGCGGTCGTCGTCGACCCCGACGTGTTCGCCGTCGGAGACGTGTGGGAGCTTCTCACCCGCGACATGGCGGGGAAGGCCATCGTCTGCCGCCCGCGGAGCGGGAACGGGGGCTCGTCGGCCGCCATGGCGAGCAGCGTGATGCTGCTGGACTGCGCGCGACTGCGACACTGGCGCTGCGAGGCCGATTTCGGCGAGCTCTTCTCGTTCGAACGCGACTACATGGACTGGATCACCCTCAAGCTCGAGCCCCTGGAATCGATCGGCCGGTTCGAGAACGAGTGGAACGATTTCGACCGCCTGACGCCGCGGACGCGGCTGCTGCACAACACGAAGCGACACACGCAGCCGTGGAAGACGGGGCTGCCGGTCGACTTCACGCCCGCCCGCAAGGCGGTGAAGGCGCTGCAGCCCGCCACCTGGTTGCGGCCCCTGCAGCGCTTCGCGGACCGTGGCGTCGAGACGTACCAGCAGCACCCCGATCGCAACCAGGAGCGGCTCTTCTTCGGCCTGCTGAGGGAGTGCATCGCGAATGGAACCGTCTCCGAAGAGCTTCTCGGCGAGGAGATGCGGCGGAATCATCTGCGCCACGATGCGTTCCAGGTGCTGGAGCGCACTCCGCCGCTCGTGATCTGAACGCATGGCCAAGAGCCCGTATCTACCTGCGAAATGGCGCCGACGCCTCGTGTCGGTCCCCGGGGTCGAGCGCCTGCTCTGGATGCTCGAGGCCATGGTCGTCGCGCTGTTCTGGGCCGTGCTCCGGCTGCTCGGTCCGGATCGTGCGGTCGACGTGGTCTCTCGGATCACGGCGCGTGTGGGACCCCGCTTCCGGAAGTCGAAGAACGTGCGGGCCAACCTCGCGATCATGTTTCCGGACGCGACGCAGGCCGAACGCGACGCGATCGAACGCGGGATGTGGGGGCAGGCCGGGGCGCTGCTGGCCGATCTCGCCCAGATGGATGTGATCTGTGCCGGGTACCCCAACCCCCGCATCGAGATCGTCACGAAGGGCTCTGCGAACGTCTTCGCGCGCGGCGGGCGGGCGGTCTTCGCCGCGACCCATCTGGCGAACCCCCAGATCTCGACGTGGGCCGGGGAGCGCCTCGGAGCGCGCGTCACGGCGCCCTACCTGCCGGACTCGAACCCGATCCTCGACCGCATGATCCTGCGCCGGCGCCTCGCGATCGGCTGCGACCTGATCGAACGCGAGGGCGGCATCCGCGCGCTGATGCGGGAGCTGGAGCGGGGCAAGGCCATCGGCTTCGTGGTCGACACCCGCTTCGACGCCGGGGAGCTCGTCCCGTTCTTCGGTGTCGCTGCGCCCACGATCACGACACCAGCCCGGCTCGCCCTGCACTTCGGGTGCGAGCTGATCCCGGCCCGGGTCGAGCGGCTCGGAGCCACGGCGCGATTCCGGGTCACGTTCTACGATCCGGTTCGGCCCTCGGACCCGACGCTCGGCAGGCGGGAGCAGGCCCTCGACATGACGCGCCAGCTGAACGCGCACTTCGAGCAGTGGATCCGCGAGCGGCCCGAGCAATGGTTCGTGGAGAAGCGCCGCTGGCCCAAGGGCGAGGCGGCGGGCCCCGGGGCGGAGCGGCCCCGAGAATATGACATACTTGTAACAGACCGGATTTCGCGAGACGGTATGGTCCAGAACGAGGGGGTGGAGGCCTTCCCCGTCCGTTCGCGACCGCCAGGCACGAGTCGACCGAATCGATCCGGAGCGCCCTTGCACTCAGGCACGTCGAACGGAACACCCTCGACGCGAGCCCGCCCGTCGTCGTGAGCTCGCCCGCGTCCAGCCGAATCTTCCCTCGGGACATCCTCGTCCTGACGCTGTGTTGTGTTGGTTTCGTCGCAATCGCCGAGGTCTTCTCCCGCGCGATCGGGGCGCCGTTCGTCGTTCCGAGGGGGGAGAGCCCGGCCATCGGGATCAATTTCTCCTGGCCGGTCATCGCCGCCCTCACCGGCTACGCCACGCTCCAGGTCTACGCTCGCGTCCGGGGCTCGGTCCACGAGGCGCGCGGCGCGTGGATCCGCAACGTCGTCACCGACCTCTATCTCACTGCGCTGTTCATCGTCGTGATCTACATACACTTTCACGTCAAGATGTGGATCCCGTTGATCAATCCACGAAGCTACGACGCGACCTACTTTGCGCTCGACAACCACTTCCGCTCCCTGATCGAGGGCCTCCGGGTCGTTCGCCACGCGATCGCCTACGTCCTCCCCGCCGCGGATCTCTGGTACGCGCTGGCGTTCTTCTTCCTGTTCTCGCTGTCGTTCTGGTTCCACGCAGCGGGCCGCCGTACGTGGCACTATCACAACATGGTCGCGATCACGCTCGCGGAGCTGCTCGGTCCCCTCTTCTACCTGGTCGCGCCCGCCGTCGGCCCCTTCCTCTTCGAACGTGGCGACAATCCCGTTGCGACGACGGCCCAGCTGCGAATGTACGGCGAGTTCAGCGCCCTCCAGGCGACGGGCGTGACGTGGCTCCAGCAGCACGGCGGGGAGTACTTCACCGCGCCGCTCGCCGCGATGCCGTCCCTGCACTTCGCCGCGACGTTCGTCCTCGCGTACTACGCGGTGCGTGCGCGCCTGGTCATCGCCCCCCTCGTCGTCGCGCTCCTGTGTTGGATCGGGATCGAGTCGATCGTCTCGCGCTGGCACTACCTCGTCGACCTGCCGGCCGGTCTCGGGGTCGCCGTCCTGGCGATCGCGCTCGCGAACCGGATCTGCCGACACCGACTGGAAGTGAAGACCCTCGTGCCCGCGAAAGGGGGCTTTGCGCCCGGCGAGTGGACGACCGCCAAACCGGAGCGCAGCCGCGCATGACGCCCCGGGGAGAGGAGCGGGGGGGCGACGGGCGCGCGGTCGGCCCGAAGGTCTGGCTCCTGATGGGACACCGGGCGGGGGACAACGCCCAGCTGCTGGCCCTCGCGGAGGGCCTCGGGTGGCCGTACGAGATCAAGCGGCTCGAGTATCGCCGGTCGGAGCTGGCGACCAACCTGTTGTTCGACGCCACGCTGAGCGGCCGCATCGAGCCGCGATCGAGCCGTCTCGGTCCCCCGTGGCCCGACCTCGTGCTCTCCGCCGGTCGCCGCAGCGAGCCGATCGCGCGCTGGATCCGCAGGCACGCCGATCCGCGGCCGAAGCTCGTCCACGTGGGAAGGCCGTGGCGGGACGTCCGCGATTTCGACCTCGTCGTCGTGACCTCGCAGTACCGGGTCCGGCCCCAGCCGGGCGTGCTGCACAACGCGCTGCCGCTCCATCGGATCACGCCGGCGCGTCTCGCGGAGGCCGCCGCGCAGTGGGAGCCGCGGCTCGCCCACCTGCCCCGGCCCAGGATCGGGGTGCTCGTCGGCGGCAGCAGCGAGCTCTTCACACTCGGCGCGAGGAACGCCGCGAGGCTCGCGCGCGAGGCGAGCGCGATGGCGCGGAGCCACGGAGGCTCCCTCCTGGTCACCACGAGCGCACGGACTTCGCCGCGCGCCAGCGCGGCGCTGCGCGCCGCCATCGACGTACCGGCGTCGATCTTCACGGGGAGCCCCGAGGCTCCGGACAATCCGTACGCGGGCTTCCTCGCGCTGGCGGACGCCTTCGTCGTCACGGGGGACAGCGTGTCGATGCTCGCGGAGGCATCCGCGACCGGGAAGCCGGTCCACATCTTCGATCCGGGCCGCGCCCGGGCGAACCCCTTCGGCGACCTCCCGGCAGCCTTCCGGCGGCGCGTCTTCAACCTCGGAATCCCGCGGCTGGGTCGCGACGTTCGTCGCGTCCACGCGGAGCTCGTCCGAAGCGGCCATGCGAGCTTCGTCGGCGAGCCCTGCGCCCGGACGACCGCTCCGCCGCCCGACCCGTTGGCGCAGGCGATCGCCCACGTCCGCACGCTCGTCACGCAGGCCGGTCCGCCTCCGCCGACACCGATCCGCACCGAAGCTCCGCGGCGGCGGGTCTGGGCCGTTCTGTCCGACCGGACGGGCGACAACACGCAGACCCTCGCGCTCGCCGAAGCGCTCGGAGGGACCGTCGAGGTCAAGCGCCTCGCGTTCCGCAGGTTCGGTCGCCTGATCGACGTGTGGCGCGGAACGACGCTCCTCGGGATCGTGAAGCGCAGGTCGAGCCCGTTGACGCCTCCCTGGCCCGATCTCGTCATCTCGGCATCGATGAGGAACGAACCGGTGTGCCGCTGGATCCGGGAGCAATCGGGCGGGAAGACGCGCTACGTCCACCTCGGCAAGCCGTGGGCGCGGCTCGCGACCTTCGACCTCGTGATCACGGTGCCGGAGTACCGCTGGCTGCCGAAGCGCGCGAACGTCCTGCAGAACGCGTTCAGCCTGCACGGGATCAACGAGGCGACGCTCGCTGCGGAGGCCCGGATCTGGGCGCCGTCGCTGGCCCACCTCCCGCGCCCGCTCGTCGCCGTCCTCGTGGGCGGCTACGCCGGTCCCTATGCGCTCGACCGGGAGAAGGCGGAGCAGCTGGGGCGCGAGGCGAGCGCTCTCGCCAGGAAGGAAGGCGGCTCCCTGCTGGTGACCACCAGCGCCCGCACGTCCCGGGCGGCGGTCGACGGCCTCGTCTCCGCGATCGATGCGCCGTGCCACCTGTTCCGTTGGGGGACGGACGCCGGCCGGAATCCGTATCTCGGCTTCCTCGCGCTCGCGGACTCGATCATCGTGACGTGCGACAGCACCAGCATGCTGGCCGAGGCGTGCGCTACGCGGAAGCCCGTGTACATGTTCGACCTGCGAGACGACGGTGCGGCGCGCACGGGGCCATCGTTCGCAGCCGCAGGTCGTTGGGCGTCGATGCGGCGCTGGTGGCGGCGCTGCAACGCCGACCGTCTGCGGGCGTTCGCCTATCGGAACCTCATGCTCCGGTTCGCTCCGCGCAAGCTCGCGCGCGACATCGCGACCGTGCACGACGCCGTGCTCTCCTCCGGTCGAGCGGTGTGGCTCGGGCAGCCCTTCCCGAGCTGGACCCCGCCCCCTCTCGACGAGATGCCGCGCGCGCTGGAGCGCGTGCGAGAGCTCCTCGCGGATCGGGCGGAACGGCCTTCAGCGTCGGCGCCCGACGGGACGGCGCCCGCTCTCGCCTGGCGCCACGGCGGGCCGGAGCCGGTCCAACGAGCGTCTGCGTCCGCGACGCCCGCCGCGACGGCGGCCTCGTCTAGGTAGAGACCCGCAACGCGGCCGCTGCGTCGCGAAGCTCCGCGCGGTCGACGTCCAGCGTCGCGCCGCCCTTCTCGACCCGGTAGACGCGGTCCGCGACCTCCACGAGCGCGCGTTGGTGGGAGATGGCGAGGATCGTGATCTCGCCGCGAAGCGCCGCGAGCGTCTCGCACAGCGCCGCCTCGGTGGCCGGATCCAGCGAGGCGGTCGCCTCGTCGAGGATCAGGAGCCGAGGCCGGTGGACGAGGGCGCGCGCGATCATGATGCGTTGGCGCTGCCCGCCCGAGAAGCGTGCCCCCCGCTCGCCGACCACGGTCCCGGTGCCGGCCGGCAGGCTCGCAACGAAGGCCCACGCACCGGCGGCGCGTAACGCGTACTCGACGTCGGCGGGGCCCACCTCCGCGTCGCCGAGCGTGACGTTTCGCGCGACGGTGTCGTGCAGGAGCAGATTCTCCTGCGGCACGTACCCGATCATGCGGCGCCACGCGTGCATGTCGAGCTCTTCCAGATCGACGCCGTCCACGAGCACCTTGCCGTGCTGAGGCCTCACCAGCCCGACGATCAGATCGAGCAGCGTGGTCTTGCCAGCGCCGGAAGGACCGGCCAGCGCCGTCAACGAGCCGAACGGGATCGAGAGTGAGCACCCCTCCAGCACGGGCGCGCTCGCGTAGGCGAAGTCCACCTGGTCGAGCCGGACTTCGCGCTCGAGCGTGGGCCGCACCGTCCCCGTGCTCGGCTCGACCTCGCGCTCGGCTTCTTCCAGCGTGCGGCGCAGCGACCAGTAGTACCCCTCGAACGACACGAGCTCCTGGTACTCGCCCTGCACCCTGCCGAAGTTGGTCAGCACGCGGGACAGCAGGAGCATCAGCACGAGCACCGTCGCCATCGGAAGGTTCCAGATCTCGAGCCCGACCCACGTGCCGACCGCGACCATGACCGCGATCACCGGCTGCTGGATCGCCTTGCGACCCTCCTTGGCGATCACCTGGCGACGCGTCGCTGCGTTGAGCTCGAGCGTCTGGGCCGCGACCACGCCGTCCGCGAGGTTCTGGCGACCCATCGCCTTCAGCGGCTTCACGGACTGGAGGCTGTCGCCGAGGCCGGCCATCAGCCGCGACAGCATCTTGGTGCTGCGCTTCCCCGCCCGCCTGGCCATGAGCACCAGGCGGTGCAGGCCGACCGCGATGACGAGCGCCGCCACGATGTAGACGGAGGTGGCCTGCCAGGACACGGCGAACGCGACCGCTGCGTAGGCCAGGGTCTGGATCGCGTAGGAAGCCAGCGTCGCCGCGTTCAGATAGGCCTGCGCGGCCGCGCTCGCCTCGGACGACATCGCGTTCGTGAGCTTGCCGACGGGCTGACGCAGGTAGTACTCCCAGCGCGCCCCGACCAGGACGCGCAGGAGCTGGAGCCGCAGATCCGTCGCGACCTGCGCGACCGTGTATCCGACCTCCCGGCGGGCGAACAGGCTGATGACGCTGGTCAGGATCGTTCCCAGCACGATCACGACCAGAAGGCTCGTGACCGTCGGCTCGACGCCGATCCGGTGCAGCAGGTCCAGCGCGAATCCACCGCCCCCGCCCGCGGCGCCATGCTCGCGATCGATCGCCGCCGAGAGGGCGGGGAGCAGCGCGGTGAGGCTTGCTCCCTCCACGGCGCCCGCCACGACGAGCGCCACGAGCACGACGATGCTCTGACGGGGATAGGTGCGGAGGAACGCGAGAACGGCGCGCATGCAGCTCCGTCGGGTCCGCAAGGACCCGGGGTATCCCACGGCGACCCGGGGAGAGACGGGCAGGAGGCAAGTTAGCCGTTGATCCGGGGCGCGCGCTTCGGTGGAGGCCGGGCGCTCGCATGGAGGACCGCCGTCCGGTCGGGTAGCCTGCGCGCCTCCCCACGGCTCCGAGGCCCGCGATGTCGCTCCCGGCGACCCTGCGCCTGCACCTCGCGTATGCGCGCATGGCCTTCGCGCGCCGTGCCGCGTACCGGCTCGCGAACTGGTCGGGCATTCTCGTCAACTTCTTCTTCTTCCTGATCCACGCCCAGATCTATCTCGCGTTCTTCGGCGGGCGCGCGAGCGTCGGGGGCTGGGCGCCCGACGATGCGGTGCTCTACTTCGCGACCTCGGAAGCGCTGCTGATGGTGCTCGGCGCCTTCCCCGCATGGGGACACGACCTCATGTTCCGCATCCGCAGCGGCGACGTGACCCTCGACCTCGCCCGGCCCGTGACGCTCTACGAGCGCGACCTGGCCGAGCGGTTCGGATCGGCGCTCTACTTCCTGGGAACGCGCACGGTCGTGCTCTATCCGAGCGCCGTCTGGCTCTACGGTCTCTCTCCGCCGTGGGGTCCGGCCATGCTCGTGGCGCCGCTCGCGCTGGCGCTCGGCGTCGCGCTCTCCGGCACGCTCTGGTATCTGGCGAACCTGGCGGCGTTCTGGACCGAGCATGCCGTCGGCCCCTACCGCGCGATGGTGTTCGCGATCGCGTTCTTCGGGGGCCTGTTCGTTCCGCTCGACTTCTACCCGCCGGGGCTGCGCGCCCTCTGCTTCGCCCTGCCCTTCCGCGGAGCCGTGTATACCCCGGTCGCGGTCGCGGCCGGACGTCTCGGTGGCGCGGATCTCGCTGCGGCGCTCCTCCACCAGGCGGTGTGGCTCGCCGGACTGGCGGCTCTGGCGCGATCGCTGGAGGCCCGCGGCGTGCGGCGCCTCGTGGTGCACGGCGGATGACGCCCGCAGCCCGGCTCGGCGACGGCTTCCGGCTCTGGGGTGCGCTCGCGGGCGCGGGCGTCCGCGCCGACCTGCAGTACCGCACGTCCTTCGCGATCCGGACCGCCACGGACTTCGCCGGCCTGCTCACGGAGTTCGCGATGGTCTGGCTGATCGTGCGGCGCTTCGGCGCGCTCGAGGGCTGGGGCCTCGGCGAGCTCGCGCTGCTCTACGGGATGGTCGGCGTGTCGTGGGGCACGGTGGCCCTCGCCCTCCGCGGCTTCGAGGAGTTCGGCTCGGTCCTGGTGGCGGGCGAGCTCGACCGCTGGCTCCTCCGGCCGCGCAGCGTCCTGCTCCAGATCGCCACGTCGCACTTCGAACCGCACCGGATCGGCCGCATCGCCCAGGCCGCGGTCATCCTCGCCGCCGGCTCGGTGGCGTGCAAGCTGACCTTCGCCGGTGTCGCCTGGGCGGTGGTGGGCGTCGCCGGCGGCGCGGCGCTCTTCGCGGGGATCGTGATGGCGGCTGCGGCGAGCCAATTCTGGACGCTCGGTCAGACGTCGGAGCTCCAGAACATGCTCACCTACGGCGGCACCGCGGCGCTCTCCTACCCGATCTCGATCTACGAGACGTGGTTCCGCCGTGTCCTCACCTACGGCGTGCCGCTCGCGTTCGTGAACTACTTCCCGGCGCTCGCGGCGCTGGGCCGCACCGGAACCGCGGGCGTACCCGCGTTCGTGCCGTGGCTCTCCCCCCTCGTCTGCGCAGGGGTGGCGCTGGGGGGCGCATCGCTCTTCCGGCGCGGCCTCCGCCGCTACGAGTCGACGGGCACGTGAGGACCACCGCGTGATCGAGGTCGAGTCGGTGACGAAGGACTATCGCATCGCGCGCCACCACCGGGGGCTCCTCGGTGCGCTCCGGAATCTCGTCGAGCCGCGGTCCGACGTCGTCCGCGCAGTGGATGGCGTGTCGTTCCGGATCGAGAGCGGCGAGTTCGTCGGCTTCGTCGGCCCGAACGGCGCCGGCAAGTCGACGACGGTCAAGATGCTGACCGGCGTGCTCGCCCCGACGTCCGGCCGGGTGGCCGTGGACGGCCTCGAGCCGCGGCGCGACCGGCTCGCGCACACCGCCCGCATCGGCGTCGTCTTCGGCCAGCGCACCCAGCTCTGGTGGGACCTCCCGGTGATCGAGTCCTACCACCTGCTGCGGCACGTCTACCGCGTCCCGCAGGACCGCTTCGAGGCGCAGCTCGAACGGCTCACGGCGCTCCTCGAGATCGGTCCCCTCCTCGACGTGCCGGTGCGCAAGCTCTCGCTGGGCCAGCGCATGCGCTGCGAGCTCGCGGCGGCGCTCGTGCACGCACCCCTGCTGCTCTTCCTGGACGAGCCGACGATCGGCCTCGACGTCGTCGCCAAGGAGACGATCCGCGCCTTCCTCGCCGAGGAGAACCGCGCGCGCGGCACCACGATCCTGCTCACCACGCACGACCTCGGCGACGTCGAGCGCCTCTGCCCCCGCATGATCCTGATCGACCGGGGACACGTGGTGTACGACGGCGCCGTCGAGGCGATCCGCCGCCGGTTCGGCGGCGAGCGCCGCATGCGCGTCGTCTTCGAAGGCGCCGCGCCCGACGGCGCGTTGCCGGAGGGTGTCGAGCTCGAGGAGCGCGCCGCTGAGCGGCTCGTGCTCCGCTTCCGGCGCGACGCCATCCCGCCCGCCCGGCTCGTCGAGTGGCTCTCCGCGCGCGCCCCGATCGCGGACCTCGCGCTGGAGGAGCCGCCGATCGAGCGGATCGTGGCGGAGATCTACCGGAAGGGGCTCCGCTAGCGCGCACCTTACGCTCCACGCCCCGTTCCGTTACACCTTGCGCGGTGAAGGTCCCGTTCTCCCGCCCCTCGATCGGCGACGAGGAGATCGCCGAGGTCGTCGCCTGTCTGCGCTCCGGATGGATCACCACGGGCCCGCGCACCGCGCAGTTCGAGCTCGACTTCGCCGCGGCAGTCCAGGCGCCGCACGCGCTCGCGGTCACGTCGGCCACCGCCGGGCTCCACCTCGCGATGATGGCGCTCGACCTCCGTCCCGGGGACGAGGTCATCACGACGCCGCTCACCTGGCCCACGACCGTCAACGTGATCGTGCTGTGCGGCGCCACCCCGGTGCTGGTGGACGTCGAGCCCGACACGCTGAACCTCGATGCCACCCGGGTCGAGGCCCGCCTCTCGGCGCGCACGCGCGCCATCGTGCCCGTGCACTACGCCGGACAGGCGTGCGACCTCGACGCGCTCGGCGCGCTCGCGGGTCCGCGCGGCGTCCGGATCGTCGAGGACGCCGCGCACGCCGTCGGCTCCGCCTACCGCGGCCGGCCGATCGGATCGATCGGCGACGTCTCGGTGTTCAGCTTCCACCCGATCAAGAACATGACCACCGGCGAGGGCGGCATGATCACGACGGCGGACGAAGCCCTCGCGCGCCGCCTGCGCCGCCTGCGGTTCCACGGGGTCGAGCGCGACGCGTGGAAGGCGTACGCCGGCGCGCAGCTCCCGCTCTACGACGTCGTCGAGCCGGGCCTCAAGTACAACCTGACCGATCTCCAGTCCGCGATCGGTCTCCATCAGCTGCGCAAGCTCCCCGCGCTGAACGCCGAGCGCGAGCGGCTCGCCCGCCGCTACGACGCCGCGCTCTCGCAGATCCCCGCGCTCCGTCCGCTCGGGCGCGTGCCCTACCCGAGCCGACACGCGCACCATCTCTACATCGTGCGGCTCTCGCTCGATCGGGTGGCGATCGACCGCAACTCTTTCATGGCCGAAGTGATCGGAGCGGGCGTCGGGCTCGGCCTCCACTTCACGGCCGTGCACGAGCTGACCTACTACCGCGAGCGCTACGGCGATCTCAGCGGAGAGCTTCCGGTCGCGACGGACGCGTCGCAGCGCGTCTTCTCGCTGCCGCTCTTCCCCGGCCTCACGGACGCGGAGCAGGACCGCGTGATCGAGGTGCTCGAGGCGACGGCGCGGAAGCACGCCCGGTAGACGGGACGGCGCGGCCCGCCGCTCACGCCGCGGCCTGCGTCGCCACGGTTCCGGCGCGGCCTGCGGTGGGCGCGTCGCTCACCGGGCAGGCTGGAAGCTGCGCCGCATCGATCCCCTCGGCGACGTCGATGAGACGCACGAAGGAGACGCGCCCCTTCAGGGCGTCCAGCAGCGCCTCGAAGATCCCGAGGTGGCGCATCCCCTCCACCTCGGCGTGCACCGTGTGGACGTTCAGGCCCGGACGCACCTGATCGACGAAGAACCGCGTGAGCTTCGCGGCGTCGGTGGCGACCACGCCGTAGACCTCGTCGAGCGTCGGCCACGTGGTCGGGAGCTCGGGGGTACGGAACGTCCGGCCGCCGGCGACCGGGCGATACGGCGCGGTGCCGCGCGTGCACGAGTGATACCGCAGGCCGGCCGCATCGATCGCCTCCAGGCTGTGCGCCGTGCACTGCCAGCCGGGCGCGGCAAACGCCCGCGCCGGCGCGCCCATGATCGAACGGAACACGTCGAGCCCGCGCTGAAGCTCGGCCGTGACCTTCTCCTGGGACAGTGAGTGGAGCCGGTCGTGCCAGTAGACGTGGTCGTAGCCGTGAACACCGACCTCGTGGCCGGCTTCGGCGAGCGCCCGCAGCCGGTCCGGGAGCGCGCGGGCGATCTGCGGACCCGGGAGCAGCGTGCCGTAGAGCAGCGTGCGTCCGCCGTACATGCCCGGGGCGTTCGTGCGGAGCATCTTCGCGAGGAAGCCCGGCTTCAGCACGCGTCGGATGGCTCGGCCGGAATGGTCCGGGCCGCACGCCACGAAGAAGGTCGCCCGCAGGCCCCGGCTCTCGAGCGCGCGCGCCATGGCCGGCACGCCGTCCCGGAGACCCATGTGGGTGTCGACGTCCACCTTGAGGGCGAGTCGGACCTCGGACGCTCCGGTCACCTGCGCGGCCAGAGCCCGGTCACTTCGGGCGCGGGCCGCGCGCCTTCTCGGAGGTGACGAACCACTCGATCGTGCGCCGGAGACCCTCTTCGAGCGACGTCTCGGCGCGCACGCCAAGCACTTCGTGCATCTTCGTCACGTCCGGCACGCGGCGGCCGATGTCCTCGTAGCTCGTACCGTACACGGCCGATTGCGGAACGAACTCGATCTTGCTCGAGCTCCCGGTGATCTTGACGATCTGCTCCGCCAGCTCGAGCACCGTCGTCTCGACGTCGGTGCCGATGTTGAAGACCTCTCCGTCGGTTCCGGCGCCGATGCCCGCCTGGACCGTCGCCTGCACCGCGTCGTCGATGTAGGTGAAGCAGCGCGTCTGCTGCCCGTCGCCGATCACCGTGAGCGGGTCGCCCCGCAGAGCCTGCCCGAGGAAGATCGTGATCACGCGACCCACGTCGAGCTGATCGAGGCGCGGCCCGTACACGTTGAAGTACCGCGTCACCGTCACCGGCAGACCCATGTGGTGGTAGGCGAAGCAGAAGTGCTCGCCGGTGGCCTTGGACGTCGAGTAGCACCAGCGGTCGATCCGCGTCGAGCCCAGCACCCGGTCGTCGTCCTCGCGCCACGGCACCTTCGGGTTCCGGCCGTAGACCTCGGAGGTCGAGCTGAAGACCACCTTCTTCTGGTGCTTGAACGCGAGCTTGAGCACGCTCTGCGTCCCGTTGATGTTGACGTTCAACACCTCGAACGGATCGCCCACGTAGTGCTCGACGCCGACCACCGCCGCCAGGTGGTAGACGAGGTCAGACTTGGCGATCAGGCCTTCGAGGATCTCGCGATCCAGGATGCTGTCGCGGACGTAGTGGAACCCCGGCTTGCCGATCAGGTGCCGGGTCTTGCCCACGGAGCCGTTGTCGAGCACGACGACCTCGTCGCCGCGCCCGAGGAACGCGTCCGCGAGGTGCGATCCCACGAATCCCCCGCCGCCGGTGATCAGGACCTTCATCGAAGCTGTTCTCCTCGTGCGAGCCCGTGTGCCCGCGCCCATGCGGCCAGATCGTCCCCGGCCGCAACGTCGACCTCGCCTTCCCCGGCCAGCTGCACCCGCAGCGCGCGCAGTCTGCCTGCGCCGGTCTGCACCAGCAGCCCGTCGTCGAGGTCGACGACGGTGCCGGGTGCGGTCTCATCCGCGCCCTGGGTCACCGCGCGGTCCGGCTCCGCTCGCGCGGACCACACGAAGAGCGGTCGACCCCGGAACTCCGCGAATGCGCCGGGGTAGGGGTGCGTGACCGCGCGCACCAGGTCGCGGATCCGGCGCGCTCCCTGCCCCCAGTCGATCCGGCCGTCCGCGGGCTTGCGCCCTCCGAAATAGCTCGCCTGCGAGCGGTCCTGGGGGATGCGCGGCGCCGTCCCATCACAGAGCTGCGGGTAGGTCGCGCGCATCAGCTCGGCTGCGGCATCGGTGAGCTTGCCGTACAGGGTGTACGCGGTGTCGTCCTCGCTGATCGTCACGCGCCGCTGCGCGACGATGTCGCCGGCGTCCGGCTTCGACACCATCTCGTGCAGCGTGACGCCCGTCTCGCGCTCCCCGTGGATCAGCACCCAGTTCACGGGACAACGTCCGCGATACTTCGGCAGCAGCGATCCGTGGAGGTTGAACGCGCCCCGCCGGGCGGTCTCCAGCACCGCATCCGGGAGCAGACGCCGGTAGTAGAAGGAGAAGATGAAGTCGGGGTCGAAGCCGCGGATTCGCTCGATGAAGCCGCCCTCGTCGAGCCGCTCCGGCGAGAACACGGGCAGGCCGTGCTTCTCGGCGAGTTGGCGCACCGAACGGAACCAGATCTGCTCGTTCGGATCGTCGTCGTGGGTGAACACCGCGGACACGTCGGCGCCGACGCCCAGCAGGACGTCGAGGCACACGTAGCCGACGTCCTGGTACGCGAACACGACGGACCTCGCGCTCATCGTGGCGCTTCTTCCTGACGGTGCACGGCGCGGACGCGGTAGGACGGGCGGCGACGCACCTCCATGTAGATGCGCCCGATGTACTCGCCGACCAGCCCGACCGCGAATATGAGAAGCCCGAGGAAGACGAAGAGGATGGCAAACAGCGTGAACACCCCTTCCACCTCCGGGCCCACGAACAGTCGTCGCGCGAGGAGGAAGAGACCGAAGCCCACACCGGCGAGCGACACGAACACCCCGGCGATCGACACGAGCTGGATGGGGAGCAGCGAGAAGCCGGTGAGCAGGTCGAACCCGAGGCGCATGAGCATCAGCGGCCTGTACTTCGACCGCCCGCTCGCCCGCTCGGAGTGCGACACCTCGATCTCCGCCACGCGGCGCGTCAGGGTGTTCGCCAGGGCGGGGATGAAGAGCGCGCGCTCGTCGCACGCGACGATCTGATCGACGATCTCGCGCCGGTAGGCGCGCAGCATGCAGCCGTAGTCGCGCATGTTCACGCCTACGGTCACCGCGGTGATGCGGTTCACCAGCGCCGACACGAAGCGACGCAGGAACGGGTCGTTCCGGTTCTCCCGCCACGTCCCGACGACCTCGTAGCCCTCCTCGATCTTGGCGACGAGCCGCGGGATCTCCTCCGGCGGGTTCTGGAGGTCCCCGTCGAGCGTGACCACGATCGCGCCGCGGCTTGCGGCGAACCCCGCGACCACGGCCGAGTGCTGGCCCGCGTTGCGGGCGAGCTCGACCACCACGAACCGCGGGTCGCGCTTCGCCAGGCCGAGCAGCAAGGCCAGCGAGCCGTCGGTGCTGCCGTCGTCCACGAGGCAGACCTCGGCCGGGCGGCCGAGCTGGTCGAGCACGCGGGTGAGCCGTTCCTCCAGCACCGGGAGGTTGGGCGCTTCGTTGAAGATGGGGATGATGACCGAGAGGTCGATCGGCCGGCTCTCGTTCCGAGCGCCTAGAACCATGGCGGAGGGTTTAGCAGGCCGGGACGGGGACACGCCCATCGAAGAGCGAGGGAGATGAAGCAGGCTTCATTTCGCTTCGGGATCCAGGGACCAGACGATGGCCGTCGAGTCCCCGAACGGGAGCCGCGCGAGCTCCTTCACCTCGAAGCCGTCCAGGCTCGGAGCGAGCGGGGCGTCGTGTCCCCGATCGTCCTCGATCAGGATCGCGCCCGTGCGGTCCATTCGGCCGAGCGGAAGCTGATGCATGAAGTGGACTACCTCCGACGTCTCGCCGGTGTAGAACACCGCGGCGCCTTCCATGACCTCGCGCGGGCGGTAGAGGAGGAGGTCGCGGCCGTGGCGCTCCGACTGCACGAACGCGAACAGCTCGGGAGCGCCGCCTTCGGCGATCGCCCGGCGCGTCTCCAGCCAGGCGGAGCCGATCGCCACCACCGCGACCGTGACGAGCCAGCTCCGTTCCCACGCGACGCCGAGCTCGAGGCGCGCGCGGATGCGCTCCCAGAGCTGCGCGCCCGCGAGCGCTGCCGCGGGATAGAGGGGACCGAGGTAGAGCGAGCGCTTCGCCGACGCGACGGAGAGCGCGACGAAGACCAGCGTCAGCGACGCCACCGGGAACAGGAAGCCGGCGTCGAGCGGCGGAGCGGGCCGCGCGCCGCGCCGCCGCGCCGTGAAGCCGTCCGCGACCACGAGGGCCAGGAGCGGCAGCGTGAGGTACGGCGCCTTCCGGAAGTACGCCCACCAGGGCGCGGCGTGATCGGCGTGCGCGGAGGAGAACCGATGGACGCTCTGCCGGATCACCTCGCGGGCGAGCCCCTCGCCCGATTGCTCGACGCCCCACATCCACAGCGCGATCGGCGCTGCGAACAAGAGGGGTCCCCAGGCCCAACCGAGCGGGCGGAACACCGGCTCGCGGTAGCGACCAGTCCAGCAGCCGAGCTGGAGCAGCGCCAGGAATCCGCCAGCCGATACGGCGGGCACCCCGACACCGACGAGCCCCTTCGACAGGAAGCCGCCCGCCATGCCGAGCCAGAACGAAGCGGCGGCAAGGCGCGATCCGCGCTTCCAGGCGACGACGAAGCCGGCGAGGCTCCACGTCACGAAGAAGAGGAGGACGGGGTCGACGATGAGCATCCTCGAGAGCCCGAGGAAGCCGACGGTCGTCTGCAGCAGGTAGCCGGCGGCGAGGCCGCGGCGACGGCCTCCGAGCGCGCAACCGGCCCAGGCGAGGAGACAGACCGTTCCTCCACTCAACAGTGTGATCGGAGCGCGCGCCGCGAAGACGCTCGGCGTTCCCGCGATCCGGAGTCCGAGCGCGGACGGGACGTAACCGAGCGATGGGTACTCGAGGAAGGTGTGGAGGTTGAGGCGCGGTGTCACATAGTCGCCACTCAGCGCCATCGCGCGGCTGATGCCCGCGACGCGCGGCTCGTCCCGGCTCTCAAGGGTGCTCCCGGCGATGCCGAGGAGGCCCACCGTCCAGGAGAAGAGCAGGAGGAGCGCGTAGTCGCGGGCCCGCAGGCGGCCTTCGGGGGACGCCGATCCGGCGTCAGCGGACCCGGAAGTCGCGGAGGAAGTGGCGGAGACCATGGACATCCGTGTCGTGCGTCGAATAGCGTTCCAGAACGTGAAAGCAATCGATCGCGACACCCCTAGCGCGTACACCCTTGAGGGACGATGAAGCCGATGTCCTCCGATCCCGAGCACTCCTCCTTTCTCGAGGCCAACCGCGACTGGTGGGACGCGGTCGTTCCCGTCCACGAGGCGTCGCGTGGATACGACCGCCCGGGCTTCCTGCGGGGCGAGAAGCCGCTGTGTCCCGTGGAGCGCGACGAGCTCGGCCCGCGCGTGGCAGGGAAGACGCTCCTGCACCTTCAGTGCCACTTCGGGATGGACACGCTCAACTGGGCGCGCCTCGGCGCGACGGTCACCGGTCTCGACTTCTCGCTGCCCGCGATCGAAGCGGCGCGCCGGCTCTCGGCCGAGAGCGGCATCCCGGGACGCTTCATACATTCCAGCGTGTATGACGCAGCCGCGGCCCTGGGCGAGTCCTTCGACGTGGTCTATACCGGCATCGGCGCCTTGAACTGGCTGCCCGACATCCGCGCCTGGGCGCGGGTGGCTGCCGCCTGCGTGGCGCCCGGAGGGCTGCTCTACCTCTACGAGGGGCACCCGATGCTCTGGACGCTCGACGCGGAGCGCAGCGACGGCCTGCTCGTCGTGCGCGAGCGCTACTTCGAGCAGCGGGAGCCGGCGGCGTACGAGGGGGACACGACCTACGTGGACGGCCCGAAGCTCGAGCGCCGCCGGACCTACGAGTGGAACCACGGGCTCGGCGAGATCGTCACGGCCGTCGTCGACGCCGGCCTGCGGATCGCGTTCGTGCACGAGCATCGCGAGGTTCCGTGGCAGGCGTTGCCGTGGATGGAGCCCGTCGGCCCGGGCACCACCGGCGCGGACGGCCGCTACCAGTCGAACCGCATGTGGCGGTTGCCCGAGCCGCAGCGCGATCTCGCGCCGCTCATGTACTCGCTGCTGGCCACGAAGCGCGGGCCCCGGCCTAGGGACTTCAGCTCAGCGAGCTCGCGGTCTCGAGCAGGCGCTCGGCCAGGTCGGAGGCCGTCCCGAACCGGCGGCGTCGCTCCGCCGAGAGCGCGGTCTCGAAGAAGGCGTTCGCCGCGCCCGCTCCGGAAGGCAGGCGATCGCGGAGCTCGTCCGTCCAGCCCCGGCGGATCGCGGCCAGTGTGGCTGCAGTCGTGTCCCGTTCGAACGGATGACGTCCCGTCACCGCTTCGAACGCCACGACCGCGAGCCCCCAGAGGTCGAAACCCGGCTCTGGCCGCCGCTCCTCGAGCGCTTCCGGCGACATGTAGAGGGGCGTTCCCGCGAAGCCGGACTCCTCGATCGACACGTCGACGGAGAGAGGACGCCGCGGCACGACGTCGCGGAGGATCTCGACGAGCCCGAAGTCGAGCAGCTTGGGCTCGTCCTCTTCCGAGAATCCGACGTTGCTGGGCTTCACGTCCCGATGCAGCAGCCCGGACGCGTGCAGGCGCTCGAGCACGAGCGCCATGCGGTACGCCATCTCGAAGGCCTCCCGCGGCGGAAGGGGCCCGCCGGCAATCCGGGTCTCGAGCGTTCCCCCGGCGAGCAGCTCGAGCACGAGCACCGGCGTGCCTTGCCAGGATTCCGCGCCGAGGATGAGCGCGAGGTTGGGATGGGTGATCGAGGCCATTGCGCGCGCCTCGCGCCGCAGCCGGTCGGCGTCCTCGGGGCTCGTGCGGGGGAGCGTCTTGAGCGCCACGCGCCGGCCGAGCGTCAGGTCCGTGGCGCCGTAGACGATCCCCATCCCGCCTTCCCCGATGCGGCGCTCGAGGCGGAATTTCCCGAAGAGCTGCTCCGGCAGAGCCGCAGCGCGCATCGCGTGGCCGCATTCCGGACAGCTCTGCGCGTCGGACCCGGCCACACGGCCGCATGTCACGCACTCGGTCGCGCGCGATTCGTCGGCGCGCACGTCGCGCGCGGCCCGCGAGCCCCGGAGCCGGCGGCTCTCGAACCAGATGCCGGTCACGCCGCCGACCGCCTCGAGCAGGAGGTGATCCTGCCGTGAGTAGGGCAGCTCGCTCCGCTTCGGCCCGAGAGCGAGCACGCCGTCCAGCTCACCCGCGGAGCCGATCAACGGGACCAGCACGGCGGCGCCCGCGTCCCCGAGCCAGATCCTGTCCTCCTCGGGGAGATCCCGGAAGGGCCCGCTGGCGCGCGCGAGATCGACCGTCCACGGCTTCCCGTGCGTCAGCAGCTTCGCGGCCAGCAGGGAGCTTGCGGGAGCGGGCGCAGCGCGGATGCCACCGGCACGAGGCTTCCGCCTTGCGGCGTCGTCGCCAGGACACCGGTCGAGATCGGGTGGAGCGATCGCTCGACCTGCTCCATCACCGCACGGGCGAGCACCTCGGTCGAGCCCGACGTCCTGCCGCTCTGGTCGAGGACGGCGAGGATCTGCCCGCGTCGTAGGCTCCCGGAAGAAGAGGCGGTCCACCGCCAGCATCACGTGCCGGCGGAGGCGCCACACGACGACAGCGAAGACGAGCAGCGCGAGCACCTCCAGCAGCCGGAGACCTCTCAAGAAGCCGGCGAGCGGCTGCTCGCGCGCGCCGTAGAGCAGGCCGAGGAGCAGCGCGAAGGGGATCCCGGCGAGCGCCGCCACGACGGCGGACGCGAGCCAGTACTGCGCCGCTTTCCGCAACACCGTGCGGACGTCGAGCACGTGCTCGACGACGACCGGTAGGTCGTCGTGCGGCGACGGCGAAGATCATGAGGAGGTTGAGGGGGATCAGGAAGGTCCTGCCCAGGGACCGTGGATGAAGACCTTCAGCGTGGTGAGGCGGTGGAAGCACGGCCACGAGACGGGAAGGACGGCCGCGGCCGCGGCCCACCCGCGAACAGCCCGATCCGCCGGCGCTCGTCACGCGGGGCGTGGCGCGTCCGCCAGAGCGCAAAGGGCAGTACGGGGAGCAGCAGTCCGAAGACAACGGCCCAGTACTGCGAATCGGGATCCGTGCGCGCGAACGAAGCGAGCAGGCCGGCTTCCCCGCGAACCGCGATGGCGACGTTCGCTGCGATGAGGGTGAGCGCGGCCGCGACCGAGAGCGCGATCATCGACCGGACGAATGCCGCGGTCCGTCGCCATTCGAGCGCGCGCGGAAAGTCACGCACGAAGAGCCAGCGATCGCGGGCGTGAAGGCGTCGACGGTGAACGCGCGGGCTCCCAGGACGACGCGCGCCCACCCGGTCGGGAGCGCCTGGGCGAGCGCGAGGATGGGAGGTGGGCGAAGAAGACCGCGATCAGGAGGAGAAGGACGCCAAGGTGCTGGGCGCGGACGTCCCGGCGGGCACCGAGGAGCAGGTGGGCAGCGAGCGCGCCGAACGCCAGGATCTCGATCGCGCGCTGCCAGTCCTGGACCGCGGTGGGCCGGGTCCACTCGACGCCCGCGGTCGCGACGGCGAGGCCGGCGAGGCCGAGCGCGATCTGGAGAAGCGCGGCAGCACAGACCACCGACACCCAGATGCGCCGCCACGAGACAGCGTCGCGCCCCCGCGTCATTCAGGGGACATGGTATCGCTCTAGCAGCCGTTTCCCCTCGTGTCTCCGCGAAGCGTCCTACCTCGCTTCCGCGCGATCCTGCGCGCTCGCTTCAAGAGCGCTCGTCTCGTCTCCGGTAGTGAACGCGCGCTCGAGACATTCTCGTCGACGTCGAGTCACCGCTGTCCAGGCCTCCTTGGCACGCGCCGCACAGTCCGCGCAGCGATTCGTCGCCTGGATCTCCAGGGTCGTCGAACTGTCGAGATTCTCGACGATGAGATCGCCGAGCGCCTCTTCTTCTTCACGCCCTCGATCTGTACGCCTTCACCAGCACGAGATCGGCGACTGATCGAGCGGCTTCGCGGTTCCTCGAAGGCGACCACAAGACCTGGGAGAGTGAATGCTCTCATCAGTCGAGGGCCGGCGTCCGTCGCCAGCTCCACGAGCTTCTCCATCGTCTTCGGGGAGTCCGCCATCTCCGTCTCCTCTCGCCCGCCCTAACAGCCGTTCCCCCACGCGGCTCGTTCAGGTTCTCCCCGAGCCTTCGATCGATCGAGCGCGATCGAGCCTCACCGTCAGTCCAGCTCCGTCTGTTCCAAGCGGCGGAAGTTGACGATCGCGACCTTCTTCTGCGCGATCTCCACGGGTTCTGCCCGCAGAGAACGCGCAGAGTTCGGCCGAAGTTTCCAGTGCACCCAAGCCCGGTCGCTGCACTCAGCTCCCCGACACCTCGCCTGCTGTTCTTCTTCTGTAGCAGCCGTCAAGTCGAGCTGTAGCGCTCCGAGAGCTCGTCGGTCCGCACCGAGCGCATAGTAGTACCAGAGCATCTACGACGCATCGAAGGCTCCTGTCGACGTTCGGTGTCCGCACGCCAGATTCTGATCGCGCCAGGTCGCCGAGGACGTGTCGAGTCCTGCAGACTGCACACCTGCAGCTCGCGCCGCTGCGCCAGAAGCGAACAGCGCCAGCGCTGATCTGAAGAGCCTTCGCCGAGAGACGAAACCGTGAGATCCGACACGTCGATCCCTCCATGAGGACGCAGATCAGATCAATCTACGCGCAACGACCGCTACTGCCATCAGATCTGCAGCCTCCCGACATTCTTCCCTGTTCGACTCACGGCGAACCCCCGCGCCGGCGAGCGGGTCGAGTCAGCGCGCGCGCCAGCAGCGGCAAATCCCATGCTCGCGACGCTCGAGCGCTCCGGCCGCAGCTGCACCAGCGCACCGCTCGTCCGCGCCGTCGCTCACGCGGCGCAACTCCGCGCGGCCGCGCGACGGCCGTCCACCGCAGCGCGCAGCGCCGCTTCCCAGTCCACCTCGAAGGCCCGCACCGGCCGCGGATGCCCTTCAATCGACGCGCGCTCCGCGGACCAGCGTTCCGACGGACGGTCCCGACGCCCGAGATCCAGATCTCGCCGCGCCCGCGAAGTCGAGCAGCCGAACAGCACCACCACTCGAGCCGAAGTAGCAGCCCCGCTCCAGAGCACATCGCCGGTGGAACCGAGCACGTACGCCGCCGTCGCCATGCCGCGCAGTCCGCCGCCAGCGCGCGCTGCACATCGATGCGCAGCGAGCGCGTCGGCAGCGCGCGAGCTCATCAAAGCCGTCGCCGCGCAGCTCTAGCTCGTCCCCGCCGGCGCCCGCGCAGCGCGCACGATGCATCGTAGCGCCGCACGATGTTCAGCGCCGCGAGTCGCCGAGCCGCGACAGAGCGTGGTAGCCGACGATGTCGCTGCAGAGCAGCGACCGCCGCGCCCGCACCTGCTCACGCGCAGCAGATCTACCGAAGCAGCGAGAGCAAACAGAGTCGGCTAATCATAGCCGTCCCAAAGCAAAGCCGTATACCCAGTGTTCGACAACTCGCTACCTTCACTGCCAAGCATCAACCGCGCGGATCGACAGTCACCGAGCAGTCCACTTCGCTACACGCAGGATGCCAGTTCCGCAGCGTCGCGTCAGTGCAAACCAACCGGTATGATCGCCGCGGAGATCCAGATGACCGCTAGCCCCGCAGACCTCGAGCGAACCGGCCTGGAGCGCGACCTCTACCTGCGCCTGCTCGAGCTCAGCGCCCACGGCGAACTCGCGAGCTTCCTCAAGGACGCGCTGCCCTCGTCGTCGAGATCATCGGGCGCGCGAGAGCTACCTCGACTCCGCGACGAAGAGCGCGGAGACGACGCCACCTGGTGGATCTCGGAGGGCTTCGCCCCCGAGAGGTCGAGAGGTGCGCCGGCGTGTCTCCACCGGGATCATCGCCGAGGCGCTCTCCACAGGCGTCATCATCACACCGCGTCCGCGCTGCTCGATCCCCGTTTCACCAGCCGGAGCAGCGTCGCGCGGCCGCATCGAGCGCGTGCTCTGTGCGCCGATCGCGTTCCGCCGCCGGCGTGATCTACCTCAGCGCAGCAGCCCGCCGCTCGCGACGAACCGCGCCCGCGTCGAGCTCATCGCCCGCCATCTCGCGCCGATCGCCGAGAACTTCATCCTGCGACGGCGCGCGGCGGATCCGCGGACCACACACGCGCGCATCGCGCGAAGCTCGGCGTCGAGGTCTCGTGGACGAGCGCGGCGCTCGCCGACCACGCTGAACCAGATCGCGCTCGTGGCGCCGCTGAACGTGACCGTGCTCCTCACCGGCGAGTCCGGGCACCGGCAAGAGCCAGCATCGCACGCGCTGATCCACGACAACAGCCCGCGCGCCGCCGCGCCCGTTCGTGGAGCTCAACTGCGCAGCGCTGCCCGAGACGCTGCGTCGAGAGCGAGCTCTTCGGCGCCTTGCCCGGCGGCCACTCCACGGCCCACCGCGCGTCCAGGCAAGGTCGCGCGCCGCCGAGCACGGCACGCTCTTCCTCGACGAGATCGGCGAGCTCACGCCGCCTGCAGGCGAAGCTGCTGCAGCTCCTGCATCGAAGCGTACTATCCGCTCGGCGCGACGAGCCCGAGCACGGCCGACATCCGGTGATCGCCGCCACCAACGTCGACCTGCAGCAGGCGGCCGTCGCGACCGGACGCTTCCGCGAGGATCTCTTCTACCGGCTCAAGGTGCTGCCGGTGCGCGTGCCCTCGCTCGCAGAGCGGACGTCGGACGTCCCCGATCTCGCCCGCGCGTTCGTGCAGCGCGACGTGCGAGCGGCACGGCCTGCCGCGCCTCGAGCTCTCGTCGGCGCTCCGCGCCGCTCGAGGCCGCGAGTGGCCGGGCAACATCCGGCAGCTCGAGCACGCGATCGAGGCGGCGTCATCCGCGCCCGGCGCTGCGGCGACACAGATCGAGCCGCGACCACGTCTTCCCGGAGGCTGCCGCGGAGGACGCAGCCGAGACGGCCGCGAGCGTACGTTCCAGGACGACGCGCCGCTTCCAGCAGCCCTGCTCAGCGCACCTCGACGCGCCTGGAACGTCGTCGACGCCGCCGCCGCTTTGGCACGAGCTCGCACGTCTACAACCTGATCAAGGCGTTCGATCTCTCCCGCGCGAGTAGCGCGCCCCCCGCTCAGAACACCCGGAGCTCGAGGGTCCGATCGATCGGCGCGTCGTCCGCCGGCAGCCCCTCGGCGGCGCGCTGCAGCATGCGCAGGATCTCCGGGCCCATGAGGTCGAGCGGCGTGGAGCGATAGGACTCGCCCCCGAGCTCCCGGATGCGGCGCGTCTGGAGGCGCAGGATCTCGACGTCCTGGCCGAGGATGGTGTCGAGCTGCTTCTCGATGATGGGCCGCATCTCGTCGCGCCGCTCGGCCGGCACCTTCCAGCACGAGACGAGCCAGAAGCGGGTCCGGAAGTCGCTCACGGGCGTGTGCGGCAGTGTGCTGATCTGGTGGCGACCGCTGCTCGTCCGATACTCGACCTGCGCCACGCCGGGCAGGAAGAAGCGGTCCCAGTGCTGCGACACGATCGGGTGTCCGGCGGCGTCGGTGGTGGGGCCCGACAGCGGCGGCTCGCCGAGGTACTCGACCTCGATTCCGCCGGGGATCCGCCGCCGCACCGCCTCGAGCTCGCGGCTCCCCTTCCCGCGGAAGTCGCCCCGATGGACGAAGGCCGTATGGGGCACGTCGAGGGCGTTCTCGAGCGCGGCGTGGAGCGTGCACTCCACGTCGTACTCGCGGAGGACCGTCAGGTACTCGGCATCGTCGATGTGCGGGATCCGCATCGGGAGGCCCCGCGGCGCCGCCCCGTGGCGGGCCCAGATCCAGACGAACCCGTCCTGCTCGCACGTCGCGAACGCCGGCACGCTCCGGCCGACGCCCGCGGCATCGCCCTGCGCGAGGCCCGGAACCTCGCGGCAGGCCCCGCTGCCGTCGAAGCGCCAGCCGTGATACGGACAGGCGAGATGTCCCGCGGCGTCCACGGCGCCGTGCGAGAGCGGCGCGTTGCGGTGGGCGCACCGGTCGAGGAGGGAGAAGGCCCGGCCGTCGGCGTCGCGGAAGAGGACGATCGGGACCTCGAGGATGGTGCGGCAGAGCGGCCGGTCTCTCAGGTCTTCGCTGCGACAACCGGCGTACCATGCGTCGTACAGACGGGCCACCGAGTACCGGTTCGTCGGAAACGGCGCGCTCGCGGCAGTCGGGGCGTCGACCATCCGTGCAGTCTAGATCGTGTAGTCCTCGATGAACACCTTCGGGTGGCATTCCCCTCGTCGCCGCGCGCACCGAGGCGCGCTGGCGCTCCTGCGAGAGCTCCGCCTGCACGAGCTCCCCGTCGGTCACGAGCTCCACCTTGACCCTGGGCCCCGCGAGTGGACGCGCTCCACGCGCGCGCGCAGGGCGCCGACGTCCGCGTCGCGCTGCACGTCCAGGAGATGCGGACGCACGTAGAGGGTCCCCTGCTCCGCCGCGGGCGGAAGGCCCTCGGCCACCTCGACGAGGCGTCGTGCACCCGCGCGCGGCCGCCCTCGAGTCGCGCGCGGAAGACGTTCACGTTGCCGAGGAACTCGTAGACGAAGCGGCGTCGCCGGCTGGTGGTAGACCTCCTCCGGCGTGCCGACCTGCTCGATGCGGCCCTCGGTTCATCACCACCACGCGGTCGGCCACCTCGAGCGCCTCCTCCTGGTCGTGGGTGACGAACACGCTGGTCAGGTGGATCTCGTCGTGCAGCCGGCGCAGCCAGCGGCGCAGCTCCTTGCGCACCTTGGCGTCGAGCGCGCCGAACGGCTCGTCGAGCAGCAGCACCCGCGGCTCGACCGCCAGCGCGCGCGCCAGCGCCACGCGCTGGCGCTGGCCGCCGGAGAGCTGCGACGGATAGCCGCTCGGCCAGGCCGTCGAGCTGCACCAGCCGCAGCAGCTCGTGCACGCGCTCCGCGATCTCGGCCTTGCGACGGCCGCGGCCGCGCGGCCGCACGCGCAGCCCGAACGCCACGTTCTCGAACACGGTCATGTGGCGGAACAGCGCGTAGTGCTGGAAGACGAAGCCGACGCCGCCGCTCGCGCGCGCGTGCGCTCGGTCGCGTCCTCGCCGTCGAAGCAGCACGATGCCGCGCGTCGGCGAACTCGAGCCCGGCGATGATCCGCAGCAGCGTCGTCTTGCCGGAGCCGGACGGGCCGAGCAGCGCGACCAGCTCGCCGGCTGCACCTCGAGGACTGACGTCGTCGCAGCGCCGCGAACGTCGCCGAAGCGCTTGCGAGATGATCCGCGACTTCGATGCTCATGCGCCTTCGGCTCCTGGCCGGCGCGCCGATCCGCCATTCGACGCGCGGACTTCAGCGACCAGCGTGACCAGCGCGAGCAGCGCCAGCAGCGACGCCACGGCGAACGCGGCCGGCGAACTGGTACTCGTTGTAGAGGATCTCGACGTGCAGCGGCATGGTGTTGGTCTGGCCGCGGATGTGGCCGGAGACCACCGACACCGCGCCGAACTCGCCCATCGCGCGGGCGTTGCAGCAGGATCACGCCGTAGAGCAGGCCCCACTTGATGTTCGGCAGCGTCACGCGCCAGAACATCTGCCAGCCGCTGGCGCCCAGCGACGAGCGCCGCCTCCTCCTCCTCGCGTGCCCTGCGCCTGCATCAGCGGGATCAGCTCGCGCGCGACGAACGGGAAGGTGACGAAGATCGTCGCCAGCACGATGCCGGGCACGGCGAAGATGATCCGTGATGTCGTGCGCGGCGAGCCAGCGGCCCGAACCAGCCCTGGCGCGCCGAACAGCAGCACGAAGATCAGGCCCGAGATCACCGGCGAGACCGCGAACGGCAGGTCGATCAGCGTGATCAGCAGCGCTCTTGCCGCGGAAACTCGAACTTCGCGATCGCCCAGGCCGCCGCGACGCCGAACACGATGTTGAGCGGGCACCGCGATCGCCGCCGCGAGCAGCGTCAGCCGGATCGCCGCGCAGCGCGTCGGGATCGGCGAGCGCCGCGAAGTAGACGCCGAGCCCTTGCGCGAAGCGCCTCGGCGAAGACCGCCACCAGCGGCAGCACCAGGAACAGCGCGAGGAACGCGAGCGCGATGCCGATCAGCAGCGCGCCGCACGCCACGCGGGCTCCGCGATGGCGCGCGGCCTCGCGTCGCGCGACGGCGGGTCGATCGCGAGCGCGCCGACATCGGCGCCGCCCGTCTTCGCAGCGTCCACGCCGCACGCGCCGGCGGCCCAGCACTGCAGCACATTGATCGCGAGCAGCAGCACGAACGACGACGACCAGCATCACGACCGCGATGGCGGTGGCGCCGGCGTAGTCGTACTGCTCGAGCTTGGTGATGATGAGCAGCGGCGCGATCTCGGTCTTCATCGGCATGTTGCCGGAGATGAAGACGACCGAGCCGTACTCGCCGAGCGCGCGGGCGAAGGCGAGCGCGAAGCCGGTGAGCAGCGCCGGCAAGAGCGTCGGGAGGATCACGCGCGCGTGAAGGTCTGCGAGGCGGCTCGCGCCGAGGCTCGCCGCGGCTTCCTCGACCTCGGGGTCGAGGTCCTGCGAGCACCGGCTGCACGCGTGCGCACCACGAACGGCAGGCCGATGAAGATCAGCGCGACGACGATGCCGAGCGGCGTGTACGCGACCTTGATGCCGAGCGGCTCGAGCAGGCCGCCCGATCCAGCCGTTCGGCGCGTAGAGCGCGGTCAGCGCGATGCCGGCCACCGCGGTCGGCAGCGCGAACGGCAGATCGACCAGCGCGTCGACGAGCCGCCGGCCCGGGAAAGCGGTAGCGCACCAGCACCCAGGCGACGAGCAGGCCGAACACCGCGTTGACGAGCGGCCGCCGCGAGCGACGCGCCGAAGCGTCAGCCGATACGACGCCAGCGCGCGCGGCGCTCGTCGACCGCGGCCAGGAACTCGCGCCCAGGACAGCGACGCCGTCTTCACGAACGAGCGCCGCCAGCGGGATCAGCACGATCAGGCCGAGGTAGAAGAGCGTGAAGCCGAGCGTCAGCCCGAAGCCGGGCAGCACGGATGCGCCTGCCGGCTCGCTTCGACGATCACCGTGCGCTCGACCGTCGCCTAGCTGCCCGGGCTGGTAGATCTGGTCGAACGATCGCCGCCGTCGGCGAAGTGCGTCGTCTGGCCTTCTGCCAGCCGCCGAACGCCTCGTCGATCGTGAACGAGCGTCAGCTTCGGGAACGGCTGCGGCGTACTTCGCCGCGACCGCCGGATCGCGCGGCCGGTAGAAGTGCTTCGCGGCGATCTCCTGGCCCTCGGGCGAGTAGAGGTACTCGAGGTAGGCCTTCGCGACCTCTGCGCGTGCCCTTGCTTGTCGCGCGACCTTGTCGACCACGCGACCGGCGGCTCGGCGCAGGATGCTGAGCGACGGCACGACGATCTCGAACTTGTCCGTGCCGAGCTCCTTGACCGCGAGCAAGCGCCTCGTTCTCCCAGGCGATCAGCACGTCGCCGATGCCGCGCTCGACGAACGTCGTCGTCGAGCCGCGCGCGCCGGTGTCGAGCACCGGCACGTTCTTGTAGAGCTGGCGACGAACTCGCTGCGCCTTCGCCTCGTCGCCGCCGTCTGTGCTTCAGCGCGTAGCCCCAGGCGGCGAGGTAGTTCCAGCGCGCGCCGCCCGAGGTCTTCGGGTTCGGCGTGATCACCGCGACGCCCGGCTTCACCAGGTCGTCCCAGTCCTTGATGCCCTTCGGATTGCCCTTGCGCACCAGGAACACGATCGTCGACGTGTAGGGCGCGCTGTTGTCCGGCAGCCGCTTCTGCCAGTCCGGCGGGATCAGCTTGCCCTCGCTCGCAGATCGCGTCGATGTCGTACGGCGAGCGCCAGCGTCACGACGTCGGCCTCGAGCCCGTCGATCGACCGCGCGCGCCTGCTTGCCCGAGCCGCCGTGCGACTGGTTGATCGTGACCGTCTCGCCGGTCTTGCTCCTTCCAGTACTCGGCGAACGCGCGCGTTGAAGTCCTGCGTACAGCTCGCGCGTCGGGTCGTAGGAGACGTTGAGCAGGGTGACGTCGGCGCGGGCGCCCGCCGCCGTGGTGAGCCCGAGCGCGAGCACTGCCGCGATCCGGAAGCCAGCCAGAGACCTCATTTCCCCCCTCATCAGAATGCGACCTGGAGGCGCGTCAGGAACGCGTTCTCCGCTTCGATGTTGTGATCGTCGGGAGCGCCGCCGTTGAACGTCGTGCGCTCGTAGTTGAAGACGACCTTGAGGTTGCGGTTGACGTACCAGTTCATTCCGACGGTGAACGCGAACGCGCCGGCGGCCGAGCTGTTCGGGTTGGCGAAGAGCGGGAAGATGTCGGAGTCCATCTTGATCTGGTGCGCCCGGGCGGTGAGCTCGAAGGCCCCGAGGCCGCTCGCGTCGAGCGACAGCGGAGCGCGGGGATCACGCCGTTGTACGACGCGTTCTCCCCCGTCAGCACGTACGAGAACGCGGCCTGCCAGGCCTCGTTCGTCGCGTAGGCCTGCGCGCCGCCGCGGACGAGCTTCTCGTTCTCGAGGACGTACTCGGTCATCAGCCCGAACGGTCCCCAGTAGAAGTAGGCCTGCGGGGACAGCCGGTACTGCGCGCCCTCGTTCGTCACGACGGCCGGCAGCCCTGCCATCGCGGCGGGGTTGTATCGGAAGAAGGTCTGCTGGCCCGACGTGCGGTAGCGAAGCGAGTCGAGGGCGTTGTTCGGATCCTGGTACGTGCCGGCGAGCCCGATGCCGAGACCCCGCAGGAACTCCACGTCCGCGGTCTTGAAGGGATGCGTGAAGATGCGCGCCGCCACCTCCTTGGAGTTCGCGGAGGCGATGTCTCCGTTGTAGCTCGAGCTGCTGTCGATCGCGCCGTTGAAGACGCCCAGCTGGTAGCTCGATGAGACCCTCGCCGAACTGACCGTGGATCTGCGCCCCGAGGTCGCGGTTCGGGACGAGGAGCGTGGGGAACGCGCGCTCCATGAACATCAGGTTCGTCGCCGACTGGAGGCGCTCGAGGCCGACCGGCGGCTTGAACTTGCCGACCAGCAGCTGCGCCTTCTCGAAGTACCGGATGTTGGCGTACGCGTCGTACAGCGTGACGCCGTTGCCGCGCCGCGAAGTCGGGCATGATCTTGAAGTCGACGTACTCGAAGACCGTGCCTTCGAGGATCGGCCGCACGCGGCGGAAGGCGAAGGTGCTGGGGTTCGAGTTGCTGCCCTCGCCGAACGCACGGAAGTCGGCCTGCGTGTAGCCGCGGATCTTGAGCACGTTTTTGCCGTCGGCGGACTTGATGAAGAAGCCCTCCCGCCCGGCGCCGACCACGGGAGCGTCCTTCGCCTTCGCGGTGTCGGCTTCCTCCTTCACCTCGAGCTTGCGCTTCAGGACGGCGGTCTCCTGCTCGAGCGCTTCGAGCCGCTGACGCAGCTCCTGCGTGTCGGAGTCTGACGCGGCGCGCGCCACTGCCGGTCCCACCGCGATCCAGACCGCCAACGCCACCGCGCCGAGCCGGGCCCCCCGTCCCCTCCGAGCCGATTCCATCCGTGCGTCTCCTCTCTCCGCCACACGGCGGCGAGCCCGCACGCAGGAGCAAGGCGCGTGCCATGACCCGGCGCGCGTCCTGACGCGCCTCTCCCGCCGGTAAAGACAATTTCCGTGATATAAGCTTGAACGATTGCCGATTTTAATGCTACGTCTCTTCAATATGAGATAGTTTTTCCGTCATTAGTCATGGATCGAGGAAGACCGCATGGAACGATTCGCCCCCCTGCTCCTCGACGTCTGGCGGAGCCTGCCGGCACATCGAGATCGGCGAGTCCCTCGAGCGCATCGCGCCGCTCCTCGCGCGCAGAGCTGTCCTCTCGACGCCGTCCTCGTGCGGCGCATCGATCTCTCGCGCGCCTGCGTCGAGACGGTCGCGGCCGCGAGGGCGCAGGCGCGCGGGTCCGAGGGGTGTCGGCACGCGGAACGATGTGTCGCCGCGCGAGCTCGAGCGGCTGCTCGCGTGGTGCCGCTCGTGCCGGAGTCGTCGTCGCGCACCGGCGCGCAGTGCGACGCTGCGGCCTCCCGGGTCGTGCCCGCAGACCTCGCAGGAGAGGTCCTCGCAGGCCCGCTCGGCGACGATTCGGGCGCGACCGGCGTGCTCCTGCTGGCGACGCGGTCCCCGAAACAGTTTCGTGACGAGGACGAAGCCGTGCTGAAGGCCCTGCTCGAGCCGTTCTCCGTCGCGCTCGACAACGATCGCCGGCTGCGCGAGATGGAGACGCTGCGCCACGCCGCCGAAGCCGACCGGCTCTCGCTCCTCTCGCGGCTCGGCCGCCAGCGAGCTGCAGCGAGACGATCGTCGGCGCCGAGGCCGGCCTCCGGCCGGTGATGGAGCGCGTCGACCTCGTCGCCGCGCTCGGACGTGCCCGTGCTGATCCTCGGCGAGACCGGCTCCGGCAAGGAGGTCGTGGCGCGCGCGATCCACGCGCGGTCGCGGCGCGATCGGCGGCCCCTTCCTGCGCGTGAACTGCGGCGCGATCCCCGCCGGGCCTGATCGACTCGCGAGCTCTTCGGCCACGAGCGCGGGAGCGTTCACCGGCGCGACGTCGCGAGCGGCGCGGGCTGGTTCGAGCGCGCCGACGGCGGAACGCTCTTCCTCGACGAGATCGGCGAGCTCCCGCCGGCGGCGCAGGTGCGTCTGCTGCGCGTGCTCCAGGACGGCACGCTTCGAGCGCGTCGGCGGACAGCGGCAGCTCCACGTCGACGTGCGCATCGTCGCCGCGACGCACCGCGACCTCGCGGCGATGGTCGCGGAGCGGCACGTTCCGCGAGGACCTCTGGTACCGGCTCGCGGTGTTCCCGATCCACGCTGCCGCCGCTGCGCGAGCGCCGCGAGGACGTCCCCGCGCTCGCGCACGCACTTCGCGATGCGCGCGGCGAAGCGCTTCGGCCCGCCGCCGCGTGCTGCCGACGCGCCGACGATCTCGACGCTGCTCGTCGCGCTACGCGTGGCCGGGCAACGTGCGCGAGCTGATGGCGGTGATGGAGCGCGCCGTGATCCTCGGCGACGGCCGCTCGCTCGACGTCGCTCGGGCCCTCGGGGCGGCGCCCAGCGCACGCGGCGCGCGCCGCGCCCGCGCCGGCTCCTCGCCTCCAGGCCGCCGCCGGGGCCGTCGGCGCCGGCGGGGGAGCCATCTCCGCTCTCGACGCGGCGATGGCGCGACACATCGAGGCGGCGCTCGAAAGCGACTCGCGGGCGGATCGAGGGCCCGTACGGCGCTGCTGCGCTCCTCGAGATCAACCCGCACACGCTGCGCGCGCGCATGCGCAAGCTCGGCGTCGACTGGCGGCGGTTTCGAGGGGCCCGGCTCAGCCCGCGTCGCGGTCGCCGCGGGGAGAGATCACCCGCTGATACAGGAACGCGAGCAGCAGGAGGCTCGCGCCGAGGCCGAGGAACGAGAACACGCGATAGAGATCGCGCAGGTGGCTCGTGTCGTAGAAGAACACCTTGACGACCGAGATCCCCATGACCAGCAGCGAGGCCCCGCGCAGTGCCGTGCTGCGGCGCCGGAGGCCGAGTACGAGCAGCGCGACCCCGAGCACGACCCATGCGATCGAGTACGCGTAGAGCTCGGCGTGCGACGCGCCGCCCGTGGCGAGGTCGCTGCCGTGGAAGGCGCGCCGCACCTCGAGGGTCACCCACCAGAAGGCGAGGACGAGCGATGCGCCGCCCGCACCGAACGCGAGCCAGGCACGCTCCGCGCGTGCGGCGAGGCGCGCCGTGAACGCTGCGAGCACGGCCGGCACGGCGTACGCGAGGAGGAGGACGTTCAGGATCGGCTGCGCGCCGACCTCTCCGCGCTCCCACAGCGGATTCGCAGCGACGCAGTTGGCCAGCACGGCGCTGGCAAGCGCCACCGTGGCGACAGCCGGCCAGCCCAGCGCGAGCGCCCGCCGCGCCCACTCGCGCGCCGCGCGCTCGAGCGCGAGCGCATAGCCGAGGCCGATGACGGCGTAGACGCCCCACTCCGCGAGCGTGGCCGGCGAGTCGTCGAGCCGGCCATGGAACGCGTGCCGCACGAGCAACACGATCCCGACACCCGCGAACGCGATCGCCCCGCCGAGGAACGGCGGGGCCTCGCGTTCCGCACCGCTCCGCCGGAACCGCTCGGACGTCCACGCGAATGCCGCTGCGGGAATGCCGTAGGTCGGGAGCAGCGCGTTGGCGAACGGCCGCCGCGACAGCGGGTAGTCGAACACCGCGGGGTTCGCGAGGAGCCGCAGCGCGACGGCGGCTCCGAAGAGCGTGGCGACCCGGCGGAGCATCGCGATGCCCGTGCGCGCGTGGACCTCGGCGACACCGGCGACGAGCAGCGCCAGGCCTGCGGTGAGCGCGCCGCGCTTCAGCTCGAAGGCCAGGGCGAGCGCGAGGAGAGCGGCCGTCCCCGTCGCGAACGCCGCGAGCACGCCCTCGCCGCCGCGCGCCGCCGCGCGCTCCCGCAGCGCGGCGCGCGCCGCGAGAAAGTATGCGCCCGCGAGGCCCGCCGCGATGATCCCGAACGCGTGCGGTACGCGCGGCGCGGGCAGACCCGCGTGCGCCAGCGCCAGGAAGGCGGCGCCCGCGGCCACCGACAGCCAGGCGAACCGCGCGGGATGGGCCGCACCCTCGTGCGCGACGAAGGCGCCGCCCGCCCACAGCGCTCCCAGCAGCAGCACGACCGGGCCGAAGCGCCCGGGCTCCGGCGATCCGGGCACAGCCGACACCACCCAGACCCAGACGAGCGCCGCGCACCACGCGGCCGCGAGCCCGGCCACGCGATCATACACGGGATCGAGTCGCGCGAGCGCGAGCGCCCCCGCGCCGAGCAGTCCGACGAAGCTCCACTCGAGCGCCGAGAACTCCGCGCGCTCGAGCCGGAGGCCCATCAGCACGAGGAGGAGCAGCGGCGCGACCCACGCGCGCCAGTCCGGGGCCTGCACGTCGGCCGCGGCGGCGCCGCCCGGTTCGCCGGCGCCGGCGCCCGCGGGCCGCCCGCTCCACACGAAGGTGGCCGCCGTGGCGAGGAGGAAGGTCCCGACGACGACGCGGCCTTCGCCGCTGTGGCTGCCGAAGGACCACAGCGCCGGCCACACGAGCGCGGCCAGACCGGTCAGCCCGGACAGCGCGCTCCAGCCGCGCCGGCGCGCGACCGCGAGGAGCCCGCACTCGAGCAGGATCAGATAGCCGAAGAGCGCGGTGGCGTTCGGCTCGGGCGATTCGATCAGCGCCGGGGTCGCGAAGCCCCCGACCAGCCCGATGGCCGCGACGATCGGACCGTGGCGCAGCGAGAGCGCGACCCCGAGCGCGGTGGTCGCCGCGAGCAGGAGGAAGCCGGCCGTCGGCGACACCAGGTGGTAGAGGTTGGCCGCCGCGAGGAAGCTCGCGAACAGCGCGCCGACGCCGGCCGCGCAGAGCCCCTGCGCGACGCCCGCGGCGCGCGCGCGGAGCGCCTCGCTGCCCGCCACCAGCCCGGCGCCGAACACGCACCCGACTGCTACGCGTGCCGCCGGGCTCAGCAGATCGCGGTCGAAGGACCACTTCACGAGGTACACGACCGCCAGCACGAGCGCGATCGCGCCGAGCCAGACCGGGAGGCGCGCCCCGAGCCGGTCCTCGAGGTCGGCACGGGACCAGCGCGCGCGCCGCCCCGTGCGCGCTCCGGGCGCCGGCTCGGGACGGACCGGCAGCTCGTGGACGATGACCTGCGGCGGTGTCACCCGGGGCGGAGCGGGCCGAGGCGGAGCCGACGGGGCGGGCTCGACCTGCGCGGACGGGACGGGGGCTCCGGGCGGAAGGGAAGCGAGCGCCGACAGCCGCTCGGAGAGGCGCGCGATCTCCGCCTCGAGCGCGCGCACGCGCGCAGCGGCGTTCGTCGCCGCCGACCAGGCGGCCACCGCGAGCCCCACCGAGAGCAGGAGGCCGAAGAGCTCCAACGGCGGGCCCTCCCGGCTAGACGCTCTTCATCTCCGCCACGAGCTTGGTGAGGGACGCCTTCGCGTCCCCGAAGAGGAGAGCGGTCTTCGGGTCGTAGAACAGCTCGTTCTCGATCCCGGCGAAGCCGGGGTTCATGCTCCGCTTCAGCACGATCACCTGCTTCGCCTGGTCGACGTTCAGGATCGGCATGCCGTAGATCGGACTGGAGCGGTCGTTCCGCGCCGCGGGATTCACCACGTCGTTGGCGCCGATCACGAGCGCCACGTCGGCGTTCGCGAACTCCGAGTTGATCTCGTCCATGTCGAAGAGGTTCTCGTACGGGACGTTCGCCTCGGCGAGCAACACGTTCATGTGACCGGGCATGCGGCCCGCCACGGGGTGGATCGCGTACTTCACCTCGCCGCCACGCGACTCGACCTGATCGGCCAGCTCGCGCACCTGGTGCTGCGCCTGGGCGACCGCCATGCCGTAGCCCGGCACCACGATCACCAGACGCGCGTAGGCGAGCTGGATGGCGGCGTCCTCCACCGTCGTGGAGCGCACCGTGAGGCCTGCCGCGGACTTCGCGACGTCGGCGCCCTGCGGAGCGCTCCCGAACGCACCGAAGATGACGTTGGCGAACGAGCGGTTCATGGCACGGCTCATGAGCACGGAGAGGAGGAAGCCCGAGGTGCCGTCGAGCGCGCCGGCGATGATCAACACGTTGTTGTCGATCGCGAAGCCCGTGGCGGATGCGGCGAGCCCCGCGTAGGAGTTGAGCAGGGAGACCACGACGGGCATGTCCGCGCCGCCGATCGGCAGCACCATGAGCACGCCGATCGCGAGCCCGAGGCCCGCCATGACGTACAGGAGGTCGCGGCGCGAGGGATCGATCACCACCCAGACGAGCAGCACGGCGGACAGGGCGAAGAGCGCGAGATTGGACGGATTCTGGAAGCGATAGGTGATCGGCGCTCCCTTCACGAGCTCCTGGAGCTTCGCGAACGCCATGAAGCTGCCGGTGATGGTGAGGGAGCCGAACATCACCTCGAAGCCGATGGCGCCCATGCGGAAGCGGTCGAGCTCGCCGTGGGTCGTGAAGATGTCGTACTTCGCCAGGCCGACGAGCGTGGCCGCGAGCGCGCCGAAGGCGTGCGAGATCGCGATCCGCTGCGGCATCGCCGTCATCGGCATGAAGATCGCCATCGCAGCGCCGACCGCGGAGCCGACCACCATCCCGACGAAGATCCACTCGTAGGTGATGATCTGGCGCTGGAGCAGGGTGCCGGCGACCGCGACCAGCATCCCGAGCCCGGCGAGATTCATGCCTCGGCGCGCGGTCTCCGGCTTCTGCGACAGCGCCCGGAGCCCGAAGATGAACAGGATGGACGCGGCGAGGTACGCCGCCTGGATCCACGGGGAGGTCACTTCTGCTTCTCGTGCCGGCGGAACATGCGGAGCATGCGGTCCGTGATGAGGAAGCCGCCCACGACGTTGATCGTGGCCGCGGTGACCGCGATCACTCCGAGGATCGTGGCGTAGGTGCTGTGACCGGAGCCCGCCACCACCAGGGAGCCGACGAGCGAGATGCCGGAGATCGCGTTCGTGGCCGACATGAGCGGCGTATGGAGGAGCGCCGGTACGCGCGAGATCACCTGATAGCCGAGGAAGCCGGCCAGCACGAAGATGTAGAGCTGGAGCCAGTAGCTTTCCGTCACGGCTTCCTCCCGGCCGCCCCGAGGCGCGCGCGTACGCCTTCGTGCGTCACCTGGCCTTCGTGCGTGAGCAGGGGAGCCCGCGTCACCTCGTCGTCCAGATCGAGTGTCAGCTTTCCGTCCTTCACCAGGTGACGCACGAAGGTGGCGACGTTGCGCGAGTAGAGCTGGCTCGCGTGCGTGGGATGCGCGCTCGGCAGGTTCACCGGGCCGCGCACCTGAACGCCGTGGGCCACCACGTCCCTCCCCGCCTGGGTGAGCGCGCAGTTTCCCCCCTGCTCCGCCGCGAGATCCACGATCACCGAGCCCGCGCGCATGCCGCGCACGACCTCCTCCGCGATGAGCAGCGGCGCGCGCTGACCGGGGACCTGGGCGGTCGTGATGACGACGTCGGCCGCGCGGACGCGCTCCGCGAGGAGCGCGCGCTGGCGCGCGTAGAACTCCTCGCTCTGCGCCTTGGCGTACCCGCTGCTGTCCTGGGCGTCCGCGGTGTCGAGCGGCAGCTCCACGAACTTCGCACCCAGGCTCTGGACCTGCTCCTTCACGGCCGGACGCGTGTCGTAGGCCTCGACCACCGCGCCGAGCCGCCGCGCGGTCGCGATCGCCTGGAGGCCGGCGACGCCGGCGCCCACCACCAGTACGCGCGCCGGCGAGAGGGTCCCGGCGGCCGTCACGAGCATCGGGAAGAGCTTCGGAAGCACCGAGGCTCCGAGCAGTACGGAGTGGTAGCCGGCGACCGTGGCCATCGACGACAGCACGTCCATGCTCTGGGCGCGGGTGATGCGGGGAATCAGCTCCAGCGCGAACGACGTGATGCGTCGCTCCGCGAGCAGCCGCGCCAGCTCCGGCAGATCGAGGGGACGCAGCAGCCCCACGAGGGTCGCCCCCTCGCGCAGCCGGTCGACCTCGTGGCCGCCGCCCTCGAGCGGCCGCGGGGGCTGCACCTTCAGGACGAGATCGGCGCGCGCGAGCAGGGCGCCCGGGTCGGCGGCGACGTTCGCGCCGGCCGCGGTGTACGCGGCGTCTTCGAAGCCCGCGGCACCGCCCGCCCCCGCCTCGACCGCGACCTCGAGCCCGGCGGCGGCCAGCGACTTGACGGCGTCGGGCACGAGCGCGACCCGGCGCTCGCCCGGCCATGTCTCTCGCGGCACGGCGACGATCAAGCTCGATCCTCCGCGGTTCGGTGTCGGCGCTCGGGGTCCGTCGGACGCTCGGGCCGGCACACGATACGACAGGCGGCGCGCCGCGCGAAGCCCGTCGTCCATGTCCCCGGAATTGGGGATGCGATGGAACGCGACGCCCCGTTCAATGCCTGCGAGGCGACGGCCCCCGTCGCGCCGGGTAGGATGGCCGGCAAGCGATGCCCGATCACACGGTGCTGCTCGTGGAAGACGACGAGAACACGCGCGCGCGGCTGGCGCGCGTGATCGAGGCCCACCCCAGCCTTGCGCTGCTGGGGGCCGCGGGCGGCGTCGAACAGGCGCGGCGGGCTCTCCAACAGCGCCTCCCGGACGTGCTCCTCACCGACCTCGACCTGCCGGATGGAACCGGGATCGACCTGATCCGCGGCCTGCGCGAGAGCGGCGCGCCGACCTTGCCCATGGTGATCACGGTGTTCGGCGACGAGAAGCACGTGGTGGCGGCGATCGAGGCCGGCGCCATGGGTTACCTGCTGAAGGATGGCTCCTCGGACTACATCGGGGGCTCGATCATGGACCTGCTCGCAGGCGGATCCCCCATCAGCCCCCCGATCGCGCGCTACCTGATGAAGCGCTTCCAGCCCGCGCCCGCGGAGGAGGTCGCGGGCGAGGCGAGCGCTCCCCACCTCTCGGAGCGGGAGCACGAGGTGCTCACCTACATCGTGAAGGGCTTCAGCTACGCGGAGATCGCGCAGCTCGCGGGCGTCTCGACGCACACCGTGGCCACCCACGTGCGCCGCATCTACCACAAGCTCGCCGTCCACTCGCGGAGCGAGGCAGTCTACGAGGCGCTCCAGCTGGGTCTCGTGAAGGTCCGCGAGTAGCGAGAAGGGGAGCCTGCACGCGGGGCCGTCACGCGGCCGTGAGCGGCAGCCAGAGTCGGACTGTGGTCCCTTCGGCGCCGCTTTCGAGCGCGAAGCGGCCGCCGAGCTCGCTCGCGCGCTGCGACATGTTGGCGAGCCCCCTGCCCTTGCGGCGCTCGTCCGCGCCGGGCTCGATCCCCTGCCCGTCGTCTCGCACCTCCACGAACACCCCGGGCCGGCCGCTCTCGTCGGCCTGCTCCCCGGTCTGGATCGCGATCGTCCGCGCGTGCGCGTGGCGCACCGCGTTGCTGATGGCCTCCTGGACGATCCGCAGCACGTGCACCATGCGGCGGGGCCCGAACCCCGCGAGCGCGGGCACGTCGCGGACGCGCCACTCGAAGCGCATGCCCGCGCGCGAGAGGCGGGGCTCGAGCCGGCCGCGGACGTTGCCGAGCACGGCGAGCAGGTCGCTCTCCTCCGGATCGAGCGAGTCGAGCATGAGGCGCAGCTCGTCGAGCGCGTCGCGCAGCGCGTCCGCGATCTGCTGCGGCGACGCCGCCTCGCTCTCGACGAGCGCGAGCGTCGAGACGAGCTGGGCGCCCATTCCGTCGTGCATGTCGCGCATGATGCGGTCGCGCTCCTCGCTCGCCGCACGCTCCCGCTCGAGCGACCGCATCCGGCCATAATTCCGCTCCAGCTCCTGGTGCTTCTGCGACACGCGCTGCTCGAGCTCGCGATTCAGCGTCTCCGACTCCGCGACGGCCTGATCCAGGAACGCGATCTGCCCCGCGAGGATCCCGAGGAGGACGATCGGCGGCACCAGCTCGAAGAGCGGGAATGCGATCAGCGCGCGGCCGGTGAAGAAGAACTGGAGGTCCACGAAGGTGATCACGAGCGCCACCAGCGCGGGCAACGCGATCACCCATGCGCGCTCGATCGCCCGCTCGCGTGCGGCCTGCACGAGCAGCCAGACGAGATAGAGGCCCTGGGGCACGGCCGCCGCGCCCCAGAGCACGTCCACGGCGGGCTGCGCCATCCGTGGGACGACCGCCCGCGCGAACGCGCCGACGAGGACGATGGCGAGGAGCACTCCCTCGAGCTTCGGGCGGTGCCGGTCGAGCGTACGGTGCATCCCGATCACGAAGCACGTCGGGCTCATCGGGCCCGTCACGCTCACGAGCCAGTCCCACGCCGCGGACAGCGGCCCCGACGGCGGCTCGAGCACGATCCCGATCGTGCGGATCGTCCACAGCAGGATTCCCGCGGCGAACCAGCGGTAGGCGACGAACTGGCTGCGCCGCGCCGCGAGCAGCGCGAGGACGCCGCCCGTCACGAGGCCCACCAGGACCGAGAGCTGGGGGAGCGTGTGGCGCACGAAGTACACGACCTCGAAGCTGGGACGGAGCGCGGCGTCGGGCCCGACCAGGATGCGCGAGATCACGCCGATGGCGCCGGGGTCGGTGGCGTAGCGGACGGTCAGCTCGTTCTGCCCCGGGACGAGGAGACCGGCGGGAAAGGTGAGGAGCAGCGGCTTCACCCAGCGACGCACCGGCTCGCCGTCGACCCACCCAACACCGCCGATCCACTCGCCGTTCACCGCGACCCTGGCGTTCTGCGCCACCTGGGGCAGGTACACCGCCCAGAGTCCGTGGCCCGGCTCGTCGACCGGGAACTCCGCGCGATAGAACCCGCGAGTCCCGACGAGACGCCGGGCGAGACCCCAGACGTCGGGCAGGGGGGTGGTCCTCCAGACCGCCGCCTCCGTGGGAGGCGGCTGATCGTCGGACGTGATGGCGAGCAGCACGGAATCGAGCCGGACGACGCCCGGGGCCGCGATGCGCTGCGGGGAGAGCTCGGTGCAGCTGACGAGAAGGGGGCCGGCAGCGAGGAGCGCGAGCGCGACGGCCCAGGGCGCACCGCGTCCGTCCCGCAGCTGGCAGGTCACCCGCAGTGCGTCTCCGCGCAGTCGCCCGCGTACTCCGCGGGCGCCTCGACCGCGTCGCCGTCGCCCCGCACGAGCACCGCGACGCCCTTGCAGCCCTCCCGGAACACCGTCACGCCCTTGAGGCCCCTCCGCCACGCCGAAGTGTAGATTGCCTGGACGTCCTCCGGCGTCGCAGTGGCGGGGAGGTTGATGGTCTTGGACACCGCGTTGTCCACCTGCTCCTGGAACGCCTGCTGGATCGCGAGGTGCCACTCCGGGGCGACGTCGGGCGCGGTGGGGAAGAGCCGCTGCACCGCCTCCGGCATGCCCGGCAGCCCCCGCACGGACCCGCGCGTCCGCACCTCGGCGAGCAGGTCCCCGCTCCACGCGCCGGAGGCCCGCAGGGCGGCCTCGAAGCGCGGATTGGTCTCGGGGAGGCGCTGCCCGTCGAGCACGTGACGCACGAACGCGAGTGCGAAGAACGGCTCGATGCCGCCCGCGCAGCCCGCGAGGATCGAGAGCGTCCCCGTGGGCGCGATCGACGTGACCGTGGCGTTCCGCAGTCGCAGGCCCCGCGCTTCGGCGCGCGAGCCCGCGAAGTTCGCGAACGGACCGCGCTCGCCCGCCAGCGCGGCCGAGGCGCGCTCCGCGCGGAGACGGATCCGCTGCATCACGCGCCGCGCCGTCTCGACGGCGGCGTCGGAGTCGTAGGGGATCCCGAGCTCCACGAGGAGATCGGCGAAGCCCATCACGCCGAGCCCGATCTTGCGATTCGCGCGCGTGATCGCCGTGATCTCGGGATAGGGGTATCGGCTCGCTTCGATCACGTCGTCGAGGAAGCGCACCGCGAGGTCCACCGTCGCGTCCAGCCGCTCCCCGTCGATCTCTCCGTCCCGGACGAAGGCGTCGAGCCGGATCGAGCCGAGATTGCAGGCCTCGTTGGGGAGGAGCGGGAGCTCGCCGCAGGGGTTCACGCTGGTGAGCGCCCCGAGCTTCGGCGTCGGATTCTCGCGGTTCAGCGCGTCGAGGAACAGCACGCCCGGGTCGCCGGTCGCCCAGGCGAACGCGGCGATCTCGCGCAGCAGCGCCCGCGCGTCGACGCGCTCGACCGCTGCGCCGGTGCGAGGGCTCACGAGGTCGAAGCCCGCGCCCGCCTCGGCGGCGCGCCAGAAGGCATCCGTCGTGGTGACCGACAGGTTGAAGTTCGTGAACCGCGTGGGATCGGACTTGCACGCGACGAACCGCCGCACGTCGGGATGGTCGACGCGCAGCACGCCCATGTTCGCGCCGCGCCTGCGCCCCCCCTGCTTGATCACTCCGGTCGCCGCATCGAAGACGCCGAGGAACGAGACGGGGCCGGAGGCGATGCCGCGCGTAGCGCGGACGACGTCGCCGGCGGGACGCAGGCGGGAGAAATCGAAGCCCGTCCCGCCGCCGGACTGATGGATGCCGGCCATCCGCTTCACGGCCTCGAAGATGGCCTCCAGGGAGTCGTCGAGGGGGAGCACGAAGCACGCCGCGAGCTGACCCACTTCGGTGCCGGCATTCATCAGTGTCGGGGAGTTCGGAAGGAACTCGAGGCGCGCGATCGCCTCCCGGAAGCGCTCTGCCCAGGGTTCCGGCCGGCCGCCGAAGGCCTCCTCCGCTGCCGCCACGCCGGAGGCCACGCGCTGGCAGAGGCCGTCGAAGTCCTCGGCGAGACGCCCGGACTCGTCGCGCTGCAGGTAGCGCGCCTCGAGCACGCGGCGCGCGTTCTCGGTGAGCTGGGGCATCCGGGCAGCGTAGACGTGGGCCGGGGACGCCACCACCCGCCGCGCGGCGACCGGGGGGACGCGTGACGGCGTCAGTCGTCGCTTCCCTCCAGCACGGCGCGGACCTTCCGCGCGAGCTGCTCGGGGAGGAACGGCTTCTGGAGGAAGGCGGTGCCCGCAGGCGGCTTCGGCGTGGTGGGAAGCGAGCGTTCGAGATAGCCGGACACGTGGAGGACGCGCGTGTCCGGCCGCTCCGCACGCAGGCGTTCGGCGAGCTCGACGCCTCCCATGCGCGGCATCACCACGTCTGCGACGAGCAGGTGGATCGGGGAGGAGTGCGCACGCGCGCGCGCGAGCGCCTCTCCGCCGTCCCCCGCCTCGATCACCGCGTAGCCCTGCGCTCGCAGCGTGCGCGCAGCCACCTCGCGCACGAGCGGCTCGTCCTCGACCAGCAGCACGGTCTCGGAGCCGCGGGGCGGCGAGGAGGGCGCCGACGCGCGGGCGCGCACCGGAGCGCCCTCGACCTGCGGGAGGAACACGTCGAAGCGCGCCCCTGCGCCCGGACGGCTGTCCACGAAGATGTGCCCTCCGCACTGCTCCACGATCCCGTAGCAGGTCGCGAGGCCGAGCCCCGTGCCCTTGCCCGGCTCCTTGGTGGTGAAGAAGGGCTCGAACAGATGCGCGCGCACGGCCGGTGCGATGCCCTGGCCCGTGTCACACACCGAAATGCGTACCCAGCGGCCCGGCGGCAGGAGAAGCGACGGATCACCTTCCATCAGGCTCACGCTGTGCGTCTCGAGCACGAGCTTGCCGCCCGCGGGCATCGCGTCGCGCGCGTTGACGGCGAGGTTCACGAGCACCTGCTCGAGCTGGCTCGGATCCGCGCGGACGCAGTGCGCCTCGGGACCGAGCAGCGTCGCGAGCTCGATGTCCTCGCCGATGAGCCGCCGGAGGAGCGCGTCGAGGTTCGCGACGAGATCGTTCACGTCGACCAGCCTGGGCTCGATCACCTGCCGCCGCGCGAACGCCAGCAGCTGGCGCGTGAGCCCCGACGCCCGCCGCGCCGCGTCCTCGATCTGGGCGAGATCCTCGCGCGCTTCGTGGGAGGCCGGCAGCGCCGCGGCCACGAACGCGGCGTGACCGAGGATCGCTGTCATGAGGTTGTTGAAGTCGTGCGCGACGCCGCCCGCGAGGCGACCGAGGCTCTCCATCTTCCCGGCCTGGAGCAGCTGATCTTCGAGCCGCTTCTGCTCGGTGACGTCGCTCGCGATGCCCGCGGCGCGACGGACCCGGCCGTCCTCGTCGCGGATCGGGAACCCGCGGTCCCGGATCCAGCGCGTCTCGCCGTCCGGTCGCAGCATCCGATACTCGATGTCGTAGCCGATCGTCGGGAGATCCTTCGCAACGGCGCGAACGCGCGTCCGGTCGTCCGGGTGCACGGCGCGCAGGAAGCCCGACGGATCGTCCATCAGGCTCTGCGCGCTGCGTCCCCAGATCTCCTCGAAGGCGGGGCTCAGGTAGACCATCTTCGGCGGGTCGAGCTCGGCGAGCCAGAAGATCGCGGGGATGTTGTCGGCGAGCTGGCGGAAGCGGGCGTTGCTCTCCGCGAGCGCCTCCTCCGCCGCCTTCCTGACGGTGATGTCCACCGCGACGATGCCGACGCCGATGATCTCGCCGGTCTCGCTGCGGACGGGATAGCCGCTGCCCAGGAACCAGATCGGCCGGAACGCGTCGCGCCGCAGGCGCACGCAGAGCTCGTGCGCCCGGACGGGCTCCCCCGTCTCGAGGATCCGCCGCACGAGCGGCTCGAGATCGGTCGTGAGCTCGGGCATGACCTCGGGCATGCGCCGCCCGAGATGCTCGTGCACGGGCACCCGGTTGTGGGCGGCCATGGCCTCGTTGATGCGGACGTACCGCAGCTCCCGATCCACCACGCAGAGGCCGATCGGCGCCTCGTCGAAGAGCGCTCCGAGCAGGGATTCGGGAGCCCAGGGGTTGGTCATGCGGCTTCCGCCTCGGGTTCGGGAGTACGGGGCGACGGGGCGATTCTAGACCCTTCGCGCAGCCGCCGGGGGCGACCCCGCGCTACAGTGCCGCGTCCGGCCGACCCTCGCGCGGCCGGAGGACCCCGAGCGCAGGAGCAGAGCGTGCCGCAGCCCCCCCGCATCCTCCGGAAGATCACCGGCAACCACCTCGAGGACTTCCACCTCGGTCAGACGTTCCGGCACAAGGGCGGGAAGACGGTCACCGAGGGTCTCTTCAGCACGTTCACCGAGTTCACGATGACCACCAATCCGCTGGCCAAGAACGCGCGCTACGCGCGGGCGTTCGGCTTCGAGGGGCTCGTGGTTCCGCCCGGCCTGGTCATGCTCGTGGCGTTCAGCCAGACCGTGGAGGACGTGTCGGAGAATGCGCGGGCGAACCTCGAGTACATCGACATGCGCTTCGGCGCGCCGGTGTACGTGGGCGACACGATCGAGGTCGAGACGAAGGTCCTCGGCGTGAAGCCCTCTTCCAGCAATCCGAAGCTGGGCGTCGTCCACGTGCAGTCGACGGCCCGCAAGCAGGTCGGCGGGCCGGGCGAGGCCATCGTCATGACCTGGCAGCGCAAGGTGCAGGTCTGGAAGCGGGACGACGCGAAGCCCGTGGACGAGGGCGAGATCGCGCCCGACGAGATCGCCTGCGATCTGTGGCTCCCGCCGTACGAGCCCGGCCGCGACTACAAGGCGCTCGCTCACCTCTCCAGCCGCGACACCTACTTCGAGGATCTGGAGCCCGGCACGCGCATCGAGCACTGGCGCGGCCGCACGATGACGACCGAGCACATCCACCTGACCGCCGTGCTCGACAACACGAGCCAGGTGCACTGCAACCAGTTCATGATCGACCAGAACCCGAAGCAGTACGTCGGCGGCCGCCTCATCATCTTCGGAGGCATCCCGTTCGTGCTCTGCCTCGGCCTCTCCTGCCCCGACGTGGGTGACAACGCGCTCGGCGACCTCGTCTACCGGACGGGCCGCCACACCGCGCCCCTGTTCGCGGGCGACACCGTGTTCGCCGCGACCGAGGTGCTGGCGAAGCGCGACCTGCCGGGCAGGCCCGACGTCGGCGTGGTGTCGACACGACTGCACGGACACAAGTTCGAGATCGCCGAGGGCGCACCCGCCACGGACGACGCGCCCGCAGGGCACAAGAAGACGCAGATCTTCGAGCTCGAGCGCGAGCTCGTCGTGAAGCGCCGCAGCCACTACGCGTAGAGAGGAGCCAGCCGATGATCGAGTGGACCGAGTCGCAGCAGATGATCCGCGACATGGTGCGGAAGTTCGTCGAGACGGAGATCAAGCCGAACGTCGAACGGCTCGAGCACGGCGACTCGCCCCCCTACGACGTGCTCCGGAAGCTCTACAAGGCCTTCGGCATGGACGAGATGGCGCGCCAGCGCTTCCGCCATCAGCTCGCAAAGGACCGCAAGGCAGAGGAGGCCCGGGCGCGCGGCGAGGAGCCGCCCCAGGAGGAGAAGAAGGCGCGCGCCGACGGCGGGGACTCCGCGGCGATGACCCTGATCCCCATCATCGAGATCTGCAAGTACTGCCCGGGCCTCGTGACTGCCATGGGCGTCTCGGTCGGGCTCACCGCCGGATCGATCCTCAGCAAGGGCACCATCGCGCAGAAGGAGCGCTGGGCGCTGGACCTGCTCACGCTCGACAAGATCGGCGCGTGGGCCATCACCGAGCCGGGCTCGGGCAGCGACGCGTTCGGCGGCATGAAGGCGACCGCGAAGCGCGACGGCGACGGCGGCTATCTGCTGAACGGGAACAAGACGTTCATCACGAACGGCCCCTACGCCGACACCATCGTGTTCATCTGCAAGCTCGACGAGCCGGGCGTCGCGCCCGCGGACCGCAAGATCCTGCACTTCGTGCTCGACACGGGCATGCCCGGTCTCACGCAGACGAAGCCGATGCGGAAGATGGGGCTCCACTCGTCGCCCACGGGCGAGCTGTTCCTCCAGGACGTGAAGGTCGGCATCGAACGCCTGCTCGGCGGCAGCGAAGAGGTGGCGGCCAAGGCCGGGAAGTCCGGCGCGAAGGACACGTTCTCCACGGAGCGGTCGGGCGTCGCGGCGATGTCGCTGGGGATCATCGAACGCTGTCTCGAGCTCTGCGTGAAGTACGCGAAGGAGCGCGTCGCGTGGGGCCAGCCGATCGGCGAGTACCAGCTGATCCAGCTCAAGCTCGCGAAGATGGAAGTCGCACGGATGAACGTGCAGAACATGGTGTTCCGCCACATCGAGCTGCTCGCGAACGGGAAGTCGATGAGCTTCGCCGAGGCCTCCGCCATGAAGCTGTACTCGGCCCAGGCGGCGATGGAGGTGTCGCTCGAGGCCGTGCAGCTCTTCGGCGGAAACGGCTACATGGCCGAGTACCACGTCGAGCAGCTCTGCCGCGACGCGAAGGTCGCGCAGATCTACGCCGGCACCGACGAGATGCAGGTGCGCGCGATCGCGCGCGACCTCCTTTCCCGCTAGAGCACGCGACCACGCCTCTGGCGCGCTACAGCGCCTCGATCCGCGCGGGCGTGTGCTTGTGCCACGGCGTGCCGGCGAGCCAGTCGCGGTCCTCGCTGCGGGTCAGCTCGTTCGGCGCCACGCCGACGGTGACCGTCTCGCCGCTCGCGTCCGGGAAGTCGAGACCGAGGCCGTTCGGCAGCGACACGTGGCCGGGCTGCATCCGGTTCGAGAGCTCGACGGCCACCTCGGCGCTGCCCCGCTTCGTCGACAGTCGCACGCGCCCCCCCTCCCCTACGCCGACGCGCCTCGCGTCGTCGGGATGGATGCGCAGGGCGCCGGCGCGGTCCTTCCGGCGCCAGGCCGGGTTGCGCATGATCGTGTTCGCGGTGAACGACCGGCGTTCGCCAGCGGACAGCACGAACGGATACTCGGCGGTCGCGCCCGGCGCCGGTTCGCTCGCGAGCGCGGTCAGCTCGTCGAAGAGCTCGGGGATGGCGAGCTGGATGCGGCGGTTCGGGGTGGTGACGCGCGCGAAGCTCTCGTCCCACTCGTCGACCGAGAACACCACGGCGCTTCGACTCGCGAGGATCGCGTCGAAGAGCGCGTCGGCAGCGTCGGCCGGCTCGCCGGTGAACCCGGCGCGCGCGAGCGACTGCGCCTCGCGCTGGGCCGCGATCTGACACAGCGCCCACACGCCCGCCCCCTCCGCCAGGCCTTCCGGCAGCAGGTCGCCGATCGCGCGGAAGAGCACCACGGGCGCGACGGCGAGGAGCCCCGGAACGCGGCCCACGAGCTCCAGGAACTTCGCGCGGAAGGCCCCGCGCCCGTCCTGCCACGCGGCGCGCAGCTCCGCGACGGCGTCGTGCGGCAGCGCGCCGAGCGCGTCGACGAGACGCGCATGCAGCTCCGCCTCGGAGAAGAGGCCGGGCGGCGGCGCCAGCAGCGCCTTGCGCAGGTGGAAGTAGTTGCGCGGGAACTCGAAGTTGAAGAAGGTGGCCTCGGCCTTCTCGAACTGGCTCGACACGGGCAGCACGTAGTGGGCGAGGCGCGCGGTCTCCGACAGCGCGACGTCGACCACCACGAGCAGGTCCAGCGCGGAGAGCGCCTGTCGCATGCGCGCGCTGTCGGCCAGCGAGTGTGCGGGGTTCGCGCTCTCCACGAGCATCGCGCGGAATCGCTTTGGATGGTCGGTGAGGATCTCGTCGGGGATCACGTTGCACGGCGTCAGGCCGCCGATCACACGCGCGCCCGTCACCGGCGTGCGCGGCGCAGCCCCGCCCCGCTCGCCCCCGACGGCGAGCGGAACGACGGCGGTCGGTCGATAGGCGGCGCCCTGCTTGCCGAAGTTCCCCGTGAGCAGGATGAGGAGCTTGTGCAGATAGGACACCAGCGTGGAGTGGAGGTTCATCTGTACGCCGAGATCTTCGTAGACCGCGACGCTCTCCGCGGTCGCGATGCGGCGCGCGGTCGCGCGCACGAGCGTCTCGGGGATCCCGCTCTTCGCGCAGTGCTCCGCGACCGGGAGCTGCTCGAAGAGAGGCAGCACCTCCTCCGCACCGTCGGCGTGCGCTGCGATGAAGGCGCGCGCTACGAGCCCCTCCTGCACGATCACGCCGATCAGGGCCGCGAGCAGGAACGCGTCGGCGCCGGGCTTGACCTGGAGGTGGACGTCGGCGATGTCCGCCGTCTCCGTGCGGCGCGGGTCGATCACGATCATCGTCCGCTTCGGATCGCTCGCGATCTCCTTCAACGTGACGCGCGCGCGCGGAATGCTGTGCGAGAACCAGGGGTTCTTGCCGAGGAAGATCGCGACCTCGCAGTGCTCGAAGTCGCCGCGCGAGTACCCCCCGAGCATCCGCGCAGCGACCCAGAACTCGCCCGTCTTCTCCTGTGCGAGCGCGTTCGAGCGGTATCTCGAGCCGAGCACGGCGCGCGTCGTGCTCGCGTAGGCGCCCGGCAGGTGGTTCCCCTGGCCACCGCCGCCGTAGTAGAAGATCGACTCGCCGCCGTGGGCATCGCGCACCGCGGCGAAGCGCGCCGCCACTTCGCGGATCGCGGTGTCCCAGTCGATCTCCTCGAAGCTGCCGTCGTCGCGGCGGCGGAGCGGCTTCGTCAGCCGGTGCGGACCGTTCTGGTAGAGGTCGAGCCGCGAAGGCTTCTCGCACGCGTAGCCCCGCGAGATCGGGTGCGCGTCGTCGCCGCGGATCCGGACGAAGCTCCGCCCGTCGGGCCCGCCGAGCTGCACCTCGATCCCGCAGTTGCACTCGCACAGGATGCAGGCAGTGGACTTCCAGTCCGTCGTCGGGGTCGCGGCCATCGGCGTCTCCTCGAGGGTGGGTGATCGCTACCAGCTCTCTCCGAACGGACGGAGGCCGAGCTCGAGCGGCCGCGAAGCAGGTCACGGCGACGAGCATACGGCAATTCGGTTGCGTAATGCAACTAAAATCCTGCTATCCTCGGCCCATGGGGCGAAAGCGATTCGCACACATGAATTGCGGCATCGCACAGGCGCTCGACGCCCTCGGCGACTGGTGGACCCTCCTCGTCGTGCGCGATGCGTTCCTGGGCGCGCGCCGCTTCAGCGACTTCGAGGCGAGCCTCGGGATCGCCAAGAACATCCTCGCCGACCGCCTCGACCGGCTGGTGGAGCACGGCATCTTCGAGCGCGCGGACGTCGGCGACGCCGGCCCGCGATTCGAGTACCGGCTCACCGAGAAGGGCGAAGCCCTGCTGCCGCTCCTCACCGCGCTCCGTGACTGGTCGGACCAGTGGGTGTTCGGCTCCGGACACGAACCGGTGATCGTGAAGGACCGACGCTCCGGCCGGCGGATTCCGCGACTGCGCGTGACCGACGCGGAAGGCCGGGTGCTGACGCGTCGCGACCTCCGGACCGAGCCCGGTCCGGGCGCCTCCCCCGAGACCCAGCGTCTGCTCCAGCGCCGCCCGCGCTGAGGGACGTTCCCGCGGAGTACACTTACGGCAGATGGCCCAGCGCACGACTCCTCCCGATGGCGGGGACCGCCGGCTCGAGCTCGAGTCGGCGCGGCTGCGCATCGCGCGCCTCCGCGAAGGCGGCCGGTCGCTCGCGGAGACGCTCTGTGACGCAACGGAGATCGCAGCGCGAGCCCTCGCGGTCGAGCGCGTCGGCATCTGGCTCTTCGTCGGTCCGCCCGCCGCGATCCGCTGCTGCGAGCTGTACGAGCTGTCGCGCGATCAGCACTCGAGCGGAACGATGCTGCACGCGAGCGAGTTCCCGGCCTACTTCCGCGCGCTCGAGGAGCACCGCGCGATCGCCGCCCACGACGCGAACGAGGACGGCCTCACCAAGGAGCTGCGGGACGCCTATCTGACACCGCTCGGCATCACGTCGATGCTCGACGCCGCGATCTACCGCGACGGACGCGTCGCAGGGATCGTGTGCCACGAGCACGTCGGGCCCCCGCGGCGCTGGACGCCGGAGGAAGCCGACTTCGCGGGCGCGGTCGCCGACATGGTCGCGGCGAAGCTCGAAGCCGCGGCCCGGCGCGAAGCGGAGGCCCTGCTGGCGGCGAGCGAGACGAGCCTGCTCGACGCGCAGCGGATGGAGGCCCTCGGCCGCCTCGCCGCAGGCGCGGCCCACGACTTCTCGAACCTCCTCACGGTCGTCATCGCGAACGCGCATCACATCGCCGCGAGCCGCGACGCGACGCCGCAGATCGTCGAGCAGGCGCGCCAGATCCTCGACGCGGGGAATCGCAGCGCCGACCTCTCGCGTGAGCTGCTGAAATTCGGGCGAGGCGAGCCGCGCTCGCCCTGCGTGATCGACGTCGCCGAGGTCGCCGAACGCATGCAGGGCATCCTGCGGACGGCCGTCGGATCGCGACACGCCGTCGACGTGAAGCCCACGAGCGCGCCGGGTCGCGTGTTCATGGACCGCGGTCAGCTCGAGCGCGTGCTCGTGAACCTCGTCCTGAACGCGCGCGACGCGATGCCCGGCGGCGGCACCATCACCGTCCACGTCACCCAGTCCTCGCCGGACGACTCGAGCGGGCGCGTCGCGCACGTCGTGCTCGAAGTGCGGGACACGGGGGTGGGCATGGACGCGACGACGCGCACGCGGATCTTCGAGCCGTTCTTCACCACGAAGGGCGGAGCGGGAAGCGGCCTCGGCCTCTCGATCGTCTACCGGATCGTGAGCGGCTGCGGCGGGTTCATCCGGGTCGAGACCGAGCCGGGACGTGGAACGTGCTTCCGCATCTTCCTGCCGCGCGTCGGAGCGTCCGTCTAGCCCTGCGCCTCCGCGAGCTGCGCGAGCGCGTCGGTGAGGTCGCGCAGCGAGACGGCCTTCGCTGCCGCACTCCCAGCGATCGCCCGCCACCACGCCGGTCGCTCGTCGTCGTCCTCCACGAGCAGGATGCGCCGCGCGCGGGACGCGAACGCCTCGGCGTAGTCCACGGGCCGGATGTCGCTCTCGAGCTGCATCAGGAGCGGATCGCTCGTCACGCCCGCCGCCCCGCGCACCGCCTGCGGCAGCCGTGCGTCGGACACGCGCACCCACTGCTCCGACACCGCACGCCCGGGCTCGGGCAGCGGGCCCACGCCCGAGAGCCCCCGTCCCGGCAGGAGGAGCGCTGCGGGCACGTGGTCGGGGCGCGCACCTGCGAGCAGCAGGGCCGTCCAGGCTCCGATCCCCGCCCCAGCGACGCAGGCCGTCCCGATGCGCGCGAGCGCGACGTCCGCATCGCCGGCAAGCAGCTCGGGGGTGTAGGCGCCGCCGGCCACCCAGTCCGACGCGCCGTGACCGCAGAAGTCGAGCGCATACACCCGGCCGGGCCAGGCCTCGGCGGCCGGGCGCCAGTCCGCTGCGCTGCCGAACAGGGCGTGGAGGAGCAACAGCGCGGGCCCGTCGCCCTCTCGCAACTCGTGCAGCGCGAGCGTCACCCTGCCGTGTCGCAAGGCGATCGGCTCGCTCACCGGTCCAGCCAGGCGAGCAGGAGCTCCGCCGTCTCCCGTGGCCGCTCCATGTGCACGAAGTGCCCTGCGCCCTGCAGGGTGGCCCGCTCGAGACGGCGGACGTGCGCGAGCCGCTCCTGCAGCAGCCCTTCCGGCAGCGGTCCCCAGCTGTCGGGCTCGGAGCCGATCACCGCGAGCATCGGCGCGCGCAGCCGCCGCCAGAACGGCGCGATCCACTCCGGCTTGAACGGCCCGAAGCCTCCCGCCGCGAGCGGATCGACCTTCCATACGAAGCCGCCCTCGACCTCGCGCGCGGCATGGAAGAGGAAGTAGCGGAGCCACTCGGGGGACAGCCGTGGATTCAGCCGGGACCGGCGCGCCACGAGGTCCTCGACGCTGGGGTACGCGCGCCAGGCCCGCTCTTCGTCCCGGCGACGGCGGTCGAGGTGCGTGGCGAAGCGCTCGGGCACGCTGCGTCCGTCCATCTCGAATCCCGGCGGCCGGAAGCCCTCGGGTGATGGACCGAACCCGTCGATGTTCACGAGCTGACGCACGAGCTCCGGGTGGAGCCCCGCCGTGTCGGTCGCCTGGCCCCCGCCCTTGCTGTGTCCCACGAGGTGCGCCGGGCGGTCGATCCAGCGCAGCACGTTCGCGATGTCCGCGAGATCGCAGCCCCAGCTGTAGGCGTCGGCCCAGCCGGAGTCGCCGTGGCCGCGCGCGTCCACGCCGAGGACACGGAAGCGCGTCGCGAGCAGCGGAGCCAGCGTGTCGAATCCGCGCGCGTGATCGAACATGCCGTGACACAGCACGAGGGGAGGCAGCGCGGGGTCGCCCCACTCGTGCACGCGCAGGCGGATCCCCAGCGACGGAACGTCGTGCGCGCGCTCCGGCGGGACGGCCCCCGGATAGGACGGCTCGGACGTGGGCATGGACACGCCAGGGTATCGGGGAGCGTCGGCTCGCGCCGCGGGGCTCCCGACCTCGCAGACGCTAGCCGCCGAATGCCGCCCGCAGCCGGGAGGCGGCGAGGTCCATCGACCGGTTCGCCGCGTCGAGCACCTCGGTCATCCCGAAGAACCCGTGGAACACGCCGTCGTAGCGGCGCAGCTCGGTGGGCACGCCCGCCTCGCGGAGGCGGCCGGCATAGGCCTCGCCCTCGTCGCGCAGCGGGTCGTACTCCGCGGTGATCACGGTCGCCGGCGCGAGCCCGGTCAGGTCCTTGGCCCGAAGGGGCGAGGCCACGGGATCGTCGCCATCCGCCGGCTCTGCGAGGTAGTGACCCCAGAACCAGCGCATCATGTCGCGCGTCAGGAAATAGCCCTCGGCGTTGTCGCGATACGACGTGGTGTCGAACGCGTGATCGGTCACCGGATAGACGAGGAGCTGATGGACGAGCCGGGGTCCGCCGCGCGCGCGCGCGAGCTGTGCGACCACGGCGGCCAGGTTGCCGCCGGCGCTGTCGCCGGCCACGGCGATGCGCGAGGGATCGCATCCCAGCTCCGCGGAGCGCGCTCCGGCCCAACGCGTGGCGGCATAACAGTCTTCGGCGGCGGCGGGGAACTTCGCCTCCGGCGCGAGCCGGTAGTCGACGGAGAGCACCGCGCAGCCCACCTCGTTCGCGAGCACGCGACAGATCGAGTCGTGGGTGTCGAGATCGCATACCACGAACCCGCCGCCGTGGAAGTACACCACCAGCGGCAGGGCCGATGGGCTCGCGGGGGCGTAGAATCGCACCGGGATCTCGCCCGCCGGACCGGGAACGCTGCGATCCTCGACGCGAGCGACCTCCGGGCCCCGGCGCGCCGCGACGAACTCGCGATAGCCGTCCCGGAGCTGGCGCGGCGTGAGCGTCGCGGGATCGCGCGGCAATACGGCCGTCAGGAGCTCGAGGAGCTGCTTCGCCTGGGGATCGAGCGGCATGGTTCTCCGTCTCCGAGGCCCCCGCCTCGTGTAAGCTCGTCCGATCCTATCATCGCGGTGGCGCGGCCGCGGCGTGGCCGGGCGGCCGCGATGGCGCTGCCGGAGGGCCGCGGTGGCGCTGCCGGAGGGCCGCGGCGGCGCGATCGGAGGGCACCATGTCCGAGCAGTTCGACCTGATCGTTCGGGGCGGGACGCTGGTGGACGGGACCGGGTCTCCGGGACGGGCGGGCGATCTCGCCGTCCGCGGCGGGCGCATCGCGGCGCTCGGCGAAGTGCGCGGCCGCGCCGGCCGCGAGCTCGACGCGACCGGCTGCGTCGTGTCGCCCGGCTTCGTCGACATCCACACCCACTATGACGCGCAGATCTTCTGGGACCGCATGCTCACCATCTCCCCGTGGCACGGAGTCACCTCGGTGGTGATGGGGAACTGCGGGTTCGGGATCGCGCCCACGCGGCCCCGCCACCGCGACCTGATGCTGCGCACCCTCGAGAACGTGGAGGGGATGTCGCTCGAAGCGCTGCACGCGGGCATCGGCGAGGAGTGGCCGTTCGAGACGTTTCCGCAGTACCTCGACGCGATCGAGCGTGCGGGCAGCGCGATCAACGTGGGCGCGCTGGTGGGGCACACTCCCGTGCGTCTGTACGTGATGGGCGAGGAGTCCACCGAGCGGGAGGCGACGGAGGACGAGATCCGAACGATGGCGCGGATCGTCGAGGAGGCGGTGCGGGCGGGCGCGCTCGGCTTCGCCACGTCGAAGGCCCCGACGCACGTCGGGTATGCCGGACGGCCCGTCCCGAGCCGTGCTGCGTCGCTCGCGGAGATCGAAGCGCTCGCGGACGGGCTCGGCCGCGCCGGCTCCGGCGTGATGCAGGCGACGGTCGGCCGCGGTTTCTTCGCGAACGAGCTCGCGACGATCCAGCGGCGCACGGGGCGCACCGTCAGCTGGACCGCGCTCCTCACCGGCCTCTCCCCGGACTTCCACCGCACCGTGCTCGCGCAGCACGAGAAGCTGCAGTCCGAGGGCGTGCGCGTCGTCCCGCAGGTCGCCTGCCGGCCGCTCAACTTCGAGTACCAGTGGAAGGCGCCCTTCCCCTTCGAGAGCCTCCCGCTCTTCAAGCCGGTGTCGGCGGCGGACTTCGAGGGCAAGAAGCGGATCTACTCCGACCCCGACTTCCGGACGGCGTTCCGCAACGAGGGCGGGCAGCGGCTCATCGCGGGCAAGTGGGAGGACACGGTCATCACCGTGTGTCCGACGGAGCCCGCGCTCGAGGAGCGGAACCTGGCGGAGGTGGCGCGCGAGCGCGGCGTCCATCCCGCGGACCTCGCGCTCGACCTCGGCCTCGCGTCCAACCTCGAAGCGCGCTTCCGGGTCGCTGCGATGAACACCGACGAGGATGCGGTCGCCGAGCTGCTGCAGAGCGAGGCGATCGTGCTCGGGCTCTCCGACGCCGGCGCCCACGCGAGCCAGCTCTGCGACGCGTGCTTCTCCACGCACCTCCTCTCGCGCTTCGTGCGCGAGCGCAAGACGCTCACGCTCGAGGAGGCCGTACGCCACCTGACTTCGCGGCCCGCGGAGGTGTTCGGCATCGGGGATCGCGGGCGGCTCGCCCCCGGCCTCGCCGCGGACGTGGTGGTGTTCGATCCCGGGACCGTGGGCTGCACGCCGCTCCGCCGCGTGCGCGATCTGCCCGCCGGCGCCGATCGCCTCGTCTCCGAGGCGAAAGGCATCCGCGCCGTGGTGGTGAACGGCACCGTGATCCGCGAGGATGGAAGGGACGCGGTCGATCCGGACGGTCCGCTGCCCGGTCGCCTGCTGCGCAACGGGAGGGCCGCGTGAGCTACCCCATCATCTCCGCCGACTCGCACATCACGGAGCCGCCGGACACGTACGTGGACCGGATCGACCCGGCCTTCCGCGACCGCGCACCCCGGATGCGCCGTCACGAACAGCTCGGCGACATCTTCGTGATCGACGGCATGAGCCGGCCCGTCCCGATGGGGCTCGTCGCGGCGGCGGGCAAGCCCGCGGAGGAGATCCGCATCGCGGGCGTCAAGTTCGAGGAGCTGCACCGCGGCGGCTGGGACCCGCGCGCGCGGCTCGCGGACCAGACGCGCGACGGTGTCGCAGCCGAGGTGATCTACCCGACCGTCGGCATGGTGCTCTGCAGCCACAAGGACTTCGCCTACAAGAAGGCCTGCTTCGACGCCTACAACCGGTGGATCGCAGAGTACTGCGAGACGTCGCCCGCGAGGCTCCTCGGCGTGGGTCAGACCGCGATGGGCTCGCCCGCGGAGGGCATCGCGGACCTCGAGTCGATCCACGCGCTCGGGCTGCGCGGGGTGATGATGCCCCAGAACCCCGCGGTGGAGGACTACGACTCCCCCGTCTACGACGACTTCTGGCGCGCGGCCATCGACCTGGGTCTGCCCCTCTCGTTCCACATCCTGACCGGACGCGACGAGATCATGAAGCCGCGGGGCCCGAAGCTCGCGGGCTTTCTCTCGATCATCCGTGGCTGCCAGGACGTCATGAGCACGCTGATCCTCGGCGGTGTCTTCGAGCGCCACCCGACCCTCAAGGTCGTGTGCGTGGAGGCGGACGCCGGCTGGGTGCCGCACTACATGTACCGGATGGATCATGCCTTCAAGCGTCACCGCAATTGGCTGCCGCCCGGTCAGGAGCTCTCGAGGCTCCCCTCCGAGTACTTCCGCGAGAACATCTACACCACCTTCCAGGACGACTGGGTCGCGTTCCAGGTGGCCGACCTCATGAACTGGCGACGGCTGCTCTGGGCGAACGACTTCCCGCACAGCGACTCCACCTGGCCCTGGTCGCAGGAGATGCTGGCCGAGCACAGCCGCCACCTGACCGCGGAGCAGCGCGAGGCGATCCTGTGCGGCAACACCGCGGAGCTGTACCGGATCGACCTCGCGGGCCTGGTCCCATTGCAGAGCGACGATCAGCCGAAGAGCGCGCGGGAGATTCCCGTCGCGATCCTCGAGCGCACGAGATGAACGGAGGCGATGTGTCGACGAGTCACGAGCTTCGAGGGGGATTGGGCTCGCGTGGGACCGCCTGGATCCCGGCCGTGGTCGCCGGCCTTGCCGCGCTCGTGCTGTCGGGCGCCTGCACCACGACCAAGCGGCAGACGGTGACCGTCACGCCCGCCGCGGGCGGCTTCCTCGGCGACGCGGTGAAGCTGCTCTCGCCGGGCAAGGAAGGCGAGGCGGACCTCCGCTATGTGAACGAGGACGCGGACTGGCAGCAATACGACAAGATCATGCTCGAGCCGGTCCAGTTCTGGGCGAGCGGCGACAGCAAGCTCCCCATCGACGTCGAGCAGATGATGACCACCTACCTCTACAACTCCCTCAAGGAGGATCTCGCGAAGCAGGGGTTCGCGCTCGCCGATCTCCCGGGCAAAGAGGTGATCCGAGTCCAGATCGCGATCATGGACGTGACGGCCGCGACCCCGATCCTGCGGACCGTGTCGGTGATCGTCCCGCAGGCGCGCGTGCTGAACCAGGCGCAGGAGCTCCTGACCGGCACCTACGGCTTCTCCGGCTCGGCGGAGGTGGCGCTCAAGGCCACGGACTCGCGAACGGGCGAGCTCCTCGCCGCCGCGCTCGACAAGCGCTCCGGCGGCGGCTCGCTCCGACAGGCCGCGCAGTGGAAGTGGGGCGACGCCGAGGCGGCGATGGACAAGTGGTCGCAGATGTTCACCGCGCGCCTCGCGGAGCTGCGCGCGAAGCGGCGAGCGAGCCGCTAGCCCCGGCGGCGCGCCAGAAGCACGCGGCTGCGCGAGCGGAGCGGCAGGCTGCCCCGCGCGCACGCCGGTGTGAAGTCCTTCGCCGGGTCGCTGCCCGAAGCGGTTGCGGGAAGACGACGGCTGGCGCTTCGCTCGCGGCCGCGAGATGGCGCGGACGGCTGCGCCGGAAGCGCTTAGGGGAAGACGAGGAGGCGCGGGCCTTCGCGCTTCGCTCGCGGCCGCGGGGCGACTCGTGGCGCCGCGGCGCGTATCGTCGCGTCAGTGATGGGCGGCGGGCGCTTCGGCAGGATCGATCCGTCCGTGTCGCAGCCATCCGATCCGCAGCAGCCACGATCTCGCCGCCGCCACGGGGCGTGGCCCTTCGCCCGGCGACACCCGCCGCGTCCAGCCCTCGAACCATGCGCCCGAGGACGCCGGATCGATCGTTGGCGCCGTCGCTGCGCGCCCGACGACACGATGCGAGGCGTGCTTCTTGAAGTTGTGGAGGACGTAGACGAGCGCGTTCCGGGCTTCGCGCGGCGTGCGGATCACCCGGTGGTGGTAGCGCTCCTCGAGCACGCGCCCGCGCAGCCGGAACACGCGGTGCACGGCGCGCGCGATCCTGGCCCCGATCGACTTCATCCCCCGCCCGAGCGCCTCCGGCCCGTCCGCCTCGACCAGGAGATGGACGTGATCCCGCTGCAAGGAGAACTGCACGACGCGGAACGCGCCCTGGTCCGCCGCCAGCGCGAAGGACTGCGCGACCTCGCGCACGAGCCGCCCATCGCGCAGGGACGGCAGCCCCCGGCGCACGCGCAGCGTCACGTGGCAGGGCTCGTGGGCGGTGAAGCGGGCTCGCCGCAGGTGCGGCACCCGCCGCCGCGCATTCGGCTTGCGCCCGGCGCCAACCCGTCGCCCACCCCAGCGAGATGTCGGCCGGAGATCGAGCGCGAGCTGGGAATCGGAGCGATGACGCGAGGAGATCATCGCACTCGATTCTGGCGATGATCCCCGACGGTGTCAACGTGAATCTGTGTACTCGTAATCGCTACTGACAGAAGGTGTCAGTAGTCCAAGCGGCGTGAGCGATTGATCTACCGACTTGCCGCCCGCGCTCCGCACGTCCATCGGCCACGCGCCTCCACGCCCCACGCGCCCGACGAAAGCCCCGCACCCGATCGCGGCACGCCCGCGCCCGCGTGCCCTCCGAAGCCCCGCGTGCAGCACCGAGAACCACTCTTCCCCCAACCAGCTGCCGGCCGCTCCCGTGCTCGGATGCCCCGATGTCAGCGCCATCCCCCCGACGGCGGCGGAGTCCTGCATCGCGCCCGCTCGGCCCGCCGTCGCGGAGTCCTGGAGCGGTCGTGAACCGCCGTCACACCAGTCCGAACAGCCTCTGCGCATTCCCTCCGAGGATCGCCGCGCGAGCGGCGTCGTCGATGTCCGCGCGTTCGCGCAGCGGCTTCGACGACTCGGGGAACTCGCTGTCCCAGTGCGGGTAGTCACTGGCGTACAGGATGAACTCGTGCCCGAGGTCTGCGATCGCGGCGGGCAGCAGCGGCTCGGCCGACTCGCACGATGCCCAGAGCTGGCCCCGCTCGAGGTATTCGCGCGGCGGGCGCTTCCAGCCGTTCTGGATCCAGTCGCCGCGCTTCTCGAAGTGCTCGCCCAGCCGGCCCAGGAAGTACGGCACCCAGCCCACGCCCGACTCGAGCAAGACGACGCGCAGACGGGGATGGCGCTCGAAGACGCCGCCGCTCGCGAGGGCGGTCAGCGCGGTCATCTGGTCGAAGGGGAAGCTGACGCAGTGGACCTGGAGATAGCTCGTGAAGCGATCGACACCGATCTGCGGCAGGTGCACGCCCGGCGCGCCGTGCACCGCCAGGGGGAGATCGAGCTCGACCGCGGCGGCGTAGACGGCATCGAGGTCCGGATGGTCGAGATTGCGCTCGCGCAGCGCGGGCGGCAGGACTGCGCAGACGAGGCCGCGCTCGCGGGCGCGCGCAAGGGTCGCCACCGCCGCAGCCGGGTCCTCGATCGGGAGCACCGCCGCGGCGCGCAGACGGCCCTCGGCGGGCGCGCACCAGTCCGCGACCCAGCCGTTGTAGAAGTCCGCGATGTCCGCTGCGAAGCGCGCGTCGCGGAAGGCCGGGATGCCGAGCCCGAAGCTCGGGAAGAGCACCATGCGATCGATGCCCTCGCGTGCGGCGTCGGCGAGCACGCCCGGCGGACCCGACGGATCGATCCCCGCCGCGGCGCAGAGGGCGTGCCGCGGCGGACACCCGGCGCCCGGGCCTTCCGTCTCGGGATAGCGACGGCCCTCGACGACGATCGCCGGCCGCTCCCCACCCGACACGCGGATGTGATCCTTGAATCGCTTCAACGCCTCTGCGAAGAAGGCGGGACTCTCGACGACGTGCGCGTCGGCGTCGATGACGAGCGGCGGCGGCATCGCCGCATTCTACTCCGCCGGCGGCTGCGCCCAGGCCGGGGGAAGCGGCGTGGGAGCGCCGGCCGTCGCCCAGCCGTGAGCGGCCGCCTCGGCGTGCAGCGCCTCGATGCGTTCGGCGCTCACGGGGTGGGTGGCCACCCACGAGGACAGCCGCGCGCCCACGCCCGGGTGGGCGTCCGGCAGGCCCTGGAAGAATCCGTCCGCGCCGCCCACGTGACCGTACTCCGCGGCGACCAGCCCGAGCCCGAAGCGGTCGGCCTCGCGCTCCTGGTCGCGGTCGAAGCTGCGTTCGGTGAGGGCCGACACCGTGGCGGGAAACGACGCCGGCACGCCCCCCGTGGCCAGCGCGGCGAAGATCAGGCCCAGCGCGGCGCTGCGGCCGAGGGCGCGCAGGTGATCGCGATGGCGGAAGTGCCCGAGCTCGTGGCCGAGCACGAACGCCAGCTCGTTCTCGGACCGCACGCGGTCCAGCAGACCGGTCGTGACGAGGATCCCGCCGCCGGGCAGCGCGAGCGCGTTCGGCGCCTCCGCCCGCATCACGCCGACGCGGAAGACGTAGGGGTTGCCCTCCCAGTGCGCCGCGAGCCGATCGACCAGGGCCTGGGTCGGAGCGAGGCGAACATCGCCGGTATCGGGCCCGACGGCGAGCCCGCCGAACCACCGCGCCTCGACGTCCGCCGGCAGGAAGCGCACGACGAGCTCGACCGAGGCGTACACCGCCAGCGCGAGGAGGAGCACCACGGTCGCGATCCCGGTCACCAGCGTGGCCGCCTCGCCGAGCACCGACGTACGCGACACGTTGACGTCGTCGCGCGGGAGCCGGCCCTCGAACCTCACGGAGCTCCGCGCTTCTCGAGCTTCAGCGCCGTGCCATAGGCCACGATCTCGACGCCAGCGGTTCCGCCCTGCGCGCCGAGGGTACGGTTGAGCCGTGTCGTCTCCAGTCGGAGGTTGATCACCGCGTGGTACCCTCGCGCGAACGCGTCCTCCTTGACGCGCAGGACCGCTTCGCGCCGCGCGCGGTCGAGGAGCGTCTCGTAGCTCCGGATCCGTCCTCCCACGAGGAGCCGGAGCCCGGCGAGGAACCGCTTGAAGTAGTCCAGCGAGATCACGACGCTCCCTGTCACCAGCTCGGACCCGGTGATGCGCCACCCGGACGGCGCCTCGCGGAACGTCACGACCGGAAAGGCGCGAGAGCGCAGCTCGCGCGCGCGCAGGATCCGGTAGTGCCGGCTCTCGACCGCCGTTCCGACCACGTACGCGAGCAGCAGCAGCGCCGCCGGGAGGCCGAGCTGGAACGCGACGGGGACCCAGTCCTCCATCACTCCACCTTCACGGCGGTGCCGTAGGCGAAGAGCTCCGCTGCGCCCTGCGTGATCGAGCTCGTCGCGAACCGGACGTTCACGACCGCGTTCGCCCCGACGGACTGCGCCTGCGCCACCATCCGCTCGACGGCTTCCTGGCGCGCCTCCTGGAGAAGCTCGGTGTAGCTCTTGAGCTCGCCGCCGACGATGTTCTTGAGGCTCGCCATGATGTCGCGGCCGATGTGCTTCGCCCGCACCGTGCTGCCGGTGACGACGCCGTAGAACTCGCGGATCGTCCGCCCGGGCACGGTCTCCGTATTGCTGAGGATCATCCCTCCCCCTCCCCATGGCGCAGCTCGTTGTGCGAGACTGCGCGGCGAAGAAGAGACAGGAGAGCCGCATGAAGGTCAAGGCCGCGATCTGCTTCGAGCCGCGCCGTCCGCTCGAGGTGGAGGAGATCGACCTCGAAGGCCCGAAGCGCGGCGAGGTGCTGGTGCGCCTCGCGGCCACCGGCGTCTGCCACACCGATGCGTATACGATGAGCGGCAAGGACTCGGAGGGCCGCTTCCCGGTCGTGCTCGGCCACGAGGGGGCCGGAGTGGTCGAGGAGGTGGGACCGGGCGTCGCGTCGGTCGCGATCGGGGACCACGTGATCCCGCTCTACACGCCGGAGTGCCGGCAGTGCAAGTACTGCCTCTCCGGGAAGACCAACCTCTGCATCACCCTGCGCGCCACGCAGGGCCAGGGGGTGATGCCCGACGGCACGAGCCGGCTCTCGCACAAGGGGCGGATGCTGCACCACTACATGGGCACGTCGACCTTCGCGGAGTGCACCGTGCTGCCGGAGATCGCGCTCGCGAAGATCCGCAAGGACGCGCCGCTGGACAAGGTGTGCCTCCTCGGCTGCGGCGTCACGACGGGCATCGGGGCCGTGCTCCACACCGCGAAGGTCGAGCCCGGATCGTCGGTCGTGGTCTTCGGTCTGGGCGGGATCGGCCTCTCCGTGATCCAGGGTGCGGTGATGGCCGGCGCGGAGCGCATCATCGGGGTGGACCTCAACCCGAAGAAGTTCGCGCTCGCGCGCCAGCTCGGCGCCACCGACGTGCTGAACCCGAAGGACGTCGGCGACGTCGTGCAGGCGATCGTCGAGCTGACCGAAGGCGGCGCGGACTACTCCTTCGAGTGCATCGGCAACGTGGAGGTCATGGGGCAGGCGCTCGCGTGCACCGCGCGCGGCTGGGGCCAATCGGTGATCATCGGCGTCGCGGGCTCGGGCGAGGAGATCCACGCGCGTCCGTTCCTGCTCGTCACGGGCCGCTCGTGGCGGGGCACGGCCTTCGGGGGGTGAAGGGCCGGACGCAGCTCCCGCGCTTCGTCGACCGCTACCTCGCCGGCCGGATCAAGCTCGACGAGCTCGTGACCGCGACGCTGCCCCTCGCGGACATCAACCGCGCCTTCGACCTGATGCATGCGGGCGAGTCGATCCGGAGCGTGATCGTCTACCGCTAGCCGGCGCCCGCGGAGGCGTGCAACCGGACCCATCGTGTGGCGAACCGTCACGCACCGGGGCGGTGCGCCTCGACGGGGGACCCCGCGCTGCACCGGAGCGCGCACGGCGCTGGCACGGCTCGTGCGAAGGCACTCCACTGGAGGCTCCGCAGCCCGCGGAGGCCGAAGGAGGAGACAGGGTGAGCGAGAACAAGGATCTCCTGGCGGAAGAGGTCGAGGCCCTGCGACGGCTGCGCGACGAGCTGCGGGTCAGGCTGCACCTCGCGAAGGCCGAGGTCCGCGACCGCTTCGAAGCGCTCGAGAAGAAGTGGCACCACCTCGAGGCGCGGATGGAGCTCGTCGCCAAGGAGTCGCGCGACGCCAGCGTCGACGTCCGTGAAGCGGCGAAGCTGCTCGCGGGCGAGCTGCGCGAGGGATATCAGCGCGTCAAGCAGCTGATCTAGCCGCTCAGCCGAGGGTCTTGCGGAATCCGCGTACCGCCAGCGCGAGGGCCACGACGAGGAACGCGCCGATCGCCGCGATCTCGCCGAGCAGACTCGAGAACGACGCTCCCTTGAGCAGTATGCCGCGCACGATCCGCAGATAGTGCGTCAGCGGGAGGAGCTGCCCGATCCACTGCGCGGGGCGCGGCATCGCGTCGAACGGGAACATGAACCCCGAGAGCAGCATCGAGGGGAGGAAGAAGAAGAAGGCCATCTGGACGGCCTGGAACTGCGTGCGTGCAGCGGACGAGATCACGAGCCCCATCGTGAGCATCGCCGCGATGAACACCAGCGTTCCGGGCGCGAGCTCGAGCAACGACCCCTGCACCGGCACTGCGAACGCGAACGCGCCGAGGGCGAGCACGATCGCCACCTGGACGTGTCCCACCACGATGTAGGGCAGGATCTTACCGATCATCACCTCGGTGCGACGCACCGGCGTCGCGATCAGGAACTCGAACGTGCCGCGCTCCCGTTCCCGCACGATCGCGAGCGCCGTCATCAGCATCATCGTCATGGTGAGGATCACGCCGACGAGACCCGGGACGATGAAGACCGCCGTCCGGCGCTCCGGATTGTAGAACGGCAGCACTGCGATGCGGAGGGGCTCGGTACGCACGAGCTCCGGAACGGGCCCGAAGAGACGCCGGTCGTCCGGAAGGAAGCGCGGCGCCGGAGGCCCGGGGACCCCGGTCGTGAAGGGTTGGAAGCGCCGCGAGAGATCGTCCGCCAGCCCGCTCCCCGAGGCGGCCACGGCGCTCGCCACAGTCGGGTTGGTCGCGTCGGCGAGGATCGAGATCTCGGCGCCACGCCCGCGCAAGAGACGCCGCTCGAAGTCCGGCGGGATCACGATGACCGCCCCGACCTCGCTCCCGGCGAGGAGACGCAGCGCGTCCGCCTCGTCGCGCGCCTCCCTCCGCAGGACGAAGGTCTGCGTGGCCTCCAGCTCGCCGAGCAGCCGACGTGACGCCGCCGAATGCGAGCGGTCGAGCACGGCGGTCGGAACGCCTCGCACGTCGAGGTTGATCGCGTAGCCGAAGAGCACGAGCTGGAGCGACGGGATGCCGACGATCATCGCGAGCGTGAGCCGGTCGCGCACGAGCTGGCGCATCTCCTTGCGCGCGATCGCGAGCAGGCGGCGGAGCGAGGCCGCGAGTCGCACGCGCAGCGTCATTGGCCGTTCTCCGCCGGCTCGAGCCGCTCACCGAGCAGGAGAGCGACGAACACGTCCTCGAGCGTGGCCGTCCCGGGAACGACCTCGCCGTCGTGGCCGGCGCCGTGCAGGGCACGCGCGAGCTCGGCGGAAGCCGGTGCGCGCGTCGCGCCGTGTGCGAGGAGGACGTGCGCCGTGTCCCCGAGCTGCGTCACGCTCGCGACGAGCGGGCTCTCCCGCAGCACGCCGATCGCGTCCTCGACGCGCACCACGCGGCAGTCCACGATCCTGCCCGCGAGCGTGGCGATCAGCGCGGCGGGCGCGCCGACCGCGGCCGGACGGCCGTCGCGCATCATGCAGAGCCGGTGGCAGCGCACCGCTTCGTCCATGTAGTGGGTGGACACCAGGATGGTGGCGCCCGCGGCCGCGAGGCCGAACAGCCGCTCCCAGAATTCGCGCCGGCTCTGCGGGTCGACTCCGGCCGTGGGCTCGTCGAGGACGAGGAGCTCGGGCTCGTGCACGATCGCCGCGGCCAGCGCGAGACGCTGCTTCCAGCCCCCCGAGAGCGCTCCCGCGCGCTTCCGGCGGTGCGCATCGAGGCCCGACTCGGCGAGCACGTCCGACACGCGGGCGCGTCGGCGGCGGCCCGTCAGGCCGAACACCGCCCCCGCGAAATCGAGGTTCTCCTGCACCGAGAGGTCCTCGTAGAGCGAGAACCGCTGCGTCATGTAGCCGACGGAGGGGCGCAGGAGCTCCGCCTCGCGCGGGATCGCATGGCCCAGCACGACCGCCGTGCCCTCGGACGGCTCGAGCAGGCCGAGCAGCATCCGCATGAGGGTCGACTTCCCCGAGCCGTTCGGCCCGAGGCAGCCGTAGATCTCGCCACGGCGCACGTCGAGGTCGACGTGGTCCACCGCGAGGACGTCCGCGAAGCGGCGCGTGAGCCCGCGCGCCGCGATCACGACGGGCGCGTCGGCGGCTCGCGTCACGGGGCGGCTCCGAGCGGGATGCGCACCTCGGCCGGCGTGCCGGGCCGGAGCGTCGCCGATGCGCCCTCGATCGCGACCCGCGTCTCGTATACGAGATGGGTCCGCTCGCGCTCGGTCAGCGCGTAGTGCGGCGTGAATTCGGGCTCGCGGGCCACGTCGACCACGCGGCCGGGCAGAGGCGAGGCGAGACCGTCGATCGTCACCTCCGCGGAGGTGCCCGTTCCGACCGAAGCGATCGCGCGCTCCGGGAGCCACACCCGGACCCAGGGCTCGCCGTCGGCGAGGATCACCACGACGACCGCTCCCGCCGGCACGCGCTCGCCGAAGTCGAACGGGATCTGGTCCACCACGCCGTCGACGGGCGCCTTCAGCACGAGGTCGTCGAGCCGCTTCTGGGTCGCCGCGAGCCGTGCGGACGCCTCGCGCAGCCCGGCCGCGGCCTCGTCGCGCGCGAGCTCGGCGCGTTCGTCGTCCTGCTCGGAGGCCACTCCGCGCCGCCGCAGCTCCCGGCTTCGCGCGAAATCGTGGCTGGCCACGACCGCGGAGGAGCGGGCTCTCGCCTCGGCGGCCTGCGCGGCGGCCAGGTCCGCGTCCGCGAGGAGCGGGTCGAGGATCGCGAGCGTCTGCCCGGCAGACACCCGTTCGCCCCGCCTCACCGCGACGCCGATCAGCCGCTCGGAGATCGGCGCGACGACCTCGACGAGCGTGCGCTCGACGCTGCCGACGAGCACGACGTTCGAGGTGTCCGGTGCGCACGCGCATGCGAGGAGTCCGAGGAGCACCGCGGCCGCGCCGACCCGCCACGGGCGCGAGCCGGCTCGTCTAGAATGGCGCAGCGGCGGCGGCGCGCGGTCGCGGCCGCGGCCGCAAGGAGACCTGGCGTGAGAGTCCGCTGCGAGCATCGGATCCCGCTGGACGCCGACTCGTTCTTCGCGACGATGCACTCCGAGGCGTTCGAGGCGCGGGTCGCGGAGGCCCTCGGCCTCACGGAGTACCGCGTGATCGAGCGGGAGGAGGAGGCGCGCGAGATCTACCGACGCATCCAGGTGACGCCGCGCCTCCCCGCTGCCCTCGTCCCGATCCTGAAGCGCGTCGCGGGAGCGACGACGGCGAGCTACGTGGAGGAGCAGTGGCGCAGCCGCGAGGAGCGGCTGGTCCGCTGGCGCATGACGCCCACCGTCCTGAGGGACCGCTCGCACCTCGAGGGCACCGTCCGCGTCGTGCCCGCGGGCCCGCGCGCCTGCAAGCGCGTGCTCGACGGCGTCGTGGAGGTGCGAGTCCTGGGCGTGGGCGCCCTGCTGGAGCGCGCGATCGTGAGCCAGGTCGAGGAGGCGTACGGCGCGAGCGCGCACGTGGCGGCGGAGATGGCCGACGAGCTGCGCGCCGCCGCCTCCCCCTCGCCGCGCGCCGGCCGCGCGTGATCGGCGCACGGCCGGATGCGGACCGCGATTCGGCCCCGGCACGGCTCACGCCGCCCGGGTCTGCGTCTCGACGCCAGCCGCCCGGCGCAGCTCGCGGAAGGACCGTTCGATGGCGCGCACGAAGTCGTGTAGATCCGGGACGAGGTCCCAGTCCGCCGACAGCCCCCACGACAGCGCTCCGCAGTAGCTGAACAGCGCGATCCCGAGCGAGAGATTCCCCAGGAGCGGCACCATGGGGTGGGCCTCGAGCATCCGTGCGCCGAGCAGGAAGAGCGGGGCGCGCGGGCCGGGGACGTTGGTCACGACGAGGTTGAACGGCGTACCCCAGGTCATGAGGCGGGCGCCGAGCGTGAGCAGGGTCGGACCGGTCCACTCCGTGACCTGCGTCAGCGTCTCGGCGCCGAGCGCCTGCTTCGTCCGCTTGAGGCGCTCGGTGGTCTCGCGGACCAGCTCCAGGCGGCGCGTCGGGTCGGGCTCGCCGATCGGGAGCGGCACGATCCACGCTGCCACGCGGTTGCCGAGCGTCCCGCGCTGCTCCTGCGACCGCATGCTCACGGGCGCCATCACGCGGAAATCGAGGCCGTTCACGTCGGTCGCCCGGTTCTCCCGCAGGAAGCGGCGCACGGCGCCCGCCGTGATCGCGAGCACCACGTCGTTCACGCTTCCCCCGAGGCGCTCCTTCACTGCGCGGATCGCGCCGAGATCCATGCGCAGCCAGTCCACGCGCCGGTGCGGTCCGATCGGCTGGTTCAGCGGCGTGTTCGACGCGTTGGCGAAGCCCGACTCCAGGAGGCGTCCCAGCGCGAGCGCCCGCTCGCCGAGCTCGTGGCGCGCGTGATCCTCGTCGCGCGCGATCCTCAGCGCCGCGCGCGCCAGCTCGAGCGGCGTGCGCGCGCTCCGCAGCAGCTCCGACGCGACGAGCTGCCCCGCCGTGGGCGCGGGACGGGGAGACCAGGCCGGAGGCGGCTCGATCGCGTCGGTGGGCCGCTCCGTCATCAGGACGGACAGCAGGTCGACGCCGGAGATGCCGTCGATCATGCAGTGGTGGGTCTTGGTCAGGAGCGCGAAGCGGTCCCGCTCCAGGCCCTCGATCACCCACAGCTCCCAGAGCGGCTTCCCGCGATCGAGCGCCTGGGAGAGGAGGCGGCCCGCGAGCCGCTTCAGGCTGCGCTCGTCTCCCGGCTTCGGAAGCCGCGTATGACGCACGTGGTAGAGCAGGTTGAAGCGCGCGTCGTCGACCCACACCGGATGGTTCTCGAACGGGACGTACGCGAGACGCTGCCGGTAGCGGGGGATGAGGTGGAGGCGGGACTCGACGTAGTCGCGCAGGCGATCGATGTCGAGCGCGCCTCCGGGACCGCGCAGCGGCGCGGCTTCGTAGATCTGCGTGCACGCGACGTGCATCGGTGACGTCGGCCCCTCGTAGACGAGGAAGGAGTTGTCGAGCTGCGACAGCCGCTCGTACGCGAAGTCGGTCACGTCCGGCCCCTCCGCGCGGCGCGACGCGCACGTGGCGCCCTCGGCTGAGGCGGCTCCGCCTTGCGGAGCACGTCGAACTCGTCCTGCAGGAGACCGAGCAGGTCGTGCAGGTCGGGCATGGCGTCCCAGTCCGCGTTCAGGCCCCAGAAGAGGGCGCCGTCGTAGCTGAAGAGCGCGATGCCGAGCGTCTGCTGCTGGAAGAGCGGGACGACCGGGTACACCGCCTCCATCTTCGAACCGAGGAAGTAGACCGGGAACTGGGGCCCGGGCACGTTCGTGACGACGACGTTGTACGCGCGCTCGCGCGCGCCAAGGCGCGCCAGCTGCGCGAAGAGCGTCGTCACCACCCGATCGCTGATCTCCTCGAGCAGCTCCGTCCCGCGCGCCTGCTTCGAACGCTTGAGGGCGCCCATCGTCTCCGACACGCGGCGCAGCCGCGCCAGGGGATCGGCCTCGTCGATCGGCATCTTCGCGAGCAGCATCGCGACGCGGTTCCCCAGCGTCCCCCGCTCGTCCGCGGTCCGCAGGCTCACCGGCACGAACGCGCGGAAGTCGTGCAGCTGATCCACCGGATCGCCGCGGCGGCGCAGGAGCTCCCGGAGCGCCCCGGTGACGACGGTGAGCACGACGTCGTTCAGGGTGCCGCCGAGACGCCGTCCCACCTGCTTCACCGCTTCGAGCTCGAAGCGGAGCCAGTCGAAGCGCCGGTGCGGTCCGAGCGGACGGTTGAGCGACGACGGGGACGCGGACGAGAGACCGGCGCCGAGCGCCTCGCGCAGCCCCTCCGCCTCCTCTACCGCGCCGCGCAGGGCGCGCATCGGCGCGGCTGCGGCGTGGGCTGCGGCCTGGAGCAGCGTCGCCGGGAGCGCAACACGGCGGAGCGTCTCGTCGACGAGGAGCCGGGCGCCGCTCGGACGCGGCCGCGGGAGCCAGGGCGAGCGGGCGGCCACCTCGGCATCGGGCTCTCCCCGAACGAGCGACGCCATCAGGTCGGCGCCGGAGATGCCGTCGATCATGGCGTGGTGGGCCTTCGTGAGGATCGCGAAGCGGCCGCCCTCGAGACCCTCCACGAACCACATCTCCCACAGCGGCTTCCCGCGATCGAGCTGCTGGGAGAGGATGCGGCCCGCGAGCCGCTTCAGCTGCCGCTCGTCGCCGGGCTCGGGCAGGGCGGTGTGGCGGAGGTGGTAATGGAGGTTGAAGTGCTCGTCGTCCACCCAGACCGGATGGCCGAGCAGCGGCACGTACGCGAGACGCTGGCGGAAGCGCGGCCTCCGGCGGAGGGCCGGCTCCGCGAAGGCGCAGATCCGCTCGAAGTCGAGGCCACCGTCCGGCGTCGTGAGCGGGCCCGCGTCGAAGGTCGAGATCGACCCCACGTGCATGTGGGCGTTCCCGTCCTCGATCTCGAGGAACGTCGCATCGAGCGCGGAGAGCCGGTCGTAGTGGGAGTACGCCATCGCATCCGCCGTGCGGCGATCGAAGAGGAGAAGGTGACGGCCGCACTCTTCTGACCGTCGCAAGACGCGTGCCCGCTTCCGGGATCCGCACCGCGCCGATTGGACTCGCCGGGCGTTCCGAGTGTCCCGGCGCGCCCCACTGCGTGACGAGATGCCACACGGGGCCGTCCGGGACGAGGGCCCTCGGAGCGGCTACGCCCGCGACGCCCCGACCCGCTCGAGCGCCGCCTGGAGGCCGAGCCGCGGGCTGGACACGATGGGCGCACGCACGCGGCGGCAGAGCGCCTCCGCCCCCGCCATCGACGCCTGCGCGAGCACGACCACTTCGGCATCGCCCGCGCGCGCGTCGAGCGCGGCGGCGATCGTCGCGTGATACCCCGCCGTGTCGCCCCGCTCGAAGCGCGGCCAGGCGGCCGCGCAGAGGATCTCCCGGAGCTCGATCGGGCTGCCCGCCGCGCCCGCCACCTCTTCGAGGAGGGCGCGCGTCGGCGCGAGGGTGCTCTCGAGCGCCGCCGCGACCGCGATGCGCGAGCCGAGAGCCACCGCGCGCTCCGCCATCGGGCGGTCGACCCGTAGCGCGACGCCGGGCTGGACCACGTTCGCCCGCTCCGCGGCGGCGCCGATCGTCGAGCAGGTGCAGAGGACGAGCGAGCCCCGCTCGAGCGCGGCATCGAGCACGGCGTCGACCACGCGCCGGATGAGGCCGTCGGTCACACCGCCCCGCCGCGCTTCGGCCAGGAAGTCCTCGTACACCACGTGACGCGCCCGCACGCCGGGGGCGAGCTCCGCGAGCATGCGGTCGAAGACGGAGACCTGACTCTGCGCCGTGTGGAGCAGGACGAGGCGCGACATCACGCGGTATCGTCTCTCTCCGTCTCGCGCAGGAAGTCGTCCAGCACCGGCGCGAACGCGTCCGGGTCCTCGAGGAACGGCGCGTGGCCGCCCGAGAACGTCACGAGGCGCGCGTTCGGTAGACGCCGCAGCGCGGGACGGCAGCGCGAGAGCTGGTTGATGCGGTCCCCCTTCGCCCAGGCCACGAGGGTGCGGCAGCGCACGCGTTCCGCCAACTGCCGGACGTCCGCGTCGGGCTCCGCGAAGCCCCGCCATGCCTGCGCGAGGACCGCGGCGCTCTCGCGCGCAGCGGCCACGATGCGCGCCCGCTGCTCGGGCGCGCGCGGGAGGACGAGTCGGTAGTAGGCGGCGAACGCCGCCGGGTACCAGCGCGCGCCGCGCGCACCCGCCTCGAAGAAGCGTGCCATCGCCCGGGGCATCGCGCGGGCGAGCGCGCCCCCCTTGTCGAGCCCGCCGGGGTTCACGAGCACGAGCGCCCGCACGCGTCCGGGCGCGTGCGCGGCGAGCCGGAGCGCGGCGGCGCCCCCGATGGAGTTGCCGAGGAGCGTCGCGCGCGCGAGTCCGAGCGCGTCCAGGAACCCCGCGAGCAGCGCCTCGTAGCGCGCGGCCTTCGCCGGCTCCCGGTCGTCCGCGGAGCTTCCGTGACCGGGCCAGTCGAGCGCGATCACGCGGCGGCCCGCGCCGATCCGCGCGCGCAGGGCGGCGAAGTCGCTCGCGCCGTGCCCGATCGCGTGCAGGCAGACCAGCGCCGGCCCGGCGCCCGCGTCGTCGTAGGCCAGGCGCACGCCGTCGACGACGATGTCCTTGCCCGGCCGCGTGGCTCCCAGCTGCGTCCGCGCGCGCTCCATCGGTGCCCCTTTCGTCTCGCCCTCTAGTGATATGAATATCACTAGTGGATCGTGCGCGTCAAGCGTGCTAAGGAGCGGGGATGGCGGCTCGGCCCGGCTCGAGACGACGCGGCAACCCGCGTGCAGCGCGCGCGCGCCCGGCGCGCGGAGCGCCCGCGGAGACACGCGCGCGGCTCGTCTCCGCGGCCGCCGAGGTGTTCAATCGTGACGGCTACCACGGAACGGACTCGAACCGCATCGCGCAGGCAGCGGGCTACGCGGCGGGTACGTTCTACAAGCACTTCGCGGACAAGAGGGAGATCTTCCTCGCGGCCTGGGAGGCCTGGGTCGACACGGAGTGGGAAGCTGTCGCGACGGAGATGGCGGCCACTGCCGATCTAGCTCTCCTCGCCGAGAGGCTCGTGCATCTCACGCTCGACCACCACACCCGCTGGCGGGGGCTCCGGGCGTCCATGCTCGCGCTCGTGGCCACCGACGACGTCGTGCGGCGCTTCCATCGCGCGCAGCGGAGGCGCCAGCTCCGTCTGCTGGCGGAGCTGCGCGCCGGCCGCGGCGGACGTCCCCGTGCGCCCGAGCAGGACGTGCTCCTGCTCTTCACGCTCGAGCGCGCGTGCGACGCCGTCGCGCAGGGCGAGCTGCCCGCGCTCCGGCTCTCGCGCGAGAGGATGCTGGAAGCGCTCGGCGACGTGGTCCGGCGTCACCTCGGCTGAGCCCCGTCCGGTGCGCCTACCGCCCGACGGCGGCCGACCCGCGCGACGACGCTGCCAGCGGCTCGTCACGCAGCGGCGCGCCGCGCCAGCCAGGATCGTCGAAATGCCACCACTCCGTCGGGAACGGCACGAAGCCCTCGCGGGTCATCGCGTCCTCGAGCAGCTGGCGGTTCCGAAGAGCGGCCTCGGGCAGCGCGGCGAAGTCGCGGTGGGCGCGCGGCGTGAAGTCGTCGAAGCCGGTCGGCAGCTCGAGCAGCGCGCCTCCAGGCCCGACAAGCGCCACGTCCACGGCCGACCCGCGCGCGTGCTTCGATCCTTCGCGCGGGTCGGCGACGTAGCGGGGATCGGGCACCAGCGCCCACATCCTCTCCTGCACCGACGCCGGCCGATAGCAGTCCCACACGCGCAAGCCGACGCGGATCTGGGACGCCGCCAGCCGCCGCTGCACGCGTGCGAGCCGCTCGGCGGCGTCCGCAGTGAGGAGACAGCGGCCCGATGGATACACCGCCTCGTGGAGGAAGTTGTCGGGCGTCGCGTAGCGCATGTCCACGTCGATCGACGGGTCGACGGAGGCGAGATCGACGAGGTTCGTCCCCAGCCGCGCCCTGCCCTCCACGCCGGCGGGCGGCTCGACGCCGAGCAGCGACAGCACCGTCGGCCCGGTGTCCAGAGTGGAGACGTGGGCGAGCCGGGCGCCGGGCGACACGCCTTCGCCGAAGGCGAGCCACGGGATGTCGACGTCCTCGGGCGCCGCGGTGCCGTGGTTCGTCCCGTGCCCGCCGTGGTCGGCGGACACGATCACCACGAGCGGGCGCGGGCTCGCGGCGCGCGCCGCCGCGACGAACGGACCGAGGTCGGCGTCGAGCCGCGCGACCGCGGCGCGCTGGGACGCGCTGTCCCAGCCGTGGGCGTGCCCGGCTGCGTCGACCTCCGCGAGATGGACCATCACGAAGTCGGGATCGGCCTCGCGCAGCCACGCGAGCGCGAGCGCCAGCACCTCTTCCGCGCTGCTCCCCCGCGCGTACCGCATGACCCCGGGCTCGTCCTCGGCGTAGTGGGCGAACTTGCGCTTGCCGGCGAAGAGCCCGCAGCGCAGCCCCTCTTCGCCGCAGCGCGTGAAGACGGTCGGGGTTCGGATGTGTCGCCACGGCAGGTAGCTGTTCCAGTCGACGCCGTGCCGTTCCGGGGAGACGCCGGTGAGCATGCTCGTGTGCGACGTGAGGGTGATCGAGGGCACCACGGTCTCGGCGAGGTCGGCCGATTCGCCCTCCCGCGCGAAGCGCGCGAGGTTCGGCGCCTCGCTCTGCGCGAGGACCCGGGGCGCAAGGCCGTCGATCGAGATCAGGATCACGCGCCGCCGGGACGCGTCGCCCGCCGCACGCTCCGCCCGCGGGCCCGCCGGCGCGGGCCGGTCGATGCGATCGGGGGCGAGGCCGTCGAAGATCGGTGGCGTCCAGACGAATCCCGCGGCCACGAGACCGAGGAGGACGAAGCCCGGGATGCGCAGCGGGTGGCGGAGCGATCGCGCCAGGTTCAGCTCCGGTAGAGCTGGATCCGGTCCAGATGCTTCTCGCGCAGGGCCGCGTCGGTGACGCCGAGCCCCTCGCGGTCCGCGAGGCAGAGCACCCCGATCTTCCCGTCGTGCAGATTCTTGTGCACGTCGAGCGCGGCCTGGCCGGACTGCTCCAGCGGATAGGTCTTCGACAGCGTCGGATGGATCGCGCCCTTGCAGATCAGCCGGTTCGCCTCCCACGCCTCGCGGTAGTTCGCGAAGTGGGAGCCCACGATCCGCTTCAGGTTCATCCACAGGTAGCGGTTGTCGTACACGTGGTTGTAGCCCGAAGTCGAGGCGCAGGTCACGATGGTGCCGCCGCGTCGCGCGACGAACACGCTCGTCGCGAAGGTCTCGCGGCCGGGGTGCTCGTACACGATGTCGGGATCTTCGCCGCCGGTCAGCTCGCGCAGGCGGGCCCCGAAGCGCCGCATCTCCTTCATGTTCATCTCGTCGCCGTTCCAGAACTTGTAGCCCTCGGTCTTGCGGTCGATCACGCGGTCGGTGCCGAGCTTGCGCACGATCTCCGCGCGATGGGGGCTCGACACGACGCCGACGGGGAACGCGCCGCCGTTCAGGGCGTACTGCGTGGCGTAGCCGCCGAGACCGCCCGACGCGCCCCAGATCAGCACCACGTCGCCCTGCTTCATGCCCGCGCCGTGCTTCGACACCAGCTGGCGGTAGGCCGTGGAGTTCACGAGGCCGCTGCAGGCCGCCTCCTCCCAGGTGAGGTGGGCGGGCTTCGGCATGAGCTGGTTCGCCTTCACGAGCGCCAGCTCGGCCATGCCGCCGAAATTGGTCTCGAAGCCCCAGATCGTCTGTCCGGGGTCCATCATCGCGTCGTCGTGCCCTTCGGGCTCCTCGAGATCGACATAGTTGCAGTGCACGACGATCCGGTCGCCCGGCTTCCACTTCGACACGCCGGCGCCGACGCGGAGCACGACGCCGGCCGCGTCGCTCCCCACGATGTGGTAGGGCAGATCGTGACGCTTCCAGAGCGAGCTGCGCTTCCCGTTCCGCTCGAGGAAGAGGAACGTCGGAAGCGGCTCGAAGATCGACGTCCACACCGTGTTGAAATTGATCGCCGAGGCCATGACGGCGATCAGCGCCTCGTTCGGCCCGAGCTCGGGCACGGGCACCTCGTCGACGTGCAGCGACTTGCGGGGGTCCTTGTCGGCCGAAGCCATGCCCTCGAATTGCTTCTGCTCGTCCTTGTGCGTCGTCACGGCGCGGAAGGTCTTGGGGAGGGCGAGGCCGAGGAAGGCGTCGGCGTTCGCACGGGCTTCGATCGCTTCGACGATGGGCTTCTGCGAAGGGGACATCGGGCGCTCCGCGAGGTTCGAGGGTTTGGCGAGCGGAAACGGGCCCGCCCACTCTACCCAGCGGTCACGGTCCCGGCGAGGGCTCCGCGTGTTGACCCGCGGCCCGGTCCTCCATTAGGGTTCGCGTTCCCCAGCGGGGTCGGACCCGCGCGAGGGCCGCCGAGGAGCCATGCGGTTCTACGAGTACGAGTCGAAGGCCCTCTTCGCCCGCCACGGCCTGCCGCTCCCCAAGCGCGGGCTCGCCCGGAGCCGGGACGACGCGCGCCGGATCGCCGCCGAGATCGGCGGACCGGTCGTGCTGAAGAGCCAGGTCCTGTCGGGCGGCCGCATGAAGGCCGGCGCCGTGAAGTTCGCAAGCAGCCCGGACGAGGCCGCCGCGCACTACGACGCGATCCTGCCGATCGTCGTGAACGGGCAGAAGTGCCGCGCCGTCCTGGTCGAGGAGAAGAGCGGGATCGAGCAGGAGTACTACGTCGGCGTCACGTGGGACGGACGGCGCAAGCTCCCGGTCGTGATCTTCAGCGACATGGGCGGGATCGACATCGAGGAGGTGGCGGAGAAGCACCCCGACCACGTCTCCAAGACGCACGTCTCGACCCTGCTGCCGTTCACGCCCCGCGTCGCGAAGGAGGCGGTCGGGGCCACCGGGGTCAGCGGCGGCGACCTGACGAAGCTCACGCCGATCGTCGCCAAGCTGATCGAGGTCTTCTTCCAGTACGACCTCACGCTCGCCGAGATCAATCCGCTGGCCAAGCTCGCGGACGGCCGCTTCATCGTGCTCGACGGGCACGTCGACCTCGAGGGCGACGCGCGCGGGAAGCACCAGAAACTGCTCCAGGAGCTCGGCATCGGCGACGACGAGACGCGCCAGGCGCGCCCGCCCACCGACTTCGAGATCCGCGGCGCGCAGGTGGACGCGAGCGACCACCGCGGCGTCGCCGGCAACGTCGTGGAGTTCGACGGCAACCTCGGCCTCGTGATCGGCGCCGGCGGCGGCTCGCTCACGCTGTTCGACGCGGTCCGCAAGCACGGCGGGAAGCCCGCGAACTACTGCGAGATCGGCGGCAACCCGTCGGTCAAGAAGGCGTGCGCCCTCACGAAGCTCGTGCTCTCGAAGCCCGGCGTCGAGAAGATCGCGGTGATGATGAACGTGGTGTCGAACACGCGCGTCGACATCGTGGCGCGCGGCGTGATCAAGGGCTGCGTCGAGTCCGGCCGCGACCCCGCGAAGACGATCGCGATCTTCCGCATCCCCGGCTCGTGGGAGGGCGACGGCTTCAAGATCCTCGCGAAGTACGGCGTCGAGTACTGCGACCGCAGCGTCTCCATGTACGAGGCCGCCGGGCGCGCCGTCGCGAAGATGGCCCCATGATCACCTCCGACCCCGCAAGCGCCCGGGCGCGCGCAGCGCGGACGCGGACGCCAAGCGGAGCGAGCCCGATGACCTTCTCCGACCCCGCAAGCGCCCGCAGGGCGCGCGCAGCGACGCGAAGCGGAGCGAAGTAGAACGATGCCGATCCTGATCCACAAGGACACGACGGTCATCATCCAGGGCATCACCGGCCGCGAGGCGGTGGCCATGACCCGCGAGGGCCTGAACTACGGCACCAGGATCGTGGGCGGCGTGACGCCCGGCCGCGCCGGGCGCGACGTGTACGGCGTGCCGGTGTACGACTGCGTGCGGGACATCACGTCGAAGACGCGCGTCGACGGCTCGATCGTGACCGTGCCCGCCGCGTTCACGAAGGACGCCGTGTTCGAGGCGATCGAGCACGGGATCAAGCTCATCGTGGTGGTGACCGAGCGCATCCCGCGCGGAGACGTCGCCCAGATGGTCGAGCTCGCCGCCCTGCGCGGCGCGCGCATCATCGGCCCGAACTGCCTCGGCATCCTGTCCCCGGACGAAGCCAAGATGGGCGGCCTCGGCGGGCCGGCGGCGGACGCACGCAAGGCGTTCAAGCAGGGCCCGATCGGCGTGATGTCGCGCTCCGGCGGCATGACGACCGAGATCTGCAACACCCTCACCGCGGCAGGGCTCGGACAGAGCACGGCGGTGTCGATCGGCGGCGACGCGATCATCGGTTCGACGTACGCGGAGCTGATGCCGCTCTTCGAGGCCGATCCCGAGACCGAGGCCATCGCGATCTACTCCGAGCCCGGCGGCCGGATGGAGGCGGAGCTCGCGGACTGGGTGCGCGAGCACAAGTCGCGACTGCCGATCGTGGCCTTCATGGCCGGCCGCTTCATGGACGAGATGCCGGGAATGCGGTTCGGGCACGCCGGCACGATCGTCGAGGGCAAGGCCGACACCACCGCGGACAAGATCGAACGCATGCGCGCCGCCGGCATCGGCGTCGCGGAGCGGATCGAGGAGATCCCCGGCCTCCTGAAGGCGGAGCTGGCGGCAAGGGCCGCGAAGCGGCCCGCGCAGTGAGTCGCAGGCGAACGAAGGCCGCGGCCCGCGCCGCAGGCCCTGCGGCTCGTGCGGGCCGCGAAGCGGCCCGCGCAGTGAGTCGCAGGCGAACGAAGGCCGCGGCCCGCGCCGCAGGCGCGGTGCGGCTCGTGCGGGGGATGAGGTAGTGCCCGGCATGTTCATCGACGTGACGGTGGATCCGAAGGCCGGAGCGGACCCGGCGCTCGCGAAGAAGCTGGTCGAGGTCTGCCCGGTGAACATCTTCGCCGCGAAGGACGGCGGCGGCGTGCGCATCGTCGAGGAGAACCTGGACGAGTGCGTGCTCTGCGACCTGTGCGTGCAGGCCGCCCCGCCCGGCGCCGTGCGCGTCGTGAAGCTGTACGAGAGCTAGGCTCGGGAGCCGAGGAGTCAAGCCATGCGCAACCCCCGTTCGTTCCTGAAGGCGCTCGCGGTCGGCGCGCCCGCGCCGCTCGCCGACATCCCGTTCAAGCCGTCGCGGATGATCCACTTCTTCGACCCCAGCAACGAGAAGATGGCGGCCAAGCTGCCGGACATCGCGCGCAAGACCGACGTGCTGCTCGGGAACCTCGAGGACGCGATCCCCGCCGACCGCAAGGAGGCCGCGCGCGAGGGCCTCGTGAAGATCGGCCGCACCGTGAATCTCGGCGACACCGCGCTGTGGACGCGCGTCAACAGCCTCGACAGCCCGTGGTTCCTCGACGACGTGCTCCGGCTGGTGGGCGAGATCGGCGACAAGCTCGAGGTGATGATGATCCCGAAGGTGGAGGGTCCGTGGGACATCCACTTCGTGGACCGCCTCCTGTCCCAGCTCGAGGCGAAACGCGCGCTCACGCGCCCGATCCTCGTGCACGCGATCCTCGAGACCGGCCTCGGCGTGACCAACGTGGAGGACATCGCGAGCGCGAGCCCCCGCATGCAGGGCATGAGCTTCGGGCCGGCCGATCTCGCTGCCTCGCGCCGCATGAAGACGACGCGCGTCGGCGGCGGCCACCCCGGCTATCGCGTGGTGTCGGACCCCGATCCGAAGGACCCGAACGCTTCCCGTCCGAGCGCGCAGCAGGACCTCTGGCACTACTCCATCGCGCGCATGGTCGACGCGTGCACGGGCGCGGGCATCCTGCCGTACTACGGCCCGTTCGGGGACATCAGCGATCCCGTCGGCTGCGAGGCGCAGTTCCGCGCCGCGTTCCTCATGGGCTGCGTCGGCGCGTGGTCCCTGCACCCGGGCCAGATCGACATCGCCAGGAAGGTGTTCAGTCCCGATCCGGCCGAGGTCGCGTTCGCGAAGCGCGTGCTCGAGGCGATGCCGGACGGCCGCGGGGTCCTCATGCTGGACGGCAAGATGCAGGACGACGCCACCTGGAAGCAGTGCAAGGTGATGGTGTCCCTCGCAGAGCTGCTCGCGAAGAAGGATCCGGAGCTCGCGAAGGCCTACGGGCTGTAGAGCCCCGTCCCAGCGCCTCCGCGTGGACGTCTAGTCCACGCGGAGCGCGCCGTGGCCGTCCAGGCGCCCTCGCCTGCCGCAGAACTCCTCCCGCATCATCGCCTCCATGACCTCCGGGTCGTCCACCGTTCCCCAGGTGCGCCTGCCGTCGTCGGTGAGGCACGACGCGTGTCCGATCCGTGGCGCGCCCTTCTGGTGCGCCACGGTGTAGGCCTCGAGGGTGACCGGACCGTCCCAATCGACCAGGGCCTCGCGCAGCGGGAACGCGTCCACCTGCGCCTGCAGATTCTCGTACCGGAAGCCATGCGCCGGGGGCTCGGCGGAGTAGATGGCGATGGCATGCTTGGCGAGCCAGCCGCCGTTGCCATGGACCAGTCCCGCCGAGCCGCGGTCCTCCCGGACGACCTCGGCCATGCGTGCGATCGCATGGAGCACGTAGCTGTTCAGCGGCCCGCCTCCGAACGTGAGTCCGCCCGTGACCGTGAGCGGGCGGCCCTCGGGGAGGCCGAGCTCCGAGGCGGCCACCTGCGCCGAGGAGGGAAAGCAGCTGTACAGATCGACGTGATCCAGGTCCGCGGTCGTCCTTCCGGCGAGCGCGAGTGCGCGCGCTCCCGCGACGCGCACTGCCGGCGAGCGGTGGAGCTCGGCCCGCGTGGACAGGAAGTTGGCATCATTGGCTTCCGTCGCAGCGTGCAGGAAGACCAGCCGCTCGTCCGGGACGCCTGCATCGCGAGCGATCTCCAGCGAGCAGAGGATGAGACCCGCCCCCATGTCCACGCGAGCGTTGGCGTTCATGAGACGCGTGTAGGGGTACGAGATCATCGGGTTGTCGGGCGAGGCGTGACCGATCTCCTGCGCGGCGTGTCGCCGGCGGATCCAGGCGTTCGGATTGCCGGAGGCGACCGTGCTGAAGCCGGCCCAGAGCTGGGCGATGCGCTTCGCGTGCGCCTCGAGGGTCTCGCCGCGCGCGAAGCGGATCGCGCTCTCGATGACGGCGAAGACGTCGCTGGCGCTGTTCATCCCGCGCGCGAGCTCGGCGTCGTGAAAGATCGCCTTGTCCTCGGCGACCTTCCGATCGGGGCCGCCGGGCGCCTCGGACTCGGGTAGCGCGATGCCCCGACGCTGGGCCTGGCCCGCGCTGCGACCGTTCTCCGCGCCGGTGACCAGGACCACCCCCGAGCGCCCCGCCTGGATCCGCCGCGCCGCATCGATCACGCAGGCCTGCGAGAAGTTGCCGCCGTACGGCGTGCCGACGGTCTCCCTCGGCGCGGCGCCGATCCGGCGCGCGATCTCCCGCCCGGGATCCCCGTAGCGCCAGGCTCCGCGCAGCACGTAGATCGAGTCCGCGCGCTGCAGCAGCTTCGGGGCGCCGCTGTCGCGACCCGCCCGCTCCAACGCGGCGACCATCATCCCCAGCGGCTCCGCTGCCTCCCGGGGATCTTCGAAGCGCTGCAGGATCTGTCCGACGCCGACCAGCACCGGGATCACTCGAGCCAAGCCTAGCCACCCGTGGCGAAGTGGAACTCCTCGCGCACGATCTTCCCGTTCTGCACGGTGTAGACCGCGATCTCCTCCATCCGAGAGCGCTGCCCGGTCGACTTCTGCGTGACGTCGACCTCGTATTTCACGCAGAAGCCCGTCGCGCCCACCCACGGCCCTTCCACCTTCGACTCGTGGATCTCGTGGTCCGCCTCCCAGCCGCGGTACTTCGCGAGCACGGCCTTCTTCCCGCTCCACGCCATCGACGCGCCGACGCCTTCGACCGACACGATGCCGGGCGCGAGCCACTTCTCCTCCACCTCCGCGAAGCTCCCCGTGCGGAGCAGCGGGAGCACGATCCGCGCCACCTCCGCCGGAGTCGGGCCCTTCCCCGTCTTCACCGCCTTCGGCGAGAGGCTCGCCGCGGGCCGCTTCGCCGCGGCGCTCCGCCGCGTCGCCTTCCCGGTCTTGCGTGTGCCCTTCGCCGGCTTCTTGCGGGTCGCCATGCTCGCGCTCCTGTGTGGATGGGAGCGCTCGTTCTATCACCGCGGGTCGGGCGAGGGAAGTGGGCCGCGGCCCCCGGTGCGTGACAGCGGCCACCGTAGCTGCAGGAGCCAGCCGTCGGGCACGGGGCTGCCGGCGATGCCGTACCGGTCCGGCCAGCGCTCGCCGGGCAGGTGCAGCGTCCCGAACAGCCGGTCGAGGAACGCAAGGTGCACGGCGAAGTTGCGATCGAGACCCTCCGCCTCCGCGGTGTGGTGCCAGTGGTGGAACTGGGGAGTCACGAGGACGTGGCGCAGGCCCGGGAAGCGCCAGCGCACGTTCGCGTGGATGAGGGTGGCCTGGACGGCGACCCACACGAGGTACGCGGCGAGCGCGGCCTGCGAGAACCCGAGGAGCAGGAGCGGCACGAACGCGCACGCACGCGTCGCGATCACGTCCACGACGTGGAGGCGGGAGCCCGCGAGCCAGTCCATGCGCTCGCTCGAGTGATGGATCGCATGGAAGCCCCAGAGCAGCGGCACGCCGTGGAACGCCCGATGGGCGGCATAGGCGCCGAGGTCGGCGACGAGCACCACCTCCAGGAGCTGGAGCGCGACCGGCTGCGCGGCGACGGCGTCCTGGAGCGCAGGCCAGCGCGCGAACCGGAAGAGCAGCAGCGCCGGGGCCATGGTGAGGAAGGTGAGCAGCTCGACGCCCACGTGGCTCACGAAGAAGTGCGCGACGTCCGTGCGCCAGCCGGGCCGGAAGACCGCCTGCCGGCGATCCCGGGCAAACGCTCGCTCGAGCGGTACGAAGACGAGGGCGAGCACGAAGAGGTCGAGCACGAACCAGTCGAGGCCGAGGTGGTCGGACTGCGCGACCGGCTCCTGCACCTCGACGCCTGCGCCGCCGAGCGCGAGCCCCACGGCGGCGCACACGAGGCCGAGCGCGCCGAGGCGCCGGCCCGAGCCCGCGAGCAGCGCGAGCGCCCCGAGCGCGATCGATGCGGCGAGCGCGGCCGAGATCGTCGCGCGCACGAGGGGCATCGGGTAGAGGGCGCGCAGCTCGGGCGTCGTGAGCAGGGCGGGCCAGCGCAGGCAGAAGACCGCGAGCAGCGCGAGCACGCCGAGGAACGCCGCGAGAATTCCCGCGATCGCCCGGCGTGCGCGCACGCGCGCGTCCGGGAGGCTCTGAGGCGCGAGGCTCATGCCGGATGGTTCGACCGGCCGGAGCGCCCGCTGAACGGGCGCGTGGAGGACGAGTCACCGCGCCCGATCAGGACACCGGGGGCGGCGGTCCCGTCGGGTCGCAGTCGTGCCAGGCGTCCGGATCGAGCACCGCGGGCGGCAGCGTGGGCGGCGCCAGGAACGGCGGGTGCTCGAAATCGAAGAGATCGAGCATCGGGTCGGCGTTGGCGTCGCGCCGCGTGAGCGCAGGCAGGTCGAAGCGCGTCTCGATGAGGCGGAGCACCGAGGTGTGATCGTAGATGCGGTGCGAGACGTAGTGCCGCTTCGAGAACGGAGACACCATCACCATCGGCACGCGGATCCCGTAGCGGTCGAACGCGCCCGGCGCGTCTCCCGGCTCGAGGTCCGGCGGGATGTCGTCGGGCGTGCACGCGCGGGGCGGCGGGACGTGGTCCCAGAAGCCGCCGTGCTCGTCGTAGATCACGACGAGCGCCGAGCTCGTCCACTGCGGGCTCGCGAGCAGCGCGTTCACGACGTTCGCGACGGCCTTCTGGCCGACCTGGATGTTGGCCGTGGGGTGCTCGTCGTCCTCGATGTTGTTCCCGCCCGCGGCCGTGAGGTCGACGAACGACACCTGCGGCAGCGTGCCCGCCGCCGCGTCGGTCACGAACTTCCTCACGCCCGCCACGCGCGTCCCGGCGTTGTCGCGCACGTAGGCGAAGAATGCGCCGTAGGCCAGGCTCTCGCGGTAGATCTTCCAGCTCACGCCGCCCCGATCGAGCGTCTCGAAGATCGAGGGCTGCGTCCATTCGGTGGCATCGGGGAAGATGTCGTTGCGGATGTGCCCGAAGGACGTGGCTGCGAGCAGGTAGAACCGGTTCGGGAACGTCTGGCTCAGGACCGACGAGAAGTAGCGGTCGCCCATCGCGAACGTGTCGTACAGCGCGTAGTAGTACGGCAGGTCGGCGCGGGTGTGGAAGCCCATCGTGCGGCTGCCCGTCGGATCGTTCCCGTCCACGTTCGCCGCCGTGAAGCCGTCCATCGCGCCGCCGTGCCACTCGCGATGCGTGCCGTTCCAGGAGTGCGAGAGGTCCGCCACCTCGCACGTCTTGGTCTGGTGGAACGCGTGGATGGCGGGCCCGCCCGTCGGATCGGGGTTCGACGGATCGGCCGGGCCCGGGTCGGCGTCGGGCTGCCCGTCGGAATGGAGCTGCGAGAGGTAGTGGTCGGCGGAGCGGTTCTCCTGCATCACCACCACGAAGTGATCGATCGGGATCGCGTCGCCATGGAGCGTACCCGGAGGCAGGCTGTCGGCCGGGAGCGCGCCCTTGCCGAAGTCGCACGACGGCGCAGCCTCGGGATCCCACGTGAAGGTCGACGACGCCGTCACGTCCGTCTTCCCGTCGCCATCCTGGTCCACGTTCGCGAAGAGGGTGTTCCGGCCGGGCGCCAGCTCCCAGGGGACGAGCGTGCCGGTCGCGCGGTCGCGCCCGGCGCTGAGCGACATCCGCGCCGTCACGTCCCGGACGGCCGCGGGCGGGGAGTCGGCTCCGGCGAGGAGCCGGAAGCTCACCACGGCGCCCGCCGGGAGCGCCGACGGAAACACGACCTCGACCGGCCCGGAGCCGCTCCGGTCGAGGGCGCTCCCCTGGGCGGGGGTCACGATCGCGGGGCGGCCGCTGCAGGTGAGCCCGAGCGGCGCCGCCGTCGCCGCGAGGAACAGGGCCAGGATCCGATTCCGCACGTCTCGACCTCCGAGCGCACCCCCCCGGGAGAGAGTGGTCGCTCCTCCACCGAAGTGTCGAACCCTGGCGCACCCGCCCCGCGGGCGCCGCGACGGGCCCGCCGTCGAGCGCTCAGCGCACCGTCACTTCCACGCGTCGGTTGTCGCGCCGGCCCTGGGTCGTCGCGTTGGACGCGGCCGGGAACTGCGTCGCGAAGGCCTGCAGGTAGAGGCGCGACGAGGAGATGCCGTTTGCCTGGAGGTACGCGGCGACGGCCTGCGCGCGCTCCGTCGAGAGCTGCTGGTTCTTGGCCTCGGTCCCGGTCTTGTCGGCGAAGCCGTTCACCTCGAAGGTGGCGAGCGGGTACGGCTGCATCTTCTGGAGGAACCAGTCGAGCTCGGCAGTAGCGTTGGCACCGAGGGCCGAGCTGCCCGTGGCGAAATACACGACCGCCGCGTAGCGCTGCGCTTCGGCGTGGGCCGCCGCCTCCTGCGCCTGCGCGGCCTGCCGCTGGTCCTCCATCTGCTGCATGTCCTTGTCGTACGTGCGCTGGTACGCCGACGGGCAGGCGACGAGCGAGAGCCCGATCGCGGCCAGCGCGAACCAGCCGAGCTTTCGAGTCACTGTTTCCCTCCAGGCTGCTTCTCGTACTCTGCGATCACTTCGTCGATCGTCAGCACACCGTCTCCGTTGGTGTCGGCGGCCTCGAAGATCAGCAGCCGGTCGCGCGTGAACTCGGGCAGCGACACCTTCGCGTCGCCGTTCTTGTCGGCCGCCGCGAAATCGCCCTCGAACACCACGACGCGCGTCATCTCGTCGTGCGAGAGGAAGCCGTCCTTGTTGGTGTCACCCAGGAAGAAGACGTCGGTGATCCGCGCCACCAGCTCCTGGCGATCGATCACGCCGTCCTTGTTCTGGTCGGCCTCGGCGAACGCCGCCCGGGCGTCGTATTTCGAGTCGGCGCCGGCGGCCCGCGCACCCAGCGCGACCGCCGCGACGACGAGAAGAGAGGTCTTGCGCATGCTTGCGTGCTCCTTCGATCGGGGCCCGGGCGGGCGGCCCCCTTGGGCGTCTCAGCTCTGGATCTGCCACGTCCCATCGGGCTGGCGGCACGCCGTGCCCGCGCTCTGCTGGGGCGTTCCGCCGATGTTGATGGTCTGTGTATAGCGGCGGCAGTACTGGCCGTTCGCGATCTGATAGGTCTGCGTCGGCGTGACCGAGCCGGAGTGGCCGTTGTCCGGGTTGTTCCACACGGACGGCTGGCCCGAGGGGTTGTTCTCGAACGCGTTGACGGCCGCCTGGTGCGCGAGCCGCTTGTCGCGCTCGTCGAGCCCGTGCCCCACGGCGCCGCCGAGCAGGCCGCCGAGCGCGGCGCCTCCGACGATCCAGCCGGCGCCGCCGCCCGCGACCGCCGCGATGCCCGCGCCGGCCGCCACGCCGATCACCGTGCCGAGGACGGCCTTCGGGTTCTCCTGCCACTGCTGCTCGAGCGATGCGCAGCCGGAGAACAGGAAGAGGACGAGGACGAGCGGCGCGACCTTCGCCGCAGCGGAACGCGACATGTTCCCCCCTGACGTCCGCGCGGTGCAGGCGGACCGACATCGAGGCGCGGAGAGTAAGGCAGCGCCCTGCGGGCCGCCGCCCTGAGCGCCTTGCCCCCCGCTGCGAGCGTGGTCGAATGGCCCAGATCACCCTGCGGCGCAGCCGTTCCAACGCCGACCACGTGATCTGGCTGCGGCCCGCGACCCGCCAGCTCGGGCTCCCCGGATCGATCCGCTTGACGCCCGCAGACCGGACGTGCAGGCTGGTAGGTTCGCGGCGCATTCGCGCCGGTGGCCGCACGAGGTGTCCGATGAAGCCCGCTCCCGTCGCTGCTCGCCTGCTCGCGTTCCCGCTCCTCCTGCTCGTGGCGACCGTCTGGCCGGCTGCGAGCCGCGCGACGAACGCGCCGCTCGACCCGCTCTACCCGACCGACCTGTGCGTCGCCCACAAGCTCGAGGCGGCGGGCCGCGCCTGCCGCGACGTCGTGCTGGCGCAGGGCCTGCCCGCTCCGGCCCTCGAGAAGGTGAAGGCGGCCTCGCGCGAGCGCCTCGCAGCCGCCTTCACCGACGCGGAAACGGAGGCGGCGGAAGCTGGCGTCGACTGTGCGCAGACCACGGTCACGAGCGCGGAGATGTCGACGACGATCGAGGACGGCGCCGTGGGCCTCGTGGCCAGCGTCGCGGACGACACGCGCGGAGGTCGCCCCGACCTCGCGAAGCTCGCCGCGGCAGGGCAGACGTGCCGCTCGCTGGTGAAGGCCGAAGCGCGCCACCTCGTGCTCCGCGGGTGGGACCGCGACGCCTCGTGGCTCGAGCGCGAGCGCGACCACGCCCTCGTCTTCCTGCGCTGGTCGCTCGCGTTCGTCGATTTCTGGAAGCACCTCTTCTTCTGGAAGCACGCCCGGAACGGAGCCGCGGATCTCGAGCAGCGCGTCGTCGCGCTCGCGCAGGACGTGATCGAGGGCGGAATCGTCTCGCCGAACGTGCCCAGCACGTGGACGATGGTGACGCCGGACGCGTCGGTCACCTACCGCGGCAAGGTGCTCGAGCCGAGCTGCGCCGAGCCCACGATCGACGGCCAGCCGAACCCGTGGGTCTACTTCGTCAAGCGGGGCACGGTGAACAAGCTCGTCATGTACTACCAGGGCGGCGGCGCGTGCTGGGACGTGCTGACCTGCGGCCTGGCCCGCACCTTCAAGCGCTCGACCGGCCCCGGCGACAATCCGGGCAACGCCCGCAGCGGCTTCGCGAACCTCAACGATCCCAGGAATCCCTTCAAGGACTGGAATGCGGTCTTCGTGCCCTACTGCACGGGCGACGTCCACTGGGGCGACAGCACCGTGGTGTACGACCCGGGAGGGTTCGAGCTCGAGATCCACCACAAGGGCTTCGTGAACGCGCAGGTCGCGGAGAAATTCGCGCGGGAGCACTTCGTGCACCCCGAGCAGGTCTTCGTGACCGGCTCGAGCGCGGGCGCGTACGGCGCGATCATGAACGGCGTCCAGCTCATGGAGCGCGTCTATCCTTCGACGCTCTTCGCCACGCTCGGTGACGCCGGCAACGGCGTGATCACGCAGTCCTTCGTCCAGACGGGCATCGTGAACTGGGGCATCGAGGCGAACCTCCCGTCCTGGATTCCCGCCCTCGACAAGCCCGTGCCCCAGCTGGACGCGTCGATCCTGTGGGCCGCGCCGGCGGCCTTCTACCCGCGCAACCGGTTCGCGAACTACGCCACCGCGTACGACGGCGGCAGCGGCGGGCAGACCGGGTTCTTCCACGTGATGAGCAATCCCGGGAACCTCTCGGTGTGGTCGCGCTGGTGGGAGTCGAGCTGCGCGTGGGACGCCGGGATGAGGGCGCAGGTGGCGAAGGCCTACGCAGGCGCTCCCGCGAACTACCGGTACTACATCGGCAGCGGAGCACGGCACACGATGTGGGGCAGCGACAAGGTCTATGCCGACACGACGGGCGGCGTGCCGCTCCTCGTGGACTGGGTGAACGCGATGCTCGAGGGGAGCGCGGCCTGGGTGAACGTCGAGACCAGCGATCCCGGCCTGCTCCTGGCCGGCGACCCACGCCCGCCCGCGAGCCCGACTCCTCCGATCTACCCGCCGCCCTACACCGACGATGGTCGGATCGTATGCCCGGCGGCGCCGTGATCGGAGGCGGGCCGGGCTAGCGGGGTCGCGCCTCCATCGGCTCCCCCCAGAACGCGAGGAGCTGGGGGAGCGTCGACACACGGCCCCGTCGGGCCGCAGCGGCCATCGCATCGCGCACCGGGACCAGCGCCGGCGTGGCGATCCACACCTCGGAGCCGCGGCGCGTGACCTCCGGCGCGGCCGCGAGCCCGCCCCGCCCGCGCGCGGCTTCCGCCACGGCGCGGTAGGCCTGCTCGAACTCGCGCGCGTCGTCCTCCCCGTCCCAGCTCGTGATCCAGAGGAGCTCGCGCGTTCCGCCGCAGCGGGCGACGAGGTAGCGGTCGCCGTCCCATCCGTCCGGAACCGACGGGTCGGCCGTTCCGCGGGGCCCCGCGAGCTCCCGCAGGAGCACGCCCAGCGCGAACTCGCCCACCTCGTTCTCGTGCACGAACGAGCAGCCGTCGGGGAGCAGCGCCCGCGCGGGGCCGAGGTCGATGACCGTGAAGGGGGCGTCGCGGCGCCCTTCGTGCAGCGCCTGCTCCGTCGACACGGGGGGGTGCTCGAGGAGGCCGTCGCGCTCGGCGTACGCGAGCGCGTACCCGCGCGAGTACGGGAAGTAGAGCCCCTCCCGGATCAGCGCAGGCGCGGCAGCCAGGGCGCCATCGGTACGCTCCGCGGTGTCGCGCTCGAGGCCGGCCTGGAATTCCGTGGGATCGGGCGGCGGGAGCGGCGGGTCGAGCACGGCGAAGCCGTACCACGTCGCGTCGCCTTCGAGGGCGGCCTGCAGGGCCGTGCCGACGTCGTCGTGGTCCTTGAGGAACCGGTCGTGGTCCATCAGGTCGGGGTACGATTGGTGCTGCAAGGCGTGGATCACCTCGTGCCCGAGCACGAGCTCGCGTGCGAGATCGCGGCCCATCAGCACCGATGACACGCGCATCGAGAGCGGCATGCTCGGATCGCTCACCACGTAGAGCGTCCGGTCGCGCGGAACGTAGAAGCCGAGCACCTCCTCGCCCGCGACGGCGAGGTACTCCTCGACGACGTCGCGCTCCTCCGGCCAGAGGCCGATCGCGACGAGCGCGTCCTGGTAGGCGGCGACCTCCTGCGCGGTGAGGCCCGACTCGATCACCGCCCGCAGCAGGCCCGGCACCGCATCGGGCGGGACCACGCGTGCGGGCACCGGCCGGTCGAGCGGGAGGCCGCGCACGGCGACCGCACGCGTCACGATCGCCCGGTAGGGCGCCTCGCGGACCGCGTCGCCCGACACGAGGGACGTGACGCAGCCCGAGAGCGCGACGAGAAGGAGCGCGGCGCCGCAGCCCCGCGCGATCGTGCGGACGGTCACGTCGAGAGCTGGAGCATCAGCTCGATCGGCCGCAGCGCACGCACGCGGACGTCCTCGGGCACCGTGACTTCGGGCGAGACGTCGCGCAGGCAGAGGTAGAGCTTCTCGAGCGTGTTGAGCCGCATGTAGGGGCACCGGTTGCAGGCGCAGCTCTCGTCCTGTCCGGGCGCCTGGAGGAGCGTCTTCTCCGGCACGCGGTGCGCGATCTGGTGGAACACGCCGTCCTCGGTGGCGATGATCAGCGTCGACGCCTTCGACTTCACGGCGCGATCGATGATGCCGCTCGTGGACCCGATGTAGTCGGCCTGCGCGAGCACGGCGTCGTCGCACTCGGGATGCGCGAGCACCTCCGCGTCCGGGTGCTTCACCTTGAGCGCCGCGAGGCCCTTCGCGCTGAAGAGCTCGTGCACGATGCACGCGCCCTGCCACAGGATCAGGTCGGGCCGGTTCGCCTCCTTCGCGACCCAGCGCCCGAGGTGGCGGTCCGGCGCGAAGATCACCGGTCTCCCTTCGAAGTGCCGGACCATCGCGACCGCGTTCGACGAGGTGCAGATGAGATCGCTCATCGCCTTCACCTCGGCTGACGAGTTGATGTAGCTGACGACCGCCGCCCCGGGATGCGCCGCGATGAACTCGCGGAACGCGTCCGGCGGGCAGCCGTCGGCGAGCGAGCACCCCGCCTTCAGGTCGGGAACCACCACCCTGCGCGTCGGGTTGAGGATCTTCGCCGTCTCGGCCATGAAGTGGACGCCGCAGAACGCGATGAGCTCGCAGTCCGCCTTCTGGGCGGCGCGCGCGAGCTGGAGCGAGTCGCCGACGACGTCGGCGAGGTCCTGGATCTCCGACTCCTGGTAGTAGTGCGCGAGGAGGATCGCGTTGCGCTCGCGCTTCAGCCGGACGATCGCGTCTTCGAGATCGTCGGGGAGGTCGGAACCGCGCCCGAGGGGGAGGGCTGCGCTCATCGCTCGAATCTAGCGCGGGGTCGCCCGGTCCGCGGCCTCGGGATCCGGGCCGAGGAGGAGCGTTCCGACGCCGTTCGTGCCTCCGCGCACCGTGCAGACGCGCGTTCCGGGCTTCTGCCCCGGGCGCACCTCCGACACGTCGAAGCCGGCCGCGGCGACGCGGGCGCGCGCCGCCGCGACGTCGCCCGTCCGGAACGCGAGGCCGGTGGCCCGATCGGCCGCGCCGCCTCCGGGCGCGCCGAGCCGGCCCACCACCTCGACGGTCACGCCGCCCACGCGGAAGAACAGGATGCGGATCCCCCGGGACTCGAACGTCCGGTCGAGCGCGAGCCGCAGGCCCAGCTCGTCACCATAGAGTGTCGCAGCGGCGTCGGGATCGGGGCTCGCGATCACGACGTGGTCGAGCGCGGAGATGGAGGCCGCGGCATCGCCCGCCGACGCCACGAGGGGCAACGCGCCCGGCGGCGAGAGATGCTCGATGGCGAACAGGAGGACGCCGCGCGTGTGCGACGCGGGGAGATGCACGTTGCGCCAGTGGCGCTCGGCGCCCGTCGCGGCGTCGCGTCCCATCCCATCGACGGGCGCCTCGGCCGGCAGCCCCCGCCGCCGGAACGACTCGGCGCAGGCGTCGGCGTCGGGCGTTCCGAACGCGAGACCGAGGACCCCCTCGCCTTCGCGCTCGATCCGCGCGCGGACGAGCTCCGCCAGACCGCCCGCCCCGACCGGCGCGAGCAGCTCGAGGTAGCTGTTCGAGAGCCTGAAGAGCGCATTCGCGGTGCCGAGGGCGGGGTGGGTGCCCCGCCAGGAGGGGCCCCGCCCGAGGAGCGACGCCCATGCGCCGATGGCCGCGTCGAGGTCGACAACGGCGACGATCACGTGGTCGAACGACGTGAGCACGCGTGGAGTCTGCCACGACGAGGACGGAACATTCTTGCCCCGATCGCGGAAGGAGTTTTCTCGGGACGTCTCCGGCCGCATCCCACGCTTTCGTCACAGGAAAAAAGACGATCTTTTCCAGGGGGTTGATCGCCTCGGGAGAGTTTGAGTGTGCGGCACATGGCTTGCACGGGAGATCACCGGGGCCTCTCTGGGAAGGGGTACCCCGCAGTGTGGTTCGCGGGTGAGCGAGGGGACCGTCTTCGTTGGACGTCCCCCCTCTCCACCCGGCCGAGCCTGGCTTCCCGCCGGGTCCGGGCGCTGAAAGGGGATGCAATGCGACGCGGGTTGGTTCGAGCGACTCGACTCCTGGCCTTCGCGGCCGTGTTCTGCGCCGCAGGAACGGCGGGGGCAACGCCCGTCGTCTACACGTTCACGGGCGGGCAGGTTCACTTGACCGGCAGCATCGGCGCCAGCCAAGTGGCCTCGGTGACGCTCCAGCTGAACGGCGACCACGTCACCTTCGACCAGTCGGTACCTCAGGTGACCGACGTCGAGTTCAATACGATCAACAAGAGCTTTCCGCTGTCCGGCATTCTTTCCGGGCTCAACGTGACGCTCGTGAGCCTGACCGCGCAGAAGCCTGCTGGCGGCTTCACGACGAACGTGGCGAGCGGCAGCGGTCCCTACAACTACACGGTTGGCCCGATCGATGTGTTCGGGAACGCGAGCCTGGGCACCATCAGCAACCCGACCTCCATCGCCAACAACGCCCCGTTCGCGGTGCAGGACCCGTTCCTGACGGGCGTGCTCAATCTGAGCGCCGGCAATCTGACCACGAATGCGATCACGCTGGGCTCGATCACCGAGAACTTCGGCGGAATCATCGGGACGCAGACGATCACGTTCAAGGGCGACTTCGTGTTCACTGGCCTCGTACCCGAGCCCGGCACCGGACTGCTCCTCGGCGCCGGCATCGCGGCTCTGGCAGCGGCTCGGCGGCGCCAAGCGGCGCGCAGCTAACAGGAACGTCCAGGCTCAACGACTGACACCACGAGAGGACTAACGCGGATGAAGGCTCGGCACTTGCTCTTCGGTGCGCTGCTCGCTCTGGCAGCGTCTCCTGCGACCGCCGTCACGCTCACCCTCTCGAGCCCGTCGGGCTTCGGGTTGGACCAGGGCTATGGGTGCCTCGACGGCGCGAGCGGTGGCTGTTCGGATACGTTCAACACCATCTACAGCCTTGCCGGTTTCTGGCCGGGAAGCGGAACCCTCGACGTTGCAGCGCTCGTCGCCGGGGTCACCACGGCCGACGTTTCGGTAGCCGTGCCGACCTCGCTCTTTTCCCAGGTGGCTCCGGCTCCCGCGACCGCGGTCACGTTCTCGGGCACGAGCTACTCGGCTACGGGGATTCCGATCCTCGTCAGCAGCTCCGGCACGCAGTGGTCGATCGTGCAGCTGGGCGGCGCCACCGCGACGGTGTCCGGAACGCACACCGACGTGCCGCTGGCTGGCGTACCCTTGGCGTTCAGCGACGCGACGGGGCTCAGCAGCCTCAACTGCCTCGTGGACAAGGTGTCGCTGGTCGGTCAGTGCGGCTTCACAGTCGGAGGCGGCGCGGACTTCACGATTCCGATCGGCCCCGGCCTCACGCAGGTCGACTTCGTGCATACCTTGAACCTGTTGAGTACGCCCGAGCCGACGACGCTGGCGCTGATGCTGGCGGGCCTCGCCGGGCTCGCGCTGCGAGGCAGCCGGCGCACCGTCTAGCACGCGCACGCGGCAGACTCGATCTCACGAACGGCCGCCCGGTCCTCCGGGTGGCCGTCTCGCTTCTAGAGATCCCAGAAGTAGTCCTTGTTCGTGAGCTCCGCGTCCTGCGCGGGCGCGGCGCGGTCGGCGACGCCCGGCGGCAGCGCCTCCCCGCTCCGCGCGAGGAGCGCGACCTGCTCCTCGAGATCGCGCGTCTCGTTCTCCCAGTACTCCACAGTGCCGAAGTGCGGGAAGGCCGATGGGAAGGCGGGGTCGTGCCAGCGGCGCGCCACCCACGCCGCGTAGCGGACGAAGCGCATCGCGCGGAGCGGCTCGACGAGCCGCAGCCAGCGCCGGTCGAACGGCCGGAACTGCTCGTAGGCGTCGATCAGCAGCGCCCGCTGCCGCGCCCCTTCGGCGTCCCGTCCGGGCAGCAGCATCCAGACGTCCTGGACGGCCGGCCCCACCACGAAATCGTCGAAGTCCAGGAAGAACCAGCCCGCGGGCGGTCCGCCACCTGCGGCGGAGGCGCCGCGGTCCGCCGCGGCGCGTGACGAGCCCTCGTCGCCGTGCAGCAGGTTCCCGAAGTGACAGTCGCCGTGGATGGCATGGACGGGGACGTCCGCGCTCCAGGCGGTATAGATCGACGCCAGCTCCTCCGCGGCGACGCGGTAGCGACGAGCGCAGGCCGCCGGCAGGAAGCCGTGCTGCTCGAGGAAGGCGAGGGGCTCACGCACGAACGTGTCGGCCGAGAGGGTGGGCCGGTGGCGCACCCGGAGAGTCGCGCCGATCGCGTGGATCCGCGCGAGGAGCCGGCCGAGGATGGCGACCTCGGGATCCGAGAGCTCCGAGGGCGAGCGGCCGCCGGTGCGCGGCCACACCGCATAGTGGATGCCTTCCACCGCGTGGAGCGTCTCGCCGTCCGGGAAGGTGAGCGGCGCGCAGACCGGGATCTCCGCCTCGCGCAGGGCGCGCAGGAACGCGTGCTCCTCGAGGATCGCCTCGCGGCTCCAGCGGCCGGGGCGGTAGAACTTCACCACGACGTGGCTGTCGTCCTCGAGCCGGACGTCGTGCACGCGGTTCTCGAGGCACGTGAGCGCAGTCGTGTGTCCGGTGGGCTTCAGCCCGGCCCGCTCGACCGCGCGGAGCACCCACTCGGGACCCAGCCGAAAGAAGGATTCGCTCACCGCCGCAGTCTAGCGGCCGCGGGCGCTCCGCCTGCCCGCCGCGCGTCCGGCGCGTTCCCCAACGTTTGCCCGTGCAAGGTCCTTTCGATAGGCTGGACGCGGACTTGCGGAGATGGGGGCCAGGATGTCCGAGCTCGGCGAGGAACGCGACCGACCCTGGGTCTTCCGCACCTATTCGGGGCACAGCTCCGCTCGCGCGAGCAACGACCTCTACCGCACGAACCTCGCGAAGGGTCAGACGGGGCTGTCCGTCGCCTTCGATCTCCCCACGCAGACCGGCTACGACAGCGACCATCCCCTCGCCCGGGGCGAGGTGGGCAAGGTGGGCGTTCCGATCGGTCACGTCGACGACATGTGCGCGCTCTTCGAGGGCATCCCGCTCGAGCGCATGAACACGTCGATGACCATCAACGCAACCGCGGCCTGGCTGCTCGCGCTCTACGTCGCGGCGGCCGAGCGCCAGGGGACCGACGCGCACGTGCTCTCGGGCACGACGCAGAACGACATCGTGAAGGAGTATTTGTCGCGCGGGACGTACGTCTTCCCGCCCGAGCCCTCGCTCCGCCTCATCAGCGACATGGTGGCCTACAGCGTCGACGCCATCCCGAGGTGGAACCCGATCAACGTCTGCTCGTACCACCTGCAGGAGGCGGGAGCGACCCCGGTGCAGGAGGTGGCCTTCGCCCTCGCCACCGCGATTGCGGTGCTCGACGCGGTGCGGGCGCGCGCCGACGTTCCGAAGGACAAGATCCCGAGCGTCGTCTCACGCATCTCGTTCTTCCTGAACGCCGGCATCCGCTTCGTCGAGGAGACGTGCAAGGGCCGCGCGATGGCGGAGCTCTGGGACGAGATCACGCTCGAGCGCTATGGCGTCACCGATCCGCGCGCGCGCCTCTTCCGGTACGGCGTGCAGGTGAACAGCCTCGGCCTCACGGAGGCGCAGCCCGAGAACAACGTGATCCGCATCGTGCTCGAGGCGCTCGGCGTGACCCTGAGCCGCCGCGCGCGCTGCCGCGCGCTGCAGCTCCCGGCGTGGAACGAGGCGCTCGGCCTGCCGCGGCCCTGGGACCAGCAGTGGTCGCTGCGGATCCAGCAGATCCTCGCGTACGAGACGGACCTCCTCGAGTACGGCGATCTCTTCGACGGCTCGCCGGTGGTCGCGAAGGAGGTCGCGCGGATCAAGGAGGGCGCGCGCGCCGAGCTCGACCGGGTGCTCGGCATGGGCGGCGCCGTCGCAGCGGTCGAGAACGCCTACATGAAGCAGCGTCTCGTCGAGTCGCACACCGCTCGCATGCGCGCGATCGAGGCGGGCGAGCTCCAGATCGTGGGCGTCAACTGCTACACCGAGTCCGAGCCTTCGCCGCTCGTCGCGGGCGGCCTGTCGATCCTGAAGGTGGACGAGTCGGCCGAGCGTGAGCAGATCGAGCGCCTCCACGCCTTCCGCGCACGGCGCAACGCGCGCGACGTGGAGGCGGCGCTGACGAACCTGCGGGACGTGCTCGCGAACGGCGGCAACGTGATGCCGCCGTCGATCCGGGCCGCGCACGCGGGAGTGACGACGGGCGAGTGGACCGACGCGCTGCGAGGGCTCTTCGGCGAGTACCGCGCGCCCACGGGCGTGACGGGACGCCGGCTGACCGGCGCCGCCGGGTCCACCGAGGCCACCGAGCGCGCGCGGACACACGTGCACGCGGTGTCGGCCCAGCTCGGCCGCCCCCTGAAGATCCTCGTGGGCAAGCCGGGCCTCGACGGCCACAGCAACGGGGCCGAGCAGATCGCGGTGAAGGCGCGCGACGTCGGGATGGAGGTGGTGTACGAGGGCATCCGCCTGACGCCCGCGGAGATCGTGCAGAGCGCCCGCGACGAGGGCGTGCACGTGATCGGCCTCTCGATCCTCTCCGGCTCGCACGGCGTGCTCGTCCTCGACGTGCTGGAGCGCCTCCGAAAGGCGGGCCTCGGCCATCTGCCGGTCGTGGTGGGCGGCATCATCCCCGAGGACGACGCGCAGCGTCTGCGGGCGGCCGGCGTGCGTCGGGTCTACACGCCGAAGGATTTCGATCTCGCCCGGATCATGGACGAGATCGCGGGGCTCGTGGCGGAGTCTGCCGCTGCCGCCTGACCTCGTCGCGCGGCTGCTCGCCCGGGACCGCGATGCCGTCGCCGACGCCCTGAACCGCATCGACGACACCCGGCCGGGTCGCCGCGAGGAGGCGCTCGCGCTCCTCGACGCCCTCGAGCGCGGAAGCCCGTTCCCGGGCGCCCTGCGCGTGGGCGTGACGGGCGCTCCCGGCGCCGGCAAGTCGTCCCTCCTCGACGCGCTCGTGCGCACGCTGCGACCCCGCGGCGAGACGCTCGGCATCGTGGCCGTCGATCCATCGAGCCGGCGCACCGGCGGAGCGCTGCTCGGCGACCGCGTGCGCGTGCGCTCGAGCGCGGGCGACCCGGGCGTCTTCTTCCGGTCCATGGCCGCGCGTGAGCGGCTCGGCGGCGTCGCGGATGCGACGCGTGCGGGTGTCACCGTGCTCGCAGCCGTCTTCGACTGGGTGCTCGTCGAGACGGTCGGCGTGGGCCAGTCGGAGACCGAAGTGACCACCCTGGTCGACACCGTGGTGTACGTCGCGCAGCCCGGCGCAGGCGATCTGCTCCAGTTCATGAAGGCCGGCATCCTCGAGGTACCCGACGTCTTCGTGGTCAACAAGTCCGACCAGGGGGCGGTCGCGCGTCGAACGAAGGGGGAGCTCGAGGCCGGCCTCGGCCTGGCGGAGGGGGCGGGAGCGGGACGCTGGACCCCCCCCGTGCTCCTCGCTTCCGCGCGCGACGGGACCGGGATCACCGAGCTGGCCGCGGCGCTGCGCGCGCACCGCGAACACCTCGTCGCCACGGGAGAGCTCGCGGAGCGCCGGGCGCGTGGACGGGAGGCCTTCGTCGTGGAGGCGCTCGAGCGGCGCTACGGGAGCTACGGCCTCGCGCGCGTCGGGGGAGCCGCGGCCGTCGCAGTGCGCGTCCGCGAGGCGCGCGACGCCTCGGGCTTCGCGCTCGTGCTCGCGCTCGGCCGTGAGATCGAGGACGCGCTGCGGAAGCCGCTCCCGTGAGCGCGATCCGTCCGGCGCGCGTGCTCGCCCTCGCGCGCGACCTCCTCTCGTGTCCCACCGCGCCGTTTCACGAAGGAGCGGTGATCGCGCGCATCCTCGCGCGCGCGGCGCGGGGGCCGCGGCTGTCGGTGCGCGCCGATCGCGACGGGAATCTCTGGCTCGCGCGCTCCGGGGTTCGCCGCTCGCCCTCCCCGCTCGTGCTCGTCGCGCACATGGACCATCCCGGGTTCCGCGCGCGCGCATCGCGACGGAGAGGCGGCGCGGTCGCCGTCGAGGCGGACTTCCTGGGCGGCGTGCGGCCGGGGTTCTTCGTCGGCGCGCGCGCCCGCTTCTTCACCGGTGACGGCGAGATCGTCGCACGCGTCACCGCCGTGCGACGCGACCGCGCGAGCGGCGACCTCCGCGCGTCGCTCCGCGCGCGGCGGCCCGTGCCGGAGGGCGCGTTCGGGATGTGGGACCTCCCCGCGTTCCGCTACTCACCTCCGCGGGGCGGCCTCGTGGAATCGCGGGCGGTCGACGACCTCGCCGGTGTGACGGCGGCGCTCGCGCTCCTGGAGGAAGCCGACCGCATCGATCCGAAGCGCCGCGTCGACGTCCGCGCGCTCTTCACGCGCGGCGAGGAGGTGGGCTTCGTGGGCGCCCTCGCGGCCGTCGACAGCGGCGCGCTGCCGCGGCGGGCGCGCGTCGTCTCGCTCGAGGCGAGCAAGGCGTTCGCGCATGCTCCGCAGGGCGCCGGGCCGATCCTGCGCGTCGGCGACCGCACGAGCAGCTTCGACGACGGGCTCACGCGCTGGATGGGCCGGGTGGCCGCGAAGCTCGCGGGCCCGCGCGGGACGGGCTTCGCGTGGCAGCGCAAGCTGATGGACGGGGGTACGTGCGAGGCGACTGCCTTCCAGCTCCACGGCTACCGAAGCGCCGCGCTCTGCGTCCCGCTCGGGAACTATCACAACATGGCGGACGACGGACGGATCCGCGCCGAGTCGATCCGGCTCTCCGACCTCGTCGGGCTCGTGCGGCTCCTCGAGGGGCTCGTGCTCCACGACGACGACTGCCCCGCGGAAGGCGCCGGCGATCCGCTGCGCGCACGACTTGCTGCGGGCCTTCGGCGCCGCCGCCGGGACCTCGCGCGGGACCCGTTCGCGTGACGCTCTACGTCGGAAAGCCGCCGCCGAAGCGCGGCGGCGGAGCGTGGGCCGCGGTGCGCACCGTGCTCTGGCTGCTGCTGCTGTCGCTCGTCGTGGGCTTCGTGATCGGTCTGGTGCTGCGGAGCCGGCTCGAGCGCCCGGTTCGTTTCATCGGCGCCGCAGGCGGCGCCTCGCGCTTCGTCGGCGCGTCGGGCGAGGCCTCGCGTTTCATCGGCGCGACGGCAGGCTCGCAGGCATCGGACGGCTGACGCCAGAGCGTGTCAGCGGGTGCGGAGGCTCCACTCCACCTCGGCCACGCCCGCGCGCCGGTTCTCGACGCGCGCCAGCACGAACAGGAGATCGGAGAGCCGGTTCAGATAGCGGACGGCGTTCGGGTCGAGCGCGTCCTCGCGCGACAGCGACACCGTGCGGCGCTCGGCCCGCCGGCACACCGTCCGCGCCACGTGGAACGCCGCCGCGGCGCGCGTGCCGCCGGGCAGGATGAAGCGGCGGAGCGGCTCGAGCTCCGCCTCGAAGGCGTCGATCTTCTGCTCGAGGTCGGTGATCGCGTCGGGAGCGGGCTCGGCGATTCCGCCCGCGTGGCGACGGCCTTCGTCCGGAGATGCGAGGTAGGAGCCCAGCTCGAAGAGAGCGGACTGGACCGCGTGCGCGAGGGCCCGCACGTCGTCGTGGGGCGTCTCGACGGCGCACACCCCGAGGACGGCGTTCAGCTCGTCCACGTCGCCGTAGGCCGCGACGCGCCGGTGGTCCTTCGGGACCCGCGGCCCGCCGAAGAGGTCGGTCTCGCCGAGATCGCCGCGCTTGGTGTAGATCTTCACCGCGCCGAGTATAACGATCGAAATCCATGCAAGGCGTCTCCGTCACACGCGCGGGTCGAGGCTCGCCGGCCCCCGCCCAGATCGAGGCCGGAGGCCTGCGGCTCGAGCTCGACCCGGTCGCGCCGAGGCTCGCTCTCGTGGATGCGTGCAGCGGCCTCGTGCTCCGCGGCATCGCACCGGACGTCGACGTGCGCGCCGCCTCCGATCCGCACCGGCCCGACGGCCGTCCCCCGGGCGGCGCTGCGCTCCTCGGCGGCACGGACGCGCGCGCAACCGGGCGCTGGCTCGCGATCGGCGAGGTGAAGGCCGCCGCCGGGCCCGCGCTGCGGCTCGAGGTTCAGATGCAGCTCGCCGCGGGAATCGGAATGCGCTGGACGCTCGAGGTGCCCGCTGCGGGGACGGGCGTCGTCGCGGCGCTCGCCGTCGAGAACCGGGGCGCCGGTCCGATCCGGGTGGACGCGCTCGCTCCGCTGGCCGTCGGCCTCGCGGGTGAAGGACTGGCGCTCGCGAGCGTCGCTCCGTCGTCGGCGGGCTCGCTCCCCGTACGCGTGCTCCGCACGCCGGCGACCGCCCTCGCCGCCGGCTTCACCACCGCTCGGCGCGTGGACGGTCGAGTCGAGATCGATCTCGCCGCGCCGGAGCGGCGCCTTCGGCTCGAGTCCCTCGCCGCGCCGACCCTCCTGACGGCCGGAGAGTCGCTCGAATCGGAGCGGGCATGGCTCGGCGTGGGCGGGGACGAAGCCGCCCTGCTCGTCGAGTGGGCGCGACGCGCTGCCGCCGAGATGGACGCGCGCGTGCCCCTCGCGCCTGTCGGCGCCTCCTTCGCTGATGCAGACGCACCGAACACGTCGGACACGGGCTCGACGCGCACCAGCGCCACCGCACGCGCGGACCTCGCCTCCGCGAGCGCAATCGCGAGCGCGGACGCGAGGGAAGGCCGGATCACACAGGTCGTGTGGACGACGGAGAGACCCACGCTGTCCGGTGTCGGATTCGTCGACGCGCTCGCGCTCCCGCCGGAGGACGGCCCCGCCTGGATCGCCCGGGCGCTCGATCTCGCGTTCACCGGGCGGCGCCTCTGGGGGCTCGAGCCGGGGCCTGCGCTGCACGTCCGCGCGGCGGCGCCCACGGCGGCCGAGCGCACCCGGTTCTGCGTCTGCGCCCTCGTCGGGGGCGTGGTCCGCGTCGAAGGCGACCCGGCCCGTCTCGATGCGGAGCGCGCCCGCTGGCTCGAGCTCGCGTCGCCCCCCCTCGGCCGCGGGTCGCACGCGCGGCGGATCGCCAGCGGGCGGGCGCTGGTGACGCCGCTGCCCGGCGGTCGGACGATCGTCCTGCTGGTGAACGAATCGATCGGATCGACTCCCATCGGTGTCACATTCGCGGAGCTCGGGCTCGCGGGCAGCCACCACCTCTTCGACTTCTGGGCGGAGCAGGACGGCGGCGCCCGGGACGACGGCGTGGCCGCCTCCCTGCTGCCCGCGGGCGGCAGCCGGCTGCTCGCGCTGACGCCGGCGGCGGATCGCCCGACCGTGATCGGCACGACGCTGCACGTGGGAATGGGCGCGCTCGAGGTGTCCGCCGTGCGCAGCGGGGACGCGGGCGCGCTGTCGCTCCACCTGCGGCTGCCGGGACGCCATCGGGGCGCGGTGTGGATCGCGGTGCCCGGAGAGCCCGGGTCGCGGCGAGTCGAGGTGGACCTCGCCGAATCGCTCACCGTGTCCGTGCCGGCCCCCCCTCCGAGACCCGCCTGACCCCTCCGCAGACTTGCAAGGCTTGGGCGTGTCAGAGACGCGGGGGCAGGTCGCGGAGCTCGGAGTCTATGAGGCGCTCCAGGTCCGGATCGATCGGGCGCAGGGTGGGCGCGGCCGCTTGACCCGCGCGGGCCACGAGCGTCTGGCGGCGCAGGAACCAGAAGAGGAGGCCTCCGCCGCCGAGGAAGATCAGCGCGGGGACGAGGTACGCGGCGAGGCCGATCCCGCTCGCCTTCGGCGCCTGCAGGATGACGTCGCCGAACTGCGCGTACAGCTGCTGCTCGACGTCGGCGCGCGAACGACCCGCAGCCTCCTGCTCGACGATCCAGTGTCGGAGCTCGGCGGCCTGCTCGCTCGGGCAGTCGGGCAGCGTGCGGCCGGGGCAGTAGGGGCTCATCAGATGGTACGAGAGGTCCGTCCCCCACCCCGCGGCGTCCGCGGCGCGTACGTCGCGTGCGACCGCGACCGCGAGCCCGACGCCGAGCGCGAGCCCGACGCCGAGCCTCACCCGCCCGAGCCGCGCCCTCACGAGGCCGCCCCCACCGCGCGGTCGGCCCCTTCGGCCCATGCGGTCACGCGGGACGCGAGCTCCTCGAGCGCCCGGCCGGCGGGCGAGCCGCGGCCCGCGACGTCGAGGAACGGGCGTCCCGCATCGGCCGCGGCCGCGAGCCTCGCGTCGAAGGGGACGCGAGCGAGGACGGGCACGTCGAGCTCGAGCGCGGCGCGCGCGACGCGCGCCTCGTGGAACAGCGCGCCCTCGGCGCCGCAGGACGGGCAGACCGTGCTGCCCATGTTCTCGACGAGACCGATCAGGGGGATGCCCGCGTCGTGCGCGCGGCGGATCGAGCGCTCGACCGCGAGCAGCGCGACCTCGGTCGGGATCGTGACCGCGACCGCGCCGTCCAGCGTCGGCAGGAGGCGGGTCAGGGCGGGCAGCCGGTCGGCGCCGGGCGCCATGTCGATCACGAGGAAGTCGAGCTCGCCCCACTCGGTGCTCCCGAGCAGGCCCGCGAGCGCGGCGTCCTCCAGCCAGCTACGGATCGGGGCGTGCTCGTCCGGCGCCTCGTCGGGGCCGTGCGCGGCGTCCCAGTCGAGCGCCTGCGTGCCTTGCAGGAAGAACTCCATGCTCTGCACCCGCAGATCGAGCGGCCCGGGCGCAGGCCGCAGCCCGCCGGGCCCCACACGAACCGGCTGGCCCCGCAGGCCGAGCATCTTCGCCACGGACGGCCCGTTCAGGTCGGCGTCGAGGATGCCGATGCGCGCACCGCGACACGCAAGCGCGACGGCGAGGTTCACGGCCACCGCGCTCTTGCCCACGCCCCCCTTGCCGCTCATCACCGCAATCGTGCGGCCCACCCGCGCCAGGCGGCCGCGGACACGCTCGCGAACGACCTCGAGGTCTTCCACGGCGGCGTCGGGCGGGTCGACGTGCACCCCGGCGTGGGGCATCAGATGTCCCAGTGGATCTGCGCCGCCGGGGCGACCTCGGTCTCCGACGCATCGCAGCCGGCGCGCTGCCCGACGCGAAGCGCCGGTGGCGTGATCTGGACCTTCGAGCAGGAGGGGACCGGTTCGGTCAGCCAGACGTTGCCGCCGATCACGCTGCCGCGACCGATCACGGTGTCACCGCCGAGGATCGTCGCCCCGGCGTAGATCACGACGTCGTCCTCGATCGTCGGGTGGCGCTTGGTGCCGCGGATGCTGCGGTTCTGCACGGCGAGCGCGCCGAGCGTGACGCCCTGGTAGATCCGCACGCGCTCGCCGATCTCGCAGGTCTCGCCGATCACCACGCCCGTACCGTGGTCGATGAAGAAGCGCCGGCCGATGCGGGCGCCGGGATGGATGTCGATGCCCGTCTTCCCGTGCGCGTGCTCGGTCATCATGCGCGGCACCATGGGGACGCCGAGCCCGTGGAGCTCGTGGGCCAGGCGGTAGATCGCGATCGCCTCCAGGGCGGGATAGGAGACCAGGATCTCGGCGTAGCTCGTGGCCGCCGGGTCGCCCTCGAAGGCGGCCTCGACGTCCTCCGCCAGCAGCTGCCGCACCGCGGGCAGGCGCTGGAGGAAGCGCGCGGTGGCCGCGGCGGGCGTCAGGCCCTCCGGGAGGCTGACGCTGCGGAGGACGCGCTCGAGACGCTCGGCGAGGGCCGACACTTCGGCGCGCAGGGCGGAGCGGTCGCGCCCGGAGAACACGACCGTCTTCAGGCGCTCGGTCCAGGAGACGACGTCGTAGCGGTCGGGGAAGCCTTCGGCGTGTGCCTTGGACAGGGCGTCGTCGCCCGCGGCCGACAGCGCCGCAATCGTCGTCTCGAGGACGTCCTCGGCTCGCTCGGGATCCATGCTCGCCCTCCGCGTCTGCGCCCGCCCCCGCGATGGCCCGGCCAGCATAGCGCGCGGGCCGCTCCGCCAAGCCCGTGGACCTGCACGGGAGCTGCGCATCCGTGAACGCGCCGGCTCGCTCGCGTTCCGCTTCCCGGCCTGCCTATACTGCCTTCCGCTGGTCTCTGGGGGGTTGGAGCGGCGTGGCATCGATCTACAGCCATTCGAGGTTGTCGAGCTTCGAGAACTGCCCGAAGCAGTTCCACTTCCGCTACGTGATCAAGGTCGCGTCCGACACCGAGTCGATCGAGGCGTTCCTCGGCAAGCGGGTGCACGAGGTGCTCGAGAAGCTCTACGGCGTCGCGCGCGACGGGCGCGTGCCGACGGTCGATCAGGTCGTGCGACGCTTCCACAGCAACTGGGACGAGGCCTTCGACGCCGACCGGATCCGCATCGTCCGCGACGAGCTCACCCCGGACTTCTATCGGTCGATCGGCGAACGCTGCCTGCGCGGCTACTACCGGCGGCACTACCCCTTCGACGGCGACGAGACGCTCGGGCTCGAAGAGCGGGTGACGTTCGCGCTCGATCCCGAAGGCGAGTATCGGATGCAGGGCGTGGTGGATCGGATCGCGCGGGCGCGCGACGGTGCGATCGAGATCCACGACTTCAAGACCGGGCAGCGCGTGCCGCCCCAGCGCGTGCTCGACGAGGATCGCCAGCTCGCACTCTATCAGCTCGGGCTGGCGGAGCGCTTCGGCGATGCCCCCGAGATCCGGCTCGTGTGGCACTACCTCGCCGCCGATCAGCTGCGCGTGTCGCACCGCTCGACCGAGCAGCTCGAGACGCTGCGCTCGCGCACGATCGAGCTGATCGACCGCGTCCGGACCGAGATGCGCTTCGAGCCCCGCACGAGCGCGCTCTGCGGCTGGTGCGAGTACCGGGACCGCTGCCCCGCGATCGTCGGAGAGGAGGCCGCGGACGCGCGCGCCCGCGAGATCGCACGCCTGGCCGCCCCCCGGTCCCGGCCGTCGCCCCGGGCGCCGGCTCCGCCGGCGGTGCGCAGCTGTCGCTGTTCGGGAGCGGGCGCTAGCCTCGCCGGATGGCCCTCCGGATCGAACGCATTCCGACCCTGCGCGACAACTACACCTACCTGATCGTGTGTGACGTCACGGGCGAGGCCGCAGTCGTGGACGCGCCGGAAGCCGGCCCGGTGATGAAGCGGGTCGAAGCGGTCGGCGCCCGGGTACGGCAGATCCTGTCCACGCACCACCATCCCGACCACTCCGCCGCCAATCCCGAGCTCGCGAAGGCGTGGGGCGTCCCCGTGCGGGGGCACGCGTCCGACGCGGGTCGCCTGCCGGGTCTCACCGACGGGCTGGAGGAGGGAGCGACGGTCACCGTCGGCCGGGAAGCGGCCCGGATCCTGCACATCCCGGCGCACACGCGCGGCCACATCGCCTACGTGTTCGATGCGGCGCGCGCCGTGTTCTGCGGGGACACGCTCTTCGCCGCGGGCTGCGGACGGCTCTTCGAGGGAACGCCCGAGATGATGTTCCGCGCGCTGCACGAGAAGCTGGGCGCGCTCCCCGACGACACACGCGTGTACTGCGGCCACGAGTACACCGAGAGCAATCTGCGCTTCGCTGCGCACGTCGATCCGGAGAACCGGGCAGTGACCGAGAAGCTGGAGCGCGTGCGCGCGATCCGCGCGCGGCATGCCCCCGACTGGCACGACGCGACGGAGGCCGAGATGACCGTCCCCTCGACGCTGGCGGAGGAGCGCGCCACGAACCCGTTCCTGCGTGCGCGCGATGCCGCCGAGCTCGGCCGCCTGCGCGCGCAGAAGGACTCGTTCTAGGCGGCCCGGCCGAAGAGCCCGCCGACGCGCCGCCAGATCCCCGAGAAGCGCCCCCCCACGATCCGCTCGGCCCACCCCGTGATCCGGTGGATCACGTCCAGGGCGTCGCCGTGGCCGGGCCAATGCGACCGCACGACGTCCGGGTGTACGTCGCGGAGCAGGCGCGACAGCGCGGCAGCGACCACCAGCAGGTCGTCGACGAGACCGATGGGGCCCAGCAACACCTCGGGCAGGAGATCGATCGGCGACAGCACGTATCCGACGCCCATCAGGGCGACGGCCTTCCCGCTGAGCGGCACGCGATCGTCGCGCAGCAGCCGCAGCAACAGCACCACGACGTCCGGGAGGAAGAGCAGGAGATCCAGGAAGCCCGAGCTCGCGCCCGGGCGCGGCGCCGCCACCACCGACCGCAGCCGGTCGTACAACCGGCGCTCGCGCGGGTTCAGCTCGATCACGATCGGATCGTCGGGGATCCGCCGGTCCTGGTTGCGCGGGTCGCTCATGCCATCAGCCCCTCGCCGCCGTCGACCTGGATCACGTTGCCCGTCAGCCACCCGCAGCCCGGACCGGACAACGCCACGAGCACCGAAGCCACGTCCTCGGGTGTCGTGAGCCGCCCGCGCGGGTGACGCGCGAGCGCCATCTCCACCATCTCGACGTTGCCGGGGATCTTCGCGAGCGCCGGCGTCTGCGTCACCCCCGCGCACAGCGCGTTGACCGTGATCTCCTGCGGCGCCAGCTCCACCGCGAGCTGGCGCACGAGCGACTCGAGCGCGGCCTTCGCTGCGCCGACGACCCCGTAGGACGGCCAGACGCGACGCGAGCCTTCGCTCGTCATGGCGAACACCCGCGCGCGTCGCTCGAAGAGGCCCGCGGCCACCAGCGCTTCGGTCCAGTCGACGAGGCTCGTGGCCATCACCTCGAGCGTCATCGCCATCTGGGTCTGTGACACCGCCTCCTTCGGCGAAGCCGCGACCAGGGGCCGGAGCGTGCCGAACGCCAGCGAGTGCATCAGCACGCGGACGCGCGGGCCGCGCGCCATGGCCTCCGCCGCGGTGCGCACGACGTGGTCGCGTTGCTCGGCGTCGGCTGCGTTGACGTTGAAGAAGAGCGCGCGCCGGCCGAGCGCCTCGACCTCGAGCCTCACGGCTTCCGCGAGGGGCTGCGTCGCCTTGCGGTCGAGGTGCACGCCGATCACGTCGAGGCCCGCCGCGGCGAACGCTCGGACCGCGGCGGCTCCGAACCCGCTCGAAGCGCCCAGCACCACGCACCAGCCCGGCTCCACGCTCACGAGCCCCCTCCCGAGAACACGGGCGCCAGCGCCCGCGGCGGCGGCGCGCTCTCGAGCGCGCCCACGAGCGGAATGCCGTCGGCGTGCGCACTGCGCGCGTCGCCCGGCGCGTCCAGGGACAGACCGAGGAGCGACGCCACGGTGGGCGCGACGTCGATCTGCCTCATCCGCGGAATGCGCACCCGACCGCGCACGCCCGATCCGAACGCCACGAAGCCCGGCGCGGTGCGCGCGCTCTGTGAAAAGTAGCCACCGCCCCCCCGCTCCGCCGCCGCGTGCACGGGGGGAACGCCCACGGCCGCCGCGAACTGGTAGCCGGGCTCGGCCTCGAGCCCGAACCACGCCTCCGGGTCGGCTCCACGCCGCAGCATCTCGTCGGCGGTGACGATGCGGAAGGCGCCGGTCGCGGCCGCGGCGTCGCTCAACGCCCTCCGGGCGAGCACCGCATCGGCCTCCTTCCGCGCATAGACGAACGCGGAGCCGCCGGCGGGGCGCGCGTAGGCCGACCAGCGCTCGACGGCGAAGGGCGACTTGGCGCTCGGCACCAGGAGACCGGCCTCGGCGAGCACGGCGTTCGGCTCCAGCACCGCGTGCACGTCCTCGGCGCCGCCGTCGCCCGCGACGAAGAAGGCCGTCCGCTCCGCATGACCGGCGGCTGCGACGCACTCGTCGAGGCGACGCAGCTGCGTGTCGACCGCGGTGAACGCCGCGCGCGTCTCCGGCGCATCCGGACCGTGGGCACGGACCGCCGCGGCGGTCTGCGAGAGGTGCGCGAGCACGAGCTGGGGCGCGCGCGGGCCGCGCATCGCCTCGCAGACGAGGTCCACGATCAGCGCGTCGCGCTCCGGCCCGTCCTGCCCCGCCGCAGGCTGATCGCCCCCGAGCTTGACGACCGCATCGCGGATCGACGACGTCGCCGCGGTCTGGAGCAGGGCCGGCCAGGGCGCGGCGTTGGGCGCGTAGCGCTCGGGGAACACCAGGTCCGCCGGGAGACCGGCGCTCGCGGGCCAACCGAAGAGCGCCGTCGTGAGGCCGCGCTCGCGCGCCCTCGACACGAGGGTGGGGCCGCGCGGCGCGAACGCGTCCGACGGCGCCGGGTCCGCGGCGCCGGTCGCGTTCAGCAGGAGCTCGCCAGTGACACCATGATGCGACGGTAGACGCCCGGTCAGGTACGTCGCGTGGACGGGACGCGGGGCCGCCGGAGCCACGGCGTCGACGCTGTCGGCGGCGACGCCGGCGGCCGCACGCGACGCCAGGAAGGGCATGTCCGGCGCGACGCCCGGCGCGCCGAGGTAGGCCGCAGGCGTGAGCGACGAGATCGTCACCACGATCGCGCGCTCCGGCGAGGTCGGCGGAGCGGCCGGCGCCGGGGAGTGCACGGGCGTCGGAGCGCGAGGCGCTCCCGGACCCGAGTAGAGCGGCTCGTGCACGCAGCCGAACGGGGCGCCCGAGGCGATCCACGCGCCGAGGAGCGCGACCGCGCGCGCGGCTCGCGCCGCGCGCCCGCGGCGTGCGCTCAATGAAACACGCCCTTGCGTTCCCGGCGCCCCCGCTCGAGCAGATCGGACAGGGCGCGCTTCACGTCGTCGACCTTCTCCTGCACCACTGCGTCCTCGTCGGTCGGCGAGCCCTCGAACCGCATCGGCGCGCCGAAGTGGAGGTGGTACTTCACGGGGAGCGGCAGGAGGCCGAGCGGGCCCAGCCAGGGAAACCCGAGAGTGATCGGGAACGCGGGCATCCCGAGCAGGCGGCCGAGCGCGGGCAGGTTGGTGAGACCGGGCTGCTGCTCCTCCGAGCCCACGATGCCGACGGGCACGATCGGCGTGTCGGTCTCGAGCGCGAGGCGCATGAAGCCGAGCCCGAAGCGCTGGAGCCGGTAGCGCTCGGAGAACGGCTTGTTCATGCCGCGAACGCCTTCCGGGAAGACCATCACGCACTCGCCCGCCTCGAGCATCGAGACGCAGTTCTGTGGCGTCCCGACGAGCACGCCCCCGCGCTGCGCCAGCACGTTGAACCAGGGGATCGACGGGATCCAGTATTCGCCCATCGGCCGCACGATGCGCGGCGGCTCCGCCTCGAGAAGCACCGCCGTCGAGAGCATCAGGCCGTCGAAGGGCAGCTGCCCGGCGTGGTTCGCGATCAGCAGGACGCGGCCGGCCGGGATGTTCGAGATGTCGTGGGTCTCGACGCGGAAGTAGTAGCGGTAGAGCAGCACGGCCGGCAGCGCCGAGCTGCGGACCACCGCGGGAGTGAACCCGTAGGGGTCGTAGCCGAACTCGTTGAGGCGCGTCGGGATCTTCTTCACGCGCTCTTCGAGCTCGCGGTCGAGCTCGCGCGCGCGCAGCGGCAGCAGCGCGCCGGCGAGATCGCCGATCGCGGAGCGCAGCCCGGAGCGACGGCGCGCCATCAGCGTCTCACGCTCTGGAAGATCTCTTCCAGGCCGAACAGGCACCGGAAGTTGGTCGCATCGACGAAGCGCTTTCCCGACAGCGTCACGGGATACTTGAGGTAGTCGAGCGCGCCAACGGGGTACGGCCAGAATCCCCACGCGAAGAGACGCGCGAAGATCGGGCGCACCAGCGGCTCGGGGAGCGGGATCGCCGTGCCGTTCGTCTCGTGGATCGCGGTATGCAGGGGCACGGCCCCCGGCCCCGCCACGTTGAAGACGCCCTGGAGCCCGTGCTCGAGGGCGAGCGCGATCGCCTCGCACACGTCCTCCTCGTGGATGAACTGCATCATCGGATCGAAGCCCATGATCGTGGGGACGCGCGGCTGCCGGAGGTACTCGCCGATCATCGAGTGCACGAAGTATCCCAGCACGTTCACCGGCCGGAGCACGCAGGTGCGGATGTGGGGGTACTTCCAGAGGAATCCGGAGGTCAGCGTGTCCGCCTCGACGAGGTCGCGGATCTCGGGGTAGGAGCGGCTCGCGGACAGCGGCTGGTCCTCGTCCATGTAGAACGGGTTCTCGGGGAACGCGCCGTACACGTAGCCGCTCGAGAGCATGACGAGCTTCTGCACGCCGTAGTGCGCGCAGTGGTCGAGCAGCTGCTTCGTGCCGCGCACGTTCACGTCGTGTCGGGTCCGCTCGTCGCCGCGGAAGTGGCGGATGAAGCCCATGTGGACGACCGCGGTCGGAAGCTCGGTCCGGATCACGTCCTCGAACTTCTTCTTGCGGAGATCGACCACGTGTACCGTGACGCTCCGGGGCCGGCCGTCCCAGGGCACCCGGTCCGCGCCGCAGACCTCGTAGGTCTCCTGGAGGCGGCGGGCGAGGAGACGCCCCTGGCCGCCGGAGATGCCGGTGATGAGGACCTTTTCCATCGCTGCTCCGAGGGGTTGGAGCGGAGGGTAGGCGCTTCGGCCGCGCGGATCTACTCCGCCTGGCGCCACTCGTGGTATAAGGCAGGGCCCCGGAGGGAGACGGCGTTGGAACCGTCGGTGCGGTTCGAGCAGGTGAAGGTCCCGCTCGGCGAGGACGTGGATGGCCTCGACGCCGTCTCGGCCGTGATCGGGATGCCGGAATGGTGGCCCACGGGCTCCCGCGTCGGAATCGTGCTCGCGCACGGCGCGAACGGCAGCGCCGAGGATCCGCTCCTCGTCGAGCTCCATCGCTCGCTCACCGAGCGCAAGTACCTGACGTTGCGCTTCAACTTCCCGTTCGCCGAGGCGGGCCGGAAGCGGCCCGATCCGCCCGCCGTGCTCGAACGCGCGCTGCGCGCCGCCGTGATCGCGCTCGCGCGCGACCCCACGGCCGCGCCGGCGCATCTCTTCGTTCTGGGCAAGGGGCTCGGGGCGCGCGTGGCCGCCGACGTCGCGCGGGCGGGCTTGCGCGTCGACGGCCTCATCTTCCTCGGCTACCCGCTCTACGCGCCGGGCGACCCGAAGCACGTGCGCGTCGAGCACCTCTTCCGCATCGTCTCCCCGATGTTCTTTCTGCAGGGAACGCGCGACAAGTCCTGCGACGTCGCCGTGCTGCGCCGCACCCTGACGCGCGTGGGCGCGCCGACCGCGCTCCACGTCGTGCCGGAGGGCGACCAGCACTTCAAGGTGCCGCGCAAGACGGGCCGGACCGACGCCGAGGTGAGGACCGAGATCATCGGGCTGGTGGACGCGTGGATCCACCGCGTGCTCGGGGAGTAGCGTGGCCGCCGGCGTGCCCGATCGGGACCGCCTGGTGCGCGCCGTCGCGCTCGAGCCGAGCGTCTACGCGGAGGTCGGCGAGGACGGCGCAGCGACCGGCCAGGCGCTGGGTGTCGTCCTCGGCGTGGCCGCCGCCGCGGGGCTCGGCCACCTGCCCGCAGCAGGGCTCGCGGGTGGATTCTCGGCGAGCGCCGCCTGGCTCGTCACCTGGGGCGTGTGGCTCGTCGCCATCCACGGTCTGGCCGTGGGGCTCGGACACGAGAGCGACTTCGCCCGGCTCTTCCGGGCGCTGGCCTACGCGAGCCTTCCGTTCGTCTTGACCGCGGTGGAGTGGCTGCCGTTGCTCGGAGGCCTCGCCTGGCTCGTGAAGTGGGTGGCGGGCTTCGCCGCGTTCACGGTGGGGACGCGCGAGACGCTCGGCGTGGACACGACGCGCGCGGCCGTCCTGTGCGCCATCGGGCTCGCCGCCGCACTGCTCGCCGCGAGCATCGTCTGAGCCGGGGGCAGCGGCCTGGCCAAGGAGGATCCATGGCCGGCTCCGATCTCTACTTCCGACAGGAAGCGGTCGGCGAGATGGCGAACTTCGCCTACCTCGTGGGCAGCCGCAGCGCGCGCGAGGCGCTCCTCGTCGATCCCGCCTGGAGCGTCGACGCGCTGCTCGACCGCGCGGCCGCCGACGGCATGCGCGTCGTCGGCGCGCTCGTGACGCACTACCACCAGGACCACGTCGGGGGGTCGCTCTTCGGCCACGAGATCGAGGGCGTGGCGCACCTGCTCGCGCGCGGCCCCGTGCCGATCCACGTGAACAGCCACGAGGCGGCGGGCGTGCAGCGCGTCACCGGTGCGTCCGCGAGCGACCTCGTGAAGCACGACGCCGGCGACGTCCTGCCGATCGGAGAGATCCGCATCCGCCTCCTGCACACGCCGGGCCACACGCCCGGCTCCCAGTGCTTCCTGGTGGAGGAGGCGGGCGAGCCCGGCCGGCTCGTCTCGGGCGACACGCTCTTCCTCGGGAGCTGCGGCCGCGTCGATCTCCCGGGCAGCGATCCCGAGGCGATGTACCGCAGCCTGAACGGGACGCTGAAGCAGCTGCCCGACGACACCCTGCTCTACCCGGGCCACCTCTACTCGGCGGACCCGTCGTCGACGATGGGCGAACAGAAGCGGCGCAACCCGTTCCTTCGGGTCGCGTCGCTCGAGCAATTCCTCGGCTTCGTCGGAGCCTGAGCCGCCGCCGCGCGGGCGCTACTTCTTCGGAGCTTCCGCGGGCGCCTTCGCCGTCACGATGATCTCTCCGTCCAGCCGCTTGGCCGCGGAGGCCGCGTTGGTGCCGGGGTCGGGGCGACGCACGAAGTACTTGTAGCGGCCCGGCTTCAGCTGGCAGAAGCTCGCGAACTCGCCCGCATGGATGTCGCCGGAGACGATCTCGTCGTCCTTGATCGAGAAGTTCACGAGGCTGTGGCAGACCATCGACTTCGCCGTCTCACGCTCGAAGACGATCTGCGACGGGATCTTGGAGTAGCTCAGCCAGGCGATGTGCTCGCCCTCGCTCAGCTGGACGAGGCGCGGCTGCAGCGCCTGGTCGGCGATCAGCACGACCTTGCGCGGAGCGGCCAGCGCCGCTGCATCGAGCGCCGGGACCTCGCCCGGTGTGTGGTACGGGAGCTCCGTCGGCCGATCGTCGGCCGCCCGCACGGCGCCCGGAGCCGCGAACCACAGAAGGAGGCCGGTGAGCACGAGCAGCGAGCGAATTGCATGGGCCATGGGATCGTCGGACCTCCCGTCGGGTGTGTCGTCAGCCGCCTTATACCAGACCGATCAACCGCTTGAGTCGCAATTCTGCGGCTTCTGCCCCGAAGCATGCCGAACCGGCGGCACGCCGGCCCCAGCCGCACCCTCTCGGCGCTAACGCCCTGAATCGGAGTCACTTTCCGCCGCGGAGCGGTTGAAACGCCCTCCCCCGTCGGTTAGGGTTCGCCCGCCCTCGAGCCAGCCGCGACGTCCGGACCCGGCGCGTCGCTTCCCGGAGGCCCCGACCGACATGAAGATCATGGTCTGCCTGAAGCAGGTCCCTCACCAGGACGCGCGCCTCGACGTGCGCAGCGACGGTGCGTGGATCCAGGAAGACAACATCAAGTTCGAGATCAACAGCTACGACACCTACGCCCTCGAAGAGGCGCTTCGGATGAAGGACGCCGGCGGTGCCGAGGTGGTCGTGGTGTCGATCGGACCGGACCGCGTGACGCAGTCCCTCCGCACCGCCCTCGGGATGGGTGCGGACCGGGCCGTCCACGTGAAGGACCCCGAGGCCGACGCGTCGGATGCGCTCGGCGCCGCCAAGATCCTCGCGGCGATCGCGAAGACCGAGAGCCCCGATCTGATCCTCTCCGGCCTCATGTCGGACGACGGCAACTCCGCCGCCGTGCCGCCGATGCTGGCCCAGCTCCTCGGGTTCGCGAGCACCACCAGCGTGATGAAGGTGACGAAGAGCAACGGCCACATCGTCGCCGAGCGCGAGCTCGAGGGCGGCGCCCTCGAGGTGGTCGAGCTCTCCGGTCCGAGCGTGCTCTCCGTGCAGACCGGCATCAACCAGGTCCGCTATGCGTCCCTCAAGGGCATCATGGCGGCGAAGAAGAAGCCGATCGACACGAAGTCCGTCGCCGACCTCGGGCTCTCCGGCAGCGTCGGCGCCGCCGCCGCCAAGGTGAAGATCCAGAAGGTCTATCCGCCGCCGAAGGGCAAGGGCGCGGAGATGCTCACGGGCGGCAAGGACGAGGTGGTGAGCAAGCTCGTCGGCAAGATCAAGGAGCTCGGGCTCCTCTAGCCCGCAGCCGATCCTCAGGAACCGCGAACCCAGAGAGACAGGGGCGGGTGGGAGCGTATGGCCAGCATTCTCGTCGTCGCCGAGATCCAGAACGGGAAGATCCGAGAGTCGAGCTTCGAGCTCCTGAGCTTCGCCCACCGGATCGGGCAGGCGCAGGGTTGGGACGTCCGGAGCCTCGTCGCCGGCAAGAGCGCGCAGGCGGCTGCCGAGGAGCTGGCCAAGAAGGGGGGCGGCGAGGTCTACCTCGCGGATCACGACCTGCTCGCGAACTACAGCGCCTCCGCGCTCCAGAAGGCCGTCGCCGCGGCGGTGGCCGCGAGCGCGCCGAGCCTCGTGATGTTCTCGCACACCCCGATCGGCTGGGACGTGGCGCCTCGCGTCGCCGCGGCGCTCGATGCGGCGTACGTGAGCGACTGCTTCAACGTCGAGGAGTCGGGCTCGTTGGTCTTCCTGCGGCGCGTGTTCAACGGCAAGCTCGACGCACGCTTCGCGCCGGTCGCGGCGCCGATCGTGGCGACGTTCCAGCCCGGCGCGACGGCGCCGTTCGCGGGCGCAGCCGACGGCAAGGTGACGCCGCTCCCCGTGGAGATCGCCGCGGCGGATCTGAAGACCCGGTTCGTGGAGATCCGCAAGGTCGAGAAGACGGGCGTGGATCTCTCGAAGGCCGACATCATCGTCTCGGGCGGACGCGGCGTCGGCGCGCCGGAGAAGTTCCCGGAAGTGATCCAGCCGCTGGCCGACGCGCTCGGCGGCGCGATGGGCGCCTCCCGGCCGGTCGTCGACGCCGGCTGGCTCCCGCACGCCTACCAGGTGGGCTCGTCGGGACAGACGGTCACACCGAAGCTGTACATCGCGGTGGGCATCTCGGGCGCGATCCAGCACCTGGTCGGCATGAAGAACTCGAACTACATCATTGCCATCAACAAGGACGCGGACGCGCCGATCTTCGAGGTCGCGAACCTCGGCGTCGTGGGCGATCTCTTCGAGATCGCGCCCGCGCTCACGAAGGCGGTGAACGAAGCGAAGGGTAAATCGTAGGCTTTCGCGTCTCGTCCGGTTGACACCCCGTCGGCGTGGGAGTACTAAGCGCGGCAGGCGCCTAGTTCGAGCGCGATCGTTGCTGCCTCTGGAGCTTCCTCGAGCCGCTGCCCATCTCGTCCCCCCCGAGATCGATCCGTCGTCTGACCAGCGCCGCTGAGGGGTGGCCTATTCCGCGTCGGATCGCCTTCATCAACGAAAAGGGCGGGAGCGCGAAGACCACCCTCGTCGCGAACCTTGCCGCCTACCTCGCGCTCGAGCGCGGCCGCCGCGTCCTCGCGATCGACATGGATCCGCAGGGCCAGCTCGGCAAGGTGTTCGGGCTCGAGGTCGCCCGCTCCCGCCGCTCGTCGATCGAGCTGCTCGTCGACTCCGTGCTCGGCGATCCCCTCGATGGGCCTGCGCCGGAGCGCGCGGAGGCGCGAGGCGGCGCGTCGATCCCGTCCGCTCTCGGGAAGCCTGCGCTCACCGGCGCGCTCCCGGTCGTGCACACGCGCATCCCCGGCCTGGACCTCGTCGTGGCGAACAAGTCGCTGGCGCTCTTCCCCGCGTGGGAGGGATCGGCGAGCGGGGACGTCGCCGCGGATCCCACGGGGCGCCTCGACGCCGCGCTGCGCCGGACGCGCGAGGTCGGAAGCTACGACTTCGTGTTCTTCGATGCGCCTCCCTCCTTCGGGCCCCTCGGCATGAACGTCCTGCGCGCCGCCGAGGAGCTGGTCGTGCCGGTTCCCCTCACGTACCTCGCGCTCGACGGGTGCGCCGAGCTCACGCGCAGCGTGCAGACGATCCGGCTGCGCTACGGACATCCCACGCTGCGCATCGCGATGGTCGTCCCCACCTTCTATCGCCGCACGCGCCTCGCCCACGAGGTGCTAGAGCGGCTGAAGGCGCGCTTTCCGAAGGAGATCGCGCACACCGTGGTCGGCTTCCACGTGAAGATCGACGAGGCGCAGTCGCGCGGGCTGTCGATCTTCGAGTACGCACCTGCGGATCGCGGGGCGCGTGCGATGGCCGCGCTCGCGGAGGAGCTCGAGCTGCGCGGAGCCCCTGAAGGCGAGGTGCGCGCGTGACGACGCCCCTCGGCCCCGCGCTTCCCCAGGGGCCGCTCTACCTGGACGGCGTGCGCGAAGACGTCGTCTCGCCGGCCACTGGCGCGCGCACTGCCCTCGGCGCGGATCCGTTCGAGAGCGTCGCGACGATCGATCCCTTCCTCGAACGCCTGGACGCGCTCCACGGCGGCGGCGTCCACGCCCGCCGCAATCCCCCGCTCGCGGCGCCGCCGCCGGCGCCGCGGCTGCGCGAGGTGTCGTCTCCGCGCAGGGCGCCGAGCCGGGCGTGGGCGACCACGCCCCGCCTGGGCGAGGTGGAGCTCGAAGCCGCCGACGGCCTGCTCGAGCGCCTGATCGGCGACGGCGAGCGGCGCCGGCTGGCCGCGCTCGGCCATCTGGTCGACGGGGACGCCCCCTACGACCGCTACGGGCTCTCGCCCGGCACGCTGAAGACCGCGTTCCCGTTCTTCCACGCGCTCTACCGCTTCTACTTCCGCGTGAAGAGCCACGGGCACGAGCACCTGCCCGCCGAAGGGCCGGCGATCCTCGCCGCCAACCACGGCGGGCTCCTCCCGTTCGACGGGGCGATGGGCATCCTCGACGTGCTGCTGCACACCGACCCGCCGCGCCTCGCCCGCGCGATCGTGGATCGTTGGGCAGGCCGGCTGCCGTGGGTGAACGTGTTCTACGCTCGCGTCGGACAGGTGGTGGGGACGCGCGAGAACTTCTCCGACCTGCTCGAGGACGGTCAGCTCGTACTCGTCTTCCCGGAGGGCGTCGAAGGCATACGCAAGCCGGTGACGCAGCGCTACCGGCTCCAGCGGTTCCACGTCGGATTCGTGGAGCAGTCGCTGCGGTCGGGCGCGCCGATCGTGCCGATGGCGTTCCTCGGCACCGACGACCAGGCGCCCATCCTGTTCGACCTGAAGCCGCTCGCCCGCCGGCTGGGCCTTCCTTCGGTGCCGATCACGCCCACGTTCCCCTGGCTGGGTCCACTGGGCCTGCTGCCGTACCCCGTGCGCTACCGGATCGTGTACGGCGAGCCGCTGAACTTCCACGAGCGCTTCGGGCCCGAAGGCGCCGAGGACGCGCGTCTCGTCCGGTACCTGGCGAACCAGGTCCGGCGCACCGTCCAGCTCCTGGTGGATCGGCACCGTTGATGGCGAACGTGCTGATCACGCACGCGGACGAGCCGCTCGGCCTCCGCGTGACCAAGACGCTGTTCCCCGATCCGCGGGTCGGGCGGATCCTGGCGGCGGGCGCGGGTCCCCCGCCGCGCGCCTTCGACCGCTTCCTGGCCGGCTCGCCGCCGCGCATGTCGTATCAGCGCGTCGATCTCGCCAAACACCGTCCCGTGGCGGACCTCTTCCACTCCGCGCTCTTCCGCGAGGCCGAGATCGACACCGTGGTCCACGTGCCGTCGCACGGCCCCGGCGCGGGAGCGGCGGCGCGGAGGTCCGTGATGCCGCTGGTGTCGGGCGTCCCTCCGCGCACCGCCGAGGCACGGCTCGTGCTCCAGCACGCGCTCGAGGCACGCTCGGTGGACTCGCTCGTCGTGGTCGGGAGCGCGTTCGTCTACCGGCTCGCGCCGGGCAACGCCAACCGCGTGTCGGAGGAGAGCGAGCTGAACCTCGATCCCGACCTGCCCGGCGAGATCCGGTCGTGGATCGACTGCGACATGATCTTCCACGCCGAGGTGGGGAGCGACCGGGCGCGCGTCGTGCTGCTGCGCGTGCCGACGGTCGTGGCTTCGGGCGGCTTCGTGTACCTGAATCCCGCGCTCGCGGGCCCGGGCGGGCCGCGCGTCCGGCCGCTGGGCTTCGACCCGCTGTGCGCGGTCGTCGCCGACAAGGACGTGGCGCTCGCGGTCCAGGCGGCCGTGCACGGCGACACGAGCGGCGTGTACAACGTGGCGGGCGCCGAGCACCTCCCCCTGTCGGTGCTCGGACGCTGGACGCGGCGCCCGACGGTGCCCGTCCCTGCGTCCGTGCTGCGCGCGGCGGCCTTCGCGGCGCGCGTGCTGCGTCAGCCCGAGCTGCGCAGCTCGGTCGAGGGACCGCACCTCTGCTACGGGTTCACGCTCGACACGCGCCGCGTGCAGCGCGATCTCGGCTTCCGGCCGACCCATCGCGTGGGCCTCGGCCGCGCAGGCGACGGCCGGCTCCAGCTCGAGACCTCGCCCGTCTGATCCCGCCCGCGCCGTCTGGCCGGGGCCCCGTCCTCGGCTATCCTGCCCGACCATCCGGGAGCAGGGAGCTTCATGTCGGTCGACACTTCGCAGTTCCGGAACGGCCTCAAGATCGAGCTCGACGGCGAGCCGTTCACGATGATCTACTTCCAGCACGTGAAGCCCGGCAAGGGCGGCGCGTTCGTGCGCACCAAGGTCAAGAACCTGAAGACCGGCCGCGTCCTCGATCGCACCTTCCGCTCCGGCGAGCGGGTCGAGGAAGCCGACGTGATAGAGCGCAAGATGCAGTACCTGTACCAGGACGGCGAAGACCTCGTGTTCATGGACACCGAGTCGTTCGAGCAATTTCCGTTCTCGGCCAAGCAGGTGGGTGACTCACGCAAGTGGCTGAAGGAGAACCTCGACGTCGAGGTGCTCTTCTGGCGCGGCAATCCCATCAATCTCGAGCTTCCCTCCTTCGTCGAGTACGACATCAAGCAGTGTGACCCCGGCGTGAAGGGGGACACCGCCCAGGGCGCGACGAAGCCGGCCACGCTCGAAACGGGCGCCGTCGTGCAGGTGCCGCTCTTCGTGAAGGAAGGTGAGCGGATCCGCGTCGACACGCGCACCAGCGAGTACGTCGAGCGCGTCAGCTGACGCCCTCCCCTCCCGCTCGGGCGGTCGTCTTCTCCGGCGGCGGCGCGCGGGGCGCCTACGAGGCGGGCGTCCTCCACTACATCCTGGACGAGCTGCCCCGCCGGCTCGGGCACCCGATCCGCTTCCACGTCGTGTCGGGTACGTCGGTGGGCGCCATCCACGCGTGCTACGTGGCCGCGACCGCGCACCAGACCCAGGGAAGGGGCGCCCGGCTCGCGGAGACGTGGAAGAGCTTCCAGCTCGAGCAGGTGCTCCCGCTGTCGACGGGCGATCTCCTGCGTCTTCCGGGCCGGCTGCTCGGCCTCCGGCTGCGCGGCAACGACCACGCCCGGGGTAAGCTGCCGGAGCGGCTCTACGGTCTCCTCGACACCACGCGGCTCGGCGAGATCGTGCAGCGCTCGATCCCCTGGCGCTCGATCCATCGGAACGTCCTCGAGGGGCGCATCCACGCCGTGTGCGTCGCCGCGACGCAGGTCATCACGGGCAAGACCGTGGTGTTCGTCGAGACGAAGGACCAGCGGGTGCCGCGCTGGACCCGCGAGCCGGGCGTGATCCCGCAGCCCGCGCGGCTGCTGCCCTCCCATGCGCTCGCTTCCGCCGCGATCCCCGTGCTGTTCCCCGCCGTACGGGTCGGCAGCACCTACTACGCCGACGGCGGCCTGCGGCTCAACACGCCCCTGATGCCCGCCGTCTACCTCGGGGCGGACCGCGTGCTCGTGATCGGCCTCTCGAACAAGGGCAGCGACCACGAGGACGCCGCGGGCGCGGAGCGCCGGGTGGAGGCGTATGGGAACCCGATCTTCATGTTCGGCAAGGTCCTGAACGCGCTCCTGCTCGACCACATCGACACCGACCTGGCTCGCATGCGCCTCGTGAACGACATCCTCCGCAGCGGAGAGATCGCTTTCGGGCCGGACTTCCTCGATCGACTCAACAACGTGTCGGAGGTGCAGCGCGGACAGCGCTTCCGACGGATCGACGACCTGGTGATCCGTCCGTCGCTGGGGCTCGGCACGCTCGCGGGCCAGGTGCTCGAGGGGAAGCGCGGAGAGGCCTCGGTGGCGCCGCTCCTCCGCCTCTTCCTGCGCGTCCTCGGCTCGGGCGGGGCGGCATCCGAGGCCGACCTCCTCTCCTACCTGCTGTTCGATCAGGCGTACTCCGCGCCGGCGGCGGAGCTGGGGTTCGCGGACGCGCGGGCGCGGGAAGAGGACCTGATGCGCTTCTTCTCCGACGAAGCGACCGGGTCGGACTGAGTGCGCGGCGATCAGCTCGCCCGCCAATGGCTCCTGATCCAGCGTCTCGCGCGCAGCCGCGGCGGCATCGGTCTCGACGAGCTCGCCGACGAGCTGTCCTGCGTACGCCGTACCGTGTATCGCGACCTCGATGCGCTCCAGTACGCTGGCTTCCCGGTGGTGAGCGAGAAGCGCGATGGCCGCGTCTTCTACCGCTTCCTCGAGACCTTCCGTCTCGGCGACGTGCCCTTCACGCCCGACGAGATCCTCGCGCTGGCCTTCAGCGAGGACCTGCTCCGCACGCTCGAGGGCACCGTCTTCCACGACTCGATCCGCTCGGCGCTCGGGAAGATCCGCGCGGGGCTGTCGCCCGAACTCGCTGCCTACCTCGGCCGTCTCGGGCAGTCGTTCCGCGTGCTCCCGGGGCCGCACAAGAGCTACGCCCGTTACCGCGACACCATCCAGCAGCTGAACGACGCCGTGCTCACCCGGCGCTCGGTGTCGATGCGCTACCGCACCGGCAGCACGGGCAAGCTGTCGGCGCGCGAGCTCGATCCCTACCGCGTCTGGTACCGGAGCGGCGCGCTCTACGTCGTCGGACACGACCACCGCTCGGACGAGATCCGTACGTTCGCCGTCGACCGCATCCAGAGCCTCGCGTCGACCGGGCGGCGCTTCGCGGTGCCCGCGAGCTTCGACTTCGACGCCTACATCGGGGGCGCGTTCGGCGTGATCGCCGAGCCCCCGGTGCGCGTGCGCATCCGGTTCGAGCCGCGCTGGGCGGGGTACGTGCAGGAGCACACCTGGCACGACAGCCAGGTGCTGACGCCCCTCCCGCGCGGTCGGATGCTCCTGGAGATGCACGTCGGCGGCACGGCCGAGCTCCGGACGTGGGTGCTCTCGTTCGGCGAGGGCGCCGAGGTGCTCGAGCCGCCTGCGCTGCGGGCCGAGGTGGAGCAGGAGCTCGCGGGCGCGCTCGCGCGCTACCGGAGCGCTAGTTCACCGGATCGGGCTTGAATCCGACCCGCTCGAACAGCCCCTTCCGGTCGTCCACCATCATGCCGAGCTTCTTCCACTGATCGCGCGTGCGGTCCGTGATGAGGCCGAGCCGGACGAGGTTCGGCACCACGGTGTGCATGTACGCCAGCGCGTTCAGATCCGCGAAGTTGGGCAGCGACGTCGTGAGCCGGATGATGTTCTCGGGATCGAGACCGTACTTCGGACCGAGCAGCCGGAGCATGTCGAGCTGCTGGTTGGCGTTCAGCGCCTCGAGGATGTCGAACGCGAAGTCCTCCATCTCGTCCTTCTGCTCGCGCTCCGCCGTCTTCACCACCCGGCGCATCATGAGGACGCCGAAGGCCGCGTGGCGCGCCTCGTCCTGCTCGATGCGGCGGATCATGTCCGTGAGGAGCGGATTCAGCGACTGCGACCGCATCAGGTCCATGATGCCGACGGCCATGCCCTCGAACAGGGTCTGCATGCCGAGGCACTTCTTCTGCACGGTGTCGGCCTCGAGCAGGCGGTCGAGGAGCACCTTGAGCGTCGCACCGATCGGATAGATCGTGCCCGTCTTGCGCTGGAGGAACTTCGACAGCGCCTCGATGTGGCGCGCTTCGTCGGTCACCTGGCTCGCGGCGTACCACTTCTCGTCCATCTTCTCGCATGCGTTCGTGAGCTGTCCGCAGAGCTGGAGAGCGGCCTGCTCGCCGTGGAGCAGCTGCGAGAGGATGAAGGACAGCTCGTCGAACGCGGCGGCCTTCTGCGTCGCCTCGTCCTTGCCCATGAGCTTGAGGATGGAGGCCATCATCGAGCCTTCGGTCGTGATCACGAACTCGTCGTTGGAGACGGGCGTCGCCCAGTCGAGGTCGACCTCGGCGTTCCACTGGTTGACCTTGCCCTTCTCGTAGAGGTTGCGCAGCTCGGCGACCTCGCTGCCGTAGTTCCACTGCCAGCTCAGCGTGAGGGGCACCGACACGTTGATCTCGTCGCGGAGGCGCTGGATCTCGGCCTCGTCCACGAAGTCGATCACCTCGAATTCGCCGAACTTCTTGCGGTGTTCCTGCAGCAGCTTGCTCATCGTTTCTCTCCTGGGGGGCTCGGCGGCGTCAGGCCGCGAGACCGTGGTGTAGAAGCGCCCTGACTTCGTCCTTGCGCCGTCGCACTTCGTCCGCGGAGAGGAGCGGACCGCCGAGCAGGTCTTCGCCGAACTCTCCCGAAGCGAAGTGGTAGACCGTCGCGCCGATCAACGTCTGCATGGTGTGGGGGATCGAGACCCGGCGGAACGCGCCCTGCTCGATGCCCTGCCGGAGCAGGCCTTCGATGCCGCCCAGGAGCTGGGCAATGCGTCGCTCCACATCGTCCCCTTCCGGGCCGAGGTCGGCGGGGAAGGCCTCGTCCTCGACCAGCCCGCGCAGCAGCAGGCGCGCGGTGGCCGGGTGCTCGGCGAGGGCGTCGATCAGCGCGTCGAGGCCCCGGTCGAGCCGGTCGAGCGGCGCGCCCGGTGCTGCGAGCGCAGGGCGCATCCGCTCGTCGATGCGGCCGAGCACGCGGAGCAGGACCTCGAGATAGAGCTGCACCTTGCCGCGGAAGTGATGGAAGAGGGACGACTTGCCGAGTCCCACCAGATCCGCCACCTCGCGCAGGCCCACGCCCGCGAAGCCGCGTCGCGCGAAGAGGGCCTCCGCGACGTCCAGGATCTTCTCGCGGGAGCCGGGCCCCTCGAGCGGAGCCTTCGGCGGGCGGGCTGCGGGCCGTGACGGATCCATCGGGCTCCTCATCGGCAGACCGATCGGTCGGGCATGGACTTTCTTAGCCGACCGACCGGTCGGGCGTCAAGGGCCCAAGGGAGGGGGCTCGCGGGGCGGCCGGCGGGACGGAGGACCGTCGCGGGAGCCTAGGGCTTGACCGTCTCGACCGGCCCCAGGGACTCGAGCTCGGGGACGAGGACGCTGGCCGGCCCCACGAGCACGATGCCCGCGCGGTCGGGATGGAGGCGCTCGCGCGCCGCGGTCGCCGTGTCCCCGGTGGTGACGGCCCGGATGCTCGCGCGGTAGGTGTTCAGCGCATCGTCCGGCAGCCCCTGCACGTCGAGGGCCACGAGGGCCGCGACGATCGCTTCCGAGGTCTCGAGCCCGAGCGCGAACCCGCCCACGGTCTGGCTCTTCGCGTCGGCCAGCTCGTCCGCGGTCGGCGGATCCACCTTCATCTTCTCGAGCTGCGCGAGCACCAGGTCGATCACCCGCCGCCCCTCCGGCGCGCGCGTGAACGTGGACACCGCGAACGGACCGGGCGCGCGGCGCAGCGAGAAGCCGGATCCGACCGAGTAGGTGAGGCCCGCGTCCGAGCGCACGCTGGACATGAGGCGCGACGAGAAGCCGCCGCCGCCGAGCACGTTGTTCATGAGCACGTCCGCGAAACGCTGCGGGTCGCGGCGGTCGATGCCTTCGTGGCCGAGCACGATCTGCGCCTGGCCGAGCTCGGGGCGATCCACCACGACGACGCGGCGCGCGGGCGGCACGAGCTTCGGCGGCGGGTCCGGGATCGGCGGCACCGGCCCCACGGGCCATGCGCCGAACGTGCGCTCGGCCTGCGCCATGAACTCGTCGGCCTTCACGTCGCCGGCGACGAACAGGATCGCGTTTCCGGGCACGAAGAGCGCGCGATGGAAGCTGCGTGCCGCCGCGGCGTCGAGCTTCGCGACCGTCTCGGGCGCGCCGGCGACGGGGAGGCCGAAGCGATGGCCGTCGTACAGCACCTTCGCGAACTCGATGCGCGCGAGGGCCGCCGGCTCGTCCTTCTGCGACTCGAGGGCCGCGAGCTGCTCCGCGCGCGCGCGTTCTCCCTCGCGCCGATCGAGCTGCGGCCGCAGCGTGACGTCGGCGAGGAGCCCGAGCAGCGGCTCGAGATCGCGCGACAATCCGGACACGATCGCGCTCATGGAGTCCCAGTCGGCGCTCACGTCGAACGTTGCGCCGAGATCGTCGATCGCACGGGCGAATGCGAGCGCGTCGCGCTCCCCGGCCCCGTGCTGCATCAGCTCCGCGGTGTAGGTGGCGAGGCCCGCGCGGTCGAGCGGCTCGCTCGCGGCGCCGCGCCGCACCGTGACGCCCGCGGCGACGCGCGGCAGGCGGAAGTCCTCGAGCACGATGACGTGGAGGCCGTTCGACAGCGTCGCGCGGTGGAGACGGGCGTCGTCGACCACGGGCGCGTCCCGGACCGGCGGCGGCGGCAGCTCCCAGGCCGGCTTCGGCGCGAGCCACGCGCATCCCACGGAGAGGCCGGCGGCCAGGAGGCCGGCGCCCACGAGCGCGATGCCGCCCCGCTTCATCCCCCGCTCCGCCTCGCGTCGGTCGGCCGGGCGCGGTTGCCCGATTTCGCGCCCTTCCCGCCCTTCGTCTTCACCGGACCGCCCTCGTCGGCGAGCGGGACGAGCCTCACCACCGAGCGCTGCTCGCGGCCGAGGTACTGCTGCGCGACCCGCTGCACGTCGGCGGCCGTCACCGCAGCGAGGGCCGTGAGCTGCTCCTCGATCGTGCGGACGCGTCCGAAGGTCACGTAGTCGCTGCCGAGGCGGTTGGCGAGCGCGTGCGTCGTCGCGAGCCCGGACACGAGATCCACCTCGAGCTGCTTCTTCGCCTTCGCGAGCTCCTCGGCCGACACCTCGCCGTTGCGGAGCTTCTCGACCTCGTCGAAGAGCAGCTGCTCGACGCGATCGGTGGAAGCTCCGGGCCGCACGTTCGCGAACGCGAAGAAGAGCCCGGCGTCCTTCAGCTCCCAGTACCCGCCCTGGGCCGCCAGCGCCTGCTGTTCCTGGTACACGAGCTTCCGGTAGAGCCGGCTCGAACGCCCGCTGGAAAGGATCTGCCCCGCGACGTCGAGCGGAGGACCGTCGGGGTGGCCCGCCTTCGGAGCGTGCCAGGCCGCGGCGACCGTGGGGCTCCGCACGTCGAACAGGACGTCCGACCGCCGCTCTCCATTCTGTGCGGGCTCCTTCGTCGGATTGCGGGGGATCTCGGCCGCGGGCTCGAGGCCTCCGAACGCGCGCTCGACCTGGGGCAGCGCCTCGGCCTCGTCGAAGTCGCCGACGAGCACGAGCACGATGTTGTTCGGCGAATAGTAGGTCTTGAAGAAGCGCCGACACGCTTCCACGTCGACCGCTTCGACGTCGCTGCGCCAGCCGATCACCGGCCAGCGATACGGGTGCGCAATGAAGGTCGTCGCGAGGAGGGCCTCGAAGAGCCGGCCGTCCGGGCTGTCCTCGGTCCGGAGCCGCCGTTCCTCGAGGACGACCTCGCGCTCGCTCGTGAGCGTCGCCTCGCTGATGTCGAGGTTCGCGACGCGCTCCGCTTCGAGCTCGATCGCGAGCTGCAGGTTCTCCGGCGTGACGTCCTCGTGAAAGACCGTCTCTTCGTTCGTCGTGAACGCGTTCACGCGCCCGCCGCGGGATTCGAGGATGCGGGCGTGCTCCTCGGGCCCGACGTGGAGGGAGCCCTTGAACATCATGTGCTCGAAGAGGTGGGCGATGCCCGTGTAGCGCGTCTCGTCGCGCGATCCGACCTCGACCCACATCTGCAACGACACGACCGGAGTGCTGTGGTCGACGAGCGTGAGGATGGTGAGCCCGTTCGGCAGGACGGTCGTCTGCATGCGGAGCGCCGGATCGTCGAAGCCCGCTGCGCGCGCTGCGATCGACGGCCCCCCGGCGACGAGCGCGACGAGGAGGAGGGACGCGAGGCCGCGCGCACGGCGGGCAGATCCGGGCATGGCGGCGTACGGTAGGGGGCGGACTCGGGCATGTCGAGCCGCGCGCGCGCGTCGGCATGGAATCGAGACGGCGGCCGGAAGGAGTCGGGTGCGGCGATGGCGGTCGCGACGGAAGCCACGAACGACGAGGAGCTGCGCGAGATCCTCGCCCAGGCGCGCACGATCGCCGTGGTCGGCATCAAGGCGGGCGAGCACGACGACGCGTACCGCGTGCCGCTCTACCTGCAGCAACACGGCTATCGGATCCTGCCGGTGAGCCCGAAGCTCGAACGCGTGCTCGGAGAACGCGTCCATGCGTCCCTCACGGCGCTGTCCGAGCCGGTGGATCTCGTGGACGTGTTTCGCGCGCCCCAGCACGTGCCGCAGCACGTCGACGAGATCCTGGCGCTCGTGCACCGCCCCAGGGCCGTCTGGCTCCAGCTCGGGATCCGCCACGACGCCGCCGCGGGGCGGCTCGCGGCGGCCGGCATCCGCGTCGTGCAGGACCGCTGCATCATGGTCGACCACCGGCGACTGATCGGCGCGCGCGAGCCCGGTTGACGAGCGCGCAGACCTCCGGCAGCGCCTTCACGTCCGGCGGATGGCCCGGCGAGCGCCTACCCTCGATCCGCCCATGTCGCGCGAAGACCGCAGCCGCACCGTCTACTCCACCACGCACGGCCGCATGTGTCCGGCGTGCGGTCGGCCGGCGGCGCAGTGCGCCTGCCGCGCGTCACCGCGCGCCCCGCGCGGCGACGGCATCGTGCGCGTCCGGCGCGAGGTGCAGGGACGAAACGGAAGGACCGTGACGACGATCGCGGGTGTTCCGCTGCCCCAGGACGATCTGCGCGCGCTCGCCTCCGAGCTGAAGCGCCGGTGCGGGACGGGGGGATCGGCGAAGGAAGGCGTGATCGAGATCCAGGGCGACCACCGCGACGTGCTGGTCGCCGAGCTCGAGGCGCGTGGGTTCACGGTGAAGTTGGCGGGCGGGTAGGCTCCGACCCGGGCGGAGGGGCAGCGGCTTCGTCCTCCGCCGACACCGCTGCGCTGTCGGGCCGCCCGCTCCCCGGTCGCGCGCGGACGGCGATGGCCACGTGGCCGCGGCTGAAGCCGCGCGCCAGCACCTCCAGCTCTCCGTCCTCGACACCGGCGTGCGAGAGATCGGGCTCCCGCAACACCGCCACGAGCCCGGGGTCGGCGGCGAGCTGGCGGGCCAGGTCGCCGCCGACCCCGACCACGTCGTCCCGGCCCGTCGCCACGCGCAGCGACGTGCGGAGGCTGCCGTCGGCGGCGAGCCGCGGGGCCCACGTCACGTGCGGGTCTGCGAGCAGCGCCCACGGGGCGACGTAGCGGTCGATCCTCCACACGAGGAGGACGACGGCCGCAAAGGCCACCGCGGAGCCCGCCGCGGCGCGCCGCCAGAGTCCGCCCGCAGCCGTCCGGCGCAGCGAGAGGGCGAGCAGCGCTCCGCCCGCGCAAGCTGCGATCGCACGAAGCGTGAGGTCGGCCAGGGCGGCCCGGGTCGCCGGCTGCGGCGGCGGGCCCGTCGCGAAGACCGCGTCCGCGCCGAACGATGCGGCGAGCAGGAGCAGCGCGAGCCCCACGCCGAGACCCGCGAGGGTCCGCCGGATCCACACGGGCGCCGCTTCGAGCGACGGCGCAACCAGGAGCGCCGCAGCCGGCAGCCCCGGGAGCGCGTAGTGGGGCTGCTGCGTCGCGAGGAGCGACAGCAGCGCGAGGGGGAGGAAGAGCCAACCCAGGAGCGCGCCGGTCCCCGCGTCGATCCCACGCCATGGACGCCAGCCGGATCGGCGCCCTCCTGCTGCGGCAGCGCGCACGAGCCGGTCGACACCGAAGAGCGTCCATGGCAGGAACCCGAGCGCCGTCACGGCCAGCAGGAACCCCGGCGGCCGGAGGTGCGGCGCGTCTCCCGCCATGCGCCGGACCGCCTGACCGATGGTGATGCTCCGCGCGTAGTCCACGCCCGCGGACGCCGCCGCAGCGCCGACCCACGCCAGCGCGACGGTCAGCGCGATGCCCAGGCTCACGAGATCGCTCGCGTCGGGGCCCGGGCCCGACTCGCGCGCCAAGCCTGACTCGCGCGCCGATGCCGCGCGCGCCAGAGCCGAATCGCGCGCCGATGCCGCGCGCGGCCCGGAGAGGGCTGGAGCGAGCGCCGCGCCGACGCGCAGGCCGAGCGGGAAGAGCAGCAGGACGGGGCCCTTCGTCAGCAGCGCCGCGCCGAGGACGAGCCCCTCGACCACGGCGAACGCGGTCCGCCGCGCTCCGCGCCGCCCGGCGCGCGCGAGCTTCGCGGCGATCGCGCCGGTGACGAGGAACGTGCTCGCAGCGTCGAGCAGGCCGAGCTGCGCGTACACCAGGAAGAGGGGAGTGGTCGCGAGCACGAGCGCCGCGCGCGTTCCCAGCGGCGCCGCGAGCCCGAGGGCGGCGGCGATGCCCGGCACGAGCGCCACCGTGGCGACGCCCGACGCGATCGAGACCAGGCGCGGAGCGGCGCCGAGCGGGACCCCGGCCGCGTTCGCGGCGGCGATCGCCCAGAAGAAGACCGGCGGCTTCTCGCCGTAGAGCTCTCCGTCGAGGCGGGGCACGACGAAGTCGCCGTGGGCGCGCATGCCGCGCGCGACGTCGGCGTAGCGCGTCTCGTCCGGAGGCCAGAGGCTCCGCAGGCCGAGGGTGGGGAGGAGCAGGGCCGCCGCGAGCCACACCGCGTGGCGCGGCCGCAGCGCGTTCACTCGCGGGTCCGATAGCGGATCGCGCGGCTCTGCATCCAGCGCACGGCGAAGACGTCGGCGAGGCCGACGAAGAGCCGGTTCCCGATTCCGTACTTCGACCGTCCCGACGCGCGCGGCCGATGCGACACCGGCACCTCGATCACCCGGGCGCCCTCGAGGCGCAGGAGCGTCGGCAGGAAGCGGTGCATGCCGCGATACAGCTTCACGTTTCGCAGGAAGGAGGTGCGCATCGCGCGCAGCGAGCAGCCGACGTCGGTGACCGACTCGTGCGTCATGCGGTTCCGGAAGCCGTTCCCGATCCGCGAGGACACCTTGCGCACCCACGAGTCGTGCCGTTCGGCCCGCACGCCGTTCACGACGTCCGCGCGGTCGAGGAGCGCGAGGAGGCGCGGGATGTCCGCGGGGTCGTTCTGGAGATCCGCGTCGAGCATGACGGTGACCTCCCCGCGCGCCGACCGGAAGCCCGCGTCGAGCGCGGCCGTCTGGCCATGGTTGCCGTCGAGCACGACCGGGCGAACGCGCGGATCCCGGCGCTGGAGCTCACGCATCTTCTCGAGGCTGCCGTCGCGGCTCCCGTCGTCGACGAGGATGATCTCGACCTCGTCGTCGAACGCCTTCAGCGCCCGGCTCAGCTCCCGATGCAGCGGCTCGAGGTTGTCGACCTCGTCGTGTACGGGGACGACGACGGAGATGCGAGGCGCTGCGCCGCTCGAGGTCATGGTGCGCGCAGCCCGCTGCGCGGCGGCTCCGCGAGGTGCGATCCGCTCCTCTCGGCCGGCGCGCGGAGCGCTTCGGCGAGACGGGCCTCGCGCTCGGCGGCGGATAGATCGCCCCGCTGCCGATGCGCGATCGCGAGGTTGTCGTGGGGCACGTCCCAGTCCGGCGCGAGCTGCACCGCGCGCGCCAGCGCCGCGAGCGCGGCATCGCGTTCGCCGGCCGCGTACAGCCCGACCGCGAGCGCGTTCTGGGCGCGGCCGCTGCCCGGGTGCTCGAGGGCGCGCTTCTTGAGGAGCGACAGCGTGGCCTCTCGCGTGGGGGCGGCGAAGGCGTCGTCCCATTGCGTGTAGACGAGCGTCCCGTACCGGAACCGCCCGGAGCGCGCCGGGCGGAAGAGCGTCTGCCCCACGCGCCGCATCACGTCGTGGTCCGAGGCCTCGAAGAGACGGGGCTCGGGCTGGCAATCGGGCGCATAGACCTGCACGTCCCATGCCGCGAGCCGGTTCCCGGGAAGGAAGAGCCAGGACGTGAAGGGCGCCTCGCCGGTCGAAGCGGAACGGTTGTCGCACTCCTGCGTCAGGTCGACGAGATACGCGTCGGCGGGCGGCACCGCGCCCGTGCCGTCGAGGCGCAGCTCCCGCACGCCGTCGGCGGTCAAGACGCGCACCCGCACGCGTGCGCGGCCGACACCAGACTCCGGATGGCGAAGGAACGAGAGCACGCGCTGGAGGTCGTCCCCCGGCGCGAGATCGTCGATCTCCGGAGCGGGCGTGGTTCGCTCCGTGGCGTGCGCCGCCGGGGCGAGGACCGCGAGTGCGGCGCAGAGCGCGAAGGTCAGGCCTCTCGACACAGGAGGAACCAGCTCCCGAGGTCCTTGCCCCCGCGCGCGGCGGAGCCGATCGTGACGTGCTCGGAGACACGCCGAAGCGTATCGACCATGTTCCCATACACGAGCTTGCCCGGGCCGGAGTCGTTCGGCCGGATCGCCGGCCAGTCCGCGGGGTGCTCGGGCGGGAGCTCACGATAGTCGATCAGCACTTCGGGCGCGGACGGGTCCTCGCGCGCCACGAAGTAGCCGGGCCCCGTCACGAACGACATGGTCTGGAAGTTGAAGCCATAGAGCGCGCCGGGCTTCGCGTGGTCCGCACCGCGCGGCCGGCAGAAACGCTTCTCGAACCGGGTGAAGAGCGGCAGCGTGTTCTTCCCGTAGTGTCGAACGGGAGCGAGGTCGGCCTCGTCGGGCGGCACGAGGTCCGAGAGCCGCACGCTCCCGGCGCCGCGAACGGCCTCGTACAGCCGCCGCTGCTCGCGCCGTCCCACCGCACGGATCGCCCGGACCCGATCGCCATGCGACAGCGAGTCGAGGAATCGAGCGATCTCGAGCGGCTTCACGACCGCCTCACGCAGCCGCGCTACGAATTCGTGCTCCGGGGTTCCGGCCTGGGGCGTGCTCATGGGGCGCCTCCTTCGGCGGGAGAGTACCGTCCCCCGCCCTGGAGTTGAAGGGAGGACCCCGGGTGCGAGAGCGGCTCCTCGTGCTCGGCGCCGCCGCCCTGCTCCTCCTGCCGGGGCTCGGACGCCTCGGGCTCTGGGCCCCCGACGAGCCGCGCTACGGACAGGTCGCCGAGGAGATGCGCTCCTTCGTGCATGGGGCGGACGGGCTCGTGCTCCTCCATCTGAACGGCGCCCCCTACGACCAGAAGCCGCCCCTCTACTTCTGGGCCGCCGCGCTCGTGGGAGCGCCCGCGGACCGCGTGACCGAGGGCGCCGCGCGCCTGCCGTCGGCGCTCGCCGGCATCGCGTGCGTCGCGCTCGTGCTCGTGCTCGGCGAGCGCCTCCTGTCGGCGCGCATCGCGCTGTTCGGTGCGCTCCTGCTGCTCACCTCGCAGGAACTCGCGCACCTCGCGCGAAGGGTGCAGCTCGACGTCGTGCTGACGTTGTTCGAGACCCTCGCGCTCTACGCATTCCTGCGTATCGAGCGCGGCGACGGATCGCGCCGGGCGAACGTCGCGCTCCTGCACGCCGCGCTCGGATTCGGCGTGCTGACGAAGGGCCCGGTCGGCTTCCTGGTCCCGCTCGCGGTGATCGCCGTCTGGCTCGGGCTCGAGGGGCGCCTGCGCGACCTGCGACGGCTGTTCCCGCCGTGGGCGCCACTGCTGTCGCTGGGGCCGGGGCTCGCCTGGATCGCAGCCGCGCTCGCGCTCGCTCCCGAGGGCTTCTTCCGGGGCGCGGTGGTCGACAACCTGTGGGGCCGCGTCGCGGAGGGCACCTCGCATCCCCGCCCGTTCTACTACTACCTCTACCAATTCCCGGTCGACGCCCTGCCCTGGTCCCTCGCCTGGCCGATCGTGGCCATGGCAGGCCGGCGCCGCGTGTTCGCTCCGGCGGGCGACCCGGAGCGCCGCCGGGCCTGGCGCTTCCTGCTGACGTGGGTCGCCGTCCCGTTCCTCTTCTTCTCGCTCTCGAGCGGCAAGCGGGGGCTCTACCTCCTGCCCGCCCTCCCGCCCGCCGCACTGCTGACCGCCGACGCGCTCGGGCTCGCGATCCGCGAGCGCGCAGCGCTGCCGCGCGCGTTCGTCGCCGCCGCGGGGGTGGTTGCCGCCGCGGCGCTCGGCGCGGGGATCTGGCTGACGTTCGTGCCGCGCGCCGCGCACGTCGCGCTGCCGCGCGCGCTCGGCCCGGCGCTCGTGGCCTGCACGCTGGCGGCCGCGCTCGCCTGGTGGCGGGCAGGGGCCCGCTCCCCGACGCCCCATGGTGTGGAGCGCGAGCGCCTCGCATGGACCCGCCTCGGAGTCGCGGTCGCATGGGTCTGGATGGCGCTGGCCTGCGTATTCCACGGGCTCTACCCGAGCCTCGACGACGAGAAGTCGCCCCGGCCGATCGCGCGCGCGGCCGCCGCGCTCACGCGCGACGGCGCACCGATCGGCCTCCTCGGGAGCCGCTCCCTGACGGGCGGCATCGCCTACTACTCGGGGCGCCCCGTCGCGGAGCTCGATTCGCCGGACGAAGCGCGTGCGTTCCTGGAGTCCGGCGGAGGCGCAGTCGTCCTGGAGGCACGCAGGCTGGACGCGCTCTCCGCCGCAATCCCGGTTCGCGTCGAAGCGCGCGCGCGTGCCGGCGACCGCGCACTGGTGGTGGTCACGCACCGGGCTGCTCCCGCGGACGCGCCGCAGCGCTGAAGGCGGACCGCAAGCCTGTCCCGGGCGGCAGCCGTCGGCTAACCTGCCCTCGTTCAGCACGACACCAGACTGCAGCGGAGGAGGCCCCCATGTCAGGACCGGCGCAGCTCCGTCTGGGCGACGAGACGCTCGACCTCGAGGTGATCACCGGCAGCGAAGGCGAGCGCGCGATCGACATCCGCAAGCTCCGCGACGCGACCGGCCTCATCACGCTCGATCCGGGCTACGCGAACACGGGATCCTGCCGCAGCGCGATCACCTTCATCGACGGCGACCAGGGCATCCTGCGCTACCGCGGCATCCCGATCGAAGAGCTCGCGGAGAAGAGCACGTTCCTGGAGGTGGCCTACCTCCTGATCCACGGAAACCTGCCCCAACGGCAGGAGCTCCATCGCTTCGTGGAGTCGATCCGGCGGCACTCGATGCTGCACGAGGACATGAAGCGGTTCTACAGCGCGCTCCCCAAGGACGCGCACCCGATGGCCGCTTGCTCCGCCGCCGTCGGTGCGCTTGCGACGTTCTACCCGGACAAGCTCGATCACCGCGACCCGCGCCAGGTCGAGATCTCGGTGCACCGGCTGATCGCGAAGCTCCCGACCATCGCCGCGTACGCCTTCAAGCACTCGATCGGCCAGCCGTTCATGTACCCGAAGAACGAGCTCGAGTACGTCGGGAGCTTCCTGCACATGATGTTCGCTACGCCGTGCGAGGAGTACGCGGTCGACCCGGTGATCGAGAAGGCGATCGACCTGCTCCTGATCCTGCACGCGGACCACGAGCAGAACTGCTCGACGAGCACGGTGCGCCTCGTCGGCTCGTCGAACGCGAACCTCTTCGCCGCGATCTCCGCGGGCATCAACGCGCTCTGGGGCCCGCTGCACGGGGGGGCCAATCAGGCCGTGATCGAGATGCTCGAGCGGATCCGCGACGAAGGGATCTCCGCGCGCGAGTTCGTGGATCGTGCGAAGGACAAGAACGACACCGCCCGGCTGATGGGCTTCGGGCACCGGATCTACAAGAACTTCGATCCGCGCATGAAGATCATCAAGCAGGCCTGCGACGACGTGCTCCAGAAGCTCGGCGTGAACAACAAGCTGCTCGAGATCGCGAAGGAGCTCGAGGAGATCGCGCTGAAGGACGAGTACTTCATCGAGCGCAAGCTCTATCCGAACGTCGACTTCTACTCCGGCGTGATCTACAACGCGATCGGGACGCCGGCGAACATGTTCACCGTGATCTTCGCGATCGGCCGCCTCCCGGGGTGGATCGCCCACTGGTCCGAGATGCACGCGGATCATGACACCAAGATCGGTCGGCCGCGGCAGGTGTACGTGGGCGAGAAGCAACGTTCGTGGATCCCCGTGGCGGAGCGCTGAGCCCGGACGCTCGTCGCTGCTACACCACGGCCCTGTGGGCGGGCGGCCGCGCCCGCTTCGGCCTGCGTCACGCACGGCGACTCGCCCGCGACGCCCATGCCGCCGGCCTCGGCTCCGTGGACGTCGAAGCGTGCCTCGAGCGCATCGGCGAGCTCGGCCGTGCGGCCTTCGGTTCCGCGACGGGGATCGTGCGGCTCGACGCCTGGCGCGAGGACGGCGCGCTGCGCCTCGAAGGGACGACGCGCCCGCTCGGCGCCTCGCGCCCCACCTGGTCCGTGATCCGTGCCCGTGTCGCACACCCCGGCAGGGGCGCGTACCCCGGCGCGAAGCTTGCGCACCATCCCGAGATCGCCGCCGCGCGCGAGGCCGCGCGCGCCGCGAGCGCCGATGACGCGCTCCTCTTCGACCGCGCTGGCCGCCTCGTGGAGGCTGCTCGGACGTGCGCCTTCGCCGTGCTGGAGAGCGGCGCCCTGGTGACGCCGCCGCTCTCCCGCGGTGGCGTGGCGAGCATCGCGCGCGAGGTCCTGCTCGAGCGCGAGCCCGGGATCGCCGAGCGCGACGTCTCCTCCGCCGAGCTGGGGGCGCTGCGCGAGCTCGTGCTCGCGAACGCCGTGCGCGGCGCCGTCGCCGCCGGACACCTCGACGGCGCCCCGCTCGGCGGCGCGGTGCCGGGACCGGTCGCGCGCCGGCTGGCCGCGGCGCTCGAAGCCGGGGACTGATTGGCCCGAGGGCCGGCAGGAACGCCGAGCGTGCTCTGCGGGAACGCCGAGCGTGCTACACCCCTCGCCACTACGCCCCGGAGCCATGGAGATCCCACGCGATGCGCACCCTTTCCCGCCTGCTCCTCGGCGCGCTCGCGCTGGGGCTCGCCTCGTGCCAGTCGCTGTCCGGCGCGAGCGGCGGCGCGCGCCCGGCAGCGCCGGATCGGCTGCAGCGCATCATCGACGCCGGGGAGCTCCGCGTCGGCCTCACGGGCGACCAGCCGCCGCTCAACATGCGGAACAAGCGCGGCGAGACGGTGGGATTCGAGGTGGACATCGTGACGACGCTCGCGAGCTCCATGGGGCTCCAGCTCCGGCTCGTCGAGAGGCCCTTCGCGGACCTCCTTCCCGCGCTGGAGCGGGGCGACGTGGACCTCGTGATCTCGGGGCTGTCGATCACGCCCGAGCGCAACGCGCGCGTCGCGTTCGCAGGGCCGTATTTCGTCTCCGGGAAGTCGGTCCTCTCGAAGTCGGCCGAGATTGCGAACGCCCGGACGGTCGCGGCCCTCGACCAGCCGGGCCGCAGCTACGCGGCGCTCGCGGCCTCGACCAGCGAGGCCTTCGTGACGGCGCTGCTGCCGCACACGAAGCTCGTTCCCGTGCCGGACTACGACACGGGGGTGAAGCAGGTGCTGGACGGCAAGGTGGACGGCCTGGTCGCCGACTATCCCGTCTGTCTCCTGACGGTCCTGCGCTATCCGAACGCGGGGCTCGCCGCGATCGCGACGCCGCTCACGATCGAACCGCTCGGCATCGCGCTCCCGCCGGACTCGCCGCTGCTCGTGAACCTCGTCGACAACTACCTCGACACGCTCGAGTACACCGGTGTGCTCAGCCAGCTGAAAGCGCACTGGTTCTCCGACGGGCCCTGGGTGTCCGAGCTTCCCTGACGCCGCATGTCCACCGGCCGCCGTCGCTCTCCCTTCCCTCTCCTCGTCTGCGCCGCAGCGCTCGCGCTCACTTCGTGCAGCGGCCCCCCCAAGGCGAAGGGGCCGCCGAAGCGTACGGTGCTGATGACCGAGTACGACGACGCGCGCGCGGGCAAGGAGGCCAGCCAGGAGGTCGCTGCGCAGGTGGGCCTCCTGCAGGATCCGCAGCTCGACGCCTACGTCCAGGGCATCGGGAAGAAGCTGCTGCGCGGAGTGCCCACGCGCGGCTTCGACTACCAGTTCGAGGTGGTCGACCAGGTCGAGCCGAACGCGTTCACGCTGCCCGGCGGATACATCTTCGTATCGCGCGGCCTGCTCGCGCTCGCGAACACCGAGGACGAGCTCGCGTGCGTGATCGGACACGAGATCACCCACGCCGCGCACCGGCACGCCGCAGCGCAGCAGGCGGTCGGCGAGGGCGGGAACCCGCTCACGATGCCCTGGGTGCGCGCGGCTCAGATGGCGGCCTACAGCCGCGACATGGAGCGTGACGCCGACCAGGGAGGGCAGCTCCTGTGCGCCGCCGCGGGCTACGACCCGGCCGCGATGTCGACCTTCCTGACCGCGCTGCTCCAGGCGGAGCGCCTCCAGACGGGCAGCGGGCGATCGCCCGGCTTCTACGATTCGCATCCGGGTACCGAGGAGCGCGTCGCCACCACGGCGGTGCGCGCGCGAGAGATCCGCTCGAAGCGCGACGAGACGCTCGGGGACACGCGCGCCGCGCTGCTCCGGCACCTCGACGGCCTTCCCGTCGGGCAACGGCCCGAGAGCGGCGTCTTCCTCGGCGACCGGTTCGTGCACCCCGACCTCGGGTTCCAGCTCCGATTCCCGCCGGGCTGGGCCCAGCAGAACACGAACCAGATGGTGGGCGCGACCTCGCCGCGCGGCGACGCCGTGGTGTTCCTCGCGGGCGCGCCGCCGGCCGACTCCGCGCAGGCCGCGGCGGAGGCCTGGCTCGCGAAGGAGCGCGAGGATCAGCCGATCGACGTCCAGGAGGCCGGCCCCGTGAAGGTCGGAGGCGTCGATGCGTGGCGCCTCCGCCTCTCGGTCGGCGGGCGCGGCGGAGCGCTCGTCGCGACCGTGGTCTTCATCCCGTTCGCCGGCGCGACCTACGTGATCACCGGTTTCGCGCCGCCGTTCGCGGCGGCCTCGAGCGCGGCCGCGTTCCAGAGCACGATACGGAGCTTCGGACCGATCACGGACGAGGAGAGGGCTGCGATCCGATCGACGCATCTTCGTGTCGTCAAGGCGAACGCTGGCGAAGACATCGCGAGCCTCGATCGACGAACCCACAACGCGTGGGACCTCGAGACCACCGCGGTCTACAACGGGGTCTTCGCCAATCAGCGCTTCGCGGGCAGCGAGCTCGTGAAGATCACGCGCGAGGAGCCGTACGTGCGGAAGCTGACCGCTCCCTGAGCCCGGCGCGGAGCGCGGCGCCTCCAGCATGCGACGACGCCGCTGCTACCGTGACCCTGGAACACGCAGGAGGGACGCATGGAGATCGAAGGCATCGGAGCTGTGGTCACCGGAGGCGGCTCGGGCCTCGGGGAGGCCACCGCGCGGGCGCTCGCGGCGCGCGGCGCGCGGGTCGCGATCCTGGATCTCGAGAAGTCGAAGGGGGCGGACGTCGCAAGGTCGCTCGGCGGGCAGGCGCTCTTCACGCCTGCCGACGTGTCGAGCCCCGAGCAGGTCGAGTCGGCGCTCGATCGCGCCGTGTCCGGGCTCGGCGGCCTCCAGGTCGCCGTGAACTGCGCGGGCATCGGAACCGCTGGCCGCACCGTCGACAAGGACGGCCGCCCGTTCGATCTCGGCTGGTTCACGCGCACGATCCAGGTGAACCTGATCGGAACCTTCAACGTCATCCGGCTCGCCGCCGCACGGATGGCGAAGAACGCGCCGAACGCCGGCGGCGAGCGGGGCGTCGTCGTGAACACGGCCTCGGTCGCGGCCTTCGACGGCCAGATCGGGCAGGCCGCCTACTCGGCCTCGAAGGGCGGGGTCGTCTCGATGACGCTGCCGATCGCCCGCGACCTCTCGAAGACCGGGATCCGCGTCATGACGATCGCGCCCGGTCTCTTCCGCACGCCGATGCTCATGATGATGCCGGAGCCGGCGCTGAAGGCGCTCGGTGACACCGTCCCGTTTCCCTCGCGGCTCGGCGATCCCGCGGAGTACGCCGCCCTCGCCTGCCACATCGTCGAGAACCCCATGCTGAACGGTGAGACCATCCGGCTCGACGGCGCGCTGCGGATGGCGCCGAAGTAGCGCGGCGCCGCCGGTGAGCGCGCCCGAAACGGGTCCGGTCGTCGTGAGCGGCGCCACGGGCCTCGTCGGCGGCCGCCTGCTCCCCGCCCTGCTCCGCGCGGGACGCGGCGTGCGCGCGCTGACGCGCGATCCGGGGCGCGCACGCCTCCCCGGCGGCGCGACCCGCCGCGGGCCCGCCGTCGATCCCGTCGCCTGGGACGGCGTGCATCCGCCTCCGGACGCGCTCGCCGGCGCCTCGGCGGTGGTCCACCTCGCGGGCGAGCCGGTCTTCGGGGGCATCCTCTCGGGCGCGCGGCGCGCCCGCATCCGCGAGAGCCGCGTGCGCTCGACCGAGGCGCTCGTCGAGACGCTCGCCGCGCTCGAGCCGGCGGCGCGGCCGCGCACCCTCGTGTGCGCGTCCGCGGTCGGGTACTACGGGGACCGCGGCGAACGGGAGCTCGACGAGGACCAGCCGCCGGGCGACGGCTTCCTGGCCGAGGTGTGCGTCGCGTGGGAGGCGGCAGCCTCGATGGCAACACCGCTCGGTGTGCGGGTGGTGAGCCCGCGGATCGGGATCGTGCTCGCCCGCGAGGGCGGCGCGCTCCCGCAGATGGCGCTTCCGGTGCGATTCGGGCTGGGTGGGCCCCTCGGCGACGGCCGCCAGTGGGTGCCGTGGATCCAGCTCGACGACCTGGTCGGTCTGATCCTGCGCGCGCTCGACGACGCGGCGCTCGCCGGGCCGGTGAACGCGGTCGCACCCGCCCCAGCCCGCAACGCGGACCTCATCGCGGCGATCGCACGCCGCCTGCGCCGCCCGGCGTTCCTGCGGGTGCCGGCGTTCGTGTTGCGCGCGGCGCTCGGAGACCTCGCGCTCGAGGTGCTCGGCAGCCGCCGCTGCGTGCCGCGGCGTGCGCTCGCTGCGGGGTTCGGATTCGAGCACCCGTCGCTGGAGAGCGCCCTGGCGGAGGAGCTCTAGCGCCCGCGCGCGGTGTCAGTTCCGGACGGCGGATCCGACCGGATCGAACACCGCGGGGAGCACTTCCTTCAGCGCGGGACGCTGCATGCCCGGGGCGACCTGGTAGAAGCCGAGGCTCACGTCCGGGGCGCGCGCCGTGGGGAAGCGCTCGCGGAAATCCGCGAGCAGACGCTCGACGATCTCCAGCGCGCGGCCGCGGTCCACGTCGGCGACGAAGAGCACGGCGCGCTCACGGGTCATGCGGAACACCGCGTCTTCGACGCGCAGCGCGCTCTCGATGTAGTCGACGAGCTCCGGAAACAGGAGGTCGCCCTCGACTCCCGCGACGCCCACCACCACGGAGGGGAGCGTGTGCTCGTTCGCGAGATCGCAGCACCGCTCCAGCAGCTCGCGCAGCCGTCGCGGGTCGTCCTGCGCGAGAGGCGTCCGTCGCAGCAGCGTCATGCCCCACCTATCGTCGCGTCGCGGGCCGGGCTGTAGCGCAAGCGCCACGCCGGTCGCGCCGCTCGCTCGCACCAAAGCGTAACGGGCCGCGGGGTGGCGAGCGAGCGCCCCCTCGGCGCGTCTCCTACCGTTCTCGCGTGCGCGCGGAGCAGGCAACGGACGGACGGACGGACGGCCGCGCGCTGCATCGCCTGCACCTCCTGGCCCGGGGCTACGCCGCCCTCGCGGCGCTGACGTTCGGCCTCATCGTGCTCGGCGCGCTCGTGCGCGCGCACGGCGCCGGCCTCGCGTGCCCCGACTGGCCGCTCTGCTTCGGCGAGCTGGTGCCGCGGTTCGACTTCCACGTCGCCTTCGAATGGGGTCACCGGCTCCTGGCGGGCTCGGTCTCGGTCGTGTTCGCGGTGCTCGCGGCCGCCACGCTGCGGGATCCCGCGACGCGCTCCCTCGTCGGCCGCTGGCTCGCGCTGGCCGCGGCGCTGCTCGCCACGCAGGTCGTGCTCGGCGGGCTCACGGTGCTCCACCTCCTCGCAGCGTGGACGGTCACCGCGCACCTCCTCACCGGCAACGCATTCGCCGCCGCCGTCCTGGTGACCGCGCGACGCCTCGCCGAAGCCGCGACACCGCCCGCGCGGGCGCCGATCGCCCGCCGCGTCCGCTGGGGCGTGCTGACGGCGGCGGCGCTGCTCGTGCTCCAGGTCGCGCTCGGCGGCCTCGTGTCCTCCCACTACGCAGGTCTCGTCTGCCCCGACTGGCCGGCCTGCGAAGGGGGCGTCTTCTACCCATCCTGGGACGGCGCGTTCGGCCTGCAGCTCGCGCACCGCACGAACGCCTATGCCCTCTTCGCGGCGCTGGCGGCGTGCGCCGCGCTCGCGCGCGGCGCACCGCGGATCGCGAAGCTCGCCGCCTTCGCGGTGGCGCTCGGGCTCGCGCAGCTCGCGCTCGGCGTGGCGAACGTCCTGCTGCGCCTTCCCGTCGAGGTCACCGCGCTGCACTCCGCGGCGGCGGCCGGGCTCGTGCTGCTCTGGACGCTCGTCGTACGCGAGACCGTGCTCGCCCCCGTCGCTGCGACCGCGGAGGGCCACGCGAGCCGCGCGCTCACGCGGGCGGCCCCCGAGCGGTGACCCGCCCGCACGTCGTGATCGTCGGAGCGGGATTCGGCGGCCTGGCGGCCGCGCGGACCCTGCGGCGTGCGCCCGTCGACGTCACCCTGATCGACCGTCACAACTACCATGCGTTCCTCCCGCTGCTCTACCAGGTCGCGACGTCGGGGCTCACGTCCCAGGACGTCGCGCACGCCGTGCGCTCGATCCTTCGGCGCGTTCCGAACGCGAGGTTCCGGCTCGGGGAGGTGCGCGGTGCCGACTTCGCCGCCCGCTTCGTCGAGCTCGACGACGGCGCGCGCGTCCCGTTCGACCACCTGATCCTCGCAGGTGGGAGCCGCACCGAGACGTGGGGCAACGAGAGCGTCGACCGGTACGCGCTCGGCTTGCACGACCTCGAGGACGCGCTCGCCGTGCGCAACCGCGCCCTCTCCTGTCTCGAGCTCGCCGATGCGACCGACGATCCCGAGCGCAGGCGCGAGCTGCTGGGCTTCGTCGTCGTGGGCGGCGGCCCGACCGGCGTCGAGCTGGCGGGCGCGCTCGCCGAGCTGAAGCGCCACGTCGCGCCCCACGACTTCCCCGGGCTCGCACCGGAGATTCGCGTCCTGTTGCTCGAGGGGCGGGATGCGCTCCTCGGCGGCATGCCCGAGCGGCTGCGCAAGCGCGCGCTCGAACAGGTGACCGAGCTGGGTGTCGAGGTCCGGTTCTCCGCGCAGGTCGAGCGCGTCGGCGCGGAGGGCGTGTGGCTGCGGGGCGGCGAGCACATTCCCGCCCGCACCGTGGTGTGGGCGGCGGGCGTGCGGGGCGAGCGGCTCGGGGAATGGCTCGGCCTGGCGGCGGGGCGCGCGGGCCGGATCCCGGTCGCGGCCACGCTCGAGGTCGCCACACACCCAGATGTGTATGTGATCGGCGACCTCGCCCTCGTGGAGGGTGCGGAGACGCTTCCGCAGGTGGCGCCGGTCGCCATGCAGCAGGGCGAGACGGCCGCCACGAACGTGCTCCGCCGGCTGCGGGGGCACCCGCCGTTCCCCTTCCGCTATCACGATCGCGGCTCGATGGCGACGATCGGCCGCAACCGCGCGGTGGCCCACGTCGTCGGGCTCCAGCTCTCCGGCCGGCTGGCGTGGTGGGCGTGGCTGCTCGTCCACATCGTCTTCCTCGTCGGATTCCGCAACCGGGCGTCCGTCCTGCTGAACTGGGCTTGGAACTTCTTCACCTACGACCGCGGCCTGCGCGCCGTCGTGACGTCCCCGCCGCCGTTCGGCCGGCCCGGGGGCGAGCACGAGCAATCGCGGTCGTGGATCGCGACGGACCCGCGGTCGTAGACCGCGACGGACCCGCGGCGCCGTGCTAGACAACGGCGCCATGCGTTCGTACCAGGTGTTCGCATCGCTTCCGCCCGAGCGGGCGCGCGAGGTGCTGAAGGCGATCGCCGACGCGTCGCCGGGCGCCTTCGTGCAGGCCGTGGCGATCGCGAGCGCGGCCCTCCGCGCGCGGCCCGTCTTCCTGATGCGCCAGCCGTTCGAGAAGCGCGCCGACGCCGTGCGCCGCACGCTGTCCCGCGTGGCGGCGAGCGACCTCGCCGAGGAGCTGCTCGCCGTCTACTTCCTCCAGTGCAAGAAGCCGCTCCTGATCGAGTGGCTCGACATCATCGGGCTCGAGCACGAAGACGGCGCATTGAAGGGGGACGCGCCGGCGTCGCCTCCGGCGGACGTGCTCGCGAAGGCCGTGGCGACCTTCCGGAAGGGCGAGGACGCCTCCGATCGCGAGCTTCTCCTCCGCGCGTTCGCCGCGCAGAGCGCGATCGACTGGCCCGCGCTCGAAGAGCTGTTCGACGGCTGAGCCCCCGGCACCCGAGCGAAGGCCTTCAGCTCCGGCGGCGCGGCGGGAGCGGCACGAACGCGCTCGTGCGCGCCACGTAGTCCGCGTACCCCGGTCGCGTCTTCCGGAGCGAGCGCTCGAGGAGCGCCACCCCGGATACCCGGAGCAGCAGGAAGGTCATCAGCGCCGGGGCGGGCAGCGTGATCCAGCCCGCCGGCGTCGAGAGTGCGAGCGCGAAGAGCCCCCACCAGACGACGGCGTCGCCGAAGTAGTTCGGATGGCGCGTCCACGCCCAGAGCCCCCGGTCCATCACGCGGCCGCGATTTGCGGGATCGGCCTTGAAGCGCGCGAGCTGCAGGTCACCCACGCTCTCGAAGACGAAGCCCACGACGAAGAGCGCAACGCCGACCCCGTCGAGCGCGGTCCAAGCAGCCGGACCGGGGGACGCGATCGCGGCCTGGACGGGCCAGGAGATCAGCCAGCACAGCGCGGCCTGGAGCCCGAACACGCTGTAGAGACTCACGACTGGAAACCGGTCGCCGTGACGCTTGCGCATCGCGCGATAGCGGAAGTCCTCGCCCTGGCCGTGGTTGCGCCAGGCGAGATAGCCGGCGAGACGCACGCCCCAGAGCCCGGTGAGCAGCAGCGCGAGCCGGGCGCGCGGCGTAGAGGGCCCGCCCGCCGCGAAGGCCGCGCCGGCGACGAGGACGAAGCCGAGACCCCACAGGATGTCGACGATGCTGGCGTCTCGCCTCGCCACCGAGATCGCCCAGACCACGAGGAAGCCGGCGACGAGCGCCGCGGCCGTGACGGGCAGGACGTTCAGGAAGGCTGCCATCCGACCTTCGGGTCCGCATGCTGCGCGCCCACCCAGGCGTCCATCCGGCGCCAGTTCGCGTGGAGCCACTCGATGCGGCCCTCCCGGTCCTTGGGGATCTCCGCGAACGGCACGCGCCACATCCCGACCCGGATCGTCGCGCCCACGAGCGCCCCGGCCCAGAGGTCCCAGAACGTCGCGATGCCCTCGAAGCCCGCATGCGCCAGGAACACGACGTCCGCCGCCGTGCTCCGCTCCAGCAGGCCGAGGGGACCGCCGAGGTGCGGCGGGAGGACGTTGGACAGGCGGCGGGCGCGCGCAGCCGCCTCCGGGTCGCCCGCCGCCTCGAGCTTGGCGAGGACGCGCTCGCGCTTGGCCTGCGTGAACCGCGTTCCCTCCGGGTAGATCACGACGGCGTCACGCGGACCCAGCCCCTCGGCGAGGCGTGCGATGTCCGCGATCTCGCGCGGAGCGTCCCCCGAGCCCCGACGCACGAACGTGTTGGGAAGCCGATGCCCCACGACGTCCATGCACGGGTCGAAACGGAGCTCGTGCTTGAGCACGTACCGGAGTCGCAGACCGCGCGGCGTCAGCAGCACCACCGGGAGCAGGGTGTCGCCCATGCTCGCGTGCCTCACGAACGCGAGCATCGGGCCGAGGCCCGTGTCGCTGCCCGGCTCCAGGACGACGCGGAAGCCGAAGATCGCCTGCGCGCCCCGGAAGATCGCCTCCGCCCAGCGCCGCTCGAGCGCATGGAAGCGATCGTCCGCGCGGGCGCGCGCGCGGCCCACGGGGCGCGCGAGCGCTTCGTACAGGAAGAGGAAGCTCGCGGCGGCGAGGCCGACCGCCTCGCAAGTGAGGAAGAGCGCGACGAACAGCGCCACGCGCGACGCGGTGAAGCGCGTGCGTCGCAGGACGTCGTGGAGCGCCGCCAGCGGAAGCAGCATGGGGAGCGAGCCGAGCACGGCGAGCCAGGCGAGCGTCACACCGGAGATGGTCAGCACGCGGCGGCCCCACGTGGCCGCGCGCTCCGCCGGCAACCTCCGGGGCACGCTCACGCCCTCCAGCATAGCCAGTGAACCGTCCGACCGGCCGGGGGCGCTCACGCGTGCCCTGCCGTGGCCGCGTAACGCGTCCCGGTGACGCCCGGCTCGTGGTCCGGCGCCTCGACCAGCGTGCGGAGCCCGAGCTGGGCGACCGTGGGGCGCAGCTTCGAGAGCGCGCCGGCCTCGATCTGGCGGACGCGCTCCCGGGAGATCCCGAGCTTCTCGCCGATCTCCTGGAGGGTGTGGTCCTCCTCGCCGCGCAGCCCGAAGCGCCAGATGAGGACCTTCTGCTCCCGCGTGTCGAGCCCCCCGAGGAGCGCCTCCAGCTCCCGCTGCAGCTTCACTCCATCGAGGGCGAGGCCCGGGCGGTCGGCGCGCGGGTCGGGCAACGCGTCCTTCACGCGCTTCGACTCCGTGCCGGGCACCAGTGCCTCCATCGAGATCGTCTTCTGCCGGACCTCGAGCAGCAGGTCCATCTCCTCGGAGTCGATCCCGAGCGCCTCGCGCAGCTCGGTCGGCGACGGATCGCGGCCGAACCTGCGGGCGAGGCTCCGGTTCGCGCGCTCGTAGCGGAGCATGAGGTCGTAGACGTGGGAGGGGAGCCGCACGGTCCGCGAGTGGTTCTGCACCACCCGGATGAACGACTGACGGATCCACCAGACTGCGTAGGTGGAGAACTTGAAGCCACGGCGATGATCGAACTTCTCCACCGCGCGGATGAGGCCGAGGTTCCCCTCCTGGATCAGGTCGAGGAACGAGATGCCCATGCCGCGGAAGTCCTTGGCCACGGCGACGACGAGCTTCAGGTTGTGACGCACGAACGTGTTCTTGGTGCGCGATAGCGCCGCGTGGAGCGCGTCCAGCTCGCGCACCGCCGGCCTCAGCTCGCGGACGGAAAGGCCCGCCTCGCGCTCGAGGGCGGCGCGCAGTGCGGACGCGCGCGCGCCCTCCAGCTCCGCGACCCGGCGGCAGAGCTCGACGTGCGCCTCGCGCGCGATCTCGAGCGACACGTCCGCCGCGGCGAGCGAGCGGGCGAGCGACCGGCGAAGCGCCAGCAGCCGAGGTCCAGCCGGGGCGGCCCCGGTCCCGGCGGCCGCGGCGTCGAATCGCCGGAGTGCGCGCTCGACCCGCGCGAGGGCCGCGTCGATCCGCCCGCTGTAGTCCTGCCCGCTCCCGTCGCGGTGGAGCGCGGAGAGCGTGGCCGTCACCCGCGCCTCGTCGCGGATCCTGCGCCACCGCTCCACCACGAACCGCGCAGCGAACGGAATCGCGCGCACCGCCGCGGCCCACGCCGCCGTCTCGCGCTCGAGCGCGCGCGCGAGCGCTCCCTCCTGGTCGCGCGTCAACGTGGGCAGCGGCGCGATCTCGCGCAGGTAGCGGCGCAGCAGCGCCGCCGAGTCGAGGCCGAGGCCCGCGTCCGGGCGGCGAGGAGCGAACTCATCGGTCGGGCTCGAGGCGGCATCGTGTTGGGGGTCGTCGCTCATCTTCTGGAGTCCCCTCGATTCGATTAATCGTTCAAAACGTTCACAATCATCCCGGATTCCGCGGCGGTGTCAACTGACGGTATGGAGGAGGCCGAGAGCGCTGGCGTGATCTCGCCGAAATTCTTGACGATTTCAGATCACCCCCTAAGGTCCGGTTCGTTCCTCGGAGGCAAGGGCTCTTTTGACCGACTCGGAGAAGTACGTCTCGCCGCTCCAGCTCGCGCGCGCTCTCGGGCTCGGGGAGTCGACCGTGAAGCGGTGGATCGACCAGGGTCGGGTTCCGGCCCGGAAGACCCCGGGCGGGCATCGCCGCATCCCGCTGCACGCGGCCCTCGGGTACGTCCGGGAGGCGGGCCTGACCCTGGTCGACCCGATCGCCCTCGGGCTCCTCCTCGGCGGCGAAGCGACGCCCGCGGCCCTGCGCGACCTGCTGGCTCAGGGACGGCCGCACGCGGCGATTTCGCTGCTCGAGCGGGTCTACGCCGGAGGGATGAGCGCTGCGGAGCTCGCCGACGATTGGATCGCTCCCGCGATGGAGTCCATCGGGCACGGGTGGGAGGCCGGTGAGATCCCGGTGACGCGCGAGCACTCCGCGACCGCGATCGCGATCCGCGCGCTGCACGCGCTGCTCCGCACCTACGGACCCGGCTCGGACCGGCCGCTCGCGTTCGTGGCGGGACTGTCCGGCGACCCGTACGTGCTCGCCGGCCTCTGCGCCGAGCTGACGCTCTGCGAGGTCGGCTATCGCGCCGTGAACTTCGGCGCGGACACCCCGCTCGACTCGCTCGGGAACGCGGTGGAGCGCGACGCTCCCGCTCTCGTGGCGCTCTCGCTCTCGATCCCGCCTTCGGCGGCCAGCCCGGCCGCCCTGCGCGCGCGGCTCGCGGAGGCCGTCCGCGAGGCAGGCTCCGCGCTGATCCTCGGCGGCCGCGGGATGCGTCCGGAGCTGGTCGGCGAGCTCGGCGCCACCTCCTGGTGTCGCTCGATGCGCGAGCTCCAGCGGCTCGCCGAGCACTTGCGCGGCGCCTCGCGCAGCCTGTCGGCGGCGGTCTGAACGCCGTGCAGGACGGAAGGAGCCTCCACACGCAAACGGGGCCGACGACGCCCGCCCCGACCTGGCTCGTGCGCGTCCTCTACGACGGGGACTGCCCGCTGTGCGCGCGCGAGATCGCGACGCTCCGCCGGCTCGATCGGGGGCGGGGCCGGATCGACTTCGAGGACATCGCGGCGCCCGGCTTCGACGCGACCCGCTACGGCGTCGCGCACGCCGAGCTGATGGCGCGCATCCACGGCGTCCTCCCGGACGGCGCGCGGATCGAGGGCGTCGAGGTCTTCCGGCGCCTCTACGGCGCGGTGGGCCTCGGCTGGCTCGTGGCGCCGACGCGCTGGCCCGTCCTCCGTCCGATCTTCGACGCCGCCTATCGCACCTTCGCGCGGAACCGCCTCCGCTGGACGGGCCGGGAGGGAGCGGTCGAAGGTGGGTGCGCCCACGGGACCTGCGCCGTTCCGAAGGAAGGACGCTCGACGGCGGTCTGATGCGCGCGCTGCACTGGTTCCGCAACGACCTGCGCCTCGAGGACAACACCGCGCTCGCCCGGGCGGCCGGCGCGGACGCGCTGGTCCCCGTGTTCGTGCTCGACGACGCGATCCTCGCGAGCCCGCGGACCGGCGCTCCGCGCGTGCGGTTCCTGCTCGACGGCCTCGCCCGGCTCGACGAGGCGCTCGCACGCCGCGGGTCGAAGCTCGTGCTGCGCCGCGGCGACCCGGCAGCCGAGATCCCGCAGCTCGCGGCCGAAGCCCATGCGGGCCTCGTGACGTGGAACCGCAGCGACACGCCGCTCGGACGGCGGCGCGATGCCCGAGTGCGCGCCGCGCTCGAACGCGCGGGCAGGCGCGTCGCCGACTGCCGCGACCACGTGATCTTCGAGAGCACCGAGGTCCGCTCGGCCGCGGGCGGCCCCTACGCCGTCTACACGCCCTACCGCAACGCGTGGCACCGGCGCCTCGCCAGCGAGCCGCAGCGGCCGGCCGGCGTATCGCGCCTCCCCCCGCCCGTCGCGGATCTGCCGTCGGACGGCCTCCCCGACGCGAAGGCCCTCGGCTTCGGAGGCGACGACACCGAGCTCCCGCCCGCTGGCGAGGAGGCGGCGCGCGGGCGCCTCGCGCGGTTCCTCTCGGGCCCGGTCCGGGCATACGCGCGGGACCGCGACGTCCCGGCGGTCGACGGCACGTCGCGTCTCTCGCCGTACCTGAGGTTCGGCGCGATCTCGGTCCGCATCTGCGTCGCCGCAGCTCAGGCCTGCGCGCGCGACGACCGGTCGGCGGCCGAGGGCGCGCGCAAGTGGATCGACGAGCTCGTGTGGCGCGACTTCTATCACGCCGTCCTCGCGGAGCACCCGCGCGTGCAGCGCGCACCGTATCGGCGCGAGCTCGAGACGCTCCAGTGGAACGAAGATCCGGAAGGGTTCGCGGCGTGGCGCGAGGGCCGCACGGGCTACCCCATCGTCGACGCGGCGATGCGTCAGCTCGCGACGACCGGCTGGATGCACAACCGCCTGCGCATGATCGTCGCCAGCTTCCTCACGAAGGACCTCCTCCTCGACTGGCGGCTCGGCGAGGACTTCTTCTTCCGGCGGCTCGTCGACGGCGAACCGGCGAGCAACAACGGCGGCTGGCAGTGGGCGGCGTCCACCGGGACGGACGCGCAGCCCTACTTCAGGATCTTCAACCCGGTGTCGCAGGGCGCCCGGTTCGATCCCGAAGGCGCCTTCGTGCGCCGCTTCGTCCCAGAGCTCGCGGGGGTGGAGGACCGTTTCGTGCACGCGCCGTGGGAGGCCGCACGTCCGCCGAAGTCCTATCCGGAGCCGATCGTGAGCCACCCGGAGCGGCGCATCCTCGCGCTCCGCCGCTACGAGGCCGCACGGGCGCGTGCGCGCGGCCGCTGAGGCGCGAGGTGGAGCACGTGCTCCGCGCGCGGCTCGAGCTGCCGCTGCCGCGCAAGGACGTGTTCGCGTTCTTCGCCGATGCCGCGAACCTCGAGCGCATCACGCCGCCCGAGCTGCGCTTCCGCATCCTGACGCCGCTCCCGCTCGACCTGCGCGAGGGCGCGCGGATCGACTACCCGCCGACGAGGTGCGCTGGGCCCTTCCGCTTCCGCCCCTCGGTGAGCTCGTGCGGCCCCTCGTACAGCGGGAGCTGGACCGCATCTTCCGCTACCGCACGGCCGCAATCCGGCGCATCCTCGTCGGGCAGGGGAGCGCGGACCCGGGGCCTGGAGCAGGCTGAAACCACCCCGGGCGAGCGGCATCGAAATGGCCGGCCTCCAGCGAGAGGCCATTGGAGGATCCGAATGAGCTGGAAGAACGTCGCCTTGGCGTCCGCCGTCGCAGGTCTGTTCGTCGCGGGGGCGCACAGCGCCTTCGCGGCGGATACGGACAAGGACGCGAAGGTGAAGTGCGAGGGCGTGAACTCGTGCAAGGGCCAAAGCGACTGCAAGTCGGCCTCGAACAGCTGCGCCGGGAAGAACGGCTGCGGCGGCCACGGCTTCAAGAACCTGACCCAGGCCGAGTGCGACGCCGCCAAGGCGGCCAAGGCGAAGAAGAGCTAGCGGACGCGGGCGGGCCGCGTCCCGCGGCCCGCCCACACCGCGTCGCGCAATGCAGGCTCCGACTTCAACGCGAGCGCGTCCGGGCGACGCGCCCTTCCTGGGCGTCGGGGTGGGCCTGCGCCCGAAGCACTATCCCCGGATCCTCGAGTCGGAGGCCGGGGAGCTCGGCGTCGACTTCTTCGAGGCGATCTCCGAGAACTTTCTGGTGCCGGGAGGCCGGCCCCCGCGCGTGCTCGCGGAGGTGCGTGCGCGCTTCCCGCTCGTGCTGCACGGCGTGTCGCTCAACGTGGGCTCGGACGATCCGCTCGACGGACTCTATCTCGGCGACCTCGCCGCGCTCGCAGGGCGCTTCGAGCCGGCCTGGCTTTCGGACCATCTGTGCTGGACCGGCATCGCCGGCCGGAACCTGCACGACCTCGTGCCGCTCCCCTACACCGAAGCGGCGCTCCGCCACGTCGCCGTACGCGTGCGCGAGGTGCAGGACCGGCTCGGCCGGCGCATCGCGCTCGAGAACGTGTCCTCCTACTTCGCCTATCGGGCGGACGCGATGCCGGAGTGGGAGTTCCTGACGCGCGTTGCCGAGGCCGCGGACTGCGGGATCCTCCTCGACGTGAACAACGTCTTCGTCAGCGCGCACAACCACGGCTTCGACCCGCTGCGCTACCTCGGAGCGATCCCGGGCGATCGCGTGTTCCAGATCCATCTCGCGGGCCACCGCCAGGAGGGCCCGCTCCTCATCGACACCCACGACCATCCCGTACGCGACGAAGTGTGGTCGCTCTACGAGGCGACGATCCTTCGGCTCGGGCCGGTCTCGACGCTGATCGAGTGGGACGACGAGATCCCCGAGCTCGAGACGCTGGTGGCGGAGGCCGCGCGCGCGCGGGAGATCCTGCGGCGGGTGACGGCGGAGGAGACGCGTGAAGGAAGCGACGGCGGAGCCCGGCTCGCTGGGCGCGGTGCAGCGCCGGCTCTGGCGGCTGATCACCGGGCCTGAAGGCGTGCAGGCCGCGCTCGCGGCCGAGGGCGACGCCTCCGGCGCGGCGCTCGCGACGCTGCTGCGCGGCGATCGCGGGCTCGCGCCCGGGGAGCGCGTCGCCGTCTACGCGAACGCGTACTTCGTGCGGATCCACGATTGCCTGCGAGACGACTTCGGCGCCCTCGCGCGCGCGCTCGGACCCGACGCATTCCACGATCTCGTGAAGACGTACCTGATGGCGCACCCGCCGACGCGGCCCTCCCTGCGCCACGCGGGCGCCCGGCTCGCGGAGCACCTGGACACCGCTCCCTTCGCCTCGATCTTCGGCCGCCGCTGCGCCTACGCGGCCGACCTCGCGCGCCTCGAGTGGGCGGTCCTCGAAGCGTTCGACGCCGCGGACGCTCCGGTGCTCGAGCGCGAGACGCTCGCGGCCGTGCCTCATGATGCCTGGGGCGAGCTCCGCTTCGAGGCGACGCCGTCGCTCTCGCTCCTCGGCCTCGCCTGGCCGGTGCACGCGGTCCGCGAGCGCTACGACGGCGATGAGGACGACGCCGTCTGGGCCGGTCCGCCCGTCCTCGGGCCGGAATCGACTCACATTCGTGTATGGCGGAACGAGGAGCGCGTGCGCTACCGCGCGATCTCGGCCCTCGAGGCCGACGCGCTCGCTGCGGTTCAGCGGGGCGAGCCCTTCGGCGCGTTGTGCGAGCGGATCGCCGGAAGCGTGGGCGACGCGGAGGCGGCCCCGTGCGCGGCCGCCTTCCTGGAAGCGTGGCTCGCGGCGGGTCTCCTGGTCCGGCTCGCCGGAGGCCTCAGTGACCGAAGCGACGCGCCGCCGCGCCGGTGACGCGCCGCATGAGCGCGCGCGGCAGCGCGGACGCGAACGCCGCCACGGCCTTGTTCACCCCGCCCGGCACGCACACGAGATCGCCGCGGGCCAGGGCGGCCAGCGACGCCTCCACGACCTCTCCCGCGTCCATCCAGGCGGCGTCCGGGATGGCGGACGTCTCCATGCCCGCGCGCGCCTGGAACTCGGTGCGGGTGAAGCCCGGCTGGAGCACCTGCATCCGCACGCCCGTCCCCCGCACCTCCTCGTGGATCGCCTCGGTGAAGCTGTTGACGAAGGACTTGGTGGCGCCGTAGTTCGCGTTGAACGGCGTCGGCTGGAGCCCGGCCATCGACGACACGTTGATGATCGCGCCCGAGGCGCGCTGGATCATCGGGGGCAGCGCCGCGCGCGTGAGACGCACCAGCGCGACGACGTTCAGCAGGATCTCGGCCTCGAGCCGGTCCGGGTCGATCTCCGCGACCGTGCCGTAGTTGCCGAAGCCGGCGTTGTTCACGAGCAGATCGAGGGTGGGGTCCGACGCGAGCCGCTCCTCGACGGTGCGCAGCTCTTCGGCCCTGCCGAGGTCCGCCGGGTGCACCTCGACGCCGATGCCGCGGCTCTCGACGAGGCGCTTCGCGACCGCGTCGAGCCGCTCGCGCGTCCGCGCGACGAGGATCAGGTCGTACTGGTCGCGCGCCAGCCGCTCGGCGAACGCCTCGCCGATGCCGGAGGACGCGCCGGTCACGAGCGCGCGGCGGCGCGGACCGGGGCTGGACGACAGGCTGGGCTCGGCCATCGGGGATCCTCCTTCGCATCTGCGGTGGGAGCGGCGCGGAGCCCCGCGAAGATCGCACACGCGCTCGGAAACGTCGTGGGTCGCGTAGACTCGCGTCACCAGAGGCCGTCCGCGGCATCCATCTCGTGACGACGGAACGAGACGGGAGCGAGCGATGGCCCAGGGGGAGCTCCACATGACGTCCGCTCCCGCGCCCGAGAGCCGCGGCGTCTCCTGGGCCCGCATCGGAGTCGCTGCGGTCGCGCTCGCGCTGCTCGTCCTGCTGGGCCGGGCCGCGGGCGGCCAGGTCCCGCGGTTCGCGGCCTGGGTCGGATCGCTCGGCCCCCTCGGCCCGGTCGTCTTCGTGGTGGGTTACGCGCTCGCCGTCGTGGCCTTCGTGCCCGCCTCCATCCTGACGCTCGGCGCGGGCGCCATCTTCGGCCTGTGGAAGGGCGTCGCGCTCGTGCTCCTCGCCGCCACGCTCGGCGCCGGGCTGGCCTTCCTCGTCGCGCGCTACCTCGCGCGCGGCGCCGTCGAGCGCCGGATCGCCGGCAACCCGCGCTTCGCCGCGATCGACCGCGCGGTCGAGGAGCAGGGACGCAGGATCGTGTTCCTGCTCCGGCTCTCGCCCGCGTTCCCGTTCACCCTGCTCAACTATGCGCTCGGGCTCACGCGGGTGCGCTTCGGCGACTACCTCGTGGCGTCGGCGGGCATGCTCCCCGGCACGTTCCTGTACGTCTACTACGGGCAGGTGCTCGGCCTCGCCGCGGCCGTCGCCGGCGGCGCGGGGCGCGAGAAGGGGGTCGCCGACTGGGCGCTGCTCGGGCTCGGGCTCGTCGCCACGATCGTCGTCACGACGCTCGTCACGCGCCTCGCGCGGCGCGCGCTGGCCGAAGCCACGGGCGAACGTGCCTGACGACCGCCGCGAGTGGATCGAGACCGACGGGCTCGGCGGCTTCGCCTCTGCCACGGCATCGGGTCTGCGCACGCGGCGCTATCACGCGCTGCTCCTCGCGGCGACGCAGCCGCCCGCCGGCCGGATGGTGCTCGTCAACGGGCTCGACGCGTTCGTCGACGGTCCAGGCGGCAGCCACGCGCTCTCGTCCCAGCGCTACGGCGGCGACGTGATCGCCCCCGACGGCGCGGGCCACATCGCCGCGTTCGACTCCGAGCCCTGGCCGCACTGGACCTTCGCCCTTCCCGAGGGCACGCGCATCGAGCACGAGCTCTTCGTTCCGCACGGGGCGTCCGCCGTCGTCCTGGTGTGGCGCCGCGTGGCCGGCAGGGCCGGCGTCCTGCGCGTGCGCCCCTTCCTCTCGGGGCGTGACTACCACTCGACGCACCACGAGAATCCGGCCTTCCGGTTCGAGCCCCACCGGAACGACGGCCGCCTCGTGTTCCGCCCGTACCCCGGCGTGCCCGGCGTGGTGGCGTGCGCGAGCGGCGGCTACGAGCACGCGCCGGACTGGTGGCGGAACTTCCTCTACACCGCGGAGCGTGACCGCGGCCTCGACTGCAGCGAGGACCTCGCGTCACCGGGCGTCTTCCGGTTCGACCTCGCATCGGGTCCCGCGGTGCTCGTGCTCGCGACGGAGGGCCACGAGGCCGCCGTCCTCGGCGCGGCCGCCGGCGCACGCGAGGCGGCCGAGCTGCTGCGGGCGTCCGAGCGGCGGCGAAGGGCGCGCTTCGCGACGCCGCTGCACCGGGCCGCCGACGCCTACCTCGCGAAGCGCGGCGCGGGCACGACGATCATCGCCGGCTACCCGTGGTTCACCGACTGGGGCCGTGACGCCTTCATCGCCCTGCGCGGACTCTGTCTCGCGACCGGGCGCATCGACGCCGCGAAGGACATCCTCCTCGAATGGTCGGGCGCCGTCTCCGAGGGCATGCTCCCGAACCGGTTCGCCGACGCGGGGAGCACGCCCGAGTTCAACGCCGTGGATGCGTCGCTCTGGTACGTCGTCGCGGTGCACGAGACGCTCGCCGCCCTCGCTGCCGCGCGCCGGCGCATCTCCGCACGCGACCGCTCCCGGCTCGAGGCCGCGGTGCTCGCGATCCTCGAGGGCTACGCCAAGGGCACGCGGCACGGCATCCGCGGCGACGCGGACGGGCTGCTCGCCGCGGGAGAGCCGGGCGTCCAGCTCACCTGGATGGACGCGAAGATCGGTGACCACGTGGTGACCCCGCGGATCGGCAAGCCGGTCGAGGTGCAGGCGCTGTGGATCAACGCGCTCGCGATCGGCAGCACGCTCGATCCGCGCTGGCGCGAGCTGAAGGAGCGCGCACAGGCCTCCTTCGCGGCGCGCTTCTGGAACGAGCAGCGCGGCTGTCTCCACGACGTCGTCGACCCGGATCATCGGGCCGGAGCCGCCGACGGGACGCTCCGCCCGAACCAGATCCTCGCGGTGGGCGGCCTCCCCTTCCCGGTGCTCGAAGCCGCGCGCGCGCGGCGCGTGGTGGACGTCGTCGAAGGCCGGCTGTGGACGCCTCTCGGCCTGCGCAGCCTCGCTCCCGACGGGCCCGGCTACCGCGGGCGCTATCGCGGCGGACCGCGCGAACGCGACGAGGCCTACCACCAGGGCACGGCGTGGCCGTGGCTGCTCGGGCCGTTCGTCGAGGCGTGGGTGCGCGTCCACGGCGGGGGGAGCGACGCGAGGCGCGAGGCGCGCGAACGGTTCGTCGCGCCGCTCACGGCGCATCTCGACGATGCGGGCCTCGGCCACGTGTCCGAGGTCGCAGACGGCGACCTGCCGCAGGAGCCGGGCGGCTGCCCGTTCCAGGCCTGGTCCGTGGGCGAGCTGCTGCGCCTCGTCCACGTCGTGCTCGCGGAGCCTGCCGGCGCCGCGTAGGATGGCCCGCGAAAGCGGGGTGTACTTGCCGAGGGAGAGCGACCCGGAGTCCCTGCGACTGCGCGAGGACGCCCGGCGCACCAGGAACTGGAAGCGCTGGGGTCCCTACCTCTCCGAGCGTCAGTGGGGAACGGTCCGCGAGGACTACTCGCCGGGCGGCACGGCCTGGGAGTACTTCCCCCACGACCACGCGCGCAGCCGCGCGTACCGCTGGGGCGAGGACGGCCTCCTCGGCATCTGCGACCGCGAGGGGCGCCTCTGCTTCTCGATCGCGCTCTGGAACGGACGGGATCCGATCCTGAAGGAACGCCTCTTCGGTCTCACCAACGGGGAGGGCAACCACGGCGAAGACGCGAAGGAGTGTTGGTTCTATCTCGACGCGACGCCGACCCACTCCTATCTCAAGGGGCTCTACCGCTACCCGACGGCGGAGTTCCCGTACGCGCGGCTGGCGGAGGAGAACCGCAGCCGCACACGGGACGACCCGGAGTTCGAGCTCGAGGACACCGGCCTGCTGGACGACGGCCGGTTCTTCGACGTGCTGGTCGAGTACGCGAAGGACGACACCGACGACCTCGCGATCCGGATCACGGTGACGAACCAGGGGCCCACGCCCGAGACGCTCCATCTCCTGCCGACGCTCTGGTTCCGCAACACGTGGTCGTGGGGACGCGCCGGCGAGGGCTACTGGCCGAAGCCCCGCCTCTCGCGCGTGCGGGACCAGACGATCCTCGCGGAGCACACGTCGCTCGGCGCGTACCGGCTCGAGCTGCATCCGCCCGCCGCCGGCGCGCCCCCGCCGCTCTACTTCACGGAGAACGAGACGAACGCGGCACGGCTCTTCCAGTTCCCGAACGCGAGCCCGTTCGTGAAGGACGCCTTCCACGAGCGCGTCGTCGGCGGACGCGCGGACGCGGTGAGCCCGGAGCCGGTCGGCACGAAGGCGGCGGCGCACTACACGCTCGCGCTCGCACCGGGAGCCCGAGAGGTGGTGAAGCTCCGGCTCCACGCCGCCTCCCAGTCGCCGCTCCGTCCGTTCGGCCCCGAGTTCGACGCGATCTTCGAGCGCCGGATCCGGGAAGCAGACGCGTTCTACGACGCCCGCATCGCGATCGAGCTCGATCCGGCGGAGCGCGCGGTGACGCGTCAGGCGTACGCGGGACTCCTGTGGACGAAGCAGTTCTACCACTACGACGTGAAGGCCTGGCTCGACGGCGACCCGTCGCAGCCGCAGCCGCCGCCCGAGCGCCGCCTGGTGCGCAACACGGACTGGGAGCACCTCTACAACCGCGACGTGATCTCGATGCCCGACAAGTGGGAGTACCCATGGTACGCGGCGTGGGACCATGCCTTCCACATGATCCCCTTCGCGCGGATCGACCCTGAGTTCGCGAAGGAGCAGCTCGTGCTCTTCCTGCGCGAGTGGTACATGCACCCGAAGGGTCAGCTTCCGGCGTACGAGTTCTCGTTCGACGACGTGAACCCTCCCGTGGGCGCGTGGGCGGCGTGGCGCGTGTACAAGCTCACGGGAGAGCGCGGGAAGCGGGACCGCGTGTTCCTCTCGCGCTGCTTCCAGAAGCACCTCCTGAGCTTCACGTGGTGGGTGAACCGCAAGGACCCGCGCGGCAAGGGCCTCTTCGCCGGCGGCTTCCTCGGTCTCGACAACATCGGCGTGTTCGACCGCTCCCAGCCGGTCCTCTCCGGCGTCGTGCTCGAGCAGGCCGACGGAACGGCGTGGATGGCCTTCTACTGCATCACGATGCTCGCGATGGCGATCGAGCTCTCGAAGGAGGATCCGGCCTGCGAGGACCTCGCCTCGAAATTCTTCGAGCACTTCATCGGGATCTGCGACGCGATGAACCACCTCGGCGGCACCGGCCTGTGGAACGAGGAGGACGGGTTCTACTACGACCACCTCGTGGTGGACGGCGGGGCGCCGGTGCAGCTGCGCGTGCGCTCGCTCGTGGGGATCGTCCCGCTGATCGCCGTCTCCGTGCTCGAGGACACGGTGCTCGACGCCCTGCCCGGCTTCCGGAAGCGCATGGAGTGGTTCCTCGAGAACCGGAAGGACCTCGCACGCACGCTCTCCTATCTCGAGACGAAGGACGAGGACGGCAACGGCGTACCGCACCGCCTGCTCGCGATCCCCACGCGCGAGCGCCTGACGCGGATGCTGCGCTACCTGCTCGACCCCGAGGAGTTCCTCTCGCCCCACGGCATCCGGTCGCTCTCGCGCGTGCACGTGACGCAGCCGTACGTCTTCCGGGCGCGCGGACAGGAGTTCCGCATCGACTACGCGCCGGCGGAGTCCCGTACCGCGTCCTTCGGCGGGAACTCGAATTGGCGCGGACCCGTGTGGTTCCCGCTCAACTACCTCCTGATCGAGGCGCTGGAGCGCTACCACCACTTCTACGGGGACGACTTCCGCGTCGAGTGTCCGGTCGGATCGGGCACGCTGCGGAACCTCGGCGAGGTCGCGCACGAGCTCGCGCGGCGGCTCTCGTCGATCTTCCTGCCGGACGCCGCCGGCGTCCAGCCGTATCGGGGCGCGGGCTGGCGCTTCCGCGACGATCCGCGCTGGCAGGGTCTGCACCTCTTCCACGAGTACTTCCACGGCGACGAGGGCCGCGGTCTCGGTGCGAACCACCAGACCGGCTGGACCGCGCTCGTCGTGCGCTGCCTCGAGGACGCCGCGCACGCCCGCACGGGCACCTGCTCCCTGCCCGGGCGGTGACCTGCGCCGCGCGGCGGCATCGAATCGAGGGCGGGTGCCCCCGCCGAGGAGACGCATGCGACACGCCCCGTCGCTCGAGCCGCTCGACGGCCACAACCGCAAGCTGCTCGAGAACGTCGCGCCGCCCGACTGGCGCAACCCGACGCCCGCGACCCGCTACCACCTCGTCGTCATCGGCGCGGGCACTGCGGGCCTCGTCACGGCCGCGGGCGCCGCGGGGCTCGGCGCGCGGGTCGCCCTCGTCGAGCGCGCCTTCCTCGGAGGCGACTGCCTGAACGTCGGCTGCGTGCCGTCGAAGGCCGTGCTGCGCGCGGCGCGCACGGCCGCGGAGGTGCGGGACGCGGGCGAACTGGGCGTCCGCGTGCCGCCCGGCGTGACGATCGACTTCGGTCGCGCCATGGAGCGCATGCGTGCGATCCGCGCGCACATCAGTCCGCACGACTCGGCCGAGCGCTTCACGAAGGAGCTGGGGGTCGACGTCTTCCTCGGCGACGCGCGCTTCCTCTCGGGCGACACGGCCGAGGTGGACGGGGCGAAGCTGCGCTTCAGACGCGCGGTGATCGCGACCGGCGCGCGCGCGGCGCATCCGTCCCTGCCCGGTCTCGCCGAGGCCGGCTTCCTGACCAACGAAACGGTGTTCTCGCTCACGGAGCGGCCGGGACGCCTCGCGGTGATCGGCGGAGGGCCGATCGGCTGCGAGCTCGCGCAGGCGTTCCAGCGCCTCGGCTCGCAGGTGACGCTGTTCCACGACCGGGGCCACCTCCTCGACCGCGAGGACGCCGACGCGGCCGAGATCGTGCAGCGCGCGCTCGTGCGGGATGGCGTCCGCCTCGTGCTGAACGCGCAGCTCTCGCGCGTCGCGCGGAAGGGCGACGAGAAGAGCCTCGCCTACGCCGCCGCGGAGGGCGGCGGCGAGTGCGTGGTCGACGAGATCCTGGTCGGCGCCGGCCGCATCCCGAACGTGGACGGGCTCGGGCTCGAGGCGGCGGGCGTCGCGCACGACGCCCGCCGCGGGGTGCGCGTGGATGACCACCTGCGGACGACCAACCCGGCGATCTTCGCCGCGGGGGACGTCTGCATGGACTGGAAGTTCACCCACGCCGCCGACTTCGCGGCGCGGATCGTGATCCGGAACGCGCTCTTCCCCCTCGGCCGCGCCAGCCTCTCGAGCCTGACCATGCCGTGGTGTACCTACACCGAGCCGGAGATCGCCCACGTCGGGCTCTACGAGCGCGAGGCGCAGGCGAGGGGGATCGAGGTCGCGAGCTTCGTGCGGCCGCTGGCCGACGTGGACCGCGCGCTGCTCGACGGCGAGGAGGAGGGCTTCGTGAAGCTCCTGGTGCGCAAGGGGAGCGACCAGATCGTGGGGGCGACGATCGTCGCGCGGCACGCGGGCGACCTGATCTCCGAGGTGAGCGTTGCGATGGCGGGGAAGCTCGGCCTGGGCGCCCTCGCGAACGTGATCCATCCGTATCCCACGCAGGCCGAGGCGATCCGCCAGCTCGGCGACCAGTACAACCGCACGCGGCTCACGCCGCTCGTGAAGGCGCTGTTCCGGCGCTGGCTGGCGTTCACCGGCTGAGTACACTCCGACCCGGAGGCAGCAATGGCGCTCGCCCCGAAGGCTATCCCGAAATCGATCTCGGCCAAGGCCCGCCTGGCCCACACATTCCTGCGTTCGTACGTCGGCGCCGCGGACCAGCGGGAGGCGTTCGCGAAGGTGCGGACGTACTGCATGTTCCTGGGCTACCCGCGCAGCGGCCACAGCCTCGTGGGCTCGCTCCTCGACGCGCACCCCCACGCGATCATCGCGCACGAGCAGCACGCGCTCCGCTACGTGCGATACCACTTCAGCCGCGACCAGCTCTTCTGGCTCCTGCTCGAGAACTCGCGCGAGTTCACCGCCCGCGGCCGCGAGTGGACGGGCTACTCGTACCACGTCCCCGACCAGTGGCACGGGCGGTTCTCGGAGCTGCGCGTGATCGGCGACAAGCGGGGCGGCACGTCGATCCGCAAGCTCCAGAAGCAGCCCCACCTGCTCGGTCGGTTACGCCGCCTCGTCGGCGTGCCGGTGAAGTTCATCCACGTGGTGCGGAACCCGTTCGACAACATGAGCACGATGCACGTGAAGAGCGGGCGCGGGAGGCCCCTCGACTACACCATCGGGCACTACTTCTCGATGGCGCGCGCGATCCACGCGCTCTCGGGCGAGCTCGCGCCGGGCGAGCTCTTCGAGCTGCGCCACGAGGACCTGATCGCGGAGCCGAAGGCGCGCCTCGCCGAGCTCTGCGGGTTTCTCGGCCTCGAGCCGGGCGAGGACTACCTGCGCGCCTGCGCGAGCATCGTGTTCGATTCGCCGCGCAAGACCCGGAAGGACGTGCCGTGGACGCCCGCCCTGCTGGAGCGCGTGCGCCGCGAGATGGACGCGCTGCCTGCGCTCGAGGGCTACTCCTTCGACGTCTGAGCGGGCGCGATCGCTGGCTGGGACGCCGCTCGGCGCGGCGCCGGGCCGTCACGCGCGCGAACGGCGGCTCGCGAGGATCGCCGCGACGAGCTCCTCCGGCACGGCCTCCGCCGGCTCCTCCTCTCGCGTCTCGCCCCGGGCGAGCGCAACGGTCGTCCGGTAGCCCTCCACGTAGTCCACGCACGCCCGGCACACGCGCAGGTGTCGATCGAACTCCGCGCGTTCGGCCTCGGGAAGCTCCTCGCCGAGATAGGCGGCCAGGAAGTCGAGGACCTCGCGGCAGGTCAGCAGGGGTCGGTCGGTTGCCGGCGGCAGCGTGTGCTCCTTCCCGGGGTCTGGGATGCCGGAGATCGGGCCGGGTTGCACCCCCGATCAAGCGATCGGATTGCGGAAGGAGAGGAGGCGGTCCGCCAGGCGGATCGTGGCCGGATTGAGCAGGAAGAAGCGGTACGGCCAGAGCGGTGAATGGCAGGCCAGCGGCGAGAGCCGGCCGTCGAGGATCTCGGCCACGGCGTCGGCGGCCTTCCCGCCGAGCGTGTCGAGAATGCGCTCGCCGAGCTCCGCGGAGGCGCCCGCCGGGGCGCCCGAGTAGGTCTGCTCCTGGAAGAAGCGGACGTTGCCGCGGAACGCGCGGATCATCGCGACGAGGCCCGCGAGCCGGCCCTTCGGCGCCTCTGCGCGCCCGCCCTGCGCTTTCGCCAGCCAGCTCTCGAAGGTCTGACGCGGCAGCGTCTTGTACTCGGGGTCGACGAGGTCGCCGTGGAGCGCGAGCAGCTGCGACGTCTCGAGGAGACCGCCGTGCGTGTCGCCCTCGAGGTCCCCCTTCCGGACGCCGGGGAGCGCGCCGATCAGCGCCTCCAGGTTCTCGCCCGGGCCGGTGAGGCGCGACAGCATCAGCGAGAAGACCGACACCATCCGGATGCCGCGCCGCTGCGACACGCGATGACACGCCTGCTCGATCGCGACGAAGTGTCGCGGGCCGCCGTGGAAGTTGGACACGAGGACGTCGCGGAAGCCCTGCGCCGCGAGCGAGCCGCCCATGTCCTCCAGGAAGCGCGTGATGGTGGACGGCCGGAACGAGAGCGAGCCCGGCTGCGGCACGACGTCGGCGGCGGCGAAGACGAACGGCAGCTCGAGGAACGTCCGGCCCCGGTGCCGGTCCGGCAGGAAGCGCACCACGCGGCGCGCGAGCGCCTCGCCCTCGAAGGCGTCGGTCCCGAACGGAAGGTGCGGTCCGTGCACCTCCATGGGCGAGCACGTGGCCAGCACGACGCATTGCGAGCGGTCGAGCGCGTCGAAGGCCTTCTTGGTGAGCGTCTCCCAGGCGATCACGCGGGGCAGGGTCTCGGTCTCCATGGGGTCCTCGTCGGTTGGATCCCGGGGACGATGCCACGGAGCGCGGCCCCCGGCATCCGAGGGTCCGAAGGGGCGTCTGGCCGCGCGCGCGGCGATGCGGGATCCTGCGCGCGTGTCCTTCCTCCGCTTCCTCGGCCTCGGGTCCGGCGCGCGCGACGACGCCGGGGACACCGCGACCGTGCGCCGCATCGCAGCGCGCCTCGACGCCCTGCCGCCGGAGAACGCGCGCTTCGTGGCCGCCTTCGCGTACGTGCTCGCGCGCGTCGCGTCGAGCGATCTCGTCATCGCCGACTCGGAGACGGCGGAGATGGAGCGACTCGTGGGCGAGGTCGGCCAGCTGCCCCCCGCCGTCGCGGCGCTCGCGGTCGAGATCGCGAAGTCGCAGGCCCGCATACTCGGCGCCACCGAGAACTACGTCGTCACGCGCGAGTTCCACAGGATCTCGACGCCGGAGCAGCGCCTCCAGCTGCTGCGCTGCCTCTTCGCCGTCGCCGCTGCCGACGGATCGATCTCCTCGCAGGAGAGCGCCGAGGTGGTCGCGATCGGCGAGGAGCTCGGCTTCCCACGCGAGCACGTGATCGCCGAGCGCGCCGCCTGGCGCGACAAGCTCGCGGTCCTCCAGAAGCCGGTCGGGAAGTAGCGGGCCGTCGCTCGCGGCGAGCGCGTCATCCGCGAGGAGCCCGAGCTTCGATCCGCGACTAGACCTTCGGATCGCGCGCCCAGCCCGAAGGCTCGTCGAGCCGCGCGACCCGCAGCCACGCCATCCGCCGCCCGGCGCCGTCGAGGTCGTGTCCGAACACCACGACGTTCCCCTCATCGCCGGCCGCGGCGCCGAGCACGGCGCGCACCGCGGCGGGGTCGACGGTGTCGGCCTCGACCTCGATCGGCGTCACGTCGCGCACCAGCGCCAGGGTGCGCGCCGTCGCCGGGCTCGGCGTCGGCGCCACGATCGGGACGCCCGGTCCCGCGCGCGAGAGGAGCCGCGCCGCGAGCCCGCCGCGCGACCACGCGATCACGGCCCGCGCCGACACCTCGCGCGCCGTCCGGGCGGCTGCCTCCGCCACGACGCCGAGCTCGGCGAGGTCCGCCGAGAGCCCGGCCGACCCGCGGAGGGGGTGCGAATGACCTCGCTCGGTATAGGACGCGATGCGCGCCATCGTCTCGACCACATGCGCGGGGTGGGCGCCCACGGCCGTCTCCTCGGAGAGCATCACGGCGTCCGTTCCGTCGAGCACGGCGTTCGCGACGTCGTTCACCTCGGCGCGCGTCGGCAGCGGGTCGCGCACCATCGACATCAGCATCTGCGTCGCGGTGATGGACGGGCGGCCGCGCCGCCGCGCGGCCTCGAGGATGCGCTTCTGCTCGAGCGGGACGCGCTCGAACGGGGTCTCGAGCGAGAGGTCGCCGCGCGCCACGAGCACCGCGTCCGTCACCTCGAGAATCGCGTCGAGCCCCGCGATCGCCGCCGCGGTCTCGATCTTCGCGACGAGCGGCGTGGCAGCGTCGAGCTCGCGCAGCGCCCGGCGCACGCTCCGCAGGTCGTCCGGGCTCCGGACGTAGGACACGCCCACGAGATCGACGCCGATGCGCGTGCCGAACGCGAGCGCCGCGCGGTCGGCGTCGCCCAGCACCGGCCGCCGCAGCAGGCCGCGGGGCACGTTGATGCCCTTCCTCGACGAGAGCGCTCCCCCCGCGACGACGCGGCAGCGCGCGCCCACCGCGTCGACCGTCTCGACCGCGAGCGAGACCGCGCCGTCGGCGAGGAGCAGCGGATCGCCCGCGCGCACCTCCTCGAAGAAGAGCCCGTCGTCCACGTACGCCCGCTGCGCGTCGCCCTCCCCCGGCCCGCGAACCAGGTCGAACGGAGCATCGGTGACGACGACGGTGTCCTCCGCCATCGGCCCGATCCGCACCTTGGGCCCGCGCAGGTCCTGGAGCAGCGCGACGGGGCGCCCTTCGGCGCGCGCGGCCTCGCGCACGAGGCGCGCGCGCTCCGCGTGCTCCGCATACGTCCCGTGCGAGAAGTTGAGCCGCGCGACGTTCATGCCCGCCCTCACGAGCGCGCCGATCGCAGCGGCGTCGGACGTGGCGGGTCCCAGCGTGCACACGATCTTCACGCCGCGCGGCGGCCCCGCCCCCCCCTGCGCTTCCGACATGCGGGAAGGCTACGCTACGAACGTTCGGAGGACGAATCATCCAAGGGAGGGCTCGATGGCGGCCAGGAAGAAGACGGCGAAGAAGAAGGCGGCGGTGAAGAAGCAGACGGCCACGACGGCGCGCAAGACGAAGACCACGACGTCGAAGCGGACGGCCACACCGAAGAAGCCGAAGCCCGCTCCGGTGACGACGGGGCTGGTGTACGCGTCGGCGTTGCGGGAGATGATCGCGCGCCGGCTGGGCCACCGGTAGGAGGGAGCTGCCATGGCGAATTCGGCCGGATACCACGAGAACGAGGACAAGCTCCGCGAGGAGACGAAGGACCGCCATCGCGCGCTCGCGTCGATGATGGAGGAGCTCGAGGCCGCCGACTGGTACGACCAGCGGGTCGACGCGGCGACCGATCCCGAGCTGCGGGAGATCCTGGCCCACAACCGCGACGAGGAGAAGGAGCACTTCGTGATGGCCCTCGAGTGGATCCGCCGGCGCGATCCCAAGTTCGACGCCGAGCTGCGCGAGCGCCTGTTCGCGAGCGGGTCGATCGTGGCGCGCGAGCAGGCCGCGAAGGCAGGCGGCGAGGCGTCCGCGGCCCAGGCCGACGCGTCGCTGGGCATCGGGAGCTTGAAGGGAGGGAGCGCGCTGTGAGCCTCCTGCACCGCGACCTCGCGCCGATCTCGCCCCGCGGCTGGCAGGCCCTCGACGACGAGGCCCGCCGGGTGCTGAAGACGCACCTCGCTGCGCGCAGGCTGGTCGACTTCGAGGGGCCCCTCGGCCTCGAGGCGGCGAGCGTGAACACGGGGCGCGTCGAGGCCCTCCGGACCGCACCGCTCGAGGGCGTGGCCGCCACCCGGCGCGAAGCGCTGGCGCTCGTCGAGCTGCGCGCCGAGTTCGAGCTCTCCCGCGCCGAGCTCGACGCGATCGACCGCGGCGCGGCGGACCCCGACCTGGGCGCCCTGCAGGAAGCCGCGAAGCGCATCGCCCGCGCCGAGGACACGGCGGTCTTCCACGGCTATGCCGCGGGCGGCATCTCGGGCATCGACGAGCGCTCTCCGCACGCCGCCGTCGCGTTGGAGGACGACTTCGAGCTCTATCCGCGAGCGGTCGCCTCCGCGACCCGGCTGCTGCGCAACGCGGGCGTCGACGGGCCCTACGCCATCGCCCTCGGTCCACGCTGCTACGCGGGGCTGATCCAGGCGACCGCGAGCGGCGGCTATCCGATCCTCGAGATCGTCCGCCGCGCCGTCGACGGGCCGCTCGTCTGGGCCCCGGCGGTGAACGGCGCGCTCGTGATGAGCACGCGCGGCAGCGACTTCGAGCTGACGGTGGGGCAGGACCTGTCGATCGGATACGCGGGCCACTCGGAGCGCAGCGTGCGGCTCTTCTTCATCGAGAGCCTCGCCTTCCGCGTGCTGACGCCCGAGGCCGCGGTCGCGATGGTCTACCGCAACGCCGATTCGCGCGCGGACGGCGGGCGGAGGCGGCGGGGCTAGCTCCGGACGAGGAGCAGCGTGCGCGGGTCGAGGGAGACGCGGAGGGCCGACACGTCGCGGTTGTCGTGGTCCTTGAGGGCGCGCAGGGCCACGGTGCCGTTCGAGGGCTCGAGCGACAGGATGACGCTCACGGTGTCCCCGACGGCCTGGAGGGACGCCGGCACGATCTGCACGCGGTCGTCCGGACAGGCCACGGAGAGCCAGAGCTCGGCGTCGAGCTCGCGGGCCAGCGCCTTCAGCTCGCGGAGCTCGCCGGCGTCGGTGCCGCCCAGCTCGTAGCCCTCGACGATCACGAGCGCCGGCTGGGCTCCCGCCTCGCCCTCGATCTTGATCGCCTCCCGGAGCTTGGCCGCGCTGAACGCCGACGCGGGATACGCGCGGATGCTGCGGCGGCGGTCGATCTCGGCGCGCGTCCCTGCCGGGTTCTCGAGGTGCGTGCTCGCCGCGAGCTCGTCGAACACCGTGTCGTAGTAGGCACGCACGTGCGAGACGCCGTCCCCCAGCGAGACGTGCAGCACGACCTGGTCGCGGAGCAGCTCGTCGAGCGCCACGCAGACGAGGAAGGACGTCTTGCCCACGCCGTGGCCGGCGAGCACGACGCCGAGGTTGCCCCGACCGAGCCCTCCGTGGAGGCCCTGCTCGAGCAGGCGGAGCGGGCTGCGTGCGTTCACGAACTTGCGATACATCGCCTCGGGTGCCTTCCCTGCCGCGGGAGATCGGCGCGCGCGCCTATTCCTCGTCGGCCTTGAGCTTCGAGCCGTACTTCTCGATCAGCGCCTTCGTCACCTCGGCAGGCGCCGGGACGTAACGCGCGAACTCCATCGTGAACTCGGCCTTGCCCTGCGACACCGACCGGAGGTCGGTGGCGTAGCCGAACATCTCGGCGAGGGGCACCTCGGCCTCGACGCGGCAGAAGCCGTCCTCCTCGGTGGTGCCGACGACCATGCCGCGGCGCTGGAGCACGGTCTTCAGGTACTGGCCCTGGAACTCCGTCGGCCCCTCGATCGCCACCTTCATCATGGGCTCGAGGATGATCGGCTTCGCCCGCGGATAGACCTCGCGGAAGGCGCTCCGCGCGCAGATCTGGAACGCCATGTCCGAGGAGTCGACGGCGTGCGACTGGCCGTCGTTCACCACGGCGCGCACGCCGATCACCGGGAACCCGATGAGCCGGCCCTTGTCGATCGCCGAGCGGAAGCCCTTCTCCACCGACGGGATGAACTCCGTCGGGATCGCGCCGCCGCGCACCTCGTTCACGAACTCGAAGTCCGCGCCGTCGGGCAGGGGCTCCACGTAGCCGCCGATCTTCGCGTACTGGCCCGAGCCGCCCGTCTGCTTCTTGTGCGTGTACAGATAGTCCGCGCGCTGGGAGATCGTCTCGCGGTAGGCCACCTGGGGCGCGCCCGTGACGACCTCGACGTTGTACTCGCGCTTCATGCGCTCCACGTACACGTCGAGGTGCAGCTCGCCCATGCCGGAGATCACGGTCTCGCCGCTCTCGTCGTCCACGCCGGCGTGGAAGGTCGGGTCCTCGCGGGTGAAGCGGCCGAGGGCCTTGCCCATGTTGTCCGACGACGCGTTGTCCTTCGGCTTGATCGAGAGCGAGATCACGGGCGCGGGCACGTGCATCGAGCTCATCGCGATCTGCACCGATTCGTCGGTGAAGGTGTCGCCCGAGGCGCAGTCGATGCCGAAGAGGGCCACGATGTCGCCGGCCAGCGACTCCGTGATGTCCTCCATCGAGTCGGCGTGCATGCGCACGAGGCGGCCGACCTTGTGCCGGCGCTTCGTGCGGCTGTTCACGATGCTCGAGCCCTTCGCGATCGTGCCCTGGTAGACGCGCAGGTACGTGAGCTGGCCGTAGCGGCCCTCGTCGAGCTTGAACGCGAGCGAGACGAGCGGCTTCTGCGGGTCGCTCGAGAGCACGAGCGGCGCTTCGTCGTTCGAGAGATCCACGCCCGTGTTCTCGACGTCGGTCGGGCACGGAAGGTACAGGGTCACCGCGTCGAGCAGCTTCTGGACGCCGCGGTTCTTGTAGGCCGAGCCCATGAACACGGGGACCAGCCCGAGCGCGAGCGTGCCCTTCCGGACGGCCTCGTGGATCAGCTTCTCGGTGACCTGACCCTCGAGGATCGCCTCGGTGAGCTCGTCGGAGAACATCGACACCGCGTCGAGCATGTTCTCGCGGGCCGCGTTCGCCTCGTCCTGCATCGCCGCGGGGATCTCCTCCTCGCGCACGTTCTCGCCGTTGTCGCCGTCGAAGTAGACGGCCTTCATCGTCACGAGGTCGATCACGCCCGCGTGGTCCGCCTCCAGGCCGATCGGGAGCTGCAGCATCACCGCGTTCAGCTTCAGCTTCTCGCGCAGCTGGTCGGTGACCTTGTAGGGGTTCGCGCCGGAGCGGTCGAGCTTGTTGATGAACGCGAGGCGGGGGACCTTGTACCGGCGCATCTGCCGGTCGACCGTCATGGACTGCGACTGGACGCCCGCGACGCCGCACAGCACGAGGATCGCCCCGTCGAGCACCCGCAGGGAGCGCTCGACCTCGATCGTGAAGTCCACGTGGCCGGGGGTGTCGATGATGTTGATCTGGTGGTCGTTCCAGGTGCAGTAGGTCGCGGCGGACGTGATCGTGATGCCGCGCTCCTTCTCCAGCTCCATGAAGTCCATCGTCGCGCCGACGTTGTCCTTGCCCTTCACCTCGTGGATCCGGTGGATCCGCTTCGTGTAGTAGAGGACGCGCTCGGTGAGCGTGGTCTTGCCCGAATCGATGTGGGCGCTGATGCCGATGTTGCGGATGCGGGAGATGTCCTGGGCCATGAGGCCGGGCAGGTTAACGCATCAGACCGATCCGGCGAGCCCCCTCCAGAGCCTCTGCGTGGCTTCGAGGGGCACCCGGGCCGTGCGGCGGCCGAGGAGCGCGTCGACGGCGGTGTAGCCGACCACGAGCGCGGCCTGCGCGGAATCGACGGGGAACCGGGGAAACGGGAGGGGCGCCGAATCGGGGAGACCCGCCGCGCACGCGGCCTCGAGGGCGCGGCACGGGACGTCGGCGTAGACGAGGGTCACGCAATCGGGTCCGCGGCCCGCTGCGGCTCGGCGCCGCACGGCCGCCCAGTGCGCCCCTGCGCGGGCGAGCGCCGCCCGGTCGGCGTGCGCCGCGAAGAACGCCTCGACCGCGCCCGCCGGACCGCCCCGCAGGACCTCGGCCATCGCCGCACCGAGGGCGAGCCGCGCGAGCTCGAGCCGGGCGCTGCGGGCATGCAGCGCGTCGCCGCGCTCCCCGAGCCGCGCCGACACCTCGAGCCCGCGCAGCGTCGTCACGGACTCGTCGAACGAGTACCGGTGCGCGAGCTCGTGCGCGAGGATCGTCGGGATCGCGGGCCGCGACACCTCCCAGGAGGTCATCCGCACGGTGCGCGTCGCGCCGACGCCGAGCGTCAGGTACTGGCTCCAGGGCCCCGCGAGGCGCGCCTCGAGGCCGTGCCGGTAGCGGATGCGCGGGAGCGGGCCATAGGGGCGCCCGACGAGCGCCTCGAGCTCGGGTCGCAGGCGCTTGGCCTCGGCGCCGAGCGAGGCGTCGTCGCCGAGGATCGGCGCGGCGATGGCTTCGCCGGCGGCCAGCTGGCGCGCCGCTCGGGCGAGGAGCGCGTCGATGCGTGCGGCCGCGCTCTGCGCCGCGGGGGGCTCAGCCACGGCCCGGCCCGCTGCCGTCCGGCAACCCGCTGCCCGCCGGCGCGAGCGTCCCCTTCACGTGCGCACGGGTGCGAGGGGGTCCCACACGGAGAGCGCGGACGCACCGCGCATGTGGTGCGCCTCCGCGCGCGGATCGTACGCGTGCTCCCGCCCGACGACGCAGGCGCGGCGGGCGTCGCAGCGCTCCGCGCAGGCAGGCTGGCGCGCGCGGGTGTCGCCACACGCGCGCGTGTCGAACCCCGTGGGAGAAACTGCCGAGCCGTGGCACGCCGCCGCGCACGGCGCGGGGCACCCCTCGCACGGCGCGAAGCCGGCGAGCGCCGGGGTGGGCCCGAGCGCGCGCCCGCACAGCACGACCGCCCGGAGGGAGAGCCACGGACCGAAGCGCGGGTGGAGCAGGAGGCCGAGCCGGCTCGGCGCGCCGAGCCCCGCCGCCCGTCCGAGTGCCACGAAGTCGGCATACACCCCGCCATGTCGTTCGAACGCGAGCGCCGCGCGCGCGCGACGCAGCTCCGGCCGCGACGCGCACTCCGCGGCGACGCGTGCGGTGTAGGCGTCGACGGGGTCGCGCGCGAGCCGGGCCTCGGGCGCGCGCTGGAGCGCGTCCCAGAAGGCGCGGCCGCCGGAGGCCAGGAGGAGGACCGAGCGCGCCCCGGGGAGGAGACGGGCGCTGCGCCACGGATCCGGGACGAGCGCGTCGTAGGCGGCCGCTCCGAGCACGCCCACGACGTTGAAGCCGGCGGGCTCGAGCAGCCCGCCGAGCCCCGCCGGAAGGGAGCCGCCGCCGGCGGCCGCCGCGGGTTCCATTCGCCGCGTCCTACGCGAGCCGGTCGCCGACCTCGAGGCCGGCCTCGCGCGGCGGAACCTTCTTGCCGTCCTGCCCCGCGCGCACGCGGCCCACGCGCAGCCGGCCGCCGCGGGCGGCGAGCACTGCCGCGTCGCCGTCCCACGCGACGAGCGTCCCCGGCGGCTCCGGCGCCTCGCCTGCGAGGAGGCGGCCGTCGAAGAGCCGCACCATCTCGTCGCCCTTGCGGGCGTGCGCGCCGGGCTGCGGGTCGCAGCCGCGGATCCAGCGGTCGAGCTCGGCAGCGGGCTTCGCGAAGTCGAGCCGCGCCACCGCGTCGTCCACCAGACTCTGGAAGGTGGCCTTCGACTCGTCCTGCGCGACGGGCTTCGCGACGCCGCGACCCACGGCGTCCACCGCCTCGACCACGGCCTCGACACCGAGCGGATACAGCTTCGAGAAGTAGAGCGTGGCCGCGGTGTCCGTGGCCGCGATCTCGATCCCGCCGCGCTGCACCACGACCGGCCCGGTGTCGACGCCGGCGTCGGGCCGGAAGACCGACACGCCCGTCACGCGCTCCCCGAGCATGATCTGCCAGGGGATCGCGGCGCCGCCGCGGAAACGCGGCAAGAGCGAGGGATGGAAGCAGAGCGAGCCGAGCCGCGGCGCGTCGAGGAGCTCGAGCGGGATGATCACGGTCGTGTAGGGCAGGACGTTCAGGTCCGCGCCGAGCGCGGCGTGCTCGGCGACGAGCTCCGGGATCGCGACGCCCTGCCTGCGGAAGCGCACCGGACGCAGGAGCCGGATGCCGCGCGCCTCGGCCTCGGCGGCCAGCGGGTCCGGACGTCCGCCGCGATCGGGCGGCGCGTAGACCGCCACGATCTGGTGTCCCGCGTCGGCGAGCCGCACGGCCACGTCCCTGCCGAACTGCGCCTGTCCGAAGATCGCGATGCGGAGCGCCATGGCCCTACCCTACCACGCCGCCTCACTCCGCCGTGCTGCGGTCGCCCACCTTGCCGTGCGCGTGCGCGGGGACACCGTGCGCGAGGGTGTGCGGCGGCAGGTCGTGCGCGACCACCGAACGTGCGCCCACGACGCAGTGATCGCCGATCGACACGCCGCGCAGCACCGTCACGTCGGACGTGATCCAGATGTGGTCGCCGAGGGTGATCGCCGCGGTGCGCTCGGGATGCTCCGCGTCGAGGGCGTGCTGGTCCGAATCGATCACGCGGCAGCCGGGCCCGATCCACGCGCGCCGGCCGCACAGGATGCCCTGCTTCGCGGAGAGATGGGCGCCGTTCAGCCAGCTCCCGGGCCCGAGCACGATGCGCGCGCCCGCGAACGCCACGAGATGGTTCGGCGCGAGCTCCGTACGGAGCCACGTGTCGTCGCCGATCTCGATCGACGCCCCCGCCCCCACGACGATGCGCAGGGCGCCCGGCGTGCGCTCGGTCGTCACGCGCCGCCCGATGCGCAGACGCGCGCCCGGCCCGAGCTCGATGCTCGCCACGGCGAGGTTCGAGCTCGCGGTCGAATCGATCTCGAGACCGGGGTGTGCGCGCTGGAGGCGACGGAGGCGGAGGCGATCCCAGGCCTGGATCGCACGGAGGACGAGGCCGGCGAGCGGAGCCAACGCCTAGCCTTCCGGCGGACCGCCGTCGCGCAGCCGGAAGGTGATGAAGCCGTGGGTGGGGTCGTAGGGCGAGAGGCCGATCTGGACGCGGTCACCAGGGATCACGCGGATGCGGAAGCGACGCATGCGGCCCGAGAGCTGCGCGGTGACGGTCTGGCCGGTCTCCAGCGTGATCTGATACCGCCCTCCGCCGAGAATCTTCTCGACGGTGCCGGTGGTCTGGATCAGGTCGTCACGCGCCAATCAGGGTGCTCCGGGACATTGGTGTGTCAGACGGTCCGCGCGGCACACAGATGCGTGTCACGCGAAACGGATCGAAGGGATGGCCCGGGCCGCCGCGTGCGGCGGCCCGGGCTCGAATCGCTGCGAAGGGGCGCCCTGCTACCAGTCGCCGCGGCCGCCGCCGCCGCCTCCGTAGCCGCCACGGCCACCGCCGCCTCCGCCGTAGCCACCGCGGCCACCGCCGCCGCCGCCGCCACCGCCGCCGCCCCGGCGATCCTGGGCCTCGGAGACGCGCAGGCTGCGTCCACCGAAGTCCTTGCCGTCGAGAGCGGAGATCGCCGAGCCTGCGCCCGAGTCATCCATCTCGACGAAGCCGAAGCCGCGAGGACGACCGGTCTCCCGGTCGTTGATCAGGGCCACGGAGTTGACGGAGCCGTGCCGCGAGAACAGCTCGCGCACTTCATCTTCCGTCGCAGAGAAAGGCAGATTGCCGACGTAAAGCTTCTTTGCCAAGGAACCAGTCACTCCACGCCCGCATTTCTGCGAGCGCACTTTGTGGCGCTCCGACCCGGTCCGTCCGGTGCCCGGAGACGCCGCTCTATCCGGTCAGTGAGGAGGAGATTGGGAACGCCTTCTCGATCCGGCCGGGACAGGCATTCCCATCAGACGATCACGCTGCGGTGGGACGAACCCAGACACATCGAACCGATCACGCAAGGATGCCTCTCGGGCGCGAACCCTAGCACGGCGAATGTCGAGGGCCATGGGCAACCCGGGCCGGACGAGGCCGTTCTCCATGGAATTGTGACGGAGGGCACCGAACGCCAGGATCGGGCGGCCCGGCGGTGTCACGCCGGGGTCGTGTAGGCTGTCACCCGCGCGATCCCGGGCCCACGATCCACCGTACCGATGGGTCCAGCGAGCCCATGGGAGGAGTAAGAGAAGATGGGAAGTGAAGCCACCACGAAGTCCGAGCCGGTCCGGAAGATCCTCACCGCCACCGACTTCTCCCCCACCTCCGCCGCCGCGCTCGAGTGGGCGACGCTGCTGGCGAAGACCCACGGCGCGTCGATCGTGCTGGTGCACGCGCTCGCGCCGCCGATCCCGCCGGCGGCGAGCCCGGACTTCGTCGCGCTTCCGCCCGACTTCCAGGAGCAGTACCGGCTGGCCGCCCTCCAGCGCCTCACCGAGACGGCCGAGCGCGTCCGCACGCGCGGCGTGAGCGTGACGCAGGATCTGGACGTCGGTCCCTCCGCTCCGACCATCCTCGATCTCGCCACGAAGCACGGGGTGGACCTGATCGTCGTCGGGACGCACGGGCTCACCGGGTTCCGGCACCTGCTGCTCGGCAGCACCGCGGAGAAGATCGTGCAGGGCGCCGCCGTGCCCGTGCTGACGGTCCACCCGGGAGACGCCGACAAGCACCGCGAGTTCCGCACGATCCTCGTGCCGACGGACTTCTCCGAGGACGCGGCGCACGCGATCCGCGAGGCGCGCCGCGTGCTGCACGCCGTCGACGGCAAGGCGCGGCTCGTGCTGCTGCACGCCTACCACCTGCCCGTCGAGTTCACCGCCCTCGGGACGGTGCCCGTCACGCCGCGCCTCTTCTCCGACGCCGCGGAGCAGGCGCAGAGGCAGCTCGAGGAGCTCGCGACACCGCTGCGCAAGCTGGGGCTGACCGTCGACGTCGTGACGCGCGAGGGCTATCCGCCGACGGTGATCGAGGAGGAGGCGCGCGCAGCGAACGTCGACCTGATCGCGATGGGGACGCACGGCCGGTCGGGCATCCGGCACTTCCTGCTCGGCAGCACCGCCGAGCGGGTGGTGCAGCACGCGCCGTGCCCCGTGCTGACGGCGCGCCGGGCGGGCTGACGAGGCGCGTCTCGGGGCGGGCCGTGGCCTTCGGCTGCGTGCTAGGTTGCCGCCCTCGCGGAGAGGTGCCGGAGTCCGGTTGAACGGGCCTGACTCGAAATCAGGTGTACCCGCAAGGGTACCGGGGGTTCGAATCCCTCCCTCTCCGCCATCCTTCCAGCGCTTGCGTGACCTGTGGGCGCCTCGACGCGCGGCCGCAGGTCTGCCGTGCAGCCGGGGGCCTCAGCTCGTGTCGATCGCGGCCCGGCTCGCCGGCCGAGAGGGAATCACCTCGGTCGACGGCGGGGTTCCCGGATTCGCGGGGGCACGAATCCCCGGATCCGTGGATGGCGCGTCCCTCCGCCGCCAGCGGAGAATGCTGGCGTGTCCCCCCTCCCCGTTCGCGGTCCAGAGGCTCGCGGCACGCCAAAGACCGCGGATTGCGTCGAGGGCATCGAGCACCTCGTCGAGCGCCTGGCGGCGCTGATCGATCCGCACCCCGACCAACTGATCGCCCAGCTGGGAGCGGCCTGGCCCCGCTGCACGCTCGCGCTCCTCGACCGCGTTCCATTCCGATACCAGATCCTCGTCGTCGATCCGGCGCTGGAGCGGCTGGAACCGTTCCTCGGAGCGACGAAGATCCGGGTCGTCTCGATGGATTCGCAGAGCTTCTCCACGTTCCCGCAGCAGTACGACCGGATCCTGATGGAAGACCGCTGCCTGGCCGGTGACGGATCGGACGGCCTGATCGCGCGGCTCTTCGACCGGCTGAACGCCGGGGGTCGGCTCGTCATCGTCGGCTCCGAGGTCCCCGTGCGCGGCAGAGCGGAACGGGCCGCGCGGGCGCTGGAGCGCGATGGCCTCGCGGTGAAGCGCGACGGTGCACATGTCGGGAACCGGCGCATCGACCTCGTCCTGGCCTCGAAGCCCGCCGCGACCGCGGGCTGAGCGGCCGGCGGCGTGGGGCGCTCCCTGCGCCCGCAGGAGGACCCGCCACGAGGGTCGAGTGCGCGTGGTGCGGCTGCCTCGTCGCCGAGAAGGACGGCCATGGCCTGACCGGCACGAGCTCCGGGATCTGCGACGCGTGCTTCCGCGGACGCTTCACGGGCGAAGCCGCGGAAGGCGCCTCATCGGATTCGACACAGAACGGCGTCGATCGCCCAGACGACCAGATCCTGGCCGAGGACCCGAACGCCAAGAGATAGGCGCCGCGCGCTCCCGCTCTCGCGGCACCTGCCGGGTTCTGCCCGAACCGCAGTATCCTCGCTCCTGCCCCGCACCCGCTGCTCCAAAGGGACATCGCCGCACGCATGCCGGACCTCACCCATCTCGACGACGTGGCCGGTGTGCTCGCGCGCGCGCTGCAGGTCCTCCGTCCGGCGCCGCGCAACACGCTCGACCGCCTCGGGGTCTACGAGGGTCTGGACCGCGAGGTCCTGTTTCCCGCGCCGTCGCGCGTCCCGGCGGTCGAGCGCAGCGCGCGCTGGCGGCTGCCCGGGCTCGCGAGCGAGGACCTCAGCTTCCAGTCGCTCCACGATCCGCTCGAGCCGGGCTTCCGCCGCTACTACCACGCACGCCGGCGCCGCATCCACACCGTATACGTCCGGCGCATCCTGCCCGACACCGCGGCGCGTCGGCCGCGTCTCCTCTACATCCACGGCTACATGCAGCCGGAGACGCTGATCGAGGAGCTCGCGCTGCTGACGACGATGGCGCAGGTGCTCCAGATGGAGGTCGTGCAGCTCCAGCCCCCGTATCACGGCCGCAGGAAGCCGCGCGCGTCCCGCTTCGACGGCGAGCTCTACTGGACCGCGGACCTGGTGCAGAGCGTGGAGTCGCTGCGCCAGACGCTCCTCGACGCGCGCACGCTCCTCGCCTGGATGCGCAGGCGGTCGACGCGGCCGGTCGGCGTCGCGGGGCTCTCGCTCGGCGGAGCGCTCGCCGCCGTGCTCACCTGTCTCGAGCCGGGCTTCGCGTTCTCGGCGCCGTTCATCGGTCACATGGACCTCGGGGCCCTCGTCGCCGACGCGCCGGTGCTCGGCGCGATGCGCGCCGACCTCGCGCGCTTCGGCTGGAAGCCGCGCGACTTCGCGGCGTTCACGAAGCGGATCGGCTGGGACGAGCTCCGGCCGGTGATTCCGAGCGAGCGCATCCACCTCTTCGCCGCGAAGGACGATCACTTCTTCCGTGCGTCGGTGATGCGCGCGATGTGGCGGCGCTGGGGGAAGCCGAGGATCCAGTGGTATCCGACCAGCCACATGGGCTTCCTGCCCTACCTGCCCGACGCGGTGCTCCGACTCCGCAGCTTCGTGGATGGGCTCGCGCCCGAGCGGAAGACCTGAAGGACCGGGTCACGCGCAGACGCCCGCTCCGATCAGCCGCTCGATCTCCCGCCGATCGAGCCCGAGCCAGCGCGCGAGCACTGCGCCGGTGTCGCCGCCGAGCCGCGGCGCGGGCCCGGCGGTGACGAGCGGGGCGCGTGTCAGCCGGATCGGATTGGCGATGTGCTGCACGGGTCCGATCTCGGGATCGTCGAGCGTGACGAGCGCGCCGCGCGCGCGGAGATGGGGGTCCCGACGGTGATCCTCCGGCCCCTGCACCGGCATCGCCGACACGCCGATCGCCTGGAGCGCCTCCGCCATGCGCTCGGCGTTGCGACGCCGCGTCCACTCCGCCACGCGCGCGTCGATCCCGGCGCGCGCCGAGAGGCGCCCCGGAAGCGTCGCGAGCACCGGATCGCGACCCCAGCGCAGCCGCGCCCGGAAGCGCTCCCAGGCATCGTCGCCCACGACGGCGAGCGCGATCCAACGGTCCGTTCCCGCGGCCGGGTACACACCATGGGGACAGGCGTAGTCGACCGCGTTTCCGCAGGGAACGACCGGCCGCCCCGTGCACGCCCGTTGCAGGTAGAGCTCGCCGTGGAGGAACGCGGCCGCCTCGGTCTGCGCGAGCTCGATGCGCTGCCCCTCGTGGGTGCGACGCCGATGCTCGAGCGCGGCCAGCACCGCGACCGCTGCCAGCTGGCCCGCGACGTGGTCGGGATGCTCCAGCGCCGAGCCTGCGGGATAGGGAGCGTCGGGAGGGTTCCACAGGAATGCGATGCCGCAGAATGCGGCGTTCAGCTGCCCGAACGCCGGCGCTTCCGCGAGCGGCCCGCCCTCCCCGAAGCCCTGGGAGCTCAGATGGATCACGTCGGGACGGACGCGCCGGACGTCCTCGTAGGCGAGGCCGAGCCGGCGCAGCGCGCCGCCCTGACGGTTCTCCGCGACGACGTCGGCGCGCGCGCAGAGCGCGAGGGCGAGCTCGCGGCCGCGCGGCGTCTTCAGGTCGAGGCAGACGCTCGCCTGCCCGCGGTTCTCGTCGTTGAACGGCCAGGAACGGTTCGGGGACTCGGGCTCGAACGTGAGGCGGCGCAGGAAGTCCGGGCTCCCGTGCGACTCGATCTTGATCACCTCGGCGCCGAGCTCCGCGAGCGTCCGGCAGAGCCCGGGCACGACCGCGCCGACACCGAAGGTCACCACGCGCACTCCGTCGAGCGGAGGCCCCGCGGCGCCGGGGCTCTGCGCGGGAGGCGCGGCCGGGGGGAAGCCGGCGCGGTCGTCGTCGCCCGGCGCCGGCGCGGCTCGGCGCAGCGTGGCGGGAGTCCGCTCCAGCCGACACGGGAACGGCGCGAAGGGCGCATCGCCCAGGTGCGGGAAGCCCGTCCGGAGAAAGGTGCCCCGCACCCGCGTCTGCTCCTCCGCGACGAACTCCTCCAGGCTGTTCACGGGCGTGATGGGCAGGCCGACGCGCCGCGCGTGGGCGAGCACGTCGGCGCGCGCCCGCCCTTGCAGCAGCTCGCTCCCGAGCCGCCGGAGCGCGCGCAGAGCGCCGTGGTAGACGCCGAGGAAGCTTCCGGGGAGCGGGAGGTGCGAGGCGCCGAGGAGCGCCCGCCGGGCCACGCTCGCGGCCTCGTCGAGCATCGCCGAGAGGCCGCCGCGGACGAGACCCACGGCGCCCGCGCCCGGATGCGCAGCCAGGACGTCGTCCGGGGCGTGGACCGCCGGCGTGTCGCGATTCGCGAGCACGGCGGCGAACGCCCGCCAGTGGCGGGGCGTGACGGCGAGGATCCGGACGAAGCCGTCCTCCGTCGGCAGGACGAGCGCCGGACCTTCCGCGTCCCGCGGAAGCGATGTCGGAAGGACGGGATACACGCGCGCGTAGTCGGCCAGCGCGACCGCCCAGGGATCGAGCCCGGCGCAGGCGGCCTCCTGGACCGAGACCTCCACGCGGTCCCCGAGGCCGTGCCTCACCCGAGCGCCGATCGCGGCGAGCGCTCCGACCGTCGCGGCGATCGCCGCGCAGTCGTGCGCCACGTGGCCCGGGAGCCAGCACGGCGGGCGGTCGGGGAAGCCCGAGGCGAGCAGGGCCCCCGACGCCGCGAACGCCGGCAGCGGCTCGAGCCGCCAGTCCGCGCGAGGCCCCGAGAGCCCGAAGTCGGAGATCGTGACGTGGACCAGGTGAGGCAGCCGTTCGCGCGCCTCCTCCGACGCCAGCCAGTGTCGCAGCGGCTCCGCCGGCGCGAGGTTCTCGACCAGCACGTCCGCACGCTCGCAGAGCTCGACGAGGCGAGGCGGCACGGCTTCGGCGTGGACGTCGAGCACGACGCCGCGCTTGTTGGCGTGACGGAAGAGGAACGGGAGGGAGCGGTCGGGGGCGGCCACGTCGCCGGCGAAGGGCGGTCGCAGCCGGTCGGCGTCGCCGCCGGGCGGCTCGACCTTCACGACGTCCGCGCCGAGGTCGGCGAGGATGCGGCCCGCGAGCGCTCCGCGCAGGTCGGTCAGGTCGACGACGCGCAGATGCGAGAGCGGACCGCGGGGCGGCGACGCGGGCGACGAGATCATCGAGGCGACTCTACTCCCGCGGACGCCACGCGTGCCCCGGTCGTGGAATGCGCGAGCCATCCCCTCGGGCGTGGAGGATGGCTGGGACGGATTGACGCGGCCGGGCTCGCGACGTGTCCCCTTGCGCCACACCCGGGCGGCGGCCCGGCGTGCGATCCGCCCCCGCCTGGCACGGTGCGTGCACCCTCCTGGGACAGGAGGAATCCCCATGCCTACCCGAGCCCGCGACGTCATGCAGAGCCACGTCATCACCGTTCTCGCGGATGCGTCGCTCGTCGATGCGTACCGTCTCTTCGTCGAGGAGGAGATCCAGGGAGCGCCCGTGGTCGATGGCGACGGCCGGGTGCTCGGGGTCGTGTCGAGCCGCGACCTGCTGCGCGCGGTCTCCGAGGAGCACGACACGGTGCTCTCCGAGTCGCACTACTACCGTGACCTCTCGGAGTTCTCGGGCCCCGACTGGGCAAGCGGCCCGGAGGACTTCCAGGACCGCCTCGCGACGCGGACGGTGCGCGAGGTGATGACCGAAGGGGCGCTCACGGTCGGTCTGGACACGCCGGTCTCCGAGATCGCGCGGACGCTGCGCGACCACTCCATCCACCGGGTGCTCGTCGCGGAGGACGGCCGGCTCGTCGGAATCGTCTCGGCGTTCGACCTGATCGCACTGCTCGAGAAGCAGCCGATCCGGCTCTAGCCCGCTCGCCGTTGTCGCGCGCGCTGCTGGTTCTCGGCGCGTTGCTTACCGCCTTCGGAGCGACGGCCGCGGAGACCGTCCCGCTCGAGGTCTTCGGCCGGGCTGGCTGTCCGCACTGCGAGCGGGCCGAGGCCTTCCTCGACGCGCTCGCAGTGCGGCATCCGGAGCTGCGCATCGAAAGGCGCGACGTCGCCGCCGATCCCGACGCGCTCGCGCGACTGCGCGCGCTCGCCGGAGCGATGCGCGTGCAGCCCGCCGTCCCTGCGTTCTTCGTGCGCGGCCAGCTCGTGGTCGGCTTCCGCAGCGCAGAGACGACCGGCCGCGAGGTCGAGGCGCTGCTCTTCGGCGGGGCGCCCCCGCTGCCCGAGGACGTGATCGAAGCGCCGCTCCTGGGACACCTGCGGGCGAGCGACCTCGGCCTCCCGCTCTTCACCGTGGTCGTGGGACTGCTCGACGGCTTCAACCCCTGCGCGATGTGGGTGCTGCTCTTCCTGCTCTCGCTGCTCGTCCACCTGCGCAGCCGAGGCCGCATGCTTCTCGTGGGCGGCACCTTCGTCGCCATGAGCGGCCTCGTCTACTTCGCCTTCCTCGCCGCCTGGTTCAACCTCTTCGTCTGGGTGGGCCTGGCGCGCGTCGTGCAAGTGGGGCTCGGCGTGGCCGCGGCGGGGATGGGGGCGGTGCACCTGAAGGACGCGCTTGCACCGGGAGGTGGTCCTTCGCTGCACATCCCCGAATCGGTGAAGCCGGGGATCTACGCGCAAGTGCGTCGGGTGCTCCAAGCCGAGAACCTCGGAGCCGCGCTCGCTGCCGTGTCCGTGTTGGCCTTCCTGGTGAACGCCGTCGAGCTCCTCTGCACCGCGGGGCTCCCCGCGCTCTACACGCGCGTGCTCACGCTGCACGCGCTTCCGCCGTGGCGCTACTACGGGTATCTCGCCCTCTACGATGCGGCGTACGTCTTCGACGACGTCACGGTGCTGGCGGTCGCGGTGGTGACCCTCGGCCGGCACCGGATACAGGAGCGCCAGGGGCGCTGGCTGGACGCGGTCTCGGGCGCGCTCCTGATCGTGCTCGGCGTCCTGCTCGCGGTGCGCCCGGCGTGGCTCATGCAGCTCGGCGGATGATGACGTGCGACGGTGATGCGCTCTGCGCCGGTCGGACCGTCTAGAGATAGCCCCCTTCACCGGGCTTGATGCGCGGTACCTCGTGGGGCGTGTCCTTCAGCACCTCTTCGTACGTGGCGCCGCCGAACATCTGCTTCAGGCGATCGTCCCACTGGTCGGCCGTGGCGGCGACCACCCGGATGGTGAAGCGGAGGAGCTCGTCGCTGAACTGGTCGCCGAGCAGGGTCTCGTCGAACCAGATCGAGCGGTGCTCGGCGTCCAACGTGAAGCGCCCGAACATCAGCCCGAAGTTGAGGCGCGCGAGGAAGAGCCCGAGCTCGGGGGTCACCGTCACGCCGACGTTGGTGACGGCGAACACGCGCACGATCACCGGCCCGACGGTGCCCGCACGCGGAGCGATCATGACGTGCACGTTGTCGACCTGGAGCACGAAGTCGCCGTCGGGGTCCTGGTCCGCGCGTCGCCCGAGCATCTCCTTCAAGACGCTCTCGACGCGCTCACGCGCTGCAGCGAGCTTCTGCTGCGTCTCGTGCTCGGCCTTGTGGCTCCCATGTCCGATGTCGAGGACGACGTTCGGCTTCTCGCCGAAGACTTCGGTGAGAACGCGCTGCACGAGCCCTACTGCGGTCGCGGCATCGGCGACGGCATGCACCCAGGGGATGGTGCGATCGCCCGGCTCTGCGGACGCGAACCCCTGCTCCCGCAGGGCGCTGCGGACCGGGACCGGAAGCTCGGGCACCGGCCGCGGTCGGCCGGGCACGCGCACTTCGAGACCCCCGTCCTCCCGCCGCGTCACCTCCACCACGTGGAGCGGGTTCCCGGCCGGGACGACCCCGAGGAATTCGAAGGGCTCGAGGCCTTCGACCTCGCCCTGGAGGAACGACCGCGCGGCATCGGGATCGGTCATCGCGTCCATCCTAACGCAAAGTCGCAGCGCGCCCGGCTCGAAGATCAGCTCCCGCGCAGGTCCGCGTTCGCGCGGTCGAGCTCGAGCTGGAGCTCCTGGTAGACCCGGTCGTTGACCACGCTCCGGTCGCGCAGCGCCAGCAGTGCGTCGGTCTTCGCCTGGTAGACCGCGCGCCGCACGTCGGCGTCGACCGTCAGCCGCTGGAGCGCTTCGGAGCGAAGCGTGGCGTCCTCGGACTGGAGCGAGGCGAGGTGGTCCGACATCGCGTCGCGCAGCCGGTAGACGGCGATCGGGCAGCTCTCCTCCGAGCAGAACGCGTCGAGCCGCGCGATGCCGGCGCGGAGCATCGCCTCGCGCGCGCTCAGCACTTCCGTGTCGCTCGGGTCCGCGTCCGAGAGGCCGAGACGGCGCACGAGCGGAAGGAGCGTCACGCCCTGGCCGATCAGCGTCACGAGGATGACGACCAGGGTGCAGGCGACGATCTCGGCGCGCCCGGGAAACGGCTTCCCGTCGTCGAGCAGCATCGGCACGGACAGCGCGGCAGCGAGCGAGACCGCGCCGCGGACGCCGCACCAGGCCCCGAGGATCACGGAGCGGAGGTCGGGATAGCCGCCCTCGTGCTCGCGCAGGCGTCGCGAGAGCCAGAGCGGCGCGTAGGCGAAGGGGAAGATCCAGACGACGCGCGCCCCGATCACGGCCGCGCTGACGAGGAGCGCGATGCCGACGATCCCGGGCACGGTTGCGAGCGCCTGCTGGAGGCGGGGCGGCGTCTCCAGACCGACGAACAGGAACATGACCGCGTTGAGCAGGAACGAAAGCTGGTCCCACGCGGAGTACAGCTCGACCCGGCTCTCGGGCGCGATGTTCGTGAGGCGCCACGAGGCGACGAAGCCGGCGATCACCACCGCGAGCACGCCCGAGGCGCCGGCGTGCTCGGCCAGGAAGTAGGCGACGTACGGCGCAACCAGCGAGAACGCGAAGAGCACCTGCGTTCCGCGGAGGTAGGAGTTGAGCGTCGCTGCGGTCCAGCCGACCCCAGCGCCGATCGCCACACCCGCGCCGACGATCCGCACGAAGCTGAGCCCGACTGCGCCGGCCTCGAACACGCCCGTCAGCACCACCACCGTCGCGAGCCCGGTGCCGAGCAGCCCCGTGGCGTCGTTCACCAGGCTCTCGCCGCCGAGGATCGCCGTCGTACGCCGGGGAATGCGCAGGCGCTCGAGCACGGCCTGAACCGCAACGGTGTCGGTCGGCGAGACGATCGCACCCAGCAGGAAGCACGCGGCCCACGGGAGGGTCGGGATCGCCCAGTGCGCCACCGCCCCGACCACGACTATTGTGAACGCCACGAGCCCGATCGCGAGCTGGAGGATCGGCCGCAGCCAGCGCCGGAAGTCGAGCCACGAGGCTTCCCAGGCGTCGGCGTAGAGCAGCGGCGGAAGGAACACCGAGAGGATCAGCGCGGGCTCGAGCCGCGGCGCCGGAACGGACGGAACCAGCGACCAGGCCATCCCGGCGACGGCGAGCAGCACGGGCGCCGGGATCGCGATCCTCTGCGCGAGGAGCGAGGTCAGCGCGATGACGCCCAGCACTCCGATCACCGTCGGAAGGAGCTGCTCCACGCGCAGAGGTTCGCCGAGAGCCGTCGGCTCGGGGCGGTCCTAGTCCGTGATGTTCGCGGCGCGCTTGCCGAAGATCGGCGTCTCCTCCTCGATCACCTTCTTGTACGACGGACGCGACCACATGCGATCGAGGAACGCGCGCAGCTTCGGGAACCGCTTGCGCTCGGGCGCAAAGCCCGCATGGCGCGGGTTCACGAACATGCTGCCGACGGTGATGTCCGCGATCGTCATCCCGTCGCCGACGAACCACTCCCGATCGCCGAGCTCCTTCTCGAGATAGGCGATCAGCGGCGCCGCCTCCTCGTCCCAGCACTTCTTCGCCGCGGCCTCGGTCGCGGCGTCGGGCGCCTGGCCGCCCGAGAAGAGCGGCTTCAGGACCAGCGGGAAGAACACCTTCGGCCCCACGATGGGAACCACGCCGCCGTCCATGAACTCCTCGATCCAGAGGGCGCGGGCGTAGTCGTAGGGATCCGACGGATAGAGCGCGGGCTTCGGGTGCTTCTTCTCGAGGTATGCGCAGATCACCGACGAGTCCGGCAGCGTGCGATCGCCGTCCTTCAGGGCGGGGATCCGACCGAGCGGGGAGATCTCGCGATAACCGGGGGGCGGGGCGAACGGGTTCACCTGTTCGTGCTGGTGCTCGATGCCCTTCTCTGCCAGGACGATGCGGACCTTGCGGACGAAGGGGGACACGCTGCCCCCGAGCAGGACGAGTGACATGCGGCTTTTCTCCTCGTGGGCGCGAGGGGTTCACTCTACCAGCCCACGCGGGTCCGCTCCAGCGACACGGGGCCGGCCGCCGCTCACCTCCCCGCGCGCCGCGACCTTCTCCGCGATCTTCGAGGCCGTCGCCTTCACCTCCCGCTCGTCCGCGTGCGCGCTGCCCGCCGGTGGGGCACGAGCTGCCGACGGCGGCGGCAGGACGCGGGCGATCCGGGCGGATGCGGGCCGAGCTGAGCCGCCGCCTGCCCGGCGGCGCCGCTGGCACCGCAGTTGCTGTGAACGAGGACCGTGCTGGGACTCGTCCTCACCGCCGGTGGCGCGCGGGGCGCCTATCAGGCCGGGGTGCTGAAGCGCCTCGGCGAGGCGCCCGCGCTGCGCGACGCACCGCTCCCCTTCCAGATCGTCGCGGGGGCGTCGGCCGGCGCGATCAACGGGACCCTCGTCGCGGCGCACGGCCAGCAGTTCGGCGCGGCGACGCGCGAGATCGCGCGGATCTGGTCGGAGCTGTCGGTCGAGCACGTGATCCGCAGCGACCTCCTGTCGCTCGCGCGGGGCGCCGCGGGACTGGCGCGCGACTTCACGCTGGGCGGCCTCCTCGGCCGCACGGTCACGAGCTCGATCTTCGACGCCTCGCCGCTGCACGCGCTGGTGGCGCGCGTCTTCCCCCCCGGCGGCATCGCGGAGTCGATCCGGCGCGGACACGTCTACGCCGTGGCGGTGTCGGCCACGAGCTATCACTCGGGACGCTCGTTCACCTTCGTTCAGGGCCGCTCCGACCATCCCGTCTGGACCAAGAGCCGGCGTCTCGTGCTCCCGGTGACACTCACTGCGGAGCACGTGCTCGCGTCCTCGTCGATTCCGATCGTGTTCCCGCCGGTGCGTGTCGCCTCGGACGCGGGCGATCTCTGGTTCGGCGACGGCGGCCTCCGCCTCGTCGCGCCGTGCAGCCCCGCGATCCGGCTCGGCGCGACGCGCCTCTTCGCCGTCGGCATCCGCTCGACGCGCGCGGCCAGCGCGCTGGCCCGGGAGGAGGCGGGCGCGTCGGCGGAGGCTCGCCCCGAGGGCCCGCGCCTCCCCTCGCCGCCCCTCGCCCAGATCTGCGGCGTGTTCATGAATGCCATCTTCCTGGATCACCTCGACGCCGACCTCGAGCACCTGCGCCGCATGAACGAGCTCGTGGCCGCGCACGCCGACGCGGCGGAAGCGCGCGGCGCCAGCGTGCAGGAGCCGATGCGCGTGGTGACGCCGCTCGTCGTGAACCCGTCGGAGGACCTCGCGATGGTGGCGCAGCGTTTCGCCCACCGGATGCCGCGGGTCGTGCGCTACGTGCTCGACGGGCTCGGTACGCCCGATGCGCAGAGCGCCGACCTGATGAGCTACCTGCTCTTCGACGGGGCCTACACGCGCGCGCTCGTCGACATCGGCTGGCGCGACGCGAACGAGCGGATCGACGAGCTCGAGGCCTTCCTGCGCGGCGACGGCTCGCAGCGGGCGAGCTCTTCCCTGCGTCGATCCCGGCGGCCCCTCAGTCCGGGGGTCGTGGCGCTGCCGCGGTGAGCGTCGAGAGGTCGCGAAGGCCGGTGGCCGCGTCCTCCGGGGTGAGCGTGACGCTCACCTGCGAGCCGACCGCGAGCGCGCTCACCTGCACGTAGGCCGTCGCGCCGGAGCCGAGTGTCAGCGTGAGCGGCGGCGTCGACGCCTCGTTGCCGAAGGCCGTGAGATCGGGATCCGGCTGGATCCCGATCGTGTGCGGCCCGGCCTGCCGCTCGAACGCGAGGAACGTGCCGGCGTGCAGCGTTCCCGCGGCGGCGCCGTCGAGCGTGGGCACCGGCCGGTAGGTCGGGAGCTCGGAGTAGGTGGTCATGTAGAGCACGATCCGCGCCTGGCCGGGTCCGAGCGGCGGCCAGCTCGACGCGAGCTGCGGATAGGCCGACCCGGTGGCGCACCCGGGCAACGCGACCGCGAGAACGAGCGCGAGCGCGACCCGGCGCGGGCTCACCGCTATTCCTCCGGCGGGACCCAGCCCTGCTCCGCGAAGTACGCCTGGAGCTTCTTCGCGATCCCGCTCGCGGTGCGCTCGGCGTCGGCCTTCACGGTGTCGCTCAACGCCTCCGAGGCCACCGCGCCAACGGTGCTCACCGCCGCCGACACGGCGAGGTGCCCCGCCGCGGCGCCCGCGCCCATCGTCTCGGCCATGCCGGGCTTGTAGCCGCTGTACGCCGTCGTCTCGAAGTCCGCGAGCCGCTCCAGCCCTTCGTACGTCGTGGCGTAGACCTGCACGTCGGTCTTGACGTCGCTGCGCCCCAGCCCGAGCCCGATCACCACGCGCTCCGTCCGGTTGCCCTGGTCGATGGACAGGAACTGCCCTTCGATGACGACGGCGCGGGACCATCGCAGGGGCGCGCCGTAGGCGTGCTCCGCCGGGATCCCCATCGCCTGGATCTTCGACACCAGCTCGTCGGCGAGCGCGCGCGCCGCGGTCCGGCCGATCTCGCGCTCCTCCACCGAGCGCGGCGTCCCCTGCACCGCCTGGATCACCTCCGCCGAGAGCCCCTTTTCGAGGTGCACCTCGTCCGGAGCGACCGCGAACTCGTACACCAGGATGCGTTCCGGGCGGCGCATCGGGCCGACCCGCTCGTAGGTGGGCGCCACCGACGTGGGCGCGCACCCCGCGACCCCCAGCACGAGCGCCGCAGCAACGATCGAGCCGCTCCGCCGCAATTGCATTCCCCGCATCGTCCCCCCGAGCGGCCGCGCCGCCCGCCTTCGCCGGGGGCGTCCGCTGATTTCTCCTCCAGGTCTTCACCCGAAGCCTAGCCGCGCGGGCTAGTATGCCCTTGTGTTTTCGCGCCACCCCGGGGCCGGGGCGGCAGGAACGGAGGGGCTTCCGGCTTGAAGGGCGTCCCCCTGTTCCGGGCGAGCAGTCTCCTCCCGTTCCTTGCGTTCCTCGAGCAGCTCGGCGTCTCCGCGCGGCGGCTGCTGGAAGACGCCGGGCTGCCCGTCGCCGTCCTCGAGCGGCCGACGCTCCTCGTCCCGGCGCACCAGGCGCTCCGCATCGTCGATTCCGCCCGGCGCGACCTCGGGATCGAGCACATCGGACTTCGGGTGGGCGAGAGGACCTCGATCGAGTCGCTCGGCGCCTTCGGGTTGGCCATCCTCGCTTCGGCGACGTTGCGCGACGCACTCCACACGGCGGTGTGTCTCCATCCGCTCTTCGCCTCCGGAGGCCGGCTCTGGCTCAGCTCCGCCAGCGATCAGCTCTGGCTGCACCACGTGCACGACCGGCGCCTCGGCGTGGCGCGGAGCGACGGCGAGCAGTTCTCCATCGCCCTCCTGGTCCAGATCGTCCGGCTCGCGACGCGTGAGCCCCCGCCCGTCGTCCTCCACCTCACGGCGTCGCACGCGCGGGGCCTGGAGGACGTCGGCCTCGTCGCGAACGCACGCGTGCGCCTCGGGTGCGCCTCCAACGCCGTGGGCATCCCGCGCCGGCTCCTCGGTCACCGCATGCCCGGCGTCGCAGCGGCCATCCCGACGCGCGCTGAGCTCGAGCGGCAGCTGCTGGCGTCGGCGCCGGCGATGGACTTCCCGGGATCGATGCGACAGGTGGTTGCGACGCTGATGCTCGGCCGGTACCCCGACATCGAGACCACCGCGAGCGCCGTCGGTCTCACCGTGCGGACGCTCCAGCGCCGTCTGGCGCAGGGCGAGCAGAGCTACTCGCAGCTGGTCGAGCAGGAGCGCTACAGCCGCGCGGTCGCCCTCCTCGCCGATCGCGGCGCGAAGATCACCGACGTCGCGATCGAGCTCGGCTACTCCGATCTCGCGAACTTCACCCACGCCTTCCATCGCTGGACGGGCCTCTCTCCGCGGGACTTCCGCCGGAAGGCGAACGGAGAGTGGCAGGGCGTCCGGCTGGAGCGCGTCAGTCGCTGATCAGGTTGCCCTTGTAGAGCTTCGGGATCACCGGGGCGACGATCAGCTGCACGTTCCACACCTGTCCGAAATCCCGGGGATGCACGGGCATCCACTGGAGGCCCAGGGAGAAGCGGACCGGCAGCGGTCCCATCTTCTGGACCTTGGCGACGGCCACCCCGATCGGGACGGTGTAGACGTTCGTCGCGGAGTTCTTCCAGTCGGCGAGGATGCTGCCGGAGTAGCCGACGCTCCAGCCGTCCGCGAGGAAGTACGAGGCGATCGGCTGGAGGTTCATCGAGGCCGCGCGCGCCTGTCCGGACCCGCCGAAGGACCACCAGTCCTGGAACAGCGCGCCTACGATGAACTTCTCCGAGAGGTAGCCGACGATGGCAGCAGGGCCGACCTGCCACTTCTTCTGTCCCGTCCAGATCGACGTGGCCGTGGGGAGGATCCAGGTCGGCCCGAGCCCGAGCAGCCAGTTCCCCGCGAGCTTCGGACTCGGCGAGAGAAACTGCGCCAGGATGATGTCCCCGAACGCCATCGTGCGCTCGAGACCCGGCGAGTTCACGTCGGGCCGCGGCGTGGACACGAAGGTCGGGATCACCGGTCGCGTGATCAGGTTCCAGTCCGGCGTGAGCGCGATCGGCAGCACGGGCTGGAACAGGAGGTTCGAGCTCCACCGCTGCGTGTCGTCCATTCCCGGCGTGATGCGGAAGTTGTTGTACTGGAACGTGAGCGACCAGATCGAGCTCACCGGGTTCGACAGCTTCTTGTTGATCTCGGTGAGCGACGCCTTCGTGTCATCGTCCGTCGCCGCTTCGCTCGTCGCAGAGTCTTCCGCTGCCCGTGCCGGAGCCATGGTCAGGACGGACAGCAGGCACGACAGCGCTGCGATCGATCGCATTCTCATCGAGTCACCTCGCGGGGTTCATCTGGCCGGGTCTACTGCGGGCGGCTTCCACGTGCCGTCGAGGATCGACGGCTTCGGCGGCTCGACGGGCCAGTAGAGACGGAGCATCAGCGCGAAGTCTCCGGCCGGGGCGGGCAGCCAGTTCGCCTCCTTCGCTCCGCCCGGCGACTCGTGCTGCAGGTAGAGGTCGATCGAGCCGTCCTTGTTCTTCGAGAGCCTGTCCCGCGGCGAGAGCGTGTAGCGGTTGAGCGGGTTGTCGACGAAGAAGTACTGGGCGTCGTACATCGTGAGCGACCAGAAGCCCTTCACCGGCGGCAGCTCGCCCTTGGCGAAGTGCATCACGTACTCGTTCGCGCCGCTCAGCTTCTTGCCTTCGCTGTCCACGGTGGTCATCGGATAGACCGCATCCTGGGGCCGATTGGCGCCGAGGCCGATCGCGGTGACGAATGCGCGTTGGAGATAACTCGTGCCGTAGATGCCCGTGTCGGTCGTGACGACCCAGCCGTTCTCGATCTTCCCGCTGTCACGCTCGTGCCCCATGATCTCGTCGATGGCGGCCCTGGGGGCGCGATCGATGCCGCGCCGCACGTCCGGATCGAGCTTCGTGGCGTCGAAATCGCGGCCGGGCACGAGACCGATCCTCGCCATCGTGGCCACCACCGGCGCGTCGGCGGCTACGGGCGGGTTGTCCTTCAGCAGCTTCGCGAGCCGCTCGAAGTACGCTGCGCCGTCCATCCGGTTCACCTGATCGCGCACGGGGGTCTTCTCGTCGATGCTCGGGTCCACCGTGCCCGACGGCGGCGTGTAGCGCTTGCCGTACGCGCTCAGCGGAACGAGCGCGTACTTCGCCTGGAGTGCGTGCACGGCCTTGTAGTCCGCCGGCGTGCCGGTGCAGTAGGTGCGCCCGAGGATCCACACCATCGCCGTCGGCGACTTGTACTCGGTGAGGCCCTTGGGAACGGTGCCCTTCCAGTGGGGACCCGTGATCAGGTACTTCTGGGCCTTCGTGCCCGTGGTGCGCTTGCCCGGAACCTGGAAGACCGTGGTCCACCCGTCGAGCATCGGCATCAGGTAGTAGCGGCCGCTCTCGTCGGGCAGGGAGAGGACGTAGGGCTCCTTCGAGAGATCGAGCCATGCGGTCGAGTAGAGCGTGTCGGCGTTCGGGGCCGTGACGTCGCGGAACTGCGCGTTCGGGTACGTCGCCGAGTTGTGGAACCGGCCCATCGGCGCGTGGTCGTCCTCGGGCTCGACCACGTTCGTCATCACCCGCCGCGTCATGTCCATGGTGACGAGGGGGTACCCGTAGATGTAGGCCTGCGTCGCGACGTCGAGAGCCTCGGCCTCGCTGAGCGGTGCGGCTGCGCCGCCTTCGGCTTCACGCGCGGTGCCCGAGGCGCAAGCGGCCAGCCAGGCGGCGGCAAGCAGGGCGGTCGTGAGTCTCAGCGCCGTCATGGCGTCTCGGTTCCTCTCTCGATGGATCGCGAGCCCGGAGTCTCGCAGACGCGCGGCACGCAGCAGCGTCACTGGATCCCGCAGGTGCTCTTGATCTGCGCGATCTTCTTGTCGATCGCGTCGTTGTACTCGTTCGTCGCCACCTGGTACTTCGTGTCCTCGACGCCCGTCAGGATGCTGAGGACGGCGCTGGCGGGATAGATCATCGTGACGCCCATCCCGATCCGCTCGACGACGTTGGCCTTCTCGCTCTGCAGGACCCGCAGATCGCCCCGTGCCGTGCTGCAGTTCACGGGCATCTGCTTCGCCCCCGCCTCCTCCTTCTTGAACTCCATCGCGCAGCCGGTGACGAAGATGGCGATGCCGACGCCCAAGGCGACCGTGGCCTGCTGGATCCTGCCGAGCATGTGCGAGCCCTCCGGGATGGATGGTGGTGACGGACTGAGAACGCCGGTCGGACGATCACGAATCGTCCGCCGGCCCGCTTGTCTTTTCGCGCCACCCGGACGAGCCTTCTGCCGACACTCTACGGCGCGAACGGCGTCTACTACCGGGTGGTGCCCGCGCCCTGACGGAGCGGAGGCGCGCTCTTCTGCGCGTCCGCGACGGAACGGATCGCCGCCGCGATGTCCCGGCTCACCTGGGCCAGGGCGCGGCTGTGCGCGGCGGCGAACGCGTCGAAGTCGGAGCTGGCCAGCGCCTCGCGCGCCACGGTCCGGCCCGCCCGCGTCGTCCCGCTGGCGGTCGAGCGGACGACCCACACCGCCTCGACGAGCGCCGCTTCGCCCTGGATCGAGTCGAAGCGCTGCACGTCGATCGTCACCCGGTAGTCGGGATCGAAGTTCGCGAGCGGCGCCACCGCGACGCTCGGCGTTCCGAGCATCACCGCCAGGTCGCCGGCGACGGTACGCGCGATGCTGTCGGCCAGCGGCGACGCCCAGCGGTTGAACTCGTCGACGTCGACGCGGTTCGGCGCGGTCTGGACCACCAGCTCGGACCGGTCGACGGACGCCGGGATCGCCACCGGGCCCACGATGACGCTGTACGCTCCAGCCGAGCCGCCCCCGGCGTCGGCGGCCGTGGCAGTGGAACCGAGGGTGTAGAAGCGTGACGGTGCGGTGCTCCCGCAGCCCGTCGCCAGGGCCGGCGCGACCGCGGCCCAGAGCCAGATTGCGACACGCCAGCCTTTCACTTCGAGTCCCCTTCCTTGCCGCGAATGAGTGATTCGGGATGGCGCTCGAGGTAGTCCGCGAGCACGCGCAGGGCGCGCGCGGCGCGGTTCACCTCCTGGAGCGTGCTCCCCAGCTCCGCTCCCAGCACGGAGTCCGGCGCGATGAGCTTGTCGGCGTTGTCGAGCGTCCCGCGCGCGCTCGTCAGCGTCGCATCGAGATTGTTGATCGTCTTCTTGAGGTCGTCGCCGATGCCCTTGAAGTCGATCTGCTCGATCTTCTTGACGACGCTGCCGAGCTTGTCCTCGAGCGCCTGGATCTCGCCGGGGACCGTCGGCAGCTGCGCCGGCTTCTGCGACCAGTCCACGCTCGCCCGCGGCGCATCGGGCACGAAGTCGAACGCCACGAAGAGCGCGCCCGTGAGCAGGCTTCCCGTCTCGAGCCGCGCGCGCACCCCGTGCGCCACCAGCTCGTCGATGAGCTTGTGGCGCATGCTCTCGAGGTCGGTGCCCGGCGGAAGGTCGACGACCTTCGCGCCGAAGCGTTGGGGCTCGATACGAACGAGGACGGGCGCGGAGAACTGGAAGGTCTTGACGTCGATCTCGCCACGCACTTCCACCACCTCGCCGATCGGAATCCCCCGGAACTCCACGGGGGCGCCGGGGGCGAGCCCCCGAACCGAGCCCTTGAAGACCAGGAGGTAGGTCTGCGGGTCGTGCGCGGCCGGCCGGAACGCGTCGGCCCGGTCGGTCGCGAGCCGGAAGACCCTGTCGGGCTCGGCCGGCGGCAGGACCGGGCCCGTCGACGGCGTCTCGAACGCGATGCCGCCGACGAGGATGGAGAGGAGCGACTGGGTCTGCACCGAGAGCCCGTTCGCCGAGAGCGAGACGTCGATCCCGCTCGCGTTCCAGAACCGCGTGTCCGGGTTCACGTACTGGTCGTACGGCGCCTTCACGAACACCTGGACGCTGAGGGCCTGCCCGTCCTCGTCGAGCCCGTACTTGGTGACCTGGCCCACCTCGAGGCGGCGGAAGAAGAGCGGCGTGCCCACGTCGAGCGACCCGAGCGTCGGTGTCTTCAGCACGAAGAAGCGGCCCGGCGCATCGCTCGCCACGACGGGAGGGTTCTCGAGCGCCACGAAGTCGCGTCGCTTGTTCGGGCTCTTCCCGATCTCCATGCCGATGTAGGCGCCCGAGATGAGCGTGCCGAGGCCGGAGACGTTCGCGCCGGAGATCCGCGGTCGGACCACCCAGAAGTGGGTGTCGTCCACCAGGAAATTCTCCGTCTTCGGGGCCATCTGGGCGGTGACGATCACGTGCTCGTGGTCCTCGGAGAGGCGCACCGTCTTGACCGTCCCGACCTCGACGCCGGTGAACTCGATCTTGGTCTTGCCCGCCTCGAGCCCCTCCGCGGTCTCGAAGGTGATCGTGATCTCCGGCCCCTCGGCGAGGATTCGCGTCACGGCGACCCAGGCGCCGACGAGGGCCGCGAGGATCGGGATCACCCAGACGAGCGAGAGCCGCGTCTGCTTCTTCGGAACGGCCTTCGACTCCGGAACGGAAGGGAGCCGTGAATCGTGGTCAGGCATGTCGAACCTCTCCCGCGGTCGAGGAATCCCAGATCAGACGCGGATCGAAGGACTCGACCGCGAGCATGGTGAGGACCACCACCGCCGCGAAGAAGAGCAGGCCGGGCGCGGGCTGCACCGACATCAGCGGCTGGAGCTGGACGAGCGCGGCGGTGAACGTGTCGACGAACACGTCGACCATCGACCAGCGTCCGATGAAGTGCACGCTGCGGTAGAGCTTGATGCGCTGCGCGTCGCTCCGCGCCGAGCCGCGCTGCGCCGTCACGAGCAGGTACCCGAGGGCGAGGATCTTCGCGCTGGGGATCATGATGCTCGCGATCAGCACGATGAGCGACAGCGGCCAACCCGTCGGCGACCAGAGCAGCACCACCCCCTGCAGGATCGTGTCGGACTCCGCCCCCGCGGCCGTGGTCGTCGTGAGCACGGGGAGGACGTTGGCCGGCACGTAGCAGATCGCCGCCGCGATCAGGTACGCCCAGGTGCGTTGGAAGCTGCCGGGCTTGCGGAACGTGAGCTCCTCGTCGCAGCGCGGGCAGCGGCCCTCCGACTCGCCCCGCTCCGGACGCGAGAGCAGCCCGCACACCTCGCAGTTCTGCAGGCCGTACTGCAGGGCCGTCGGCGCCGCGGCGCTCACGAGGCGCCCTCGACGAGCGGGTCGCCGGCGGGAGCGCGCTGCGCCTCCGGCTCCGCCCACGCGATCCGCTGCCAGACCTCCCGCGGATCGAACGCGGACTGCATGCCGGCGAGCAGGAACACGAGGGCGACGAGCACGAAGAGCGCCGTACCGGGAATCACGGTCGCGTAGTCCGCGATCTTCGTAAGGGCCACCAGCACGCCGAGCAGCATGACCTCGATCATGCTCCACGTCCGCGTCGTCGGATGGTGCCGGAGGAGGATCCCGACCCACGCCTGCGGCGTCGGCCGGCGCGCTCCGAGCACGATCGCCAGCAGGAACGAGATCTGGAGCGCCGGCGCCACCACCGCCGTGAGCAGCACCAGCCCCGCCACGAGCTGCTGCCCGTCCTTCCAGAGCTGGTCCGCGCCGCCGACGACCGTGGTGGAGGCCTGACGGCCGACGGCCTGGAGGCCCAGCATGGGGACCGTGTTCGCCACCAGGTAGAGCACCGCGGCCGCGAGCGTGAGCGCCAGCGTCCGGTCGAGCGAGTCCTCGCGCCGCCGCCACAGCTCCTTGTCACACCGGGGACAGCGCGCCGACGCGCCCGGCGGCAGATCGGGCAGGCGCTGGAGCAGGTCGCAGTGGAGGCAGGCGACGAGCGAGGTGTCGGAGACGGGCTGGTTGGCCACTTCGGCGCGTACACAACCACAAGCCGAGGCCTTTGTGCAAGAAAACTCTCGTTCGCGCGCCGGAAGCTGCCTATCTCGTCAGCGCGGGCTGGTCAGCTGCCCCGTGGCTCTTCCATTCCTATTCGCTCGGGTTGTGTCGACCTTCTTGCTTCACCTGTTCCAGGACCTGCGAAAGGTTGTAGCTCGCGGGATCCTGCATCGGCGGGAAGTCGACATAGGACTCGAGCTCCTTCAGCCACAGCTGTTGGCCGATCGGCAGGATGTTCCAGTTGTAGATGTAGGCGGTGGTGGGACCGGCCAGGTTGCCCCCGTAACCCGTGATCGATCCGCTGTCGGCGCCGACGGTCACCTCGAACGGATCGCGCAGGATGTTCTGCAGCTGGGTCCAGTGATACGTGTTGGCTCCCATCAGCCCGCCGAAGGCCGTGGCGGGCACCATCGTGTAGTAGAACTTCCAGTTCTTGTACCGGACTGCGGAGGGCAGCGGGCCGGTGTAGTAGAAGAAGACGTCGCGCGCCGACTTGTCCGTCTTGCCTTCGAGGTAGTCGCGCTGGTCGAAGCCGTCGAGGGTGGTCTTGACGATGCCGGGATACTTTCCGCCCTCGATCTCCTGCTTCAGCCCGTCTCCCTTCGGTCCGCCGGCGATGTCGACGAACGTCGGCACCCAGTCGAGGGACGCGAAGATCTCCTTCTTGACCGTGCCCGGCTTGATGTGGCCGGCCCAGCGCACGACCAGCGGCGCGCGCATGCCGCCTTCCCACGTCGTCAGCTTGCCGCCCTTGAACGGGGTGGTGCCGCCATCCGGGAAGGTGATCACCTCGGCGCCGTTGTCGGTGGTGAAGACGACGATCGTATTGTCGAGCTGGCCCATGTCCTCGAGCTTCTTGAGCACGACGCCGACGTTGTCGTCCAGCTGCTTCATGCCGACTTCGTTGATGCCCCAGTCCTTGCCGCCCTTCTCGCCCAGCATGGCCTCGTACTTCGGCGAGAACACCGTCGTGATGTGCATGCGCGCCGGGTTGTACCAGACGAAGAATGGCTTGTTGGTCTTCTTCGGGTCGTTGCGATCCAGGAAGTCGACGACCTTGGCCGAGATCTCCTCGTCCACGGTCTTCGAACGCTCGAGCGTCAGCGGGCCCTCGTCCTTGCACGTCTGGTTCTTCGCCGTGCCGTCGGAGGACGTGCACGCGATCACCGGGCGCGGCGGGGTGAGACAGGTCGTCGTCTTCGGGTCGACGGCGCCGGGCACCTCTGCGAGGCCGGGCACGGGCGTGTTCTTGCACGGCGGGGCGATGCCCTGCACGGTCGGGGTCTTGTTGATGTCGGGGAAGCTGACCCCCTGCATCGCGTCGAGGTGGTACAGGTAGCCCCAGAACTCCTGGAAGCCGTGCGCCGTCGGCAGCGCGTCGGTGTGGTCGCCCAGGTGGTTCTTGCCGAACTCGCCCGTGGTGTACCCGAGGTCGATCAGGAACTTCGCGAGCGCCGGGGTGCCGGGTCGCAGATAGGATGGGCTGCCGGGGAGCTGCGGCGGGATCATGCCGGTGCGGAGCGGGTGCATGCCGGTGAAGAAGGCGTTGCGGCCGGCGGTGCAGCTCTGCTCGGCGTAGTAGTGCATGAAGATCGCGCCCTCGTTGCCGATGCGATCGATGTTGGGCGTCTCGCCGACCATCAGGCCGCGGTGGTAGATGCTCGGCTGCATCCAGCCGATGTCGTCGGCCATGATGAAGAGGATGTTGGGCTTCTTCGCGTCGGCCGCCTGCGCCTCGCTTCCAGCGCCGAGCGCGACCACGGAGCCGATGGCGACGAGCAGTCCCACCGTCAGGCGCTCGAACCACGACGCATTGCATTCTTGCACGGCGCTCCCCCTCGCGTTGCGGCGCGTCTTGCGCCGCTGGAGAGAGTTTGATGCAACCGCCGAGCCAATGTGTCACACGCGGGGAAACCCGCGACTGACCGGATGTCTTCTTCGCTGATGCGCGGATCGCGTGCCAGGAACTCGCGAAATGTCGCCGCGGGTCGCGCGATTTCGCGAGCGCGGTCAGCGCGAGATGGGGACCCGCGGTCGGGCCACACCGAGCTTCTTGAGGCGCGAGCGGAGCGTGCTCGGGCGCATTCCGAGGCGATCCGCGGCGTTGCCCGCTCCCGCGATCCGCCACTCGCAGCGCTCGAGCACCCGGACGAAGTGTTCGCGCTCCATCTCGTCGAGGCGTTCCGACGCTCCCGATCGCTGTCTCTGCGACGCCACGAAGGCATCGATGCGCAGCGAAGGCCCGCTCGAGAGGATCAGCGCGCGTTCGATCACGTTGCCGAGCTCGCGGACGTTGCCGGGCCACGCGTAGCGGGTGAGCGCCCGCATTCCCTCGTCGGGAATGCGCTCGATCCGGCGCCCGAGCCCGTCCTGCCGGCGTTGGATGAGGTCCCATACCAGGAGCGGGATGTCCTCCGGCCGGTCCCGGAGCGGCGGTAGCTGGATCGGAAACGCGGAGAGGCGGTAGTAGAGGTCCTCGCGAAATCGGCCCTCGGTGATGGCGCGCGTGAGGTCGCGGTTCGTCGCCGCGACGATCCGGACGTCGACCTTGCGCGAGCGGATCGCGCCGACGCGCTCGAATTCGCCCGACTGGAGCACGCGGAGCAGCTTGACCTGGACCTCGGTCGGCATCTCTCCGACCTCGTCGAGGAAGAGCGTGCCGCCGTCGGCCAGCTCGAAGCGGCCCGGCTTCGCGGAGGTCGCTCCCGTGAATGCGCCCTTCTCGTGCCCGAAGAGCTCGCTCTCGACCAGCGAGGCGGGAAGCGCCGCGCAGTTCACGACGATCAGCGGGCCGTCGCGCCGCCGGCTCCCCGCATGGATGGCGCGGGCGAGGAGCTCCTTCCCCGTTCCGGTCTCTCCGAGCAGGAGCACCGCCGTCGAGGTGGGCGCGACCCGCGCCGCCTGCTCGAGGGCCTCGCGCAGGGCGGGGCTCTTGCCCGCAAGCTGCTCCAGGCCGGCTTCGCTCCCGATGGCCTCTCGCAGGTACTGGTTCTCCGCCTCGAGGCGGTGCTGGAGCCGCCGCACCTCGGCAAGGCTCTGCCGCAGCTCGTCCTCGAGCTTCTTGCGGTAGATCGCATTGGCGAGGATCTGTCCCACGACCCGGACGAGCGCGACGTCCGCATCGGTCCAGGTGCGGTAGCGCGTCGCCGTCGCGGTGAGGAGCGCGCACACCCAGTGCCCATCCACGAGGAGAGGGACGGCGACGTGGGAGCGCATGGGCGAACGGGTCACGTAGGCCCGCTCCGGAGACGCCTCCTCGGGCAGCTCGTCCGGCAGACGCTCGAAGCGCAGCACCTCTCCCCGGTGCAGCCTCTCCCAGTACCAGGGGAACTGACCGGCCACGCGCAGCGCGGTCGCAGTCGGATCGACGCCCGGGCGCGCCCATGAGTGGGTCGCGGCGACGGCCCCGCCCTCCGGGAGCAACTCGAGGAAGGTGCTGCGCTCGGTGCCGAGAGATTCGGCCAACGCCTCGAGGACCCGGTCGATCTCGGCGTCGATCCGGTCGGCGGGCACGCCCGCGAGGCGCATCGACACATCGGTGACGAGGCGCTCGAAGCTCGGGGGTCCGGTCACGCAGGCAGTCTATCGGGGACCCTGGCGGGGCGCGAAATCTCGTGACCTCCTACGCCTCGCCGCGACCCGAGGGAGCGCGAAGGGCCGACCGGATCGCCAACCGGTCGAAACCGAGGGCGTTCCTGGAAGCTCTCGTCCCACGCAATCCCGGCACGGAACTGGCATGGCACGAGCCCGTGACGACTCGCATCACGGTCGCCCTGACTGGGAATGGGAAGCTGCGCCGCATCCAGGTCGCGGGCCGGCTCACCGGCGAGGAGGTGGGCGAGCTCGAGCAGACGATCGGCGGCGACGCGAGCGGCGTGTGCCTCGAGCTCGCCGAGCTCCGCTCGGCCGACGCGGCCGGGCTCGCCGCCCTGCGTCGGCTCCGCGCCGAGGGGGTCGAGATGCGGAGCGTCCCCCCGCACCTCGCCTGGCGCATCGAGGGGGACCCGCCATGAGGAAGGCCCGACGGCGGGGCGGCCACGCAGGGCCAACCGCTATGCTGCCGCGCCGTTGGACCGGGCTGGTTGGCGCATACACCGGGAGGACGTCAGCGCGATCTCGCGCAATCGGAGGAACCCGTGCGAAGGCTCGTGACCGTTCTGCTCTGCTCCTCGGTGCTGGCCGCGCTGACCGCGGCAGGATCGGCAGGCGCCCAGGGGATCGTGCTGCCGCTTCCGCCGGCGGACCAGGCCGCCATCGCCAAGCATCTCGGCGCCGGCGTGGTGGGGAACGCGCTGCCGAGCAATCCGGTCGGCGATCCGTCCACGTACTTCCCCCTCGAGCCGCGTTCGTTCAGCTACCAGGTCACCAGCGGACCGAACAGCGGAAACACGCAGACGCTCCAGGTCGCGCGCGGGAAGCGCCCGGGCGGCAATCCCGCCTGGCGGTTCCAGCTCTCGCCGACGCTGGCCGGCTTCCTCCGTCAGACGGACGAGGGCCTCGTGATGCCCGCGGTGAGCGACGCCGGCGAGGGCGTGATCGTCGTGACGACGCCCGCGAATCCGTTCCTGCTGAAGGGCATGAAGCCGGGCGAGACGCGGTCCTTCATACAGACCGTTTCGGTGAACTACCTCGACGACCCGACGAGGCAGGACTACTCGGGGTCGCTGAACGGGACCTATGCGTACGTCGGCACGTACCAGGTGACCGTGCCGGCGGGCACCTTCCCGGCGAACCTCTTCCGGCTCGCGTACGAGGGCAAGGTGGGCCCGGCACACACGCAGGACACCGCCTACTACTTCTTCGCGCCGGGGACCGGGGTGGTCGCGATGATCAGCCAGGAGGACGTGGAGGCGTTCTGGATCATCCACATCGACTCGAGCAGCGGGAAGGTGCTCTCCGCGAACTGATCCGGGGCAACGGCTCCCTGCTCCAGGAGACCGCTGGCGCGCGATCACAAGTTTTCGCGGGGCGGCGGACGCACCATCCGCCGCTGGAGGATCCAACGCCATGCATCGACTCGCGCTCCCGACCGCTCTCGTCATCGCCGGCTTCGCGACCGCGGCACCGGCCGCGGCGAAGGTCGACCCCACGACCATGACCTGCGAGGAGTTCGCGGCGCAGACGCCCGAAGGGCAGGCGCGCATCACCGCGTTCCTCGACGGCTACTCGAAGCGCGGCAAGAAGGTCGACGAGATCGGCGACGTCGACGTGCAGCGTCAGCTCGACGTCCTCGTGGTGTCGTGCAAGGCGAGCCCGAAGGCCACGTTCTGGGACAAGGTGAAGGCGCACCTGCCCGGCGGCTCGAAGAAGGTCAAGCCCGTCGCCATGACGTGCGAGGACTTCATGGCGCTCGGGAGCGACGTGCAGCCCGAGGTCGCGTACTGGCTCGAAGGCTACAACCGCAAGACGAAGACCGCGACGGACGTGGCAGGCCAGGTGGACATCGACCGCGACGTCGCCGTGCTCGTCCAGGAGTGCAAGCCGACCCCGAAGGCGTCGCTCTGGGATCGCATCAAGGCGAAGCTCTAGCCATGCGGGCGCGCTTTGCGGCCGGTCTCGCCACCGCGCTGGCCCTCACGGCGGGGTGCGCCACCCAGCAGCAGATGCTCCAGCAGCAGCAGGGAACCGCGATGGAGACGGCGCTCGCGCGCGGCCGCTTCGACCTCGGCTGTCCCACGGCGACCGGAGTGGTGCTCTCGAGCGACTTCATCCAGCCCGCGGTCCAGGGCCCGTGGGTGCAGGGGCTCGAACGGCTCGAGTACACGATCGGGGTGGAGGGCTGCGGCCAGCGCACGACGATCGTCGTGATGTGTCAGCAGGGCTCTAGCACGTGCTTCGCCGCGAACCCCGACAGCCGCTTCGGCGGGCCGCGCTAGCGCCAGGGGGCTATTGGCCGAGGCGGGTCAGCGCGAAGCGGAGCGGGGCGGCGGAGACGCGGATCACACCCGAGAACGGCTTCTCCATCTCGAGGATCAGGAAGATCGCAGACGAGACGGACGCCGCGGACAGCACGAGCGCCGTCAGCACGGTCGTGTTCCGGCGGGTCACGAGGCCGAAGCTCCCGAACAGGATCGTGAGCCACGACACCAGGATTGCCAGGAACGGGACCGGAATCGAGTCCTCGGAAGACTGGAACACGCTCCAGCGCGTCTGCACGAGTGCGAGCGTCTCCTGGAGCGCCCGGTTCCTCAGCTCACGCTGCACGTCGCTGCCGGGGACGAGCGCTCGGATCTGAGTCTCGATCGCGCCCACGTCCTTGGACGTCCTCGGCGTCTCCTCGGGCTCCGCTCCATCGCGGTCCACCGGCCAGGTCGTCGCGAGGCGGGCGGCGAGGAGGTCGCGAAGCTCGCCCCGCACCTCCCGGGTCTCCGGGCCGTACTCGGCGAGAAGCCGGTCGAGCGTGAGGGCCTCGATCGCCGAGCGCTTGACGGCAGCATCCTCGGCGTCGAACGAGCTCTTCGCGGATGCCGTGACGAGGCCGAGGACGAGCGCCGCCATCGTCGCCGTGAGCCCCATTGCGAGCTTGATCGCGTCGCGTGACTCCGGCGTGAGATGCTGCTCGGGCAAACGGCTGTGGAGGTACATGCCGAGCAGGCCGCCTGCGAGGATGAACCCGAAGATGGCCAGGGAGATCCAACCGGCGCTCACCCGAAACACCGCGCGCTGCAACCTCCCGACGGCGCTGCTCAGCGACGGAACCCGCCGCCGCCATGGAACCCGCCACCACCGAAGCCGCCGCCACCGCCGAAGCGGTCGCCGAAGCCGCCACCACCGCCGAAGCGATCCCCCCAGCCGCCGCCGCCTCCGCCGCCGCCGAAGCGGTCGCCTCCACCGCCTCCCCAGCCGCCGCCGCCACCCCAGCTCCCGCTACGGCTCTGCGCGGAGCTGCGCGCCTGCGATTCCTTGTCGGCCCAGGAGTTGTCGCCGGACGCGCTGCCCCAGCCGCTGCCCGACGATTTCTGCCAGCCGCTGCCGTCGTTCTTGTACACGTTGCCGTCGCCGCCCGCGTACTTCTGGCCGTCGTCGTTGCCGGACTCGAAGCTGTGGGTCTGGCCCGTCGTCGTATTCGTGAACGACGAGTTCCGTGACACGTCGACCCCGCTGCCGGGGCTCGCGGTGGCGCTCACCGAGCGGCTGTACTCGTTTCCCTTCGCGGTCGTGCCCGTGATCGCGGAGTTGTACGCGCCCGCCCCCGTGTCGTAGTTGTAGCTGGCGTCGCGCGCCGCCGTGGACGACCCGCCGCCCGGCATGCCGCCCGAGCGGTTCCAGGTGGCCGCTTCTTGACCGGTGTTGGTGTTGTAGCTCCGCGTGCCGGCGTACGAGCCGGTACCCCCCGCAGTGTCGTAGGTTCCCGCCGCCCGCGTGCCCACGACGCCGGACGAGTTCGAGTACCACTGGCGCGTTCCCGAGTAGGCCGTGTTGCCCCAGTGTCCGTAGACGTTGGCGCTCGCGGTGCCGCAGCAGGGATATCCGTGGTAGTACGAGCTGTAGTACGCCGGCGAGCCCCACGACGCGGCCATGTAGCCGGTCGTGAGGCCCATGGCGTAGCCGTAGGACCACCCGACCATCGGGTTGTAGACGGGCTGCGCCGCGATGCCCCAGGTCATCGGCGGAGCGACCCAGACGGTGCCGACCCAGGGCTGATAGACGTAGCCCGTGCCGTAGACGACGGTGCCGCCCGGCGACACGACGGTGCCGAGGTAGCCCGGCGTGTAGCCGACGTAGACCTCGGTCGGGGTGCTGCCGTAGACACGCACGTAGGTGACGTAGTAGATCGGCGAGCTCGGCGGGATCGTGTAGATCACCGCGGGCACCGCCGTCGCCACCGCCCAGGGGCCCTGCGCCGAGGTGCTGGTGAACCACACGCCCGCGCGCACCGCATAGTAGCGGCCGTCGCTCGTGAGGATCACCGGCGTCGGCGTGTTGACCGCGTACTGGAGCGACGTCCCCGACACGGGACGGAACTGCGGGGCGCCGTCGTAGTGGGCCGAGAAGGTGGGGCCGTTCGTGAGCGGGACCGCTGCGGTCTGCGGGATCGAGTCCTCGATCACCGCCTCCTGCGCCTGCGGCGTGCCCGGCACCGACGCGAGCACTACGCCTGCCGGGGCGCTCGGCGGGATGCTCGAGAACGCCGGGGGCAGCGCGCTGCCCGGCACGAAGGTCCAGGGTCCCGACAGCGTCGGCGCGCTGTACCAGCGCCCCGCCAGCAGCACGTAGGTCTGGTTGGTGCCCGTGTCGACGATCACGTCGGACGTCGTGTTGTTCGCCCAGAGCAGGCTCGTGCCGCCGATCGGCTGGTAGTCGGGCTGGCCCGTGAACACGATCAGCTCGGCCGGCCCGTGCGTCACGTAGACCGTCGGTGCGCCGTTCGCGAGCGACGGCGGCGGGTTCGCCCCGGCGCCGTCCACCAGATCGACGAGGTGCTTCGAGGACAGGTCCTTCGCGACGTCACCGAGGCCGAGCGGAGTGCTCGTCGCCTGGGTCCACGGCCCGTCCACCGCGGGGGCGGACATCCAGCCGTCGTACACGTGCAGATACCAGGTGCTGCCCGACCGCTCCCGGAGGATGGCGGCGCGCGTGTTGACCACGCGCGCGTAGCGCGTGTCGGGGACGTCCTTCACGACGGTCTTGCCGTCGATCGGCACGAGGATCGCCGGCGCGTTGCTCACCAGGATCCGCGGCACGAGGTTCTGCACCGGGACCGCCGGGGTCTGCGCGGCGCCCGACGCCGCAAGCGACGCCTGGAGGCGGTCCAGGGAGATCGTCGGCGTGTTGGCGGCGACCTGCTGCTGGAGCGCGTTCAGATACCCCGCTCCGTTGTCGGGAAGCGTGGGAAAGTTGCTCTTCGTGAGGGCGATGTTCTCGAGCGTGACCAGCCGCTCGACGCGGTCGACCTGCGTGCGCGCGGTCGCCCAGATCACCCCGAAGGCCGTCTGATCCGACCCGCTCGCCACGGCGCCGACGGCCGCACGGAACTCGAGCTGGTTGCCCTGCCAGCTCTCGACCTGCGGCTGGTAGACCGTCAGCGTGCCCGCGTCGAGCTGGAACTTGCGCGGCCACGGATCGGGATCCACGGGCGCCGCCATGGCGCCAGCCGCGCCGGCCTCCGCAGGCGGCGCGCCGTTCGGGGACTTGCACCCCGACAGCGCGGCCACGACGACGACCGCGACGAATCCCACCCTTCTCGAATTCTTCATCGGTCCCCCTCCTCAGTCGGCGATCACGACGCCGGGCGGCTTCCACGTGCCGTCGCCGGGCGGCAGGATCGACGGCGGCTGCTCCCTGGGCCAGTAGAGGCGCATGACAAGATAGATCGGACCGTCCGGCGCGGGCAGCCAGTTCGCCTCCTTCGCCTTGCCGGGCGAGTCCTTCTGGAGGTAGAGCGTGAGCGAGCCGTCCGCTCCCCGCTTCATGTGGGGCAGCATCGGCGAGTTGACGAGGTAGCGGCCGATCGGGTTCTCGATCAGGAGCTGCGTCCTGCCGTCGTACATCGTGACCGACCAGAACGCATTCACGGGCGGGAGCCCGCCCTTCGGGAACGTGAGCGTGTAGTCGTGCTTGCTCCCGTCGAGCACCTCGCCGGCGACGTCGTGCGTCGTCAGGGGGTACATCGCCTCGACGGCGTCGTTGCCGTAGATGCCCGCGAGCGCCGCCGCGGCCCGCAGCAGGTAGTTCCCGTGGTAGAAGGCGCGGTCGCCGAAGGCCGACCCGACGCTCCAACCGTTCACGTTCCTTCCGATCTCGTCGCGCTGCTTCTCGATCCTCGCGAAGCCGTCCTTCGCGCCGAGGCCGACCTCGGCCTTGTGCTCGAGGTCCAGATCCTCGAAGTCGAACTTCTTGCCGGGACCGATTCCGATGCTCGCGAACTTCGCGCGCAGCTCCGTCTCCTGGGGCAGCTCGGGGCAGAACTGCAGCAGGAAGTCGAGGTAGGCGGGGAAGTCCGTCTTGAACGCGTCCTCGGTGAACTTCGGCCACGCGACCGGGGACGCGGCGGGCGGCGCAGGCTGCTTCAGGAACTGCGAGAGGGTGTGCACCTCGTAGCCGGCCTGCACCTTCTCGACGTTCGCGATGTCCGAGGGCCCGAACAGCTGGGTGCGGTAGATGATGAGGCCGAACTGCGTCTCGCTCCGGAAGAGGCGCTTCACGCCCTTCGGCGTCTCGCCCTCCCACTTCGGGCCGGCGACGACGTAGCAGCCCGCGTCGCTGCCGGTCGCCCGGCTGCCGATGTAGCCGTAGTTGAAGGAGTACATGTCGGTCAGCTGCACCGAGTAGTAGCGGGCCTTGTCGACCTTCGGCACGCACAGGACGAGCGGCTCGGCGCGCAGATCGGCCTGCACCATGGAGTACGGCGTGTCGCTGTTGGGTGTGACGATGGCCGTGTCCTTGTAGGTGAAGACGTGCGCGTCGTTGACGATCCGGTTGAACGGCCCCTTGTACTGGCCCGACGACTTGTCGACGTTGAATTGGTAGAGCGCCTTGTAGGCCGCGATCATCGGGAAGGCGTAGACATAGGCCTCCTCCGCGATGGCGCGCGTCTCCTTGATCCCCGGCGGGGTCGCGTCGGTCTTCTCCGCCTCCGAGATGCTGTCGCTTCCGGCGGCGCAGCCGGACACGAGCGCGAGCGCGACCGCGCCCGCGAGCGCCGCATGGAGAAGGCTTCGTGCGGGAATGGCCATGGGTCTCCTTCGAGGGTGCGCTCGCGGGGCTTCCCGCGCGGCGGTGGGCAGGGATGTAGCCTGGGACGGGCGCCGCCGCCTCGCTTGTGGTTCCACGCCAGCGCGGTTGCGCGCTCGTCGCGATCGCCCAAGCGGGGGGCGTGGTTGCCCCCCCTGGTGGCGGCCGGTAGCCTCGCTCGCTGCGGCGAGCCGCGATCGCAGGGTCCCGATCGATCACGAGCCTCGTGAACCCCGTCAGATCCGGAAGGAAGCAGCGGTAGCGGGGTTTCGGTTGCGACCGGGGGTGCCCTGCGATCCCGTTTCGCTGCGCTCGGCTTCGCCTCGCTGCGCGCGCGCTTCGCGCGCTTGCGGGGCGGTCGGAGGCCCGGGAGCGTGGGAGGCGGTCGCTTCTCCGATCGGATCGCCCGTCGAAGAGATCGTCCGTCGAGGAAGAAGGTAGGAAGAACCCCTGAGCTACCAGGTGCTCGCTCGGAAGTGGCGGCCGCAGAGCTTCGAGGAGGTGACGGGGCAGGAGCACGTCACCACGCCGCTCCGCAACGCCATCCGGCTCGGGCGCGTGCCCCATGCCCTCCTGCTCACGGGACCTCGCGGCGTCGGCAAGACGACGCTCGCGCGCATCCTCGCGCGCTGCCTCAACTGCGAGCACGGCCCGACGGAGAACCCGTGCGGCAGGTGTGCGGCGTGTCTCGACATCGTCGCCGGCACGAGCACCGACGTGCAGGAGATCGACGCGGCGAGCCGAACCGGGGTGGACGACGTGCGCGAGCTGATCGACTCCGTGCGCTACGCGCCCGCGCCGGGCAAGCATCGGATCTTCGTCGTGGACGAGGTGCACATGCTGTCGACGCCGGCGTTCAACGCCCTGCTGAAGACGCTGGAGGAGCCGCCGCCGCACAGCCTCTTCGTGTTCGCGACCACGAACCCCGAGAAGATCCCGTTCACCGTGCTCTCGCGCTGCCAGCGCTACGACCTGCGCCGCCTGTCGACCGCGGAGATCACGGGGCGGCTCGCGGCGATCGCCCGCGAGGAGAAGCTCGAGATCTCCGAGCGGAGCCTGGCGACGATCGCGCGCGAGGGTGACGGGTCGATGCGCGACGCGCAGACGCTCCTCGACCAGGTGATCGCGTCGAGCGGCGGGGTCGTGGACGATGCGCTCGTGGCGCGCGTGCTCGATCTGACCGACCGCCGCGTGCTCCTCGGCATCGTCACCGCGTGCCTCGACGCGGATCCCGGCGGCGCGCTCGAGGCGTGCGCGCGCGCTGCGAACAGCGGGATCGACGCGAAGCGCCTCGCGGGCGAGCTGCTCCAGGTGCTGCGCGACCTCGTCGTGCTGCGCGTGGCGCCGACCACCGCCGGGCTCGTCGACGGCAGCGACGCCGACCTCGAGGAGCTGCGCGCGCTCGCGAAGCGGACCGACGAGACGCGCCTCCGGCGGATGTTCCGCGCGCTCGTGAAGGAGCAGGAGGACCTCGCCTGGGCGCCGCAGCCCTTCGCGGTGCTGGAGATGGCGCTCGTGCGGCTCGCCACGCTGCCCTCGGGCGACGACGTCGCCGCGCTGCTCGCGCGGCTCGACGCGCTCGAGCGCGGGCTCGCGAGCGGCGGCGGCCCGGCGCGCGGCGCCGGCAGCGGCCCGGCGCCCGCCGACGGGAGCGCGACCAGGGGGAGCAGCCGATCCGGCGGAGGTCCGTCGCCGGGCCGCGGCGGACGCGGCGGCGGCGCGCGCACCGCAGAGTCCGGGAGCGTCGCCACGCCCGTGGTCGCGCGAGACCCCATCGGCGCGGCGGAACCGTCGGCCGGTGCTCCGCCGGTCGAGGCAGCGGCGACACCGGATGCGGACGCCTCCCTCTCCGTCACCTTCGACCGGCTGCGCGCCGCGACCCGCGACCAGGACCGGGCGCTCTACGCCGCGCTCGAGGGGACGAAGCTGCTGGCCCGCACCCCGGACACCCTCACGATCGGCGTGCCCGAGGGCTTCGCGGCGACGCGCCTCGAGGCGCGTCGAGAGGCGGTCGAGGCGCTCTGCGCACGCCTCTTCGGCCGGCCGCTGCGCGTCCGCATCGAGCCCTTGTCGCAACGTCCCGCCCAGGCGCGCACCGCGCCCGCGCTCGACGCGGATCAGCTGAGGCAGCGGCGCCAGGCCGCGCTGAATCACCCGAGTGTCAACACCGCGATGGAGATCCTGGGCGGCGAGATCGTCGACATCCGGCCCGTCGGAGCGGGCCGCTGAGCGCCCCCGACATGCGCGACCTCCTGGCCCGCGCGCAGGAGATGCAGACGCGGCTCGCTTCGGCCCAGCGCGAGCTCGCGCGCCGCACGGTCGAGGCCTCCGCGGGCGGGGGCATGGTGACCGCGGTGGCGACCGGGGATCTGCGCATCGCCGAGGTGCGGATCGAGCCGTCGGTCCTCGAGGCGGGCGACCGCGCGATGCTCCAGGACCTCGTGGCCGCGGCCGTGAACGCGGCCCTCGCCCGCGCGCAGCAGATGGCCCAGGAGGAGATGCAGAAGATCGCGGGCGTGGCCGGCCTGCCGGGCCTCCCCTCCCGCTAGTGCGCACGTCCCCGCCGATCGAGCGGCTCGTCGCCGGCCTGCGGCGGCTGCCGGGCATCGGCGAGAAGTCGGCGACGCGCCTCGCCTTCTTCCTGCTCTCGGCGTCCGACGCGATCGTGCACGAGCTCGCCGACGCGATCCTGCGCGTGAAGAAGGAGATCGTGCTCTGCGAGGAGTGCTTCGATCTCACGCCGACGTCGCCGTGCGCGCTCTGCTCCGACCCGGCGCGTGACGCGACGCTCCTGTGCGTCGTGGAGGAGCCCGCGGACCTCGAGGCGATCGAACGCAGCCGCCGGTTCGCGGGGCGCTACCACGTGCTCGGCGGGGCGCTCTCTCCGATCGACGGGATCGGCCCGGACGACCTGCGCATCGCCGCGCTCGAGGCGCGCGTACAGCGCGGAGGGGTCCGCGAGGTGGTGCTGGCGACGAATCCCACGGCCGAAGGCGACGCCACGGCCCAGCTCATCGCGCAGCGCCTCCGCCCCACCGGCGTGCGTCTCACGCGGATCGCGTGCGGCATGCCCCTCGGCGGAGACCTCGAGTATGCCGACCACGTGACCGTGGGCCGGTCGCTCGAGAACCGTCGCGAGATCGAGTGATCGGCAGCCCCTCAAGCCCTCGGCCCGCCGCGCCGATCGGAACCCCGCATCTGCGCGCTTGCCGCGGCGTTCGGCGGCGGGGTACAGTGCAGCGCGAACTTCATTTCACGTCGGGCGCTTACGAGGCGGATTGCGGATGATCGATACCCCGCTCGTGATGTACGACGACGACCATCGCAGGATCCTCGCCGTGCTCCAGCGGCTGGTCCGCGACGCGAACGCCAAGGGCATCTTCCTCGTGGACAAGAACGGGCAGCTCGTGGCCGAGGCCGGCGAGATGCGCGGGATCGACAGCACCAGCCTCGCCTCGCTCACCGCGGGCAACATCGCCGCGACCGGGGGCCTCGCGAAGATCATCGGCGAGGAGGAGTTCCCGATCCATTTCCACCAGGGTCAGCGCGACAACCTCCACATCACGCTCGTGGCGGGTCGCATCATCCTGGTCGTGGTGTTCGACGAGCGCAGCTCGCTCGGTCTCGTGCGGCTTCGAGTCAAGAAGGGCGGGGCCGAGCTCGGGCACATCTTCGAGGAGATCCGGAAGAAGACCGAACGGGCGCAGGCGTCGGGCGCCGGCTCGCCGTTCTCCGAGATCACCGACGACGACATCGACAATCTGTTCTCCGAGTAACGCGGGACCATGTCGTTCATCAACTACTCTTCGCGCGAGATCAACTGCAAGATCGTCTACTACGGTCCCGGCCTGTGCGGGAAGACGACGAATCTCCAGTTCATCTACTCCAAGACGAGCCCCGACCTGAAGGGCAAGATGATCTCGCTCGCGACGGAAACCGAGCGGACGCTGTTCTTCGACTTCCTGCCCCTCGCCCTCGGGCAGATCCGCGGCTTCAAGACGCGCTTCCATCTCTACACCGTCCCCGGACAGGTGTTCTACGACGCGAGCCGCAAACTCATCCTGAAGGGCGTCGACGGCGTGGTGTTCGTCGCCGACAGCCAGATCGAGCGGATGGAGGCCAATCTCGAGAGCGTGGACAACCTGAAGATCAATCTGAAGGAGCAGGGCTACGAGCTCGAGAAGATCCCGTACGTCGTGCAGTACAACAAGCGCGACCTGCCGAACGCCGCGCCCCTCGACGAGATGAAGCGCCTGCTGAACCCGATGGGTGTGCCCGACTTCGAAGCCAGCGCGAACGTCGGCAAGGGCGTGTTCGAGACGCTCAAGGCCACCGCCAAGGGCGTCCTCACCGATCTGAAGCGGCTGGGCGGCGGGCGTTAGCTCTCCGCGCCTCGCCCGAAGTCCGCGCCCTCCGCCAGCGCCCCGACCGCGCCGCCGGGCGCTATGGCCCGGGATCCACCGTCACGTCGACGCCGAACCCGAAGTTCGAGTTGCCTCCCCAGGACAGGTCCTTCGAGAGCGGCGCGACGACCAGGAATCTCGCGCCCGCCGGCACCACGACGTCCACCGTCGGGTCGATCCGGAAGTCCTCCGCGACGTCGGTGGACTGCGGGAAGCACAGCAGCAGGAAGCAGCGCGTGACGCTCCCGGTCACCACGTTCGCGCCGGCATCGATCGCGCCCGTGACACGCTTCTGCTCGTTCGGCCCCCGCACCACGTTCGTCGCGCTGAAGACTCCCGAGAGCCGCGTGTCGGTGCCGTCGGCGAGGAGCGACCCGGAGTCCGAGTAGGCGCCCACCTTCGCCAGGCGGAGCGTGCTTCCCGGAGCCGCGCCGATGTCCGCGAGCGGGATCACGAGCGGCGGCTTCGGATCGTCCAGTCGATCCGACAGCAGGTAGCTCGACTTCGGATTGAGACCGTAGAAGAGCTTCGTCCCCTGCTCCGCGAAGTACGGCCCGCAGAACGTGGCGAGGTCGCCGTCGAAGAGCGGCGGCGTCGCTTCGTTCGTGACCTGGAGGTCGAGGTCGAACTCGACCGGGATCCCCGCGATGTCGGTGGCTCCGACGAACGCCGCCGACGTCGCGAAGAGGCCGTCGGCGCTCCCGGAGTCCGCCGCGGAGAGGAGCGTCGTGATGTTCAGGCCGGATCCGAGGTCGAAGCTCGCAGGCTGCTGCAGCGAGACCGGGTCGAGCCCGAAGGTCTCGGACAGCCCGGTCGTCGCGCGCAGACCGAGCACGAGGTTCGCCGAGCTCGGACCGCCGCCGAGGATGTTGACCACCACCGTGCCCGCAGACGGCACCGCCGGGTCGCCCCAGACGCACACGTTGCCGAGCACGCCCGGCTCGTCGGCGGCGATGCGGATCTCCCGCAGGGTGATCGTGCCCGGAAGCGGCTTCAGGAGATTCGTGGTGTCGAGCGAGACCACCCCGAGGAAGCCGCCCTGGACCCGCCCGAGCGGGAGGACCCGCGGTCCGCCGAAGTCGATGTTCACCGAGCCCGAGCTCTCGGCCTCGACCACCTTCACCCACGTCCGGATCGTCAGCCGGCCACAGCCGCTGCTCAGCACCGCGAACAGCCCGGCCGCGGTCAGCGCCGCCACCGTTCGGGCCCACGAATCTCCACGCATCGACGACTTCCTCCCCGCCGGTCGACCGGCTCCTGCGGGCGCCCAGGACGCCGGGGCGGATCCCCTGCGCCGTGGGCCCTTCTACACCGGCGAGCGGATCGTGGGAAGAAAAAAGACCATCATGTTTTATGAAATCTGGCCCGCCGCACGCGCGGCAGGGGATCAGGCGAGCGCGCGGAGCAGCGTCTGGAGCAGGAGGGGCTGGAGGGCGAGCAGCTCCTCCCTGCGGCCCTCGCTGTAGTAGCGGAAGGACATCGCCTCGATGCCCATCAGCACGGTCTCGACGGCCGCCCGCTCGGGCATGCGCGGGATGCTCCCCCGCGCGTGGAGCTTCTCGTACTCGCGGAGGACCAGCTCCGCGAGGGCCTGCGCCTTGCTGCGCCGCACCTCCCGGACCCGTTGACCCGCCTCCCCGCCGAGCCGCTCCAGGTCGACGCTGCCGGCCGGAAAGAGCTCGAGGAACGCGGTCATCACCGCGCTCGCGCGCGCTTCGACGCCCCGCGTCTCCTCGAAGATCGTCTTCAGCTGGTCGACGAATTTCCGCCCGAGGTCCTCGACGATCTCGGCGACCATGTCGTCCTTCGAGTCGAAGTGCTCGTAGAACGAGCGCGAGGACATGCCGGCCTCGCGCACGATCTCGGCGACGTTCAGCTTCTCGAAGTTGCTCTTCTCGAGCGCGCGCAGCGCGGCGGCGACGAGGCGCTCCCGCTGCACCTCCTTCGGAATCGCCGGGCGGCCCCGGGGTCGCTTGGGCTCGGATACCACGCGTTCCAACTTACTTCGCGGACGGAGACCTGGCGAAGGCCCCCGGCCCGAGGGCGCGGACCAGGGCACGGGGCAGGAGCAGCGCCGCGGCTGCGCTCGCGCTGAGCAGCAGCGCCGTGCTCACGACGTCCGCCGCGCTCGCCGGCGACCAGACCGAGAAGCCGCGCGCGACGATCGGGAACGCGGCGCCGGCCAGCGCCAGGAGACCGGGCACGAGCGTTCGCCACGAGCGGTCCAGGCGCGGTGCGACGCGCACGAGCGCGAGCCAGCCCGCCGCGGTGAGGAGGACGTGAGGGAGCAGCGCCTGGCGGAGCACCGCCTCGAACAGCGCACCCCAGGCCGCGCGCTGGAGGTGCGTCGGCCACACGCCGGTGCGCAGCGACCCGAGCGCGAGCGCCCCGAGGCCGAGCAGCGCAAGCCCGAGCGCGAGCGCGGCGCCCCCGATCGCCGGCCACGCCAGCGCGCGCAGCCACGGGTACCCGTGATCAGGGTAGACTGGCCGCATGCCGCACGCGGTCGTCGGGGGACGCAAGGTCTACTACGAGATCCACGGCGACGCCCCGGGCACGCCGCTCGTGCTCATCATGGGGCTCGGTGGCTCGTGCCGCGGCTGGCTCCCGCTCCAGGTGCCCGAATTCTCGAAGGCGCGCCGCACCGTGATCTTCGACAACCGCGGCGTCGGCGGCAGCGAGGACTCGGGCGGTCCGTTCACGATCGCCGACCTCGCGGACGACACCGCAGCGCTCCTCGACGCGCTCGAGATCGCGCAGGCGGACGTGCTCGGCGTCTTCATGGGCGGGATGATCGCGCAGGAGCTCGCGCTGCGTCACCCGGCGCGCGTCGATCGCCTCGTGCTCGTCGGAACGTACGCGCGACCCGACGCGAAACGGCGTCTCCTGCTCGAGAAGTGGCGCGAGCTCGCCCGCATCGGCGCCCCGATCGAGATCATGGTGAAGGCGCGTCTCCTGTGGACGCTCCAGGACGAGACGCTCGAGCAGACCGATCTGATCGATTCGATGGTGACCTTCTTCACGCGCGACGGCGCGCCGTTCTCGAACGACGTCTTCATCCGCCAGTGCGACGCCTGCCTCGCGCACGACGCCCGCGACCGCCTCCGCCGGCTGACCCAACACACACTGGTGGTCTGCGGCCGCCACGACCAGCTCACCCCGCCGAAGTTCCATCGCGAGCTGGCGGACGAGATCCCGGACGCAACCCTGGTGACGATCTCGTACGGCGCCCACCTCGTGATGGCGGAGTCCGCGGAGAGGTTCAACCATCTCGTGACGCAGTTCCTCGACGAGGACCGGTAGAGCCGCAGGCAAGGCAGGATCCACGACGCTGCGCGGTGACGCGTCGCCCCGTTCCGGAGGGCAGTTGGGGGAAGAGGTGTTGGCGCGGGGCTTTGGGGCGAGCGCGGGGCTGCGGGAGGAATCGGGGCGCTTCGCCGGAGGGGGGCACGCGCGCGGCGGGCGTGCGCTGGGCGGACCCGAGTGGCCCGGGGCGGAGCGCGAGTCGGGAGCCGGTGGGGAATGGAGCGCGGCGTCAGGCGCGGCTGGCCGGAGCCTCGCTCGGATCTATCAGGCCGTGGCGCCTCCACCCGATGCGCAGCAGCCACGATGTCGGAGCTGCCACCGGTCTCGGACCTGCATCCACCGCCGCGCGTTGCGTCCAGCCGTCGAACCACGGCCCGGACGAGGCGAGGTCGATCGCACGCACCGCACGATCTCCACGCGCGAGACCCTGCGCATGCTTCCTCACGTTCTGGAGCACGTAGACGAGCGCGTTCCGCATCTCGCGCGGCGTCCGGATCACGCGGTGGTGGAAGCGCTCCGCCAGCACCGGGCCACGCCTGCCGAAGACGCGGTGCACGGCCCGCGCGATCCGCGCTCCGATCGACTTCATGCCGCGCCCGAGCGCTCGCGGTCCGTCGGCCTCTACGAGCAGGTGCACGTGATCCCGCTGGAGCGAGAAGTGCACGACGCGAAACGCCCCCTGCTCCGCCGCCATCGCCAGGGAGCGCTTCACCTCGCGCACGAGCCGGCCATCGCGCAGCGACGGCAGTCCACGGCGTGCGCGCAGCGTCACGTGACACGGCTCGTGCACCGTGAACCGACTGCGCGGCAGATGGGGAACCTGCGGTCGCGGACCCGGCTTGCGCCCTGCGCCGGCGCGACGACCGCCCCAACGAGATGTCGGACGGAGATCGAGTGCGAGTTGAGGATGAAGTTCCGAAGGAGCTCGGACCATCGCGCTTGATTCTAGCGATGATCCTTGATCGTGTCAACGTGAACGTGTGTACTCGACAAACCATTCTGTCTGTCAGTAGCCGGAGCAGTGCTCGCTGACTCGCACTGACTCGCACGGACCCGCCCCACGCCCGCGCAACCCCCGAAGTCTCGCGCTCAGCACGACCAAGATTGCCTCTTCCCCAACCGCCATCCGGAACAGCGCCTCGCGGCCACCGCCCAGCCGCGCGCTCCGCGCGATGCTCCCTCCAAGCACCCCCGACCGCCCCCGCAGCCACGGGCGCGGGATCGACCCGTCCCTACCTCGGCGCCGCCCGGAACACGAGCTGCGGCAACGTGGGCCCGAGCACGGGATCGAGCGCCACCGCCGCGCGCAGGGCGCGCGGCGTCAGGCGCTCGGGGCCGGCGGCAAGGATGCGGTTGTCGTAGCCCGTCACGGCGATCGTGGTCACGGGGCCGAGGAGCGACGTCAGCGTGCGGGCCGCACGCGCGGCTTCGTCGAGGGTGTTGGTCGCGAGCACGCCGCCCGGCCGCACGCGTTTCGCGCAGAGCGCGAGGCCGGGCTCGGGCAGCCAGTCGGGCTTGCGGACCGCGGCGCCGCGGCCCACGAACACGTCGTCGAGCACGGCGTCGAACAGCCGCCGCTCGCGCTCGAGGAAGGCACGCGCGTCCGCGTGCACGACCTCGAGGCGGAGCGCGTCGAGCGCGAAGTGGCGGCGCGCCGCGTCGATGACGTCGGGGTCGCGCTCGACGCCCACGAGGTGCGCGTCCGGGAGGAGGGCGCGGGCGATGCGCGCGATGCTGCCTCCGCCGAGGCCGAGCACGAGCACGCGCTGCGCGCGCGGCCGTTCGAGGGCGAGGAGCGGCGCAGCGAGCGCGTCCCAGACCGATCCCGTCGTCACGCGGCCGGGGCGCCAGAGGGACGCGAACGTCCCGTCGACGGAGAGCTCGCGCCCGCGCACGCTCTCCCGCACGCGCACGCGGGCCGGCGGGCGTGACGCGTCGTGGCGCATACTCTCCCCGCATGTCCCTGCCTCTCTTCCCTTCCCCGGCGAATGCCGCCGCCGAGGTCGCGGCGTCGCCGCGCCGCGGGGGGAGCCGCATCGTACAGGTCGCCCTCCCCCTCCCGCTCGCGGAGCCGCTCGACTACCTCGTTCCGGCCGAGCTCGCGGCGTCGGCGGAGGCCGGCCGGCGCGTGCTCGTACCGCTCGACTCGCGCCGCCTCGTCGGCGTGATCGTCGGCGTGCGAACGTCCGAGCCGGCGGGGCCGCGCGACGCCAGGGGCGGAGCCGCGCGCACGGGTCTGCGGTCGATCCTGAAGGTGGTCGATGCGGCGCCCGCGATCGGCGCGGGACTGCTCGCCGTGCTCCGTGAGCAGGCCGACGCGAACCTCTGCCCCCTCGGCATCGCGCTCGCGACGGCGCTCCCGAGCGAGTCCGCTCCCACCGAGCGCGCCGCGTTCCTCCCGACCGCCCGCGGGCGCGAGGCGCTCGCCCGGGGCGCCGTGAGCGGGCCGGCGCGCGCCGTGCTCGAGGCGCTGGTCGCGGGACGCGGACCGCGGCCCGGCGCAGCCGGTCGACGCACTCCGGTGTCGACCGGCGAGCGAGAGGCGCTGGCCGCGCTCGAACGCGACGGGCTGGTGACGCGCGGCCGGATCGAGGTGGGCGCCCGGGCTCGCCCGCGCACGGTGCGCGTCTTCGCCGTCGCCCCCGGCGTCGATGGGGAGGCCGCCGCCGGCGGGCTCGCGCGCGCCCCGAAGCAGGCCGCGCTGCTCCGGCACCTCGCGGCCTCGGGACCCGAGCCCGGCGAGGCGCTCGCGCGGCGCTTCGCCGGAGCGGCGGCGCAGCTCCGGTCGCTCCTCGCCCGCGGCCTCGTCGCGCTCGAGGAGCGCGACGCACCGCCGTCGCGCGTCACGTCCACGCTCGCGGGGAGCAGCGACGCACCTCCCTCGCTCACGCCGGCACAGACCGCCGCGCTTGCGCCGATCGCGGCGGCCGTCCGCGAACGGCGGTACGAGCGCCTGCTGCTGCACGGCGTCACCGGCAGCGGAAAGACGGAGATCTACCTGCGCGCCGTCGCGGAGGCGCTCGACGCGGGGAGGCAGGCCCTCGTCCTCGTGCCGGAGATCACGCTCACGCACCAGCTGCTCGCGCGTCTCGCCGACCGGTTCGGCGACGCGCTCGCGGTGCTCCACAGCGCCCTCGGCCCCGGCGAGCGGCTCGCGCAATGGCGGCGGCTCCGGGATGGGGCGACGCCGATCGCGCTCGGCGCGCGCTCCGCGCTGTTCGCCCCGCTCGAGAACCTGGGCGTCATCGTGATCGACGAGGAGCACGACTCCGCCTACAAGAACGAAGAGGGCTTCCGCTACCACGCACGCGAGCTCGCCGCCGCGCGCGCGCGGGAGTCCCGCTGTCCGGTCCTCCTGGGCTCCGCCACGCCGTCGCTGGAGACGCGCTACGCCGCCGAACGGGGCGAGCTGCGGCGCCTCGTGCTGCCCGACCGCATCGGCGGTCGCCCCCTGCCCGCGGTCGAGATCGTCGACCTCGCGCGCGCACGCGCCTCGGCGCCGCGCGGCCGCAAGCTCATCCTCTCGCCCCCGCTGCGCCGGGCGATGACCGAGGCGCTCGCGGAGCGCGGCCAGGTGCTGCTGCTCCTCAACCGGCGCGGATTCTCGACGCGCATTTTCTGCTTCGACTGCGGGCACGCCGAGCGCTGCGCGCACTGCGACATCTCGCTCGTCTATCACTCCGGGGACCACGCGCTGCGCTGCCACTACTGCGGCCACGAGAGCGCTCCGCCCGAGGCGTGCACGGCCTGCGGGGCGCCCGACACGGCGCTCCTCGGCGTCGGCACGCAACGCCTCGAGGAGGAGGTTCGCGCGCGCTTCCCGCACGCGCGCACGGCCCGGCTCGACCGCGACACCGCTCGGCGACGTGGGAGCACCGAGGCCGTGCTGCGCGACCTGCGGGACGGGACCGTCGACATCGTGGTCGGGACGCAGATGCTCGCGAAGGGGCACGACTTCCCCGGCGTACGGCTCGTCGGCGTGGTCGCGGCGGACGTCGGCCTGCACCTGCCGGACTTCCGCGCCGCGGAGCGCACGTTCCAGCTGCTGACCCAGGTCGCAGGCCGCGCAGGCCGCGGGGCCACGCCCGGCCGGGTCGTGATCCAGACGTTCGTGCCCGGCCACTACGCGATCCAGCCGGTGAAGGAGCACGACTACGAGCGCTTCTACGCCGAGGAGATCGCGCACCGGGCGGCGCTCGGCTATCCGCCCTGCGGCCGGCTCGCGGTCGTGCTGGTGTCGGCCGTCGAGGCCGCCGCTGCGGAAGGGGGCGCCGCCCGGCTCGCCGAGGTCGCGCGGGCGACGCACCGCGGGGTGGACGCCGCCGGGAGCCCGTACGCACCGCCCGCCGGTCCGCCGCGATTCGAGGTGCTCGGCCCCGCGCCCGCGCCGCTCGCGCGGCTGCGCGACCGCTACCGCTTCCACGTGCTGCTCCGCGGAGCGTCCCATGACGCCGTGCTGCACGCGGCGCGCGCGATCCAGCGCGAGATCACCAAGCTGCCGGGGGGTGTACGCGCCTCGGTGGACGTCTCTCCGATGAACATGCTATGAGATCCGACCGCCATGGCGCTGCGCGAAGTGCTCCAATTCCCGGATCCGAGGCTGAAGCAGCCGTCGCGGCCGATCGTGACGATCACCGACGAGATCCGCGCGCTCGCGCAGGACATGCTCGAGGTGATGTACGACGAGCCCGGCATCGGGCTCGCGGCGCCGCAGGTCGGCGAGCCGGTCCGCCTCATCGTGATGGATACGCTCTGGACCGACGAGGGCGCCGAGCGCAGCCCGATCGTGCTGGTGAACCCGGAGATCCTGGAGCGCGATGGGACGCTCACGTGGACCGAGGGCTGCCTCTCGGTGCCCGACTTCACCGCCGACGTGGAGCGCGCCGCGCGCGTCCGCGTGCGCGGCCTCGATCTCGACGGGCGCGAGCACGTCGAAGACGCCGAGGACCTGCGCGCGGTCTGCTTCCAGCACGAGATCGACCATCTCGACGGCATCCTCTTCATCGACCGCATCAGCCGCCTGAAGCGGAGCCTCTACGTGCAGAAGCGCAAGAAGGCGCTGCGGCGGGGGGCCGCGGACGAGGACGCCCCGCCTCTTCCGTCGGACGGCGCCTTCTGACCGGGCGCGCGCTCCGCCTCGTCTTCTTCGGCACCCCCGAGTTCGCGGTCCCCACGCTCCGGCGGCTCCTCGCCGGACGCCATCCCGTGGTCGCCGTCGTCAGCCAGCCCGATCGTCCGCGCGGACGGGGGCGGCATCCTTCGCCCTCTCCGGTGTCTTCCGCCGCGCTGGCGGCGGGGGTCCTGCTGATCCGTCCGGAGCGCGTGTCCGAGCCCGCGGCGCTCGAGGCCCTGCGCGCCGCACGGGCGGACCTCGGTGTCGTCGTGGCGTTCGGCCAGTTCCTGCCGAAGTCCGTGCGCGAGCTGCCGGCGCTCGGGTACACGATGAACGGTCACGCCAGCCTGCTGCCCGCGTTTCGCGGCGCCGCCCCGATCCCACGCGCGATCCTCGCGGGTTGCCGGGAGACCGGGATCTCGGTGATGCGCGTCGAGCGCGAGATGGACACCGGTCCCGTTGCGCGGACGGTCACGACACCGATCGGCGACGACGAGAACGCGGGCGAGCTCGAGGCGCGCCTCGCGGTCCTCGCCGCGGAGGCCCTCGCGGAGGCGATCGACGATGCGGCCGCCGACCGCCTCCGCTTCACGCCCCAGGACGATTCGCGCGCGACCCTCGCCCCGAAGCTCACACGCGAGGAGGCTCGGCTCGATTTCCGGGAGCCGGCGCGCCCGCTCGTCCTGCGCGTCCGCGCCTTCGCGCCGAGGCCCGGCGCGACCACCACGCTCGACGGAGCGCCGCTCCGGATCCTCGCGGCGCGCGCCCTCCCCGGCGCGGTCGACGCGCCGCCCGGCACCGCTCGAAGGGCGTCGGGCGCGGCGCAGGGCCCCCCGCTCCGGATCGCGACCGGGGACGGCTGGCTCGCGCCGACGCTGCTCCAGCGGGCGGGCGGGCGGGCGCTCGCCGTCGACGACTTCCTCCGCGGCCATCCGATCGCCGACGGCGTGCGCTTCGGGGTGTCCGAGGCGGCCGGTGGGGACGAATTCGGGCCTGCGCGCGCCGACCGTGGGGTAGACTGGGCGGGTGATGCGGGGGGTGAAGCCGTCGTGAGGGGAGGACCCCCGAGCCCGGCGGGCGTACGCCCGCACCGCGGCCGTCCCGACCGCCGCCCTGGCCGCGGGGGCCAGCGTCGGCGCGGCGCTCCGACGCAGGCGCGCCTCCTGGCGCTGCGCGTCCTCGTCCGCGTCGAACGCACGCGCGCCTACGCCGACCTCGCGCTCCACGCCGCCCTGGCGCAGAGCCCGCTCGTCGGACCGGACCGCGCGCTCGCGACGGAGCTCGTGTACGGCACCCTCCGCTGGCGCGGACGGATCGACTTCCTCCTCTCGAAGGTGCTCGATCGCGACCTGGAGCAGCTGGAGCCCGTCGTGATGGCCGGGCTCCGCCTCGGCGCGTATCAGATCGTCTTCTCCGAGCGCATCCCGTCGTCCGCGGCCGTCGACGAGTCGGTGCGCTGCGTCCATGCGCTCGGCGCGGAGCGCGCGGGCGGGCTCGTCAACGCCGTGCTGCGTCGGTTCGCGGGCGAGTTCGGCAACCTCCCGCTGCCGGCGCTCGCCGATGATCCCGTCGGCCACCTGACGCACGCGCTCTCGCTGCCGGCCTGGCTGGCCGCGCGTTGGATCGAGGTGCTCGGGCCCGACGAGGCGGCGGCCCTCGCGCGCGCGCTGAACGAGGTCCCGCCGCGCACGGTGCGCACGAACCGCGCGCGCGGCACGCGGGACGCGCTGCTCGCAGAGCTGCTCACGCGCTTTCCCGGCGCCACGGCGTGTCGGCTCGCGCCCGACGGCATCGTCCTCGGGCGGCGGGGCGACCCCGGGCGCGATCCCGCGTTCCTGGACGGCCGCTGCACGGTGCAGGACGAAGCGTCGCAGCTCGTGATCGAGCTGCTGGACCCCGCGCCCGGCGAGCGCGTCCTCGACGCGTGCGCGGCGCCCGGCGCGAAGTCCACGGGGATCGCAGAGCGTGTGGGCGAGGCGGGGGCCGTCGTCGCCCTCGACCGCCACGCGCGGCGGCTCGGTCTCCTCCGGCGCGACGCGCGCCGCCTCGGTCTCACGAACATCACGACCGCGGTGCGTGACGCTTCCGCGCCGCTCGCCGACCTCGTCGCGGAGCGCGCGTTCGATCGCGTGCTCGTGGACGCCCCGTGCTCGGGCCTGGGCGCGCTCCGGCGCAATCCCGACGCCCGCTGGCGCGTGACACCCTCGGACGTCGGAAAGCTCGCCGACGCGCAGCGCGCGATCCTGGCGCAGGCGGCGACGTGCCTGCGGCCCGGCGGAACGCTCGTCTACAGCACCTGCACGCTGATGCCCGAGGAGAACGAGGGAGTCGCGAGCGCGTTCCTGGCGGAGCGCAGCGACTTCCGGCTCGCGCCGCGCGAATCGCTCCCGGCCCGCCTCGCGCCCGCGATCGACGAGCAGGGCTTCCTCCGCTGCCTCCCGCAGCGCGACGACACCGATGGCTTCTTCGCCGCGCGCTTCGAGCGGCTCCCAGAGGGCGCGCTGTGAGCCAGCACGCGCCGCGCATCGCTCCCTCCATCCTCGCCGCCGATTTCGCCCGGCTCGGGGAGGAGCTCCGCGCGGTCGAGCAGGCGGGGGCCGACTGGATCCACGTCGACGTGATGGACGGGCGCTTCGTTCCGAACGTCACGATCGGGCCCGTCGTGGTGGAGGCGGTGAAGCGCTCCACGTCGCTGCCCCTCGACGTGCACCTCATGATCGAGGCACCCGAGCGCTACATCGACGACTTCGTGAAGGCGGGCGCCGCGACGATCGGCGTCCACGTCGAGACCTGCCCGCATCTCCACCGCACCGTGGCGCAGATCCGCGAGGCGGGCGCGCGTGCTTCGGTGGTGATGAACCCGAGCACGCCGGCGGAGCACGTGGAGCTCGTGCTCGGGGACGTCGATCAGGTGCTCGTGATGACGGTGAACCCCGGGTTCGGCGGCCAGCGCTTCATCGCGAGCATGCTCCCCAAGGTGCGCCGCCTGCGCGACTGGATCGACGAGCGCGGACTCTCCGTCTCGCTCGAGGTGGACGGCGGCATCGCCCCGGGCACCATCGGCGTGGCAGCGCGCGCGGGCGCCGACGTCTTCGTCGCCGGTACCGCCGTCTTCGGAGCGAAGGACTACGCCGCGGCGATCGCCGCGCTGCGGACCGAGGCCTCCGCCGCCATCCGGACCTAGCGTTGGACGCGCCCGCATCCGCCTTCGTGCCGCTCGCGCGGACGCCGCTCGGCCTCGATCCGCAGGCGCTCCTCGCGGCGATGGAGCCCTTCGTGGTGCGGCGTGTCGCCTCGTCGGATCCGGCCTGGCAGGCGGAGCTCGCGCGCAAGTCGGGCAAGACCCGAAAGCGCCTGCGGCGCAAGCGTCTCTTCGGCTGGCTCGGCGTCGCGCGACGCGACCAGCGCCTGATCGAGCAGGAGTACGGCGAGAGCTGGGCGCGCAAGGGCTACGCGCCCTACGCGCCGGGCGACGCGGCGGACTCGGTCGCGGCGTGGGAGTACGCCGGCGCCGCGATGTTCGCGACGGCCGCGTCGGGGTCGCGCGCGCGGCTCCTCGTGCTGATGCGCGCCGTGGCGCTCCTGCGACCGCGCTCGGTGCTCGAGGTGGGCTGCGGAAACGGGGTGAACCTGCTCTGCCTGGCGGCACGGTTCCCCGACGTCCGGTTCGCCGGCGTGGAGCTGACGCGCGGGGGTGTCGACACGCTGCGCTCGGCCCTGCGCGAGCCGGAGCTCCCGCCGACGCTCGCGCGGTTCTCGCCCGAGCCGCCGGCCGATCTCGGAGCGCACCGGCGGATCGCGCTCCACCGCGGCTCGGGAGCGCGCCTTCCCTTCCGCGATGCGAGCTTCGATCTCGTCTGCTCCTCGCTCGCGCTCGAGCAGATGGAGGGGGTCCGCGAAGCGGCGCTCTCGGAGATGGCCCGCGTCTCGGCACGACACACGCTCATGCTCGAGCCGTTCGTCGAGAGCAACGCCTCGGGACTTCCGCGCGCGTACCGCCTCGCGCGCGACCACTTCGCCGGCGCGGTGGCGGATCTGCCGCGCTACGGGCTCGAGCCGGTGCTGGTGACCGACGATCTTCCGGGAGAGATCTGGCTGCGGCCGTGCCTCGCCATCTGCCGCAAGCGGGGGGTGGCATGACCGCGGGATCGACCGGGGCGGCGGTGGGTCTTGCGCTCGCGGTGGGTCTCGGCGCGGCGGGGACGATCGGGCCCGGGACGTCGGCGGCGGCGCCCACCGACGCGCAGGCCGGTCCGACGTCCGGGGGGAGCCGGGGACGGCCGGAAGAGCCGGCGTGGTCGACGAGGTCCCCGACGACCGGCTCGACGGGGACGAGATCTATCGGCGCGTGCAGCGCAACCGCCTGCGCTCCTACGTGCAGGACGTGCGTCTCGTCTCCGGGGACCGCGGCTCCAACGACCAGGAGACCCGGCTCGTGGTGACCTGGAAGAACTACCGCGCCGCGGACGACGCGCCGACGAACGGCGTCTTCTCGAAGACCGTGATCAAGTACACGGAGCCCTTCGACGTGCGCTTCACCACCTATCTCATCATCGACAACGCCGATCGCATGAACGACCAGTTCGTGTACCTCCCGAGCCGCCGTCGCGTGCGTCGCGTGAACCTGCGCGGCGAGAGCGTGCTCGGCACCGACTTCAGCTTCGAAGACGTCGTGCCCCGGGAGCTCGAGCACAGCACGCACGAGCGGATGCCCGACGAGCTGATGCACGGCACGCCCTGCTACGTGGTCCAGGCGGTGCCGCAGGCCAGCGAGGACTCCGAGTACTCGCGCTTCATCCTCTACGTGGAGAAGGAGCACTACGTGCCCTTGCGCACGCGCTACTTCGATTCCGCGGGGGTGGAGATCAAGGAGCTCGAGGCGCCCGCGGCGTCGATCCAGGAATTCCACGGGGTCTGGCTGCCGATGCAGGCGACCATGCGCCAGCTCCAGCAGGAGACCTACACGCACCTCACCGTGGAGAAGCTGGACCCGAATCCCGAGCTCGCCGACACCGTGTTCGAGGTGCGCCGTCTCGAGGCGCACTGAAGCGGCGGGACCTGATAGACTGCGCCGATGCGCCCGCCCCTCCAGCGCCCGTGGTCCCGGCTCCCGCTGCTCCTCCTCCTCCTCGGCCCGGCCCACGCCGCCTGCGACGCCGCGCCCGGCGCGCCGGCCGTCGCGTTCGGGCCGACGCGTCCGCTCCCGGCGCCGGCGTTCGCCGTCGGCGCAGCCGCCGTGGACGTCACGCCGCCGCCCGCCGGCAGCGCCGGCAACCCGGCCGCGTGCGCGGGCGCGGAGGCGTACACGGGTCCGCATCTCCTGTCGCTCGAGGAGCCGTACACCGACGCCAACGGGAACGGGGCGTACGATCCGGGCGAACCGTTCCTCGACTGCCCCACGCCGCGCGCGAACGGCGGCGAGCGCCCGCCGGACGAGCGCTGGGACGGGATCTACCTCGGCGGCGGAGACTGCTGCAATCGCCTCCCCACCGCGGTGCTCGACCCGCTCTGGGCCCGCACGATCGTCGTCTCGGATGGACGCAAGACGGTGTCGCTCACGAGCGTCGACAACGAAGGCGTGTTCAAGGAGATCTGGGACGAGGTGCGGGCGCGCGTACGCGCCGACGGGTATACGCACATCGACGAGATGCTCTTCAGCTCGACCCACGACGAGTCGGCTCCCGACACGATCGGCATCAGCGGCCCCGACGAGCTCACGTCCGGAACGAATCCCTTCTACGTGGAGTTCCTGATCGAGCGCAGCGCTCGGAGCATCGAGGAGGCGTACGCTTCACAGCGTCTCGCGTCGATCCGTTTCGGACAGGTCCGGCCCGACGACATGCTGCCGTGCTGGTCGTCCTATCCCTTCGCGGCCGACGAGCAGATCGGCGTGATGCAGGCCCGCGACTTCAGCAACCGGCCGATCGTCACCGTGGTGAACTACGGCATCCACGCGGAGGAGCTGGGCTTCTCCGACGACTCCCAGGACCGGCTGCACCTCTCCTCGGACTGGCACCACTTCGCGCGCCAGGCGCTGGAGAGCGAGGTCGGCGGGATCGCGATCACCATCGCGGGCTCGAACGGCTCGGTGGAGATGCCCCAGATCTATCCCGGGCCGCGCGATCAGACGCCCGTGCCGCTGCACCGCTCGTCGGGCAACGGAGGCTGCCGCACGATCTACGCGACGGACGACACCCTCGTGCCCTACGGCTACCAGCTCTCGACGCGCGCGCGCGGGGAGCGGATCGCGAGCTGGGCGCAGGAGGCGCTCCGCACCGGGCACCGCTCCGCCACGAACGTGGTGGACGCGCGGCGGAGCACGTTCGTGGCGCCGCTCGAGAACGCCGCGTTCGCGCTGGGAACCGTCGCCGGCGTGCTGCCCGAGAAGATCGCGTACCGCGACGGCGTGCGGCTCGACCGCCTGCCCAACGGCAGGATCGACCCGTTCGTGGTGCCGAACCAGTTCCTCTCCGACGTGGCGTGGCTCCGGATCGGCGACGGCGAGTTCGTGAACGCTCCCGGCGAGGTGTTCCCGTACACCTATGCGCGCGACTTCGGCGGCCCCGACGACCAGGCGAAGCCCGACGGCGCAGCGCCGCCCGCGTGGGTGATGGCGCGGATGACGCAGCCCTGGCGCTTCGTGCTCGGTCTCGGAGAGGACATGATCGGGTACATCTTCCCGAAGACGAACGCCGTCGGCGTGCCCATCACCCTGGCGTCGACGAACAGCACCGACCGCTTCGGCTGCGGCCACTCCGACGACGGTGAGGCCGCGGCGCGCAACTCGGGCGACGTGGTCGTGCGCGAGCTGGTGAACCTGCTGCCGCCCGCGTCTCCCGACGCGCCGATCCGCGTCGGGCGCTATCTCTACTCCGACGGCACGCTGCACCGCAGCCCCCTCGGCGACGGCGGCCAGGCCTGCACGGGACCGGGCAACGCGTTCACGCCGGCGCCCGGCGGCGCCGCGGTGGGCGTGGCGCTGATTCCCGCCGGCGGCCAGCCCGCGGGCAGCGGCCTCGAGCAGGTGACCGTGTCGCCGGCGGGCCCGTGGCGCTGGATGGACCTGCGCGGACGGCCCGAGACGCACGCGAGCACCCAGACGCGCGGCGTGATCGACTCCGCCGGACACCGCATCTGGGTGGACGTGTTCCCGGACCTGCCCGCGTCCTAGCGTCCCGGCCGCCCGGTGCTCGCTAGAGGCGCCAGCGCACGAGCATCGCGGGCAGCAGCACGAGGTCGGCGAACACGCAGATCGCCATCGTTGCGGCCGACAGCAGCCCGAATTCCCGCAGCGTCGCGAAGCCCGACAACGCGATGACCCCGAAGCCCATGCAGAGCATCGCGCCTGCCGTGAGCGCGCCGCGGCCGACGCTCTGCCACGAACGCCGCGCCGCCTCCTCCGGGCTCCGCCCCGACCGCCGCTCCTGCTGGTAACGCACCAGCGTGTGGGCGGTGTCGTCGATCGAGATGCCGAGGGCCACGCTCCCGATGAGGCTCGTCGGGAGCGAGAGGGGCGCGACCCCGGCTCCGAGCAGTCCGAAGAAGATCAGGACCGGCACCACGTTCGGCACCATCGCCACGAACCCCAGCGGGATGGAGCGGAGCCCGAGCGCCACGAGCACGAAGATCGAGCCTGCCGCCAGGGCGACGGATTGCGCCTGCCCGGAGGAGATGCCGTCGGAGCTGCGGGCGAGCAGGATGGCGTTCCCCGTCACGGTGGAGTGGATGCCGTCGGGAAGCGCGCCGTCGGCCAGCACGCCCTCGAGGCCCTCGGTGAGGCGCCGGGTCGCCGCCGATCCCACCTCCCCGGTGCGCACCACGAGGTTCATCCGGCCCTGGTTGGCCGTGGAGAGGCGTCCGAGCTCGCCCTTCGGCATCAGGTTGAGGAGCTCGGCGACACCCCCACGCGTCTCCGGGAGGCGCTCCGCCGCGGGATCGTCGCCTTCCACCGCGCGATTGAGACGCCGCAACGTGTCGGTGATGGAGACCGTGGCCGTCACACCAGGCAGCCCGTCGATCTGGGACTGGACGCGCTCCAGGGCCGCCAGCGCCGCGGGCTCTCGGAACGCGCCGGGCGCGCCGCCGTCGAGCACGACGTAGAGGGGGACCGCGCCGGCGAGACGCTGGTTCACGGCCTCGAAGTCGCGGCGCACGGGCGCGTCCTCGTCGAAGTACGAGAGGTAGTCCGTGTCGACCTCGATGTGCGGGATGGCGGCGGCCGCGGCGAGGCTGACCGCGAGCCCGCCCGCGATCACCGTCGCGGAGTGCCGGATGCAGAACGCCTCCACCCGGTCGAGCGCGCGGCCCATCAGGGCGTCGAAGCGGTCGGAGGCGCGCAGGCGGCGGCCGAGCCGGCCGCCGCGGGCCGAGGCGTCGGGGCGGCCCGTCCGGAGCGGCAGCAGGGCGAGGGCCGCGGGCACGAGGGTGAGCGACAGCAGCGTCACGGCCGCCACGCCGAGCACCGAGAACGCCCCGAGCTGGAGCACCGCCGGGACGTCGGTCACGAGAAGCGACGCGAATCCGATCGCGGTCGTGATCCCGGAGATCAGCACGGGCGACGTGACGTGCTCGAGACAGTGCAGCGCGGCCGCGCGCGCGTCCTCCGCCGTGGCGGCGTCCTCCTGGTAGCGCTCCAGCAGGTGCACGCCGTACACGCTCCCGATGACGATCAGGTTCGGCGCGAGCAGGGTCGTGAGGATCGTGATCGGCCGCTGGAGCAGCGCGAGTCCGGCGAAGGTCCAGAGCGTCGCCACGCCGACGCTGCCGAGGGGCAGGACGACCGCGCGAAGCGAGCCGCCGGTGACCGCGAGCACGGCCGCCATGCACAGGACGGCCACCGGGAGCAGTACGCGCAGGTCCGAGAGCATCGTGCGGTACACCGTCGCCTTGACGTGCGCGCGCCCGGCGACGTGGAAGGTGCGTCCGGGCGCGGACTCCTCCGCCAGGATCGCCGCGATCCGGCCGTCGAGGTTGCTGTCGATGAACTCGCGGTCCGTCATCTTGCGGAACGACACGTTGAGCGCGGCCGTGCGGCCGTCGTCCGACACCACCACGCGTCGCAGCAGGGGGTCGTCGAGCGCGCGGGCGCGCAGGCTGACGAGCGCCGCGGGATCGCTGGGGATGTCCTCGATGAGCGGCGTCACCTCGATCCAGTCCCGTTCGGGCGACCAGCGGAACGTGGTGACGTCCACGAGGCTGCGGACCGAGCGCACCCCGGGGAGGCGTTCGATCCGATCCGAGAGGTGGCGCAGCGCACGCAGGTTGGCCTCGGCGAACGCGTCGTCCGTCTCGACGGCGATCACGTAGACCTCGTCGTCGCCGAAGTCGCGCACCGCCGCGCGATACGCGTCCTGTCCGGGATCGCCCGTCGGGAGCAGCGGCTCCGAGGACGGATCGATCGAGAGCCGGAGTCCGGGCGGATCGAGCCGCACGAGGACGGCGCACGCGGCCGCGGACAGGAGCGCCACGACGGCGATCACCGCGCGTGGATGGTCGACGATCCAGCGCGGCCGCAGCGCGGTGACCACGAGAGCGCCCGTGAGCAGGAGGCCGCTCGCGAGCGCGAAGCGCAGGGGATCGAGGGCCAGGGCGTCGAGCTGCATGGACTCCAGAAGGGGCGCCCGCCGGACGCCGGGCGCATTCTACGCTGCGGCCCCGGTCCGCGAGAGCGGTCGCGGGTTTGCGTGGGGCGGCAGAGCGGGCATACTGCTCCCCTCTGCCGGATCTTCGGGGCGTGGCGCAGCCTGGTAGCGCGCTTCGTTCGGGACGAAGAGGTCGCTGGTTCGAATCCAGTCGCCCCGACCAGGAAGCATGCGGGAGGGATCCGGGGGCCTCCGGCTCCCGGATCCCTCCCCGTCTCCGGCGTGATTCCTCACGGCTCCTGTAGGATGGGGACACGAGGTCCCCATGACCTTTCGACCCCTCGCCCTCGTGCTCGCGTGCCACCTCGCGCTGGCCTGCTCCACCTCCGGCCGCGTCCCGAACGACGAGATCCCCGTGCACGTGGGCGCGCTCGCGGTCGATCCGCGCACCGGCGCGCCGCTGCTCCTCCTCGCCGAGGACGGCGGCGACCGCATGCTCCCGATCTGGATCGGCTTCGCCGAGGCGAGCTCGATCGCAGCGGAGATGCAGAGCGCTCCGCCGCCGCGTCCCAACACGCACGATCTCCTGCGCCACGTGATCGAGGACCTCGGCGGCCGGGTCGAGCGCGTGGTGGTGACGGAGCTTCGCGAGAGCACGTACTACGCCGTGCTCTACGTGCGCGTGGACGGGCGTTCGGTCGAGATCGACGCGCGACCGAGCGACGCGGTGGCGATCGCGCTGCGCACGAATGCGCCGCTCTTCGTGCGCGAGCCGCTCTTCGAGATGCCGCAGGGCGCGCCCACCGGCAGCGACGACGGCACGGAGACCTGAGCCGCCTCGCCACCGGCAACTGCGCCGCCGCAACGGCCGTCTACCGACGGAAACGCGACCGTCGTTGCCGCTCGACGAAGACAGCAAGTCACGCTGCTCTCGCGAATTGCCGAAGCACGCAACTCTCGAGCAGCGAATGTTGCGTTGACAAGATTGGTCACCGGATGGCAGGATCGGCGCCTCACGAACCACGCGCTGGTGCTCCCCAAGGCCGCACCTCAGGAGAACGGATGACACGCTCGGAGCTGGCCTGGGAGCTCGCCGATCTCTTCACGGATCTCAAGATCGACCAGATCAACGAGATGCTCGCGAAGAACGTTCCGCTCGAGACGCTCGAGTTCTTCAACACCTACGGCGAGGACTTCGGGAAGTCCGAGGGCATCGAGGGCAACACGCTCCAGCGTCTCCCCAATCTCCTCCTCCTCGGCTACATCTTGCGTGTCCTCGAGGAGCGGTTGCTCGAGGGCGACGAGCCGTCCGAGCACTGAGCCCGAGGGGCGCTCGCCAGCCGCCATCCGCTGCAGGTGGGGAGAGTCCGTGCGCGAGCGTTTCGAGGCCCTCGACGGCAAGCGGCTGTACCTGATGCGCCATGGGCAGACCTACGAGCCTCGGCTCGACTTCCCCATGGCGACCGCGGACGAGGATCCGCACCTCTCCCTGACTCCGAGCGGCCGGGAGGGCGTGCTGGCGACATCGAAGGCGATGGGAGGCCTCGCGCTCGACGCCGCGTTCTCGTCGACCTTCCACCGCAGCCACGAGACGGCGCGTCTCGTGGCCGAGCCGCACGGCCTCTCCGTCCGCACGCACGAGGCGCTCCAGGAGCTGCGGCTCAACCCTCCCCCCGGCGGCACCCTGCGCGACGTGGCCCGCAAGTACCTCGCCGTTGCGCGCGAGCTCGCGGCCGGAGACCCCGCGCAGGTCTCGCTCGACTGCGGGCGCAGCGTGGCAGAGGTGGTGACGGCGGCGCAGGAAGCGCTGGTCGAGCTGCTCGCGGGCCCCGCGCGACGCGTGCTGGTGGTCGCCCACGGCGGGATCAACCGCTTCCTGCTCACGAGCTTCCTCGGCCTCCCGCTCTACCGCTTCATCGCGCTCGACCAGGACTTCGCGTGCGTGAACGTGATCGACTTCGTGGCGGGCGGCCGCCCGCTCGTGCGCGCAATGAACGTCACCTGCGCCGACCCGTTCAAGGCCGGCGATCTCTAGGGCCCGGGGGGAAGACGTGGGAACGAAGGCGCGAGAGATCCGGAGCGACGCCGCGCCGAAGCCGGTGGGGCCGTACTCGCAGGCCGTGGCCCAGAGCGGCTTCCTGTTCCTCTCGGGACAGGTGCCGCTCGATCCCGCCACGGGCGCCCTCGTGACGGGCGAGATCGAGGCCCAGACCGAGCGCGTGATCGCGAACCTTCGGGCCGTGCTCGAAGCCGGGGGCTCGTCGCTCGACCGCGTCGTCCGCACGACGGTGTACCTCGCCGATCTCGGGCTCTTCGCGCGGATGAACGCGGTGTATGGCCGGCACTTCTCCTCGGACCCGAAGCCCGCCCGCTCGACGATCCAGGCGGCGCGCCTGCCGCTCGGCGCGGCGATCGAGATCGACGCGATCGCCACCCTCGACGGATGACCGCGGCGGGCGTCCCGGCAGCGGAGATCGCGTCCCGGATCGCGCGCGCACGCACGAGCGAGGCGACGCGCGGCGCCCTGACGCGCCTCCCCTTCCGCACCTTCGCCGATCTGCTGGACGCCCGCGCGCCGCTCGGCGCGAAGCCCTATCTCGTGTACTACGACGACGCGGGTGCGCGGACGGAGTGGTCGTACGAGGCGTTCGCGGAGCGCGTGGCCACGCGCGCGCGAGCGCTCGCGACACGCGCCGGCGTCGGTCGCGGCGATCGCGTGGCCACGCTCATGCACAATCATCCGGAGGCGCCGATCACGTGCTTCTCGGCGTGGCGTCTCGGCGCGACCGTGGTGCCCGTGAACGCCGGCGAGGACGACGACCGGATCCGCTTCGTGCTCGAGAACGCGGGCGTGAAGGCCGTGGTCTTCCTGCCCGACCATGCGGCGCGCGCGGAGGCGCTGCGCGCCGGCGCGCCCGAACGGGCCTGGCTCCCCTCCGCCACCCTCGACGGGGCGCCGGCGCGGCTCCACGACCTGGACGACCTGCCGCGTCCCGAGCCCGAGGACGACGCGCTGATCGTGTACACGTCCGGTACGACCGGTCCGCCGAAGGGCGTCGTCCTCTCGCAGGCGAACCTGCTGGTCGACGCCGACGGCATGGCGCGCTGGCACGGCTTCGACGCCGGCTCGCGGCTCCAGTGCGTGCTGCCCATCCACCACGTGAACGGCCTCGTCGTCACGCTCGTCACGCCGTTCTTCGTGGGCGGCAGCGTCGTGCTGCTGCGCCGCTTCCGCACGCAGGACTTCTGGCGCCGGATCGCCGACGAGCGCGTCCACGTGGTCTCCGTCGTGCCGACGCTGCTCGCGTTCCTGCTCGAGGAGGCCGACGCCACGAACGCGGTGGTCCCGAAGGGCTTCCGGTATCCGATCTGCGGAGCCGGCCCGCTCACCGTCGACCTCGCCGCCCGCTTCGAGGATCGCTTCGGCGTGCGCATCCTCCACGGCTACGGTCTCTCGGAGACCACCTGCTACTCCTGCTTCCTTCCGCCCGATCTCCCGCGCGAGGAGCATGCGCACTGGATGCGCGAGCACGGGTTCCCGTCGATCGGTGTGCCGATCGAGCCGAACGAGATGGCGATCCACGACGCCGAGGGCCACGCGCTGCCCGCGGGTACGCGCGGTGAGATCGTGATCCGCGGCGTGAACGTGATGAAGGGCTACCACGCGCGGCCCGACGCGAACGCGGAGACCTTCGCCTTCGGCTGGTTCCGCAGCGGCGACGAAGGCTTCTTCGAGACCGACGCGCGGGGGCGGCGGTTCTTCTTCATCACCGGGCGGCTCAAGGAGCTGATCATCCGCGGCGGCGTGAACCTCTCGCCCTTCGAGATCGACGAGGTGCTGTGTCGCATCCCTGGCGTCGCGCGCGGGCTCGCCGTCGGTTTCGAGAACGACTGGTACGGTGAGGAGGTCGGCGCCTACGTGATGCCCGAGCCGGGCGCAACGCTCGACGAGGGCACCGTCGTCGCGGCCTGCCGCGCGAAGCTGCCCTTCGCCAAGGCGCCGAAGGTGGTCGTGTTCGGCGACGACATTCCGGTGACCTCCACCGGCAAGTATCAGCGCGGGCGCCTGAAGCATCTCTACACGAGGTGGAAGTCGACACAGTTCAGGGACGGACGTTGAACGTCCCCGCCGAGTCCCGGGTCAGCAGACGCAGATTCACTGCGTTCACCACGACGTGACAGACGACCGGCGCCACGAGATTGCCGGTGAGGGCGAAGAGGCCGCCGAGCAGGAAGCCGGCCGCGACCGAGAAGGCCGTCCACGGCAGGAGCTCGCGCCGCGGCGCGAGATGGGCCGCCCCGAAGAGCACGCTCGCGGCCAGCAGGCCCACCCGGGGCTGGAGGGCGCCGCGGAAGAACGCCTCCTCCGCGATCCCGCTCGCCACCGCGAGCACCACGCACTCGGAGACCGTGAGGGGTCCGATCAGCCCGGCGAGCGTGCGGGCGAGCTCGGCGCCGAGGCGCGTCCGCCGCGTGAGCTCGCTCGAGAGGCCGATCACGATGCCCGCGGCCAGCAGACCCGAGGCGAGGTCGCGGGCCGGCCGGACCCCGGCCTCGGCCGCCGCGCCCGAGGCGTAGAGGAGGGGCTCGCCCGCCCACCCGCTCCGCCAGGCGATCGCGGCGGCCAGGATGGCGCCGTAGAAGACGAGGGCGGCGCGCACCCATCGCCCCCGGGGAAGCGGCGCCCGCTCGAGCGGATCCGGCAGGCCTCGTCCTCGTTGACACTCGCCCGGGGACGCCGGTAGTGTCGGCTGGTACCGGCGCCCCCTCCCCGCTCGAGCCGACGTGCGGCGTGGAGGGAGGCGTCGGATTCGTTTTTTCGACCTCTCGAGCGCTCTCGAGCAAAGGGGAGCATCGCCCAGGGGCCGCGGGAAGTCCCCGGCGAGGCGAGGAGCAGGTAACCATGGCCGACGACCGGATCCCGATGACCCGCGGCGGGTACCAGAAGCTCGAGGAGGAGCTCCGGCGCCTCAAGTCCGAGGAGCGCCCGCGCATCGTCAAGGAGATCGAGATCGCGCGCGCCCACGGCGACATCTCCGAGAACGCGGAGTTCCACGCGGCCAAGGAGCGCCAGTCCCACATCGAAGGCCGGATCCGGATCGTCGAGGACAAGCTCGCCCGCGCGCAGGTGATCGATCCCTCGGGCCAGCAGCCGGACGCCGTGCGCTTCGGCACCACGGTCGTGCTGCTCGACAGCGAGACCGAGGAGCGCGTGACCTACACCCTCGTCGGGGAGGACGAGTCCGACGTCGCGGTCGGCCTGATCTCCGTCACCTCGCCGGTGGCGCGCGCGATCCTCGGGCGGGGGACGGAGGAGACCGTCGTGGTGCGGGTGCCGCGGGGGACGCGCGAGTTCACGATCGTGGAGATCCGCTTCGATTGACCGCCGCGGACCGCGGGCGCGCGCGCCGGCCCGGTCGGTTGCAGCACGCCCCCCCCGCGAGTAGGCTCGTTCGAAGGATATCCTTCCGTCATCTCTAGGGTTTTCCACGCAGGGAAGCCCGGCGCCGCCCCCCCGAGCGGAGGTCGATCGGTCCGTGCGATCGCTCCAGATGAAGTTCAGCGCGCTCGTCGTGACGCTGCTCCTGCTGGCGTGCGTCGGGCTCGCCTGGATCTCGACGGAGCACGAGCGCACGGCGCTCCAGCGCGAGATCGCCGAGCGCGGTCACGCCCTCGTCGCGAACCTCGCCGGGAATGCCAAGGAACCGCTCCTCGCGGCGGACGATCTGACCCTCGACGGGCTGGTGAAGGAGGTCGGGCGGGGCGAGGGCGTGGTCGGCGCGCGCCTCATCGGCCGCGAGGGGCGCGTGCAGGCCTCGCTCGACGCGGAGGAGACCGGGGAGGACCGGCCGCGGATCGCGATCGGCGCCACTTCGGAGACGCGGCTCCCGACGGTGGTGCGGGCCGGCAAGCTCCTGATGGTGGCGACCCCCGTCTACTTCAGCGGCGTGCTGATCGGCGAGGCGCAGGTCGAGCTCGACCTCGGCGTGCTCGTCGATCCCGTCGTGCGCGAGAGCCGCAAGCAGCTCGCCGCCGTCGCCGCGGGCGTCATCGTGATCGGCGTGGCGGCGGGGCTCGTGTTCGTGGCGTTCCTCGCCGGCCCGCTGCGCCGGCTGCGCGCGGGCGTCGAGCGCCTCACGAAGGGCGATCTCGCGGCGCGCGTCCCGCCGACCTCGCGCGACGAGGTCGGCGAGCTGACGCGCGCGTTCAACGAGATGGGCGAGTCGCTCCAGCAGAAGGAGCGCATCCAGAGCGCGTTCGGCCGCTACGTGAGCGACTACGTGCTGAACCAGCTGCTCCAGACGCCCGACGGTGACGAGCTCTCCGGGGCGGAGCGCGAGGTCTCGATCCTCTTCTGCGACATCCGCAAGTTCACACGCATGTCGGAGGGCATGAAGGCGCGGGACGTCGTCGCGCTGCTGAACGAGGTGTTCCAGCTCGTGTCCGATCGCATCCTCGCCCGCGGCGGGACGATCGACAAGTTCATCGGCGACTCGGTGATGGCCTACTTCGGCGCCCCGGCGCCGCAGGCCGATCACGCGCTGCGCGCGGTCTCGGCCGCGGAGGACATCGTCCGCGCGATCGCCGAGCGCAATGCGCGCATCGAGACGCCCGCCGGGCGTTCGGGCGGCGACCCCGCCTCCGTGGAGGTGGCCGTCGGGATCGGCATCCACGCCGGCCTGGTCATCGTCGGCAACATCGGCTCCGACCGGCGCACCGACTTCACCGCGATCGGCGACGCCGTGAACGTCGCCCACCGCCTCGAGAAGCTCGCGCGCCCTGCACAGATCCTCGTGTCGGAGGCCGTGCAGCGTCGCGTGCGCGGGGTGTTCCAGCTGAAGTTCGAGGGCGAGCGGCAGCTGTCGGGGCGCGTCGAGCCCGTACACGTGTACGCGGTCGATCTCGACCTGCCGCCGGAGGGCGCAGCCCGCTCGTGAGGCGCTTCGCAGCTCTGGCCCTGATGCTTGCGCTGGCGGGCTGCACGACGCCGCTCGAAATGGGCGAGAAGCGCTACCGCGAGGGCGATCGCCTCGGTGCGCTCGAGCAGTGGCGCGACATCCCCCAGGACAGCTTCCAGTACGACGCCGCGCGCAAACGCATCGCCGAGGTGGAGGACGAATTCCAGCAGCTCGTCGTGCGCTACAAGCAGCGCGCGCGCTACTTCGAGCGCAAGGAGCGCCTCGCCGAGTCGATCCTGAACTACCGTCTCGCGGCGAAGCTCGAGCCGGACGACCGCGAGACCATGGCCCACGTACAGGAGCTCTCGCGGCTGCTCGCGGCGAGGAAGGCGTCGGTGCAGGCGGACTACGCCGAGGCGTTCCAGCGCGGAGACCTGGCGGGTGCGCGTGCGTGCCTCGCCACGCTGCGGACGCTCGACCCGTTCGACTCCGAGCTCGAGACCGACACCCGCAACTTCGACACCGCGCTGCGAGGACGCGTCGACGACCTCCTCGCGCGCGGCAGGCAGGGGTTCACGTCGGGCCGCCTCGGTGACGCCGAGACGTCGTTCCGGGCCGCGCTCGAGCTCGACCCGGAGAACGCGAGCGCCCAGGGATACCTGTCCTACATCGCCGCCATGCGCGAAGACGACTCGCCGCAGAAGCGTCGCACCACGACCACGCCGCTCCCGCGCCCGCCGCTCGACGCGACCGAGGCGCAGATCCGCGCCGAAGGCTTCCATCAGAACGCGCTCGCGGCCGAGCGCCGCGGCGAGCTCTATGCCGCGATCCAGCAGGAGCTCCGGGCGCTCGATGCCGACCGCAGCCACGCGGACGCGAAACGACACCTTGCAATGTTGCGGCAGAAACTCTCGCCCGACGTCGACGGTCTCATCGACTCGGGCCGCACCGCATTCCGCGAGGAGAACCTCCTGGGCGCGCTCGACCAGTGGCGGCGCGCGCTCCTCGTCGACCCCGGGAACGAGCGGGCGCTGGCATACGTCGCGCGCACCGAGAAGCTGCTCGAGAACCTCGAGCAGCTGCGCGCCGAGCCCGACACCACGGGGCCACGCCGATGAAGGGCGTGCGCGCCGCCGCGCTCGCCTGCGCCCTGCTCGCGCTCGGCTGTGGGGCCACGTTCGATCTCGAGCGCGTGCGCGAGGTCGTGCGGGGCACCCCGCGGCCCGAGATGCCCGTGCTGCACGAGACGCCGCCCGCCACGCTGCCGGCCCCGACGGGCCTGCACGCGGCGTCGGGACAGCTCCGGCAGGTGCCGCTCACGTGGGACCCGCTCCCGACCGCCGCCGCCGAGGGCTACGTGATCGAGCGCAGCCTCGCCGCGGCGGGCCCGTTCGAGCGCATCGGCGTGCGCGCCGACCGCTTCCAGACGAGCCTCTCGGATCAGGGCTTCGACCTCGGGGTGAAATCGAAGTCCGCCGCCGGCGGCCCCGGCCTCGGCGACGGCGCCACCTACTACTACCGGGTGCGGGCATTCGACTCCTCCGGACACATCTCTGCGTCGGCCTCGGAGGTCGCGACCGCCGTCACTGCCGCGCCGCCCAACGCGCCGGAGGCCGTCCGTGCCTTCAGCCAGCTGCCGCGCAAGATCGCCCTCGCCTGGCAGCCGATCGAGGATCCGAACGTCACGAGCTATCTCGTGCTGCGCAGCCCGTCGGCGACGGGCAGCTTCGAGCAGGTCGCGCGTCTCGAGGGCCGCTTCTCGACCACCTGGGTCGATCACCCGCTCGGCGATCTCCAGGTCTTCTACTACAAGGTGGTCGCGGTGAACGCGGCGGGCGGCAAGGGCACGCCGAGCGAGGCCGTGCGCGCCGTGACGAAGGCCAACCCCCTCGCGCCGGCGGGCGTCCAGGTCGTGGCGCAGAGCCTCGGACGCAACGTCCTGTCCTGGACGCCGAACGTCGAGAAGGACGTCATCGCGTACCGCATCCTGCGGCGCCGCGCGGACGGCGAGCCGCCGGAGGTCGTGGCGAGCCTCTCCCCCGACATCACCACCGTCGAGGACAAGGCGGTCGGCGCCGGCGAGACCGTCTCCTACAGCCTCGTCGCACTCGACTCCGACGGCCTCCAGAGCGAAGAGTCGGATCCGATCGAGGTCACGAGCCGTGGCTACGACCTGCGTGCCGTGCCCGGCGAGGGCGGGGTCGTCCTGACGTGGGCCCGCGAGCCGGAGGACGGCTTCGTGCGCGCGCGCATCGAGCGCAGCGGCATGATCGGCCGCAAGGCGATCGCGGAGTCGGAGGGCGGCCGCTACGTGGACCGGGACGTCTCGCCGGGCCGCACCTACACCTACGTGGTCGTCCTTCAGCGCCCGGACGGCACCTCCGCGCCCCCCTCGGCGCCGGTCGAGGTGGACGTCCCGGACGACTGAGGCGCGCGAGTCGGACCTCGCACGCGTTGCGCACCCGAGGTGAGCGATTAAAATCCCGGCTCCGTTCCCCGGTAGCTCAGTTGGTAGAGCAGTCGGCTGTTAACCGGCGGGTCGTAGGTTCGAGTCCTACCCGGGGAGCCAACCAATCGCGCGCGGACGTCTACGGCGCCGCGCTCTTCTTGCCCTCGTCGCCCGTCTCGCGCGCCTTCAGCGCGCCGTGCTTCGCCACCTCGCGCTCGAGCAGAGTCGCGAGCTCGAGCACGTCGCGCGTATTCGCGAAGAGCCGGGGCGTGTCGAAGGCGTGCCATTCGAGCTGGATGCTGTGGTAGGTGCCCTGGAGATCGTGGAGCCGCTGGAGCGCTCCACCGGCCCAGGCGGGATCCGCGGTGCGCGCCGCCTCGAGCGCGCCCTGGGTCGTGCGAAGCCGGCGCTTCGTCGCGGCGAGCATCGCGAGCGCGTTCTTCGCCTCGAGCCGCTTCGCATGGCAGGTTGCGCAGCGCGCCTCCAGCGTCGCCGGCGAGGGCAGGCTCGTGGCCATGGCATCGTGGCACGTCATGCAGGTCGCGCCCTGGCCCTTCTCCTTCAGCTGCTTCGCGTGGCTCGTCTTCTGGAAGGCGGCGAGCTGCTCCGCATGGCAGCTCCCGCACGTGGCGGCGAGGTGTGTGGCGTGGATCCGGCTGGCGGGGTCCGATGCAGGCTGTACGCCACGGTGTGCGAGGGCGGCGTCGGACGCAGTTGGATCACCCCCGTGACACTTCTCACAGCCGATGTCGTGCTGCGCGTGGGTGGAGGTGCGCCACTCTTCGAAGGAGTGCCCGAGCCAGATCGGCATGGGCTCGGCCGCGTGGCAATTGACACACTGGTTCCCCGGTTCGGCTGCGCGCGCCGCGACCGGTAGCGCCAGTGCCAGCGCAGCGAGGGCGATCCAGCTGCTCATGCCCGACATTCCTCCTCTCCCCGGGTCATGCCGCACACCGCGTCTGCGTGCGCCGGACGCGATCCGACCCGCGCGGTGTGGGTGAGCCGATCCGCCCGCGTACGGATCGCGCGAACGTCGTGGGCGGATAGTCCGTACGAGGGGGCATGCTTGTCAAACCAATTTGTCGCGCCGCAAGCCCGCATCGAATCCGCTCCCGGCGGCTGCCTCCTCGCCGTCAGCGACCCCGCCGGCCGAGCTGAACCAGCTCGTCGAGCTTCGAGAGGAAGCGCGACCGGTCCCTCTCCGAAAGGGCGCGCGGTCCGCCGGACTGGATGCCCGCCTCCCGCAGCTGCGATTTCAGGTCGCGGGTGGCGAGCGCGCCGCCGATCGAGTCCTCCGTGAAGGGCCGGCCGTTGGTGCCGAGGACGCGCGCGCCTGCCGCGAGGCAGCGCGAGGCGAGCGGGATGTCCGCCGTCACCACCACGTCGCCGGCGCGGACGTTGCCCGCGATCCAGTCGTCCGCGGCGTCCGGAGCGCCGTCCACGACGATCATCTCCACGCCGAAGCCCGGGGGCACGTACATCCGCGCGTTGGCGACGAGCGCGACGCGGATGCCGTAGCGCGTCGCGACGACGTACACCTCGTCCTTCACCGGACACGCATCGCCGTCGACGAACACGCGCGGCGGAGCGGGCGCGCCGGCTGCGGGCGGTGTCACGGGCCCGCGACCCGGCCGGGCACGAGGTCCTCGATCGATCGCATCACCTCCTCCTGCACCTCCGGCTTGTGCAGACCTCCGAGGTGGCCGCCGTTCGCGAAGATCGTCACGTGGTCGCGGCCGAAGGTGCGGACGAGGAACGCCTCGTCGTCGCCCGTGCGCAGGAAGTCGTTGTGGTTGATGAACACGAGCACCTTCCCCTGGCCGCGCAGCGCGGGCTCGATCGACCGCAGGTCGTTCGCCGCGATCATCTCGTCGGCGCTGCGGAAGAGCTTCAGGCGATCCCGGTAGAAGGGGAGCACGAAGAGATAGAAGTACTCCTGGTAGCCGTAGTCGTACATCTCCTGGTAGGCGGCCCAGCGATGGAGCCAGTTGCGACGCGTCTTCAGCACGCCGAGGTCCTCGCGTTCCTGGCTCACCCACAGGATGTTCTGGAGCGCCAATCGGAAGGACAGACCGATCAGGTACTCCGCCTCGGCGTTGGTGAAGGGCAGCCCCCGCGAGGGCGTCCAGGTGCCGCGTCTCTCGGCAGTCCCGACGCGGCTGAACGCCGACTGGTCCGCGAGCTCTCCGCGCCCGAGCTCCATCGCGCGGCCGAGGAGGTCGTCGATCCGGGCCTGCCGCTCTTCGGGGGGCGTCGGCAGCAGCGCGTCGTAGTAGCGGTCGAGCGCGCGCATCGCGGTCCAGAGGCGAACCGGCACGTCGAGCGCGACGTAGCGATCGAACGTCACGAGCGCGTCTTTCGGGTCGCGCTCCGCCGCGGCGATGAAGAGCGCGTGGAAGGCGCCGAGCGAGTAGCCCATGAGCACGCGGCCGGTGCTGCGACCGGGATGACGTCTCTCGATGTCGGCGTTCATGCGGTCGAGGGCGACGTGCAGGTCCGGCGAGTCGACCGGCACGTACCCCGGAATCGGCTCGCGGAGGCCCCGTTCGATGAACTCGAAGTTCATCGGGTTGCTCACGATCGCCACGGAGAAGCCGTGGTCCCACGCCAGCTCGGCCAGGGCGAGGCTCGAGCCGTCGAGCCGGTGCGCGCCGAGGCCGGGCACGAGGAACAGCAGGGGCGCCGGGGACGGCTGCAACCGGTAGGAGTACGGGAGCGACTTCCCGCTCGCGCTCTCGACCTCGCCGGTGCGGAGCGTGCCCTCGAACTCCGGATCGCGCGGGCCGAGGAATGCCGCCTCGAGGGTCTGCGTCGCCGCGGTGTCGTGCAGCCTCGGCGGGCGTCTCGCGACGCGGTCCGCGCGGTCGACGAGGTAGTACATGCGCGAGAGGTCGTAGGGGTCGAGGTTCGACTCCGCGAACCGGACGTAGGGCCGCACGAGATCCGACTGCTCGTTGAAGGTGAGCGTCCCGTTCACCGCGAGCCAGGGCCAGAGCGGCACGAACCAGCTCACCGGGTTGGACAGCGAGTCGGGCACGAGGCCGACCGCGTCGCGCACGGTGCTGGGTCCGAAGAACGGCACCGAGACGAACGTGGAGGGCTGCCATCCCCAGGCCGCGAACACCTGACCGAAGTCCTCGTCGTGCGCCGGGATCCCGAACGCGGTGGCGGGATCGAGCAGGCCCAGGAGGCCCAGGGTGGTGTTGACGCCGAACCGCTTCGTCTCGTCCCACGCCGCGGCCCCGTCGCCCTGGAGGAGGCTGGCCGCCAGGCGCCTCGGATACAACATGTTCTCGGAGAAGCGGAGGAGGCTCTCGCGCACCGGCTTCGGGACGAGCCACCGATAGGGCACCGCGAGCGGATCGATCACCGCGCGCAGGAAGCCGAAGTTCACGGCCGCGACGACCCGGTTCGCGGGCTCGAGCGGGTCCGGAAGGTCGGGGGGCGGCATCTCCGGCTCTCTCAGCAGGTCCGCACCCGGCCCGTCGTAGTGGGACCAGTCGGCGCGCCGGATCGGGTAGGTACACCCCGCGCTGACGAGCGCGAGCGCCGCGGCGAGCCCGCCGGCCAGCGAGCGGGCCCGCGCTCGCCTCATCGCGCCGCCGGGCTGCCGCCGCGGAGCGGCTCGGAGAGGAAGCTCCGCACGGCCGCCGCGAGACGGACCGCCTCGCAATCCGGCGCGCCGTGGCCGCAGCGGCCGTCGAGCACTTCGGTCCGGGCGCCGACGAGCGGGGCGAAGCCGAGGGCGGGCTGCGGATCCACCACGGGGTCCTGCGCGCCCACCACGATCAGCATCTTCGCCCGCACGCGCTTCGCCGCCTCCTCCAGGGACCCGCCCGCATGCGCCCCGACGTCGTGCGCGATCATCGCCTGGAGCTGACGCACGTGATCGTTCCGATCGAAGCCGCCGCCGGGCGAGGCGGAGTAGCTCCCGCCGGCATAGGCCGGGTCGGCCTGGATCTCCGCGAGCTCCGCGCGCCAGTGCGCGAGGTCGCGGGCGCTCTGGCGCGGCGTGCCGGCGATCGGGATCGCCAGGTCCATGAAATCGGGCTGCGAGACCGCCCACTGGAAGGTCTGCATCCCGCCCATCGAGATGCCGATCACGGCCCGGAGATGCGTCACGTGCAGCACGTCGACCAGCAGGCGGCGCTGCGTCTCCACCATGTCGCCGATCGTGAACTCGGGGAACGCGAGCCGGGGCTGCTCGGGGCTGTTCGACGGCGACGACGAGACGCCGTTGCCGAGGGCGTCGACGGCGACGACGAAGTAGCGCGACGGGTCCACCACCTGCCCGTCCTCGATCCACTTCCGCAGTCCCGCCGTCGAGCCCGTGAACCAGGTGAGCCACAGCACGGCGTTGTCCCGCGCATCGTTCAACTTGCCGAAGGTCCGGTAGCCGATGCGGCAGTCGCGGATCACCTCACCGCTCTCGAGCCGACACTCCCCCAGATCCGCGAACCGGAGCGTGCCGTCGGATCTCCGGCAGGCGAGGAGGGAGACGCACAGGAGCAGTGCGAAGCAGCGGCTTCGGATCGTCACGACGCCCCCGGTCAGCGGTAACCCGTGCTCTCGAGGTGCAACTCGATCTCCTTCGCGGGGATCGCTTGCGCCGCGAACCTGCGCGCGGCGCCGAGCCGCATCAGATGGAACGCCGTCGCGGAGAGCGACACGCCGGAGAGCACGACGGCGAGCACCGCGACCGGGCCCGGCTCGACCTGCAGGTCGGAGACGTGGCGCACCACGAAGACCGCGGCCGCGACGCAGAGCGCGAACGAGCCGGCGGCCGCGCCGGTCACGTCCCGCAGGAGCGAAGCCGGCCCCCGGGCGAGCATGCGGCGGAGCTCGCCGGCGGAGAAGTGGTCGAGGTACCACGCCGTGTCCTCGGGCACGTTGCGGAAGGCGTGCGGTGCGAGCAGCTGGCCCGTCAGCGGGTCGGGCGCGCTTTCCCCGCGGCGGTGCGCTTCGACGCCGCGCAGGATCGCGCGATGGACCTCCTCGTCGATCGGGAGGCGCCACGCGATGAAGAACGAGAGCGCCGAGAAGAAGGCGGGGGTGAGGGCGAAGAGCGCCTTGATCGCGAGCACCACGTCCGGCGTCTGCGGAACGTTCGGCCTGTAGCCGAGCGAGCCCAGGAACGCGATCGGGATGGCGGCGCTCGGGATCACGACGAACTTCGGCAGGATCGACCAGAACGCCGCATACTGCGCTTCGCGACGCTTCCCGGTGTGGAGCTCGTCGTAGTCGATCACGTCCGCCTGGATCGCGGGGCCGAGGAAGAGGCCGGCGCCGAACGCCGAGCCGGCCCAGCACAGCAGCACGAGCAGCGCCGTGGTGTCCCCTTCTCCCAGGAAGAACATCCCGGCGCCGCCGCTGATCCCCATCGCGAAGCTCGCGAGCCACGTCGGCCGCTTGCCGAAGCGGCGCGCCGCCCACACCCACGCCGGAAGGAACAGGAAGCCCGCGCCGAAGTAGGCGCCGAGGAAGATCGCGAGCCAGAGCGGCGGGTTGTCGGGGCGGATCACGTACTCGTTGAAGTAGGGCATCAGCGTCCCGGGGATTGCGGCCGGGATGCTGGCCACCACGTAGGTGGCGAGCAGCACTCGAAACGGCCGGTTGCGGAGCGCGCGACGGATGCCCGGCACGAACGGGCTCGGCGCGCGCTCGTAGAAGTCCGGCCGCTCGCGCACGACGATGGAGAGGCCGGTGTAGAGGATCGTGAGCGTGATCCCGAAGGCGAACGCGAAGATCGCGAAGGTCTCGCGCTCGTCGCCGAGCTTCGCGGTCAGCAGCCCGGGCAGCAGCGCGGCCACCACCGTTCCGAGGATCACGAAGCCCTCGCGCACGCCGAACAGCGTGGAGCGTTCGTGGTAGTCGAGCGTGAGCTCCGGCCCGAGCGCGTAGTGCGGGATGATGTAGACGGTGTGGGCGAGCGAGTAGAGCACGAACGTCGCGGTGAACCACACGATCGCGTCGCGTGCACCGAGCTCCGGGGGAGGCGTGAAGAGCAGGTAGAAGAACACCGCGCAGACCGGGGCGCCGAACAGCATCCAGGGCCGACGCCGCCCCCAGCGCGTGCGCGTGCGGTCGGACAGGAAGCCGACGACCGGATCGCTGATCGCGTCGAACGCCCGCGCGACCGCGATGGCGATGCCGAGGAACCCGAGCGGGACGAGCACCACGTCGGAGTAGAACTTCGTCATGTGGATCGCGATCGGGATGGTCATCGCGGCGCCCGCGAAGCTCGGCGAGCCGTACGCGAGCTTCAGCCACAGCGGGACGCGCTCCGAGGGGGGCGTTCCGCGGGGCGAATCGTGCGCTGCGGCGAGGCTAGCCAACGAAGCGGGCGATCGCGGCGGCGAAGGCCTCGGGCTGCTCGTACGGCAGCATGTGACCCGCAGCGTCGATCTGCTCGAGGCGGGCCGTGGGAACGAGCTCCCGCCACCGGGCTGCGTAGGGCTCGGAGACGAGCCGGTCGCTGCGACCCCACACGAGGAGCGTCTCCGCGCGGAGGCGGTAGAGGCGCTTCGAGAGCCTCCGGTTGGGAATCGGGAAGAGGATCTTGCCCGCCATGCCGAGCCGGCGGACGTTGCCGATGTAGAACTCCTTCAGCGCGTCGAGGTTCCGGAAGTCGAGGCCGCCGGTGAGGAGACGCGCCCCTGCCCGGGCGTCGTGGAACAACAGCTGCGCGACCTCGTGCGGCAGGAGCGAGAAGAGATCGGGCACGGGGTGCGCGTCGAGCCACAGTCCGAGCGGCGCCGCCAGCACGAGCTTCCCGACGGAACGCGGCGACACGCAGGCCATCTCGGCGGCGATCATGCCCCCCATCGAGTGGCCGACGAGGTGCGGGCGGTCGAGGCCGAGCGCGTCGAGCACGTCGAGGCCGTGCAACGTGAAGTCGAGCATGTCCTCGAGCAGCGTCTCGCCCGTCGAGTCGCCGTAGCCCGGCAGCTCCGGAGCGAACACGTGATGGCGCTCCGCGAGCCGATCGAGGAACGGGTTCTCCGCGAGCAGGCCGGTCGCGCCGTGCAGGAACACGACGGGCGCGCCCTGCCCCGCCTCGAGCACGCGCACCTTGGCGCCGCGCGCGGTCTCGACGAAGCGCGGCGTCACGAGGTGCGGCCTCCGCCCGCCAGGCCGCTCTCCGGGTGCAGACGGTCCTCCATCGGCTTGCACCACCAGCGGTCGTCGCCCTTCCACTCGGGCCACACGTCCCGCAGGTGCGGCATCACGCGTTCGGCGAAGAGCTTCGTCGAGTGCCGCGTCTTCTCGTCGGGCATGTCGCCGTTGTGGAAGAGCCCGAACACGTGCCCCACGCGCAGCCCCTTGATCATGTCCTCCATGCGCTCCCGCACGGTTTCGGGGCTGCCGGCGATCACGAAGCCGCCCTCGACGAGGTTCTTCCAGGTGAGCGACGTGAAGACCTTCTGCATGTCCTCCGTCAGCTGCGAGAGCGCGCCCGCCTGGATGGTCTTGATCGTGCGGTAGCCGGGGGCGTCGGCGAAGCCCGGATGGACGTGCAGGCAGCGGTTGAAGAAGTAGAGGACGTGCGGCGCGTACAGCCGCTCCGCCTCCTCGTCCGTCTCGCCCACGCAGATGATCTGGGCGAACGCGGCGCGGTAGGGCGACTCGTCCTTGCCGCGCTCCGCGACCCGATCCCAGTAGCCCTGGAGCAGCGCCTTGCCGCGGATGTACCCGCCGAACGAGAGATACGAGTAGTTGTAGTCGTGGTCGAGGCAGAAATCCCAGGTCTCGATCGAGCCGCCGCCGGGGATGTAGATCGGCGGGTGCGGCTTCTGCACGGGCTTCGGCCAGCAGTTCACGTAGCGCAGCTGGTTGTACTTGCCGTCGAACGCGAATGGCTCGTCCTCTGCCCAGGCGCGCATCACCAGCTCGTGGGCTTCGGCGTACTTGTCGCGCGTGAGCGCGGGGATCTGGCCGTAGCAGTAGTTCGTGTCCATCGACGTGCCGACCGGGAAGCCCGCGAGGAGCCGCCCGCCGGAGATCACGTCGAGCATCGCGAACTCCTCGGCGACGCGGATCGGCGGGTTGTAGAGCGCGAGGGAGTTGCCGATCACCGCGATCGCCGCACGCGACGTGCGCCGCGCGAGCCCCGCGGCGATCAGGTTGGGCGAGGGCATGAGCCCGTAGCCGTTCTGGTGGTGCTCGTTGACGCCGATGCCGTCGAAGCCGAGCGCGTCGGCGTACTCGAGCTGATCCATGTACCGGTGGTAGAGGAAGTGTCCCTTGCGCGGGTCGTAGAGCGTGTTCGGAATGTCGACCCACACCGAGCGATGGCGCTGCCGGAAGTCGTCGGGCAGGTAGGGCCAGGGCATCAGGTTGAACCACGTGAACTTCATCGGGGGCTCCTCGCGCCGCGGACGCCCCACTCTAGCCAGCGGCCGCGCCGGAGACATCTCGCCTCCGGTGCGGCCGCCTTCTCCAAGGGGGCGCGGCTAGAGGCCCTGCCCCCAGTTCCCGTGGAATCCGAACGGGATGCGGTGCGGCAGCTTCACGGTCGCGATCGGCGCGCGCTCGACGTTCTGCGCGTCGAGGATCACGAGGTCGCTGCGCTTCTCCTCGCCGCGATACACCGTGGCGAGGAGGAATCCCTCGCCCTCGGCGGAAGCCTCGGACCGGGGAACGAAGATCGGCTCGCTCACGGCGTCGGTGGACGGGACGACGTGATCGCGCCGCCGGCCGGCGCCGAGGTCGTAGTGCACGATCGCGTTGAACCCCGACGCGGCGCCCTCCTCGCCCTTCTGCCGCACGAGCGCGCCGGCATAGCCGTGCCGGTAGCGGAGGCCTGCGTGGCGCTCGTCGAGCCGGGGGAATTCGGTCGACACGTCGTCGAGCGCCTCCTCCTTCACCGTTCCGCCGGCCAGGTCGAGCGTCCAGCGCGTGAGCTTGGCCGTCAGGTCCTCCATCCCGTCGGCGGGATCGCCCGCGTCGAAGAGCGGGAGACGGGGGTAGCGGCACACGTCCGCCACGATGCGACCGCCCTCGGTGTAGGCGTTCAGCGGATGGAAGACGTAGCAGGGCGCGGCCTCGAACCAGACCACGTCGGCGTTCCCGCCGTTTCGCGGCATGACTCCGATCCGCGTGCCGAGCTCCGGCTCCCAGCCGAGCGGCGAGCCCGTCTTCTCGATGTTCTCGAGCCGGATCGTCGCCGGGCAGACGAGGAAGATCACGTGCTCCTTCGTGACGATGAAGTCGTGCATCATCGTCGGTGCGGGCACCTCGATCTCCTCGCTGCGCACGAGCGCGCCGTCGGCCGACACCACGTGGTAGCGGAGGAACGGCGGCGTGAACCCGTAGCCGAAGAACAGCATCTCCCCCGTCTCCGGATCGAGCTTCGGATGGGCGGTCATCGGGCCCGCCAGCCTTCCCCGGAAGTCGAAGGGGCCGACCGTCTCGAGCGTGCGCGGATCGAGCGCGTGCGGCGGTCCGCCCTCCCAGAGCGCCAGCAGCCTGCCCGCGTGCACGACGATGTTCGTGTTCGCCGCGTTCGCCGACGTGGCTCCGACGCGCGGGTCGGTCTTCGCCATGTCGGCGAGGCCGCCGTAGAGCGCCTCGCCGGCGGCGCGCTCGAGCGAGAACTTCGCGGTGCGCACCCACCGGTTGCGGTAGGCCACGCGGCCGTCGCGGATCGCGAAGGCGTGGATCATGCCGTCGCCGTCGAACCAGTGGTAGCGGCCGCGCGGCGCGAACTGCGGGTTGGGGCCGTTCCGGTAGAGCGTGCCGTCGAGCTCGCGGGGCACCTCGCCTTCCACGACACAGTCCTGGATCTCGCCCTCGAGCGGCCACGGCGCGTAGTTGCCTCGCAGGAAGGAATCGTCGGGGAACGGTCGGCTCATTTCGGGCTCCTCGTGGAATGGGGTTCGGACGCCTGGTGGTCCCGGGAACGGAGCGAGATCGCGCCCTCGACGCAGCGCACCGTCTCGCGCAGGTAGTCCTCTTCGCGGCTGCCGTCGCCGCGCACGAAGCACTGCATGAGCGCCGCTTCGACCAGCGCGTACAGCAGCTCGGCGACGATCTGCGGATCCATCGGGCGCATCAGGCCGCGACGGCTCCAGTCGTCGAAGCCGCGCGCGAGCGCGCCCACGATCTGGTTGCGGCTCGCGCGCCGCGCCGCGAACGATCCGGTCGCGTCCGCGGACATGGAGAGCAGGCGCGCGAGCGCGCCGTGCTTGCGCACGTAGTCGAACGCGCGCCGCAGCATCGCTTCCGCGGGAGGAGCCTCGACCGGCCCCGGCGCAGCCTCGAACATCGCCGCCGCCAGGCCACGCCCGTAATTGGAGGCGACCTCCGCCAGGAGATCCGCCTTCGAGCCGAAGTGGTGGAAGACGATGCCCTCCGACACGCCCGCCTGACGGGCCACGTCGGCCGTCGTGGTGGAGGCGTAGCCCCGCTCGGAGAAGAGGCGCCGCGCCGCGTCCATGACCCGCGCGCGCTTGTCCTCCGGATCCCGCGTGCGGGCGCGCGGCCGGGGGCGGGCGGACCCGGTGGAGCGGGCCGGGGTCATCCCCGCTCCACCGGCGGTCCGAGCTTGGCGCCGTGTCGGGCGAGGTGCGCGTTCGTCCGCTCCGCGTACTCCGCGGGAATGTCGTCCTCGAGCCGGGACATCTGGTCGCCCCGGAAGAAAGCGCGCGTCTCGCCTTCCATGCGGAGGTCTGGGGCGCCGGGGAGGCGGTAGATCGCCGCCCAGCGCATGTACACGTGGTCGCCCCGCACCTCGGGCCCTTCCAGGGCCAGCACCTCGCGCGACGCGAAGCGCTTGTCGAAGGCCCGCGTCATGCCGTCGAAGTGCGCGAGCACTGCCGCACGTCCCTCGTGCTCGCCGGCCATGCCTGGAGCGCCGGTGATCGCATAGACCGCGTCCTCGGTGAAGCACGGCCCGACGACCGACCAGTCGCCGCTGGCGTACGCCTGCTCGAACTTGATCGCGTAATTCGTGAAGCGGGTGATGCCGCCCATCGGCCGGCTCCTTCCTGAGTGTGGCTCGATAGTAATCGAGTCTCACTCGATAATCAATGGGCAGGCATCCCCCTTCCCACCCGCGCCCCTCCGCGGCTAGGATGCGCGCACCGTCTACCGGGGAGGGGTCATGAGGTCGAAGACATTCGTGGCGGCGGCGCTGGTGGCCGTCGTGGGTTGGCTCGGGTCCGCGTCGGACGCGCGGAGCGAGGACGCCAAGAAGCCCGAGGCGAAGCCGAAGCTGGAGAAGGCCGGAACCGTCGAGATCCAGGAGTACGAGGCGGGCGTCGGCGTGATGGACGTCGTGTGGGGACATGGGAGCGTAAAGGCGCTCGGCCAGAGCAAACACTTCCGGCTGAACGGGATGGGCGCGGGCGCCGGCGGCGGGGCGAAGATCAGCGCCACCGGCACGGTCTACAACCTGAAGGACATCGCCAGCTTCCCGGGCGTCTACAGCGAGGCGGACGCGGGCGTGGTGGGCGGCTCGTCGAGCAAGTCGACGGCGATCTGGCTGCGCAACACGAAGGGCGTGATTCTCGAGCTGCACGGCAAGGAGTCGGGTCTCGCCGTCACCGGCGGCGCGAACGGCGTCGTGGTCGAGTTCGAGAACTGAACCCAGGGCCGATCCGTCGCCGCGCCGGGCGTAGAGGCTCCGGCGTCCGCCTACGGGAACACGCCGCGGCGTCGCTTCGCTTCGGCGACGCGGTGGATGCCGCGCATGAGCGATGCCGTCCGCAGGTCCACCTTCCTGTCCCGAGCGACGGCGAGCACGTCGCGGAAGCTCTTCTGCATGATCGCGACGAGCTTGTGGTTCACCTCCTCCTCGGTCCAGAAGAACTGCTGCGCGTCCTGCACCCACTCGAAGTAGGACACGGTCACGCCACCGGCGTTGGCCAGGATGTCCGGCACCACGAAGATCCCGCGGGACGCGAGGATGTCGTCGGCCTCGAGATTGGTGGGGCCGTTCGCGCCCTCGACGATCATGCGGCACTTCAGCGCGCCGGCGTTCTTCTCGGTGATCTGGTTCTGGATCGCGGCCGGGATCAGGACGTCGCACGGCAGCGCGAGCAGCTCCTGCGGCGTGACGGCGTCGGCGCCGGGGAATCCCTCGAGAAAGCGGTGCTCCGCCACCCAGGCGTCGACCTTCCCGAGGTCGAGCCCGCCGGGCTGGTGGAGCCCGCCCTTCACGTCGGAGACCGCGACGATGCGCGCCCCGAGCTGCGCCGCGAGCCGCGCTGCGGTGGCGCCCACCTGGCCGTAGCCCTGCACCGCGACGCGGATCCCCTCGAGCGGGAGCCCGAGATACCTGCACGCCTCGATCATGCACGTCACGACGCCGCGCCCGGTCGACTCCCTCCGTCCGAGCGAGCCGCCGATCTCGATGGGCTTGCCGGTGACGACGCCCGGCACGGTGTGGCCCTTCTGCTGCGAGTAGGTGTCCATCATCCACGCCATCACCTGTTCGTCGGTGCCGAGATCGGGCCCCGGAATGTCGCGGTCGGGCCCGATCATCTCGATGATCTCGGAGGTGTAGCGGCGCGTGATGCGCTGGAGCTCCGTGCGCGAGAGGGCGCCCGGGTCGATCCGCACGCCTCCCTTCGCGCCGCCGAACGGAAGGCCGATGATGGCGCACTTCCACGTCATCCAGATCGCGAGCGCCGTGACCTCGCCGAGGTCGACGTCCTCGTCGTAACGCGTGCCGCCCTTCGTGGGCCCCATGCTGAGCAGGTGCTGGACGCGGTAGCCGAAGACCGTGTCGACGGTGGAGTAGTTGTCGCGCCGGAACGGGAACGACACCACGAGCGCGCGCTGCGGCGCGCGCAGGCGCTCCCAGAGGTTGTCGTCGAGCGACATGATGCCGGCCGTGCGGTCGAGCTGCGCGACCGCGAGGCGGTACATCGGAGTGTCCCATTCCAGCCGGGCCGGGCTCATCGCTTGCTCCTCCATGGCGGGCGGAACCTAGCGCGCGCCGCGCTCCGCATGGTCCGTGCGTCGCGCGCGCGGCCGAACCGCAGGCGCGGGAGGGGGGCCCGGACGGCACGGGCGGCGGGACGGCAGCCGTCTCCGTCGCCCGCGCGGAAGGTCGTCTGGTCCCGGCCGGGACCGGGAGGGAGTGGGTCTAGCGATTCGCGCGCCGGCGCCCGAGCGCCAGGAGGCTCGCGATCCCCGCGCCGAGCAGCAGCGCGGTGCCCGGCTCGGGCACGAACTGGAGCGCGAGCGAGCCGAACGCCGGGATGTGGACCAGGTCGGCCGCATTCACGTAGATCGGCGTCACGAGCGTGAGCGTCGATCCGAACTGACCGAGCGCGCCGTTCTTCGTCCCGGTCAGCGAGCTCTGGAAGCCGCTCGGCGTCGCGACGTGCGCGGCGCGCGTCGTCCACTGCGCGCCCTGGAGCTGGATGCCGGCCACGCTGACCGAGCCGCCCGCGCCCACGACGCTGAGCGGGATCGTGATCGGGGTCGCGGCGAGCGGGCCCTGGAGCTTGATCGATCCGAGGATGGGCATCGGACCGTGGAGGCCGAGGTCGCCGATCGTCGCCGGGAGCGGCGGCGCGAAGGAGCCCGCGCCGTTCTGCCCGCTCACCACGGCGGCGGTCAGGAGCCCGCCCGGGAAGCTCGTGATCGGGATCGTGGTCGGGGGCACCACGACGGCGCCCTGGGGCAGCGAGAGCACGCCGCCGGTCACGTCCACGGTCGTGACGGGGACCGGCACGGCGATCGAGCCGAGGGTTCCGATGAGCACGCTCAGCGTGCCCTGGATCTGGACGGGCGCGGCCTGCGCCGGCGCGCTCCATGCGATCGCTCCCGCGGCCAAGAGACCCGCCACCGCTCCGCTGAACCACCGCCGCATCCGCTTCCTCCCGCGCGAGCGGACCCGTAGCGGGGCCGCCGTCGCACTTTTTTAACGGTCGTCCAGTAGTGGTCTCGGCACGCTGGATGTGTCAGCGGGGACGCGGCTCTGCCCCGAGGGGCAGTGCAAGAGGCGCTAGCGGGGCTCGTGCGGCTCGCCGCCGCCGACCACGTAGCCGAGCGCCCGGAGCTGCTCGAGCCGCATCTGATCGAGCTCGACCACGGCCGGGGCGCCCCAGGTCGCCTCGGGGAGCGCGGAGTAGGCGGCCGCGCGCGCGCGGAGCCGGGCGGCGGTCTCCGGCTCGCGCGCGGCCACGTCGTGCTGCTCGGCGGGATCGTCGCGATGGTCGAAGAGCTGTCCGGCGCCCGCGTCGGAGAGCGGCTGGATCCAGCGGTAGGGGCCCTCGATCACCGCCACGATCGGGCTCGGCGCCGCGCCCCGGGTGCCCCAGGTGCGGTCGAGCTCCGCGTAGGCGCCGCTCTCCGCGCCCACGCTCCCCGTCGGGCGGGCCGCCGCGGCGGCGCGGCCGCCCCCCGCTGCGAGGATCGCGCCCAGCTGCGAAGCGCCCTGAGCTCCGGGCAGCGGCGCCTGCCCCAGCAGATCGAGCAGGGTCGGCCAGACGTCGATGCCCGCAGCGGGGGTGTCCACCACGATCCCGGGATGGAGACGGAACGGCGGCGCGAGGATCCAGGGGACGTCGATCACCTCGGCGTACAGCGTCCGGGCGTGGCCCTCGAGCCCGTGCTCCCGGAAGCCCTCGCCGTGGTCGGACGTGATCACGAGGAGCGTGCGGTCCGCGAGGCCCTGCTCCGCGAGCGTCGCGACGAGCGCCTCGACGTTGCGGTCGACCCAGCGGATCGCGTTGTCGTAGAGATCGGAGAGGTCGGGGCCGAAGTTCGCGGAGTCGTCATACACGTACTGATGTACGTCCATGTAGTGCAGGTACAGGAGGAAGCGGTCGTTGCGCGCGCCGCGCAGGAACTCGATCGCGCTGCGCGTCACGTCCTCGTCGGTGCCCGGAAGCTTCGCCTCCGACGGGGTGCGGTGCGCCTCGCGCTCGGGCCCCCGGCCCGGTAGCGGGCGGTGGTAGATCTCGAAGCCCTGGCCGAACCCGAAGTTCGGAGCGACCCAGCCGTTGCGCCAGAGCCCGGCCGTGCGGAAGCCGGCGGCGCGGAGGATCTCCGCGGGGAGCGTCGCGCGCTCGGGCAGGCCCTGCGGGTAGCGCAGGAGGCCGTGCGTCACCGGGTGGAGGCCGGTCCAGAGCGAGGCCATGGACGTCTTGGTCCAGCTCGAGGCGCTCGTAACGTGCGCGAAGCGCACGCCCCTCGCGGCGAGCGCGTCGAGCGTGGGGCTCGTCGGCCGGGCGTAGCCGTAGCAGCCGAGGCGATCGGCGCGCAGCGTGTCGATCACGACGAAGACGACGGAGAGGTCGCTGCGCCCGCGCAGCGCCCGCAGCTCGTCCGTGCCGCCCCGCGGCAGCGCCCGCGGTCGGAGCGCCACCCATGCTCCGAGCGCCACGAGGACGAGGACGAGCGCCGAGGCGGCGACCCGCCGCCGGGGCGAGCGCCGGGGACCGGACGAGGAGTCGGGGGTCCGGCGCTGCATGCGCTGGTGTACGGTAGCCGATCCCGATGGACGGCCCCGACCAAGCTGGCTCGCGCGTGGACGCGGCCGCGCCTCCGCTGCTCGTCTTCTCGCGCGCGCACCGCCGTCTGGTCGCGGGTCTCGCCCTCGCGTTCGTGGCGCTCGTGGCGGCGGGCATCCACGGCTACTCGATCTCGCTCTGGCACAAGCACCTCGACGGCTCGCCGCCGACCGAGATCCTGTTCGGCGAGGCGCAGTGGCTGCGCATGGACGACTGGATGGTGCAGATCCCGTTCTCCCTCGGGCAGCGCGAGCACACTCCGGCGTTTCCCGTGTGGAACGACAAGATCGGCCTCGGCCAGCAGATGCTGCTGCCGATCCACCTCCCGACGGCGCACGTCCTGACGCTCTTCCGCCCGTTCGAGTGGGGCTGGTTCCTCGGCGCCGACGCGGGCCTCGCCTGGAAGTGGTGGCTCTCGGCCTTCGGTCTCTTCTATGCGACGTTCCTCGTGCTCTCGATCGTGGGCGAGGGGCGCTTCGGGCTCGCGGTGGCCGGCGGCGCCTTCCTCGTCTTCTCGCCGTTCTTCCAGTTCTGGTCGCTCAACGCGGCGCCGTTCGTCGTCTACGCGGAGCTCGCGTTCGTGTCCGCGTGTCACGTCCTGCTCTCCCCGCGGCGCGGGCTCGTGCTCGCGAACGCGGCGGTCCTGGCCTGGTCGGCGGCCGCGTTCGCGCTCTCGCTCTATCCGCCCTATCAGGTGGTGCTCGCGCAGATCTTCGGGCTCCTTCTCGTGACGATCGTGCTGGCGCACGTGTCACGCGCGGGTGTCCCCGGCGCGCTCGGCCTGCGCGCGGGCGCGCTCGGCGCGGCGGGCGTGGGCGCGCTCGCCGTCAGCGCCGTGGTCCTCCACGCTGCCTGGCCCACGATCGACGTGATGCGCCACACCGCCTATCCCGCCGGCCGGCTCGCCATCGGCGGCGGACGCGCGCTCTGGGAGCTCTTCCTGCACGACGTCCTGGTCGCCCCGGTCGTCACCGACTACGGGCCGCTCCGGAATACGCTCCAGGCCGCCTCGTTCTGGCTCCTCTCGCCCGTCGTGGCGCTGGGCCTCGCGGTGCGCGCGAGCCGACCCGGAGCCCGCATCGACGCGACGACGGCCGCCTTCCTCGTCTACGTGGCGTTCCTCGTCGTCTTCTGCTGCGTCGGGTTCCCGATGCTCGTCTCCCAGCTCCTGCTCCTCAGCGCGGTGCCCACCGAGCGCGCGGTGATCGGCCTCGGCATCGCGGAGGCGATCCTGCTCGTGCGATTCGTCGCGGTGCGGACGCAGCCCGACGCCACCCGCGCGGGCGCTGCGGCGCTCGCGCTCGGCTGGGCGGGCGCGGTCCTCTGGATCGGGCTGTTCGCGCGCCAGACCCTCGGCGGCGTCACGACGCCGTGGATCGCCGGCGCCGCGGCCGTCAACGCCGCCGCCGCCTACGGCCTGCTCCGCGCGCGCCGGCCGCAGCTCGTGCTCGGCGCGATGGCGCTCGTCCTCGTCCCCTGCACGGCGTGGTTCAACCCCGTCGTCCGCGGCGGCAGCGACTTCGTCTTGCACAATCCGGTGTCGGACGCCGTGCGCGAGATCGACGCCGAGGCCGGCGGCGAGACCGCCTGGGTGGTCTTCAACAGCGACAACTTCGCGAACCTCTTCCGCGCGCTCGGCGTGCGCGCGCTCGGAGGCGTGTTCCCGGTGCCGCAGCTCGAGCTCTTCCACCGGATCGATCCGCAGGGCGAGTGGGAGGGGATCTACAACCGTTACGGCAACGCCGTCTTCCTGCCGCGCAGCAGCGGCGGCGTGGCGTTCCGGCTGCTCGGTCCCGACGTCTTCTTCTGCGACCTGCCGGTGGACGCCGCCACGCTCACGCGGCTCGGCGCGACGCACGTGGCGTTCGTCTCGGAGCGGCGGGACACGTGGAACCGGCTGCCCGGCCTCAGCTGGATCCGCTCGGAGGGGAAGTTCCACTTCTATCGCGTGCTCCCCCCTGCGCCAGGAGACGCCGCACCTTCCGCGGGATCGCCCCCACCCGCAGCCGCCCGAGGTCCCGCAGGATCTGGAAGCCGAGATGGAGCCGGATGATGGTCTTGCGGCGCGCGACGCCGGCCGCCGCCTCCCAGCCCCGGGCCGCGGCCGTCCCCGCGAGCTCGTCGTAGAGCGCGATCTCCTCGTCGAAGCGCAGGAGGCTCTCGGACTGGACGTGCGTCGCGCTCTCCACGTGACGCCGATAGGCGTAGGACGCCCCCCGCAGACCGACCAGCGAATCGCCGTCGAGGAGGAGCGCGGTCACGAACGCGAGGTCCTGGACCTGCCGCCAGCGCGGATCGAACCTCCGCCCGCCGACCACGGCGCGCCGGTAGCAGAGCGTCGGACACATCACGAGGTTGCCGCGGAGCAGCAGCGCGAGCCCGGGCTCCGCGGCGAGCACGAGCGGCCCCTCGCCGCGTGGCGCGAGGAGGGTCTTGACCCAGTCGGGGAACGAGAAGCGGGGGCGGCCCTCCCCGTCGATGATCCGCGCGTCGCAGAAGAGCGCGGCGGCCCGGGGCGTGCGCGCGGCGGCGTCCTCCATGCGGGCGCAGTAGTCGGGCAGCAGCAGGTCGTCGGCGTGGAGCAGCGTCACGAGCTCGGTGCCGGCCCGCTCGAGGCAGCGGTTCCAATTCGCCACCATGCCCAGGCCGGGCGTCGCACGCTCGTGTCGGAGCCGCGGATCGCCGTAGGCCGCGACGAGACGCGCCGTCTCCTCGGGCGTCTCGCCGTCGTCGGAGACGAGGATCGCGGCGGGCGCACGCGTCTGCGCGAGCGCGCTCTCGATCGCTAGCGCGAGATAGCGGGCTCCGGCGTGGTACGGGATCGCGATGGTGAGACGCTCGGTCACGCGCGCCGGCTCCCGCGCGCGGGGCGTTCCCCCGTGCGCGCCCTGCTAGGCTCCGTGCGCCGCGGCTCCCCGCCGCCGGAGCGCCGATGAGCGACGGCTCGACCGAGAGCACTGCCTACGCGGATCGCCTGGAACGCGTCGCGCGCAGCCGCTGGCGCCGCTGGCTCGACGTGCAGGCCCCGTACCGCTGGAACCTGCAGCGGCTCGCGCTCGGCCGGACGCTCGAGGTCGGGTGCGGCGTGGGCCGCAACCTGCGGCACCTCGGACCCGGCGCCGTCGGCGTGGACCACAACCCCGACGCGGTGGCCCACGCGCGCCGCGCCGGGCTCCGTGCGCACCTCCCGGGCGAGCTCCGCGGCTCGCCCGACGCGCGCCCGGAGTCGTTCGACGCGCTCCTCTTCGCGCACGTGCTCGAGCACATGCGGCGCGGCGAAGCCGTGGAGCTCGTGCGCGCGCATCGCCCCTACCTCCGCCGCGGCGGCCGCGTGGTGGTGATCACGCCGCAGGAACGGGGCTTCGCGAGCGATCCCACCCACGTCGAGCTCCTGGACTTCGCGTCGATCGAGGGCATCCTGCGCGACGCGGACCTAACGCCGCAGCGCTTCTATTCGTTCCCGTTCCCGCGCGCCATGGGACGCATCTTTGCGTACAACGAATTCGTCGGCATCGGCCGCCGCGATCGATAGCGGCTCCTTCGGCACGTTCTGGAGGTCGTAGGAGAGGAAGGCCAGCACGAGCTGCACGCCCACGATCACGGGCAGCGCTGCCAGCATCACGGTGCCGCTCGTCGCCGGAGTGGCGGTGGCGTAGCTCGCCCACCAGTGCCGCAGCCCGATGAAGCTCCCGAACGCGAGGCTCGCGAGACCGGCGACGATCTCGATCGACGCGATGTTGAAGTTGCGCAGGTAGTACGAGTAGAAGATCCGCTTCACCGTGTTGACCGCGTGACCAACCACGAACTCGCCGGCGACGCGCCCCGGCGCGAGCGCGCTCGGCTCGTCGCCGTAGACCGCCGGCATCGGCACGTCCTGCACCACGGCCCGCACGACGCCCAGGCGGAAGAGCAGATCCGACTCGAAGAAGAACCGCCTCGACAGCTTGTCGAACGGCAGCAGCCTCGCGACGACCGCCGAGAGGGCGGTGAATCCGTTCGTCGGGTCGATCACGTTCCAGTAGCCGCTCGAGAGCTTCGTCACGAAGGACAGGATCGAGTTCCCCACGAGGCGCACGCGGGGCATGCGGAGCAGCGTGTCGAGGTCGTGGAAGCGGTTGCCCTTGGCGTAGTCGGCGCGTCCGGCGAGGATCGGCGCCACGAGCCGCGGGATCCGGGCGGGATCCATCTGGCCGTCGCCGTCGAGCTTCACGAGCACGGTCGCGCCGTCCTCCAGCGCGGCCCGGTAGCCGGTGAGCGTCGCGCCCCCCACGCCCTGGTTCGTCTCGTGCTGGATCACCCGCACGCGCGGATCGCGACACCGCTCGCGGACGTGATCGCCCGTTCGCTCGGGACAGGCGTCGTCCACGACGTACACCGCATCGCACTCGGGACCGATCCGCCCGATCACGTCGAGCACCCGGTCGCGCACGCGGTAGCAGGGAATCACGACGGCGATCACGTGGTGCGTCCTCGCACGGCGTCGGCGCGGCCTACGCTAGCGCAAGCGTGCGCGGCGAGCGCCGGAGACATCGGCTAGTGTGCGCACGCGTCGCAGGTCGTCGAGCGTGGGATCGGGGGAGGCCGTGCGCGACCGGCTCTGGATCGCTCTCGGGACCGTCGCCTGCCTCCTGCCCTTCCTCGACAAGGCCCTCCACATCGACGACCCCCTCTTCGCCTGGACCGCTCGCCAGATCCTCGCCCATCCCTTCGACTTCTTCGGCTTCACGCTGAACTGGTACGGCTTCGTGCAGCCGATGTACGACGTGACGAAGAACCCTCCGCTCGCGGCGTACTGGCTCGCGGCGGTCGGCGGCCTGTTCGGATTCGGCGAGCGGGCGCTCCATGCCGGCTTCCTCCTGCCCGCCCTGGCCGCGGGCCTCGGCATCCACTCCCTCGCGAAGCGGCTCTGCGCGGACCCGCGCCTCGCCACGGCCGTGGCCGTGTGCACTCCCGCGTTCTGGGTCTCGAGCACCGGGCTCGGCGCCGACACGATGATGCTGGCCCTCTGGGTCTGGTCGCTCCGGCTCTGGATCCGCGGCCTCGACACCGGCCGGGCGGCGCCGCTCGCGGGAGCCGCGCTCCTGGCCGCGCTGGCGACGCTCACGAAATACTTCGCCGCGAGCCTGCTGCCGCTCTTCGCCGCCTACACCCTCGCGCGCGAGCGACGCGTTTCCGCGTCGCTCGCCTGGCTCGCGCTGCCCCTCTCCATTCTCGCGGCGTACCATCTCGGCACCGCGCACCTGTACGGTCGCGGCCTCCTCCTCGACGCGGGCGCGTACGCCATCGGCTTCCGCGAGGGAGCGCGTGCGCACCTGGCGCAGGACCTCTTCGTCGGTGTCGCGTTCACCGGAGGCTCCCTTCTGTCGTCGCTCTGCTTCGCCCCGCTCCTGTGGTCGTGGCGCGGGCTCCTCGCGGGCGCTGCGGCGGGTCTCGTCGCCGGCGCCTTCGCCGCGTCCCAGGGCGAGATCGGCCGGCTGGTGCTGCGCGAGCCGATCGGCGGCGTGCGGCTCTGGCCCGTGGCGCAGCTCGCGGTCTTCGCCGTGGCCGGGCTCCAGGTGGCGGCCCTCGGCGTGCGCGATCTCGCGCGGCGGCGGGATCCCGACGCGCTGCTGCTGGCCCTCTGCCTCGCCGGCACGCTCGCGTTCGCGCTCGTGCTCAACTGGACCGTGAACGCCAGATCCCTGATCGCGCTCGCGCCGATCACCGGCATCCTGGTCGTCCGCGGCCTCGAGCGTCCCGCTGCGCGCGGCGCGGCGACCACCGCCGGGACCGCGCTGCGCTGGGTCGCGCTCGCGCCGGGGCTCGCGCTCGGGTTCGGCGTGGCCCTTGCCGACCAGCGTCTCGCGAACAGCGCGCGCGACGCGGCGGCGGCGCTCTCCGCGCGCCACGGCGCAGGTGACACACCCTGGTTTCTCGGGCACTGGGGCTTCCAGTGGTACATGCAGGAGGCGGGAGCACGGCCCGTCGATCTCGAGGAAGGCACGCTCGCGCCGGGCGCCATCCTCTTCGTGCCGGAGAACGGCTCGGGCATCCCCGACGTGCCGTGGCAGGCCGTGACCGTGCTCGAGGAGCTCGCGCTCCCCATCGACGGCTGGATCTCGACGATGTCCGTGCACACGCGCGCGGGCTTCCACGCGAGCGTCCACGGTCCCCTTCCGTTCGCGCTCGGTCCCGTCCCCCCGGAGCGCTATCGGGCCGTACGCGTCGAGCGGGCGCTGCGGAGCGAGCGCGGACGGCTCGTGCCCGAGCGCTGAGGCTGCGCGACACCGCGACGCGCCCCGCGGCGCAGCGCCGCCGGTCCGAACCCCGGCGCCGGGCCTTGCAACGCCAGGGGCTCTCTGCGAGGGTGATCGGCCGCGGAGCGCACCACCTCCGGGCTCGGGGGAAACGTTGATCCAGTCGCAGGGGCGCGCTCCGTCGGGCGTCTACGCCGGCATCTTCCTGTGCTCCCTCGCCGTGTTGATGCAGGAGGTGCTCCTCACCCGCATCTTCTCGTTCACGATCTGGTACCACCTCGCCTATCTCACGATCAGCACGGCGCTGCTCGGCTTCGGCGCCGCGGGCTCGCTGCTCTCCGCGTTCCCGGGCCTGCTCGCCGATCCGCGCCGCCTCGCAGCGCGCTGCGCGGCCGGAGCGGCGGTGGCGCTGCTCGCCGGGATGGCCGTCCTGGGACAGTGGCCGCTCAGCCCCGACCGCCTCCTGACGGAGCCCGGCGCCTTCTTCGTGGGCCTGCTCGGCTACTACGCCATCGTGCTCGCGCCGTTCCTGCTCGCGGGCCTCGCCGTCGCCGCCCCGCTGGCCGCCTACCCCGCGGAGGTGAATCGGCTGTACGCGGCCGATCTCTTCGGCGCGGGCCTCGGCTGCGCCGCCGCAGTGGCCGCGCTCACGTTCGTCGACGGGCCCGCGGCGCTCGCGCTCTGCGCGGCCACGTTCGCCGGCGCCGGAGCGCTGTACGCGATCTCGACGCGGACCGCCCTGGCGTTCGCGGCGCTGGCGGCCGCGCTCGTCGTCGCGTCGCCCGCCGCCGACCGCGTTCTGAAGCTCGTGCCCACCTCGACCAAGGCGATGGGCGCCGCCCTGCGCGAGGCGGGGACGCGCATGCTGTTCACGCAGTGGAGCCCGGTGAACCGCGTGGACGTCTACCAGCTCGCGCAGAGCCAGAACAGCTTCTGGTCGAGCGTGGGGCGCGGCACCGGATTCTCGGGCAAGGTGCCCCCGACCCTCGAGATCCAGTACGACGCGCACAACGGCACCAACGTCTACCCGCTGCTGCGCTCCGATGGCTCCGACGCGCTCGAGCTCCTCGACACGCACCTGCTCCGAACGCCATACCTCTTGTACGACAAGCCCCGCGTCCTGGTGATCGGCGTGGGCGGCGGGATCGACGTCATGAACGCGCTGCGCCGCGGCGCCTCCCACGTGACGGGCGTCGACCTCCAGCCGATCACGATCTCGCTCCACGCCGGGCCCCTCGCGAAGTGGACGGGCGGAGCGTTCCAGCGGCCCGAGGTGGAGCTCGTGGCGGCGGAGGGGCGCCATTACGTGCGCTCGCACCACGCCCAGTACGACCTGATCCAGATCTCCGCCGTCGATACGTTCTCCGCCCAGACGACCGGCGCCTACGTGCTGGCCGAGAGCTACCTCTACACCGTCGAAGCGTTCCAGGACTACCTCGAGCACCTGGCCCCCGACGGCGTCCTGTCCGTCGTCCTCGGCGACGTGGAGTACCGCGACCCGACGCTCGTCCCGCCGCTGGTGACGCGCCTTCTCCTGATCGCGCGCGAGGCGCTCGAACGCACCGGCGCCGCCGATCCCACCGCGCACCTCGTCGTGGTCGGCCAGCGCATCCCCTCCCGGTCCGCGTCGCCGGATCAGGTGATCTCCGGGGCCACCGTCGGCGGCCTCCTGGTCAAGAAGGCGCCCTTCACCTCCGCGGAGCTCGATCGGATCCGCGGCTTCGCGACGGCGAACGGCTTCCGCATCCGCCTCGCGCCCGACGATCCGGGCGACGCGCCGATCACGCGCATCGTGCGCGCCCCGCGGACCGAGCTGCCCGCGTTGCTCGCTGCGCAGCCCTTCACCGTCGAGCCGGTGACCGACGAGCGGCCGTTCTTCTACCACGTGCTGCCGTGGGGGGCGCTCCTCTCGGCGGCGGGCACGCTCTGGTTCTTTCCCGGCTCGAGCACCGGGCAGATCATGCTCCTCATGATGCTCGGGCAGGCCGTCCTCTTCGGCGCGGCGCTGATCCTGTTGCCGCTCCTGCGCGGCGCCGGAGGCGCACTGCGCGGCCGCACCACGGCGGGCTTCCTGCTCTACTTCCTCGGACTCGGCCTCGGCTTCCTGCTGATCGAGATCAGCTTCGTGCAGAAGTACGTCCTTCTCCTCGGCTACCCGACGTACTCGCTCTCCGTCACCATCTTCTCCCTGCTCGTCTTCGCCGCCCTCGGGGCCGCGCTCTCGCGCCGCGGCTGGCGCCGGCCTCGGCGCTTCCTCGCGCGGCTCCTCGCGGTGACCGTCGCGATCGTCGTGCTCGAGGTCGTGACGGTGCCCGCGCTGCGCGAGCGCTTCCTCGCGGCCTCGCTCCCCGTCCGCATCGCCCTCACGGTGCTGCTCCAGCTCCCCATCGGCGTCGCCCTCGGCATGTACTTTCCGACCGGCATCGAGCTGCTGCGGCGCCTCGAGCCACGCCTCGTGCCGTGGGCGTGGGGGATCAACGGCGTCGCCTCCGTGGCGAGCTCGGTGTTGGCCGTGATCCTCGGCATGGCGATCGGCTTCTCGGGCGTGGCGCTCGTGGCGGCGGGCATCTACGTGGTGGGCACGCTGTCGCTGCTCGCGGTGCTGCCGCGCGACGCCGACGCGCGCTCGAGCTAGGGGGAGCCGTCGTGCGTACGCCCCGTCCTGGTTCGTGGCTCGGCCTTCTGCTGTGCGGCTTCGCTGCCGCGGGATGCGGCCCCAGCGGACCGCCGCCTCCTTCCGTCGTGCTCGTGACCCTCGACACGACGCGCGTGGACCGTCTCTCCTGCTACGGCTACGGGCGGCCGACGTCTCCGCACCTCGATCACCTCGCGCAGGAGGGCGTGCGCTACACGCGAGCGTGGTCGACCTCGTCGTGGACGCTCCCCGCCCACGCGTCGCTGTTCACCGGCCTCTATCCGTCCGAGCACGGCGCCGACTTCGACGACGCGGGCGACGCGTCGCTCGGGGACGTGGTCAAGGGGGACATCTTCGCGAAGGCGATCCGGGTCGACGGCCTCGGGCCGTCGGCCCGAACGCTGGCGGAGGCGCTCTCGGAGCGGGGCTATGCGACCGGCGCGTTCGTCGGCGGGCCGTGGCTGCACCGGAGCTTCGGTCTCCTCCAGGGCTTCGACCGGATCGACGACGACGTCGCCGGGACGGGCGGCCGTCCCGCCGAGAAGGTCACGTCGAGCGCGCTCGCCTGGCTCGCCACCGTCGGCACGGACGAGCCGTACTTCCTGTTCGTGAACTACTTCGACCCGCATCTCCCGTACGACCCGCCGCCGGGCTTCGACGACCTGCCGCATGCGCGCGAGCCGGCGCCGCCGGCCGCGGCCTGGGACGGGATCCTGGCGGGCAGGGTCGAGCTCACGCCCGCCGAGCTCGAGGTGCTGCGCGATCGCTACGACGGCGAGATCCGCTACATGGACGCGGCGCTCGGCCGTCTCCTGGATGCCGTACGCACCCGCCCCGACGGCGGCCGGACGCTCGTGATCGTCACCGCCGATCACGGGGAGTCGTTCGGCGAGCACGGCCGCTACCTCCACGGCCACTGGCTCGCGGAGGAGCTCGTGCGCATCCCCTTCGTCGTGCGGTACCCCGGAGGCCGGGGCGCGGGCACGACGAGCGATGCACCCGTGCAGCTCGTGGACGTCTTCCCGATCGTCGCCGGCGAGGTCGGCGTCGCGACACCCGACCGCGTCGCCGGCGTACCCATCGGCGCACGGACCGCCTCGTTCGCCGAGCTGCGCCGGGACCCCTTCGCGGCGGCCCGGTACGGGGCCCGCTACGACCGCAGCCTCCAGGCGGCGATGCTCTGGCCGTTCAAGCTCGTGCGCTCGAGCCGGAACGAGCGCGCGCTCCTCGCCCTCGACGCGGGCAGCCTCGCGGAGACGCCGGCCGAAGACCCGGCGGCCGGCGAGCGGCTCGCCGTGCTGCTCGACCAACGCCCGACGCACGCGCGTCCGACCGACGGGAAGCCGAAGGCGGTGGCCCCCGACACCTACGAGGCGCTCAAGAGCCTGGGCTACGTGGAGTAGCCGACGGGTCGCTCCGTCGCAGGATCACCGCTCCGGCGGACGCGCCCGGGGCGGTGATCGTGGTGACACGCTGATAGGTCGCCTCCACCCACGCGCCGATCCGGGCCCCCCAGCGCGGGTCGCGTCCGAACTCCCCGAGGCCGAATTCCTGACCGTCGCGGGGAAGGAGCAGGACGAAGTCCGGATGCCCGGCGCGCAGCGCGGCCAGCACGGCGTCCTCGCCTCCGGCCGCGGCGATCTCCTCGGGCGTGAAGTTCGTGAACCGCGTCGGATTGCGGCGACGGAGCCAGTAGTTCACGCCCGCACCCTCGGGCAGCACGAGCAGCGTCGCGTCCGCCGGCACGAGCGTCGCGAGCGCGTCGAGCGCCTGCGCCACCACCGCGCCGCGCGGATCCACGGACGGCGGAAGCGCCAGGATCGCGTCGCCGCCGCGGCCGACCGGGACGGTCTTCCGCGCGTACCACGCGTCCGAGACCCGCAGCAGCGTGAACACCCCGGCGAGCACCAGCCCGATCATCACCGCCCGGTGCAGGGGCGCCCCCGCGCCACCGCCGGCCAACCGCTCCGGCAGCACGCCGACCAGGAGGGCGACGAGAAGCAGCGTCGCGGGCAGCGCGAGCACGAAGCCGTACTGCTGGAAGCGCGCGGCCAGGGCGATCTTGCCGAGGAGCGCGAGCGCGTAGAGCGACCAGAGGAGGAACGCGACGGCGCGCGACGACCCCCGTCCGGTCCCGACGCGCCATGCCGCCCCGACGGCGACCGCGAGGCACACCAGCGGAAGCGCGCGCGCCGTCGCGAACCACGGGGCGGAAGGGGTCGCCAGGGCCGCGACGGCGAACGCGAGCACGCCTGCGCCGAGACAGAGCGCGCGGGAAGGCGGGCCGCCGCGCGCCGCCACGCGGCCGATCCCGGCGCCGGCGAACGCGACGGCGGCGACCGCCGCCGTCGCGACGAGCGCGGCCGTCAGGTTCGCGACCGGCGCGTCGAGGCCCATCGCGCGGCGATAGAACGGATCGGCGAGGGTCGACGAGCCGAGGTGGAGGAGATTCCCGAGCACGCCGCGCGCAGCGAGATCCGCGGGCATGCGCGCCGCGAGCCAGAGGAACGCGACGAACGGCGGCGCGATCGTTCCGGCCGCGAAGGCGGCGTACACACGGCCAGAAGCGGCGCCGGGCCGTGACGCTCGCGCCAGCAGCAGACCCGTCCCCGCCACCACCGCCGCCGGGACGAAGAGCTCGGCCTTGGTGAGGAATGCGAGGCCGAGCGCCGCGCCCAGCGCGGCCCCCCAGCGCGCGCGCCCGGTGCGCACCAGCGCTTCCGCGGCGGACAACGCCACGATCCCGAGCAGGAGCCCGTGGGTCTGGTAGGCGTTGTATGGACACACGAAATTGTAGTTCCCCACGAGCACGTACTGCCCGAAGCCGAAGCCGCCGAGCAGGACGACGGCCGCGAGCAGCGCCGTGCCGCGGTCGGTCGCGCGCTCGACGAAGCTTCGCGCGAGCAGCGTGACCGCGGCGAGCACCGCGAGGTTTCCCACCACGACCGACGTGAGCGACACGCCCCCGAGCCGCATCCAGAGCGCGTTCACGGCGTGCGACAGGGGACCGTTCTTGTCGGCGAGGTCGCGGTAGAGCGCTTCGCCCTCCACGAGCCGCCACGCGAAGTAGAGCTCGCGGCCGAAGTCGAGCTGGACGTCCGGCCATTTCCGCCAGCTCCAGAAGGTGAGAGCGGTGAACGCGGAGGGGAGGAGCAGCCCGGCGGTGACGACGCGCGAGGGGGACGCCATGGGCGCGGGAGCATACACGGACCCCACCGGCGCGGCGCGGACGCGGCGCGTGTATCGTCCCGCGTCGTGTCGGCGGATCGCGGGGCTGAAGGAACGCCCGATGCCGGAGCCGGGCGCTCCGGGGCGCTGAAGGCGCTCGGGCTCCTCGTCGCGACGCTGATCGCCTACACGCCGGCCCTCCACGGCGCCTTCCTCTGGGACGACGACTTCCACGTCGCGCAGAACGCGACGCTCCGCACGCTCGCCGGGCTCGTCCGCATCTGGAGCGAGCCGCAGGCGATCCAGCAGTACTACCCGCTCACGCACACCTCCTTCTGGATCGAATACCACCTCTGGGGAACGGGGACCCTCGGCTACCACGTGGTCAACGTGCTCCTGCACGTCGCGAACGCGCTGCTGCTCCAGCGCGTCCTCGCTCGCCTGCGCGTCCCGGGGGCCTGGCTCGCCGCGGCGATCTTCGCCGTCCACCCGATCGAGGTCGAATCGGTGGCGTGGATCTCCGAGCGCAAGAACGTGCTCTGCGGCGTCTTCGCGCTCTCGGCGCTGCTGGCCTATCTGAGGCTCTTCCGCCTGACGGACGACGCACCGTCCGCGCGGAGCGCAGGCACGGAGATCCTCGCGCTCGTCCTCTTCACCTGCGCGCTGCTCGCCAAGACGGTCGCAGCCTCGCTCCCCGTGGTCCTCCTCGTCCTGATCTGGTGGCGTCGCGGAAGGATCCGCCGCTCCGAGCTCGTGACGCTGATCGCGCCGCTCGCGGTGGCGCTCGCCCTCGGCGCGCAGACCGCATGGATCGAGGTGCGTCACATCGGTGCGACGGGCGAGGAGTTCGAGCTGTCGGCGGCCGAACGCCTGCTCGTGGCGGGGCGCGCGCTCTGGTTCTATCTCGCGAAGCTCGTCTGGCCGGCGCAGCTGCCGTTCATCCATCCCCGCTGGACGCTCGATCCCGCGCAGGCGTGGCAGTGGGCGTTCCCGGCGGCGGCGGCCGCCGCCGGCGGCGCGTTGCTCGCCCTCCAGCGCCGGCTCGGCCGGGGCCCGTTCGCGGCGGCCCTGAGCTACGCGGTGCTGCTGGGCCCTGCGCTCGGCTTCTTCAACGTGTACCCCATGCGCTACTCGTTCGTGGCGAATCACTTCGCCTACCTCGCGACCATGGCCCCGATCGCGCTGTTCGCCGCCGCGGCCGTGCGCGCGTCGGCCCCGCTGCCCCGAGCGCTCGCGTGGGGCCTCGCGGCAGGCCTTCTGGGCGCGCTCGCGACCCTGACCCACCACGAGGCCGGGCGCTTCGAGGATTCCGAGACGCTGTGGACGACGACGCTCGCGCAGAATCCCGGGTGCTGGATGTGCGAGCACAACCTCGGAATCGTGCGGCTCCAGCACGGCGACGCCGAGGGGGCCCTCGCGCACGCGCGCGCAGCGCTCGCGCTGCGTCCCGAGCACGAGGGCGCGCGCACGCTGATGGCGAACGCCCTCGCGATCGAGGGGCGTCACGAGGAGGCGATTGCGGTCTTCGAGCAGATCCTGGCCGAGCGCCCCGACGACCTCGCAGCGCACGCGAACCTCGGGAACCTGCTCTCGACGATCGGACGCTACGACGAGGCGGACACGCACTTCCAGGCCGCGCTGCGCCTGGCGCCACAGGATGGTGTCGTCCGCTACGGCTACGGGAGGATGCTCCTGGATCGGGGTCGGCCGGGCGCCGCCGCCGCGCAGCTCGCCGAGGCGGTGCGCATCGATCCGGGCTCCGCGGACGCCGCCGCGAACCTCGGGCTCGCCCTGGTCGCGGCGGGACGCATCCCGGAAGGCGTGACCTGGCTCGAGCGCGCGCAGCAGCTCGCGCCGGGCCGGGAGGATCTGGCGCAGAGTCTGAAGGCGGCGCGGGCGAAGCTCGCAGCGGCCCCGGGCGCGCCGGCCGGCCCCTGAGCGGCGCGTCACTCCGGCGGCAGGCCGACCCGCGCCCAGAGCTGGCGCCGGAGCGCCTCGCAGGGGTTCGCGACGAAGGCGGTCATCTCGTTGGCCTCGACGACCCCGTCCTGCTCGATGTCGTCGATGCGCCACGGGGCGCTGGGAGAGACGCGAGAGAGCGTCAGCCGCTCCACGAACGGCGGGGACTTCTCGCCGTATACGCGCGTCGTCACGATCGCGCGGTCTCCGTCCTGCGCGACGCCCAGGTACTCGACCAGGAGGCCCGCCGCGACGGTCTGGAAGATCTGCCGCCGTTGCAGCGCGAGCCACGCCATGCGCGCATCGTGCACCGTGTAGGGCGCCTCCCCTTCCTGCGAGAGCGTCGGGCCCGTCCCCGGAGCGTTCATGCGGTTCTTCTTCAGCCATGCGAATGCGAGGTCGCGCTCGGTCATGTGCATGCCGTGACGCTCCATGAACGTGTCGCTCATCAGCGGCACCGAGCGGATCGGGTCCCGTCCGAGCGACGCGAAGTAGCGCTCGACCGTCCGCCGGGGCTCCTCCGGGGCCCCGCCGCAGCCGGCCGCCAGGGCGCCCAGCACCAGCACGAGCGCCGCCGACGCGCGGGTGCGGCGTGTGCCCCAGGCCCGCGTCATCCCCACCACCCGTGCCAGAGGACGAGCGAGGCACCGAGCGCGAGGAGGACGAGCAGGAAGCGCGCGACGTCGCGGGCGAAGCCTCGCAGCGACGAGAGACCGGCCCCGAGCGCGAGCGCGGCCGGGAACGCCGCCGAGCTCAGATAGCTCGCCTTCACCGCCGAGTACGCTGGCAGCACCCAGGTGTAACGCACGAACGCAACGAGGAGGAGCGCCGCGTAGAGCATCGGGAAGCCGGCCCCCGGCCAGGCGCCCGGTCTGCGGGCGATGCGGACGGCGCCGGCGACGGCCAGCGCCGTCGGGAGGAGGCCCGTCACGCAGAGCGCCACCTCCGCGAGCAGGACCTTCGGATCGGTCGCCGGCAGGAACTGCCCGTGGCCGTCGGCCCAGGTGCTCGCGTAGAGCATCCCGGGCACGGACCGGTCCATGCCCTCGCCGCGCACCTCGGGCGCGAAGAAGGTGGCCCACGGCAACGAGAAGTAATCGGACACGTGCCGCTCGCCGGGCGGCTGCGCGCGCATCACGGCCCGCGCCTGCGACGACAGCGCCGCGCCCGAGACGATCGCGAGAGGCGATCCGCCGGACGCGCCCACCATGCGCGCGGCGTGCGGGGCGAGCGCGAGGGCGGGCAGCACGGCAGCGAGGCCGGCGGCGGCGAGCGCCGGACGCGGAGCGCCGCGGGCGCGCGACGCATACGCCAGGGCGGCGACGCCGACGCCGAGGATCGCCGTCGACTTGGTGAGCACGCCGAGCGCGAGCGGGAGCGCGGTGACCAGCGCGTGCCGCGGCAGCGCGCGCGGATCTGCGGGCAGCGCCGACAGGCGGACGAGCGCCGCCGTCACGAACAGCATGCAGGTCGTCTCGTTCCCCAGCATCGAGCCCGCGATCGTGGCGACGGGCGCGCACAGCACGAGGAGCGCGATCACCGCCGCGTCGACCGGAGGGACGAAGCGCCGCAGGCCGCGGAGCACCACGAGCGCGGCGGCGGCGCCCGCGGCGCCCGACAGGAGCCGCAGCGTCACGTGGACGGGCACCGACTCCGGGAGCAGCGCCCACAGCGCGGCGCCGACGGCGTGATAGAGCGGAGGATGGAAGCCTGCCCACCACGAGGGGTCGGGCAGCCTGCCCTCGTGGAGCGCCACGACGTTCAGGGCGTGGCCGGGGCCGTCGAAGTCGCTCAGCGCGTTGTACCAGAAGGCGTTGTGCACGCGCGTCGCAAGGCCGACGGCCGCGACCGCGGCGCAGGCCGCGAGCCAGACGCCCGCGCGTCCACGATCGGCTTCCGCCGTCTCCGAGCGCGCGCCCGTCCGATCCACGCTTCCTCCGCCCGTGCAGGCTGCCACAGGCGTGGGGCACGGGAAACGCGTGGCAGGCGCAGCCGCCCCGGGATAGCGTCCGCACGCCGATGCGGCCCCCCGCCCTTCTGGTGCTCTTCGCGGCTCTGGCGAGCGCGGTGCCCGGCTGTCGCCGCGCCGAGCTCGCTCCCCCTCCCGCGCCGGGACCGCGCGCGAACGTCGTCCTCATCGTCGTCGACACGCTCCGCCGCGACCGCCTGTCCTGCTACGGCGGCGACGTCGCCACGCCCCACCTCGACGCGCTCGCCGCGCAGGGCACCCGGTTCGAGCACGCGGTCGGCTCGTTCCACCAGACCTCGATGTCGATGGCGGCGCTCTTCACCGGCCGCACGCCGAGCCTCGAGACCTCGGACCTCGCGCACCCCCTGGCCTGGACCGGGAAGACGTGGTGCGGCCTGGCGCGCTACGCGCGACCCGACGGCTCCGATCTCTGCATTCCCGCGTCGGTGCCCACGCTCGCGGAGTCCCTGCGCGAGGCCGGGCTGTGGACGATCGGCGTCGCCACGAACGCGTTCCTGTTCGATCCCTCCGGCTTCTCGCGGGGCTTCGACGACTGGAACCAGCTCGACACGCGTCCCCCCGACGAGCGCGCGGAAGCCACGGTGAAGCGTCCCACCCAGCTCCTCGCCGCCGAGGCGGGCGACGTGAACCGGACCGCGCTGGCGGCGCTCGACCGGCGCCGCCCGGGACGGTTCTTCCTGTACGTCCACTACATGGACGTGCACGACTACGGCGTCCGGCAGGTCCCGTACGATGCGCAGGTGAAGCGCGTGGATGCCGCCGTGGGCGAGCTCCTCGCGGCGCTGCGCGCGCGGGGCCTCGAGGGCGACACGGCGGTGGTGCTGACGGCGGACCACGGCGAGATGCTGGGCGAGCGAAACGTCTGGGGGCACATGGGGAACCCCTCCTTCGAGCCCGTCTTGAGGATTCCCCTGCTGGTGTCGCCCGCCGTCCCGGGCGACGTGTCCGGCGTCGTGCGCACCCAGGACGTGGGCGACGTGGTCCGCAGCGCAGCGGGCCTCGCCCCCCGGCCCGCGGGCCAGCTCGCCCCCGGAGAGCTCTTCCTGACCGAGATCGCGTTCCAGACCTACCGCAAGGACGGTCTCAAGGCGTACGTGCAGCGGAGCAAGGACGAGTTCTCGCTCTGGGAGATCGAGGAGGGAGGCGGCGAGCGGCTCCTGAGCCCGGGCGCGCGTCCCGACGCGGCGCGCGACTACGCGGCCCGCATGCGCACCCTCTCGGCCGAGCTCGCGACCGCCCCACGCTCCACGGCGGGCCCGACCCCGGAGGACCGGGCGAGGCTCGAAGCGCTCGGATACTTGAAGTAGGGATTCCCGGAATGCACTACGCCTCGCCTTCAGGTCTGGACCGAACAGTTCGCATGGGAAGGTGTTTTCCGCGGGAGGAGGAAAGGTTCTTCCGCGAGGCCATCGAAGGCCCTCTGCCTTCCGCCGCCGTAAAGAGCTTCTCCCATTGAATTCGATGAGTTGCGGCCTTCCGGGGGGAAGAGGCGGCATCGGCACAGGGGTTGCAGTCCGTAGATGCCGGTAGCGGTCCGGAACCAAGGCGGCGGGTGCCGAGGTGAAGGTTCCCCTGAGGGGCCGCGTTCGAAAGCAACAGAGGAGTTCCCAAATGCGAAAGTTGTTCGGCTTCATTGCTGTCGGTGCGCTGGCCCTCGGGCTGTCGACTCCGGCGATTGCAGCCCCGTATGCCTTCACGGCGACGCTGTCGGTCACGGTCGGCACGTTCCCGCCGGTGACGGGTACCGCGGCTGGCGTCGGCACGTCGGTTTCGGGCGGTGGCGCCGCCTCGATCCCGGGCTCCGTGTTCTCGGTGGGGGCCACCGCTCAGGTCAGCCCCCCGCTCCTGGGCCTGATCGGCGGGTTCGCGGTCTGCGGTGCGGGCCTCGGTAGCCCGATTTTCAACATCATTCCCCCGTCGGTCAACGCGGGCACGTGCTTGCCGAACGCTTCCGGCACGAACGGCGTGCTCTCGTGGTCCGGTGGCCCGACGGGCACGATGCCCCTCCTCGCCAGCGCGTACCTGACCGGCACGATCAACGCCATGGGCCAGGCGATGGCCGTGGCCGCGATCCCGCTCGCGGTCATCGGCGTGGGCGGCACGCAGGGCTTCTCGGCCTTCGGAGGCCTCGTGGCCGGCACCGTGACGGCGAATCCCTGGCAGCTCGCTGCGGTCACCCAGGTGGGCGTGCTGAACGGCGCGACCACCGTCCTCACGGGCGTTGGCTTCGACGCACGGAACGGCGCGGGCATCGGCACGCTGCAGCTCGTGACGCCGACCGACGCGAACATTGTGGTGGGCAACCTTCCGGCCATCGCGACCCTCACGATCAGCTACATCCCGGAGCCGGGCACCATCCTGCTCCTGGGTGCGGGCGTCGCAGGTCTTGCGGTCGCCGGCCGCCGCCGCATGAGCAAGTAGTCACGCGGTTCGAGCCTTGGTTCCTGAGCGGCCACCTCCGGGTGGCCGCTCTCAATTCCGGCGTTCGATGAGCGGCCGCTACTGGACGTAGCCGAGGGCCTCGAGCTTCTTGCGGTCCTCCTCCGAGATGCCGGGACCCACGCCGGGCGACGCCGAGCGCTGATCTGCCCTCCAGGCCTGTCGTCGGAGAGACCGAGCCGGGTGAGGCCGTCGAGGAGGCGGCTGTCCTCCCAGCTCGTAAACCCGCGCGCGAAGCCCCACTTCCGCACGGAGCGCGGCGTGGGCCGGCATTCGCGCGACGCTTCGCACGCTCAGCGCGCGTACCCGAGCGCGCGGAGCGCGTCCCGCGTCTCGGCGTCGATCGCGTGGCCCGGCGTCCCGGCGGTGGGCCGCGTGGCGGCGAGCGCCGCCTGCGCCGCCGCCGCTGCGAGCCCGGGAGGCGCGTCCGCCGCCGCGAGCGGACGCCACTCCTCGGGGTCGCGCTCGAGCTGGTAGAGCTCGCGCGTCTCGTCGCGGTGCGCGAGCCACGTCCACGGCCAGCGCGTCAGCGCGAGGACGTGCCAGCGCGGACCGTAGACCCGCTCCATCTGCTCCTCGCCGTGGAGCTCGGCCACGAGATCCCGCTGAGGCAGCTCGGCCGGATCGGAGAGCAGGTCCCGGCCGCGCATGCCCGGCGCGGCGGGAACGCCCGCGAGCGCGAGCAGCGTCGTCGGCAGGTCGAGGAGATCCACCGGCACGTCCCGCACCTCGCCGGCTCCGGCCCGCCGGCCGTCGTGGATCACGAGCGGCACCTGGAGCACCTCGCGATAGAGCGTCTTCCCGTGGTACCAGCCCCCGTGATCGCCGAACTCCTCACCGTGGTCCGCGACGACGACGGTCACCGTATCGGCGCCGAAGCCGCGCGCCGAGAGGGCCGTCCGCAGCTGGCCGATCGCCGCGTCCACCGACGCCACCTCGCCGTCGTAGAGATCCATGGGATCGATGAGCGTCGCGTTCGGCGGCACGAAGCGCCGCGCGAACGGCGCCGGGGGGGCGTAGGGGAAGTGGGGATCCATGTAGTGGACGTACAGGAACACGGGCTGGTCGAGCCGCTCGGGCAGCCGCGAGAGCACGACCTCGTTCAGCTCGGCGCCGCGTGCGTCGCGCACGCGGTGGGAGACGCCCTGCGCATCCCGTCGCTCGAACAGGTAGAACGGGTCGTTCGCCCCCACTTCCACCGTCGGCGCGACGAAGTCGTCGAACCCGCGGGCGAAGCCCGTCGCGGGCTGCACGTGGGCGAAGTTCGCGGACACGCCGATCGTGCGGTAGCCCGCGGCGTGCAGCAGCTCGGCGAGCGTGGGGAAGCCCTCGGCCAGCGGCTGGGTCGTGCCGACGGCGCCGTGCTCCGACGGCAGGAGCGAGGTGAACAGGGAGCCGACCGCCGGACGGGTCCAGGAGCTCGAGGAGAAGGCCCGCGAGAACCGGATCCCCTGGGCGGCCAGGGCATCGATGTTCGGGGACGTGGCGCGCGCGTATCCGTACGCGCCGAGGTGATCGGCGCGCAGCGTGTCGACGAGCAGCACGACGAGGTGCGGCCGTCTTCCGGGTGCGGGCGGTCCCCCGGCGGTGCGCCGATCGCAGGCGATCCCCGCGGTGAGCAGGGCCGCGAGAGCGAGTACGGTCAGGGGGAGCGAGCGCCGCAACCCGGGATCTCCACGAAGTGAGCGCGGGAGCATACCCCTTCGCGCTCGCACCTCCCTTGTCAGGCGGCGGACGGGTGGGGATGCTCCCCGGCCATGCCGACGTCGCGCCGCCCCGCGCTCCTGCCGGTCCTCCTGGGCGCCGCGGTCGTCCTCGCCACGTGCGCGGTGTACGCGCAGGTCCGCCACCACGGCTTCGTCCACTACGACGACGACCTCGTGATCTTCGCGAACCCGCACCTCCGACTCGGCTTCGGAGGCGAGGGGATCCGCTGGGCGCTCACCACGGACTACGTGGCGAACTGGATGCCCCTCACCTGGCTCTCGCTGCTGGCGGACTACGCGTGGCACGGCGTGGATCCGGCCGGATACCTGCTCGAGAACGTCGCCCTCCACGTCGCTGCCACGGTCCTCCTGCTCGCTGCCTTCGTCCGCATGACGCGGGCGCCGTTCGCCAGCGCCTCGGTGGCGGCGGTGTTCGCGCTCCACCCGCTCCACGTCGAGTCGGTCGCGTGGGCGGCCATGCGCAAGGACCCCCTCTCCGGCCTGGCCTTCGCGGCGACGCTGCTCCTCTACGCGCGCTACGCGGCGCGTCCCTCGCCCGGACGCTACGCCGCGACGCTCGTGGCCTTCGTTCTCGGGCTGCTCTCGAAGGCGATGCTCGTGACGCTGCCCGGCGTGCTGCTCCTGCTCGACCTCTGGCCTCTCGGACGGCTGTGGCGGGGGGACGGCGTGCGGCGGCTCGATCCCGCGCGCGTTCGGCGCGCCGTCCTCGAGAAGCTGCCGCTGCTCGTCCTCGCGGCCGCGGCGAGCGCCCTCACCTACGCGGCACAGAGTGGTGTCGCCACCGTCTCGTTCGACCGGCTGCCGCTCGGCGTGCGGATCGAGAACGCGCTCGTGTCCACCGTGGTCTATGCGGGCGCTGCGCTCTGGCCGGCCGGGCTGGCGGCGTTCTATCCCCACCCGGGAGACGGCCTCCCGGCGTGGCAGGCAGCGCTCGCAGCCCTGGTCCTCGCGGGCATCACGGGCGTGGCGCTGCGGGAATGGAGGAGGCGCCCCTATCTCGTGGTGGGCTGGCTCTGGTACCTCGGCATGCTCGTGCCCGTGATCGGCCTGGTGCAGGTCGGGTCGCAGGCCCGGGCCGACCGTTACACCTACCTCCCTCTCGTCGGGCTCTCGCTGCTGCCGATCTTCGGTCTGCGCGAGCTCGCGGGGCGCTTCGCGATCGTGCGCCGCGCACTCCCCGCGGCGGCGTTGGTGGCGCTCGGTGCGCTCGCGGCCCTTGCACACCGCCAGGTGTCGTACTGGCGCGACAGCGACGCGCTCTTCACGCGCGCGCTCGACGTCACGCGCGACAACCACGTGATGAGCTTCAACCTGGGGCTCCTGCGCGCGCAGCAGGGGCGCGAGCTGGAAGGCGTCGCGCTCTACCGCGAGGCCGTGCGCATCCGGCCCGACTACGGGGAGGCGTGGAACAACCTCGCGTGGACGCTCGCGACGCATCCGGAGCTGCCCGGCGGCGGGGCGCGCGCCGCCGAGGCGCTCGCTGCCGCCGAGCGCGCCGTCGCGCTCGCCGCCGACGCGAGCACCCTCGACACGCTCGCTGCAGCGCAGGCCGCCGCTGGACGCTTCGCCGAAGCGACCGCCACGGCCGAGCGGGCGGTGGCCCTCGCGCGCGCCCGGGGCGACGAGGCCCTCGCGCGCGACGTCACCACGCGTCTCCAGCTCTATCGCACCGACCGGGCCTTCGTCGAAGGCGCGGGGCGCTGACGACCGGCGGATGGCGCACGCGGCGGAGCGAAGCGGTGGGTTAGGCTCCGCGCCGCCCGGGTCCGGAGCGCCCGACCCGGATCGTTCGCGGGGAGGCTTCGTGGCGACGCTGCTCTGTGGGATGCTGTTCGTATCGGGTGCGGCCGCGGTCGCCTTCCAGACCCTCTGGTTCCGTCAGGCGGGGCTCATCCTCGGCAACACGGTGTGGGCCTCGAGCATCGTGCTGGCGAGCTTCATGGCGGGGCTCGCGCTCGGCAATGCGGCGAGCGCCGCGCTGGGCGATCGCCTGCGACGGCCCCTCGTGGCCTTCGCCGTGCTCGAGACGACGATCGGGCTCGTCGGGCTCGCCGTCGTGGCGGGATCGTTCGAGCTGCCGGGCTTCGTCGCGCCATGGCTCCGCGCCTTCACGGCGACACCCTGGCTGCTGAACGCGCTCCGCCTCGGTCTCGCATTCGCCCTGCTCCTCGCGCCCGCCACGGCCATGGGGATGACCCTGCCCGTCGTGGTTCGCGTCCTCTACGAACGCCAGCCGCGCTACGGCGTCGCGCTCGGCCGGCTCTATGGATGGAACACGCTCGGAGCGACGCTCGGGGCGGTGGCGCCGGATGCCTGGGCGGTCGGACACCTCGGCGTCGTCGGCGCGGCCGCGCTTGCGGCCGGCTGCAACGCGATCGCCGCGAGCGGCGCGCTCGCTCTCGACCATCGCATGAGGGCGGGCACGGCCGCGCCACGCAACCCCTCCGCCGGGGCGCCGGCTCCGCCCGCGGCCCACACCGGAGCGCGTCGCAGGAGGGCGGCGCTGCTCGCCTCGGGCTTCCTGGCGGGCGGCATCTTCCTCGCGCTGGAGGTCGTCTGGTTCCGCTTCCTGACGCTCTTCGTCCACAGCGACACGCTGGCCTTCTCGATGCTCCTCGCGGTCGTCCTCGCCGGCATCGGCGCGGGCGGAGTCCTCGCGTCTGCCTGGCTCGATCGGGACGCGTCGGCGCCGCGCTTCGCCGCGGCGCTCGCGTGCGCGTGCGGTGCGCTCTGCGTGGCGACGTACGCGGGCTTCCGCGTCGCGCTCCGGCCCTGGGGCGCCGGCTACGTGGTCGACGTCCCGGACGTGCTCGCCCTCGCGACCGCGCTCATGCTTCCGAACGCCCTCGCGACGGGCGGGCTCTTCCCCCTCCTCGGAGCCGCAGCGAGGGCCGCAGACGAGGCCCCCGCGCGCGCCGCGGGCCGGTTCGTGCTCGCGAACACGCTCGGGTCGGCGCTCGGCCCGCTGGTGGGCGCCTTCGTGTTGCTGCCGCTGCTCGGCATGGAGCGGAGCTTCTGGCTGCTCGCGGGGTCGTACGGCGGGGTGGCCGCGCTCGCTGCGGCGGCGCTCGGCGGGGGGGCGCAGGGCGGGGCTCCGCGCCGCTCGACACCCTCTCGTGTCGCCACCGGAGCCGCGGCCGCCCTGCTCTGCACCGCTGCTGCTGGCGTTCCCAGCGGGACTGATGGAGAGCGTCTACCTGCGCGTCCCGGTGCTGCGCGTCGCACCCGACGGCAAGGAATCCGTGGTCGCCGTTCGAGAGGGCGTGACCGAGACGCTGCTGTACCTGAGGCGGGACTATCTCGGCGAGCCCTACTCGTACCGCCTCGTCACGAACGGCTTCTCCATGTCGGGGACGTCGTGGCTCGGGCGACGCTACATGAAGCTCTTCGTCTGGCTGCCGGTGGCGCTGCGGCCCGGCCCGAAGCGCGCGCTCCTGATCAGCTACGGCGTCGGCTCCACCGCCAAGGCCCTGGTCGACACCCCCTCGCTCGAGTCGATCGACGTCGTGGACGTGTCGCGCAACGTGCTCGAGCTCTCGAGCGTCGTGTGGGCCTCGCCGGACGAGGATCCGCTGCACGACCCCCGCGTGCGCGTCCACGTCGAGGACGGGCGGTTCTTCCTCCAGGTGACGGACCAGCGCTTCGACCTGATCACCGGCGAGCCGCCTCCGCCCAAGATGGCGGGAATCGCCTATCTCTACACACGGGAGTACTTCCAGCTCGTCCACGACCGACTCACGGACGACGGGATCGCGACCTACTGGCTGCCCGTCCACAACCTGTACGAATCCGACGCGAAGCGGATCGTGGCCGCGTTCTGCGCGGCCTTCGCGGACTGCTCGCTCTGGAACGGGGCGGATCGCGACTGGATCCTGCTCGGCTCGCGGCGCGCGCTGCTCGCGAACGCGGGGGCGACGCCGCCGTCGGAGGAAGCCTTCACCCGGCAGTGGCGCGACCCGCGGATCGCCGCCGAGCTCCGCGCGACCGGGGTCGAGGTGCCGGAGCAGCTCGGCGCGCTGTTCATGGCCGACGCCGACGGCCTGCGCGCGCTCACGGCCGACACGCGACCGCTGTCGGATCGCTGGCCGGTCTGGGACCGGGCCGGCGCGCCGCTCGGTCAGGACGCGGGGGTCGCGTATCGCGCGTGGCTCGATCCGGCGCGCAACCAGGCCGCCTTCGACGCGAGCGCCTGGGTGCGCACGGCGTGGCCCGCCCGGCTGCGCGACGCGACGCGGAGCTACTTCGACGACCAGCGTTGGATCGACACGACGTTCCCGGGGCGCGGCGGGGCTCCGCTCTCGCTCGAGGAGCGGATGGACGCGATCGCCCAGCTCCTCACGCGCACCGGGCTCGAGACGCTGCCGCTCTGGCTCCTCGGGATCGACGCCGACCAGGCGCGGATCGCCCGCAGGCTCGCACGGACGGGACGGACCGACGCCCCCGTGGAGCGCGACGTTGCGCTCAGCCTCCTGGCGCAGCGCCACTACGCCGATGCCGCAAGCCGGTTCCGGTCGGTCCCGCCGGCGGGCCTCCCGAGCTACGAAGCGCTCGCGTACGCGCTCGCGGGCCGGTTGGATGAAGCGCGCGCGGTGCTCGCGCGGATCGACGGGACGCGGACGCCGGAGCCGGGCGAGCGGGAGTACTGGCAGTGGCTCGCCCGGCGCTTCGCGCTCCCGGACCCGTACGGCCCGCGGCCCCGGGGCGATCCCTGATCACGGCGGTGCGACGCGCGGCGGCTGCTGGAGCTTGCCCGCGAGCACGGCCGAGAAGAGCTGACGCAGCGCGGTCCGGATGCTGTCCCCTCCGCGGTCGGCCGGGATCTGGTCGAGCAGAACGAGCGCGTCCTCCACGAACGGTCGCCACGGGCCGGGCTGCGTGAGCACGGGACCGAGCTCCAGCAAGGCGTCGAGGGCCTGCACGGGCTCGCCCGCGGCGACGAGCAGGCGGGAGCGGAGCAGGAAGTCGTCGGGACCGGGGTCGAGCGCCATCGCGTCGTCGAGGAGCTTCAGGCCCTCCCGAGCGCTCGTGGGCGAGCCCTCGGCGAGGCGGATCCGGCTGCGCAGACGCTGCGTCTGCGGCCACAGCGCATCGCCGATGGGCACGTCGGCGAGCGCCGGCTCGAGCGCCGCGAGCGCGGCGGGCTCGCCGGCCGCCTTGCGCCACCCGTCGATCAGCAGGCGCTCGTTCGGCCGGAGCGGCTGGAGCGCCGGCACCGCCGACGCGCCCTGCCGCTCGATGGCGGACCGCCGCAGCTGCAGGACCAGCGCGCGCACCGCCTCCGACGTCGGATCGAGCGCGAGGGCCTGGTCGAGCTCGCGCCCGGCCACATCGGTCCGGGCGTAGTACCCCGCCACGAGGCCCTGCGCAGCGTGGCGCTTGGCCGGGTCGTGGGTCGCGTGGGCGACGCGGTCGGCCCTCGCGATCATCCCGTGCTCGAGCAGGCCCCGCACGAGACGGAGCGGATCCATCCCCGGAAGCGGCGCGGGGAGCGGATCGTGGGGCGCGAGGATCGGGCCGAAGTCGGCGGGCGACAGGCCGTGGCCGATGATCTGCGGCGATCGCATCTGCAGGAGGTTCCGGTCGTCCGTGAAGATCGTGGCGCCCTCGGCGAACGCCCGGGCTCCGGCCTCGTCGAGGAGCAGCGCGGACTCCACGTCCTCCATCGATGCGATGCGCGTGCTGCGGAAGAGCTCCGGCGCCGCAGCGATCGCCTCCGCGGCGGTTTCCTGCACCGGGAGCGGCTGGTCGGAGGCGAGGAACAGGAAATTCCCGGGCTCGATCGGGGAGTACATCCGCACGTAGGGGAAGGTGTCGAGCAGCGTCGCCACGATGCCGCGCAGGAGCGGCGCATCCACGAAGCCGGCGCCCATCCAGAGCGCGAACGTGCCGCCGGGAGTGAGACGGTCGTGCACCAGACGGAAGAACTCGCGTGTGTAGAGATGGGAGGCTCCCGCCGTCCAGGGATGGGAGGGCTGCGAGGCGATCGCGTCGAACTTCCGGGTGGAGAGCAGCAGCGCGGCGCGCGCGTCGTTCACGCGCAGGGTGACGCGAGGGTCCGCGAGCGGATCGAACAGGCGGTCGGGGCCCATCGCACGATTCGCGTCGACCACCTCGGGCTCGAGCTCCACCACGTCGATGGCGCGGACGGCGGGCGGCACCTCCTCGACCACGGTTCCGCCGCCGAGCCCGACGAGCAGCAGGCGCTCGGTCGAATGCGGGCGTGCGAGCACCGGGAGCAGCGACAGCCAGCGGTCGGAGCTGTGGCGGGCGGAGCGGCCGCTCGTGCGCTGGATCGAGGACTCCGGCAGCCCGTTCGTCCGGAGGCGCCACTCCGCGCCCTGGTCGATCACGACGACCGTCGCGGTGCGGCCGACCTTGTGGAAGATCACCTCTCCCGGCTCCGGGAGCGGCGAGAGCGGGCCGGTCCGCAGGAGGGTCCAGGGCTCGCCGGGCCGGAAGAAGGCGAGCGCGATCAGCGCCACGGCCGACGCCTGCGCGAGCCGGACGGCGCGCGGTGACACGCAGAGCGCGGCGACCAGCGCGAGCGCCACGTTGGTTCCCACTGCGAGCCGGAGCGACGCGCCGAACCCGAGCGCAGGGATCACCCAGAAGCCGGCGCCCACCGACCCGACGATCGCTCCCACCGTGTTCCACGCGTAGACGCGCGCCGTCGCGCTGCTCGCGTCGCGATGGTCCCGCGCGAGGATGCGCACCGCGAACGGGAAGGTGGCGCCGATGCAGAGGGTGCTCGGAAGGAGCGTCAGCACGCTCACCACCGGGTCCGCGAGCGACCGCCCGCCGGCGAGCTGGAGCCGGACCGAGAGCGCAGGCAGCCAATCGATGCCGAGGTAGGCGGCGCCCGAGAGCGCCGCCGTGGCGAGCTGCGCGAGCGCGAAGCCGCGCGCGGCCCGCACCCGATCGGTCGCGGAGCGCGCCGCCACGGCCGAGCCGATCGCGATCCCGGTGAGGAAGCTCGCGAGCATCGTCGCGAAGGCATACACGCCGCCGGCGAGGACGTGCGTCAGGAGACGGGTCCAGAGGATCTCGTAGCTGAACGACACGATGCCCGAGACGAGCACGGCGGGCAGGATCCAGCCGAAGGCCGCGGGCAGCGCCGGCTCTTCGGGCACGGCCTCCGCGGCGTCCAGGCGGCGGGTGGCGAACGCGACCGCCGTCGCGAGCAGGAAGACTGCGAAGCTCGTCGCGACTGCGAAGTAGATCGTGCCGCGGAGGCCGAGGCGGGGCAGCAGCACGAAGGCGGACACCACGGCGCCGGCGACCGCCCCCACGGTGTTGGTCGCATAGAGGAGCCCGATCCGCCTGCCGAGCGGGCTCCCGGGGCGGACGGCGTGGCGGGCGAGCAGCGGGAGCGTCGCTCCCATCAGACCGGTCGGCACCAGGAGGATCGCGAGGGACGCCGCGAGGAAGAACAGGGCGGTTCGTGTGCCGCCCGCCGTCGCGAGCTCCGCCTCCCCTCCGAACAGGGCGACGTAGAGGCCGGTCGCGCCGCGGATCGCGCGGGGCACCGCGAGCGCGCTCGCCGCGATCCCCGCCTCGAGCAGCGCGTAGGCCAGCACCGGGCGGCGGATCCGGCGCGCCAGCCAGCCGCCGGCCGCAGCCCCCCCCGCGAGGCCTCCCATGTACGCGGCGAGCACGGTCGCCACCGCGAGCTCGGACGCGCCGAACACGAGCGCGAACTCCCGCGCCCAGGTGGTCTGATAGATCAGCGCCGCGAAGCCCGAGAGCAGGAAGCAGAGCAGGACGAGCACGTGCACGCGGTCGCCACGCATCTGCAACGGCTCCCGGCGTGCAGTCAAGGCTGCGCTAGCGCGACGCGGACTGGGATGCCTTGAGCGCCGCGAGCGCCGAGCGCGCCGCCGCGGCGTCCGGCGATTTCGGCTCGACGGCGAGCGACTTCTCGAACGCCTCGGCCGCCTCGTCCGGACGGCCGAGCTTCTGCAAGACGGTGCCGCGGCGGTAGTGGAACGAGCCCGTGGGCCGCTTGGCGTTCTCGGCGAGCTCGATCGCGTACTCGTACTGGCGGAGCGCGGGCTCGTAGAGCCCCTTCTGGAAGTAGACGAGGCCGAGCGTGTCCGCGACGTCGACGCTCTCCGCCATGCCCGCCTGGGCCTGCTGCGCGAGATCGAGCGCACGGTCGAGGTCCTGGCTCCGCTTCGCGAGCAGGTACGCCAGGTCGTTCTTCACGCCCGGAAGGCTCGACGCGGGGAGGGTGGGATCCTTCAGCAGCTCGTCGAAGAGCGCGATGGCCTCTTCTTCTCGACCGAGATCGGTGTAGAGCCGCGCCAGCACGTCGGTGCCGTTCGCCTGCAGCTTGCCGGCCTTCCGCAGCTCCGCGAGCTTCGCGGCGGCGTCCGGACGCCGTCCGGCAGCCGTGGAGACCTCGATGAGGACGGACAGGAAGTCCTGTCGCCCGGGCTCCTTCGAGAGCGCGAAGGTGGCGTCCTCGAACGCTCCCGGGAGATCCCCGTTGACGGCGCGGACGCGCGCGCGGAGCGCGTAGAGCGCGGCGGGCGCATCGCCCGTCTTCGCGATCGCGGCGTCGAGGCGCGCGAGCGCCTCGGGCGCCTTCTTCGCCTGCACGTCGAGATCGACCAGCATGGCCAGCACTTCGGGATTGCCCGGCGACCGCGCGTCGGCCGCAGCGAGCAGCTCGCGGGCGTGGGCCGGGTCGCGCCTGCCCTCGCGCTGCACGAACAGCGTCACGGCCTCGAGCGGCGGCTCGGGCAGCGCGAGCAGCCGGTCCAGGATGGCCCGGGCCGGCTTCTCGCTGCCGAGCTGATAGAGCGCGTTCGCCGCGAGCACCTGCTCGCTCGCGCTGAGGGTCAGGCGACCCTGCTCGACCGCGCGCAGGCTCGTGAGCGCCCCGGTCCAATCGTGCGTCGCCGCCCGGATCTGCGCGCGCACCCGCTCGGCCTCGGGCCAAGAGCCGCCGTGCAGCTCGATGGCGTGGTTGGCCGCCTGCGCGGCAGCCTGGAAGTCGCCGAGGACGAACTCGACCCAGGCGAGACGGTGCTGCACGTCGTCGCTGTCGTGCTTGCCGGCCAGGTCCCGCAGCGCGGTGGCGGCATCCGCTAGGCGGCCCTGCGCCACGGCCCGCTGCGCCTTGGCCATGATCGTACCGGGCTCGTCGGGATGTTCGCGCTGGAGCCGATCCACGACGCGAGCGGCGTCGTCCAGGCGTCCGAGCTGTGTGTACAGATCGGCGAGCGCGCTCAGCGTCACCGCCGGCTCGAGCCCTTCGTCTGCCACCTTCTGGAGGTGCGCCACCGCCTCGTCGGACTTTCCGGCACGCGCCAGGGATCCGGCATAGGCCACGTGGGCGCGGCCGCTCTTCGGGATCGTCTCGATCATCCGCGCGTAGACCGCATCCGCGGAGCCGCCCTTGCGCCCGGTCACCGCCGCCAGCTCCTCCCAGACCTCCACGCGGTCGGGCTCGATCGCCAGGAGCCGCTCGGTCGCCCACTCCTCGAGGTCGGCGTTGCCGGCGGCGCGGGCGTAGCGCGTGGTGCTGAGGATCGCCGAGGTGGCGAGTCGCCGGTCGTCGGACGGGGCGGTGAACTCGACCACCTTGCGATAGGCGGGCTCCGCCTCGCCCTCGTGGCCGGGCCAGCTCGCGAGCACGCGCGCCCGCTCGAACAGCGCGCCGGCCATCATGTGCTCCTGGTCGGAGGACTTCGGCTGCTTCTCCGCGAGCGCGATGGCCTGGTCGAAGGCCGCGATCGTCTTCTCGTAGTCGGCGTCGGTCGGCCCGGGGCCCTTCCCCGCCTTCTGCTGCGTCATCGCGATCTGGAGCTCCATCTGGTGCGCGCGCCCGACGTGCATGCGCGGGAGCGGGTCGTCGGGAGCGAGCTCGCTCGCGGTCATCGCCGCGGTGAGCGCGGCGGGAATGTCCCGCTTCGCCAGCTCGATCTCCGCCCGGCGTGCGTAGGCCAGGGCGTTCGTCGGCTCCTTCTCGAGCACGGCGTCGATGATCCGCCCGGCCTCGCCCGCCTGGCCCCCGATCAGGATGCCGGCCTCGGCGATGGCGGCGTCGGTGCGCGAGGGGTCGAGGCGCCTCGTCTCGCGATAGAAGAAGAGCGCGCTGACGTAGTCCTCCTTGTCGCTCAGCGTCTCCGCGATCGCGAAGTTCGCCGGGGCGCTCTTCGGGTCGAGCTGGAGCGCGCTCCGGAACTCGATCAACGCCTCGTCGTACTTGCGCTCCGATCGGTAGGCCTGTCCCCGCTCGAGGTGCCGCTTCAGCTTCTCCTCGTCCGAGCTGCACGCGGCGAGCGCAGCGAGGCAGAGCACCGCGAGCAGCGCGCACCGACGAGCGGGGCCGATCGATCGGATCACGGGGGACCTCCTACGGATTGCTGGAGAGAGAGGCGAGCTCGGACTCGGCGGCGCCGCGCTCGGGGAAGGCGCCGGCGCCGAGCGCCGTCTCGAAGGCGGACTTCGCGGCGTCGCGCTGGCCGCTTCCCTTGAGCGCGAGCCCGAGCCGGTAGCTCGTCCCGGGGGACGCCGGCCTGCGCTCGAGGGCGCGGCGCAGCGTCTGGGAGGCGCGCTCGTACTCGCCGCGCTTCAGCAGCACGAAGCCGAGCGTGTCGAGGTGGTCGGCATTCGGATCGGCGGCGACGGCGGCCTCGGCGAGGGAGAGCGCCGTGTCGAGCTCCGCGCCACGCTCGGCGAGGATCCAGGCCAGATCGTTCGCGGCGCCGAGCTGGTCGGGATTCGCACCCACCACGAGGCGGAGGCGCCGCTCCGCGTCGTCGAGCTTGCCCTGCGCGAGCACCAGCTGCGCGGCCTGATAGGCCGTCGCGCCGTCGAGGGGGTTCAGGCGGGTCGCGCGGTCGTAGAGCTCGATCGCGCGATCGACGTGTCCCTGCGCGGCCTCCACCGTGGCGAGACCGGCGACGGCCGGCGCAAAGCTCTCGTCGAGCGATTGCGCGCGGTCGAACGCGACGCGCGCGGCATCGAGCTGGCCCGTCGCGAGCAGCGTGCGGCCCTCGACGTCGCGGAGCGTCGCGTCGTCGGGGTGCGCGGCCACGGCCTTTGCGACGAGCGCCAGCGCCTCCTGGCTGGCGCCGGTGTCGAGCAGCGCCTGGACCAGCGAGCGCAGCGCGCCGGCGTTCGCGGGATCCGTCAGGTCGAGGCGCGCGCTCTCGAGCGTCGCGCGCGCGGCAGCGGCGCCCTTCTGCTTGCGGTCGAGCTCGGCGAGCGCGATCCACCCTGCCGCCGCCTGCCCGGGAAGCTTCCGGAGCTGTGTCGCCGCCTGCCGGGCGCCGTTCGGGTCGCCGTTCGCCGCACGCGCGCGCGCCAGGAGCTCGAGCGCCTTCGCCCGCGTCTCCACGTTCGCGGCCGACTGCGCCGCCGGACCCACGAGATCCGCCGCCTCGGCGGCGTTTCCCCCGGCGAGCGCGATGCGGGCGAGCGCGACGCGCGCCTCGGGATGGTTGGGCTCGACCCGGAGGACGGCCTGGTACTCCGCGATTGCGCGCTGCCGCGCCCCGGTGCGCTCCGCGGCCTCCGCGGCGCCGAAGTGCGCCCCGACGTTCTCCGGCCAGCGCGACAGCCCACGCGCGTAGGCGTCGAGCGCTTCCGCGTAGCGCTGGCGATGGAGCAGGATCGAGCCCGTCAGGATGTCCCTCGCCGGGCCCTCCGGCAGCGTGACGCTCACCGCTTCGGCCTCGTCGAAACGCCCCATCTGCACCAGGAGGTCGCCGCGCTCGAAGCGCAGCCGGTCGTCCTGGGCGTCGATCGCGAGCGCCTTGTCGAGCGACGCGAGCGCGGCATCGAGCGCGCCACGACGCTTCTGGAACTCGGCGAGCGCCTTCCACGGCTCGGTCGAGCTCGGGAAGTCCTGGGTGACCCCCACGAGCACCTGCTCGGCCTCGTCGTTCAAACCCCGGCGCTCGAGGTCCCAGGCCAGGCCGGAGCGCACCGGGGTGGACTCGGGCGCCTTCTCCGCCGCTTCCCGCCAGAGCCGCGTGGCCTCCGCAGGTCGACCCAGCTTGGTGTAGATCTCGGTCGACGCCTGGAGCACCGAGGGGTCGGTCGGGAAGTCCTGCACGCAGGTGACGATCTGCTTCTCGGCCCGGGCGGCGTCGTGACGCATGTTCCCGATCACGGTCGCGTACTCCACGCACGCCCGCGCGGCGAGGACGAGGTCTCCGGCCTGCTTCGAGCGCTCGAGGATCGCGCGGTAGGTCGCCTCGGCGTCGTCGAGCCGGTTCAGGCGGACGAGCGCGGTGGCGCGCACGAGCTCGCCGCCGAGCTCGTCCGGCTGGAGCTTCGTGAGCTGGTCGGCATCGGCCAGGGCCGCTTCGAAGTTCCCTGCCGCGAGGTGGGCCTGCGCCCGGACCGCCCAGACGGGGATCCGAGAGGGGTCCTTCTCGATCACCCGGTCCGTCTCGTGCACCGCTTCGTCGAAGGCCTGGGCCGAGACGAGCGCCGACGCGAGCAGGACTCCCGCCTCGACCGCGTAGCTGTCGCTCTGCGTGGCCTTGCGCAGCGGGAAGACGGCCTCGGCCGGTCGGCCGGTCTGGAGGAGACTGACCCCGAGCAGGTAGTTCGCCTCGGCGTGGCTCGGGTCCTCCTTCAGGATCTCGCGCAGCGGCGCGATGACCTCCTCGTAGCGGCCGTTCAGCTGGAGGGAGCGCAGCTCGACGAGGCGGTCTTCCGTCTTGCGTGCGCACCCCGGCAGCGCCACGGCGGCGGCCAGGGCCACCCCGAGCCCTGCGGCGGCCCAGGTCCCGGCCCCCGGAGTCCCGGCGCGGCAGAAGAGACGGCGAACCAGCGACATACCGGCGATCTCCCAGGTTTTCGAGAGCCCGGCAGAGTAGCGCCGGCGATCCCGTCCGCATCCACGGGCCTAGCGCAATGTGCTCGCGTGAGAACGTCTGGTGACACTTTTCCCCACAACACACCACTTAGTCATCGGAAGAGGCGCTCTGCGCCCGATTCACACCCGCGGGGGGTGCCCGCGCGGGGAGGCTCGTCGCCCTCCGTGAAGCTCAACCAGAAGGAGTCCTAGATGCGCAAGTTGTTCGGATTCATCGCCTTTGGGGCGCTGGCGACCATGCTGGCGACGCCCGCGTTCGCCACGACGGCGCCGTTCACGGCCACGTTGTCGATCACGGTCGGGACGTTCGACCCGGTCACCGCCTCGGCGTCGGGGATGGGCAGCACGAACCCCTCGGGCGGCAATGCCACGATCCCCGGCGGTGTCTTCTCGGCCGGCGCCGTGGCCCCGATCAGCCCGCCGCTGCTCAACCTGATCGGTGCGTTCGCGGTCTGCGGGCAGGGCCTCGGGACCCCGACGTTCACGATCGCGACCGGCTCGTGCTCGCCGAACGCCTCGGGCACGAACTCTGCGGTCAACTACTCGGGCGGCTCGGCCGTCTCCCCGCTGCTCGCGAGCGCCTACCTGACCGGCCTCATCAACGCGATGGGTCAGGCGATGTCGGTCGCCAACATCCCGCTGTCGGTCGTCGGCAAGGGCGGCTCGGTCGGCTTCTCGGCCTTCGGCGGCCTCGTCGCCGGCACCGTGACGGGCAACGCCTGGACGGTCGGCGGCGTCACCCAGAGCGGCGTGCTGAACGGCGCGACCACCGTGCTGAGCGCCTCCGGGTTCGACAACCGGGACGCGAGCGGCAACGGCACGCTGAAGATCGTGACCGGCACGAACGCGGACCTCGGGATCGGCAACCTCCCGTCGCTCGCGGTCCTGACGATCAACTACCAGAGCATCGTTCCGGAGCCCGGCACGGCGCTCCTGCTCGGCTCGGGCATCGTCGGCCTCGTGGTCGCCGGTCGCCGCCGCATGGCCCGCTAGGCACGCGGCAAGGCCTCGTTCGCAGGGCGGCCACCCTCCGGGTGGCCGCCCTTTTTCTTGCCCCCGTCCCTTGCTCTACACTGCGCCGGCCGCGGGGACGACCTCCCTCGCGCGAAGGAGGTCCGCGCGATGCTCCGCCGGCTGCTGGACTCCCCCTGGACCTACTTCGTCCTCGCGGGCCTGCTCGTGGTGGGCGGCCTGCTGAGCCAGATCCGGATCGGGGTGCCTGCGCGGCCCAAGGGCGACGTCTCGGAGCTCGGCGCGCTGCGCGCGCGCACCGACCTGAACGTCCTCTTCATCCTGATCGACACGCTGCGGATGGACGCGCTGTCGTCCTACGGACGCCCGCGGCCGACGAGCCCCCTGATCGACGCCGTCGCGGCCAGCGGCGTCCGCTTCGCCCACGCCCGCGCACAGTCGAGCTGGACCAAGTCGTCCATGGCGTCGCTCTGGCTCGCGTCGTACCCGAATCGCACCGGCATCCTCCGCTTCGACCAGGCGATCCCCGCGGCAGCGCCCATGCCCGCCGAGGTGCTGAAGCGGGCGGGCTTCCTCACGACGGGGCTCTACCGCAACGCGTGGGTCGACCGGAACTTCGGTTTCGCGCGCGGCTTCGACGTCTATCTCTTCCCGACCCCGGCGCCGTCCCCGCAGCCGGAGCCGGAAGGGTCCGTCGCCGGCAGCGACCGCGACACCATCCAGACCGCGCTCGAGTTCCTTCGATCCCACGAGCACGACCGCTTCCTCCTCTATCTCCATCTGATGGACGTCCATCAGTACTACTCGAAGTTCCCCCAGCCTCCGTTCGGGACGTCCCGTCGCGATCTCTACGACGCATCGGTGCGTTGGGTGGACGGCCTCCTCGCCGAGCTGTTCACCGTGCTGGAGCAGAAGGACCTCACGAGCCGCACGCTGGTGGTGATCGCCTCCGACCACGGCGAGGAGTTCTTCGAGCACGGGAACGAGGGCCACCAGAAGACGCTCTACTCCGAGGTCCTCGACGTGCCGCTGATCCTCGGCCTGCCCTTCCGGCTGAATCCGGGCATCGTGGTGGAGGAGCCCGTCGAGAACGTCGACATCTGGCCCACCCTCTTCGACCTGCTGGGGCTCCCGGCGGCGCCCGAGACCGACGGTCGGTCGCTCGTCCCGGTGATCCAGGCCGCGGCCGCGGGCGCGAAGCCGGACTCGCAACGGCCGTCGTTCGCCGAGCTCGACCTGAACTGGGGCGAGCGCGCCAAGCCGCCCCATCCCCTCGTCGCCGTGCACCAGGGCGCGCAGACCCTGATCGAGGCGCTCGTGCCGCCGGGGGAAGTCGAGCTCTACGATCTGGCGTCGGACCCCCGGGAGCAGAAGAACCTCGCGGCCGAGCGGCCCGACGACGTGACCCGTCTCCGCGCCACGCTCGACGGGATCCTCGCGAGACCGCCCCTCGTCGCCCCGGTGAACGTCCCGATCGACGCGATGCGTCTGGAGCAGCTTCGCGCGCTCGGGTACGCGGTCTCGCCCGAGGCGAAATAGTCGATGGCGGGGGAGGACGCCGCCGCGACCTCGCGACCCGCGTCCCTTCCCGGCCCGGCGCCGGCGGCTCCGGGTGCGGCGCGGACACGACGCCGCGGTCCGCGGCTCGACGTGATCCTGATGGCCTGGATGATCGCCGCCGGCGTCTCCTTCGAGATCTACCGCCCCGCGCTGCGCGGCGAGTTCCTGTCCGACGACATCGGCTACCTCACGAACAACCCCTGGATCCAGCGGATGGCGATGGACGACGTCGTCGCGATCCTCGATCCGTGGGGGGGGCCGGCGAGCTACTCCTCGAACTGGGCGCCGGTCAACCTCCTGCTCCACGGGCTCGAGTGGAAGGCCTTCGGCGACCAGACGCCGGGCTACCACGCCGTGAACGTCGCCCTTCACGCCGGGGTGTCGGTCCTGCTCGCCCTGGTCTTCCTGCGCGCCGGGATCCCCGCCGTCGCCGCGTGGCTCGCGGCCGCGCTGTTCCTCGTCCATCCCGCCAACGTGGAGGCCGTCGCCTGGATCTCGCAGCTCAAGACCCTCGCGTCCACGGCCTTCGCGCTCGGCGCCCTGCTCGCGCATCCGCGCCGCCCCGTGCTCGGGGCCATCCTCTTCGTCCTCGCCGTGCTGACCAAGGCGACCGCGTTCTTCGTGCTGCCGGTGGCGATCTGGTGGTCGTTCACGTCGCGCCGGGACGGCTCCGAGCCGGCGCCCCGCTTCGGGTGGCTGGGCGTCTGGACGGGTCTCTTCCTGCTCTACCTCGCGCCCCAGTTCACGGCGTTCTTCCGCGGAAACATCGAGGGAGCACGCCTCGACGCCGATCCGCTGGTGCACGTGCGCACCCTCTTCGCCATCGGCGGCCGGTATCTGTCGATGGCGTTTACGGGCACCGGGATGGCGCCCTTCCACCAGCCACCGCCCGCGGAGTCGCTCACCGATCCCTGGTGGATCGCGGCGCTGGCGCTGGGCACGGCGATCGCAGCCCGCGCGTGGGTGAGCCTGCGGCGCCTCTCGGTCGAGGGCGGCTTCTGGATCTGGGCGGCGTTCGCGTACGCCCCGATCTGCCAGATCTTCCCGTTCCGCTATCCGATGGGCGACCGGTACCTCTACGACGTGCTTCCGGGCCTCCTGGGGGCGCTGCTCCTCGCCGGCGCCGGAGGTCTCCGCTGGATCGGCGAGCGGCGCGAGGCGCGGGGGAAGGGTCCCTTCCCGCGCTCGACACTCCAGGGTGTGGCCTGCACGGCGGCTCTCGCCGTCGCCCTGCTGTTCGCTCTCCGGAGCCACGCCCAGGCCGCGATCTGGCAGGGCCTCCTTCCGCTCACGCAAGCCTCCGCCCTCGCGTATCCCGATGGCATGAACGCGCACCTCCTGCGCGCACGCGATGCGGCCGTCTCGAACGACAAGGCCACCGCGGTCGCCGAGCTCCGCGTCGCCGCGGACCGCGGCTTCGACCTCTTCGTCGCGCTGCCGCGCGAGCCGGTGTTCGGGGGGCTGCGCGCGGACCCGGATTTCCAGGCGCTCATCGTCGAGCTCGCAGGCCGGTGGATCGATCTCGCCAAGCAGCGCGGATACGACTCCCAGCCCGAGCTCGTGGCCTGGGCGGAAGCGTACGCGATCCGCAAGGAGTGGGCGCAAGCCGTCGAGCGTCTGGAGCGGGCGGTGGAGCTCGGCGGCCCGATGGATGCGGTGGCGCGAGAGCGGCTGGAGAACGCTCGCAGGGAGCTCGCTGCGCAGCGCGACCGCGCGGCGCGACCGTAGACGTGAGGCGAGCGCCCGGGCGCCGCACGTGGACGATCGCTCTCGGTGTCGCGTGCGCCGTCGCATGCGCCGTCCCCTTCGCGTGCGGGCGTGGCGTCGAAGGGCGGCTCGCAGACGCCCGGGCGCGGCAGGGGCGCGGCGATTTCGCGGGCTCGATCGCACCGCTGCGCGCCGTGCTCGACACGGCGCCCGACCACGCCGAGGCCAACGTCCTGCTCGGCGCCGCGCTGCTCCAGACGGGCGAGCCGAGCCTCGCGGTCCTGCCCCTCGAACGCGCCGCGCGCAGCCCGGAGCGCGCGACCGATGCAGCCGCCCTGCTCGTGGCCGCGTACGTGGCAACGGAAGCGTGGGAGGAGGCGATCTCCGCCGCCGACCGCGTGCTCGCCGCGCGCCCGGACGACGCGGCCGCCCTCCATGCGCGCGGCCAGGCGCGCCTCGCGCTCGGCGACGGCGAAGGCGCGCTCGCCGACGCGGACCATCTCGTCGCGGCGCAGCCCGACGGCTACCCGGGGCTCTTCCTCCGCGCAGCGGTGCTGTGGGACTTGAAGCGCTTCGACGCTGCCGAGCGCGCCTACACCCGGCTCGCCGAGGCCGCGGCCGCGGCGGATCCGGCCACCGCGCGGAAGGGCCGTCTGGCGCTCGCGGGCTACCACGCCGAGCGGGGCGACGTGGCGCGCGCGACGGAGGAGTACGACGCCATCGTCGCGGCGAATCCGACCGACCCGCTCGCGCTCTCGCTCGCGACGCAGTTCTACGACGCTTCGGGGAGGCCCGAGCGCGCGACCGAGATCCTGCGTGCGGCCGTCGCGGCGGCGCCCGAGAGCCTGCCGCTTCTAACGAGCCTCGCAGGACGTCTCGCCGCGGCGGGCGGGCGCGAGGAGGCCGTGGCGCTCCTCTCGGAATCGGCGGCCGCGCAGGACACGCGCGACGCCTGGCTCGCGCTCGCCGATCTCGAGTCGCGGCTCGGCCAACGCGACGCGGCGGCGCGCGCGATCGATCGTGCGGCGCAGCGCGCCGCGCCCGGCGACGATGCCCTGCGCTTCAAGCGCTCCCAGCTCCTCGCCGACGCCGGGCAGCTCGACGCCGCGGCCGCCGCCGCTGCGGAGATCGAAGAGCCGCTCTATCGCGATCTCGCGGTGGGTCGGATCCTGCTCGACCGCGGCGATGCAGCGGGTGCGCTCGCGAGGCTCGACGCAGGCGTGCGTCGCTGGCCGAACAACGGCGCGGCGCGCTACCTGACCGGCCGCGCAGCCTTCGCGCTCGGCGACTTCGACCGCGCGTCGTCGGAGTGGCGTGAGGCGGTGCGCGTTGCGCCGGAGCTCGGCGCGGCGTCGCTCGCGCTCGCGCAGCTCGAGCTCGCGCGAGGCGAGCCGGCGCTCGCGGCGGAGTTCGCACGCCGGCGCCTCGTCGGAACGAGGGACCACCCGGAGGCGGACTCTCCGTCTCCCGAAACGGACGCGGCCACGCTCGTGCTGGCGCAGGCGCTCGCGCGTCAGGGCGATCTCGCGGGCGCGCGCAGCACGCTCGCCGCGCTCGACGGTCGTCCCGACCTCGCGGTGCGCGTCGCGCTCGTGCGCGCCGAGCTCGCGCGACGCGTGGACGGGCCGGCGGCCGCCGCCGCTGCGCTGGACGCGAGCGGAGTCGACGTCGGCGATGCGGCGAACGAGGCGGTGCTGCGCGCCCTCTGCGACGACCTCCTGGCCGCCGGACGCGCCGCGGACGCGCTCGCGCGCGTGGACGCGGCAATCGCCCGCACGCCCGACAGTGCGGCCCTGCACGACGTGCGCGGGCGCGTGCTGGCCGACGCCGGCCGCACGGACGACGCGCGCGCAGCCTTCGAGCGGGCGCTCGCGCTCGCTCCGGAGCACGCCCCGGCGCTCGCCGGTCTCGCGACGCTGGCCACGCAGGCCGGCGATTCCGCTGGGGCGCTCGCGCTCTGGGAGCGCGCATCGCGCGCGGCGCCCGGAGAGACGGAATACGCCTATCCCGCAGCCCAGCTCCTCCTCGCGGCCGGCCGAAGCGCGGACGCCGAGGCACGTCTGCGCGAGATCGTCCGGCGCGACCCGGGAGCCGCCTTCGCACGGAACGACCTCGCGTGGCTCCTCGCCGCAGACGGGCGGGAGCTCGACCTGGCGCTCGCCCTGGCCCGCGACGCGAGCCGTCTCGCACCGACGCCCGACGTGATCGACACGCTGGGCTTCGTGCAGCTGCGACGCGGCGACGCGGCGAGCGCGGTGCGCACGCTCGCTCCGGCGGTCGCCGCGCACCCGGACGCCGCGGCACTGCGGCGGCGCCTCGGCCAGGCGCTCGCCGCGAACGGCGATCGCGAGGGCGCGCTCCGCGAGCTGCGTGCGGCCGTCGCCACCGGCAAGCTCCCGGACCCCGACGCCGCCCGCGAGGAGATCGCGCGGCTCGAGCGCGCCGGCGCGGGCTCGTGAGCCGGGCAGGGATTTCCCGGAGCGCCTCTTCCGCAGACGCTGCTAGAATCGGGCTGCCGTTCCGTCGTCCTCCTCCTCCACCCGCTCTGGAGTCGTGATGCCCTCGTATCTCGTCGGCGGCGATGTCGACGCCTGGTGCAACCGCTGTCAGCTGATGCTCGCGCACACCATCCACGCCATCGCCGACGGCAAGATCCGGCGCGTGCACTGCAACACGTGCAAGCAGCAGCATGCGTTCCGGGCGCACAAGCCCGGTGAGAAGGCCGTGCGGGAGCCGGGCGCGAAGACGACGGGCCGCCGGACGTCGACGAAGGTGCGGCCGCCCGTCTACCAGGACCTCCTCCAGGGGCGCAGCGTCGCCGACGCGAGCCCCTACACCACGCGGGAGCGATTCCAGAACGGGGCGCTCGTGGCGCACCCGACCTTCGGAGTCGGGGTGGTGACCGACACGCGCGACGGGCGCAAGATCGAGGTGCTCTTCGAGCAGGGCGCCCGCACCCTCGTGCAGGGCCGCTGATCGACTAGGCGGGGCGGGCGCGCTCGCGCCGGCGCAGGGCCACCGCCCCGAGGACGAGAAGCCCCTCCGGCCCGAGGAGCCCGCACCCCGTCGACGGCGCCACCGTCAGGACGACGCTCTCGAGCGAGCGGCACCCCTCCGGGTTCACCACGCTCAGCGCGACCTGGCTGCCGACGGGCAGGTTGGGCACGCCCGCGGTCACCTGGCCGGGGCCGTTCCACGTCGTGACGCCGGGCGTCGACCCGAAGAACACCTGCGCGTTCGGCCCGAAGCCCGTGCCGCTGACGACGATCGGCTTCGTGATCGCCTGTCTGGCGACGTCCACGCTCGTGATCGAGGTCGTCGCGCCCCCGATGCAGACCGCGTCGCAGAGGTCGCCGGCCCCGTCCCCGTCGGTGTCGGCCTGGGCGGGATCGGGCACCGTCGGGCAGAGGTCGACGGCGTCGGACACGCCGTCCTCGTCGGCGTCGGACGGACCGAGGTGCTCCGGCGCGAGCCCGGCCTTGCCGTGCATCCAGCGCTCGCGCGGGACGCCGACGGGGCCCGTGGCGCCGCAGTCGATCCCGGTGGTGAACGGGTAGGACGCGGCACGGGGCGGATCGTTCGGACCGAGCGCGTTCGTCGCGAGCCAGGTGAGCGGGACGAACGGCTGCTGCGACGCGGGCCACATCACGGTGTCGTCGAAGAAGCAGGAGCGGGAGGGCTTCGAGACCTCGTCCAGATCGACTGCGAGCGCAAATTCGTCCGGAACCGTTCGAGCCCTTGCACGAGGACGCCATCGAGCGTCACCAGCGTGTGGTCGCCTCCAGCCGACGTCAGGAACCGGTCGAGGGTGTGCGGACCCGTCCACACCGCGGAAATGTCGCGCAGCACGAGCGGCGCAGCGGGCGTGGCCGCCATTGAGGAGGAACGACGGGGTCGGGTCCGTTCACGTCCTGGAAGACGGTGCTCTCGATCGTCACCGCGTTGCCCGACGCTCGGCCGGAAAGTTGATTCCCTGCTGATTGCCGAACGTCGAATCCCGGATCCATGAACGCCTCAGCGCGAGCGGCCGCGCGGGCGTCGCGATGAGCTCCGACGCCGCTAAGTGCGCGTCGCGCACGACCGCGTGATCCGTCGTGCCGCCCACCATCGCGCCAGAGGGCCCGGATGATGCGATCACGGTGATGTCGTTGCAGACCACGGCCCCATCGCAGGGCGCCCCGGCGCGGGTGCCCCAGGCGAGGAGCCCGGACACGGTGCCGGTCGCGTTCGTGAGCTGGTTCATCACGTCCGCCGCTCCGGACGAGCCGATCGCCGCCGACGAGCAGTCGTCGCAGACGAGATCGCGCGCGTCGATCGCCGCGTCGAAGCCCGACATGTCGATGAAGCTGCCCGACGCCGCGTACTGGGAGACGAACGCCGCGTGTACGCGCCGGAGGCGGAGCTTCGCCCCGGTCGCGTTGGCGTCGAGGAAGATGTCGTCGCCGTGATGGCGGATGCCGATGTCCTCGAACCGCGCGTCGGAGATGGCCCCGCGGAGCCCGAACACGTGGAGGTAGTCGGCGCACGTGTCCTCGTAGGGCACGCAGTGGGCGCTCGAGCTCGTCCCGCCGGTCTGCTGGAAGCGGCGGAAGGTGAAGGGGGGCGTGCCGTCGAACATGATCGCGATGGCGGACGGAGGGCCCGCCGGGTCGGCGACCCAGACGTCCTCGAAGGCCAGGAGCGACGTGGTGGGCTTGAAGAGCAGCACGCCCGTGAGGGTCTGCGCGTCGCTCGGCGTCCCGATCGAATCGAACACGACGCGGCGGACCGTGTGGGTGCCCGCCAGCACGACCTGCGAGTCGGTCTCGAGCGGCGTCGCGCTGCGGATCCGCAGCGGCGCCCAGACGACGAACGGGTCGCCCAGCGACCAGCCGTAGTCGACGAACACCGCGCGCCCGGCGGGGTGGGCGGTCGCGAAGCCCCGCACGTCGCCGATCCGCAGCGTGTCCGGCCCGGCCCCGCCGTCGGTGGTCTCGGAGATCTTGTAGGCCGAGGCCTCGGGCGCCCCGGTCGCGTCGGCGAACCGCAGCCACCGGCCGACGAGCTCGTGGCTCGCGGAGACCGTGCCGGCCTGGATCCGGATGCTGCGGCCCCCTGCCGGAGCGCCGCCCGCGTCGAGCACCGTACCCTGGCGTAGGCCCCGGACCTTCGAGCGTGCAGGCCGAGCCGGCCTGGCACTCGAGCCCGGCGCCGCCGAGGGTGAGCACGAGGCGCCCCTGGACGAGGAGCGTCCCTGCCTGCTCCACGCGGATGCCCGCCGAAGCCGATGCGCTCTGGGTGAGGCTCCCGGTCACCGTGACGGTGTGGCCGGGCGCGACGACGTAGAGGTCGCCGGCCCCCCCGGCGCCGCAGCTCCAGTTCCCGGAGCCGATCGCGGGCCAGGCGAAGCTGGACAGGGACGTGCAGGTGGCGGCTTCGGCGCCCGCAGCCCAGAGCTGGAACAGCCCCATCAGCCAGAGCTTCTTCACGCATTCCCCCGGCCGGCGGCGACAGCCCCGGCCCCCGTCCCAGGAAGTAGCCCCCAGCCCGCCCGACGTTGCGCCCCTCCCCGGGGAGGAGACTAGAAGCCGAGCTCGCGAAGCTCGATCGGGCGGCGTTGCCTCACGCTCCGCTCGGCGGCGGCGCCCACGCCGACCGCCCACGCGCCCGCCTCCACGCTCTCGCGGCGATCTCCATCTCGTTCGTCGAGTGCTCTGCGAACATGCACAGGTCGAGCAGGCCCCGGGCGCCGCCGGCGAAGTCCACGACGACGTAGGCGTTGTCGAGGATGTCGGGCTGCTCGCCGTCGTAGCGCTCGCCCAGATGGTTCACGTCCATGCCCCCGGATCCGTACACGACCGTCGGACGTTGACGCGAGATCAGGTTCATGAGGTCGAAGAAGTGGCAGCACTTCTCGACGAGCGTGCCGCCGGTATTGCGCGCGAAGCGGTTCCAGTCGCCGACCTTCTCGAGAAAGGGAAACCGGTGCTCGCGGATCGCCAGCATGCGTGCGGAAGACCGCCGACAGCACCTCGAAGTGCGTGAAGTTCGGCGTCGCGCCTTCGCCAGCCACCCATCATGCCCGTTCCGATGATCCCGAACCGGAGCTCGTCGCCCGCCATCTCCGCCCTCCGACGCTCGCCATCGTCGTGATAGCCTAGGCGCCCGATGGATCCCCTGCCCGTGTCCAGCATCGAGTAGACTGAGGCCGGACGACCTGCGGGCGGGTGACGCTTGAGCGTGCAGCGGTACGACCTCGTCGTGATCGGAAGCGGGCCGGCCGGCCAGAAGGCTGCGATCGCTGCGGCGAAGCTGCGCAAGCGCGTGGCGATCACCGACCGCAAGCGCATGATCGGCGGCGTGTGCGTACACACGGGCACGATCCCCAGCAAGACGCTGCGCGAGGCGATCCTCTATCTCTCTGGCTATCGGCAGCGGACCTTCTACGGCCGGGACTACGCCGTGAAGGACAACATCACCGTCAAGGACCTCGCGTTCCGCGTCGACACCGTGGTGCGACGCGAGATCGAGGTGATCCGCGCCCAGCTCCGCCGCAACGGCGTGGACGTGATCTGCGGAGACGTGCGGTTTGTCGACCCGCACACCATCGAGATCGAGTCCGAGACCGAGAAGGTCCAGGTCGCCGCCGACTTCGTCGTGATCGCGTGCGGAACGCGGCCCTCCCACAGCCCGGACATCGTGGTGGACGGCCTGCGCATCGTGGACTCCGACCAGCTGCTCCGGGTGCCGGCGATGCACCGCAACGCGATCGTGCTCGGCGCCGGCGTGATCGGGCTCGAGTACGCGTCGATGCTCGCCGCCCTGGGCGTCGAGATCACGATCGTGGACGGACGGGAGAAGCTCCTCGAGTTCGTCGACGAGGAGATGATCGACACGCTGTGCGTGCACATGCGGGGCATCAAGGCCACGTTCCGGCTCGGCGAGAAGGTGGAGAGGGTCGAGGTGGACGACCGGGAGCGCGTCGTCGCCCGGCTCGAGAGCGGCAAGCGCGTGATCGCGGAAGGCCTGCTCTATACGGCAGGCCGGCAGGCGAACTCGGACCTGCTGAACCTCGGCGTCGCGGGCGTGGACGCCGACGCGCGCGGCCGCATCCGGGTGAACGAGTTCTTCCAGACCTCGACGCCCCACATCTACGCCGCCGGCGACGTGATCGGTTTCCCCTCCCTGGCGTCGAGCTCGATGGAGCAGGGGCGCCTCGCCGCGTGTCACGCGTTCGGACGGGCCTGCGCCTCGGCTCCCGACCTCTATCCCTACGGCATCTACACCATCCCCGAGATCTCGATGGTGGGGAGGACGGAGCAGCAGCTCACGGCCGACAAGGTCTCCTACGAGACGGGTGTCGCGCGCTTCGAAGAGCTCGCGAAGGGACAGATGATCGGCGACGAGACCGGCCGGCTGAAGCTGCTCTTCGATCCCGACACGCGGAAGCTGCTCGGGGTGCACGCGATCGGGGACGGCGTCACCGAGCTGATCCACATCGGCCAGGCGGTGATCGCGTTCGGCGGCACGATCGACTACCTGCGCGACACGGTCTTCAACTACCCGACGCTGGCGGAGGCCTACAAGGTCGCCGCGCTCGACGGGCTCAACAAGCTCTGATCCGCTCGCATGAAGCCGCTCGCCGTGCTGGGATGGACCGCCGTGGCGCTCGCGGGCGCAGGTGCGCTCGCGGTGGTCGCCACGACCCGGGGCGAGCCCCTCTCGAGCACGTGGTTCCTCGTCGCAGCCGTCTGCCTGTACGCGCTCGGCTACCGCTTCTACTCCGCCTTCCTCGCGGCGCGGGCGCTCACGCTCGACGATTCGAGGACCACCCCCGCGCACCGGCTGAACGACGGCAGGGACTTCGTTCCGACGAACCGCTGGGTCGTGTTCGGCCATCACTTCGCGGCGATCGCGGGTCCCGGACCCCTCGTCGGACCGATCCTCGCCGCGCAGTTCGGCTACCTGCCCGGGACCCTCTACATCCTGATCGGAGTCGTGCTGGGCGGCGCGGTCCAGGACTTCACGATCCTCGTGGGCTCGATGCGGCGGAACGGCAAGAGCCTCGGTCAGATCGTGCGCGACGAGATCGGACCGGTCGGAGGCGCGGCCGCGCTCGTGGGCGTGCTCGCCATCATGCTGATCCTGATTGGCGTGCTGGGCCTCGTCGTCGTGAACGCGATGTTCGGCAGCCCCTGGGGCACGTTCACCGTGACGTCCACGATCCCGATCGCGCTCCTGATGGGCGTGTACATGGTGCGGATCCGGCCTGGGCGCGTGACCGAGGCGACCGTCGGAGGCGTCGCGCTCGTGCTCCTCGCCGTGGTGGCGGGCGGCTGGGTGCACGACCACCCGACCCTGCGCACGTTCTTCGACCTCGACAAGAAGGGGATCGCGCTCGCGATCATCTCCTACGGATTCGTCGCGAGCGTACTGCCCGTCTGGCTGCTGCTCGCGCCGCGCGACTACCTGTCGGCGTTCATCAAGATCGGAACGGTGTTCCTGCTCGCCGCCGGGCTCCTGTGGGTCCGGCCGGACGTGAAGCTGCCCGCGCTCACGCCGTTCATCGACGGCTCGGGGCCCGTCTTCGCCGGCAAGCTCTTCCCGTTCTGCTTCATCACGATCGCGTGCGGCGCGATCTCCGGCTTCCACGCCCTCATCTCGAGCGGCACCACGCCCAAGCTGCTCGACAAGGAGACGGACGCGCGCTTCATCGGCTACGGAGCGATGCTCATGGAGAGCTTCGTGGCGATCATGGCGCTGCTCTCGGCCGCGGTGATGGAGCCGGGCGTCTACTTCGCGATCAACTCGCCCGCGTCGATGATCGGAACGACGGTCGAAAGCGCCGCCTCGGCGGTCCAGGGATGGGGCTTCGCGCTCGATGCTGCGCAGCTCGACACCCTCACGCGTCAGGTCGGCGAGACGACGCTGTTGTCGCGCACGGGCGGCGCGCCGAGCCTCGCCGTCGGCATGGCGGAGATCTTCTCGAGCGCGCTCGGCGGCCCGATGCTGAAGGCCGTCTGGTACCACTTCGCGATCATGTTCGAGGCGCTCTTCATCCTGACCACGCTGGATGCAGGGACGCGCGTCGGCCGCTTCATGCTCCAGGATCTGCTCGGAAATCTCTGGGCGCCGCTCGGCCGCACGAGCTCGCTGCCTGCGAACGTCCTCGCGTCGGGCCTGATCGTCGCCGGCTGGGGCTACTTCCTGTATCAGGGCGTCGTCGATCCGCTCGGCGGCATCAATTCCCTCTGGCCGCTGTTCGGCATCGCGAACCAGCTGCTCGCTGCGACCGCGCTCGCCGCGGCCACGACGATCTTCGTGAAGTCGGGCCGGCCGCGTTTCGGCATGACGACCGTGCTGCCGCTCGCCTGGCTGCTGGCGGTCACCATGACCGCAGGCTGGCAGAAGATCTTCCACGCCGACCGGCGCATCGGCTTCCTGGCGCAAGCCGACTACCTCGCCGGCCAGCTCGCGACCGGCGCGATCCCGCCCGCCCGGGTCGTGGAGACGCAGCACGTGATCTTCAACAATCGGCTCGACGCCGCGGTGACGGCCGCGTTCATGGCGCTCGTGGCGATCGTCGTACTCGACGCTGCGCGCTGCTGGTGGCGCACGTTGCGCGGGCCGGGATCGGCGGCGGTGCGCGGAGTGGAGGCGGTGGGGGCATGAGGAGGAAGCTCGGGCAGGCGCTCGCCGCGCTGCGCGCCTTCCTCGCCGGCTTCACCGGGCTGCCCGTGGGCGGGCGCCCCGCAACGCACGTCTGCGACGCGAGCCCCGACGCCGCAGCGGCGCGGCGAACGCTCGAGGAGCGGAGCGCCCGCCGGGGAACCTGCTGCTGAGCCCGGCTCCCGGAGACGGCGTGCCCCCGGATCCGGCGCAGCTCCGGCGCGAGACCGCGCGGTCGGATCGCCGACACCGGACCGTTCCGTCTCGTGGTAGGCTCGGCCGCGCACGGCAGCGTGAAAGGTCGTCCCCTCTCCCGGATCGGACCGCTCGATGTGGATGGAGCTCGTCGTCGTCGTCGGAGTCTGCTGTTCGGGGGCGATCGGCTGGGCGGTCGTCCGCCGTGGCGACGCCACGCCCCTCGTCTGCTGGTCGGCCGGGTGGGTGGCCGGTGGCGCGAGCTGCATCCTCGCCGTCGTCCGACCCACCTTCCCGTGGGCCTACTACCTCTCGTTCCCCCTCGGATCCGTGTTCCCGGCGCTCCTCCTGTCCGGCGCCCTCCTGCTCGCCTCGCGGCCCGTCCCCGGCTGGCTGGTCCCGGCTGCCGCGGGCTTCGGGCTCCTCCGCGCGGCCCTCGCGTTGCGGGGCGAGCCGGCGCTCGCCTTCGGTCTCCCGCTGCTCGTCGAGCCCTTCGTCGTGCTCGCGGCGGCGTGGATCGCGTACCGCGCCGTTCCCAGCGTGGACGCTTCACGCTCCGAGCGGCTCCTGGGGCCGTCGCTCGTCCTCCTCGCGCTGATCGGCGCCCTGCACCTCGCCTGGTTGACGGAGGCCTCCGAGGTCCCGCCCGCGCTGATGGCGACGTGGGTCGCGGCCGTGCCGCCGCTGTTCGGTGTCCAGATCTCCGCGGAATGGGAGCGGCTGCGCCGCGCCCTCCAGCGTGCGCAGGGCGAGCTCGAGGAACGCGTCGCCTTGCGCACGGCGGAGCTGCGCGCGAGCGAGGAGCGGCATCGCGTGATCTCCGAGCTCGGCTCCGATCTCGCGTTCGGCTTCCGGATCGACCTCTCGAAGGGCGTTCTCGACGGCTGGGTGACGGACACCTTCACGCGCATCACCGGCTACGGGCTGGCGGACCTCCGAGGGCGGGGTTGGTGGTCGCTCGTCCACCCCGACGACGTCGAGCGCTGCAACGCGCAGATCGCCGAGATCTTCGCCGGACGCGCGCGCGAGATGGAGCACCGGATGATCGCGCGCGACGGGCGCGTGATCGTCGTGCACGCCCGCCTCGACGTGACCCGGGACGAGGCGGGCGGAGTCCTGCGCATCGTCGGCGCCTCGCACGACGTCACGGAGATGCGGCGCGCCGAGGAGGAGCGCCGCGAGCTCGAGCGGCGCGTCCTCGAGACCCAGCGGCTCGAGAGCCTGGCGGTGCTCACGGGCGGGGTCGCGCACGACTTCAACAACCTCCTCGCCGTGATCTCCGGCAACGGCAGCATGGCGCTCGCCGAGGCGCCTCCCGACTCCGCGCTCCGGGAGCGTCTGTCGCGCATCCGCGCCGCGGCGGAGCACGGGGCGAGGCTCGTCGAGCAGATGCTCGCCTACTCCGGCCGTTCCGCGGTCGCACTGAAGCCGATCGAGCTCGGGCAGCTCATCGAGGACATGGCGGAGCTGTTGCGCGCCTCCGTGCCGGAGAGCTGCCGCCTCGAGCTCGACCTCGCGCAGCGCGCCGTGGTCGAGGGGGATGCGACGCAGCTGCGTCAGGCCGTGTTGAACCTGGTGACGAACGCGAGCGAGGCCCTGAACGACGGAGGCGGCACGGTGTGCATACGGACGGGCCGGCTGCGTGTCGCCCCGGGCGACGTCTCCCCGGACGCCGGCGCGGCGGAGGTCCTGCCGGGCACGTACGCGTTCGTGGAGGTGCGGGACGACGGGCGCGGCATGGACCCGGCGACGCGCGCCCGCATGTTCGAGCCGTTCTTCACCACGAAGTTCCCGGGGCGCGGTCTCGGCCTCGCGGCCGTGCAGGGCATCGTCGGCGCGCACCGGGGCAGCGTCGAGGTCCGCAGCCAGGCGGGCCTCGGGACCACGGTGCGAACGCTGCTCCCCGAGGCCGACGCCGCGGTGGCCCGGAGTCCGAGGCCCGCTCCGCCTCGCGCCGCGACCCGGCGCAGCGGGACCGTGCTGGTGATCGACGACGACCCGTCGGTCGTCGAGGTCGCCCAGGCCTTCCTCGAGCGCGCGGGGCATCGCGTGGTGACCGCGCTCGGCGGCCGCGCCGGCATCGCGCGCTTCCGGGAGCACGGCCGCGGGATCGACGCGGTCGTGCTCGACCTCGCCATGCCCGACGCGAACGGCGAGGAGGTGCTGGCCGAGCTGCGGCGTCTTCGCCCCGACGTGCGCGTGATCATCACGACCGGGTACGTCTCCGCGGAGCGTGTCCGCGCCGAGGCGGTGACGGGCATCGTGCGAAAGCCCTACGAGCCCGAGGACCTCACGGAGCTGATCGATCGCGCGCTCGCCGGCCCCGCCTGAGGGTGAGGGACGCGCGGTGGCCTCGGGTCGGCGCCCCCGGGTACGGCCGGCCGCGCGCTCCGGGTCCGCCGGGGCGGATCGTCCGCTGCACTCGCGTCCGAACGTGCGATGATGCGCACGCTCGGGGAGCCACCGCGCACCCGTACGCCTCCGCGATCCCGCGGAGCAGGAACTCTGGAGGGGCCGTCATGTCTCGGGTTCGAGCGTCTGCTGCACTCTTCTGCGCCTTGGTATTCCTCGTCGCCGCCGCCGGCAGCCAGGCCCAGCCGCGCCCGACGGAATCGACCGACACCGCTCTCTCGGGAAAGATCAAGGCGATCGATGCCGCGAAGAAGACGATCACGATCGAGGGCGCGAACGGGGAAGGCGGCACCTATCAGGTCAACGCCGACACCACGGTCATGGACAACCACAGGAAGCAGATCACCCTCACCGCGCTGAAGACGGGCTGGTGGGTCGCCGTCACCGTCGACACGGTGACGGGCAAGATCGCGACGTACATCGAGGTCGTGGACACCCCGTAGCGCGACTGCGCTCCGAGGAGCCGTCGCTCGTGTTGCGCGAGCAGCCGCCGGGAGGCGCGGCATGAGCGCCGGCGCCTCGACCCTGCCCGTCATCGACGTGGCGCCGCTCGTGGCGGGCGCCGGCGCGCCTCGCGCAGCGGGGGGCGATCCGGTGCGCCTCGCGACGGCCCGCGAGATCGGGCGCGCGTGCCGCGAGTCGGGGTTCTTCTACGTCACGGGCCACGGGGTCGATTCCGCGCTCGAGCGCACGCTCGAGCAGCAGAGCCGGGCGTTCTTCGCGCAGGACCTCGAGCGCAAGCTCGCGATCCGGATGGCGCTCGGCGGACGGGCGTGGCGCGGCTACTTCCCCGTCGGCGGCGAGCTCACCTCCGGGGCGCCCGACCTGAAGGAGGGGCTCTACTTCGGCCAGGAGCTCGGCGACGATCATCCGCTCGTTCGGGCGGTTGTCCCGCTGCACGGGCGGAACCTGTTTCCAGAGCATCCGGCCGGCTACCGGGACACGGTCCTCGCCTGGATCGCCGCCATGACGCGCCTCGGCCACGTCCTGATGGGAGGCCTTGCGCTCTCGCTCGGCCTCGGCGAGCGGTTCTTCGCGGAGCGCTACACCGCAGACCCGCTCGTCCTCTTCCGGGTGTTTCTCTACCCGCCCACCCCCGAGACGCGTGACGGGCCGCCGCGCTGGGGTGTGGGGGAGCACACCGACTACGGGGTCCTCACCATCCTGAAGCAGGACGATACGGGCGGGCTCCAGCTGAAATCGCGGGGCCGCTGGCTGGAAGCTCCGGTCGTCCCGGGGGCCTTCGTCTGCAACATCGGCGACATGCTCGACCGCATGACGGGAGGCCTCTACCGCTCGACACCACACCGTGTGCAGAACCGGTCGGGGCGTGAGCGCCTCTCGTTCCCCTTCTTCTTCGATCCCGGCTGGACGACCGAGGTGCGGCGGATCGAGCTTCCCCACCCGCGCCCTCCTGCGGAGGCTCGAGACGACCGCGGCGCGCGCTGGGACGGCGAGAGCGTGCATGCCTTCGAGGGGACCTACGGCGACTACGTGCTCGCCAAGGTGTCGCGGGTCTTCCCGGGCCTCCGGCGCGCGGTGTTGTAGGTGTCCGCCCCGTCCCGCGGCCCGGCGGGTCGCGGGACGCAGGATTTGCTCCCACCTACGCGCGTCTCCTTGGTATGTTGTGGCACCACTTCCTGGGGGGACCGCTCATGGCTCGGATCGCGCTCTGCTTCGCCGTACTCACCCTCGTGTGCGCCTGCGCTTCGATGAAGGAGGACACCGAGGCCGTGCGCAAGGACATGGACATCAAGAAGGGCGGGACCGGCCTCACGAGCGACGTGGCCGAGCCCGCGCGAAAGGACATCGTGATCCAGTTCGACAAGTCGGGCGTGCAGCCCACGACGAACCGGGTTCTCTCCGGTGGGAACGTCGCGTTCGCGAATCTGAGCGACGAGTACGCGAACGTGCTGTTCCCCATGTCCGACGTCTCGAAGTTCGGGTGCAAGGATCTCCGGCCGAATTTCATGAAGACCGCCCGGGGGATCGAGTCGGTGCCGCTCCAGGGGTCCTCTCCGAACATTACCCTGCCCTGCGTTCCGGCGAAGGGGACATATCCCTTCAAGGTGGGCTTCTTCGGTCGCCAGTCCGGCCAGGGCGACCCGAACCTCACGATCGACGGCGTCCTCGTCGTCGAGTGACCCTCGCGAACTGCCCGGCCTGCGGCGGGGGTCCGCCGCGCGCCGGGCATTTCCGCGTCCAGGGCAAGCGCCTCCCGCCTCCCGCCGGGGCTCCGGTCCCCGGCCCGCCCGACCGATCCAAGAGGGGTCGACCGGTTCGCGATGGGAGGACCTGCCATGCGCAGCTCGCGCGCAATCGTCACCTCGGCGTGTCTCCTCGCCTGCCTGGCCCAGCCTGCGTTCGCGGAGTGCCCGGGCCAGACCGACCTCGAGCGGGCCCGCTGCACGCAGATCCGCAAGGATCCCGCGGCGAAGCCGGGAGCCTCGCCTTCCGAGCGGCAGGCGCGCGCGCTCGAGGAGCGCGAGCGCCAGCGCGAGATCCGCGACGCCTGGCGCGACGGGTACCGCCGCGGCCGCTACGACTCTCCCCCCGTGATCGTCGTCCCGCGCAACACCGACTAGGTTGCGACCCAGCCGCGCGCGCGGCCCGATCGCGCGCCGGCGCGTGATAGGCTCGCGCTCCGATGCCGCGCTCCGCGCCGATGCGCTCGCGCCCGCTCCCCTTCGCCCGCGTCCTCCTGGCGCTCGCCGTCCTCGGCGTCCCGACAGCGGCGGCTGCGCGCGTCTTCGTGATCGGCGTGGACGGCGCCTCGTGGGACGTGATCGACCCCCTCGTCGCCCGAGGCGAGCTCCCGCAGCTCGCTGCGATCGCCGCGCGCGGGGTCACGGCGCGGATGGACACCGTGGAGCCCCTGATCTCGCCCACCGTGTGGACGAGCATCGCCACGGGCCGGAGCCCTTCGGCCCACGGCGTGACAGGCTTCCTCGCGACGCGGCTCTCGCGCCGCGTGCCCACGATCTTCGAGCGGCTCGCCGCGCACGGCCTGCGCGTCGGGCTCTACGACTGGCTCGTCACGTGGCCGCCGAATGCGCCGACCGCAGGCTTCGTGATCCCCGGATGGCTGCGTCGCGACGCTTCCGTGGCCCCGACCGACACCTGGACACGCGCGGGTGTCACGCCGTACTCGTGGGAGGCGAACGCCCGGACGCCCGAGGGGTTCGTCGTGCGGGCGCGGGAGGAGGTGACGCGCAAGACGCCCACCTGGAACGCGCTCGCCGCGGCGTTCCTGCTCGACGTCGGCGGGGTCACCTTCTACTCGGTGGACGCGACATCCCACCGCTTCTGGCAGGACGCATTCCCCGAGCAGTTCGGGGCCGAGCGTCCGGCCCCTGCCTCCGCGAATGCCGGCGTGATCCACGAGGTGATGCTCGGCATCGACCGCTCCGTGGGTGGGATCGTCGCGGGGCTCTCTCCCGAGGACACGGTGATCGTCGTCTCGGACCACGGCTTCCAGGCCGACACCCGGGGACGTCGACGGATCTGGGTCACGCACCTCGCCGAGGAGGCGCCGCAGCTCGGCTTCGACGCCGAGCGGGACGGCTTCAGCTTCGCCACCGAGTTCTCCGCCATCGTGCTGCGCGTGCGCCCGGGCCCGTTCGCCGAGCGCGACGCGGTGGCGGAGCGCTGGGCCGCGCTGCTGCGCGGCGCCCGGACCGGCGACGGCCGGCGGATCTTCGAGCTCGTCGAGGTGGTGGACGCGGCGCCGAGGCCGCCCGGCGCGGAGCGTTCGTGGCTCACGCGCGCGCGGCAGACCGCCGTGCGACTCGTGCTCCGCTACGCGTTCGGCGAGCGCCTCGAGACGCCAGCCCACGCCTGGGTGATCGCGCGCGTGGATGCGAGGGTCATGGACGGGCTGTGGCCGGACGGCACGGCGGAGATCGGCGGCGTGCACCTTCCGCTGCGGGAGCTCGCGCACCCCGACGACTTCAGCGGGCGACACGAGCCGACCGCGGTGTTCCTGGCCGTCGGCGGCCCCATCGTCCACGCGGCCGGGCGTGGTCGCCTCTCGGTGCTCGACGTGGCGCCGCTCGTCGCCTACCTCGCCGGCCAGCCCATTCCCGACGATCTCGAAGGGCGTCTTCCGGCCGATCGGATCGCGCCCGAGTGGCTCGCCGCGCACCCGCCCCGCTTCGAGGCGGCGCCGCCGTGGCATCCGGATGCCGGCGATGCGCCAGCCGGCGCCGCCGACGACGCCGCGGTGATCGAGCGCCTGCGCGCGCTCGGCTACGTGAAGTAGCGCCGCCTACGCTGCCTGCCGCTTCTGCGCGATCGCGCAGAGCCCGTCCTCCTCGATCTCGAGCGGGAGATTGAGCAGGTTGTAGTAGTTCTCGACGGCGTTCAGCCACGTGAGCTCGACGATCTCCCGGTCCGAGAAGTGCGTGCGCGCGCGCGCGAACGTGGCGTCCGAGACGTGCTTCGTCCGGTTCGCCTCGTCGACGTAGGCGAGCGCGGCCCGCTCGCGGTCGTCGAAGAGCGGGCTCGTGGCCCACTCCGGGAGCGCCTGGACCTTGTCGAGCGACATGTGCTCGAGCGCCGCCATCGCCTTCGCGACGTCGACGCAGAACGTGCATCCGTTCGACATCGAGACCCAGGCCTTGACGAGGTGGCGCGTCGAGGCGTCGAGCGACAGACCCTTGCGCTCGACCTGCACGAGCTGATAGCCCAGGCGGAAGAGCGCGGGAACGCGGGCGTAGACGACCTTGAACGGTGTCGCAACGACCCCGAGCTGGCGCCGGCTCATCCAGTAGGCGATGCGCGCGACGAGGGTCGGGGGCTGCTCGAGAGCGGAGAGTCTCATGCGGTCCTCCTGTGAAGCGGCCTGGTTCCTTCGGTGGCCCCGCCCTGGCGGGCGAAGTGCACGGCGAGCGCCCCCAGCAGGAGCGCAGGCGCGAACACGCCGGGCAGGTCCAGCAGCCAGTGCTCCGGGCCGAGGGCGCCGCGGGCCAGGTCGAAGAGGTGGAGCGCGCCATGCGCGCCCGCGAAGAGCGCGGCGAGCGCGACGCAGGGCACGCGCACCGCAGGCCGCGTCGTGAGCGCCGCCCAGGCGAGGCCGGCCCCCGTCGTCAGGAAGGCGCAGCCGATGTCGCGCACGAAGTGCAGATTGAGCGGACCCGTGTCCGGGACTCCGGCGGGCAGGTTCAGATACCAGTGCTCCGGCGCGACCAGCATCCAGAGCGCATTGCCGAGGCTCACGAATGCCGCGAGCCCGAGGACGATCGACCACCGGTCCATGCTCTTCCCTCCGATGCGGTCCGCCGGCGGGAGCCCGCGGGGCCCGCGTGCGTGGTCCGTGCGGCGACGATGCGCCCGAGGATCGCGATGCCCTCGGCGATCCTCTCGGGCGCCAGGTTCGCGAACGAGAGCGTGAGGCAGTCGCCGAAGGAGCCGTCGATCGAGAAGGCGTCGCCGCGGGTGAACGCCACGCCGGCGTCGCGCGCCGCGGCCGACACGCCGTCGGCGTCCGTGCCGGCCGGCAGCCGCACCCAGACCGAGCTGCCGCCCGCAGGCTCGGTCGCCACGGCGCCGGCGGGCAGCGCCGCAGCGAGGGCGGTGCGCAGCGCGGCGAGGCGCTCCGCGTAGAGGCGCCGCACGCGCCGCACGTGGCGCTCGAACGCGCCGGAGGCGAGCAGCTCGAGCAGGACGGCCTGCGCGAAGCGCGACGCCTCGAAGTCCGCCGCGAGGTGCGCGAGGGCGACCCGCTCGAGCAGCGGGCGCGCGGCCACCAGATAGCCGACGCGCAGGCCCGGGAAGAGCGCCTTCGAGAAGGTCCCGACGTAGATCACCTGGCCGGCGCGGTCCCCGGTCTTGAGCGCCGGCGCGGTGGCGGCGCCGAGCCTCAGCTCGCTGTCGTAGTCGTCCTCGACCACGGGCGTCTGATGGCGATCGGCGAGCTCGAGCAGCGCGCGCCGCCGATCGTCGGCCAGGGCGACGCCCGTCGGGCTCTGCACCGCCGGCGTCGCGTACACGAGCTTCACGCGGCGCGCGCGCAGGAGCCGGGCAAGCTCCTCGGTCCGGAGCCCGCCGGCGTCGACGCCGACACCGACGAGATTTGCCCCGCTCGCCCCGAACGCGAGCGCCGCTCCGAAGTACCCGGGCTGCTCGATCGCGACGGCGTCGCCCGGATCGACGAGGACGCGCGCCACGAGATCGAGCGCCTGCTGCGCTCCCGCGACGATGACCACGTCGTCGCCCCCGCAGGTGATCCCCCGCGCCACGAGACCGCGCGCCACGCGCTCGCGCAGGGCCGGGAGGCCGAACGGGTCGGGCGCGGCCGCGAGCGCGGGGCCGTGCGTACGCACGGCGCGAAGGGCCGCGCGGGCGAGCTCGCGCGACGGAAAGCTCGCGGCGTCGACCTGCCCTCCCCGGAAGTCGTACGCGAAAACGCGTCCCGGACGCTCCCGCCGCAGCGTCGCGGGCAGCGGCAGGTCGCGCGACCGCAGGGAGAAGAGCCCGCTCCAGGCGAACGCGCGCGCCGGGGCCGTGGCGAGGGGCGGTCCTCCGACACCTCTTCGCGTCGATCGGACGATCGGCGGCGCAACGCGCATCCCCGCACCGCCGTGCGTCGCGACGAACGTGCCCTGCCCCACGTGCGAGGTCACGAGACCGAGATCTCCGAGCGCGACGTAGGCCTGGGTGACCGTGTTCCGCGCGAGGCCCAGGCCGCGCGCGAGGTCGCGCGTGGCGGGCAGCTTCTCGCCCGGAGCGAGGCGCCCCGCCTCGATCCACGCGCGCAACAGCCCGGCCAACTGCGCGTACACGGGCTCCGGCAGGCGGCGGTCCGGGCGGAAGGCGAGATCGAGCATGGCCCGAGCCTAGAGGAGCCAATCTGGTCCCGAAAGATCCAATCTGGTCACAACGGAAAGGGCCAATCGGCGAGCGTCCCGGGCGCCGCCCCGGGCCCCGGGCTAGTCTGCCCGTCACGCGCGGAGGGCGGCGGGCCCGGCGCGCGGTCCAGGAGAAGATGCGCGAGCGAGCGAAGCCGCCCGGCGGCGAAGACGATCTCCGCCGGCTGGGCGAAGGCGGCGCCGGCGACCACCTGCGCTTCCGGCTGGTCCTGAGCGTCCTCCTGCGCTGCCTGCCCTGGCTGCGCGCGATGCGCTGGCACCTCGCCGGGCTCCTCGGCGCCTTCGCGGGCACGGCGCTCCTCCTGTTCCCCGTCGGCCTCCTGCTGTTCGACCTCACGTGGACGCGCGTCCTGAACGGCGAGCCCCTCACCGCGCTCGAGGCCGCTCTGCTGCGCATCGATCCCGCGGCGGGCGTGCAGGTCGCGCACCTCCCGGCCGAGCTCCGCCACGCGATCGCCGTGCAGGTGGTCTGGTTCGGCGCGGCGATGGCGGCCGTCGTGGCGCCCCTCTTCATCGGGCTCTTCTACTGGCAGGTGTGGATCCTCCAGCGCATCAACCAGCTGCTGCGCGTGCACCTGTTCGAGCGCATCCACGCCCTGTCGCTCCGCTTCCACGCGGACAGCCGCGTGGGCGACGCCATCTACCGCCTCTATCAGGACAGTGCGATGGTGACGCAGCTCATCGACGTGCTGTTCCTGACGCCGCTCTTCGCCAGCGTGCGGTTCCTCTTCTCGCTCGTCGTCGTGGCGCTCTTCGACCCGTGGCTCGCGGTGGTGCTGGCGATGGTGTGGCCCCCGTGTCTCTGGCTCGGACGCGCCACGTCGCGCGAGATGCGCGTCCGATTCCGGCGCGCCCGCGAGACGGCGAGCGCGCTCACCTCGCGCATCCAGGAGACACTGGCGGGGATCAAGGTGATCAAGGCGTACGGCGCCGAGAGCCGGGAGCAGGCGCGCTTCGAACGCGACTCGCGCGGCGCGTTCGCCGCCGCCTACGACGCCCGCAGCCTCTTCGCGATCTTCAACGTCGTGACCTTCTGCTGCGTCGGCGGCGCGCTGCTCGCCGCGCAAGGCGTCGCGACGCTCGCCACGCGCGAGGGCAGCGGGCTCTTCGCGGAGCGCATCCTGACGGTGTTCGGGTTCACCGTCTGGAACCTGGGCCTCTACAACGTGTTCAAGGTGCGGTTCGGCGACGGTGCGGGCTCGGTGCGGCAGCTCTTCCGCGCGTGGTCCCGCGTCCAGGACATCGCGATCGGCCTTGATCGCGTGTTCGAGCTCCTCGACACGGAGCCCGAGGTGCAGGACGCCCCCGATGCGATCGACCTCGATCCGCTCCGCCACGGAGTCGCCTTCCGCAACGTCTCGTTCCGCTACGAGGCCGACCGCGTGGCGCTCGACGACGTGAGCCTGGAGGCGCACGCCGGCTCGATCACGGCGATCGTGGGCCCCACGGGATCGGGCAAGAGCACGCTCGTGTCGCTCCTCCTGCGTCTCTTCGATCCCGACCGTGGCGCCATCGAGGTGGACGGGGTCGACCTGCGTCGCTTCAAGGTGTCGAGCCTCCGCGCAGGCGTGGCCATCGCGCTCCAGGAGAACCTGCTGTTCGGCGCGACCGTGCGCGAGAACATCCGCTACGCCGTGCCCGACGCCTCCGACGAGGCCGTGCGGGAGGCCGCCCGCATCGCGGCCGCCGATGCCTTCATCGAGGCGCTCCCCGACGGGTACGACACGCTCCTCGGCGAGCGCGGAACGAAGCTCTCCACCGGTCAGCGCCAGCGGCTCTCCATCGCGCGCGCCGTGCTGAAGGACACGCCCATCCTCGTGCTCGACGAGCCGACGGCGAGCCTCGACGCGGAGACCGAGCTGCGCGTGCTCGCGAACCTCGCGGCGTGGGGCAAGGGACGCGCGATCTTCCTGATCACGCACCGGCTCTCCACGATCCGCCGGGCCGATCGCATCGTCGTGCTGCGCGAGGGCCGGCTCGTCGAGGCGGGCACGCACGACGAGCTGATCGCGCTCGGCGGCGCGTACGGCCGCCTGCTCGACCTCGAGTCCGCGCCGGGGGCCGCGGCGTGAGCGCCGGAGGGGCGCTGGAATGAGGGCGCGGCTCGAGGAGACCGACCGCATCTCCAACACCGACGCGCTGCGGCTCTTCGGACGGGCGCTGCGCTACGTGGCGCCCTTCCGCGCCCGCTTCGCGTGGAAGGTCGTGGTCACGCTGCTCTCCCTCGTCCCGCTGCTCCTGCTCCCGTGGCCGGTCAAGATCCTGCTGGACCACGTCATCGAGAAGGCGCCGATCGGCCAGTCCCTCACGCCCTACCCGTTCTTCGTGAAGCCGTTCCTCGATCTCCTCGTCGGCGCCTCCCCGCTCGAGGTGCTGCTCTGGACGTCCGGCGCGCAGCTCGCGCTGCTGCTCGTGATCGGCGCGATCGGCACGTCGCTGCGCGAGAACGACACCGCCGACGGATACCTCGCGGGCGGGTGGGACAACGCGACCAACACGGAGAACGAGGCGAACGCCGGGTTCAGCTTCGTCGGAGGCCTGCTCGGCCTCTTCGACTTCCACTTCACGATGCGCCTCACGCAGGACCTCAACCACCACTACCGATCCCGGCTCTTCGACCGCATCCAGTCGCTTCCCATGACCGCCTTCGACGACGAGCGCATCGGCGACGCCGTCTTCCGGGTGATGTACGACACGCCGTCGATCACCAACACCTGCTACCGGCTGCTGCTCACGCCCATCGCGGCACCGGTCGGTCTCCTCCTCTCGGTCGGCGTGCTCCAGCTCGCCTATGGCGACCACCCGCTCCTGGTGTGGTCGGCGCTCGCGTTCCTTCCGCTGTCGATCGTCGCCTCCGTTCCCTTCGCCGGCCTGGTGCGACGGCGCGGCGAAGCCAGCCGCAAGGCCGGCGCGAACACCACCTCGACGGTCGAGGAGGGCGTGACGAACGTGCTGGCCGTCCAGAGCCTCGGCGGCCAGGGCCGGGAGCAGAAGCGCTTCGACCGCGACTCGTGGGAGAGCTTCGCGAGCTTCCGCTCGTATCTCCTCGTGGGGATCGTGACGTTCCTGGTCGCGCTCGTGCCGGGCGTCGTGCTCGGCGCCCGCGCGTTCCTCTACGTCGTCGACCTCGTGGTCCAGGGCAAGATCAGCGTCGGCGACTTCACGTTGCTCTTCACGTACTTCACGCAGATCGGCTTCTTCGCGGTCGAGATCGGCGCGCTCTGGATCCGGGTGCAGGGCTCCGCGCCCGGTCTGCACCGCGTGTTCTTCCTGATGGACCTGCCGAGCGAGCAGGACGCCCGCGGCGCGCGTCCGCTCGGCCGGGTCCGCCGCGGCGTGCGTCTCGAGAACGTGTCGTACGAGTACCCGGACGGCACGCCGGCCCTGCACGACGTGTCGCTGGAGCTGCCCGTGGGCAAGGTGACTGCGCTCGTCGGCCCGGCCGGTGCGGGCAAGACGACGCTCGCCTACCTCGTGCCGCGCTTCCTGCGTCCGAGCCGCGGCCGCGTGCTGCTCGACGGCAGCGACGTGGCCGATGCGACGCAGGCGTCGCTGCGGGACCAGATCGCGTTCGTGTTCCAGGAGACCGTGCTGTTCGACGACACCGTGGAGGAGAACATCCGGGTGGGACGGCCGCAGGCGTCCGACACCGAGATCCGGCGCGCTGCGCAGATCGCCGGCGCCGACGAGTTCATCCGACGCCTTCCGGAGGGCTACGCCACGCGCCTGGGACGCGCGGGCGGAAAGCTGTCGGTCGGGCAGAAGCAGCGGCTGTCGATCGCGCGCGCGCTGGTGCGGGACGCGGGCATCCTGGTCCTCGACGAGCCGACCTCGGCGCTCGATCCGGAGACGGAGCACCGCCTCGTGGCGGCCCTGCGCGAGGCCGGCCGGTCGTCCGTCGTGCTCGTGATCGCGCACCGGCTCTCGACGGTGCGGGCCGCCGACCAGATCGCGTTCGTGGACGGCGGCCGCATCGTCGAGCTCGGCTCGCACGAGGAGCTGATGGGCCGCCCCGCGGGCGCCTACCGCCGCTTCGTGGGGCTGCAGACGCGCGGGGCGGCCTGAGGCCGCAGGCGGAGCTCGCCGCTAGTCGGCGGAGGGGACCTCGCGCCGGCGGCCGCCGACGAGGAGCCCCATCATCCCGGCGCCCAGCATGAAGAACGTGACCGGCTCGGCCACGACCACGAAGTGCTGGTCGGCGAACGGGATGGCGGCGAAGGTGCCGCTCTTCACCTGCAGCGTCTTCGCGACCGAGAGAGCCGAGACGCCCGCGAACGACGTGCTGGCGAGGTCGATCGAGCCCACGCCCGTGACGTCGTACACGACCATGCTCCCGAGCGGGACGTTCGCCACGTCGAACACGCTCTCGGCGACCAGCGCGGCCGAGCCGGCGCCGACCGCGAGTCCGTCCGAGAAGAGGGAGGCGCCGACGATCGAGTCCGGCACCGAGCTCGTGACGGTGTAGGAGAGCAGGAGCGTGCCGACCTCGCCGAGCAGCGCGGTCATCGGGCCCGAGATCCGGAAGCCGTCGGACAGCACCTGCACGGCGTACGCGTCGAGATCGAGGCTCACGCTGCCGGTCGCCGTGGCGTCGAAGTCGTCGAAGGTGAGGGTGCCCGCCGAGAAGGACGTCCCTCCCACGAGATCGCCGAGCGTGAGGGCGCGGGCAGGCTGCGCCAGGACTGCGCCCAGCGCGAGAGCCAGCGCAGCACCGAGAACGAAGCGGTTGCTCCGGAGTTGCATCGAAACCTCCACCGATTTGCGTCGGGCTCGCGCAACGCGCCTTCGCACGATGCGAGATGCCCCCGCGCAGACAGGTCTGGGTTTCGGTGGATCCCGCGCGCCGCTGCGTGACTCGTCTCACGGCACCCAGCGTGCGTCTCGCCTCCACGGCGTGACGCCGGTCACCCGGCCGGAGCGCCCTGCGCACCCCGTGCGCACCGACGGTCCCCCGCGACCGAACGTGAGACCCGGGGACGTTCTTGCAGGTCCTCAGGAGGTCGGGCGTGCGGCGCGCTTGTAGTGGCTGTCGCGGCGCAGGAAGGGACGCTCGACCGCGTGCCAGGAGAGGAGGGCCAGCGCCAGCACGAGCGCGGCGGTCAGGGCGAGCGCGCCCAGGGGGTGCGCCGCATAGACGCCCCGGGAGACGAGGAGCTGGATCACCGGGAAGTGCCACACGTAGACGCCGTAGGAGAGGTCGCCGAAGCGGGCGAAGTTGCCTGCGAACGGCAGCACGAACGCCGCATACAGCACGAGCACCGTGAGCGCCGCGGGGAAGAGCGCCGTAGCGGCGGCTCCGGCGAACGGTACGGAACGCACCGCGATGCACAGCACCGCCGCGCCCAGTAGCGCGTGCGCGTGACGCTCGAACGCGTCGAAGTGGAGCCACGCCGCGGCGCCGCACACGAAGCACGCGACCTGCACCGGCAGCTCGACCCGCGCGAGGCGCCAGAGCTCCGACCCGGTGCGCGCGTACTGGGCGTCGCAGACGGCGGCGAGGCCGAGGCACGCCGCGAAGGCGAGGCCGCACACCTGCCACGGCGGGAAGCGCCGGCAGAGCGCCCACAGGATCGGCGCGCCGAAGTAGCACAGGACCTCGATGCGGACCGACCACAGCGCGCCATTCACCGCGGTGTCGGTCGGATTGGATGCGAACACCCCCGGCAGCGTGGGCTGGAGGAAGTTCAGGAAGGAGAGGTTCGCGGCCAGGTAGCGCGGGAGCTCCGGGCTGCGCAGATAGGCGGCGGGGCCGAGCTCCGAGAGCAGCGCGCCGGCGAGCGCCGCGAGCGCAACGACGGCGATGTAGGCCGGGTAGATCCTGCGCACGCGCTTCCCGGCATAGCGCGAGAGGGTGCGGGACGCGTCCACGCTGCCGGTGATCAGGAAGCCCGAGATCGCGAAGAACCCGTTCACCGCGACGTCGGAGCTCAGCACCGCTGCGATCCACGCGAGGTCCGCCGCGCGCGACAACACGTGGGCGTGTACCAGCGCGACGGTCGCCGCGAAGGCGAGGCGCAGCAGATCGAAGTTGTTCCGGGGGCGCGGCACCGCGCGCATGGTAACGTGCCGCGCGCGCGAGGCGGGCTAGGGCCCGCTGATGGCCTCGAGCTCGCGCCGCCGGGTCTCCGGGAGCAGCAGCATGAGACCCCCGCCGAGGGCCACGGTGACCGCGAGCAGCGTCGTCACCAGGGGCAGGTTCCCGGGGGTCTGCGTGCCGACGCCGAGCACCGCGAGCCCGAGGGTCGCGCCCACCGCCTCGAAGAAGGCGTTGAGGCCCGAGGCCGTGCCGCGGTCCTGCGTCGGGAAGAGCTCCGTCGCGAAGACCCGGGCGATCGTGCTGGTCGCGCTGTTCGCGAACACGAGCCCGCTCCACGCGACGGGCAGCGCCCACTCGGGCCCGAGGTAGTAGCCCGCCGCGAAGACCGGGAGCGCGAGCATCGACAGCGCGCCCACCACGCGGCGGCCCACGACGTCTCCGAGCCGGCCGGCCACCGGGTTGCCGATGATCCCGACGCCGCCGCCGAAGAACACCATGAGCGCGTACTGCCATGGCTTCCATCCGTGCACGTCGAGGGCCTGCGTGCTCGCAAACTGGAAGACGCAGACCACTCCGAACGTGCTGAAGAAGCCGATGGCCGCGACGAGTGCGATGCGCCCGGGACGGTTGCGCGCGATCCGGAGGAACGGCGCCAGGAACTCCGTCCAGCCGCCGCGAGGGGCCGCGCCGTCGCGCAGGCCGGCGAAGCGGCGCGTCTCCTTCACGTCTCGCCGGAACTTCGGCAGCAGGACGAGCGGAAGCAGGCCGACGGCATAGAGCGCGCGCCAGCCGAATGGCAGCACGTCGACCGCCGCGAAGAGGCCCGTGCCGAGGCCGACTCCGCACGCGCCGAGGGCGCCGAGCATGCCGACGCCCCAGCCGCGGTGCTCGGCGGGGAACTCCTCGGTCACGATCACGAACGCGACCGACATCCCGGCGATCATGAACGACCGCGCGAGCATCTGGAGCGCGACGAACTCGTACACGTTGCGCGCGAACGCGGTGAGCAGCGTCGCGAGGCTGATCGCCAGCACGGATCCGAGGAAGAGGCGGCGTCGGCCGATGCGATCGGCGAACGCCACGATCGCGAAGGCCGGCAGCGCGCCGGCGCGGATGGCGGAGAGCGCGAACCCCCACTGCGACTCGGGTATGCCGAGATCCTGCCGGATGCGCGGCCACGCGGCGCCGAGCATCGAGAAGTCGTACTGCTCGAAGAAGAGCGCGAGCGCCACGAGCCCCAACATGCGGAGCTGCGCCGGCGGCACGTCGGGCACGGAGCCGAGGAAGGGCGGGATCCACCACGGATTCCGCCACCGCCTCGCGGCGACACCGGGAACCGTCGCGTCGCCGTCACCCGACGCGCCCGTACGCTCGGGCTCCGCGACCACCTAACGGACCGCGTAGCGTTTGCGCGTCTCGTCGGGTGAGAGCTTCGCCGCCCGCGCGAGCGAGGCGAGGCGGGTGGCGTCCTCCAGGTCCTCGCGCTCCACGCGCACCTGGAGCGCGCGCGCGCCCGCGAACGCGTCGGTCGCCGTGTCGACCATGCGCACGCGGGTGCGGCCCGTGGCCGCGTCCATCAGCTCGCTGAACGGAATCGGCACGATCCGGCCCTGCTGCCGCGTGATCAGCACGCTGGAACCGCCCGCGAGCAGCGTGCGGACCGCGCCGACCCCGAGATCCCGCGTGTAGTCGCGATCGAACGCGAGGGGCTGTCCGCAGCGCAGCTCGTAGCCGACGTCCTTGTCGCCGATCTGCACCTTCACCCCGCGCGTCGCGAGCGCATCCGCGACCTCCGTCCGAAGCACCCTGCCGAGGGGGACCTCGGCGAGACGGACGTGGCCGTGCTCGTCCCGCGGCGCGTCCTTCAGCGCGTCGAGCTCCGACGGGTCGAGCCGCTCCGCGATGCCTTCCGCGATCACCGCCACGCCGTCGGGACGGCCGGCGGCGAGGCGCTTCACGATCGAGCCCTCGAGGACCCGCACGACGTCGCCGAGGCGGATCGGCCCGTCCGGGAACTCCTCCGGAATCAGCGTGATCGTGGCGCCCGCCGCCTTGCCCGCGCCGAGCGCCAGATGCCCCGCCTTCCGGCCCATCATCACGATGAAGAACCAGCGCCCGGTGGTGCGGGTGTCCTCCAGCAGTCGCTCGACCACCGTCGCGGCATGCTCCCGCGCGGTCTCGAATCCGAAGGTCGGGATGTCGCCCGGCAGCGGCAGGTCGTTGTCGATGGTCTTCGGCACGTGCACGACGCGGATGCGCCCTTCCGCGGTTTCGGCCACGCGCTTCGCGGAGAACGCCGTGTCGTCGCCCCCGATGCTCACGAGGTGCGTCACGCCCAGCGCGCCGAGCGACTTCACGACGTTCGCGAGGTGCTCGGGCTTCTTGGTGGGGTTCGCGCGGGAGGTGTGGAGGATCGAGCCGCCCTGCAGGTGGATGCGCGCCACCTCCTCGGGCCGGAGCTCGCGCACGTGGGAGGTATCGCCGACCATGAGGTGGCTCATGCCGTCGAGGAGGCCGAGGACGCGCGCCCCCGCGCGCGACGCGGTGAGCGCCGCGGCGCCGATCACGCCGTTGATGCCGGGGGCGGGGCCGCCGCCCACCACGATGCCGAACGTGGCCATGGGACTCCCTTCGTTCGAGGAGGGTGGAGGAGCCGGACGTCAGCCGCCCCCGCGGAGCCCGCGGAGGAGCGCGCGTTTCCAGCTGCCGAGCTGCGCCGCCGAGTCGAGCGACAGCGTGGCCGCCGGCTCCTCGCGCCGTGCGCCCGCCCCGCCGAGACCGAGGTCCACGAGGACCTCCTCCGCGAGCGCGCGGAACTGGCGGTGCACGATCGTGCCCTGCGCGTGATGCAGGATGGAGAGCGGCCGCCCGTGGGCCGAGTTCAGCGCTTCGACGCGCGGACTGCGCGACAGGTACGTGGCGAAGCGGGGCCAGCCGCGGCGCGCGATCTCCGCCTCGAGCACGCTGCGCAGGTCCTGACCCGGATCGTCGGAGCGCGTGCGCGCGTCCACCAGCGTCAGCAGCACGCGCGCCCTCGCGGCGCGGTCGCTCCGCTCGAGGATGGCGTACAGCTTTCCGGCCTCTTCCAGCGACGCCCAGTCCGCCACGGGCAGGAGGATCCGCTCCGCCGCGTTCAGGGCGTTCAGGGTGAGGGCCTCGAGATCGCTCTTGGTGTCGAGCAGGATGAGGCCGTCCCACGACGTCCGCTCCAGCATGCGCTGCAGGATCGTGGGGTCGTCGGCGCGCGCCTTGAGGCTCGCAAGGTCGGGCGGCGAGGGCACGAAGTGGACGCCGTACTGGCCGAGCTGGATCACGCGATCGAAGGTGCGCTCGGCCCACGCGTGCTTCAGGTTCCCGTCCCCCGGCGCGGGCGGCCGCAGGGAGAACATGCGATCGAGCGTGCCCTGGTCGTCGAGGCCGATCACGAGGACGGGAAGGTCCTCCCGGACGGCCCGCAGGTAGATCGCGAGGTTCGTGGCGACGGTGGTCTTGCCGACGCCGCCCTTGTTCGAGGACACGGCGAGCACACGCGGGTGCCTCGCGCGCGGGAGACTCGGGGGGACGAGCTCGGACACGACAGCGAGGATAGTCATCGGGTAGGATGCCGGCCATCATGCCGGCGGTCGCCGTGATTCCCGCCCGGTGGCAGGCCTCCCGCTTTCCCGGGAAGCCGCTCGCTCCCATCGCCGGCGTCCCGATGCTGCGCCGGGTCGTCGAAGGCGCGAGGCGCTCCAAGCGGGTGCGCGAGGTGATCGTCGCCACCGACGACCGGCGCATCGCGGACGCGTGCGCCGGGTTCGGCGCGCGCTGCATGATGACGCGCGCCTCGCACGCGACCGGCACCGATCGCATCGCGGAGATCGCCGCGGACCTCCCGGACGACGTGATCGTGAACGTCCAGGGCGACGAGCCGCTGATCGAGGGCTTCGTGATCGACGCGCTGGTGGACGCCCTGGCCGCCGATCCCGACGTGCCGATGGCGACGCTCGCGCACCCGGTCTCCGACGACGCGCTCGCCGACCCGAATCGCGTCAAGGTGGTGCTCGACCGGGCGGGGCGCGCCCTCTACTTCTCGCGCGCGCCGATCCCCGCCCGGAGGGACGCTTCGGTTCCGCGCGCGCAGGCGCTCCAGCATGTCGGGCTCTACGCCTACCGCCGGGACTTCCTGCTGGAGCTCGTGCGCCTGCCCCAGACCCCGCTCGAACGGAGCGAGGCGCTCGAGCAGCTGCGCGCGCTCGAGCACGGGCACCCGATCCGCGTGGCCCTCGTGGAAGGATGGCGCAGCGTCCCGGTGGACGTGCCCGAGGACGTCGCGCGCGTCGAGGCGGCGCTGCGCGAGGACGGGCGATGCTGACCGCGGCGCTCCTCGGCTTCCTGCTCGGGCTCCGCCACGCGAGCGATCCGGATCACCTCGTGGCGGTGTCCACGATCGTGGCGCGGCATCGGAGCGGCCGCGCCGCGTCGTGGATCGGTGTCGCATGGGGCATGGGCCACAGCCTGACGATCCTCGCCGTGGGCGGCGCCGTCGTGGCGCTCGGGCTCGTCGTGCCCGCGCGGCTCGGCCTCGGGCTGGAGCTCCTCGTCGGCATCGTGCTCGTGACCCTCGGCCTCGCGAATCTCCGGTTCGCCCGCACGGCGCGCGCTCCCGCGATGGACCCGACGCCGCACGCCCCGCACCGGGGGCTCGCCGCACGCGCGCTCGCCGTCGGCCTGTTGCACGGTCTGGCGGGCAGCGCCGCGGTGGCGCTCCTCGCGCTGGCGGCCATGCCGACGCCCGCCGCGGCGCTCGCGTACCTCGCGGTCTTCAGCCTCGGCACCGTGGCCGGCATGGTCGCGCTCTCGCTCGGCGTGGGGCTCCCGCTGGCCGCGGCCAGCGGGCGCCCACGGGCGCGCCGGTGGCTCGTCGCGGGAAGCGGCGCGCTCTCCGTCGCAGTGGGCCTCTGGACGGTGTGGCAGATCGGCTTCGTGCAGGGGCTCCTGCTCTAGGGGGACGGTGCGGTGACCGCGAAGCTCGATGCGCAGACGGTGCGTGAATGGGGCACGCGCTACTCGAACTGGGGACGCTTCGGCGAGGGCGACGAGCGGGGGACGCTCAACTTCGTGACTCCGGCGCGCGTGCTCGCGGCTTGCGCGACGCCGCGCAGCGGGCGCGTCATCTCGTGCGCCCTCCCCTTCGACGACCGCGGCCCGCAGAACGGCTTCGCCGGGCGTCACAACCCCATCCATACGATGCTCGCCGACGGGGGGGACGTGCTGTGCGGGGCTCAGGACTTCATCCCCGGCGGGTTCCGCTACGCCGACGACTCCGTCACGATGCCGCTGCAGTGCGGCACGCAGTGGGACGCGCTGTCGCACGTGATGTACGACGGGAAGATGTACGGCGACCGCGACGTCAGCCTCGTGACGAGCCGCGGAGCGCGCGCGAACTCGATCGACAAGATCGCGGACGGCGTCGTCGCGCGGGGCGTGCTGCTCGACGTCCCGCGCTGGAAGCGCGTCCGCTGGCTCGAGAACGGCGTGCCGATCCTGCCCGAGGACCTCGACGCGTGCGCCGAGGCCGAGGGCGTGGCGGTCGAGCCGGGCGACGCCGTGCTCGTGCGGACCGGGATGATGACGCGCTGCCTCGAGCAGAAGTCGTGGGCGGGCTACTGCGGCGGTCCGGCACCGGGGCTGTCGATCCATTGCGCGCGCTGGATCCACGAGCGCGAGATCGCCGCGGTCGCGACGGACACGTGGGGGCTCGAGGTGCTGCCGAACGAGACACCGGACTGCTTCCAGCCCCTGCACATGATCTCCATCCGCAACACGGGCTGCCTGTTCGGGGAGATCTTCCATCTCGACGCGCTGGCCGACGCTTGCGCGGAGGACGGGAACTACGCTTTCCTCTTCGTCGCCCCGCCCCTGCCGATCACCGGCGCGGTGGGCTCGCCGATCAACCCGCTGGCCATCAAGTAGCCGCCAGCCCGGGAGCAGGATGAAGCTCAGCGCTCTCTGAGAACGGATCACCGGGGCCGACCGCCGGCCCCGATCCCCCGCCGCGCGCCGGGTCGCCCGCCGCGCGCCCGGGCCTGCCTGGCCCGGCTCGGAGACAGCGCCGTGCCCCCGATCGACTCCGTCGTGTTCCACGACGTCCTGTTCCGCCACGACGCCGCCAGCCTCCCGCTCTTCGGTGGCCCCGTGCGCGCCCACCTGCCGCGGGGTTTCACCGGGATCGTCGGTCCGAACGGTGCCGGGAAGACCACGCTGCTGCGGCTCGCGACCGGGGCGCTCGTTCCCGGGGGCGGCCGCGTGTCGGCCCCCGGTCGCGCCGTCTACTGCGAGCAGCGCACCGACGCGCCGCCCGAGGGCCTCGCCGACCTGCTCGAGGCAAGCGACGCCGCGGCGTGCACCCTGCGCACGCGCCTCGGCGTCGATCGGACATGGGGCGGACGGTGGAGCTCGCTCTCGCACGGAGAGCGCAAACGGCTCCAGCTCGGCGCCGCCCTGCACGCCGCGCCCGACCTCCTGGCCCTCGACGAGCCGACGAACCACGTCGACGCGGAGACGCGCGCCGTCCTCCTCGGGGTCCTGCGCAGCTTCGGCGGTGTGGGGCTCCTCGTGAGCCACGACCGCGAGCTGCTCGACGCCCTCTGCGTGCGCTGCCTCTTCCTCGAGCCTTCCGGCGCCGTATTGCGGCCCGGTGGCTACACGCAGGGGTGCTCGATCGCCGAAGCCGAGCGCGCGGCGGCGGAACGCGCCCGCGCTTCGGCCCGGCGCGAGCGCGTGCGGCTCGAGCGCGAGGCCGCGTCGCGGCAGGCGGAGGCTGCGCGCTCGGACCGCCGTCGCTCGAAGCGCGGCCTCTCCCGCCACGACCACGACGCGCGTGGGCGGATCGACCTGGCGCGTGTCACGGGGAAGGACGGGATGGCGGGCAAGCTGCTGCGACAGCTCGACGGCCGCGTGCGGCAGGCGCAGGAGCGCGAAGCGGCGATCCGGGTCGACAAGGTCCGGCGCCTCGGGATCTGGCTCCCCGGCGAGCGCGCGCGCCGGGACCGCGTGGCCGCGCTGCCGGCGCAGCGTCTCGCGCTCGGCGGCGGGAGATGGCTCGACCTGCCCGACCTCATCGTGAGGCCGGCCGACCGGATCGCCGTCACGGGACCGAACGGCGCCGGCAAGTCGACCCTGGTGGGGCGGCTCCTCGACGCGTCGGCCGTGCCCGCGTCGCGCCTCACCGTCGTGCCGCAGGAGATCGAGGCCGCCACGGGCCGCGGGATCCTGGCCGAGGCGCGCGCCCTGCCGCCCGCCGAGCTCGGCTTCGTGATGTCCGTCGTCAGCTGCCTCGGGTCGCGGCCGGAGCGGCTCCTCGAGACCGCGGAGCCGAGCCCCGGGGAGCTGCGCAAGCTGCTTCTCGCGCTCGGCCTGCGACGCGCGCCGCAGCTCGTGGTGCTCGACGAGCCCACCAACCACCTCGACCTGCCCTCGATCGAGTGCCTCGAGGACGCCCTCGCCGCCTGCCCGTGCGCGCTCGTCCTGGTGAGCCACGACCGCAGGTTCCTCGAGCGGCTCACGACCTCCGAGTGGCGGATCGGCCCCGACGGCGCGCTCGGCCTGTCGGCGGTGCGGTGATACCCTGCGGCCCCACGAAAGGAGAGCCGATGCCGTCCGACACCGTCCTGGTCGAGCGCGAAGGGGCCGTCGCCGTCGTCACGCTGAACCGCCCGGACGCGCTGAACGCCCTCGACGACGAGCTGCTCGCGGCCCTCCCGGTCCGGCTGCGCGAGCTCGCGAACGATCCCGACGTGCGCTGCGTCGTGCTGACCGGCGCGGGCGAGCGCGCGTTCTCGGCCGGCGGCGACGTCAAGGACATGGCGGCGCGAGGGCCCGCCGCAGGCCCCACGGGCGCGGAGCGCCGCGAGGGCGGCCCGCCGCCGATGGAGCACGCGATGGACCGGCTCGGGCTCGCGCAGGAGGCGTCCTGGCTCCTCCACACCATGCCCAAGCCGACGCTCGCCGCGTTGAACGGCGCATGCGCCGGGGCGTCGCTGTCGATGGCGCTCGCGTGCGACCTGCGGATCGCGTCCGACCACGCCGTGCTGCTCACGGCATTCGGGAAGATCGGCTACTCGGGCGACTTCGGCGGGAGCTGGTTCATGACGCAGATCGTGGGCACCGGAAAGGCGCGCGAGCTCTACTTCCTCGGCGACCGCCTCGACGCCGCCGAGTCGCTGCGCATCGGCCTCGTCAACTGGGTGGCGCCGCGCGAGAAGTTCCGCGAGGAGGCGCGCGCGCTCGCGCAGCGCCTCGCGGAAGGCCCCCCGCTCGCCCTCCGCTACATGAAGCGCAACCTGAACTTCGCGCTCACCGGCGATCCCCACACCGCGCTGCGTCTCGAGGCCGAGGCGATGATCCGCACCGGCCACACCGAGGACTTCAAGGGCGCAGCGCGCGCGTTCCTCGAGAAGAAGACGCCGAGCTTCAAGGGGCGCTGAGCTGACGGCTCGGGCGCTCGCCGTCGCCCTGCTCTACTTCCTGTCCGGCGCTGGCGCCCTCGTCGCCGAGACGACGTGGATGCGCTGGTTCCGCCTCCTGTTCGGAGCGACGGCGCCGGCCGCGTCTGCCACGCTCGTGGGCTTTCTCGCGGGCCACGCGCTCGGCGCCGCCGCGGCCGCCCGCTACGCGCGCCGGTGGCGCCGCCCGCTGCGCGCGTACGGCCTCCTCGAGCTCGCCGCAGCGGCCGGCATGCTGCTCGTCCCGCTCGCGCTCGCCGCCGGCGAGCGCGTGACGGCCGCCGTCTACGACGCGCTGCGCGACGCGCCGGCGCAGCTCACGCTGCTGCGCTTCGCGATCGCGCTCGCGGCCACGCTGCCCGCGGCCGCGTGCTTCGGCGCCACGCTCCCGGTCGTCGGCGCCGCCCTCCTCCCCGACGCGCGCGGCCTCGGCAGCGGCGGCTCCGCCCTCTACGCCGCCAACACGTTCGGCGCCGCCGCGGGCACAGCCCTCGCCGCCTTCCTCCTCCCCGACTGGCTCGGCGTCCGCGCGACCTACGCAGTGGCCCTCGCCTTCTCCGCCACCGCAGGCACGTGCGCCCTCCTCCTCGCGCGCCGAACAGCGCAGCCCTCCGATCTCGCCAACGCGAGCGTCTCCTCCAAACGTCGCCTCGAGCAGCCAGCCGGAGGTGCGAAAGCCCCCGCAAGCGCCGAAGGCGCGCGCAGCGAGCCGAAGGCGAGCGTAGCCCGTAAGGCCCCGAGCGAAGTAGGCAAGGAAGGCAGGGCGCTAGCCCTGCTTTCCGGGGCCGGAGCGTTCGCCGGCCAGGTGCTCCTGGTGCAGGCGTTCGCGCAGGTGCTGAACGGCTCGGCGTACGCCTTCGGCGCCGTGCTGCTGACCGTGCTCCTCACCCTCGCGCTCGGCGCGGCGATCGTGGCGCTGGTCGAGCGGCGCGGGCTCGTCGCGCCGCGCACCGCGCTCGGGCTCGCGCTTGCCGCCGCAGCGCTCGGATTCACCGCGTTCCCCGCGCTCCTCGCGTACGCGACGAACGGCTTCGCCTACCTCGGAAGCGACCGGCCGTGGCCCGGCTACCTGCTCGTTGCTCTCGCTGTCACCTTCGCCACCGCCGGTCCGCCGCTGCTCGCAGCGAGCCTCGTCCTCCCGTTCGTGCTCGCGCTCGCGGGCCGCGCGCCGGGCGCCGCCGCGCCCGGCAGCGCGGGGCCGCGCCTCGGCCACCTGCTCGCGGCGAATACGGTGGGCGCCATCGCGGGCGCGCTGGCGGCGCCGTTCCTCCTGCTCCCGAGTCTCGGACTCTGGCCGGCCTTCCTGGCGCTCGGGGCGCTCTATGCGCTGCCGGCAATCGTCCTCGGCGACGTCACGCCCGGAAGACGCGTGACGCGCGACGCGCTGCTCGCGACCGGCTGGATGCTCGTCCTCTTCGCCGCGAGCCCGCTCGCGCTGCCCGCGGCGCGCCTCGAGCACGGGGAGACGCTCCTGTCGGCGGAGTCGAGCGCGGCCGGGGTCGTGGCCGTCGTACAGCGCGGCGCGGACCGCGTGATCCGGACCGACAACTTCTCGGTGTTGGGGGGCACCTCGGAGACCGTCCACCAGGAACGGCAGGGACATCTCGCGCTCCTGCTCGCGCCCTGGGCGCGGCGGGTCGCCTACGTGGGCTCCGCGACGGGCATCAGCGCAGGCGCCGTGCTGGAGCACCCGGTGGAGAGCCTGACCCTCGTGGAGATCGTGCCCGGCGTCGCGGATGCCGCCCGGCGCCACTTCGCCACGTGGAACCACGGCGTGTACGATGCTCCCCGCACGCACGTCGTGCTCGACGACGCCCGGAACTTCTTCCGCTCGAGCGGCGAGCGCTTCGATCTCGTGATCGCCGACCTCTTCGTGCCCTGGCGGACGGGCACGGGCTCGCTCTACACCCGGGAGCACTTCGAGGCCATCCGCGCCCACCTCGAGCCGGACGGCGTCTTCTGTCAGTGGCTGCCGCTCTACCAGCTCGGCGAGCCCGAGCTCGAGACGATCCTCGCGACCTTCCTCGACGTGTTCCCCCGCGCCGCGCTCTTCCGCGGCGACTTCTACGGCGGCTTCCCGATCGTCGCGCTCGTGGGCTACACCGGACGCGCGCCCTCGGCCGACGAGGTCGCGCGCGCGGCGCAGGCGCTCGCGGCCGCGGGCGGCACGGACCGCTGGGTGACCGATCCCCTCGGCCCCTTCGCGCTCTACGTCGGCCCGCTCGGCCCGTTCGCCGCCGAGCTCGGGAGCGTCCCGCGCAACACCGACGACCGGCCGCGGATCGAGTTCCTGGCCGCGCGCACCCACGCCGGCGGAACGCGCGGCAAGGAGCGCCCCATCACCGGCCTCGCGTGGTCGCGTTTCGACGAGCGCGTGCGCGCGGCGGCGCTCCGCGGCGGCGACGACGTGTTCCCCGACCTCGCGCCCGAGCGGCGCCGGGCGGCGGAAGGGGGCGCGGCCCTCCAGGGCGCGGGCGCGCTGTGGGTGGCGGGCCGCTCCGGGGAGGCGGCGCGGGCGCTCGGCGCGGCGAGCGAGCTGCTCCCTGCGCGCCTCGTCGGCGCCGCCCCCGCCGACCCGACCGCCGCGGAGGTATGGCGGGACTGAGCCGGGCCCGCGGGGCGGATGAAGACGGGATGAAGGCGCAGGGCCCGGCAGGAGCCGAGGAGCGAATCGGTGACGGCCGGGGCACGCCCAACGGGCGGCAGATCCCCTGCCTCGAGAAAACCGATCCAAGGAGCTCTCCCATGAAGAAGCATCTCGCGACCCTGGCCTTCAGCGCGGTGGTGGCCGTCTCGGCCGCCGCGCTCACCGCCCCCGCATTCGCCGCGGATTCGGCCCCGAAGGAATCCAGCACGACCCACAATCCGCCGGCGAAGCATCACACCCACCACTCCAAGAAGCACACCGCACCGAAGACCGGTTCGGCGACGGGTACGACGACCCCGTCCAAGTAGGCCCGCACCCGACCGTCCCGCCGCGGCGCTGGCCCATCCCCGCCACCGCCGCGGCGGACGGTGCCTCGGGGCTGCGAACCGCCGGAGATCCTACGGGTCGGTCCCGAGAGCGGACCCATCGCGGAGGCGCGTCACCGCGAACCCCCGGCTCTCGAGCGTGCGCACGATCCCCCGGGCGCCGACGAGATGCCCGGCGCCGACCACCACGAAGTGCGTCCCGCCGTCCCGGACCAGCCGGGCGATGCGGTCCGACATCCGGTCGTTGCGTTCGAAGAACACCTTCTCGTAGAAATCCGCGAGCTCCGGATGGGTCCCGGTCCCACCGAGCAGCAGCTCGTTCAGCTGCTCGGCGTCGCCGGCCTCCCAGGCCGCGAGGATCCGCTCGCTGGTGTCGGAGCTCTCGTTGGCCTCGCGGAGCGCATCGCGCAGCATCGCGTCCTGGAGCTGCGGCGAGAGGCCGGACAGGAGCTTCAGCTGCTCGTCCAGCGTTTCGAACGCGCGGATCGGCTTCGTCCCCCTGGCCCGCGCCATGAAGAAGCGATCGATGCCCTGCTCCTCGGTGTAGCCCTTCGCCTGGAGCTCGAGCGTCTCGACCATCAGCGCGACGAGCCACGGCCGCATCTGCGAGACGAGGCGCGTGTCGAGGTGACGCTGCCTGGCGTACTTCTGGAGCTCGAGATAGGTCTCGGGCGTGATCACCGCCTCGAGGCTCTCCTCGGCGGGCAGCGTCCCGCGCTCCTGCACCTCCCTGGTGACCTCGGGCGAGCTCGACTCCGGCATCTCGGCCTCGACCCAGAGATCGCCGGAGCGGTCGAACGCGTCGGAGAGGACCGGGCCGAGCTCGAGCGGGCGCTCCGGTCCCACGTGCACCGAGCCCAGGAGGTACACCGTGCCCGGCGTGCCCGAGGCGTTGCGCACCTCCCAGCACAGCGCGTGATCCGCTTCGAGCTGCCGCGGCGGTGCGGTCGCGCAAGCAGCGACGCCTCCCAGCGCGAGGGCCGACGCGAGCGCGCGGAGTCGTGCGCCACGCCTCCACGGGGTGGGACGCTGGTTCATTGGATCCGCTTCTCGCGCCCTGCCCATTCCCTCTCGCGCAGACGGAACTTCTGGATCTTCCCGGTCGAGGTCTTCGGCAGCTCGCCGAACTCCACGGCCTTCGGGCACTTGAAGTGGGCGAGACGCTCGCGGCAGAAGGCGACGATCTCCGCCTCGGTGGCCGAAGCGCCGGGGCGCAGCGACACGAACGCCTTCGGCACCTCGCCCCACCTCTCGTGCGGCACGGCCACGACGGCGCACTCGAGCACCGCGGGGTGCTTCACCACGGTGTGCTCCACCTCGATCGTCGAGATGTTCTCGCCGCCGCTGATGATGACGTCCTTCTTCCGGTCGCGGAGCTCGATGTAGCCGTCGGGGTGCACCACGCCGAGGTCGCCGGAGTGGAACCAACCGCCCTCGAACGCGCGGACCGTCGCTTCGGGATCGTCGTAGTAGCCCTTCATGACGTTGTTGCCGCGCATGACGACCTCGCCCAGGGTCGCCCCGTCGGCGGGCACGTCGCGCATGGCTTCGTCGACGACGCGCAGGTGTGTCGCCTGCGGGTACGGCACGCCCTGACGCGCGAGCATGCGCGCGCGGCCCTCGACGTCGAGCTCGCCCCAGCCGGGCTGCGGCTCGCACACCACGTGCGGCCCGTAGGTCTCCGTGAGTCCATAGATGTGGCTGATGCGTACGCCGAGCTGCTCCATGCGCGCGAGCAGCGTCGGTGAGGGCGGCGCGCCCCCGGTCGCCACGCGGATCTCGGGATCGAAACGCACGCCCCGGGCGGCCGGGTGCTCGGCGATCATCAGGAGCACCGTCGGTGCGGCATTGAAATGGGTCACCCGGTGCGCGCGGATGCAGCGCAGCACCTCGGGAGGGTCGATCTTCCGCAGCAGCACGTGCGTGGCGGCGGCGCCCGTGACCGCCCACGGGAAGCACCAGCCATTGCAGTGGAAGAGCGGGAGCGTCCACAGGTACACGGAGTCGGGTCCGAGGCCGTGGACGATGATCTCGGCCAGCGCGTTCAGGAACGCGCCGCGGTGCGTGTACATGACGCCCTTCGGCCGGCCGGTGGTGCCCGAGGTGTAGTTGATCGAGGTGAGCCGCTCCTCCTCGTCGAGCGCGCCCGCGATCGGCACGCTCGCGGCGCCGTCCACGAACTCGGCGAAGGTCGGGCCCGCGAGCGGCGCGCCGGTCGCACCGGCCACGGGGTCCTCCACGTTCACGAGGAGCGGCCGCGCCCGGAGCCCGCCCGGCGCGTCCCTCACCTGGGGCGCGAGCTCGGGGTCGGCGAGCACGACCTTCGCGCCCGAGTGGTTCAGGATGTACCCGACCTCGTCGGCGTTGAGGCGCGTGTTGATCGCCACGAGGGTGGCCTTCGCGAGCAGCACCGCGAAGTGGGCAGCCAGCAGCTCCGGCACGTTCGGCGCGAGGAATGCGACCCGGTCGCCCGGCGCCACGCCGGCCCGCGCGAGCGCGCCCGCGAAGCGCCCGACGTCCCGGCCGAAGTCCGCCCAGGTCGCCCGCCGGTCGCCGTAGATCCACGCCGTCTTCCCGGGGAAGACGCGCACGGTGCGCTCCAGCAGGGCGAGCGGCGTGAGCGGATCGAGGTGAACGGGGCTTCCCATGGTGCGCTCCTCCCTGCGCGCGCATGATACGTGGTGACCTCGACGACCGGTCCCGACGAAAGGAACGATCCATGGCAAGGCGCTGGCTGGTGAAGAGCGAGCCCTCCGAGTACGCCTTCGACGATCTCGTGAAGGAGGGCAGCACGCGCTGGGGCGGCGTCACGAACGCGCTGGCCCTCCGACACCTCCGGACGATGGCGACCGGCGACGCCGTCCTCGTGTACCACACCGGCAACGAGAAGGCGGTCGTCGGTACGGCGACGGTGGGCAGGACCGACGGCCCGGAGCCCGAGCTGAAGGCCGGTCAGCCGCTCGCGCGGCCCGTGACCCTGACCGAGCTGAAGGCGCAGGCGCGGCTCGCGACGTGGGAGCTGGTCCGCCAGCCGAGGCTGTCGGTCATGCCGGTGACGGATGCGCAGTGGAACGCGGTGCTGGCGCGGGCGAAGGTCGGGACGGCGGGCGGCAAACGAAAACCCCGGGAGTAGACGCGAGAGCGAGCTCTCGAGTCCCGTGGGCGGCTACGGCGTCCGCGCTCCCGGGGTCGGTGGCGCTGGGAACCTGCGTCCCCCCGCTGGCACCGAGACGAATCCTGGATTCGGTGCGTGGCAGTCCTAGGACGCCGCCACCTCACTCACCGTAGGGGAACATTTCGACACCGAATCACCTCCATCTCGGCATTGGGGAACACCCAGCGAGCCCCAGCGCCCGCTTCCGGGTCCCGGGTCACGGAGGTCGCCGAATACCTCCGCTCCGGGTCGCCTCGCCCGGCCCTGCGGCCGCCGCGAGACTGGGGGATGAGTGAGATCCCCTCGCACGCTTTCACCGTATCGGAACGCCGCGGTGCGGTCTAGAGGTGTGTGAGCCCCGGCCCGCGGGGGCCAGGCGAGCCGGTACACTGCGCGCATGCCCGAAGCGCGTCCCGCCCGCGACCACGTCGCCACGCTGCTCGTCTCGTGCCCCGACCGGCGCGGGCTGGTCGCGAGCCTCGCGCAGGTGCTCTACGGCCACGGCGCGAACATCCTCGACTCGCAGCAGCACATCGACGCCGTCGCCGGCCAGTTCTTCCAGCGCATCCGGTTCGACCTCTCCGAGCTCCACACCGACCGGGTCGCGCTGGAGGCCGGCATCCGCGAGGTGGCCGAGCGCTGCTCGATGCAGACGCGCCTCTCCCATGCGAGCTCCGAGAAGCGGATGGCGATCTTCGTCTCGCGCTACGACCACTGTCTCTACGACCTGCTGCTCCGCCACCGCGCGGGCGAGCTGCCGTGCACGATCCCGCTGATCGTGAGCAACCACCCCGACCTGAAGGCCGTGGCCGACCAATTCGGCGTCGACTACCAGGTCTTCCCGATCACGAAGGACACGAAGCGCATGCAGGAGGAGCGCGAGCTCGAGCTCCTCCGGACGCTGCGCGTCGACCTCGTCGTGCTCGCGCGATACATGCAGGTGCTTTCGCCGTCCTTCGTGGAGCAGCTGCCCGGACGCATCATCAACATCCACCACTCGTTCCTGCCCGCGTTCGTCGGGAGCAAGCCCTATCACCAGGCGTACGAACGGGGCGTCAAGCTGATCGGTGCGACGGCGCACTACGCGACCACCGATCTCGACGAGGGTCCGATCATCGAGCAGGACGTGATCCGCGCATACCACCGCGACTCCCTGGACGACCTGGTGCGCAAGGGGCGCGACGTCGAGAAGAACGTGCTCGCGCGCGCCGTCCGTTGGCATCTCGAGGATCGCATTCTGGTGTATGGCAACAAGACCGTGGTCTTCGAGTGATCCCTCGCGCCGTCCTGCTGGGACTGATGGCGCTGATCGCGGTCTTCGGGGCGGTCACGATGTGCGCGCGGTCCGTGGTGCGGGACCAGATCGCGGCGGTGGCAGCGCTCGACCCGCGGAGCTTCGACACGCTGACGCTCGTGGTCGTGGGCTCGGGCGGCGCGTACGAGAATCCGCAGCGGCGCGGGCCGGCGGTGGCCGTCGGGTCCGGTTCGCGGATCGTCCTGGTCGACGCCGGCCGCTGCGTGGCCGAGGGCCTGCGCGCGGCGACGATTCCGCTCGTCCAGCCCGACACCGTGTTCCTGACCAGCCTCCTGCCGGAGAACGTCGTGGGGCTGGACGACCTGCTCTACACCGGCTGGCTCGCGCCGCGGACGGGGCCGTTGCGGTTGATCGGCCCGCCCGGCACCCGCGCGCTCGCCGATGCGCTGATGCGCGCCCACGCGGGCGGAGTGGCGGCCCTGACCGAGAGCCTCGGCCTCCCACCCGACGGCGCCCTCCTCTCGGCGTTCGAGGTCGGCGACGGCTGGAGCGAGGAGCGCGACGGGCTCGCCGTACGCGCGGCGGCCCTCCCCGGCGGCCCGTTGCCCGCGCTCGCGTTCCGGTTCGATGCGAAGGGGCGATCCGCAGTGGTGTCGGGAGTGGGCTGGGGCGGCGACGCCCTCGTCCCGTTCGCGCAGGGCGCGGGCGCGCTCGTGCTCGAGGCGCTGCACCGGCCGTCGCTCGAGGGCGCGATCGAGGCGGGCGGCGAGGACGCCGAGCGCCTGCGGCGTGAAGGCGCGCTCCACGCGTCGCTCGAGGACGCGGCGTCGATCGCGACCCGCGCCGGTGCTGGAACGCTGGTGCTCGTCCGCCTGCGCCCGCCTCCGATCTTCGCCTGGCAGTTCGAGCATGCGGCGGGCGCGGGCTTCGGGGGCAAGGTGGTGGTGGCGGCGGACGGGGAGGAGATCGTTCCGTAGCCTGGTCCCGGTCGCGCGCGGTGCAGGGCTCCGCGAGGCGCGAGCGTCCCCGGCGCGATCCGGTCAGACCGAGACGCCCGGCGTCTCCTCCTCGTCCGACGGCCCTTCCGGTCCACCCGGGAGCGGCAGGTCGTCGGGGGGCGGCTCCGGCCGGTCTTCGGCGTCGCGATCGCCGGTGAAGCGACGGCGCTGCTCCACGAAGTAGGGCTCGTCCGGCGCGAGGGCGATCGCCTCGTCGATCGTCTCCACCGCTTCGTCCACCTGCCCCGACGCGAACTGCGACTCCGCGAGCGTGTCGAGGACGTTCGGGTCCTCGCGGTTGGTGTCGTCGACCGCGCGCTCCGCGAGCCGCAGCGCGACGGACAGCTGCTCCGGCGTCGGGTGCGAGCTGGTCGCGATCATCCAGGCCGTGTTGTTCAGCACCTGCGGTGACACTTCGTGGAGACGCAGGAGCCGGGCTCCGCTGCGCGCGAGCATGTCGCCGTCCCCGGCCAGCTCGCGGCCGGCGGCGACCAGGGCGAGGACGGCGGCGAGCCCCAGCACGGCGTTCGCCGCGCTGAGCCACGGCCGCGAAGGCTCCCGGCGGAGCCCGGGGCGGGCGACCACGGCGCACGCCGCGAGGCCCGCGACGAACCCGCCCGCGTGAGCGGCCGCGGCGATGCTCGGCACCATGAACGAGACGGCGGCCTCGGCGACGATCGCCGCGAGGAGCAGTCGGCGCGGCACGCGCCACGGCGCCGGCAGGCGTTCCGCGCAGCGCAGCTCGAGCCACAGCAGCGCGCCGGCCAGACCGCACGCGATGCCCGACGCCCCGACGGCCTGCTCGTAGTCCGCCGCCACGGCGGCGCCCATGGCGCCGAAGGCGGACAGGCCGATCACGAACGCGGTGCGCGCTGCGCCGAGCGGCCGCTCGACGAGCGAGCCCAGGCCGACGATCGCGAGCACGTTCAGCACGAGGTGGGGCAGGCTGGCGTGCAGCAGGTTCGCGGTGAGGATCCGCCACAGCTCGCCCGCCTCGAACAGCGTGCGGCTGAAGGAGCCGGCGAGCGACACCGTGGGTCCGAGCGCCCCCTGGAGCGCGTAGACCCCGGCACAGGCGGCCGCGAGGACCCACGTGGCGCGGACGGGGGCAGGCTCACGCCACAGGCGGTCGACCTCGGCCATCCGCGCGAGCTGGAGGGCGCCGTCGGGCTCGCTGGCGATGCGCTCCACGAGCGCGCGCTGGAGCCGGTCCTTCGACGCGGGGTCGACGAAGGCTTTGCGCGGGAACACGTAGGTCGACCTTCGCGTGCCCATGCGCAGGGCCCGCACGCCGTCCGCGAGATGGGTCACGTCGGAGTAGGCGGTGAAGCCCTCGCCGGAGAGCTGCGCGGGGTGTCGGAGGCCGGTCGCGTGCAGCGCGACCGCCCCGCGGCCGCGACGGAGCGGGAAGGTCTCGGGCGGGGGGGCGAGGGCCGCGGGCGAGGTCACGCGCGCGAGCTTAGCAGCGCCGCCGGGCGGCCCCGGCGGCGGCGGGTCTCAATGCCTGGCCGCCGACGGCACCGCCAGCGCCGGGAAGACGCGCGTGAACAGCAGGTACACCAGGACGAAAGCCCCGAGGAAGCCCGCCGCGATCCCGAGCTGGATGCCGCCGAGCCACGCCCAGCGATCGGTCGGCGCGAGCGACGGCCACACGAGGAGGTTCCGCTCGAGCCAGAATCCGAACACGCCGACCAGGCCGACGGACGCGAGGATCGCCGGCGTCTTCTTCGGCCGCTGACCGAGGAGCACCCAGAACGGAATGATCCAGCAGCACGCCCACACGATCATCGAGTGCCAGCCGTAGGGCGACGCGGACATCCGCTCGAAGGAGAAGTTCCAGATCCAGCCGTAGTGGCCCTGCTCCATCAGGAACTGCGGCCCCAGACGCGCCTGGAAGAACTGGGTCTCCTCGGGCAGGTTGCCGTACCAGATCACCAGGTACTGCGACCAGAAGAGGTACATCCAGAAGATCGAGAACGCGAAGATCATCTTCCCGAGATCGTGCATGCGCGCCTTGGTGATCTGCCCTTCGAGGCCGGGGGCGTTCCGATGCAGCACCGAGAGCAGCGCCGTCGCCATGATCGCCGAGAGGAACGCGCCCCAGCTGAAGAAGGCCCCGAAGAGGTTCGAGTACCACGTCGGCGTGAGCGACATCACCTGGTCGAAGGCGAGGAACGAGTACCCGAACGCGAAGAGCAGGAGCAGCGCCGGCGCGATGCGCCGCGTCTTCACGGCGGAGCGCTCGAGCTCGGCGGCGTCGCCGCGCCAGCCCGCAGTCCAGCGCTCGAACATGCCGCGCGCTGGACCGGTCGCAGTCGCAGCGACACCGTGCAGGGTCGGCCGGACCGAATGGTAGAGATAGAGGATCGTCAGCCCGGCGAGCAGGCCGAGGATGATGAGGTCCATCACGATCAGGCGGGGGACGTTCAGGTACGCCGCCTTGGACGCCACGGGGTGCGCGATCCAGGGGTAGACGTAGTCGCGTCCGAAGAAGAGCCCGACGGCGCCCAGGACGAAGGTGATCGGCACCCAGGCGCCGAGCCCCTCGGCGATGCGGCGCACCGGGCCCGGCCACTTGGCCCCCACCGTCACGAGGATGCACGAGATCACGACGCCGCCCTGCGCGAGCCCGGCGAAGAACAGGTAGTTCACGTGGTACGCGCGCCATGCAGTCGCAGGGTCGCTCGCGAGGCCGATGAGGAACGACACCACGCCGACGGCCACCAGCACGCCGCAGACGGCGACGAGCGCGCGGGGCAGCGGGCGCGGGTGCGCGCGTTCGACGATGACGTGGCCTCCGTTCGAGGTCACGGCTTGCCCCCCTTCTGGTCGAGGTATCGGACGTAGTTGATGATGTCCCACCGGTCCGCGATCGGGATCCGCGAGTACGAGGGCATCCGTCGCCGGCCCTGGTGGATCGTCGCGAAGATGTGCCCGTCGCTGCGCGCCTTCACCACGCCGACGAGCGGCAGCACGCCCACGAACACCTTCGCCACCGGTCCGTCGGCCAGGCCCGTCAGGCCGTGGCACGGCGCGCAGAACGTCTCGTACTGGGTCTTGCCGTTCTGGAGCGACCGGAACTCGGAGGGGTGCGGGTTCACCAGCGCGTTCGCATCGGCGTCGGTGAAGCTCGAGCCCTCGGGGTTCGGGTGGAGGCCCCAGGGATCGGGCTGCGGCACGCGGGGATCGCCGCCGTCGACGGGAATCGTGCCCTCCGGCGGCGTGAAGAGCTGCGGGTGGTCCTCGATGCCCGTGTACTCGAACGCCTGCACCACGGGCTGGCGCTTCATCTGCGGGAACCACGCCTGCGACCACTGCTCCCAGCAGCCCGTCGTCGTGAAGACGATGAACGTTCCGCCGATCGCGCAACGGAGGAGGCTGCGGCGAACGCTAGGGCTCGACAAGGCTGACCTCCTTCGCCGCGAACGCGCGGAGCAGCGCGTCGATCTCGGCGACGTCGCGCTCCTTGCAGCGCACGGTGAGACCGAACTCCTCCGCGGAGAAGCGCGGGCTGTAGCCGAGGTCGGACTTGCCGAACTTCCCGTGCGGAAGGCCACCGTGCACGAACAGCGCGATCACGGTGAGGACGCCGCCGAAGAGGATCGTCAGCTCGAAGCCGATGATCACGTACGGCGGAATCGACACGAAGGGCTTTCCGCCGACGTTGATCTGCCAGTCGTTGGACATCCAGATCGTCATCAGGAAGCCGGTGAACACGCCCAACAGTCCCCCGAGGAGCGTCCAGAGACGGACGCGGCTCGGAGGCGCGATCAGGGCGTCGTCGACCTCGGGGAAGGGAGCCGGCGAGAAGACCTGGAGCTCGTCGTAGCCGCGACTGCGCAGGCGGCCGGCCACGTCGACCACCTTGTCCGGCGCCTCGAAGACCCCGACCAGGAGCGGCATCAGTGCGCCCCTCCATGCGGCGCCTTCTCGTGGATGGCGAGCTCCTTCACCTCGGCGATCGCGATCACCGGGAAGAGCTTCAGGAAGGCGACGAAGAACATCGCGAAGAACGCGAAGCTCGCCCCGAGGATGGTGAGCTCGGGCAATTGCGGAGTGTACGTGCCCCAGACCCCGGGGTCGTACTCGCGCGAGAGACCCGTGATGATGATGACGTAGCGCTCGAACCACATGCCGATGTTCACGAACACCGACACGATGAAGACGGTCGGCACGTGGGTCCGAAGGCGCCTCGACCAGAAGAGCTGGGGGATCACGGCGTTGCAGGTGATCATGATCCAGGTCGAGATCCAGTAGGGGCCGAACGCGCGATACCAGAAGGAGGTCTGCTCCGGCTCCACCCCGCTGTACCACGCGATGAAGTACTCGATGCCATAGGAGTACCCGACGATCAGCGAGGTCAGCAGGATGAACCGCCCCATGTTGTCGAAGTGATAGTCGGTGATGTAGGCCTCGAGCCCGAAGATCCGACGCACGGGGATCATCACCGTGAGCACCATCGCGAAGCCCGAGAAGATCGCGCCGGCCACGAAGTAGGGCGCGAAGATCGTGGCGTGCCAGCCCGGCACGATGGCCATGGCGAAGTCCCAGGACACGACGCTGTGCACCGAGAGCACGAGCGGGGTCGCGAGCCCCGACAAGTGGAGCACCGTGCGGTTCCAGGCCTTCCACTGGTTCGAGTTGCCGTTCCAGCCGAGCGCGAGCGCGGTGTAGAGCAGCTTGCGCCAGCCCGTCGATCGGTCGCGCGCGATCGCGAGGTCGGGAATCATGCCCACGAAGAGGAACAGCGCGGAGATGGTCCCGTACGTGGAGATCGCGAAGGTGTCCCACACCAGCGGGCTCTTGAAGTTGACCCAAAGACCGCGCTGATTCGGATACGGGAGGATGAAGTAGGACTTCCAGATCCGGCCGACGTGGATGCCGAGGAACTGCGCGGCTGTGAGCACCGCGAACACGGTCATGGCCTCGGCGCTGCGATTGATCGCGTTCCGCCACTTGGCGCGGAAGAGGTAGAGGATCGCCGAGATCAGGGTGCCAGCGTGCGCGATGCCGACCCAGAACACGAACGTGACGATGTACACGCCCCAGAAGATCGGGTGCGCATAGCCCGCGATCCCGAGGCCCTTGTAGACCTGGTACACCCACACCGCACCGGCGGCGTGGACGAACACGACGAGGAAGCCGAGCAGCAGCCAGTACGGCAGCGACGGCCGGTCCATCACCGAGAGGATGTCGCGATTGATCTGCGAGTCCGCCGAGGTGGGCAGCGGGCGCATCATTTCGGCGACGGCGACGGCAGGCGGCGGCGTCATGGGCTAGCTCTCCACCGGGCCGCGGGTCACCTTGGCCAGATAGGTGATCGCGGGGCGCGTGTTCAGGTCGTGCAGGGCGTGGTAGCCGCGTGCGGGATCCTTGCCCTTCTTCGCCACTTCGCTCTCCGCCTCCATCAGGTTCCCGAAGGTGATGGCGCTCGAGGGGCAGGCCTGCTGGCAGGCCGTGCGCACCTCGCCGTCCCGGATCGCGCGCTTCTCGTTCTTTGCCGCCTGCCGTCCGTACTCGATGCGCTGGACGCAGAACGTGCACTTCTCCATCACGCCCTGGCAACGGACCGTCACGTCGGGATTCTGCATGAGGTGCATCGACTCGGGCAGCGTGTCGAGGCTGTAGTCGAAGTAGTTGAAGCGCCGCACCTTGTACGGGCAGTTGTTCGAGCAGTATCGGGTGCCGATGCAGCGGTTGTACACCATCCCGTTGAGGCCCTCGGGATTGTGGTAGGTCGCGAACACCGGACAGACCGGCTCGCAGGGCGCGGCGCCGCACTGCTGGCAGAGCATCGGCGAGTGGCGTACGTCCACGTTGCCGAGGCTCTCGTGATCGCGGTGCGGCGGGCGTCCCGTGACGAAGTTGATCTCGCCGTCGCCGATGTAACGCTCGATGCGCAGCCACGACATGATGCGCCCGCGGATCGATTGCTCTTCCCCCACGATCGCGAGGTTGTTCTCGATGTAACAGGCCGCGACGCACGCGCTGCAGCCCGTGCACTTGTCGAGGTCGATCGTCATGCCCCAGCGGTGCTTCGCGCCCGGCGCCGCATCGTTCGTGGCGTCGTAGGGGATCAGGACCTCGTGGGTGTCGTGCTCGCCGCCCTCGTGCCCGCCCGACGCGGCCTCTCCCCCGCCTCCGCCGTTCACGTCGCCGGCGGGCTGGAGCTCGGCGGCGCCGCTCTCGCCGCTCGGCGGCGGGGTCTCGCGCAGCGCCGGGTCGACGCTCGCGGTCCCGGCGACGAGCGCCGACAGCGCGATCGTCTCGCCGAGCAGCCGAGCGCGCTTGTCGTCGCCCGCCCCGGTGAACGCGACGCGCACCGCGCGCCCGGTCTTGGTGAGCTTCGCCCGGGTCGTGAGCCACGCGCGTCCGCCGCCCTCGTCGGTCGCGTTCTGGAGCAGCCCGATCACGTTGATCCCGCGCGCCTCGCCGGGCCGTCCCTCGTTCTCGTGGGACGCGTAGAGGCCGGCCGTGTGCCCCTGGCCTACGGCCACGGCCACCACGTCGTCGCGGATGCCGCCGCGGGGAACGACGGCCACTTCGGCCCTGCCCGCCGGCGTCTCGAGCTCGATCACGTCGCCCGGCTCGAGGCCGAGCTTGTGCGCGGTCTCGTGGCTGACCTCGGCCCACGACTGCCACACGATCTTCATGACCGGGTCGGGGATCTCCTGGAGCCACGGGAGGTTCGCGCCGCGCCCGTCGTAGAGGAGCGGGGACGGCAGCGCGAGCAGCACGAAATCGCCGTCGCCCTCGAGCAGCGGCTCCGCCACCTCCAGCTTCGCGACGCCTCCGGCCAGACCCGGCGCCGAGACCGCGGGCGTCTCGTCGAAGACGCCGCCGCGCTCGAGCGCCCGACGGAAATCGGTGTCGGCCCATGCGGCCTCGAGCAGCGTGCGGAAGCTGCCGCTCGGCAGCTTCGCCGCCGCCTCGGGGCTCACCGCACGACCGGTGTCGAGGAGCGTGTCGACGAGCGCCTGCGTGTCGTGCAGCGGGCGCACGGTCGGCTGCACCAGGCTGCGTACGCCCGCCCGCGGCTTCGCGTCGCCCCACGACTCGAGCGGCGTGTGGTCGGGCAGGATGAGCTGCGCGACCTGCGAGGTCTCGTCCTTCGACGACGCGAACGACACCAGGAACGGCACCTTCGCGAGCGCGTCGGCGAACCCGGTGGAGCGCGGCATCGAGTACACGGGATCGGCGCCGTGCACCATCAGCACGGAGACCTTGCCCGACTTCATCGCGTCCACGAGCGCGAGCAGGTCCTTGTAGCGCGCCCGCTTCTCCGCCGGCAGCGGCGCGAGCCGCACCGTCTTGCCGAACGCGCCCGTGAGCTGGTTCAGCAGAAGCACGGCGGCGGTCGCGGCCACCGCGCGGTTGCTGGCGAAGCCGCCGGCCGGCGGCAGCGCCACCGGAGCGCTCGCCTTCGCGAGCGCCTTGCCGAGCCGCTCGATCGTCGCGACGTCGACGCCCGTTCGCGCGGCAGCGCGCTCGGTGTCGAAGCCCTGCAACATGCCCGACACGAGCGCCTTGTCCGCGGCGGAGCCGGCACCGTTCGCGATCGCCACGCGCGCCAGCGCCAGCGCGAGGATGCCCTCGCTGCCCGGGCGCGCCGGGATCCACTCGTCGGAGCTCGACGCCGTCATGGAGAGCCGGGGGCCGACGTACACGAAGCGCGCGCCGCCGGCCGGGTGCGCCGTCACGTCGCGCGCCTCGGACAGCTGGCGGGCGTGCTCCGTCGGCGATACCCAGGACTCGAGCACGTCGTTGCCGAAGGCGATCACGAGATCCGCGCGCGAGAGATCGAAGATCGGCTCCGCCCTGGCGCCGAACACCGCCTCGGTCGCCTCGACGAGCGCCTCGGGCGCGAACGGCTCGTACACGATGCGCCCGCCGGCACCGACCGCGGTCACCCATTGGTCGAGCAGCCCCGCCGCGGTGGGCCCGGGGTCGGACCCGAGGAGGTACGCGCTGCCGCTGCCCTCCCGGAGCTTCTTCGCGAGCAGATCGGTGGCGTCCTTCCAGGAGATCGGGGCGAGCTTCCCGTCGGCGCCCCGGAGCTGCGGGCCCGCGAAGCGGTCGGGATGGTAGGTGCGACCGATGCCGACCTGGCCGCGCGCGCAGAGGGCGCCCCGGTTCACCGGGTGATCGGGGTTGCCCTCGAGCTTGATCGGGCGGCCCTCGCGCGTCTTCACGCGCAGCCCGCAGCCCGCCGAGCACTCGCGGCAGGTCGAGGAGTAGTAGACCGGGATGCCCGGCGTGATCACGTCGGGCTGGACGACGTAGGGAATGAGCTTCTCGACCGGGTCGGAGCATCCGGCGGCAGCTGCCGCGCCGGCGCCGACACCGACGAGCTTCAAGAAGTCACGACGATCGAGCTCGGGCATCCTGGGTCCTGGGCCTCTAATAGTGGCAGGTGACGCAGTCGATCGAAGCCTTGTTCTTGTTGTGGCAGTTGATGCACCAGCCCATCTCCATCTTCGCGACGGGCATGCCGTTCATCCAACCGCGCTCGGGCACGAGGTAGAGCTTGTGGAGGTCCTGCACCGGGCCGTGACACGTCTGGCACGCGACGCCGGCGGCGATGTGCCGGTTGTGCCGGAACTTCACGTACTCGGGGAGGCGGTGGATCTGCACCCACTCGATCGCCTGCTTGTCCTCCCAGTGCTTCTTCAGGATCTGGACGCCCTCGAGGTCCCCGCCGAACTGCGCATGACAGCCCATGCAGTTCTCGACCGTCGGGACGCCTGCGGCCCGGGAGCGGTCGGTCCCGGTGTGACAGTAGAGGCATTGGATCTGGTACTGGCCTGCGTGCAGCGCGTGGCTGAACGGGATCGGCTGCTTCGGGCCCGGCGCAGCGTCGTCCCACGCGAGGCGCTGGGCCTCGAGCGCAGCATCCGACGACTTCGCCTGCGCGGCGACCTCTTCGGGCGCGGGTAACCCGAGCACCCCCAGCGTCGCGATCACGATCAGAATGAAGGGCAGAGCCTTGCGAGGGCCCGGGGCGAGTTCGCTCATAGGGCGGTCGGAGAGCCCTTTCTCGGCAGTCGACGGCGCTCCTGCGAGAGAGGGCAACGTCGAGCGGACGATGACGGAACGCGCGCTTCATTACCTCTTCACGCTGGGGGAGTCAAGGCGAAGTCCGGCAGCGTGGGGATCACCGCGTACCGACGGTGGAAATGTCGCGCGAATCAGGGCGCGGAGGTTCCCTCGCGCCCGAAGTCGTCCTGGAGGCGGACCACGTCGTCGAGCTCCGGGGTCGATACTTCCACGAGCTCGACGCGCTCGATGCCCGAGAAGCGGTGACGCCGACCCACCGGAATGCGCCGGTGCTCGCCCGCTCCCAGCTCGATCCGCTCGAGCTGCCCCCGCTCGTCCTCGAGCTCGAGGCAGAGGCGGCCGCGGATCACGAGGATCGACTCGTCCTTCTGGCGGTGGTACTGGAGCGAGAGGCGCTTGCCGGCCTCGATCACGATCAGCTTGCCCACATAGCGCTCGGTGTGGGCCCACACGAGCTCGTGACCCCAGGGTTTTTCCACCCGGCGCGCCGGAGTTTCGGGCATCGGCGCGGAGCATCGCGGGGGGGCCCGCGGCCTGCAACCCGCTCACGTCCGGGCGATGCCGTCCTTCCAGCGCCCGCCGCGGAACCGCGCCACGAGCAGCGTGGCCTTCACGACGTAGTCCGCGATCAGGGCGCCGTACACCCACACCACCGGGAGGCCCCACGCCGCGAACACGGCAGCGAGCGCGATCCGGCCGCCGAAGAGGCCGCACAGGACGACGAGGAGCGGAAAGCGCGTGTCACCGGCGCCGCGCAGGGAGCCCGCGAGGGTGAACTCGATCGCCATCAGGGCCTGCACCGAGCCGAGCACCCAGATGAACGCCACCGCGAGGTGCACCACGGCCGGATCGGCGATCAGGAAGCGCGCGAGCGGCTCGGCCGCCGCGATGATGGCCGCACCGAACACGACCATCACCGCGACTGCGAGCCCCATGGCGCGCCAGCCGCTGCGCTCGGCCCCGCCCGGGTCGCCCGCGCCGAGGTGCTGGCCGACGAGGGTCGACGCAGCGATCGAGAAGCCGAAGCCCACCACGAACGAGAACGAGAGCAGGTTCACGCCGATGCCGTAGGCCGCGTATGCATCGGTGCCGTAGAGCGCCACGATCGCGAGGAAGACGAGGAAACCGGCCTGCCAGACGGTCTGCTCGAGCGCCGCGGGCAGACCGATCTCGACCAGCTGCGCGATGCGCCCGCGCGTGAGCGCGCCCGCCGGGCCCGGCGCGAGCAACAGACCGCCCGCGAGCCAGCGGCCGCCGAGGACGACCGCGAACAGCGTGAACGCGAGCCCGTTGGCGATCGCTGCGCCGGGCGCGCCGAGCGCCGGCAGGCCGAAGACGCCGTACACGAGCCCGTACGCGAGGACCACGTTCGCGACGTTCGCGGCGATGCCGATCCAGAGCGGGGTCCGCGTGTCGCCGGCTGCGCGGATCGCCGTCGCGAGCACGAAGCCCACGGCGAAGGGCACGTGGAAGAGCGACAGCCGGCGCACGAACGACGCGGCGAGCGCCACGGAGCCCGGGTCCAGCCGGAAGATCGACGCGATGGGCCCCGCCAGGCCGACACCAAGGACGGTCAACGCGAGGCCGAGCACGAGCCCGAGGACGAGCGATGCGCGCACGACGCGCTCCGCCTCGTCGCGGTCCCGCGCGCCCCACGCCCGCGCGACGAGCGCCGTCGTGCCCGCCGTCACGGCCGTCAGCGCAGCCTGGGCCATGAAGAACACGCGGTTCCCCGTGGTGACGGCGGCGACTGCGGGCGCCCCGAGCGCGCCGACGATCTTGAGGTCCACGAACCCGACGGTCGAGTTGAGGAGGTTGCCGACGATCGCCGGCCAGGCGAGGGCCCACACCGCCGCCCCGCTGCGGGTCGCACCCGCGCCCCCGGCCTTCGGAGTTCCGCTCATCGGGCCCCATCATGGGCTGACCGGCCGGAAGCCGCTTGTTAGACTCGCGGTTCCCCGGAAGAAGGAGCCCCCATGGGCGACGCCTGGATCATCGACGCCGTTCGCACCCCTCGAGGCAAGGGCAAGAAGGACACCGGCGCCCTCTCGGGCATCCATCCCCAGGAGCTCATGGCGCAGGCGCTGAACGCCACCGTGCAGCGCACCGGGATCGACCCGCGCGACGTCGAGGACGTCGTGGTCGGCTGCGTCTCGGAGGCCGGCGAGCAGGGCGGCTGCATCGCCCGCATGTCCGTGCTGGCCGCGGGCTGGCCGAACGAGGCGACGGGCGTGGTGCTGAACCGCTTCTGCGGCTCGGGCCAGCAGGCCGTCAACTTCGCCGCCATGGGCGTGATGGCGGGCCAGCAGGAGCTCGCCATCGGCGGCGGCGTGGAGAGCATGTCGCGCCAGCCCATGGGCAGCGATGGTGCGGGGCTCGACGGCCACAACCGCCATCTCCGCGAGCTCCACCCTCTCGTGCCGCAGGGCATCTCGGCCGATCTCATCGCCACCCTCGAGGGCTTCTCGCGCGCGGACCTCGACCGTTTCGCGGCGCGCAGCCAGGAGCGGGCCGCGATCGCCCAGAAGGAAGGGCGCTTCGACCGGAGCCTGATCCCGGTTCGGGACGCGGACGGCAAGATCGTCCTCGACCACGACGAGCACCCGCGCGCGGGCACGACCGCCGAGAGCCTCGGGAAGCTGCCGCCCTCGTTCGAAGGGATCGGCGGCTACGTGCAGAAGGGCGACACCCTCACCTTCGACCAGAAGGCGAAGCTCCGGTACCCGCAGATCACCGGCGTGAACCACGTCCATCACGCGGGCAACTCGTCGGGCATCGTGGACGGCGCGGCATCGGTGCTGATCGCGTCGCCGGACTACGCGAAGGCGCACGGGCTCGTGCCCCGGGCGCGCGTGGTGGCGATGGCCACCGCCGGCGACGAGCCGGTGATCATGCTGACGGCTCCGGTGCCGGCCACGAAGCGCTGCCTCGCGAAGGCGCGCATGACGATCGAGGACATCGACCTGATCGAGATCAACGAGGCGTTCGCAGCGATTCCGCTGAAGGTGATCCGCGACCTCGGCATGGACCCCGAGACGGTGAACGTCAACGGCGGCGCGATCGCCCTCGGCCACCCGCTCGGCGCCACCGGTGCGATGCTGATCGGCACCGTGCTCGACGAGCTCGAGCGCCGCGACAAGACCACCGGTCTCGTCACGATGTGCATCGGCGGCGGCATGGGCATCACGACGATCATCGAGCGGATCTGACGCTCGGCGCTACGGAGCGTCTCCGGAGTGCACCTCGAAGGACCCCGCAAGCGCGCGAGGCGCGCGCGCAGCGAGCCGAAGGCGAACGAAGATGATTGATTTCGAGCCCAGCGAAGAGCAGGCGCTGATCGTCGAGACCGTTCGACAGTTCGCCGCCAACGAGGTCCGGAAGGCGGCGCGGGACGCCGACGAGGCGGCCGCGCTGCCCGCGGCCGTGCTCGACCGCGCCCACGAGCTGGGTCTCGTGTCGAACGCGCTGCCCGAGGATCACGGCGGCGGCGGCGCGCGGAGCGCGGTGACCGGCGCGCTGATCGCCGAGGAGCTCGCGTACGGAGATCTGTCGATCGGGCTCGGGATCCTCTCCCCCACCCTGCTCGCGTTCCCGATCGCGGACTTCGGCACGGAGGCGCAGAAGAAGACCTGGCTTCCGCGGTTCACGGGCGACCGTTTCGTCCCGGGCTCGCTCGCGCTCGTGGAGCCGATCTTCCGCTTCGACCCGCTGCGACCCGCGACGCTCGCCAAGCGCGACGGGGGCGACTACGTGCTCGACGGCGTGAAGTGCTTCGTGCCCATGCAGGACGGGAGCGACACCGTTCTGGTGACTGCCTCGGTCGACGGCGTGGCGGGGGCGTTCCTCGTCCCGCGCAGTGCGAACGGCCTCTCGTCGGTGCGCGAGAAGAACCTGGGTCTGCGCGCCCTGCCCACCTACGAGCTCACGCTGCGCGGAGTGCGCATCCCGGCGGCCGCAAAGCTGGGCGGCGACGGCGTCGTGCAGGCCTTCGTGAACCGCGGGCGCGTGGGGCTGGCGGCGGCGGCCGTCGGCGTGGCGCGAGCCGCGTTCGAGGTGGCCCGCGATTACGCCAAGGAGCGTCAGACCTTCGGCGCACCGATCGCGACGCGCCAGGCGATCGCGTTCAAGCTCGCCGACATGGCGATCGAGATCGACGGCGCGCGGCTCCTCGCGTGGGAAGCGGCGTGGAAGCTCGATCAGGGCGGGGACGCGACCCGCGAGGCGGCGATCGCGCGGCACCAGGCGCAGCGCGTCGTGCTCGAGGTGACCGACGGCGCGGTGCAGGTCTTCGGCGGACACGGCTACATCCGCGAGTACCTCCCGGAGATGCACCTCCGCAACGCGCGCGGCTTCTCGACCTTCGAAGCCCTCACTCTCGTCTAGCGTCCGTTTCCCCAGGGAGCCGAGAAACCCATGGCCATCTCCTTCGACCCCGCTCCGAACACGGTCCAGGCGAAGACCCTGTACAACACGATCGCGCGCGAGCAGATGCGCCCGATCTCCCGCCAGTACGACGAGCACGAGCACGAGATGCCGTGGGAGTTCGTGCGCTTCATGTGGGAGCGCGGCAGGCAGGGCATGGGCGGCAGCTGGACCGGCGAGAACGACGGCTTCGTGCAGGTGTGCGTGCAGGCCGAGGAGCTCTGCTGGGGCGACGCCGGGCTCTACCTGCGCATCCCGAGCCCCGCGCTCGGCGGCTCCGCCGTGGCGGCCGCGGGCACCAGCGAGCAGAAGGTGAGGTTCCTCGCTCCCTTCCGCGAGGGTGAGCCGAAGTGGGGCGCGATGGCGATCACCGAGCCGGGCGCGGGCTCCGACGCGGCGGCGATCCAGACCACCGCGACGCTCGACGGCGACGAGTGGGTGCTGAACGGCACGAAGATCTTCTGCACGGCCGGCGAAGGCGCGTCCACGATCGAAGGCGGCTTCGTCGTGGTGTGGGCGACGCTCGACAAGAGCGCGGGCCGCGGCGGCATCAAGTCGTTCGTCGTGCCTGCGAAGACGCCGGGCATGAAGCTCGTGGGCCTCGAGCGCAAGCTCGGCATCCGCGTGTCCGACACCGCGACGCTCGTCTTCGAGAACTGCCGCATCCCGAAGGAGAACCTGCTGGGCAGCGCGGAGGTGAAGAAGGCCAACCCGATGCAGGCCGGCGACAAGGGATTCAAGGGCGCGATGGCGACCTTCGACGCGAGCCGGCCGATCGTCGCCGCGATGGCGGTCGGCGTGGGACGCGCGGCGCTGGACTTCCTGAAGGAGGAGCTCGAACGTCAGGGCGTGCGCATCCGCTACGACGCCGCGGCGCACGAGCGCACCGCGATCGAGCGCGACGTCGTCGACATGGAGGCCGAGCTCCAGGCCGCGCGGCTGCTCACCTGGCGCGCTGCGAAGATGATGGACCACGGCAAGCGCAACAACCTCGAAGCCTCGATGGCGAAGGCGAAGGCGGGGCTCGCGGTCACCAAGATCACGCAGAAGGCGGTGGAGATCCTCGGACCGCTCGGCTACTCGCAGAAGCTTCTCGTGGAGAAGTGGATGCGGGACGCCAAGATCAACGACATCTACGAAGGAACCCAGCAGATCAACCAGCTCATCGTCGCGCGGCGCATCCTCGACTATTCGTCGTCGCTGCTGCGCTAGGAGGGAACACGCCGTGCCCATTGCAGCCGACCTGCTCGAGATCCTCGTGTGCCCCGAGACCCGACAGCCGCTCTCGCCCGCCCCGAGCGATCTGCTGGCGAGCCTGAACCAGCGTGTGTCGGCCCAGAAGCTGAAGAACCGCGGCGGCGAGCCCGTCACGAAGCCCATCACCGAGGGCCTGCTCCGCAAGGACGGCAAGGTCCTCTACGTGGTGGACGACGGCATCCCGGTGATGCTGATCGAGGAATCGATCGAGGTCTAGGCCTCCTTCCACGTCGCTTGGTGGGGCCGGGGGTGGGGCATGGCCCGCCTCCTTCGGTTCGGCGCGTTGGACCTGTGTAACCCTTCGGTGTCGGTGGGCGCCTCACAGGCGTCGGCGGGCCATGCCCCACCCCCGGCCACGCTGCCGCGAGGTGCGCGTCGGCTTCTTCGGATTCGGATCGGAGTCGAGGCTGGTAGCCCCACGTGGGTTGCCGTAGCCGCCGGCTTCCGCATGGAATTGGACGCTGTCCGGACCGAAAGACTTCCGTTTTCAACAGCCTCCAATTCCATACTCGGGGGTTGAACGACCGCAGCGCCCGACGAGCAATTTGCCTTCGTTCGGATCCGGCTCCGAGAAAGCCGACGCGCGCCTCCGCGCCGCGTGGCCGGGAGTGGGTCAGCTCACGCCGACGCCTGTGAGGCGCCCACCGACGGCGAGCGCGCAGAAGTGATCGTCGCGCCGAACCGAAGGAGGCGGGAGCTGACCCACTCCCGGCCCCTCCGCCGACGCGCAAGACGCGACCTACTGCGCGAACTCGCGGCGCTTCAGCTCGCGCACGTAGTCCGAGAGCTCCGGGTCGGCCGCGACCATGGCCGCGATGCGCTCCTCGAACTCCGCGGCGTCCTTCACCAGCGGCGTCTCGTCCACGCGGAAGGCCAGGCACTCCGTGATCTTCTTCACCAGCGCGAGCGCCCCGCGCGGGTTCGGCGATGCCGTGATGTAGTGGGGCAGGCCCGCCCACAGGCTCACGACCTCGACGCCGTCCGCCTGGAGGCGGTCCGCGAGCACGCCCACGATGCCGGTCGGGCCCTCGTAGCCCGACGGCTGCACGGTGAGGCGCGCGAGCTCGCGCTCGGAGCTCGCGAAGCCCGTCACGCCGACGGGACGGGAGTAGACGACGTCGGCGAGATACGCCCCGAGCAGCACTGCGCGCCGGATGCGGAGCGTCGCGACGAGCCCGAGGACGAGATCGCAGTACCGACGCCAGCGAAGATGGGGCTCCGCCGCGATGCCGACCACGACGTCGCGCATCGGATCGATCGCGCCGAAGCGGAACTCGCTCGCGGGCCACTCGATGCGCCGGACGTGGTCCGGTCCCTGGCGTACGCACGGGCGGCGCACCGTGAAGTCGTAGAACTCCTCGGGGTCGAGCTCCGCGAGCGGAACACAGGCGAGCGCGTCGGACACGAAGCGCGCCGCCGACGTCGCCGCCTCACCGGCGTCGTTCCAGCCGTCGAACGCGAGGAGCAGGGCCGGTTCGCGCAGCGACGGATGGACGTGCATGCGGAGCGCGTCGGGCACTCCCGCAGGGTGGCACGGCCGGCCCGGATGTCACAAGGGGCAGAGGCCGGCCGATGGGGTCGCTTCAGCCCCGCTCCTCGACGACCAGGAGGAGGTCGAGCGACGTCACGACTCCGACGAGACGGCCGCGCTCGGTGACGAGGAGACGGTGGATGCGGCGTTCGCGCATGATGTTCGCCGCGACGGAGACGCCCGTGTCGCGCGTCACGCTGAAGACTTCGGCGCTCATCAGCTCCGAGACCGGCGTGTCCGAGCGGTCGATCCGGACGTCGGCGATCTCCTGGTAGTCGTCCACGTCGCTGTAGAAGCGACCGCTCTCGCCGGCCGTGGCCCGCGCCACCTGGTGCTTCACGAGATCGCGGTGCGACACCACGCCGATGGGGCGCCCGCCCGGATCGACGACCGGCGCGCCGCTCACCTGCCGCCGCACGAGCAGCTCTTCGGCCTCCCGCACGGTGGTCTCCGGCGCGAGGCACACGACGTCCGGGTTCATCAGCTCGCCGACGGTCCGCTTCTTGGAGGGCACGGCCAGAGGGTTCCACAGCCTGGCGTCGCCCTCCAGACGGGCCGCAATCAGCGCACGAACCGGTAGCCGTGGCCGCGCACCGACACGATGTGCCGCGGCCGGGTCGGGTCGGGCTCGACGTAGCGGCGCAGGCGCACCACGAAGCTGTCGACGACGCGCGTCTGCGTGTCCGGCCGCAGGCCCCAGACCGTCTCGAGCAGCTCGCCGCGCGGCACGGCTTCGCCCTCCCGGTCGATCAGCGCGCGCAGCAGCCCGGCCTCGCGCGTGGTGAGGCGGAGCGTCCCACGCGGCGTCTCGAGCTCGAAGCGGTCGAAGTGGACGGTCACGTCCCCGAACTGGACGGTGCGCGGCCCCTCGCCGTCGGGCGCCACACCGTCCCAGCGGCGCCGGCGCAGGAGCACGCGGACGCGCGCGAAGAGCTCCTCGAGGCGGAACGGCTTCGTCAGGTAGTCGTCCGCGCCCTCCTCCAGCCCGCGCACGACGTCGGCCGCATCGTCCTTCGCGGTGAGGATCAGGATCGGGACGTAGTTCCCCGCAGCGCGTGCGCGGCGGGCCACCTCGTAGCCCGGAAGCCCGGGCAGCATGAGATCGAGGATCACGAGGTCGAGCGGACGCGATGCGTCCGCGAGGCGATCGGCTGCGGCCCGGCCGTCCGCCACGAGCTCGACCGTGTGGCCCTCCGCGGCCAGGTTGAACTCGAGACCCTCGGCGAGGTGGGTCTCGTCCTCGACGACGAGGATCCGCGACATCAGGGATGCGCCACCGCGGCTCCGCGGCGCGCGCCGGCGTCCGCGCTGCCCCGCAGCTCCGCCGCGCGGAGCGACACCAAGAAGCGACTCCCGCGGCCCGATCCCTCGCTGCGCGCCACGACGCGGCCACCCTGGCGTCGCACGAGATTGCGCACGATGAACAGACCGAGCCCGAGACCCGCCGTCCGCTGCACGTCGCGTCCCGCCCGATAGAAGCGCTGGAAGATCTTGCGGAGCTCTTCGCGCGGGATCCCGATCCCGCGGTCCGCGATCTCGATGCGCACCCTGCCGTCTGCGCCCGCGGCCACCGCCACGCGCACGTCGATCGGCGGCTCGGAGTACTTCACCGCATTCTCGAGCAGGTTCCGGAACACCAGGGCGAGCTCCCCCGCGTCGCCCCGCACGCCGAGCCAGGGCACGGGCTCGAGCCGCAACGCGCTCTCCGGAAGACGATGCCGGGTCCGGATCTCCTCGACGCAGCGCTGAAGGAGCGGGCCGAGCTCGACCGACTCGCGGCGCGCGTCGCGCGGGCGCTCCTCCGCGCGCGCGGCAGCGAGCACCTGGTGCACGGTGCGGTCGAGCCGCTCGACGTCGTCCGCCATGCGCGTGAGGAACTCCTGCCGCTGGGCGGGGCTCGGATCGTGCACGGAGAGCGTGTCGAGGTAGAGCCGCAGCGACGCCAGGGGCGTCTTCATCTCGTGGGTCACCGCGTCGAGGAAGGCCTGCTGTCGCTGGTTGTGCCGCATCTCCCGGATCAGCCACGCGCACAGGAGCCCGAGACCGAGGATGATCAGGGAGAAGAAGAGCGTCCCGAGGATGAGGAGCACCCAGGAGACGGCCGTCAGGCCCTCGGCGACGGGCCGGAGGTCCCCGACCACGAGGATCTGCCACGCCACCAGCAGCGCGATGGCGAGGAGCGAGAGGACGATCCCGATCGTGAGCGGGAAGCCGATCGATCTGCGGGCCATTCGAGGTCCCCTTCGGACCGCTAGCATAGTGCAAGCCCACCCGACGGAGACGCCGTGCACCGAACGTCGCGCCCCCTTCTCCTCTCGCTCGCCTGCCTGGCCGCCGCTCCGGGACGCGCTGGCGCCGGGCTGCCGCCGGCGAACATCTGCCCCCCGGTCTCGCTCACGACCCCTCGCGACGCGAACGACGTCAAGGTCGATGCGGAGGCGGGCCAGTTCCGCGAGGGCATGGTCCTCACCGAAGGCGCCCTGATGGCGCTGCGGCCGCTCCTGCCGGACGAGATCTGGCAGCACCGCGACGTCTTCTTCTTCGAAGGCATGCGCATGCTCCTCGGGGGCTGCCACCGGCGCTATCCGGCGTCGGCGACCTACGAGGAGGCCACGCAGAAGTATGCCGGCCAGGCGAAGCTCGACGACGCGGGCAACCTCGAGAACTACGTCGCCGGTCTGCCCTTCCCGCCCGAGTCGATCGATCCGACCGCGCCCGACGCCGCCGTGCGTTGGGCGTGGAACCTCGAGATGCGCAACCGCGGCTCCGGCCCCGTCGGGAAGTTCCGGCTCACCGACTTCCCGAGCCGCGTCGGCGCCGTCGAGACCTACCAGGGCTCGTTCTTCCTGCTGCAGACCGGCCACCGCGCCGATCTCGCGGCGAGCGACCACGCGATGCCCGAGGCGAAGGACACCAACTGGGTGGCGGGCGGCCGGTTCGACGAGCCGACGAACGTGCGCCACCTCGCGTGGCGGCAGCTGCGGCCGGCCGGAACCCAGGAGCAGTACAGCGAAGCCGACGACACGTTCGTGTACGTGCCAACCATGCGGAAGCCGCGGCGCGCGGCGACGACGTGGATCAACGGCGTGTTCATGCCCCGCTACACGGTCCAGGCCGACGGCGGTGGAAGCCCGATCCCGTTCGGCGCTTCGGAATACGGCGTCTCCGGATCGATCTCGCCGAACTCCGGCCTCTCGAGCGCGATGTCCGAGAACATGCGGCGCGGATTCACGGGGCTCGCGCTCCGCCCGAACGCGTTCGAATGGAAGCTGCTCGGCGAGCGGGACGTGATCGCGCCTCTGAACGCCGAGAGCGTCGGCTATCCCCAGAACCCCGAGCGGAACTTCGGGCCGAGCGGCCTGTCGGTGGCGAGCGACCGCTGGGACATCCGACACGCCGTCGTGATCGAGGGCCGCGCGCGGAGCGAGCGCGACGACACGCGCCGGGTCACCGTCTACGTGGATTGGCAGACGCAGCAGCCCCTCTACTGGATCTCGCGGCGCTCCGACGGCCTCCTCCAGGACGTGGGGATCCTCGTGCACCGCTTCAGCGGCGACCGGGCCGACTATCCGGCGTGGCCCGACGGCAGCCGTGCGCTGGTGTTCGATCCCGTGGCCGCGGCCTTCTACACCGCGGAGGAAGGGGGCACCGGGTGGCGCCGCGAATCCTACGACCTCGTGTCCGTGCCGTTGCCCGGGCAGAACCTGCGCAACATGACGAACACGGCTGCGCTCTCCCAGGGGCGTTGATCTGGGCGGCCGGCCCGGCCGGCGCACCGCGACTCTAGAAGGTGTAGCGAAGGGTGAAGGAGAACTGGTCCATCTCGGAGATCGCCGAGAGACCGTCGTACTTCACGCCCGGCCGGAAGCCCCGGCCGTTGTTCCCGACGAGCGCCTGCTGCAGCGGGATGCGCACGCCCTCCGGCTTCCCGAAGAAGGTCGCCATGCCGAAGCTCGCCGAGAAGACCTCGCTGAACCGGTAGGTGAGGCTCATCAGGCCGGCCCCGGAGTTCGAGCGCAGGTCGTAGACGGCGGTGAGGGCGGGCAGCAGCCGGTCCTGGAAGTAGCCCGTGAAGACGGTGGCCGTGCCCAGCAGCGACCACGGCCCGTTCACCGCGAAGACGCCCCCCCGCTCGTACCCCTCGATGTACCGCACGAACCACTGCGTGTTGAAGAGGAACGTGCGGTTCGCGTTCAGGAAGTTGATGAACGTCGGACGGTCCACCGACACGGTCAGGTTGAAGGTGTCGTTCGTGCTGTAGCCCGAGAGCCGCTTCGCGTTCGCGTAGGTCTCGCCGTTCACCCAGGTGGCCTCGACGCCCCAGTTCGTCTTCGTCGCGTCTTCCGCGAAGTCCATCGCGAAGCCGAGAACGTTGCGCTTGTGGTAGGTCAGCTCGATCTCGGTGCCGGACGACCACACGAAGTCACGGCGTCCGAAGCGGCCGTTGCCCGCGGCGTACAGCTCCGGCCGCTGCGTGCCGGCGAGCCCGAAGAGCGCGCGCACGAGGCTGCAGGTCGTCGGGTTTGCGATCTGGCAGTCGGGGTCCGTGCCCCCGGCGAAGTCGAGGATCGTGAGCGTCTGGAGGAGGTTGTACGAGAGGGCGTCCAGCTCGCTGGTGAAATTTCCGAGGAAGTCGCCCGACAGCGGATCGAATTGGATGTCGTGCTGTCCGAGCGCGCTGCAGTAGCCGGCCGGCGCCGCGCCGTCGATTCCAGGGGCCACGCAGCCGTCCACGCGCGGGTCGTACGGGCGGCCGAGCGTCGTGTTGGGGCCGCCTGCGCCGGGCAGCGTGTAGGGCCTTCCGTTCACGAGTCGGGTCGCCACCGGCCCGCGCGTCCCATCCGGCGCCTGCTCGAACATCGGAAACCGCTGGAGGAGGACGCTGGCCTCGGAGTTGTAGAGATCGAGGCCTGCGGACACACCTCCCACGGAGCTCGTGCAGACGGTGCCGTAGAAGGGGCCGCAGCCGAGGAGGGCCTGCTGCTGTGCGGTCAGGACCCTCACCAGGCCGAAGGTCCCCGGGCCACCGTCGTTCGGGTCCGCGTTCAGCTGCGCCAGCGTCGGTGCGAGCGGAACCAGCGCGGGGTTGATCGTGGTGAGGACCGCGTTCAGCACGACCTGCCCGCTCCCCTGGAAATTCCCGAGCGCGAACCCGAGCGCGCGAGCGACCGACCCGACCCCCGTGACCACCGCCTGGCTGTTGAAGACCGTGAGCGCGCACTCCTTGCTGAGATCGATGTTCGCGACGTTGATGAAGCCGAAGGTCACGCCGCAGGCGACGTCGAAGATCTGGCGGTTCAGCGGGTTCAAATTCAGCGCCTGCGCCGCGAGCCGCTGCTGCTCCGCGGGCGTGGTGGGCGTGATGTTGTTCGGGTTCGGCCCGAACGGCTGGCCCTGCGTGTCGAGCGGATGGCCCGTGATCGGATCCACCCGGCGCGAGTAGGCGTTGAAGTTGTGGACGGTCGGATTGTCGCTGTAGCCGTAGAAGTCCGTGAGGGCGAAGCTGAACCGGTCCCAGCGGAACTCGACGCGCATGCCGCCCTCGAGACCCTTCACGTCGTTCCAGGGGTCCGGCGGCCGGACCTCGCCGGCCAGGCCCGTCCCGACGATGCCGTGCGCCACGAGCCCGAACGACTTGCCGCAGACGAGCCACACGGTGTAGGGCTCGCCGCAGCGCCCGAGGTCGGTGGGCTCGAACTGGTCGAAGTTCACCGCCCCCTCGATCCGGACGTCCTCGAACGGACCGACGTCGTAGAGCGAGTAGATCGCGCGCGCCGCCCAGAGGGAGATGCGCGTCTCCTCGAGGCTCCCGAGCGTGGTGAGCCCGATGTCGACGGGGTTGAACTGGTCGGTGGTGCGGAAGAGCTCCGTCTTGCCCCACACGATGCTCTGCTTGCCGAGCCGGAACCAGAGCTGCCCGTCCAGCATCTCGAGATCGAGGTACCCCTCCTTCAGCTCGTGCTCGTCCTGGCTCGCCCCATAGTTCCACGCGAGCTCGTTCTGGGAGAAGTTCTGGTCGAACTTCCCGAACTTGCCCTTCTCTTCGCGCAGCATCTCGCTCGGGATGTAGAGGCCCAGCGGCCCGCCCTGATACGTCTCGCGCGACGGCACGAGCGGCCGCATGGGGAGCGGCTGCGTCACGTTCGGGCTGCGCGCGAGCTGACCGTTCGGGTGGATCGTGACGCCGGTGTTCCAAGGTCCGAGCGCCAGCGTGCCCGGACCGAGCGTCCCGCCGAAGTTCTTCACCGCGTATTCCTGATCGAGAATCGGACCGAGCGTGCGCTGGACCGCAGCCTGCCCCGCGGCTCCGCCGAGGCCCGCGAGGGCATCGAAGGGCGGGATCTCGATCAGGGTGCCGAGGCGCCGGTCCGGCTGTGCGTGCCTCGAGGGTTCGACGGGGTTGGGCAGGATGCCGGTGAATCCGCTCGTCTTGCCGTTCGTGAAGTTCTTCGCCGCTCGGTCCGCTCGGTCACCGTACAGCGTATAGGGCTGTGAAAGTCCGCACAGCTTGGTGTACACGCAGTTGTATCGGAACTCGAGACGCGTATAGCCCTGGATCAGCGAGAAGGGTCCCCACCCGTTGGGCGCGAAGTCGGTCTCGAGCTCGAGGTTCAGGATGCTCGTCCACTGGCTCAGGTAGAAGCCGTCGTGGTCGAAGTCGTCGGAGATGGTCCGGAGCTGCTCTTCGAAGTAGCCGTGCAGCTGAACCCGGCCGTCGAACGCCTCGACGGCGAGGGCCGTGGCAGGCCAGCAGAATACGAACACTGCGAGAGCGAGCGGAAGGAACGAGGCAAGGCGGGTCTGCAGAGCACGCATCGACACCCCTGGTGCGTGGTGAGCGCGCCGCCCGCCGCAGCGCGCTCGCCGAGCTCGAGTGACTAGCTAGAACGTGTAACGCAGCTTGAGGAACACCTCGTCGCGGTCGCGGACGACGGAAAGCCCCTGCTCCGTGCCCACCTTGTACGCGCCCGTCCCCTCCTGCACGCCGGCGGTGCCGATCGGGTTGATCGGCATGTCGTAGTACTGGGACCGGCCGAAGAAGAAGGTGAAGCCGAACGTCGCCGAGAAGTTCTCCGTGAACCGATACTGGACCTGCGGCAGCGCGCCTCCCGAGTTCGACTCCACGTCGTAGATGAACGTCACGGCCGGCAGCAGTCGGTCCTGGAAGTAGCCCGTGCTGACCGTGAAGGTGCCGAGGAAGTTCCACGGACCCGTGACCGTGAAGTTGTGGGTGTACCCGTCGATGTACTGGAAGAAGAGCTGCCAATTGAAGAAGAACGTCCGGTTCGCGTTGAGGAAGTTGATGAACGTCGGCCGGTCGATCGAGACCGTGAGGTTGAAGGTATCGGCGTTGCCCGTGTTGTTCTTCCGGTCGTTGAAGTTGAACGGCAGGCCCTGGATCCACGCCGCCTCGATGCCCCAGTTCGACTTCGTCACGTCCTCGGCGAAGTCCATCGAGAAGCCGAGGATGTTGCGCTTCTGGTACTCGAGGACGACCTCGCCGCCGGAGTGCCACACGAAGTCGCGCCGGCCGAACGTCCCGTTGCCCGCGGCGCGCAGGTTGGGGCGCTCGAGACCGGTGACCGTCAGGAAGCTCTGCACGTTGTCGCAGAACTGGGGCGCGCGCAGCGAGCAGGACGTGAGGCTCGCGGTGGCGGGAGGCTGGCGGTCCCAGTCCGGAGACTGCGCGATCAGCACCACCATGAAGTTCCACGACAGGCCGGCCATCTCGGAGACGAAGGGCTGGCCGGTCAGCGGCTGGCCAGCGAGGGCGTACCCGTTCGGGTTGCCCGCGAAGGACGGGTCGTACCCGACGTTCGGATTGCCGTCGACGTTCAGGGCGTAGTCGTTGGCGCCTCCGAAGCTCGCGCTGTTGTACGTCGGGCCGCGGCAGCCCGGGAGCACCACGACGCGGAACTTGCCGCCGTAGTTCCGGGTGCACGGGCTGCCGCCGAGGAAGCCCACGGTTCCCGGCTGCGCGACCGCGGTGTTCCCCGCGTCCCATCCCTTCACGGTTCCTTCGAAGCCGACCCAGGACTGAGTGATCGCGCTCGCCTCGGCGTTCAGGAGGTCGACCCCTTGCGCGTCGCAATTGGTGGCGTAGTAGGGCCCGCAGCCGAGCAGCGCCTCCTGCTGCACCGAGAGGAGGCTCGACAGCGCGCCCGTGCTCCCGGGCGTGATGTCGAGCGGATCGTTGTTGAGCGCGACGAGCGGGAGCGCGAAGGGCGCAAGGGTGGGAACGATCGCGCTGTTCAGGAACCCGTTGCCCGCGAAGAGCGCGCCGAGCAGGCCCGCGATCGGGAAGCCGCTCACCACCGCCGTGCTGTTGAACACGCTCTGCGCGCAGGCCGAACGGTCGAGCGCGGAGAAGCCGACGGTCGTCGAGCAGATCATCGCGTAGATCTGCTGGTTCACGCTGGCGTTGTTGAGGACGTCGTTCTGGAACGCGGTGTTCGTCGTCCCGGCGGTGCCCGCGATCGTCGTGCTCGAGAAGGGATTCACGCCGAGGCAGTCCGGTGCGAGGGGCTGGTTCACGATGCTGACGGTCACGTTGGCCGACGGGCAGGGTCCGGTGGACTCGCCGCGACGGGGGCGGCCCGAGAGCGGGTCGACGTTGCGCGAGTAGGTCCAGATGCGCTTCGTGTTGGGCAGCCGGTTGTAGCTGTAGATGTCCACGATCGCGAAGCTGAAGCGGTCCCAGCGGAACTCGATCCGCGCGCCGCCCTGGAGGCCCTTCGCATCGTCCCACCAGTGCGGAGGCCGCTGCTCGCCGGCGATGGCAACGCCGCTCGCGCCGTGCGCGAAGAGGCCGTAGGCCTTGTCGCAGACCGGGTTCGCGGCGTAGGGCTCGCCGCACTTGCCGAGGTCGTCGGGCTCGAAGGTGTCGAGGTCCACTGCGCCCTCGATCCGGACGTCCTCGAGCGGGCCGATGTTGTAGAGCGAGAGGATGGCGCGCACCGCCCACTGGGAGACGCGCGACTCCTCGAGGCTCGACAGCGTGGAGAGCGCGAGGTCGCGCGGGTTGAACTGGTCGGTGGTCGGGAAGAGCTCCGTCTTGCCCCAGACGATGTCCTGCTTGCCCGTCCGCAGGAAGAGCTGGCCGTCGAAGAACTCGCTGTCGAGGTACGCCTCCTTCAATTCCTTCGTCTGCGTCTGGGACGCGCCGCGATTCCAGGCGAGCTCGTTCTGGGAGAAGTTCTGGTCGAAGTTCCCCCCGTTGCCGCTCCGCAGCCAGCGCTGGAGCCCCTGGCTCGGGTAGTAGATGCCCTGGGCGTTGAACTCGTTGTTGTTCTGGAGGTTGCCCACGATCGGCGCGGGGCGGAACGGCAGCGCGGCGCTCCCTGTGTTGCCGTAGATCGCGGTCGTCAGCGACGTCTGGTTGGGAACGATCGGATTGCAGTCTCCGAGGGCTGGATTCGTGGTGAACGGGTTGCACCCGATCGTCGCCACGCCGGCGGTCCCGCGGAACGGGTTCGCGACGTCCCGGAGCGTGCCGATCGGGCTGATGTGGTTCTTGGGGAGCCAGGGGCCGAGCGTCTGCGTCGCGATGCCGTCCTGCGGGCCGGCGATCTTCCGCATCGCGAACCGGAAGTCGCGGTACGTGTTGAAGGTGTATTGCGCGGGATCGTCGAACGTGCCGAGCTGGCCGTCGAAACCCTTCTGGCCGAACAGCGTGGAGAAGCCGTCCACGGTGGCCAGGCTCCCGACGCGGCGCCCGGAGCCCGCGACCGGGGCAGTGAGCGCGACGTTGCGGTTGGCGCCGAGCCGCTCGGTCGTCGGACCGGTCTCGATCGCGCCCGCGAACGTCTTCGCTTCCGCGTCCCCGAGGCGCGGCGGAAGCTTGCCCGCGCGATCCCCGAACACGTCGGCCGAGCTGAACAGCCCGCAGGCCCGGGTCCACACGCAGTCGTAGCGGACCTCGACTCGGACGTACGCGGAGAGCGCGCTGAGCGGCCCGAGCGAGTCCTGGCCGAGGATGTCGGCCTCGAGCTCGAGGTTCAAGATGTTGTACCACTGCGTCAGGTCGAGGTTCTGGTTGAAGTTCTTGGAGATCGCGCGGATCTGCTCTTCGAAGTAGCCGTGCGCCTGGAGCCGTCCATCCAACGCTTCGATCGCGGCGGCGGGCCGCGCGCTCCCCAACCCGAGCGTCAACGCACCCAGCGCCCCCCCGACGACCACCCGATGGATGAATGCGCCACGCCGAGCCGCGGAAACTCCGCCCATGACCCCTCCCTGCTCGTTGATGCGTGGAGGGCCCGAACGCCCGCCGCGCTTTCCCCCTTCGAGACCGAGAGAACCCGACACGAGACGACCCGACACAAGCACGCGCAACGGGGTGAGGGATCCGTTTGGATGCGCGCGGGCGGCTCTCGCGAGGCGCACGCGCGCGGGCGTCGGACCCGGCCCCCATCAGGCAGCGGCAGTTATACCCAGGAAGCCAAGTGGAACACAACGGATTTCTGACGACCCGTGAGAAATCACGGGGCCCCGAGCGGACCGGACGGGGCGCGCGGATCAGCTCTTCGGGTCGCCCGCTCCGCGGCGTGCGCCGCGGGTGGCACCAGCGCGTGACGGCTTCGCTGACGCAGTGCGGCGTCCGCTCTTCGCCGCCGCCTTCGGACGAGCGGCTTCGGACGGACCGGCCTCGGCGTCGGCCGCCGCGGCCTTGCCGCGCGCGCGCGCCGCGCGACGGGGGCGCGCCGGGGCGGCTTCGCCGTTCGACGGCCGGGCGCCGGGCGTTGCGGCATCGCCCTCGACTGCGGGCGCCGCCCCCTTTGCCGCGCGCGGGGCGCGGGGCGGGAACTCGAAGCCGTGCCGCCCGGTCTCCTTCAGTACGAGGGTGGCCGAGAAGGGGCGGCCGAAGCGCGACGTGAAGTCGGTGAGGAGCTCGGTGCGACCCGTGGAGAGGTAGACCAGGGCCTCCTCGCGCGTGATCTCCCGCTTGCACACCGTTCGCGGCAGCTGGAAGCCGCAGCTCTTCGGCAGCGAGTCGTCCTTCCCGTTCTGCTCTTCCTTCAGCTTTCGCTCGCAGATGAAATGGGTGGAGGACTCGATCACCTTGCAGTCCTCTTCGCGCGGGCAGCGGCCGAGCGGCTCGGTGTTCACCTCGTACTCGGGGTTGGCGTTGGCGTTCTCGCCCTCGGCCCAGCCCTCGGAGCGCACCTTCACGCTCCACGTCTCGCGGTCGAGCTCGAGCCGGCCGCGGTAGGTGCGGCCGTCGCGCGCGGTGAACCCGTCGAGCACGCCGGTCCGGCCGTCCCGGATCAGCGCGGCCACCGACGCGCGATCGATGTAGCGGCCGGAGGTGTCCTTCCAGAAGCGGAGCGGGCACACCTGGTCCTCCGGCGCGTCCGGCTCCTCGATGCAGCGATAGAACCAGGACCGCTCGTAGACCGGCTTGCCGCAGCGCGGGCAGGCGCCGAGCGGGTCACGATCCGGATAGACCTCGTCGAACTCGAAGTTCCGCGCGCGGTCCACGATCTCGCGCGCGTAGTCCGCGATCTCGCCCATGTAGTCCGACGCGGCGCGGCGGCCGCGCTCCACGTCGAGCAGGTGCGTCTCGATCTCGCCCGTGAGCGCGGGCGACGCGAGGCGGTCCACGTGGATCCTCTTCAGGATGTCGATCAGCCGGATGCCCTTCACGGTCGGCCGCAGCGCCTTCCCGACCCGGACCGAGTAGCCCTTGCCGATCAGGTTCTCGATGATGTCCGCGCGCGTCGCGGGCGTTCCGATGCCCTTCTCGTGGAGGACCGCGGCGAGGTCCTCGTCCTCGATCTGCTGCCCGGCGTTCTCCATGAGCGAGAGGAGCCGCGCCTCCGTGATCCGTGCGGGCGGCTTCGTCTCCTCCGCCGAGGCCTCGGCGGCCGGGGCGCGCACGGGCACGCCCGACACGTCGTCGGAGCCCGCGCGGAGGGGCGGCAGCACCGCCTCGTCCTCCTCGGCCTCCATCGCGAGCACCGCGCGCCACCCGGGCTCCTGGAGCGCGCGCGCACGCGTGCGGAAGTGCTCGCCCGCGACCTCCGTGGTGCGCTCCACGCGCATCCAGAGCGCCGCGGGATAGAACGCGCCGAGGAAGCGCCGCGTCACGAGATCGAAGAGCCGGCGGTCGTCACCCGAGAGCGACGCGGTCGGCAGCGTGCCGGTCGGGATGATCGCGAAGTGGTCCGACACACCGGCGTTGTCGAAGATGCGGGCGTCGTTCTGGAGGCCTGCCCGCTGGAGCTGCGCCGCGGCGGTGGCGTACTCGGCCATGGCGACCGGCGCCTCGTGGCGCGCGGCGCCGGCGAACGACGCGAGGACGCGGTCGACCACATCGCGGTAGTCCGTCGGGAGGCAGCGCGAGTCGGTGCGCGGGTAGGTCAGGATCTTGTGCTGCTCGTAGCAGCGCTGCGCGGCGCCGAGGGTCCGCTTCGCCGACCACGAGAAGCGGCGGTTCGCCTCGCGCTGGAGGCTCGTCAGGTCGAACAAGGGCGGCGCCGACTCCCGCGACGGCTTGCGCGTCTCGGCGGCGCTCCCGGCGTTGCCCACGACCGCCGCGACGATCGCGCGTGCGCGCGCCTCGTCGAAGATCCGATCGTCGCGCGCTTCGTCGTCGCCGCCCGCCTCGAAGCCGGGGTCGAACCAGGTGCCGGCGTAGGTCTGGCCCTCGTGCTCGAACGTCCCGAGCACGCGCCAATAGGCCCGGGGCACGTGCGCGAGCACCTCGAGCTCGCGCTCGACGAGGAGCGCGAGGGTCGGGGTCTGCACCCGGCCCGCGGACCACGCGGTCTTCTCCTTGCGCCCCTTGAGTCGCTTGGTGAGCGCACGCGTTGCGTTCATGCCGATCAGCCAATCGGAATAGGCCCGGCACTCCGCTGCGTCGCCGAGACCCTCGAATTCGGCGCCGCTCCGCAGCCGCGTGAAGCCGTCACGGATCGAGTCGTCGGTCATCGACTGGAGCCAGAGCCGGCGGACGGGTTTCGTGCTCCCGAAGTGCTTCACGATCTCGCGGAAGATCAGCTCGCCTTCGCGCCCGGCGTCGCAGGCGTTCACGAGCTCGGTCACGTCCTCGCGCTGGATCAGCTTCTTGAGCGTGCGGATGCGCTCCGCCTGTCCCGCCTTCGGCTTGAACTCGAACTTCTCGGGGAGGATCGGGAGGTCGTCCAGCAGCCACCGCTTGTACTTCGGGTCCACGTCCTCGGGCTCGAGCAGCTCGAAGAGGTGGCCGACCGCGAAGGTCAGGACGTAGCTCTCGCCCTCCCACCAGCCGTCGTGGTCCTGGAACCCGCCGAGGGCCGCCGCGATGTCGCGAGCGACGCTGGGCTTCTCTGTGATGATGAGGGCTTTCGCCACGAGGCTCCCGTGCCCGCGGGGGCGTGATCTGGGGGGTGGACCGGACGTCCGGCGCCCGGCCCGGCCGGGCGGGAACGGCACCCATAGCCCGGGCCCCCAGGGCTGACAAGCCGACCCCCCGCCTGCCCCGGCCGGGCCCCGGCGTCACGGCCGGAGCCGGACGCTCCCGCCAGGGTCGGGCTGCCCCGCCAAAACTTGAGCCGGCTGCGCTCGCGCGGCTACGCTGCGCCCCCGTGTCCGATGCCCAGCCCATCACCGGCTGCCGGCCGGGCGACGTCGCCCCGCACGTGTTCCTGTGCGGCGACCCCGCTCGCGTCGCCCGTATCTCCGCGTCCTGGAAGGGGATCCGCGAGGTCTGCAACGTTCGGGAGTACCGGATCGTGACGGGGGAGCGCAACGGCGTGCCCCTGTCGGCGGCCTCCACGGGAATCGGCGCCCCGAGCACCGCGATCCTGATCGAGGAGCTCGCGAAGCTCGGCGCCCATACTTATGTGCGCATCGGCAACAGCGGCGGGCTCTCCCCCTCCCTCGCGCTCGGCGACCTCGTGATCACGACGGGCGCCGTCCGGGACGACGGCACCACCCGCAGCTACGTGGTGCCCGAGTACCCGGCCGTCGCGGACTGGCGCGTGGTGGGCGCCCTGGTGGAGGCCGCGCGCGCGGCACGTGCGCCAGCCCACGCCGGGATCACCTGGTCCCTCGACGCCTTCTACGCCCGGAACGCGATCGAGGGCGCCGGGGGCCGGCTCGAATCGATGAGCTTCCGCGGCTACTGGACACCCGCCCAGGAGACCCGCATCCGCGAGATGCAGTCCGCCGGCGTGCTGAACTGCGAGATGGAATCGGGGGCGATCCTGACCCTCGCGAGCCTCTTCGGCCTCCGCGCTGGCTGCATCTGCGTCGTCAGCGACCGCACCCCCTGGCCCGGCCCCTCCGCCATCGACCTCGACCGGAACATGTCCACCTGCATCGAAGTCGCCACGACCGCAATGCTCTCCCTCGCGCGCTAGCGCCCGGGCGCGGAGCGGAGCCGGAGTCGGAGTTGCCTTCAGGTCCCGGTTGCTCTGGCCGGGGGCACCCCCTGTCCGCTCCGCCGCGCGCGCGGTCGGAGTCGGTGGCGTGCCCGAAGCAGCGCGGGACGGCAAGCGACTCCGGCTCCGACTCCGGGACGGGACCGGGTCCGACGGCCGAGCGATCGGGCGGCTACCGCACGAGCTCCGCCGGCACCGGTGTGATGTTCCACACGAAGGCCGAGCTCTTCACCGGCCGCGTCGCGATCACTTCCAGTGTCACACCTTTCGGTGTCCACACGTAGCGGCGTAGCTCGCCCTGGTCGTCGCTCGCCACGTAGAGCTCGTCGCGGCCGTCGCCGTCGAGATCCGTCAGCAGCGCCGCGTGCTCGAAACCGGAGGAATTGCGGTCGATCGACTCCACCTTCCACGGACCCTTCGGATCGGCCCCCGGACGCAGCAGCCAGAGCCCGCTCCGAAACGTGGCGGCCACGATCTCCTTCTTGCCGTCTCCGTCGACGTCACCCGCAGTGAGGACGCGCGAGAGCCGGTCGTCGATCGTCGCGATCACCACGCCCTTCGCGGGATCGGTCCCGGCGTCGTAGCGCCGGATCTCGACGGGCGTCTTGATCCGCAGCGCCGCGCCCTCCCCCTCCGTCTCGGCCTCGACGGAGACGTAGAGCTCGTCGCGCCCATCGCCGTCGACGTCGCCGACGAGGATCTCCTTCGCGTGCCGCGAGCCGAGGTCCGCCACCACCGTGCGTCCCTCGCCCTTCGCCGGCACGTAGCGCACCACCTTGCCGGCCTGCCGCGAGCCGTCGAGCCGGTTGGGCTCGCTCGGCGTCGCGTACACCTCGAGCACGCCGTCGCCGTCGAGGTCGCCGAGCTCGATCTCGTGGACGAAGGTGTCCTTCTCCCGGTCCAGCTCCGTCACGGTGAAGCCCCCACCTTCCTTCGGGCGGACCGTCGCCACCACGCCCTGGTCGTGCGTGGCGATCGCGATGGCGGGCTTGCCGTCGCCATAGAGGTCGCCGATCTCGGCGTCTCGCATGCGGTTCTGCTTCCCGCCGAAGGTCGTCTCCCACAGCGTCTCGGAGGTGAAGCCCGAGGGGCCCTTGCGCCACAGCTTCACGGCCGCCGCGTTCCCGCCGAGGGTGACGAGACCCGGCGCAGCGCCGGGCGGCGCATACACCAGCACCTTGTGGAACACGTTGCTGTCCGGGTCCTCGAGCACCTGCTGCTTCCAGCGACCGTCCTCGCGGAGATAGATCTCGGCGCGCGCAGGGCCCGGCTTCGGGAGCACCTTGCCGTCGGGCCCGACCTCGAACTGCGACAGGGCGAGCAGGAGCCCCTTCGGCAGATTTGCCGGCGACTCGCCGGCCTGGAAGCCGCTCCGGGCGGACGCGGGCGCAGGGGCGGTGGCAGCCGCAGACGGCGCCGCCGGCGCCGACTTCCGCTCGCCGCACGCGCTGGCCACGAACGCGCCGGCCAGCGAGAGCGCGATGATGCCCCGGGATCGCTGCCGCATGCCTGTCTCCTCCCAACGACGACCCGTTCTTGTAGCACCCGCGGCTCCCCCCGGCGCGAGGCTGTGGTATGCAGCCCGGATGGCGAAGATCGAGGTCCTGCCGCCGCGCGGCACGCGCGACTTCTACCCCGAGGACATGCGCGTTCGGAACTGGCTCTTCGGCCAATTCCGGGAGATGGCGCGCCGCTTCGCCTTCGAGGAGGTCGATGCGCCGATCGTCGAGCATGCCGAGCTCTTCATCCGCAAGGCCGGCGAGGAGATCGTCGACCAGATCTACCACTTCGTGATCCACGACCGGCATCTCGCGCTGCGCTCGGAGATGACGCCGTCGATCGCGCGCATGGTGATGGCGCGCGCGGGCGCCCTTCGCCTCCCGCTCCGCTGGTTCGCCATCACCCAGAACTGGCGCTACGAGCGCACCACGCGCGGCCGCCGCCGCGAGCACTACCAGTGGAACATGGACGTGTGGGGCGAGCCGGGGGTCGGCGCGGAGGCCGAGCTGCTGGCGTCGATCGCCCAGCTGCTCGAACGGCTCGGCCTCGGCTCCGGCGACGTGAAGATCCGCGTGAACAGCCGCGCCCTGCTGGAGGAGACCCTCCGATCGGGGCCGCTCGCGGGGCGCCCAGAGGCGTTCGAGCCGCTCTGCGTCGTGATCGACAAGCTGTCGAAGATCGGGCCCGAGGCCGTGGCCGAGCTGCTCCGCGACCCCGCCGGCGCAGTGCGCCTCGGGCGGCCCGAAGCGGAGGCCGTGTTGGACGCGCTCCGCGCGCGCGACCTCGACGACGCGGCACGCCTCGCGCCTGCCGGATCGCGCGCCCTCGCGGAGCTGCGTGAGCTGTTCGCCCTGCTCGAGTCGTACGGCTGCCGCGACTGGGTCGTGTTCGACGCCTCCGTCGTGCGCGGGCTCGCGTACTACACCGGCATCGTGTTCGAGGCGTTCGACACCGCGGGCACCCTGCGCGCGCTGTGCGGCGGCGGCCGCTACGACCGCCTGCTCGAGACGCTCGGCGGCCCGTCGCTGCCCGCCGTGGGCTTCGGCTTCGGCGACGCGGTGATCACGGAGCTGCTCGGCGAGAAGGGTCTCCTCCCGGCTCTTCCGAGGGAGCTGGACGGCGTCGTCTACGCCTTCGGAGACGCGGAGCGGCCCGCCGCGATCGGCCTCGCGCAGCGCCTGCGCCGGGCGGGACTGGCGATCGAGCTCGCGCTCGGCCGGCCGAAGCTGAAGCGCGTGCTCCAGGACGCCGATCGGGCGGGCGCGAGGCGCGCCTACCTGATCGGCCCGGACGAGCTCGCCCGGGGCGAGGTGAAGGTCCGCGACCTCCGCACCGGCGAGGAGCACAGCGAGTCCCTGGCGCTGGCGGGCGTTCCGGCCGATTCGATGCGCGGGGGTGCGAACGAGCTATAAAGAGCGGCGCGCGGCGCCCCCCCCGCCTCGCGCCACGAGGAGGTGGATCGACACCCACCATGCGCGGCTGGACGATCCACGACAGCTTCGAGCTCTACGGCGTCCAAAGCTGGGGCGCGGGCTTCTTCACCATCAACGACAAGGGTCGCGTCGAGGTCCGCGGGAGCGGCGACGGCGGCGCGGGGATCGATCTCCTCGAGCTCGTCGGCGACCTCGAGCGACGCGGCTTGCGCGCGCCGCTCCTCGTGCGCTTCTCCGACATCCTCGCGAGCCGCGTTCGGGGTCTCTGCGGCGCGTTCGATCGGGCGATCCAGGAGTACGGGTACCGCGGCCGCTACCGCGGCGTGTACCCCATCAAGGTCAACCAGCAGCGCCACGTCGTCGAGGAGATCATCGAGTACGGAGCGCCCTTCGGCGTGGGCCTGGAGGCCGGCAGCAAGCCCGAGCTCCTGGTCGCGCTCGCGCTGCTCGAGACGCCCAACGCGCTGATCATCTGCAACGGCTACAAGGACCGCGCGTACGTCGAGACCGCGCTCCTCGCCCAGCGCCTCGGCCGGAACCCCGTCATCGTGATCGACCGCTTCCGCGAGATCGACCTCGTCATCAAGACGTCCCGCGAGCTCGGCATCCGCCCGCGCATCGGCATGCGCGCGCGCCTCACGACCAAGGGCGCCGGCAAGTGGGTCGAGTCGACGGGGGACCGCTCGAAGTTCGGGCTCTCCGCGGTCGAGATCGTCGAGGCGGTCGAGCGGCTGCGCGCCGAGGACATGCTCGACTGCCTCGAGCTGATGCACTACCACATCGGCTCCCAGATCACGGCGATCCGCGCCCACAAGGACGCCCTGCGCGAGGCGAGCCGCATCTTCGTCGAGCTGCACAAGCTGGGCGCGCGCCCGTCGCTCGTCGACGTCGGCGGCGGCCTCGGTGTGGACTACGACGGCTCGCAGACGAACTTCCACTCCTCGATGAACTACTCCGTGCAGGAGTACGCCAACGACGTCGTCGCATTCATCCAGGAGGCGTGCGACGCGAGCAAGGTGCCGCACCCCGACGTCGTCACCGAGGCCGGGCGCGCGATGGTCGCGCACCACTCGGTGCTGATCTTCGACGTGCTCGGCGTCAACGAGATGGTCACGGGCAAGCCGCCCGACCCCGTGCACGAGAACGACCCGAAGGTCCTGCGCGACCTCGCCGAGGTGTGGTCCGGCATCTCGCGCAAGAACGTGCAGGAGGCCTACCACGATGCGCTCCAGCTCAAGGAGGAGGCATCGACGCTCTTCTCGCTCGGCTACCTCGACCTGGGAGCACGGGCGCGCGTCGAGCGCATGTTCTGGGACTGCTGCGAGAAGATCCTGCGCATCGTGCGCGACCTCCCGTACGTCCCGGAGGACCTCGAGGATCTGGAGAAGGGCCTCGCGGACACCTACTACGGCAACTTCTCCGTCTTCCAGTCCGCCCCCGACCACTGGGCGGTGAAGCAGCTCTTCCCGGTGATGCCGATCCACCGCCTCGAAGAGCGTCCCACGCGCCGCGGCGTGTTCGCGGACCTGACGTGCGACAGCGACGGCAAGATCGACCAGTTCATCGACCAGCGGGACGTGAAGGACGTGCTGCCCCTCCATGCGTACACCGGCGCGCCGTACTTCATCGGGGTGTTCCTCGTGGGCGCCTACCAGGAGATCCTCGGCGACCTGCACAACCTCTTCGGTGACACCGACGCGGTTCACGTTCGGCTCGACGAGCAGGGGCGCACGGTTGTGGAACACGTGGTCGAGGGTGACGAGGTGCACCAGGTGCTCTCGTACGTGCAGTACGACCAGCGCGACCTGATCGAGCGGGTGCGACGCACGATCGAACGCGCGCTGCGCGAGGGCACGATCAGCCTGGAGGAGTCGGCGCGGCTGCGGAAGCAGTACGAGCAGGGGCTCCAGGAGTACACCTACCTCCTGCGCGACGAGTAAGCGCCCCCTTTCACCCGGAGCGCCCCCGGAGTTGCCTGCAGTCCGGCGGTGCTCGCCGGAGTTGCTTGCAGGTAGGCGCTGCTCTGGTCGGGGGCACCCCCTGTCCGCTCCGCCGCGCGCGCGGTCGGAGTCGGTAGCGTGCGGGAAGCTTCCTTCCGCACGAACACGGGACTTGGGTCCGATTGAAAGAAGCCCCGGGGTCGGCCTTCTGCGAGGGCGACTGCTCCGCACGCGCGCGCGGCTCCGCGGCCAGGGGGACTGCCCCCGGCCCACAGACCTGGTTGCTTACCGGACCTCCTTGTCGCGGTCGCAGTCGCCTGCGCGTTTCCCACAGGTCCGGACTTCTCCGCGCACGCTAGGCCGGGTGGCGATCCCCGGATGGCGTAGCGGCGCGCGCGAGCGGGCCTACCGGTCGTGCGAACTTGGGGGAGTACGGCGTTGGCGCGGGCGGACACACGTCCCGTGTCGGTGCGGAAGGGAGCCTGCGCCAACCTCCGACTCCGACCGCGCGCGCCGCGGAGCCAGCCGGGGTCCCACCCGGCCCCGGCAGCGCGGGACGGACAGCAACTCCGGGTCCGGCTCCGGCCGGCGAGCGCGCGTCAGGCGAGCTGGCGGCGGTGCTCCGCGTATTGGACGAGGGCGGCCAGGGACTGCACGGCGCGGTGGGCGCTCGGGTAGCAGAGGCGGCCGCCTTCCCGGACGGCCAGCGGGCCCGCGTTGCCGTAGGCGCGGTCGGTGTACACCAGCTCGCTCGCCACCAGGACCGGCTTGCCGTGCCGCTCGGAGGCCGCCTTCGCCGCCTCGGCGTAGCGGCGGTCCTGACGCTCGTGGTAGTCCACGATGCGGTCGAGACCGTGACCGGGGTGGAACGCGCCGGAGCGGAACACCTCGGCCTGTGCGGACTGGATGCCGATGCCGAGGTGGATCACGGCGTCGACGTCGGGGTGGGCGCACAGGAGGTCGAGCACCTCGGGGATCGTGTCCCGGGTCTCGCCGCCAGCGAGGTCGATCGGGTTTCCACGGCTCCAGCGCGCCGGCACCATGGCGTCGATCCGGCGCCGCACGTCCTCGGGAAGGGGTACGAGCTGAAGCCCGGCGGCCGCGCACGCGTCGGCGGCGAGCACGCCCCATCCGCCCACCGACGTGAACACCACGACGCGTCGCCCGCGCGGGAGCGGCTGGGTGGCGAACGTCGCGGCCCACTCGAATGCGTGCTCCACCGTGGGAGCCCGCACGATGCCGAGCTGGCGGGCCACGCCGTCGAACACGCGATCGTCGGTGGCGAGGGAGCCGGTGTGGCTCGCGGCTGCGCGCTGGCCTTCGGTGGCGACGCCGCCCTTCACGATCACGAGGGGCTTGCCCGCGACGAGAGCGGTTGCAGCCTGCACGAAACGGCGTCCGTCCCCGACGCCTTCGAGGTAGGCGAGCGCGACCGCGGTGTCGGGATCCGCAGCGAAGTACTCGAGATAGTCCGCGAGGCCGGTCTGCGCCGAGTTGCCGCAGGAGATGGCCTTGCTGACTCCGACGCCGGTCAGGACGGCGTAGTTGAGGAACGACGAGACCAGGTTCCCGCTCTGGCTCGCGACGGCAATGCGGCCCGGCGGTGGGTACGGCGCGACGATCTGCGCGCACATCGAAGGGCCGGTCGAGATCACGCCCTGCCCGTTCGGACCGGCCATCACCATGCCGAGGTCGTCGGCGGTGCGGACGAGCTCGCGCTCGAGCTCGCGACCCTCCGGCCCCGCTTCGCCGTAGCCCGCGCTCGCGACGAACGCGGCGCGCACGCCGAGCTTCGCGCACGCGCGCAGCACGCCGACGTTCGCGGCGTTCGGGGTGCACACGAACACGAGGTCCGCCCGGCCCTCCGGCACCTCCGACACGTCGCGCAGGGTGGGACGGCCGAGGATCTCCGTGCCCTCGCGGTTCACCGGGAAGATCTCGCCGCGGTACCCGAAGCGCAGCAGGTTGTGGAACGTCACGAAGCCGAACTTGCCGGGGTGGCTCGAGGCGCCTGCGATCACGATGCCGCGCGGATGGAAGAGCGGCCGGAACCGCTCCACCACCTCGACACGCGAGCGCCCCGACGGGACCCGCGACGGGGCGGGCTGCGCCTCCGGGGATGCGGCCCCCGGCTCGAGCACGACCAGGGCATCCACCGCCACCGGCGTCGCACCCCGCACGATCAGGGGGTTCACGTCCACGCTGCGGACGTCGGGCCGCTCGATCGCGAGGCGCGAGAGACCGAGCAGGATCCGCTCGAGCGCCGCTTCGTCCACCGCGGGCTCGCCACGGAAGGGCTGCGTGAGGAGGTGGCTCGCCCGCAGGCCGCGCACCATGCGGGCGGCGTCCCCCTTCGCGAGCGGCGCCGCGGCGAAGACGACGTCGCCGAGCGCCTCGGTGAGGATGCCGCCGAGCCCGAGCACGACGCACGGGCCGAGCTGGGGATCGCGGATCACGCCGGCGATCAGCTCGCGCCGCCCCTTCACCTGCTCCGCCACGAGGAGCCGGACGTCGCCGTCCTCGGGACGGCGGCGGCCCAGCAGGTCGGCCGCGGCGGCCCGGACTGCCTCGGCGTCGGCAAGACCGAGCCGCACGAGGTCGCGCTCGGTCTTGTGCGCGATGGCGGCGCCGCAGAGCTTCACCACCACGGGGAACCCGATCGCGCGGGCGTGCGCGACGGCTGCCTCGGCGTCGGCGGCGAGGGCCTCGCGCGCGGCGGGCACGTCATAGGAGGCGAGGAGCGCCTTGGAGGCATGCTCGGAGAGCGTGGGCGCGGGGACGGCGGAGGCGCCGGACATGCAGCGGGGATCTACTGGGGCGGCTTGGGGGACGGCTCGTCCTCTTCGACCATGCCGTAGCCGCGCAGGTCGTCATGGGAGGCGACCTGGGGGCCCTGATTCCGCTCGGTCTGCTCGGACCGCCGCTCGCGCTTCTCCGCGGCCTTCTCGGCCTTCTTGAGCTCGCGCTGGCGCTTCAGCACCGATGTGCCCTTCTTGCCCATGACCGGCAGGATACCGAACCGCCCCAGGGGCGTCACGGCCGGACGCGCCGTGGCTTCACCCGACGATCACGATGCGCGTCTCGCGCGGGGCCCGAGCGATCAGCCGCGAGAGGACGTTTCCGCGCAGCACCCGCCAGAGCGCGCCGCGCTGCGACGTCCCGACGAGCACGGCGTCGCAACCGAGCGAGCGCGCCACGTGCGCGATCGCCTCGCCCGCGTCCTGCGCGAGCCGCCAGATCGGCACGGCCGTGAACCCCTCGCTGTTCAGCCAGGCCACCGCCTCCTCGAGCACCCGCCGCGCCTCCGAGGACGGCTTGGTATCGCGCGGCACGAAGAGCCCCGGCACCTCCTCCACGAACAGCACGGCCACGTCGTTCTGGTGGAGCCCCGCGAGGCGGCAGCGCGCCTCCTCGAGCAGCCGCTGGTTCGGACCCCGCAGGCACACCACGGTCTTGGGCGCGTACGTGGGCTGGAGCTCCACGGCCTCGGCGAGGGTCAGGATCTGGGCCGCCGCCGGGCTCTCGGCCGCGATCCGCTCCGCCTCCTCGGTGGTGACGGCGGGTCCGCGCCGCCGCATCCCGAGCTTCACGTCGCCGCGGTGGAGCAGGCCGTAGGAGACCATGAGGAGCGTCAGACTGCCGCCGAAGAGCGTCGCGTCCGGCTTCTCGACGAGGTTCGTGAGGAAGGCCACGACCACGAGCACCGAGGTGAGCACGCCGATGGCGAAGAGCAGCCCCGTCCGACTCTCGCTCATGCGGACGCGGTCGAGCGCCACGGACGAGAGCACGAACGCGCCGAGGAGACCAAACGCGTACAGATCGGCGAGCGTGGCGATGTTGCCGCGCGTCGCCACCAGCACGGCCACGGGCACGACGACGGCGGCCGCGATCGCGACGTGCGGCGTGCCGAAGCGCGCATGCCGCCGGAGCAGCGCGCGCGGAAGGAACTCGCCGTCCGCCAGCGCGCCGAAGACGTGGTAGGCGCCGACGATCGCGGTGTTCGCGGCGAAGAGCAGCAACGCGGACGCGGTGAGCACGATCCCCGCGCGCAGGACCGGACCGCCCACCGCGAACGCCAGCTCGGACTGGAGGGCGTCGGGGTTCACGCGCGAGGGATCGAGGACGTTCGTGGCGAACGCGGTGAGGATCGGCGAGGTGCCGAGGATCGCGATCACCACCAGCAACATCGCGATCCCGCCGGTCCGCTTCCGGGGCGCGGCCATCGCGGGGGAGATCTGGGCCAGGGATTCGAGGCCGCTGAAGGCCAGCCAGGCCGCGGAGTAGCCCACGATCGCGTCCCGGATCGGGATCTGCCCCGCCGCCGTGAACGAGTACGAGATGCGCTCCCAGCCCGCGGAGTCCACTTGGCGCGCGGTCATCGCGACGAGCAGGACGAGCCCCGCGAACGCCGCTACGCCGATCAGCGCGCTCACCTGCGCCGACTCGCGGATGCCGACCCAGTTCAGCACGCCGAGGAGCAGCAGGCCGCCGATCGTGAGCATCTCGACGTACGGGGTGAGGCCCGGGAAGAGCGACGCGAGATAGGTGAAGCCCGACACCGCGGAGATCGCAGCGGTCAGGAAGTAGTCGACGAGGATCAGCATTCCGCCGATGGCGCCGATGCGGGGGCCGAAGGCCTCCTCGGCCACGGACACCACGCCGCCGCCGCTCGGGTAGCGCGCGGCGATCTCGGTGTACTTCTCGGCGAGGAGCACGAACGCGAGGCTCGTCGCGAGCACGAAGGTCGCGGCGCTCGCGCCGACGCCCCGGTAGAGGATGCCCGGGACGTAGTAGATGCTGGTGCCGATGTCCGCATAGACGATCGCCCAGCACAGGAGCGGCCCGAGGCTGCGGAGCTGCGCGCCGGAGTGCGCGCCCGGGGATGGGCCGTGGGTGCTCATGCGGCGCGCAGCTTACCAGGGAAACCGGATCGGGGTTCCCCGGTGCGGCGGACGACACAGGCGCCCGCCGCACAGGGTGGAATGCCGGGACGTCAGCAGGCCTCGAACAGACCGGCCGCGCCCATGCCGCCGCCGACGCACATCGTGACGATCCCGTAGCGGCCCTTCGTGCGGCGGAGCTGGTTCAGCAGCTGCGCGCTCATGCGCGAGCCCGTCATCCCGTAGGGGTGGCCGATCGAGATCGAGCCGCCGACCGGGTTCAGCTTCTCGAGCGGGATGTCGAGCTGCCGCTGGCAGTAGAGCAGCTGCGACGCGAAGGCCTCGTTCAGCTCGACGATGTCGATGTCGTTCATCGAGAGGCCGGCCTTCTTGAGCAGCTTCGGCACCGCGAACACGGGGCCGATGCCCATCTCCTCGGGATTGCAGCCTGCAACCTGGAAGCCGCGGTACACGCCGAGCGGCTCGATGCCCAACGACTTCGCGCGCTCCGCCGACATCACCACCGTGGCGGACGCGCCGTCGGAGAGCTGCGACGCGTTGCCGGCCGTGACGGTTCCGCCGTCCTGCTTGAACGCCGGGGGGAGCTTGGCCAGCCCCTCGAGGGTGGTGTCGGGCCGGTTGCACTCGTCCTTCGACACGACGACGTTCTCCTCGACCGTCTCCGTGCCGTCCTTGTGCTTCACCTTGCGCGTCACGGTGATCGGGACGATGTCGGAGAGGAGGCCCTTCTCCTGCGCCGCGGCCGTGCGCTGCTGCGACACCAGCGCGTATGCGTCCTGGTCCTCGCGCGAGATCTTGTAGCGTTCCGCCACGATCTCCGCGGTCTGACCCATCCCCATGTAGAGTCCGGGCCACTTCTGCGCGAGCTTCGCGTTCACCATGTCCTGCACGCGCATCTTCTCGTTCTGGACGAGCGTGATCGACTCGACGCCGCCGCCGATCGCGACGTCGCAGCCGTCCACCAGGATGCGGTGGGCGGCCATCGCGATGGCCTGGAGGCCCGACGAGCAGAAGCGGTTGACCGTGGTGCCGGCGATCGACGCCGGCAGGCCCGCGCCGAGCAGCGCCACGCGCGCCACATTGTGGCCGCTCGGGCCCTCCGGAAGACCGCACCCTGCGATCACGTCCTCGATCTCGCTCTTGTCGACCTGGGGCACCCGAGCGAGCGCCTGCTGGATGGAGAACGACAGGAGCTCGTCGGGACGGGTCAGGTTGAACGATCCGCGTCCGGACTTGGCGAGCGCGGTCCGGGCGCTCGCGACGATGACGGCTTCTCGCATGGGGTCTCCTCGGTTCTCCGGTTGGGCGGGAGGTGGGATGCTAACGGCTCAGCGGTCGGTGCGCAGGGCGCGGCCGACCTTGCGGCGGTCCTTGTTGATCTCGCGCAGCTCGGCGATGCCCGCGTCGGCGACGTCCTGGCCTGCGACCTCGTCGCTCTCGCGCGCCAGCTCCCCCATGTCGACCCACGCCGCGTAGAGCGGCTTCGTGCGGTCGGTGATGATGCCGGCCTTGAGGAGCGTCTTGATCAGCACCCGGAAGATGTTCGTGCTCTCGGTCATCGTGCGGCGTCGGTCGGCGTCCGTGAACGACTCCATCACAGCGCCGCGTACCCACTTCCAGTCGAGTCCGAACGGCTCGTAGATCACCTGCTTCTGCTCGGCGTTCACGAGATTGAACAGCAGCGTCTGGAAGCAGCGCGCCGCCCAGTCCTCCACCTTCTCGTGCTCCTCGTTCGAAAGCTTCGGCACCGTCCGGTCGGCCCAGATCTTCCCGAACTTGTGGTGGAAGGCCTCGTCGGTCATGACCATCTGCACCATGCGGCGCATGAGCGGATCGTGGGTCTTCGAGTGGAGCGTCGCGAACGCGCCCATGGCGAGCCCCTCGACGAGCATCTGCATGCCGACGAGCTTCTTGTACACCTCTTCGGCCGACACCAGCTCGTGGAGCAGCGCGCCGAGCGTGCGGCCGACGGGCAACGGCTTGCCGAAACGGGTCTGCATGTAGCGCCCGAACGCCGTCACGTGCCGCGCTTCCTCGCGGGCCTGGTTCGCTGCGTACTCCTGCGCACCGGGATCGCGCAGGAGCTGGCAAAGGCTCACCGACAAGGACAGCGCGCCCTGCTCCCCGTGCAGCAGCGCCGAGAGCGTCCAGCGCGCGCTCGCGTTCGCGAGGTCGATCTTCTGCTGCTCGTCGAGCTTGTCGGCGACGGCGCAGTTCAGCTCGACGATGAAGTCTCGCGGCAGCACGGTGTCCTGCTTCAGGTCGAACGGCTGCGAGAAGTCGAGATATGCGGGGTCCATCGGATCCCAGAAGTGGTCGTGCGTGGACGCGATGATCTCGTCGAACGCGGTCGTCCGCGTGGCGTAGCGATCCACCTCGATCATCGCCGGGAAGTCCGTCGGCGCGACGGTGTCGTAGATCGGGTCGTACTGGATGGAGTCGGACATCTCGGGGGGGCTCCTTCTGGGTGTCACGCGTCCGGAGAACCGGCCGGCGCGCCGCGGGTCGGAGGGGGGCCGTACATTCCGGAGAGCTGGACGCGCGTCAGGCTCTCGATCACGGCCTCGCGCGCGATGCGCCCGGGCTGCTCGGACCACCAGGCGATGACGCGCGCGCGCATCCCGACGAGGGCCTGCGCCGCCACCGCGGGATCGACGCCGGGGCCGAGCAGGCCCGCGTTCTCGCGCGCGCGGAGGCTCTCCTCGATGCCGCCCGCGAGGAACTCCAGCACGTCGACCCCGACGCCGGCCGCCTCGTGGTTCCGGCCGAACAGGATCTGCACGAGGCTGCGGTTCTCCTCCGCGAACGCGAGCAGCTCCACGATCCGCGCACGGACGGCGCCTTCGAGATCGGGCGCGGCTTCGGCCGCACGCTCGGTGCGCTGGCGGAGCCGCGCCGCGGCCTCGAACACGACCTCGCGAAACAGCTCTTCCTTGTCCTTGAAGTGCAGATAGAACGTCCCGGCGGCCACGCCGGCCGCCCGCGCGATGTCGTGGCTGGTGGCGCCGTGGAGGCCGCCCTCCGCGAAGAGTCGGGTGCCCGAATCCACCAACCGGCGGCGGGTCTCCGTCCGGCTGCGAGCCGGTGCGGTCCTGGCTTCTGAACTGACGTTCATGTCAGTCGATGACTGTACCCTCAGCGCCAGGGCGCGTCAAATCGCCCGCCGGGGGACCGACGAGGCCCCGTTCCGGCGGCACCTCAGTGCTCCGAGGCGTCCCGGGACGGGCTCGCGGCGCGCTCGACGTCCGCCTGGTGCTGGACGTAGGCGTGGATCGCCTCGACGTCGTCCGGCTGGAGGTACTTCGAGAAGGACGGCATGCCCTGGCCCGACCGCGCTCCGCCGAGAACGATCGCCCCGAAGTTCGCACGGACCTCCGGCGCGCTGTGGCGCAGATCGGGCAGGACGCCCCCGCTGACGGCGCCGGCGCCGTGACACACGGAGCAGTAGCTCGCGTACAGGCCCTCGCCCCGTTTGGCCGGCTCCTCGACGATGGGGCTGCTCGGGCCCGGCGGCGCCCCGGTGGGCGGCGGCGGTGCGGGCGGCAGCTTCGCGGTGCCGCCGAGGCGGAAGGTCAGGAGCCTCCCTCCTCCGCGCACGCCGGCCGCCGCAGCCGCGTCGCCGCCGGCCAGCGCGAACACTCCGCCCCAGCCCGCCAGCACGGAGACGTACTGGTCGCCCCCGACTTCATAGGTGACCGGTCCGGCGACGATGCCCGTGCCCGCCGGCGCCTCCCACAGCTTCGCCCCGGTGTCGGCGCGGTAGGCCACGAAGTTCCCCGTCGCCGTCCCCTGGAACACGAGGTTGCCCGCCGTGGTGAGCGTCCCGCCGTTCCACGGCGTGGTGTAGGGGACGCGCCAGGCTTCCTTCTGCTTCACCGGGTCCCAGGCGAGCAGGGAGCCCGAGACGAGCGCACGCGGTACCTCCGTGATCAGCGCGAAGTCCGCCCCCGTGTTCCACGCCCCGGGCCGATACTCGAAGCCCTTCTTCACGGCGAAGATCATCGGGATCTCCTGCGCCGGGATGTAGACGAGGCCGGTCTGCGGGTTGAACGACATCGGCTGCCAGTTGTGGGCGCCGTGCGGCGACGGCTTCACCACCACCGGCCTGGTCGAGTAGACCGCGCTCTTCACCGGGACGGGACGCCCCGTCTTCGGATCGATCCGCTCGGCCCAGGTGACCTCCGCGAACTTCTCGGCGGAGATGAGCTTCCCGTTCGTGCGATCGATGACGTAGAAGAACCCGTTCTTGGGCGCGTGGAGGATCACCTTCCGCGGCTTCCCGCGGACCATGAGGTCCGCGAGGATGATGTGCTGCGTGGCCGTGAAGTCCCACGTGTCGCCGGGCGTCTCCTGGTAGTACCAGACGAGCTCGCCTGTGTCGGGATTCAGCGCGAGGATCGACGACAGGTAGAGGTTGTCGCCCCCGCCCGGGCTGCGGATGAAGCGGCTCCACGGCGACCCGTTGCCGGTGCCGACGAACAGGAGGCGCAGCCCGGGGTCGTAGGCCATGGAGTCCCAGCACGTGCCGCCCCCTCCGACCTTCCACCAATCCTTGCCCTTCCAGGTCTTGAGCGCCTTCTGGAGCGCCTTCGATTCCTGCGGCTTCGAGGGATCACCGGGGACGGTGTAGACGCGCCATGCCAGCGCCCCGCTCTCGGCGTCGTACGCGGACAGGTAGCCCCGCACGCCGAACTCGGCGCCGCCGTTCCCGATCAGCACCTTGCCTTCCACCACGCGCGGCGCACCGGTGATGGTGTAGGGCCGCGTCCGGTCGACGGTGACGACTTCCCACACCGGCTTCCCGCTCGCCGCGTCGAGCGCGATGAGCCTCCCGTCGAGCGTTCCGAAGTAGACGCGGCCCTTGTAGAGGGCGACGCCCCGGTTCACCACGTCGCAGCACGCCTTTGCGGCCGTGTCGCGCGGCACCTGCGGGTCGAACCGCCAGAGCTCCTCCCCGGTCTTCGCGTCGAGCGCGAACACGACGCTCCACGACGCGGTCGCGTAGATCACGCCGTCGGCCACGATCGGTGTGGCCTCGAGACCGCGGTCGGTGCCCGTCTCGTAGCTCCAGGCGAGCCCGAGCTGCGACACGTTGTCGGCGTCGATCTTGTCGAGCAAGCTGTAACGCTGCTCGGCGTAGGTGCCGCCGTGCGTCAGCCAATTCGCGGGCTCGCCGGCGGCGGCGACGAGGCGGGCGTCGTCCACGCTCCCCGTGGCGGCGCGCAGGCGAGCCTGCGTCTCCTCGTCGGGCGTGCCGTCTGGCCCCCTCCCGGTGCGACATGCGAACGAGAAGGCCACGACCAGCGCCGCAGCGGCGGCGCGGCGCGCGCGACGCGTCGCTCGGGGCGTCACGGGAGCGCGACGGTGATCTGCTGGACCGCCGTGAACGCGACGCGCCCGGAGGCGCCGCCGAACCCGCCGCGCACCTGCGCGCGCTTCAGCGGATCGGCCGGGTCCACCTTGTACCCGAGCGGCGTCACGAGCTCGGTGCCGTAGAAGTAGGCCGCCGCCAGCGGATACTTCCCGGGCTGCATCGGCGCCTGAACCTTCCAGACCACGCTGGCCTCGGCGAACGTCTGGGTGTCTACGTTCGACTTGATGCCCATCACGTTCACGTAGGCGAGGCTCCTGCCGAGCGCGGCCGGGCGCCTGTCGAGCCACTTCTGCTCCGGCGCCTCGCCACCCACCGACGCGTCGGCAGGCTTGCCTGCGACACCGACTCGGATCAGGGGAGGCTCGGCGATCTGCCAGCCCGCGGACGGCGCGGGCCGCGCGTACCAGCGGTGCGCGGCGTCCACGAGCGCAATTCCGGCGACCGGTCCGTCGCCGCCGGTGATCGTCACCTCCACCACGAACACCTGTCCCGGCGCGACCTGCGCCGGCGCCGCGATCCGCACCTTGCTGGCGGCGTCGAGCGCGCGGATCTGCGTCGCGAGCGCCTTGCGCTCTCCCTCCGAGAGCTCGGCGTAGCCGGTGTTCGCCGCGCCCGCCTCGATCTGGGCGAGGTGCTTGTTCGCCGCGAGCTCCTTCGTCGCACGGTCTCCGGGCGCGCCCGCGAGCTCGGCCGCATCGACCGACGAATGACAGGACGCGCAGAACGGGGCGGCGTCGGTCTGGTAGTCCGGCGTGCCGCCGGGGTACGCATGGGCGCTCCCGACGGCGAGCCCGGTGGCGGCCGCCGCGGCGGCCAGCCGTAGGGAACGGACGAGACCTCGAGCGAGCATGCTTTCCCCCTTCCCAGATGGACCGCCTTTCTACCACGCCGGCCGCCCGTCCTCACGGGGAATCTGGGACGTCGGGCGCTGCATCGGCGCGGACCGCTCGAACCGACGCACGGCCGGGCGCCGAGGGGGCTACCGTGCCGGGGATGGCGTTCCCCGCCGCTGCTCCCCTTCGCATCGCCGACGCCCTCGGGCGGCCCCTCCGCAATCTCCGCCTCTCCGTGACCGATCGCTGCAACCTCCGCTGCAGCTACTGCATGCCGGAGGAGGACTACACCTGGCTGCCGCACGAGCAGTTCCTCCGCTTCGAGGAGCTCGCGGTGCTGGTCGACGTCTTCCTCGCGCTCGGCGTCGACAAGGTGCGCCTCACCGGCGGCGAGCCCCTGCTGCGGCGCGATCTCCCAGTGCTGATCGGCCTGCTCGCCGCGCGGCCGCGGCTGCGGGACCTCGCGCTCACCACCAACGCCGTGGTGCTCGAGGCGTTCGCCGAGGCGCTCTTCGCGGCGGGTCTGCACCGCGTCACGGTGAGCCTCGACACGCTGCGCCGCGAGCGCTTCCATGCCATCGCCCGACGCGACTCGCTCGAGCGGGTGCTCGCCGGCATCGACGCCGCGGCCCGCGCCGGACGCGCGCACGGCCGGGACGGGCTCAAGCTCGACACCGTGGTGATGCGCGGCACGAACGACGACGAGCTCTCCGACCTGATCGAGTACGGCCGACGGGTGGACGCGGAGGTGCGCTTCATCGAGTACATGGACGTGGGCGGCGCCACCCGCTGGTCGATGGACCGCGTCGTCGCACGCACGGAAATGCTCGAGCGGCTCGCCGCGCGCTACGGGCCGATCGACGCGCTCCCGCCCGTAGGCTCCGCGCCGGCGGACCGGTTCGCCCTGCGCGACGGCACGACGTTCGGGATCATCTCGTCGACGACGCAGCCGTTCTGCGCGGCCTGCGACCGCAGCCGGCTCACCGCGGACGGCATGTGGTATCGCTGCCTCTACGCGCGGACCGGCACCGATCTGCGCGGCCCGCTCCGCGCCGGCGCCACTCCGGCGGAGCTCGCCGACCGCATCACCGGAGAGTGGCGCAGCCGCCGCGACCGCGGCGCGGAGGACCGGCTCGCCGCAGCGGACCGCGCGCCGCTCGTCGGCCCCGGCGAGCTCAAGGGCGACCCGCATCTCGAGATGCACACGCGCGGCGGCTAGGAGCGAGGAACGCAAGACCAAGGAACGCAGGCGCGAGGACCGAAGCACGTAGGGCCCCCCGCAAGCGCGCGAAGCGCGCGCGCAGCGAGGCGAAGCCGAGCGAAGTCAATTGAACTCGGAGTGACAGCGCGCGCACTGCGTCCGCAGGGCGTCGGCGCGCAGGAAGTGGGAGGCCTCCTCGCCTCCGCGCTCGTGCGACTGGTGGCACTCGACGCAGCCCACGCCCAGCTTCGCGTTGTGGACGGGCAACGCGTGGAACCGGGGCGTCGCGCCTTCCGCCTCGGAGGACGGCTCCTCGAAGCCCGAGTGACACTTCCGGCAGTCGGAGTCCTGGAGCGGGTGGCTCATCGACCTCGGCTCCTCGAACCAGCCGAGGAGATAGAAGAACGCGTCCTTCGCCGCGAGCGCCTTGACGCGCGCGCGGCCGAGCGCACCCGTCCCCTGATGACAGTCGATGCAGCGGAACGCGGGGTCGGGGCGACCTTCGACGCCCGCGGCGGCGTGCGCCGACGCGAGCGAGAGGGGCGGTCGCGCGTCGAAGTCCCGCCGGATCGCCCGGTGGAGGGGCGTGCCCGCATGCGGCCCGTTGGAAGCATCCGCGGCGAGATGGCAGGAGGTGCAGAAGTCGTTCCGTGCTTCGAGCCGATCGGAGATCATCCAGCCCGCGGGCGCCGCGACGACGCCTGCGAGCACGAGCCAGGGCAGCGCGCGCCTCCACCGTCCCACGCGGGCGACGATAGGGTACGCTGCAATCGTCACCACGAGGCGCGTCGGGGGAGGCGGTCATGGATCTCGCGCGGATCGGGAAGCTCGGCGTCTGGAGCTGGCTGGACATGCTCTCGGCGGGGGAGGCGGCGGAGTTCGCGCAGCGCATCGAAGCGCTCCGCTACTCCGTGCTGTGGCTGCCCGAAGCGGTCGGCCGGGACCCCTTCACGCTCGCCACCTATCTGGGGACGCGCACCTCCCGTCTCGTGCTCGCGACGGGGATCGCCAACCTCTACGCGCGTGATGCCATGACGACGAACACCGCGCGCAAGACCGTCGGTGAGCTCACGGCCGGCCGCTTCATCCTCGGGCTCGGCGTATCTCACGCCCATCTCGTCACCGGCGTCCGCAAGCACGAGTACGGCAAGCCCGTCTCGACGATGCGCGCGTATCTCGAGGCGATGCAAGGCAAGCCGTATCTGGCGCCGGCGCCGCCGTCGGAGCCACCGATCGTGCTGGCGGCGTTGCGCCCGAAGATGCTCGGCCTCGCGCGCGACCTGGCGCAGGGCGCGCACCCCTACTTCGTGACGCCGGAGCACACCGCACGCGCGAGAGAGATCCTCGGCAAGGATCCGTGGCTCGCGCCCGAGCAGAAGGTGCTCCTCGAGACGGACCCCGGACGGGCCAGGACGGTCGCGCGCTCGGCGATGCGGATCTACACCGGCCTGCCGAACTACCAGAACAACCTCCGCTGGCTCGGCTTCGAAGACGCGGACTTCCTGGACGGCGGAAGCGACCGGCTCGTGGACGCGATCGTGGCGTGGGGGGACGAGAAGACGATCGCGCAGCGGATCCAGGCGCACTGGGACGCGGGCGCGGATCACGTGTGCATCCAGCCCCTGCGCGCCGACGGCGTGCCGGGCCCCGACCTCCGCACCCTCGAGGCGCTCGCACCGGAACGGGCATGAGCGGCGGCGCGCGGCGGAAGTTCTGGGGGTGGGGCCTCGAGGGCGGCGGACCGACACCGGAACAGGTCGACGGGATCGCACGCACGCTCGCCGCGCGCTTCCCGGGCGCGGAGCTCGTGCGCCGCGCGCCGCCCACCGAGGCCGAGCTCGCGTTGCCCGCGCCGCGCGTCGCCCCGCCGGCAGGGCTCGCAGCGCTGTGCTCCGCGGCGCCGGTCGACCGCGCCGGCCACACCTACGGCAAGTCCTTCCGGGACGTGGTGCGCGCGTACGAGCGCCGCTTCGAACACCCGCCCGATCAGGTCGCCCGCCCGCGCAGCGAGGCCGACGTCGCGGCGCTGCTCGACTGGTGCGGCCAGTCGCGAATCGCCGCGATCCCCTACGGCGGCGGCTCGAGCGTGGTCGGCGGCGTGGAGGCCGCCGTCGGAGACGGCTTCCGCGGCGCCGTGTCGATCGACCTCGGAGCGCTCGACCGCGTGCTCGAGATCGATCGCGGCTCGCGCGCTGCGCGCATCCAGGCGGGCGTGCTCGGCCCGGCGCTCGAGGACCAGCTGCGGCCCCACGGGCTCACGCTCCGCCACTTTCCGCAGTCCTTCGAGTTCTCGAGCCTGGGCGGCTGGATCGCCACGCGCTCCGGGGGTCACTACGCCACGCTCTGGACGCACATCGACGAGCTCGTCGAATCGCTGCGCGTGGTGACGCCCTCGGGTGTCGTCGAGACACGGCGCCTGCCCGGCTCCGGCGCGGGCCCTGCTCCCGACCGCCTCTTCGTCGGCTCCGAGGGCGCGCTCGGCGTGATCACGGAGGCCTGGATGCGGCTCCAGGACCGGCCGCACCTGCGCGCGTCGACCGCGGTCCGATTCGAAGGCGCGGACGGCTTCGTCCGGGGCGCGCGCGCCGTCCGCGCCCTCTCGCAATCCGGCCTCCATCCCTCCAATTGCCGCCTCCTCGATCCCGCCGAAGCCGCGAACTCCGGCGCATCGGCCGCCCCCGACGCCGCGGTGCTCGTGCTGGGCTTCGAGTCCGCGGACCACGGCCTCGACGCCTGGATGGCGCGCGCGGTGGAGCTCTGCCGCGACGCCGGCGGCCTGGTCCCGGAGGGCGCGGTGCGAACGCGGGCCGACGACGCCGCGTCGCGCGAGGGCGCCGCCGGAGCATGGCGGGGCGCCTTCCTGAACGCTCCCTACCTGCGCGACGTGCTGGTGGGGCTCGGTCTCGTGACCGAGACCTTCGAGACGGCGATCACGTGGGACCGCTTCGAGGAGTTCCACGCGGCGGTCATGGCGGCGACCACCGACGCCGTGAAGCGCGTCTGCGGCACCGGCAGCGTGGCCTGCCGCTTCACGCACGTGTACCCCGACGGGCCGGCTCCGTACTACTCCGTGATCGCCCCCGGCCGCCCGGGATCGCAGCTCGCGCAGTGGGCCGAGATCAAGGCCGCCGCGAGCGAGACGCTGCTCCGACACGGCGGCACGATCACGCACCACCACGCCGTAGGCCGCGACCACCGCCCGTGGTACGACCGCGAACGCCCCGACCTCTTCGCGCGCACGCTCGCCGCAGCCAAGCGCGCGCTGGACCCCGCAGGCGTCCTCAACCCGGGCGTGCTGATCGGCCCCTGAGCCTTCAGCGCAGCAGCGTCTCGATCGCGCGGCCGAACGACACCGTGTCGCGCGCGTCCACGCGGATGGAGTGCAGGTCCACGCCCAGCTCCTCGAGCTCGATGAGCCGCTCGCGGCAGCGCGCGGCGCTTCCCGCGAAGCCGAGGTCGTCCAGCAGGTGCCCCGGCACCGCGGCCATGCCGGCGGCAGAGCCGTGCTCGTCGAACGCGCGCTTCACCGCCGCGGCCTCCTCGCCGTAGCCGAAGCGCACGAGCTGGTCGAAATAGAAGCTGCCCATGCGCGCGATGTAGTAGGCGATGATCGGACGGCCGGAGTCGCGCGCGTCCGGCGCATCGCTCACCGTGACGCTTCCGGCCTTCACGAGCAGCTCGGACGGGTCGCGCCCCGCCTCGCTCGCGAACGCGCGGAAGCGGTCGATCTCCTCCTGCAGCGCGCGCTTCGGGATCATCACGGGCATCCAGCCGTCCGCGATCTCCGCGGTCATGCGGACGCTCTTCGGGTTCATGGTTGCGAGGAACACGGGGATGTGCGGACGCACCGGCTGCATCCGGAGCCGGAAGCCGCGATCCATCCGGAACCACTTGCCCTGGTGCACGAGCCTCTCCCCGCGCAGGAGCGAGTTGAAGATCGTGACGGTCTCCCGGATCCGGGCCAGCGACGGCTGGAACGGAATGCCGTGGAACTGCTCGATCACGTTCGCACTGGATGCGCCGAAGCCGGCGATCGCACGGCCGCCGCTCCACTCGTCGAGCGTCGCGAACTGCTGAGCGAGCGCCGCGGGCGTACGCGAGTAGACGTTCACGATGCCGGTCGCGAGCTGGATCTGCCGCGTCTTCTCCGCGGCGGACACGAGCAGCGAGAACGCGTCGCGCCCCCAGCCCTCGGGCACCCAGAACGAATGGACGCCGTTCTGATCCGCGATGCGCGCCAGCTCGATGGCGTCCTCGCGCTTCATCTCGAACTGCCAGAGCGGCATCACGCACAGCTTCCGGGTCACGCGCATCTCCCGCCGCTTCCGGCGGCTTCGGTCTCTAGGCTATGCTGCGCCGCCATGGCCCGCATCAACGAGCACTACCGCAAGCTGAGAGCGGGGTACCTCTTCCCGGAGATCGGGCGACGCGTGAAGGCGTTCACCGAGGCCGAGCCCCGCGCGCGGGTGATCCGCCTCGGGATCGGCGACGTGACGCTGCCCCTGGCCCCCGCGATCGTGAACGCCTTCCGCGCCGCGGTGGACGAGCTGGGCACGGCCGACGGCTTCCGCGGCTACGGACCGGAGCAGGGCTACGACTTCCTCATCGACTCGATCCGCAAGCACGACTTCGAAGCGCGCGGCGTCTCCCTCGCCCAGGACGAGGTCTTCGTCTCCGACGGCAGCAAGTGCGACAGCGGCAACCTCCAGGAGATCTTCGGCATCGACTGCACGTTCGCGGTGACGGATCCGGTGTACCCCGTCTACGTCGACACCAACGTGATGGCCGGCCGAACGGGCCCGAGCGACGACGCCGGCCGCTTCGCCGGCATCACCTACCTTTCCGCCACGGAGGCGAACGGATTCGTTCCCGATCCGCCCGCCGGACGCGTCGACATCGCCTACCTCTGCACGCCGAACAACCCGACCGGCGCCGTGGCGACGCGCGACCAGCTCGCGCGCTGGGTGGCCTGGGCGCGCGCGAACGACGCCGTCATCGTGTTCGATGCGGCCTACGAGGCCTACATCACCGACCCCGCCCTCCCCCGCTCGATCTACGAGATCGAAGGCGCCAAGGAGTGCGCGATCGAGATGCGCAGCTTCTCGAAGCGGGCGGGCTTCACGGGCGTCCGCTGCGCCTACACCGTGGTACCGAAGGCCCTCACCGGGCAGGCGGCGAACGGCGAGCGCGTTCCGCTGCACGCCCTCTGGGCGCGTCGCCAGAGCACGAAATTCAACGGCGTGTCCTACCCCGTGCAGCGCGCGGCGGGAGCGGTCTATTCCGAGGCCGGGCTCGCCCAGACGGCGGAGCAGATCGCGTTCTACATGGAGAACGCGCGACGCCTCCGGGAGGGCCTTGGCGCCGCAGGCTTCACCCTGTTCGGCGGCGTACACGCGCCCTACATCTGGATGCGTACGCCGCGCGGAATGGGATCGTGGGAGTTCTTCGACCGGCTGCTCGCCGAGGCCCACGTCGTGGGAACGCCGGGCGCCGGCTTCGGGCCGAGCGGAGAAGGCTACCTGCGACTCTCCGCCTTCAACTCGCGCGAGAACGTAGACGAAGCGGTCGAGCGCATCCGGCGCGCGTTCGGGAGCTAGCAGCCGCTTGGAGCCCCGCCAGATCCGCACCGCAGCCGACGCCCGCCGCCTCGTCGAGGAGCGCGGCGCCACGCACGTGAAGATCGGCCTCTTCGACGTCGACGGCATCATGCGCGGCAAGTACGTGTCGCGCGACAAGTTCCTGTCCGCCCTCGACGGCGGCTTCGGCTTCTGCGACGTCGTGCTCGGCTGGGACAGCCAGGACCAGCTCTACGACAACGTGCGTTACACCGGCTGGCACACCGCGTACCCCGACGCCCCGGCTCGCATCGTGCCCGAGAGCTGCCGGGAGGTGCCCTTCGAGCGCGGCATGCTCCTGTTCCTGGCCGAGTTCGCCCCGCCTGCCGAAGCGATCTGTCCGCGCGGCGTGCTGCGCCGCGTGATCGAACGCGCGCGCGCCCGCGGCTTCGATCCACTCGCCGCCCTCGAGTACGAGCTCTTCCTGTTCGACGAGACGCCGCAGTCCGTACGCGCAAAGGGCTACCGCGACCTGAAGCCGATCACGCCGGGCTACTTCGGCTACTCGATGCTGCGCACGTCCGTGCTCGCGGAGTTCCACCACGAGCTCCTCGCCACCTGCGAAGCCATGGACCTCGGCCTCGAGGGCCTGCACACCGAGACGGGTCCAGGTGTGATCGAGGCTGCGATCACCGTCGACCACGGCCTGGCCGCAGCGGACAAGGCAGCCCTCTTCAAGACCGTGAGCAAGATCGTGGCGCAGCGGCGAGGCTGGATGGCCACGTTCATGGCGAAGTGGTCGCGCGACTGGCCGGGTCAGAGTGGACACGTGCACGTGTCCCTCCGCGGCCTGGACGGCGCACGCCTCTTCCACGACCCGTCCGACGCGCACGGCATGAGCCCGACGATGCGCTCGTTCGTGGCTGGCCAGCAGGCGCTCCTCCCGGATCTGCTGGCGCTGGTGGCGCCGACCGTGAACTCCTACCGCCGCCTGATCCCCGGCTACTGGGCGCCGACGCACGCAACCTGGGGCGTCGAGAACCGGACGTGCGCGCTGCGCGTCATCCCGGGATCCCCGAAATCGCAGCGGGTGGAGTTCAGGATCGCCGCCGCCGACGGCAATCCCTACCTCGCGCTCGCCGCAGCGCTCGGCGCGGGTCTCTGGGGCATCGAGCAGGGGCTGTCGCTCGGACCGCCGGTCGCGGGGAACGCGTATGCGCAGGAGGTCGCGCCGGAGCTGGCGCTGCCCCCGACGCTCTGGGAGGCGGCGCAGAGACTGCGGGCGTCGGCGGCGGCGAGGGAGCTCTTCGGGGATGCGTTCGTGGAGCACTTCGCCGCGACGCGGGAATGGGAGGAGCGGGAGTTCAGGAAACACGTGTCGGATTGGGAGCTGGCCCGCTACTTCGAGATCATCTAGTCGTGCTCCTCCGACCCAACCGTCGAAGCACAACCTACTCGATGATGTAGTCCAGGGGATCGACCGTTTTCCCCGATACCTCCACCGCATAGTGCAGATGGGGCCCCGTGCTGAGTCCCGTATTCCCGATCGTCGCGATCTGCGCTCCGCGCTCGACCCTCTCCCCGACGTGTACCTTCAGCGTCTGCAGATGTCCGTAGGTCGTGCGGATCCCGTATCCATGGTCGATCACGATCGCATTCCCGAAGCCGCCGCGGCGCCCGCTGAACGCCACGCGACCGGTCGCCGGCGCCAGCACGGGTGTGCCGATCTCCGCCGCGATGTCGATGCCTGCATGGAAGTCGCGCCGCCCGGTGAAGGGCGACATGCGATAGCCGAAGCGCGAGGTCAGCCAGCCGTCCGCGGGCCACTGCACCGGTGTCGCCGCCAGCCGCTCGCTGCGGCCGCGCAGTGCGTCCGCCAGCTCCTCGAGCTCGAGGGAGAATGCGTGCGCGCGCTCCCGGAGTGCGTCTGCCGCTGCGAGCAGCGCCGATGCGTCGCTGGGATCGACTGCATCCGACACCGGGCCCCCGGCGTCTTCCTGCAGCGCAGCGTCGCCCGGCGCCGCGTCCGGGTGCGCCTCGAGGGTCTCGCCCAGGGGCGGCAGGTCGGAGTCGCGAGCGGTGTCCCCGAGGTCCCCGGGGCCGGCGCTCACGGTACGCATCGACACGACGGGGCTCCCGATCGGCGGGGTCGCGTCCTCGGGGCGCTCTCCGCCGCCGCCGACGCCGAGACGCGGCGTGCGCGCGACCTTCGCCTGCTCGAGGCTCGCCTTCGGCAGGTTGGCGATCACGCGGACGCGCCGCTCCAGCTCGTGGAGGCGGGTGAGCTCGCTCTCGAGGGCCTGCTGCGCGCCGGCGTGCGCGGCCAACGCCGCGCGCTGCTCCTCGGCCTGCAAGCGGAGGCGCGCGAGCTCGGGTGCCTCCCGCCGCAGCCGGATCCAGTCCGCGGTCGCGCCAGCCATGAGGAGCGCGACGACTGCGCCGGCGATCGCTGCTCGGCGAAGCCAGATCGAGTCGATCCCGAACCTCCGAACGGCGCTCACGTCGTTCGGCACGATGATCACGGTGAAGCGCCTCATCTGGCCTCCTTCCACCATCAGGCCCCAGGCCTTCTCCTGGCTCCTCGACCTCCCGCCCGGGCCGCTCGGTGACAGTTGTCACCGCCCGGCCGGCGCCTCCAGGCGGGCGGTCGAAAGGGGGGGCAGACTGGTAGGAACGGCGCGGGTCCACGATGCTCGGTTGCGTACGCATGTCGGACCTCTTGCGCACGCAATCCCCGATCGATGGGAGCCTCGTGGCCGAACGCCGGCTGGCGACGGCGCACGAGCTCGCCGCTGCCCTGGCCGACGCGCGCGCAGCCCAGGCGGGCTGGAGGCGGGTCCCGGTGCGGGAGCGGGCGGCGCTGGTCGAGCGTTTCTGCATCGCCATGCAGGGTGCCCGCGACGAGATCGCGGTCGAGCTCACGCGGCAGATGGGCCGCCCCGTCCGCTATACGCCGTCCGAAGTCGACCGGATGTGCGAGCGCGCGCGCTTCATGGCAGGGGTGGCGGAGGAGGCGCTCGCTCCGGTCGTGGTGCCGGAGCTCGAGGGGTTCCGGCGGTACATCCGCCGCGATCCGCTCGGCGTCGTGCTCACGATCGCGCCGTGGAACTACCCGTACCTCACGGCGGTGAACTCGGTGGTGCCCGCTCTGCTGGCGGGGAACGCGGTGGTGCTGAAGCACTCCGCACAGACGCCGCTGTGCGCCGAGCGGTTCGCTCGAGCCTTCGCCGCCGCGGGACTTCCGCGCGGCGTCTTCCAGGCGATCCACCTTTCGCACGAATCCACCGAGCGCGCGATCCGCAGCCCCGACGTCGGCTTCGTCGCGTTCACCGGCTCGGTGGAGGGTGGTCGCGCCGTGCAGCGCGCGGCCGCGGAGCGGTTCATCGGCCTGAACCTGGAGCTCGGCGGCAAGGACCCGGCGTACGTCCGTCACGACGCAAACGTCGCCCATGCGATCGAGAACCTCGTCGACGGCGCGTTCTTCAACTCCGGACAGTCGTGCTGCGGAATCGAGCGGATCTACGTCCACGAGCGCGTGTACGATCGCTTCGTCGAAGGCGCGGTGGCGCTCGTCCACGAGTACGTGCTGGGCGACCCGCTGCGTCCGGAGACCACGCTCGGCCCCCTCGTACGTGCCGCCGCTGCCGACTTCGTGCGCGCACAGACGGCGGAAGCGGTGGCGAAGGGCGCGCGGGCGCTCGTCGACCCGTCGCGCTTCCCGGCCGATCGGCCCGGCACGGCGTACCTCGCGCCGCAGATGCTCGTCGACGTGGATCACGGAATGCGCGTGATGACCGAGGAGAGCTTCGGCCCGGTCGTCGGGATCATGCGCGTCCGATCCGACGAAGAGGCGATCGAGCGGATGAACGACAGCGTCTACGGGCTCACGGCCGCGATCTGGACCGAGGACGCGGAGGCCGCGATCTCGATCGGCGAGCGGGTGGAGACCGGCACCTGGTTCATGAACCGCTGCGACTACCTCGACCCCGCGCTCGCCTGGACGGGGATCAAGGACTCGGGCCGGGGCTGCACGCTCTCGCGACTGGGCTACGAGCAGCTCACGCGCCCCAAGTCCTACCACCTCAGGCTGCGCACCTAGGAGCCTCCGATGCCGACCGATCTCGCGGCGCTGCGCGCCAACTGGAGCTATCCGACACAGGTCCGTTTCGGCGTGGGCCGCATCGCAGAGCTGCCCGACGCTTGCCGCGAGCTCGGCCTCCAGCGGCCCCTCCTCGTGACCGACCCCGGTCTCGCGAAGCTGCCGATCGTCACCTGCGCGCTCGCGGCCCTGAAGGCGTCCGGCCTCGGGGCCGCGGTCTTCTCGGACGTGCGCTCCAACCCCGTGCTGGCGAACGTCGAAGCGGGCGTGGGCGCCTTCCGCGACGGACCCCACGACGGCGTGATCGCGTTCGGCGGCGGGTCGGCGCTCGACGCCGGCAAGGCGATCGCGTTCATGACCGGTCAGACGCGCCCGATCTGGGACTTCGAGGACGTGGACGACTGGTGGAAGCGCGCCGCCACGGAGGGGATCGCGAAGGTGATCGCGGTGCCCACGACCGCGGGCACGGGCTCCGAGGTCGGCCGTGCGTCGGTCATCACGGACGACACGACGCACACGAAGAGGATCATCTTCCATCCGCGGATGCTGCCCGCGATCGTGATCGCCGACCCCGAGCTGACGCGCGCGCTGCCGCCGAACGTCACCGCCGCGACGGGGATGGACGCGCTCGCGCACAACCTGGAGGCGTACTGCGCCCTCGGACACCACCCGCTGGCCGACGGCATCGCGCTCGAGGGCATGCGCCTCCTGCACGACTGGCTGCCGACCGCGGTCCGGGACGGCGCGAATCTCGAGGCGCGCGCGCACGTGATGGCGGCCGCGAGCATGGGCGCTGCCGCCTTCCAGAAGGGGCTCGGCGCGATCCACGCGCTCTCGCACCCCGTCGGCGCCGTGCTCGACAGCCATCACGGCCTCACGAACGGCGTCTTCATGCCCTACGTGCTGGCGTTCAACCGTGCGGCGATCGAGGAGCGCATGCAGCGCGCCGGCCGCTATCTGGGCCTCTCGCGACCGGGCGTCGAGGGATTCCTCGCCTGGGTGCTGGCCCTGCGTCGGGAGATCGGCATTCCCCACACGGTCGGCGCGCTCGGCATGACACGCGACGACGTCGGTCGCTTCTCGAAGATGGCTGCGGCCGATCCGTGCGCCTCGGGGAATCCCGTTCCCGTGGGCGCCGCCGAGCTCGCACGGATCTACGAGGCCGCACTGGACGGCCGCGTCGACTGAGGGGGCGGCTCGCTAGAACCGCACTCCGATGCCTGCGCGGTAGAACCCGCCGCCCTCGATCTTGTACGTGCCCGTCGCGCGCTGGGTGTTGCCGGCGAAGTCGTCGTTCACGTGGCGATCGTCGTGCTGCACGGGCTGCCGCCAGCCGCCCGACGCGAACACGTAGAGCGGGAGCGAGTCGAGGGGCTGGAACGCGACCATGCCGCCGTACTGCATGCTCCCCACCGTGATCTCGTCCTCGGTGTCCGCGTCCTGGCCGGTGACCAGCGCGTTCCGATACTCGACCTTCGCGAGGTAGGTGTCCCATGCGAAGCCGATGAATGGACGGAGGCTGAGCACCGAGCGCCCGAGCGGCATGCTGACGTCGATGCCGAGCGCGGCGTCGATGTTGAACTTGTATTCCAGCGTCGCCGTCGACGTCGGGCCGGTCGCCGGGTTGCCGTAGACGTTGTTCCCGAAGATGTGGACGCCCGGGGGGGTCACGCCTCCCGCCTGGATGAACGGGCGCGCCACGCCGTAGCGGGGTCCGAGGACTCGGATGCCGCCGCCGACGTTCCAGGTCTTCAGCGTTTCCTCCTGGTGCGTGCCCGGACCGAACGTCGGTGTCAGGGACCGGATCTCCGAGGAGATGCGCGCCTGCGTCTCGATGTAGGCGCCCTGGGCCTCGATCTCGAAGAGCAGGAGCCGTTCGTCGTCGAGGATCGGCGCCACGCTCTGGCCCGACGAGCTCACCGCGGCGGGGGCCGCCTTGGCGCCCTCCTCGACCGCGCGCGCGAGACCGGGGGTGGCCACGAACGCCACGGCGAGTGCGAACGAGAGCAGACGACGGGCGGGCTTCGGGTCGGGCATGGATCGAGGTCCTTCCTGCGCCTCCGACGCGGGGAGGCGGTGCTTGGACGTGCGCGTACGCAGCGGGTGCCGTAGGGCGCAGCCCCTCTGCTGCGCGCGGGCAGTTAAGCGAAGGGGCTGTGCAGAGTCCAGCCCGTAGACCGCGCGTTCGCGCGCGAATGGCGCTTGCGGCCCCCCGCGCGCGGGGGCGCGTGGGGGGAGAAGGGCCCGCCTGGCAGCGCACGCGGCGATGCCCGAACGTGCGGCCCTTGGTCCTCGACGGCACCACCACCGCGCTCGTGCTGCTCGCGGCGCTCCTCCACGCGACCTGGAACTCCCTCGTGAAGGCGGGGGCCGACAAGCTGGCGATGCAGGCGCTCGTGATCGCGGGCTCGGGCCTCTGCATGGCGGGGGTCGCGCCCTTCGTCCCGGCGCCCGATCGGGCGGCCTGGCCCTTCCTCGCCGTCTCCACCGCGCTGCACTTCGTCTACAACGCGTCGCTCGTTCGCGCGTACCAGCGCGGGGATCTCTCGCAGGTGTATCCGATCGCGCGGGGAGCGGCCCCCGCGTTCGTGGCGGCCGGAGCCTGGATCGCCGCGGGCGAGGCGCTCTCGCCGCTCGAGGCGGCGGGGATCCTCGTCCTGTCCTCGGGCATCGTGAGCCTCGCGCTGTCGCAGCGCGTGGACGGGCCGCCGCGCGGCCCCGCGGTGGCCTGGTCGCTCCTCACCGCCGCGTGGATCGGCACCTATTCCGTCTGCGACGGCATGGGGGTGCGCCGCACGGCGAACCCGCTGTCGTTCGTCGCATGGCTGACGCTGCTCGACGCCCTGCCCTTCGGCCTGCTCGCGCTCTGGCAGCGACGCGGACGAGTGTCGGCGACGTTTCGCCCGTACCTCGCGCGCGGCCTCTTCGGCGGCGTGCTCGGCGCCGCGGCGTACGGCATCGTGCTCTGGGCGATGAGCCGCGCCCGCATCGCCCACGTCGCCGCGCTCCGAGAGACGAGCGTGGTGGTGGCTGCGGCAATCGGTACGCTGTTCCTGCACGAGCCGTTCGGCCCGCGGCGGATCGCGGCGGCGGCGGTGGTCGCGACCGGCGCGGCGCTGCTCCAGATGGCGCGCTGAAGGGCCGCGGCCCCTCCGGCCGCGGCCCGCGCCCCCGAGCGTCCTACTCGTACGCGAGACCGTGTCGCGCCGCCTGCGCCCGGATCGCCTCGAGCACCGCCTCGTCGAACCCGTCGCCGCCACCGGCGGCCTTGCGGCGCTGCGCGTCGTCGTGCAGCCACGCATCGCGCTTCTCCGCCAGGGCGCGCACCTCCCGATGGAGCGCCTCGCGCTGCTCGATCTTCCGTTTCACCCACGCCTCGCGCGCCTCCGGGGTGAGCGCCTTCAGCTCGGGAGGCAGCTCGCTCGCGGGGACGTTCTTCGCATCCACGGCGCCGTCCTTCACGGCGTCGACGAGGTCGCGTCGGCCGAGATTGGCGCGGCCGCCGCTCTTCTCGAGGAACGCGAGGCGTTCGGCGGCCGCCGGCGCCGGAGCCGCGAGCGCTCCTTCGGCCTTGGCCACGAGTTCGGCCTGCTCCTCGGCCCGCCCCCACGGCACCACGGTCGCGGACAGCGACCGGTTCACCCGTGCGAGCTCCTCGTCGAACGGCGTCGCCGTCACGACCATCCCGCCGTCCTGGGCGATCGCCACGTACCGGCCCTCGCCCGCGCGCGCGATCGCCTGCCACACCGGCGTCGTGTCCTGCATCATCCCACACTGGACAGTGTTCACCACGATCCCCTTCCGCTGCGCCGTTCGCAGGGTGTCGGGGTACTGGACGTCGTTCGCATAGTCCATGTGGGGCGGCGCGTCACCCACCAGGAAGATCACGCGGTACACGTTTGGCCCGGAGCTCCAGCCGAGACGCGTCACCGCCTCGTTCAGCGCCTGGTTCACCGACTCCGGCCCGTCGCCTCCGCCGTCGGCCGAGAGCTCGCGCAGCCGGGCGTAGACGCGATCGATGTCGTCCGTGAGGTCGGTCCGCAGGGTGACGTAGGCGTCGCCGCGATCGCGATAGGCGACGAGCGCCATGCGGACGTCGGGCCGGGGCTGCCCGTTGGCGATGCGGCCCGCGATCGACCAGATCTTCTGCTTCGCGCCCTCGAGCAGGCCGGACATCGAGCCCGTGGTGTCGAGCACGAAGGCCACCTCGACCCGCGGGCGGGGCGCGGAGGTCCGCGCCGGCGGCGGCGCTCCCGGAGTCGCGGCGCGCGCGCCGGCGTGGCTCGCGAGCAGGCTCGCGAGAGCGAGCGTGAGAGCGAGAGCGAAGGAGATCGGTGTCGGGGTGCGTGCAGTCATCGGTGTGCTCCCTGCGGAGACGAAGCTCCGTGGGGAACGAGGCTACGCGCGGGTGCGTCGATCGGCCGTCGAATCTCGGTAAATCGCGCGCGGCGGCCTTTACCTGCGGTTTACGCGGCGCAGACGAAGTCGCGCAGCTCGTCGAACCGCAGGGCGGCGAGGGCCGCGCGGATCTCGGCGCGCGGGCCTTCGCCCGCCACCGACACCACGATGGGGCGCCCCCGCAGCGCCGCGAGCGCCTCCGGTGCGACGACCGGAGCACCGTGGATGCGTTGTCCGATGCGGCCGGGGTGCAGCTCCACCAGGTGCGACGGAGTCCGCCCGTGCTCCGCGAGCGCGCGTCGCAACGCGCGGCCGGTCCCGCCGTAGCCCCACAGGACGTAGCGCTCGGCGTTCGCGAGGAAGCCCTCGGCCAGGAAGGCGGCCTTGCACGCCACGAAGCGTGCTTGCGCGTAGGCGGGATGCGTGCGGGACAGGCGGCCCGGACCGTCGCGCCAGCCGAGCAGCCGCCTCGGCACCACGCCGAGCCGCGCGCCCCGCGCGAGGAGGCGCAGCACGAGGTCGTAGTCCTCGGGCCAGCCACGATCGCGAAAGCCGAGCGCAGCGAGGGCGGTGCGGCGCAGCACGAGGGTCGGATGCGCGATCGGGCACTCGACGAACGCGTCGCGGCGCACGCGCTCCGGATCGCGAACCGACCGCAGCCAGCGCTCGTACGCCCGCAGTCCCTCCGTGAGGCCGGCGCGCGGAAAGATCCGGACGTGGCAGCCAACGCCCGTGAGCCACGGGTCGGAGGAGAGCGCCTCCGCCTGGAGCGCGAGGCGGTCGCGGTGCATCCAGTCGTCGGCGTCCATCCGCGCCACGAGCTCGCCCCGACACGCGGCGAGCCCCCGGTTCAGCGCCGGGACGAGCCCCTCGCGGGGCGCGGCGATCACGCGGAAGCGCCGATCGGCCGCCGCGAAACCGTCCGCTACGGCGCGCGTGGCGTCGCGCGATCCATCGTCCACGACGACGCACTCGAAGCAGGTCTCGCGCTGGCGCTGCACGCTGCGCAGGGCCACGGCCAGCGTCGCCGCGGCGTCGCGCGCAGGGAGCAGCACCGAGAGACGCGGCGTGCCCATGTGCCTGGTCCCCCTGCACCGCCCTCCGCGGGCGGCCCCGGACGCGTGATAGCATCCGACGACGATGAACCCCGCCACACGACGCCGGGCCCGGGGCCACGCCTGCCGCCTCGCGGCCGCGGCCCTCGCCCTCGTCCCGCTCGCCTCACGCGCCGAGCCTCCGCTCGCCCCGAACCCGTGGCTGGAGCGCCGCGTGCTCCACGGAGCCCACGGCGCGGGCTACCGCGAGGAGCCCGAGAACACGCTCTATGCCATGAAGAAGGCCGTCGAGCGCGGCGCGGATCTCCTGGAGATGGACCTGCGGATCTCGTCCGACGGGGAGATCATGGTGATCCATGACACCAGCGTGGATCGCAACACCAACGGCACGGGCTTCGTCCACGAGAAGACGGTGGCCGAGCTCACGCAGCTCGATGCGGCCTACGACTTCTCGCCCGCCTCGAACACCGCGAACGGAGCGCTCGCGGGCACGCTCCCCTACCGCGGCATCGGGCTCGGATCGAAGGCGCCGCCGCCGGGGTACGTGCGCTCGGACTTCACGATCCCGACGCTGGCGTCGGTGCTCGCGACGTTCCCCGACGTCCTGCTCGACATGGAGATCAAGGAGGACGGCCCCCCGGAGCTCCACGCGGCGACCGTCCGGCGCCTCGCCGACCTCCTTCACGCCTTCCATCGCTCGAACGACGTGCTGGTCACGTCGTTCTCGGACGAGCTCCTCGCGTCCTTCAAGGCGCTCGCTCCCGAGATGGGGACGAGCCCCGGCACGAACGAGACCGCCGAGTTCTTCTTCTACCAGACGCCGATGCCCCAGCACGTGGCCCTCCAGGTACCGCGCGAGTACTTCGGCTTGAACCTCGTGAACAAGACCGTCATGGCGAACGCGCGCAATGCTGGCCTCGCGTTCATCGTGTTCGTCTACGACGACGACGAGTTCGAGCCCGTCTACGCGCGGATCCTCGATGCCGGCGCGCAGGGCATGCTGGTGGGCGTCCCGTCCCTCTTCGAGCGGATGCTCGTGGACCGCGGCCTCGTGTTCCGCTCCCCCGTTTCGGTGTCGCGCCCGCGTGTCACTGCGTGGCTCGGCGCGCTCGAGCTCGACGTCAGCTGCCCCGCGGAGCAGGTCGCGCGCTGCTCGGGCGACGTGCTCGTCGACGCGCCCGGGCTGTACGTCGGCCGCGGGAGCGTGGACCTCGCGCGCGGCGCTTCGGGCACGCTGCGCATCGCGCTCTCCTATCCCGCGCGGATCGCGCTCCTGCGCAGCGCCGCGGTCGCGGCCACCGTCCACGTGACCCCGCGCAACCGCAGCACCGCCGGCAGCGCCACCCCGATCGCGCTGCCGCGACCCGTGCCGCCGGGCGGCCCGACGGCCTTCTAGCGATGGCGGACGAACCGAGCGCCCCGGGTCGGCCCGGCAGCCGCTACATCACGCCCGAGGGCCACCGGCGGCTCCAGGAGGAGCTCGATCGGCTCTGGAAGGTCGAACGGCCGCGCGTGACGCGCGAGGTCACCGCCGCGGCCGCGCAGGGCGACCGCTCCGAGAACGCGGAATACATCTACGGCAAGAAGCGGCTGCGCGAGATCGACCGCCGCGTGCACTTCCTCCGCAAGCGGCTCGAGGAACTCGAGGTCGTGCGCGCGACGCCCTCCCAGGATGGCCGGGTGTTCTTCGGCGCGTGGGTGTCGCTCGAGAGCGAAGACGGCGAGACGCTCGAGTTCCGCATCGTCGGCCCGGACGAGTTCGAGCCGGAGGCGCGCAAGATCAGCATCGAGTCGCCGATGGCGCGCGCCGTCCTGCGCAAGGAGGAAGGCGACGAAGTCGAGGTGGTGCGTCCGAAGGGCCGCACCCGCTTCACCGTTCTGCGCGTGTGGTACGAAGCCGAGCTCTGAGCGGCGCGGGTCAGGCCCGCGCCGCGTGCTTTCCGATCGCCTCCACGATGCGCGGCCAGGCCTGGCGCGGCAGGTCGTGGCCCATGCCCTCGATCACGAGGAGCTCCGCGCCCGGGATCGCCTCCGCCGTGTCGCGGCCGCCGGCGATCGGCACCAGCGGATCCGCGTCGCCGTGGATCACGAGCGCGGGGATGCGCACGTTCGCAAGGGCGGGCTTGCGGTTGCCCGACGCGAGGATCGCCACGAGCTGACGAGCCTGCCCTTCGGGGCTCACGCCGCGGTCGAAGCCGCGCGCGGCCCGGTCGCGCACCATCGCCTCGTCGAACGGAAAGCCGGGGCTGCCGATCACCCTCCAGACCTCGACGGTGTGCTCGATGAGGCGCTCGCGGTCGCTGGGCGCCGGCGTGAGCAGCACGCGCATCGCGTCCGGGGTCGCCTGCGGCAGCCCGGGATTGCCCGTCGTGGACATGATCGAGGTCAGCGTGCGCACGCGCTTCGGATGCCGGATCGCGAGCGTCTGCGCGATCATGCCGCCCATCGACGCGCCCACGACGTGCGCGGCCCCGATGTCGAGCGCGTCCAGCAGCCCCGCCGTGTCGTCCGCCATGTCGCTCAGCGTGTAGGGCGCGGGCACGGGCTGCCCGCTCGCCATCGCCGCCAGCGCGGCCATCACGTTCGGCATCCCCGCCGACGAGAGGCGCGTCGAGAGCCCGACGTCGCGGTTGTCGAAGCGGATCACGCGGAAGCCGCGCCCGGCCAGCGCTTCGCAGAACGCCTCGTCCCACAGGATCATCTGGGCGCCGAGGCCCATCACCAGGAGGAGCGCGGGGTCGCTCTCCCGCCCGAAGGACTCCATCTCGAGCTCGAGACCGTTCGTCGCGACGCGGGGCATGGGAATCTCCTTTTCGCCGCCCCCATTCTAACCGGGAACCCGAGGGGTAGAATGTTCCGTGGCCCCGCCGCCGGCGAGGGCCCACCGAGGAGGGCCTCCATGTCCGCCGCCATCGAGCTCCATCGCGAGGTGAAGGGATTCGTCGCCCGCCGGCAGAAGATGCTGATCGACGGGAAGTGGACCGACGCTGCGTCCGGGAAGACGTTCCCGACCTACGACCCGTCCACGGGCGCCGTCCTCGCGCACGTGGCCGAGGGCGACGCCGCCGACGTCGATCGCGCGGTGCGCGCGGCGCGGCGGGCGTTCGAGAGCGGTCCGTGGGCCGAGACGGTCACGCCGTCCGAGCGCGGCCGGCTCCTCTGGAAGCTCGCCGACCTGCTCGAGCAGCACCTCGAGGAATTCGCCCAGCTCGAGAGCCTCGACAACGGCAAACCGATCACGGTGTCACGCGCCGCGGACGTGCCGCTCGCGGTCGACCTGCTCCGCTACATGGCCGGCTGGGCCACGAAGATCGAGGGCACGACGATCCCGATCTCGGTGCCCGGCGCGCGCTACCTCGCCTACACGCTGCGCGAGCCCGTCGGCGTGGTGGCGCAGATCATCCCGTGGAACTTCCCGCTCCTGATGGCCGCGTGGAAGCTCGGGCCCGCGCTCGCCGCGGGCTGCACCGTGGTGCTCAAGCCGGCGGAGCAGACGCCGCTGTCCGCGCTGAGGCTCGGCGAGCTGGTGTGCGAGGCCGGCTTCCCCGACGGCGTCGTGAACGTGGTTCCCGGCTACGGCGAGACGGCCGGCGCCGCGCTGGCGGCGCACCCCGGCGTCGACAAGGTGGCGTTCACCGGCTCCACCGAAGTGGGTCGCCTCATCGTGCAGGCCGCCGCAGGCAACCTGAAGAAGGTCTCGCTCGAGCTCGGCGGCAAGTCGCCGAACGTGGTGCTCGCCGACGCCGACCCCGAGGCCGCGATCGCCGGCGCTGCGAACGCGATCTTCTTCAATCACGGCCAGTGCTGCTGCGCGGGCTCGCGCCTCTACGTGGAGCGCCCCCTGTTCGACCGTGTGGTCGCGGGGGTCTCGGAGCAGGCGACCAAGATCAAGGTCGGTCCGGGCCTGGACCCGTCCACGGAGATGGGCCCGCTCGTCTCGGACGAGCAGCTCTCTCGCGTGTGCGGCTACCTCGACTCCGGGGCGCGCGAGGGCGCGCGGGCCGTGACGGGCGGCAAGCGCGTCGGGGACCGCGGCTACTTCGTGCAGCCCACGGTGCTCGTCGACGTGAAGCCCGGCATGAAGGTGGTGGACGAGGAGATCTTCGGCCCCGTCGTGACGGCCATCCCCTTCACGCGGCCCGAGGAGGTGCTGCCGGCCGCGAACGACACCATCTACGGCCTCGCTGCGGCGGTCTGGACGCGCGACATCGGCAAGGCGCACACGCTCGCCTCGAAGCTGCGCGCGGGGACCGTGTGGATCAACTGCTACAACGTGTTCGATGCCGCGATGCCCTTCGGCGGCTACAAGCAGTCGGGCTGGGGCCGCGAGATGGGCAAGGACGTGCTCGAGCTCTACACCGAAGTGAAGTCGGTCTGCACCCGGCTGTGACGGCCCCGGCCCGATGACGCTGATCGGGAACATCCTCTGGCTGATCTTCGGCGGGCTGCTGTCGGGATTGGGCTACATCCTGGGCGGCCTGCTGCTGTGTCTCACGATCGTGGGGATCCCCTTCGGCCTCCAGGCGATGAAGCTCGGCGTCGCCACCTTCGCGCCCTTCGGCAAGGAGATCGTGGAGAAGCCCGAAGCCAACAGCCCGCTCCGCATCGTCTTCAACGTCCTGTGGATCCTGCTCTTCGGCTGGGAGATCGCCGTCTCCCACCTCCTCCACGCGGGTGTGCTCGCGCTGACGATCATCGGGATCCCGTTCGCGCTCCAGCACGTCAAGCTCGTCCCGTTGGCCCTGTTTCCCTTCGGTCGCTCCCTGGAGTAGCCCCCCGGCCCGGGCCGAGCGCGCGGATCGCCTCGTAGATCGGCGTGTCGCGCAGGAGCCGGGCCACGCCCCAGCCGAGGGCGCTCGCGAGCGTGAGCCAGGGAAGCGATCCCAACCGACCCGTCATCTCGAGCAGCAGGACCACGCCCGTCACCGGTGCGCGCACGCTGCCCGCGAACACCGCGGCCATCGCGCAGAGCGCGAACGCCGCGACGTCCGGACCGCCGCCCGAAACGGAGAGCAGCGCGTGGCCGAGCGCCCCGCCGAGGGCCGCGCCGATCACGAGCAGCGGCGCGAAGAGCCCGCCCGGCGCACCCGGCGCATACGAGACGACCGTCAGCGCGAGCTTCACGACGCAGAGCAGCGCGAGCGCGACCGCGGATGCCGCGAGAGCGCTCTCCCCGCGCAGGATCCCCGCCACGACGTCCTCGCCCCCGAACGCCGCAGCCGGGAGCAGCGCCGCGACGATCGCGGCCGCCGTGCCCGACGCCGCGACGTAGAGCGCCCGCGGCCCCGGCGCGCGCAGGAAGAAGCGGAGCGCGGCGAGCAGCACGCGGTTGAAGCCGACGCCGATGAGACCGCCGAGCAAGCTCACGATGGCGAGAAGGGGCCAGCCCACGAGCGGCGCCGCGGGCGCCGCGGGAAGGGCCAGCAGCGGCGCGCCGCCGAGAAGCGAGACGACGACCGCGTCGGCGGCGACGGTGGCGAGCAGCACGGGGAGCGCCGTCGCGCGACCTCGCGGCTCGCGCAGCTCCTCGAGCACGAACACGAAGCCGGCGAGCGGCGCCTGGAACGCGGCCGTGAGACCCGCGCCCGCACCCGCCGCGATGAGCACGTGGCGCCGCGCCCTGCGCAGGCCGGCGGCGTCCGCGACGGCCTGCGCCACGGCGGATCCCATCTGCACGGTCGGTCCCTCGCGTCCGAGCGAGAGCCCCGCCGCGAGCCCGAGCGCGCCACCCGCGAACTTCACCGGCAGGACGCGGCGCCAGCGGATCTCGGTGTCACGTGAGAGCGTCGTCTCCACGTGGGGGATGCCGCTTCCCGAGGCCTCGGGCGCGAACCGGAAGGTGAGCCAGCCGGCGATCCCGGCGAGCAGGGTGAACGTCAGCAGGGGAAGGAGCCGCGCAATGGGCAGGTCGTGGGCGACGGCCGACACCAGCGCCCCGTGCTCCCGCACGGCGTAGGTGAGCGCCGCGCGGAACGCCGCGGCGAGAGCACCGCTCGCGAGGCCGACGCCGATCGCAGCGAGGCAGGTGGCGAGGTCGAGCTCCGCGGGCCCTTCCGACCGCGTCCCGCCGGCGACGCTCGCGGGTGACGGCCCTCCGGCCCCCATGCTCTCCATCCTCCATCCGCTCGCGCTCGTGGGCGCCCTGGGTGCCCTCGCTCAGAGCTCGACGTTGATCTCCCGGCCTCGCGCTCGTGGGTGCCCTCGCTCAGAGCTCGACGTTGATCTCCCACCCGTTCGAGACCTGGCACTCGCCCACGCCGCCGCTCGGGAGACCCGCTTCGGGATCGGTGAGCTGGAAGCGACACCGCATCGAGTCGCCCCGGTCGCCGAACAGCGTCGCCACGACCCTGCCGCTGTAGAGCTGCACCCACTCCACCATCGAGACGTCGCCGCCCCAGGGATCGGCGGCTCCCCCCCACGCCGGTCCCCACACCCCGCCCCACGCCGAATAGTACGGGCCGTAGGTTTCGGGGCCGGCGCCCGCAGTGACGCGCACGAACTCGCCCGTGAAGCTCTCGCCGCCGGCGAGCGTGGTCGAGATCGTGCCTCCGTTCGACTCGCTCCCTTCCTCCCAGGACATGACGACCTCGGTGGGGGGGAGGCCCCTCGCGACGACGCGGCCGCTCATGATCCCGGTCTGCGGCGGCAGAGCGCAGGCGCCGAGCACGGCGCCGAGGACGAGAGCGAGAGCACGAAACGAGGGCACGCGGACTTCTCCTCGGGGCTAGAAGCTGACTGCGATCTGCGCGCCCACCACCACGGCGTCGCGCAACGCATCGCTCCCGCCCGGCTGGACGACGTACTGCACGTCGGGCTGCAGGGTGAGCCACTTCGTGAGCTGCACGATGTAGCCCAGCTCGATCACCAGCTCGAAGCTCTGCACCGTCACGCCCGGCGCGCCGGCGTCACGGGCTGCGCGCTGCGCCCCGCGCTGGACGGGGCTGAACTGCCCGTAGGCGACGCCGAGGAGCAGGGCATCGGCGTCGCGTCCCGGGACGATTCCACGATAGACGGCGCCGCCGTTCATGAAGAACGGGACCTGTGAGAGGGAGTCGTCGGGGGCGAAGAGCAGGGAGACGAACGAGGTGAGGCCTTGCAGCGCGCCCTTTCCGGCCTCGCGGTAGACCATCTGGTCGAGCAGCAGATAGAAGCCGCCGTTCCCCCGCTCCGTGCGGCCGGAGCCGCCGAGGTCGGTGAAGGGGCCCGTGTGCCAGAAGCCGCCGAGCTTGAAGTTCCCGGGCAGCTCCGTCGCCTCCCCGTGTTGGCCGAGGCGGAGCCCCAGCTCGCCCGACAGCAGGTTGCCGACGCCGGAGCGCCAGCTCCAGTCGAGGCCGTGCACGTCGTTCCGCCCGAGGTTCGGGTCTCCGTCGTAGAAGCCCGCCATCAGATAGAGCTCGGGCACGGGGCGCACGGTGGCGCGCACTCCCCACGTCGCCGTCGGATAGGCCGAATACGGCACGTCGAAGAACACGCCGACCGGATTGCCGCAGAACGCGCTGCTCACGAAGCGGCAGTAGATCGGGGCCGTGAGGAAGACGTCGCCCGTGGCGATGCGGCCGATCGCGAGATCGACCTTGCCGTTCAGGAAGCGCTGCTCGAAGGCGACGTTCACGAGACGGATCGTGGCCCCGCAGCAGAGCTGCGACACGTCGAACACGTTGCCCACCGCGTCCTGGGTCAGGCTGCGGCCCGAGCGGGACGACACCGAGAGGTTGAAGCCGGCTCCCTCGAGGCCGACGAGCTTCTCGAGATCGAGCTGCAGGTCGAAGCCGATGTTCTGGAAGTAGCGCACGGCCTTGCGGAGACCGCCGGACGCGTCGCCCTGGAGGTCCGCGGCGTAGCTGAGGGTCGGCACGATCCCCCGCTCGGCGAGCCTGGACCGCAGCCCCCCCCAGTCGCCCGTCGCGGACATCTCGTCGAACCATCCGTGCGTCCACCGTTCGGCCTCGGTGAGGTCGTCGGAGAACTGGCGCAGGGCGGGGCGGCGGGCGGGCTTCGCCGGCTCGTCGCTCCGCGCGTCCGCTGCGGCCAGCACCGAGGCTCCCAGGCAGACGGCCGCAGCGAGACGCAGCATGCGCGGCGCATTCTGACACGCGCTCGCGACTCGCGCGCCCCGAACCCGGGTCAGCCGCCGAGGAGCTCGCCGGCGATCTGCTTGGTGAGATTGCCGTCCACGTCGCCCTTGTGGGCCTTCATCACCGCGCCCATCACGCGGCCGACGTCCCCGGGCTTCGCTGCGCCCGTCGCCGCGATCGCCTCCCGCACCCAGGTGCGCGTCGTGGCCTCGTCCGCGAGGCGGGGCAGGAACTCCTGGACGACCGCGAGCTCGGCGCGCTCCTCGGCCGCACGCTCGGGGCGCCCGGCGTTCTCGAACGCCTCGATGCTCTCGTTCCGCTGCTTCTCGAGGCGACGCAGCAGCGTGACGCACGTCTCGTCGGGCAGCGTGGTGGACCCGTCCTTCTTGGTCTCGTGGAGGAAGGCCGCGCGGATCCCGCGCAACGCCGCGAGGCGGGGCGCCGCCCTGGTCTTCATGGCTTCCGTCATCGCTGCGGTCACGCGGTCGAAGATCGACATGGTCCCTCCCGGAGCCCGAACGTACCCCAGACGGGCAGGGGGAACGCGGATCGGGGGCGCGAAGGGGCGTCCTTCGCCTAGATTCGCGTCCGTGGCCGAGGGAAGCTGGCTCTATCAGCGACTGCGAACGCTCCGGCGGGGGACGCGCGCGCGCTTGTACGCACTCCTGCTCGGGGGTGCGCCGGACGGCGACGCGCCGCCCCCCGATCTGAAGGCGGCGCGGCGCATCCTGCTCGTGCTCGTGAACTTCCGGCTCGGCAACAACGTGATGGTGACGCCGGCGGTGCGCGCACTGTGCGACGCGCTCGACGGCGCGACGCTCGACTTCCTGGGCGGCCCCGCGGCGCGCAGCCTGCTCGCCGGCTTCCCGCTCCGGACGATCCACGTCATCGAGCGGAGCGACCTCTGGCGGCCGTGGCGGCTGCTGCGCCGCCTGCGCGCGCTGCGGCGCGAGCGCTACGACGTGGCGATCCACCTCGCCGATGCGTCGACCTCCCTCGGCGCGCTGCTGACCTACCTCTCGGGCGCGCCGCAACGCATCGGCTCCGCGCGGCGCGATCGGAACTTCTTCTTCACCACCGCCATCCCGTCCTCCGGCGGGCACAAGGTGGACCAGACGAATGCGTTCGTCCGCGCGCTGGGCGTGGTCGCCACGAGCGAGCGGACGCTCGCGCTCGCCGCCGGCGAGCGCGAGCGCGCGCGCGCCTGGCTGCGCGAGCGCGCTGGCGACTGCGGCGCGCCGGTCGCGCTGTTCGTCGGAGCGCGCGAGCACAAGGGCAAGGGCTGGACGCTCGGCGCCATGGCGGCGATCGCGGAGGGGCTGCGCGCGCGGGGCTTCCGGCTGCTGGTGGTGCTGGGCCCGGAGGAGCTGCCCGAGCTGGCGGAGATCCGCGCGGCGCTCGGCGACGCCACCTACGCGCACGGCCTCTCCGTGCGCGAGGTCGCCGCGCTGCTCTCGCACTGCGCTGCCGTCGTGACGCCGGACGCCGGCCCGATGCACCTCGCGATCGCATCCGGCGCGCCCACCGTCGCGCTGTTCCGCAAACGCAACTTCGCGCGCTGGGGACCGCGTCCGCCGCAGGGCGCAGTGGTGTTCGATCCCGCCGGAGGCGAGGTGATGCGGGTGCTCGAAGCGGTGCAAGGGCTCGCGCGGACGGGATGAGTCGCCGGACGCCGTGGGCGCTCCTCTGTCTCGCGCTGTGCGCGGCCCCCGCGCACGCCCGCGACGCCGGCGCCGACGGGAAGTTCGATCGCCGCGCCGCCGGGCACTTCGTCCTGCTCCAGGACGTCGCCATCGACCACCGCACCGGCGTGACCGGCTCGAGGAGCTTCGAGCGCGCGGTGCTGCGCTCGCTCGAGGACGCCTACGACCGCCTCGACGCAATGCTCGACGTCGCGCCGCGCAGCGCGATCACGGTAGTGGTGTACGACCCCGGCGTCTTCGACCGCCAGTTCGGCTCCGCGCTGCCCTTCCCGGCCGCGGGCTTCTACCTCGGCGTGATCCGCGTGCGGGGCGACACGCGCGTGACGGCGGACCTCGAGCAGGTGCTGCACCACGAGTACGTGCACGCCGCGTTCGATGCGGTCGCCCCGTCGGCCGCGCTCCCCGGGCTCCTCAACGAGGGCATCGCGGAGTGGTTCGCGCGCAAGACCACGGGCGCCCCCGCGCTCGGCGCGCACGAGGCGCGCGCGCTGGCGGCGGCCGCCGCGGACGGCCGGCTGCTTCCGTTCGATGCCATGTTGGGCCCGAACTTCGCGACCTTCGGAAGCGACGGCGCGTTCGAAGCCTACGCCGAGTCCGTGGCGTTCGTGGACTGGCTCGTGCGACAACGGGGCGAGTCGGGCCTGCGGGACCTGCTCCGCTCGCTCTTCCGCGGCGCGCGGCTCGACGCGGCGTTCGAGCGCACCTACGGGCGCGGCCTCGGGGCGCTCGAGGCGGAGTTCAAGCGGGGGAGCCGGGGCTAGCGGAGGGACGGAGGCCGCCCTGGACGCCTTCGCCTCGGCTCAGAACACCTTCATCAGCCCGCCCAGCGCCTGGTAGGCGAACGGGCGGGTCTGGGACCAGCTGACGGGCACCTCCACGCCGCCGAGGAGGTACCAGTTGTCGCCGAGGTGGGTGCGGAAGCCCGGGGTCAGCGTCACCGACGTGTGATGGTTCCCGCGCTGGTCCGTCGGCTGGTTCAGGTTGGTCGAGAGGTAGACGACGAGATCACCAAACGGTGTCAGCTCGTGCGGAGTGCAGTAGTAGCCGACGGCCAGGTTGGAGACGAACGCGGTGCGCGCCCCGGCTTCGGCGACGTTGGCGTAGGGGATCGACATGCCCGCGCCGCCCCGGACGACGAGCCCGCGCCAGGGGTTCGTCCAGAACTCGTAGGTCGGCGAGATCGCGGCGACACCGTTCCCGTTCTTGGTCGAGCCCGTCGGCATGCGGAACTTCACGTTGAAGGACTGGGTGGTGTTCCGATCCTCCGAGAGCAGGAAGGTCGGAGTGAGCTGGAAGTCGCCGAAGTGGGTGTGGTAGCTGCCGCCGGTCGCCGTGCGGTTGGACGCCAGGAACGGCACGTCGGTCCGCAGCTCGTGCCTCGCGCTGAACGGCGTGTAGACGGTGAGCCCGCCGGTGTAGAGGTTGCCGTTGTCCTGGTACTTCTCGGCGTAGCCGCCGGTCAAGATGCCGAGGCGGTAGAAGACTCCGTCGAACGCGTTGATCCAGCCCTGCCGGGGCGCGCCGCCCTCGCCGTTCGGCGGGCTGACCCACGGCTGGGTCCACCCCTCGCTGAAGAACGTGCCGAGCGTGAGCGGCCGCCACCGCGAGGGATCGGCGTACACGTCCCCGAAGAGCGACTCCTTGGCGGCCTCGAGCACGCTCCCGGTGTCCTTCGCGGTCGCGGTCGGCGCCGCCAGGATCGGCGCGTTCCACGCCAGGCTCGGCTCGGCGGGGTCGGGGACCGCTCCGATCGGGTCGGCGGCGAGCGCCGGGCTCGAGAGCGCGGCGATTCCGCCCCACAATGCGGCGAGGGAGCTCTTCTTCATGGGGTCACCTCGTGTCGTTGCGCCGGCAGTCTTTCCTCTCTCGCGCCAATGTCAACCCGCATGGGCTCCAGAGCTCCGATTCATGGCCGAAGTGACCCACGTCGAAGCCGCAGTAGACCAGGTTCGGGAACGCGGCGTGCGCGCGCGCCGCGAGCGCCTGGGCCTCCGCCCAGAACGGCACCGTGCGCCCCTCGATCCGCGCCCCCGTGTCGGGATGCGCGGTGAAGCGGCGGACCGCCCGGCGCGGGTCCTTCTGGATCGCGGAGAGGAGGCGCCCGGTGGCCGGGTCGATCCCGGCCGCGAGGCCACCCTGGGCGAGGTTGTCGACCACGGAATCGCCCGCCGGCAGCTTGAGGACGCCGAGGAGCGGCGCGAAGCCTCCCTCCGGCAGCCGCATCGTGTTGACGCGGACGGTGCAGAGGCCGCCCCGTGAGAGCGGCGCGAGGTCCGGGTGATTCGCGAGGCGCTCCCGCAGCACGTGGGGACGTTGCTTCGAGGCCTCGGACAGCCAGGCGAGGAGGCCCGCCTGATCCAGCTCCCGGCCGTCGCTCGAGCGCCACCGATCGACACCGAGATGCGTCCAGGCCAGCGCGCCCTCTCCGCTCCACCGGTCGACGGGCTTGGTGAAGAGATCGCGCTGCGGCAGGGCCCCCGCGCCGGGCCACGCGTGCGGGAGCAGCTCGCCGCCGCTCGCCTCCACGAGGATCGCCACCACGGGCAGGCCGAGCGCCAGGCAGCGCTCGGCGAAGACGCGCTTGTCGCAGATCGCCGGCAGGTCGTCGCCGGCGGTGAGACGATCGAGGTGGACGAAGAGCGCGATGCACTCGGCGAGCGAGCACCACTCGCCGGCGACGCGGCGCCGTTCGGGGCGATGCAGCTCGAACAGGTAGTAGCAGTCGGGCGGCAGCCCATGGCGCATCCGCAGGAGCCACTGCGTGGCCGCCTGGACGACGAGGGGAATGCCGCGCTCCTCCCGCAGCGGGCCGCCGTAGGCGCGCGTTGCGTACAGCGCCTCGCGCGCGGCGCGCAGCGGTAGCCTACTTCGTGAGCGGCTTGAACCTAATCCTATGCGGCTGGTCCGCCTCCGCGCCGAGGCGCTTGTGGCGGTCGGCCTCGTACTCCTGGTAGTTGCCCTCGAACCACTCCACGTGGCTGTCGCCCTCGAACGCGAGGATGTGGGTCGCGATCCGGTCCAGGAACCAGCGGTCGTGGGAGATCACCACGACGCACCCCGAGAAGTCGAGCAGCGCGTCCTCGAGCGCGCGCAGCGTGTCGACGTCGAGGTCGTTCGTCGGCTCGTCGAGCAGCAGGACGTTGCCCGCGCTCTTCAGCAGCTTCGCGAGGTGGAGCCGGTTGCGCTCGCCGCCCGAGAGCTGGCCCACGAGCTTCTGCTGATCCGTGCCCTTGAAGCCGAACGAGGAGACGTAGGCCCGTGTCACGATCTCGCGCCGGCCCACCTTGATGCGGTCGTCGCCGCCGGAGATCTCGTCGTACACCGTGCGCTTCGGGTCGAGCGCGTCGCGCGACTGGTCGACGTACGCGAGCTTCACGGTCTCGCCGAGCCGGAGCGTCCCGCCGTCGGGCTGCTCCTCGCCCACGAACATGCGGAAGAGCGTCGTCTTGCCGGCGCCGTTCGCGCCGATCACCCCGACGATGCCGCCGGGCGGGAGCGAGAACGACAGGTCGTCGATCAACAGGCGGTCGCCGTAGCCCTTCCTCAGGTGCTCGGCCTGGATCACGACGTCGCCGAGGCGCGGGCCGGGCGGGATCGTGATCTCCACGGTGTCGATCTGGCGCTTCTCCTCCTCCGCCACGAGCGACTCGTACGCGCTGATGCGCGCCTTGCTCTTCGCCTGCCGCGCCCGAGGCGACATGCGCACCCACTCGAGCTCGCGCGCGAGCGTGCGCTGGCGCGCGCTCGCCTGCTTCTCCTCGACGGCGAGGCGCGCCTTCTTCTGGTCGAGCCACGAGCTGTAGTTCCCCTCCCAGGGGATGCCGCGGCCGCGGTCGAGCTCGAGGATCCAGCCCGCCGCGTTGTCGAGGAAGTAGCGGTCGTGCGTGATGGCCACGACGGTGCCGGGGTACGCCTTTAGGAAGTGCTCGAGCCAAGCGACGGATTCCGCGTCGAGGTGGTTCGTGGGCTCGTCGAGCAGCAGCACGTCGGGCTTCGCGAGCAGCAGCCGGCAGAGCGCCACGCGGCGCCGCTCGCCGCCCGAGAGCTTCGAGACGTCGGCGTCGCCGGGCGGGAGGCGCAGCGCGTCCATCGCGATCTCGAGCGTGCGGTCGAGCTCCCAGGCGTTCGACGAGTCGATCGCGTCCTGGAGCTTCGCCTGCTCCTCGAGCAGCGCGTTCATCTCGTCGTCCTCGAGCGGCTCCGAGAAGCGGGCGGACACCGCCTCGAAGCGCTGGAGGAGGGCGCGCGTCTCGGCGACGCCCTCTTCGACGTTGCCGACGACGTCCTTCGCGGGATCGAGCTGCGGCTCCTGCGGCAGGAACCCGATGCGGATGCCGTCGGCCGGACGCGCCTCGCCGAGGAAATCGTGGTCGACGCCGGCCATGATCCGCAGGAGCGAGCTCTTGCCCGCGCCGTTCGGACCGAGGACGCCGATCTTCGCGCCGGGCAGGAACGAGAGCGTGATGCCGTCGAGGATGACCCGATCGGGAGGGACGACCTTCCGCAGGTCGCGCAGCGTGAAGACGAACTGGTGAGCCATGGCGGCGTAGTCTACCCGCTGCGACGCTCCTGGCTATGCTGCGCGCGTGCGCAGCCGCTGCGTGAGACGTCTCGCCCGGCTCCTGCTCGCCCTGGCCGCCGCATCCCCGCCCGCGCTCGCGACCCCCGACGCCCGCACCGCCGCCAGGGAGGCCGCGGCCGACGCCGCGGACCCTCCTGCCGCGCACCCCGAGGTGCTGATCGTCGTGAACTCGAGCTCGCCGGTCTCCGTGGCGATCGGCGAGTACTACCGGCGCGCGCGTCAGGTGCCCGGGTCGCACGTGCTCGGGCTCCCGATCCCGACCCGGGATCCGACGCTCGCGACGTACGATGGCGAGGTCACGACGCGCGAGTTCTTCGTGAAGGGCATCCGCGATCCGATCGCCGCGTTCCTCACCGAGAAGGAGCTGCGCGCCGAGGTCCGGATCCTGGTCCTCGCGAAGGGGATCCCGCTGCGCATCGCGGGGCCCACCGTCCCGGTGCAGACACTCCTGCGTGACACTCGCGTCGCATCCGTCGACGCGGAGCTCGCCCTCCTCTTCTCCGGCAGGGATGGAGCGCCCGGCGTCGCCGGCATGGCGAACCCCTACTACGACTCGAGCCAGGACTTCGCAGCGTTCCGCGCAGACCACCCGGATGCGCCCCTTCGCTACGTCGTCGCCCGCCTCGACGGGCGCGCGCTCCCGCTCGACGCCGGGACGGGCGTCCCGCTGGACGTGAAGGGCCTCGTCGACCGGGCGCAGGCTCCGCCGCGCCCCGGCCTCTGGCTCGTGGACACCGATCCGACGCAGCGCCCCGGCCTCGGCGCCGGCAACCGCGTGATGCTCCAGCCCGCGGCGGCCGTCCTCGCGGCCCTCGGACGGGAAGTCCGCCTCGACGCGACGCCTGCGTTCGTGTCGAACGCGAGGGGTCTCGCAGGCTACGCGTCGTGGGGCAGCAACGACAACGGCGACGCGGGCCCGCCCTACTACGGCTCGATCCGGGGCAAGCTCTACCCCGGCACGTTCGTCCCGCGCGCTCTCGCGATCGATCTCGTGAGCACGAGCGCCCGCACGTTCGCGATGAAGCCCGCGGACTACGAGCAGTCGCTCGCCGCCGACCTCGTGCACCTCGGCGCGTCGGGCGTGGCGGGCAACGTGTTCGAGCCGACGCTCGGCGGCTGCGCGCGCGCGCCCATCCTGTTCCGGCGCTACGTCGAAGGGGTGCCGGCAGGGGAGGCGTTCGCGCGCAGCGTGCCGTACCTCGGGTGGATGAACGTCTGGATCGGCGACCCGCTCATGACCATCGGCAAGCCCGCGCCGGCGCAGCCGGCGGACCTCGACGGGGACGGCGTCGCCGACGCGGACGATGATTGCGTGGAGGTCCCGGATCCGGCGCAGCGCGACACCGACGGCGACGGCATCGGGAACGCGTGCGACCCCGACTTCGACGGCGACGGCGTCGTGTCCACGTCGTGGGGCGTGGTCCCGCCGGCCGGAACGGCGGGAGACTACGAGCGCCTCCTGCTCGGCTGGAAGCGCGGCCCCTACGACGCGAACCTCGACCTCGACGGCGACGGCAAGGTGGACGAGACCGACGCGGGCCTCGCGCAGCTCTGGCTCCTGCTCCCGCCCGGGCCGCGGGGCACACGCGCCGTCAAGAGCGGGCGACCGGAAGGCGCACGCTGAAGCGCGCGCCCTCGCCCGGGCGCGACTCCACCTCGAGCACGCCGCCGTGGTCGTGCACGATGTCGAACGCGATCGAGAGACCGAGGCCGGTGCCCTCGTCCGGCCCCTTGGTGGTGAAGAAGGGGTCGAAGACGCGGTCCTGGATCTCGATCGGGATCCCCGGTCCGTCGTCGTGCACGATCACGCAGACCTCCTCTCCCGCGACGCGGGTCTCCACCTGGATGCGGCCCGACGCCGCGCGCGCGAGCGCCTGCTTCGCGTTCACGAGCAGGTTCAGCACCACCTGACCGAGCCGCTCCGACGACCCCGTCACGGGCGGGAGCGCGGGAGCGAGCCGCGTCTCGATCTCGACGCCGCGGTTCTCGTGGAACGTCGCGAGGCGGATCGCAGTCTGCGTGACCTCGTTCAGGTCGACGGGCCCGCGCTCCTCGGTCGGCAGCCGCGAGAAGAGCCGCAGGGCGTCCACGATCCTGGCGATGCGGTCGACGCCATCGAGCGTCTCGTCGACCACGTCGCCGAGGTCCTCGATCTCCTGGGCCTCCTTCTCCGCCAGCGACCGGGACAGCGCGCGGAGCGCATCGGCCGCGCGGCGCAGGTGCGCGAGGTTCGCGCGCACGAACGCGAGCGGGTTGTTCACCTCGTGCGCCAGGCCCGCCGCGAGCACCCCGACGGTCTCGAGCTTCTGGATCTGGCTGGCGAAACGGGCCTGCCGGCGTTCGGACGTGCGGTCGCGCAGCACCACGTAGCTGCCCGCGCAGCTGCCGTCGGCGGCGATCACCGAGGCGGACGCCAGCTCGAGCGTCCGGCCCCCGCGCGTGCGGAGCTCGGCGACGAGCGGGGCGGGCTCCGTCGACGGCGCGGTCAGCGCCCGGACCGCCTCCCCCGCATCCGACTCCCAGTCGACGCCGAGCAGCGCGTCCTCGAGCGAGCGCCCGCGCAGCGTCGCGCCGGCGCGGCCGAGCAGCGTCTCCGCGGCGGGGTTCGCGTCGAGCACGAGGCCGCTCGGGCTCGCGATGAGCACGCCGTCGTGGAGGTGCTCGAGCACGTCGCGGCGCGCGAGCGGCAGCAGCTCGAGGAGGTTGTACCGGACGACGGTCGTCGTGAGGAAGAGCAGCGAGACCGCGAGCGCCGAGGCGGTGGGATCCCAGCGGAACGGCAGCAGATGGAAGAGGTAGAGCGTCCCCGCCACGATCGGGAAGAGCGCTACCGCCGCCAGCAGCGCCGCGCGCCGGGCCTCGGCGCGCGAGGCCGCCTGCCAGGCGCCGCGCAGATAGAGCGCCACCGCGCCGCCGGCACAGAGATACGACGCCAGCGCGTGCGCCCAGTACGCGGGGCCCGCCCACTCGAGCGGCCCGCCGCCGCTCGACAGGATCGGCTGATCCCTGGCGAAGAAGAGGTGGTGCTCGGCGTTGGTAAGGAAGAGCGCGTACGCCGCCACCGAGGGCAGGAGCGGCACGAGCATCAGCGCGGGACGCTCTTCGAGCGTCGCCAGCTGGCGGTACCGCGCCGCGAGCAGGAACCAGAGCGCAGGCGCGAAGCAGTAGCCGAGGAAGAGGACGCGCTGGGCGTCGACCAGGCCCTCGCGCGTCGTGTTCGCGTAACGCATGAGCGAGCCCGCGGTCCACAGGAGGAGCGACGTCAGCACCGCCAGGAGGTGCCAGTGGAGCGCCGACTTCTCGCGCCGCAGGCCGACGTGGACCAGCAGGCAGGCCGCCACCACGAACGCGAAGCCGGTCAGCGGGTTGACGGGGCTCATCCCCCTTCGTCATCGGCGCTCCGGACCCGCGATTTGAGTGGGAGCGGTGTAGACTCCGGGGGCCGAGGAGGCCGCAGATGCCGCACGCGCGCACCCCGTCCCCGCAGGACCGCTCGCAGCGCGAGGTCGTCCATCGCACGTGCCCGCTGTGTGAAGCGAAGTGCGGGATCTCGGTCGAGGTGGATCGTTCCGTGCAGAGGGTCGTCACGATCCGCGGCGACGCTCTCGACCCGTTCAGCCGCGGCTACCTCTGCCCGAAGGCCTACGGCCTGAAGGCGCTGCACGAGGACCCGGACCGGCTGCGGCGGCCGCTGCGCAAGGACGGCGCGGGCTGGCGGGAGATCGGCTGGGAGGAGGCCTTCGACCTCGTGGCCGCGCGACTCCGTGCGATTCGCGAGTCCCACGGCGCCGATGCGATCGCGACGTACCTGGGCAATCCGAATGCCCACGACGCGGGCTCTGCCCTCTACCTTCCCACGTTCCAGCGCGCGCTCGGCACGCGCTGGCGCTTCTCCGCGACGAGCGTCGACCAGCTCCCGAAGGCCGTGAGCTCGTGCCTCCTGTTCGGCTCGCCGGGCGCGTTCCCGATTCCCGACGTCGACCGCACGGACTTCCTCCTCGTGCTCGGCGGCAACCCGCTGGCGTCGAACGGGAGCCTCCTGACGGCGCCCGACATGCCCCGGCGGCTCGCGGAGCTGCAAGCGCGCGGCGGACGGCTCGTCGTGGTGGACCCGCGCCGCAGCGAGACGGCGCGCGTCGCCGACACACATCTGTTCATCCGGCCCGGTGCGGACGCCTTCCTGCTCTTCGCGGTGGTGCACGTGCTCTTCGCGGAAGAGCTCGTCCGGCTCGGGCGCCTCGCCGAGCTGACGAACGGAGTCGACGAGGTCCGCGCGCTGGCGCGCGACTTCTCCCCGGACGCCGTGGCGGGCGTCACCGGCATCGCGCCCGAAGCGATCCGCGCGCTCGCGCGCGACTTCGCCCGCGCCGAACGCGCCGCCTGCTACGGGCGCATCGGAACCTGCACGCAGGAGTTCGGCACCCTCGCGAGCTGGCTGGTCGACGTGGTGAACGTGCTGACGGGCAACGCCGATCGTCCGGGCGGCGCGATGTGGCCTCGCCCCGCCACGGGCCCCGCAACCGACGGCGCGCGCCGGCGCGGCCGCGTGCCGTACGGGCGCTGGCGCTCGCGCGTGCGCGGTCTGCCCGAGTTCGCGGGCGAGCTGCCCGTGGCGGCCCTGGCCGAGGACATCGACTCCGCGTCCGAGGCCGAGCGCGTCCGCGCGCTGGTGACCGTGGCCGGGAACCCGGTGCTCTCGACCCCGAATGGCGCGCGCCTGGCGAAGGCGCTCGCGTCGCTGGACTTCATGGTCTCGGTCGACATCTACCTGAACGAGACCACCCGCTTCGCCGACGTGATCCTCCCGCCGACGGGTCCGCTCGAGCACGCGAACTACGACCTCGTGTTCCACGCCATGTCCGTGCGTCACAACACGAAGTGGTCGCCCGCGGTGTTCGACGCGCCCGAGGGCGCGAAGGACCAGTGGGAGATCCTGCTCGAGCTGGCCGCGCGCATGAGCGGCACCACGGCGCAGGCCCTCGACGACCTCGTGCTCGGCCACCTGCTCGGCGCGACGGTGGGTGCGCCCGGAACGGTCTGTCCGGACGTCTCGCTGGACGAGGCGCGCGCGATCCTCGACCGGGGCGCATCGAGAGGGGAGTCTCCACCGCGTGGACCGGAGCGGATGATCGACCTGATGCTGCGCACGGGACCGTGGGGCGACCGCTTCCACGAGGGGAACGGAGGCCTCTCGGTCGCGAAGGTCGCCGCCCAGCCCCACGGCATCGACCTCGGGCCCCTCGAGCCGCGCCTGCCGGCGATGCTGGCCACCGAGAGCGGCCGGATCGAGCTCGCGCACCCGCTCGTCGCAGGCGACGTGGAGCGCCTCCGTACCGCGCTGGCCTCCCGATCCACGCATTCCGGTGTCGTCCTGATCGGCCGACGTCACCTGCGCTCGAACAACTCCTGGATGCACAACCTCCCGAGCCTCGCGAAGGGCCCGGACCGCTGCACGCTGCTCGTGCACCCCGATGACGCGGCGCGCTTCGGCCTCCGCGACGGCGGCCGCGCCCGGGTGCGCTCGCGCGTCGGCGCGGTCGAGGCCCCCGTGGTGGTGACGGACGAGATGATGCCGGGCGTCGTCTCGCTGCCGCATGGCTTCGGCCACGACGCCGAAGGAGCCCGCCTGCAAGTCGCCGGCGCGCGCCCCGGCGTGAACTCGAACCTGCTGGCCGACGAGACCCTGCTCGACGCCCTCTCGTGCAACGCGGTGCTGAACGGAATCCCCGTGGAGCTGGCCGCCATCGCGTAGCCCCCTCTTCACCCCCTCTCTCCAAGCGCGCGCGGCGCCGTCGTCCGGAGCCGGAGCGGAGTTGCTTGCAGGTCCCGGTTGCTCTGGCCGGGGGCACCCCCTGTCCGCTCCGCCGCGCGCGCGGCTCCGCGGCCAGGGGGACTGCCCCCGGCCCACTGACGGGGTTGCTTACCGGGCCTCCTTGTCGCGGTGGCCATCGGCTGCGCGCGACCGCACGTCCGGAATTCTCCGCGCACGCTGGGCCGGGTGGGACCCCGGCCCTGGCAGCGCGGAACGGACAGCAACTCCGACTCCGGGGTCCGGCTCCTACGCGGGGCGAGCCGTCCGCAGGGCGTCGGACTCCAGGACCGGCAGGCCGTCCCGCCAGATCACGGTGCGCGTGCGGACGGCGGGGATGCGCGGCCCGGGCGTGATGACACCGACGAGGTTCAGCGGGTCCACCGCTGACAGCGTCACCGTCTCGCCCGTGCGCTCCTTGCGGCGCGTCTGGCGGAGCGCCTCCACCGCGCCCGGCAGCGCGTACTGCTCGCCCGTGAAGCCCGTCACGAAGCGCCCGCCGCGCGCGCTTCCCCTCGCCTCCATGCGCCGCAGCGCCCACAGCACCTCGCGCCACGGGACGGCGAGCGTCTCCCGCACGAGGAGGTCGCGGAACACGACGCCCCAGCGCGCCAGGAGCTGCTCGGCGACGGCATCGGCGAGGGCTTCCGCGTCGCCGCCGGCGGCGCGCGGCGGCACCAGGGACCAGCGGCCCTCGGCCGCGCGCCGTCCGCTCGCACGCTGCCGGCGCGCGCGGGCCCGCGCGCTCCCGGCGGAGCGGATGCCGCGGAGGGTCGCGGCACCGCGCGGCGTTCCGCTCCCGCGCGCGGCCAGGAGGGCGCGGACGCTCGCGAAGCCGTCTGCGGTCACGAGGCCGCGCGACACGAGGTCCCAGACGCCTTCCTCGACCTCCACGGGAAGGCGTCCGGTCGCGGCGACGAGTTCGCGCTGGAAGAGCGCTCCGCGCGCGCGCAGACACCCGAGCACGTCGGCCGCTGCGCCTTCGCCCGGAAGCGTGGGGCTCGCTTCGCCGCGGGCGGCCGCCAGGAGCCAGTCCAGATCGTCGCGTGCGGCGAACGCGATGGGCGTCGCGCGCGAGGGCACCACGCCGCCGCGGCCCGCGTCGCGCGCGCCCGCGTCGTCGGCCTCGCCGCCGGGACCGGGATCGCGCAGCGCGAGACGCGCCCAGGCGAGCTCGCCGGAGAGGCAGAGGTCGTCGAGCCAGCGCGGGTCGTAGCTGGAGACCCGTGCGGGGAAGACGGACTCCTCCCAGGCGCCGGCCGCGAGCTCGAAGCCCTGGAGCTGCTCGGCGACGGCCAGGAGGCCCCGGCGGCCCTCGAGCTGCGTGAACGGCGCGGCGTGGTGCCAGCGCAGCAGGAAGCGCATCAGGTCCTGCGCGGTGACGGGCTCGATCTCGCGGCGCAGACGCTCCGTGGTGTAGCGGTGGATGCGCGCGAGCAGCCGGCGTTCGCAGAACTCCGCGTCCGCAGCCGCCGGGTCGCGGAAGCGTCCGCGCAGTGCGAAGCCCTCGGCCTCGAGCGCCGCCAGCGCGATCTCGACCGCGCCGTGCGCGAGCCCGAGCCGCGGCGCGAGCTCCGCCACGGTGGCAGGGCCGAGCGCCGAGAGGTGCCCGCGCACCGCCAGCACGGCCGCGGTGTCTTCGGACGGCGCAGGCCGCGCGGCGAGCGCCGCGGGCAGCTGCACGTCGGGAGCGATACGGCGGCCCGGGAAGAGCGCCTCCACCTCGCGCAGCCGTTCGGTGGCGAGCCAGCGGGCGCCGGCCGGGCCGTCGAGCACCGCCGCGCGGCCGGCGCGCGCGAGCTCCGCGAACCATTCCTCCCACGCGGGCTCGGGCAGTGACACCACGAGGTGCAGGAGGGCGTCGTGCAGCTCCTCGGCGTCGCGCGGGTCGGGGCGCGCCTGCTCCTGCACCGCCGCGATCGCTTCGGGGTCGAGGCGACCGAGGTCGCGCTCGTGCGCGGGCAGTCCGCGCCGGATCACCACCGCGCGCGTGCGGCGCTCCTCGAGCGGGGCGTCGTCGAGGAAGGTGTAGGGGCGTGAGCTCAGGATCTCGTGGGAGAGCGGCGACGGCTCGGACGAATCGCGCAGGTGGACGCGCACCTCGCCGCTCGCCATGGCGGCGAGGAGGCGCTCGAGGCCCGCGGCGTCCGTGGCTTCGTGCAGGCAGTCGGTGAGGGTCTGACGCACGAGCACGTGATCCGGCGGCTCGATCGGTCCGGTGGCGTTCTCCTGGCACTGCGCGAGCGCCGGGAACACCGCCGCGAGCAGGTCGTCCGCCTCCATGCGCTGGATCGGCGGCGGCACGCGGCGGCCCTTGCGCTGCCGCAGCACGACGAGCGCCCGGCCGAGATTCCAGCGCCACCGCACCGCGAAGGCGGGCGCGAGCAGCACCGCCTGGGCGAGCGTGTCGCGGGCGGTGTCCGGCGACAGGAAGCGCGGCACCGACTCGAGCGGGAACGAGTGCTGCGCGCCGAGCGACAGGACGATCGCGTCGTCGCTCGCGGCGGCCTGGAGCTCGAAGTCGAAGCTGCGGCAGAACCGCTTGCGCAGCGCGAGCCCGAGCGCGCGATTCACGCGGCCGCCGAACGGCGCGTGGATCACGAGCTGCATGCCGCCCGCCTCGTCGAAGAAGCGCTCGAACACCACGTCGTGCCGCGTCGGGACGACGCCGAGCGCGTCCCGTGCGGCGGCCAGGTAGCGCACGATCTGCTCTGCGCCCCCCGGATCGAGGCCGCACTCGGCTTCGAGCCACGCCCGGGCGCCGTCCGGATCGTCTCGAATCAGGTAGCCCTCCACCTCCTGGCGCAGGTCCGACACCTCGCCGGAGAGCTCCGCCGTGCGCGCCGGGGCCTCGCCCAGCCAGAACGGCACGGTGGGCGGCGCGCCCCCCGCATCGACCACGCGCACGACCCCCTGCTCCACGCGCCGGATGCGCCACGACGTGCTGCCGAGCAGGAAGATGTCGCCGGCGTTGCTCTCGATCGCCCAGTCCTCGTTGACGGTCCCGATGAACGTGTCGTCGGGATCGAGCAGCACCCGGTAGTCGGCCGTCTCCGGAATCGCGCCGCCCGAGGTCAGCGCGGCGATGCGCGCGCCGCGGCGTCCGCGCAGCACACCGTTCACGCGGTCGCGGTGCAGGTGCGCCCCGCGGGCGCCGCGTCCGGTCTGCACGCCCTCGGACACCAGCTCGACCGCGGCCTCGAAGTCCTCCGCCGAGAGCTCCGCGTAGGGGGACGCCCGACGTACGAGCGCGTAGAGCGCCTCCTCCTGCCAGTCCTCGGCCGCGCAGGCGGCGACGATCTGCTGGGCGAGCACGTCGAGCGCGAGCGCGGGCGGCACCACGCGGTCGAGACGTCCGGCGAGGAGCCCGCGCAGCGCCGCCGCGCACTCGACCAGCTCGTCGCGGCTGGTCGGGTAGAGGCGGCCCTTCGGCGTCCTGCCCGTGGCGTGTCCCGAGCGGCCGACGCGTTGGAGCAGCGTCGCCAGCGAGCGCGGCGAGCCGATCTGGCACACGAGCTCGACGGGGCCGACGTCGATTCCCAGCTCGAGCGACGCGGTTGCGACGAGCGCCCGCAGATCGCCCGCGCGCAGCCGCTCTTCGACGCGCAGGCGGCGGTCCCGCGACAGGCTCCCATGGTGCGCGGCGACGCGCTCGTCGCCCAGGCGCTCGGCGAGCCGGTGCGCGAGCCGCTCCGCGAGACGGCGCGTATTCACGAAGACGAGCGTCGTGTGGTGGCGCTCGACGTGCTCCGCGATCCGGTCGAGGATCTCGTCCCACTGCTCGTTCGCCGACACCGCGCCCAGCTCGCTCCCGGGCACCTCGATCGCCACGTCGAGACGCCGGCGTCGTCCGAGATCGAGGATCGTGCAGCGCGGCGCGCCGTCCGCGGCGTCGCGCCCGGGGCCGGCGCCCACGAGGAGCCGCGCGGTGTGCGAGATCGGGTTCTGCGTCGCCGACAGGCCGATGCGCTGCGGCGGGCGCTCGCAGAGGGCGGCGAGGCGCTCCACCGTGAGCGCGAGGTGGACTCCGCGCTTGTCGCCGGCGAGCGCGTGGATCTCGTCGAGGATCAGCGTGCGCACGGAGCGCAGCCGCTCGCGGCTCTTCCCCGAGGTCACGAGGAGGAACAGTGACTCCGGCGTCGTCACCAGGATGTGTGGCGGACGCCGCAGCATGCCTGCGCGCTGCGAGGCCGTCGTGTCGCCGCTGCGGAGCGAGACGCGCAGCGGCGGCAGCGTGAGCCCGAGCTCCTGCGCGACGACGCCGATCTCCGCGAGGGGCCTTTCGAGGTTCTTGCCCACGTCGGCCGCGAGCGCCTTGAGCGGCGAGACGTAGACGACGGCTGTCTCGTCGGGAAGCGCCCCGCCCGCGACGTCGGCGGCGCGGAGCAGGCGGTCGATGCAGACGAGGAAGGCGGCGAGGGTCTTGCCGGAGCCCGTCGGCGCGGCGATCAGCACGTCCTCGCCTCGGGCGATCGCGGGCCAGCCGGCGGCCTGCGGCTCCGTCGGCCCCCGGGCGAAGCGACGCTCGAACCAGACGCGGATCGCGGGGTGAAAGGAATGGACGGAATCGAGCGTGGACGTCGCGCTCATGGGAGTTCGGCGAGGCTAGCAGAGCGCCCCCGCCGGCCGGGCGGCGCGGCCGGGCCCTGCGGACAGCGTGCCGTCAGCAGGCCGCATCCGCGGAGGCGCACCAGCTCCGCACCGCCGTGATGCGGACCCGGATCAGGGTCGGCTCGCCACGGAAGAGCGGGGTCGAGGCGTACTGGGGGTATTTCGCGCGGAGCGCCGCGACGGCGGGGCCGGTCTCGCGATCGCTCTCGACCGGCCCGCCCGGCGACACGACCGCTGCCGCCCCGTCCACCCGGATCCACCAGAGCCGCGTCCAGTCGTCCTCGTAGCGGTCGAGCAGCAGCGACGCGCGCGGCGTGTCTCGAAGGTGCGTCACGCGCGCGAGCGTGCGGCCCGTCTTGGGCTTGCCGTCGATCGGCGACCAGAGCTGCCCGCCCGCGCGCGCGAACACGACGGGCACCACGTGGGGCGTGCGGTCGGGCCCCACGGTCGCGAGGCGCGCCACGGGCCAGGTCTCGAGGAGGCGGTCCACCGTCGCGTCGGGAAGGCGCATGCCTCGGGTAGAATACTCCCGATGCCCTCCCCCCGGATCGTCTCGCTCCTGCCGAGCACGACGGAGATCGCGTGCGCGCTCGGCTTCTCGGAGCACCTCGTGGGGCGCTCCCACGAGTGCGACTTCCCGCCGGGCACGGAGCGTCTCCCCGCCTGCACGGAGCCGAAATTTCGCACCGACGGGGCGTCCCGCGAGATCGACTCGCGCGTCCGGGCGCTCGTCCGCGACGGCCTCTCGATCTACCGCGTCGATGCCGAGCTCCTGCGGTCGCTCGCGCCCGACGTGATCCTCACGCAGTCGCAGTGCGAGGTATGCGCCGCGAGCCTCGCCGACGTCGAGGCGGCCCTTCGCGAATGGATCCCCGGCGCGGCCCGCCCGCCGCTCCTCGTGAGCCTCGCACCGGCGACGCTCGCGGACGTGCTCGAGGACGTGCTCCGCGTCGCGGACGCGCTCGGCGCGCCCGAGCGCGGCGGCGCGCTGGTGGCGCAGCTCGAGGCGCGCATTGCCGCCATCGCGGAGCGGGGCGCCGCCGGCGACCGGCCGACCGTCGCGTGCATCGAATGGGTCGATCCCCTCATGGCTGCGGGCAACTGGATGCCGGAGGTCGTCGCGCGCGCGGGCGGGCAGAGCCTGTTCGGCGAGGTCGGGAAGCGCTCGCCGTGGCTGGAGTGGCAAGCGCTGCGGCGCGCCGACCCCGACGTGATCGTGGCACTGCCGTGCGGCTTCGACCTCGCCCGCACGCGGCGCGAGACCGCGTCGCTGGCCATGCGCCCCGAGTGGCGCGCGCTGCGGGCGGTGCGGGACGGACGGGTCTACCTGACCGACGGCAATGCGTACTTCAACCGTCCCGGCCCGCGGATCGTCGAGTCGATCGAGATCCTGGCGGAGATCCTCCACCCCGATCTCTTCGGCTTCGGCCACGAGACGCGCGCGTGGGAGCGCCCGGCCTGACGCCGGATCCGCGCTCAGACGGGCTCGAGCTCCAGGAGGAGGTCGCCGGACTCCACGCGGGTGCCGGGCGGGATCACGATCTTCGAGATCCGGCCGTCGACCGGCGCCGTCACGTTCGTCTCCATCTTCATCGCTTCGACGACGCCGAGGCGCTCGCCGCGAGCGACCTTCTCGCCCTCCCGCCGCGCATAGGACACCACCAGCCCGGGCAGCGGCGCGCCCACCTGCCGCGGGTCGTCGGGGTTCGCCTTGGCGTGCGCCGCGACGACGATCCCGAGGCTCCGATCGCGTACGAAGATGCGCCGCGGCTGGCCGTTCAGCTCGAGGAACACCGCGCGCCGCCCCTCGGCGTCTGGCTCCGCCACGCCCACGAGGCGGATCACGAGCGTGCGGCCCGTCTCGACGTGCACGTGGATCTCCTCTCCCGGGCTCATCCCGTGCAGGAACGCTCGCGTCGGAAGTACTGACACATCTCCGTGTCTATTTCGCTGCTCCTGGAAGTCCAGGAACACCTTCGGGTAGAGGACGTACGAGAGCACGTCGGCGCTCGTCGCGTCGCGGCCGAGCTTCTTGTGAAGCTCCGCGGCGATCGCCGGGAGGTCGACCGGCGCGAGGTCCGCTCCCGGTCGGCCGCCCACCGCCGGCCTCCCCTTCAGCACCAGGCTCCGCAGCGGCTCGGGGAACCCGTAGGGCGGCTGGCCGATCTTCCCCTGGAAGTACTCGACGACGCTCTCGGGGAACGAGAGCTCCGCGCCGCGCCGCAGGACCTCCTCCCCCGACACGCCGTTCGAGACCATGTAGAGCGCCATGTCGCCGACGACCTTGGACGAAGGCGTGACCTTCACGACGTCGCCGAACAGCCGATTCACGTCGGCATAGGTGCGCTTCACGTCCTCCCAGCGTTCGCCGAGACCGAGCGCGATCGCCTGCTCGCGCAGGTTCGTGTACTGCCCGCCGGGGATCTCGTGGACGTACACGTCCGCGCTGCCGGTGACGGGCGCGCCGTCGAACACGCGGTAGGCCGAACGCACCGCGGTCCAGTACGGCCCGAACGCGAGGAGCCGCGAGAGGTCGAGCCCGGTCGCTCGCGGGCCGTGGTCCATCATCGCGACCACGCTCTCGAGGTTCGGCTGGCTGGTCGCTCCGGAGAACGGCCCGAAGGCGCAGTCCACGATGTCGACGCCGGCCTCGGCCGCCTTCAGGTAGGTGGCGGCCTGGATGCCCGCGGTGTCGTGGGTGTGGAGATGGATCGGAACGCCGACCTCGTCCTTCAGCGCTCGCACGAGACGCTCCGCGGCATACGGCTTCAGCAGCCCGGCCATGTCCTTGATCGCGAGCAGGTGCGCGCCGCGCTCGACGAGCTCCTTGGCGAGGTTCACGTAGTACGAGAGCGTGTAGCGCTCGCGCGCGGGATCGGAGAGATCGCCCGTGTAGCAGAGAGCGGCCTCGGCCAGCTTGCCCGATTCGCGCACGGCGTCGAGCGCCACCTGCATCTGCTCGGTCCAGTTCAAGGAGTCGAACACGCGGAAGAGGTCGATGCCGCGGCCCGCGGCCTCGTGCACGAAGCGCCGCACCACGTCGTCGGGGTACGTCGTGTAGCCGACCGCGTTCGCCCCGCGCAGCAGCATCTGGAACAGCACGTTCGGGATGGCGCCGCGGAGCGCGACGAGACGCTCCCAGGGATCCTCGTCGAGGAAGCGCATCGCGACGTCGAACGTCGCCCCGCCCCAGAGCTCGAGCGAGAACAGGCCGGCCGCCTGCCGCGCGAGGGCAGGGGCGACCTCGAGCATGTCGTGCGTGCGCATGCGCGTGGCGAGCAGCGACTGGTGCGCGTCCCGCAGGGTGGTGTCGGTGACGAGGAGGCGCTCCTGCGCGGCGATCCACTCCACGAAGCGGCCCGGACCGAGTGCGTCGAGGAGCTGCTTCGTGCCCGGCGGCGGGGGCGCTTCGCGGTCGAACGCCGGGACGACGGGGCCGCGCTCGTCCGCATCGGTCTTCCCGCGCGGGACGCCGGGGCGCCCGTTCACCGTGACCTCCGAGAGGTACTGCAGGAGGCGCGTCCCACGGTCGCGGCGGGCCGGGAAGTGCAGGAGCTCCGGCGACGAATCGATGAACGACGTCGTACAGCGGCCTTCGAGGAAGGTCGGGTGACGCAGCACGTTCTCGAGGAAGCGGATGTTCGTCTCGACGCCGCGCACGCGGAACTCGCCGAGCGCCCGCAGGGAGCGCGACGCGGACTCGCGGAGCGTGCGCCCGCGCGTCGTGAGCTTCACGAGCAGGGAGTCGTAGTAGGGCGTGATGAGCGCACCCGCGAAGGCGCTGCCGGCGTCGAGCCGGACGCCCGGTCCGCCCGGCGACCGATAGGAGATCAGCTGCCCGAAGTCGGGGAGGAAGCGGTTCTCGGGGTTCTCGGTGGTGATCCGGCACTGGATCGCGAAGCCGCGCGCCGACACGTCCTCCTGTCGCACGCCGATCTCCGCCAGCCGTTCGCCGCGCGCCACCCGGATCTGCGCCTCCACGAGATCGATCCCCGTGACCTCTTCGGTCACGGTGTGCTCGACCTGGATGCGGGGGTTCATCTCGATGAAGTAGAAGCGCTCGCCCTCGACGAGGAACTCGACCGTGCCCGCGTTGCGGTAGCCCACGTGGCGGGCGAAGCGGATGGCGGCATCGAGCAGCCCGGCCCGCACGCGCGGATCGAGGCCCGGCGCGGGCGCGACCTCGAGCACCTTCTGGTGCCGGCGCTGGATCGAGCAGTCGCGCTCGAGCAGGTGGACGACGTGCCCGTGCTCGTCCGCGAGGATCTGCACCTCCACGTGCTTCGGGTCCGCGACGAGCTTCTCGAGGAAGACGTCCGCCTGGCCGAACGCGCTCTCGGCCTCGCGGCGCGCGGAGTCGAACGCGGCCTCCAGCTCGCCCTCGCTCGCGGCGACGCGCAGGCCGCGGCCTCCCCCGCCGCCTGCGGCCTTCACCATGACCGGGTAGCCGATCTCGCGCGCGGCGGCGCGAGCGGAGGCGAAGTCGGGCATGGGCGGCGTGCCCGGCACGAGCGGCAGACCCGCCTCCCCCGCGGCGCGGCGCGCGAGCACCTTGTCGCCGACGCGCTCGAGCACGTCGGGCGGAGGGCCGACGAACGCGATCCCGGCCGCGAGCACCGCGCGCGCGAAGTCCGCCCGCTCGGACAGGAACCCGTAGCCCGGGTGGATCGCGTCAGCGGAGGTCTCGCGCGCGATCTCGAGGATCCTGCCGATGTCGAGGTACGACCGGACCGGCTCACCGGGATCGCCGACGGGGTAGGCCTCGTCCGCCTTGAAGCGATGCAGCGAGAAGCGGTCCTCGTGCGAGTAGATCCCGATCGAGCGGACGCCGAGCTCCGCGCAGGCGCGGTAGACGCGGATGGCGATCTCGCCGCGGTTCGCGACGAGCAGGCGGCGGACGTCCCGGGTCATGCTGGAGGCAGACAGTAGCGTCGTCGCGCGTCTCCATGCGACGCGGGACGAGCCCGCGATCCGCTACGCTCGGGCCAGCTGAGCACGAGGAGACGTTCGTGAGGTTTCGCGGAATCGCGCTCTCCGGGGCGCTCGGGATCGCGACGCTCGTCGCGGCCTGCGATCGCGTGCCCCACTACCCGGCCCACGGCATCGTGCGCGACGTGCAGCCCGCCATCGGGCAGATCGTGATCGAGCACGAAGACATCCCCGGCCTGATGCCCGCGATGACGATGAACTTCGAGGCCGATCCGGACCTCCTCGCGGGGGTCACACCCGGGCAGACCATCGACTTCGTGGTCGCCTTCGACGGCAGCAGCTACCGCGTGACGCGGATCCGCGACGGCGCAGGCCCGAACCCTGGAGCCGAGCGCGCCGCGGCGCCGCAACTCGGTGCCGTCGCAGCGGTGTCGGAGCCGGCGCCCGACTTCGCCCTCGTCGACCAGGACGGCGGCCCGCTCGGGCTCGCCGACCTGCGCGGCACCGCCATCGTGCTCGACTTTCCCTACACCAGCTGCCCGGGGCCGTGTCCGATCCTCACGAGCACCCTGGTGACGCTCCAGAACCTCCTGCCCGCCGACGTGCGCGCGCGCACGCGCTTCGTGTCGATCACGCTCGATCCCGAGGTCGACACTCCGGAGCGTCTGCGCGAGTACGGCCTCGCGCGCGGCGCGGACCTCGCGACCTGGTCCTTCCTGACCGGCCCGCGGAACGACGTCGAGGCGGTCGTGAAGCGGTACGGGATCGGCACGCTCCGCAATCCGGACGGCACGATCGGACACCTGAGCGTCGTCTTCCTGATCGATCCCGGCGGCACGATCGTCCGGCGTTACGTCGGGCTGCCCCAGAAGCCCGAGGAGATCGCCGCCGATCTGGCGCAAGTGCTCGGAGCCGCGACCGGCGCGGCAAAGCCGACCGCGGACGCCGCGCCCTGAGCGCTCCCGACGTCGTCGTCGTGGGGGGCGGCGTGATCGGCTGCTCGGTCGCATTCCACCTCGCGCGCGAGGGCGCCCTCGTGCTGCTGCTCGAGCGCGAAGAGCTCGCGAGCGCCGCGTCCGGCGCGGCGGCGGGCATGCTGGCGCCGCTGGGCGAGGCGAGAGGCCCCGGTCCCTCCCTGAGGCTCGGCCTCGCGGCGCTGCGCGGGTTCGACGCGCTCTGCGCGGAGCTGCGCGAGCGGTCCGGCCTCGATCCGCAGCTCGTCCGGTCGGGGACGCTGCGGGTGGCGCTCGACGAGCGCGAGGCGGACGCGCTGCGGGAGAGAGCGCGCGCGGTCGGCGCGGAGGCTCCCGGCGAGCTCGAGTGGCTCGACCCGGACGCCGCACGCCGCCTCGAGCCGGAGCTCGCGCACGGTCTACATGGTGCCGTGTGGTCCCCGGGCGAGAGCCACGTGCTCGCGCCCGTCCTGACGCGCGCCTATGCCGCCGCGGCCGCTTCGCTCGGCGCGCGCATCGAGACGGGCACGCCCGTCACCGGTCTCGTCCGGGACGGCGAGCGGATCACGGGAGTGCGAACGCCCGGGGGCGACCGAAGCGCAAGCGCGGTGGTCGTGTGCGCCGGCGCGTGGAGTCCGGCGTGCCTCGTGGGGATCGGCGACGGGGCCGCCGTGGCCTCGGCGCTGCCCGTGGCGCCGGTGCGCGGGCAGATCCTCGCGCTCGCGCCGCGCGACGTCGCTCTACGCACGATCGTGTGGGGGACCGGCGCCTACCTCGTGCCGAAGCGCGACGGCACCCTGGTGGTCGGCGCGACCGAGGAGCAGGTGGGCTTCGACTGCCGAACCACCGTGCTCGGGGTCCGCGGCCTGCTCGAGGCCGCTCCGCGCCTCGCGCCCGGACTCGGCGCCGCGACGTTCCGCGGCGCCTGGGCGGGGCTGCGCCCCGGGAGCCCCGACCACCTTCCCGCGCTCGGGCCCTGGCCCGGCGTGCCCGGACTGTTCGTTGCGGCCGGACACCATCGCAACGGCGTCCTGCTCTCGGGAACGACCGGCCGGCTCGTCGCGGACCTCGTGCGCGGCAAGGCGCTCGCGGGCGACGCGCTCGCCCTGGCGCTCGCGCGGTTCGCCGCGCCTCAGCCCATCGGGTAGGGGATCTCCTTCGCGATCCGGTCGCAGGCGGCGAGCGCCTCCGCGGACAGCTTCACGTCGGCAGCGGCGAGGGTCTCCTTCAGCTGGTCGGGGTGGGTGGCGCCGATGAGCGTCGAGCCGACGAAGTCGCGGGTCAGCGTCCATGCGGTGGCGAACGTCGTGACGGAGATCCCGGACTCGCGCGCGATCTCCGCGAAGCGCGACGTCGCGCCCAGCGTCTTCGCGTTCACGAACCGGGCCGTCATGGTCTTCATGCGGGCGTCACCTTCGCTGTAGCGCGAGAAGCGCGCGCCCTGCGGCCACTGCCCTTCGAGGTACTTCCCCGACAGCACGCCGCCCGCGATCGGGCTGTACGGCAGGAGGCTCACGCCCTCCTTCCGGCACACCGTCGCGAGCTCGTCCTCGAATCTCCGGTTCACGAGGCTGAAGTTGTTCTGGATCGTCTCGTAGCGGACCGTGCCGTGCGCCTCCGCCCGCCACAGGCTCTTCGTGAGCCCGTAGGCGGTCTCGTTCGAGCAGCCGACGACGCGCACCTTGCCCGCGCGCACCACGGCGTCGAGGCCCTCCAGCGTCTCGTCGATCGGGAGGTCGCCGTCGGGCCAGTGCGTCTGGTAGAGGTCGATGTAGTCGGTCCGCAGCCGCGAGAGGCTGCCGTCGACCGCGCGCTGGATGGAGTGCCGGTCGAGGCCGGTCTTCCCGTCCCGCACCGGCGCACGGAACCAGCCGCCGCTCGGTCCGGCGACCTTGGTGGCGACGATCACCGACTCGCGCCTCCGGCCGGCGAGCCAGCGCCCGACGATCTCCTCCGAGGTGCCGGCCCACTTCGGGTCCGGGGGCACGGGGTACACCTCGGCCACGTCGAGGAAGTCGACGCCCGCCTCGGCGGCGCGGTCCATGATCTCGATGCTGGTCGCCTCGTCGGCCATGCTGCCGAAGGTCATGGTCCCGAGTCCGATCTCGGAGACGACGAGGCCCGTCCGTCCAAGTCGCCTGTATTTCATCTCGTGCTCCCGGTCACGCCTTGGCGCTGGGCCGCGAAGACACCGCGTCGTACCAGCGCTGCAGGTTCTTCTGGTCCGGAGCGATGCGGATGTTGGTGACGCGGCCGAAGTCGACCCCGACGAGGAGCGTGATGTCCGCGATCGTGAATCGGTCGCCCGCGACGAACGCTCGTCCGGCGAGCTCCTCATCGACCCAGCGCATGCGGCCCTCGGCCGACTTCCGACACACTTCTCCGTATTCGGGAACCTGCGGGATCCGGCCCTTGAAGAACGCGTGTGTGTTGCGGAAGGTCTGCATGATCGGGAGGGTCACCTCGAACTCCATGCGTCGCTGCCACATCTCGACGAGCGCGCGGTCCCTGGCGTCCGTGCCGAAGAGCGGTGGGGTCGGGTGCGTCTCCTCGAAGTAGCGGCAGATCGCCACGCTCTCGGCGATCACGGTGCCGTCGTCGAGCTCGAGGATCGGCACGCCGCCGAGCGGGTTCTTCGACAGATACGGGGGCTGGCGGTTCTCGGCCTTCCCGATGTCCACCTGCACCGTCGGGACGGCGACGCCCTTCTCGGCGAGGAAGATGCGGACGCGACGGGGGTTCGGTGCGAGCGCGCTGTCGTAGAGCTTCACGAGGTCCTCCTGGTGGGCCGCCTCACGCGGACGGCGCCTGCGGCCTGCGGGCACCGCTCCGGACGGCGAGCTTAGCGGGGGAAGCGGCCGTGGGGTGGCGGGGGCGCCGGCCCCTGGAGCAACGTCCCGCGCATGGGCATCCTGCGTGGCTCCGGCGACGGGGCGATCGAGCTCTACTGGGAGGAAGCGGGACGAGGGGATCCCGTGGTCCTCGTCGGCGGGCTCACCAGCACCGTCGAGACCTGGGGGCGCCAGGTCCCGGCCCTCGCGGCCCGACATCGCGTCGTGACGTTCGACAACCGCGGGAGCGGCCGGACGCGCGTGCCGGGCGACGACGGCGTCCGCACTCCGGAGCGATTCGCCCGCGACTTGCTCGCTCTGCTGGACGGCCTGGGTCTCGATCGCGTGCACCTCGTCGGCGCGTCGATGGGAGGCATGATCGTCCAGCAGTTCGCGATCCAGTGGCCGGAGCGCCTGCGCTCGCTCACGATCTGCTGCTCCACCTTCGGCGGCCCGGAAGCCGTGCGCGCGACGCCGGAGGTGCTCCAGGCGATGTTCCATGGCTCGGTGTCGGGCGCCTCCCCCGCGGCCCTGCGCGGCGCGCTCGAGATCCTGTTCCATCCGGTCTCTCTGGAGCGCCGCCGCGACGCCGTCGACTTCTACGTCGGGACGAAGGAAGCGAGACCCCACACCGGCGAGGAGATCGCGCGCCGCGCCGCGGGCCTCGCGCGCTTCGACGTGCGCGACGCCGTGGCGAAGCTCGCCGTCCAGACCTTGGTGCTGACCGGCTCCGACGACCGCCTGATCCCGACGGAGAACTCACGGCTCCTGGCCGCCCGCATCCCCGACGCACGGCTCGTCGAGATCGAGGAGACCGCGCACGTGTTCTTCGTGGAAAGGCCGGAGGCCGTCAACGCCGCGTTGCTCGGGTTCTTCGGGAGCGTGTAGAGCGCGGCCCTGGCGGTTAGGGGAAGAGGGAGCGACACGGTTCTCTTGCGCCTCTCTCGCGGCCGCGGGGCGGCTCGGGGCCGGGGGCGAGTGGGCGCGGATCGCGATCGCCGGTTCAGTGCCGGCCCGCCGGCGCTTCGGCAGGATCGATTCGTCCGTGCCGCAGCCATCCGATCCGCAGCAGCCACGATCTCGCCGCCGCCACGGGCTGCGGCCCATTCCCTGGCGCGACCCGCCGTGTCCAGCCATCGAACCATGCGCCCGAGGACGCCGGATCGATCGTCCGCGCTACGGCCGCACGCAGGACGACACGATGCGAGGCGTGCTTCTTGAAGTTGTGGAGGACGTAGACGAGCGCGTTCCGCGCCTCGCGCGGCGTGCGGATCACGCGGTGGTGGTAGCGCTCCTCGAGCACGCGCCCGCGCAGCCGGAACACGCGGTGCACGGCGCGCGCGATCCGCGCGCCGATCGACTTCATCCCCCGCCCGAGCGCCTCCGGCCCGTCCGCCTCGACCAGGAGATGGACGTGATCCCGCTGCAAGGAGAACTGCACGACGCGGAACGCGCCCTGGTCCGCCGCCAGCGCGAAGGACTGCGCGACCTCGCGCACGAGCCGCCCATCGCGCAGGGACGGCAACCCCCGGCGCACGCGCAGCGTCACGTGGCAGGGCTCGTGGGCGGTGAAGTGGGCTCGCCGCAAGTGCGGCACCCGCCGCCGCGCATTCGGCTTGCGGCCGGCGCCAACCCTTCGCCCACCCCAGCGAGATGTCGGCCGGAGATCGAGCGCGAGCTGGGAGTCGGAACGACGATGCGAGGAGATCATCGCACTCGATTCTGGCGATGATCCCCGACGGTGTCAACGTGAATGTGTGTACTCAGGAATCGCTACTGACACAGGGTGTCAGTAGTCCAGGCGGCGTGAGCGATCGATCTACCGGCTTGCCGCCCGTGCTCCGCACCTCCATCGCCCACGCCCCGCGTGCCCACCGTAGGGTCCGCACGTCCATCGCCCCACGCCTCCACGCCCCGCGTAGCCGCCGAAGCCCCGCACCCAGTACCAAGAACCACTCTTCCCCCAACCACTTCCGAATCCGATCCGGTCCGCTCCGCCGCTCCGCGATTGCATCGCCCCCGCCCTACTCCCCGGCCACGGGCAGCCGCACGCGCACGACCGTCCCCTTCCCCGGCTCCGAGTCGACCTGGATGTCGCCCCCGTGCTTGCGCACGATCTGATAGGAGATCGCGAGGCCGAGGCCCGTGCCTTCTCCGACCGGCTTCGTCGTGAAGAAGGGATCGAAGATGCGGTCGAGCGCGTCCGGAGCGATGCCGCAACCGTCGTCGCCCACCGTGACGAACACGTCGCCCTCCCCGGCGGCGGTCGAGAGACGGATGGTGCCGCCCTGCGCGGGGAGGGCCTGGCCCGCGTTCAGGACGAGGTTCAGGAAGACCTGCTTGATCTCCTGCGGTGCGCACGTGAGGAGCGGGATCTGACCGAAGCGGCGGTCGAGGGTGGCGCGGTTGCGGAGCTGCGGCGCGGCCACGCGCAGCACGCTCTCGAGCAGCTGGTTCACGTCCGCGAGCTCGCGCTCCGCGCGGCCCGCGTGCGAGAAACCCTTGACGTCGCGCACGAAGCTCGCTGCGCGGTCGACGCCTTCGAGCGACTCCGCCAGGAGCTCGTCACCCTCGCGCAGCACCTCCGCCAGGTCGTCCGTGGTCTCGTCCTTCTCGAGCTGCCCGCGCAGGGTGGACCAGTGGGTCTGGAGCAGCGCGAGGTTGGACCGCACGAACGCGACTGGGTTGTTGATCTCGTGCGCGATGCCCGCGGCGAGCTCGCCGACGGCGGCCAGGCGTCCGGACGTGACGAGCCGGTGGCGCAGCATCACGACCTCGCGCAGATCGCGGACCACGACGACCAACCCGAGCGGCGAACCCTGCTTGTCGCGCAGCAGCGACGACGAGACCGACACCGGGATGCGTCGGCCGACGGCGGGCGCGAGCTCGCACTCCTCCTCGTTCACCTCGCGCGCGGGCGGCGCTGGCGAGGGCGTGAGCAGGATCGAAACGGGCAGACCCGAGAGCTGCTCGGTCGGCATCCCGGCGAGTCGGGCCAGTCCGTCGTTCGCGCTGCGGATCCTGCCGTCGAGGCGCAGGAGCGCGACGCCGTCGGGTAGCGTCTCCAGGATCTCGCGCGCGAACGCGCCAGGCGCGAGCAGCGAGTAGCCGAAGCGGTGGAAGCTCCACGCGATCGTGACGCCGAGGAACGCGAACGAGGCCGTGCCGAGCCGCGGCAGCTGCACGCCGAAGAACGGGAGCAGCCCATCGGTCAGCGAGGCGACGACGAGCGGCACGAGGATTCCGACGGCGATGGTCCGCGCCTGGCTGCGCTCGCCCGGCGACGCCGATCGGCGGTAGGAGCGCGCGCCCAGCGCGAACGCGCCGCCGAGCCCGCACACGGTGAAGAGATAGAACACCAGGTAGGTGGGGCCGAGCTCGTAGCCGAAGCCCCAGCTGGTGCGTACGACGGCGGGATGGATCCAGGGCGTGCACCAGTCGATCGCGAGGAACGTCCCGGCGGCGCCATAGAGCGCCGGGAGCCAGCGCCGCGCCTGTGGCGACGAATCGCCCGTGATCTCGAGGAAGAGGTCGAGGGCGAGGGGCCCGATCCAGACCCAGCCCACCGCGGAGAGCCGCACCAGCCAGAGCGCGAGCCGGGGATCCCCGGTGGTGTTCCAGACCACCTCACAGAGCGACCAGACCGCCGACGTGCCCACGAGCAGGGTCGCGAGGCGGTTCGCACGGTGCGCGGGGTCGCGCGTCCAGATCGTGCTCGCGAGCACCGCAGATACGATGCTGGCTGCGAGCGGGACGAGGACGTAGGGGTGCATGCGCCCGCTACCTGCGCTCGAGCCGGCGGAAGAGGTCTTCGGGAGCCGTGCCGGCAGCGTCGCCCGGGTCGAGCATGGCCAGCCGCGCGGCGACGGAGCGGCAGAGCGCGTCGCCGTCGGGCACTCCGCGCGCCTGCAGCGCTGCGGGCAGGCTCTTGTGCAGCACGACGCCGAGCTGCGTCGACGTGACGTTCCACGCCTCGAGACCCGCTTGCTTCAGCACGAGCCGCACCGTGCCGCGCACGGCGAGCCGATCGAGCGACATTGCGCGCTCGAGCTCTCCACACAGCCATTCGAACGGAGCGGAGTCGGACATTTCAGGCTTCCATCCGCCCCGGTTCGGAGACGCCGCCCGCTCCAGCGACGAGCCTCCGGTACACGGCGGGCGGGAAGAACGTGAGCCAGTAGGCCACCGCAGCGAAGAGCCCGAGGCTGGACATCGCCAGCACCGACACGTTCGTGAAGGGGCCGCCGCCGAAGATGCGCGCCACGAGGCCGGTGAGGAACATCGTGAAGCCGGCCCCCGAGCCGAGCCCCCAGAGCAGGAAGCGATGAGCGGACACGGGGTCGGCGAGACCGAGCTTCACGCGTCGACGCATCATCGTGTAGTAACGAAGCGATTCGAACGAGCACCACGCCGGCGCCGCCGCGCGGCCCGTGAAGTCGACCCAGAACCAGAACCCGTAGAGCTGGCGGCCCGAGAAGCCGTCCAGCGCCTGGCCCAGGAAGCTGGCGGCGAGCAGGCATCCCGACCAGGCCGCGAACGCGCACGCCCACGCGCGATTGGGACGGAACACCCGCCACGTGAAGACGAGCTGCGCCGCGATGCCGAGGTCGATCGAGAGCTTGCCCGCGGCGGTGAGCGGACCGACCACGGCCGGGGGCAGCGCGGCGGCCGGCGCCTGCCCCACGACCTCGAGCAGGAAGCCGAGCGCGCCCGCGAGGAGGAAGGAGAGCCCGATCGCGATCTCGGGGAGCTCGCGCGTCCGCCGGGCGACCCAGAGCAGCCGGGTCCCGAGCACGGCGCTCGCTACGAAGAAGGCCCCGAGGCCGACGGCGACGACCGCACCCATGCCGCACGCTCCCGACACCGGGGAGACGTTCCCCACGCGGGCTCATCGACGCGCAGGTGGTCGTGCTTGAGGCGCGAACTCCGCGGAAGGCGATCGGGGCGCTGCGGCGTCCGGGCTTAGAAGCCACCCATGGTGAAGTAGCGGATGGCGGCCTTCGCAGCGGTCTTGAGCAGCTGGTTGAACGCGACCTGCCACTCGTCGACGCCGTTCTGGCACTTCTCGTTCCATCGGCCCTCGAGCCGATCGAGGTGCGCCTGCGTGGCGTTCGCCCAGAGCGCGTTCTCGCGCTCCTCGGCCATCGCCTTGTCGTTCTCGAAGTGGATGATCTGCTTCGCGATCTTCTTGCATTCCGAGAGGTGCATGCGGCCGGACGGGTCGGCCTCGATCGTGCGGTCGGCGAACGGCACCGACGGAGGAGGCGTCACCGCCGCTGCTTGCGTCGGCTCGGTGGCCTCCGCGGAGGTCCGGAGGGCCGGCGCCAGAAGGGTGATCCCCATCACGAAAATCGCGAGTCGTCGCATGCAGGGCGCTCCTCGAGCGGGGGCTGGGAAGGCTATCGGCGGGACGGCCCGGGAGATGAAGGGGGGCGGCTCGCGGACTCCCCCGGGCCGGGTCAGCCGACCTCGCGGAGAGTCGTCAGGGCGAAGACGAGCAGCGTCCCGTGGTCGTCGAGGAAGCGGGTCTGAACGAGGCAGGTCTTCCCGCGCCGGTGGACCACCTCGCTCTCGATCCGGAAGCGCTCGGACACCACGGGCTCGAGGTAGTCGGTGCGCATGTTGACGGTCACCAGCGGATGTCGCGGGGCCGTCTTCGGCCGTCCGGCGCGGAAGGTATGGAGGGAGACGAGATCCACGTAGACCGGCGTGAAGCCGCCGAAGAGGGAGCCCCGGAAGTTCCGGACCTTCGCGGGCAGCGGGCAGTCGAGCATCAGGTAGCCCGGACGCTCCTCCATGATCCGCCACTCGTGCGCGTCCAGGAAGTCGCCGATCGGGTGGCCGCGTCCGATCAGCCGCCCCGCTTCGGGGTTGCGCCAGGGCGCGTCGGGCGACAGGAAGGCATCCTCCGCGGGCGCGAGCGTACCCTTCTCCCGTGAGCCGGTCATGCGCCGCCTACACGCGCGAGGCGATGACGCCTGCGGTGCGATGGGCGAGCGCCATGCAGGTCAGCATCGGGTTCACGGACGGGCTCTGGGGAAACACGCTGGTGTCGGCGATCCAGAGGTTGTCGAGGTCGTGGCACTTTCCGTCCTCGCCCACCACGCCCTGCCGCGGGTCGCCGTGCATGCGCGCCGTGCTGAAGACGTGGTTTCCGCCGCACACCACGTCGGTCGGACGCAGCGGCTTCGAACGCAGCGGCTCCGCCTCCGCGAGCGAGCGCATCTCCTCGGGCATGCCGTGGACGCCGGGCAGGATCCTCCGCGCGCCCGCGGCGAAGAAGATCTCGGCGAGCACCCAGAGCGCGCGCTGGAGGATCGGCACGTCGCGCGGGTCGAGCCGCCACACGAGCGCCGGATCGAGCGAGCCACGGACGGCGCGCACGGTTCCCGTCGAGTGGTGGCAGCTCGCGATTGCATCCCACGTGGCGGAGTACGGCAGGTCGCCGAGGTGGCGCTTCAGCTCGAGGCCGAAGCCCGGCGTTCGCACCGCGAGCACCCCGGGCGGCGCCCACAGCGTCTCGAGCTTGAAGCCCTCGCGCAGGAAGTGAAGGGACTGATAGCCCTGGGTCGCGCCGAACTGCGGATCCGTGCGCTCCGGGAAGATGCCCTGGATCGCGACGCCGGGATGGAACTGCAGGTTCTCGCCAACCTGACGCGACGCGTTCGCGAGATCGCCGCTGCGTTGCAGCAGGACGGGCGTCGCCATGCAGCCCGCGGCCAGCACGATCACCTTCGCGCGCACCTCGAAGCGGTGGGAGAGCTGCCCGGTGAACGGCGCCGTCACCCGCCCGACGACGGCCGTTGCGCGCCGCCCCTCGGACCGGATCTCCTGCACCTGCACGCTCGTGAGGACGCGCGCGCCGGCGCGGATCGCCGCGGGCACGTACGAGATGTCCATGCTCTGCTTCGCGCGGCTGCGGCAGCCCGTGAAGCACTCGCCGCTCCCGCGACACCCGCGCACGTTGCGCGGGATCGGCTCGCTCGAGTAGCCGAGCGCGTCGCAGCCGCGCTTGAACAGGAGGTTGCGTGCGCCCTGGACGTTGTCGGGGGTCGGCCCGATCCCGAGGAACTTCTCCACCGACTCGTAGTGCGGGTCGAGATCGGCGCGCGTCGTATGCTCGAGCTGGAACCGGGTGCACCAGCGTTCGAGCGTGAAGTCCGGCGAACGCGGGCAGATCGCGGAGTTCACGAGCGAGCCGCCGCCGAGACAGATCGCCTGCATCGTCGGCATGACGTAGCCCCGTGTCGCGCGGAGCCCGCCTTCGCGGAGGGTGCGCGTCATCGACCGCATCCCCTCCCACTCGAAGTCCCCGGGGGTGAAGGGCGGGCCCTCCTCGAGGAGCAGCACGCGCTTGCCTGCCTCCGCGAGCTCCTTGGCGACCACGGCGCCGCCGGGACCGGACCCGACGACGGCGACGTCGGCCTCCTCCGCGAAGTCGCGGTCGTACTGGGCGAAGACGCGAACGTCGCCGGAAGGGGCAGCCGCGGCGGCGCTCATCGCCCGCCCCGTTCGGCATAGACGGCGTGCAGCGGGCCGTCGAGATCGAGCGGAGTGCCGTCGCTCGGTGGTGTCAGGTCCGCAGCGGTGAAACGGATCGACTCGGGCCGCTCCCCGATTCGCGGGTAGAGCAGGTCGGCCTCGCACACCGGCGTCTCGATCGCGAGGGGCGCGAGGCGGAGCGCGCGCAGCACCGGGGGCGAAGCGAAGTAGCCCATGGTGAGGATCGCGCGCAGGCTCGTGAAGACGAGGCGGCGCGGGAAGAAGCGGCTCCGCTGCCAGTCCGCGAGCGCGACCTCCCGCTGCGCCTGATCGAGGGCCGAGAACCGCCGCATCCCGCCGCCGGAGATCCCGCCGGGCGCAGGGAAGAAGACGGTCGCGTGCTCCACCAGGAAGAAGAGGAGCCGCATCAGGATGCGCATCCGGCGGGGCACGGCCTCGACGTAGCGATCCACGTACGCAGGCACCCCGGCCTCGCGCCCCGACAGGGGGATCGCGCCCCCGGCCGGGAAGAGGGTGTCGGCGGCCGCATCCAGGAAGCCCAGCTCCCGCCGCGAGAGCACGGCCGCCGGCCGGGCGGGGGTCGCATATCCAGCGAAGATCCGCACGACCGCGTACCCGAGCGCCGCGAGGGCGAGAAACCAGAGCAGGGAGGCCATCCCAAGCATGTTAACGCGCCCCCGGGCGCCGCCCGCGCGGGTAAAGCGCGGCGTCCCGAAGTTCGATGACGCATGGGATGGGGATCGCCACCTTCCTCGGACTCGTGACGCCGGTGGTGGCCCTCTACACCGGGCTCTTCCACGCCTCCATCTGGTGGCGGCGGCGGAGCCAGCGCGAGCACATGTGGTTCGCGCTCATGGCGTTCGGAGTCACGGGCTTCGCCGCGTTCGCGCCCGAGATCTGGGTGCCACAGCACGCCACCGGGGCACGCGTCCTCCAGTCGATCCAGCTCTCGTTCGCCGGACTGCTGCTGCTCGGGTTCTCCCGCTTCACGGCCTGCTATCTCGCCCTCGACCGGCCCTCCGCGCTCGGTCTGACGGCGGCGTTCGCGACCGTCTTCGGTCTCGGGGGCTTCCTGGGGCGGATCTACTACGTGGACGCCGAGGTCGTCCGGCACTTCCCCTTCATGGGCCTCGACTACGTCGAGGCCCGGATGAGCCCGCTCGGCGGCTTCGCTGCGGCCGGGCTCGTGGCGTTCTTCCTCTACTGGGTGGCGCCGTACGGGCGCAGCCGGCACCGCAGCGATCCCGCGGTCCGCCCCCTGCTCGCGCCGTGCTTCTTGTGGCTCTCGTTCGGCGTCAACGACTTCCTGGTGTCGCTCGGACTCTACGAGGCGCCCTACCTGCTGGTGTACGGCTACCTGGCGGTCGTCGTCGGGATCTCCCTCGTGCTCGTGCGCCGCTTCGTCGACACCATGGACGAGGTCGAACGGCTCGCGGGCAACCTGCACGGCCTGGTCGAGGCGCGCAGCGCGGAGCTCCGGCAGAAGGACCTCCAGCTCGCCCAGGGCGAGAAGATGGCGGCGATCGGCACGCTCGCCGCGGGCATCGCGCACGAGATCAACAACCCGATGGCTTTCGTGACATCGAACCTGAACCGCCTCGAGGAGCTCTGGCTCAAGCCGGACGATGCGGAGGACGTGGAGGCGATCCTCGCCGAGTGCCGGGAAGGGACGGCCCGCGTACGCGCCATCGTGTCGAACCTGCTCCAGGTGGCGCGGCGCGGCGAAGGCCGCAGCGAGCGCGTCGACCTCTGCGGCGTCGTGCGCAGCGTGCTGCCGATCGTGCAGCACGAGGCGCGCTGCCGGGCGGAGCTCCGCGCCGACCTCGCGCCCGTACCGACCGTGACGGGCGACGCCGGGCTCCTCGGGCAGGTGGTGCTCAACCTCGTCCTGAACGCGCTGCAGTCGATCGTCGAGGGCGCGCCGTCGCGCAATCGCGTCGTGATCTCGACGCGCGAAGCTGGCGGCTCGGTGCTGCTCCGCGTCGAGGACACGGGCAGCGGCATTCCCTCCGACGTGCTGCCCAAGATCTTCGATCCCTTCTTCACGACCAAGGAGTCCGGCAAGGGCACGGGGCTCGGCCTCGCGATCTCCTATCAGATCGTGAGCCAGCACGGCGGCCGGATCGACGTCGAGAGCGGCCGGAACGGGAGCCGGTTCACCGTCGAGCTGCCAGTGGCGGCGTAGCCCGCCCCTCCACAGCGGGGCCCTCGTGGCCCTCGATGCGTCGGGCGCGCGCTAGAGCAACCCGTCCCAGAAACGCAGCTCTGCGTCACCCGGAGCGGACGCGACCTCGCACGTGCGGCCGAAGATCTGCGTCGGCCGGGTGGCGACGTCGCGCGCCGGCCACTCCGGGAGACCGGCGTGCGCGGGCCGCCCGTGTCGCGCGAACGCGAGCCACGCGTCCTGCATGCGCTCCGAGAGCGACACCGCCTCCGGCCCGCCGCCGACGAACGCCGCGAGCCCGGGGAGGGTGACCGCGGTGCCGAACACGAACGGCACCTCGAGCGCATGGCATGCGCCGAGCGCGCCGCCGAGCGCCGGCGACTCCCACGTGAAGAGATACTCGTGCACGGCGGGCGCGTGGGGCCGCTGCGCCTCCGCGAGGCGCTCCGCGGGCACGCGGAACACGCGGTCGCTCTCGATCGCGTTCCAGAGAGCGGCCGGCGACGCATCGGCCCTGCCCTCGCGCGCGCTGCGGTAGACCTCGACGGCCCGTTCCGCGTACGAGCGCCCGCTCGCGTCGCGACCGGGCACGACGCGCTCGACGCGCCGCAGGAGGCCTGCCTCGTCGAGGGTCTTGAGCTTCGCGTCGGCGAGGCCGAAGAGCCGCCACTCGTCGCGGTTCGTTCCCACCAGCAGCGCCACGCCGGCGGCCGCGCCGTCGGCGATCGCCTCGAGCGGCGGCCGTGGCAGCACGCGCCCGTCGTGGACGGGCTGGAGCGGGAGCCCTCGGCTCGACGCGACGAGCGGACCGAGGATGCGTCCCTGCGCCTCCAGCACCTTCGCGACCGGCACCTCGCGCAGGGCACGCAGATCGGTGACGGAGAGCGCGAGCTCCTTCAACAGGGCGTGGGCGACGCGCTCACCCTGCTCCGGCGTGGCGACGTTGCTCGCGGCCCCGCTCTGGGCGATCGCGCGCTGGAAGAGCCCGCGCGCCGCAGGCGTGCCGAGCAGCGTGCCGACGCTCATGCCGCCCGCCGACTCTCCGAAGATCGTCACCTGCTCCGGGTCGCCGCCGAACGCCTCCGCGTGGTCGCGCACCCACTCGAGGGCCGCCACCTGGTCGAGGAGACCGAAGTTGCCGGCCACGCCCCCCTCCTCGTCGGCGAGCGCGGGCAGCGCGAGATAGCCGAGGGCGCCGAGGCGGTAGTTGAACGTGACGACCACGACGTCGCCCCGGCGCGCCAGGGCGGCGCCGTCGTACATCGGCTGCGAGCCGGCGCCGAACGTGAAGCCCCCGCCGTGGATCCAGACCAGGACCGGCCGCCTGGCGCCCGAGCGGCGGGCCTCGGGCGTCCAGACGTTGATGGAGAGGCAGTCCTCGCTGACCTCGCTCTCCGGGAGACCGAGCAGCGCGCCCACCATGCTGGCGTTCTGGGGAGCAGAGGGACCGAACCGGTCTGCCGGTCGGATGCCCGTCCAGGGCTCGGGCGGAGCAGGGGGCCGGAAGCGCCACTCGCCCTCGGGCGAGCGGGCGTAGGGGATGCCGCGAAAGACCTGGATCCCGTCCTGCTCGAAGCCTTCGACCCGACCCCAGCGCGTCTCGACCCGCGTGCTCACGTTCGCTCCTCCGCCTCGCCACCCGACCGCGGCCAGACGGTAACACGCGGTCGGCGGGGAGAGCGGAGCGGCCTGGAACGGCCGTCAGAGGCCTGCGACCTCGATTGCCTCGGACTGGATCTGCTCGAGGCGCGAGCGCTTCGCCAGCACGGTCTTCGAGAACGCGAATTGCGGACGCTGGCCCCGGGCGAGCATCCGGTCGAGCCGGTTCGGCCCGAGGTTGTATGCGGTGAGCGCGAGATCGATCCGTCCGAAGCGCTCCGTCATCTCGGCGAGATAGGCGAGCCCGATGCGCACGTTGCTGACGGGATCGAAGAGGGTGCTCCGATCGACCCAGGGGACGCCGATCTCGGCGGCCACGGCGCGGCCCACGAACGCGTGCACCTGGAGCAGGCCGAGGGCTCCCACGGGCGACACGGCGTCGGGCCGGAAGCCGCTCTCGGTCTCGATCAGGGCGAGGCCGAGCAGCGGGTCGATGCCATGCTCGCGCTGCGCGGCCATCAGGACGTCGGCGATCGCGATGCGCGCACGCGGATCGATCGAACCGCCGCGGGCGTTCAGGATGGAATGGACGCGCACGGCGGTCGCGCGCTCGTCGGGGCCGAACGGCCGGTCGAGCCGGAACGTGGAGCACGCGGAGAGCGTCAGGAACCCGCAGAGCGCGACCGTCAGACGGGCCGACAACCTGGCCGAACGACTCATCCTCGAACCCCCGGACCGTTCATCCATGAGGACGGTACGGAAGGCGCCCGATCCGGTCCGTGACCAGCGTCACACTCTCGACACACGAGTGCGCAAGTGGTGCGGGCAACTGCACGAATGAGGGCGTTCCAGCCCGGCGATCGGCAGGCCCCAGGGGGCCTGCGTCCCGGTTCAGCGATCCTTCCACCAGGGGAAGAACGCGGGCATGTCCTTCGAGACGCGCAGGCTGAACCGCGGAGGCCGCTTCTCGAGGAAGCTCTGCACGCCTTCGTACGCGTCCGCCGAGCGGCCCATCGCATAGATGGCCTTCGAGTCGACGAGGTGCGCTTCCAGCGGATGAGCGGCGCCGAGCATGCGCCACATCATCTGTCGCGCGAGCGCGACCGACACCGCGGAGGTGTTCTCTGCGATCTCGCGCCCGAGGGCCTGCGCCGCCGGGAGCAGGTCGGCCGCGGGCAGCACCCGCGACACCAGCCGTCCCGCGAGCGCCTCCTGCGCCGGGAAGATGCGTCCCGTCGAGACCCACTCCATCGCCTGCGCGATCCCGACGATGCGCGGCAGGAACCAGCTCGAAGCGGCCTCCGGCACGATGCCGCGGCGCGCGAAGACGAAGCCCATCTTCGCCGAGTCGCTCGCGAGCCGCACGTCCATCGGCAGCGTCATCGTGATGCCCACTCCCACGGCGGGCCCGTTGATCGCCGCGATCACCGGCTTCTTGCACTCGAAGATGCGCAGCGTGACCTGGCCGCCGCCGTCGCGGTGCTCCTCCTGCTTCTGGTGGCCGCTCGCGTCGAACGTGTCGCCGCCGCTCCCGAGGTCGGCGCCGGCGCAGAACGCCCGCCCCTCCCCCGTGACGATCACCGCGCGGACGTCGTCGTTCGCGTCGATCTCGTCGAACAGGCGGATCAGCTCGTGCTGCATCTGCAGGGTGAAGGCGTTCAGGCGGTCCGGGCGGTGCAATGTGAGCGTGAGCACGCGGTCCTCGAGCCTCGTCCGCAGCGTCTCGTAGGCGGCCATGGATCCCTCCGTCGGCGGTGTGGTGTTGCAGAGCGCGCAGGATACCCTCGCCGGACGGAGGTGCGACGATGACCGACTTCGGCATCTGCATGTTCCCGACCGACTACGCGATCCAGCCCGTTCCCCTGGCGCGGGCGGCCGAGGAGCGCGGCTTCGAGTCGCTCTTCTTCCCCGAGCACACCCACATCCCGGCAAGCCGGCGCTCGCCCTGGCCGGGCGGGCCGGTGCTCCCGAAGGAGTACTCGCACACCCACGACCCGTTCGTCGCGCTCGGCGCGGCCGCGGCCGTGACGACGCGTCTCAAGCTCGCCACCGGCATCTGCCTCGTCGTCGAGCGCGACCCGATCACCCTCGCCAAGGAGGTCGCGTCCCTCGACGTGATCTCCGGCGGCCGGGTGATCCTCGGGATCGGCGCGGGCTGGAACGCGGAGGAGATGGAGAACCACGGGACGCCCTTCCCCCAGCGCTGGAAGATCGTGCGGGAGAAGGTGCTGGCGATGCGCGCGATCTGGACCCAGGAGAGCGCCGAGTTCCACGGCGAGTTCGTGAACTTCGACCCGATCTGGGCGTGGCCCAAGCCCGTCCAGAAGGGGGGCCCGCCCATCCTTCTCGGAGCCGAGTCGAAGTGGGCCGCCGACCGTGTCCTGGACTACTGCGACGGGTGGATGCCGATCGCGGTGCGGGGCGACGCGAGCAAGGGACTCGCCGCGCTGCGCGAGGCGGCGGGCCGCACGGGGCGGAGCTTCGAGTCGCTGAACCTCACGGTGTTCGGCGTGCCCCCGACGCCGGAGCACGCGGCGCGCTGGATCGAGCAGGGCTTCCACCGGGTGGTGTTCGCGCTCCCGCCGGATGCCCCGGCGGTCGTGCTCCCGATCCTCGATCGATGCGCCGAGCTGGCTCGGAAGCTCGCCTAGGAGCGGCTGAGGTCGGAGCGGCCGCTCGCCCCCTGCTCGCGCGCATTGCGCTCCTCGCGGAGACGCCGCGCGATGTAGGCCTCCACCAGCGCGCGGTGAGGGTCGGCCATCTGGATGAACTCGACCCCGCACTCCTCGTGGTCGACCCGCTCCGTGCGATGCCGCACCTCCCCGTTCACGATGAACGGGCGCTCGCCGGGGAGGGTGATCAGAAGCCGCACCACGGCGTCGAGCTCGCAGCCGGGAATCGCGTCGGGCATCCAGAGCGCTACTCCGCTGCGGCTGATGTTCCGCGCCTCCAGGGCGTCGAGGAAGCGCGGGCCCATCACCTGCACCTTGATCGGCTGGCTCCGGGTCGGTCGGACGCGCGTATAGCGGGGCCGGAACATGCCCCTCCGTAGCGGCCGGATCGAGTGAAACCCTGAGCGTCGAACGCGCCCGCGGCACCTTCGGCAGCACGCAACTCGTGACCGCATCCGTCACGTCCTGCGGCTACGATCGCCGGATGCGCCCCGAATCGACCTCGCGCGCGCCGGGCGCTGCCACCGCGCGGATCCTGCACACCGCGGACTGGCAGCTCGGGATGACGCGGCACTTCCTCTCGGACGAAGACCAGGGGCGGTTCGCGCAGGCCCGCATCGACGTCGTGCGCACGCTCGTCGGCCTGGCGGCAGACGAGGCCTGCGACGCCATGGTGGTGTGCGGCGACGTCTTCGAGTCGAGCCAGGTCGACCGGCGCACGGTCCTGCGCGCTCTCGATGCGCTGGCGGAGTCGCCCGTCCCGGTCTTCCTGTTGCCGGGCAACCACGATCCCCTCGACGCTGGCTCCGTGTACCGATCGCGCGCCTTCCGCGAGCACCTGCCGCCCTGCGTGCACGTGCTCGAAGACACCCGGCCGGTCACGGTTCGCCCGGGCTTCGAGCTCGTGGGCGCCCCGTGGACGTCGAAGCGCCCGCTCCGCGATCTCGTGGCCGAGGCCACGTCGGCGCTCGCGCCCGCGCCGCCGGGGGTGCTCCGGGCCTGCGTCGGCCACGCCGGCGTCGCAGCGCTCGGCGGGAAGCAGGACGACGCCGCCGCGCTCGACGTCCCCGCCGCGGAGCGCGCGCTCGCCGACGGCCGCATCCACTACCTCGCGCTGGGCGATCGCCACTCCACCACCCCGGTGGGCGCGACCGGGCGGATCTGGTACGCGGGCACCCCGGAACCGACGGACTACGACGAGCGCGACGCGGGCCACGCGCTCCTGGTCGAGCTGTCGCCGCAGGGCGCGGCCGTCACGGCACGGCCGGTCGGAACGTGGCGTTTCGTCGAGCGTGCGCGCGTCGACGTGGCCGGCGAGGCCGATCTCACGGCGCTCGAGGAATGGCTGGCGGGGCTCGCCGGGAAGGAGCGGACGATCGTGAAGCTCCGCCTGCACGGCGCCCTGCCCCTCCGGCTGCGCGCCCGCCTCGACGCCGCGCTCGAGCTCGCGCGCCAGCGCCTCGCCGCGCTCGAGCTTCGGGACGCGGACCTGGCGACCACGCCCGACGACGCGGACTTCGCGGACCTCCAGCTCGCCGGCTTCGCGCGCGCCGCCGCCGACGGCCTCCGTTCCGCGGCGCGCGGCACGGGCGACGCCACGGCCGCCGCGCAGGACGCGCTCGCGCTGCTGGTGCGCCTCGCCGGAAGCGCCGCGTGAAGCTGCTGCGCCTGCGCCTCCGCGGGTACCGCGGCATCGACGAGCGCGCGGTCGCGTTCGCACCGACCGGCGTCACCGTGGTGCACGGCCCGAACGAGGCGGGGAAGTCGAGCCTGGCCGAGGCCATCGACGTGCTGCTCGACGACCTCGACACGAGCGCGCGCAAGGCGGTGCGCGACACGAAGCCCGTGCATCGGGACGTCGGCACGGAGATCGAGCTCGAGGCGGAGTCGGGCCCCTACGCGTTCACCTACGCGAAGCGCTTCCACCGCGAGCGCGAGACGCGCCTCTCGATCTCGCGGCCCCGGGCGGAGAGCCTCACCGGCCGGCCGGCCCACCAGCGCATGCTCGCGATCCTGGAGGAGACGCTCGACGTCTCGCTCTGGCGCGCCCTGCGCATCCTCCAGGGCCAGGGCCTCGAGCAGGCGCCGCTCGCGAGCGAGGCGTCCCTCGCCCGTGCGCTCGATCGCGCCGCCGGGAGCGTGGCGACGGGCGAGCGCGAAGAGACGCTCGTGACGAGGGTCCGCGACGAATACCTGCTGTACTACACGCCGACGGGCCGCGAGGGCGCAGCCCTGGCCGAGGCCACGCGCGCGGAGAGCGAAGCCGGACGGGAGGTGACGCGGCTGGAGGAGGAGGCGGCGCGCTTCGAGGGCGACGTCGAGCGGGCGGAGCGCCTCGGGCGGGAGATCGCGGCCGCGGAGGCCGAGGAGGCGGAGATCGCGCCGCGCGCGGCCGCACACGAGCGCGCGCTCGCGGAGATCGCGCCGCTGCGGGCGGAGCGCGCGCAGCGCGCTGCGGTGCACGCCGCGGCGGCCGCGGAGGAGCGCGTGCGCGCCGCGGCGGTGGAGGAGCGCGCGCGCGCCGCGGCAGATGCCCGGCGCGCGGGCGAGGAGCGCGCACGCCTCGCCGCCGAGCAGCTCGGTGCGGTGCCCGGGGTGGAGGCGGCCGGACGTGCATTCGCGGACGCGGAGACGGCGGCGAAGGCGGCGCGGGCTGCGGCCAGCGCGGCGGAGGCGCTCGAGCGCCTGCGCCGCACCGACCGCGAGTTCCGGCGCGGCGAGATCGAGCTGGCGCAGCTCGTCGAGCGGCGCACGCGCTACACCGCTGCGCGCCGGGACGCGGCGCCGGCGCTCGAGCTCCTCGCGAAGACGCGCATCACCGACGCCCTCGTCTCCGCGATCCGCAACGCGCAGCTGGCCGCGGTCGCCGCCCGGGCACGGCTCGAGGCGAGCTCGCCCGTCCTCCGGCTGCGCGCGCTCCACCCGGTCGCGGCGGAGATCGGCGGCCACCCCGTCCCGCTCGCGGCGGGCGAGACCGCGGAGCTCGCGGTCGCCGACGGGCTCCGCCTGACGCTCCCGGGTGTCGCGGAGATCGAGATCACGGGCGGGGCCGGCGCAGCGGGGCTGGGCGCCGCGCTCGACGAAGCCGAGCGCACGGTTGCGCGCCTGCTCACGGCGGCGGGCGTCGCCGATCTCGCGGAGGCGGAGCGCGCGAACGAGGCGCGGCGCGAGGCGGAGCGGCGGCGCGAGGCGCTCGAGATCTCCACGCGGGACGACCTTCGCGACTGGAGCCTCGCCGTGCTCGAGGAACGCATCGCGGGCCTGCAGCGGCGCGTCGCGGCCCATCCCGGCGAGCGGTCGGCGGAGCCGTCGCTCGCACCGGACCTCGACGCCGCGAAGGCCCGCCTCGGCGAGGCGGAGGCCGCGCTCGAAGGCGCTCGCGCGCAGGCCGCCGCGGCCGACGCCGCGCTCGAGACCGCGCGCGCGGCGCGGGATGCCGCCGAGGGCACCCGACGCGACACGCAGGTACGTCTGTCGATGGCGGAAGGAGCGCAGCGGGACGCGGAGGGCCGCCTCACGCGCCTCCGGGCGGCGACCACGGATGCGGCGCTCGCGGACGTGCTCACCGCGGCGCGCGACCGTGTGCGCAGCGCGGGCGAAGCGCTGGAGGACGTCGACGCGCGGCTGCGCGCGCTCGATCCGGAGGCGATCGAGCTGAGGGCCACGGCCAGCCGCGCCGCCCTCGAGAGAGTGCGCGGGGCGCTCGCGCGGGCACGAGACGAGCGGCGGGCGCTCGCCGCCGTGCTCGCGGACCGCGGCGGCAACGGCGTCGAGGAGCGGCTCGGGGCGGCACGGGCCGCGCACGCGCGCGCCGTCCGCGAGGGCGCCGCGCTGCGACGGCGCGCGGCAGCCGCGAGGACGCTGCACGACGCGCTCGAGCAGGAGCGCGTTCGCGCGCGCCAGGCCTACGTGGCGCCCCTCCGGCGGCAGATCGAACGCCTCGGTGCCTTCGTCTTCGGTCCCGGCTTCGAGGTCGAGCTCGACGACGAGCTGCGCGTGGCCAGCCGTACGCTCGCGGGTGTGACGGTGCCCTTCGAGTCCCTGTCCGCCGGAGCACGCGAGCAGATCGCGCTGCTCGCCCGTCTCGCCTGCGCGATCTGCGTCGCGGAGGACGGCGGCGTCCCGGTGATCGTCGATGATGCCCTCGGCCACACCGATGCAGGCCGACTCGACGGCATGGCCGCCGCGCTCTCGCTCGCTGCGCGCTCCTGCCAGGTCATCATCCTCACCTGCGCCGCGGAGCGCTACCGCAACGTCGCGGGCGCGCGCGTCGTGGAGCTGGCGTGACGCGGCGCCGCGCCGATGGCCCCCGCGCGTGACGTCCTACCTCGAGGGCCCGCTGCGCGCGGCCTTCGACGCCTGGCTCGAGGCCGCCCGGGCCCGCTGCGCGCCTCCGCTCACCTTCGCCGAGATCCGGAAGGGCGTGCAGGCGCTCTCGTCGCTCTACGTCGAACGCCGGGGCGGCGGCGGGCTCGCGGCCCGCGCCGTCGACGGCGCGGGCAAGCGGGCGGCCTTCGCGACGTACTACGCGCCGCTCCACTTCCTGGCTGCGCACTACGCGCTCGAGCAGATCGCTCCGGCGACGCTTCAGGGTGTCGACACCGTGCACGACCTCGGCTGCGGCACCGGAGCCGCTGGAGCCGCGGCGGCCGCGGCATGCCGGGCTGGCAGCGTTTCGCTCCACCTGCTCGACGTCTCGGGGTGGGCGCTCGGAGAGGCGCGACACACCGCGCGCGCCTTCGGCCTCGCCTCGAAGACCCGGCGGGGTGCGCTGCCCGGCGCCTTCCCGAAGGCGGGCCGTGGCGACCTCGTCGTGCTCGGCTGGGCCGTGAACGAGCTCGACGAGCCTGCCCGCGAGGCGCTGCTGCGCACTCTCGAAGCGGCGGTCGCGCGCGGCGCCCGCGTCCTCGTGCTCGAGCCGCTGGCGCGCGCGGCGGCGCCGTGGCTCGCGGCCTGGGCCGCGCGGCTGGCGCCGCTGGGCGTGACCGGGAGCCTCGTGAAACGCGAGATCGACCGGCCCCCGTGGATCGCGCAGCTCGACGACGCCTCGGGCCTCGACCATCGCGAGATCGGCGCGCGCGTCCTCGCCGGTCCGGCGACGCGCCAGGACGCGTCCGACTCGCACGGCGGTCAGAGCGCCGTCCAGTCCTCCGCCTGCTCGAATGCGAACGCGGCGCGGTAGAGCGCGGGCTCGTCCCAGTGGCGTCCGACGAGCATCAGCCCGACGGGCAGGCCGTCGGACAGCCCGCACGGGAGCGAGAGCGCCGGGTGGTGCGTCACGTCGAACGGCTGCGTGTGGACGGTGGGCTCGAAGGCCCGGCCCACGATCTCCTCGAGCGGAGCGCCCGCGGCGGGGAGCGGCGTGGCCTTCATCGGAGTCGTGGGGAGCAGGAGCAGATCGTGATCGGCAAGCGCCGCGTCGTATGCGGCGCGCAGCCGCCGCCCGAGGTTGATCGCCCGGCCGTAGAAGTGGTGGCCCGCGGTGCGGCGGGCGAGCGCGCCGGTGAGGAGCGCGATCTTCACCGTGGGAGAGAGCTCGTCTGCGCGCTCGCGCCAGCCGCGGATGCGGTCCATGTAGGTGGCGGGATAGAGGTCGTCGCGGCCGACGCCGAAGCCGTCGCCCGACGTCATGACGTGCTCGAACCCGCCCACCAGCACGGCCATGCAGATGGGGCCGGACTGACGGTGCATCGGCACCGAGACGTCCTCGACGTGCGCGCCGAGCTTGGCCAGGAGGCCGGCGGCGGCGCGCACCTTCGCCTCGACGTCGGGCTCCGCGCCGGGCAGGCCGAAGCCCTCGCGGAGCACGCCGATGCGCAGCGCCGTGGCGCCGCCGTGGAGGAGCTGCGTGTAGGGGTGCACGACCGGAGCGCGCTGGCGCGGGTCGTACGCGTCCGCGCCAGCGATCGCTTCGAGCAGCAGCGCGTTGTCGCGCACCGAGCGCGTCATCGGGCCGGCGTGGTCGATGTTGGGGTCGAGCGGCAGGATGCCCGTGTACGGCACCAGCCCGTGCGTCGGCTTCAGGCCGTAGATGCCGCAGAACGAGGCCGGCACGCGGATCGAGCCGCCTTGATCGCCACCGATCGCCATGTCGGCCTCGCCCGCAGCGACCAGCGCGGCGCAGCCCGACGACGATCCGCCCGCCGAACGGCCACGCCTCCGCGGGTTGTGGACGGACCCCGTCACGTTCGTGTGACTCCCTGCGGAGAGGCACAGACACTCGCAGTGCGCCTTGCCGACGATCTCCCCTCCCGCGTCGAGAACGCGCGTCACGACGGTGGCGTCGAAGTCCGGCGTGAAGCGGTCGAGCAGCGTGGACCCGTTCACGATCGGCACGCCCGCGAGGAACACGTTGTCCTTCAGCACGACGGTCTTGCCCGAGAGCTTGCCGCCCGGACGGCCGCTCACGCGGACCTTCACGTGCCATGCGTTGTGACGGTTCTCGTCGCCCGTGGGCCGGAAGACCGGGCCGCGCGGGTACGTGACCGGCGGCAGCTCGTCCCCCATGGCCTCGAGCGCCCCGAAGCCCAGCGCGAAGGGCGCGAGGATGCGCTCGAAGAACGCGAGCTCGTCGCGGGACGGGGAGAGTCCGAGCTCGTGGGCGACGGATTCGATCTCCGCGGGCGTCGGCGGGGCGAGCTTCATCCGGTTCCCTTCTCGTCGTCCGACGGGAATCGCTTCTTCATGACGTGGTAGCGGTGTCCGTCGGGATAGTCGTCGATCGCGCCGATCTCCTCGTAGCCGAAGCGCGGGTACCAGCTGGCGCCCTGGAAGCTGAACGTCTCCAGGAAGACGCCCGCACAGCCGCGCTCGCGCGCGAGGCCCTCCGCCGCGCGGAGCAGGCGTGCGCCGTGGCCCGCGCGCCGGAGCTCGGCGTCCACCCACAGCACGCGGACGTGCAGCCAGCCGGCCCAGATGTCGCCGACGATGCCGCCGCGCAGCGCCCCCGCGTCGTCGCGCAGGAGGAACGCGAGCGGCGAACAATCGCGGCGTCGCGTCACTTCCATGTTGTACTCGTCGATGTTCCGCTGCAGCCGGATCGCCTCCGGCGTGTCGGAGCGGTCCTCCCGCACGATCCGGAGTCCTGCGCCCATCGCGTCGTCAGGCGAGCCCGGCCGCGGCGCAGAGGTCCGCGAAGGCGTCCTCCGTGGCGATCACCACGTCGTGCAGATCGGGCAGGAGGTCCCAGTCCGCCGTGTAGCCCCAGCAGAGCTTGCCCGCGTAGCTGAAGAGCACGATGCCGAGGCCGAGGTAGTCGATCAGCGGGATCTGGCCGTAGTTGTCGAGCATCCGCGCGCCGAGGAGGTAGAGCGGCACCTGCGGGCCCGGCACGTTCGTGACGACGAGGTTGAAGGGCAGGGCGCGCGTGACCATGCGCGAGCCGAGCGAAAGCAGGGTCGACGGCGTCCAGCTCGCGACGGTCGTGAGCACCTCCGCGCCGAGCGCGTGCTTCTCCTCCTTGAGACGCGTGGTGGACTCGCGGATCTTCTCGAGCGCACGCTTCGGATCGCGCTCCGCGATCGGCAGATCGACCATCCACGCCGACACGCGGTTGCCGAGCGTCCCGCGCTCGTCCGCGGAGCGGACCGACACCGGGGTCATCACGCGGAAGTCGAGGGTCTCCACGTTGACGTCCCGCCCTTCGAGGTAGGTCCGCATCGCGCCCGTCACCGTCGCCAGCACCACGTCGTTCAGGGAGCCGCCGAGGAGCCGCCGGACCTCCTTCACGCGGCCGAGGTCCATCGCGAGCCAGTCGAGGCGGCGGTGCGGGCCGACCTTCTGGTTGATCGGCGTGTCGGACACGGTTCGCAGGCCCGAGCTCACGGTGCCCCGCACCGCGCGCATCATCGCGCGCAGGTCCGAGCGCGGGTCCTGGACCTGTCGGAGGAGGCGCGGGACGTCGAGGGCGGTCTCCAGCGGCGCGCGCGCGCGGCGCAGTCCCTCCGACACCGCGAGCTGTACTCCGGTCGGCGCCGGACGCGGCACGTAGCGCGGCGCGGGCTCCACCTTCTCCTTCGGCTCGGCCGAGAGCAGCACCTCGAGCAGGTCGACGCTCGACATGCCGTCGACCATGCAGTGATGGATCTTCGTCACCATCGCGAAGTGCTCGTTGCCCTCGAGCCCTTCGACGATCCACATCTCCCACAGGGGCTTCGCGCGGTCCAGCGACTGGGAGAGGATGCGGCCCACGAGCCGCTTCAGCTGCCGCTCGTCGCCCGGACGCGGCAGGCTCGTGTGCCGCACGTGGTAGTGGACGTTGAAGTGCGGGTCGTCCACCCACACCGGAGCGCCTTCGATCGGCGTCCACTGGAGCATCTGGCGATAGCGCGGAATGCGGTGCAGCCGGGACGCCACGTACTCGCGGATGTGGTCGATGTCGATGCCGCCGTCGCCCTTGAGGAGCGGCCCCGCCTCGAACGTCGCTGCGCCGCCCACGTGCATGTGGGAGTTCGGCGTCTCCGCGAGGAGGAACGAACGGTCGAGGAAGGTCAGTCTGTCGTATGCGTAGCGGGGCATGTGGCCTCCGAGGATGGAAGGAACGGCGCGTCCCGTCAGAGGTCGACGGTGCGCGCCTGGAAGGGCCACGAGGAGAGCGGCGGCGGACGGTAGGGGAGCCACGCGCCCTCGGGCTGCGCGAGGCGGTCGGCCACGACGAGCAGCGCCGCGGGGTGGTGGCCCATCCCGCAGTGACTGCTCTGGACCTCGATCGTCTCGCTCCGGGGCCCGGCGTCCTCGAGGCACGACTGCCAGGCGACGATCCCGTCGCTGCGGCTGACCAGGGCGGTGGTCGGCACGGGCAGCGGCTCGGCCGCGCGCCGGAGGACCTCCGGCAGCGCGCGCTGCGCGCGCCGGCCGCGCGGGAAGAACCGGCCCAGGCTGTTCGCGTCGAAGTCGCGCAGCGGGCTCGCGAGCGTCACCACCTGTCGCACCTGCCGCGGGCAGCTCCGCGCGAGCGCGCGGGCGAATACGCCTCCGAGGCTCCATCCCACGAGGCTCACGGATCGTCCATGACGCCGTGCGAGGTCGCGCAGGCGCGTCTCCAGGCGGGCGACGGTGTCCGGCCACGGGCCCGTGTTGCGGCCCAGACCCCACGGCGTCGCGGCGTAGCTCCGGCTCCGCAGGAACACGCGCAGCGCGCGGGTGCTGAGGTCGGAGCCGAGGAAGCCGGGCAGCACGAGCACCGGGTGGCCGTCGCCGCGGGGCGCCAGGGTGAGCGCGGGCCAGACCGCCAGCAGGGCCCCGAGCTCGAGCCACGCCCGGCCTTCGAGGGCGAGGAGCGCCAGCGAGGGCGGCGGGATCGGCTCGGCTTCGGGCATCCTCCCATTCTACGCCGCTCCCGCCGGAAGGAGACAAGGGATGCCGGGCCCGCAGCCGATGACGATCGCGCCCGACGCGGCAGCCCGGATCCGGGCCGCCTTCGACGCCGGCGCGGACCGCTACGACCGCACGCGCCGGCAGCTCGTGCCCTGCTTCGACGACGTCTACCGCACCTTGATCGAGCGGCTGCCGTTCGAGGCCGCGGACGCTCCGCGCGTGCTCGATCTCGGCGCCGGAACCGGGCTCGTGTCCGCGTTCGTGCTCGCTGCGCTGCCGAAGGCCCATGTGACGCTCGTCGATGTCGCGGGCGAGATGCTCGCCCGCGCCAGGGAGCGGCTCGCGGCGGCGCGCGTCGACGGCCGGGCGCGCTTCCTCGAGCGCGACTTCGCGACGACCGACGCGCCGGGTCCGTTCGACGCCGTGGTGTCGGGCCTCGCGATCCACCACCTCGAGGGCCCCGCGAAGCGGCGCCTCTTCCGTCGCATCCACGGCGCTCTCGCGAGCGGCGGCGTGTTCGTGAACGCCGACCAGATCCTCGGCGCGACGCCTGCGCGCGACCGCGCAAACCGGGACGCCTGGCTCGCCGAGGCGCGCGCGCTCGGCGCCACGGAGGCCGATCTCGCCGCGGCCCGGGAGCGCATGAAGCTCGATCGCACCGACACGATCGCGGATCAGCTCGCGTGGCTGCGCGACGCGGCCTTCGCCGACGTCGCGTGCTGGTTCGAGCGCGGCATGTTCGCCGTGTTCGGAGGGGTGAGGCGGTAGACCGTCGGCTGCCGCCGTCGGTCCCGGCACGGGCGGCAGCCGGTCAGCCGGTCCCCGCAGGCGGCAGCCGGTCAGTCGGTCCCCGCAGGCGGCAGCCGGTCTTCGATCTCGACTTGCACGCCGGGCACCGGCGCGAGCCGCCACGTCGCGGCCGCGCCCGCGGCGCGCAGGGCGTCCTCGAGCTGCGCCTGCTGCCTCGGCCGCGCCAGGGCGATGATCGTGCCGCCGTCGCCCGCGCCCGCGAGCTTGGCGCCGAGCGCGCCGGCGGAGAGCGCGGCCCCGATCAGCTTCTCGTTCGACTCGCCCGAGCCTCCGAGCCCGCGCTGCACCTCGTGGTTCTCGTTCATGAGCGCTCCGAACCGCGGCCAGTCGCCGGCGAGCAGCGCCTGCTTGCCTTCCCGCGCAACGGCCGCCACGCGCGCATAGCCCTCCACCACGTCCGGGTCGCCGGCGAGCCAGCGCTCGCGGATCGGGCGGTGCACCGATCCCGAGTGGTGACGCACTCCGGTGAATGCCAGCACGAAGGGCAGCGACGGGACGAGTGCGGACAGCGGCTCGACGGTCGCCCAGGGCGGCGGATCCGCGGTGGCGCCGTGCGCCTTGCCGCGGAAGTCGAGGTACGCGAGGCCGCCGAAGGTCGCCATGTACTGGTCGCCGAAGCCGCACACGATCCCCATGCGCTTCCACTCGATCGCGCGCGCGGCCTCGGCGAGGGCGTGCGGCGCGAGCGTCCGCCGTTGCCACGCGAGACACCCCTTCACGAGCGCCACCACGAGCGCGGTCGAGCCCGCGAGCCCGCTCTGAAGCGGGATGTCGCTGTCGCACTCGATGCGCGCGGGCGGAGCCGGCGGCCCGAGCTCGGACAGCACGGCGCGCGCGAGGTCGAAGAGGTCGCCCTGCGGCGCGAGATCGGCGAGGCCTGCGATCGCGACGGCGGAGCCGGACGCCGACAGCTCCGTGCGTATGGCCTCGGTGAGCGTCACGCGCGCGCGCAGGTCCACCGAGCAGGAGATCTGGCAGCCGCCGTACTGGTCCGTCGGGTTGCCGAGGATGTTCGCGCGCGCCGGCGCGGACACGACGAGGCGGTGGGGCGGCATGGGCGCAGCTTGCCAGCGCCGCGCGAGCGAGGGAAGAGGCGCGGCGCGGTCCCGCTTGCGCGCGCCCCGCCCCGTCGCGGACAATGGCGCTCCCCCACCGGATGGAGAGCCCATGGCCAGCCCCCAGCTCGCGATGATCCTTCAGATGATGCGGTCGCGGCCCGCCGCGCCCGATCCCACGGTCCACGAGATGCGCGCCGGCTTCGAAGGCGTGGTCGCGCTGTTCCCGACCGCGCCCGACGTGGTGCGCGAGCCGGTGAAGGCCGGAGGCGTGCCCGCGGAGTGGATCTCCACGCCCGGCGCAGAGGACGACCGCGCCGTGCTCTACCTCCACGGCGGCGGCTACGCCATCGGCTCCCTCGACACGCACCGCGATCTCGTGTCGCGGATCGCGCGTGCGGCGGGCGCGCGCTGCCTCTCCGTCGACTACCGGCTCGCGCCGGAGCACCCGCACCCTGCGGCCGTCGAGGACGCGACCGCCGCCTACCGCTGGCTCCTCGCGGAGGGCGTCGATCCCTCCCGCGTCGTCGTGGCCGGCGATTCTGCGGGCGGCGGCCTCACCGTGGCGACCCTCGTCGCGCTCCGCGACCAGGGCGCGCCCCTCCCCGCCGCAGGCGTGTGTCTCTCGCCGTGGGTCGATCTCGAGGGGGAGGGAGAGTCGATGACCTCGAAGGCGGCGGAGGACCCGATCGTCCAACGCGACGGTCTGCTCAAGATGGCGGCGTGGTACCTCGGCGACGCCCACGCGCGCACGCCCCTCGCCGCTCCGCTCCACGCCGACCTGCGCGGCCTGCCGCCGCTCCTCGTCCACGTCGGCACCGCGGAGACGCTGCTGGACGACGCGACGCGCCTCGCCGACCGCGCCCGGGCGGCCGGGGTGGACGTGACCCTCGAGCCGTGGGACGAGATGATCCACGTGTGGCACCTGTTCGCGGCCATGCTGCCCGAGGGCGACGAGGCGATCGCCCGCATCGGCGAGTACGTCCGCAAGCGGACGCCCTGACCGCGGGAGCGTTCCTCGGGTCACTTCGAGAAGCGGCGGCCGATCGTGTCCAGCTCGTCCATTCCCAGGAGGCGCGCGATGTCCTCGAGGCGCTCCAGCGGCGGAGCGCCGGCGATCTCCCCGGTGCGTGCGAGCTCCGCGAGCGCGGCGCGCATGCTCTCGTAGGCCACGAGCAGCGTCGCGATGTGCAGCATCAGCTCGAAGCCGCAGGCGGCCACGTCGGCGACGGGGAGCTGCCCGTTGTACACGAGCGGGATCCCCGCGAGCTCGCGCGCGTAGCGCCGCATGTCGTCGTGCGTGCGGATGCCGTCCACGAACACGAGGTCTGCGCCCGCGTCGCGATAGGCCCGCGCGCGGCGCAGCGCCTCTTCCCAGCCGAGGGGCGCGAGCGCATCCGTGCGCGCGATCACGACGAAGTCGGGATCGCGGCGCGCCGCGCACGCCGCGCGGACCTTCGGGAGCATCTCCTCGAGCGCGAGCACCTGCTTTCCCGCCAGGAACCCGCAGCGCTTCGGCGAGAGCTGGTCCTCGATGTGGAGGGCCGCGGCGCCCGCCGCTTCGTACTCGCGCACCGTGTGCCAGACGTTCACTGCGTTTCCGTACCCGGTGTCGGCATCGCAGACGAGCGGCACCGACACCGCGCCCGCCAGCCGACGCACGCTGTCCAGCATCTCGCCGAGGCCGAGCAGCCCGGCGTCGGGGCGCCCGTGCGACGCCGCGGTTCCGAAGCCCGTGAGATAGACGGCGTGAAAGCCGGCGTCCTCGGCGAGCCTGGCCTGGAGCCCGTCGTACGCGAACGGAGCGACCACCAGGCCGGGGCCGCGCAGCAGCTCGCGGAGACGCGCGCGCGGCGACGTCACGACAGCGCGATGCGGACGCGCGTCCGCCCCTGCGCGCCGACGCACAGCCCGATCCGCAGGAGGCCGCTCGCGGCGTCGTGGGAGAAGCCCTCGCCGGCTCCGCGCTCCGGCAGCTCGCGCCTCTCGCCGGGACACCAGAGCGTGACGGTCTTGGGAGGACGCTCCGACATCCCGAGCACCTCCACCGCTTCGCCAGGCCTGCCGAGCACGTCGAAGCGCAAGCCGCCCGCCAGCGTCGCGATCTGCGTGACGCGCTGGTCGCCGACCGTCGCCCACTTCTCCACGTCGCCGAAGAGCGTGATCCCGCCCGGCAGCAGCGGACAGACGACGCGATAGTCGAACTCCTGGAAGCCGAGGGCGACGTCCCAGCCGCCGCCGGCGTCCATGCGTTCGAAGCGCCGGCGCCGCCAGTCGAAGACCACGACCTCGCCCGCGGGCCGCAGCTCGCCGAGATCGGCCAGCGCCGTGCGTGCGGCCAGCGCCTCCTTCGCGCGGGAGGCGTGGAAGGTGGCGACGTAGGACCACCGGCCCGCCGGGTGCACGGAATGGGTCTCGCCGATCAGCGGCACGTGCTCGAGGAACGCGTTCGCGCGGAAGCAGCGGTCGACCGCGGCGATCGGTACGTCGGGCTTCACGAGCACGCCGTCCGGGCGGCAGCTGCGCATCACCATCGCGCGGTCGGTGTGCCCGAGGCGGTCGCCAATCCCCACCGGACCCGCGGACAACGTCGCCAGCAGCGACTCCGCCTCGATGTAGCGCTCACCCGGCCCGAGACCGGTCTCCCCGTGCGTCAGGAACACGTCCTTGTAGGGATGCAGGCCGAGCGCTCGCGCGAACGCGTTCCCGGCGAGGAACCACACCCAGTTGAGGCCGTTGTCGAAGACGTAGCGGTAGTCGCCGCTCGTGCGCACCGACGTGACATTCCCCAGCGTCACGGTCTGGAGCCAGTCGGCGGGCGTCCCCATGCACCACTGGAGGGTGAGCCCGTGGCGCGCCGCCGCGCGATCCATCCCCTCCTGCCACGCGCGCGCGCGCCCGGGCTCCTCGCGCAGGCCGCGCACCCCGACGAACGACTCGACGAGCCAGTCCTGCTCGTAGGTGATCGCTCCCCAGCTCGCAGCCTGCCCCATCAGCGTGTCGAAGAAGGCCGGATCCACGGGATGCGCGTAGTCGCCGTCGGTCCAGGCCTCGTACTCGTCGAAGTAGGGCGAGCGCCGCGAGAAGTGGCGGCTGTGGAAGGTGAGCGGGAGGCCGCCGACGCGCCGGCGCAGCTCGGCGAAGCCGCCGGAGAAGAGGTCCTCGCGGGGCTCCCAGCGCAGCATCCCCGTCGGCGGCACGACGGGCGCGCCCTCCTCCGACACGGGACGCAGCTTCTCGTGCGGATAGAACCAGGAGTCGATCTGCACGGAGCGGATCGGGACGCCGCCGGCGTGGAGCTCCGAGACGACGCGTTCGAGCGTCGTCGTGTAGTCGAGCCCGGGCTCGGTGCGGTAGTAGTAGACGCAGCCGTTGTCCGTCCAGTAGGAGAGCTTGCCGACGCCGTCGTCGGCGTAGCGCCCCGGACGGCGGGTCGCGTTTCGTTCCAGCAGGACGCCGCACCACGCATCGAGCGCGGACCGGGGTCCGGCCGCGCCCCACAGCGCGAGCTCGGTGGCGAAGCCCGCAGGCACGCGCGCGAGGTCGCCGTGCCAGCCGCACCGGACGCCGTTCGGCACCTCGTCGGCGTTGCGCGGCACCCCGATCACCTGCTCGTGAAACCCATCGAGCGGCCCGATGAGGAGCGTGCGGCCGTCGGGCGCGAGGAAGAGGAGGGGCGTCACGACGGGCGGTCGGTGACCCGCCATCGTGTAGCCGGCGCACCGATCGTCGCCGGACACGGGCAGCGCGAACTCCGTCCACTGGTGGCCGTAGGTGCGCAGCCCTTCCGGCGCGCCGCCGGGAGCGCGTGCGCCGGGCCGGAACGCGGGCCACGTGACCGACGGGCGCTCGAACGCGCCGGTGCCGAGGTCGGCGATCGCGGCGGGGGCCTCGCTGCCGAACACCAGGAGCGGGCGCTCGCGATAGGCACGCACGCTCGTGCACAACGCGAACGGGAGCTCCGGCCACTCGAACGTCACTCGGGTGTAGGCGCCGAGCGCATCCTCGCCCGATGCGTGCGAGGCGCGCGAGGCGATGCGCCTCGCACCGTCTTCGTTCGACGGATCCCCGCTCGAGTACACGCGTCCGCGGTGCTCGACGCGGAGCGCGAGCGGGCCGAGCCAGTCGGGCTCGCGCCAGCCGATGCGGAGCGCGCCGTCCGGGCCGGTGCTCGCGCGCAGGCCGCCCCCCGCGTCGAGGCGATCGCCCGCCTGACGCCGGCGCGCTGCCCTCATCCGGTCTCCCTTCCGACAGTGGGGCGCCCATTCTAATGTCGGTCTCCACGGCGTCGCCATCGCGACCCCGCCACGAGGTCCAGCCATGACCCGGTTCCGAGAGCTCGCGAGCGGTCTCCGCTTCCCGGAAGGCCCGGTCGTCCTGCCCGACGGGAGCCTCCTCGTCGTCGAGATCGCGCGCGGAACGCTCACCCGCATCGCGAAGGACGGGAAGGCGACGGTCGTCGCGACCCCGGGAGGAGGGCCCAACGGCGCGGCGATCGGACCCGACGGCCGCATCTACGTCACGAACAACGGCGGCAGCTTCACCTGGCACGACCTCGGCGGGCTCACGGTGCCAGGCCCCACCCCGCCCGATCACCGCGGCGGCCGCATCGAGCGCATCGAACTCGACACGGGCAAGGTGGAGGTGCTCTACGACGCGTGCGACGGGCGCCTCCTCACCGGCCCGAACGACCTCGTGTTCGATTCGACCGGGGGCTTCTGGTTCACCGACCACGGCCGCACGCGAGAGCGGGAACGCGATCGCACCGGCGTGTACTACGCGAAGGCCGACGGCTCGTCGATCCGCGAGGTGCTGTTCCCGCTCGACTCGCCGAACGGGGTGGGGCTGTCGCCCGATCAGCGCCGCGTGTACGTCGCCGAGACGCACACCGGGCGGGTCTGGGCGTGGGACGTGCCGAAGCCCGGCGAGGCGACGCGCACCGCGGGCTTCGGGCCGGCGGGCGGCACGCTGCTGGCGGGCCTGCCCGGCTACCAGCTCTTCGACTCCCTGGCCGTCGACGGGGCCGGCTTCGTCTGCGTCGCCACGCTCGTGAACGGCGGAATCACCGCGATCTCGCCCGACGGCGCGACGGTCGAGTACGTGCCGCTCCCCGACCCGCTGGTGACGAACCTCTGCTTCGGCGGCCCGGGCCTGCGCACCGCGTACGTGACCCTCTCCGGCACCGGGAAGCTCGTGTCGATGGAGTGGCCGCGCCCGGGCCTTGCGCTCGCGTACTGAGCGGAGGCGATCCGGGGATGCGCATCGGAGTGGTGAGCGACACCCACAACCACCTCGTGAACGTCGCGCGCATCGTCGAGCTCTTCCACGCGGCCGGGGTCGAGCGGGTCGTCCACACGGGAGACATCACGCAGCCCAAGACGCTCGTCGCGCTCTCGGCGCTGCGCGTCCCGCTGTGCGGCGTCTACGGCAACAATGACCTCGAGCGGGAGGGGCTCGAAGCGGCGGCGGCGGAGCTCGGCTTCGACCTCCGCGATCCGCCCTTCGAGCTGACGCTCGCCGCGCGGCGCATCGTCGTCGTGCACGACCCGCGCGAGCTCGAGCGCCTCCCCCACGGCGCGCACGACGTGGCGCTGCACGGCCACGTCCACCGTCACGTCCTCTACCGCCGTGGCGAGACCCTGGTCTTCAACCCGGGTGAGTGCGCCGGCCACCTCGCGGGCCGCAACGCGGTCGGCGTGGTCGATCTCGCGACGCTCGAGACCGAGATCCTCCGGTTCTGACCCTGCGCCGCGCGGCGCGCCGCTTCGTCCTCAGGCGGCACGGTCGACCGCCGCGAGCACGGGCGCGCGCCGGCAGAGCGGCTTCGTGAGCAGCAGCTGGACGCTGCCGATCGCGCGTTCCGCGAAGGCGCCCTCGCAGTAGCAGAGATAGAACTCCCAGAGCCGCAGGAACTCCTCCCCGTACCCGAGGTCGCGGATCGCCTCACGGTTCACGGTGAACCGCTGGCGCCACTCGCGCATCGTACGCTCGTAGTGGGGCGTCAGGTCCTCGAGGTGGAATGCGCGCAGGTCGCTGGCGCGCCCCGCGGCCGCCGTGAGGGCGGCGACCGACGGCAGGAAGCCTCCCGGGAAGACGTAGCGCTGGATGAAGTCGACGGAGCGCAAGGCGCGCTCGTACGCCTGGTCGGCGATCGTGATCGCCTGGAGGCACGCCATCCCGTCGGGCGCGAGCCGTTCGGACAGGACGCGGAAGAACGCGCCCAGGTGGTCGCTGCCCACGGCCTCGATCATCTCGATGGAAGCGAGCTTCGGGTACACGCCGGTGAGATCGCGGTAGTCCTGCGTCAGCACGGTGATGCGGTCCGAGAGCCCCGCTGCGTGGATGCGGCGCCGCGCCAGCGCGGCCTGCTCACGGGAGAGCGTCGTGGTGGTCACGCGGCAGCCGTGGCGCGAGGCGGCGTGCAGCGCGAACCCGCCCCAGCCGGTTCCGATCTCGAGCACGTGATCCATCGGCCCGAGCTCGAGCTTGCGACACACCCGCTCGTACTTCGCGCCCTGCGCCTCCTCGAGGGTCGCGTCGTCGCGCTCGAACACCGCACCGGAGTAGGTCAGCGTGGGATCGAGGAAGAGCGCGAAGAACTCGTTGCCGAGGTCGTAGTGCGCGGCGATGTTCCGCCGGCTTCCGCTCCGCGTGTTCCGTCGCAGCGCGTGCCAGGCACGGAGCACGGGGTGCACGAGGCGGGCCGGCCCGGTCTCGAGGGCGTCCATCACGTCGCGGTTGCGCACGAGGATCCGGATCAGCGCCGGGAGGTCGTCGCTGCTCCAGGCGCCCGCGATGAACGCCTCCGCCGCGCCGATGTGACCGCGCAGCACGAGCTTCCGGTAGAGCGCAGCGTCGTGAACGCGCACCACGGAGCGCACCGCGAAGCCGGGACGGAGGCGACCGAAGGTGGTGCGAGCACCCGGCTCGTCGAGCACCAGCTCGCCGAGCGTGAGGCGCGCGAGTCGCGACCACAGCGCGCGGCGCGCGAGCCGGTCTGCGAGCCGGGACCGCTCGACCGGCCGCACGAGCTGCTCGCGGGAGAGCATCCGGTCGGTCATCGGTGCAGCGCCTCCGCATCGACCGGCAGCGCCGCAACCGCCGCTCTCGGGCCGGGATGGGGATGGAACGGCGCGCCCTTCGCCCACAGCCGGAACGCCTGCCAGTAGATCGCACCGAAGACGCGGAGGGGCTGGAGCGGCCGCGCCACCAGGGCGCGCGCGAGCGCGCCACCGGTCAGCTCGCGGCGCTCGAGCGCGAGTGTGGCGTCGAAGAGCCGAATGGCCTCGCGTCGCGCCTCGATGTGCACCACGAGACGCGGGCCGGGCCCTACGAAGCGCCAGTCATAGGTCATGTCCATCGGGAGGAAGGGCGACACGTGGAGCTCCTTGGCGTGGCGATGCTGCCGCGCCGGCGAACGACCTCTCGCAGACGCGGCCGGCAGCACGTAGACGTGGCGCTCGCCCCAGGGCGTGTTCTCCACCTCGGCGACGATCGTCTCGAGCATCGTTCCGTCCGCCCCGAAGCAGAAGTAGAAGCTCACCGGGTTGAAGCCGAATCCTGCGACGCGTGGCTGCGTCAGCAGCCGGATCGGTCCCGCGGGCCTTCGGCCGGTGCGTTCGCGCACCAGCTCTCGCACCGCCTCGTCGAGCGGAGTCGCCGGGTCGCCGAGATGATCGGCCCGTCGGAAGCGCGCGAATGCGGGACGCTCCGCAGACCAGAGCCAGCGATCCCGGAAGAGCTCCGGCAGCTCCGCGAGGTCGAGGTACAGGAGATGCAGCCGGCGCGCGAAGACGTGCGGCCGGGGCGCAAAGCGCCGATGCCGGACGCGCCCGGCGTAGAGACAGCTCTGCGTCATGAGAGGCGCGCCCCCAGCTTCGCGCAGACCGCGAGCGCGCTGCGGACGCCGTCCTCGTGGAAGCCGTGGCCCCAATAGGCGCCGCAGAAGTGCGTGCCGCGCACGCCGTCGATCTCGGCGTGCCGCGCCTGCGCCGCGATCCCGGCCGCCGTGAAGACCGGATGGTGGTAGACGATCCGCCGCACGATGCGCGCTGGATCGATCGCGTCGCTGCGGTTCAGGGTGACGCACCAGGTCTCCGGCAGGTCGAGACCCTGGAGGAGGTTCATGCAGTAGGTCAGCGTGGCCCGGCCGCGCTCCTTGTCCGGCAGGTGGTAGTTCCAGCTCGACCACGCACGGCGCCGGCGCGGCAGCACACCGTCGTCGGTGTGGAGGATCGCTTCGTTCTCCTGGTACGGGATCGCGCCCAGGATCTCGCGCTCGGCGTCCGAGGGGGCTTCGAGGAGCGCCAGCGCCTGATCGCTGTGGCACGCGAGGATCACGCGATCGAAGCGGAGCGTCTCGCCGCCCCGCGCCACGACCGCGGCGCCGCGCTCGTCGCGCACCACGCGCTCCACCGGACAGGCCGTGCGGATGCGGTCGCGGAACGGCCGCACCAGCGCTTCGACGTAGCGCGCGGAGCCGCCGCGGACGACGCGCCACTGCGGCCGGTCCCCGACGGAGAGCAGGCCGTGCCGCTCGAAGAAGCGCAGCAGCGTGCGCGCGGGGAAGTCGAGAACGCAGCGGGGATCGGCGGACCAGACGGCCGCGCACATCGGCACCAGGTAGTGCTCCGCGAGCTCGCGCGAGTAGCGATGCCCGGACACGAACTCTCCGAGCGTGGGCTCGCCCCGGGGCGCGGCCAGGAAGCGCCGCGCATCGCGATGGAAGCGCAGCACGTCGCGCAGCATGCGATGGAAGGAGGGGCGCACGAGGTTGCGGGGCTGGGCGAACAGCGCCGCGAGCGAGTCGCCGCCGTACTCGAGCCCCGTGCGCTCGCAGCGCACGCTGAAGCCCATCGGACTGGCCTGCCATTCGACGCCGAGCGCCCTGAGCAGCCGCACGAAGTGCGGATAGGTCCGATCGTTGAAGACGATGAACCCGGTGTCGATGCCGAGACGACCCCTGGCCGTCTCGACGTCCACGGTGTTCACGTGACCACCTATCCGCGCGTCCGCCTCGAACACCACGACCTCGTGCTCGCGGTGCAGGAGGTGCGCAGCGGTGAGCCCGGACACACCACTTCCGACGATGCCGATCTTCACGAACGCTCCGACGGGGCGCGCCGAGCGTGTCGACTGTTAGCTGGTGGACGGCGGCTGTCGAATCGGGGCTAGAACGCCCGCGTCTCGCCGATCCGCTCGACGAACGCGGCCTCGTCCCCGTAGCCTGCGGCCGCGGCGGCGGCGCGGAAGCGGCGGGGAGGCTCGCCCGGCGGCTCGTCGGTCAGGTCGAAGGTGCCCCAGTGGATGCCGAGCACGCGCTCCGCGCGCAGCGCGCGGGCCGCCCGCACGGCCTCCTCCGGGTCCATGTGCGACGGGCGCATCATCGCGGTCGGCTGGTAGGCGCCGATCGGAAGGGCCGCCAGGTCGAAGGGGCCGAGCGCCGCGCCGATCGCGGCGAAGCCCTCGAAGAAGCCGGTGTCGCCGGCGAAGTAGAACCTGCGCTCCGACCCGATCACGGCCCAGGACGCCCAGAGCGCCTTGCGTCCGTCGAAGAGGCCCCTCCGGCTCCAGTGCTGCGACTCGAGACAATGGATCGTGACGCTCCCATACTTCACCTCGCTCCCCCAGTCGAACTCCTCGACGTTCACGACGCCGTCGTCGCGCAGCAGGTCGCCGTTGCCGAGCGGCACGTAGAACCGCGTGGCGGGGGAGCGCGCCGCGAGGGCGGCCAGCGTGTCCAGGTCGAGGTGGTCGTAGTGGTTGTGCGAGATCAGCACGAAGTCGATCGGCGGGAGGTCGTCCAGCGCGACGCCGGGCTCGACGAGGCGGCGCGGCCCGATCGGCAGCGGGCTCGCGCGCTCGGACCAGATCGGATCGGTGAGGAACGAGACGTGATCCATCTGCACGAGGACCGTCGCGTGTCCGATCCAGGTGACCGTGGGCACGCTGTGGCCGGCGTTCTCGCGCAGGAAGCCGCCGTCGTTCGCGACGCGCTCCGGCGCGCCGTCACGCCCGACGAGATTGCTCCCCACGCGACGCAGGAAGAACGGCAGCGTCACCGAGGGGCCCGCGGGCTCGATCGGACCGACGCGGTTGAGGAAGCGGCCGTCGGCGTCGCGCGGCGCGCCGATCCCGAGCCCCGGCTCCTGGGCTCCGGCGGCGAGCGCGAGCCCCGCGGCCAGGCAGGCGATCAGCGCGGCGTGAACCGGTAGTGTGCGATTCCCCATTCGCGCCCGCCTCGATGTCCGAAGAGCTCTGCGCATGCGAGGAAGAACATGCGCCAGCGCTGCACCGCGCGCCGCGCCCCGGCCGGGCCGTGCGTTCCTACGAACAGCGCCTCGGCCTCGGCGCGGCGGGCGTCGAGGTTCGCGAGCCAGGCCTCGGCCGTGTGCTGGTAGTGATCGCCGGAGAGCGTCCAGCTCGCCTCGACGACGAGGTCGCGCTGGAAGTGCAGCAGCAGGTCGCGCGACGGCATGAGCCCGCCCGTGAAGAAGTTGCGGGCCATCCAATCGTCCGAGCCGCCCTCCCCCGCGTCGAACGGGTACGCGTACCGCGCGTGACAGAAGAGGTGCACGAAGAGCCGGCCCGCCGGCTCGAGCCATCCGGCGATGCGGGCCAGGAACCGCTCGTAGTTCCGCAGGTGCTCGAACATCTCGACCGACAGGATTCGGTCGAAGCGCTCGCCGGGGTCGAAGTCGTTCGCGTCGGCGGTGCGCACGTCCACGTTGCCGAGCCCGAGGCGCGCGGTCCGCGCCAGGATCCACTCGCGTTGTGGCTTCGAGTTCGAGACGGCCAGCACGCGCGAGGCCGGGAAGCGCTCGGCGACGAAGAGCGAGAGCGAGCCCCAGCCGCAGCCGAGGTCGAGCACGCGCTGGCCGTCGGCGAGCCCCGCCCGTTCGGCGGTGAGCGCGAGCATGCGCTCCTCGGCCTCGTCGAGCGTCGAGACGCCCGGAGGCCACCAGCACGCGCTGTACTTGAGCCGGCGGCCGAGGGCGAGCTCGAAGAGCCGCGCAGGCACCTCGTAGTGCTGCCGGTTCGCGAGCTCGGGCACGAGGGCGACGGGGCTGCGCCGCAGCTCCTCGACGAAGGCCGGAACCGCTCCAGCGCGAGCGCGCGCCTCGCGGGCCGCCTCCTCCGCGAGACGCCGGCGCAGAAGGCGCCGGACCGCGATCCGCAGGAGCGGATCCGGAACGAAGCCCCGCTCGGCGAGCTCTACGGCGAACGACATGAAGAGCACGGTGTCTGGGATCACAGCCATGTCAAGCCGTCCCGTGCGTCCTGCCGATAGGTCCGACGGCGGCCCGGTCCGCCGCGGGCCCGGTCCGCGTCCGGCCGCCGCACGAGGGGAGAGTCCGTCCTGCCGACTGCAACCGCCGCCCGCGAGGTCGCCCCGCAGCCCCGTTCGTCGCTCGGTCTCGACGAGCTGCTCGAGCTGCTCCAGCGCGAGAACCTGATCTCCGCCGCCGCCGCCGACGACGTGCGCTCGCGCGCGATCACGCTCCGCAGCCGCGTGCTCAAGGACCGCGTCGGCTCCGTGCGCTCGCAGAACGCCGCGCGCTACGACGTGTCGCCCCCGGAGATCGTGGCCGCCGCGGCGCTGCCCTACCCGCAGCGGCCCCAGCGCAAGCTAGACGAGGACGCCATCGCCGAGACGCTGGCCCGCGCGGCAGGGCTCGGCTACCTGAAGATCGATCCGCTCCGCCTGCGGAGCGACCTCATCACCAAGACGCTCTCACGGCCCTTTGCAAGGCACCACGCGGTGATTCCAGTCGGCGAGGAGGGCGAGGCCCTGCTCCTCGCCGTGGCCGACCCGTTCGACGGCGCCCTGCTCGAGTCGCTCGTCGGACTGATCCGCCGGCCGCTCAAGCTGGTCGTCGCCTCGAAGCGGGACGTGCTGGCGGTGATCGACCGTGTCTACGGATTCCGCTCGAGCGTCTCGGAGGCGGAGCGCAAGCTCGGCCCCGGTACGTCCGTGGGCGCGCTCGCGCCGCTCGTGCAGCTCCGCTCGAACGACGAGATGGCGACGGGCAACGATGAGCACGTGATCTCCGCGGTCGACTACCTCCTGAACTACGCCTTCGACCAGCGCGCCTCGGACATCCACCTGGAGCCGCGGGCAGGCGACGGCGTGATCCGCTTCCGCATCGACGGGATCCTGCACGACATCGAGGCCGTCCCGCTCGCCGTGCACGGCGCCATCACTTCGCGCGTCAAGGTGCTCGCGCGCATGAACATCGCCGAGCGCCGCCGCCCCCAGGACGGCCGCATCAAGACGCAGCGCGCGGAGCGCGAGGTGGAGCTGCGCGTCTCGAGCCTCGCCACCGCGTTCGGCGAGAAGATCGTGATCCGCGTGTTCGACCCGAACGTGCTCGCGGCCGATCTGCACGAGCTCGGCTTCGACGTCGCAGAGCGCGAGCGCTACGAGCGCTGGATCACCTCCCCGTCCGGGCTGATCCTCGTGACCGGTCCCACCGGCTCGGGCAAGACGACCACGCTGTACTCCACGCTGCGCTACCTCTCGGGCCCCGAGATCAACATCACGACGGTCGAAGACCCGATCGAGATGATCGACCCGCGCTTCTGCCAGGTGCAGGTCACCCCGCAGATCGACGTGACCTTCGCGAGCGCGCTGCGGTCGATCCTGCGGCAGGACCCGGACATCATCATGGTGGGCGAGGTGCGCGACACCGAGACCGCCCAGATGGCCGTCCAGGCCGCGCTCACGGGCCATCTCGTGTTCTCGACGCTCCACACGCGCGACGCCGCGGGCGCCGTCGTTCGCCTCGTCGAGCTCGGCGTCGAGCGCTTCCTGCTCTCGAGCGTGCTGCGCGGCGTGGTGGCGCAGCGGCTCATGCGCAAGATCTGCCCGCACTGCGGCGTCGACACGACGCTCTCGGCGGACCAGATCGCGGCGCTCGGTCTCAAGGTGCCCGTCGAGCGCCGCGAGCGCCTGCGCGTCCGCTTCGGCGAGGGCTGCACGGAGTGCCGCCACACCGGGCTGTACGGACGCACGGGCGTGTTCGAGATGCTCGACGTGGGCCGCCGCGTGACGACGCTCATCAACGAGGGCAGGGACGCGAGCGAGCTGACGCACGCGGGACGCCTCGAGGGCATGGAGACGCTGCGCGACGGAGCGCTGCGCAAGCTCGCCGAGGGGATCACGCCGTTCGAAGAGGTGATCCGCGTGACGGCGGACGCCTCGTGACCGCGCAGACCTTCGATCCCGCGGACGAGCTCGCCCTGCTGGTCCGCACGGGGTGGCGGCTCATCGCGCTCGAGACGTTCGAGGAGGAGCGCGCGCTCCGGCTCCTGGAGCGCGTTGCGAACGCCACGGAGCGGAAGCTCGTCGTCTGGTCCATCGCCGGGGGCCTCGCGGGCGAGGGCAAGGGCGCAGGCTCGCTCGACGCCGGTCTCCAGGCCATCGCGCAGGTGGCGGAGCCCGCGCTCTTCGTCGTGCTGGATCCGCAACGCGGCACGCAGGGCGACATGGCCGCGCGGCGCCTGCGCGACCTGCTGCCGCTCCTCGGCAAGCGCCGCCAGTGCGTCATCGGGCTCGGGCCGGCGCTCGAGCTGCCCGTCGAGCTCGCGCGCGAGGGCGCGTTCGTGGAGCTCCCGCTCCCGCGCGCGAACGAGCTCGAGCCCGTCTTCCGGAAGCTTCGCGACGCATCGAGCGAGGGCCCGATCACGCCGCAGGAGGAGCACGCGCTCGATCTCGCGGCGCGCGCGGCGCTCGGCCTCACGTCGGGCGAGGCGATGCGCGTCTTCCGCAAGGCCTGCGCCCGCGCCGGCGCGCTGAACGAGGAGGCCGTCGCGTGCATCGTGCGCGAGAAGCGACAGGCGCTCCGCCGAACGCCGGCGCTCTCGTTCCACGACGCCGACCTGTCGCTCGCCGACGTCGGCGGGCTCGGCGAGCTGAAGCGGTGGCTGCGCGAGCGCCGCCGGGCGTTCGGCGAGGAGGCGCAGCGCTTCGGCCTGCCCATGCCGCGCGGCCTCCTGCTGCTCGGCGTGCAGGGGTGCGGCAAGTCGCTCTGCGCGAAGGCCGTCGCGCGCGAGTGGCGCTTCCCGCTGCTGCGGCTCGACCTCGCGGCGGCGTTCGGCGCGACCGACCGCAGCGTCGAATCGACGGTGCGCGAGGCGATCGCGGTGGCCGAGTCGCTCGCGCCCGCCGTGATGTGGATCGACGAGATCGAGAAGGGCTTCGCCGCGTCGGCGAGCGATCCGCGCACGACGCGCGTCTTCGGGTCGTTCCTCACCTGGCTGGCGGAGAAGAAGGCCCCGGTGTTCGTCGTCGCGACGGCGAACGACGTCGCGAGCCTGCCCCCGGAGCTCCTGCGCCGCGGCCGCTTCGACGAGCTTTTCTTCGTCGACCTCCCGAGCCCGGCGGAGAGGGTCGAGATCCTCGCCATCCACCTGCGCAAGCGCGGGCGCGACCCGAAGCAGTTCCCCCTCGACGACCTGGCCGCCGAGGCGGAGCGTCTCTCGGGCGCGGAGCTCGAGCAGGTCGTGATCGCGGGCCTCTACAGCGCGTTCTCCGAGGAGCGCGACCTCTCGGCCGCCGACCTCGCGAATGCGATCCAGGAGACCGTGCCCCTGTACGACACGTACGAGGAGCGCATCAAGGAGCTCCGCGACTGGGCGCGCGATCGTGCGCGCGCCGCCACCCTCGACGCGCGAACCGTGGACCTCTTCCAGCGGGTCTGAGATCCTTCCGGCGTGCGCCACGCCGCCCGTGTCTTCGTCGCCAGCCTGGCCGTCCCGGGGCTGGCAGCTCCGGTCGCCGCGGTAGTCCGCTACGAGGGGCGCACGTCCGACGAGACCCTGCTCCTCGTCACTGCGGGCATCGAGTGACGCCGGACGACGACCTCGCACGCGGGCCGGCGACGCCCGCCGAGGCCCGGGAGATCGAAGAGGTCGCCGCCCGTAGCTGGCCCGCCGAGGTCGTAGAGGACGCGGGCGGCTGGCGCCTGCGCGCCGCGCCCGACCGGACCAGCCGCGCCAACTCGGTCTGGCCCAACGCCGACGATGGACGGCTGTCGGTCGAGGAGAAGATCGCTCGGGCGGAGACCTTCTATGGAGCCCGCGGCGCGCCGGTCCGGTTCCAGGTCTGCCGGGCGGCCCTCCCCCCCGACCTCGACGCGCGGCTGGGCGCGCGCGGCTACGCGGCGGAGAAGCCGACCCGCGTCCTCGCGGCCCCGACGGCCACGCTGCTGCGCTACGCGCGCGGAGCGCGAGACCGGCAGGACCTCCAGATCGACGTCGACGAGAAGCTCGCCCCCGAGTGGCTCGCCCTCTACGCCCGCATCCAGCGCTTCGACGCCCCCCTCCTCGAAGCGAGGCGCGCCTTGTTCGACCGGATCGAAGCTCCGCGCTGCCACGTCCGCGCGTCGCGCCGGGGGATTCCCGTCGCGGTGGGCGTGGGTGTGTCCGAGCGGGGCTGGGTGGGCGTGTACAGCCTCGCGACGGCTCCGGACGCGCGCCGCGCCGGGGCGGGCAGCGCGGTGATGCTCGCGATCCTCGGGTGGGCGGGCGCGCGTGGCGCCTCGCGCGGGTACCTCCAGGTGGAGGCGGACAACGCAGCCGCGCTCTCGCTGTACGGAAAGATGGGCTTCGAGCTGCGGTACGGCTACCGCTACCGGGTGAAGGAGACGGGCTCGCGGTGAAGCGGTCGCTCGTCCTGCGCCCGTGGCCCATGTGCGCGCTCCCGATCGGCCGGATCGCCGTCGCGGCCGGCGCACGCGTCCTCACTCGACCAGCGACGCGGCGAGCTTCCTTCCGTAGTAGAAGCCGATCCCGCTCGCGATCACGCTGGCGAGGTTCGCGCCGATGGGGCCGAGGCCGTCGGCCAGCCACCAGCCCACGGCGCCGCCGAGGGTCGCGCCGACGAGTCCCAGGAAGGTGGGCATGCCCCCCCGTTTCGGCCGATCACCGGTGCGGCGTGAGCCGGGGACGCGGGCGCGTGCACCCAGCCCCCCGGCGTCGCGGGATCGAAGATCCACGGGGGTCATCCCATTTTCGGGGGTGGGAGGTAGGCGAATCCCAGCCGCCAGGACCGATCGGAGGAGCCGCACGCCCCCTCGCTAGCTGTACCGCGCCTCCACCCCGCGCGACTTCGCTGCGCCCGCCGCGGCGACCGAGTCGCGCAGATCGGACAGGAAGCGGTCGACGATCTTCGCGTGGTTCGGCGTCACCATCAGGTGGAGCGCGTCGGGCCTCTTCTGCCGATCGAGGTGCCAGCCGCGGTCGTCCATGGCGTCGCCGACGGCCATGACGTCCACGCGCTCCGACCCGAACGCGAGGAGGGTCGCGTCGGGGTCCCCCCAGAGGTGGAGCTCCGGGATCGCCACGATCCCTTCCCGCAGACGCTTCGTGGTCTCGAGCGTGATCCGGGCGAGGCGGACGTAGCCCTGCTCGCCCAGGTATTGCATCACGGCCCACGCCGCCGCGATCGGCGGCGCCGGCCGGGTGCCGGCCATCGAGAAGGACGCGTAGAGCCCGCCCGGCCAGCGGTCGTACACGAACAGCTGGTACTTCTTCAGGTGGCTCTCGTCGCGATGGACGACGACCGAGGCGCCCTTGTTGCACCAGCCGTACTTGTGAACGTCGGCCGACATCGTGGTCACGCCGGGCACCCGGAAGTCGAACGGCGGCACTGGGTGTCCGAGACGCTCGAGGAACGGGAGCAGAAAGCCTCCAACACAAGCGTCTGTATGGAACGAGATGCCGCGCGCGGCGGCGAGCGCGGCGAGCTCGGGAATGGGATCGATGACGCCGTGGGGATACGAGGGCGCCGAGCCGACGACGAGCGCGGTCTCGTCGCCGACGAGACCGGCTGTGGCCACCGGGTCGGCGCGCAGGTCTTCCCGCAGCGGGACCTCGCGGACGACGAGCCCGAGGTACTTGGCGGCCTTCGCGAAGGCCGGGTGCGCCGACACGGGGAGGACGAGCTCGGGGCGCGTGACGCCCCGCTCGGCCTTCGCCCGCTCGCGTGCCGCGAGCACGGCCATCAGGATGCTCTCGGTGCCGCCCGAGGTCATGGCGCCGCCCGCCGAGGGACCCGCGTGCAGGAGGGCGGCCGTCATCTCCACGACCTCGACCTCCATCTGGCGCAGGCTCGGGAATCGCATGGGGTTGAGGGCGTTCTCGAACAGATAGAGCGAGTTCGCTTCGCGCAGGACGTCGTCCACGTCGTCCCCGGCGTGGTAGACGAGGCTCCACGTGCGCGCGCCGCGCCAGTCTGCATCCCGCGCCTTCCGCTCGCGCATCGTCTCGAAGAGCGTCTCGCGCGGGATTCCGGTCTTGGGGAGCTCCATGCTGAGGCCTCCTCGCGGAAGGCGCGGATCTGCTCGACACTGCGGCCCATGTCGGTCGCTCCGCCGCCCCGGGAGCCGCAGTCTACACCTTGGTCGGGGCGCGGGTCGCAGCCCGCGGAGCGCTCGGCCTGGCTCGCGGCGGGCGTCGCCGCGGCCGTGATCCTCGCCTGCACGCTCTGGCCGGACGTCGCGGGCAGGCGCGTCGTCGGCTTCTTCGAGCTCTCCCATGAGGCCACCGCCGACGCGATCCGGAACATCGTGTTGTTCGCGCCGCTCGGCGCGGCGTTGGCGGCAACCGGGCTCCCGATGCGTCGGATCGTGCTGGCGACGTTCCTGCTCTCGACGAGCGTCGAGCTCGCACAGCTCTACATCCCCGGGCGTGACGCGAGCCTCTACGACGTCGCCGCGAACACGGTGGGTGCGACGCTTGCATGTGTGGCATGGCGGCGGCGCGCGCGCTGGCTGCGCCCCCGCGCGGGCGCCGCATCCCGACTGGCGGTGATGGCAGCGCTGGCGCTGGCAGCGACGCTCGCCGCAACCGGCGGGCTGCTCCAGACGTCGTTTCCCGCGACCCAGTACTGGTCGGGCTGGACACCGGACTTCGCGCAGCTGGCGATCTACCGCGGCCGGCTGTACGCCGTCATGCTCGGCGATCTCGCGATCGCGAACGGCCGCCAGCCCGACTCCGCAGCGGTGCGCGCCGGGCTCGCGGCCCGGGCGCCGCTCCGGATCGAGGGTGTGGCCGGGCCGCAGACGCGGCGTCTCGCCCCTCTCGTGACCCTGCAAGACGAGGACCGTCGCCAGCTCCTCCTCCTCGGCGCCGAGCGCAACGACGCCGTCGTCCGCGTGCGGCGGATCGCGACCGCGCTGGGCTTCACGACGCCCGAGCTCGTGTTCCGCGGCGCGCTCGGCGGCCTGCAGCGAGGCGGGCCCCTCCGCCTCGAGCTCGCGCCCGGCCCGCGCTCCACCTGTCTCGTGATCAACGGCGCGTCAAGCTGCGGTGTCGGAGAGCGCGCGGCGCACGGCTGGGCGCTCATCGCGGGCCGCGAATGGGTGCCGGTCGGGCTCGAGCGCCTCGCCGACGCCGCCTGGCTGGTCGCGTTGGCCCTGCCCGTCGGCTTCTGGCTGCGACCGCGGCGGCAGGGTCCCGCCCTCCTCGCGATCGGCATCTGCGCCGCCTCCCTGATCGCGATCCCCCACCAGTTCGGACTGCTGCCGCCCTCCCTGATCGACTGGGCGTCGCTCCTCGCGGGGCTCGGCTGCGGCGTCTGGCTGAGGCGCCGCGGTCCCCCGTCGGCGGCGCCGTTCGGATAGGATGACGGCGGCCCGAGCGTCGTCGCGGCTGCGTCACCCGAACGGGTGGAGACCCTCGAGCTCACGGGCCGCGTGCTCCTCGGGCTCGAGACCGACGCCTCGATGCCCTGACCGGCGGGACCCCCGTTGCCCGAGCTTCCCGACGTCATGGTCTACTGCGAGGCGCTGGCAGAGCGCACGGCGGGCGCGACGCTCGAGCGCGCTCGCGTCGTCGGCGTGTCGCTCCTCCGCACCGTCGACCCGCCGCTGCGGGAGGCCGAGGGGCGCCGCGTCACTGGCGTGCGTCGGGTCGGCAAGCGCGTGGTGTTCGCTCTCGAAGGCAGTCTCTTCCTGGTGTTCCACCTGATGATCGCCGGTCGGTTCCGCTGGCGGCCTCGCGGCGCGAAGCCCCCGGGGAGGCTCGGCCTCGCGGCGTTCGACTTCTCGACGGGGACGCTGCTCCTCACGGAGGCCGGCACCCGGAAGCGCGCGACGCTGCACGTGGTGCGCGGCGAGCCGGCGCTGCGCGCGCTCGATCCCGGTGGCCTCGAAGTGCTCGAGTGCGACCTGCGGGCGTTCCGCGCGGCGCTCCGGCGCGAGAACCACACGCTGAAGCGATCGCTGACCGACCCGGCCACGTTCAGCGGCATCGGGAACGCCTACTCCGACGAGATCCTCCATCGCGCGCGGCTGTCGCCCGTCGCGCTCACGCAGCGGCTGGGCGAGCCCGAGATCGCGCGCCTCTTCGAGGCGACGCGCGCCACGCTCCTCGAATGGACGGAGCGGCTGCGCCGCGAGACGAAGCGGGCCTTCCCCGAGAAGGTGACCGCGTTCCGCGTCGGCATGGCCGTGCACGGGCGATACCGTCAGCCATGTCCGGACTGCGGGGCCCCCGTGCAGCGCATCGTGCGCGGTGAGCACGAGACGAACTACTGCGCGCGCTGCCAGACGGCGGGCAAGGTGCTCGCCGACCGCGCGCTATCGCGGCTCCTCGGTGGGGACTGGCCGCGCACGCTCGAGGAGTGGGAGGAGCGGCGATGTCGTCCCGGACCCTGACCGCCGAGCGCGATGGACCGGTGCTGCGCGTCTGGCTCGATCGGCCCGAGCGCCGCAATGCACTGAACGGCGACGCGCTCGAGGAGATCGAGGCGCTCTTCACGGGTCTGCGCACGGACTTCGAGACACGGGTCGTCGTGCTGGGCGGCCGGGGCGCGTCGTTCTGCGCCGGCGCCGATCGCAAGCAGCCGCCGGGCAGCGGGCGTCTCGCCGCCTCGTCCGGCGCGTCGGATCGGGAGCGCCGTTACACCGCGCAGCTCGGGCTGCGCGCGGCGCGGGCGATCGAGGACTCGGAGGTGCCGACCGTCGCACGCCTCCACGGCCATGCGATCGGAGGGGGCTTCGTCCTCGCGCTGGCGTGCGATTTCCGCATCGCGGCCGAGGGCACGGTCTTCGCCGTGCCGGAGGTCGAGCTCGGGATCCCCCTCACCTGGGGCGGGACTCCGCGTCTCGTACAGGAGGTCGGGGCCGCGCGTGCGCGGGAGATCCTGCTGCTGTGCGAGCGGTTCGGAACGCTGGAAGCGGAGCGCTGGGGCGTAGTCCAGCGGGTGGTCGCGGCGGCGGAGCTCGACGCCGCGACCGACGCATGGGCGCGCCGGCTCGCGGAGATGCCCGAGCTGGCCGTCCACATGACGAAGACCCAGCTGCGCGCCTACGGACGGCGCGCGGCACTGGGGGACGTCACCGAGACGGACGGGGACCTCCTGCTGGGCGCCTCCCGGAGCACGCCCGCCCGGCGCAGCTTCCCGACGAACCGAAGATGAAGGGTTTCAGTCGTGGATCTGTTCGGCCAGGTAGCGCTCCTTGCCGATCTCCTTCACGATGTGGAGCTGCGACTCCAGCCAGTCGGCCGACTCTTCTTCGCCCCTCAGCACGTGCTCCAGCAGCTCGCGCGTCCCGCCGTCCCCCTTCTGCGTGGAGAGCGCGATCGCCTTGTTGAGGCGGGCGATCGCCTCGGTCTCGAGCTGCAGGTCGAGCCGGTGCTGCTCGACGGCATCCTCTCCGACACGCACGGGGTTCAGGCGCTGCATGTTCGGCACGCCCTCCAGGTAGAGGATGCGGTGGATGAGCTTGTCCGCGTCCTTCATCTCCTCGATCGACTCGTCGTACTTCTTCTTCGCGAGCCGCTCGTAACCCCAGTTCCCGCACATGCGCGAATGGACGAAATATTGGTTGATGGCGGTGAGCTCCGCCGTGAGGACGTCGTTCAGGGCCTCGATCACCTGGGGATCGCCGCGCACGCGTGACCTCCTCGAGACGGCCGCCGGGAATGGAGCGACCGGAAAACGACACTAGTGCCCGCGTTCCGGAGCGGCAATCCGGGAGAGATCCGGGAGGTGCGTCGGACTAACGGGCGGGCGCGTAGTCGGCGAGCGAGAAGAGCTCCGTGGCCTGCGCGCCCGGGCACTCGCTCTCGAGGATCTCGCCGATCGCTGCATGACACCCGCCACAGCCCGTGCCGGCGGCGCACGATCGCGCGACCTGGCGGACGGTCTGGGCGCCCGAACGGATCGCGCGGCGGATGGTCCGATCCGAGATCCCCTTGCAGTGGCAGACGATCATCGCGGGTCCGTCCTCGAGCGGTGACGAGCCCAGGCTACCCGGCCCGATTTTGAAAGTCAATGTCATTTTCGGAGGGCTGCACCAGGGCGGCATCGAGCTGGGAATGCAGGTCCTGGCCGGCGTCGAGGAGGCGCTCGGCCGCCGTGGCGGGGAAGGTCGAGCTGAGCACCTCGTAGCCCTGATCCGCCTTCGATTCCAAGAAGTTGCGCCCGTGGGGCAGGTAGCGAAGCCAGCCGTTCGCGATCGAGAGAAGAGCCGCTGGCCGGGCTGCCCTCCCCTGCCAGTCGAGCCCGACGTCGACGGTGGCCTCCAACGGGAGCGCGAGCAGTCGGAGGGGGCCGAGCCGCAGCGCCTGGACCTCGACGGCCGCTTCGGCTCCCCCCGCGAACCACGCCGCCTGGCGATCGCGGAGATCGAGACGCACCCGCGCGATTCGCGCGCGGCGCTCCTCGAGCGCGAGGCCCGCCGTGCGGCGGACGGCGAGCTCGTAGAGCTCCTGCGAGCGCACGCGCAGCCCGGGGTCGAGCCCGAGCGCTTCGAGCGCGCCGCGTCTGCCCGCAGCGAGCCGGTGCGCGCGCTCCTCGGCCGAGCCGGGACCGGGGTGCGTCACCAGCCTCACGGTGCGCGACGCCGCGGCCACCGGCGCGGAGCGTGAAGTCGCGATCCCCGCCGCTGCGCGTGCGACCGCCGCACCCACCTCGTCGCCGAGCGTCTCCATCCCGTCGAACCCGACGCCGACGCTCTGGCCCGGGATCGCCACGTCCTGGAGACCGCGCGTCCGCGGGTCGACATCGGCGTGCGCGCCGAGCAGGAAGATCGCCAGCACGCCGGGCAGCTCGGCCTCGATCCTGTGCGACGCCGCTCCCGGCCAGTCGGCGGAGAAGACGAGGTTGTCGTGGCCGAGCGCCGTCGGATGACACCCGTGGATGTAGAGCAGAGCGAGCGGGGAGCCGTCCGCGCCGTCGACGCGCAGCACGGTCACGCCGCGGTCGAGCGGCCCGTCCGACCGCCGCCGGTTGCGCCCGATCGCCGCCTCGGCGTGACCCACGCCGAGGCGGGCGGGCACGGCCGCGCGCGCGGCCTGCGCGCCGGCGCGCACCGCCGCATCGAGGAGCGCGGCCACGTGCGGGGCAGGCGGGCGTCCCTCCAGCGCGTCGCCGAGCCCGGTGTCCGGACCGGAGTGCGTGTGCGTGCAGGCCACGGTGATCGCCGCGACGGGCAGCCCGGTCACGGCGGCGATCCGCTCGCGCACGCCGAGTGCCTGCACGGGCGCCAGGAGACAGACGTCGAGGGCGACCAGCAGCACGCCGCGCCGCGCGCCGCCGGTTGCGCTCCGCAGGTGGAGCGCGCGCGCGAAGAGCGGGTCGTGCGTCGCGACGGCGACCCCTTCGCGCGCGCCGTACCCCATGAGCGGTACCCCGAGCGGCGGCGCGAGGGGCACGCGCGCGACTCCGGCGGAGAGGTCGGCGGCGCGGGACACGACCGGCGCTGGCCTCAGAGCAGCTGACCGCCGTCCACGATCGCCGTCGTGCCGGTGATCCAGCTCGCAGCCGGCGAGGCGAGGAACACGACGGCGTGCGCCACCTCTTCGGGCGTGCCGAGACGCTTGAACGGGATGCCCTTCAACGTCGTCTCGTACATCTTCGGGTTCGCGCGCTTGATCTTGTCCCAGCTGCCGTCGGGAAACTCGATCGCGCCCGGCGCCACGGCGTTCACGCGGATGTTCTTCGACGCGAGATTGCGCGCCATCGACTTCGCGTGGCTGATCACGGCGGCCTTCACGGCGCCGTACGGCACCGTGATGCCGGCTTCCAGGCCGGAGATCGACGACACGTCCACGATCGCGCCGCCGCCGGCCTCGGCGATCCAGGGTACGCACTTCCAGGTCGCGCGCACCGTAGCCATCATGTCCACCTTGAAGCCCTGCTCCCAGCCCTGCTCGTTGTCCATCACGCCGAAGCCGGACGCATTGTTCACGAGCACGTGCACCTGCCCGAGCGCATTCCTCGCGCCGTCGAGAAACTCTTCGAGCGACGCCTTGTCCGACACGTCGCAGGCGGCGGAGTGCACCTTCGCGCCGAGGGCACGGAGCTCGCCCGCCGTCTTCTCGAGCGTCTCGATCCCGCGCGCGCAGATCGCGACGTGCGCGCCCTCGCGCGCGAACGCCAGCGCGATGGAGCGCCCGATGCCCTTGCTGCCGCCGGTCACGATCACACCCTTGCCCGCGAGACCGAGATCCATGACATCCTCCTGACGCACGCCGCGCCGCCCTGACGGTCGTGTTCGCCTTCCAGCGACTCTACCGCGGGCGCGCGCGCTCTGGAGGGCCCCGATGACGCTGCGGGTGCTGACCCTGAACCTCTGGCACGACGCCGGCCCGTGGGACCGCCGGGCAGCGCTGATCCGCCGCTGGCTCGACCGGCTCGATCCCGACGTGATCGGATTCCAGGAGGTGCTGAAGGGCCCCGGCCGCGATCTGGCGCAGGAGCTCCTCGCCGGGCGGGGGTTCTCGCTCGAGTTCGCGCCCGCCATGCGCTGGTGGCACGACCAGCGGCTCGCCTTCGGGAATGCCGTGGCGAGCCGGTGGCCGATCGTCGACCACGAGGCCGTCGCCCTCCCCCACGGCGAGGACGGAGAGCGTCGGTGCGCGCTCTCCGCGACCGTCGACGCGCCCTTCGGACCGGTCGGCTTCACCTGCACCCACCTCAACTGGAAGTTCCAGCACGGCGAGATCCGCGAGCGGCAGGTCGTCGCAGTGTGCGACCTCGCGCTGCGTCGCCGGCCCGAGGGCGGCTTCCCGCCGATCGTCGTCGGCGACTTCAACGCCGAGCCCGACTCGACGGAGGTACGCTACGTGACGGGCCTCGCTTCGCTCGGCGGGCGGAGCGTCTACCTGCACGACGCCTGGCGGGTCGCCGGCGAGCGCCGGAGCGATCCCGAGGCGGGCATGACGTGGAGCAACCGCAACCCGTACGCCCGCACCGCGCTCGAGCCCGACCGCCGCATCGACTACGTGTTCAGCGGATTCCCGAAGCGCGACGGCGCGGGCCTGCTCGAGACCTGCCGCGTGGTGTGCGACGCGCCCGAGGGCGGCGTCTGGCCGACCGATCACTTCGGCGTGTATGCCGAACTCCGCACGCAGCCCCTCCCGCCCGCTCCTTGACGGCCCGGCGCGCCGCGCTAAAAATAGAATACAGATTCTGATTTGAGGCAGATCGCCGATGCCCGCCGCCCGCGCCCTCCCCGCCCTGCGCACCCCGCTCCAGGCCCGCAGCCAGGACAGCCTCGAGCGCATGCTCGAGGCGGCGGAGGCGCTGATCGCGGAGCAGGGCTTCGCCCGCGCGACCATGGCCGAGATCGCGCGCCGCGCGCGGTCGTCGGTCGGCGCGGTCTACGCGCGCTTCCGCGACAAGGACGCGCTCCTCACCTGTCTGCACGAACGCTTCTGCGCACGCGCGGTGCGGAGCCTGGAGTCCGCGCTCGCGCCGGAGCGCTGGGAGGGCGTGGCCGCGGCCGACGCGGTGCGCGCCGTCGTCGCCGTGCTGCTCCGCCTCGACCGCGACCAGGGTGCGCTCGTGCGCGCGTTCGTGCTGCAGACGGGACACGATCCCGCGTACGCCGCGCGCGCCGCCGAAGTGGGCCGTGTGCTGTCGCGCCGCCTCCGGGCGCTGCTGCTCGCGCGACGCGACGAGCTCGGCGGCGCCGACCCGGAGACCGCGATCGACTTCGGGGTCTGGCTCGTCCTCGCGCACCTCGACCAGCGCGCGCTCTACGGTGACGTCGAGACCACCGAACGCACCCCGTCCGCCCGCGCGCGCCGGGCCGAGCTCGAGCGCGTGCTGCTGGCGTCGCTCGGGTCGAGGGACGCCCCGCGCCCCGGCCGCCGCGGCCGGACCGAACCGAGGAGGAGATGACGATGGCGACCTACGACGACGCGCTCTCGCTGGGAGCCGCCCGCGAGCGCTACTTCGCAGCGAGCGGCTTCGACGCGTCCAGCTACGAGGCTGCATTCGTGCCGCTCGTCGCCGGTCCGATCCGGCTCTGGCTGCCGAACACGGCGGCGCGCGTCCGCGCCGTGCGGCTCCACGACCTCCATCACGTGCTGACGGGGTACGACACGAGCTGGACCGGCGAAGGCGAGATCGGCGCATGGGAGCTCGGGTCGGGCTGCGCGCGCCACACGGCGGCCTGGGTGCTGAACCTCTACGCGTTCGTGATCGGCTGCGCGATCGCGCCCCGCGCCACGTTCCGGGCCTTCGTGCGCGGACGCCGCACGCGGAACCTCTATCGCGAGGAGTACCGCGACGACCTCCTCGCGCGGAGCGTCGGCGAGCAGCGGCGGGCGCTGGGCCTCGACCGGGCCCCGGGCCCCGCGCGCCCGGTCGATGCGCTCGCCTTCGGGGCCTGCTGCCTGGCGGGCGAGGCGCTCGCGGTCGCGACGCTGGCGCCCGCGATCGCCCTCGTGGTGGGGTTCACGGCCTGGCTGGCGCGCGGTTGACCGCCCGCCCGAACCGATATCCTCCGCCTTCCATGAGGACGCTCGACCTCCGCAGCGACACCGTCACGCAGCCCACGCCCGGGATGCGCGACGCGATGGCGCGCGCCGAGGTGGGCGACGACGTGTACGGCGAGGATCCGACCGTGAACCGCCTGGAGGCGCACGTCGCGCGCCTTCTCGGCAAGGAAGCGGCGCTGTTCGTGCCCAGCGGCACGATGGCGAACCAGCTCGCGATCCGCGCGCAGACCCGGCACGGCGACGTGGTGCTCGCCGGCGAGAACGCGCACGTGGCGCTCTACGAGTCCGGCGGGGCCGCGGCGCTCTCCGGCGTCCAGATCGACGCGCTCGGTCGCGGCGGTCTCTTCCGCGGGGACGACGTGCGAGCGGCGGTCCATCCGCACGACGTGCACTACGGGCCCGCCGCGCTCGTCGCGGTCGAGAACACGCACAACGTGTCCGGCGGCAGGATCTTCCCGCTCGAGCAGATCCGGGACGTCGCGTGCGCCGCGCGCGAGCACGGCCTGCGCGTCCACCTCGACGGCGCGCGTCTGTGGAACGCAGTCGCGGCGACCGGTGTCGCCGCGGCGACGTGGGCGGAGCCGTTCGATACCGTCGCGTGCTGCCTCTCGAAGGGGCTCGGCGCTCCGGTCGGCTCGCTCGTCGCGGGCGACGCCGACGCGGTCGCCGTCATGCGCCGCTTCCGGAAGATGTTCGGGGGAGGCATGCGGCAGGCGGGCGTCCTCGCGGCCGCCGGGCTGCATGCGCTGGAGCACCACCTGCCGCGCCTCGCCGAGGATCACGCGCATGCGCGACGGCTCGCGGTGGGGCTCCGGGAGGCCGGGCTCGCCGTCGAGGGGACGCCCGAGACCAACATGGTGATGTTCTCCCACGACGACGTCCGCGGCTTCGTCCGCGCGACGCGCAAGCGCGATCTCCTGATCGACCCGATCGCGCCCGGACGTCTGCGCGCGGTCACGCACCTCGAGATCGGCCCGGAGGACGTCGAGGACGCGCTCGGGCGCGTTCGCGAAGCGCTCGCCGACCTGCGCCCCTGACACCGCCACGAGAAAGGAAGACCATGCTGACGCGCGATCTCTTCAGCGAGGAGCACGAGCTCTTCCGCTCCCAGTTCCGCCGCTTCGCCGAGAAGGAGATCGAGCCCAAGATCGCGGAGTGGAACGCGCGGGGCAGCAGCGACCGGGCGACCTGGAGGCGCTGCGGCGAGGAGGGCTTCCTCGGGGCGAACGCGCCGGAGGCGTACGGTGGCGCCGGAGGAGACTTCCTCTACGACGCGATCGTCATGGAGGAGCTCGCGCGGCTGCGCGCGCACGCGCTGATGGTGTCTCTCCACTCCGACATCTGCCTGCCGTACATCACGACCTACGGCAGCGAGGAGCAGAAACGGCGCTACGTGCCCGGGGCGGTCGCGGGGGAGATCCTCCTCGGGATCGCGATGACCGAGCCGGGCACGGGCTCCGACCTCGCGAACGTCCAGACCAGGGCGATCCGGCAAGGCGACCACTATCTGCTGAACGGCTCGAAGACCTTCATCTCGAACGGCCAGATCGGCGACCTCTTCATCGTGGTGGCGAAGACCGATCCGCAGGCGAGCCCTCCCCACAAGGGCATCAGCCTGATCCTCGTCGAGGCGACGACGCCGGGGTTCGTGCGCGGGCGCAAGCTGGACAAGGTGGGCCTCAAGGGACAGGACACGAGCGAGCTGTTCTTCCAGGACTGTCGCGTCCCCGTGTCGGCGTTGCTGGGTCGGGAAGGACAGGGCTTCCACATGCTCATGGAGAAGCTCCAGCAGGAGCGCCTGTGCATCGGCGTCGCGTCCATCGCGTCGTGCCGCCGCACGCTCGAGGACACGATCGCGTACGTGCGCGAGCGCAGGGCCTTCGGGAAGCCGATCGCCTCGTTCCAGAACACGCAGTTCAAGCTCGCAGAGCTCGCCACCGAGGTGGAGGTCGGCCAGGCGTTCGTGGACCGTCTCCTCAGTGCTCATGTACGCGGCGACGAGATCGTCTCCGAGGTGTCGATGGCGAAGTGGTGGACCACCGACCTCCAGAAGCGCCTCACCTCCGAGTGCGTTCAGCTCCACGGCGGCTACGGCTTCATGCACGAGTACGCGGTCTCGACCGACTACGAGGACGCCGCCGTCCAGTCCATCTACGCCGGGACGAACGAGATCATGAAGGTGATCATCGCGAAGCGGATGGGGCTCGCCTGAGGCCGCGGACCTCCGCCGAAGCTCAGCGCCGGCGAGTCAGGTTCCCCACCGACACCTGCTTCACGAGCACGTCGTCCGCCGGCGGGATCGCGGTCGCCGTCCAAGACTCGCGCCGCCAGCCGCCGCCCTCGCCGAGGTTCGCGAAGCTCGCGCCGACGCTGTCGATCACCCGCACCGGTCGCGCGGGATCGTCGGGCCACTTCGGGTAGTCGGGCCGGTCCTCGCTCCACCGTCCGGCGTACATCCCGACGTCGAGCGCCTCGTTGTGCGAATCGTAGGACAGGTAGTAGAGCGGCTGGAGCGTCTGGAGGTCGACGTACAGGACGAGGCGCGCCACCTGGTCGCCGCCCGAGGTGCCCTTGATCCGTCCTTCGACGACGAGCGCGCGCCGCAGGTCCCACCGATCGCTCGCGAACGAGAGGCCCCACGGCCCGAAGTCGCGCTCCTTCGCCTCGGGGTACGAGGGTGTCGACGCGTTGAGCGGGGCGAGCACGTCCTGCACGCCGAGCAGCTTCCAATCGTAGAGCAGCGGCCGCAGGATCAGGCCCTCGAAGCCGGTGCGCTTCGGCGTGATCGAGCCGCCGCCCCCACCCGTGCCGATGGCGCCGCCTGCCGCACCCGCCCCCCCACCGCTCGCGCCGCCGCCGATCGCGAGCTGCGCCGACTGCTGCACGCCGACGCTGAAGGCCGGCATGAAGATCCCTTCGACCTGGTTCGAGTTGATGCGGCGGACGCGCCGCCACTCCGGGAGATACGCGTGCAGGTCGTCGGACCGCGCGCCGTCCGCGAGCGCGTCGAGATCGCGGTACTGCCGCCACGCGTACTCGCGCGCCGCGAAGGGCGAGAACATGAGCCCGCCCGCGATCCACTCGTTCGTCCCCGCGTCCGGTCCGCGGTAGTCGCGACCCGGCCGTTCGGAGCGGTGCGCCATCTCCCACAGGAAGATCTCGCCCTCGAACGGCTCCGCGCGCCCGGTCCGCCCCACCATGTCCGACACGCGGAACTTCGCATCGATGCCGCCGGCCATGTAGCGCTGCGCGGTGTTCCATGCCCACTTCTGCCCCGCCGCGGGATCGTCGGCCGCGATCGTGTCCGGAGCGAAGGGCAGCCCCGCGACGTAGCCGACGATCCCGCCCTGCGGGTTGAGCGTCGTCTTGCCGCGGAACTTCTCGGTGGCGTCCGAGAAGAAGGCGGGCGGGGCATAGTCCCGGAAGCACGGCCCGATCTCGAGCCGCATGCCCTCGAAGAAGAACTTGTCGCGCTGCTCCCAGAGCGCGGGCGGCAGGTAGCCCTTGATCACCTCCGCCTTGCCCTGGTCGATCACGTCGCCGGTCTTGAACGCGAGGGGAGGCGCGTCCTGGCCGATCGGCCAGCCGCGCAGTCCGCCCGACGGCGCGCATCCGTTCGCGGGCGGAAGCGCCCACGGCCCCGCCCCGGCGGGCGCCGGGTCGGCCGGCGCGGCCGCTCGCGCGACGAGGAGCCCGGCCGCGAGCGCGCACGCGGCGGCGGTCCGTCCGAGGCCCAGCCCCCGCACCGGATGGAGTTCGCCCGAATCGAAGCTCGCCGGCATCGTGCCTCCTTCTGCACCCGCTCGAGGGTGCATCCTATAATGGGAATCGCCCGTCCCGCCGAAGCATTTTGCATGACGCGCGAAGACTTCCTCGTGTTCGGCGCCCCTTCGATCGAGCAGGCCGAGATCGACGAGGTCGTCGCCTGCCTCCGGTCGGGGTGGATCGGGACCGGACCCCGCGTCGCCCGCTTCGAGGAGGCGTTCCGGGCGTACAAGGACGTGGAGCACGCGGTCGCGCTGAACTCCTGTACGGCCGCACTGCATCTCGCGCTCGCGGCGCTCGGGGTCGGCCCCGGGGACGAGGTGATCGTCCCGACCATGACCTTCGTCGCGACGAGCAACGCGGTGATCCATGCGGGCGCCACGCCCGTGCTCGTGGACTGCGAGCCGCACACGCTGAACGTCGACCCGGCCGCGCTCGAGGCCGCGATCACGCCGCGTACGCGCGCGGCGGTCGTCGTCCACTTCGCGGGCCGCCCCTGCGACATGGATCGCATCTCCGCGCTGACGCGCGGCCGCGGCATCGCGCTCATCGAGGACTGCGCCCACGCGATCGAGACCGAATGGCGCGGCCGCAAGGCCGGCACGATCGGCGACGTCGGATGCTTCAGCTTCTACGTCACCAAGAACGTCGTGACCGGCGAGGGCGGCATGGCGATCACCGGATCGCGCACGCTGGCCGACCGGATGCGCACGCTCGCGCTCCACGGCATGACCAAGGACGCATGGCGCCGCTTCTCCGACAAGGGCTACGTGCACTACGACGTCGTGGAGGCAGGATTCAAGTACAACATGATGGACCTCCAGGCCGCGATCGGGATCCACCAGCTCGCGCGCGTCGAGGGCGCCCTCGGGCGGCGCGCCGAGATCTGGCGGGAGTACTGCGAGGCGTTCCGCGATCTCCCCGTCTTCCTGCCTGCCCCGCCCGCCCCGGAGACCCGTCACGCGCGGCATCTGTTCACGCTGCTGATCGACGTCGATCGCACCGCCGTGACGCGCGACGACTTCCTCGAGCGGATGACGCAGCAGAAGATCGGCGTCGGCGTGCACTACCGCGCCGTGCATCTGCACCCCTTCTATCAGGAGCGCTTCGGGTATCGGACGGGCCAGTTCCCGGCGGCCGAATGGGTCTCCGAGCGCACGGTGTCGCTCCCGCTCTCGCCGAAGCTCGGTCCGGACGACGTGGCCGCCGTGATCGGGGTCGTGCGGCGCTCGCTCGGCGCCTAGCAGGCGCTCACGTCAGCGTGAGGAGCTCGTGCGCGCCGGTCATCCGGGCCTGGATGTCGATGCCGACCGGGCACGTTCCGAGACAGGGCGCGCTGCACGACGCGCAGACCGCCGCGTTCTTCTCGAGCCGCGAGTAGAGCCGGATCCCTTCCTTCTGCCAGCCGTAGTCCTCGAAGTACATCCGGTGCCGCAGCACGTCGGCGATCGGCAGGTCCTCCGGGCACGCGGAGAGGCACGCGCCGCAGTGCGGTGAGCAGTAGGTCCCGCGCACCTCGCGGTCGTACTTCTGGAGGATCGCGACGTCGCGCGGCGTCACGCCCTTGCCCGACGCGAACAGGTACTCGTCGACGTGCTGGAGCTCGAAGAACGAGACCACGAGGCAGGAGACGTCGGGGTTCGAGAGCACCCACTTGAAGGCGGCCTGGGAGTAGGAGTCGGCCTCGTCGCGGAATCCGGCGAGGTTCTCGTGCCGCGCGCCCTTCAGCGTCTTCATCGCGACGACGCCCATGTCCTGCTCGCGGCGCGCCCGGGAGATGACCTGGTCGAGCTGCGGCCAGATGCCATGGTGGTAGGCGAGCATCATCACGTCGAAGCGGCCCGAGGCGATCGCCTGGTCCGCCACCTGCATCAGGTTGGGCGTGTGGCTCGAGAAGCCGAGGAAGCGCGCCTTGCCCTGCTGCTTCAGACGGTCGAACGCCTCGTGCACGTTCGGGTCCATGAGGCGATCGATCTCGTCGCACGAGTGGACGTGCACGAGGTCGACGTGGTCGGTGCCGAGGCGCTGGAGGCTGCCCTCGATCGCCTTCAGATAGGTCTCGACCGGCGCGCCGGCGGGCACGTGACCCTCGGGCGTGCAGAACTTCGTCGCGATGAAGACCTGGTCCCGCATGCCGCGCATCGCGCGGCCCATCGCCTGCTCGCTCCCGGAGCCGCTGTAGTCGGGGGCGGTGTCGAAGTAGTTGACGCCGCGCTCGAGGGCGAGGCGCGCGATCTTCTCGCCGTTCTCGCCCCGGATCGCGCCCGTCCCGAGCACGATGTCGGAGACCTCCCAGCCGGTGCGCCCGAAGCGCCGGTAGCTCTGGATCCGGCTGCCCTTCCACGCGTCCTTCCATTCCGGCGCCGTGCGCTCGACCTGGGCGCCGAAGATCTCGCTCGCCACCGGCGACCAGCCTCGCCCCTCGTTGCCGAGCCCGAGCAGGGCGCGCGACGCGGTGCCCGCGCCCGCAGCGACGAGCGTGCCGACCGCGGCCCCGACGCCGGACGCGGCGCCGGCCAGCACGCGCCGACGGTCGGGATCGGTCGCACGACGGCCGGACCGCGCGACGGCGCGGCCCACGTAGAAGCCCGCGACGGTGAGCGCGAGCAGCACGCCCACCACCCACACGATGCCGACGCGCGTCACGCCCGCCGCCGGCAGCACGGCCTGCGCGAGCGGCTGCAGCCAGGCCCCTGCCGGGAACGCCGTGGGATCCGATCCGATGAAGCTGCGGTAGAGGAAGCGCCCCGAAACCGCGAAGCCCGCGAGGGCGGCGAAGGCGAGCCAGGCCGTCAGCTTGAGGATCGAGCGAGACTTCATGGGAACCCCTCTCCGAGCGCGTTCCCGGGCAGTCTACCCGGTCCGCGCGGAGATGGGCCCCGCTGTCGCTGGGGTCAGGCCACGTGACCGGTGTACAGGATTCGTCCGCCGGGCATGCGTTCGCTGGTCACGTGCACAGTGCGCCCGATGATCGACCGTGCGAGGTACTCGACGAAGCCCTGCGCGGTGTAGCGGGCGCAGTCGGGGAAGTGCTCGGCCTCGCTCACCGTGAGCGTGAAGTTCCCGGGGGACTCCGGGCTCGCGTCGAAGGTCCACTTCGTGAAGTTGTACATGACGGGCCCGAGCGTCACGACCAGCTTGCCGACACGCATCCCCCACTTGTCGATGGTGGCGTCGAACTGCGAGTAGAGGCCGGCCTTGTGGAGTCGCTCCGCGGCGCGCCAGCCGCGCTGCATCAGGTAGCCCTCGGGGTCGCCGCGGCCCTCGATCGCGACGAGCACGTCGATCACGCGCCGGTAGGTGTCCATGGGCACCCACGTCGCAGGGCCGATCTTGGACTCGAGCAGGATGAGGTCGTCGGGCTCGAGCCGCGCTTCGAGCTCCTCGCGCGTCAGCCGATCCGTGTCGAGCAGGCGCTGGATGTCGTCGACCGTGGATTGGAAGCCCGTGCCCTTGATCGCGGGAACCGTCATCGGTGGGTCCCCCCCTCGATCAGTACTGATCGGTACCCCGAGCGCGTCGCTTGAGTCGAAGCGCCTCAGGCCCGCCGCGCGTCGCGCACCGGGAGCCAGACCTCCGAGAGGAAGCGCTCCAGGAGGGCGAGGTCGAGACCCAGGCCGGGACCGGGGCCCGACATGCCGTCGAAGACCGGCACCACGAGGCAGAGCACGCCCGCCCCGCCGAGGGCGTCGGCGGCGGCGGCGAGCGCCGTCCGGGCCCGGACGGGATCGGGGTCCGCCGCCCCTGGCACCTCGAGCGCCACGCGCGCCGCGAGCGGGACGCGTCCGCTTCCGGTCCAGGCGTCGAGGAAGCCGGAAGCTGCGGCAAGGGAGTCCGTGATGGCTCCGTCGGCGAGCTGCGCCGCCATACGCGAGATGGTGTCGGACCCCACCCCGATCCACAGCGGTGGTCCGCCCGTCCGGAACGGCTTCGGCCGGACGTCGAGGCCGTCGAACCGGTGATGCTCCCCCGCGTGGGAGAGGGGGCTCTCCGCGAAGGCGAGGCGCAGCACGCGGAGGCTTTCGCCGAAGCGGGCGAGGCGCGCCTGCATCGGGACGCCGAAACCGTCGAACGCTTCGGCGTGTCCCCCGAGGCCGAGCCCGAGATCGAAGCGTCCTCGGCACAGCCCGTCGATCGTCGCGGCGTCCTCGGCGAGGCGCAGCGGGTGGTAGAGCGGCAGCGGCAGGACCGCCGTCCCCACGCGCGCCCGGAGGGTGCGCGCCGCGAGGGCGGCGCAGAGCGGGAGCGCGGCGGGCAGCGCGGCGTCCTGCGCGAAGGGGCGCTCCGAGAGCCAGAGCGCGTCCACGCCGAGGGCGTCCGCCCGGACGGCGTGCTCGAGGAGGTCGGCGTAGAGACGCGCGGGGGCGGACGGGGCGCGCAGGTCGTAGCGCAGACCGAGGCGGAGCTTCACACGCGAGACGGTAGTATCCGCGCATGACGGCCGCCCTCGCGCGGGTCGAATTGCCGGCGGGAATCGACCCTTCCGAGCTCACCGCGCTCGAGAAGACCGAGCTGCACCAGCACGTCGACGGCTCGATCCCCGTGCGCACCGTCTGGGAGCTGATGCGCAGGCACGGCCTCGCACCGACTCCGACGGAGGGGGAGCTCGCGAAGCTCCTCGTGCTCCAGCCCGAGGAGGAGGGCACGCTCCTCGCGTACCTCGACAAGTTCCACTACCCGCTGTGGGTGACGCAGTTCTTCGAGAACATCGAGCGCGTGGTCGCCGACATCGTGGACGAAGCGGTGGCGAACGGCGTGCGCACGCTCGAGCTCCGCTATTCACCGATCATCCACACCTACGCCGGGCTGACGCTGCGCCAGTCGATCGTCGCCGTGCTCTCCGCGCTCCGCGACCGGATGGGGACGCACCGCGGCGTCGGCCTGCGCTGCGGGCTCGTGGTGATCGCGATGCGCCAGCAGGGCCCCCACATCGCGAAGATCCTCGCGCGGCAGGCAATCAGCGAAGCGGCGCACCTCCACAAGGTCTGTGGCGTCGTCGGCTTCGACATCGCGGGCGCGGAGCGGGGACACCCCCGCGCCTCTTCCGCGACGCCTTCGAGATCGCCGCGAAGGGGGGGCTCGGCACGACCGCCCATGCGGGCGAGGACGAGGGTCCGGCCTTCGTGTGGGAGGCGGTCGACGCGCTCGGCGTCCGCCGCCTCGGCCACGCCTGCTCCGCGGTCGCCGACCGCGAGCTCGTGCGCCGGCTCGCCCGCGACCGGATCCTGGTGGAGTGCTGCCTCACGTCGAACTGGCAGACCGGCGCCGCGGGCCGGGACCGCCGCCATCCCCTCTACGACTTCCTCGACGCCGGCGTACCCGTGGCGATCTGCACCGACAACGTCACGGTGTCGGCGACGAGCCAGCTCCGCGAGACCGCCCTGGTCGCCGCCGAGATCGGCCTCGAGGCGGTGGCCGAGATCCACCGCACGGCGCGCGGCTACTCGTTCCTCGCGGAGCGCGACGCGTGAACCTCGAGAGAACGTCCCCCCTCGCGAGTTTCAGAGGGGGGAATCGGGGCTAGGCTCCCTCCCATGCGGAGCCTTTGGGACGAGGCCGCGGCACGGCGCGCGATCGACGAGTGGGGCAGTGCGCACGGCGAGCTGCTCGCGCTGCGGATCTACAGCTCGCGCCTCATCGGCCTGGATCCCGACCTCGTGCTGCACGGCGGCGGGAATACGTCGCTGAAGGGGCCGTTGAGGACGCTGCTCGGCGACACGATCCAGTGTCTCTTGGTGAAGGGCTCGGGCTCGAGCCTCGATCGCGTCGGCCCGCGCGACTTCCCGGCGCTCGACCTCGGCTACCTGCGCCGCCTCGAAGCGCTCCCTGCCCTCTCCGACGAGGAGATGGTGAACCAGCTGCGCACCCACCTCGTGGACGCGTCCTCGCCGAATCCGTCGGTGGAGGCGCTGCTTCACGCCTTCCTCCCCCACCGCTTCGTCGACCACTCCCACGCCGATGCCGTCCTCGCGCTCACGAACCAGCCCGACGGCGAGAAGCGGGCCCGGGACGCGCTGGGCGACCGGGTCGCGGTGCTTCCGTACATCATGCCGGGCTTCCCGCTCGCGAAGGCCGTCGCCGAGGTCACGCGCAAGGAGCCCCAGGCGATCGGGGTCGTGCTCGTGAAGCACGGGCTCTTCACGTTCGGCGAGGGCGCGCGCGAGAGCTACGAGCGGCACGTCGAGCTCGTCGACGCGTGCGAGCGGTACGCGCGCGCGAGCGTGCACGGCCGCCCCCTCGTGACCGCGGGCCCGGCGCCGCCCGGCCCCGCGCCCGCCGCCGAGCTGGTCGCGCGCGCGGCGCCGGTGCTGCGCGGGCTGCTCGCGAACCGGCCCGGCGGCGCCGGCGCACGGCTGGGCCGCGTCGTGATGGACTGGCGGGGCGGCCCCGAGGTGCTCGCGTTCTGCGCGAGCACCGACGGCCCAGCGCTCGCGCGCACCGGACCGCTGACACCCGATCATGTGATCCGCACGAAGGCGCAGCCCCTCTTCGTGCCGGCGCCCGCCTGGCGCGACGCGAACGCGCTCCACGAACAGCTCGAGCGCGCCGTCGCCGGCTACCGGTCGGCCTACGACGCGTACTTCGACACGCAGCTGCGCGCGAAGGGCGTGCAACGCACGAAGCTCGACTCGGCCCCGCGCGTGGTGCTCCTGCCCGGCGCGGGGGCGCTCTGCTTCGGTGCGACCTGGCGCGACGCCGCCATCGCCGCCGACCTCACGGAGCACACCCTCCGCACGAAGGCGCTCGCGCACGCCGTGGGCCGCTACGAGGCGCTCTCCGACTCGGACCTCTGGGACATGGAGTACTGGAGCCTCGAGCAGGCGAAGCTCGGCAAGTCGACGCCCCGGACGCTCGAGGGTCAGGTCGTGCTCGTGACGGGCGGGGCGGGCGCGATCGGCGTCGGCATCGGCGAGGTGTGCGCGGAGGCCGGGGCCCACGTCGTTCTCGCCGATCTCGACGGTGCGCGCGCGGCCGCCGCCGCCGAGCGCATCACAGGTCGACACGGCGTCGGGTCGGCCCTCGGGCTCGCGCTGGACGTGACGGACGAGAGCTCCGTCCGCCGGACCTTCGAGGAGGTGTGCGCGGCCTACGGCGGCGTCGACGTCGTGGTCCCGAATGCGGGCGTCGCGCACGTCGCTCCGATCGAGTCGGTGAGCGCCGCCGACGTGCGCCGGCTCGTCGAGGTGAACTACGTGGGCGTTCTGCTCGTGCTGCGCGAGGCCGCGCGCGTCTTCCGCCTCCAGGGAACCGGTGGGAGCGTCATCGTGAACTCGTCGAAGAACGTGTTCGCGCCGGGGCGGGACTTCGGCGCCTACAGCGCCAGCAAGGCGGCTGCGCACCAGATCGGCAAGGTCGCCGCCATCGAGCTCGCGCCGCTCGGCGTCCGCGTGAACCTCGTCAACGCCGACGCGGTGTTCTCCGAAGGGGACACGCCGTCAGGCCTGTGGGAGACGGTCGGACCCGCGCGCGCCGCGAGCCGCGGCCTCGCCGTCGAGGCGCTCCCGGAGTTCTACCGCGAACGCAACCTGCTGAAGGCTCGAGTCAGCGCGCGTCACGTCGGCAATGCGGTCGTCTTCTTCGCGAGCGAGCAGACCCCGACGACGGGGGCGACGCTCCCGATCGACGGGGGTATCGTGGAGGCCTTCCCGCGCTAGCGCCGGGCAGACGCGGGCGTTCGCCGCCTCCGGGCGTACGCCCGGAGGCGGTTCCGGGCGCCGTGCGCATGGTCACGCAGGACCCAGCCTGGGGAGGCGACGAGATGCGAGAGATCGCGATCGAGCAGAGGATCGACGCCCCCCGCGACCGCGTGTGGGCGCTGCTTTCGGACCACGAGGGCATGACGCGCTGGATGCCCGTGCGCGAGGTCGTGCGGCGGCATCCCGGCTCGCCGGAGCCGGACGGCGTCGGCGCCGTCCGCACGATCCGCGGCATGGGCATGGTGATCGAGGAGCGCGTCACCGATTGGAAGCCCGGCGAGCGGCTCGGCTACACGCTGACCGAAGGGGCGCCGATCCGCGATCACGCCGGCGAGGTCGTGCTGGTGCCGCAGGACGGCGGAACGCTCGTGCGCTGGCGGGTGCGCTTCCGGCCGCTGGTGCCCGGCACCGGCTGGCTGATCGAACGCGCTCTCGGCACGGGGCTCGCCCGGGGGCTGCGCGGCCTCAAGGCGCTGGCGGAAGCGCCGCCCGCGAACTGAATCCCGCAGCGAGGAGACCCATGCCCCCCACCGTCATCCCGAGCGTCCGCGCCCTGAAGCAGTACGTGGGGCGGCACCTCGGCGTGTCGGACTGGGTCACGGTGACACAGGAACGCATCCAGGCCTTCGCCGACGCCACGGGGGATCAGCAGTGGATCCACGTCGACGTGGAGCGCGCACGCCGCGAATCGCCGTTCAAGGAGACGATCGCGCACGGCTACCTGACGCTCTCGCTCGCGCCGAGCCTGCTGCCGCAGGTGCTCGTCGTCGAAGGCGCCCGGCTCGGCGTCAACTACGGCCTCGAGAAGATGCGCCTCCCGGCGCCGGTGCTCGCCGGCTCTCGCGTGCGGCTCTCCGCCGAGCTGAAGGGCGTCCGCGACATGCCCGGCGGCGGCGCCCGTGCGACGCTCGGCTTCACGTTCGAGGTGGAGGGCGGGGGCAAGGCCGCCTGCATCGCCGACGCGATCTACGTGTACTACCCCTGAGCGTCACGCACCGCGCAGCGGAAACCCGGCCTTCCGATACACCGCATCGATGAGACGCATGTTCGCGACGCCCTCGGCCGCGTCCGTCGGCGCGGGCCGGCTTCCGCGCACGGCGGCGGCGAACGCCCGGAGCTGGTGGAGATAGGTCGTGTCGCCCGGCACGGTCTCGGCCCGCTCGCCGGAGTCGGTTGCGACCGAGAGCTGGTGGCCGATGTGCGGCGCGAGGGGGTTCACGACGCGCAGCGTGCCGCGATCGCCCCTGGCCTCGAACGCCGCCCAGGTGCGAACGCCCGCCTCCATCGAGCAGGTCATGCGGCCCGTCGCGCCGGAGGCGTAGGAGAGCTCGGCCTCCATCGCGACGTCGATGCCCGGCGGCCCCTCGCGCGCTCGCGCCGACACGACGGCCGGCTCCTCCCCGGGAAAGAAGCGGAGCATCTGGAGCGGGTAGCAGCCGAGGTCCATGGTGGCGCCGCCGGCCAGAGCGAGGTCGAAGCGGATGTCCGTCGGAACGATCGGCACCGTGAAGGTGCCCTCGGCCCGGATCAGCCGGCCGATCGCGCCCCCGGCGAGCAGCTCCCGCACGCGCGCGGCGAGCGGGTGGTAGCGGTAGTGGAAGGCCTCGACGAGGACGCGGCCGGTCTCGGCGGCCACGCGCGCCATGCGCTCCGCCTCGGCCGCGTTGGACGCGAGGGGCTTCTCGCACAGGACGTGCTTGCCGGCATCGAGGGCGCGGACGGTCCACTCGCAGTGGGCGGAGTTCGGCAGCGGGACGTACACCGCATCGAGGTCGGGTGCGTTCACGAGCTCGGCATAGGAAGGGTACACCACCGGGATGCCGTGGGCGGCCGCCATCTCCCGGGCGCGGGCCGGATCGCGCGCCGCGATCGCCGCCACCTCGACCCCGGGCAGGGCGCGCGCGGGCTCGAGCAGCGCGGGAGGCGTGATGCGCGCGGCGCCGAGCACGCCGATGCGCAGGCGGTGCGCGTCCTCCGCCGCTGCCACGCCGGCGCTCAGGTGGCGAGAAAGAGGCGCAGGATGCGCAGGAAGTCGTCGAGCCGATCGTGGTGCACCCAGTGACCTGCGCCCGGAACGTTCACGAACCGGGCGTTCCGGAACGCCGTGAGCCGGCCGTCCTTCTCGGGATCGCTGGCCCAGCTCTCGGTGCCGCGGACGAGGAGCGTCGGGCAGGCGATCCGCGACCAGAGCGTGCGGACGTCGGCGACGTCGAAGCGATAGGGAGAGAACGCGCGCACGTAGTTGTCGAACTTCCAGCTGAACGTACCGTCCTCGTTCCGTTGCACACCATGCCGCGTCAGGTGTCGCGCCTGCTCTTCGGACAGGAAGGCGTTCTCCTCGCGCATGCGCGCGATCGCCGCCTCGAGCGTCGGGTAGCGGCGCGGCTGGCGCATCGCGAGCTTCCGCATCTGGTCGATCCAGTTCTGCATCCGCTCGAACGCCGGGACGCCGGTCATCTTCTCGATCATCGCCGGAGGCGGGCCGAGCCCTTCGATCGCAACGACCCGCTGGACCCGCTCCGGATACACCGCCGTGTACTGGAGCGCGATCGCTCCGCCGAGCGAATGGCCGACGATCGTGATCGGGAAGAGCTGGAGACCTTCGAGGAGCTGCGCGATGTCGAGGACGAAGTCGACCATCGCGTACATTCCGCCGAACGCCCAGGCGCTGTCGCCGTGTCCGCGCAGGTCGGGGGCGATGACGTGGTACTGGCGGCGGAGGTCGTGGGCGACCCAGTCCCAGTTGCGCGCGTGGTCGCGGCCGCCGTGGATGAGGAGGAGCGGCGGCGCGCCCTCGTTGCCCCAGTCCACGAAGTGGAGACGCAGGCGCTGCGAGACGTAGAAGCTCGAGGTCGGGCCGATGAGATCGGCGTCGCCGGACGAGGACACGGGCTAGGGAGTGGCGCCGGCGGCCTTCTCTTGGATGGCCTTCACGTTCTCCGCGCGCGGGCCGCGCGGGCCCTCCTGCACCACGTACTCGACGTTGTCGCCTTCGGAGAGCACGTCGTACTCCCCGCCGCCGAGGCCGGAGCGGTGGAAGAACACCTCCTTGCCGTCCTCCCCGCGAATGAACCCGAAGCCGCGCTCGCGGACCATCTTCTTGATCCGGCCCTTCTGCTTCGGGCCGGCGGGCGCGCGCGGCGGACCGCCTGCTCCCGCCGCAGGGGCGCCGGGCCGGCGGCCGCGGCTACGCGGTGCGCTGTAGCGCTCGGTGGACACGAACTCGGCGCAGAAGAGCGGGACCGGAACGACGAGGTCCTGGAGGTCGGCGCTCTCGGGCGAGAGCAGCACCTCGTCCTCGCCGAGGTCGACGACGGAGTACCGGAGACCGGTGTTCTTGTGCGTGACGCGGGTGCCGGCGGCGATCTCGTCGAGTGAAAGCATGTGGACCTCGGGCGTGCGGACGCGAGCCGTGGCGGGGACGCCGTGGATCTTGCGGAGCCGGGAGGATAGAGGAGCGCGCCGGATGGGTCAAACCGAGCCCGGCGCGCCGTTCCCACGGCCGACCGGCGACCCGCCCTCTGATAACGTCGTGACGCAGATGCGACGCGCGACCTCGGCCCTGCTCCCGCTCCCAGGCGCCTGACGTGCGAAGCGCGCTCCTCGGGCTCCTCACCGCGCTGTGGGTCGCCGGGCCGGCGGCGCCGGCCACCGACGCGATCGCGCCCCTGCGGATCGGCACGACCGGGGACTACGCGCCCTTCAGCTTCACGACCGACGGCGCCGCGCTGGACGGCGGACCCCTGGACGGCTTCGACGTCGCGCTGGGCCGCGCCTTCGCCCGCGACGCCGGTCGCCCGCTGGTGCTCGTCCCCGTGCGCTGGCCCGAGCTCGAGGCCGCGCTCCGGGAGGGACGCTTCGACCTGGCCTGGACGGGCGTCACCGTGCGCCCCGACCGCAGCCTCGTCGGGCGCTTCGGCGTCGCGGTGGCGGAGAGCGGCGCCGTGGCCCTGGTGCGGCGGGACGGGCCGTTCGGCGCCCTCGACGCGCTCGCGCGCGGCCCGGCGCGGATCGCCGTGAACGCCGGCGGCCACCTCGAGCGCGTGACGCGCGCGCGCTTTCCCGGCGCGACCGTGATCGCGATCCCGGATAACACACAGGTGCGTCAGACACTGCTCGACGGCCGGGCCGACGCGGTGGTGACCGACTCGCAGGAGGCGCCGGGCTGGCTGCGCGGAGCGCAGGGCCTGCGTGTGCTCGGGCCCTTCACCCGCGACCGCAAGGCGCCGCTGCTGCGCGCCGGTGACGTGGAGCTCGCCCGCGCGCTCGACGCCTGGCTGCTGGCCCGGGAGGCCGACGGCACGCTGGCCGGGCTCCGGCGCGAGTGGCTCGCCGGCGACGGCGCGCAGGCGACCGCGACGCCGCTCGCGGGACTCCTCGCGGCGATCGACGAGCGCTTCTCGCTGATGCCGCTCGTGGCCGAAGCGAAGCGACGCGCGGGCCGTCCCGTGACGGATCCGGCGCAGGAGACGCGCGTCCTCGACGCGTCGGCGCGCGCCTCCCGGGAGGAGGCGCAGCGCGCCGGGCTCCCTGCACCCCACGACGCGGCGGTGCGGGCCCTCTTCCGCGCGCTGATCGACGCCGCGAGCGCGCTCCAGCGCGAGGTGCTCGCCGCGCCGGCCTCCGGCGCGCCGGCGGCGGACGCGCCCGACCTCGAGACCGCGATCCGGCCTGCGCTCGCCCGCATCGGCGAGCGCCTCGTCTTCCTGCTCGTCCGACTGCGCGAGACGCCGCCGGCCCCGGAGCTGCGAGCGGCCGTCCGCGCGGCGATCCGGACCCCGGGCGTACGCGACACCGACGCCGACGCGATCGCGGACGCGATCCGCGCGTGCGCCCCCGCGAGCCGCGCCCCGGCCGCGCGGCCGGCCGGGCCGATCGCCCCGCCTCCGTAGCCGGTCAGTAGTAGACGGTGCGCGTGCGGTGTCGGGGCCGGGCCTTGATCCCGGGGGCCTGACCGCGGTTCCACAGCGCATGGTCGAGGGTCCGCGCCGATGCGCTCCCTCCCCGCTCCCGGATCTCCGCAACCATGCGCTCCACCGCGTGGAGCGCGACGGCGCGCAGCTCGACCTCGGGCCCGGAGCCCGAGGGCAGGAGCTCGCCGCGCTCGATCCGCTCCGCCAGCTCTGGCGCGACGCGGAGGATCCGGTCGTGGCGGAGCACGTGCGGCACGAGGTTGTCTGCGAAGATCGTGAGGCGCTCGAGGTCGTCGAACCGGCCGGGGCCGCGGCCGCCGAACGCGGCCGCGAGATCCGACGCCGTGATCTGCGCGCGCTTGTAGAACGGGACCTCCCGCTCCGCGTAGCGCGCCACGTCGCGGTAGAACGGCATGCCGGCGAGCAGCAGCACGAGCTCCGCTGCGGAGCCCCGCGCCTCCTCGACGAGCGCCCCGTACTCGCCGCCGAAGCGCGCGAGCAGGAACGCGCCGAGGTCGTTCCATGCGCGGGCGTAGAGGCCCATCAGCTCCGCGACCGCGGGCTCCGCGAGATCCTGTCCCAGCACGGCCGCCGCGTCGTGCGGTCCGAGCTCCATCAGCTCCTGCGCGCTCCACGCGCCCCGGACGTCGAAGCGCTCCTTGAGCGCGCTCGCGATCGTCAGGTAGCCGGACAGCGCTCCCCGCTTGCGCAGCGTCGGGAACCAGCCCGACCCGAAGTTGATCGCGTCGAGCGTGAGCACGAACGCGAGGGTCGACCCGGCGTCTCCGCGGTGGTGGTGGCGCTCGTCCCAGACGACGGCTGGAGGCGGCGTCGCGGCGAGCTCCGCGGCCACGACGGCGAGGCGCGTCTCGTCGATCGCGACTTGGCGCGCCGCGGCCGCCACCCGGGCGCATCCCTCCCGCACCGCGTCGAGCACGTCGCCCGATCGAGGCGCGGGCGGCGCCCCCGTCACGAATCGACACCGAGCAGCGTGATCGCGCCGGGCAGTGCCTCGTAGCGCACGGGCAGGGTGCCGAGGGGCTCGCCGTCGATCTCCGTGAAGACGGGCGCCCCTTCGGAGGAGGGGGCCACCTCCGCTTCCACCACGCGGCCGCGCGCGTGCAGGACGCCGGGGATGCCGAGATGGGTTCCACGATACAGGCGCGGAAGCCGGCGGATCAGCGCGGGCTTCGAGAGGCCCGACACCACGACGACGTCGAGCAGGCCGTCGTCGGGGAGCGCGCGCGGCGCCACCTCCATGCCCCCGCCGAAGAAGCGGCAGTTCGCCGCGGTGGCGAGCGTGAGCGGGCCGTCGAAGAGGGGTGCACCGTCGACGCGCACGGTCACGTGGGGAACGCGGTAGCGGAGGAGCCCGCGCAGCGTTCCGATCAGGAAGGAGGCGCGGCCACCGAGCGCCTTCGGCGCTTCGTTCACGAGTTGCGTCACGAGGCCGCTCACGCCGAAGCTCGCCACGTTCAGGAAGTAGGTGGTGCGGTCGCGGCCGTCGGGCGCGCGGAAGCGCGCGCGGCCGACGTCGATCCGCCGCGTCTTGCCCGCGACGATGCGCGCGAGCGCGCCGTCGAGGTCGCGCGGGACGCCGAACGTGCGGAGCAGGTCGCCACCCGTGCCGAGCGCGAGCGGGGCGACGCGCGCGTAGGCCCCGAGGTCCGCGGCGAGGAGGCCCGTCACCACTTCGGAGAGCGTGCCGTCGCCGCCGGCCACGACGAGTCGTTCGACGCCCGCGCGGACGGCCTCACGCGCGACGCGCTCGGCGTCGCGCGGGCCGCGCGTGCGCTCGACCTCGAGCGGGCCCAGCGCCGCGCGGAGCTTCGCTTCGACCGGAGCGAAGCGGCGGCCGGTCGCGCCGCTGCGGCTCATGGGATTCAGGATGACGAGCGTCCCGGCGGGCACGGCGGCGATGGTACACGCGCCGCGGCCCGGCGAGCCCGGGCGATCAGGCGGCGGCGGAGCGCGCGCCCGCCGCGAGAACCTGCGCGGGACGCGGGGGGACGATCTGGTAGCGCCGGCGAACCGATGCGGCGTAGGCGGACGCCTCCGCCCGGACCCGTTCCGCGTCCCAGCCCGCGGTCTCGCCCGCGGCCTGCGCGAGGCGGTCGAGGTCGCGGAGACCCTGGCCTTCGGCGAAGAGGGCGAGGCGCAGCCTGCGCTCGAGCAGGTCGCACAGCGTCGCGGGGCACTCCGTACGCATCACCCAGGGCACCTCCGCCCAGGTGAAGCGAGAGCTTCCGATCGGCCCGCGCAGCGCCTCGGGCGCTTCCGCGAGAAGGCGCTCGGCGGCCGCGCCGTAGGTGCGCACGAGCTGGGCGGACCGCGCGGGCGAGACGCCGAAGCGGGCCCGCAGCTCCGCCTCGAACGCGGGCCGCGAAAACGCGTCGTCGCGCAGGGCGAGCGCCGCGGTGCGGCTCGGGCCGGCCGCCGCGCGGCGCTCGCGCGGCAGGCGCGCGAGGGCAAGCTCCACGATCGTCTGTCCCATCGCGCGGTAGGTGGTGAGCTTCCCGCCGGCCGCGGAGATCAGACCGGAGGGATCGCGGTACACACGGTGCTCGCGCGACACCGACGACGGAGGCGTCGCGGTGTCGGCGGACGCCACGAGGGGACGGACCCCGGCGAACACGCTGCGCAGATCGTTCGTCGTGAGCCCGACGCGCGGGAACGCCTCGTTCGCCGCGGCGAGCAGGTAGTGCACCTCCTCGATCAGCACCGAAGGCTCGTCGATCTCGGAGCTGAAGGTGTCGGTGGTACCGATCAGCGCCACCTCGTTCCAGGGCGCGAGGAAGAGCTGCCGGCCGTCGGGTGCGGGGAACGTGACGGCGCCCTGCGCGTGGATCCGGCTCCGGGGGATCACGAGGTGAACGCCCTTCGCGGGCCGCAGCTCGGGCTCGGCGACCGGGCGGTCGAGGCCGCGGACGCGCTCGACGCCTGCACCGGCCGCGTTCACGAACGCGTGTGCGCGCAGCACCCACATCCTGCCGCTGAGCGCGTCGCGCACGCGCGCCGCCACGAGCGTCCCGTCCCCGCCGCGCACCAGTTCGACGACCTCGGCGTGGTTCGCCGCCTCCCCGCCGAGGGTCCGTGCGCTGCGCAACGTCTCGATCACGAGACGCACGTCGTCGACCTGCGCGTCGTGATACAGCCCCGCCCCGCGCAGGCCGTCCTGACGCAGATCGCGCGAGTAGTCCGCGATCTCGTCGGGGCGGAGCATCCGGAACCTGGCGGTGCGCCGGAAGCTCGCGAGCGCGGCATAGGTCCAGAGCCCGGCGCGCACCTGCCACAGGGGATGCCTGCTGCCCTCGTAGGCGGGAAAGAGGAACGGGAGCGTGCGTACGAGCTGCGGGTTCTGGCGGAGCAGCAGGTCGCGCTCGCGGCACGCCTCGCGCGTGAGGCCGAGGTGACCCTCGCCGATGTAGCGCAGTCCGCCGTGGATCAGCTTCGAAGAGCGGCTGGAGGTGCCGGAAGCGAAGTCGTCGCGCTCGACGACGAGGGCACGTAGCCCGCGCGACGCGGCATCGCGCAGGACGCCGGCGCCCGTGATGCCGCCGCCGATCACGAGCACGTCGAGCCCGTCGCGCTCCGCCCGGCGGAGCGCGAGCTCGCGCTCGGCGAGTCCCCAGCTCATACGAGCTTCCCGGGATTCATCAGGCCCGCCGGATCGACCGACGCCTTGAGCGCCTTCAGCGCGCGCACCCCGAGCACCCCCTTCTCGGCCGCCATCCACGGCCGATGGTCGACGCCCACGCCGTGGTGGTGCGAGAGCGTTCCGCCGGCGGCGACCACGGCGTCGGTGGCCTCGCGCTTGAGAGCGGCCCACTGCGCGAGATCGCGTGACGCGTCGACCGGGTACACCACGGTGAAGTACAGACAGGCGCCGTCGGGATAGCTGTGGGACAGGTGGGCCATCGCGAGACCGCCGCCCGCGTGGGTCTCCGTCGCCCGCGCGAGGGCGCGCAGCACCGCCGCGTGGGTCGCCTCGAGCGCGCTCCACGGCACCGCGGTCTCCAGCGTGTCGACGGCGACGCCGAAGTCGAGGAGCCAGTCGCGCAGGTACGGCGTACGGAAACGGTCCCGCCGCCACGATCGGCCCGGCGCACGGCCGAGCGGAAGCCCGCCGTGCGCGCGCAGCACCCTCCGCGCGCGGTTCACCCGGGAGGCGACCTCGCGGGCGGCGGCGCCCTCGCCGCCGTAGATCAGGGCGACGCGGCCGTCGCCAAAGCCCACGCGGCGCGCGGCTCCGAGGACGAGCGCCGCGGGATCGAACCGGCGCGCGGGGTCGTGGCGCAGAAGCTGCGCGAGCTCGGTCTCGGCGGCGTCGGAGAGCCGCAGCAGCGCCAGCGGCACGCCCTCGTGCACGACGTCGCGCACGGCCGACACGCCGGCGTGGAAGCTCGCGAACAACATGCCGCGTTCGTCGGCGGCCGGGGCGAGCGGCGACGTGCGCACGGTCGCCTCGACGATCACGCCGAGCGCCCCCTCGGAGCCCAGCACCAGCTCGTTGAGGTCGGGACCGCTGGCGGAACGGGGAACCGCGAGCGTGCGGAGCACACCTTCCGGTGTCACCACGCGCAGGGAGACCACCAGGTCGTCGATCGCACCGTAGCCGTTCGACTGCTGGCCCGAGGAGCGCGTGGCGATCCAGCCGCCGAGGGTCGAGTGCTCGAAGGACTGCGGGAAGTGGCCGAGCGTCCGCCCGTGGCGCTGCAGCGCCGCTTCGAGCGTCGGCCCGTCGATCCCCGCCTGGAAGGTGGCGGTGGCGCTCTCCGCGTCGACCCGCACCAGCGCGTCCATGCCGGTCGTGTCCAGCGCGAGCACGCCCGCCTGCCCCGGCGCCGTGCGCGCGTCCACTCCACCGACCACGCTCGTCCCTCCGCCGAAGGGGACGACCGCGAGATCGGCGTCCGCGGCGATCCGCAGCACGGCGGCGACCGCACCCTCGTCGCGCGGATAGACGGCGGCCTCGGGCGCCGCATCGATCTCGCCGCGCCGCAGGCGCAGCAGATCCGGCAGGCTGCGGCCGAGCGCGTGCGTCACGCGCTCGGCCGCGCTGGTGCGCACGGCGTCCTCGCCGCAGGCGGCGCGCAGCGCCGCGAGCGTGCTCGCCGCGAGCTTGGGGGGCGGCAGGCGCACGGACTCGAGCGCGACCGGGGGCGGAGCGGGCTCGAGCCGGCGGCCGAGCCGGCGGCCGAGCGCGTCCAGGAGAGCGGCCTCGCGTGCACCGGAGAAGCCCATCGACTCGCCGAGCCGGCCCCAGCCATTCCACCGCAGCGTGTCGCGCGCGATCAAGCGACGTCGCGCGGGGGGCCGATCAGCCCCGCCGCCTCCAGGCGCGTCGCTTCGTCCAGGATCTTCTTCTCGCTGTAGCCGAGCATGATCTCGAGGATCCGCCGCGCCTCCGCTCCGTCCCGGCGCTCGAGCGCCTGGAGCAGGGAGCGGTGCGTTTGGTGGGAGCGCCGGTGGTCGCGCTGCGCGTTGTAGTAGAGCGGGCCGAGCCGACGCACGAGCTTCGTGAAGAGATTGGTCACGAGCTGGTACATGAGATTCCGCGAGGCGTCTCCGAGGAGCGTGTTCATCTCGAGGTCGATCTCGAGCGCACGCTCCGGGCTGTGCCCGCTCCGCTCTTCCGCTGCGAGCAGCACGCGCGCCCGCTCGAGGTGCTCCTCGGTCCGGTTCGCGGCGGCGAGCTCCACGACGTGCAGCGAGACGTGCCGCCGGAACTCCAGGAGCTGGCGCAGGAGCTCGTGGGTCACCGTGCGCGGGTCGCGCAGCAGCGTCTCGATCACCTGGAGCGCGGAGGAGCCGGCGACGTCGAGGACGAAGGTTCCCTGCCCGTGTCGGACCTCGACGAGCTCGAGGTACTCGAGCCGCTTCACCGCCTCCCGGAGCGAGGCCCGGTTCACCCCGAGCGCACCGGCGAGCTCGCGCTCGTTCGGCAGCCGGCTTCCGGTGGGGTAGGCCCCGGAGAGAATCCGCTGCCGCAGCTGCTCGAACACGCCCTCCGGCTTGCGGGCGGAGCCCAGCGGCTCGAGGTCCATCGCCATCGCACCCCCTCTGTAGTTCTTCTGCCCCGGCTTACGGTACGACGTCAGAGGTCCGAGGTCGGACCTCGATGCTGGACCAATACCACGACCCCGCCGTGGCCTCAAGCCGGTTCGATGGCCGGGACCGCCGAGGTAAGCTGCCGCGATGCCCCCCCTCGATCGAAGACCCGCGGTCGCGGGCAGCGTGCTCATCGGCCTGGCGGCGGCCGCGTGGATCGCCCGGCGCGAGCTCGGCGTCCAGTACACCGCCGAATCCCTGCGCGACCTGGTCGACGGCTTCGGGCTGTGGGGACCTGCGCTGTTCGTGGTGCTCCTCGGGCTGCGCCCGATCCTGTTCATCCCCTCGCAGATCCTGCTGATCGCCGCGGGCCTCTGCTTCGGGGCCGCTGGAGGGACGTTCTGGGGCGCCCTCGGCGTCACGCTCTCGGGGGTGCTCGCCTTCTCGGTGGCGCGCTGGATCGGACGCGACGTGGTGCTGGCAAGGATCCCGCCGACGCTCCGCGGGGTGTTCGACCGGGCGGGCCGGAGGAGCACGCTGGCCCTCGTCTTCTTCGGGACCGCCTACCCGTTCGGTCCCGTGACGATGTACCACGCGGGCGCCGCGCTCGCGGGCGCGCCCGTGCTCGGGTTCCTGGTGAGCGTGGCCGGGGGCTCCGTGATCCGCGCCTTCACCTACAGCTACTTCGGAAGCCGGATGGCGGACGGCGACCTGCGGAACCTCCTGATCGCGGCCGGCGCGATGACCGTCGTCCTCCTGCTCCCGATCGCGGTGCCATCGATCCGGCGCTGGCTGCGCGAGCGCGTCCTCGGGATCCCGTCCGATCCGCTCCCGCCCTCGGGCGGCCCCTCCGCACCCTGATCGCGATCTCCCCTCAACGATGCCCGCCCGGCCGTCGATACGGGGAGCGGAGGAAAGCCGCGCCCGATGACCCTCCACGATCTCCTCCTCGAGCTCACCGCGGTGCTGGCCTTCTGGCTCATGCTCGGCGCGGCGCAGCAGGACCGCGACCAGCCCGGCCGCACCTGCTTCTCCGCGATGTGCATCTCCGTCCTGATCTGGTGCGTCGGCGAGCTGCTCGAGGCGCGCGGCGCAGTCGACGCCTGGACGGGCACGCGGATCAAGTTCCTCGGGATCATGACGCTGCCGGCGCTCTGGCTCGGCGTCGCGGCGCACGCCGGCAGGCTGCAGGTCGCGCAGCGCCTGCCCTGGTTCCCCGCCGCGCTGCTCGTACCGGAGCTCGTGATCTACAGCGTGCTCTACATGGGGCCGTGGAGCGCGCTCTTCCTGTCACCGCACGGTGGCGGACACGGTCCGCTCTGGGACGTGCACTGCGCCTACGGCTACGCGCTCGTCGGCGTCGCGACGGCCGTCTACGCGACGAGCGCCCTGCGCCCGGGGCGTCCCGGACGCAAGTGGCGCCTCGCGATCGGCGCGGCCAGCCTCCTGCCGATCGCCGGGAACGCCGCCTACCTCGCGCATGCGTTCGACTTCGCGTACGACCCGACGCCCATCCTCGTGGGCGCGACGCTCGTCCTGCTCCGCCGCGCCGTGTTCCCCGGCGGCCTGCTGGACGCGCTCCCCATCGCGCAGCGCGATCTGATCGACCAACTGCCGCTGGGCGTGGTGCTGGCCGATCCCCACGGCGTCGTGATCGACGTGAACGGAGCGGCGGTGCGGGGTCTCGCGCTCTCGCGTCGCGAGGCGCTCGGCCGGACGCTCGACGCCGTGCTCGGCCACGCGCCACACGGCACGCGGATCGACACGTCCTCCGTCGAGCTGCGCGGCCGCGAGGCGGCCCGCTTCGCCCTGCTCGAGTTCCCCACGGCCGGCCGGGCGGTCGGGCGCGGCCGAGCGGCCTGATCGCGCGCTCCGCCCTGCGTGGTATAACCGCGCCGGGGTTGCGTCCCGATGCCTCCCACGACCCATCCTCGAATCCTCATCCGACGCAACCTCGTGAGCCGCCTCTTCGAACGGCGCGGCGGCGGCGGCGAACCGTCCAACAAGGAGTTCGAACGCGAGGCCGGACTGCCCCCCGGACTGCTGAGCGTGCTCGGTGCGCTCGAGCCCAGGCAGTCGCCTTCGCTCGAGCAGCTCGGCGCGCTCGGCCAGGCGTTCCTCGTCCCGCCGTGGAGCCTGTTCGATCGCGAGACGGATCCCTGGCTCGTGCGACACCGGAACGTGTGCTGGCGGCTCGAAGGCGACGCTGCGGGCGTCCGGGAGCAGGCGCTGCGCGTCGCCGCGGCCGGCGCCGTGCTCGGATGCTCGCCGGACGAGATCGGCGCGCGGGTCGCCCTCCTCCGGCGGGCGCGTGACCCCGGGGCGCGAGCGCCCGCGCTCGACGAGATCCGTCGGATGGCGCAGCGCGGGCTCACCCTCGGCGCGGTCACGCTCGCGCCGAGCGAGGCCGGCGCCGAGCTCGAAGATGCGGAGCTCGCCGCGCGGCTCACGGCGGGCCTGCGAGCCGTCGCGCCGCGCGGAACCGAGCCTGCCGCGCGCGTCGTACGGAGCCCGGCGCACCCGGACTTCGGGTCGGATCCCGTGGCTCCGTTCCTCGTCGCGCGCGTCGCGCACGGATGGGTGGCGCAGGCCCTTCCGGCTTCGGCCCGGACGTTCACGCTCGGCCTCGCCGGCGGCGCGCACGTCGAGGCGTTCGTGCGCGGGGTCGGCGTCGCCAGCTCCCCGCTTCCCGCAGGGGACGGCGCACCGATCGCGCTGCGCCCCCTGCTCCACGTGCGGGGCGGCGGGGCCGCTGCGGGCTCGGCGGGGTCGCTCGTGCAGGAGCTGAGCTGGCGCATCGAGGCGCTCGGCGGAGCGATCGCAGCGAACGCCGCCGCGAGGAGCTCCGCGCTACTCGATGGCGCGGTCTTCGGCTGCGGCGAGGACGGCTGGATCGAGCGCGCGATCCGGGCGCCGAAGCGCGTGCCGGCCGCGCGCGCGAAGCTCGCGCTCCTCGTGACGTCCGGCGCAGCGAAGGGCATCCCGTTGACCCGCATCGTGCGCGCGGGCGGGGCGAACGCCGTGGTCTGCGACCAGACCGCGGCGCACGCCGCGCTCGCCGAGCTCAGCGGCGGCGCGGCGGGAGATCCGCCAGCTCCGCGAGGAGGTGGGCGGACGCGCGGGAGGCCTTGCGGAAGTCGTCGAGGTCGAGGCTCTCGTTCTCGCCGTGGGCGTTGCAGACCGGGTCCTCGAGCCCGAGCAGGAGCGCCGGCACGCCGCCCAGGACCTCCGCGAACGGCCCCACGAACGGAATGGACCCCCCGCAGCCGATCTCGACGGGCGCACGGCCGAAGCCCGCTGCGAGCGCGCGCCGCGCAGCGTCGAAGGGCGGCCCGCGCGTCTCGGTGCTCCAGCCTGGTGTCGCCGTCCCGCACGCCGTCTCGACCGTGACGCCCCAGGGCGGATCGTGGCGCAGGAACGCCGTCACGAGATCGCGCACGCGCGCCGCATCCTGCCCGGGAGCGAGTCGCACGCCGACGCGGGCGCGCGCCTCCGCCATCAGCTGGTTCGCCGCGGTGGCGAGCGGCATGCCCTCGAGCGCGGTCAGCGCGACCGCGGGTCTCGTCCACAGCCGCTCGTAGGCGGAGCGCTCCGGCTCGCCGGCGAAGCGCGCGGTGGCGACGAGACCGCCGTCGCGCCGGAACGCCGCCTCGTCGAACGGCAGCGCCGCGACCCGCGCGCGCTCGGCGGCCGGAAGCTCCGGTGCGTCCGCCGCCAGGCCCGGCACCGCGACGCGCCCGTCCGCGTCCCAGAGGCGCGCGAGGAGGCACGCGAGCGCGCTGGCCGCGTCCGGCATCGGGCCGCCCCACATTCCGCTGTGTAGGGGATGATCGAGCGCGCGCACCGTCACGTCGATCGTGACGAGCCCCCGCAAGCTCGTCGTGAGGGACGGGAGGCCGGTGGCGAGGTTGGCGGTGTCGGAGAGGACGATCACGTCGGCGGAGAGGCGCTCGCGGTGGGCGGCCAGGAACGCGGCGAGATGCGCGGAGCCGATCTCCTCCTCGCCTTCGACGACGAGCTTCACGTGCACGGGCAGCCCGCTCCCGGCTTCGCGAAACGCGCGCAGCGCCGCGAGGTGGAGCAGGAGACCGGCCTTGTCGTCCACGACGCCGCGGCCGTACAGCCGGCCGTCGCCCCGGAGCGTCGGCTCGAACGGCGGCGTCTCCCAGCGGTCGGTGCGTCCCGGCGGCTGCACGTCGTGATGCGCGTACAAGAGGACGGTCGGCGCGTCGGCGCGCGCCGCGCGCCCTTCCGCCACGACGTAGGGGTGCGCGTCGCCGAGCCGCACCACCTCGACGCCGGTCAGCCCCGCGCGCGCGCACAGGTCCGCGGTGCGCTGCGCGGACCGCGCCACCTCGCGCGGATCGAAGCCCGCGGCCGACACGCTCGGAATGCGCGCGAGGTCGATCAGGTCGACGAGCGTGCGCTCGGAGTCGCGCTCGAGCGCAGCGAGGACGGAGGCCGGAGCCGGCATGCAGGGCGTCACCCTAGCGGGTAGAGTGGAGAGATGGAACCGCGCTCGCGGCGCGTGCCGGCCGCAGACGGATTCTCGCTGCACGCGCTCGAGTGGAGCGACGCAGGCGTACCGTTCGTGCTGCTCCACGGCTTCGGCAACGACGCGCACGTCTGGGACGACTTCGCTCCTGCCGTCGCGCCGTACTACCGAACCCTCGCCTTCGACCTGCGCGGACACGGCGACTCCGACCGCGACCCCGAGCTCCGCTACGACCACGAATCGATGGCGCGCGACGTGGCGGCGGCGACGGGGGCGCTCGAGATCCGCCGGTTCGTGCTGGTCGGCCACTCGATGGGCGGGCGCGTCGCCATGCGCGTCGCCGGCAAGCACCCGGACCGGCTCGCCGGGCTCGTGATCGTGGACGCCGGTCCCGAGCTCGACCTGCGCGGCGTGACGCGCATCCGGCTCGACGCCACGGCGAAGGCCGATCCCTCGTTCGCCTCGTCCGAGGAGTACGAGCGCACGCTCTCCCTGGCGTACCCGCTGGCCCGCCCCGCCGCGCTCGCGCGCATGGCACGTCACGGCCTCCGGGCCCGCCCGGACGGGCGGCTCGAGCCCAAGACCGACCCCGCCTTCTTCACCGCCTTCGGACGGGAGGGTCCGGAGGCCGCCGCCCGGCGCTCCGCGGAGGAGACGGCGGTGCTCTGGGAGGCGCTCGCGCGCACTCCCTGTCCGACGCTGGTCGTCCGGGGGGCCGCGTCCGACGTCCTCTCGGCCGACGTGGCGGACCGCATGGCCGAGGAGGTCCTGCCGCGGGGATCGCTCGCAGTGGTCCCGCAGGCCGGCCACTCCGTGATGATCGACAATCCCGACGCGTTCCGGGACGCCGTCACGCGTTTCGTCCTCGGCGACGACTGAACGTGCGACGGGGCTGCGCGTCGGGCGGCGCCGGCCGCTATGGTCACGCCGCGGTCGGCGCGCTCCGCCCCGGCCGGACGCCGGGGATCCCATGACCGCCTTGCGCGCCCGCCCTCCCGCGTGGCCGATCCTCACCGCTTGCACCCTGCTCGCAGCGGTCGCGCTCCCCTGTGGAGCCCGCGCGCAGTCCCCGGCCGAGCCCGCGCCAGCCACCCCCACGGCAGCCAGCGCGACGATCGACCGGCTCTATTCGACGCTGCTCGAGGTCATGAAGAACGCGGACGCGCTGGGCTACGAGGGCCGCCGCGCGAAGCTCGCGCCCGTCATCGAGCAGGTCTACGACCTGCCGTTCATGGCGAAGGTGGCCGCCGGCAGGAGCTGGAAGGATCTCGACCCTGCGGCGCAGCAGCGCTTCATCGAGACCTTCTCCCGGCTCACCGTCGCGAACTACGCGGGACGGTTCACGGGCTGGGACGGCGAAGCCTTCGTGGTCGAGTCGGAGAGCGACGCCGGCCAGGGCACGCGCCTCGTGCGGACGAAGCTCACCCAGCCGAACGACAAGGACGTCCAGCTCGACTACCGCCTCCGCGACGTCGGCGGCGCCTGGCGCATCGTCGACGTCTACCTGAACGGCACCGTGAGCGAGCTCGCGCTGCGGCGGTCGGAGTACGGCGCGCTGGTCGAGCGGGAGGGCTTCGACGCCCTGCTCAAGGCCCTGGACGCGAAGATCGTCGCCCTCGCGTCGGGCACCGAGAAGTAGCGGCCGCCCGTGAAGCGCGTCCACCACCTGCTGCTGGCGCTCGGCGCCGCGTGCTTCGCCTTCCTCATCTGGCGGATCGGGCCCAGGACGCTCTGGGGCGACGTCGTCGCGCTCGGCTTCGGCGCCGTCGTGATCATCTCCGTCGCCGCGGTGGAACAGCTGCTGCACACGATCGGCTGGCAGCGCTGCTTCGACCGCCACGAACGGCCCGGCCTCTGGCGTCTCTACGGCTGCCACCTCGCGGGGGGCGCGATCAACATCGTGACGCCGACCGCGACGCTCGGCGGCGAGCTGGTGCGCGGGGGACTGCTCGGCCGCATCCCGGGCGCGGCGGCCGCGGCCTCCGTCACCGTGGACCGGCTGGCGTACGCGCTCGCGGACACGAGCCTCGGCGCGCTCGGCCTCGTGGTCGTGCTCGTCGCGGCGCCGCTCGGCCCGCTGGGCCGCCTCGGCGTGCTCGCGGCCGCGGCCCTCTTCATGACCGGCGTCGGCATGTTCTGGGCCCTCCAGCGCGACGGCCGGCTGCTGACGCGCGTCACGGGGAGCCGCATCGCGCGCAAGTTCGGAGGCGCCACCCTCGTCGAGGGGCTGCATTCGGGATCGATGGACGTGGACGCCCGCATCGCGGCGTTCCATGCCGGGCGCGGGGGCTCGCTGCTCGCAGCGTACGGCTTCCACGCGGCCGGCTCGCTCATGGGCGCCGTCCAGCTCGGCCTCTTCTTCCACTACATGCACGCGCCGGCCACGCTCGCGATGACGCTGGCGGCGTTCCTCGTGTCGATCGCGCTCGACCTCTTCTCGTTCTTCATCCCTGCGCGGCTCGGCGCGCAGGAGGGCGCGCGGATGCTGGCGGTGTCGCTCGTCGGCCTTCCGCCCGAGCTCGGTCTCGTGTTCTCCCTGGTCCTCCGCGCGGAGCAGGTGGTCTGGGCCGCCATCGGGCTCGCGCTCTATCCCATCCTGGTTCCCCGCCGGCCCGATCGGCGCGTGCTTCCCGGCCCGGCCGCGGCGGGCGCCTTGACACCCGGTGATGAGGCGGGGTAGCAAGAGGCCCGAGCGGTCTCAGGAGGGGTGAGTTGCTCACGCGCCGCAGCTTTTTCCGCCGTCTGCTCTCCAACCAGGAAGCCCGCGAGCTCCTGATGAATTCCCTCGCGGTCGGCGAGGCGGACAGCGCCCTCGACCTCGACCGCGTCGCGGAGCACGTGCCCGAGGAGGCGCTGTCGCGCCGCATCTACCGGCACTACGCGGAGGAGAACCGCCACGCCCGGCTCTTCCGGAAGCGCCTCGAGGAGCTGGGCTTCGCGCCGAAGCCCCTGCCGCCGGAGCTCGACTACGAGCGGTACGTGCAGCGCTTCGGCATGGGAACGCCGAAGGCGAGGCTCGACGACCCCCGACCGTTCGACGACGACGACCTCATCCTGTTCTTCTCCGGGAGCAAGGCGGGCGAAGAGCGTGCGTGCGCCGAGATGGAGGAGCTGATCGAGGCCCTCGCCGCAGACCCCGACACCGTGAAGCTCCTGACCGCCATCCACGGCGACGAGATCCGGCACGTCTCCTATGCGACGGAGGAGCTGAACCGCCTCGCCGACGCGGGCCGACGTGATGCTGTGTTGCGTACGCTGCGCCTCGCGCGGCGTGCCGAGGCGCGCGCGCACCGCGCCGTGAGCCGCGCCTTCATGGGACGTCTCATGACGCTCCTCGGCTATCCGCGCTGGATGCAGGCGCTCGGTGGGATCGGGATCGATCTCGCCTTCCTGTGGCGCTTCCTGTTCCCGGGCGGGCTCGACCAGCCGATCGTGGCGAACGCGATGACGACCCCCGCCGATCGCGCCCGGCCCGCTGCGGCCCCCGAGGACCTCGCTTGAGAACGCTCTTCCTGAATCCGCCGTCCTACGACGGCTTCGACGGGGGCGCTGGCTCGCGCTACCAGGCGCGACGGGAGATCAAGTCGTTCTGGTACCCCACCTGGCTGGCGCAGGCCGCGGCGCTCGTGCCCGGCGCGCGCCTCGTCGACGCGCCGCCGGACGATCTGACGCTCGAGGACGTGGTGGCGGAGGCGGAGGGTCACGACCTCGTCGTGATCCACACCTCTACGCCGTCGGTCGCGTCCGACGGCAAGACCGCGGCCCGGCTGCGCGAGGCGAACCCCCGCGTGAAGATCGCGTTCGTGGGCGCGCACACCATGGTGCAGCCCGAGGAGACCCTGCGCATCGCTCCGGCGGTCGACTTCGTGACCACGGGCGAGTTCGACTACGCCATCCGGGACGTCGCCGCCGGCATGCCGATCGAGCAGGTCACGGGCGTGTGCTGGCGCGCGCCCGACGGCACGCTCGTGCGGAACGCGCCGCAGCCCCCGATCCACGACCTCGATTCCTTCCCGTACGTCACCGACGTGTATGCGCGGAACCTCACGATCGAGAACTACTACATCGGCTATCTCCAGCATCCCTACGTATCGCTCTACACCGGCCGCGGATGCCGCAGCCGCTGCACCTTCTGCCTCTGGCCGCAGACGATCGCCGGCCACGCCTACCGCACGCGCAGCGTCGAGCACGTGGTGGCCGAGATGGCCCACGCCAAGGAGCTCTTCCCGCAGGTCAAGGAGTTCTTCTTCGACGACGACACCTTCACCGACGACCGTCCGCGCGCCGAAGCGATCGCGCGCGGGCTGGGGAAGGTCGGGATCACCTGGTCGTGCAACGCGAAGGCCAACGTCCCGCGCGAGACGCTGCGCATCATGAAGGAGAACGGGCTCCGTCTCCTGCTCGTCGGCTTCGAGTCTGGGAACCAGGCGATCCTGAACGCGATCAAGAAGGGCATCAAGCTGGAGCGGGCGCGCGAGTTCGCGCGCGACTGCCGCGACCTCGGCATCCTGATCCACGGCACGTTCATCGTCGGGCTGCCGGGCGAGACGCAGGCCACGATCCAGCGGACGATCGACTTCGCGAAGGAGGTCGATCCCTACAGCCTCCAGGTGTCGCTCGCCGCCCCGTACCCGGGAACCGAGCTGTACGCGCAGGCGAAGGAGCAGGGCTGGCTGCCGCCGGACCGCGCTTCCGGGCGGATGGGGGAGTCCGGGCTCGTGGAGGAGCACGGCATCCAGGAGGCGGTGCTCCGCTATCCGGACCTCTCGAGCCAGGAGATGCACGAGGCGCTCGAGCGCTTCTATCGCGCCTACTACCTGCGTCCGCGGCCGATCCTGCGCATCGTGCGCGACATGCTGCGGGACCGCGAGGTGATGCGCCGCCGCCTCCGCGAAGGCCGGGAGTTCTTCTCCTTCATGGCGCAAAGACGCCACGCCTCCTGAGCGCGCGCGCGGAGCGCTTCCTGGTCGTGACGGGGGACGACCTCGGTGCAAGCGCCGCGGTGAACGCGGCGATCGTGCACTGCCATCGCGCGGGCGTCCTCACCTCCGCGAGCCTCATGGTCGCGGAGCCGGCGGCGCAGGAGGCGGTCGAGCTCGTCCGCAACCTGCCCGCGCTCGGCACGGGGCTGCACCTCGTGCTCTGCGACGGCGTGGCCGCGAGCCCGGCCCGCGCGATCCCCGACCTCGTGGACCTCTCCGGCCGCCTGCCCGCGACTCCTCTCGTGGCCGGGCTCCGGGACTTCTTCCAACGCCGGCGGCTGCGCAGCCAGCTCGAGTACGAGGTGCGGACGCAGTTCGAGCGCTTCGCGAAGACCGGCCTCTCGTTCGACCACGTCGACGGCCACCACCACCTGCACATGCACCCGATCCTGTTCGAGATCGTGCAGCGCTCGATGGAGGAGCACCGCGTGCCGTGCGTCCGGCTGATGCACGAGCCGCGGGCCGGCCGGCCGCCGGACGGCCGGATGCGGGAGGAGGTCGTACCCGCGATCTTCACCGCCCTCGCACGTCTGCACCGCCGCAGCCTCGCGCGGAGCGGCCGGATCCGCGCGACGGAGGAGGTGTTCGGCCTGCGCGCCAGCGGGCGCATCGACCCCCCCCTGCTCTGCTCGCTCGTGGCGTCGATGCGCGCCGCCACGGTCGAGCTCTTCGCGCACCCGCGACGCGACACGGAAGAGGGTCGAAGGGAGGAGAGCGCGCTCTGCGACGCCGCCGTGCGCGAGGCGATCGAGCGGGCGGGGTTCACCCTCGCGAGCACCCGGACCTTCGCGAGCGCTGGATCCCCGGAGGCGGCATGAGCACCTGGCTCCTCGGGCTCGGCGCCTGGCTCGCGGCCGCCGTGGTGTACCGCGCGCTCTCGTTGCGCGCGCTGTCCGCCACCTGCCGCACCGAGGACCCCGAGCTCGACCCGGTTCCGCCGGAGGGGGTGCTCGTGGCGGTGCGCCCCCTGCACGGCGCGATCTCGCGGCTGGAGGCCTCGCTCGAGACGCTGTGGAGCGCCGCCGCGCGCGGCGGGATGCGCGTCGTCGTCGGCTCGACCGACGCCGCCGATCCCGCGCTCCGCGTCGCGGCGCGGGTCGCGGCACGCTTCCCGGAGGTGCCCGCGGAGATCCGCTCGCAGCGTGGGCCCACGGGCCTGAACGCCAAGATGGGGAACCTGATCCAGATGCTGGACGGCGTCGACGCCGACCTGCTGCTGCTCTCCGACGCGGACGTCGCCGTCCCCGAGGACTACGTGGTCCGCCTCACGCGGCCGTTCAAGGACGGGGACGTCGGTCTGGTGACGTGTCCCTACCGCAGCGTGCCGGCGGCGGGGCTCGCGAGCCGCCTCGACGCGCTCGTGACCAACCTGCACTTCCTCCCGAGCGCGTGCCTTGCCACGAAGCTCGAGGGCCTGCACTTCGCGCTCGGCGCCACGATCGCGGTGCGCGAGCGGGCGCTCGCCGCGGCGGGCGGGTTCGCGCGCCTCCTCGATACGCCGGCCGACGACTTCCTCCTGGCGCGACACGTGGAGGCCGCAGGCTGGCGGCTCGCGTGGTCGCCGATGGTCGTCGACCACCTCCTCGAGCCCGAAGGCTTCGTGGCCGCCGCACGGCGACATCTGCGGTGGGCGCGCGTGGTGCGCCACACGCGTCCGCTCGGCTACCTGGGACAGGTCGTGACGCACGGAAGCGTTCCCGCGCTGCTGCTCGCCGCGTCCGGCGCCGGCGTCTGGGTGCCGCTCGCCTGGTGGGCGCTCGAGAGCGCCGGGCTCTGGCGGCGCCGGAGCATCCTCGCGCTGCGCGCCAGCGATCTGGCGCTGGTGCCGATCTCGGACCTGCTGGCCTTCGGGGTCTGGCTGGGCGGCATCCTCGGCCGCGCCCGGCCGAGCTGAGCCGGATCAGGGTGCGGGCGCGGCGCGCGGTCCTTCGCGTCCCGGCCCGAGCGACGCGGCGGGCGCCACGCGCAGCGCTTCGAGCGCGACCCCGGCAGCCGGCGGCGCTGCGGACGCCGAGGGCGAGAGCGGGACCGGAGACGCCATGTCCGCAGCGGTCGGGTATTCCCCGCCGGCGCCCCGGTGCCGTTCGACCGCGGTCTGCTGCGGCTTCGGCTCGACGATGTGGAACGACCAGGAGCCCTGCCGGCTCCGTTCGAGTCGCGCCCGCAGCGCGCCCTCGCGGTCGAACCAGTACGCGCTGCGAAGCGCGGCGTAGTAGTCCACGGACGAGTCGCGCAGCGCGTCGAGCTCCTTCTGGTGCATCTCCCGGAGCGAGAGTCCGTCGCCGCCGTCGAGGAGCAGCCGCGAGCCGAACCCGAGCACCCAGGCCTGCGGGAGCATGAGCCCGTCGACGCCTTCCCCAATGCTGTCGCGCACGGTCGAGGGGCCGAGCAGCGGCAGCATGAGGTAGAAGCCGGGGCCGATCCCGATACGCGCCAGCGTCTCGCCGAAATCGGATTCGTGACGCTGAAGGCCGAGCCGCTCGGCGGGATCGAGGATCCCTCCGAGGCCGAGGGTCGTGTTGATGGCGAAGCGCGCCGCGGTGACGCCGGCGTCCTCGAACTGGAACTGCAGCAGGTCATTCACGAGGATCTGCGCGGAGTTCAGGTTGTCGAAGACGCGCCGCACCGCGACCCGGGCGGCGTCGGGCACGAGGAGGGCGTAGACCTTGGTGAGCGGATCGAGAAGGACGTAGTCGATCCCGCGATTCAAGAAGAAGAAGCTGCGGTTCACGGGCTCGAGGGGATCGCTCGGTCCCTCGGAGATGCTCGCGACGAGCGCCTCGTCGTCGTGCGCCGTGTCCGGTGCCGGCGCGGACGCCGGAGCGGAGGTCGCGGCCGCCGGTGCGCCGCCTTCCGCGGCGAGGTCCTCGGACAGCGCGTCCTCGATCCTGGCGCGCGTGTCCATGGGACCGTTCGGCACGGGCGACGGCGGGGCGCTGCCCGCGCTCGCGCAGCCGAGCGCCAGCCACGCGACGCTCGCCGCGAGGCCCAGGCCCACGCTGTGCGCCGGACCTAACCCGTGCGTCGGACGCAACCACCGAAGGCGCAATCGCCCTCCTCACCCCGCCGGGAGGGTTCCCGGTGCGGGCATCGTACCGCGGGGAGCCCCCCGGGCAATCCTGGGACCTTTCGGCCCGGTGAAGCTCCACCGGCTCCCGTCTGCGACCGTTCCATCGGCCGACGGGGGCACGCAGTGAAGCCGGGATGAGCGCGGAATCGCTCGCTGACTGAACGTTGGTGATCGGTCAGCGTTTCCCGGTTGTGGGACGCCCACCAACCGCCCAAACTTCGCTGCGAGAGGCGCGACACGGTCACCCGATCCCCCGCCCCAGGATCGGACCCTACACGGATCCACGGGTGGAAATCGTCGAACTGCTCTTCGAGACGGTCCTGCTGCGGCCCTACGTCTTCTGCTTCCTGGCGGCGTTCCTCGCGATCGCCTTCGCGGAGGTCGGACCGCGGCGGGCGTGCGTCTGGACCGTCCTCGGCTACGGCGTCGCGTTCGCGTGCGAGTACTCCTCGACGCGGAACGGCTTCCCGTTCGGGCTCTATCACTACCTCGACGCGGCGACGCGCGACCGCGAGCTCTGGATCTCGAACGTCCCGTTCATGGACTCGCTCTCGTTCGTATTCCTCTCGTTCGTAAGCTGGGCGACCGCGCGCCGGCTGCTCGGCGCATTGCCCGATCCGCGCGGCCGCATCGTGATGACGCCCGCCACGCTCGCGCTCGGCACCGCCCTCATGGTGGCGATCGATCTCGTGTGCGACCCGATCGCGCTGCGTGGCGACCGCTGGTTCCTCGGCCAGCTCTACTACTACGCGTACCCCGGCGCGTTCTTCGGCATCCCGCTCACCAACTACCTGGGCTGGGCGTTCGTCGGGGCCGCGGTCTTCCTCGTGATGGGCGCGCTCGAGCGCGCGGGCTGGCTCGGCGGGAGGCCGCTCCATGCATTGCCTGCGCCACGCCTCGCCGCCCCTCTCTTCTACGCGGGGATCGTGCTGTTCAACGTCGCGGTGGCGTTCCGGATCGACCTGGCCCCGGTCGGCTGGCTCGGTCTCGCGCTCGTGGGCGCGGTCGCCGCGGCGCTTGCGCTCGTCCCGGTGCGCCGCGACGCCTGGGTCACGAGCGACGCGACGCGGGAGCTGGCGTGAGACAGCCGCAGGGCCCGCCGGGCGCAACCGGGAATGCAGGCGAGTTCACCCATCGCAAGGCGGTGACGCGGGACCGCATCCTCAAGGCGGCGATGTCGCTCTTCGCCACGCGCGGCTTCGAGCACGCGAGCGTGACGCAGATCGCGAAGAAGGCCGGCGTCTCTCGCGCGTCGGTGTTCTGGCACTTCGGTGACAAGGCGACGCTGTTCAGCGAGTGCTGCCGCGAATTCCTCGGGCCCTTCCGGGACATGCTCGCCGCCAGCCTCGATCACGTCGACGCCGAGAAGCGGCTGGTGGAGATCTTCGCGGCCTACGAGGACTTCGTGACCTCGAACCGCGGCGCGATCCAGTCGTTCGTACGCTGGATGTTCGAGTCCCCCGCCCTTCGCAACACCCTCCAGCGTACGCTGCTCGAGCTGCACGAGATCTTCATGCGCGACGTCCGCGACACGCTGCGCGAGGTGCTCCCGCCCGGTCACGACGCGGAAGCGCTCTCCACGGGCGTCGTGTCGCTCCTCGACGGCAACCTCCTGCTCTCGCTGATCGATCCGACGACGGCAGGGGACGAGCGCCGGCGCCAGGCCCTGCGGGCGGTCGCGGCGCTGATTCCCCAACGCCGGAAGGGATGACGATGCGATTCCCGCTGAAGCTGCAGTTCGACCTCTTCCGGTACATCGCGCAGCAGAAGCGTGCGGGGAACGAGCACTTTCCGCTCGTCCTGATGCTCGAGCCGCTCCACGCCTGCAACCTGGCGTGCGCGGGGTGCGGCCGCATCGTCGAGTACGAGGACACCTACTACGACAAGCTGTCGCTGAAGGAGTGCTTCGACGCGATCGACGAGTGCGGCGCTCCGATCGTCTCGGTCTGCGGTGGCGAGCCGCTGATCTACAAGCCGACGCCCGAGCTGCTGCAGGGCTGCTTCGACCGCGGCAAGCACGTGCAGCTCTGCACGAATGCGATCCTGCTCGACCGCTTCATGGAGAAGGTGCCGCCGCACCCGAACCTCACGATCCAGGTGCACCTCGACGGCATGCGCGAGACCCACGATCGCGTCGTCTGCCAGGAAGGCGTGTTCGACACCGTCGTGCCCCAGATGAAGCGCGCGGTCGAGCGCGGCTATCGCGTGTCGACGAACACGACGATCTTCAAGGACACCTCGCTCTCGGAGCTCGAGGAGCTCTTCACGATGCTCGACGACATGGGCGTCCACGGCTTCCTGATCACGCCCGGTTTCGCGTACGAGGTGCTCGACAACGACATCTATCTCGCGAAGGAGGAGACCCACGCGAAGTTCCGCGAGATCCGCGAGATCGCGCGGCGGCACAAGGTGCTGTCGACGCCCCTCTACCTCGACTTCCTCACGGGCGAGCGCGATCTCGACTGCTCGCCCTGGGCGAACGTGACGCGCAATCCGCGCGGCTGGAAGGGCCCCTGCTACCTCATCACCGACGCCCACTACGCCACCTACCGCGAGCTGCTCGATTCCACGGACTGGGAGTTCTTCGCGCAGCGGCGCGACAAGCGCTGCGAGAACTGCAAGCTCCACTCCGGCTTCGAGGCGAGCGCCGCCGAGACGCTGACGCGCAGCCCGAAGGACGCACTGCGCTTCGCCCGTTGGGTGGTGCGTTAGTGGGTCTCCTGGGCTCGATCGGGGAGCCCCGCGACCTGCGAAGGCTCGACCGCGGGGAGCTGCCGGCGGTCGCGGCCGAGCTGCGCCGCGAGCTGATCGAGGTCGGCTCCGAGATCGGCGGCCACTTCGCCGGCAGCCTCGGCACGGTGGAGCTCACGATCGGGCTCCACTACGCGTTCGAGACGCCGCACGACCGCCTGATCTGGGACGTGGGCCACCAGGCATACGGCCACAAGGCGCTCACCGGCCGCCGGGCGGAGCTGCGCCGCGTCAAGCGCGCCGATGGACCGAGCGGCTTCCTGCGGCGCAGCGAGAGCCCCTACGACGCGTTCGGCGCGGGGCACGCGGGCACGTCGGTTTCGGCTGCGCTCGGCATCGCCGAAGCGCTGCGGCGCCAGGGGAGCGGCGCGCGCGTGGTGGCGGTGATCGGCGACGGCGCCGCGACCGCGGGCATGAGCTTCGAGGCGCTGAACCACGCCGGGCACCTGCGCGCCGACGTGAAGGTCGTCTACAACGACAACGGCATGTCGATCGCCCCGAACGTGGGCGGCCTCGCCCGCGCGGCATCGCCCCGCCCCTACTTCGAGACGCTCGGGCTCTCGGTGCTCGGGCCCGTGGACGGCCACGACCTCGGCGCGCTCCTGCCTGCGCTCGAAGCGCTGCGCGACGCGCGCGGGCCGACGCTGCTGCACGTGCGCACGCGCAAGGGCTGCGGCTTCGCTCCGGCGGAGGCCGATCCGTTCGGCTGGCACGCGACGGCGCCGTTCTGCGCCGACACCGGTGCGCGACGCTCGGCCGGCAGGACGGCCCCTCCCACGTGGACGGCGTGCTTCGCCGACGCGCTCGCGCGCGTCGCGGACCGTGATCCGCGCGTCGTGGCGCTGACGGCGGCCATGCCCGACGGCACCGGACTCGATCGCTTCGCGCAGCGTCACCCCGACCGCTGGTACGACGTGGGGATCGCCGAGCAGCACGCGGTGACCTTCGCGGCCGGCCTCGCGGCGGAAGGGCTGCGGCCCGTGTGCGCGATCTACTCGAGCTTCCTCCAGCGCGGCTTCGACCAGATCGTCCACGACGTCGCGCTCCAGGGCCTGCCCGTGACCTTCGTGCTCGACCGCGCGGGCCTCGTCGGGCCCGACGGGCCCACGCACCACGGCGTGCTCGACCTCGCCTACCTGCGACCGATCCCCGGGCTCGTGGTCGCCGCTCCCCGCGACGAGAACGAGCTGCAACACCTGCTGGCGACGGCCGTCGAATCCGGCCGGCCGTTCGCGCTGCGCTTCCCGCGCGGCGCCGCCCCCGGCGTCGCGCTCGATCCCGACCCGAAGCCGCTCTCGATCGGCCGCGCGAGCGTGCTGCGGCGGGGCGACGACGTCGTCCTCGTCGGGCTCGGCCGCACGGTGGCCTCCGCGCTGGAGGCCGCAGAGCGGCTCGCCGAGGCGGGCGCGTCGGCGACGGTGATCGATGCGCGGTTCGTGAAGCCGCTCGACGTGCGCACGCTCGCAGCAGCCGCCCGGCGTTGCGGGCGCATCGTGACGCTGGAGGATCACTCCGCGCAGGGCGGGCTCGGCAGCGCCGTTCTCGAGTGCCTGGCGGAAGCGGCGCCGGAGACGGCCGTGCGCGTGCTCGGCGTCGGTGACGCGTTCGTGGAGCATGGGGAGGTGACGGAGCAGTGGCGCGCTGCGGGGATCGACGCGGAGTCGGTGGCGGCGACGACGCTCTCGTTCCTGGGAGGAAGGCGGTGAGCGGGCTTCTCCAGATCGAAGGCGCGGACCAGTCGCGGGAGCGGGCGCTGCGCGTGCCCGCGGGCCTCGAGCCGTTCGCCGAAGCGATCGCACGCGCGCAGGAGAGTCTCTGGAAGGGCCAACGCGAGGACGGTCACTGGGTGTTCCCGCTCGAGGCGGACGCCACGATCACGGCCGAGTACGTGATCTACCGGCGGCTGATGCGTCTGCCCGTCGACGAGCGCGACCGGCAGGCGGCCGCGCTCCTGCTCGCGACGCAGCAGCCCGACGGCGGCTGGTCGCGCCATGCCGGGGCGCCGAGCCACGTCTCGCTCGCGATCGAGGCGTACTTCGCCCTGAAGCTCGTGGGCACGAGCACGGACGACCCGGCGCTCGTGCGCGCGCGCGAGTTCATCCTGTCTCGAGGCGGTGTCGCGAAGGCGGGCGTCTTCACGCGGATCTGGCTCTCGTACTTTCGAGAGTTCCCGGAGCGCGGCGTGCCGGTGATGCCGGTCGAGATCGTGCTGCTGCCGGACTGGTTCCCGCTCAGCGTGTACGAGATGTCGTCGTGGGCGCGCGACACCGTGGTGCCGCTCACCGTCCTCCAGGCGAAGGGCTTCCGGGTCGCGCTCGATCCCGGCCGCGGCGTACGGGAGCTCTGGTGCGGGGACCCGGCGAGCGCGGATCTCGCGTTCGGGCCCACCGCCGGGCTCTTCACATGGGGCCGGTTCTTCACCGTCCTCGACCGCGCGCTGCACGGTCTCGGGGCATGGACGCCGCGCCGGCCGTTGCGCAAGCGCGCGCTCCGGGAGGCCGAGCGCTGGATCCGCGAGCGCCAGGATCGGAACGGCGGTTGGGGCGGGATCGTCCCCGCGATGCTCAATTCGACCCTCGCGCTCTGCGCGCTGCGCGGCCCCGAGGACGACGCCGTTCGGCGCGGGAGGCAGGCGATCGAGGAATTCACGGTGCAGCTCCCGCAGGGTCTCCTCTTCCAACCCTGCGTGTCGCCCGTCTGGGACACCGTGCTCGTGACGAAGGCGCTGCTCGATTCCGGCGCACCCGCCGACGACGCGCGCCTCGCGCGCGCGGCGGAGTGGCTGATGGACCGGCAGATCACGGGCGTGCGCGGCGACTGGTCGCGGAAGCGGCCGGACGCGCTTCCGGGCGGCTGGGCGTTCGAATACGAGAACGTCCACTACCCCGACGTGGACGACACCGTCGCGATCTGCACCACGCTCGACCGGCTCGTGCTCGCCGACGAAGCGCGCAAGGACCGCGCGGTGCAGCGGGGGCTGCGTTGGTGTCTCAACCTGCAGAGCGCGAACGGCGGCTGGGGCGCGTTCGACGTCGACAACGTGCGCGAGATCTGGAACGAGATCCCGTTCGCGGACATGAAGGCGATGCTGGACGCGCCCACGGCCGACCTCACCGGCCGGGCGCTCGAGCTCCTCGGCCACTTCGGCTACTCGCTCCGCTCGCGCCAGGCCGAGCGCGCGCTCGCGTTCGTGACCGCCCGCCAGGAGGCCGACGGCTCGTTCTGGGGGCGCTGGGGCGTCAACTATCTCTACGGGACCTGGTCGGTGCTGACCGGCCTCGCGCGCATGGGCTTCGGACCGGACGACACGCGGGTGCGTCGCGCAGCGGACTGGCTGGAGGCGCGCCAGAACGCGGACGGCGGCTTCGGCGAGTCGCCGGCGAGCTACGAGGACCCGTCCGCGCGGGGACGCGGCCCCTCCACTCCGTCGCAGACGGCGTGGGGATTGATGGGGCTCGTCTCGGCAGGGCGTGGCGGCTCGCAGGCGGCGCGGCGCGCGGCGGACTTCCTGCGCGCGCGGCAGGACGACGACGGCGGCTGGAGCGAGGCGGAGTGGACCGGCACGGGCTTCCCCGGCCACTTCTACCTCCGCTACCACGGCTATCCGCGCTACTTCCCGCTGTCGGCGCTCGGGCTGTGGCTCCGCGACCGCGGTGAGGGGGGCCGTTGAGCGAATCGCTCGCGGACGACCTTCGCGCATGCGAGGCCCTCGCGCGCGCCCACTACGAGAACTTCGCGATCGGCTCGCGCCTCCTCCCCCGGCGGCTGCGCCGTCCGCTCGCGGCGATCTATGCGTGCGTGCGCGTCGCGGACGATCTCTCCGACGAGCCCGCGCCGGGCGTCGACCCGCTGGCCGCGCTCGCGGAGTGGCAGCGCGGCCTCGACGCGGCGGCCGCGGGCGGCGGCGCGCCGCACTTCGCGCAGCGCGCGTGCGGGGCGGTGATCCGCGAGCTCGCGCTTCCGCTCGACCCGTTCCACGCGCTCTTCCGCGCGTTCCAGCGCGACGTCCACCAGCACCGCTACGCGACCTTCGACGAGCTGCTCGGCTACTGCCGCGACTCGGCCGATCCGGTCGGCCGGCTCGTGCTGCTGCTCTTCGGCGAGCGCGATGCCGCGCTGAACGCCGCGTCCGACGCGATCTGCACGGGGCTCCAGCTCGTGAACCACTGGCAGGACGTGGCGAGCGACGCGGCGCGCGGGCGCATCTATCTGCCGGCCGAGGACCTGTCGCGGTTCGGTGTCGATCCGCAGGCCGTCCTGCGCGGCTCCGACGGGCCGCAGCTGCGAGCGCTGCTCGCGTTCGAGACGGCGCGCGCACGCGCGCTGCTCGAACGCGGCGCCGCGCTCGTCGACGGGACGCGCGGCCGGCTGCGCGTCGAGGTCGCGCTCTTCCGGCGCGCCGGGCTCGCGGCCTGCGACGCGCTGGCGCGGGCGCGCTTCGCCGTGATGGCGGGGCCGCCGCGGGTCGGAGCGCGCGCCCGCGCGGGCATCGTCGCCCGCGGCCTGTGGGACGCGGCGCGGGCGGCGCGCGATCGGGGCGCGGCCGCCGCGCCTGCGGCGGCCGGATCCCTCGCCCGCCCGGAGGTCCCGCGTGGGGCCTGAGCTCGCAGAGGCCTACGAGCACTGCCGGCGCATCACGCGCGAGAGCGGGTCGAGCTTCGCTGCGGCGTTCTGGATGCTGCCCGCGGATCGGCGGCGCGCCCTCCATGCGATCTACGCGTTCTGTCGGCTCGCGGACGACATGGCCGACGACCCCGAGATCCGCACCGATCGGCACCGGCTGATCGCGCGCTGGCGGGAGGAGCTCGAGGCGGCATACCTCGGGCGCTCCACGCATCCCGTGGGCGTCGCGCTCGGCGACGCGGTGCAGCGGTTCGGCCTGCCGCGCGAGGTGTTCCTCGAGCTGCTGCGCGGCGTCGAGTCCGACCTGCTCGGAACGCGCATCGAGACCTTCGACGACCTGACCCGCTACTGCTACCGCGTCGCCTCCACGGTCGGCCTGCTCGTCGTCGAACTCCTCGGCTACACGAATCCCCGAGCCCGCGCCTACGCCGAAGCCCAGGGCATCGCCGTGCAGCTCGTGAACGTGCTGCGCGACGTGGGACACGACGCCGTGGCCGGCCGGATCTACCTGCCGCGCGAGGAGCTCGAACGCTTCGGGGTGTCGGACGAGTCGCTCCGCCTGCGCGAGCGGAGCGAGGCGTTGCGCCTCCTCTTCGCGTGTCACGCCGAACGGGCGCGCCTCTACTTCGAGCGTGCGGAAGCGCTCCTCCCCGACGAGGACCGGCGCCGCCTCCGGCCCGCGCAGGCGATGGGGCGGATCTACCGCGACCTGCTGGACGAGCTCCACCGGCGGGGCTTCCCCTGCACGGGAGAGCCGGTCCGTCTCTCGAAGCCGCGCCGGATCGCGATCGCCGCGAGCGCGTGGCTCGACCTCCGGGGGCATGCGTGAGCGTCGCCGGGAAGCGCGTCGTCGTCGTCGGCGGCGGTGTCGCGGGCGTCGCCGCAGCGACGGCGCTCGCAACGGCGGGGCTGCCCGTCACGCTGCTCGAGGCGGCCCCGTCCCTGGGCGGACGCGCACGGTCCTTCGTCGACCGCGCCACGGGCGACGCGGTCGACAACGGCCAGCACGCGCTCATGGGCTGCTACGGCGCGTTCCTCGCGCTGCTCGCGCGCGTCGGCCGCCGCGGCGACCTCTACGAGCGCGCGCTCGACGTGCCGCTCTGGGACGAGGCGCGCGGCCTCCAGCGCCTCGCGTGCCCCCGCCTGCCGGCGCCGCTCCACTTCGCCGCAGGCGTGCTGCGCTTCCGGCATCTCTCGCCGGGCGAACGCGTTTCGGCGCTGCGCGCAGGCCGCGCGCTCGTCGCGCGCTACGGCACGGGCGGCGCGCACTGCGAGGGCGCCACGGTGGCACGGGCGCTGGCGGAGCTCGGCCAGGGCCACGGCGCGCGGCGGGCGCTCTGGGACCCGCTCGCATGGGCGACGCTCAACGCCGATCCCGAGCGGGCGAGCGCGCGCCTCCTCGCAGCCGTGGTGGAGCGCGCGCTCCTGGGCTCGCGCGCCGCGAGCCGCTTCCTGCTGCCCGCCGTGCCGCTCTCGGAGCTCTACGCCGAGCCCGCGCGCAAGTACGTCGAGGAACGGGGCGGGACCGTCCGCTGCCGCGCCTCGGCCGACGCCCTCGTCCTCGAGCACGGCCGCGTGTCGGGCGTTCGGACCGGCGGCGAGACGCTTCCCGCCGCAGCGGTCGTCCTCGCGGTGCCGCCCGCCCCGGCGCGGAGGCTCCTGTCGCCGCCGCTCGCGGCCCTCGTGCCCTCCGCGCTCGACCGCGCGACGCCGATCGTGTCGGTCACGCTCTGGCTCGACCGGCCGATCGGCGGGCCCGACTTCGTCGGCCTTCTCGGGACCGAGACGCAGTGGATCTTCCGGGTGGACCGGATCCATCGCCCCGCCGACGGCCGCGCCGACGACCGCGCCCCGGCGCGTCTCGCGTGCGTGCGGAGCGGCGCGTCGGACTGGGTGGAGCGCCCGACGCGCGAGATCGCGGAGATCGCGCTGCGCGAAGCGGGGCGGGCGCTGCCGGAGGCCCGCAACGCCCTCTTGCGTCACTCCCTCGTGGTGAAGGAGGTGGCGGCGACCCTCGCTCCCGACCCGGAGCTCCAGCCGCTGCGCCCGGCGGCCACGCTGCCCGTGCCGAACGCATTCCTGGCGGGCGACTGGACTGCGACCGGCCTGCCGGCCACGCTCGAGGGCGCGGCCCTGTCCGGGCACCGCGCCGCTGCGCTCGCGGAGCTCGCCGCCCTGGGTGCGCGATGACCGAGATCCTCGAGCGCAAGGACTCGCACCTGCGCCTGTGCGCGACCGGGGACGTAGAGCACCGGAGCGGCACGCTGCTCGAGGACGTGCACCTCCTGCACGACGCGCTGCCGGAGCTGTCCGTCGACGAGGTCGATCTCTCGTGCGAGCTCTTCGGAAGGCGGCTCGAGGCGCCCCTCCTGATCTCGGGCATGACGGGCGGCACGCCCGAGGCGGGGGCGGTCAACCGCTCGCTCGCGACGGTCGCGCAGAAGTGCGGCCTCGGCATGGGCGTCGGCTCCCAGCGCGCGATGCTCCAGCACCCCGCTGCGGCCGAGAGCTACCGGGTGCGCGACGTCGCGCCCGACATCCTGCTGCTCGCGAACCTCGGTGCGGTGCAGGCGCGCGACGCGGGACCGGCGCGCGCGGCGGAGCTCGTGAGCGCGATCGGCGCCGATGCGCTCTGCATCCACCTGAATGCCGCGCAGGAGCTGGTGCAGTCCGAGGGCGATCGCGACTTCCGCGGATGCCTCGTCGCGATCCAGGAGCTGGTCGAGTCGCTTCCCGTGCCGATCGTCGTCAAGGAGACGGGCTGCGGGCTCTCGCCCGCCGCGCTCGAACGGCTGCGCGCGATCGGCGTGCGATGGGTCGACGTGTCGGGCGCGGGCGGGACGACATGGACCGGTGTCGAGGCGCTGCGCGGGCCGCAGCGGCAGCGCGCGCTCGGCGAGGAGCTCCGCGAGTGGGGCATCCCGACCGCGGCCTGCGTCGCATACGCGCGGCGCGCGGGGCTGGGCACGATCGCTTCGGGCGGGATCCGCGGCGGCCTCGATGCGGCGCGCGCGCTCGCGCTCGGCGCCGACGCCGCGTCCCTCGCGCTCCCGTTCCTGCGCGCGGTCCATCGCGGCGGCACCCCGCGCGCGCTCGACGCTGCGGCGGAGCTGGTGGAGGGCCTGCGCGCCGTCGCCCTCCTCACCGGCTCGCGGCGCGCGGCGGACCTGCGCCACGCGCCCCGCGTGCTCGGCCCCCGCCTGCGCGCCTGGCTCGACTGACCCCTCCTCCGCCCGGAGCCTGAAAGGGGGCGGGGCCGTTCGTGCAGGTCCACCCGCTGGGCGCGCTAGCCTCGGCGCGTGCCCCGTCTCACCCGGATCGAAGGCCGCGTCGCGCTCGTCACCGGCGGGTCGAGCGGCATCGGGGCGGCGATCGCGCGCGCGCTGGCCGCGCGAGGAGCGGCGGTCGCGCTGCTCGCGCGTGGGAGCGACCGCCTCGACGCGGAAGCGGCCCGGATCGCCAGCGCCGGAGGACGGGCGTCGACACATCCGTGCGACGTCACCGATCCCGCGGCGCTCGCCAGCGCGATCGATTCCGTCGTCGAATCCCACGGCCGCCTCGACGTCGTCGTCGCGTCGGCCGGAATCGGGGCCCACGGCCTGTTCCGCGACGCGTCCCCGTCCGCGATGGATGCGATCGTACGCATCAACGTGCAAGGCCTCCTGTACACGCTGCACTTCGCGCTGCCCCATCTCGTGCGGCGGGGCGAAGGCTGGATCGTGAACGTCTCGTCGATCGCCGGTCGGTTGGGCCAGCCCGACGAGGCGGTCTACTCCGCGTCGAAGTTCGCCGTCACGGGCCTGTCCGAGGCGCTCGCGATCGAGCTGGCGCCGCGGGGCATCCACGTGCTCGCGGTGTATCCGGGGCTGGTGCGGACGGCGCTCTTCACGGAGGAAGAGCTGGCGCGCCTTCCGGAAAGCGTACGGCGCGGCGCGCTCGAGCCCGAAGCGGTGGCGGACGCGACGCTGCGCGCGCTCGAGCGCGGGCGCCACGAGGTGACGATCCCGCGCATCGCGGTGGGCGGCTACGTGATGCGGACCCTCGCCCCCGCGCTCTTCCGCCGCATCCTCACGCGCGTGCGGATGTCGGCGCTTCGGCCGGGGGCCTAGCGTCTCGCCGCGCGCGATCTGCAGCAACGTCCCCGCCTCGCACGAACCTGCAAGAGCTTGCAGCTTGCGGGGGTCACTCGACGCCGGCGGGCGTCGGCTCGTCGTGCTCGTCCTCGATCTCGCCCACGATCTCCTCGAGGACGTCCTCGAGCGTCACGAGGCCCAGCAGCGGGCCGCCCGCCTCCCGCACCACCGCCATGTGCCGCCGGCCCCGCCGGAACTGGCGCAGCGCCTCGCCGATCATCGCTTCGGGCGGGATCTCCATGGCCGGACGGACCGCATCCGCGAGGACGACGAGGCGCGTCTTCGCGTAGAGGTGGAACAGGTCCTTCGTGTGCAGGATGCCGACGATGCGGTCGAGCGATCCGTCGTACACGGGTAGCCGTGTGTAGCCCTCCTCGCGCAGGCGATCGAGGAGGCCGTCGGGGTCGACCTTCACGTCGATCGCGAAGACGCGGTCGCGCGGCACCATCACGTCGCGCACGCGCGTTCGCGAGATGCGGAAGACGCGGCCGAGGATGCGCCCCTGCTCCGGCCGGATCTCGCCCGCCTCGCGCGCCTCGGACACGAGGAGGGAGAGCTCGTCGGCGGAGTGGACGCTCTGGGCTCCGCCGGCGGGGTGCACCCCGAAGAGCCGGACGAGCCCGTTGCCCGCGCCGTTCATCAGGACGAGCACCCAACGGAAGACCCGGCCGAACACGATCAGCGGGCGCGCGAAGAGCAGCGCGACCTCACCGGGCCGGTCGAGCGCCACGGCCTTGGGCGCGAGCTCGCCGAGCACGACGTGCAGGAAGGTGATCAGCGCGAAGGCCACACCGACGGCCAGGGAATGCACGGTGATCCAGCTCGCGACCCCGATCGCGGCGAGGGGGGGCTCGATCAGGTGGGCGATCGCGGGCTCTCCGACCCACCCGAGACCGATGCTGGCGATGGTGATACCGAGCTGTGTCGCCGCGATCGCGTCGTCGAGATGCTCGATCGCGGACGCGACGGCGGACGCGCCGCCGCGTCCCTCGGCGACCCAGACCTTGACCTGGCTGCGGCGTACGGCGACGAGCGCGAACTCGGTGGCCACGAAGTAGGCGTTCGCCAAGACGAGCGCGAGGACCGCGACGAGCCCGAGCGCGTCCTGCGCGAATCCTGGGTTGCCCATTCTCCCTCCCGGCGCCCAGTCTCATTGGTTAGCATGAACCGCGTGATCTCGCGCCGCGATCTGCTCCGCACCGGCGCCGGCGCTGCCCTCGCCGCGGCCGGCGTCACCGGCGTGGCGTCGCGACGCGCGTCGGCGTCGGACGCGCCGCTCGTGCCCGACGACGTGCTCGCCTTCCATCGCGAATGTCTCGTGCTCGATCTGCACATCGACACTCTCTTGTGGATGCGGCTTCTCGACTACGACGTCGCCGTGGAGCACCGCAACTGGCTGCCGGGCTCGCCGTTCGCCTGGCACTTCGACCTTCCGCGCGCGCAGCGCGGCGGTCTCGATGCCGCGGTGTTCGGGCTCGTGATCAACCCGCGTGCGGTGCGGCCGGAGCTCATGTTCCCGCTCAAGTTCCTGGCGTGGTGGGAGAAGAGCCGCGGCATCGACCAGACCCTCGCGACGCTCGACCTCCTCGCCGCCGCGGCAGCGAAGGACCCGAAGGGCCTCGCGTTCTGCCGGAGCGGGAGCGACGTTCGCCGCGCCTGCGCCGAGGGGCGCTTCGGCGGGCTCGCAGGGCTGGAAGGATCGCAGGGCATCGAAGGGAGCCTCGACCACCTCCGCGCCGCCTACGAACGCGGTCTCCGGATGCTCGGCCTCGTGCACTTCCAGGCCACCGAGGCCGCGTACCCGATGACCGTGCCGGAGTTCGACGATCGCGGGCTGACGCAGTTCGGCATCGAGCTCGTGGCCGAGATGGAGCGCCTCGGCATGGTCGTCGATCTCGCGCACGTGAATGCGCGCGGCGTGGCCGACACGCTCGGCGCGGTGAAGCGGCCGTTCGTGGTGAGCCACACCGCCTGCCACGCGCTCACCCCGCACCCGCGCAACCTCGATGACGAGCAGATCCGGGCGGTGGCGGACAAGGGGGGCGTGGTGGCGCTCGCGTTCGGAAACACGTTCGTGTCCGGTGGGCTCGAGGGATTCCTCGACCACGCGGAGCACGCGATCCAGGTGGGCGGCGCCGACTGCCCCGCCCTCGGCAGCGACTTCGACGGCATGATCGTGCCGACCGACGGGATGGCCGACGTGCAGGTCTACCCGCGCATCACCGAAGGGCTGCTCGCGCGCGGCCAACCCCGCGACGTGGTGCGGAAGCTCCTGGGCGAGAACGCGCTCCGGGTCATCACCGACGTGTGCGGGTGACGCTCCCCTCGCGCTCGAGCTCGAGTCGGCCGGCGAGATCGTCGACGAACTGACGCGCGGTACGCCCCGAGCGCGTCGAACGGTCCAGCGCGAAGCGGAGCGCCTCCGTCCGCAGGCGCTCCGGCGTCACGTCCAGCCCGGCCTTGGCGGCGTAGCGCTCGACGATCCTCAGGTAGGTCGCCTGGTCGAAGCCGTAGAAGCCGAGCACCAGCCCGAACCGGTCGGAGAGCGCGAGCTTCTCCTCGAGCGCCTCGCCGAGGTGCAGCTCGCCGCGATCGTCGAGGCTGGCGGCAGCGTTGTCGGACACGCGCTCGGGCAGCAGATGGCGCCGGTTGCTCGTCGCGACGATCCGCACGTTCGCAGGCGGGGCCTCGAGGCTGCCCTCGAGCGCGGCCTTCAGCTCCCGGTAGGCCGTCTCGCCCTCGTCGAACGAGAGGTCGTCGCAGAACAGCAGGAAGCGGTGGGAAGGCGCATCGCGCAGGGCAGCCAGGACGTCGGGCAGGTGGAGCAGGTCGGCCTTGTGCACCTCGACGAGCCGCAGGCCGCGCGCGGCGAAGCGCGGCAGGAGGCCCTTCACGGCGGACGATTTCCCCGTCCCGCGCTCGCCGAACAGCAGCACGTGGTTCGACGGAAGACCGCGCACGAACTGCTCGGTGTTCTGCACGAGCCGTCCGACGCTGCGTTCGACGCCCACCAGCTCGTCGAGATCGAAAGTCGACGGCGAGGCGATCGGTACGAGGCGCCCCCTCGCGCCGCGCGCCGCCGGCTCCCAGCGGAAGGCGTGGACCGTCGCGAAGGCGCGGGGGTCGGGGGGCTCGCCGGCCATCCTCGCGAGCACGCGCTCGGCGAGCTCCAGCACCCGGCCGGCGAGGTCGAGCACGCGCCGGATACGGTGGAAGGGACCTCGCGGTCCCCGTTCGGGCCCTGCGTCCATCGCTGCCGATTGTAGACTGCGCGCCATGCCGCAGCCGGCGCCCGGTCTCCGCCCATGAGCTCCCGCCGCGCGGCGAGCTTCCGGCCCGTCTCCCGGGTACGCGGCCATCGGCGCGGCGGGCCGGGCTCCCTCCGGATCGATCTCGACGGCGCGCAGGCCGAAGTGGCGATCGCGCGCGACGGCGCGGTGCGCCTTCGGGCGGCGCCCGGCGAGATCGCGCGCGAGGACACGGAGGCCATCGGCTTCGAGCCCTGGCGCGCGTCCGCCGCCGTGCCGTTCGCCGAGGAGGACGGCCGCCTCCTGCTCGCGTTCGACGGCGCCGAGGGCGGCGCCACCGTGGAGATCGTGCCCCAGCCGTTCGCGGTGCGGGTCTTCGACCGCGAGGGGCGCATCGTCGCCGCCCTGTCCGACCTCGCCTTCGGCCCGGAGGGCGCCGGGCGCATCGCGTTCGCAGCTGCCTCCACCGAGCGCTTCTTCGGGTTCGGCGAGAAGTGCGGCGGCCTCGACAAGCGCGGAACGCAGCTCGTGATGCGGAACCAGGACGCGAACGTCCGCCTCGACCGCGATCCGCTCTACGTGTCGATCCCGTTCTTCGTCGCGTTCCGGCCCGAAGCGGCGTTCGCGCGCGGGATCCTCCTGCACTCCCTCGCCCCGAGCCGCTTCGACGTGGCGAAAGCCGACCCCGAGCGCGTCGAGATGGAGACACTGACGGGTGGCATCGACGTCACCGTGTTCCCCGGCCCGCTGCCCTCGGAAGTGGTGCGGCGCTACACCGCGCGTACGGGCCGGACGCCCCTCCCGCCGCTGTGGGCGCTCGGTCATCATCAGTCGCGCTGGTCCTACCGGAGCGAGCGGGAGGTGCGCGCGGTCGCGCGCGAGCTCCGGCAACGGCGGCTTCCGACCGACGCCATCCACCTCGACATCGATCACATGGACGGGTTCCGGGTCTTCACCTGGGACCGCCGGCGCTTCCCCGACCCTGCGGGCCTGCTGAAGGAGCTCGGAGCGCAGGGCTTCCGCGTCGTTCCGATCGTCGATCCCGGCGTGAAGGTCGATCCGAGGAATCCCCTGTTCCGCGACGGCCGGTCGAAGGACGTGTTCTGCCGTCGCGCCGACGGCGGCCTCTACACGCTGCGCGTATGGCCCGGCGACGCCGCGCTCCCGGACTTCAACCGCGAGGACGTGCGCGCGTGGTGGGGCGAGCAGCACCGGCCGCTGCTCGCCGCCGGCGTGGCCGGCATCTGGAACGACATGAACGAGCCCGCGGGCTGGGTGCGCGAGCTCCGGATCGGTCGCGTGAACCTCCCCTACCGCCCGCAGGACACGACCACGCTGCGCCAGGCGCATCCCGCCGAGCCCGAGCGCCGCGTGCCGCACGAGCACGTGCGCAACGTCTACGGGCAGCAGGAGTGTCGTGCGACGCGCGGCTTCCTCGAGGGTGAGGCGCCGGACCGGCGTGCGTTCGTGCTCTCGCGGTCGGGCTACGCGGGCATCCAACGCTTCGCCGCGATCTGGACCGGCGACAACGCGAGCCGGTGGTCGCACCTCCGGCTCTCGCTGCCGATGCTCCTCAACTTGTCGCTCTCGGGTGTCGCCTTCTGCGGCGCGGACATCGGCGGCTTCGCCTGGAACTGCACGCCGGAGCTCTACGCGCGCTGGATGCAGATCGGCGCGCTCTACCCCTTCGCGCGCACGCACAGCATGCTCTTCGCGCGGAGGCAGGAGCCGTGGCGCTTCGGCGCGCGCGTCGAGGCGATCGCCCGCCGCGCCCTCGAGCTGCGCATGCGCCTCCTGCCCTACCTGTACGGGCTCTTCCGCGAGGCCGAGGAGACCGGCGCACCCGTCTGGCGTCCGCTCTTCTACGAGTTCCCGACGGACCCGGCGAGCGCCGCGGTCGAGGACCAGGTGATGGTCGGCCCGGCCCTGCTCGCCGCCCCGGTGCTCGAGCGGGGCGCGCGCGAGCGCGCGGTCCAGCTGCCGCCCGGGACGTGGTTCTCGCTCGACGACGACGCGCGCTACGCCGGCGGCCGGCGGGTCGTCGTGCCCGCGCCGCTCGAGCGCATCCCCCTCTTCGTGCGCGCGGGAGCCGTGCTGCCGATGCGCGAGGCCGCGCAGCACGCGGGCGCGGTCGGCCGCGCCCCGCTGTCGCTGGAGGTGTTCCCCGGCACGGACTCCGAGAGCGTGCTGTACGAGGACGACGGCGAGAGCACCGCGTACCGGCGCGGCGCGTTCGCGCGCACGAACCTGCGCGTGCGCGACCGTGCGGGCGGCCGCCTTCGGCTCGAGCTGGGCGCGCGCGAGGGTGCCTACGCGATCGAGCGTCGGACCCTGGAGGTCGTGGTGCGCGCCGCGCCGCCGCCGCGCACGGTCTGGCTCGACGCGCGGCCGCTGGCCGCTTCGGCCGGCGCGCCCGGCTACGCGGCGGAGGCGGGTCGCGTGACGGTGCGATTCGAGGACGACGGCCACGCCCGGGCGGTCGAGCTCGACCCCGCCCCGTGACCGGCGGACCGCCCCGCCCCGCCGACCCCGCCGTCGGCCTGTGCTCGATCTGCCGCCACGCCGAGGTGAAGCGAAGCGCGAAGGGCGGCGCCTTCTGGCGCTGCCGGCGCGCGGATCGGGAGCCGCAATTCCTGCGCTATCCACCCCTCCCCGTTCGGAGTTGCCGGGGCTTCGAGGTGGTCTCCCCGGACGGGGATGGGAGGTAGCCCTGGAGGGAATCGCCTCCGGTTCGCCACTTCCGGGTGGTAGGCACCACTTCGAGTAGGGACCGGGTCGGGCATTCGTTGACATCGCCCCACGTCCCGAATGACAATCGGAAAAATTCTCGCAGCTTCCGATATTCGAGCCCCGGATGCCGGGCTCGGACCCGGGGTGACGCGAGCCACCCGAGGACTCCCATGCGCCCGCTCCTTCGATCGATCCTGGCGCTCGGGCTCGCCCTGGGATGGGCCGGCCCGGCTGCCGCCGCGAGCATCGTCACGCTCTCGCTCGACCCGACGCAGAGCTCCCTCGTGCCGTCGTCCGGTCCGGCCGAGACGCTCTCCGGGACGCTCGTGCTGAGCATCGGAGCGTTGCCGCTCGGCGGCTCGAACACGACGTTCGACGTGACCGGCCTGGCGGTCGCCGCGAGTGGCGGCGCGACGATCGGCCTTGATCCCGACGTCCCCGATCCGGGCCTCGGCGTCCTGCGTCCCGACGGCGCGTGGCTCGTGCCCACCCTGTTCGTACGCGTCACCCGGGGCTCGAGCCTCGATCTCGCGATCCCCGACGTCACCGGCAGCGTGGACTTCGGTCCCGGCGGCGCGTCGATCACCCGGCTCGTCACGAGCTTCGCCATCGACACGGGCGCCGGCGACGTTCTCACCGTGAACGTCGTTGCCGTACCGGAGCCCGGCACGCTGCTCCTCGCCGCGAGCGGGCTCGCGGTCCTGGCTTCGCGCGCGCGCCGCGTCCGCGTGGGGGTCACCCGATGAACGCCCGTCTCCTGCTCTCCGCGCTCGCCGCAGTCGCAGTGGTGGCCACCGGCGTCACCGTCGCGAGCTGCCCGCCCGGCGGCGTCACCGAAGCGATGGTGCAACGCGAGTACGTGTCGGTGCCCGGCTACGTCGAGCCGCACACGCCGGGATCCGGCGTCGCGGGCGTCGAGATGCCGACCACGACGAAGGTGAAGCAGATCCTCGGAGCGACACCGGACTTGAATCGGGTGAGCTACGTCCGGTTCTGGCTGCCGAAGCCCGACCCGGGCGCGCAGCCGCGTGCCATCCTCATCCTGGTGCCCGGATTCGTGAGCGGCGCCGGTCCGTTCACACCGCTCGCCCGCCAGCTCGTGGCGCAGTTCAACGGAAACGTCGAAGTATGGGCGATCGATCGCCGGCCGAATCAGCTCGAGGACCACCGCGGCTCGGTTCACGCGCGCGATGGGCTCGCCCAGGCGACCCCCGACCTGAACGCGCTCCTCGAGGGCATCCAGTTCTACTTCCCCGACGTCGCAGGCCTGGCCGACGTGAACCAGAACGGCATCGTCGACCCGCCGTTCGCGCTGCCGGATGCGCTCGGCGGAACCACGGCGTTCGCTCAGCTCAATCAGAACGACGCGCGTTTCATGGCGTACTGGGGGGTCGACACGTACGTACGCGACTGGAAGATCCTGGTGGACGCCGCACGCGCCAGAGTCGGCTCTACGGGTCTCGTGCTGTTCGGCGGACACTCGATGGGCACGTCGTGGGCCGGAGTGTTCGCTGCGTACGACTTCGACCCGGGACCAGGCGTGGACGCGGCGTATCGGAAGATCGACGGCATCCTGCTGCTGGAAGGCGGCGGCCCGGGAACGGGGTCGGCCCCGAAGCCCACGCTGGCGTCGTACAACGACACCGTGAACAACCTCGCGACCTCGACCTCGCAGAACGTCCAGGTGTTCCTGCCCACGTTCACCGCGGTGCCGCTGTCCAAGCTCGGCGCGGCGGCGTCGCTCGCCGGGCTCGACGGCGTCTATCGAACCGGGCTGCCGTCCTTCGTCCAGCGCAGCTCGCTGCTGCAGGACGCTCCGCTCAGCCTGCTCTTCGTGGCGCCCCTCACGTCGGAGACCACGATCGGGCTCTTCCTCGACGACGATCATTCGCCCGCCGCAGCGCTCGCCGGCTCCTTCGGATTCAGCGACGACGGTCCGAACGGGCTCTTCCCCGCGACGCCTGCGCTCGGCATCTTCTCGTCCTTCTACCAGGTGTTCGAGCGGACGGACGGCCAGCCGCGCCAGTGGAAGAATTTCGACTCGCCGTCGCTGCCGAGCTGCCCGCCCTACGACCCCGATCCCGCCGTCGACGGCGGGCCGGGCTGCGCGCTCACGAACCACGGGCCGCGCCCGGCGCCGACGGATCCCCCGCGCATCTGGGGAGACGAGCGCGAGGTCTCCGACCTCTTCGACATGCTCCGAGTGCAGTACGAGGACGGGGACTTCCTCGAGTGGTACTTCGGCACGGGCCGCGTGAACCTGGACTTCCAGTTCGGCCGCGATTCGTCCTCGCTCGGCGACGAGAGCCTGCTGGCGGTGACACAGAACGCCAACGTGAACGTCCCCGTGCTCTGCATCGGCGGCTCGAACGGCCTGGCGCCGTCGGAGGCCGCCTACGAGCCGTACCTGAGCTCGATCGCGACGCCCGCGCAGGACAAGGAGATCTTCATCGCGGAAGGCTACGCCCACCTCGACGTGCTGACCGCAAAGCACAACGCGGCGCTCCCGAGCCTCACGAGCTGGATCAACCGCCTGCTCCAGCGGAAGCTGCTCGCGACCTTCTGACCCCCGCTCGCGCCGGGGCGGGGCGTCCGGGGAGTGCGCCGCCGATCCGGCGCGCGTAGAATGGGCGACATGCGCCGCTGGTTCATCCTGTCCGCGATCGGCCGCGATCGGCCTGGCCTCGTCGCCGAGCTCGCCCAGCTCGTGTACGACTGCGACGCGAATCTCGAGGATTCGCGCATGACGATCCTCGGCACCGACTTCGCGGTGATCCTCCTCGCGTCCGCGGCGGCGGAGTCGGCCGGCGACGCCCTCGCCGTCGGCGCGAAGCGGCTCGAGCGCGAGCACGGCCTCACCATCCTGCTGCGGCATCTCGAGAGCGGCGCACGCTCGTCCATACCGGCGCCGGGCCACAAGCTCTACCGCCTCGGCGCGGCGGGTGAGGACCGCGCGGGGATCGTCGCAGGGCTGTGTCGCGTGCTGGCGGAGCACCGCGTCAACATCGCCGACCTGAGCACGCGCAGCCGTCCCGGACCCGGGGGATCGCCGCACTACGAGATGAGCATGGCCGTCGAGGTGCCCGAGGGGCTCGACGTGGCCGCGCTCCGCGGCGCTCTCGAGAAGGCCGCCGACCGGCTCGTGATCGACGTCTCGCTCGACGCCGCATGAGCCGCACCGTCTCGCAGGACGGTGTCCTCCTGCACCTCTCGCATCCCGATCAGATCCCCGGCCGCTGGGTCGGACAGGCGGAGCCGCTCCGCCAGCTCCTCGCCGCCTGGATGAAGCTCGGCGACGACGACCTGCCGCTGCACCCGCGGCTGCTCGGCCATCCCGGCGTCGGCAAGACCACGCTCGCGGTCGCGGGCGCCCGCGCGCTCGGACGCGAGGTGTACGTCCTCCAGGCCACCATGGACACGCGGCCGGAGGATCTGCTCGTGCTCCCGGTCGTCGATGCGGACCGGCGCATCCGCTACGTGGCGTCGCCGCTCGTGACGGCGCTGCTCGTCGGCGGCGTGTGCATCCTCGACGAGGGCAACCGCATGAGCGAGAAGTCGTGGGCGAGCCTCGCGTCGCTCCTGGACGACCGGCGCACGGTGGAGTCGGCGGTCGCGGGCGTGAAGCTCACGGCGCACCCGGACTTCCGGTTGGTGGCGACGATGAACGACGACGCCAGCACGTTCGAGATTCCCGAGTACATCGACTCGCGCCTCCAGCCGAAGATCTGGCTCGACTTTCCCGAGCGCGACGAGGAGCGCCGGATCCTCGAGGAGAATCTCCCCTTCGCGACCGCCGAGCTGCTGGACTACGTGGCCGACTTCCTCGCGCGCGCCCACGCCGCCGAGGCGCGCACCAGCGTGCGAGACGGGATCCACGTCGCACGCTATGCGCAGAAGCTGCTCGCGAGCGGCGGCAGCGAGGCGGGGGGCGACGAGGTGGACGACGCGCGCGCATGCCTCTCGCGCGCCGTGGAGCAGATCGTGGGCGAGGAGGCCCGCCGCTTCCTCGACGAATAGCCATGGACGATCCGAGCGAGCGCCTGACGATCGTCGGTGTGGCCCACTACCGGGTGGAGCTCGCCGACGTCGTCCGTCGCGTGATCTCAGAGCGCGCGCCCGCGGCCGTCGCGGTCGAGCTGCCGTCGACGCTCCAGACGGCGGTGCTGCAGGCCGTCCGGCGCCTCCCGCTCCTCTCCGTGGTGGTGTACGAGCTCGGCTCGGGCGAGACGGTGTACCTCCCGATCGAGCCGACCGACCCGCTGGTGGAAGCGGTGCGTAGCGCCGACGAGCGCGGTATCCCCGTCTCGTTCGTCGATCTGGATCTCGATGCGTGGCCTTCCTATCGCTCTCCGGTTCCCGACCCCTACACGATCGTGCGCCTCGGCTACGAGGCCTGGGCGGACGCGCTTCGCGCGGCGCCGCGCGGGCGCGGGGGGCTCGATGCGCGGCGCGAGGCGGGCATGGCGGCCCGCGCGGCGCGGCTCGCGCGGGAGGCCGACGGCCCGGTCGTGCTCGTGTGCAGCGTGGAGCACGTCGACGGCGTCCGGGCCGCCCTCACCGAGCCTGCGCCGGACGCGCTGCTCGCGAAGGTCCGACGCGAATCGGTGTCGGTCTTCCACCTCCACCCCGAGTGTCTCGGCGAGGTCCTGGGCGAGATGCCCCTCGCCGCCGCGGCCTACGAGCTGCACCGGTCGGGGCGCGCGCACGCGGCGCGGGAGGCCGCGCGGGAACCGCGGCCCGCGGAGATCGGCCGCCGCGTGGGGCCCTTCCGCGTGATTCACGGCAGCAGCGGCGCCGACCCCGAGGCGCTCGAGCGCGCGGTGGCGCGCATCGCAGGCGCGGCCTCGGCGCCGATGACAGCGAACGCGTCCATGCGTTCCTGCGACGCGAGCTCGCATCCGGCGGGAGCCGTCTTCGACCGGATGCGCCTGCAGGCCGCGCTGTTCGACGAGGCCGCTGCGCGCGCGAGCGCGCTCGGCAACGAGCCGCCGCGGCCGTGGCACCGGCGCGCCTTCGCCGCCTTCGCGCGGCGGCTCGCTGCGACCGCTTCGCAGCTCGTCCCCGACCTCTTCGACCTCGTGGTCGCCGGCCGGGGCTGCGTGGACGAGAGCTTCGCGCACGAGCTCTGGCAGCTCGGGACCGCCTACCCGTGGCAGTCGGAGCGCTCCAGTCTTCCGATCGCGCGCATCTCGGGCGAGGAGCTCCTCCTGGGCACGCGCCGCATCCGCCTGCGTCCGCGCGTCCCGCGCCCCGGCCGCCGCGCCGGCCCGTTCCCGATCCGACGCCGGCGGGGCGAGCGCCATCCCGGCGAGTTCCTCGCGGGCTTCACGGGCGAAGGCCTCTGCTCCTACCCGCCCGAGGACATCGTGGTCGAGGGTTTCGGCCGGCGCATGAAGGAGCGCGGCCGGCAGCTGCTGCGGGAGGAGCACGCGACGAGCATACGCTTCACTGCGTCGTTCGAGGACGGGATCGACGTGCGCGAGACGATCCGCCGCTTCGCAGAGGGCGACCTCTTCGTGCGTCGCGCCGGACGCGCGCCCGGCGACGTGGGCAGCGTGGTGGTGATCTTCGACGACGACCCGGACGGGACCCGCTACCCGTACACGCTGACCTGGCTGGGGGAGCACGAGGAGGAGTCGGACATGGCGTTCTTCGCCACCGACCCGCTCGACAAGGTCGTGGGTCCGGGCATCTGCCGCTCCGAGTACGGTGGGTTCCTGCTGTCGTATCCGCCGCGCCGGATGCTCGACGTCTGGACGGACCGACGCTACGATGTGTCGGAATCGAAGACGGAGCGCCTGGTCCTCGCGGCCCTCGACTACAGTGAAGAGCGGCTCGTCGTCCTCGTCGCGCCCCGACCGCCGTCCGCGCGCATGCGCGACTTCGCCGCGCGGCTCGATCGCAGGATCGTTTACCTGCCGATCGGCTCGCTCGCACCTTCCACCCGCAAGCGCCTGCGCGTCCTGCACGTGCTCGACGGCCATTCGCGTCGGGAGATCGCGCGCGACTACGTGTTCTGAGGTTTGGCCCGCCTGCGCCGGCGACGTCGCTCAGGAGCGTCGCGGGCGGTTCGTGGCTGCGCGCGCCTTTCTTCCGGAGGGTGGTTACGGGGGCGGCGCGGTTTGCCCGCGGACTTCGGAGGGTGGTCATGGCGGTGGTGGCGCGGGGCTGGGCGTGCGCGCTTCCGGCGGCGCCGGACGAGCCGGCGGTCGCGCCGCCGCGCACGTGGCTCGTGCGCGTCGGCTGGCGGCGTCACGGTCTGATCGATCCTGCGGAGATTCCGGGCGCGCGGCAGCGCTGACCCCGGGCGAGCGCCCCAAGCCCCGCGACCCCTCCCGCCCCCGCCCGCACCTCCAGATCCGCTTCCCCTTCCTCCCCTACCGCTTCTGTTCCGTCCGACTCGGCGCAGCGCTGTCGCATCGAAGGGGCTAGCTCGGCCAGGGGCGCTTCGGGAGCGGCGTTCCCACGACCTCGAAGAACGACTCGAGGAAGCGGTACGTGAGGCCCCATACCACGTGACGCTCGGGGTCTCCGACCACGATCCCGGGATAGCGGGCGCCGCGGGCGGGCGGGTATGCGTAGTCGACGTGACGGCGCGGATCGAGCAGGTCGTCGACGGGCACCCACAGGGCCTCGCGCACCTCGGGACTCGGCGCGATCGGACCGGGAGCGGGTGCGTGGTAGACGAACGCGGAGATCACCAGCTCGACGGGCCGGCCCGCGTGACGCCCCTCGCGGTCGTCGAGCCGCCCGAGCGGCTCGGCCTTCACGAGGTCGACGCCGACCTCCTCGAACGTCTCGCGCTCGGCCGCGAAGCGAACGTTGGGATCGAGCCGCTCGACGCGGCCGCCCGGGAACGCCATGTGCCCCGACCACGGGTCGCCGGCGCGCTGGGCGCGCTCGATGAAGAGCAGCTCGGGTCCCGCCGCGGCGTCGCGCAGCACGATCGCCACCGCCGCCTGGCGCGCGTCGGGCGCGTGGAGGATGCGGGGCTCGTAGCGCGTCAGGGCCGCGCGGATGCGTTCGAGCGGAAGCACGTCGTCGCAGGATAGCGACGGCGCGGCGTCAGTCCTTCGGGTCCTCGGCGGTCGTCGCAGGCAGGCCGCCCGGCAGCGGCACGTCGACCCGCACGCCGTTCAGCTCGCGAGCGACGGTGAGCTCCTGCCCGTCGGCGATCGCCGCGAGGGTCCTGGCCTCGAACGCGGCCTGCGGCTCCGACGCGGGGCGGTCCACGAGGTCGCCGGCGCGCAGGCCGAGACGCTCGGCGGGGGAGTCGGGGAACACGGCGTTCACGTACAATCCGTTCTTCCGGGGATAGACGAGCACGCCTGCGCGACGCTGCTCAGCGTAGGGAACGCCCGCGTAGGTGACTCGAGACGACGGCAGACGGCGGAGCCAGAGCCGTTGGCGCGGATAGTCGATGCGGACGTGGAACTGCGCCAGCACGTCGTAGCCGATCACCGAATCGGAGGACGCACCCTGGTTGTACCAGCCCTTCGGCGCCACCTCCATCGGCACATGGGCCAATTCGAAGCGCCCGATGCGAAGGCTCCCGGCCTCGGCAAACTCCACGTCCACCGGCCCCAGGACCCCGCTGGCGTCGAGCCCGGGCAGCGGTCTCGGCTCGAGACCGACGCGCTTCGCAGCCGGTCCCGACAACACGCCCGCGTCCGGAGCGCCCGTGTCCATCAGCACGCTGACACTCCGCCCATCGATCTCGACGTCGATCACCGGCCGGTTCCCGACGATCTGGATCGGCACCACCGCTTCGTCCGCATCCGATGTCGACTCGGGCACCGCGTACTTTCCCGCGTCCAGGAAGCGCACGCGCCGCGCGGCGAAGTCGAGGTCGATCACGTACTCGGCCAGGAACGTCCCGCCGAGAAGCCCGTACTCCCAGCCGGTCTTCGATCCAGTGTCGCTGCTCCGGACGTCGACCCAGAACAAGAGATCGCGGCCGAGCCGCGTCGTCCGGCGATACGGCGTGTCCTTCACGGCGCGCACGCTCACGCCGAGGGCGCGCGCGTAGCGCGGCGTGACGATGCAATCGGTCGCTCCGGTGTCGAGCATCATCCGCAGGGGCCGGCCGCCTTCCGGCGCCAGATCCACCAGAACGCGGTTCGGCTCGTCGGAGTCGAGGAACGGGAGGTCCGCCAGCACCGCGTCGACGGGCGGATCGGGGGAAGGAGCCGAGGCGCCGCCCTCGGGAGGATCCGCGCCAGCCGCAGTGGCGCCGAAAACGAGCAGCAGAGCCAGCAGGCTCGCGACTCTGTCGGCACACCGCGCCGCGAGAGTCCTTGGGGCCGCTCGGGTGGGCGAGCTCACGTCCGCTTATACACCGCCCGGTGCGACACAGTCCAGGCTGACGTGGAGCAGACGCTCCTCGACTCCGCCGCCGGCTGCGCGCCGCTGGCCGAGCACGAAGCTCTGGCCGTCCGGGGCGAGCGCCACGCCCGTGGGCTCGCCCCAGGCGGCGTCGTCGCCGAGCTCGATGCCCGCGCCTTCTCCCCACGACTCGCCGGCGCGGACGGCGGTGGTCTTGAAGCGCGGAGCGGCGCTGCCGCCCCGGTTCGCGAACGGCGCGACCAGGAAGCCGAGCCGCGCGGGGAGCAGGCCCGCGACGCTCGCACGCTCGGTCGCGGGCAGCGCGAGCCAGCCGCCGTCGGCGTCGAACGAAGCCGACGCCGTGCCGGGGACGTCGCGCCCGCCGGACACCTCGGCGCCGGTCGCGGGATCGACGAGCTTCGCTTCGAGCGGGCGCAGAGGATTGCCGCGCACGACGACGAGCGTCCGCGCGTCGGGCGACCAGGCGAGCGGCGCCGTCCAGCGCGACCCGCCGTCGTAGAGCACGCGTCCCGCCCCGAGCAGGATGCCGCCGTGGCCGGAGCGCAGCGCGCCCGACACCACTGCGTAGCGGCCGTCGCCGCCCTGCGACCACACCACGAGCGACGAGCCCGGCCCGAAGAGAGCATGATCGTCGGGCCCCGGCGACACCGTGAGACGTCGCGAGCCCTGCCCGGCGTCCTCGGGGGCCGCGCCGATCAGCTGGATCTCGGTGTTGAGGGGCTCGGCGAGCGTGGCCCACCGATCGGTGTCGAACAGCACGCCCGCTCCGAGGTCCGACGGCGCGGGGCGCACGTTGTTGCCCTTCTCGCCGCAGGTCCAGCATCCGATCGCGCCGTCGGCGACCGACACTCGATGGATCTGGCGCGTGCCGTCCGCGGTCTCGGCGTCGACCCATACGTAGGCGCCGTCGGGCGAGAGCCGCGGGTGGGCGCCTCGCTCCGCGAGCACCCGCTTCGCGGCGGGGGTGGCGCCGCAGCGGGGGAGCGGTCGCGTCACGACGCGCGCGTCGAGGTCGTAGACGGCGGCCATCTGTGCGGGGGTGGGTGCAGGGGCGGCCGGCGAGAGCCCCCCCCGGAAGACCGGATAGGCGACGACCGCGACTCCGGCGATCCCGGCGGCGGCCGCCGCGATGCCGGCCGCGCGCGGTAGGCCGCCGGAGGGGCCGCGGCGCCAGGCGCCGCGCACGAGCGAGTAGCCGAGCGCCACGACCACGGCGCCGAAGAGGACGAGACCTCCCGGCGGGACGCCGAGGAGTGCGGCAGCGAGCGCCGGCAGCGCCGCGAAGCCGACGCCTGCTGAAACCGCGAGGTGTAGGCCGCGTTCGTGATCGTCGTCGCGACGGCGCTCCACGAGCATCGCCACCGCGAGGAGCAGCGCGCCGCCGGCGAGCGCGCCGAGCTCCAGGCCGATCGGCGACGGAGCGCCGGATTCGGAGGTGAAGCGTTGCGCCGCCAGAGCGCCCAGGGCACCCAGCGGCAGGCCCGCGACGAAGCACCACGCGCGCCAGAACATCTCTCGCCTCCCCGCCCCTCGAGCGACCGCGCATGGTATCACCGGGCGACGCCGCCCCGCCGCGGCGCTAACTTCGGGCCGATGGCCTCCCGCCCGCCTCCGCAGACGGAAGCCGGCCGCATCCTCAGCCTCGCCCGCCGCGACGGCGCCGCCGCGCGCAGGGCCGTCGAGGCGCTGGACGTGCCCGGCCAGATCGCCCTGTTCTGCGAGACCCCGGTGGCGCACCGCGCCGAGATCCTCGATCTGCTGCCCGCGCCCGAGTCCGTGATCCCCGCGCTGCCCGAGGCGGAGCTGTGCTTCACGGCGAAGGCCATCGGCCTCGCGGACGCCGGCGCGCTCCTCGAGCACGCCACCGGCGAGCAGCTCCAGGCCTGTCTGGATCTCGACGCGTGGCGCGGCCACCTGCCGGACCACGCCGCGCTCAGCGCCTGGTTCGACGCGTGCCTCGAAGCGGGCACCGATACCGCCCTGCGCGCGGTGGAGGTGCTCGACATGGAGCTCCTCGTGCTGATGCTCCAGGAGCGCGCCGTCGTCCATCTGAAGACGAACGACGACGACTGGCAGCCGCCCGGCGGCGGCATGACGCTCGAAGGCGTGTTCTACCTCGTCGCCAAGCGGGGCGACGACGATCTCGAGACCCTGATGGGCCTCCTCCAGGGGCTCTTCGAGCGCGACTACTGGCACTACTTCCGCCTGATGCAGGGCGCGATCTGGGAGCTCCCGAGCGACTGCGAGGAGTTCGCCCTGCGCTGGAGGACGAACCGCCTGATGGACATGGGCTTCCCGACGTGGGAGGAGGCCATGGCCGTGTACGGGTCGCTGCGCGACGACGAGCTCACGGCGCTGCCCGAAGGCGCGGACGCGCTCGACGTGACGCCGTTCCACCTTCCGGTGTGGATGCCCGGGCTACCGGCGACGCGCAGCGAGACGCCCGCGGTCCTGCTCGCCGCCGCGGAGCTCGATCCGGACGAGAGGCGCAGCTTCCTCTACGCGTTCCTCGCGCTCGCGAACAAGATCGCGGTGGCGGATCGGATGCCGCTCGGCGACTCCGAGTCGACGCCGCGCGCCATCGACAAGGCGGCGACCGTCGCGAGCGCGGGGCTCCTGCACCTCGCGGAGGATCACGGGCTCGCGCCGGTCGAGGTGTTGCGCCGCGTCCGTCTCGACCGCCTCTTCCGCGTCGGCGCGAGCCTTGACCGTTCCGTCCGGCCGCAGGTAGGCTCGGCGTCGTGAGCGGGCGAAGCATACGCGTCGCGATCGCGGGCGTCGGCAACTGTGCGAGCTCGCTCCTCCAGGGCATCGATCACTACCGCGCGCTCCCCCCGGAAGCACACGAAGCGTTCGGACTGATGCACCTCGAGATGGGGGGCTACCGGCCGGGCGACGTGGAGGTCGTGGCCGCGTTCGACGTGGACCGGCGGAAGGTGGGACGCCCGCTGCACGAGGCCGCGTTCGCGAAGCCGAATTGCACGACGGCCATCCGGGACTCGATCGCGCCCCGCTCCGTGATCGTGCAGATGGCCCCGGTGCACGACGGCATCGCCCCCCACATGGCCGACTACCCGGCCGAGCGCGCGTTCCGCGTCGCGGACGAGCCGCCGGTGGACGTGGCGCGCGTGCTGCGCGAGAGCGGGGCCGAGATCCTCCTCTGCTACCTGCCCGTCGGTTCGTCGAAGGCGGCGCAGAGCTACGCCGAGGCGTGTCTTGAGACCGGCGTTTCGCTCGTCAACTGCATCCCCGTCTTCATCGTGTCGGACCCGCAGTGGGGCGAGCGCTTCCGCGCAGCGGGCATCCCGTGCGCGGGCGACGACATCAAGTCCCAGGTCGGCGCGACGATCGTGCATCGGGCGCTGGCGAGGCTCTTCGTCGACCGCGGGGTCCGGATCGACCGCACCTACCAGCTGAACACGGGCGGGAACACCGACTTCCTGAACATGCTCGCGCGCGAGCGCCTGGCGTCGAAGAAGGTGAGCAAGACCGAGGCCGTCACGTCCCAGATCCCGTACGACCTCGGGGCGGACAACGTGCACGTGGGGCCGAGCGACTACGTGCCCTGGCAGAACGACAACAAGCTCTGCTTCCTGCGAATCGAGGGGCGCGGGTTCGGCGGTGCGAAGATCGAGCTCGAGGCCCGGCTCTCGGTCCAGGACTCGCCGAACTCCGCGGGCATCGTGATCGACGTCGTCCGCTACGTGAAGCTCGCGCGCGAGCGCCGTCTCTCGGGTCCGCTGCTGCCGATCTCCGCCTACACCATGAAGCACCCGCCGGTGCAGATGCCCGACCACGAGGCCGCGGCGCGCATCGAGGACTTCCTCGACGATGGAGCCGAGTAGCACCGAGCCCCGCTGCCTCCTGCTCGCGCCGCGCCCCGGACGCGAAACGCACATACCGCTGTTCGGGCTCACGGCGGTGGAGCGGACGGTGCTCGCGTTCCGGCGGGCGGGCGTCCGCGAGTTCTGGATCGTGGGCGACCCGGCGGCCACCGCCGCAGCGCTCGCGAGCCTGCGCGCGGGGCCGTGCCGGAAGATCCGGGTGCGGACGTGCGACGCCGCCCAGGCCGCCCTGCCCCGTGAAGAGCGCTTCTTCGTCGCCCGGACCGACTGCTACTACGACCGGCGCCTCGTCGCACGCTTCGTCGCCGCCGCCGCGCGATCCTGTGGCATCGTCGCGGCCGTGGACCTGCGGGCGGACGCGCTGGCCGCCCATGCGGGCGCGGCCCGCGTCGCGCTCCTGCGCGCGCCGGACTCCCGTCCCGCCGCAGCGGGGAGCGACGGCCCTCGGCGACTGCGCTGCGTGGGCCGGGGTCTGGTGTCGGCCGACGGGGTCCTCGCGGGCCTCGCTCTCGGCACCTCCGCGCTGGCGCGCGCGCTCGACGATCTCGCGCCCGACGCGAGCCGGCTCGCGCAGGCCCTCACCCTCGTGGCCGGGCGGGAGCCGATCGAGACCTTCGCGGTCGCCGAGCTCTGGCAGGAGCTCGCATCCCACGACGACTTCCTCCTCGCGCGGCGCAAGGTCCTGGCAGGCGCGGTGGGCATCGCCGACGGAGTGATCGCACGCCACGTCAACCGGCCGATCTCGCGCCGCATCACGGAGCGCCTCCTGCTGCGCAACGTCAAGCCCTGGCAGATGTCGCTCACCGTGTTCGCGCTCACGCTCGTGGCGGGCGGGTCGTTCGCGGTGGGCCATGCCGGGACAGGCGGGCTGCTCGCGCAGCTCGCGTCGGTGATGGACGGCGTCGACGGGGAGCTGGCGAGCGTGCGCTACCAGGACTCGCCCTTCGGCGGCGTCTACGACGCGCTCCTCGACCGGATGGGCGACGCCGCGGTGATCGGCGGCATGACCCTGTACGCGTGGGCGATGGGCGCGGGCCACTCGGCCGTGGTCCTCGGCTTCGCGGCGGTCGCGGGCAGCAGCCTCTCGATGCTGGTCAAGGAGAAGTACGGCACGCAGTTCCGGCGGCCCTACACGGAGGAGCGTGAGGGTCCCTTCCGCTGGCTCCTGCTCGGGCGCGACGGGCGCCTCTTCCTGGCGCTCGTCGCCGGGCTCACCGGCCACGTCGAGGCCGTGCTCGCGTACATCGCCGTGGGCACGCACCTGCACGCCGGGCTGCGCATCTACCGGATCCGCGCGGAGGCGCTCGCCTCCTGAAACCGCGCGCTCCAACGGAGAGAAGAAGAAGCCCGCGAGCCGAAGCGCTCGCGGGCCTTCTCGTGCCCGGCCGCGACCCTCTAGAGGTCGACTGCCTTCAGGGTCTTGCGCTTGTTGCCGACCGCGCGCGCCTCGGCGGCCGCGATCATGCTCCGCACGGCCTTGTCCAGCGCGCCATAGAACTCGCTGCCGACGTTGCACTTCTTCGCCGCCGCCTTCGTGCGCGACTTCGAGATGATGAGATCGCCGCCCGCTGCCTTCGCGGCCTTCTTCTTGGCTGCCATGTCGGTGTCTACCCTCCGTCGTGTGGTGAACGCGCCGTTGCGCGACGGCGGATCATACGGGTTCCCGCCTCGGAGTCAAACGAAAATCGGCGAGAGACGGCCTCGCGTGGCCGAGATCGGGGGTTTCGGCGAACCGACGGCGGCAGGTGGGCGCACGCGCGCAGGACGCGAAAATCCACGAGTATGCGAGAGGCCCGTCCCTGGTAGGATGGGACACCATCACGAGGTGCCCCATGTCCGAGCTGCTGAAGTCTCCGCTCACCGAGATCGTCGGCCGGCTCTCCCGCCGCGAGCTCTCGCCCGTCGAGCTCATGCAGGCGACGCTCGATCGGATCGGCGCGACGCATGCGAAGCTCAACGCCTTCGTCGCGCTCCGCGACGGCGATTCGCTCCTCGCCGACGCGCGCTCCGCCGCCGAGCGCATCGCGCGAGGCGAGGCGCGCCCGCTCGAAGGCGTTCCGCTCGGCGTGAAGGACCTGGAGGACGCGGCCGGGCTCGTCACCAGCCATGGCTCCGTGCCGTTCAAGCACAACCTCGTATCGCACGACTCGATCCAGGTGTCGCGCCTGCGCGCCGCGGGAGCGATCGTCGTGGGCAAGACGAACGCACCGGAGTTCGGTTGGACCGCGCTCACGAAGAACCTGATCTTCGGCGAGACGCGCAACCCGTGGAACCTCGAGCGTACGCCCGGGGGCTCGAGCGGCGGCTCCTCGGCGGCGATCGCAGGCGGCGTCGTGACGCTCGCGACGGCCAGCGACGGCGGCGGTTCGGTGCGGCTCCCCGCGACGTTCACCGGCTGCTTCGGCCTCAAGACCAGCTACGGCCGCATCCCGCACGGCCCCGACGAGCTCTGGGTCACCATCGACACGGCGGGGCACGGACCGCTGACGCGCACGGTGGAGGATGCCGCCCTACATCTCGACGTGACGGTTGGCGCGCATCCCCTCGACCCGAAGTCGCTCCCGCACCCCGGGCTCTCCTACCGCGAGGTGCTGCGCGGGCTCCCGAAGGGCCTGCGCATCGGCTACTCGCCGGACCTCGGCAGCGCGGTCGTCCAGTCCGACGTCGCGGAGGTGGTCGAGAAGGCCGCGTTCGCGTTCGAGGAGCTGGGCCATCGGCTCGAGTGGGCGAAGGGCGGACCGCCCGCCGGCGGGCGCGACTGGCTGTTCGTGAACTCCTTCGACGGAGCGGCGAAGCTCCACGCACTGCTGCCCGAGCGCGAGGCCGAGTTCGGCAAGACGTTCATCTGGGGCGTCAAGCAGGGCTGGAAGATGACGCCCGAGCGTTGGGGAGCTGCGCAGCGCCGTCGCGAGGAGCTGAATCGCTGGTGCGCGGAGACATTCGAGCGCTACGACCTCCTGCTCACGCCCACCACGCCGTTCGATCCGCCGCCCGCACGCGGCCCGTTCCCGACCGAGCTCGAGGGCCGCAAGCTCCCCGACGCGGCCGTCGCGAGCTTCACGATTCCGTTCAACCTTTCGTGGCACCCCGCGGCGACGGTGCGGGCGGGTTTCTCGAAGGCGCGGCTTCCCGTGGGTCTCCAGATCATCGGCCCGCGGCACCGCGACGATCTCGTGCTGCAAGCTGCCTGGGCGTACGAGCAGGTCCGTCCCTGGGCGCACGAATGGCCCATGGTGTGAGCCGGAGGCGAGCGCTCGCTACACACCGGAGAGGAGATCCGAGAACGCCTCCTGGATCCCCTGCCCCAGCTTCTCGAGGTCGGGGAGCAACCCGGCGTCTGCATTGAGGCCCACGTGGAGCGCGCCGTCGTAGGAGAAGACGGCGAGCCCGAGGCCGATCCCGTCGATGATCGGAACGATCGGATAGAGCCCGTCCACGTGCGAGCCGCAGAGGTAGCGGCTCTCGCGCGGTCCCGGGACGTTCGTGGAGATCACGTTCGCGAGTCGCCCGAGCGACAGCCTCCTGCCGAAGGCGGCCACGAGCGGCGCAGGCACCTCGTCGAGCGCCCCGAGCAGCGAGTCGATGCCCGCCCACGAGCCGTCGCTCTTGAGCCGCTCGGTCACCGCCCGCGTGGCGGTGAGCCGCGGCACCTCGCTCGTCGGATCGATCGCGAGGGGGACGAGCATCGCGGAGATCCGGTTCCCCATCGCCGCCGCCTCCCCCGGCGTCCGGAGGCTCACGGGCACGAGGGCCGTGAGCTCCACACCGCGCGTCCGGATGCCGGCCGACCGCAGGTAGCGATGGAGGCCTCCGGCGAGCACGGTGAGCACCACGTCGTTCACCGTGCCGCCCCGGAGCGCGCGGATGCGGCGCACGCCTTCCATCGGCAGCCGCGTGAAGTGGAGCTTCCGCCGCGCTCCGATCGGCGCGTTCCACGGCATCTCCGGTACGTCGCTTTGCGCCAGACGCAGCGCAGACCACGCCGCATTGCGTAGCCTGCCCATCGCTTCGCGCACCTGGCCCGGACGGCGGACCGCGTCGGCGAGCCGAGCCGCCGTCCGTACGCGACCCCAGAGTGTGTCGCCGACGGCGCGGCCGACGCGCTCGAGCGCGCCGGGAACGGGCGGGGCCGCCGCTCGCAGCGGACGCGGCTCCCCCGTCTCCGGCCGCGCGTCGAGCAGGTGCTCGAGCAGCTGCGCTCCGGCCATCCCGTCGATCATGCAGTGGTGCACCTTCTGGAAGAGCGCCGAGCGGCCGCCGTCGAGGCCCTCGATGAGGTGCATCTCCCAGAGCGGCCGGTCGCGGTCGAGCGGCTGCGCGAGCAGCTCCGCCACCAGCTCCGCGAGCTCGTGCTCCCCGCCCGGGCTCGGGAGCGCCCACCGGTGCAGGTGCTCGCGCACCTCGAAGCCCGGATCGTCCTCCCAGCTCGGGTGACCGAGGGAGAGCGGCACGAACACCGCCCGCTGCGCGTACCGACGGAGCTGCGGGAGCCGCGCTTCGATGTGCCGCCCGATCGCGTCGAGGCGCGGCGCGCCCTCGAGAACGGCCACGCACCCGATGTGCAGCAACGCATGCGGCCGCTCGAGGTAGAGGAAGCCTGCGTCACGCGTCGTCATGCGGGCAGGCATTCGCGGCAGCCGGACGCTGGTCATTGCCCTTCGATCAGCAAGACGCGTGCCCGCGTGCCGTGCGCGCTCCGGGCGCTCGACCGGGCGCCCTGCCCGGTCGCGGTGCAGCGCCACGCCCACTCTGCCGCAGCGCAGGGCAGAACGCCCCGCGGCCCGTCGCGGCTCACCCCCGCTCGCGGCGGAACGCCTCTTCCCAGTTCCGTCCGTCGAAGGGAACCACCTCGAGCGCGTCGAGGTCGATCCCGTCCACGCAGCGCGCGTTCACGTCGACCTTGTCGGGATCGGAACGCGGTACGTAGAACGACGCGATGCCGCAGGTCCGGCAGAAGTGGTGCTGCGCGACGCCGGTGTTGAACCGGTAGGTCGCGAGCGCGGACTCCGGCGTGAGGAGCCGGAAGCGCTCGCGTGGGATGATCCAGTGCAGATACCCCTTCTTCGCGCAGATGGAGCAGTTGCACTGCGATACCTGGCGCAGCGGCCCGGTCGCCTCGAACGCCACGCGCCCGCAGTGGCAGCCGCCGCGGTGGATCTCCTCGCTCACGCCCACCTCCTCCCCGGTCCGGTCGCGCGAAGCGTATCCGAGATCCGCCGCGCCGAAGCGCGTGGGTCGCGTGTTACAGTCCGCGGCGTGAAGGGGACGGAGGCCGCGGGGAGCAGGTGATCACGGTCGCCATGTCCACGCTGATCGCTCGCGACCGGCCGCGGGTCTGGCGCGCTCTCACGGATCCGGCCGAGGTGGTGGGCTGGGACGCGGCCAATGGGAACGAGGGCGCGGTCGATGCGCCGGCGGACTATCCGAAGCCGGGCCAGACCGTCCGCTGGCGCTACCGCCAGGGCGGCGTCCCGACCGTCCTCCTGGATCGCCCGATCGAAGTCGTCCCGGGCGAGCGCCTGCGATCGCTGATCGACCTCGGGCAGCTCCACTTCGACGAGACCTACACCCTGCTCCGCGAGGACGCGGGCGCGCGCACGCGCCTCGGCCTGCGCATCGTCGCGTCGAGCTCCGTACCCGTCGTGGGCGGCGTGGTCGACCGCTTCGAGATGAGGCGCATCGCCACGGACATGGTGAGCGGGAGCCTCGAGGCGATCCGTGCCTGGTGCGAGCGGCCCTGACCAGCCTGGTCTCCGCGGCGTGCCGCTTCCGCCTGCCGCTCGCGGTCGCCGCAGCCGCGCTCGCCTGCGGTGCGGGACCCCATTGGCGCGATCCTCTCCCGACGCCGCCTCCGATCGACGACGCGCACATCGCTGCGGACGTGGACTGGCTCGCAGCCGACACGCGGGAAGGTCGGGGTCTCGGCACGGCGGGACTCGAGGCGTCCGCTGCGTACGTGGCCGAGGGCTTCGCAGCCGCAGGTCTCGAGCCGGGCGCGAAGGACGGCACCTTCTTCCAGCGCTTCGAGATGCCGGTCGCGCTCGAGGTCGCGGACGCGGAGCTCAGCCTGGACGGCGTGGCGCTCGCGCGCGGGCGCGACTTCGAGCCCGTGCTCGCGAGCGCCGACGGCGCGGCCGCGGGCGGCGTCGTCTTCGCCGGCTATGGCATCACCACGCCCGACGGCGCCTGGGACGACTACGCCGGGCTCGACGTCGCGGGCAAGATCGCGCTCGTGCTCGACGATCGTCCGGCGGACCCGAGCCCGCTCTCGGGGAACGAGCGCGTCGTCTATCTGTCGCGCGCCTACAAGGCCCTGAACGCGCGCCGACACGGCGCCGTGGCGGTCCTCGTGGCGCCGTCCGCCGCTGCGGCGCCGGACGCGCTCGTGGCGCGTGCGAACGGCGTGAACCCGACCCTGCAGGCCGGCGACGCGATCGCCCTCGAGGTGTCGCGCGCGACCGCCGAGCGGATCGTCGCGGCGGCGGGCGGTCCGTCGCTCCTCGAGCGCCAGGCGCAGGTCGACGCGACCGGCCGCCCGGCGTCGGGGCCGCTCGAACGCGTCGGCGTCGCAGTGCGCGTCAGGATCGACCGGCGGCTCGGCGCCGTGGAGAACGTGATCGGCATCCGCCGCGGGAGCGATCCCGCGCGCGCGCGCGAGGCGGTCGTGGTCGGCGCCCACTACGACCACCTCGGCCGCGGCGAGTACGGGTCGCTGGCGCCCGATCGCCGCGGCGAGATCCACAACGGGGCCGACGACAACGCCTCGGGGACCGCCGGCCTGCTCGCGCTTGCGCGCGCATTCGGCGCCTCCCCGCCTCCGCCCCGGACCCTCCTGCTCGTGGCGTTCACGGGCGAGGAGGCGGGCCTGGTCGGCTCGGCGCAGTACGCGCGCGACCCGGCGTGGCCGCTCGCCGATACGATCACCATGATCAACCTCGACATGATCGGCCGCCTGCGCGACCGACGCATCACGGTGTTCGGTGCCGAGACGTCGCCCGCGTTCCGCCCGCTGGTGGAGCGCGCGGCCCGCGAGACCGGCCTCACGGCCGTCTTCGAGGAGGGCGCCGCGGGCCCTTCCGACCAGACCTCGTTCTACGCGCAGCGGATCCCCGTGCTCTTCTTCTTCACGGGGACGCACCCGCAGTACCACACCCCCGACGACGACGCCGCGTGGATCGATGCGGCGGGCGAGGCGGCCGTCGTCGGCGCGGTGTACCGCACGGCGGCGGCCCTGCTGGCCGCGCCGCACCGTCCGGAGGCGCGGATCGAGGCGCCGACGGGGCATGGCGGCGCCCAGCCTGCCGCGGGCCCGGGCTATGGACCGTACCTCGGCACGGTGCCCGAGTTCGGCGGCGCGCCCGTGCGCGGCGTGCGCCTGCAGGCCGTCCGGCCCGGCAGCCCGGCCGAGTTCGCAGGCCTGCGGGGCGGCGACGTGATCGTGGCCTTCGACGGCACGCCCGTCGCGAACCTCGAGGAGTTCTCGGCGCTCCTGTTCGGCGCGCGCGCCGGGCAGCGCGTCGAGATCGTGGTGCTGCGCGACGGCCAGCCCGTGCACGCGACGGCGACGCTCGGCCAGCGACGATGAGCGCGGCGGCAACCCGCGCGATCGCGATCGTCGGCGCCGGAGCCGTAGGCCTCGCGGCGGGCACGCGCCTCGCGGCCGCGGGGCGAGACGTGCGGTTCTTCGTGCGCAGCGCCCTCGCGGCGGCGGCGATCGAACGCGAGGGACTCCTGCTCGAAGATCCGGGCTCCGGCGAGCTCGTGCGCGCCCGCGCGGCGGCCAGCATGGGGATCGACGCGGCGGCCGCCTTGCCACGACCGGACGTCGTGCTGCTGTGCGTACGCGCACCCGACACCGCAGCGCTCGTCCCGGTCCTCGCGCGCGCCTTCCCGGACGTCCCGATCGCCTGCGTGCAGAACGACGTCGACAACGAGGCCACCCTCGCACGCCACGTGCGCTGCGTCCTCGGCGTGGTCTGGCGCCAGACCTGCACCCGCACCGCGCCGAACGCGGTGCGCGCCCTCGGGCGCGGGCGCGCAGTCGTGGGACGCCATCCCGAGGGCGTCGGGCCGGAGGCCGCCGCGCTCGCCACGGACCTCGCGGATGCCGGCCTCGACGTGGGTACGTCCTCGCGCATCGGCGAGGACAAGTGGCTCAAGCTCTGCGTGAACCTGATGAGCGCGCCGAACGCGCTCGTCCCCCCGGACCAGCATGCCACGCGTGCGTTCGTGGAGACGAAGGCGCGCCTCCTCGAAGAGGCACGTGCCGTGCTCGCCGCGGCGGGCATCGTCGCCCGGAGCTGCGACGGGCGCGACCGCTCCCTCGACGAGGAGATCGCCTTCCAGCGCGATTCCCTGGCGCACGGCACGAGCGTTCGACGCCTTCCCGTGTACAACCAGATCTGGGCCGCCCTGCGCGACCGCCGTGCGCTGGAGGGCGACGGCTACCACCGCCGGATCATCTCGCTGGGCGCGCGTCACGGCCTGGCGACGCCGCAGAACGAACGCGTCCTCTCGTGGCTGGAACGCGCGCACCGCGAAGGTCGTGGCCCCGAGAGCGTGGGCGCGGACGAGCTGATGGCGGATGCGGCGCAGGAGCCACCCCGGGTGTCTAGACCGCGGCGACGCTCTCGCGGACGATGGCGAGGAGCTCGTCCAGGTCGGCGTCGGGGATGTTCAGCGGCGGGGCGACGTACACCACGTTGCCCAGCGGGCGCAGGTATGCGCCGCGGCGGCGCGCCTCGTCGTACACGCGCCAGCCCGCACGGTCGAGATATCCGTCGCCGCCAGCGAGATCGAGCGCGCCGATCATGCCGAGCGAGCGCGTGCGGACCACACCCGGAACGCCGGCCATCTCGGCGAAGGCCTTCGCGATGCGCTCCCCGCGCGCGCGCGTGCCCTCGATCACGCCCTCCTCCTCGAACACGCGCAGCACCTCGCGCGCGATCGCGGCGCCGAGGGGGTTGCCGCAGAAGGAGTGGCCGTAGTAGAACGCGCGCTCCGGGGCGCCGAGGAAGCCGTCGAAGATGCGGGGCGAGACCAGCGTCGCGGCCATCGGCAGCATGCCGCCGGAGAAGCCCTTCGCGGTGCAGAGCAGGTCGGGTGACACCCCGGCGTGATCGCAGGCCCACATCCTGCCCGTCCTGCCGTAGCCGGCGAAGACTTCGTCCGCCACCAGGAAGACGTCGTGCTCGTCGCAGAGCGCGCGGACTGCGCGGAGGTAGGCCGCGTCGTAGATCCGCATGCCGGCGGCGCCCTGCACGAGCGGCTCGAGCACCACGGCGGCCAGCGTGTCCGCCCCCTCGCGTACGACGCGCGCGAGCGCGTCGAACGCGCGCTCGTATTCCCCCGTCTCCGCCGGCGACGGCACGTGCACGCACTCGAGCAGCACCCCCGCGAAGGGGCGCCGGAACACCTCCACGCCGCCGAGCGCCGTCACACCGAGCGTCTCGCCGTGGAAGGCGCCGTCCAGGGCGACGAAGCGGCGCCGCCCGGGCCGCCCGTTCTGCGCCCAGTACTGGAGCGCGAGCTTCATCGCGACCTCGACCGCGGTCGAGCCGTCGTCGCTGAAGAAGACGTGCTCGAGGCCGCGGGGGGCGACCCGGCAGAGGGCGTCGGCCAGCTCCGCAGCGCCGGCGTGCGTCACACCCGCGAGCGACGTGTGGCAGAGCGCTCGCGCCTGGCGCTCGAGCGCCGCGACGAGGCGCGGGTGCCCGTGGCCGAGCGAGGACACCCACCACGAGGAGTTCCCGTCGAGATACGAACGCCCGTCGGCGTCGTACAGCCGCGCGCCCGACGCGCGGGCGACGACGAGCGGCTCGACTTCGGAGCGGTACGTGCCCATGGGCGTGTACGGGTGCCACACCCTGCGCTTGTCGAGGGCGACGATGCGGGCGCGCTCTTCGGGGGTCATGGCTCCCTAGAGGCAGCACTCCGCGAGCACGCGCAGCGCTTCGGGCTGGCCCGAGCCGATCAGCAGGGTCGGGACCTTGCCCGCCTTCCACGCCTGCACGCGGTCGCGGATGCGCTCCTTCGGCCCGAGGAGGGCGATCTCGTCGACGAGCTTGTCGGGCACGAGCGCCAGGGCCTCGGCCTTCTTCCCGGCGAGGTAGAGGTCCTGGATCTTGACCGCCACCTCTTCGTAGCCGAGGCGCTTCGCGTAGTCGTTGTAGAAGTTCTTGCCGCGGGCGCCCATGCCGCCGATGTACAGCGCGAGCATGCCCTTCACCGGCATCCGACACTTTTCGACGTCATCTCCGAGGATGCACGTCACGAACGGCGCGATGTCGAAGTTGGCGAGGCTCTTCTCGTGAAGGCCGGCCTTCTTGCGCGACTCGTTCGCCCTGGCGAAGCCCTTCGCCAGGTCGGGCTGGAAGAGGTCCATGCGCTCCGGGTTCATCCACACCGGGATGAGACCGTCGGCCACCTCGGCGCTGCAGGCGACCCCGTTCGGGCCGATCGACGCGGTGTAGATCGGCAGATCCTTGCGCCCGTGCAGGATGCTCTTCAGCGGCTTGCCGAGACCGGACGCGCCGGGTCCGGTGTAGGGGATCTGGTAGTGCTCGCCCTTGAACTCGACCGGCGCCTCGCGCGCCAGGATCTGCCGGATGATCGTCACGTACTCGCGCGTGCGCGTCAGCGGCTTGCCGTACGGGACGCCGTGCCAGCCCTCCACCACCTGCGGTCCCGACGGTCCGAGGCCGAGGATGAACCGACCGCCGGACATCGCATCGAGCGTCATCGCGGTCATGGCCGTCATCGCAGGCGTCCGCGCCGGCATCTGCATGATCGCGGTGCCGAGCCGGATCTTCGTGGTGCGCGCGCCGATCCAGGTGAGCGGCGTCACGGCATCGGAGCCATACGCCTCGGCGGTCCAGACGGAGTCGAATCCGAGGCGCTCCGCTTCGAGGACGAGGTCCATGTTGACGGACATCTGCTGACCCGAATAGCCGGCGGTGAGGCCGAGACGCATGGGAGGCTCCTTTGGGTGACCCGGTCCGCCATTCTAACCGCTCCGACGCGCGCAGGTCGACGCCCGCTTCGACGCGGCGGCGATCCCGCGTATGCTCGGACCCGGAGGCCCGCGATGGCCCGCGCTCCGGTCCGCTCCGCCAGGCTCGCCTTCGCCGCCCTCGCCGCGGCGCTCGCGGCGTGCGAGCGCAGCGGCGCCACCCCCGATGCCACCCCCCTGACCGTGAAGGTCGTGCCCGTCATCCAGTCCGGGGTGCCGCTCTACCTCGAGCACACCGGCGCCACGGAGGCCGTGAAGACCGTCGACCTGCGTGCGCGCGTGCCCGGGTTCCTCGTGAAGGCTCCGTTCGAGGAGGGCGCCGACGTCCAGGAGGGCGATCTGCTCTTCGTGATCGAGCAGGCCCCGTACAAGGCCGCGCTCGACAAGGCGAAGGCGGTGTTGGCCCGCACGCAGGCCGCGTACGCCGTGGCCCAGCACGACTTCGCGCGGATCTCCGCGCTCGCGCGCAGTGACGTGTCGAGCCGCGCGGCGCTCGACAAGGCGACTGCGACACGCGACGAGTCCGCGGCCGGGGTGCGCGAGGCGCAGGCGGCGCTCGACAAGGCCCAGCTCGACTACTCCTACACCGAGGTGCGTGCGCCGTTCGCGGGTCGCGTCGGAAAGCTGCGCGTCGACGTCGGCAACCTGGTGGGTGCCGGCGGCGACACGGTGCTCACGAACCTCGTGCAGCTCGATCCGATCTACGTCTACTTCGGCGCGCCCGACCGCGAGCGGCTCGAGGTCCTGAAGAAGCGGAGCGAGGGCGAGTTCCTGCCGCGCGACCAGATCGAGGCGCAGCTCGTGCTGGCGGACGGCACGGTCCATCCCCACGTCGGGCGGATCGATTTCGTCGACAACACGGTCGATCCGAAGGCCGGCACCGTGCGCGTGCGGGTCGTGGTTCCGAACCCGGAGAAGATCCTCCTTCCCGGCCAGTACGCCAACGTGCGCCTCCTCATGGGGCAGGACGAGAAGGCGCTGCTGGTGCCCGAGCAGGCGATCCTCGCCGACCAGGGGGGCAGCTACGTCCTCGTCGTGCAGGACGACGGCACCGTGCAGAGCCGCACGGTGGTGCCGACGCAGCGCGTCGGCGGGATGCGCGTGATCCAGTCCGGATTGGCGGCCGGGGAGCGCGTCCTCGTCGACCACCTCCAGCAGGCGCGCCCGGGGATGAAGGTCGCCGCGCAGACCGTGGACGTGGACGGGAAGCCGGTCTCGGGGCCGGCTTCCGCTCCGGCCGCTGCGGAGGAGGCGAGGTCCGCCCCTGCGCCGCAGCGGGCCGCGGGCTCGTAGGCGGCCCGCCCGGAAGACGCGGACACGTCCTTCGGAAGCGCTAGGGCGCAGCCCTCCGGCGGTCACGGTTCAGCTGCTCGCGAATGCCTTCCACCACCACGAAGAATACGGGCACGACCAGGAGCGACAGGAAGGTCGCGGCGATCATGCCGCCGAACACCGCGGTACCGAGCGAGTGTCGGGCGGCCGCGCCCGCGCCCCGTGCGACGACGAGCGGCAGCACGCCGAGGATGAAGGCGAGCGAGGTCATGAGGATCGGACGCAGCCGCACCCGGGCGGCCCGCGTCGCGGCGTCGACGAGCGACGCGCCGCCCTCGTGCAGGACCTTCGCGAACTCGACGATGAGGATCGCGTTCTTGCTGGCGAGGCCCACCAGCACCACGAGCCCGATCTGGCAGAACACGTCGTTCGAGAGCCCGCGCAGCGCAACCGCGGCGAGAGCGCCGAACACGGCGAGCGGCACGACCAGCATCACCGTCAACGGCAGGCTCCAGCTCTCGTAGAGCGCCGCGAGACACAGGAACACGACGAGCAGGGCGAGCGCGAAGATCACGGGCGCCTGCCCCCCGCCTTCAGCTCCTGATACACGATCCCCGTCCATTCGTAGGCCATCGTCTCCGGCAGCACGCGATCCGCGATCGCCTCCACCGCCGCGACCGCCTCGCCCGAGCTCCTGCCAGGCGCCGCCTCGCCGTTGATCGCCGCGGTCCGGAAGAGGTTGTAGTGCGAGATGGTCTGCGGTCCGACGATCGGCTTCACGGTCGCGAGCGTCCCCAGGGGCACCATGTCCCCCGTCGCGTTCCGCGCGTACAGCTGCGACACGTCCTCCGGCCGCGCGCGGGCTTCGCTTTCTGCCTGCACAAAGACGCGATACACGCGCCCGAAGCGGTTGAAGTCGTTCACGTAGTAGCCGCCGAGATAGGTCTGCAGCGCCGCGAACACGTCGGTGAGCGCGAGGCCGACCGTCTTGGTCTTCGTGCGGTCGATGTCGATCGCGTACTGCGGAACGTTGGCCCGAAAGGTGGACACGAGCCCGGTGACGACGCCGGACCGGTTGCCCTCGTCGATGATCGCCTGCGTCTCGCGCGCCAGGTTCGTCAGGCTGCCGCCGGCGACGTCCTCCACCTGGAGCTGGAAGCCGCCCGTCGACCCCAGCCCGCGGATCGGCGGCGGGTTGAACGCCGCGACGAGCCCGTCGGGGATGGCGGCGAGCTTCGGCCGTGCGTGGCCGAGGATGCCCTGCAGCCGGAGCTCTGGAGACGAGCGTTCGCGCCAGGGATCGAGCACGGCGAAGCAGGCCAACGCGTTCGGTGTCTGGGTGCCGAGCAGCACATTGAAGCCGCCGATCACGACCACGTTGCGTACGCCGGGCGTCGCGAGCAGGACGTCGAGGATCTCGTTCGTCACGTGCTCGGTGCGTTCGAGGGACGCTCCGTCGGGGAGCAGCCCGCTCACGATGAAGTAGCCCTGGTCCTCGGGCGGCACGAAGCCCGTGGGCACCCGCTGGTAGAGCACGGCCGTGGCGACCAGCAGCACGACGAAGGCCGCGAGCACCAGGGGCCAGCGCCCGAGGCTCACCCGGCCGAGCCACTCGTAGAGAACGGTGAACCCGCCGAAGACGCGGTCGAACGTCCGGAAGAACCAGGCGCGCGAGGGACCCTTCGGGCGCAGGAGCAGCGCGCAGAGCGCGGGCGAGAGCGTCAGCGCGTTCACGGCTGAGATCGCGACCGAGCACGCGATCGTGAGGGCGAACTGCTGATAGAGCCGCCCGGTCGTCCCCGGCAGGAACGCGACGGGCAGGAACACGGCCATCAGCACCAGCGAAATGGCGACGATCGGTCCCGTGACCTCCCGCATCGCTTGCTTCGTCGCCTCCTTCGGCGACAGCTTCTTCTCCGCGAGGGTGCGCTCGACGTTCTCCACCACCACGATCGCATCGTCGACGACGAGACCGATCGCGAGCACGAGCCCGAAGAGCGTGAGGGTGTTGATCGAGAAGCCGAGCGCCCGCATCAACGCGAACGTCCCGACGAGCGACACGGGGACCGTGATCGCCGGGATCAGCGTGGCGCGAAAGCTCTGGAGGAACACGAAGACCACGATGAAGACGAGCGCCATGGCCTCGATCAGGGTCGAGAGCACCTCCTTCACCGATTCCGTGACGAAGAGCGTGGTGTCGTAGATGATCGCGTGCTGCACACCGGAAGGGAAGCGCTGCGAGAGGCGGTCCATCTCGGCGCGCACGGCCTTCGCCACGTCGAGCGCGTTCGCACTGGGAAGGGAGTAGACGCCGATGCCCGTCGACGGCAGCCGCCCGAGCTGGCTGAAGCTCCCATAGCTCTCCGCGCCGAGCTCGACGCGGGCGACGTCCTTCAGGCGGAGCACCGAGCCGTCGGGGCGCGTCCGCACCACGATCTCCCCGAACTCCTGGGCGTTGGAGAGGCGCCCCTTCGCGGTGAGCGTGTACTGGAACTGCTGGCCCTTCGGCGCCGGCGGCTGCCCGATCGCGCCCGCGGCGACCTGCTGGTTCTGCTCGCGCAGCACGGCGATCACGTCCTGCGCATCGATCCCGAGCTTCGCCAGCTGCGCGGGGAGCAGCCAGACGCGCATCGAGTAGCGCCGCTCACCGAATTGCGTCACCTGCCCGACCCCCGGCAGGCGCTTCAACCGGTCGGTGACGTTGATCCCGGCGTAGTTGCTGAGAAAGAGGCTGTCGCGCGAGCCGTCGGGCGAGATGAGGTTCACGACGAGCGTCAGGTCGGTCGACTGCTTCGTCACGCGGACGCCCTCACGCTGCACCTCCTCGGGGAGCTGCGGCTGGGCGATCTGGACGCGGTTCTGCACGTCCACGGCGGCGATGTTCAGGTCGTAGCCGACCTCGAACGTGACCGTGGCGCTCATGCTCCCATCGTTGGAGCTGTTCGAGGACATGTACATCATGCCCTCCACACCGTTCACCTGCTGCTCGATGGGAACCGTGACGGAGCTCTCGACGACCTCTGCGCTCGCGCCGGTATAGGTGGCGGCGATCTGCACGGTGGGGGGCGTGATCGGCGGGAACTGGGCGATCGGGAGGAGCGGGATGCACACCGCGCCCGCCAGCGTGATCAGGATCGCGAGGACGGTCGCGAAGATGGGGCGCTCGATGAAGAAGTCGACCAACGCGTCCCCTCGCCCGAGAAGACCATTCTAGCCGCGATGTGTGATCCTGCGTCCCGATGGCACAGGCGGCGCCGGCTCGCGACGAATCATCGCCTCCGTCCGGAGCGTGGGGACCTCTCCGGCGACCGGTGTTCCGGGCGCTCTGGATCGCGACCGTCGCATCCGCGCTCGGAACGTGGATGCAGGACGTGGGCGCGAGCTGGCTCATGACGTCCCTCGCACCGCGCCCGCTCACGGTCGCGCTCGTGCAGGCCGCCTCGAATCTTCCCTTCTTCCTGCTCGCGCTCCCGGCCGGCGCGCTCGCCGACGTCGTGGATCGCCGACGGCTGCTCGTCTTCACCCAGGCGTGGATGCTGCTCGCGGCGGCGGCGCTCGGGGCGCTCACGCTCGCGGGGTGGACGACGCCGGGCGTCCTGCTCGCCCTCACGGCCTCCATGGGCGTCGGCAGCGCGCTGAACGCGCCGGCGTGGCAGGCGATCACGCCCGAGCTCGTGCCGCGAAGCGAGCTCCCGGCTGCGGTGTCGCTGAACGGCATGGCGATGAACGTCGCCCGGGCGGTCGGCCCGGCCATCGGCGGGATCGTGGTCGCCGCGGCCGGACCCGGACCCACCTTCTTGTTGAACGCAGCCTCCTTCCTGGCCGTCATCGCAGTGCTGCTGCGCTGGGAGCGGCCCGCGAGCGAGGCCCAGCTCCCGCCCGAGCACCTGGTGGGTGCGATGCGCGCCGGCGTCCGCTACGTCCGACACAGTCCTGGGTTGAAGACCGTGCTCGTCCGCGGCGCGACGTTCATGCTCGGCGGAAGCGCGCTGTGGGCGCTCCTCCCGCTCTTCGCGCGGCAGACGCTCGGCCTGGGCCCCTCGGGCTACGGCGCGCTCCTCGGGTTCTTCGGTGCCGGCGCCGTGGCCGGGGCCATCGCGCTCCCGCGGCTCCGGCGTGCGCTCTCGGCCGACCGCCTCGTCACGCTGGGCGCGCTTGCCTATGCCGCGGCGCTGCTCGTCCTCGCCGGCGTTCCGCGGATCGTCGCCGTCGCGCCGGCGCTCGTCCTCGGGGGCGGCGCATGGCTGTCGCTCCTCGCGACGCTGAACGTCGCTGCGCAGACCGCGGTGCACTCCTGGGTGCGCGCGCGTGCGATGGCCGTGCATCTGCTGGTCGTGTTCGGGGGCCTCGCGCTCGGCAGCGCCCTCTGGGGAGCCGTCGCGACCGCGCTCGACATCCCGAGCGCGCTCGCGCTCGCTGCGGCGACCCTCGCGCTCGGTCGCGTGGCCACGCTCCGCTTCCGCCTGCCCGAAGGCCCCGACCTCGACCTCACGCCGGACCCGCGCTGGAACGCGCCGGAGGTCGTCGGCGTGCTCGAGCACGACCGTGGCCCCGTGCTCGTGACGGTCGAATACGAGATCAATCCCGCGCAGGCGCAGGCGTTCGCCCGCGCGATGCGCGCGCTCTCGCAGGTGCGGCTCCGCGACGGCGCCCTGCGCTGGGGGCTGTTCGTCGATGCGGCGCGACCGGGCCGCTATCTCGAGTCGTTCGACGTGGAGTCCTGGGTCGAGCACCTGCGGCAGCACGAGCGCGTCTCGTTCGCCGACCGCGACCTCCAGGCGATCGCGCTGGCGTTCCACCGGGGGGCTTCACCGCCGCGCGTGACGCACTACATCCACGAGCGCATTCCCGAGGGCGAATAGGGTGGCGCGGGCTCAGGGGGCAGGCGGCAGGTCGAACCGCATCCCGTCCTCGCCGAGCACTATCTCGCCGTCGTACACGCCGGCCGTTCCGGAGAGGAACATGCGCCGCATGAACCAGTTGCGCGGCGCGGGCACCAGGTGCGTGAGCACGAGCTTCTTCGCACCCGCCGCCTGCGCGACCTCCGCCGCCTCGACGGGCGTCGTGTGGTAGCCCGGAATGTCGTTGGCGAGCTTCGCGAGGCGTTCCTGGCCGATGCGGGCCGCGACCCTCGAGGCGCGGTGGACCGCGTTCGCTTCGAGCGCTTCGTGGATCAGCAGGTCCGTCCCCCGTGCCGCGCGCTCGACGCTCGCCGATTTCCGCGTGTCACCCGACACCACGACCGAGCGGCCGGCGTACTCGATGCGGTAGCCCACGGCTCCCGACACCGGTCGGTGATCGACCGGGAACATCAGCACGCGGACGCCGTCTCGCTCCCAGACGACCACGGGCTCCGCGTCCACGCCCTCGAGAGCCGGGCCTTCGTGGGCCACCGCGGTCGCACCGGCGGGTGGAAGCGCCGCCTCGCCGTGGTGCGCGACGCGCGCCCGGGCGTCGGCCGCGTAGGCCTGCGCGAAGCCGGCGACGACCTCGGCCGTACCCGGCGGCCCGATCACGTCGAGCGGCTCCGTGCGTCCGGCGATCCAGCTCTGCGTGACGGCCTCGCCGAGATCGCCGATGTGGTCGGAGTGGAAGTGCGTGAGGAAGACCACGGCGAGCGCGGACGTCGGGAGATCCTCCAGATCGACCTGCTTCCAGGCGCCGGGGCCGACGTCGAAGAGGAGCAGGTGTCCGCCGGCGACGACCGCGGTGCACGCCGAGGCGCGGTCCGGATCCGGCAACGGCGACCCGGTGCCGCACAGCTCGACGTGAAGCCCCGGCGCCCGCAGGATCGACGTCCGGTCGCGCGTGAGGCCGCGCTCGATCTGCGCGTCGACGATCCGGTCGCACCCGAGCGTCGAGATCCCGCACAGCGAGAGCACCGCCATCGCGCCGCATGCACTTCGTGTCCGGGCGCGCATCTAGGCCGGCGCCTCGACGCGGAGCGCGGGGCTCCGCGCCGGCGGGAGGTGCTCGCGCAGATCCGCGACCAGCTCGCGCTTCCGCCTCTGCCACGCCGGGTCGCTCCACAGGTTGCGCCACTGCAGCGGGTCGTTCTCGAGGTCGTAGAGCTCGCCTTCGGTGCCGTCGTAGACGACGTCCGGCGGCGAGCCCTTCCAGCCCTGGAAGCGCAGCACGCCCTGCGCGGAGAAGCCCACGTCCCGTGTGCTGGGCTCGTACACGGTGCAGACGATGCCGGCGCGGTAGAGCGTCCGCAGGTGCATCCCGCAGAGGTCGAACTGGCTGTCCCACTCCGTGATGACGCGCTCGCGTCCCGAGCCGGGCGCGGTCGGCAGCGGCTCGCCCTGCATCCAGTCCGCGGCCGGCACGCCTGCGATGCGGCAGAACGTCGGCGCGAGGTCGAGCTGACCCACGGGCTCGTGGATCTCCGCCGGCGCGACTCCCGCGCTCGGCGCCGGACGCCAGAGGAACGGGATCCGCATCAGCGCGTCGACGTGATAGGGGCCCTTGTACAGCAGGCCGAAGTCGCCCTGGAGCTCGCCGTGGTCCGTCGTGAAGAACACGTCGGTGTCGGGTTCCCAGCCGCGCTCCGCGATCCGGCGCAGCACGCGCCCGCACGCTTCGTCGATCAGCTCGTTCTCCACGTGCACGAGCGCGTTCACCTCGCGGATCTGGTCGTGCGTGAGCTTCGATGGCACGAAGCCGGGCGGCCCGCCCTCCATGTTCGGGAAGCGCCCTTCCCACCACGCCAGCCAGTGTCGCGGCTTCTGGGAGAGGATCTCGACGATCTTCTCGTTCGTCCCCGGGTGGCCCGGCGGCAGGTCGAGCTCGCGCCACGGCACACGCTTCGCCTCCGACGCCGGCGGGTCCCAGGGGTGGTGCGGGTCGGGAAAGCTCATCCACACGAACCAGTCTTCGTCGGCCCGCAGGGAGTCGAGGAACGCCAGCGTGCGATCGGCCACCCAGTCGGTGTGGTAGTGCTCGCGCGGAATCGGGTTGTACGCGACCTCGGGCGCGCCGGTCTCGCCGCCTCCCGACCCCGAGAGGAGCGGAGCGAAACCCTTCACCTCGTCGGGAAACCGCTCGCGCAGCCAGCGCGAGTAGTGCCAGTTCGCGAGCGGAACGTGCATCGCGAGCTCGAGGTGCTCGAATCCCCGGTACGGCCCCGTCGACCCGTCGCGGCCGAGCGTGTTCTCGCGCCAGCGCCCCTTCGGGTCGAACGCCGGCTCGAAGTGCGCCTTTCCGAGCAGGGCCGTGCGGTAGCCCCCCTTCTCGTGCAGCCAGGCCGCCACGCTCGGGGCATCGGCGGGGAGCGGGATCCCGTTCGCGACGACGCCGTGCGTGCGCACGTACTGCCCGGTGATCATGGTCGAGCGCGCGGGCATGCACACCACGTTCTGGTTGTGCGCGCGCCGGAAGTTCAGCCCCTGCGCCGCGAGGCGGTCGGCGACTGGCGTCCGCGCGATGGTTCCGCCGTTGCAGCCGAGCGAATCGTAGCGCTGCTGATCGGTGGTGATGAAGAGGATCTTGCGTCCCATGGGTGTTCTCCTGGGGCTGCCTCGCCGCCGGGGGGAGCGACGAGGACGGAGATCGATCGCGCCAGCGCGCGCTCCGACCGGGAACGCGACAGGCCTGCGTGTCGCCGGAGAACCTCCCACGCGCTCCAGCTCGTGGCCGCCCAGAGCGCGTCGAGCGATGCGCGCCGCGACGCCGCTCCTTGACGCGCGAGCTCGGGTGCGAAAGCGCGCGCGCTCTCCGCGCGGAGCGTGCGGCGGAGCCAAGCGAGCCGTCCGGAGATCGCCTTGGAGAAGGGCTCCTGGAGCAGGGCGGCGCGCCGCACGGGTGCGACGCGTTCGTACAGCGTCGAGCGCCGCGTCACGAACGCCGCGATCCTGGCTGCGAGAGGACCGTCCTCCAGCAGGAGCGGAAGCTCGCGCGAGATGCGCTCGATCTGGCGGTCGGCGACCTCCGCGAAGAGCGAGTCGAGGTCGGCGAAGTGCTGGAACACCGAGCGCTCGGAGACGCCCGCCTCCTGCGCGATCTCCGCGGTCGTGGGCCGCACGACGCCGCGTTCGAGCAGATCGAGCAGCGCATCGACCATGACGGCCCGCGTGCGCGCGCCGCGTGCCGCGCGTCCGTCGGCGGGCGACGCGTCGGGGAAGGCCATGGCCCGATCCTACATGAATTTGCAGCGTTACTGCAACTATTCTTCGGCCGGCCCGGCGTCGAGCGGAAGCTCGACCACGAAGCGCGTGCCGCGCCCCGGAGCCGACTCCACCCAGATCCGGCCACCGTGGCGCTCCACGATACCATGGCTGATCGAGAGCCCGAGGCCCGTCCCCTTGCCCACCGGCTTGGTCGTGAAGAACGGGTCGAACACGCGGCTCTGGATCTCCGGCGGAATGCCGGGGCCGTCGTCCTCGATCTCGACGCGAACCCCGCCGTCGACGGGGCGCGTGCGGATCTTGATCGTTCCCCGCTGTCCCATCGCGTCGCACGCGTTGATCAGCAGGTTCATGAACACCTGGTTGAGCTGACCGGCGTAGCAGCGGATGCGCGGCAGCGCCCCATAGTCTCGCTCGACACGGATGCCGTCCTTCAGGCGCGGCTCGATCAGGGAGATGGTGCGTTCGAGGCCTTCGTGCAGATCGACCTCCTGGAGGTCGGCGTGGTCCACGCGCGAGAAGGTGCGGAGGTCCTCGACGATCTTCTTGACGCGGCCCGTGCCCTCCCGGCTGCGGGCGAGCAGCTTCGCCAGGGCCTCGCGCGCGCGGTCCGCGTCGGGCCCCGCGCCCTTGCTGTCGATCAGCTTGCGGATGTACTCGTCGACGAGCTGCAGGTTGGCGTGCACGAACCCGATGGGGTTGTTGAGCTCGTGCGCGATCCCGGCGACGAGCTGACCGAGCGACGCCATCTTCTCGCTCTGCACGAGCTGCGCCTGCGCCTCGCGCAGCGCTTGCGTACGCTCCTCCACGCGCCCTTCGAGCGTCGCGTTCAGCTTCGCGATCTCGTCGTAGGCCTTGGCGTTCTCGATCGCGATCGCGCTCTGGTTCGCGAGCGTCCGGAGGAGCTGGCGATCGTCGACTCCGAGGCGTTCTCCGGACAGCTTGTGACCCACCGCGATGACGCCCAGGAGATCCATGCCGAAGAGGATCGGCACCAGGAGCTCCACCTCCAGGGTGTCGAAGACGTCGCGGCAGGCTTCGCGGACCTCGGCATCGGCTTCGTCGTCGAAGTCGAGGCGGGAGAGAGCCCGCCGCGCGAGGAGGTAGGTGACGATCGGGTGGTCGCCCGGGATCAGGGTGTCGAGCGCGTCGTCGTCCCAGTCGCCCCGCGAGCCGGCGGGGCGCAGGCCGCCCTGGTCGGCGTCGAAGAGCAGCACCATCGCGCGCTCCACGCCCATCGTGTCGGTGAGCGCGATCAGGATGCGGTCCCCGATCTCCTTCATCGACAGCATCGAGACCATGGCTTCGGAGATCTCGCGCACGGCGAGGCGATACGCCGAGCGGTCGCGGTCGAACACGCGGTCGACCAGACGCTGCATCCGCGTGCGCAGCGGGTTGAAGGCGAGGATCGCGAAGAAGAGGAAGGAGATCTGGAACCAGCGCGATTGCGCGCTCACGTTGAAGCGCGAGACGGCCGCGTCGGCGAACGTGATGAGCAGCGCGAAGACTCCGGTGATCGCGAGCGTCGCCGCGCCGTACGCCGCGGAGGACTTTGCCACCATCCGGATCTCGAAGAGTTGACGCCGGACGATCCCGTAGCCGACCGCGAGCGGGAACGTGAAGAACCAGAGCAGCGCGACGTACCAGGGGAGCGATGTCCGCAGCACCGCCTGCGCCAGCATGATCAGGATCACGGGCATGAAGCTCACGAGCGCGCCGAGCAGCATCACGTCTGCGCGGTCGGTGGCGCCGCCCTCGCGCATGTGGCGCCGCTCCCGGGCGAGGCTGCCGATGCACAGCACCGAGAGCCCCATCGTGAAGTAGAAGCTCACGGTGGGAACGAGGCCGGGCGGCCAGCCGAGGCGATAGTCGACGAGCGTGAGCCCGGCGAGCGCGAAGGCGATCGCGTACATGAGCGGGCGGATGCCGCGGCGCCGGACGACCCACGACGGCTCGATCGGGTACGTCGTGAACAGGTGGAAGACGGTCGCTCCGATCAGGGGGACGTTCAGGTAGAGCCGCGGCAGCGCGAACGGGATGCGGCCCGCCTCGACGCTCGTGCAGAGCTGGGCGGCCATGGTCGAGCAGAAGAGCAGGAGCGCCCACGCCTCGGCGCGGTCCGACCTGAGCCGCCAGACGACGAAGCCGATCGAGATGTAGATGATCGCGACCACCATCAGGGCGATGTACAACGCCATCTGCCACGGTCCGGTCGTCGTGAGATTGTGCACCGCGGGCAGGAGATCGACGGTGTAGACCCCGCGCGCGGCGTTCTCGAGCGTGTACCGGTTCGCCCGCCCCGGATCCAGGGGATGGTCTGCTTCGCGGAGGAAGTAGAAGACCGGCGCGCCGTCGATCGAGATGATCCGGTCGCCCGCCTCCACCCCGACGGCGCGCGCGGTGGCGTCCGGCGCCTGCACGAGCACGATGCCCGCGATCGACGACGTGTTGAACGGCATCGTCGCATAGTCCCGCGGAAGGACGAGCGGGATCAACGCGAGGATGATGGCGAACAGAGCCCACGCCACCGCGAGGGCAGCCGTAGCCCCGCGGAATCGAAGGGTCGCCGTCGGGTTCATGCAGCTCCGGGCACCCGCGGCGATGGTAGGGGCGACGCTGCGACGCTGTCAAAGCCGCGGCTGCCGGCGCGCGAGTCGGACCTTGCTAGCGGGCTTCCCGCGACTCGAACTGGAGCGCGCCGTCGTCGAGGGTCGGATTCCCCGAGCCGTAGTTGTGCCCGTTGCCGTTCAGGACGACGGGCGCGGACGGATCGTCCTTCGCGGCCTGCGCCGCGTCGCGCTGGGCCTGGTCCACCCACACCTTCACCTCGGGCGTCGACGATCCCGCCGAGCACGTCGGGCCGGCGTGGGGATCCGCCGGGGCCTTCGGCAGGGGGGCCCCTTCGGCGGAAGCCAGGGGAGCCAACGCGAGGCCAAGCCCCGCGAGGAAGGCGCAGCCGGCGCGACCGAGCGCGATGCGAACGTTCTCACGCATGGGAGCCTCCGTGGGTTACCCTCCGCGGCGTCCCCGTCATCGGCTGGCCGGAGCGCCGGCTTGATCGCGACGGAGCACCGCGTTGCGCGTGGGTTGCGGGCCGCCGCGCAAAGGCGACCTCCAGCCCGCTTCGGACGAGGGTTGCAGCTCGTCACCTTCGAGCGACGCGTGGCATCCGCTGGCCGCTCGGGAACGGGCGGAGCGGATGCGGACCATCTCCTCGCGGAGCCGGCGACGCCCGGGCTCGAGCTCGGCGAGGCCGGCGGCACGGGAGCGCGCCGGCTCGGCGCGCTGCTCCCACGCGGCGCATCCACCGGCTCGGTGGTCGATCTGAACCGCGCGCTGGCCGTCCGGCTCGCGCTCGACGACGTGGGCGCGCCCGAAGCGCAGGCCGATTCGCAGCTTCCGACCGACCCCCTCGCGTTCCTCCGCCACCTCCGCACGTCGCTCCCCGCCGCGCAGCGCGCGCTCGCGTTCGCCCTCGACTGCAGCACGCGGTACGACGCGCCGGATCTCGTGCGCGCCGGCGTGCTCTTGCCGCGGCGGAGCGTTCGCCTCGCCGCGCCGCTGCCCCGCCCGGGCAAGATCCTGGCGGCAGCGCGCAACTACCCCGCGCATGCGGCCGAAGGCGGTCGCCCGCCGCCCGAGGAGCCCGTGCTCTTCCTGAAGGCGACGTCGTCGGTGATCGGCCCCGAGGACGAGATCGTGCTCCCGCGCGCGAGCACGTGCGTGGACTTCGAGGGCGAGCTGGCCGCCGTGATCGGCCGCACCGCGAGGGGCGTATCCGAGGCCGACGCACTCGCGTTCGTCGCGGCCTACACCGTGGCGAACGACGTGTCGGCGCGGGACTTCCAGAACGTGCGCGGCCAGCACTTCATCGGAAAGTCGTGCGACACGTTCGCACCGCTCGGCCCGGCCCTGGTGACGGCGGACGAGGTCCCCGACCCCCAGGACCTCGGCCTGCGGACGACCGTCTCGGGCGAGCTCATGCAGTCGGCCAGGACGAAGGAGATGAGCTTCTCCGTGGCCGCCCTGATCGCGTTCGCGTCGCGCCTCCTGACGCTCGAGCCGGGCGACGTGATCCTCACCGGCACGCCCGCGGGCGTCGGCATGGCGCGGAAACCGCCGCGCTGGCTCCGGGAGGGAGACGTCGTCGAGGTGGAGATCGAACGCGTCGGCGTGCTCCGCAATTTCGTCACCAGGGAACGGGAGGACGTTTGAAGACGCACGCGCACCTGCTGGATCGCGAGCGCTCGGTGGTGCTCGTGATCGATCTCCAGGAGTCCTACCGCGGCAAGCTCGCGAACGAGCCGCGCGTCGTCGCGAGCGCGGCCAGGCTGCTCGACGCCGCCGGCGTGCTGGGCGTTCCGGTCGTGCTGACGGAGCAGTACCCGAAGGGCCTGGGGCGGACGCGGGAGGAGATCGCGAGCCACCTTCCGCCGGGCGTCGCGCGGTTCGAGAAGACCGCGTTCTCTTGTCTCGGGGCGCCGGGCCTTCGCGCGCACCTCGAGCAGCTCGGTCGCCCGCAGGTCGTGATCGCGGGCATCGAGACCCACGTCTGCGTCAGCCAGACCGTGCACGAGCTGCTGGCGGCCGGCTGGCAGGCCCACCTCGTGCGCGACGCAATGACCGCCCGCTTCGCGCTCGAGGACGAGGCCGGCTTCGCCAAGATGACCGCCTCCGGCGCCCTCCCCGCCTCGCTCGAGAGCGTGGTCTTCGAATGGCTCCGGGACGCGCGCTCGCCGGACTTCAAGGCCGTGCACAAGCTGGTGGTGTGAGACGCCGGGCGCCCGGTCAGGCGCCGAGAGGCGCGTAGCGCAGGAGCACGCGGTCGCCAGAGGCGTATCCGCTCCGCATCCGGTCGCGCCAGCCCGAGAACTCCGAGGCGTACTTCTTCTCGTACACCGTCATGAGTCGGTCGAACAGCGCGGCGTCCTTCGACGCGGAAACGCGTGCGTCGAAGGAGGGGCCCGCGCGGAAGGCGTCGCTCGTGCCGAGCATCCCCTTCCAGCGCCCGTAGCTCCCGACCCAGAGGCGTGCGCGATCGTCGCCACGCGCGAGGCTGCGGGCCTTCCAGCTCGTGTGCGACGTCGTCAGCACGACTGCGCCGTCGAGCCACCCGTACCACACTTCGCCGTGGCACGTGCTCTCCCGCCCGTCGCGCCGCAGCGGAGACACGTATACGAAGGAGCTCGACTCGAGCGCGGAGAGCGTGGCGGCGGGGAGCGCGTCGGCCGCGCGGACGAGGCGGCCCGCGAAGGGAAGCGCCAGCGCGGCGAGCGCTCCGGCCCGGAGGAAGGCGCGGCGATCGAGACCTCCACGCGGGGTCGGAGCGCCGGTCGCGCGCGGATCGTCCGGGACGCTCAGATGCCCGACCCTTCCTTCTCCTCGCCCACGTGGATCCCGCACTCCTTGGTCTCGGGATTCTCCCACCACCAGCGTCCCGCGCGCGGATCCTCGCCCGCCTGGATCGCGCGCGAGCAGGGCTCGCAGCCCACCGAGGGGTAGCCGGCGGCGTGGAGGCGATTCACCGGGACGTCGTGCGCACGAACGTATTTCCAGACGTCCTCGGACGTCCAGTCGGCGAGCGGGTTCACCTTCACGATCCCGCCGTGCGCTTCGTCGAGCTCCACCTTGCGCGTGTCGGTGCGCGTCACGCCCTGGTCGCGACGCAGGCCGGAGAACCACGCGTCCAGCTCGCGGAGATGGCGGCGCAGCGGCTCCACCTTCCGGACCCGGCAACAGAGCTGTCGCTTCTCGACGGACTCGTAGAAGAGGTTCATGCCGTGCTCGCGGACCATGTCCTGGACCGCGCCGGCCTCGGGGAAGAGCGCCTCGATGCGCTCGTCGTAGCGATCGCGCACGCGGTCCATCAGGTCGTACGTCGCCTGCGGAATGCGTCCGGTATCGAGCGTGAACACGCGCGCCGTCGGTTCGATCCGACTCAGCATGTCGAGGAGGATCATGCCCTCGGGAGCGCCAAAGGAGCACGACAGCGCGATGCGGGGGTGGAAGCGCTCGAGCGCCCAGCGCAGGAGATCGGGCGTCGCCAGCGACTCGAGGGTCCCGGCCTCGATGTCGCGCTTCAGATCGGTCGCGGGAGGCCTCGAGAGGACGGCGGAGATGGGGCTCATGGGATGAGCGATTCTACTTCCCATCGTCGCGCAATCAAGAGATATTTCCTACTCCATTGATAAGCAATTAGGAGCAATTGACATAGCGGTCGGATTCATATTAGAAATCGGACTATGTCCCTGCAGCACGCGATCCTCGGAATCTTGGAGCTCCAGCCCATGCACGGGTACGAGCTCCGGCGCGTGCTGGCGGAGGGCATCTCGACCTTCTGGCCGGTGAACCTCCCGGCGATCTACCCGAGCCTCCGCCGCCTGGAAGAGCAGGGTCACGTCGCCCATCGCACGCAGCCGACCACGCAGGGGCGACCGGACCGCAAGGTCTACTCGATCACCGAATCGGGGCGCGCGGAGCTCGCTCGTTGGCGCCGGCTCGCGCCCGAGGGCGAGGCCCACATCCGCAGCCCGCTCTATCTGAAGCTGTTCTTCGCGAAGCCCGAGAACCTGCCCGACGCGACCGAGTGGATCGGGAAGGCGCTGGAGGAAGGGCGCGCGATCACCGACCAGCTCCGCGCGGACCTCCAGAACCCCAAGGCGTTCTCCACGTTCTTCGTTCGCTTCATGCGCGAGTCGGCGCTCGCGCACTTCGAGCTCCAGATGGAGCTGCTGGAGGGTCTGCGCGAGCGGATCCGCGCGCAGCTCGCGGAGCACGGAGCGCCGCGCGAGGCCGAGTCCACGCCGTAGGGGGCGAGAACGAACCGACCCGCCACCAGTGATCGCCCCCCGCGGCCCCGAGCGCAGTGCTCGGGGCCGCGTCTGTTCCGGGGAACGTCAGCGCGGAACGAGCGAGAAGCGCACCTCGGGCGCCACGGGCGTCGGGCTCACCACGGGCTCGCCGACGTTCACCTGATCGCCGCTCACGCCGTAGTCCTGCTCGAGGCGCGCGTGCACGCGCTCGCCGCGTGCGGTCGCCAGCGCCTCGAGCCGCGCCGCGCCGACCTCGATGCCGTCGAGCTGCGCGTCGAGCCAGCGCGCTGCATCCGGACCGAGCGGCGCGGACGCCCCCTTCTTCCGGGCCCGGAGGTAGGCCATCGCCTCGCGTGCTGCGGGATCCGGGAGCCTGCGCAACCGGCCGAGCAGCCCGCCCTCCTGCTCGATCCGCACGAGCGCCGCCTGCTCGCGCAGCCAGCGTCGGTCCTCCGGACCTAGCGACACCATCCAGCGTCGCCTGGAGCTCGGGCCGCTCGACGAGGAGCTGCGCGAGCATGTTGAGCGCGGTGTATCCGTCCGCCCACATCTCGGCCTCGCCGGGCGGGAACGGGATCGGCGGCGGAGGCGTGAGCGAGGGCTCCTCGCCGCCGGGAATCACCGAGCCCAGGAGCTTGAGCGGCGACGCGAGCGCCCCGACGAGCGCCTGGCGGAGCGCGCTGCGCAGCGCGGTCCCCGTGCCGAAGGAGACGCTCCCCGCTCCCTGCCAGATCGGCACCTCGAGCGAGATGCTGCCGGAGGCGTCGCGCAGCAACGCGAGTGCGACGGGAAGCGACACGCCATATTGTTGCTGGAAGAGCGACTCGCCGCGTGCACCGCCGATGCGCAGGTCGCGCAGCGTGAGCCAGTTCTTGGCCTCGAAGCCTTGCGCCCCGTACCAGAAGCTCGACACCACGTCGCCGTCGCCGCGCGTGATGCTGTAGCCGGCCGCTGCCGCATAGGGGTTGAACGACGCCAGGACGAGCCGCTTCGCGTCCACCACGAGCACGACGCCGCTCGGGTCGGCGTGGCCCGTGAGGTCGACCTGTCCCCGCTCCCCGATCCGCGCGGTCCCCGTGATGGCGCGCGCCGCGGGGCCCGGCAGCGCGAAGTCCGCGGCGGTGAGCGCGAGGGCCGTGAGCGTCGTGCGGTAGAACGGCTTCACCGAGCGATCCGAGAAGTCGAGACGCCCCTGCGCGATCTCGAACGACCCGATGTCGACGCGGACAGGCGGCCCGCCGCCGCTGCCGGCCGGAAGCTTCGGCAGCAGGAGGCCTTCGGCTGCGCGCGTCAGCGTCACGTCCGGCTCGACGAGACGGACCTTCGCCAGCGCCACCCGTACCGGACGGGTGCGCTTCGGCTCCTGCGCCAGGACGCCGGGAAGCTCGATCCGATCGGCCGCGATCTCGACGCGCAGGGCGCGGCCGCCGAAGCCGCGCGGATCTTCGGTGGCGAGGGCGACCTCCGAGAGCGTCGCATCGCCCCGCGCGACGAGATCCCCCGTCCGCGTGTCCGTGGTGACGTGCAGCGAGCCGTCGAGCGTGGCGGCCTCGATGAGTGCGGCCAGGCCGGGCGACGCGAGCAGCAGGAGCCTCGGCAACGAGACCCCGGCCAGCGTGACGTTGCCCTCGAAACCCGCAGGGTCGAGCTCCGCCCTGCCCTCGGCCGCGAGCGTCCCGTCGCCGTCGCGGACGGCCAGCTTCACCGCCGTAGCCGCGCCGCGGTCGCCGGACACCGGCGCCGCGGCGAGCTCGACGCCGAGATCGAGCTCCTCTCCGGGCGCGCGCAGCGACACCTTCGAGCCCCGGATCGCGAGCTGCGACACGGTCCAGCTCCATGCGCGTTGCATCTCGCCCGGGGCCGGCCCGGCGGGCGCGCTCGCCACGCCCTGGAGCAGCGGGAGCAGCTCGGGGGCGCCGGGCGTCACCACCACCGACGCGTCGTCGATCGCCAGCGATCCGATGGCAGCGCGATTCGCGCGAAGGTCGAGCGCCACCCCGGTCGCCGCGAGCGAGCGCCAGCTGAGCGCCGGGGCGTCCAGCTTCGGGACGGTGATCGCGAGCCCGGTGACCGAGAGGTCGCCCTCGACGCGGCTCGGGCCGTCGCTGGCCCACGTCAGCGAGAGCTTTCCGCCCGCGGTGCCCGCGAGCCTGCTCCAGCCGACGCGCGGTACGTACACGCGCGCCGGATCCAGGGGAAGGTCCTTCAGGGTGAAGGTGCCGTCGACCGCGAGCCGGTCCTCCACCGCGTGAAGCGTGAGATCGGCGTCGAGCGTGCCGTCGCCGATCCGTGTCTCGAACCGCACGGGCGGGAGCTCCGGGGACCCCGTCGCAGGGAGCGCGATCCGACCGATCGCGAGCTCCGGCACCGCGATCTCGACGGGCTTCCCTCCGCCCACGACGAAGTCGCGGTAGCGGAGCCGGCCGTTGCGCAGGTCGATGCGGTCGATCGCGAAACTCCAGCCCGGGCCCGCGCCGGCCACTGCCGGCGCAGGGCCCGCCGGCTTCACGAGGCGCACGAGGTTCACGCCTCCGTCCTCGAGGCGATCGACGTCGACCCCGACGCGCTCGAGCGCGATCGCCGACACCTCGACGTTCCGGTCGAGGAGCGGCCTGAGCGCGACGGCGGCGGTGAGCTCCCCGATCGTCGCCACCGGCGCGGCGCCCGGCTCCGCCGGGCGGATCGCCACGTCCAGGGCGCGGAGGCCGCCGGCAAGGGGCGCCAGGTGGAGCGCGCCGATCGTCACCCGGCCCTCGATCCGTTCGGACAGCCGTTGCTCGACCTCGGGACGCAGCCGGGCGACGACGAGCGTCCCCGCTCCGAAGAGCCCGGCGAGCAGGAGCGCGAGCGCGAGGAGGAGGCGCGGCCACACGCGTCGGCCCGCCGGCGCTCCATCGACGTCGCTCATGCCATGGCCCTCCGCGCTCCACGCGGCGGAGACGGCCCCGCCGCTGCCGGAGGATAGAGAACGTCCTTCGCGCTAGGGTCTCGCGTCGCACGCACGGTGAGCGCTCGATCCGGCGCTGTCTGGGGGAATCGTGGCTGAGGTCCCGCTGATCGCAGTCTTCGTCGACTTCGAGAACCTCGCGATCGGTGTCCGTGACATGAAGAAGGGCGACTTCAAGATCGACCTCGTCTTGAAGCGCCTGCTCGAGAAGGGCCGGATCGTCTTCAAGCGCGCGTACTGCGACTGGGGCAAGTACCGGAACGCGGTGCGCGAGTTCCACGCGCACGGGATCGAGATGGTCGACATCCCGCAGTCCCGGATGAGCGGCAAGAACAGCGCCGACATCCACATGGTCGTGGACGCGCTCGACCTCTGCTACGCGAAGGAGCACATCGACATCTTCGCGCTGCTCTCCGGGGACAGCGACTTCTCCCCCCTCGTCTCGAAGCTGAAGGAGAACAACAAGCGGGTGGTCGGCTGCGGCGTCAAGAGCTCGACCTCGGATCTCCTGATCGGCAGCTGCGACGAGTTCATCTACTACGACGACCTCGTACGCGTGGCAGAGAAGCCGAAGCGGCCGAAGCCCGCCGGCGCGCCCAAGACGACCGAGAAGAAGAGCGAGGCGATGGAGCGGCTGGTCGAGATCGTACGCTCGCTCGAGCGCGACTACGACGTCGTCTGGGGCTCCATGGTGAAGCAGACCATCCGGCGCGTGCACCCCGGATTCAACGAAGAGTACTACGGCTACCCTTCGTTCCCTGCGATGCTCGAAGACGCACGCGACCAGGGCGTCATCGACCTCGAGTACGACGAGCAGCGCGGAAACTACGTCGTGCGCTCGCGCCCGGAGTGACGCGCCCAGAGCGCGCCGCCCGTCCTACCCGCGCGGCTCCCGCGTCGACAGGCAGAAGTCCTCGGCGTGGAGCCAGCAGGTCTCGGTACGCGCGTGCGGCGTACGAATCAGGCTCTGGACGGTCCGCGCCCCGCCCCTGGCGTAGCTCTCCTGCAGCAGGCGCTCGTGCACGAGGTCGCGCGCGCCGTGGCAGAACGAGATGCCCATCCCGACCAGGAAGCGCGCGGGCCAGGCGCCCTCCGCGCGGTGCACGAGGAGGGCCTGGCCGGCGAGGTTCCGGCCGAACCGCGCCGCCGGCGCGGGCGGACGGATCCCGGTGAGCGGCACGAGCAGCCGCCCGCCGGGCGCGAGCCCCTCGAACCAGATCGGCTTCGGGTGCGTGCAGCCGGCCGTCACGAGGATCGCATCGGCCGGCGCCGCGCGGTGCCGGGTGCCGTCGCCGGTGACGACCTCGACCTGCTTCCAGCGCGCGAGGTTGCGCCGCGCGCGGTCGGCCAGCTCCGGCGCGAGCTCGACGGCCGTGACGCGGCCCGTCGGGCCCACGATCTCGGCCAGGATCGCGGTGTAGTAGCCCGTCGCCGGGCCGATCTGCAGGACGTGGCTGCCCTCCTCCACGTCGAGCGCATCGATCAGCTGCGTGACGAGCGCCGGAGCGCCGTTGTTGAGCAGCTGGCCCGGGACGAGCCCGACGGGAACGTCGGCGTAGAGCTGACGCGGATCGGCGTCGGGCGTCGAGGTGTAGCCGTCGGGAGCGCGCAGCGTGAGCCAGGGGCCGGGGCCGAGGAAGTCCTCGCGGGGCACGGTGGCGAGCGCCTGCACCAGGCGGGTGCTCCTGAGCGATGAGCGCTCGTGGAGCTCTTCGGCATAGCGCGCCCGGACCGTGTCGAGATCGCTCAAGCGCTGGCTCCGGCCGCCCTTCGTGGAGCGGCCGCTATTTCGCGCCGTCCCAATGGTTCCAGTGCGTGACCCGCTTCGCCGGGATCCGCGCTGCGGGCTTGAAGTCCTTGCCGGTGTAGTACGCCACGGGGAAGAGCGCGGTCTGCGTCACGTGCGACGGAATGCCGAGGATCTTCGCCGCCTCCTCCTCGTACATGAGGTGGAGCGTCGTCCACGCGCTGCCGAGACCGCGGGCGCGGAGCGCCAGCAGGAACGACCACGCCGCCGGCAGGATCGAGCCGTAGACGGACGCCTGCCCGAGGACGCCTGCGCTCTCGACGCGCCCCTCGACGCAGGGGATCACCAGCACCGGCACCTCGTGCAGATGGTCGGCGAGATGGATCGCGGAATCGCGCACGCGCGGCATCTGTGCGGTGCGCGGATCGTCGGCCGCGTAGCCCGGCTGGTCGGGACGATTCAGGTAGAGGGCGAACCCCTTCTGGTAGAGCCGCGCGATGGCCAGCTTCTTCGCCGGGTCGGTCAGCACGACGAAGTGCCAACCCTGGGAGTTGGAGCCCGTCGGCGCCTGGAGCGCGATCTCGATGCACTCGTCGATCACGGCGCGCGGCACCGGCCGCGCGAGGTCGAGGCGCTTGCGCACGGCGCGGGTGGTGGTGAGCAGCTGGTCGGCGCTGGCGACGTCCATCGTGGGCCTCCGGATCGGGTGGCCGAGCGGGTCATCCGATTGGAGCACGCCCGCCCCCGCGGTGCCAGCCGCAGCGGCGACGGAGTAGAATGGCGATCCGCCGGTGCGCCCGGCGCGAGGAGGGCCGCTTCGCCGATGTTTCCGCGCTTCCGCCTCGGACCGGAGATCACGGCCGAGCAGTCCGACCACCTCGACCGGCACGGGTTCCTCCACTTCGAAGGCGTCGCGTCCCAGGACGAGGTCGCGATGATCGGTGCGGAGATGGAGCGCATCGAGCAGGCGTGGATCGAGGAGGGGCGAACGCACGTCTTCGGCATTCCGCTCTTCTTCGGCCGCGGTCTCGACGGCCGTCCGCTGCTCCAGCGGCTGGCGTTCACGTCGGTCTTCTCGGAGCCCATCCGCACCTTCGTGCGCGACTCCCGCTTCGAGCCGCTGCGCCGCCTCGTGGGTGACGAGGCGCGCGTGGGAGACGCGGAGAAGGATGGGGTCGTCATCAACCGCTACCTGAACGTACCGGGCAGCGTATACCCGCGACTGGGCTGGCACACCGACGGGCTGCGGGATCTCTTCTACGGCCGCCTGCCGCTGCGCTTCCTGAACGTCGGGCTCCACCTCGATGCGTGCGACGCGAGCAACGGGGGCCTGCGGCTCATTCCGGGCAGCCACCTCCAGGGGTTCTGGTCGATGGCGTTCCGCAAGCCGTACTTCGTCTCCCACGCGCCCGACCCCGAGGAGGTGTGCGTCGAGACGCAGCCGGGGGATCTGACCGTCCACGACGGCCGCCTGTGGCATCGCGTCGCGCGCTCCACGCGCGCGGGCGCGGCCAGCCTGCGGCGCTCGATGTACGTCCCCTACCTCACGGGACCGTACGAACCGAAGTCCGACACCAGCCCGACGCCCGCGTATCACAAGGTCGGAGCGTGGATGCGGCAGCGGATGCTCCGACGCGCAGCGCCCGGCGCGGGCGCCGCCGCGGAGACGGCGCGATGACCCGGTCCTGCCTCGCACCCCTCCAGCAGCCCGTCTCGACGGCGGTGGGAGACTGACGCCTTGTCCGCACGAACCGAGAAGCTCCGCCAGACCCTCCGCGAGCTCCACGCGGAGCTCGAGACACAGGGCTCGGTCGATCCCGAGATGCGTGCACTCCTCGAGAGCACGGTCGCCGAGATCCAGAGCGCGCTCGACGACGACGGGCGAGGGGGCGGCGTGCGGAGGACGGCCGACGACACGTCCGTCGGAGACCGCCTGGCGGAGACCGCTCGACACTTCGAAGTTTCACATCCGACGCTCTCGGCCGCTCTCGGCCGCGTGATCGACGCCCTCGCCGCGCTCGGGATCTGAGCGCGCGCGCCCTCGGGCGGCGTCTGTGACGATCGGTACGGTGCGTCCGCAGCGGCCCGGCGCTCGGGGGCGCCGAGCGGCCCCGGGCCGCGGCCGTGGCGCGATGGCGGCGGGGGGCGACCGTGCGCTATGGAATCCCGCTGAGAGGCGTCCTGCCTGCCGGGTTGATGTCGCCGTTGATGGCCCCACCGGAAACGTGATCCTGCGAATGAATGCCCCTCCCGCACGCGTCGGCCTCGCGCCCGTCACCAGGATGGGCCGGAGCCGCGCGACGGTTTCCTTCGGTGTTTCCGTGACCCGGATGTGCCGGATCGGTGACGACCGAGCGAGCGCCCGCGTCGTCGGCGCGGGTGTGGAGTGAACGGGGTTTGTCGAAGAAACTCTACGTAGGAAATCTGCCCTTCAGCGCCACCGAGGACGAGATCCGTCAGCTCTTCGAGCGCCACGGATCGGTGTCTTCCGTGTCCCTCATCAACGACCGCGAGACCGGTCGACCTCGCGGGTTCGGCTTCGTCGAGATGGACGACTCGGGCGCGAACGCCGCGGTGGCGGCGCTCGACGGGAAGGACTTCGGCGGACGCAGCCTGCGCGTGAACGAGGCCCACGACAAGCGCGGCGGTGGCGGCGGTGGTGGGGGCGGCGGTGGCGGACGCCGCTTCGGCGGCGGCGGCGGCGGCGGTGGGGGCGGCGGCGGACGCCGCGGCGACTGGTAGGCCCAGAGACAGCTGGGGCCCGCCGCGTCGGCGCGGCGGGCCCGCGTCTTCCGGTCCGCATCGAGCTCGCGGGCTTAGCCGACGGGCGCCGTTCCCGAGGCTGCTCCGGACGCTCGTCCCCCGGGCCGTCCGAAGAGCCGGCGCAGCCACGCCCTGATCCACTCGACGCCGTCGTCCATCACCAGATAGAAGACCGGCACCACGATCAGGGTCAGGAGCGTCGAGGAGAGCATTCCTGCGCCGGACGCCACGGCCATGGGCGCCCGCGTCTCGGAGCCCGGCCCGATGCCCACCGCGGCCGGGAGCACGCCGAAGACCATCGAGATCGCGGTCATGAGGACGGGGCGCATGCGCACGGGCGCCGCCGTACGCATCGCTTCGACCTTCTCCATGCCGCGGCCGCGGAGCTGGTTCGCGAACTCGACGAGCAGGATCGAGTTCTTGGTCACGAGCCCGAAGAGCAGGATGATGCCGATCATGCTGAAGAGGTTCAGCGTCATGCCGCGGACCCAGAGGCCGCCGAGCGCACCGACCATCGCCAGGGGGAGTGCGAGCATGACGGTGAGCGGGTGGACCAGGCTCTCGAATTGCGCCGCGAGCACCATGTAGATCACGAGCACGCCGAGGCCGAGCGCGAGCAGCAGCTGCTGGCTCCCTTCGCGAAAGGCCTCCGCCTGGCCGGAGAGCGACAGCGCTGCGCCCTCGGGCAGGATCTCCGCGGCAATCTCGCGCGCATCGGCGATGGCCGCGGCGAGCGGCTTGCCCTCTAGGTTGCCCGAGATGGTCACGCTGCGCTGGCGGTCGGTGCGCGTGATGGCCGACGGCGCTGCGCCCGTCTCGATCGTTACGACGTTCCGCAGCTCGACCACCCGTCCGTCGTTCGCGCGCACGTAGAGCCGCTCGATCGAGGCCGGCTCGCTCCTGTCCTTCTCCTCGAGCCGGACCCGGATGTCGTAGCGCTGGCCCGCCTCCTTGAAGGTGCCGACGTCGAGCCCGCCGATCATCGCCTGCACCGTGGTGGCGAGCGTGCGCGCGTCGATGCCGAGCGCGGCCGCCTTCTCCCGGTCCGGGATCACGCGGACCTCCGGCAGGCCGAGCTTCAGGCTCTTGTCGAGATCGACGATGCCGCCACGCGCCGCGAGCCCCTGGATCATCTGGTCGGCCAGGGCGTCCAGCTCGCCGAGCTCGAGATTCCCCTGGATGTCGACCTCGAAGTCGCCCTCGCTCCTCCCGCCGCCGACCATCGACGACATGTCGAACACGCGGACGTCCTGGCCCGCGATGCTCCCGAGCGCCTCGCGCGCCGCCAGCACGAGCTGCTGCGCGCTGCGCTCCCGCTTGTGCCGGCTCTTCAGCATGATGAACATCACGCCCTGGTTCGGGACGCCCGGACCGCGCGGACCGCCGATCCCGACCGCCGAGAACAGCCCGGCCACCTCGGGCTGCGCGAGCATCCAATCCTCGTTCCGCTTCATGTATCCGAGCGTGGCGTCGAGCCCGGTGCCGGGAGGCGTGTCGACCATGGTGAAGATGCGGCCCTGGTCCGACGGCGGGAAGAACTCTGCGCCCAGCCGCGAGCCGAATCCAAGCGCGAGCACGAACGACCCGAACGCGATTCCGAGCGTGGCGGCGCGGTGCGCGAGGGCCCAATCGAGCAGCGTCCGGTAGTGGGTCTCGAGCCAGACGAATCCGCGCTCGAGCCAGTGATAGACGCTGCCGTGCGCGCGCTCCTTCGGCGGCGTCATGCGCGCCGCGAGCATCGGCGTGAGCGTGAGCGCGCCGAAGAGCGAGATGACCACCGAGACGGCGACCGTGAGCCCGAACTCGGAGAGGAAGTTTCCGACGAGGCCCTTCACGAACACGACGGGGAAGAACACCGCCGCGATCGAGAACGTGGCAGCGGTCGCCGCGAACGCGATCTCCCGCGTGCCCTTCGACGCTGCGAGCCGCGGCGTTTCGCCGAGCTCGCGGTGGCGCTCGATGTTCTCGAGCACGACGATCGCATCGTCGATCACGACGCCGACGGCGAGCGCGAGCGCGAGCAGGGTCATCGTGTTGAGCGTGTACCCGACCATCCACATCACGCCGAACGTCGGGATCATCGAAAGCGGGATCGCCGCGGCGACGATCAACGTCGGCTGGGTGCGCCGGAGGAAGGCGAAGACGGTCAGCACGGCAAGGAGAGCCCCGAAGAGGAGCGCGAACTGCGTCTCGGCGACCGACTCGCGGATGGCGATCGAGAAGTCGGCGAGCCCCTCGCCCTCGGTGAAGGACATGCCGGCGGGCAGCATCTGCTGCATGGTGCGGAGCCGCTTCTGGGCCTCGTCGGAGATCGCGACGGTGTTCCCGCCCGACTGCTTGCGCAGCCCGACGCCGACCGCGGGCTTGCCGTCGTAGCGCGCCGCGGACCGGCGGTCCTCGGCGCCATCCTCGACGCGGGCCACGTCGCGCAGCTGAACCGGCGCGCCGTTCTCGTAGGCGACCACGAGCCCCGCGAGCTCGTCGGTCGTCCGGAATTCCGCGTCGGTCTTCACCGAGTACTCGACGACGCGGCTCTCGACCTGTCCGCCCGGCACCTCGACGTGCTCGCGCTTCAGGGCGGCCAGCACGTCCGCCGCGGCGAGACCGCGCGCGCGCAGCGCCTCGCCGTCGAGCCAGATGCGGATGTTCCGGTCCTGGCGCCCGAAGATCACGACCGAGCCGACGCCGTGGATCGTCTCGAGCTCGGGCTTCACGTGCCGGCGCACGTACTCGCTCGCGTCCACCGCCGGGCGGTCGGTGTTGAGCGGGATCCACATGATCGGCTGGTCGGCGAAGTTCACCTTGTCGACGACCGGGGGCTCGAGATCCGGCGGCAGCTCGTAGCGCGCGCGCGCGACCTTGTCGCGCACGTCCTGCGCCGCGTCGTCGAGGTCACGGCCCAGCTCGAACTCGACGCTGATGACGCTGTTGCCGTGCATGCTCGTCGAGTGCAGCGAGCGGATGCCGGCGATCGTGTTGAGATGCTCCTCGAGCACGTCGGTGACGTCGGACTCCATCACCTCGGGGCTCGCACCCTCGAGCGTGGCCGTCACCACGACGTTCGGGAACTCCATCTTCGGGAACTGGTCGACGCCGAGCCGCTGATAGCCGAGCACGCCGAATACGACGAGCGACAGCGTCATCATCAGCGTGAGCACCGGCCGCTCGATGCAGAGATCGACGAAGTTCACGGGGTCGCCCGCGGCGGCTCCGCCGCTTCGCCCACCTGCACGCCCGTGCCGTCGAGATTGCGCGGCTCGACGAGCGCGCCGTCCGCGAGGGTCGCGTGACCGCGCGCCACGACGCGGTCGCCCGCCTGGAGGCCGCTCACGATCTCGACCTCGCCGTCCTTGTGCAGGCCGGTCTTCACGAGGCGCCGCTCGACGTGATTGCCGTCGCCGAGCCGGAAGGTCACGGCGCCGTCGGCCCGCTGGAGCACGGCCTCCTCGGGGACCATGAGCACGCCGCTGCGCTCCGCGACGCCGAGATCGACGCGCGCGAAGAGCCCGGGCCGGAGGCGCGCGTCGGCGTTCGGCAGGACGGCCTTCACCCGGAGCGTGCGCGTGCGCGGGTCGATCGTCGGCGAGATCATGCTGACCTTCGCCGCGAACACTTCGTCGGGGAACGGCGTCAAGCGGACGTTCACCGGGCGGTCGCCGCCGAGGCGGCTCGAGTCCACCTCGGGAATGCTGAACTCCACCTCGATCGGATCGAGCGCCACGAGCTCGAAGAGCGGCTTCCCCGGTTGCACGTAGTCGCCGCGGCTCACCATCCGCTTCGCGACGAGGCCGGCGAACGGCGCCGTGACGCTGGCGTCCTGGAGCGCGCGTTCCGCCATTCCGAGCTGGGCGCGTGCGGCCTCCGCGCGCGAGCGGCCGAGGGCCACCGCCGTGCGTACCTCGTCGAGCTTCGCCTCCGACGCGGCGCCGCCCTGCGCCAGCGTGGTGTAGCGCTGCAGGGTGCGCTCGTGGTTCGCGAGGTCGGCCGTCGCCTCGGACAGCCGCGCGCGGGCGCTCTCGAGCTCGAGGCGGCGCCGCTCGGGATCGATCTCCAGCACCACGACGCCCGGGCTCGCCGCGGAGCCCTCCTCCAGCCGGATCTCCGTGATCTGGCCCTCGACCTGCGCCGCCACCTGGGCGCGGTCCTTCGCCACGAGCTCGCCCGTGGCCTCGATCCGGTCCTGGAGGTCGCGCGCCGTCACCGTGGCGAGCACCACGGGGTGCGCGCTGACCGGCGGCGTCGATTCTCTGTGCCCGCAGGCCCCGAGGCCCGCGGCGAGCGCTGCGGCGAGCAGGCCCGCCCCGCCCGCAGCGCGGTGCCAGAGCCGACGGGGAGCGGTCGCGCGGCCGGGGCGCAGGAAGAGTGCGGTCACGAGATCCTCGACGTGGCGGGGCGGCCTCGACGATAGGAGCCCGGCGCGCGGGCAACAAACGCGCGCCGGGCGCCGACGCCGGGGCTCACTCCAGCGCGGCGTAGAGGGAGAGGGCCTCGGCGAGCGTGGACTCCTCGACTCCCTGCTCCTCGACGACGGCGCGCAGCCACGCGGCCCGCTCCGCGGCGCACACGGTGATCGGGCGGGCGAGCCCCGACAGCACCGCGGCCTGCCGCGCGAACGCCGTCGCGTACTCCGGCGGCCGCACGTCCTTCGCGAGCTCGACGAGTGCGAAGGGATCGGGAGGCGGCACGGCCGCGCGGTCGAGGGCGACGATCCAAGGGCTCGCCGGCCGGCCGCCGCCCCCGGCGAGCCCCGGTCCGTCGCAGAGCACGGCGCCCCGCACCCGCTCCGGCCGCGCGCCTGCGATCAGGAGCGCGACGTACGAGCCGAGGCCGCGTCCCACGAGCGTGGCGCTCCCGAGGTGCGCGAGCGCCGCATCGACGTCGGCCATCAGCACCTCGGCGGTGTAGCCCCCGCCCGTCGGCACGGTGGACGCCCCGTGCCCCGTGAAGTCGAGCGCGTGCACGGGGCCAGGCCAGGCCGCCGTCGCGGCCGGCGCGACCCGAGGCGAGCGCTCTCCGAGCCCGTGCAGCAGCAGGAGCGCGCGCCCCTTCCCGCCGCGCAGCTCGTGCAACGCGAGCGTTACCTTCGAATGTGTCAGCTGGACGATGGCGGCCATGTCGTGCGCCTACGCGCCGGCCTCCGCCAGGAACCGCAGCGCGAGCGCGGCCACCTCCTGCGGCTTCTCGATGTGGACGAAGTGGCCCGTGTCGGCGAAGGCCTCGAGGCGCGCGCCGGCGGGCAGGTGCGGCCGCAGCTCCTCGGCGCTCGTGCCCCAGCCCATCTCCTCGGGGATGAGCCCGATGATCCCGAGCAGCGGCGCGGGGAAGCCCGGCAGGCGCTCGAGGTACCAGTCCGGGCGCCAGGGACCGAACCCGCCGAAGCGCAGGGACGGATCGATCTTCCAGCGCCAGCCGTCGGCGTCGCGGCGCGCGCCCACGGTCACCAGGTAGCGGAGCCACTCGTGGTCGAGCCGCGGGTTCATCTTCCCCCGGCGGCGCGCGAGCTCGTCGAGCGTGCCGGGCTTCCGCTCCTTCTGCGCCGCGCGCCGGCGGTGCTCGAGCCAGCCGGCGAGCTCCGCCGACAGGAGCCGGCTGCGCTCGTGGTCGGCGACGTCCGGCCGGCGCCGCTTCCCCGGCAGGCCGTCGACGTTCACGAACGCCGACGCGCGGTGCGGGTGCGCCTCGATGAGCTGCGTGAGGAGCGCACCGCCCTTCGAGTGGCCGATCATCGGCGCGGGCTCGTGCGTCACCGAGTCGAGGACGGCGCGCGCGTCGCGCACATCCGCGTCCCAGGAGTAGAGCGCGGTGTGCTCCGAGTCCCCGTGGCCCCGGTGGTCCCACGACACCACCCGGTGGCCCGCCGCGGCGAGGATCGGTGCGAACACGTCGAAGGTGCCGGCGAAGTCGAACCCGCCGTGCGCGAGGAACAGCGGACGCGCGCGCGCGTCGCCCCACTCGTACACCGCGATGCGGACGCCCGAGGAGTCCACGAAGCGCCGGCGGGCAGGCCGCTCGGCGCCCGGGTAGGAGACCGTCTCTTCGGGAGCCACCGCGCGAGTCTACCGGGCGGAGCCTGCCGTCGGCACGGCCTCGATCCGCCCCGCGCGGAGGAACCAGAGCTCGAACCGGGGCTCGTAGGGGAGCGCGAGCGCATCGCGCACCGCGCTCACGTAGGCGCGGCCCTGATGCGCATACGCCGCCCTCTTCTCCGCGAGCGCGGACGCTCCGTCGACGCGATCGGTCTTGTAGTCGGCGACCACGATCCGCCCGTTCGCGGCGTCGCGATAGACCAGGTCGACAGCACCTGCGACGAACCCCACCGGACCCCTGGCCTCGGGGGCGGGGAGGAGCACGGGCAGCTCGCGCGCCACGATGTTCGCTCCGATCTCGCGCAGCCGGGCGAGGAGCGGCCCCCGCCGGAGATCGTCGAGCACGAGGCTCGCGCTCTCCGCAGCAGGCGCGACCTCGGGTGGCGCGAGAAGGCCGGCGAGGATCCCCTGCATCACGGCGCCGAGGCGCCCGAGCTCTTCGTCCTCCGGGACCGCGAGGTCGATCTCCTCGAGCGCACGGTGCACCGCGGTGCCGACCGCGCGCGCGACCGCAGCCGCGGAGGTGTCCGCACGCACGGCCGGCGCCCGCTCGTCGGTGGCGTCGGTCTCGAGCGCCTCGCGGAGCGCATCGTGTCCGAGGGCGGAGGCCGCCGCGCGGAACGGGCGGGCGGCGTAGAGCGCGGCTTCCGCCCGCAGGCGTGCGAGGAGCGCCGATTCGGCGGCGACCTTGGCGGGTGTCGGGAGCAGCTCGTCCTCGCTCGGAACGACGCGCGCCTCGAGGCCCTTCGCACGGGCCGAGAGCGCCCAGCGCGCGCCTCCCTCGTCGGCGAAGCCTGGACCGCCGCTCGTCGAGAGGCGGTCTGCGAGCGCCGCCAGGTCCGGCGAGCCCGTCCGCGCATCGAGCAGCCGAGCGTGGCTGCCGTCGAGCGCGGTGCGCGCGAATGCCGTCCGCAGGCCCGCGAGCACGAGCCGTTCGCGCGCCCGCGTCATCGCGACGTACAGCGTCCGGACCCGCTCGGCTTCCTCGATCTCCTGGCGCTCGGTCTCGGGTCCGTAGTATCCCAGCGACGCCGCTCCGAGGAGCCGGAGCTCCCAGGCGCCGCCGCGGAAGACGCAGTGGTTCTCGCCCACCGGACCGCGGGGCGCGGCCCGGTGGAGGTCGACGAGATAGACGTGATCGAAATCGAGGCCCTTCGCGCGGTGGATCGTCGTGAAGGTCACGGCGTCGCGCTCGGCCTCTCTCGGCCGGCCCTCCTCCGCATCCGGACGGTCCAATACGCTCTTGCGGAGTCGACGCAGGATCGATCGGACGTCCTCACCGGTGCAGAGCGCTTCGGTGAGCTCGCGAAAGAAGCGTTCGAGGTTCGCGACCCGATAGGCGCCGAGATACCGCGCGCCCTCCGTCGCTTCGATGAGGGACCGTTCCCGCACCTTGCGCACGAAGACGTCGACCGGCTCCTGCTCGAAGGAGACGCGCAGCGCCGCGATCCGGTGTACGGCGGCGCGCAGCGACGCCTCCCAGCCGCGGATCCGATCGAGACCGGGCACGTCGGGATCCACGGCCGCGGCCGCCGCTGCGATCGAGCGCTCGATGCGCTCGAGGCGCTGGGGGTCGAGGTCGCGGAGGCGGCGCACCTCGGCGAGGAATCCGGGCGTCCACAAGCCCGCCAGCGCGACGTCGGGAACTCCCACGATCGCCGACCGGAGATGCGCGAGCAGCGCGAGCTGATCGTCCGGGTCCAGCACGCACCGCACGAGCGCGGTCGCGTCGATGATCTCGCGCCGCTCGAAGTAGCTCCGATCGCCCGACACGTCGTACGGGACGCCGGCCTCGCGCAGCGCGCCGAGGTAGACGTCGGCGCTCGAGAGGCCCCGGACCAGCACGGCCATCCCTCGCCAGGCCACGCCGTGGTCGACGTGGAGCGAGACGAGATCGCGCGCGAGCGCCTCGGCGTCGATCGCGTGCGCCTCGTGGGACCGCGTCCGCCCATCGACCACGCCGGCGCGATCCACGCCGCACGAGATCCAGTGCTCGACGGGCGCATGGCAGCCCGCTTCGAACCCGCGGTCGGCGGCGCGCGCCACGTCGGGAACGAGACGCTGGAACCCGGGCTGGAGCCCGCGCCGCCGCAGCATCAGCGGCTCGATGACGCGCTCCACCTCGTCGAGCACGGCGGGCACGGAGCGATGGTTCACGCAGAGCGAATCGCGTCGTCCGCCGGCGGCTTCCACGCGCTCCACGAAGTCGTCGTACGCGGCGAGGTCGGCGTTCCGCCAGCCGTAGATCGACTGCTTCGGATCGCCCACCACGAAGAGCCCCGGACGCTCGTGCTCGGGCCCCTCCAACGCGAGGATCTCGATCAGATCGCATTGAAGGCGATCCGTGTCCTGGAACTCGTCCACCAGCAGCTGGTCGATCTGCGATCGCACGCGATCGGCCACCTCGGGGTGTCGGGCGAGGAGGTCGCGCGCGCCGCTCAGCAGCCCCGAGAACGGCACCGCGCCGCGCGCGCGAAGCTCGCGCTCGACGTCGGCGAGCAGGGGATGCAGGGCGCGAAAGGCCAGCGTCAGGGCTTCGACGTCGAGTGTGACGAGGTGGCGGATCACGGGCGCGAGCTGCTGCGCGGCCGTCCGCGCCTCCGGAACGTCGGCGCCGAGCGCGGCGTCCCCGCGCTGCCCGAAGCCCTTCCTCGCCCACTCGTCGAGCTTGCCGGCGCGGCCGGCCCAGCGCTCCCGGGTCCGGCCGACGAACGCGGCGAACGACGCCCGATCGTCCGGCCCCACGTTTTCGAGGAGCGCGAGGGTCTCGAACACGAGCTCCGCGGTCGCGTTCACTGCGGGAGCGCCGCGGACGTTCGCGAGACGCCCGCCGTCCAGGTCGCGAAGCCGAGCGAGCCGGGTGAGGAGGGCGTCGCGCAGGCTCCGGACGTGCTTCGCATCCAGGGGATCGTCCGCGAGGACGTCGCTCGGTACGCCGTGCTCCGCGAGCTCCCGGAGCGCTTCCTCGAGCCGGCTCGGACCCACTCCGCGCCGTGCGAGCTCGAGCCACGGAGTCTCCGCCCCGCCCCCGTAGGCCTCGCGCAACCGCGCCTCCACGCACTCGCGCACGACCTCGTCGCGGACCGCGAGATCGGCATCGACTTCGAAGCGCGGATGGAGCCCGGCCTCGATCGGGCTCGACGCCAGCAGGCGGCGACAGAAGGCGTGGATCGTCCGGACGACGAGCTGATCGAGCGCGTCGTGCAGCGGCCGCGCGCGCTCGGCCCACGCCGCCGGCTGTCGCCACGGGGACGAGCCGTCGCGCGGCCCCGGCTCGAGCCCCGGCGGGAGCGGCGCCCCCTGCGCGATGGCGCGGAGCGCCGCGGCGACGCGCTTCGCCATCTCGGCGGCGGCCGCTTCCGTGAAGGTGATCGCCACCACCCCGGACACCGCGCGCGCGGCAATGCGATCCGGCGGCGGAGGCGCGGTGGCGGGCGACGACTCGGCGGCGCGGGCCGCCGCGCGTTCCCACCCTTCGCCGAGCAGCCAGAACACGATGCGCGACACGAGCGCCGTCGTCTTGCCGGTGCCGGCGCCGGCCTCGAGCACGAGGGGCAGACGGAACTCGGTGCGCGCGAGCTCGCGCGCCTGCTCGTCCGCTTCGGCAGCTTCCACGCCGGTCGGTCGGCTCACGCTTCCCCCTCCGCACCGAGCCGCCAGACGGTGAGGAGGGCGCCCTCCGCTCCCGCCGCATCCTTCGGAGCCGTCTCGGCCCAACGCTGGAGGCGGCGGCGGGCGCCGGAGTCTCCGCGCAGGCAGGCTTCGGCGACCTCGCACCACTCGCAGCGGTCCGGGGTGTCTCCCTCCGGTGTGGAGAGGCGCGGGAAGAAGGCGCCTCGATCGAACACGTCCAGTGCAGCGCCGACCGCGCCGCGAAACGACTCGGTCGTCTCCGCCGGATCGGAATCCACGGGAAACCGCCGGTCCCCCTTCGTTCGCTCGCTCAAGAAGACGTACCGGCCGACGCCGCGCCCGCCGCCGTTCGCTCCCGCGGCAGCGACCGCGTAGGCCGCGGCCTGGAGGTGGGTGCCGCGGCCGACGGCGCGGAGCAGATCGCGCTCCCGCTTCGCCTCGTCCGTCGCCACGTGGCTGAACGGGCTTCCCGTCTTGTAGTCCGTGAGCCGCAGCGTGACGCCGTCGAGATCGACTCGGTCGGCGCGGAATCGCACGCTTCGCGGCCGCCCCTCCGCGTCGAGCACCTCGCACGCGCCGTCGATCTCGGCGCCGAGCAGCATCGCTCGTCCGCGCTCCTCCTCGTCGATCCGGCGCGCCGCGTCCACCGCAGGCCGCGCGAGCGCCGCGAGCACCGTGGTGAAGCCCTCGAGCCCGATCCCCGCCTCCCGCCGCACCCGATCCGCCGCCGCGTGGACGGCGCGGCCCACCGCAGCCGCATCGGGCCAGACCAGCGGCTTCGGCTCGAGCGTCACGACCTCGGCCAGCGGACGGCGGACCGCCCCGCCCATCCCCGCGGCGAGCGTCTCGAGCGCTCGGTGGACGGTCGATCCGATCTTCAGGCGATCCGCTTCCGGCAGATCGCTCAGCGCGTCTGGGCGCGGCTCGACCCCGAGGAGCCGCTGGAGGTAGGTCTGCCAGGGACAAGAAGCCGTGCCTTCGAGCGTCGTCACCCAGACGTCCCGGTGCCGCGGATCGAGCTCGCTTCGGATCGATCCCACGAATCCGAAGTACGGGCCGAGGCCGCTCCGCAGCTCGAGCTCTCGCAGCACGGCGATGCGCGCCCGGGCGGTCTCGGCGAGCGCCGGACCCGCGGCCCAGCGCTCCGATTCGGCCAGCGCGAGCGGCAGCAGCGGCGCGAACGCTTCGACGCCGCCGCGAAGCGAGGCTCTCAGCGCGTGCTCCCGCGCGGTGCGGACCCACGGCGGGCCGGCCGACCGTGGAAGCGGGTCACGGCAGTCTTCCGTCGCGAGCCAGCGCAGCCGCTCGACCAGCGGCGAAGGCGCCTTCGGCTTCCCGTCCTCGTCGGCGGTCTGCCACGAGAGCGTGACGCTCGCGCTCGCCGACAGGAGCTGCGCGAAGAGGTAGCGCTCCTCGACGACCCCGGTCTCCTTGAGCGACAGCTCCGGGAGGATCGCGCGCAGGACGCTCCGCACCGGATCGGGCAGGAGGGCGTCCTCGAGGACCACGCGGGGAAAGACGTCCCGGTTGAGCCCGATCACGAAGAGCGAGGAGAAGGTGCGTCCGCGTGCGGCCGTCGCGTCGAGCACCTGGACACCGGCGCCCTCCCCGCCGAACGGCTCCGCGCGCACGCGCCGCTCGAGAGCGCGCCCGAGCAGGAGCACGACGTCCGCGGCGGCGAGCTCGAGGTGCGGCGGCAGCGTGCGCGCCAGCTCGTCGACCGCGTCCCCCACGCAGTCGTCCCGCGCTCTGAGCTCGCGCAGGACGCCGCGGAGCGCCTCCAGGTGCGCGGCGGCGGCGGCCACGAGCGGCCAGGCTTCGAGGCACCGATCGAGCGCGCCCGCAGCCCTCACGATCCTGGCGAGCGCCGGGCCGGGCAGCCTCCCCCGCGCCACCTCGACGGGCTGGCGAGCCGCGGAATCGCCCGGGTCTCCCCGTGACACGAGCCCGTGTCGAACGGGGAGACGGAGGTCGCGCGTGGCGTCGAAGGCGTCGGCGGACAGGAGCCCGGCGACGTCCGAGAGCCTCGCGGCGCCGAGGCCGTGCAGCGCGACGCGCACGTCCGCCAGCCGCCCCGGATCCACGTCCGCCGCGACGTCGAGCCAGCGGTCGGCGGTGACGGCGCCCCGCCGGCCCAGGAGGTCGAGGAGCGCGGCGATGCGCCGGTGGAGGGCGCCCGGCGGAGCGGTCGCGCTCGGGGACGAGAACGGGATGCCGACCCGGCCGAGCTCCTCGCGCAGGGGCACCTCGTACGGCGCCAGCGCGCGCGCCACGATCCCGATGCCCTCGGGCCGATCGCCGCGATCGAGGAGCGCGCGGATGCGACGGGCGACCTGCGCCGCCTCGGCGCGCGCGCCCGGCGCCTCGATCCGCGCGAGCGTCGCCGCGTCGGCCCTCGCCCCGTCGGTCTCGCGCTCGAGGCCCTCGAAGGCCATGCGTTCGGCGAGCCGGTCGGTGAACTGCGCGCCTGCATCCACGTGGGCCGGATCCGCCGGGTCCGGCGGCCGATCGACGAAGACGAAGGCGTTGGGATGGCGACACACCGCCGCGAGCAGCCCGGTCGCCGCGCCCGTCGCTTCCGCGAACCCGTGGACGAACACGGCGCGCGCGCGCAGCGCCGCCACGGGATCCGCGTCCACCGCGCCCGCCGCCGCCTCCAGCCGCGACGACGCCCTTCCTAGGCCGAGCTCCGCGTACGAATGGAGCGTCCGGACCGCCACGCGGACGAGCGCGCCCGCCCGCCGGATCCGGTCCGAGCCGCCGGCCGTCGCGAGCGCATCTTCGAGCGGCTCGAGGTCGGACTCGCGAAGGCCCGCGTCCAGCAGGTCGGCGACCGAGGCGGTGAGCGCCGCATAGCCGTCGTGGAAGGGCTCGAAGTCCGCGAGGAGGGCTCCCTCCTCCCGCGCGTGCCGCCGGACCAGCACGTCGAGCAGGTCGTCGCCGTGGCCGGCGCCGAGCTCCGCCCGCTCGATCACGTCGCGAGCGAGGCCCTGGAGCGTGTGGATCGCGACGCCTGCGACCGGGCGCCCGACGCGTCGAACGAGCGCCGCCCCGAGGTGGTCCCGGAGGCTGCGCGACGGCACGACGATCCGAACGGGTCTCGAGAGCGAGCCGGCGTCGCCGTCGACCTTGGGGATCCAGCTCTCGAGGTCGCGGAGCAGCCGATCCTCCGTCGCTCGAGCGCCCCCGGTGACCACGCACTTCCGCATGCGCCGCATCCTACCAGCCCCGGGTGACACATCCGGTCACGCGCGGGCCAGGGTGGCTCGAGGAGGCGATCCCCATGCCGCGAGCGATCTGGAAGGGCGCCGTGATCGCCGAGAGCGACCGCTGCGTCACCGTCGAGGGTCGACGGGTGAGGCCCGCCGCGTCGGAATCAATCGACGGTCAGGTACTGGACGCTGAACCAGCCCTTCGGGTCGGTCCAGATCCGATCGACCGAGAGGCCGGCGCCCCGGGCGAGGCGCTCGAAGTCGTCGAGACGCCACTTGTACGCGCACTCCGTGAGGATCGCCTCGCCCGCGCCGAACGCGAAGCGCGCGCGTCCGACGTGCACGGTCTGCGCCCGCGTGCTCACGAGGTGCATCTCGACCCGACCGAGGCCGCGATCGTACACGGAGCGGTGCCGGAACGCGGACAGGTCGAAGTCCGCGCCGAGCTCGCGGTTGATGCGCGCGAGGAGGTTCAAGTCGAACCGCGCCGTGACGCCCGCGGCGTCGTCGTAGGCGCGCTCGAGCACCTCGGGGTCCTTCTCGAGGTCGAGGCCCAGCAGCAGCGCGCCGCCGCGCCCGCAGAGAGCGGCGACGTGCTTCAGGAAGGCCGCCGCCTCGGGCGGCGTGAAGTTGCCGAGCGTGGAACCCGGGAAGAACACGACGCGACGGTCCGCCCGCCCATGCAGCGTCGGCAGCGGGACCTCGGCGGTGTAGTCGGCGCACAGCGGACGCACCTCGAGCGTGGGATAGGCCGCCGCGAGCTCGCGGGAGGAGCGCAGCAGCGTCTCGCGCGCGATGTCGATGGGCACGTAGGCGACCGGCTCCGTAAGGTGGTCGAGGAGGAGACGCGTCTTCCGGCCGCTCCCGCTCCCGTACTCGATCAGGCAGCAGCGCGGACCGAGCAGCGCCGCCATCTCGGGCAGGTGCGCGCGCAGGATCCCGAGCTCCACGCGCGTGGGGTAGTACTCCGGCAACTCGCAGATCTGCTCGAAGAGCGCGGAGCCCGCCTCGTCGTACAGCCACTTGCAGGGAAGCTCCTTGCGCGCGCGGGCCAGCCCCCGGATCACGTCGCCGCGGAAGCTCGAGACGGGGATCGGCCTCGCCGCCGCCTGCGCCGTCATCGCACGTCTCGCGCGCCGGGATCGGCCGCGCCGTCCAGGGCGATCCGGACGCCGGTCATCTGCCAGCGCGCGCCCGGCGGGAAGAAGTTGCGGTAGGTCGCACGCACGTGGGTCGCCGGCGTGAGGCAGGAGCCGCCGCGGAGCACGAGCTGCCCGCTCATGAACTTGCCGTTGTACTCCCCGAGCGCGCCCGGCGGCACGCGGTAGCCCGGATACGGAGCGTAGGCGCTCCGCGTCCACTCCCAGACGTCGCCGAAGAGCTGTGCGATGCCGTCTCGATCTGGTGTCGGAGCCGGCCGGAGCCGGCCACTCCCGACGAAGTTCCCCGCCACCGGAACGCCGGCCGCCACGACCTCCCACTCGTCCTCGCCCGGGAGCCGCGCGCCGGCCCAGCGCGCGTACGCATCGGCTTCGTACGCGCTGACGTGGCACACCGGCTCGTCCAGGACCAGGGGCGCCCGCCCGTCGAGGGTGAAGTGCAGCCACCCCGCGCCGTCCCGCTCCCAGTAGAGCGGGGACTGCCAGCCGTGCGCCTGCACGGCATCGAAGCCGTCGGCGAGCCAGAGCTCCGGTCGCGCGTAGCCGCCGTCCGCCATGAACGCCAGCCACTCGCCGTTCGTCACCAGGCGCGTCGCGAGGCGGAACGGCTCGAGCAGCCGCCGGTGGCGCGGCGCCTCGTTGTCGAACGCGAAGCCCGCACCTTCGTGGCCGATGCGCGCGATCCCACCGGGGTGGGGGTGGTGCGCGAGACCCGCCGCGCCGCCCGTGGGACCCGACGCCCACGTCGCGGCGCCGGCAGGCCGGTAGGCCGGCTGCAGCGGACTCTGCGCGAAGAGGTGCTTCACGTCGGTGAGGATCAGCTCCTGGTGCTGCTGCTCGTGCTGCAGACCGAGCTCGACGAGCGCCAGCAGGCCCGGCGCGCGCGCGGCGGACGCGTCAGACAGGAGGTCGGCCATCGACACGTCCACGTGTTGGCGGTAGGCGCGCACGCCGTCGAGCGACGGGCGCGAGAGCAGCCCGCGCCGCGGCCGCGGATACGGCGAGCCCACGGCCTGGTAGTAGGAGTTGAAGAGCCGCTCGTACGCCGGATCGAGCGGGCGGTAGCGCGGCGCGTGGGGTCGCAGCACGAAGGTCTCGAAGAACCAGGTGGTGTGGGCGAGGTGCCACTTCACCGGGCTGGCGTCGGGCATGGATTGGAGGGCCGCGTCCTCGGCGCCGAGCGGCGCAGCGAGGGCCTCCGTGGCGGAGCGGACGGCGCGATAGCGCTCGGGCGTGGTGGGCTCGGACTGCGTTCGCGCAGAGCGCTCGGGCTCGGGAGCCATCTGGCGTCCTCGCTTCCTCCCCCGTGCCCCGGGTGGAGTCTAGGACGCCTGCGCGCGAGCGCGAGCCTCCGCCGGATCACTCGTCCCGGGCGAGCCGCAGACCGCGCGGCACCACGATCCGCTCGAGTCCGCCGAAGGCGCCCTGCACCACGAGCGCCAGGACCGCCGCGGGCACCGCGCCCTCCAGGATGAGGCCCAGGTCGTCGAGACGGATGCCGGTGAGGATCGGCTGGCCGTATCCGCCGGCGCCGATCACCGCGCCGAGCGTCGCCGTGCCCACGTTGATCACGGCGGCGGTCTTGATGCCCGCGAGGATCGACGGCGACGCGAGCGGCAGCTCGACCCGGCGCAGCCGCGCGCCGGGCGGGAGCCCGAGCGCCTCGGCCGACTCGCGCAGGGACTGCGGCACCTGGACGAGACCCGAATGGGTGTTCCGGACGATCGGCAGGAGGCTGTAGAGGAAGAGCGCGGCTACCGCCGGCGGCGCTCCGATGCCCAGGAACGGGATCATGAACACGAGGAGCGCAAGCGACGGGATCGTCTGGAGCACCCCGGTGCCCGCGAGGACGATCGCGCCGACGCGCGCGCGCTTCGCGGCGAGCACGCCGAGCGGGAGCGCGATCAGCAGCGCCGCGCCGAGCGACACGCCGACCAGAGCGAGGTGCTCGCCCGTGCGGCGCAGGATCCGCCCGGCGATGCCGGGATCCGCGGGGCCGCTCGCCGCGAGGCCGAGGCGTTCGTGCAGGAAGTCCGCGGCGACGCGCGACTCCGGCACGCGGTCCTGCTTGACGCGCGCGTTCATCGCGATCATCGCATCGGCGTCGATCCGGCCCTCGACGCGCTTCAGGGCAGCCGCGGCGGCGGGCGCGCGCCGGGCCAGATCCGAGCGCACGAGCCACACAGCGTCGTACACTGTAAAGTGTGAGAGGTCGTCCTCGAGCACGCGCAGCTTGTAGTAGCGGATGTCGGCGTCGGTCGAGTAGAGATCCGTCACGTCGAGGGTGCCGGCGTCGAGCCCGCGGTAGGCGAGGTCGTGGTCGAGACCCCGCACGTCGCGCTGCGGGAGGCGGTATCGGGCGCGCAGTCCCGGCCAGCCGTCGGACCGGTCCATGAACTCGTTCGTGAAGCCGAACCGGAGCGTGGGGTGCGCGCGCAGGTCGGTGATCTTCCGGAGGCCGAGGCGCTCGGCCAGCGTCTCCTTCACGCCGAGCGCGTAGGTGTCGTCGAAGCCGAGGGGGCGCGAGAGCGTGACTCCCTCCGCCGCGAGCGCGGCCCGGAGCGCGTCCCAGCCGTGCACGCCCCGATCCGCCAGGATCTCCTGCTCGAGGGTGCCGGTGTACTCCGCGTACACGTCGATCTCGCCGCGCAGCAACGCGTGCCACAGGACCTGCGTGCCGCCCAGCTCGGCGCGGTGCTCCGCGTCGGCCCCCGCGCTCCGCACCAGCCCGGCGGCGATCTCGCCGAGCACGACCGACTCCGTGAACTGCTTCGATCCGACGCGCACGAGCGGAGGCGGCGCCGACGCGCCGTCCATGCCGCGCCGCTCGAGCGGGCACCCCGAGAGCGCGAGCGCCAGCGCCGCCGCGCTCCGCGCGCGTCGCCTCACGCGTCCTCCGCGGGAGACGTCTCGTGCAGGCTGCGCTGCGCGCGCACGAAACGCGTGACATACTCGTCGGCCGGTCGCTCCAGCAGGTCGCGCAGGGCGCCGGCCTGCACGACGGAGCCGTTGCGCAGCAGCACGATGCGGTCGCCCAGAAAGGCCGCCTCCGCGAGATCGTGGGTCACGAGCACGACGGTCTTGCCGACCGCGCGGAAGATCTGGCGCAGGTTGTCCTGGAGCTCCGCACGCACCAGGGGATCGAGCGCGCCGAGCGGCTCGTCCAGCAGGAGGACCTCGGGGTCGAGCATCAACGCGCGCATCAGGCCGACGCGCTGCTTCTGACCGCCCGACAGCTGCGCCGGGTAGCGGGCGAGCGCGTCCGCCGGGAAGCGCGTCAACGCGGCGAGCTCGCGCACGCGCGTGTCGATCTGCGGCGCGGGCAGACGGAGATGGCGCGCCATCAGCGTGACGTTGTCGCGCGCGTCGAGGTGGGGGAACAGGCCGCCGTCCTGGATCACGTACCCGAGGTGCCGCCGCAGCGAGGGGGCGCTCGCGGCGTCCACGACCTGGCCGCGGAGCGTCACGCGCCCGGCGTCGGGCGCGACGAGCGCGAGCGCGAGCCGGAGCAGCGTGGACTTCCCACAGCCCGATGCGCCGACGAGGACGGTCGTCGTCCCGGGCGGGAACTCGATCGTCACGTCGCGCACGGCCGCATGGCCGCTGAAGGACTTGGAGACGCCGCGGAGCGCGAGCACGCCGACTCCGCTCAGTTCATGGCGTAGGGTTCGGAGAGCGTGAACGCCGCGATCGCCGCGTCGAAGCGGTCGCCGCCCGACGTCACCATCTGGTAGGTGCCATGCATGGAGCCCACGGACGTGGAGAGCGGACACGCGGACGTGTACTCGAAGGTCTCTCCCGGGCGCAGGGTCGGCTGCTCCCCCACGACGCCGGGGCCGCGGACCTCCTGCTGTCGGCCCTCCGCGTCGGTGATGACCCAGTGGCGCGAGACCAGCTGCACGGTCTCGCTTCCGTCGTTCGTGATGCGTACCGTGTAGGCGAAGAACCACTCGCTCGAGTCGGGATCGGAGCGCTCGGGCACGAACCGAGACGTCACCTCGACGCGCACGCTGCGGGTGACGGCGGTCGAGGAGGCCATGGCGCGAAGCTAGCCCATTCCGGCGAGGGCCGGACCGCGGTGGCTCCGCTCCGGTGGCCGGTGCTACACCTCGCGCGCATGGGACGCCGCATCCTGTCGGCCCTGTTCTGGGCCTTCCTGACCGTGAGCTCCATCGTCCTCTTCCCCGTGGCGGTCGTGATCTGGGCGGTGACCGCGCCCTTCGATCGCCGCCTCGTCGTCCTCCACCGCTTCACGTGCTTCTGGGGCTCGCTCTACTCCTGGCTGAATCCGGTGTGGCCGGTGACGGTGATCGGGCGCGAGAAGATCCGGCCCGAGCAGACCTACGTCATGATCGCGAACCATCAGTCGCTGCTCGACATCCTCGTGCTCTTCCGTCTCTTCGCCCACTTCAAATGGGTGTCGAAGATCGAGAACTTCCGCGTCCCCTGCATCGGCTGGAACATGACGCTGAACCGCTACATCAAGCTGCGTCGCGGCGACCGCGAGAGCGTGATCCAGATGATGGACGCCTGCGAGCGCACGCTCGCCGCGGGCAGCTCGATCATGATGTTCCCGGAAGGTACGCGCTCGCTGGACGGGCGCCTCCGGCCGTTCAAGCCGGGCGCGTTCCAGATCGCACGGACCGCGCGGGTGCCGCTCCTGCCGATCGTGCTCGAGGGCACCGGAAGCGCGCTCCCGAAGCGGGGCTTCGTGCTCCGGGGCCGTCACGACATCCGGATCCGCGTGCTCGACGAGATCCCGTACGCGGAGTTCGCGGATCTGCCGCTGGAGGACGTCGTCGCCGCGATACGCGAACGCTATCTGGTCTGGGTCGGGGAGAAGGAGCTCCCGAGCGCCGGCTAGGAAGACGAGATGACGACACCGGTTCGCATCGTCGGCAGCCCGCTCTCCCCCTACGTCCGGAAGGTCCTGGTCGCCCTGCACGTGAAGGGGCTCGCGTGGGAGATCGATCCGATCGTCCCCTTCCTTGGCGACGACCGCTTCTCCGCCCTGTCCCCCCTCCGGCGCATCCCCGTGCTGATCGACGACCAGGTCACGCTCTCCGACTCCTCGGTGATCTGCCAGTACCTGGAGGACCGGTACCCGAGCCCGGCGCTCTTCCCGAAGGACGTGGCGCAGCGCGCTCGCGCCCGCTGGCTCGAGGAGTTCGCCGACACGCGAATGGGGGACGTCTTCATCTGGCGGCTCTTCAACCAGGTCGCGATCCGCCCGGCCGTCTGGGGCGAGCAGGGCGATACGGAGCTCGTGCGGCGGACGCTCGCGGAGGACGTCCCGCAGGTCCTCGACTACCTCGAAGGGGAGCTGCCGAGGGCGGGCTTCGCGTGTGGAGAGTTCTCGATCGCCGACATCGCCGTGGCGACCTTCTTCCGGAACGCGGCCTTCGCGCGCTTCCGCGTCGACGCCGCGCGCTGGCCGGTGACCGCCGCGTTCGTCGAGCGCGTCCTCGCGACCGAGGGTTTTGCACGCCTCGCGCCCCTCGAGGACCGGCTCGCCCGCACCAAGGTCCCGGACCACCGCGCGGCGCTCGCCGAGCTCGGGGTCCCCCTCACCCGCGAGAGCCTCGCCTCCACGTCGCCGCGCCGCGGGGTGATGCCCCTCTGAGCGCCCGCCCGATCGTTCGCGCGCGAGATCGAGGTGCGCTGAAGAGCGCTTGACCGGCCTCGAGCGCAGTTAGATGATTAGCCAATCCGCTAAGCATGGAGGCAGGGCGATGCCGAAGCCCGAGACCGTGATCTGCCTGTACCGCGTGAGGTCGGGTCGGGAGGGGGAGTTCCTCGCGCTGCTCGAGCGCCACTGGCCGACGCTGCGCTCCCTCGGCCTCGCGACCGCCCGGACGCCGCTGCACTACCGCGGCGCCGAGCAGGACGGCGGCCCGCTCTTCGTGGAGATCTTCGAATGGGCGAGCGCCGGGGCCTTCCGCGTGGCGCACGAGCACCCGGAGGTGATGGCGATCTGGGAGCCGATGGACGGGCTCACGGAGGCGCGCGGGGGCCGGCCCAACATGGAGTTCCCGCACGTGCAGCCGATCGCGATCCTTGCCGCCGCGACGTAGCCCCCGACGAAGGGGCCGGGACCCGCGGCGCGACCTCCGTGACCTCGGAGAGGTGTTCGCCGCGCTCGCGCACGCCACGCGGCGCCACGTGCTGCTCGTGCTCCGCTTCCACGGCGGCCGCATGACCGCGGGGGAGATCGCGAACCGCTTCGACTGCACGTGGCCCACCACCACCCGGCACCTCCGGCTGCTCGAGCGTGCGGGGCTCGTCCGCGTCGAGAAGAGCGGCCGCGAGCGGCTCTACGTGCTGGACGACGCGCGGCTGCAGGCGGTCGTCGGGGGCTGGCTGACCTGGTTCGCCGGGCCCGGCAGGCCGTGAGGCGCCCGGACGCCCCACCGCTCCAGGGCTACGCTGCATGGCCCGGCCCGACACCAGGAGGGTGCGCTTGAGCGAGGTGCGAGGCATCGGCGCGACGGAGTTCCCGTCGAAGCGCGACGGGTGGCTCGTGGCGGTGATCTGGAGCGCGGCTCTCCTGTTCCTCGGCACCGGCCTCGCGGTCAACGCCGCTCCGATCCACGCGACCGAGCGCGTGGCCGTGCTCCTGGTCTGCGCCGCTTCCGCGGCCCTGGGACTCTGGGTGCTGTACGGCACGCGCTACGTCTTCGACGGTCCGCTGCTCCGCATCTCGAGCGGCCCGTTCCGGTTCCGCGTGCCGCTCGCCGACATCGAGTTCGTGGCGCCGACGCGGAGCCCGGTCTCCAGTCCGGCGTGCTCCCTGGACAGGCTGGAGATCCGTTGGCGGGGCGGAGCCCGCCCGGTTCTCGTCTCGCCCGAGGAGCAGCCGGCGTTCCTGCGCGAGCTCTCGCGGCGCTGCCCGCAGCTTTCCTTCTCGGGCGATCGCGCGACCCGCTACATCCACGACGCCGGAAGCGGGTCCTGACGGAACGGGGATGAGGCGACACACAGTGGCGGCGGCGATCGTCCTCGCCGCGTGCGCGCCGACGCCCCGGGGCGCGCCGCCGGGCGGCGCGCCGCAGACGCGGACCTGCACGCCCGGCCGATCGGTGCGGACGGTGGTCGGCCCGGGAGAGACGCTGGCGCGGCTGCGCGCTGCGGCGGAGGCTTCGCCGCGCTCGCCGCTGCTCCCCGACGGGAGCTACGAGACCGAGGAGCTCCGCTACGTCGGCCGCGCGCGCGCCGACGCCACGACGATCTACGAGCTCGCGGTCGTCACGCTCCAGGCCGGCGAAGAGTGCCGCTTCACGCGACGGCTGCTGGTGTTCGATCGCGAGGGTCGCTACCTGGGCTTCTACGGACCGCTCGTCGCCGGGCCCACGGGGGTGGTCGGGGCGAGCGTGCTCTTCCCCTTCGACGCGGCCGTCGGCAACACGCTCTTGATGAACGGGCTGCGCCCGCCGCCCGAAGCCAGGATCGGCGGACACCTCTACTGGTTCCAGGGAGCCGGTCCGCCCTAGCGGAGATGCACGGGCAGCGACTCGAGGCCGCGGAAGAGCATCCCGGGCCGACGCACGAGCTTGTCGGTCGTCAGCTCGTAGCGCGGCGCGCGCCGCAGGAGCGTACCGACCGCGAGCTCCGCCTCGAGCCGCGCGAGGCCCGCCCCCGGACAGAAGTGGATGCCGAAGCCGAAGGCGACGTGGCGGTCGTCGCGTCGCTCCACGTCGAGGCGATCGGGCTCGGGGAAGGCCTCGGGGTCCCGGTTCGCCGCGCCGAGGAGGACCACCGTCTCCTCGCCGGGAGCGATCGACTGCCCGTCGATCACGAGCTCCTCCCGCAACACCCGCGAGGTGGCCTGCACCGGGCTGTCGAACCGGAGCAGCTCCTCCACCGCCGACGGGAGGAGCCCAGGCGACCCCGCCAGCCGTACGCGCTCGGCGGGATGTCGCGCGAGCGCGAGGAGGCCGTTCCCGATCAGGTTCGTGGTGGTCTCGTGGCCCGCGCCCAGCAGGATGAGGCTCGTGCCGATGATCTCGTCTTCGGTCAACGCGTCGTTCTGCTCCTGCGCGGCGATCAGCCCGCTCACCAGGTCGTCCTGGGGGGACGCGCGCCGCGCCGCCACCAGCTCGCGCAGGTACTCCACGAACGCGATCGCGCTCGGGAGCGCGCGGCCGACGTGCTGGAGCGCGACGGTGCCATCCAGCATGATCGCGAGGTCGTCGGACCAGGTCTTGAGCGGCCCGTAGTCCTCCTTCGGCACGCCGAGCAGCTCGCCGATCACGAAGACCGGGAGCGGCGCGGCGAGGTCGCGGATCACGTCCATGCCGCCGTCTCGGAGCGGCGCCTCGAGCAGCTCGTCGACGAGGGTCTGGATCCGCGGCCGCAGCCGCTCCACGACGCGCGGCGTGAAGGCCTTGTTCACGAGCCTCCGCAGGTGCGTGTGATCCGGCGGGTCGCGGAAGAGCATGACCCGCGATAGCGCGCGGATCGCGCGCGCGAGGGGGTGGAGATCGGGCGGCGGCTCGCCGGGCACGGGCTTCGGCTGTCCCGGCCGGTCGACCGACGCCGTCGGGTGTCGCAGCACAGTGAGCACGTCGGCGTGGCGCGACAGCATCCAGGTGAGGCGCAAGCCGGTCTGCATGCGGGCCACGGGCCACTCGCGCCGGAGCTGGTGATAGGTCGGATACGGATCGTCCCGGAAGGCGGGGGCGGTGAAGTCGACCTCGAGCGCCATTCGCGGCTCCTGGGCTCCCGCGGGTCCCGCCACGCCCGTGCGGAGGCTGCCGGAGCGGACGGCACGTCCGCTCCGGCGGGCGCCGTCCGAGCTAGCCCTTCAGGGTATCGAGCAGCAGCTTCATCTCGTCCGCGATGCTCGCCGGGATGATGTAGCCGTCGGTGCTGCGGATCTGGTCCATGTGGTCTCGCACCTCCTCGGGCGTCGCCGTCTTGCCCTTGCCGGCGAACCAGCCGGGCGTGAGCCCCACGAAGATGCGCGAGTAGCGCCCGCCGCCCACCGAGAACACCTCGTGGGACAGCTGACACTGCTCCGACGTCAGATACGCCACCAGCGGCGTCACGTGGTCGGCCTTCACCGCGTCGGCGAAGCCGCCGAGCAGCGCCTCCGTCATGCGCGTCTTCGCGATCGGCGCGATCACGTTTGTCTTGATGTTGTTCTTCGCGCCTTCGAGCGACAGCACGTTCGAGAGACCGACGAGCGCCATCTTCGCGGCGCCGTAGTTGGTCTGGCCGAAGTTGCCGAAGATGCCGGCGGCGGACGCGGTGAACACGATGCGCCCGTAGTTGTTCTCCTTCATCACGCGGAAGGCGGGGATCGACGTGTAGAATGCGCCCTTCACGTGGACGTCGAGAACCGACTCGAGGTCCGCCGGCGTCATCTTCGCGAACGTCTTGTCGCGCAGGATGCCGGCGTTGTTGATCACGATGTCGACGCGGCCGAAGGCGTCGAGCGCGGCCCTGGTGATGGCCTCGCCGCCTTCCGGCGTGGAGACGGTGTCGTAGTTGGCGACGGCCTCGCCGCCCTTCTCGACGATCTCCTTCACGGTGGCGTCGGCCATGCTGGTGCCGGCGCCGGTGCCGTCCGGGTTCCCGCCGAGGTCGTTCACCACGATCTTCGCGCCGCGCGCGCCGAGCATCAGCGCGTAGGTCTTGCCTAGGCCGCCTCCCGCGCCCGTGATGATGGCGACGCGGCCGTCGTATCGGATGTCGGTCATGACAGAGCTCTCCTTCGATTCGCCCAGGGGTGCGGGCCGGCGGACGCCGGACGCGCGGGCGGACGATAGCCGCCTCTGCGGCGGGGTCGAGAGCCCCTACTGGCCCGGCTTCCCCTTGTCCGCGGCCTCGATGGGCTGGAGGCCCTGGCCGTTCTGGTTCTTCTCGCGGAGCTGGGCGAGGAGCTTCTCGATGCCGCCCTGCCCGATCACCTCCTGGAATTGGGACCGGTAGCTCGACACCAGGGAGACGCCCTCGATGCTGATGTCGATCACGTACCAGACGCCGTCCTTCTGGCGCAGCCGGTAGTCGAGGCGCAGCTCGCCCACCTTGCCGCCCACGACCTTCGACTGGACCGTCATGTCGCCGAGCTGCTCGGGGCGCTGTCCGAGGATCTGGATCTGCTCGCGCCCGTACTGCCCGATCCTGCGCGCGTAGGTCAGGGTGAGCGCCTTCTTGAACTCCTGGGTGAACTGGGCCTGCTGGTCGGGCGTGCACTGCTTCCAGTACTTCGCGAGCACGAGCCGGCTCACCGTGTCGAAGTCGATCGACTGGTCGGCGAGGTGCTGGAGCTCCCGGATCTTGGCGTCCTCGTCCGAGCTCGAGTTCAGGACGGCGAGCACCTTCTCGGAGTTCTCCTGCACGAAGCTCGTCGGCGTCGCGCCGTTGGCGTGCGCGGGCGGCACGGACGTCCACACCATCCACTGGATGGCGGGCAGCAACAGCAGCAGGCGCGCGGCCTGGATCATTTCTCGCCCTCGTCGTCCGGGAAGTACAGGTCCTTTTCGGCCTCCGCGCTCCGCGGGGTCTTCTCCGACCGATCCCCCGCGATCCGGCCCTGGCGGTAGCTCAGATAGGCGTCGCGCGTGAAGCTGTAGTAGTCGAAGGCCGCCTTGCGGTTCTCGTCGACGGTCTCGAGGTACGCCGCGCGGCCGTTCACGATCTGCAGGATCCGCGCGGGCCCCGTGATCCAGAAGCTGAGGAGCCACGTCGGCGCGCTGAACGGCAGATCCACCAGGACCCCGGTCAGGTCGCGGGCGGTCGAGGGCCCCAGGAACGGGATCACGATGTAGGGGCCGGGGCCGACGCCCCAGACGCCGAGCGTCTGGCCGAAGTCCTCCTCCTCTCGCGCGAGGCCCCACGCGGTCGCCGTGTCGAAGAAGCCGAAGAAGCCGACCGCCGTGTTCGCGAGGAAGCGCCCGGTGGTGATCGCCGCAGCCTTCGGTCGCCCCTGGAACAGGTCGTTCACGAAGATCGTCGGAAAGCGCAGGTTCGCGTAGAAGTTCGAGAGCATCGTCTGGAAGCCGTCGGGCGCGACCTTGTCGTAGCCGCGCGCGACCGGCTCGAGCAGGTGCTGATCGAAGCCCTCGTTGAACGCGAAGACGTCCCGGTTGATGCCCTGGTAGGGATCATCGGGTCCGCCCGCGCCGTTCGACGAAGCGCACGCGGTCGCGAGCAGGCACCCCGCGAGCACCATCGCCGCACGCGCGAGCCTCGAGGCGGACCCCCGTCGTCCCATGCTCACTTCTTCGGCTCCCCGCCGCCGCCGTCTGAGCTGGCGACGAACTTGCTGATGAGGCTCTCGATGGAGATCGCGCCGTTGGTGAAGGCGATGGTGCTGCCGGACACCAGCATCTTCTCCTCCGCCCCGGGATCGAGGGCGACGAACTGGTCGCCGAGCAGCCCGGACGTCCGGATCGACGCCGTGGTGTCGATCGGAAGCTCGAGGCTGCGGTCGACGTCCAGCTCGACGTGGGCCCGCATCGTGGCGTCGAGGGTGATCTGGGCCACCTGTCCCACCTTCACGCCGGCGATCATCACCGGCGAGCGCGCCTTCAGGCCGCCGATCTGGTCGAAGTCCGCGTAGAGCGCGAGCCCGCCCGGCCCGCCCCAGCCGAGACCCCCCACCTGGAGCGAGAGGTAGGCGATGGCGGCCAGGCCGGCCAGCACGAAGAGCCCCACGATCAGGTCCCGGACGGGCGACGGTCGCATGTCTCCCCCCTGCTCGCGCGGGCCTACACGCCCCAGAGCGCGGTGATGATGTAGTCGAAGACGAGGATCGAAACCGACGCGATGACCACGGTGGACGTGGTGGCTGCGGAAACCCCCGCCGACGTGGGCTCGCTCGTGTACCCGCGATAGGTCGCGATCAGCCCCACGAGGCCCCCGAAGACGATCGACTTGAGGAAGCTGCCGAGCACGTCGTTGTCGAAGTCCACCGACGACTCGAGCGCGGAAAGGTAGGCGCCGCCGTCCAGGCCGAGCAGGTACACGCCGACGACGTAGCCGCCGAAGATGCCGGCCGTCGTGAAGAGCGCCGCCAGGAGCGGCATCACGAGGAGCATCGCGAGGGCCTTCGGCGTCACGACGAGGTGCACGGGGTCGATCGAGAGCATCCGCAGGCCGTCGAGCTGCTCCGTCGCCGACATGCTCGCGATCTCCGCGGCCATCGCCGATCCGGCGCGGCCGGTCACGAGGAGCCCGGTCAGCACGGGCCCGAGCTCGCGCACCAGGGAGAGCCCGACCGCCGACCCGAGGGAGTTCGCGGCGCCGAAACGGACGAGCGTGTTGTAGCCCTGGAGCCCGAGCACCGCCCCGACCGCGAAGCCCGAGCCGCACACGATGAGCAGCGACAGCACGCCGGAGTCGTACACCTCGCCCACCAGCCGTCGGATCCGGAGGGGCGGGGTCGCGAGCGCACGCGCCATGGTCGCCAGGAAGACGCCCATGCTGCCGAGGGTCCCCACCCAGGAGACCACCCGGAAGCCGAGGGCCCGGACCGCGGCGACGGGGCTCACCCTCACGGCCGTCCCCGGGGACGGCTCACGGGGTGGGTCCGTCGCGATCGGCGTGGAAGAACTCGGCGATCTGCGGGTCCGCGCTGGCTTCGAGCTCGCGCGGCGTGCCGGTGACGGCCCCGCCGTCCCGCAGGAACACGATCTGTCGGGCCATCCGCTTCGCCGACGCGATGTGGTGCGAGGCGACGATCAGGGTGAGACCGAGACGCGCGTTCGTGTCGACCAGGAGGGCCTCGATCCGGCGCAGCGTGAGCGGGTCGAGACCGGAGAAGGGCTCGTCGCACAGCACGATCTCGGGGCTCATCACGATCGCGCGCGCGAGCGCCGCGCGCTTCACCATGCCGCCCGAGAGCTGCCGCGGAAGGAGCGGGCCGGAATCGCCGAGGCCCACGGCCTCGAGGCTCTCCGCCACCTTCGCCGCGATCTCGCGCGGGCCGAGCTTCGTCCGTTCGCGCAGCGGCAGGGCCACGTTCTCGCCGATCGTCATCGAGTCGAGGAGCGCGCCTCCCTGGAACATCATGCCGATCCGTTGCCGCACGCGGGCGAGACCGGTCTCGGAGAGCCCCGTGATCTCCTCGCCCGCCACCCGGACGCTCCCGCGGTCGGGCGCCACGAGGCCGCCGACCAGCCGGAAGAGCGTGCTCTTCCCGGCGCCGCTTCCGCCCATCAGGACGCTGATGGCGCCTCGGGGGAAGACGCAGGAGAGATCGCGGAAGACCTGCCGAGGCCCGAACGCCAGCGAGACGGAGGAGAGCTCGAGGTGCGCCGACGACGGAGCCGACGGCGCGGACGGAGCGGGTTGGGCCATGGCGCGGTACGGATAGCGAAGTCTCGCGGGCGCTCCTAAGGGCGGGGCGGCGGCGCGCCGGTCCGGGAATCGAGCGCGAGCCGGAGCTCGGCGTGCGCGGCGCGCGTCAGGCCGAATCGCAGGAAGACGAGCGCTCCAGCGCCGTAGCAGACGAACGGAACGCCCGACATGAGCACGCGCATGGCGAGCTCGGCCCCGGGACCCTGGGGCTGGTTCGGCACGAATCCGCTCGCCTGCAGCACGAGCCCCACCCCCAGACCGGCGATGCCGGCGGCCACCTTGGCGGCGAAGTGCCACAACGAGAAGTACACGCCCTCCTTGCGCTCGCCGGTCCGGAGCTCGTCCCAGTCCACGACGTCCGCCTGGATCGAAGGCAGCAGCACGTCGAGGCCTGCGCCCGCTGCGCCTCCGAGGCCCACCAGCAGGTAGAAGGGCGTGAAATCCCCGGCGCCGAGGAAGCCGAGGCCCCCGAGCGCCACGCCGACCATCGCCATGCCCGCGATCACGAGCGGCTTCTTGTCGAAGCGCTCGCCGAGCGCGATCCAGGCGGGGACGCACAGGAGGGACGGGAGCACGAACGCGGCCAGCGCCTTCGTGAGCGCGCCGGGATCGCCCAGCACGTAGTCGGTGAAGTAGGCGGCCATGGTGATGACCGCGGTGACGCCCGTCTGCTGGAGCAGGAAGACGAGGAGGAGGAGCCGCGCGTGGGGATTCCGCACGACGTCCGCGAGCGCGCGATACGGCCGCCGGCCGCCGCGGCCCTGGAACTCCGGCCGCTCGCGCAGCCCGAGCGCCGGGAGGGCGAACAGCAGGCACGCGGCCGCTCCGGCTCCGAGCGCGGCGTGTGCGGCGGTCGTGCGGGGCTCCGGGCTCGTCGAGACCTGCGAGATGAACCAGAACGCGACCAGCAGACCGACGCCCTGGACGAGGCGCCTCACGCCGAAGAGCCGGTTCCGCTCGACGTAGCTCGGCGACAGCTCCGCCCCGAGCGCGCTGTGCGGCATCACGTACATCGTGTGGAAGGCGTAGAAGCCGATCACCGCCGCGGTCATCCACGCGATGAGCGCAACCCCTGAGAGTGTAGGAGGAGGCAGCCAGAGCATCGCGAAGGCCGCGCCGGCCGGGAACGACGCCGCCAGCATCCAGGGCCGCCGTCGTCCGAGCCGCGTGCGCGTGCGGTCCGACGCGTACCCCACGAGCGGGTCGGCGATCGCATCCCAGACGCGCGAGAGCCCGAGCACGAGTCCCATCGCTCCCGGGGCGATCCCGAGGACGTCGGTCGCGTACTTCAGGAGGTAGGTGCCGACCACCATGAACATGAAGCCGTCGGCCGCGCCGGGCGCGGCGTACACGAGGAGCGTGGAGAGCGGCAGACGGGGCGCTTCCGGATCCGTCACTAGAGCCCCGTGACCCGCACTCCGTCCGAGATCCGGTCCGTCGGGTGGAGGATCACACGCTGGCCCTCGACGAGACCCTGCAGGATCTCGACGCGCGACGCCCCGCGGTGTCCTGCGACGACCTCCCGGCGGCGCGCGCGCCCTCCGTCCACGACGAATGCGCACCAGCTCTGCGCGCAGCGGAAGAGCGCGCTGCCCGGCACGGACAGCACGTCCTTGCCCTCCCACACCACGATCCGCGCCTCGAGGCGGTAGCCGTGGCCGAGGGACGGCGGCGGATCGATCGGATCGACGATGACGTTCACGCGCTGCTCCTCGACGCCGAGGGCCGAGACCTTGGTGAAGCCCGCGGGCTCGACGCGGCGCACGGTCCCGCGCAGATCGTCGTCGCCGCCCCAGTCCTCGATCCTCACCTCGGCGCCGGGGACGACCTTCACCGCGTCGGTCGAGAGCACGTCGACCACGATCTCGAGGGCGCGCGGATCGCCGATCTCGAGCAGCGGCGTGCCCACGCCCACCACCCGCTCGCTCTCCTCGACCACGCGCAGCACCGTCCCGTCCACCGGCGCGCGCACCTCCACGAGCGAGCCGGTGCTCCCGGGCCTCGCGTCGGTGCGGCCGGCGGCGTCTCCCGACATCAGCGTGGCCTGCGCGCGCTCGACCTCGTGAGCGGCGGCCGTCGCCGCGAACTCCGCCGCCTCCACCTCCTTGGAGCGGCTCGTCGCTTCGAGGTCCGCCTCCTCGCGCGCGCGATCGCTCATCGTGCCCGCGCGCGCGAGCTCCTCCGCGCGGCGCTGGGCGCGGCGCGACTGCGCGAGCGCGGCCTGCGCCTGGGCGACCTTCGCATCGGCCTCGCGCTTCGCGGCCTGCGCGGACTCGAGCCGCGCCTGCGCCTCGGCGCGCGCGCGGGGGTCGAGGGGCGCGACGTCGATGCGCGCGACGACGTCACCCTGCGCGACCGCGTCGCCCTCGTCGAGGGTCGGACGCTGGAGGCGGCCCGACACCGGCGCAGCGATCACGAAGCGCTCCCGCACGCGCGTCTCGCCCTCCTCGTCGACCGTGACCAGGAGGGGCCCGCGGCCGGCCTCGCCGATCTCCACGCGGACGGGCGCGGGGCGCGCGAGCCAGAAGAGGAGTGCCGCCGCCGCGAGCGCACCCACGCCGAGCAGGAGTCGGCGCCGATCGATCCGCATCGCCTTCACTCCCGCGTCTTCAGCACGGCGACGAGATCGAGCCGGTCGATGCGCCTTCGGACGATCGTCCCCGAGACGACCGCCGCCGCGACGACGACCGCCAGCGCGAAGCCGTAGGTGCGTGCGCTGAGCGCGAACGGCAAGCGGAAGAGCTCCGTCTCGTAGGCGTGTACCAAGGCCGCGCAGGTCTGGTAGCCGATCCAGAAGCCCAGGGGAATCGCGGCGGCGGTGAGGATCGCCTGCTCGCCGAGCAGCATCCAGGCCACCTCCCTGCGCGTGAAGCCGAGGACGCGAAGACTGGAGAGCTCGCGCCCACGCTCCGAGAGCGCGATGCGAGCCGCGTTGTAGATCACGGCGAACGCGATCACGCACGCGAAGGCCGCGATCACGAGGTTGAAGAAACGCATGCTCCTGGACACGTTCTCGTGGAAGCTCTGGAGACCCGCTTCGCGCAGCATGACGCCGACCACGCGCGGCGTGCGCTTGAGCTCGTGATAGAGACGGGGCGCCGTGGACGCGTCGATCGAGAGCCAGGCCCCCGAGAAGGCGCCCTCCTCCCGCACCAGACGGGCGAGCGCGCGGGCCTCCATGTAGCCGGACACCCCCACGAGCTCGTCCACCGTGCCGGCCACCACGACGTCGCGCACCGGTCGCGCGCCCTCGAGCACTTCGACACGCACGCGGTCTCCCGCTCGGACGCCCAGGACGTCGGCCAGCCGCCGGGTGAGCAGCATGCCGTCGGTCGGCAGCGGCACCGAGCGCAGCTTCTCGTCGATCAGGTGACGCAGCTCCGTCCCGGGCTCCAGCCCGAAGATCGCGGTCTGCCGGCTCACGTGGCCATGCCGCAGCCGCACGGGGACGGCGCGGTAGGGCTCGACGCGCGTCACGCCGGGCAGATGGGTGAGTGACGAGCGTGCGCGGGCGGCCACCGGCTCGTGGAACGTCACCGTCACGTCGTCGCGCTGCACGAGCTCGAACTGGATGCCGACGAGCGCCTGCATCGCGTCCTCGAGGAAGCGGCCGATCACCAGGAGCGCCACCGCGAGCGCGATGCCCGTACACGCGAGCCCGGCGCGGCCGGGACGACGGACGAGGTTGCGCGCGATCATGCGCACGGGCATCGGGAGCAGCGCACGCAGGCGCGTGCGATCGAGGAAGCCGCCGTGGAAGCGCGCCGGGGCCTCGGGGCGCATGGCCTCGGCGGCGGGCAGGGCGATCACCGCACGCACCGCGCCGAGCGCGCCGACCACCGCGGCCGCGCCCGCCACGCCGATCGCGAGCGCCACGAGGCGCGCGCTCGGCTCGAAGCGGAGCAGCGGGAAGCGGTAGAATTCGACGTACTGCTGATTCACGAGCCCGGCGAGCCAGAGCCCGATGCCGGCGCCGAGGATCCCCCCGGCGGCGACGGTCACCGCGGCGAACGACAGGAAGTGGATGGCCACGGTCCAGCTCGAGTAGCCGAATGCCTTCAGCACGCCGATCTGATCGCGCTGCATCGCCACGAGCCGGCGCAGCACGACGTTCAGGAGGAACACCGCGACGCCGAGGAAGACCACCGGCAACACGGTGCCGGTCACGCGGTTCTGCGCGATCTCGTCGGACAGGAGGGAGTGCGAGACCTGGTCCCTGCGCCCGTAGGCGAAGCCCCCCCATAGGGATCGAGCAGGTGGTCCACCTGCGCGATCACCTCTGCCTCGCTCGCGCCCGGCGCGAGCGCCAGGACGACGTCGTTGAACGCACCGTCCAGGTCGAAGGCCGGGCCCATGGCCTCGCGGCTCATCCAGAGCACGCCGAAGCGGCGGTTGTCGGGCAGGACGTCACCGGCACGGATCACGAACACGAACTCCGGCGAGAGGGCGACGCCGACGATGCGAAGCTGCTGCCAACGGCCGTTGAGCACCGCGGCGAGCGTGTCCCCTTCGTGCAGGCCATTGGCCTCGGCGAACGCGTCCGAGATCAGCACCTCGTCGCGACGGCCCGGCTCCAGCCAGCGGCCGCTCCGGAGATGCAGGTCGTTCAGGATGGGAGCGCGGCGCTCGGGCACCGACACGAGCTCGCCCGTGCCGGGCTCGGGGAGCCCCGGCACGTCGAGGGTGACGTCGAACACGAGACGCGTCCTGACCTCGGCCACGCCGGGGATCGCGGCGAGCTGGCGCGCCACGCGGTCCGGCGCGCGCTTGCAGCGCGCGAACACGTCGCCGAACCGGTACTCGGCGTAGTAGCTGGCCTGGGTCGCCACGAGCGAGTCGTACGCAGTGCGCGTCGTCACGAGCGTTGCGACGCCGCACGCCACCACGAGCGCGATCGCGATCGCCTGTCCCCGCAGGTGGAACAGGTCGCGCCAGAGCTTGCGGGTGAGCGCCTTCATCACGTCACCAGTCGAGGTCGCCCGGGCGCGCGCGCACGGCGTTCGCGTGCACCTCGACGATCGCCCCGCTGCGCATCCGCACCACGCGGTCCGCCATCGCGGCAATCGCGGAGTTGTGGGTGATCACCGCCGTGGTGGTCCCGAGCTCGCGGTTCACCTGCTCGATCACCTCGAGCACGAGCTTCCCGGTCGAGAAGTCGAGCGCGCCCGTGGGCTCGTCGCAGAGCAGCACCTCGGGCCGCTTCGCGATCGCCCGCGCGATCGCCACGCGTTGCTGCTCGCCCCCCGAGAGCTGCGCCGGAAAGTGGTCCATCCGCCCGGCGAGGCCGACGCGGGTGAGCGCCTCCTCGGGCGGCATCGGCGCCTGCGCGATCTCCGTCACGAGCGCCACGTTCTCGCGCGCGGTGAGACTCGGGATCAGGTTGTAGAACTGGAAGACGAAGCCCACGTGCTCGCGCCGGAAGGCGGTGCGGGCGTTCTCGTCGTCGACGGTGAGGTCGTGGGCGAGGAACGAGACGTGACCGGAGGTGGGCGTGTCGAGCCCACCGAGGATGTTCAGCAGCGTCGACTTCCCGCTGCCCGAAGGGCCGAGCAGCACCACGAGCTCGCCCCGGTAGAGGTCGAGGTCGACGCCATCCAGCGCATGGACGGCCACATCGCCGGTCCCATACGTCTTGGTGAGCCCGCGGGCCCGGAAGACGGGCTCGCCGGTCCCCCGGCCGCCGGCCTGCTCCGTGACACCCTGGTGCGTGAGGTCCCCTCCCCTGCGCGCAAGCGTAGCCGGGGCGCGCGGTTTGCCGAAGTGGGCCCCGATCGCGCAGAATGCGCGGCGTGAGCGCTCCGCCGCCCCCCTCCCGGCGCTTCGAAGGCCGCACCGCAGTGGTCACCGGCGCCGCGTCGGGCATCGGCCTCGCGACGGCGCATCGCCTCTCCCGGGAAGGCGCGAGCGTGGCGTGCCTCGACCGCGACGCGGAGGGGGCCGAGCGCGCGGCCGCCGCGATCCGCGGCGAGGGCGGCCGGGCCGGGGCCTTCGCGTGCGACATCGCGCGCAGTGCGCAGGTGGACGCGGCGTGCGCGGCGATCGAGCGGGCGCTCGGGCCCGTCTCGGTGCTCGCGAACGTGGCGGGCATCGGCGACACCGCCACGCGTCAAGGCATCGAAGAGCTCACCGACGAACGCTGGCAGCTCGTGCTCGCGGTGAACGTGAACGGCGCATTCCACACCTGCCGGGCGCTCCTCCCCGGCATGGCCGCCCGGAGCGCGGGCTCCGTGGTGAACGTCTCCTCGCTCGCGGGCCGGTCGAAGAGCGCGAACGGCGGGCTCGCGTACACGACGAGCAAGGCCGCGCTGCTCGGCCTGACGCGCCACCTCGCGTTCGACTATGGACGGCGCGGCGTGCGCGTGAACGCGATCTGCCCGGGCGGGGTCGACACGCCGATGCTCCGCGCGGGGGGGCCGCGCCGCGCGGCCACGCCGGAAGAGGCGGCTGCGCGCACGAAGCGCGTCGCGGCGTACGACTGGTTCATGCCGATCCAGCGGCTCTCCACGCCCGACGAACAGGCCGCCGCGATCGCCTTCCTCGCGTCCGACGACGCGTCGTACGTCAACGGCGTGTCGCTCGACGTGAACGGCGGTCTCTACATGGCCTGAGCGCTGCGCCCCGGCGCATGCGCAGGGAGGACGCTGCATGGCCCGGCTCCCCTACGTCGATCCGGCGACCGCTCCGGAGAAGGTGCGCGAGGCGTTCGAACGTCTCCCGGTCCGGCTCAACGTCTTCAAGCTGATGGCGCTCGCCTCGACCTGCTTCCGGCCGCTCATGCGCCTCGGCGCGGCCATCCTCGGCCAGCAGAAGCTCTCGGCGAAGCTGCGCGAGCTCGCGATCCTGCGCGTCGCCGCGCAGACCGGCGCCCGCTACGAATGGGTGCAGCACGTACCGATCGGCAGGAGCGTCGGCGTCACCGACGCCCAGGTGGCGGCCCTCGAGGCGGGTCAAATCGAGGCGGGCTGCTTCGACGACGTGGAGCGCGCCGTGCTGCGCTTCACCTCGGAGCTCGTCTCCGGCGTGCGCGCGTCGGACGCGGCCTTCGCCGGCGTCTCCGCCCACCTCTCGCCCCAGGAGATCGTCGAGCTGCTGCTCGCGGCCGGCTACTACCGCATGCTCGCGACGCTGATGGAGACCGCGGCGATCGACCTCGACCCTCCGGCCGGGACGAAGGTGGTCGATTCGCTGCGCTAGCAGCCCGGGCCACGTCGCGCCTATGCGCCCTGCTTCAGCAGCTCCTCCACCTTGGCCACGAGCGCGGGATCCTCGGGCTTCGTCTGCGGGTCGAACTTCGCCACGACCCGGCCGCTGCGGTCGACGAGGTACTTCTGGAAGTTCCACTTGACCTCGCCGCCGAGCGGAGCGGGCAGCGTCGTGAGGGCCTGGTAGAGCGGGTGCATGCCCGCGCCCTTCACGCTGATCTTGGAGAACATCGGGAACTTGACGTCGTAGGTGGCGCGACAGAACTCCTGGATCTGCGCGTCCGTCCCCGGCTCCTGGCCCATGAAGTCGTTGGCCGGGAAGCCCAGGACGACGAGCCCGCGGTCCTTGTACCTGGCGTACATCGCCTCGAGCCCCTCGTACTGCGGGGTGAGGCCGCACTTGCTGGCGGTGTTCACGAGCATCACGACCTTGCCCTTGTACTCGGCGAGGTTCTGCTCGCTGCCGTCGAGGCGCTTCATGGTGAGCGAGAGCACGTCGGGTCCTCCTGCCGCCTGCGCTGCCGGACCCGCGCTCGCGAGGCCGGCCAGCACGGCCGCGGCGCGCAGGGCGCGGGCGAGGGAGCGGAGCGTCGGGGCTCGAGACATCGGGCCGTCCTCCGGAATGGGGGCGCGCAGCTGGACCTTAGCCGGCCCGGGCGGGCGTGCACCGGGCTACGCTCCGGTCGGAGCGACCCGTTGCGGCCGCCGGGGAGGAAGAAAGATGGGCGACGCCTGGGACCTCCGCATGCCGCTCGAGGAGGCCATGGAGACGCAGCGTGCGATCCGGCGTCTCAAGCCCGACCCGGTGGACGACGCGCTCGTGCTGCGGCTGATCGAGGTCGCGCTGAAGGCGCCGACGGGCTCGAACGCGCAGAACTGGGAGTTCGTGGTGGTGAAGGACCCTGCGGTGAAGGCGCGGCTCGCACGGCGCAACCGCCAGGCATGGCGCCTCTACGGGGGGCTCGGGCGCTGGATGTCGCGCAAGGAGCCGAAGATGCTCCGGCTCCTCGACGCAGTTCAGTGGCAGGCGGATCACTTCGAGGAGATCCCGGTGATCGTGATCGCGTGCCTCCGCGGTCCGCGCGCGCCGTTCCCGCCGATCGCGGCCACGAGCTACTACGGCTCGATCTATCCATCCGTCCAGAACCTGCTCCTCGCGGCGCGCGCCGTCGGCCTCGGCGCGGCGCTCATCACGCTGCCGCTCTGGAGCACGCTGTCCGTCCGGCGGATCCTCGGCCTTCCGTGGACGGTGACACCGTGCGCTGTCATCCCGCTCGGCTGGCCCATCGGGCGGTACGGGCCGACCACGCGTCGACCCGTAGGCGAGGTCGTGTCGCTCGATCGCTACGGCAACCGGGCGTTCCGGGGTCGCGGCCGGCTGTGACGTCTTGACAGGCCCCTCCTAGGGACAGATCGCCTCACCCCCTGCCAACCCGACACAAGAGCGCACTTTTCGCTTGAACTGCCGCGCGCGATCGGGCAAAAGCAGCCTGGGCGTCGCGTCGATCGCTGCGCTCGTCCGCGGGACCGCTGCTCGCGCGGAGTGGAAGGGGGTCTCATGCAGCGGATGCCGAAAGCCGCGCTTCGCGGCCTGCTCGCCACCTCGCTGGCCTTCGCTGCGAACGCGGGCGCCGAGCCCGAGTACGTCGGCGACGCGGCGTGCCTCGCCTGCCACGAGGACGCGGCCAAGGACTTCAGCCATACCGTCCACGCCAGGCTCTTCACGTCGAGCGGCCAGCTCGAGACCATGCGTCGGGGCTGCGAGGGATGTCACGGCCCCGGCTCCGCGCACGTGGAAGCGGGTGGCGGCAAGGGCGTCGGCGAGATGATCCAGTTCGGCTCCGAGGATCCGGCGGAGATCAAGCGCGAGAATGCGGTGTGCATGCAGTGCCACCAGGGCGGCGAGCGGATGCATTGGGATGGGAGCATCCACCCCATGCGCGGCGTCTCGTGCTCCGGCTGCCACGACGTGATGAAGAACGAGTCGCCCCGGTACCTGCTCAAGGGCGCCTCGACGGCCGCGACCTGCGGCGAGTGCCACCTGATCCAGAAAGCGCAGATGCTCCGCTTCGGCCACATGCCGCTGCGGAGCGGCACGATTCCGGACCGGGACGGGAAGATGGACTGCACCTCGTGTCACAACCCCCACGGCGCCGTGACCGAGGCCCTGCTCCGCTACAACTCGGTGAACGAGGCCTGCTACACCTGCCACGCGGACAAGCGCGGCCCCTTCCTCTGGGAGCACGCGCCGGTCCTCGAGAGCTGCCTCAACTGCCACGACCCACACGGCTCGCCGCGCGAGAACATGCTCAAGCTCGCGCCGCCGCGGCTGTGCCAGACGTGCCACGACCCGACGCGGCACCCCACCGACCCGCGGCTCCCGACGAACCAGTTCGTGATCGGAAGCGGGTGCGTGCAGTGCCACTTGAACATCCACGGCTCGAACCATCCGAGCGGAAACGTGCTCACGCGCTGAGCGCGACCGGAGCGAAGGGGGCGAGGTGTTGACGCGTGCTCATCGACACTGGACCGTGGCGCTCATCACCGTGGCCGCCGGGCTCGGGGCGGCCCTGGAAGCGCGCAGCGAGACCGACCTCGGCGGCGCGAAGCTCTCCGGCGAGATCGAGTCCGGCGGCAAGTTCCTCACGGGGGACTGGGGCTCGGCGCAGTTCCGCGAGTATCGGGATCAGCGGCCCGGCTACTTCGGACAGGGCAACCTGCTGCTGGAGGACGCGGAGCACCAGTACTACCTCGGGATCGGCTACGACTACGTGGGCCCCGACGACCAGACCTACGAGGGGCGCTTCGGGCGCTGGGGGCTCTGGGGCGTCGACCTCTCGTACATGCAGTTCCCGTTCGATTACAGCGAGACCGGACAGACGCTCTACCTGCGGTCGGACAGCACCTACCAGCTTGCGCCCCCGCTGCAGGCGAACATCCAGGCCACCGCCGCCGCCGCAGGAAAGTCGGCGCTCCTCGGCAACGCCCTCGAGAGCGCGCGCAGCGTGAACCTGGAGTCCATGTACCGGCTCGGCCGTGCCGAAGCGAAGTACATGCTGCCCGGCGACATGCAGGCGCGGATCGGCTTCAGCGCGCAGCACCGCAATGGCGCGAAGCCGCTCGGGCTGGGCTTCGGCAGCCCGGGGGGCAATTTCGCGGACTTCGCGAGCCAGGTCGACGACTGGACCTACAACGCGAACGCGGGCGTCGACATCATCCGCGATACGTGGAGCCTGGCCTTCGACTACGATGGGTCCTTCTACAACAACGACATCAGCCAGCTCACCGTCGCGAACCCCCTCCGCGCCACCAACAGCGCGACGGCGGGCTCGGCGTTCGGGCGCGTGTCGCGGGCCCCGGACAACGAGGCGAACACGTTCAGCCTGAGCGGCGGCTGGAAGCTCCCGATCGCCATCCCGACGCGCATCAACGGCACGTTCTCCTATGGCCAGCGCACGCAGAACGACGACTTCCTGCCGCACACCGTCAATCCCGTGATCGCGACGGCGAACGCGGCGGCGCTCATGCTTCCGCAGCAGCGCCTCGACGGTCTCGTCGAGACCTATCTCGCGAACCTCGTCGCGACCTCGCAGCTCACGCGGGCCCTGAGCGCACGCGTCCGCTACCGCTACTACGACTACGACAACAAGACCGACACCATCGAGTTCCCCGCCGAGGTCGTGAACGACGCAACCTTCACCTCGGGGGAGCACTCGAGCGTCGCCAGCTCGTACCGACGCCAGAACACGAGCGCCGATCTCACCTACGAGTTCGCGCGTCCACTGAGCATGACGTTCGGCTACGAGTGGGAGCAGTGGAAGCGGAGCTCCGACCGCGAGCGGATCTACGCCGACACCAACACCGGCCGCATCTCGGCGAACCTGCGCCCGAACGAGCGCATCCAGGTGCGCGCGACCTACGAGCTGTCGGCCAGGTCGGGGAGCGACTACCGGCCGTTCGCGCCGCTCGACGCCACCCTTCCCCCGGACGAGGTGCCCACGGACAAGCTCACGGGGCAGTTCGCGCAGCTCGAGAAGTTCGACGAGGCGAACCGCTGGCGCAACGCGGCGAAGCTGCTCGCGCAGATCATGCTCACGGAGACCCTCGACGCGACGATCGCTGGCGGATTCGGGGACAACAGCTACGACAACTCGAACTACGGACTCCAGAACTGGCAGGACTGGAACGTCGGGATCGACCTCTCCTACAAGCCGTGCGAGCGGGTCGGCTTCACGGCGGGCTACGACTACCAGGACATCCGAGCCGACCAGAAGCAGCGGCTCCGGAACGTCACCGGCGGCGTCGCGGTCGACAGCCCCATGAACGACTGGTGGAGCCGCTGGCACGCGACGATGCAGAACGCGTACGCCGGCATGGACCTCACGGTGATCCCGAAGTTCGTGGACGTGCACGTCGGCTATGGGCTTCAGCTGTCGCGCGACAAAACGTCGACGAACGGTGTCGACGGCGGTCCGTTCCTCGTGGACCTCAACTGGCCCAAAGACACGAATACGCTCCAGTACCTCACCACACGGATCGACTACCACGTGACGGAGATGCTGACGCTGCGGGCGGCCTGGCGGTGGGAGCGGTTCGACATCCACGACTTCCGGCGCAGCAGCTCGTTCTACCCGTACAACCCGAACTCGAACACCACCACCCAGACGGGAGCCATCGCTCCGTCCACCAACGTGTTTCTCGGAGACCAGCCCCAGGACTACAACGTGCACATCGTGGGTTTCAGCGCGGTCTTGAACTTCTAGCGGGAGCGCAGCCGTCTTCCGGCCCGCGCTCCCGAGGAGGAGCCGGATGCTCGCACCGACGTCCCACCCCTGGAGCGCCGACGAGACGCTGCTCGAGACGCTCGAACGCCGCGGCTACACGCGCCGCGAGTTCATGGGCTTCTGCGCCAAGATCGGCGCCGTGCTCGGCATCGCGAGCACGGGCGTCCCGAAGCTCGCCGAAGCGCTCGCGACGGTTCGCCGGCCGAGCGTGATCTGGCTGGAGCTGCAGGAGTGCACGGGCTGCGTCGAGAGCATCCTCCGCAGCGACTCCCCCACGATCGGCGACCTCATCCTCGAGCTCGTGTCGCTCGACTACTCCGAGACCCTGATGGCCGCGGCAGGGCATCAGGCGGAGGCTGCGAAGGACGCAGCCATGCGCGACAACGCCGGCAAGTACGTGCTCGTGGTGACCGGCTCGATCCCCCGGAAGGACGGGGGCGTCTACTGCACGATCGGCGGTCGCACCGCCGAGGACCTGCTGCTCGAGGCGGCGAAGGGCGCGGCGGCGATCCTCGCAGTCGGCGCGTGCGCCCACTGGGGCAGCGTGCAGGCCGCGCGCCCGAACCCGACGGGCGCGGTCGGCGTGTCCGACGTGATCAAGGACAAGCCTGTCGTGAACATCGCCGGCTGCCCGCCCATCGCCGACGTGATCACCGGAACGATCGTGAACTACCTCACCTTCGGGCGGCTGCCCGACCTCGACGGCGACGGCCGACCGCTCTTCGCGTACGGCGCGCGCATCCACGACCAGTGTCCGCGGCGCGCGAATTTCGACGCCGGCCAGTACGTGGAGGTCTTCGACGACGAGGCGGCCCGCAAGGCGTGGTGCCTCTACAAGGTGGGCTGCAAGGGGCCGGCGACGTTCTCTCCATGCCCGATCATCCAGTGGAACCGGGGGACGAGCTGGCCGATCGGCTCGGGCCATCCGTGCATCGGCTGCACCGAGCGGAACTTCTTCGACACCATGACTCCGTTCTACCGCCAGCTCCCCGACCTCCTCGGCTTCCCCGGCGTCGAGCGCACGGCCGACACGATCGGCGCGGCCGTCGCCGCAGGCGCCACGGCCGGCGTGCTCGCGCACGCGGCGGTCACCGGGATCCGGCGCGTCCACGAGGGGCGGAAGCCGGCGCCGGGCTCGGGCGACGAAGGAGGCGATCGTGGCTAGGACGAAGGTCGTCGTCGACCCCGTGACGCGGATCGAGGGTCACCTGCGCATCGAGGTTCAGGCCGACGGGGGACGGATCGAGCAGGCGTGGGCCTCGCAGACGAAGTTCCGGGGCATCGAGGTGATCCTGAACGGCCGCGATCCGCGCGACGCGTGGGCGTTCACGCAGCGCATCTGCGGCGTCTGCACCGTCGTCCACGCCGTCGCGTCGATCCGCGCGGTCGAGGACGCGCTCGGCATCACGGTGCCGCCGAACGCGCACCTCATCCGCAACCTGATCCACGGCATGCAGACCGTGCAGGACCACGTGATCCACTTCTACCACCTGCACGCGCTCGACTGGGTGGACGTGGTGAGCGCGCTCTAGGCGGATCCCGCCGCGACGGCCGAGCTCGCACGCTCGCTCTCGCCGTGGCCGAACAACTCCGCGACCTGGTTCGCGGAGGTGCAGCAGCGCGTGAAGCGCTTCGTGGGCAGCGGTCAGCTCGGGATCTTCGCGAACGGCTACTGGGGACACCCGGCCTACAAGCTGCCGCCCGCGGCGAACCTGATGGCGGTGGCCCACTACCTCGAGGCGCTCGACTGGCAGCGCGACGTGATCCGACTGCACACGACCTTCGGCGGCAAGAATCCGCATCCGAACTTCCTGGTCGGAGGCATGGCGTCGGCCATCAACCTCGACGACACCGGGACGATCAACGCGGTGCGTCTCGCCGACGTGCAGTCGATGATCCAGAAGGCGCTGCGCTTCGTGGAGGAGGTGTACTGGCCGGACCTCCTCGCGATCGCGTCGTTCTACAAGGAGTGGGCTTCCATCGGAGCGGGCCCTGGCAACTACCTCGCCGCGGGCGACTGGTCGGACTCCGACTGGAAGGACCCCGCGAAGGCGTACCTCCCCGCCGGCGTCGTCGTGGGCGGGAACCTCGACGACGTGCAGCCCTACGACCCGGGCAAGGTGAAGGAGTACGTCACGAGCTCCTGGTACGAGTACCCCGGCGGCGACGGCGTCGGCCTGCATCCGTACGAGGGAGTGACGCAGGCGAAGTACACGGGTCCGACCCCGCCGTGGCAGTACCTCCAGGGCGAGCCGAAGTACTCGTGGTGCAAGACGCCGCGCTATGACGAGAAGCCGATGGAGGTCGGGCCCCTCGCCCGCGTCGTGATCGCGTTCGCGCGGGGGCACGCCGACGTGAAGGCGCTCGCGTCCGAGGCGCTCGGCAAGCTCGGCGTCGGCGTCGGCGCGCTGCACTCGACGCTCGGCCGGACGGCGGCGCGCGGCATCGAGACCGTGCTCATCGCGCGTCGCTTGCAGCACTGGTTCGATCAGCTCGTGGCGCGGATCAAGAGCGGCGACGTCGCCACCTTCTCGAAGGAGAAGTGGGACCCGTCCACGTGGCCCGCGAAGACCCAGGGCTACGGCTGGCTCGAGGCGCCGCGCGGACTGCTCGGACACTGGGTGCAGATCGAGCACGGCGCGATCACCCGCTACCAGTGCGTCGTGCCGAGCACCTGGCTCGGCTGCCCCCGCGGCCCCGACGGCGTGCCGGGCATCTACGAGACCGCCCTCACGTCCAACCATCCGCTGCTCGACCCGGAGCGGCCGCTCGAGATCCTCCGCACCGTGCACTCCTTCGACCCGTGCATGGCGTGCGCGGTGCACGTGCTCGACGCGAAGGGCGAGCCGGTGACGGAGGTGCGCGTCCAGTGACCCAGACGACGCCGTCCGCGGCGGGCTCGCGGGACGACTACCGGTTCGTCTACCTCTGGCACTGGCCGATCCGCGCGATGCACTGGATCGCGGCAGGCTGCATCGTGGCCCTGATCGCGACGGGCTTCTACATCGGCCGCCCCTACTTCACGACGTCCGGCGAGACGATCGACCACTTCCTGATGGGCCGCATGCGTCTCGCCCACTTCGTCGCCGCCGGGATCCTCGTCGCGACGGGGATCGTCCGCGTGTACTGGCTCTTCGCGGGGAGCCGGTACGAGCGATGGCGCGCGCTCTTCCCCGTCACCGGCAAGTCGCTGCGCGGCCTCCTCGAGATGGCGAAGTACTACGCGATGCTTCCGCGCTCGCGCCATCCGCACTACCTCGGCCACAATCCGCTCCAGCAGGTGGCGTACACCACGGTGTACGCGCTCGTCGCCGTCCAGGTGGTCACGGGATTCGCGCTCTTCGGCCTCGCCGACCCCGCCGGGCTCTTCGCGCGCCTCTCGTTCTGGACGGCCTGGTTCCCGGCCGGCATCCGGGGCGTCCGCTTCGTGCACCACGTCGTCACGTGGGCGCTCCTCACGTTCATCCCGCTCCACGTCTACCTCGGTACGCGGGCGGAGATCATCGACCGCGAAGGCACGCTGTCCTCGATCGTGAGCGGGGGCCGCTGGGTGCCCGCGGGCCAGAAGTTCGAGGACGAGTGAGCCCGTCTTCGGAAGCGCGCACCGTCGTGCTCGGGCTCGGGAGCCCGATCCAGGGCGACGACGGCGTGGGCCCGGCGGCGCTGGCGCGCCTGCGCAACGGCGGGCGGCTCGATCCCGCGGTCCGACTGGTCGACGGCGGCACCGCCGGTCTCGCCCTCCTGCCGGAAGTCGAGGACGCCGACCGGCTGCTCGTCCTCGACGCGATCCGCGCCGGCGCCGCGCCGGGCGCGCTCGTGACCCTGGAGGGTGACGCCGTTCCGCGTCACTTCGCGACGAGACTCTCACCCCACCAGATCCAGCTCTCCGAGGTCCTCGCGCTGGCGGAGCTCCGCGGCCGCCTGCCCGGCACTCTCGTGGCGCTCGGGCTCGAGCCCGGACACGTCGGCACGAGCGACGTCCTCTCGCCAGCCGTCCAGCGGGGCATGGGCGCCCTCGTGGCCGCCGCGTGCGCACGCCTCGCGGCGTGGGGCCACGCCGTCCGGTCGAGCGGCTGATGTGCCTCGGGGTGCCGGGGCGTGTCCTGGCGGTCGACCGGCTCGTCGCGACGGTCGAGCTCTGGGGCGTGCGGCGGGAGGTGCGGCTCGACCGGCTGGACGAGCCCGTCGCGCCCGGCGACTACGTTCTGAGTCACGTCGGAGTCGCGCTTCGCCGTCTCCCCCCGGGCGAGGCCGAGGAGACCCTCGCGCTCTACGATCTGCTGCTCGCTGCGGCCGAGCGCGACGAGGGATCCGAACGCTAGGGGAGCGGGATGCACGAGTACTCCGTCGCATCGGCGCTGCTCGACCTCGTGGACGCGCACGTGCGCCGGGAGCGCGCGGCGCGCGTGCTGCGCGTGGTCGTCCAGGTCGGCGAGCTGGCGGGCGTCGAGCCGGTGCTCCTGCGCGAGGCCTTCGCGCTGGTGCGCGCGGGCGGTCCGTGCGCGGACGCGGAGCTCGAGATCCGCAGCGTCGCCGTGCGGTGGGAGTGCGAGAAGTGCGCCGCCGCGATCGCGCCCGCGCTCGGCCTCGGGTGCGCGGCGTGCGGCGGCACCGGCCGCCTGGCCGCCGGGGGCGAGCTGCTGCTGGAGCGCATCGAAATGGAGGTCGAGTGATGTGCGAGACGTGCGGCTGCGGCGACACCGAGAAGGTGTCCATCGAGCTCTCTGAACGGATCCTCGGGCGGAACGATCGCATCGCGGAGCACAACCGCGAGCACTTCGCGCGCCATGGCGTGCTGGCGCTGAACCTGATGGGCTCGCCCGGCTCGGGAAAGACCGCGCTGCTCGAGGCCACCCGGCGGTTCGCGCCGGCGCTGCGTCTCGCGGCGGTGAGCGGAGACCTCGCGACCGACCACGACGCGCGGCGCCTGCGCGCCGCCGGCATTCCAGCGCGCTCCATCACGACGGGGTCGGCCTGCCACCTCGACGCGGAGATGGTGCACGACGCGCTGCACCACCTGGAAGGAACGCCCGCCGACGTCTTCTTCGTCGAGAACGTGGGGAACCTGGTCTGCCCCGCGATCTACGACCTCGGCCAGGCCGCGAACGTCGTGGCGCTCTCCGTGACCGAGGGCGTGGACAAGCCGGAGAAGTACCCGGTGATGTTCCGGGTCGCCGACCTCGTCCTGCTCACGAAGATCGACCTGCTGCCCCACCTGCCCGAGGTGGACCTCGGCGCGATCCGCGCAGCCCTCGTGAAGGTGATGCCCACGCCGCGCCTCCTGCCCGTGTCGGCGCGGACGGGCGCGGGAATGGCGGAATGGGCGAGCTGGCTCGAGTCCCGCCGGAGCGGGTTCCTGGCGACCGGGCTCTCCCGCGAGGGGGCCTAGGCCAGGTCCTCCCGCCCGAAGGCGCCGCCCGCACGCGTGGCGTCACCCGAATGCGTCGGCGGCTAGTCGCCGAGGCGCCGGATCTTGACGCCGAGGCCTATCAAGACCAGGGCGATGAGCGCCAGCGCGACCGCCAGCCCATGCCGCCGGGCGGAGAGCTCCTCGAGCGCGTCCCGGCCGCTCGTGATGGCGGCCCGCGCCTGCGCGAGACCTTCGGCATGCGTCGTCGCGAACGCGCTCGCAGGATCGGTCGAGAACCCGTGCACGAGCGCCCCCAGCCCGATCTCGGCGTCGACGGCGTGATCGAGGCTCAGGAGCCCGCCCTGCACGGGGACGCCTCCCGCGCGCGCGCGGAGCATGATGCGCTCGGCGCGCGCGGTGAGCGAGGTGATCTCGCGCATGTCCTGCATGATGGCCGCCGAGATCCGGTACCCCTGGCCGCTACCGAGGGCCGGCTGGGCAGCGTGGCAGCTGCTGCAGCGCACCACCGGCTCCGTGCGGTCGGCGCCGGTCTCCGGGTCGCGGTACGTGATCTGGGTCTTCCCGATTCGGAAGCGCTGGAACAAGCGCGCGAAGGCAGGGCTCAGCGCGCCTGGGCTCCCTCCGGCGCCGCGGTGCGCAGGCAGGGTGAGCATGCGATCCACCATCCAGTCGAAGAGCTCGTCCCCTCTGCGCTCCCCCGCCTCCGCCAGCAAGGCGTCGCGCGTCTGCACATAGCGCTCGCGCAGGTCCGCGGGCTCGAACGCCGCCGCCTCGACGCCCGGAGCATCCTCGTGGCAGAAGGAGCAGGGCCAGGGCGGAAGCGGGGCCAGGGACGCGAGCGTCGGCCGCATCACGGAGTGGTTCCCGTGGCAGGTCGCGCACTCGGCGAAGTGGCTCACGCCGGTCAGCGCGGCCTGCGGCTCGGGCGCCGCGTGGCACGCGTCGCAGCGCCCGGCGGCTTCCGCGAGGTACGCGTTGTGCTGGTGGAAGCCCTCGCGCTTCACGCTTGCGCGGAACAGCGTTGCCTCGCGTCCGTGACACTGCCCGCATACCAAGGCCACGGAGTCGACGCCCGGCGGCGCGGCTCCGTGGTTGCCGTGACAGTCGTTGCAGGTCGGCGCGGACAGGTCCCCCCGCGCGATCAGCGCGTTCGCATGGACGCTGCGGCGCCAGCGCGCGTACTGGTCGGTCGGGAGCGGCGCGCCGTCGGCCCGCACCGCGCCCGCCATGTGGGTGGGGTCCGCGTGGCAGGCGGCGCAGGTTTCTGCCACGTGGAGCGGGTAGACCGGCGAGCGTGGATCTCCAGCACGCAGGATGCCGTGGCCGCCGTGACAGCTCACGCACGTGGCGACACGCGCGTTCCCACGTGCGAGCGCGATGCCGTGGTCGCTCGTCCGGTACTCCCGCTCCTGGTCGACGCGCAGGGCGGGGTCGAAGCGCTTCATGTAGTCGGGGTCGGAGTGACATCGGCCGCAGAAGCCGGGCACGTCTCCGCGCCCTGGAGCGCCACGGAAGGGGCCCGGGGAGAAGGCCCGGTCCATGGCGGCGTCCGGATCGGCGGCGTGGGCGGGGTCCGGGTTGCCACCGTGGCAATCCTGGCAGGAGAGCCCGGCCTTCGTGTGCACGTCGTCGGCGAGCTTGCTCGCGAGCTCCTGCGCGGACTGCCCGAACGTCGCCGCATCGAGATGGCACGCCATGCACGAGGTGGGCGGCGACGCGGCGCGGCCCACGGGCGCGCCGACGAGCAGCGGGAGCAGTGCGAGCGCGTGCCGCCGTCTCATGGCGACGCACGCCTCCCCCCCCCAGCGGTGCCGACACCGAGCACCGCGAGCACGCCGGCCGTGCCCACCACGACGTACACGGGAACCCAGGATCGATAGCCCCAGGCCGTCAGGGCCACGACGTAGGCGACGCCCGCGGCTCCCACGAGGTCGAACGCCAGGCCCGCGGGACCCGTCCGCCGCCGGTCGAGGAATGGCACCAGCACGAGCACCGCGGCGGCGAAACCGAAGCAGAGGATCGCGAGCGCTTCGTACTCGATCCCCGCGACCGCGCCGCCTGGCACGAGCTTCAGCGTCTGGAACATGAACACGAAGTACCATTCGGGACGGATGTCCGGATAGGCGGGAGCGAAGGGATCGGCCTTCTCGCCGAGCTCCCACGGAAACAGGGCCGCCAGCGCCGTGATGACCCCGAGCGCGAGGATCCACCCGAAGAGGTCGCGCAGCAGGAAGTTCGGAAAGAAGGGCATGCTGCGCGCGGACCCGCCCCGCGCATCCACGCCCGGCGGAACGCTCATGCCCTGAGCCTGGACCTGGGCCAGGTGGAAGGCGAGCAGCACCGTGGTGACGGCGGGCAGAATCGCCACGTGCCAGCCATAGAAGCGTGAGAGCGTTCCACCCCCCACGCGATCGCCGCCGCGGAGGAAGCGCAGGAGCCACTCGCCCGCGACCGGAACCGTCCCGGCGATGTCGGTACCGACCTTCGTCGCGAAGAAGGCAAGCTGGTTCCACGGGAGCAGATAGCCCGAGAAGCCGAAGCCGAGCAGCACGAAGAACAGCAGGCAGCCCGACACCCACGTGAGCTCGCGGGGGGCCCGATAGGCCCTCAGGAAGTAGACGCTCGTGAGGTGCAGGAACGCGAAGAAGATCATCAGATTGGCGGACCAGGAGTGGATCGAGCGGATCAGCCAGCCAAACGATACGGTGGTCATGATGAACTCGACCGACTCGAAGGCCTCGTCGGCGGAGGGGCGGTAGTAGAGCATCAGGAGCACGCCCGTAGCGACCTGCACCAGGAAGAAGAAGAGCGTCATTCCGCCCAGGAAGTAGAAGATGGTGTAGCGGTGGACCGGGACCGTCTTGTGAGCCGCGAAGCCTCGGATCGCCGAGAGGGGCAGCCGCTCCTCGAGCCACGCCGAGAGACTCACCGCACCTCCCTACGCTTTCAGGCCCTCGACACCACCAAGGCGTCGGGCTGCCCCGATCCCCGGGCGACGCGGTTGACCTCGAAGCGCTCCAGCGGCCGGGGCGGCGGCCCGGCGACGTTGCGCCCGGTCAGGTCGTACTCTCCGTTGTGGCAGTTGCACCAGATGCGACGCTCGGCGCGCTGGTACTCGACGATGCATGCGAGGTGGGTGCAGGTGGCAGAGAACGCCCGGAAGTCGTCCTCTGCCACGCGGACCAGCAGCACCGGCTCGCCGCCGAAGCGCACGATCTTGAACCCGCGCTCCGAGAACTCCGGATCGCTGACGGTTCCCGCGTCCACCTGGTGCGTGGTGGCCTCGGGAACCCGGGGCGGGCTCAGGTAGCGCATCACCGGGTAGGCGATCGAGAGGACGAGCGCGCCCGCCGAGGTCGCGAGCATCCAGTCGAGGAGGCTGCGGCGTGACAGCAAGCGGCTCGTCCCGGGCTCGGAGCTCATCGTCCGCCCCTCCGGCGCTCGCTCCCGTACGGCTACTTCGTGGCCCCCGGAGCGGCAGCGGCGAGCTTGCGGATGTACGCGGTGATCGCCTCGAGGTCTGCGTCCGTGACCTTGTCGGTGACGGCCTTGTGCTTCGGGTTCTCGCGCACGGTGTGGATCACGGTCGCGGCCTCGGCATTCACCCACTTCGGGTCCTTGAAGACGTGCGCCTTCAGCGCCTTGCCGGCCGGCGTGTCCGCGGATCCGTCGACCCCGTGGCACTTCGAGCAGTTGGCGTCGTACAGCTGCTTGCCATCGGGCGGCGCCTGGGCGGCGGCGATCCCGAAGGCCAATCCGGCCGACAGGAGGCCGGCGGTGAGGGCAGCGGTGCGTTTCATGCGGATCCCCCTCCGATGGGAGCCACGAGGACCATTCCGCGGGATCGACCGATCGACACCGCGGCGCGCCACGACCCGTGCTGAAGCTCCCGATCGGACGCCGGTGTGCAGCGTACGCGAGCGCAGGGCGCGTGCAAGAGCGACATGGGGCCGATGCCCGGGGACCGGCACGGTGGCTGCCGTGCCACGACGCCCTCGGCAGCGACTCGTCACCACGGACTCCTCTCATGACTCGCGGGAGCCTCGCGACCGGAGGCGGGCGGTGCGGAAGGCGCCCTTGCGCCAGAGCAAGAAGATCTGGAGGAGGATCACGAGCGCGATGAGAGGCATGCCCAGGAACGAGAATCCGATCGCCGTGCTGCCTCGAGGACGCAGGGACAGCGCCGCCAGGATCCCCATCGCCGCGAGCACGAGCAACGAGACCAACCGGATCACCTTGCAGCCTCGCCACCGTTCAGGGCCTCGGCGGGGTGCGCCTCGGGATGACACAGTCCGGTGCAGGTCATCTCGCCCGACAGGAGGGCTCGCTGCACGTCCAGCGGCCGATGCTCCTCCACGGCGCGGAAACGCAACGAGGCGGCGTGGCAGCCCAGGCACGAGTTGATGTCGAACGTTCCGACGAGCTTGATCGGAAACTGGTAGTTGCCGGTCACCGTCCGGATCATGTGCCCGACCCCCGACATCTTCGCGCCGACGGTGCCCCAGATCCCATAGCCGCTGTGACAGACGTAGCAGGCCTCCTGGGTGGGAACGGCGCCGATGGCGAAGTGCTTCGAGGCCAGGGAGCCGTCGTCCTTCGTGACGCTCGCCTTGAGCGGCTCCATCACGTGGCACGAGCCGCAGAACGTGAGCCGCTTCGAGTCCTCGAGCATGAGCAACCCACCGAAGAAGTAGCCCGCGAGCGGGAACGCGAGGAGGCCGGCGAGCCCGATGGGCAACGCGAGGCGACCGCGCCACAGGCCGACGAGCGCGATCGCGGCCGCGACGCCGGCGCACAAGAGCGGAAGCAGCTGCATCCAGCCGAGGCCTTCGTGGTGCCAGGGCGGGACGAAGAGCGGCCCGAGAGATTCGTCCATCGAGGGTCCTTCCGCGGCCGTACGCGGCGGGCATCTTACTTCACGCTGCGCCTCCTCGATACAAAGTTGCGAGGGCCTTCGCGAAGGCCCGGCGGACGGACGAGCCGTTCGGCGGGCGCCTTTCGGCTGGGGCCCCCCACCCCCATGCGTCTTGCGCGATTCAATCGCTTGTTTAAAATGTGCGTTCATGAGCGCTTCGGCCCCCCCCGCTCCGCCGGGTGAGTTGCAGGAGACCCGCGCGAGAGTTCTGGCCGCAGCGGCCGACCTCTTCGCGGAGCGCGGCTTCTTCGGAACGACCGTGCGCGACATCGCCGACCGCGCGCGCGTGAACGTGGCCGCGGGCCACTACCACTTCGGGTCGAAGCAGGAGCTCTACCTCGAGGTCGTGAGGCGCGAGTTCGACGAGATGGCCGGGCGCCTCGCGGCCCGCGGCGCCGCCTCGTCGCCCGTGGAGATCTCGAAGGCCTCGCGCGAACAGCTCGTCGCGATGCTGCACGCCCGGATCGAGACCATGCTCGAGCTGCTCGTGGGGCCGCCGCCGAGCCACTATGGACTCCTGATGCAGCGCGAGATGTGCGACCCGAGCGCGGCGCTCCCGGTGATCGTCCGGCGGTTCATCCGACCGCAGAAGGAGCTCATGGAGCGGCTCGTCGGACGCCTCGCGCCGCAGCTGTCGCCCCGCGACGTGCGTCGCTGCTGCTTCAGCATCGTGGGCCAGGTGTTCTTCTATCGCTTCATGTCGCCCGTGGTGCCGCCGCTTCTGGGAGTCGCGGCGCTGCCTCCGGACTTCGTGAAGGCGACGGCCGCCCACGTGGCGGCCTTCTCGCTCGCCGCGCTCGACGCGCTCCCCCCGTCGGCCCCGCGGTCCGCGCGGAGGCGTCGCCCCGCAGCTGCCGGGAGGTGAACGCCGTGCCGCGCCGTCTGATCCCCGTCGCCGTCGCGCTCGCGCTGCTCGTCGTCGGCGCCGTCTTCTGGCTCCGCAGCGACCACGGCGCGGTGCACTTCACGGGCTTCGTCGAGGGCGAGGAGCGCGTGCTGCGCAGCGAGGTATCGGCGCGCGTGCTCGAGGTGCGATTCGTGGAGGGCGACCCGATCCCGCCCGACAGCGTGATCGTCCGGCTCGACGACGCCGAGATCCGCGCGCGCATGGAGACGAAGGAACGGGAGATCGCGACGGCCGACGCCGAGGTATCGCGCGGCGAGGCGCAGCTCGCGCTCGTCGAGCAGACGTGGACGAAGGACGTGGCCGCCCGCGAGGCGGAGCTGCGCCAGGCGGCGGCGGGCGCGGACCTCGCCCGCCGCACGCTCGACCGCACGCAGAACCTGAAGCGCGGCAACGTGGCGAGCGAGCAGTCCCTCGACGAGGCCAAGTCCCGCCACGTCGAGACGCGCTCCGGCGTCGATCGGGCGCGCGACATGCTGGCGCGCGCGCAGGCCGAGGAAGGCCAGATCGCCGTGAATCGCAGCGAGCTGGAGGTGCTGCGCCACAGGCGGGCGCTCGCGGCCGCGCAGCTCGAGGAGCTGCGCGTGATCGCCGCACGGTATGAGATCCGCTCGCCGAAGGTCGGGACGGTGCTGCAGACCCAGCTGGTCTGGCCCGGCGAGCTCGCGCAGCCGGGGACGCCTGTAGCGTCGGTCCTCGACCCCGAGGACAAGTACGTGCAGATCTACGTGCCGGTCGCCGACGTGGCGCACGTGCGCGTCGGACAGCCGATGGAGATCGAGCTCGACAGCGAGCCGGGTGCGCGCATTCCCGGCGAGGTGAGCTTCGTGGCGGACAGCGCCACCTTCACGCCCGAGAAGATCGAGACGCGCAGCGATCGCATGGGGCAGGTCTACCGCGCGAAGGTGCGCATCCTGAAGGACGCGCAGCGGCTCCAGCCCGGCACCGAGGGCAACGTGTACGTCGCCGGCAAGGACCGGGGCAGGGAGTCCCTGGCCGCGCGGGAAGGCAGGTGAGCGCGCGGCCGTCGCTGCGCCTCGTCGGCGTCGCCAAGCGGTACGGCCGGCGCGTGGCCCTGGCGGGGATCGACCTCGCGCTCGACGGCCCGCAGATCGTGGGCGTCGTCGGCCCCGACGGCGCGGGCAAGACGACCCTGCTGCGTGCGATCGCGGGCCTGCTCGAGATCGAGGCGCGCGAAGCCACGGTGCTCGGCTTCGACCTCCGCGCCGACGTCCGCGAGCTGAAGCGCCGGACGGGCTACGTGCCCCAGGCCTTCGGCCTCCATCGCGAGCTCTCGGTGCTCGAGAACCTGCGCTTCACCGCCCGTCTCCACCGGCTGTCCGAAGCGGAGCTCTCGCGGCGGGCGGGGCCGCTGCTCGAGCGCACCGGGCTCGCGCCGTTCGTGGACCGTCCCGCGGGCGCGCTCTCGGGCGGCATGAAGCAGAAGCTCGCGGTCACGAACGCGCTGCTGCCCGAGCCCGACCTGCTCGTGCTCGACGAGCCCACCGCCGGCGTCGACGTGCTCGCGCGCGACGAGATCTGGCGCATCCTCGAGGCGCGCCGCGATCACACCCTCGTGTTGATCAGCACGAGCTACCTCGACGAGACCGAGGCCTGCGATCGGCTGGTGTACCTCGACGCCGGGCGGGTCGTCGCGGAGGGGACGCCGGACGAGCTGCGCGCCCGCGTCCCGGTTCGGCTCTTCCGGCTCTGGGGCGACGATCCGCGTGCGATCGCGCAGGACGCCCGCGCCCTCCCGTGGGTGCGCTCCGCCCGCGCGACCGGCCGCTTCGCGCGGGTCGAGGTGGAGGCGGGAGGCGCTCCCGCGGAGCCGGCCGTGCGCGACGTGCTCGCGGCGCTCCCCGCCCGCGTGCGCCTCGTGGAGCCGACGCCCGTCGACATGGAGTCGGCGCTCCTCCACTTCGCCAGAACCGCCCCGCAAGCGAGCGGAGCGAGCGCGCAGTGAGGCGCAGCCGAACGCAGTCCGCGGGCCCGAGCGGAGCGAGCGCGCAGTGAGGCGCAGCCGAACGCAGTCCCCGGGCCCGAGCGGAGCCCAGCGCGCAGTGAGGCGCAGCCGAACGCAGTCCGCGGGCCCGGAAGGCCCGATCATCGCCGCGCGGGGGCTCACCCGGCGCTTCGGCGACTTCACGGCCGTCGACGCGCTCACGATCGAGGTCGAAGAGGGCTCGATCTTCGCGTTCCTCGGCGCGAACGGCTCGGGCAAGAGCACCACCATCCGCATGCTGATCGGCCTGCTGACGCCGACGCAGGGAGAGGTCGTCGTCGACGGGATCGACGTGATCCAGGACCCGCGGAGCGTGCGCGACCACATCGGCTACATGGGCCAGAAGGTGAGCCTGTACCAGGGGCTGTCGCTCCGGGAGAACGTCGAGTTCTACGCAGGGCTCCACGGCCTCGCGGGAACCGAGCTCGAGTCGCGCTGGGGCGCGCTGCGAGAGCGGTTTGCGCTCGGTCCTGCGGAGCGCGAGCGCCCGGAGAACCTGCCCGCGGGCCTCCGCCAGCGCGCCGGCCTCGCGCTCGCGACGCTGCACCGCCCGCGCGTTCTCTTCCTCGACGAGCCCACCGCCGGCGTCGACGTGCACAGCCGCAGTCTCTTCTGGGAGCTGATCCGCGACGAGGCCGACGCCGGCCGCACCGTGTTCGTGACCACGCACTTCCTCGAGGAGGTGGACTACTGCGACTGGGTGGCGTTCATCGACGGCGGCAAGCTCATCGCGAACGCCGCGCCGGAGGAGCTGCGGCGGGTCCACGGCGGCGGCTACCGCGTCACCGTGGGCGTGGGAGCGGACGCCGTCGGGTTCAGCGCACCTACGATCGACGCCGCCGCGTACGCGCAGCTCGCCCCCCTGGTCGCCGCGCGGCCCGGCGCGCCCGTGCGGATCGATCCGCCGCCGATGACCGACGTCTTCCGCCGCGCGATCGCCGCGGCCGCCGCGGGGGACGCGCGATGAATCTCCGCCGCCTGCGGACGCTCCTCGTGCGCGAGTCGCGCGCCACCCTGCGCGATCCCTTCACCATGTCCATGCTGGTGGCGGTCCCGATCGGCGCGCTCCTCGTGTTCGGCTTCACGCTGTCGACCGAGGTGCAACGGCTCCCGCTCGGGGTGCTCGACGCGAGCGCGTCGTCGGCGAGCCGGCGGATCGTGTCGGACCTGCAGGCGAGCGGCTCGTTCGCCCCACGGTTCTACGCGAGCCGCGCGGAGATCGATCACGCGCTCGTGTCCGGCGACGTGAGCGCGGCCATCGTGTTCCCACCGGACTTCCAGCGCGACCTGCGCAAGGCGATCGCCGGCGGGCCGGCGGCGGAGCTCCAGGTCGTCTACGACGGCGGCGAGACCATCCTCGCGGGCAACGCGGAGGCCTTCCTGCGCACGCAGATCGCGGACACTCTGCGCCAGCTCTCCGGGTCCGACCGCGCGCCCAGGGAAGGTGCTGCCCGCGGCCTCGGCGCCGGGAGTGCGGGGACCGTGGGCGTGGTGACGCGCGCGCTCTTCAACCCGACGCTCGACGGCACGCGGTTCATGGTGGCCGGCACGTTCGGGTTCGTGCTGTCGTTCCTCACCGCCCTCATCACCGCCGTTTCGATCGTGAGCGAGCGCCTCACGGGCACCTTCGAGCAGCTCCAGGTGACCCCGGCCACGTCGCTCGAGATCCTCCTCGGCAAGATCCTTCCGCTGGGTGCGGTCTTCGCGGTGGACGTGGTGCTGATGGTGCTGGTGGCGGGCTTCGGGCTCGGCGTCTGGCCGGCGGGGAGCATCGTGTTCTTCGTGCTGGTCTCCTCGTTCTACGTGCTCACCTCCCTGTCGCTCGGGCTGCTCATCTCCGCCACGTCCGCCACGGCCGCCGAGGCGGTGCAGAAGACCGTTCTCTTCAGCATCCCGCTCGTGCAGCTGTCCGGCTTCGCCTTCCCGACGCGGAACATGCCCGCGGTGGCGCGCTGGATCGCGGAGATCTTCCCCGCCACGCACTACATCCGTGTGTCGCGCGCGATCTATCTGCGCGGCGAGGGGCCGATCGCGCTGCTGCCCGAGCTCGGGCTCCTCGCGCTCTTCACCTTGCTCCTCGTCGGGACGGCGCTCCGGAGCATCGGAGCACGCACGTGAGAGAGCGGCTCCTCACCTTCCTCTCGAACGTCCGGGCGGTCGCCTACAAGGAGACCGTCGTGATGCGCCACGACCGGGCCTTCCTGGGCATGGTCGTGATGCAGCCGATCGTCATGCTCGCGCTCTTCGGCTACGCGATCTCCAACGAGCCCGCGAACGTGCCGTGGGCCGTGCTCGACCGGAGCGGGACCGAGGTCTCGCGCCGGCTCGTGTCGGAGGTCTCGTCGACCGGCTACTTCCTCCGACCCGAGCACGTGTCGAGCTACGACGAGGGCCGAGGGCTGCTCGCACGCGGCGAGGCGATCGCGCTCCTCGTCGTGCCCGAGGACTTCCGGCGCGAGGCGCTCCGCGGGCGGCCCGAAGTGCAGGTGCTGCTCGACGGCTCGGACCCGCTCACGTCGGCCCGCATCGGCGGCATCCTCGGCCGCGTGGCCACTTCGTTCGCGCCCGAGGGCGGCCGCGCGACACTCCGCGCCGCGCGGATCTCGGCGCCGGCTCCGGCCGGATCCTCCGGTCCCGTCGAGGTGCGCCAGCGGTTCCGCTTCAACCCGACGCTCCAGGACCGCAAGTTCTTCCTCGCCGCCCTCGCCGGGATGCTGCTCACGAACCTCTGCCTGTCGGCGTCGAGCCTCGGCCTCGTGGGCGAGCGCGAGAACGGCACCTACGAACAGATGCTCTCGCTCCCGACCGCGCCGCTCGAGCTCGTGCTCGGCAAGCTCCTCCCCTACGTGGGGGTGAGCTACGTCGTGCTCACCCTCGCGACGGTGCTCCCGGGCCTCGTCTTCGGCCTCTGGCCGGTCGGCAGCTGGCTGGCGCTCTACGCGGTCACCCTGCCCTTCGTGCTCGGGTCGCTCGCGATCGGCGTCTTCGTGTCGGCGCTGGCGCGCACCACCGCCCAGGCCGTCTTCCTGACCGTCTTCTTCATCATGCCGTCCATGGTCCTCTCGGGCGTCCTGCTGCCCTACCAGCTGATGCCCGACTTCGTGCGGCGGGTGGGCGCTCTGCTCCCCCTGCGCTGGTACCAGATCGCCCTGAGGCGGATCCACGAGCGGGGGGCGGGTCTCGGGGAGGTCGCCGTGCCGGTCTTCGCGCTCTGCGCGTTCTTCGCGGTCATGCTGGCGGCCATCCGGTGGAGGATGAAGCCCCGGCTCGACTGACCCCCATTCCGGCCCGGGGGCCGCCGGCCGGCGGGGGCCCTCCTTCACCCGCCGATCACCCCGTTTAGACTGGACCCCGACTGCCCGATATGATCGATCACATGCCGACCTTCCCCTTCCGACGTGGCCTCCTCGTCCTCTCGGCCCTTCCCCTCCTGCTGCTGCTCCGGACGGCCTCCCCCGCCCGTGCGGACTCCGCGCTGACGTGCGAGGCCATCCCGAGCCTCATGTCCGCCTACCTCCAGCACCACGTGCAGTACCACTCGCTGGACGACGCGCTGAAGACCCGCGTGGTGGACTCCTACGTCCAGCGCCTCGATCCGTCCCGGACGCTCCTCCTCCAGAAGGACGCGGACCGGATCGCCGCGCAGCTGAAGGGGAACCTCGACGAGGTCCTCCAGGGCGACTGCCACCGGCTCGCCGAGACGCACCTCGAGCTGGTGAAGCGCGCGCGCGACATGGAGGTCTTCGTGCGGTCGGTGGTCGGGAAGCCCGACTACGCCGTGGATCAGTCGGTCGAGCTGGTGATCGATCCCGCGAAGCGCGGCTGGCCGAAGACGACGGAGGAGCGCGACGCGCTCTACCGGAGCCTCATCCACTTCCAGGTGTCGAACTACCTGTCGACGGGGCTCTCGCTCGACGAGGCGAAGACCCAGCTCGTGCATCGCTACGAGCTGCTCTCGAAGCAGCTCGCGGAGCAGAAGCAGGACGACCTGAACTCGTCGTTCCTGGACGCCTTCGCGACGGCCCTCGACCCGCACTCCAACTACTTCTCGCCCGACGACGCCGAGGACTTCCAGATCTCGATGGGACTCCAGCTCGAGGGCATCGGCCTGGCGCTGTCCTCGCGCGACGGGTACTCCGTCGTCGAGGAGGTGATTCCCGGCGGCGCGGCCGATCGACACAAGGGCGTGAAGCCCAAGGACAAGATCATCGCCGTCGCCCAGGAGGGCCAGGAGCCGGTCAACATCATCGACATGAAGCTGCGCGACGTCGTGCGGCTCATCCGCGGCAAGAAGGGAACCCCGGTCGCGCTCACGATCCTGCGCCAGACGGGCGACACGACCGAGCGCTTCGGCGTCACGATCGTGCGCGACAAGATCGACCTGGAGCAGCAGGCGGCGAAGCTCCGCTTCGACACGCGCGAGATCGACGGGCGCAAGCTGAAGCTCGCCATCCTGGAGCTCCCGTCGTTCTACGGCGACCGCGACGAGAGCAAGCGCCAGTCCGAGCGGGACGTGCAGAACCTCCTCAAGCAGGTGAAGGAGGAGAAGGCCGACGGCCTGCTCCTCGACCTGTCGCGCAACGGCGGCGGCCTGCTCGACTCCGCGGTGTCGATCTCCGGCTTCTTCCTGAAGGACGGCGGGATCGTGGCCGTCCAGCAGGGCAAGAAGGAGCCGAAGGTGATCGAGGACCCGGACGACGGGATCCTCTACTCTGGCCCGCTGGTGGTGCTCACGTCACGCATCACCGCGTCGGCGTCGGAGATCCTCGCCGGGGCGCTGAAGGACTACCACCGCGCGATCATCGTGGGCGACGACCAGACCTTCGGAAAGGGCACCGTCCAGAGCGTCGTTCCGCTGCGGACCGGGCTCGGAGCGCTCAAGATCACCACGGCGCTCTTCTTCCGGCCGGGCGGCGAGTCGACGCAGCAGGAGGGCGTCCCTTCCGACGTCGTCCTGCCCTCGCTCAGCAACACGCCCGAGTTCGGCGAGGGGAGCCAGCCCTACGCCCTGCCGGGACAGGCCATCCCGCCGTTCCTCGACATCGCGGCGAAGACCGAGCCCTGGCTGCCGGTGACGGACGACGTGGTGTCCACGCTCGCCGAGAAGTCCAAGGGTCGCGTGGCCACCGCACCGGACTTCGCGGAGGTCCAGAAGCAGCTCGCGGAATCGAAGAAGAACCAGGGCGTCGTCCACCTGTCCGACATGCTGAAGGCCAAGGACGGCGCTGCGCTGGACAAGGACCCCGAAACCGCGGCCAAGGAGGCGGCGCGCGAGCCCACGCCCCAGCTCAAGGAGGCCCTGAACATCCTCGCCGACTACGTGGTGCTCGACCAGCAGCGCGCGATCGCGAAGGTGGCGCCGAAGAGCGGCTCGACGGAGCAGTGAGCTAGGCCTCCGCGCGCGGCGCGAAGCCCTTCTCGCCGAGGATGCGCCGCGGCTGCGGCTTGTACACCAGACCGAGCCGGTCCAGCGCCACCGAGCGGACGTGGGCGACGGCTTCCTCCGGCGAGTCGGTGCAGAAGATGTGGTCGAGATCCTTTGGCGCGATCGTGCCGGCCTCGACCATCCGCCCCTGCATCTGCTCGAGGAGCGGCGCCCAGTAGTCGAGGCCCATCAGCACGATCGGGAAGTCGCGCAGCTTGCCGGTCTGCACGAGCGTCGAGACCTCGTAGAGCTCGTCGAGCGTCCCGAAGCCGCCCGGCAGCACCAGGAACGCATAGCTGTACTTCACGAGCATCAGCTTGCGGACGAAGAAGTAACGGAACGAGACGTGCCGATCGAGCCAGCGGTTTGGAAACTGCTCCTGCGGGAGCTCGATGTTGCAGCCCACCGCGCGCCCGCCGGCCTCCTTGGCGCCGCGGCTCGCAGCCTCCATCACGCCCGGACCGCCCCCGGTCATCACGGTGAACCCGGCCCGCGCGAGGCCTCCGCCCACCTCGCGCGCCAGCCCGTAGAACGGATGGCCGTCGACGAAGCGCGCGGATCCGAACACGGTGGCGCATGGCCCGACGAAGTGGAGGGCCCGGAAGCCCCGGATCAGCTCCCCGACGATCCGCAGGATTCGGCGCAGCTCGAAGCTCCGCGAGCGCGGCCCCTCGAGGAACGCGATCTCCTCGGCGCCGCCGTCCCGGCCGCCGATCGGGTGCCGCTCGACGTCCGTGGGCCCCTGCGTGGTCACACGCGGAGTGTGCAGCAGCGAACGGGCGGTGCGCACGTCTGCGGATGCCCGTGGCCGCCGGGACCGGTATCATTCCCTACCCGCGCGCCCGGCCGGTGGATTCGACCAAGGAGCCGTCATGAGCCTGTCCGACCCGACCCACGACCGCATCGCCTCGCTGATCCAGGAACATCGCGTGATGCTGTTCATGAAGGGCAACCGGCGCAGCCCGCAGTGCGGGTTCTCGGCCCGGGTCGTGGGCATGCTCGACACGCTGATCCCCGGGTACGAGACGTTCGACGTGCTGTCGGACCCGGAGATCCGGGAGGGGATCAAGGTCTTCTCCTCCTGGCCCACGATCCCGCAGCTCTACGTCGGCGGCGAGTTCATCGGCGGCTGCGACATCGTGACGGAGATGTTCGAGAGCGGGGAGCTGCACGGAAAGCTCGGCGTCCCCGTGCAGGCGCTCAAGGAGCCCACGCTCCGGATCTCGGACGCCGCGGTGAAGGCGCTGCGCCAGGCTGGCGCCGGCGTGGCTGGGAAGGACCTCCACCTGTCCGTGGACCCGAGCTTCCAGAACCAGCTCTACCTCGGCCCGCGCCAGGCGGGCGAGGTCGAGGTCAAGGCGAACGGCCTCACGGTGCTCGTCGATCGCGGGAGCTGCGGCCGCGCGGACGGCCTCTCGATCGACGTCGTGGAGTCCGCGGATGGACCGGGCTTCAAGATCGACAACCCGAACGCACCAAACGCCGTGCGTCAGATCTCGCCGCGCGAGCTCGCGGCCAGGCGCGCGGCCCGGGAGCCCCTCCATCTGTTCGACGTGCGCACTCCGCAGGAGGAGGCGCAGGCCAGGATCGAGGGCGCGCGCCTCGTCACGCAGGAGGTCGCGGGCGAGATCGAGCGTCTCGACAGGGACGCCGTCCTCGTCTTCCACTGCCACCATGGAGGACGCAGCCAGAAGGCCGCGGAGCACTTCGCGTCGCTCGGCTTCCGGAACGTCTACAACCTCGCGGGCGGCATCGACGCATGGTCCCGCGAGGTGGACCCGAACGTCCCCCGCTACTAGCAGGAGGCGCGCGTGACGCTCCAGATCCTGAACCCCTCGGTCGACGTGACCGGCGTCCTCCGCAAGGCGCTGGCCGACAGGTTCCCGGGCGCGACCATCGAGGTCGCCTCCGGCAGCCCCGGCCACTTCGAGCTGCGGATCACGTCGACCGCGTTCGAGGGCAAGAGCCGCGTCCAGCAACAGCAGCTGGTGTATCAGGCGATCGGCCATCTCATGGCGGGCGACGCGGCACCCGTACACGCGATCGACCGCATGCAGACCCTCGTTCCGTGACCCCGGCCGGCGCGGTGCCGCTCGCGGGCCGCGTCTGCATCGTCACGGGGGCGAGCTCCGGCATCGGCTTCGAGACCGCGAAGGCCCTCGCAGCGCAGGGCGCGACGCTCGTCGCGGTGTGCCGGAGCCGGGAGCGCGGCGAGGCCAGCCTCGCCCGGATCGGCGCCGAGAGCGGGAGCACGGACCTCCACCTCGCTCTCGCCGATCTCTCGTCGCAGGCGAGCATCCGCTCGCTCGCGAAGGATCTGCTCGCGCGCTGGCCCCGCATCCACGTGCTGGTGAACAACGCGGGCGTGGTCGAGATCGGCCGGACGCTGACCACGGACGGCATCGAGAGCGTCTTCGCCGTGAACCACCTCGGCTACTTCCTCCTGACGCTGCTCCTCGTCGATCGCCTGAAGGAGAGCGCGCCGGCGCGCATCGTGAACGTGTCCTCCGACGCGCACCGCTTCGCCAGGTTCGACCTCACGAACCTGCAGGGCGAGAAGGGCTGGAGCTTCATGCGCCAGTACGGCGTCTCGAAGCTCTGCAACATCCTCTTCACGCGCGAGCTCGCCCGCCGGCTCGAGGGGACGGGCGTCACCGTGAACTGCCTGCACCCCGGCGCCGTCGCCACCGGCCTCGGGCAGAACAACGGCTGGTGGGCGAAGGCTCTGACCCGCGCCCTCCGGCCGTTCTTCCTGACGGCCGCGCGCGGCGCGGATACGTCGATCTGGCTGGCGACCTCCCCCGAGGTCGAGGGCCAGTCCGGCGGCTACTACGTGAAGCGTCGCCTCGCGACGCCGACCGCGGACGCCACCGATCCCGGGAACGCGACCGCGCTGTGGGCCCGCTCGGCGCAGCTCGTGGGGCTCCCGCCGGCCTGAGCCCCGGACCCCCGGCTTCCAGGTCTTCCCCCGAGAGCGTGCTTTCCGTCACGATCGGACCCCCCGGGTTCGTGTAGACTCGGTGGCCGACGAGGGGGAAACGATGCGCCGTTCCGTGCGGCTGCTGCACCGTTGCCTGACCACTGCGCTGCTGCTGGCCGCATCGCCCGCTGCGGCCGTCATCCTCAACACCGGGTCGGGCACCGGCAACACCACGGCCCCCAGCGACGACCCGGGCTGGGCCAACATCGGGCAGCGGACGGGCGGGCTCACCGTCACGTACATCGGCAACGGATGGGTGCTGACCGCCCACCACGTGGGCGCGGGCAACGTGAAGTTCGAGGGCATCGACTACACGTTCGTGCCCGGCTCCGCGCACCAGCTCCTGAATCCCGACGGCACGGGCGCGGACATGCTCGTGTTCCGGATCGCCCAGGAGACCGGGCTGCCCTCGATCCCGCTGCGCGCCACGCCGCTGCCAGCCCCGCCGACCATCACGAACCTCACGCTCGTGGGGAACGGACGCAACCGCGGCACCGCGACCACATGGATGGGCATCGGCGGGTGGAACTGGGGGACGGGCTACACCATCCGGTGGGGGACGAACCGGGTGAGCGCGGTGGGGCTCGACATCCCCATCAGCCCCCGCAAGACCCACGCCTTCAGCACCGACTTCACGAGTCCGCTCGGAACCACCTACGAGGCGCAGGGCGCGGAGGGCGATTCGGGCGGCCCGGCCTTCGTGAAGAACGGCGCCACGTGGGAGCTCGCGGGTGTGCTCTTCGGGATCGCCGGATTCGAGGGGCAGCCCGACTACACGGCGCTCTACGGCAACGTGACCTACCTGGGCGACGTCTCCTACTACCGCAGCCAGATCCTCGGGTACGTGAACCAGCCGGCGTGCAGCGACGGCCTCGACGACGACCTCGACGGCAAGGTGGACTATCCGGAGGACGACGGCTGCACGAGCCCGACGGACGTCTCCGAGCGCCACGCGTGCGAGGACCAGCTCGACAACGACGGCGACGGGCTCTTCGACTACCCGCTCGACCCGGGCTGCGGCCAGCCCAGCTACGACACCGAGAACCCGCAGTGCAACGACGGGCTCGACAACGATGGCGACGGCAAGATCGACCTCGCCGATCCGCAGTGCACCTACGCGTTCATGAACCTGGAAGCGACGGCGTCCTCGTGCGGCCTCGGCCCCGAGCTGACCGTCGTCCTGCCCGTGCTCGCCGCGCTGCGGGCGCGTCGTCGAGCGCGCGTGCGCGCCGCGCCCATCCCGCCGCGGCCGGGTCAGTAGAGCCGGAGCCGCCGGAACCCTTCGGCCGCGAAGCCCGCCCGCTCCCGCCGTCTCTCCGCCTCGTCGTCCGCGCCCGCCTGGAGGCCGGCGGGATCCTGGCTCGCATGGCACGCGATCGCCGCCGCCTTCCGGAGCCGCACCGGCTCGAGCTCCACGAAGTGGTCGGCGTCGGCGGCGTCGGTGTCGAACAGCCAGAGCTCGCGCGGGAACCACGGCTTCGCCCCGGACTCCGCGAGCTCGGGGAAGAAGCTCGCCAGCGGCGCGCGCGGGTAGATCGCATCGATCGCGGCCTGACCGGCGGCGCGGTGGTCGCTGTGCTTCGGCCGGACGATGTCGCCGACCCGGGTCCAGAGCGACGAGGGATCGTGCGCCAGCACGAGCTCGGGGCGGAACGCGCGGATCTCGCGCACGAGGTCGCGGCGAAGCGCGTCGTCGTTCACCAGCTCGCCGTCCCGGCGGCCCAGGAAGACCGGCCCTGACGCGCCGAGCGTCTCGGCGGCGCGAGTCGCCTCGCCTCGACGCTGCGCCGCGAGCGCCTCTTCGCCGTGGCCCCCACGGGAGCCGTCGGTGCAGATCACGATGCGCACGTCGGCGCCCCCGGCCGCCAGCGTCGCGACCGCCGCACCCGCGTAGTACTCGACGTCGTCGGGATGGGCGCCGACCGCGAGGACGCGGGCGGCCGTCACCGCTCGTCCGCCTCGCCCTGCCCGAGCCGCTTCAGCAGCTCGTCCCAGAACCCGCCGAACGCACCGTTGCTCATCGCGAGCACGACGTCGCCCGGCGCGAGCCGCGAATCGAGCCAGTCGACGATCGCGCCCACGCCGTCGATCGCGCGCGCGTCGAGGCCGCGCGCGCGCAGGTCGCGGGCGAGCTCTTCCGCCGAGAACCGCTCGGTGACCTCGCCCGTGGCGCTGTAGATCGGCGCGTCGGGCACGGCAGCGATCACCACGAGGTCCGCGCCGTCGAACGCGGTGGCGTAGTCGGCCTGGAACACCTTGCGGCGGCTCGTGTTCGTGCGCGGCTCGAAGACCGCGACGAGGCGCCGCCCCGGCCAGCCGGCCCGCACGGCGGCGATGGTCTCCCGCACCGCGGTCGGATGGTGCGCGAAGTCGTCGAGCACGGTGACGCCGCGCACCTCGCCGCGCACCTCCTGCCTGCGCTTCACGCCGCGGAACGTCGCGAGGCCCGCGATCGCCTCCGCGGGCGGCACGCCGAGGACGTCGGCGACGACGAGCGCGGCGAGCGCGTTCTCCACGTTGTGCCGGCCGTGCAGGGGAACGAGCGCCGTTCCGACGGCCGCTCCGTCCCGGGTGACACGAAAGCGCGTACCGGCGCGGCCGGGCTCGAGCCCGGAGGCGCGCCAAGAAGGCCGCGATCCTCCGTCCGCGCCGGGCGTCGCGCCGCCCGCACGCGGCAGAACCGGCGCCGCGTCCACGCCGTACTCCACCACGCGGCACGGCGCTCCCCCGATCACGTCGCGCACGCCCGGATGGTCCGCGGCGGCGATCAGCGTCCCGTCCGCCGGCAGGCGCGCGACGAGGGCGCGGAAGGCCTCCTTCACGTGGTCCAGGTCGCGATAGATGTCGGCGTGGTCGAACTCGACGGACGTCACCACCGCGGTGCGGGCGCCATAGTGCAGGAACTTCGGGGTCTTGTCGAAGAACGCGGTGTCGTACTCGTCGCCCTCCACCACGAAGTGGGGACCCTTCCCTTCGCGGAAGCTGCCGCCGAAGTTCTCCGCGATGCCGCCCACCAGCAGGGAGGGGTCGCGGCCGGCCGCGAGGAGCACGGCGCCGACGAGGCTGGTCGTGGTGGTCTTGCCGTGCGTGCCCGCGATCACCACGGAGTGTCGCCCGGAGATCGCGAGCTCGTGCAGCGCGTCGGGGAACGACACGTACCGGACTCCGCTCGCGATCGCCGCCTGCGCCTCCGGGTTCGTGGGGCGCACCGCGTTGCCGATCACGACGAGGTCCGGGCGGCGGGCGAGCACGTGCTCGGGCGAGAAGCCCTGGAACACGCGGATGCCCCAGCGCTCGAGCGCCGTGCTCATCGGCGGGTAGAGGTTCTCGTCGGAGCCCGTGACCTCGAGGCCGCGCGCCTTCAGCAGGCCGGCGAGCGAGCCCATCCCGGTGCCCGCGATGGCCACGAAGTGGACGTGACGCAGCGTCATGCGTCCGCCCGGAACGAGTCGACCAGGAGGTCGTGGATCAGCGGGCGCAGCTTGTACTGGCTGCGCTTCGCGACGAGGTGGATGCGGTTCGTCAGCATCACCACGATGCACTCGCGCTCGAGGTCGATCCAGAGCGAGGTCCCGGTGAAGCCGAGGTGGCCGACCGAGCGCTCGGAGAAGTGGCTGCCCGACGACGACGCACCCTTCGTGGGCGTGTCCCAGCCGAGCGCCCAATCCGACGTCTCGGGCAGGTGCTGGCGCGTGAAGAAGGTCCGGAGGAGCTCGGCCGGGAACGCGGCGCTGCGCCCGTGCCACACGTCGAGCAGCACGCCCGCGTAGGTCATCACGTCGTCGGCGGTCGCGAACAGGCCGGCGTGCCCGGCCACGCCGCCCATCACGGAGGCGTTGGGGTCGTGCACCTCGCCCCAGAGGATGCGCCCGCGCCACGGACAGTTCTCGGTCGCCGCAAAGCGCCTGCGCACGCCGTCGGGCGGCGCGCCGCCGCCCTCGGGCGGGCGCACGAACGCGGTGTCGCGCGAGGCCGAGCGGCCGGAAGATCCGCTCGGCGCAGAAGGCGTCGAGGGGCTGACGGGTCACCTCCTCGACGAGCGCGCCGAGCACGATGAAGTCGAGATCGCCGTACACCGCGGCGGCGCCCGGCTCGTGCACGAGGGCCGAGCGGTGGATGCGCTGGAGCACGAACTCGCGGCCCGCGGGCGTCCCGATGATCCGTTCGCAGGTCTTGCGCTCGCGCTCCACGAGCAGCTCGTGGAACGCCCGCCACGGCTTGAGCCCGGAAGAGTGCGTGAGCAGGTGGCGCAGCGTGACGCCCTCCTTGCCGCGCTCGCCGAAGGCGGGCAGGTGCTTCGCCACGGGGTCGTCGAGGGCCACCTTGCCGTCGTGCACGAGGAGCAGGACCGCGGTCGCCGTCGCGAGCGGCTTGGTGAGCGACGCGAGATCGAAGAGCGTGTCGCGCGCCATCGGCACCCGCTCCGGGCGCGACGCGGCGAGCCCGCGGACCGAGACGTGCTCGAGCAGCTCGCCGTCGCGCGGCATGCGCGCGAGCACGACGGCCCCCGCCGTCTCCGCCACTCTCGATCGCCTTGTCGAGGGCCCGGTCGACGCGCGCGAGCTTGCGCTTGATCACCGATCGCTTCATGCGCCCCGCACCACCCCCGGCTCCAGCACCCGCACCACGCCGCGCCGCCCGTCGATCGCCGCGCGCGCGCCGAAGGGCCACGCGAGGTTCGGCTTGCCGTGCCCGAACGGGAGATCCGATGACCAGCGGCAGGCCCAGCGGCCGGACCACGGCAGCGATCACCGCCTCCGCCGAGGGATGCGGATAGCGCGCGTCGTCGCAGCCCACCAACTGCCCCATCCCGACGCCTGCGACGCCGCGCAGCTTGCCGGCCGCGAGCAGCTGTTGGAGCAGCCGGTCGATGCGATAGGGGCGCTCGCCGATCTCCTCGAGCAGGAGGATCGCGCCGCGCGTGTCCACCTCCCAGGGCGTCCCGAGGCTCGCCACGAGCGTCACGAGATTGCCCCCGACGAGGCGCCCCTCCGCCCGCCCGCCCCCGCCCGCGCGGCCCCGCAGCACGGGCGGCCGCGTCTTGCCGGTCAGGAGCCCGACGAGGGCCTCGATCGCCGCGGCCGGCTGGTCGGCGCCCTTCTCGAGCATCGGACCGTGGATGCCCGCGAGCCCGGCGTGTCGACGCTGCCAGAGGAAGAGCGTGGTGACGTCGCTGTAGCCGACGAGCGGCTTGCGCGCGGCGCGGAAGCGGCGCGCGTCGAGCAGCCCGATGATGCGATGGCAGCCGTAGCCGCCGCGCGCGCACAGGATCGCGTCGATCTCGGGATCCGCGACGAGGTCGGCGAGCTCCTTCGCGCGCCGAGCGTCGTCGCCGGCGAGGAAACCGTCGACGTTGAGCAGGTCGTCCCGGCGGAACGTGCGGAAGCCGGCCGCGCGCCAGAGCGCCTCGCCGGCTTCGAGCGTGGCGCGCTCGATCGGGAACGCCGGCGCGGCCAGCCCGAGGGTCCCGCCCGCCCGCAGCGCGCGCGGCTTGAGCAGGGCGGGCATGCTCAGAACGGATCTTCGTCGAAGGACGAGCCGCTCCGGCCGCCGAAGCCGGCGCGGTCCGCGGGAGCTCCACCGGCCAGCGGGGACGCCGCTGCGTCGTCGCGCCGGGAGAGCGAGTCGAACCGCGCGTAGCGGCCCTCGAAGTGCAACCGGATCGTGTCCGTCGGTCCGTTGCGCTGCTTCGCGATGATCAGCTCCGCGACGCCTTCGTCCTGCGTGTCCTTGTTGTAGACCTCGTCGCGATAGATGAAGCCGATCACGTCGGCGTCCTGCTCGATCGCACCCGACTCGCGCAGATCGGCCAGCATCGGGCGCTTGTCCGCTCGCGACTCCGGGCCGCGGTTCAGCTGCGACAGCGCCATCACGGGAATGTTGAGCTCCTTCGCGAGGCCCTTCAGCCCCCGGCTGATCTCGGAGATCTCCTGCTCGCGGCGCTCCGCCGTGCCGTCGCCCCGCGCGAGCTGGAGGTAGTCGACGATCACCAGGTCGAGGCCGCGCTCGGCCTTGAGCCGTCGCGCCTTCGCCTTGATCTCGAGCACCGTGGCCGCGCTGCCGTCGTCGATGAAGATCTGCGCGTCCGAGAGGCGGCTCGCTGCGCCGACCAGCCGTTGGTGGTCGTTCACGGCGATGAACCCGCGGCGGAAGGCCGTGGAGTCGATGCGCGCCTCGGACGCGAGGAGCCGCAGCACGAGCGACCGCGTCGTCATTTCGAGCGAGAAGACCGCCACCTTCTTGCCGTGGTCCGCGGCCGCGTTGCGCGCGACGTTCAGCGCGAACGCGGTCTTCCCCATCGACGGACGTGCCGCGATGATGATCAGCTCGCCGGGCTGGAGGCCGCCCGTCATCTCGTCGAGGTCCGCGAACCCGGTGGGGAGCCCGGTGAGCTCGCCGCCGCGGTTCATCAGGGCTTCGACGAAGTCGAACGCGTCGTGGATCTCGTCGTCGAGCTTCCGGAAGGCCTGACGCGCCTTGGCCTGCCCGATCTCGAACACCCGGCCCTGGGCGAGGTCGAGCAGCCGGTCCGCGGACTCCGACTGCTCGAAGCCCATCTCGACCACCTCCGTCGCGACCGCGATGAGCGCGCGCTTCACCGCCTTGTCGCGCACGATGCGCGCGTGGTGGATCACGTGCGCGGCGGTCGCCTCGTAGTCGACGAGCTCGGCGAGGAACGGATGCCCGCCGATCGAGTCGAGCTGCTTGTGCGTCAGGAGGTGATCGGAGAGCGTGTGGAGGTCGACGGGCGCGCTCGTCTCCTTGAGCGCGATCATCGCCCGGTAGAGCACCTGGAGGGCGGGGTGGTAGAAATCATCGGGCTTCACCTCGGTGTAGACGGTGTGAAGCGCCGCGTTGTCGAGCAGGATGGCCGAGAGCACCGCCTTCTCGGCTTCGATGTCGTGGGGCGGAACCCGGCCCGACCGCGCGGAGGAGCCGCTCGGGCCCGCGCTCCCGCGACCGGATTCGTCCGGACTGCTCCCGCCTGTCGTCGTCGATCGCGTGGACCGCGCCAACGCCACCCCCCCGGATCGCGTGTCGCCCGTCTGGCTCTATATCACCCCGCGGCGGTGACTTTCACCTTGATTTTCGCGATCAGCTCCTTGGACAGACGGATCGCGACGGTGTGCTCGCCCACGTCCTTGATCGGCTCGTCGAGCGAGATCTTCCGTCGGTCGACGGTCAGGCCGCGCGCCTCGAGCAGCTCCGCGACGTTCGCGGACGTCACCGACCCGAAGAGCTTGCCCTCCTCGCCGGCCTGCGCCGTCACCTCGAGCACGACCTGCTCGAGGCGATCGCGCTCCGCCTCGAGCGTCTTGCGCTCGCGCGCCAGGCGCTCGGCCACCACGCGCTTGTGGTGCTCGAGCTCCTGCACGTTCGCCGCCGTCGCGAGGATCGCCTTGCCCTGGGGCAGGAGGTAGTTGCGCGCGTAGCCGGGCTTCACCGTCACGAGCGCGCCAGCGTCGCCGAGGCTCGGCACGTCCTCCCGGAGGATGAGCTTGACCTGGGCCATCGCTAGAGCCCCACGGAGGCGAACGGCATCAGCGCGAGCTGGCGCGAGCGCTTCACCGCGACGGTGACCGACCGCTGGTGGCGGGCGCAGTTGCCCGAGATCCGGCGGGGGATCAGCTTGCCCGTCTCGCTGACGAAGAACTTCAGCGCCTTCGGGTCCTTGTAGTCGATGGGGATGTTCGCGTCGGCGCAGAACCGGCAGACCTTGCGCCGCGTGAACATCTTCTTCGCGGCCTTGCGGGCCTTCTTGCGGGCCTTGGCGCGCAGCCGCGCCTTCGGACCGAAGCTGCGCTCGCGGTCGCCGTAGCCGCCCCGGTCGCCGTAGCCGCCACCGAACCCGCCGCGGTCGCCGCCGCCGAAGCCTCCCCGGTCGCCGCCCCCGAACCCGCCCCGGTCGCCGAAGCCGCCCCGGTCGCCGCCACCGAAGCCGCCGCGATCACCGCCCCGGTCGCCGCCGCCGCCGAAGCCGCCCCGATCCCTCTCGTCGCCCGGTCCGTCGTGCATGGGCATCGTCTACTCCTCGTCCTCGACGGAGTCCTCGTCGGGCTCGACGTCGTCGGGATCCGCCACGCTCGCGAACGGCGCCACGGTGGCCGCGGCGCGCGCCTCACGCTCCGCCTGCTCGCGGGCGCGCTCCTCTTCGGCCTCGCGCGCCGCACGCTCGGCCGCGCGCTGCTTGCGGACACGCTCCTCCTCCGCGGCGGACGCCTTGCGGCCTTCGATGTCCACCACCTCGTCGTTCACCATCACGGTGAGGAAACGGAGCACCGACTCCTCGAGCCGGAGCGAGCGCTCGATCTCCCTCACCACCGGTCCCCGGTCGAGGTACTGGAGGGTGTAGTAGTGGCCCTTCTGGAACTTCGCGATCTCGTAGGCGAGCTTGCGCTTCCCGACGTCGTCGACGGCGAGCCGCACGGCGCCCTGCTGTTCGAGCAGGGCATCCAGCTTTTGGAGCATGGCTTCCCGACCCTCGTCGGAAATCTCCGGCTGGACGATGAAAGTGGTCTCGTACTCCCGCAATGCGTTCCTCCTCGTGGACGGCCGGCGAAGCGGCCGAGTCTCCGGGCTCCTGCTCTCTCCGGCGGGACCGGTGGAGAGCGCCCGGGGACTGAGGTGAGTATGGAGAGCCCTGGGCGGGCTCTTTGGGCCGCTCGGGTGTAGCGCAGCGCGTGCGGGCTGGGAATGGGCGACCCGAAGGACCCGGCTCAGCGCGACCGGAGGCTCCTCCGGATCAGCTCCCAGGCGATCCCGCCGAGGACCATCGAGCCGAGGATCAGGAGCAGCTTCGGCACCTCGGCCACCTGCCAGAACAGCAGGTCGAGCGGCGTCGGCTCGACGTTCTGGAGCACCACGATCGCCAGCAGGAGGAGCCCGATCGCCTTCGCGATGCCGCCCGGATGACGCATCACGAACCCGCCCAGACGCTGGACGGCGCTGCGTTCGCCCGGAAGGCGGTCGCTCCCGCCACCTACCTTGTTCGGTGTCAGCTCGCCGGGGGGCGTACCGCCGTTCGCGGCGGCGGGAGCGGAGGTGTACGAGGGCTGGCCCGGGGGGGGCGACGTCGTCATCGGGGAATCTCCTTGTGTCCGGCCGGGGCGGGGCCCGGCCTCTGGCAACGCTGGCCGTAGCACGGCGTTGCTCACCGTGCCGCCCCCGTCCCGCGCCCGGGGGAGCTTCCCCCGGGGCGATCAAGGCAGTCCGTCGGGGCTCCGATACGCCCCGCGCAGGGCCAGATCCTGCGCGTTCGCGGGAGCGGATCTTTGATCGGCAAGACCATCGGCAACTACCGGATCGAGGACAAGCTGGGCGAGGGCGGCGTCGGCCTCGTCTGGAAGGGCACCGACCTGACCCTCGATCGGCCGGTTGCGCTCAAGGTGCTGCGTGCGGAGTTCGCCGCCCGGCCGGGGGTGATCGACCGCTTCCGGGCCGAGGCCCTGCTCCTCGGCCGGCTGAACCACCCCAACATCGCGACGCTCTACAGCTTCATCGCGGACGGCGACTCGCTCGTGATGGTGATGGAGTACGTCCAGGGGCAGACGTTCGAGCAGATGATCCGCACGTTCGGCCCGATGCGCTTCGAGCGCGCGCTCCCCCTCTTCTTCCAGGCCCTCGACGGCATCGAGCACGCGCACGACCACGCGATCGTGCACCGCGACGTCAAGGGCTCGAACGTCATGCTGAACCACCTCGGCGTGGTGAAGGTGATGGACTTCGGGATCGCCCGCGTCGTCGGGAGCGCACACCTGACGCGCGGCGACCACCGCATCGGCACGCCGGCCTACATGTCGCCCGAGCAGATCCGCGGCGAGGAGGCGGACGCGAGGTCCGACGTCTACTCGCTCGGGCTGCTGCTCTACCTCCTGCTGACCGGCCGGGCGCCGTTCGTGGCGAACAGCGACTACGAGCTGTGCCGGATGCACCTCGAAGAGCCGCCCCCCTCCCGCGCTCGGTCGTGGCGGACCTGCCCGACACCGTCGAGCGAGCCGTGATGCGTGCGCTCTCGAAGCAGTCCGACGAGCGCTTCTCGAGCGTGGCGGAGCTGCGCGCCTCGCTGTCCGCCGGCTTCGTGTCGGCGGCCACCCTGCCGGCGGGCTTCGCCGCGCTCGCAGCGAAGAAGACGATCCTCCTCCCCGACGACACGCCGCCCGTGCCCGGCCGCGCGCCCGCGCGCACGGTCGAGCTCACGGATCAGGGTCAGGGCGAGGAGGACATCGAGACGATCCGCATCGAGACCCGGCCGCTTCCGGAGCGAAGCGTCCGGAGCGCGCTCGCCTTCCGGATCGCCGTCGCTCTGGCATTCGCCGCTGCGCTGCTGGTGGTGGGCGGCCTCGCCCTCCTCCACCGCTGGCGCCCGCCGAGCCACACCGAGCCCTGGCCCGCGATGCTCGCCGCGCCGTCCTCCGGCGCGACGCGGGCGCCGCTCGGCCTCGACAACGACCGCGGGGCGACGACACCGGGCCCGGCCGAGCAGCTCGGCGCCCGGGAGGCCGCCGCCGCGCCGCCGAAGCCGGCTGCCGCGCACCAGACGTCGATCGGTGTCACCGAGGAGCGCCGCCCTCTCAAGGTGACGCAGGTCGACAAGAATCGGCGGGCACGTCGCAACGCGGCTGCGGCGGCCGCCCAGCAACGCCCGGCGCCGCCCGCGGCGCCCGACGAGAGCGAGGACAGCGGATGGGTCATTCGAAGGCGCTAGCGATCGGGCTCTGTCTGGTCGCGGGGCTGGGCTGCCAGACGATGATCGGCCAGGTCCAGCGGTCGCTGCGCAGCCCGGGCGAGAAGCTGGCGTCGGTGCCGGACGAGGTGTGGTCGGAGTACGACTGCGCCGCCCAGGCGCTGCCGGTCTTCAAGCTCGAGGACGCCCAGCTCGTGCCCGACCGGGTGTCGGCGGGCGAGAACGTCAACCACCGCTTGGTGTATGCGCTGTGCCCGACCGAGCCGACCACCGTGATCGAAGGAGCGCTCTCGACGCGGATCCTGCACAAGGGTCGGCCCGTCGTCCGCCAGACGGACGCTCACTACGAGATCAAGCCGGGACGCTGGGTGGTGGACACCTTCATCCAGATCCCGCGCGAGGCGGAGACCGGCATCTACTCGGTCGAGGTGCAGTTCGAGAGCGAGAAGGTGAGCTTTCGCGAGGAGCGGAGCTTCGCCGTCGAGCAGCGCTAGCCGCGGCAGCTAGATCCCGTCCTCGTGCTCGCGGCCGCGCACCAGCAGATAGGGGCGCCGGCGCGTGGCGCGCGCCACCGGCAGGAACCGGCAGTCCGCGGCCGCGTAGTGCGCGGAGATCGCCCGGCGGAAGCCCCCGGTCCGGTTCTGCCCCGAACCGTGGATCAGCACGGGATGGAAGAACACGGTGTCCCCAGGCTCCATCTCGAGGTGCACGCGACCGTCCGCGGCGCCGAGGTCCTTCACGCCGAAGTAGAGCAGGTTCTTCCACTCCCAGTCCGGGTACTCGTGCGGCAGCAGCTCGCCGCGGTGGGTGCCGGGCAGCACGACGAGGCAGCCGTTCTCGCGCGTGCAGCGCTCGAGCGCGGTCCACGTGGCGACGATCCGGTCGGCCGGCCGGAACGGGAAGTACAGGAGGTCCTGGTGCAGCGGATGGCGGCCGTCCACTCCCGGCGGCTTGTTGATCAGCATCGTGTGGATGCTCTTCACGTCGGGCCCGGTGAAGCACTCGACGAAGTCGAGCAGCCTCGGATGCTTCACGTAGCCGTCGTAGAGCACCGGGTCGTTCTGGAAGTCCTGGATCTTCGCGATCGCCCCCGCGCGCGAGCCCGGCGTCACTGCGCCCTTCGCGACCATGACGTCGCGCATCACCGTCATGCCCGGCGCGGGCGGCACCTCCTCGTCCACGATCGCGAGGAAGCGCTTCACGAAGGGCTCCAGCTCGTCCGGCGTGAAGAAGCCGCGCCGCACCACGTACCCGTGCTCGGCGTAGTGACCGACCTCGTCGGCAGTGAGCGCTTCCTGGCCCATTCGGGCGATGCTATCGCGCACGCCGGCCGGTCGCCCTGCGACGCCGTGGCTCACGCCGGAGGCAGCGATAGACTGCGGCTCCCCGTGAGAAGGCAGCCATGAAGCCCATGCAACGCCCCCGCCGACCCGAGTTCTCCTCCGGCCCGTGCGCCAAGCGCCCCGGCTGGAGCCTCGACGCCCTGAAGAACGCGACGCTCGGCCGCTCGCACCGCGCGAAGCAGCCGAAGGCGCGCCTCAAGGAGGTGATCGACCGCAGCCGGGCGCTGCTCGGCCTCCCCGCTGGTTGGAAGCTGGGGATCGTCCCCGCCTCCGACACCGGCGCGATCGAGATGGCGCTGTGGTCGCTGCTCGGCGCGCGCGGCGTCGACGTGCTCGCTTGGGAGAGCTTCGGACAGGAATGGGTCACCGACCTGACGAAGCAGCTCAAGGTCGACGCGCGCGTGCTCTCTGCGGGCTACGGCGACCTGCCCGATCTCGGAGCCGTGGACTTCGCGCGCGACGTCGTGTTCACGTGGAACGGAACCACGTCGGGCGTGCGCGTGCCGGACGCGCGCTGGATTCCGGCCGACCGCGCGGGCCTCGTGCTGTGCGACGCCACCTCGGCGGTATTCGCGATGGACGTCGACTTCGCCAAGCTCGACGTCGCGACCTGGTCGTGGCAGAAGGTGCTGGGAGGCGAGGCAGGACACGGCATGCTCGCGCTCTCGCCGCGCGCGATCGAGCGGCTCGAGAGCTGGACGCCGAGCTGGCCGCTCCCGAAGATCTTCCGGCTCACGAAGAAGGGCAAGCTCGACGCCGAGCTCTTCGAAGGCTCCACCATCAACACGCCGTCGATGCTGTGCGTCGAGGACGCGCTCGACGGGCTCGCGTGGGCGCAGTCCCTGGGCGGACTGCCCGCGCTGATCGCGCGCAGCGAGGCGAACCTCGCGGCCGTCGCGGCGTGGGTCGCGCGGACGCCCTGGGTGGACTTCCTCGCGAGCGATCCCGCGACGCGCTCCTGCACGTCGATCTGTCTCAAGATCGTGGACCCGTGGTTCGCGGCGCAGGACGAGAAGGCGCGCGGCGACGTCGTCAAGAAGCTCGTCGCGCTCCTCGAGGGAGAGGGCGTGGCGCTCGACATCGCGGGCTATCGCGACGCGCCTCCGGGCCTGCGCATCTGGGGCGGCGCCACCGTCGAGCGTGAGGACGTCGAGGCATTGCTGCCGTGGCTCGACTGGGCGTTCGCGGAGGTACGCGGTCGGGTGTCATGAGATGGGCCGCGCGGCCGCGTCGTAGTCCCGCCACGCGCGGCTCCGGGCGAGCAGACCGGGTGCGCTCCACACGGTAAACCGCTTCGGATCGAGCCCGATGCGCACCTGCGCCCACGTGAGCGGCATGGAGACCGGCGCGCCCGGGTGCGCGCGCGGCGACAGGGGCGCGACCGCGGTCGCCGTCCGATCGTTGCGGAGGTAGTCGAGGAAGATCCGCCCGGACCGCTCCTTCTTGGCCATCGTCATCACGAAGCGACCGGGCGAGTCGGCAGCCATGTCGCGACAGAGCGCCTGCGCGAACGCCTTCGCCTCCCGCCAGCTCGCCGACGCCGATCTGCCCCCCGCCAGCGGCGTGACCACGTGCAGGCCCTTCCCACCCGTCGTCTTGCAGAACGGGACGAGGCCGCGCGCCTCGAGCCGCTCCTTGATCTCGCGGGCGGCGGCGATCACGGCCGGGAACCCCACGTCCGGAGCCGGATCGAGGTCGAACACGAGCCGGCCCGGTATCTCGGGCTGCCCGGGCCGGCAATTCCAGGGGTGCAGCTCGAGCGCCGCGATCTGTGCGGCGGCGACGAGGCCCTCGATGCGATCGATCTGGAGGTACGGCTTCCGATCGCCCGCCACCTTCACGAGCGAGAAGTGGGGCGAGCCCCCGGCCAGCGCGTGCCGCTGGAAGAAGCGCTGGCCCGACACGCCGTCGGGCGCGCGCAGCAGGGAGCACGGTCGCCCGGCGAGGTGCGCGATCATCCACGCGCCGACGCTCTCGAAGTAGCGCGCGAGATCGAGCTTGGTGACCGCTGCGGAGTCGCCCGCGGCGGGCCAGAGCACCTTGTCGGGCTTCGAGACGGTGATCCCGAGAAACGGGCTCGACGGCGGGCGCCGGCTTCGGCCCGCGCCGCGACGGTGCAGCGCCGCCGACCGCGGAGCAGCGGCGACCTCGGGGACCACCTCCCGCGCCGGCTTGTCCTCCCGCAGCCCCTTGAACGAGGCTTGCCGGACCAGTCCTGCACGCGTTCTTCCCGCCAGCTCGATCTCCGCCACGAGGTCGGGCGCGACCCAGTGCACGCCCGCCGTCTTGCGCGGCGCGCCCTCCCCTCCGAACGGGCTCTCCTCGCGCGCACGCGCCTCGAGCAGCGGCCGGATCCGGTTCACGGTCTCCCGCCCGAAGCCCGTGCCGACACGGCCGAGATACTCGAGCCGTCCGCCGCGGTGCGCGCCCACGAGGAGCGAGCGGAACGCCTTCCCGTTGCTCACCCAGCCGCCGATGACGACCTCCTGGCCGCCGCGGCACTTCGCCTTCGTCCAGGCGTCTCCGCGGCCGGAGCGATACGGCGCGTCGAGCCGTTTCGACACGATCCCCTCCAGCGACATGCGGCACGCCGCGTCCAGGAACGCGTCTCCCGAGCCCTCGGAGTGCTCCAGGTAAACGACGTGCGCCCGCGCCTTCGCCGGCGCGCGGGACAGGACCCGCTCGAGGGAGGCCTTCCGCTCCGAGAGCGGAAGCTTCCGGAGGTCCCGGCCCTCGAGGAAGAGGAGATCGAACGCGCAGTAGACGAGCCCCTGCGTCCTGCCGGTGGCGATCGCCGCTTGCAGCGCAGCGAAGCTGGTCACGCCCTTCGCGCCGACCGCCACGATCTCGCCGTCGAGCAGCGCATCCGGCAGCTCGGCCGCCGCGCTCGCGATCTCGGGGAACTTCGCGGTCCAGTCGAGCCCGCGTCGCGTACGCAGTCTCGCGACGCCGTCCTTCACGCGCAGCTGCATGCGATAGCCGTCGAGCTTCATCTCGTGAGCCCAGCCGTCGCCCGCCGGCGCGCGGTCGACCAGGCGGCAGAGCTGGGGAGCGACGAAGTTCGGCAGCGAAGCGGCGCGCCTCGGCCGCGGTCGATCCCCGGCTCCGCCGGCGATCTCCGCCAGAGTACGGCCGGATGCGACGGATCGGTCCGAGCGCAGCACACGATCGCCTTCCTCGCGCGCCTCGGCGTCCCGATGCTTGATCAGGAGCCAGTTCTTGCGCGACCCGCCGGTGCGGTCGCTCCGCATGCGGACGAGGACCCAGCTCCCCTTCAACACTTCGCCGTGGAGCTCGAACTCGAGCTTGCCCGCTTCGAGCGCCTTCGCGGGCGACACACCGCCTTCCGGCTTCCAGATCCCGCGGTCCCAGATCTGGACCGTGCCGCCGCCGTACTGGCCCTTCGGAATCGTGCCTTCGAAGTCTCCGTACTCGAGCGGGTGATCCTCCACCTCCACCGCGAGCCGCTTGTCGCGCGGGTCCAGTGAAGGTCCGCGCGTGATCGCCCACGACTTGAAGACGCCGTCCACCTCCAGGCGCAGGTCGTAGTGGAGCCGCCTCGCGGCGTGCTTCTGGACGACGAATCGCAGCTCCGGGGAGGCCGGGAGCTTCCGCCGCCCGCTGGGCTCCGCAGTCTTCGAGAAGTCCCGCTTCGCGAGGTAGCGCGAGAGCTTGCGGCGCGGCGCGGATGCGGTCCCTCGGGCTCGCTTCATGGCCGACTGGAAAGCATCCGGCGTGCCAGGCGGTGGCCGCTGGGACCGACGCCCGAGTGTTCTAGGGTTCCGGACGTGACGCTCGACCTCCGAAGCCTGCGCGTGCGGTATCTCGACGGAGCGCGCCCGCTCCCCCGCGAGATCGAGAGCGCGCTGCGCGAGGACGGCCGGCTCGAAGCCGCCCGCCTGCTGCGACGGCTGAACGATCGCCGAAGGGCGAACCGTGCGGAAGGGCAGCGTCTGCGCCGGATGCTGCAGTTCGAGCAGCGCTGGTGGGCGCAGGGGATCGAGCGGGTGGCGGGGATCGACGAAGCGGGCATGAGCCCGCTCGCGGGGCCCGTCGTGGCCGCCGCCGTGATCCTTCCCGTGGGCCTCAAGCTGCGTGACGTGGACGACTCCAAGAAGGTCGATCCCGAGCTGCGGACGCGCCTCGCGCCGATCATCCGCGAATCCGCGATCGCCTGGGCGGTCGGCGTCGTCGACGTGGCCGAGATCGATCGGCTCAACATCTATCACGCGGGCCTCCTGGCGATGCGGCGCGCCTTCGACGGCCTGGGAGTCTCGCCGCAGGCGCTCCTGATCGACGCCCGGCGGCTCCGCGACGTGCCCGTCCCGCAGGAGCCCATCGTCGGCGGCGACGGCAAGAGCTTGTCGATCGCCGCGGCCTCGATCCTCGCGAAGACGACGCGCGACGCGATCATGTGTGAGCTCGACGCGCGCTATCCCGGTTACGGCTTCGCGCGGCACAAGGGCTACGGCGTGCGGGAGCATCGACGCGCGTTGGAGCGGCTCGGCTGCTGCCCGGAGCACCGCCGCAGCTTCGGACCGGTGAAGGCGATCCTGGAGACGGGCCGGACGGGATGACGATCGGCCGTCCAGCTCATGGGCTGGACGGCCGATCCTCATCGCTGCGCCTCCCGGATCAGCGCTTCGGCGGCTTCGCCTCCTCGCTCGTTCCGATGTCCTCGCCTCCGGCGCGCTTCATGACGTCCCGCACCTCCTTGCGCTCGTCCGAGTCCTCGGTGTGCACGGAGATGAGCACGTTCCCCTGGCGGAGCTTGCCCTCGTAGCGCCGCGCTTCGTACTCGGGGATTCCCATCCCGACGAGGGCTCCCGTCACCCCCCCGACGGCTGCGCCTACGGCAGCTCCGCTCAGCGCGGCCATGATGGGTCCGGCGGCGATGAACGGGCCTGCGCCCGGAATCGCCAGCGACCCGATCCCGGCAAGGAGGCCCAGCCCTCCGCCGACGACGCCCCCTGCACCCGCGCCAGCAGCGGCGCCCTCGGGCGCCTTCGTGCCCTTCTTGTGCGCGAAGTCGCGGGTCCCGGTCTGATCCGCGAACAGCACCGAAATTCCATCCGGCGGGAAGCCGCTCGCCTGGAGGGCGCTGACGATGCGCTCCGCGTCGAGCTCCGTCTTCGCGATGCAATAGACCGCCTGGGTCATCGTGATCCTCCCATCGCGCTCGATGTCGCGCGTTTCGCCGATCTACTTGTTCTTCTCGATCTCGATCCGGTTGTCGACTCGCTTCACGCCCGGCGTCTTTTCCGCCATGGCCTGGATCGCCGCCTTCTCTTCGCCGCTCTTGACCGGGCCGCGCAGCGTCACGACGCCGTCCGTGGTGATGATCTTCACGTTCTGCGCGTTCATGAAGAGGCCGTCCTTCTCCATGACCGACTTCCGGATCTGCTGCGTCATGGTGCGATCGGACTCGCTCCCGCCCTGATCCATCGGAGTCGGCGCGGCGTCGCTGCGATCGCGCACGTTGCGGCCGGTGTTGTCTGCGTCCTGCCCCTGCTGCATGGCGGGCGACGTGCCCGCGGCGTACAGCGGCTGCGGCAGCGCCGTCATGGCCAGCGCCACCGCGATCTGGCCAATGGAACGAATGCGCCTCGATGGTCACCTCCCTGTCTCGCACGCGGACTCCGCGTGGGCACGCTGGGGAGGTGCTGCGAACTCCGTGCCAACTCCGGAAGGTGCGCTGCGCCGCTGGAGCCGGCGCTTTGTAGAGATCGCTGCCCTGCCGCGACCAACGCCCCTTGTGAGACACGAAGGAGTGTTCGGCGCCCGAGCGCGGGCGGCTGCGCTCGGCGGGGCGCGCGATCGGCGTGCGCGCCATCGAGCTGCTCGTCCGCCGCTACGGCTCATCGGGGGGTGGAGCAAGTTCCCGGGCCAACACGCGGTCCGGCGTGGCACGCCTCTTGCTCTTCGTTCGTGGCGAGCCCATGGGACGACGGGAACCGGAGGAGTGAACATGGCAGCGCGCAAGCGTTCGACCTCTTCGCGACGGAAGCACTCTCGACGGAAGACCACCGCGAAACGTCGCTATGGCGACGAGGCGTCCACCAAGGTCGAGAAGGCGATGCACGAGATGAAGCACGGAACGCTCCGCTCCGGCCGCTCGGGGAAGAAGGTGCGGAGCCGCAAGCAGGCGATCGCGATCGGCCTCTCCGAGGCGCGAAGATCGGGCGGGAAGGTTCCCGCGCGGAGCGAGAGGCGGGGACGCCGTCGGCACGGGTGACCGAGAGCATGGGCGCAGCCGTCCGCGGCGCCGTGGCTCGAGGTTCGGTTCGCGGCCGGCGCGGGGAGATGAAGCGGCCACTGCCGGGGCGTCGCCCGCCGGGGTTGGATTGACCGCTCGCGCCGTACGGAACGGCGTAGACTGGATGCGTGGAGCCGTCCGCGCGAGGCTGGTCCGGACCGCGCACAGCGCTGGCGGTTGCGTTGGTCGCGAGCGCGATCGCGGCAACGCTCCTGGCGCCCCGCATCGTGACGGGGCTCTTCGCGGCGAACCCGGGGTACCTGCCCCATGGGCACTGCTATCTCTGGGAAACCGACCTCCTCGGGCTCCATCTCATCTCGGATTCCCTGATCGGGGTCGCCTATCTCGCGATCTCGCTCACGCTCGCGTTCCTCGTGAGCCGGGCGCGTGGAGAGATCCCGTTCTCCTGGGTCTTCCTCGCCTTCGGAACGTTCATCCTCGCGTGTGGCGCAACCCACCTCATGGAGGTGTGGACGCTCTGGCATCCCAGCTACTGGCTCTCCGGCGACGTGAAGCTGCTGACCGCGGTCGCGTCGGTGACGACTGCGCTGGTGCTGCCCCCGCTCGTCCCGCGCGTCCTCGCGCTGGTGCGGGCGGAGCGCCTCGCGGAAGATCGCCGCCTGCAGCTCGAGGCGGCGGAAGGGCGGGCGGCTTTGCTGGCGCGCGAGGCCGCAGCCCGAGGCGAAGCCGAGGCCGCTCGGAGGGAGGCGGAGTCGGCCAACCGCGCCAAGGACGAGTTCGTCGCGATGGTGTCCCATGAGCTTCGGAACCCGCTCGCGCCCATCTTCGCGTGGACCCAGCTGATGCAGACCGGCGAGCTCGATTCCGAACGGACTCGCCAGGCCGCCGAGACGATCGATCGCGCGGCGCGGGTGCAGGCGAAGCTCATCGACGACCTCCTCGACAGCTCGCGAATCCTGACCGGAAAGATGAGGATCGACGCGCGGCCGGTGGACCTCGGTCCCGTGATCGATGCGGCCGTCGAAACCGCGCGCGTGGGCGCGGACGCGAAGCAGATCCAGCTCGAGGTCGCTCTGGATCCGCACGCGGGGCCGGTCTCGGGCGATCCCGCGCGACTCCAGCAGATCGTCTGGAACCTCGTATCGAATGCCGTGAAGTTCACGCCGCGCGGCGGCCACGTCCGGATCGCCGCCGCGCGCATCGACTCCCACGTCGAAGTCACCGTCTCGGACGATGGCCAGGGCATCGAGCCGAACCTGCTGCCGTTCGTCTTCGAGCGATTCTGGCAGGCCGAGCACGGCTCGGGGCGGCGGCATGGCGGACTGGGATTGGGCCTCGCGATCGTCCGCGATCTGGTCGAGCTCCACGGCGGCACCGTTCACGTCTCGAGCGGGGGCATCGGGTCGGGCGCCGAGTTCTCCGTGCGGCTCCCCTCGATCGTCGTCAGCCCCCTCCCGATCCGGAGCGGGCGGCCGCCCGACGGTCCGCCCGCCGCGAAGCGGCTCCAGGACGTCCGCGTCCTCGTGATCGAAGACGATCACGACAGTCGCGAAGCGACGAGGGCGGTCCTGGAATGGCGGGGCGCCGAGGTCCAAGTGGCCGCGTCGTCCCGGGAGGCATTCGCGGTGCTCGATCGCTGGCTGCCGGAGGTGATCGTATCCGACGTCGGCATGCCCGGAGACGATGGCTACACTCTCGTGAGACGGCTCCGCGCGCAGCCGCCGGAGCGCGGGGGCCAGATCCCTGCGCTCGCGCTCACGGGCTTCGCCGGCACGGGGGATCGCGCCCGGCTGATCGAAGCCGGCTTCCAGATCCACCTCACGAAGCCGGCGGACCCGGGCGAGCTCGTGGCGGCCGTCGCGAGCCTGGTCGGCACGCCCTGACTCCCACGGGCTCGTACTCCGCCGACCGGCGTCCGCGGCGCAGCGGATCCCCGCGCTCGGTCAGGGTCTCGCGTGCAACGACCTCGCGCACCGCTGCGACGAGGTCCTGCGGCCGCGCACTTTGTAGAACTGTCGCCGTGGAGCCGGAAGCTCTTGCAAACTCCCACCGCGAGGACGCAGGAGAGACGCGTCAGCTCTCTGGGGCGTTCGCGACGGAGCGCAGCGATCGCACGAAGAGCTCCATCGTGATCCGCTGCGCCAGCTTCTCGTCGTTCTCCGACAAGTGGCTGGCCAGGGAATAGAGACGATCGAACCAAGCATCGAAGAAGCGATCGAACGCGACGCGCAGCTCCGTACGCGCCGCGTTCGCCAACTCGGCTTCCACCGACCGGAGGCGCTCCAGAATGACCGCAACCGGCGGTTCGATGCGTTCGGATTGGCGAATCACGGATGGCCCTCCTGATCTTCGTGATCCCTCGGTGCAGTCGGAGCACGTTTCGTGCCAGACGATTCGACGCTGCGGCGCGCTTCCGACGGTCGATACGTGGACTTTTGTACACGTGGCGGTGATGAGGGTTGGGCACGCCTCGTGCACCTCCCTCGAGCGAGAGCACCCACGGAGGCGTCATGGACATCTATCAGCTCCTCATGGCCGATCACCGCCGAACCCGGGAAGTCCTCGACTGTCTCGCCAAGACGGGCGCCGCCGAGATCGCCATCCGAGCGGCGCTCTATGCGACCCTCCGGGAGGAGCTGATCCGGCACGTACAGGCGGAGCAGGAGGTGCTCTACGCGGCGCTCGTCGCGCATCTGGGCGAGGACAGCGAGCTCCTCCTCGACGGCATGGAACAGCAGGCCGAGCTGCTGTGGACGCTCTGGGCGCTGGACGACCTGCCGCTGGGCGACAGGGACTGGCTGGCCCAGCTCGAAGTCCTCCGCTCCCTTCTGGAATCGCACATCGCCGAGGAGGAGGTCCGCTTCGATGTCGCGCGCCAGCACACCACCGCCTCCGAGGCGCGTGCGCTCGCGCAACACGCGCGCGTCGTCAAGACGCGGGAGGAGCTCGACGTCGGCTGGCTGCGCGGCGGGGAGGGGCTCGACGACGATGAACGGGCGCCGTGGCCGGATCCCGACGACGACGAAGACGCATCCGAACGGCTCTGGCCGGCTCCGAGACGCTCGATCCACTGACCGCTCGATCCACTGACGATCGGCGCGTGCGCCCAAACGCGCCCGCTCAGGCCGTCGTCTCGCGCACGGAACGCCGGATCCGGCCCTCGTAACGCCGGCCGCGCCGCCCGGGGCTCACCGGCGCCGCCCGATCGAGACGGCCAGCCCGTTCTTCGCGACTTCGATCCTGTCGCCGAGGGCCTCCGCTTCCTCGCGGCTCAAGAGGAGCGCGGCCCGCTCGAAGAGCTCCCCTTCCTCCTCGCGGATGTGGAGCTCGACCTCGCGCTTCAGAAGGCCGAGCGCGTTCCGCCAGGCGGGGTCGCCCGGGGCGATGGCGCGCAATCCCTCGATCCGGGTGGCGATGCGCGCGTGCGCCTGCCGCGCGGCGGCGACGAGCCCGCACGTTCCGTTGTCGTCGCCGATCACTCCGTAGAGCACCGCGTCCTCCACTTCTGCGTGCGCCGAGAGCTCGTGCGCGAGCTGCGCGAGCAGCTGCCCGCGCTTGCGCAATGCCCGCGGAGTCGTGCCGACCATGCGGTCGAGCAGGCTCGAGATTCGCGCGTGATCCGCCGCCAGCACGGTGAATACCCTCAACCTTCCTCCGACTCGGCTACACGGACGCTCCACCGGCCCGCAAGCGGCGAAACGCAGTTTTCTCGGGCCGCCGTCGTGGTGAGTCTCCTTTGGGTGTCGCTCTGCGGAGCGAGTCACGCGATGTCGTCCTCCACCACACTCGCTCCCGCTGAGCCGAAGATCGCGCGCACGCGCTCCAGCTCGGCAGCTTCCTCGCACCGGACGGAGACCAGCACCTCGCCTCCCTTGACGCGCCCCGCGTGAAGGCGCGCCGTGCTCTCGGACATCCCGAGCTCGATCAGCATCTCCACGAGCGCCTCGCCCGACGCGCGCGACCCCGGCTGGCGCAGTGCGGCCACCACGGGGCCCGACTCGAGCAGCGGCTCGAGGCCGGGCAGCGATGCGTACTCGACGCTCGGATAGAGCACGGAGATCTCACAGTCCGCGAGACGTGCTCGCAGCAGCGCGTCGAGGATCCGCTCGAGCTGATCGCCATGTGAAGACAGACACAAGACCGATCGTTTCGTCATGCTGCGGCCCCCTGCGTGCCGTCCGCCCGGGGCGAGAGCAGGTTCCATGCCATGCGTGCAGCGACGCGCAGGAGTATCCGCGCGGGCCGGATCGCGCGGCTTTGTACAATGCGAGTGGAGCTCTCCGGCTCCCCGACGGGATACGAACCGGAGCGCTCGCCGTCCCGCGGGAATCGCGGCTCATTCCGGGACGAGGTAGTGCAGCGTGTACAGCCCGCGCGCATCGGACCACGTCTGCAGGAGAGACAGGCCGGCGTGACGCGCGAGCGCGCGGAACGACGCGACGGTGTACTTGTGGGCGTTCTCGGTGTGGATCGTCTCCCAGCGTTCGAAGTCGAAGCTCCTCCCCGCGACCGTCGCGCGCTGGCGCAGGTTCGACACGAGGTGCATCTCGATGCGTTGCCGGTCCGGCCGCCAGCGCGCGAGGTGCGAGAAGCCGTCGGCGTCGAAGTCGCCATCCAATTCGCGGTTGATCCGATGCAGGAGGTTGCGGTTGAAGGCGGCTGTCACGCCCTCGGCATCGTCATATGCCGCCTCGAGCAGGCTCCGTTCCTTGGGAACGTCGACGCCGATCAGGAGGGCTCCGTCGGGCGCCGCCATCCGGGCGAAGCGGCGCAGCAGATCGGCCGCCTCGAGGCGCGTGAAGTTTCCGATGGTGGACCCGCCGAAGAAGACGACGCTGCGCTCCCCCCCAGGCGCGACGGGGAGCGAGAATGCCTCCGTGAAGTCCGCGACGATGGGCACGAGCGCACCCTCGCCGACCATCCCTGCGAGCGAATCCGTGCACCGTTCGAGCGGCCCGAGCTCCCGATCGATCGGCACCACCGCGGCCGGCCGCTCGAGCGCGGAGACCAGCGCGGTGAGCTTGCGCCCATCGCCGCAGCCCGGCGCGATCACCGTGCACCGGGGACCGAGACGCGCGGCGACGCCCTTCCCGTGATCCCGGAGGATCTCGAGCTCGCAGCGCGTCGGGTAGTACTCGGGCAGGTCCATGATCCGCTCGAAGAGGCGCGAGCCCGCGTCGTCGTAGAAGTACCTGCTGTCGAGCGATTTGAACGGGGCGCCGAGGCCCCGCCAGACGTGGTCGAGGAATCTCGCCGAAGCGGTTCGAAGGAGGCTGCTTCGGTCAGCGGGCGAGGGATGGGCCAATTGGCGCCTCGTCGGTGTTTCCGGACGCATCGCAGGTGCAAACCGGGTGCCGCCGGGAGCGAGCCGAGCGCGCTTCCTGCACCGCTTCGTGCGGCGCTTTGTAGAACCTCCCAGGATTTCGATGCTCTCGTGCGCTGTGGCAGTGCGAGGGGCGGGCATCGTCCTTGCACGGAGTGGTGTGGCACCCCGGGCGCTCGCAGCCGCGATTGGCAAGGGCGCGGCGGAGGCGTCAGTCAGGGCGACGAGAAACGGGATCCGTCGAGGCCCCCGCGCGCGACCCGCGACGACGGTGGAGCCTCCGCTTCCGGTCTCGGGTGCGCGCCGCAGCCGACGCCCCGTGCGCCCGGGGTGCGCTCCGACACGATGGAGTGATCGGGAGATCAGCCCGCGGTCGCGACCTTCGGCAGGGCCGGCACTGCGGCGTCGATCGCGCGGGCGAGCTCGCTGGCGCTCGCAACCCACGCCACACCGGCAGGCTCCGTCGACGGACGGGCGTCGCCGACCAACGTCCTCCCCTCGCTCCAGAAGGCGACGAAGATCCGCGCGCGTGGTTCCCGCAACCGGAGCTGCCTGCAGATCCGGCGCGCAGAGAGCGCGCTCTCCGGGGTCAGCGCGGGGACGCAGATGACGTCGGGGACGACCTCCCTCGGGTCGGCTTGCTGCGCGGGACCCCCAAGGCGTCCATCGGCCCGCACGACGAAGCCGTGCGCCTTCAGCAGGCGCGACAGCCACGCGCCGGCGATGCTCTCCGGCTCGTCGCGGCCCGGCCGCAGGAACACGCGCGCCGCGCCGCGCTCCTCGGCGTCCGTGGAGGGAAGCTCCTCGAAGAGATCAACCAGCATCGACCGGATGCGTCGTGCGCGATCGCGTGGAACCGAGCCGCGATCGACGTCTCGCGCGAACCAGCGCAGCGCCGGCAGCACGAGGCCATCCGACGCAGCCTGGATCCCCTCGGTCTCGATCGTACGCCTGAGGAGCATCTCCACCTCGCCGGCGTCGATCGAGAGCATGCGCTGGTAGAACCGTACCTCCGGCTCCAGGGCGGCCTCGTCGCCGAAGAGGATGCGGAACCCTTCGAGGCTCTCCACGTAGCGACCCGCGACGACGAGACAGATCGTGAGAGGCATCGCCAGGAAGAGCCCGGGGATGCCCCACAGCCATGTCCAGAAGAACGCGGACAACACGACCGCGAAGGGGGACAGCCCCGTTCGCATGCCGTAGAGCCAGGGTTCGAGCGCGTTGCTGCTGAGGAGCTCGAGAACGAGGAAGAGGAGGAGCACCTCCACGACCGGGGTCCAGCCCGGAAACGCGGCGAGCGCGATCGCGACCGGAAGGGAGACGGAGATGAAGGGTCCGACGTACGGGATGAAGCGCAGCAGCGCCGCCAGCACCCCCCACATTGCGGCGCCCGGGATGCCGATCGCCGCGAGACCGACACCCACGAGCGTACCGTGCGCCGCGCAGAGCAGCGATTGCGTTCCCAGGATGCGGGAGAGCCGGCGGCTGGCGTCGTCGATCGCGTGGGTCGTGAGCGTCAGGTCGCGCGAGCCCGCGAGCCGGATCACGCGGTCGCGCAGATCTTCGCGCTGGAGCAGCATGAAGACGACGAGGACGGCGACCGCGGCGGCGATCCCGAGCGGCTCGACGAGCGGGGTCGCGACCGAGGTGACGGTTTCGATCGGGTTGGAGCGCTCGACGACCTCGACCTTCGGCGGCGCCTCGCTCTTTTTGGCTGGGCCGTCGAGCTCGGACTCGAGCTCGTCCATCACGACGGCGGCGCGCGCCAGCGAACCCAGGGGCCCGCGCAGCGCACGGACCTTGGACACGAGGTTGCGGCGGTACTCCGGAAGCTGCCCGGACAGCTCGACGGCCTGCCTGTCCACGAGCCATGCGAGGCCGCCCGTCGCCCCCGCGACCACCACGCACACGAGAATCACGGCGACGACGCGGCCCAGCCCCGTGCGTTCGATGCGCGACACGAGCGGCGCCAGCCAGAAGCTCACGAGCACGGCGAGCGCGATCGGCATCAGGAGCGGCTTCGCGAAGTAGAGCACGGCAGCGCCCGCCGTGAAGGCTGCAACGCGAAACGCGGGAGCGCGAAGCGCGCTCGGGGCGCTCCCGGCCATCATGTAAAGCGCCCCTGTCGCCCTGAGGCGCCAAGCGGGCCGCGTGCGAAACGAGCCGGTCGAACACGGCGATCGCATCCTCGAGACGGCCCGTGAGAGCGAGCGCCTCGGCCCACCAGAAAGCGAGCAGCAGGTTCGAGGACAATGCGTCGCGGGGCGCACCAGATGCAGACGGGCCCGGGAGCGCGTCGCTCCCGGGCCGGTTTTCCGTTCCGTTTTCGTCCTGTCGGGCTCAGCGCGCGCTCACCGTGGGAGTTTCGAGATGTAGATCGTCGATCAGGCCGCGCACTCCGGCCGTCGAACGCGCGATCGTGAGGGCCTCGATGCGGTCGCTCTGCGACTTCACTTCGCCGGTGAGCCGGGCCACGCCATTCTTCACGTCGACGTCGATGTCGGAGAGGTTGCCCCGCGGTTCGAGGCGCTGCTCGATGGCCGTCTTGAGATCGCCGTCGCTCGCCTTCACCACGTCCTGGTCGCGCTTTGCCACTACCTGCAGCGCGTTCTTCACGTTGCGGACGCCGTCCACCTTCCGGACCTCGGTCTCCGCCGCGCGCTTCGCCTGCTCCGAGTCGACCATCCCGAAAAGCGTAACGACGCCGTTCTCGGTATCCACGTTCACGTCGAAGCCCGGCACCTTGGTGCTCGCGAGGAGACGCAGCTTGGCATCCGTGGTGATCCAGACGTCCCGCGCGGTGGACTTGTCGTAGGCCGCCGCGTCGTACTTGCCCTCTCGCCAGATCTCGGCGTCGCTCATCGTCTCGGGGCTCTTGATCTCGCTCGCCACCCGGCGAACGCCCGGGACGCCGCTCGCAACTTCGAGGGCGTGCCGATGGTCGGACAGGGTGCGCGCCGTGCCGTCCAGCAGCACCACGCCCGAGTTCACCGACGCCACTTCGATGCTGCTGTCCGCGAGCGAGGGATCGCCCTTCAGCGCATCGGAGACACTCTTCTTCAGCTGATCGTCGCTGACCTCGGCGCGCTTCTCCGCCGCCGCGGGCACGACTTGCAGCAGGTTGCGCACTTCACGTGCGCCGTCGATGCTCTTGGCGACCTGCTCGGCCTTCGCCTTCTCGGCGGGAGTGCGAACTGTGCCGTGCAGGGTCACCCGACCGTCGATCGTGTCGACGCTCACGCGCGTGCCGGAAACGCCGTCGGTAGTGAGCAACGCCATCTTGACCTTGGTGGTGACCCATGCGTCGGGCGCAGCAGCTGCGTGGGAGGGTGTTGCGAACGCCAGCGTCGCGCAGAGCGCGGCCGACGCGAACGCGAGCCGACCCGTTAGATGCCTCATCGATTCTCCTTCGATCTGGGAGTCCGCAGCGCGCAGAAAGTCTGCGGGCTGTCGAGGACCCGTCGAACGAAGGAGCAAGGGCCGTGCCAGGAAGAAAGGAAGCGGGATGCACGCTCGCGTCGTCACCGGAGCTTCGTCGCCCGCCTTACAACGCAAGATCTTCAATTCGGGGCGTCGGTCAGAGCGAGTGTTCCGCGTTCTCGCTGGACTTCGGCCGCAGGACGCCGCCCGCCGCGTACACGTTCAGGCGGTTGTAGAGCGTCTTCAGGCTGATCCCGAGGATCTCCGCAGCCTTCCTCTTGTCCCCCGACGTCGCGTCGAGCGTCGCCACGATGAGCCGCTCCTCCGTCTTCGCGATCGATGATCCCACCTTGACCTCGATCACGGCGCCGTTCGGGCGCTCCATCCGCGCGCTGTCGGCGAGGGGCAGCGCATCGGTCCCGATCTCGTCGCCGCCGAGGATGAACGCACGCTGGACGGCATTGCGCAGCTCGCGGACGTTTCCCGTCCACGGATTGCGCCGGATCTTCTCGAGGGCAGCGCGGCTCCAGCGCTTGGACGAGCCCGAATCCCGATTCAGTTCGGAGAGGAAGTGCTCCGCCAGCAGCTCCACGTCCTCCGAGCGGGCGCGCAGCGGCGGGAGCGTGATCGGGAAGACGTTCAGCCGATAGAACAGGTCCTCGCGGAGCTGTCCCGACTTCACCGCCGCCTCCGGACTGCGGTTGGTGGCCGCGACCACCCGGACGTCGATGGGGATCGGCTCGGTGCCGCCGACGCGCACCACCCGACCCGTCTCGAGCGCACGAAGCAGCTTCACCTGGAGGTCGAGCGGCATCTCGGTGATCTCGTCGAGGAAGAGCGTGCCGCCGCTCGCGCGCTCGAAGTAGCCCCTCCGGAGCTTGTCGGCGCCGGTGAAGCTCCCGCGCTCGTGTCCGAAGAGCTCGCTCTCGATCAGGTTCGGCGACACTGCGCCGCAGTTCACCGGGAGGAGGACGCTCTCCCGCCGTGCGCTGGCGCGGTGGATCGTCTCCGCGACGAGCTCCTTCCCCGTGCCGCTCTCACCGGTGATGAGCACGCTCGCGTCGGTCGGCGCCACGCGCGCGATGAGGTCGTACACGTCGAGCATGGGCTTCGACCGGCCCACGAGTCGGCCGAAGCGACCGAGCTCGCGCAGCTCGCCGCGCAGGCTGCCGACCTCCTGCTTCAGGGCCCGTGTCCGCGCGACGTTCACCAGCGCGGTGCCGAGGCGGGCCCGATCGATCGGCTTCGTGAGGTAGTCGAGCGCTCCTCCGCGCAGGGCGTTCACGGCGCTCTCGACGCTCGTGCTGCCCGTGATGACGATCACCTCGGCGCCTGCCGCGGCCGGATCCTCGCGGCTCCACTCGAGGCCGTCCCCGTCGGGAAGCGTCAGGTCGACCAGCATCACGTCCACGGGGCCTGCCGCCAGCTTGCTGCGTGCCTCGGCCAGCGAGCTCGCCGTACGTGTCTCGAATCCCTCCCGTCGCACGAGGATCTCGAGGCTCTCCCGGAAATTCTCGTCGTCGTCCACGACCAGTGCGGTGGGCTGTCTCACGTCGTTCTCCTTCACCTTGCGGTCTCGTTGGTCTCGAGCCAGTAGCGCGCCGTGTCGACCAGGTATTCCCCGGGCCGCATCGGGTCGAACTGCTTCACGACGAAGCTGTTCGCTCCGAGCGAATAACACTCCCGGACGTCGCTCTCGCGATCCGAAGAGCTCACGACCACGACCGGGATGTGCCGGGTGCGCTCGTCGGAACGGAGCTGTCGCAGGACCGCACGCCCATCCATGCGCGGCATCTTGAGATCGAGAAGGATCACCTTCGGCTTGAATGCAGGCGAGGCCAGGGAGTCCGGGTTCCCGAACAGGTAGTCCACCACCTCCGCGCCGTCGCGGAGCACCTTCACGCGTGACTCCATCGCGTGTCGACGGAATGCGCGAAGCGCCACCGCCACGTCGTTGGAGTTGTCTTCGACGAGCAATACGTCAGCGATTCTTCCCAGCATGTTCCTCGTTCGCTCCAGCGGGAAGCGAGAAGTAGAACGTCGCCCCCTTGTCCGGCGCTCCTTGCGCCCACACGCGTCCGCCGTGACGGCGCACCATCCGCGCCACGATGGCGAGACCCACGCCGTGGCCTCCATAGTCCTCTCCGGAGTGCAGGCGCTCGAAGACCTTGAAGAGCTTGTCGGCGTACTTCATGTCGAAGCCGACGCCGTGATCCCGGACGAAGTAGGTCACCTCGCCGTCGGTCACGTAGCCGCCTACCTCGACGTGGGGCTGCTCCCCCTTCCGCACGAACTTGCAGGCGTTGTGGAGCAGGTTCGTGACGATGAAGCGCATCATGACGGGGTCCGCGTGGACCGGGGGCAGCTCGCCGATCTCGAACGAGCAGGCGAGATCGGGCGATGCGGCCTTCATCTCGGCCGCGACCTCGTTCATCACGCGCCGCATGTCGAGGGTGGTGCGGTGGATCTCGTCCCGGCCGCTGCGCGAGAACGCGAGCAGCGCGTCCATCAGGGATACGGCGGTGGTGGCGCTGACGACGATCCTGCGCAGGTACTCCCGGCCGTCGCCGTCGAGCACCTTCGAGTAGTCCTCCGCGAGGATTGCCGCGAGGTTGATGATCGCGCCGAGGGGCGAGCGCAGGTCGTGCGACACCGAGTAGTTGAACGTCTCGAGCTCGGTGATGGTCTCGTTCAGCTCGGCCGTGCGCTGCTGCACCCGGGACTCGAGCGCCTCGTTGAGCCGCCGGATCTCGTCCTCGCCGCGACGCGACGAGGAGACCTCGCTGCGGAGCTCGAGATTCAGCAGCTCGAGGGCGCGAGCGCGCCCGCGGGAGAGCTGCGCCAGGTTCACGAGCGACGAGACGAGCGCGGAGATCAGGAGACCCGCCACGAGCACGATGGCGGGCGAGTCCGCGCGCGTGCCCGAGACGAACTCGGAGCTCGGCGTCACCTCGACCGTCCACGGCGAGCCGAGCGTGGGCGTGATGGACTCCTGCTTGGTGAAACGCTCCGCCGCTTCGACGTCCGGGGTGCCCCGCTCGTACAGGACGACGTGATCCTGCCGGACCGCCAACGCGTATCCCGGCGCACGGTTCTCGAGGATCGGGTCGAGCGCAGCCCGGGGCTCGAACACGCCCAACACCACCCCGGAGGTCGTTCCACGCGGGAGCAGCGGGAACTGGACGCCGAGGACGACACGGCCGTCGGACAGGAGGATGGGCCCCAACGCGACCTCGCTCGCGAGGGTCGGGGCGTCGCTCTTGCCCACGAGCGCGACGAGCTGCGGCGCGACCTCCCGCAGGATCGCCTCGCCGTCCGGCGAAGCGGCGATCTCGTTCGCGGTGCCGGGTCGCATGCGCACGAGGGCACGGAAGCCGGGATGGTCGTCGAGGAAGAGCTCGGCCTCCCGCTTCCATTTGGCCGCCGCGCCCTTCGGCTCCGCGATCCGCGGCGGAGGGCCTGCCTCGATCGGCGCGGACCAGAGCTCGGCGCGCCGGCGGAGGGCCTCGAGCTCCCCGTTGATCCTCGCTTCGAGGACGCCGGCAATCCGGCTGGCGAAATCCTGGGTGTGACGCTCGATCTCGAGGGCGGCGTCCGCCCGGGTCTTCTGCCAGAGCAGCACGGAGACCCCGGCGCCGAGCGCGAAGATCACCAGCGCGGCGATGAGCCCCCCCGCATGGAGGGGTGCTCGCGCGACCGGCGGGGAAGCGCTCGGCGGACCGGCGGCCGGCCGCGCGTCCTGGGGCGGTTCCGGCGTCATTTCTGCGGAGTGTAGATTCTTCAAATTTCTAATCCATCCCCGCACCGCGGCGCAGCTGGAACCTTTGAAGGGTCGCCGGGGCTCCGCCCTTTACGGCAAGCAAGGCATGTGCCGCCGAGGACCCCGGATGAGGATCGCCCCAGCTCGCTCCGCTCCCTGAAGGTGTTCCGCCCACGGGCGACGAACGCTCCGTTGGCATGCCGTTCGCACCACCTCCCGGCGGAGGTTCCATCGTCATGGAAGACCGCACACCCGATCCGAGGAAGTGTCGGCCCGCCGGCGCGTCGAATGCCACCGAAGCGGGACGTCAGATCGATCGCCGCCTCGACATCATGGTGGAGCCTGCGACGGGAGTCGGCGCCGTGCGCTGACGCCGGTGAACCCATGCTCCCCGGCCCGCAAGCGCCCGTTGCGGGCCGGGGAGCTCCGTCCGGCGGAGGGGGTGCGGCGGGAAGCCGCGTTCACCAGATCGGACGGACCGGGGACGTTCAGACCGGCGGTCGGCCGCGCACCGCGGACGCGACGCCGGCGATCACGAGCAACACCAGGAACACGAAGAACAGCGTCTGCGCGATGCTCGAAGCCGCACCGGCCAGCCCGGTGAAGCCGAGCGCCGCCGCGATGATGGCGACGACGAGGAACACGAGAGCCCAATTCAGCATGACACGATCTCCTGTGGACGATTCTTCCACACCCTGCTCGAGCAAGAAGCGGGCCAGAGGGATGCGAGCGGCGCGCACGCGGGGCCCGGGCAGAACGCGCGGCGCACGGCGGATGGAACAAATTTCTAGACTACTCGTCGCTGGCGGGCGCAAGGCGATCAGTGGCTGGCCGGCTCCGGCGTGCGCTCGTCCAGCCGATCGCGAACGCGATCGCGGAGCTCGCGACCGGTCATGGGCGCCGCAAGCAGCGCGATGCCCGCTCCGACGAGGGCGCCGAGCAGAAAGGCGGCGGCCGCCTGGGTCCCGTCGTAGCTGCGGGCCACGCGGACGAGCCCGAGCGAGCGGAGCCCGCGATCGGCCGTCGGCAGCAGATCGGTCGTACGAAGCAGTCTCAGCATGTCCTCGAGCATGGTCACCTCCTGGGAGTTGATTCGAATCGGGCTCTCGGGGCCGTCAGCGGCTGCGGAGCGCCGTGGTCCGGAGCGCGTTCTCGGCCACCGCGGCCATCACCGCCCGCGCCCCGACACCGAGGAGCGCCGCCAGCGCGCCGGCGGGGGCGCGTCTGGCGATCAGCCAGCCGATGCCGACCGCGGCCGCCAGCGCGACGTAGGGTCGCTGCGCCACCTCCTCTCGCAGCCGCTCCAACGCGGAATCGATCTCGGATTGCGTACTCATGGTTCGTCTACTTGCGCGAGAGCGCGCGGCCGAGGAGCACACCCACTGCGAGCGCGACACCGAGTGCGGTCAGCGGCCGCTCCTTCACCAGGCGACGCGCGCTCCGGTCGAGCTCGGCGAGCTGCGTCCTCGCGTCGGCAAGGCGCCGGCGAAGCTCCGTGGTCGTCTCCGCCTCGTGCGAAAACCCCGCTTCCTCGGGATCGCCATCGAGCTGGTTCGTCGACCGCATGCTCTCTCTCCTTGCGTGACGGGTTCGCTCGCGCCGAGCGTCAGTCTCGAGCGCCGAGCCAGAGCCCCAGCAGCAGGGCTCCGGCGAGAAACGGGAGCGGGTGCCTCCCGAAGAGCGCGCGCGGACCGAGCTCCGCCCGCGCCGTGAAGCGCAGCGCCTCGACGGCCTCCCGAAGGGCCCGACGATCGCGGTCCATGCGCGCCACGACGCGGGCGCGCTCGAGCGACGCCGTCGTCATCGATCCCCCTCCAGTGCACGCGACGCCCATGCCAGGGCCGCGCCGCCCACGGCGGCGTGTACCGCAGCAACGATCGCGAGCGCGCCTTCGAGCGGCAGCCGGTTCGCCAGCGCAGCCACCACGGCGGCGGCCAGGAGCACCCACGCGAGGAGGAGCACGAAGGTCGCGATCCCGAGCCCCGCCGCGCGCCGCGCGAAGGCGAGGAGGCGCGCCTGGGATTCGACCTGGAGGAGCTCGATGCGATCGACGACGACCTCCTGCGAGAGATCGATCACGCGCTCGAGCGCGGCGCCGACCGACGGCTCGGACGGGAGCGCGGGCACCGCCTCATGCCGCCGCTCGATCGAATGCATCCGTCCCGCCGCCATGCGACGATGCATTGCACGATCCGCGCCGAGGTGATCGCCGCCGTCCGAGCCGCTCGGAGCGATCGAGCCGACGGTATGTCGCGAGGGGCATCCCGTTTGAAGATTCGTCCACGGAGCCGGCGCTGGCTGCGTGCGCGGCGCTTGCGGCGTCGCATCCCGGGTTGGCATCGAAGTTGCTTTCTTCGTCGGGTGAGCCCGATGGATGAAGTCATCCAACCCGGGCGACCGCCGCCGCAGCGCGCCGCCCCCCCGTCCCCGGCGCGCTGCGGCGGCTTTTCGCCGGTCTTCTGACCCACGCCGCGTGGCTCCGCGCCGCCTTCCCGATCGAGCAGGAGGAGGCTCACGTCGTCGATCACCGAGGAACGGGGTCTTCATCGAAGGCTCCTTCGCTCGGCCCGGGCTTGGGAAGACGCGCGCCCGGAAGGGCGATCACGCCGCGCACGGGCAGGTGGTCGGAGGCGACCCGCGCCGTGCGGCTCGCGTGGACGCGGAGCTCGAGCAGCGCGCGCTCGGGCTGGACCCAGAGGCGGTCGAGCGCGAGCATGGGCAGCGGAGCCGGCCACGTGCGGACCGCGTTCGGGCGGCCGAAGGTGCGGTGGATCCGGCGCAGGAGCCGAGCGGGCGCGAACCATTCGTTGAAGTCTCCCACGAGCGCCGCGACGTCCTCGCCGCGGGGCGCCAGCGCGCCGAGGAGGCGGTCGCACTGCGCGCGACGCTCCGCCGAGCGCAGGCCGAAGTGCGTGACCGCGACCCGAAGGCGGGCAGCGCCGCACTCGAGCTCGACGTCGATTGCCCCCCGCGGCTCGCGCCGGGCGATCGAGAGATCGACGCGGCGGCTCGCGCGCACGGGGAGCCGCGTGAGGAGCCCGTTGCCCGTGTGTCCGTCGTGGCGCAGCAGCGTGGGTCCGGCGAGACACGACAGCCCCGTGGCGCGGCCCAGCCATTCGAGCTGATCGAGACCGCGCTCGAGCCCAGCACGAGAATCCACCTCCTGGAGCCCGACGACGTCGGCGCCGAGCTCGGTGAGGACCGCGGCGATGCGCCCGGGATCGTGCCGTCCGTCCAGCCCGCGACACCGGTGGACGTTGTACGACGCGATCACGACGACCTCGTTCGACGCCTCGGTCCTTGCAGCGCGCTCAGACACGCGCCCTCACCGGACCCTGCGTCGCCCGGAGCGGTCCCTCGGACCCCACCGCCACCTCCCCCGGACGTGGGCCCCGGCGCAGCTTCGAGAGCGCCAGCAGGAAGACCGCGCAGCACGCCACGATCCCCACGCCCGCCCGCGTCGAGAGCTGTAGCGCGCGGCTCGTCGACTCCGAGACCGCGAGAGCAACGGCAAGCGGCGCAACGCCCATGAGGGTTGCGGTGAGATACCGGCCGAACGGAACCCGGGCGGCGCCGGCTGCCAGGTTGACGAGCGTGAACGGCGCGATCGGGAGCATGCGCAGTGCGGCCAGCGCGAGGACGCGGCGCGTTCCCACGTTCTCGCGGAGCGCACGCAGTCGTCGGCCCGCAAGCCGGTGGAGGGGCGTCCGCAGCGCCAGCCGCCCGAGGAGGTACGTGACTGTCGCGCTCGCCGCGATGCCGACGATCGCGTACAGCAGCCCCCGGCCCGCGCCGAAGAGCAGCACGGTCGCAGCCACGAGCAGCGTGACCGGCGCCACGAGCAGCCCCCCCCCGACGTAGAGCGCTGCGACCCAGAGCGGCGCGAGCGACGACGAGCGCAGCCCCGCGAGCGCTGCTCGGAGCGCTTCCGGCTCCATCCAGCGCCCGAGGGGCGTCCATTGCCAGGCGGCGGCCATGGCCGCTACGGCGAGCAGGCAGGTTGCCACCGTGGGCAGCGCCCGGCGATGCGGATCGCGGAGCTCCGCGGGGGTCCAGTCCTCGAGCGGCCGCATCGCCGCGAACGGCCGCTCCGGATCCGTGAGCAGCTGCTCCGGGGCCACGCGGTCCACCCACTCGGGGACCGACGCATCGAGCGGCGCCAGCGTACGCGGCCCGCCGGAGAGCCGTTCGATGGCGGCGACGAGACCGCCCGTCCCGTGGATCGCGTCTTCGACACGCTCGGGTGTCGTTCCGAGGTGCTCGGCGAGCAGTCGCGCTCGCAGCCCGGCGATCCCCTGGGCGACCGCGCGGTCGCCGCGAGCCTCGATCTGGACGTCGCACTCCGTGTCGACGCCCATCGAGCGGTTGCTGAGGTTGGCCGAGCCGATCCGTACGAGCCGATCGTCCACGATCATCAGCTTCGAGTGCACGTTGAGCCGCAGGGTGTCGTCCGGCAGGCGCGGGTAGAAGAGGCGGAAGCGGGAGAACCGGTCGGCCTCCCGCAGGCGGCGCGCCAGTCGGAAGCGCAAGAGACCCATGGTCCCCTCCTCGACCCGCCCCGAGCACTCGCGCGGCGACACCACGACGACCTCTGGACCCTCTGGCGACGCCAGCTTCGCCGCGAGCGCGTCGCCGATCGTGCGCGACGTGAGGTATTGGTTCTCGACGTAGATCGCGTGTCGCGCGGACCAGATCGCGTCGAGATACAGCCGCTCCACCTCACGGATCTCCGGCTGGCCCGCGTAGGACGGCTCGGTGCGCGCCAGCGCCACGCGCACGTCGCGCAGATCCGGCAGCAGACCTGCGGGCCAGCGATCGCCCGGCGTCCCGGCCCGCACCGCTCCGAGGCCGCCCGGCCTGCGTTCGCTTGGCGAGGAGCTCCGGCTCCCGCCGAGCGCGCGTGGCCGCCGGCCTGCAGCGCGCCGCCAGCGCTCGCGCGCGAGCCTGCCCAGGGCAGCCGCGGCGTCACCGTCCACGGCGACCTGGACGTCGTGGAAGGGCGGATGGGGCTTCCCGCACGGATCGACGCGGCGCGGATCGTCGGGGGCGTGCTCCGGCGTGTCCCAGCGGCCGGTCGTGAGATCGATGCCCCCCACGAAGGCCACGGCGTCGTCGACCACCACCAGCTTCTGGTGATGGCACGCGCCCCAGGGATGGCGCCCGTCCAGCCGGAACCGGACACGCGGATGCGTATGTCGGTCCAGCGGGACCCACGGCGAGCCTTCCCGCTCCGAGGCGAGCAGCAGGTTGTAGTCCCAATCCAGCACGCGGATGCGAAGGAGCGGACGGCGGCAGGCCAGGTCGCTCAGGAGCGCCGCGAGCTCGCAGCCCCCTCCGAAGTCGGGCGGTCGGCGCCCCACCGACACGCGACTGTGCAGGTCCCAGCCGAGGATGAAGACCGTGCGCGTAGCCAGCGCCAGGGCGTCGGCCAGCACCTCGAAGTACCGCGCAGCATCCACGAGGAACGAGACTCGATTGGCGTGCGCCAGCCGCCAGCAGTTCAGGCCTGCGACGGCGACCACCGCAGGCGCCCGCGCCAGGCCCGACATCTCGAACGCTCCGCGAGCCGCTCAGATCCGACCGAGCACGACGAGGATCAGCACGACGACGAGCACGGTGCCGAGCGCGCCGCTCGGGTAGTAGCCCCAGCCGGTGCTGTAGGGCCACGCGGGAAGCGCTCCGAGGAGGAGCAGCACGAGCAGAACCAGCAGTACGGTGCCGAGCATGATGAATGACCTCCGCCCGAGGAACAAAGCAGCCTTCGTGCCAGTGGGAATCGCACCGGACGCGGTCCGCAGAACGCGCCGCGCGGGCCGGAGATGGTCATCCTTACAAGCCGTGGGCGCAGGATTTACACGCGTGGCGGCCTCCACCGCACCTCCGCGCTTCTCCGGGTGCGGCGCGGCGACGGCGGGATGGGCATGGGACTTGCCTTTGGCAAGGACGTGCCTTCGGGACGCGACAGACCCACTTCACCGACGCCGCCCCCGCGGATCCACCGACGCTGGCCGGTGCGGCGCGTGCGCGCCGCGATCGCGGAGGTGGTGACGTCGCGCGGCGTCGAGGTCGAGCCGGAGCGGCTCGCGCGCCTCCTGCTCGAGCTCGAGCGCCACGTCGCGACCCACGAGATCCACAGCGAGCTGAGGAGGACCTCCCATGGACTTCGAACTGAAGCCTCTCCCCTACGCGAAGAACGCGCTCGAGCCGCATCTCGGGAGCGAGACGCTCACTCTGCATCATGACAAGCACCATGCCGGCTATCTGCACAAGCTCGAGGAGCTGATCGGCGGCACGCCGGAGGCGGGAGACAGCCTCGAGTCGATTCTGCAGACTGCTTCCGGGTCGGTGTTCGACAACGCCGCCCAGGTGTGGAACCACGACTTCCTGTGGCGATCGATGGCCCCCGAAGGAGGCGGCGAGCCCGAGGGTGACCTCGCCGACGCGATCGACAAGACCTTCGGGAGCTACGCCGAGCTGCGGAAGGCCTTCCTCGAGGCCGGCGCCGCGCACTTCGGCTCCGGCTGGCTGTGGCTCGAGTGCGACCAGGGGCGGGTGCAGGTGACCACCACCCACGACGCGGACCTGCCGCTCCGGCACGGACGGATCGCGCTGGTCACCGCGGACCTGTGGGAGCACGCGTATTATCTGGACCATCGGAACGATCGCGCGAGGTATCTCGAGACGTTCATCGACCACCTGATCGACTGGGAGTTCGCCGCTGCGAACTGGACGAGCGCCCGGGCGACCGCGCGCGACGCGCGAAGGCGGTGAGCCGGTCCAGGAGATGAAGCGTGCGCGCCATGGGGGTCGCGGCCGCCTGTGCCCTGCTGCTCGCGCCGCGGCCCGTCCCCGCCGACGAGCCGTACCGGACGCCCCTCGCCGGCGAGGCGTTCCGCACCACGGTCCTCGGCCGCGAGGTCGACGTCGCGCCGCGGGACCGGCGCCGCGTGGACGCCTGGGACCTCGGCCTGGAGCTCAACCAGCCCCCGCCCCAGGACGAGCGCGTCCTGCCGTTCGGCTCGCTCTACTTCTGGCGACACCCCGACGCAGAGCAGCTCGACTACGCGATCGTCTCGGGCGTCTACGACGACGTCCGCCTCGAGCGCGCGCTCGGCGGGAGTCCGGCGCAAGGCGTGCTGACGTTCTTCAACTACACCCTGCCCGTCGACCAGACCGAGCTCGTCGACGGCCGTTCCCAGCAGGACCAGTCGCTGCTCTGGGGCGTGGTGCGCGGCGGTGTCGGGCTCGGCTACCGGACGCAGATCGCCCCCGGCGAGCAGGACAACCTCTTCGCCGCGTCCCTCACCGTCGAGCCGGGCTACCTCTACTTCCATCGCGGGGGGGACGCTGCGGCGGACTTCGAGGCGCCCCAGGACACGTTCGAGCTCCGCGGCCACCTCTCGCTCCGTGGCGATGCACTCCAGCGCAACCTGCTCGAGCTCCCCCACCGCGGATTCGCCTTCGGCGGTGACGCGACGATCGGGCGGCGCTTCAACTGGGACGACTGGGGCATCGAGGATCAGCAGTCCGCGAGCGCGACGCGCGATCCGTGGCTCGTGACGGGCTACGCGCTCGCGGCGGGCGGCGTGCCGTTCGTGCCGAGCGAGCGCCACCGCCTGATCGGGTCGCTGCACGCGGGCGTCGGCGGACACCTCGACCGCTTCTCTTCCCCACGCATCGGCGGCGGCCCCGACGGGACCGACTACACGTCGGTGGAACGCGTGATCGTGCCCGGGGCGGCGATCGAGGAGTTCCTGCCGCACCATTACGTCGTCGCGGTGGCGGAATACCGCTTCGAGCCGATCTTCTTCGTCTACCTCGGCCTCCGCGCCTCCGCCGGGTGGCTCGATCTCGAGACCCGGGACGGCAGCGGCGGCACCCGGCGCCAGGACGGCTTCGTGACCTCGATCGGCGGCCGCCTCACGACGGGCTTCTTCTTCCAGACGCGGCTCCAGCTCGACTACGCCTACAGCCCCGACATCGTGCGCAGGGGAGGACGTGGGGGGAACGAGGTCGTGCTGCACGTCTCCCGGGAGTTCTGAGGCCACGCTCCGGTCGCGCCGCGCCGGCCGGCGCGGACGGGTCAGCGCGGCGCGTCGATGAGGGCGAGGAGGCGCGCGTGCACGCGGAGATCGTCCGTGAGCTCGGGATGGAACGTCGCCGCCATCACCCGGCCCTGCTGCACGAGCACGGGCTCACCGTCGACCCGCGCCAGCACGGTCACATCCTCGCCCGGCCGGCGCAGGCGCGGCGCGCGGATGAACACGCAGCGCAGGCCCTCGAAACCCTCCACGGCCCGCGTGTCGACCGTCGCGGCGAAGGAGTCGACCTGCGTGCCGTAGGCGTTGCGGACCGCCGTCACGTCGAGCACGCCCAGCGTCTCCACCGGCCGGTTCTCCACGTGACGGGCGAGGAGGATCGCGCCGGCGCAGGTTCCGAGCACCGGATGTCCTGCGCGCACGAACGCGCGGAGCGGCTCGTAGAGTCCGAGGCGGTCCATGCCCTTCGCGATCGTCGTGCTCTCGCCGCCGGGGAGGACGAGCGCGTCGAGCCCATCCAGCTCCTTCGCGCTGCGGACCTCGACCACCTCCGCTCCCACGCGGGCCAGCGCTCGCGCGTGCGCCGCCACGTCGCCCTGGATCGCGAGCACTCCGACGCGCGGGCGTGTCGACGTCACCCCGCCGACTCCGCGGCCCCGCCGGGCGCATCGAGCGGGGCCATGAGCCGCGCGACCGCCACGCCGCCGGGCTCGTTCAGCGCGGTGAGGCCCGCGACCACCCCCGCGCGGTCCGCCGCGCGCTTGTTCTGGGACAGCTTCCGCTTTCCGACGAGCTCCTCGACCTCGAGCTCGAACGCGACGATCGCGCGCGCGAGGCGCTCGAGGTAGTCGAGGGGCTCGCGCTCGGGGCTCCAGGGCGGGTCGGCGCCGGCCTCGAAGACCGCCGCCGTGCGGGCGAGCAGCGCCCGGACGCGCTCGGGCTCGTCGATCGGCCGGAGGACGCCGCGAGCGTGCACCACGACGTAGTTCCAGGTCGGCACGTTCGGACCGCCCGCGTACCAGCGCGGCGAGACGTAGGCGTGCGGTCCGTGGAAGATCGCCAGGGCCCGCGACCTGCCGTCGAACGCTCCCGCGTGGGGATTCGCGCGCGCCACGTGGCCGACGAGCGTGCCGCGCGGGCCGCGCTCCGCGTCGAGCAGGAGCGGCACGTGCGTCGCCGACGGCGCCCCATCGACGACGCTCACGAGCGTCGCGAACGGATGCGCGCGGATCGTCGCGTGCAGCTCGGCCGGATCGTCCGAGCGGAAGGCGGGCGGGAGGTACATGGCGCGGCGCCGCCTACCAGCCTCGCGTCGCCAGCCGGTCGCTCTCGGCGAGCGTCTCCATCGCGAGCCCTTCCATCGCCTTGCCGAGCCCCCGCGACGCGGCCAGGACCTCCGCCGGGTCCTTCCAGTGCGTCGTGGCGCGCACGATCGCCCGGGCGCGCGCGGAGGGATCCTCGCTCTTGAAGATTCCCGAGCCGACGAACACGGCCTCGGCGCCGAGCGACATGCACAGCGCTGCGTCGGCCGGCGTGGCGATGCCGCCCGCCGCGAAGTTCGGCACCGGAAGCCCGCCGGTCTCCGCCACGCGCCGGACGAGGTCCACCGGCGCGCGCAGCTCCTTCGCGAAGGTCGGCACCTCCTCGGGCGCGATCGAGTGGAGCCGCCGGATGGCGCCGACGACGCTGCGCAGGTGACGCACCGCCTCGACGATGTTGCCGCTGCCCGCCTCGCCCTTGGTCCGGATCATGGCCGCGCCCTCGCCGATCCGGCGCAGCGCCTCGCCGAGATCGCGGGCGCCGCACACGAACGGCGACCGGAAGTCGTGCTTCCACACGTGGTGCTCCTCGTCCGCCGGCGTCAGCACCTCGCTCTCGTCGATGAAGTCGACGCCCAGCGACTCGAGCACGCGCGCCTCGACGAAGTGACCGATCCGCACCTTCGCCATCACGGGAATGGACACCGTGCGCTGGATGCCCTCGATCACCTGGATCGAGCACATGCGCGCGACGCCGCCTTCCTTGCGGATGTCGGCGGGCACGCGCTCGAGCGCCATCACGGCCGCCGCGCCCGCGTCTTCGGCGATCTTCGCCTGTTCGGGCGTGGTCACGTCCATGATCACGCCTCCCTTCAGCATCTCGGCCAGGCCGACCTTCAGCTCGAAGGACCGTGCGCCGGTGCGCCCGCCGTTGCCGCTCTCGTCGTTCGCCATCTCCGTTCTCCTTCTAGACGTGGACGTTCGCTGCGCGCGACGACCCGCGCGTCTCCTGCATGCGTTCGCGCACCACGCGCGCGAGCGCCTCGACACCGCGGCGGATCGCCGTCTCGTCGGCCACCGCGATCGAGAGCCGCAGGCCGCTCGACGGCCGGCCGTCGTGGTGGAACTGGTAGCCGGGAGCGAACAGCACGCCGGCGCGCGCCGCCTCGGGGAGCAGGTCGCGCGTGTCGATGGCCGCGGGCAGCTCGACCCAGACCTGGTGCCCGCCCTCGGGCTCGGTCCAGCGAACGCCCTCGGGCATCGCGCTCGCGAGGGCCTCGAGCATCGCGTCGCGGCGGCCGAGCAGCGTCCGGCGCAGGCGGCCGAGGTGGCGGTCGTAGCCGCCGCTCGCGACGAAGTCCGCGAGCGCGGCCTGGAGCACGAGCGCTCCTCCGAGATCGGTGGCGTGCTTCAGCGCGAGGAGACCGTCGACCGCCCGGCCGCGCGCATGGAGACAGCCGACGCGCGCGCCGGGGAAGAGCGACTTCGAGAACGAGAAGAGCTGCACGACGAGGCCGCTCCCGTCGAGCGACGCGAGCGACGGGATCGGGCGTCCCGCGTAGCGCAGGTCCATCTCGTACGCGTCCTCGACGACGGGCTTGCCGGTGCGCGCGGCCACGCCGAGCAGCGCGCGCCGGTGCGCGAGCCCGGTGCTCGTGCCCAGCGGGTTGTGGAACGTGGGCATCGTGTAGAAGAGCTTCACCTCGGGCCGCTCGAGCGTGCGTTCGAGCGCGACGAGGTCGGGCGCGCGGTCGCGCATCGGCACGGGCACGGCCTTCAGCCGAAGCGCGACGAGCGCGGCGAGCACGTTGTGGTAGGTCGGCTCCTCGACCGCGACGGTGTCCCCCGCCTCGGCGAAGAGCCGCAGGGCGAGCGAGATGCCTTCGCTCGCGCCCTGCGTGACGATGATCTCCTCGGCGTCCACCGCCGCACCCGGAGCACAGAAGCGCGCCGCGAGCACCCCGCGCAGCCCCGGGTGGCCCTGCGCGCCGCCGTAGCGCAGCAGCTCCTCGCCTCCGCGCGCGAGCACCCGGTTCAGCGACCGCCGGAACTCCGCGACGGGATACAGCAGCGGATCCGGCACGAGCGCGTGCAGCGGCACGGCGTCGGTGCCCGCCGGGTAGTGCGGTCGCGCGCGCTCGAAGTCGAGGAGGCGGTCCACCGTCGGCGCGAGCACCAGCTCGCGCGCCGAAGGCGGCGGCGTCGCCTCGCAGACGAACGTGCCGCGCCCCACCGTCGACTCGACCAGCCCGGCGCGCGCGAGCTCGTCGTAGGCGAGCGCGACCGTGTCCCGGTGGACGCCGAGCTCCGCCGCGAGCCCGCGGATCGTGGGCAGGCGTGCGCCCGGCGCGAGCCGTCCCTCCGCGATCTCACCGCGCAGGCGATCGGCGATCTGCCGGTACACCGGTTGGCCGCTTTGGATGGGCGAAGGAGAGGCCATGGCGCGAGACTAGACGGAGGACAATGACCGGTCAATCGGACAATACGAATCATTATCGATCATTCCATGCCTATGCGATCAGGACAATCCACCCGCGACGAGGCCCGCATCGATGCGCAACTCCGGGGCGCCTCCGCAGGGCCCGCGGTGACTCCGGCGCTGCCAGCCGTCTATGCTGCGCCCGGACCGGACGGCCCGAGGGAGGTGGGGATGGGATCGGTGCGTGCGTGGGGAGCGGCGGCGGGGATCGCGGTGATGCTGGGAGGCTGTGCCCACGACGACGCCCATCCCAAGCTCGTGTGGCAGCACGAGGACGGGACTCCCGCCACCCGCGCGGAGCTCTCGGCCGCGAAGGACGCGTGCATCGCCAGCACGCCGCCCGACGCGTCCTCGCCGCACCCGCGCGGAGAGCGACACCAGTATGCGGCGCAGGTGGTCGCGTGCATCGAGTCGAAGGGCTTCCGGCTCGCCGAGGAGCCCACGCCCTAGCGCGCGTCGGACACGGCCCGACGCGGGCGCGGCCCTCAGACCGTCCTCGAGTACCGCGGCCCGGGCGCGCTGCACGCCAGATACGCATCGAGCTCCATGCAGACGTTCCTCAGGAAGAACCGTCCGAGAGCGGTGATCCGGATCGCGTCCCCCGTGAGCTCCACGAGGCCGTCCTCGGCGAAGGGCCGCATGCGCTCGAGCGTGGCGTCCCGGTCGCCGGCGATCGCCGTGTACGGCAGGCACAGGTTGCACATCAGCTGGAGGAGCATCGCCCGTTCTGCCTGGTCTTTGGCGCTGAGCACGTGCCCGCGCGCGACCGGCAGTGCGCCGGCGTCGATCCGGGCGTCGTAGGCAGGCCCTTCGGCCGCCATCTGCACGTAGCGCCCCGCCACTTCGCCGATCGCGCTCATGCCGAAGCCGATCAGGTGCGCGGCGGGCATGGTCGTATAGCCCATGAAGTTCCGGTGCAGCGCGCCGCGGCGATGGGCCAGCGCGAGGGGATCCTCGGGCACGGCGAAGTGGTCGTAGCCGATCCATGCGTAGCCGAGCGCGGCGGAGGCCTCGAGCGAGCGCTCGGCCTGGCCAGCGAACGCAAAGCGCCGCTCGATCATCCGCACGAGGCGCGCGCCCTGCGCTGCGCTCAGCACGTTGGGCGTGCCTACGCCGAGGTGCAGCTGGGTGACCCGGCGCCCCGTGCCGAGCGATTCCACGACGAAGGTCATCTCCCGCTCGAGCCGGTCGAGATAGGCGTCCACGAGCGCCGCGCGCCGCGTGACGGTGACGTTGCAGCCGCAGTAGAGGCAGCGCTGCGGGCAGAAGGGGACGTGCACGTACAGCGCGAGGTCCCCGGTGTCGCGCGCGGCATCGCGCAGGGCGGCGCGATACTCCGCTTCGCCGAAGGACGTCGTCCAGTGGGGGACGGGCGGGTAGCTCGTGTACCGCGGCCCCGGCCGGTCGTACTTCGAGACCAGCTCGGGCGCGACGTCGTAGGACACGAGAGGCACGCGACAGCTCCTGCCGGAGGAGCGCCAGGCGCTCCCGCGGTCGATCCTGGACCTCTGGCTGAGCAACCCTCGTGCCGAACCGGGAGCACCGCTCGCGAGGCGCCCGGGCGGGATCGTGGCGAAACGTCTCCCTGCGGGTCGGCTTTGTCCCACCTTGGAGGCGCCGGGCCCGGCAGAAGCGGGGCCCGCTGACGATCCTCGCTACGCCCCGCCACGTTGCCGCCCCGGGCTAGCGTAGGCGCCCATGTCGCGACCCCGGTTCGGGAACCGTCGGGGAGTGCGGAGGGCGGGAGGCCCGGCACGGGCGCTCGGGTGTGCGTTCGTCGTCCTCGCGGTCGCACGCGGAGCCGCGGGAGCGGCCGACCCGGCGAGCCCCACGGCCGGGCCGGTGGTCGAGAGCATCGAGTGGTCGGGCACGGAGGCCGTCGCCCCGGCGGAGATCGCACCCTACCTCTTCACGACCGCCCGCCCGTGGTGGAAGCCGTGGGACGAGCGTCCCCCGTTCGACGAAGGCGTGCTCGAAGCCGACGTGCACCGCATCGCCGCAGTCTACCGCGACCACGGCTACTACCGGGCCCGCGCGTCCTACACGCTCGAGTGGAATGCCATGCACGATGCGGTCCGCATCCGGATCGACGTCGACGAGGGCCCTCCCGTGCGGATCGACAGCTGGGGCGTCGACCTGTCCGAGCTGCCGGGCGACGAGGCGCACTGGCGCCAACGGCTGGTGACGCCGCTCCCGCTCCACGTCGGCGACGTGTTCACGCTCGACCGCTACGGAGAGGCGAAGCGGATGCTCCTCGACGGCCTCGCCGATCGCGGCTTTCCCGACGCGACGCAGTCCGGCGGCGGGGACGTGGACGTGGAGCGCGGCAAGGCCGTGGTGTGGTGGCGCGTGCACCCCGGCGCGAGCGTGAAGTTCGGCGAGATCCGCGTCGAGGGCCTGGGCGAGGTGAAGGAGTCGATCGTGCGCGGCGAGCTCACGTTCGCATCGGGCGAGGGTTGGTCGCAGAACGACCTCGAGCAGAGCCAGCGCAAGCTCTACGACCTCGGACTCTTCCTCTCCGTGGTCGTGGCGCCGGACCTGGAGGACGCGTCGTCCGAACGCGGATACGCGCTCACGCCCGACGTCACGCTCTCGCGCCCCGTGCTCGTCACCGTGAAGGAGCGCAAGCCGAGGAGCGTCCGTCTCGGCGCCGGCTACGGCACCGAGGACAAGCTCCGCGTCCAGGCGGGCTGGATCCACCGCAACGTGTTCGGCCGCGCGGACAAGCTGGAGGCCCGCGCGCGCTACTCGTCGCTCGGCATGGCCATCGAATCGACCCTGCGGGAGCCGCGGCTGCCCGACGACAAGAGCGTGACCACGGTCCGCATCCGGTTCGAGCGGCAGACCGAGCCCGCGTACGATGCCAACACCGCGGGCGGTCGCTTGCTCGTCGAACGTCGGCTCTCGAGGCACTGGACCGGCCGGGCGGGCTACGACGTCGAGTGGACCGACGTGACCGACACGCGGGCCGCTTCCGAACGCGAGTTCACCGATCCCACCGGGCGCTTCTTCCTCAGCTACTTCGAGCTCGGCGCGCGCTGGAACGACACGGACAACGAGCTCGACCCGACGCGCGGCACGTGGCTCGACGTGGCGGCGAGCCCGTCGGGGCGCGCGATCGGCTCGGACTTCGACTACGTGCGCTGGACGGTCGAAGGGCGCGGGTACCTGCCCGTCGGCCCGACCGTGCTCGCCTCCCGCATGCTGCTCGGGACGATCGCGCCGTTCGCCGGCACCCGCGAGACGGAGCTTCCGATCACGAAGCTCTTCTACGGCGGTGGCAGCAATTCGGTGCGCGGCTACGGGTATCAGCGGCTCGGCAACACGGACTCCGAAGGCGATCCCGTGGGCGGTGCGAGCCTGCTGGAGGGGACGCTGGAGCTGCGATTCCCGATCTGGAGCGCGCTGCGCGGCGTCGCGTTCGTGGACGGGGGCACGATCTCCCCCGACGCGTGGACGTGGTCGACGAGCCACCTCCTGTGGGCCGCCGGCGCGGGCCTCCGCTACTCGACGCCGCTCGGACCGCTCCGGCTCGATGCCGGCTTCCCGCTGAACGCGCCGGGCGGTGTGCAGGGGTATCGCATCTGGCTCTCGATCGGGCAGGCGTTCTGATGCGGCGCGCGCTCCGTCTCGCGCTCGCAGCCGTCGGCTTCGCGCTGAACGCGGCGCTCGTCGCGGCGGTGGTCGCGCTCGCGCTCCTCCTCGCCGTGTCGCGCGGCTTCGAGCGCGAGCGCCTGCGCGCCCTCGTGGAGCGAAGCCTCGAGCGGGGGCTCGAGGGGGTCTTCACCGAGCCGCCCACGGTGCGCCTCGGGGCGCTCGAGGGCGCGCTCTATCCCGATCTCGTCCTGCGCGACGTGCGCCTCGAGCACGCCGGTGAGACCCCGGTGCGCCTCGACGCCGTGCGGGCCAGGCTCGACCTGCGCTCGCTGCTCGGCGATCGGCTGATCGCGATCGAGTCGCTGCGGGTCGAAGGCGCGGAGATCGCGCTCGGCCGGAACGCAGACGGCCGCTTCGGCCTGCGCGGGCTCGAGACGGCGGCGCCGGCCCCGGACGCGGCGGAGCACCCGTTCGTCTGGCCAGATCTCGGCGTGTCGCTCGAGCTCCGGAAGCTCGTCCTCGACGCCTGCCGCATCCGGCTCGACGTCGCATCGGGCGACGCGGTGACGCAGCTCGCGGCGCGCGCGGACGGCACCCTACGCGCGCTCGTGTGGCCCGAGGGCGCCGCGCCAGGCTGGCCCGCCGACGCGGCGGTCGCGCTCGCGGTCGGTCCCGGCGTGGTGTCGGGCCGCACGCTCGACGAGGCCAGGCTGACGCTGCGCCTCGCGGACTCCTACCTCTGGCTCGATCCCTCCTCGCTCACGAGCGCGTTCGGCCACGCCGAGCTCCGCGGCGAGACCGACCTCGCGGGGTGGCTCGATCCCGCGCGACCCGCGTTCGCGAAGCTCGAGACCCGCCTCGAGCACCTCGACCCGGGTGTCCCGCTCGAGCAGCCCGCGCTTCGCGGCGATCTCACCGGACAGCTCGCGCTCGAAGCCTGGCTCCCGCCGGGCGCCGGGCTGGCGGCGACCCTCGCGTCCGGCCGGCTCGTGCTCGAGCGCTCGCAGCTCGGCGCCGTGCGCATCGCGAACGCCCACGTGGACGGGCGGCTCGAGGAGGGCCGCTGGGAGCTCGCGAACGGGACGCTCGACTCGAACGCTGCGCGCATCCGGGTGACCGGTCGCGGCGACGGGGACCGGATCGATGCGCTCGTCGCGGAGCTCGACGCGACCGATCTCGCGCTCCTCGCGGAGACCGCGGTGGCGCTCGGCGCGCCGGAGCTCGGGCTGGCGGGAGCGGCGCGCCTTCGGGCCAGCGTCCGGGGGCCGCTCGCGAGCCCGACGGGGGAGCTGACGCTCACCGCGACTCGGCTCGCCGTGGCGGGCGTTCCTCTCGGCGCGCTCCGGGCCGATGCGCGGCTCCTGCCGGAAGGCCGGGTGCGGGTCGCGCCCCTGAGCGTCGACGGCCCGTCGCTCGTCGCCAGCGCGGACGGTCCGGTCGAGCTCCGGCGGACGGGCGGCGGCGTGGCGGTCGAGCGGCTCCGCCTGCGCGCGCGCGGGCTCGAATCCGTGACGGCGCGGGGCGCCATCGAAGCGGGCGCCGCGCGCGATCTCCACGTCTCCTTCCGCGGGCTCGATCTCGCGGCCCCGCCGCCGCTGCTACGCGACGCGCTCGATCCGAAGCTGGGCGGCATCGTCTCTGCGGAGATCGTCGCGAACGGAGCACTGCCGGCGCCGGCGCTCACGGGCTCGGCCGAGTGGCGCGCACCGCGCTGGCGCGACGCGAGGTTCGACGATTTGACGGCGACGCTCGAGGCACGCCCGCCCGAGGCCGTCCTACGCGCGCGCGTGTCGGGTCGAGGCCGCGAGCTCGCCACGCTCGAGCTGCACACGCCGTGGGACGCGTCCTTCGCGGCGGGCGCGATCCTGGCTCGCGACGGCACGCGGGTCGTCGTGCGCGCGAACGACCTGGACGCGAGCGTGGTCCGGGCGTTCTGGCCGGAGGCGCCGACCGGGCTCGACGGGCGCGCCGACGCGACGCTCGAGCTGCGCGGCGCCTCCCCCCGCCCGAGCGTGAGCGGCGAGCTCCAGCTGCGCGACGCGTTCTTCGACGTGGCGCCGATCGGCCAGCGCTTCGGCCCGCTGGCGGGGCGCGCCGTCCTCGAGGGGGACGCCGTGCGGATCGAGGACGTGCGCCTCGCGAGCGCCGATGGCGGTGCGGCGACGCTCGCGGGACGGTTCGCGCTCGACGGCCTCACGCCCGTCGGCGCGGATCTCCACCTCGACCTTCGCGGCTTCGAGCTTCGCCACGAGCCGGACTTCAGCGGCCGCCTCGACGGCGCCGTGACCGTCGACGGCCCGCTCGACGCGCTCTCCGCCCGCGGCAAGCTGGTGCTCTCGCACGCGGAGGTGAAGCTCACGCAGCAGCGCAATCCGCTCTTCAAGGAGATCCGGGTGCGGCAGCTGACGAACGCGCCGTCCGGCTCGATCCACGAGGAGGCGCCCGCGATCCCGCCGCTGCTCGACGGCGCGGCGGTCGACGTGCGCCTCGAGATCGCCGACGACGCGCGGATCGAGGGCCAGGGCGCGAACGTCGCGCTCGAGGGGCGGCTCGACGCCCGCAAGCGCCCGTTCGAGGAGACGCGGGTGCTCGGACAGATCGAGTCGACGCGCGGCAGCTACCGGCTCTACGGGAAGCTCTTCACGATCGACCGCGGGCGCATCGTCTTCAGCGGCCACCGCGCGCTCGACCCGGGCCTCGACGTCTCTGCGACGCATCGCGTGCGCGACGTGAACGTCCATGCGGTCGTGTCCGGAACGGTGTCGAAGCCCGCGCTCCGCCTCGAGAGCGATCCGCCCTACCCCGAGAACGACCTGCTCGCGCTCCTCCTGTTCGGCCGCACCACCGAGGAGCTCGCCCAGTCGCAGGCGGGAGCGTTGTCGGCGTTCGTGGCGCAGACCGCCGGGGCCGCAGCGCTCGACACGTTCGGGAGCGCGGTCGGTCCCGCGCTCCCGATCGAGAACTTCACCGTGAGCGCCACCGACGAGGGGAACGGAGCATCGGTCGGGCTCGGAAACTACGTGACGCAGGACGTCTACGTCCAGTACGACCAGGACGTGACCGGCTCCGGGAGCAGCCGCGTCCGCCTCGACTGGAAGCTGACGCGCCGCTGGAGCATCGAGACGCGGGTGTCGACGGACGGCAACTCGTCGGCAGACCTGATCTGGACGTACGACTACTAGCGCAGCCGGGCTAGACCCCGTGCGCGCCGTCGGTATCATGCGCGCGCCGCGGCACAGGGGCCCTGGGAGTCCGGATGATCGTCTTCCGCGTCCTTGCGCTCGTCGCGACGAGTGCGCTGCTCGCGTCCTGCGCGACGCCGATCGGCGCGACCCGGGTGGACCCGCGCACGGTTCACCGCACACTCAACGAGAACGTGCTGTCGAGCGGGAAGCTCTCCGCTCCGACCCAGCAGCTCCTGCACCGGGGCGATCTCTACGACCTGTACGAGAAGGACCCCAAGGCCGCGTTCGAAGCTGCCCGCGAACGCTCGCGCCGACTCCATCGCCGCTCCCAGGACTTCGGGCTCGCGGAGCTGGCCTTCCAGATCGCAGAGAACGAGGGCGATCGCTCCTACTACCTCGCCTCGGCGCTCTACGCCTATGCATACCTGTTTCCGGACGACGACCATACGCCTCCGAATCCCTACGACCCGCGCTTCCGAGAGGCGTGCGACCTCTACAACCGCGGCCTCGCGGAGGGCCTCGCGTCGCCCGACGGGATGGAGGTCGTGCTGCACGCGGGCACGTTCCCGCTCCCGTTCGGAGAGCTCACGATCGCCACCGATCCTGCGGGCTTCCGGTGGGGGCACTACGAGCTCGGCCCCTTCTATCCCGCGGCCGACTTCCAGATCCGCGGGCTGCGCAATCGCTACCGGCGCGCCGGGCTCGGCGCGCCGCTCGCCGCCCAGATCAACCCCGTCGCGACCCAGTCGCAGATCGAGCGGAACTGGATTCCAGCCGCCACGAAGGTGCCGGTCACGGCGCTCCTCACGTTCCCGCACCCCAGGGAGGCGCTCAGCGACGGAAGGGTGTCCGGTCAGCTCGAGCTCTTCGCCGAGTACCTCTCGCAGCAGGTCGAGGTCAACGGGCGCGCCGTCCCGCTCGAGTACGAGGTGACGACGCCGCTCGCGTACACCCTCGAGAACTCCACGGTCTGGGACTTCGAGCTGAAGGGTTTCCTCACCGGCGACTTCGGCCGCCCCGGGAACAACGGCCTCTTCATGCTCCAGCCGTACCTTCCCGGCCGGGTGCCGGTCGTGCTCGTACACGGAACGGCGTCGAGCCCTGCGCGCTGGACGGAGCTCGTGAACGAGCTGATGGCGGATCCGGTCGTGCGCAACGGCTGCCAGATCTGGCTCTTCACCTACAACACCGGCAATCCGATCGCGTGGTCCGCGGCCGAGCTCCGGGACGCGCTCACCGCGGCGGTACGCGAGCTCGATCCGAACGGCAGCGATCCGGCGCTCTGGAACATGGTCGTGATCGGCCACAGCCAGGGAGGCCTCCTCACCAAGATGACCGTCGTGGACAGCGGCACGAAGTTCTGGGACGACGTGAGTCCGGTCCCACTCGACGACCTCGGATTGTCACCGGAGACCCGCAACCTGGTCGAGCACACCCTGGTCGTCGAGCCCCTTCCCTTCGTGAAGCGCGTCGTCTTCATCGCGACGCCGCACCGTGGCAGCTATCTCACCTTTCGGTGGGTGCGGAACCTCATCCAGCGATTCGTGAGCCTCCCATCGACCCTGAACAAGGTCGGCGAGGACCTGCGCGACGCGGCCTCTCGGAGCCCCGACGCGAAGGCCCGGCACCGCCTCGAGCGGCTGCCGAGCAGCGTCGACAACATGTCCGCCAACAATCCGTTCCTCGTCACGCTGGGCTCCCTCCCCATCGCACCTGGCGTGCACGCGCACTCCATCATCGCCGCCGAGGGCGAAGGCCCCCTCCACGATCTCTCCGACGGCGTCGTCCGCTACGACAGCGCTCACATCGATGGCGTGGACTCGGAGCTGGTGGTGCGGTCCGGTCACTCGACGCAGGCGCACCCACAGACGATCTACGAGGTCCGGCGCATCCTGCACCAGCACCTCGGGCGCACCGACATGCCGCAGGAACCGGTCCTGCTGTCGCCGAGCACGCCCACGCCCTGACCCCCGCCCCGAGCTAGAGGCGGCGGCGCGTCAGGGCGGCTTCGATCCGGCGGTAGACGAAGAGCAGCGCGAAGAACGCCAGGGTGAGCTGGAAACCCCGCCAGGCGAGGCGATCGACGAGCGCTCCCGTGGCGGCGTCGCCCACACCGCGCGCATCGTCGAGGACGCCGCGCACCTCGGTCGCGGCGGCGCGGACCTGCTCCGCCGTCCGCTCGTAGTCGAGGATGTCGAACGGACGCGAGTCGGCGCTCTTCGAGCCGTCGTCCGACGGCGTACGGACCGCCTCCACCATCTCCTTCCACGCGACACCCGCCTGTGCGAGCTGCGTCGCAGTCCGGTCGAGGGACGCGACCACCGGCTCGTAGGTCGTCCCCGTGCGCTCGGCGTCGGTGAGCACCGCTCGCGCGGACTCCAGGGTCTTCCGAAGCTCGCCCTGGCTGGCGTCGATCTGCTGGACGAGGAGCACGGCCTGCTCGCGCAGATCGGCGGGGAGCGTCTGCGCCGCCGCGGAGAGCGCCTGCGCGCTCTGCGCGACCAGGTCGAACGACTCGAGCCCCGACTCGACGCTCTTGTGCGTCTCGATCTCGTAGACCAGGAGCTCCGCGTTCCAGCGCAAGAGCTGCGGCAGCGTCCCGAGGATCTGGTTGAAGCGCTGCGCGGTCTGGTTGATCTCGCGAATGGCCTGCGCGCCGGTGTCGACCCCCTGCAGCGCTCGGAACGGGGACAGCGGGATCGTCACGATCCAATCGAAGCGGCCGCCCGCGGCGGTCGCCTCGATGAAGCCGCGCGCGACGTCGGGCACGAAGTCGCCGCGAATCGGGTGCTCCTTCACCAGGGAGGAGACGTCGGCGCGCGCGCGCGCAAGCTCGGCGTCGCTCAGGAAGTTCCGTCCGACCTCGACGATGCTCTGGACCAGCAGGCCGGAGGTCTCCGTCGCGATGTCCTGGAGCGCGCCGAAGGCGTTCGCGCCGGCACCCGTCGTCAGGAAGTCGTCCTGTGAAACGGCGAGGGTGAGCAGCGCCGCGTAGGCGTGCTCCGGATCCGGAACGTACGCGGCGGTGCTGACGAGCGGGATGAGCCGGATCTTCCAGAGCAGTGCGCGCCGGCGAATCGCCGGGTCCTGGGTCTGCGACGTGATCGAATCGCTCGCGACGGTGATCGCCCCCTGGAACTGTTCCGCGTACTGCGCGAGGTCGCTCCGTAGATCGTCTTCGGTGTAGGCGGCCTGCGCCGCGCTCTTGCCCGTCAGCATCCCGCGCATGGTGCGCAGAGGAGCGGTCTGACAGCCCGTGAGCGCGAGCAGCGCGAGCCCCGCGGAGATGCGCGCCAGGCGTCGCTTCACGCCCGCGCCTCCGCCGCCGGGTCGCGGTTGAAGCGGTTCATCGCGGCCTGCACGCCGTCGTGGAGGAAGGTTTCGACGGCGCGCACCGCGTCGTCGAGACGCCCCGGCAGCGCCGCTTCCTCCTCCGCGCCGAAGGCCTCGAGCACCCAGTCCGCGGTGTCCTGTCCGGGATGCGGCGGACGTCCGACGCCGAAGCGCAGGCGCGGGAAGTCGTCGCGCCCGAGCCGCGCTGCGATGTCGCGCAGCCCCTTGTGCCCGCCCGCGCCGCCGCCAGGGCGCAGGCGCAGCCGGCCGAACGGGAGATCCACGTCATCGGAGACCACGAGCAGATCGTCCTTCGGGTCGCCGACGGGCAGGAGCCGGAGCGCCTCGCCGATCGACTCGCCGGAGAGGTTCATGAACGTCTCGGGCAGCAGCACGCCCACGTCCAGCGCGCCCACCTTCCCGCGCCCGAAGCGGCCCGAGAACTTCTTCGCGGTGAGCGCGATGCCGTGGGCGTCGGCGAGGCGCTCCGCCACACGGAAGCCCACGTTGTGACGCGTCCCTGCGTAACGCCGGCCCGGGTTTCCCAGCCCGACGACGAGCTTCACGCCGCCGCCATTCGCGCGGTCGACCGGCTACTCGCCGCTCTTCGCGGGCCCGCCCGGCTTCGCGGGCGTGGCGGCCGCCCCCTCGGCGCCCTCGGCCGGAGGCGCCCCTTCGGCGACCGCCGCGGCTTCCGCGGCGACCACCTCGGGGGTCGGCTCCGCCTGCGGCGCCACGACCGACAGCACCGAGAGCTCGGGGTCGCTCTTCAGCACCACGCCTTCGGGCAGCTTGATGTCCCGTACGTGGAGCGAGTCGCCGATGCCGAGGTCCGAAACGTCGACGTCGATCTGGTCCGGAATCGCGCGCGGAAGGCACTCGATCTCGAGCTCGCGCAGCGCCTGGTCGAGGATGCCGCCGTCGAGCGCCACGCCCCTCGGTGTACCAACGACGTGCAGCGGCACGGAGACCTCGATGGTCTGGGTGAGGTCGACCTCGTACAGGTCCGCATGGACGAGCGAGCCCTTCACCGGATGGCGCTGGAGCTCCTTCACCAGCACGACCTTGCCGCTCAGATCGGTGCGCCCGTCGACCGCGAGGTCGATCAGCGTGTTGATGCCGGCTTCGCTCGTCGCGAGGAGCTTGTCGAGCAGCCGCGGATCGAGGGAGAGGGAGACCGACGGCTTGCCGCGGCCGTACAGCACGGCAGGGATGCGCCCCGCGGCGCGCAGCTTGCGGCCCACCCCCTTTCCGGCCGATTCACGAACCTGTGCGGACAACGCGTTCTCAGCCACGACGGACTCCCTTGCCTTTCTTGCTAGACGAAGAGCGAGCTCACGCTCTCTTCGTTGTTGATGCGCCGGATCGACTCGCCGAGCAGCTTGGCGATCGACACGACGACGAGCTTCCCGCTGCTGCGCGCGTCCGCGCGGAGCGGCACGGAATCGGTGACGACGAGCTCGCGCAGGGGCGACTCCTCGATGCGCTTGATGGCCGGCCCCGAGAGCACGGGGTGCGTGATCGCCGCGTAGACGGCGCGTGCGCCTTCCTTGTCGAGGGCGCGGGCCGCCTGGGTCAGCGTGCCGGCGGTGTCCACGATGTCGTCGACGATGACGCAGGTGAGGCCGCGTACGTCGCCGATGATGTTCATCACCTCCGACACGTTCGCCGCCTCGCGGCGTTTGTCGATGATCGCGAGCGGTGCATCGAGCCGCTTCGCGTACGCGCGCGCCCGCTCCACGCCGCCCGCGTCCGGCGCGATGACGCAGAGGTCGTCGGTCCAGCGCATGCGGATCGCATCCAGCAGGATCGGCGTCGCGTACACGTTGTCGACCGGGATGTTGAAGAAGCCCTGGATCTGTCCCACGTGCAGATCGATGCAGAGCACGCGGTCGGTCCCCGCCACCGAGAGGAGGTCCGCCACGAGCTTCGCCGTGATCGGCATGCGCGGCCGCACCTTGCGGTCCTGGCGCGCATAGCCGTAGTACGGGATCACGGCCGTGATGCGGCCCGCCGACGAGCGGCGGAGCGCATCGATCATGATCAGCAGCTCCATGAGGTGCGTGTTCTGCGGGGCGCACGTGGACTGCAGCACGAAGCAGTCCATGCCGCGGACGTTCTCGTGGATCTCGACGCAGACCTCGCCGTCGCTGAACGTCCCGACCTCGGCCTTGCCGAGCTCCACGTCGAGGAAGCTCGCAATCCGGCCGACGAGCTCGGGATTGGAGTTGCCCGCGAACAGCTTCATGTCTTGCATGGCGTGGTCTTCCCGTTCGCTTCCCGGATCCCTTCGCGAGACGCTGTCGGACGCTTCAAGCCTTGGGGCGGCAGGACTCGAACCTGCAGATGGCGGCTCCAAAGGCCGCTGCCTTACCAATTTCGGCGACGCCCCATGGATCCCCTGCGGTCCCCGGACCGCAGGCTCGTATCGTTCGGTCACCCGCGCCCAGGCCGGCGCCTCGAGCGCGAGACCGGCCCGCGCCTTCTCGGCCGCAGCCCGGTCCTCGAACAGCGCGAACAGCGTCGGCCCGCTCCCGGACATGCCCACTCCAAGGGCGGCGCTGTCGCGGAGCCGACCCCTCAGGCGCGCGATCGGGGGGCAAAGCCGGATTGCGGCGGGCTCGAGATCGTTTGCGAGGAGGCCGTTCCGCAGGTGCTCGCCCAGGTCCTCGAGGTCGCGGAGCCCGGAAGGCGTGCGCATCGTAGACGCCGCACTCTGGAGCGTCAACGCAGCGTCCTGCGCATCGAACGCCTCGAAGACGGCCTTCGTGGCGAGCGCGACCCCGGGGTGGACCAGCAGGATCGCGACCTCCGGCCCCCCCCCTGCCAGGGGGGCCACCCGCTCCCCGACGCCCGTCACGAGGGCGGGGCGCGGGGGGTCCTGGAGGAAGAACGGGACGTCCGAGCCGAGCGCGAGGCCGACCGCGGCGAGCTCGTCCGGGGCGAGCACGCCCGGGTACAGCCGCGCGAGCGCGCGCAGGACCGCCCCCGCATCGCTCGACCCGCCCCCGAGCCCCGCCGCGCCGGGGACGCGCTTCAGGAGGTGGACGTCCAGGGTCGTGCGGAGGTCCGCCGCTTCGAGGAAGGCGTGGGCCGCGCGTGCGGCGAGGTTCGCGCCGCCCGCCGGTACGTCGGGCGTGCCTCCGCTCAGCGTGAACCGCACCTCGCGCGTCCGGCTCGCGACGTCGTGGCGCTCGACGCGGACGTGGTCGCCGAAGGCGATCGGCAGGAAGAGGCTCGCGAGCTCGTGGTACCCGTCGTGACGCCGGCGGGTGACGCGCAGCCCGAGGTTGAGCTTGGCCGGCGCCGCGAGCGCACACCGCTCCCGGCGCCGCGGCTCCGCTCATCCGCGGCTGACTTCGACGAAGCGCATGCGGATCTCGTACAGGAGGCTCTCGAGGAGCTTCGCTTCCTCCGCGTCGAGGTTGCCGCGCGTCTTCGTCCCGAGGATCTCGAGGATGTCGATCGTCTGCCGCGCGAGCGGAAGGTTCCGCTCGGCCGGCTGGCCGGTCTGCGGGTCGGGGATCAGCCCGAGATGGAAGAGCGCGGACGTCGAGAGCGAGAGCACGAAGGTGGAGAAGTCGATCGCGGGGAGCCCCCCGCTCTCCGAGGGGTGGGTCGGGTCGTTCTGCGCCATCTACGAAGACTCCCTCGCGCCGGCCACCCGGCGCGCTGCAGCGCCCGCCCCGGCGCCCGGCTCGAGGTCGAGCTGCGCCATCGCCCGGTGCGCGAGCGCGAAGCGTTGCACGACGGTGATCGTGGCGCCCACCGCGACGATCCAGAGCGCCGGGACGAGGAACCCGAGGATCGCGCCGGCAGCCAGCAGGCCGATGCGCTCGCCGCGCTCGAGCAGCCCGCCCTCGAACACGGGGACGACCAGCTCCGCGCGCGCCTTCGCGTACGAGACGAGCACGGTCGCAACGAGCGCGTAGCCCGCCAGCAGCACGTGCCCCGTCTCCCCCGCGGCGGCGTAGTGCATCACGATGCCGAGCAGGAGCGCCATGTCGACGAGGCGGTCGAGCGTCGAGTCGAGGAACGCGCCGAACGTCGTGGTGGTTCCGTGGTGGCGGGCGACGACGCCGTCGATCAGGTCGAACGCGCCGCCGGCGAGGATCAGAACGCCCCCCCAGCGCAGCTCGCCGAGCGCGAACGCCACCGCGGCGACGATCGACACCAGCGTGCCGAGCACGGTGAGGAGGTTGGGATTCACGGGGCGCCGGAAGAGGAACGGCAGGAGCGAGTGAAGCCAAGCGTCCAGCCGGTCGCCGAGCTTCGCCTTGATCATGGCGCGAACCTAGCATTCAAGCGTCGGGCTGGGGACGCCGAACTCCTCTCTCATGACGCAGGGTTGCAGGCGCCTCGCGACGCTCGCCCTCGCGCTCCTCGGGGCGGCCGCGAGCTCCGGGACGGCGCGCGCGGACGAGCCGGCGGCGCCGCCCGGGGAGGGCAGCGTGAGGCTCGAGGCGTCGGACCCGTTCGCCGCCCCGCCGGCCACCATGCGCCGGTCTGCCCGGGTGATCCGGCGACGCGCGCCGGATCCGGCTCCGCCGACCGGGAGCCGCGCGCGCCCGGCCGCGCCCGTGAAACCGGAGCGCGCGTCCCCGCGACCCTCCGAGGCCACGACCGTCGAGTGGCTGCGCCGCTTCGGGACGGTCGAAGCGCGTCCGCGCTCGGAGCCCTAGGCGCCGGCAGCCGACCGGATGCGCGACGCGATCCGCGAGACCCAGCGCAGGAAGCCCTTGCTCGTGGACCGGAGCGCGCCTCCCTCCCCCGCCGCCTCCACCGCCCGGTCGAGCTCCTCGACGGTGAGGCCTTCCGGCAGGATCTCCTTCAGCTGCTCGCGGGTGAGCCCGCGGTACTCGACCGGCGTGAGGCCCATCGCCTCGTAGGCTTCGAACAGCTCCGCGAGCTCGCGCAGGGTGCCCCATGCGGCGATCTGATCCGGGTCGCGCGCGAGGAAGCGCGCGAACTGCGCCCCAGCGACGATCGACGCTCCGCTCTGCGCTCGATACGCCGTCACCGCGGCGCGTAGCTGGTCGCGCATGCCCGCGGTCTGATCGACCACGTTCAGCCCGACCACGCCGGCCGGGTCGCGTTCCACGTCGACCGACTCCGTGCGATAGAGGGCCTGGTAGAGCGCGCCCGCATGCTTCGCCTCGGGCGAGTCGAGCCGCGGGTCCGGGGCCTCGACCGCCTCCATCGACGGGGCGGTGGCGACGGGCTGCGCGAGCGAGCCCGCCGCGAACACCACGGCCTCCTCCACGTGATCGACCTCCGAGCAGCCCTTCGGCACCCGGCCGCTCCCGTCCGCGGCGCACGCGAGGAACCCCAGGATGTCGATCGGTTGGAGGAGACGCGTCTGCACGCGCGGGCGCACGCCGAGCTGGCGCGGGTCGATGATCGCGGCGGCGACGATCGGGTTCTCGAAGACGCTCACGAAGAGTCCGGTCGGCGCGACGTCGAGCGTCGCGGCAGGATCTCCCGCGAGCGCCAGATCGGACGGGAGCAGCGGACGCTCGGGGTCGTAGATCTTGCGTCGCACGATCGTGTTTCCCGAGAGCGCGACGGACACGTCGTTGCCCGTCGGCGTGCCGAACGTCACGTCCGAGCCGTCGGCGACGACGCCGGGGATCGGCACGCTGCTCGGCGGCTCGGAGAAGTCGATGAAGGACGCGACGAAGTCCGTGCCGCGATCCTTCGGGAGAAGCCTGCCGTCCGGCAGCAGGACCATGCCGGGCTCCCGGAGGAGCACCACGATGTCGTCCGCGTGCACCCTCAGCCTGCCGCCCGCGACGAGGTCGGACAGCACCGCGTCGTCGCCAGCCCGGATGTCGAGGTTCCCCGACACCGTCAGCTTCTCGCGCGTCCCGAACACGACGTCGTCGTTCGCCGTGATCACGAGGTCCCCGTTCTTCTTCGTGAGCGTGGCGACCAGGGGTACCGTGCTCCGCACGCCGCTGAGCGCGCCCGCCGGCGCGTTCAGCAGGACGTCGTCCCCGGCGAGAGCCTGCGTCCCGGGCTGCCGGAAGGCGAGCACGCCTCCCTCGCCCAGCTCGACCGGCCCCGCGCTCGCGATCACGTCCCCGTCGAACACCAGCGTCTCCTGCAGGTCGGAGGAGCCGGACACCGCGATGCCGCGGTCCGCGGACAGGGGACCGGCCCGGAACGTCTCTACGCTGTTGGAGTTGTCGTCCACGCGAACGCGCAGCGCGCCGCCGATCTGCGCGGACGCGAGATCGGCCGAGCCTCCGGCGGTGACGGTCGCGCTCGCCCCCCCCGTCAGCGGGGCCAGCCTCGCGTCGCCCTCCTGGCCGGCCTGGAGGACGTTCGTTCCGCCCGCGCCGGTCAGCTCGATGCGGCCGACTCCGTCCACGACCGAGAGGTCTCCGCCACCCGCCACGAGGTCCACTTCCCCGGCGAGCCGCACGGCGCCGGCCCGTGCGAGCGTGACGGTCCCGCCCGCACGCACGTCGGATGCGAGGACGATCGTGTCGCCCGCCCCTCCGCCTCGAAGCTGGAGGGAGCCGGCGGCCGACGTGAGGGGCCCTTCCGCCCTGATCTGCGACGGGATCCCCGCCTCGGTGGCGTCCACAAGGAGATCCTGCTGGATCTCGACACCCCCGAGCGTCACATCGCGGTCCGCCGCGATCCTCACGACGTCCGGCCCGCCAAGCGGTGCGTCGGAGATCGGCGCGAGCGCGACGTTGCCGCCGGGGCCTCCGGAGCTCCTCGCGACGAACGCGTTCTCGCCGCTCTCGCCGATCAGCGAGATCGCGCCGACGCTCGGGCCGATCGCGAGATCTCCGGCGCGGGCCAGCAGCTCGGCCGAACCGGCCACCTCCACGGTGGCCGCGTCCCGGACCGTGAGCGACGCGCCGGCGCGGACGTGGCTGCCGAGCGAGACGACGTCGTCCCGCGGCCCGGCGCCGCCGCCCTCGAGGGTGATCGCGCCCGCGCCCGTCCCGATCGCGTCGGCGGTGCGCAGCGTGGCGCCGGGCGTGTCGCCATCGGCGTCCGCCGTGATCGACAGCGCGCCTTCGATGCTCACCGGCCCCCCGAGCGTGACGTCGCCGTCCGCCCTCACCTCCAGTCGGTCGGACGCCCCGGAGCTCTCGATCGGCCCGAGCGTGACGCTGCCGGCGGTCGGATCGGCAGCGGCGGCGGTCTCGGCGACGGCGACGAGCGTGTTGCGGGCTCCCGCACCGCCACGGAGGTCGATCTTCCCGACGCCCTCGGCGATCGCGATCGAGCCGTTCGCGGCGGAGAGCGCCACGTCGCCACCCAGATCCACCTCCTTCGCGTGGCGGACGTCGAGGTCTCCGCCGGCCGCGACGTCCGCGTTCAGCTGGATCGCGAGGTCGTTCGGACCGGAGCTCGCTCCCGTGACGTCGATCGATCCCCTTTCGGCGACGAGGGGGCCGTTCACCCGCAGGAACGCCTCGGGCGTACCGTCGAGATCGGCAGCGACGTCGAGCGCGTTCTCGATGTCGACACCGGCCAGCGTCATGCTCGCGTCGCTGCGGATCGACACGAGATCCGGGCCGCCCGCATCCCCATCGGTCACCGGAGAGAGCGACAGGGCGCCGAGCACGCTCTTCGCGACGAAGCCGTTCGCACCGCCTGCTCCGAGGAGCACGATCCCGCCCACGTTCGCGCCGACCGAGAGCGCGCCGTTCTTCGCGACGAGGTCCACGTCCCGCGGTACCTCGACGCGCAGCGCGTTCGACACCGCGAGCGCCTTCCCCGCCGTGACGTCGGCGCCGAGCCGCACGAGATCGTCGCTCTGGGCGACGCCCGACCCGCGGAGGGAGATCGAGCCGGCGGCCGTGCGAAGCTCGCCCTGCACGTCGAGGGCGGCGCCGGTGGTGTCGCCGTCGGCGTCCGACGTGACGCGAAGGTCGTTCTCGACGTCGACGCTGACCGGCCCGGTGAGCGTCACGTTCCCCGCCGCCTGGATCTCCAGCGCCGCGGGCATCCCCGAGTCCTCGATCGGCGCGAGCGTCACGTCGGGCGTCGTCGCATCGTCCGCGGACGGCGACCGCGCGGCGATCGTGTGGGCGCCCCCGTCGCCGCTCAGATCGATCTTCCCGATCCCGTCGACCACGCGGACCGCGCCGTCGCTGGCGACGAGATCCACGTCGGCGCCGAGGTCGACCTCCTGCGCCCCCTGGATCCGCAGCGCGCCCCCGGCCTCCACGTCCTGCCGGATCGCGATCAGCCCCGCACCCGCCCCCGGTCCGGTCAGAAGGATGGGCGCGCCCGCGCCGCCCACCGGACCCGCGCCGCCCGGGCTCGCGAGGGCGCCGTTCAGCGTGAGGACGGTGTCGCCGCTCGCGTCCGCGTCGCGGGCCGTCAGCGCGATCGCGCCGGCGTCGCCCCCCGTTCCGACGATCGTGCTGCCGCCCGACGTCGTGATCCGCGCGGTCGTGACCGATCCATCCGCCGTGTCGATCGTCACCGCGCCGCCGTCGCTGCCACGGCCCGCGGCGTTTGCCGCGCCGCGCGTGTCGATCGCACCCTGGAGATCGACGTCGCCTGCGCCCGTGTTCGACAGCGCGACACGCCCGGCAGCGGCGCCGTCGTTCGCCGGGCCCGTGGTCGTGATCGTGCCGCGCGCGGTGCTCGAGATCCCGGTCGCCGCGCTCACGAGCACGTCTCCGCCGTTCGTCGCGATCGGCGCGTCGATGACGACGGCTCCGGCCGCCGTGTCGAGGTCGTGCGCGGCCTCGGCCGGATCGTTCGCACCCAGCGTCACGTTCAGCGGATGGTCCCCGGTGGCCGCCACGCCGCCATGCAGCACGATGTCGTTCGCGGCATGGAGCGTCAGACCGATGCCGGCGCTGGCGGCCTCGACCGCGATTCCCGCGTCGGCCTGCTGGACGAGGTTCCCGGCCTGGTTCAGACGGGTTCCGGCGGCAGCCCCGAGATCGACGTCGGTGTCGATCGTGACGCTGGTGCCGGCGGCGAGCGCCGCCTCGAGCGTCGTGTCGAGGATCTCCGCGCTCGCGACCGTGGGCGTGAAGGGCGGGTCGCCGCCGGGGTTCTGCGGCAGCCCCGGGGCCGGCGGCGCGGGGCTCGCGGCCGTGTACTCGTGCACGATCGTGACGTTCGCCGGATCGAGGAGCCAGGTTCCCGCCGCGCCCCTGGGTGCGCTCGCATCGGGCGCCTGCGCCACGTGCAGGCTCGAGCCGGACGTCTCGACGAGACCTCCAGCGCCGCCCTGCGCGCCGCCCCGCGCCGAGAGCGCGCCGTCGACGCGCGTTCCACCGTCGGCCCGGACCACGACCTGGCCGCCGTCGCCCTCGCGCACCGCGTCCGCCGCGAGCGACGCGTCCGCTGCGACGAAGGTCTCCGAGGCGTGCGGCAGCTCTCCGCGCCCCCGCACGTCTCCACCGACGAGCACGCTCCCGCCGCCCGCGTCGCCCGACGCGTCGATGCGCGCAGCAGCGACGTCGATGCGATCGCCCGTGACCCGCACGCTCCCGCCCGCGCCGCCGCTTCCGTCGGGCCGCACGTCGGAAGCGTCGAGCGTCCCGGCGACGCGCACGAGGCCGCCCGCGCCGCCCTCGATCGCGATGTCGCGCGCGCGTGTGGTCCCGGAGTGCTGCACGGCGAGGGAGTAGACGTCGCCCGCGGCGAAGGTCACGCCCCCGTCGCCGGCATCGATCGTGCCGGTGTTCGTGACCGCGGCGCCCTCCTGCGCGCGCGACGCGTCGACGCCGGAGAGCTTCACGACGAGGCGTTCGCCGGGCTTCGCCAGGTACACGTCGCTGCCCGCCACCATCATCACGATGCCGCCTGGCGCGACGATGCTGCCGTGGTTCGCGACCTGCTCGCCGACGAGCTTCACGACGTCGGCGTGGATCGCGCCGGAGTTCGCGACCTCGCCGCGCACGTCGGTGAGGTGGTCGATGCCCGAGAGGAAGTCCGAATCCGTGATGTGGCCTGCGCCCGCGACGAGCTGGTGCACGTCGACCACCGCCGTGCCGCCGAAGAAGACTCCCTGCGGATTGAGGATGTACACCTGCCCGTTCGCGAGGAGCGTGCCGTCGATCTTGGTGGGATCCGCGCCGAGCACCCGGTTCAGCACGCGGGCGGTCTCGTTCGGCTGCACGAACCGGACGGTCTCCTGCCGCTGGATGTCGAAGCTCCGGTAGTTGATGATGGCGTCGCGGCTCGCCTCGATCGTCGTGACGCCGCCGTTCTGCTGGATCGACACCTGGCCGTGCGCGACCTGCGCGCCTTCCGGACCGGCGTGGGCGCGCGGCGCGGGCAGACCGACGGTGAGAGAGAGGCCGAGAGCGACGCGCGCCGTCCGCCTTCCGGCGCAGGAGCGCAGGAGGCTGGGACGTCCTGCGGCCATGGCTCCGAGCGTCATCCGGGCAGTCTCCACGGCGGCTCCGCCTCGCTAGTAGAGGATCGTGAACACGACGCGATACTCGTCGTTGCCGGCCTTCACCGTATTGTCTCCCCCGCTCTGCTGGATCGCATCCTTGAGCGCCACGCCCCAGTCGAAGCGTACGCTGAAGTTCCGCTTCACCAGGAGCTCGAGCCCGGCGCCGCAGCCGACGAGGGTCTCGTAGAACTCGCCCGTCTCGCGCTGGCTCGGGATCGCGTATCCGACGTCGAGGAAGGTCCTGAGGATGAGGTCCCAGTCGGGGCGGTTGCCACGCGCCTCCGGCGCGAAGCGGAAGACCCCCACGAGCGGCAGGGGGGTCGGCGGCTGGGGCGCGAGGAGGCGCGCGACGTGCCAGCGATACTCGAACGAGCCGAGGAAGACGCTGTCGCCCACGGCCGATGCCTCGGGATAGCCGCGAACGGTGTAGAGGCCGCCGATCACGCGCTCTTCCCACGGGACCAGCCGGTCGTCGAACGCCCACTGACCGCGGGCGTTCAAGAACACCTCGTTCGCGAGCGTCGCCCCGGCCGGCGCCTTGTCGTCCCAGAGACCGCCCAGGAACAGCGGCTCGAGATAGCTCGAGACTCCGAGCTCCCAGCGGAGCGCCGACCAGTAGGCCGTCGCGTGGGTGCGGGCCAGGTCGCCGGCTTCCAGCTCCTCCACGTCGGTGCCGACCACGCTGCCGAGGTTGTGCTCGAAGGTGACCGTCGCGTAGAGATTCATGAAGTCGGTCGTGCGCGAAGCCCGCACGCCGAGCTGCGGCAGGAAGAACGTCGTGGAGCCGTTGTCGCCGCTCGGGTTGTCGATGAAGACGCGCTCGACCCGGGCGCCGGCGAACACGTCGAAGAAGAAGTCGCGGAGCTGGAGGAGGTTGTACGCGAGCCGGATGCCGCCCTCGTACTGCTTGCCGGTGAAGTCGAGGTCGAAGCCGACCACGGAGGAATCGAACTTGCTGTAGGAGCCGAACATCCCCCAGCGCCAGTCGGCGGTGCCGAAGAGCGGCGCCTCGTACGAGCTCGTCAGCGCGTGGACGCTCGTGAAGTCGCCGATGACGTAGTCGATCGCGAACGTGTCGTCGTCGTTCGTGAGCTGCGTGTTCACGTACCCGAAGCGCTCGCGCCACTCCGACGTCTCCTTCGTGCCCGTGTTGGACGCCTGGAAGTAGGCCGTCCACGGCCGGTCCTCGAGCACCTGGTAGTCGAGGTAGACGCCGCCCCGCTCCGCGGCCGGCGAGATCGCGGGCTCGACGCGCCTTCCGGGATACCGGTTGAGCCGCGCCACGTAACGGTCGAGCTCGTCCTTCCGGAGGACGTCCGCGTCGCCGCCCGGCTGAAGCGGGGAGTCCCGCTTGATCTTCGCATGGACGGGATTGTCGATCGCCTGGTCGGGCTCCACGCGATCGCCGGTCGCGAACGTCCGCACCTCCTTGACGCGCGGAACGGTCACGACGATCGGAAGGGTCGTGCCGCCGTCCCGCAGGTCCCGGCCGGAGCCCGGCTGGAGGCTCGACTCCTCGGGCGCGACCACCACGCCGGCCACCCCCTGACGATTCATCTCCGCGACGATCTGCTCGTCGAGCGCCCGGATCGCGCTCGCGTGGAAGAGGCTGGGCGGATCGCTCGGCACGGAGCCGAGGCGGAGGACCACGGTCTCGACCCCCTCTCGAGGCGCCACGTAGCCCGTGGGCGTCCGGCCCAGTCGGAGCGGGAGGTCGCCCAGGGCCGCGAGCGGGGGCAGGCGCGTGCTCTCGAGGTCGTAGCGCAGCTCGATCCTGGAGACCGGATAGGCGGGGCCGTCCGCGGCGACCGCAGTGCTCCCGGCCGCTCCGCGTGGGGCGGGTTGCGCGAGCGCCGGGCACGCGGCGAGCAGCAGGCCCCCGATCAGCCATCCGAGGCTGGAGGGCGTCCGGGGCTTCATGGAAGACCTCGCCGCGGGGCGCCTTCGACCCCCCGGCGCGCGTCGCAGCGTGCGGTGGGGGGATCGCGAACGATTCGAGCTGGTTCGACTGCGCGGCTGCATCCGGACTGCGTTCGGAGTGGGGTATACAACACGCGCGCGTGTTCGACCTTCTACGATCGGGGTCCGCGTCGAGTCAACCCCTTTGTCGGGAGCCGAGAAGAGCGCGCCACACGGGCGCTCCGTTCCCCATGGGTTGTCACGCGCGCCCGAAGCCTCGTATCATGGGTGGCGCTTCGAGCGCCGAGGTTCACCCCTGCACGCGGGCTCCGATTCATGACCGAGCCGTCCGCCAGAGCTGCGCTGGGAGCGACGCCGATCGCAGGCGACCGGCCGGCCGGCCAGTCCGTCGCCGACGACCCCGACTACGAAGCCCTCCGACGCGAGATCATGAAGGAGCCCGCGAAGGGCGAGGTCACGAACTGGGCGCAGGTCGTGGAGATCGGGACCCGGATCCTGACCGAGAAGTCGAAGGACGTTCCCACCGCCACGTACCTCGCTGTGGGGCTGCTGAGCACGGATGGGATCGCGGGACTGCTCGACGGCCTGCGAATCGTCGAGGGCGTGCTGTCGGTCCACTGGGACCAGGCCTTCCCGCCCGTCCCCGCGCGGCTGCGCGGTCGGGTGAACGCGATCCAGTACCTGGCGGACACCTGTCAGCGGATCCTGGGCCTGCGGGAGGCCAAGCCCGAGGACAGGGACGCGCTCCGCGCCGCGCTCCAGGCGTGCACGGATCTCGACAAGGTCCTCCAGGAAAGGTTCACCGAGCTGCCGGTCAGCGTGGGGGGACTCACGAGCGCTCTCCGGGAGGGGATCGAGCGCCTGCCGCAGGCGCAGGCGCCGCAAGCCGTCCCGACCTCACAGGCCGCGCCGAGCGCGGCGGCGGCGCCCGCGGCCAGCCTCGCCACCGGCGAAGTGACCTCGCGCGCCGAGGCCGAGCAGCTCGTGCTGAAGAGCGCGGCGTTCTTCCGGTCGAAGGAGCCCACGAGCGCGATCGCCTACCGCCTGATGCGCGTCGTGCGCTGGAGCGGCATCCAGGCCGCGCCTCCGGTCGCGGACGGACGCACGCAGCTCCTCGATCCCGCCCCGGAGCGGGCGGCGGGGCTCCGGCGGCTGCTCGAGGCCGCGGACTGGGCCGGCCTGCTCGGCGGAGCGGAGGACGCGTTCCGTGAGCGCCCGCTGTGGCTCGATCCCCAACGCTACGCGGACCGCGCGCTCGTCGGGCTCGGCGCACCCTACGCCGCCGCGCGCGACGGCCTGCTCTCGGAAGTGCGGGCGCTGCTCCGACGCCTGCCGCAGCTCCCGAGTCTCCATTTCCAGAACGGGACGGCGTTCGCGGACGCCGACACCAGGAAGTGGTTGCAGGAGGAGGTCGGCGCGGAGGAGCCCGCGCCGGGCCGAGGCCAGGTTGCGCCGACGGTCGCGGACTCCGAGGCGGTGACGGCGGCGCGCGAGGAGGCGCGGGAGCTCGCGCGCAGGGGACGCGTCTCGCACGCGCTCGCGAAGCTCGAAGGCGCGCTCGTGGGCGACGGCACGCCGCGCGCCCGATTCCTGGCGCGGCTCGAGCTCGCGACGCTGTGCAGCGACGCCGGCAAGGAGCGGCTCGCCGCGCCGCTGCTCGAAGGGCTCGACGCCGAGATCCAGCGCCACGGTCTGGACGAGTGGGAGCCGGTTCTCGCGGTGCAGGTGCTCGAGTCGCTCTACCGCTGCCGGAAGCGTCTGGCTGAGCGGCGCGGCGCGACGCCCGAGGACGCCGCGCGGGCCGACGCAGTGTTCGCGCGGATCTGCCGAATCGACCCGGTGACGGCCGCCGCGCTCGAGTGAACCGGGCCGCGAGGCCCGAGAGGAGGCTCTGCCATGGCGAAGGAAGCATCGGTCGCTCCGAAGGAGCGCATCAACATCGTCTACAAGCCGGCCACGAACATGGACGAGGACGTCGAGCTCCCGCTCAAGCTGGTGGTGCTCGGCGACTTCACGGGACGCGAGGACGGCACCGCACTCGAGGACCGCAAGGTCATCAACATCGACAAGGACAACTTCAACCAGGTGCTGGCCGAGCAGAAGATCACGATGACCTTCGGCGTGAAGGACAGGCTCACGCCGAACGCCCAGGAGGGCGACGAGATCCCGGTGAACCTGGCGATCCAGAACCTGAAGTCCTTCACTCCCGAGCAGGTGGTGCAGCAGGTGCCCGAGCTGAAGAGCCTGCTCGAGATCCGCGACGCGCTCGTGGCGATGAAGGGCCCGCTCGGCAACGTGAAGGCCTTCAGCCAGAAGCTGAAGCAGGTGCTCTCCGACGACGTCGCGCGTGAGAAGCTGATGCGCGAGCTCAATTTGACCGAGGGATCGGGCGGCTCGCAGAGCTGAGCCCGCGCCCTCCGAGATCGAACAGGCGAGACCGCGAAGGGAGGCGACGGACATGTCCGACGAGCAGGGTCAGGGCGCCCCGGGCGCACCGGCCGCGACGACGCAGGAGCTGTCGCTCCTGGACGCGATCACGGCGGAGACCAAGATCAAGCCCTCGAACGAGAGCTACACGCAGGTGAAGCGGGGCGTCGAGGTCCTGCTCGGCGAGCTGCTCAAGCCGAAGCACGCGCAGGAGCGGATCGACAAGGCGCTCGTCGACGCGCTGATCTCCGAGATCGACGCGAAGATGAGCGCCCAGCTCGACGAGATCCTGCACAACGAGAAGTTCCAGCTGATCGAATCGGCATGGACGGGGCTCAAGCTGCTCGTCGACCGCACGAACTTCCGCGAGAACATCAAGATCGAGCTGCTGAACGTCTCGAAGGACGATCTGCTCGCCGACTTCGAGGACTCGCCGGAGATCCCGAAGTCGGGGCTCTACAAGCAGATCTACAAGCGGGACTACGGCCAGTTCGGCGGCCAGCCGACCGGCGCGATCATCGGGAACTACTCCTTCGGTCCGGGGCCGCAGGACGTGAAGCTGCTGCAGAGCATCGCGGCGGTGTCGACCATGTCGCACGCGCCCTTCATCGCGGGCGCCGGACCCGAGTTCTTCGGGCTCGACGAGTTCTCGGGTCTGCCGAACATGAAGGACCTGAAGGCCGTCTTCGAGGGCCCGCAGTACATGAAGTGGCGCTCGTTCCGCGAGAGCGAAGACTCGCGCAACGTGGGGCTCACGCTGCCGCGCTTCCTCGGGCGCCTGCCGTACGGGCCCGAGACGGTGCCCGTGAAGGCGTTCAACTACCAGGAGACGGTGAAGGGCGACCACGAGTCCTATTTGTGGTGCAACTCGGCCTTCACCTTCGCCACGCGTCTCACCGACTCGTTCGCGAAGTGGCGTTGGTGCAGCAACATCATCGGTCCGAAGTCGGGCGGCGCGGTCGAGGACCTGCCGATCCACCTCTTCGAGGAGATGGGCGAGACCACCACCAAGATCCCGACGGAGATCATGATCGACGACCGCCGCGAGTTCGAGCTCGCGGAGGAAGGCTTCATGCCGCTCACCTACCGGAAGGGGAGCGACAACGCGGCCTACTTCTCGGCGAACTCCGCGCAGAAGCCGAAGTACTTCGGCCAGAGCAAGGAGGGCAAGGAGAACGAGGCCAACTACAAGCTCGGCACGATGCTGCCCTACATGTTCATGATGTCCCGCCTCGCCCACTACCTGAAGGTGCTGCAGCGCGAGAACCTGGGGAGCTGGCAGACGAAGACCAAGCTCCAGCAGGAGCTCACGAACTGGATCCAGCAGTACGTGAACGACACGGACACCCCGCACCCGGGCACCGTGGGCCGCCGTCCGCTGCGCCGGGCGCAGATCCTGGTGGACGACATCGAGGGCGATCCCGGCTGGTACAAGGTAGACATGCGCGTGATGCCCCACTTCAAGTACCAGGGCGCGAACTTCACGCTCTCCCTCGTGTCGAAGATGGAGAACAAGTAGGCGCGGGGGCTGCGCGAGCAGGTCGACCGGACATGCCGAGCAATCGAGGGCTCTTCGACCGTCTGCGCGAGCCCGATCGCGCGGGCTCGAGGACCGTGCACGAGCGCACGGACCGCATCCAGGAGTCGATCCTGCACCACCTGCAGCGCCTGCTGAACACCCGTCACGGGGACAGCGCCGCCGTGCCCGAGTACGGCATCCCCGCGCTCACCGACGTCGACTACGCCGGGCGCGCGGAGGAGATGCGCCGCGCGGTCGAGCAGTCCATCCGCACGTTCGAGCCGCGGCTGTCGTCGGTCCGCGTCCGCTGGCGCGAGGGCGACGGCCTCGAGGTCCTCAAGATCCGGTTCGAGATCACGGGGCGCCTCGTGACCACGGACGAGAAGGTGGGCGTGCACTTCAGCACCGTGACCGACGCGAACGGCCTGTGGAAGATCGCGGGCTGACGCGCGGGCGCGCGACCGCGCCCGACGGCACGGGATAGGGACGCCGCGCGATGTTCACCCGCTATTACCAGGAGGAGCTGGAGCTCCTGCGGGAGCTCGGGCGCGACTTCGCGCGCGACCATCCGACGCTGGCGCCGCACCTGGCGGAGGCCGGCACGGACCCCGACGTGGAGCGCGTGCTCGAGGGCGTGGCCTTCCTCACGGGCGGCATCCGCGAGCGGCTCGACGACGACCTGCCGCAGCTCACGCAGACGCTGCTCGAGATGCTGTGGCCGCACTACCTGCGGCCGGTTCCGTCGACGGCGATCCTCGAGTTCACGCATCCCGCGAAGCCGCGCGTCACCACGACCGAGCGCATCCCGAGGCGGACCACCGAGCTGGAGTCGGTTCCGGTGGACGGCACGCCGTGCCGCTTCCGGACCTGCTACGACGTCGACTTCTCGCCCCTGCGCGTGGTGGAGGCGCGGCTCGAACCGGGCGGCCGCGGCTCGCTCCGCGTGCGCTTCGAGGCGCTCGGAACCGCCAAGGTCTCCGAGCTTCGCCTCGATCCCCTGCGCCTGTACCTGCACGGCGACCTCGCGCTGTCGAGCACGCTCTACCTCTGGCTCGTGCGTCACGTCGAGGCGGTGGAGCTCGAGGTGGCCAGCGGCGGGAAGACGCGGCGCGCGCGGATCCCCGCGCGCCCCGCGCCGGTGCGACCCGCAGGCCTCGGCGAGAACGAGGGGCTGTTCCCGTATCCCCGGCATTCGTTCCAGGGCTATCGGCTGGTCCAGGAGTACTTCACGCTCCCGCAGAAGTTCATGTTCGTGGACGTCCACGGGCTGGGCGCGCTCGCCGACCTGGCGCCCGACTCCGCCTTCGACCTCGTGCTCCGCTTCCGCGAGCGGCCTCCGGACGGGCTCCGCGTCTCGGCCGAGAATCTCCGCCTGCACTGCACCCCGATCGTGAACCTGCTGGCGCGCGACGCCGACCCGATCCGGCTCGACCACCGGAAGACCAGCTACCTCCTGCGGCCTGCGGACCCCGAGCCGAACCATCTCGAGGTGTACTCGGTGGACCGCGTGCGCGGCCTCGCGCACGGGACGGCCGAGCGCCGCGAGTACCTGCCCTTCTATTCCTTCCGGCACGGGATGTCGCCGGGCGACCCGCGTGCCGTCTACTACCAGCTCCGGCGCGCACCTGCGATCGCGAAGCCGAACTCCGACGTCTATCTCTCGTTCGTCACCGCGGAGGAGCGCGGCCAGCTGCCGGAGACCGAGACGATCTCGATCGAGCTCACCTGCACGAACCGCAAGCTGCCCGAGGGCCTGAAGCCCGGAGACGTCCGCCAGCACATGGACGTGTCTCCGCAGTTCGCCGACTTCAGGAACCTGACTCCCCTCACGCCGTCGGTCATGCCGCCGCTCGGCGGCGGCTTCCACTGGCGCCTGATCTCGCACCTCGCGCTGAACCAGATCTCGCTCACCTCGCCCGAAGCGCTGCGGGGGATCCTCTCGCTGTACAACTTCCAGGCCCTCTACGACCGCCAGGCCGGCCGCGCCAACCAGCTGAGGCTCGAGGCGATCACGGCGATCGACGCGCGTCCGTCCGAGCGCATCCATCGCGGCACGCCGATGCGCGGCATCCACACCCGGATCGAGCTCGACGACGCGGGGTTCGCCGGCGAAGGCGAGCTGTACCTCTTCGCGTGCGTGCTCGAGGAATTCCTCGCGCTCTACGTCTCGGTGAACGCGTTCAGCCAGCTCACGGTGCGCACGAAACAGAAAGGAGAGAGCTACGCATGGCCTCCGAGGGTGGGGAGACAGGTCATCCTCTGATCCGCGCCCTGGAGGAGGAGCCGTACGGCTTCACGTTCTTCCAGGCCATCCGCATGCTCGAGCAGGCGTTCCCCGACACCGTTCCCGTCGGAGAGGCCGGGCCGGCGGCGGACGAGGTGGTGCGCCTCCGACCCACGTCGTCGCTCGCGTTCCCGACCGGCGACGTCTCGTCGATCCGCCGGCGCTCCGGCGACGGCCCGCCGTTCGAGCTCGAGACGCCGATCCTCGGTCTGTACGGCGCGACGTCGCCCCTTCCGGCCTTCTACTCCGAGGACATCCTGAAGCGGGAGCTGCTCGGCGAGCACGACCCCGTGCGGCTCTTCCTCGACCTGCCGAACCACCGCCTTCTCGCCCTGCTCTATCGCGCTTGGTCGAAGTACCGCTGGCACCTCACGTTCCAACCCGGCGCCACGGACCGGACGTCGCAGCACCTCTTCGGGCTCGTCGGGCTCGCGACCGATGCGTTGCGCGAGCGCGTCGGCCTGCCCGCGGGACGCCTCCTCCGCTATGCGGGCTTCCTGTCGCAGAAGCCGCGCGGCGCCACGTTCCTCGCCGGCGTCGTGTCCGACTACTTCGACGACGTTCCGGCGCGGCTCGAGCAGTGCGTGCTGCGCTGGGTGGACGTGCCCGTCGAGGACCAGAACCGGCTCGGCGCTGTGAACAGCACGCTCTCGCAGGATCTGATCGTGGGCGAGCGGGTGCAGGATCGCACGGGAAAGTGTCGGCTCGTGCTCGGCCCGATGGAGTACGCCCGGTACGACGACTTCCTGCCGGCGGGGCGTCACTACCCGCCGCTCGGCGCGCTCGTGCGCTTCCTGCTGCCCGACCCCCTCGTATGGGACCTCCAGCTCGTGATAAAAGGGACCGAGGTGCCGATGTTCAGGATCTCGATGGCTTCGGACGCCGCACGCCTCGGCTGGACGAGCTGGGTCCGGCACGACCCCGTCAGCCCGGACGAGGGCGAGATCTTCCCCGCGCCGCCGGACCCCGGCGCGGTCCGGGCGTAGGAGACCCACCGCATGGCGAGCGTGGAGATCAGGCAGCTCCTCGGGAAGCTGAACGGGCCGTCGGTGGCGGCCCTCCAGGCGGCCGCAGCGAGCTGCCGCCAGGCGACACACTACGAAGTGACCGTCGATCACCTGCTCTGGCACCTGCAAGCCGACACGCAGGGCGACGTCGCCGCGATCTATCGCCACTTCGAGGTCTCGGGCGAGCGGGTTCAGAAGGCTCTCGTGCGCGTGCTGCAGGGACTGCGGACCGGCAACGGCGGCATGCCGGTGTTCTCGCCCCTCCTCGTGAAGTGGTTCGAGGACTCCTTCCTGCTCTCCGCGGTGGACTACGGCCTTCCGAAGATCCGCTCCGGCGTGCTCCTGCTCTCGCTCGTGGCGCAGCCGGGGCGCTCCTCCCTGACCGACTTCACGGACGAGCTCGAGAAGGTCCGGGCCGACGAGCTGAAGCGCGAGCTCCTCTCGATCGTCGCCGGCTCGGACGAGGACCACACGCAGCCGGAGACCAGCGGCCCGGCGCCGGCGCCGGGCGGCGGCGTCACCGCCGGCGCGAAGGGCGCCGAGGAGGCGCTCGCACGCTTCACCGTGGACCTGACGGCGAAGGCGCGCGAGGGCATGGACCCCGTGCTCGGCCGCGATCACGAGATCCGGCAGATGATCGACGTGCTGACGCGCCGCCGGAAGAACAACCCGGTGGTGGTCGGCGAGGCGGGCGTCGGGAAGACCGCGGTGGTGGAGGGGTTCGCGCAGCGCGTCGCAGCGGGCGACGTGCCCGTGTCGCTCAAGGGTGTGCGGGTCCTGACGCTCGACCTGGGCCTCCTCCAGGCCGGCGCGGGCGTGAAGGGCGAGTTCGAGAACCGCCTGAAGGGGGTGATCCAGGAGGTCCAGGCCGCCACCACGCCCACCATCCTGTTCATCGACGAGATCCACACCCTGATCGGCGCGGGCGGCTCGGCCGGGACCGGGGATGCGGCGAACCTGCTGAAGCCGCCGCTCGCGCGGGGCGAGCTCCGCACCATCGGCGCCACGACGCTCAGCGAGTACAAGAAGTACATCGAGAAGGACGCGGCGCTCGAGCGGCGCTTCCAGCCCATTCACGTGGACGAGCCGTCCGCCGCGGTGGCGATCACGATGCTCCGGGGCGTGAAGGAGAAGTTCGAGCAGCACCACGGGGTGCGCGTGCTCGACCGCGCGATCGAGGCCGCGGCCACCCTCGCCGACCGCTACATCTCCGGCCGCCAGCTCCCCGACAAGGCGGTCGACGTGCTCGACACGGCGTGCGCCCGCGTCGCGATCGGCCAGAGCGCGAAGCCCGGCGCGCTCGACGACCTCGAGCGGAAGATCGCGCACCTCGACACGGCGATCGCGGCGATCCAGGAGGACGCCGAGCACGTCCCCGACGACCGCAGCGAGGAGCTCGGCAAGCTGCGCGCGCAGCGGGCGGACACCGAGGCGAAGCGCGCGGAGCTGCACGGGCGCTGGTCGCGCGAGCTCGAGGCGGTGCAGCAGATCCGCGAGCTCCAGAAGCAGCTCGCGGACGCGAAGAAGCGCGCGGCGGGGGAGGCGCCCGCCGCGGGCGCCCCCGAGACCACGCTCGACCCCGCAGCGTTGCGGGAGCAGATCGACAAGGCGGCGCGCGAGCTCGAGGCCATGCAGGGAGAGCACCCGCTGGTGCAGCTCCACGTGGACGCCCCGATCATCGGGCAGGTCGTCTCGGACTGGACCGGGATCCCGGCGGGCAAGATGATGCGCGACGAGCTCGCGCAGGTGCTCGCGCTCGAAGACCGGCTGCGCGACCGCGTCGTGGGCCAGGACCACGCCATCGAGGCCATCGCGCGCAAGATCCGCTCCGCGAAGGCGGGCCTCCAGGCCCCGACGCAGCCCATCGGGGTGTTCCTGCTCGTCGGCCCGTCGGGCGTCGGGAAGACGGAGATCTCCACGGCGATCGCCGACCTCCTGTTCGGCGGCGAGCGCTTCATGGTCACCGTCAACATGACGGAGTTCATGGAGAAGCACTCGATCTCGAAGCTCATCGGGTCGCCGCCGGGATACGTGGGCTACGGCGAGGGCGGCGTCCTCACGGAGGCCGTGCGGCACCGGCCGTACTCGGTCGTCCTGCTCGATGAGATCGAGAAGGCCGACCCGGAAGTGATGAACCTCTTCTACCAGGTCTTCGACAAGGGCACCCTCGCCGACGGCGAGGGGCGCGTCGTCGACTTCAAGAACACGATCGTGATGATGGGCTCGAATCTCGCGAGCGACATCATCATGAAGGCCTGCGAGGCGGATGAGCCGCCGTCCTCGGCGCAGCTCGTCGACATGATCCGCCCCACGCTGCAGAAGTGGCTCAAGCCCGCGCTGCTCGGACGCATGACCATCGTCCCGTTCTTTCCGCTCGGGCCCGAGGTCATGCGCCTCATCGCCGAGATGAAGCTGAAGCGGGTGGGACGCCGGCTCGAGGACAGTCATGGAATCGCGTTCGAGGTGCTCCCCGAGGCGCGCGACGCACTCGCCCAGCGCTGCACCGACTCGGAGAGCGGAGCGCGCAACGTGGACCACGTCATCGACCAGACGATCCTTCCGCGGATCAGCCTCTCGCTCCTCGAGCGCATGGCAGCGGGAGAGATGCCGAAGCGGGTCGTGCTGGGCGTGAACGACGAGGGCGACTTCCGCTTCGACTTCGCGGGCGACGAGCCCGGCTAGCCCCCACACAGGAGGGCTCGGGAGCAGGCGACCATGGCGATCTTCCGCAACGCGCGAGAGACCCGCTTCGAGTTCGGCGTCGGCGAGCACAAGAACAACGAGCTCCGCGTGCTGCGAATGCGTGGCGTCGAGGGCATCTCGCAGCTCTTCCGCTTCGACCTCGAGCTCGTCGCGGAGGACGCGAGCATCGACTTCAAGAGCGTGGTGGGAAAGGACGCGACGCTCCTGCTCGGCGCGGAGGACGTCGACCGGCGCGTGAACGGAATCATCTGCCGGTTCGAGCAGGGCACCGTGGGCAAGCGCTTCACCCGCTACTACGCGGAGCTGGTCCCGCGGCAGTGGCTGCTGCTGCACCGGATCAACAGCCGCATCTTCCAGGAGAAGTCCGTCGTCGACATCGTCGAGGACGTGATGAAGGCCGCCGGGCTGCCGAGCGACTCCTGGCGCAAGGCCAGCCTCGGCACCTACCAGCCGCGCGAGTACTGCGTCCAGTACCAGGAGAGCGACTGGGCCTTCGTCTCGAGGCTGCTCGAGGAGGAAGGCATCTTCTACTTCTTCGAGCACAAGGAGGACGACCACGTCCTCGTGCTCGGCGACAAGCCCGCGGCGCACGTGCCGATCGAGGGCGATGCGAAGATCCCGTTCCGCGACAGCGCGGGGATGGACGCGTCGACCGACCACATCCAGAGCCTCCGCGTGTCGGAGGTCGTCCGGCCCGGCGCGGTGCTCCTACGCGACTATTCCTTCAAGACGCCGAAGGCCAATCTCGAGAGCATCGACAAGAAGAGCGCGTACACCGAGCTGGAGGTCTACGAGCACAAGCACGGGGCCTACGCCACCGCGGACCGCGGCAAGCAATGGGCGAAGGTGCGCCTCGAGGAGCAGCAGGCGCTCGGCCAGACGGCGACGGGACAGAGCACGGTCGAGCGGCTGACGCCCGGCTACCGCTTCACGCTCGACGAGCATGCCCGCACGGACTTCAACGTCGAGTACCTCGTCACGGACGTACGCCACGAGGGTTACGAGCCCGAAGCGTTGGAGCAGTACTCGGGCAAACGCGGAGACGAGGAGGAGTACATCAACGAGTTCCGTTGCATCCCCTACTCCGTGCCCTACCGCCCCCTCCGCGTCACGCCGCGCCCGTACATCCGCGGGACGCAGACCGCCACGGTCGTGGGCCCTGCCGGGGAGGAGATCTACACCGACGAGTATGGCCGCGTGAAGCTCCACTTCCACTGGGACCGCTACGGGCAGGCGAACGAGAAGGACTCGGCCTGGATCCGCGTCAGCCAGCAGGTCGCGGGCGGGGGCTTCGGATTCCTCGCGCTGCCGCGCGTCGGGCACGAGGTGGTCGTCGCGTTCCACGAGGGCGATCCCGACCAGCCGCACGTCGTGGGCCGCGTGTACAACCAGGACAACATGCCTCCCTACACGCTGCCCGATCAGAAGACGCAGACCCTCATCAAGACGAACAGCTACAAGGCCGAGGGCTTCAACGAGCTCCGTTTCGAGGACAAGGGAGGCGAGGAGCAGATCTTCCTCTACGCGCAGAAGCAGATGGACTGCCGGGTGAAGGCCGACTCGTACACCTCGATCGGGAACGACTGCCACCGCACCGTGGAGTACGACGACTACACCTGGGTGAAGGGCGAGCGCCACCTGAAGGTGAAGTGCGACGACGTCAGCGGCATCGGTGGCGACCAGCACCTCTCCGTGAAGGGCCAGCGCGCCGTCTCGATCACCGGCAGCCACTCGATGACCGTGTCGGGCGACATGATCGAGGTCTTCAAGGCCAACCACAGCGAGGAGACGACCGGCAACCTCTACCTGAAGGGCATGGGGATCGTGATCGAGTCCATGTCGGGCATCACGCTCAAGACCGGCGGCAGCAGCGTCGTGATCGACATGTCGGGCGTCACGGTGTCGGGCGCAACGGTCACGCTCGACGGCCAGATGATGACGAAGATCAACTCGGGACCCGGATCGCCGGCCATGTCCGGTCAGGCCGGCAGCGCGGTGACCCCCCTCGAGCCGACGGAGGCCGAGTACGCCGACGAGTCCGATCCGGGCAAGTGCTCGGAGACGAAGGCCTACCAGAAGGAGACCGGGACCGGGAAGTACGGCAAGCGCAAGCTGAAGCCCTACGCGCCGACCGAAGAGGACAAGAAGGACCCCGACAAGACCTGGATCGAGATCGAGCTCGTCGACGAGGACGGCAAACCCGTCCCCGGCGAGCCCTACGAGGTGACGCTGCCGGACGGCACCCAGGTCGCGAAGGGCACGCTCGACCAGAACGGCTTCAAGCGGATCGAGGGCATCGACCCCGGTACCTGCAAGATCACGTTCCCGCGCCTGGACAAGGACGCGTGGGAGCGCGCCGGAGGTGGCGGTGGCGGCGCTGGCGGAGGCGGGTCGGGTGGTGGCGGCGGCTACGCGGGAGGCGGGAGCGGAAAAGGCGGCGGAGGAGGCGGCGGCTACGGCGGAAAGGGCGGCGGGGGCAAGGGCGGCGGCGGGGAGTACAGCCACAAGGAAATCGCCTACGAGGAGGAGACCGGCGGGAGCGGTGGCTACGGCAGCGGGGGCGGCGGCTCCTCCAAGGGCGGAAGCGACTACGAGCACGGAGGCGGCGGGTACGACGACGGCAGCAAGGGCGGCGGCTATGGCGGCGGGGGGGGTGGCAAGGGCGGTGGCTACGGCGGCGGAGGGGGTGGCGGCGGCAAGGGCGGTGGCTACGGCGGCGGAGGGGGTGGCGGCGGCAAGGGCGGTGGCTACGGCGGCGGAGGGGGTGGCGGCGGCAAGGGCGGCTATTGAGGGACCACCATGGTCAGCGGCTCGGGATCGGGCGGGGCGCAGCGCGAGACCCACGGGGCCGAGCTGCACGAGGCGATGCTGCGGCGGCTGCCGCGGCGCATCGAGGCGAGCGGTCGGGTGCTGCTGCCCGCGTCTCCGGGTCTCATCGATCACTACACGAGGATGTTTCAGCGGACGTTCGCCGAGCTCGGGCGCGTCTTCGCGCCGGCGGAGCTCGCGTGCCTGCGAGAGACCCTCGAGGGGAAGCTGAAGGAGGGCTTCGCCCTCTCCCCCCACGCCCGCATCGCCGTCGACTACCGGACCGACGAGCCGCCGGAAAGCTCGCTCTCCTACCGCGTGACGATCCACGTCACGACCGTGGCCGACGAGTACGAGCGTTGGGTGCGGACGCGCCCGCCTCCCCTCTTCGGCAAGCACCCGGACGCCAAGGCGATCTGGGCCGCGCGTTCGCTCGGAGAGCCGAGCGAGGTTCGCATCCTCGACGTCGGCGCGGGTACGGGGCGCAATCTGCTGCCGCTCGCCCGCGCCGGCTTCCAGGTCGATGCGATCGAGCCGGCGCCTGCGCTGGCGGAGATCCTCATGGCCGAGCTGGCGCGCGCGGGGCTCGCTGCGCGCGTGTTCCACGGGGACCCGCTCGCCGCGGGCAGCGGACTGCCGGCGGGCCCGTACCATCTCGTCCTCCTCTCCGGCGTCGTGTCGTCGCACGTCCGCGACGCGGCTCGGTGCAGGACACTGCTCGAGCACGCCGCCGGGGTGCTCTCCAGGGGCGGGCTCCTGGTGTTCGACGCCTTCCTCGCCCGCCAGGGCTACGCGCCGGATGCGATCGCGCGCGAGCTGTCGCAGGTGTTCTGGTGCACCGTGTTCACGCGGGAGGACCTGGCCTGCGCTCTGCACGGCCTTCCCTTCGAGCCGGTCTCCGACGAGCCCGCGACTCCGCTCGAACGCGGCGCCGTCCCTCCCGGGGAGTGGCCACGCACCCCGTGGTTCGAGGACTGGAGTCAGGGGCGGGACCTCTTCGATCTGCCCCCGGACAGCACGCCGATGGAGCTACGCTGGCTGGTGTACCGGAGGGCCTGAGCGGAGCCGCCGGCGGAGCGGATCCGGCGATGCTTGACTCCCTCCCGGCTCCAGCGTAAATCGGGGGGAGCCCGTCATGCTCCGGGACCTGTTCGAGGCCCGGTCGAGGAGCGCGCATGCCGACGCATCGAGTCGGCCCCGGAGAGTCGGCCACCAGCATCGCGGCGAAGCACGGCTTCTTCGTCGATACCGTGTGGAACCACCCCGACAACGCCGACCTCCGCGCGAAGCGAAAGACGCCGGACGTCCTCTACCAGGGCGACGAGCTCTTCATCCCCGAGAAGAGCGAGAAGAAGGAGGAGGGCGCGACGTCGTCGCGCCATCGCTTCAAGGTGAAGGGCGTCCCCGCGAGGTTCCGCCTGCAGCTCCTCGCGGGTGGCAAGCCGCGGGCGGGCGAGGACTACGTATTCGAGGTCGAAGGCAAATCGGTCTCCGGGAAGACGGACGGGGACGGCTGGGTGGATCAGCCCATCCACCCCAAGGATCGGCGCGGCCGCCTGCTGCTCGGCGGCGGCAAGGAGGAGATCCCGATCCGCATCGGCGGCCTCGATCCGATCGAAGAGCTCTCGGGGGTGCAGCAGCGCCTCAATCACCTCGGCTACCCGGCCGGACAGAGCGGACAGCTCGACGACCGCACGAAGTCGGCGCTGCGGCGCTTCCAGAGCGCGAATCAGCTCGAAGTGACGGGCGAGGCGGACGACGCCACCCGTTCGAAGCTCTCGCAGCTCCACGATTGAGAGGGCGCCCACGTGGGACTGACAGATACCCTCGACGGCGTCAGCGGAGCGCTGGCAGGCGCCGAGAAGGCCCCCGCTCCGCCGCCCGCACCGCTCTCGTTCGTGAAGGGTGAGGCGATCGGGCTCCCGCCGGAGATCGCCGAGCAGAGCGGGCGGCCGAACGGAGACCAGGCCCGCGACCACGGCTTCTCCACCGAGTTCATCCACCTCGGCTACGCGCATCCCGACTACTCCAAGTGGTTCGAAGGCAAGGCGACGGACGACGTCGCGTTCGATGCGCCAGCGGAGCCCGCGCTCCACGGGGCGAAGCAGCGCGCAGCGCTCCAGCGCGAAGCGTTGCTGCTCGCGGGCTTCGTGACGGGCGTGCAGACCACGCTGAAGGAGCGGCAGACCGCGAAGGGCAAGACGGGGGTCGGCGCGCTCGTCGGCGCCGCCGCCGACGTGCTCGGCGGAGCGGGCGGAAAGGCGACCGAGCCGACGCCGGAGGACTGCAACCGCTTCACCCAGGCGATCAAGGACGCGGCGGACAAGGTGAAGGGGCCGGAGGTCGCATACAAGGACGTGCATCAGGCGGGGATCGACCTCCGTCAGGCGCGCCTCGACTACGCCACCTACGTGAAGGGATTGATCGACAAGCCGCCGCCGGACTCGTCCGGCGGACTGCTGTCCGGCGTCTCCGCCCTCGCCGGGAAGCTGCCGGGGGGGCTCGGCGACGCCGTGACGATCGTGCAGGGCATCGCCTTCAAGCCGCTCGACGTCTATCTCGGCATCGTTGCCGGCGTCGCAAGCAAGCTCGAGCCCAGGGTGATGGACGCGTGCCACGCGCTGTCGATCGACGCGATCCGCACGAGCGCGAGCCCGATCTTCGCGCCGTGGTACAAGCGGCCGGCCGACGCGCACGCGAGCGGCCCGTCCCTGGCCACGCACACCGGTGTCGATCCCGTCGATTCGACCACGGGCTCCGTGGACGAGGGGTACCAGGGCGTACGCGACTTCCTCGCCGACACCAGAGGCCGCCCCCATCCCTACGAGCGCTTCCTCGACCAGGCGTTCGCGATCCAGCCGCCGCCCGGCACGGGCAAGGGGGAGGTGGCGAAGCCGGCCAAGGCCGTGGCCGACGTCATCGTCGCGTCCTTCGAGAAGGCGATCGGCGTCGACTCGCTGCCGGGCTTCCTGGAGACGCTGATCTCGGAGATCTGCGCGATCGACGCCGAGTTCCTCCTCGCGATCTACAAGACGCTCTTGAAGCGCGACCCCGCGAAGCCGATCGACGAGGAAGAGCTGCGCGTCGCCGCGCGCAAGCGGCTGCTCGACAAGCTCGTGAACCTGCTGGTGTCGAAGATCTCGTTCCTCCAGAGCGCGCGCGAGATGGCCTTCGCGCCGAAGTTCAATCAGGGCGAGGTCGTGAACGTCTCGCCCGGGAACTTCGAGGACCGCGGCAAGAACCTGCTGAACGAGCAGTTCGGCAAGTATCTCAACCCCGCGCTCGACTTCGCGATGTCCGACGTCTGGAAGCGGCTCGAGGGGGCGCGCGGCCAGGCGCAGGACGAGAAGAGCATGACCATGGAGGTCTATCTCGGACTCCAGCCGTGGATGCTCGCCCTGCTCTTCCGCGACACGTTCTTCCCGGTCTGGGATCTCCTCGTCGAGAAGGGCATGCCCTTCGTGAACGACAAGCTCGGCGGGGTCTTCCGCTCGATGGACGCCTTCCGCGAGGATGCGAAGAGCGGCCTGGACGACGTGCGCGACGATCTCGCGAAGGCCGACGCGATGAAGGAGGCGGCGGCGCACAACAAGGGCGTCGGCACCGACCCGAACAAGAACCGGGAGACGATGAAGCAGTTCTCCGATGCCGCGGATGCGAAGGCGGAGCGGAAGCAGGTGGCGAAGGCGCCCGATGCGATCGCCGAGTTCCCGACACCGGCGCGTGGCAACACGGGCTCGGGCAAGACGGTCGCGGAGGCCGAGTTCAAGGACGTCGAGCAGCGCCACAAGTGGGCCCAGGCCGAACAGGCCCCGCCGGCCTGAGATCACTTCGCCTTGAGGAGTGCCCCCAGGAGCTCGTGGCTCTCCAGCTCGTCCCATCCCCGCACGTGCGCGAGCTTCATCCAGCGTTCCAGGAAGGTCCGCAGCTCCGCGAGCGTCCCCGTACGTTCGATCTCCCGCACGCCCGTCGTGCGCACCATGTCGTCGGGATCGAGCAGCATCGACTGGAGCAGCGCAACGACCTCCGCGCGGTCCTGACGCCCCGCGGCCACCAGGAAGAGGTACGCGCGCGTCCGCACCTCGGGGACGGGGTGGAGCAGCAGCGGGCGCACGGACGGCGCCTCCGAGGGCACGGCCGCCGCGAGCACGAAGTTGAGCGTGCCGATGACGAGCCCCGACGAGGCCGTCTCCCAGGGCTCGTCGCCCGCGAGGTAGCGCAGGAGCGCGCGACGCGTCTCCGGGGCGTCGAGCGTCTGCTTGACGTTCGGGTGCGCCTCCAGCACCGACACCTGACCGAGCCCGTCGCCCGCCGACAGGTACTCCTCCACTTCGATCGGGACGCCCTGCATGGCCTTCCTTTCTGCGCACGCGGCCGGGGCCGGCGCAAGCAGGCTCAGCGCGAGCGCGATGAGCCGCAGTCTCGAGCGCGCGGACCGTGCGGCGATCATGGCTTCACAGCGGCTTCACGAACCGCGACGCCCGGATCGCCGTGATCTGGGGGGGGATCGTCGACGGGCTGATCCCGGCGTTCGTGAACGCGCGATCCCAGAGCCGCTTGGAGTCGGAGATTGCGCCGGTCGAGATCAGTGCGAAGCGCTGCATGAGGTTCTTGCCGTCGAGCACGCCGGGCCCCGTGGCGACGTTGGCCTGGAGGTGGAAGTGGCCCCCGGCCGTGTTCCGCAGATCGGTCGTGATGTGCGTCATCTCGTGCACGTCCGCGAGGACGTTCACGGTCGTCACCCCGACGAACGCGAAGCTCCGCGCCGTCGAGCCCGCGGCGGTGAACGAATCGGTGAATGCGATCCCGCCGGATCCCAGCGCGAGCGCGGGGCCCGGGGGGCCGCCAGGCGGGGGCGGGACGGGGTTGGCGAAGATCCGTGACACGTAGACGACGTGGATGTCGTTCGCGTCGAATCCCGGAAGCGCGCGTACGAGGTCGATGATGTCCTGCTGCGATTTCGAGGCCACGAGGTTGCCGCCGGGGAACGACGGGCTCTCCACGGCCGGGTCGTCGGCCAGCGCCGAGGTCGGATAGCGCGTCTTCCAGCCGATGCAGGACGCCGGCGGGTCGACGTTGATCTCGTCGATCTCGAGCACGATGCCGCAGGCGGCATAGACGTTCCGCATCTGCTGGATGCCCTGCGCCTTGCGCGTGGCGGAGAGGATTCCAGCGCCTCCCGCCGTCTTGCGCACGTTCACGAGATGGACCTTGATCTTGCGCCGCTCCTCGGGCGAGCGCTGGAAGAGCGGGGCCGAAGCCGTGACCTTCGCCCCCCCGCCGAACGGCGTGTAGTCGACGATGAGCTTCGAGTCGAGCGTGCTCGCATCGTCCACCGTGACGCGTCGCGTGCGGTGGTTGCTCGCATCGGCGTTGCGGTCGCCTGCGTCGGCGTTGCCCGCGGGCAGACCGCTGTTCGTGGCCTGCCTTCGGTCCACGTCGTCGGCGACGAGGAAGAGCCCTCGGGAGACGAAGACGTCGTCGGCCGTGGATTTCAGCAGCGTGACGACCTGTGAGGCGGGCGCGTCGTCGTTCGCGCCGGCGGCGTTCGCCGTGCGCCACTGCGCCTTCACTTCGGCCTGCCCCTTCGCGGACGCGTCCTTCACGCGCAGATAGAAGCGGCGGGAGTCGTCTCCCACGAAGTTCTTGTCCTCCGCCGCGTCGTTGCGCAGGTTCCCCGTCGTCGCGTCGAACGCGTTGTCCCAGATCCCCATCCGCACGAACGGCGTCGCCGCCTCGGCCGGGCCGACGACGTGGGCGTTCGCCGCGTCGAAGACGAGGTCGAGCGTGGCGGCGACCACCGGCGGGGGCGGAGGAGGCGGCGGCGGGGGCGGAGGAGGCGGGGGCGGAGGCGGGGGCGGATCGCCCTTCGCGCACCCACAGTCGCGGGCGATGCTGTCGAAGAAGCTGCACTTGAAGGTGTCGACGAAGCGCGGGAGCGGGGGGGTGCTCTGCTTCCGGCAGGGCGCGAGGTCGACGAACTTGCAGGGGAGCTTCGGCGGCCGGTCCTTGTGGAACAGGAAGATCACGACGCGCCGGTTCGGCTCGTGCGCCGCCTCGGTCTGGACCACGGGGTTGAACTCCCCGCAGCCCATGTGCTTGGGCTCCATGAACTGATCGGCGGTCACCTGGATGTCGTGCTTGCTCGCCATGTACTCGGCGTAGAGCTTCTTGCGCGTGGTCGGACCCGCGACGCCGTCGACCGCGAGGCCGCGCGCCTCCTGGTACTTCCGGACGGCGGCCTTCGTCTGCGGGCCATCCACTCCGTCCACGGCACCGGGATCGAACTCGCCGCCGAGATCCTTCAGCACCTCCTGCACCGCGCGGACGCCCCACTTCTCCTCGTTGTGGAGCGACTCCCAGGTGTCGGCGTCGTTCGTGATGAACGCGAACACGCTCTTCGCGCGGCGTTCGGAGAGGAGCTTGTTGTACTGATCGGACCCGACCTTGTCGGTGTGACCGAACACGATCACGCGGGAGTCGGGGTTCTTCTTCAGCGCCTCTTCGAGCGGCTTCATGTGGTCGACGACGGATGGGCGGATGAACGACTTGTCGAACTCGAAGGTCACGCCGGGAATGCAGGTGCACTCCAGGAATTGGGGAGCGGGCGCCTGTGTCGTCTTCACGCGCAGCGTATGCACGCGGTCCGTGTTGAGACCGTCCTTCTGGAACGCGAGCGGGATCAGCAGGGGGGTTCGCGGCTCGTCGTCCGCGGAGAGCACGAAGCCCTTGTCCTCTCCCCGCTTCCGGGCGCCGAGTTCGTCGCGCAGGAACTCGTTGACCTCTTCCGGCTTCTCGGTGCCCCAGTTGAAGCGGGCGATCTCCCCGGCGGTGACGGCGTTCCCGGCAGCCGTCTCGCGCTGCGCGATCTTCTCGAGCGTGTCGCCGTCCTGGGCGGTGTAGGACTTCGCCGATCCGCGCTTGTCGAAGGGCATCGGCGCTGCTCCAGGCCTACGCGACCCGCACGACTTCGAGCGCGCGATCGTCGACCATCTTCTCGATCGTGCAGGCGCCGGGCTGGATGTCCCGAACGTCGATCCTCCCCGCGGCGTCGGTGGTGAAGTCCCGCACCTCGCCGTTCGGGAGCTTCACCTTCAGCGCGACCCCGGGGATCGGGTCGCCGGTCGCGTCGTCGACGACGCGGAAGCCGACCCAGGAGAGCTCGGGCGAAGTCTTCCCGGCGGGCGCCGCTTCGGCCTGTGCCGGAGCCTCGCCGTCGCCCGCGAGCTCGGCGGCGTGGTCGGTGCGCCGGATCGGACGCCAGCTCCCGAGGATGCTGCCGGGGTCCCGCTCCGCTCCCTGCGAGCGCTGTCGCCTCGCCCCGGCGGGCGAAAGCGGGTCGGACCGCTCGTCGATCGGAAACCGGGTGCGGGTGGGGTCGGACATCGGAGGCTCTCCGGCAGGCAACGTCCCAGTATACCGGGCCGGGCTCGGGCTGATCGCCCGGACCGCGCCGCACGTATCACGGCGGCCTCGCGTGCGGGTGTGAAGTGATTCACACCTGCGTGTTCCGCGTGCGTTATTTCGCAAGCGTCCAAGATCGCCGCTCGTGCCCGGTTGCGGCCGATTTCGTTTGACCGCCGTCCTACAGAGGCGTATCCCGTACTCATCCAGGGGGAGGTCCTAGGACCTGGGGAGCCACCCTGGAGGCGTTGACCCTGAGGGGTTCAGGGGGAACGCGCGGGAGCTGAGCTCGGATGGCGGAACGGGTACCGCAACTCCCATGTCGCGTGAAGCGCGGGAAACCGCGTCTCTCCGTACAAGGTAATGTGTCATGCCGAACCCGATTTACGTCTGGTTCACAGGTGTCAATCAGGGCAAGATCGAAGGTTGGGGATCGTGGACGGGCGAAGACGACCAGACCGGGCGCGAGGGATCGAGCCTGGTCCAGCAGTTCTCGCACGAGGTCACGATTCCGCGCGATCCGCAGTCCGGCCTCGCCAGCGGTCGGCGGGTTCACCATCCGGTGAACATCGTCAAGCGCATCGACAAGGCGTCGCCGAAGCTCTTCCAGGCGCTGTGCCAGGGCGAGCGATTCTCGGACGTGACCTTCAAGTGGTACCGAATCGACCAGTCCGGTGCGGGAGGACAGCAGCACTACTTCACGATCAAGCTCGAGGAAGCGGTGCTGGTGTCGATGAAGCAGTGGTTCCCGATCACGTCGGATTCTTCGCGATCGAACTACTCGCACTTCGAAGACCTGTCGATGACGTATCGCAAGATCATCTGGACCTGGGAGGACGGTGGGATCCAGACCGAGGACGACTGGAAGTCGGGTTGATCCCTCTCCAGATCGTGGCGTGACGAGGCGCGCGCGAGCGCGCCACCCGAGCACGGGTTCGAGTGCTCCGCGGGCGCGGCCCCTTCGAGGGGGACGCGCCCGCGCCGCTCTTCGGGACCGGCGCCGCGTCCCGTGGCGGGACGTCCTGTAGACTGACGCCGTGTCCCGTCCCTCCCGCGAGCCCGTCCTCTATGCCGTCGAGCTCGAGACGGCGACCGGCCCGCTCCGGGGACGCGTCGCGGTGGATCCGGGCCCGATGCGGCTGGCGGACCTGGTCCCCGCGGCGGTCGAGCTCACCACGGTGCTCGTTGCGCGCGCCAACCGGCGCGAGGCGGCCGCCGGCCGCGAGGTGTCCTGTCGGGCGGGGTGCGGCGCGTGCTGCCGGCAGATGGTCCCGCTGTCGCCGCCCGAGGCCTTCCATCTCGCGGACGTCATCGGCGCGATGCCGGGAGACCGCCGGGAGGCCGCCCTGCGACGCTTCGTCGAGATCGAAGCGATGCTCGAGGAGCAGGGCATGGTCGAGGAGCTGCTCGACCCGAGCTACGAAGACGAGCCCGTGCTGCGCATCGCGCACGCCTACTTCCGGCTGCAGGCGCCCTGCCCCTTCCTCCTGGAAGAGTCCTGCGGCATCCACGCCCAGAGGCCGGTGGCGTGCCGGGAGTACAACGTCACGTCTCCCGCGGCCTGGTGCACCGATCCCTACGCCCAGCCGATCGCGAAGGTGCCGATGCCCCTCCCGCTCTCGGCGCCGCTCGCCCGTCTCACCGCCGAGCTCACGGGGACACGCCCCCGGCTCGTCCCCCTGACCCTCCTGCCGCGCTTCGTCGCGGATCACCGGGAGCTGGCGACGCGCACCTGGCCCGGCGTCGAGCTCTTCGGCCGCTTCGTGGCCCAGCTCGGGGCGACGCCGCCGGGCGCGAAGGGGTAGCGGGAACGCGATCCGGCGCCTAAAGACACCTCTCGAACACACGGGAGTGCCGCCCCATGGCCGAGGACCCGAGCATCACCCTCGATCGCCTGTTGAAGCTGCGCCGCGCGACGCGCGCGCTGGCCGACTTCCTGGAGGCCGAGCTGCGCGGGCACCTCGACACGCTCGCCCCGCTCCTGCGGCCGAAGCGGCTCCTCGGCGACACGATCGCGGGCGAGAGCACGGAGTCCACCCACGAGTCGGCGCAGGCGTTCCGCGAGCTTTCCGAGCTCTACCACCGGGTGCGGGAGCGCCCGTTCAAGCTGCGCCCCAATCTGCTCACCAGCCCGCTCGCCGCGATCCGCGTGAAGGTCGAGCTCTCGCGCTGGGAGACGGCGTGGACCGCGCCCGACGGCCGGAAGCGGCTGTGGGTCGCCTCGCCGCTGACCTGGGTCCTGTCCTACCCCGGCGCGTGTCGCGCGGACAGCCTGGGCCGGATGCTCGCCGGCGAGGAGCCGCGGAACGAAGCGGAGATCCACCAGTTCATCGTGAACGCCGGCATCCTGCACCTCCTGCTCGAGCGCACGCCGGGGCTCGCGAAGCTGTTTGCAGGCCTGCGTTTCGTGCTCGAGTCCCGGCGCGTGCCGGAACTCGGCGATCTGCCCCTCCCGACCGTGCGCTCCGTGATCCCGTCGGTGCGCCCTTCGGCGCAGGTGATGATCGACGCCGCGGAGCTGGCCGGCCTCGGGACGTTCGAGGAGGTGATCGATCCGGCGGCCGCGAGCGCCCTGGAGGACCCCCTCCGCACGCGCGTGGAGCGGGTGCTCGCCGAGCACCAGGCAGTGTAGTCAGAGGCGGAGCGAGAAGTTCAGCAGCACGTTCACCGGGCGGCCCGCCACGGTGAGATCCGGTCCGACGCGAAGGGCGACGTCCGTGAGCGTCGCATCCCTGGGATTGGGCTTCATCGCGATGCCCACCCGCTCCGGGCCGAGCGGCGCTTCGGGAGTGGACAGGAACGCGATGATCGCGCCGCGCAGGGCGGACGTGGCGGCGTCGTGACCCGTCGTGCCGACGAGATCCCCCAGCGTCCGGCCGAGGAACTTCACGAGCCGCGACGCGAAGATCTGGTATGCGAGCGTCGATTGCTGCGCGGCGTCGGCGGTCGCATCGGCGTCGGGGTACTTCTCCGGCTTCCGGAAGGTGCGGACGCTGCCGAGGAACGCGATGTCGCGTTGATAGAGCTGGACGACCGCGAGACCGAGCTTCTCGAGGTCCTCGCGCCGCTCGTTGCCGAAGACCCCCTCGACGGGCGCGGGGCGGCCATCCGGTCCGGCGGGCAGGAGCGGCAGATCGGGTACCAGCGCATGGTGGGAGCCCGAGATCTGGAGGCAGGCTCCGGTTCGGGCGAACGAGCGCGTCACCACGCTCCCGAGCACCCAGACCGCGCTGCCGACGAGACCCGCGTCGTCACCGGTCTCCCGGTAGGCGATGCTGCGTGCCGGCTCGCCGTCCGGCCCGTAGGCAGCCCGCAACGCCACGCGGTTCGCGAGGAGGACGAGCCAACGCGCCTCGTCGCGGCCGCGCAACGAACGCCATGCGGTGTAGGCCGCCTCGTCGAAGGTCGACTGCGGCAGCCGCGCCTTCGCGAGCCCACGCCAGGAAGACAGGCCGAGGAACGCCGGCGCCAGCCCGACCGCGACGGGCGTCTGCGCCCGTTCGCCCGCTTCCGCGAGCGCCTGCGCCAGCTCGAGATCGCGCGCCGACGCGTCGAGCTCCCACGCCGCGAGCACGAGGTCGGCGTCCTCGCCGCTCGCGAGCGCGTCGACGGCGGCGGCGGCCGAGTCGCGCGCGGCGCTCACGAGCTCGAGCGCGATCGGCTTGCGGAAGTCGGTGCGGTCGACGAGGAGCTTCACGCCGCGCCAGGCCGCTTCGAGCGCGCGCACCTCGGGCGCGTGTACGATCTCGTCGAGCTGCGCGGCGAGCACCGCGTCGAGCGCCGCCCCCGCCTCCGCGGAGGCGCTGCGCTCCGCGGCCCCGGGGCCCGGGCGACGCGCCGTGAGCGCATCGAGCATGCGCCGTGCGGTCTCGCGGGCGCCGGTCGGCGCCGCATCCCCGGCGTCGACGAGTGCGAGGATCGAATCGATGCCCCCGGCCGCGGCCGGCGGCGCCGCGGGAGCTGCGGACCCGGCGGCTGCGGGCTCGAGCGCCCGCGCCAACGCCTCGGCGAGCGGCGCCGGAACCAGCCCCGCCGCGCGCTCGCGGAACGCGTGCAGCGCGAGTTCGCCCTTGCCGACGGCGTCGATCAGGCCCCTCGCGGTGCGGAGGTTCGCGAGCGCCGGGACGGCCGCGACGAGTCCCGCGGGCGCGAGGTCCTGCCAGCGGGCGAGCGGGAGCACGACGTCGAGCTGGGGGGCGCCCCCCCCGAGCCGATTCGGCACGCTGAAGGCGAGGCGCGGCGCCAGGCGCGCGAACACCTCCTCGAACCGCTCCTTGTCGAGCGGGAGACGCCTCCCCTGCACGTCGGCGCTGCCGCCAAAGTCGCCGAGCGCGACGATCCGCAGCTGCGCGGGCTCGCTGGACATGGCGGAACCTCCCGGGCGACCGTTCCCACGGCGAGTATCGCATGGGCCGGATCCGAAGGACGCCCGGGTTGACTTACGCGCGTGTCCCGGGTGAAGGTATGGTCTCTTCGAACGGCGGGTGCGTCGCCCGCGAAGCCCCGATGAGGCCCGCGGAGTACCGGGATGTTGCGGTTCGGTGGCCGAGCTCGGTGGCCGGTGGCAGAGCGCGCGCGCGAGCGGCCGGGCTGGAGGCCCGGGCGACGCGCGTCGACGCGGGCGCTGCGCGCCGCTCTTCTGGTGCTGGCGGTCGTGGGGGGGGACGGAGCCTGCTCCAAGCCCCCGCCGAAGACCTACGCACAGGTGTGCTTCACGCTGAACGCGAGCTCGAGCCTGAACTTCTACGATGGCCAGTCCCACGTGGTCGTGCTCTACGTCTACCCCCTGGAGTCGGCGCTCGCGTTCGACGCCGCGAACGTGGAGGACCTGGTCGGCGGCGCAGGGCTCACCGGCGCCGTGGGCAAGCCGCGCGAGCTGACCGTCGCGCCCGGCCAGGAGATCGTGTTCGACGAGCAATTTCCCCTGAACACGACGCACGTCGGTCTCCTCGCCGACTACTACCGGGCCCCGGGTGATCCGCCGGGAGTGCGCAAGGCTTCCCTGGCGGCCAAGTGCCCGGAGGAGGGACCGCGTCCCTCGGTCGTCCTCTCCGCACGCGACCTGCTGGTGAAGTGACGGTCCGGACCGCGCCATGACGACGCGTCGGCTCAATCCCGTCGCCTGGTCCGAGGGGATGTTCCTCCGGCCGCAGCACCTGCAGCAGAACGAGCTCTACGGCGAGTCCCGGCTCGCGTACCACCTGCGCGCCGTGAACCCGTTCCACTGGGGCGTGCGCAGGCTGGTCCTGGACGAGGAGGCGCTGAACGATCACCGCGTGGCGATCCAGGAGCTCGACGCGGTGCTGCCGGGCGGCACGATCGTGCGCTACCCCGGCAACGCGTTCATCGAGACGCGCGACTTCGATCCCGCCGCCGAACACCTCTCCGTGTATCTCGGATTGCGCCATCTCTCGCCTACCGAGCCCAACGCAGCGGCGGGCGAGGACGGCGGGGCGGTCGCCCGCGACGCACGCTGGATCGTGCTGCCGGAGGAGCTGCCCGATCTCCATCGCGGCGGCTTCGTGACGCCGGTCGAGCTCGTCTACCCGAACCTCCGGATCTTCTTCGACGGCCAGGAGCACGACCTCGAGGTGCACGAGGCGATGAAGCTCGGCGAGATCCGCGCGACCGGCGAGCTGAAGGCGCCGTTCGCGCTCTCCACCACCTACTGCCCACCGCTGCTCGCGATGCAGGCCTTCCCTCCGCTCTTCGACGAGGTCACGCGCTGCGTATCGCAGATCGCGGCGCGGGTGCGGGTCGTGGCCGGGCGGACCGCCACGATCGCGATCGCGGATCTCCCGCGGATGTGGATGCGCTATACGCTCGCGCGCATGACGCCCGTCCTCCGGCACGTGATGTCCACCGGGGACACGCGGCCGTTCCATCTCTATTCCGCGCTCGTGGAGACCGCGGGCTCGCTCGCGGCGTTCAACGCGCTCGAGGCGGCCGAGCTGCCGCTCTACGATCACGACGATCTGTACGGCTGCTTCCACGCGCTGATCGAGTTCATCGACGCCCAGCTCGGCGAGGCCGTCCCGACCAACTTCCACGAGCTGCCGATGCCCTTCGATCCCGCCAAGAAGTACTACGCGACCCACGACCTGAACGTCGAGCGCGTGGACCCCCGCAACTCGTTCTTCCTGGCCATCAAGGCCGCGATGGACTCGAAGCAGCTCGCACAACACGTCGCCGAGTTCGGCAAGGCGAGCTCCTGCCGCGGCGTGCCGCCGCTCGTCATGCTGAACACGAAGGGTCTCCGGCTCGAGCACATGCCGGCCGCGCCGACCGAGATCGCCGCGCGGGCGGGCTTCGAGTACTTCAAGGTCGACCCGCACGGACAGGGATGGTCGAAGGTCAAGGACGAGTTCTGCTTCGGCCTCTCGCTTGGCAAGCTCGAGAACGCCGACGTGCGGCTGTACGTCGTCATTCCGAAGGCCTGAGCCGTGCCCACGACCGGCCGCACGCTCGGACGCATCGCCGGCGATTTCTTCAACACCGTCCTGCTCTTCCAGTCGTCGCCCGAGGCGAGCTACGCGTCGCCGTCCTCGCTGCGGAGCCAGATCCTCGCCCTGCTCGACGGGGTGATGCGCGATCCGGACGCGCGGGGCCTGCCGCCGGCCGACCTGGAGGAGGGCCGCTTCGCGCTGGTGGCGTGGGCGGACGAGATGATCCTGAAGTCCGGATGGTCGGGGCGCGACGACTGGCAGCGCGAGCCGCTCCAGGTGCAGCTCTTCCGCACGAACCGCGCCGGCAACGAGTTCTACGATCATCTGGCGCGGCTGCGCGCCGACCAGATCGCCCCGCGCGAGATCTACTTCCTGTGTCTCCTGCTCGGCTTCGAGGGGCAGTACATGGGCCACGAGGGCGACCGGCGCGCGATCGTGCAGCAGCAGTACGACCTGCTGCGCGTGTCGGGTCGCGCGATGGAGCTCGGACGCGAGGACTGGCTGGCTCCGCCCGCCTACGACACGGCGATCCGTCTCCCGCCGTCGCGGCGCGCGCGCGTCTGGCCCGTGCTGATCGCCGTGGTGCTCTGCACGGTCGGCGTCTTCGGTGCGCTCTGGTGGGTCCTGCACGCCGCCGCCGAGCGCGTGCCGCTCCCCCCGGCGTCATGAACCTCCAGCTCCCGAAATGGCTCCAGGTCGCGGTGAACCCCAAGCTGGCGATCCCGCTCGTCAGCGCCGCGGCGATCGTGGGACTGGCCGCGGGCGCGCGCGCGATCTTCGGCGTGAGCTGGCTGGTTCCCATCCTGGTGGCGCTCGGCGTCGCCCTCATCGGACTGGTGGCCGCGCTCGTCGTGATGCTCTTCCGGCAGGAGAAGGCGCAGCGCCGCGTTCGCGGCGTCGACGACGACGAGGAGGTGGCGAGCCGCGCGGCGACCGACGCCGAGGTCGCGTCGCGCTCGCGGATCGGGGACCGCTTCCGCGGGATGCTGGAGGAGCTGCGCAAGTCGCGCCTCGGGCGCGACGGCATCTACGCGCTGCCCTGGTATCTCGTCGTCGGCAACCCGGGCTCGGGAAAGAGCGCGCTGCTCCACGAATCGGGCCTCGAGCTGCCGGCGGAGTTCGCGCGTCTGCCCGCGCCGGGACCCACGCGCGACTGCGACTTCTGGCTGGCGAACGAGGCGATCCTGCTCGATACCGCCGGCCGCTACGCGCAATCCGAGCAGGACCCCGAGTGGCACACGCTCCTGCGTCTCGTGCGCAGCGCGCGGCCGGATTGTCCGGTGAACGGGATCGTCGTGACGATTCCGGTGACGAGCCTCCTGGGTCGGAGCGCGGACGCGCTCGAGGAGGACGCGCGCCAGCTCCGCCGCAATCTCAACGAGATCACCGACGAGCTGGGCGTCGATGCTCCGATCTACATCGTGATCACGAAGACCGACCTCGTGGACGGCTTCGTCGAGCTTGCGAGCGCCCTCTCGCCCTCCCGGCTCGTCGAGCTCTTCGGCTGGACGAACTCCGAGCGTCGTTTCGCCGACGCGGGCGACGCCGCGATGCGGGGCTTCACGGCGGTGCGCGATCGTCTCGATGCGGTGCTGCCGGAGCTGCTCCTGCGGGAAGGAGATGCGCAGCGGCGGCGCAAGCTGTTCACCTTCCCGCAGGAGTTCGACGAGCTTTCCCGCGTGTTTGCGTCGTTCCTGCGGCGCGCCTTCGCCCCGTCCCGCTACGACGACACGCCGTTCCTTCGCGGCGTCTACTTCACGAGCGCGCGGCGCGAGGGCGAGACCGTGCCCGGCGTCGCAGCCCGTCTCGGGTTCGCGCACGCCCGCACGCCCGTGGACGGACGCGGTCCGGCGCACGGGATCTTCGTGCGCGCCCTCTTCCGCGACATGCTGCTCGAGGATCGCGAGCTGGCGCTTCCCACGCAGCGCCTCGGTCCGCGCTCGCGCCGCGTCGTGATCGCGGTGGGCTCGGTCTTCACGCTCGCCTCAGCGCTCCTCTGGAGCATCCCGTTCTTCGGCAACTATGGCGCCATCCAGCGCCTCTCGAGCGACGCCCAGGCCGTGCTGGACGGGACCGGCGCCAGCTCCGTCGACCGCCTGCGCCAGACGATCGAAGCCGAGGACGTCGAGCAGCCGCGCCTCCTGCGGCGCCTCGGCCTCGGAGGCAACCTCCGGATGGCGATCGACCGCGCGCGCGACACCTACGTGTGGGCGTTCGGCCGGGACTTCGAGGAGCCGACCAAGGGGGAGCTGCTGCGCGTGGCGCAGCGCCTCGACAGCGGTGCCTTCGACGCCCTCGCCGAGCTCGCCCTCGACGTGTCCTGGATCGAGGCCCGCGGCGCGCTCGCGCCCGAGGCGAGGCCCACGCTCGACCGCTTCGTCAAGTCGAAGGTGGGAGCGGCTCCACCCGAGACCTTCGACACCTCCTACGACGCGTGGCTGCGCTGGGCGCCGGAGGACCACCTGACGCGCCGCCTCCAGCAGGAGCGCGACGTCTTCGACCGCGCCGCGGCCACCCTGCTCGACCTCGACCGTCTGGAGCAGTGGAGCGAGTCGAACGCCGAGGGGCATGCCCCGGTGCGCTACACCGAAGTAGGTCTCCCGGAGGGAGGCGCCGAGTCATCCGTCTCCGGCACGTACACGCGGCAGACGTGGGATGCGCTCGTCAAGAAGCTGATCACGGCCGTGGAGCACGCGGGCGGCGCAACCCCGACGACGCTCGATTCCTTCCGGCGCGGCTACGTGACGCGCTTCGACGGGAGCTGGCGGCGCTACCTCATGGGCGTGCCGCTCCATGCCTCGGCCGACCCGGCCGTGCGCACCTCTCCCTACGTGAAGCTCGTGGACCAGATCGAGTCCCAGACGCGCGTCGACCTGCCCCGTACCGGACCGGAGCCGAGCTGGCTCGCGGCGCTGCGCAGCGCGCGCTCCGAGCAGGCGGCGCCCGACGCCAAGGCCGGACCGCCGTGGCCGCGTTACGTCGCCGCGCTCGATGCCGTGCAGGCGGACGTCGAGACGGCGGAGGCGCAGCCGGAGGCCGCGCTGGAGCTGGCGCAGCGCGTGGCGCGTCGCGAGACGAGCTCGTTCAAGAGCGCGCTCGACCTGGTCCGGGAGATGGTTCCGCTCGGCGCGGATCCCCAGGCAGCGGAGCAGCTGCGCCAGATCCTCTCGATGCCCGTGCTGAACGGATTCTCGGCCGTGCTCGAGAGCGCGAGCACCGAGATCGATCGGCGCTGGACGGAGCGGATCGGCGACCGGTTCTCGGGCGATCTGACCGAGACGCAGATTCGCAGCCTGTACGCGCCCCGGGACGGCGAGCTCGAGCGATTCCACAAGGAGGTGCTCGACCTCTTCTACGCGGACGGCCGGGCGAAGCCCATCCTCGAGGACCGCGCGCTCACGCTCGGGCCCGGTTTCTTGGAGTGGCTGCGCTCCGCGCAGGGTCTCCAGGACGCGCTCTTCGGCGGCGGCAACCAGGCGACGCGGACGGCCGTGCGACTCGAGGGCGTGCCGTCCCAGGTGAACGGCGGCACCAACGTTCTCGTGTCGCGGCGCGACCTGCGCGTCACCTGCCCCGACGGCGTCGAGACCTTCACCTACCGCGAGGGCAGCGGATCCCACACCTTCCAGTGGACGCCGGACTGTCAGGAGGTGTCGCTGCGCGTGTGGGTGCGCGAGGGCGCCGGCGAGCGCGAGCTCCAGCCGAGGCTCGAAGAGCGCGGGCCGCTCGCCCTGCCGGCCTTCTTGCAGCAGGCGACCGAGGTCGGTCGGGGTCATCTCCGTTTCACGCTCGAATATCCCCAGGAGGGCATCACGGTGCTGGCGGACTACCTGCTCAAGAGCGGCGAATCGGTGCGCGCAATCGCTCACACCGAGCCGCCTTCCTCGACGCGGAACTGAATCGTGTCGCGCATCTCACGCTCCCTGAAGGCGCTGGCGCTCGCAGCGTCGCTGACCCTCCCGCTGGCGTGCGCGAAGCCGCCCGACCTGGACGGCGAGCCTGGCGGCGCCACGCAGATCCCGCTCGAGACGTGGAAGTCCGACGGCCTCTTCTGCGACGACGGCGACTGCATCGACTTCTTCAAGTTCGAGGCGCCCGACCCGGGCAAGGTGAGCATCGAGATCGTGTCCACGAGCCGGGACGAGGAGCCGGTGCCGCCCTATACCGTCTTCCTCACCGACGGCGAAGGCACGAAGCTCGGCGACGCGAGGAGCGGGAAGGGGCCGCTCACCGGGCTCCAGGCGCACGCCGATCGGCCGGGCATGTACTTCGTGGCGATCGAGGCGGCGTCCGGCAGCGTGGCGTTCGGCTACGAGGTGCGGGTGAACTTCACGGCCGACCCGCCGCCCCCGCCGCCGCCCCCGGTGAAGAGGAAGCCCACCCCCCGCAAGCCCGCGCCCGCCGCCACTCAGCCCGCGCCGGCGCCGCGTGTGGAGAAGCTGACGGGGACGGTGATCGAGGTCGAGGACGCCACCGGCGGAAAGGTCGGCGCCGTGATCATCGATCTCGGGGCGCAGCGCGGCGTGCAGACGGGAATGCGGGGGCGGCTTCTCGACCGGGGCCGGCCGATCGCCAGCATCGAGATCATCGAGGTCTACCGGACCGGCAGCCGGGCGCGCGTGGACGGCTACGTGTCCGGCTCGATCGGCGCCTCCACGGTGGTCGAGGTCGAGGTGCCCACCGGCAGCGTCCGCTAGCGATCGGCGCTACGTGGAGTAGCAGCCATGGGCGCGCGGCTCGTACACATCGAAGGCGGTCGCCGGCTGTCGGTGACACCGCTCGGCGACGCAGACGTGCTGGTGGGCCGCGATCCCGCCGCGTGCGCGGTCGTGATCGAGTCGGCCCGCGTCTCCCGCCAGCACCTGCTCGTCCGGCGCTCGAGCGAGGGGTGGATTGCGGCCGACCTCGGAAGCGCCAACGGGACCACGCTGAATGGGGAGCTGCTGGTGGCGCCGGCGCTCCTCGCCTCGGGCGACGTGCTCGAGCTCGCCGAGACCGCGCGCTTCGCATTCGAGATCACCGAGGTCGCCGACGAGGGCACACAGGTCCTCGAGCACCTCGCCCTCGGAGACGCGTTCGACGAGGGGGAGGAGACCGACGACGAAGGGTCGGGCGGCCGTGTCTTCGTTCTCGCAAGCGTCGCCGTGCTCGCGGTCCTCGCGAGCGTCCTGGTCTGGCGGCTCGCGTTCCGCGGCCCCGATCCCGTCGACGCCGAGGCCACCCAGATCGCCACCGAGGGTCTCCAGGCCGCGGAGCGGCGCGAGTGGCCGCTCGCAAAGAAGCGGCTCAAGGCGGCGGCGCGGGTGCTGTATTCGAACGGCAAGCTCGACGACGTGCCGCGCGAGCAGGTGATGCAGGTTGCGATGGAGCGGCTCGGCCAGCTCGTCGGCGACGAGCTCGATCGCGAGGTCGACCTGCCCGACGTCTACCACAACGCGATCGATGCGAGCGTCTTCGAGGAGGCCGTCGCGCCGGAGCCGGTGCCGGAAGCCCGCTCCGGCACCCGGCCGAAGGCGGCGTGTCGGCTCGACCAGGTGCCCCCGGAGCAGATCCGCGACTGCATCCACGAGCGCGTCGGCCTCTTCCTCGTCGCGCTCCGGCAGAGCCCGGACGGAGTGCCGCCCTGGTTCTACGAAGAAGTCGGGCAGCGCATCCGCGCGGAGCACGACTTCTTCGAGCGGTCGCTGCAACGCGGCGAACGCCACGTGCCGATGATGAAGCTCGAGCTCCGACGGGCGAAGATGCCGGAGGACCTTCACTACCTGTCGATGATCGAGAGCGGCTACCAGACCGACATCGGGAGCCACGCCGGGGCGGTGGGCCTCTGGCAGTTCATGCCCGGCACGGCGCGCCGCTTCGGCCTGCGCGTGGACGACCGCGTCGACGAGCGCACCGATCCCCGCCGCTCGACCCAGGAGGCGGCGCGCTACCTGAACCAGCTCGCCCTCGAGTTCGGCGCGGACGACCTGCTGCTCGTGCTCGCTGGGTACAACAAGGGGGAGAACGGCGTGCGCGCGGCGCTGCGGCAGATGTCCGATCCCTTCGAAGACCGCTCCTACTGGAAGCTCGTCGAGAACGACCGCCTCCCGAAGGAGACGGCGGAGTACGTGGCGCGCTTCATCGCCGCGGGAATCTCGGGCGAGGGGGGCCTGCCGACCGAAGAGACGCTCGCCAGCGCGGGCTTCTAATCGCCCGGCGCGGAGGAGTATCCTAGGGTTACGGCACGGTGTTTCCGCCGCCGCAGTCGCCGGCGGGGGACGCGGCGGCAACTTCGGGAGGGTGTCTTGGGGTTCCTCGACTCGCTCCGCGGCATGTTCAAGAAGAAGAAGGCAGCCCGGCCGAGCGGAGTGCGTCGCGGCCCCCTCCCCCAGCGCCGCGCCGACGTTCCCACGCAGTCGATTCCGCGCCCCGGCGGGTTCGGGCCGCCCGGCGGCGCCCCCGGTGCCGGACCGGCGGCCTACGTCCCGCCCGCGCCCGAGCTCCGGCCCCAGCCCACGTTCGATCGGCCCGAGCCGGTGCTCCCGCCCCCGGCGCCCGCGTGGGATCGGCCCGTCGCCGCTCCGCGCCCCGCGCGCGAGGGCCGCGCCGGCTCCACCGGAGCCGGGGAGACGAAGTACCACACGGCGCTCAACCTCCCGGGCGGCAAGCTCGTCGGCGTCCTCGTGGCGGTCGAGGGCGAGCTCGAGGGCGAGGTGTTCCGCGTGCCGGACGGCGAGAGCCTGATGGGCCGTGACAAGCAGTGCGCGATCGTCCTCCCGAGCGAGTGGATCTCGCGCACGCACGCCAAGCTGGTGCATTCCGAGGGGCTCTTCGTGGTCGCACCGATGAGCGACAAGAATCCGACCTTCGTGAACGACGAGCGGACGGAGGGCACGGAGCTCAAGGACGGAGACTTCCTGCGGCTCGGGAAGACCACGTTCCGGTTCCGCACCGTCGCATAGCCGTGCGTCTCATCCGGGTGTCAGTGACCGTCTTCGCGCTGACGTGGGTGGCCCTCGCGAGCTCCGTGCACGCCGGGAGCGACGCGGGCGGGCTCGATCACGTCGAGCGGCTCGAGCTCGACGACGTCGAGGCGGGCGTCGGACCGGATCGCGCGATCGAGCTGTACCTGCGCGCGCAGACCGCCCGCGGGAAGGCGGTCGATGACCTTCGCGACGTGGACGTCCAGATCTTCGAGGACGGCAGGCCGCTCGACCGGAAGAGCGTGAAGCTCGAGCGCCTCGACCGCACGGACCGAGGCGTCGCGGTCGTCCTCGCGATCGACGTGAGCCGGACCATGATGGGCGATCCGCTCGCACAGGCGAAGGCTGCTGCCGCGGCGTTCCTCGATCAGCTCCGTCCGCAGGATCGCGCTGCGATCGTGACGTTCGCGGGCGCGGTGAACGTCGTGGCGCCCTTCACGATGTCCAAGGCCGACGCCCGTCAACGGCTCTCGACGATCGACGCCGACTCGGTGTCGATGTCGACGGGCGTGTACGACGGCATGTACCGCGCCATCGAGCTGCTGCGTCAGGGCGCCGAGCTCCCGCGGCGGCAGCTCGCGATCGTGCTCTCGGACGGGAAGGACGGCGGGAGCCAGCACTCGCTCGAGGACGTGATCACGCTCGCGCAGGGCGACGGAATTCGTCCCCGGATCCTGGTCTACACGATCGGGTACGCGAATTTCGGACGCAGCGGCCTTCCGATCCTGGAGCGCCTCTCGAAGGAGACCGGCGGGGCCTTCGCCGACGCCACGACGGGGGGAACGCTCGCGTCGTTCTACGACGAGGTCTCCGATCAGATCCTGAACAGCTACGTCGCCCGGTTCACCTCGAACCTCGACGGCAAGACCCACCGGGTCGAGGTGGGAGCGGGCGGCGTGAAGCAGGCGCGCTCGGTGCTCTACCCGCTCGTCCGCCGTCCGGTCTGGCCGTTCGCCGCGGGCGGGGCCGTCGCCGTCCTCGCCGTCGGCCTCGGCGTCTGGATCGTGCTCAGCCGGCGGCCGGCCGGACGGCTCGTGTTCGTGGCGGGAGCGCGCGCAGGCGAGAGCATTCCGCTGCGCACCGGACGCATCCGCATCGGCTCGCTCCCGGACAACGACGTCGCGATCCCGTCGAGCACGGTGTCGCGCTACCACGCCGAGGTCCACGTGAACGGGCAGCGCGTGTCGATCGAGGACCTGCGGTCGAGCAACGGAACGCAGGTGAACGGAACGTCGGTCCAGACCAGCCCCCTTCGCCCCGGTGACCGCATCAAGATCGCGGACATCGACCTCGTGTTCGAGCGATGACGGACATCGATCCCGCCACGATCGAGACCGCGTCCCTCACGCACGTGGGCCGCGTCCGAGCGACGAACCAGGATTCCTGCGGAGAGTTCGCCGACGGAGCGGCGTACCGCATGCTCGTGCTGGCCGACGGGATGGGCGGTCACCAGGGCGGCGAGGTGGCGAGCCGGATGGCCGTGCAGGCGATCGGCGAGGTTATCGGCGCGAGCAAGGACGGGCCCGAGGCCGCGCTGCGACACGCGTTCGAGGTCGCCAACGACCGGATCCTCCAGGCGGCCGCCTCCGATCAGCAGTACGCCGGCATGGGCACCACCGGCGTGGCGCTCCTCATCGCGTCCTCGGGCAGCGCCTGGATCGCGCACGTCGGCGACAGCCGCGCCTACGTGCTGCGCGGCGGGAAGATGATCCCCCTCACGGCCGATCACTCGTACGTTGCGGAGCTCCAGCGGCGGGGGCTCATCACGGCCGACGAAGCCGCGGTGCACCCGCGACGCAACGAGGTGTTGCGCTCGATCGGCGGGGAGCCCGGAATCGACGTCGAGATCCGCAGCGTCCCGGCCCTTCCCGGCGACCGCTTCCTGTTGTGCTCCGATGGACTCTGGGGCTGCGTGCCGGAAGCGGAAGTCGTGAGCACGCTGCTGCGCGAGCGACCCGGCGACGCCGCGCGGACGCTCGTCGACCTGGCCATCCAGCACGGGGGCCCCGACAACGTCACGGTGCAGGTCGCGTGGATTCCCGACGGCAGCGAGCGGGCGGCCGCCGCGCCGGCGAAGGACGCGAGCGCCAGCCGCGCGGACTGGGAGCGCGCGCTCGCGGCGACGTCGATCGAGAAGCGGCAGCAGCAGATCCGTCGCGTCGCGATCGCATCGCTCCTGCTGCTGGCGGTGATGGTGCTCGCGCTGTTCCTCTGGGCCGTCGTCTACGGTCTCCGGGAGGGCGCGCCCGGCGCGGCCATCGCCGCCCCCGCGCCGGCGCTCGCCCCGGCGCCCGCGAACGCTGCGCCGGCGAACCCGCCCCCCGCGAAGCCGCCCGTTCGGGCCGCGCCCCGGGAGCCCGGTCGGTAGCCCCATGGACCCGCTGTCGCTCCGGCAGGTCGGGCCCTACCCGGTGGTCCGATTCATCGCCGAGGGCGGCTTCGCCTGGGTCTTCGAGGTCGTCGACCCGCGGTTCGACGCGCGGCGCGCGCTCAAGGTGCTGAAGCCGACGGCGGCGGCGGGGGACGAGCTGCTGCGCTTCCAGGCCGAGGTGATGCTGCTCGCGCGGCTCGACCATCCGAACCTCATCACCGTGTTCGAGTTCGGGCGCGACGCTCCCACCGGCTGTCACTACTACGTGATGTCCCTCATCGACGGGCCGAACCTGCAGCAGCTGATCCAGGAGCAGGGGCCGCTTCCGATCGATCAGGCGGGCCCGCTGTTCCTCGATGCGCTGAAGGGTCTCTCGGCGCTGCACGACGCGAACATCGTGCACCGGGACATCAAGCCGTCGAACATCCTCGTGACGCGAGACGGGCTCGGGAAGCTCGGCGATCTCGGGATCGCGCGCGTGCGCGGCGAGTCCGGCCGGACGCGCACGAACACGGCGATCGGCACCGAGCTCTACATGTCGCCCGAGCAGGCGCGCGGGCAGACGGTGGGACCGCAGAGCGACGTCTTCTCGCTCGGGCTCACGCTCTACCAGGTGCTGACCGGTCACACGGTGTACGAGGAGATCAAGGGGCTCGATTCGACCAGCGGCCACGACGTGCTGATGTACATGGGCTCCCTGATCCACAGCGGCAAGCAGCTGGTGTTCCACTTCCCGAAGAACGTGCCGCGCGGGGTCGCCCGCCTGATCCGGCGCGCCTGCGACCTCGACGCGAGCCGCCGCTACGCCGACGCCCGCGAGATGCACGACGCGCTCGAGGAGGCGATCGCCGGCGACGAGGCGACCGTGGGATTGTCGCCCGCGCGTGTCGCGATCGCGGCCCTCGGCGTCCTCGCCGTCGCCGGGGCCACGTTCTGGTGGATGAGCCGCCCGCCACGCCTCGACCCGCAGGCCGTGCTGCGGCAGGCGAACGAGCTCGAGCGCAAGGCGAGCGAGGCGGTCGCGGCCGTGGCGGAGCTCGAGAGCCCGCCGACGCCGCTGCTGGCCGCGCTCCGACCCGAGCTGGAGGACGGCGTCCGGATGCAGGAGCTCGCGCAGGCGGAGATCCGGCGTGGCAACGAGGCCGGAGCGCTGGCGATGCTCCCTGGGGCGATCCGGCAGTACGACACGGTGTGCGCACGCCTCCTCGCTGAGCACCTCGCCGCACGCGCGGACGCGGACGCGCAGGCTGCAGCCTCGGCCGCAGCGGCGCTGGATGCGGGAGGCGCCGGGCAGCTGCGGCCCGAAGCGTGGGCGCGCATCCAGGCGAGCCTCGCGGCCGTGGGCGGACCGCCGGCGCCGGGTACACTCGCATGCGACGGCGCGGTGGCGCAGGCAGCGCGCGCGACGCGCGCCGGCGAGGCGCTGACGAGCGTGCGCTCGCTCGAGCGCACGCTCCAGGACCAATGGCCGGAGCTCGCGCGCACGGGCCGGGAGGGCGCGCTCGAGGCGCAGCGGCAGGCGCTGGCGGACCCGGCGCAGGGCGCCGAGCACCAGAGCGCGCTCACCGAAGGCCGCTTGCAGCTCTCGCGCGGCGACGGCGCGCGCGCGGCGGGTCGCTTCCTGGACGCGCGGGACGCGTACGGCCGTGCGCAGAAGGCCTTCCAGGACGCCGCCGCGATCGCACCCGCGGCGCGCGCACGGGCCGAGGCGAGGCAGCTGCCGGAGAACGCCTCGCTGGCGCCGACGCTCGCATCGGCGGACGCCCTCTTCGCAGCGCAGCGGTGGACCGAAGCGGCCGCCGAGTACACCCGGGCGATCCAGCGCTGGCAGACGCTGAGCCGCGCGGACGCCGCGTCGAGCGATGCGATGGCCGCGGCCGTCGCCGCGGAGACTGCGCGGGACGCGGCCCTTCGGGACGGAGCGCTCGTGAGCGCGGACGCCGAGCTCGCCCGCGGCGATCGACTGCGCGGAGCGGCGCAGGACGCCTTCGACCAGCAGCAGCTCGGGGAAGCGGCGCGGCGCTACGCCGAAGCGAAGGCCGCCTACGCCGCAGCGCAACAGACCGCGCGCAAGGCGGTGGGCGTGGCGCGCGGCGTCGGGGACGGCGTGCGCAAGGCGCGGCGGATCGTGCTGGACGGGAAGGACTGCACCGCCCTGCACGGAGACGAGTCTCGTCGCCTGTGCGAACTGGGCCAGGAGGCGCTCGCGCAGGGCGACGACGCGCTCGGCAAGACGGACGCGCCCCAGGCCACCATGAGCTACACGCGGGCGCGTGACCTCTTCGATCGCGCCAGGAAGTCGGAGCAGGACCTCGGCCCGCCGCCCGCGCCCCCCACGCTCGCGCGCGTCCGGCCGGCCGAGCCCCTCCCCGACCAGGCGGCGGCGGGCGCTCGGGCCTCCGTCGCGCCCTCCTCGCCCCCGCCTCCTTCCAAACAGCCGTCCGAGGTCGCGACCCTGCGGGGCCCCCCGGGCGGGCCCAGCCGCGCGATCGAGCGCTACAAGGAGGCGCTGGAGGCCAGAAACATCGTCAGTCTCCAGGGCGTCTGGCCGATGTCTCCAGAGTTGACGAGCGGCTTCGTCCGGCTCTTCCGGGAGTGCCAGCAGGTCGCGGTCCGGATCGATGCGCGCGCGGCGGAGCCCGCCAGCCCGGGGGCCTCGATCGACTTCACGCAGGTGCTGGCATGCGACGGGACCGCCAGACCCCCGGACCAGCTGCGGGCCCAGCTGATCGAGCGGAGTGACGGGCAGTGGCAGATCAAGAGCCTGAAGCAGATCCGCTGATCCCCCCGGGGAAGATCAGTCGCCGGTGGGCTCCTCCGGGGCCGGCGGCTCCTCTTCGATGCGGATCTTGTCCGTCACGTCCGGCAGCGCGTTGAGCTCTTTCTCGAGCTCCGGGGCACTCACCCAATTGCGGCGCCGGAGCAGCCGGCGATCGAGTCGATGGCTGGCGAGGTGCTCGTGAACCACGGTCATTCCTCCTTGCGTTTTCGGCACCTTAGCAAATTGACATGCGGGGACGGAGTCGAGTAGTTTGCGCACTTGCCGATCCATCTGTCGGGGGTGACGACGTCATGGGGCAGACCACGAAGCAGAAGCTGGGTCTTCTCGGTCTCGGTGGTGCGATCCTGTTCGCCTTCGCCTGCGCGTCGACGGCGCCGGTGAGCGAGGAGACGCCCTCGGCCGAAGAGCTCTATCGGAAGGGACTGACGCAGCTCGAAGGTCCCGCCAAGACGCTCTGGGTGATCCCGAATGGTGAGCACGCCAAGGCGATCGAGACCTTCCAGCAGATCATCGACAACTACCCCTACAGCGACTACGCGGTGCTGGCCGAGCTCAAGATCGCGGACTCGTACTACGACGACGAGAAGTACGAAGAGGCCCTCTCCTACTACCGCGACTTCGGCGATCTCCACCCGCAGCACGAGCAGGTGCCCTACACCCTGATGCGTGCAGCGATGTGCCACTACAAGCAGTCGAAGGACGCGAGCCGCGATCAGACCGCGACCCGTCAGGCCCTCGGCTTCCTCGACCAGCTCCTCGCGCGCTATCCGCATTCGCCGCAAGCCGCCGAGGGTGAGAAGCTCTGGAAGGAGCTGCGCACGCGCCTCGCAGACCACGAGATGTTGATCGCGGCCTTCTACCTCGACCGCGAGGAGTACCAGTCGGCGGCCGACCGCTATCGCGGCGTGCTGAACAAGTACCCCGGCCTCGGGCTCGATGCGCAGGCGCTCTATCAGCTGGGCGTCTGCTACACGAAGATGAATCTCGAGGACGAAGCGCAGCGCATCTTCGAGGTCATCCTCCGCAACTACGAAGGCAGCGACGTCGCCAGGCAGGCGGCCGACCTGGTCCCCGCGGCGAACTGATCCCGGCGCCGCGCCCGCGGAGATGCTCCGAGCACGCGAGCTCAGCCCGGAAGAGCGCGAGCGATACCAGCTCGGTCGCCAGAGCTTCGAGCGCGGCGACCTGGACGGCGCGCTCGAGCACCTGAATCGCCTCCTCGAGACGCGGGCGGGCTTCGCCGACGTCCACTACATGGTCGGATTGCTGCACGAGCGCCGCGGCGATCTCGAGAGCTCGGCGCAGAGCCTCGAGCACGCCGTCCGGATCAACCCCGGCTACGCCGAAGCGACGCTCGCGCTCGTTTCCGTCTACGAGCAGCGCGGGGAGTTCGAGCGCTCGCGCGCCCTCGCCCAGGAGTTGTCGACCGCGACGCCGCGGCGCTTCGCCGCGAGCGAAGGCCTCGTCGATCCCACGACGCGCGGCAAGCTCGCGAACCTGCAGGCCGCGCTCGGCGACGCCTACCGCGAGGTTGGCGAGCTGCGCGACGCGATCGAGGCGTACCGCAAGGCGCTCGATCGCTGCCCCGACTTCCACGACATCCGGCACCGCCTGGGCGTCGCGCTCCGCGAGACCGGACTGCCCGACCAGGCCGCCCAGGAGTTCCGGCGCGTGCTCCGTGCGAACCCGGGGTATCTCGCGTCCGCGGTGCAGCTCGGCGTGACCTACTACGGCCTCGGCCGCACGGCGGAGGCGATCCAGGAGTGGGAGAGCGTCGTCCGCCAGGAGCCCTCGCGCGAGGACGCACGGCTCTACCTCCGGATGGTGCGCGGCGCCTAGGGCGCGAGCGCGCCGCGACCCCCGAGAGAGGGGTTGCCTTCGGCACACATTCCGTGGTTCGATGGGGGCGACCGCCCGATCCGCTCCGCCGGGCGCCCCGGGACCCCCTGCTGCGCGCCCATCGGAGCGGCCTCCACCGCCCGGCGGTCGGGAGGTGCCCCGTGCACGCCATCCGACACGTGATCCGGCCCCACCATCTCATCACCGCAACGCCGGCGGCCACCGTCATGGAGGTCGTCCAGGTCATGACCGAGGCCCGCGTCGGGGCGATCCCGATCGTGGAGGGCCCGCGCGTCGTGGGCATCTTCTCCGAGCGCGACCTCATGACGCGCATCGTGAGAGAAGGCCGCGATCCGGTCTGGACCGCAGTCGGCGACGTGATGACCTGCGAGGTCGTCACGGCCACGCCCGACGACAGCCGCAGCGCGTGCCTCGAGCGGATGCAGCGCGTCGGCTGCCGGCATCTGCCGGTCTTGGATCACGGCCATCTCGTCGCGATGCTCTCGATGCGCGATCTGCTCCGAGACGAGATCGAAGAACAGCACGAGGAGATCCAGGGTCTGCGCGCCTACCTGCACCAGACCCCGATCTAGTCGCCTTCCGGGTGGAGCAGCCGCGCTCCCTCATGCGCGAGGAGCCACCGCTTGCGATCCATGCCGCCGGCGTAGCCGGTCAGGCTTCCGTCGGAGCCGATCGCGCGGTGGCAGGGCACGACGAGCGACACCGGGTTCGCCCCGTTCGCCGCGCCGACCGCCCGCACCGCCGCCGGAGCGCCCACGGCGCGCGCGAGCTCGGCGTACGTCGTGGTCCGACCGGCGGGCACCTTGCACAGCGCCTCCCACACCGCCCGCTGGAAGGGCGTGCCCCGGAGCTCGAGCGGAACGCGGTCGAGCGCAGCGAGCTCGCCGTCGAAGAACGCGTCCAGCCGGCGGAGCACGTCGGAGGGCGCGGGCCCGGACGTTCGCGCGGCATCGCGGAAGCGGCGCGTGAGCGCGCGGTCGAGGCGCGCGAAGTGATCGGTAAAGGCGAGCCCGCAGACCCGGTCGCTGCGCAGCGCGAAGGTCAGCTCGCCGAGCGGCGAAGGGTGTCGTGCCAGGGTGATCATCGCTTCTCTTCCTCGTGCATGAGATGGGTCCAGAGCGCCAGCGCCGCGTACGCGCGCCACGGTCGCCAGGCCTCGGCCGCGCGCGCGAGGGCCCGCTCCGAGAGCGGCGCTCCGCGCCGCCCGAGCGCCTTCCGGAGACCGAGGTCGCCGGCGGGGAAGGCGTCGGGCTCGCCGAGCCCGCGCAGCGCGATGTAGTGGGCGGTCCAGGGGCCCACGCCGGGGATCCGACACAGCCGTGCGACGGCGTCATCGAGCCCGAGCGGCGAGTCGAGCACGAGCGCGCCGCTGGCCACGGCGGCGGCGAGCGCGCGGACCGTCGCGGCCCGCGCGCGGGGCAGACCGATCGAGGCGACGTCGGCCCCGGCCAGCCGTTCGGGCCCCGGGAAGAGGTGCGTCAGCCCCGGCCCCGCGGTGGCGGGCTTGCCGAACGCGCTCACGAGCCTCCCGGAGAGCGTCGTGGCGCCCGTGACGCTGACCTGCTGGCCGAGGATCGCGCGCACCGCGAGCTCGAACGGATCGAAGGCTCCGGGGACCCGCAGCCCGACCCGACCGCCCGTCACACGGGAGAGCGTCGGGCATTCCGAGAGGTGGGCCGCGATCTGGAGGGGATCCGCCGTGAGATCGAACAGGCGGCGCACGCGCTCGACGACCGGGAGCAGGCCGGCGGGGTCGGGCAGCCACGCGCGCAGGCGGAGGCACGGCTCCCCGGGCACCGGCGTGACTTCGATCGCGCCCGGCGCGCCGTCCTGCTCGATCGTCCTGCGATACGCCGTGGCGGTCACCAGCTCGACGCCCGGGATCGCGCGCGGAGCGAGAAAGCGAACGAGCGCCTTCCAGTCGAACGGCGGACGGAGCGAGAGCCTGATCATCAGCGGGCCCGCGGCGCCGCGCGTGACGGGCCGCCGGCGCAGGGCCCGCGGAGACGCGTGGAAGGAGGCGAGCATCGCGTGGTTGAACTGGCGGACGCTCCGAAAGCCGGCCGCGAACGCGATGCGCGTGATCGAGAGGTCGGTGTCGTCGAGCAGAGCCCGCGCGAAGTGCAGTCGCCGCGCGCGGGCCACCGCGGCGGGAGACGTGCCGAGGTGCTTCTCGAAGAGGCGGCGGAGCTGTCGCGCCCCGACACCGAGCCGTGCCGCAAGGGCGTCCGCGTCGCCGTCGTCGAGCGCGCCGTCGCGGATGAGCCGCAGGGCGCGGGATACCACGGCCGAGCTGCCGGCCCAGGCCGGTGTACCGGGCGAGGCCTCGGGCCGACAGCGCAGGCAGGCGCGGAACCCGGCCGCCTCGGCCGCCGCGGCGCACGCGTAGAACTCCACGTTCTCGCGGCGCGGCGGAGGCGCAGGACAGATCGGCCGGCAGTAGATGCCGGTGGTGCGTACGGCGACGAAGAAGCGACCGTCGAAGCGCCGATCGCGGCTGCGGAGCGCCTGGTACGCGAGATCGGGGGCGAGGTCCATGCGCGCACCCTACCACCGCTCGCGCACCCCGGACTGGCAACCGACGGACGCCTTTGGCCCGCGCGCGGGCCTCACCACGGGGGCGCGAGCGCGTGCAGCGCCGCGCTCGTCTCGCCGCCGTGCGGGAGGAGCTGGACCACGAGCGTGGTCACGCCCGCATCCAGGAAGCGCGTGAGCCCCTCGCGGCAGCGCTGCGGCGCGCCGTGGACGACGAGCGCGTCGACGAGGGAGTCCGGCAGGGCGGCGCGCGCCGCCGCGCGATCGCCCGCTGCAACGGCCCTGCGCATCGGCGCGAGCTCGTCCGCGCGCCCGAGCCAATCGTGGAAGCGCGCGTACGCGGGCACCTGGAGGTAGGCGGCGAGCATCCGCCGGGCCAGCGCACGCGCGGCGGCCGCGTCCGCGGTGGGACACACCGCGACGCGCGCGACGACCTCGCGCGCGGGGCCGGCCGCGTGCAGCACGCCGACGACGCGCTTCACGTCGTCCACCGAGAGGAGCCCGAGGATGGCGCCGTCGGCCTCCTCGGCGGCCAGCCGCAGCATGCCCTCGCGGAGCGCGGCCAGATGGATCGGCGGAGGCACGGGGGGCGGGCGCTCGAGCCGGAAGCCCCGCACCGCGAACGTGTCGAACGCCTCGTCGATGCGCTCGCCCGCAAGCGCACGCCGGAGGAAGCGCAGCGTGTCGCGCACGCGGGAGAGCGGGCGCTCGAGCAGCCCGGCGTTCCAGTCCTCGACGATGGCTCGGCTCGAGCTTCCGATGCCGAGCACGAAGCGGCCGGGCGCCGCGTCGGCGAGCGCGGCCGCGGTCATCGCGAGCAGCGCCGGTCCGCGCGTGAAGACCGGGGCGATCGCCGCGCCGAGCCGGAGCGCCGGCGCCGACGTGGCGACGACGGCCAGCGGGGAGAACGCGTCGAACGCGCTCGTCTCGCTCGTCCACAGATCCGTGTATCCCAGGCCGGCGACCTCGCGGACGAGCGGGCCGTGTCCGGAGAGCGAGACGCCGTCGAACGGGAGCGTGACCCCGAAGCGCCTGGTCACGCCTCTTCCACCGACCGCACCCGCTCGGCCACCTCGCGGGCGGTCCAGACCTCGATCCTCGGATCGGCGACGGCCGCGGCGACCACCGCCTCGAGCGCCGCGACCCGCTCGTCGCTCGCACCGGTCAGGAATGCGTGACACACGGTCAGGAACAAGCCACCCCGCTCGGCCGTCCGAGCGAGCGCCGCGAGCCATGCGTTGCGCACGTCGTCCGGCCGGGCCGGCTCCGGACGGAGATAGTGCGCGCCGTCCACGCCGGACCACACGAACGGTACCTGCGGCATGCCCCGCTTGAGCCGCGCGGGACGCATGCCATCTCCGAGGCTCGCGTCGTAGTGGTAGCCGTGCGCGAGGAGGATCTCCTCGGTCGCGGCGGTGCGCGCCCCGCCCGGCGCGCGGAAGCCGCGCGGACGGACGCCGGCGGCGCGCTCGAGCGCCGCTGTCGCGCGCGCCACGAGGCCGCGCTCGACGTCGGGCGCGAGCTCGCTCCAGCGCTCGTGAACCCACCCGTGCATTCCGAGCTCGTGGCCGCGCTCGACGATCTCCGCCACGCGGGCGGGGTGGTGCTCGCCGTTCCATCCCTCGACGAAGAACGTCGCGCCGATGCCCTGCCGCTCCAGCAGGCCGAAGAGGCGCGGGTAGCCGTCGGCGAGGGAAGGGTGCAGCGCATGGTGGAGCGGTCCGTCGGCGCTCCCGTCGCCCACGTCCGCTGCTTCGCCCATGTTGTCGAAGGTGAAGCACGCCACGGCGTGCGGCATTTCCGACGCTCTCGACACGACCGCTGCGCCTCCCCGGGCCGCGGGGAATCATCGCACAGGGTCGCGGATGCGGGAGCGCGGTTCGCGCGGAGGGATCAGCGCCGCTCGCGCAGACCGCGCCGGGCCTCGCGCGCGCCGCGTCCCGTGCGCGCGGGCTGCTCGTGCAGCTCGTCTGGACCGGGGGCGAGGGCTGCGAGCTCGGTCGCCCACGCGCGCGCCTCGCGCACGTCCTCGTCGAAGACGTAGAACTGGGGCCCGGCGAACCGGAAGCCGCTCGCCACGCCCCTCGCGGCCCTCACCAGTCCTCGCGGCTGAGCCGCGTCACGCGTCGCGCGAGGGACACGAGCCGGCTCATCTCGAACGGCTTGTCGAGCACCTCGACCGCGCCCAGCGTGCCTGCTCGCTGGTGCGTCTCGGCGTCGCCGAACGCCGTGATCAGGATCGCGGGCGCACGCAGGCCGGAGAAACGCATCGCTTCGATCACGTCGAGCCCGCAGAACGCGGGCATGCGTTGATCGGTCACGACGAGATCCGGGTTCCGGCCCCGTCGGTCCATCACGAGCAGCGAGCCGAGCCACTCGAGCGCCTCACCCCCGTCCCTCGCCTCCGTCACGCGGAAGCCGTTGCGCGTCAGCACGAAGTAGAGGAGCCGCCGCATCTCCTCGTCGTCCTCCACGAGCAGGACGTGCCGGGTCTGCACCGGCTCGAGCGTCTTCCTGGCAGCGCGACGCTCGGGCACCACCGGAGTCGTGATCGCCATCCTGCTTCCTCCACGCACCGCTCCCACGTCCATCGACGCCGGCCGGTGTCGCAAGCTCTTGTGGTCCCGGCGCCCGGGCCTGGAAGCGGGGGATCTTTCGCTTCCCGGGGGTCGGCCCGGCGCCGAGACCCGCAGGTGTCGATTGCACGGGGCGTGCCAGCGCGCCGGACGCCGCGGCGGCCCGGCGCGCCCTGGCGCCGGGGCAGTCCGCCCCGACCGGGGCGGACCGGGGCGGGCCCCCCGCCCCTCCGGGCGGGTCTCCCCACCCCCTACCCCGCCGCCGTCTCGCGCGGGATCAGTCTTCGGCGGCGTCGGAAGGCTGGCCGTCGGTGCGGTCGGCCGACCACCGGTCGAGCTTTCGGTGCAGGGTCTTGCGATCGACGCCGAGGATGCGCGCCGCGATCGTCTTGTTCCCGCCCGCCGCCTCGAGGACGCGCAGCACGTAGCGCCGCTCCACCTCCTCGAGCGGCACGAGCTCCGCCGGATCCGAGCTCGCGACGACGACGTGCTCGGGGCGGTAGGCGCGCACGCGCTCGGGAAGATCCTCGACGACCAGCTGCTCGTAGGACGTGAGCGCGACGGCGCGCTCGATGCAATTCATGAGCTCGCGCACGTTGCCGGGCCAGGCGTACGCGAGCAACCGCTCGGCGACGGGCGCGGTGATGCCGAGGACGCGCTTGCCCGAGCGTGCGGCGAAGCGCTCGACGAAGGACTGCGCGAGGAGGAGCGCGTCGCGGCCGCGCGAGCGGAGCGGCGGCAGCGAGACGTGGAGCACCTCGAGCCGGTAGAAGAGATCGCGCCGGAAGCGGCCCTCCTCGACCGCTGCCTCGAGATCGCGATTGGTTGCGGCGACCACGCGCACGTCGCACGCCACCTCCGCGTCGCCGCCCACCGGACGCACGCTGCGCTCCTGGAGAGCTCGCAAGAGCTTGGGCTGGAGCTCGAGCGGGAGCTCGCCGACCTCGTCCAGGAACAGCGTTCCGCCCGCCGCCTCGCGGAAGAGCCCCTTCCGCTCTGCACGCGCATCGGTGTAGGCGCCGCGCACGTGGCCGAACAGCTCGCTCTCGAGCAGCGTGCCGGGGACGGCGCCGCAATCGAGCACCACGAACGGCCGCTCGCAGCGTGCGCTGAGGCGATGGATCGCCCGTGCGACCAGCTCCTTGCCCGTCCCCGTCTCGCCGCTCACCAGCACCGAAGCGTCCGACGCTGCGACCTTCTCGAGGAGATCGCGGAGCTTCCACATGGCGGGGCTGTCGCCGAGGAGATCGCCGAAGCCCGTCGAGTCGGAGACCGTGCGGCGGAGCCGCACCACCTCCTCGCGCAGGGCGCGGTGCCGCGCCGCCTGCTCGATGCGGAGCGCGAGCTCGTCGATCTCGAAGGGCTTGTGCAGGTAGTCGTGCGCGCCCGCGCGGATCGCGGCGATCGCGGTCTCGAGGCTGCCGAACGCGGTGATCACCAGGACCGGGACGTTGGGTCGCCGCTCCGCGATGCGGGTGCAGAGCTCGAGCCCGCTCATGCCGGGCATCCGGACGTCGGCCACCACGACGTCCACGTCCGTGACCTCGAGGCGCGCGAGCGCATCCTCCGCCGAGTGGCTGGCCGCCACGTCGAAGCCGCGCCGGGCGAGACGGCTCACCACCATCCCGCCCATCGCGGGATCGTCGTCCACGACGAGGACGCGCGTCACGCCGTTCCCGCCGCGCCTGGGAGGCAGACCGTGAACGTGCTGCCCTTGCCGGGCTCGCTCGCGACGTCGATCCAGCCGCCGTGGTCGGAGACGATGCCGTATGCGACGGAGAGCCCGAGCCCCGTCCCCTCGCCGACCGGCTTCGTCGTGAAGAAGGGATCGAAGATGCGCCCGCGGACCTCCTCCGGCATGCCGGCGCCCTGATCGATCACCTCGATGCAGGTGCAGGGCCGCTCCTCGCCCTGGACGTCGGTCGAAGCGAGCTTGCGGCGGGACATGCGCACCTCGACGCTGCCGCCCTCGTCCGAAGCCTGGATCGCGTTCATCACGAGATTCGTGAGCACCTGCTGGATCTGGCTCGCATCCACGTCCGCGGGGCACGCCGTGGTCTGCGCGTCGAGGCGGAGCACGACGCCGCGCTTGTCGGCGAGCGGGTCCACGAGCGCCAGCGTCTCGCGCGCCAGCGGCACGAGATCGGTCGACGCGCGCTCCGCCGGCTTGCGCCGGGCGAAGTCGAGCAGCTGGCGAAGAATGCGCACCATGCGGTCGCTCTGCTGGCGGATGACGCTCGCCGTCTCGCGCACCTCCTTCTGCCCGGAGATCTCGCCCGACGCGATCATCTCCGCGCGTCCCGACACGACGTTGAGAGGCGTGCCGAGCTCGTGCGCGATGCCGGACGCGAGCCGCCCCACGGTCGTCAGGCGATCGGCGTGGCGGACCTGCTCGATCGCCGCGAGGCGCGCCGCCGTCTCCGACTCGAGCCGGCGCCGCGCGTGGTCGAGGCGGCTGGTCATGGCGTTCAACTCTTCGGCCACCAGCGCGAGCTCGTCGTGCTGGCGCAGCGCGACCCGCTCCGAAAGATCGCCCGCGCCGACCCGGCGGGCCTGCGCGATGAGGGCCTCCACGGGCCGGCCCACGAATCGCACTCCCACGAACCAGGCGACGCCGGCGCACAGCACGAACAGCGCGCCGGTCGCGAGTCCTTCGCGCTCGAGATGCGATCGGATGAACCGGCGCTCGCCTTCCAGCGACTCCGAGATCTCGACCGCGCCGACGACGTCACCATCGACGATGACGGGCGCGTACGTGTAGACCATGCCGTGCGTGCCAGCATCGGGCTCGAGGCGCGTCAGGACGTGGCCCTCGACGGCGGGCAGGAGCAGCGTCTCCGGCAGGACCGGGGCGTCGGGGTCGTCCGGGGGAACACCGAGCCGCACCCATCGGATGGCGGTGGTGGGCTCGCGCTCGTTCGCCTCGGCGACCATCGCGAGCGCGGCGTCGCGCCCGTGGTCCCGCACGCCGGCGGAGACCGCGGCTGCGAGCGCGCGGCCCATCGCGTGATGATCGCGCGTCACGTCGTCTTCGTACGCGTCGGCGAAGTCGCTCACGCTCCGCCACGCCTGGATCGCGAAGACCAGGGCGAAGCCGGCGAGGAGCGCGATGGTCAGCTTGCGGACGAGCTTCATCGGGGGGGCCTCCGCGGGACGTGGGGCGCAGCGTAGCAAGCCCCTCGCCGCGGCCCGTCGACCGCCCCGCCAGGGCGCGGCCGGGCCCCGTGCGCGCGCCGGCGGGCGGTGTAGCCTGCGCCACGAATGCCGGAGCTCTCGCTCGACCTCGTGGTGCTCGCGCTCCTCGCCGTGGCGGTGCTGCGCGGTCTCTTGCTCGGGCTCGTGCGCGAGTCGTTCTCGCTCGCCGCCCTCGCGGCTGCGGTCCTCGCCGTGCGCACCTTCACCGAACCCGCGGCCGCCTCGCTCGTTCCCTTCGCCGGTGCGCGGCTCTCGCCGCTCGCGCTGAAGGTGCTCGCCGCGGCCGGCGTCGGCGGCCTCGCGCTCGCGCTCGTGGCGATCGCCGGGCGCGTGGCGCGACGCGGAGTGCACGCCGCCGGCCTCGGTCTGGCCGATCGGATCGGGGGGGCGGGCCTCGGCCTGGCGGAAGGCCTGCTCGTCGCAGCGCTGATCCTGACCGGTCTGGCAGCCGTGCTTGGCCGCGATCACCCCGCGCTCACCCGCTCGCGCTCGTTCGGCGAGCTCGTGCGCGTGGAGCGCGCGGTCGGGACCCCCGAGGAGACACGCCGGGACGTCGCCGCTCCCCCGCGCCGGTAGCCTCGTGACGCGGCGCCGCGCGCAGGATCCCCTCGAGAGCAGGCTCGCAACCCTGCAGGCGCTGCGCGAGCGACCGGACGCGCCCGGGGCCGTGGCCGAGCTCCGCGCGGCGCTCGGCGACCGCTCCTCCCATGCCGTCGCGAAGGCCGCCGAGATCGCGGGCGAGCGCGAGCTCACCGCCCTGGAGCCCGATCTCGCTGCCGCGTTCGAGCGTCTGCTCGTCGACGCCCCGCGCGCGGACAAGGGCTGTCTCGGAAAGACCGCCATCGCAGAGGCGCTCGTCCGGATCGGCGCCGAGCGCGCCGAGCTGTACCGCGCGGGGGCACGGCACGTGCAGCTGGAGCCCGTCTGGGGCGGACGCGCCGACACCGCCGCGCGTCTGCGGGCAGCGTGCGCGATGGGGCTCGTCCGCATGGGCGATCCGCACGCCTACGACGTCGCCGCCGCGCTCCTCGTCGACCCGGAGGCGCCCGCACGGATGGGAGCGGCCGAGGCGCTCGGCCACGGCGTGGCGTACGTCGCGACGCCCCTGCTCCGGATGAAGACGCTCGCGGGCGACGCCGAGGCACGCATCGTCGGCGAGTGCTTCGCGTCGCTGTTGCGCCTCGCGCCCGAGGCGTCACTCCCCTTCGTGTCGGCCTTCCTCGATGCGAGCGCCCCGGAGGTGCAGGAGGCGGCCGCGTTCGCGCTCGGGGAGTCGCAGCTCGCGGACGCCCTCGAGCCGCTTCGCCGCTGGCAGCAGCGCGCCGACGACGGCGGCCGGATCGCGCTCCTCGCGATCGCGCTCCTCCGACTCGACGCCGCGCTCGACTTCCTGGTGACGCTCGTCGGGACGGCGCCGCCGCGCCTCGCCCGGCTGGCGCTCGACGCGCTCGCCGCGCCGTGCGAGCGGGCGGCCGTGCGCGAGCGCGTCCTGCGCGCGGCCCGCGACCGCGAGGACGGCGCGCTCGAAGCGGAGCTGGCGGGGCGAGAGGGCGGGAGCTAGCGGCTCTCGGAGGTGCACGGCGCCGGATCAGGTCACCGGCTCGACCCAGCGGCCGTGCTTCTTGATCAGCTCGACGAGACGGTCGTCTGCGTCGGCCGTGGGGACGTGGCGTTCGACGAGCTCCTTGCCCACGTAGAGGTTCACGCTCGCAGGGCCGGCGCCGACGTAGCCGAAATCCGCGTCGGCCATCTCGCCCGGTCCGTTCACGATGCAGCCCATGATCGCGATCTTCACGCCCTTCAGGTGCTGCGTCCGCGACTTGATCCGCGCCGTGGTCTCCTCGAGGTCGAACAGGGTCCGGCCGCAGGACGGGCACGAGATGAACTCCGTCCACGAGGTGCGAAGACGGGCGCCCTGGAGGATCCGGTAGCCCGTGTCGAGCGCGCGGCCCGCGTCGCCCGGCCTCGCCGCCGGGATCACGACCGCGTCGCCGATGCCGTCGCAGAGCAGCGCCCCCAGATCGGTCGCGGTCGCGAGCAGACCGGCCTCTGCGCCGGGCGTCTGCGCGCGCGCGCGCAGGACGATCGGCGCGTGCGCTGCTCCGCGGGCAGCGAGCCGCGCGGCCACCCGCCGGACGTCGTGGACGAAGCGCGCGGCGGGAGAGTCGGCCCCCGGCACGACCGAGAATGCGACCGGCTCGTAGGAGGCGTCGCGGGTCGCCTCGAGGGCGCGATCGACCAGCGACGTGAGCTCGTCCGCCGGCGCCTCGAGCGCCCACTCGAGCGCGATCCCCTGCCGCGAGGCCGTCGCCACCGCCTCGGCCAGCTCCGCGTCGCTCGTCTCCGGCTCGATGGTGACCACCACGCGTGCGGCGGGAGGCCGTACGCGCGCGATGTGCTCGGGACGCGTGCTCACGGACCACGGCGCGGCGATGCCGCGCTTCGCCAGCGCCGCCGAGAACGCGGGGAGCCGACGCGACGCGGGCTCGTCGTCCAGACCCACGAGCAGCCCCTCGCACACGATCTCCGTACGCAGCGCGAGCGAGGTCGCCAGGGCGTCCGCCGCGGCGTCGACGTCCGCCGGCAGCGGCACCGCGAGCTCCACGCGCACGGGATGCTTCCCGCCGAGCTCGAGACCGCCGACCGTGATCGGGCGCGTCTCCCGACGCTCGTGCGCGTAGGGATCCTTCACGAACGGCGCCCCGGGCTCGGTCCCGACGCCCGGGCGGGCGCGCGGATCGAGTCCGAGAGGCGCGCTGGCCCCGGCGCGCGAGTCGAGTCCGGAGCGCGCGCTGGCATCGGCGCGCGAGTCGGGCCCGGCCCAGCGGGCGTCGTAGCGGGCGGCCAGGGCCTTCGCGACCGGAATCTCCTTGACGGGGTCTTCGGTGAGCGACACGCGAATGGTGTCGCCGATGCCGTCCTCGAGCAGGGCGCCGATGCCGATGGCGCTCTTGATGCGGCCGTCCTCGCCGTCGCCGGCCTCCGTGACGCCGACGTGGAAGGGATACCCGGGCCCGTCGGGGTCGCGCTCCGCGAGACGCGCCGCGAGCAGGCGGTAGGCCTGGATCGCGACCTGCGCGTTGCTCGCCTTCATGCTGAAGACGACGTCGTGGTAGCCCTCGGCGTCGCACACCGCGAGGAACTCGATGGCGCTCTCGACCATGCCGAGCGGCGTGTCGCCGAAGCGGTTCAGGATCCGGTCCGAGAGCGACCCGTGGTTCGTGCCGATGCGGAGCGCGCGTCCCAGCTCCTTGCAGCGACGGACCAGCGGGCGGAACCGCTCGGCCACGCGCTCGATCTCCTCCGCGTACTCGGCTTCCGTGTACTCGCGCACCTCGAAACGCTTCTTGTCGGCGTAGTTCCCGGGGTTGACGCGCACCTTCTCCACGTGCTCCGCCGCCACCAGCGCCGCGTTCGGCGTGAAGTGGATGTCGGCGACGAGCGGCACGCGCACGCCCCGGCGCAGGAGCTCGCGCTTGATCTCGCCGAGCGCCTCGGCGTCCCGCAGCGACGGCGCCGTGATGCGCACGATCTCGCAGCCCGCGGCGGCGAGGCGCTCGGTCTGCGCGACGGTGCCCGCCACGTCCTGCGTGTCGGTCGTGGTCATCGACTGGACGCGGAGGGGATTCGATCCGCCCACGCCGACGTCCCCCACCGCGACCACCCGGGTGGGACGGCGGCGGGGCTCGAACGGGTCCGGCACGAAGTGCGCGCTCACGCCGGAGCGCCTCCGCCGACGAGCGCGTGCAGCTTCTCGATCGCAGCGTCGATCTTCGTGGCGTCGCGGCCGCCCGCCTGGGCGAAGTCGGCCTTGCCGCCGCCCTTGCCGCCCACCACCTCCGCGACCTCGCGCACGAGGTCGCCGGCGCGGAACCGGCCCACCAGGTCGGGCGTCACGCCGAGCGCGAGCGAGACGCGGCCCTCGCTCTCCGCGACGAGCATCACGATGCCGCTCGCGAGGCGGGCCCGGAGATCGTCCACGAGCGAACGCAGCTCCTTCGGGTCGACCCCCTCGGCGCGCGCGGCGAGGACGCGGGTGCCGCCGAGCTCGCGCGCCTGCGAGAGGAGGTCGCCGGACGCGGCGCCGCGCTTCTCGGCCCGCAGCCGCTCGATCTCCCGCTCGAGCCCGCGCCGTTCGTCCAGCAATTTTTCGACGCGCGCCGGCACCTCGCCGACGGGGGCACGGAGGAGCTCGCCGATCTGGCGCAGCGCGCGCTCCTGGGCGCGCATGTGGGCGAGCGCCCCGTGGCCGGTGAGCGCCTCGATGCGCCGAACGCCGGAGGCGATGCCCGTCTCGGAGAGCACCTTCAGCACGCCGATGTCGCCCGTCGCCTTCGCGTGCGTGCCGCCGCAGAGCTCGGTCGAGAAGTCGCCGAACGAGATGACGCGCACCACGTCGCCGTACTTCTCGTCGAAGATCGCGATCGCGCCCTCCTCGATCGCCTGGGAGTACGGCAGCTCGCGGATGCGCGCGGGCGCGTTGCGCTCGATCCACTCGTTCGCGAGGTCCTCGATGCGCTCGATCTCCGCCTGCGTGAGCGGCGAGTCGTGCGTGAAGTCGAACCGCAGCCGGTCGGGCCCCACGAGCGAGCCCTTCTGCAGCGCCTGCGGGCCCAGCACCTTGCGCAGCGCCGCGTGCAGGAGGTGCGTGCCGGAGTGGTTGCGCACGGTCGCGGCGCGCACCTCGCCGTCGACCGACAGCTCGGCGGTGTCGCCGACCCGGAGCTCCCCCGCGATCACCTTGCCGCGATGGACCACGAGCCCGGTCACCGGCTTCTGCGCGTCTTCGATGCGGACGCGCGCGCCGGGCGTGCGGATCTCGCCGCGGTCGCCGACCTGCCCGCCGCTCTCGCCGTAGAAGGGCGTCTCGTCGGTCACGATCTCGATCTCGGCGCCCTCCCCCGCAGCGTCCACGGGCGCGCCGTCGCGCAGGATCGCGCGCACCGGGGACTCGAGGCGGAGGGTGTCGTAGCCGCGGAATGCGACGGGAGCGACGCTCGCGAGGTCGTGATACGCCGCCGACACCGCGACGTCGCCGCTCCCCTTCCACGCGGCGCGCGCGCGCTGCCGCTGGCCGGACATGGCGGCGTCGAAGCCGGCCTGGTCGATCCGGAGGCCGTGCCCGCGCAGGATGTCCTCGGTGAGGTCGAGCGGGAAGCCGAACGTGTCGTAGAGGCGGAACGCGACGTCGCCGCGCAGGACGGCGCCGCCGCCGGGGCCGGCCGCAGCGGGGCCGCCCGCGCGGTGTTTCAGCGTCCGGATCTCGTCCTCGAGGAGCGCGAGGCCCTTCGAGAGCGTCTCGAGGAAGCGCTCCTCCTCGCGGCGCACCCGCTCGGTGATGTACGCGCGGCGGTCCACGAGCTCCGGATACGCCGCGCCCATCTCGTCGATCACGGCGTCCGCGACGCTGAACAGGAACGGGCGGTCGAGGCCGAGCAGCACGCCGTGACGCGCGGCGCGCCGCAGGATGCGCCGCAGCACGTAGCCGCGCCCCTCGTTCGAGGGCAGGACGCCGTCGCCGATCAGGAACGACACGGCGCGCGCGTGATCGGCGACGACGTGGAGCGACACGTCCTTCTCCGGATCGGCGCCGCGGCGCACGCCCGAGAGCTCCTGCGCGCGCTGGAGGATCCCCTTGAAGAGATCGGTGTCGTAGGTCGACGTGACGCCCTGCGACACCACCGCGAGCCGCTCGAGCCCCGCGCCCGTGTCGATCGAGGGCTTCGGCAGCGGCGTCATCGCGCCGCTCGCGTCGCGGTTGAACTGCATGAACACGAGGTTCCAGATCTCGATGAAGCGCCCGCAGTCGCAGGACGGGTTGCAGGCGGGATTCGCGCAGTCCGGGCGGCGCCCGAAGTCGAAGTGGATCTCCGAGCACGGCCCGCACGGTCCGGTGTCGCCCATCGCCCAGAAGTTGTCGGCCTCGTCGAGCCGGTAGAGCCGCTCCGCCGGAATGCCGACGCCTTCGCGCCAGAGCCCGTAGGCGTCGTCGTCCTCGCGGAACACCGTGACGTGCAGCCGCTCGGCAGGAAGCTTCAGCACGGAGGTCACGAGCTCCCAGGCGAAATCGATCGCCTCGCGCTTGAAGTAGTCGCCGAAGGAGAAGTTCCCGAGCATCTCGAAGAACGTGTGGTGCCGGGGCGTCCGCCCGACGTTCTCGAGATCGTTGTGCTTGCCCGAGACCCGCATGCACTTCTGCGAGCTCGTGGCGCGCCGGTAGTCGCGCGTCTCCTCGCCCAGGAAGAGCCGCTTGAAGGGGACCATGCCCGCGTTCGCGAAGAGGAGGGTCGGATCGCCCTCGGGCACGAGAGACGCGCTCGGAACCCGGCGGTGGCCCTTCTGCTCGAAGAAGGAGAGGAAGAGCTCGCGGATCTCGCGGGCGCTGGGGCTGGGGCTGGGGGTCGGGCGCTGGCTCGAACCGGGCGGCATGCGGGCTCCTCGGGGGTGCGCGATCTACCGGCAAACTATAGGGAAGTCGGGCGGCGGGGGGCTCGGTGCGCCCATCGTTGGCGCGCCTGCGACGCGCGGGCCATGCTGGCATCCAAGGGAAGACCATGACGCGACGCGAGCTCCTCCGTGCGGCACCGATCGTGCTCCTGACGCCGTGGACCTCCCTCCTCGGCTCCGCGTGTCACGCGGGGGACCCGGCGACCGCCGCCGGGCCGCCCGTGGGGAGCGGCGAGCGGATCGAGCCGCTCGATGTCCCCCCCGCGGCATGGCGCAGGCTGCTCCCGAGCGACGCCTACGCCGTGCTCTTCGAAGAGGACACCGAGCGGGCGTTCACGAGCCCGCTGAACGCCGAGAAGCGGCATGGGGTCTTCCTCTGCGCGGCCTGCTTCCTGCCGCTCTTCCCCTCGGACACGAAGTACGACAGCGGGACGGGCTGGCCGAGCTTCTTCCGGCCGCTTCCCGGGCACATCGGGACGAAGCGCGATTTCGCGCTCGTGGTCCCGCGCACGGAGTACCACTGCATCCGCTGCGGCGGTCACCAGGGCCACGTGTTCGACGACGGTCCGAAGCCGACGGGCCTGCGCTACTGCAACAACGGCGTCGCACTGCGCTTCGTGCCCGAGGGCGAGCCCGTACCGCCGCTCCGCAGGCCGGACGCGTGACCGGCCTGCTCCTCGCGCTCGCGCTCTTCACGTTCGCGCCCGCGGCGCGCGCCGCCCCCGAAGGCGCGCCGCCGCCGGGCGACGCGGTCGCGGTGTTCGCCGGCGGCTGCTTCTGGTGCATGGAGGCACCCTTCGACGCGGTCGACGGCGTGGTCTCCACGACCTCGGGCTACACCGGCGGGCACGTGCCCGACCCCACCTACGAGCAGGTGTCGAGCGGCGAGACCGGACACTTCGAATCGGTGCGGATCGTCTACGACCCGAAGCGCGTCTCCTACGTCAAGCTGCTCGACGTCTTCTGGCACAACGTCGATCCGTTCGACGACGGCGGGCAGTTCTGCGACCGCGGCGGGCAGTACCGGAGCGTCATCTTCGTGAGCGACGCGGCGGAGCGGAAGGCGGCGGAGGAGTCGAAGCGCCGGCTCGCGGAGAAGTTCGGGAAGCCGATCGCGACCGAGATCCGCGACGCGGGACCGTTCTACGCGGCCGAGGACTACCACCAGGACTACTACCGGAAGAATCCGCTCCGCTACCAGTTCTACCGGCACGGCTGCGGGCGGGACCACCGGCTGGAGGCGGTCTGGGGCGCGGCTCCCGCGCACGAAGGCGCCGGGCCGGGCTAGAAGCGCTCGATCTTGAGATCGTCGTCCGACGCGGCCGCGCTGGCCTTCGGCTTCGCCTCGGGCAGCTCGCCCTTCTTCCCTTCCTCGGCATCCTTGTCGAAGTCGTCCCACGTGCCGTCGGAGGTGCTCGCGATGCCGCGGAAGCGGAGCGCGAAGTCGTCGGCGTTGGAGACGTGGCGCAGCGCCTCCTCGTAGGTCACGAGGTTGTTCTTCACGAGGTGCATCAGCGACTGGTCGAAGGTCTGCATGCCGTAGGTCGTGAAGCCCTTCGCGATCGCGTCGTGGAGCTCCTTCGTGCGGTCCTTGTCGGCGATGCACTCGCGCACGCGCGCGGTGGTGACGAGCACCTCGAGCGCGGGCACGCGGCCCTTGCCGTCGGCGCGGGGCACGAGACGCTGCGAGATCACGGCCTTGAGGATCGACCCGAGCTGGAGCCGCACCTGCTTCTGCTGGTACGGCGGGAAGACGGAGATGATGCGGTTGATCGTCTCGGTCGCGTCGAGGGTGTGGAGGGTGCTCATCACGAGGTGGCCGGTCTCGGCCGCCGTGATGGCGGTCTCGATCGTCTCGAAGTCGCGCATTTCGCCCACGAGGATCACGTCGGGGTCCTGACGCAGCGAGGCGCGGAGCGCGTTCGCGAAGCTGTCGGTGTCCACGCCGATCTCGCGCTGGTTCACGATCGAACGGCGGTCGCGGATCAGGAACTCGATCGGGTCCTCCACCGTCACGATGTGGCAGGTCCGGTTCGAGTTGATGTGGTCGATCATCGCGGCGAGCGTCGTCGACTTGCCCGAGCCCGTGGTCCCCGTGACGAGGATCAGGCCGCGCTGCTCCATCGCGATCGACTCGACGACCTTCGGCAGGTGGAGCTGGTCCACCGTCTTCACACCGAAGGGGATCACGCGGAAGACGATGCCGGTGGTGCCGCGCTGCTGGAAGACGTTGACGCGGAAGCGGCCGAGGCCGGGGATGCCGTACGCGAGGTCCGCCTCGCGGTGGGCGTCGAACTTGGCCTTCTGGTGCGGGCTCATGATGCCGAAGGCCATCTTCTGGATCTCTTCGGGCAGCAGGCGCTCGGAATTCTTGAGCGGCACGAGCGCGCCGTCGACGCGGAACATCGGCGGAAGTCCCGACTTGAGGTGGATGTCCGAAGCGCCACCCTTGATGGCGATCTTCAGGATCTCGTTCAGCTCCATGGCCATGAGCCGAGCCTCCCCTGGGCGGCCGGGCCACCCCCTCCGTGCATTTCGTCTCGGCGCGGCGAAGTCTTGAGGCGGTCCCGAGCGTGGGATCTGCCGGCGCGTGGGTGCGCAGGGGGGCCGGTACCGTTCGGAACAGGCGGGCCTCGGGCGCCAGGCCTTCGGGCGGTTCGGCCCACCTCGCTTGGGCCCGTTCGCTACATAGGGACGAGGCGGCGGTGTACGACCACCGCTTCGGAGGGCTCGAGGGATGGCCGCGCAAGACAGCTTCGGGGCGCGAGGGACGCTCGCCGTCGGGGCGAAGACCTACGACATCTTCAGCCTGCCGGCCGCGGCGAAGGCCGGCCTCGCGGGGATCGAGCGCCTCCCCGTCTCGATGAAGGTGCTCCTCGAGAACCTGCTGCGGCACGAGGACGGCCGCACCGTGAAGGCGGACGACCTGCGCGCGTTCCCGGCCTGGCTCGCGCGGCCGAAGGGCGCACCCGAGCGCGAGGTCGCCTTCCGTCCCGCGCGCGTCCTCATGCAGGACTTCACCGGCGTCCCCGCCGTCGTCGACCTCGCGGCCATGCGCGACGCGATGGTCGCCCTCGGCGGCGACCCGAAGCGCATCAACCCGCTCGTGCCGGTCGACCTCGTGATCGACCACTCGGTGCAGGTGGACGTGTTCGGGCGGGCCTCCGCGTTCGAGCGCAACGTCGAGCTCGAGTACGACCGCAACCGCGAGCGCTACGCATTCCTGCGCTGGGGACAGGGCGCGTTCGACGGCTTCCGCGTCGTGCCGCCGGGCACCGGCATCTGCCACCAGGTCAACCTCGAGTACCTGGCCCAGGTCGTCTGGACGCAGGCGCCCCCCGCTCAGCGCGGGGGACACCCGCTCGCGTACCCCGATACGCTCGTGGGCACCGACAGCCACACCACCATGGTGAACGGGCTCGGCGTCCTCGGCTGGGGTGTAGGCGGGATCGAGGCCGAGGCCGCGATGCTCGGCCAGCCGCTCTCGATGCTGCTCCCCGAGGTGCTCGGCGTGAAGCTCACGGGACGCCTGCGCGAGGGTCTCACCGCGACCGACCTCGTGCTGACCGTGACGCAGCTGCTCCGCAAGCACGGCGTGGTGGGCAAGTTCGTCGAATTCTTCGGACCCGGCACGGGCGCGCTCGCCCTCCCCGACCGGGCGACGATCTCGAACATGTGCCCCGAGTACGGCTCGACGTGCGTCCTCTTCCCGGTCGACCGCGAGACGGTGTCGTACCTGCGCTTCACCGGCCGCGACGAGGCGCGCGTCGCGCTGGTCGAGGCCTACGCGAAGGCGCAGGGCCTCTGGCGCGACGCGACGACGCCGGATCCCGTGTTCAGCCGAGGTCGTCGAGCTGGACCTCGGCACCGTCGAGGCGAGCCTCGCGGGGCCGCGCCGCCCGCAGGACCGGGTCTCGCTCCAGAACGTGGCGACGGGCTTCGCCGAGGCGCTGCCGTCGCTGTTGAAGGGCGGCACCGATCCAGACGCGGAATCGCCGGTCGAGGGCGAGGCGTTCGCGCTCCACCACGGCGACGTCGTGATCGCGGCGATCACGAGCTGCACGAACACCTCGAACCCCGACGTGATGGTGGCCGCCGGCCTCGTGGCGCGGAAGGCGCGCGCGCGCGGGCTCACGCGCAAGCCGTGGGTCAAGACCTCCCTCGCGCCCGGCTCCAAGGTCGTGGCCGACTACCTCGCGACGGCCGGCCTCCAGGACGACCTCGACGCGCTCGGCTTCCAGCTCGTCGGCTTCGGCTGCACCACCTGCATCGGGAACTCGGGGCCGCTCCCACCGGCGATCGACGCCGCCGTGCGCGCGAAGGGCCTCGTGGTGGGCGCGGTGCTGTCGGGGAACCGCAACTTCGAGGGCCGCGTGCACCAGCAGGTGCGTGCGAACTACCTCGCGTCCCCGCCCCTCGTCGTGGCCTACGCGCTCGCGGGCACGCTGCGCAAGGACCTGACGCGCGAGCCGCTCGGCGAGGACAGCGACGGCAAGCCCGTCCACCTGCGCGACCTCTGGCCGACGAACGAGGAGGTCCGTGCGGCCGTGCGGGCCGCGCTCACGCCGGAGATGTTCCGCAGCCGGTACGCCGACGTATTCGTCGGCGACGAGCACTGGGCGCGCATCGGCACGTCCGGGGGCATGACGTTCGCGTGGGATGGATCGAGCACCTACGTGAAGGAGCCGCCGTACTTCCACGGCATGACGCGGACGCCCGCTCCGGTGCGCGACATCCGCCAGGCCCGCGTGCTCGCGCTGCTCGGGGACAGCATCACGACCGACCACATCTCGCCCGCGGGCGGCATCGCGACCGAGTCACCTGCGGAGCTGTACCTGCTCTCGCACGGCGTCGCGAAGCCGGACTTCAACTCCTATGGCGCGCGCCGCGGCAACCACGAGGTGATGATGCGCGGCACGCTGGCGAACGTGCGGCTCAAGAACGAGCTCGCGCCGGAGACCGAGGGCGGCTGGACGAAGCTGCTCCCCGAGGGCGAGGTGATGTCGATCTTCGACGCGGCCGCGAAGTACCGCGAGCGCGGGGTGCCGCTGGTGATCGTGGCGGGCAAGGAGTACGGATCGGGCTCGTCGCGCGACTGGGCGGCCAAGGGCGTGCAGCTCCTCGGCGTGCGCGCGGTGATCGCGGAGAGCTTCGAGCGCATCCACCGCTCGAACCTCGTCGGGATGGGCGTGCTGCCGCTGACGTTCCCGGACGGCGTCACCCGCAAGACGCTCGGCCTCGACGGCACCGAGACGTTCGACCTGACCGGCCTCGAGGCGGGCGTGCGGCCGCGTCTCGCCGTGGCGTGCCGCATCACCCGCGCGTCGGGCCAGACGACCGACGTCCCCCTGCTCTGCCGGATCGACACCCTCGACGAGGTCGAGTACTACCGCCACGGGGGCATCCTGCCCTACGTGCTGCGCCAGCTCCTCGCGTCGTAGCCGCGGGTTCAGCGCGCAGCCCGGTCCTCCGATCCACCTCTCGTGGGGGTGGGCCGTGGCGCAGGCCGACGCAGCGGGCGACGGGACGCTGAAGCGGTTCGGTCTGAGCCGCGAGCGCGGGTACCTGCCCGAAGCCGATCCCTGCCGCGCGCTGCCCTCCGCGTTCTCGGCGTGGGAGGAGCTCGCCGCGGAGCTCCCGAAGCGGCTCCTCACCGGCACCCTGCGCCGGAAAGCGCGGGCGCTGCCCGCGCTCGATCCGGCGGGCCTGGAGCGCGACACGGATCTGCGTCGCGCGATGGTCCTCCTCTCCTTCCTCGGGCACGCCTTCGTGTTCGAGGGCGACGCTCCCGCGGACCGGCTCCCGGCGCCGCTGGCGGTTCCGTGGTGCGCGGTGGCCGCGCGGCTCGGCCGTCCGCCCGTGCTGTCGTACGCGACCTACGCGCTCGACAACTGGCGGCGTCTCGACCCGGCGGGCCCGCTGGAGCTCGACAACCTCGCGCTGCTCCAGAACTTCGAAGGCGGCGTGGACGAGGACTGGTTCGTGACCGTGCACGTCGCGATCGAGGCGCGCGCCGCAGGCCTCCTCGCCGCCCTGCTTCCCGCGCAGCGCACGGCGGCCGACGGCGACCTGCCCGCGCTCGAGGCCGCGCTCGCGACCGTCGCGGACGGGCTCGAGGCCCTCGTGGCGCTGCTGCTCCGGATGCCCGAGAAGTGCGATCCCTACGTCTACTTCCGCCGGGTGCGGCCGTGGATCCACGGCTGGAAGGACCACCCCGCGCTCCCGCACGGCCTCGTGTACGAGGGCGTGTCCGCGCACCGGGGCCGCGGTCTGCGCCTGCGCGGCGAGACCGGCGCGCAGAGCGGGATCGTGCCCGCGGTCGATGCGCTCCTCGGCGTGGCCCATGCGGACGATCCGCTCCGCGCCTACCTGGCGGAGATGCGCCAGTACATGCCGCCGGGCCATCGGGGGTTCCTCGAGGCGATCGAAGCCGGGCCGTCGGTACGCGGGGCCGTGACCGCCGCGGGGGGCGCGCACCCGACGCTCGTCGAGGCGTACGACGCGTGCCTGCACTGGCTCGAGCACTTCCGCGCGACGCACCTCGAGTACGCGGCGCGCTACATCCACCGCCAGGGCCAGACTTCCTCGGCGAACCCCACCGACGTGGGCACGGGCGGCACGCCCTTCGTGCGCTACCTGCGCAAGCACCGCGACGAGACCGCCGGGCACCGCCTCCGCTGAGTCAGCGCCCGTCGTCGAAGTGCTCGTCCCAGCGCTGGAGGAACGTCGCGAGGCTCGGTCCGTCCTCGGGCGCGAACGTGCCGTCGGCGAGCTTCACGTCCCGCATGCGGTCCGGACGGAAGGTGCGGTAGTCGTCGCGCAGCTCGCACCACGCCGCGAGCGTCCACTTGCTCCCCCAGAAGAAGAGGCCGAGCGGACGGACGGTGCGCTCGCTCTGCTCGCCGTCGCTGCGCGTGTACCCGAAGCGGATGCGGCGGCGCTCCCCGATCGCGCGGCGGAGGAGCGGGAGCTCGCGCGCCATCGCCGCAGACCACGGCCCTCCCGGCGCGAACAGCGCGGTGTCGAGGAGCACGCGGCGGAGCGCCTCGGGCACCACGGCCTCGACCTTCGTCATGGCGCTGCTCACCGCGGCCGCGAGCTCCGGGTCGGCCCAGGCGGCGACCAGCCGCGCGCCCAGCACGAGCCCCTCGAGCTCCTCGCTGTTGAACGTGAGCGGCGGCAGCTCGTACCCGCGCTCGAGCCGGTAGCCGACCCCGGCCTCCCCGCGGATCGGGATGCCCGATCGCTCGAGGTCCTGCACGTCGCGGTACACCGTGCGGATCGAGACGCCGAGGTCGCGCGCGATCTGATCGCCCGTCGCGAAGCGGCGCACGCGGAGGTGCTGCACGAGCTGGAAGAGACGATCCGCGCGCCGCAAACGACCTCCTCAGCCCGCCGCCGCACACAAGCCGACCGGGTTTCCTTCCGGGTCCGACACCACGGCGATGGTGGCGTCCGGGAGGCGCGTGATCGGCACCAGCACGCGGCTCCCCATGCGCTCGGCCTTCGCGACCGCCCCGGCGAGGTCGGGCACCTGGGTGTAGAAGGTCACCCAGCCCCGCCCGCCCGCGGTGGCGCGGCCGATCCCGCCCGCGATCCCACGCTCGCTCGAGGGCACCACGCCGTAGCTCGTCACCCCGATCCCCTGGAAGCTCCAGCCGAGGAGCTCGCCGTAGAAGCTCCGGAGCTTGTCAGCATCCTGACCCCGGACCTCGAACCAGACCACCGGGTTCATCATCGCCCATTTCCCTCCCGTGTGCTTTTTCCCCTGTTGGATCGAGCAGATCTGGATTCCGCGAGCTCGACCGAGGGAGGGAGCATACGGTCGGGCTGCTGACAGCCTCGCGTCAGCAGGGTGGCAGGACGAGGCCGTTCGTTCACCTCTGCTGACAGCGTTCCGTCAGGAGGGGGCTAGGACGGCTGCGGGGCGGGGCCCATCTGGAGGCCGGCGGTCATGCCGCCGTCCACCGCGATCGCCTGGCCGGTGACGAACGACGCGTCGTCGCTCGCGAGGAAGCACACGAGCTGCGCCACCTCCCGCGGCTCGCCGATCCGCTTCAGCGCGTGGACGTGGCCCATCGCGGTGAGCGTCGCGTCGTCCGCGCCGAACCCGCCCGCCATCGCCGTGCGGATGATGCCCGGACACACCGCGTTGATGCGGATGCCGAACCCGCCGTACTCGATCGCGGCGGTCCTCGTGAGGCCGACGACGGCGTGCTTCGACGCGTCGTAGGAGGAGAGCATCGGCGCGCCGATGAGGCCCGCGACGCTGGCGGTGCTGATGATGCTCCCGCGCGCCGGGCCCTTGTTCCCCATCATCGCCTGAAGGCCCCACTTGAGCCCGTAGAACACGCCGTTCAGGTTCACGTCGATCAGGTTCTTGTGTTGCGCTTCGTCGGTCGCCGCGAGCGGCGAATGGATCTCGATGCCGGCGTTGTTGAAGAGCACGTCGAGCCGGCCGAACTCGGCGACGGCGCGCGCGACGAGCGCCTTCACCTCGTCGGAGTGGCGGACGTCGGTCTCGTGGAAGACGCCGCCGATCTCCTTGGCGACGCGCCCGCCGTCCTGGATGTCCGCGACCACCACCTTCGCGCCCGCCTCGGCGAAGAGGCGTGCAGTCGCCTCCCCGATGCCCGACGCCCCACCCGTCACGATCGCGCTCTTCCCGGCCAGCGAGTTCATGTCCCCTCCTCCGTCGAACCGACGGCCGGCAGGGTACGCCCTCCGGGCGGCGCCTCAAGCGGGGTGGGATGGGGCCCTCGATCAGGCCGGCTCGAGCCGCACCGGCAGCGACCGGAGCGCGTTGTTGAGGTTGGAGCGAAGCCTGCGCGGCGGACCGGCCGCTTCGAGCTTCGAGAACGACGCGAGCAGCTCCTCGAAGAAGACGCGCGCCTCGAGCCGCGCGAGCGCGGCGCCGAGGCAGAAGTGTTCGCCGAACCCGAACGACAGATGCGGATTCGGATCGCGCGCGGGGTCGAAGCGGTCGGCGCCCGCGAACACCTCCTCGTCGCGGTTCGCGGAGGTGTACATCACGGCCACGCGGTCGCCCTCGCGGATCTTGCGTCCGCCGAGCTCGGCGTCGCGCGTCGCGGTCCGCCGGAAGTAGTGGAGCGGCGCTTCGAAGCGCAGCATCTCCTCGATCGCGGTCGGCAGCCCGCCCGGCTCCTGCCGCAGCGCGGCGAGCGCTTCGGGGTGCTCGAGCAGGAGCAGCGTGCCCCACGCGAGCAGGTTGCGGATGGTGTCGTTGCCCGCGGTCGCGAGCTGCACGAAGAAGCTCCCGAACTCGGCGTCGGTCATGACGTGGCCATCGACGGTCTGGCTCACCGCGAGGGTCGTGAGATCCGTCCCGCTCCCTCCGCGGCGCGAGGCGGCGAGGCCCATGGCGTAGAGCGCCATCTCGATGGACGCGGGCGGAGGGCCGCCGCCGGGGTTCAGCTCCGGGTCCTGCGAGCCCGTGAGCTGCGCCGCCCACGCCCGCAGCTTCGGGCGGTCCGTCTCGGGCACGGCCAGCAGCTCGCCGATCACCTGCACCGGGAGCTCGCCCGCCACGTCCTCGACGAGCTCCACCTCGCGCCGCTCCGCGGCGCGGCGCATGATCGATCGCGCGATCGCACGGATGCGCGGCTCGAGCGCGGTGATCATGCGCGGCGTGAAGGAGTGCAGCAGCAGGCGGCGATACTTCGAGTGCTCGGGCGGATCCATGCCGAGCAGCGTGAAGCGCATCATTCCGAGCTGCTCATCGGTGAGCGGCTCGAGCACCACGAATCCGCGCGCCGACGAGTACGTGACCGGATCCCGCGACACCGTGACGACGTCGGCGTGCCGCAGCACCGCCCAGTAGCCGCCGCCGTCGGGCGTCGGCTGCCAGTGCACGGGATCCTCCCGCCGCAGCCGCGCGAAGTCGTCGTACGGCGTGGCGACGGCGTAGCGGTCGGGATCGTAGAGATCGACGTCCTGGATCCTGCGCCGCCCGGACGAGGCCATGGCGCAACCCTATCACGGAGGCGCCGGCCGCTGCCGGCGCCTCCGCGGCGCTTCCGCGGCTACTCCGCGGCGTCGTCCTCGGCGCTGGCGGCATCCGCCGGCACGCGGCGCTTCACGCCCTTCGCGGCGTACACCGCGTCGGCGATGCGGCCGAGCACGTCCGGGTTCTCCTTCAGGAACCTGCGCGCCTGCTCGCGGCCCTGTCCGATGCGCTCGCCGCCGTAGGAGTACCAGGAGCCGCTCTTCTCTACCGTGCCGGCCTCGCTCGCGAGATCGAGCAGGTCGCCTTCGACGGAGATCCCCTCGTTGTAGAGGATGTCGAACTCCGCCTGCCGGAAGGGCGGCGCGACCTTGTTCTTCACCACCTTGACGCGCGTGCGGCTGCCCACGACCTCCTCGCCCTCCTTGATGGCGGCGATGCGGCGCACGTCGAGACGCACCGATGCGTAGAACTTCAACGCGTTGCCGCCGGTCGTGGTCTCGGGGTTGCCGAACATGACGCCGATCTTCATGCGGATCTGGTTGATGAAGACCACCGTGGCATTCGACTTGGAGACCGTGCCCGTGAGCTTGCGCAGCGCCTGGCTCATGAGCCGGGCCTGCAGGCCCATGTGCTGGTCGCCCATCTCGCCCTCGATCTCCGCCTTCGGCACGAGCGCCGCGACGGAGTCCACCACGACGAGATCGACCGCGCCGGACCGCAGGAGCACGTCGGCGATCTCGAGCGCCTGCTCTCCCGTGTCGGGCTGCGACACGAGCAGATCCTCGACCTTCACGCCGAGCTTGCGGGCATAGCCCGTGTCGAGAGCGTGCTCGGCGTCGATGAACGCCGCCACGCCGCCCTGCTTCTGGATCTCGGCCACGGCGTGGAGCGCGAGCGTGGTCTTTCCGCTCGACTCCGGGCCGTAGATCTCGACGACCCGGCCGCGCGGGAAGCCGCCGATGCCGAGCGCCAGATCGAGGCTCGGCGAGCCGGAGGGGATGACGTCGATCTCCTTGTCGATCGCGTCCTCCGTCATCTGGAGGATCGCGCCCTTCCCGAACTGCTTCTCGATCGTCGAAACTGCCAGCTCGATCGCCTTGCGCTTGTTGGAATCCCGCGTGCCTTCGCGTGCGCTAGCGGGAGTGGTGCCGGTCGTCGCCATGCGGTGTCTCCTCCGGATCTCCGGAATGGGGGTGAACGTCGTGGGCCGGCGCGGCGCAGGGCGCCGCGCCGCAACCGAGCGCGATGCGCTCGAGAGGCGTGTAGACCGAGCCGTCCGGACCGGGGCGGCTCTCCAAGAGCACGATCTCGCGCACCTCGAACGGCGAAGGCGGAGGGGACGCGAGCGAATCCAGGCTCAGGCCGCGCGCCGCTCTTGCGCGTGTCTGCTCTGCGCGCGAGTCGGACCTGCCGCGCAAGTCGATCCTGCCGAGCGTCACGTGCGCGCGGAAGGGACGCGGCTCGGCAGAGAAGCCTGCCGCCACGGCGCCCGCTTCCACCGCCGCGGCGAGCGCGACCACGGGCGCCTCGGGCGCGACGTGCAGCGCGACGACGCGCGGGCGGCGCGGCGACGGGAAGGCCCGCACGCCGCCGAGGCCCAGCGTGAACGGCGGCAGCGCCGAGGCCTGGCCGGCGACGAGGCGCACGAGCGCGCCCAGCGCGGCGGACGGCGTCTCGCCGAGGAAGCGCAGCGTCACGTGGAGGGTCTCCGGCCGCACCCAGCGCACGCCCTCCCCGCCCGGCCGCGCGCGCAGGGCGCGGACCACGTCGGCGGCCGCGAGACGCGCCGCGGCGCCGAGCTCGAGCGCGAAGAAGGTGCGCATCGGTTCACTTCGCTCGCCCGCGGCTCGCGGCGCGCGCTCTGCGCTTGCACGTCACTTCCTCCGCCTCAGGATCGTCGGCGCTTCGAGCGGTGCGCCGAGCAGGCGGCGGCGCACCCAGTCGAGGGCGAGCTGCGCGGTGAGCGCCCGGTGGCGCGAGCGGTCGAGCGGGAACACGAAGTGGTCGGCGTGCGTCCCACCCGCGTCGGAGAGCGCCACGTGCACGAGGCCGACCGGCTTCTCCGCCGAGCCCCCGCCCGGGCCCGAGATGCCCGTGGTCGAGACGCCGAGGTCGGACCCGAAGCGCGCCCGCACGCCCTCGGCCATTGCGCGCGCCACCGGCTCCGACACCGCCCCGTGACGCTCGAGGAGCTCGCGCGGCACCCCGAGGAGCGCCTCCTTCGCGGAGTTGGCGTACGCCGCCACCCCGCCGAGGAAGTAGTCCGACGCGCCCGCGACGGACGTGATCCGCTCGGCCAGCAGGCCGCCGGTGCACGACTCGGCCACCGCGATCGTCTTGCCCTGCCCCCGGAGCAGCGCGCCCGTCACGACCTCGAGCGTCGCGTCGCCTTCGCCGTAGACGAGGGCGCCGAGCCGTCCGCGGATCGCGTCGCACACGCGGTCGAGCTTCGCGTCCGCCGCGGCCGCCGTGGCCGCGCGCGCGAGCGGGCGCAGGTAGTTGTCGGGGAACGCGGTGCGGAAGCCGAGCGTGACGTCGGCATCCCCGGTGGCGACGTCCTTCAGCACGTCGTCGAGCGTCGACTCGCCCATGCCGAAGGTGCGCAGGAGCCGCGCCCTCACCACCCCGCCGCCAGTCCGTCGCGCGGCGATCCGCGGGAGCACCTGCTCTTCCATCATGCGCACGAGCTCACGCGGCACGCCGGGCATCGAGAAGAACGGCACCTGACCGATCAGGAGCATGAAGCCGGGCGCGGTGCCGATCGGGTTCGGCAGCACCTCGGCGCCCTCCGGAAAGAGCGCCTGCTTCGCGTTGTTGGGCGCCATCTCCCGGCCCGCGCTCGCGAAGAACGCGCGGATCGCGTCGATCGACGGCCCGTCCTCCACGAGCTTGCGGCCGAACGTGGCGGCGAGCACCTCGGTGGTGAGGTCGTCGCGCGTGGGGCCGAGCCCGCCGGACACGAGCACGACGTCCGCCCGGCCGGCCGCGCGCCGGAACGCGTCTTCCATGTCAGCTGGATCGTCACACACGGAGGTGTGGAAGCGCGTCTCCACGTCGAGCGTGAGGAGGCGCTCCGACAGGAACGCCTTGTTCGAGTCGACGATCTCGCCGCGCAGCAGCTCGTCGCCGATGGTCACGATCTCCGCCTTCACTTCCGCCTCACCCGGGCCCCGTCGCTGCCGCCACTCCGCGCACGACCGCTGCGAGCGCGACCGCCGCGAGCCCGCCGGCCAGCACGTCGTCGAGCACCACGCCGGCGCCCCCCGCGACGTTGCGATCGAGCCAGCGGACCGGCCCCGGCTTCCATACATCGAACACCCTGAATAGGACGAATCCGGTCACGACCAGGGGCAGGGATCGGGGCCGGCCGGCCAGCACGAGCGGGGTGAGCGCGACGAGCTGGCCGGCCACCTCGTCGATCACGATCCGGCCGTCGTCGTGGCCGCCCGCCTGGCGCTCGTAGGCGTCCGCGGCCCAGATCGCGAGACACGTGACGCCCACGAGGGTCACCGCGTAGAGCCAGGGGGTGAGCCCCGAGAGCAGGAGGAACAGGACCACCCCGGCGGCGGAGCCGAAGGTGCCGGGCGCGATCGGGGCGTGGCCGACACCGAAGACGGTGGCCAGCAGAGGGGCGAGTCCCCCACGCTCCGGCGACCCGCGCGCATGCGCCGAGCCGCGCGCGTGCGCAGCAGGATCGAGGCGGTTTCCGGGCTCGATGACGCTTCGCCTTCGGGGCCGCGGAGGAAGAACGCCACAGCGGGGGGAGCCGGACGTCGCACCGAAGTTAGCCGCCGGCCGGGGGCTGCGCGAGTCAAGAATGGGGCCGCGCGGGTCGATGAGACGCACGAGGCGGGGCACATCCATGGACGGGGTCGAGAGGAAGATCGCCCCGGCGCCCGGACGGGCGGCCGGGGAGCGGACGCCGAGCGACGTGGCGGCGCTCCTGGTCGAGCTCGGCCGCGTGCTGAAGGCGCGCCAGTTCTACCCCGCCGGCGACCCCGCGCTCGCCGAGCTCGTGGACCGCGGCTTCCGTTCGGTACGGGCGGAACTGGAGCGGCACGGCTGGCTCGAGGTCGAGGTCGGCGCGCAGGGCTTCCGGCTGCTGCCCGACGGCACCCCGATCGGACGCGGGCGGCTCGACGACCTGGCCCAGACCTTCGTGAGCCGCGGCCAGGCCCGGCTCGCCCTCGATGCCCAGCTCGACCTGCCGGGCTTCCAGGCCCTCGTGGACCGGCTCGCGGGAGCTGCGCCCGCCGCGCCTCCCGCACGCGCCTCCGTCGCGCCCCCCCGCCCCGCCGAGGGCGCGCCTGCCGCCGAGCCCCCGCCGGCGGCAACCGCCGCGGCGGCGCCGCGGGCCGTGGCTGTGGCGCCGCGACCGGCGCCGTCGGCCGCCGAGAAGCGCAGCCTCGACGTCGACCGGGCTCCCCTGGAGGCCCCGCCGCTCGACGAGCGCGGAGCGCACCTCGTGGCCCTCCTGCGCGAGCTCGACGCCTGCACGGACGACGCGCGCTACGCCGAGCTCGCCCGCGAGGTGACCGACGACGGCGCGAAGGCCTTCGACGCGGGCGACTTCGACGAGTCCTACCGCGTCCTGCGCGTGCTGGGAATGCACGCATCCGACACCAAGCGGCGTAGCGCCCCCCAGCGCGAGACGGCCCAGCAGCGCCTCGCCGAGCTCGCCGTGGGGCCGCGGCTGGACGCGCTGTTCAGGCGGGCCTGCGGCCGCGGCGCGGAGTCGAGCATCCGCGCGTCCCAGCTCCTGCTCCAGCTCGGCGTCGAGGTCGTGCCGAACCTGCTCCAACGGATCGACGCGGAGCAGGACGGAGATCGCCGCGGCCAGATGAGCGGCATCCTGATCGCCATGGGCGAGAAGGCGACGCCCGAGCTCGTGCGCTTGATGGAGACCGGAGACGGCCGGCGCGCGCGCACGGCCGCGCGGTTTGCCGGGGAGATCCAGAATCCCGCCGCGGTCGCCGCCCTGCGGCGGCTGCTCCAGCGCTCCGACGAGGAGCTGCGTCGCGAGGCGGCGAAGGCCCTCGTGCGGATCGGGCATCCGAGCGCGGTCGACGCGCTCGTGGAGGCGCTCGGCCGGCGCGACCCCGGACTGCCGGCGCTCGCCGCGTACTGCCTCGGCGCGACCGGGAGCACCCGGGCCTTCGACGCCGTCCGGGAAGCGCTGCCGCGCGCGCTGTGGCGCGGCGATTTCGAGCTCGCTCGCGAGCTCGTGCGCTCGCTCGCGCGGTTCGGGCGTCCGGAGGCCACGACGCAGCTCGCAGCGGTGCTCTCGCGCACGAGCTTCCTCCAGCGCCGCGCGCTCCGCGAGGTGAAGCTCGCCGCGATCGCCGCGCTCTCGAAGCTGCGCGGCGAAGCCGCGCTGCAGGCCCTCGCCCAGGCCGCCGTGTCGCGAGACTCCGAGCTGCGGACCGCCGCGGAGCGCGAGCTCTCGCGCCGCACGCCGTCCGCCGACGCGGGCGCCGCCGCCGATTGCTAGCCTCGTGGCGCCATGATGGCGCCGCCGACCCGCATCCTCGGCCTCGATCTCGGGAGCAAGCGCGTGGGTCTCGCGGTCTCCGATTCCGAAGCGCGGATCGCGTTCCCTGCCGGGGTGCTCGAGCGTCGCGGCCGCAAGCAGGACCTGGACGCGCTGCGCGCGCTCTGCGCCGAGCGCGGAGTCGGAGAGATCGTGGTCGGCCTGCCGATCCACCTGAGCGGCCGCAAGGGTCCCGCGGCCCTCGCTGCGGCCGACTTCGCGCGGGCGCTCGCCGAGACGACGGGCCTGCCGGTCGCGCTCCAGGACGAGCGCTGGACGACGCGCGAGGCGGAGCGCGCGCTGGACGACCTGGGCCAGCGCCGCGAGCGCCAGCGCGGCCGCCTCGACGAGGTGGCCGCGACGCTGATCCTCCGCACCTACCTCGCGCTGCGCGCGCGGTCCGGGCCCGCCGGCGAGCGGAACGACGAGCGCACGCCGCGGTGAAGACTTTCGTCCGCCGCACCGCGTGGGCCGCCGCACTGCTCCTCGCCGCGCTCGGCCTGGCCGCCGCGGGCCTCGCGCTCGCCACGCGCTTGCTGCTCGCGCCCGCAGCGCCCGGCGCGCCGCCCGTCGTGTTCGACGTTTCCGCCGGGGCGACGCTCTCGAGCGTCGCGATCCGGCTCGAAGCGGCCGGGATCGTCAAGAACGCCCGCGCGTTCGTCGCGCTCGCGCGCTGGCGCGGAGTCGAGAGCCGTCTCAAGGCGGGAGAGTACGACCTCTCCGGGGGGCTCACGGCGGAGGAGATCCTGGCGAGGCTCACCGAGGGGCGCGTGCGAACGTTCGAGGTGCTGCTGCCCGAGGGCATCAACGCGGCGGAGGTCGCGACGCGCCTCGCCGCCGCCGGCGTCTGCGACAGGGACGCCTTCCTCGCGGTGGTCCGCGATCCCGAATCGGCGACCGCGTTCGGCGTCGAAGGCCCTGGTCTCGAGGGCTACCTCTTCCCGGAGACCTACCGGCTCCCCCGCGGACTCCCGCCGCGCGAGATCGCTCGCGTGCTCGTAGGACAGTTCCGCGAGGCGTGGCAGGGGGTGGCGGCCGGCGCAGCCGCGCAGGGCATGTCGATGCGGCAGGTCGTGACGCTCGCATCGATCGTCGAGAAGGAGACCGGAGTCCGGACGGAACGGCCGCTCGTGGCCTCCGTCTTTCGCAACCGGCTCGCGCGCGGCATGCGCCTCGAGTCCGATCCCACGGTGATCTACGGCATCGCCGACTTCGACGGCAACTTGAAGCGCGTGCACCTCGAGGACGAATCGAACCCCTACAACACCTATCGGATCGCCGCCCTGCCGCCCGGACCGATCGGGAACCCCGGCGCCGACGCGCTGCGCGCCGTGGTGTCGCCGGCTGCGACTGACTACCTGTTCTTCGTCTCGCGCAACGACGGGACGCACGTGTTCGCGAAGTCCTTCGACGAGCACGCGAACAACGTGAATCGCTTCCAGAGGAACGGGCAGAGGAGAGCTGGACCATGAGCGATGCTGCGGTGGACCCGCGCACCTTCTTCACGCAGAAGATGCCGTCGGACTGGAACCGCGCCCTGACGGATCAGGAGCGCGCCGTACAGGACGCCCAGCGCGTTCTCGACGGGATGCGGGGCGTGGACGCGACGATCCGCGTCGAGGTGCGCGGCGAGGGGGGCGGCACGTTCTTCCTCAACGTGTCGCGCGGCAGAATGGCCGCTGGCGATGCGCCGGCGCAGCCGCCGTTCCTGACGCTGGTGCAGGACCGGGCCTCGTTCGAGCGGCTCGCCGCAGAGGCGGGCGACTCGGCGATGGCGATGCTCGGCGGCCTCTCCGGCCTCTCCGGCGGGATGAAGCTGACGAGCGGTCGGCTCGCGAATCTCGATGGCGTCGCCGGCTCGCTGCTCTTCGAGGTGACGGGCGACCGCGGCTTCCGCGTCTTCACCCACTTCGGCGGAGGCCCGCTGCCTGCCGATCCGGATACGACGCTCACGGTCGCGCCCGACGCCTACGCCGAGCTGCGGAACGGCAAGCTGGACCCGCAGGCTGCATTCATGGGCGGGAAGATCAAGGTGGCCGGGAACATGCAGCTCGCGATGCAGCTCGCGCTGGCGGCGATGAGCCCGGACTGAGGTCGAGGCGCTTCCGGCCGCGAACGGCCGGGGACCGCCTACTGCATCGCCACGTCCCTGAGCAGACCGATGTTCTCGAGCAGCCTGCCGGCGCCGTGGGCGACGGCGGTGAACGGGTCCTCGCTGCGCAGGATCGGCAGCTTCGTCTCCTGCCGGAGCAGGTGGTCGAGGTTGCGCAGCAGCGAGCCGCCGCCGACGAGCATGATGCCGCGGTCCACGATGTCGGCCGCGAGCTCGGGCGGCGTGCGCTCGAGCGTGAGGTGCACGGTCTCGACGATCGAGTGGATCGGCTCCACGAGCGCCTCGCGCACCTCGTCGCTCGTCGTCACGACGACCTTCGGGATGCCGGACACCAGGTCGCGCCCCTTGATCTCCATCGTCGTCGTCTTCGTGTGCGGAGAGGCGGTGCCGATCGTCACCTTGATGTGCTCGGCGGTGCGCTCGCCGATCAGCATGTTGTACTTGCGCTTCACGTAGTTGATGATCGCCTCGTCCATGTGGTCGCCGCCGATGCGGATCGAGCGCGACGTCACGATGCCCGAGAGCGAGATCACGGCCACGTCGGTGGTGCCGCCGCCCACGTCGACGATCATGTTGCCGGTGGGCGCGGTCACGTCGAGGCCGGCGCCGATCGCGGCCGCCATCGGCTCCTCGACCAGGTAGACCTCGCGCGCGCCGGCGGAGAGCGTCGACTCGCGCACCGCGCGCTTCTCGACGCTCGTGATGCACGGGGGCACGCAGATCACCACGCGCGGACGCACCAGCTTGCTGCGGTTGTGCGCCTTGCGGATGAAGTAGCGGAGCATCGCCTCCGTGACTTCGAAGTCCGCGATGACGCCGTCCTTGATCGGCCGGACCGCGCGGATCGAGTCCGGGGTGCGGCCGAGCATCTCCTTGGCCTCGTGGCCCACCGCGAGGATGCGGTCGCCGCGGCCATTCGGCTGCGCGACCACGGCGACGACACTCGGCTCCGAGCAGACCACTCCCTTGCCGCGCGCGTACACCAGCGTGTTCGCGGTCCCGAGGTCGATCGCCAGGTCGTTCGAGAAGATCCCGAGGAGCGAGTCGAGGAACATGTGAGATGGCCCTTCTCGGCGAGGGATTTGGGGATGGGAGCCCGTATGAGGGCCTTATCGGCGGGGTTGCGCAGGAGTTGAGGGGGAAAGCGGAGTGTCGGTTGCGCCTCCGCTGCCGGAAGCGGGGGTGAACCACCTCATCGCAGATCTGGGGCAGGGAGGCCCGCACAGGCTGGACTTGGCACGGCTCCTCGGCTTAACTGCGTAGGGTCGAAGGACGGAACAAGCCGTCGCCCATACGGCCTCGGCAAGTGGAGGAGTGTTCCATGACGCAACGTGGGTTTGTCTCGATCGTGTTCGCCGCGGCCCTCCTCGTTCCCGGTCTCGCTCTTGCCGTCGTCGCCGATCTCGACTTGAGCGCGATCCAGGGCGGGACCACGGGGCAGTCCGTCGTCGTGATCGACTCGTCGAACCGCGAGGTGGCACGGACGAAGACCGACGATCGCGGCGTCGCGGCTCCGGTGAACCTGGCGGCGGGCAGCGGCTACCGCGTGCGCTTCCCGGATGGCAGCACGACCGAGGAGTTCGCCGTGAGCGGCACCACGACGAACAAGGTGGAGCTGCGCCGGCGCGTGGCCGCCGTGGCGGCGGCGCCGAAGACCGTGGACGATCGCCCGGTCCGATTCGAGCTCGAAGCGCTCTACCAGTACTCCGACGCCAACACGCAGCTGTCCTCGAGCATCACTGGGTTGTCCGGCATGGTGTCGTCGAGCCGCGACGACCGCGTGCTCGACAGCAACAACGTAGGCGGCGCGTTCCGGGTGCTCGGACCGATGCTCGGCGGCATCGGCCGCCCGTTCATCCAGGTACGAGGCGTGTCGAACGTCACCGACGACGAGATCACGGGCGGCCGCTTCGGCGCGCGCGGCGTGACCGGCCTCACGGCGGCGCAGGTCCAGCAGAACTACGGGATCGGAGCCGGGCTCGGCTTCGCCGTGCCGATGGAGCTCGGCCCCACGGTGCTGACGTTCAAGCCGTACGCGAACTACCTGTGGGAGCAGTACACGATCCGCGTGAGCCGCGACGAGACCGCGTTCGGCTTCACCAGCACCCCGACGAGCTCCAAGGACATCACGCTCGGAAGCGTGGAAGTGGGCGGACAGCTCGACTTCCAGCCCATGAAGGACCTCGGCTTCTACCTCTTCGCCGCGGGCGGGCTGCGCATCCCGGTGGAGAACGACACGCGTCACGTGAACGGCGTGACGCCCGCTGGGTTCGAGTCGGGCGCGCGGGTCCACTTCACGACGAGCGCCCTCTTCAACGGGGGCATCGGCTGGAAGTTCTAGCGCCGGCTCCGGCCTAGGACTGGATCACCAGCTTCGAGAGGCTGGTCTTGCGCAGGTTCGTGCGCTGGATCGTCCGGACGAGCTCCGCGACCTTCTCGGTGTCGGTCTCGAACGGGTTGTTGCAGATGACCCGTACGTTGAGCAGGTTGCCGAGGCGGATGTTCGACCAGTCGAGGTCGTACTGGATCGAGTTCTGGCGGGCGAGCTTGATGAATTCGCCCCGCATCTTGGCCCGGGTGTCGGGCGGCGGCTCGGTCTTCGCCTTGATGACTTCGTCGTCGTCGAGCACCCGCTCCACCGCGCCCGCCCGCTCGAGCAGGTAGTAGAGGCTCCGGTTCAGCCGGATGTCGTGGTACTGCAGGTCGAGCATGAAGACGCGAGGGTCGCTCCAGCTCGTGCCGCGCTTGTCGATGTACGACTGGATCAGCCGGCGCTTGATCACCCAGTCCACCTCGCGCGATAGGCGATCGGGATCGTCGTCCAGGCAGTCCAGCACGTACTGCCACTTCACGACCGCGTCCTTCAGCTGATCGCTGACGGGATACTGCTCGATGTACTTCTGGGCGATCTCGCAGTACTCGCGCTGGATCTCGATCGGCGAGTACTCCCGCCCGTTGTCGAGCCGCAGGCGCCGCTTGCACGTCGTGTCGTAGCTGATGTCCTTGATGGCCTTCACCGGATTGCGCAGGGTGAAGTCCTTGTTGATGTAGTTGTCCTCGATCATCTGGAGCACGATCGCGCACGTCCCGATCTTCAGGAAGTTCGTGTACTCCGACATGTTCGAGTCGCCGACGATCACGTGGAGGCGGCGATACTTCTCGCGGTCGGCATGGGGCTCGTCGCGGGTGTTGATGATCGAGCGGTCGTTCGTCGTGGTGCCCGAGATCTTCTGGTAGATGTGCTGGGCGCGCTGGCTCACGCAGTAGTGCACGCCGTCCTGGGTCTGGAACACCTTGCCCGCGCCCGTATAGATCTGGCGCGTCACCAGGAACGGGATCAGCTGCTCGGCCAGGTAGTAGAAGTCGACGTCGCGGTCCACGAGGTAGTTCTCGTGGCAGCCGTAGCTGTTGCCGACGAAGTCGGTGTTGTTCTTGAAGATCGAGAGCTTCCCGGCGATCCGCTCTTCGCGGATCTTCTCCTCGGCGTAGTCCTGGAGGTCTTCGAGGATGCGCTCGCCGGCCTTGTCGTAGACGATGAGCTGTCGCGGCGAGGCGCACTCCGGCGTCGCGTACTCGGGGTGGCACCCCGTGTCCTGGTAGAAGCGCGCGCCGTTCTCGAGGAAGACGTTGAGGAAGTGCTCGGTGGTGATCAGCTTCTCGAAGAGGAAGCGGATCGCCTTCTCGACGGGCAGCGTCTTCCGCCCCTCCGGCGTGAAGATGATCCCGTACTCGCTCTCCAGACCGAAGATCCGCTTCTGCACTGCCGTCCGCCGTGGCTGAAGATCAGCCGGCCCTACGGGCTCAACATACCTCGCAATTCATCGGCCGGGAGCCGCCGGAACTTGCGTCCTGGACGCTGGCGATCGAGCACGCAGACTTCGAGATTCTGCGCGCCGATCCTCGCTCCACCGTTGACGGCGCGCTCGAGCGCAGCGACACCGAGCTTGACTGCATCCCCGAGGGGTAGACCGCTCTTGAAGTTGGACTGCAAGTAGGTCTGCAGGTTCTCGACGGTGCCCCCGATGACGCAGTAGCCCTGGTGATCGACGATGCTGCCGTCGTACTGCACGCGGTAGATCGCGTTGTGCTCGTGTCCGGCGAGCTTGTCGTCGCCGACCTCCGCCACCACGATCTCGACCTCGAGCGGCTTCATCTCGCGCGTGAAGACTTCGCCGATGGCCTGCGAGTACGCGTTCGCGAGCGCCTTGCCTCGCACGTCCTCGCGGCTGTAGCTGTAGCCCTTCACGTCGGCGTATCGAACGCCAACCTTCCTGAGCTGGTCGAACTCGCTGAACTTGCCGACGCCGGCGAACGCGATGCGGTCGTAGATCTCGCCGATCTTCGAGAGGCTCGTCGACGGATTCTCGGCCAGGATCAGGATGCCGCCCGCGTACTCGAGGACGACGATGGACTTGCCGCGAGCGATGCCCTTGCGGGCATACTCCGCCTTGTCCTGCATCAGCTGTTCGGGAGAGACGTAGAACGGAAGCGACATGGCTAGGCGGCCCCCCGTCGCCGATCGAGGATCGCGCCGTGGACCCGCGCGACCTCCTCCGCCTGCACCTCTTCGATGCCCGTCGCGGAGCACACGCTGATCGTCGGATAGATGCCGCGCTGCACGTCGATGCCGCCCGTGCCGCGGTCTTCGTCCGCCGCATCCATGAGCGCCTGCACGGCCATCTCGAGGCCCTGCTCGCGCGATACATCCTTGCGCCAGCTCTTCTTCAGCGACTCGCGCGCGTACAGGCTGCCGGATCCGGTCGACTCGTACTCCGACTCCTCGTAGCGACCGCCTGCGACGTCGTACTTCCAGAGACGGCCGACGCGGCGGCGCGGGTCGTAGCCCGCGAAGATCGGCACGACGACCAGGCCCTGCATCGCCGCGGGAAGGTTCGCGCGGATCATCTGCGCCAGCTTGTTGGCCTTGCCCTCGAGCTCCAGCGGCTCGCCCTCGATCTTCTCGTAGTGCTCGAGCTCGATGCGCAGGAGCTTCGCCATCTCGATGCAGGGCCCGGCGGCCCCGGCGATGGCGATCAGCGAGTGGGCGTCGGTGGTGTAGACCTTCTGCAGGTCGCGTGACGCAACGCGGTATCCCTCGGTGGCCAGGCGATCCCCCGCGACGATCACGCCCCCGCCGTACTTCAGCGCGAGGACCGTGGTGCCGTGCGGAATGCCGGGCGGCGCGGGCTGTGGCGCCTGTGAATGACCCGGGCTCGCGAGAACCTGCGGCAGGCGGCTCTCGACCCGGAGATGCGGGAACTCGACGTCGAGCAGCTCCGAGAAGCTCGACCCCTTGTAGTCAGACCGGAAGAGCACCGACCCCCCTCATGCCTCCGGCAAAGGCTACGCTCACTCGCCTCCGCGCTGGACGTAGTTCTTGACGAATTCCTCGGCGTTCTCCTCGAGGACCTCGTCGATCTCGTCGACCAGGGCGTCCATCTCTTCCTTCAGCTCGGCGCCCTTCTTGGCCATCTTCTGCGCGCCCTCGCCGGAGCCGGCGCCCTCGCCTTCTCCCCCGCGCTTGGGCTTCTGCTTCTGCGTCGATTCCGCCATGGCGACCTCTCCCGAGCGGCGGGCGTCAGGCCCGCAGGTTCTTCACGAGATCCGCGGCCGTCGGGGATCCCTCGAGGAGCTCCTGCACGTGCGCCTTCGAGCCCTTGAGCGGCTCCCCCATGAGGATCCGCTTGATGGGCTCGTCTCCGATGCCGAAGGAGATCGAGTCCCAGTTCACCCCGAACACCTCTCCAGGATAGCGCTTCAAACACTGCCCTCGAAAGTACGCCCGCGTGTCCTCGGGCGGCTCGGTGACCGCCCGGGCGATGTCGTCGTCGGTGACGATCCGCTCGACGCGGCCCTGGCGCTCGAGGACGTAGTAGATCCCCTTGTCGGGTCGGAGGTCGTGGTACTGGAGGTCCAGCATCTGCACCTGCGACGACTCCCAATCCAGCCCCTTGCGCTCTCTGAAGCTCTCGATCATCGACTTCTTGATCACCCAGTCGATCTCGCGGTTCAGCTCCATCGGATCGCGCTCGAGGCGCTCGATCACGTACTGCCACTTCGCCAGCACGTCGCGGGTCATCGGATCGACCTGACGCGACGACGTGTACTGGAGAGCCAGCTCGAGGAACTCCCGCTGGATCTGCACTGCGGTGAGCTTCTTCCCGTTCTCGAGCTGCACCTCCCGCCGGCAGGTGGAGTCGTGGGAGATCTCCTTGATCGCGCGCACCGGGTCGCGCAGCGCGAGGTCCTTGCGGATCGCGCCGTCCTCGATCATCGACAGCGCGAGGGCCGTGGCGCCGTTGCGCAGGTAGATCGTGTACTCGCTCATGTTCGAGTCGCCCACGATCACGTGCAGGCGGCGGTACTTCTCGCGATCGGCGTGCGGCTCGTCGCGCGTGTTGATGATCGGGCGCTTCACCATCGTGTCGAGCGCGACCTCGGTCTCGAAGAAGTCGGCGCGCTGCGTGAGCTGGTACTCGCAGGGGTGCGCGCGGTTCTCGCTCCCGACCTTGCCCGCACCCGTGTAGACCTGACGCGTCACGAGGAACGACATCAGGTGCTCCACGATCTGCTTGAAGGACGTCCGGCGGTCCATCAGGTAGTTCTCGTGGGAGCCGTAGCTGTTGCCCTTGCGGTCGCTGTTGTTCTTGTAGAGCAGGATCTGGGCGCCCGGCGGCAGGAGCGCCGACGCCTCGCGGCGGCTCATCTCGACGACGCGCTCGCCCGCCTTCTCGTGCAGCACGAGATCGCGGACGTTCGTCACCTCGGGGCAGGAGTACTCGGGGTGCGCGTGGTCGACGTAGTACCGGGCGCCGTTCACGAGCGTCTTGTTGCGGGCGATGTTCTCCTGCTGGTTCGGGGTGTACTTCTCCCCGTCCACCTGGAAGCCTCGTGCGTCGGCGAGCGGATTCTCCTGGTCGTAGTCCCAGAGGATCCGACTCGTGTGCTCCTCGCGATACGCGTTCACGAGGAGGACGCAGCTGGCGATGGGATCGAAATCGCGGTCGTTCCGTACGGTGATCCCGTACTCGATCTCGGTCCCCATCACCTTCGGAATCGCCATCCGGGGTCTCCGCGAATCTGGACGAGCCCCCTAGAGGTACTGGCCCGACGTGATGTTCTCGATCGACCGCTCGTTGCGATTGATCCCGGTCATCAGGGTTCGCACGTTGATGATCCGCTCGCCCTTCCGGCCCGAGATGCGCGCCCAGTCGTCCGGGTTCGTGGTGTTCGGGAGATCTTCGTTCTCCTTGAACTCCTCGCGCACCGCCTCGAGCAGATCGACGAGCTTGATGCCGCGGTCGCCGCCGTCGATCAGCCGCTTCACGGCCTTCTTCTTGGCGCGAGCGACGATGTTCTCGATCATCGCGCCGCTGGAGAAGTCCTTGAAGTAGAAGATCTCGCGCTCGCCCTTCGCGTACGTGACCTCGAGGAACTTGTTCTCCTCGTTGGTCGCGTACATGTCGCGGATCGTGTCCTCGATCATCCCGCTCGTCATTCGCGCGGGATCGCTGCCGTACTTGGCGGACGACTCCGCGTGGAACGGCAGGTCGCCGGTCAGGTACTTGGAGAAGATCTCCTTCGCGGCGTCGGCGTCCGGGCGGTGCACCTTCACCTTGAGGTCGAGGCGCCCCGGCCGCAGCACGGCCGGGTCGATCAGATCCTGGCGGTTGCTGGCGCCGATCACGATGACGTTCTTCAGCGACTCGACGCCGTCGATCTCCGAGAGGAACTGGGCGACCACGGTCGCTTCCATGTCCGAGGAGATCCCCGACCCGCGCATCCGGAAGAGCGAGTCCATCTCGTCGAAGAAGATCACGACGGGCACGCCGTCGTTCGCCTTCTCACGCGCCTTCTTGAAGACCTCGCGGATCTTGTACTCCGTCTCGCCGACGTACTTGTTCAGCAGCTCCGGGCCCTTCACGTTCAGGAAGTACGCCGTGGTGGCCTTGCCCGTCCGCGCCTCGATGCTCTTGGCGAGGCTGTTGGCGACGGCCTTCGCGATCAGCGTCTTGCCGCAGCCCGGCGGGCCGTACAGCAGGATGCCCTTCGGCGGCGAGAGCTTGTGGTCCGCGAAGATCTCGGGATGCAGGTACGGAAGCTCGATCGAGTCGCGCAGGATCTGGATCTGCTCGCCTAGCCCGCCGATCTTCTCGTACGTGACGTCCGGAATCTCCTCGAGCACCACCTCTTCGACCGCGGACTTCGGGAGCTTCTCGAACGCGTAGTTCGTGCGGACGTCCACGAGGATGTTGTCGCCCGCCTTCAGCTTCTCCGCGCGCAGCGGAGAGGCCAGCGTGACCACGCGCTCCTCGTCGGTGTGACCGAGCACGATCGCGCGGTTGTCGCCGAGGAAGTCCACGACGTGTGCGATCTCGCCGCGTCCGATGTAGCCGCCGGGCTCGACGACGTTGAAGGCCTCGTTCAGCACGACGAGCTGTCCTTCCTCGAGGGAGAACGCGTCGAGGTTCGGGTGCACGTTGACGCGCATCGCCTTCCCGTCGACCAGGATCTCGGCGGTGCCGTCCTTGTTCGGGCGCGTGAAGACGCCGTAGGAGTTCGGCGGCGCGCAGAGCTTGTCCACCTCCTCCTTCAGGAGCTCGATCTGCTGCTTGGCCTCCTGGAGCATCCCGACGAGCTTCTCGTTCTGGCGCTCGGCATCGGAGAGCTGCTCGCGGGTCATCTCGTAGCGGCGGCGGATCGCGTCGAATTCGCCCAGCACGCGCTCGAGCCGCCGGCGGAACTCGGCGGAGTCGCCACCGAAGAAGCGGATCGCGTCCTGCAGGTCTTCGATCTCGTCCTGATACGGCCGCGCCTGCTCGCGCTCGCCCTCGGGATCGCCGCCCGCGCGCGGGCCCGACGTCGAGATGCGTCGCATGACGTCGCGCACGAAACCCCGCCTGCCACCGGACCCCGAGTCGAACTCGCTCATTCCGCCTTCTCCTCGATCACCGGCTCTGCGCCGTGGTGGGTCGCTTCCCCACGATAGCTTCTGCAAAGCCTGTGCCGCGCATCACAACCGCGGGTCCCGCGGGATCCTGCCGGGGCTCCGGACCGGGCGGCCGCCGGTAGGAAGCGCTGCAGCTCGCGGCGTCGGGTTCTGGCGGGCGCGCCCGGTGCAGGGGGACGCCGACGTAGGCGGGGCTCGCCGGCACCGGAGCGCGACGCGGGCGCGGCCGGCTCGACGCCTCTCCGACGGCTCGCCCAGCGCTCGCAGAAGCGCGTCCGAAGCGGCTGGAACCGCCCTGGAACCGCTCCCTCCCAGGTCGGTGGAAGATCACGGAAGCTCTCGATTGTCCAGAAGTTTTCGACTTCTCAAATCTACCGGACGGGAAGGGTGTGTCAAGCCGTACCACCCCTCCCGACGGGTGGGTCGTTCTCGACGCGCGTGAGGTTCCCAACGCCCGGCGACGGCCCCGGGCCAGAGGCGTGCGCTCCTGTCCGGCAGCGCTGCACGCGCCGGCTCCGACGCACCGTGCGCACCGATTTGGGGAAACGTCGCGTGGCCGCGCGCATGGCTCCCGACCTGCCGCCGCGGTGCCGCTTCGAGCGGCAATCCTGCGCGCCGGAGAGCCGTGAATTTGACGGGGGCGTCGGCCGGGCGACGGAGGGGACGGACTTCGGCACGTCCGCCGAACTTTGCGGCACGGGTCGGTCGCGGAAGCGACGTGCCCTGATTGGGCAAGCGCTCCGAGGTGCGCTGCGCACCCGTTTGCAGCGCAGACCTCACGGCTGGACCGGCTGCAGCTCGATCACGCGCACGCCATCGGGCGGGTGGAACTCGAAGACCTTCTCCGACACGCCCTGGTTCACCCGGACGTCGTGGAACGCGACGCGCGTGACGTTCCCGACGAGATCCGAGACGCGCGTCTCGCTCACGTCGCCGGTCGTGCGGTTGGCGGAGAGCTCGAGCTTCTCGTACGTGGCGGGCTCGCGGGGCACGAGCTCGAGCACCACGATCTCGCCCTCGCACGACGGCGCCCGGATCACGAAGTCGCGCCGGAGATCGCCCCGTCCGAGCAGGAACTGCATCGCGCCGCCCGAGAGCAGCGCCTCGCCGGCGGGCATGCGTTGCGCTTCGTGCGCGGCAGGGTCGTACACCCAGGCCACCGACCCGTCGCTCACCACGAGGCTCGGGTTCGGCTCCTCGTACGACCACCGCATCTTGCCCGGCTTCGCGAACACGACCTTGCCGGACGACTCCGTGGCGTCAGTCGCTGCGTGCAGAGATGCGACGCGCGTGGTCTGCTCGAAGCGGGCGGAGAGATCCTTGACGGTCTCGTATCGCTGCTGGACGCGCGCCGCCACGGCGTCCGCACAGGAGTCCGACGCGTCCTCCGCCCGTGCGGAGAATGGAAGGGCGGCCACGAGCCACAACGCGAGGGCTATTCGAGCTCCAGCGGTCGTGCGAACACCTCCCGCGGCTTCGTGCCCTCTTGCGGCCCGATGATGCCGTCGAGCTCCATCTGTTCGACCATCCGCGCCGCCCGGTTGTAGCCCACCTTGAGCCGGCGCTGGATGTAGGAGATCGAGGCGTTCCGCGTCTCGGCCACGATCGCGATCGCACGATCGTACATCTCGTCCACGTCGTCGCCGCGCTCCTCCTTCTGCTCGCTCTCCTCCTTCATCTTGAGGAGCGTCTCGTCGAACTGCGGCTTGCCCTGATCGCGGAGGAAGCCGACGAGACCGGCGACCTCCTTCTCCGATACGTACGCGCCGTGGATTCGCTGGAGCTTGGAGGTTCCGGGCGGCAGGAACAGCATGTCGCCTTGACCGAGGAGGTGCTCGGCGCCGTTCTGGTCGAGGATCGTGCGCGAGTCGGTGCGGGAGGACACCTGGAAGGAGAGCCGCGCCGGGAAATTCGCCTTGATGACGCCCGTGAGGACGTCGACGCTCGGCCTCTGCGTGGCGAGCACGAGGTGGATGCCGGCCGCGCGCGCCATCTGGGCCAGCCGCTGGAGCGCCTCCTCGACGTCGCGCGCCGACACCACCATCAGGTCCGCGAGCTCGTCGATCACGACCACGATGTACGGCAGCCGGGCGAACGCCACCTCACGCCCTTCGGTGTCACCCGGCTTCGGCTTCAGCCGGAACGTCTGGTTGCCGGCCGCCAGCTCCTCGGTCACGCGGGTGTTGAACTGATCGATGCTCCGCACGCCGAGCGCGGCCATCATCTGGTACCGCTCTTCCATCTTGTGCACGATGCCGAGCAGGGCAGACGCCGCGCGCTTCGGATTCGTCACGACGTCGGCGATCAGGTGGGGGATGCCCTCGTACATCGACAGCTCGAGCAGCTTGGGGTCGATCAGGAGGAGCTTGAGCTCGTCCGGCGTCGCGCGGAAGAGGATCGAGCACAGGAGCGTGTTCAGGAACACGCTCTTCCCCGTCCCCGTGGCGCCAGCGACGAGGAGGTGCGGCATGCGCGCGAGGTCGGCCTCGACCGGGTTGCCGAAGATGTCCTTGCCGAGCGCGAGCGTGAGGCGGGACGCGCTCGAGCGCAGGTTCTCCGACTCGAGCAGGTCCCGGATGTACACGATCTCGCGCTCGGCGTTCGGCACCTCGATGCCCACCACCGACTTCCCGGGCAGCGGCGCGATGATCCGCACCGAGAGCGCGCGCAGGGCGAGCGAGAGGTCGTCGGCCAGGTTGACGATGCGATTGACCTTGACGCCGGACTCGGGCTCGAACTCGTACATCGTGACGACCGGCCCGGGATGCACGGTCACCACGCGGCCACCCACGCCGAAGTCCTTCAGCTTCTTCTCGAGGATGCGCGAGTTCATGATCAGGCTGTCGCGGTCGTAGGTGCGCGCGGCCTCCTTCGGCTTCTGGAAGAGCGAGATGTCCGGCGACTCGAACGGGCTCGCGCTCCGTCCCTCGGCGAACACGAACGTCTCCTGCCGCGGCGTCAGCTTGGCGTTCCGGTCGGCCGAGTGGTCGACGATCGCCGGCTCGGCTCCGCGCGACCGGACGCTGCGGCGCTCGGGCTCCCCGGCGGTCCGCGCGACGGACGCAGGCCCGGGCGGCGCCTCACCCGCGATCGCAGGAACCTCCTGCGGGCCGGGCGGGGGGTCCGGCTCGCGCATGCTCTCCACGCGCGCCCGGCGCGCGCGCCGCTCGCGCCACACCTGGAGGCTGCGCACGCTTCGTCCGGCGCGCTCCTGGAGGTCGCGCGCGCCGGCGGCCGCGGCCTCTAGCCCCGCGAGGGCGGCCCGCCCGGTGGCGGACGCGGCGGACGCGATCGCGCCGGCTGCGGCGCTCGCGGGAACGCCGGTCACGCCGAGCACGCCGCCCGCCAGCGCCAGCGCGTTCGCGACGAGCGCGCCCCACGGGCTGAGCAGCATCGCCTCGAGGGAAGCGAGCGTCGCGCCCAGGGCGCCGCCGCCGTTCGAGACGAACCGCGATGGTCCGAGGAGGTGCGCAAGGGCAGGCAGCGTGGCGAGCGCGAGCAGGAGGAGCGTCGCGCCGAGCCAGAACCGGGGCGGAAGCTTCGGGGCGCGGCGGCCGAGCGCGAGGCGCAGGCCGCCGACCGCGAGCGCGGAGACGGGCACCATGGCGGCGAAGCCCATCGCCCGCACGAGGAGACCCGAGAGCGTGGCGCCGAACACGCCCGCTGCGTTCTGGACGCGCACCCAGCGGAACGTGGGATCCAAGGGTGTGTAGGTGAGCAGCGAGACCGCCGCGACCAGCGCGAAGACGAGGGATGCCACGCCGAGCGATTCGCCCGCGAAGCGGGAGAAGAAGCCCGGGCGCAGCGGGGCCGCGCCGCGCGCGGATCGCGCGGATGCCCTAGCCATGGCGGCGCCCGCACGTCGGGACCGACCGACGACGCGACCGCGCACGAATCGATTGAAGCTCCACGTCCCTCACCCCCATGGGACGGGCAATGGCGCGAGGGTATCCGGGCGGGATTCGCGCCGTCAAGACGGCGGCGCGTGCGCACGGGCGGCTACGCTTGACGCTGCGGCGACCGGGGGAGATGATGGCGTCTCACCCCTCAACGTTCCGCGACGGAGAAACCCCCATGGCAGGCGTCAACAAGGTGATCTTGATCGGCAATCTCGGCCGCGATCCCGAGCTTCGATACACGCCGGGCGGGCAGGCGGTCGCGAACTTCACCCTCGCGACCACGGAGAATTGGACGAGCAAGACCGGAGAGCGCGAAGAGCGCACCGAATGGCACCGGATCGTCGCGTGGGGACGCACGGCGGAGATCTGCGCGCAGTATCTCGCGAAGGGCCGCACGGTCTACATCGAGGGCCGGATCCAGACGCGCGAGTGGGAGAACAAGGAAGGCCAGAAGCAGCGCACGACGGAGATTCAGGCGGCCACCGTCCAGTTCCTCGGCGCGCCTCGCGGCGCCGCGCCCGGCCAGGGCGCTGGAGCCCCCGTCCCCGGCGCACGTCCCGGTGGGCGCGCGCCGGGGGCCGGAGATCCGGCCGACGGAGGGCCGGAGCATGCGCCGGCCGGACCGCCGCCGGAGGACGAGATCCCCTTCTAGCGGCGCGGGGCGGCAGCGCTCACGAGCGCAGGCGCCCGCGTCCCCCGAGCGCATCCCGGCGCCGGAGGTTCCGCACCACGGCGTCGATGCGCGCCCGGGTGGGAGCATCGAGGTTCTCGAATTCGATGCCCATCCCGGGGCCTTCGGGACCGCCACCGGCGCTGGTCCACACCACGCGCCCGGTCACCTTGATCGGATCGGCCTCGCCGGGAAGCTTGAACTTGAGGAGCACCGCGGTCGCCATCGGGGCCGGGCGGTCCGTCTCGACGAACATGCCGCCTTCGTTGATGTTCGCGGTGAACTCGGAGAAGAACGCGTCGACGGTGGTGTAGTCGACGCGGACGACGAGCGGCGCCCGCTCGGACCGCCGCTTCTCGGCCCCTTCGGCCTCGGGCGGCTCCTCGTGCCAGGCGCTCTGCTCGATGCTCGCCTTCGCCATCGCGGCGTCTCCGGCCGCCCGGCCGCCGGCATCCCGCGTTCCGGGCGCGCAAGACCGGGCTCACCGTCTTCTTCGACCGGACGCGTCGCCCGCCTTAGGGTCCGGACCGAGCGGCTGGGGTGCTCTCCGTCACGCGCCGGGATCGGCCTCGACGTCCTCGAGGGCCCCCTGCTCGCGCAGGCTCGTGTAGCCGCGCTCCGCCACCACCACGTGGTCGACCACCTCGATGCCGAGGATCCTGCCCGCTCGGGCGAGCCGGCGCGTGATCTCGCGGTCCTCGCGGCTCGGCGTCGGGTCGCCGCTCGGATGGTTGTGGACGAGGATCACCGCGGCCGCGGCCTCGCGCAGCGCCGGACGGAAGACCTCGCGCGGGTGCACGAGGCTCGCCGTGAGCGTCCCCTGCGACACGACCTCGTGACGCATGACGCGGTGCCGTCCATCCAGCAGCACGACCAGGAAGCGCTCGTGCGCGACGTGTCGCAGCTCGGGAGAGAACGCGCGGTGGACGTCCGCGGGGCTCCGCACGGACGCGCCCGCGCGCAGCGGCTGCGCGGCGCAGCGGCGCCCGAGCTCGAGCGCCGCGAGGACGCTGGCGCACTTCGCGGGGCCGACGCCGCCCGTCCCGGCGAGCTCGCGGGGGGCGACTCGCGCGAGGGCGGCCAGGCCGCCATGCCGTGCGAGCACATCCGCCGCCACTGCGAGCGCGCTCGCGCCGCGCACGCCGGTGCGCAGCAGCAGCGACAGCAGCTCGGCGTCGGCGAGGTGCTCCGCGCCGCGCGCGAAGAGGCGCTCGCGCGGGCGATCGGCCGCCAGGACGCCCGCGGCGCGCCCGGCCGTGCGGCCGGCGCGACGAGCGCGCGGTCGCGTAGGGAAGCCGCAGGGCACGGCGAGTCCTCCGCCGGGACGTCAGCGGGGTGGGGTCTGCGAAGCGGATCGGACGCGGGGCTCCGCGTCAGCGGCAGGCCCGCTCGCGGGGCTCCGCGTCAGCGGCAGGCCCGCTCGCGCGCCTCCGCGTCGGACAGCGCCGATGCGAACGCCGCGGGCTCGAGCTCGGGCGCGATCAATCCGCGGAGCGTATCGCGGCCGGCCTCGGGCCCGTCGAGCTCCCGTGAGAACCGGTCGAGCAGAGCGAGATAGCCCTTCGCCTGCGCGGCCTGCGATTGCGCGGCGGCGAGCTCGATCGGCGAGGCCGGATCGAGCTTCGAGCCGTCCGTGAGCGTGATGACGCCGCCGGGGGACACCTCTCCGAGACGCTTCATGGCGGCGCGAAGGTAGGGGTCGGAGAATGCTCCGCGCGGCGCGAGGGCGCGCGACAGGCTCTCGTCGCCGATCGCGCCGCGCAGCGCGTCGTCGAGCAACGCGGCGCAGCCGGTCACGTCGTGCGGCTGGATGCGCGCGAGCGCGGCCTGCGCGCGCGTGATGGAGTCCGTGCCGGCGGCGCCTGGGACCAGGTCGATCGCGAACTCGTTGAGGCCCCGCGCGGCGTCCTGCCCCTGGCGCGAGCGCAGCTCGACCTTGTCGGCCTTCGCGCGCGGGGTGAGCTCGACGCGAACGAGGAGGTCCTCGCCGAGCTGCTGCGCCGCCACCGAGGAGATGTAGGGATCCTGGATCGCGGCGAGGGTCGTGGCGAGCTCGGGCGTGTTGGCCGTCTCGTCGAGCACGACCGTGAAGCCGTTCTCCCTGTCCTGGAGGCGGACCGAGGGCACCTGCGTGGTGAGGAGGGAGATCGAGCCGCGCCCGCCGAAGTAGGCGTGCGCCACGGCCTTGAGCGCGTTCGGCAGCGGGGAGAGGTCGAGCTGGACCTCGTCCTGCCGCGATTCCACGCGGACCGACGTCTCCTGGATCTTGTGGCCGTCGAGATAGGCGCGGATCGTGACCGCGTCCCGCGGGCCCGCCTCGATGCGGCTCGGGAGCACGATCGTGACCGGGGCGGTCGCCTTCTCGTAGCGCTTCTGGAAGTTCGCCCGCACGTAGAAGATGTCGAGCGCCGCCCCCGGCGGCGTCGTCTCCACCTTGATCTGACGATCGCCGTACCAGTAGCTCGGGCCGAGGAAGACGGAGCTCAGCGGCGCGAAGACGTTCCGCATGCCCCAGGAAGCGCGGTCTTCGGGGACGAGGTCGATCGTCTCCGCGCGCGCGCTACCGGCGAAGCTCGCAGCGAGGCCTGCGCTGACACACCAGAGCAGCAACGACGCTGCGAGCGATCTCCGGGAGGGAAACAAGCACGCTCCGATCTCCGCCGGCGCGCAGGGTAGCCGTGGGCAACCCGCCCGCACACCCCGCACCGCGCGTGCCCGCGCGTGGGCGCGAACGCCGGGGGGCCTAGCGGTCCTCGGACACGTGCCCGCTCCGGAACTCGACATCGATCGCGTTCCGATCTCCGCTGCCGCGCAGCGACCGGTCGAGCTCGTCCGAGAGGCCGTAACGCAGCGCCTGCTCGCGCACGGACTCGGCCCACGCATCGCGACCCGGGACCTCGAGGCCGCCTGCGAGCTGGGGCAACGGGAGGTGCGGCGCGCCGAGCCGTGGCGCTCCCACGACCGCCTCCGGCGGAGGCTCTTCATCCGATGCGGCGCCCATCGGGCCGGTGGGTCGGACCGGGACCGCCCGGACGATGACCTGGCCGTTCTGGTCGAAGGAGATGACGAAGGGCGTGGCGCTCGGGCGGGGCAGCGTCGGAGGGAGTTGCGCGACGGGCGGGGGCGTACTGCCGCTCGCCTGCCCGACCGGCGGTCCAGCCTGCGGGCGCGCCTGGAGGACCGCGATCGCGAGGGCGCCGAGCGCGCCCGCGAGAACCGGGGTCAACACTCCCGGGCGTAGCATGGCTTCGAACGCGTCGAGGGCGCGGACGAGGAGCGTGGGGTCCGCCTCGCCCGCGCGCACCCGCGCCAGGACGCGGTCGACGAGCCCCTCGGGCGGCGACTCATCGGGCAACCGCTGCAGCAGATCGATCGTCGCGCGCAGCTCCCTCAGCTCTTCCGCGCAGGGATCGCAGGTGTCGAGGTGCGCGTCCACGAGCGCGCGCTGCTGGAGCGGAAGCTCGCCTTCGAGATAGGGACCGAGGCGGTCCTTCACCTCCCCGTGGTTCATGCCGCTCTCCCCGTTCCGGTCTCGCGGGCAAGCGCGCCCAGCAGGGGTCGAAGCGCCTGCCTCGCGCGGTGGATGCGTGACTTCACCGTGCCTTCCGCGAGCTCGAGGATCCGCGCGATCTCGCCGTAGCCGAGCCCCTCGATGTCGTACAGCACGAGTGGAAGGCGCAGGACCGGCGAGAGCTCGAGCAGCGCGGCCTGCACGCGCGCGCGGACCTGCGCGCCCGCAGCCTGGCTCTCGGGGTCCGCCGGCGCGGAGGGCGCGTCGATCCCCGCGAATTGCTGTTGCGCCAGCGCCGCCTCGCGGGCGTGGCTGCGGCCGATCGAGCGGCGCCGGTTCAGCGCCGCATTCGCCGCCACGCGGTAGACGAAGGTCGAGAAGCGGGACTCGCTGCGGAAACGGTGGCCGTGCCGGTGCAGGTTCAGGAAGGTCTCCTGGGCCACGTCCTCCGCCTCCGCGCGATTCCCGAGCATCCGGAGCAGCAACCGGAAGACGCGCTTCTCGTGGCCGCGTACCAGCGCCTCGAAGGCGCCTGCGTCCCCCGCGCGCCAGCGCGCCACGAGCTCCCGGTCGGGATCCTCGAGCGCGGCGCCGCGTCCGGTGCCCGCGTGCACGAGCGGGCCCCGCTCTGCGATCTCGTGGCTCACTTCACGTCTCATGGGTTCACGACACCGGCCATCCGTCCCCGGTTCCCCGACCCCGGAGTCTGACTCATCCCTTTCCGCGCGCCCTCTCCTCGCCCGAGCGCCGCCACGGGCCGCTCTTGCCGCCGGACTTGCGCACCAGCCTCACGCCCTCGAGCGACATCCCCCGATCGATCGCCTTGCACATGTCGTAGACGGTGAGACCGGCTGCGCTCACTGCGACGAGCGCCTCCATCTCGACACCGGTCCGCGCGTGCGCCACCACGCGGGCCTCGATCCGAAGGCACGCCGCCGCAGGGTCGGGCGCGAGCTCCACGGCGATCGCCTCGACCGGCAGCGGGTGGGCCAGGGGGATCCACTCGTGGGTCCGCTTGGCCGCCTGGATTCCGGCGATGCGCGCCGTGGCGAGCACGTCCCCCTTCGGCATCGAGCCGTCCGCGATGCGCGCCAGGGTCGCCGCCGCCATCCGCATCTCGCCGCGCGCCACGCATTCGCGTCGCGTCACGCTCTTGGCGCCCACGTCGATCATGCGCGCGCGTCCGCGCGAGTCGAGGTGGGTCAACCGGCGTGCCACGCGTCCGGCCCGGGCTACTTCTCGCGCGTGCGGAGCCACTCGACGACGTCCTGGAAGACGTCCTCCTGCTCCGGCTCGTTGAAGATCTCGTGGCGCAGCTTCGGGTAGATGCGGAGCACGCTCCCCGGACCGCGCACGCGCTGGAAGAAGGCGCGCGTTCCTTCGGGCGGGCAGAGCGGATCGTCTCCCCCGTGCAGCATCAGCATCGGGAGGGCGACCTCGCTCCCTGCGCCGCCGACCCGCTCCACGCCGGACATCAGCTCGGACGCGAGCGAGGTGGTCATGCGCCGGAAGACGAGGGGATCGTCGACGTAGCGGCGCACCACTTCCGGATCCCGCGAGAGACCGTTCACGTCGAGGCCGCTCCGCAGCGAGGCGCGCGGGGCGACGCGGCGCAGGAGCCGCGCCGCCAGGATGCGCGTCCGGGAGATGCCGTCGGACAGCGCGAGCAGGGCGCCGGAGGTGACCGCGGCCGAGACGACCGGCGTCCGCTCGGAGACGTAGGAGGCGACGATCAGCCCGCCCATGCTGTGGCCGATCAGCACCGGCGGATGTTCGGGATGCTGCTGGCGCACGACCCCGAGGAACGCCTCGAGATCGTCGACGAAGTGATCGAACGAGGCGACGTGACCGCGCGGCCCGGCCGAGCGTCCGTGACCCTGATGATCGAGCGCGTGCACGGCGAAGCCACGCGCCGCGAACCAGGCGCCGAGCCCGTCGTAGCGTCCGCTGTGCTCCGCATAGCCGTGGGACAGCGCGAGCACGCCGACCGGCTGCGGCGGAACCCACGCGCGACGGAAGAGCGAGAGACCGCGAGCGCCCTCGAAGCGCGACTCGACGCGACGGACCACGCTTCGCTGCATGGCGCGAACCTACCCCCCGTGCGCGCGCGGCGTCAACGGCGCGCGCCGCACGGAGCCCACGAGGGGGCTCGCTGCGGCCTGGAGCCTAGGAGTCGACGGACCTCCGGACGCGCTCGCGTGCCGCCTGGACGCGCTGCAGATAGGCGACTCCGCGGATGTCCGAGCCCCAGAAGTAGGCGGAGATCCCCTCCTCCTCGCCCAGCCGGCGCACGTTGTCGGCCAGGATCATGCAGCCCGCCTCGACGTTGGTCTCGATCGTGGTGGCGTTGCCCGCGAGCGCGAGCGGCGCCGACATGTACGGCATGACCTGCATCAGACCCATCGCGCCCACCGGGCTGCGCGCCCACGGGCGGCCGCCGCTCTCCACGAGCAATACGGCGGTGACGAGCTCGGGATCGAGCTCGTACTTCGCGCTGTAGCGCATGACGGCGGCACCGATCCGGTCCCGCTCGCGCGCGGACAAGACGGGGTTCATGGTGCCAACCACGCGCGCGACGGCGCTGGCGTCGATCGTGGGTCGGCTCGGCACCGCGCTGGCGGTGACGATGGGAGAGGCCGCCGGGCCCTCCCAGAGGAACCACATCGACAACAGGGCGATCGCGCCCACCTGGATCCGGGACAGCGGTGCTCGAGCCATCTTTCACCTCCCGGCACCGCCCGCCGCGCGAACGCGGCGGCCGCTGCCCTCGGTGCTCACGCCGCCGGTCCCTCGGCCGGACCGGATCGGTCGTGACGGAACGCTCTCCGAAGTGTGTGGCGCTCACGGTCGTGAGCGTGACGCCGGTTACCAGAACGAGCGCCACAGACCCCGCGGGACGTCTCTCTTGGCCAGGCCTCCCTGGACCGGGGGCGCACCTTACCCGACCCGCCACCCACCGCAACGGCACTCGCGTGCGCAAGAGGCGGAACGATCCGTATACGCAGCGCGGCATTTCATGACGCACTGCGAGAGATCCGCGGGTGTCCTGCGAGCGTTGCATCCGTCACGAGCGTTCCATTTGACCCCCACTTTCGTGCTTTGGTAGGATGCGCGCGTTCCGAGTGCCGTCCGGAAGCGTCTGCTCCCGGCTCCCGTCGCGGTTTCCCCCGTCCGCTCGGCGAGCCGCACACCGAAGTGACCGCTGTTGCCGTCGATCGAGGCTCGACCACTGACGATGACGACTCACGCCCCCCCGCCGACCTCTCCGCTCGCGTCCTTCCCCGCGAACGCGATGCTCGACGCCTTCTCGCAGTTACACCAGGCAGTTCTCGTGCTCGACCGCCGCGGGCGGGTGACCTGGATCAGTGACATCGATGGCGTGATCTGCGGAGCGCCGGGATCGCAGCTCGGACGCACCTCCCGGGAGCTGCCGCTCGACGTTGCCGACTTCGAGCAGTTGCGCCAACAGTTGCTCGCCCACGGTCGGGTGCTACCGCGACGCGTGGAGCTGCACCTCGAGAAGAGGGGGACGGTGACGGCCGAGCTGTCGGTGGTGCGCTTGCCCGGCGACCAGGCGGAGCCGAGGTTCCTGGCGACGCTGCGGCCGCTCCCGGATCCCGAGGCCACGGACTCCGACACCCGCCAGACGCTCGACTCCCTGGCGTCCATCCTCGACAGCTCGCCCGAGGCCGTGTTGGCGATCGACGACGGGGGCCTCGTGACCTACGGCAATCCCGCCCTCGAGCGGCTGCTGGGGTTCCCGCCGCGCGACCTGATCGGCGAGCCCGTCACCCGGCTCTTGTGGGGCGCCGACGACTTCGAGCGCGCCTGCGCCGCGTTCCGGCCCGCGACCGACGGTCAGACCCAGGACGTCGCGATCTCGCGCGCCGACGGCAGCACGCTCTGCGTTGCGGTGTCGGCGAGCCCGCTGCGCCGCACGCACGGGGCGCGCGTCGGAACCGTTGCGATCCTGCGGGATGTCACGGAGCGCAGACGCCACGCTGCCGAGCTGGCGCGAAAGAATGCGGAGCTCGAGAGCTACGTGCACAGCGTCTCGCACGACCTGCGCTCCCCGCTCGTGTCGCTCCTCGGCTTCTCCCGCCTCCTGCGCCAGGACCATGGGGACCAGCTGGGGGACTCGGGCCGCCACTTCCTCGACCGCATCGAGCAGGCCGGACGCACGATGGAGGCCCTGATCAACGACCTGCTGGAGCTCTCGCGGATCGGCGAGACGGGAGAGCGCAAGGCCCTCGTCGATCCGCTCCGGATCCTGACGCAGCTCCGAGCAGAGCTGAAGCCGCGGCTCGAAGCGCAGAACGTCGAGCTCTCGATCTGCGAGAACCCGCCGCTCGTGCTGTGCGACCGGACCCGGCTCTACCAGGTCTTCTCGAATCTCGTGGGCAACGCACTCGACCACATGGGCGCCCACGTGAAGGCGCGCATCGAGATCGACCTGCGCGAGGAGCCGGACGTCCATCACATCACGGTGCGCGACAATGGTCGCGGGATCGACCCCGCGCATCACGAGCGCATCTTCGAGATCTTCCAGAGTCTCGGGCCCCGCGCCGACGGACGGCGTGGCACCGGAGTGGGCCTCGCGATCGTGAAGAAGATCGCCGAGACGCACGGTGGGCGCGTCTGGGTCGAGAGCACGGTCGGTCGCGGAGCGTGCTTCCACCTCACGCTCCCTCGCGGGTAGCAGGCCGGCCACCGGTTCGATTGCCGCACCGCCCCGGGTCCCGTAGGCTGCGACCGCGGTGCGTACCCCCGAGGCCCTGGCGCCATGTACCCGATCGTGTGGGAGCCGTTCGGCTTCCCGATCAGCTCGTTCGGCGTCATGCTGGCGATCGCCTTCCTCGTCGGGACGTGGATCACCGCGCTTCGGATGCGCGAGGAGGGCCTCGATCCCGAGCTCGCGACCACGATCCTGCTCTACATCATGGTGGGCGGCGTGGGCGGCGCGAAGCTCTACTTCGCGATCGACACGTCCCTGCGGCAGGGCGCGCCATTTCTTCCCCTGCTCCTGGCCCGCGACGGCATCACCTGGTACGGCGGCCTGATCGGTGGCTCGCTGGTCGGCGCCCTCGGCTGCCGGATCCACGGCGTGCGGGTGAGGGCGTTCGCCGACTGCGTCGCAGTCGCGGGAGCGGTCGGGCAGGCGCTGGGCCGGGTGGGCTGTTTCCTGGTGGGGGACGACTACGGCCGCCCGACAGATGCTCCCTGGGGCGTGGCGTTTCCGAAGGGCTCGCCGCCCACGCTCGAGGCGGTCCACCCGACACAGCTGTACGAGGTCGCCTGGCTCCTTCCCGTGGCGGCCCTCCTCTGGCACCGCAGGCGGCGCAGCCCGTTCCTGTTCGGCGAGTATCTCGCCTTGAACGGCGTCGGCCGCGTCGTGATCGAACACTGGCGTGTGAACCCGCGTGTGGCCCTCGGCCTCACCGAGCCCCAGTGGATCGGGATCGGACTGGTGGTTCTCGGGATGGGCGGATGGCTGTACTATCGGGGTCGGCCGGTTCCCGCATCCGCCCGACCGGCCTGAGGGGAGGACGCGTGGGCGACGAGCCGCGCAGCCAGGACACGCGCACCAAGATCCTCGAGGTCGCCGAAGGCGAGTTCGCCCGCGAGGGCTACGCCGGGGCGCACCTCCAGCGCATCGCCGAGCAGGTGGGCGTCCAGAAGACCGCGCTCTACTACTACTTCCCGAGCAAGGCCGCGCTCTACACCGCGGTGCTCGCCCGCATGCTCGAAGCCCTCGACGTCGCGATCGGCCAGGTGGTGGAGCGGCCCGGCACGCCGGAGGAGAGGCTGGAGCGCCTCCTCGGCGTGATGAACGACCTGCTCGCGGAGCGACGCAACTATTCGCAGATCCTGATCCGCGTCTTCGTCGACCGCGCCCAGGTCGTCGACTACGGCACCATCATGCCGCCGATCCAGAGCGTGATCGGACGCGTTCTCCGGTTCTACCAGGAAGGGGTCGAAGCCGGCGCGTTCCGGCGCACGTCGTCGCGTCACTTCTTCCAGACCGTGCTCGGCGCCACGGTGTTCCACTACGCCGCGCGCTACTTCAGCGCAGCCGTGCTCGGGGTGGACGACATCTTCACCCGGAACGTGGTCAACTGGCGGCGCGACGAGGTGCTGAAGCTCGTGACGCAGGGCGTGCTCCTCTCGTCGGAAGAGCGGAGCGAGAAGAGCTAGCGCTGCGCTCCGGCGCGCGCATGCGGCGCGAGGGGCTGGAGCCGCCTCGCGAGCTCGCCTGCGGTCTTGGCGAGCTCGGCGTCCCCTCCTCCCGTGCGCGCGTGCTCCGCGATGCGTGACACCGCGGAGTACGCGAGATCTCCGAACGCCCCTTCTTCCGCCGGAGGATCGGCGTCGACCCACGCGGTGAGCCGCTCCACCGCCTCGGGATGCCGCCCCGCGAGATAGCGATCCATGCCTTCCGCATAGGCCGCGAGCCGCTGCAGATCGGCGCGCGCGGGCTCCCGCCGGAGCGCTTCCGCGAGCACACGGCGCGCGGGCCCGAAGAAGCCGCTCGCGAGATAGGACCGCGCCGCGAGCGAGAAGCCTGCGGCGGCGGAGCCGTGGACGGACGCGAGCACGTCCTCGAGCGGCTGGCCGAGCACTTCCTCCGCCAGCGCGCGGTTCTCGATCAGGTAGCGCGAGACGAGGCCGTTCTCGGGGTGCGCGGACAGGAGCGCGCGGAACTGCGCCCGCGTGTGGACCAGGAGCGCCTCGGCTTCCTGCAAGGCCTCGTCGAGCCGGATCGCCGCCGCCGCGAGGATCTTCTCGAACTCCTCGAAGATCCCCTCGACGTCGGCCCCGGACTGCGTCCGCAGCGCCCTCACCTTGGGGCCGTACACCATCCGCTGGTAGAGGTTCTCGCGGAACTTCATCGCCTCGTGGAAGAGCGAGCCGATCGCGAGATCGAAGAGCGCCTCGCGCTGGGCGACGATGCCCGGCGCCCGATCGGATTGCCGGAAGAGTGCGTGACAGCGCTCCTTGAGACGGAAGAGCACGCTGCCCTCGTCGTCCCCGACGAGCCGCTGCACCTCCTCGAACGCCAGCGTCCCGTCCCGATAGCGGGCGAAGAGACCGCGCATGCTGCGGTAGGCGAGGAGGAAGTCGCGGACGATGTCGACGAGGACGGAATCGACCTGTGTCACCCCGCGATCATACGGGTCGGCAGGACCCGCATGCTACCCTTCTCGGGCGATGAGACGAGGCGCCGCAGCCGCGACCGCGCCCGGTCCCGGCGCCTCGAGCAACCGCTCCACGCTCGGGATCGTCTTCGCGACCATCCTGCTCGACTTCATCGGCTTCAGCGTCCTCATTCCCGTGCTTCCGATCTATGCGACGCGGCTCGGCGCGACGTCGTTCGAGGTCGGGCTGATCCTGTCCCTCTACGCCGCCGCGCAGCTCGTCTTCCTTCCCGTGTGGGGCTGGCTCTCCGATCGGATGGGCCGGAGGCCGGTGATCCTGATCTCGCTCCTCGGCACGGTGGCGGCGTTCCTGCTCCTCGCGATCGGCGACTCCCTTCCGACGATCTACGTGGCGCGGATCCTGGCCGGCCTCTTCGCCGCGAGCATCGGCACGGCGCAGGCGATCGTCACCGACGTCACGCCCGACTCCGAGCGCGCACAGGGCATGGGGATGATCGGCGCGGCGTTCGGGCTCGGCTTCGTGCTCGGACCGGCAATCGGCGGCTGGCTCTCCGCGTTGGACGAGCGCGCGCCGTTCTATGGCATCGCGGCGTTGGCGCTCCTCAACCTGACGATCGCCCTCGCGCGCCTGCCGGAGTCGCACCCGCCAGAGCGCCGGCGCCGCGACTTTCGCGGGCTCTGGCGCACCCTCGTGCCCACGCCGCTGCGCCTCGTCGTCGCCCACCACGATCGCCGGATCGGCCGCTACCTGTTCCTGTTCTTCACGCTCTTCACCGCCTTCGCCGCGCTCGAGGCCATGTTCTCCGTCTACCTGAACAAGCGCTTCTCGATGGAGCCGCTCGAGGTCGGCTACGTCTTCGCGGTGATCGGGGTCTTCATCGCGCTCACGCAGGGGCTGCTGATCCGCCGGCTCGCCCCGCGGCTCGGCGAGGTGCGGCTCCTGGTGATCGGGCTGGTCGTGCAGGGCGCGGGCCTGGCGATCATCCCGCTCGTGTCGGCCCCGGAGTGGCTCTACCTCGTGGGACCGGTGATCGCGGTCGGGAACGGGCTCTGGTTCCCATCGTTCACCGCGCTCTACTCACGAGCGTGTCATACGCAGAACGCCGGCGAGCTGATGGGAGAGAGCTCGTCCATGGCGACGACGGGGCGGATCGTCGGCCCGCTCTGGGCGGGCCTCGCGATGGACCGGCTCGACCTCGGCGCGCCGTTCGTGCTCGCCGGCGGGCTGACCTTCGCAGCCCTCGCGCTGTTCTGGCTCTGGAAGGGGACGCTGCTCGGGGGCGCCCCCGACGCCTAGCTCCTGCGGAAGCGCGAGGTCTCGGCGGAGAGCAGCAGCTCGTCGGCCTGCTCGGGGTGGACGCGCTTCGCCCGCTCGTAGAGCGCGCTCTCGTCCTCGCGGTTGTTCGGGTCGGGGACGCAGCAGTCGACGGGGCACACGGCCGCGCACTGCTCCTCGTCATGGAACCCCACGCACTCCGTGCAGAGCTGCGGGTCGATCTGGAACGTCTCCTCCCCCTCGCTGATCGCATCGTTGGGGCACTCGGGCTCGCACACCCCGCAGTTGATGCACTCCTCGGTGATCATCGTGGCCATGCTCTCGCTCCCACGCCTCCCCGCAGCGGGGACGCACCATACGCAACGGCCCGAAGAGGGTCAAACCTGCGGGGCGCCGATGGGTCCAACCCGGTGACCGCCGGACGGCCCACGTTGAAGCCCGGGGCCGTTCTTCTATCCTCGCAGGTGCATCCCAGCCAGCCCACGGAGGTTCGAATGGCCCCGACCGTCGAGCGTGAAAGCATGGAGGTGGACGTCCTCTTCGTGGGCGCCGGGCCCGCCACGCTCGCTTCCGCGCTCCATCTCATGCAGCAGGTGAAGGCCCACAACGACCGCGTCGAGCGCGAGGGCGGGGATCCGATCGAGCCCCCGACGGTGCTCGTGATCGAGAAGGGAGCTGCCGTCGGCGACCACATACTGTCCGGGGCGGTGATGAACCCCAAGGGCATCCAGGAGCTGGTGCCAGACTTCGCGCAGCAGGGCTTCCCGACCGAGCACGTCTGCGACGACGCCTCCTTCTGGATGTACACCCGGAAGCTCGCGGTCCGCTCTCCGATCACGCCGCCCAACTTCCAGAAGAAGGGCTACCACGTCGTCTCGCTCTCGAACGTCGCAAAGTGGCTGGCGGAGCGCTGCGAGGCCGCGGGCGTCGACATCTACGCCGGCTTCGCCGGCGACAAGCTCCTCATCGACGGCAGTCGCGTCGTCGGCGTGCGGATCGGCGACATGGGCGTCGATCACCACGGCAAGCCGAAGCCGAACTACCAGCCCGGCATGGACATCTTCGCCAAGGTCACCGTGCTCGGCGAAGGGGTCCGCGGCAGCCTCACCAAGCAGCTCGTCGAGCGGTTCGACCTCCAGGGCGCGTACCCGCAGGTCTACGAGACCGGCATCAAGGAGATCTGGAAGGTCCGGCCGGAGAACCATCGACCGGGCCGCGTGGTGCACGGCTCGCTCTTCCCCGACTTCCTCAAGCAGTTCAACGGCATGTGGCTGTACGACATGAAGGACGACCTGGTGTCGTTCGGCTACGTCACGATGCTGGACTCCAAGAGCCCGTACAACGATCCCCATCTTGCGGCGCAGGAGTTCAAGACGATCCCATGGATGCGGAAGATCCTCGAGGGCGCGGAGCTCGTCCGGTACGGGGCGAAGGCGATTCCCATGGGAGGCCTCTACGCGCAGCCGAAGCTGTATGTCGACGGCGCGATGCTGATCGGCGACGCAGCGGGCTTCTGCAACGCGTTCAAACTGTCGGGGATCCATCTGGCGATCAAGTCGGGCATGATGGCCGCGGACACCATCGTCGACGGGCTCGTTGCGAAGGACTTCAGCTCGGTGACGCTCGGCGCCTACGCCGAGCGCTACCGGCGGAGCTGGGCCTACCAGGAGCACCGCGAGGCGCGGAACTTCCACGGCTCGATCGAGGTGAGTCCGGTCTTCGCCCTCGGCATCAACATCCCGCTCATGCTCGTGACCGGTGGAAGGGGCATCAAGGATCCCCTCCCCTTCACCGCCGGGCACACGCACATGGAGAAGCTCGAGGAGCTGCCCGAGAGCGAACGCGAGCGGAAGCCGTTCGAGTTCGACGGCAAGCTGACGTTCACGAAGGAGCACCTCGTCCAGTTCAGCGGGGCGGCCCACGAGGTGGACCAGCCGTCGCACCTCGTCGTGGCCGACACCGATCTCTGCCGCGACGTGTGCACGAAGGAATACGGCAACCCGTGCCAGAGCTTCTGTCCTGCGGCCGTCTACGAGATGGTCCCCGACACGGAGCACCCCGGAAAGAAGAAGCTCTTCATCCACCACGAGAACTGCGTCCACTGCAAGACCTGCGACATCGCGGACCCGTACCAGATCATCACGTGGACGCCGCCCGAAGGCGGAGAAGGGCCGGATTACACGCGGATGTGACACACCGGGGAGGCGTGCTCAGGCCGGCCCAATCGCCTCGAGCGCGTCTTCGAGGGCGTCCATGTCCGACTCGTCGGTCGCGACGAGGAGCGCCTGCACCGGCGCTGCGAGATCCTCGGACAACGCCTTGCCCCGCCCGCTCCGGACCACTGCGCCGGCCTCGGCCGCGATCAGGGCGCCGATGCGGCCGCGCGACGAGAGCGTCCCTCCGCGCCGTGCCACCCGCAGCCCCGCACGCACTCCCGGCACCAGGGGCGCGACGGCGATCGCTCCGCCCGCCCCGAAGACGATCTCGTAGCCGCGCGCGCGCAGCAGTGCGCGCGCGGGCTCCGGCAGCTCGTGCGACACGATGACGCGTCGCCCCGCGTCGGGCCCGACGGGACGCGCCGGCCTCGACACCCCGCCGGCGCGCCCCGCGCGGGCGCCCTCGCCGCGCACGGCGTCGAAGAAGAGGCCCTCGCGCGGGAGCGCGACGAGGGACGCCTCGAAACGTCCGTCGACGGCGAGGCCGACCATGATCGCGTAGGGGCCGCGCCCCTCGAGATAGGAACGAAGCGTCCCGTCGACCGGATCGATCACGACGCGCGCAGGCGCCTGCGGCGGGAACCGGTGGGCGGTCGGAGTGTCCTCCTCGGCCTCGAGCTGCACGTACGGAAAGTGCTCGAACAGCGCCACGAGCAGCGCTTCCTGCGCGGCGGTGTCCGCGACGGTGAGCGCGGCCTTGGTCGGGGTGGTCTCCCGGTCCTTCGGTCGATTGACCACGCGGCCTTCGAGCGCCCGTGCGATCGCCGCCGCCTGGCGCAGCGCCGGCAGCATCACCGCGACGAACGCGTTCCGATCGACCCCGCTCGCGGCGCTCACGATCGGCGCAGCTTCTCCGCGTGCTTCACGTTCTGCGCTTCGATCGCGAGGATCACGTCCTCGGCGATGTTGGTGGCGTGGTCTCCGACCCGCTCGAGGTTCTTGGCGATCATGATGAGGTCCACCGACTGCGACGTGATCTCCGGATGCGCGCCGATCTGCTCGATCGCATCGCGCACGACCCGGTCCTGGTCGTCGTCGATGCGGTCGTCGCCGGCCAGCACCGCGCGCGCCTTCGCGGCGTCGGAGTCCGCGAAGCTGTCGAGGGCGTCCTTCAGCAGGCGGCGCGCTTCGTCCGCGAGCTCCTCGAGCTTCGGCGGGAACGCCACCGCCGGACGTTCTGCGAGCCGCACCGCGCTCTTGGCGATGTTGCGCGACAGGTCGCCGACGCGCTCCAGATCGCTCGCCATCATCTTGATCGCGATCACGAAGCGCAGGTCCTCCGCGACCGGGGCCTGGAGCGCGAGCGCCCGGAGCACCGCCTCGTCGATCTGGACGTCGAGCCGGTCGATCTCGAGGTCGTCCTGCTGCACCTCGCGGGCGAGCCCGGCCTTGCGCTCCCAGACCGATCGGACCGCCTTGCCGAGGATCCCCTCCGCGAGGCCTCCCATCCGGAGGACCGCCTTCCGCAGGTCCTCCATCACGCTGTCGAACAGACGGGTCATCCATCCCCCCGGGAAGCGCGCGCCGCGAACCGCCGCAAACGGCGTCAAGGTATAGCCGCAACGGCGCCCGGTCATGGCGCCGACCCGCCGCCTCGCTTCCATTCGTCACACAGACGTCACCCGAGTGACGATCTTGCGTCATGTATCACACCGATCTTCGCCGGCCACGGTCCGTGGCGCGCCCGGGGCGCGCAGGGAGGGGAGGCATGCAGGGGGCGATGCGAGTCGGTCTTCGCGCGGTCGCGGTCGGAGCGCTGCTCGGAGGGCTGGCGCTGGCGCCCGCCGTCGCGCGCGCGCAGGCCGTCGAGGTGGACAAGGCGATCCCGGGCTACGCGAAGGCCAGCGGGATTTCGGGGAGCCTGAGCTCGGTCGGCTCGGACACCCTGAACAACCTCATGACGCTCTGGGGCGAGGGCTTCCAGAAGCAGTATCCGAGCGTGAAGATCCAGATCGAGGGCAAGGGCTCGTCGACGGCGCCGCCGGCCCTGATCTCGGGCACCGCGCAGCTCGGGCCGATGAGCCGCGAGATGAAGCCCTCGGAGCTCGACGAGTTCGAGAAGAAGTACGGGTACAAGCCGACCGACATCCGCGTGGCGATCGACGCGCTCGCGGTGTATGTGAACAAGGACAACCCGCTCTCGAAGATCACCCTGCCCCAGGTGGACGCGATCTTCTCGAAGACGCGACGCTGCGGTTTCCCGACCGCAATCACGGCGTGGAAGGAGCTCGGGCTCACGGGGGGCTTCGCCGCGCGTCCGATCAGCCTCTACGGCCGCAACTCCGCGTCCGGCACCTACGGCTACTTCAAGGAGCACGCGCTCTGCAACGGCGACTACAAGGACACCGTCAAGGAGCAGCCCGGCTCGGCGTCCGTGGTCCAGGGCGTGACCGAGGACCTGAACGGCATCGGCTACAGCGGCATCGGCTACAAGACCTCCGGCGTGAAGGCCCTCGATCTCGCGACCAAGGAAGGGCAGCCGTTCGGCAAGGCGGAGGCGAGCGACGTCTACGGCGGCAAGTACCCGCTCGCGCGCTTCCTCCACATCTACGTGAACAAGGCCCCGAACCGTCCGTTCGACCCGCTGATCGGCGAGTTCCTCAGGTTCGTGCTCTCGCAGGAGGGACAGCAGATCGTGGTGAAGGACGGCTATCTGCCGCTGCACATCGACGTCGTTCGGCAGGAACGCGCCAAGCTCGAGTAGCCGTGTCCGCCACCACCGCCCCCACCCGACCCGCACGCGACGGCGCCGCGGTCCGCCCCTCGGCGGCGACGCGCCGGCGCGCGGTGGATCGGATCGCACGGTACGTGGTGATCGCGGGCGGATTCTCCGTGATCGCGAGCATCCTCGCGATCCTCGTGTTCCTCGTCCTCGAGGTCTGGCCGCTCACGCGGAGCGCGCGCGTGACACCCGCAGGCGTCGTGTCGACGGCGGGCGGTGAGGCGGACGCGATCATCGTCGACCCGCACCGGACGCACGCTGCGCTCCTCGGTCCGGACGGCGACCTCCGGATCGTCGCGCTCGGACGAGGCGAGCCGGTGATGGCGCGATCCATACTGCCCCCCGGCTCGGAGGCGCCTCTCGCCGCGGTGTCGGCGGCGGCCGGCGAGCCCGTCCTCGCCGCCGCCACGCGCGACGGCCGGATCGTCCTCGCTCCCGTCGACTTCGCCGTCACCTTCGAGGGCGACGTGCGCTCGGTCCGCCCCACCGTGCGCGATCCGATCGTGCTCGAGCTCGACCCGGAAGGGCGTCCGCTCCCCGTCTTCAGCGCGCGCCTCGGCGACGGCGGCGCAGCCGCGGCCGCCGCGCTCCCGGACGGAAGCATCGCGCTCGCGCGCGAGGTGGAGACGACGAGCTTCCTGTCCGGCGCGAAGACGCGCACGCTCGAACGCACCACGCTGCCCGGCGCCGGGCCGCTGTCACTCCTCCTGCTCGACCGTCACCAGCGCGCGCTCTACGGCGCGACGCCGTCGGGCGACATCGTGGCGTGGGACCTGACCGCGCCGGCGGATACGCCGCCGGAGGTGGCGAAGGGCGACGCCGGGCGCGCGACCGCGCTGGCGCTGCTGATCGGCGATCGCTCGCTCGTCGTCGGCCGCGCGGGCGGCGAGCTGGAGGTCTGGTTCCGCACCGGCGGCGGCGAGGGCAAGGGGGCGCTGCATCGCGTGCGCACCTTCCCACCGCTCGCCTCCGCGGTCCGGCTCCTCGCGGTGTCGGACCGCAACCGCTCCTTCGCGGCGCAGGATGCGTCGGGCGATCTCGGGCTCTACTACTCGACGTCGGACCGGGAGCTCTGGCGTGGCGCGTCACCGCTCGCGGACGCGACCTCGCTTGCGTTCGCGCCGAAGGGCGACGCGCTCGTCCTCGCGGGGGCCCGCAGCGTCGTCTCCGCGGAGGTGGAGAACCCGCACCCGGAGTCGTCCCTCGCGGCCCTCTTCGGGCGGGTGTGGTACGAGGGCGACGCGAAGCCGACGTTCGTCTGGCAGTCGAGCAGCGGCAGCGACGACTTCGAGCCCAAGCTGTCGCTGACGCCCCTTCTCGTGGGAACGCTGAAGGGTACGTTCTACTCGCTCGTCCTCGCACTCCCGCTCGCGGTGCTCGGAGCGATGTACACCTCGCAGTTCATGCACCCGCGCCTCCAGCGCGTGGTGAAGCCGACCGTGGAGCTGATGGCGTCGCTGCCGAGCGTGGTGCTCGGCTTCCTCGCCGGACTCTGGCTCGCACCGCTCGTGGAGCGGAACCTCGCGGCGCTGCTGGTGCTCATCCTCTCGCTGCCGCTGCTCGCGATCGCGTCGGGCGCCCTGTGGAGCGTCCTCCCGCGCCGTCTGCGCGCGCGCGTGCTGCCGGGGACCGAGGTGCTCTTCTTCATGCTCGTGCTGGCCGTCGGCGGAGGGCTCGCCTTCCAGATCGGCGGCGCGATCGAGCGCACGTTCTTCGCTGGCAGCCTGCCCACCTGGCTCTACGATGCGACGGGCCTGCGCTACGACCAGCGGAACGCCGTGGTCGTCGGCGTGGCCATGGGCTTCGCGGTCGTGCCCATCATCTTCGCGATCTCCGAGGACGCGTTCTCGAACGTCCCGCGGAGCCTCACGGCCGGCTCGCTCGCGCTCGGCGCGAGCGCCTGGCAGACCGTCGTGCGCGTCGTGCTGCCGACCGCGAGCGCGGGCGTGTTCTCCGCGGTCATGATCGGATTCGGCCGCGCGGTCGGCGAGACCATGATCGTCCTGATGGCCACGGGCAACACGCCCATCATGGACTGGAGCCCCTTCAACGGCTTCCGCACGCTCTCCGCCAACATCGCGGTCGAGGTGCCCGAGGCGCCGGCCGGCAGCACGCTCTACCGCACGCTCTTCCTCGCCGCGCTTCTGCTGTTCGTCCTCACGTTCGTCGTCAACACCGCCGCCGACGTCGTCCGCCAGAGGCTGCGGCGCAAGTACGCGAGGCTGTAGGGTCGTGACGGCGCTCGGGCAGCGGCGCGCGGACCCCTTCGGCCAGGTCATGACGTGGCTGTGCGGCGGGATGCTCGCGCTGAACCTGATCCTCATTCTCGGACTGCTGCTCGTCCTCTCGACACACGGGCTGGGCTACTTCTGGCAGAAGCCGCTCGACCTCCTCGAGCTCGAGGACGGAACGAAGGTGCTCGGCGAGACCTACGAGACCCAGCAGATCCCGACCGACGATCCGAAGGCTCCGGTCGCCGAACGTGCGCGGATCAAGACGGGGAACCGCGACGTGACCGGCTCCGACTTCCGCTGGATCGACGACGCGTCGATCGCGGCGCGCAGCCGTCCCCGCGACGCCGTGCTGCTGGAGCGCCAGGAGTGGGGGAACTTCCACGGCTTCGTGCGCGAGCTCCGCGCGCACGGCGAGACGCTCGCGAGGGGCGACGCGGCGGTGTGGCCGGCCCTGCAGACGCTCGTCGCGAAGAAGGCGCAGGAGCGCGCGGCGCTCGCGAAGGTGGAGAAGGGCGAGCTCGGGGCGATCAACTACCGGATCGAAGGCCTCCGCCTCGACGAGCGTCGCCTCGCCCTGAAGGCGCTCCCGGACGGCGAGCGCGCGCGGCGGCAGGAGGCGCTCGAGCGCGAGAAGGCAGCGGAGCAGGAGCAGTACGACCACGTGGCCGCACGGCTCGGCACCCTGCGGCAAGCCTTCGACGCCGAGACGCTCGTCGTCGCGACGGCAGACGGCGCGACGCGCGAGCTGCCGGTGAGCCGCATCATGCGCGCGATCCGGCCCAACGAGCTGGGCCTGCTCGGCGGAGCCCGGCTCTATCTCTCACGCGCGTGGGAGTTCGTCACGGGCGAGCCGCGCGAGTCCAACACCGAGGGCGGCATCTTCCCCGCGATCTTCGGCACCGTGATGATGGTGCTCCTCATGTCGGTCTTCGTGGCGCCCTTCGGCGTCATCGCGGCGGTGTATCTCCGCGAGTACGCGCGGGAGGGCGTCCTCGTGAGGCTCGTCCGGATCGCCGTGAACAACCTCGCCGGCGTGCCTTCGATCGTGTTCGGGGTCTTCGGGCTCGGCTTCTTCGTGTACTTCGTCGGCGGGACGATCGACCAGCTCTTCCATCCGGAATCGCTGCCGACGCCGACCTACGGAACCGGAGGCATCCTCTGGGCGAGCCTCACGCTCGCGCTCCTCACCGTGCCCGTCGTGATCGTGGCGACCGAGGAAGGTCTGTCCGCCGTCCCGCGCAGCGCTCGCGAGGGCTCGCTCGCGCTGGGCGCGACACGCTTCGAGACGCTCTGGCGTGTGGTGCTGCCGGCCGCCGCGCCGGGCATCCTCACGGGCATGATCCTGGCCGTGGCCCGCGCGGCCGGCGAGGTCGCCCCGCTCATGATCGTGGGCATGGTGAAGCTCGCGCCGGCGCTTCCGCTCGACGGACACTTCCCCTTCGTTCACCTCGAGCGGAAGTTCATGCACCTCGGGTTCCACATCTACGACGTGGGCTTCCAGAGCCCGAACGTCGAGGCCGCGAAGCCGCTCGTGTTCGCCACGGCGCTCCTCTTGATCGCCGTCGTGCTGGCCGCCAACCTCGTCGCCATCCTCGTGCGGAACCACTTGCGCGAGAAGTACGCGACCCGCAGCATCTGATGGGAGCCGCCATGGTCATCGATCTGGACGGCGCGAAGAACGTCGCGGGCGCGGGGCGCTCGGAGGACCTGAGAATCGAGATGGACGACGCGACGGCCCCCGCGCCCCGGATCGACAAGCCGGTGCTCTCGGCCGAAGCGATCTCGCTCTGGTACGGCGACTCGAAGGCGCTCGACGCCATCTCGCTCGAGATCCCCGAGAAGAGGATCACGGCGTTCATCGGCCCCTCGGGCTGCGGAAAGTCGACCCTGCTCCGTTGCTTCAATCGGCTGAACGACCTCGTCGACGAGGTGCGCATCGAAGGACACCTGCGCTTCCACGGCACCGACCTGTACGCGCCCGCGGTAGACGTCCCGACCCTGCGCACGCGGATCGGCATGGTGTTCCAGAAGTCCAACCCGTTCCCGAAGTCGATCTTCGAGAACGTGGCCTACGGCTGCCGCATCCAGGGCATGAACAAGCGCTCGGAGCTCGAGGAGATCGTCGAGCGCAGCCTCCGCAGCGCCGCGCTGTGGGAAGAGGCGAAGGACCGACTCGACGAGAGCGCGCTCGGCCTCTCGGGAGGACAGCAGCAACGGCTCTGCATCGCGCGCGCCATCGCCGTCGGGCCCGAGGTCATCCTCCTCGACGAGCCGTGCTCCGCGCTCGACCCGATCGCGACGGCGAAGGTCGAGGAGCTGATGGCGGAGCTGAAGGACCGCTACACCCTCGTGATCGTGACGCACAACATGCAGCAGGCCGCGCGCGTGTCCGATTACACCGCGTTCCTGTACCTCGGCCGGCTGATCGAGTACGGCGAGACCGCGCGTCTCTTCGTGAAGCCCGGACGCAAGCAGACCGAGGACTACATCACGGGGCGGTTCGGCTGAGAACCGTCCCGTGACGCAGGTCGCGCTTTCCCGCTGCCGCGGCCTAGAACTTCACCTCGACGTCGGTCTGCAAGCGGATCCGCTCCGAGCCGCTCACCCCGGTCGCAAACACCGGGAGCTGTCCCTCGATGTAGTGATCCCAGAACAGCGTCGTCTTGAAGTCGGTGTTCCTGAAGATCTGGCGGACGACCGAGAACGCCCAGCCGTAGCGGTTCGTGAATCCGTCGAAGAGGTCGCTGTCGATGTACTGCGACGGGAACGAGTCGGCCTCGATCCGGTAGTAGCCGACCCCGATGCGCGCCCACTTCGCCTTGTCGCCGATCTCGCCGCCCACGCCCCACGCCTTGTCCTGCTTGTCGCTGCCGATGCTCGGGATCGTGCCGGCGTTGAAGTTCAGCGCGTACTTGCCCCACAGCGTGACCGGCCACTCGTCGAGGCCGCGCCAGCTCAGGTACATCGAGAGCTCGCCGACGTTGACGACGGGGTCTCCGGTGACGACGGCCGTCCCCGCCGGGTCGACGGTGACCCCCTCGGAGAGCGCGATGTTGCCGCCGCTGCTCGTGACGCCTCCGGCTCCGTTCACCCCGCGCTGGAAGAAGGACTGGTTCAGCGAGCGGAAGCCGTACCACGCGCCGCGCCAGCCGACTGCGAAGTTCTCGTACGGGATCACCTCGCTGCCGAGCTGGGCGCCGATCACGTGCGGATCGGCCGAGAACGTGTTCGCGCCGCCGGAGAAGCCGGAGTTCTCCTGGATCACGAAGTAGCCGGCGTTCGCGAAGATGCGCACGGTGTCGAGGGGCTGCGCCGCGATCGTGACCGCGCCGCCCTCGGGTGTGATGTCGTTGTCCCAGAGCATGATGTCCGGGGTCTGGGTCCATACGAAGGGATTCGGCTGCTTGCCCCACACGATGTCGAGCTTGCCGCCCTCGACGGGCATCTGGTCCGGCTGGACCGGGTGCAGCGTCAGGTACGCCCAATCGATGAAGACGGAGTCCGGAGCGAAGTCGACCTTGTCGCCGAAGCTCGTGTTCTCGCTGCGGTCGTCGCCCTGGCCCGACGCCAGCCGGAAGGTCCCCGAGATGTAGGGATTGATGTCCGCCGCGACGCCGAGCCGCGCCCGGTAGCGGCCCATGAAGCGGTTCGGCCGGTTGGACACGGGGTCCTCCCGGTACCAGGTGCTGTCCATGCGCCCGCGCAGGTCGCCGAAGAACCGCATCGTGGGCAGGAGGCTCTTCTCCTTCTTCTCCGCCGCGGCGTTCTTGGCGACGAGGCGCTGGTAGTCCTCCTCCTCGATGTCGCCCCGCTTCTTGAGCACCGCGAGCACCTCGTCGATCACGCTCTTGTCCGACGATTCCGCGTCGCCGGCGCGCGCGACCGTGCCCGCCAGGAACGAGAAACCTACGCACAAGACGGCCGCCGCGAATACACGTCGGACCCTGCTTCCCAGCATCGCCCCTCCCCCGAAGTCGTTTTGGCCGGCGCCCGGCCTGCCCGGACGTCGCGGGGCGCATGCTGGCACTGATCGGTGACGGGAAGGTGGCAAAAGTGCGAACTTCGACGGGAGCGTGACGTCAGAGTGAGGGGGAGCGCCCGGGGCGGCCGGGCGGGGCGGTGTCCGCTCGGCCGGACCTGTCGGCGCGGGGCAGCAGGAAGACGAAGGACGAGCCGCGCCCGACCTCGCTCTCCACGAAGATCTCTCCACCCATCGCCTGCACGAGGTGCTTCACGATCGCGAGCCCGAGGCCGGTCCCCCCGAGGTCTCGCGAGCGCGCCTTGTCCACCCGATAGAAGCGCTCGAAGATCCGGGGAAGATCCTCCTTGGGGATCCCGATGCCGTCGTCGCGGACCTCGACGCGGACGTGGTCGCGCTCCGACTCGACGTGCACCTCGATGCGCCCACCGGGGTGCGTGTACTTCGCGGCGTTGTCGAGCAGGTTGGTGAGGATCTGCTCGACGGCCCGCCGGTCGGCGAGGGCCACCACGGCTTCGCCTTCGACGACCTTCACGGAGAGCGCCCGCGCGCGGAGCTGGGGCTCGAAGTCGGTTGCGACGGCCGCTGCGATGCGCCCGACGTCCACCTCGGTGAGCTGGAGCGGCAGCTTCCGGCTCTCGATCCGCGAGAGGTCCAGCAGGTCGTCGATCAGGTTCCCGAGCCGTTCGGCGTGCCGGAGGATGACCGCGAGATACTTGCGCGCGTCGTCGTGGGGCACGTCGACGGAGACGAGCGTCTCGGCGAACCCGCGGATCGCCGTGAGCGGCGTCTTGAGCTCGTGCGAGACGTTCGCGACGAAGTCCCGTCGCACCGCTTCGAGACGGCGCAGCTCGGTGATGTCGTGGAAGACCGCCACCGTCCCGAGCCGCGGCCCGCTCTGCGGGAAGGCGACGGCGTGGACCCGGACCTGCCGCGCGTCGTCGGGGCCGAGCTGGAGCTCACGCGCGACCACCTCACGCGTCGCCGCCGCGTCGCGCAGCGCGTCGTCCACTCCGCCGTGTCGGATCACCTCGAGCGGAGCGCGCCCGGCGACCTCGCCCCAGATGCCGAGCATCTCGCGGAGACGCGGGTTGGCGAGCGCGATCCGGCCGGCGGCGTTCACGACGAGCACGCCCTCCACCATGCTCCCGAGGACGGCCTGCAGCTGCTCCTTCTCGGCGTTCGCCTGGTCGATGCGGCGGCGCAGCTCGTCGGCCATGCGGTCGAGCGCGGCCGCGATGCGCCCGAGCGGTCCTCCGACGCGCCAGCGCAGGCGTCGGTCCAGATCGCCCGCGCTGAGCCCCGTCGCGAAGCGCCCGATCTCGTCGAGCGGGGGCAGGAGCAGCCGCCCGAGCAGCCACGAGGCGAGCAGCGCCGCCGCGAACGCGACGCCGGCGGCGAGCTCGAGCCCGTTCCGGAGCGCCTGACCTTCGAGGGTGTCGGGCGAAAGGGATCCGGCCGGCAGGCACGCGATGACCGCAAGGAGCGTCGCGCCCACCAGCGCCACGAGCGCGGCGGCGATCACCAGCTCGAGTCTCACGGGCAGACCACGCATGGGGTCAGGCTAGCAGCGCGCCCGCGCGCGCGGAGCCGTCGGCTACTCCGCGAACCGATAGCCGACGCCGCGCACGGTCTGGATCAGGTCGCCCGCCGAGCCGAGCTTCTCGCGGAGGCGCTTCAGATGCGTGTCGATGGTGCGGCTCGTGACGGTGATCTCCGAACCCCACACTTCGTCGAGCAGGCGCTCGCGGGTGAGCACGCGTCCCGGACGCGCCATGAGGGTCGACAGCAGCCGGAACTCCTTCGCGGTGAGGTCGACCTCCTCGCCCTCGACGAAGCAGCGATGCCGATCGGGATCGACCCGCAGCGTGCCGTGCTCGAGGCCTGCGCCCGGCGCCGGCGCGCTGGCGCGGCGGCGCAGGACCGCACGCACGCGGAGCGTGAGCTCGCGGGGGCTGAACGGCTTGGGAACGTAGTCGTCGGCCCCGAGCTCGAAGCCGACCACGCGATCCACCTCCTCGGACTTCGCCGTCAGCATCAGGATGGGCAGGTCCGTGAGGCCGGGGTCCGACCGCACCTGGCGGGCGATGTCGTTGCCCGAGACGTCGGGGAGCATCAGATCGAGCACCATGAGATCGGGCGGCGAACGCCGCAGCGACTCGAGGGCCTCCCGGCCCGAGGTTGCCGTCTCCACCCGAAATCCTGCCTGACTGAGATTGAACCGGACGAGCTCCAGGAGATCGGGCTCGTCGTCGACCACGAGGATCCGCGCGCTCATGCAGCGGGTAGGATACCGGGGGCCGCCCCGGCCACGAGAGCGGATCGGATGCGGCGTCGAGACTTCGCTGGATCGTGAGGCTCCCGTCGCGCTTTCGTCACGCAGGAAGCGCTTGACCAGGCGCCCGGGATCCCTCTAGTGTGGGAATCAGGATCGCGGTCGTCAGCAAAAAGTGTGACGTAGATCACCGTTCACGGGCTGACGATGGCCGACGGGACAGGGAAGCAGTGCGATCCCCCTACGGGATCCACTCCGCACGGGAGACATCCTCATGGACGCGCGAATCCCTACCCGACTGTTGGCCGGCGCCCGCGCCGTCATGGGCGCGGCACTTGCGCTCTCCCTGATGGCAGGCGCGGCGAGCGCCGAGACCCCCGCCGCCAAGGCGGCGCCGAAGAAGACGGCCAGCGCTGCGGCCGCGAGCGGCGCCCAGAAGATGGGCCAGGCGAGCAGCGCGTTCGACAGCTTCACCGCGACCTGGATGACGCAGCTCCAGGCCGCTTCGGCGCTACAGCCCGTCGCCGCCGGCGCCGTAGCGTCCCGTACGTACCGGAAGTACACGGGCGAGTTCACCAAGGAGGTCAAGCCGACGGGCGTGCCCTCGAATCCCTTCGTCGGCGTGCTGAAGTACGTCGAGGAGGAGTACTCCTGCACCGACGCCGCCCGGACGCAGTGCAGCCTGGTGTCGACCATGCCGGTGACCGAGATCTTCCGCTTCCAGAACGGGCGCTGGGTCTACTGATCCACCGCCCGGCCTCCGGGGGCTCCGCTCAGGTAGGGGACTGATTCCGCCGATCTCTGCTCGGCAGAGTTGCGATGCGGATGCGTCCTCGAGATCTCCTCCGCGAGCTGGCCGTCGCCGGCGCGCTGGCGATGGTTGCCGCCGTCACCACCGCGACGGGCGCGCTGGCTCCGCTCCAGCGGGTCACCGCCGACGCCCTCGTGCGCCTCGCCGCCGGACGACCTCCCGATCCGCCGCGCGGTCTGCCGGACGTCGCGATCGTGGCCCTCGATCCCCAGAGCCTGCGCGCCTTCCCCGCCTGGCCATGGCCGCGCCGGATCTATGCCGAAGCGGTGTCCCGTCTCGATGCCGCCGGGGCCAAGGTCATCGCATTCGACATCGACTTCTCCACGCCTCGCGATCCTGCGGACGACGCCGCGTTCCGCGGTGCGATCGAGCGGTCCGGGCGGGTCGTCCTGGCCGCGTTCCGACAGCGCAGCTCACTCCCCGACGGCTCCGAGATCGAGGTCGCAAGCCTCCCACGGCCCGCCTTCGCGGCCGCGGCTGCGGGCACCGGCAGCGTGCTCGTTCCGATCGAGCCCGACGGAATCGTGCGTCATGCGCCGCGGGCGAGCGCGATCGCCGGCGCGCTCATGCCGTCCCTGGCCGCCGCCGCCCTCGACGTGGGCATGGCCGAGGCGCCCCGCGCCGACGCCGAGTCCAGCCTTCGACTCGACTACCGGCGCGTCGCTCCGCCCTTCCCGGTGCTCTCGATCGCCGACGTCGTGGACGGGCGCTTCGACCCGCGCGAGGTCGCGGGGCGCGTCGTACTGATCGGGGCGACCGCAGCGGAGTACCAGGACCTCTGGCCGACACCGCTGGGTCCCGCCCGTCCCGGAGTGCTGCTCCAGGCGGTCGCCTACCGGACGCTCGCCGCCGAACGGGCCGGATACGGCCTGCTCGCGACGCCGGGCGCGGCCGTGGCGCTCGCCGGCGTCGCGGGGCTCGCGTTCCTCGGCGCCGTCGCGAGCGCGGGCTCGCACCGCCGGCGGGTCTTCGCGCTCTGCGGGCTCGGGCTCGCGAGCGGCGGCGGCATCGTCGCGGCCGCACTGCTCTCGGGCTTCGTAATCGATCCGGTCCTCCCGCTCGGTCTGCTCGCCTCGCAGTACGTGCTCGGGCTCGAGGGGCTCCAGCGCCGCTTCGGACGCCGACTCGCCGAGCGCGAGCTGAACCTATCGACGCTTTTCCGTGTTGGCGAGGCGACTGCGCAGCCGACGAGCGGGGGCGGGCTCGAGCTGGCCCTCGCACTGCTCGGAGACGTGGTGGACGCGAGCGCCGTGGCGCTCCTCCGGGCGCGCGAGGGCCACGCCGGCGTCCAGCTCGATGCGGCGCGCATCGAGTGGCGGCGCGGCAGCGCGCCGCCGGGCGTCGGGGTCGGCGACGCGGACACGGCCCTGCGCGTGCTGACGGACCGGCGCCTGCGCGTCTTCGAAGGCGACCCGCCCGGCCGCGGCTCCCGCGCCGGCCTCGCGGTCTACGTGCCGCTCCACGCGGGCGAGGCGGCGGTCGGGGTGCTCGTGGTCGAGCGCGACGACCCCAGCTCCCTCGACGAGGTGCAGCTCCGGACAATCGCCACCGTGGGCGCGCAGCTCGCCCTCTCCGCGGAGAACGTCCGCCTGATCGAAGGGCTCCGCGCCACGCTCGACGCCTCGGTCGCGGCGATCGCGACCGCGATCGAGGCGCGCGACGGCTACACCGAAGCGCACTGCCGTCGTCTGGCGGCGTTCTCGGGCGTCATGGCCTCCCGCCTCGGCCTGACGGCGGAGGAGGTCGAGGCCGTGCGCCTCGGCGCGCTCCTGCACGACGTGGGCAAGATCGGGATCCGGGACCAGATCCTGCTCAAGCCCGGCCGCTTCACGCCGGAGGAGCGGCGCGACATGGAGCGCCACCCCGACATCGGTCACCGGATCATCGGCGCCATCACCGGCCTCCGGCAGGCGACCTTGGACTGTGTTCGCCATCACCACGAGTACTGGAACGGAGCGGGCTATCCCGCCGGTCTCGCCGGCGAGACGATCCCCCTCGGCGCCCGGATCGTGGCCATCGTCGACGTCTGGGATGCCCTTTCGACGGCGCGCCCCTACAAGGGCGCCCTTCCGGCGGAAGAGGTGCGCGCGCACCTCGAGAAGCTGAAGGGGATCCAGTTCGATCCCGGGCTGGTCGATCTCTTCTTCCGGATCCTCGACGAAGAGAACGAGGAGATGCGCAGCCTGCTCGCAGATCCAGCGCAGGACCGGGCGTGAGCCGCTTGCTCTGGCTCGTGATCGTCTGCGTGGCTGCCGCTCCGGCGGCGGCTCGCGCGGGCGAGGAGTCTCCGGACCTCGCGCTGCTCGGCCGCACCGCTGCCGCCCACCCCGACGACCCCGATCTCGCGCTCGCCTACGCGTCGGCCCTCGAATCCGCGGGGCGGCCCGGGGATGCGGCGAAGGTGCTCGAGGGGGTCCAAGCGCGGTGGCCGGACGTCCGGCCCGGTCTGGCGCTCCGCCGCGGCCGTCTGCTCTACGAGGCGGACCTCGCCGCGGAGGCGCTTCGTGCGCTCGACGCGGCGCTCGCCGCCGACCCGGACAGCGGGACGGCGCACCTGTATCGCGGCCTCGCCCTGCGCCGGCTCGGCCGGGGGAAGGAGGCCGACGCCGAGCTCGCCCGGGCGGGAGAGCTCGAGCCTGATCTGCGCAGCGAGGCGCTCCTGCTGCGCGGCGTCGAGCGGATGGGACGCGGCGAGGAGGTCGAAGGGGAGTCGCTGCTCCGCGAGGCGATCGCGATCGATCCCGCGGGAGAGGCCGCGCGGCGGTCGCGCCTCCTGCTTCCGCCGCGGCCCGCGCTCGTCGACGGTCCGTGGATCTCCCTCGGCGTCCACGCGGGCACGGAGTGGGACAGCAACGTGACGCTCGATAGCGGCGTCGATCCGAACGCGAGCGGAAGCCAGTCGGACTGGAGCGGCATCCTCGGCGGCGACGTGGTCGTGCGCCCTTGGAGCAACGAGATCGCCGGAGTCGTGCTCGGCTACCACTTCGACACCGGCCTGCACGACCAGGTGACCGACTACGACTACCAGACGCAGCAGGGGTTCGTCTCGCTCCTGCTCCGCGCGTACGAGCAGCTCACGCTCCGTCTCGACGGCGTGTACGACTACGGGAAGCTGGGCGGCGCGCCCTACGTCCAGGTCGGAACCGTCCGTCCGAACGTCTTCTTCGCGTGGAGCGACAACGTCGGGGTTTCACGCCTCTACGGCGAGGTCGACTGGAGCAAGTTCTACGAGGACAACGTCCTCGAGTCCCTGAACCGCAGCGGCACCTCCTACGCCGTGGGCCTCGAGCACACGCTGGCGGTCCCCGGCCTTCCGATGGTCCTCGCGACACTGCACGCGCGCTGGGCGACGCAGGACACGGCCTCCGGCACGGACTTCCTGGGCTTCGACAGCGCCTACGCGTTCGACCGGTCCGAGGTCGGGCTCGAGCTCCGCTTCCCGGTGATCTGGGGCATTCATGCCACCGCAGGCGCGATGGTCGGCTGGGAGCCCTACGACAACCCGAACGTCATCGACTTTCTGACCGACAACGGTGTCGGCGATCCGACGCCGGACAAGCGACGCGACCTGGTGACGGACGCTTCGGTCACGCTCTCTCGCGAGCTCTACCGGGGCGTGATGCTCGAGGTCGCGTGGCGGTACACGAACCGCGACTCGAACGTCGACCTCTATTCCTACGACCGCAACGTGGTCGGCATGTATCTCCGGTTCCAGACCCCCTGAGCCGGATTCGAGAAGGAGACCCCCATGCAAGCATCCCCGAAACCGCCGGCCGGCCGGCTCCCGAGCCGGCGCGCTGCCGCGAGCCGCGTGCTCGGCGTCGCGCTCGCCGCGGCGCTCGCGATCGCGCGCTCGGCCGCTGCCGACCCCAGCCTCTCGGTCGTCGAGGGCACCGTCGAGGTCGGTCGCGGCGAGCCGCCGGTCTGGCGGTCCGCCCGCGTCGGCGACCAGCTCGGCGCCGGCGACGCCGTGCGCACCGGACCGGGCGCGCGCGCCGAGGTCGCGCTCGGCACGGGCACCGTGCGCCTCTACGAGAGCTCGCTCCTCCGCCTGCCGCCGGATGCGACGCGTCCCGAAGGGCCGGCCGCGGTCGGGCTCGAGCGCGGCTCGTCGCTGTTCGAGGTGTCGAAGCGACGACCCGGCGACCCGTTCGAAGTGCGCACCCCCGAGGTGGTCGCGAGCGTCAAGGGAACGCAGTTCGGCGTTGCTCTTTCGCGAGACGCAGCGGCGGTGTCGGTCTACTCGGGCCTCGTCGGCGTGCGTTCGCCGGCCGCGAAGCTCGCGAACGAAGTCCTCGTGCGGCCGGGCTTCTCCGCGATCGGCGGCTCCGGCCGGCCGTTCGACCTCTCGCTCAGCCCCAGGGTCGACGCGTGGGGCGGCTGGTCGAAGGGCGTTCCCGTGCCCGCGCCGCCGGCGCCCGCAGCCGGCGGCAGCCCGTCCGCCGCGGCAGACGACGTGAAGGCGGCGCGCGCGGCGGCGCTCAAGGCCTCTGCGCCCGAGGTGATGGGCCAGGTCGTGGAGCGTCGTCCCGAGCTGGCGAAGGAAGCGGACGCCGCGGGCGCGATCGTGCCGGCCGCCCTCGACACCGACGGCGTGGCCGTCGGCGCGGAGGCGGCTGCGCCGCCGATCGACGCGATCACGGACCCCGCGAAGCAGGACCTGACACGAGACCAGCAGGAGAAGCTGGCGGAGGCCGTGCTGAACGGCCGGCTCGCGAACACGGTCTTCACGACCGGAAGCGGCGGCGTGACGACGCTTCCGGGCGGCGGCGCCGGCGCGCCTCCTTCCGGGACGACCGCGCCGGGCTACACCATCGACGTCGTGAAGTCGGGCGGCCCGAACCGCGTCGTGATCTCGGATCCCGCCGGACAGGCGATCGCCGACCTGACTCCACAGCAGCTCAAGCAGGTGGTGAGCACCGGCGACGCATCGACGCTCCCGCCGTCCCTCCTGACCGTGCTCTCGAGCACGGGCGCGAACGGCGTGCAGTTCGCCCAGCAGGCGCTCGGTCTCCTGAAGTGAGCCGAGCCGGTGTCGCCCGCGGCCCTACCAGGCCGCGGGCCACCAGAGGTAGAGGAACGACGGTCCGCGCAACGAGGGAAGCAGCGATGCCGCCAGATCTGCGGCGCCACTGCCCACCTGCGGCGTCGGTGTGGAAGCCTGCGAGTAGATGTTCTCGCTCGACTCCCGCGCGCGGTGGTAGACGATCACGCGGGCGTCGGTCAGCCCCGCGCGGCGCTTCGTCTCGGCGATCCCGTCGGGCAGGTAGCCGATCGCATCCACCAGGCCGGCATCGCGAGCCTGCTCCGCCGTGTAGATGCGGCCGTCCGAGAGCGTGCGCACCCGGTCCACGCCAAGCCCGGGACGCCCCTGCGCCACCACGCTCTCGAACCGCTCGTGCATCTGGTCCAGCACGCCCTGGAGCTGCTTCCGCTCGTCGGGGCGCATCGGCCGGAGCGGGGAGCCGGTGTCCTTGCGGTCGCCGGAGACCAGCGTCTGATCCGCGATCCCGAGCTTCTCCATCAGACCCGACACGTTGACACCGGCGAAGATCACCCCGATCGAGCCCGTGAGCGTGGTGGGGTTCGCCCAGACCGCGTCCGCCGACATCGCGATGTAGTAGCCCCCGGACGCCGCGACGCCCATGAGCTGGGCCACGACGGGCACCTTCCGCTCCTCCTTGAACCGGAGGATCTCGTGGTAGACGATGTCGCTCGCGGTGACGGTGCCGCCTGGAGAGTCGATGCGCAGGAGCACGGCCTTCACGGCGTCGTCCTTGCGCGCCAGCTCGAGCTCCTCGCGCACGCGCGCGACCGTGCCCTCGCGCGTGCCCAGCCCGAAGGACCCGGGCTCGTCGGAGTCGCGGATCGGTCCCGAGAGCTCGAGCATCAGGATCTTCGGCCCGCGCTCTCCGTCGACCACGCTTTCCTCGAGGGGCGCGGGACCGCCCCCGATCGGCAGGGCGATCTGGATGCAGCCCGTCACCGCGAGCCCCACGAGGCTGAACAGCGCACACGGAAGCCAGGAACGCGGAGACCCCCGACGGCGCGTCGCTCGAGCGACGCCGCCCTCGAGGGCGCTCCGCGTTCCCCAGCGTCTCACCCCCCATGAGACACGGGCTCGACTGCCGTCCGCTCGCCCTCGGCTCGGCGTCCGCGCGGCGCGCGCGCTCGCGGGAGCGCTACGAGAGCGCTGGGAATGGCCTTGGCGTCTCGTCAGCTGCAGCCGCTCGTACCTCCGCAATTCGCGCACTTGTAGCAGGCGCCGTTGCGCACCATGATCGAGCCGCACTCGCTACACGTCGGCGCGTCGGCCTGGTTGACGATCACGAACGGGGCGTCTCCGCCTCGCGGCGACGCGAGGAGCGGGCCCGAGCCTCCGGCGACGGCGGCACGCGAGCGCACCGGCGAGAGGCCCGCGCTCTCGGCATCGGTCTCCTGCTCGTCCGGCACCTCGGCCTCGCCGCGCAGGAAGCGGTTGCCGAGATAGCGGAAGACGTAGTCCGTGATCGACTTCGCGATCGGGATCTCCCGGTTGTTCGTGAACCCAGCCGGCTCGAAGCGCGTGTGGCTGAACTTGTCGACGAGCGCCTTGAGCGGCACACCGTACTGGAGCGCGATCGAGGTCATCGTGGCGATCGTGTCCATGAGCCCCGAGACCGTACTGCCCTCCTTCGCCATGCGGAGGAAGATCTCGCCCGGTTGGCCGTCCTCGTAGCGGCCGACCGTCAGATAGCCCTCGTGGCCGGCAATCGAGAACTTGTGCGTCACCGCCTCGCGCTCGTCCGGAAGCTTCCGGCGCACGGGCCGGATCTCCACCACCGTGGGCTTCTTCTCCTCGTCCTTGCCCGCGTTGAGCGGCTGCGTGCGCTTGCTCCCGTCCCGATAGACCGCCAGCGCCTTCAGCCCGAGCCGCCAGCCCTCCTTGTAGGCGAGCATGATGTCGTCGACGGTGGCGTCCTCCGGGAGGTTCACCGTCTTGCTGATCGCGCCCGAGAGGAAGGGCTGCACCGCTCCCATCATGCGCACGTGGCCCATCCAGTGGATGGAGCGCGTTCCGTTGCGCGCGCGGAACGCGCAGTCGAACACCGGCAGATGGGAGGGGTCGAGCTGCGGCGCGCCCTCGATCGTCTCGCGCTCGTCGATGTGGGCGATGATCCCGGCGACCGCGGAGTCGGAGTAGCCGAGCCGGCTCAGCGCCATCGGGACGGTCTGATTCACGATCTTCAGGAGACCGCCGCCCACCAGCTTCTTGTACTTCACGAGCGCGATGTCGGGCTCCACGCCCGTCGTGTCGCAGTCCATCATGAAGGCGATCGTGCCCGTCGGGGCCAGCACCGTGACCTGGGCGTTCTTGTAGCCCCAGCGCTCCCCGGCCTCGAGGGCCCGCGCCCAGGCCTCGCGCGAGCTCGTCTGGAGGTCGAGCGGAACGCCGGCGGCAGGGACGGCCTCTGCAGCCGCCCTGTGCATCGCGATCACCTCGAGGAAGAACTTGCGGTTCATCCGGTAACGCGGGAACGGGCCCATCGCCCGCGAGATCTCCGCGCTGGTGAGGTACGCCTGGCCGCACATGAGCGAAGTGAGCGCCGCCGCCAGGTTCCGGCCCTCGTCGCTGTCGTACGGCACGCCGCTCGACATGAGGAGCGCGCCCAGGTTCGCGTAGCCGAGCCCGAGCGGACGGTAGAGATGGCTGTTCTTCGCGATGCGCGGCGTCGGGTAGTCGGCGTGGTCGACGACGATCTCCTGCGCGAGGATCGTCACGGCCACCGCGTGCCGGTAGGCCGCCACGTCGAAGCGGCCGTCCTCCCCGACGAAGCGCATGAGGTTGAGGCTCGCCAGGTTGCAGGCGGTGTCGTCCAGGAACATGTACTCCGAGCACGGGTTGCTCGAATGGATGCGCCCCGACGCCTTGCACGGGTTCCAGCGGTTGATGGTGGTGTCGTACTGCATCCCGGGATCGCCGCACACGTGCGCCGCCTCGGCCATCTCCCGCATCAGGTCGCGCGCGCGATGGGTGTCCGCCACCTTGCCCGTCAGCACCTCGCGCGTCTCCCACGCCCCGTCGGCCTCGACCGAGTGCATGAACGCATCGGTCACGCGCACCGAGTGGTTCGCGTTCTGGTAGAACACCGAGTCGTAGGCGCCGCCCTGCACGTTGAAGCCGCCGTCGTAGCCGGCGTCGATCAGCGACCAGGCCTTCTTCTCCTCTTCCGCCTTGCAATGGATGAACTCGCGCACGTCGGGATGGTCGACGTTCAGGATCACCATCTTCGCCGCACGCCGGGTCTTGCCCCCGGACTTCACGACGCCGGCGAAGGCGTCGAATCCACGCATGAACGAGACCGGGCCGGACGCGGTGCCACCGCCCGCGAGCTTCTCGCGCGACGAGCGGATCTTCGACAGGTTCGAGCCCGTGCCCGAGCCTCCCTTGAAGAGCATCGCCTCGGTCTTCGCGAGCTCCATGATCGACTCCATCGTGTCCTCGACGGAGTTGATGAAGCACGCGCTCGCCTGCTGCGGCGTGTCCTTGACGCCGAGGTTGAACCACACCGGCGAGTTGAACGACACACGCTGGTGGAGCAGCAGGTGGGAGAGCTCGTCGGAGAACGCGCGTCCGTCCTCGGCCGTGCGGAAGTAGCCGGACTTGACGCCCCACTCGTGCAGCTTGCCGACCACGCGTCCGACGAGCTGCTTCACGCTGCGCTCGCGGTCCGGTTGGCCCACGTGTCCACGGAAGTACTTGGACACCACCACGTTCGTGGCGAGCTGCGACCAGCTCTTCGGCATCTCGCAGTCCGTCTGCTCGAAGATCGTCTCGCCGCGCTCGTTCGAGATCTTCGCGCTCCGCAGCTCCCACTCGACGCTGGCGAAGGGGTCTTCGCCGGGGCGGGTGAAGTGTCGGGGAACCTGCACGCCCGTCGGACGGCCGGTGCGGGTCACCGGGGCCAGGGGGGCCGCAGCCGCTGCGCCTTCCGCGCCGTCCGCCACGACCGCGCGCGCGAGCTCCCGGCCGCGCGCGTTCCCGGTGACGTCCTCCGGAGCGCTCCCCACGGCATCCCCTCCGACCTCTCGCACGACCTCGTCCACGAGACCCTCCTGCCGGCCCGGTTCGATCCGGGGCTCGTCCCCGGATCGACCACCGATTCGTGCACCGGCAAGTTCACCGGTGCGAGCTTCGATTCGTCCCCGCGCTTCCCGCGCGCTCTCTCGCCCGCGTCGCCAGGGCGCGGAACGCGCGCCCCCACTCACCCTCGCTGGCCCTCACTCGCCCTCGCTGGCCCTCCGGTGGCCCCCGGTGGCTGTACCCGGGGCTCGATCCAAGCGACGAGGCTGCCCCCGGCGACCCTGGGCCACGTGCCCTCCGGACTCGCGACGAACGACCCGATGACACCGAGATGTGACAGCGATCCGGCGGGCCGGCCTTCCTACAACCGGTCCTGGCAACGATTCCAGGCAGACGACTCTCGATGACGACCGAGGCGAGCGACGCTCCACAAGCCGCGACGCAGATGCGGCGACGCAGCAAGCGGCGAGGTGTGAGGGGCTCCGACGGCGACCGTCGGAGCCCCCCCGAACCCGAGTCGGGTCCTCCTTCCCTTCTCGGGCCCGTATCCCTTCAGCGACCGCCTAACGAACCCCCCCAGGCCGCCGAAGGGATGCTCACATCCCCGTGGAATCGAGATACTCCCGTCCTCGAGGCACGTCAACACAAAATCTAGCGTAGAGGGGGGGAGGGAGACACAAGCCCTCGTGTTCCAACGGGAAACAAGCCGCTGGACGGTCTCCGCCGCGCCGTCGTCGGCGTGTCACGAGACCCTCGCGAAGATTCGTAACCCCTTGGAATCCTGAACTTGACGCGACGCGTAGGCGCAGTGCGTCAGGACGCGCCGGAAGGCCCGCCCGCGGGCACGCCCGTGAACCGGATTCCGATGCCTTCGGGGACCTTCAAGCGGACGTTCAGACCGATCAGGAGCGCCGTGATCGACTCCACGATGCGGGCGTTCGCGAGCGGACCGCCGTCGAGCGCGCGCAGCCCCGGCACGAGCCCGCAGAGCGCCATCACGACCCGCCGCGGCTCCGGCGGCCCGGAGACGACGACGTCGCATTCGACCGGCGCCTCGAGCGTCCGCAGGCGGTGCGCGGAGACGTTCTGGAAGGCGGAGACCGTGTGGACGCCGTCGGGCACCAGCGAGGCCACCAGCTCTGCGCAGGAGCCCTGCCAGACGCCCAGGGTGCGCACCGCGCCGTCGCCGATCGCCGCCGCCAGCGGAACGCCCATCGACACCACGATCTGGCCGGGTGCGAGCACGCCCTTCAGCGCCTTCACCGTGGCCGCCGTGTGCTCGAACGGGACCGAGAGGATGACGATCCCCGCGGCGGCGCTCGCCTCGGGATTGCCGAGACCGGCGACGTCCGCGCCGGGGACGGCCGCCCGGACCTCGTCCGCCGCCGCGACCGCGCGCTCCGGAACGCGCGATCCGATCACGACGCGGCGTCCGGCCTGCGCGAACCGGAGCGCCAATCCGAGCCCCTGGTCTCCGGTGCCTCCCAGGATGGCGATGGCGTCGCGGCGGGGCTCGGGCGGCATCGGGCGGCGAGCCTAGCAGGCACGCCCGCGTGCGGAAGCCGCTCCTCTCGCGCTGCGGTCGGTAGACTCCGGCAGTGTCCGATGCGCCCGCCGCCACACCGTCGAGCCTGCGCCAGGAGGGCCCGCGCCATCTCGCGATCGCCTGGGGCGACGGTCACGAGAGCCTCTACGACGTGCGCGCCCTTCGCCTCGCCTGCGCGTGCGCGTCGTGCATCGACGAGTGGACGGGCGAGGAGCGGCTCGACGAGTCGGCCGTGCCGCTGGACGTCCGGCCGGTTCGCATCCAGCCCGTCGGCCGGTATGCGATCCAGATCGACTGGAGCGACGGCCACACGACGGGGATCTACCCCTTCGAGCGGCTCCGCGCCCTCTGCCCGTGCAGCGAGTGCCGGGGCGGCTGAGGGCGCGACGGGACCCCGTCTCGCGCGTCCGAATCCCGACGGTTCTGCGCCCTCCTGCGCGCGACGCAGCCGCGTGTTGCGGTGTCCGTGGCCGACGCCGTTGCGCCTCGTTCGCGCCGGAGTTGCCGCCTCGCGGACCGTGCCTCGCGTGGTGGCACGTCTCGTGCTTTCCCGAGCCCATGATCCGGCGAAACCCCGACAGCCAGGACTTCCTCGCGCCCGCGCTGCGTCACGAGATCGCGTGCGCGGACCGGTGCGCCCTTCTGGCCGCGTACACCCGCGTGAGCGACGCGCCCTGGGTCGACAGCTGCTCGGTGGATCTCCCGAACCTCCGGCTCGTGCTGCGGGTCTCGGAGGCTGCGATGCGTCCGTGCGACCTGACGGTGCGTTGGCTCCAGCGCGTGGAACGCGTGGCGCAGGGCTTCTCGCTCTAGCCCGCCCCGCGCCGCGGGTCAGAAGCCGGCGAGGCTCGCGACGCGCTCCCGATGGAACGACGAGTCGCCGTAGGCCGTCGCATTCGCGAGCGCGCGCTTGAAATAGAGATGCATGTCGTTCTCGAACGTGAACCCGATGCCGCCGAACATCTCGATCGCCGTGCGTGACACCGCGGCGTAGACGTCGGCGCACGCGGCCTTCGCCATCGCCGCCGCCAGCGGCGCCTCGCGCGGCCGCGCGTCGAAGGCGAACGCCGCGTACCAGAGCAGCGCACGCGCCGGCTCGATCCGCGCAACCGCCTCCGCCGCCATGTGCTGCACGGCCTGGAACGACCCGACCGGGCGGCCGAACTGCTCGCGCGCGCGCACGTACTCGACCGCGAGCTCGAGCGCGCGCTCGGCGCCGCCGAGGCAGTCCGCGGCGACGGCGATCGCGCAGCCGTCGAGCACGCGTCCGAGCGCGCGCCCGGAGCGCGGGAGCGCCGCGTCCCGCGGCAGCCGTACGCCGGAGAAGCCCACCTCGCAGGTGCGCCGCGTCTCGTCCACCGAGACGAGCGGCGTGATCTCGACGCCGGCGGTCTCGCGCGGCACCGCGAAGAGCGACGTCCCTGCGAACCCCGCGGACGCGGCGCCGCGCCGCGGCGGCGCCCCCGTGCGGAACGCGGCGAGCACGACGTCGGCGACGTTCGCGCCATCCACGAAGAGCTTCACGCCGTCGAGGCGCACCGCGCTGCCCGCGGCCCGCGCGCGCGCCGTCACGCCGACGCCGTCGAAGCGCGGCTCGGGGCCCTCGGCGACGGCGAGCGCCGCGATCGCGTCGCCTGCGGCGATGCGCGGCAGCCACTCGCGCTGCTGGGCGCGGCTGCCCCCGTGGAGCAGCGCCAGCACCGCGCCGACCGACGACGCGAGGAAGGGACCGGGCACGACGGCGCGCCCGAGCTCGCCGGCGAGCACCACCGCATCGAGGAATGAGAGGCCCGCGCCTCCGAGGTCCTCCGGCACGAGGATGCCGAGCCAGCCCGCCCCGGCGAAGACCCGCGCGAGGTCGGCGTCGTGGCCCGAAGCGCTCGCCATGATCTTGCGCACGCGCGCGGTGGGACACTCGCGGGCGAGCAGGTCGCGCGCCTGATCGCGCAGCTGCTCCTGCTCGGGAGAGAGCGAGAAGTCCACGAGTTCAGGGCTTCCCGCGCGGCAGCCCGAGGCCCCGCTGCGCGATGATGTTCTTCTGGATCTGCGCGGTGCCGCCCCCGATGATGAGCCCGAGGGAGAACATCCACTCGTACGGCCAGAATGCCTCGTCGACGAGGTGCTTCGAGCCCCGGTAGAGCGCGCCATATGGACCGAGCAGCTCCAGGGCGGTGGCCGCGATCTGGTGGTTGAGCTCGCAGGTCACGAGCTTGGTCACCGACGCCTCGATCCCCGGCTTCCGACCCTTCAGCGCCGCTGTGAGGTTCCGGTAGGCGTTGAGCCGCATCGCTTCGACCTGGATCTTGAGCGCGGCGAGGCGCTGCCGCACGGTCGGATGCTCGACGGCGGGGCGCCCGTCGCGCCGGGCCGCGCGCGCGACCCGCAGGAGGCCCTCGAACATGTTCTGCGTCTGCGTCGTCGAGCCGAGCATGTTGCGCTCGTGCATCAGCGTGGTGTTGGCGACCGCCCACCCGTTCCCGAGCCCGCCGACGACGTTCTCCACCGGCACGCGCACGTCGTCGAAGAACACCTCGTTGAAGCCGGCGTCCTTCGTCATCTGGATGAGCGGCCGTACGGTGATGCCCGGCGTCCTCATGTCGATCAGGAGATACGAGATGCCGCCGTGCTTCGGCGCGTCGGGGTCGGTGCGCACGAGGCAGAACATCCAGTCCGCGATCTGGGCGTTGCTCGTCCAGATCTTCTGCCCGTTCACGACGAAGTGGGCACCGTCCCGGCGCGCGGTCGTCTTGAGCGAAGCGAGGTCGCTGCCCGATCCCGGCTCCGAATAGCCCTGACACCAGAGCTCTTCGGCCGTGAGGATCTTCGGGAGATGGCGCCGCCGCTGTGCGTCGGTTCCCCAGTGGATCAGGGTCGGGCCGACCATCTGCACGCCCATCATCCCGACGAGACCCGGCGCGCGCGCGCGGACCAGCTCCTCGTTGAGGAGCGTCTGCTGCATCGGGGTCCCGGCGCGGCCGCCGTGCTCGCGCGGCCAGCCGAGCGCGACGTAGCCCGCTTCGTAGAGGGTGCGCTGCCACGCCTTCATGGCGCCGAGACGTTCGCCGGGCGTCTCGCCCGCAGGCTCCGCCCCCGCGCGGCGACGCGCGGGCCGGGGAAGATGCTTCGCCAGCCAGGCGCGCACTCCATCGCGGAAGGCCTCGTCCTCGGGAGCGAGATCCAGGTCCACGCACGGAACCGTGCAAGACGGGGGACGTTCCTGCAACCCGCCCTTCGGTTCCCACTGGCTCTTCGAACGTGCAGGAACGTCCCCGGCTTGCGGGCTCTAGCTGCGATCCCGGGCTCCGCTTCCCGCGCGCAGCGCGTCGAGGTCGCGCTCGCAGTCCGCATCGAGCGATTCCGGGAGCCGTCCGAGGACGCCCCACCAGAAGTTCGCGAGAACCGCACGCAGATCGGGCCCGGCGTACAGGATGCAGGCGGGATTCGTGCAGTGGCCGTCGCGGTCGTGCGAGGGGTTCGAGACCAGGCCGAGCAGATGGCCGAGCTCGTGCTGCACGACGAAGCGCGAGACCTCGTCGCTCCGCACGCTGAGGAACACCGAGTCGCGTATTCCTCCCTGCGCGATCGCGGCGAACGACGCGCTCGGGAAGGCGTGCCCGCGCTCCCCGCGACCCGAGGCGTCCCCCGCGAGACGCGGAACGAACAGCAGGCGGATCGTGGCCGTCCCCCCGGGCTCGGGCGGGATCGGACGCACGCGTACGAGCTGCCACAGCACGGCGTCGGTCAGCGGTGCATCGTCCGGCTCCACGGGCGGGAGCTCGCCGCCCGACACGATGCGGACGCCGAGCTCCGGGCGCGCGTAGCGCAGCAGGAACTCGCGCGCGCCCGCGAGCTCCACGTCCGACGGGGCCGCGCCCGGGAGCCACTCCACGTACACCACGAGCTCGGACGCGCGCAGGAGGCGCACGGCAGCGGCGGTCGCGGACGGCGAGGGGGGCGACGGACGTGGAGCGATCGCGTGGACGCAGGCGGCGAACGCCAGGGCCACGGCGAGCGTCGGCGCCGCGGCCCTGCGCCGCGTGCTCAGCTCTTCGCGGCGGAGAGCTCGTAGCGGATCGGCACGCGCTTGATCCCGCCGACGAAGCTCGACCGCACGCGCTCCACCGGCCCCGCCAGCTCCACGTGCTCGAGCCGGTCGCGCAGCTCCTGGAACGCGTGACGGATCTCGAGCCGCGCGAGGTGCGCGCCGAGACAGACGTGCTCGCCGCGGCCGAACGCGATGTGCGGGTTCGACGCCCGATCGACGCGGAAGCGGTCGCCGTCGTCGTAGACGTCTTCGTCACGGTTGCCCGACGCATAGAACAGACACATGCTCTCGCCCTTGCGGATCTTCTGCCCGCGCAGCACGTAGTCCTCGGCCGCCGTCCGCGCGAACTGGATCACCGGAGTCGTCCACCGGATGATCTCCTCGACGGCCGGGTCGATGAGGGCGCCGTCGCGCTTCACCTTCGCCCATTCGCCCGGGTTCTCCATGAACGCCAGCAGACCGCCGGTCATGGCGTTGCGCGTGGTCTCGTTGCCGGCGACGACGAGCAGGAAGTAGTAGGAGAGCAGCTCGATCACCGGGAGCGCCTTCCCGTCGACGGCGCCGTTCGCGACGACGCTCACGATGTCCGCCGTGGGGCGCGCGCGGCGCGCCTCGACCATCGCGTTGAAGTAGGCGAACAGCTCGATCCGCGCGCCGTCGATCGTGTCCTTGACCGACGCATTGCGCTGGAACTCGGGATCCTGCGGCGCGATGATCTCGTTCGTCCAGCGGAAGAGCAGCTCCCAGTCCTTGCGCGGCACGCCGAGCATCTCGGCGATCACCGCGATCGTGATCTTCGCCGACACGTCCTGCACGAAGTCGCCCTTGTTCTTCTTCGCCGCCTCGTCGATGACCTCGCGGGTGATCCGACGCACGTGCGGCTCGAGCGCCTTCACGGCGCGCGGGGTGAACGCCTTGCTCGTGACGTTGCGGTACTTGGCGTGGTCGGGCGGGTCCATGTTCAAGAGGTGCCGAACGGCCAGCTCCTCGGGCGGATCGAGGTCCTTCGTGAAGACCGCGATCCGCGGTCCATTCAGGAACTTGTCGGGCTGCTTCCCGATCTCGACGATGTCGGCGTACTTCGTGATGGCGTGGAACGGATCGACGTTCGGACGCTCGTACCAGAACACCGGCGCGTGCCTGCGCAGGTAGGCCCACTCCGGGTGCGGATAGCCGTTCCGCTCGTAGTGCTCGGGCGTGATCACGTCGAGGGTGTCGAGCGAGAGGGGGCGGCTCATCGGGGCCTCCGGGCCTTCGGGCGCGAGGTCCCTGCATCGTACCGCCCCCCTGGGCCGGGTCCAGCGCGCGTCAGGACGGCGGCAGGCCGTCGAGGAATTCGCGCAGCGCGCGATCGAACGCCGCCGGCGCGAGGAGGTTCACGACGTGGCCCGCGCCGGGGATCACGACGAGCCGCGCGCGTGGCAGCGCGCGGGCGAGCACCTCCGAGGGCCCGCGCGAGAGGCGGTCCTCCGCGCCCACGACGAGGAGCGCGGGAACGCGCAGCGCGCGAAGGTGGGGCGCGAGCTGGGCCGCCGACCGCTGTGTCGCCAGCACGCCGCGCAACACGTTCTCCAGCCCGTGCGGTGTGTGCTCGAGGAAGCCCTGCCGGACCAGCTTCGCCGCGGCCGGATCGAACCCCGAGCGCGCGCCCCACGCATACTCCGCCGCGGCCGGCTCGAGCCCCTTCGACTCGATCGCGTCGGCGAACGCGTGCGCCCATTCGGCCTGGGTCAGGCCGCCCTCGCGCGGCTCGCTCGCGCCTGGGGGGAACGCGGCGAGCACCAGCGCACGCACGCGCTCGGGGTACGACAGCGCGTAGCCGAGCGCGATGCCCGCGCCCATGGAGAGACCGCCGACCACCGCGAGCCGCGAGTCGTACATGGAGGCGTCCGCGTCGATCCGGTCCAACACGCGGACAACGTCGGCGATCATCTGCTCCGGGGTGTAGAGCGCGGGATCGGTGGGAGCGGCGCTCCGAGCGTGGCCGCGGGCGTCCCACAGCACCACGCGGTGACGGTCCTGGAGCGCCCGAGCTTCCCGCCGGAAGTTGCGCGCGCTGCCGCCGAAGCCGTGCGCGAGGGCGACGATCGGCCCCGCGCCGCGCTCCTCCACGTGGAGCTCCACCTCGCCCGCTTCCGCCACGCTCACCCGCCTCCCCGCTGTGCCATCATCGCGGAATCCCACCGGAGGATCCATGAACGACGAGCTCCCGCAGGAGCGACCGCCCGTGCCCGCCGCCACGGTGCTGCTCGTCCGCGACGGGGCAGCCGGGCTCGAGGTCTTCCTCGTCGAGCGCCATCACCAGATCGACTTCGCGGGCGGCGCCACCGTGTTCCCCGGCGGAAAGGTGCACGCCAGCGACGCCGATCCCCGACTGCGCGCACGCTGCCGCGGCGCCGACGCGCTGGACGCGGATGCCCTCGCGCTGCGCGTCGCGGCGATCCGCGAGAGCTTCGAGGAGTGCGGGATCCTGCTCGCGCGGGCAGCCGGCGGCACCGGTGATCTCGTGGCCGCGGCGCGGCTCGCCGACCTCTGGAAGCGGCATCGCCGTGAGATGAACGAACATCGCGTGGCGCTGCGCGAGCTGGTGGAGGAGGAGGGCCTCGAGCTCGCGTGCGACCTGCTCGTGCCCTTCGCGCACTGGATCACCCCGGTAGGCATGCCCAAGCGCTTCGACACGCACTTCTTCCTCGTGCCCGGGCCGCCGGAGCAGGTGGCCGCGCACGACGGGCACGAGCTCGTGGGCGGCCGCTGGCTCGCGCCGGCGCAGGCGCTCGCGGACGCCGACGCCGGATTGCGTACGATCATCTTTCCGACCCGGATGAACCTCGCGAAGCTGGGGCGTAGCCGCTCGGTGGCCGAGGCGATCGCCGCCGCGCGCGCGAGCCGCATCGTGCCCGTGCTGCCGCGCGTCGAGCGCGGGCCGGGCGGAGCGGTGCTGCGGATTCCGCCCGAGGCCGGCTACGACCCGTCGGAAGCGCCGCTCGACGACGTCGTCCGACGGTAGTTCGTCCTCGTCAGGCGGGGCGGGCGTCCTCGCCGCGCATCAGCGCGCGGAGCGCACGCGTGCCGACGGTGCGGATGCCCGCTTCGGCGAAGGCGCGGCGCCCGCGCTCTCCGCCGTAGAACGTGCGCTCGTACTCACGCGCATGGGCGCCCGCGGGCGTCACCGCGGCGAGCTCTTCGCCCGTCTTCGCGGCGTGACAGAGCACCCACGACACGCCGGGCCGCACGCGCGACAGCCGCTTCGCGGAGTGCGCATCCCCCTCGCCCGGCGCGAAGTCGAGGGAGTCTGCGTCGAAGGCGTCCACCGCCGGGACGCCCGCTGCGGCGAGCCGCTCCGAGAGGGGCGCGAGCATCGACGCCACCTGCTTGACGATCGCCGGCTCGAGCGCGTCCGCGCGGGGCGGCGGAGCGACGAACGGCACGCGGTAGTCCGCAGCGAGCCGCACCAGGATCTCCTGGAAGGGCGGGAAGAGGACGGTGCCCATGTGCGAGTCGAGGTGCGTGACGTCGACGCCCGCGCCGAGCGCGACGTCGATCTGGGCGCGCAGCTCGAGCTCGACCTCGTCGGGCCTCGCGCGCCGCACGACCTCCGGCAGCGTGCGGGGCAGGAAGCCTTCCTCGTCGCACAGCGACGGCACGCTCGAGCGGCCAGCGATGGGCCCCCAGCGGTAGTCCGACCACTCCGCGTTCAGCGTGAGGTGGACGCCGAGGTCGAAGGCGCGGTTCGCGCGGGCGCGCGCGGCCGCCTCGGGGAACCACGGGCACGGGACCATGACGCTCCCGCACGTCGCGGGCCCGCCCTCGAGGGCCTCGAACGCGCCTTCGTTCGCCGCATGACACATTCCGATGTCGTCGATGTGCACCACCGCGACGCGGTCGGTGCGGGTGAAGCCGAGGCGCTCGGCGAGAGTCTCGTCCATGGCGCGTCCTCCGCGGATCGGGAGGCCCCATTCTACCCGCCGCGGCGGTGCGTGATACCGTGCGCATCATGCAATCCGCCCGCCTCGAGGCGCTCGCCCGCGCCGCCTCGGAAGCCGCCGATCGCGCCCGCGCGGAGATCCTCCCGCGCTTCCGTCGCGTCGCGGTCGAGCGCAAGGGCGACGGCTCTCCCGTCACGGAGGCCGATCGGGCGGCGGAGCGGTCGATCCGCGCGGTGCTGCGCGCCGCCCTGCCGGAGGCGGCCCTGCTCGGCGAGGAGTACGGCGCGGAAGACGCGGCTGGAGGCGGCCGGAGCGAGCTCTCGTGGGTGATCGACCCGCTCGATGGGACGATCGCCTTCTCGCGCGGCATCCCGCTCTTCGGAACGCTGATCGCGCTGCTCGAATGCGGGCAGCCGGTGCTCGGGCTGATCGACCTGCCGGCGCTGGGCGAGCGCACGGTGGCGTGGAAGGGCGGCGGATGCCGGCGGAACGGTGAGCCGGTGCGCGTGTCGGCCGAGACGGAGCTTTCGCGCGCCCTGGTCTCCCACGGCGACCTGTTCTGCTTCGAACGCGCGGGCGCGCGGGCGGTGTTCGAGCGCATGTCGCGCGAGATCCCGATGCTCCGCGGCTACACCGACGCGTTCGGGCATGCGCAGGTCTGCGCCGGCGCGATCGACGCGATGGTCGACCTCGACCTGAACCCCTGGGACATGGCGTCGACCCAAATATGCGTCAGCGAGGCCGGAGGCGCATGCCGGCTCACCCCCGAGGTCGGGGGCAAGCGCGGCATCGTCTTCGGCGCGACGGCCCTGGTCGACCGCCTCGCGGGCTGGCTGGGCGCCGGGTGACGCCTACTTCGCCCGGACCACCACGAGACTCGCGTGCCGGTGCGGCGGGTGCAGCTGGCAGTTGACCTCGTAGATGTTCCCGCCCTCGAGGGGCGGGAGCGACACCACGGTGTCCTGGCCAGGAGCGAGGACCGTCTCCACGCCGAGCGCGGGGATCCGGAAGCCGTGCGGCGTGTCGGTGTCGTTGAACACCGTCAGCGTCCGACCCTTGCCTTCCGTCACCACGATCGTCGACGGGATGAACACGACCTTCGTGCCGATCTTCGCGTTCACGACCTGGACCGTGCTGCGGTCGTCGCTGTAGCCGTGCGAACGCTTCTCGCCGGGCGCCGCACCGGCGCACGCGACGCCGAGCAGGCTCGCCAGCACGGCGCTGGCGAGCCCCACCGCGCGCGGAGCGCCCCTCACTCCATCTTCTTCTGAGCTTCGGCCGCCGAGTCCTTGACGGCCCCGGCTGCGTCGCTCCCGCCTTCCTTCGCCGCGTCGGCCGCGCCATTCTCGGCGTCCTTCGTCTCCGCCGCGGCGTCGGCGGCGACGTCCTTGGCCGCAGCCGCGGTGTCGCTCGCGGCCTGCTTCGTCGCGGTCGCCGCGTCCGACATCTTTTCGCCCGCAGTGTTCGCTGCGTCCTTCACCGCCTCCTTCGCCTCGACCGCCTTCTCCTTGGTGGCCTCGACCGCGGCGTCGATCTTCTTGCCGGCGGTCTCCGCCGGACCCTCCTGCCGACCACAGCTCGCGAGCGCCAGGCCGGCAGCCAGTCCGAGACCGATCCCAACCGTGAGCGTCAGCCTTCGCATCCCTTCCTCCTTTGGCGCCCCCGAGCCGGGCGCTACTCTTGCCGATCGTTTCCCGTCACCGTAGCAAGAGGGTAGACGATGACTCCCCCCGAAGGTCCGGCCCCCGGGCTCACCCTTCCCTCCCTTGCCGACGCCAGCGCTGCGCTCGCCGCCGCGGAGTCCCTGGTCGAGCGCGCCGTGGCGCGCGCGCGGGAGGTGACGGGCGGCGGCGACGCGATCGACGCCCACCAGGTGCTCGCCGAGCGGGTAGCGTACGCCGCCACCGAGGCCCGCGCCGCACGCGAGCTCGTGGCCTACGTCGAGGACCTCCGCGGCGAGGACCGCGGGGACGCCGCGCTCGAGACGCTGGCGGCCGCGGCCACGGCGGAGCTCGCCATCGGCCTGCGGAACCGCCTCGAGCCCGCGCTCGAGGACCTCGGGCTCGACGACGACGCGCTCGATGCGGCCTTCCCGAGGGCCACGCGCGCGGCGCTCCGGCGCACGGCCCACGAGTCGGTATTGAGGGCGATCGGCCGCGCGGTGGCGTCGTCGCGGGGGCGGAACGACACACCGCTCGACGACATCTCCGAGCAGGTGCGCGCCGCGGTCCGCGAATTCGCCGAGAAGGAGGTCGCACCCCACGCGGAGCGGATCCACCGGCATGACGAGCTCGTGCCCGAGGCCTTCATCACGAAGATGGCCGAGCTCGGCTACTTCGCGATGTCCGTGCCCGAGCAGTACGGCGGCCAGGAGTTCGGCAATCTCGCGATGATCCTCACCACCGAGGAGCTGTCGCGGGCGTCGCTGGCGGGGGCCGGGTCGCTGATCACGCGACCCGAGATCCTGACGAAGGCGCTGCTCCAGGGCGGCACCGAGGAGCAGAAGAAGCGCTGGCTCCCGCGCATCGCGACCGGCGAGGTCATGGTCGGGATCTCGGTGACCGAGCCAGACGTCGGCAGCGACGTCGCGTCGCTCAAGTGTCGCGCCGAGCGCGCGACGGTCGGCGGGCGCGCGGGCTGGGTGATCAACGGTCCGAAGTCGTGGTGCACCTTTGCGGGACGCGCGAACGTGCTCGCGTTGCTCGCGCGCACCGACCCCGATCCGGCGAAGGGAGCGAAGGGGCTCTCGCTCTTCATCGTCGAGAAGGACCCGTTCGCGGGCCACGACTTCGAGATGAAGCAGCCGACCGGCGGCCGTCTGGTCGGCAAGGCCGACGCCACCCCGGGCTATCGCGGAATGCACTCCTTCACGCTGATGCTCGAGAGCTATTTCGTCCCCGAGGAGAACCTCGTCGGCGGAGAGGGCGGGGTCGGCAGGGGCTTCTATCTCCAGATGGCGGGGTTCGCGGCCGGCCGGCTCCAGACCGGCGGGCGCGCCTGCGGGGTGGCGCAGGCCGCGCTCGAGAAGACCGCGGAGTACGTCGTCGACCGCTCCCAGTTCCGCAAGCCGATCGCCGAGTACGGCCTCACGCAGTACACGCTGGGACGGATGGCGACGAAGCTGGCGGCCGCCCGCGCGCTGACCTACGCCGCGGCGCGCGCGATGGACGAGGACGAGCGCGCGGCGGCGCCGCTCGCAGCGATGGCGAAGCTCTTCGCCTGCGACGTCGCGGTCGAGGTGACGCAGCAGGGACAGCTCCTGCACGGCGGGTGGGGCTACGCCGAGGAGTACCCGATCAGCCGCTACGTCGTGGACGCGCAGGTGCTCCCGATCTTCGAGGGCGTGAAGCCGATCCTCGAGCTGAAGGTCGTCGCGCGGAACCTCCTCGCGGTCTAGCTGCTAGCCGGAGACGCCACCCCGTCCGCGCCCCCGCCGGGCGGGGGTCGCGGCGGGGTGACGCGGGGGAGCGTCACCTCGAGATCAGGCGGCGCGCGACCGCCGGCGCCGGAAGCCGATCCAGGCGACCGCGGGCAGCAGCGCCGGCGCGAATGCGCCTTCGTCTGCGCCGCAGCCCATCGGATCCGGCTCGATGCGGAACACCTCGCCTCCGAGGTCCACGATGTAGAGCTCGCCGAGGCCGTCCTCGGCGATGGCCACGATGCTGCCGACCGGGCTCGCGGCGTTCGCGAGGTCGGCGGTCCGCTCGAGGATCGCGCCGTTCGCCGTGTCGTAGGTCCACACGCGATTGCTGCAGTAGTCGGCGTAGAAGTACTGGCCGGCGAGCCACGGCATCGCGCCGCGGTAGACCGTGCCGCCGGTGATCGCGCAGCCCTGCGTGTGATCGTACTCGATCAGGGGCAGCGTCAGCGCCGGGGAGTTGCAGACCGGCGCGGGAGGGGGCGAGGCGACGTTGCAGAGCGTCCCCTCCATCACGCGCCATCCGTAGTTGCGTCCGCCTGGATCGGTGGACGGCTCGAAGTCGACCTCCTCGCGCTGGCTCTGGCCCACGTCCGCGATCCAGAGGTTGCCTGCCGTGCGGTCGAATGCGAAACGGAAGGGATTGCGCAGGCCCTTGCTCCAGATCTCGTCGAGGATCGTACCGTTGGGATCGCGCGCGGCGCCGACGAACGGGTTGTCGGGCGGGACCCGGTAGGTCGAGGTGAACGCGCCGCTCACGTCGATGCGCAGCATCTTGCCGAGCAGCACGCCGTCGTTCTGCGCGTTGTTCGAGGTGTCGTTGGCGCCGCCGCCGTCGCCGAGACCCCAGTAGAGGTAGCCGTCGGGACCGAAGGCGATCGTGCCGCCCTTGTGGTTGTTCGAGCCCGCGGGCTGCGTGACCGTGAGCACGATCTTCCCGGTCGGATCCGCGACGTCGGGGTTCGCGCTCACGCGGTAGCGCGCGAGCACGCTGTTGCCGGCGACGTCCACGTAGTAGACGTAGAAGAAGCCCGTGGTGGCGAAGTCCGGGGCGAAGGCCATGCCGAGGAGGCCGCGCTCGCCGCCGCTGCCCACGAGCCCGACGAGGCTCAGGAACGGCGTCGGCTCGACCGCCTTCTGCCCCCGCTCGAGGAGCTCGATGGTGCCGCCGAGCTCCACGATGAAGAGGCGGCGGTCTCCGCGCGGCGCCGTGACGTACACCGGCGACGAGAGACCGCTCGCCACCAGGCGCGTGGAGATCTCCGCATGCACGGCAGGAGCCGCGAGCGCGCCCAACGCGAGCGGAAGCAGACCGCAGGCGACGCGACGCAGGCGGGCGTTCATGACCGCACCCATCGGCGGTGTACCGCGAAACGGGCGTGCGCTGCGTCACGACGGGATCGGAAGCAGCTCATGGGGAGACCCTCCTCGCAGCCGAGACCGCAAGAAGCGTGCCCGGGCGCACCGATCGCACGTCGAGCGCGACGATCGTGTGCACCGAACCGGTAGGCCGTTTCTACAAGCGTGCGCGCAAGCCGTCGGATGCCGCCCCGGGAGGGCGGCGCTGCCGCGTCGATCAGCCCGCGCCACCGAAGACGCGGGCGTAGGCCTCTTCGCTGTAGCCGCGAACGATCCGGCCGCCGACGTCGAGCATGGGCACGCCGGTGCCCCCGGTCTTCTCGCGCAGCGCCGCCTTGGCGTCGACGTCCGTGTCGATGTCCCGCTTGGTGTAGTGGATGCCGCGGCGATCGAGATCAGCGAGCGCAGCCTTGCAGTGGGGACACCAGGAGGTGACGTACACCGTGACCGGCTGGGCGGCCGGCGCGGGAGCGCTTGCCGCGGCCATGCGCGCGGCCGCGGCCCGCGCTTCGGCCGGGGAGCCGGGCGGAGGGCCCTCCAGCTCGACGCGCCCCGCGCTCGCCCGCAGGGAGGCCGGCACCTCGGCGAGCGTCTCGACGAAGCGCACGCGCCCGGTCGCGTCGACGAACTGGTAGTAGGTGCGCAGCCCGGCGCCGCCGCCCTTCCCGCCGCCGCCGGGGGCGAATGCGCGCAGCGCCGCCCCCCACGGCCCGACGAGCGGAAGGTCCGGATACGCCGCGCCCGCGCCGAGCGCGGTCGCGAGCGCGAGCGCCGGCAGCCAGATCGCAGTTCGCGTCGCCATGCGCGTTCTCCCGACCCGCAGCGGCGGGCCGACCCGTGTATCGGCCGGAACGGGAGACCGATGAAGGCGCCGGACGCCGCCTCAGGCGGTGGCGGGCCAGAGCGCGAGCAGGGCGAGGCCGGCGAGGACGCACGCACCGGACCAGAGCCCGACGCGGGTGCGCAGCACCGCCGGGCCGAGCGTGAACGCGATCCCCGTCTTGAACACGAGATTCGCGCACACGGCGAGCAGGATCAGGCGCCAGGCCGAATCGGGCTCGAGCCGCCCGTCGACCGTGAGCCGCGCGGTGGAGAGCGTGATCGCGTCCACGTCCGTGAGGCCCGACAGCACGGCCAGGCCGTAGAGCCCGGCGCTCCCGAAATGCTCCTTCACCGCCGAGACGGCCACCAGGACGACGGCGTAGAGCCCTGCGAAGATCAGCGCGGGGCGCAGCTCCGCGGGGTTCTCCTGCTCGGGCAACCGCCCCGCGTCGCCGCTCGAGGCGGCGCGCAGCGCGGCGCACGCGGCAAGCGATACGAGGAGCAGCACCGCGAGCGGAGGCGCGGCCACTGCCAGCAGCCCGGGCGCGACGACCGCGATCTCGACCGCCACGCGCACGACCACGACGGACGAGGCGATCGCGATCACCAGCGCACAGAGGCCGGCGGAACCGGGGGCGGCGGCCGCGCGGCGGGCGTACGACGCCGTGGTCGCGGTGCTCGACACCAGCCCGCCGAGCACGCCGCCGAGGAGCGTGCCCGCGGCCGCGCCGGCGAGCTTGTACGCCACGTATCCGCCGAGGCTGATCCCGACGATCAGCACGACCATCAGCCAGACGTTGCGGGGGTTCAGCACCTCGTAGGGACCGAACGTCCGGTCGGGGAGCACCGGCAGGATCACGAGCGAGATCAAGGTGAACTGCATGATCGCGCCGATGTCACGGTCGCCGATCCTCCTGGCGAATCCCTCGAGCGGCACCTTCCAGTGCAGGAGCAGCACCAGTGCGCCCGCCACCACGACCGACACCTCTGCGTGTCCGAGCACGACGTTTGCGCCCACGAGGTACATGAGCAGAGCCGCCACTTCGCTCGTGATGCCCGGGTCGGGAGGCTCGAGCCGCAGCTTCGTCACGTTCGACATCACGACGAGCCCGGCGAGCGCCACGAGCCCGGCGGGGACGAGCCAAGGCCCGACCTGCGGAGCGAGGAGGCCGGCAACTGCGCCAAGCCAGGTGATGCACGCGAAGGTGCGGATGCCCGCCATCGGCGAGGCCACCCGCTCGCGCTGGAGACCGACCAGGAGGCCGAGCCCGAGGGCGATCGCGAGCTGGAGGAAGACGGTGGTGTCCACGGCGAGACTGCTCCCCGGGCTTCAGCCCGCGTCGTCGAAGCGGAGGACGAAGTCGCCTTCGAGGCTCTCCCCCTTCGCCAGCGCGACGACCCCGGTGTCGCGCTGCCCGGCGGCCAGGAGGTTGAACCCGTCGTTCGCGTTCGAGACGGGCTCGAGCGCGAAGAACGACCGGCCCGCGGGGGCGTACACTACTACGTGTCGAAGCGCCGCGCTCGCGCGCAGCTCCGCGCGAACGCCCGTCACCGGCCAGCGCATCCGCGCCAGGCCGTCCCACCCGGCGAAGCAGTGGTCGAGGGCGACGTCCAGCGGACGCGCTCGGGAGAAGTCCTGCGCAGGAGCGAGCGGCACCGGAGGCCCGGTCGGGAGCGGCGTCTCGCCGGGGTAGACGCCGCCCACCGCGAGCTGGAGCTCCACGAGCTCGCGCGCGCGCCCCAGCGCGCGCTCGAAATACGGATGGAAGCCGAGGCCCGCGGGCATGCGCTCCGTTCCGGCATTGGTGACGCGCAGCGCGCTCGCGAGCGCCGCGCCGGCGAGGCGCCAGCTCACCTCGGCCGTGAACGGGAACGGGAAGTTCACACGTTCGTGATCGCGCGAGTCGAAGACGAGTCGTACCGAGACCGCGTCCCGCTCGACCAGGCGCCACGGCCGGTCGCGCACGTCGCCGTGGATCGCATGCTTCTCCGGGTGCAACAGCTGATGGCTCCGGCCCTCGAACGTGAAGCGTCCCTCTCGGATGCGGTTCGAGTACGGCACGAGCAGGAAGCAGGCCGAGTCCGACGAGCGTGCGAGGGGCTCGGGCGAAGGCCGCGTCACGCAGATCCACGCTCCGTGGTGACGCAGCTCGAGCCCGGTCACGCTGGCGCCGATCGCAGGGACGAGACGGAGACGGAGGCGGTCCGAGGAGAGCTCGAGGACCGTCACGGCACCAGAAGCACCTTGCCGAGGTTCTTCCGGTCCTGGAGGTAGTGGTGCGCTTGCGCGGCGGCGTCGAATTTGAACTTCGCGGCGATCACGGGCTTCAGCGCCCCCTCGCGGTAGCCGGCGATCAGGTCCTCCATCCAGCCCGCGAGCCGGTCGATCTCGTCCCAGAGGTGGCCGAGATTCACGCCGAAGACGCCCTTGTTGTCGTTCATGAGCGGGAGCGGTCCCCAGCGCGTCCGGAAGGTCGTCAGAGCAGCCGGGAGCGCGCGCAGGAGGTTGCGCCGCTTGCCGCTCGCGGCCGCCGAGAGACCGAACATCCCGACGCGGCCGGTCGGGGCCAGGGCGCGATAGCTCTTGCGGAACGACTCGCCGCCCACGGCGTCGAGCACGAGCTCGACGCCACGCCCGTGTGTCAGCTCGCGGGTCCGCTGCTCGAAGTCCTCCTTGCCGTAGTCGATGCAGGCGTCCACGCCGATCGAGCGCAAATGGGCGTGCTTGCCCTCCGAGGCCGTGCCGATCACGCGGGCTCCGATCTTCCTCGCGAGCTGGATCGCCGCGATCCCGACTCCGCCGCCGGCGGAGTGCACGAGCACCGTCTCGCCCGGGCGGAGGCCGCCCATCACCACGATGAGCTGGTAGGCGGTGAGGTAGTTCACGGGGAACGCCGCTCCGTCGTCCGCGCTCATGCCGTCCGGTCGGCCGTAGACCTGCGCCTCGGGCACGCACACGACGTCGGAGTAACCGCCGAACCGCGTGAACGCGAAGACGTCCTTCCCGATCCAGCTCGGGTCGAGATCTTCGCCGATCGCATCCACGCGGCCCGCCACCTCGTAGCCCACCACCACGGGCATCGGCGGCAGGTCGGGGTACAGCCCCATGCGTCCCATGACGTCGGCGAAGTTCACGCCGGACGCCTCGACGCGGATCCGCAGCTGGCCGCGCGGCGGCAGCGGATCGCGCTCCTCGCGGATCTCGAGCACCTCGGGCGGGCCGGCTTTGGGAATCCAGATGCGGCGCATGGCCGCAGGGTATCACCGGGGGGCGGGGACGAGCAGGCGGCGATAGAAGCGGGGCGGAAAGAAGGTGAGCCAGAGCGCGACTGCGGCGACGAGACCCAGCGCCGAGGTCGACAGCAGCGCGAGGGGGTGAACGCCCCGCTCCACGAGCGCGCGGTTGGCCACCGCGATCGCCGTGCAGAGCATGGCGGCGCTTCCGGCGCAGCCCCAGAGGAAGAAGCGATGGGCGATCTCCGGCTCGGCGAGGCCGATGGCCGCTCGCTTGCGGAGCATCGCGTGGTAGCGGAAGGACTCGAACGCGCTCCAGCCGTAGCCGAGGAGAGCCGGGCCCATGAAGCCGGTGAAGATCGGCAGGTCGAGGGCGCGCGGGGCCTCCCGCGGCGGAACCGGCGCCAGCATCACGGCCACGGCTGCGAGGGTGAGGGAGCACGCCGCAGCCCCGAAGGCGACGCCGGCCCACGTCGCCGTGGGCCGGAAGGTCTGCCAGACGAAGAAGAAGAGCGCGCCCGTGCCGAGGGCTCCCGTCACGACGCCTGCCGCGATGAAGGCATGGCAGAGCTCGGGCGAGCGCTCCCGCACGAACGGCGAGACGATCAGGAACGCGTACGACAGCCCCCCCACGCAGAAGAGCGTGATCCCGAGCGAGAGCTCCTCGAAGCGCCGCGTCCTCCGGGCGAGCAGCAGGAGGCGGGTGCCGACGATGCAGCTCACGCCCACGAACGCGCCGAAGCCGATCAGGGCGAACCGCTCCAAGGACCCTCCACGCGGACGTGTCGAGGCCCCCCTACGATCGGTGGGCGCGCCGTGGCGCTTGAGCCCCGCTCGGGGCGCGTTGACACGCGCGCGGCGGCCCCGTACCCAACGCCTTCGATGTCCGAGACACGGCCGCCCGCTCCCTATGTCCCGGCGTCCGAATCGCCCACCGAGCTCACGCTGCGCGCGCTCTTGGTGGGGGCGGTGCTCGGGATCTGCTTCGCGGCCTCGTCCGTCTACCTGGGCCTCAAGGTCGGGCTCACCGTCTCGGCATCGATCCCGATCGCCGTGCTGTCGATCACGCTCTTCCGCGCCGCCGGCCGCGTCTTCGGCGGCCGCGCCACGATCCTCGAGAACAACATCGTTCAGACGACGGGCTCTGCGGGCGAGTCGATCGCTGCCGGCGTCGCGTTCACGCTGCCCTCCCTCCTCCTCATGGGCTTCGATCTGGACGTGGTGCGCGTGACGCTCGTGGCGCTGCTCGGCGGCGCCCTCGGCGTGCTCATGATGATCCCGCTGCGCCACGGTCTGATCGTGCGCGAGCACGGCCGCCTGCCCTACCCCGAAGGCACGGCCTGCGCGCAGGTCCTGATCGTCGGCGAGGCGGGCGGGACGAGCGCCAAGACCGTGTTCGGGGGCTTCGGCGCCGGCGCCCTCTTCTCGTTGCTCGGAAACGTCGGGAAGTTCTGGGGCGAGTATCCGTCGTGGTCGTTCGACCGCTTCTTCCGCGGCGGCTCGCTCTCCTTCGAGACGAATCCTGCACTTCTCGGTGTCGGATACATCATCGGCACGCGGATCGCGATGGTCATGCTCGGCGGCGGGGTGCTGTCCTTCCTCGTGCTGATCCCCGCGATCCACCTCTTCGCGCCCGACGCGACGTCCCCGCTCGTCGGGGGCGGCGCAACTCCCGTCCACGAGATGACGCCAGGCCAGATCCGCAACGCGTTCGTGCTCTACATCGGGGCGGGCGCGGTGGCGACGGGCGGGATCGTGACGCTCGTGCGGTCGCTCCCGACGATCCTCGCGGCCTTCCGCCACGGCGCGGCGGCCTTCGGCCGCCGCGCGCGCGCCGCGGCGCCGCGCACGGAGCGCGACCTGCCGCTCTCCCTCGTGGTGGGCGGCTCCGTGGCGCTCGTGATCGCGATCGCGATCGCGCCGTCGCTCGGCATCAACGCCGTCTCCGCCGGGCTCATCGTCCTCTTCGGGTTCTTCTTCGTGACGGTGTCGAGCCGCATCACCGGCCAGATCGGATCCTCGTCGAACCCGATCTCGGGGATGACGGTCGCCACCCTGCTCGCGACCTGCCTGCTCTTCGTCGCTGCGGGCTGGGCGGGCGTGCCCTACAAGGAGATGGCGCTGTGCACCGCCGCGCTCGTGTGCGTCGCGGCGAGCAACGGCGGAACGATCTCGCAGGATCTCAAGACCGGCTTCCTGGTGGGCGCGACGCCGCGCGCGCAGCAGCTGGCGATCACGTTCGGCGTGGCGACGAGCGCGCTCGCGATCGGTTGGACGCTCCTGTACCTGAACCAGATCGCGACGACCTACGCGGCGCGCAGCTATCCCGGGTTCGTCGCGACCGGGGAGCACGTCGCCGCGCTCGCGGCCGCCGATCCGGGACGCGTCGCGTTCGCGAGCGCGCCGGCCGACTTCCGCGGCGAGGCGTATCGCGTGCTCTACGTGCGCCGGCCGACCGAGACGGTCCCGACGGGCAAGTACCTCGTCGGGCGGGACGATCGGATCGCGTTCCTCGTCGACCCCGGCGTGTGCGGCGTGGAGCCCGAGCAGCGCGACGCGCAGGGCCGCGTCGAGAAGGTCGTGTCGAAGTTCGACGCTCCCAAGGCGCAGCTGTTCCGGCTCATCATCGACGGCGTCCTCGGCGGCGACCTGCCGTGGGCGCTCGTCCTCATCGGCGTGTCGGTAGCCCTCATGATGGAGCTGTGCGGCGTACCGTCGCTGCCCTTCGCGGTGGGCGCCTACCTGCCGCTCTCCACCAGCACGTCGATCGCGCTCGGCGGCTTCGTGCGCTGGCTCGCCGACCGCCGCTCCGGGGCCTCGGCCGCGGAGGCGGAGTCGTCCCCGGGCACGCTCTTCGCATCGGGCCTGATCGCGGGTGGCGCGATCGCGGGCCTCCTGTACGCGGCGCTTTCCGGCCTCGAGACGCGTGCGCCCGACGCGAGCGGCGTGCTGCGGCCCGTGCCGCTCCTCCAGGGCTGGGGCCTCGTGCTGTCGCAGCGCCTCTTCGGCGCCGAAACGGCGCACGCCCTCGAGTCGAACGCGGCCTGGTCGATCACGCCGTTCCTGGCGCTCGCCGCACTGCTCTGTGTCGTCGCCGCGCGCGCCCGCACGCCGGGGCCCGGGACCAGCCGAGCCCCCCGGTCCCGCCTCGCCCGGCCCTAGCGGGACGCGGATCCGCCGAGCTCGATGCGGCCGTCGGTCTCGCGCACGCGCGAGTCGCCGCCGGACCCGCTCTGGAACACGCGGTAGCTCACCGGCGCGGCGGGCGGAGCGCACTCGAGCGCCGTGCCGCCGGCCACCACGAACTTGCGCGCGACCCGGGTCGGCTCGCCTGCTGCGGAGCACGCGATCCCCTCGCCGCGGCCGAGGTCGAGCTCCACGCGGGCCATCGCGGACGAATCGTTCTGGAACACCACGTGCTGTCCGGGAGCGAGCGCAACCACGGCCAACCCGGCCGGCGACCCTCCGATGCGGACCGTCGCGGCGGTCGCGGGCGGCACGAGGGACTCGGCGCCCGAGGTCGCTGCCCAGCCCAGGGCGAGGCCGAGCGCGACGCCGGCGAGCAGGAACCGAAGCCAGGCGACGGACGTGAGATGCTGCGTGAGCGACGTCATGATGCCTCCTCGCGGAGGCGCTTTCCCTGGAACCGAGGCTACGCTCTGCCCGGGGCCGTGGGGATTCCGAAGGCGTGCAGAGCGCCTGTGCGGGAATGCACGGAGGGCGCGAGGGCCCGATGACCGATCCCACCCCGAGCGTTCCCCTCACCGATTGGGACGACCTTCGGTTCTTCCTGGCGGTCGCGCGCGCGGGCTCCCTCTCCGCCGCCGCGCGCACGCTCGATGTCAATCACGCGACGGTGTCGCGGCGCGTCCAGGCGTTCGAGAAGCGCATGGGGACGCGCCTCTTCGAGCGCATTCCGGGCGGCTGGTCGACGACGCCCGCGGGCGACGAGATGCGCGCGACCGCCCTGCGCGTGGAGGAGGAGCTCCAGGCCCTGGACCGGCGCGTCGTCGGCCGCGATGCGCGGCTCTCCGGCAGGTTGCGCGTGGCGCTCTCGGATGCCGCGGCATTCGCCCTGATGCCCGAGCTGCGCGCGTTCTGCGCCGCCCATCCCGGGATCGAGCTCGAGCTCGCCGCATCGAACACGCTCACGAACCTCACGCGGCGCGAGGCGGACGTCGCCATCCGCGTCACGGAGAAGCCGGCGGAGCACCTCGTCGGCCGGCGCGTCGGCACGACCACGAGCTCGCTCTTCGCCTCCACCGACTACCTCGAGGCCCATCCCGTCGGGAGGGAACTCGATGGACACGTCTTCCTCGCCTGGGACGAAGGCTTCGCCGACCTGGCGTCGGCGGCATGGATGCGCGAGCACGCGCCGAACGCGCGCATCGCGGTCCGCTTCGACTCGATCCTCGTGGCCTACCACGCCGTGCGCGCGGGGCTCGGCCTGGGCTTCCTGCCGTGCGCCCTCGGCGATCGCGACCCCTCGCTGCGGCGCGTGAAGCGCGATCTCGTGATCGGGGGCGTCGGCATGTGGCTCCTCACGCACCCCGACCTGCGGCGCACGGCGCGCGTTCGCAGCTTCCTGGACTTCATGGCGGAGGCCCTCGCTGCCACGCGGGACGTCCGGGAGGGACGCAGGCCGCAGCCCGACCCGCCGCGCCTCGCGGTCACGCGCTCGCCACGGTCCCGCGCCTCCGGGTAGGATGGCGCGGGGGGCCGAGGAGGAGCGCGATGGACGTGGAGCTCGATCCGCAGCACGCGGAGGACGCGGACGGCCGCGCTCGCGGTCCGCTCGCGGGTCTGCGCGTGCTCGATCTGTCGACCGTCGTGTCGGGGCCGTTCTGCACCCAGGTGCTGGGCGACCTCGGCGCGCGCGTCTGGAAGGTGGAGCCCAAGGCGGGTGACACCTCGCGGCGTCTCGGTCCGCCGTTCCGCGCCGGCCTCACGGGGTTCTTCAGCCACTTCAACCGCAACAAGCGGAGCCTCGCGCTGGACCTGAAGCACGTGCAGGGGCAGCGCGCAGCGCGACGGCTCGCGCTCCTCGCGGACGTGCTCGTCGAGAACTGGCGGCCCGGCGTGGCCGAGCGTCTGGGCCTCGGCTACGAGGACCTCGCGCGTGAGAACCCGAAGCTGGTGTACGTCTCGATCAACGGCTTCGGCCCCGACGGGCCCTACCGCGACCTGCCCGCCTACGACACGGTGATCCAGGGGCTCGGCGGCTTCATGCCGACACAGGGCGGCGACGGACGCCCCCAGCTCGTGAAGAGCATCGTGGCGGACAAGACCACCGCTCTCACCGCGGTCTACGCCGTGCTCGGCGGCCTGCTGGCGCGCGAGCGGGGTGACGGCAGGGGCCAGCGCGTGCACGTGCCGATGCTCGACGCCTTCGCCGCATTCATGCTCCCCGACGTCGTCACGAAGGAGGCGTTCCGCGAGGAGGACGAGACTCCGCCCGTGCGCATCCCGGACGTCCACCGCACGTGGGACACCGCGGACGGTCACGTCGTGCTGCTGATCCTCGAGGACCACCAGTTCCAGGGTCTGTGCCGGGTGATCGGCCGCGACGACATGATCGGAGACCCGCGCTGCGCGAACCTGATCACGCGCATCGTCCACGCACGCGAGCTGTTCGCGATCCTCGAGGAGGACCTGAAGAAGTGGCCCACCGAGGAGCTGCTGGAGCGCGCGCGCCGCTTCGGGGCGCCGATGGCCCCCGTCCACGGCGTGAGGGAGTTCCTGACCGATCCGCAGGTCGCGGCCAGCGGGATCGTCGTCGAGGCGGACGACGCGACGGCCGGTCGGATGCGCTTCCTGCGCGCGCCGGTGCGCTTCGAGCGCACGCCGGCGAGCCTGCGTCACCGCCCGCCCCGACTCGGGGAGCAGAGCGACGCGATCCTGCGCGAGGCGGGGTACACCGACGAGGAGATCGCGGCGCTGCGCGGGGAAGGGGTCGTGGCGTAGGGACCCCCGCGGTTCACGCGCGCTCCTGGCGAGCGCCGCACGACCCGTCCGCCCGCCGGCTCAGAGCACGACGCGCTCGTCTGCGCTCCCGCGGAGACGGATGTCCGCGACCGTGAAGCTCCCGCGCTGGCGCATGAACACGCTCACCGCGATCAGCCAGACGCGGACCACGTCTCCGGGATGGCTGCCGAAGGCGTGCAGCGCGTCGGCGTGCAGGTTGCGGCGTTCCGCGTGCCAGGCGCCGAGACCTTCGCTCCCGGAGCGGATCACGACATGGAACTCGCGGTGCTTCCAGTTCGGAAGCGGGCACCAGAACGCGGTGCCGACGGGGAGCTCCCGGCTCCAGTAGTAGGTGAGGTCGAGACCGTTCGCGAATTCCACCGCGACGCTCAGGTAGTCGTGGCTCGGGACGCTGTCCTCTCGCAGCACGCCCGGCAGTGCGTCGATGCGCCAGCGCCAGGCGATCTCCGTGTCCGGCCGCAGCACGAACGCAGCGTCGTGCTGGAGGATGCCGACGTCGCCGACCACCTCGCACGCGAGCGCGCGCTCACCGCTCGGACCCTCGGCCGGGCGGAAGAGCTCGGCGTCGCCGAGCGTCCAGAGGTAGCGCCACCCGGCCGGGGCCGGATCGCCCAGCGCGAGGCGTTCGCGCTCCGCCGCGACGACGCCGAGCGGGTCGCCGGCGGCAGCGAGCGCGGCGAGCCCGTCCTCGGCGCGGCCGCGCCAGCGCACGGCCAGGATCCAGAGCTCACCGGCCATCCCCGCGTACACCCCGTCGTCGCGGAGCCGCGCGCCGGTGGCGTCCTTCCACTCGTTGGGGAAGTAGTTGCCGAAGTAGAGGCGCCCGTCGCGCTGCGCGCGCAGCGTGTTCGAATCGCGGCTCGACGACCGGATCGGCCCCGCTTCTCCGATGCGCGCCCACAGCTGCGTCTTCGGCGTCACCCAGACGTCGAGGACGGAGGAGACCACGACGCGGCCGGCGGCGAACCAGGTCGACTCCTCGCCGGCGCGCAGCGCGATGCCGCTGTCGCGCCACGGCGGCTCGCGCGCGGGCAGCCGGATCCACGCGTGCTCGGCGACGAGCCCGGCGGGCATCGCCGCAAGCGCGCGATCCAGCGAATCACGGAAGCGCGGGAGGTCGGGCGCCGGCTCGCGCTCGCCGCGCAGCCGGCGCCCGACCTCGCGCAGGCCGAGACGCGCGGCGACGGAGAGATCGACGAGCGCGCCGGGCATCGGGCGGGCGCCTAGCTCCGCGGCGGCCAGGGCAGGAGGCGCGAGACGCGGCGCATGTGCGCCTCGTAGCCGGGACGGCGCGCGACGCTGCGCTTGTCGAGCATCGGAATGCTCGCGAAGAGGAACATCCCGGTCATCGCGAGCGGGCCGATCACCGTCCACCACCACGAGGGGTCCGCCGCGAGCCCGAAGAGCCAGAGCCCCCACCAGAACGAGAGCTCGCCGAAGTAGTTCGGGTGGCGCGACCACGCCCAGACGCCGCGCATGCAGATCTCGCCCGGCTGCTTGACACGGTTGAACGCGGCGAGCTGCTCGTCGGCCAGCGTCTCGATCGCGATCCCGCCTCCGGCGACGATCGTCGCGATCACGTCGAGCGCGCCGAATGGCCGTCTGCCGAGCGCGAGCGCCGGATACAGGGACAGGCAGCCGAGGAAGACCTGGAGCGTGGGAAAGAAGTGGATGCCGCCGAGGCTGACGAGCCAGTAGGGGATCTTCGCGCCCTCACGGAGCTCGACGTAGCGCCAGTCCTCGTGCCCGAGCCCGGCCCACCCGCGCGCCCAGTTGAACGTGAGGCGCACGGCCCATGCAGCGACGAGCCACAACACCAGACCTTGTCGCCCGCCCTCGGCGCCCAGGGACGCCGAGGGAAGCTGCGCCCAGTAGAGCGCGATCACGGGCGGCGCCACGCTCCAGTACGCGTCGTACATGCTCGAGTTCCGCAGCGCCATGCTGAAGCCGAAGATCACGAAGGTGGCGACCGCGTCGGCGACGAACACCGTCAGGATCGGCCGCCGGTCGCCGAGCCACAGGCCGAGAGCGACCGCGACGGCGAGCGCCAGCAGGTAGGCTGCGAGGACGACGCCGAAGGCGCCGGAGCGGTCGGAGAAGACGCGCCCGCTCGGTTCGTCCATGCGATCGCCAGGTTAGACCACGTGCTGGCCGGCGAGCAGGGCCCGCAGGGGCGGACGCCGGCGTCCTGCTTCACACTGCGGCCATGGCCGGCGCGCGTCCCCTCGACCGCCGCTCGATCCTCGCGAGCGTCCCGTTGTTCGCGGACCTCGGCCAGCGCGAGCTCGACGCGCTGCTCGCGGCGACGACCACCAAGCGCCTCGCGGCGCGCGAAGAGCTCTACCACAAGGGCGATCCAGGGAATCAGCTCTACGCCGTGATGAGCGGCCGGCTCAAGGCCGCCGCGGCGGGGGCGGAGGGCAAGGAAGTGGTGTTCTCGATCATGGGTCCGGGCGAGGTGATCGGCGAGATCGCGCTCCTCGACTCGAAGCCGCGCTCCGCCACGGTCGAGGCGATGGAGCCGTCCGAGCTGCTCACGCTCCATCGCCGGGACTTCCTTCCCGTGCTCGAGCGACACCCGCGCGTGGCGCTCCAGCTCGCCACCGTTCTCGCGGGACGCCTGCGGCGGCTCTCGGAGCTCACCGAGGACACGCTCTTCCTCACGCTGCCCTCGCGCCTCGCGAAGAAGCTGCTCTCGCTCGCAGCGGAGTACGGCAAGCCGGACCCCGAGGGCGTCCGCATCGACGTGCGCCTCCCGCAGGGCGAGCTCGGCGAGATGGTCGGCACGAGCCGCGAGAGCATCAACAAGCTCCTCCGCGCCTGGACGGCGCAAGGGCTCGTTTCGGTGGACCGCGGCTTCCTCGTCCTGCGCAAGCGCGACGCGCTGGAAGCGCTCGCGAACCTCCTCCTCGTCTGACGCGCGCCTCGACGCGCGCAAGGAGATCGACATGCACCTCGTCGCCATCGTGATCGCGCTCGCCCTGCTCGAGTACGCCTGGATCGGTCTGCGCGTGGGACAGGCCCGCGCACAGTACGGCGTGCAGGCTCCCGCCACGACCGGCCACGAGGTCTTCGAGCGCTGGTTCCGGGTGCAACAGAACACCGTCGAGCAGCTCGTGCTCTTCCTGCCCTCGCTCTGGCTGTTCGCGAGCTACGTCGGACCGCGGCTCGGCGCGCTGATCGGCCTCGGCTTCATCGTCGGCCGCTTCCTGTACGCGCAGGGCTACGTGGAGGACCCGGCGAAGCGGAGCCAGGGCTTCACGATCGGGTTCGTGTCGACCGCCCTGCTCCTGCTCGGCGGCCTGCTCGGCGCCATCTGGGCCTGGCTCTAGCCGCTCCCCGTAACCGCAAGGCCCAAGCAAGGGCGCGAAGCGCCCGCGCAGCGAGGCGCAGCCGAGCGAAGTCCCCGAATCTAGGTCAGCAGCCCCGCGGGCCGGCGAGCGGGCAGCTCTGCTCGGCGTAGACCAGGGCGGGCGCTGCCGTCTCCTCGCTCGCCTCGCCCTGCCCGTGGCGCGTGTGGCTCGTTGCACCCGCGCTCACGGTCGCGATCAGCGCCGTCAGGATCACGATCCAGAACGCCTTCCTCGCGGCTTCCTTCGCCATCTGTCGGGCCCTCCGCTTCGGTGGTCGTCCGGGGTCCCTGCCCCGAACGACTCCAGCATCGGCCTCGCCGAGCCGTCCCCCTATGAATCGGATCACACCCCCTGAAGGGGCGCGCGGCGCCGGCCTCAAGCGAACTCGAGGACCCCGAAGCGGAGGGGCAGATGGAAGTCCGGCGGGTCCGCCCCGGTGGGCGACCAGGCGCTGTACTGGCCGCCGCCGGCCTGGTCGATGCGGGTGAAGTTCGCGCGCCAGCGGTCTCCGGATCGGGGCGGGGCGACGTCCAGGGATGCGAACGGGATCGACCACTCGACGCTCCAGCCGTGGTCCACGTCGTCGCGCCGGTCGAGCGTCCCGCGCACCCGCACGGCGCGCTCCCAGCCCGCGCAGACCCATCCCTGGTCCACGACCATGCCGCGGCGGTGGTGCTCCGGGCTCTCGATGCGGGCCTCGAAGAAGGCGCCGCGAGGGCTCGTCTCGAGCTCGAAGTACCGGTCCACGCCGGGCCCGGGTGCGAGGAACGCCTCCACCACCTCCTCGGTGTAGATCGGCTGGTTCCGGCCCTCGAACGTGCCCCACACGTCGCGATCGAGGCACTGGAACGCGACGTGGAGGTGCGCGTCGGTGCGGCACACGCGCACGGCCGTGGGCTGGAACGCGACCGAGGGAGCGAGCGGCGCGCCATCCGGCGCGAGGCACGCGAGGGCCACGTCGGGCGCGACGCCCATGTCGCGCGCGCGTCCGTGCGACGGCAGGAGCCACACCGGCGCGATGTCGGGCCACGGGGGCTTGTGGACGTCGCCGTCGACGCGGATGCTTCCGTCCACCCGAGGGCAGACGAGGACGGGAAGATCGGTGGCGCGCGACGGCATGGTCCGGCCCCTCTTGGTCGGTGGGGATGAGTAGCGACGCGGCGCGCGCCGCGCCGGCCCTGCGCGACGTCGCGGCCTCGTTCGACATCGCCGGGCGCTGGATCGAGTCGTCGCCCTGGGGCAGCGGACACATCCACGTGACGGTCGTAGCGGTCTTCGACGAGGCCGGCCGCCGCGTCCGCTACGTCCAGCAGCGCATCAACCGCGGGGTGTTCCGCGAGCCGGCGCAGGTGATCGAGAACGTGGCGCGCGTCACGGAGCACCAGCGCGCGGGACTACGGCGCGCAGGAGCCCCCGACGCCGCGCGCCGCGCGCTCGAGCTCGTGCCCGCCCGCGCCGGAGGCTTCGCCTTCGTCGACGACGCCGGAGAGACCTGGCGCACCTATCGCTTCATCGAGGGCGCGCGCAGCCACGACGTGATCCGCTCGACGGACGATGCGCGCATCGCCGCGGAGGCATTCGGCCGCTTCCAGGCCGCCCTCCTCGATCTGCCGCCGCCGCGCCTCCACGAGACCATCCCGCGCTTCCACGACGCGCGAGCCCGGTTCGAGGCGCTGGTCCAGGCGGCCAGCGCGGATGGCGCGGGCCGCCTCGCCGGCTGCCGGCGCGAGCTCGACTTCGTGCTCGCGCGCGAGGCGACGGTGGACCGTCTGCCGGACCTCGCGGCCCGCGGGGTGCTTCCGGAGCGCAACGTGCACAACGACACCAAGCTGAACAACGTGCTGCTCGACGATCGCACCGGAGAGGCGGTGTGCGTGATCGACCTCGACACCGTGATGCCGGGGCTCGCAGTGCTCGACTTCGCCGACCTCGCGCGCACCGCCACGAGCGCCTCGGCGGAGGACGAGCGCGACCTCGCCCGCGTCGCGATGCGGCCCGAGCTCTTTGCGGCGCTCGCCGACGGGTTCCTCCGCGGCACGGCCGGCTTCCTCACGCCGGCGGAGCGCGACGAGCTGGCGTTCGCGAGCCGCCTTCTCACGCTCGTGCTCGGGATGCGCTTCCTCGCGGATCACCTCGCGGGCGACCGGTACTTCAGGGTGCACCGCGAGGACCACAACCTCGACCGCTGCCGCACGCAGCTCCGGCTCGTCGAGAGCATGGAGGCGCAGGCCTCCCGCATGGCAGAGATCGTGGGCGCGACGTGGGAACGTCTACACTCCGAGGCGTAGACTCGCCAGAGCCGGCCATCCGGCCCGACCGGCACGCCCCGGGACGGGCAGCGGGCGGCATCGCCGGCGTAGAATGCGGCGCTCTTCGGTGGGGACGGGAATCGGGAGGCCTCGATGGCCGGTCGGCTGACGGACAAGGTGGCGATCGTGACGGGCGGAGGTACGGGCATCGGCGCCGCCATCGCCCGGCGTTTCGCCGCCGAGGGCGCGCGCGTCACGGTGTGTGGGCGCCGCCGCGAGCCGCTCGTCGCCATCGAGCGCGCGATCGCCGCGGCTGGGGGGCGCGCGCGGGCCGTCGTGGCCGACGTGTCGGACGAGGCGCAGGTGGACTCCCTCGTGCGCGAGGCGTGCGCGGAGACCGGCCGGCTCGACGTGCTCGTCAACAACGCCTACCAGCTGGCCGTGGGCCGGGTGGCGGAGCTGTCGACCGGTGATTGGCGCCACTCCTTCGGCGTGACCCTCGACGCCGCGTTCTTCGGGGTCCGCGCCGCGCTGCGCGTGATGCAGGCGCAGCGCGCGGGCGCGATCGTCAACGTGTCGTCGACGGCCGGCCTCGCGGGCCAGGCTTCGCTCGCGGGCTACGCCGCGGCGAAGGCCGCGCTGGAGAGCCTCACGCGCACGGCCGCGATCGAGGCCGCGCCGTTCGGCGTGCGCGTCAATTCGGTGTGTCCCGGCGTCATCGCCACGGAGGGGACACTGGCCGCATTCTCCGATGAGCGGGCGCGGACTGCGCTCCAGCGGGCGATCCCCGCCGGGCGCTTCGGGCTACCCGACGAGGTGGCTGCCGCCGCGCTGTTCCTGGCCAGCGACGATGCGGGCTACGTGCACGGCGCGACGCTGGTGGTGGACGGCGGCCAGACCGCATCGCTCGGCGCGCCGCCTCTCGAGACCGGCACGAACGCGCGCAGCTAGCGCGGAGGAGACGGACGTGGTGAAGATGGTGGCGGGCCTGCGTCGTCGCGCGGGAATGACGCCCGCGGAGTTCCGGAGGTATTGGCGCGAGCAGCACGGTCCGCTGATCCAGCGTCTGCCCGAGTTCACACGGCACATCCAGCGGTACGTGCAGATGCACCCGGTCGACCTGCCCATGCCCGCCGACGCCACCGGGCAGGAGCCCTGGGATGGCATCGCCGAGATGGTGTTCGACAGCTTCGAGGACATGCAGCGCTGCTTCGCCGAGGCCCAGTACCTGGAGCACGTCCGGCCCGACGAGGCGCGGTTCCTCGATCTCGCGAAGTGCAGCGTCGTGGTGGTCGAGGACCACGTCTTCCACGAGCGGCCGCCGCGCGTCTAGGCCCCGCGTCGTCCGCAGCGCGCCGCCCGGCGCCTCACTCCCGGATCCCGTAGCGGCGCATGAGCCGCCAGAGCGTGGCGCGGTCCACGCCGAGGCGGCGCGCGGCCTCCACCCGTTTTCCGCCCGACTCCGCGAGGACCCGGCGGATGCGTTCCGCGGCGGCCCCGTCGAGGAAGTCCTGCAGGCTGGCGGCTGCGCTCGCAGGGGCTCCTTCGGCGTCACCACCGGGTGTCAGCTCCTCGCCGGCAGGCGCGAGGAGGAGGTCGTCCATTCCGATCCGGTCGCCGCGAGCGAGCACCACGCCGCGCTCGAGCGCGTTCTCCAGCTCGCGCACGTTGCCCGGCCAGTCGTGACGCAGCAGCCAGGCCTCGACCTCGGTCGTCCACCCGGTGAGGCTCCGGCCGGCCTTCTCGCACCAGCGCGCGAGGAAGTGCCGTGCGAGCGGCAGCACGTCCTCGCGGCGCTCGCGCAGCGGCGGCAGGTGGATCGGGATCACCGCGAGCCGGAAAAAGAGGTCCTCGCGAAACCTTCCTGCGCCGACCTCGGCCTTCAGATCGCGGTTCGTCGCCGCCACGACGCGCACGTCGACTGCGCGCTCGTCGGCGGCGCCCATGCGCCGGACCGAGCGTTCCTGGAGCACGCGCAGCAGCTTCGCCTGGAACGATTCGCTGACCTCTCCGATCTCGTCGAGGAAGAGCGTCCCGCCGTCCGCCCGCTCGAAGAGCCCCGGCTTCGCGCGCTCGGCGCCGGTGAACGCCCCGCGCTCGTGACCGAACAGCTCGGACTCGAGCACCCCCTCCGCGAGCGCCTTGCAGTTCACCGCGATGAACGGGCCGCCAACGCGCGCGCTGTGGTAGTGCACCGCCCGCGCGACGAGCTCCTTGCCCGTGCCGCTTTCGCCTGTCACGAGCACGGTGCTCCGGCTCTCCGCCGCGCGACGCACGAGGGCCCACACCTCGCGCATGCGCGGGCTCTCGGCCACCACGGCCTCCAGGGAGTACTGGCTGCGCAGCTCCGCGCGCAGGTAGCGGTTCTCGCGCGCGAGGCGCGTCGCGTCGAGCGCGCGCGCGACGACCGCGCGCAGCTCCTCGTTCTCGAACGGCTTCTGCACGTAGTCGAAGGCGCCGTCCCGCAGGGCGGCGATCGCGGTCGACACCGTGGCGTGCGCGGTGATGAGCACGACGGGCAGCCCGGGCTGGAGCGCGCGCGCGCGGCGCAGCACCTCCAGCCCGTCCGAGCCCGGCATCTTCAGGTCGGAGACGAGCAGATCGAAGGGCTCCGCCTCGATCGCCTCGAGCGCGCGCGCGGGCTCCCCGAAGCCGTGCACTTCGTAGCCCTCGCGGCGCAGGACCATCGCGAGGATGTCGACCATGCGCGGCTCGTCGTCGAGCACGGCGATGCGGGCGCGCGGCGCCGTCACACCGCCCGCTCCGCCCGGGGCGAGGCTCCCCGGGGAGCGATCGGGAGCCGTACGCGGAAGCACGCGCCCGCGCCCCCCTGCCCCGCGCCGCGGCCGGGCACGACCTCGACGCCGCCGCCGTGCGCCGCCGCGATGCGTGCCACCATCGCGAGGCCGAGCCCGGTGCCGCGCGCCTTCGTCGTGAAGAACGGCTCGAAGACCTGCTCCGCGTGCTCCGGCGGGACCCCGGGGCCCGAGTCGCAGACCTCGAGCGTGGCCTCCTCCCCTCCGCCGGCGGCGCGCACCAGGATGCGCCCCTCCTGCCCCACCGCTTCGGCGCCGTTCATGACGAGGTCGAGCACGATCTGGGACAGCAGGTCGGGGTCGGCGGAGAGCTCGCCCGTGGACGCGTCACCCCCCCGCTCCACCTGGATGTGTCGGCGCTCGAGCTCCGGCGCTGCGAGCTGGAGACCGCGGTCGATCACCTTGTCGAGCGAGGTCGCCTCGAGACGGAGCGGCCGCGGCCGCGCGAAATCGAGCAGCGCGCGGATCAGACCGTCGAGGCGAACCGTCTCCTCGCGAATGAACTCGCACGCCCGATGGGCGTCCTCGCCGGGCTGGAAGGCGCTCTGCACCATCGACGCGGAACTGCGGATCACGGCGAGCGGATTGCGAACCTCGTGAGCGATCCCCGCGGCGAGCCGTCCGATGGCCGCGAGCTTCTCGTTCTGCGCCGCCGCGCGCTGCGACGCCTCGAGCGCGCGGAGCTGCGCCTCGATCGTCTGCGCGTCCCTTCGCGCGCGCTCGCGCGCCATCGCGAGCCGCCCTACCGCGAAGCCGAGCGCACCGTAGGAGATCACGAAGAGCCCGATCACCGGCCACGTCACGTCGCGGCCCGCGAGCGTCAGATCGGCGTCGAACAGCAGGAACAGGGCGGCGTCGGAGGAGCCGATCGCCACGCCGGCCAGAAGGCCGATCAGGTCGAAGCGCCGCCTCGGGCGGGGCGCGGGAACGCGTGCGTCGCGCACGTCGCGCCTCCGCAGTTCGGTGTCGAGGTCCGCGGGCTGCATGTGCTCGGGCTCCGGTCGGCAGGGTATCACGCGGCCTTCCGTTCCCTCGTGAGAGCAAGCGCCGTGCCGCCCCCCGCAGCGCCGCCGCGCGCCGCGCAGGCAGACGCGCGCCGCGGCCGGTCGGGCGCCGTGGCGCACGCGCGACGGGCGTTGCAGGCGCGCAACGCCCGGTGGCGCGAATCGCACGCTTGCGCGCCTCCTGCCCGCCGTCCGCGCCGCTCGGGTCCGGCACGGGGCTTGCGATGGAGTGGCTCGAACCCACTTCCGGAGGCTTCCATGAATCGCAAGCAGGTGCTGGTCGGCTGCGTCCTCCTTCCCCTTCTCGCACTGAATACCTGGGTGATCGCGTCCTACGGGTACATCGGCTTCTTGAAGGCGGCTCACTCGTCGCTCGCCGGCATCCAGGTGCTCGTGGACATCACGATCGCGCTCACGCTCGTCCTCGTCTGGCTCGTGCGCGACGCGCGCGAGCGCGGGATCTCGTGGATCCCCTATGCGATCGCAACGGTGTTCCTCGGATCGGTGGGCCCGCTCGCGTACCTCCTGCGCCGCGAGAGCCGCAGCCTCGCGCCGCGGGCCCAGGGCGTTCGCGCGGCGCAGGGGGCGTGATGCGGAGCGCGACGCCGCCCGGGCGCTCGCGGACCGCGCGCCCGCTTCAGGGCGATCCAGCGCGCTGATACATCCCTGCGAGCACGAGGGCCGCGGTGATCACGCCGAGCAGGGCGGCGGTCACCGCGGTCCAGCCCGCGCGGCGGTGCGGGAGCCACCGCGGCGTCCGCCCGCGGCGTGGCTCGGCGCCGCGCGCGAGCGGGTCCCGCCGCAGTCGCCACGCCCGCGCACCCGCGAACGCCCCGCCCGCGAGCATCGCGAAGACGCAGAGCTCGTGGATCCGGAGCGTCAGCACGGCCGCGGGGCTCCAGCGCGGGAGGTCCTCGCGGCCGAGCACGACGAGCTTGACCCCATAGGACGCGACGAATGCCGCCACGAGCGTGGCGGCGGTCAGCATGCACCGGCGATGGAGCGACACGTTTCCGCGTCGGATTGCGCGTACGCCCAGCGTCGCCGCCGCGACCACGCCCAGCATGTTCACGAAGGCCGCCGTCCAGTAGACGAGCTTGGGGTCCATCGGCGCGGCGACGACCGGTCCCCGCTAGCCCCGCCCGCTCGCCTTCTTCGAGGCCGGGCGCTCCAGGCAGCGCGTGAGCCAGGCGTCCACCCCCGGCCACGCGGACAGATCGAGCCGCACCATGCGCGCCCACGACAGCACGGAGGCGACGTTCAGGTCGGCCACGCCGAATCCGCCGCCGACGAGGTGCTCCCTCCCCTTCAGGGCGCCCTCGAGCACGCCGAGGGGCTTCGCGAGCCGCGCCAGCGCATCCTGGGCCTTCGCCGCGTCGCGCTGCTCCTTGGGGAGCAGCACGTTGTGCATGAGGTACGTGAGGAGCGGCTCCTCGACCTCGGTGATCGCCCAGAAGCTCCACTGGTAGACGCGGCCCTCGTCCGCGGCCGACTTGGGCCAGAGGCCGCTCTTGTCGTACCGCTTCGCGAGGTAGAGGTTGATCGCGATCGACTCCCAGAGCACGACGTCGCCGTCCACGAGCGTGGGGATGTGCCCGTTGGGGTTGAGCGCGAGGTACTCCGGCTTCTTCGTGTCGCCGTTCGCGAAGTGGGTGGGCACGTTCTCGTAGGGCACGCCGAGCTCCTGGAGCATCCAGAGGGGGCGGAACGCGCGGGACATCGGTACGCCGTAGAGCTGGATCATCACGTCTCCTCCCCGCCTCGTGGGCGGCGCCGCAGCATAGCCGCGACACCGGGTCGACGGACCCCTTCCCTTGCCGACGGGTCCCGGCTTAGGATGTGCGCCCGTTCGCCGATGGGGGAGGCGGATGCTCCAACGCGCGTGGCAGAGCGTGAGTCAGGGCGTCGAGTGGGCGGTGCGCGGCGGCGCGGCGCCCCTCGTGCTCGGATTGCGTTGGCGGGGCTGGCAGCGCCTCCCCACGCCGCACGAGGCGCCGCTGCCGCGCGGCGGCCTCTCCCTCGCCTCGAAGATCGCGCTGGACGAGCTGTTCTACGCCACCGAGGTCGTGTCGGCGACGCTGGTGTCGCTGCGCGACCAGCGGCGCGTCGCCTCCGAGCTGCGGGACGCGATGGCGCTCTACGAAGCGCGCGGCTGGCTGTCGGACCCCGCCGCATTCCACGTCGCGCCGCCGCCGCTCACCGAGCTCCCGTGCGTCGCCCGGAGCTCACGGTTCGGCGACCACTGGCACGCCCGGTTCGAGAGCGGTTACGAGCCGCACGCCGGCGAGCCCGGCGGCGAGCGCTGGCGGCGCCGTACCGCGAACCGCGTGGCTCACGCGTGGCTCCTCGAGCACGGCGGACCGCCGCGTCCGTGGATCGTCTGCATCCCGGGCTACCGCATGGGACACCCGGCGGTGGACTTCGCGGGCTTCCGCACGCGCTGGCTGCACGAGACGCTGGGGCTGAACGTGGCGGTGCCCGTGATGCCGCTCCACGGGCCCCGGCGCGCAGGGAGGCGCGGAGGCGACGGCTGGTTCTCCGGCGACTTCCTCGACACCGTCCACGCGCAGGCGCAGGCGGTATGGGACGTGCGCCGCCTCGTGTCGTTCCTGCGCGCCCAGCGGTCTGCTCCCGCGGTGGGCGCATACGGGGTGTCGCTCGGCGCTCACACCGCGGCGCTGCTCGCTGCACACGACCCGGCGCTCTCGTGTGTGATCGCGGGCATCCCCGCGTCCGACCTGCTGCAGCTGCTGCGGTCCCACGTTCCCGGCTTCGTCGTGCGCGCAGCGGAGCTCGTGGGCCTCCCGCTGGAGGAGGCCGCGCGCGTCCTCTCGGTCGTGTCCCCCCTCGCGGTGCCCCCGCTCGTCCCGCGCGAGCGCCGCTGGCTCTACGCCGGCGCCGCCGATCGCCTCGCAGCGCCGGAGCACGCGCTGCAGCTGTGGCGCCACTGGGAGCAGCCCCGGATCGCGTGGTATCAGGGGTCGCACATCTCGTTCCTGTGGGAGCCCGAGGTCACGGCGCTGGTGCGCGAAGCGCTCGTCGAGAGCGGAATGCTGAGGCCCGTGGAGCCCTGAAGCGCGCAAGGGCGGGGATCAGCCGGCGACCCGGACCGGCATCTCCTCGATACCCGTGATGAAGTTCGAGGGGCGCAGCAGCGGCGCCGCGTCGCTCGCGAGGGCGAGGCGCGGGAGCCGGCGCAGGATCTCCTCGAACATCACGCGGAGCTCGAGGCGCGCGAGGCTCGCGCCGAGACAGAAGTGCCCGCCGTACCCGCCGAAGGCGACGTGGTCGTTGGGCGTCCGGCGCACGTCGAAGCGGTCGGGCTCGTGGAACACCGCCGCGTCGCGGTTCGCTGACGGGTAGAGCAGAAGCAGCTTGTCCCCCTCCCGGACCGTCTGGCCCCGGAGCACGACGTCGCGCGTCGCCGTGCGCGACATGTTCTGGATCGGCGTGACCCAGCGCAGCATCTCCTCGATCGCCGTGGGGATGCGCGTCGGGTCGGCCGCCAGCGCGTCCCGCTGCTCGGGGTGCAGGAGCAGCTGCCGCATCCCGCCGCTGATCACGTGACGCGTGGTCTCGTCGCCGCCCACGAGGATCAGCAGCGACTCGTGCAGCAGGGCGTCGTCGTCGAGCCTCTCCCCGTCGATCTCGGCATGCACGAGGACGCTGATCAGGTCGGCCGACTGCGGCTTCGAGCGCCGATCCGCCACGACGCGCCGGTGGTACTGGTAGTACTCGAGGAAGGCGCTCTGCGCCCCGGCCGCGGCCTCGGGCGAAGCGGTCGCCGACGTGCCGCGGATGAGGTCGTCGGACCAACGCAGCAGCGTGTCGCGGTCCTCGGGCTCGACGCCCAGCATGTCGCCGATCACGATCATCGGGAGGGGGGCCGCGACGTCGCGGACGAAGTCGAACTCGCGCTTCGCGCGCGCCCGCTCGACGAGGTCGACGCAGATCTCCCGCACCTTTGCCTCCTCCGCCTGGAGCCGGCCCTTCGTGAACCCGCGGTTCACGAGAGCGCGGCGCCGTTTGTGGAGGGGATCGTCGACGTTGATCATCGACGGCAGCACGGGAGCGTCGGGGCGGGAGCCCCCCGCGCTGCTGAACGTGAAGGGATCGCGCGACACGCTCATCACGTCCGCGTGGAGGGCCACGCCCCAGAGCCCCGCCGTCTCGTCCCAGTAGACCGGCGCTTGCTCGCGCAGCCAGCGGAAGTGCGGGTGGGGATCGCCGGCGTAGAACTCGCCGTCGAGCAGCCGGACCTCGGGACGCGCGGGCGGAGAGGTCACGAACTCCGGGCCTCCGGCGAGAAAGGCGTCGATTTAGTTTGAAACACGTTCTATTGCCATGCCAGCCTGCGGGAGACCGGACGCAGAGGAGGGGAAGATGGGGACGTGGGGATCGCCGGGCTGGCTGGGACGGGGCGATCGGGGCGTGCGGCGGTTCGGGGTGGCCGCGAGCGCGCTCTGCGCGACGGCGCTCGCAGGAGCGGCGACGGACGCCAGCGCGGTCACCGCGCTCGACGGCCGGCTCGAGGCCCACGGCTACTTCGAGGAGCAGATCCGCGGCATCTCGAACAACTTCAACGAGAACCTCGACCTCACGCAGTGGTACTCGATCCTGGACCTCGAGCTCGAGGCGAACCTCCTGCCGGATGGCTTCGGGCCGATCTCGGGCCTGTCGGCATTCGTGCGCCTCGAGGCCCGCTACGACTGCGTGTGGACGCGGGCGTGCGGCCTCTTCCCGTCCGCCGACGTGTTCGGCGACCGCGCGAACAAGCTGCCGCCGCGCCTCGGCAACTCCGAGGTGGCCAACACCGCCGGCGTGATCGAGACCGGGCCCCAGACGCTGCGTCTCGGACCCGGCCGCCGCGTCGGATCCCTCGCGACGGTGGAGGGCTTCGACACGCTCTTCGGGATCGCCGGCGGCGACGGGCTCGCGGGCACCGGCGACGATCCCGCGCTCTACACCTTCCAGCGCTACCAGGACTACCGGTTCGCGATGCGGAAGATCGAGGGCGGGCAGAACGGCCTCGGCACGCAGACGCTCGGCCCCTGGCTCCCGAAGAACAAGATCGTCTCGTACCAGGCGCTGGCCGATCGCGCGAACCCGTTTCGCGGCACCGGGAACGACCCTGGCTGCACGCAGAGCCTCGTGAACCCCGCCGTGGGCGACTGCAACCCGACGATCCCGATCTTCGGCAGCGGGCCGACGAACCCGCCCACGGCCTACGGCAACACGGGCTCCTCGAGCCTGCCCTACCGTCCAGCCCCGCTCCTCGGCAACCTCGGACCCAGCAACCGCCTCATGGCGCAGGGCATCTACTATCCGAGCCCGGGGTTCCAGCAGTGGCTCCGCAACGGCCGCCACAGCACCTTCGACCAGAACTTCAGCCAGACCGAGCTCGCGTGGAACCACGGCGCGAGCCAGCAGGACGAACGCGAGCTGAAGGAGGCGTACCTCGACGCGGAGCTGCTCGACGGACAGCTGTGGATGCGCATCGGCAAGCAGACCATCGTCTGGGGGAAGACGGAGCTCTTCGCGACCACCGACCAGTTCAACCCGCAGGACCTCGCGCTCGCGTCGCTGCCCTCCCTCGAGGAGTCGCGCATCGCGCTGTGGTCGGTGCGCTCCGTGCTGTCCCTGTACGAGATCGGGCCGCTCTCCGACGTACGGCTCGAAGGCGCGGTGAACCTCGACGACTTCGAGCCATCCGATCTCGGACGCTGCGGCGAGGCCTACACGGCGAACCCCGTCTGCGACAAGACCTTCGGACTCTTCGCGCACGGCGCCACGGGGCTCGGCGTCGCGGGCGAGACGCGGCCGGAGTACCCGTGGAAGAGCACCCAGGGCCTGCAGGGCGGTGCGCGGCTCGAGTTCCGCTGGGACCGCTTCAGCTTCGCGATCGTCGACATCTACAGCTACGAGACGATTCCCTATGCGAACCGGATCTACTCCTACTCGCGCAACGTCGATCCGATCTACGGCCGGCCTCGCGAGGCGGAAGCGACCGGGACCTGCAGCACCGGGACGGAGCCCGCATGCCTCACTGCGGCCGAGGCGCTCGCGAAGCAGTCGGTCAATCAGCAGACCTTCGCAGTGATCTGCTCGTCGAGCGTGGGCTTCTCCCAGCTCGACCCCACGGCGTGCGCGCAGAGCGTGTTCAACAGCCAGAATACGGTGAGCGGCTTCCCGATCGCGACCCTGCTCTCGGCGCTGCTCTCCGGCAACTCGTTCCTCAACAGCGCGATCGTCGGACAGCTCAGTCCGTTCGCGCTGCCGATCGTCGCGCTCTCGCGCGATCCCGGGGACGGGCCGATCGGCAGCGGTGCGCTCTCGTCCCTGCTCACCAACCAGCAGGAGGCCCTGCTCGGGTGCGGGCCGTTCTACGGCACGAACTGCGACCAGCGCGGCATCGATCTGCTGAACGCGGAGGCGAGCGCGCTCGTCCAGTCCTGGCCCGGCGATCCGGGCACGCGCGCGGGATGGGACACTGCGAACGGAGCGGTCCTCCAGCCGGGCACGGTCGGCTACTACGGGGGTCCGGCCTGCACGCGCCGCGTGGGAAGGCAGATCCTGGTGCTCCCCGGCTGCCGTGGTCCGACCTACAACAGCGCGACCTACGGCGGTCCGAACGACTACAGCCCGATCATCGACGGCACGACCGCGACGATCGGCTACGACCCGACGTTCCCGGGCAATCCCGACAACTACAACACGACGGGCCACCCGCTGGCCGCTCAGCAGGGCGCGCTCCCCGGGGCCGGCCAGCCCTGGGCCAGCGAGCTGGCCGCGCTCTCCTGGAACTTCCTGATGGTCCTGGTCTCCCAGTCTCCGAACTGGGACGGTCAACCGCCGGCGACCGCGAGCCTCACGTCCTGTTCGGTGCGGGCGCCGCAGTTCTGCTCGACCGTGAAGGACTTCTACTCCGTCACCGGGGTGCAGCGGCGGAACCAGAGGGCCGCTGGCAACGGAAACTTCGGGCGGCGGGACTTCCTGTGGTCCGCCGGAGGCGAGGTGGTCCTGCAGTACGAGAAGCGCAACGTGCTCGGCTTCTCCACCGACTTCGCCGAGGACTTCACGAAGTCGAACTGGGGCGTCGAGGCCGCCTGGATCCAGGGCTCCCCGTTCGCCGACTCGAACGAGGCCGACGGCATCACGAAGGCCGACACCTACAACCTCACGGTCTCGATCGACCGGCCGACGTTCATCAACTTCCTGAACCCGAACCACACGTTCTTCTTCAACACGCAGATCTTCTTCCAGTACATCGCGGGCTTCGAGCGAGGCTTCCAGACGACGGGACCGTGGAACTTCCTCGGCACGTTCACGATCCAGACCGGCTACTTCCAGGACCGCCTCCTGCCGTCGGTGACGTTCGTATACGACGTCGAATCGAACTCGGGCGCGGCGCTGCCGCAGGTGCAGTACCGGTTCACCGAGAGCTTCTCGGTGACCTTCGGCATGAACTTCTTCTTCGGCCGGTTCGTGGGCAAGGACATGCCGCTGAATCCGCTGTCACTCGGTGAGCAGAACGGAAAAGGCGCGTATCACGTCTTCACGGAGCCGGGCGTCTCGGTCGTCCACGACCGTGACGAGGCCTATGTGAGCATCAGATACACGTTCTAGCGTCGAGCTCCGCGCGGATCGCTCCGTGCTCCGATTCGCCGAGCGCGAAGCCCGACAGCAGCAGGGTCGACGCCGCGAACGCGGCGGCCGGCAGCACCGACACCACGATGCGCATTCCCAGGATCGCCTCGTGGGCCGGCGTCTCGCCCCGCACGAACCCCGTGGCCGCGAGGGCGAAGCCGACGAGCGTCACCGCGAGGCCTCCGGCCGCCTTGCCGACCAGGTTCCACGCCGCAAAGTAGGTGCCTTCCTTGCGCTCGCGCGTGTGGAGCTCGTCCCAGTCGATGACGTCGGCCTGGATCGACATCGGGATCACGCGGCTCGCGCTGCTCGCCGCGCCGATCGCCATCGCGAGCAGCGCGATCAGGACGCCGTCACCGCGACCGAGCGTGAAGATCGCGAGGAAGCCCGCTGCGCAGAGCGCGTTCGAGAGCCACCAGGCCCGCGCCTTGCCGAGACGGCGGGCGACCGCCAGCCAGACGGGAATGCACAGCAGCACGGGCACGAGGTAGCAGAGCATGTAGTAGGCGGTCGCGCCCGGCGTGCCGAGCACGTGCTCCGACACGTACGGGAGCGCGGTGGAGAGCAGCGCGAGGCCGAGCTCCGACAGGAAGAAGACGCCGAGGAGCCGGCGCGCGTGCGGGTTGCGCCACACGTCGGCGAGGGCGCGCCACGGCGGCCCGGCGGTGCGCGTCCCCGCGCTCGCGCGCTCGCGCACGCGCGCGCCGGCGACCAGGCCGCAGGCCGCGGTGAAGCCGCCGATCCCGAGCCCGACGATGCGCGCGACGGCGCGCGCGTCGCCGGCGTTCTCCAGGGCGTAGAGGGCGCCGATCGCGAGCCCCATCCCGAACAGCTCGAAGGCGCCGCGCAGCGCGAACACGCGCGTGCGCTCGTGGTAGTCCGACGTCAGCTCGGCTCCGAGGGCGACGTGCGGGATGTGGAACGCCGTCAACGCGGTGTAGAAGCCGAGCACGGCGAGGCACGTCCACACGAAGGCCGCGGCGCCCGCCTCCGACGACGGCGGGCTCCAGAGCGCGACGAAGGCCAGTCCCGCCGGCAGCGCCGCGGCCAGCAGCCACGGCCTCCGGCGCCCGAGGCGCGACCGGGTCCGGTCGCTGCACCAGCCCGCGAGCGGATCCGCCACCGCGTCCCACAGACGCGCGGCCCCGAACAGCGCGCCGACGGCGGCCGGCGCGAGGCCGAGCACGTCGGTGGAGAACTTGAGCAGATAGAGCGCCACCAGGAAGTGCATCGCGGTGACGCCGGTCGTCGGCAGGCAGTAGGCGACCAGCTCGCTGCGCGAGGGACGGACGGCGGTCATCGCGCCGCCGCGGCCTGGGGAGCTCCGGCCCGCGAGGTCAGGCTCCCGGACCACACGCCTCCGGGATGCGCCGCCTCGGGCGCCTCCACGCCGAGCGCCTGCCGCACCTGCGCGAGCGGCCGCGGCAGGAGCTCCTCCCACGCAACGACGACCAGCGGCCGCGCGCGGCGCCCGCGCAGCCAGGCGCGCACGAGATAGCGCTGCCAGGCGAAGCCGCGTCCCCAGGGACCGACCCACGCCGCCGCGAGCACGAGGAGCAGGAGCGCCAGCTGCGGCAGGTGCGGGTAGCTGAACGCGAGGAGCGCGGCCTCGCCTTCCTCGTCGGTCCCGTAGCCGGTGAGGACGTGCCACAGGTCGTGCATCAGGTCGATGCGGTCGCCGAACCAGCGGCGGTGCGGGTCGGTGTTGATCCCGCGCGCGTCGTGCACCCGGTGCGCGGCCTCGACCACGCCGAGCGGGTCGAGACCGTTGCGCTCGAGGTGCGCGAGATAGGCGCGGCCGAGGCTGCCGTCCGGGAGCGCGGCGAGCGCCGCCCGGTCGGCGAGGGCGTCGACCAGCGCGCGGCGGCACGCGATCAGGCGCCGGCCGTCGGGATCGGCGAGGAAGCGGCGGAAGATCTTCTCGCCGCCGTCGCCTCCGAGCGCGGAGAAGACCTCGAACACCTCCTCCGTGCGGGTCGGGTCTTCGAGCAGCCGCGCGATCCGCCGGAGCGCGCTCCACAGCCGCATCGGACGGCGCGGCGGCGGCGGTGCGATGCCGAGAGCTTCGAGCGCGGGGTCGTGACGCATCGGGATCCTCCTCGTGGTGACGGGAGGATCGGCCGGGAAGGCCTGCCGCGTCCTGATGGATTCCTGAAGGTTTCCTGGGGATCCCGCGAGCCCGCCGTCAGGGGCTCGTGAAGGCCTCGAGGTGACGGTGCATCGTGCGGTAGCGACCGGGGAGGTGGATCCCGAGCTCCTTCGCCATGGCGAGACACTCGGCGACGACGTGCTTCGCGCGCTCCCGGTCTCCGGGCGCCGCCCGCTGCGTCAGGAGGCCGACGAGCGAGACCTTCGCGGCGAGCACCTGCGGCCGATGTCCGGCCCCGGCATCGCGCGCGATCCCGCGCTCGAAGAGGTCGCAGCCCTCGTCGAGCCGGCCGAGCAGGTGCGCGAGACGTCCGAGCGCCGTGGACACCGACCCCGCGCCTGCGCGCAGGAGATCGTGCACCGCGACGAGATCCGCGTAGGGCCGCAGGAGATCGAAGAGGAGCTGGGCGCGCGGGCGGTCCTGGAGGTCGATCACCGCGTCGGAGACGAGCGTGGTGAGCAGCAGCCAGTGCTCGTCCCGCGGCAGGTCCTCGAAGCGGTGCCGCGCCAGATCGTCGAGCGCGGCGCGGGCGCGATCACCGTCGCCCGTCACCACGTGGGCGTACAGGGCGACGCCGCGACCGATCCCCTCCCAGGACGGATTGGCCATCAGCTCCGCAATGAAGCCGGCGTTCGCGTCGAAGAGGTCCGTCGGGTCGCCGCGCTGGTGCCGCAGCCACGCGATCTGCGCGGAGTGCATCACGTCCGCGAACGGCACCGTGCGCCGGCCCCGCTCGTACGCTTCGTCGTAGTGGCGCTGTGCGTCGTCGAAGCGGCCCGTGCTGAGCGCACGGCTGCCCTGGGCCACGCTCGCGAGGAAGAGGTATCCGGGCTGGCGGAGCTCGGCCGCGGTGCGCGTGTAGCCCGCGAGCGCCCGCTCGGCCTCGGCGCTGTTCCCGAGCACGAGGTGCGCCGAGAGCGCGGCCTCCCAGCCCGCCACCGCGCAGCGGAGCTCGCCGGTGCGCTCCGCGAGCCCGAGCAGCTCGCGCGAGAGCGCCAGGCGCTCGGCCAGTCGGTCCGGGCCGAGGCAGGCCCAGTAGCGCGCGGCGAGCGCTTCGCCGAGCGCGACGGGATCGGCGGCCGCCGTCGCGAGGGCCAGCGACTCGCGCGACAGGCGGTCGCGCGTCTCCATCGAGCGGCTGTGCGGGGGCGTCCCGGTGAGCTTCGCCAGCAGATGGGCGCGCAGCGCGCCGTGGCCGTCGCCGAGGGCGGCGCGCGCCTCCTCGAGCAGCTCGAGCGTGCCGTAGTCCGTCCCCATCTCGATCGCGCCCTTGTGGCCGAGGGCGGCGCGCGCGAGCACGTCGGCGCGACCTCGGCGACGCCCGCCGTCCGCGGCACGCACGAAGACCGCGCGGGCCTCGTCGCGGGCGCCGGCCATCGAGTGCGCTCCGCCCAGCGCGAGCAGGAGCTCGTCGCGGCGCTCCTCGTCCAGCGGGAGCGCGACCTCGCATGCCTCGAGCGCGCGCTGGAAGTGGCGCGCCGCCTCCTCGTAGGCGAGGAGCCGCAGCGCGCGCTCTCCGGCCAACACCGAGTAGTGGACGGCCTTCGCGCTGCTCCCGCCCTGCGCCGCCTCGTAGAAGTGGTGCGCGAGCTCGGCCAGGTGCTCGCCCTCGACGTCGCCGTGCGCGTCCTCGAGCGCGCTGCCCGCCGCGCGATGGAGCGCGACGCGCCGCGGAGTCGGGAGCTCCTCGTAGAGACACTGCCGCACGAGGGCGTGCGAGAACGCGTAGCGCCCGATCCCGCCCTCCGTCTCGACCACCACCCGGACGGCGACCGCCTCGCCGAGCTGATCGAGCACCGCCTCCGGCGGGCTGCCCGTCATGCGGGCGAGCACGTGCGCGCCGAAGTCGCGTCCGAGCACGGAGGCCGCGCGCAGCGTCGCATTGCAGGCCTCCGGCAGCGAGTCGAGCCGGCGCCCGATCGCGTCGCGCACGCTCTGGGGCAGCACGAGACCGGCCGTGCCGGAGGCCGCCGCGGGGCCCAGCGAGCCGAGGCGTCCCTGGTCGGCGAGGAGCCGCACCGTCTCGCCCACGAAGAACGGGTTGCCCTCGGTCATCTCGAGCACGCACTCGGCGAGCGGCGGCGCGGCCGACACGCCGGTGATCGACTCGATCATCCCCGCCACCTCGGCGCGTTCGAGCCCGCGGAGCGGGATGCGCTCGCAGCCCGGCTCGCGGGCGAGCGCGCCGAGCAGCGACGCGAGCGGGTGTGCGCGGCGCAGCTCGACGTCGCGGTAGGTGCCGATCAGGAGGACCCGCGCGGCGGCCAGCCCCGCGGCGACGAACTGGACGAGCCGCAGCGACGACGCGTCGGCCCAGTGCAGGTCGTCGAGCACCACCACCAGCGGGCGCCGCGCGGCCGCCCGCGTCAGGTAGCCCGTGATGGAGTCGAACAGCCGGAAGCGCGCCTGCTCGCCTTCGAGCGCCGGCGCGCGCGGCAGCTCGGGCAGGCGTTCCCGCAGGCCGGGCACGAGCTCCGCCACGTCGGCAGCGCCCGCGCCGAGGTCCGCTGCGAGCGCCGCTCCGTCGCCGTCCTCGAAGCAGGCCCGGAGCACCTGCACCCAGGGCCAGAACGCGGGCGCGCCCTCGCCGTCGAAGCACCGTCCGACGCGCACCGCTGCGCCCGCGCGCCTCGCGCGCTTCGCCACCTCCTCCGCCGTGCGCGTCTTGCCGATGCCGGGCTCGCCGACGAGCAGCGCCACGCGCCCGCGCCCGGCGATCGCCTCCGCGAGCGCTCCGTCCAGCACCGCGAGCGCACGCTCGCGTCCGATGAACGGCGTCCCGGACGCCTCGGGCGGACTCTCCGGCCGGGCGCTCCCCCCGACACCCGGAGGCGTCGACGCGACCTCGCGTACGCGGGCGACGAACCGGTAGCCCCTCCCGTGGATGGTCTGGATAGTGCGCTGGCGCACACGGTCGTCGCCGATCGCGCGACGGGCCGCGGCCACGCAGTGCGGGAGCACGGACTCGCTGACCGCCTCGCCCGGCCATACCGCGTCCAGCAGCTCGTCCTTCGAGAGCACGCGGTCGCGATGGCGGACGAGGTGGAGGAGGAGGTCGAAGACCTTCGGCTCGATCTTGACGCGCGACCCTCCTCGGCGGAGCTGGAAGAGCCCCTCGTCGAGCTCGCACGCGTCGCCTTCACCGAAGACGTGGACCATCGCGTGGCATTCTACCGCCCGGGCGAGGCGTGCCGCGGCCGCTCGGGGCGGCGACCGCTTTACCGGCGGGTTACGTTCCGCGGCCCGCGAAAGGAGACCCGTGGCTGCCAAGGCCTCGCCGCCCAAGACGACGCCGGAGGGCGCCGATCCCGTCGTCACCGTGCGGCGTCTGCACCGGCGCGATCTGAATCGGACCTGGGAGTTCCTGAAACAGGTCTTCCGCGACGTGAACCGCGAGACGGTCGAATACCAGCGACCGCGCTCGAAGAAGCGCTTCCTCGAGGTATATGAGGAGGAGGGCATCGAGCAGCTGCTGTTCGAGGTGAAGCAGGGCGCGCGTCACGAGATCGTCGGCTACGCCGAGTGCGCGGTGGAGGCGCTGGGCAGCGACAACTGGATCAACCCCCGCTACTTCGAGAAGCGCGACATGCGCCCGCTCTTCGTGGAGGAGCTCGCGGTCCACCCGGAGTACCAGGGCCGCGGCATCGGCGTGTTCGTGATGGACCAGCTCGAGCACCTCGCGCGGCTGCGCGGCTGCACGCACCTCGTGCTCGAGGTCGCCGAGAACAACCGCGGGGCGCTCACGTTCTACCGGAAGCGCAGCTTCTACAAGCTCGACGCCGCGCTCTTCCTCGCGAAGCGCGTGCCGAACGAGTCCGAGATCCTCCCGCCGCGGAAGCTCCCGCGGACCCGCGTGCGCGCCCAGAGCGCCGATGCGCAGGACGGGGGCGCTCCGAAGTCGTCGCCTTCGAAGGACGCCCCGCGGCCGTGACGTCGCATCTCGTCCTGATCTCCGGCGGCTCGAGCGGCATCGGCCTCGCGCTCGCGCGTACCGCGCCCGGACCGGGCGTCCGGGTGCTGAGCCTCTCGCGTCGTCGCGCACCGGGGAACGAGCACGTTGCCGTCGACCTCGCGGAGCCGGCGGGCTGGACGGGCGCGGCGCAGGTCTTCGAGCGCGAGGTGCGCGGCTTCGCCGGCGAGCGCGTCACGTTCCTGCACTCCGCCGGCACGCTCACGCCGATCGGGTTCGCCGGCGAGGTCGACGCCACCGCCTACCGGCGGAACGTGGTGCTGAACTCCGCCGCGCCGCAGATCCTCGGCGACGCCTTCCTGCGCTGCGCCCACGACACGCCCGCGCGTTGCGACCTCGTCTTCATCAGCTCCGGGGCGGCCCACAGCGTGTACCCGGGGTGGACGTCGTACTGCGCCGGCAAGGCCGCGACGGACCAGTGGACGCGCGTCGCCGGCGCCGAGCAGGCCCGGCGCGGCGGGCGCTGCCGTGTGCTCTCCGTCGCGCCGGGCGTCGTCGCGACGGCGATGCAGGAGGAGATCCGCGCCACGGCGGCCCGCGACTTCCCCGACCTGGACCGCTTCGTGGCGCTCCACCGCGAAGGCGCCCTCCGCCGACCGGAGGACGCAGCGCAGGACATCTGGGCGCTCCTCGCCGGGGACTTCGAGAACGGCGCCGTGCTCGACCTGCGCACCCTGGCCGGAGCCGCCGCGAAGGCCTGAGCCCGGACCGTGCCCCGGCTCGCCGGACCTCCAGCTTGCGATGGGGCAGCCGATAAGTTAGTAAATGATTACTAACTTCCTAGAGGCCCGTTCCCGAATGGGAATCGAAGCTCCCCCCCGATTCGCCCCGCCCCCGACGGCTCAGCCGGAGCCCCGCCGCGACCAGATCCTGCGCGCGGCGCTGGAGTGCTTCGCAGCCCGGGGCTTCAAGGGCACCACCACGCGCGAGGTCGCGGCGCGGGTGGGCATCACCGAGGCGGCGCTCTACCGCCACTTCCCCAGCAAGGAAGCGCTCTACGCCGCGATCGTGGACGCGAAGATGGCGATGCCGCCGCCCATGCAGCGCGTCCAGGCGGCGGCCGCGGCGGGGGACGATCGCGCGGTCTTCTCCGGCCTCGCCGACGCGATGCTCGCAGGCGCCGAGAGCGACCCGTCCTTCATCCGCATCCTGCTCTACACCGCGCTCGAGGGGCACGCGCTCGCGCAGCCGTTCTTCGAGACGCGCGTGCGCTCGCTGCGCGAGTTCCTCGCCGGCTACATCGCGCGCCGCACGCGCGAGGGCGCCTTCCGCGCGCTCGATCCCGTGCTCGGCGCGCGCGCGTTCCTCGGCATGGTCTTCGACTTCGTGCTGGCGCGCGACGTGTTCCAGCAGCGGGAGGCCTACCCCCACGCCCGCGCAGAGGCCGTCGACGCGTTCGTCTCGGTCTTCCTCGAGGGCGTGCGCGCCAGGAGGACGGACCATGACTGACCCGTCGGCGCCCCGCCCGCGCTCGCTCGCACGGCGGCGGACGTACCTCCTGGTGGGCGGCGTCGCGGCGCTCGCAGTGCTCGCCCTCGGCGCCCGCCTCGTCGGCGGCTTCGGCGGCGAGACGACCGACGACGCGTTCGTCGAGGGGCACGTCGCGCTCGTCGGCGCGGAGGTGCCCGGACGCGTGGTCGAAGTGGCCGTGGGCGACAACGACGTGGTGCACGAGGGTCAAGTGCTGGTGCGCCTCGACGGCGCCGACTTCGAGGCGCGCGTCGCGAAGGCGCGCGCGGACCTCGACGCGGCGGTGAACCGCGAGCGCGCGGCCCACGCCGCAGCGGAGTCGGCGGAAGCGGACGGGCGCGCGGCCGAGACCGAGCTGCGCCGCGCGTCGCAGGACGTGGAGCGCGTGCAGTCGCTGTTCACTGGCGGCGTCTCCAGCCGCCAGCAGCTCGACGATGCGCAAGCGCGCCGCGAAGCCGCGCAGGCGCGCGTCGCAGCGGCCGCGGGCCGCGCCGAGGCCGAGCGCGCGGCCCTCGGGAACGACGCGCTCGTGAGGCAGGCCCAGGCGGCCCTCCAGAGCGCGGAGCTCGATCTCGCGCACACCACCGTGGTGGCGCCGTTCGACGGAGTCGTCGGGCGGAAGAACGTCGAGCTCGGGGCGCTCGTGAACCGCGGCCAGCCGCTGCTCGCGATCAGCGCCTCCGAGGCGCCCTGGATCGTCGCGAACTTCAAGGAGACCCAGATCGCGCGCGTCACGCCCGGCGAGAAGGCCGAGGTCCGCGTCGACGCGTTCCCCGACCTCACCTGGACCGGTCGCGTCGAGTCCCTGGCGCCGGCGACGGGAGCGAAGTACGCGCTCATCCCGCCCGACAACGCGACCGGGAACTTCACCAAGGTCGTGCAGCGCGTACCGGTGAAGATCGTGCTGGACGAGCCCATGCCGGGTCCGCTGCGCGTCGGCCTCTCCGTGTGGGTGCGCGTGGGTGGCCGCTAGCGCCGCCATCCCGGCCGGCGGCGTGCCCGACCTGGCCGCGGACGGGGGGCTCGACTTCCGCCGCCTGATGGTCGTGATCGCCGTGATGACGGGCACGCTCCTCGAGATCATCGACTCGAGCATCGTGAACGTCGCGCTGCCCGACATGATGGGCAATCTCGGCGCGACGCTCGACGAGATCTCCTGGGTCGTCACCGGCTACATCCTCTCGAACGTCGTCGTGATCCCGATGACGGCGTGGCTCGCGGGACGTTTCGGACGCAAGCGCTACTTCACGACCTCGATCCTGATCTTCACGGCTGCGTCCTTCCTGTGCGGCAATGCGCAGACGCTGCCGCAGCTCGTGGTCTTCCGCGTGCTCCAGGGCCTCGGCGGCGGCGCGCTGCTCGCCACCTCGCAGGCCATCATGGTCGAGACCTTCCCGCCCCAGCGGCAGGGCACCGCGCAGGCGATCTTCGGCCTCGGCGTGACGCTGGGACCGAGCCTCGGTCCGACGCTCGGCGGCTGGATCACGAGCAACTGGACGTGGCCGTGGATCTTCTATGTGAACCTGCCGATCGGGATCGCGGCCGCGTTCCTCTCGTGGCGCTACCTCCTCGACCCCGAGCACCTGAAGGGCGGCGCCGGCACGCGCGTGGACTGGGTGGGCATCGTGCTGCTCGTGATCGGCGTCGGCGCGCTCCAGTTCGTGCTCGAGCGCGGCGAGCGCTGGGACTGGTTCGAGAGCCAGGCGATCACCCTCCTCGCGGCGAGCGCGGCGCTCGCGATCGTCGCGTTCGTGATCCACGAGCTGCGGACCCCCCATCCCATCGTCGACCTCCGCGTGCTCCGCAACCGGGCGCTCACGGTGGGCTGCGTATTCGGCACGGTGATGGGCGTCGGGCTCTACGGCAGCATCTTCCTCTTCCCCGTCTTCACGCAGTCGCTGCTCGGCTGGACGTCGTGGCAATCCGGGCTCGCGATCCTTCCGTCGAGCCTCGCGACGGCGCTCACGATGACCGTCGTCGGGCGGCTCGTGTGGCGCCTCGGGCCGCGCCCCATCCTGTGGTTCGGACTCACGGTGTTCCTGCTCGGGCTCACCGGCATGAGCCACTGGACGCTCCAGAGCGGCTGGGACGATCTCTTCTGGCCCCAGGTGTGCCGCGGGATCGGGATGGGGGCGATGTTCGTGCCGGTGGCGTCGGCGACCCTGAGCGCGCTTCCGCCGCGCGACCTCCAGCAGGGCGCCGGCCTCTACAGCCTCTCCCGCCAGCTCGGCGGCAGCTTCGGCATCGCGGCCCTCGCGACGCTGCTGCACCGCAGCGGCGCCGTCCATCACGCCTATCTCTCCGAGCACGTCGCGGCGCTCGACCCCGAGACGACGCTCCGCCTGGCGCAGCTCTCCCAGGGCTTCGAGCTGCGCGGCCTCGACGCGACCAGCGCCCAAGACGCGGCGCTGCGCGCGCTCGATGCGGCGGTCCGCGCGCAGGCCACCGTGCTCTCGTTCGAGCACTGCTACCGCCTCCTGGCGGTGCTGTTCGTCGCGCTCGTGCCGGTCGTCCTCCTGCTGCGCCGCCCGCCGCCTCGCGTGCCCTCCTCGCGCTGAGCGTGCCATCTTCGGTCCCATGACCGACGACGCCTCCGCGCGGCCCGACAGGACGCCCGCATTCCCGGCCGGGTTCTTCCGCCGCGCCGACGAGTCAGCCGACCCCCGCTTCTACCGGGAGCCGCGCTTCGTGACGCACATCGACGACCCCACGATCGCCGCGCTGACCGCGGCCTACCGCGAGCTCGTCCCGCCCGGCGCGCGCGTGCTCGATCTCATGTCCTCGTGGGTCTCGCACCTGCCCGACGACGTGGAGTACGCGCACGTGTGTGGGCTCGGGCTCAACGCTGCGGAGCTCGAGCGCAATCCGCGCCTCCACGCGCGCGTCGTGCACGATCTGAACGCCGACCCGACGCTGCCGTTCGCCGACGGCGCCTTCGACGTGGTGCTGAACGCGGTGTCCGTCCAGTACCTGACGCGGCCGGTGGAGGTCTTCGCCGAAGTGCGCCGCGTGCTCGCGCCGGACGGCGTCCACGTCGTCGCATACTCCCACCGTCTCTTCGCGACCAAGGCGATCGCGGGCTGGCAGGCGCTGCGGATGGAGGAGCGCGCACGGCTCCTCGCCGCCTACTTCGCGCTCGCGCGCGGCTACGGTCGCCCGGCGCACCTCGACCGCTCCCCGCCCGGAGCCGATCCGCTCCATCTCGTGTTCGCCGCGAACGCGACGCGGGCGGGCTAAGCTCGTCCGCAGGAGGTGCAAGCCATGGCCAGCTCGCTCCAGTCCCTCATCCAATGCGGAACCAAGCTCTGGCTCGACTCGATCGACCCGGACCTCGTCCGCAAGAACCGCGCGCTCGGCGCCACCGGCGCCACGTCGAACCCGATCATCGTCGGCGACCTGATCCAGTCGGGCCGCTTCGACGCGCTCCTGATCGAGATGCTGAAGCGCGGCCTCGACGACACGCACATCGCCTGGGACATGACCGAGAGGCTCGTCGCCGACGCGCAGGCCGTCTTCCTGCCCGTGTGGAAGGACGCGAAGGGCAACGACGGGTACGTGAGCTTCGAGCTCGATCCGCTGCTCGAGGACCCGCACCAGGCGCCGCCCCACGCGGAGCGCGTGCGCCGCTACGTCGAGCTCGGCAAGCACTACGGCGTCGGCCGGCAGAACCGCATGATCAAGGTGCCGGCGACGGCCGCCGGTCTCGACGCCCTCGAGGAGCTCGCGGCGGCGGGGATCACGCTCAACGTCACGCTCATCTTCAGCGACCGGCAGTACCGGATCGCCCGGGAGGCGGTATGGAGGGGCGCGCAGCGGCGCAAGGAAGGGCTCGCCGGCTTCAAGAGCGTGTACAGCATCTTCGTCTCGCGCGTGGACGTGTACACCGAGAAGCACGTGCCCGAGCTGTCGGCCGCGGCGCAGGGCCAGGTCGGCATCCTGAACGCGAAGCGGATCTGGGCCGAGAACAGGAAGTTCTGGACCGACAAGAAGCTGCCGCTCCAGCAGGAGATGATCTTCGCGAGCACCGGCACGAAGAAGCCCGAGGACCCGGCCGACAAGTACGTCGCCGCGTTCGCGGGCAGCGACATCGAGACGAACCCGCCCGCGACGAACGACAAGGTGGAGGCGTCCGGCAAGACCTTCGCCCGCCGGATCGACGAGCTGCCCCCCAGGGCGGTGCAGGACGAGATCGACGCGAAGGTCGACCCGGCGAAGCTCGAGCGGGTCCTCATGGAGGAGGGCGTGCAGAAGTTCGCGGACCCGCAGCACGCGCTCCTCAAGCTGATCGCCGCCAAGCGCGCGAGCCTCGTCGCGAGGTCGTGACGCGCCACTGACGGCCGCCGGGGTCCAGCCGCTCTTCGATGCGATCCGGCGGTCGTGCACGCCCGCCGTGTGGTCGCGCGGCGTCGAGCTCGTCCGCGCCGAAGCCGTGGCGCTCGTCGAGGAGTCCGCCGGATCGGTCGCGCTGCGCGTCTCGACGCGCGGCGGCCTCGTGACGCACGTCGCGGACCTCCTGATCGACGACGTGGAGTGGTCCTGCGACTGCCCGGGCCCCGACGACCCGTGCGAGCACGTCGCAGCTGCGGCGATCGCGCTGCGCCGCGCGCGCGTGGAGGGGAAGCCGCTCCCGGGCGCCGCGGGCGCTCCGGTCTCTCCCAACGCGCCGGGCCACGTCGGCTACCGGCTCGCGCGCGCCGACGGGCGGGGCCTCGCGCTCGAGCGGTGCGTCGTGCAGGGCGGCGGCGAGACGCTCCTCACGACGACGCTCGCGGCCGTCGCGTCGGGCCGCGTCGACGGCCCGCGCTTCGCGGCGACGCAGGCGGACCTCGCGGTCGAGCGCGCGCTCGGCTCCCGGCTGCGGGGCGCGCTGCCGCGCGAGCTGGCGGCGCGCGTGCTGGCGGCGCTCGCGGGCTGCCCCGATTTGACGCTCGACGGTGTCGCGGTGCGCGCGTCGGCCGAGCCGCTCTCGCCGCACGCGCGGCTCGACGACGAGGGGCCGGGCTTCCGGCTCTGGATCGAGCCCGACCCCTCGATCACGGAGACCTTCTCGAACGGCGTGTGCCTCTGCGGCGACGTCCTGCGACCCGTCGGCGACACGCGTCTCACGGGCCGCGAGCTAGCCGAGCTTCCGCGCGGCAAGAGCTACTCGCCCGACGACCTCCCGCTCCTCGTCTCCGAGGTGCTGCCCGATCTCGGGGCGCGGATCCCGCTGGACGTGCGCACGAAGCGGCTCCCCCGCGCGACGCGCGAGCCGCCGCGCCTCGTGCTCGAGACCAGCCAGGACGGCGATGCCCTCTCCGTGCTCCCGACCCTCGTGTACGGGGATCCGCCGGTCGGACGCATCGACGCCGGGCGCCTGACGCTCCTCGGTGACGCGGCGCCGCTGCGCGAGATTGCGGCCGAGGAGCGGCTCGTGCGCGACCTGGAACGCGGGCTCGACCTCGTGCCCGGACGGCGGGTGACGGTCCATGGCGCCGCCGCGCTCGACCTCGCCGCTCGCCTCTCGCGCTTCCGAGTCGGCGGGGGCGGACCCGCCCCCGAGCTGCGCGGGCGCGCGCACGAGGCGTTCTTCCGGGCGGCGCCGCTCGCGCCGCGCCTCCGCGTCGGCGACGACGACTTCGAGCTCGTGTTCGAAGGGGCTGCGGAGGCAGGCGCGCGCACCGGCGGAGGCGGCCGCACGCTCTCCGCGGCGCGCGTGCTCGCGGCCTGGGAGGCCGGCGACACGCTGCTCGCGCTGCCCGGCGGCGGGCTCGCGCCGCTGCCGGAGGATTGGCTCGCCCGCTTCGGCCCGCGCATCGCGGACCTCCTGGCCGCCAAGGAATCCTCTGGCCGGCTGCCGCGCGCCGCGCTCCCCGATCTCGCGCGCCTGTGCGACGAGCTCGGCGCGCCGCGTCCGCCCGCGGCCGGGAAGCTCGAAGCGCTGGTCGCGGGCTTCGAGGGCCTGCCCGAGCCCGTGCTCCCGTCGGACCTCACGGGCGTGCTGCGGAGCTATCAGCGGCGCGGCGTGGCGTGGCTCTCGTTCCTGCGGGACGCGGGCCTCGGCGGCGTGCTCGCCGACGACATGGGCCTCGGGAAGACGCTCCAGGCGCTGTGCGCGCTCGCCGGCCGCACGCTCGTGGTGACACCGACGAGCGTGCTCCACAACTGGGCCCAGGAGATCGCCCGGTTCCGACCGGGCCTCCGCGCGTCGCTCTACCACGGGCCGCGCCGCGCGCTCGATCCCGAAGCCGACGTCACGCTGACGACCTACGCACTTCTGCGTCTGGACGCCGACGCTCTCGCGGCGGTCGACTGGGGCACCGTCGTGCTCGACGAGGCCCAGAACGTCAAGAATCCCGACAGCCAGGCGGCGCGTGCCGCGTTCCGCCTGCGCGCCGCGTTCCGCGTCGCGATGACCGGCACGCCGGTCGAGAACCGCCTCGAGGAGCTGTGGAGCCAGCTCCACTTCACGAACCCCGGGCTGCTCGGCGGCCGCGCCGACTTCACCGCGCGCACCGCGCGGCCGATCGCGGCGGGCGGCGCGGCCGGCGAGGCGGCGGCGGCGCGCCTGCGGGAGCGCATCCGCCCGTTCGTGCTGCGGCGCCGCAAGCGCGAAGTGGCCCCGGAGCTCCCCCCGCGAACCGATCTCGTGCTGCGCTGCGAGCTCGATGCGAGTGAGCGCACGCTCTACGAGGCCGTGCGCGCCGCGACGCGCGAGGAGGTGCTGGCGAAGCTGCGCGCCGGGGGCAGCGTGCTGTCCGCGCTCGAAGCGCTGCTGCGCCTGCGCCAGGCCGCCTGCCACCCCGCGCTCGTGCCCGGACAGCGCGCGGAGGGATCGTCGAAGCTCGCGCTCCTGCTCGAGGAGCTCGAGAGCGTCGTCGCCGACGGCCACAAGGCGCTCGTCTTCTCGCAGTGGACGTCGTTCCTCGACCTCGTCGAGCCCGCGCTCCGCGCGGCGAACGTCGCGTTCGGACGGCTCGACGGCTCCACCGTCGATCGCGCGGGCGTCGTGGCGCGCTTCCAGGACGACGCGGGGCCGCCGGTGCTGCTGGTCTCCCTCCGCGCGGGCGGCACGGGGCTCAACCTGACCGCGGCCGACCACGTGTTCCTGCTCGATCCGTGGTGGAACCCGGCTGTCGAGGACCAGGCCGCCGATCGCGCGCACCGGATCGGCCAGGAGCGACCCGTCCTGGTGTATCGACTGGTGGCCGCCGACACGGTCGAGGAGCGCATCCTCGCGCTCCAGGAGCGCAAGCGCGCGCTGACCGACGTGGCCCTCGGCGAGGCCGCGCGAGCCGCCGCCCTGACGCGCGACGACCTCCTGTCCCTGCTGGAGTAGGAACGGGAAACATGAATGCCGGGGACGCTCCTTCGAGCTCGTGCAAGAACTGTCGGGGCGCGGGGTCAGCTCACGCGGCGGGCCTGGAAGCGCAGCTCGGGCAGGGTCTCGCGGATCGCCTCGGCCGAGGGATCGCGGGGGGAGAGCGCGAGGAAGCGCTCGAGGTCGGCGACGGCGGCGCCGAAGCACTCGAGCCGCTGATGGACCAGACCCCGGTCGCGCAGCTCGAGCGCGGCTTCGGGCGCCAGGAGCAGGATCCGGTCGCAGCACGCGAGCGCCGATTCGAGCTCCTCGCGCTGGACGTGGATCTGCTTCAGGTTGCCGAGCAGGCGGATGAGGATCTCGCGCGGCGTCGCCGGACGCAGCCAGCGCAGCTCGAACCGCGCCTCCGGCCCCATCGCGAGCTTGAACCGCTCGCGCACGTCGTCGTCCGAGAGCGTCGCGCCCGAGAAGGGATCGACCACGATCGCCGGGAGATCCGCGCCGCCTCCCGAGCGGGCGCGCCCGTGCCGCACGAGGAAGTGTCCCGGGAAGCTGATGCCCGCGAGCGACACGCCGAGCCGACGCCCGAGCTCGAGGTAGACGAGAGCGAGCGTGATCGGGATGCCGGTGCGCCGGGCCAGCACCTCGTTCAGGTAGCTGTTGCGCGGGTCGTAGTAGTCGTCACGGTTGCCACGGAAGCCCTGCTCGGTCACGAACGCGCGTAGCGCGTCCACCCGCTCCGCGGCGCCCTCCAGCACCTGCACGGCGGGCGCGGCCTCTCGCGCCAGCGCGTCCAGCTCGGCCACGTGACGCGCCACGACCAGGTCCGGACACGCCTCGGCCGCCACGAGCAGCGCGCCCTCGGCGAGGTCGATCCGGTCGTCGGGCAGGCGCGCGAGCGCCGCGAAGCGCTCGCGCGGGGTCGGTTCCATCGCCTCGCTCCCGCTAGAATCCGCGCTGCGGGCTGGAGGTTCGGCTCGCAGCGGCGGTCCCGCCAGGGGGGTGTGCGCGTGCGACGTGTCCTGCGCTGGGCGTTGATCGCGTTCGGGCTCGGACTGCTGGCGATCGGGGGCTTGCGTCTCGTGGCGATCGCGAGCGGCGGCCCGCTCGGCCCGATCCCCGGCGGCGCGCTCTCGGGCGACCCCGCGACCGGCGATCCGCCGCTCGACGCGCTCGGCGCCGCACGCGAGATCGAGCTCCAGGTCGATCCGGCGAACCCGCGCTCGATGACCACCTGGGTGCTCGTGCACGACGGCCAGGTCTACGTGCCGGCGGCATTCGCGGAGAGCAAGACGTGGCCGCGTCTCGCCGAGAGCGACGGCCGCGTGGTGCTGCGTCTCGGCGGCCGTCTGTGGAACCGGCAGGCGGTGCGCGTGACCGATCCCGCGACCCTCTCGACACTGATCGGTGAGCTCGCCAGGAAGTACGGGTTCGATCCCTCGGGCGCCGCGTCCCAGAAGACCTGGGTCTTCCGGCTCGACCCGCCGGCCGCGCGCGCCCCCGCGACGTGACGCGCCGCCCTCCCACTTCGCTGCTCGCCCGCGAACGCATCCTCGGAGCCCTCCATGCCGCATGATCGTTCCAGCCCCTTCGCCTCCCGCTTCGGACCCGTGTGGCTCTTCCTCCTCGTCTTCCTGGCGCTCCAGCTGGCCGTGCGCACCGTCCTGTTCGTCGCCAGCTGGAGGCAGGTCGCCCCGAGCGCCGGCGTCGTCGTCCGCGTCTACGGCACCGGGCTGTTCGCCGATCTCGTGACGGCGCTGTACGCGATCGGCCTCTTCGCCCTCTTCGCGATGCTCATGCCCGACCGGCTCTGGCGCAGCGCCGTGCACCGCATCTGGCTGCACTTGATGTGGCTCGTCGCGGTGTTCGTGTTGCTCTTCGCCTCGGTCGCGGAGTGGTTCTTCTGGGCGGAGTTCGCGTCCCGGTTCAACTTCATCGCCGTCGACTATCTCGTCTACACGCGCGAGGTGGTGCAGAACATCTGGGAGTCCTACCCGGTCCCGGCGCTCCTCGTCGCGATCGGGATCGCCTCGCTGGCGATCTGGGCGCCCCTCCGGCGTACGCTGTCGGCGGGCTTCGCGGCGCCGAGCCGACTGCGCGACCGGGTCATACCGGGTCTCGCGCTGATCGCCCTTCCCGTGCTCGCGTTCTTCGCCGTCAATGCGGGCAACGCCCGGATCTCGAAGAACCGCTACGCGAACCAGCTCGCCGAGAACGGGCTCTACGACCTCTTCTCCGCCTTCCGGCACAACCAGATCGACTACGAGCCGTTCTACGCCGGTCGCGACCTCGACGAGTCGTTCCGCCGGATGCGCCGGCTGCTCGCAGAGCCCGACGTCCGCTTCACGCGCGACGATCCGCGCTCGCTCGAGCGCGAGGTCGTCCGGACCGGCGAGGAGCACCGGAAGAACGTCGTGCTGATCGTGGTCGAGAGCCTTTCGGCGAGCTTCATGGCCTCGTTCGGAAACGAGAAGGAGCTGACTCCGCGGCTCGACGCGCTCGCGAAGGACAGCCTCTTCTTCACGCGGCTCTACGCGACGGGGACCCGGACGGTGCGTGGCCTCGAGGCCGTGTCGCTGTCCGTCCCGCCCACGCCGGGCAACTCGATCGTGCGGCGCCCGAACAACGGCGGTCTGTTCAACATCGGCACGCCGTTTCGCGAGCGCGGCTACGACGTGACCTTCTTCTACGGCGGCTACGGGTTCTTCGACAACATGAACGCGTTCTTCGCGGCGAACGGGTTCGACATCGTCGACCGCGCGACGTTCTCATCGCGCGAGATCACGTTCGAGAATGCGTGGGGCGTCGCCGACGAGGACCTCTACCACGGCGTCCTGCGCTCGGCCCGCCGCTCGTACGACGCAGGCCGACACTTCTTCGCCCTGGTCATGACCACGTCGAACCACCGCCCGTTCACGTATCCCGAGGGCCGCGTGCCGATCCCGTCGGGCACCGGACGCTACGGCGCGATCCAGTACACGGACTGGGCGATCGCCGACTTCCTGGAGTCGGCGAAGCAGCAACCCTGGTTCTCCGACACGGTGTTCGTGATCGTGGCCGACCACACCGCGAAGGCCCTCGGACGCACCGAGATCCCGGTGCCGCTCTACCACATCCCGATGCTCGTCTACGCGCCGGGCTTCATCGCGCCCGGCACGGTGGACCGCATCACGAGCCAGATGGACGTGGCGCCGACGCTGCTCGGCCTGCTGAACTTCGACTATACGACGAAGTTCTACGGGCGCGACGCGCTGGCGCAGCCGCCGGGCCCCGAGCGCGCGCTGCTCTCGACCTTCGAGCTGCTCGGCTACCTGGAGAACGGGTGGCTGACCGTGCTCTCCCCCGGGCAGCGCGTGGAGACGTTCTCGGTCGACCTCGCGACCGGGGAGCAGAAGCACGTCCCCGCAGCGGCGCAGGCGGAGGGCGCTCCGGCGCAGGTCACCGCCGACGCGATCGCGTACTACCAGACCGCGAGCTGGGCGTTCCAGCACGGTCTCGGCCGCTGGCCGGACGACGGGGCGAAGGTCGCGCGCGGCGACGAGCCGGGCGGGGCGCCCCCGTCAGACTGAGGCGCTGGCCGGCGGCGGAGGGGGCGCCACGGCCGAGCGCACCCGGCCGAAGAGGCCCCGACGCCGGGCGGCCCGTACCTTGCCCCGCTCCGCTTCGGCGCGAAGCTCCCCCTCTTCTTCCCGCTGACGCGCGACGGCGCGCCGCAGCGCATGGGCGATGTCCGCCGAGGAGATCAGCCCGTAGCGGTCCGCTCGATACAGCTTCATCTCGGTCTCCTCCCTGTTCTCATCCAGTATGTGTCCCGGATCACACATTTGGATGCGCAAAAAATCGAGGGAGATTCGGCCGAACGGGCCGGGCGACCGCGCCGATCGGCCCCTTCCTGCAGTGCGGACGGTGACTTCGGTCCCGGAGCTGCTTCTCGCCGTCGAGCCCGTCGCGCACCTTTCCTCGCGCGCGCAGCCGCCGTGAACCCGGCCGCTTCGCTGCCCCGCCGTTCGACGGCCGTCCGGCGGCGACGGCGAAGGGGATCCGCCAGACTTCGGCGCGTGCCGGGAACCCTCCTCGTGTCGGACCGGGTGGAAGCGCGGCGCGCTCCGGCCCTGGACGCCGCCGCACCCTCGCTTGCACGCTGCGTGCTCGGCGAGTCGGGCCGGCCCTCGTCGGATCCGGCGCAGGTCGAGCTCGCGTTCTTCTCCGGGGATCTGTTCCCTGAAAGGACGCGCGACTTCGTGGGGGCGCTCGCCAAGTCCGAGCGTCTGCGCTGGCTGCACACCTTCAGCGCCGGGGTCGACCACCCCTGGTTCCGCAGCCTGCGCGAGCGCGGCGTGCGGCTCACCACGTCGTCCGGCGCGTCGGCGGTGCCGATCGCGCACACCGTGATGCTCTATCTGCTTGCGCTCTCGCGCGACCTGCCCCGATGGCTCGATGCGCAGCGGCGACGCGCTTGGGAGCCCCACGAGGTGGACGATCTCTCGGGCCTGGTGCTCGGGGTGGTCGGCCTCGGTCCGATCGGGCTCGAGGTCGCGCGGCTCGGAGCCGCGTTCGGGATGCGGGCGATCGGACTGCGCCGCACGCCGAGGGGCGACGAGCCCTGCGAGACGTGGCCCCTCGCACGGCTGCACGAGCTGCTCGGCAGCGCCGACGCCGTGGTGCTCGCGCTCCCGCTCACGCCGGATACGCGGCGGATCGTCGACGCCAGGGCGATCGCGGCGATGAAGCGCGGCGCGTGGCTCGTGAACGTGGGACGGGGCGGGCTCCTCGACGAAGCCGCGCTCACGGCCGCGCTCGCGAGCGGCGCGCTCGGCGGCGCCGCCCTCGACGTCTTCGAGCGCGAGCCGCTGCCGCCGGAGAGCCCGCTCTGGGCCCAGCCCCGCGCGATCGTCACGCCGCACGCCTCCGGGCACAGCCCGGGCAACGCGATCCGCGCGGAGGAGATCTTCCTCGACAACCTCGCGCGCTGGACGCGCGGGGACGCCCTGCGCAACGAGGTGGGCTGAAGCCGTCCCCGCGCGCGCCTACGACCGCAGCGTCACCGCCGCGTTCGTGATCACCGGCGTGTTGCGCTCCTTCGACTTCGCCGCCACGAGGACCTGGTTCCCCTCCTTCCACAGCGAAGTGACGATCGTCTCGCCCGGGAACACGACGCCCGCGAAGCGCGCCTGGTAGCGGGCGACCTTCTCCGTCGCGCCGTCCAGCGCGCCGTCGACGACGGCCTTGCACACGATTCCGTACGAGCAGAGCCCGTGCAGGATCGGCGTGTCGAAGCCGCCGAGCTTCGAGATCGCGGGATCGGCGTGGAGCGGGTTCTTGTCGCCCGAGAGACGATAGAGCAGCGCCTGCTGCGGCAGCGTCTTCGACTCGATCTCGAGGTCGGGCTTGCGCGTCGGCGTCTCGTTGCCAGCCTTCGGTCCGCCGTCGCCGCCGAAGCCGCCCGCGCCGCGCAGGAAGAGCGAGAAGCGGTTCACGAAGAGCACGTCGCCGCTCTCGTCCTTCGACTCGACCTCGAGGATCACGAGCGCGGCCTTCCCCTTGTCGTACACGCCGGCGACCTTGCCCGAGCTCGCGATCTTGCCCTCGACGGGGATCGTCTTCTTGAGCTCGAGGTCCTGCTCGCCGTGGAGCAGCAGCGCGAAGTTGAACTCGCCGGCGAGCCCGGGCACCGCGGCGATTCCGCCGAGCGAGCCGAACACGGGAACGACCCCGAAGCTCGGGATCACCTTCAGGTTCTTCTCGTAGGTGTAGGTGAGCTCGCGCGGATCGGTGGGCGGGACGCCGGCGCCGATGCCGAGGTGGTAGAGGATGACCTGGTCCTTGGTCCAACGCGCCTCGCCGCCGGCAATGCGTGCGCCGAGCGCCTTCTGGGGATCGATCGCCATGGGGATGGGGCTCCTGTGGTCCGCGTCCCGGAAGGGGTGCGGAGGGAGCAGACTAGCGCGGGCGGGCCTCGCGTCTAGAACTCGCGATAGCCGTCGGCGAAGAGCGCGGGAGCGCCGCCGGTGTGCCAGAACACCACCGTCCCGCGCACCCGTCCGCTGCGCGCCGCGGCGACGAGGCCCGCCATCGCCTTCCCGGTGTAGACCGGATCGAGCACGAGCCCCTCGGTGCGCGCGGCGAGCCGTACGGCCTCCCGACACTCTTCCGTGACCGACGCATAGGAGGGTCCCGTGTGGTCCGCGAGCTCGAGCGTGAAGCGCGGCAGCGGGCGACCTGCGAGCTTCGCGGTCTCCGCCGCGAGCTCCGGCACCCGCTCGGCGTGCGGTCGCGGCGGCCGCGCGACGTCGACGCCGAGCACGCGGACCGCCGGCGGGAGCCCGACGAGGAGCCCGGCGTGCGTCCCCCCGCTGCCATCGGCCACGACCACCCAGTCCGGCGGCTCGGGCGTCTGCGCGAGCAGCTCCTCCGCCGCCTGGAGATAGGAGAAGGCCCCGACCGGGCTCGCGCCCCCGATGGGCATCGCATACGCGCGGGGCCCGATCTCGCGCGTCACCTCGGCGACGCGCGCCTCCCATACCCGCCAGTCGCTCGACCCAGCGAAGTGCAGCGTCGCGCCGAACAGCCGATCGAGGATCAGGTTGCCGGACGCGGCGGCGGGCTCCCTCCCCCCGAGCACCAGGTGGCAGCCCATCCCGAGGCGCGCGGCCGTGGCCGCGGTCATGCGCGCGAAGTTCGACTGCGCTCCGCCCGACGTGACCAGCGTGTCGCAGCCCCGCGCCCGCGCGTCGGCGGCGAGGTGCTCGAGCTTGCGCGCCTTGTTCCCGCCGAGCGCGAGCCCGGTCTGGTCGTCGCGCTTCACGAGCACACGCAGGCCGAGCGCAAGGGAGAGACGCGGCGCCGGATCCAGCGGCGTGGGAAGGTGCGCGAGGGGGATGCGCTTCACGCCCCGGAGACTACGGGGGTTCGACCCGTCGGCAAGGCGGGGACGCGCGCCGAGCGCGGGTGGCGCCCAGGGCGCGGCCGTGCACTCCGCGGGGATGCCGGCGCCGCGAAGCGGATTCGGCGCGGAGCGCCCTACACCAATCCCTGGCATTCGAGCAGCGTCTTGAGGGCCTGCCGCGCGCGGTGGAGGCGCGTCTTCACGGCCTCGCGGGAGAGGCCGAGCTGGCGTGACGTCTCGTCGGTGTCGAGCTCCTCGATGTCCCGGAGCACGAGCACGGTGCGGTAGCTCTCCGGGAGGCGGTCGATGCACGCGCGCACGGCGACCCGCAGCTCGGCGCGTACGAGGGCGCCCTCGGCGTGCGGTGCGGCGGGCTCCTCGACGCGGTGACCCGTCGCGTCGAAGCTCGGGAGCAGATCGTCGATCGCGGCCTCGGGGTGGCGGCGGCGCGTGCGGAGCTTCATGAGCGCCGCGTTCACCACGATGCGGTGGAGCCAGGTCGAGAGGAGCGAGCCCCCCTCGAACCGGGGGAGCGCGCGGAACGCGCAGAGGAAGGCGTCCTGCACCGCGTCGCGCGCGGCGTCCTCGTCCCGCAGCAGGCGCTGCGCCGTCGCGAGCATCCGTCCGCCATGGGTGCGCACGAGCTCCTCGAAGGCGCGCTCGTCCCCTGCCCGGAGACGCGTCAGCAGCGTGGGATGGCCGGCCGCACCGACGGGGCCGATGGGCCGGGCTGCGAGAACGGGAGCGGACATCACGAGACCTCCTTGAGGAGCTCGCTCACGAAGGGCGAGCATCCGGTCACCACGATCCGTCGCCTGCGCAGGTCCGAGAGCGCCTCCGCGCCCGCGCCGTCCACGAAGCTCACGCCGACGAGATCGATCACGAGCCGGCGGCCGCCCTCGCTGCCCTCGCGGCAGGCGAGGTCGAGCGCCTCGAGCTCCGCGCGCGTCAGGCGCCCCTCGAGGCGAAGCGTCGTGATCTCGTGATCGATCTCGGTGCGGGTGATCCGAAGCATCGTGTCCATCCCTGCGATTCGACTCGCCGGGACGCATGAGCAAGCGGCGTGCCAGGTGCTTTGGGAGCCCGCTCGAAGGCGGAAATCGGCAAGCACATCGATGGGTTGGCGCTGGGAGCAGGCCGGTTCGCGGCCCCGCGAGGCGCCGCGACATCTCGCGGATCTACGAAGCCTCGTCGCGGCTCCGCGCGATGCCGAGCTTCTTGATGCGGCTGCGGAGCGTGCTCGCGTTCAGGCCGAGCCGCTGCGCCGCCCCGGCCGGGCCCTCGATCCGCCACCCCGTCGCCCGGAGCGTCTCCTTGATGTGGCGGCGCTCGACGTCGGCGAGCCGCCCGTCGAACGCCGTGCCGGGAGTCGGGGCCGGGGACGACGCCGGCGCGCGCTCGTCGCCCAATGCCCCGGGCCGGATCTCGAGCTCGGGCCCGCGCGAGAGGATCATGGCGCGCTCGATCACGTTCTCGAGCTCGCGCACGTTGCCCGGCCAGGAATAGGCGACGAGACGCTCCATCGTGGCATCGGCCACGTGCGTGATGTGGCGGCCCAGCTTCGCCTGCTGCCGCTCGATGAAGTACGAGACGAGGAGCGGGATGTCGCCCACCCGTTCGCGCAGCGGCGGCATCACGATCGGGAAGACGTTCAGCCGGTAGAAGAGGTCCTCCCGGAACTTCCCTTGCGCGATGGCCTGGGCGAGGTCGCGGTTCGTCGCGGCGATCACCCGCACGTCCGTGCGCAGCGTCGCGCTCCCGCCCGCGCGCTCGAATTCGCGCTCCTGGAGCACGCGCAGCAGCTTCACCTGGAGATCGAGCGGGATCTCGCCCACCTCGTCCAGGAACAGCGTACCGCCGTCGGCGAGCTCGAAACGACCGATGCGGCGCTCCGTCGCGCCGGTGAAAGCGCCCTTCTCGTGGCCGAAGAGCTCGCTCTCGACGAGGCCGGGCGAGAGCGCGGCGCAGTTCACCTTGACGAGCGGGCGGTCCTTGCGCGGGCTGCGCGCGTGGATCGCGCGCGCGACGAGCTCCTTCCCGGTCCCGGTCTCGCCGAAGATCAGCACCGACGCGTCCGTCCCGGCGACGCGCTCGACCGCCGCGAAGACCCTCGCCAGCGCCGGGCTGCGTCCGACGATCTCCTCGAAGTTGTAGACCGAGCGCAGCTCCTCCTGGAGGTAGTCGTTGCGGCGCTGCAGCTCGAGGAGCTCGCGCCCGGCGCCGCGTCGCTCCTCCACGTCGCGGAAGATCACGGTGATGAGCTCGCGGCCGTCCACCTCGCTGCGCGACAGGGAGCCCTCGTGCAGGAAGAGCGAGCCGTCGGCGCGCTTCGCGAGCACGCCCTCCCCTTCCCCGTAGAAGAAGAGGCGCGTCGGGTCGCGGCGCAGCTCGGCCACCGCGGCCTGGCGGCCGGCCACGCCCTCCTCGACGCCGAAGTCGAAGACCGACCGGCCGATCGCCTCGGCCGCCTTGCAGCGGAGGATGCGCTCGGCCCCGGGGTTGAAGAGGACGATCGTCCCGGCGACGTCGCTCACGATGATCCCATCGGCCGCAGACGCGACGATCTGCTCGAGACGCTGCTCGCTGGCGCGCAGCGCGCACAGCGCGCGCGTGCGCTCGAGCTCGGCGACCGCGCGGGCGGCGAAGATGCGCATCACGTCGAGCGCGCGCGACGCGTCGGGCATCGGACGGTCGTCGATCACCGCGAAGTGCCCGACCACGCTGCCCGCGGAGTCGAGCATCGGAACGCCCGCGTAGCTCACGGCGCCCCAGTCCACGAGCCCCGGATCTCTCGGAAAGCACTGCTGGAGGCGGTCCGGATGATGCGCGCTCCGGCCGCAGAGCACGGCCTCGCAGGGCGTGCCGTCGAGGGGCACCTCCACGTTCTCCGCGAAGGCGCCGCGCGCCCAGAGGGCGAGCGTGCGGAAGTGCGTCCCGCGCTGTGTCAGCTCCGACACGAACGCGTACTGGACGCCGAGCGCCCTCGCGAGCTGGCGTACGAGCGAACGGAGGAAGAGCTCGCCGGTCTCGGCCTCGACGGCCTCGGCGAGCGTACGGAGGAGCGCGTCCTCGGATTGCGCCCCGGCAGGACCGGTCATCGGGGGTCGAGTCTAACCCCGAGGGCGACCTCCGGGATAGCCCGGGAAGAGGCTCCGCAACGGCCCGTAGGGACCGGCATCCAAGGCCGCGAACGACCCGGTTCGGAGCCTCCGGAGGCGAGAGGTGGAGCGCAGCGTGAGCAGCCAGACGCGTCGAGTCCTGATCCTGGGCAGCGGCTTCGGAGGCCTCTACGCGGCCCTGCGGCTCCAGAAGCAGCTGCGCGGCGAGAAGGACGTGGAAGTCCTGCTCGTGAACCGCGAGAACTTCTTCTCGTTCACGCCGATGCTGCACGAGGTCGCGGCGAGCGACCTGTCGCTCACCCACATCGTGAGCCCGGTGCGCAAGCTGCTGCGCCGCGTGCGCTTCTTCCTCGGCGACGTGGATGCGATCGATCTCGCGAAGCGACGGGTGACCGTGTCGCACGGCTCCGACCACCACACGCACGTGCTCGACTTCGACCAGCTCGTGGTGGCGCTCGGCTGCACGACGAACTTCTACGGGCTGCCCGGCCTCGAGGAGCACGCGCTCACGATGAAGTCGCTCGGCGACGCGATCGCGCTCCGCAACCGCGTGATCCAGAACCTCGAGGAGGCCGAGACCGAGTGCGCGAAGAAGGCCGGCCTGCGGGAGTCCCTCGCCACGGTGGTGGTCGCAGGCGGAGGGTTCGCCGGCGTCGAGACCCTGGCCTCGGTGAACGACTTCGCGCGGCAGGCGCTGCGCTTCTATCCCGGCCTGGCGGAGAGCGAGCTGCGCATGGTCCTGGTCCACTCCGGCCAGACCATCCTGCCGGAGCTCGATCCCAGGCTCGGCCGCTACGCGGCGCAGAAGCTGCAGAAGCGCGGCGTCGAGCTGCGCCTCGGGACGCGCGTCCTCGGCGTGTCGGACGCGGGCGTCGCGCTCTCCGACGGAACGACCCTCCCGACGAAGTGTCTCGTCTGGACGGCGGGCACGTCGCCCCATCCGCTGCTCTCGACGCTGCCGTGCAAGAAGCAGAACGGCCGTCTCCTCACGGACGAAGGGCTGGAGGTGCAGCCGGGAGTCTGGGCGCTCGGCGACTGCGCGAGCGTGCCCGGCCCCGACGGCAAGCCCCATCCGCCGACGGCGCAACACGCCCTGCGCCAGGGGCGCGTCCTCGCGGACAACGTGGCGGCCGCGCTGCGCGGCCTGCCGGCCCGGCCGTTCCGCTTCCGCACCATCGGCCAGCTCGCGACGATCGGACGCCGCGCGGGCGTCGCGCAGATCTTCGGGCTGAGGTTCTCCGGCTTCCTCGCATGGTGGATGTGGCGGACGATCTACCTCGCCAAGCTGCCCCGCGCCGAGAAGAAGCTGCGCGTCCTCATCGATTGGACCCTCGACCTGCTCTTCTCCAAGGAGCTGGTCCAGTACGCAACCGTCAAGTCTCCCACCTTCTCGCGCCGTGACGACTCGGCTGCGAGCTGAGCTCGAAAGGAGCCCACCATGCAGGACCTCTTCTTCGTGATCCGCCGCTTTGCGCTGAGCCTCTGCGCGAAGCTCGACTTCGTCCCGCCGCTCCTCGCCCGCTTCGTGATCGGCACCGTCTTCGTGATGTCGGGCTGGGGCAAGCTCCACGACCTCGAGCACGTCACGGCGTTCTTCACCGAGCTCGGCATCCCGTTCCCGGGCATCCAGGCGCCGTTCGTGTCGGGCATCGAGCTCGTGTGCGGGGCGCTCGTGCTCGTCGGGCTCGCGACGCGGTTCGCTGCGGTCCCGCTGATCGGCACCATGGTGGTCGCCCTCGTGACGGCGCTGCGGGACCAGATCGACGGCCTGAACGCGCTGTTCGGGACGATCGAATTCCTGTACGTCGCGCTGCTCGTCGGGCTCGTGATCCGCGGCGCAGGTCCGCTCTCGCTGGATGCGGTCGTGGCCCGGAGGCTCGACGCCTCGGATCCCTACGCCTGCAAGCGCGACGTCGCCCCGGGCCGCATCGCGCAGGCGCGGGTGTAGCCGTGAAGGCCATCGCCGTCCGTCCCGAGAGCCGCGAGATCGACCTGATCGAGCTTCCCCGGCCCGAGATCGGGTCCCCGACGCAGGCGCGCGTCCGCATCCTCGACGTCGGCGTGTGCGGCACCGACCGCGAGATCTGCGCGTTCGAGTACGGAACGCCGCCGGCCGGGTCCCCGCACCTGGTGATCGGGCACGAGGCGCTGGGCGAGGTGATCGAGATCGGGGCCGGTGTGACACGCGTGAGGGTCGGCGACCTCGTCGTGCCCATGGTCCGCCGTCCGTGCCACGTACCCTCCTGCACCGCGTGCCGCGGTGATCGGCAGGACTTCTGCTTCACCGGAGAATTCCAGGAGCGCGGCATCCGCGGCCGGAACGGCTTCATGACCGAGGAGATCGTGGAGGAGGATCGCTACCTGAACCCGCTGCCGCGCGCGCTGCGCGACGTGGGCGTCCTGGTCGAGCCGCTCACGATCGCCGAGAAGGCCCTCCTCCAGATCTGGCAGATGCAGGAGCGCCTGCCCTGGGGCTGCCCGCACAAGCCCGGCAAGAGCCACGGCCATTGTCGCCGCGCGGTCGTGCTCGGCGCGGGCCCGGTCGGGCTCCTCGGGGCGATGGCGCTTCGGGCGAACGACTTCGAGACCGTCGTCTACTCGCGGGAGATCGCGCCGAATCCCAAGTCGGAGCTCGTGGAGTCGATCGGCGCAGCGTACGCATCGTCGGAGAAGGAGTCGCCCGCGGAGCTGTCCAGGCGGATCGGAGCGATCGACGTCGTCTACGAGGCGGCGGGCGCGTCGCAGATGGCGTTCGAGCTGATGCAGGTGCTCGGACCGAACAGCGCGTTCGTGTTCACCGGCGTGCCCGGTCGCCGGGCCCCCATCGAGGTCGACACCGACCGCCTCATGCGCAGCCTCGTGCTGAACAACCAGCTCGTGTTCGGAACCGTGAACGCCGGGCGCGACGCGTTCGAGGCGGCGATCCGCGACGTCGGTCGCTTCTCCGAGCTCTGGCCCGCCGCCGTGCGGGCGCTCGTCACGGGGCGCTTCCCGGTCGAACGCTACCGGGATCTGCTCGTCGGGCGCCCGAGCGGCATCAAGAACGTGATCACGTTCGGAGGCTGAGCCGTGTCCGCCGCGCGCGAGCTGCACTGGACGGAGTACGGGATGGAGGCGGCCGAGCTCGGCGCGTTCATGCTGTCCGCCGCGCTCGTCACCGCGCTGCTCGAGCACCCCGCGTCCCCCGTCCACCAGGCGTTTCCCGACGTCTTGCTGCGTCGGGTGCTGATCGGGCTCGCGATGGGCGGGACCGCGGTCGCGATCACCTGGTCGCCCTTCGGCCAGCAGTCGGGCGCGCACTTCAATCCCGCCGTCACGCTCACGTTCTTCCGGCTCGGGAAGATCGAGATGCGCGACGCGATCGGCTACGTCCTGGCGCAGTTCGCGGGCGGCATCGCGGGCATCGGGCTGTCCGCAGCGATCCTCGGCCGCGCGATCGCACATCCGGCAGTGGCGTACGCCGCGACGACGCCCGGCGCGTGGGGCGTGGGAGTCGCGTTCGCCGCCGAGCTCACGATCTCGTTCGGCCTCATGCTCGTCGTGCTCGCCGCTTCGAACTCGGCGCGGCTGGCGCGCTTCACGCCGCTCTGCGCGGGCGCCCTCGTCGCGCTCTACATCGCGCTCGAAGCGCCCCTCTCCGGCATGAGCATGAACCCGGCGCGCACCCTGGGCTCGGCGGTGCCCGGGCGCGTCTTCACCGCGCTCTGGGTGTACTTCACGGCACCCGTCCTCGGCATGCTGCTCGCCGCGGAGGCCTACACCCGATTGGGACGCTCTCGCCAGGTTCACTGCGCCAAGATCAACCATCGGACGCATCGCCGCTGCATCTTCCGCTGCGGCTACCACGGGGAGTGACGGAATTGTCCACGAGCACACGCTACGACGTGATCATCATCGGAACCGGCGCAGGAGGCGGCACGCTCGCGCATGCGCTCGCCTCGTCGGGCAAGCGCATCCTCCTGCTCGAACGCGGCGACTTCATCCCGCGCGACCCCGACGTGTGGAACCCCCGCGTCGTGATCACCGAGGGCCGCTACAACGCCCCGGAGACGTGGTACGACCGGCACGGCGTCCCGTTCCATCCGGGCACCCACTACAACGTGGGCGGCAACACGAAATTCTACGGCGCGTCGCTCTGGAGGCTGCGCGCACAGGATTTCGGCGAGCTGAAGCATCACGGCGGCGTGTCTCCCGCGTGGCCGCTCGCGTACGACGACATGGAGCCGTGGTACACGCAGGCCGAGCGCCTCTATCAGGTGCACGGCGACCGGGGCGCCGATCCGACGGAGCCGCCGGCGAGCGGGCCGTATCCGTGGCCGGGGATGAGCCTCGAGCCGCGCCTCCAGCGCCTCCACGACGACCTCGTGCGTCTCGGCCACCGGCCCTTCCGCGGGCCCGTCGGCGTGGCCATCGACGAGCGGAGCCCGCTCACCAGCCCCTGCGTCCGCTGCTCGACCTGCGACGCGTTTCCCTGCCTCGTGAACGCGAAGTCCGACGCCGACGTGCTGTGCGTCCGTCCGGCGCTCGCGCACGGGAACGTAACGCTCCTGACGCGCGCCCTGGTCACCAGGCTCGAAACCTCGGCGTCTGGACGCGAGGTGACGCGCGTGTGCGTCCTCCGCGAGGGAGCGCCCGAGGAGTTCGCAGCCGACGTGGTGGTCGTGTCGGCCGGCGCCATCAACTCCGCGGCGCTGCTGCTGCGCTCCGCGAGCGACCGGCACCCGGGCGGCCTGGCGAACGGCTCGGGCGTCGTCGGCCGCCACTACATGTGCCACAACAACTCGATGCTCGTCGCACTCTCGAAGGAGCGGAACGACACGCGGTTCCAGAAGAACTTCGCGCTGCTCGACTTCTACCTCGGCGACCGCGACTTCGCGTACCCCATGGGCTGCATCCAGATGATGGGGAACGCGCACCCCGAGATCCTCGCCGAGGGCGCTCCCCGGGCGACGCCGCGGCGCGTGCTCGAGGCGATGGCCACCCACGGCATGCCGTTCTGGCTCATCAGCGAGGACCTGCCCGATCCCGAGAACCGCATCGTCGTCGGACCGGAGGGGGAGGTCCAGGTGCACTACCGCGACAACAATCTGGAGGGGCACAAGCAGCTCCACCGCCGCGTGAAGGGAATGCTCGCGGCGATCGGCTGCGACGAGAGCCACCTCGTGCCCGCGAACCTCTACATCGGCGGCAAGATCCCGATCGCGGGCGTCGCTCACCAGTGCGGCACCGTCCGCTTCGGAAGCGACCCCGCGACCTCCGCGCTCGACCTCGACTGCCGCGCCCACGAGGTGGACAACCTCTACGTCGTGGACGGCAGCTTCTTCCCGTCGAGCGCGGCGGTGAACCCCGCGCTCACCATCGCGGCGAACGCGCTGCGCGTGGGCGCGCACCTGCGCGCGCGGCTCGGCTAGCCGATGGCTCCGGCGCCGCTCCGCGGACGGCCGGCGCGCCGGCTCGCCGCCCTCGCGGCGGCGGCGCTCCTCGCGGCCCTGCACGCGACGGCTGCGTCCGACGCGCGGGGAGCGGGGAGCGTCTCGGCGGTCGGGAACGTCGGGATCACCGTCTCCGATCTCGATCGGTCGGTCGCGTTCTACACCGGCGTGCTGTCGTTCGAGAAGGTGTCGGAGACCGAGGTTCTGGGCCAGCCGTGGGAGCAGCTCACCGGGGTCTTCGGCGCCCGGCTGCGCGTCGCGCGGCTGCGCCTCGGCGCGGAGGAGCTGGAGCTGACGGAGTGGGTCGCGCCGCGTGGACGGCCGGTGCCGCAGGACTCGCGCAGCCAGGACCGCTGGTTCCAGCACGTCGCGATCATCGTGAGCGACATGGACCGCGCCTACGCGCGCCTGCGCGCCAGCCACGTCGAGCACGCGTCGACCGCGCCGCAGCGCCTGCCCGACTGGAACCCGAAGGCAGGCGGCATCCAGGCCTTCTACTTCAAGGACCCCGACGGCCACGTCCTCGAGATCCTCGCGTTCCCGCCGGGCAAGGGGGACGCGAGGTGGCACGTGGCGCCCGCCACCGGCGGGAGCGGGCGCCTCTTCCTCGGCATCGACCACACCGCGATCGTGGTCTCCGACACCGACGCGAGCCTGCGTTTCTGGCGCGACGCGCTCGGGCTGCGCGTCGCCGGCGAGAGCGAGAATTGGGGCACGGAGCAGGCCCACCTGAACCAGGTCGAGGGCGCTCACCTGCGCATCACGACGCTGCGCGCGACCGCCGGGCCCGGCGTCGAGCTGCTCGAGTACCTCGCGCCGCGCGACGGCCGGCCGCGGCCGGCCGACGCGCGAGCGAACGACCTGCTGCACTGGCAGACCACCGTGCTGACGGACCACCCCGACGGCCTCGCGGACCGGCTCCGCGCCGCGAACGCGCCCTTCGTCTCGCGCACGCTCGTTCAGCTGCCGCCGCCCGGGCTCGGGTTCGCACGCGCGGCGCTCGTCTCGGATCCCGATGGACACGTCGTGAGGCTCGTCGACTAGACGCGAGCCCGGAGGAGAGATCGATGGCGGCGAAGAGGACCAGCGAGAAGACGGCGGTGGAGAGCGCACCGGCGGCCGGCGCCGAGCGGCGGCGACTCGAGGAGGACGCGTCGCGCGAGCGCAATTGGAAGCGTTGGGGCCCGTATCTCGCGGAGCGCCAGTGGTCGACGGTGCGCGAGGACTACTCCGCCCACGGCGAGTGCTGGGACTACTTCTCGCACGATCACGCGCGGAGCCGGGCGTACCGCTGGGGCGAGGACGGCCTCCTCGGGATCACCGATCGCCAGTGTCGGCTCGCCTTTGCGCTCGCGCTCTGGAACGGGCGCGACCCGATCCTGAAGGAGCGGCTGTTCGGCCTGACCGGGCCCGAGGGCAACCACGGCGAGGACGTGAAGGAGGTCTACCACTACCTCGAGTCCACCCCGACGCACTCGCTTCTCGAGAGCCTCTACCGCTACCCGCAGTCCGCCTTCCCCTACGGCGAGCTGGTGCGGGAGAACCGGAGCCGCGGGCGCGAGCGCGGGGAGCACGAGCTCGCGCACACCGGCGTGCTCGACGAGGGGCGCTACTTCGACGTGATCGCGACCTACGCGAAGGCGTCGCCGGACGACGTCTGCATCCGGATCACGCTGGCGAATCGCGGACCCGAGGCGGCCACGCTGCACGTGCTGCCGACGCTCTGGTTCCGCAACACGTGGTCGTGGGGCCGGAGCGGCGAGGGGCACTCCGCTCCGTCGGCGAAGCCCCGGCTCTCGCTCGCCGCCGACGGTGCGATCCTCGTCGAGCACGAGGAGCTCGGCCGGATGCGTCTCGCGTTCGACGGCGCCCCGGGAGAGGTGCTGTTCACGGAGAACGAGACGAACCAGGAGCGCCTGTTCGGCGCTCGGAACGCGGGTCCGTGGGTGAAGGACGCGTTCCACCGCTACGTCGTCGACGGGGACGGGTCGGCCGTGAACCCCGCGCGCGAGGGAACGAAGGCCGCGCCCCACTACGTGATCGAGATCCCGGCGGGCGGTTCGGCCGAGCTGCGCCTGAGGCTCTTCGCCGAGGACGCGGCGCCGCGCACCCCGTTCGGCGCCGCGTTCGGCCGGGTGTTCGAGACCCGGCGCGCGGAGGCCGACGCGTTCTACGACGAGCTGCTGCCCGAGGCGATGACCCCGGAGGAGCGGAACGTCGCGCGGCAGGGCTATGCGGCGCTCCTGCACTCGAAGCAGTTCTTCCACTACGTGGTGCGCGACTGGCTCGAGGGCGACCCGGCGCATCCCGTGCCGCCGGCCTCCCGGCGGCACGGACGCAACGCCGACTGGGGCCACCTCTACAACCGCGACGTCATCTCGATGCCCGACAAGTGGGAGTACCCGTGGTACGCGGCCTGGGACCTCGCGTTCCACATGATCCCCATGGCCCGGGTCGACCCGCACTTCGCGAAGGAGCAGCTGCTGCTGCTGCTGCGCGAGTGGTACATGCACCCGAACGGCCAGATTCCCGCCTACGAGTTCGCATTCGGCGACGTGAACCCTCCCGTGCACGCGTGGGCGTGCTGGCGCGTGTACAAGCTGACCGGGGCGCCGGGCAAGCGCGACCGCGTGTTCCTCCGGCGTGCGTTCGACAAGCTCGTGATCAACTTCACCTGGTGGGTGAACCGCAAGGACGCCGAGGGCAAGCACGTCTTCGGCGGCGGCTTCCTCGGACTCGACAACATCGGCGTGTTCGACCGCTCGCAGCCGCTCCCGACCGGCGGCCATCTCGAGCAGGCGGACGGCACCGCGTGGATGGCGTTCTATGCGGCCACGATGCTCTCGATCGCGCTCGAGCTCGCGCAGGAGGACCCGGTCTACGAGGACGTGGCGTCGAAATTCTTCGAGCACTTCATCGCCATCACGGACGCCATCAACACGCTCGGCGGCTCGGGCCTGTGGGACGACCAGGACGGGTTCTACTACGACCAGCTCCACGCGAACGGCCGGCACCAGCCGCTGCGCGTCCGCTCGATGGTCGGACTGCTCCCGCTGATCGCCGTCGAGGTGCTCGAGGAGGAGGCGATCGACCGGCTGCCCGGCTTCTCCAAGCGGCTGCGCTGGTTCCTGAAGAACCGCCCGGACCTCGCGAAGCACATCGGCACGATGGCGGCCGCCGAGCACGGCGGCGAGCTGCACCGTCTGCTCGCGATCCCCTCCCGCGAACGGCTCGAGGGCGTGCTCCGCCATCTGTTCGACGAGCGCGAGTTCCTGGCCCCCCACGGGCTGCGGGCGCTCTCGCGCGTCCATCTCGAGCAGCCGTACCGCTTCGTCGTCGACGGACACGAGCACCGCGTGGACTACGTGCCCGGCGAGGGCAACAGCGGGCTCTTCGGCGGCAACTCGAACTGGCGCGGTCCGATCTGGTTCCCCGTGAATTACCTCCTGGTCGAGGCGCTCGAGCGCTACCACCACTTCTACGGCGACACGCTCGAGGTCGAGTGTCCGGCGGGCTCGGGAACCCGGATGAACCTCCGCGAGGCTTCGCGCGAGCTCGCGTCGCGGCTGGGGAGCCTGTTCCTGCCCGATGCGACGGGGACGCGTCCGTGTCACGGAGACGACACACGCTACGCATACGACCCGCATTCGAGACATCTGGTCACATTCCCGGAGTACTACCACGGCGATACGGGACGGGGCCTCGGGGCGCGCTTCCAGGGCTGGAGCATCCTCGGCGTGGCGTGCCTCGAGAAGGTGGCGCGCGAGCGTTAGCAGCGGAGGGCGCGGGCCGAGCCCACCCACCCGCGGGGTTTTTTCACGCGCGCGCGTCGCGAGGTCGCGACGCGCGCGGAGATCGGTGCAATACTCGTCGGCGGTCGCGTCGCTGCTTCCTCCGTCGCCGCCCCCGTCCTCGTCCACCCGGCCGACGCGATCGCTGAACCCTGGCGCGCTCCACGGCATCCAACTGCTGTTCTCGAGCGCGAGAAAGGATCGCCACGGCCCCCCCATGCAGTTCCACGTGCTTTCGTTCGAGGGGCCCGACGGCTACTCGCGGGCCGGAGGCATCGCGAGCCGCATCGACGGACTGGCGCACGCGCTGGCCGACTTCGGCTTCGAGACACATCTCTGGTTCGTCGGCGATCCCGCGCGCCCGGGGCACGAACGCTTTGGGACGCTGCACCTGCACCGGTGGTGCCAGTGGATCAGCCGCTATCACCCCGGCGGGGTCTACGACGGCGAAGAGGGGAAGCACGCCGACTTCGCCGCGTCGCTGCCTCCCATCCTGATGGACCAGCATCTCCGCCCGCACCTCGCGCAGGGCCGGCACGCGGTGATCCTGGCGGAGGAGTGGCACACCGCGAACGCCGTGCTCCACCTCGACTGGCTGCTGCGCGAGTCCGGGCTGCGCGAGCGCGCGAGCATGCTGTGGAACGCCAACAACGTGTTCGGCTTCGACCGCATCGACTGGAAGCGCCTCTCCCGCGCCTCGGTCATCACCACCGTGAGCCGCTACATGAAGCACTCGATGTGGGACCAGGGCGTGGACCCGATCGTGATCCCGAACGGGCTCTCCGCCGACGCGTTCCTTCCGCCCGATCGCGCCGGCGTGCTCGAGATGCAACGGCGCCTGCGCGGCCGCACGGCCATCACGAAGGTGGCGCGGTTCGACCCCGACAAGCGCTGGCTCGGCGCGATCGGGATCGTGAGCGAGCTGAAGCGTCAGGGCGAACGGCCGCTGCTCATCGCGCGGGGCGGAGCGGAGGCGCACGGGCACGAGGTGCTGGCCGCCGCGTGCGCCGCAGGGCTCCGGGTGGCAGATCGCAACGGCTCCGCCACGGGCGTCCAGGGGCTCCTCGATCGCCTCGACCACCTGGAGGACGTGGACGTCGTCAACCTGAAGGCGCCGGTCGATCCCGAGAGCCGGCGCGTGCTGTTCCGCGGGGCCGACGCGGTGCTCGCGAACAGCGGGCACGAGCCGTTCGGCCTCGTCGGCCTCGAGACCATGGCGGCCGGCGGGATCGCCTGTACGGGCATCTCGGGCGAGGACTACGCGGTCCCCGGCCGCAACGCGATCGTGCTCCAGACGGGAGATCCGCGCGAGTTCGTCGGGCTCTTCCGTCGGCTCAAGGCGAATCCCGCCGAAGCCTGCGCGATCCGCCGGCAGGGACGGGCCACCGCCCGCCAGTACGCCTGGCCCGAGGTCATCCAGCGCCTCTTCCTGCCGCGACTCGACCTCCTGCGCTTCTGCGCGGAGTAGCAACGCGGCCTCGCGTCCCGGCAGCCCGTCACATTCTTGTGTCGGTTATACGCGCGGAGGCGGTGACGAAACCCCGACGATTCGATGCCAATAGCTCCATCGACCCGAGGATGTGATCGGGATCACCGCGCGAGGTGCGGGGGTGCGCCATCGTGCCGCTCGATCGGAGGGGGGCCGCAGCCGATGGATGAGCGGATGCAGGAAGATCGCGCGCCCGAAGACGCGCTGGACGGAATTCGCGCGGACGGGACGGACGAGCTTTCGGCGGCGGGCGGGGAGGAGCGGGAGCAGGATCTCGTCGTCGAGCACCTGCCGCGCGTGCGGGCGATCGTTCAGCGGCTGCTGCAGCGGCTGCCGTCCTCGGTGGACCGCGAAGAGCTCGTACACGGCGGCGTGCTGGGCCTCATCGACGCGGCCCGGCGCTTCGATCCCGCCTTCGGCTGCAGCTTCGCGAGCTATGCCGAGATCCGGATCCGCGGCGCAGTGCTGGACCAGCTCCGGGCTCTCGACTGGGTGCCGCGCTCCGTCCGGTCTCGCGGCCGCGTCCTGGATCGGGCGTATCGCGAGGTCGAGCAGCGGGAAGGCCGGGCCGCGCAGGGCCACGAGGTGGCGGACGTCCTCGGCATCGACCGCGACCGCTTCGAGGCGCTGCGCTGGCTGGTGCGCGAGGCCCCGCTCCATCGCAGCGACGAGCACTGGGACGACGACGCGGCTCCCGCCGCAGCCTCCGCGATGGTGCGCTGGGGCGATGCCGACGCGAATCCGCTGCTCGCGCTCGGCACGGGGAGGGCGCGTCAGGCGATCGCCGACGCCCTGGACGAGCTCCCGGCGCGTGAACGCACCGTGGTGTCGCTCCTCTACTGGGACGACATGAGCCAGGAGGCCGCCGGCCGGCTCCTCGGGCTGGCGGAGAGCCGGGTCCGCGCGCTCCACGTGCGCGCGCTGCTCCGGCTCCGCAGCCGCCTCCGCACGCTCTGGGAATAGCAGGCGGAAACCGGGCAGCCTTCGGGACACCACCCTTGCCCCGCGGTAGCGTGGGGCGACCGGAGGAACCCGATGGACTTCTCGATCCCGGCAGAGATCTCGGCCCTGCTCGACCGTCTCGACGCGTTCATCGCGGCAGAGATCGCCCCGCTCGAGGCGGAGAACCGCCAGTTCTTCGACCACCGCCGCGAGCACGCGCGCACGGACTGGGACCACGACGGGATCCCGCGCAGGGAATGGGAGGCGCTCCTCGCCGAGATGCGACGGCGCGCCGATCGCGCGGGGTTCCTGCGCTGGTCGCTCCCGAAGGAGCTTGGCGGAGGCGGCGGGAGCAACCTCGGCATGGCCGTCATCCGCGAACACCTCGCGCACAAGGGGCTCGGGCTGCACAACGACCTCCAGAACGAGTCCTCGGTCGTCGGGAACTTCCCGGTCGTGCACATGTTCCACGCCTACGCGAAGGGCGAGCACCGCTCCTACATCGAGCCGATGATCACGGGCCAGATGCGGGTGGCCTTCGGGCTGACCGAGCCCGATCATGGAAGCGACGCCACGTGGATGGAGACGCGCGCCGTGCGTCAGGGCGACGAGTGGGTGATCGACGGCGCGAAGCGCTTCAACAGCGGGATGCACCACGCCACGCACGACCTGGTGTTCGCGCGCACCTCCGGCGAGCCGGGTGATGCGCGCGGGATCACCGCGTTCCTCGTGCCCACGAAGAGTCCGGGCGTTGCGATCCCGTACTACCACTGGACCTTCAACATGCCGACCGATCACGCGGAGGTGCTGCTCGAGGGCGTGCGCGTGCCCCACTCCGCGATCGTGCACGAGGAGGGCCAGGGGCTGCGGCTCGCGCAGCACTTCGTGCACGAGAACCGGATCCGCCAGGCCGCATCCGGGGTCGGCGTGGCGCAGTACTGCATCGACGAGAGCGTGCGCTATGCGCGCGAGCGCAAGACGTTCGGCGTCCCGCTGGCCGAGCGGCAGGCGATCCAGTTTCCCCTCGCCGACCTGCACACGGAGGCCGAGCTCGTACGCAACCTCGTGTATAAGACGGCATGGCAGCTCGACCGCAACGACCAGCTGCGCGTCTCCGACCGCGTCTCGATGGCGAACTACCGCGCGAACAAGCTCGCGTGCGAGGCGGCCGATCGCGCGATGCAGGTCCACGGCGGCATCGGCTACACGCGGGCGAAGCCCTTCGAGCACATCTACCGCCACCACCGCCGCTACCGGATCACCGAGGGCTCGGAGGAGATCCAGCTCCGGAACGTCGCGGGGCACCTGTTCGGCTTCATCCGGCGCTAGACGTTTGCGGGGTGAGGCGCCGAGGGTCGGACGCGGCTCCGCTTTGGAGGGAACGAGATGGCGAAGTGGCGCAACACCACCCGCATCCACACCGCCCTGTACCGGGCCACCGGTGGCGTGATCGGCGCGCGCCTCGCGGGCATCCCGATGCTGCTCCTCACGACGACGGGACGGAAGACGGCGCAGGCTCGGACGCTCCCCCTGGCCTACATCGCCGACGGCGACGAATTCGTGGTGGTGGCGTCGAACGGCGGGCAGGACACCGACCCGCTGTGGTGGCGCAACCTCCAGGCCGATCCGACCTGCGAGGTCCAGGTGCGCAGGGACGTGCACCGCGCCCACGCGGAGCTCGCAACCGGCGCGGAGCGCGACCGTCTCTGGCCGCTCCTCGTACAGGCCAACCCGCAGTGGGGCCGCTACGAGCGGGCCACCCGACGTCCGATCCCGGTCGTCCGGCTGAAGCGAACTCCGTGAAGGACGAAAGGCGGGGTACCTGCAGGTCCGCTAGCGGCCGCGGATCAGCTTGCCGGGCATCGCGCCAGTCGGCTGGCCGGCCTGCCACGTGATCTCCCCGCTGCAGATCGTCGCGCGGTAGCCGTCCACCTTCTGGATCAGACGGCGTCCCGACGCGGGCAGGTCGAACACCATCTCCGGCGGGTGCAGGCGCAGGCCGTCGAAGTCGATCACGTTCACGTCGCCCTTCATGCCCGGCGCCAGGACGCCCCGGTCGGAGAAGCCGAAGAGGCGCGCCGTGCGCTGCGTCTGGCTCTGCACCACCTGCTCGAGCGGAAGGCGCTCGCCACGCTTGCGGTCGCGCACCCAGTGGGTCAGCAGGAAGGTCGGAGCGCCCGCGTCGCAGATGATTCCGCAGTGCGCGCCGCCGTCGGACAGCCCGATCACCGCGGTCGGGTGCTGGAGCATCTCGCGAATCGGCTCGAAGTCGCCATTCGAATAGTTGAGCAGCGGGAAGTACAGCAGCTCCTTGCCGTCGCGCTGGAGGATCAGGTCGAGGGCCACCTCCTGCGGCGAGCGCCCCTCGCGCGCCGCGATCGCGGCGACGCTCTTCTCCGGGCCCGGCTCGTAGTCCGGCGGATCGCCGAGCGGGAACAGCTTGTGGAACGCCGTCGAGACGAACGCCATGATCGGGAGCTGGTAGGTGACGGGCTCCGTGAGCAGACGCTGGCGCCGCGCCGGATCGCGCAGCGCGGCGACGCGCTCCGCGAGGGGCAGGTGCGCGACCTCCCGGTAGGAGGGATGGAAGAGGAAGGGGTGGGCCGTTCCCTGCAGGCCCATCAGCAGACCCGTGGGCCGCACGGCCACCTGCGGCGTCACGCGCCCGCCGGCCGCCGCCGACCGCGCACTCTCGTCGAGGAGGCGCCGCCACTGCTCCGGATCGGCGTCGTTCTGGAGACACGCAAAGGTGACGGGACGGCCGGTCTGCACCGAGAGACGGTGCATCCAGTCCAGCTCCTTGCCCTCGGGCGCGAGATCGCTGGCCAGCTCGAACACGCCGCGGCCGAGCTCGCCCAGCACCTGCCCGATCCCGAGCACCTCGTCCTCACCGGCGAACGTGCCGGGCACGGGCTCGCCATCGACGGCGCGGTGGAGGAGCGTACGCGACGTGGAGAAGCCCACCGCGCCCGCGGCGATCGCTTCGCGCACGATCGCCGCCATGCCCGCGATGTCCGCGGCCGTCGGTCTCTCGTTCTTCGCGCCGCGTTCGCCCATCACGTACGCGCGCACCGCGCCGTGCGGGACCTGTGCCGCCACGTCGAGCGCGCGGGGCATGCGCTCGAGCGCGTCCAGGTACTCCGGGAAGCTCTCCCACTCCCACCGGATGCCCTCCGCGAGCGCGGTCCCGGGGATGTCCTCGACGCCCTCCATCAGCCCGATCAGCCACGCGTGACGATCTCGCTTTGCCGGCGCGAAGCCCACACCGCAGTTGCCCATGACGACGGTCGTGACGCCGTGCCAGCCCGAGGGCGTGAGGTGCGGGTCCCAGGTCACCTGGCCGTCGTAGTGCGTGTGCACGTCGACCCAGCCTGGTGTCACGAGGTCGCCGCGCGCGTCGATCTCGCGCCGGCCGCGCGGCAGACCCCTGGCCACCGCGACCACGAGGCCGCCGTCGATCGCGACGTCCGCCTCCCGCGCGGGCGTCCCGGCGCCGTCGATCACGAGGCCGTTGCGAATCACCAGATCGTGCATGGGAGGCTCCTCGTCGGGTGAACGCCCGCCGCCGTCAGCGTAACACGGGGCGGGGTCGGCCGTGCGACGATCCGATCGGCCCTTCCCCGCCGAGTGGGGGCTCCGCCTAGGCTGCCCGCTTCCCCGGCGTGAACTCGCAGGGCATGTGCTTGATGCCGTGGATGAAGAACGAGGCCAATCGGTCGGGCTCGCCCGTGACCTGCAGGTCGGGGATGCGCCGGAACAGCTCGCGGAACACCACCGTGATCTCGCGCCGAGCGAGGTGGGCGCCGAGGCAGTAGTGCGGGCCCGGGCCGCCGAAGCCGACGTGCGGGTTCGGATCGCGTCCCACGTCGAACCGGTAGGGATCGCTCCACACCGACTCGTCCCGGTTGCCCGAGCAGTACCAGAGCACCACCTTCGCCCCTTCCCGGATCTTCTGGCCCGAGAGCACCGTGTCCTGCGTCGCGGTGCGGCGGAAATGGATCACCGGCGTCGCCCAGCGCACGATCTCGTCGACGGCCGTCGGCGCGAGACCCTCGAAGTCGGCGGCCCAGCGCGCGCGCTCCACGGGATGGTCGCAGAGCGCCTTCATCCCGTGACTGATCGCGTTGCGCGTCGTCTCGTTCCCCGCGACGACGAGGAGCACGAAGAACGACGCGAGCTCCTGGTCGGTGAGGGTCTCGCCGTCCACCTCGGCGTGCAGCAGGGCGGAGGTGAGGTCGTCGGTCGGGTCCTTGCGACGCTTCGCGCCGAGCTCGTTCATGAGCTGCGCGAGCTCCGCGCCCGCCGTGAGGAGCGCGGGGATGATCTTCGCCGGCTCCGACACGTACTCGGGATCGCCCGCGCCGAGGATCACGTTCGTGCGGTCGAACACGAAGCGGTACTGGCTCTCCGGAATGCCCATCATGTCGCAGATGATCTTGAGCGGCAGGGCGGCCGCGATCTCCGTCACGAAGTCGCACGCACCCTTCTCGATCACGTCGTCGATGATGGCGTCGGCCGAGCGCTGCACGTTCGCTTCGACGCGGCCCACCATGCGGGGCGTGAAGCCGCGGGAGACGATGCGGCGCAGCCGCGCGTGCCGCGGGTCGTCCATGTTGATCATCGAGCCGAAGAACTCGCTGAAGTTCTGCGGCAGGTCGCCGATGTTGCTGCCCTTGCCCGAGCAGAAGCGCTCCGGGCTGCGGCTGACCTCGAGGATGTCGGCGTGGCGGGTGAGCGACCAGTAGCCCGGCCCCTTGGGCAGGATCTCGAGCTCCAGCTCCTCGTGGAACGAGATCGGCCGCTCCCGACGCAGCGTCTCGAACGCGCCCTCGCGCTCCTCGAGCGGCCGGATCCAGAACGCCGGATCGGAGAGCCAGATCTGGTCGACGGAGAGTACGGGCTTCGGCTTCACGGGGCTCCTCCGACGCGCGGGCGCGTCCTAATCCGAGAAGGTAGCGACGACCGGCACGTGATCCGAGGGCTGCTTGCCCTTGCGCTCGTTGCGGTCGATCTCGGCGCCGGTGCTGCGGACCCCGAGGCTGCGCGTGGTGAGCACGTGGTCGATGCGCAGACCGTTGTTCTTGGGGAACCCGAGCATCCGGTAGTCCCACCAGGAGTAGAAGCCGGCCTCTGCATGGTGGCGCCGGAACGTGTCGTCGAGCCCCCATGCGACGATGTGCTGCAACGCGGCGCGGGCGGCGGGATGACAGAGGACCGTGTCCTTCCACTCCTCGGGGCGGGCCACGTCGCGATCCTCGGGCGCGACGTTCATGTCGCCGCAGAGCGCGAGCGGCTCGTCGGGGCTGGCCGTGCGCTCGAGGTGCGCACGCAGCTTCGCCATCCAGGCGAGCTTGTAGGCGAACTTCTCGGAGCCGACCTCGCCGCCGTTGGGAACGTAGGCGGACAGCACGCGCACGCCGTTCACGCGGGCCGAGAGGAGGCGCGCCTGCGGGTCGTCGTCGCCCTCGCCGAAGCCGCGCTGCACGTCCTCGAGCGGGGTGCGCGACAGGATCGCCACGCCGTTGTAGGTCTTCTGTCCATACACCGCCGAGTGATAGCCGAGCGCCCCGACCGCGTCGGTCGGATAGTCCGAGTCGACCACCTTGAGCTCCTGCAGGCACAGCACGTCGGGCTTCCAGGCCGCCAGCCAGGCCAGGAGCCGCGCCTCGCGCGCCCGCACGGAGTTGACGTTCCAGGTCGCGATCTTCATCGCCACACAGCTTGGCCTCCGGCGGCGCGCAGTGCTACGCCCCCCTCCATGACGCAGAAGGCGCTCGACGAGCTGGTCGCGATCCTCGACCTCGAAGAGCTGGAGGTGAACATCTTCCGCGGGCGCAGCCCGAAGGAGGACCGGCAGCGCGTGTTCGGCGGTCAGGTGGCCGGCCAGGCGCTCGTGGCGGCCGGCCGCACCGTCGAGGCGAGCGTCGTCCACTCCCTCCACGCCTACTTCCTGCGCCCGGGCGACCCGAAGATCCCGATTCTCTACGAGGTCGACCGCATCCGCGACGGGAAGAGCTTCACCACCCGCCGGGTGGTCGCGATCCAGCACGGCCAGGCCATCTTCCACCTGTCGGCGTCGTTCCAGCGTCCGGAGCCGGGGCTCGAGCACCAGGTGCCGATGCCCGATGTGCCGGGGCCCGAGAGCCTCCCCCACGGCAAGGGGCGCTTCGCGAAGATCCCCCCGGACATGCCGGACGAGATCAAGAAGTGGCTCCTGCGGCCCCGCCCGATCGAGATCCGCGCCCTCGATCCGATCGACTACGTGAAGCCGGAGAAGCGCGAGCCCCGGCAGCGCTTCTGGATCCGGGCCGACGGCCGGCTGCCCGACGACCCCCTGCTCCATCAGTGCGTCGTCGCCTACGCCTCGGACATGACGCTCCTCGACACCTCGACGCTCCCGCACGCGATCTCCTGGTTCGACCCCCGGTTCCAGATGGCGAGCCTCGACCACGCCATGTGGTTCCACCATTCCTTCCGGGCCGACGAGTGGCTGCTGTACGACCAGGAGAGCCCCGCCGCATCGGGCGCTCGCGGGTTCACCACGGGACGCCTCTTCACCCGCGACGGCAAGCTCGTGGTATCCGTCGTGCAGGAGGGACTCATCCGGATGCGGTCGCCGCGCTAGGTCCACGGCTTGGCCTTCGAACGACTCCTCGTCGCGCTCCTCGTGGCGCTGCTCTCCTGCGCCGGCCCGCCTCCGCGCTCGCCCGACGGGACCGCGGACGGCGACGGCTCGGACGCGAGCACCGGCGAGCCGCGGCTCTACGAGCCGCCTTCGGCATACACCGACGTGGAGCGGACGTCACGCTACCTGACGATGCGCGATGGCGTTCGCATCGCGATCGACGTCTCGCTTCCGCGCGGCCTCGCCCCCGGCGAGAAGGTGCCCGCGCTCCTGCTCCAGACCCGGTACTGGCGCTCCTTGTCCCTCACCGCGGTCGCCCGACTCTTCGTCGCGCCCGACGTATTCGAGGGACGCCTCGGAGAGTTCCGCCGGCTGGCGGTCCAGCACGGGTACGCGTGGATCAGCGTCGACACGCGCGGCTCCGGCGCCTCGTTCGGGAGCCGGCCATGGGACTTCTCGCCGGACGAGGTGGCGGACGGTGCGCAGGTCGTGGACTGGATCGTGAGCCAGCCGTGGTCGAACGGGCGCGTCGGCGCCGTCGGCGCCTCCTACTCGGGAAGCATGGCCGAGTTCCTGCTGGTGAACCGGCACCCGGCCGTGCGCGCGGTCGCGCCACTCCTGTGCGAGTTCGACCAGTACACCGACATCCTCGCGCCCGGCGGCATCCCGCAGGTCTGGTACTTCGACGACTGGGCGCGGATCACCGCCGCGCTCGATCGGAACGAGCTGCCGTTCGGACCCCAGGTGAAGCTCGTGATCGAGGGCGTGCGGCCCGTGGACGACGATCCGGACGGCGCGCTGCTCTCGCAGGCGATCCGCGAGCACGCCGCGAACTACGACTTCCGCTCGCTCGCACGCGTGGTCTACCGCGACGACCTGCCGTTCTCGCGCGACGAGGCCGTGCCGCCCGCGCGGGCGCTCGCGATGAGCCGCTCGTTCGCGATGCTCGAGCGACGGTTCGGCCCGGACTTCCTGTCGCGCGGCGTGGATCTCGCGAGCGCGCAGACCTGGGCCGAGGAGCTCGCGTCCACCGAGGCTGCGGTCTACTCGTACAGCGGCTGGTACGACGCCGGCTACACCGCGGCGGCCACCCGTCGCTACCGCGCGCGGCCCCAGCCCGGCAACAAGCTGATCATCGGCCCGTGGGACCACTATCTGAGGCACGTGAGCCCCGCCGCTGGCTCGGAGCCGTCGCGCTTCGACCACGCGGGCGAGCTGCTCAAGTTCTTTGACTACCACCTGAAGGACGTCGACACCGGGATCGAGCACGAGCCCCCCGTCCACTACTTCACCTACGGTGACGAGCGCTGGAAGGTCGCGGACGCGTGGCCGCCCCCGTCGACCCCGCGCAGCTACTACTTCGCCGGGGCAGGGACGCTGGACGAGACGGCGCCCGTCTCGCCCGACGCCGCGGACGCGCACCGCGTCGATCCGACCGCCGGCAGCGGACACGACACGCGCTGGGACACGCTCACCGGCCGTGCGCTCACGCCCCCGTACCCCGACCGGGCGGCGCGCGACGCGAAGCTCCTAACCTACACGGGCCCGCCGCTCGCGGAGGCCACGGAGGTGACGGGACACCCCGTGGTGACGCTCTGGGTGGACTCGACCGCGACGGATGGCGCCTTCTTCGCCTATCTCGAGGACGTGGATCCCGGTGGCGGCGTGACGTACGTGACCGAAGGCATGCTGCGCGCGCTCCACCGCAAGGGCGACCCCTCGACGCGCACGTTCCTGCGTCGCGACGCGCAGCCGCTCGTCCCCGGCGAGCCCGCCGAGCTCGTCTTCGAGCTGCTGCCGACGTCGTACGTGTTCGCGCCGGGCCACGCGATCCGCCTCGCTCTCGCGGGCGCCGACCACGACCACTTCGCGCAGATCCCCGCAGACGGCGCGCCCCTCCTCCACGTGCACCGGAGCCGGGACATGGCGTCGCGGATCGATCTCCCGGTGGTGCCGCGAAGGGCGGCCTCGGGAAGCTAACGCCAGAACGGCTCGAGCTCGGCGAGCTCTGCGATCGCGTGGTGGACGTGCTCGTCGGCCGCGGCGTGGGGCGCTTTCCAGACCGTCCGCATCCCGAGCGCGCTGGCGGGCACGAGGTTGGAGCGCGTGTCGTCCACGAAGCAGCACGCCTCCGGACCGACACCCAGCTGCGAGAGCACGATGGCATATGCGGCCGGATCGGGCTTCGGCAGGTAGCCGAGGTCCTCGAGCGACACGACGCGCTCGAACGCGTCCGCGATGCCCAGCAGGCCGAGCACCTGCGCCGCGTGCGACCGCGGCGCGTTGGTGAACACGGCCTTGCGCGGCGGCAGGCGGAGCAGCAGCGCGCGCAGCTCCGGGTCGGGCCGCAGCAGATCGGAGAGGTCGCAGTCGTGGACGAATCGGAGATAGTGGTCGGGGTCGACGGAGCGCGTGCGCTCGAGCCCGCGGAGCGTCGTGCCGTGGGCGTCGCGCAGGGCGCTCCGCACCGCGTCCACGCGAGCGGCCGGGACGCCGAGCACGTCGCGCAGGTACGCGTTGATGCGGGCGTCCATGCGGCGGAGGACGCCGCTCTCCGGCGGATAGAGCGTGTCGTCGAGATCGAGGAGGAGGACTTCCACGGGCCGCGAGGCTAGCATCGCCGGTCGCCATGCTGCCGTGGATCGCGCTCACACTCGCTGCTGTCGCCCTGCTCCTCGTGGCGGAGTTCCGGGGCTCGAACGCCGGGGTCTGGGTCGCGAAGCCCCTCGCGAGCACGGGCTTCCTCGGCGCGGCGCTGGCCGCGGGCGCGCAGGGCTCCGGCTACGGCCGCTGGGTGCTCGCCGGGCTCGCGCTCTCGTGGCTCGGCGACGTCCTCCTCATCCCGCACGCGCGGGCCGCCTTCCTGGCCGGGCTCGTGAGCTTCCTCCTGGGTCACGTCGCGTACGCCGTGGCGTTCGCGGAGCGTGGCCTGTCGATCGGAGGAGTGGTGCTCGCGGCGCTCGCTCTCGCCCCCGTCGCCCTCGCGGCCCTGCGCTGGCTCGGGCCGCACGTCCCCGCCGAGATGCGGCTCCCGGTGCGGGCCTACGTCACGGTGATCTCGGTGATGGTGGCCTGCGCGGTGGGCACCGAGGTGGCGGCAAGCGCTCCGGCCATCCTCGTGGGCGCGCTCATGTTCTTCGCGTCGGACCTCGCCGTGGCGCGCGACCGCTTCGTCGCGCCGGGTCCCTGGAACAGGGCCTGGGGCCTGCCCCTCTACTACGGCGCGCAGCTCGTCCTCGCGTCGACGACGTCCTTGGCGAACCCCTGAACGGCCCTTACCCTCGGCGCGGCCGGGTCGTTCCCCATTCCAGGAGAGACGTGATGTTGCCCCCCCGCCTGCGCTTCGGGATCTTCCTCGCCCCTTTCCATCCCATCGACGAGAACCCCACCGCGGCGATGCGGCGTGATTTCGAGCTCGTCGAGTGGCTCGATCAGCTGGGCTACGACGAGGCGTGGATCGGGGAGCACCACTCCGCGGGCTACGAGATCATCGCGTCGCCGGAGGTCTTCATCGCCGGCGCGGCCGAGCGCACGAAGCACATCAAGCTCGGCACCGGCGTCTCCTCGCTCCCCTATCACCATCCGCTCATGCTCGCCGACCGCATCATGCAGCTCGATCATCAGACACAGGGCCGCGTCATGTTCGGAGTGGGCCCGGGCGCCCTGCCGTCCGACGCGTTCATGATGGGCATCGATCCGCTGAAGCAGCGCGACATGATGGACGAGGCGATCGGCGTCCTCGTGCCGCTGCTGCGCGGTGAGACCGTGTCCTACGAGTGCGACTGGTTCAAGCTCCGCGAGGCGCGGCTCCAGCTGCTGCCGTACACGCGCCCGCACGTCGAGATCTGCGTCGCCTCGCAGGTGTCGCCCGCGGGGGCGCGTGCGGCCGGCAAGCACGGCCTCGGACTGCTCTCGATCGGCGCCACGTCGACGGGAGGCTTCAACGCCATCGCGACGAACTGGCAGATCTGCGAGGACCGCGCGGCGGAGCACGGACAGACCGTGGACCGCGGAGCTTGGCGGCTCGTGGCGCCCATCCACGTGGCGGAGACGAAGGAGCGCGCGCGAGAGAACGTGAAGTTCGGGCTCGAGAAGTGGCTGCGCTACTTCACCGAGGTCGCGGCGCTGCCCCTCGCGCCGCCCGGCAGCGTCGACGATGCCATCGAGGCTCTCATCAAGTCCGGCTTCGCGGTGATCGGCGATCCCGACGACGCGATCGCGCAGCTCGAGCGGCTCGACAAGCAGAGCGGCGGCTACGGCTGCTTCCTCCAGATGGCGCACAACTGGGCCGACTTCGCGCAGACGAAGCGCAGCTACGAGCTGGTCGCGCGCTACGTGATGCCGCGGTTCCAGGGCCTGAATCGGGGCCGCGAGACGAGCATGGACTGGGCGGCGCGCAACCGCCCGACCTTCATGGGCGCCGTCGGCACCGCGATCATGACCGAGATCCAGAAGCACTCGCAGGAACAGCAGAAGAAGCAGAAGCAGGCGAGCTAGCCCCGATCCGACCTGGATCCGCGGCGCCACGTCGCTGCCGAGCGCCAGACGAGACAAGAGAAGAAGGTCTGAAAGGGGAAGAGTCGGAAGGCTGCGTTCGGGGCGCCGGGCGGTCGCGGACGCTGAGGCTCAGCGATGCCGCGCCTTGGCGCCAGGGATCTCCGACGGATCGATGAGCCCGTGGCGCCGCCAGCCGACGCGGAGCAGCCATGTGCGCGGCACCGCCACGGCGGGCTCGTCCGGCGCCGGCGGAAGCGCACGCGCCCAGCCGGCGAACCAGCGCCCCGACGACGCCGGATCGACGCTCGTCACGCGCGCAAGCACCTCCCGCCCGAGCGCCGCCGCGTGCTTGCGAGCGTTCAACATGACGTACGCGAGCGCATTGCGGACCTCACGCGGCGAGCGTACGACGCGCTGGTGGTAGCGCTCCGAGAGCACGGGACCGCGCCCGCCGAAGACCCGGCGCACGGCGCGCGCGATGCGCGCGCCGATCGACTTCATGCCGCAGCCCAGCGCACGCGGATCCTCGGCCTCCACCAGCAGGTGCAGATGATCGCGCTGGACGGAGTACGCGATCACGCGGAACCCTGCGCGCTCCTTCGCCTCCCGCAGGGAGCGCTCGAGCTCGCGCACGAGCCGCATCGAACGCAGGGACGAAACATCGCGCAGGACCCGGAGCGTCACGTGCGAGGGATGGTGGCGGGAGAAGGACGGCCGCGAGACATGAGGCACGCGCCGCGCGGTGCCAGGCTTGCGACCCGCGCCGGCGCGGAATCCGCCCCAGCGAGGAGGAGCATCGAGTGCGAGCTCTAGCTGAGTCGCAGTCTTCATCGCACTTGATTTTAGGCGATGTTCTTGATCGAGTCAACGTGAATCTGTGTACACACCAAAGGATGTCGAACCAGGACCAGGCGGTCGAGTGAACGTTTCTACTTTCGCATCCGCCGTTCCGAGCCGCCCCGAAGCCACGCGTCGCCACGAGCGCCACGCGCCACCACCCCCATAACCACCCTCCGGAACAACGCCACGCGATCAGCACGGCGGCAGGGCGAGCTAGGCCCCCCGCAGCATCCGCCGATACCCCATCACCTGGCGCGGGCGGCCGAAGCCCACCACGCCGCGGAGCCCGCCGTCGCGCTCGAACAGCGCCACGAACTTGCGCTCCTCGAGCGTTCCGTCGACGATGCAGACCTCGCAGTCCGCGCTCGGGTCGCCCGCGATCTGGATCTTCGCGTCGTACTGATCCGACCACACGTACGGCACGGGTGTGTAGGGCTTCGCGGCGTCCGGGCCGGCGAGCAGCCGCTCCGCTGCGGCGACGCCCTGCTCCACCGCGTTCGTCCAGTGCTCGAGGCGCACGTGCGCGCCCGTGCGGGCGTCGCGCCACCGCGCCACGTCGCCCGCGGCCACCACGTCCGGCGCCGCCGTCGCGCAGGTCTCGTCGCACAGCACGCCGTCCGCGAGCGCGAGGCCCGAGCGCGCGAGCCAGCGCGTCTCCGGCGCGACGCCGACCCCGATCACCACCACGTCGGCCGGCACGACGCTCCCGTCGGCGAGCCGCACGCCTTCGACGCGCGCGCCGCCCTCCAGCGCGGCCACCCCCACGCCGCAGCGCAGATCCACGCCGTGGTCGGCGTGGATCTGCGCAACGAGCGCCCCGAGCCGCGCGCCGATCCCGCGCACCAGCGGCGCCGCGAGAGCTTCGATCAGCGTCACCTCGAGGCCGCGCTCGCGGCAGGTCGCTGCGACCTCGGCGCCGATGAAGCCGGCGCCGACCACTGCGACGTGCGGTCCGCCGTCGAGCTCCGCGCGCAGCGCCAGCGCGTCGTCGAGGGTGCGGAGCACGTGGACCCCGCGGCCGGGCGGTATGAGCCCTGCGCCAGCGTCCGAGTGGACCCACCCCGCAGCGAAGCCGGCACGCGCGGAGTCGAGCCGGTCGCGATCACGAGGCCGTCGAAGGCGACGCGCTCGCCGCCCGCGAGCTCGACGGCGCGGGCCGCGAGGTCGAGACCCGCGGCGGGCCGGCCGAGCCGCCAGTCGGCGTCGAGCTCGTCCCAGGCCCCCGGCTTGCGCAGCGCGATCCCGTCGGGCTCGCGCCTGCCCGCGAGGAGCTCCTTCGAGAGGGGCGGCCGGTCGTACGGGAGGTGCGGCTCGGCCCCGATCACCGTGAGGCGGCCGCCGTAACCCTCGCGGCGCAGGGTCTCCGCCGCGCGGAGCCCGGCCAGCGAAGCGCCCACCACCACGACGTTCGAGAGCGCGTTCATCGTCCCCGGAATCTACCGGGCGCCGCGGCGTTCCCGCCCGGCCTTGACGCCGCGGCCCGCGCCGGTGTACAGGCACGTTTCCCATCGGAAAACGGAGGGCGCGCCCGCGTGGAGCGTGAGATCGAGCGCATGGCCCGGCGCATCCGCTCGTGGCGGGAGGCGGCCGGCCACACCCTCCAGGAGCTGGCCCAGCGCAGCGGCGTGGCCGCGAGCACGATCCAGAAGGTCGAGACCCTCCAGATGGTCCCGACCGTGGCCGTGCTCCTCAAGATCGCGCGCGGTCTCGGCCGGCGGCCGGGCGAGCTGATCCACGAGGGCTCCGACGAGGCCTGCGTCGAGCACCTGCGCGCCGAGGAGCGACACGCGATCGGCGTCAAGAGCCGCATGCTCGTCGAGCGGCTCTCCGGGGACCTCTCCGATCCGCAGCTCGAGGTCTGGCGGGTGATCCACCGTCCCGGCAGCGGGAGCGGCGAGGGCGCGATCCGTTACGAGGGCGAGGAGCTCCTCGTCGTCGAGTCGGGCGAGCTCACGGTGCAGGTGGGCGACCAGGAGTACGTGCTCGCCACCGGCGACTCGCTCCACTTCAAGACGACCACGCCGCACTCCTGGCGCAACAAGGGCATGGTGCCCGTGCGGTTCCTCGTGATCGGCACGCTGCCGAAGGCGCTGCGCGCGGCGCTGCACGAGCGGCTGCGGGGCGCACGCGAGCACGCGCCGCCGACCGAGCCGCCTGCGCCGTGACCCGCGCCATCGTCGTCCACGCGACGGGCGGACCCGAGGTGCTCCGGCTGGAGGACCGCGATCCCGGGGCACCCGGGCCCGGCGCCGCGCGCATCCGCGTGCGCGCGTGCGGCGTGAACTTCATCGACGTGTACTTCCGCACGGGCCTCTACCCGCGGCCGCTCCCGTTCGTCGCGGGCCTCGAGGGCGCAGGCGTGGTCGAGGAGGTCGGACCGGGCGTGGAACGGCTGCGGCCGGGCGACCGCGTCGCCTGGTCCTCGGTGCCGGGCTCCTACGCCGAGGCCGTCGTCGCGAACGCCGCGAGCCTGGTGCGCGTGCCCGACGGCGTCGACGACGAGACCGCCGCGGCCCTGATGCTCCAGGGCATGACTGCGCACTATCTCGTGCGCGGCGTGCGCACGACACGTGCCGGTGACGTCGCGCTCGTGCACGCCGCCGCCGGGGGCGTGGGACTGCTCCTCGTGCAGATGCTGGTCCGCGCCGGGGCGCGGGTGATCGGCACCTGCTCGACGGAAGAGAAGGAGGCGCTCGCGCGCGAGGCGGGCGCGCACGAGGTGATCCGCTACGTCGAGCTGGACGTCGCCCAGGAGGCCCGGCGGCTCACGGACGGACGCGGGGTCGACGTGGTGTACGACTCCGTGGGCAGGACCACGTTCGAGGGCAGCCTTCGCTCGCTGCGGCCGCGCGGCCTGCTCGCGCTCTTCGGGCAGTCGAGCGGGCCCGTGCCGCCGCTCGACCTGCGGCGGCTGAGCGACCTCGGCTCGCTCTTCGTGACGCGCCCGTCCCTCGCCCACTACACCGCCGATCGCGCCGAGCTCGAGCTGCGCGCCGGCGAGGTGCTCGCCGCCGTCGCCGAGGGCGCGCTCCGCGTCCGGATCGGCGCGCGCTTCCCGCTCGCGCAGGCGAGCGGCGCCCATGAGGCGCTGGAGGGGCGCGCGACCACGGGCAAGGTGCTGCTCGTCCCGTAGACTCCGGCTCCGCATGCGCTCGACCCCTCTGCGCCTCGCTCTCGCCGCCGCGCTCGCGCTCGCGGCCGTCGACGCGCTCTACATCGCGTGGCTGTGGCCGGATTGGAGCGCGCTCGCGCGGGGGCCGGCGCCGCGCTCGCGCTTCATCCAGAGCTACGAGGAGAGCCTCGCCGAGGAGCGGGAGAGCGGGGAGCGCACCCTCCCGCCGCTGCGGTTCACGCCCATCCCGCTGTCGCGCATCCCGCGCGTGGTGCAGCGTGCCGTGATCGTCGCCGAGGACGCCCGCTTCTACGAGCACGGCGGGATCGACTTCGAGGCCGTCCAGGAGGCCGTCGACTACAACCTCGAGCAGGGACGCATCGCGGTGGGCGGCAGCACGATCACGCAGCAGACCGCGAAGAACCTCTTCCTGTGGCCCGCGCGGAGCCCGTTCCGGAAGTGGCACGAGCTCGTGCTCACCTACGCGATGGAGCGTCACCTTTCGAAGACCCGGATCCTCGAGCTCTACCTGAACGTGGCGCAGTTCGGCCGGGGCGTGTACGGCGTCGAGGCGGCAGCGCAGACGTTCTGGGGCATTCCGGTGTCGCAAGTCTCCCGCCGTCAGGCGGCGGAGCTCGCTGCGTGTCTTCCGAGCCCGGACCAGAACAACCCCGACACCCGTTCTCCGCAGTTCGAGCGGCGCGTGCGGAAGATCCTGCGCTTCCTCGACAAGGCGGGCGACTAGGAGGCGCCGTGCCCGGATCCCCGACTGCCCCGCTGGACGTGGACCGCCTGGGCGAGGACGTCCCGCTCCTCGAGGGCATCCGCACCGCGCGGGCGATCCGCCGGCTCCGGCCCGATCCCGTTCCGCCGGCGCTCGTGCGGAAGGTCTGCGAGGCCGGCACGTTCGCGCCGAGCGGCGGCAACCGTCAGCCCTGGCGCTTCGTCGCGGTCACCGAGCCCGCGCGCCGCGCGTTCGTCGCCGAGCGCTACCTCCGCGCCTTCCGCGCCTATCTCGCCCCGGCGCTCGACGCGGCGAAGTCCCCGGACTTCCCCGACGCCACGCGCCGCAACGTGCGCGCGGCGCTGCACCTCGCGGAGCACCTCCACGAAGCCCCCGTGCATCTGTTCGTGGCGGGCTGGAAGCGGCGCGGGGAGCCGCAGACGCAGGCGCTCTTCCCCGCCATCCAGAACGTGCTGCTCGCGTGCCGCGCCGTGGGGCTCGGAGCGTCGCTCACGACGGTGCACCTCGCGTACGGCGCGGAGATCGACGCATTTCTCGGTCTTCCCGCCGACTGCCCGAGCTGCGCCCTGCTCCCGATCGGCTGGCCGCTCGGCCGCCACGGGCGGCCGCCGCGGCGGAGCGTGGACGAGTGCCTCTCCTGGGAGCGCTTCGGCGGAAGCGGGGCACGCTAGCGGCGGACGGGCGGACGCGGGAACAGCGCGGGTTCACACCCCGGTGGCGGCGCGGCGCACGGCGCCCAGCAGCGCCGCGAGATCCGCCTCCCCGGTGAACGGCTGGATCAGCGTGGTGCGCAGGAAGACGCCGGCCGGGAGCCGGGTCTGGACCAGGTAGAACGAGCCGTCGTGCAGGATGCGCGCACGCACCGCGGTCTGGAGGGCGTCGAGGTCCGCAACGCCGCGGGGTGTGTGCCGGAAGCACACGATGTTGCACTGCGGCGCCACGGCCAGCTCGAAGTCCGGCGCCGCCTCGAGCATCTCGCCGAAGCGCGCCGCGAGGGCGAAGCGGCTCTCGACGTAGTCGCCGAACGGCCGGGTCCCGAGCAGCGAGAGCGACGCATAGAGCGGGAAGCCCAGCATCCGCTTGGTGCACTCGAGCGTCCGGAGGCCCACGTTCCACCACTCGCCGCCCTGCGTCTCACCGCGGAACAGATACGAGGCCTCCTGCTCGAAGGCGCGGTACGAGTCGCGCCCGTCGCGGAACAGCACGGCCGACACGAGCGCGGGCATCAGCATCATCTTGTGCGGGTCCCAGACGACGGAATCGGCCCGCTCGATGCCGGCGAGGAGCGTGCGCGTCCGCGGCGAGAGCGCGGCCGACGCCCCGTGCGCGCCGTCGACGTGGAGCCAGAGCCCGCGCCGCTCGCAGAAGTCCGCGATCGCAGGCAGCGGGTCGAACGAACCGGTCGCGGTGGAGCCCGCGCTCGCGACGACCGCGAAGACGCGCCGGCCCGCGCGCGTGGCGGCGTCGAGCGCGCCGCCGAGCGCGTCCGCGCGCAGGCGGAAGCCTGCGTCGGTCGGCACCGTCACCACCCCGTCCGCGCCGAGGCCCATCACCTGCACGGCGCGCCGCACGCTGTAGTGCGCCTGGTCGGACGCCAGCACCGCGAGCGGCGGTCCCGCATGGGCGCCGTCGCGCCAGGCGTCGAAGCCCGCGCGCGCCTGCCGCGCGGCGAGGAGGGCAGTCAGGTTGGCGGCCGACCCGCCCGAGGTGAGGATCCCGTCCGCGCTGCCGCCGAAGCCGAGCTGGCCCGCGAGCCACAGCACGACGCGCCGCTCCATCGCCGTCGCCGCAGGGCCCATCTCGTAGACGGCCATGCCGTTGTTGAGCAGGCCCGACACGAGCTCGCACAGGGCAGCCAGGGGGAGCGGCGACGTCACCTGGTGTCCGACGTAGCGCGCGTGGTGGAGATGGTTGGAGTCGGCGACCGTCCTCGCCGCGAGGGAGACGAGGGCCTCGACGGCGTCCGCCGAGGGCTCGCGCGGGAAGTCGCCCGGCCAGCGCGCGAGGAGCTCGTCGGGCGAGCCGCGCGGGAGCACGGGCATGCCGTCGCCCTGCGCCGCGCGCGCGAGGTGGTCGGCGAGCAGGTCGACGAGCGCGTGGCCGTGCGCGCGAAACGAGCCGGGAGCGAAGGCGGCGCGGAGGGGATCGTCCGTGCGGGGCATGCGCGAGGTCGACGCTAGCAGACGGAGAGGGCGGCCCCCGGTCCGTCGTCGTGAAACGGACGCCCGCGCGCCGGCTACAGTGCCGCGGGCTCTCGAACACGGGGGAAGCCATGCCGAGACTCGCCGCGCTCTCGCTGTGCCTCGCCGCGGCCTTCGCAGCGGATGCACGGGCCGCCGACGCTCCGTCCGCCCCGGACTGGAACGCGGCCGCAGCCGTCCGGACCGTCGAGGTCGTGACCACGAACCCGGACGGCTCGCCGAAGGAGACGACGGTCTGGCTCGCGGTGGTGGACGGTCAGGGCTACATCCGGACGAGCAACACCCGCTGGTGGAAGAACATCGAGCGCGACCCGAACGTCGTGCTCCGGATCGAGGCGCGCGAGTACCCGCTGCGCGTCGAGCTCGCGACCGATCCCGCCGAGCGAGCGCGGATCGAGGCCGCCTTCCGTGAGAAGTACGGCTTCACGGACCGCCTGCTCGACTGGTTCCGCTCGGCGGAGCCGCACCTGATGCGCCTGGTCCCGCGCGGAGCGCTCCCGCCTACGGCGTGACGACCACCTTGCCGTACGTCTGCCGCGAGCCGAGGGCCTCCAGCGCGGCCGGCACCTGCTCGAGCGGGTAGCGGCCGTAGATCACGGGCTCGATCCTGCCCTCGTCGAAGAGACGGAAGAGCGCGTCGAAGGTCTCGGGGATGCGCTGCGGCTCGTGCTGGGCATACGCGCCCCAATGGAGCCCGACCACGGAGATGTTCTTCAGCAGGATGCGGTTCGCCTGGACCGCCGGGATCGGGCCGCTCGCGAAGCCGATCACGAGGTGCCGGCCGTTCCAGGCGATGCACTTCAGCGACTGGTCCGTCACGTCGCCCCCGACGGAGTCGTAGATCACGTCTGCGCCCTTGCCACCCGTCGCGTCCTTCACGGCGGCGACCCAGCCCGGGTCGCGGTAGTCGAGGAGCACGTCGGCGCCGGCGCGGCGCGCCACCTCGAGCTTCTCGGCGCCGCCCGCGGTCGCGATCACGCGCGCGCCGAGCGCCTTCCCGATCTGCACCGCCGCGATCCCGACGCCGCCCGCGGCGGCGTGCACGAGCAGGTTCTCGCCGGACCGCAGCCGGGCCCGGTAGACGAGCGCGGCCCACGACGTGGGGTACACGATCGGGAGGGACGCGCCCTGCTCGAACGACATGTCCGTGGGCAGCTTCCAGGCCGCCTGCGCCGCCACCACCGCGCGCTCCGCGAACGCGCCGAGCGGGACCGAGGCCAGCACGCGGTCTCCGACACGATGGCGCGTCACGTCCCCCGCGACGGCGCGGACGACGCCCGCGAGCTCCGCGCCGGGCACGAACGGGAAGGGCGGCTTCACCTGATACCGGCCCTGCACCATGAGCAGGTCGAAGAAGTTGCAGCCCGCGGCCTTCACCTCGACCTCCACGCAGCCGGGGAAGAGCTTCGGATCGGGCGCCTCGCGTACCGCGAGCTCCTTGGGATCCATCCAGCGGTCGACCACGATCGCGCGCATGCCTCGGCCTCCAGGGTGCGTGTCCGGCGATTCTACTCGCTGCGGAAGAACTCGATCATCGCCGTGCTCGCGAGCTCCGGCTCCTCGTGCAGGATCCAGTGCGTGGCGTCCGGCACGGGCTCGAGCCGCCCGTCGGCGAGGTGCTTCAGCGTGAGGTCGGCGAGGCGGCGCTCGAAGAACACGTCGCCCTCGCCCCAGACGAGCAGCACCGGCATCTTCAGGGTGGCGTCGCCGAGCGTCTTCGGATCGAAGGGATGGCGGAAGCCGGCGCGGTACCAGTCGATCATCGCGCTCATCGCGCCCGGCTCGGCCCAGGCGTAGCGATAGAGCGCGAGCTCGTCGTCGGTGAACGTGCCGGGAAGGCTCGTGTCGCGGAGCACCTTCGAGATCCACGCCCAGTTCGCTGCGCGCACCGCGTACTCCGGCAGGAGGGGGACCTGGAACACCTTCCGGTACCAGCTCATGGTCTCCTGCTTCCGGCCCGCTTCCGTGGAAGCCGCCCGGGCGTCCTCGAACGCGAGGGGGTGCGGGCTGTTGAACATCACGATGCGGCGCACCAGCTCCGGGTGCGTGATCGCGAGGTTCCACGCCACCGCGCCGCCCCAGTCGTGGCCGACGAGGTACACGCTCTCGTGACCCAGCCCCTTCACGAGCCCCGCTGCGTCCTCGGTCAGGAGCGGGACGCGGTAGTCGTCGACGGCCACGGGCTTCTCGGAGAGGAAGTAGCCTCGCTGGTCCGGAACGATGACCCGGAACCCGGCGTCGGCGAGCGGCTTCATCACGCGCCCGTAGCCCCACCAGAACTCCGGGAAGCCGTGCAGGAGCAGCACCGGGGGGCCGTCCGCGGGCCCGGCCTGCACGACGTGGAGGCGCACGCCGTTCGTGGCGACGAAGCCCGACTCGAGGGGCAGCCCGAGGCGCCGCTCGGCCTCGGCCTTCCAGTCGAGCGGACGTTGGCGGCCGCTCCACCACCCGACGGCGAGGAGGAGGACGAGGACCGCGAAGAGGGCGAGGAGCACGCGGCGCATGGCCGCGCAGGCTACCCCAGCCCGCGCGAAGGCGAGGCCGCCGGGGCCCCGGGCGGGTTCCCATCCGGTGTGGGGCCCTCGACCGCGGAGCGCCGCCGGCCGATGAAGGTCCGGGTCCCCGGAATGGAGCTCCCGTGCTCGAGCTCGCGCTCACGTTCTGCTTCATCGCCGCGATGGGCGGCTGGACGGCGGCGATGTCGCTGCTGCCGGTCGAGACCGTCCTCTTCGGCGGCCTCTGGCTCGTCGCGGGCGGCCTCGCGTTCGGCGTACCGACCGGCCTCTGGTACCACGTCGCGCTGCGCCGGAGCCTCCTGCGGGCCGGCGCCCTCCCCGGCCGCTGGTGGCTGAACCCCACCTCGCTGCACGGCAGCGTCCCCGACACCGACCGCTTTCGCGTGCTCGCCTGGTGCTACGCGGGCGCAGCGGGGTTCTTCGTCACGATCGCGGGCTGCGCGGCGGTGGCGATCGGGGCGTGGCGGAGCCTCTGAGCCGGCCCCGGCCGGGTGCGCCCGCTCCGCTACCACTGCAGCGTGTCGGGCAGAAACTCCGCGACCAGGTCCTCGTAGCACGCGCGCAGGCGCGCGAGGTCGGGGCGCTCCGGGCTCTTCGAGTAGAGGTCGTAGGGGTTGAACGCGCGCACCACGTCCATGAGGCGCCGGTCGGACGCGTTCATCAGGCGCTCGTACTGGCGTTCGCGGTGGGCGGCGTAGAAGCTGTGCCAGCGAACGATCGCGAGCGCCTCCTCCGGGAGATACGGGCGCAGCACGTGGTAGAGGTACTCGTCGTGGCCCCAGGAGAGGTGCACGGCGTCGAGGCCGCAGCCCTCGGCGTAGATGCCGAGCGGCGTCGAGTACTCGGGCACGCGCGTGTCGGGGTTCGCCGCGAAGAGCTCGGGGTAGACGATCCGGTCCGAGAACGCGCAGCCCACCGGGAAGGTGTCGCCCACCACCGCCCACTGCGGCTCGCCGAAGAGGCACAGCACCTTGCCGAGGTCGTGGAGGAAGCCCGTCAGGATCATCCAGCGCGGGCGGCCGTCGGCGCGCAGCGCCTCGGCCGTCTGGAGCGAGTGCTGGATCTGGGTGAGATCGAGATCCGGGTCGCTGTCATCCACGATCTGGTCGAGGTACCCGATGGCGTCCCACACGCCCATGCGTCGCCGCGAGAGCGGGAGGTACTCGGCCTTCTTCGCGCGCACGAAGTCGAGGGTCTGGCGCGCGTGGTTCTCGCGGTAGAGCTCGCGCACCGAGGGCCGGGCCCCGGCCGCGTAGTCGCGGAACGCGGCGCGGTCCTTGGACGGGGGCGCGCTCACAGCACTCCGGTCTGGTGGCCCTTCCAGAAGGGCGCGCGCAGCTGGCGCTTCAGGATCTTGCCCGATCCGTTGCGCGGGATCTCGGCCATGAACGAGACCGAGCGCGGCAGCTTGTAGCCCGCCAGGTGCTCGCGCGCGAAGGCGAGCACCCCCTGCTCGTCGAGGCCCGCAGCGGGCCGCGGCACCACGACGGCATGCACGCTCTCGCCCCACTCCTCGCTCGGGATCCCGAACACGGCGACGTCGAGCACGTCGGGGTGCTTGTCGAGCGCAGCCTCGATCTCCGCGGGGTAGACGTTCATGCCGCCGGAGATGATCATGTCGTTCTTGCGGTCGCAGATGAAGTAGAAGCCTTCCTCGTCGCGATAGGCGATGTCGCCGACGGTGAGGAATTCGCCGCGTCGCCCCTGCTCGTACTTTTCCTGCGCCTTGTAGTAGGTCGCGAACACCGACGGGCTCTTCACGTAGAGCTCGCCGGGCTTGCGCGGCTCGGTGATCTCGCGTCCCTCCTCGTCGAAGAGCTTGATCTCGACGAGGGGCGACGGCTGCCCGCACGACCCCGGCTTCCGGCGCTGGTCCTTCGGGGCGAGCACGGTGTTCACACCGAGCTCGGTCGAGCCGTACACCTCCCAGAGGGAGTCCTCGGGGAAGTCGCGGAGGTACGCCTCCTTCAGCGCGTAGGACCAGGGCGCGGCGTTCGCGATCGTGCGCTTCAGCGAGCTGCGGTCGTACTTCGCCTTCACCGGGTCGGGGAGGTTGCACACGAGGCGGATCGGAGTCGGCGCGGAGAACGTGGTCGTCACGCGGTACTGGTCGACGAGGCGCAGCCAGTCCTCCGCGTCGAACTTGTGCTGGAGGACGACGGTGTTGCCGAGGGCGTGCGCGATGCCCATGAACCCGCCCGGACCGGAGTGGTACAGCGGCCCGGTGGTGAGATAGACGTCCTCCGGCACGTAGCCGATGTGCGCGAGCAGCGCGCGCGTCTGCTCGGGACTGCCGGCCTGGGAGCGCAGCGCTCCCTTCGGATTGCCGGTCGTCCCGGACGTGTAGATCATCGTGGCGCCCGCGTCCTTGGCGGGTGCGACGACCGGCGGCTCCGCGCTCGCGACCCGCTGAAGGCCGTCGGCGTCCAGCTGGTCGGGTCCCGGGGCGCCGTCGAACACCAGCACGTGACGCACCTTGGAGATGCGCGGTCGGATCTTCGCGAACAGCTCGGCGTACTCCGCGTCGGCATACACGGCCGCGGCGTCGGAGTTGTCGACGACGTAGGACGCCTCGTCCGGCGTGAGCCGGTAGTTGAGGGGCACCGCGATGGCCCCGCACTTGCGGGCGGCGTGGATCACCCGCACGAGCGCGAGCGAGTTCTGTCCGCACCACACGAGCTTCTCGCCGGGCTGCAGGCCGAGGCCGAGGAACGCGTGCGCGAGCTGGTTCGCCTCGCGCTCGAGCTCCGCGAACGTGCGCTGCTGCCTGCTGGCGGGTCTGCCGCCCGCTCCGCGGCGATCGTCGATCACCGCGAGCTTGTCCGGCGCGAGCGCGGCGTGGAGCGAGAGGATGTCGGGCGGCGCGTCGGGCATCGGGGTCCTCGCGGACGAAGGCGGCCGTGGATCTTCGCCCGGGACGGCCCCGGGGGTCAACGCGCGCCGCTGGAGGGCGGCGGCCCCTCCGGAGGGGGCGCCGCCGGACGCGGCCCCGCCGCTGCGGGGCGCGCAGGCGCGGAGGCCGAGGCACGCGCGCCGATGCCCTGGAACAGCACGTCGACGGCGTCTTCGATCGAGCTCCGGCATCCGTCGGCGGAGACGAGCCCGTTCGTCCAGGGGATGCGCGCCCCCGTCGTCACGTGGAAGATCGCGCGCGAGCTCGCGAGCACGTCGACGTCGCGCGCGAGGTCGCCCCGCAGCTTCCCGGTCTGGAGGATCTCGGCCAGGAGCCCGATCGTGCGGTCCTGGAGCGCCAGCACGCGCCGCGCGACGCGCACCTCGGGCCGCGTCGTGGCGCGCAGCGCGATCTTCGTGAGATCGGGGTCCTCGGCCAGCAGCGCGTGCTGCGCGTCGAGGAAGCGGCCGAGCCGCTCGCGCGTCGGCGCACGGCGATCGTCGGCCTGGCGGAAGCGCGTCCACGCCTCCTCCTGCCGCGCGGCGAGCTCGTCGACGAGGAGCTCCTCCTTCGACTGCACGTGCCGGTAGATCGAGCTCGCGCCCATCCCGGCGCGCGCGCCGATTGCGCGCAGCGTCGCGCCGTCGAAGCCCTTCTCGCGGAACAGCGCGAGCGCGGCCTCCCGGATCCGCGCCTTCGCCTTGCGGCCCCGCACGAGACGTCCGTCGTCGGGCCGCAGCGCTCGGCCGCTGCGGCGCGGAGCCGGACCCGCCGGCGTCGTCGGAGTCGTGGTCACGGGCGTCGCGGCCCCCCCAGCCTTCGGACGCGGATGAGCGAACAGGATCGCATGGGCGGCGCGCCCGCGGCCATCGAAATCGGGCGGGCTGCTCGGACCGGACCGCGCGCCGCGAAGGGCAAGAAACGAAGAGGCCCGGCGCCGGGGCCGGGCCTCTCGAGAGAACGAAGCCTGGAGCGCGTTCAGGCGCGGCGCCGACCGAAGAGGCCGATTCCGAGGAGACCCGAAGCAGCCAAGAGCAGCGTGCCCGGCTCGGGAACGATCTCGAAGCGGCTCGTGAGACCCGCCGAGTCGCCCGGGCTCAGCCGGAACGTCAGCGTGATGCCGAGCAGCGTCGCCGAGCCCGGCGCCACGGCCGCGAACGCGGTGCCGTTCGAGCTCGTCGTGGTGCAGCCGGGGAAGCTCGGCGAGCAGTCGGCCGTCGTGAGCGGCAGGATGCCCGGACCGATCGGGTTCAGCCCGAAGATCGTTGCGAGGTTCACGGTGCCCGAGAAGATCGGGGTGGCACCGGCGTTGTCGAACAGCAGGACGTTGTTCCCGTCGCTGTCGGTCGCCGTCACGCCGACCGACGAGTTGATGACGGAGTCGTACGGGAAGGCCGCGATCGGCAGCAACACCGTCGCCACGAACGTCTGGATCGACCCGGAGTTGTTCGTCACGTTGACGTTGTTGGTGACGAACGGATCCACGTCCACTTTCGTTTCCCAGCTGTTGACGGTGTATTCGTAGCCAGCCGCAGTGGAGTGCCAGGGCGCGTTCAAGTCCCAGGTGCCGGTCTGCGCCCCGTCGATCACGAGGGTGCCATGCGACGTCAGGTCGGCAGGGGTACCGCCGACGACCCCAATCACGACGTCAGGGGCGATGGTCGCGGCATTGGCCGAGGCAGCGAGCAACAACCCGGCGGCCACAAGTAGAGCGCGAGAATTCAGTTTTCGCATGTTTCCCTTCCCCGCCTAGAGACAACGACCCCTCAATCGAGAGCAAGCCGCGTGCCATCCTCCCGATGGATGAAAACCGCTGTGTTTCCAGGGGCCTTCGAAGGGATCCGCGCGGACCGGGAGGAACACCTGTTCCGCACCTTTGGGAAAATCCTTTCCCAAACCGGAAGCGAGGGTCAGGGTTCGTCGGCGAGGCGCTGGAGAAGCTCCCGCACGCGGCCTCGAGGACGGCCAGGCGCCGGCGCAGATGGAGCGCCATGTCGACACCCGCAGGGTTGACGCCGAGCTCTCGCATCAGGCAAGGCGCCACCGCGTCGGGCTCGAGGTCGCGCGCGTAGTCCTCGTGGAGCCCCGGCCTCGTCGTCGTTGATGAACACGCTGGAGGTGATGTGCATCGGGTTCACGAGGCAGAGCCCCTCGCGCACGCCGCTCTCGCGAACCGCCGCCTCGACGTCGCGCGTGATGTTCAGAAAGTCCATGCGCGCGGGGACGTGGAGCACGAGCACCTTGCGGAAGCTCTTCACCGCTCCGGCGGCTCCGCCAGGAGACGCACGAGCGTCACGCGCATGCGCTCCTCGAGACAGACGAGCCGGCGCCGGAGGTGCAGGATCACATCGACACCGGCGGGGTTCACGCCGAGCTCGCGCACCAGCGTCGCCGCCATGCGCAGCTCGTCGGCCTCCTGCGGGGAGACTTCGTCCTCCTCGAACAGCCCCTCGCGCCGCAGCTCGCGCAGCAGTTCGGGGTCGTCGACGCCGAGGAAGCGCAGGATCTCCTCTACACGCGCACGCGTCGTCATTTGAAGAGGTCCTTGCGCGGATCGTCGGGGTCGAAGCGCGAAAGCGACTCCAGCGTCGCCTTCGCCTCCGCGTCGAGGCCCCTCGGCACCTTGATCTGCACCACGACGTAGAGATCGCCCGGCGCGCCGCCGGAGGGGTTGGGCATGCCCTTGCCGCGCAGGCGCAGCCGCCGGCCGCTGTCGGTCTCGGGGGGCACCTGCACGGTCGCGCGGCCGTCGAGGGTGGGAACCTCGATCTTCGCGCCGAGCACGGCCTCACGGACGGTCACCGGCGCGTCGAGGTGGAGGTCGCGCCCTTCGAGACGGAACACAGGATCGCGTCGGATGCGGATCGTCGCGTGCAGGTCGCCGGGCGGCCCCCCACCGATGCCCTCGCCCCCCTTGCCGGGCAGCCGGATCCGGCCGCCGTCGGCCACGCCGGCGGGGATGCGCACGGTCACGGTCTCGTTGCGCGTCGTCCCGTCGGCGGCCGGCCGCGCGAGGGTGAACCGGTGCTCGCCGCCGCGCGCCGCCTCGCGCAGGTCGAGGGAGACCTCCGCTTCCACGTCGGGGCCGCGGAGGCCCCGGCGCCCGCCGCCGGGGCCGCCCGGACCGCCAGGTCGGCCCTCCCAGCCGCGCCGCGAGAAGAGATCGCCGAGCAGGTCGTCGAGGTCGCCGAAGGCGTACTCGTCGCCGCCGGGCCCAGAGGAGCCGCCCGGGCGCCCTCCGCCGAAGCGCTGCCCGAAGGACTCGCGCGCGCGGCGGGCGGCTTCGGGATCGAACCCTCCCTCGAGCGCGATCTCGCCGAACTCGTCGTAAGCGCGACGCTTTTCTGCGTCGGAGAGCACGGCGTACGCCTCGGAGATCTCCTTGAAGCGCTCCTCGGCCGCCTTGTCGCCCGGGTTCACGTCGGGATGGTGCTTCCGCGCGAGCTTGCGGTAGGCCTTCTTGACCGCGTCGTCGCTCGCGTCGCGCGCCACTCCGAGCACCTGGTAGGGGTCCTTGCGGCGGCTGCCGCCCGGAGGCGCACCGGCCACGTCAGAGCTTCTCCGGGTTCTCGAGCCGCTCCCGCACGAATTCGAGCCCGCGGGCGGCGTTGAAGCCGTCCTCGATGCGCTCGTCGTAGGTGTACTTGAGGGTGATCCGTCGCCCGCCGTCCGGCCCGCGCTTGATGCGTCCCACGACGCAGAAGATCGGGCACGTGCCGTGGTCCCAGAGATGGTGGTAGGCCGCCTCGAGCCCGACGGAGCCCAGGTTCGCGACGAAGATCGAGGTGAACATCGGGTCGGACTCGATCATGGCGCGGGGCAGGAGGCCGAGGCTGTCGATCCAGCGCACGAGCCACATGATCCCGTGGACGAGGGTGGCCGGGAGCCGGAGCAGGAGGCCCACCTCGTGGTCCGCGGCGGTCTTCTTGTCGCTGCGCGAGACGCGGATGGAGCCGAGGAGCCGGTCGCACATCTCGTCGAGCGTCTCGTCCGAGTCGAACCGACGCTTCACGGTGACGACCGGCGCGCCCTCGTCGAGCCGCTTCTTGGCGCTGAACGTGAGCCAGATCCCGTTGCGCTGCCACAGCTTCCCGCCCGAGGTGAAGCGGTTCATGCGAGGCTTCTCGTGCAGGACGAGCGCAAGGGATCGCAGCACGAGGTGGAACAGCGTCATGGGCTGGTCCGGCGGCCGCGAGCGGTTCTTCTCGTCCACGAACGCGAGCGCCCGCTCGACCTCGATGTCCTGCGCGAAGTAGACCACGGAGTCGTTGCGCCGCGGCGAGATGAAGGGCATGAAGCGACGCAGCGGGGAGACGTCGCGGACGAGGGTTGCGTCGGGTCGGCGGCCGAACATCGTGTCCCCTGGTTTACCCGATTTCGTCGCGGCGCGCGCGCCGCAGACGGAAGACGTGGACCCCGATCACGTCGAGCTCGTCCGCGACCGCGAACCCGAGCCGCCGATAGAACGCGACGTTCCCGGGCCGGTCGGTCTCGAGCCACGCCGGAAGGCCCTCTGCGTCCACCCCCTCCAGCCAGCGGGCGGCGAGGGCGGTGCCGACGCCACGGCGCTGCGCTTCGGGCGCGACGCCGAGCGTGCCGAGGTACCAGTGGGGCTCGACCGGGTGGCGGTCGTCGAGCGCGTCGAAAACCTGCCGCCAGCGCGCTGCGACGCGGACGCCCTGCCCGAGCACCCCCACGAGCCGCCTGGCGAGCGGCGGCGGCGGGAACGGATAGGCGTAGGGGGGCGCCGCCACGAGCACACCCGCGAGCGCCCCGCCCGCGTACGCCGCGAGCACGAGGCCGTGCGTCGCCGCGGTCGGCAGCAGCATCCGCATGCCGTGCGCGTTCGAGCGACGCCGGCGTCCCGCCCGCCGCGACGCGACCGCTGCGAGGTTCAGCGGATTGTCCTGGAATGCGCGCGCGAGCAGGTCCACCGCCGCGCCGCGCTCCCTCGCCCCAAGCGGTGCGATCTCGATCGCCGACGTTGCGAGGCGCGCATGCCCGCGCACGCGCGCCTCGCCCCGCTAGGCCGGCCCGCCGTCCGAGGGCGGCGAGAACGGGCGCGACGGGTGTGGCACGGGCGGAGGCTTCGGCAGCGCCGCGACCGCCGCCGCGGCGGCGCGCTCGACCTTCGCCGCGGCGGTGTCGACGGCCTTCTCCATCTTCGCGGCCGCCACGTCGACCGACTTCCGGGCATGTCGCACGGCCTTCTTGGCCGACCGCGCCTGCGGCGCGATCGCCTTCTCGAGCTGGCCGAGCAGCCGCACCGCCTCCTTGCGGGCGGGCTCGGCCAGCCGCCGCCAGGCACCTTCGCCCTTCGCCTCGAGCTCGCCGAGGCGATGGCTCGCCGTCCGCAGCAGATGGGCGAACTGCCTGCGATAGGCGGTCTGGGCCTTCGCGATCTCGGACTCCAGCTGGTTCAGGCGCCGCCGCACCTGCTTCGAGAACTCCTGCAACGTCGGGGGCAGGTCCCGCGTCAGCCGATCCAGCCGGGACGGCGCCAGGGCCGATTTCGCCTTGCCCCGTGCCTTGCGGACGGCCTTCTTCGCCGTCCTCCTGGCGCTCTTTCGGGCCGCCATGTCGTTCGTACCTCCTTGGAATCGAGCCTCGCCGGGCTCCCGTCACGAACAACGGGATTGGGGGCCGACGCCGCCTCCACCGCGGAGGCTGCGCCGTCCCGGCGATCACAAGATAACCGCGGATTGCATCCGGGAAGTGACGAAGTCTTGGAAGCGCGGGAAGCGGCGTGCGATCCGACCGCGGGGCTAGACGACGAGGCCGAGGGCCCGCTGGGACACGGAGCGCCGGATCGATTCCTCCGCCTCGCGCGTCAGCGCCGTGAACTCGACGGCCATGCCGATCGGGAGGGCGGCCTTCTGGAGGTTGCCGGGCACGTTCGTGTAGAGGACGCGCCCGCCGACGGCGAGGTTCTCCGACGGCAGCGGCAGCTCGACGGCGACGCTCGCCCCGCGCAGCGACGGACGCGGCGTCGAGAGGAAGACACCGCGGGCGGAGAGGGTGTAGATGTTCGCGTCCTTCTGGCGTCCGCCCGCCGAGAAGCGCACGCGCGCGTCGAGCGGAGCGCGCACCTCGCGGCGCAGCGACTCGCCCTGGAAGGCGGACAGCGCGCGGTTGATCTGGAAGCGCAGCGTGGCGTCGTCGATCGGGTTCCACAGCGCGAGCTCGACGCCGGCGCTCCGCAGCCGGTCGAGGCCCTCGAGGCCGGGCCGCGCGCCGACGCCGACGCACACGAGCCGCCGGGCGCCGCGCTCGCGCAGCGCCCCGAGCGCCCCGCTGAGGTTCGTGACCGGCAGATCGGGCGGGAGGAGCGCGGCCCGGATGTCGTAGCGGGGGCTCTCGATGACCTGGAGCGCCTCCTCGGGTGTCTTCGCCCGCACGGCGGAGAACCCGAGCGCATGGAGGCGCTCGGCCACCTGGGCCAGGCGATGGCTGGCCCCATCGAGCAGGAGAACGCTGCGGGTGTCGCCCACTGGGGGCCTCCTCTCGAAGGACGATCGGAAGCCCGCAAGTCGCGCTTGAGCCCCGCGGGATCCCTCGTGACTCCGGGGACTTGTCCCGTCTAGAATGCGCGCACCCCGCCGCCCGCGCGGCGTGGCCGGAGGGGGTCCCCTTGCGCATCCTGCTCGTGAATCCGTCGTACCCGTTCGAGGAGTTCCCGCGGCTGCTCGTGACGCTGCCCTATGTCGCCGCCGCCCTCCGGGCCGACGGGCACGAGGTGGAGATCCTCGATCTCCTCCTTGCGCGGACCACGCCCGACAAGATCGAGCGTCGGATGGCCCGCTTCCGGCCGGAGCTCGTGGGCATCACCTCGGTCACGCTCAACCACCACATCGCGAACGGGATCGCGGAGGTGGTGCGCAAGTGCGACGAGACCGTGCCGATCGCGATGGGCGGTCCCCACGTCTCGTTCGAGATCGAGGGCTCGTTCCGCGATCTCCCGGCGCTCGACTACATCGGCATCGGCGAGGGCGAGCACACCATCGTCGAGCTCGCGCGCGCCCTCTCCGGCCGCATGGACCTGCGCGACGTGCGCGGCCTCGCGGCGCGCGACCGCGCCACCGACAAGATCCTGCGTACGGCTCCACGCCCCCTCGAGGACGACCTCGACACGCTTGCGAACCCGGCGCGCGACCTCGTGCCGCTCGCCCGCTACCTGGCCTTCGACAGCCACGCGAGCGTCGTCACGAGCCGCGGCTGCCCCTACGAGTGCATCTTCTGCTCGGCGCCGCAGTGGACGGGGCGCAAGGTGCGCTACCGCAACCCGTCGCTGTGCGTGGACGAGATCGAGGAGCTGTCGGCGCTGGGCTTCCGCGAGATCACGATCGAGGACGACCTCTTCACGCTCTACCGCAAGCATTTCCTCGCGGTCTGCGGCGAGCTCGTGCGCCGCAACACGGGCATCCGGTGGAACGCGTTTTCGCGCGTCGACACGATCACCCCGGAGATCGTCTCCACGATGGCGAAGGCGGGCTGCCAGGCGATCTGCTTCGGCGTGGAGAGCGGCAACCAGGAGGTGCTCGACCTCGTCAAGAAGAACTCCAACCTCGCCAAGGTGAAGGAAGCGATGCGGATGACCCAGGACGTGGGCATCAGCGCGCTCGCCTCCTTCATCATCGGTCTGCCGGGCGAGACCGAGCAGACGCTGCGCAAGACGGTGGAGTTCGCGAACGAGCTCCACTCGGAGTTCGGCTCGCTCTACGGCTTCCACATCCTGTCGCCGTTCCCGGGCACCGAGGTGCGCGACAAGGCCGGCGAGTACGGGCTCGAGATCCTGACCAGCGACTGGACGCGCTACGACGCGAACCACGTGGTGACGCGCACGCCCGGCGCGGACGTTGCAGCGATCCAGGCGGTGGCCGACGAGTACGACGAGACGATGGAGCGGTACGTCAAGTACCAGGACTATCTCTACGCGCAGGGCAAGCTCGAGGGCTTCGAGAAGAAGATGTACCTGCGCCGCCGGCGGCAGTCGCTGCTCTGGAAGCTGCTGCTCGACGACGTGATGGAGGGGTTCGAGCCGTTCCGCAGCGACGACCCGGTGAGCGAGCTGAAGCGCGCCGTGGCGCAGGCGGCGGGCGTCGACGCGACGCTCGCGGCGGAGGAGGTCGACCGCGTGCTCGCGCTCGGCGCCCTCGCCGAGCAGCATGGACCCGAGGGCGTGCGCTTCGCCTGGACGGACTGAGCGGGGCGCTCAGCCGCCCGACAGATCGAGCGGCCAGTTGGATGCGACGGTTCCGCCGTCCACCTCGAAGATCTTGCCCGTCACCCAGCTCGACGCGGGCGATGCGAGGTACAGCGCCATCGCGGCGACGTCGTCGGGCACGCCGATTCGGCGCAGCGGCGTCATCGCTTCCATCTTCTCGCGGATGTCCGCCCGCGCGGCGAGGAACGGTCCGAGGGCGTCGGTCTCCACCGAGCCCACCGCGATTGCATTCACGCGCACCTTCGGCGCGAGCTCATAGGCCAGGAGACGCGTCATGTGGTTGAGGGCCGCCTTCGCCGTGCCGTACGCAACGAACGCCTTCTCGACGAAGTGCGAGAGCGCCGACGACACGTTCACGATCGCGCCCGCGCCCCGCTCGCGCATCCCGGGCACGACGAGCTTCGACAGCAGGAAGGCGCTCGTGACGTTGAAGTGGAAGGCCTGCTCGAACGCCTGCTCGGTCGTGTGCAGCACCGGGGAGGGCGGCGACCCGCCGGCGTTGTTCACCAGCACGTCGACGGGGCCCAGCTCCTTCACCGTCGACGCCACGAGGGCCGCCAGCTGGGCCGGGTCGTTCACGTCGCACGGCGCCACGAGCGCCCGGCGCCCGACCTTGCGGACGCCCGCCGCGACCTCGTCGAGGACGTCGCGGCGGCGCGCGGCGAGCGCCACGTCCGCGCCGGCCTCCGCGAGCGCCAGCGCGATGCCGCGGCCGATGCCGCGGCCTGCGCCCGTGACGATCGCCACCTTGTCGGTCACGCGGAATCGATCCAGGATCATCGCGGCCTCCTCGAAGAGGCTGCGAGCTTACCCGCTCCGGAGGAGGTGGTCATGAAGTTCACCGTGGCGCTGGCGATGGTCGACCCGGCGCAGATGCTGCCCCTCGCGATGGCCGCGGAGCGCTGCGGCTTCGACGCGATCGCCGTGCCCGACTCGGTGTTCTTTCCCGAACGGGTGTCCGCGCCGTATCCCTACACGGACGACGGGAGCCGCTTCTGGAGCGGCGACACGCCGTGGATCGAGCCCTGGGTCGCGATCCCGGCCATGGCGGCCGTCACGACGAGGCTCCGCTTCTACACGAACGTGCTGAAGCTCGCGATCCGCAATCCGCTGCTGGTGGCGAAGACCGTCGGCTCCGCGGCGGTGCTCTCCGGCAACCGCGTGGGCCTCGGCGTCGGGCTCGGCTGGATCCCCGAGGAGTTCGCCTGGTGCGGGCAGGAGTACGCCAGTCGGGGTCGGCGGGCCGACGAGGCCATCGAGGTGATCCGCGCGGTCCTGGGCGGAGGCATGGTCGAGCACCACGGCCGCCACTACGACTTCGACCGGCTCCAGATGAGCCCGGCGCCGACGGAGCCGGTGCCGATCTACGTCGGCGGACTGTCGCCTGCGGGCCTGCGTCGCGCGGCGCGCCTCGGCGACGGCTGGGTCTCGGTGATGAACCGCGAGTCCGAGCTGAAGGGCTTCATCGCCGAGCTGCACGGGCTACGCGAGGCGGCAGGTCGCGCGCAGCTCCCGTTCGAGATCAAGGTCGTGTGCACGGATGTGTCGGATCTCGACGGTTATCGACGGCTCGAGGAGACGGGCGTCACAGACCTGATCACCCTCCCGTGGTACCTGTACGGCGGAGACCCGAACGCCCTCGCGACCAAGGAGCGCGCCCTCGAGCGCTTCGCGGAGACGGTGATCGCGAAGCTGCGCTGACGGCGCTCGGCGCCGACGCGTCGCGAGGCTGGAGGTGCCGACCATGCCCCTCAAGCAGCGACCGCAGATCGTGTACCGACGGCGGCGCCGGACGAGGCGGCGCCTCCCGTCGGTGCGCGTCCTCGTGCTCCTGCTCGCGATCGCGAGCGCAGCTGCGGCGGCGAACGCATGGGCCCACACCGACGCCGCGGAGCGCGTGCGCCTGCGCAGCGCGGTCAGCGGCGTGGCGGCGCGCGCGCTGGCCCGCGTCGCGGAGCTTCGCGGGCGCGCGCGGGCGGCGGCTCCGCCGTGCAACTGCTCGAGCGACCTGCCCTACACCTGCGAGGACGTCGACTCCGCGGCCTTCGCCGCGATCCGCTCCGACCCGCGGCTCGCCCGCCTGTTCTCGGAGCCTCCGCACCGGCGCGAGACCTACGCGCTGTACACGGACTTCCTGCGCGACCGCTTCTCGTCGGCCACCGCTTCCGCGCCGTGGCCGTTCTGGGAGCGCGACCGGGGGCTGGTGGAGCTGCTCGACGCGGCGGATCGGGGGGCGTCGATCGAGGGGGGCGAGCTCGCCGTCGTGCTCGCCCAGCTGATCGAGGCCGCCGGCGGCTTCGCGCGGCGCGTGGCGCTCGGGAACTCCCGCGGCGAGGTCCACGTCGTGGTGGAGGCCTGGCTCGAGCCGGAACGGAAGTGGGGCGTCTTCGATCCCGAGTACAACGTCCATCTGACGGGGAGCGACGACGTACCGCTCTCGGCGCTCGAGATCCGCGAGCTCGTGCGGAGCGGGCTCGACGACGAGATCGTCGTGCACGCGGGCGGGTCCCCGAACACGCTCTACCTGCCGGAGCGTCGGGACTTCATGCTCGGGCTCTACGACACGCTGATGTTCCGGAGCCGCGCCAGCTCCGCGCCGGACGACGCGCCGGGCTGGGACCCGGCGCGTCAGCCGAGCGCCACCGCCTACGTCTGGAAGACCGACGGCGCGCCGTTCCACCCGCTCTACTTCCGCGAGACGGTGGATGACTTCGACCGGATCTACTTCACGCCGTGCCGTTCGAAGGCGAATCGAGCGACACCCTCGACCTGACGTCTCGTTCGGAACGCGCCGTGTCGGGTAGAATGATGGCGTGATCGCAGCGGGGGCGTCCGCCGGAGAAGTGCGGCACCGCGTCGCGGTGGCGGTTTGCGTCGCGGCTCTCCTCGCGCCCTTCGTCGATCGGCCCCTGCACGTGGACGACCCGGTCACCGTGTGGGTCGCCCGCCAGATCGTCGCGCATCCCGCCGACTTCTACGGCTTCGACGCCAACTGGCACGGGCGGCTCGCGCCGCTCTCCGAGCAGATGCAGAACCCGCCGCTCTCCGGTTATCTGGCGGCGGCGATCACTGCGACGCTGGGGGGCTCCGAGCGCGCGCTGCATCTCGGCTTCCTGATCCCCGCGATCGCCGCGGCCCTCGGCATCCACGCGATCGCGCGCAGGCTCTGCGGCGATGCCCTGCTCGCGACGGCGATCGCCGTCCTGGCGCCCGCATTCGTGGTGACCGCGGCGAACCTGTCGAGCGACGTGCCCATGCTCGCGTGCTTCTGCTGGGCGATCGCGCTGTGGCTGCGCGGTCTCGACTCCGGCCGCGCAGGCCTGCTCGCGTGTGCGGCCCTCCTCGCCGCGGCAGCCGCGCTCTCGAAGTACTTCGGTGCGGCGCTCCTGCCGCTGCTCGCCGCCTACACCGTCGCGCGTGAGCGGCGCGCTTCGGGGAAGCTGCTCTGGCTCGCTCTCCCGCTCGTGGCGCTCGTCGGCTACGACGCGTGGACGCGCGCCGCCTACGGACACGGGCTCCTGCTCGGAGCCGGGAGCTACGCGCTCGAACAGCGCAACGCCGGGGCGGGCCTGGCCCCGCGCGACCTCCTGGCGGGGCTCGCCTTCCTCGGCGGCGGCACGGCGCCCGCGGCCTTCTTCGCGCACCGGCTGTGGCCGCCCCGCGTGCTCGCGGCGGGCGCACTCGCTGCGGCCGCCCTGACGCTTGCATTCGGTGCGAGCGGCGCCCTCGGCGACCGGGCAACACACGCGTCGGCGGCGGGCGCCTTCGCGTTCGCGCTCCAGGCGTCGGTCCTCGTCCTCGCGGGCGGATCGGTGCTCGCGCTGGCGCTCCTCGACCTGCGCGCACGCCGCGACGCCGACGCCCTGCTGCTCGCACTCCTCGTCGGCGGCACGTTCGTCTTCGCGACCGCCCTCAATTGGACCGTGAGCGCGCGCTCGCTGATCGGCGTCGTCCCAGTGGTGGGCGTGCTCGTGGTCCGGCGGCTCGAGGAGCGCGCGCGCACGCAGGGCGACGGCGCGCCGCGCGGGGGCTGGCGCCGGCTCGCGCCCCTCGCTCCCGCCGCTGCGCTCGCGTTCGCGCTGCTCTACGCCGACGCCCGGCTCGCCACGACGAACCGCGACGTCGCGATCGCGCTCGCGCAGCGTCATGGGAGCGCCGCCGCGCCGCTGCGCTTCCTCGGCCACTGGGGCTTCCAGTTCTATGCCGAGGCGGCCGGCGCGCACGCGGTCGATCTCGGGCGCGACGTCCTTTCGCCCGGCGACCTCCTCGCGGTTCCGGAGAACGTGTCCGGCGGGGGCGGCCGCGCGCTTCCGTGGGACGCGGTCACCGTGGTGGAGGACCTGAGCGTCCCCTCGTCGAGCGGCCTGACGCTGCTCTCGGGTCACGCGGGCGCGGGCTTCTACAGCAGCCTCTGGGGTCCGCTCCCGTTCGTGTTCGGGCCCGTGCCGCCGGAGCGGTACGTCGTCGTGCGCGTGGGAAGGCCGCTTCGCGGCGCGGGCGACGTGCTCGCCCCGGCCCGCTGACGCGCTCTAGCCCGCCTGCCCCGCCGAGCACGAACAGCCCGAGCGCGCAGGCCATCGCGATTCCGAAGACGCCGGAGCGCGCGAGATCGACGTCGGTCAGATAGAACACGCCGTGCAGCACGCGGCAGACGAGGAAGGTGACCGCGAGCCGGGCCGACCACACGGGGTCCGCCCCACACAGATGCGCGACGATCACGGCCGGGGCGAACACGGCGATGGCCTCGAACGCGTTCTTGTGCGCGCCGAGCGCGCGCGCCCCGAGCCCCGTGAGCTGCGCCTGCTGCGCGCGCGGGTTCTTGTTGTCCACCCGGCCGAGCTGCGCCCTTCGCGCGGGGATCGAGAACGGTCCCCAGACGTAGGGCAGGAAGCAGACGATCGCGAGGCAGAGCAACGGAGTGGTCACGCGGTGTCCTCCTGCGGGGTCGCCGCATTCTGACACGCGCGCGTGGAGAAGTGGGGCTAGACCACGAGCGAGTCGAGACGCTGCTGCGCGAACATGTGGAGGACGGCTTCGCTGTCCATCGGCGGGTTCACGAACGCGACGCCCATGCCGACGGGCAGGCGGCTCGTCGCGAGGTTGCCCGGGACGTTCGTCGAGACGACGCGCGACGTGAGCCGCGCGCGCGGACCGAGGTTCGGGAGCTCGACCTCGAGCCGGGCGCCCCGGGGCGACGGCGTCGGGGTCGCGAGGTACGCGCCGCCCGCCGACACGCTGTAGACGTGCGCGATCTTCCGGCGCCCCTCGATCCAGACGGGGGCCTCCCAGTTCGTCGGTGCGCGCACGCTGCGGCGTTCGCCCCTCACCACCGCGGAGCCGGCGAGCGCCCGGTTGATCTGGAAGCGGAGCGTGTGGTCGTGAAGCGGCTCGAACAGCGAGTACGACACACCGGCGGATCGGAGGCGGGCGCGCTCCTCGGGCGGTGGCGTCGGGCCCGCGGCGAGGAACCAGAGATCGCCCCCGGGCGCGACGTCGGAGAGGAAGCGGATCGTGCGTCGCAGGTCGACGACGGGAAGCTCGGGCGGGATCACCACGGCGCCGATCGCGCCGCGCGAGATCCGCAGCAGCATCTGCGCCTGCTCCGGGGTCTTGGCCGGGATCGTGCGGTAGCCGAGGCGCGCGAGGCGCGCACGCAGGAGCTCGAGCGGCGGGGCGGACGAGCCGAGCAGCAGCACGTCCCTGGCTTGGGCCAAAGGATTCCTCCAGATGGGGCAGGGTCTTCCTCGTGGATCGGCCGGCTCGTGGTCCGACGCAGTGATCCCGCTCACGAGAACGCGCGTTTCGCACCCGCGGGGGCAACCCGTGAAGCGGAAGCACGTCGACACGTTGTCGATCCGGCCCTCCCCGGTTCGATCACACTGGGAGAGGGCGCTCCTGCCCCGAGGAGGGAACCGTGAACTACATGCTGCTGATCTACGCGGACGAGTCGGGATGGACGGGGAAGACCGAGACGGAGATGGCCCCGATCATGGAACGCCACGAACAGCTCGAACGCGAGCTGCGCAGGGCGGGGGCGTACCGCGGCTGTGGCGGGCTCGCTCCGACGTCGGCCGCCACGACGGTCAGGCTCGAGAACGGCAGGCGGCTGGTCAGCGACGGACCGTACGCCGAGACCAAGGAGCAGTTCGGCGGCTACTACGTGATCGACGCCAAGAGCCTGGACGACGCGATCGACATCGCCGCGCGCATCCCGTTCGCAGCCAGGGGGGGCGTGGAGATCCGTCCCGTGATGGACCTCCGACTCCCGTAGACGATCGCCTCAGGCCAGCGGCGGACGTCGAAGCAGCTGTGCGAGCAGCAGCGTTGCGAGGAGCGCCACGACCGCGCGGACCAGGGCCTCGAGCGGCGCGAGGATGCCGACGAGGAGCGCGTCGCCGAGAGCGGTGACGGCGATTGCGGCGCCGAGCGCGATCACGGCGCCGGGGCTCCAGCCGGCGCCGCGCCAGACGCCCACCGCCGCGATCGCAGCGACCACGGCCTGCACGAGCCGCCCGGCGAACGACCACGCGCCGACCGGGCCCGCGTCGAGGAGGGGAAGCAGCGCGAGAAGGCGGTACACCGCGAACACGGCGAGCGCGATGGCGATCAGACGGCGAGCGGTTCCGCGGTCCATGGCCCTTCCCGGCGCATCGCAGAGAAGCCTCAGAACTGGACGTTGAACTGGAAGTCGAGCGTGTGGTTGTTCGAGGTGCCGAGCTTCACGTGGACGCCGTCGAGGTGATAGCCGCTGTCCGTCGTGCCGAAGTACTTGTACCCGACACCGACGGACATGTGGTTGCGGAACCGATAACGAAGCCCGGCCAACGCCTGCCAGGCGAAGTCGAACTCCGAGTCCGTGTCATTGATCCCGAAGTCGTCGAGGTAGACGATGTTGACGGAGCCGCCGATCCCCCCGCCTACGTAGGGCTCGAACCCGGTCTCGTTCGTGTAGCGGAACACGCCGTTCAACATGAAGGGCAGGTGCGAGAGCGAGCTGTCGGTCGAGGAGAACTCGTTCCAGAGCCAGCCGGTGTCGAACTCGACGCCCAGGTACTTGTTGAAGTTGTACCCGACGCCGATGCCGAGCCGCGATCCGACGTCGAGGTCGGCGTTGCCGGAGATGCCTTCGACGTTCACATGCACGTCTTCGGCCCAATTCACGCCAACGTCGACGTTCATGTAGACGCCCGAGTCCTTGTCCGCCTTGTCCGCCCTTTCTGCCTTGGGCGCCCTGTCTGCCGCTGCCGCAGGCAGAGCCAGCCCCGAGGCCAGCAGGGCACAGGCGATTCGGGAGAGTTGGTGCTGGACCTTCATCGAATCCCCCTGGCGCGCGGGCCGGCCTCACCGGCGGACGTGATACCTCGGCCGCAAGAGGACATCCAGTCTTGCGCACCTCCCGTCGAGGTGCTCCGTTTCGGCCTCCAGGGTGAGGTCGGTCGCGTTTTCTCCGGGCCGACGACGTTCTTCGTCGGGATGCGACCCGAGGCGTGCCGACCCCGCGCAGGCCGATCACGGCGGGATCGGCGCGGCAGCGCCCCCGACGGCATCGGCGACGCGTGCCAGTGTGGCGACGTGCACGGCGACGGCCGCGTGACGCTCGCCGATGCGGTGACGGCCGCCGGCGGCGGGACGAGCAGGCTGCGACGCACGATCGAGGCGTCCGCGAGCGAGCAGGTGCCGCTCGCGTTCACGTCGCATGGCTCGGGTCGCGTCAGCACGGCGGTCGGCGGGACGAGCCGGGAGCGCCTGACGCGCGCGGGAACTTCGCTGGCGCCCCGGGCAGGATTCGAACCTGCGACCCGTCGCTTAGAAGGCGACCGCTCTAGTCCTCTGAGCTACCGGGGCGCGCAGGGCGAACCTAGCAGCGCGCCATCGCGGACGATGGCACCCGCGCCCGGCGGCCGATAGCCTCTCTCTTCGCTTCACGGTGGGCGTAGCTCAGCTGGTTAGAGCGCCAGGTTGTGGCCCTGGAGGTCGCGGGTTCGAACCCCGTCGCTCACCCCAAGTTCCCTCGCTGATTCCATGGGTTGCGTCTTCGTCGGAATCGGCGATCTCCGAAATGGTGGGAGTCTGGTGAGACTCGACGACGAGTCTCGCGAGGAGGTCCGCCTGGACCTCGCCCTCCTCGAGCTGCATTGGCGGCCGGTAGAGGTCGCCTCCTGCCCAGCGCGCGTAGTGCCGCGCCCCGTCAGCTCGGCTTGCGCGGTCGCTGAGGGCGCTATCCGAAGAGGCTCGCGCTCCCGGGGAGATACCGGTACTTCGAGAGCATCTCGTCGGTGAGCGCGATCCCGAGGCCGGGAGCTCGCGGTGGCAGAACGTGGCCGTCTTCGACGACGAGGGGCTCGACGAACAGCTCGGTCTGGAGGGGATTGTTCATGATGGGGCATTCGAGCATCACGCAGTTGGGTAGCGTGAACGCCAGGTGATAGTTCGCGGCGAGCGCCGGGGCGCAGCCCCATACGTGAAGCGCCACCTGGACCCCGCGAGCGGCGGCCGATTCACAGGCACGGCGTGCTTCGGAGATGCCTCCGATGATCGTCGCGTCCGGTTGAGCCAGATCGAATGCCCCCGCGCGAAGCCACTGGTCGAACTGGATGGAAGTCGTGATCCCTTCGCCGCCGGAGATCGGGGTCCGCACGATCCGACGCAGTTCGGCGTAGGGCTCAGGGTCGTAGGGCGGCAACATCTCCTCGGCCCACGCGAGGTCGTAGGGCTCGAGGATCTCGAGCATCCGTACGACCTGCTTGATCGACCACGGCCTGACGTTGAAGCTCTGGACGGCATCGATCGCGAGGGACATCTCCGGCCCGATCGCTTCACGCACGGCGGCCACGCGCACGGCCTCGGCCTCCGGCTGGTAGGAGAAGAAGTTCGCGCGCAGCTTGAAGCCCCGGAAGCCTTGCGCTCGTGCGCCCTTCGCCTGCGCAACGAGCTGCTCGAGGCTCAGCGTCGGCGTGCCGCCGCTCGCATACAGCGGCAGACGGTCGTGGATGGCCCCGCCGAGCAGCCGATGGACGGGAAGGCCCTTCGCCTTCCCGAGCACGTCCCAGAGCGCGTTCTCGATCGCGCTGAGAACCATCACGGTGAGCCCGGTCCGACCGAAGTAGCTCGAGACCCAGGTGACCGCTCGATGGGCATCGTTCGGATTGAGCGCGTCGCGACCGACCAGGTGCGGCTTGAAGAACTCGACGATCTGGGCCGCGATCTCGGGGACGTACACGCCGGCATACGTCTCGCCCAGTCCGGTGATTCCCGCGTCCGTCTCGACCTGCACGAAGCAGGCGCTCCTCCGGCCGATGTGGGCGCCCGGAAGCCCATAGCTCGAGGTGAGGAGAATCGGACGCACGTCCGTGATCTTCATGGCCAGCCTCGGCGCTGCGGTCATGCAGCGATCTTCGCCGGCGGCGACGACGGAGCCGGTGGGAGAACCGCACCGGATCGGAAGGATGTGGCTCCCCGGGTAGGACTCGAACCTACGACCCGCCGGTTGACGGGGAACCCCGACACCGAGGAATAGCGCGAGCTTGCGTCTCGTGCCCTGCGGCGGGCGGCAGGGGGCGGCGAGGGCAGGCAGCGGCGACCCATCCCCCACCGGAGGCGCACCCTGGCGATCGATGGGATCGCGCGGTTCGAGCGTTGGGGAGAAGGCGCGCGCGAGGACCGAGGCGTTGGGCTGGGCGCATTGCTCGAACGGTTCGGTGCGAGCGGTGGCACGTTACCGACCGTTCCTTGGTCCGTCCCAGCCGGCTACAGCTTCCGAGGCCGCTCTCGTTCTCCGCGGGTTCTCCGCGAACATCCCTCCTCGGACGTAGAATGCTCGCTTGAATCGCTCATCCGTAACGCGCTGGTGCAAACGGTCCGCCCGCTCGGCGCACCCCGCCCTTCGATCCGTTGCAACCACACTGCAACCGCCGCGAATCGCAGCGAGCGACACTGGTCGCCTCTACGCGTCCGGCACCGGCCCGGTCATCGCCCGCGCGAGCACACCTGCCAGCGCATCGAGCGCGCTGCGGTCCGGGAGCGTCACGCGGAGCTGAAGCGCGCCATCCGCGTCCTGCTCCAGGCAGCCGGCCAGTCGCTCCTGGATCCCGCGCGCGAGCTCTACGCTCGCGCCCGTCTCCGTCCCGCGCGGGAGCATCTCTCCCAGGAACGAGAAGGCCGCCGCAACCAGGGCACCACCTGCGCGCGCGATGCGCGCCCGCTGCTCCGCCGCCGGCGCGTCGCCGCCGGCGACCGCGGGCGCCTCCGGCGGAGCTTCCGGGCGCGCGCCGAGGAGCACCTCGAGACGGTTTCGCAGCTGCTCGATACTGCCGAGGCTATCGAGGGCATCCACGTCGGAGTCGGGATCGAGCACCGCGGACGCAAGCTCGTGCTTGGCAGCCAGCGTGGCGAGGAGGTTCTCCTCGATCGTGCTCTCGGTGACGAGCAGGAAGACCTGGACCGGCCGGCGCTGGCCCATGCGGTGAGCACGTCCGATGCGCTGCTCGAGCACGGCCGGGTTCCACGGAAGATCCACGTTCACGACGGTGTCGGCCGCCTGGAGGTTGAGCCCCGTGGCGCCGGCGTTGGTGGAGAGGAAGACGCGCACGGCGGGATCGCGTTGGAAGGCGTCCACCCGCGACTGCCGGCTGCGCTGCGGCACCGAACCGTCGAGGCGGACGAAGCGCGCGCGGCGCCGCCGGAGGAGCGGCTCGACGCGATCGAGCATCCGCGTCCACTCCGAGAAGAGGACGATCTTGCGCTCCGGCTCGGCCAGGAGCTGCTCCAGGAGCTCGCCGAGACGCTCGAGCTTGCTCGAGTGGCCGGGCTCCTGTCCGTCCACCAGCGCTGAACCGTTCGCCGCGAGCCGGCACATGAGAAGGGCCGTGCGCAGGCGCAGCAGATCCATCTCCGTGAGGAATCGCTTGCGCGTGATGGCCGCCACGGTCTGCATGTGGGAGCCGTGGAGCCGGGCCTGGGCCTCCGTGGGAGCGATCCGCACCACCTCCGTCGTCCGCGGGGGCAGGTCCTCCTGAACCTGGCGCCGCGTGCGGCGCAGCAGCACGGGAGCGAGGCGCTCGCGCAGGGCCGCGAGCTCGCGGTAGGCCAGGGTCGCGCCGCGCTCGCTCTGCACGCGATGGCGGTGGAAGAAGCGAAAGGCCGGCCCGAGGAGCCGCTCGTCCACGAGCTCGACGACCGAGTAGAGCTCGTCGAGACGGTTCTCGAGCGGGGTTCCCGAGAGCGCGAGCGCGAACGGCGATCGGAGCGCCTTCACGAGTCGGCTCGTCTTCGCTTCCCAGTTCTTGACGCGCTGGGCCTCGTCGAAGATCACGAGATCGAAGCGCGCGGTCTCGATGGCCTGGAAGTCGCGCAGCACCTGCTCGTAGTTGCAGACCGTGAAGAAGACGGGCTCACGGTACAGCCGGACGCGATCGCTGGCGCTGCCGAGGACGAGCTGGACGCCGAGGCCCGAGAAGCGCGCGATCTCGCTCCGCCACTGCGCCTTGACGGACGCCGGGCAGATCACGAGCACGCGTTCGATCCCCGCTTCGCGCCGCAGGAGCTCCGCCACCCCGATGCCCTGGATCGTCTTTCCGAGGCCCATCTCGTCGGCCAGGATCGCCCGGCCCGCTCCCACCGCGAAGGCGATGCCGTCGAGCTGGTACGGGAGGAGCTCGACGGCCAGGAGCTCCTGGCGCAGCGGATGCTGAGCGGGATCCTTCCGGATCGCCGCCGCGAGCATGCCAAGACGCTCCCGCGTCCGGCGTTCGCGGACGAGGTCCTCTGCGTCCGGGTGGACGGTGGTGATCTCGCCCAGCGCCTCGAGCCTTCGCAGGCGAGCGAGCAGGTCGTCGAGATCCTCGATCGCGCGACCCGCGAGTGGCGCCGCGATGGCACGGACCGCCGGCGGAAGGCGCCGCGATGGGAACGCCAGCTGGAGCGAGCGCTCTTCCCCGTAGACGACGTGAAGCGAGAAGCCCGCCCGCTCCGGCGCGCGGCGCAGCGCCGGGGGAGAGAAGCGCCGGCGGACGAGGCCCACCACGCGCAGCACGTGCTTGCAGGTGCCGAGGGTGTTCTTCCGGAAATCGGGACACGAGCAATAGGACGCACCGCGCTCGAGGCTACGAAGCGCCACGCGATGGGTCCGGCCGCTGGCCGCGCTGGTCACCTCATAGTTCGTCCACGGTACGCGCGGGTCCGCGCTGCGGATCGTCATGCGCTCGGAGCGGGCGCGCGCGAGGCGCTCGGCGACGGCGCGCGCGACGAGCTCGGCCTCGGAGAGATCGGGGGCGGCCACGCGCTCCCGAGGCGGCGCGGCGAGCCCGAGCGCCGTCTTCTCCTCGAGCACGAGCGCGAGCACGGCGCCCTGATGCTCGCAGGGGCGAGCGCAGATGCTGCAATGGACGGCGAGGCCGATCCGCTCACCCGGGGCGACCGACACGGTCACCTCCGCATCGGCGAGGCGGAGGTGAAGCCGATCGGTGTCGAGCCGCACCTGCTCGTCGATGCGGATCTCGAGCGCGCCGCCCGCGCGCAGGAGCGCGCGGCCCTCCCGCCCGAGAAACCGGAGGGCCTGCGCCGGCGTCAGATGCGAGAGCCGATCGGCGAGCGTGAGCTCGGCCGTCGGTCGCGTCGTCATGCGCTGCTTCGCCTCCGCACGCGCTCCCGCCGCGGCCTCGTGCCTCGGGCACCGGGCCCGCGCGCGGGGCGCTCCACCGCCGCTCCCCAGCGCGTGAGGAACGCCGTCACGAAGTCCTGGCTCTGCGCCGGCTCGACGGCGAGGGGCGCCAGCGCGAGCGCCACGCAGAGCGCTAGGTGATAACCGTCCGAGCGCGTGGCGGCGGCCCTGCGGTAGGCGGGATGGCTCTCGTTCACCCACACCGTCGAGTCCACGAGGCGGCCGAGCGAATCGTCGCCGGCCCGGCTCTCGAAGCGGATCGCGAGGCCGAGATGTGCCGGCCGGCGCCGGCCGGCGGCCGTCGGCCATGCGACGGATCCTGCTGCGCCGCACGGCCCGGTGGTACCAGGGCTCGACTCCGCGGGCTCGGTTCCATCGATCGATGTCTCCGCCCTCACCACGGGAGATGCCGCCTCTTCCGGGCCCCTCGAATGCGCCCGGCTCGGATCAGCGGTGCCGCCAGCACCGAGCGCGACGGAAGTGCTCCCGGGCATGTCGCCAGTTCCGCCACGCCCGATGGGCAGTCGCTTCTGTCCGCCGGCCCGCCGCTCGACCAGCGACGCCACCAACGGGAAGTCGTCCGTCAGATCCAGCAGAACTGCGGCGAGATCCCGCTCCATGGGGCGGGTCCTGCGCTGCCGCGCCTCCTCGATGGCCGCGGCCGGCGAATCTCCCCACGCAGTGAGCTGCGCGGAGACGGCCTCCTGGATCGCCTTCCGGAACCCGAGGTACGTCGCGCCGCGGGGTCCCGTGCGGATGAAGTCCGCCTTGTTGAGCGTGAGGCACTCGGCGAGGCCCGGTACCTCGAACAGCCCGGTGATCCGGCTCGCATCACCCGGCGAGAGACCGAGCCAGTCCCAGCCGCGCTTGATCGCCTTGCCGAGCGTCGCGACGGCGACGCCTGGCTTCTCTTCCGCGAGCGGTGCGGTCGCACGCGATAGAACCCCCACCAGCGCGGGCTTGCGTTTGCGGCCGAGACGGATCGCGAGGACTGCCCGATCTCCAGCGTGCGCTTCGCGCGGGAGCATGCGCCCGTTGACTTCGAAGCGAACGCCCTGCGGATAGTGCGCCGCGAGGACCTCGTCGAAGACCGGATCGAAGAGGCTCGGGAAGTGCCGGACCAGCGCCTCCTCGAGGAAGCCGCGCTCGAGAAGCGGCGAGAGCGGGTTCCGGAGACGAAGCTTGACGGCGGTGCCGCGGCCAGCGACGAGCCCCGCCGGTTCCACCCAGCGCCAGGGTGCCTTGTGCCGCGACGCGAGCCGCCACGAAGTGGCCACGTGGGTCTTGCCGCGCCGCGTCTCGGTGAACACCTCTTCCGAAGCGAGGATGCCGAGCTTGATGCCGACGCCGGCAAAGCCGATGCCCTCACCGCGGCCCTTGGTGCTGGCGGCGATGTCGTGGTATCGGGCGAGCTCACGTCGGGCCATGCCCGAGCCGTCGTCCACCACCACGAGGGTGACGCTCGCGGGATCGGTTTCGGGCCGAATCCGGGTCGCGCCCGAGTCGAGAGAATTCGCCACGATCTCCGTGACGATGGTCTCCTCGAGCGAACCGGGATATGCATCGCGGATGTCTTCGAGGAGGTGCTCGAGATCGACCCGTGTCTCGCCCACGTTCCCCCCGGCCGGCGCCGGGTTGAAAGCTACGAGATCACCGCCGGCGGCGAAACCGGTCGCCGGCGGGGCGCGACGCACGGGAGACGAGTCCGGCGGAGATGCGGTAGAGGCCCGTCCGGCGGCGCAAGCAGCGCGTCCAGATCGGCGACTCTCGAGGAGCGAGCGCTGCTCCCCCAGAGCGAACCTTGATACTGCAGACCTCTCGCGAGACGGAACGGTGCGAGCCCGGGCGTGTCCGCGAAGCGATCAATCACGCGCGTCTGCCGAAACGCAACGTCGCCGCTGTCTGCTCACGGCAAGAATGTTGCGGCATGCGAGAGGTCGAAGCATACATGTACAGATATCTGTACATGGAGCTCGAACATGGCTGAAAGGAGCTACTCCGTCGCCGAGGCACGCCAGAACCTGGCGCGCTTGATCCGGACCGCGGAGCATGGACGTGCGGTACGAATCACGCGCCGCGGACAACCCGTCGCGGTCCTGTTGTCAGCCTCCGAGTACCTGGCGCTTTCCGGTGAGAGTCGCTGGCCGGAGGTGCATTTGCCAGTCCACGTGAGGGGCCGGCTGGGGCCGTGGGGCCGTCGGCGGCGCATGTTCCTGTTGCCGATCCCACGTCCTCACGTCCCGTCTCGCGTCTTTGGCGGACCCTTCCGCCGCCGGGAGGTATGACGTGACGGTTCCGCTCTGGGCGCTGCTCGGATTCGCTGCCTGGACCGTGCTGCTGCTGCTCGGCACGGTGGGGGTCTATCGCTGGAGCCGGATCCTCACCGGCCGGGTCCCGATCCGGGACTTCCAGGCGGATCGGATCGAAGGCGAGGACTGGTACAAGCGCGCGATGCGCGCGCACGCGAATTGCATCGAGAACCTTCCCGTGTTCGGCGTCATCGTCATGGCGTTGCACGCGAGCGGGATCGACTCGACGGTGGCGAGCGCGGTCTCGATCGCGATCCTCGCTGCGCGCATCGCGCAATCGTTGGTCCACGTGAGCTTCGAGCAGACGAACGCGATTGTCTCGGTTCGGTTCGGGTTCTTCTTCCTCCAGATCGCCGGGTTCCTGTGGCTGATGGCGATCGTCGTTGCACGATCGGTCTTCCACTCCATGTGAGCACGTTCGGCCTTCGGCGGACCGAGGCGACCCGGTAGCGAGGTCGCGGAATCGCCAATGCGACCCTTGGGGCTCTCGTCCTCTTCGCGGGGCTACGCCAGTTCGGCGCGGCGCGACCCGCCGGCTGAGCAGACGCAACGTCGCCGCCTCGGCAGCAGTGGCTACGCGCTCCGGCGACGGGCGACCGCAGCAAGGCCGGCGAGGCCGACGGCCCCCAGCAGGAGCGTCGAGGGCTCCGGGACCGGCACCGTCACGAAGCTCTCGCTCCCGCCGCTCGCGAAGTTGATCACGTGCAGGCCGACGCGGAGCGCGCCCGAGTTCAGCGCCGTGATCACGTCGGCCGGCGCGACGCCGCTCCCGAGGTTGAACACCACGTCGAGCACGTCGCCGGGGTTCACGCCGTTCTGGGGCGGCGGGGCGTTCGCGTTCACACGGAAGTCGGCGCTGAAGGCCGGGACGATCGAGTTCCCGCCCGGCAGGTCCGGCGGGGAGCCGTTCTCGGCGAAGGAGACGCCGACGGAGCTGATGCTCGCGATCGAGTCGAGGAGCGATGAGTCGTCCCAGTAGACGCCGGCGATCGTGGACTGCGCCGCGCCGACGTTCTTCAGCTGGAACTGGATCTGGCCCGCGCCGGGCGACGTCACGTCCACGGAGGTCTGAGCCTGGCCGATGGCGCAGTCGCCAGCGTTGTTGTTCGTGATGCAGCCGAACCCGAAGGCCGTCGCGAAGGCGGGCTGGGCCCCGAGGGTGATCAGCGCGAGCGTGGAGGCGACCAATAGCCGCGTGGATCGAGCGGCAGGCGAACGGGACATGGGGCGACCTCCTCAGGTCTCCCCTTCCCAACGACAAATGTATAGCTGGAGAGGCCCCACGTGTCACGCAGGACACGTGCGAATTTCCCCCCGAGGGCGGTCAAATCGCGAGCGAAGTCCTCAGTGGCCCGACGGGCAGCCGCCCTTCGTATCGCCGTGCGCCGCGTGCGCGGGCCAGGCGGAGGCGCCGATCTCGATCGTGTGCGCGTTCTCCGGGTTGCCCGGCGGGCGGTGGCAGATCACGAGGGTGCCGGCCTCGCCGTCCTGCACGTAGTCACGGTTGCCGATGGGTCGCCCGACCACGACCTCGACGTCCTGGGAGACGCTGCCGTCCGGTCCGGCGACCATGTGCGAGACGCTCACGTCGAGATACACGTTGGTCCGGATCACGAGGAAGCCCTGCACGAATGCGGGGAGCGCGCTCGGAAATGCGAACTCGCTCGACACCTCGTCGCAGCTGACCTGCATCGCGTGCTCCGGCGCCAGGATCTCCTTCACGAAGTCCGACACGTCTCCGGCATTCTCCGCGCCGGGCGGGTAGGTGAGCCGCACCTGCTTGCGGACGTGGGCCCACCCGTCGGTCGTGTTCATGACGTTCACCGCGACGGCGTAGTCGCCCGGCACGGCCCGAAACCCGCCGGCGGCGTTCGTGCCGCAGCTGAAGGGCACGGAGTACTGGAACCACGGGGGAGGAGGCGGGGGCGGCGGCGGCACGAACTTCGGCTTGGCGTCCGCGAGTCCGGGCGCGAAGGCCAGCGCAGCGGCGGCCAGCCAGGCCCCCATCGCAGTCCGGCGGCCCGTCCTTCCCGATCGCAGCTCGTTCGTCCTCATCTGGATACTCCTCTGTGTCGCCGTCCCGAGGGCGTGTCGTGGCCAGCCTACTCCCAAAAAGGTGTCGGGGGCTAGTCCCCCCGGTCCATGAACAGAGGGGATCAATCCGGACCGCGCGGCCCCTGCGACTGGAGGCGGTGACGCCGTTCTGCTTCCTCGATCGCCTTGTCGAGGCTTCCGAACGTGACGAGGGGAAGCCCCGCGGAGTCGTCGCCGCCGCCGCGCATCACCTGGTACTCGAGGGCTCCGCTCCGCCCGGCGACGAGCTCGGGCACCTCGCTCTCCACCACGAAGAAGATGCACGTCGGATGAAGCCACGTGCGTCCCTGCTTCTGCCATCCCGGGGATGTCACGGCGTTCCCTCCAGGCGCGGTCGGCGCGCGCTCCCCCGTATGGGAACGTCGCCTTCGGCATTGTCCGCTTCGGCGCGTCCCGTTGTCGAGCCCTCCTCGCAGGACGGCCAGGCGCGCCGGGAGACAGCCGCGCCGGCGCTATAGTGCGCCGCGGCCGGCGTCGCGCGCGCGGCCGGCGGGGTTCGTCGTGGCCACGGAGATCGTCGCGCTCACGCGCGAGCACATGCCCGCGCTGCGCCGCTTCGCCGAGAAGGTGTGGCACCGCCCGCGCAGCGACGCGTTCTATCGCTGGCGCTACGAGGATCCCGCCTTCCACGTGGCCTACCTCGCGCTCCGCGACGGCGAGTGCGCGATGGAGTGCGCCATCCGGCGGCCCTACCGCGTCGGCGACGAGGTCGTCGACTTCCTCGAGGTCTTCGACTGGTACGCGCTGCCCGAGCTCCGTAACGCGGGGCTCGGGGTGCGCGTGATGCAGCGGCTGATGCGCGAGCCTCACCCGCTCCTCCTCGTCGGCGGCACCCCCGACACGCAGGCGCTCCTCCCGCGTCTCAAGTGGGACGTGACCCTCCGCGAGGCGCGCCGCGCGCCGAGGGGGAGCACCCAGCGCTCGGAGCGCAGGTCTCGGAGGTCGCCTGCGTCGCGGCGGGCTTCTCGCCGGGCCGGCTCGGCGCCTCCACGTCGTGCCCGGTCCTGCTGGAGGGACTGCGCCGCAACCACTTCGTGCGTACGGGCGCCAACCCCGTGCAGATCTGGCGGCCCGGGCGGGAGCTGACCGGCCCGATGCTGCTCGGCTCGAACACGGGCGACACGGTGATGACGCCCCTGCCCGAGCGCTGGTGGGACGAAGCGCCGGGCGACGCCTGACCGCGCGCGCCCGGTCGATCCAGGGCGCGCAACCCCTTCCCACGAACATGCCGGAGCCGGAAACTGGAAGCAGCTTTCGAATGGGAGGCCCCGATGAAGCTCCTCGCCGTACACCCGAGCGCGCTGATGTACTCGCGCGTCTTCCTCCGCCTCGAGCCGCTCGGTCTCGAGCTCGTCGCCGAAGCGGCGCGACGCGCGGGCCACGAGGTGCGGATCCTCGACCTCCAGGCCGCGACCCAAGCGGACTACCTGCGCGCGCTCGACGACTTCGCACCCGACGCGGTCGCGTTCTCGGTCAACTACCTCGCGAACATTCCGGAGATCGTCGATCTCGCGAAGGCGACGAAGGCGCGGCGGCCGCGCGCCGCCGTCGTGGTGGGCGGGCACAGCGCGTCGTTCACGGCGCGCGAGATCCTCGAGCACGCCGAGGGTGCGATCGACGTCGTGCTGCGCGGCGAGGGCGAGGCCAGCCTGCCGATCCTCCTCGCCGCCCTCGAGGACGGACCCAGCGGGCTCGCGTCGGTGCCGGGGGCGATCACGCCGCACGGAGACGGCCCTCCGCCCGTCTTCGTGGAGAGCCTCGACGACCTCTCGCCCGCGCGCGACCTCCTGCCGAACCGCCGCAAGTACTTCCTCGGCGTGCTCGACCCGTGCGCCTCCGTCGAGTTCACGCGCGGCTGCCCGTGGGACTGCTCGTTCTGCAGCGCGTGGACCTTCTACGGACGCAGCTACCGCACCGTGAGCCCGGAGAAGGCGGGCGAGGAGCTCGCGCGGATCCGGGAGCCGGGCGTCTTCCTCGTCGACGACGTGGCCTTCATCCAGTCGAAGCACGGCTTCGCGATCGGGGCCGAGATCGAGCGCAGGAACCTGAAGAAGGAGTTCTACCTCGAGACGCGCGGCGACGTGCTGCTCCGCAACAAGGACGTGTTCCGCTACTGGAAGACGCTCGGCCTCTCGTACATGTTCCTCGGCCTGGAAGCGATCGACGCCGAAGGGCTTCAACGGTTCCGCAAGCGTGTGTCGCTCGACCAGAACCTGGAGGCGCTCGAGTTCGCGCGCTCGCTGGGCATCATGGTGGCGGTGAACATCATCGCCGATCCCGAGTGGGACGAGGCGCGCTTCGCGGTGATCCGTGAATGGGCGCTCGGCATCCCCGAGATCGTGAACGTGAGCATCAATACTCCGTACCCGGGCACCGAGACCTGGGTCACGGAGTCGCGGCGCATCGCCTCCCGCGACTACCGGCTCTTCGACATCCAGCACGCCGTGATGCCCACGCGGCTCCCGCTGCCCCGGTTCTACGAGGAGCTCGTGCGCACGCAGCAGGTGCTGAACCGCAAGCACATGGGCTTCGGCGCGCTCAAGGACACGGCCCTCATCGCGTTGAAGCGCCTGCTCGAAGGCCAGACCAACTTCGTGAAGATGCTGTGGAAATTCAACGGTGTGTACGACCCGAAGCTCCAGCTCGCCGATCACGCGCGGCCCGCGAAGTACGCGATGCGGCTTCCCGACGCGAAGCGCGCGGAGAAGGCCGACCCGCGCGCGCTGTACGTGCACGCGCAGGGCGCGCGCCGGCGTCAGGTCGACGCGGTCACGGAGGCGTTCGTGAGCAGCACGGGCGGCCGTCACGAGACGCCCATGGGCGCCTGACACCCAACCCCGTCACCCCAAACGCCAGTGCTCGTGATGCGGTACGCGGTACGTCTCGAGCCGCTCTCCCGGCGCGAGAGGCGCCGGGGCGTGGTCGGGCCCCGGCCGGTAGACGTACGGCTCCTCGCCGCGCGACCAGGGGGCCGCCGCGCGATCGGCGAGGCAGGCCTGGAGGACGCGCTGCTTGCGGGGCACGTAGCCCGGCGTCTGGGGGGCTTGAAGACCATGCTGTCCCAGGTCGGCACGAAGTCCCTGCCCTGGAGCTTCTCGACCGAGCGCAGCACGAACGGGTGGCCGAGCAGCGCCTTGCACGCGCTCGTACGCTCGACGACGTACTCCACGCGGAACGGCACCTCCTCGCCCGTGGTCTCGTGGCGCTTGTACTGGAAGTCGGAGTCCGCGACGCGCCCTTCCGCGGCGCGCTCCACCAGCGCGCGCGTCTCGCCCTGGAGCGCCGCGAGCTCCTCCCCGTGCAGCAGGCCGCGCAGCACGAGGAGCCCGGCCTCGCGGAAGCGCTGTGCTGCGGCGTCGTCGATGCAGCGCGCGCCCCGCGCGTCCAGTTCGGGAACGGCGCCGGACCGGCCTCCGGGGGCGGCGGGCGACACGGGGGTCCTCCTCGACCTCGGCACAGCCTACTCGCCCAGCGCCCGCTTCGTCTCCTCCAGGCCCTCCCGCGCCGCCGCCAGGTCGGGGGCGAGCTGGAGCGCCCGCTCGAACTGGGCGCGCGCCGCGCGCAGGCGGCCGGCGCGCTGCAGCGAGCGCCCGAGGTTCACGTGCGCCGGCGCGTAGTCGGGGTCGAGGGCGATCGCGCGCGCGAAGTCGGCGGCTGCCTCCTCGGGGGAGCCGCGCTCCTGCGCGATCGCTCCGAGGTTGTTCCACGCCAGCGCGAGCGAGGGATCGAGGCGCACGGCCGTCCGGTAGGACGCCTCCGCCTCGTCGGTGCGGCCGAGTCGCATCCACACGTTCCCCAGGTTGAAGTGCGACTTCGCGTAGCTCGGCTCGAGCGCGACGGAGCGCTGCGCGAGGGGGAGCGCCCGGTCGAGATTTCCCATTCGTGTGTAGATCCCAGCGAGATTCGCGAGCACCTCCGGATCGTCGGGCTTGATGCGCAGCGCCTCGTTCAGATGGCCGAACGCGGCAGCCGTCTCGCCGCGTTCGCCGAGCAGCACGCCGAGGTTGTTGTGCGCGAGGAACGAGTCGGGATTGCGATCGAGATTCCGCGTCCAGAGCGTCTCGAGGTCGTGGTAGCCCCGGGCATTCTCGAACGTGAGAAGTGCGAGCGTCGCCAACAGAGCGGCGATCCCCGCCGCGAGCGCGCGCCGCGCGGTCGGCCGCAGCCGGGCGCCGAGGGCCGCGATCGTCGCCGCGAAGAGGGTCAGGAGCCCGAGGCTGGCGAGGTACTGGAAGTGATCGGCGACGAACGAGAAGCGGAACGGGTAGACGTCCACGAAGCCGAGCGCCGGCACGAGCGTGCCCGCGAAGAACAGGACGGCGACCAGCGGCCCGCGGCCGATCCGGGCGCGCGCGGCGAAGAGCGCGCCGACCACGATCGCGGCCGCGGCCGGGAAGAGGTACTGCCACGCCTCGGACTGGCTCACGCTCCAGCGCGGGTACACGAAGGTGAGTCCGCTCGGCCAGACGAGCTTGCCCGCGTAGAACCAGAGCGCGCGGCCCGCCACGAGCACTCGCTCGATCGGCGTGAGCGCGAACTCGGCGCCGAAGGCCCCGACGTGCGTCTTCTCCAGCCACGCGGTGTACAGACCGCTCGCGACGCCCGCGGCGGCGAACGGGAGCAGCGGCCAGACGTCGCGCCGCGCGATCCGGCCGCGGCGCCAATAGACGAGGAGGAGGACGGCGGCCGGCAGCGACGCGGTGACGCTCTTGCTCCCGAGCGCGGCGACGAAGAGGACGAAGGACGCGACCCACGGAAGCGCCGGCCGGCGCACGGGGGGCTCCGGTCCGAGCGGATCGAAGCGGAGGTAGGCCGCGAGGGCCGCGAGGTAGAGGCAGCCCGAGAGCACGTTCTTGCGCTCCGTGATCCACGCGACTGACTCGACGTGGACCGGGTGGACCGCGAACAGCGCGGCCGCGAGCGCTGCGCCCGGAACGCCCAGGCGGAGGAGGAGGCGCCAGAGGAGCAGGGCGGCCGCGAGATGGAGGGCGACGTTGGTCGCGTGGCGGGCGGCCGGGCCCGGCCCGAACGCGCGTTGCTCGAGCCAGAAGCTCGTGAAGACCACCGGGTAGTACTGGGGCGACGCGGCGGGGTCGCTCCAGATCCGGGCGAGCCCGCCAGGCGCCCGCAGCCACACGTTCCGCGCGACGTAGGCGTCGTCGTCCCAGATGAAGCCGGCCCGGAGCGCGGGCAGATAGGCGAACGCGGTCGCAAGCGTGAGCGCGACCGCGAAGACCCAGTCCCGAGCCCGCCAGCTCCCGGCTCGGACGCGGCGGGCGGCGCTCGGCACCGCCACGTGGGCGCTCTCGGCGGCCGTCACCGGACCTCCATGGAGTGGGACGGCGGCTGGACTAGCACCGCTGCGCAAGGCGGGGCAACGGGGTCTCCGGTGCTGCCCCCACGGGGATAAGGCTTCTTCGCGCTCGATTCATTGAACGGGCGGTAGAAGACCGGGGGCAAACCGGGTTATGATGCGCGCGCTTCGGTCCCACACGTGCGCCGGCACGCGCGGGCGAGCACGGAAGACCCCAGGCGAGCATCACCGGTACCCGTTCGCGCGCGACCGAGCACGGGCGCGCAGCACCGCGGAGGCTTCATGCGAGACACGCAGTCGTGCCACTCCGTCTTCGGGACCCGCGGCGTTCTCGCGGCGCTCGTGGCCGCGAGCGGCCTCGCGCTGGGCGTGGGCCCCTGCCCCGGAACGGTGTCGGCCCCTCCCTTCCAGACCGGCCGGCCGCTCTTCACGAGCCCGCAGGACAACCCGGTCGCGGTCTCCCAGGACAGCGCGCTCGTGTACGTGGCCAACACGACCTCCGGAACGGTGTCGATCATCGACGCGACCGATCCGGCCGCTCCGAGCGAGGTGATCAAGATCGCCGTCGGTCTCGACCCCGTCGGCATCGCGGTGCGGCCCAAGGTGAACCCGGCCTCCAACGCAGAGGACGAGCTCGTCTTCGTGACCAACCACATCTCCGACTCGATCAGCGTGATCAGCCGAAAGAAGATGGCGGTGGTGCAGACGCTCCAGGGCCTCGAGCACGCCGACGGCGGCACTACGCCCGCCGACCTCGTGACGACGACCGACGAGCCCGTCGGGATCGCGTTCCAGAACCCGTGCCGCGCGTTCGTGACCCTCGATCAGCCGAACGAGGTGATCGTCCTCGAAGCCGCCGACGCCAACGGGAACGGCCAGTGCGACGACGCGACGGCCGAATGGTCGATCTCGCCGAACCGGATCAAGATCACCGCGCAGGCGCCGCGCGCGCTCACGGTCGCGGGCGGCAAGCTGTACGTGGCGGCGTTCGAGTCGGGCAACCAGACCGAGTTCCCCTCCTGCGCGCCCGGCGACGGCCGGGGGCTCATGCTCGGCGATCCGCAGGACGAGGGCTGCGCGTTCGAGATGCGGGTCATCGACCGCCTGACGGGCACCCTGCCGAACATCAACTTCGACCTCGGCACGATCTTCGACTTCGCGGCGCGCGACCCGAACATCGGCGGCCAGGTGATCCACGACGGGGACATCCCGGACCGCGACCTGTTCGTGTTCGACCTCTCGCTGCCGGGCTTCGACGCCGATCCCGCGACCCCCGGCGTGCAGCCCTCGCAGGTGATCGAGCACCTCGGGACGCTCCATTACGACGTGGCGGGGGGCGCGGCCTCGCGGATCTACGTGACGCAGACCGATGCGCGCAACCACCTGAACGGCCTCCGGCTCCTCGGCAACCGGATGTTCGAGAACCGTCTCGCGGTGCTCGACTGCAACGGCTCGTGCGGCGCGCCGACCTTCGTCGATCTCGACGCGGGCGCGCAGGCCGCCGTGGGCAAGACCGCCCCCACGCCGTACGGCCTCGCCGTGAGCAAGAACGGCGCGACGCTGGTCGTCACCGCCGCCGGCTCCGACGGCACGAGCGGCTTCCCGGGCCTCTACACCCTCGACGCGACGGGCCACGTGCTCGGAGGCGTCGTCACCGGCGCGATCCCGCAGGGCGTCGCGCTGCGCTCCAACGCGACCACGGGCGCCGCGCAGTACGCCTACGTCCTGAACACGGTCGACAGCACGCTGTCGGTGGTCGACGTCTCGTCGCCCACGTCGCCCGTCGTCCGCTCCACGATCGCCGTCGGGAACGACCCGACGCCCGAGGCGGTCCGCAAGGGCCGCATCGCCTTCAGCTCCGCGCGAGGCTCGACCAGCGGCACCTTCTCGTGCGAATCGTGCCACCCGAACGGCAACATCGATCAGCTGCTCTGGACGATCAACGCGTTCGAGAGCCCGCAGGACGTCGCGGGCGTGGAGCCGCCGGAGCCGCGCACGACGATGCCGATCCGCGGCCTGCGCGACACGCTTCCGCTCCACTGGGAAGGCAGGCTGGCGGACCCGTTCCCGACCATGAACACCGATCCGACCCGTCCGAACCTCATCCCCGGCGACAGCGCTCCGGACTGCAACCTCGCCGTCGACGGCGAGATCAAGTGCATGGAGCACCTGGTGAATGCGAGCATCAGCGGCGTGATGTGCGCGCAGCCCAACTGCCCGGTGGGGCCGTCGGGCCTGCCCGGGGCATTCACCAGCCAGGAGCGCCACGAGCTCGCCACGTTCCTGCAGGCCGTCACGTTCCCGCCGGCGCCGAACCGCCGGCCGTCGGACAAGCTGAGCGATCTGGCCAACCTCGGCGTGCAGGACTTCTTCACGGACGAGGACGGCATGGGCATCGGCGCCGGCCTCGGCAGCAATCCGAACGTGCGGTTCGGCGTGATCACCTGCGCCGACAACGCGATCGGGTGTCACTCGCTGCCGCTCACCACGGGCACCAACTCGTCGGTGGTCGGCTTCTTCGACGCGCCGTCGGCGCGAGGCATGTGGGCCCGCACCCTGCTCTTCTCGAACGGCGTGATGAGCTCGGAAGAGTACTTGCGCATGGCCCAGGACTGCGCGAACGGCATCCTTCCGGCCGAGAATCCGAACGTCTTCGGGCTGATCACCGGCGACCCGTGCGACCTGCAGTCGCCGATCGGGTTCAGCCTGGCCTCGCTGCCGTTCCCGAGCGGCGCGCACATCTACGACCCGAACGAGGGCATCACCGAGCGCGGCGCCTTCCTGGCCACGTTCGAGGGGGTCTTCGCGCTGGCCTACGGCGTGCGCGGCGACCGCATCTGGCAGTTCCAGACGGAGATCGGCACCGGCCTCCCCGGCCTCACCGGCCGACAGGTTTCGGTGACGCCGGCGAACGCGAACGCCGCGGGCACGATCGCCCAGATCACGCAGCTCGAGCAGGCGGCGGCGGACGGGAAGATCGTTCCGATCGCGCGGTCGGCGGGCCTCCAGGATCTCGAGTACGACCCGGCCTCCGGCAAGTGGAAGAATCTCTCGGGCGCGCTCGCGATCACGAGCGCGCAGATGCGCGCGGGCGCGGTGAGCGGCCCCGCGGTCTACACCCTCACGGCGGAGCTGCCGAGCGGCATCACCGGCGGCGGCCCGGATCGCCAGCCGCTTCTCGACATCGATCCCGACGTGCGCGCCGCAGAGGTGGCCGACGGCCGGGGGCGCGCCCCGGGCATCCCGCGGCCGACGGCCGGGACCCCGGCGACGTTCCGGGTGGGCGCGAAGTACCTGACGCTGCCCGCGCGCGTGCTCGTCGACGGCGCGGTGTGCCACGCTTGCGGCCTCTCGCCCGCCACGGCGCAGAGCGGCGCGCCGGCGGCCGACGTGACCCTCGCGTCGGGGCTGTCCCACGGCATGCACGTGATCCAGGTCCAGAACGCCGAGGGCTGGGTGAGCAACGAGCTTCCGGTCTTCGCAGAGTGAGCGCTCGGCGAGCGAGACCGGCGGGGACGAAGGGGTAGCGTTCCACGCGCGCGCCCGTCCAACGGACCGGGCGCCGCATCTTGCGGGGATGGTGCCGATGCGATCGAAGACCCGGGAGTCGATGTCCGCCCACGTTCGCACCGGTCGCAGCCTCGCGACGGGAGCGCTCTGGCTCGCGTTGCTGGTGACCGGATCGCTCAACATGGGCGTCGATTGCGGCGGCGCCCCCGTCACCCTTCCGGGCTCGGGCGCGGCGCTCTTCACGAGCCCGCAGGAACGCCCCCTCGCGCTGTCCGCGGACGGAACCCGGCTCTACGTGGCGAACACCACCTCCGGCAGCCTCTCCTTGGTGGACGTGAGCAACCCCGCAGCTCCCGTGGAGCTCTCGAAGATCAAGACCGGGCTCGATCCCGTCGGCGTCGCGGTGCGGCCGAAGGTGAACCCGGGCGACGCCAACGAGGACGAGCTGGTGCTCGTCTCGAATCACATCTCCGACTCGGTCAGCGTCGTCAGCCGCTCGCGGAACGCCGTGATCCAGACCGTGCAGGAGCTCGATGCGAACGGCGTCACCACCACCGACGAGCCCGTGGGCGTCGCGTTCGCGAGCCCGTTCCGCGCATTCGTCGCCCTCGACAACCCGAACCAGATCCTCGTGCTCGATCTCGATGCTGCCGGGAACGTCGCGATCAACCCGACGCGGATCCAGATCACGGCGCAGGCGCCGCGCGCGATCACCGTCTCGAACGGCCGGCTCTACGTGGCCGCGTTCGAGTCGAACAACGCGACGGAGTTCCCCAGCTGCGCGCCGAACGACAACCGGACGCTGAACACGAACCCGCTCGTGGCGGATCAGGGCTGCAGCTTCAAGCTCCGCCTCGTGAACTCGTTCAACCTGTCGACCGGGGCCTTCACCCCCGGCCCGATCTTCAACTTCGTCACGAGCCCGAACATCGGTGGCCGCGTCATCCACGACACCGGCAACCCCGACCGCGACCTCTTCGTGTTCGACGCGGCGACGCTCGCGCCGATCGCGACGGTGAACACCGTCGGCACCCTGCTCTACGGCGTGGCCGTGGGCAACGGCGGCAACCGCGTCTACGTGACGAACACCGACGCCCGCAACGTGAACAACGGCCTCACGGCGCTCGGCAACCAGATGTTCCTGAACCGGCTGTCCTACGTGGACTGCACCGGCGGCTGCACGACCTTCGGCGCGCCAACGCACGTGGACCTCGACGTGGCGGCGCCCGGGGCCGCCACCGTTCCGACGCCGTACGGCATCGCCGTCAGCGACGACGGCGCGACCCTCGTGGTGACGGCGGCGGGCTCCGACGGAACGGCCGGGTGGAACGGCTCGGCGGGCCTCTACACGCTGTCCGCCACGGGCACGGTGCAGGGCAGCGTGCAGGTCGGCGCCATCCCGCAGGGCGTCGCCCTCCGGTCGGCTTCGAACGGCGCGCCGCAGACCGCGTACGTGCTGAACACCGTGGACAGCACGGTCTCCGCCGTCGACGTGTCGACGCCGACCGCGCCCGCGGTGCTGGCGACCGTCACCGTCGGCGCGGATCCGACTCCGACGGCCGTGAAGCGAGGGCGCATCGCGTTCAGCTCCGCGCGCGGGTCGACGGGCGGCACGTTCTCGTGCGAGTCGTGCCATCCCAACTCCAACACCGATCAGCTGCTCTGGGCGATCAACACCCAGGCGGGTCCCGGCGGAACCGACCCGAACGGCGCGAAGCCCGAGCCGCGCAGCACCATGCCGATCCGCGGCCTCCGCGACACGCTGCCGCTCCACTGGGACGGCACGCTCGCCGACCCGATCGCCAACACGTTCACGCCGATCGTCGGCGACACCGCCCCCGACTGCGACATCGACGCCGTCGGCGAGGTGGGCTGCGTGCGGCACCTCGTGAACGCGAGCCTCTCCGGCGTCATGTGCGCGCCGCCGTCCTGTGCGGTCGGACCGTCCGGGCTGCCCGGCGCCTTCACGAGCCAGGAGCGCGACGACATGGCGCTCTTCCTCACGTCGGTGGAGTTCCCGCCCTCTCCGAAGCGGCTGCCCACGGACGAGCTGTCGGCGAACGCGAAGGTCGGGTTCCAGCGCTTCTTCACCGACGACGACGGCGAAGGCGTGAACCACAACATCGGTCAGCTCATCGGGTTCGCTCCGGCGACCTGCGCCGACAACACAGCAGGCTGTCACGCCCTGCCGCTCACGGTCTCCACCAACTCGCAGACCGTCGGCCGGTTCGACGCGCCGTCGATCCGCGGCCTGTGGGACCGCTACGTGCTGTTCTCGAACGGCTTCACGAGCTCGGAGGAAGCTCTGGTCATGGCGCAGAGCTGCGCGAACGGCACCGTGCCGCCCGGGCAGCCGCTCCCGGGCGACCCGTGCAACCCGGCGCCCCTCGGCAGCGGGCTGAACCCCGTGTTCCCCACCGGGGAAACGGTGTGGAACCCGGCAGTCGGAGCTACCGAGCGCGGGTCGTTCATGTCGAGCTTCGAAATCGCCTTCAACCTCGTCTACGGCTTCCGCGGCGACCGGGTGTGGGACTTCATCAACGAGATGAGCGTTGGACTGCCGGGCCTCACCGGCCGCCAGATCTCGCTCGACCTGAACAGCGCGAGCCTCCCCGCCACCGTGGCGGCCATGAACCAGCTCGAGGCGGCTGCGAGCACGGGCAAGATCACGGCGGTCGCCCGCGGCACGACGGTCGGCGAGCTGCGGTTCCGCCCCTCGACCTCGCGCTGGACCAATGCGAGCGGCGGGACGGCCATCACCGGCGCGCAGCTCCGCCTCTTCCCCGGGGCGATCCCGGGCGAGATCCTCACGCTCACCGCGGAGCTTCCGGAGACGGTCGCGCCCGCCGGGCCGCGCCAGCCCCTGCTCTCGCCCGACGGCCCGGCCGAGGTGGTGGGCGATCCGCCGCCGATCCCCCGCCCGGTCGGCGGCTCGAGCACGATCATCACGCTGACCCAGTCCTACGTGGACGCGTCCGCGAAGGTCCTGATCGACGGGGCGGTCTGCTCGGCATGCAGCATCGCGCTCGGAACCGGGGGGGGAGGCGCCCCGGCCGTGAACATCACGCTGAACCCCGCCCCCCCGGCGGGCGTCCATGCCGTCCAGGTGCTGAACCCGAACGGCCTGGCCAGCAACGAGATGCCGCTCGTCGCCGAGTGACGGAATGAAACCCAGGCCGGCCCGCGCGCGTCGTATTCTAGGGACGGGGGGCCTGGGGGCGTTCTGCGCGAGTCACCGCGCTCGAGCTCGCGGCTGAAGGGCCGGGAAGGCGCCTTCGCGTCGTTCTCCACGGCACCGGTCACGCCGGAGCCCGGAGCGAACGCGGGGGGGGTTGGATCGCTGGCCACGCTCGCTGACACCGAAGTCGATCGCCTCTGGATCGGCGGCGACCCAGCCGCTCTGGCCGAGCTGCACCGGCGCTACCGGCGCCGGCTGGAGAGCGTGGCCTGCCGCGTGCTCGGCGACCCCGCGGACGCCGAGGACGTCGTCCAGCGCATCTTCGTGGCGCTCCCCAACGCCGCCTACCGCGGCACGGCGAGCCTCTGGACCTACCTCTACCGGGCGGCCGTCAACGGCGCGGTGAACGTGCTGCGCGCGCGGCGCCGACGGGAAGCGCTCGCGGAGCGGGAGCTCCAGCGCGCGCTGATCGCCGCGACCGACGGCGAAGGCGATCCCGAATCGCGCGTGCTCGAGGGCGAGATCCTCGGCGCGGTCGCGCACGCGCTGCTCGAGGTGAAACCGCAGCACCGACGCGCTCTAGTGTTGCGCATCGTGTGGGACCTGTCCAACACCGAGATCGCCGAGCGGGAGGGCGTCCCCCTCGCGACCGTGGGCACCTGGCTCCGGCGCGGCCGCGAGGAGCTGCGGGCCGCGCTCGCCCCCGTACTGCGCGACCTCGGAGGCGGCCGCTGATGCGCCACGGTCGCGCGAAGCGCCTGCTCTCCTCGCTCCCCGACGGCCTGCTCGAGGACCGGGCCGAGGGGGAGGTCCGCCGCCATCTGGCCGGCTGCCCGCGCTGCCGCGCCGAGCTCTCCGCGCTCGAGGCCAGCACGACGCTGCTGCGGCGCATGCCCGCCAGCCTGCTCCCCGTCACGACGACGCCGGCGGCGGAGTCGCGGCTGGCGGGGCTCGCGCGCTGGGCGGCCGGGCCGGAGGCGACCCGATCGTTCCCGCTGCCGCGAAGCCCGGGCCGGAGCATTGCCGGCTGGCTGGAGGCGTTCGGCCTGCCCGCGCTCGGCGCCTTCGTGGGAGCGGCTGCGGTGACCCTGGCCCTCGTCGCCGGCAGCCCGCCCGAGCCCACGGATGAGGCGGACCCCTTCAATCTCGTCCTGGTTGGGGAGCTCTCGCCCCAGGTCGTGCAGCGCCGACCGGTCCACCCCCGCGATCCCTTCCAGCTCGTCTCGACGTCGACCCCGGAGTCGGCCTTCCTGCCGGTCGGCGTCCGGTAGATCGCGGGCGGGAACGCGGAGGAGCCTGGCATCCGCCGCGCGCGCGGCGTTACCATGGATCGTTTCCAAGCTCCCGAGGTCCTCCGTCCATGAACCGAATCCGCGCCGCCCGCCAGGCCCTCGGCTGGACGCAGAACGAGCTCGCTGAGAAGGCGGACGTGTCGCCGCGCACCATCCACGCCGTCGAGAAGGGCCGCATCTGCCGCCAGGCCACGAAGCGAAGGATCCTGACGGCGCTCGGCGTGCCGTGGGAGCTGCGTGACGACTACTTTCCGCTCGCGCGCGCCGTCCGCCGCCCGCCGCCGTCGGACGTGGCGAAGTCGGCCTGAGACCCTCAGCCGTCCGACCCGGACTCGATCTGCACGCGCAGCAGCTCTGCGTGCTTCATCACCTGCTCCGCGGTTCGCGCCATGAGCTCGGAGAGGATCTGCGCGGCGCCGTCCGCCCGGCCGCCGACGCGTGCGCTGCGCGCGCGCTGCTCGGCTTCGCGCCGCTCGGCTTCGAACTGCGTCTCCAGCGGCGCCCACGCGTCGCGCAGCCACGGCGTCCAGCGCGGAAAGTCGGAGGATGCCGCGTCCTGGAGCTGCTTGAAGACCCACCACGCGGAGTCCTTCTCGGGCTCGGCGCCGCCGCGCGCGAACGCCGCCGGGATGACACCGTCGAGATACACCGGCACGAAGACCCCCGTGCAAGGGGTGCCGAAGGAGATCCAGACGGGCCACGCGTCGTCGCGGTCCGCTGGAAGCGCCGCGACGAGACTTGCCGTCGTGGTGCCGACCGGCTCGCTGTGCATGCAGAGGGTGAAGTAGCGCTCGTCGTCCGGGGTGGATCCCGGGAGGCGCGACGGGCCGCCCTCCAGGTGGTCGCGCAGGATGCGCTGCACCACCGCGACGTCGACGCGGCCGCGCGCGCGCCCGAGCAGCTCCTGCGAGCGGCGGAGCCGTCCCTCGGAGATGCGGCCCGGGACGCCGAGGTTGCGATATGCCGCCGACACATCGACGCGTCCTCCGCTCGTCCACCAGCCCGCGGCGCGCGCGAACGCGTCCAGGTCGCGCGAGCCGATCTCCCAGTCCGACGACAACGAGAGGTGGTTGCTGATCGCATCGAGGCGCGCCCGCCGCGCCGCCCACCGCCGGCCCGACGTCTGGAGGATCCACGCCTCTTCTGGATCGGCGAGCAGGAACCCGTTGTGATAGCCCGCAGCGCCGGGCGCGAAGGCCGGACCGCCCTGTCCATAGGTCTCGAGCAGCGTCGCGATCACCTCGAGCGCTTCGCGCGCGCTGCGCCCGCGCTCGAGCCCGAGCCTCACGAGGTCCATCCCGATCAGACCGGCCTGCTCCTCGACCGGCTCCTTCGAGAAGACCGTCTCGTTCCCGATCGCGACGCCCCACTCGTTCACGCCGTGCTCGAACCCGAACACCCACCACGGGGAGTGGCCCATCACGCGGTAGGTCTCACCGACCTGCGGGATCTCCAGGTGCGTACACCGAACGGTGGAGCCGGGAGGATGGGTGGCGGCGGGGAACTGGAGGAACGTCTGGCACTCGTCGGCCTTCCGGTCGCTGTTCTTTCCGAAGAGCGTGGCGCCGACGGCCGTCTCGGCAGCGACGGCCACCAGGGAGTCGCACATGGAAGGAGCGTACCAGAGGCGCCGGCCCTCGCGCCGCCCTCCCGGCGCGTTAGTCTGGAGAGATCGGTCAAGGGGAATGGATGGGCGATCCGCTCGATCGGCGCGAGTTCCTCCAGCGCACCGCGCTCGCGGGCGCGGCGCTCGGCCTGCTCCCCCTCGCCGGCGCCGCGAGCGCGGCGCTGCCGCCGCCGGGCCCGCCGCAGGTGCGCGCCTTCCGCACGCTCGGCCGCACGGGCCTGCGCGTCTCGGACATCGGCTTCGGCTCGAGCAGCCTCTCCGGCGACGTGCGCCTGGTGCAGCACGCGCTCGAGCGGGGCATCAACTACTTCGACAGCGCCGAGAGCTACACCGGCGGCGCGGCCGAGGAGACGCTCGGCCGGGCGCTCGCGGGCAAGCGCGATCAGGTGCTGCTCACGTCGAAGGTGCAGGCCGGCGCCCACGCGGACCGCGACGACATGATGCGCGCCCTCGACGGGAGCCTCCGCCGTCTCCAGACCGATCACGTCGACGTGTACTTCAACCACGCCGTGAACGAAGTGGCGCGGCTCGAGAACCCCGAGTGGCGCGAGTTCGCGTCGCGGGCGAAGGCTGCGGGGAAGCTCCGTTTCACCGGGATGTCGGGCCACGGCGGCCGGCTCGTGCAGTGCCTCGACCATGCGCTCGAGCACGACCTCTTCGACGTCTTCCTGGTGGGATACAACTTCGGCCAGGATCCCGGCTTCGTGGCGCGCTTCACCAGGGACTTCGACTTCGTCGCCGTGAGCCAGGGCCTCCCCGCGGTGCTCGTGAGAGCGAAACAGAAAGGCGTCGGCGTCGTCGCGATGAAGACGCTGCGGGGGGCGCGCCTCAACGACATGCGGCCCTACGAGACCGGAGGCGCGACGTTCGCGCAGGCCGCGTTCCGCTGGGTGCTCGGCAACGCGAACGTCGACGCCCTCATCGTCACCATGAAGGGCCCCGAGCAGGTGGACGAGTATCTCGGCGCGTCGGGCTGGGCTGCGCCCGCGAGCGCGGACCGCGGCCTGCTGGAGCGCTACGAGGCGCGGAACGGACGCGAGCAGTGCCGCTACGGGTGCAGCGAGTGCGCCGACGCGTGTCCGCTCGGCGTACCCCTCGCGGACGTGCTGCGCGTGCGGATGTACGCCGAGGACTACGGCGATGCGGACCTCGCCCGCCGCGAGTACGCGTCCCTCGGCGCGCCGGCAGCCGCGTGCGCGAGCTGCGCCCACCACGCCTGCGCGGGCGCGTGCCCGCACGGCCTCGACCTCCCGGGCCTCGCGCTCCGCGGCCACGGCGCAGCGGCCGCGGGCTGAGCCCGAGCCTCCCCAGGAGCAGGCCGTCCGCGAAGGGAGGGTCAAGATGACCTCTCGCACTCCGCAGTACACGAGTCAGGATTCGGCGCAGTCGTTGCGCGAAGGGCTCGCCGAGTACTACGCCTCGAATCGGGGCCTGCTCGATCCCGGGGGCATGTCCGAGGAGGCCGCCGGACTCTTCCGCCAACACGACGCAGGCCACGTGGTCTTCGGCTGCGATACGAGCATTCGCGGCGAGACGCTCATCGACACCTGGACGATCTTCGGGTCGAGCGTCGGCCTGCGCGGGTACCTGAAGTATCTCGAGCTTCCGCAGGTGAATCAGATCTTCGCCGAGACGGGCTACGGCGCGATCGCAGTCGCGGGAGCGCGCTGCCTTCCAGACGTCGTTCGCGTAATCTGGCGGAGCCGTCGCCTGACTCGAAGATGGCCATGGCCTGAGTATGAACGCCATCTCGACCGCAGGCTCCACGAGATCCGCGACGAGTTCAACATCCGCGTGGTGTAATGTGCCCCGACGACCGCTGACAGGGGCTCTGATGACCCGCATGCCTCGAATCGCTGCTTCGAAATCGTGCCGTCTGCTCCTTCTCGCCTGGTGGGTGGTCCAGGCTCCCGGTCATGCCCGGGCGGAGCCAGCCACCGGGGAGAGCGCAACGGTCGGGTGGATCCGCCCGGAGGACGTGCCCGACCGGGCGGAAGCGCTGCGCAGCCGGCTGGACGCAGCGCAGCCCGACGAGGCAGCTCAAGCGGCCGTCCACAGGATCGAGACGGGGATCGCCGCCCTGGGACCCGATCTCGACGCGCTGCTCGTACGGGCGACCGATGCGGTCGCGCAGAAGGGCTCGCTCACGACCCTCGGAGACGCACTGCGCGAGCTCGAGAGCGCCGCGGCGCCGCTCGGCGGCTGGAAGCGCGACCTCGCCGCCGAGACGAAGCGCGTCGCAGAGGTCCTCGACGAGCTCGCGCAGACGCGGCGCGTCTGGTCCGAGACCCGTGGCCGGCCCGAGACGGCCGCTGCGGGCGACGTCGTCGTGCAGCGCGTGGAGAGCTCCATTCAGGCTCTCGACGCGGCAGTGGCGCGCCTGCGGGCCTGGCGGACGCGCGTGCTCGCCATGAACGACCGTCTGGCCGATCGCAGCACTGCCGTCGCGGACGCGCTCGCTCAGCTCGAGAGGGCGACTGTCGCCGAGAGCTCGAGCCTCTTCGTTCGCGATCACGCGGCGCTCTGGCAGCGCGGCTTCGGGGCGCAGCTCCGCGCCGAGCTGCCGCGCGTCCCCGACGAGCTTCTCGCCTTCAACGAGAGCATGCGCGAGTACGTCGCGCGCGATGCACGTCCCCTCGCCGCGCAGGCGCTCCTGGCGGCAATCCTCATGGTCCTCCTGCGCGGCTTCTCGACGCGTGCTCCGGAGCGCCTTGGGGGCGCGCAGGCAGCGCGGGTGTTCGAGCGCCCGTACGCCATGGCCCTGCTGCTCGCCCTCCTGCTGTCGAATGCGTTCCACCCGCTGGCGCCTCAGCGCTTCATGCAGATGCTGGCAGTGATCACGCTCTTCCCGGCCGCACGCATCGTCTTCCACGCGACGGAGCGCGCCAACCTGACCGCGTTCGTGGGCGTGTTCGTCCTGCTGTTCCTCGACCGCATCGCGCTCGCCCTCGCGCCGCTGCCTGCGACCGCGAGCGCGCTCTTCATGCTCACCCTGGTGATCGGGATCGGGCTCGCGTTCTGGTTCGCGCGGCGTTTCGGTCGCGCCGGTGATGCGCAGTGGCGGCGGCGCGCGGCGCATCTCGCCATTCTGGGCCTGTCGCTCGCACTCGGAGCCGGGATCTGGGGCTGGTCCGACCTCGCCGCGCTGCTCGGTCGCGGCATCCTGGCGAGCGCGGTTGCGGGGGTGTACGTCTACGCCGGAGCCGTCGCGCTCACGGGGCTGCTCACCTACGCGCTGAGCTCACCCGCGTTCCGCCGCAGTCGCGTGGTCGATCGCAACCAGGCCTTCCTGCAACGCAGCCTGGAACGCGGGGTGCGATGGCTCGGCGCCGGCCTGTGGCTCAGCCTCGTGCTGCAGTCCCTCAACCTGCGCGGCGCGGCGATCGATGGTCTCCACTCGCTGCTGCGGGCGGGCGTCACGGTCGGCGAGCTCTCGCTCTCGTTCGGCGGCGTCCTCGCGTTCGTGCTGACGCTCGTGGCCGCGATGCTGCTGGCGCGGATCGTCAACGGGATCCTCGAGCAGGACGTGTACCCGCGCACCGCCTTGCCCCGCGGCATCCCCTACGCGCTCTCCACCCTCGTGCGGTACGGCTTCTACTCGCTCGGCTTCCTGTTCGCCCTCGCGGCCGCAGGCGTCCAGCTCGGTCAGCTCGCGATCATGCTCGGCGGCCTCGGCGTCGGGATCGGGCTCGGCCTCCAGGACCTGGTCAAGAACTTCGCCGCTGGCTTGACGCTCCTCTTCGAGCGCCGCGTGCACGTGGGGGATGCGGTGCAGATCCCGAGCCAGGAGATCTTCGGCCGCGTGATCGCGATCGGGATGCGAGCAACGGTCATTCGGAACTTCAACGGCGTCGAGGTGGTCGTACCGAACAACGACCTGGCGTCGGGCGCGGTCACCAACTGGACGCTGTCCGACCGGTTGCACCGCATCGAGGTGCCGGTCGGCGTCGCGTACGGCACCGACCCGGACCGCGTCGTCGAGCTGCTGCTCGACGTCGCCCGCTCGAACGACCGGATGCTGACGGAACCGCCCCCGCAGGCCCTGTTCAAGGGCTTCGGCGAGAGCTCGCTCGACTTCGTGCTGCGCGCCTGGACCGACGAGGAGTACGAGCCCCGGACGAGCCAGCTTGCGCTCGCCGTCCACCGCAGCCTCAGCCGGAACGGGATCTCCATCCCGTTCCCGCAGCGCGACCTCCATCTCGCGAGCGTCTCACCAGCGGTCCGGGCCGCCCTGTCCGGCATCGAGCCCAAGGCCCGCGTCGTCGCGGATCCCGACTAGAAGGCGCGCGTCCGTCTGATGTGACGACCGCTTTGACGCCGCAGGGGGCGTGGGCTAGGACAACTTCATGACGGTGTCGCGGACCGCCGCTGTCATCCCCCTTCCGCTCTCGAAAGCGGCGGCGAGACGCGCCACGCGCTGGACCCTGGTGAGCTCGGCGCCGGCCGCGGTCGGCGGGTTGATCGCCGTCGGGGGGCCGCCGCTCGGCGGCAAGAGCGTGCTCGCGGCCCGGCTCGCCGAGTGTCTCCCGAATGCGATCCGGCTCGAGGCGATCGACGACCTGAGTCGCGACCAGCCCTACTGGATCCCCGACGCGACCCATCGACGTGTCGCGCGCGACTGCACGGGGGCGCTCCTGCTGTACGCGAAGCAGCTCTGGCGGTCGGCCCCATCGAGCCGCCCGCCGATCCTGCTGGTGGTGACGCGCTTCGGCACCGCAGCCGAGCGCCGGCGCGCCAAGGTCGCGGCACGGCTCGGCGACATGCCCTTCCTCTTCGTGGAGGCGCGGTCGCGCGACGAGCGCGCGCTGCGGCAGATCCCGCGCGCCTTCCTCGGCCCCGAGGAGCTCGAGGCGCGCCTCACCCGCTACCGCCGCTCGAGCCGCGCCTACCGGCCGATCGGCCGTCTGGAGGAGCTCATCCTCCCCGCGCTCAGGCTCCGGCGCGTGCACTCGCAGCTCGACGATGCCGTGGATCGGGTGTTGACGGCCTGGCGCGCATCCTGACCGATCCGCACGCGGCGAATCCGGCCCTCGTCTTCGCACTGGCGACGGCGGTGGGCGTCGCGGGCGAGATCGTCGCGCGTCACGCACGGATCCCTGCGATCGTGCCGCTGCTCGTCCTCGGCGTCGTGCTGGGGCCGGACGTGCTCGGCGTGATCCAGCCGAACGCGCTCGGCGCGGGCCTCTACGCCTTGATCGAGATCGGCGTGGCGGTCGTGCTCTTCGAAGGGGGCCTCGGCCTCGAGCTCGGACGGCTTCGCCGCGGGGGTCGCCCGATCCGCCGCCTGGTCACCATCGGCGCCGTGATCACGGCGGCCGGTGGAACGCTCGCGACGCGCCTCACGCTCGGCTGGCCCTGGAGCCAGGCGGCGCTGTTCGGGACGCTCGTGATCGTCACCGGACCGACGGTCATCGCGCCGCTGCTGCGGCACGTGCGCGTGCGGTCGCGGGTCGGAACGGTGCTCGAAGCCGAGGGCGTCCTGATCGATCCGATCGGAGCGATCGTCGCCGCTGTGGCGCTCCAGATCGCGCTCGGCGCGCACGAATCGATCGGTGCTTGGGGTCTCGGCGCGCTCTCGGCGCGACTCGGGGTCGGGTTTGCGTCCGGTCTCGGCGGAGGCTTCGCGCTCGCGCTGCTCCTGCGCACGCCAGGAGTGGTGCCCCAGGGCCTCGGCAACCTCGTCGCGCTCGGCGGCGCGCTCGCCCTCTTCGCAGGCTGCGAGGCCCTGCTCTCGCAGACCGGCGTGCTCGCGGTGACGATCGCCGGCGTGGTCCTCGGCAATGCGCACACCGGACTGGACCGCGAGCTGCGCGAGTTCCATGGGCTCCTCACGGTCGGTCTCATTGGGCTGCTCTTCGTCCTGCTCACTGCGGACGTGCGGCTCGCCGACGTGTGGGCGCTCGGATTGCCGGGGCTGGCCGCCGTCGGCCTGCTCGTCTTCGTCGTGCGCCCGCTCGAGATCGCGGTCTGCACGGCGGGCTCCGAGCTCGATCTCCGCGAACGCGCCTTCCTCGCCTGGATCGCCCCGCGCGGGATCGTCGCAGCGGGCATCGCGTCGCTCTTCGCGGAGTCCCTCGCCCAGGAAGGGCTCGAGGGTGGAACGGAAATGCGCGCCCTCGTCTTCCTCGTGATCGCCGCGACGGTGCTGGCGCAGGGCGCCACGGCCGGCGCCGCCGCGCAAGTGCTCGGCCTCCGGCTCCCCCCGCGCGACGCCGTGGTCGTCCTCGGCGCGAACGAGCTCGCGCTGGCGTTTGCCGATGCCCTGCAGCGTGGCGGCCGCAGCGTCCGCCTGCTCGACGCCAACCCGGCGCACTGCCGCGCCGCGCAGGAACGCGGCTTCACCGTCGTCTACGGCAACGCGCTCGAGCCCTCGACGATCGCGCGCGCGCGGCTCGACGACGCCGCCGTGGCCGTCGGGCTGACCCCGAACGATGAGGTCAACAGCGTCTTCGCGCGCGAGGTGCGAGAGGCCCACGGAGTGCCCGTCACCTACGTCGCCGTGGGTCGCGGGGGCACTGCGCTCGCTCCCGCCGTACTCGAGCGGCAGGCGAGCCACACGCTCTTCGATCGTCCGAAGGACGTCGAGCGCTGGTCGACTCGCCTCCGCCATGACGCGGCGACCGCAGAGTCATGGCGCTTTGCGGGGAGGGCGGATCCGGCTCCGCCCGCCGCGCAGGGTTCGACCGACGCCTGGGTGATGCTGACCGTCGAGCGTGGCGGCAACGTGGTCCCGATGGACGCGCGCTGGGACGCGAAGCCGGGCGACGTCACCGAGGTGCTCGTCCACGAGCCGGAGCGGGAGCGCGCCGCGGAAGCGCTGCGGGCGCTCGGCTGGGAACCGGTCCGGCGGGAGAAGATCGGATAGCCGCGGGATGCCGGCCGCGGAGCGCGGGCTCCCCGAGCCGACTGCGCAACCGCTCCTTCCCCACGCTCAATGGCCGGGAGAGCCTTCCGGCGGCCAGGGGAGCGTACCGTCGAGGGCCTCTGCCCGGTCCCGCGGCACATCCGGCAGCGGCAGCTCGCGGCGCTCGCGCCATCTGCGCACCTGCGTCTCGGCCGCCTCGCGCTGCTGCTCGTCGAGGCCCGGGTCCGGAGCGCCGTAGACCGTTTGCGACGGAAAGGCGAAGCCCGTCCCGCTCGCAGCCACCACGTCCATCACGCGCAGGAACACGTCCTCGCGGATCCGCAGGAACTCGTCGAACTCGGCGGTGCGTGCATACGCGAAGATCTCGACGTCGAGCGAGTAGGCGCCGAACCCGACGAAGCGCACGCGCGCCGGATCGGAGTCGATCCGGGGATGCGCGAGGAGCAGGTTCTTCAACGACACGAGCACGTGACGAAGCTGGTCAGGCGTCGTCTCGTAGCGGAGACCGAGCGTCGCATGGAGCCAGATCCGGTCGCGGCGCGCGAAGTTCTCGAGCGCCAGGTTGGCGAACTCGGAGTTGGGGACGGTCACCACCGTGCGCTCCAAAGTACGGATGCGCGTCGAGCGCAGGCCGATGTCCTCCACGGTGCCGACGCGCTCGCCGAAGCGGCAGAAGTCTCCGACCCGTACCGGCTGATCGGTGACGAGGGTGAGTCCGCCGAACAGGTTCTCGACCGTCTTCTGCCCCGCGAGCGCGACGGCGAGACCGCCGACACCGAGCCCGGCGAGCAGTCCGGTGGCGTCGAACCCCAGGTTCTGGAACGCGGCGAGGCCCGCGAGGACGATCAGCACGGCCTTGGCCACGCGCCGGAGCAGCGGCAGCACCGAGGTCGCGCCCGCACGACCGCCCTCGCGCAGACGTGCCTCGATGCTCGTGGCGAGAACGTCCACCACGCGCAGCAACGCCCATGTGAGGGCGAGGATCGCGAGCCCCTTCTCGACGCCCCGCAGCGTGCGCTCGACCGGCAGGGCGAGGCCGAGGGGCTCGTGGATCGCGGCGAAGATCGCGACCGAGAGGGCGAGCCGGATCGGCCCCGCAAAGCGACGCAGCAGCGTGTCGTCGAACGCCGGACGCAGCCGCCGCACGGTCCGTCGCGCCAGGAAGACGAACGCCGCGGTCACGATCCAGCCCAGCAGGCCGGCGCCCGCCAGACACGTCGGCACCGCGATCCATTGCCAGAGCCTCATCTCCAGCGGGCCGACCCCGCGCAGGGGCTCCGGAAGGCGCTCCTCGAGGCGGCTCTCGCCGTACTCCGCATACAGCTTCGGAATCGCCGCGACGGTCGAGCGCGCGATGCGCCACTGCGGCTCCTCCCCGGAACGTCCGATCCGATCGAGCAGGATGTCGACCGAACCGGCGGAGGTCTCGATCGTGCCGACCCGCTCCTGCTTCGCGAGGCCATCCTCCTGCGTGCCCTCGGGCTCGTCGGAGAGCGCGTCCAGGTCGACCCAGAGCGCGCGATCGAGCGCGCTCTTGAGCTCGCGCGCGAGCTCCGGGCCCCTCTGTTCGCGACGGGCGGGCGCGAGATCACGGAGGTCGAGGATCTCCGCTGCCCGCGCAGCGTCGCCCGCGCGCGCCGACGAGAGGAAGGTCTCCATCGCCGCCCGCGGCGTCCCCGCACGGACCTCGGACACGCCCGGCTCCGATGCGGCCGCAGCTCCACACAGCAGCGTCACCAGGACCGCCGCTCCCGCACGCGCCCACGCAATCGCTCGCACTCCGTTGTCTCGCGTCATCGCCGGATGCTCCTCCATCGCCGTTTCCCGACGAAGGTACCGATCGATGAGGATGCGTCTACTGCATCATAGTGTGTCGTTTTGACCGCCTCTGGGTCAGCGCGGATCGCGGACGGAAGACAGCGGCTCCGCGACGTCCTCCAGCGCTCTTCCCTCGGCAGCCACTCCGAGGCGCCACGCCACCATCGCCGCGATCACCATCAAGCTCGCGCCGAACGCGTATCCCCAGGCGACGGACGTCACTTCGCCCGAGCCGATCAGGCTCCCGAAGACCCACGGCGCTGCGACGCCGCCGAGGGCGGTGCCGAGCGCGTAGAACACGGCGATGGCCAACGCTCGAACCTCCACCGGGAAGCACTCCCCGACGGTGAGGTACGCCGAGCTGGCAGCGGCCGAGGCGACGAAGAACACGGCGGCGAAGGCGATCGTCTGTGAAGTCGCGGTGAGCGCATGCCGTACGAACAGCAGGGCGGTGATGCCGAGCAGCAGGCCCGAGATGGCGTAGGTGGCCGTGATCATCGGCCTGCGTCCCCACCGGTCGAACAGCCAGCCGATCGTCAAGGGACCCAGGAAGTTCGTGACGGAGAACGGAAGCAGGTAGAGGCCGACGTCCTGCGCGGCGACGTCGAAGAACCGACCCAACACCAGCGGGTAGGTGAAGAAGATCGCATTGTAGAAGAAGGCCTGCGACGTCATCAGCACGAGGCCGAGCACCGCTCGCCGCGGATAGCGGCGAAAGAGGGTGACACCGAGGTCGATCAGGTCGGTGGGTCGCAGACGCACCCGCAGCCGGAGTCGGGTCGGCGCTTCGGCGGCGGGAATCGAAGGGGTCGTGCGCTCGATCTCCGAGACGATGCGTTCCGCTTCCCGCGTGCGGCCCTTGGTGAGGAGCCAGCGCGGGCTCTCCGGGAGCGACCGACGGAACCCGAGCACCACCAGGCCGAGCACCGCCCCGATCCCGAATGCGGCGCGCCATCCGACGTCGGCCGGCAGCCGACCCGGCTCGAGCAGCACCAGCGTTCCGAGCGATCCGAGCATCGCTCCGGCCCAGAAGCTCCCGTTGATCGCGAGATCGGTGCGGCCGCGAAAACGGGCGGGAATGAGCTCCTGGATCGCGGAGTTGATCGCCGAGTACTCGCCGCCGATCCCGGCGCCGGTCAGGAAGCGGAACAGTGCGAACGAGTAGAAGTCGTAGGCGAAGGCGGTCGCTGCGGTCGCGCTCAGATAGAGGCCGAGCGTGATGAAGAAGAGCCGCTTCCGGCCGAGCCGATCGGCGAGCCAACCGAAGAAGAGCGCGCCGAGGACCGCGCCGGCGAGGTACGCGCTCGCCGTCGCCCCGATCTGCGCTTCGGTGAAATGCAGTGTCGGGCTCGCCTTGAGCGCACCCGCCACCGCGCCCGCGAGCGTGACTTCGAGCCCGTCCAGGATCCACGTGATGCCGAGCGCCGCGACGACCAGCCAGTGGAAGCGCCCCCACGCGAGACGATCGAGCCGCTGCGTCAGATCGGTCTCGATGATCGGCTCGATCGAAGCGTGCGAGGAGGACATCGACTTCTTGCGTAGCACCCTCACACCCGGCTGCACACCGCGGCAATATTCCGAAGTAACGCGGGAACGCGACGGGGCAAACCTGCGCCCGTGATCTTCTTCGCGTTGCGAGCATGCAGCGATCGCGGTACCAAGGAACCATGGATCGATCCGCGACGAGATCGCTCGCGCGTGGGCCTCGTGCGTGTCGCGGGTCCTGATCCTCTCCAACCGTCTCCCCGTCACGATCCAGATCGAAGACGGAACGCCCTCTCTCGCTGCGAGCGCGGGCGGACTCGCCACCGGTCTCACGAGTCTGTACGAGAAGGGAGAGGTGAGGTGGATCGGCTGGCCGGGTGCGGATCTCGGTCCGCTGGAGGCCGACGTACGCGATCGCCTGCTCGATCAGCTCCGCGAGCGAGGGTTGGTCCCGGTGCTCCTCGATTCCGAAGAGGTGAAGCGCTTCTACGAAGGCTTCTCCAACGCGGTGCTGTGGCCGATCTTCCACTATCAGCCCTATGCCCTGCCGCTCGAGGTCCGCGATTTCGACGCCTACGAAGCCGTGAACGAACGGTTCGCGGACGCCGTCGCAGCCGAATGGCAGCCGGGCGACCTCGTCTGGGTGCACGACTACCAGCTCCTCCTGGCGCCCGCACTGATCCGACGGCGGATCCCGGACGCGCGGATCGGCTTCTTCCTCCACATTCCGTTTCCGTCGTTCGAGGTCTTCCGCGCGTTGCCGCATCGCGAACGACTCCTCGAAGGCATGCTCGGAGCGGATCTCATCGGCTTCCACACCGCGGCGTACCTTCGCCACTTCGCCACCGCGGTCTTGCGCATCCTCGGCGCCGGACCTCGCGTCGACCGGATCCCCTGGAGGTCGACCGAGGTGAAGTTGGGCGTGTTCCCGATGGGGATCGACGCGGCCGCGTTCGGCGCGATCGCCGACAGCAGCGCGGTGCTCGAAGAGGTGCGGACGATACGCGGGGAGGACGGAACGAAGGTCCTGCTCGGGGTCGATCGCCTCGACTACACGAAGGGGATTCCGCGACGGCTGCTCGCCTTCGAACGTCTGCTGGAACGCCATCCCGACCTGCGCGAACGCGTGCGGCTCGTCCAGATCGCCGTGCCCTCACGCCAGGACGTCGAGGCCTACCAGAGCTTCCGCAGCCAGACGGAGGAGCTGATCGGTAGGATCCACGGGGCCTTCGCAACCGCGCGCTGGGTTCCCGTCCACTGGATCTACCGATCCCTTTCGCGAACGGAGGTCATCGCGCTGTACAGGGCCGCCGACGTGATGATCGTGACACCGCTTCGTGACGGCATGAACCTCGTAGCCAAGGAGTTCGTCGCATCGCGCGTGGACGAAGGGGGCGTGCTCGTGCTCTCGGAGTTCGCCGGCGCTGCGGCCGAGATGGCAGAAGCCCTCCAGGTGAACCCCTTCGACATCGAGTCGACGGCGGAGGCCATCCACCGTGCGCTCTCGATGCCGGAGGACGAGAGGAGACGGCGCATGCGCGCCCTGCGGCGGCGCGTCACCGACTTCGACGTACACCGCTGGGCGTCTCGTTTCCTTCACTCGCTCTCGGAGGCGACGCCCGAGGCGATGACTGAAGCGGCGTCGGCACTCCTGGCACGAGAGCTCGAAGGACGGCTCGTCGAGCTTCGGGCTGCCGCCCACCTCACGCTTCTGCTCGACTACGACGGCACCCTCGTACCGTTCACCCTCGATCCCACGGAGGCCGCGCCGGATCCGGACCTGCTCGACCTGCTCGGCGCCCTGGCCGCGCGGCCCGGGTGGGAGGTCCACGTGGTGAGCGGTCGTTCGCCGGGAAGTCTGGATCGGTGGCTGGGCCATCTTCCGATCGCTCTCCATGCGGAGCACGGATTCTTCTCGCGCGCATGCGGCGTCGGCGAGTGGGAGTCCGTCGGTGCCCCGAACGATGGTTGGCGCAAGCCGGTGCGCGCGATCCTCGCCGACTTCGCCGACCGTACGCCCGGTGCCTTCGTCGAAGAGAAGACGGCATGCGTCGCCTGGCACTACCGCGCCGCGGACCCGGAGTTCGGGGCGCTCCAGGCGAAGGAGCTCTACCAGCATCTCTCGGAGATGCTTTCGAACCTCCCGGTCGAGATCCTTCCCGGCGACTCCGTGATCGAGGTGCGTCCGCACGGCGTCCACAAGGGGAGCATCGTGGCGCCGCTCGTCGCCGCGGCTCCGCCCGGCACCCGCTTCCTGGCGCTCGGCGACGATCGCACCGACGAGGACCTGTTCGCCGCGCTTCCGGTGAGCGGCATCGCCGTCCACGTGGGCCGCTCGCGGAGCAGCGCGCCGTATCGCGTGGAGAGCGTGCGCGAGGCGCGGTCCCTCCTGCGCAGGCTGCTCGCCGATCCAGCCGGCTGAACCCTACCGCCCGAGAGACGCCTGCTTCGCGCGCCGCGCGAAATCGACGCGTCGGCCGCAGTCGCCCGCTACAGGGGGTGCGCGCGCGTGTTCGCCAGCGTCGAAGGGGGCGGCTACCCTGCGCGCGCTCTCGGGTCCCGCGCGCGCCGGTAGCTCAGCTGGATAGAGCACCAGGCTTCGAACCTGGGGGTCGGGGGTTCGAATCCCTCCCGGCGCGCCAGAATCCTCCGTCGATTCCGACCGCAGACGAGCGCACTGGTGATGGAAGTGCGCCGCAGCGCCTGGGCATCGCCCTCGCGCGGGATCACCCCCGCGCGCTCGAGGGCGCGTGCCCATCCTCGGTGACGCCAGTTGTGGTAGTCGAGGGCGCCTCGCTGGGCGCCGTCAGTTGAGATCGTCGTCCTTGTAGTACTTCGTCCCCTTGATCATCACGTCGGCGGCGACGCCCTTGTCCGTCAGCTGATAGACCCAGACCCCCGGCATGATGGAGATCGCGTGCTCCAGGGCGCCGCCCTTCTCACCCCATTTCACCGCACCTTCGGCCGTGCCGCCGAACTCCCACCCCGAGCCGACGAACGAGCTGAGCGCCGCGGGGGTGTCGAACAGGAAGATGAGCTTGAACTTCTTGGCGCCCATGCCCAGCCCGCCTCCGACCTGGAGCATCTTCATGTACGTCTTCTTCTTGCTCTTCTTGTCGACGACGACGCCCTCCCCCGAACCCGTCCCCAAGACGAAGATCTTCATCCCGAAATTGCTGAACACCCCGTAGCCTGCCGCGGACTTCGCCGCGCCCTTTGCGCTCGGGACCTGCTTATAGAGCTCCGTGAGCGTCTGCTGCGCCATCGTGTTGATCTCGCGCCGTTGCTCGTCCGGCGTACCCGCCGCCCGGGCAGCGGACACGCCCAGGAACGCGCCCCCCACGATCCCGATGGCGAGAGTGTGTGCCACCCGCCTGTTTCGTCGCGAATGTGTTGCCATGAAAGATCTCCCCTCATAGCGATGTTGTCTGCCCTTACCCGCCCTGCTCGGCGTCGTCACGGTAGCGCGATCGCGGCGCTCCTCCGTCCGAATTCGGCCCGGGAGCCAGCGGACCTCCGCAGTCCGGCCATCCTCACCGGCCTCGCGGTCGGCCGGCCCTCAGCCCGACCGCGAGAAACACCTACACGATCCGATTCGCCCACGTGGTAAGCAGCGTGGCGAAATACCCCGCCATCCACGTGAGACCGACGAGGCCACCCCACGCCGTGGCGTCGGTCGTGGCGTGCCGCTCGTGGATCGACACTATCTCATGTTAGATGATCCGAGGGTCGGGCACGCAACCACGTCCACCGCTCCGAACGCCGTGCCTTTCCAGCCGCACCACTGGGCGAACGTGCCTGGCGAGAACCTCCTCGCGCTCGAGCATCCCGAGACCCTGGTCCGAGGAATCCATGAGTGAATCAGGCCTCTGCGCGCCCCGGCCTGGATCCCGAGTTCCGCTCCGCGCCAGGCCCGTGCCGTGGCGTATGCTGGGGCCAGCGAAGGAGGCGATGCATGAAGGCGCTGAGGGAGTTCACGAAGTCGACGCTCGTCGGCGGTCTGCTGGTGGTGGTGCCGATCTACTTCTCGGTGTTGCTGCTGGCGAAGGCGCTGGCGGGGCTGATCGCGTTGCTCGGCCCGGTCATCGCGCTGCTGCCGGAGTCCCTGCACGGGCTGAGCGAGCTGGCGGCCGTGCTGATCGTCGTGGCGCTCTGCTTTGCGACCGGCCTGGCGATGCGCACGCGGCTCGGAACCCGGATCTTCCGCGGCTTCGAGCACCGCGTGCTCGAGAAGATCCCCGGCTTCGGCGTGCTGCGCGGCGCAGTGCGCCGCGTCTCCGGTCAGAGCGACGACGCGATGTTCCAGCCAGTACTGGTCGAGATCGAGGAGGCGCTCACACCCGCGTTCATCGTCGAAGAGCTCGACGACGGTCGCTGCGTCGTGCTCGTGCCGTCGGTGCCGACGCCCGCGGCCGGGTCTCTCTACATCCTGCCGCGCGACCGCGTGCACTGGATCGACGTTCCGGTCACGGAGGCGGTCGCCGTGATCACGCGCTGGGGCGCGGGCACGGGCAAGCTCGTCAAGGCGATGCGTTGAGCCCGAGCCCCACCGCTCCTATTCGTCCCCGCCTTCCTCGCTTTCGGTCGGATGAGACGAAATGCCGCAATGCACGTCAGCCGGCGTGACGCGCATCCCATCCGAGCGCCACATCCGCACGTTGCGACTCGAGCGGCAGCTGGGAACGCGCTCATGAGGCGGCCACTCGCGCAATTCGGTTGTCGGGGCGACGGCCGTGTCGCATGATGAAGGGATCAAAATGAGGAGCAAAGAGATGAATCGGAGAGTCGGATGGCGCGCGGGTGCGTTCGCGCTTGTGTTGGCGGCGGCGTTCCTGTACGCGCCGGCGCCCATTCACGCAGACACGCCGGGAGAGCGACAAGACGATCGCCAGGGTGCGCGCGATACACGGCAGACCGGCCGCGACGATGCACGAGATGCCAAGGAAGCTTGCAAGGAAGGCGACCAGAGCCGCGCGGAGTGCCGGCAGCAGAAGCGAGGGACCAAGCAGGATGCGCGCGACGCCGCGCGCGACATCAAGAAGAACGACTGACCACGCACCCGCCCGCGGCCCGTCGAGCGGCTCGACCCGCGTCTCGCGGAACCCGGCCTCACGCATCCAGCCCCGCAGTCGGCGCCGGTGAAGTCGAAGCCGCCCGTCGTCCCGACCAGCATGTTCAAGCTCTTCAAGCGTGGATCCCCTTGGGGGCGACCTTGGTGGCGGACCTAACTCTCGTCCCCGGACCTGGCAATAGAGCCTCTTGTCTTTTCTGTGCGCTCCCATGCATTATTGCAGGACTGTCTCCTCCGCTGTGGAACTCGGATCGAGCTGCCCTCCTCCTGCGCGATTCGGATCGACCCATCTCTGCCGCTGTCCGACTCGGCTTGAGCTGTGCCCGCCGCTGTCTGATTCGGATCGAGCCATTTCCCTCCGCTGTGCGACTCGGATCGAGACATCGGCTGACGGAGACTACAAGGAGAGGTGAACGATGAAGGTACGCTCCGTGATCGTAGGTCTTGGTGTCGCATCCGTCGCTTTGATGTGGACCGTTGGCACCGCCAGCGCCAAGGACGAATGGTTCGTGCTCTCCGAGCAAACGATCAAGTCCACCGATCCAAGCGTGAGGATCACTGCGGAAGACGCGAAGTGGATCAAGGAGGACGTCAAGGACGTGAGGCTCTCCGTCGAGGGCGCTGACGTGGACATCTCGAAGGTCGTCCTCCATTGGAACAATCGCCCCGACGAGACCGTCTGGGCTGTCGGAACCGTGAAGGCGGGAGGACAAACGGCAGCGAAGTCCGCTCCCGGACACGAGGGGACCCTCGGGGCCGTGACGGTCAACTACAAGATTCTTGGTGGTGCAACGACGGCCAAGCTCAAGGTTTGGGGCTACGACTGAGCGAGGTGTGAGTCGAGGGCTCGGTCTGCTGGAGCCGAGAACGCCTGCGTGCGCTCACGTGCGACACGAGAGGGCGGGCGAGGGTTCAGCAGACCGAGGCCTCAGCTACCCAGGCACGAATTGATTCGATCCCGAGTGGATCACGCTTCCGCAATGCGGGCCGAGGGCGCTGAGGCGGAGCGACTGGCAGCCCACCCGTCGCAACCGGACGATGACCGCCTCCTGGCGGGAGATCGGTGATGCCTCGCCGCGACGGCGCGCCACCTCCCGCACGGACGATCGCATCATGAATTCCCTTGAGCGTGCGTCATGGCTCGGACGCAAGACCGGCGCGTTGCTCGCGCTCGTCATCGCGACTGGTTGCGCGACTTACGACGCGAATTATCCCCGTTCTGCGTCGACCGCGTTTCCTGAGTACCGTGCGACGACGTTGGGCCGACTGTTCGAGCCGGCGGAGGCTGAGCACCCTGGGGAATCGGGTGTCCTGTACATGCGCTACGGGTCCAAGGCGCTGGTAGCGCGACTCGCCCTGGCCGATCTCGCGGAACGGTCGCTCGATCTGCAGTACTTCATCTGGGACGCCGACATCAGCGGGCACCTGCTCGCCGACCGCGTCATCCGGGCCGCGGATCGCGGGGTGCGCGTGCGTGTGCTGCTCGACGACCTCTCCATCGTCGAACGCGATACCGCGATCGCGCAGCTGTCGGCGCATCCCAACATCGAGGTCCGCGCGTTCAACCCCTTCCGCGGCCGTGGCAACCGCTGGGGCGACTTCTTCACCGACCCTTCGCGCGTCAACCGGCGTTCCCACAACAAGCTCATGGTCGCCGACAACGCGATCGCGATCGTGGGCGGGCGCAACATCTCCGATCACTACTTCGGCGTTCACGGCGAGGCGAACTTCCGGGACCTGGACACCGTCACCGTGGGCCCGGTGGTTCGCGACGCCTCGAGGGTCTTCGACGATTTCTGGAACAGCGCGTACGCCGTCCCCTATGCGGCCTTCGTCGACACGCCGCCGACCCGCGCGGACGCCGACGCCGCAATCGCGGAGATGCGCGCGAAGATGGCAAGCGAGCAGCTCCCCTACCCCATCGATGAAGAGGTGGACGCCCTCACGGCCGAGATGCAGGACGTCCGCGCTTCCCTCATCTGGGCGCCGGTGGTTGTCCTCTACGACCCCCCCGAGAAGGCCGAGGACAAGGCGAGCCACAACATCTTCAGCGTGCTCGAGGCGCTGGTCTCCAATGCCCAGAAGGAGGTTCTGATCGAGAACGCCTACTTCGTCCCCCGCGACCACGGGGTCGAGCTCACCGCCGCGCTTCACGCCCGCGGGGTGAGGGTCCGCGTACTCACCAACTCCCTGGCCTCGAACGACGTGATCTCCGTCTACTCGGGGTACCAGAAGTACCGGGACGACCTGCTCGAGAACGGGGTGGAGATCTACGAGCTGCGACCGGACTCCATCATGGATCGCCTGCGCTGGTCGGGGTTGCCATCTTTGAAGTCGCACGCCGGGCTGCACGCCAAGGCGATGGTCGTCGATCGCCGGTACGTCGTGGTCGGGAGCTACAATCTCGACCCGCGCTCGGCCGACATCAACACCGAGCTCGCGCTGCTCGTCGACAGCCCCGCGTTCGCCGAGCTGGTCGCAGAGTTCTTCGACGACGGCGTCAAACCGGAGAACAGCTACCGGGTCACGCTGGAGGGGGGACAGGTCAAGTGGACGACCAGCGATGACGGGACGGTTCGGGTGTACACGACGGAGCCCGAGACCAGCTGGTGGCAGCGCTTCAAAGCCGATGCGCTGGGCATCCTGCCAATTCATTCGATGCTGTGAAGCGCCACCAGCCCGCGGCCTCGACCGCGAACCTGGTGCGCACCTGGTTGGACCGGAGAGGCAATTCTGAGAGTCATTCTCGCCGTCCTTGTTGCATGGTTCGCGCTCGCAGGCCCTCGCCCGGCCCTTTCTGAGGATGCTGCGGCGGCGGAGGCCGAGGACGGGACGATCGAGGCGCTGATTGCGTCCGTGGCTCGGCTCAGCGACGCGACTTTTCTCCGCAACGGCAAGTCGTATCCCGCTCCCACCGCGGCCCGCTTCCTCCGTGAGAAGTGGCAATCCCGGCAATCCGAGGTGCGATCGGCGGAGGAGTTCATCGATCGGGTGGCCTCGTTCTCATCCACCACCTCCAAACCCTATCTCATCCGCTTCGCCGATGGACGGCAGGTCTCCAGCGCCGAGTATCTTCGCGCGGAGCTCGCAAGACTGAGGGCGAAAGCGCCGTAAGACGCTGCCACCGACGGAATCGAAGATCGCCAGCCGCGCCTCCTCCGACCGCGAGATTTCAGCTCGTCTCGTAGATCAGGAAGCCCTTCTCGTCGCGCCGGCTCGTCGCCTCGCCGCGGTGCAGCAGGTGCTCGAGGTGCGCGTACGTCTCGCTCTCCGCCATCTCGCCCCAGCTGCGTTCCTTGAAGAGGCGCCGCATGTAGCCGCGGACGCTCGATGCTCCGATCTCGCGGCCGATCCGCTTCACGGTGTCGAGGCGATCGTAGTGATGTTGCTTGATCGCCTCGCAGCGTTCGGCCAGCCCGGCGAAGGGATGCCCGTGGGCGGGGAGCGCGAGCGTCACGTTCGGGATGACGGCGACGCGATCGAGGGAGTCGAAGAAGCTCTCGAGCGGGTCCTTGGAGAGCGAGAGCCCGGAGATATGCGGCGTGATCGAGGGCAGTACGTGGTCACCGGAGAGGAAGATTCCCTCCGCCGGGTCATGGAGACAGATGTGGTCCTCGGTATGGCCGGGCGTGTGCATCACGAACCACTCGCGATGTGCGAGTCGCACGACATCGCCGGCCCGCACGGGCTTCGAGATCTGGGGAATGAACGAGCGCCCGATGGCGCGGAAGGCGCGCCACTTGAGGCGCATCAGGAAGGGCGGGCGCGGATGCTGTCCGCCCCATGGCGTGGTGTGGTCCCAGCCGGCGACGACGCGGCGGTGCGCTTCGTCGTTCTCGCCCTGCGCGGCGAGATCGTCGACGGAGACCTCGCTGTCGCCGTTGCTCTCGAGCACGCCGAAGCGGAAGCTGCGGTGCGCCACGATCTCCGCGTTCGCGTCGCGAGCGAAGCGGGCGGCACCCCCGAAGTGATCCGGGTGCGAGTGCGTGACGACCACCGTGTGGATGTGCTTCGTCGCGAGCCCCGCCTGCTTGAGCCGATCCTGGACCGCGCGCCAGGTGTCGGGGCCGGGTAGGCCGGGATCGACGACGGCGGCGCCCCGCCCGTCGAGGAGCGCGTACATGTTCACGTGCCCGAGCCCAGGCATGCGGATCGGGAGCTGCATGCGCAGCACGCCAGGAGCGACTTCGGCGATCTCGCGTTGCGCGGATTCCTGCTCCTGGCGGCGCGGCTTCGTCATGGACCTTGCAATGTACGGGAACGGGTCGCGGAGTGCTCTACGAGGCTGTCACCTGGGGAGGGCCGTCACTCCATGCACCCGAAACGGAACCGTGTCGTTGGAGCGCTCATCACGTCGGGACCCTGCCACTGCACGCTCGCCGGGGAGTCGTCCGATCCCCTCCTGGCGGGTGTCTCAAGCCTCGTCCACCGGCCCGGCAAGCGGATTCTCGAATCGAAGGCCCGGGAAGCGCGCGAAGTCACCGTCCGTCGACGCAAGGAGCAAGCCGTGCTCGATGGCGAGCGCGGCGAGATGCGCATCGGGAACCAGATTCGCGCGCGCGGTCGTCTCGGAAAGAAGGCGCACTAACACCTGTCGGTGTCGCTCCGTCGGAACGGGAACCCAAACCGCTTCGCAGTCGAGCCATTCCTCGACTTGATGCCAGGCGGCTCGGCTCGGCGCGGGCCGCTCGAAGACGCGCGGGTTCGTGACGAGGCGGAGGAATGCGAGCAGGCTCGGCCAAGGCAGCCCGACGCGTGTGGCGCCATTCAATCGCTCGTCCAGCCAGGTGCGCGCGCGCTCGTGTTGAGGGAAGTCCCGAACGTGCGCATAGACGAGGACGTTCGCGTCGACGAGAATCAGTGGAAGCGCTCCCCATCCGCCGCGGCGAGGGTCTCGGCGACGTCGTCCACATTGTCGAGAAGGCAGCGTCCGAGGGAGACGGCCTTCGTCGCGTGGCGTCTGCGCGGGGCGCGCGGCCCTTCGAGACGCGCGAGCCCTTCCCGCAGTGCCTCGTTCACGAGCTGTTTCAGGCCAACCCCCCGCCGCCGGCGCGCGCGCTCGAGGAGCCGAGCCACGTCGTCGTCGAGGGTGAGAGTGGTCCGCACGCATCAAGACATATCATGGATGATGCTTTGATGTCAAGCGCGACACTTCGGCCCGGCCTTCGCGCACCCCGGTCGAGCGCTTCGATCGCGTCGCGCACCCGTCGCCCCATGCCTTCGATGCCGCCACCGCGTGCGCGGGTGATGCCCCATGCCCGAGGGTGCGAAGAGTTCGTTCCGCGCGAAAGCGACGACGGCGGACCCCGGCCCCAGCAGACTGTGGAGGTTGACACGCTGACGGGGGTCCGAGGACACTCGCGCCGTGCCGCATCCCGCCCCGCGCGCCAACTCCTCCCCGCGCCCGATCGTGCGCGCGTGGAGCCGCGGGGGCGCGGCGCCGTGACGCGGGGCCCGAACGGCGAGCGGACGTGCGCGGTCTGCGGAAGGAGCTTCGCCCCGCGCCACGTGACCGCCGCCGCACTGGTGCGCGACTCCATCGCCGAGCTGATCCGTCGGGAGCATCCGGACTGGTCGACGGAGAGCTGCATCTGCCGGGCCGACCTGGCTGCCTATCGCGGGCGCTACGTCCACGAGCTGCTGGAGTCGGAGAAGGGCGAGCTCACATCCCTGGAAGAGGTCGTGCTGCGAAGCCTGCGCGAGCACGAGATCCTCTCCGCCAACGTCGATGCGGAGTTCGAGCGGGTCTGGACCTTCGGCGAACGGCTCGCCGACCGGATCGCGGCGTTCGGCGGAAGCTGGACCTTCCTGATCTGCTTCTTCGCGTTCCTCACGCTCTGGATCATCGTGAACTCGGTCGCGATCTTCGTCCGTCCGGTCGACCCCTATCCCTTCATCCTGCTGAACCTCGTCCTCTCGTGCATCGCCGCGATCCAGGCGCCCGTCATCATGATGAGCCAGAACCGCCAGGAGGCGAAGGACCGACTCCGCTCGCAGCACGACTACCAGGTGAACCTCAAGGCCGAGCTCGAGATCCGTCACCTCCACGAGAAGATCGACCACGTGTTGTCCCATCAGTGGGAGCGGCTCGTGCAGATCCAGGAGGTCCAGATCGAGCTGCTCTCGGAGCTCGGCCGGAAGCGGTGAGCCTCGATCCCCTGCGCGCGCCTCGAGGATGCAGGCGACGATGCGCCGTTCGGGCCCCGAGGCCGGACCCGTGCGTCAGCGCACCACCAGGACCGGGCACGAGGCCTCACGGACCACCCTCTCGGCGACGCTGCCGAGGGCGAGCCGCTGCAGGCCGGTGCGCCCGTGCGTCGCGATCACGATCAGCGACGCGCGCCGCTCGGCGGCGATGCGCAGGATCTCCGGCGCCGGAGCCCCATGCCCCACCAGGGTCTCGATCCGTTCGGACCCGCGCAGGTCGTCGGGGATTCGCGCACGCAGCGTCTCCGTCGCCCGGGCCTCGGCCTCCCGCACCTGCTCGGGCGTCGGGATCGGGTAGTAGTGGGCGTAGAGCGGGTTCGGCGTGGGCCGGGCGTCGATGACGTGCACCATCACGACGCGCGCGTCCTGGTCGCTCGCCAGGCGGAACGCATGCGCGAGCGCCGCGTCTCCGCGGTCCGAGAAGTCGGTGGAGACGACGACGGTCTGTGCATTCGGAGGCTTCGGCATGGCGACAGTCTCACGCAGGCGCGCGCCGCGTCAACGCCGCGGCGCGCGGAGCAGGGACCGCCGTCACGCCACGCGCTCCGGCGCATAGCCCTCGGCGGCCAGGCTCGCGGTCAGCTCGTCGACGTGCTCGCGGCCGCGCGTCTCGAGCGTCACGTCGAGGATCGTGTCGCCGAGATTGGCGCCGAAGTGGGCGCGGTCGTGCGCGATCTCGATCACGTTGGCGTGGTGGCGCGCGATCACGCCGGTCAGCCGGTGCAGCGCGCCGGGATGATCGGGCACGCGCACCCGCAGCCGCACGAGACGCCCGTCCTTCACGAGGCCGCGCTCGATGATGCGCGCCAGGAAGTTGACGTCGATGTTGCCGCCGCCCACGACGAGCGCGACCCGCTTCCCGGCGAGGTCGAGCTTCCCGTTCACGAGCGCGGCCGTGGCCGCGGCGCCCGCCCCTTCGGCGACGGTCTTCTCGCGCTCGAGCAGGAGCAGGATCGCGTTGGCGATCTCCTCCTCGTCGACCGTCACCACGTCGTCGACGTATTTCTGCACGAGCGGGAACGTGCGGTCGCCGGCGCGGCGCACCGCGATTCCGTCCGCGATCGTGGTCGCAGCGGGCACCTGCACCGGCGCGCCGTGCGCCAGCGCCGCCTTCATCGAGGGCAGCCGCGCCGTCTGCACGCCGAAGACGCGGATCCTCGGGCTCGTCTCCTTGAGCGCGCAGGCGACGCCGCCGATGAGCCCGCCGCCGCCGATGGGCACCACGACGGCGTCGAGGTCCGGGCCCTGCTCGATCAGCTCGAGGCCGATCGTGCCCTGTCCGGCGATCACCGCGTCGTCGTCGAAGGGGTGGACGAAGGTGAGACTCCCGGCCGCGCACCGGCGCTGCGCCTCCTCGCACGCCTCGTCGTAGTTCGCACCCGTGAGCACGACCTCGCCGCCGTAGCCGCGCGTGGCCGACACCTTGATGAGAGGCGTCGTGACCGGCATGCAGATCGCGGCGGTGATCCCCTGGCGCGTCGCGTGGTAGGCGAGCCCCTGGGCGTGGTTGCCCGCCGAGGCGGTGATCACGCCGCGCGCGCGCTCCCCGGGCGTCAGCGTGAGGATCTTGGAGAGCGCGCCGCGCTCCTTGAAGGAGCCGGTCATCTGCAGGTTCTCCAGCTTGAAGAAGACCGTGCTGCCGGTCAGCCTCGAGAAGGACTCGGAGTAGGCGCACGGCGACAGGTAGATCGCGGCGCGGATGCGGGCGCGCGCTGCCTCCACGTCGCGGATGCCGATGGGCGACGGGGCGCTCAGCTTGACCTCCGGAGGACGAGCGGCAGAACCGATCGCAGCGGTTTCGGGTTCTTGCTGCCCATCTTTTGTGTTAGCGTGCCGCCGAGGCGGGGGAAGCGCCACGCTCGCCGTTCGGAGGAGAACGAAAAGTGATGACACGGACCAGAGCGGTCGTGAGCGTGCTCCTGCTCGCCGCAACCGTCGCGCTGCTGAACGCGCCCGACGCAATGGCAGCGAGCCGGCAGGAGCTGAACCGCGATGCAACCAAGGCGTTGCAGACCCTCTACGCGAAGAATTCCGCAGCGCGTCTGCTCGGCCAGAAGGCCAAGGCCGTGCTGGTCTTCCCGAGCATGGTCAAGGCGGGATTCATGTTCGGCGGGCAGATCGGTGAAGGAGTGCTGCTGAAGGGCGGCAAGCCTTCTGCCTATTACAGCTCCGTCGCGGCCTCCTACGGCCTCCAGGCGGGCGCGCAGACCTTCGGCTACGCGCTCTTCTTCATGAACGAAGGTGCGCTCAAGTATCTCGATTCGAGCGGCGGATGGGAGCTCGGCGTCGGACCGAGCATCGTCGTCGTCGACGAAGGGATGGGCAAGTCGATGACGAGCACGACGATCACGCAGGATGTCTACGCATTCATCTTCAGCCAGAAGGGACTGATGGGCGGCCTGGGCGTGCAGGGTTCGAAGATCACCAAGATCTCGAAGTAGACGGAAGCGCCGCGCGCGGACCCGAGAAGGGAGCCACCTTGTCGAACACACGTCTGTTCCTCGTCGCGAGCCTTGCATGCATCCTGTCGAGCGGCGCCGTCCACGCCGCCGACGTCGCTGCGGCGGATGCCCCGCAAGCCCAGCAGGCGGTCCTGCTCGACGCCATCCGGGCCAACCGCAAGGCCCTCGTTGCCGTCAACCTCGACCTCAGCTCCGAGGAGGCCGCCAAGTTCTGGCCGGTCTACGACCGCTACCAGAACGAGGTCAGCGCCATCGGCGACAAGGTGGTCGCGATCGTCGAAGAGTACACCACGACCTTCCGCGGCCTCTCCAACGACAAGGCGATGCAGCTGATGGAGAGCTACCTCGCCGCCGAGGCGGAGCGGCTCCAGGTGCGGCGCACGTACCTCCCCGAGTTCGCGAAGATCCTGCCGGGAAGAACGGTGGCGCGCTTCTACCAGATCGAGAACAAGATGGACGCCGTCCTTCGCTACGACCTGGCCTCCACGATCCCCGTCGTCGACGAGAAGCCCGGCGCCCCAGCGCACTGAGAGTGCCGCCAAAGGCCGGATCACCTCAGCGCGAGCGCATCGGGCAAGCCGACTTCGCGGAGTGCTCGAGGAGGATGCGCCGCACCTCCTCGATGGTCTGCGGCGCGGCCTGCATCCCCGAATGGGGGCTCCGCACGATCAGCTCTGACTCGACGCCCTCGATGTGCGCGCTCTCGTACTTCACGACGCCGTCCCCGGCGGATTCGAGCGGCGAGTCGTCGTTCACGGCGATGATCGAGTGGGCCGTGACCTTCGGGCTCACCGGGATCTGCGCGATCGCCTTGATGAAGCGGTGGCCCGGCGACATGTTGTCGATGCTGGTCGGAACGCTGCTCAGCCCGAGATCGCCCTCGCCTGTCGACGCCTCCCGGATGACCGCTGAGCTGGCACGGACGACATCGCTCGGCAGCCGCACGAGGCGCTCGGCGAGCCGGCGGACGATCTGCGGGCCCGCGAGATAGCTCCCCCGGTGCGGCGTCGCCAGGAAGATCACCTCCGTCACGAACGGGAGCGGCTTCACGAACAGCGTGTCGTGCAGCAGGGTCTTGTCTTCGGGCGAAAGGTCCAGCGCGTCGAACGGCTTGTCGGTGATGCCCGTCCAGAACGCGTCGCCGGAGTCGATCGCGGTGAGCTTCGTGAGCAGCCCGCCCTGGCTGTGCCCCAGGACGACCATGTCGTTCACGCAGGGGTCGCTGCCGCCCGGGTCCGCACGGGCGACGGCTCCCGTGAGGGCTTCGCGGAGCTGATGGCCGGAGTAGACGATGGGATTTCCGGAGTCGTAGGTGAAGAACCAGAAGGCGTAGCGATCGCTCAGTCCCGGGTCCGCGAGGAGATCGTTCACCATGTCGGCCCACCGCGCCGGGCTGGAGGCCGTCCCGTGCACGAACACGACGGGGATGCGGCCGTGCTTGTAGGGGCGGAGCGCGAGCAGCGACGTTCCCGCGCGCATGCCGATCGCATTGCCGAGGAAGACCTGGAGCTCCCGGCTCCAGAACCGCGAGTCTGCAAGTCCAGTCGCGAGCGCCGCCGTCGGCTCGGCTTCGAGCGGAACCGGCCGGCCGTCGATCTCGATGTCGTCGGTGTCGAGGCTCGCGAAGAGCGCGATGCGGGAGTGCAGGTCGCCGCTGCGGATGCCCGCGAGCGGAGCATCGATCTGGAGCACGGCCGTCAGCGGCATGGACTGGGTCGGAGCGAGCGGAACGACCGGCACCACGCCCGGTAGCGGACGGGTCTTTGCGGCGAGCGGCGCACCGATCCCCGTCCGGCGATAGCGGTTGCGCAGACCCCACACTTCGAGCTCCGCCACCGGCCTCAGGTCGTAGAGCTCGTATCCGTCCATCTGCAGCAGGTCCGCCCTCCGCTCCACGGTGATGCGTCCGAACGGCAGCTCGACGACGGGGCCGCTATCGAGCGCGAGCGTGCCCCGGTCCGTGCGCCGGAACGCGCAGGTCAGGGCCCGGTTGTACAGGTCGGCCGCAACCCGCGTGCGCGGATCGAACGGACCGAGCGCGGGGCGCGCGTCTTCGGGGAAGAGGAGCGCATAGGCGTAGACCACCGACGCCGCATACTGGCTCTGCAGCCCCGTCTGGTTGGCGCGCAGGAACGAGAGCTCGGCCAGCGCGAAGAGGGCGTCCTGGGGAAGGTCTCGTTCGATCGCGATCGCGCGCAGCTTCGCGAGGGCAGCGTCGGGATCGTCCGCGTACTCCTGCAACAGGTCGACCTTGCGCAGCTCGTTGAGAGAAAAGTCGCTCGGCTCGTCCGCCGTGAGCGCACTGCGCGTCAGGTAACGCTGGACCTGGATGGGATCCGCCGTCCGAACGCCCACCGGCGTCGCACAAGCTGCGAGGAGCATCGCCGCGACGAGCGCCGCGCCCGCCCGGCCCGTCCTGGTGAATGCCATCGCGACGCAGCCTAGCGCCCTACGCGACCTCGAGCCCCGGGAGACCCCCATCTGCGCGCCACGCCCCGAGGAGACGGAAGTACTCGATCGAGCCGCCGCCATAGAAGCCGTTCTGCGCGGCCCGCTCGGAGAGCTTGCCCTCGTTGTTGTAGTAGCCGGGCGTGCAGTCCTCGAGGAACTGACGCCCCCTGCCCGCGAGCCGCAGGATCGTGTCGACCCACTCCGTCTCCGCGGCTTCGGACACCTCGATCGATCGGAACCCGCGGGCGATCCCCTCGGCGACGACGTAGGCGATGTGCCGCGCCTGCTCCTCGAGGAGATGCGGGTAGTTCACGGTGAAGCCGGCCTGCTGGTTGCCCATGATGAAGCAGTTCGGGAACCCCCGGGTGTGCATCCCGTGCAGCGTCCGGACGCCTTGAGACCACTTGTCGCGGAGGCTCTCGCCGCCGCGCCCGTACACCTCGTAGCCCGCCCGCCGCGTGTAGTCGGTTCCCACCTCGAAGCCGGTGGCGAAGATCAGGCAGTCCACCGCGTACTCGACGCCGCCTGCGACGACGCCTCGCTCGGTGATGCGCTCGACGCCGCGCCCACGCGTGTCGACGAGCGTGACGTTCGGCCGGTTGAAGGTCTCGAGATACTCGTCGTGGAAGCACGGGCGCTTGCAGAACTGGCGGTAGTAGGGCTTCAGCGCCTCGGCGGTGGCGGGATCCTTCACGATCGCGTCCACGCGCGCGCGGATCTGCTCCATCTTCTGGAAGTCCGCGAGCTCCACGGTCTTCGCAATCGCGTCCGGGCTCGCGACCGCGCCCTGGTCATGCTGCACGAGGACGAGCAGCTTGCGGATGATGTCGGTCCATCCGTCGCTCACCAGGTCCTCCGCCTGGAAGCCGCCCGACACGAGGACGTTGAAGTTGTCCATCCGGCCGCGATGCCAGCCCGGCGCGAGGCTCGCGGCCCACGCGGGATCGGTCGGGCGGTTGGCGCGCACGTCGATCGACGACGGCGTGCGCTGGAAGACGTAGAGGTGCTCGGCGGACGCGCCGAGGTGCGGGACGCACTGCACCGCGGTGGCGCCCGTTCCGATGATGCCCACGCGCTTCCCGCGCAGACCCGTGAGGCCGCCGTTCGAGTCGCCGCCGGTGTAGCGGTAGTCCCAACGGCTCGTGTGGAAGGCGTGGCCCTCGAACGACTCGATCCCGGGAATGCCGGGGAGCTTCGGCCGGTTGAGCGGCCCGTTCGACAGACAGACCCAGCGCGCGCGCATCTCGTCCCCGCGGTTCGTCGAGACGATCCAGCGCGAGACCGAAGGGTCCCACCGGAGCCCGGTCACCTCCGTCTGGAAGCAGGCGCCGCGGTAGAGGTCGTAGCGCTCTCCGATGGCCCGGCTGTGCGCCAGGATCTCGGGCGCGCGGGCGTACTTCTCCTTCGGCACGTAGCCGAGCTCCTCGAGGAGCGGGAGGTAGATGTAGGACTCGACGTCGCACATCGCGCCCGGATACCGGTTCCAGTACCAGGTCCCGCCGAAGTCGCCGCCCTTCTCGACGATGCGGATGTCCTCGATGCCGGCCTCGCGCAGCCGCACCGCCGCGAGGAGGCCGCCGAAGCCGCCGCCGACCACCACGACCCCGACCTCGTCGCGCCGCGGCGCGCGCGTGAAGCCGGGCTCGACGTACGGGTCTTCGACGTAGTGCGCCAGCGCGCCGCACACCTCGCGGTACTGATCGTTGCCGTCGGCGCGGAGCCGCCGGTCCCGCTCCTCCCGGTACTTCGCGCGCAGGGCGTCGGGATCGAAGCCGCGGTCGGCCGGGCTGCGCGGGTGGCTCGGGTGCTGGGGCGGAGCGCTCATCGTGACCTCAGAGGGGGAGCCGCAGGGCTGTGTCGCGCGCATCAGGATAGCGGGAGGCGGGCTCGACGGGCGTGGCTATCCTCCGCCCGCTCCTTGGTCCCTCGAATGGAAGCTGGCGAATGGCGGAGGCAGATCGAGACGGCGCGGCTCGCGGCGGCGTGGCGATCTCGCCGTGGCTCTCCGTCGTCGCGCTCCTGGCCCTCGTGTCCCTCGTCTACTGGCCGACGCTCGGGAACGGCTACGTTTCCGACGACCTGATCTACGTTCAGGGCATCCGCGAGCTCGCTTCGCTCGGCGGATTGCGGGACATCTGGTGCAAGCTCGGCACGATTCCCCAGTACTATCCGCTCGTCCACGCGTCGTTCTGGTTCGAGTATCGCCTCTGGGGTCTCGACCCCCGCGGCTTCCATGCCATGAACCTCGCGACGCACTTCCTCGTGACACTGCTCGTGTGGCGCACGCTGTCACGCTTGCGCGTGCCGGGGTCGTGGCTCGCCGCGGCGATCTTCGCGGTGCACCCGGTGCAGGTCGAATCCGTAGCGTGGGCGAGCGAGCGCAAGAACCTGCTCTCGGCGGCCTTCGCACTCGCATCGATGCTCGCCTACCTGCGGTTCGCGCCCTTCGAGGCCCCGCCGGCGAACGGAGACACGAGACGGACGGCGATCGGGTACTACCTGCTCGCGCTCGCGCTCTACCTGGCGTCGCTTGCCAGCAAGACGGTGACCGTCACCACACCGGCGGTGCTGCTCGTGATCCGCTGGTGGAAGACCGGGCGCCTCGCGTGGCGCGACGTGCGGCCGCTCTTGCCGTTCCTCGCGTTGGGTCTGCCGCTCGCCTGCCTGACGGTTTGGATGGAACGCGCTCACGTGGGCGCGACCGGCGCCGCCTGGAATCTCGGTCCCATCGAGCGCATCTTGATCGCAGGCCGGGCCGTATGCTTCTACCTCGGCAAGCTCGCCTGGCCGCATCCGCTCGGCTTCGTGTATCCGCGCTGGAGAGTCGACTCCCATGCGCCGTGGCAGTGGATCTTCCCGACCGGGGTCGCGGCTGGCCTCGCGCTCCTCTGGACTGTGCGAGAGCGTGTGGGCCGCGGGCCGCTCGCCGCAGGCCTGATGTTCGTGGGAATGCTCTTTCCGGCTCTCGGCTTCTTCGACGTGTACCCCTTCCTCTATTCGTTCGTCGCCGACCACTATCAATACCACGCGAGCGTCGCGCCCATCGCGCTCACCGCCGCGACCATGGCGGTGGCGAGCCGTCGTGCCGGAAGCGGGGCTCCGGCGCTCCAGCTCGCGGGAGCGGCCGCGATCATCGCGGTGTTGGGTCTGCTCGCACATCGCCAGACCCTTGCGTACCGCGACGATGAGACGTTGATCCGTGCCACTGCCGCCAGCCGCCCGGACTCCTGGTCCGCCCGCTACCGACTCGGTGTGGTGTTCCAGAACGAGCACCGCTACGAGGAAGCGATCGGGGAGTTCCGCGAGGCGCTTCGGCTGTTTCCCGAGTACGCGCGGCTCCATGCCGCCATCGGCGTCGACCTGGTGTCGCTGGGGCGCCTCGACGAAGCCGCGGCCGAGTTCGGGCGCGCGCTGGCGGGGGACCTCGACGAGATGGATCGCTCCGCCACCCATGCTCAGCTGGCGGCGCTGCTCTCCCAGCAGGGTCGCTTTGCCGAGGCGGCTGATCACTTCGGGGCCGCGGCTGCGCTCGCGAAAGAACCCTCGGAGATGGACTACAACCGTGGCATCGCGCTCGGGAAGCTGGGAGACCTGCCGGGGGCGATCGCGGCCCTGCGGGACTCGGTTGCGAACGACGCCAACGTCGCCGCGTCACAGTACGCGCTCGGGATGCTCCTGTTCCAGGGTGGAGATGCAGCTGCCGCCACGAAGCCGTTGCGGCAGGCGGTCCGTCTCGCGCCGGCGAACGCCCTCTACCGCGAGCGGCTCGGCGCGGTGCTCCTCAAGGGCGACGACGCGGCGCAGGCCGAGGAGGAGCTCCGTCGGGCGATCACCCTGGATCCGCACAGTGCGAGCGCCCACAATCTCCTGGGCCTCGCCCTCGGCCTGCAGGCCGATCTGCCAGCGGCAATCGAGCAGTTCCGCGAAGCTCTGCGAATCGACCCAACGCATGCGGAAGCAGCGGCGAATCTCCAGCGCGCGCTCGCTTCCCATGCGGACCGATAGCGGTCCCGGCGGACCGGGCAGTCCCCTATTCGGCCATGACGCCCCGGCCTCGGATCTCGTCGAGCTCGCGCTTCTCGGCGGGAGTGAGCGCCTCGTCGCCGATGCGGACCGCGACCCTGCCGAGCTTGCCCGTGAACTTGAAGGGCACCTGATAGTCCTCGCTGATCGGCGTGCCGGTGTCCTCGCCGCAGTCGAGCGTCTCGTCCAGCGACATGCGGAAGGCCAGCGTGCGCGCGATCGCCCCCTTGCCCGCCGCCTTGCCGTCGACGAGCAGGGTGGCCGTGCCGCCCTTGCCGAGGCCGGGTCCGTCGTACTTGAAGTCGAGATCGATGTTGTGTTTGCCGGACGGCAGCGCGTCCTTGCCCGTCACGCAGTAGCGCTCGACGGCCGCGAGGTTGTAACAGAACACCGGCTTGCTCCCGAGCAGGTAGAGACCCCACCCTGCGAAGCGGCCGCCCTGCGTGATCAGCATGCCTTCGGCTCCGCCTTGCGGGATCTCGACGCTCGCGGCGATCTGGAACGACTTGTTCTTCACGTCCGGCGCCGCGCCCTCGGGGATGCGCACCGCACCGGGATAGTAGGTGAACACCTTGCGGCCGCGCGTGAGGCTCGGGCGGTTGGCGGTGTCGAGCCGCTCCACCTTGGAGTTGTCGAGCGGCAGCACGTTGTACTTCGCCGCCTCGACGAGGAACAGGTCCTGCAGCGCGCGCAGCCGCGCGGGCTCCTTCGCCGCGAGGTCGTCGGCCTCGCTGAAGTCGTGCTCGACGTCGTAGAGCTCCCACTTGTAGTCCATGACGCCCACGTTCCCGGTCACGGCCGCCCATGGAGGCGTCGGCGGCGTCGTCGCTGCGACCCAGCCGTCGTGATAGATCGCCCGGTTGCCGAGCATCTCGAAGTACTGCGTCCGGTGGGGCGAGGGCGCCTTCGCGTCGCCGAACGTATAGGCCATGCTGACGCCCTCGATCGGCGCCTGCGGCACGCCATTCAGCACCGACGGCGCCTGGACGCCGACGGCCTCGAGCAGGGTCGGATAGACGTCGATCACGTGGTGGAACTGCTTGCGGATGCCGCCCTTGTCCTTGATGCGGGCGGGCCACGAGATGACCATGCCGTTGCGCGTGCCGCCGAAGTGCGAAGCCACCTGCTTGGTCCACTGGAACGGCGTGTCCATCGCGTGCGCCCAGCCGATCGGATAGTGGTTGAAGGTGTTCGGGCCACCGAGCTCGTCCATGCGGCGCAGCACCTCCGAGAAGTCCTCCGGGATGTTGTTGAAGAACGTCATCTCGTTGAGCAGGCCGTTCTGCCCCCCTTCCGCGCTCGCGCCGTTGTCGCCCTGGATGTAGATCACCAGCGTGTTGTCGAGCTCCCCGAGCTCGTCGATCGCGTCGAGGAGGCGGCCCATCTGCGCGTCGGCGTGGGAGAGCGCAGCGGCGTAGACCTCCATCATGTGCGCGGCGACCTTCTTGTGGTCGGCATCGAGCGAGTCCCACGCCGGAATGCCGGGCGACCGCTCGGTGAGCTTCGTGTCGGCGGGAACGACCCCGAGCTTCTTCTGCCGCGCGAGCGTCTCCTCGCGGACTTTGTCCCAGCCCTGGTCGAACTGGCCCTTGAACTTCGCGATCCAGTCCTTCGGCGCGTGGTGCGGCGCGTGCGCGGTGCCGGTGGCGTAGTAGACGAGCCAGGGCTTCTGCGGCGCGACCGAGTGCAGCATCCGGATGCGGTCGATGGCATGATCCGCGAGGTCGTCGTCGAAGAAGTAGTTCTTCGCATCGTGCGGCGGCTCGACCGGCTTGATGTTCTCGATGATGGCGGGATTCCACTGGCTGGTGTCCCCGCCGATGAACCCGTAGAAGTACTCGAAGCCGAGACCCGTCGGCCAGAGGCCGAACGGACCGGCCTGGCTGCCGTGCCAGTCGGGGACGTTGTGGTTCTTGCCGTACCAGGCCGTGCTGTAGCCGTTCTGCTTCAGCACCTCCGCGAAGGTGCCGTCGCTCTTCGGCATGAGCGTGTTGTAGCCGGGGAAGCCGGTGCCGGCCTCCATGATCACGCCGGTGGCCGCCGAATGGTGGTTGCGTCCGGAGAGCAGCGCGGCGCGCGTCGGCGAGCAGAGCGCGGTGGTGTGGAACTGCGTGTAGCGCAGCCCGCTCTTCGCGAGGCGGTCCATGGTCGGCGTCGGGATCGGCCCGCCGAACGTGCTCGACGCGCCGAAGCCAACGTCGTCGGTGAGGATCAGGAGGATGTTCGGCGCGCCCTTCGGCGCCTCGACCTCCTTCGGGAAGTCCTTGACCGAGTCCTGGACCGTGATTCCGATCCGGCCGCCGAAGGGCGGCTCGGGCCGCGGCAGCACTTCCTGGCCCTGCGCCGGCGCGGCGAGCAGGAGGGTCAGTGCGACGAGAGAGGCGCAGCGCGTTCGACTCAATTTCGTTCTTCCGTTCTCGGCGGATCGCCGGCGATGTGGGAGGCGGTTGCTCGAGGCATCGGATGCAGCCTAGCGTCAGGCCTCGTGCTTCGGGCCGCAATCGATCGACGTGGTTCTCGCGCTGGTCAGGCGATTCGGCGCGTCACCTGCGCGCTGATCGCGGCGGCCCTGTCGTCCTCGCTCGGATGCGCGACACGCCCGCCGCAGGGGGTCGAATCCGCGCCGGCGCCCAGCGTCCGCCCCGACGAGCTCGCCGCGACGATCCGCTTCCTCTCCGACGACGCGCTCGAGGGTCGCGGGCCCGGCACGCGCGCCGATCGTCTCACGCGGCTCTACCTCGCGACGCGGATGCAGGGCCTCGGCCTCCGCCCCGGCGGCCCCGACCAGAGCTGGGAGCAGGCGTTCGAGCTGCTCGGCATCACCAGCACGGCGCCGGAGCGGTGGGAATTCCACGCCGGCACGCGCACGCTGGCGCTCGATCGCGAGGACTTCGTCGCCACGAGCGCGGTCGATTCGCCGCAGGTGTCGGTCGAGGGCGCGGAGGTGGTCTTCGTCGGCTTCGGGATCCAGGCGCCGGAGTTCTCGTGGGACGACTTCAAGGGGGCCGACCTGCGCGGCAAGGTCCTCCTGGTGCTGAACGACGACCCGGACTGGGATCCCGCGCTCTTTGCCGGCAAGCGCCGCCTCTACTACGGCCGCTGGACCTACAAGTACGAGAGCGCGGCGCGGCAGGGCGCGGTCGGCGCGATCGTGGTCCACACCGATGCCTCCGCCGGCTATCCGTGGCAGACCGTGCAGACCTCCTGGGGCGGCGAGAACTCGCGCCTCCCGGGGCCGGGGGACGAAAGGGTCCGGCTCCAGAGCTGGATCACCGAGGCGTCGGCCCAGCGGCTGGCGTCGCTCGCGGGCAAGGACTGGGCGAGCCTCGTGGCGGCCGCACGCGAGCGCGACTTCCGGCCGATGCCGCTCGGCGTCACCACCTCGCTCACGGTGCGCAACACCGTCCGGCGCTACCAGACGGCGAACGTCATCGGCGTCCTTCCCGGCAGCGACACAGCGCTGCGCGACCAGGCGGTCGTCTACTCCGCGCACCACGATCACCTCGGCGATGCGGCCGGGAAGCGGCGGCGCCGACGACGTCTACAACGGCGCCGTCGACAACGCGGCCGGTGTGGCCCAGCTGCTCGCGCTCGCGAAGGCGTTCGCGGCGCTGCCCGAGGCGCCGCACCGCTCGGTCGTGTTCATCGCGCTCGCGGCGGAGGAGCAGGGTCTGCTCGGCTCCGAGTACTTCGCCCGCCGGCCCACGCTCCCGCCGAGCCGGATCGCCGCGAACCTGAACATCGACGGCGGAAACGTCTGGGGACGGACCCGCGACGTCGCCGGGATCGGCTTCGGAAAGTCGAGCCTCGATGCGCTCGTCGTCGCGGCGACCGCGCGGCAGGGACGCACCTACACCGACGAGCAGTTCCCCGAGAAGGGCTCGTTCTACCGGTCCGACCAGCTCAACTTCGCGAAGATCGGCGTCCCCGCCCTCCACCTGGAGAGCGGGACCGACTACGTCGGCCGCGCGCCGGGCTGGGGTCGCGAGCAGGTCGAGGCCTGGATCTCCACGCACTACCACCAGCCGAGCGACGAGTTCGACGCGAGCTGGAACCTCGAGGGGATGGTCGAGGACGTGCAGCTCCTGTTCGACGTGGGCCTCGCCGCCGCGAGCGCCAGCGAGCTGCCGCGCTGGAACCCCGGCGACGAGTTCGAGGCGATCCGGCTGCGCTCGCCCGATCCGGCTCCGGCGCCGCCCTAGCCCTTCCGCGCGGGGCACCAGGGATTGCGCGGCACGCCCGCGCACGGATCCTGCATCGAGGGCTGCGGGGGAAGCGGGCGCAGCGACACCTGGACGCGTTGCGGATAGCCCGGATTCCCGGGCAGTCCGGTGCACGGCTGGAACGCCTGCGTCGCGCAGATCACCTGGAACGAGAGATCGCTCAGGATGTCCGCGCCCTGATTCGGCACGCCGCACTGTCCGTTGGTCGTCTGGAGGTCCGGCGGCGACGTCGTCAGCCCGTTCGGGTCGACGTTCCCGTGCCAGCAGTTCCCGGGGTCGTTCAGCCCGCTGATCTCGCCGACGTCGCCGTTCGTGTCGTTGCCGAAGAACCCGTTGTGGCGGAAGAAGTTGCCGGTGACCTCGTTCCCGAAGTCGTCGAACAGGCACGTCACGCCGAGCGCGCCGAGGAGTCCGCCGGGGTCGGGGTCGCCGCCCGCGCAGTTCGCGATGGGCGGGGGCGGATTGCTCGTGTCGGGGAACGGCACCAGGAGGATGCCCCACGAGCCGTTGTTCTCGACCTTGTTCCACGCGATGGTGTCGTACCGCCCGCCCGAGACGACCATTCCCGTGCCAGGAGGACCCAGGTCCGCCGTGCCGGAGCCGGGGACGTTCGGATTGTTGTTGTCGTGGATGTGGTTCCCGAGGAAGAACGTGCAGGATCCCGAGCCGAGCAGCCCCTGTTCGCCGTCGGGGCACGCGCCGCTCTGGGGCGACGGAGCGTCGTCGTTGTTCTGGCTGTTCGTGGAGATGCCGGTCTTGTTCTGGTCCCACTCCGAGAACGCGACCACGAGATGGCCGCCGGAGTTCGTGCCGGAGTAGCCGAGCGCCGAGTTCTGGGCGTGGGCGTCCACGAGCCAGGCGTTGCAGTCCGGACAGGCGCCGATGTAGTACGAGCTGTCCGCCATGTTGCTCGCGTACGTGTGTAGGATGAGACCGGGACCGCGCGCGTTGCTCACGAAGAGCCCGTACTCGGCTTGCGGCCGTCCCTCCTGCCAGTAGGTCGTCGTGGCAGAGAGGTACTGGCCGAGATAGCGGCCCATGCCGATCGTGCCCGACCCGTCCCCGCCGTTCCACCAGATCTCGTTCCCGCCCCCGCCAGCGCCGTTCAGGAAGTTGCAGGCCGTGAGGTTCTCGACGGAGACGCCGTCGGTCTCGAGCACCAGCACGCCGTTGCGGCCGAGCGGCCGCCCGTCTCCGGCCGGAGGACCGAAGTCCTGATCCGCGGCGGCGGGCGAGCAGCGCGGAGCCCCGGGCTTCGTGCCGTCGACCACGACCCGGTTGCGGTCCATCCCGCGGAGGTGGAGGTCGTGCGTCGTCACGACGACCCCGCCGCTTGCCTCGTCGCCTCTCGAGTGCAGCCGGTCGCCCTGCTCGTGGTAGTCGCCGGGCCCGACGAGGATCCAGTCGCCGGGGCTCGCCGCGTCCACGGCGGCCTGGATCGTGGTGTAGTCGCCGGGCACGCCGCGCCACGTGCCGACGCGCAGCACGCGAGGCCCGCCGTGCCCCGTCCACGCGGGCGCGTCGGCGGCGAGCAGGCTGGAAACGATCGCGATGGTGAAGGCGACGAAGGTCACGGTGGAACGCGTCGACATCGAGGACTCCTCTTCGACGGGAGAAATCGAGTGGAGCACCCGCGCCCGCCGCGTGTCCAGGGGAATTCGCGGGAGGAGCCCGGCCCGCCGCCGCCGCAATTCATCTCGCCTTCATGTCCGCCGGTCGGTCGCCGCCGGGCGCCTTGGAGGCCGTGCGGTTCGCGCGGGGCCCGCGCGGCCTACTCTCGTGAAATGCGCGCGCGTGGCTACATCCTCCAGCCGGCCTGGCAGGCGCGCGACGGCCGACCCGTCGTCCAGCTGTATGGCCGGCTCGTCGGACCCGGCCGCGACGACGCGCCGGGCGCGCCGTTCCTCGTCGAGGACGACCGGATCCATCCCTACTTCTTCGTGCCCGTCGGAGACGTGGAGGCGCTGCGGGCCGTGCGCGGCGTCGACGTTCGCCCGTCGAGCCTGCGGGACCTGCGCGGTCGCGAGCTGCGCGAGGTGCGGGTGCCGCTGCCCGGCGACGTCGCCCGGCTGCGCGAACGCCTCGGGAGCGACGCAGCGCTCGAGGCCGACCTCCGCTTCGCGTACCGCGCGCTCGTCGATCGCGGCATCCGCTCCGGTGTCGCGATCGAGGGCGAGCCCGTGCGCGAGCCGAGCGGCCTCCTGCGCTTCTCGAATCCCGCGCTGGCCCCGGCAGAAGTCCGCCCGCGCCTCAGCTGGCTGTCGCTCGATCTCGAGACCACGCCCGACGCGAGCGCGGTCCACGCCGGCGCGCTGGTGGGCGATGGCGCCGACGAGGTCCACGTCGTGGCATCACGTCCCGTCTCGGGCGCCGTCGTCCACGCCGACGAGCGCGCGCTCGTCGCGGAGCTGGTCGCGCGAATCCGCGCGCTCGATCCCGACGTGCTCCTCGGCTGGAACGTGGTGGACTTCGATCTGCGCGTCCTCGCTGCGCGGTGTCGTGCGCTCGGGCTCTCCGCGGACGTCGGGCGCGCGCCCGGCGCAATCGGGTTCATCGAGGATCGCGGCTTCACGCGGCAGACCCGCGCGCAGATCCCCGGACGGATGGTGCTCGACGGTCCGAATCTCGTACGCGACGCGCTGCGGCTCGAGGACTACCGCCTCGACACCGTCGCGCGCGCGGTGCTCGGCCGGGGCAAGCTCCTCGACCCCGACGCGCCGGATGCGGCCGCCGAGATCGAGCGCCTCTTCCGCGAGGATCCCGAGGCGCTCGCCGCGTACAACCGCGAGGACGCACGGCTCGTGCTCGAGATCCTGCAGCGCGAGGGCCTGCTCGAGCTCACCGTCGAGCGCAGCCTCCTCTCGGGGATGCCGCTCGACCGTGTCGGCGCCTCGATCGCATCGTTCGACCTGCTGTACCTCCCGGAGCTCCGACGCCGGGGCTTCGTGGCGCCGAGCGTCGACCCGGGCCGCAAGGAGGCGCCCGTCGTCGGCGGCGCGCTCCTCGATCCGGTGCCCGGAGTGCACCGCTCCGTCGCCGTCTTCGACTTCAAGAGCCTCTATCCCAGCCTGATCCGGACGTTCCAGCTCGACCCGTTGGCGCACGCGCTCGCCGCCGACGACGCGGCCGACGATCCCATCGTCTCACCGAACGGCGCGCGATTCGCGCGCTCGGGGGCGATCCTCCCGGAGCTCATCGCCCGCTTCGCCGCCGCGCGGTCGGACGCGCGCGCGCGCGGCGCGCGCCATGCGGACCAGGCGATCAAGATCATGCTGAACGCCCTCTTCGGAGTCCTGGGCGCGCCGGGCTGCCGCTTCTTCGATCCCGCCATCGCGAACGCGATCACCACGTTCGGTCAGCAGACGCTGCGCTGGACCGCGGAGGCGTTCACGGCCGAGGGGGTCGCCGTGCTCTACGGCGACACGGACTCGGTGTTCGCGGCGGTGGACCGGAGCGACGCCGAAGCGCTGCGTGCGCGCATCGAGGCCGAGGTCGCGGAACGCATCCGGCGGGAGTACCGCGTCGAGCCCTGCCTCGAGCTCGAGCTGGAGGTGTGGTTCGAGCGGCTCTGGCTCCCTCGGCTGCGCGGCAACCGGGGCGCGAGCCACAAGCGCTACGCCGGCTGGACGCCCTCCGCTGGCGGCGCAGCGACGGCTGCGGAAGAGGGGCGCCTCGTCCTCGTCGGCCTCGAGGCCGTACGGCGCGACTGGCCCGCCGTCGCGCGCCGGCTCCAGGAAGGTCTCCTCCAGCGGCTGTTCACGGACGCCGATCCGGCTGCGTACGCGCGGGAGATCGCCGAGCGCGTGCTCGCGGGCGAGCTCGATGCCGAGCTCGTCGTGACGAAGCGCGTGCGGAAGGGCAGCGTCGACCGCTACACCAGGACGACACCGCCTCACGTCGAGGCGGCGCGGCGGCTGCTGGCAGCCGGCCGGCGCCCCGGCCCGGTGGTGCGGTACGTGATCACCACGCTCGGCCCCGAGCCGGTCCTGCCGGGCCGCCCGCTTCCCGCCGGCATCGACCGCCGGCACAGCGTCGAGACCGTGCTCCGCCCCATCGCCGATGCCGTGCTCGCCGAGCTGGGCACGAGCTTCGACGAGGCGCTCGGGCGCGCCAGGGCCCGCCAGCTCGATCTCTGGTGAACGGCGGGGTCCGCGCCGGCGGGACGGGACGGTCGGCCCGGTGTCCCCAATCCGAGGGACACCGGGGTGAAAGATCGCGTCCCGGGTGACACGCCGGGCGGTCGTCGCTCCACTTCACGGGTAGTTGCTTCGCGTCGCGACGGGGATCCACGCGCGCGCCCTTCCGCACGATGTCCAAAGGCGCCAGGACCGGCGACGCACCGCCGCCGGGCATCTCGCTCGCGGGCGCGACCGACTCCTGCCGGAGGATGCGCGAGATCCCCCACCGGCCGCCGATGATCACGACCGCGAGGGGGCGCTGCGTCTCGCTTCCGATGCCGTGCGAGGGCCATCGGCAGCAGACCGAGCATCGCGAGCAGCGCCGTCATCAGGACGGCGGCTCACCATCGGAAGCGTCCGAGGACGCCCTCCACACGGGAGGGTTCACGTGCAATGATCCCCGGAGCGGCTATTCGCGCGCCTCTCTTCCCGCGGGATGAAGGGGCCTTCATGTTGCCGGTGGCTCGTGAACGCAACCTCCGGCGCCCCACGGGACACTCTGGAAGAAGGGGCGGATCTTGCGGAAAGGGCATGGACTCACGCAGACGGCGGCGCGGTGGCCTGGACTCCTGCTGGTCCTGGCGCTGAGCCTCGGCGCCACCCCGCCCACGCCGGCCCTGCGCGACGGGCGCCCCCCGCTCTATGCGACCACGCTCGTGTCCGGCATCGAGCGGGAGCACGCGATCTACCGCATGACGTGGCTTGGCGCTCCAGCGGCCGAGGCCGAATGGACGGTCACGCGCCACCTGGAGAACGACGAGCCGATCCTCGTGACCGGAGCCACGGTGCGAACCGCGTCCTGGGTGGATCCGCTCTGGCGGCTTCGCAGCCGGCTCGCGGCGACGCTCGCCGCCGACCCGATCCGTCCGCAGGAATTCCTGCTCCGCACGGAGGACGGCAAGTACGACCGGGAGGTCGTGCGATTCGATCACGAGCGCGGGACCGTCGTCCATGCGCAGCTCGGCGGCAACAAGCCGCATGAGGCCGAAGTGAGCCTCGCGGGCCAGTACGATCCGGTGAGCGCGTCCTTCGCGCTGCGGGGGCTGCCGCTGCGCGATGGCGACACCGCGCGCATCGAGGTGCAGGCTCCCGAAGACCTCTACCGGATCGACGTCCGCGTGCTGGGACGCGAGCGCGTCCACGTGGCGGCCGGCGACTTCGACGCCATCGCGCTCGAACCGACCGTGTGGAACGTGACGCGCCGCCGGACTCCGCGGGGCTTCACCAGCGCGCGCCTCTGGGTGAGCGACGATCCGCGACGCCTCCCCCTCCTCCTGACGAGCGAGGTCTTCATCGGCTCGGTGCACGTGGAGCTCGCCGCGATCCGCTGATCCCCGCCTAGCCCTGATCGTGCGCCTTGCGCAGCGCCTCCCGCGTCGCGGCGTCGAGCTGCCCCGTCGGTCGCAGGCCGCGGCGGGACTGGAACTGCCGCAGCGACGCGCGCGTGCGCGGGCCCACGACGCCGTCCACCTCGCCGCACGGATGGTCGAGGTTGTTGAGACGCGCCTGCACCCCGCTGTCCCGGCTCACCGGGTCGAGGTGCCCGATCTGGAGCTCCCACTCGAGCGGCGGATCCTCGAGCTTGAGATGCGCGCCCGTCACCGACGGATCGATGTCCTCGCGCAGGACTCCGTCGCGGTCGGTCGTCCCCGAGATCTCGCGAACGCCGATCCGGAGCGTGTAGGCCTTCTTCCGCAGGGGCTCGGCGTCGAGCTGGAGCGCGAGCTCGAGCCGCACGGGCGTCGACTTCGCGACGAAGCGGTGTCGGGCGTCGGTACCGCCCTGCTCTTCGCGGCCGCCCTTGTCGGGGATGAACACCCGGTCTCCTGGAGCGAGCAGGTCGGGATTCTTGCGTTCCTGCTTGAGGGACGCGTTCTGGGGGTGGTTCCAGAGGGTCCGATAGTCGGCGAAGCCGTAGGCCTGCGTGATGCTCGAGAGGCACTCCCCCTGCTTCACCAGATGCTGTCGCCCCATGGCGTCACTCTCCCGTGTCGAGCCAGGAGAAGAATGCGGGGCAGAGCCGGCGCAGCTCGTCCGCGAGCGCGCCGTGCTCGAACGCCCACTCGCGGTAGGCCGCACGCAGGCGCTGCTCGTCCGCCGGCGCGGGCGGCGCGCCCGCGCAGAGCGCGCCGAGCAGCGCCGCGGCGGCCGCCTCCATCGCTTCGGGCGTCGCACGGGGCGTGCGACCGCTCTCGGCGGGCGACAGCGCCCGGGCGTCGAGACGCGTCACGCTCGGCGCAGCCGAGGCGTCGGTGAGCGGGACGTCGACGCGCAGGAACGGCGACCTCACCTGCCAGCGCTCCGTGCTCGTCGGAAGGGGAGTGCGCACGTAGGCGAACAGCACCGCGACCGGCGGGCCGGCCGGAGGCCAGACCCCCGGGAGGATCGGGCTCAGGTCCCATCCGATGTCGGCGCCCGGGCCCTCGGCGGCGCGCCGCGCCCGCTCCAATACGTCGCGCGGATCGGCGCAGCGCGAGACCGCTTGCTTCGTCGTGTCGTTCGGCATGGCCGACTCCTTGCAGCCCGGCGCTCCGAGCGCGAAGGCCGTGAACACGAGACTCGGGACGATCGCTCCGGCGCGGCCCCGGACGCGCACTAGAGGCCCCTCAGCCCGAACTCGACCGTCCGCGTGGGCGCGGGCGTCGCCGGGTGCTGGCCGTTGTGTCGCAGGTGGTCGGTGCGGCAGTCGGCGATCGTGCCGTCCCGGAGCCGCCGCGCGGCGCGGCTCTTGTCGTTCAGCTTCGCGAGGAGCCCCTTGCAGGTGGCCGCGATCTCGCCGGGCGCGAGATAGGGATCGAGCACGAACCCGTCCGTGCCGCTGGCCGCGAGCGCCTTCTTGAGGTCGAACACGTCGATGGTGTCGCCCTTCGCGTCGAGGTAGAACTCCTTCGACAGGGTCGTCGACGCCACGGCGGTCACCTTGAACCCCCCGACGACGAACGCGTGATCCACGTTCGCGTTGCCGCTCGAGACGATCGTGTCGAACTTCGCGGCGTGCCCTGCGTTCATGATCGCCTTCAGGACCTGGAACGAGGTGTCGCAGTGCTCGCCGCAGTGCCCGACTCCCCACTGGAGCGCGACCGCGACCTGCTCCTCGATCGCCCAGTCGGTGCCGGGAGCCGCGGTGCCCAGGAACGCCTGCTGCAGGCTGCCCTTCTGGAGGTTGCGGAGCCATGCGACGGGCGAGGCCATGAAGAACTGGGATTGGTGGATCGCCCCGAGCACGTCCGAGAGCTTCCGCTGGTACGTCTCGGTGACCCGGTCCTCGCGCCGTTGCCCCCAGTGGTTCGCGGTGATCAGCCGGGCGTCGATCTCGTCGCGCACCACCTTCACGATCTCGAGCGTGGTCTTGCCGGCGGCGGCCGCGGCGGTCCCGGCAGCGACGATCTCCTTGAAGATCTTGTCGCCCCGGTTCATGGACGTGTGGTTGAACAGGAATCGGGCGACGTTCTTCTCCCAGCCCTTGAGCTCCGCCTCGATCCCCGTGGCCGGGTTGCCTGCGAACCACGGCTTCCGGCCCTTGGTCTTCCCGAACTTGTAGATCTTCGTGTAGTCGGCGGCGATGAAGATGCGCGCCACGTCGTTGCAGTCGGCCCGCGAGAGCTTCTCGCGGATCCGCATGATCACGGAGAGGGCGACGCGCGGCGGCTGGCCCGGCGCCGACGGCGGAAAGACGGTGACGCCCGTGAGCTCGCAGGGGATCTCCTGGATCTCCTTCTTGACGTCGTCGGGGTGCGACACGATCCCGACGTCACCCTGGAACCTGTGGTTGAAGCTCCCCTCCATCGCGGTCTTCGAAGCCGGGTCGGGACGCGCCAGGGTGAACGAGTCGGCGTCCTCGCGGGTCATGAGCTTCACGAGCTCGAGGAAGAACGGCTTCAGCCACACCTTCACCGACTTGAGGCTGGCGGGCGCCGTCTTGTTGCCCTTCACCGCGTCCGCGAGCTTCTCGAGGGCGGCGGCGGGCGTCGGGTCGCAGACGTAGCAGGGCCGCGTCTTGTCGTAGAGAGGATCCTTCGCCGTGGCGTGGCGCTCGACCACGACGACGCCGCCCGGCGTCTGCACCTCGAGGCGGAACTCGAAGACGGCCTCGTTCGCGAGGAAGTAGTCGGGCGTGTCGTCGGCGGTGCGGTGACAGCCCGGAGCCTTGAAGGTGCGGAAGGACGCGAAGAAGGTCGGAGAGATCTGGCCGTTGAAGTTGATGACGCCCATCCCCTACTTACCGCCGCTCCGCCGGGTGTGGCTCGCCTCGTGGAAGTTGTGGTCGGGCTCGAGATCCATGAAGGAGTCGAGGAACGCCCACGGATCGCGCCGCGCGTCGACGTCGCGCACGCGGACGTGGGTCACGTACTGCTCGTCGGGCTTGTCGGACAGCTTCGACAGATCGTCGTCCGTATCCACGATCTGGAACTTGCCCTCGCGCAGAGTGCCGCGCCGCACGACGCCGAGCACGCCCGGATCGATCGGCACGAACGTGAAGAGGCCCGGCGCGTACACGCCGCACTCGTTGCGCCCGCAGGTCCGCATGCAGAACGGCTTCGACGCCGCGTGGCAGTGGAAGTCCGGCAGCGCGCTCGACGCGAAGAAGAGCACCTCGACCCGCCGGTTCTCCTCGGAGCGGAACTCGTCGCGTTGCGGCTGGTCGATCGGGAGCTTCTCGCCGCAAGCGATGAACTTCTGCTGGTCGTCGACGAAGCGGAGGTGGGCGCGCTCCTGGGCGAGGCCGCCCTCCGTGGTGTCGAGGATGATCGCCAGGTCGTCCATGTAGATGTCGAAGAAGGCGCCCCAGGTCTCCTCGCCCGCGGGGCCGGTCACGGGGATGTTGCGCTTGAAGTCGCGGTTGAAGCTCTCGCGCAGCCCGCGCAGCGCCCGGTCGAGCGCCTCGTCCTTCACGTTGTCGATGACGCCGGGATCGCAGGGCCAGCCGCGCTCGCGCGCGGCGTACTTGCAGATCCGCTTCTGGTCCTCGACCTGGGAGTGCGCGAGCGCGCTCTCGATCCAGGAGTGCCGGTTGCCCTCGAGCAGGAACAGCACGTTCTTCGCGCGCTGCTGGGACAGCGTGAAGTTGTAGTCGTCCTTTCCGCTGGTGTCGCAGTGCCCCGCGAGCAGCAGCTTGAAGTTCTCGTTCAACGCGAGGAAGCGGTAGGTGGCGGCAAGGACGCCGAGCCCGCTCACGCGGTCGCGATCGGGCCGCGCGGGCGGGTCGGCGGGATCGACGGTGAAGGTGTGGTGCACCTCGGGATGGAAGCGCTTCATGCGTGCCAGGTCGTCCAGGTCGCCGGCCTGGAAGGCCACGGTCTGCGCCGTGCGCCGCCCGACCGTCGTGTCCGGCATCATGACCGCGCTGTCGTGGTTGAAGAAATCGTCCTCGACCTCGAGCCGCGCGGGCGGGGAATTCACGTTGAGCGTGCTGCGCGTGGTCGTCCCGTCGGCCTGACGGGCGACGGCGCGCGTGGGGACCGCGTTCTCGGCGGGGGGACGGGCGGTGAAGGTGGCATCTTCTTGGATGGGCATCCGGGTCTCGTTGGCCCCGATCCGACGACCCCGGGCCCGCTCTTCAGTAGAAGCTGGATCGCGACCGGCGTCAAGCGCGTACGCGTTCCATCCAGGCTCCGACCCGGAAGCCAGCGGCACCCACGGGACCGGAACGCACTTCTGGTCGGACCGCGGATGCCGGCTAAGGTCGCCCGATGGAGAGCCGCACCTCCCGCGCGCGACTGCGCATCGCCGTCGCCGGCGCGACGGGGTTCGTGGGCCGCGCGCTGGTGGCGGAGCTCTCCCGCGACTGCGACGTCGTGGCCCTGGGGCGCGGCTCCCACCCCGCGCGTGGCGAGGGAGGCGGCGTCGAGTGGCGGCGGTGCGATCTCTTCTCCCTGCGCGAGGTGGAGACCGCGCTGGCCGGCTGCGACGTCGGCGTCTACCTCGTCCATTCGATGATGCCCTCGGCGCGTCTGACACAGGCGCGTTTCGAGGACCTCGACCTCGTGCTGGCCGACAACTTCGGGCGCGCCGCGGCACGCCGTTCCGTCGGACGGATCGTCTACCTCGGCGGGCTCGTGCCTCCGGGCGCCGACGACCTCTCGCCGCATCTGCGGAGCCGGCTCGAGGTGGAGCGTGCGCTCGCGGCCCACGGCGTTCGGGTCTCTGCGCTGCGCGCGGGGCTCGTCGTCGGAGCCGGGGGGTCGTCGCTGCGCATCCTCATGCGGCTGGTCGGGCGCCTTCCGGTGATGCTGTGCCCCCGCTGGACCGGCACGCTGACGCAGCCGATCGCGCTCGAGGACGCCGTGACGCTCCTCGCGGCCGCCGTGCGCGACCCGTCGCTCGCCGGCCGCGTCTGCGAGATCGGCGGGCCCGACGTGCTGTCGTACCGCGACATGATGCGCGAGACCGCGCGCGTCCTGCACCGGCGCCGGCTCCTGATTCCCGTGCCGTTCATGAGCCCGAGCCTGTCGCGGCTCTGGGTCTCGCTCGTCACGCGCACGCCGCTCGCGCTGGTGCGGCCGCTCGTCGAGAGCCTGCGGCATCCGATGGTGGCGGAAGACCGCTGGCTCCAGCGCCGGCTCGGCCTCGAAGGCGAGCCGTTCCGCACTGCGCTCGCGCGCGCGGCGGAGGACGAGCGCGTCCTGGCTGCGAGCGCGACGGCGACGGAGGCGTCCAAATCGACCCCAGCGCGCGGAGCGCGGACGCCCGCCGCATCGACGGTGCGATCGATGCAGCGGCTTCCGCTCCCCCCGGGCTTCGACGCGAACGCGGTCGCGCGCGAGTACATGGTCTGGGTGACGCGTGCCCTTCGCCCGATCCTGCGCGTCGAGCGCGACGGCGAGCGTTGCCTCTTCTCTGCGCGCTGGCCATCGCGCCTGCTGCTGGAGCTCTGCTATCGGCCGGAGCGCAGCAGCGCGGACCGCGCGCTCTTCGAGGTGACCGGCGGCGTGCTGGCCGCTCCGGAGCACGGCTCCGCGGGACGTCTCGAATTCCGCGTGACCCCCGACGGCGAGCACGTGCTCGCGGGAGTGCACGACTTCCGCCCCCGCCTGCCCTGGTACGCGTACGCGCTGACCCAGGCTCCGCTGCACCTGCTCGTGATGCGGAGCTTCGGACGCCACCTGGCGCGGCGGGGGCGCGCACTCGCGGCAGGACGCGCCCCGGGCGCGACCGTCCTCCCGCGCTGACGCGCGACGAGTCCGAAGCCGCGGGCTTCGGGTAGCCTGTCGGCGTGGAGCGGAGGCCGACGGTCTCGATCCTCTACTGCACGCAGTGTCGCTGGCTGCTGCGCGCGAGCTGGCTCGCCTCGGAGCTCCTCACCACCTTCGAGGCCGAGCTCGGCGGCGTCACGCTGGCGCCCGGAACGGGCGGCGTGTTCGAAGTCCGGCTCGGCGACGAGCTGCTCTTCTCGCGCGCGAGGGAGGGACGCTTCCCCGAGGCGGCGGAGCTGAAGCGGCTCGTCCGCGACCGCGTCGCCCCGGGCCGCGACCTCGGTCACTCGGACGGGCGTCGCCCGTAAGCAGCACCGGGGCGACGTCCACGTGGTGACCAGCGAGGAGGGGCGCTTCGTCTTCCTCCACGACTGCCTGGCGCCGTGCTCCCGCAGGTCGGCTTCGCCGTCGAGGCGTCCTCGTCGCTCAGGTCGCGTTCTGCAGAACGTACCCCTGGAGGGGACGCCGGTCCTCCTGCGCGGCCGGCGCGCTCGCGACGCGCGCGAGCGCCATCTGTTTGCACGGCAGCTCCGGGTAGGCCCAGCGCACCGTCCGCGCCTTCAAGCGATCCGACGGCTGGAGCCAGAAGCGCTCCAGCAGGCCGGGCTGCCAGGTGCCGGTCAGCCGCCGCGCCCACTCGGGCATGAGGCTCATCGACGCGCGGATCGCGACCCAGCGATCGAACCGCTCGCGCCTTCCGATCGGGAAGTCGTCGGTGCGGCCCGCAAGGAAGTCGAGAAAGCTCCGCGTCTGCTCGTTCATCCCCATCCGGGGCCGCATCCGCTCGACGTAGTCGTCGAGCTCGGCCACGGTCTCGGGCACCCAGTCGGCGCCGCCCATGCGCCCGATCACCGCCTGCTCCCGCAGATAGCGGTCCTTCTCCTCCGTGCGGAGCGGCCGGCAGTAGCGGTCGTACGCGCTCATCACCGCCCACGGAATGCAGGTGTGCACCCACGCGATGAGCTCCGGATCGAGCGCGCGATAGGGGACGCCGTCGGGTCGCACGCCATTCACGCGGCTGTGTACGCGCTTCACGCTCTCGATCACGCGCGTCGCGCCGACCGTGCTGCCGAACGTCGTCCGCAGCACGTAGCCGAGCGTGTTGCGCGCGCGGCGCAGCGGCTCGGTGCGATAGGAGGACTGCGTGAACACGCCCGCCATCACCGACGGGTGCAGGATCTCCATGATGATCGCGCCGGTGCCTCCGACCACGAGGCTCGCGAGGTCGCCGTTGATCTCCCAGGACATGCTGCCGGGACCGCCGGCGAGACCGGGGTCGCCGGGCTCGCCGGCATAGATCGCCGCCTCGTCGTGACGCCCGCCGCCGGCTTCGATCTGCTCCACGATGCTGCGCTTGAAACGGCCGAGCGGTCCGGCGGCGGCCTGGCGAGAAGCGGAGTCGGTCGTCATGGAAGCCTCCTGGGAGCTCGGGCCCGAGCGGGAGTATAATCCAAGTAGGTACTCAGATTACTCGGGTTCGGCCGCGACGCGGGGGAGAGATGACTTCATCGGCGCACGACCTCGATTTCGCACCGAAAAAGCTTCCCACGCAGCAGCGCTCGCGGGAGACGTTCGAGGCCCTGGTGGGCGCCTGTACTTGGCTTCTGCCGCGGCGAGGGTACGCCGGCACCACGACGAACCACATCGCCGAGCGGGCGGGCGTCAACATCGCCTCGCTCTACGAGTACTTCCCCGGCAAGGATGCGATCGTGGCTCAGGTGGCCGAACGGCTGGTGCAGCGCGTGCTCACCCGCCTCGCGGAAGGAGCGTCGCGCGTGCTCGCCGCCCAGGAAGACGATGCCGTCCGCCTCTGGATCGAGCTGATCCACGACACCGTCGCGCGGGAGAAGGCTCTCGTGTCGGTCTTCTTGCACCAGGTGCCCTACACCAATCAGCTCGAGCCGATCCAGGCGATCGGCGCGAGGCTGCTGGCGCTCTCCCAGCAGGTGCGGGGGCGGGCGGGGGGGTTCGTCCGGCCCGACTTCTCGGAGGTGTCGCTCCACCTCCTCATCAACCTCGTCACGTCCACGATCATGCATGCCGTGCTCGAGCCGCCGGAAGACGTGACGCCCCGGCAGTTGGTGGACGAGCTGATCCGCCGCGTGGAGGAGTGGATTCGCGGGCCGCGGCCCGAGGGCCGACGCCGACCTCGGACGTCTCCACCGCCCGGGTCCGCAGGCGCTCCGTGGTAGGCTGAGCGCCTCCAGCGTGGAGGGAGCGCCATGTCCGTCTCGAAGCAGTACATCGATCCGCCGGGCCTGTTCTCGACGAAGGGTCTCGGCTTCACGCACGTCGTGAAGTCCGCTCCCGGGACCACGATCTACATCTCCGGCCAGACTGCGTGGGACGCGGACCGCAAGCTCGTCGGTGGAGGCGACCTCGCGCTCCAGACCGCGCAGGCGCTGCGCAACCTGCGCACGGCGCTCGGTGCGGCCGGGGCCACACCCCACGACGTCGTCTTCCTCCGTGTCCACGTCGTCGACTACGAACCCGCGCATGCGGGCGTCCTGGGCCCGGCGCTCGAGGCGTTCTTCGCGGGCGGGCGGGCGCCGGCCAGCACCTGGACAGGCGTGCAGGCGCTCGCGGTGCCCGGATTCCTGGTGGAGCTGGAGGCGACGGCGGTCGTCGCGGGCTGAGCGCCGGCCGCCGGGAGGATTCCCCCTCCGTCCGTACCGAAAGGCGCGTACACTCCAGGCCGGGAGGACTTCCGATGTCGAAGCCGTGGTCCGCTTTCCGGGGCATCGTCCTCGCGCTCGCCGTGGTCGGCTTCGCGGGCGCCGCCGCTGCTGGCTACGTGATCTTCGGATCAAACGGATGGGGCTCGAAGTGGGACAACCCCGTCCATGGCAATCCCGCGGTCATCACGTGGGGCTTCGTCCCGGACGGCACGCCGATGGCCGCCACCTTCCCGCTCGCGCCCGAGGTCACGGGCACCAGCAACCTCGGCGCGCTCCGCAGCGACATCGACTCGCGCTACGGCGCCGGTGCGTTCGATGCTGCGCTCCAGCGCGCGATGCACACGTGGGAGCTCGTGGCCGGCGTCCAGTTCTTCGGGCCCCTGCCCGACGCGGGGCTCCCGATCGGCGGACCCACGTCCACGTCGCCCGACATCCGCATCGGCGCCTTCACTGCGGTCGTCGGATCGGGCTTCCAGTACGTGGGCGCCGTCGGCTACGGCCCGCCCGGCGACGACATCAACTTCCCCGATCCGGTGGCGGGCGACATCGTCTTCAACCTGTCGAACGCCTTCAGCATCTTCCCCGGCAGCGAGGACACGCTGAAGCCCGATTCCACGAACGACGTCGAGGAGCTCTTCCTGCACGAGCTCGGACACGCCGCCATGGGTCTCGGCCATCCGGACGCCGGCCCCGCGGAGGTCATGTACGTCGGACCGGGCTGCTGCACGGTGATCAACCGCGTGCCATCGCCCGACGACATCACCGGCGCAAGGGAGGTGTACGGGCTCTCCTCCACACCCGCGTGTCAGAACGGAATCGACGACGACGGTGACGGGCTCACCGACTTCCCGGCCGACCCGGGCTGCGCGAGCGCGGCGAGCGTGCGCGAGAACCCGCAGTGCAACGACGGCATCGACAACGACGGCGACCACCTGATCGACCTCGCCGACCCGCAGTGCGGCGGGTTCGCCGCGAACAATCGCGAGTCGGCGGGGTGCGGCCTGCTCGGGGCCGAAGCGCTGCTCCCGCTCGCGGCGTGGCGCTGGGTCGGAGCGCGACGGCGGCGCGGCGGCGCGTGAACCTCGACGCGATCGAGGTTCGTCATCTCGAGTGATCGCTCCCCGCTGAGACGAATCGCTACAGGTCGTGGCGCACGGCCTCTCTTGCTCCGCTCAGACGGATCCCGGCCCGTCTCCCCACCGCCGCGGCGGTTGGCGCGATTCATGCTTTCTCGGAGGCGGAGGAGGTGCGTCATGCTCGCCGAGATCCGCATCACGCCCGTCGGCTTCCGGACCGACTTCGCCCGCCTGCTCGCCGGCGTCGTTCGCGTCGTACACGACAGCGGGCTGCCGTATGCCGTCAATGCGATGGGCACGGTCGTCGAGGGGGACCTCGGCGCCATCCTCCAGGTGGTGCGCCGCTGCCACGAGGAGGGCCGCAAGCACTCCGACCGGCTCCTGATCGAGGTCGCGCTCGACGACCGCGAGGAACGTCTCAACGAGCTCGCGCACAGCCTGGACCGGCTGCGCGAGGTCACGCTCGGCATTCCGCTCGAGCGCCACGTCGAGGTCGCGAAGAAGTAGCCGCGGGGAGGAAACGGGATGCGCCACACTCAGCTTCTGTTTCGCGACGAGGCGAGGGCCAAGCTCCTCGGCGGCGCGACGGCGATCGCCGACGCGGTGCGCCCCACGCTCGGACCCAAGTCGCGCTGCGTGCTGATCGGACGGAAGTGGGGCAGCCCCCTCGTCTGCAACGACGGGGTCGAGTAGGGGGCGCTTCCGACCTGCCCGATTCGAGCGATCACGTCTCGCGCGATGATTCAGGTGGAGGTGCGGAATGCCGGCGCCGGCGCAGCTCGTACGGGTCGCGGCTTCGACCTTCGAGCTCGGGACGGATTTCTTTCCCGGCATGCGGGTGCCCGTGCGGGTCTTCGGCAGCGAGAAGCTCGTGGCGGACATGGACGACCACGTCTTCCTGCAGGCCGCCCACGTGGCCACGCTTCCTGGCATCGTCGAAGCCAGCTTCTGCATGCCCGACGCCCACTGGGGCTACGGCTTCCCGATCGGCGGCGTCGCCGCGATGGACGAGACGACCGGCGTGATCTCGCCGGGCGGCATCGGCTTCGACATCAACTGCGGGATGCGTCTCGTCACCACGGATCTGATCTGGCCGGAGGTGCAGCCCCACCTGCGCGAGCTGGTGGACGCGCTCGCCGAGCGCGTGCCCGCCGGCGTGGGCTCCCGCGGCTTCGTCCGGCTCGCCGACGGCGAGCTCGAGGACGTGCTGCGTCATGGGGCGGGCTGGGCGGCGAAGGCGGGCTTCGGCACCGCCGACGATCTCACGCACACCGAGTCCGGCGGGTGCTTCCCCGGCGCCGACCCCACCTGCGTCTCCGGGGAGGCGCGCGAGCGCGGCCTCCACCAGATCGGAACGCTCGGCTCGGGGAACCACTACCTCGAGATCCAGGTGGCCCACGCCGAGGGCATTCGCGACGCCGCGCTCGCACGCGCATTCGGCGTGAGCCGTCCGGAACAGGTGGTCGTGATGTTCCACTGCGGGAGCCGCGGCTTCGGGCACCAGGTGGCGACGGACTACCTCCACGCCTTCCTGCGGGTCATGTCCACGAAGTTCGGCCTCGTGGTGATCGACCGCGAGCTCGCGTGCGCGCCGTTCTACTCGCAGGAGGGCCGGGACTACTACGCGGCGATGTGTTGCGCGGCGAACATGTCGTTCGCGAACCGCCAGGTGATCCAGCACCGGATCCGCGAGGTCTTCTCCGAGGTCTTCGGCCGCAGCGCCGACGACCTCGGCATCCGCTGTGTCTACGACGTGGCGCACAACACGGCGAAGCTCGAGGACCACGAGGTGCGCGGCGAGCGGCGGCGGCTCCTCGTGCACCGCAAGGGCGCGACGCGCGCCTTCCCGCCCGGACATCCCGAGCTGCCGCCCGAGTACCGCGACACCGGCCAGCCCGTGATCCTGGGCGGGAGCATGGAGACCGGCTCCTACCTGCTTGCGGGCGTCCCGACCGGCGGCGCGAGCTTCTTCAGCACGGCGCACGGAAGCGGACGCACCATGAGCCGCACCAGGGCGCGCAAGCTCGTGCACGGCCGCGCGCTCCAGGACCGGATGGCGGAGCGCGGGATCCTCGTTCGAGCGGCGTCGCTGCGGGGGCTCGCCGAGGAGGCCGGCCTCGCGTACAAGGACGTCGAGGCGGTCGCCGAGGCGACGGAGACGGCGGGGCTGTCGAAGCGCGTGGCCCACCTCGTTCCCGTCGGCAACGTGAAGGGGTGAGCGCCGGCGACGCACCCTCCGGCAGCTTCGAGCTCGTGGAAGGCCCGACTGCCGATCTCACCTTCGTGGCCCGGGGTCCGACGCTCGAGGCGGTCTTCTCCGCCGCCGCCGATGCCTTCCTGGCCGTCACCCTGGACGCTGTGCTGGCGCTCGAGAGCCGGGAGCGTCTCGAGATCGCGCTCGAGGAGCCCGACCTCGAGCTGCTGCTGCTGCGCTTCGTGAACCGGCTCGTCTACCTCCGCGACGCGTCCGAGCTCCTGCTGCGGCCGGAGCGCCTGGAGGTGACGCACGATGGCGTCGCGCGCCTGCGCGCGACGCTGGCGGGAGAGCGCATCGACCGCCGACGGCACGTCCTCCGCAGCGACGTGAAGGCGGCGACCGCGCACGGCCTGCGCGTGACCGGAGCGCCGGGAGCCTTCGAGGCCCGCGTCACGCTCGACGTGTGAGCCCGCCGGACGCGCCGTTCTCCGAGGCCGTCGCAGCGACGCGCGCAGCCGCGCTCCCGCGCGAGTAGAAGCGCGCGCACTCCTCCTCGCGTCCGCGCACGACGCGCCGACCCGCGAGCGGCCCCGCACCCTCGGTGACGACGGTGCAGCGCCCCTCCTCTCCGTCGCGCTCGAAGTAGAGGACGACCCAGTCCCGCGTCCTGCCGAGCTCGTGCGCGCGCGCGGTGTTGGAGTAGAGGGCCGTGAGCTCGAACCCGCCGCGCCGCGCGTGTAGGATCGGGAGCCACGCCTCGCCGCCCGGGTTGAAGCGGCGCGGCGCGATGCGGCGCAGCTCCCCGGCCTCGCCGCGCAGCCGATACTCCTCGTCGACGGCGAGCAGCGTGCGCACCGACGGAACGACGTCGGACCCGGCGCTCGCGCGCGTCGCGGAGGGACGCAGCGCTCGTCCACGCCGCTGCGCCGCGCGGCCGAGGATCGCGCCCACCGCGTCGCGCAGACCGCGCACGCGGCGCGGTCCCATCCCGCGCATCGCCTCGAGCCGGCCGTCGTGCGCGGCGCGCTCGAGCGCTTCGAGCGTCTCGACGCCCAGCTCCTCGTGCAGCCGCCGCGCGAGCGACGGGCCGATCCCCGGCACCGTGGAGAGGAGACGCTCCGGCGTCGTCTCGCCCTCGAGCCGGTCGAGCAGCGCGAGGCGCCCGGTCCGCAGGAGCTCCCCGATCGCGCGGGACAGGTTCGCGCCGATCGCGGGCAGCGCATCCAGCCCCGCGTGACCGGAACGGGCGAAGACCTCCGCGACCGGCTCGGGGTGCGCGCCGACGACCGCCGCGGCGCGGCGCCAGGCGCGGACGCGGAACGCGTCTCCCTCCTGCGCCTCGAGCAGGTCGGCCACGCGCTCGAGCGCGCCGGCGACGTCCTCGTTCGAGAGACGCGAAACACGCATCGTCGTGTTGTACGGCTCCTGCATCGGGGGGGCCTGCGGCACACGGAATGCGCGCTGCCTGCGCCTTGATACCGCAAGGGGAATGCCCGCGCGCGGCCGTCGGCGGCCCCCGTGTCGGAACTATCGCGTATGGCCCGTCGGATGACCTTGGCGCCACACGCCATGGGACGCGATGCCTCGCCTTCTCGACGGGGGTACGCCGGACGCGCGGCGCGCGGTTCGAGCGGCGATCCCGACGCTCCTCCCGCGCCCCGCAGGACTGGCACGTCTCGTGCTCTCCAGAAGGGAGCGAGCGCTTCGCTCGCCGAAGGAGGGCTCATGGCCATTCAGAATCTTGGCCTGCGGACGCCGCAGACCATCGAGCCGTCGGAGACCGCGCGCACGGCGGCGCAGCGGATGGAGAAGAACGGCATCGGGTGTCTCGTCGTCGTCTCCGGGAAGAAGCCCGTGGGCATCGTCACGGACCGTGATCTCGCTCTCCACATCCTTGCCGGCAAGCGCGACGCCGGGCTCGTTCGGATCGGAGAGGTCGCCGCCCGGTCGCCGGTCACCGTGACCGAGGGTGCCTCCGTCGCGGAGGTGGCGCGGACCATGCGCAAGCACGGCGTCCGGCGCCTTCCCGTCGTCGACGAGCAGGGCGAGCTGGTCGGCGTCGCAGTGCTGGACGACCTCCTGAGGCTCGTCGCATCCGAGATCGGCGATCTCGCCGAGGCGCTGCGCCGCCAGCTCTCGGGCGAGACGCACCATGAGGCTCCTACCGCCCTGGCGTGAGGCGTCCTTCCTTCATTCCCGATGAAAGGAGCGAGCGATGGCCACTGCAGACCACTACTCGAGCGAAGTCTCCACCCTTCCCGAGACCTCGACCATCGTCGAGCTGGCGAGCATGATGCAGCGCGACGCCGTCGGCTGCGTCGTGATCGTCGACTCGGAGAAGAAGCCTCGTGGCATCGTCACCGACCGCGATCTCGCCGTGCGGGTGATCGCGCACGAGCGAGACGCCGGCGCGCTCACGGCGTCGGCGGTGATGAGCGAACCGGTCCTCACGGCGGACGTCTCCGACTCCCTCGAACGGGTGATCGAGCAGATGTGTCGGCAGGGGGTCCGGCGGGTGCCGATCGTGAAGGAAGGCCGCGTCTCCGGCATCGTCGCCCTCGACGACGTGCTCGCGCAGCTCGGGCGCGAGCTCGACGACCTCGGCGGCGCAGCGCGCCGGCAGATGTTCGAGGCGCGCCTTGCGGCGAGCGTGCCACGGCTCCGGGAGGAGATCGAGGCACGGCTCGCGGAGCTGGGCGACCGACTCAAGCGGGCCGGGAGCCGGGCAGCGGAGACGCTGGGACGCGAGCTCGACGAGCTGCGGGAGCGGGTGAAGCGGACGCTCCAGTGAGTCGTCCGGCTCGGTCCGCCGAAGACCTCGCCGGGGCGGAGGGCTGAGCCGCCAGTCCGCGGCAACGAACGGGCTAGGGAGATGGTGCGTCGGGTGGCGCCGGGAGGACGACCGTCGCCTGGGGGCCCTCCACGCCGCCTTCGAGGTTCAGCCCGACGCGTTGCCCCTCGGTCAGGCGCTCGAACGCGAGGCCTCCGTGGACCGCGTTGCGGTGGAAGTACACGCGCTCCCCCCCGTCGGTGAGGATGAAACCGAACCCCTTCTCGCCGACGATCTCGTCGATGATGCCGAGCTCCGGCGGCAGCGCCGGCCGCTCGTCGCGCACCTGTGCGCGCCGCTGACGCATCCGCCACACCTCGCGCTCGAACACGTCGATCACCTCGTTCAATGCGAGACCGGGATCGGTGCGCGTGCGCGCCGCCACGATCTCCCGCTTGCGGGCGCGGCACGTGAGCCGGACCTCCTGCCCTCCGTGCTGGTGGTGCGTCGTCGACCGCGCCGTGACGCGCACGTCGATCAGGTCGGTGCGATCCTTGCCCAGGGCGCGGATCCGGTCGTCCGCGGCCTGTCGGTCTTCGTCGCGAAATTGCTCCGGATGGTGCCAGTGGATCTCCATGAGACTCCTCTCCTGCGTATCCCTCGCCTCTCCGCCAGTGCAACTTCCGTTCCCCGCGGTCGCGGGGGCTCGTGCCGTCTGGGTGTCCGCGCGCCTCTGGGTTGTGACGGATCGCCCCAGGCGCGCGCACGCTGCGGGATCGGGAGGCGCGCATGGCCTGCGGGGCTGGCGCGTCTCGTGCATGGGTGAAGGGAGGACCCCCCGCGGAGAGGTGCACCGTGCGACACCACTTCCATCGCTGCGCGAATCTCCGGGTCGTGACGCTCGAGGCCTCCGATCGGAGCCACGCGCGACGCGGCGGAGCCCAGATCCTCGAGGAGCTGTGCGAGGCGCGGCGGCTCACACCCTGCCTCGGGCTCGTCGAGTGCGACGTGCTCTCGCCCGCCCAGAAGCGCGATCTCCTGGCGGCTCGCGCCACGCGTCTCCGCGAAGAAGAAGGGGGACCGTCCGCGCTCGCCGACGCGAGCGATCCGCGCGCGATCGAGCTGGGGAGGCTCCGCGAGGATCTGCTCGAGGAGCACGCCGAGATCGTGGAGGACAACCGGCGCTCGCGGGCGGAGGCGGCTGCGGCGACCCAGCGGAACCCAAGGCCCGTCCGCCCGGCGGAGGAGCGTGCGCTCGTCGGAGCCGGGATCTCGGTCTTCCTCGACGAGGACCTCCGTGCGCTCCGGGCTGCGCGGCTCGACGCGATCGAGCGCGCGGTCGACGCGATCGACCGTGGCGCGTTCGGCAAGTGCGCGTGCTGCGGTCGCCCGATCGAGCTGGAGAGGCTCTGTCTGGCGCCCGACACCGCCGTGTGTGAAACCTGCGCACGGACGGCGCTTCCCGAGGTTCCGCTTCCGCCGTGACCGATCCCGGGATGGATGCCAAGGTCGCCCTGCTACGACGGCCGGAGGCCTACGCCGACCAGACGCGCGCAGTGGACGTCGTGGAGACCCACATGTCGTGGGTCTTCCTCGCCGACCGACTGGCGTACAAGCTGAAGAAGCCCGTCCACTGGAACGGCCTCGACCTCCGGACCCCGGAGCTCCGCCGGACGAACTGCGAGGAGGAGGTCCGCCTGAACCGGCGTCTCGCGGCGGACGTCTACCTGGGCGTCGTCCCGCTGACGCTGGGCCCCGGCGGGCTGCTCCGCCTCGGTGGGAGCGGCGAGCCCGTGGACTGGCTCGTGCGCATGCGGCGCCTTCCCGCCGAGCGGATGCTCGACGTGCGCCTCGCGAGCGGACGCATCGGGCGGGAGGAGGTGCGGCCCGCGGCGCTGCTCCTCGCGCGCTTCTACGCCAAGGCGGAGCCCGTCGCCCTCTCGGCCGCGGAGTATCGAGACCGCCTCGGGGCGGGAATCCGACGCGATCGTCAGGAGCTCTCCCACGCCGACTCCGGGCTGGACCGCGGCCGCGTGGCGGCCATCGCGGAGGCGCAGCTCGTCGCCCTGCGCGAGCACGCGGCTTGCTTCGAGACGCGTCTGCGTGACGGCCGGATCGTCGAGGGCCACGGGGATCTCCGTCCCGAGCACGTCTACCTCGCGCCGCAGCCCGCGATCATCGACTGCCTCGAGTTCTCCCGGGAGCTCCGCCTCCTCGATCCGGCCGACGAGCTGGCGTTCCTCGGCCTCGAGTGCGAGCGCCTCGGGAACAAGGCGGTGGGCCGCTGGTTCCTCGACGTCTATGCGGAGATCACGGGCGACGTGCCGCCCGAGCACGTGCTCGCGTTCCATCGCACGTATCGGGCCCTCCGCCGGGCGACCCTCGCCGTGTGGCATCTCCACGATCCGAGCGTCACGGATCCCCAGAAGTGGAGGGCGCGCGCGCGGCGCTATCTGGAACTCGCCGCACCGGCGGCGCCCGGCGTCAGCCGCCCATGAGCTCCACGAGGGATCCGTCCGTGTGCATGCGGCGGATCGCCTCGGCCACGAGGTCCGCGACGGGGAGGAGCACGACCTTGCGCGCGACGAGCGACGGATCGAGCGCGAACGGCGGGATGTGATCGAGCACCACGACGGAGTCGAGCGGCGCCTCGGCGAGCGCCCGCGACGCCTCCGGCACGAACGCGCCGTGCGCGGCGGCGGCGATCACCTCCCGGGCTCCGGCCTTGCGACACGCCTCGGCGGCTCGCGCGAGGGTCGTACCGGCGCTCACCATGTCGTCGATCAGGAGCACGGTCCGTCCCGCCACGTCGCCGACGAGCGCCTCTCCGGTCACGACGCCCGCGCTGCGGCGCTTCTCGACGAAGGCGGCCCCGAGCTCCCTCCCGAGCGCGCGCTCGAGCGCGTGGCGATAGCGATCGGCGCGCTTGATCCCGCCGACGTCGGGCGAGGCGACGACGACGTCGCGATCGGCGAGAGACACGGCGAAATGGCGCACGAAGATCCCCTGCGCTTCGAGGTGCTCCGTGCGGCACCGGAACGCGTTCTGGAAGGCCGCATCGTTGTGCACCTCGAGCGTCACCACGCAGTCGACGCCCACCGCCTCGAAGAGGGCGGCGACGTAGCGCGTCGTCACGGGATCGCGCGGCTTCGTCTTGCGCTCCTTGCGCGAGTAGCAGAGGAACGGCACGACCGCGGTCAGCCGTCCCGCGGACGCGTCGCGCAGGGCGCCGAGGAAGAAGAGCAGACGGCAGAGCTTGTCGTTCACCGACTCGTCGAAGTCGCCGTGGAGGGAGTGGACGACGAACACGTCGCGCCCGCGCACGTTCTCGAGCGGGCGGGCCTTGTGCTGACCCCACTCGAAGTCCCGCTCCTCGTGCTGCGAAAGACCGACCCCGAGCCGCTCGGACACGCGCGCGCCGAAGTCGTGGCCCGAACGGAGCGCGAACAGCATCAACCCCGGCTCGTGCATCGACGATCCTCCCCTCCTCTCATCCGAACGTCACCGACTCGTCGGAGAGGTCGGGCTCCTCGACGAGGCGCAGGATCGCCGCGCGGGAAGCGTCGCGCAGCGCCACGGCGGCGGACCAGTCCGGCGCCTTGAAGGCCTGCTCGAGGCGGAGCATGAGCTCGGCTCGCCCGAGGCTGTCGAATCCGAGCTCGCGCTCGAGGTGGCTCTCGAGCCGGACGCGCAGCCGCGAGGCCCGCTCCGGATGCAGCTCGACGGCGAGCTGCCGGGTGACCTCGAGCAGTCGTCGTGCAGTCTCGTCTGCCATCCCGTTCATCAGCAAAGCAATTCGCGCGCCAGCCAGGACGCGCGGACGTCCCCGGCAGTGGCACGAGAGCACCTCTCGTGTCGAATTGCCGCAGTCACGCTGTCGCCATGGATAATCTAGTCTCATCCAGCGCCTCGCACGGCACGGCGCTCGGGGCCGTGCGGCACAGGCGTTGCACCCGGCCATGATCCGAACCGGAGGGCCCACCGTCGATGCGCGCCAAGTCCATTCGAAAGGCACCGCCCGTGCCGTCGGCCTGGCGCGTCGTACCCAACCTCCTCGACTACGCGGCGGCGCGGAAGGCGTTCTCCTGGGAGCAGGCCGCACGGGCGCTCGACGGGCTGCCGGGCGGCGCCGGCCTCAACCTGGCGCACGAGTGTGTCGACCGGCACGTGGCCGCCGGTCACGGGGCGCGCGTGGCGCAGCGCTGGCTCGCCAAGCGGGGCGGCCGGCGTGACCTCACCTACGCCGATCTCGCGGCCGACTCGTCACGCTTCGCGAACGCCCTCGGCGCGCTCGGCGTTGCAAGGGGAGAGCGCGTCTTCGCGCTCTGCGGGCGGATCCCCGAGCTCTACGCGGCAGCGCTCGGCGCGTGGAAGGCGGGAGCGGTCTTCTGCCCGCTCTTCTCGGCGTTCGGTCCCGAGCCGATACGGCAGCGCGTCGCCCAGGGAGACGGGCGCGTGCTCGTCACCACCCCTTCCCTCTACGCTCGAAAGGCCGCCACGCTGCGGGAGCGGGTCCCCGGGACTGCGACACGTCCTGGTGGCGCCGGATCCGGGGAGCGAGCACGTACCCGCCCCGCCCGGCACCCTCGATCTGCCGGCGCTCCTCGCGGACGCCTCTCCCGCCTTCACGATCCCCGCCACGGCGCCCGAGAATCCCGCGATCCTGCACTTCACGAGCGGCACCACCGGCTCGCCGAAGGGCGCGCTGCACGCGCACCGCGCCGTGATCGCGCACCATCACACTGGTCGGGTCGCACTCGATCTGCATCCAGACGACATCTTCTGGTGCACCGCGGATCCGGGCTGGGTCACCGGCACGTCCTACGGCATCGTGGCTCCGCTCGCGCACGGCATCACCAGCATCGTCGACGAGGCGGACTTCGACGCCGAGCGCTGGTACGACATCCTCGCCCGCGAACGCGTCACGGTGTGGTACACGGCGCCGACCGCGGTGCGCATGCTGATGAGGGCGGGAGCCGCGCTCGCGCACCGCTTCGACCTCTCCGCTCTGCGCTTCGTGGCGAGCGTGGGAGAGCCCCTCAACCCCGAATGCGTCGCGTGGGGACAGGAGGCGCTCGGCCTTCCCATCCACGACAATTGGTGGCAGACCGAGACGGGCGGGATCATGATCGCGAACTATGCAGCGCTCGAGATCCGCCCCGGTTCGATGGGTCTGCCGCTGCCCGGCGTCGACGCGCTCCTCGTCCGCCGTGAGCGCGACGGCAGCGTGACGACCATCGATGCGCCCGACACACAGGGCGAGATCGCGCTGCGGACGGGCTGGCCGTCCCTGTTCCTCGGCTACCTCGGCGACGAGGAGCGCACGCGCAAGTGCTTCGTCGGCGATCTCTATCTCACCGGCGACCTCGCGACACGAGATCAGGACGGCTACTTCTGGTTCGTGGGCCGCGCGGACGACGTGATCAAGTCCGCGGGACACCTGATCGGACCGTTCGAGGTGGAGAGCGCGCTCCTCGAGCACCCCGCCGTCGGCGACGTCGGAGTGATCGGGAAGCCCGATCCGGTCGCCGGCGAGGTGGTGAAGGCCTTCGTGTCGCTGAAAGCGGGCTTCGAGCCGACCCCCGCCCTCGCGCGCGAGATCCAGGGCTTCGGACGGCAGCGGCTCGGCGCCGCGGTGGCGCCAAAGGAGATCGCGTTCGTGGCGACCGTCCCCAAGACGCGCAGCGGGAAGATCCTGCGACGCCTGCTGAAGGCCCGGGAGCTCGGGCTGCCGGAGGGCGATCTCTCGACGCTGGAGGGCGAGGCGTGACGAGCCCGCCCGCTCCGGCTCCGCCCCTCGCCGATCCCGAAGAGGCGCGCCGCTTCCTGGGCGAGATGCTCCGCATCCGTCGCTTCGAGGAGAAGTGCGCCGAGCTCTACAGCGCCGGCAAGATCCGCGGCTTCGTGCACCTCTACATCGGACAGGAGGCGGTCGCGGTCGGCGCGATGAGCGCGCTCGGTCCCGAGGACGCGGTCGTCGCGACCTACCGCGAGCACGGCCACGCGCTCGCGCGCGGCATCTCGTCGGAGGCGCTCCTCGCGGAGATGTACGGCAAGCTCGAAGGCTGCTGCCGGGGACGCGGCGGGTCGATGCACGTCTTCGACGTGAGCCGGCGCTTCTACGGCGGGAACGCCATCGTGGGCGGGGGGCTGCCGATCGCCGTGGGTCTCGCGTTGGCGGACAAGCTCTCGCGACGCTCCCGCGTGACCGCGTGCTTCTTCGGCGAAGGCGCGGTCGCGGAGGGCGTCTTCCACGAGAGCCTCAACCTGGCGGCGCTCTGGCGTCTGCCCGTGCTCTTCTGCTGCGAGAACAACCTGTACGCCATGGGGACGGCGCTCGCCCGCTCGGAGTCCGAAACCAATCTGTGTCTCAAGGCGTCGAGCTACGAGATCCCCGCTTGGTCGGTCGACGGCATGGACGTGCTCGCGGTGGCGGACGCCTGTCGCCGGGCGGCGACTGCGGTGCGGGGCGGCGGCGGTCCGCTCTTCCTCGAGCTTCGCACGTACCGCTTCCGCGCCCACTCGATGTACGACCCCGAGCTCTATCGCACGAAGGACGAGGTCGAGCGGTGGAAGCTCCGCGATCCGATCCCGGCCCATGCGACGCGGCTGCAGGCGGCCGGGCTCCTCGATGCTGCGAGTCTGGCGTCCCTGGAGCAGGAAGTCGCGGCCGAGATCGCGCGCGCCGTGGACTTCGCGGAGGCGGGAACCCTGGAGCCGGTGTCGGAGCTCGAGCGCTTCGTGCTGGCCGAGAAGCCCGCGCCGTGAGCGGGTCCCCGCAGCCCGGGGCGACGGTCCGAACGACCTACCGCGCCGCCCTCCGCGAGGCGATCCGCGACGCGCTGCGCCGCGACCCCCGCGTGTTCCTGATGGGCGAGGACGTCGGCCGCTACGGCGGGTGCTTCGCGGTGAGCAAGGGGCTGCTCGAGGAGTTCGGCCCGGAGCGGATCCGCGACACGCCGCTCTCGGAGTGCGCGTTCGTCGGCGCGGGCATCGGCGCCGCGCTCGGCGGGATGCGGCCGATCGTCGAGATCATGACCGTGAACTTCAGCCTGCTCGCCATCGACCAGATCCTGAACAACGCTGCGACGCTCCTCCACATGTCCGGCGGGCAGCTCCCCGTTCCGATCGTGATCCGCATGACGACGGGCGGGGGGCGACAGCTCGCGGCGCAGCACTCGCACAGCCTCGAGGGCTGGTACGCGCACATCCCGGGGCTGAAGGTGCTCGCGCCCGCCACGCTCGAAGACGCGCGCGGCATGCTGTGGACCGCGCTGCAGGACTCGAACCCTGTTCTCTTCTTCGAGCACGGCGGCCTCTACGTGATGGAGGGAGACCTGGCCGTCGATGCGGGCGCCGTGCCGATCGATCGCGCCGCCGTCCGGCGAGCCGGCCGCGACGTCTCGCTCGTGACCTATGGCGGGACGCTCGCCAGGACGCTCGCCGCCGCGGACGAGCTGGCGGCCCGCGGAATCGAGGCGGAGGTGATCGACCTCCGCACGCTCCGGCCGCTCGACACGGAGACCCTCGTCGCGTCGGTCGCGCGCACGCACCGCGCGGTGGTGGTGGACGAAGGCTGGCGGAGCGGGGGCTCGCCGCGGAGGTCTCCGCGCGCCTCATGGAGCGAGCGTTCCACGAGCTCGATGCGCCGGTCGAGCGGGTGTGCAGCGCCGAGGTGCCGATGCCGTACGCACGGCACATGGAGGAGGCTGCCCTGCCGCGCACGGAGACGATCGTGGCCGTGGCGCGGCGGCTCGTCGGGGACGCCGGTGCCTGAGTTCTGCATGCCCTCCCTCGGCGCAGACATGGAGGCCGGAACGCTGCTCGAGTGGCGCGTGAAGCCGGGCGACGTGGTGCACCGCGGCGACATCGTGGCGCTGATCGACACCGACAAGGCGGAGGTCGAGGTGGAGATCTTCGCGGACGGCGTCGTGGAGGAGCTGCTCGTCGCACCCGGCGCGAAGGTGCCGGTGGGGACGGTGCTCGCGCGGCTGCGCGCCGGCGCGGAGCCGGCAGCAACCGCCAAGCCGACGCCGCCCGCGCCGGCCCCGCTTCCCCATGCGGCGCCCGGGCCGGCGGGCGCCCGTCTCCGGGTATCGCCCCTCGCCCGGCGCGTCGCGGCCACCGAGGGCGTCGACCTCGCGACCGTGCGGGGCACCGGCGAGGGCGGAGCGATCACGCGGGCCGACGTGGAGCGCGCCGCCGCGGCGAGCCGGGGCGCGGCCGCGGCGCCCGCGCCCCCGCGCCGGGTGGCGCGCGAGGACACCGCGCGCGCAGCGGAGCGCGCGCTCGGCATGCGGCGCGCGATCGCCGCGGCGATGGCGCGCTCGAAGCGGGAGATCCCGCACTACTACCTCTCGACCCGGGTCGACCTGTCCGCCGCCCTGCGCTGGCTCGAGGCCGAGAACGCACGGCGCCCCGTCACGGAGCGCCTCCTGCCGGCCGCGCTGCTCGTGAAGGCCACCGCGCTCGCGCTGCGGGAGGTGCCGGAGCTGAACGGCGCCTTCGTCGACGGCGCATTCGTGCCGAGCGAGGCGGTCCACGTCGGCGTGGCGGTGTCGCTCAGGCCGGCGGGGCTCGTGGCGCCAGCGCTGCATCACGCGGACCGGCTGCCGCTGACGGAGCTCATGGCCGCGCTCCGCGATCTCGTGCGCCGCGCGCGCGCAGGGGTCCTGCGCGGCTCGGAGCTGTCCGACGCCACGGCCACGATCACGAACCTCGGCGAGCAGGGCGTGGATACCGTGTTCGGTGTCATCCATCCTCCGCAGGTTGCGCTCGTCGGCTTCGGACGCGTGCGCGAGGAGCCCTGGGCGGAGGGTGGAATGGTGGGCGCACGCCCCGTCGTGACGGCGACGCTCGCGGCCGACCACCGGACGAGCGACGGGCACCGCGGCGGCCTCTTCCTCTCCGCGGTCGAGCGCCGGCTGCGCACCCCGGAGACGTTGTGACGAAGGACGAGCTCCGCACGATCGCGCTCGAGGTGCTCGGCGGGATCGCGCCCGAGGCGGACCTCGCGGCCCTCGACCCCGACGCCGATCTCCGCGAGACCCTGGACATCGACTCCATGGACTTCCTGAACTTCGTGGTCGGCCTGCACGACCGCACCGGGATCGACGTGCCGGAGTCCGACTACGCGCTCCTGTCGACGCTCGGCGGCTGCGTCGCATACCTGGCCGGGCACACCGGCTCGTGAAGGGGCAGGGCCGACTCGATGCTCCACGCGCCCTGGTCGCTGGAGCCAGAGGACCTGAGCCTCCTAGCCGATGAAGTACGCGTTCAGCTTGTTGCCGTCGAGGTCCCGGAAGTAGGCGGCGTAGAAGCCGTCGCCACGCGGCCCGGGCGCGCCTTCGTCCTTTGCGCCGAGCTCGAGCGCCTTGCGGTGGATCGCGTCGACCTGCGCCTTGCTCTTCGCGGCGAGCGCCACCATCACGCCGTTGCCCACGGTCGCGGGCTTGCCGTCGTAGGGCTTGATCACCGAGACCATCGCTCCGCCGGGCGTCGCCGCCCAGGCGATGAAGCGGTCCATCTCCATGGCGCGCTTCGCCCCGAATTCCGCGAGCAGGGCATCGTAGAAGCGCCCGGCGCGCGCGATGTCGTTCGTACCGAGGGTGGTGTAGCCGATCATCGGGATCCTCCTCGGGCAGGGGGGCTGCCCGTCGCGGGTGAGTCGAGCGTGGCATTCGCGCTCGCGACGAGGCCGTCGAGCGCCTCGCGCGAGAACGCGCCGCGGCTGAAGCCCACGAGCTTCCCGATGGGGAGATCCATCAGGAAGGACAGGATGGTGGGCGGCGGCGGCGCGGCGCCTCCAGCGTCGCCGCCGAGCGCCGCGCCGCCGGTGACGCCGGCGCCGAGCCCGAGCCCCTTCGCCACCTGGCCGAGCGCCGGGAGCACCACGGCGCGCGCCCGTTCGTCCTCGAGCCACCGACTCAGCGGCGTGTGGCGATCGAACGGAGCGCGCACCGGAACGACCGCATCGAGCGTCACGGTCGCGCGGAGGCGGAGGTCGCGGGAGGACGCGCCCGCGAGCAGCTCGAACTCCCCGCTCTCCGTCGCCCATGCGCCGACAGAGGCGTCCCAGAAGGCGAAGGCGCGCCGATCGAGCGTGAAGCGGACCGTCGTCTCCTCCCCCGGCGCCAGCGCCACCTTCGCGAACGCCGCGAGCTCCCTGGCCGGGCGGCGGACGCGCGCGGCGACGTCGCGCAGATAGAGCTGCACCACCTCGCTGCCGGCGCGCGGGCCGACGTTCGCCACGCGCACGCGCACCTCGAGCCCCTCGTGGTCCGCGAAGCGCGAGGCGCTCGTCTCGAGCGCACGGTACTCGAAGCGCGTGTACGAGAGCCCGTGTCCGAAGGCGAAGCGCGGCGTCACGTCGGCCGTGTCGTGATGCCGGTAGCCCACGAAGATGCTCTCGCCGTAGCGCACGACGTCGCCGTCGCCCGGAAAGTGGAGGAAGGCCGGCGTGTCCTCGAGCCGCATCGGCCACGTCACGGCGAGCTTGCCCGAGGGAACGACGCGCCCCGTGAGGACGTCGGCGATCGCGCCGCCTGCGGCCTGCCCGCCGAGGCCGGCGAGCAGGACCGCCCGCGTCTTCTCGACCCAGGGCAAGCGCACCGGAGCGCCGGCGACGACCACGACCGCGAGCTTCGGCTGCACCCGCGCGATCGCCTCGACGAGCGCGTCGTGCGCCGCGGGAAGGTCGATGTGCGTGCGGTCCGCGCCCTCGTTCTCGAACGACGGGGGCAGCCCGACGAACACCACGGCGGCGTCGGCCTCGGCGGCCACCCGGGAGGCTTCCGCGAGCGCGGTCGCGTCGGCTTCGTGCTCCTCGTTCGTTCCGGGCGCGAAGACGAGCTCGTAGTCGTCGCCGCACGTCTCGCGCAGGGCCTCCCATGCCGGCTCGACGCGCGTGGGTGTCACCTGCGAGCTGCCGCCACCTTGCGTGCGGGGCTGCGTCGCGAAGACGCCGATCACCGCCACGCGCCGGTGCCTGGCCGGATCGAGCGGCAGGAGCTCGCCCTCGTTCCGCAGGAGCACGCAGCACTCGGCGCCGGCGGCGCGGCCGAGCGCGTGGTGCGCGGCGAAGTCGACTCTCGCCGGCCCGCTGGCCGCGGCGCGCTCCCGTGCGTCGACGGCGCGGAAGATCACCTCGAGCAGCTCGCCCACGACGGCGTCGAGCCGCGCCTCGTCGAGGCGTCCGCTGCGGACGGCCTCCACGACCTCGCGGTCGGTGACTCCGCCGCTCGCCGGCATCTCGAGGTGCATCCCGGCGCGCACGCCCTCCGTACGATCGTGCACCGCGCCCCAGTCGGAGACGACGATGCCCTCGGCGCCCCAGTCGTCCTTCAGGACCGTCGTCAGCAGGAACGGGTCCTCGGACGCGAAGCGGCCGTTCACGCGGTTGTAGGCCGACATCACCGTCCAGGGCTGCGCCTTCGTCACCACGATCTCGAACGGGCGGAGATGGATCTCGCGCAGCGCGCGCGCGTCGACCTCGGAAGAGGCATACATCCTGCCCGTCTCCTGGTCGTTCGCGGCGAAGTGCTTCACCGACGCGCCGATCCCGACGCCCTGCACGCCGTCCACGAACGCGGCGCCGAGTTCGCCCGCCAGGAGCGGGTCCTCGGAGAAGTACTCGAAATTGCGTCCTCCGAGCGGCGAGCGCTGGACGTTCACCCCGGGCCCGAGGACGACGTCCACCCCGAGCGCGCGCGCCTCGCGGCCGATCGCCTCCGCGACCCGGCGCACGAGCGCGACGTCCCAGGAGCAGGCGAGCGCGGAGAGGGCCGGGAAGTTCGTCGCGGGCTCCGCGCCGCCGCCACCGATGTCGGTCGAGGAGCGGGTCTTGCGCACGCCGTGGGGGCCGTCGGCCAGCCAGATCGACGGGAGGCCAAGGCGGTCGATGGGCTTCGTGGTCCAGACGTCGCGGCCCGACAGGAGGGACGCCTTTTCCTCGAGCGTGAGCTTTCCGAGGAGGTCCGAGACGCGGGAGGACGGGGGGATGCGTTCCATGGTCGGTCCAGCATACCCCCGGCGCTTCCGGCGCTCTAGTCGACGCGCGGCCGGAGGCGCCCGATCCTGAGGGCGATCCCGGCGCGCGCTCCGCGCCGGCGGAAGAGGAGGGAATGTCATGCCCGGAACGACCGACCCGCACCTCGACATGATCCGCCGCGTGGTGCCGAGCGCCGAGGGCTGCGAGGACTGCCTGCGGATCGGCTCCCGTTGGCTCCACCTGCGCCTCTGTCTGACGTGCGGCCACGTCGGCTGCTGCGACTCCTCGCCGAACCGGCACGCGCGCGCGCACTTCCAGGCGACCGATCACCCGATCGTCCAGTCGTTCGAGCCGGGAGAAGACTGGCGCTGGTGCTTCGCGCACGAGCAGGAGGTCTGAGGACGGGCATGCAGGAAGTGCGTTCGTTCGATGGCACGAGGATCGCCTACCACACCGAGGGCGCGGGGCCGGCGGTGCTGCTGCTCCACGGCTTCGCCGCGGACCACGTCCTCAACTGGAAGGCGCCGGGCGTCATCGCCGCGCTGGTGTCGGCCGGCCGGCGCGTGATCGCGCCCGACGCGCGGGGGCACGGCGCGAGCGGCAAGCCGCACGACCCCGAGGCGTACGCGGGCGACGCGATGGTGCGCGATGCGATGGCGGTGCTCGACCACGCCGGCGCCGAGCAGGTGGACGTGATCGGGTACTCGATGGGCGCGATGGTGTCGGCGCGGCTCGTGCCCGACGAGCCGCGGACGCGGTCCCTCGTGCTCGGCGGCGTAGGCGGCGACGCGGTGCCGCCGCGCCGCGGCGGCGCCGGGAGCCCGCTCGCGACTGCCCTCCTCGCCGACGATCCGTCGACGATCGAGAACGCCGTGGCGAAGGGCTTCCGCGAGTTCGCGGAGCGCACGGGCGCCGACCGCCGGGCGCTCGCCGCGATCGAGCTCGGCGCCGGGCTGCGCTCCCCCGTCCGCTTCGACGCGATCCGGGTCCCGACGCTCGTGCTCGCGGGCGAGCGCGACACGCTGATCGCCTCGCCCCGCGAGCTCGCCGACCGGCTGCCGCACGCCCGGCTCGAGCTCGTCCCCGGCGACCACCTCACCGCCGTGGGGAAGTCCGAGTTCTCGCGCGCCCTGCTGCGCTTCCTGGAAGAGGTGGACCGGGGCTGAGCTCCGGCGCGTGCGCCTACCCCGGCGGCGGCGCGACGATGAGTCCGACCGCGTCCGTGACGACGTGCGCGACGATGGTGGACCAGAGATCACGGCGCCAGACGTAGAAGAGTGTCAAGATGGTGCCCGCCAGCACGGTAGACAGGGAGAAGACGCCGCCCCAGAACGGCACGTGCGCGGCTCCGAACGCGAGAACGGTGACGACGGCGGCGGTCCACGTGCTCCCGGTGAGGCGCGCGATCCGCTCCAGCGCATAGCCGCGGTAGAGCAGCTCCTCCACCGATCCTCCGACGACCACCGCGCCCGTCTCGAGACCGAGGGGGAGACGCTCGAAGCCGCGGAGCCCGGCGGCGAAGGCGTGCGGGTCGAAGGCGAGCACCGCGCGCACGACCAGCGGGCCGTACACGAAGACGAAGAACGCCGCGAGGAGGAGGCCCCACGCGATCGAAGCGAGCCGGAGCGGGCCGAGCCCCAGCGACGCGAGCGGCCGCGCGTCGTCGCGCCGCGCGGCGAGGAGCACGACGCCGGCGAGCGCGAGGAGCGCGAGCTCGCCGGCGAGAGCGACCACGACGTTCCCGCCGGCGGGGTCGACCCGCCGGACCGGCCATGCCACGAGCGGCGGACCGAGGAAGACGAGGAGGAGGACGGCGGCCACCTCCGATCTCCGGACGCGCGAAGACGGCGTGCGGTCCGCGTGCGCCTCCTCGTCCGATATGCGCCGAGGATAGTCGCTAGAAGCGGCGGCTCACGAGACGAAGCGACGTGCTCGCGTACGCATTCGCGCCCGGCACCGGAGCGGGGACGAGCAGAAGATCGCCGCCGAGCGCCACGGCGGCGTCGGGAACGCCCGCCGTCGCCGCGATCGCCGTCACCGCCTGGCCGTGGTTGAACCAGGGCTCGGTCCGCAGATCCTCGAGCGAGAGCGCCAGCGCGGAGGGATCGCCTTCGGCAGTGGTGAAGACGAGCTGCCGCTCGCTCGGGAACGCGAGCGCGTGCATGCGGATCCACGCGTCGGGCTGGCGGAGCCCGCCGCTTCGCGCGTCGACGATCGTCGGGCGGCCCTCCGCGTCGAGCGCGACCAGCCACGCGCCGCCCGGCGACGCCGCGAGGCGTCGCGCTGCGCCGGGCAGGGCGGCGAAAGCGCGATCGGGCTCTCCGTGGAGGCCCAGCGCCACGAGGGCGCGGTCCTCGCGCGCCGCGTACACGCCGCCCTTCGCGTCGGCCGCCAGAGCGGTCACGCGCGCCGGGAAGCTCCGCACCTCGCGCGGCCGCTCCGGCGCCGAGAGATCGATGATCCGCACGTCGTTCCCGACGGCGAGCGCCAGGTCGTCTCCGGAAAGGAGCGCGGCGTCGGTGACGCCCGGGAGCGTTCGCACCGCGGGACCATCCGCGCCCAGCGGCACGATGCGCGCCGCCCCTTCGACGAGGGCGACCACGAAGCGTCCATCGCGCGCGATCAGCACCTGGCGCGCGCCTGCGAGCTCCGCGAGCGTGCTGCGGTCGAGCAGCTCCCGGTCCGTGACGCGCCAGCGCGTCAGCGTCCCGCCGCCGTCGCACGCGACGAGGAGGGCGCCTCCGTCGACGAACTGGAGCGCGAGCACGGGCGCGTCGTGCGCATGGCGCTGCTCGAGCTGGTAGTCGCGCGCGCCCTTCGCGAAGCCGAGGCCGCCGACGAGGATCATGCCGATCGCGATCCAGGGCGAGGACCCGGTGCGCCCGCTGCGGGAAGGCCAGAGCGCCGCGAACCACGCGGCGAGCGCGCAGAACGCCGCGACCGGGATGAGCAGCATCACGACCAGCATCCCGGGCCCGTCCCCGGTCCAGTGCGCGGCGTGGCCGACCCGGTACAAGAGGACGGCCGCAGCGGTGAAGCCCAGCGCGAGCAGGCCCGCGAGCACGCGGCCGAGAGCGCGCAGCCACAGCGGGCCGTTCGTGTGCGGGAGCGCGAGCACGCCGGCCAGCGCGATTGCGAGGCAGGTCACCGCCATGGCCGGGCCCTCCCGAGCGACACCCCCCGCTGGATCGGCCGGACGGGGAGCGCGCACGAGCGGGGGCGCCGGACCCGGGCGTGGGCTCAGCTCGCCACCGCCTCCAGGAGGCTGAGCGGCGCCGCAGTCGGGATCACGCGGCGCAGACGCAAGCCCGCGCGGGCGAAGAGCGCGCGGAACTCCTCGCGCGTCCGTTCCATGCCTCCCGGCCCGACCATCATGTTGATGTCCAGCAGCTTTCCCCAGTCGGGCGCGTTGCCCGGCCGGAGGACGTGCTCCGCGACGAGGACGCGCCCGCCCGGAGCCAGAGCGCGCTTGCAGTGGCCGAGGATGCGCAGGCACTTCTCGTCGTTCCAGTCGTGCAGGATGTACTTCATCAGGTAGGCGTCGGCGCCGCTCGGGACGGACTCGAAGAAGTCGCCTCCGATCACCTCGCAGCGCGCCCGAACGTCGGACGCCGTGACGAAGCCGCTCTTCGCCGCGCCCGCCACGACCTGCGGCTGGTCGTAGAGCACGCCCGTCAGCTTGCGGTGGCGACGCAGGACGGTGGCGAGCAGGTGGCCGTGCGCGCCTCCTACGTCCACGAGCCTGCCGAGACGACCGAACGGATAGGCGCGCGCCACGGCGTCGTTCTCCGGACCGGAGATGCTCGCCATCGACGCCGAGAACAGCTGCTCGTCGGCCGGGCTCTGCTGGAGATGCGAGAAGATCGGCTTGCCGTGCACGCGCTCGAACGGGGACTCGCCGGTGACGATGCCGTGCTCGAGGGCTTCCCACGACCTCCAGTTGTATCCCGCCACGATCATCATCGCGAAGTCGCGCAGCGAGCCGGGCCGGCCGCTGCGCAGCGTCTCCGCGAGCTTCGTCATCCGGAACCGGCCACGCGCGTCCTCCTTGAACACGCCGGCGCTCGCGAGCGCGCGCAGGGCGCGGCGGAGGAACGGCGGGTGCGCGCCGACGCGCTTCGCGATCGCCTCGGCCGTGAGCGGCCCGTCCGCGAGCACGTCGGCCACGCCGAGCCTGGCCGCCACGAAGACGAGCTGCGCGAGCCAGTAGCTCGTGACGAGCTCCAGCATGCGCTCCTGCGCGGACGGCCTCCGGCGGGCCCTGGCCATGCGGAATGCCTCCTGGGCGGCTTCACGCCGCCTTCGTCGCTCGCAGCACGCCGCTCTGGCGGAGCTCGAGCCCGTCGAGCGAGCCCGCGAGGGCGTCGATCACCTTCACCACGCCGCGCGGATCGGCGATCGGGTTGATCACGCACACGTCGACGCCCTGCTCCGCGTAGGCGCGCACGCGCGCGCGCACGGTGTCCGCGTTGCCGACCACGGCCATCGCGTCGCAGAGGCCGTCGCTCACGCCGGCCGCCACGCCCGCGCGATCGCCCTTCGCGAAGCTCTCGCGGATGCGTTTCGCCTCGTCCGCGAACCCCATCCACTCGAACGCGCGGTTGTAGCCCGGCGTCGCCGCATAGGCGCCGAACGCGTTGCGTACGAGCTTGCGCGCGCCCGCGACGTCGTCGGTCAGCGCGACGTGGAGGCGCGACACCACCTCGAGCTGCGCGGGATCGCGCCCCGCAGCCTCCGCGCCCGCGCGCACCGCGCCGAGCAGCTGAGGCAGCGCGCTCTCGGGCACCATGTTGAGGACGACGCCGTCGCAGAGCGCCCCCGTGAGCCGGAGCATCTGCTCGTTCAGCGCGCCGAGATAGATCGGCACCTCGCCGACGGGCGCGCCGCCCAGACGGAAGCGCTTCACCGAGAGCGTCTTGCCTTCGTAGTCGACCTTGTCGCCGGAGAGCATCCGGCGCAGCACCTCGACGTGCTCGCGCATGCGCACCACCACGCGGTCATAGGGCTGCCCGCCCCAGTCGCGCACGATGTTCGGCGAGGAGACGCCGAGGCCCAGCACGAAGTTCCCGTTCGTGAGCTGGGAGAGCGACAGCGCGGCCATCGCGTGCACCATCGGCGTGCGCGTCTGGGCCGGCACCACCGCCGTGCCGAGCCGCATCCCGGGCGCGCCCACCGCGAGCGCGCCTGCGATCGCATAGACGTCGCCGCCGCCCACCTCGGCGAGCCAGATCTCCTCGTAGCCCTGGCGCTGGGCGGCCCGCGCCTGCTCGACGGCGAGCTGCGCCCCGCCGAGCGGCAAGGTGAGACCCAATCGGACATTCTTCGACGCGCGCTCCATGGCCTTCTCCCCTGGCCACCATCGGCAGGCCGCCGAAGGTGCGCCGGCGGATCGACGCTACCAGAAGGCGCCTCAAGACCTCCAGCCGAGCGTCCGAAACCTCCTGGCGCCTCGGAGCTGCGCCTCGTGGACAAGCGCGGCAAGGAGAGCAAGACGGTCTTCTCCGGACTCGTGGTCGTCGCGGACTTCCCGAAGACGTTTCGAGGCGCGCTACCTGCTCTCGCCGTCGCTGATGCAGCGCCTCGCGCGCTTCCGGCAGAACAGCGGCGCAGCGCTTCGCGCGGCCTTCAGCGACGGGTGCCTCTACCTCGCCATCCCCCTGACGCGGCGCGACGCACGCGTCCCGCCGCGGCCACCACCTCCACCTGCTCGAGCGTGAGGCCGCGCGTCTCCGGCGCGTGTCGCCAGACGAGGATTGCTCCCAACACCGGGCCGATCGATACGAGGGCGACCGCCGTCGGAATGGTGAGCCCGGCCTCCGCGATCAGGAAGGCGATCAGGGCCGGCGTGCCGAACTCCGCGATGCGGCCGAACAGGTTCGTCGTCCAGCCGTAGCCCGTGGCGCGGATGGCGGTCGGGAAGAGCTCCGAGGCATAGACGTGCGTCGCCGTATTCGCGGCGCCGAAGCCGAAGACGGTGAGGATCATCCACAGGTACTGGCCGTCCTCCGAGTGCACCTGGTACAGCAGACAGATCGAGAGCGCGGCGAAGACGTAGAGGGCCGCCACCGTCGCGCGCCGGCCGATCCGCTCGATCAGGTACCCCGCCGTGTAGCTGCCGACGACGCCGCCGGCGTAGCCCCAGAAGATGATGCTGCCCACGAGCGCGGGCGTGAACCCGAGCTGCTCGCGCGCGAAGATCACCCAGTACGCCACCGAGGGCGCCGTGACGAGGTGCACGCAGTTCCAGAGCAGGGCCACGAGCCACGTGCGCTTCCGGTACTGCGGCTGCCAGGGCAGACGCGCCTTGCGCCACTCCTCGCGCAGGACCTCGGCGATGGGCTGCCGCCTCGCCTGCTCGCGCAGCGCGCGCTCCGCGGTGAACCGCCGCGTCTCGCGCAGCGCGAGCCGCAGCACGATCACGAGCGCGAGCGGCGCCATGCCGAGCACGTAGAGCACGCGCCAGTCGGCGCCGTCGACGGGACGGCCGAGCCACCCCTGCACGGCGGCGACGACCGCGAGCCCGGCGTCGCGCAGGGCGTTGCTCTCGGGCGGGACGCAGTTCCCGGCCGCGAGCGTTCCCGAAGCGCAGTCGACGAGCAGGACGTAGGGCTGGAGCTTCGCGATGATCATCACGCCGAGCGTGGCGAAGCTCGTGAGAATCGCGATCGCGAGGCCGCGGCGGCGCGCGGGGAACTCCTCGCCCACGACGATCACCGCGAGCGCGTACTCCGCGGTCAGGAAGACCCGCGCGACCAGCTGCCAGACCGCGAACTCGAGCTTGCCGGTGGAGAAGCCCGCGGCGGCGTTCGCGATCGCGAAGCCCACGATCGTCCACATCAGGAGGCGCCGCCGCCCCACGCGGTCGGCCGCGAGGAGCAGGAAGAAGGACGCGATCATCCCGAGGCGCGTGAAGGCGAAGAGATAGCCCCACTGGCCGACGCTGATGTCGAGCGTCTCGCGGACGTCGGGCGCCGCGACCGTGAGCATGGCGGCGTCGAAGCCGTCGAAGAGCGTCGCGGTGGAGAGGAGGACGAAGAGGAAGATCAGGTAGCCGTCGACGCGCTCCGCCTCGACGCCGGCGGGCGACGCCTCGGGTGCACGCGGACCGCCCGCCGGCGCTTCCACCCCTTCGGCCACGGGGCGACGCTAGCAGCCCGGGCGGATCGCGAGCCGCGCCTAGGCCGTCCGCTCGTAGTCCTTCGGGATCTGGATGTCGCCGGTGTCCGCGTCTTCCATCGACTCGAGCACGCTCGTGTCGTCCCAGATCGGGATGCCCTCGGCCTCGTAGAGCTTGCGGGTCCGGTCCGTGACGGCGCCCACGCGCACGAGCGCGGGCATCATGAGGTCCTTGAAGGAGTGGATGTGGCCCGGCGGAAGCTTCGCGCGGATGCCGCCCATGCCCGCCTCCATCATGCCCTTCAGGAAGTCCTGCAGGTCGATCCCCGCGTGCTCGAGCACCTTCAGGAAGCCGGGGTCGGGCTTCGGGGGCTTGTCGCCGTCCACGCCGCCGAACGAGTCGGCCATGCCCTTCACCGCATCGAACGCGAACTGGGCGACGTCCTCGCGGTCGTCGGCGTGCATCTCCGAGATCGTCTGCGAGAGGTAGACGTTGCCGAAGGCCACGTGGCGCGACTCGTCGCGCAGCACGTTCTCGGTGAGGGCGCGGAGCAGCGGGCACGTCGCCTGGCGCCGCATGTTGTGGAACGCCGCGAGCGCCAGCCCCTCCACCACCATGTTCATGCCGATCATCGTCTTCGTGAAGCTGCCCGACGACAGGGTCTGGTCGATCAGCTCCTTGAGCCACGGCGAGATCGGGTACACGATGCCGAGCTTCTTGATGTACGCGTCGTACACCTCGACGTGTCGAGCTTCGTCGAAGGTCTGGCTCGCCGAGTAGAGCTTGGCCTCGTAGTCCGGCGCGGCGTGCGTCACGGCCGCGGCGGTCATCAGCGCGCCCTGCTCGCCGTGCAGGAACTGCGAGAGGAGCTGGCACGTGGCGTGCGCCGTGAAGGTGTCGCGCTGCGTCTGCGAGAGCTTCCGGAAGAACGGCACCTGGTGGAACATGAAGCGGTCTTCGCCGACGATCGGCTTCGACGGGTCGATCTCGATCGACCAGTCGAGGTCGCGCTCGCCGTCCCACTGGTTCTGCTTCGCCTTCGAATAGAGGTTGCGCAGCTTCTGGATGTCGATGTCGTAGGAGAAGTTCCACGCGACGTCCATCGGCGTCTGGTAGGCCGCGAGCTCGGCCCAGGGGTGCAGGTTCGGGTCGGCCGGGGCCGGTGCGGGCTTGCTCATGCGGAGTCCTCCAGGAGATAGCGACAGATCATGTGGGAGAGCTCGGCCACCATCACGTCCGGCGACACCTCGCGGTGCTGATGGACGAAGACCTCGCTCGCGGTCATGTGGATCGCGTTCTGCACCAGGAATGCGGCCGCGAGCGGATCGACGTCGCGCCGGAACACGCCGCGCCGCTGACCGAGCACGATCAGGTCGCGCAGCCGCTCGCGGCCGACCTGCATGATCCGGTCGAGGCGCGAGCGCACGTCGTGATCGCGATCGGCCAGCTGCATCAGGACGAGCTGGAAGCCGCCCTCCCGCCGGAGCCGCTCCGCGCGCCGCGCGAGGTCGGCGTGGATCGCGGCGCGCGGGTCGGGTCCGAGGTAGCGCTCGGCGACGTCGATCCCGCGCTCGCGCGCGAGCTCGCGGTCGCCCCAGTCGTCGATCAGCGCCATCAGGAGCGCGCGCTTGTCGGGGAAGTGGTGGTAGAGCGTGCCGACGCCGACGCCCGCCGCCTCGGCGATCTCGTTCATCGACGTGGCCTCGTAGCCCCGCGCGCCGAAGCCCTGCTCGGCCGTCGCGAGGAGACGCCGCCGCGTCGCGACGCCCCGGGCCTGGGGGCGGCGGGTCGCGCCGCGCCGGTGGAAGGAAGGACTGGCAGCCGATCGCGCCACCTCTCCAGGATACGCCCCCTGGAAACCGAGGACAAGCTCGGAATAGAGATTGTTTCTATTTCGAAATCGTATGGTTACGCCCGTGCGGATGTTCGAGTCGAAGCCTGTGATTCCCGGCGGGCGGCTAGATCACGTAGCTGAGCATCTGCTCGCCCGCGGGATGCTGGCGGCGGGGACAGATCGGGCAGAGCTCGGGGATCAGCTCGTAGGCGCGCTGGATCGCGAGCATCGTGCTCGTCTGCCGGACGGGCTGCTCGAGGAACAGGTCGGCTCCCAGGCGTCGCGCGAGGCCCGTGCGCTCCAGCTTGCCGGCGAGCTCGCTGCGCACGCCGCAGAGCAGCACGTGGACGTCCCGCGCCCTCAGCCGGTCGATGAAGCCGCCGAGCAGGCTGAGGCCCACGGCGTCGCCGTTGCGCGCGCGCTTGAGTCGCAGCACGACGACCGTGGTATGCGCGCCGACGCGGCCTTCGATCTCGGCGAAGTGCGCCTCGAGCGCCCCCGTCGCGCCGAAGAACATCTCCCCTTCGAGACCGAAGATGAGGATCCGCTCGCACGCCGCGTCGCCGGGCAGGCGCTCGGAGACGCCTCTCCCGGTGGTGACGACGAACTCCGTGAGCAGCATGCGGCCCGCGCGCGGGACGGTCAGCAGCGAGGAGAGGACCACGCCGATCAGCACGCAGAACTCGATCGAGATCGCGACGGCGGAGAGCGCGGTCACGGCGACGATCGCGGCGTCGAAGCGCGTCGCGCGGAAGTGATAGGCGAGCGCGCGCCAATCGATCATCCTGAAGGCGGCGACCATCAGGATGCCCGACAGCGCAGCGCGGGGGACGAAGCGTGCGTAGGGCGCGAAGGCGAGCATGATCAGCGCGACGGCGAGCGCCGACACCACGCCGGACCACTGGGTCGACGCCCCCGCCTGCTGGTTGATCGCCGAGCGCGTGAGCGAGCCCGATCCGGGAAAGCACTGGAAGAAGCTGCCCGTGAGGTTCGCGAGCCCCTCGCTGAGGCACTGCTGGTTCATGTCCAGCTTCTGGCGCGTCTGCGCCGCGATCGCCTTCGCCATCGAGAGCGCTTCGAGGAGACCGAGCAGCGCGATCGCCAGCGCGCCCTCGGAGAGCTCGCGCACGAGGTCGTACTCGACCACGGGCGGACGGAGGGCCGGGAGCGCGGCGGGGATCTCGCCCACGACCTTCACGCCGCGCGCCTCGAGACCGAGCCCCGCCGCGCACGCCGCCGCCGCGACGACCACGAGGAGGAGGTCCGGCAGCAGGCGCCAGCCGAGCCTCCCCTTCAGCCAGCGCAGCGCGAGCACGGCCGCGATCGTGCCGACTCCGATCACCGCGGTGTCGGGATGGATCCCGCCGCCCTCGGTGAGGGAGCGGGCGAAGCGGACGAGGAAGTGCTCGTGCACGTCGCCGACGGACTTCATCCCGAGCAGGTTCTTCAGCTGGTCGAGCACGAGGAGCGTGCCTGCACCGAGCGTGAAGCCGACGATGACGGAGTGCGAGATGTACCGGGTGAGGTCCCCGAGCCGGAACAGCGTGATGGCGAGCTGGATGGACCCGACCATGAACGCCAGCAGGATCGCGGCCTCGACCTTCTTCGACGGGTCGAGCGGGGCGAGCACGCTCAGCACGGCGATCGAGATCGCGTTCGTCGGGCCGTTGATGAGCTGGCGCGACGAATCGAACAGCGCCCCGACGGCGGTCATCACGATCGCGGTGTAGAGGCCGTACTCGGGCGGGAGCCCGGCCACCATCGCGTACGCCATCGCCTGCGGCACGGCGACCGCCGCCACGGTGAGGCCCGCAACGAAGTCGGCGCGCGCATCCCGCAGCGCGTACGTGCGCAGCGATCCGATCGCCGGCACGAGGCGGTCGATGGAGTCGCGCAAGGAGGGCCGGACGGTCACTCCTGCGCCGGCGGAGCGCCGTTCGCGACGTTCATCGCGGCGCGGGTGGTCTGCTCGAGCCGGCTCACGCGAGCCGCGTCCGGAAGAAGCCGAGGATCTCGTCCACGGCCGCGCGCGTCGGCTCCCCGGCGCGGTCGATCAGGTGCGCCGTCACGACGCTGTGTGGGTTCTTCATCAGGGCGTTCGGGTTCGCGGCGGAGTCGGGCAGCACGCGCGGCTGGAAGCGGTCGCCGAGCGCGGCCTGGTAGGCCGCGAAGCGCTCCGCGCGGCAGAACGAGTCGCCCTCGAAGCGATAGGCGAGCACCGTCAGGTCCTCGCGGTCCATGCGCCGCTTCACCGTGCCGAGCTCGTCCTGCGAGATGTGCATCCCGGCACGATCGAAGAAGGGCAGCGAGGGCTGCGAGAGCACCGGCGCGAGCATGGCGGGCTCCAGCATCATCGACAGCGCGAAGTTGCCCGTGAAGCACATCCCGATCGCGCCGACGCCCTTCCCGCCGCAGAGCGGGTGGGCGTATGCGGCCAGCGCGCGGAGCCAGTCGACCACCGGGCTCGAACGGTTCGACGCGAAGGTGCGGAATTCGCGGCTCACGCACGCCCTCGCGATCACGCCGAGCCCGTAGCCGATCGTGGGCACGCGCCCGGGATCGCCGAACAGGTTCGGCATGAAGACCGTGAAGCCCGCATCGCGGACGAACCGGCCGAACCGCGCGACCTCGGGAGAGATGCAGGGCATCTCGGTCATCACGATCACGGCCGGTCCCTGACCGGCGACGAAGACGCGCTTCGTCTTGCCGAGCAGCTCGATCTCGCGCGACTCGAAATCGCTCAGCGGGTCGCGCTGGCCGGGGGCCGGAGCCGGTGCCGTCATCGGGTGTCCCTCCGGCGCGGTCGTGCGCCGGACTACACCGGTAACACAGGAAGGAAGAGTCCGAGCAGCGCCTGGACGTGCTCTTCGACCCGCGCGGGCTGCGAGGGATCGTCGCGAGTGAGGAGCGTGTACTCCGGCGCGACGGCGTAGGGCATCGAAGCCGCGCCGATCATGGCGTAGAAGAGGTGCTCCGGGCGGCCCGGAGGCACGAAACCGTCGCGCTGCGCCTCGGCGATCTGCGCGCGCATCCCCTCGAAGAGGGGACGAACGTGGGTCTCGACCAGCCAGGCCAGCCGGGGACTCGCGCCGCCGCCCTCCTGGAGCATGAACCGGTGCAGCTCGGGATGACGGGCGGCGAAGCGCACGAACTCGGCGAAGAGCCGCCGCAGCCGATCCTGGCGATCGACCGGCCCGACCGCGCGCGCCCATCCCTCGAAGGACCGCCGGAGGCGGTCGAAGAGCCGGTCCGCGGCGGCGCGCCAGAGGGCGTCCTTCGTCTCGAAGTGATAGGGCAGTGCGGCCAGCGCGACCCCGGCGCGCTCGGCGATGGCGCGCGTCGTCGCCCCTTCGAATCCCCGGGCCGCGAACAGCGCGAGCGCGGCCTCCACCAGCCGTTCGCGCGTCTCGACGCTGCGCTGCTGGGGGCGCCGGGGCCCGGGCGGCGAGGACCTCCCGCGCGTGCGTGCTTGACCCATGGAGCCTAAATATGGTACAAATGTACTGATTCGACAAGCCGCGAAGGAGTCCCCCCATGAAGCTCTGCACCTTCGTCCACGGCGGCCGCACCGGCGTCGGCGTCGTGCTGGAGGACGAGGTGGCGGATCTCGCGGCTGCGGCGCCGGAGCTGCCGCGCGACCTCGTCGGTCTCCTCGCAGCGGGTGACACAGCGCTGCGTCGTGCCGGCGCGGCCGCCGCGAACGAGGTCCGGAGCAGGCTTCCGCTCGGCTCCGTGCGGCTGGCCTCCCCGATCCTGCGACCGCCGAAGTTCCTGGCGATCGGCCTCAACTACGCCGACCACGTCGCAGAGGCGGGCATCGAGCCGCCGAAGCTGCCGACCGTGTTCAACAAGCAGTCGACGTGCGTCACGGGGCCCCACGACCCGATCCATCTGCCGCGCGTCTCGAAGGCGCTCGACTACGAGGGGGAGCTCGGGTTCGTGATCGGCCGGCGGTGTCGTCACGTGCCCCGCGAGCGGGCGCACGAGGCGATCGCCGGCTACCTCGTCGTGAACGACGTCACCGTACGCGACTGGCAGCTCCGGGTCCCCACGTGGACGATGGGCAAGTCCTTCGACACGCACGGCCCGCTCGGACCCTGGCTCACCACCGCCGACGAGCTCGGCGATCCGCACGGCCTGCGGATTCGCACCTTCGTCGACGGCGAGCTGCGCCAGGACTCGAACACGAAGCACCTGATCTTCGACTGCTTCGCCATCGTCGAGCACCTCTCGACCGCGTTCACGCTCGAGCCGGGCGACGTGGTGGCGACGGGGACGCCCGGCGGTGTCGGGATCGCGATGAAGCCGCCGCGTCTCCTCACCGCAGGCAGCGTCGTCCGCGTCGAGATCGAGGGTCTCGGCGCTCTCGAGAATCCCGTCGTCGACGAGCCCGCCAGCACCACCGCGCTCTAGGCGCGCGAGGAGATCCGGATGTCCCTCCACCGCCTCCGGTCCGTTTCGATGGGCGTCCCGAACGTGGACGACGTCCGGGCGTTCTACCGCGCCTTCGGTCTCTCCGAGACCGGGCCCGGCCGCTTCGAGACCGCCGACGGAGGCGAACAGCTGCGCATCGCGCACGCGCCGCGGCGGCGGCTCCTCGCGCTCTCCGTCGGCGTGGACGACGTCGACGATCTCGGGCGCGCGGCCGCCAGCCTCGCAGCCCTCGACGTCGCGACGGAGCGGACCGACCGCGCGCTGCGCACGATGGAGCCGGTGACCGGCATCCAGGTCGAGCTCGTCGTCGAGCCGCGCGTCGGCCAGAAGCCCGCAGTGCAGCTCGCGACGAACGGCCCGGGGCGCGCCGCGCGGATCGACGCGCGGTCGCGCGAGGTGCTCGCCCAGCCGCCGGCTCGCCCGCGCAGGCTGAGCCACGTGGTCGTGGCCTCCACCGACGCCGCCGCCTCCCAACGCTTCTTCGTGGAGGGGCTCGGGTTCCAGGTGAGCGACGAGCTGCCGGCCATCGGCGCCAGCTTCATGCGGTGCTCGACCGACCACCACAACGTCCTCGTCCAGCCCGCGCCGGTGACCTTCCTGCACCACACGGCCTGGGAGATGGACGACGTCGACGCCGTCGGACGCGCGGCGGCGGCGATGGTCGCCGGCGACGCCTCGCGGCACGTCTGGGGCCTCGGGCGTCACTGCATCGGATCGAACTACTTCTGGTACCTGCGCGACCCGGCCGGCAACTTCGCCGAGTACTCGAGCGACCTCGACGTGATCGCCGACGCCGAGGCATGGAAGGTGGCCGCCTCGACGCCCGCGTACCCGCTCGCGGCGTGGGCGCCTCCGGTGCCCGCCGCGTTCCTCGCTCCGGAGGACATCGTCGCCCTGGCTCGGGGCGACGCGGCGTGAGCGCGAGCGCCGACGTCGCCATCGTCGGCTACGGGCCGGTCGGCCAGCTGCTCGCGATCCTCCTCGGCCAGCGCGGCTGGCGCGTGCGGGTCTTCGAGCGCCGGCCCGAGCCCTATCCGCTGCCGCGCGCCGTGCACTTCGACCATGAGGTGGCGCGCATCCTCCAGTCGGCCGGCGTCATGGGCGCGCTGGACGGCCATACCGAGTCGGCACCGGTCTACGAGTGGCGGAACGCCGCAGGGGAGCTGCTGCTGCGGTTCGGCCGCGACACCGAGCGGAGTCTCTCGGGGTGGCCCGAGTCGACGATGTTCTGCCAGCCCGCGCTCGAGCGCATCCTCGACGAGCGCGCCCGGGCGCTGCCGTCGGTGTCGGTGGAGCGCGGCTTCGAGGTGACCGCGCTCTCCGAGGCGGACGGCCACGTCGACGTCGTCGCCGACGGGCCGGACGGAGCGCGCCGCACGGTGCGGGCGCGCTTCGTCGTCGGCTGCGACGGCGCGAACAGCTTCGTGCGCGGGCAGCTCGGCGCTGCGTGGCACGACCTCGGCTTCCAGTTCGACTGGCTCGTGGTGGACGTCCTGCCGGCGGAGCCCCGGACCTGGGATCCGCTCAACTGGCAGCTCTGCGATCCCGCGCGGCCGACCACGCTCGTGTCCGGCGGCCCCGGCCGCCGCCGCTGGGAGTTCATGCGGCTCCCGCACGAGACGCTGGAGGACCTGAACGGCGAGGGGACGGCGTGGCGGCTGCTCGCAGCCTGGGACGTGCGCCCGGACAACGCGAGGCTGGAACGCCACGCCGTGTACACCTTCCGCGCGTGCTGGGCCGACGTGTGGCGCCGGGGCCGGCTGCTCGTGGCCGGCGACGCCGCGCACCTGATGCCGCCGTTCGCCGGCCAGGGGATGTGCTCGGGCATGCGCGACGCGGCGAATCTCGCGTGGAAGCTCGACCTCGTGCTCGCCGGGCGGGCACGGGAGGATGTGCTCGATACCTACACCAGCGAGCGTCTACCGCACGCGCGCACGACGATCGAGCTGTCGGTCGCGCTCGGGCGCGTGATCTGCGTGCCCGATCCCGAGGAGGCGGCCGCGCGGGACAGGCGGATGGTCGCGGAGGCGCGCGGGCGGAAGTCGCCATTGTCGGCGGCGCTCCCGCCCCTCGGCCCGGGCCTCGTCGACGCAGGCGCGCCGTGCGCGGGCCAGCTGTTCCTGCAGGACCGCGTCCGGCGGGACGGCGCGACGGGCCTCTTCGACGACGTCGTCGGCCGGGGCTTCGCCCTCGTGAGCCCGCACGGCGACCCCGCGACGGCGCTCGATCCCAAGCTCGCAGCGTTCTTCGCGGCGCTCGGCGGCATCTGCGCTCACGTCGGTGTCGGGCCCGAAGCAAGGGTCGCCGACGTCGACGACGCGTACGCGCGCTGGTTCGCTGAGCACGGCGTAGCCGTCGTCCTCCAGCGGCCCGACGGCTACGTCTTCGGCGCGGCCCTGCATCTCGACGGCGCGGCCGGTCTCGTCGCCGCGCTGCGCGCTCGGCTGGCCGCGCCCTAGCGCCCGCGGACCGGCACGTAGAGGTGGCGCCACACCGCGTCCGCCACGCGGCGGCCCTGCGCGATCCCCATGGTCTTGTCGAAGGAACCAGTGGATTCCGAGATAGATCCGGCTCTGGCCGTTCTCCTCCTCGGCCTGCCCCCCAACCCACGTCTTCGAGCGGGTCGGCCGCTGAAGACGTGACGGAATTCACACGTCGGTCGGAGGCGGCGGCGCCGTCGCCCGCGCGCCGTCCGCCGCCGGCCGCCGGATACCGAGCTTGACGAGCCGATGCTGCAGCGTGCTCGGCTTGAGGCCGAGCAGCGCGGCCGCACCCGACGGCCCATACAGCCGCCCGCGTGTCGCATCGAGCACCCTCAGCACGTACGCGCGCTCGACCTCCGCGAGCGTTCGCCAGCGTCCCGCGCTCGGGGCCGTCGGGACCCCCGCCGAAGCGACCTGCGTCGCGCCGGGGATCTCGACGTCGAGATCTCCCGACGGCTGGAGGATCGTGGCGCGCTCGAGGCAGTTCACGAGCTCGCGCACGTTCCCGGGCCAGCGGTGGGCGCGCATGCGCGCGAGCGATCCGTCGGTGAGGCGCCACGGTCCGCGGCCGGTTTGCCGGCGGATGTCCGAGAGCACGCCGGAGACGAGGAGAGCGAGGTCGTCGAGCCGCTCGCGCAGCGGCGGAATCGCGATCGGGAACACCGAGAGGCGGTAGTAGAGGTCCTCGCGGAAGCGGCCCTCGCGTAGCGCGCGCTCGAGATCGACGTGCGTCGCCGCGACGACGCGCACGTCCACCTTCACGGTGTAGTCGCTGCCCACGGGCTCGAAGGTCCCCTCCTGGAGGACGCGCAGCAGCTTCGACTGCGCGCCGAACGGGAGGTCTCCCACCTCGTCGAGGAGCAGCGTGCCGCCGTTCGCCACCGCGAAGCGCCCGGGCCGGTTGCCCACGGCGCCGGAGAATGCGCCCCGCACGTGCCCGAAGAGCTCGCTCTCGACGAGGCTCTCGGGCAGCGCGGCGCAGTTGAGCTTCACGAAGGGCTGACCGCGCCGCGGGCTCCGCTCGTGCACGAGGCGCGCGACGAGCTCCTTGCCGCTGCCCGTCTCGCCCGTGATCAGCACGGGCGCGTTCGTCTCGGCCACCTGCCGCGCGAGATCCACTGCCCGACGCACGTCGGGGTTGCGCGAGCGCTCGAGCAGCTCGACTGCCGCGGGGCCGGTCGGCGCGTCGGCCTGGAGCAGCCGGTTCTGCTCCTCGAGCCGCCGCCGCTCCTGGTCGAGCAGCACGACGCGCTCCGCGGCGAGCATCGCGAGGGCGATGATCTGCGCGTAGATGCCGGCGAGCTCGACGACCTCGTCGTCGTAGGCCTGGCACTCCGCGCGGTCGAACGTCATCGCCCCGAGGTTGCGGTCGCCGACGAACAGCGGGACGACCATGCACGAGTGCCCGTGCGGGAGGTCGAGCACGCCGTCGTAGGGATCGGCGCTCGCGGCGTGGTCCTGCTCCGTCAACACCGCGGCGCGACGCTCCTCGAGCGCGCGGCGGATGATCGGGAAGTCCGCGAGCGAGATGCGGTGTCGGCGCACCCGCGCGTTCGCGAGCCGCCCCCGCGCGCAGCGCACGCGCAGCGACTCGCCGTCGAGCTCGAGCACCGCCGCCAGGTCGTAGCGGACGACGTCGCCCAGACCGTCGAGGGCGCGGGTGAGCACCTCGTCCACCTGTGCGGGGTCCGACGCGAGCGCGACCAGGCTGCGGAGCTCCGATTCCGGCACGGCGCCTCGTCCCATTGCCACGCCTCCTCTCGCCGGCAGTTTCCACACCCGCATCCGGGTGCGCCACCCGCATGCGGCGGGCGTGCACCGATCCCTGGTGATCGCGACCGCGTCGCGAATTGCCAACTCGCCGGTCTCATTCGAGTTCCGATCGTGGCACGCCGCGTGCTAAGGAGTGCAGTGGATGCACGGCCGCCGGGAACGGCTGGCGGGTGAACCGCCGGTTCCCGGCGACGCTTCGGGGGGATCGCATGCAATGGCCTGATCTCAGCGTCCGTTCCCTGCGTCGGGCCCTCCCCGGCCTCGCCGCCCTCGCCGCCGCCGAGCAGCGCTCTCGCTCGGCGCCACCGATCGCGGCGCGCACGGCGCGCTCGGGATGGACGCCCAGCTCGCGCTGCTCGCCAAGCTGGGCCTCGCCGACTCCGCGCAGGCGGCGCCCACCGGCATCGATCCGGCGATCTGGTCCGCCACGCTTCTCAGCGACAACGAGCCTACACCCGAGCGGATCGCGCTCGGGCGGAAGCTCTATTTCGACACGCGCCTCTCGGCGGACGGCACGGTCGCCTGCGCAACGTGCCACGACGTGAGCCGCGGCTTCACGGACCAGCGGAACGTCTCCGAGGGGATCGGCAACAAGCTCGGCCGGCGCAACGCGCCGACCACGCTGAACGCGATGCTCTTCACGACGCAGTTCTGGGACGGACGCGCGCCCACGCTCGAGGAGCAGGCGAAGCTACCGATCGTCAACCCGATCGAGATGGGGCAGCCCGACGGCGCCGCGGTCGTGAAGGCGATCGCGGGCGATGCGGAGTACCAGGCGGCCTTCCAGAAGGCCTACGGGCGGCCGGTCGGGTACGACGACATCGGCCGCGCGATCGGGGCCTTCGAACGCACACTCGTCTTCATGGACTCGCCGGTCGATCGCTTCCTCGCGGGCGACGCGAAGGCGATCTCGGAGGACGCGAAGAAGGGGCTCGCGCTGTTCCTGGGCAAGGCGCGGTGCGTGTCTTGCCACGCGATCAATCCCGCGGCGCCGCTCGGGAGCGACAACCAGTTCCACAACATCGGCGTGTCGGCCCGCCACCAGGACTTCGCCGGACTTGCCAAGCAGGCGCTCACCACGCTCGCGACCGACCCGTCGTCGCAGAAGCTCGACGAGCTCGCGCTCGCAACCGACATGTCCGAGCTCGGTCGCTTCATGGTGACGAAGCGCCGGTCGGACATCGGCGCGTTCAAGACGTCGCAGCTCCGCAACCTCGCGGTGACGGGCCCCTACATGCACGACGGGTCGATGCAGACCCTGTGGGACGTGATGGACCACTACAACCGCGGCGGCGAGGCGAACCTCTACCTGGACGGCGGGATCGAGCCGCTCGCGCTGACCGAGCCCGAGATCGATCAGATGGTCGCGTTCCTCTTCGCGCTCACCGACGTGCGGTTCGCGAAGGAGACCAGCGCCGCCTTCGCCAAGCAGCGCGAACGCTCGCGCACCCGGCGGCCGTTCCGGGACGAAGCGCTCGCGTTCCGGAAGGTGCTGCCGTTCGACGCCCCGGCCGCGGGAACCAAGCCCTCCCCTGCGAACTGATCGAGGAGGACCCATGAAGAGCATCGAGACGAAGCACATGGAGGAGCGCGAGAGCCTCCTTCGCGGCCTCCGGAACCTCAGCCGGCGCGACTTCATGAAGGTCGCAGGGGCGGCGCTCGGGGCGGCCGCCGCGCAGGGCGTGTGGAACCCGGGCTCGTTCCAGCCGGTGAGCGTCGCACACGCCGCCACCGGCGACGACAAGGGCAAGGTCGAGCCGTTCCGCTTCGCCTACGTCTCCGACTCGCACCTCTACGCACGCGACGTGAACGACCGCTTCGTCAACGGGCTTCTGCGCGCGGTCGACGACGTGAACTCCCTCGATCCCCAGCCCGACTTCGTGCTCTACGGCGGCGACCTCGCCCAGCTCGGCCAGGCCAGGGAGCTCGACCTCGGGGCGCAGATCCTCAAGAACCTGAAGGCGCCGGTCAAGATGATGGTCGGCGAGCACGACTGGTACTTCGACATGGGCGAGAAGTGGAAGGACCTGTTCGGGGCCGACCGCTACTCGTTCGACCACAAGGGCATCCACTTCGTGACGCTGAACAGCGTCGTCGAGGAGGACTTCTGGACGGAGCGCAAGCTCACGCCGATGCAGCGCATGAAGACCGTTGCGGGTCTCGACAACCACGGCCAGCGCTCGTTCACCGTCGGCGCCGAGCAGCGGAAGTGGTTGGAGCAGGACCTCGCGAAGCTCGATGCGTCGACCCCGCTCATCGTGTTCTCGCACTCGCCGCTCTACAAGCTCTACAAGAACTGGAACTTCTGGACCGACGACGCCGACGAGGTTCAGGCCATCCTGAAGCGGTTCGACCAGGTGGTGGTGGTCCACGGGCACACGCACCAGCTCCTCACGAACCGCATCCAGAACATCCAGTTTCACGGGATGCTCTCCACCGCCTGGCCGTGGCCGTACGCGCCGCAAGGGCTGCCGCAGCTCACCATCCAGATGGGGAGGCCGAACCCCTTCGACCCGAACGACGGCTGCGGCGACGGTGAGGTCCGCGTCCTGACCGACGGACTCGTCGACAAGGTGTACAACCTGTGGAACCGCAACCCGGTCACGGTCTCACGGCGCTACATGGTGTCGATGGGCAAGGACGACCGGCCCGCGGCGCCGCTGCTCGCGAGCTTTTGAGGAGGTGCCATGTCCGCACGGGTCGGGTGGATCGCGATCGCGGCGCTGGTGTGCGCGGGCCTCTTCGCGCTGGGCCGGGGCGAGCCGGCGGGGGCCGACCCCGGTGCGACCGTGGAGGCGCCGGCGGTGCCGGCCGCGGGCGAGAAGATCGACGTGCTGCTGTGTGACGACCAGACGAAGGTCACCGTCGTTGCGCAGGCCAACCCGAAGCGCGCCGACGGCGAGAAGGTGGCCTCGGAGCTGATGGCGCAGTGGCGCGCGAAGAACCCCAACAACGACTGGGAGGCCGACGAGCGGCGCGCCCACCAGCTCGTGCCCTCGGCCGACAACTCGGCGCTCGTCGGCAATCCCCAGGGCTCGACCTACAGCCAGGTCACCGAACGCGAAGTCCTGGTGTGGAAGACCGAGACGGAGCGCTTCGCGCTCAGCGGCTCCCGGATCTTCCACAACAGCGACGAGCTCGGGAGCACGATCGCAGTGTCGTGCGACATGTGCCACCCGGACGCCGCCAACACGCACCCCGAGACGTACCCGAAGTACCAGGTGCAGCTCGGCCGGACCGTGCTCCTGCGCGACATGATCAACTGGTGCATCGAGCATCCGGTAAGGGGCAAGCGGCTCGCCGAGGACGATCCGAAGATGCGGGCGCTCGAGGCCTACATCTACGCGCAGCGGAAGGGCGTGCCGCTCGACTACGGGCGCCGCTAGCGGCTACGCATCGTCGCGTTTCCGTGCCGCCTCCCAGGCGCGGTGGCGCTCGACCTCCTCCGCGTAGGTCGGGTTCGGCCGGCAGAAGAGCTGGGAGGTGCCGGATGCCGCCAGCCTCCCGTCCGGAGTCCACACCGATCCGTGGCACCCGATCAGGCCTTCGCGCGCGGTCGGTGCGCGGCTGTCGCACAGCATCCATTCGGCCTCGGACGACGGGGCGTGGAATTGCGCGGTGAGGTCGAGGTTCGGCGCGATGAAGCGCCGCGGCCAGACGTGCGGCATGCAGGCCGCGTTCCACATCATGAGGTCGAGCCAGAGCACGCAGCGCGCCGCGTCGAGGACGGGATCGTACTTCGGCAGGCCGGAGAGGAGCCGCACCCAGCAGTGCCAGTGCGGCGGGTGGGGCTGCGGATCGGTGCCCCAGAGGAGGGGCCGGCCCTCGACGTTGCGCCAGAAGGGGTACCAGTCGGCGTAGTTGTCGGCGAGGTGTTGGAACCCGCGCAGCGCTTCCGCGCCGGCGACGTCCGGCGGCTCGGTCGCGACGTGCTCGAACCCCGTGAGGTCGTCCGCCACCATCCATGCGCTCGCGGCGAGGAGCGCATGTCCCCCCTGCGTCACGAGAGCGCGGAGCGCCTGCGCGCGCCTGCCGGACTGGACCGTGTCGACCTCGATCTCGACCGGCTCGAAGCGTCCCACCGCGAGAAACTGGCACGAGAACGTTGCCGGGCGCGGGAGCGCGCTCGCTCGCGCCATCGCGCGCAGGGCGATCGCCGCCACGTATCCGCCCATGGGGCCCCACACCGCCCACTCGGGCGAGAGCCCGGCGCGGTAGCGTCCCGCCGCGTCCGGAACCCTCTCGACGCGCGTGTCGACTTCGAAGTCGCCCATGGGATGCCCTCCCGATCGCCGCTCCGCGGGGCGGCGCGATCATGCCCCAGTGTACGCGAGCCTGCTGCCAGGGCGTGGCAGCAGAGCACGGGGTCATGCCCGCAGAAAGCCGAGCTCAGCCCCTCAGCGCAGCGAGATCGAAGGGCCGTTCGGAGAACGGCGCGTCGAGCACGCGGCCGTCCTTCGCGACCCAGAGCCGGTCGTCGAACGGCCGCTTCGTCTCGCCGTGGTGGGCGTGCGCGGGGATGAACTGGACCACCCACGAGCGGCGCGGGTGCGCGCTCGGGTTCGGCCCGGCGCGGTGCATCGTGAGGGACGAGAAGACGCCCACCTCGCCGGCCGCGAGAACCAGCGGCTCGCCCTTCGCGTCGCCCTCGTAGCCGATCTGGAAGAACCCCCCCGTATCGCGGTGGGGCTTCGGACCGTCGTGATGGCTGCCGGGCTGGATCCAGAGACACCCGTTCTCGAGCGTCATCGGGTCGAGCGCGAGCGTGGTGGTCACGTACTCCGCAGGAACGACGGCGCCATAGCCGTTGTCCTGGTGCCACGGGGTCTCGGACCCGGTACCCGGGGGCTTCGAGACCGCTTGATCCCAGTAGAGCCGCACGTCGGGGCCGAGCAGATCGAGGAGCGGCCCGACCAGCGCCGGCGACGTGGCGAACTGCCGTAGCACCGGATCGCGTAGCTGCAGCAACGGACCGTACTCGAACTTCGACCTTCCGCGCTCGCCGATGCGCATGGGAGCGCTCAGGGCGCGATCGTAGGCGCAGCCGAGCTCGGCGAGCTCGGCCTCCGAGAAGACGCGGCCGAGGTTGAAGTAGCCGCGCTCGCGGAAGGCCACGATCTGCTCGCGCGACAGCTTCACGCGCGCGCTCGCGCGAGGTCGAACCGGAAGTCCGTCGCGGTGCTGAGCTTCATGAACGCCACGGGCGGGGGCGGCTCGGCGGGAGCGGCGCCCGGGTCGATCGCGACCTCGAGCGCGATCCGCCCGCCCGCGACTTCGCTCCGGGCGATCCGGGCGCGCGGTTCGACCGCCTGCGCCGCGGCCTCGAGCCCGCCGACCTCCCCGCGAACGAGCAGGCCGAGCCATCCCGGATGCCCGCCGTCGAGCAGCGTGGACGTCTCGGGCGTGAGGACGAGACGCACGCGATCGTGCGTCACTTCGACCGCGCGCTCGAACCCCGGCGGCAACGTCGCGACGAGGAGGAGCACCGCCGCGACGGTCTCGCTCCCGCCGTTCGTCCGGCCGAGCGCAGCGGCGAGGCGCTTCGCCGCCACCCACGACGCCGCCACCCACTGCTTGCCGAGGAGCTCCCTGGCGACCGGCGCGCCGAGCCGCTCCGTGAGCGTGAGCTCGGCCGAGCAGGACAGCAGGTGCGACTGCGCCTGGAACTCGCGCACGACCGCGGCAAGCGTGGCCGTCGACAGGCGGCCGAGACGGAACTCGGGGTCGAAAGCGCCGCCGTAGTGGGTCCAGCCGTCGGCGGCGCCGGCCGCCACTACGGGCGCGAGCGAGATCGCGGCGAGCGGGAGCGCCGCGATGGCCCGCGTATGGCCGGCCGGTCCGACGGGCGGGTTCGCGGGGTCGATCTCGATGGTCCAGTGGCAGTGCGGCGCGCGGTCCACGGGCACGCGCGGGGGGCGATGGACGGGACGGATGCGGGCGCGGGGATTGGTGGCATAGGCCGTCGCGTCGAAGGTGGGGTCCTCGATGTGATGACACATCCCGATGACGCGCCGCTCGCCGTGGGGCTCGACGTCCAGGAGCGCGCCACAGTGGCGCAGCCAGAACTCCCCATGACGGTCGTCGACGAGCTTCCAGCCCACGTCCATGTACTGGTGGGGGAAGCCGACGTCGAGCTGGAGCGACTTCATCAGCGCGCCGACGTCGTCGCCGGCGATCCCCAGGAGCCGGCGCATGCGTCCGGTGTAGACCGGGCTCGCGCCCATCCATTCGGCGATCGCCACCTCCTCCACTGCGTCGACGTTCTTCGTGGCGATCGCGACGTGCGGCATCAGCGCGCGGTCGAGCAGGTGCCCGACGTGCATCGTCTCGAGCGCGACGGGGAGCAGCCGCCCGCGCGGAAGCGCGGACAGTGCCGTCGGACCGGGAGGGCTCGGCAGGGCGGGCATGGCGCGGACCAGTCTATGCGAATTGACATCGCGCTCGGTAGGTGGATTCGATCCGCCCGGAAGGAGGTCAGTCCGCCAGGACGCTTGCGACCGGCGGCGACGGACGGTGCTCGAACGACGCTCTCCAGAAGATCGCCGCGCCGAGCAGGAAGCCCGCGCAGGGCATGGCGCCGAAGAGGAGGCGCATCCCGAGCAGGCTCTCGGAAGACTGCGCGACGTTCGGAGCGAAGCCCCCGGCGGAGAGTACGAAGCCGCTGGCGGCCGTGGCGCCCGCGACTCCGATCTTCATGACGAAGGTCATCGATGCCGCGTAGACGCCCTCCTTGCGCTCGCCCGTCCGCTCCGCGTCGAGGTCGATCACGTCGGCCAGCAGGGCCGCTCCGAGCACGCTCCCGCAGCCCATCGCCGCGCCGGCGACGGCGAGGAGCGACATCACGAAGACCACGTCGCCCGGTCCGACGAACGTCATGCCGCCGAACGACGCGGCCGCGAGCAGCATCGCTGCGAGCCACGTCTGCCGCTTTCCGAAGCTGCGCGACGCGCGCACCCACAACGGGATCGAGACGATCCCCGCGATCACGTAGGTGGCGGGCAGCAGCCCGACGAGCTCGGGACGCTGCAGCAGGTACTCCGCGACGAACGGCGCCATCGTTCCGACCGCGCCGACGCCGGTGTTCTCGATGAACCACACGATCAGGAGGCTGCGCGCCGGCGGGTTGGCCCAGACGTCGCGCAGGCCCGAGAGCATGTCGCGGCCGCCAGCGACCCCGGGCTGCGACGTCTCGCGGATCGCGAGCGCGGGGATCGCGAGGAGAAGCGCGGCCGCGATGGCCGTGGGGATCGCGAGGCCCGCCGTCGCGGCGCGCGGCGCCGTCGCGTTCATCGCGAACTGCATCCCTGCGAAGGCGAGCAGCATCCCCACCGTGAAGCTCATCTGCCGCACGCCGAAGAGGCGCGTGCGCTGGTGGGAGTCGGCCGAGAGCTCGGCGCCGAGCGCGAAGTGGGGGATCGCGTAGAGCGCGAACGCGGCGTGGAACGCGAAGAGCGCAAACGCGCACCAGATCACGAGCGCGCGAGCGCGCAGCGCCTCCGGCGGGCTCCACAGCATGACGAAGCTCGCGACGAGCAGGGGCAGCGCGGCGAGCAGGAACGGCCGGCGGCGCCCGAAGCGCGAGCGCGTCCGGTCGCTCCAGCTCCCGACCACCGGATTGCTGGCGGCGTCCCAGACCTTCGCGACCGCGAACACCGCGCCCACCGTCGCGGGAGGCAGCAGGAGCACGTCGGCTGCGAACTTCAGGAAGTAGAACTGGACGAAGAAGAGGAGATACGCGACGCCGAGGATCGGTCCCCCGTACGCGAGGAGCGTGCGGGCGGGGAGCGTGGGGGGTGCCTGCACGGCGGGCTCCTCGAGATCGCGCGTGGGGTGCTCGACCGACCGTTAGCATAGGCGCGCAGGATCGCTGGCATGTCGCGGCCCGATGGCCGTCCGGTGAGCGCTGCGCTCCTCTCCCGCGGCGGGAGGCTGCCGGTGATAGCGTCGGGGGGATGAGCCCCGCAGTGGAGCCCCCTTCGCCCGCGCTTCTGGACTGGTCCGGTGAGCTCCTCGAAGCGCTGGGCGCGGCGGCCGGACCGCCCCTCGCGACGCGGGTCGACGTCACCGGCGCCGACCCGGTCCTTCCTACACGTTTCCGCGTCGGAGAGGCGGCGGCGGCCGTCGTCGTCGCCGTGGGCGCGGCGAGCGACCGGCTCTGGTCGCTGCGGGGAGGACCGCCGCAGCGGCTCGCGATCGACGTGCGGGCCGCTGCAGCCTCGCTGCTGTCCTTCCTGCTCCAGCGCGCGCCGGGCGTGAAGTTGGAGCGCGGCGCGCCGGCGACGGTCGCGCTGTACCCGACCCGCGACGCGGGATGGGTGCACCTGCACGGCGGCTTTCCGCACCTGCACGAAGGGACCCTCGCAGTGCTCGGCTGCGGCGACGACGCGGCGGCGATCGCGCGCGCGGTGGCCGCCTGGGACGCCGAGCCGCTCGAACACGCGCTCGCGGACCGGGGCCTCTGCGGCGCGAAGCTGCGGAGCGCGGCCGAATGGCGATCGCACCCACAGGGCGCCGCCCTCGCGCGCGTGCCGGTGGTGGAGGTGATCCGCCTCGGTGACGCGAACGCGACGCCGCTCCCCGGCCCGCGGGCGCGGACCCGCGGCGCGCGACCGGCCTCGGGCGTCCGCGTGCTCGACCTGACGCGCGTGCTCGCCGGACCGACGTGCGCCCGCACGCTCGCCGAGCACGGCGCGGACGTGCTGCACGTGCGCAGCCCGAAGCTGCCGTTCATCGAGCCCTTCGTGATCGACACCAACCCCGGCAAGCGCTCGTGCCTGCTGGACCTCGACCGCGCCCCGGACGTCGCGGCGCTCCGGGAGCTCGTGCGCGAGGCGGACGTCTTCTCCCAGGGCTATCGCGCGGGGGCGCTCGCGGGACGAGGCTTCGCGCCGGAGGAGCTGGCGATGCTGCGCCCGGGAATCGTGGCGGTGTCGATCGACTGCTACGGCCACGACGGGCCGTGGGCGTCGCGGCCGGGCTGGGAGCAGCTCGCGCAGACCGTCTCGGGAATGGCGTACGAGCACGGCGGGACGAAGACCGCGGCGATCGTACCGGCCGCCGTGACGGACTACACGACGGGCCATCTCGCAGCGCTCGGCGTGCTGAGCGCGCTCGCCCGCCGCGCCCGTGAGGGAGGAAGCTGGCACGTCCGGGTGTCGCTCGCGCGAACCGCGATGTGGATCCAGTCGCTCCCGAGAGCGCCGGAGGGAGCGTCGCCCGTCGGACTCGACCCCGCCGTGCTGCGCGCGCACGAGATCGTGCAGGAGACCGCCTGGGGAACGCTCACGCGCCTCGGCCCCGTGCTCCGGATGAGCGACACTCCGCCGCGTTGGGAGCTTCCACCCGTGCCCCTCGGTCACGACCCGGCACGCTGGTAGCGTGCCGCCCGAATCTCCGGAGCCGCCGCTCCCTCCGTGCGACGCCGCCGGTCGGGCGCGCTGCCGCCGCCTCGAGGCGGCCCGGGCTGTCCCTCCCAGCCGCGCCTGTTACGCTCGGCTCCACACCAAGACATCGTGGACCGTCCGCACCGGCGTACGGGCCCGCGAGGAGGGGATCGAGATGAAGGGATTACGCTCACGGGTCGCGCTCGCGGCCCTGGCAGCGACGTGCGGGCTCTGGCTCGGCGCGTGCGCTTCGATGGAGAAGTCGTCCGAGCCGGTCTCGGGCACGATCTCGGAGCAGACGGTCACCATGAAGGCGACCGTCGAGAAGGTGGACCTCGCGAAGCGTCTCGTCACGCTGCGCGGTCCGGACGGCAAGGTGGTCACGATCACGGTGTCCGACAGCGTGAAGAACCTGCCGCAGGTGAAGGTCGGCGACGAGGTCAACGTCGGCTACTACGAGTCGCTGGCGTACGAGGTCAAGAAGCCGGGCGAGGCCGAGCCGGGCGTGAACGTGGCCGACGTGGCGGCGGCGGCGAAGCCCGGCGAGCGGCCGGCGGGCGCCGGGGCGCGGGCGGTGACGGTCACCTCGACGATCGAAGCGATCGACGACAAGACACCGTCGGTGACGCTGAAGGGCCCCGACGGCAATCTCGTGACGGTGAAGGTGCGCGACCGCGCGAAGCTCGCGCGCGTGAAGGTCGGCGATCTCGTCGACATCACGTACACGCAAGCCGTCGCGGTGTCGGTCGAGCCGGCGCCGAAGCCGGCGAAGTAGCGGGCGGCGCGCAGCGGGCGGCGCCCGCCGGCCGCTGCGCGCCAGCTGCAGAGGGGTTCGCTATGCCTCGGCGAGGGCCCGCGCGAGGGCGGCCGCGAGCGCCCCTGCGTCGCCGGGGCGGCCTGCGCGAGGCCGTGGACGCGCTCGCCAGGCGTCACGCCGCCCGCGGGGCGGCAGGGGGTTGCCCTCTTCGGTCGGCCCTTCCGCCGACCGATGAGGCATGGGATGGCCGCCCCCGACGTCCAGGTTCCGCGACGCCGTCCGCAGCTCGCTCTGCGGCTGCTCGTGCTGGCCGGCGCCGTGACGCTCGGGCTCGGCCTGCAGGCCGTGGTGGGCAGCCGGCTCGAGGAGCTCCAGGCGCTCGCGAAGCAGGACCCGATTCGCGCACGCGCCGAGCTCGCGTCGCTCCTGCGTGTCTTCGGCCTCCCGCTCTTCGCGCTCACCGGCGCCATCGGGCTCGCGATGGCCGCGTCGGCCCGGCGCGCGCTCGCGACGCTTCGGTTCCCGCCTCCCGGCATCTGGTCGTGGGGCGCGACGCGATTCGCCACCGGCCCGCGCGCGCGGACCCTCGCGCTCGTCGGTCTCGCGCTCGCCGCCCTGCTCCTGCTGTGCTCCGCCGCGGGCGCCGCCGTCGTCTGGGAGATGGCGGCGCGCCTCCTCGCGTGTCGCGCGACCTGATCCGGCGTCAGGCCTCCGCGATGCGCTTCTGCGCGCGGGTGAAGAGGCCGAGCGTCGTGGCGTGCAGCGCGTCGCCCACGGCCTTGTCGGCCTGGCCCGCGTACGCCCGCGCGTGCGTTCCCTCGAGGATGATCCCCAGCTTGTAGCAGGCGAGCACCTCGTACCACGGGAGCGCGTCGAGCCCGCGCGTCGTCTGGATGCGATACCGCGCAGTGAGCTCGGCGGCGGACGGAAACCCCGCCCACGGCTCGACCCCGATCGTGCCGGCGCGGGTCCCGTCCTCGTCCGGCCAGGTGGCGAGGAGCCAGCCCAGGTCGAGGAGCGGATCGCCGATCGTGGACAGCTCCCAGTCGACGATCGCGGCGAGCCTCGGCGAATCGAATTCGAAGAGGACGTTCGCGAGGTGGTAGTCGCCATGGAGGATGCCGGGCGCGAATGACGCTGGACGGTGTCGATCGAGCCAATCGCCCACCGCGGCGACCCCCGGGATCTCGGGTCCTGGATAGCCGGGAAGGGCGGCGTAGCCGTCGAGCTGCCTGCGCCAGCGCGCCACCTGCCGCTCGAGGTAGCCCTCGGGCCGACCGAAGTCGGCGAGTCCGACGCGCACGTGGTCCACGCGTCCGAGCGCCGCGATGCCGTCGACCATCGCGAGCCCCATCTCGTGGCGGACCGCCGGATCGCCTGCGTGGAGCGGCGGCAGCCCGACCGTCGCGTTGAAGCCGCGGATCGGCTCCATCAGATAGAAGGCCGCGCCGAGCACGCTCTCGTCGGGACACGCGGCGAGCAGTCGCGGGTGGGGCACGTCCGATCCCTCGAGCGCGGCCAGCACGCGCGCCTCACGGCGCATCGTCTCGTCGCTGTTCGCGCGCTTGTGGAGCGGCGGGCGCCGCAGCACCCACGCGGCGCCGCCGCGTTCGAAGCGGAGCAGCACGTTCTGCGTCCCGCCGCCGAGGCGGGTCACGTGCTCGATCGGGCCGCGCGGAAGGCCGGCGGCATCCATCCACCCGGCGAGGCGTTCGAGATCGACGCCGTGGGTCGCTTCCGTCGTCTCGCTCAAGCGCCGCCTCCGATCCCGGCCGCCCGGGCTCGCTGCAGGACGATCGGCATGTGACGCACGCCCGTGTGCTTGTTGCTGCGGGTCCATTCGATCGGACCGTCGAGGGCGACCGCATCGAACCGGTCGAGCAGCGCTTCGAACACCACCCGCATCTCGAGCCGCGCGAGGTTCGCTCCGAGGCAGAAGTGCGCGCCGTGGCCGAACGCGAGATGGGGGTTCGGCCTGCGCCGGACGTCGAACCGGAAGGCGTCGGAGAAGACGGTCTCGTCGCGGTTCGCGGACGCCCACCACAGCGTCACCTTGTCGCCCGCCCGAACGGCACGCCCGGCGAGGAGGGTGTCGCGCGTCGTCGTGCGGCGGTTGTACGGCGTCGACGACGCCCAGCGCAGCATCTCCTCGATCGCGCCCGGCAGCAGGCTGCGGTCGGCGCGCAGCGCGTCCCATTCCGCCGGATGCTCCACCAGCGCGGCGAGACCGAGCGCGATGGAGTTGCGCGTGGTCTCGCTGCCCGCGGCCACGAGCAGGTTGAAGAACATCTGGAGCTCGAGCTCGGTCAGCCCTTCGGGCGCACCTCCGGCCCCCTCGATCGTGCCGTGCACCACGGCGGACAGCATGTCGTCCGCCGGCTGGCGGCGCTTCTCGGCGAGGAGGCGCGTCCCATACGCGAACATCTCCGCCGACGCGGCGCGCGCCTTCGCGCTGTCGCCGCCGAGGTCACGATCGTCGTAGTCGAGCGTCGCGCTCGCCCAGCGGAAGAGCTGGTGCCGGTCGGCCTGGGGCACGCCCAGCAGGAGCGCGATCGCCTGCAGCGGGAGCTCGGCGGCGACGTCGACGAGGAAGTCGCAGCGCCCGTCGCCGCCGATGCCGTCGAGGATGAGGGCGGCGCGCGCGCGCAGATCGGACTCGATGCGCGCGAGCGCCCGCGGCGACACGTTCGAAGCGACGAGCCGCCGGAAGCGGCGATGGCGGGCTCCGTCCTGCATGTTGAGCAGCACTCCCGCGGCGAAGCCGAGCGGCAGGTCCTCGATCAACGTCCCGCCGCCGGCCCGTCCTCCGCCCGTGGCCGAGGAGAAGGTGTCTGCGTCCGACGCCACAGCCGAGATCTCGGCGTGGCGCGAGAGCACCCAGAAGCCTTCGCCGCCCGGCGTGTGGCTGGTCGGCGGGTGGAAGAAGACGGGGGCGTCGCGACGCAGCCGCATGAACACGTCGTGCGGGAAGCCCGTGGAGAAGCGGGCGAGGTCGGTCAGGTCGACGTCAGCGAGGTCCGGCACGCGTTCGAAGCGCTCCTCGGCGCGCCAGTATGGCATGCTACGCCCTCACACCGGCGCGGACCTGCGTCCGCGTCCAGGCCGGAAGGAGCAGCGGGATGACCGCGCAGGCGATGGGCCACGGCTTGAAGCAGCGTTCGACGGTCAAGATGACCGAAGCGGAGGTCGCCGACTTCCTCGCGGGACGCCGGACGATGTCCATGGCCACGATCAACCACGACGGCTCGATCCATCTCGTCGCCATGTGGTACGGCTTCCTCGAGGGAGCCGTCGCGTTCGAGACGAAGGCGAAGGCGCAGAAGGTGGTGAACCTGCGCCGCGATCCCCGGCTCACGGGACTCGTGGAGGACGGCGAGACCTACGAGGAGCTGCGCGGCGTATCGCTCGTGGGACGCGCGGAGATCGTCGAGGACCCCGAGCGCATGTTCGCGCTCGGGGTGAGCATCTTCGAGCGCTACCAGGGCGGCTACAAGCCGGAGCTGAAGCCCTTCGTCGAAGCGATGCTGCGCAAGCGCGTCGTCGTCAAGCTCCACGTCGATCGCGTCGTCTCCTGGGACCATCGCAAGCTCGGCCTCCCGTCGACGCGGCCCCCGAGCTGACCGCGCCCACCCGCCGCGAGGAGCCCGATGAAGCGCCACCGGTGGATCGTCGTTCCGCTCCTCCTCCTGTTCGCCTGCCGCCGGACCGCGCCCGCGCCCGTCGGCGATGGCGCCGCCGACGCGCTCGGGCACACGCCTCCCACTCCCGCGACGGCCGCTGCGAACGCCGCCGTCGCGAACGAGCTCCCGCTCGCGGACCCCCAGGACTTCGAAGACGCGAAGCGCGGTCTCGTGGCGGGAGACGGCGACGTGCGCGTTCCGGGCCCTGGGTCCACACCGATCTGGGACACCACGGTCTTCGCGTTCGTCACGGGAGACGCGCCCGCGAGCGTGAACCCGAGCCTCTGGCGCCAGGCGAAGCTGAACGGGATCCACGGCCTCTTCGAGGTGGCGCCGGGCATCCATCAGGTGCGCGGCTACGACCTCGCGAACATGACGATCATCCAGGGCCAGATGGGCTGGATCGTCGTCGATCCCCTCACTGCGCGCGAGACGGCGGCCGCTGCGCTCGCGCTCGCACGCGAGGCCCTCGGCGCGAAGCCGATCGTGGCGGTGATCTTCACGCACAGCCACGTCGACCATTTCGGCGGGATCGAGGCGATCGTGCCCGGCGCAGCCGCGCAGGCAGGACTGCGCGTGGTCGCGCCGCGCGGCTTCGTCGAGGAGTCGACGAGCGAGAACGTGATGGCGGGCGTCGCCATGGGCCGGCGCGCGTCTTTCATGTACGGCATGCCGCTCGAGCGCACCCCGCGCGGGCACGTCGACACCGGGCTGGGCAAGCAGCCGGCCCGGGGAGAGATCTCGATCCTCGAGCCGACGGATCTGGTGGACCACACGCCTCAGGAGATGGAGATCGACGGCGTGCGCTTCGTCTTCACCTATGCGCCGGACTCCGAAGCGCCCACGGAGCTGACGTTCTACCTGCCCGACGAGAAGGCCTGGTGCGGCGCCGAGGTGGTGTCGCACAACCTGCACAATCTCTACACCCTGCGCGGTGCCAAGGTCCGCGACGCCCTGCTCTGGAGCGGCTACATCGACGACGCCATTCACCGCTTCGGCGACCTGGAAGTGGTGTTCGGGAGCCACCACTGGCCGGTGTGGGGCAACGCGCGGGCCATCGACTATCTGAAGAAGCAACGGGACGTCTATCGCTACATCCACGATCAGACCCTGCGGCTCGCGAACAACGGCCTCACGCCGCAGGAGATCGCCGAGCAGCTCGAGCTGCCGGAGTCGCTGCGGCGCGAGTTCGCGGTGCGCGACTACTACGGAACCGTACGGCACGACGCCAAGGCGGTGTACCAGCGCTACTTCGGCTGGTTCGACGGAAATCCGGCAAACCTCGATCCACTCCCGCCGGCGGACGCCGCGCGGAGGTACGTCGAGGCGATGGGCGGCGGAGACGAGGTGCTCCGGAAGGGCCGCGAAGCCTTCGACCGCGGCGACTACCGCTGGGCCGCCATGCTGCTGAACCAGCTCGTGTTCGCGGCGCCCGGGCGCGCGGACGCGCGAGAAGCGCTCGCGCGCACCTACGACCAGCTCGGCTACCGCGCGGAGTCGGGGCCCTGGCGGGACGTGTATCTGACGGGCGCCCTCGAACTGCGCCACGGCGTGCAGAAGGGCGGCGTGGACCTCGCCTCGGCGGCGGGGCTCCTCCGCCACCTGAGCCTCGACCGTTTCTTCGACGCGTTCGCGACGCGCCTCGACGGACCGGAAGCGGACGGCAAGAACGTCACCATCAACTTCGTGTTCACGGATGCAGGCGAGACGCACGTGCTCCAGCTCGAGAACTCCGTGCTCCACCATCGCCGGGGCGACGCCGACCCGAAGGCTGCCGCCACGGTGAAGCTCACGCGCGACTTCCTGGTGCGCCTCACGACCGGCCAGGCAGGGCTCCGGGAAGCGATCTTCTCGGACGACCTCCAGGTAGAGGGGAGCCGCGTCGAGCTGCTCTCGTTCCTCTCGCTCTTCCCCCGGCCGGAGGCGGATTTCCCGATCGTCACTCCGTGAGCGACACGCTCAGACGTAGCGGTCGCTCGGCCCCTCCCCTCCAGGTCCCAGCCGGCCGCCCGAGCCGAGATGACCCTTGCCCGGTACGAAGTTCACCTCGACGCGGATCCCGTCCGGGTCTTCGAAGAGGACGGAGTAGTATCCCGGCGCGAAGCCGCCGTCCTCGGGCGGGTGCACGATCGTCGCGCCGAGCTCGTCCACCAGGAAGCGATGAACCTGGTCGACGTGCGCGCGCTCCCGCGCTCGGAAGCAGAAGTGGTGGAGGCCGGCACGCTGCTGGTCGAAGCGCTGGGCCCGCTTGTCCGGCGGAGCGCCCCGCACGAGGATCCCGGTGCGGCTCCCGATGCAGTAGAGCACGTCCTCGCCCTTGATGAGGGTCTTCATGTCCAGGAAGTGACAGAGCCTCTCCCAGAACGGGAGACACCGGCCTGGATCGTTCACGGTGAGCTGGATGTGGGCGATGCCGTTCATCTCCAAGGGGAGCTCCTCCCTGCCGCGCGCCCGGTCGCCCGGGCTCCCGGCGGCGTGCGGCGGGGGTCGGTCCCCACCTCGTCATCAGTACAGTCCTCCCCTACGGTTCGCGCAACCCGCCGCGAGGACCGATGCCGTGAAGACCGCGTTCCGCATCCTGCTCTCCCTCGTCGCAGCGCTCGCGGTCGTGGCCGCCGGCCTCTACTGGGTGCTGAAGCCACCGCCGCCGCTCCCGCTCCCTCCGCAGGGCGCCGTGCTGAACGACGTCACGGTGATCCAGCCGGGTGTCTCCCGGGCCGAGCACCAGCGCGTCGTCGTCGAGGGCGGCGCGATCCGGTCGATCGAGCCGGCCACGGACGACGCGGGCCCATGGTCGGAAGGGTTCGTGCTGCCCGGGCTCGTGGACATGCACGTGCACTTCCCGCCGTCGACCCTGCCGGGCCAGACGGAGCTCTTCGCGTTCCTGTTCCTCTACCACGGAGTGACGACGGTGCGCGATGCGGGGGACGTCGACGGCACGGCCACCGACCCGGCGCGACGCGGCGTCGCCGAGGGGTGGTTCCCGGGGCCGCGCATACTCGCCTGCGGCTTCTTCGTCGACGGCGATCCGCCGCTCTGGAAGCACTCCCTCGTCGCGCGCAATCCCGAGGAGGGCCGGCGCGCGGTCGCCACGGTCGCCGAACGCGGCTACGACTGCGTGAAGGTCTACGACGGCCTCGACGCGGAGACGCTCAGCGCGATTCGCGACGCAGCGAAGGAGCGCGGCCTCCCCGTGATCGGCCACGTCCCGCGACGCGTGCCCTACGAGGAGGCACGCCTCGACGACGCGCAGCACCTGATCGGGATCCCGCCGCCGGGGGAAGATCCTGGACTGCGCTTTCCCCTGATCCTCGTCAATTGGGAGAAGCTCGACGACGCGCGGCTCGACGCGCTGATCGCCGAGAGCGTGCGCTCTGGCATCGCCAACACCCCGACACTCGTGACAGTGGACCGGCTGATCCACACCGAAGACTACGCACGGATGTTGCAGGAGCCCGACGTCCAGCTCCTGCCACGGTTCTATCGCGAGGTCGTGTGGAACCCGCAGGGTGGCACGAGCGCGGCCGGCGACCTGGGCCCGGCGGGCTTCGCGATGGTGCGGCGGGCGTTCGAGACCATGAAGCGTACGGTGCACCGCCTTTACGAGGGTGGCGTGCGCATCCACACCGGCACCGACACGCTGGTCGCGTTCGTGGTTCCCGGCGCGAGCCTGCACCGCGAGCTGCGGCTCCTGGTCGACGCGGGGTTCACGCCGGAGGAGGCGCTCGCGCTCTCGATGCGCGACTCCGCGGCCGACCTCGGCGTCCCCGGTCTGGGCCAGCTCGCGCCCGGAGCGCCCGCGGACCTGCTGGTGTTCCGCGAGGACCCGACGCAGAGCCTCGATGCGCTCGACTCGCTCGCGGGCGTGATGCGCGACGGCCGTCTCTATCCGCGCGCCGCGCTCGACGCGCAGCTGGCCCGCTATCGCGCCCACTACGACGGCACGCTCTACGACGCGATCGTGACCCCGCTCGTGCGTCGCGTGCTCGCCGCCACGCGCGGCCACTAGACTTTCGGATCTTCCCCGCAGGTCGGCATCCGACGTTCGGGGCTAGAGGCGCAGCTCCAGGCGGGCCTGGAAGATCTGCGCGTGCGAGCCGTCCGGTCGGTCGCCGATCGCTGCGGCCACGTAGCCCGCTTCGATCCGCACCCAGCGGTTCAGCACCCACGCAGGGCCGACGGTGGCGACGACGAGGCGCCCCCCGCGCACGGGGCCGTCGGAGAGATCGAGCCACGAGACGCGCCAGGCGAGCTCGAGCGCGCCCCATCGGCCGCGAAGCGGGGCGAACGGCTCGCGCGGCTCCACGCGGCCGAACAGCGCGGTCGCGCGGTCGTAGGGACGCTGCTCGCCGGTCAGCACCCAGCTCGCCTGGAGGTAGGCGCCCTGGAACGCACGCGCGCCCACGTCCTTCCCGTCCACGAACGAGACGAAGTACTCGGCCTGGATCGACACCGTACCGTGTCGCCATGCCGCCTCGACGGCGAGCAGGGTCGCGTCGCCAGACGTGATCGGACCGGTATCCACGACGTAGGGCGCGAGGAAGCTCTCGGGCCGCGCACGGTACTGGATGCGCCCGCTGCCGGCGAAGGTGTACTCGAGGCTGAGACCGAGATGGAGCAGCGCCTCCGGATCCGGCTCCGCGTCGCCCCACGGACGCCACACCACGCGCCCCGTCGCGCGGAAGTCCGAGGTCGACGCGTCCGCCGTCTCCTGCTCCTGCCCCACGGTCGACACGTTGAGGCCCCACGTGAGCGCGTGCTCCGCGCTCGCGCCGTCCACCTCGATCCCGAGACGATAGCCCGGGGCGAACGCGGCGACGGGCGCGCCGACCTCCATCAGGCTCCGGTCGGCGCTCGAGGCGAGCGCCTCGAGGCTCACGGGCGGGTCGAAGTAACCGAACCGGAGCGTGTCGACGAAACGCGAGGGACGCCAACGCAGGAAGAAGTCGTTCAGGAACACCCGTTGGCGCTCGAAGGCGAACTCGAACTTGTACTCCGTCGGAAACCAGTAGGTGAACGTGCCACGGGTGAAGAAGCGCGCTCGCCGCACGCGCCCGTCGAAGCCGTTGTCGAGGGCGTCGCCGCCGAGGTAGCCGCCATCGAGGAAGAGGCTCCCGCCGATGCGTCCGACCAGCACGACGTCCTGCACCACCAGCCCGGTCGGGTCGTACCCGCGGAGGATCGGAAGACGCTGCACGAGGGAGTAGGTCGGACCGTCGTCCCAGCCTACCTCGAAGCGAAGGCGAGAAGGCCCGGACGGAGCCGAGTCTTCCGTCGTCGGGGCGGACGGCGCGTCCGGCTCGGCGGCGCGGCTGACCGCCGCGGTGAGCAACGCGGCGGTCAGCGCGGCGCGGAGCGCGCGGCCCAACGTCGCGCGAGCGCGAACGGATCGCAGGCGCCTTGCTTCCGTGCGCCCTCCCTCACTCGCCGGCGCTCACGCTGCTGGCGCCGAAGTCGTCCTCGAACGAGAACTGTACCCGGCTGTCGTCGTGATTCGAGCCTTCCCCGTTCACGCGCCTCCCCCCACAGGAATTCGCCGCCCGTCGTCACCTCCGGAACGGGATGGAAGAGGAGGCTCACCGATCCGTACTCTCGGAGCGAGGTCGACGCCTCCGTCGTTCTTTCGTAGCGGGTCGCCGCTCTACTCGCTCGGCGGCGGGGGCGGTGGACGCCCGGGGTCGCCGCGCTCGCGCCGCCACTCGCGACGGCGCTCCTCGAAGAGCTTCACGAGCTCGCGACGCTGCTCCGGCGTGAGGAGCGCGCGGATCTCCAGCATGGTGCCGAGGCGGTGCTTCTCGAGCTCGACCTCGGCTGCCCCGACCGCATCGGCCTGACGCATGACTGCGTCGCGGTCGGGCGTGTCCTCCTCGAGCAGCGCCCGCATCTCCTTCCGGAGCTGCTGGAGCTTCTCCTCGAGCGCGTCGCCCTCGGGCCGCGCGGCGTCGCCGAGGGCGCGGATCCGGGCGCGCGTGGCCTCGTCGAGCCCGAGCCGCCCGGCGTTCCGCTCGAGCACCGCGTCGAGCGGCGGACGGCGGAAGCCGTGCCCCGGACCGCCGCCCGGCGGAGGCGGCGGCGGGGCAGGCGGTTCGCCGGCCTGCGCGAGGGGCGCTTCGCCGGTCCGCTGACCCGCTGCGCCTTGCGCCGAGGCCGCGGCCGCGAGGCCGGGCCCCGCGAGCGCCGTCGCCACGGCCAGTGCCAGCACCCTGTGAGGAAGACGCGTCATGGCCTCGACCTCCGTCCGATCAGTAGAGCAGGCTCGCGATTGCCTGGTAGTCCTCGGGCAGCGCTTCGTCGCGATCGCTCCCGGCCACTGCCGAGGCGAGCGCGCGATCCGACGCGAGCGCGATGAGCGTCTCCTCCGCAGTCGCGCTCTCCGCCGGCGCGATCGGGGGCGCCGACGCGATCCCCTGCGGAGCCTTCGGCTTCTCCGTCACGCCGGTCCGGCCCGTCTCGCCGCCGACGCGCACGAGCACGACGAGCGCCGCCGCAGCCAGGGTTGCGGCGAGCACGAGGGCGCGTCGCGGCGAGCGCCTGCGCGCGAGCCGCTCCGCGAGACGGGCGTCGAACCGCGCGCGCCGGGCCGCGGTCGGCTCGGGCGGGGCCCATGCCTCGGCGATGCGTCGCACGAAGCGCGCGTCTTCGCTCGAAAGCTCGGGACGGTCGTCGTCGTTCGGTGTCATGGGCGTCTGGCCTCCGGGGTCGGATCGAGGTCCGCGAGCCGCACGCGCAGCGCGCGCAGCGCGCGGTGGAGATGGGACTTGATCGTGCCGGGTGCCCGGCCCGTCGCCTGCGCCGCCTCCGCCACGGTGAGCCCCTCGAGGTGCACGAGCACGAAGGCCTCGCGCTGTCCGCGCGGCAGCGCCTCGACGGCGCTCGCGACGCGCCCGCGCAGCGCAGGATCGCCCGCCTCGTTCGGCCTCGGGTCGGGCGGGTCCTCCGGCATCTCGCCGGAGACGCGCTGGCGGATCCAGCGCCAGCGCCGATGACGCTGCACCTCGTTCACGAGGATGCGGTAGAACCAGGTCGAGAGGCTCGACTCCGCGCGAAAGCGCGCGAGCCCGCGGTGCGCGCGCACGAACGCCTCCTGGACGACGTCCTCGGCGGCGGTCGCGTCGCCGCCGAGGAGCCGGAACGCCATCCCGATCGCGCGATCGCGATGGGTCGCGACGAAGGCCTCGAATGCGCGCTCCCGGTCGAGCTCCAACTCGCTCCAGCCTCCGGGCACGAGGCGCCCGATCGGGAGCGGCCGGGGCGCGAGCCGGGCCTGCGCGAAGCCGCTTCCTGCGTCCAGCATGCTGCCTCGCTCCGCGGCTCGCGCCTAGGACCGGGGACCGTGATTCCGGCCCGGCGCCACCTGCTGCCAGAGCTCCGGCCCGAGGAGCGCGCGCAGCTGCATCATCGTCGTGAGATCGGCCTTCCGGGCTTCGGTCTCCAGGGCGCCGATCGCATCGGCCTGCGCGAGCACCGCGTCGAGCGACGGCGGGTCCTGCTCGAGCAGCGCGCGCATCTGCTCGTGCGCCGCGTGGATCACCTCGCGCTGCGCCTCCCGCTCCGCTCGCGCCTTGTCGAGGAGCGCGTCCGCGGCGGTGCGCATCCCGTCGTCGAGCGGCGCCGCGTCGAGCTTGCGCTCGAGCCGCCCGAATCCCCACATCCCGCATCCGCCGCCGCCGGGGCCACGCCCGTCGGCGAGGGCGATGCCCCCGGCCCCGAGCGCGCCGAGCGCGAGCCCGACCGCCGCCGCCCGGACCCCCCAGCCCACCGCCCGACCCCGCGCCGTGTCCTCGATCGACATCATCGCCTTCATCGACTTCACCGACGTCCTCCGCTCCCGGACCTGGCCGGGAGATCCACCCCGATTCGACCCGTCCGGGCGCGAGGCGGGTTACACCGGGTACCGGTCCTCCCGGGGACCCTCCCTGAGCCCGCGGCCCGCGGCGCGGGGCGATTGACGGCGCTCCGCGGATCAGCCAATGATCTCGCCATCGCGAACGAAGCCCAGGACGAAGGCGCGGTCCCCGGGAGCGCAGCCCTGCCCCCGCGCGGCGCCGGGCCGTGGGACGGCGCGTTCGCGCCCGAGACACGCAACCCGTTCGCCTCGGGCCACTTCACGCGCTGGTGGATCGCATCCATCGTGGCCGGCACCGGCGTCGGGATCCAGGCCGTGACCGTTCCGCTCTTCATCCGGGACCGCGTCGACACGGACCTGCGCGCCCTCGCGATCTCGGGCGCGCTCATCGCGCAGACGCTGCCCGGCGCCCTGCTCGCGCTCGTGGGCGGCGCGGTGGCGGACCGCGTGGAGCGCCGTCGCATCCTCGTGCGGACCTACGGTGTCGCCGCCCTGGTGTCGACGCTCTACCTCGTCCTGTCCGGCCTGAACGTGCGCGAGATCTGGCCGGTGTTCCTGCTGGCCGCGGTCGTCGGCTCGGCCGGCGCGTTCACGAACCCCGCGCGCCAGAGCATGCTGCCCCAGCTCCTGACGCGGACGCAGCTCCAGAATGGCGTGATCTTCGGAACGATGGGGTTCATGGCCTCGCTCCAGTTCCTGGGGCCGAGCATCGCCGGAATGGTCGTGGACCTGCGCGGCCTCACGACGGCCTTCGCGCTCGAGGTGGTCCTCCTCGTCCTCGGCGCGACGTTCTTCTCGCGCATCCACACGGACCAGCCGGCGCCCACCGGACGGAACGTCCTCGGCGACCTCACGGACGGCCTCGGCTACGTCCGGCGGAACCCGACTCTCCTCGCGCTGCTGCTCCTCGCCACCGTGCCCGGCGTCTTCTTCATCGGTCCGTTCGGCGTGACGATCGCACTCGTCGTGCCGGACGTGCTGCATGCGAGCGACAAGTGGGTGGGACTCCTGTGGGGCTGCTTCGGCATCGGCGTGTTCGCCGGCTCGGTGATCCTCACGCTGCGTCCGATTCCCCGGCGCGGGCTCGCGGTCTGCCTCGCGAACGTGGTCGGCGGGCTCGTGCTGGTGGTCTACGGGCGCTCGAAGGCGCTCCCGCTGTCTGCGACCGCGCTCGTCGTCTGGGGGCTCGGCGCCTCGGTCTTCATCAACTACGTGGTGACGCTGCTCCAGGAGCTCACAGACTCCCGGATGATGGGCCGCGTCATGAGCATGTACTCGCTCGCCTTCTTCATCGCGATGCCGATCGGCTACGCGCAGGCCGGCGCCATCACGAATGCGTTCGGGCCGGAGGCCACGCTCGTATCGAGCGGGGCCGCGGCGACGGCGATCGGCCTCGGGTGTCTCGCGCTCGCGCGACGCGTGCGGGCGCTTCCCTAGCAGGGAGCGGTCGGCCCGCCGGCTGCGAGGAACGAAGCGAACGCGCGGGAATGCCGCGCTCTCAGCGCGTGTTGCGCTGGATGAATCGTTGCAGAGCCGTTTCGAATTCCAGTGGTCTCTCGCGATGAATGACGTGGCCCGATCCCGCAAACAATTGCAGCGAGATTCCCGGCCTCAGCTCCCTCATGTGGTTCAGCGACGCTTCGGTGACCTGCCCGCCTGCTTCGGGATCCGCAGACATCACGAGAATGGGAGCACGCACGGAGCGGAATGCGGAAGAGAGATCCTCGGCCATCGTCTGGCGATAGAACAGATAGTTCACCTTGGGGCGAAAGTTGAGACTCCAGGTTCCGTCCGCGCTTCGTCTCAAGTGCTTGTGCGTGATGTAGTCGGCGTCGTTCCCGAAGATCGCCTCGATGCTTCGAATCGCCTGTTCACGACCATCGAAATGGTCGGGGAACGCCTCGTCGATGACCTTGACTCTGGCGGGATCCACGGGGGTAACGCCCTCGGCAGGTTGGACGAACACATCTTCGATCGTCAGCGTGGAAACGCGCTCCGGATGGATCTCGGCATATCGGATGGCGACACGGCCGCCGAGGGAATGACCGACGAGATGGACCTTCCCGACGTTCGAGGACAGAAGCAGGTCCTCGATGTCGGCCGCCAATCTCTTAGTCGAGTAGTCTTCCCCGAGAGCGGGAGTCGCTCCGTGGTCTCTCTGATCGGGAACGATCACCCGATATCCGCCCGAGAGATCCCTGGCGGTCTGCAAGAAGGTCCTGGAGGAGTCACCAAGGCCGTGCACCAGGAGGATCGTCTCCGGATTGCCCTCTCCGAAGACCTCGAAATGAATGGCCAGATCCCGGTTCCGCATTCCTGCCGGCGTCACGCCGCCGGGCGCAGCTCCAGCCGCTGCGGCCCGCGCACGAGGAAGGAGTCCACCAGCGCGCGGTCGGCGCCGCTCCGCTCGAGACCCACCAGGTGGGGCACGAGCGCGCCGAGCGCCGCCTTCGCCTCGAGCCGCGCCAGGGCGGACCCGAGGCAGAAGTGCTCGCCGAAGCCGAACGCGAGGTGGCCGCGCGCGTCACGGCCGACGTCGAAGCGGTCCGGGTCGGGGAAGCGGCGCTCATCGCGGTTGGCGGACCCGAGCAGGACGGCGAGCGTGGCGCCGGCCGGGATGGTCGTGCCCGCGATCGTCACACTGGAACGCGTCGACCGGAACACGATCTGGACGGGGGAGTCCCAGCGGAGCGCCTCCTCCACGAGCGCGGGCACCAGCCCCGGATCGCGGCGCACCCGCTCGAGCTGATCCCGGTGGTCGAGCAGCGCGTGCACCGCATTGCCGATCAGGTTCGTCGTCGTCTCGTTCCCCGCGACCAGGAGGAGCTGGACGAACATGAGCACCTCGACGTCGGAGAGCCCCGCGCCGTCCAGCTCGTCGGCGAGGATCGTGCTGATCACGTCGTCGCCGGGCTTGCGACGGCGGCGCTGGATCACCGCGCGGAGGTAGGTCAGGAACTCGACGACGGTGTCGACGAACCTCGGAGCGAAGGGGTTGGCCCGGCCCGGTCCCGTGGTGCCCTCGATGAAGGCGTCGCTCCAGCGCTTGAAGTCCGCGCGCCGCTCGGGCGCGATCCCGAGCATCTCGGCGATGACGGTGACCGGCAGCGGGATCGCGAGGTCGCGCACGACGTCGAAGCGCCCGCCCCGGCGCAGCGGCGAGAGGCTCTCCGCGACGAGCTCGCGGATCCGCGGCTCGAGCCCGACGATGCGACGCGGCGTGAAGCCGCGGTTCACCAGGGCGCGCAGCTTCTCGTGGATCGGCGGGTCCTCGGAGATCAGGTTCCGCGCCTTCGTGAACGCGAACGGGTTCGTGCGAAGCGCCAGCGCGAAGCGCACGAGGAAGCGGATCATGTTCCACGACGGGGGCGGAAGCCCCTCCTTTCCCCCGTTCATCAGGACGGTGAACATCGCGCGCGACGAGAAGAGCTCCGGGCGCTTCAGCACGGAGAGCGCGTCGTCGTACCGCGAGATGCAATGGAAGCCCGACACCGGAGCGCGATGGACGGGCGCCTCGTCGCGCAGGGCGCGGTACGCGGGATAGGGATCCGCCCGCCAGTCGGTGGAGAAGGGGTCGAAATCGAGGGCCATGGCTCCTCCGGTATCGGCGCGGCGGGGCCGCTGCTAGAGTGGGGGCTTCCAGGAGGCTCCGCCATGGCCGAGCTGCCGCCCTCCCGGTCCCTCGAGCCCGCCCTCACCCGGCGCGCCCTGCTCGTCGGCATCGGCGCGGGCGCGGGCCTTCTCGCCGCGCGCGGCCTCGGCGCGCCCGCCCTGTATGCACGCAACGAATCGTCGATCGGAACGGACGCGGCGATCCGACGCCTTGCCGTGTCGCTCACGCCGCGCCAGCGCGAGCTGATCGTCTTCCCGTACGACCACCCGACGCGCCAGATCGCGAACACGATCTCCGTGATCGCGCGGCCGCACCTCGGCACGCTGCTCTCCCCGACCCAGCGCGCGGGGGTCGAAGACCTCTATCTCTCGCTGCTCTCGCCCCGGGGGCGTGCGGCGTTCGCAGGCACCGTGGCGGTCGAAGGCCGGCTGGATGGCTGCGTGCTCGCGCTCTACGGCGAGCCCGAAGCGGGCCGCGCGCAAGCCGTGCTGATGGGCGGCCACCTGATGCTGCGCGGCGGCGGCGACCCGGCGGACAGCGCGGCGTTCGGCGGCGGCATCGCGTACGGACACCAGACGGGAAACGGGCGCTGGCGCGTGCCCGGCAACTCGTTCGCCTTCCACGGCGACGCCGCGAACCGGGTCTATGCACGGCTCTCCCCGGCGGAACGTGCGCGCGCCGTGCTGCCGACCCCGCCCCACGAGCTCGTGCTCCAGGTGCGCGGAGCGGGCGGCGCGTTTCCGGGCGCACGGGTCGGCGATCTGTCGGAGTCCGCCCAGGACGAGTTCGGCCGGCTGCTCGCGACGGTGCTCGCGTCGTACCCCGACGCCGAGCAGACGCGGGCGCGCGACGCGATCGACGCGAACGGCGGGCCGGCCGCGCTGCACCTGTCCTACTTCGCGAGCCACGGCTTCTACGAGGACATGACGTCCTTCGCATCACTGGACGAAGCCGGGCGCGCGAGGCGCGGCGATCCCTACTGGCAGGTGTGGCGGCTCGAGGGCCCGGGCGCGATCGTGCACTTCAAGGGCCATCCGCACGTCCACGCCTACGTCCAGGTCGTGCGCGACCCGAGCCGCGCGAACGTCGGCGAGACCCTGGCCATCACCTCGGAGGGGCTCGAGGGCGAGCTGCTCCGTGCGCTGCTCGAAGGAGCGCTGCGGCACGCCACGGGCGAGCCGCTCGCGTTCCACTCCGACGAGATCCCCGGCCGCTTCTGCCCGGGGGAGATCACCACCGGCCTCGCGTACTCCCTCGACCCGTACCGGAACCACGTCGTCGTGGCGACGCTCGAAGGCCGGGCGATGGCGGCGCCGCTGCGCGATCGGCTGACGGCGGCCGGCGTGCCGGTGCAGGAGGCGGCGCGCTACCGGGTGGCGACGCTCGAGTACTTCGCGGGGCGTCCCGACATGGTGGGGCGGCCCGAGCGCGTCGACACGAGCGCGCTGCTCCTGCGCGACGCCCTCGTCGCGCACCTGCGTGCCGGCGGTCTGGCTGCGACGGGCTGACGCTAGGTCGCGGCGCGGATGACACCGGCCAGGGTCGCTGCGAGCCAGACGGCCACGCCGGTCAGCAGGACGAGGAGCGCGAGCTCCGCCGTCTCGAACGGCGCGCCGGCGGGTCCGGCCTCGCGGCGCAGGCGCACCCGGTTCCAGCCCAGATAGACCGGCACCGCGACCATCGCGGCCGAAACGTTGAAGGGCAGGTCGTAGCCTCCGACGAGGAGGCGCGGCACCGTATCGATCGCCACCACCGTCGCCCCTCCGGCAGCGGCGCTCGCGGCGAGCACCAAGGGCAGCGACGCGCCCCGCGCGAGCCGCCGCACCGTCCGCGGCGGCATGCCGGCGATGAACGCGAGCGGGCCAGCCGCCCCCACGCCGACTCCCAGCGCGAGCAGCGCGAGCGTTCGGAACCGCTCCGCGCCTCGCCCGGGCGCGGCCCCGAACGCCGTCGCGAGGATCGAAAGCGCGAGCGCGAGGACCGCGAGTCCGGACGCGAACGTCGCTCCGGACAGGTCGCCGAGCAGCCACGCGACCACCGGCGACACGGCATCGCGACGCTCGCGCACGTAGGTGCCCGCGACCGCGGCGACGCCGATCAGCAGCGCGAGCGCGGCCGCCGCGCCGAGGTTCGTCCAGCGCTTCGGCCGATCGAGCGCGCGCACGCCTCGCCACAGCAGCGCAGCGCCGCCCGCGGCTCCGACGGCGAATGCCGCCCAGGCGGCGGCGCCGGTGCGTCCGGCCGCCAGCAGCGTGCCGCCGCCGGCGGCACCGGTCGCGAGCGCGAGCCACTCGAGGTCGCGCAGCGGGCGGGCCTCGCGCGCGCCGCGGCCGCCCGCGGCGAGATCGAGCGCCGCGAGACGGAGCGCTCCTCCGAGCGCGAGCGCTCCACCCGCGGCTGCGCCCAGCAGGACGCGCGGCCCGTTGACGCGAAGAAGGGTCGGAACGTCGTCGGCGAAGCCGAGGCGGAACGAGGCGAGGACCGCGGCCGCGACGACCGCGGCGCTGGAGACGAGCACCGAAGCGGCGCCCGTGCGCACGGAGGCCGAGGTCACGGCCGCGATCGAGCCGTCGCGGCGAGCGGGGACGGCGGGTCGTCGAGCCGGTAGATCCAGATCTCGGCCTGGTGCGCGCCCGGGGCCCGGCGCACGTCATCCCCGATCTCGAGCGCGAACTGACGCCGGATCACCGGACCCAAGAGCTCCCCCGTCTCCGCGTCGTCGGTCACGGGCACCGCCACCTGCTCGTACAGCTTGCCGTCCACCTCCACCCGCACGTGCGGATCCACGTCGAGCCTGCGCTTCAGATCGTCCCCGAAGATGCCGGGCAGGAGGAGGTGGAGCCGCCCGCGATGGGCGATGAACCACACCCGACCCGACCACGGCAGCGTGAACGCGCGGCTCTCGACGAGGAGATCCGGCTGCCGGTTCGCGAACGTCCAGTCGGCGGGGCGCTCGCTCGCCAGCTCGCCGCGCAGCCAGCCGCCGGGGAGCGGACCGAGCGGGCCGCCCGCGAAGAGGCGCGCCCACAGGGCGACGCACGCCAGGGCGAGGAGGAGGCCGCCGAGAACGAGCGCCGCGCGCCTCACGGCCAGAGCACCGGCGGGTCGATGCGGAAGGTCCAGATGTCGGTGCGGTCGTCGCCGGGCGCCGGCTCCCCGCCGAGCGCGTGCGCGTGCGGAGCGTCGAGGCCCGCGTACTTCCGCAGGAACGCGCGCGCGACCTTGGCCCCGTCCCGCGCCTCGTCGACCCGCACTGCCTGCCCGTCGTAGATCCGATCGCCGATCGCGAGGCGGACGCGGGGATCGCGCATCACGTTCTGGACCCACCGCTTTCCCTCGGGATGACGCGCCATCACGTAGAGCTTGCCGCCCGCGGAGACACACAGGATCGTGACGCTGTGCCGGAAGAGCGGACCGCGCGTCTCGATCGCGACCAGTTCGTAGTCGTCGGTGAAGCTCCAGTCCCCGGGCGTGCGGTCCTGGGAGGCGCCGAGGAACGGGCCGCCAGGGAACGCACCCTGCGGCCCCCACGGCCCGCACGCGGGAAGGAGGAGACACGCCGCAAGCGCCAGGATCACGCGAGCCCTCACGTGCGTCGCGGCCTGCCCTCCAGGAGCTGCTCGTTCGCGCGCGTCAGCTCGCCGAGCCCGGTATTGCCCGCGCCCGGGCGCAGCACCTCGATCGGATCACGGAGGTCGTCGACATAGCCGAGCGCGTAGGCGCCGCGCGCGTAGCCGATCAGGCGGAGCAACGGTTCGGGCAGCTCGCGTGCGATCTCCCGGGGCACTGCGAGATACTGGTTCTCCTCCTGCCGCAGCCATGCCCGCGCGTAGGTGAGATTCACTCCGTAGCGGGTCTCGTCCGCGGATCGGTTCGCGCCGCCGCCGTGATAGACCGCTCCCGTGTAGAAGAAGACGGAGCCCGCAGCCATCTCCGCCGGCTCGGTGTCCTCCTCCTTGAATGAGAGCTTGTCCTCGAAGCGGTGGCTCCCGGGAATCACGCGGGTCGCGCCCTTCTCGGCGGTGAAGTCGGTCATCGCCCAGATCGTGTTGCACTGCACCTCGTAGCCGCTCGGGAACGGAAAGAAGTCGAACGCCCACTGGTCGCGATGGATCGGCTGGGCCGGCTCGCCGGGACCGATCGCGATCACCTGGGTCAGGTGGAGCCGGAAGTTGGTGGCGCCCCGAAGTGTCGCCTTCACGGCCTCGAGGACGAGCGGGTGCGACACGAGGTCGCGCGCGGTGGCCGACCGCGCGACGAGGCCCCCGGTGCGGCGCGTGCGGCGACCGCTGAAGTCGTCGGGGCCGAAGCGCGTGGCGTCGACGTAGGGCGCGAGCTCGGAGCGGAGCCGCGCCAGCACGTCGCGGCCGACGACGCCGTCCACGACGCAGCAGCCGTCGCGCTCGAGCGCGGCCGCGACGTCCTCGCCTCGCGACGCAGGAGACAGGTGCTCGATCGCCATTGCGGCTCCCCTCCCGCCCGCCCGGCGCTTCCCGGAGCGCGCCTACTGGCCCGCTTCGAGCGGGCCGCTCGCCACGTCCTGCACACGAGGCGCGATCCGTGCGGCGATCGCGAGGACGGCGTCGATGTACGCGTCCGATCGATTGTAGTTCCAGATCACGCCGCGCTGCTGCTCGCGCGCGAGCCCCGGCCTCCACCCGTATTCTGCGAGGAACCGGCCCGCGGATGCGGCGGCGTCCGGGAGATCGTAGAGATCGACGCGGCCATCCCCGTTCGCGTCGACGCCGTAGCGCAGGTAGCTCGTGGGCAGGAACTGCGGGTAGCCGAAGGCCCCCGACGGCGATCCCTTCAGGTCGAGCGGGCCGACGCCGAGCCGCTCCGCGACGACGAACGTGGCGACGACCTCGGGGTAGAAGATCTCCTCGAGCCGCGCCGCGCGGGCGCGAACGCGCGCCGCGAGCTCCTCGTCGACGAGACCATCGTGCGTCGCCGTCCTCTCCACGTTCGCGTCCACGTTCCCCGGCTCGTTCGCCATCGCCAGCCGTGCGAGCCCGTAGAGCACGAGGCTCGACCCCGTACTCCGCCCGCAGTGCGTCTCGACGTGGAGGATGGCGGCGATCACGTCCGCGGAGACCCCGGTCGCCTGCTCTGCGGCCTCGAACGCCGCGTTGTTCTCGGCGCGGCACTCGCGCGCCGCTGCGAGGCTCCTCGCGGCAAGCAGCCCGCGGTACATGGCCTGGGGCTCGCGGGGATCGACGCGGAAGAAGAGCCCGTCGAAGTCGGGGATGGCCGGGTCGGCGAAGGCTTCGGTGACGCGCAGGCGGTCCTGCCCGTCCGCCACCAGCTTCTCGACGAGCCAGCCCCAGCCCTTGGCTTCGGCGACGCGCGTCAACAGCTCGGTGTCGGGCAGAGGCTGGATTGCGGCCGCTGCGGGCGGCGGCTCGGCGGCGGTTTCGCGCGGAACGTGCGGCGCGCAGGCGAGCGAGAGAACGAGTGCGAGCAGGCAGGCGCGGCGCAATCGGTCCGACATGAGCGCCCCCACTGTGGCCGCGCGCGCGGCCTTCGTCCAGTCTCCACCTCGGCCGCGGTCCGGAGCCTCCTCGGCACGTGGAGTGGGTGGCCCGCCGGCCCCCGCAGGTGACGCGTTCGCGTCAGCCCTTCCGGACCCGCAGGGCGATCGCGACCCCGGCGGAGCCGCTCCAGACGAGGTTGATCCCGACGAGGAGACCGATCGCCCAGAGCGCCGAGCTCGGCAGCTGCGACGCAATCAGCATCCCGGCAAAGGCGCCCGCGATCCCTGCGACGAGCACCCACTCCCAGCCCGCGGCCGGCCGGAGGTGGAGACCCAGCCATACCCGCGCCGCCCCGTCCGCGATCAGGAATCCGGCGAGCAGGATGGTGAGACCCAGCGCTCCGCCGAGTGGGTTCATCACCACGACCCAGCCCGTCACCACGTAGAGAAGGCCACCGAGCAGGTGCAGCCAGAAGCCTCGCTCCCTCCGCCCCTGGATCGCGTGGACGATCTGGAACGAGCCGGAGACGATCAGCAGCCAGCCGAGGAACAGCGCAGTCGCGACCGTGCCGACCAGCGGGGCCGCGATCGCGATCGCGCCGAGCACGGTCTGGGCGATTCCGAACGCGAGGAGCCAGCCCCAGCTCTTGTGGAGGACGTTCCGCAGGTCCCCGAGCCCGCCAGGCGCGCCTCCGGCGCTCATTTCTTCTGCAGCTTGAAGGCTTCGACGTCGTCGGCGGACACGACCTCGTCGAGCTTCGCGGACGTCAGCTTCACGATCGGCTGCATGTCCTTCTCGGCCTGGCTCACGAAGTCGGTGGCGGTCAGGACGTCCTTCTGGTCGAGCGCGACCATGGCCTGCGTCAGCTCGCCGTAGACGCGCTTCAGCGGGTAGTCGATCTCGACGTAGGTGATCGACGCCTGCACGTCCGTGAGGGCGGCGATGGTCTCGTCCATCTTGCCCGCCGCGGAGGCCTTCTTGGCCTTCTCGAGCTTGAAGTTGATGTCCTCGACGGAGGCGATCGACTTGTAGGTGTCGAGCTCCTGGTAGACCGCCGTGTAGCTCACGGGCTTGCCGGCCTTCGCGGCAGCCTTCACGTCTTCGATGCTGTCCGAGAGCCGGGCCGCAGGGCTCGCGTTCCGAAGCGCCTTCACGAGCTGCCGCGTCTGCGCGATCTCCCAGCGGGCCTTGCCGAGATCGCTCCCCTCCATGGCCTTCCGCGCGTCCCCGATGCCCGCGATCACGACCGCGGTCGCCGTGGTGACCAGCTTCTGGTCGGCCGGCGTCAGCTTCGTGAACGACACGGTCGCCTTCTCCACCACGTCGTCCTTCGCGGCGAGCGCGGGAACGGCGACGAGCCCGAAGGCAGCGAGGGCGAGACAGGCGAGCGAAGGGCGGAAATGCGCAGACATCCGGGGTCTCCCATGCTTCGGGTGATCGAGCCCGCGATCGGGCCCATGAGCGCCGTCGCGGCAGAGCCGCTCCGGCCCGCGGAGAGTACACGCGAGCGCGACGACGGCTACTCCCCGACGGTGAATTGCTCGCTGCCGACGACCGCGCCGTTCGCGCTGATCTCCACCTTGTAGGCGCCGGCCGGCCAGCCGTCCGCCTTGGAGACGTGGAACTCCGTCACCGCCGGCCCCGTCGGCGCGATCGTCTCCGAGGACTCGCTCACGAGCTGGCCGTCGCCGTAGGTCCAGCGCGCGCTGAGCGTGACGCTGGGCGCGGCGCCCTCGCTCGCAACCGACGCATAGATCGTGTCGCCCTTCGCGAAGGTGGTCATCGCCGTGGGCACGCGCTTGTCGGGCCCGATCGAGCTCCCCAGCTGGACGCTCTTCACCGCGAACGGCGCCGGAGGAGGGGTGGGAGCGGGAGCGGGGGCCGGGGCGGGAGCCACCGGCGCCGGGGTCTCCGCCCGCTTGCAGCTCGACGCGAGTGCGAGGACGAGGCCGAGCGCGAGCGCTCCGCCGAGGCGCTTCCGATGATGCATGGATCGATCTCCTGTCGTGGGGGCTCAGGCGTCGGGGAGCTTGAGCACCTGACCGGGCTTGATGAGGTCCGGATTCTGGATGATGTCCCTGTTCGCCTCGAAGATCTTCTTCCACTTGTTCGCGTCGCCGTAGTGCTTCTTCGCGATCTTCGAGAGGCTGTCGCCCGCAACCACGGTGTAGGTCCTGGGTGCGGGCTGCGCCGGCGGCGGCGCAGTCGATGAGCTGCCGCTCTTCACGTTCGAGAAGTCCGGCTTCGACTTGTCTCCCGCCATGGATGCGCCCTCCTGCGTGCCCTTCCCAGGGTGCGCAGGGGAGGCCCCGAAAGTCAACCCTGGCGTGGGCCTTCAGACCCGGAGCGCCGCCACGTCGACGGCGACGTCGACCGTGTGCTCCCCTCCGCCGAGGATCACGCCCTTGATCGGACTGACGTCGCCGTAGTCCCTCCCCCACGCGAGCGTGAGGTGCTCGTCGCTCGGCACGCCGTCGTTGGTGGGATCGAGGTCCACCCACCCCGCGGGCCCGCAGTGCAGCGAGACCCATGCATGCGACGCATCCGCGCCGACCAGCGCCTCGCGCCCGTCGGCCCGCCGCGTCCGCACGTACCCCGAGACGTACCGCGCGGCGAGGCCGAGCGCGCGGAGGCACGCGATCTCGAGGTGTGCGAAGTCCTGGCACACGCCCGCGCGGGCCGCGAACACCTCCGACACCGGCGTCATGACGGACGTGGCGCCCGGCCGGTAGGCGAAGCCGCGGTGGATCCGGCGCGTCAGATCGAGCGCTCCCTCGAGGACGGGGCGGCCCTTCGGGAAGCTCGGCGCCGCCCATGCCGCGAGCTCGGGCAGTCCCGGTGCGTGCGGAGACTCGAACGCGAACTCGAACGCGGCCAGGCCGTCCGGCGAGAGATCGCACGCCATGCGATTGCGCAGCCCGTCCCATGCGGGCGTCGACGTCGGCTCGACGACCGCCGGCGCCTCGAGCGCGAGCTCGCTCTCCGCCGTGACGACCATGCGATGGTGCGGCTCCTCGAGCGTGAAGAAGCTCGTCGGATTGCCGAAGTAGTCGACGTGCGGGTGCAGGACCGCCGGCGCGGGGTCGATCGCGAGAGTGGTCCGGCGACACTCCTGCGCGGCGGTCGCGCGCGGCACGAGCCGCACTTCGTTGTGGCAGATGGAGACTGTCTCCTCGTACGCATACGTCGTAGTGTGTCGGACGCGATAGCGCACCACTCCTAGAACCGCTCGACGCGGCGCAGCGCTTCCGCGTGCGACAGATAGCTGCGCGTGATGGCGTCCGAGAGCGCGGGCAGATCTTCGGCGAGCCGCGAGAGCAGCTCGTCGAGCTTCGGTCGCTTGCCGCCGGGCTCTGCGCGCGCGAGCTCCGACACGTCCGCGAGACGAACGCGCGAGAGCGCGGCGAGCGCGATGCGCTGCTCCGCGCTCCGCTCGCCGCGCGAGGCGGGGCGGGGCAGCCTGCCCACGTGGTCGTCCAGCGCCTCGAGCTGGAAGGCGACGGAGCGCGGATTCGTCTCGTCCGTGAGCAGGAGATCGAGCACCGCCGCGGTCTGGAGCTCACCGAAATAGCGGCGGCGATACGTGATCGCTCCCTCGGCGATCTCGAGCAGGGCTTCCAGCAGCGGCGCCTCGTCGCTCTGCGCCTGCACCAGCGTCGAAGCGAGGAGCGTCTCCATGTACGACGCCCGCTCGATGCGGCGCCCCATGTCCGTGAACCGCCAGCCCTGCCCGCGCGTCATGCTCTCCATCGCGAGGCCGCTCCACGCCGAGAGCCACGTGATCGTGCGATTGAGCGCGTCGAGCGCGGCGGCGGTCGACTGCAGGGCTGCGGGTGCGCACTCGGCCTGGAGTCCCGAGAGCACGCGCCAGGAGTCGATGGAGATCTGGTCCCGGAGCGAGAACGCGAGCTGATGGATCGCCGCCAGGGTCGCACGCAGGGAGCGCGGCGACTCCTCGCCGAACACGAACCCGAGGATCCGACGATCGAGCGACGGCGCTTCCTTCCCGGGATCGGAGTCGGAGACGCCCGGCCCCGGGGCCGCCCCGGCCGGCTCGAAGTGGCCGGCGTCGGCGCCGCCGTGGCGCGCGAGCGCGGCGAGGAGGGGCGGCAGCTCGGTCCGCGCGCCGGCGTCGGCCATGCGCACGAGCACGCCGCGCGCGAAGCGCGCCGCACCCTCGGCGCGCTCGACGTAGCGGCCCAGCCAGAAGAGGTTGTCTGCGACGCGGCTCGGCAGCTCCGACCCCCCGCGCGTGAGCTCGACGGCGGCGCCCGCGGGGCGCAGCAGCGTCACCGGCTCTACCGGGCCCTCGCAACACACCCACGTGTCCTTGCTCCCGCCGCCACGCTGCATCGACACGACGAGCGAGTCGGACGACACCGCCACGCGGGTGAGGCCGCCGGGCATGACGTCGTACGAATCGCCGGCCGCCACGCAGTAGGCCCGCAGCACCACGTGCCTCGGCTGGGCCCGTGCGCCGTCCCACACCGGGGCGGTCGAGAGCGCCACCTGCTCCTGGGCCACGAACTCGTGCGGGCGCGCGCGGAGCCGCGCGAGGAACGCCTCCCGCTCCCTGGCCGCGAGCTTCGCGCCGAAGACCGGCTCTCTCGAGAGTCCGGGGAAGGCGGGCTTCACCACGAGCTCGTCGAGGTGGGCGACGACGTACGCGAGCGCCTCGTCGTGACCGCACCACCACGTGGCGACGGACGGCAGCGCGAGCTCCTCACCGAGGAGGGGCCGGCACAGTCCGGGCAGGAAGGCCAGCAGCGCCGGGCTCTCGACGAGACCGCTGCCGAGCGCGTTCGCCACGAGCAGATTGCCCGCGCGGGCGGCTTGAACGAGGCCAGCGACGCCGAGGGACGAGTCGCTGCGCAGCGACAGCGGGTCGCAGAAGACGTCGTCGACGCGGCGCAGCAATGCGTCGACGCGCTCGAGGCCGCCCAGCGTCTTCAGGTAGAGCGCGCGATCGCGGACGGTGAGATCCGCGCCCTCGACCAGCGTGAAGCCGAGGTAGCGCGCGAGGTAGGCGTGCTCGAAATACGTCTCGTTGTAGGGCCCGGGCGTGAGCAGCGCGATGCGCGGATTGTCGCGTCGGCTCGGCGCGAGACGCCGCAGCGTGTCGCGCAGCCGCGCGAAGAAGCCGGCCAGCCGCTCCACCCGGCTCTCGCGAAACGCCTCCGGCAGCGCGCGCGACAGCACGATCCGGTTCTCGAGCGCGTAGCCCATGCCCGACGGCGCCTGCGTCCGGTCGGCAAGCGCCCACCACCGGCCGTCGGGCGAGCGTGCGAGATCGGCCGAGTACAGGTGGAGGAACACGTCGTCGGGCACCGCGGCGCCGTGGCACGGACGCAGGAAGCCCGGGTGCGCGAACACCACCTCCGCGGGCACGAGGCCCTCCCGCAGGAGTCGCTGCGGCCCGTAGAGATCGAGCAGCACCGCGTTCAGCAGGCGCGCGCGCTGGGCCAGCGCGACACGGAGCCCGGCCCACTCCTCGCGCGCGAGCACGAGCGGGAAGGCGTCGAGCTCCCAGGGCCGGTCGAGACCGCGCGGGTCGCCGTACACGTTGTAGGTGACGCCGTTCTCGTGGATGAGGCGCCGCGCCTGCTCCCAGCGGCGGCCGAGCTCCGTGGGCCCGAGGGCCGCGAGCGATCGCACGAGCGGCTGCCAGTGGGCGCGGGGAGTGGCCCCGTCCCCGAGCATCTCGTCGTGGTGTCCGGCCCGCGCGTCGTACGCGAGCCGCAGCGGCTGCTCCACGCCCCGACCCTAGCTCCGTCGCAGATCCAGCGTGAAGGGGTGCGCGCGGGAGCGCTCCGCCGGCGCGACGACGACCCGCCCGGCCGTGTGGCCGAGCGGCGAGAACCGCGCCACCCGGCGCGCCTCGGCCTCGTTCGCGTTCACCGGGAAGCGGTCGTAGGTGCGGCCTCCGGGGTGCGCGACGTGATACGTGCACCCGCCGAGGGAACGCTCGAGCCACGTGTCCACGACGTCGAAGCGGAGCGGCGCGTGCACGGGAATCGTCGGGTGCAGGCACGACGCCGGCTGCCACGCGCGGTAGCGCACGCCCGCCACGGCCTCGCCTTCGGTGCCGGTCGGGTGCAGAGGCAGCGCCCGGCCGTTCACCGTCACGACGAACCGGTCGCCGAGCGCGCCCGTGACCTTCGCCTGCAGCCGCTCCAGCGACGAGTCGACGAGGCGCACCGTACCCGCCGCGCCCGGCTCCTCCCCGAGGACGTGCCACGGCTCGAGGGCATGACGCAGCTCGAGCTCGACACCTGCCCGCGTCACCTCGCCGATGCGGGGAAAACGGAACTCGAGGTGCGGCGCGAACCAGGCCGGCTCGAACCCGAGGCCCGCGCGCGCCAGCTCTCCGAGCACGTCGTGGAAGTCCTGCTCCACGAAGTGCGGGAGCAGGAAGCGGTCGTGGAGCTGGGTGCCCCAGCGCACGAGACGCGGCGCGTAGGGCTCGCGCCAGAAGCGGGCGACGAGCGCGCGGATCAGGAGCTGCTGCACGAGGCTCATGCGCGCGTGCGGCGGCATCTCGAACGCGCGCAGCTCGACGATGCCGAGCCTGCCTCGTGGGCCGTCCGGCGAGAACAGCTTGTCGATGCAGAACTCGGTGCGGTGCGTGTTGCCCGTCGCGTCCACGAGCACGTTGCGCAGCACGCGGTCGACGAGCCACGGCGACGCGCCTTCGCCCGCCGGGATCTGCTGGAACGCGAGCTCGAGCTCCTCGAGCGCATCGCTGCGCGCTTCGTCCACCCGCGGCGCCTGGCTCGTCGGCCCGATGAAGAGCCCGGAGAAGAGGTACGAGAGCGCGGGGTGGTCGAGCCAGTAGCCGACGAGGCTGCGCAGCAGGTCCGGGCGGCGGAGCAGCGGGCTGTCGGGCGCCGTCGGCCCCCCGAGCGTCACGTGGTTGCCGCCTCCCGTGCCCGTGTGGCGACCGTCGAGCATGAATTTCTCGGTGCGCAGGCGCGCGAGGCGCGCCTCCTCGTACAACGCGGTCGTCTGCCCCACGAGCGCGTCCCACGTCGCCACCGGCGGGACGTTCACCTCGATCACACCCGGATCGGGCGTCACCTCGAGGCGCGCGAGCCGCGGATCGAGCGGCGGCGGGTAGCCTTCCAGACGCACGGGAAGCCGCAACGCCGCCGCGGTGTCCTCGATCGCGCCGACGAGATCGAGGTAGTCCTCGAGCCGCGAGATCGGAGGCACGAAGACGTGCAGCGATCCGTTCCGCGGCTCGACGCAGAGCGCGGTGCGCACGACCCAGGACGCCGACTCGCCCGGGCGCGGATCTCGGGCCGCGGCGCCCGCGACCTCCGCGCGCGCGTGCGGAGCGTTCCGGCGCAGGGGCGGCAGCACCGCCCGCCGCTCCATCGGATCGAGCTCGACGAGCTGCGGCGCGTCGGTCGCCGCGACCCAGGGCAGCGAGTCGAGGGGAAGCCGGTAGCCCATCGCCGAGTCGCCCGGCACGAGGAAGAGGCTCTCGCTGCGGAGGTGCCAGCGGCCGCTCACCCAGCGCGTGCCCGGCGTACCGCCGTCGGGCGCGAGCGGCAGCGCCCAGCCGACGCGCGCGCCGACGCCATGGTCGAACACGCGGGCGATCCGCGCGCGCTCCTCGGCGTCGGCCAGCCGCACGTCATCCGTCGCCGCGTTCGTCGGCAGGCGGCGCTCGCGCCACAGCCAGTACCAGGTGTCCTCGAACGCGGGGAGCGCGAAGCCCGGATCCACGTCGAGACGCTTCGCGAGCGCGGTGACGAAGCGCTGGGCCTCCACGTCCCCGAAGCCGCCGGGCGTCGCCTCGTCGGCGACGAGCGAGGCGTCGTCCCACACCGGCGCGCCGTCGAGGCGCCAGTAGAGGCCGTAGGACCAGCGCGGCAGCGACTCGCCCGGGTACCACTTGCCCTGCCCGAAGTGGAGCACCGCGCCGGGGGCGAGGCGCGCGCGCAGCCGGCGCACCAGCTCGTCCGCGCGGGCGCGCTTCGCTGGCCCGTTCGCGGTGGTGTTCCACTCGGGCGCGTCGACGTCGTCGATCCCGACGAACGTCGGCTCGCCGCCGAGCGTCAGGCGCACGTCGTCCGCCGTCAGCCGACCGTCTAAGCGGCGTCCGAGCGCCTCGATCGCCTCCCACTGCGACTCGGTGTAGGGCTTCGTGACGCGCGGGTCCTCGCGCACGCGCTCGATCGACATGTCGAAGGAGAACTCCACCTCGCAGCGGTCGATCGCGCCGTACACCGGCGCCGCGCTCGAGGGCTCGGGCGTGCACGCGAGCGGGATGTGCCCTTCCCCGGCGAACAGCCCCGACGTGGGATCCAGCCCGATCCAGCCGGCGCCCGGCAGATAGACCTCCGCCCAGGCGTGCAGGTCGGTGAAGTCGCGCTCCGGGCCGGCCGGGCCGTCGAGCGCCCTCTCGTCGGCAGCGAGCTGGATCAGGTAGCCCGAGGCGAATCGGGCGGCGAAGCCGAGGTGGCGCAGGATCTGCACGAGGAGCCATGCAGAATCGCGGCACGAGCCCTTCGCGCGCGCGAGGGTCTCCTCCGGAGACTGCACGCCCGGCTCCATCCGGATCACGTACTGCACCGCATCCTTCACGCGCCGGTTGAGATCGACGAGGAAGTCGATCGTGCCCACCGGACCGGGCACGAGCCGCGCGAGGAACGCGTGCAGACACGGTCCGACCGCCTCCGTCTCCCGATGGGGCGCGAGCTCGTGCGCGAGGCCGGGCTCGTAGCGGAAGGGGTGCACCTCGGCGTCCGGCTCGAGGAAGAAGTCGAAGGGGTTCAGCACGTGCAGCTCGGCGATCAGGTCGACCTCGACCTCGAGCGCGCACGTCTTCTTGGGGAACACGAGGCGCGCGAGGTGGTTGCCGTGCGGATCCTGCTGCCAGTTCAGGAAGTGCTCCGGGGGGCGGACCGTGAGCGCATAGCCGAGGACCGGGACGCGCGTGTGCGGCGCGGGACGCAGGCGGATGACGTGCGGCCCGAGCGCGACCGGGCGGTCGAAGCGGTAGGACGTGCGATGGTGGAGCGCGACCCGGATGGCCATGTCCCGAAGGGGCTGCAGGAAACGCGCCGGCCGGAACGCGCTCGGATCGGCACACATCCGCCGTACCCAGCACGCATCCATGCCGCGCTGCGAGCGCGGCATGGGCGTCCCTGCCCGATCCTTGGGCGGTGGCCCTCTACTCCGCGAGGAGGCGCTTCTCGGCCTCGAAGAGCTGGGTCCGCTGCTCGCGCGTCACCTTCGGGTAGTGGAGACGGAGCGTTTCGAGGCGTGCACAGATGACGTCGGCGACGGCGGCGCGCGCGAACCACTTCACGTCGGCGGGGATCACGTACCACGGCGCCCACGCGGTGCTGGTCGCCTCGAGCGCGTCCTGGTAGGCCCGCTGGTACTGCTTCCAGTGGTCCCGCTCGCGCACGTCGGCGGCGGAGAACTTCCAGTTCTTCTGGGGAAGCTGGATGCGCTCGAGAAAGCGCCGCTTCTGCTCCTCCTTCGAGACGTTCAAGAAGAACTTCACCACCAGGATCCCGTTGTCGACGAGGTAACGCTCGTACGCGTTGATCTCGCGGTAGCGCCGCTTCCAGACGTCCTTGCTCCGCGCCTCGGACGGAAGGCGCTGCTTCTCGAGGATCTCCGGGTGCACGCGGACGACGAGCACCTCCTCGTAGTAGGAGCGGTTGAAGATGCCGATGCGCCCGCGCTCGGGCAGGTGGCGGTTGCAGCGCCAGAGGTAGTCGTGATCGACCTCCTCGGCCGACGGCGCCTTGAAGGCCGCCACCTGGCAGCCCTGGGGGTTGACGCCGCTCATCACGTGCTTGATGACGCCGTCCTTGCCGGCGGCGTCCAGCGCCTGGAGGACGATGAGGAACCCGTAGACGTCCTGCGCGTACAGCTTGTCCTGGAGCGCGGCGAGCCTGTTCACGTCCCTGGCGAGCTCGAGCTCCGCCTGATCGCGATCGTCGAAGCCCTGCGTGTCCGCGGTGTCGCGGTCGGCGAGCCGGAACTTCTTGCCGGGTCGGACGATGAACCGCGAATGGTCGAGCTTCATGGGGGGCCTCCGTGAACGCAGCGGCGCGGCGCCCATCCTACACGGAAGCGGCGGGCTCGCGGCAGTCGCGGCTACCGCTGCTCCTCGCTCCCGTACTCGAGGAGCATGGGACCGATCATGGTGAGACCGGGGGCAGTGCTCGGCGAGCCAGCGGCTCGTCTCCCGGCGAAAGCGCGTCAAGTCGGCCCTGGCGCGTGCGTCACGCCGCGCGCTCCGCGGCGACCCCGCGCACCAGCTCGACTGCCCGGGCGAGGGTATCGATCCGGCCAGCGAGCGTGGCGGCCACGGGCGCGAGGCGCAGGGTCGTGACGCCCGCGTCGCGGTAGCGCCGGATCCGCTCGCGCACCATGTCGTCCGTGCCGAGCAGGTGGCTCTGGAGCACCATCGCGTCGGGCACGCGAGCGGTCGCCTCGTCACGCTTGCCGGCGAGCCAGAGCCGCTGCACCTCCTCGCCCGCGTCCTCGTAGCCCGAGCGCCGGTACGCCGCGTTGTAGAAATTGTGTCGCTGAGAGCCCATCGCGCCGAGCGTGAATGCGAGCTGCGGCTTCCGGTCGGCCACCATGCGTTCCACGTCCGAACCGAGCTCGACCGTTCCCCCGACCTGGAGGTCGAGGTCTGCGAGCGCGCGGCCGGCGCGGGCTGCGCCGCGCGCGAGGTGCGGCAGGAACGCGTCCGCGTGCTCGGGCACGAACGACGTGCCGAGCCAGCCGTCGGCGATCTCGCCGGTCAGCTCGAGCCCGGGCGGCCCGAGGGTCGCGAGATAGATCGCGAGGTCCGGCTGCGGCGGTAGCGAGAGACGCAGCGGCTTGCCCTCTCCGCCGGGCCGCGGCAGGACGAAGTGCTTCCCGGTGTAGCGGAGCTTCTCCCCGCGGCACGCCATGCGCACGATCTCCACCGTCTCGCGCAGCCGCCCGAGCGGCTTCGCGAACGGCACTCCGTGCAGACCCTCGACCACCTGCGGCCCGCTCGCGCCCAGGCCGAGCACGAAGCGCCCGCCGGTGAGGCCGGCGAGCGTGAGCGCGGTCATCGCGGTCATCGACGGGACGCGCGCGCTGATCTGGAGGATGCCGGTGCCGAGCCGGATGCGGGACGTGCGCGCCGCGAGGAACGCGAGCGGCGCCACCGCGTCCTGGCCCCACGCCTCGGCCGACCAGGCAAAGTCCACGCCGAGGCGCTCGCCCTCGCAGGCGAGCTCGAGCGCGGACTTCCAGACGGCGGGGTCGCCGCTGCCGGGCCCCCCGATCTGGATTGCGGTGCGGATCCCTCGCCTCCTGGAGCAGGCCGCTAGGCCACCTTCTCGAGCACGTGGATGCCGCAGGCGCTCCCGAGACCGATCACGTGGGTCAGCCCGAAGCGCGCGTTCGGGACCTGGCGCTTGCCCGCCTCTCCGCGCAGGTGCGTCGCCACCTCGTAGATGTTCGCGATGCCCGTCGCGCCGAGCGGGTGGCCCTTCGACAGCAGCCCGCCCGAGACGTTGACGGGGATCTTCCCGCCGAGTGCGACGGCGCCTTCGTCGATCATCTTCCCCGCCTCGCCCTCGCCGCAGAGCCCGAGATTCTCGTAGTGGAGGATCTCCGCGGTGGCGAAGCAGTCGTGCAGCTCGACGAGCGAGAGGTCCTTCGGCCCGATGCCGGCCATCTCGTAGGCCTTCTTGGCGGCCATGCGCGTGCAGGTGTTGACGTCCGGCATCACGAGGTCGCGCTCCTGCCACGGATCGCTCGTCATCACCGACGCCTTGATGCGCACCGCGCGCTTCATGAGTCCGAGCTCCTTCACCTTCTTCTCGGACGCGAGCACCGCCGCCGCCGAGCCGTCGACGTTGACCGAGCACATCAGCTTGGTGTTGGGATAGGCGATCATCTCGGCGTTCATCACCATCTCGAGCGGAGTCTCGATCTGGTACATCGCCTTCGGGTTCATCGTCGAGTGGTGATGGTTCTTCACCGAGACCTTGGCGAACTGCTCGAAGGTCGTGCCGTACTTGCGCGCGTGCTCCTGGCCCGCCTCGGCGAACACCGCCGGCATCGTGGCCGAGCCGAGGAGTCCCTCCTTCGGGATGCCCTTGCCGCCGCCGCCGCCGCCGAGCAGGCCCGCGCCCATCTGCTCGACGCCGACCGCCAGGACGAGGTCGTATGCGCCCGCCTTGATCGCCATCCAGCCTTCGCGAAACGCGGTGGCGCCGGTCGCGCACGCGTTCGCGACGTTCACGACCGGGATGCCGGTCTGGCCGATCTCCTGGAGGATGCGCTGCCCGACCATCCCGCTCGCCTGGTAGAGGTTCCCGCAGTAGAGCGCCTCCATCTGCTGGATCTTGAGGCCCGCGTCGTCCAGCGCCATCAGCGCGGCCTTCGCTCCGAGGGCGGACACGCTCGGAGCGGTCCCCGCCTTCATGAACTTGATCATGTCCACGCCGACCACGTACACGTCGCTCATGTGTGTCTCCTGGATTGGGGCGAGCCGGCCTAGGCCGGCTCGAAGAAGTAGCTGAGGTACGAGTTGCCCTCGCGGTCCTTGCGGCCGAGGGCGTCCTTGAACACGACGCGCACGGGCATGCCCATCTTGATCTTCTCGGGGTCCGAGCCGGCGCCGATCAGGTTGCCCTTGATCGTGCCGCCGCCCTCGAGGTCGACCACCGCCGACACGTACGGCACCGGCACTCCGGGGAACGAGCGATGCACGATGCTGTACACGTAGAGGTGGCCCTGGTTCGAGAGCCGCTTGGCCTCGAGCTGACCGCGCGTACCGCACTTCGAGCACACCTCGCGCGTGCCGAGGTAGATGGCGCTGCACGCCTTGCAGCGCTGCCCCTCGAGGTAGGGCTCACCGCTCGCGGGGATCTTCAGGAAGTCGACGACGGGGAGCGGCCCCTGGGCCGCGCCTTGGTCTGCCATGGGTCGGGGTTCCTTCGCCTGGATTCGGGGATGTGGGGGACCGATTGACTCACGAGTCAAGCCGCTGGAGCATGCCAGCCGGTGGCGGCGCCTGTCAACCGGCCGGCCGCCCACCTGGGCGGTCCGGCGGCGGAGCTTCGGAGCGGGGGCTAGTCGTCGATCGAGGACGACGTGCAGGAGTTCAGGCACGCCTCGTAGGTCGACTGGGCCTGGTCCATGCACAGATTCAGCGCGTCCTGCTGGCTCGCATCGGGATACTTCGCCTGGCAGGCGGTCATGGCCGTCTGATAGGCCGTAGCGCAGTCGTCGTTGCAGCCGGCGCCCGCGCTCGTCGCCAGCGTGGTCCCCATCAGCAGCGCCGCCGCGCACGAGATCGAAGCCGTGATTCGCATGCTTCCTCCTTGCGCTCCGCGCGGCCCTCGCTATGAGAGCGGCCCGCGCTCGTCGTCGCGGACGATAGGGGAACACCGTGAGCGCCACGAGCGCGCCAAGGAGTCTCAGCATGCGGATTCGCGTCTTGCGTCTGGCGCCGCTCGCCACCGCCCTCGGTCTCGTGATGGGGAGCACGGGATGCGTCACCACCTCCCACTACGACCAGATGCTCGCGCAGCAGCAGGCCCTCGAGGCCAGCTTGCGTTCGGAGATCGGCGCCGATCAGGTGAAGATCGAGCAGCTCGAGGACGGCATCCGCGTGCGCATGTCGGGCGATCTGCTCTATCGCTCCGGCGCGGTCGACCTGACGCCCGAGGGCCGGAACGCGCTCGACAAGGTGGCGGCCCAGCTCGCGACGCAGCCGGACCAGATCGACGTCGTCGGCAACACGGACAACGAGCGGATCGGGCCCGAGCTCCGGGACCGCTATCCCTCGAACTGGGAGCTCGCGGGCGAGCGCGCGTCGATCGTCGTGCGGCACCTCCAGTCGAAGGGCGTGAATCCGGCGCAGATGCGTGCGATCTCCGCCGGCGAGTACCACCCCGTGGCGTCGAACGACACCGCCGCGGGTCGCGCACAGAACCGCCGCACCGACCTCCTGCTCCGGCCGAGCGCGCAGTAGCCGGAGCCGGCCCAGCTAGCTCGGGGGCGCTTGCCCCGCCCCGCCGTCCGACGACGGCGGGGCGGGCGCTGCCACGCTGCTTCGCGGGGCCCGCGCGAACCGGCCGAGGTTCCCGAGGATCTCGCGGAACGCCGGCATCCGGTCCCGCAGGAAGGCGCTGGCGTCGGCCACCGGCGCATCGTTCCGATCGGTGACCGCCTGCTGGAAGAAGCCGGCCACCTTCATCGGGAACGTCACCTTCCCGGCGTCGTCCACGTACACCACCTTGCTCCAGTCGGAGACCAGGGCGTACGAGCGCGCGCGCGGGGCGAGGAGATCCTCTCCCAGGCTGTAGTCGGTCGGCGGGTTGGTGACGCCCACGAGCGCCATCAGCGTCGCCGGCACGTCGAGATGGCTGGTCATCCGGTCCACCACCGCCGGCGCGCGGCCCGGCACGAAGAGCACGAGCGGCACGCGGATCTGCTCCTCGGTGAAGCCCGACCCGTGCCCCCAACGGCCCTTCTCCATGAACTCCTCGCCGTGGTCGCCGGTCACGATCACGATCGTGTCGGACAGGAGGCCCGACTGCGTCAGGTATTCGAGCACGCGCGCGATCTGCGTGTCGAGGTGGTGCACGGAGTTCACGTAGCGATTCCAGATGAGCGGCATGTTCTTCTCGAGGTCGGTGGTCACGTAGTTCAGCTCGGCGAGGTACGGCTGCCGGATCACGGTCTCGGGCGGGAACTCGTAGCGCGCGTGCGGCGACTCGAAGAAGAAGTAGGTGAAGAACGGACGATCGCGGTCGCGATGGTCGAGGAAGTCGAGGAGCTGCGTCACGCCCTCGCGATCGCGCACCCAGCTCGGCTTCGGAGGATCGGTGAGGCCCTCGTGCAGGTGCGCCTTCGGAACCTCGGCGAAGACCGTCTGGTCGAACTCCGGATAGCTGAACTTGTCGCTCGTCCAGGCTTCGATCTGGTAGCCGGCGTCCGCGAGCGTGTGGAGCAGGACAGGACCGCGGTTCAGGTCGAGGAACTTGAACCAGTAGTTGCCGGGAAGGCCGTAGAAGAGGCTGAACACCGCCATCCGCGTGCCGTTTCCCCCGGAGAGGTGGTGCGTGAAGCGCGTCGCACGCTCCGCGAAGGCCCAGGTGGCGGGCATGATCTCCGGCGTGAGCATGTCGGCGCGCAGCGACTCCGCGCAGAGCACCACCACGTTGGGCCGCGCGCCGGGGGTGAGCTCGATCGCACGGCGCGGATAGGCGAGGCGCGCGTGGCCCAGGCCGACGGCCATCGCTTCGCTGCGCTTCACGTCGACGCCGAGTTTCCTCGCGAAGGAGTCCATCGAGGTGGTCTGGTAGAACGGGAAGCTGTCGGTCCACTGGAGCACGGGGCCGTAGTCGAGCGCGCCGGCGGCGCCATAGGCGACGCGCTCGCTGACGGAGAGCAGCACCACCGCGGACCAGAAGCCCACGACGACGCGGCGCGTCCCGAGCAACCGCACGCCCCGCGGAGACCGCGCGGCCGGGAGCAACCGTGAGAGCAGCCGCCACAGCACCGCCTCCACGGCGATCACGGCGACCACGAGCAGGGCCGCCGCGCGCTCGGAGTCCGCGCCGCCGCCCATCGACGCGAAACCGCCCGGTGTCGTGAGCAGGTTCCACACGAAGCCGTTGAAGTGGAACCCGTAGATCTCGTGCATCCGCTGGTCGGCATAGACACAGACCTGCACGAGCCCGAAGAGCAGGATCGCCGGGGCCGAGACGCCGAGCCACGCGCCCCGTCCGCTCCACACCCGCGGGACGAGGAAGGTGAGCGCGAGGGAGACGAGGAGCACCGGGAGCAGGTAGAGCGCGGGGTACGTGAGCGCGACGGCGAGGAGGTACGCGCCGCTCGCGGGCGCGGCGAGGCCCTCGGCGGGCACGAAGCCCGAGCAGAGCGCGAGGAGCACCGCATAGTTCGCGAGGAAGAAGAGCCAGAGGAGCGCCCGCCAGCGCGGGCCCGGCTGCTCTCGGAAGGCCGCCATCCCGGGATCATAGGGGGCCACGCTGAATCGCTCATGAACCGCCGTTGCCCGCGCCCGGCTCGTATCCCATGCTGCGCGCTCGTCGACCGCCCCGAGGTCCCCCGTTGGAGCCCGTGCCTGGCCCGGTCCGTTCCCGGGGGCGCATCGCTGCGTCGCTCGGCAGCGTGGCCCTCCTCGTGGGGACGCTGCTGCTGCTCGCCGGCGCCGGCGAGCTCGCGCTGCGCCTCGTGCCGGGGTGGAGCAGCGATCCCGCGTCGGGCCGCTTCAACCCCTATCGCCCCGACGGGAGGACGGGGTATGCGCTGCGACCCGGCGCTCGGGTCGTGCACGAGGAGGAGGAATTCTCGGTCCCCGTGCGTGTGAACGCGCTCGGCCAGCGGGGCCCCGAACGCACCGCGGCGAAGCCGCCCGGCGTGCGCCGCATCCTGGTCCTCGGCGACTCGTTCGCGTTCGGCTTCGGCGTCCGCGAGGAGGACGCCTTCTTCTCGGTGCTCGAGCGGCTGCTGTCCGAGCGCGGCGAACGGGTCGAAGTCATGTCGGCCGCGGTGCCGGGCTGGAGCGTCGACAACAGCTTCGTGTATCTGCGCACCGAGGGCTTCGCGCTCGCTCCCGACGTCGTCCTGCTCGCGGTGTGCGAGAACGACCTGAACGACCTCGCGTGGAACCGCCTCACGCTCGACGGCGAACGCCTGCCCGTGCGCGTCGAGGCAACGCGGCGGATGATCGACCAGCGCGGCCGCATGCGATACGTGAACGAAGGCCGGGTCGCGCTCCCGGCGCTCGCGTTCCCCGGCCAGGAGTGGCTCGCCGACCACTCCTTCCTCTACCACTTCCTGCGCTTCCGGCTCGCCAAGCTCGAGGCGGCGCTGGCGATGCGCGGTGGCACGCCGACCCCGCCCGACTGGCTGAAGACCGACCCCGATCGGCCGCTCGCGCAGCTCTCGCAGGGCGAGATCCAGCTCGCGCTCGCTGCGAGCCCCGAGTTCCGCCTGCGCTACCACCGGTGGCTCGTGTCCGCGATGGCGCGCGCCTGCGCGGAACGCGGCATCGAGTTCCGCATCCTGCTCGTGGCCCTGCGCGGCGACGCCCGGGACCACGATCCGACGCTGGAGGCGCTCCACACGGACTGCGCCTCCGACGCTACCGTGTGCCTCGACAGCGCAGACGTGATCGCGGCGCGCGGAACGGACCCCAGGGACTTCTTCGCGCAGGACGTCCATTGGAACGCCCGCGGGCACGCGCGCATCGGCGAGGCGCTGGCGGCCTGGCTGGGAGGGGAAGCGCGATGAAGACGCTGGTCGACTGGATCTTCACGGTGCCTTTCCTCGCCGCCTTCGGGGGCCTGCTCGTCCTGTTCGATCCGCTCCAGCGGATCGCACGCCTCTTCGGACGGCGCCCGCAGGAGGTCATGGTGGGCGCGCTCCAGACGTGCCTCGTGCAGGCGACGCGCCTGTGCGGCACGCGCATCGCGGTCGAGCGCTCCGTCGAGGTGAAGCGTTCCACGCCGTATCTCCTCGTCGCGAACCACCAGAGCATGTTCGACATCCCGATCCTGGGCTCACTCCTCTTCTCGAACTTCCCGAAGTACGTCTCCAAGCGCGAGCTGGCGCGCTGGATCCCCAGCATCTCCTACAATCTCCGCGCCGGCGGCAACGCCATCATCGACCGCGGCGACCGTGCGCAGGCCACGGCCGAGATCCGCGCCCTCGGAGAGCGGGCGCAGCAGCGCGGCGTGTCGGTGGTCATCTACCCGGAGGGAACGCGCGCGCGGCACGGGGAGCTCGGCGCCTTCCGGCCCGCCGGCACGCTCGAGCTCCTCGCGGCGGCGCCGGCCATCGCGATCGTACCGGTCGCGATCGACAACTCGTGGCGCCTCCTTCGCCACAACCTCATGCCCGTGCCCTTCGGCACGCGCATCCGCGTTCACATCGGCGCGCCGATCCCGCGCAGCCCGGACGAGGACCGGCCGGCGGTCCTCGAGCGCGCGCGGAAGGAGATCGAGTCGACGCTGGATCGCTGGCGTGGCGAGACGCGCCCCGCGACGGGAGACCCGCATGGAGCTGCTCCGAACGCCCGATGACCGGTTCCTGGACCTGCCGGGCTGGCCCTACGCGCCGCACTACGTGAACGTCGGCGGCCTGCGCGTGCATCACGTCGACGAGGGCCCGCGCGACGGGCCGGTCGTCCTGATGCTCCATGGGGAGCCCTCGTGGTCCTACCTCTATCGGAAGCTCGTGCCCGTGCTCACCGCGGCGGGGCTGCGCTCCGTGGCCCCCGACCTGCCGGGCTTCGGGCGGTCCGACAAGCCGGCGCGCCGCGAAGACTACACCTATCAGCGACATGTCGACTGGATGGCAGGCTTCCTGGACGCGCTCGACCTCCGTGGGATCACGCTCGTGTGTCAGGACTGGGGCGGCCTCATCGGGCTGCGCCTCGTCGCCGAGCACGAGGCGCGCTTCGATCGGGTGGTCGCCGCCAACACGTTCCTGCCGACCGGCGACGTCCCGCCCGGACCGGCCTTCCTGGCCTGGCGGAAGTACTCGCAGGAAGCCCCGCGCTTTCGCGTCGGGGGGATCGTGAAGGGCGGCTGCGCGAGCCCGGTGTCGCCCGAGGTCGTCGCGGCCTACGATGCGCCCTTCCCGGACGACCGCTACCTGGCCGGCGCGCGGCAGTTCCCGCTGCTGGTCCCGATCGCGCCGGACGACCCGGCTGCCGTGCCGAACCGCGCCGCGTGGGTCCGGCTGGAACGCTTCGAGAAGCCGTTCCTCACCGCCTTCAGCGATCGCGATCCGATCACGCGGGGCTCGGAGGCGACCCTCCGGGAGCGGATTCCCGGCGCTCGGGGACAGTCCCACGTGACGATCGAGGGCGGCGGACACTTCCTCCAGGAGGACTGCGGGGAGGCGCTCGGGAAGGTCGTCGTGGACTTCGTCCGGCGCACGCGCCCAGCACGGTAGACGGGGCCAAGCGGTGCGCCTCGCGATCGCGCTCGGCGCGGTGGCGCTCGCGGGTCTCGTCCGCGGCTTCTCCGGCTTCGGCTCGTCGATGGTGATGACCCCGCCCCTCGCCGCGCTCTACGGCCCGGCGGTAGCCGTCCCGATCGGGCTCCTGCTCGAGCTGCTGCTCACTGCTCCGCTGCTCCCCGGCGCCGCCCGTCTCGTGGACTGGCGCCGGATCGGCGCGCTCGCCGGAGTGGCAGCAGCGACCGTGCCGCTCGGGACGTTCCTCCTCACCCATCTCCCCCCCGAGCTGCTCCGCATCGCGCTCTCCGCCGTGATCGTGTCGTTCGTGATCGTCCTGGCGTTCGGCTGGCGCTACACCGGAAAACCTCACCGTTCCGCCACGATCGCAGCCGGAGCGACGAGCGGCGTCCTGACCGGGGCGGCGGGCATCGGCGGCCCCCCGATCGTGTTCTACGTACTTTCCGGTCCCGACCCCGCGGGCAGGGCCCGGGCGAGCTTCATCGCGTACTTCGCGATCGTCGACCTCGTGGCACTCGGCGCGTCCGCCTTCGCAGGGCTGTTCTCCAGCGACGTGGTGCGACACGCCGCCATGTTCACGCCCGTCTTCCTCTGCGCGGCCTGGCTCGGAGCGCGCTCGTTCGGCCACGCCCCGGAAGCCGTCTACCGCTGGACGGCCATCGGAATCCTGACGGGGGTGGCCCTGGTCAGCCTCGCGGGCTGACCTCCGGGTCATCGGGAGGGCCTCCCGGCTCAACGGCAGCCCACGAACGACCGATGACGAGGGCGTGACCAGGCGTTCCTTCCAGCCGACGCGCCCCGGCGACGGGGCAACCGGCGCGGGTCTCCCGCGGCTCTCCGATCGGCTCGATGCGATCGGACGACGGCTGGCTGCGATCGGGGCCGTGGGCGTGGTGGTGCTCGACGCCGCCGCGCTCGAGGGCATCGAGTGGGACTACGGACCGGCCGCCTACGAGCGGGTCGTCGGTCAGCTCCAGGCGCTGCTGCACGACGTCATCGCGCCGCACCTCCATCCCGGCGACTGTCAGGTCCTCACGCAGCCCGAGTCGAACGAGATCGTGTCCTTCCTGTTCCGACACCGGGCGGACGCCGCATTCTTCCAGCGCGAGCTGCCCGCGATCCAGGCGGCCATCGGCCGCCGCATCGGCTCCCGTGGCGCCAAGATCGTCCATCCCTACGGGTCTGCGGCGACACCGCTGCGCGTGGGGCACGCGCTCGCGCTCCACGACGCCACCGTGAGCGACGCGGTTCAGATCCGGCGGGTGCTGGAGCGCGCGCGGCGCGACGCCGAGCTCGCGGCGCGGATCGAGCAGCAGCGGCGCTGGCGCGAACTCCTCCACATCGTGTTCTCCGAACAGGTGAGCATGCACTACCAGCCGATCACCTATCTCGGCGACCTCGAGCTGTTCGGCTACGAGGCCCTCGTGCGCGGACCCGACGGGTCGGAATTCCATGCACCGACCGACCTCTTTGCCGCCGCAGCCGAGATCGACGTGCAATCCGAGCTCGACTCGCTCTGCCGCCGCCGGGCGCTGGTGGAGGCGAAGAGCCTGCCCGCGGAGACCAAGCTCTTCCTGAACTGCCTCCCTACCGCGATGCGGGACCCGAGCTTCGGCGGGGACACGGTGCGGCGGACGCTCGAGGACTGCGGTCTCGCGCCGTCGGACATCGTGCTCGAGATCTCCGAGCGTCACGCCATCGAGAACTTCGCGATCTTCCGCGAGGCGCGGGACTACTACGGCGGCCTCGGGTTCAAGATCGCCCTCGACGACACCGGCGCGGGCTACGCGAGCCTCCGCGCCGTGATGGAGCTCTCGCCGGACTTCATCAAGCTCGACCAGGCCTTCGTCGCGTCGATCGACGCCGACCAGCCGCGGCAGGCGCTCGTGCAGTCGCTCGCCGTCGCGAGCCGCAAGCTCGGCGCCCAGATCATCGCCGAGGGGATCGAGACCGACGAAGAGCTGGCGACCCTGCGCGGGCTCGGCATCCCGCTCGGCCAGGGCTACCTGCTCGGCCGGCCGAAGCTCGGCTTCGGAAACGACGAGGGCGGAGCGCCCCCGACTCCGGTCTGAGCGGGGGCTCCCGAAAGGCAAGAGCCCTCCGGCCTCGCGGCCGGAGGGCTCTCCGATGCTTCGCGCGGCCTTCGCCGCGCAGCCCTACGCGACCCGGCGTCGCCCGCGGATGCGCCGCGCCGCGGACAGCACGCCGAGCAGCATGAACGGCTCGATGCCGGTCAGACCGCAGCTCGCGGGCGGCAGGATGGTCACGCTGGCCGCCTCCTGGGACTGGCAGCCCTCGGGGTTCACCGCGACCAACGGGTAGGCCACGTTCACCGGAAGCGAGGTCGGGGCCTTCACCAGATAGTCGCCGCCGTACGGCGTCGCCGCTGCCGGCGCGCCGCCGATGGTGAACGTCACGCTCGGACCGAACCCCGTGCCGCTCACCGTGATGTAGTTGCCGCTCGGCACCGACGGGTTGTTGCTCGTGATGCTCGTGACCGTGCCCACGCACAGGTTGTCGCAGGCATCGCCCACGCCGTCGGCGTCGACGTCGGACTGGCTCCCGTTGGCCTTGGCCACGCAGTTGTCGCACGCGTCACCGACCAGGTCCCCGTCGTTGTCCGCCTGCGACGCGTTGGAGGCGTCCTGGCAGTTGTCCTGGAGATTCAGGACCCCGTCGAGGTCGCGATCGATGCCGATCCGGCGACCCGAGCCGGGCGGGACCGCCGTGAACGTCACCTCCGATGCGAGACCCTTCAGCGTGGCGAGCGTGACGTTCGGGCCGCCGTCGTCGGGCTGGTAGTTGCCGCCCGTCGTCGCGTCCTTCATCCAGCCCTTGACCACCCCGCCGACCTTCGCCCGTACGACGACGTCGTTCTCGGTCGCGCCCGCGCCGAGGATCTTGGACGTGAACCCGGTCGAGGCGCGGGCGTTCAGCAGGTCGACGCGGGGGTCCACGTTCGCGGCGTTCGCGGTCGTGCGGGTCACCTGCTGGCCGACGATCGGCGCGAGGTCGGTGTCGAATGCGAGCATGAACTGCTCGACCTGGCGGCGCTGCGTGTCGCCCAGGGCGCCGGTGCTGAATCCGACGTGACCCAGGGCGCCTAAACCGGCGTTGTCGAAGGCGAAGACGTCCGCCGTGAGGAAGCGGAAGACGGTGTCGGTCGAGCCGTCGTGGAGGAAGCCGAAGCCCCGGATCTGCGGGCCCTTGTGCGCGTTGTCGCCCGGCAGGTTGAACGCGACGTTCGGCATGCCGAACATCCCGACCTTCTGATAGAGGTTCCGGAGGTGGGCGATCTTCACGATCTGCGTCTCGTTCTCGAAGCTGGCGAGCTTCCCCGTTCCGAAGAAGCCCTGCGACGCGTCGAGGCTGTGGCAGCCGTTGCATGCGAAGCCCAGGCCGTTGAGGTTCACGCCGTCCGCCTTCCCCGAGTGCGGGGACGGGAAGCCGTTGGCGCCGACGACGCCCGTGAACATGTTCTTGCCGAGCTGCTGGTCGGGCGTGAGGGAGCCGTCGAGGGGTCGCTGAGGATTCGGCGGCAGCTGCACCGAGAGCTGGAAGTCCGCGAACTTCTGCATGTCGCTCGAAGCGATCTTGGTGGTGTTCCCGACGAGGCCGGGGAACGCCACGATGAAGTTCCGGAACGAGAGGTCCTCGCTCGTGGCGTTGATGCCGAAGAACCCGTTCGAGCGGTCGCCGCGCCAGTGCATGGCGCCCGAGTTCGACATGCCGCGCAGCGTCTGCGTCGTCATCGGGCCCTTCATCGGGTGGAACTCGGTGTTCGACGCGCCGCCGTTCTGGTCGCCGGCGGCCGCGAGGAGGTTGATGGTCAGCGGGCTCGAAGTGACGACGTCGTCCGGATTGCCGAGGTCCCACGCGAGGTCGTCCATGTCGCCGAAGATGTGGCAGCTCGAGCAGGACGCTTCGCCGTTGCCCGAGGTGGCGACGGAGTCGTAGAGGAACGGACGCCCCTGCACGACGCTGCTCGGCTCCGGGTTGTTCATCGCGACCGACTGGATCTCGGCCTTGGTCGTGGTGTTCACCACCTTCACCGAGTCGTCGAAGCGGGTCAGCACGTAGAGGCGTCCCCGCGCCTCGTCGAGCGCGAGGCCGATCGGACCGCCCCCGGAGACCGAGATGTAGTTCGCGGCGTCGGTCGTCGGGTCGAAGGTGTCGGCCTCGAGGGCCGCGGTGGAGAAGACGCCCACCTTGCTGGAGCCGAAGGCGGCCACGTAGAGCGTCGTGCCCGCGGCGTTCACCGCCATGTCGGTCGGCGTCGCGAGCGAGAACGCCTTCTGGCCGGCCGGGTAGGCCGGGTTCGGGTCGCCGTCGCACTCGATCGACAGGATGCTGTAGTCGATGTGCTTGTTCAGGTGCCGGGCCTGCACCGTGGCGCCGGTCGCATCCGTCGAGTTCGGCGTCGGGAGCACCGAGATCCGCGAGAGCGCCAGCTTGCCGTTCACGGTATTCGCGATGTTGCCCACCTGGGTCGGCCCGGGCGCTGTGGCGCCGGCGCAGCCGGGACCCTCGAAGCGCGTCAGGTTGTTGGAGTCCGTGTTGGAGACGTAGAGCTTGCCGGACTGCGGGTTCACGGCGAGGTTGAAGTTGATCGTTCCGACCGACGCGGTGAACGCGATCTCGTTCATCGAGTTCGCGTCGATCGCGAAGACGTCCTTGTCGGGCAGGTCGAAGCGGACGCCGTTCGTCCAGTTGCGGCCGTCCTTGTCGCGGAACTGCGAGCTCCCCTTGTCGAACTTCACGACGATGCCCGTCTCGGGCGCAAGCACCGACGTCTTGTTGGAGGACGGCGCGGCCAGACCGCCGGGCACCTGCCCGCCCCCGAGGCCGTTCGGGACCGTCACGCCGTCGCCAGCGCAGGGGCTGCCGCCGAAGCCGTTGCAGACCATGCCTTCGCTCACCGTGGTCGACTGGTTGCCGGAGTGGAACACGGCCGCATAGACGGTCGCGCCCGTCGGACCCTGCTTCACCGCGAGGCCGCGCGGCGTGTCGCCGAACAGCGTCACGATCTTGAGCGGGACGCCGCCGAGCGTGTTGCCGAGGCTGGTCGTGTCGAACACCCAGACGTCCGCGCGGCCCACGCCGTTGGTCGTCAGCTGCGGATCGCCGGCTCCGGGCACTCCCGAGAGGGAGGGATCCGTGCGCTGCTGTCCGCGATGGGCGGTGGTGATGAACGCGCGCTTGGGGAGGGGACCCGTGCCGTCGGGGTCCGCGAACACGATGTCGCGCGGCTCGTCGCCCACCAGGATCGTGCGCGTCACCCGCGGCGGCACGATGGAGAGGTCGACCACGCTCACGCTGTCGGACAGGTGGTTCACCACCCACACTTCGGTGTCGCTCAGGGCAGCCACGGCGACCGGCTCCATACCAACCGTTACAGAGGCGCTCTTGGCGATGCCGGCCGCCCCGACGTTGAAGATCTCGAGCGTGTTGTCCGGTGTGTTCACCGCGAACAGCTTGGTTCCATTGGGCGACAACGCGAGGGGTCGCACCAGGCCCGACTCGAACTCGATGAAGTTGGGCAGTGCGAACGCCGGCGTCACGAGGACGGCGGCGAAGAGCACAGCCACGAACAGACGGGCGCGAACGAGCATCGATTTTCCCCCTCGAGATGGACTACTGAACAACCGGTAGATTCTGCCAGGATCGGCCCACCTGAGGCAAGCGGAATCGGGGCCATCTCCTCCCTAGGAGTGGCCCGAAAAAGACCGGAGTGACGCAAGCGAGGGGTCAGACCGTGGCGAGGGGGACCCGTTCGGCAGCCCCGGCTCGCGGCCCGGCCGGCCGGGGAGCTCGCCAGCGCTCGGGGCCGGCGCGGGTGCCCTCCGGCTTCGGCTCCAGGGAAGGCGGGTCGAGGGCGGGGTCGTCGAATCGCCGCAGGATCCGGTAGGTGGTGCTGCGCTCGACCGGCGTGCGCCCGACCTCCCGGATCAGCCTCCGGATCTCCTCGGCGGGCAGGTTCTCCCCGAAATCCGAGCCGGACTCGCGGCTGATCGACTCCTCCATCAGGGTGCCGCCGAAGTCGTTGGCTCCGGCGAGGATCCCCATCTGGGCGAGCTTGGGGCCCATCTTCACCCAGGAGACCTGGATGTTCGTGATCCAGGGACGGAGGAAGAGCCGGGCCACCGCCACGAGGCGCACGTCCTCGGGCATCGACGATCCGGGGCGGGCTCCCATCTCGTTGAAGAGCTTGTTGAGCGAGTGGATGAAGCCGAGGGGCACGAACTCGGTGAAGCCCCCCGTCTCCTTCTGGAGGTCGCGCAGCAGCCCGAGATGGCTCGCGACGTGCTCCACCTGCTCCACGTGGCCGTACATCAGGGTGGACGACGAGCGGAGCCCGACCGCGTGGGCCGCCCGCACGATCTCGACCCAGCGATCCCGCCGCAGCTTGCGGGGCGACAGGAGCTTGCGGATCTCGTCGTCGAGGATCTCCGCGGCCGTGCCGGGGATCGTCCCGAGCCCGGCGTCCTTGAGCCAGCCGAGGTAGTCGTGGAGCGCCATTCCACTCTTCTTGTGGCCGAAGTCGATCTCCTCGGGCGAGTAGGCGTGGATGTGCAGCTGCGGCAGCTCGCGCTTCAGGGCGAGGAGGATCTCGCGGTAGTGCGTGTGGTCCTTGGCCGGGTCGATGCCGCCCTGGATGCAGACCTCCGTAGCGCCGCGCGCCACCGCGTCGCGGGCCTTCGCGAGGATCTCCTCCAGCGAGCGGTCGTACGCGTCTGCATCGTCCCGATGACGCGAGAAGCCGCAGAACGAGCAGCCGACGTAGCAGACGTTCGTGAAGTTGATGTTGCGGTTCACGACGTAGCTGACGTCGTCGCCGACGTCGGCCCTGCGCGCGACGTCGGCCGCGCGCATCAGCGCGAAGAGGTCGGCGCCCCTGGCCGTGAGCAGGTGCGCCGCCTGCTCCACGGAGAGCTCCCGCCCGTCGAGCGCGTCCTCGAGCGTGCGCGCGACTTCCGGGGTCACGTCCGAGAGCAGCCTGTCGAGCGTCATGCGGCCTCCTGCCCCGCGTGCGGGGAAGCGCCAGAATCGCGCGGTCTCGCGTAGCCGGCGGCGTCGGCGAACCGCGCCAGCGCCGCGGCGACGCGCGGATCGAACAGCTCGGGACGCCCGGTCACGTGCTCGGGGTACACCGGCAGCCGTTCACGCAGCACGTCTCCCGCGGCCGCCGTGCGGCGGCGCAGCTCGGCGAGGGTGGGCCAGGGCGCCTCGGGATTGATGAAGTCGACCGTGACGGGGGAGACGCCTCCCCAGTCGTTCGCTCCCGCGGCGAGCACCTGCTCCAGCGCGTCGAACGCGCCCGGCTCGTCGGCAGCGAGATTGGGCGGCGCCTGCACGTTCATCTCCGGGCCGAGGACGAGGCGCCCGAGCGCGACCCACGCTGCGACCTCCTCGGTGTCGAGCGACGGCACGGCGCGCATGCGCGTCCCCGGCTTCGGATGGAAGGGCTGGAGGATGACCTCCTGGATGTGCCGGTAGCGCTCGTCGAGCGCACGGATGGCGAGGAGCGTGTCGACGCGCTCCTCCGGCGTCTCGCCGATCCCGAGCAGCATGCCGGTGGTGAACGGGATGGCGAGCTCGCCGGCTTCGGCGTGCATCCGCAGCCGCACGGCAGGGTCCTTGTCGGGCGCCCAGTAGTGGGCCATGCCCTTCTCCCGCAGCCGCGGGCTCGTGGTCTCGAGCATGAGCCCCATCGACGCGTTCCACGGGCGCAGCCGCGCCATCTCCTCCTGGGTGAGCACGCCCGCGTTGGTGTGGGGGAGCATGCCGCCCTCGAAGGCGACCCGACAGGCTTCGACCAGGTACTCGGCCGTCGATCCGAATCCGCGCGCGTGCAGCCAGTCGCGATACGACCGATAGGCGACCTCCGGCTTGTCGCCCAGACAGAAGAGCGCCTCGATGCAGCCCGTGGCGACGCCGCCCCGCACCACCTCGCCGACCTCGGACAGCGAGTAGGTCTTCGCCTCCGGCGAGCCGGCCTCCTTCGCGAAGGTGCAGTAGCTGCAGCGATCGCGACACAGATTGGTGAGCGGGATGAAGACGTTCCGGGAGACCGTGACCCCGTCGCCCTTGCCGCGCAGCTTGCTCTCGCGCGCCGCCTCCCGGACCGCTGAACGGATCGCGGGGTCGGAGAGGCCGCGCGTGAGCCGCAGCGCAGCGGGTCGCTCGAGGCGGCCGCTCTCCACGGCGTCGCGCGCGAGGCGCTCGGCCTCGTGCACGGTCACGGTGGGGGCGCAGTCGGAGGAGGACACCTGCATCACACCTCGGCGCCTCGCAGCATACTGCCGGCCCCTGGCGCGTTCCACCGACGGAGCGGTCCGCGCATCACGCGGCGGCGCCTTCCAGTGCGATCCAGGCGCGGAGCTGGGCCGCGTCGGTCCGGTGCAGGAAGTCGCCCACCGGCAGGCCGGCCGCGTTGTGCGCGCGGATCGCTCGGAAGAGGCCCACCAGCGCGGGCACCATCTGCTCCCCCGGCAGCCGCTCGTACAGCACCTTGCCGAGGCGGCTCCCCTCGCGGGCGCCGCCCACGAGGATCACGTGGTCGTTCTTCCCGTAGCCGTAGATGCCGATCTCGGCCGTCGGCGGACGGGCGCAGTGGTTCGGGCAGCCCGTCATCCGGATCACCGCGTCGACGTCTCCGAGGCCGGCGGCCTCGATGGCATCGAGATACGTCGGCAGGATGTTCTCGGCCTCGGTCATCGCGAGCCCGCAGGTGGGCTTCGCCGGACACGCCATGGCGTTGCGCCGGACGAGCGAGATCGCTTCGGGACGCGGCACGCCGTGCGCGTCGAGGATCCGCTCGAGCGCGGCGCGATCGGGCACGTCGCAGAGCAGGACGTCCTGCTGCGCGGTCAGCCGCACCGAGAGTCCGAGCTCCCTGACCGCCTGCCGCACCGCGGCGCGGAGCGGCGGGTGCATGCGCCCATTCTCGACGGAGATGCCGTAGTAGCCGCGGCCGCCGCGCGCGGGGTGCCAGCCGAGGTGGAGCTCCATGGGCGGCAGCGGCGCGGGCGCCGCGTCCTCCAGCGCGAGGCCGAAGCGCGTGCGCAGCTCCTCCTTCACGATGTCCAGCCCGAGGCGGCGGATCGTGTACTTCCAGCGCGCGCGCCGCCGGTCCTTCCGCTCGCCGTTCTCCTTCTGGAGGATCGCGATCGCGCGCGTCGCCTCCACGACCTGCGCGCGCCGGAGGCGCCCCAGGTAGAGCCCGAGCAGCGGTGCGGTGTCGGGGTTGTTGTGCGTCATCCCGAGCCCGCCGCCGGAGTAGAAGTCGAACACGCTGCCGTCGCTCTTCCCGTTCAGGACGAGAGGGACGAAGCCGACGTCCTGGGTGAGCACGTCGATCGAGTTGTCCTCGGGGTGCGCGATGCCCACCTTGAACTTGCGCGGCAGGTACTGGCTGCCGTACACGGGCTCGTCCGCCGAGACGGGCGCCACGGTCTGCCCGTACTCGTCGGTGAGCCAGATCTGGAAGTAGGACGACGTGCGCGGCGCCAGATCTTCGGCGATCGCGTGCGCGAGCTCCGCGGCGCGGGGGTCGTGACGCGGATCGAGACCGTCGATCGGCGAGGTCATCACGTTGCGGTTCACGTCGCCGCAGGCGGAGAGCGTGCCGTCGCGCCGGTAGTGACGGGACAGGTGCCGCACGAGCGGCGCGAGGCTCGGCCCGTAGACGTGGTGGTACTGGACCCCCTGCCGCGAGGTGATGCGGAGGGTGCCGTCGGCGAACTTCTCGGCAGCGTCGTCGAGGGCGGCCCACTGCGCCGCCGAGAGGCTGCCGCCGGCCGGGTTCTTGATCCGGCACATGAAGAAGTAGTCGTCGGTCTTGGCCCCGCGATCACCGCGGCCCTGCTGCTTGTAGATCCCGAAGAACTTCGAGAGCTCCTTCGCCTCGCCGGAGATCGTAGGCCTGGCTCCGCTGTCGAGGAGCCGGATCTCGTCCAGGAAGGGATGGACGTCACCCTTCCCGTCGGAGACGTAGAAGAGCCCCTTGCTCTCGAGCTTGATCCGCTCGTTCTTCGACATCCGCGAGACGTCGGCGGTCTCCAGGGTGATGGCGTCGCGGGGCCGGACGGGCTGGTCGCTCATGGGATTCACAGACTAGCGAGGCGGGAATTCGGTCGCGAATTCCCGCCTATTTCCACGGAGAATCCCTCAGAGATCGTCGCGGGTGCGGGTGATGCGGATGCCGGCGTGGTCGAGCACCCCGGAGATCGGCTTCGGCTTGCGGACCGTGACCGTGACGGCCTCCGCGTCGAACTTCGAGAGCACGGCCCGGGCGATCCGCTCCCCGAGCGCCTCGACCAGCTTGTGCTCCTGGTTGCTCGCGACGTCCTCCACGATCTCGAAGATCCGCTTGTAGTGGATCGTGTGGCCGATGCGGTCGCTCCGGCCGGCGGCGCGCAGGTCGCGCGTCACCTCGAGGTCGAGCAGCACCGGGCGGCGCATCCGGCGCTCCGCCGCCGTCACGCCGAGCGCGGCAGGGACCTGGATGCCTTCGAGGAGGATCACGTCGGGCATGGCTCACTCTCCAGCGGTGGAAGCTATCCCAGACGCGCGAGGCGATCCCGTTCCGCGCGCGCGTCGCGCTTGACGCGACGGCGGAATCGCCGACCCTCGCGCGATGGCCGGAAAGATGGACATCGAGTCGGTGCGCGCGCGCGAGGCCGCGCACTTCCTGCCCGTGGTGAAGCGGCTGCCCGTCGCCCTGGTGGAGGGCCGCGGCTCGCGCGTACGCGACTCCGACGGACGCGAGTACGTGGACCTCATGGCCGGCTGGGGCGTCACGTGCCTCGGTCACTGCCACCCCACGCTCGTGGAGGCGATCCGCGACCAGGCGGGCCGGCTCATGCAGACCACCAACGTGTTCTACACGCTGCCGCAGCTCGAGCTGATCGATCGCCTCGCCGACCTGCTGCCCCGACCGCTCTCGCACAGCTTCATCGTGAACTCCGGCGCCGAGGCGGTGGAGGGTGCGGTGAAGCTCGCGCACCGGGCGACGGGGCGCACGAAGTACGTCTCCACCCACGGCTCGTTCCACGGCCGCACGCTCGGCGCGCTGCGCGTGATCGGCCAGGCCAGGCACCACGATCCCTACCGCGCCCTCCTGCCCGAGCGCACGCTCGTGCCGTTCGGCGACCTCGAAGCGGCGCGCGCGGCCGTCTCCGGCGCGGGCGCGTCCGCGGCCGGCGACCTCGACGGCCCCGCCGCCGCGTTCATCGTCGAGCCGATCCAGGGCGAGGGCGGGGTGAACGTGCCGCCCGACGGCTATCTCTCCGGCCTGCGCGAGATCTGCGACGCGGCCGGCGCCCTCCTCGTCTTCGACGAGGTGCAGACGGGCGTCGGACGCACCGGACGGATGTTCGCCTTCCAACACGAGGGTGTGACGCCCGACGTGCTCACGCTCGGCAAGCACCTCGGAGGAGGCTTCCCGGTCGCCGCGTTCGTCACGACCGACGCGGTGGCCAGCAAGGTCCAGCTCGGCGATCACGGCGGCACCTACGTCGGCAACCCGCTGGCCTGCGCGGCCGCGAACGCCGTGCTGCGCGTCGTGGTAGAGGACAAGCTCTGCGAACGCGCCGCCTCCCTCGGAGCGCGGCTGCTCGCGCGGCTGCGCGCGTTCGTGCAGGAGCGTCCGGATCTCGCGGACGACGCGCGCGGGCGCGGCCTCCTGCTCGGCCTCTCGCTCCGCGACGCGGAGCGCGCCGGATCGCTCCCGCTCCGGGCGCTCGAGCGGGGGGTCGTCGTGAACGTGACGGCCGGCCGCGTGATGCGCCTCTTCCCGGCGCTGAACATCCCCGAGGACGATCTCTGGCCCGCCCTCGACGTGCTGCTGGATCTCGTGACCCACCCCTGACCCGAGGAGGACTCCATGGAGAAGCGACGGCTCGGCCCCCTCGAGGTCTCGGCGCTCGGCCTCGGCTGCATGGGCATGAGCGAGTTCTACGGCCCGACGGACGAAGCGGAGTCGATCGCCACGATCCATCGCGCGCTCGAGCTCGACATCACGCTCCTCGACACCGCCGACATGTACGGCCCCTTCGTGAACGAGGAGCTCGTGGGCAAGGCGATCCGCGGGAGGCGCGACCGCGTTGTGCTGGCCACCAAGTGCGGGATCGTGCGCGACGCGGAGAAGAAGAGCATCCGCGGCCTGAACGGCCGCCCCGAGTACATCCTCTCGGCCTGCGACGCGAGCCTGCGTCGTCTCGGTGTCGACCACGTCGATCTCTACCAGCTGCACCGCCTCGACCCGAGCGTGCCGATCGAGGACAGCGTGGGGGCGCTCGCGCAGCTCGTGAAGGCGGGCAAGACGCGGGCCATCGGGCTCTCGGAGGTGGGCCCGAAGACGCTGCGACGCGCGGCAGCCGTCCACCCGATCGCGTCGCTCCAGTCCGAATACTCGCTGCTCACGCGGGAGGTCGAGGCGGAGGTGCTGCCGACGTGCCGCGAGCTCGGCATCGGCTTCCTGGCCTACAGCCCGCTCGGACGCGGCCTCCTCTGCGGCCGCTTCCGTTCGCGGACGGACTTCGGCCCCGACGACTACCGGTCGTGGAGCCCGCGCTTCGCGGAGGGCGCGTTCGAGCGCAATCTCGAGCTGACGCTGCGGGCCGCGGAGCTCGCGAAGGGGCTCGGCTGTACGCCCGCGCAGTACGCGCTCGCCTGGCTGCTGGCGCGCGGCCCCGAGGTGGTGCCGATCCCCGGCACGAAGAGCCGCGCTCGTCTCGAGGAGAACGCGGGAGCGGCGAAGGTGAAGCTGGGACCCGCCGACCTGAAGCGGCTGGACGAGGTGATCCCCGCCGGCTCCGCGGCGGGCGAACGCTACCCGGAGGCCATGCGCCCGCGCTGGGAATAGGACCGCGCGCATCGCGTCGGCCCCGCTGGACGCGATGCTGCCCGCGGCCGACGCGGTCCGGTGTCAGCCCGCCTCGTCGAGCAGCGCGATCAGCGCGAGGCGCATCTCGGAGGCCGGCAGGATCCGCTCGAGCGAGCCGACGCGCTGCGCACGCTCCACGGTGTGGATCGCGTCGAACTCCGCCGCCAGCTCGGCCTGCTTCTCGAGGTGCACCTCCTCGAGCCGGCGCTCGAAGGCAGCCCTCGCCTCCGCGCTCGGGTGCGGCCCGAGCGCGCGGCGCAGCGCCAGGATCCGCGCGTCCCCGGCGGCGCGCGTCGCGACCTCGCGCGGGAAGACGACGGCTGCGGCGGGCCCGCCGCCGATCACCGAGGCGAACGACCCGCGAAGCGCGGCGGCGCGCAGGCCGTCGTTCAGCGCGCGGGAGAACACCACGTAGGCTCCCCCGTGGTAGCGCGACACCACGAGGAAGCAGATCGGGCCGTCGAAGTTCACGACCGCGCGCGCGATCTCCGCCCCATGCTCGAGCTGGAGCTTTCGCATCGACTCGGGTGACCCGTCGAAGCCCGACAGGTTCGCGAGCACGACGGCGGGACGGTTTCCGCTCGCGGCGTTCAGCGCGCGCGCCACCTTCTTCGACGACAGCGGAAACAGCGTGCCCGCGTGCCAGGCTGCGGGGCCGTCCACCGGCCGGTAGCCCTCCCGCGGCAGCGTGCGGCTCTCGACGCCGATCAGGCAGACGGCGTGGCCGCCGAGCCTCGCGTCCCACACGATCGCCGTCTCGCCGCCCGACAGCGCACGCCACCGCTCGAGGTGTCCTCCATCACGGTCCACCAGCGCGTGCATCACGGCGCGCATCGGGAACGGACGCTTCCGCTCGGGATTCAGGTTCGCGTCGAAGATCTGTCCGACGGTCTGCAGCTCCTCCTCCCCGTCGACGAGGCAGTCGGACTCGCATGCGTCCCGCCCGGCCGGATCGGAGGTCGTGGCGCGGCGTGGCCCCGATTCGCCCGGCACCACGTAGGTGTAGCCATAGTGCTGATACAGGAGCGTGTAGGCCTCGGCGAGGTCGCGCGCGAAGTACTGGGCCTCGCCGTTCGGCCCCATCACGCGCTCGTAGCCTCCGATCGCGACCTCGTCCTCGGCCGAGACGCCCCCCGAAGCCTCGAGCGCGGCCCGCCCGGTGAGCACCATCGACGCGTTCGGGGTCATCACGAGCACGCCTCGCGTACCCATCCCCATCGTCGCCAGCGCGTTCCAGTAGCTCTGCGCGCCGACGTTGACGCCGTGAACGATCAGGTGGATCACGCCTCCGCGCTGCGTGAAGGTCACGATCCGCCGCGCGACGCGGGCGGTGGCGTCGAGGTTCTCGGTGCCGCTCTCCATCGAGATCCGCGCCCCGCTCGAGACGGGGACCCACTCGACCGGAATCCGCAGGTCTTCGGCGAGGTCGATCGCGGCGACGATGCGGTCGCATTCCGGCGCTGCGAGGGATCCCATGCCGAGCGTCGGGTCCGACAGGATGAGGACCCGACGCGCGCCCTCCGGAATGCCTGGAAGGGGCGTCGTGAGCAGTCCGAACACGATCGCGCTGCGGTTGGCGCCGTAGGGCCGGCCCGCCACGGAGACCGCGAGCGGCTGGCCATCGCCCGGAGCGAGATCGTGCTCCTCGAAGACGCCCGCTGGAAGGCGCTCGTGCGGAGTCGTGAGCATCCGGACGATCTCGTATGGGTACACCAATCGGCGTCGCCGTGCGTCCACGACCCGCCGCTCGTAGTCGCTGGCCGGACGCAGCGGCTCACGGTGCGGCGAGCGCCAGGCGATCTCCATGCGCGCGCCCGTCGGATCCGCGATCACGATCTCCACGGGCCTGGGCGGCGCGTCGGGCGCTCCCCGGTCGAGGAGCTCGAGCCGCACCACCACCTTCTCCAGCCCGAGGTGGCGCGTCGCCGGAGCGAGCCGGCGTGCGAGCGCGTCGGCGGTGCGCGGATCCAGGAAGATCCGCGGACCCACGAACAGGAAGATCCGGTTCCATTGGAGCCGGCGCTGGGGATCGCGGTCCCCGAGGATCTGTCGGAGGGTGCGCGCCGCTGCGTGGAAGGCGCGCTCGAAGGCGGCCACGTGCTGAGCCGCCTCGACGCGTTCGCCGGCGGCGGCGACCGCCACCTCCGCGAGCACGAACATCCGCTCGTCTCCCGGCAGCTCGCGGCTCCGGGCGTGGAAGGCCGCGATTCCCTCCGGCGCGTCGAGACGCGTGAGCTCGAACGCCTCGAGCCGCGCGAGGTCGACGCGCTCGGCCTGCTCGGGGTGGAGTTCGTGCAGGTCGGTGCGGTCGTGGAGTCCGCCCGCATCGGACACGAACGTGTGACACGTCGTCGGACCGCCGTCCCCCAGCAGCGACAGCGTGAAGCGGTCGGAGGAGAAGCCGGGCGAGAGGGCCTCCCGAACCGCGGCGACGAGCTCCTCGGCGCCCTCCGACGGCGGGCACGGGACCAGGAGCTCCACGGCCGCGAAGGGAGTCTCGGAGAGCCGCGCGGAAGCCGTCCGCAGCGCGCCCGCCGCCGCCGCTGCCTCCTCGGGCCGTGCGGCCGCGGCGAGCACGAGTCGCCCGTCGCCGACCCGAACCCGGAGCAGCTCCCGCCCGCCCTCGCGGACGGGACGCTGCGCGACCGGCACGAGCGGGGAATAGAGACGACGCACATGCGTGTCGAGCGCCGCCCACTGCCTCTGCGGATCGAGATCGAGGAGCGAGCGCGCGAGTCCGTCGCCTTCGTCGGGAACGACGAGGTCTCCGGCCGCCTCGAAGATCTCGTAGCGGGCCTCGAGCGCGGCGTCCGCGAGCGCGTCGCTCGCGACCCCCCGGAGCTCCGCAATCCGCGCGAGCGCGCGCTCGAGGTCGGTCTCGCCCCGCAGCTCCAGACCCCCGCGGGAGAGACCCGTGATCCGCCGTACGATGCCGAGCACGAGACGCCCGCGGAGCGCCCGCGTGTGCTGCGTTGCGAGGAGCCGGAGCACCGCACGCTCGAGCGCGTCTCCGGGCGCGAGCGATGACACGCCGTAGTGCGACACTGCCGTGCGTATGATCTCGAGGAACGACTCGGCGATGCCCGCCCCCTCGGCGTGGAGCCGCCGCACGTACATTCGGAGACGCGCGAGATTCGACGGCTCCGCCTCGCCGCTCGCGCGCACTTCGGGCGTGCGGACGAAGAGCTGCTCCAGATCGGCGTAGAGCGAGATCTCGTGACGGAGCTCGGCCAGCTCGCCCCGGAACGCGAGGGACAACTCGGCCGGTAGCGGCGCTTCGAGGAACGCAGCGAGCTTCTCGCCGCGCTCGGCGTCGGCGTCGTAGCCGAGGAGGACGCGGCGGATCTCGTCGCGCGCCGCGGCGATCGCGCTGCGTCGCCGCTCGGGATCGAGCGCCTGCGCGCCCCGCAGATCGGGTGTGTCGCGCTCGGCTCCCGGCGCCTCCGCCGGCGCGAAGAGCGCGTCGAGCGGGTCCGCCTCCGCGGGGAGCCGGATCGGGTCGCGCGGCGCGACGCGCGGAGCGCGCGAGCGCGGAACCGGATCGACCACCAGGAGCACGTCGCCGGCGGCGACCTGCTGCCCCCGGCGGACGAGCACCTCGCGCACGACCCCCGCGACCGGCGCATGGATGCCGATCTCGGTCTTCATGGCCTCGAGCACACCGAGCGACGCCCCCGCCTCGACCCGCTCCCCAGGCACGACCGTGATCGACACGACCATGGCCGGCGTTCCCGCGCGCACTTCGCCCGCGCCGCGCCCTCCGAACTCGTGCGCCTCGCCCTCGACCTCGAGCCGGAGCCCGCCCTCGCGCACGTCGTAGAGCACGCGCAGCGAACGTCCGGACAGCTCGAGCCGGGCCGCGTGCGGGCCTTCCTCGCGCAGCGTGGCGGACACCGTGATGCCCGCCTGCTGCACGCGATAGCGCCACGCGCCGACCGCGAGCACCTGGAGGCGGTGGCTCTCGCCGGCGTGCACGAGATCGACCTGCTGGCCTTCCGAGAGCGGAACGCGGGACGGTGACACGTGCGTCGTGTCCGCGTAGAAGTTGCGGCGGGCGGCGAGGCGCTCGCGCTGATAGGCCAGGATCGCCGCCGCCACGAGCGCCTCCGCCCCGAACGCGGACCCGTTCGCTCCGGTCGCTTCGCGATCGAGCCAGTCGGTATCCACCCCGCCTGCGCGGAATGCCCGGGACTCGAGGGTCGCGATCAGGAACCCGCGGTTCGCCGCACCGCCCTCGACGACGAGCTCGAAGTCCCGGAGCGCCGCCACGAGCCGCGCGCGCGCCTCCTCGCGCGTGTCGCCGACTGCGATCACCTTCGCGACGAGCGAGTCGAACGCGGCGGGAACCTCCGATCCAGCGACCACGCCGGCATCGACGCGGAGGCGCGGGCCGAGCGGGGGGTCGAACCGCGCGATGCGGCCCGGCGCGGGCCGGAAGGCCGCCGTGGGATCCTCCGCGCAGACGCGGGCCTCGATCGCGACGCCGCGCGGACGCGGCGCGGCTTCCGGCAGGTGCTCCCCGCGCGCGATCCGGATCTGGAGGCGCACCAGGTCGATGCCGGTCACCTCCTCGGTGACGCCGTGCTCGACCTGCAGGCGCGGATTGACCTCCAGGAAGAAGACGTCGTCGCCGCTCACCAGGAACTCGACGGTGCCCACGCCGATGTACGCCGTGGCCCGCGCCAGCGCGAGCGCCGCGACCTCGAGGCGTTCGAGCAGGGCCGCCGGGAGGCCTGCGGGCGGAGCCTCCTCGATCACCTTCTGGTGTCGGCGCTGCACCGAGCAGTCGCGGCAGCCGAAAGCGAGCATGCGGCCGTGGACGTCGGCGGCGATCTGCACCTCGACGTGCCGCCCGGCAGAGACGCGGCGCTCGAGGAACACCCGCCCGTCCCCGAAGGACGAGCGCGCCTCCTCGCAGGCCCGACGGAATGCGGGCTCGAGCTCCGCCGGCGACGCGACGCCGCGGATGCCGCGGCCGCCGCCGCCGCCGGCAGCCTTGATCACCAGGGGGTAGCCGATCCGTTCGGCGTGCTTGCGCGCCGCATCGGCGTGCGTCAGGGCTTCGCCGCTCCAGGGCGCGACGGGGATGCCGAGCTCCTCGGCGAGGCGCTTCGCGGCGATCTTGTCTCCGAGCCGCCGCATCGTGTCGCCGCTCGGACCGAGGAAGGCCAGCCCGGCGCCGACGACGGCGTCCGCGAAGTCCGGGTCCTCCGCCACGAATCCCCACCCCGGCCAGATCGCGTCCGCGCCGCCGCGGCGCGCCGCCGCGAGGATCCCGGCGTGGTCGAGGTGCGCGGCGACCGGGGACGCGGCCGGCGGAAGGGCGACGGCGCGGTCGGCGTGCCGTACGAACGGCGCACCGCGATCCACCTCGGTGTAGAGCGCGAGGGCGCGCAGCTCCCCGCCTTCCTCCGCGCGGAGCGCCTTCACGGCGCGCACGAACCGGAGCGCGGCCTCGCCACGGTTCGCGATGGCGACGCAGCGCAGCGGCCGAGGCGGCGCCGTCGGGGTGCGGTCGCTACGCGCGGGCATCGAAGAACCGGGCCTCCATCTCCGCCAGGCGCGTCACGATCTGCCGGGAGAGGTCCATGGAGCGGCGCAGGCCCGCGAGATCGGACTTCGGCTCGAGCAGCTCCGCCTCGATGCGGAACCTCTCGCCGCGGGCGGGCAGGTCGCTGAACTCGGCCTGGCGCTCGCCTCGCAGGTAGACGCAGAGCACGCGGCACCGCGGCACGCTGCCGACGAGCCGGCCGACGCCCCACGCCGCCGCATCGACGTCGATCCGGCCGCTCCGGCTCCGCCCCGCTTCGGGGAACACCAGCACGACGTCGCCCTCCTCGAGCACGTGTCCCACGCACGCGAGGACCCGCGCCACCTCGCGGCGGTCGCCTCCGCGCGTGATCGGGAGACACTTCATCACGTAGATCAGCGCACGGCTCCACCACGAGGACGCGAAGTTGCGCCGCTCGGGGACGTTCCAGGGCAGCGACGAGAAGTGGCGGACGTAGTAGCCCGGAGATCCGAGCGCCCACGCGACCAGCCCGGAGTCGACGAGGGTCAGGTGGTTCGCGCAGATCAGGAGCGGCGCGCCCGCCTCCTCCCGCAGTGCGCGGTAGCGGGCGCGAACCTCGGCCATGCCGGCGATCCGCCAGCCCATGCCGAACCGCATGAGACCCATCACGGCGAACGTCCAGAGCGGCGCGAGGAGCCACCCCACCGCGCGCTGGACCGCGAGCCGCGAGCGGTCGCTCTCCTCGAGACGCAGCATCACGTTGGAGCATCCTGGAACGGACGACGCGCGTCCACCGGCCGCATCCGCGCTTCCGGCAGCGTCCGCGCGGTCATCGGGCCCGGCAGCGGCCGCGCGGTCATCGGGCCCGGCAGCGTCCGCGCGTTCCGCGGGCCCGGACGGACCGGTCGTTGCTTCACGCGGGTTCGCCGAAGCGCACGATGCACCCGCCCCACGTGAGGCCGGCCCCGACCCCGACGAGCGCGACGTCGTCCGCGTCCGTCCACTTCTCCCAGCGCATCGAGAGCACGCTCGCGACGCTCGCGGCGCCGGTGTTGCCGTAGTCCGTGACGTTCGCGTGGTGACGGTCCGGAGGCGTGCGGGTCTCGCGGCAGACCGCTTCGAGCATTCGGAGGTTGGCCTGGTGGCCGATGAAGTGCGGCGTGCGCGCGTCGTCGTCGGGCCCGATCGGCGCGATCTCCGCGCGCAGCGCCTCGAGCGTGCGGACGCTCTGGCGGATCGCGAACGCCTGCACCGCGCGGCCGTTCTGGCGGAAATGGCCAAGGCGGGGCACGAGGACCTTGTCGCAGCCCGCGGGGCTCGAGGCGAGACGCGTCCCCACGATCCGGGCGCGCGCGCGCTCCCGCGTCGAGACCACGGCCGCTGCGGCGCCGTCCCCCCACAGGACGGCCGCCGTGCGATCGGAATAGTCGACCGTCCGCGTCAGACCTTCGGGCAGCACGAGCAGCACGTACGGCGGGAGCGCGTCGGGCCGCATGCCGGCGAGGAGGTGGAGGTGCGCGAAGAGGCTCGTACACGCGGAGATGACGTCGAAGGCGGGCACCTCGAGCCCGAGCGCGCGCGCCACGTTGCACGCCTCGGCCGGCGACGCGGTGTCCGCCGCCGACGTTCCCGCGATGACCAGACCGATCGCGTCCTTGACGAGGCCGGCGCGCGCGATCGCGAGCTCCGCGGCGCCACGGGCGAGCTCCGCGTTCGACCACGTGGCCGCCTCCAGCGCCGCGCGCGGCTCGCGATTCCGCGTCTCGCGGATGTAGTCGAGGGGGAGCACGGTGCGGCGGGTGCGGATGCCCACGCGCTCCACGATCCACGCGTCGTCGGTCCCGATGTCGAGCTCCTCGAGGAACCCGTTCGTCAGCTCCGTGTCGGGATGGAAGTGGCCGACGCCGTGCAGATACAAGCCCATCCTCACCTCCCCTTGCGGAAGGTCAAATCATGACCCGGAGTCATGTTTTGTCAAGAATCGCGGTTCGCTGCCGAGCGCGCCCGCGCGCTGCGCCAGGCGCGGACGCGCGCCGCGAGGCCCGGCTGCAGGGAGTGGGCCTCCGTGAGGCGTCGGCGGTGCGCGTCCACGAGGTCGCTGCGGGTCACGATGCCCGCGAGCCGATCGGGGGCGTCCGAGCGGACGACGGGGAGCCGACCGACTCCCGTGAGCGCCATCAGGTCCGCCGCCTGCCGAAGCGTGTCGTCCTCGTGCACCACCATGGCAGGGCGCGTCGCGACCCCGCTGAGCGGCGCACCGGACGCGGCGTGGGAGGCGAGGTCGCGGCGCGTCACCACGCCGACGAGACGCTCCTCGGTGTCGAGCACCGGAAAGCCCTGGTGCGAGCTGCCGCGCGCACCCGAGTCGAGCCAGGCACGCGCCTCGCCCACGGTCTGATCCGCGCGCAGCGCGCAGACGTCGCGCGTCGCCGCTTCCCCTGCCAGCACGTGCGCGAGATGGTCCGCCGCGTACTCGAACGGCACGCGCACTCCGCGCCGCGCGATCTTCTCCGTCATGATCGAATCGCGCATCCACAGGCACGACACGAGGAAGGCCGCGGTGCAGCCGCCGAGCAGCGGCAGGATCGCTCCCGGCGCCAGCGTGGTCTCGAACGCGAACACCACCGAGGCGAGCACCGCTCGCGACGCGCCCCCGAACAGCGCGGCCATGCCGATCAGCGCGGCAAGGCGCAGCTCGATGCCCGCGTCCGGAAACGCGAGGGACGCAGCCGCGCCGAGCGCGGCGCCGAGACCGCCCCCGATGGTGAAGAGGGGGGCGAGGGTGCCGCCCGACGTGCCGCTGCCCAGCGCGACCAGCCAGGACACGAGCTTCCACGAGCAGAGCACGATGGCGGCCGACACGGCGATCCGGCCCGAGACCAGGGCGCCGATGTTGTCGTAGCCGACGCCGAGCGTCCGCGGTGCGACGAGCCCGACGAGGCCGACCACGATTCCGCCGAGCGCGGGCCACCACATCCAGTGGATCGGCAGCTTCGAGAACGCATCCTCCATGCCGTAGACGGCGCGCGTCACCGCCACGGACGCCAGTCCCGTCACGGCGCCGATCGCCACGTAGCAGGCGAACGCGACACTCCCAGGCGTCACCAGCGCGGGCATCGGGAAGAACGGGGCGCTGCCGGCGTGGCTCACGCGCACGGCCATCGCGGTGGCCGCCGCGAAGGCGACCGGCACGAGGGTCCTCGGGCGGAGCTCGAAGAGCAGGAGCTCCACCGCGAGGAGCACCGCTGCGACGGGCGTGCCGAAGGTCGCGGCCATGCCCGCGGCGGCGCCCGCGGCGAGCAGGGTCTTCCGCTCCTGGGGCGTCGTCTCGAGCAGCTGGCCGACGAGCGACCCGAGCGCGCCGCCCGTCGCGATGATCGGGCCCTCGGCGCCGAAGGGCCCGCCCGTGCCGATGGCGATCGCGGCGGACGCGGGCTTGAGGAACGTGAGCCGGGGGGGAATCCGGCTCTCGTTCACGAGCACCTGCTCCATGGCCTCGGGAATCCCGTGCCCACGGATCTTCTCGGAGCCGAACCGCGCCATCATGCCGACGAGCAGGCCGCCGATCACGGGAACGCCCACACCGAGCAGGCCGAGCGCGTTCGTCGCAGGGGACGCCGGCTGCGTCGACAGGCGACCGAACCACGCGAGCTGCGTGACGACAGCGATCAGTGTCGTCAGGAGCCACGCCGCGAGGCTCGCCAGCACCGCGACGAACACCGCCACCACGGAGACGAGCACGACGCGGCCGTCCGCGACCGCCCGCCGCCCGGTCACGTGCGCGGCCTCCAGCGTCGGACCGAGGGTCGGGGCCACCGGCAGGCCGGCGGTGGTCGACGCGCGCTCCAGCTCGTGGCAGTTCATCGCGGTCCCCCGATGCCGATCTCCGCGAGCAGCGCGTCGAGATCCGCACGCGTCGCGACGCGGACCTGCGACCCGGGCGGCAGCGCGTCGCGCAGGCGGCGGAAGTAGCGGCGGTCGGGCCGCCCCTCGACGATCGCGACGAGCCCGCGGTCCTCCTCGGTGCGCACGAGGCGGCCGATCATCTGCTTCAGGTGCAGCAGCATCTTGCCGAGCGCGTAGCGCTCGAACGGATCGATGCCCGTCGAGCGGAGCCTCGCCTCGCGGCGGCGCCGCAGCTCGCTCGGCACCTCGAACGGGAGCTTCTCGATCACGACGGCCTGGAGGTCGGCGCCGGGGATGTCCAGACCCTGCCAGAAGGTGCGCGCGCCGAGCAGTACCGCGGAGCCGCGGCGGAAGCGCTCGACCAGCGCTGCGGGATCGTCGAATGCGCGCCGCGGCAGCAGCACCTCGATGCCGTCCGGGCGCAGGCGGCTGGCGAGCAGCTCGCCCACCTCGCGCATGCGCCGCAAGCTCGTGAAGAGCCCGAGGCAGCGTCCGCCGAGACGCCTGGCCAGGTGCTCGAGCACGGCCGTGGTCTCCTCGACCAGCTGGTCCTCGCGCGTGTCGAACGCGACTACGCGCATGTGCTCGGCGTACGGAAACGGACTTGGGACGCTCGCACGCGTCAGCGTGTCGCGGGCACGCTCCTCCAGCTCGAGCTCCCCGAGCGCTGCGAACGCGTCGCCCGCGACGAAGAGGCTCGCGGAGACGCCGGCGAACGACACGACGCGATCGAGGAAGGCCCGATGGAACGCCTCGGCGGGTGACACCGCGCGGACGACGAGGCGCCAGCGATCGTGCGGCGCTCCCAGGTTCTCGAACGCCGCGACGGCGTCGCCGCCCGCGCCGCCGAGGGCCCGGCGCAGGGTGCCGGCGGCCGCCCGGAGCTCGACGCTGGCCCGCGTGGCGCCCGCCGCCGCGCCGTCTCCGCCTTCGTCGTCGGCCCGGTCCGTCGCCCGCGTGTCGATCGCCTCCGCGGCGGCCTCGAGCCGCGCGGCGGCGTTCTCCGCGAGCGCCGTCGCGTCGGCGAATGCGGCGCCCGGATGCTCCGGGACCTGGAGCTCGCCGAACTCGCTCGCCTGCTCGGCGAGCGTGCGCCCGAGCGCCGCGAGGTCCTGCGAGAGCCCGCGCCGCCACGCGAGCGCGTCACTGCGCGCGCCGCGCGAGCGGCCGAGCAGCGCGCCCGAGGCGCGGCCGTCCGCGGGCCGGCCGAAGACGTCGTCGAGCCGATCGATCACGTCCTCCGGACTCACGGTGAGGGCGTAGACCTCGTCGGCGACGCCCGCGAGCTCGTGCACCTCGTCGCAGATCACGTGGGAGAACGCCGGGTAGTCGGGCGGCCAACGCAGCAGGAGGTCGTGGTTCGCGACGACCAGGTGTGCGTCGGCCAGTGCCGCCCGGCGGCGCGCGAAGGGACACGCCCCGCCCTGGCTCGCGCACTGCTCGCGGGAGCACTGCTCCGCGCGCGTGGCGACGGAGGCGTGCAGCAGGCCGTGCAGCGAGGGGTAGCGCCGCCGCAGCGCCGCGGGCAGCGAGCCGATCTCGCCGTGGGGCCGCGTGCGCGCGCACGCGAGGAGCACCGCGTAGGCCATGCGGTCCTCGGCGAAGATCCGGGGCTCGAGGCCCTCGTCGAGGGTACGGCCCAAGCGCCGCGCGCAGGCGTAGTTGGCGCGCCCCTTGATCGAGAGCGCTCGCAGCCCGGGATGCCCGAGCATCCGCGCTGCAGCGGCGATGTCCTTCCCGAGCAGCTGGTCCTGCAGCAGCTTCGTCCGCGTCGAGATCACGACCGGAGAGCGCGCTCCGCTCGCCGCGCGCTCGAGGGCGAACGGAATGGCGGCGGCGAGATACGCCAGCGACTTCCCGACGCCCGTGCCACCCTCGAGCAGCAGGACGCCGCCCCCGCGAAGCGTCCGCACGAAGTGGCGCGCGAGGTCGATCTGGGCATCACGCACCCGATACCCGGGGAAGTGTCGCCGACCGCGCGCTTCGTCGGCGAGCGCGGCCGCGATCGCGCCCTCCTCGAACGGCACCGGAGTCTCCGCGCTCTCACCGATCACGAGGACGGACGGCGCGTCGGCGGCGTCCCGCACCTCCGCCTTCGCGAGCAGGGCGAGCCACGGCGAATCGGGCGCGTAGCGTTCCAGCGCCTCGCGCGCGATGACGTAGCGCGCCTCGCCGCTCCGCGCGCCGACGCCGATGCGAGAGAGCACGCGCGCGGTATCGAGCGCATCGTCGAGCGCGCGGTGCTCCTCCTCGCGCCCGAGCAACGCGCGCGTGAACGACTCGAGGCGCAGATCGGGCGCGTCGGGGTGCGAGACCGCGAGCAGATCCTGCGTGTCGAGGTAGATCGCGCCGTCGAGCGCAGTCGAGACGTCGCGCGCCAGGAAGGCGCGCTCGAAGTCCGCGTTGTGCGCGATCAGCGCGCGGCCGGCGAGCGCCGCGGCCAGCGCCGGCGCCACGTCCGCGCGCCCGGGGGCACGAGCCACGTCGGACTCGGAGAGGCCGGTGAGGTGCTGGATCGCCGGCGGGACGCCGCCGGCGGGACGCACCAGCGTGTGGGCCGTGCGGACCTCGCCCGCGTCCGGATCGATCAGCAGGGCGCCGACTTCCAGCAGCTCTGCTGCGGGATCCTGCGCGAGACCGGTGGTCTCGAGGTCGACGACCGCGAACGGCCCGAGCCGCGCGGCGAGCGCGCGCAGCGCCCCGGCGTCGAGGCCGAGCGCCTCCGGCGCGAGGGTGCGGACGTCGAGCGGGGCGAGGGCGTTCGAAGGACGGGATCCGTCGCTAGACGTAGATCCCACCCTTGTACTGCCGGTCCTGCCTCAGCACGACGTTCACGCAGGCCGGCTTGCCCGAGGCGGCGGCGCGGTCGAGCGCCGGGCGGATCTCCTCGGGACGCGTGCAGTGCTCGCCGTGACCGCCGAGCGCCTCGACCACCCTGTCGTACCGGGTGTAGTTGAGAAGCGTGCCGGTGAGCCGGTCCCACCCGTACACCGCGCCCTGCGGCCGCATCATCTGGCCCCACGCGCCGTCGTTTCCCACGACACCGATGATCGGGAGCCCGAAACGCACGGCGGTGTCGTACTCGAAGCCGTTCAGCCCGAACGAGCCGTCGCCATAGACGATCACGACTCGCTTGTCGGGGTGCGCGAGCTGGGCGGCGAGCGCGAACGGCATGCCCACGCCGAGCGTGCCGAGGGGCCCCGGGTCCATCCACGCGCCTTCGCGCGGCACCGGCAGGATCTTCGCGGCCGTGGCGACGATGTCCCCGCCGTCTCCGACCACGATGGTGTCGCCGAGCGTCTCGAGCCAGTCGCGGACCTCGCGGCACATCCGCTGCGGATCGATCGGAGTCTCGTCGCTGTTCAGCGCCGACTCGACCTTCTTCTCGGCGTCGATCTCGACCTTGCGGAGCTCGTCGCGCCACGGCGTGAAGTCGAGGCGCGCGCCGGAGTTCTTCATCTCCTCGAGCAGCAGCTCGAACGCGCACGCGAGATTGCCGACGAGGCCGACGTCCGCGCCGCGGTTCGTGCCGATCAGCGTGGCGTCCATGTCGAGCTGGATGATCTTCGCCGTCGTCGGGATGGTCTTGCCGAACGCGAGACGGAAGTCGAGCAGCGAGCCCGCGAGGATGATGAGGTCGATCTGCTTCATCGCCTCGCGGCGCGAGCGGTTCAGGTACTGCGGCGACGTCGGCGGGATCGTGCCGCGGCCCATGCCGTTCGTGTACGCGGGCATGTGGGTCTCGTCGAGGAAGGCGTTCATCGCCGCGCTCGCCATCGACCACTTCACGCTGGTTCCGGCCATCAGCATCGGCTTGCGGGACTGCTTCAGCAGCTCGAGCGCCTGCCGCACCTCGACGCGGTCGGGCGAGAGGCGCGGCGGCGCCGTACGGATGCGCGGGATCGGCGCCTGTTCCCACTCCGCCTGCCCCATGAACACGTCCATCGGGATCTCGAGGAACGCCGGGCCGGGAATGCCCGAGACCGCGTGACGGATGGCGAGCTCGATGTACTCGGGGATGCGCTTGGTGTCGTAGCAGGCGTCTGCCCACTTCGTGATCGGCTTCATCACGCCGACGTGGTCCATCTCCTGCAGCGAGCCGCGGCGCAGGTTCGCGAACGGGCCCTGCCCGCCGAACACGAGGATCGGCGAGTTCGCGCGCCAGGCGTTGGCCACGCCGGTGACGCCGTCGGTGACGCCCGGTCCGGCGGTGATGGCGGCGACGCCGATCTTCCCGGGATTGCAGCGCGCCCACGCGTCCGCGGCGTGGACGGCGGCCTGCTCGTGGCGCACGTCGACGATCTTGATGCCCTCGTCGATGCAGCCGTCGTAGATCGGCATGATGTGGCCGCCGGAGAGCGTGAAGATGCACTCGACGCCGGCTTGCTTGAGCGCGCGAGCGGCGAGCTTTCCGCCATGGACGGGCATGCGTGGAACCTCGGGGAGGTGGATGCCGGCGACGGTATCACCGGGCTCTCGCGGGGGTCAACCACGCGTCAGTGCACGAGAACGGCGGGCCCCCGCCGCGCGGGCAGGGCGGGAGGCAGGCGGGGGCGGGCCTCCCGGCCCGCCCCCCTCGCGTCTACTTCGAGTACAGGAACTCGTCGCGGCGGTTCTTCGCCCACGCCGCTTCGTCGTGGCCCGCCACCGCAGGCTGGCTCTTGCCGAGACTCACGGTCGTCAGCTTGCTCGACGAGATCCCGAGGTTCACGAGGAACGTCTTGGCGGACATCGCGCGCCGATCGCCCAGCGCGAGGTTGTACTCCTCGGTGCCGCGCTCGTCGGTGTGGCCCTCGATCGTCACCAGCTTCCAGTCCGAGTGCTTCTGGATCGCATCGCCGTTGCCGCGGAGCACCGGCTGCTGATCCTCGCGGATGTCGGACCGGTCGAAGTCGAAGTAGACCGTCTTGAGATCGGGGCTGCGCTGCGGACCCGTCGGCTCGGGGCTCGTGCGCCCTTCGTTGAAGTCGCGCGCCGTGGTCGGAGCGGTCTCCTCCTTCGGCTTCTTCGAGCAGGCCACCGCCGTCACCATCGTGACCGCGGCCAGCGACGCCAACGCGATGCGCACAACCGGACTCTGGCTCATGTGATCCTCGGATTCCCTCTCCTGCGAAATGCGTTTCTGCCACGGACGGGACACCCGCCCGTTCGACCGCGCGCCGGCAGGGACTGGCGCGCACAAGGTGACCTGGGTGGCGCATAGCTTCCTCGGCACGCGCCGCAAGTCAATGCCCGATCGGGCGGAAGGGGAGCTGTGGGTCAGCGCCCGCGGAACTGCGGGCGGCGCTTGTCGAGGAAGGCGCGGATGCCCTCCTTGTAGTCGTCGCTGTCGAAGCATGCCCGGATGGCGCCGGCGATTGCAGCCCGGTCGCGCGCGGGCTCGTCCCGGGCCAGCTCCCGCAGCACCCGCTTCACGGCACGGAGCGTGAGCGGGGCGTTGGACGCGATGCCCTGGGCGGCTCCACGCACGGCCTCCTCGAGGGCGGCCTTCGGGTAGACGCCGTTCACCAGGCCGCGCTGAAGGGCCTCGCTGGCGTCGAAGAGGCGGGCGGTGAACAGGATCTCCTTGGCGGCCGAGGGTCCGACCAGCGCGGACAGCGTCCGGATGCCTCCCTCGCCGTAGCCGAGCCCGAGGCGCGCCGCCGGGATCGCGAACCGTGCGTCATCGCTCGCGTAACGCAGGTCCGCGGTGAGGGCGAGCGCGAGACCTCCTCCGACACAGAAGCCGTGGACGAGGGCGATGACCGGCTTCGGGAGGTCCGAGAGGGCGGAGAAGGCCAGGTCGGTCAGCGCGTCGTAGTCGCCGGCCGCGTCGCCTCCGGTGCGGATGCGCTCGAACTCCGAGATGTCGGCGCCCGACACGAACGCCACGTCGCCCGCACCCCGGAGCACGACGACCCGCACGGCATCGTCGGCGGCGAGCTCGGCCGCGGCGCGCGGGATCTCACGCCACATGTCCTCCGAGATCGCGTTCCTGCGCTCGGGATGGTCGAAGACGATCCACCCGAGGGCGCCCTCCCGCTGCACGTCGACGCGTCCACCCACGGGCGGCAGGCTAGCGGCTGGCGATCAGGTCTGAAATCGGATGGACTCGAGGTTCGCTTCGGTCAGGGTGTCGAGGTCGGGATAGCAGCGGGTCGGGAGCCCCTCGGTCGCGAGCGCGCGTAGCGAGGGGGAGCAGCGATCGCGACCGACGCCGATCTGGATCGCACGCGCGAGGGCGCTCGCGTCCTCGCCGGGCTCGGCGTCGAGGCGACACACGACGCACTCCGGCCCCACGAGCTCGAGCGCCAGATCGAACACGATCGTACGCACGCCCTCGGGCTCGCCCACCTCGGCCGCGAGCGCGCGCTCGATGCGCGACCACACCAGCAGGAACCGGTCTTCGCCGCGCCGGTAGACCACGCCCCGCTCCGTAACCTTCGCGTCGGGCAGCAGGTGGACCCGGTAGCGGGAGGGAACCTGCCCCGCGCCGGTCCGCGGAGTCGAGGCCCACGTGTCCGCGCGCGCGCCCCCGGCGGCGAAGTCCTCCGGTTTGGCGTCCTCCAGCCCGCCCGAGGGGCCGCGGGCACCCGCGACCGGGCGGGGGGATGCGGAACCACTGTCGGCCATGCGCTCCTCTTCCGGCTTCGGACGCCCGGCTCCGGCCAAGGGATCGGCCGGGCGGAGGTGCTGCTTGATCCAGCCACCCGTGCCTCTCTGTCGCCGCCCGCGCCTCCCGGGTCTCCGCGTCCCGGAGGCAGCGGCTAGGATCGGCGTCCATGCTCTCCTCCCTGCGGCGCGATCTCGCGTCTCCCCTGCGCAGCGAGCGCTCCTGCGTCCTGGCGCACAGCGGCATGGTCTGCGCGAGCGTTCCGCTCGCAGCCGCCGCGGGGGTCGAGCTGCTGCGGCGCGGCGGCAATGCGATCGACGCGGCGATCGCCGCTGCGGCCGCCCTGTGCGTCGTCGAGCCCATGCAGACCGGGCTCGGTGGGGACGCCTTCGCGCTCTTCTGGTCGGCCGCCGAACGGCGCCTGATCGGACTGAACGGCAGCGGGCGAGCGCCCGCCGCGGCGACGGTGGAGGCGTACCGAGCGCGCGGCCTCGACCGCGTGCCCGCGAACGGGATCCTCTCCGCGACGGTGCCGGGCGCGGTGCACGCCTGGGACACCCTCTCCCGGCGCCATGGCAGCCTCCCGCTGGCCGAGGCCCTCGCCCCCGCGATCGACGCCGCGGAGCGCGGCTTCGCGGTGACGGAGCTCGTCGCGCACTACTGGGACCTGCTCGTGCGCTTCGGCGCCCTGCGCAACGACGCAGCCCGCGCCGCCTTCGCGCCGGGGGGCCGTGCCCCGCGCGCCGGTGAGCGCTTCCGCAATCCCGCCCTCGGCGCAACGCTGCGCGCCGTCGCGGAAGGCGGAGCCGGGGCGTTCTACTCGGGCCGGATCGCGGACGCGATCGTCGGGACGTCCCGCGACGAGGACGGGCTCTTCGCCGCCGCCGATCTCGCGGGCCACACGTCGAACCTCGTGACGCCGATCTCGACGACCTATCGCGGTGTCACCGTCGCGGAGCTGCCGCCGAACGGTCAGGGTCTCGCGGCGCTCCTCGCGCTCAACGTCCTCGAGTGCTTCGACCCGAAGGAGGCGCCCGCGACGAGCGCGCTCGACTGGCACCGGCGCATCGAGGCCGTGAAGCTCGCGTTCGCCGACCGCGACGCCTGCGTCGCCGACCCCGACCACGCGCACGTCCCCGTGCCGGAGCTGCTCGACAAGGCCTACGCCCGCCGCCGCGCGGCGCTGCTCGGGCCACGCGCGCTCCCCCGCGTCTCGTCCGGGCTCGGCCCGAGCGACACCGTGTACCTGTGCACGGCGGACGCCGACGGGAACGTGGTGTCGTTCATCCAGAGCCTCTTCGGCGGCTTCGGCTCCGGGATCGCGTGTGGCGACACCGGGGTGCTGCTCCAGAACCGCGGCTCCGGCTTCCGGCTGGATCCGTCTCACCCGAACGTGCTCGCGCCGGGCAAGCGCCCGTTCCACACGATCATCCCGGCTCTGTTGCTCCGGGAATACGAGACCACCCTCGCGCCCTGGATGGCGTTCGGGATCATGGGCGGCGACGTGCAGCCCCAGGCGCACCTCGCGTTCGTCTCGAACGTCGTGGACTTCGGCCTGAACCCGCAGGAGGCGATCGACCGCCCGCGCTTCCGCTTCGAGTCCGGAGCGAAGGTCTCGATCGAGTCGCCGGACGCGCCCGTCGACGAAGGCGGGCGGCTCGCCGACGTCCTGCGTGGCTGGGGCCACGGCGTGGAGGAGCCCGGCGCGGTCATGCTGGACCGGTTCGGGGGCGGACAGGCGATCGCGTGCGAGGGCGGCGGCCTGCTCGTCGGCGCGAGCGATCGGCGCAAGGACGGCTGCGCGCTCGGGCTGCATCCGTGACGCCGCGCGTCGCGGCGGGCCGCGCCGCACGCCCCGACCCCGGTCCCCAGGCGCGGCGCGAGGCGCGCCTGCGCGAGGAGGCCGCCGTCCAGATCACGCTGCTGCGTCACGGCGAACCGGACTGGTGGCCCGACGGCGGGCCTTCGGTGGAGGACGCGGGCCTCACGGCGCGCGGCCGGGCCCAGGCCGAGGCAGCCGCCGCGGCGTTGGCCCGCCAGCGGATCGATGCGATCTACGCGAGCCCGCTCCGGCGCGCGCGGGAGACTGCGGCCCCGCTCGCGCGCGCGACCGGCCTGGCCCCGGTGACGGCGTCTGCGCTGGCGGAGATCGGCATCGAGACGCCCGCCATGACGCAGGTCGAGGTCGACCACTTCTTCCTCGAGGCGATGCGGCGCCCCCTCGAAGAACACTGGGACGGCTGGCCCCGGGGCGAGAGCTTCCGGAAATTCCACGCGCGGGTGACGGACGGCGCGACCGGCCTCCTGGCCGGTCACGGCATGACCCCGGCGCGCCGCGGAGACTTCACGGTGTGGGAGCTCCCGCCACGCCGGCTGTCGATCGTGATCGTCGCGCACGGCGGCACGAATGCGGTGCTGCTCACGCACCTGCTCGACGTGCGGCCCGTCCCGTGGGAGTGGATGCGATTCGAGAGCGAGCTCGCGTCCTACTCCGTGGTGCAGGCGCGTCCGCTCGGCCAACACGGCGCCGTCTGGGCGCTCGTGAACTTCAACGAGGTCGACCACCTGCGGGCGGCGGGTCTTCGCTAGCCGCGCCGCCCGCAGGCTGGACCTAGTTCGTCAGCAGCTCGACGCGCCGGTTCTTCGCGCGCCCCTCGGGCGTCTTGTTCGAGTCGACCGGGTTGGTCTCCCCGAACCCACGCGCCGTGAGCCGCGTCTTCTCGACGCCCTGCTTCGCCAGGTAGTCGACCACGGAAGCGGCGCGCTTCTCCGACAGCTTCTGGTTGTACTGGGGCGTTCCGATGTCGTCGGTGTAGCCGTCGACGTTCACCTTCACGTCCGGGTTCCGCTTCAGGATGTTGGCCGCCTCGTCGAGGATCACCTGCGCGTCGGGGCGGATCGTGGCCTTGTTGAAGTCGAAGTTGACGCCGCGGAGGACGATCTTCTCCTTGACCGGCGGCGGGGGCTCGGGCTTCGGCGGGGGCGGCGGCTCCGGCTTCGGCGGCTCCTTCTTCTCCTCCTCGGTGTAGAACAGGAGGCAGATGCCCGAGCCGACCAGCCAGCCGGCGACCGCGCCAATCGCAGCGCCCGCGCCGAGCGTCGAGCTGCCGGCGTTGTAGCCGTGGATCTCGCCCTGCGTCACGACGCCGAGGCCGGATCCTAGGACGGCTCCGCCGAGGCCGCAGTAGAGCGGCCGGAGCCCGCTCCCACCACCGCCCGACGCGCATCCCGAAACCGCGAGAGCCACCACCAATCCGAGCGCAGCGAGCCGGTCGAGCTTCATGACGAAGACGCCCCCTCCAGGATTACGGCGCCCGTGTCATCCCACGCCGAAGCGGGCTCCGTCAAGCCTGGAGACGCACCACGGCGTCGATTTCTCCGGTCTGTGGGGGAATCGCGGCACTGGCCCGGCGACGCGCTGGCGGGCCCACGCGGCCCGAGCGCCCGAGCCTCAGCACCCCAGGCAGCCTGCCAGCTCCGGCAGCGCGCGGAGCGTCAGGTGGGACCGCGGCGCCGGACGGGGTGGCCGGCCCGTGGAGGGTCGCCGCCACCGCGTCGCGTCAGCTCCCCGAGGACGGGAGCGGTCCCGTCGGGCCGCCGCCCTCCCGCCGGAACGTGCCGGTCGCGAGCGCGATCATGCTCGCGAGGTCCGCCAGGTTCGCGGGCACGACGAAGGTGTTCCCGGCCTTCGCCAGCTCCCCGAACTTGACCAGGTACTCCTCGGCGATGCGGAGCTGCATCGCGCGCACGCCCCCCTCGACGCGCAGCGCGTCGGCCGTCTTGCGCAGGCCCTCGGCGGTCGCCGTCGCGACCGCGAGGATCGCCTCGGCCTGACCCTGCGCCTCGTTGATCTTCGACATCTTCGAGGCCTCGGACTCCTTGATGACGCGCTGCTTCTCGCCTTCGGCCTCGTTGATCTTGGCGTCGCGCTCGCCCTCGGACTGGAGGATCGCCGCGCGCTTCGTCCGCTCGGCGGTCATCTGCTTCTCCATCGTCGCGAGCACTTCCCGCGGCGGCGTGATGTTCTTGATCTCGTAGCGCAGCACCTTGACGCCCCACGGCGCCGTCGCCTTGTCGAGCTCCGACACCACGGACTGGTTGATCTGCGTCCGCTCCTCGAACGTGCGGTCGAGCTCGATCTTGCCGATCTCGCTGCGCAGCGTGGTCTGGGCCAGCTGCGTGATCGCGAACCCGAAGTCCGCCACGCCGTACGACGCGCGCTCCGGATCCATCACCTTCAGGTAGAGGATCCCGTCGACCTCGACGCGCACGTTGTCCTTGGTGATGCAGCTCTGCTCCGCGACGTCGACCGAGATCTCCTTCAGCGAGTGCTTGTACGCGATGCGGTCGACGAAGGGCACGAGGATGTGGAACCCGGCCTGGAGGGTGTTGCTGTAGCGGCCGAGCCGCTCCACGACGAAGGCCTCCTGCTGCGGGACGATCGTCGCGGTCTTCGCCAACACGACCACGGCCAGGAGCGCGAGCACGAGCACGACGACGATGGGACCGAGCTCCATTCAAGCCTCCGCCTTCCGGACGTGGAGGGTGAGGCCCTCCACGCGTTCGACCCGGCAGCGGTCGCCGGGGTTGAGCGCCGCGTTGCCGGCGTTGCAGACCGTCCAGACCGAGCCGCGGAGCTCGCCGCGGCCGATCGCGCCCCGCGCGATCGGCGTCTCCACGAGCACCCACTCGCCCACGACGGTGTCGTCCATCGTGGAGCCCGCGCCGCGCAGCCGTCCCACGATCCGGGGCCGCACGACGGCGACCAGCGCGAGGGAGAGCAGCGTGAAGAGCAGCCACTGGCCCCAGACCGGCGTCCCGAGGTCTCCGAGGCCGAGGAGGCCGACCGCGAGCGCGCCGCACCCGAAGAAGAGGAGATAGAAGCCCCCGGGCGTGACCATCTCACCCCCGAGCAGGATCAACCCGAGCACGAGCCAGGCCCACCAGGGCATCGCACACCCCCTCGTGACGCTCCGAGTCTATAGTCCTCCAAAGGCATGCGGGAGGTCTTCGTGGGGACGCAGCCCGAATCCCTGGCCCTGCCGCAGCTCGTGCTGTTGCGGCTCTCGGGTGACATCGGCACGAAGTCGCGACCGACGCAGGCGCGTTTCGTCCAACGCCTCGTGCGCAACGCCAAGGACGCGCTGCGCGCGGAGGGCATCGCCGCCCGCGTCGTCCGCACGCACAACCGGATCTTCGTCGAGGCGGAGCGCGCCTCCGCGGTCGACGCGCTCGCCCGCGTCTTCGGCCTCTCGTCGCTGTCGCTCTGTCTGCGTCGCCCGGCGACGACGCTGGACGACGTCGTCGGCGCGGGCGTCGAGATCTTCGCCGACCGCGTGCGCGGGCGGCGCTTCGCAGTGCGGGCGCGCCGCGTCGGCGATCGCAGCCCGACCGCGTTCGGCTCGCGCGACGTCGAGCTCGCGCTCGGCACCGCGCTCCTGCCCGGCGCGGCGCGCGTCGATCTGTCGAACCCCGAGGTCACCGCGTTCGTCGAGCTGTACGAGGGACAGGCGTATTTCTTCCCCGAGCGCGTGCTCGCCCCCGGTGGGCTCCCACTCGGCGTCGGCGGACGCGCGGTCGCGCTCGTTTCGGGCGGGTTCGACTCCGCGGTCGCTGCCTGGCTGATGCAGAAGCGCGGCGTCGCCCTCGACCACGTGCTCTGCAATCTCGGCGGCGCGGTGCAGGAGGCGGGCGTCGTCCGCGTGATGAAGACGCTCGCGGACCGCTGGTCCTACGGCACGTCGCCACGGCTCCACGTGGTCGACTTCTCGGGCGTCTCGCAGGCGCTGCGCGAGCGCGCGCACCCCCGCTACTGGCAGGTGGTCCTGAAGCGGCTGATGGTGCGCGCCGCCGAAGCCGTGGCGCGCGAGCGCCGCGCGCTCGCGCTCGTCACGGGCGAAGCGCTCGGGCAGGTCTCGTCCCAGACGCTCACCAATCTCTCGGTCATCACGCAGGCGACCGCGCTCCCGATCCTGCGCCCCGTGATCGGCATGAACAAGGAGGAGATCCTCGCGATCGCGCGCTCGATCGGCACCTATGACCTGTCGTCCGTCGTCGGCGAGTACTGCGCGCTCGTGCCCTCGCACCCGGCCACCGAGGCGTCGCTCGCGGCCGTACTGGCGGAGGAGGCGAAGCTCGAGCCGGGCTGGATCGAGGCCGCCGTGACGACGCGGAAGGTGATCGACCTGCGGTCGGTCGATCCCGACGCCGTCGCGGCCGGCCTCGCGGATCTCGAGATCGACGTCGTTCCCGACGGCGCCACCGTCATCGACCTGCGCTCCCGCGCCGCCCATCAGGCCTGGCACTGGCCCGGCGCGCTCTTCCTCGAGCTCGGGCACGCGCTCGCCGCGTATCCCAGGTTCGACCCCGCCCGCACGTACGTCCTGTACTGCGAGTTCGGCCTGAAGAGCGCGCACCTCGCGGAGCGGATGCGCAAGGAGGGCTTCCGCGCGCACAACTTCCGCGGCGGCCTGCGGCGGCTCGTCGCCCACGCGCGCGACCGCGGGATCGCGGGGCCGGAGCTCGTGTAGAGAGCGCGCGGGCTCAGACCGCGCGCTCGCGCGCGGGCAGAAGCTCGGACGGCGCGCCCTGCGCGGCCAGGAGGTCCGGGAGGGCCTCCATGCGATCGAAGACCCGGGCCCCCGCAGCGGAGAGCGCGCGCGGGTCCCGGTGCCACGCGTAGCCGAAGGGCGTCATGCCCGCGGCGACGGCCGCCTCCACGCCGAGCGCCGAGTCCTCGACGACGGCGCAGCGCGCCGGGTCGGCGCCCATGCGCGCAGCGGCGTGCAGGAAGAGGTCGGGGGCGGGCTTGCCCCGCGCCACGTCGGTCGCGCTGAAGAGCCGGCCCTCGAAGCGCCGCAGCAGACCGGTGAGCCCGAGCGTCGTGCGCATCTTCTCGTGTTCGCCGCTGCTGGCAACACAGAATGGCGTTGAGATCCGGTCGAGCGCCTCCGCGATCCCGTCCACGGGCCGGAGCTCCCGGTGGAAGGCCTCGAAGGTGCGCACCTGGAGCCCGGCGAAGAAGGCGTCGCCGAGACGGCGACCGAGCTCGGCCTCGATCAGGGTGCGGCAGGAGGCCATCGAGCGGCCCATGTACCTGCGCATCGTCTCCGCGGGCGTCAGCGGCAGACCTACCGCAGTGAGCGCCTCGGCGAAGACGCGGTTCGAGATGCGCTCGCTGTCCACGAGAACGCCGTCGCAGTCGAAGATGACGAGCGCGAACCGGGAGGACGGCGGCACGCACGCATCCTAACGCGTCGCGGCGGCAGCGCGCCCCGCCGCCCTTACCCTCGGCGGTCCGGGGGCGTAGGATCGCGGAACAGAGGAGGCGCCATGGGTTTCTCCGAGTACGCCGACCACGACGGGCTCGCGCTCGCCGACCTGATCCGTCGCGGCGAGGTCTCGCCCGCCGAGGTGCTCGAAGCGGCGATCGAGCGGATCGAGCGCCACGACCCGAAGCTGAACGCGGTGGTGCATCGGGCGTTCGACTCGGCGCGTCGGACCGCCGCCGCCGGGCCGCCGGAAGGGCCGTTCCGGGGCGTCCCCTTCCTCGTGAAGGACCTGAACTGCGACGTCGCCGGCATGCCGCGCACCGACGGCTGCGTCGCGCTGAGGGACCGCGTGCCCGCGGAGGACGGCGAGCTGGCGAAGCGCTGGCGCGCCGCCGGGCTCGTCCTCGCCGGCAAGACCAACACGCCGGAGTTCGGCATCACCGGCACGACGGAGAGCCGCCTCTTCGGACCCTGCCGCAATCCCTGGAACCCCGACCGGATCGCGGGCGGGTCGAGCGGCGGCGCCGCCGCGGCCGTCGCGTCGGGCATGGTGCCGATGGCGCACGCTTCCGACGGGCTCGGCTCGATCCGCATCCCGGCAGCGTGCTGCGGGCTCGTCGGCCTCAAGACGACGCGCGATCGCAATCCGGTGTATCCCGAGGACGTGCTGCGGGCGCTCGGCCTCTCCGTGCACAACGTCGTGACGCGCACCGTGCGCGATGCCGCCGCCATGCTCGATGCGACTTGCGACCCCGAGACGTCTCCGCCGTTCCCCGCCCTCCCGAAGGAACGCGACTACCTCGACGAGATCCGGCGTCCGCCGCAGCGCCTGCGGATCGCCTGGAGCTCCGCGCGCCCCGACGGCCGTCCGCTGCACCCGGAGGTGCAGGCCGCCGTCGAGCTCACCGCGAGCCTGCTCCAGGAGCTGGGACACGAGGTCGACGAACGGAACCTCGACGTGGATCAGCGGCTGCTCTACCTGGCTCTCGCGCCGGTGTCGTCGGCGAACATGGCGGCGAGCGTCAGCGAGCTCGTCGAGCAGCTCGGCCGGCCGCTCCGCGAGGACGAGCTCGAGCCGCTCACCTGGTCGATCGTCGAGCGCGGGCGCGGCTTCACGGGCGAGCAGGTGCTGCGCGGCATGCGCCTGCTCTCGAAGACCACGCGCCAGCTCGCGCGCTTCTTCGAGCGCGTGGACGTGTTCCTGTCCCCCGTCATGGGCACGCCGCCACCGCCGATCGGGCACATCGATCCGGTCCGCGTCGAGCCGCGTCTCATCAACGAGCGGCAGGCGGAGTCGTTCCCGTTCACGGCGCCGTTCAACATGACCGGCCAGCCGGCGATCTCGCTTCCGCTCGCGTGGTCGAGCGACGGCCTCCCGCTCGGCATGCAGTTCGCCGCGCGCTACGGCGACGAAGCCACCCTCCTGCGCCTCGCGGCGCAACTCGAGACCGCGCGGCCGTGGCGGGGGAGACGGCCGCCGATCTTCGGCTAGCGGCGACCGGCGTTCGGCGAGGGGACGCGCGGCCACGCGACGGCGAGCTCGAAATGCTCTTCCGCGCGCGCGTTGCATCGCAGCACGCCGTTCACGCGGTGGCGAAAGCGCTACCGTAGAACGGCGCCACGGAAGGAGCCCCCATGCCCTACGCGGAAGGCCGCACCTACTACGACGCGGACAGCCACATCATGGAGCTCGGCGACTGGCTGGTGCAGTACGCCGACCCCGGCATCCGCGAACGCATCCGTCCGCTGTACCTGGGCGCCGCCGGCGCGCTCGCCGAGGAAGCGGTGCGCCAGGCCGAAGCGCGCCGCGGCGACGCAGCCGCCGCGCGCGCTCTCGAAGCGCACCTCATGCAGGCGAAGGGGTGGTCGGCGCTCGGGGCATTCGATCCCGCCGAGCGCAGCCGCGCGCTCGATCTCCTCGGCTTCGACAAGCAGCTCGTGTTCAGCACCTTCGCGGCGTCGCAGTTCGCGTCCGAGGATCCCGAGCTGCACTACGGCGGCACACGCGCGCACAACCGCGCGATGGCCGAGTTCTGCAAGCACGACCCGCGGCTCGTCGCAGTGGGCTTCGTGCCCTGGGGCGACCCGGAGCGCGCGGCGCAGGAGGTCGAGGCGGCGATCGAGCTCGGCTGCGGTGCGGTGCACGTCCCGTCGCACCCCGCCCGCGACAAGTCGCCGACGCATCCCGACTACGACGGCGTCTGGGCGCGCCTCCAGGAAGCCAACGTGCCCTTCATGCTGCACATCGGCGGCGGCGGCCGTCCCCTGCGCAAGTCGTTCCACGCGAACGGCAAGCCGCCGACGACCGACTTCCTCGGCGGCGGCGAGAACATCCGCTCGAAGGACTATCTGGCGATCCACATGCCGCCGGAGCTCTTCCTCTCGTGCCTGGCGCTCGACGGCGTCTTCGAGACATACCCCCGCCTCCGAGGCGGCTGCATCGAGCAGGGCGCGATGTGGGTGGTGCCCTGGCTGAAGCGAATCGACATCGCGCAGCAGACGTTCCAACGCACGGAGCCCGCCCTGCGTCTCCCGCTCGCCGCGTCGGAGTACATCCGTCGCCAGGTGCGATTCACGCCGTTCCCGACGGAGCCCGTGGGCTGGATGATCGAGCAGGCCGGTCCGGAGCTGTTCCTGTTCTCCTCGGACTATCCGCACCCCGAAGGCGGCAAGGACCCGCTGAAGCGCTTCGAGGATTCGCTGAGCGGTCTGGGCGAAGACACCAAAGAGCGTTTCTACTCGCGCAACTTCGCCGACATGATGGGGATGTCGTAGGGGCGGCCCGCCGGAGTCGGAGTTGCTTGCAGGCCCCGGTTGCTCTGGCCGGGGGCACCCCCTGTCCGCTCCGCCGCGCGCGCGGTCGGAGTCGGGGGTGTGCGGGAAGCCGCCTTCCGCACAGACACGCGACTTGGGTCCGATTCATAGGAGCCCCGGGGTCGGCCTTCTGCGAGAGCGACTGCTCCGCACGCGCGCGCGGCTCCGCGGCCAGGGGGACTGCCCCCGGCCCACAGGCCTGGTTGCTTCCCGGCACTTCTCTGCGCGCTAGCAGTCGATGACGAGTGGCCACAGGTCCGGACTTCTCCGCGCACGCTAGGCCGGGTGGTGATCCCCGGATGGCGTAGCGGCGCGCGCGAGCGGAGCTCCCGACTGCACGAACTACGAGTCTATGAAATTCGTTGCACCATCTCTCGAGTGGCACAAAGACCGACAGCTTCGTGACCCGACGCTCGGAAGCCCTCCTCGATTCCGCCGATGCCGGCAAACAAACCAAAGGTCCGCATGGCTGATCGCTGCTGCGGAGCGCCGCTTCCCAGGTCCATGCCCCGTCGCCTCTGGGATCGTTGACCCGAGAGCTCGAGCTGAGAGCGTTCGCGGCTGGTCATCCGATTCGCCCCTCGCGGGACCGAGCACATCGTGCGGGATGAGTGACGAAGGATCTTGGAAGTGCGTCGTGTCGAATGCGGTCACAGACGGGGCGCGGCGACCGGAAGCTAACGAGCGTAAAGGGATCATTCAACGCACTTCCGATCCGCGAGGATCACGTTGGCCGCGCCCGTCAGCTGACCTGCGCGCCAAGAAGTGCCGGCAAGCAACCCCGTCCGTGGGCCGGGGGCAGTCCCCCCGGCCATTGCAACCGCGAACTGCAAGCAACTCCGGCTCCGGGGGCGAGGGGACGCGCGTGGGTCAGTACATTCCGCCGTTCACCGAGATCACCTGGCCCGTGATGTAGGCCGCGCCCTCGGAGAACAGGAAGGCCACCACCGCTGCCACCTCTTCGGGCTTGCCCAGACGGCGCATCGGGATGCGCTCCACGAGCGTGTCGATCGGGAGGCCTTCGAGAATCTCGGTGTCGATGAAGCCAGGCGCCACGCTGTTGACGGTGATCCCCCGCTTCGCGAGCTCCTGCGCCAGTGCCTTCGTGGCGCCGATGAGGCCGGCCTTGGCGGCGCTGTAGTTCACCTGTCCGCGGTTGCCCGCGAGCCCGGAGAGGCTCGAGAGCGTCACGATCCGGCCGCCCTCGTGGGCGCGCACCAGGGGCATCGTGAGCGGCTTCAGGACGTTGTAGAAGCCGTCGAGATTCGTGCGGATCACCGAGTCCCAGGCGTCGTCCTTCAGCGTCGGGAACGGCGCGTCGGAGTGCAGGCCCGCGTTGAGCACGACGCCCCAGTAGGGGCCGTGCGCCTTCAGGTCGTCGGCGAGGGCGGCCGCGGTGGCCGCACGGTCCGCCACGTCGAAGCGCAGGAGACGCGCGTGCGCGCCCTCCGCTTCGACGAGACGCAGCGCCTCGGCGGCGGCGGCGTCGTTGCTGCGGTAGCTGAGGGCGAGATCGAAGCCCGCGCGCGCGAGCGACACGGCGATGGCCCGGCCGATGCCGCGGGAGGCGCCCGTCACCAGGACGTGCCGGGCCACTAGGCGCCGTCTTCCCGCGTCGCGGGCTCGAGCAGCGCGTCGCTCGACAGGCCCGTGATCCGGCGCGCCGCCTCGACGCCCGAGGTCATCACGCCGTAGACGCCGCCGCCCGGTCGTGTCCAGTGGCCCGCGAGATAGAAGCCCTCGACCGGGGCGACCGGCGGCAGGCGCCCCGGACCCACCTGATCGGGAGCGAGGTCCCAGCCGTAGATCGCCCCGCCCTGGTTGAGCGTGTACCGCTCCATGGTGCGCGGCGACGCGCTCTCGCAGAACGTGAGGTGCGCGCGGAACCCGGGGAAGCGCCGCTCGACGGCGTCGAGCATGCGCTCGGTGAGCGCCTCCTTGCCCTCGCGCCAGGAGCGGCCGGGATCCGCGGGGAGGAGCGTCGTCAGGATGAACGTGTGCTCGCCGGCCGGCGCGAGCGACGGGTCGAGCAGCGTCGGGATCGTGACGGTCTGCCACGACGGCCTGCCTGCGCACAGATCGGCGTAGTGACCGTCGTGATCCCAGCTCGTGTAGAGGAAGTTCTCGTGGCAGGCGCCCATCGCCCGCACGTCGAGCCGTGCCGCCGCATACACGACGAAGGCGGACACCGACGTCCGCATCCGGCGCACCTTCGCGAGAAAGGTGGGCGGAAGGTGCTCGGCGGTGACGAGCTCCTCGAAGGTCTGACGCGCATCTGCGTTCGAGACGACGATCGGCGCGGAGATGCGCTGGCCGTTCTCCAGCACGACGCCGCTCGCGCGCCCGTTCTCCACGAGGATGCGACGCACCGTGCTCTTCAGCAGCAGCTCTCCGCCTGCGCGCTCGAGGCCCTTCACCAGCGCATCGGCGACCCGCTGGAAGCCGCCCTCGCAGGAGTACGCGCCGTCGGCGGCGTAGCTCGTGAGCATCGTCGCCCAGTACAGGAACGACACGCGCGACGGCGGGAGGCCCAGGTAGGGCCAGAGCGTCGAGAACACCGCCTTGAGCCGCGGGTCGTCGATCTGCTCGTCCATCACGCGACCGAGCGTCGCGCGGTGGTAGCGCACGAGCGTCGGATAGAGCTTGCGCAGGCGCGCGAGGTCCGAGACGTAGAGGAAGTCCGGCGCGCGCTGCGCCTCCTGGCGGATGTCGAGACAGAGCTGCACGAGCTGGCGCAGCCCCTTCTGCTGGTCCGGGAACGCCTCGACGTGCGCTTCGACGAACTCGTCGAGCGCGCCCGGGGCGCGCAGCTCGAAGCCCGGGAAGCTCACCCCGTAGAACGGGTCGACGCGCAGGAAGCGACACTCGTCGCGCACGCCGACCGCCCGCAGCACCCGGTCGACGAGCCCCCCGCCCTCGAAGACGCTGGGCTCGCAGCCCCCGATGAGGTGCACGGCCGAGTCGAACCGGTAGCGGCGCCGGCGGAAGCCGTGTGCGTAGCCTCCGGGGCGGTCGTGCCGCTCCACCGCGAGGACGCGGCGGCCTTCGCGCGCGAGCAGCGCCGCGGTCGTGAGGCCGCCGATGCCGCTCCCGATCACGATTGCGTCGTAGGATTCCGAGCGCGACTCGCGGTGGAACCTCATGCGGCGCGCTTCGTCTGCATTCATCGCACCGCGAGCGCCGACGGATCGTTCCGCGCCAGGCCGTAGCGCGCCATGAAGTCGAGGAGGCCGCGGCTGTAGCGGTGCGTCGTGGCCTCGCCCGTGAAGATCCGCGGCATGTGCTTCAGGAAGTGCCAGTTGAGGAGCTTCCCGGCCCAGGACTTCTCGACGTACCTGCCGATCTTGAAGAGCGTGAAGAGGCGGCCGTCGTAGTAGTACCCGACGACGCGGTGCCAGGCGCGCAGGTGGTCGATCACGTGCGCCTCGAACTTCGCGAACGCCGCAGGCGAGGGATCGAGGATCGCGCGAGCGAGGTGCGCCGCACCGTCGAGTCCGACGAGGAGCCCGCTCGAGAAGACGGGGTCGATGAAGCCGAACGCGTCGCCCACGAGCGCCCAGTTCGGGCCGACGCCGCGCGTCGTGACGAGCTGGTAGTTCGTGTACTTGAGGACGGGCGTGAGCCGCTTCACCTCGCCGCCCCAGGCGCCCGTCGTGCCGTCCTTGCGCAGCAGCGTGTCGAACTGCTCCTCGATCGTGTCGCCGAAGCGGCGAAGGTGCTCGGAGTCGACCACGATCCCGACGGACGTCCGGCCGGGGAGCGGGATCCGCCAGCACCAGCCGCGGTCCATCCGGTCGGTGTGGACGTGGCCGTCGAACACGAGCGGGACGCCCTCGAGGTGCGCGAACAGCGCGGTGTCGCGCCGGGGTCCGCTCTCGGCCGGCAGGCCGAGCGTCGTGGCGATCAGCCGGGCGCGCCCCGTGGCGTCGACGACCAGGTCGGGCTGCGATTCGAGCCCTCCGGCGGCGAGCGTCTCGGCGGTGAGGCGCACACGCTCGCCCGCGCCGTCGCGCTCGACGCGCGCGTTCACGTCGCAAAGCCTGGCGCCGGCACGGCGCGCAGCTTCGCGGAACGAATCGTCCAGACGGTCGCGCGGCACGTTGTAGGAGTAGCTGGTGATCGCCTTGCGCACGTCGGCGAAGGTGAAGCTCATCGTCTCGTCCGGGTTCAACGTGAACGTCGCGCCCGGCTTCCACATGCCGTAGGACGCGACCTCCTCCTCGATGCCGACCTCCCGCAGGTAGGGGACGACCGCTGGAACGAGCGATTCCCCGATGACCAGGGGCGGGCGCTGGCTGCGGGCGAAGACCGTGACGTCGAGACCCCGGCGCGCGAGCAGGGCAGCGACCATCGACCCCGCCGGACCCCCTCCGACGATCGCGATCCGGCGCAGCCCTCCGGGCGGGATCTCCACCATGGCGGGCACCTTAACATCGCGCCGGACTTCGCCAAACCCCCCGCGGCGCGCTCGGCGACCCGGGTGTTACAGTCGCAGCGCAGATCGGAGGAGAGCGACCCCTTGCCGACGCCGAGCCACGAGGAGCTCGTAAGGATCGTCTACGACATCCTGCGGACGCAGCTCCTCTCCGTCGGGAGCGAGTTCACCCCCCGCTCGAATCTCGTCGAGGCCGGCCTCGACTCGCTCGCCGTGACGCAGCTCCTGCTCGCGATCGAGGAGCAGACCGGCGTCTGGGTCGACGAAGGGCTGCTGACGCCCGAGAACCTGGAGAGCGCGGAGACCCTGGCGGCCTGCGTCCACGAGCTGCAGCGCAAGATCGCATGAGCGCGTGGCAAGACGCCGCGCCGATTCCGCTCACCGGGGCCGACTGCTTCCTCCGTGCGTTCGACGCCGAAGCGCGTCGCCTCCACGGCGCGAGCCACCTCTCACAGCTCGTGCTCCGGCTCGGACCGGGGTTCGACCTCGCGGGTTTTCGCGCGCTCGTGGCGAGCGTCTCGCGCGAGAACCCGATCGTGCGCGCGCCCGTCGTGCGCCCATGGGGGTGCCTGCCGCCCGTGTACGACACGCCACGAGCCCGCCCCGACGCGGTGCCGCGGATCGTGCTCCATCCCGACGGCGGCGCGCGGAGCGCGACGCTGCCCGCGGCGTTCGTGACCCGGCTCAACGACACCTTCGACCTGCGGCGGGGCGACCTCCTCCGCTTCGACGTCGTGCCGTACGACGGCGGCGCCGGGGGAACGGATCTCGCGCTCACCTGGGCGCACTGCCTCCTCGACGGGTCGGGCAGCGAGCGCTTCGTCGAGTGGCTGGCCGCGTGCCATCGCGGCGACCGGAAGCCCGGCGACCTCGGTCCAGAGGAGGCCGTCGGCGGCGCTCCCGCCGGATCGACCGCGCCGATCCCCCGCGCGCGTTCCGACGCGCCGGGCGGCGGCCCGCGCGCGCGCGGCCTGCGCGCGCGGGCCTACCAGGCGCGCATCGCGGAGTTCGCGCGGGTGCCGCCGCGCTCGCTCGCGGGGCCGCTGCGGCGCGCCCGCCAGGCGGTGACGCCCGACCTGCTGGACTTCGACGAGACGGAGACGCGCCGCGTCGTCGCGCGCGCGAACCAGCAGGCCGGCTTCCTGACGCCGGTCCTGTTCCATCTCGCGGCGGCGATCCGCGCGCACCACGCGGTGTTCCAGGCGCGGGGCGTGTCCCCGGGCAGCTTCGTCGTCCCGGTGGTGGCGAACCTGCGCCCGAAGGGCGTTCCCGCCGCGATCTTCCGCACCCACGTGTCGATGCTCTGGTTCCAGGTCTTCCCGGAGCAGATCCTGGACTTCGCAGTCCTCCTCGCGGCGCTGAAGGAGCAGCGGCTCGCTCGCATCAAGGAGGGCTTCCTCGAGAACGGGGCCGCAGCCCTGGACTACGCCCGCTGGGCGCCGAAGCGCGCCTACGCGTGGATGGCGGCCCGCGCGCTGCGCGGCGAGCTGGCGTCGTTCTTCTTCGCATACACCGGAGAGTTCCTGCCGGGCCTCACGCACTTCTGTGGAGCTCCGATCGAGAACGGCTTCCACGCGGCCGGAGTCATGGCCCAGCCGGGATCCGCGTTGATCCTCTGCCTGCGCGCGGGCAGACTGAACGCGGTGCACGTGCGCCAGGAGGGCGTGCTCTCACCCTCCGAGCTCACGGTGTTCCGCGAACGGCTGCGCGCCGATCTCATCGGCGTTCCCGCCGATCTCATCGGCGTTCCCGCCGACCTCCCAGGTGGCGCGGGCGACGCGTGAGCGAAGCGGAGCGCTACGACGTCGTCGTGGTGGGGGGCGGCTCGGCCGGGCTGGCCGCCGCGCTCGCCGCCGCGGAGCGTGGTGCGCGCACCCTGCTCGTGGAGCGGGGTCCGGCGCTCGGCGGCAACGCGGCGCACGCCCTCGTGCACACGTTCTGCGGCCTCTACCTGCCGGCCGACGCCGGCGACGCCGTGCCGTCGAACCCCGGCCTGCCGCAGCGCTTCGCGCGCGGGCTCGCGCGCGCGGGCGGCGCGGCCGCGCCGGAACGCGCCGGCAGGGTCTGGGTCCTGCCGATCTTCCCGCCGGCGCTCGAGCGGTTCGCCGCCCAAGCGTGCGATGCGCAGCCCGGGCTCGACGTGCGAACGCGGTGCTCGCTCGTTGGCGCGGTGCTCGCTCGCGAGGCGCGCGACGCGAGCACGCTCGAGCTCGCGACCGGCGCGACACGCGAACGCGTCACGGCGCGCGTCGCGATCGACGCGACGGGCGACGCGAATCTCGGCGCCTGCGGCGGCGCCCCGCTGGCCGAAGCGCCCGCAGAGCAGCTCCAGGCCCCGTCGTACATCTTCGCAGCGCGCGGCGTCGAACCCGACGCGCTGGCGGGGTTCGGGCGCCTCCAGATCACCGCCGCCGTCGCGGGCGCCGCGCGGCGCCGGACCCTGCCCCCGGGCTGCGAGTCCGTCCTGGTGCGACCGGGCGCCGAGCCGGGTGAGGCCTACGTGACGCTCAACCTTCCGCGGCTCGAAGGCCGGCCCTACGATCCGCTCGACGAGGACTACCTCCACGCGCTCGGCGCACGGTCGCGCAAGTGGGCGGAAGCGGTCGTGGCGCTGCTCCGCGAGTCGCGACCGGGCTTCGAGCGCTGCGAGATCGCAGCGTTCCCGCGCCGGGTCGGGGTGCGCGAGACGCGCCGACTGGCCGGCGCCGTCGTGATGGAGCGCGACGACGTGCTGACGGGCCGCCGCCGGGGCGACGAGGTCGCCCTCTCCAGCTGGCCGATCGAGCTCTGGCACGACCACACGCGCGCCGCGTTCGACCATCCGGCGGGCGCCTGCGGCATACCCCTCGGCGCGCTCGTGTCGGCTTCGCACCCGAACCTCGGCATGGCCGGGCGCTGTGTCTCCGCGACCCACGAAGCGCTCGGCGCGCTGCGCGTGATCGGCACCGCCCTCGCGACGGGCGAGGCGATCGGCGTCGCGGCTGCACTGGCCGCCGACACGGACGTCGCGCTCGCCGCGGTGGCGCCGGCGCGGGTGCGGCAGGAGATCGACCGGCTCGCAGGAGGGGACGCGACGGAATGACGGTGCTCGATCTCGTGCGCGCCCACGGGCGCGCGCAGCCCGGCTCGCCGGCCCTCGTCGTGGCGCGGCAGGACGGCGGCCCCGACGAGGTCGTGTCCTACGGGCGGCTCGTGGCCGGGGCCGATGCGCTCGCCGGGCGCCTCCGCGCGGCCGGCCTCGCACCCGGGGACCGCTGCGGCCTCGTGGCGAAGCAGGGACGCGCCTTCGTCGAGAGCGCGCTCGGGATCCTCGCCGCGGGGGGTTGCCTGGCGCCCATTCCCGAGGACACGGCGAGCCGTGCGCTCGAGGAGCACGTGCGCGAGGCCCACCTCCACCAGCTGGTGACGGACCCCGGCGCGGAAGATGCGGGCGGGCCGGCGCTGGCTCGCATCCCGGACGTGGCGCCGGCGGACGGGCAGGGCGACGCCGCCTTCCGCGCGCTGCGGCCCGCCTACCTGCGCTTCACGTCGGGGACGACGAGCCGGCGAAAGGGCGTCGTCCTCGGCCACGGAGCGATCCTCGCGCGCCTCGAGGCCGCGAACCGGGGGCTCAGGATCGGACCCGCCGATCGCGTCCTCTGGCTCCTCCCGATGGCCCATCACTTCGTCGTGTCGATCCTCCTCTATCTCTCGCGCGGGGCTGCCGTCCTGCTGCCCGCGGGCTCGCTCGCGCGGCCCGCTCTCGAGCTCGGCGCGCGCGCCGGCGCGACCGTGCTCTACGCGTCGCCGTTCCACCATCAGCTGCTCGCCAGGGATGCGTCCGGCACGCGGCTCGACGCTCTACGCCTTGCGGTGTCGACGACGGAAGGGCTGCGCGCATCGATCGCCGCCGCGTTCCGGGCCCGGTTCGAGCGGCCGCTCGTTCAGGCGCTCGGGATCATCGAAGTGGGGCTGCCGGTGATGAACCTCGCCAGCGCCGCGGCGAAGCCCGAGGCGCTCGGCCGCCCGCTGCCAGGCTACGAGGTCTGGCTGCGCGGCGAAGACGGCAAGCCCGTCGGCGCGCCCGGGCCCGAGCACACCGGCGAGCTCTGCCTCCGGGGACCGGGGCTCTTCGACGCGTACCTCTCCCCATGGACGCCAGCGCGACAGGTGCTCGAGCCGGACGGCTTCCGGACGGGCGATCAAGGCTACTTCGACGCCGACGGCGACCTCCACCTCGCCGGCCGCCGTGCGAACCGCATCAACCTCGCCGGCATGAAGTTCTTCTGCGAGGAGGTCGAGGCCGTGCTGGAATCGCACCCCGGCGTGAGACGCAGCCGCGTGTCGGCCCGCGCCCATCCGCACCTGGGAGACATCCCGGTCGCAGAGTTCGAGCCCGTCGACCCCGCGCTGCCGCCGTCCGCCGCCGAGCTCACGGCCTTCTGCCGCGAACGGCTCCCTGCGTACAAGGTCCCCCGGCGCTTCGAGCCCGTGGAGTGCATCCCGACGACCGCATCGGGAAAGGTGGTGCGGTGGGAGGCGTGAGGAGCGCGCCCGGCGGGTGGCGTGCGGGCGTGGGTGCCGCCGCCGTCGTTGCGCTCGTCGCGTATCCGTTCGTGCTGCGCGTGCTGCTCATGCGGGCCGGCGCGCGACCCGCGGCAGCCGCGCTGCTCGCGTTCCTCGCGCTGTCGTTCGCCGCGCGCCGGCTCGTGGCGCACGAGCCGGCGCGGCCGCTCCTGGTCCAGCATGCGACGGCGGGCGCGGCGGCGGCACTCGCCCTCGCGCAGGACGCGCCCACCGCGCTGCTCCTGATCCCCGCCCTGCCGAGCCTCGCGCTGCTCGGCGTCTTCGCGGACACGCTGCGCCGCGGACCGCCCATGATCGAACGCTTCGCCCGCCGCATCTCGGGCCCGGGCTTCCGGGAGGAGATGACCGGTCACTGCCGGCAGGCCACCGTTGCCTGGTGTGTGTTCTTCGCCGCCAATGCGCTCGTGATCGGCGCGCTCGCGCTCGCGGCGCCCCTCGACTGGTGGGCGCTCTACACCGGAGCGCTGACCTATCTGGCGATGGCGGCCACGTTCGTCGCGGAGTTCGCGGTGAGACGGGTCCGCAAGGCGCGCCTCGCGCCGCGGGTCCCTGCGGACCCGGCCCCGCTCGGGTCGGAGCCGCGGCCTACTTCCCGCTGAGCGGCTGCACGACCGCCTCGGCGAACTTCTCCACCACCGCAAAATCGCCGCCCTGGATCACCCAGTAGCTCATGCCGTAGGTCTCGCGGTGCTGGTGCAGACGGTCGCGAACCTCCCCGGGCGGACCGGTCAAGAAGTTGGGCGATGCGGCGATCTGCTCCGGGGTCGTGCCGGCGTTCCCCGCGAGCGCGCCACGCAGGCCCTTCACGTCGTCCGCGATCGCGGTCATGAAGACCAGCGCGTTCAGCTCGACGTCCACGAGCGCGCGCCCGGCCCGCTCCGCACCTTCGCGCACCCACCCGATCTTCTCGCGCACGCGCTCCGGGGCGAGCTCCGCCGCCGTGCGCGGGGTGATGCGCCCCTCGGGCAGCGAGGGATTGATGCCCACGATGTCCGCGAGCCGGCCTGCGAGCCGCAGCACGCGGGGTCCGCCGCCGCCGATCAGGATCTTCGGTCGCGAGCCCGCGGGCAGCCGGGCCGCCTGCGCGATGTCGCGGATCTGATAGTGCTTCCCGGCGAAGCTCGTCTTCTCCTGCGTCCACATCGCGCGGATGATCTCGAGCGCCTCGCTGAGGCGTTCGATCCGCACGCCGGGCCGCTCGTAGGGCATGCCGGCCTGGAGATAGTCGCTCTCCATCCACCCGGCGCCGAGGCCGAACTCGTGTCTCCCGCCCGACACGAGCTGGAGGGCGGCGGACTCCTTGGCGTAGATCACCGGGTGGCGGTAGTCGACGTCGTACACCAGGGCACCGACACGCAGGTGCGTGGTGACCGCGGCGGCTGCCGTGAGCAGCACCGTCGGATCCCACTGCGAGCCGAAGTGATCCGGGCAGACGAGCGACGAGTAGCCGAGCTCCTCGATGCGGCGGGCACGGGCCGCCCAACCGTCGGCCGGCAGCTCGGAGAGCTGCACTCCGAACCGGAACGGATGCTTCACCCCTGCCCGTCCTCCCAGACGTCGAACGACGAGAAGAAGCGCGCGATCGCGTCGCGTGCGTCGGGATCGTCGGCCGGACCCGCCGTGGTGATGTAGAGCCGCCGACCGACGAGCACCACGTACGCCTCCTCGAGCCGATCGCCCTGGTCGGTGCGAGCGTAGCGGAGCGCGCGGCCGGGATGCCCGTGGACGAGCACGGGCTCGTCGCGCTCCACCCGCGCGTGTCGCTCCTCCATCAGCCGCGACACCACGAGCGAGAGCAGCCCGTCCCGCGAGAGCAGCATGAAGCCGAGCCGCGGGATGTCGTGGTGCTGCACCTTGAGCGAGAGGCCGCCGGCCTCGACCTCGAGGCCGGACTCCTGGATCGAGCCGACCGCGGTCTCCTCGTGGCCCGAGACCGGGCGGGGCGACGCGGGCATCGAGACGCTGAAGCGGCCCTCGTCGCTGCGGACGGTCCGCCAGTCGAGGGAGTCGGCGGAGGCGGCAAGGGGGCCGAGGAGGACCGACGCCGCGAGGAGAAGCGCAGCGAGGGCGATCCGGACGGTCGGGAGGGCAGGCGATCTCATGGGGGGCTCCGGGCCCGAACCTCTCCCTTCTAGGTTACACCCGCGGCCTCTTCGGTGACGAGCAACTCCTCGATCCCCTCCCGGTAGCTCCGCGTCTTCCAGCCGAGCTCCCGGCGGGCGCGCTCGCTGGAGTAGATCCGCCGGTAGGGCACGGGGACGGGCAGGAGCCGGGCCGACTTGCCGCCTGCCTGCCGCCAGGCAGCCGCGAACTGCCACGTCGTCAGGTCGTCCCCCGTGACGTTGTAGGCCCGGTCCTCGGCGCAAGGGCGCTCCAGGGCGAGTGCGGCGGCCTCCGCGACGTCGCCCGCATAGACCATGCAGAGGCGCATGACGGGGTACGGCGCGACCGGGGCGTGCGTCACGAGGAGCTTGTGGACGCGCGTGAAGTTCGTGTCGAAGGCGCCGTAGATGCCCGGCGGGCGCAGCACGGTGAGGGCGATGCCCCGGGAACGGGCGATCCGCCACGCCGCCTCCTCGGAGAGCGCCTTCGAGAGCGGATAGGCGTTGAAGCGGCTGCCTCGCACCGACGCGTCGAGGCGCGGGTGGTCCTCGACGACCGGGGGCGAGTGACCGCGGTAGACCGCCACCGACGAGATCTGCACGGCCCGACGGACGCCTGCCGCAGCCATCGCCTCGTACACGTTCTCCGTGCCCTCCACGTTGACGCGCAGGTACTCACGCCACGCACGCGGCCGGAGCGAGAGGAGCGCGGCGTTCGACACGACGGCGTCGGCGCCGGCGAACGCGTCCACGAGGCGCTCGCGCTCCGCGAGATCGGCCCGTCGCAGGACGACGCCGCGCGCGGCCTGGTCGCGCGCGCGTTCCACGTTGCGGACGGCCGCGACGACGCGCGCGCCGCGCGCGAGGAAGGCGTCCACGAGATAGCGCCCGAGGAAGCCCGTGGCGCCCGTCACCACGATCGTCCGACCTGCGAGCGTCACGGCGGACCTTCGGAGCGCGCCGGGAGCGCGCTCTCCTCGAGCGTGACGAGCGTCGTGGTGTAGCCGCAGTCCGGGTGGCGGATGGTCACGCCGCCGTCGCTGGTACGCTCGACGGCGACGCCCGCTTCGCCCGCATCCCCGGGCACGAAGCGTGCGCGGTACACGTCGTGCAGGAGGTTCTCGGGCGGCAGCGGGAGGCGCCCGCGCGGACGCTGCACGTCGACGTCGGTGCCGTGCTGGGTCACCACGAAGGCCGTCCCGCCGAGGGTCTCGAGCCCGACCAGGACGAGCGTGTCCCCGCGCTTCTGCGTCACGAGCGTGAGCCGCCAGTCGAGCGCGTCTCCCTGGACGCGGGCGCTCTGGCGCACGACGAAGTCGCCGGGCAGCGCGTCCACCGGCACGAGCGGTCCCGGGCAGTCCGGGCCGGCGTCCGGGAGCGCCCTCGCGATCGCGAGCCCCGCCGCTGCACAGCCCAGCGCCGCGACCACGCACGCCGCGAGCAGCGCGGGGAGGAGGCGGCGCGTGAGGAGTCTACGACGCATCGCTCGGCCTTCCCGGCGCGGGGAGCAGCAGCAGCGCGAGGGGAGCGAACACGAACGAGAGGAAGATGCCGCCGCCGATCGTCACGCCGAGCGCGCGCAGGGCGGGGTGCTGCGAGACGGAGAGGACGCCGAAGGTGAACACCGTCGTGATGCTGCCGAGGAACACCGAGAGCATGGTGATGCCCATCTCCTCCGGGTCCTCGACGCTGTCCACCACGAAGATGCCGTAGTCGACGCCCATCCCGGTGACCATCACGAGGCCGACGATGTGCAGCAGGTTGGTCTCCGCGTGGAACGCGGCGAGGAGCGCGAGCACCACGAGCGCCACCAGGATGGACGGGAAGAACGCGGCGAAGGCGGGCCGCACCCGTCGATACCGCGCGAGGAGCAGCGCGATCACGAGGCCGTTTCCGATGAACAGCTGCTGGAGGGTCGTCGTGCGGAACGCCGCGTAGATGTCGTTCATGAACTGCTTCTGGTCGAAGAAGTGGACGCCCGCGAGGCCCGACAGCGCGGCGCGCACGGCGTCCGGCGAGCGGACGCCCTGGAGGTAGGTCACGACGGCCACCTCGTCGCCCACCTGCACGAGCAGCGGCCGCACGAGATCGCCGAGCGGTGAGGCGGCGAGGTCCTCGAAGGTGAGCGGCGGGGGCGGGTCGGCGGCGAGGGCGTGCTCGAAGCCGTCGAAGGCGTTGGCCCGGAAGCCCGCCTCCTCGAACGCCACGCGTACGCGCGCGGGGAGGGTCGGGTCCGCACGCAGCGCGGCGAGGTTGGCGCGCTGCCGCCGGTCGGACCACAGGAAGCTGCGGATCGAGCGCACGGCGTCGAGGTCGTGGCGAGCCACGAGCGGCTCGAGGCGCGCGGCCACCGTTTCGCCGAGCTCGAGCGCGTGCTCCCGATCGGGCGCGAGCCCGATCACGAAGCGCCCGGTGTCGAAGCGCGTCACACGAGCGTGTACGCGTTGGTCCTCCTGGAGGAGACCGGGATCGATGCGGAAGAGCTTCGTCAGGTCGTCCACCCAGACGAGCCGCGACAGCAGCGGGATCGACAGCAGCGCGAACGCGACCGTGATCGCCGCCATCGTCTTGCGCCAGGGAGCGACCGCAAGAACGGCGCGGCCGAGGACGTCGGCCACGAACGCGGACGCCGCCGGGACACGCACCGCCGGCACGATCAGGGGCGGCAGCACCCAGAGCGTCACCGCGATCGCCACGCTGACGCCCACGACGGAGAAGAACGCGATCTGCTGGAAGCCGGGGAAGGTGGTCAGGCCGAGCCCGGCGAAGCTCGCCACGGTCGTGAGGCCGCCCAGCGCGAGCGCCGGCGTGATGCGGCGGAGCAGCCAGCTCGGACGGTCGCGGTGCGGCGAGAAGCAGAGGTGGCACAGCAGATGGGTCGGGTAGTCGATCACCACGCCGATGAGCGCCGCCCCGAAGCCGAGCGTCAGACCGTCGAGCTGACCGAACACGAGCACGCCGAGCCCGGTGGCCACGACGAGCCCCGAGAGCATCGGGATCGCGGTGAGCAGGAGGTTCCGTCCGGAGCGGAAAAAGAGGTGGAAGCAGAGGAAGACCGCGACGATCGAGAACAGGGCGACCATGTTCACGTCCGCCCGGATGCTCCGCTCCGCCGCCACCGCGAAGACCATGGGCCCGCTCTTCTCGAGCACGAGCGTCCCACCATGACGCGCATTCACCTCGGCGAATGCGCGGTCGAGATCGGCGAGCAGGACCTTCTGGCGGCCGCCGTCGAAGCCCGAGGCGTGGGTCCCGAGGAAGATCACGGCGTGCTGGCCGTCCTTCGACATGAACTGCCCGTCGACGAGGTCGAGCGCGGGCTGCTGCTCCTGGAAGCGCTCGAGCACGGCGCGGAAGGCGCCGAGCGGGTCGGCGGCCACGACGCGCTTCACGAGCGGCGACGTCGGCAGCGCGAGGTCGCGCCTGGCGCGCTCGCCGTTCGCACGCAGCGCGGCATCGGTCGTGAGCTCGGGGATGCGCTCCGGATCCTCGGATACGAAGTAGTGGCGCCGCGGGAAGTAGAGCTCGTAGACGGCCTGCATCTGGCCTTCGTCGACGCCCGTGCGCACCCACGCCACCTCGGGGCTCGCGGTCATCGCCTCGGCCAGCTCGCGCGCGGCGGCGCGCGCGGTCTGCGGGTCGCCAGCGGCCACGGTGAGCACGAGGTTCCGGGAGAGCTCGCTGTTCGTGAGCCGGCGCGACACGTCGGCGAGCGTGCCGGCCCGGCCCGCCGGCATCAGGTTGGTGACGTTGGTCCCGAACGTGAGGTGCGTGGCCACGACGATCGTCGCGGAAGCGAGCACCAGCACGAAGAGGACGAACGAGACGCGCGGCTTCACGGCTTCGTCGGGGACGCGCCCTGCGGGAAGAGCCGGGCCAGCTCGTCCGCCCCGAAGCGTACTCCGGTCTCCATGTCGTGGAAGCGCGTCACGGTGCGGTCGCCCTCGCGCTCCACGATCACCATCTCCTCGAGCGCCGGTCCATCTCCACGCAGCGACACCTCGGCGATGAACTGGGAGAGCGGCGCGGCCTTCGGAACGAGCCGCATCCGCCAGCGGGCGCCGTCGGCGGAGTAGTCCACGTGGTAGCGCTCGCGCAAGCCCGGCAGATCGCCGTTGAAGAGCACCACGAAGTTCTCGACGACGGTGCGCGCCACGCGGCTCGCGGACAGGTCGACATCCGTGGCGCCGGTCTCGTCGCGGAACGACATCCTCGCACCGTCGATCACGAGCGTCGACGCGCCCGGGCGCGTGGTGATCCGCGCCATCCGGTCGGGCGGCACGAAGTAGAGCTCGCCGTCGCTCTCGAGCGGGGCTTCGAGCAGGGCGAGCTCCTTGGTCTCGTGGAAGGCCGCCCGCACGCCCGTCGTCGTGGCCATGTGGTGCATCAGCTCTTCGAGCGTGAGCGTGCCCTTCGGGATCACGGGCGGCTCCGCCCGCGCCAGGAGGGGCAGGAGCAGCGCCCCGACCGCCGCGAGGCAGGCGCGCCTCACGCGGCCGGCCCGACGGGCGCGTGGATCCGCTTCAGGATCTCTTCCGGCGTCTCGAGCAGCATGCGCCCCTCGGCGTCGAGCGTGGCGAGCACCGTGTGGCCGCGCGCCGCCCGGCGGGCGTGCGTCAGGTTCGTCACCTCGTACGCGATGAAGATCCGGTTGCGGACGTCCTTCAGCCACGCCGACACGCGGACGCGATCGCCGTAGAAGAGCGGAAAGGCGTAGCGGCACCGCGACTCGATCACGAGGAAGCGGTAGCGCGGTCCGATCAGCTCGCCGGCGTCGAGCCCGAGCGACCGCAGCAGCCGCGTGCGGGCGAGCTCCAGGTACTTGTAGTAGTGCCCGTGCCAGACGACCCGCAGGGCGTCGACGTCGTGGAACGGGACCTCGAGCTCGACGTGGCTCTCGTGCAGGCGCTCGCTCATTCCGCCGCGAGATCGCCCACCGGGAGATCGCCCGCCTCGTGCAGCGCGAGCACGCGCGCGATGTCCCCGTCCTGCCTGCGGTCGGCGACGTTCATCGGCACCGCCTTCCGCACGGCGTCGCGCAGCGCGCGGCTGCGCACGGCGCCCGCCTGGCCGTTGCGGAGGTCGACCGCCTGGCACAGAGCGAGCGTGTGGACGGAGGCCACGGTCTCGGCGAGCTCGAGCACGCGGAGGCAATCGCGCGCGGCGATCGTCCCCATGCTCACCTTGTCCTGATTGTGCGACTCGGTGCTGCGGCTGAACGCGCTCGCCGGCATCGTGAGCTTCTGCGCCTCCGCGGTGAGCGCGCAGGAGGTGATCTGCATCGCCTTGAACCCGTGGTGCGTCACCGCGGACGGCCCGGACGCGGCGACGAGGTTCGCGGGCAGGCCCGCGCTCGTCGCCGGATCGCACAGCAGGCACAGCTGGCGATCCACGAGGTCGGCCACGCTGGCGACGGCCGCCTTCAGTCCGTCGAGCACGAAGCAGAGGTGGCCGCCGTAGAAGTTCCCGCCGTGGAGCACGTCGCCGCTCTCGGGGTCGACGAGCGGGTTGTCGCTCACGCCGTTGATCTCGATCTCGATCATGGCGCGCGCGAAGTCGAGCGCGTCGAGCAGGACGCCGATCACGTGCGGCGCGCAGCGGAGCGAGTAGCGGTCCTGGAGGCGGGCGCGCTCGGCGGGCAGCGCCCCGGGCACGCGCACGAGGTCGGTGCGGATCCACGCCGCCGCACGCCGGGTGCCGGGGTGCGGCTTCAGCTCGAAGATCCGGGCGTCGTAGTGGTCGGGATTGCCGCGCATCACGTCGCTGCCCACGGCCGTGAGCGCAGCCGCCCAGCGCGCGAGCCGCTGCGCCCGCACGAAGGCCACGCACCCGAGCGCCGCCATCACGCTGGTGCCGTTCATGATCGCCAGGCTCTCCTTCGGGCCGGGCGCGAGCGGAGCCAGCCCGGCGCGGGAGAGCCCCTCGGAAGCGGCGAGGATCTCTCCGCGGAAGCTGACCTCGCGCTCGCCCGCGAGCGTCGCGGCGAGATAGGAGAGCGGCGTCAGGTCGCCGCTCGCGCCGACCGAGCCCTCTTCCGGAATGCGCGGCAGGACGCGTCGATTCAGCAGCTCGCACATCCGCTCGAGGAGCTCCGGGCGCACGCCCGACCAGCCGCGCGCGAGCGACGCGAGCCGCACGGTCACCACGGCCGCCGCCTCGGTCTCGCCGAGGATCCTGCCCGTGCCGCACCCGTGGAAGCGCATCAGATTGATGGGGAGCGCGTCACGCAGCGCGTCGGGAATCGCGTTGCCGAGCGAGGCGCCGACCCCGGTCGAGACGCCGTAGATCGGCTCGCCCGCGCGCAGCGCCCGCTCGACGGCGAGCGGTCCGTCGGCGAGGCGCCGCCGGTGGGCTGGGTCGGCGTCGAGCGCGACCGGTGCATGCCCGCCCGCCACGGCCATCACGTCCTCGATGCGGAGAGCCGCCCGGCCGACGCGCACGGGCTGCTCGCTCCGCGGGTCGCCCTCGTCGCGAACCGCCTCCGCCATGGGCGCCACCTTATCGCAGCCCTCCCGCCGCGCTCGCGCCGGTCTCCGGCACGCGCGGCGCGGGCGAAGTGACACCAGAAGGCGTCGCCACGCCCGACCCGGGGAGCGCCACGGAGGATCGCGCCGGCCGCCGGCGGCTCGGACCGCGTGGAGCGCGGCGAGCCGCGGCCGAGCGCCCGGATCCGCTGCTCCCGCGAGCCCGCATCCCCGCACGCCGCGCCCCTGCGCCCGGAGACCGGTCCGCGCGCGGTGCGCGCTCCACCCTCCCCCGATCGGCCGCGCGGAAGCGTTTACAGCCGGAAGTCGCCTTTGATAGGATCGGGGCCTCCGAATCGCTTTGATTTTCGAGGAAGTACGCTGCGTTGAGGCGCATCGGGCAGACCGGCGAGGCCATCGAGGGAGCCCGGCGCGGAGACGCGCTGGAGGGAGCGCCGGCGTACCTCCGTGCGCTGCGCGAACGGATCGACCGCCCGTGGCGCATCTTCGCGACCGGGCTCTCGTTCGCGGTGTTCGGGATCGGCGCGATGGTGGCCGCGCTCACCCTCTTCCCGCTGGCTCGGCTGCTGCCGGGGGAGGCGCGCACGCGCGACCTGCGCGTGCAGCGCCTGGTCCACTGGAGCTATCGCTTCTTTGTCGGCCTCATGGTGTTCCTCGGCCTGAACCGCTTCCGTTACGAGGGGTTCGAGCGGCTGACCACTCCGGGCCCGCACCTCATCGTCGCCAACCATCCCTCGCTGATCGACACCGTCACTCTGCTCCGGGAGCTGCCGCAGGCCGACTGCGTCGTCGGGGAGTCGTGGGCGCGGAAGCCCTTCATCGGCCGCGCGGCGCGCCTGGCGGGCTACGTCATGAACACGAGCGGTGCGGCCGCGGTGGACGCGTGCGTGGCGCGGCTCCGGGAGGGTCGTACGCTCGTCGTGTTTCCAGAGGGCACCCGGTCACCGAACGGCGGGCTGCACCCGTTCCAACGCGGGGCGGCGCACATCGCCCTGCGGAGCGGGTGCGATCTCGAGCTCGTGACGCTCCACGTGGACCCCCCGACCCTCAAGAAGGGGCAGCCGTGGTGGGACGTCCCCGAGCGACCGGTGGAGTATCTGGCGCGGGTGGAGGAGCCGGTCCGCGTCGGGGATCATGCGAAGGAGGGGGTCGGCGACGCGCTGGCCGCCCGAAGGATCACGGCCGAGCTGCGCGCACGCGTCATCGAGGGGTTGAATCGTGGCTCATCCTGCTGACCTCGAGCTCGAGATCAAACAGCTGATCATCGATGCCCTCATGCTCGAGGACATCGCCGCCGGCGACATCGACAGCGACGCTCCGCTCTTCATCGAGGGGCTCGGTCTCGACTCGATCGATGCGCTCGAGCTCGCGATGGCGCTCCAGGAGCGCTTCGGCGTGCAGATCCAGGACGACCCCGACGAGAACCGCGAGATCTTCGCGTCGGTCAAGAGCCTGGCCGCCTTCGTGACGGCGCAACGGGCCGGGTGAGCGCGGGGAGGCCGCCGGTGAGCCACGAGCGGATCCTGGACGACGTGCGCGAGATCCTTCGGACGGATTTCGAGGTCGATCCCGCGCGGGTCGTGCCCGAAGCACGGCTGCGCGAGGACCTCGATCTGGACAGCATCGACGCCGTGGTGCTCGCGGCCCGGCTCGAGCAGACGACCGGCCTGATCCTCAAGGAGGAGCGGCTGAAGCGGCTCCGAACGGTTCGGGACGTGGTCGACGTGATCGACGAGCTCTCCCGGCGCGAGCGCGGGCGCTCCGCAGCCCCGTGAAGCTCGTCACCCTCTTTCGCGACGGGCGAGCAGACGCCGAGCTCGTCGCCTTCGGTCGCAACGTCCGCCGCACGTTCGGCGAGCTCGAGACGCGCGTCGCCGCGCTCGCGGAGGCGATCCAGGCGGAGGGCGCGAGAGGCGAACGCTGGCTGCTGCACGCGGCCGACGCCTGGTCGTTCGCGGTGGGCCTGCTCGGCCTCTGGCACGCGGGGCGCACGGCGGTCCTCCCCCCGAACGCGGAGGCCGGCACGCTGGGACGCCTGGCCTCCGCCGTGGCGGGCGTCGTCTCCGACCGCCAGGACGCGCCGCCGACCCGCCGCGCCCTCTCCCCGCTACGGCCGAAGCTCTCGGGGGAGCCACAGCCGATCGTCTCACTGGTCGCGCTCGACCCCGCGCAGCCCGCCGTGGAGCTCTTCACCTCCGGCACCACGGGCGACGGCCGTATCGTCGCGAAGACGCTCGCCCATCTCGCCAGCGAGGTCGAGACGCTCGAGAGCGCCCTCGGTGCGGACTGCGGCGAGGCGTGCGTGTTCGCCACCGCCTCGCCGCAGCACCTCTACGGCCTCCTCTTCCGCATCCTCTGGCCGCTCGCGGCCGGCCGGCCGTTCCGGATCGAGACCTATCTACACCCCGAGGAGCTCACGCCCCGCATGAAGGCGAGCGGCGACTGCGTGCTCGTGGGAACGCCGGCGCACCTGCGACGGATGAAGGAGCTGCCGGACCTCGCCAAGCTGCGCGGAGTGTGCCGGCGCGTGTTCTCGTCGGGTGGAGCGCTCGACGAGGAGACCGCGGACGCGTTCGCCGCCGCTCTCGGCGAGGCGCCGGTCGAGATCTTCGGCTCCACCGAGACGGGCGGCGTCGCGCTCCGGCAACAGACGCCCGGTGCCGACCGGCTCGCCTGGACGCCGCTCCCGCGCGTGCAGGTCGCGGCCACGCCGGACGGGCGGGCGCGCGTGCGCTCGCCGTTCGTCAGCGCCGGCGATCCCGAAGGCGGCTTCGTGATGGGCGACCGGATCGCCGAGCTCGGCGACGGCCGCTTCGTGCTGGAAGGCCGCGCGGACCGCGTCATCAAGGTCGGCGAGAAGCGGCTCTCGCTGCCGGACATGGAGGACGCGCTGCGGGGACACGCATGGGTATCGAACGTCGCGCTCCTTCCCCTCGGTCCGGCAGCCGACGTGCGCGTCGCCGCCGTCGTCGTGCCGAGCCCCGAAGGCCGCGCAGCGCTCGAGCGCGAAGGACGCCGGGCGGTGTCGGCCTCGCTGGCCGCGAGGCTCGAGCCGCTGTTCGATCGCGTGCTGCTGCCGCGCGCCCACCGCTACGTCGACGAGCTGCCGCGCGACGACCGGGGGAAGACGACCGTGGCGGCGCTCGCCGGACTCTTCGCCCCGGACGAAGGCCTTCCGTGCACCGAGCCCGAGCGCATCTCCGAGCGCCGGTCCCCGGGCCGCCTCGAGCGCAGCCTGCGCGTGCCGGTCGACCTCGCCTTCCTCGAGGGCCACTTCCCGGGCTTCCCGATCGTGCCAGGCGTCGTGCAGCTGCGCTGGGCGCTGGCGATCGCTGCCGAGCTGCTCGGCCGGCCGCCGCGCGTCGCGCGCGTCGAAGCGCTGAAGTTCAGGGACCTGCTGCGGCCGGGCCAATCGTTCCGCGCCGTGGTCGCGCTCGACGTGAAGGGCGAGGCGTTCGAATTCCGCCTCACCAGCGACGACGCTGCGAGCGGCAGGGTCTTCTCCTCCGGACGCTGCGTGCTCGCGAGCCGGGAGGAAGGCGCGTGAACCCCTGCCTCCTGATCCCGATCTACGACCACAAGGACACGATCCGCAAGGTGCTCGAGTCGCTCGAGCCGCTGCGCCTCCCCTGTCTCGTCGTCAACGACGGGAGCGGGCCGGCGACGCGTGAAATCCTCGACGACGTCGTGAAGACGTTCGACTGGGTGGAGGTGCAACACCATCCGGTGAATCAAGGCAAGGGCGTGGCCCTCCGCCACGGCTTCAGGCTCGCTGCTGCGCGCGGCTTCACGCACGCCCTGACGCTCGACGCCGACGCGCAGCACGACGCCGCCGACGCGAGCCGCTTCCTGGAAGAAGCCGAGCGCAATCCGGACGCGCTCGTGCTCGGCGCGCCGATCTTCGACGCGAGCGCGCCTCGCTCGCGGCTGTACGGCCGGAAGCTGTCGGTCGGCCTCGTCTGGCTCGCCACGCTCTCGCGGGAGGTTCGCGATCCGCTGTGCGGCTTCCGCTGCGTTCCCCTCGCCCCGGCGCTGACCCTCATGGAGCGCGTGGCGATGGGCGATCGGATGGACTTCGAGCCCGAGCTCGCCGTGCGGCTCGTCTGGGAGGGCGTCCCGGTCGTGAACCTCCCGACGCACGTCCGCTACTTCGTGGACGGGCTCTCGCACTTCGACGTGATCTGGGACGACGTCCGCCTCGCCAGCCTCTACACGCGGCTCACGCTGCGAATGCTCACGCGGCTGCCCGCCACGCTCGCGCGCCGCCTCGAGGGCGGCCGGCCGTGGGGCCCCGCATGACGAGCCGCGGCGGGTGGGCCACCACGGCGGAGCGCGGGTCGATGATCGCGCTCCGCGCGATGCGCGGCTTCTACCGCCTCTTCGGCAGGCGGGTGAGCATCGCGCTCCTCGTCCCGATCGCAGCCTACTTCCATCTGACCGACGCCCGCTCTCGACGCGCATCCCGACGCTATCTCGACACGCTCTGGTCCACGCCCGATGGCCGCGCGGCGCTGCGCCAGAGACCGACCGGCCGCAACGTGCTGAGACATCTGTTCGAGTTCGCCATCAACATCCTCGATCGGATGGTCCTCTGGGAGGGCGACGCCGGGGAGATCGAGATCCTGCACGAGGGGAGCGAACACCTCTTCAGTCTGGCCCGTGAGCGGAGGGGCGCGATCCTGCTCGGCGCGCACCTCGGAAGCTTCGACCTCCTGCGCCTGATCTCCGCGCAGAACGGAATCAAGGTGAACGTCCTGATGTTCACGGGGCACGCGGAGGTCATCAATCGCTTCTTCGCGCGCCTGAACCCCGAAACGCAGGTCCGTGTCATCCCGTTCGACCCCCGCTCGATCGGCTCGATCTTCGAGATCAAGGCGTGCATCGACCGCGGCGAGTTCGTGGGCATCCTCGGCGACCGGCTCTGGCAGCGCGAGAAGGGCCGCACCGTCGTCGCCGACTTCCTGGGCCGTCCGGCGCTCTTTCCGATCGGGCCGTTCCTGCTGCAGTCGCTGCTCGGCTGCCCGATGCTGCTCTCGCTCTGCGTCCGGACCGGCGCCGACACCTACCACGCCGTCGCACGGCCCTTCGCCGAGCCGGGTGTCGTGCCCCGGCGGGAGCGGGAGAAGCGCGCGCAGGAGCTGGCCCAGGCGTACGCGCGCCTGCTCGAGGACTACTGCGTCCGGACCCCGTATCAGTGGTTCAACTTCTTCGACTTCTGGGAGTCGGTGGACGAGGTCGAGCGATGACCCCGTTCCCCGCGGTCGAGGAGCTCGTTCCCCACCGCGGCGGCATGTCGCTCGTGCGGGACGTCGTGGAGCGCGGCCCCGACCACACCGTCTGCGTCGTCGACCCCGCCGGAAGCGACCTGTTCCGCTCGCCCGACGGCAGCATCCCCGCCTGGCTCTCGCTCGAGTACATGGCGCAGTGCATCGCCGCCCTCGGGGGCCTCGACGGGCGCGAACGGGGAGAGCCGCCGTCGGTGGGCTTCTTCGTCGGAACGCGCCGGATCGTGCTGCACGCCGACCGCTTCCTTCCCGGCGAGGTGCTCCGCGTCCGTGCCGAGAGGCTCCGCCGTTCCGGGGGCCTCCTCTCCTTTGCCTGCAGCGTGGCGCGCGATGCAGACGGCGCAGTCCTCGCCGAGGGACACCTGAACGTGTTCCTCCCGAAAGACCTCGCTGCCCTTGGGGCGGAGCCCGAGAGCGCGCGCCGGTGAGCTCGCGCCGGCGCGTCGTCGTCACGGGAATGCACGGCATCTGTCCGCTCGGGGCGGGCTGGCCTGCGGTGCGCGTCGCGCTGCTCGAAGGCAGGTCGGGCGTCGCGATCGTGCCGGAGTGGGGGCGCATCGAAGGCCTGCGCACGCGCCTCGGAGCGCCCGTTCCCGACTTTCACGCCTCGGCGGGCTGGCCGCGCAAGAAGACGCGCGGCATGGGACGCGTGGCGCTGCTCGCCGCGGCCGCGGTGGAAGGAGCGCTCGCGAACGCTGGCCTTCAGGACGACGCGCGCGTCCACGACGGCACGCTCGGACTGGCGTTCGGGTCCACGTCCGGCACGCCCGACGCGATGGTCGAGTACGCGCGGGCGTTCGGCGTCGAGCGCTCGACGAAGGGCGCCTCCCCGACGGACTACCTGCGGCTCATGTCGCACACGTGCGCGGCGAACCTGGCGCTGCTGTTCGAGATCCGGGGCCGCGTCGTGCCGACGTGCAGCGCGTGCACGTCCGGGAGCCAGGCCATCGGCGTCGCCTACGAGGCGGTCGCCTTCGGGCGGCAGCCCCTCATGGTGGCCGGAGGCGCGGAAGAGCTCCACGCGATCGAGGCCTCGGTGTTCGACATGCTGCTCGCCACGTCCACGAAGACCTCGACGCCCACGCGTACGCCTCGACCGTTCGACGCGGCGCGCGACGGTCTCGTCGTGGGCGAGGGCGCGGGAGCGCTGGTGCTCGAGGAACTGGACCTCGCGCGCGCGCGGGGGGCGACGATCCTGGCGGAGGTCCTGGGCTACGGCACCTGCTGCGACGGGACCCATCTCACGCAGCCCGATCGCGCCGGCATGCAGCGGGCGATGGAGCTCGCGCTGGCGGACGCCGGGCTCGCCGCGTCCGACGTCGGCTACGTGAACGCGCACGCGACGGCCACGGACCTCGGCGACGTGGCCGAGAGCGCGGCCACGCACCGCGTCTTCGGCGAGCGCGTGCCGGTGAGCTCGCTGAAGGGGCATCTCGGGCACACGCTCGGCGCGTGCGGCGCGCTCGAGGCCTGGATCGCGCTCGCGTCCGTGCGCGAGGGGTTCCTGCCCCCGACGCTGAACCTCGACGAAGTCGATCCCGCCTGCGCGCCGCTCGACCACGTGCGCGGCGCGCCGCGGCCGGCGGACGTGGACGTGGTCATGAGCAACAACTTCGCCTTCGGCGGGATCAACACGTCGCTCGTCTTCCGGCGCTGGCGCGGATAGACGGGGCGGCCCGGAAGGAGCAGAGCTTGGCCTACGACCCCTTCGCCCGAGGACCCCATCCCGTCGGCGTGCGCAGCGCCGAACTCGAGGACACCGCACGTGGACGCCGGCTGCCGGTCGAGCTCTGGTACCCGGCGACCGCGGCCCATGCCGGCGCCGACCTCGTCGACCCCTCACGGGATCGGTACGCGGTGCTCGCGGCCTTCCCACCGACGAGCCAGGACGCGGTGCGCGACGCAGCGCCGGCGGCAGGGCGTTTCCCGCTCGTGGTGTTCTCGCACGGCTTCGGCGGCCACCGCCGCCAGACCACGTTCCTCTGCACGCACCTCGCGAGCCACGGTTACGTGGTCGCGTCTCCCGATCACGTGGGGAACACGGTGGTGGACATGATGCAGACGCTGATGGACGCGCAGGCGGGGAAGGCCATGCCGGACCCCGAGGCGCTCGTCGGGGAGATGATCGCGGCGCGTCCGGGCGACGCGAGCGCGGTGATCGACGCCGTGTTGGACGGCGCGGTCGGCGGGCTCGCCGACCGGGTGGACCGCGAGCGCATCGGCGTGACGGGCCACAGCTTCGGCGGCTGGACCACGCTCATGACCGCCGGGACCGACACGCGCGTGCGCGCCGCACTGCCGCTCGCGCCCGCGGGCGGGACGACGCCGCTCGGCGTCAACCCGCTGAAGGAGGCGCTCCATGCGGTGCTGCGGCCCGACGGCCGCGCGGTGCCGACGCTCTACCTCGCGGCCGAGTTCGACACGCTGCTGCCGCTGCCCGGCATCCGGGAGCTCGTGGAGCGGACCGCGGGGAGCCCGCGCCTCGCCGTCCTGAACAACGCCGATCACATGCACTTCTGCGACCGGGTGGAGGAGACGCACGAGCTGTTCCGCCTGATGCCGCAGATCGATCGCTTCGCCGACGTCGCCAAGCGGGTCCGTCCGATCACGGAGCTCTGCCCCGGCGCGCACGCGTACGACTTCGTGCGCGGCCTCGGCCTCGCGCACATGGACGCGGCGCTGAAGGAGCGCGAGGAGGCCGTGGCGCTGTTGACCGGCGACCTGGCGGCGCTGCTCGCGAAGCGCGGGGTCTCGATCGAGGTGTCCTGACCTCCGCCCTCTCCTCGGACGCAACGGCGCCTCCCTACTCCGTCACGCGGGGATCGAGGTCCACGCCCACCGGACAGTGGTCCGACCCCTGGACGTGCGGGTGGATGAACGCCGCCCGCACGAACCGCAGCGCGGCAGCGGAGGCCAGGACGTAGTCGATGCGCCAGCCGACGTTCTTGGCGCGCACGCCGAAGCGCTGACTCCACCAGGTGTAGTGCCCCGGGCCGGGCTCGAAATGGCGGAACGTGTCGACCCAGCCCGCCGCGATCCAGCGGTCGAGCTCCGCGCGCTCCTCGGGCAGGAAGCCGCTCGTCTCGAGGTTGTCTCGCGGACGCGCGAGATCGATCGCGCGGTGCGCGGTGTTGAAGTCGCCCATCACGAGGACGCGCCTGCCGCCGCGGCACAGACGCTGAAGGTGCGCGAAGAGCGCGCGGGAGAAGTCGAGCTTGTATGGCACGCGCGAGTTGTCGCGCGCCGTGCCGCTCCCCTTCGGGAAATACGCGTTCGCGACGACGAAGCGGCCGAAGTGCGCGACCTGGAGCCGCCCCTCGCGGTCGAAGCGCGGCTCGCCGAGCGAGGTGTGGACGCGGTCGGGCGCGCGGCGCGCGAAGAGACCGACGCCGCTGTAGCCGAGCCGCTCCGCAGGAGAGAACGCGGCGTGCCAGCCGGGCGGCGCGCACAGGCCGGGCTGAAGGTCGCCGGGGAGCGCACGCACCTCCTGCAGACCCACGACGTCCGCGCCGGCGCCGTCCAGCCACGCCGCGAAGCCCTTGCGGCCGCAGGCGCGGAGGCCGTTCACGTTCCAGGAGACGATGCGCACGCTGGCCCCGAGTGCTTCACTGGACCGCCGAGGATACGGGATGGCAGATCTCGGCAAGGGCATCCTTCTCCTGGGCCTCGTCCTCGTCGCCGTGGGCGCGCTGCTCGCGTTCGGCCCTTCGGGATCGTGGACGCCGCGATCGGCGTGGGCGTGGACCGCGTGGCTCGGCCGGCTGCCCGGGGACATCCGCATCGAGCGGCCGGGCGGGAGCATCTACCTCCCGATCACGACCTGTCTCGTGATCAGCGTCATCCTGTCGCTCCTCGGATCGCTCTTCTCGCGCCTCCGCTGACTGGGCTATCCCTCCGGCCGCCGGGGAGGGAGCCGACCATGCCGCGTGCCGCGATCGTCCATTCTTCGCGTGCCCCACGCCCGTCATCCTGGGGCACGAGGCGGCGGGCACCGTCTGGTGTCGCTCTACCGGAAGGGCGAGCTGCGGCTCGACGAACTGGTGACCCGCAGGTACCGCCTCGACGAGCGATCAACGAAGCGATGTCCGATCTGCGCGAGGGCCGCAACGCGCGGGGGGTGATCTGCTTCTGAGCCGGCGTGACGCGAGCGACGCTGCCGATCTCCGCGGCAGCGAGGCGATCTTCGGGGGCGACTAGAGACGGTGGAAGCGATGGCACCGGTCGCGCGTTCCGAGCGCGAGCGACGGCTCTCCCTCCGCATGCAGCCAGCGCACGAGCTCGAGCGCGCGTGGCCATGCGAGCGCGTCGCGCGCGTCCTCCGCGCCCGTCGCCACCTCGAACCCGAGCTTCGTGCCCTCGCCGTCGCGCGCCAGCAGGAGCGCCACCGCGTAGGAGGCCTCGGGCTCGTCGAGGAGATGCGAGAACACCGGGGCGATCGGCACGTCGCCCGTCACCAGCAGCACCGGCCGCCCCGGCTCGCGCTCCAGATGCGCGAGGGCCTCGAGGAACCCGCTCCCGAAGGTGTCGATCTCGGCCGACAGCGAGCTCGACGCCTGACGGTTGCCCGCGGCGATCGAGAACAGGCCGGCCTGCGCGTTGTGCACGGTGTGCGTGAACTTCGCCGGCGACACGGGCTCCCCCGCGGCGATCGCCTGGAAGAGCGGGAACGACTCCCTGTTCTCGCCGTTCCGCGACGCGAACACGGTGCGCACCTCCGCGCGGAGCGCGTCGGAGCACGCCTCCCAGGCCACGTGGAGCATGCACTTCGTGAGCGCGCTGCACCGGCGCCGAAGCATCGGCGGCAGGAAGCGCGCCTCCGGGCTGCCTTCGGTGCCGATCGGAGCCGGAGCGTGCGCCCACGCCCGCCACGCCCCGCTGTCGGCGAGCCCGGGCGCCCAGGCCGCCCACCGCTGCAGCGAGAGGGTCAGCACGCGGGGTCGGGCCTCGGGCGCGACCCGTCGCGCCCGAGGATCAGCGTGCAGTTGTTCCCGCCGAAGCCGAAGGAGTTCGTGAGCAGGTGCATCGCACCCCGGGCGACGGCGCGCTCGCCCTTGTCGGCGAGGCGCAGCTTCGCGAGGGCCGGATCGCGGCGGCCGTCCCAGACGTGCGGCAGGAGCGCGAGCTCGCCGGCCTCCGACTCCGCGAGCGCGAGCCAGCAGAACGCCGCCTCCATGGCGCCCGCGGCGCCGAGCGTATGACCGACGAGCGCCTTCGTGGAGCTGCACGGCGTCGACTCTCCGAAGACGCGCACGACGGCCGCGCTCTCCATCGCGTCGTTGAGCGGCGTCCCCGTGCCGTGCAGGTTCACGTAGGCCACGTCCGCGGGAGCGAGGCCCGCGTCTGCGAGCGCGTGACGCATGGCGGTCTCGGCGCCGAGGCCGTCGGGGTCGGGCGCCGACATGTGGTGCGCCTCGCTCGACTCGCCGACGCCCTCCAGCTGGATGCCCCCGCTCTCGCGGGTGACGAGGAAGACGGCCGAGCCCTCGCCCAGGGTCAGCCCCTTGCGGTTCTCGCTCATCGGGTTCGGGGGCTCGTCGGAGATGGCCTGGAGCGCGCTGAACCCGTTCGTCGTGAGACCGCACAGGGTGTCGGTCCCGCCCGCGACCACGGCGTCGCACACGCCGAGCGCGAGCAGCGACCGCGCCGACGCCAGCGCGCGCGCCCCGGACGAGCACGCCGTCGACAGCGTGTACACCGGCCCCTTCGCCCCGAGCCATGCGCCCACGAAGCCGGCCGCGCCCCCGAACTCGAGCTGCGGATAGTCGAACTCCCGCGCGAGCCGGCCCGTTGAGGCGTGATGGCGCAGCGCGGCCTCCGCGTCCGACACACCGGAGGTGCTCGTCCCCATCACCACGCCGACGCGCGCCGGGCCGACGGCGGCGAGCGTCGCACGCAGCTCACGCTCGATCTGCGCGAGGGCGGCGAGGGAGAGCCTGTTGTTGCGGCAGCGGTACCGGCCGAGGGCGTCGGGGACGTCGGGCAGCGCGGTCTTCACGTCCCCCACGAGCATGGCGCGGCCGGGCACCAGGTCGTCGCGGTGCGTGAGGCCGGACTGATCGCCGGCGAGGAGGCGCGGCCAGATCTCGCCGGCCCCGCTGCCCAGGGCGTTCACCATTCCCAGGGCGCGGAGTCGACACGGCGGCGGCGGTCGCATCGGTCTCCTCGCGTGCAAGGTCGGCGGCTGCAAGATACCGTAGCCGCGTGGGATCGGAGCCCGATCGGATCCGGCTCGACGTGGGCATCCTGGGCGGCGGCCTCGCCGGGAGCCTCCTCGCGCGCCAGCTCCACCGCACCCTGCCCGAGCTGCGCGTCGGCCTCTTCGAGAAGACGACGGAGACCTCCTACAAGGTGGGGGAGTCGACCGTCGAGATCGCGAGCACCTACCTCACGCGGCGGCTCGGGCTCAGCCGCTACCTGTACCACGAGCACCTGCCGAAGAACGGCCTCCGCTACCTGTTCGACGGTCCGCGGCGGAATGCCGAGATCACCGAGATGAGCGAGGTGGGGACGGTCAACCTGCCCTTCCACCCCGCGTTCCAGATCGACCGCGCGCGGATGGAAGCCGACCTGCTGGCGAGCAACGCCGAGGACGGGATCGAAGTGAGGACGGGCGTCACCGTACGCGGCGTCGAGCTCGGCGAAGGCGGCGTGCCCCACCGCTTCGAGGTCGCGCACGGTGGGCGCAGGACCGCGTACGAGGCGCGCTGGCTGGTCGACGCGACGGGCCGCGCGAGCCTCCTGTCGAAGCTGCGCGGGCTGCGCGTGCCCGAGAACGACCACTGCCTCGCCTCGGCGTGGGGGCGCTTCGAGCGCGTCGCCGACGTGGACCAGATGGGCACGCACGAGTGGCGCGAGCGCGTGCGGCACACCTCGCGCGGCCTCTCGACCCTCCACTTCTGCTACCCGGGCTACTGGATCTGGGTGATTCCGCTCCGGCACGGCGTGACAAGCGTGGGTGTCACAGGCGAGAAGCGCATCGTCGACGCGGGCGTGCGCACCCAGGGTGGCTTCCGCGCCTTCCTCGAGAGCCACCGCGCGGTGGCGTCGCTGCTCGCCCCGGCGAAGGTCGTCGATCTCGGCGGCTACACGCAGATCGCGTACGGTACGCGCCAGTTCTTCAGCGCCGACCGCTGGGGCCTCACCGGCGAGGCAGCCGTGGCCCAGGACCCGCTCTACAGCCCGGGCATCGACTTCATCGCGCTCGAGAACGACTTCCTCACCGAACTGATCCGGCGCGACGTCGCCGGCGAGCCCGAGGCCGAACGCGCGGAGCGCGCGGCGCTCTACGACCGGTTCATGCTCTTCCGCCACGAGGCCACGATGCGCCTCTACCGGGGCCTGTACGGCGTGCTCGGAAGCTACGAGCTCATGCGCATGAAGTGGGACCTCGACGTCGGCTCCTACTACAACATGTGGGTGTCCGCGTACATGCGCGACATGCACCTCGACGAGACGTTCCTCGAGCAGCAGCTCTCGTGGCAGCCGTTCCTCCTGCAGGGGCTCACGAACTTCGCGCGGCTCTTCCAGGCCGTCGCGTCGCACCTCCACGCCAAGGGCGCGTTCCACCGCTCCAACCTCGGGCTGTTCTCCTGCGGCCTCGAGAACATCGACTTCGTCGAGGAGGTGGGCCTGCCGAGGTCGCGCCGGATGATGCTCAAGAAGGCCGGCGAGCTGTTCAACGTCGTCCACGGACGCGCGCTCGACCTGCTCGAGGGGAGCGAGAAGGAGCGCAAGCCGCTCGCGCTTTCCGCCTTCCTGGCCGACCGTCCGATCCACTGATCCGGCCAGGGCCCCTCGTGACCGCTCCCGAACGCACGCTCTCGCCGCGAAAGACCGCGCTCGCCGCTGCGGTGGCGATCGCCTTCCTCGCCTCCCCCTTCCTCGTGGGCCCGGCCTACGCATCGATCGGAACGCGCGGCGTCGCGGGCTTCGGCCTCGCGTGCGCCCTCGCGGCCGCGGCCTGGCGCGCGGCGCGCGGCGGTGCCGGCTCACTCGGATTCGGGGTCCCCCAGTACCTCGGCCTCGCTGCGCTCTCCGCCGCGGGCGTGGCCACCGGGAGCCGCGCGTGGCTCATGCTGCTGCCGGCAGTCGTCTACCTGTTCCTGCTCTGGATCTTCGCGCGGTCCCTGCGCGAGCCGGTGAGCCTCATCGGGCGCCTCGCTCGCTTCGTCGACCCGAAGGCGCCCGACTTCATCGATCCCTACTGCCGGAAGCTCACGCTGGTCTGGTGCGCGGCGTTCGCGGCGAACGCCGTCGTCATCGCGACGTTGGCGCTCGGCGGACGCCAGGCGGAGTGGGCGCTCTACACCGGGATCTGGTCGTACGTGGGGATGGGCGCGCTCCAGGCCGTCGAGTTCTTCGTGCGCAAGATCTGGTTCCGCAACTACACGCCGCGCCCGCTCGACCGGCTGCTCTCCCGGCTCTTCCCTGCAGAGAACACCGCGCAGGGTCGGCGCTCCCTCGCGTACATCCAGGAGATGCGGCGCCGCATCGCGCGGGGCGAACAGGTCGGCGTCAGGCCGAGTAGCCCTTTCGGTAGTCCACGCTGAGCCAACGTCCGGGTCGGATGCGCACGAGCACGCTGTCGCCGGCCTCGCGCTCCCGACGCGTGCGTGCGCTCACTGGTCGATCGAGACCACGTGCCCGTTCTGGAAGTTGACCACCATCTGGCCGAAGCGGCTCGTCCAATAGCGCCACGCGTCGCCGTCGAGGCTCGGCGTCTTGTGCTCCGGCGGATAGCCGATGGCGAGGATCACTCCGTCCTTGGACATTCCGATCAGCGCCTTGCCCTCGCGGATGCCCTGGCGGTCGAGCGCGGAGAGCCCGCTCGCGCGGTCGCGGACGCAGGTCGTCCCGAAGACCTTCGCGAGGTTCTCTCCGAAGTCCCGGTTGGAGCCGTGATGTACATACACATACTCATGTCCATCGTCGAGCGTGGTGAAGCGCATCGCCTTCCCCGACTGGTCGTCGATCCGCACCCTGGTGCACAGCGGGATCAGGCTGCCGCGCTGGTAGTTCACCGTCGAGAGCTTGCCGCCGTCGGGGTGGAGATTGACCATCGTGTAGCGCTCGTTTCCCGCCGCGGAGAGCGGCGGCACGCTCGCGACCACGGGCGGCGGGGCGGGAGCCGGCTTCGGCTCCGGGGCGGGCTCCGGGGCGGGCTTCGCGACGGGCTTCGGGGCCGGCGAGACCGGCGCCGGAACGGGCTTCGGCGGCGAGGTCGGCGCGGGGACGGGCCCCGGCGCAGCCTCTGGCGCCGGCGGCGTCGGCACGGACGGAGGCGGGGCCTCGGGCGCCGGCGGCAGCGGCACGGACGGAGGCGGAGCCTCGGGCGCCGGCGCGAGCGACGGCGCCGCAGGGGGTAGGGGCGCCGGTTGCAGGATGGCCGGCGCGGTCGCCGCCACCTCCGGCGACTCCTCTGCCCGCCACAGCACCCATCCGAGGGCTGCGAGCGCGACGCACACGACCACGATGCCGGCGACGAGGAACGGCACCACCTGGGAGCCCGGACGCTCGTCCGCGTCGTCGTACTCGAGCTCGTCCGCCGGCAGGGCCGGGCGCACGGGAGGGGCACCCGCCACGGCCAGCGGCTGCGTGTCCCCCGGGCGGGGCCCGCCGGAGAGCGTCTCCGCGAGGACGGCTTCGAGGGCGCGCCCGAGATCGGCCGCGGAGGCGTAGCGGCGGTCGCGGTCCTTTTCGAGGCAGCACAGGATCACACGCTCGAGCGACAGCGGGATCCCCAGCTCCGGCCGCAGGACCGTCGGGCGCTCGGGCAGGCTCGAGTAGTGGAGCGAGAGGTATCCGATCTCGCTGTCCGAGTGGAACGGCAGGTCGGCCGTGACCATCTCGTAGAGGATGAGCCCGAAGGTGTAGACGTCGCTGCGGGCGTCGATCTTCTCGCCGCGCCGGAGGCGCCCGGCCTGCTCGGGCGACGCGTACCGGGGTTTGCCGACGAAGCCGCCGATCCGCGTGAGTGTCACATCAGACTCCGTGCCGCCCGAATCCACCTGCGCGAAGGCGGCACGCGCGATCCCGAAGTCGATGATGCGCGGCTCGAGGCCGCGTGAGGTCGGCGTGAGGAGGACGTTTTCGGGCGAGAGGTCGCGATGGACGATTCCCATCTCGTGCGCGTGAGCCAGCCCCGCGCAGCAGCGGATCGCGATCTCGCACGCGGTCACGGCGTCGAGCGGCCCGCCGGTGCGGATGCGCTTGCCGAGGCTGTCCCCCGCCACGTACTCCATCACGAGGAAGTGGTCGCCGTCTTCGATGAAGAAGTCGTGCACCAGCACGAGATTCGGGTGGCGCAGCCGCACCGCGATGCGCGCCTCGCGCGAGAAGCGCTCGATCGCGTCGGGGACCTGGAAGCTCTCCTTCCGGATCACCTTCACCGCCCGCAGCTCGCGCAGGAGCACGTGCTCGGCGCGGTAGACCGCGCCCATGCCCCCCCGACCGATCAGCTCGAGGATGCGGAGGTCGCGGACCTGTCTCCCGATCAGCGGATCCGTGGTCGGCGCGGACATCTGGGTTCCATTCTAATCCCCCCTAGCGAGAGACGTCGAAGGCCCAGCGGACGGCCACGTACACGCGGCTGGTGCGCCCGGGGCGTACGTCGGGGACGCACTGCCCCGCGTCCTGGACCGGGAGCACCGAGGGGACCGGGGTGCACTCGCGCCGGTGCGCATATTGGCCGAAGAGGCCCTTGCTCGCGCCGAGGAACCAGTCCAGGCCCGCGGTGAAGCTCAGCCGGTCGGTCGCCTTCCAGACGACGCTCGGACGCAGCATCGCGTCGCTGTGGTTCACGCCGTAGATCGCGAACATCTGCGGGATCCAAGTCTCGCCGCGGAGCGGCAGGCGCAGCAGCAGCGAGAGATAGGTGCGCACGGGATCGACGCCGATCGAGTGTTCGTGGTCGATCACCACGGCCTGGATCCACTGCAGGTTCGCGAACAGCGGGTCGAGCCCCGTCCAGTCGAGCCCGACCACGGTCGAGAGCTCCGGACGCTCGACCTGGCCGTCGCGGTCGGAGAGATCGTTCACGGAGAAGGACTTGCCGAACGCGAGCGTTCCCTCGCCCCAAAGCGTGAAGCTCCCGAGAGCGGTCGAGAACGAACCACCGAGCGTGCGCACGCGCACGTGCTCGGGCGTGAGCTGGTTCACCGGCAGGAGCCCGAGGCCCGGCGCGGGCAGGTAGGTGATGCGCCGGTCCCAGGCCTGGGCGGGGTCGACCGCGTCCCAGTAGTAGAGCGCGAGATCGACGCCGCTCACGGTGCGCGCGGCGCGCAGGCCGAAGGCCAGGCTGCGGCCGGTCCAATCGTTCGGTCTCTCCTCGCGGTGCAGGTCGACGAGGGTGAACGGCGTCGGCACCGACGGAGGCGCCGTGAAGCTCGCGAACCGCGGCAGGAAGCCGTCGAGCTCGGGGTTGAGCGCGAACTCGCTGGTCGTGTCGGGCAGCTGGTTCGGCTCGAAGGTCGGGAAGAGCAGCGACTGCACCGTCCAGCCCGCGAGCCAGACCTCGGCGTTCGCGCCGATGAGCGGAGTGCGTGCGTCGTTGAAGTCCTCCAGCAGGAACTCCCGGTAGTCCTGGGCGTTCACGACGTCGAGGATGCGGAGCCCGAGCGACTGGCCCCAGACGACCTGCTGGAGACCGAGGCGGAGGTCGACCCGCGCCGCGCCGACGTGGCCGTTCCAGTCGAGCGTCAGCTCCCGGAGCTCCGCGTCGATCCGGCGGCTGTCCTGGATCTGCCAGCGGTTCCATGGCTTCTCGGGGAAGTCGTGATCGCGGCCCGTGAGCTTCGCGACGGGGTCCCAGAGCACCCACCCCGCCGAGCGCACGCGCAGATCGTCCGTGAGCCGCGCCTCCACCTCGAGCTCGACTCGGCTCTGTGTCTTCTGGAACGAGAGCGGGGTCCGCACGCGGTAGGCGGTGTCGTTCTCGAGATAGCCCGTCAACCGCAGCCGCGGCGGGCCGGGGGCGGCCGGGTCGTCGGCGCGCGCGGGGCCCGCCGCTGCGAGCGCGAGCGCAGCCCCCGCGACGAGCCGCGCAGCGCGCCCCGCCCCTCCGGGCACGGGCTAGGGCGCCCCCGCGCGCAGCGCATTCTCGGTGAAGAGGTCCTCCGCGAGGCCGCGGTCGTAGACCACCTGGTCGACCTCGACCACGGTGCGGTGCCCGGTGCGCTCGTTCTTCATCTCGAGGCGCTCCCAGGTGAAGATGTCCTGCACCGGCCGCCAACGCACGCTCAGCGTCTTCGCGATCTCGCCCGACGGCGCGTAGTACTGGACCCGCGGAACGATGAAGGTCTCGGCGTCGACCCAGGAGACGCGCTTCGCATAGGGCGACGCGCCGCGCGGCGTCGACTGCACGACGTAGTGTCGCCGGCCGTCGATCTCCTCGGTGCGCAACAGCTCGTGGACGTCCTCCTCCACGAGCCGCTCCGCGAGATCGTCGTAGGCGAAGTCCGTGCCGACGAAGGACGCTCCGCGGTCGCCGACGGCGATCCGCCGCACCTTCTTGAGCGCCGGGAGATAGATCCACTGATCGTCCTCGCCGTCGACCGTGTTCGCGCTCCACGTGAGGAAGGCCGTGCCCTTCACGTCCGGCGGAGACTCGAACACGATGAGCCGCTGGCTGTGGAGCGTGGCTTCCGCGCCGCCGCGCGCGTCGCGCCAGTAGTTGCGCGTCTCGCGCACGCGCTCCGAGCCGCCGGCGTCGACGAGGCGCCACGTCGCGTGCGCGCTCTGGTCGCGGCCGCGCGGGCGCGCATCGACCTTCCGCATCACCTCTTCGCCGGTCGGGGTGGGGCCCTCGGAGGGTGCGGGGACGGAGGGGACGAGCCCCAGGAGGGCGATCCATCCGCCCGCTGCGATCGTGCGCCACGCGCGCTGCGCCATCCCGCCCCCTCCCGCGCGCGCGCAGCCTAGCAAGCCGGCCGGCGCGATGCGTCGGGCAGCGCCCTCGTGCACGCGTCGCTAGTGCGGAGCGGACGGCTGCGGCGGACCCTGGCCGAGGAGGGCGTCGCGCTCCGCGGGCGGCAGGCTCTGGAGGCGGCGCCACTCGGCACGCACGCGCTCGCGCTCCTCGAGCGTCATCGAGCGCCACCGTTGCGTGTTGCGTTGGAGAGCCGCCCGCTGCTCCGGCGGCAGATCCTGGAGCGCGTGCAGACGCTCGCGCACCGCGTCCTGCTCGCCCGGCGGCAGCTCGCGGAAGCGCTGGAGCCGCGCCGCCAGCGCCTGCCGCTCCTCGGGCGGAAGCGCGCGCACGCGGGCGCGCACGGCCTGCCGTTCCGCCGGCGTCATCGCACGCCAACGCTGGCGCAGCGCCTGGCGCTCCGCGGGCGGCAGGCTGCCGAGCCGCCCCCCGGCCCGCTCGCTGCGCCGCTGCTGCACCCGCTCGCGCACGGCGGCGCGCTCCTCGGGCGTCAGGCTCCGCCAGCGCTCGCCTGCCCGCTCCCGCATCTCCTGCCGTTCGGCCGGCGTGGCGTTCCGCCAGCGCTCGCGCCGCGCCGCGCGCTCCGCGGGAGAGAGCGGCGCGGGCGGCGTGACGGCGGGGGGCGCCGCGTCCTCCGCGCGGGCGTCGCGGCCGGGAACGGCGGGCTGGCTCGCGAAGCAGGCGAGCGCCAGCAGCGCCGCGCGGACGGCGCGCGCGATCAGGACCGTGGACCGCGGCGGATTCTGGCGCGTGGACCGCGTCACCCGCTGCCGTCCTTCTGCTGCGCGGCCAGCTGTTCGAGCCGCTCGAGCCGCTCGATCACCTCCAGGTCTTCGAGCGTGTCGAGGTGCAGGGCGACGTCGAGGTCCTCTTCGTCCGCCGCGGCGAGCGCGACCTCGGGCTGCGCGGCCACCGTGGGCGGAGCGGGCGGGGGCGGCTCCCTGCGAGCGAGGGCCTTCTTCGGGGGCGCGACCGCGTCGTGCGACGGTGTCGGAGGGACGACCGGGCGTACGGGCGGAGGCGGCTCGGGCGGAGACGGCGACAGCGATCCGGCGGGCGGCGGCGCCTCCCGCGCAATCTGCGGAACGGGCGCGGGCAACGAGACCGGGCGCGGCGCGCGGGCGAGGCGCAGGACCACCAGCGCCGCGGCGGCCGCCACGGCGATCGCCGCGACGTAGCGGAGCGCGACGCGGCTCCGACGCGGGCGGCGCGGCGCCGCGCGCCGGCGAGCGGGTGCGGCGCCGGCGCCCTCCGACGCGAGCCGGAGGTGCAGCGCGGCCAGCGCGCCGTCCACGCGCGCCGCCTCGTCTCCAGGCGCCGGCGTACGGAGCAGGCCGGCGACCGCGCTGCGTGCGCGCGCGAACGTTGCGAGGCGCGCCTCGCAGCGCGCGCAGCCGGCGACGTGGGCCCGCACCTCGGCGGCGCGCGGCCCGGCGAGCTCTCCGTCCAGCAGCGCAGAGAGGTCCTCGTCGAAAGCCGCGCACTCGAGCGGCGTACTGCGATCCTCGCCAGTCACGAAGCGTCCTCCACCGCGAGGCGCGCGGCGAGCGTCGCGCGCGCCCGGTGCACGAGCGCCTTCACCGCCTTCTCCGTCACGCCCAGGGCGACGGCGATCTCCGCGTAGGAGGTGCCGTCGACCGCGGAGAGGAGGAGCGCGGCACGCTGCCGCTCGGGCAGCGCCGCGAGCTCGCGCTGCACGGCGGCGCCCAGCTGGCGCGCGTGAGCGACGTCGTCCGCGCGCGGCTCGCCGCTCTCCAGCGGCGGCGCCGCGCCCTCGTCGTCGCTCTCGCCCGCGCTCCGGTGCACGCTGCGGCGGCGCGGCCGGCGGAGCTCGTTCAGCGCGAGGTTCGTCGCGATCGTGTAGAGCCAGGTCGAGAAGCGCGCCTCGGGCTGGTAGCGCTCGCGCGCGCGGAACACGCGCAGGAACGTCTCCTGCACCAGCTCTTCCGCAGTCGCGGCGTCGCGCACCATGCGTTCGAGGTAGCGCAGCATCGGCCCCGCCCAGCGGCGGAAGAGCGCGTCGAAGGCCCCGCCGTCGCCGTCCCGGAAGGCCTCCATGAGTCCGACGTCCGGGTCGTTCGCGTACCCGGAGGCGACCGTCGCCGGAGGGACGGTGTCGCTCGCGGGGCGCCCGTCCGGGTCACCGCCGTCCGCCATCGCCGCCCCCATTCGGCCTGGAAACCCGGCAGCCGGGCCCGGGTTGCGCTCCTGCCGCCCGGCGGCGCGCCGGGGTCAAGCGGGCGGCAGCTCCGCCACGAACGCGGCGACTGCGGCGTTGAATGCGTCGGCCTCTTCGATGTTCACGATGTGACCGGCCCGCGGGATCGTGACGTGGCGGGCGTGCGGCAGCTTCGCCGCCATCACCTCGCCGGCGCGGAGGTAGGCCTCGTCCTCGGCACCCACGACCACGAGCGCGGGCTGCGCGATGCGAGGCAGGTCGTCGATCACGCTCGGAGCCGGCCCCGCCACGAGGCGTCCGAACCGTGCGACTGCCCGGGCGTCCTGCGCCGCGATCGCGCGCGCCGCGGCCCGTGCGGCGGGGAGCTCGCGGCGGCGGCCGATCGCGGTCGCGGCGGCCTTGCTGTCGACGAAGGCCTGCATCCCGCCCTCCTCGAGCCGCTGCGCGATCCGCTCGATCTGGGCGGTCCAGCGCGCCTGCGCTTCGGGGTTCTTGAAGCCCGGACCGCTGTCGATGAGGACCAGCCCGCGCACGCGCGCGGGGTGCGCGAGCGCGAAGTGCAGGGAGACGAGGCCTCCGAGCGAAAGCCCGCCGACCACGGCGGTCTGCGCGGGCGCCGCCCAGTCGAGCACGCGCCGGAGGTCGTCGACGACGACCTCGATTGAACACGGCGATGTGTCGGCCGGAGATTCGGAGCGCCCGTGGCCCCGGTAGTCCCACAGCACGACGCGAACGCCCGCTCGGACGAGCGGCTCGACCTGCGGACGGAAGTTCTCGTGCGTGGTGCAGTAGCCGCACGAGAGGACGAGCGGGACGCCCTCCCCGTGCGCCTCGGCGTAGAGGCGCACGCCGTCCCGGGCCTTCACCTCGGCCACGAGCGCGCTAGGCCTCCGTCGGCTTCGCGGCGCGACCCGCGGCCGAGACCTTCTTGCGCAGCGCGTCCGCCATCTGGTCGATCTGCTCCTGCATCGGGCCACGGATCGTGAACTCGGGCACGAGGGTCTTCGTCCGGCCCTCCATCTCGATCGTCACGCGCGTGCCCTTGCCGCGCGCCACGAACGTCACGGCGCCGGTCAGCTCGCGCCAGATCCGCCCGTCGCAGACCTTCTCGAAGCGGACGTTCCCGTCCTTCGACACGTCGAAGTGGAACGTGGCGACGCCCTCGCGCCCGAGGGCCCGGTAGCGCGTCCGCGTCGTGCGTCGAGCGCCGCGGCGCTCGACGATCTCCGTGTCGCTGTCCGGGAATAGACTGAGGAGCGTCGCGTCGTCGTCCAGCACGGCGATGGCTTCGGGGCGCGGCGTCTTCACGTCGAACTGCTTCTCGAGGCGCACGGAGACCTCCGGCTAGTGGATCTCGACCGAGAAGGGAGGCAGCAGGACGGGAGCGCCCGTGGGTACGCTCGTCATCCACTCGGCGACGCTGTGCAGGGACGTCGGGACGCGCGACAGCACCGCCGCCTCGAGCGCGGCGCGTATCGACGCGCCCTCCAGGGCCTCGGAGATCTGCACGGCGAGCGGCTTGGGCGCGGGAAACGGAACGAGCAGCACGTCCGCCGCCGCGTCGATCCCGAGCTTCGCCTTCGCATTCGACACGGCCGTGCGCAGGCCTCCGAGCTCGTCCACGAGCCCGATGCCGAGCGCCTGGGCGCCCGTCCAGACGCGCCCCCGGCCCACCTCGTCCACCTTCGCTGCCTCCATCTTCCGGCCTTCGGAGACGCGCGAGACGAAGAGCTCGTAGATCCCCTTCACCTCCTGTTCGAGCAGCGCGCGCGTCTCGGGCTTCAGCGGATGGATCGAGAGCAGGAGGTCGGCATGCGCGCCGCGCGTCAACGAGGCGGACCCGATGCCGAGCTTCTCCAGCAGGCCGCCGACGATCGGCCTCAGCACGAAGACCCCGATCGACCCGGTGAGCGTGGTCGGCTCGGCGACGATCGCGTCGACGCCGCACGCCGCGTAGTAGCCGCCGGACGCCGCGACGTCCGAGAACGAGGCGATCACGGGCTTGCCCTTGCCCCGTGCCTCCTGCACGGCGTGCCACACGATGTCGGAGGCGAGGGGCGAGCCGCCTGGGCTGTCCACCCGGAAGATGATCGCCTTGATGTCGGGGTCCTCGGCCGCGTCGTGGAACGCTTGCGACACGGTCTCCGACGCGAGCTGCGTGCCCGAGCGCGGGCCGGACTGCTGCTCGCCGGTCACCACGGGCCCGCTGCCGTAGATCAGCGCGAAGCTCCCGACCGGCTTGAAGCCGACGCTCTCGGCGGAGATCGCGGCGTAGTCGCGGTCCTTGATCAGCGGATGGTCGCCCTGCTTCGCGATGACCTCGTCCACGAACGCGATGCCGTCGACCAGCTTGCGCTCCTTCATCTGCTCCGGCGTCACCGGCGCGGCATCGATCGCGTCCTTCACCGCTACCGGCTCGACTCCGCGCCCCTTCGCGACCGCCTCGACGAAGTTGTCGTAGACCGAGTCGAGCAGGGCGTTCGCCATCACGCGATGCGGCTCGCTCATCTCCTTGCCCGCATACACCTCGGCCGCGCTCTTGTACTCGCCGACGCGCTCGACCTCGACGTCGACGCCGAGCTTCTCCCACAGGCCGCCGAGGAAGAGGTACTCCGCGGCCATCCCCACGAACGGGGTCCGCGTCGCGGGCGACAGGTAGACCTCGTCGGCGGCGCTCGCGACGAAGTACTCGAGGTTCGCCCCGTAGGCCTCGATCTCGAGGTAGGCGATCGGGCGCCGGCCGGCCTCGCGCAGGGCCGCGATCGCGTCGCGGATCTCCTGCGCCTTGCCCCAGCCGACGTCGAGCGGCCGGATCCGCAGCACCACGGCGGAGATCCGCGCGTCGCGCTCCGCCTTGCGCAGCTCGGAGAGGAGTGCGGCGAGCGGGGTCTTCTTCTCCCCGAAGAGACGCGCGGTGATCGAGAGCGAGGCCTCGTCCACGTAGCTCCCGCCCAGTTCGACGAGCAGCACGGTGCCCGGCTTGACTGCGGGCTCCGCTCGGATCCGCAGGAATGCGACCACCGCTGCGACCAGCAGGAGCAGCAGGATGACGCGCCGGAACGTTCGCATCGGTTCCCCCTTCAGAAGCCGTAGCCTATCGTACGGCCCGATGGCCAAGGAGGTCTACATCGCAGGGGTCGGCCTCACGAAGGTGGACCTCACCGGCAGGATCTTCACCACCATCTTCGATCTCTTCGGCGAGGCCTACCGCCGCGCCCTCGAGGACTCCCCGATCCGCTCGTTCGACGCCGTCCAGGTCGGCGTCATGGACAGCGAGGAGTTCGAGAATCGCGCCAACGTCGCCACGAAGGTGGTGGACCATCTCCGGCTCACCGGGATCCCGGCGATCCGCAGCGAGACGGCGTCGTCGACCGGCGCCGCGGCGCTCCACGAGGCCTGCTACAAGATCGCGTCGGGCCAGTTCGAGAGCGTGCTCGTGCTCTGCGGCGAGCGCATGAAGACCGTCACGACCGAGGTCGCGACGGCGATCATGTCCAAGACCGTCGACCCCGAGGAGCGGCGCTTCGGCTTCACGATGCCCGCCCTCATCGCGCTCGTGACGCAGGCCTGGTTCCGCGAGCGGAAGGTGCGCGGACCGCAGATCCAGGAGGTGCTGGCGCGGCTCATGCACCGCGCGCACGCCCTCGGCAGCGAGAACCCGCTCGCCGCCTTCCACGACAAGCCCGAGCCGATCGAGGCGTGGTTCGACGACCGCAAGAACATGCCCGTCGCGACCCCGCTCACGCGCAAGGACTGCTCTCCCATCTGCGACGGCGCGGCCGCGGTGATCCTCACCTCGAAGCCGCAGGGCGTCCGGATCGCCGGGCTCGGGTCCGCGACCGACACCTCGTCGATCCTGGATCGCGCGTCGCTCTCGTCCCTCGACGCCACGCGGCGCGCGGCCGCCGTCGCATACTTCCGGGCGGGCATCGCGCAGCCCCGCGAGCTCGAGGGCCTCGTGGTGGAGGCGCACGACGCGTTCAACAGCCTGCTCCCGATCAACCTCGTGGATCTCGGGCTCGTGGAGCCGGATCAGGTGATCGAGGCGCTCGTCGGGAGCCTGCGGGCGAAGCCGGCGAGCCCGCTCTCGCACCCCGTGACCGGCGTCCGCGGCCGCATCCCGACGAACCTCTCCGGCGGACTGAAGGCCCGGGGACATCCCGTCGGCGGGACGGGGCTCTTCCAGATCGCCGAGAACTATCTCCAGATCACCGAGCGCTTCCCGAACCCGCATGCGCAGGTGCAGGGCGCGAAGATCGGGATCTCGCACTCCGTCGGCGGCCCGGGCAACAACGTGTACGTCACGGTCATCGAGGCGTCGGACAATCGCCGCCCGCACGCGCAGCTGCCGCGTCCGCGCATGCGGTTCGAGGCCTCCGCGGGCGCGCGGCCCGATCCCGTCGGCGGCACGCGCCTCCACGGCGCGCGCGCCGTCGTCGAAGCCGCGACCACCATCTACGTTACCGCCGGCGGCGAGCCGGGGCCCGTGCATGTGGCGCTCGTGAAGATCGACGGCCGGCGGGTGTTCGCGAAGCTCGATCAGCTGCCCGAGGAGGGTCAGGCGCCCGAAGAGGTGCTCGCGGGCCAGACGGTGAAGCTCCTCGTGAAGGACGACGGCGACCAGTACTTCCAGATCCCGCGCGGCCGCAGCTTCGACCTCGGCTGGCTGGTGGGCGTGATCCGCCGGCGTGTCGGTCGGCCGGGCGCAGGCGAACCGGGCGAGCCGCCGGCGGCGGCGTCGGGTGACTAGGTCCGCGCCGGCCCGTCCAGCGCCTCGCGCACCCGGAGACACAGATCTGCTGCGCGAAAGGGTTTGGCCAGCAGGTCGCCGTCGGGAAGGTCCGCAGCGGGGAAGCCCCCTTGCTCGGGGTGACCGGAAATGAAGAGGAACCGCACGCCTGGCCGCGCCGCGCGGAGCTTCTCCGCGAGCGCGATCCCGCCGAGATGGGGCATCACCACGTCCGACACCACGAGGTGGATCTCGCCCGCATGACGCGCGGCGACGACGAGCGCGTCGCGCCCGTCCTGCGCTTCGAGGACGTGGTAGCCCGCCACGGTCAGCGTGATCCGCACGAGGTCGCGCACCGGCTTGTCGTCCTCGACCAGGAGCACCGTCTCGTCCCCGGTGCACACGTCGCCCAGCGCGTCGATCTGCGCCTCGGCCGCGGGCCGCTCGGTCGACACCGGGAGCTCGACGATCATCGTCGTGCCGCGCCCGAGGCGGCTGTCGACGCGGATCTCGCCCTCCATGTCCTTCACCAGCGAGTACACCACGGAGAGACCGAGGCCGGTGCCGCGTCCACGCGGCTTGGTCGTGAAGAAGGCCTCGAAGATGCGTTCCTGGATCTCCGGCCCCATCCCGAGGCCGGTGTCGGATACCTCGAGCCGGACGCTGTCCTCTTCGGAGCGGGTCGCGATCCGCAGCGTGCCGCCGCCGGGCATCGCATCGCGCGCGTTGACCGCGAGGTTCACCAGGATCTGCTCGAGATGGGAGGGGTCGGCGAGCACCGCGGGCAGGGACGGCGCAAGCCGGGTCTGCAGCTCGACGTTTCCGCCGAGGAGCCGGGCGAGCATCCGCTCGAGCTCGGCGACGACGCCGTTCAGGTCGACCGGCCGGCGGCGGGACTCGGAGGGCCGGCTCACGGCCAGGAGCTGCCGCGTGAGCGCGGCGCCCTGCTCCGCCGCCTTCAGCACCTCGAGCGCCGACGCCCGCTCGTCCTCGTTCTCGCAGGTGCGGGAGAGGATCTCCGCGTAGCCGGAGATCACCATCAGCAGGTTGTTGAAGTCGTGGGCCACGCCGCCGGCGAGCCGCCCGATCGCATCCATCTTCTGCGACTGGCGCAGCTCCTCCTCGAGCCGCATGCGCTCCGTCAGGTCGCGCGCGAGCACGACGATGCGGGGCTGGCGGCCCGGCGCGTCGTAGAGCGTGGCGGACGCCTCGTACCACACCCAGCTCCCGTCCTGGCGCGGAAGCCGCACCGGCAGCGCCGGCGCCGACCGGCGCGCGAGCAGGGTGCGGATGCGCTCGCGCACGGGCTCCGCGTCGTCGGGGTGGGCGCTCCCGAGCGCGTCGGTGCCGATGACGACGTCGAGAGACCAGCCGAGCACCGACGTGCAGTTCGGGCTGATGAAGCGGATCGCGCCCGCGGGATCGAGCTCGAACACGAGATCGCTGCTGCGCTCGACGAGCGCGCGGTAGCGGCTCTCCGTCTCCTCCGCCGCTTCGAGCGTCCGTCGCCGGAGCGTGTCGTAGACGAGCGCGATGAAGAGCAGGACGCCCTGGAAGAGCAGCGCGCCCCGGAAGGACGACTGCGCGACGACCTCGGGATCGACGGAGACCGGGAAGGCGACGCCCGACCGGCGGAGGGCCTCGATCGCCACGAGGAGACCCGTCGTCACGACCGCTGCCGCGACACCGCAGCCGCGCCCGAGCATGAGCGTGGCCGCGAGCGGGACGAGACCCAGGTAGAACGCGGACGTGAAGAGCGCCCCGCCCGTCGAGACCAGCACGAAGCCGGCGGAGCCGAAGAGCGCCAGGCAGAGCACACCGCCGAAGACCCGGAATCCGCCGGTGACGTACACGCCGCCCGCTGCGACGGCGGACAGCACGGAGACCACGATCGACGCCCGAGCGACGATCGGAGATCCCATGCGGAACTGCATGATCGCGATCCAGGCCGAGGCGAGCGCCATCAGCAGGCCCGTCACCACGACGAGGCGCGCGCGGCGCACGGCTTCGGGACCCTGTTGCCGGATGGAGTCCGGCAGGCGCTCGGAACGGAGGGGGTTCACGGCGAGGGCAGGGTAACCCTCCGCCGCGGCTCTCACAGCCGAGCGTGCAGCTCCGCCATGCGGAGCCAGGCCCGGGTCGTCGCGCTGGCGAGCGGCCGGCGGCGGCGCGGCGGCGGCGTCTCCAACAAGGGAGCCACGAGCTCGAGCTGCGCCGTCGCGCGCGCGCGCAGCGACGCGGTCGCCGCCGCGAGGTTCGCCACCTGCTGCGCGCGCACGCCCGGATCGCACAGGCGCTCCGCGAGCGCCGGCAGGCGCGAATCGATCTCGTCGGGCCGCACCACCCACTCGCTCGCGCCGACGAGGTCCGCGAACTCCACGACCTTCGGCGCGTAGTCGAGGGCGATGAACGGGACGCCGCAGTGCGCCGAGAGGATCAGCGCGTGGAGCCGCATCCCGATCATGTAGCGGAGCCCCTGGAGCCGCTGCGTCACGCGCGTCAGGTCGCCCTCGGCGAGGACGAGGTCGGAGTCCACCTCGGGGATCTCGTCCCGCACCAGATCGTGGACGGCGGCGTCGGAGCTGAACGACCCCGCGAGGTTCGGCGATCCGATGCGGCGTGCGTCGCGCTCGTTCAGGAACGTGAAGAAGACCGGACGGAGCCCCTGTGCGGCGAGTCCCTCGATCTGGCGCGCGAGCTGCACGAAGGCCCCGCGGTCCCACGGGCGATCCTGTCGCTCCGGACCGCGCAGGCACACACCGAACTCCTGCGCCTCGGGTGGCTCCGCGCGAAGCTGGGGGCGCCAGGCGAATGCGACGTCCACGCCATCGTGCAGCGGGACGCCGGGCAGCTCGCGCACGAGGTGCGCGTAGCTGGTGGGATCGCGGGTCACGATCGCCGCGGCGCGCCTCAGCGCCAGGCGGGCGTGGATCCGGTCGACCCGCCCGGTCGGGATGCAGCCGCCGACACCGAGCCAGACGGTCGGAACACCGCAGGCCGTCGCCAGGAGGGTGAGCCCGAGATAGCCGCGATAGGGTCCGACGAGCTCGCCGCCGCCGACGAGGACCAGATCGGCCTGCTCGATCGCGCGAAGGATCGAGGGATCGGAAGGACGGTCGAGCGCGAGACCCTCCGGCCCCGTGCCGGGCAGCGCGTCGATGAACTCGAGCTGGTACTGCGGCAGGCGTTCGCGGAGCGCGCCACGGATCGCATCGACGATCAGGCGATCGCCGAGATTCTCCACTGCGGCATGGGCATGCACGATCGTGCGCCGCACTCGTCATCCTCGCCGATCGGCGCCGGAAAGGGCCGCTCGGGTGGAGGATAGGGCGCTCGCGGCGATCGTCCTCACGTCCGCGCCGACGGGACGGTCGGCGAGCAGTACTGCCAGGTACACCAGCCCGAGCGCGCCCCCCGTGACGACCTGCGCAGTGAAGCCCTCGGGATGGAGGGCGACCCCCACGCTCCCACACGCAACGGCGTACCCGGCAAGACGCAGGTTGGGTGCCCAATCCCACGCCACGGGCCAGAGTCGCTGGCTCCAGCGGTACATGCAGCCGAAGCGCACGGCCGCGGCAACCAGCGTGGCGACGGCTGCTCCCATTCCGCCGAACGGCGGGATCAGCGACGCGTAGAGGGCGAGGATCACGAGGACCGAGATCCAGGTCGCATAGGTCGCATAGCGGGTCTGCTCGGAGACCTCGATGCCGAGCGTCACCGCGTCGGTCCAGACCTGGACGATGAACGCCGCGACGATCACCGGGACGAACTCCCCCGCGCCGTGGAACTCGGGCGCCGACATGATCTGGAGGAAGGGCCGCACGAGGAGCGTGAGACCGAGCCCGACCGTGATCTGGAGCAGGTTGAGTTGGAGGAAGCTCCTCGCGTACGCGGCGTCGCGGATCGGGCGCGGCTCGGCCGAGATCGCGAGACGCTGCGGCGTCCATGCGCGGAAGAAGGGCTGCGGGACGAGCCCCGAGAGCAGGAACCCGAACTGATACGCGAGACCGTAGATGCCGACCGCGGCCAGCCCGTGCGACGCCTCGAGAAAGAACCGGTCGCCGAACGTCAGGATGAACGTGCCCGCCGTGGCGATCTGGTAGGGCACGCCGAAGCGGCGCAGGTTGCGCATGGCCCCCCGGTCGAAGCGCGCGCCGGTGTGGCGCAGCATCCACGGCGTGAGCACGCCGCCGAGCGCCAGCGTCGCAACGAGCGAGCCCACGAGGACGCCCTCCGCGCCCCAGCCCCACAGTACGACGAGCAGGATGTTGAGCGAGAGCTGGAGCACGAGCTTGCCGAGGGACGCCCCCATGTACCAGCCGGGTCGGCGGAGCGCCTGGAGGTAGAGCAGCGGCACGCTGGTGGTCGCCTCCGCGGCGAACGTGACCGCGGCAACGCGGATCAGTGTCGACCCGGTGGGACCGGCTTCGCTGAGCGCCATGCGCGCGATCCAAGGCGCGCCGAGGCAGAGCGCGATCGTGCCGATCGCGTTCAGCGAAACGAGCAGGAGCAGCGCCGTGCTCATCACGCCGCCGCGCTCGACCTCGGTCTCCGCCTTCAGGTAGAACCGCATCACGCCGGTGAGCAGGCCCGCGGACAGCGCGATCGAGGTGACGTCCAGCGTGATCTGGAGCACCTGGAGGAGGCCGTAGTCGACCGGCGTCAGGTACCGCGTGTAGATCGGGAGCATGAGGAACGAGATCACGCGCGAGATCACGACGCCTGCGCCGTAGATCACGGCGTCGCGCCCGAAACCGCGGACCGCGGTCACCGGCTGCTCCCCGGTCGGCGGCGCGGCGGGCTGCGTGCCCCCGCTCGGCTCGTCCATCCCACCCTCCGATCCCGACCGCGCAGCGCCGATGCGGCTCTTCGCAGATACTCCACTGCCAGGGGCACGTTCGCACGGAGGGCAGGGATGGCGCGAGCAGCGGGAGGCCGGTTGCGCACCTTCGCACTGTCCGCGCTGCTGGCCTTCGCGGCCGGCGAGCTCTCCCTTCGCGCCTGGAACTGGTACGCGGCCGGCACCCCCTTCTTCGCCCTGCTGCCGGGCGCACGAGAGGCCCCGTTTCCGCTCTCGCCGTTCCTCGCGTTCGGCCCGCGCATCGACTGGCAGATGCCCGGCAAGGCCCACCCGGAGACCGCGTACTGGAACGCCCAGGGCTTCCGGACCCACGACGTGCTCGGGCCGCGGCCCGCGAACGAGGTCCGCGTCATCGCGCTCGGCAGCTCGACCACCGAGGACGTCTGGAACGAGGCCGGAATCCACTGGCCCCTCGTGGCCGAGCAGACGCTCCACGCCGCGGGCCGCGACGACGTGCGGATCTACAACGGCGCGATGTCCGCCTACACCTCGGCGCACACGCTCGTACGGCTCGAGCTCGACGTGCTGCAATACGAGCCCGATCTCGTGCTGGTGTCGGACAACGTGAACGATCTGCGCGTCGTGTACGCGGCCGCGAACCAGGGCGTCCCCATCGACGCGAGCTATCGCGTCAAGTACGCGCGCAAGCGGTACACGGGCTACCTCGACGAGTCCGACGTCGTCGTCTCGCGGCTCGTCGATTCGTTGCGCGTCCACCTGGCTGCGCTGCTGCCCCAGAACGAGAAGCCGCGTCCGCCGCTCGAGGGCTACGACCTCGCGCCCGGCCTCGCGATCTTCGAGCGGAACCTGCGCAGCATCGTCGCGGTCGCGCGGGCGAACGGCGCGGACGTCGTCTTCGTGACGCTGCCCGCGTCGCGCTCCGAGGCCCATTTCGAAGCGGAGGCGGCGCCGGCGCGCCTCGGCGCAGCCGAGGCGTTTCCGACCCACGAGCGCTTCCTCACGGACCTCGACCGCTACAATGACGCGCTCCGACAGGTCGGCGCAGGGCTCCACGTACCCGTGATCGACGCCGCCGCCCTGCTGCCCCCCGACGAAGCGCTGTTCTCCGACCTCGTCCACACGACGACTGCCGGGGCGCGCGCCCTCGGCGCGATCGTGGGCACGGGGCTCGAGCCGCTGCTGCCGCCGCGGCGGGACGGGCGATGAAGCTGCTGGCGGCCGCGCGGCGGATCGAGGCGGGCCGCGCGCAGCTCGTGGGCGAGGTCGCGCGCGGCGACGGGTCGCGCTGCGAGGTGACCTTCTCGTACGACGCGGCCGACGCGCCGCTCGTCTCCGACGCGGCGGACGCGCTCGTGCCCGCCCTCCTCCTGCCCGCGATGGCCGCGGGCGAGACGCTGGAGCTGGGGCCGCCGGTGTCCCCCCGTCTCCTCGAGAGCCTCCCGCGCCTCCAGACGATCTTCTCGGGCTGGTTCCCGGGCTATCGCGTGATCGAGGTGGTCGCGCGACCGACCGGGGCCACGCGCGGCAGGATCGACTCGCGCGCCGAGGCCACGCGCGACGGGATCGATGCAGGTCCTGCGCGCGGGGTTGGCGCGTTCTTCTCGGGTGGCGTCGACTCGTTCTACACGCTGCTGAAGAGCGTGCGCGGGCTGCCCCGCGAAGGACCGCCCATCTCGCACCTCCTCTTCTTCCACGGGCTCGAGACGACGCTCGACGCGCGCCGCGGCGGCGATGCGGCGGAGGCGCGCGCGCGGCGCGTGGCGCGGGATGCGGGCGTCGCGTGCGTCGTGGGCGAGACCAACCTGCGCACGTGCTTCCCGCTGGTCTGGGGCCAGTACTGCGGAGCGGGGCTCGCGGCCGCCGGCCACTCGCTGGCCGGGGGGCTCTCGCACGTGCTGGTGCCGTCGACCGACGCGTACGCCGACGCCGTGCCGTGGGGCTCGCACCCGCTCGTGGACCCGCTCTGGTCGACGGAGCGCACGGCCATCGTCTCCGACGGCGGGGAGGTGGCGCGCTCGGAGAAGCTCGTGCGCCTCGTCGCGAACGACCCGTTGGCGCAGAAACACCTTCGTGTATGCGTCCACAACGATGGGGGCGACTTCAACTGCGGCCGCTGCTACAAGTGCGTGCGGACGATGGTCGTGCTCCACGGCCTCGGGCTCGAAGAGCGCTTCGATACGTTGCCGCGCGAGCTCCCGCCCGACCTCGACCGGATCCTCGCCGCCGACTACGAGCTCTACCTGACGCAGGGCCTCGCGGTGCTCGAACGCACGGGACGGGCGCCCGCGCTCGAGGCGCGTCTCCGGCGCGTGCTGCGCGCCCGCCGCCGGCGCGACGGGCTGCGGACGCTGCTCGAGAACACGGCGCCCGCCTGGCTGGTGGAGCGCATCCGCGCGCTGCGCGCGGGACGGGGCTGACGGACGGGAAGGCCCGTCAGCCCGGGCCGAGCGGAGCGTGCAGCAGGGCGTCGAGCTCGCGCCGCACCTTGTCGCGCGTGAAGTCCTTCCAGACCCTTCGGAACCCCGATCGCGCCTCGTCGGCGCGCGCGTCCTGCGCGGCGATCATCGAGCCCACGGCCACCAGCGTGCGGCGCGGAAGCTTGCGACCGGCCGGCGTGTCGATCCAGCGGGAGAGCAGCGCCTGCGCGACGTGCGCGTCGTTGTACGTGCCGAGCACGTCCTGGAGCTTCACCATGCGACGCAGGAAGGCGTCGAGCTCGGGACCGTAGAGCTCCGCCAGGGCTTCGGTGGTGTAGCGCAGGCGCTTCGTCGCGATGCGCAGCGCGTGGAGGTGCTCCGGCGGCGAGCCCTTGCGCACACGGGCGCCGCGGCGCAGGACGCGGTGCGCGGCGGTCTCGAGCAGCTGGGGAGCGAACTCGCGGAGCGGCCTGCCCGCCGGTCCGCGCAGCCGGGAGGGCACGCCGAGCGCGAAGGTCTCGAACGACTGCGCCCGCGCGAGCCGCCCTTCCGACGCGAGCCACGAAACGAGCCGCTTGCGCGCGCGGCCGTGGAAGTGGTGCAGCAGCGCGTGGAGCGGCTCGAGGTCGGCCGCGACGCTCCGCGGCACCTCGCTCCCCAGCGCCGGGAGCTGCTCGAGCATCACGTCGAGGTCGCGCACGCGCCCGAGCTCCGCTCCGGTCTTCCGGAGGAAGCGCTGCGCCGAAGCGAGCTTCTTCGGCGGGAACGCGGCCTCGAAGAGACGGAACGTGGCGCGCATCCGCCGGGTCGCGACGCGCATCCGGTGCACGCCCTCCGCGTCCTCCCCGATCCGCGCGACGGGCTCCGCGAGCGCGAAGGCATCCAGGTGCCAGCGCAGCACGCGCGATGCGCCCACCCGCAGCGGCATGTCGGGCACCAGGCCGGGCGAGGGGAACGGCCGCTCGGCCGGCTCCATGCCCGCGAGCGCGAGCGCGCGCTCGAGCTTGTCCGCGGCCGAGGGCACGAGGCCGAGGCGCTGCTCGAGATCGCTGGCGAGCCGGCGCAGCGGGACGACGCTCCCCTCCAGCCGCTCGAGCTCCACCTCGGTGAACGCGCCCGCGCGCTCCGCGCCCTGGACGCGGACGCGGTCGACCGCGAGCTCGGCCCGCGCGCCCGACACCGGAGCGCGGAGCTCGCGCAGCGTGCGATGGGTCGCGAGGCGCGCGATCTCGACCAGCGGGCGCGCCAGCGAGAACGGCTCCGCGTAGTGGCGCAGGCGCTCGGGCAGCTCCGACGCGCGTCCCGGCGGCGGGGCGCCCTTCCGCACGTCGGCCTCGACCTCGACGCGCGTCCACGCGCCCGTCGCGCCCTCCGCCCCCGACGCGGCGGCCGTCTCGGGCGGGACGCGGAGCTTGAGCGTGAGCGTCGCGGCGCCGCCCGATTCGCGCAGGCGCAGGCCGATGGCGTGCCGGGCGAGGTCGAGCGCGGGCGTATCGAAGTAGCGGTCGAGGTGATGTCGCTTCGAAGGCGGCGAGAGCTCGAGCCCCGCGTCGGCGACGACCGCCGCGAGCTCGGTCTCCGAGACGTCCTCCGGGGCGAGCAGCTTCCACTCGACCTCGAGGGGCGGCCCTTCCGTCATTGCGCCACCCGCACGGGCAGGCCGAAGGACTCGGCGAAGAGCGACCCCTTGCGGCGCACCGCCCAGCGCTCGAGCGCGAGATCGCCGCCGTCCTTCTTCGGCTCGAGCACGAGCTCCACGCCGCGTTTGGTGACGCGAGCCTCCACCTTCGCGACCTTGCCCTGGTGCTCGCGGTCGAGCGCGTCCGCGAGGCGCAGCAGTCCGGCCAGCTGCGCGACGCACACGCGATCGTCGCGATCCAGCGCTTCGAAGAAGGGATGCGTGCGCTTCGGGTGGCTGCGCCGGTGATAGCGCGCGACGAGCGCCACCAGCTCGCGTTCGTGGTCGGAGAGCCCGACCAGCTCGCTCGCCCGGATCAGGTAGTGCGAGTGCTTGTGGTGGCCGGAGGCCGACACGAAGGCGCCGATGTCGTGCAACACCGCGGCCGCCTCGAGCAGGACGCGCTCCTCGGCCTCCAGCTCGTGGAGCTCCGCGGTCTGATCGAACAGGCTCAGCGCCAGCTCGCGCACCTTCTCCACGTGCTGCGCGTCGGCGTGGTACTTGCGCACGAGGGCTCGGGCGCCGGCGAGCACGGTCTCGCGCCGATCGGCCGCCTGCGTCGTCTCGAGGTGCCCCTCGACGACGTCGCGCACGAGCCCATCGCGCAGCCCGACGCGAGGCACGAGCAGTCGGTCCACCCGCGACACCGACGCGAGTCGGTAGTAGACCACCGCCGCGGGCAGGATCACGTCCGCGCGGTCGGGCGGGAGCTCCAGCTCCTCCACCCGCTCGGCGTACGACATCCGCGCGAGGCGCTGGATCCACTCGGCCAGGGTCTTGAGCGCGAGGCCCTCGACCCCCTCCCGGGACGACCCCGCGCCCCGCGCGGCCAGGTCGAGCAGCGATTCCACGTTGCCGCCGGTCGCGACGAAGCGGTCGATGCGGCCGCTGCCGAGGCGTTCGGCGATGCGCTGATCGAGCGAGCCCACGTACTGGTCGAGGAGCTCGAGCAGGTCCTGCCCCTCGCCGCTCGTCCCATCGCGGGTGAGCGCCTCGAGCAGCCGCACGGCGCCGAGGCGGTACGAGTCAGCGAGCACGACCTGGCCGTCCTCGACGAGCGTCACCTCGACGCTTCCTCCGCCCACGTCGACGAGCATCGAGCGTCCCTTCGAGAGGTCGACGTGCGCCTCCACGGCGCGCGCCAGCAGGTACGCCTCCTCGGTCCCGGAGATGATCTCGACGTGGATGCCGGCGACCCGTTGGATGCGGGCCACGATGCGGTCGCGGTTCGCCGCTTCGCGGAGCGCCGACGTGGCGACGGCGCGGATGCCCGCCACCTCGTAGCGGTCGCACACGGTCTTGAACCGACGCAGCGCCTCGACCGCGGCGACGACGCCGGTCTCCGGCACGGAGCCGGTGAGGAAGACGTCGTGGCCGAGGCGCACCGGCTCCCGGCGCGTCTCCAGCACGGCGGGCGGCGAGCCCGGCTCCCGCAGCTCGATGACCTGACACCGGATCGCGTTGGACCCGACGTCGACGACGCCGTACCGCGCGGGCAGCGCGGCCTTCGGAGACGGCGTCTTCGGAGCCGGCATGCGCCCGCCTCGTTCGCTCGGCGACGCGACCGTCGCCGCCTAGAAGACGATCACACCGCGCGCGTTCAGCCCGGTCTGCATGTCCGCGAAGGCGCGATTCACGTCCTCGATCGGGTAGGTCGCGCTCACGAGCTCGTCGAGCTTGAGCCGGTGGGCCTTGTACAGGTTCAGGAGCCGCGGGAAGTCCACGCTGGGCCGCGCTGAGCCGTACATCGAGCCGACCAGCGTCTTCTCCACGAAGGGCATCATGAACGTGCCGAGGGTCACGGTGTCCGTCGGCTTCGAGACGCCCACGACGACCGCCGTCCCGCCCTTGCGCACGCAGTTGTACGCCTGGGCGATGGTCGCGCCGAGGCCGATGCACTCGAACGCGTAGTCCGCCCCGCCACCGGTCATGGCCATGATCTTGCCGGTCGGGTCGTTGTTCGCCTCGTTCTTCGAGTCGATCACGTGCGTCGCGCCGAACTGCTGGGCCAGCTCGAGCTTCTTGTCGGCCATGTCGATGGCGATGATCTTCTCGGCGCCCGCGAGCGCGCAGCCCTGGATCACGTTCAGGCCGATGCCCCCCGCACCGAACACCACGCAGCTGGAGCCGGCCTCGACCTTCGCGGTGTTGAGAGCCGCGCCCACGCCGGTCATCACGGCGCAGCCGACGAGCGACGCCTTGTCGAGCGGAATCGCAGCGTCGATCTTGATCACGTTCTCGCGCGGCAGCGTGGCGTACTCCGACATCACGCCGACGCCGGCCATGTGGTTCAGCTCCTTGCCGTCCTTGTCCTTGAACCGGCGCGTGCCGTCCGGGAGGGTGAGCGCGGCCCGCTGGCCGTTGTCGCAGAGCGCCGGCCGGCCCGTCACGCAGTAACGACAGCGGCCGCAGGTCGCGACCCACGACACCACGACGTGGTCGCCGACCGCGAGATCGGCGACGCCCTCGCCCACTTCCACCACCGTGCCCGCGGCCTCGTGCCCGAGCACGAGCGGCGGGGGCAGGGGGATGGTGCCGTTCGTGGCAGACAGATCGCTGTGGCAGACGCCGCAGGCCGCGACCTGGATCATCACCTCGCCCCGCCGCGGCGACTCGACCGTGACCTGTTCGACGACGACCGGCTTGTTCCACTCCCGACAGATCACGGCCTTGGCGAGCTTGCCCATGGGGTTCTTCTCCTCGCGCCGGGCGATGCGGGACCGCGGCGCGGCGGGGGTTGAGGTCTCGGCTGGGTCGAGGCGCGTGCAGTCTAGGAAAGCAGTGACTCGCGTGTCAAAGCAGCGGGCGACGCGCTCCGACGGTGCGGCCCGCGGCGCTCCTATAATGGGGCCCTGCGAGGAGAATCCGATGCGCGTGCGCCCGTTCCGTCCCGACGATGCCGCCGCGCTGGCCAGGCTCTCTGCGTCGTGCGCACGGGGCGAGACCGACTTCGTGCTGAATCCGCTGTGGGAGTCGGAGGACGAGCTCTTCGCCGAGTTCGAACGCAACGGCATCGATCCCGAGGAGCACCTCCTCGTGGCGGACACCGAGGAGGGCCGCGTGGCGGGGCTCGCGGGCTTCCTGCGGCGGCCGGGCGCCCTGGCCGCCGGCCTCTACGCCCCGATCGTCGACCGGCGGGAACGCGGGCGCGGGCTCGGGGGCGAGCTGCTCCGTGCCGCCCTCGAGCACGGGAGCGAGAAGCTCGGCGTGAAGCTCGTCACGGCGGCGATCGGCGCGCGCAACCACGCGGGCTACGCGCTGCTCGCGGGCGCCGGCTTCCGCCCCGTGCGGCAACACTTCCTGATGCGGCTCGATCGGCGGCCCGCAGGCCTGCCCCCGAAGGAGGCGGGCCTGGATTTCCGTGCGGCCAGCCCGGAAGACGCCCCGGGCGTGCTCGCGATCTACGAGGCGTGCGGCTTCGAGGCCCGATCGCTGGAGGAGATGCGCACGGTCCTGGCCGACCCCGTGCATGCGACCGCGATCGCAATTCAGTCCGACCGGGTCGTAGGCTTCGCCGAGCTCGAGACGCACTGGCCGCGGCGCGTGTGGGTGGCGTTCGTGGGGGTTCCGAACGAGCTGCGCGATCGCGGGCTCGGGTCGGCGCTCCTCGACTGGGCCCTCGCCCGGCGCTTCGAGGCCGGGGCGCAGTCCGCCCTGCTCCTGCTCTCCCCAGCGAACCGGACGGCGCTCCGGGCCTACGAGAAGGCCGGCTTCCGGCGCTACCGGGTGGTGGACGTGCTCGAGCGCGGCCTGTAGTCCGGCCGCCGGTCCGGTCACCCCCCCCGCGCGTACGCCACCTCAATCCGTCCTTGCCTCCTGCCGAAGGTTCAGGTAGAACCGGCCTGCCAAACAAACGTTTGTTAGTTTCGCCAGGAGAGGCGCCGTGTCCCTGCCCCCGCAGCCGAGCCCCGCCTGCCCGACGACCTCCGACCGGATCCTCGCGGCCGCGGAGGCGCTCTTCGCCGAACGGGGTTTCGCGGGCACCGCGGTGCGGGACATCGCGGCGCGCTGCGGCCTCAACGCCGCCAGTCTCTACAACCACTTCCCGAGCAAGCAGGCGCTCTACGAGTCGGTGCTGGAGCGGGGCATCCGCCCGCTCCTCGAGGAGGTGGTGCGGGCGGCCACGACGGACGAGCTCGGGCCCGCGCTCGGCGACCGGATCATCGACGCGTTGATGGCCCACCTCGAACGCACGCCGCACCTCCCGCGGCTCGTGCAGCACGAGGCCGTCCGCGGCGGCGAACACCTCGCGACGCTGGCGCGGCGCTGGATCCGGCCGCTGTTCGATCAGGGCCTCACCGCGCTGAAGCGCACGCCGGACGCCCACCGCTGGGCGGACGACGAGCTGCCGTTGCTGATCGCGGCGTACCTGCACGTCGTGTTCGGGCACTTCGCCATGGCGCCGCTGCTTGCCGAGGTGCTGGACGAAGATCCGCTGTCCCCTGCGAGTGTTGCCCGCCAGACGCGCTTCCTGCGGAAGCTCACGCATCTGCTCGTGGCCCCCGCCCCGACCGATCCCCAAGGAGATCCCGATGAAGCTGAGTAACGTCAACCTGCACGATCCCGACAACTTCGTAGCCGGTCCTCCCCACGAGATGTGGCGGGTGCTCCGGCGCGACGCGCCGGTGTTCTTCCACGAGGAGCCGGAGGGCCCGGGGTTCTGGTGCCTCACGAAGCACGAAGACGTGAAGTTCGCGTCGCGGAGCCCGCAGCTCTTCTCGTCGTGGATCGGCGGCACGAACATCGAGGACCGGGAGGAGGACCAGCTCGCGGGCATGCGCGCGCTCATGCTCAACATGGACCCGCCGCAGCACCGGCAGTTCCGCGCGATCGTGAACAAGGCCTTCACGCCGCGCATCGTCAAGTCGATCGAGGGACGCGTCCGCAAGATGGCGACGCGCATCGTCGACGGCGTGGCGGCGAAGGGCGAGTGCGACTTCGTGGAGGAGGTCGCGGCCCTGCTTCCGATGGAGGTGATCTGCGAGATGATGGGCGTGCCCGAGGAGGATCGGGCGCACATCTACCACCTCTCGAACCAGCTCATCGGCTTCGACGATCCGGAGTACCAGGCGTCGCGGAACGACGCCCAGCTCTCTGCTGCACAGATGTTCATGTACGCGGCCAAGCTCGGGGAGCGGGTGCGCCGCGAGCCGAGCGACGACCTCGCCACGGCGCTCGTCCAGGCCGAGGTGGACGGCGAGCACCTGAACGAGCTCCAGTTCAACTCGTTCTTCCTGCTCCTCTGCGTCGCCGGCAACGAGACCACGCGGACCGTGACCACGAACGGCATGCTCGAGCTGATCCGCCATCCCGATCAGCGCCGCAAGCTCGTCGAGAACCCGCGCCTGATCGAGAGCGCAGTCGAGGAGATCCTGCGCTTCGCGCCCGCCGTCCACTACTTCCGTCGCACGGCGACGCAGGACGTGGAGATCCGCGGCAAGCGGATCGAGAGGGGCCAGAAGATCACGATGTGGTACCCGGCGGCGAACCGCGACGAGGACGTATTCCGCGACCCGGAGACCTTCGACGTCGCGCGCCATCCGAACGACCACCTGGCGTTCGGCATCGGGGAGCACTTCTGCCTCGGGTCGCACCTCGCCCGCATGGAGCTGAACTTCATCTTCGAGGAGATCCTGCGCCGCATCCCGGACATGGAGCTCGCCGCCCCGCCGCGCCGCCTGCGCTCGAACTTCGTGAATGGCGTGAAGGAGATGCGCGTCACGTTCGAACCGGAGCGCGCCTAGCGACGAGGACCTGACCCGCCCCGCAAGCGCGGCCCAGCCGCGCGCGCAGCGAGCCGAAGGCGAGCGAACGTCAGTCAGACCGGAGCGAACGTCAATCAGGCCCCGACCTGAGCGTCAGCACGGCGATCTCGCGCGCACAGTTGAAGCGGATCTGCGGGCCCGCGGTGCCCACGCCGCGGCTCACGTAGAGCGACGACGCGCGATGGGTGTGCGCGTAGAGGCCGCGGTAGAAGCGCGTCAGCGCGCGGGCGGGATTCCAGTGACCGCCCCGCAGCGGCAGCGCGATCTGACCGCCGTGCGTGTGGCCGGCGAGCACCAGCCGGAAGCCGAGGTGCGCCGCCTGGTCGAACGCGTCGGGGCGGTGGACCAGCAGGATGGTCGGCCCGTCCTCCGGGAGCGCGCCGCCGAGCGCCGTCAAAGAGGCCAGGGCGGCGCCGCTCGTCGTCCAGTCGCGTCCGGGATCCTCGACGCCCGCGAGGTAGAGCGGCTCGTCGGTCGGGAGCCGCACGAGCTCGCCCCGCAGCAGGCGAACGTTCGGCGCGTGCTTCTCCAGCGCTGGAACGACGTGATGCACTCCGGTGTAGATGTCATGGTTCCCGAGCACGGCAAACACGCCGAGCCGTGCGCGCAAGCCCGCGAGCGCGCGTGCACCGTGCTCGACCCACGCCGGGTCGTAGTCGAAGATGTCGCCCGTCAGCACCACGAGGTCGGCTTCGAGGGCGTTCGCGTCGGCGACGAGCCGGTCGAGCCGCTCCCCCTCCATGCCGTTCCCGACGTGCAGATCCGTGAGATGGGCGATCCGCAGCCCGTGGTGGGACGCGGGCAGGTCCCTCAGCGGGACGTCGACCGCGGTCTCCTCCACGCGCGCCTGCCCCCCCGTGAAGCCCCAGATCAGCATCGTGGCGAGCACCGCGACGGCCGGCACGGTGGCGATCCGGAACAGCGTGAGCACGGTGTCGCGACCGACGCCGCCCGCGTCGAGCAGTGCAGCGAGCGGAAAGAAGCCCGCCCAGGCGGCCGCGATCACGACGCCGAGGACGATCGTCGCGAAGCCGATGCCGATGTAGGCGCGCGCGGCCATGCGAACGATGCCGCTCCGGCGTGACGCGGCGGTGACGAAGGGCAGCGCGAGCACGTTCGCCGCCACGAGCGCGCCAGCGAGCGCCAGACCGAGAGCGAGCCCGGGGCCGGGGCGACCTCCGACCACCACGATCGCCCAGTGCCCGACGATCACCTGTGCCACACCGAGGATGAGCGTGAGCGACAGGACGAGGTTCTCGAAGAACACCCGGCGGACGAACCTGCGTACCACGATCGAGTCCTCCGGAAGCGCCGGGCCGTCGTGCGACGGGCTTGCGGCGGGTGGAGCTTAGCCGCGGTAGGGTCGAGCTCATGTCGCGCTCGCGACCCGATCCGGCGCTGCTCGAGGAACGCGTCGGAAAGCTGCAGGGATTCCTGGAGCGCGACCCCTCGGACGCGACCGGCTGGTACGGGCTCGGGCGCGCGCTCGCCGAGCTCGGGCGTCCCGCGGAGGCGGCGGACGCGTTCCGCCGCGCGCTCCTGCACAAGCCTGACTACACGGCCGCGCAGCGCGAGCTCGGCCGCAGCCTCCTCGCGGCGGGCGACGCGGGCGGCGCGGCCGAAGCGTTCCGGGCGGGTATCACGCTCGCGGAGCGCACCGGCGACCTCCAGACCGGTCGCGAGATGACGGTCCTCCTGAAGCGCGCCCGGCGCATGGGCGGCGGGTCAGAAGCGGTCTGAGAGCCAGTAGGTGAAGCGGTCCGGGGGAAAGGCGCGGCGCAGGAGGGCGGTGCCCGCTTGGCGGTCGTCGCTCGCGGGCGCCGGCTCGCCGAGGCGCTTCGCCAGCGCCGACGGATCCAGGCAGCGCAGCATCGCGGTCGGATCCGGGAGCGACCGCAGCGCGAGGCCCCGGCGCGCCAGGGCGGAGCCGAGCGCGGGGTCGTGGTCGGGCGGGCCGAGGAGCTGGGAGCGCAACGCTGCGGAGGGCTTCCCGGGCCGCGCGAGACGGTCCGGATCTCGGGCTCCGAGGCTCCGCGCCACGAGCGCGGCGAGGGCCTCCGCCTCCGGATCGAGCCGTGCGTGGCGGCCGAGCTCCGAGAGCATGAGGAAGCCCGAGAGCACGATCGCGCGTGCGTAGGCCACGACACGGCCGTCGGACCCGCGGCGCGCCACCCAGAAGTCCTCGCCGTCGAGCGCTCCCCCGCGCAGGTTCGACTGCCACGCTGCGGTGTCCCGCACGACGCTCCCCGAGAGGCTGCCGGAATACGCCTCGTGCAGCGCGCGCACGGCGTCGAGATCGCGGGCGGGATCGAAGATCGCGAGCGAGAGGGCGCCGTCGGCGGCCGTCGCGTCCGGCGCGGCGGCGGCGCCATCCGGCCGCACGAACGTGCGCGTGCCCGGCCACGACGTCCAGCCGAGGCGGTCGTAGAAGGCGAGCCGCGTGGCGAAGAGCAGCGAGAGGTCCATCCCGCGCTCGCGCATCGCCAGCGCGGCGCGCTCGAGCAGGGCGCCTGCGATGCCGGAGCCGCGCGCCTCGGGCCGCGTGAACACGCTGCCGATGCCGCCGGCCGTGAGGGGCACGCCGTCGGCGCGCAGCGTCTTCGGGAAGATCTGCACGCACGACACGAGCCGCCCGCCGTCTTCCGCCACGAGCACGTCGCGCTCGTCGAACGCCGGCTCGTCGGCGGTATAGCGGCGGAAGAAGTCGCGCCCTCGCCAGCCGTCGGGAAGCTCCCAGCCGTCGAGCAGATCGAGCAGGGCCTCCTGCTCACCGCGATGGAGCGTGCGGATCTCCAAGGTCGCGCGAGTATACTCGCGGCGTGTCCAACGCTCGCGCGCTCTACAAGGAAGCCTTCTCCCACTTCGTCGACGACCGGCTCGACGAGGCCATCGCCGGCTACCGGCGTGCCCTCGAGGTCGATCCGACCCTCGCGATTGCATGGAACGGGCTCGCCATGGCGCTCGCGCAGCGCGGCGACCTCGACGGTGCCCTCGAGGCCGGACGGAAGCTCGTGGCCCTCGAGCCCGAGGAGCCGCTCGGGCACACGAGCCTCTCCATCTTCTACCAGCGCAAGGGCATGATCCCCGAGGCCGAGGAGGAGAAGGCGATCGCCATGCGCCTCGGCATGAAACGCAAGACCCCCTGAACGGCGACGCGCCGCCGCGTCGGCCGCGCCCCCGAGGAGCCCCCATGACCGACCCCAAGGCCTTCCAGCTCTCGGCGGAGGTTCACGCCTACCTCGTGGAGCACGGCACGCCTCCCGACGCCGTGCAGCAGGCCCTGATCGAGGAGACGAAGGCGCTCGGCGGCGTGTCGATCATGCAGATCGCGCCGGAGCAGGGGGCCTTCATGACGCTGCTCGCCCGCGCGATCGGAGCGAAGCGCGCCGTCGAGGTGGGGACCTTCACGGGATACTCATCCCTGTGTATCGCTCGAGGGCTGCCAGAGGACGGCCACCTCCTGTGCTGCGACGTGAGCGAGGAGTGGACGAAGATCGCGCGGCGCCATTGGGAGAAGGCGGGCGTCTCGCACAAGATCGAGCTCCAGATCGGGCCCGGTGCGGACACGCTGCGGAAGCTGCCGCGCGAGCCGCTCTTCGACCTCGGCTTCATCGACGCCGACAAGCCTGCGTATCCCGTGTACTACGAGGAGATCCTGGCGCGCCTCCGCCCGAACGGGCTCGTGCTGGTCGACAACGTGCTGTGGATGGGGAACGTGGCGAACCCCGCGGCGCGGGACGAGAACACGCTCGCGATCCGGCGGTTCAACGACCTGGTGCGCGCGGACGCACGCGTCGACTGCGTCATGCTCCCGATCGCCGACGGCCTGACGCTGCTGCGAAGGAAGGGCTGAGCTCCGCGCGCATCCGGACGCGCCCCCCGCGCGCATCCGCCTTCTTCACTCGTGCGGCGCGAAGACCAGGCCGCACTCCGGACACTCTTCCACGTCGCTCGACACGCTGGCGCCGCAGGCGGGACAGCCCTCGTCCCCCGCCGCGACCGGCTCCACGCCTTCGAGGTCGGGCAGCTGCGTGCGGGCGTGCGCGGCGTCCACCGCCGCGGCCCGGGCGGAGTCCTCGGGGCGGACGAACACGCCGTAGCGTGCCCCGAAGCCGCGGGCGGCGTCTCCGGGGCCCGGCGGCAGGATCTCGAGCCGGCACGGCACGCCCTGCTCGATCAGCGCGGCCGCCAGGTCCTGCGCCCACGCGAGCTCCGCGGGTCGCACGAGACGCAGCTCTGCGGCGGGAGGAAGATCGGTCTCCGGCTCGACCGGCGGCGCGGCCTCCCCCTCCCGGACCAGGTCCACGCCGCAGTCGAGGCACCGTCCGACGCTGGGCACGTACTCCGCCCCGCAGCGGGGGCACACGCGGTAGCTGGCATCCACGCCCCGGATACTAGGCCGGCTGGGCCCTGGTCATCCGCCCCAGGGGTTCACCCGACGCCCGAATCGGCGTACCGTGGGGAAGACCGGATGGGCGGCGGCCCGGGAACCCGACCCCGGGCAGGGGCGACACAAGGATGGAACGTGAGCGACCAGACGCACCAGCCCGTCCTGGAAGACGCCGACGCCGAGGACGCGGCTCGGATCCAGCGTGTCGCTCGAGGCGACCTGGAGGCCTATCGCGCGCTCTTCACCCGCTACTACCCCCGGGTCTACGCATTCGTGGTCAGGCGGCTCCGCGATCCCGGACTGGCCGAGGACGTCGTGGTCGAGGTGTTCTACGAGCTGTGGCGCAGCGCGGCCCGCTACCGCGGCGAGGCGCGACCGTCGACCTTCTTGTGCGGAATCGCGCACTTCAAGTGCCTGTCGGCGTCGCGCGCGCAGCGCCGCCAGAAGCGGTCGTCGGTCGTCACGCTGGACGCGGAATCGCTCGAGCGGATCGCCGATCCGAGCAGCGCGAGCGAGCAGCTCGAGAGCCGCGCGGAGATGCGCCGGGTGCGCGACGCGCTGGATCAGCTTCCGGAGGGGCAACGAGAGGTCGTCGAGCTCGCCTTCATGGACGGGCTCCCGTACTGCGAGATCGCCGAGCGGCTCGGGGTGGCCGAGGGCACGGTGAAGACGCGCGTGGCTCGGGCCCGCGCCCGTCTTCGCCGGTCCCTGTCCCGCACGAGCCCGCTGGAGGATGCCTGATGCCGCACCCGCAGACGCAGACGTCCTGCCCGCCGGACGTCCTCGAGCTCCTGCCCTGGTATCCCGACGACGGGCTCAGCGCGGCCGAGCGCGGCGCCGTGGAGGCGCATGCCGCCGTCTGCCCCGAATGTCGGCGCGAGCTCCACGGCTCGTTCCGCGACGTCGAGCTGCCGGCCGATGCGCCGTCGCCCGAGCGCGTGCTGGCCCGCGTCTTCGAGCGCATCGCCGCCGGCGAGAGTGCGGCGGACGTGCGCGCTCCCGCGTTCCAGGCCCCGCCGTCCGCGCCGGCGCGGATCCGTACGCGGCCCGCCTCCCCCCATCGCCCGCGTCGCGGCCTCCGGGTGCGCACGGTCTGGACGGCTGCCGCCGGGCTCGCTCTCGCGACGCTGATCGGCGTCGGGGCCGGGCGGCTCCTCGGCGCGGGCCCCAGCGTGTACGTCACCGCGACCGCCCCGCCTGCCGCCCGCAGCGCCGCGGGAGGTCCGGTGCTCGACGTGGTGCTGCGAGGCGACGCCTCGGCGCGCGCGCTGTCCGAGGCGCTCCAGGGCATCGACGGCGAGATCGTCGCCGGCCCCTCGGAGCTCGGCCGCTACCAGGTCCAGCTGCCCGCCGGCGCCGATGCATCGGCCGCGGCAGCGGCGCTCAGCGCCGAGGGGACCGGCGTTGCGAGCTTCGCGGTCCCGCTCCCCCACTGACCCGCGCGCGGCGGGACGAGGGCGGGCGGCATTCCGCACCGCCCTCGTCGTGTTTTCGGCGGGGCTGCTGCTGACGCTGACGGGCGGGCTCGCCCGCGCGAGCGCGGCGGACGAGGAGGTCTGCGCCCCGCTGCCGGCGGCGCCGACGACGGCCGAGCCCGAGACCGGGTACGCGGGGGCGGGCATCGTGCCGAGCCGGCGGAAGCTCCCACCGTCGGCCGACGCGGGCGGACGGATCGTCGAGCTCTCGGGCTCCGACGCATCGCTCGGGGGCGACGCGATGGAGGGCGAGGCGCTCCTCGTCCTGCCGAAGCTCCCCGACGGGACCGTGCCCACCGACTTCGAGCTCGCACCGGACGCGAGCATCGAGGCCTCGTCCTGGAGCCCCGTCCTCTGTGCGACACTCGTGCGTGTCGTCGGGCCGCCCGGCAAGACGCCGGCCGAGCTGGTGACCGTCGTGCCGAAGGGCGCGCTCGTCGTGCCGAACCACCGCTACCACTCGAGCGCCGCCGCTGCCTCGAAGGCGGTTGCGGCCGGCGCCGCGTCCGGACCCGATCCCTACGTGCCGCTCCAGTGGGGCCTCGCGAAGACCGGAGTGATGGCGGGGCGGCCGACCTGGAACGGGGCGGGCGTGCGGGTCGCGCTCCTCGACTCCGCGCCCGACACGTCGGCGCGCGAGCTCGCGCGGGTGCGCGTGCTGCCGCTCGAGGACGGCCCGCCCGCGGCGCCGGCCACCCACGGCTCGCTCCTCGCGGGCGTGATCGCCGCGATCGAGGACAACGCGTTCGGCATCGCGGGCGTCGCCTCCGGAGCGGAGCTGCTCGCGGTCCCCGTCTGCGCCCCCGTCGGCGCGTCGCTCGGCGACGAGTGCCGGATGTTCGACGTGCTCCGCGGGATCGATCGCGCGTGGCAGGAGGACGCCCGCGTCGTGAACCTGGCCCTCGTCGGCCCGCCCGATCCACTGCTCGAGCGCGCGGTCGACCGGCTTCGCAGCTTCGGCATCCTCGTCGTGGCCGCCGCCGGCAACGAGAGCAGCGACGCGGCACGCTATCCCGCAGCCTACTCGTCGGTGATCGGGGTCGGCGCCGCCGATGCGCGCGGGCGCCGCTGGCCCCGCAGCAACCGCGGCCCGTGGGTCACCCTGCTGGCGCCCGGCACCGAGATCCTCTCCACCGCCCCGGGCAACGCGTTCTCCTTCGGCGACGGCACGAGCCTCGCGGCCGCCCACGTCACGGGTCTGCTCGCGGTGCTGCTCGGGAGCCAGGCCGAGCCCGAGGCGGTGCGCAGCGCGTTCCTCGACGCGGCGCGACGACCGGGCGCCAAGGGTGGTCCCGCGATGCTGCCGAAGCTGTGCGACGTGCTGCCCGCGCTTGGCCAGCGCTGCACGCCGGCAGGGCCGACCGGGCAGCCCGCGCCGTAGCGCGCGGCCTTGCCGGCTAGGAGTGCGAGCCCGCCTCCGCGGCGGCCGCCGACTGCGCGCCGCGGAGCCAGCGCGCCGTACACTCCGCCACGTGGCGACCGTGCGCGCGCGCCGCGTCCAGGTGCTCGGGCGTCGGCCCCGCCACGCCGTTGCGCGGGTTCGTCCACGCCACGGGACCCCAGTGGCTGCCGCCTTCGCGAAAACGGAGAAGACGGTTCGGCATCGACAGCAGCACCATGCCGTGCTCGGCGAGGTTCGCGAGGAGCGACAGCAGGGCGAGCTCGGTGCCGCCGCGCGCGCCGAGCCCGGCGGTCACGAACGCCGCGCCGGTCTTCCCGACCAGGCGCCCCTCGATCCAGAGCGGCGCCGCGCGCTCGAAGAAGGCGCGCATCGACGCCTCGATTCCGCCCATGTGAACGCCGCTCCCGAGGATCACGCCGTCGGCGGCGACGAGGTCGTCGCTGCTCGCGTCAGCGGAGCTCTTGACGCAGACGTCCGCGCCTGCGTCACGAGCGCCCTCGGCGACCGCCTCCGCGACGCGCGCGGTGCGGCCCGTCGATGACGCGACGACGATCAGGATGCGCGGTGCGGGCATCCGTCGCAGGCTAACACGACCGCTCGTCCTCGCGGAGCCGCGCGGGCGCGGGCTCGTTGCGGAGGCGCACGAGGGTGTCCGAGAAGTCGGGCGGATCGGGGCTCTCGGCGGTGATCTCGTCCAACCGCACCGACGCGGCGTGGAGCATCTGGCGCGGCGCTCGCCTCGGCGGCTCGGGGCCGAGCCGGGCGCCGTAGAGGACGTCGCCCACGAGGGGGTGTCCGAGATCCGCGAAGGTGGCCCGGATCTGGTGCAGGAAGCCCGTCTCGAGCGTGACTTCCAGGAGTGTCGCGGCGGGGAGCGCCTCGAGCTCCCGCCACGACAGCCGCGTCGGGCGCGCGCCCGAAAGGGACTGCGCCTCGGCGGCGCTCAGGACCCGGACGCGGGCGGGCCGATGCCGGGTGACCGCCAGGATCCGCTCGCAGCGACCGCTTGCCGGAGGCCTCCCGCGGACGATCGCGCGGTAGCGCTTCTCGACGCGGTGCGTGCGGAACGCGGCGCGCAGGCGGTCCCAGGTCGGCGCGTCGGTGGCGAACAGCACGACGCCGGACGTGTCCACGTCGAGCCGGTGCACGACGCCGCTGCGCAGACCCCCCTCGCCCACACCGACGATCTCGGGATGACGCGCGGCGACCGCGCCGAGCAGCGTCGCGCGCTCGCCTTCCCCGAGCGGGTGCACCGGGACGCCCGCCGGCTTGTCGACCGCGAGCCACCCGGGCCCCTCCGCGAGCACGCGGAGCTCCCGCCCGGGCTCGGCCGGGGGCGCGAGCCGCCCCGGCGGAGTGAATGCCTCCACGTCGATGCGCATGCCCGCGCCGAGCAGCAGACCCTTCGCGCCCGCGGAGGCCGCGCGATCGTCCACGCGCACAACGCCACGGGCGAGCAGCCGGCGCACCGCGGCGCGCGAGAGCGCGAGCTTCGAGGCGAGGAAGAGGTCGAGTCGGAGGCCGGCGTCCCCGGGGCCCGCGACGAACGCGAGGTGAGGGCCGCTCTGGGCGGGACGAGACACGACGGCAGGCTATCTCGCGGAAGCCGGCAGGGTCAGCGCTTCCGGGGCACCGGGAAGGTTTTTGGGGCAAAGTCCCGCCATGGCGGGCGCCTCCTCGATCGCCATCATGGACACCACCTTGCGCGACGGCGAGCAGACGCCGGACGTGTCCTATGCCCCTGCCGAAAAGCGCGAGCTCGCCCGCCTCTTCCTGACCGACGTGAAGGTCGACCGGATCGAGATCGCCTCCACCCGGGTATCGGAGGGCGAGCGCGAAGGCGCACGGCTGGTGACCGGCTGGGCCCGCAAGGCCGGGTGCCTGCCCCGCGTCGAGATCCTCGGCTACTGCGACGGCCGGGTCTCCGTCGACTGGATCACGAGCGTCGGCGGCCGCGCGCTGAATCTCCTCGCAAAGGGCTCCGAGCGACACTGCCGCGCCCAGCTGCGCAAGACGCCCGAGACGCACCGCGCCGACGTGTCGGAGACCGTGCGCTACGCGCAGCGCAAGCACCTCCTCGTGAACGTGTACCTCGAGGACTGGTCGCAGGGCGTACGCGAGTCGTTCGACTACGTCTTCGCGCTGGTCCGCGAGCTGCGCGAGCTCGGCGTCGAGCGCGTCTACCTCCCCGACACGCTCGGCGTGCTGTCGCCGCCGGAGACCGCCCGCTGGGTCGGCCTCATGACGGCGACCTGGCCCGACGTGCGCTTCGAGTTCCACGCGCACAACGACTACGGACTCGCTACGGCGAACTGCCTCGCCGCGGTCGCGGCCGGGGCGCGCGGCGTACACACCAGCGTGAACGGCATGGGCGAGCGCGCCGGCAACACGCGGCTCGCCGAGGTGGTGGCGGCGCTGCACGATCAGACGGGCTTCCGGACCCGGGTCGACGAATCGCGGCTCCTCGCGGTGTCGCGCATGGTGGAGACCTTCAGCGGCAAGGACGTCGCCGCGAACAGCCCGATCGTCGGACGCGACGTCTTCACGCAGACGGCGGGCATCCACGCCGACGGCGACGCGAAGGGCGACCTCTATGCGAACGCCCTCCTGCCCCAGCGCTTCGGCCGCGAGCGGCGCTATGCGCTCGGCAAGCTCTCGGGCCGCGCATCGCTCGACCAGAATCTGCGTCATCTCGGGATCGAGCTGCCCGAGTCGGACCGCGATCTCGTGCTCCAGCGCATCATCGAGCTCGGCGACAAGAAGCACACGGTCACCCCCGACGACCTGCCGCTCATCATCGCCGACGTGCTGAAGGCGCCCGCGTCGTCGCCCGTGCGCGTGCAGTCCTATCGCGTGACGGTCGCGAAGGGCGAGCTGCCCGCGGCGGAGGTCGCGATCTCGTTCGGCGGACGCACGCTCAAGGCCCAAGCCACGGGCGATGGCGGGTACGACGCGTTCATGCGCGCTCTCGGCCGCGCTCTCGACGGCACCGGCATCACGCTGCCGCGTCTCGAGGACTTCCGCGTGCGCATCCCTCCCGGCGGCCGCACCGAGGCGCTCGTGGAGACGCTGATCACGTGGCGCGACCCGGCCGGCGAGGGGACGTTCTCGACGCTCGGCGTCGATTCCGATCAGATGGCGGCCGCCGTGATCGCGACCGAGAAGATGATCGGGCGGATCGCGCGTGCGCAGCCGGCGACGACCCGGAAGACCACGGCGCGCGGCGCGGGAAGAGCGCGTTGACGCGCCCGGTCGCCGCCCGGACCGCGCTCGCCGGGCTGCTCCTCCTCGCCGCCGCGTGCGCGAGCCCGCCCACGACCGACCCGCGCTACCGGCCGTCGGAGAACCTGCTCGAGGTGGTGGCGGTGCTGCGCCAGCACGTGCCCGACGACACCTACCGGTTCGAGCCCGCGCGCGACTTCACCGGACGCAACGTCTACCGCGCCTCGCTGCTGCGCCTCGAGAACATCGAGCGCGTGCACGCCGACGCCCTGCGCGCCGGGCACATGGACGACGTGATCGCGTTCTCGAAGGGGCGCGCGCTCGAGCGGCTGCGCGCGTTCGACCTCGCGGCCGCGAGCTACCGACGCGCGGCGGAGGACGACGGCGAGCTCACGCACGAGGCGCTCCAGAGCGCGGCGCTGTGCGACGCGCTCGACGAGGCGGCGCGCATCGGCTTCGACGCGGACCGCCCCCCCGCGGCGGGCGAGAAGCCCGCCCCCGCGCCCCGTGAGGCCGCCGACGTCGTCGCGGCGTCGGAGCAGCGCATCGCGCTGCTCCAGGCGCTCGAGCCCGAGACCAAGGGCACGCACTACGAAGTGATCGTGCGCGAGGAGATCGAGCGCGCGCAGATGGCCCGCGCCCGGTACTTCATCGCGACGCGGCGCATCGCGACGGACGGCGACGTGCGCGCGGTGGCCGAGGTGCAGCAGCTCGTGATGCGCAACGGCGACAGCAAGCTGCGCAGCCGGCACATGCTCGAGCTCGCCGACCTGTACGCGACGCTGGCCGAGGAGTACGTCGAGAAGCACCCGCCCGAGGGGCTGCTCTTCGACCCCGCGACCTTCCAGGAGCTCGTGGACTCCGCGGCGCGGCTCTACGAGGCGGTCGGCAAGCAGGACGGTACACCGGAGAAGCTCGAGGCCTCGCGTCGCCTCGAGGCGTTCCTCGCCTTCACGCTGCGGGTGGATCATGACCGGTTCACGCAGTAGCGCCCGCGGCGTGCGGCTCTGGCTCGGCGCCCTCGTGGCGGCCGTGGCGCTCGGCGGGTGCGCGTCCTCCCGGCCGCCCACGCCGCCCCGCTCGGCGCTCGAGCCTCTCGTCGGGCGCGCCCCGACGGTGCCCGACGAAGCGGACCACGCGGCGCGCGACCTGATGGCTGCGACCCTCGCGTCGGATCCCGAGTCCGCGACCCGCGCCATGGCGCGGCTCGAAGCCGTCGACGCCGGGCGCGGGCCGGCGGGCGAGGGTTCGACGGGGCTCGTCCCCGCCGCCCTCGATCTGCGGAACTCCATGACGGGCGACGCCGCTGCATACCGTGTGCTCACGGAGCAGCTGCTGGAGCGCGACGACCTCGAGCCCACCTTGAGGGCACGGCTCGAGGACGCCGTGGACGACGATCCGCTGACGCAGGCCGACGCACGGATGCGTGACGCGCGCATCGAGTCCTACGGCAGCGTCTTCAACGCGCTCGCGGAGCCTGCGGCGCGCGCGGCCACATCCGGCTATCGGGCGATCGCCGGGGTGATGCGCGCCGCGCTGGCCCTGGCGCTCCGGAGCCACACCGCGGACGAGATCTCGGTTCCCGAGCGTCAAGCGCTCGCCCAGTGGCGCCGCTTCCTGGCGGAGCAGCCCGACGCTCCGGTCGCGGCCCACATCCGGGCGCAGGTCGCCGAGGGTGAGGAGGCGTGGAACCGGACTCAGCGCGATCGGCTGCTGCGCGCTGCGCGCGCGGCGCTGCGCCATGGCCAGCCCGCATCGGCGCTCGTCGCCGCGGATCGCGCCCTGCGCATCCAGCCCGAGGATCCCGAGGCGCTGGCCCTCGACCAGGAGGCGCGCACGCTCCTCGAGCGCGAGCGGGAGAACGCCGCGCGCACCCTCGAAGCGCCCGCTGCCCTCGCCGCCGTCGACGACGCGGACGCGGCCCGGCTCGCGCGCGCACTCCTCGCGCCGAACGGCGACGTGTCGGGCGCGGCGCAGCGGCTGCTCGACCGCGATCCGACGGGTCCCCTCTCGGACGAGGCGCGGTTCTCGCTCGCGATCGCGAACGGCGAGAGGGGCGACGAAGATGCACGCTGGGCCGAGCTCGACCAGCTCGCGGCGGCCGATTCCTCGGCGCCGGACGGACCGAACATGGCGCGACACGCGGCTGCGTTGGCCGGCGATCCCGACCAGAACGCCTATCAAGGGTTCCTCGACGCCAAGAGCCGCGACGTCGCCGATCGGGTCGGTTGGGTGCTCCTCGGTCCGCTGGCGAAGGGTCCGCGCGAGCGCGACCTGCCGCGCTCCGTCGAGTGGCTCGTCGAGCTGCCGGCGTACTTCGACGCGCTCACTTCGATGCCGAACCGCCTCGTCCGCTACCCGTGGCTCGCGCCTTGGCCGTTCGGCCGCGAGCCCGCAGCATACGCGCACCGCTATCTCGAGCGGCAGCCGAACGGCGCTCACGCAGCCGAGGTGCGCGAGTGGCTCGTGTCGTTCGAGGAGTCTCGCGGCAACTACGTGGGCGCGCTCGAGGTGGCCTCGCCTGCCGCTCCGGGCCCGCGGCGCGACGTCGCCGCTGCGCCGCCGGGCGCGGCCACCGCCTCGACGGCGACCTATGCGTCGAGCGTCGATCTCGCCGAGCTGCGTGCGAATGCCGCGCGTCAGGCCCTGGAAGGCGCGGAGAACGAGCGACAGACTCCCCTGCGCCTCGCGCTGCTCCGGCGCGTCGCGCGCGACTTCTCCGACACCGAAGCGGGACGCGAGGCCGGCATGAAGGTGCGTACGGAGGTCGAGCAGGCGACGCCCCAACGCATCCGCATGTCGCGCGGCTTCCTCCAGGAGAATCCGCAGATCGCGGGCCCCGCCGGCCTGGGCGTGCGGCCCGAGCTCCTGGACGGCGATCCGCGGAACGGCGAGCTGCACCGGGACGGCGTGATCTTCGCCGGCGGGCGCGTGCTCGAGTTCTGCTACGTGGCGGAGAGCGGAGACCCGGACGATACGCCGCGCACGGTTCGGCAACAGGTGTCGGACGAGCGGCTCGCGCGGGTGGTGTCGCTGCTGCAGCAGACCGCCGAAGAGAACGAGCTGCGCGACCCGGACGACGCATTCCCTCCGGACGCCGCGCGCGACTCGTTCTTCGAGCACGCGCGTCTCGGGGTCGCCGATCAGGCGTCGCCGCGGCCCGGCACGGAGTCGAGCTACGCGTTCCTCAGCATGCGGGAGCGCTACGGGCTGGTGCGCGGTCGCGAATCGATCCTGCCCGTGGACATCGTGATCAAGGGCTCGTTCCCCGACATCTCGCTGGACGCCTTCCCGCGCATCCGCATGCCGAAGCCGACGGCGGACTCGTTCCTGTATCGGTGACCGTTGCGGGTGTTCGCTCGGCGCCGTTTCGGAGCCGAACCCGGAGCCTGAGTTGCTTGCAGGTCGCGGTTGCTCTGGCCGGGGGCACCCCCTGTCCGCTCCGCCGCGCGCGCGGTCGGAGTCGGTGGTGTGCGGGAAGCTGCCTTCCGCACGGACACGTGACTTGGGTCCGATTCGAAGGAGCCCCGGGGTCGGCCTTCTGCGAAAGCGACTGCTCCGCACGCGCGCGCGGCTCCGCGGCCAGGGGGACTGCCCCCGGCCCACAGGCCTGGTTGCTTCCCGGCACTTCTCTGCGCGCTGGCTGTCGATGACGAGTCGCCACACGTCCGCAATTCTGCCCGCATGCTAGGCCGGGTTCCCACCCGGCCCTGGCAGCGCGGAACGGACAGCAGCTCCGAGGTCCGACTCCGGCACGGGGGTCGCGCGCTCTAGGGGAAAGGGGGGGAAGGGGAGGCGGCGGCGTGCGATTCGTCCAGGAGCTCGATCGGGTGCGCGATGCGGGCGTGCAGGCCGATGCGGGTCGCACCCGTGCGGAGCTGCATCAGGCAGCCGGGGTTGCCGGAGGCGATCACGTCGGGGGCGGCGGCGGCGAGCGTCGACATCTTCCGGTCGAGCACGGCGGTCGCCATCGTGCGGTGCGTGAGCGAGTAGATGCCCGCCGCTCCGCAGCAGCTCGTCGGATCGTCGTGGGGCACCAGCTCGAGGCCGGGGATCTGGTGCAGGAGGCGCCGCGGCGCGTCGGCCACGCGCTGTCCGTGCACGAGGTGGCAGGGATCGTCGTAACACACGCGTGCACGGAGAGGACCGAGCGGCGCGCGCAGACCCTCGGCGTCGAGGAGCTCGCACACGTCGCGCACCTTCTCCGCGAGCGCCGCGCCTTCGCCGGGGAGCCAGTCCCCCGCTTCGCGCATGGCCGCTCCGCAGCCGGCGGAGTTCACCACCACCGCGTCGACGTCCGCAGCGCGGAACGCGGCGACGTTGCGGCGCGCGAGGGCGTGCGCCGCGTCGGGATCGCCGGCGTGCGCGTGGAGCGCGCCGCAGCAGCCCTGCGCGTCGGGCACGACCACGTCGAAGCCGTTGCGGGCGAGCACCCGAGCCGTGGCGTGGTTCACGGCGCCGAACAGCTCGGGCATCACGCAGCCGGAGAGCAGCGCGACGCGCCCGCGCCGCTCGCCCGCCGCCCGCACCAGGGCGGGGAGCGGGCGGCGCGAGCGGCGGGGCGGCACGCGCGGCGCGAGCGCCACGAGATCGCGGAGCGAGGCCGGGAGGAGGCGCGCGGCCACGCGGTCGAGGCGCAGGCGCTGGACGAGCGCGAGCGCGTCGACCGCGAGCCGCAGGCGGCGGGGGCGGGGGACCAGCTCGCGCAGCGCGATCGACTCGACGCGCTTCGCGAGGCCGTGCCGCAGGCCTGCGCGCTCGACCTCGGCGCGCATCGTCTCCACCATCGCGCCGTAGCGGACGCCCGAGGGGCACGCGGTCTCGCACGCGCGGCAGCCGAGGCAGAGGTACATCTCCTCGGCCACTTCGGAGCCGAGCGGGATGCGGCCCTCGGCCACCCCGCGCATGAGATACACGCGGCCGCGCGGGGAGGACGTCTCGCGGCCGGTCTCGCGGTAGGTCGGGCACGCCGGCAGGCACAGACCGCAGTGGACACAATCGAGTGTCTTCTCGTAGAGGTCCGCGAGCGTTCCGGCGCCCGGCGACGCCATCAGAGCCCCGCCACGAGCCGGCCCGGGGCGAGCACGCCGGCCGGGTCCCAGCGCTCCTTCAGCGCGCGCAGGAGCGGGAGCGACGCCGGCGCGGGTCCGAAGGCGTCGCGTCCCGACTTCGCCCAGTCCGGCGCGGCCTCGAGGAGCGCAGCGCCCCCGCCCGTCCGCACGGCCTCTGCGACGCCGTGGAGCGGGCGTGCGAGAGCGGGCTCGTCGGCGTCGGGCTCGAGCGGAAAGCGCGCCAGGAGCAGACCGGACTCGGGGTACGCGAGCACCTCCGCGCCCGCGGTGCGCAGCGCCGTCATCGTCGCAGCAGCCGCAGACCGCCGGAACGACACGCGGAAGCGCAGGAAGCCCGCGCCCGGCAGCTCGCCGTGCACGGAACGCAGCGCGTCGAGCAGCCGCGTCTCCGACGGCGACGCGCCACAGGCCTCGGCCAGGCCCGCCTCGTCCGCCTCGACGCCCGCGGCGTCGCCCGCGAGCTCGACGGCGAGGAGGAGCCGGCCGGGATGCAGGCCGAGGCTCGCCGCCGCGGCCTTCGCGAGCGTCGCGTCGACGAGGGCGACGCAGCGCGCGGTCGGCGCGCGGGCCGCGGCTGCGGCGAGCTGCGCGGCCGACGCCGGGTCGGCCGCTGCGACCAGCACGCGCTCGCGCTCCGGACGCGCCCGCAGCCGCAGCCACGCCCCCTCGATCACGCCCAGCGTGCCGAGGGAGCCCGCATAGAGCTTCGCGAGGTCGTACCCGGTGACGTTCTTCACCACGCGCCCGCCGCAGCGCGTGCGCTCGCCGGACCCGAGGACGACCTCGAGCCCCAGCACGGCGTCGCGCGGACGCCCGAAGCGCAGGAGCCGGGGACCGACCTCCGACGCGGCGATGACACCGCCGACGGTCGCCTCGGGCCGCGCGGGATCGAGCGCGACCTCCCAGCCCTTCGCGTGGGCGGCCGCCCGCAGCTCCGCGACGCGCGTCCCCGCGCGCACGTGCGCCACGCCCTCGTCGGCGTCGAGCGTGTCGACGCCCGTGAGGCCGGCGGTCGAGAGCAGGACGTCGGCGCGGAGCGGCGGGTTCCCGAGCCAGAGCTTGGTGCCCCCGCCGCGCACCAGGGCGGCGAGGCCCCGCTCCGCGAGCGCGCGCACGCAGCGCGCCAGCGTCTCGCCGCCCTGCGGCTCCACCGTGACGAAGACCTTTCCGCCGCCGGGCGCGGGCTCGGCCTCGTGCTGGCGAACGCTCGCGTCGCCCGCGGCGTCGCGCAGCGCCCGCAGGTCCGCGCCGGCGATCACGAGTCGAAGGACACGCGGTCGTAGCCCCGCGCTTTCGGGTTCGATTCGACGCAGAAGCGCGTCGTCGGGAAGATCTTGCCGGGGTTGCAGACGTGATCGGGATCGAACGCGTCGCGCAGACGCTGCATCGCGCCGAGGTCGTCCGGGCCGAACACGAGCCCCATGAAGTCGCGCTTCTCGGTGCCGATCCCGTGCTCGCCGCTGATCACGCCGCCCGCGGCGACGCAGGCCCGCAGGATCTCGTCCCCCGCCGCCAGCACGCGCGCGAGCTCATCGGGGTCGCGCCGGTCGAACGAGATGTTCGGATGGAGGTTCCCGTCGCCCGCGTGGAACACGTTCGAGAGACGCACGCCGTGCTTCTCGCCGATCGCGAGGATCTGGTCGAGCACCTCGGGGAGCCTGGGCCGCGGCACCACCGCGTCGTGCACGTAGAGGTCCGGAGCGAGGCGCCCGAGCGCGCCGAACGCGCCCTTGCGCGCGCGCCAGAGCCGCGCGCGCGCGGCGGCGTCGCGCGCGACCTCGACGCGGCTCGCGCCCCGCCCGGCGATCAGCGCACGGACGCGCTCCATCTGGGAGACGAGCGCCGCGGCCGCGCCGTCGAGCTCGACGAGCAGCACGGCGCCCGCATCCGCGGGCAGGCCCGCCGCGTAGACGCTCGCCTCGATCGCCTGGATCGTCTTGCGGTCGACGATCTCGAGCGCCGCAGGCACGAGGCCCGAGCGGATCACGTCGCCCACGGCGCGGCACGCGGACACGACGTCGGGAAAGACCGCCAGCAGCGTCTCGACCGCTTCGGGCAGGGGCGTCAAGCGCACGGTCGCCTCGGTCACGACGCAGAGCGTGCCCTCGCTGCCGACCACCGCGCCCACCAGGTCGTAGCCGAAGTCCCAGCCTGTCCGGGAGCCGATCCGCAGCAGCTCGCCGGAGGGGAGCACGACCTCGAGCGCGAGCACGTGGTTCGTGGTGGTGCCGTATTTCAGTGTATGGGGTCCGCCGGAGTTCTCGGCGACGTTTCCGCCGATCGTACAGGCCTGCTGGCTGGAGGGGTCGGGCGCGAAGAGCAGACCGAACGGCGCGGCGGCCTTCGAGAGGTCGGCGTTCACGACGCCGGGCTGGACGACCGCGACGCGGTCCTCGGGATCGACCTCGAGCACGCGATTCATGCGGGAGCACTCGATCACGACCGCACCGCACTCGGCGAGCGACCCGCCGGAGAGGCCGGTGCCGGCGCCGCGCGGCACGAAGGGAACGCCGGCCGCCCGGCACGCGCGCACGATGCGCACGACGTCGGTCTTGTCGGCGGGGAGCACCACGGCGGAGGGGCTGCCGCGGTGGTGGGTGAGCCCGTCGCACTCGTAGGCGAGCAGGTGCTCGGGTCGCGAGAGGCAGAATCCGGTCCCGACGATCGCCTCGAGCGTTTCGACGAGGCGCGAGGCGTCGGCCATCGGGTCAGGCGAGCCCGAGGCGCTCGAGGGATTCCTCGTCGAGGCCGAGGTAGTGGCCGATCTCGTGCTTCACGGTCACCTGGATCTGCTCGAGCAGCTCGTTCCGGTCGCGGCAGACCTTCTCGAGGTTCTTCTTGAAGAGGATCACGCGGTCGACGTCGTGCACGGGCGCCGTGACCGAGGCCTCGGTGCGGGGCGTGCCGATGAAGATGCCGAGGATCTGCGGCGACACGTTCTCCTCGCGCAGCAGGTCCTCGGACGGGAAGTCCTCGACCAGCAGCGGAACGTGCTCGACGTACTCGCGGATCGAGCGGGGCAGGTCGGCGAGCGCCGCAGCGGCCGCCTCGCGGAACACGTCCTCCTCGATCGGGACCGGCAGCGGATAGCTCTCGGGCGCGAGCGCGTTCGCCTTCGTGAAGGCCTTCCCGGCCTCTTCATCGTTGCCGAGCCGCTCGAGCACGAGGCCGAGGTGGTAGACCGCGTGCGCGGAGTCGGGGTCGAGCGAGATGGCGTGCTCGAGCAGGCGGCGGGCCTCCTCGAAGCGGCCGAGCTCGAAGCCGATCTGTCCCTCGAAGGCGCGGAAGATCGGCTGCTCTCCACCGGTCTTCAGCGCGCGACGCACCAGGAAGAGCGCGCCCTCGAGATCGTCCATGTAGAAGAGCGACTTGGACTTCAGGTAGTAGATCTCGGCTTCGATGTTGCGGTCCGGGCGCGCGAGCTCGGCGCTCCCGGCGAGGAGCTGGTCGCACTGCTCGATCGCCTGCTCGTACTCGCCCATCTCCTCGATCAGGAGCTCCGCGCGGTTCAGGTAGGCGTGAATGAATTTGGTGTCGGCGCGGATCGCCTGGTCGAACTCGTAGAGCGACTCTTCGATCTTGTCCTCGTCCCAGAGGATCTCGCCGCGTGTGTTGTGAGCCTCGGCGCCGTTGGGATCCGCCTTCAAGGCTTCGTCGAGCCAGGCGAGCGCCTCGTCGGTGCGACCACCGTTCGTGGCCTCGATCGCCTGGTCGAGGCAATCCCAGTACCGATCCTTGTCCTTCATCCGTCCTTTGCCAGTCGCCAGGGCGCAGCAGCTCGGGGGAGCGGCCGGGGGATCCAGCCGTGGTGCGCGAGCGGCAGCATAGCAGAAGCGAGGGGGCGATGAGCCCCGGCCGCACCGTCGGTGACGCGCTGTAACCATTTGTAATACCAGAAGAAATTGCGAGTTTCGAGGGATGAGCGAGGCCCCCGCCCGCATTCGCAAAAGCGCCGGCAAACCGGTGTTTTTCCGCGTGCGGGCGGGGGTGGAGCGCGTCTGAACGACGCGCGGGGAGACGGATCGTCAGGGCCGCTGCGAACGCGTCGGAGGCGTGGGCTCCGGCGCGCCAGGCGCGCTCACCATCCCGGGCGCGTGCGCGCCGACCTGCGCGGCCAGCGCACGCGCTTCGAGGAGATGGTCCTTCAGCGTCGGCAACGTCTTCGCCGCCCAGTCGTCGACGCTCGCCCGACCGGCGTCGCCGGCCTCGTGCGACTGGCGCTCGAAGGCGGCCACGGTCTTCTCGTGACCCTGCACCATCGCGGCCATGTAGGCGCGATCGAAGTCGGGGCCGGCGAGGCGGGTCAGGCGATCGAAGGTGGCCTGGTCTTCCGCGCTCATCGCGTCCGGCAGATCGACGCCTTCCGTGCGCGCCAGCGTCTTCAGCTCCGCGTCAACCTTCGCGTGGTCATCGGCCATCTGCCGTCCGAACTGCATCACCTCCGGACTGGATGCGTGGTCGGCCGCGTAGCGGCCGAGCTCCGTCTCGAGCATCCCTCCGCTCGCGGCGCTCTTCAGGAACGCAGCGTCATCGGTGGACGACGTCTGCTTCGGGCGCTCGTCCGCGCTTCGCGCACGCGGCGCGATCACGATGAGCGCCGCCGCGACCGTGAGCGCGCTCGCGAGATTGAAAATGGCTCGCAGGACCATCTCGATCCTCCTCCGCTCGGTTTCCATGTGGCACGAAGGGAGCAAGGCGTGTGCCACATGCGCGGCGCCGCCAGAGCCGCCCTGCGGCCGTCTCGAGCGTGAAGGTTCTACAACGAGACGTGCAGGAAGCGCGTGGAGCCGCCGTGCCTCCAGCGCGCGCGCTCCCGACTCCGGCACGCGGCTTGCAGCTCGACGACTCCGTGATCACGAACGAGGTGAACGCCAAGCTCACCACCGATCGCGACGCCAACGAGCGCGACGTCTCGGTGCAGACCGACGAGGGCGTGGTGACGCTCACCGGACGCGTCGAGACCGGCGACACCACGCGCTGATGGGTCACGCGCAAGCGATGACCGGCCGACCACACGGGAGGAACCCCATGCATTGGAACGGAACCACCCTGCGCGCGCTCGGGATCGGATGCGCCCTCGCCGCCGGCATCGCTGGCTGCGGGCCCCGACACGACGATGCGTCGATCACGCGGGACGTCCAGATGCGGATCGGCGACGATCGCAACGTCGTCGATCCCGCGATCGCCGTCACCACCACCAGCGGCGACGTCGTGCTGACGGGAACCGTGCGGAGCGCCGCGGACCGGGTGCGCGTCGAGGAGATCGCGCGCGACGTCCCGGGCGTGAAGGCGGTCGTGAACCACGTCCAGGTGGCGTCCGCAGCGCCTCCTCCGGTGCCGGCCAGCCCGCCGCCGGCGGTCAGCGCGCCGCCGCCCCCGTCGGCGGCAGAGCCGGGAGCAGCGGAGGATCTGCCCAGCGACTCGGATGCTCCCCGCCCGAGCGACGCTCCGCGCGCGGAGTAGCAGCTAGGCGGCCGGAGGCGCATACGCGCGCACCCAGAAGCCCGTGGCGACCTCGACCTCGCGATCGAGGTCGCCATACGTCTCCAGCAGGTCCGCGCGCAGCGCCGCGACGGCCGCGGCGAGATCCTCGTCGGTCATCCGCCACGTCATCGACCACGCGCGTCCCCGGACGAGATCGAGCATCCGGCTCGGCTGGGCCGCCCGCTTGAACTCGATGCGGTGTATGCCCGCGGGACGCCAGCCTTCCCGCTCCGGGAACGTCTCGACCCCCGCCCGCGGCACGCCCACGTTCTCGACCGCGTACTGCTCCTCGATCTCCTTGCGCCAGCGCACCCAGGCGGGACCCCGCATGGCGTCGTCGCTCCCGTGCAGGAGGAGCCCGCCCGGCCCCAACAGCCGCGCCGCCGCAGCCAGCGCGGCGCGCCAGCCCGGGATGAGGTGGAACACGTGCACCGCGACGACCGCGTCGAAGCGGCCCTCGAGCAGCGGTGGGCGCGTGACGTCTGCGCGGACGAGGTCGATCGGCAGCGCGCCGCGCTTCGCGATCAGCTTCGCGAGCATCGGCCCCGAGAGATCCATCCCGACGTAGCGGCCGACGCGCGCCGCGAGCGGGACGGCGATCCGGCCAGTTCCGACGCCGAGCTCGAGCACGCGACTCCGCGGCCCGAGCGCACCCGCTTCCGCGAAGAGCGCGGCCACGCGGTCCTCGACGCCGGGCGGGAAGCCCCGGGTCGCGTCGTAGTAGCCGGCCGCGCGGTCGAACGCGATGGACGGAGCGGGAGCGGGGTCGGCCATGGAAGGCGCCTCCGGCCGCTCAGTGGGCGGCATGCGTCGCCTCGACGATCGCCTCGTCCGCCGCCTTGCGTCCGCTCATCTCCGCGCCCGCGCCGCGCGCCAGACGGAGGAAGAACGGGAGCGACAGCAGGCTCACCCCCGCGATCGCGAAGTAGGCCGGCGCGAAGTCGCTCGCGTGCAGGACCTCCCGGCCCCGGAACGCGAGGGTCGCATGCAGGAGCAGCGCGCCGAGGCCCACGCCGAAGGTGAGGGAGAGCTGTTGAGCGACGCTGACGAGCGTCGTCGCCCGGCTCATGGCGGGCTCGCCGACGTCCGCATAGGCGAGCGTGTTGAGGCTCGTGAACTGGAGCGAGCGGAAGAAGCCCCCGGCGAGCAGCGTCGCCACGATCAGCGCGTGGGGCGTCGTCGGACCGAACAGCCCGTACGACGCCATGAATGCGGTGCACAGGAACGTGTTCGCGATCAGCACGGTGCGGAATCCGAGCGCGCGCAGGATCGGCGCGGCGGTGAGCTTCATCGTGAGCGCCCCCGCGGCGCCCGCGAACGTGATCATGCCCGATGCGAACGGCGTGAGCCCGAAGCCGAGCTGGAGGAGCAGGGGTGTCAGGAATGGAAGCGACCCGATCCCGATGCGGAAGAGGAACCCCCCGAGCACCGAGGCGCGGAAGGTGGGGATCCCGAGCAGGGACAGGTCGAGGATGGGCGCGGCCACGGATCGCGCGTGACGCGCGTAGACCGCGAGCAGGGCGAGGCCCCCGGTCACGATGCCCGCGACCAGGCCCCCCGGGAGCACGCCCCGTCCGATGTTCTCGAACGCGAACATCGTGCACGCGAGGCCGACGCTCACGATCGCGAAGCCGAGGACGTCGAGCGGGTCGGCGTGCGGCTCGCGCACGTTCTCGATGAACCTCGTCGAGAGCGCGAGCCCGAGCAGCCCGATCGGCACGTTGATCAGGAAGATCCAGCGCCAAGAGCCGTACGTCGCGATGAATCCGCCGAGCGGCGGACCGACCACCGGTCCGATCAGCGCGGGCACGGTGAGATAGGCCATCGCGGAGACGAGCTCGGCCTTCGGGATCGAGCGCAGCACGACGAGCCGGCCGACGGGCACCATCATCGCGCCGCCCATGCCCTGGAAGATGCGCGCGAGCACGAGCTGTGGCAGCGAGTGCACCGTGGCGCAGGCCACGGACCCGAGCGTGAAGATCACGATCGCCGACGAGAACACCGTGCGCGCCCCGAACCGGTCGGCGGCCCAGCCCGAGAGCGGGATGAAGATGCCGAGGCTGAGCAGGTAGGCGGTGATCGCGAGGTTGAGGCGCAACGGACTCTCGCCGAACGAGAACGAGATCACCGGCAGCGCGGTCGCGATCACGGTCGCGTCCATGTTCTCCATGAAGAGGGCGCACGCGACGATCATCGGCACCAGGTAGCGCGGCGGGCGGAAGGAGAACGGCATCGGCGAGCCGCAGGGTACCCTTCGGGACGTGCGTCCGGGAGAGCGCGACGTCCTCCCGACCCGGCGTTAGCATCGGGGGATGAGAGCTGCCCCGCTCCCCGGGTTGGTCGGCGTGCTCCTCCTCGCGACCGTCGCCGGATGCGTCGAGACGAGCGGCGAAGAGGTGAAAGGCGCCGAGCTCTACCGGCGCTATTGCTCGTCCTGCCACGGCGTGGAAGGTCACGGCGACGGTCCCGTGGCAGCGTCGTTCAACCCGCCGCCGAGCGATCTCACGACGCTCGCGAAGCGAAACGGCGGCAAGTTCGACGAGGCCGCCGTGATGATGACGATCGACGGCCGCTTCCTCGTCGCCCAGCACGGCCCACGCGACATGCCCGTCTGGGGAGCGGTCTTCGTCGAGCAGCACGTGGGCGAGCCATTCGCGATGTACGGCCCCACGCTCGACGCGCGGGCGCTCGCGGACTACCTGCGGTCGATCCAGACGGAGTAGGAGCGCGGACGCTACGGCTCGAACGAGAAGATCCGCTTCCAGTCTTCCTTCATGCGGATCACGACCCAGCCCTGGCGCGTCGCCTCGTCGTAGAGCGCCTGGGGGAAGGTGCCCACCTTCGTGTCGGGGAGGCCCTGCGCCGGACCGTACGCGTACTCCCGCTCGGCGTCGTCGTGGAGCAGGAGCATCGCGAGGCGCGCGCCGTCGCCCGCCTTCGTGTACTCGAGCATCTCCCGATCGCCGGCCGAGTTTCCGAACGCCGCGACGGGCCGCCGCCCGATCATCAGGTGGATGCCCTCGGGCTTGCCGGCGTTGTCGTCGTTCAGCAGGAGCTTCGGCTCCTTGATGAGGAACGGCTTCCCGTCCTTGGCGTAGCCGTACTTCGTCACACCCGCGCTGCCGACCACCTGCTGGGGCGGGATGCCGTACACCTTCTCGGAGTACACGCGCACGAAGTCCTGGCCGCCGCCGGTCACGATGTAGGTCTCGTAGCCGCTCGCGCGGAGGTACGAGAGCACCTCCTGCATCGGGAGGTAGGTGAGCTCGGTGTAGGGCCGCTTCCAGCGCGGGTCCCTCGCGGTCTCGAGCCACTGCTTCACCTGGGCCTGGAACTCGTCCACCGACATGCCGGTGAGCGTGGCGGCGAGGATCTTCTCGAGGTCCTTCATCGGGAGCTTCGCGATCTTCTCGCGATTGCCCGAGAGCACGGTCTTGAACGGCTCGACCTTCGCGAGCTCCGGCTTCGCCTTCACGACCGCCGGCACGCGATCGAGGCAGTACATCACCTGCGCGTACATCGGGTGCGAGACCCAGAGCGTGCCGTCCTGATCGAAGGTGGCGATCCGCTCCGCCGGAGGCACGAACTTCGGGCTCGACTCGACGGTGGTCGCCTTCACGAAGTCGACGATCGCCTGCTTCGCCGGGCCGTCGTTCCAGGAGGGCAGCGGGTCGGAGCCCTGCGCGGCCGCCTGCGTCACGGGTTGCGCGGCGGGCTCCGCATGAGCACAGCCAGCGAGCGCGGCGAGAAGAGCGAAAGCCGCGGCCAGCGCGACACTTCTGTCTCGTGCGAGGCCCGATCTCGGCCTCATCGTGCCTCTCCCCCTGGTGTGGACTCCTCTTCGCGGAAGCAGCTGCGAGCGATCAGTTGCTCGGGGCCGGAAGGCTCTCGAGCTCTTGTAGCCGCTTCATCGCCTGCATCGCCTGGAGGGAGTTGTAGTTGATGCCTGCGGCGTTCAGGCTGCTGCCCTGCTGGAACGGGAATTCCGGAAGCGTCGTGAGGAACGCCTTCAGCTTCTGCTGCACCGGGACGAACAGCCAGATGTTGTCGCCATACCAGCGGATGTACATGCCCGATTCACGGGGCGCCTTCTCGTAGGGGTCGGCGCGCAGATTGACGATCTCCGGCCAGCCGGGGACGTCGCGGGTGGCCGTCGCGATGTTGCCGCTCAGCAGGGCGAACGAGACCTTCCAGTCGTTCCAGCGGATGGCGTTCAGCTCGCCGCCCTGGCCGAAGTAGAAGATCTCCTCGCGCGGGCCCTTCTTGGCCTCGCCCTTGAAGTAGGGCATGAAGTTGTAGCCGTCGGCGTGCACCTTCCAGGTCTTGCCGTTCGCCGTGTAGCCCTTCGCGAGCTTCTCGACGATGGCAGGCTCCCCCGCCGCAGCGAGGAACGTCGGCAGCCAGTCTTCCTGCGAGAAGATGTCGTTGATGATCGTGCCCGGCTTGATGACACCGGGCCAGCGGACGAGCATCGGCACGCGGAAGCCGCCCTCCCACGTCGTGCCCTTCTCGCCGTGGAACGGCGTCGTGCCGCCGTCGGGCCACGTCACCGTCTCCGCGCCGTTGTCGGTGCCGTAGACCACGATGGTGTCGTTCGCGATACCGAGGTCGTCGAGCTGCTTCAGCACGCCGCCCACCATGTCGTCGTGCTCGACCATTCCGTCGGGATAGAGGCCGATGCCCGTGCGTCCTTCCGCGGACTTCTTGAGGTGCGTCCAGACGTGCATGCGCGTGGTATTGAACCACACGAAGAACGGCTTCCCCTCCTTCACCGCCTTCTCGACGAACTTCTGCTCCGCGGCGTAGATCTCCTGATCGACGGTGGGCATGCGGGCCTGCGTGAGCGGTCCAGTGTCCTCGATCTTCTGCCCACCCTTGCCGTCGGACCAGGTGTGGAGCACGCCGCGCGGGCCGTACTTCTTCTTGAACTCGGGATCCTTCGGGTAGTAGTAGGTCTCGGGCTCCTCCTCGGCGTTCAGGTGGTAGAGGTTGCCGAGGAACTCGTCGAACCCGTGCATGGTGGGGAGGTGCGAGTCGCGATCGCCCAGATGGTTCTTGCCGAACTGTCCGGTGGCGTAGCCCTGCGGCTTCAGCAGGTCGGCGATCGTCGGCGCCCAGTCGGGGATGCCCTGCGGCGACCCCGGCATGCCGATCGTCAGCAGGCCGGTGCGGAACGGATGCTCGCCGAGGATGAACGACGCGCGCCCCGCAGTGCAGCTCTGCTGCGCGTACGCGTCGGTGAAGAGCGCGCCCTCCTTCGCGATCCGGTCGATATTCGGTGTCTTGTAGCCCATGACCCCGAGGCTGTAGGCGCTGATGTTGTGGATGCCGATGTCGTCGCCCCAGATGACGAGGATGTTCGGCTTCTTCGCCGCGGCGTGCGCGATCGACGGCGCAAACACGGCCACAGCGAACAATGAAACGACGAACCTTCTCATGACGTGCTTCCCTCTCTACGGCTTCTTGCGTTCCCTAGGCGCGCTCTCCCTTCGCCTGCGTGCAATCCCCGCGCCACACGTCGGCCGACCAGGGCGCATTCGCGGGATCAGCGGGTTGCATTCGGGACGGAGCGACGCCCGCGAGGATCGGGTCGCGAAATACCACGAGCACTCGCGACCTTTCGTGAGCATTGGATTCGACCCGCGAGACCTCTCGGGGGGGTCTTGGCGGCTAGCGCTCGAGCAGGTGCCGCAAGCGGCGCGCTGCTCCGGATACGCGCACGGGCGTGAGCGCTCCCGCCGCATCGAGGCGGCCGCGGATGTCCTCGGGGAGATCCGCTCGGGGAAGCTCGGCGCGCCAGTCCACCTCGCGCACCTGCCGCATCCGGCGGTCCCGCGCCCTCGGGCGCTCGAGCACCGCGCTCGCGATCTCCCCGATCGCGACCCGGTCGCCCGCGATCGGCGCCAACGCGAGGTCTCCGAGCTGGATCCCTCCGAGGAATGCGTTCCACTCCTCGTCGGAGATCGACGCTTCCCCGTGTGCGACCGGTGTGATCACGCCGCCGTCGAGCAGCGCGCGCTGGAAGGCGACGTCGTCCCCGAGCCAGAACCGCCAGACCGTCGCGCGCTCCGGATCGGGCGCGAGCGGCCGGGCCGCGATTCCCGACGCCAGCGGCGCCTCGGACCAGGGCGGCTGGAGCGGAGGATGGAGTCGCGCGCGTCCGAACGACCGATAGATCTCCGCCGGCTTTCCGCCTTCGGGCCCTGGCGATGCGCGCCGTCCCGTGGGCACGACGAAGCCCTCGGTGGACAGCACCTTCCTGCGGAAGTTGCCCGGGTCGAGATCGACGCCCCATGCCGCTTCGTAGACCTCTCGCAAGCGCCCGAGCGTGAACTCGGGACCGACGAACGCAGTGGCGAGCGATGTGGAGGAGAGCTTCTCGCGGGCGCGGTGGACGGCGTCCGCGAGGATGAGGTCGTGATCGAAGGCGAGCTCACGCGCTGGAGTGTCCTCGAGCAGCTCGTCCACGGGGACGTGCTCGGCGCGCGCTGCGTCGGTCCCCGCGGAGACGTCGGGCACGTCGGGCAGAACCGCGAGGTACGCCACGGTGACCACCCGCATCCGCGGATCGCGGCCTGGGTCGCCGTAGGCGTGGACCTGCTCGAGATACGCCGACGCATCCACGCCGGTCTCCTCGCGCAGCTCGCGAGCTGCCGCTTCGTCGAGCGTCTCGTCCTCTCGGATGAATCCGCCTGGCAACGCCCACGCGCCGCGCCACGGCTCCGCGCCGCGTTCCACGAGGAGGACGTGCAGGCGCCGCTCCCGCAGCGTGAGCACCACCACGTCGACCGTCACCGCGACGCGCGGGTACATCCCGGGCTCGTAGCCCGCGGGCACGCGCGGCCCGGCCCCCTTGCTCATGGGCGGGAGCTTGCCTGGTTAGAGTCGGATTGACAACTACGAGATCCAGCTTATTGTCCCCGTGACTCAAAGCGGGCGTCGCCCGCACTGGAGGATTCCGATGGAGAAGGAATTGCCCTCGTCCGGCGCTCCCGACGCGATCCACGTGAGCTTCCTGCTCGATCGCTCCGGCTCGATGGCCGGCATCCAGGACGACGTGATCGGCGGCTTCAACCGCTTCCTGCGGGAGCAGCAGGGCCGTCCCGGCGTCTGCCGGATGACGCTCGTGCAGTTCGACTCGCAGACCCCGTTCGAGATCCTCGCCGACGCGGCCGACGTGAAGGCGATCGCGGAGCTCGATGCGGGCCGCTACCAGCCCCGCGGAGGCACGCCGCTGCTCGACGCCCTCGGCCACCTCCTCGAGCACGCCGAGCGCCACGCGCGCGGCCGCAACGAGGACGCCGTCGTCGTCGTCTTCACCGACGGCCAGGAGAATGCGAGCCGCAGCTGGACTCGCGCGGCGCTCTTCGAGCGGATCGAGGCGCTGAAGGCGCAGGGCTGGAGCTTCGTGTTCCTCGGCGCGAACCAGGACTCCTACGCGGAGGCCGGAAGTCTGGGCTTCGCGCAGGGAAGCACGTCCAACTGGCACCGCGCCTCGACGGGTCTGGCCTTCGCCCAGGTGAGCCGCTCGCTCGGATCGTACCGCGGGAAACGGCGCTCCGAGCGGATGGCGCAGAGCAAGGACTTCTTCGAGGGAACCAGGGAGGCGGAGGCGGGCGATGCGCCGGCCGCGAGCAAGAGCGGCGTGAAGCCGACCCACTGACGGATCCGCGAAGCCCGGCGCGGCGTGTAGACTGCAGGCCCCAGACGAAGGACCCCCGATGCAGGACCTGCCGCAGGAGGGCCGCGAGCTGCTCGAACGGGTGCGCGCCCTCGCGCCCTTCCTCGCCGCGGAGGCCGCGGAGTCGGAGCGGCTGCGCCGCCCCACCGACGCCGCAATCCGCGCGCTCGAGGAGGCTGGGCTCTTCCGGATGATGGTGCCGCGCGCGTATGGCGGCCTCGAGCTCGCTCCGCGACGTGGCGGCGGAGGTGTGCGCGGTCCGCAACCGCGCCACGCATGCCCAGCGCGCGCGGTGGAGTGCAAGCGTCGCGCACGCCATCCACCAGGCGCGCCGCGCGATCGGGGACGTCGCCGAGGGCAGCGGCGCGAGCGCCCACTTCTCGAGCTCGCCGCTCCAGCGGGCGCTGCGCGATGCGAACGTCGCCACGTGCCACGTCGTCTTCGATCTCGACGCGCAGCACGAGACCTACGGGAAGGTGCTGCTCGGCCTGCCCGCAGTGGGCATCTATTGATCGCGGCGGGCGCTCCTCGCGTCGGAGAAGGCGGGACGAAGCCGGGCGCCGTCCGCGGTGGCTATGACTTCTTCTTCTCGAGCAGCCGCTGCTCGGCCTTCTGCTTCATCTCCTCGCGCGCAGCGAGGTAGCCCTGGAACTGGTCCGGGGTGAGGACGGTCCGCAGCGAGCTCTCGCGCGCAGCCGCGAGAATTCGAGCACGATGGCCCCGAGCGGTTCATGAGATCCTCCCTCTTTCGAGACCCTACGAATCCCCGCCCGCGATCTCGTCGGACCGCGACCGGGCGGCATACTTGAGCACGCGCACCTTTTCCATCGTAACGAGACCCTCGCTGACCATCTCGTCGAGAATCTCCGTGAGCAGCGGCATGCGGTCTTCCGAATCGACGATCTCGATCACCATCGGCAGATCTTCCGAGAGCCGCAGGATCCGCGTGGTGTGAATCATGCTGTGCGCGCCGAACCCCGCGACGCAATGAAAGACGGTTGCGCCAGCGAAGTGCTCCCTTCTGAGACGCTCCAGGAGCGCGGTCGCGAGGTTCTGGTGGTGCCACCTGTCGCTCTCGCCGATGAAGACCCGGACGAGGACCTGCTCTCCGGTGAGCACTCGCATCGTGGACCTCCGCCCGCCCACGGCGGGAGCCGCCGGTGAAGGTGCTGTCCACCGGCCTGCGCGTCGCGGGGCCGCGGGACGACGACGAGCCTAGGCTCTCCCGTTCGCCTTTTCTATCCTCGCGCGACACCCCGTGCCGCTCTCCGAGACGCCGCTGGAGGCGGCGGCGGTGCGGACGGAAGATCGAGCAGAGCGCCCGCCTCGGCGGCCGGGGCGAGGCGGCGCCCATGGCGTTCGCAGAGCTGCCGCGCGCGCTCGACCTCGTCGAGATTGCTCTTCGCGCCGGGGTGGTCCTCGAGCCCGACGCGCAGGTGCCCGCCCGCCTCGAGCGCCCACGAGGCGAGCGGCGAGTCGAGGAGCGACCCTCCGAGCACGGCCACCGCCCAGGGCAGCGCAGCGTCGCCCAGCATCGCGAGGTAGAGATCGAACGCCTCGCGGATCGGCGGTACGCCGAAGTGTGGCGCGCCGCCGGCCAGATAGCCGCGCTCCACGAAGTACAGCTTGACGAGCGCACCGCCGGACAGGAGGCCGGCGCGGTGGTACGCGAGGATCGCGCGCAGGAAGCCCGGCTCGAAGCACGCGACGCTCGGGCCGAGGCCGAGGCGCGCGCAGCCCTCCACCATCCCGCGCACGTCGCTCGGGGAGTTGCGGTACACGAAGTCGAGATCGAGCGGCCGTCCGCTCGCATCGCTCTCGCCGAAGTTCACCGACCCGGGGTCGACGAGGCCCTGCCGGATCGCGCCCGCCTCGGCGAGCAGCGCGTGGTGGCCCCAGCGCTCGTCGAAGGTCGCGCCGAGCCCCGTCGTCGGGTAGAGGATCGCAGCCGGATGCGCGGCCAGGACGGGGCGGAACGCTTCGAGGTAGAGCGCTGCCCCGGCCGCCGGCGGAAGCGCGGGCTCGTGGCTGTGCGTGTGCACGATCGCGGCGCCGGCGTCGAGCACCGCCACGGCGTCGCGCGCCAGCTCGCGCGGCAGGCGCGGAGCGGCTGGGTTGCGCTCGGGGCAGGTGAGCCCGTTCAGCGCGACTTCCAGGACGACCGGATCGCGGGCCATCGAGGGGCAGCGTAGGGCGACGGCGTGGGTCTCGCTCGCGGACGGGTTGGCCGCGATTGCGATTCAGCGCTCTCCGTCAGCGAAGTCATGGCGGCGGGCTTCACGGCCGGCTTTCGGGGGGCCATCGCGAATTCCGGCTAGAGCGGGCCGGCGGTCGTCGCGATCAGCCACTGCCCTTCGAGACCCGCGGCCCGGTGCGCGCCGATCTCGCGCACCCGCGGATCGTTCACGATCTCGACGAAGGCGCGGCGGGACGGGTACTCCACCAGCGCGACCGCGTCGAAGCGCGCGTCGCTCGCGCCGATCACGAAGGAGTCGACGCGGCCCATCCACAGGAAGCGGCCGCCGCGCTCCTCGACGATGCGGCGCATCGGCTCCCCGTAGAGCCGATACGCCTCCATGCCCGCGAGGCCCTCGTCGGGAGCGTCCGCACGCTCCTTGAAGCGCAGCAGGTTCACCATCACGACGGGCGTATCGGAGGGTCCTTCGAGCAGCTTCTGGAGCTGCTCAGCGGTGGGATACTGCGCGATCAACACGTCGCTCTCCTTCTAGCGTGCGAGGGGCGCGGGGCCGTCCCGCTGCACGGATGCGGGCGCACCGGCGCGCGGGCGCAGCGAGAGCCAGAGCGCGAAGGCGAGGATCGGGAAGCTCACGAGCACGCCGAACTTGCCCGGGGCCGGAACGTTCAGCGGCTTGTAGAGCCAGAGCACCCAGATGGCGAGCGCCTGCTGCGCGCTCTGGAGCGCGAGCAGAAGCGGCACCAGGGTGCGGTAGCGCAGCGCGACGAGCAGGTTCAGCACGCCCCATCCGATCTGGGAGATGCCCATCACGGCGAAGAGCATGACGATCACGTCGCCGCCGCGCGCGAGGTCGATGCCCGCGATCCGCCCGGCGCCGCCGTCGGGCGCGAGGAGGTGGATGCCGCCGCGCGCGAGGTCCAGCGCTCCGAGCACCGCGAGCACGCCCCGGGCGATCCCGGGGACGTGGCAGCTCGCGTCGCCCGGCGCCGGCAGCAGCCTCGTCCGGTCCGCCCTGGATCCCGCCCTGGAGTCCGCCATGGCGCCTGCCTCCGCCCGTTATTATGGCATGGAAAATGCCACAATAACGGGAGACGAGCCCGACCCGGGAGAGGAGCCCATGTCGAACCCCCATCGCATCTTCGGCATCGAGATGTCGCCCTACTCGGTCAAGGTGCGCTCGTACTTCCGCTACAAGGGCATCCCGCACCAGTGGATCGTCCGCAGCGTGGAGACGCAGGCCGAGTACCAGAAGTACGCGAAGCTCCCGATCGTCCCGCTCGTCGTGACGCCCGGCGGCGAGGGCATCCAGGACTCGACGCCGATCCTCGAGCGCTTCGAGGCCGAGCATCCCGACCCTGCGATCCATCCGGGCGATCCGGTCGGCGCCTTCGTCTCGGCGCTGCTCGAGGAGTTCGGCGACGAATGGGGCAACAAGTGGATGTTCCACTACCGCTGGGCGCGCGAGGTGGATCAGGCGAGCGCGGCCGGACGCATCGCGCGCGCGATGATGCCGGCGGCGAGCGACGAGCAGCACACGGGCATGACGGCGCAGATCCGCGAGCGCATGGTGAACCGCGTGTGGTTCGTCGGCTCGAACGCCGAGACGGCGCCGCTGATCGAGGAGTCGTTCGGAGAGGCGATCGCGCTGCTCGACGCCCACCTCGCCGCGCGCCCGTATCTGTTCGGCGCGCGCCCGGCCTTCGGAGACTTCGGCCTGTTCGCGCAGCTCTACGAGGCGTGGACCGATCCCACCCCGGGCGCGCTGATCGAGGGCCGCGCGCAGCGCGTGCTCGACTGGCTGCACCGCATGCTGTGGCCGCGCGCCGAGGGCGGATTCGAGCCGTGGCGGAGCCTCGAGCCGACGCTGCTGCCGCTGCTCGAGCGCCAGGTCGGGCGGCTCTTCCTCCCGTGGAGCGTCGCCAACGCCGCGGCCATCGCCGCGGGCCAGGAGGAGTTCCGCGTCGCGCTCGACGGGCGCGGCTGGACGCAGAAGCCGCAGAAGTACCACGCCAAATCGCTCGCGGCGCTGCGCGCGAAGCACGCGGCGCTGCGCGATCGCGACGCCGTCGATGCCGTGCTCGAGCGGGCCGGCTGCCTCGCCGCGCTCCCCGCCTGAAGCGCGGATCGGACGCTACGCGCGGCGCGGTCCTCTCCGCGGACGCCCGAAGCCGGCGAGGCCGCCGAGCCCCACGGCCAGCAGCAGCGCCGTTCCCGGCTCGGGAATCACCGCGATCGAGAATCCGCCGCCGGGCGACAGCGCGCCGAAGTCGAGGCCGAAGCTCGGCGTGTCGAGGAGCGAGACGTTTCCGAAGGGGAACGTCTTCGACACGGCCCCGAAGCAGCAGTCGAGGTCAGCGCTCAGGTTCATCCCGATCTTGGTGGAGAAGACGTTCGCGATGTCGAGGTCGAGGAACGCGAAGTCCCAGATGCCCGGCAGGTCGAGATCCACGTCCACGAAGCCGAGCCCCGCGAGGGAGAGCGAGGCCGTGCGCAACGTGCCGGTGTCGCGATGCCGGTAGGTGAGGAGCCCCGTCAACGCGCTCGGCGTGAAGAACGAGGTCTGGTTCGCGTTCATGCTGAGCTTGGCCGATGCGAGGGCGATGTCCGGCCCCACGCCGGCGACGGCGAAGGAATCGCTCGCCGAACGCTGGACTCCGAAGGTCGGCGCGAACGTGATGTTCGTGTCGAGGCTCCAGTCCTGGCAGTAGAAGCAGAAGTCCCAGGGTCCGAAGAGCGGGACGTCGTGCACGAACCCCGTGACGTCGGCATGGGCGCCGAGGTGCGTCTTCACGTTGGCGCTGGTTCCGGCGAAGCCCACGTCGATGCGCGTCACGCCGGGCAATGCGAGGGTGTCCTCGTACTGCGCCGAGAGCGTGCCCGACAGCGAGGCGGTGGCGGTGCCGGCGCTCGCGCCCACGTCGTAGGCCGCGCCGACCCGCACGCCGGCGATGGTCGCCGCGGCCGAGCTCGCGGCGCCGAACGAGGCCTTCGATCCGCCGGGGCCCCACAAGCTCTGGGTGCCGGTCGCGAAGCCGAGGCCGCTCGAGAAGCTCATGGGCGAGGCCCACGCTGACGAAGCGAGCAGCGTGAGGGCGAGGGTGATTCCGAATCCGATCCGAACGCGCCCGAGGTGCGGGCGACGGTTCCAGCGCTCCATGGGTGTGCTCCTTGCTGCCGCGAACCGGCGCGGCGTCCGGATTGCACTCTCCCCGGCCGGGGCGATCCTGGGTATTCGTCGAGCGGCATATGCCGGTTCGGGGACCGGGCAGGAGCCTGCAACGGGGTGCGCAACACGCCGTAACTACCGGAACGGGAAGACGAATCGAGGAGGCCGCGATCCAGAAGCAGCGGGACGACGAGGCGCCGTGGCTCACCCCGCGCCAGCTCGAGGTGCTCGAGCTGGTGGCGAAGGGCCTGACGAACCGCGAGATCGCGCGCGTCCTCGGCATCACACCGGGCACCGCGAAGGTGCACGTGTCCGCGGTCATCGCGGCCCTCGACGTGACGAATCGGACCGAGGCGGCCATGGCGCTGCAGGAGCTGCGGGGCCCGGGCGCTTCACCGGCGGCGTCCGCGCAGCCCACGCCGGGCGTACCCGGCTTCGGCGCCCGGCCGGCGATCGCGGTGCTGCCCTTCGACGATCTGTCGCCGACCCACGAGGATCGGGGCTTCGCCGACGCCTTCGTGGACGACCTCACCACCCACCTCGCGGCGTGGCGCTGGTTCCCGGTGATCGCCCGCAACTCGGCGTTCCGCTATCGCGGTCCGGTCGACGTCGCGACGGCAGGCCGCGAGCTCGGTGCGCGCTACCTGATCGAGGGCAGCGTGCGGCGCGTGGACGACCGACTGCGCGTCAACGTCCAGCTGCTCGAGGCGGAGACGGCCCGACACCTGCTCGCGGAGAAGCTCGACCGCCGCGTGGGCGATCTCTTTGCGGTGCAGGACGAGCTGGTGGAGCGGATCGTCGGCGCGCTCGAGCCCGCACTCCTCCGCTTCGAAGGGCTGCGCGCGCTGCGCCGTCCGGTCGAGTCGCTGAGCGCGTGGGAACGGGTGCAGCGCGGCATGGCGCTGGTGCACGGACAGGATCCCGCGCAGATCGAGGATGCGATTGCGCTCTTCGGGTCGGCGATCACCGAGGAGCCCGGCTTCGCCGCAGCCTACGCGGGCCTCGCCATGGCGCGCTGGCTCTCGGGCCTCTTCGAGGTGGGCGCCACGCAGCAGGGTCCAGCCGACGCAGAGCGCGTGAAGACCGCGCTGGAGCGCGCCGTCGCGCGCTTCGCGGCCGCACGGGAGGCGGGGCAGCGCGCCACCCAGCTCGATCCCCGGGGCGCGGCCGGCCATCTCGGGCTGGGTGGAGGGCTCGCGGCCGCCGGCGAACTCGAGCCCGCCATTGCGGCTTTCGAGCGCGCGCTCGAGCTCGATCCCAGCTCCGCGCTCGCGGCGTGGGCCCTCGGCACGCTCCTCGGCTGGACCGGACGCTGGGAAGAAGGCGCCGCCCTCTTCGAACGCGCGCTCCGACTCTCCCCCTGCGATCCCCTTCTCCATCACTTCGAGGGCGCCCTCGCCGCGCTGCACCTGCGCGCGGGTCGCTATCCCGAAGCGCTCGCCCACGCGCGCCGCAGCGTCGAGGTCGAGCCTGGGATCGGCATCAGCCACCGGCCGCTGGTCGCGGCGGCCCTCGCGCTCCTCGGCCGCCTCGACGAGGCCCGCGCGGAGGTCGAGCCGATGCGCCAGCAGCGGCCCGACTTCAATCTGGCGCTGGCGGGACTCGTGGCGCCGCCGGAGGTCGTCGAGCGGCTGCGCGAGGGGCTCACGCTCGCGGGCTTCGCGCCGCGGGAGCCGGGGGCCGGCTAGCGCGGGCCGGCTGACCGGACCAAACTCACGACCCATCAAGGAGGGCTCGCCATGCGTCGTCTGTCCCTCGTGCTCGTGGGTCTCTGCCTCGCCGTCGCCTGCTCGCGCGGCGACGAAGCGGAAGGAAACGCCGCGACCGGCGCCGCCGCGCCCGCTCCGGCCGCCGCCTCCCCCGCGGAGCCCGCGAGCGCTCCTGGAGCGGCCGCCCCGCCCGCGGCATACACCGGCTACGACTACGCGTGCGGCGACGGGCTCTCCTTCCACGCGCGCATGGACCGGGGGAACGCCATCGTCACGCTGGAGGGGAAGACCATCACCCTCGCCCCGGTCGAGGGCGCCTTCGGCGCACAGTACGCCGGCGAGGGCGTGACCTTCATCGCACGCGGGGACGAGGCAATGCTCTCGCGCGAGGACGGCGCGCTGCTCACCTGCAAGGCGCAGAACTGAGAACCGGCTGCCGGGATCGTCGCTGGCCCCGTCACGCCGCGACGCGCACGAACGTCACGCTGAGCCCGAGATCTTCTCCGAGTGGGCGCGCCGTGCCGCGGCGGCGGGCTTCTCGGGCCTCGGGACGATCGGGCGGATCGTCCACGACGGCTACGAAGAGCTGATCGTTAGTCCACACTCGCTGGAGTCGCACGACGACGCACACGCGCTCGTGCGTACCCGTCCGGCGAGACCACTTGCGCAGGTCCAAGAGAGTTGGGTGAGAAGCTTCCGTGACGGCCGACACACCTTCGGCCCCGCCTCAAGCTGGGCGCGCGCGCCGCCGAATTGCATACGAGCGCGCGCGCCGCCGGCCTGCGCGCGCCCGAGCCCGGAGGTGTCGCCCATGAAGGACGGACGCACGCGCAAGCTCCCGCGGAGCGAGGGGCCCGGGCCGGAGGCCCGCTTCCTCGCCTCGCACCGCGTGTCCCTCACGCTGCTGTCGGGGCCCCAGGCGGGCACCGAGGTGCTGCTCGACAAGGCGCGCGTGATCGTAGGCCGCGGTCCGGGCGTCGATCTCTCGTTCGACGATGCCGCCGTGTCCTCGCGCCACGCCGCGTTCGAGCTCGAGAAGGACCAGTTCCACGTGCGCGATCTCGGCAGCACGAACGGCGTCCTCGTGAACGGCGGAGCGGTGCGCGACGCCGCGCTGAAGCACCGCGACCAGGTGCAGCTCGGCTCGCTCGCGTTCCGCTATCTGATGGAGCGCCGGGCCGCCGAGCCGCAGACCTACGTCGTCGACGAGGACTGAACCGCCGCCGGGCGGGTCGCCCTCCATGACGGGGTCGACGAACGGCGCGCGCACCATCGGCAGCTTCGCGATCGACCGCGAGCTCGGGCAGGGCGGCATGGGCATCGTCCTGCTCGGCCGTCACGCCTCGCTCGATCGCCCGGCCGTGCTGAAGCGCCTGCGGCCGGAGCTCGCCGCCGATCCCGAGCTGGTCGAGCGGTTCGCCCGCGAGGCCCGCGCCGCGGCGGCGGTGCACCACCACAACGTCGTGGCCGTCTACGACTGGATCGCGTGGCGCGGCGAGCACTACATCGCGCAGGAGTACGTGGACGGCGTCGACCTGAGAGCTGCGCTCTCGCACGCCGGACGCTTCCGCTGGCGGATCGCCGCGCTCGTCGCGCTCGAGCTGACGCGCGGGCTCGAGTCGATCCACGCGCGCGGCATGGTGCACCGGGATCTGAAGCCGGCGAACGCGCTCTTGGGTCGCGGCGGCGAAGTGAAGATTGCCGACTTCGGGATCGCGCTCGACGCGACCCAAGGCGGGCTGACACGGCCAGGGATCGCGCTCGGCACTCCGCCCTACGTCGCGCCGGAGCAGCTCCTCGGCGAGCGCGTCGACGCGCGCTGCGACCTGTTCGCGCTGGGCGTCGTGCTCTACGAGCTGCTCGCGGGCGTTCCGCCCTTCCGCGAGCCCGCTGACGACGCCGCCGAGACGCTACTCACGCAGATCCAGAAGGGGCGCTTCGAGCCGGTGCGTCGCGCCGCGCCGCACACGCCGCGCTGGCTCGCACACCTCGTGCACACGATGCTGCGTGGGAAGCCACGGCGGCGTCCGACGTCGGCGCAGGCGGTGCGCCGTGCGCTCGAGCGCGGCCTCGGCGTCTTCCCCGCCGAGGCGCGCGCGGAGATCGCCGCGTCGCTCTGGGAGGCCGGCGTGTTCAAGCCACGCGAGGGCGACACCGTCGTGCTCGCGGTGCCGTCCAACCGAGGTGCGACGCGCATCGCGCTCCGCTTCGCCGCCGCCGTCGCCGCCGCGGCGGCGATCGCCCTGTCGATCGCGGTCGGCGCCGACTCCGCGGCGTGGCGCTCCGTGGCGCAGCGCGCGAGCGGGATGTTCGGACATGGAGTCGCGGACGCTCCCACGCCCGAAGCCCGACGGCTCGCGGCAGCGCCGGCTTCCGACCTCGCGCCGCCCGCGGCGCTGCCGGACGCGCCGCACGCGCCCGCCGCCACGCCGGTCCCTCCGGCGCCTCCCGCCACACCGGCAAGGCCCGAGAAGCCCCCCGCGGCCGCGACGGCAGCCGCCGTCGCTCCGACCGCGACGTCGTCGCCAGCACCGGCGGTGCGATCGACGGCCAGGGCGAAGCCGACAGCGACCCCTCCGGCCAAGGTGCGAGCGGTCCCCTCCACGCGGACGAAGACGCATCGCTGAGACGCCGCGCGTCCGCGCTTCCGCCGGACACGCATCCGATCTGCGCATCCTCTCCAAACCCGACGAGACGGGCGGCTCGGCGCTTGGATCGTTCCGGGCTCGAGACCGGCACGGCCACGGACGAAGGGCCTCGTGATGGCGGAACCTCGTGGCATCTTCCAAGGTTGGGGTGGGGGGCTTCCCGAGAAGGAGGGATCCCATGGCCGCGACCATCCGCCAGATCGACTACTTCGCGATGAACCTGCCGGACAAGGCCGGCGAAGGGCACCGCATCCTCGACGCCCTCGCGCGCGAGGGCGTCAACCTGCTCGCCATGAGCGGCTTCCCGCTCGGCCAGGGCAAGGCGCAGCTCGACATCGTGCCCGAGCGCGTCGATGCCTTCACCGCCGCAGCGGAGCGGCTCAAGCTGCGGCCGCGCAAGCCCAAGAAGGCGTTCCTGATCCAGGGCGACGACGATCGCACGGGAGCCGTCGCGGAGGTGGTGGGCAAGCTCGCGAGGGAGAAGGTCCCCATCATCGCGGCGCAGGCGCTGTCGGCCGGCACGGGCCGCTGGGCCATGATCCTGTGGGTCACGCCCGCGCGGTGGGAGAAGGCCTGCAGGGCGCTCGGGGCATAGCCGCGGGGCGCTTCCGCCCGGATTTCCTCGCTCGTCTCGGTGACTCCCGCCAGTGTCCCACCAGCGACGACCGCGAGCCGCGGATCCAACCGGTCGACTCGAGCGCTCTGCGAGCTGGGACACAGGCTCGGCGTCAGCCCGCCAGTCATCGACAAAGGAGGGTAGACCATGAAGATCGTCGTCATCGGCGGCACGGGCCTGATCGGTTCGAAGACCGTCCCCATTCTGCGCCAGGGCGGCCACGAGGTCGTCGCCGCCTCGCCCAATACCGGCGTCAACAGCATCACCGGCGAGGGCCTCAAAGAGGCCATGGCCGGCACGCAGGTGGTGGTCGACCTCGCCAATTCGCCCTCATTCGAAGACAGGGCGGTGCTGGAGTTCTTCGAGACCTCCGGCCGCAACCTTCGCGCGGCGGAGGCCGCAGCCGGCGTCCGGCACCACGTCGCGCTCTCCATCGTCGGCATCGACCGGACGCCCGACAATGGCTACTTCCGCGCCAAGGTCGCCCAGGAGAAGCTGATCGAGACCTCCGGCATCCCCTACACCATCATCCGCTCGACCCAGTTCCTGGAATTCCTCGGCGGCATCGCCGCTTCGAGTGCGGATGGAAACAGGGTCAGGCTCTCGCCCGGCCTGTTCCAGCCCATCGCGGCGGACGACGTTGCCGCCATCGTCGCCGATGTGGCGCTCGCGGCGCCGCGAAACGGCATCGTCGAGATCGCCGGCCCGGAACGAGCACCGTTCAACGAAATCGTCGCCCGCTATCTGAAGGCGGTCGGCGACCCACGTGAGGTCGTGAGAGACCCCGAGGCCCGATACTTCGGTGGCCGGGTCGAGGAGCGCTCGCTCGTGCCGCTCGGCGAAGCGCGCCTCGGCCGCATCGGTTTCGACGAATGGCTCCGCCGCTCACGGGCAAGAGCCTGATCCCACAAACCGAAATAGGAACAGGGGCTTGGCAGACCGCCAGATCGCGTGGCGACAAGTTGGCGACAAATGCGGAGCTACAACCGACGCCGTCGCCGATCAAGGAATGATCTCATACTCGAACTCACGGGGATCCGAAGTCGATCGTGGCCGAGTCCTGATCTTGCCTTGAGGAGCAGGACTGGGCCTCGGTCGAGCGTCCGCGGGTGCGATCCCCTTCGCGTGTTCTTCGCCGATCTCGCCTCGGATCGCATCGACCTGATGCTGCTCGAAGGCCGTGATCCGGATCCCGCGCCAGCACTCCGCAGCCCGGATCATCGCGGCGTACGTGAGCTTGAGCACCGGTCGCCTGCCCTGGAAGAAGTTCGGGATCACTTTGGTGCGGCGCCGCTCTTCGACGAACAGACGAACAGCCGCTCGAGCAGGTTCGGCGTTCGGATCACCTTGCGATGCGCGATCGGGAAGCGCAGGTGCGCCGTGCACGCCTCGAAGTCGTCGGCGAAGCACGCCATCGCAGCGGGGAGGCGGTCCTGAAAGCGACGCACGACGTCGTCGCGCAGCGCCGCCGCCATCTCGAACGAGGGCGCCTCATAGCAGGCCCTCACGGGCGCACGCAGCTCCGGGCGGCCGTCTGCTGCAGCCGCGTGTTATACGGCGTTATCGGGCTCGGTAGACCGACCCCGCGGAGCTCCGTGCTTGGTGGACTGAGTGGGATGCAGGCTGGCGCGCGACGCCCTCATTTCGCCGGTACGTGAATCCCCTGCTTGATGCGATTTCACTTGCGTCTGACGCACACGCTTGCGGAGTTCATCGTGCCCTGCCGTCTTGCGCCTGGCGTTCATCTCATCGAAGTCGTTTGTTCCTCAATCAAGACTATTTGAAATAGTCTGGTATCTCGTCGTTCAGCACCAGCACTGTCTTTGCCTTTCTCTCCGCCAGCACGAACCTCACGGCCGCCCCCGCCAGCTCCTCCACGCCGATCGTCGGGCACAACCGGTCCACCAGCTTATACAAGCCGTCCAGCGGCACCGCGATCTTCACCGACGTGGGCACTCCGGGCAGAGTCCTTCTCGTTCCGACGACGAACCCCGCGCGGAGGCAGATCGCGTTGCCGGCGTTCTCGACGTCGCGCTCCACGAACTCCTCGATCTTGCGCTTGCCCTCGTAGTAGCCCGGGATCAGGTAGGGAAAGGGATACCACCAGTCGTCCATGTTCGACCTGTCACGCGTGATCACGGCGAACTTGGTGGCACCTATCTCCCTGCTGATGGTGTACGCGTTGATGTTCGCGTCGCCGCAGGTCCGCACCATCTTCGTCTGCGACCACGGCGTTATCGCGCCTACGCATGAGACACAACCCAAGATCGTGTATTTCTGCGTCACTGCGCGTAGCGCGTCGCGAACGGTCTGCGGCGCGAGAAGGTCCCCGCTTACAAAGCTGAGCCTCGTGGTTTGGTACACAGGCTCAGCTGAGAGCCACTCGGGTGCGACTCCAGTTCGGCTCACTGCGAAAATTTGGAGGTCGTTGTTCTGTAACAAGGCCTCCGCCAACACTGCCGTGCCCACAAACCCCGTGCCTCCGAAAACCACCAACGCGGGGGGAAGTGTTTGAGGGGAATGGGGCATCTTGACTCCCTATCAGCGATCGCTCTTGTGAAAGAGTGCTCGCGGCCGTTGGAAACCGCGAGTAGGGCGGCATTGAGCATTTCCTATGGGCACTAGTCTAGAGCGTTGCCGGGCTCAATAGTCGGTTGTCCGAGCTCCCCGAAGTTCGGCCCACAGCGCCTCGAAGTCGCCCTTTGTGCCTGCTAGCTCGATCTCGTCGCGTGGTGTGTAGGAGATGTGGACCATCGCTGACCGTCGCGCACGCCGTATAACGGATCGGGCTTCAGCTGCGAGAGCCCGGGCCGCCCGGGCCTCGTCGAAGCCCCAGTGCAGGATGCCAGACACCACCAGGGATCGGAAGGCCAAACCGGGATCTCGACAGCTGCAAGCCCTTCCATAGAAGGCGATGTCAAGAGCATATTTCACCTGTGTTCGAGCCTTGGCATCGAACGTCCGGGAGGGCGGACGACCACCCCACACCGTAGAGGCTCATTCCGCCTTCTCCCTCCACCTTCTCTTCGGGCCGTGAAGCCTGCGGGCCTGCGAACCATGCTTCCATCTGGGCCTCGTGGGCCATCGCTTCATTCGGTCCTGCGAGGGGGCATATCCTTGTTATCGGGCCTCCCGCCGCAGCGGGGGCCAATTGTTGACACGGATGCTTCCCCTCGACCCTTTGCCCGGGAGATCCGAGTTCGCCATCGGACGGATGCGGCCGCGGTGCGACGAGCGATCAGCTACTGGCGAGCGGGTGGAATCTCTCCGGGTCGTATGTTTCCTCCGTCTTCCACATAGCCAGCACGATGGCCGCGACGTTCCGCGCCACCGTGAGCTTGGCCAGATTCGGCTTCGTCCCATTCTCGAGTTGTCGGTCGTAGGCGGCACGGAGCGGATTCGGGCCGGTGTGGGCGATCACCGTGGTGGCCGCGCCCTTGAAGATCGCCTTGAGCATGCGGTTGTGGTTGAAGTTGAGGCCCCGCGTCTGCGTCACCCGAGCCCGGACCCACCGCTCCTGGTCCCGCACCCAGTCGCTCGACGAGTGCGTGACTACCGCGAACCCACAGTACGCCCAGAACTGCCGCTTCGTTCGGAAACGATGGGGCGTGACCACGATCGGCAGCATCTGCGCGACGCGTACCGGCCCGAGCCCAGGTGCGGTCTCGAGCATGCGCGCGATGCGATGCCGGTGGGACTCCCGCACCATTGCGGTCTCCGCCTCGGCCTTCAGCGCCTCGAGCTGCGCAAGCTCCCGCCCGAGCAGGTCGACCGCCTCGCGCGTCGCGGCGGGGAGTGAACGCGCCCGCTTCGCGCGCTCTTCCTACTTGAACAACGCGACTCCGGTACACGGGACGCCGCGCGATCGAAAGAAGCTCTTGAGCCGGCTCTTCACCCGAGCCACGTCGCGTGTCACCATGGTGTAGGTGCGGGCCCGATCGCGCAGCGCCGTAAGCAGGCGCGCATCCTTGTAGACAGGCCGCTGGATTCGCCCCGTGCGCAGCTTCTCCGCCAGCCCATGCGCATCGATCGCGTCACTCTTCACACCGGGCTTCCATTCTCCCCGGTAGACCACGAGCTCGGCCACATGCGGGGAGAGGATCTCGTAGAGCCATTGGCTCCACTCCCCTTCCTCGATACACAGGTGCAGGTTCCCGGGGATCTGCTGCAGGTAGCCGACCAACGCCTTCCCGTTGGTCTCCACCACGTCGTGCCGGATCTGCTTGCCCGACGCATCCAACACGCTGAACGTAACGCTGGCGGCGTGCACATCGGCTCCGAGATAGCGTTCCATCGCGGCTCTCCTTCGTTGGGGCTCGATGCCCAGATCGTTGTGCAACCCGAAGCATCTCCCCAGCGGAGGAGACCGCCACCGCCTCTCGACGCGTTCCTTCCACGGACCGCGTCTACCTAGAGGACGTGACCTTCGTATGATTCCTTGTTAGACGGCGCGCTCGATCGGGTACGCGGAGTTGAGCAAGAGCTCCCGGGAGCCGTGGAGCAGCCAGAACTGGGCCAAGCTCACCGGTGCGAGACGCCGTGACCAATTCGGTCCGAATTGCCAATCAGAGGTGAAGAGGAGCTTGCCCGACGGAGAGGCCTGAAGGAGCCACGTTAGTAGCTCGCGCGCGCTCTGGAGATGCTCCGGCGCAAACTCCAGAAAGGAAGGCGGCTGCGCGTGCCGCGATTCATCGCTGAGCACCTCCCACGCGAAGAACGGGCCCCCGACCGTTCCTGCGAATTGCGGACTTCCGAGGTGATAGAGAGAACCCGAAAGCTCATCGAAGTCCCGTTGGAAGCGCCGCTTGGGAGAGCGATGAGACTTGAGGCCGGCCTCGCTGATCACCGCGAACGAGGTGGGCGGGGCTCGAGCGGCGTCACTAGGCCGACGCACGCGATCTCGATTGAAGGCATGTCTCCCGCTCGCGCCGTCTAACGGTTGGACGCTCAGCTGCGGCCGCCCGTGTACCACCGAGTGTCAACCGGCGGACGCCGCCGCGTCAACCACCGACCCGGCGGCCGCCGGCCATGCGCTCCGCAAAGCAACCAAAGCCGGCGGCCGTCAGCTGCAGCGTCTTGTTGGACAGCATGCCCGCGCTGTAGATTGACGCCCATGAAGGTGGCGATCGAACTCACCGAGCCCCAGGCCGACCGGCTTCGCGAGGAGGCGGCCAAGCTGGGAGTAGCCCCGGAAGAGCTGGCCCGAGCGGCTGTTACGGATCTGCTTACCGGGCAAGGCGACGACTTCCGTGCCGCAGCCGACTACGTGCTGCGCAAGAACGAAGAGCTGTACCGGCGCTTGGCCTGATGCGATACCTGACGCTCTCTGAGGTCGTGGAGCTGCACGGACTGTTGCTCCGAGCCACAAGGGGAGCCGCCGGCATCCGAGACCTTGCGGGACTCGAGTCCGCGCTTGCTCAGCCCAAGGCAACGTTCTCCGGACGCGACCTGTACCCGATGTTGGTCGACAAAGCCGCCGCGCTCGCGTTCTCGCTCGTCCGAAACCATCCGTTCGTCGATGGCAACAAGCGAACAGCTCACGCCGCCATGGAGACATTTCTCGTCCTGAACGGCGCGGAGATTGTTGCAAGCGTGGACGAGCAAGAACGAGTGATGACTGACCTAGCATCTGGCCGAAGTTCACGAGAGGAGTTCGTGACCTGGCTGCGAGGTCACGTTCGCTCTAGGTCGTGACCGCATGCTGTCCAACGGATGGACGCTCAGCTGCGGCCGCCCGTGTACCACCGAGTGTCAACCGGCGGACGCCGCCGCGTCAACCACCGATCGGCGGCCGCCGGCAGCGCGACTCCGCACAGCAACCAAAGCTGGCGGCCGTCAGCTGCAGTGATGAGATGGACTCCTCCCGCGACTCGCGCGGCATCTGCGTGCCAGAGTCGCCTTGCGCCCCGGAAAGCTCCGGGGAGGAGGAGTCCAAGATGCAGTCTACGACGATCGCAGTGGATTTGGCGAAGTCCGTGTTCGAGGTCGCGGTGTCGCAGCGGCCGGGGAAGGTGGCCCGGCGCCACCGGCTCTCGCGTGCTCAGTTCTCGCGTTTCCTTGCCGAGCAGGCGCCGGCGACGGTGGTGATGGAGGCCTGCGGAACGGCCCACTTCTGGGGCCGCGAGGCCGGCGCCCGCGGCCACCGCGTCGTCCTGCTCCCGCCGCATGCCGTGCGTCCCTATGTGCTGCGCAACAAGACCGACGGCGCGGATGCGAAGGGTCTGCTCGAGGCGATTCGCAACGACGACCTGCGCCCCGTGCCGGTCAAGTCGGTGGACCAGCACGCCCTCGCGAGCCTCCACCGAATGCGCTCGGCGTGGATGGCGACGCGAACCGCGCGGCTCAACACACTCCGGGGTCTCCTGCGCGAGCTCGGGTTCGCGATCCCAGTGGGTGCGCGCCAAGTCGTGCCCCAGGTGTGGGCGCTCGTCTCCGACGCCGACTCGGCGGTTCCCGATGCGCTGCGCCCCGTGCTTGCCGAAGCGGCACGCGAGATCCGTGAGCTCGAGGTGCGCGTACGTGAGGTCGAGCGCTCGCTCGAGGCGATGTCCCGTGGGAGTGAAGTCCTTGGGCGACTGCGCACGATCCCGGGCGTCGGTCTGCTCACCGCCACGGCGCTCGTCGCCTTGGTCGGCGACGTGCAGCGCTTCCCATCCGGCCGCCATTTTGCGAGCTATCTCGGGCTCACGCCCCGAGAGTCGTCGAGTGGCCTGAGGCGGCGGCTCGGGGCGATCAGCAAGCGCGGGGATCCCTACCTGCGGATGCTGCTCATCCACGGTGCCCGGTCCGTGCTCTTGCACGCAAAGAAGGCGACGGGCGAACGCGATCGCCTGCGCACCTGGGCGGTAGATCGCGAGCACGCACGGGGTCACAACAAAGCCGCCGTCGCGCTCGCCAACAAACTCGCGCGCATCGTCTGGGCGGTGTGGCGCCGAGAGCGGAACTTCGGCGCGTCCGTCGCGAAAGGAACGCAATGATCGACCCACCACCCGACTGCTTCGAGCACACGACGGTGAAGGCGCACCGGTTCTGACCGGCGCGGGGGAATGCCGATAACAGGGTTGGCCCATCGAGGCCGGTTTCAGCGATTGGCTCCCCGCGCGCGGCTTTCCATCATGGCCCGGAGCCCGAGGGCTCCACACACCAGGCCGGAGATACGACTGCAGTCGGACCGTCCGCGCCGAAACCTTCGAAAGCGAGAATCAACTTGTGGGAGGAGTCCAGATACGTCTTGTTAGACGGCGAGCCTGCATGGAGAGCCTAGACAGCATGAGTGCCGCCCGCGCGCGAGTAGGACCAGCCAACCGGCAGGAGCCGATGCCGACCTCCGAAGTGCTCCCGTGATCGCTGCGTGAATCAGGAATGCCGGGAGCGCGGAAGTCGGCAACGGGACTAGCGCATCGACAGAGTTCGAGCAGACCGATGAATCGCTCATAGGCGGGAATGACGTTGGCAAGCTGCCGTCTTCGATCGGAGGTTCGCTCGCCTGGCCAGGTGCAGACCGAAAGCTCGCAGGATCGGACGGACATGCAAGCTCCGAGACCTTGCCCGAGACCCACCAGAGTCCCTTCGGTCGATCGCGCACCGCGACCGGCAGTGCCCCGCAGACGCAAAGTAGCGGAGCGGGCTGCTACGGCAAGCATGATTCGGCAGAGATCGTCGTCCGCTATCCAGCGTTGCTGCTCTCGCAAGTCGGAGTGTCGAGGCGAATGGATGCTTGCAGAGACGACCCGCAACGTAGGCATCGAGAATGCTCGTGCTCGGCGCCGCACTTTGAGCGACGTCTCACGCATGTCTCGCTTCTCGCCGCCTAACGGATTGGACGCTCAGCTGCGGCGCGCCCGTGTTGCTACCGAGTGTCAACCGGCGGCCGCCGCCGGCGTCAACTACCAACTCGGCGGACGCCGGCCGTGGACGCCGCGCGGCAACCAAAGCTGGCGCCCGTCAGCTGCAGCGTCTTGTTAGGCGGCGGGCTTTGGCGAGGGCCAAGTCTTCACTTGCCGTGGTCGAATGAGGCTTCTCGAACTTCAAAACGCAGGGGATGCGAAACCGCGGACGGAGTACTCGCGCACCCCGACCATCGAACGATTCGGCACCCTGGGCGCGATGCGCGTAGACGCTCTGCAACAAGATTGCCGGAGGCGTGCGCAGGTCTTGCAGAGAACCACCGATGCCGATGTTCGTTGATTGCCGGAGACTCGGCCGTTTGTAGCCTTGCAGATACATATACGGCCGGTAGTGCTCGATGACTCTGAAAGCGTCGGCATTGCGAGGATCTGTCGACGTACTCGATCGAGTAAGACTGATGAAAGCCGTGCGAGCCTCCGTTGGGGAGCCGACACGCCAACGCGGCTGCACTTCGAGTCTCGTAGAAGAACCTCGAGCTCTCGCCGTCTCCTCGCGCGTCGCTTGATTCGTTCCTACTCGGAGACGGCGCCTCTTCAACCATCGCCTGTCTATCTCCTTCCCTTACCCGCACAACACCAAAGCTATCTTTATCGCAGCTGTCATTCGTTTTTTAAGGGCGTCTAAGTCCGTCGGATCCGTTCGCTCTCCGAAGGTGATCGTTCAATGCGCCGGAACCCGCGATTCGCCAGCGTTTGAGCGACGAGCAACTGGTCATCGGATGAGAGCAATGACAACCCGACCGCTTGCGGATCTCCGTTCCTCAGATGGAAAGCGAGAAGCTGCCCGTCGGACGACCAAGCTTCGATTTCCTTGCGACTCACCACGCGTCCCCTGAGTGGTACGGAAGGAAATCGGATCTCTTCAGACGCGATGACGAGAAGAGGCCGCTTACGGCGAAGGAGGATGAAGCACGTGGCGGCGACAACCAGTCCAGTGAGCTCGCGGTCGAGCGAAGCGTCGAAGGCGAAGATCGCGATCGTGCTGATGACGAGCGCCAACGCGAGAGCGTACTTGTGGATGTCGTGGCTCGGGAAAAACGCCAGCTCTCTGCCCGAGGCGTCTGCTGCACCCATCTTGCCGCCGTCTAACGGATGGACGCTCAGCTGCGGCCGCCCGTATACCACTGAGTGTCAACCGGCGGACGCCGCCGCGTCAACCACCGATCGGCGGCCGCCGGCCGTGCGGCCCGCACGCCAACCAAAGGCGGCGGCCGTCAGCTGCAGTGATGAGATGGACTCCTCCCGCGACTCGCGCGGCATCTGCGTGCCAGAGTCGCCTTGCGCCCCGGAAAGCTCCGGGGAGGAGGAGTCCAAGATGCAGTCTACGACGATCGCAGTGGATTTGGCGAAGTCCGTGTTCGAGGTCGCGGTGTCGCAGCGGCCGGGGAAGGTGGCCCGGCGCCACCGGCTCTCGCGTGCTCAGTTCTCGCGTTTCCTTGCCGAGCAGGCGCCGGCGACGGTGGTGATGGAGGCCTGCGGAACGGCCCACTTCTGGGGCCGCGAGGCCGGCGCCCGCGGCCACCGCGTCGTCCTGCTCCCGCCGCATGCCGTGCGTCCCTATGTGCTGCGCAACAAGACCGACGGCGCGGATGCGAAGGGTCTGCTCGAGGCGATTCGCAACGACGACCTGCGCCCCGTGCCGGTCAAGTCGGTGGACCAGCACGCCCTCGCGAGCCTCCACCGAATGCGCTCGGCGTGGATGGCGACGCGAACCGCGCGGCTCAACACACTCCGGGGTCTCCTGCGCGAGCTCGGGTTCGCGATCCCAGTGGGTGCGCGCCAAGTCGTGCCCCAGGTGTGGGCGCTCGTCTCCGACGCCGACTCGGCGGTTCCCGATGCGCTGCGCCCCGTGCTTGCCGAAGCGGCACGCGAGATCCGTGAGCTCGAGGTGCGCGTACGTGAGGTCGAGCGCTCGCTCGAGGCGATGTCCCGTGGGAGTGAAGTCCTTGGGCGACTGCGCACGATCCCGGGCGTCGGTCTGCTCACCGCCACGGCGCTCGTCGCCTTGGTCGGCGACGTGCAGCGCTTCCCATCCGGCCGCCATTTTGCGAGCTATCTCGGGCTCACGCCCCGAGAGTCGTCGAGTGGCCTGAGGCGGCGGCTCGGGGCGATCAGCAAGCGCGGGGATCCCTACCTGCGGATGCTGCTCATCCACGGTGCCCGGTCCGTGCTCTTGCACGCAAAGAAGGCGACGGGCGAACGCGATCGCCTGCGCACCTGGGCGGTAGATCGCGAGCACGCACGGGGTCACAACAAAGCCGCCGTCGCGCTCGCCAACAAACTCGCGCGCATCGTCTGGGCGGTGTGGCGCCGAGAGCGGAACTTCGGCGCGTCCGTCGCGAAAGGAACGCAATGATCGACCCACCACCCGACTGCTTCGAGCACACGACGGTGAAGGCGCACCGGTTCTGACCGGCGCGGGGGAATGCCGATAACAGGGTTGGCCCATCGAGGCCGGTTTCAGCGATTGGCTCCCCGCGCGCGGCTTTCCATCATGGCCCGGAGCCCGAGGGCTCCACACACCAGGCCGGAGATACGACTGCAGTCGGACCGTCCGCGCCGAAACCTTCGAAAGCGAGAATCAACTTGTGGGAGGAGTCCAGATACGTCTTGTTAGGCAGCGCCAAGCGCGATGGAGGCGAATAGCATCGGGAGATTCAGCCAGATGGACAAACCGGCGAGCTGTAGCCGCTGGCGACGTGTCGTGGGCCCAGGATTTCGCTCCATGGCAACGAGTGCCTCTCGATAGGAGCTGACCAGCGACACTAGGAGGATCGCGCTTGAAAGCCACCAGAACGGCCGCGGAAGCGGCGGCCAGCCCCAGACAAAGGCGAATGTCGAAAGCAACGCAGCACTCGCGTTGACAAACCAATGCACCGCTTCGAGTCCGTGAGGAAGGCGGTATGCGATGGGGAGGATGTTCAGTGTTTGAGCAACAAAATAGGCAGTCCAGACGACTCTGATGGCTCCTATCGAGCGAAACGCATGTACGTCCAAGCCGTGTTCGAAGAACGACACGGACGTGACGAGGTAGACGAGCGGTACGGACACCTTGAGCGAGTAGATGACCGCACGAAACCAAACAGCACTAAATCGGCCATAGGGAAACTGCTCGTTGTTCGGATCGAATAGATCGACGGCCACGCCGCCCCCCTCTGGCGCTGCCTAACGGTTGGACGCTCAGCTGCGGCCGCCCGTATACCACGGAGTGTCAACCGGCGGACGCCGCCGCGTCAACCACCGACCCGGCGGCCGCCGGCCGCGGACTCCGCAAAGCAACCAAGGCAGGCGGCCGTCAGCTGCAGCGTCTTGTTGGACGGCGAGCGCGCCGAGATAACGCTTCAGCGTGGCCGCAAATGAGACCGAAGTGCTTCCTCAACGGTCGAAGTGACCCTCTTCGTGGCTACGAGTTTTTGAAGTTGCTCTTCAGTGAGCCAGAAGTTTCCCTCCGGCATCTGCTTGTAGAACGGTGGGTGCGCCGGCTTGAGAAGGACCCAGATGACCCGGGAATCGGCTTCTCGGGGAATGGACATCACTTCGTGCTCGTCAAACTCGCGGAACTCGACCTGCTCTGCCCTCTTCTCCCTCGTCTCGACCTCGAGTTGCTGCAGGATCGACCATTCTCGCTTGTTGCCCGGCGATTCACGCCCGCAACCCGTCAGCACTAGTACTGCAAGCAACATCGCGTAGACGCTCGTCAGCTTCACTCTTTGATCTCGCCGTCCAACGGATGGACGCTCAGCTGCGGCCGCCCGTATACCACTGAGTGTCAACCGGCGGACGCCGCCGCGTCAACCACCGATCGGCGGCCGCCGGCCGCGCGCGCCGCGCGGCAACCAAAGCTGGCGGCCGTCAGCTGCAGCGTCTTGTTGGGCAGCGGATCCACGAGCGAGGCGAGACCTACCTGTCGACCGCGGATTTCGTGCGCCAAAGGATCCGACCGAGGAACGGAGCTCCTGCACCTGCCATTGCAACGAGGAACACCCGTGGGCGATCCGCGGGCCGGATCCCATTAGAAGTGCGAAGGCCTCGAAGAACAGAGTGATATACGTGTAGAGGCAGCTGAAGTAGAGAAGTGCACACCAATACGGGTGCTCGTAACTTAGAGCGTTGATCTTTGCGAAGAACGAGGACTCTCCGATGAAGCCATGGGACCTCGCGAAAGCGGCTCTCTCATCCGGCTGCCCAACAGGTCTTCAACTGCCTGCCTGCAGCCATTCTCGCTCGAACAAACACTGCCAGGCAACCCGGAAGATCGCGGCGTTGTGCCCCATGGCCGCAGTGTATTTCCCGGGATCGCCTGAGTAGATAGGTGCTCCAACGGCAGCCTTTGCCGGCTGGCGCGTAGGTCGATACGCTGCGGCTGTCCCGTGCGATTCGAGCTCACCCCGATGGATCGAGCCGGCCCATGCCGCTCGAGAGGTCGTCCGCGTGAACGAACCGACTCGCACTCCGGCCGATTCGGCCAGGGCCCCTCTCCCCTCCGCTCCTTCCCGGCTGCACGCGTCGTCGTCGACGCCCGGTCCAGGCCAGGGCACGGCGCCGCGCCTCCTCGACCGGGTTCGGGCGGCGCTCCGGCTCCGCCACTGCAGCCCACGCACCGAGAAGTCATACGTCCACTGGATCCGGCGCTTCATCCTGTTCCACGACAAGCGACATCCCGCGGAGATGGGCCCGGCCGAGATCACGGCGTTCTTGAATCATCTCGCGGTGGAGGGTCGGGTCTCGGCCTCGACGCAGAATCAGGCGCTCAATGCCATCGCGTTCCTCTATCACCGCGTGCTCGCGGTGGAGCTTCCGGCGCTCGAGGGCCTCGTGCGCGCGCGAACCCCGCGACGACTCCCGGTGGTGCTCGGGCCGGAAGAGGTGCGCGCCGTGCTGTCGAAGCTCGACGGTGTGCCGCACCTGGTGGCGAGTCTGCTCTACGGCGCGGGTCTCCGGCTCCTCGAGGCGCTCACGCTCCGGGTCAAGGATCTCGACTTCGAGACGCGCGAGCTTCGCATCCGTCAGGGCAAGGGCCGCAAGGATCGCGTGACGACGCTTCCCGCGGTCTGCGTCACGCCGCTTCGGACGCAGCTGGCGGCGGCGAAGCGGCTGCACGACCGCGACCAGGCGCTCGGCTTCGGGGCGGCGCCCCTTCCCGAGGCGCTAGCGCGCAAGTACCCCGGTGCTTCGCGCGAATGGGGCTGGCAGTACGTCTTTCCGGCCACGTCGCGCTGGCGCGATCCGGTCTCCGGCGCCGAGCAGCGCCACCACCTGCACGAGACGGTGGTCCAGCGCGCGGTGCACCGGGCGGTGCGCGAAGCGGGCATCGCCAAGCCCGCCAGCTGTCACACGCTGCGCCACAGCTTCGCCACGCACCTGCTCGCGAGCGGCTACGACATCCGCACGGTGCAGGAGCTCCTGGGTCACCGCGAGGTCTCGACGACGATGATCTACACGCACGTCCTGAACAAGGGTGGACGGGGCGTGCGAAGCCCCCTCGATGTGCTCGCCGGCCCGGACTGATCGACCCAGGCCGGCGCCGCCACCCGGGCCAGGGGCCACGGCGTCGGATGCCACCCCGCGAACGGAGATCGCAGGGAGGAAGCTCGGTCTCATGCTCGGCTAGGAGGGTGGCTCGGCCTTCCGATCCCATCGACGTCGTGCTGGAGTCGGAGGGCTTCGGCTTCGGTTCGCTCTGGACGGCCGAGGCCTACGCATCGGACTCGCTCTCGCTTCTGTGCTGGTGCCCCGCCGCGTGGGTGCCGCCGAAGGTCAAGCGGCGGATCGGACGCGAGGAGCCCGTTCGACTGACGCAGTGTCGCGGATCGACACGGAGCTCTGGCGCGCGCCGAGCAGAGAGACAGACCGCGGCGACGAAGAAGCTGAGGTAGGGAACGACCGAAGGCGCGCGATCGGATACGCAAGATAGACACCGGAGGGTGCGCTCGAATCCTCGGCCCCAATGCGCACTTGCAGTCGGAGCGAACCGGGCGAAGCGTGAAGAGCACCGGATCCGTCTCCGGAATGTGTAACTATCGCGTGCAGTTGCAACCGGAATCTAGCCGTGAGGCACGTAGCGTGGACAATCGTCGTGATGAACACCTCGAGCATACGATGGAGCTGCGCGAACGCGCGATGCACGCGCGATTTTCGGCGACTCATCGCGGCTGTTGTCGTCGCTGAGCGAGTCGTTGATCCTCGGGTCAACTGCCTTCCGAGCGCACGGATCGAAGCGCCGTGAGCGATCCCCACGACGAGCTCGTGATGCGGGCTCGGCCGCGTCGGCTGCGCCGTCCGCAGGCCGAAGCCTCGGCCCGTCGCGTGCGGAGCGCGGTCGGCCGGCTCTCCCGTTCGAGTGCCGCGCCCGCGCGGAAACGCTTCGTCTGGTCGGCCCCGGCCGCGCTCCAGCGCAGCATCGTGAAGGCCCGGTTCGTCGCAAACCGAGGGGCGGGATCGTGGCGCGCGCACGGCCGGTACCTCGCACGCGAGGGCGCCCAGGAGCCCGGCCGGCCGGGCCGCGGCTTCGATGCGGACCGCGAGGGGATCGACCTCCCGGGCACGCTGTCCTCGTGGCAGCGCGCGGGCGACCGGCGCCTGTGGAAGCTCATCGTCTCGCCCGAGAACGGCCACCGCATGGACCTCCGCCAGCACGCCCGCGACCTCGTGGCGGCGATGGAAGGCGACCTCGGGACGCGGCTCGAGTGGGTGGCCATCGACCACCACGACACGGCCCAGCCGCACCTGCACGTGATCGTCCGCGGTCGGGATTCGGACGGCCGAACGCTCTTTCTCCCGCGGCACTACGTCTCCCACGGCATCCGCGAGCGGAGCCAGCACGCGGCGACCCAGACGCTGGGACTGCGCGGCCCGCGCGACCATGCGCTGGCCCTCGAGCGGGCCGTCGACGCGCGGCACTACGGTCTCCTCGACGCCGCGCTTGATCGTCGGAAGAGCGCCGAGCGCACGGTCTCCTTCGACGATCCGGTGCCCGGCTCGGTCGAAAGACGAGAGCTCCGGGTGGCCATGATCCGGCGGCTCCAGTTCCTCGAGCCGCTGGGGCTCGCGGAGCGGACCGGCAAGCGGACGTGGCGTCTCTCGGCGGACCACGGCCCTGCCCTTCGCCAGATGCAGCTCGCCCGGGACCTGCAGCGGAGCGCCGTCTCGCGCGACGGAAGACGACTCGTCGATCCCTCCGCGCGGCAGCGGCTGAGCGTTCTCGAGCCAGGGACGATCGTCCGAGGGCGCTGGGCGGGACTGGCCCGCGATGAGGCCCGCGACGCCCCGTACTGGGTGGTCGAAGGCACGGACGGCCTCACGCACTTCGTGCCCGAGCACCCCATCATGGCGCTCTCCCGAAGCGAGGACCGCGTGCAGCAGGGCGAGCTCGTGACGCTCACGGGACGCAGCCGGGAGAGCGAGGGACTCGTCGTCTCCTGGGTCCGCGTCGCGCGGCACGGGACGCTCGAGCACCCGCGCCGGGCAAGCGGAGATTGGACCGAGCTCGACCGGGAGGCGCTGCGCCAGATCATCGCGAGCGGCGACGCTTCGCTCGCCGGGTTCGGCGCGCCGGGGGGCTTTGCGGCGCGGTACCGCGAGGCGGTCCGCGCGCGGATCGACGGTCTCGAGCGCGCGGGACTCCTGCCGCGCCGAGATGCGAGCTCGCGCTCGGTCGAGTTGCCCGCCGGTGCGATCCGAGAGGCCGCAGAGCGCGCGCTGGCTCGCCTTCCGCGCGACATCGACAGCGACTTCGCGATGCCTCGCTGGGCGCGGGAGCTCGACGACGGCCCCTTCACCCGGGCGTCCAGCCAGCCGGGCCGGCTGATCCGCGGCCACGTGCTGGGTCACGCCGAAGACGCGGAAAAGACGCGCCATGTCGTGCTCAGCACGGGCTTGGGTCTCACCGCCGTGCCGTGGCGCGGCGCGCCGTTCGCAGTGGGTCACGACGTACGTGGGCAGTCCCGGCTCGATCCCGAGCTGGATCGACAGCGTCAGCGTGTAGTCGTCTGGCGGCTCGAGGATCTCGAGCGTGCGCGGGAGCGCGACCGCGGGCACCAGCGGTAGCGAAGTGCACCGCAGTGCAGCGCACGGTGAAGACGCGCTCTGCGCGCTCGCTTTACAGCGCTTCGCACTCGGCTAGTTTTTCGCAACCCCTGGATCGCTGGTGTTCCGCGCCAACGCGGAGACGCCAAATGATCGCTCCCCCTCGCTCTTGCCAGCGGCCGTCGTGAACGCCTCACCTGGCGCGAAGTCGCGCCGCAAATGCGGCAGCGTCGGCGCACGGCACGAGGTGCGTGCGTGGCTTTCGCGCGACACGTACGACCGCCTCGGGCGCGAGGCGTCTGCACGCCATGGGACCCTCTCGCAGTCGGTGCGCGAGTGCCTCGACGAGTATTTCGTCCTCAAGCAGGAGATCGCTTCGGCGCTGACACCGACGCCGGACGAGGGGGCGACGCCCGGGGAGGGCATGCGGCTCGCCCACGCCCTCCTGGACGAGAATGCGCGCCGCATCGTCGCGGAGATCGCGCGTCGGGACGCGCGCCTCGAGGCGCTGCTCGACAAGATCGGACTCGTCGGCTGCATGGTCGACCGGGCCTATCTCAGCCTCGTGGCGCGGCTGCCGGACGTCGAGCCCAGCCTGCGCGCGGCGCGTCTCGCAGCCGCGGAGGAGGGCACGCGCCGCTGGCGGCAGGTGGTTCGGGAGATGCACCGTGCGGGCGGCCAAGAGGACGTGCAGTGATGCGCCGTTCGCGAAGAGCTACCGGCGCCGATGGGGCTGTTCGAGTCGATCTAGATGACGTCGAGTTCTAGCGTGACCTGTCGGCCTCCGAATGACGAGCCGGAACGGTGCCTCTCACCATGACTCGCCCCGGCTCCATCGCCGCCCTCCTCGAGGCCCTCGAGGGGTCGACCCGTGCGGTACGCTGGTCGCTCGTGGGACAGCTCGGCCACATTCGTCGCCGCCGGGACGGCCGGGGGTACTACCTCGACCTCCGGCCTTACGGCCGAGTTTGGTCGAACCGCGGCATCCGGATCACCGACGAGGAGACCGCGCGGCGTGTACTTGAACAGATCCGGGGCAAGGTGGCCGACGAGGAGCGTCGGCTCCCCGAGGTGATCGCCGAGTATCTCCCCAAGAAGGCCAAGCCTAACCTCGTGCCGTCCCGCCTCGCGACCTGGCTCGAGGTGAAGCGGGCCGAAGCCGACGCTGGTTCCCTCTCCCCGCTCTACGTCGACGAGCTGGAGCGGATGGCGGACCCCGACGGGCACTTCGCGTTCTTCGCGGACAAGAGCATCCACGAGATCACCTACGGAACGCTCGAGGACTTCTCGCTCTGGCTTGCGAACCGGAAGCTCGCGCCGAAGACCCGCCGGAACGTGCTTGCGTGCTTCCGGGCGTTCCTGCGCTGGCTCCAGCTCCGGGGCGAGCTGCGCGACGTCCCGCGCGCGCCGATGCCGAGGGCCCCGGAGTACGAGCCCCGCATCATCCCGGCGCGCGAGCAGGACCACGTGCTCGCCCTGATCCCGGACGAGGATCGCGGCGTCTTCCTCGCGCTCGCGCACCTAGGTCTACGCCCCGGAGAGGCCCGCGCGCTCGACGCCGCTGACTACCACGACGGCTGGATCACTGTGGACAAGGCTGTGAAGGGGAAGTCGGTCTCGTCTCCGATCCGCGGCACGAAGACCGGGAAGCCGAAGCGGCTCCCCGTCGGCGAGATGGTCGCGGACTGGATCGAGCAGCATGTCCCGCGCGAGCGTCGACTGCGCGGCGCACCGCTCTTCGCCAACCCGCGCACAGGTGGACGCTACGCGCACAAGACGCTCGGGGAGATCTGGGCGAAGGCGGTGAAGGCCGCGGGCCTTCCCCACGTGAAGCTCTACGAGGGCACGAAGCACTCGTTCGCGACCGACGCCATCCGCCGGGGCGTGTCGGAGCGCGCGCTCCAGCGCTTCCTCGGTCACGCGTCGCTCACGTCCACGCGCCGCTACGCGCGTTTCGCCGAGGAGGCGCTGCTCGAGGTGGTGCGACCGAAGAGCGAAGTCTGGCGACAAGCTGGCGACAAGGGTTCCGAAGAGAAACCGCAGACACCACGCGGCGTTACGGGTGGGCCCTCCAGGATTCGAACCTGGGCGCGTCCGGTTATGAGCCGGCTGCTCTGACCGCTGAGCTAAGGGCCCTCGTCGGGACTCTAGCAGCGCTGCTCGGTGGGATCGCGGGATCCACCTGTAACACGATTGTGTCGCGGGCTGCCGCGGCGGCCCGTCGTCGACCGTTTCGGCGGGCTAGCCGCTGCTGCGCGCGGCGCCCGCCGCGAGGTGCTGGAGCAGCTCGGCCTGGATCAGGCGGCGGCCGGGGGCGAGCCGGTGGGAGAGCCCGTTCAGCAGGATGAGGGTGCGCGCGACGAGGGCGAAGTCCTCGGGGATCCGGCGCATGCGGCTCTCGCCCAGGATGTCGAGCAGCCCTGCGTCGGTGTCGGAGTCGCCGACCACCATCAGCATCAGCGAGCGCAGGTGCTCGGGTCGCATCGATGCAGTGTCGAAGCCGAGCTCCCCCGCGGCGGCGAGGGCGGAGGTCCCATCGCCGATCATCGCCCACACCATCATCCGCGCGACGCGCCTCGCGAAGCCGGGCGGGAGCTCCTTGCAGAGGCCGAAGTCCAGGAGCCCGATGCGCCCGTCCGGGAGGACGAGGAGGTTCCCGGGGTGGGGGTCGCCGTGGAAGAAGTCGCGCTCGAAGATCATCGAGCCGTAGAGCGCGCCTATCCTCCTTGCGACGTCGGGGAGCTTGTGCCCGGCGGCCACCAGCTCCTTCGTGCGCGCCACCTGGATGCCCTCCAGGTACTCGAGCACGATCGTGCTCTCGCCGCAGAGCTCGTGGTAGACGCGCGGGACGACCACGTCCGGGAAGTCCGCGAGCGTCTTGGCCAGCCTTTCGGTGGCGCGGACCTCGCGCGGGAAGTCCAGCTCGAGCTCGATGAAGCGCGTCACCTCGTTCACCAGGGCGCGCAGATCGATCTGCGTCTGGAGTCGCTGGACGATGGCCACGACGCGGCGGAGCATGCCGAGGTCGAGCGGGATGATCCTCGGGATCTCGGGATAGCGGATCTTCACCACGACCCGGCTCCCGTCGCGCAGCGTCGCGCGATGCACCTGCGCGAGGGAGGCGGCCGCCAGCGCGTCGCGGTCGATCGACGCGAACGCCTGCTCGAGCGGGCGCCCGAGGTCGCGCTCGACGAGCGGCGCCAGGGTCGCGAAGGGCCGCGGCGGCACGGCGTCGTGGAACTGGCTGAGCTCGTCGATGAAGGGCGCGGGCAGGAAGTCGGCGCGCGCGCCGAGGATCTGGGCGGCCTTCGTGAAGGCGCCCGCGAGCGAGAGCGCGACGCGCTTCACCTCCCGCGCCGCGGCGGCATGGGCGCGGTCCCAGTCCGCGGCGCTCGCGCGGAAGCGGACCGAGCGGTCGCGCGCCAGCAGGACGAGATAGCGCGGGAGCACGCGCGCGAGGGCAAGGGCCACGCGCAGCAGACGCACCACGCGGAGACGCCGGATCACGCGGAAGCCCCTCCCTCGGGCGCGACACCATGGAGGAACAGCTCGGCGATCGTCCGGGTGATCTCCTCCTCCGACACCGGCAGGAAGCGCCCCGCACCGAGCACCTCCTGGGTCAGGAAGACGACGACGATCATCCCGATGAGGGCGCGCACGGAGATCACGAACGAGATCTCGCGGGCGCGCCGCGGTCCGAGGCGCGACTCGAGGTAGCCCGCGAGCGCCTGGTTGGTCGGCACGAGGACCCGCTCGACGGCCTCGCGGGCCTGGTCGAGGTGCGTCGGCAGCTCGCGAAGCGCGACGAGGAGGAGCTCGCGCTGTCCGCACAGGTGGCGCCATGCGCCGCGCACGAAGCCGTGGACCGCGACCTCGAGATGCTGAGTCTCGAGGTCGCGCATGAGCGCCAGCACGTTCGGCACGAGCGAGTTGCGCCGCAGCACCTCGAGCAGGAGGGCGCCCTTGGTCTCGAAGTAGAGATAGAAAGTGCCCTTCGCGATGCCGGCCTCGCGGGCGATGGTCGCGACCGAGGTCTGGTCGAAGCCCTGCTTCGCCCAGAGCTTCAACGCGACGTCGGCCAAGGCGTTCCGGCGGGCCTCGTAGAAGGCGTCGCGCTCGGTTGCGGCGATCTTGGACATGCCATAGAATGACCAACCAGTCGGTCATTTTCAACCCCTGGCGCGCCCGAGGTGGCTCCATGGCGGCTCCGACCCGTTTCGCACGGCCCGTTCCCTCCGGCTCCCCGTCCGCGCCCGAGCTCGACCTGCTGCTCCCGCTCCGCAGCGCAGGCTCGCTCGAGAATCCCTACCCCATCTACTCCCTGATCCGGACGGTCCGCCCCGTGCTCCAGGTGCCGGTGCCCGGCTTCGATGGTCCCGGCATGTGGCTGCTGACGCGCTATCGCGACGTCCACGGCGTGCTGCGTGATCCGCGCTTCTCGGTGGAGCGCATCCGCGCGCCCCTCGTCCGCGACAACCTCGACCGCCTGCCCGAGTTCCTGCGCCAGAGCGCGACGGGCATGCGCTCCATGCTCGTGATGGATCCGCCGGGTCACACGCGGGTGCGCAAGCTCGTCAACAAGGCCTTCACGCCGCGGCGGATCGCGGCGCTGCGCGGGCACATCGAGGGGATCGTGCGCGTGCTCGTGGACGAGGCCGCCGCGAAGGGACGCTTCGATCTGATCCACGACGTCGCCGAGCCGCTCCCCGCCGTCGTGATCGCCGAGCTGCTGGGCGTCCCGCCCGAGGACCACCGGCGCTTCCGCGAGTGGTCGGGCGCGCTGATCGCGGGCATCGCGTCGCCGAACGCCGAGGCGCGCAGCGCGGGCGCCGACGCCGGACGGAGCCTCTTCGGCTACCTGGCGGACACCATCGCGGCACGCCGCCGCGAGCCGCGGGACGACCTCATCAGCGCGATGATCCACGCACAGGAGGAGCGCGACGCCCTCACCGACGCCGAGCTGCTCGCCACCAGCAACCTCCTGCTGCTCGCCGGCCACGAGACGACGACGAACCTGATCGGAAACGGGACGCTCGCGCTCCTGCGCGACGGCGACGCATGGCGCCGCCTGTGCGCGGAGCCCGCGCTCCTCCCGAGCGCGATCGAGGAGCTGCTGCGCTTCGACGGGCCGGTGCAGGCGACGGTGCGCGTGGCGCTGGAGGACGTCGCGCTGGATGGCCACACCCTCCCGGAGGGCGCGCTCGTCCTCGTCAGCATCGGGGCGGCGAACCACGACCCGGCCGTCTTCGAGCGGCCCGACCAGCTCGACCTCGCGCGCGACCCGAACCCGCACCTGGCCTTCGGGCTCGGCACGCACTTCTGCCTCGGGGCCCCGCTCGCGCGGCTCGAGGCGACGCTGACGTTCGAGGCGCTGACCCAGCGCTTCCCGCACCTCGCGCTCGTGGACGAGGCGCCCGGGTACCGCCCGAACCCCGTGCTGCGGGGCCTCTCGCGGCTGGAAGTGTCGGTCGGCTAGACCGGGGACAGCGTTCGGGCTTCCGCGCCGGCGTCCGCTTGCGGCTCCCGCTCCGCCGCCACTTCGTCCTCTGCCAGCGCGCGCTCTTCGGCCGTGCGCCCTACCAGGTTGGGGGGACGCGGCAGGCCGAGCGCGTCGTAGCTCTCCGCGGCGAGCTCGATCAGCTCGTCCTCCATCCGGAGATGGAACGCATGGAGGGCCGCGCGGTCGGTCGGGTCCTTCGGCGGGAAGAACGGGCCGCGGTACGAGTACCGGATCCGGTTGAACGGCAGCGGGATGCCGGTGCGGTCCCAGGTGTTCAGCCGGAGGCCGCGGCGATACCACAGGCGCAGCAGCGCCACGGGCTTGCCGCACGTGCTGGCCACGACGATGCCTCCGCTCTTCATGCGGTAGGCGGGCCCCCGGGAGCCGTCGACGGTGAGGCCGAGGAACACACGGCGGTGTGTGCTAACGAGCTCGATCAGCTCGCCGAGGATGCCCTCGCGCCGGCGCGAGCGCGACGTGGTGGAGCCGCCGCGGAACGCGACGTGGCCGCTCCGGTGCAGGAGCCGCGTGATGACCTCGCCCGCGTCGCCGGGGCTCGCCAGCGTATGCGCACGGATGCCATTCCACCCGTAGCCGTATGCGACGCTGAACACCTCCTCGTGCCAGAGGAGGGCGATCATGCCGTCGTTCGCCTCGGTCGCGCGGTGGAGCTCGTCGTAGTCGCCGCGGTCGATCCGGCTCGTCGCCCAGACGAAGCGCATGTACGGGAAGTAGAGCAGCGGGACCAGCGTCACGACGAACCAGACGAGAGGCCGCGTGAAGTACGGCCGGAGGCGACGACGCAGGCGCCGGGCGGCGCTGGCCCGGCGCGGCTTCGCTTCTTCCTTCATCGGGGGACGATAGCGGCGATTCGAGGGCGGTGCGGGGAGGCACGCGGTCGCGAGCCGCCGGGCGTTCGGCTACGCGTGTGCGCGTGGCGGCGCGCAGGCGGCTCGCGGGATTCCTCGTGTCCATGCTCTCGTGGCTGCCGGCCGCCGGCTGCGCCACGCGTACGCCCGCCGTTGCGCCGGCGCCGGCGCGCTTCGAGTTCTCCGCCGACACGTTCGCCTTCGCGAACGAGCTGCTCTGGAGCTACCAGCCCGATCCCGAGACCGGCCGGCTCGTCGGCAGGCCGCGCGACCCCGAGCCGGATTTCACGCTGAAGTGCGGCCCCATGGCGCGCGCGGCGCGCCAGTTCCACTGGGGTGCGCGCTTCGAGCCCGCGTCTCCGCTGGTCGACGAGGCGGGCTACGCCGCGCTCGTCCATGCCCTGTTTGACACCGACCCGCGTCGCCCGCCGACCGACCGGATCGCGATCCCGGGCTACGCCGACCTGCGCTCCTTCAGCTCGGCGCACGAGGCGCTCGTGAAGGCCGCCCTCGAAGAGATCTGGCCGAACGCGATGCAACGTGGCAACTGGCGTCTCCTCTTCCCCTTCTGGCCGAGCGAGCAGCGCGAGCTCTCGGACCGCATGCAGGACGAGCTCGCGCGCGGGTGGCTGCCGATCGTGCATCTCGTCGTCTTCCCGGAGCGCTCGATCAATCACCTCGTGCTCGTGTACGCCGCCGAGACCACGAAGGCAGAGATCCACTTCTCGGTGTATGACCCGAATCTCGCGGACCGGCCGCTCGCGCTGACCTACGACCGGGCGGCGCGTACGTTCGCGTATCCGCGCACGCCGTTCTTCGCCGGAGGCGTGGTGAAGGCGTACGAGGTGTACGATGGGCTCTGGTACTAGGGTGCGGCACGCGGCCCTCTTCGCGCTGATGGCGTGCGCCCTGTCGTCGCAGGCGTGCGTGACGGGCCACTTCCTCGAGCTGGCGCGGCGGCGCGACCGGCCGGTCCGGTTCGACGAGGCGCGGCTCGACGGCGATCGTCTGCTCGTCGCCTACACCGCGCAGGTGACGGACGACCGGGGCCGTCCGCTCGTGACGCGGTCCCGCCGCGCCGCCGTCATGCTTGCGGACCTGCGCGCGGATCTCCCCGTCGAGGACTTCCCTGCCGAAGCGCTGCCCGACGACGCGGCGCTCGGCGGCGCCCCCGTGGCGATCACGTCGCCCGGAGGCTGCGCCGCGGCGCCGTGCCTCGAGGTCGAGACGGATGCCGGGGGACGCGCGGTGCGGGCCGTGCTGCGGGACGCGGACGGCGCGACGTATCCCCCGCTCGAGGTGAACGCGCTCCTGCGCACGCGCACCGCGCTCTGGGTGGCGCCGCTCCTCGTGATCAGCGCGCCCTTCGACGCCTTCTCGGTGCCCGCGCTGCTGCTCTTCCAGCCGGCGGTCGCCGCCATGGGCGACTAGCCGCCGGCGGTGGAGCCGCGGCCGCCCGTCGGTATCCTCCGCGCTCGATGACCGCCCCCGACTCCGCTCCCCATCGTCCCGCGCACGCCGTCGCCGTGATCGGAGGCGCCACTGCCGGCGCCGAGGTCGCAGGGCGGCTCGCCCAGCGCGGCGTCCACGTGGTCGTGTTCGAGCAGAACCCGCGCCCCTACGGGAAGGTCGAGGACGGCCTCCCGCGCTGGCACCGCGAGCTCCGCCTGAAGGAGTACGAGACGATCGGGGGGAAGCTGTCGCTGCCCGGCGTGCACTTCGTGCCGCTCACGAAGATCGGGCGCGACGTCGCGTTCGAGGAGCTCGCGCGGCGCTGGGGCTTCAGCGCCGTGGTGCTCGCGTGCGGGGCGTGGCGCGACCGGCCGCTGCCGCTCGAGGGCATCGACCGCTACGTCGGACGCGGGCTCGTGTACCAGAATCCCTTCATCATCTGGTTCAACCATGCGAACGAGAAGGACTGGAGCGGGGCCCGCTTCGAGACGCCCGACGGCGCGCTCGTGGTGGGCGGCGGCCTCGCGTCGATCGACGTGGCCAAGGTGCTGATGCTCGAGAACGTGCGCGCGAAGATGCGCGCACGCGGCGTGGCGCTCGACCTGATCGAGCTCGAGGTGAAGGGCATCCCGAAGACGCTCGCCGCGCACGGGGTGACCTGGGCGGAGCTCGGGCTCACGGGCTGCACGCTCTTCTACCGCCGCCGCATCGACGACATGCCGCTCGTCGAGGCCCCCGACGGAGCGGACGCCGCGCGTCTCGCGAAGGTGGCCGCAGCGCGGCACCGCCTGCTGGAGAAGGCGCGCGAGAAGTACCTGTTCGACGTCGAGCCGCTCGCGGCGCCCGACGGGCCCCTCGTCGAGGGCGATCGCCTCGTGGGGCTCCGCTTCCGCCGCAACCGCCACGAGGGCGGCAAGCTCGTGCCCACCGACGACACGTTCGAGCGTCGGGGCCCGTGCGTCATCAGCTCGATCGGCAGCATCCCGGAGGCGATCCCCGGCATCCCCACGAAGGGCGAGCTCTTCGCGTTCACGCACCCCGACCTCGGCCGGCTCGCCGACTACCCTACGGTGTTCTCCGCCGGGAACGTCGTCACGGGCAAGGGCAACATCGTGGCGTCGCGCAAGCACGCCGCGCACGTCGTCCAGAGCGCGATCGAAGCGTTCCTCGGCCTCGGAGCGGCGGACCACGCGGGGGAGGCCGCGCTCGCGGAGCCGGCGCTGGCCGCGGCGCGCGCGCTGGCCGATCGCGTGAACGAACACCTGCACGCCCAGGCGCCGCTCGACGACGAGCGGTGGGGGGCGCTGCTGGCGCGCGTCGAGGCCCGGCAGCAGACCGTGGGCTACACGGGCAGCTACGTCGACTGGATCACGCGCGTGACCCCGCCAGATCTCGAATGACGCTCAGCCGTCGACGAAGCTCTTCAGGAGCCGCGATCGGCTCGGGTGGCGCAGCTTCCTGAGCGCCTTCGCCTCGATCTGACGGATGCGCTCGCGGGTCACCTCGAAATCCTGGCCCACCTCTTCGAGCGTGTGGTTCGCGCGCTCGCCGATGCCGAAGCGCATCTTCAGCACCTTCTCCTCGCGCGGCAGCAGCGTCGCGAGCACGCGGCGTGTCTGGTCCGCCAGGTTCGCGTTGATCACCGCATCCTGCGGGTTCGGCACGCGCGTGTCCTGGATGAAGTCGACGAGGTGGCTGTCCTCCTCCTCGCCCACCGGCGTCTCCAGGCTGATCGGCTCCTTCGCGATCTTGAGGACCATGCGCACCTTGTCGAGCGGCATCTCCATCTTCTCGGCCAGCTCCTCGGGCGTAGGCTCGCGGCCCAGCATCTGGACGAGGTAGCGGCTCGCGCGCACGAGCTTGTTGATCGTCTCGATCATGTGGACCGGGATGCGGATCGTGCGCGCCTGGTCGGCGATCGCACGCGTGATGGCCTGGCGGATCCACCACGTGGCGTAGGTCGAGAACTTGTAGCCGCGCTGGTACTCGAACTTGTCCACGGCCTTCATGAGGCCGATGTTCCCCTCCTGGATCAGGTCCAGGAACTGGAGGCCGCGGTTCGTGTACTTCTTCGCGATCGACACCACGAGCCGCAGGTTGGCCTCGATCAGCTCGCACTTCGCGTGATGCGTGCGCGCGGCCGCCTCGGCGAAGCGGTCGAGCGCGGAGCCCACCTCGGCGCGCGTCATGCGCGTCTCGGCCTCGACCCGCTTGCTCGCCTTCTCGAGCTCGACGATCCGACCCTGCGCCTCGGCGATCCGCGCGGGGTCGCCGCCGAGCTTCGCGAGCGCATCGCGGCCGGGACGGCTGCGCCGCGTCGAGAGCACGGCCAGCTCGCGGAAGGTCGCGAGGCTCGTGCCGAACGGCGCGGCGATCGCCCGCGCCCTGGCCTCGATCCCCTCGAACGCGTCGCCCACCACGCGGAGCGCGGTCGTCACGTCCCGCACGCGGTCCTGCGCGAAGCGTGCGCCCTGGAGGATCGCGATGATCTGGCGCGCGCGCTCCTCGATCTCGCCGCGCAACCGCTCGCGGGCCTCCTCGCCCGTGCGCGGATTGGTGAGCGAGCTCTGGCGCCGCGCGAGGTCGGCCTCGGCGCGACGGACGCGGGCCATCGCGAGCAACATGCCGCGGCGCGCCTCCTCGGGCGTCGTGGTGTTGTTCTCGTCGTCGAGGCCGTCCACCAGCTCGGTCACCGGCAGCTTGTTCTTGCGGAGCAGGTCGCCGAGCCGGAGCACCTCCTGGATGCCGAACGCCGTGCCGAGCACCGCGAGCACCTGATCGTCCTCGCCGGCCTCGATGCGCTTCGCGATCTCGACCTCGCCCTCGCGCGTGAGGAGCGACACCTGGCCCATCTCGCGCAGATACACGCGCACGGGATCGTTCGTGTGGCCGACCTCGTCGTCCCCGGCATCGCTCCGCGTGGGGATCTCCGGCATCCGCTTCGTCGCCGGCGCCTTGTCGGAGTCGACGATCCGGATCTCCTGGGCGGCGAAGAGGGCCAACACCTCGTCGATCTGCTCCGAGGAGAGCACGTCGTCGGGCAGCCCGCGATTGATCTCGTCGATCGTCAGGAAGCCCTTCCGCCGCCCGTCGTCGAGGAGCTGCTGCACGCTGCGCAGCGTCTTGAGCGCGGCGCGACCGTGCGCCGTGGCGGCGCCGCCGCCGTGCGCGGCCGCCTCGCCGTTCCCGCGCGCGCTGCCGTTCCCGGCCTGGCCTTTCGCGTGGCCGTTTCGTTCCGAGGGCCCCGCGGCCGCGCCGTCCGCGGAGAGGGACGCCGCGGCCAGCTCCTCGGTCTCCGTGCTGGCGGCGCGCTGGGTCGAGGGTCGCTTCGAGCCCGTGGAGGCGGGCTTGCGATTCGGGGTCCGAGAGGTCTTGGGCGCATTCGGGGGCATTGGGGGGAGCTCCTTCGCTGCTGCTTCAGTCCTGGGCGAACACCACTACCTCCCCGTTCCGGGACCGGGGTGGATTCCGAGCGCGGCCTTCTTCTGCTCGAGCTGCCGCTGCTTCGCGGCCAGGAGCGCGGGATCGGGGCCGCTCTCCTCCGCGCTTCGACGTACGCGCTCCGTGAGCGCCTTGGCCTCGGCGGCGCGCTGCCTGCGCAGAAGCCACGCGAGCGTGTCGTCGAGCGCGCGCACGGCCTCCTCGGCGTCGAGATCGGCTTCATCGTCGGCCGAGAGCGCGAGCAGGAGGTCCCGCGTCTCGCCTTCGAGGCGATCGCTCAGCTCGGCCACCACGGCGCGGCCGGTCGACGCCATGCTGTGTCGCAACGCGAGAGCGAGCTCGCGGGCCGGCCCTTCGGGGAGCGCGGACTCGAGCACGCCGTCCGCGGGGCGGCCTGCGAGCGCGGGATGGGCGAGCAGCACGCGCGCGAGCGAGCGGGCGACGCGGTCCTCGGGGCCGTTCCGGCGGATCGTGTAGGCCGCCGACGCGGTCTCGGCCAGCACGTCGGGATTCTCGCCGCGGGCCGCCGCCCGAACCGACGCCTCGACGTGTCGGCCCTCGGCGCCGACCGCCAGCGCGATCCGGCGCACCAGCTCGCCGCGCTCCACGGCGTCCTGCACGCGGGCGACGAGCGGCGCCACGGTCGCCACCGCATCCGCCTTCTCCCACGGAGTCGTGCAGCCCTTCGCGGTGGCGCGGGCGATCAGCGTCTCGATCGCCGCGGGCGCGGAGTCGACGAGGGCGGCGAGCGCGGCCGCGCCCTCGCGGGCGAGGAACGTGTCGGGGTCGTCGCCCTCGGGCAGCGACACCGCGCGCACGCGCAGGCCCTGCGGCAGCAGCACCTCGAGCGCGGCAGCCACGGCGCGCTGGCCGGCGGCATCGCCGTCGAACAGCAGCACGACCTCGCGGGCGCGGCGCCGCAGGCCCTTCGCGTGCTCGGGCGTGAGCGAGGTGCCGCAGGTCGCGACCACCTCCTCGACCCCGGCGCGGTGCAGCGCGATCAGGTCGAAGTAGCCCTCGACCACCACCAGCCGCTCCTTCTTGCGGCTGGCCTCGAGGGCGAGCGGCAGACCGTAGAGCGCCTCGCGCTTGCGGAAGAGCGGTGTCTCGGGCGTGTTCAGGTACTTCGGCTGCTGGTCCCGCTTCGTCGCACGGCCGCCGAACCCGATCACGCGGCCGCGCACGTCGAGGATCGGGAACGTGATGCGCGCGCGGAGCTGGTCGTAGTGGCCGTCGCCGGAGGAGCGCCGCGACAGGAGACCGGCGCGCTCGCCGACCTCGGCGGGGACCCCCTCGGCCCCGAGCGCGCGCGCGACGGCGTCCCAGCGGTCGGGTGCGAACCCCACGCCGAAGCGGTCGATCCACTTCGCCTCGAGCCCGCGCTGCGTCAGATACTCGCGCGCAGCGGTGCCCTCGGGCGAGGCGAGCGCCTGGCGGTAGACGCGTTGTGCGATCTCGTTCGCCTGCTCGAGGCGCGCGCTGCTCTCGCGCTCGCCGCGCTCTTCCTCGGGGATCTCCACCCCGGCCTCGCGCGCGAGGGAGCGCACCGCCTCGGGGAACGTCAGGTTGTCGTGGCGGATGAGGAAGCCGAAGACGTTCCCGCCCGCGCCACAGCCGAAGCAGTGGAAGATCTGGCGGTCGCGGCTGACGTTGAAGGAGGGGGTCTTCTCGGAGTGGAACGGGCAGAGGCCCTTGTGGCTGCGGCCGGCGGGCTTGAGGGCGACGTAGCGAGCGATCAAGTCGACGATGTCGACGCGCTCCCGGATCTCTTCGACGACGCTTTCGGGGATCCGGCCCACGTCACGCCCCCGCCGAGGTCTAGCGCGCCATCCGCTTCAGCTTCTTGAGGGCCCGCTTGCGCGCTGCAGCGGCCTTCTTCTTCTTCCGCACGCTGGGCTTGTCGTAGAACTCGCGGCGCCGGAGCTCGGTCAGGATGCCCGCCTTCTCGCACTGCTTCTTGAAGCGCTTCATCGCCTGTTCGAAGGATTCGTTGTCCTTGACCTTCACCACGGGCATGCAGGAAACCTCCGGCTCTACTGCTCTCGCGCGGGCCCCTCGGCCGAAGCGCAGCCGGCCACCTTATGAGTGGCCGCAGGATGTCGTCCGTGTCGAGATCTGCCGCTCCAAGCGGGACTTTTTCCGAATCCGGTCCGACCGGGCGGTATGGACAAAAACCCTATTGAGATCCACTAGTTACCGAGAACGGGCACGCGAGGTTTGCATGCTAGCGCACGCTTTCTGGCGCATCAACCAACGGGGGACGCACCGGAATCCCGAGCTCGAGGAGCCGTGCCTTCACCTGCCCGACCGTGAGCTCCCGGAAGTGGAAGATCGAGGCAGCGAGGGCGGCCTGGGCGTGTCCGCCGGCCGGACCGTCGTCCAGGGCGGCAGCGAGGTCCTCGGCGCTGCCGCCTCCCCCGGACGCGATGACCGGCACCGACACGGCATCCGCCACCGCGCGCACGAACGCGAGGTCGTACCCGCTCCGCGTCCCGTCGCGGTCCATGCTCGTGAGGAGGATCTCGCCCGCGCCCGCGTCGGCCATGCGCCGCGCCCACGCGATCGCGTCGATGCCGGTGGGACGCCTCCCACCGTGCGTACACACCTCCCAGCCCGACTGTCGTTCGCTCGCCGACGGCTCCGCGCTCGGGCGGCGCGGGCCGGCTTCGCCGGGCCTTGCGGGGTCGGAGAACCTCCGCCTCGCATCGATCGCGACCACGAGGTTCGCGCTGCCGATCTTCGCGGCGGCGTCCGCCACGAGGTCGGGGTTCTCGACCGCCGCGGTCATGATCGAGACCTTGTCCGCGCCCGCGTTCAGCAGGTCCCGCACGTCCTGGAGCGAGCGCACGCCGCCGCCCACGGTGAGAGGCATGAAGACGCGCTCTGCGGTCCGCGTCACGACGTCGAGCAGGATCCTGCGCTGCTCGCTGCTCGCGGTGATGTCGAGGAACGTGATCTCGTCCGCCTCCTGCGCGTCGTACATCTGCGCGACCTCGACCGGATCGCCGGCGTCGACGTGGTCCACGTAGCGGACGCCCTTCACGACTCGGCCGCGGTCGACGTCGAGGCACGGGATGATGCGCTTCAGGAGCACGCGACGACCTCCAGTGCGGGACCCAGCTCGATCGCCCCGGTGTAGAGCGCGCGTCCGACGATCACGCCGGCCACGCCGCGCTTCGCGAGGGCGGCGGCGCGGCGCACGTCGTCGAGCGAACCGACGCCGCCCGAAGCGATCACCGGGATGCCGACCCGCTCGGCGAGCGCCGCCGTGGCAACGAGGTTCGGGCCGGTGAGCATGCCGTCGCGCGCGATGTCGGTGTAGACGATCGCGGCGACGCCGGCATCCTCGAAGCGGCGCGCGAGCTCGTCGGCCGGGATGCTGCTCGTCTCGGTCCAGCCCGCGACGGCGACGTGCCCGTCGCGCGCATCGATGCCCACGGCGATGCGGCCGGGATGGCGCCGTGCCGCGTCGCGGACGAGCGCGGGCTCGCGGAGCGCCGCGGTGCCGAGCACCACCCGGTCGACGCCGAGCGCGAGCGCGCGATCGATCGCCTCCTGCGACCGGAGGCCGCCGCCGAGCTGCACGGGCACCGCTCCTGCCGCGCCGAGGATGGCCCGGATCGCGTCGGCGTTTGCGGGATGGCCGGCGCGCGCGCCGTCGAGATCGACGACGTGGAGGCGTCGGATGGCGTGCGCCACGAACCGCTCCGCCACGGCGCGCGGATCGTCGCCGTACACCGTGGCGTCGTCGTAGCGGCCCTGTGTCAGGCGGACGCAGCGCCCCTCGAGGAGGTCGATCGCGGGGATCAGCTCGAACGGGCTCGTGGGCGAAGGGCGCGGGCGCACGCGGCTCACGATCCGAGAGGCAGCTCGGCAGCGACCTCGTCCGCGCCCCAGTCCGAGAGCTCCTCGGCCGTGAGCCAGCGCGTGCCCCCTCCCGGATAGCGGAACGCGTTGAAGAGGTTCTCCGTCAGGGGCTGCTGCGTCTCGTCGAAGACCGCGCGCCAGAGCTTCGCCCCGTCGGGGACGCGGATCAGCGTGACCTGGAAGCCGACGCTCGCGGGCGCGGAAGCGCCCAGCTTCTCGCCCTGCCGATCGCGCCACCGCACCACGTTGCCCGTGAGCACGGCGTTCGCGCCGAACTGACTCGCCGCCGCGAGCACGCGCGCCGGATCGAGCGCGTCGTTCGAGCCCGCGGCGGGATCGGCCGCGGAGCGGATGTCCTCGGGCGACACCACGGGAATGCCGCGCGCCGCGATCGCCTCGGCCAGCTGCTTGGCCACGACGAGCGCGGAGTCGGGCGGAACCACGATGCGATCCTGGCTGCGGCCGTATGCGCTGCCGGCGGTGAAGGGCGCCACTGCCACCTTCCCGAGCTCGAACCGCTGCTCCGAGAGCGCAGGCAGCTTGATCGACTCGCGCAGGCCGGCGGCGCAGCCCGCCAGTGCGAGCGCGGCGGCGATCGTCGAGCCGAGCGCGACCGCGCGCCTCAGCGGCACGAGGCGACCCAGGCGGCGTATGCGTCGAGCAGACGCTTCCCGGCGCCCTGGCTCTTCTCGGGATGGAACTGCACGGCGAAGATCCTTTCCGTGGCCACGGCCGCGGCAAAGTCCCCGCCGTAGTCCGTCCTGCCCACGACGACCGGGGCGTCCGCCGCCACGGCCCGATAGGAGTGCACGAAGTAGTAGCGGTCTTCGCGTGGAAGGTGCGCGAGCATCGGGTGCGACCCGGAGAACCGCACGGTGTTCCACCCGATGTGCGGGACGCGCAGCGGCGCGCCGTTCGCATCGACGGCCGGAAAGCGCTCCACGCTCCCGCGCAGGATGCCGAAGCCGCGGGTCACGCCGTGCTCGCGGCCCTCGTCGAACAGCAGCTGGAGCCCGAGACACAGTCCGAGGTAGGGCCGACCCGCGTCGATCGACGCCTTCACCGCGTCGTCGAGACCCTTGTCCGCGAGACACGCGGCTGCGTCGGCGAACGCGCCCACGCCCGGCAGCACCACGCCGTCGGCCCGTCGGACCGCGGCCGGATCCCCCGTGACGTCGGGCGCGAGACCGGAGCGGGCGAGCGCCTTTGCCACGCTGCGCAGGTTGCCGAAGCCATAGTCGACGACCGCGATCGTCGGGGGCGGCCCGGAAGAAGTCACAGCGCGCCCTTCACCGTGGGCAGGCCCGTCACGCGCGGGTCGATCTCGACTGCGACGCGCAGCGCGCGGGCGAGCCCCTTGAACACGGCCTCGACCACGTGGTGCGGGCTGCGCCCGTAACGGAGCTCGACGTGCAGATCGATCCCCGCACTCTGCGAGAACGCGTAGAGGAAGTCCTCGACCAGCGAGACGTCGAAGCCGCCGATCCGGTCGTTCGCGAGCGCGAGCCGGTACACCAGATGGGGACGGTTGGACACGTCCACCGACACCTCGACCTTGGCCTCCGCCATCGGCAGCACGAAGGTCCCGAAGCGGCGGATGCCCGCCGCGCTGCCGAGCGCCTCGCGGAACGCCTGTCCCAGCACGATCCCGACGTCTTCGACGGTGTGGTGCGCGTCGACCGCGAGGTCGCCCTTCGCGGTCAGTCGCAGGTCGAAGAGCGCGTGCTTCGCGAACGACTCGAGCATGTGGTCGAAGAACGCCACGCCGGTCGCGACCTCGTAGTCGCCGCGGCCGTCGAGCCCGAGCTCGAGCTCGATCTGCGTCTCCTTGGTGTCGCGGCGAACCCGCGCGGTCCGCTCCCTCGTCACAGCTCCGCCTCCGCTTCCCGCGCGGCCTCGCGCTCCCGGCGTGCGCGCCGGATCTTCTGCAACCGGAGCTCGACCGCGTGACCGTGGCCGGTGAGCCCCTCGAGCTCCGCGAGGCGGATCACGTCGGCGCCGAGCTCGCGCAGCTTCGGCGGCTCGAAGCGCACGAAGCTCGAGCGCTTCATGAAGTCCTCGACGCCGAGGGGCGACGAGAAGCGCGCCGTCCCCCCGGTCGGCAGGACGTGGTTCGGCCCGGCGAGGTAGTCGCCCACTGCGACGGGCGTGTAGTGCCCGAGGAACACCGCGCCGGCGTTCGTGATGCGCTTCGCGATGGCGTCCGCGTTGTCCAGCGCGAGCACGACGTGCTCGGCTGCGTAACGGTTCGCCAGCGTGATCGCCTCCTCCATGTCGCGCGTGACGACGATCGCGCCGTGCGCGGCCAGCGCCTCGCCCGCGATCTTCGCGCGATCGAGCGCGCGCAGCTGCTTCGCGACCTGCTCCTGGACGCGCGCGGCGAGCGCCCTGGTCGGGGTGATCAGCAGCGCGCACGCCTGCTCGTCGTGCTCGGCCTGCGACACGAGGTCGGCGGCGATCCATGCCGGCGTCGCGGTGCGGTCCGCGATGATGAGCACCTCGCTCGGCCCCGCCTCGCCGTCGATCCCGACTTCGCCCCAGACGGCGCGCTTCGCGGCCGCCACCCACTGGTTGCCCGGGCCCACGATCTTGTCGACGCGGGGCACGGTCTCGGTCCCGAACGCCAGCGCCGCGACCGCATGCGCGCCGCCCATCTTGAACACGCGGTGCACGCCGGCCACGCGCGCGGCCATGAGCACCTCGGGGCGCAGCTTGCCATCCGGCCCCGGCGGGCTCGCCATCACGATCTCCGGCACCTCGACCACGGAGGCGGGCACCGCGTTCATGATCACGCTCGAGGGATACACCGCCTTGCCGCCCGGCACGTAGATGCCGACGCGCGCCAGCGGCCGCACGCGCTGCCCGAGGAGCGCGCCGCCCTCCTCGCGAATCTCCCAGCTCGAAGGGATGCGCCGGCGATGGAAATCCCGCACGCGCATCGCGGCCTTGCCGAGCGCCGCGCGATCGGCCGGGTTCACGCGCTCGAGGCCCCCGTCCCACTCGTCGCGCGTCACCTCGAGCCCGTCGACCTTCGCGCTGTCGTGCTTGCGCACGAGCGCCAGGAGCTCCCGGTCGCCGCCGTCGCGCACGCGCTCGACGATCTTGCGGACCGCCTTCTCGACGTTCTCGTCGCGCGCCTCGAACCGCCGCGTGAACCGCCGGAACGCGGCTTCGAAGCCGGACTCCGACGTCGACAGGATCGGGAGCGGGTGCTTGTCCTGGGCTCGACTCGCCATGCTGCTCTATCCCTCCCGGCGGATCTCCGCGCCGAGGCTGCGGAGCTTTTCCTCGATGCGTTCGTATCCGCGATCGATGTGATAGACCCGGCTGACCGTCGTCTCGCCCTCGGCAGCGAGACCCGCCACGATGAGGCCCGCGGACGCGCGCAGATCCGTGGCCATGACCGGCGCGGCGGAGAGCGTCTCGACCCCGCGCACGTGGGCCGACCGCCCGTCGAGGGCGATGTCCGCGCCCATCCGCTGGAGCTCGGGGACGTGCATGAAGCGATTCTCGAACACGGTCTCCGTCACGACGCTCGACCCGCTCGCCACTGCGAGCACGGCCATCAGCTGCGCCTGCATGTCCGTCGCGAGCCCCGGGTAGGGCGCCGTCACGATCCGCAGCGCGCGCGCCCTGGCGTCCGCCACCACGCGCACCCGGCCCGCGCCGACCTCGAGCGTGGCGCCCAGCTCGCGCAGCTTCTCCACCGTGGTCTCGATCGTGTCGGTATCCACACCGAGCACGGTCACGTCCCCGCGCGTGATCACCCCCGCCGCCAGGATGGTGCCGGCCTCGATCCGGTCTCCGGCGACGTCGTGCGAGGTCGCGCGCAGGCTGCGCACACCGCGCACCACGATGCGGTCCGTGCCCGCGCCCGACACCTCGGCGCCCATCGCGACCAGGGCGCGCGCCAGCTCCGTCACCTCGGGCTCCCGCGCGGCGTTCTCGAGCACCGTCTCCCCGGCAGCGAGCGTGGCCGCCATCATCACGTTCTGGGTGCCGTTCACGGTGGTCATGTCGAACGCGACGCGTGCGCCCGTGAGCCCGTCGGCAGTCGCCTCGACGTAGCCGTGATCGAGACGGATCCTCGCGCCGAGCGCCTCGAGCCCCTTCAGGTGCTGGTCCACGGGGCGGACGCCGATCGCGCACCCGCCGGGCTCGGAGACGCGGCCGCAGCCGAATCGCGCCACGAGCGGGCCGAGCACGAGGAAGGACGCGCGCATCTTCCGCACCAGGTCGTAGGGCGCCTCGGGCTTCGTGACGCGCCCCTCGATCCGCACGGTGTGGTCGTCGCGCTCGTCCCAGCGCGCGCGGGCGCCGAGCGCTTCGAGGATCTGGAGCATCGTGTCGACGTCGCGCACGCGCGGCACGTTCCGCAGCACGGTCTCGCCCTCGGCGAGCAGCGCGGACGCCATGAGCGCGAGCGTCGAGTTCTTGGAGCCCGAGACGGCGACCTCCCCGACGAGACGGGCGCCCCCCTGGACGACGATGCGATCCATCTACAGCACTCCCCGCGCGCGGGCCGACACCACGCGCGGCCGTCGCGCGAGATCGGGATGCACGCTCACGTCCTCGAGCCCGGCCTCGCGGCACAGCGACGCGACGAGCTCCGCCTGATCGGGCGCGATCTCCAGTGCGAGCACGCCGCCGGGCGCGAGCGCTGCCGGCGCTCCGGCCACGAGCGCGCGCAGCACGGCGGCTCCATCTGCACCGGCGAACAGCGCCTCGCGGGGCTCGTGGGCGAGCTCCGGCGGAAGCGCGCCCGCCTCGGACTCGGCGAGGTACGGCGGATTCGACACGACGAGGTCGAAGCGCAGGCCCGCAGCGGGTGCGAAGAGCGGGCCGGCGGCGAAGCGCACGCGCCCCGCCAGCCCGAGGGTCGCGGCGTTGAGGCCCGCGAGCGCGAGCGCGGCGGTCGAGACGTCGGTGGCGAGCACGCGCGCCTCGACGCGCTCGCGCGCCAGCGCGAGGGCGACGGCGCCCGAGCCGGTGCCGACGTCCAGCACGTGCAGCTCCGCCGCGCTCGCGCCGCTCGCGACGGAGCGGGCTGCGAGGCGGTCGAGGGCGACGCTCACCAGCGTCTCCGTCTCGGGACGCGGCGTGAGGACGTCGCGCGTCACGCGCAGCGGCAGCGACCAGAACTCGCGCCACCCGGTGAGCTGCGACACCGGAACGCGTTCACCGGCGCGCCGCCGGACGAGCTCGCGAAAGGCCGCGCGCTCCGCCGTCTCGACGGGCTTGTCGAAGTCGAGATAGAGGCGCAACCGGTCCGAGCCGAGGGCATGCGCCAGCAGGCACTCGGCGTCGAGGCGCGGCGTCTCGATGCCCTGCGCGACGAAGTGCTGCGTGGTCCAGCGCAGGAGCTCGAGCACGGTCCAGGTGCGCGGCGCCGCGGCCGCGGCCGTCGCGCTCACCCCGCCGCTCCCGCGGCGGCGCTCGCCGCCTCGGCGCGCTGCGCCTCCGCGTTGAACCAGCTCTGCACCGCGTCCAGCAGCTCGTCGAGGTCGCCCTCGAGCGTCGTCTCGAGCCGGTGCATCGTGACGCCCGCGCGATGATCGGTGATGCGCGACTGCGGAAAGTTGTAGGTGCGGATGCGCTCGCTGCGGTCGCCGGTCCCGACCTGCGCACGGCGATCGCTCGCACGCTCCGCCGCCTTCTTCTCCTGCTCCACCTCGAGCAGCCGCGCGCGCAGGATCTTCAGCGCCCGCGCCTTGTTCTTGTGCTGCGACTTCTCGTCCTGGCACTGCACCACGAGGCCGGTCGGGACGTGCGTGATCCGCACCGCCGAGTCGGTCGTGTTGACGCTCTGTCCGCCTGGGCCGGAGGAGCGGAAGACGTCCACCCGCAGGTCCTTGGGATCGATCTGGACGTCCACCTCCTCCGCCTCGGGCAGCACGGCCACGGTGACGGTGGAGGTGTGGATGCGGCCGGCCGACTCGGTGACCGGTACGCGCTGCACGCGGTGGACGCCGCGCTCGTGCTTCAGCCGGCTGTAGACGCGATCGCCGCTCACGCTGGCGATCGCCTCCTTCAGGCCCCCGCCGCCGGTCTCGGAGAGCGAGAGCGGCTCCACCTTCCAGCCGCGCGTCTCCGCGTAACGGGAGTACATGCGGAAGAGCTCTGCCGCGAAGAGGGCGGCCTCGTCGCCGCCCGCGCCCGCCCGGATCTCCAGGATCACGTCCTTGTCGTCGCTCGGGTCCTTCGGAAGGAGGAGCGCCCGGATCTCCAGCTCGAGCGCGTCGCGCTCGGCAGTCAGACGCTCGACGTCGGTGCGCGCCATCTCGCGCAGCTCGGGGTCGGTCTCGGAGAGGAGGTCGCGGGAGCCGTCGATCCCGGCCACCACCTGGCGGTAGCGGCGCCCGGCCTCGAGCAGGGGCCGCAGGGCCCCGAACTGCTTGGCGACCTTCGCGTACTCCCCGGGCGCGCCCGCCACGGCCGGGTCCGCGAGGCGTTCCTCGAGGGCGCGCGCCCGCGCCTCGACGTCGCCGATGCGGTCTGCCAGGTCGGACATTCAGGCGCCTCGCCCCAGCGCGGACCGGAGCTCCGGGGGGCTTCGGGAACACAAGTTAGGGCAGGAAGTTACAGGCCGAAAACGCGAGCGCGACCGGCGGACGGGAAGCTCCCCGGCCGCTACTTGTGCCCGTAGCGGCGGCGGAAGCGCTCGACCTGACCGGCGGTGTCCATGAGCTTCGAGGCGCCGCCCGTGAAGAACGGGTGGCACGCCGAGCAGATCTCGGTGTGGATCTCCGGCAGCGTGGAGCGGGTCTGCCACGTCACACCGCAGGCGCAGTGGACGGTGGAGGTCACGTATTCGGGGTGGATTCCGGGCTTCATGACGGCCTGTTGGATAGCAGAGGCAGGCCCGCCCGTGCAACGCGCGCGCCACCCTTCTGACTTCGCTCGCCTGCGGCTTGCTGCGCGCTTCGCTTGCGGGTCCCCGACTTCCGCGCCTACGAGTTCATCGAGGCGAGGAACTCCGCGTTGGTGTCCGTCGCCTTGATCTTCTCCATCAGGAACTCCATCGAGTCCACCGGCGAGAGCGGCGAGAGCACCTTCCGCAGGATGTACATGCGGTTCAGCGTCGCCTCGGGAAGCAGCAGCTCCTCGCGCCGCGTGGCCGATTTCGTGATGTCGATCGCGGGGTAGGTGCGACGCTCGGAGAGCTTGCGGTCGAGCACGATCTCCGAGTTTCCCGTTCCCTTGAACTCCTCGAAGATCACCTCGTCCATGCGCGAGCCCGTGTCGATCAGCGCGGTGCCGATGATCGTGAGGCTCCCGCCCTCCTCGATGTTCCGCGCGGCGCCGAAGAACCGCTTCGGCTTGTGGAGCGCGTTCGAGTCGACGCCGCCCGAGAGGATCTTGCCCGAGTGCGGAACGACGGTGTTGTGCGCGCGCGCGAGCCGCGTGATCGAGTCGAGGAGGATCACGACGTCGCGCTTGTGCTCGACGAGGCGCTTCGCCTTCTCGATCACCATCTCGGCGACCTGGACGTGCCGGGTCGCGGGCTCGTCGAAGGTCGAGGAGATCACCTCGGCCTTCACGTTGCGCTGCATGTCGGTCACTTCCTCGGGCCGCTCGTCGATCAGCAGGACGATCAGGTACGCCTCGGGATGGTTCTCCGCGATGGCGTTCGCGAGGTCCTTCAGGATCATCGTCTTGCCGGCCTTCGGCGGCGAGGTGATCAGCGCGCGCTGACCCTTCCCGATCGGAGCGATCAGGTCGATGATCCGCGTCGTGATGCCGCCCGACGGCGCCTCCAGGTTGAACTTCTCCTGGGGGTAGAGCGGCGTCAGGTTGTCGAACAGGATCTTGTGGCGAGCCGCCTCGGGCTCTTCGAAGTTGATCGACTCGACCTTCAGCAGGGCGAAGTAGCGCTCGCCCTCCTTCGGCGGCCGGATCTGTCCGGAGATCGTGTCACCGGTGCGGAGGTTGAAGCGCCGGATCTGCGAGGGCGACACGTAGATGTCGTCGGGCCCGGCGAGGTAGTTCTGGTCGGGCGCGCGCATGAAGCCGAAGCCGTCGGGCAGCGTCTCGAGCACGCCCTCGGCGTAGATCTTGCCCTGGTTCTCGGTGGTGGCCTTCAGGACCGCGAAGATCAGGTCCTGCTTCCGCATGCCCGCGGCGTTCTCGACGTTCAGCCCCTCGGCCAGGCCGGTGAGCTCGGACATCGTCTTCGACTTCAGCTCCTTGACGTACATCCGCTCGCCGGTTTCGCCGTCGCTCCCGACGTCCTCGACCAGCTCGTCCTCGAGCAGGGGGTCTTCCATGCCCGGGTAGTCGCGCATGCCCGGAAGCCCCCGGTGGTCGCGCATGCCCCCGCCGGCGTTGCCGTTGCGATCGCCGCGCGGCCGGCGCCCCTTGCCCCGCCGCGGTCCGCGATTTCCGCCGCCCAGGTTTCCGTCGTTGCCTCGTTGATTCACGTGTTCGTTTCTCGCTCTTGTTTGTGGATGTTCGGTGTTTCGGGGAATCGGGGGGTGGTAGCGGCTGACGTGGCCGGCGTACCCAGGACCGGGATCCGCCGGGCTCGCTGCTCACTTCCCGCCGGCGTTTCGTGTCGCGCGGCGGGACCCAGGGGATGGGAAGTGCGCTTCGGGATGCCTCTCGTTCGGATGTCCCTTCGGTTCGGAGGCCCGGAAGGGAAAGTTGACCGTTTTTTTCTGAACCGATGGTTCGGGCCTCGGGCTCGGAGCCGCGACACCCGCCGCTGGTTCGCGCGGGGCGCGTTGCGTGCGATCGCTCGGTCCCTGGGAGGCCTTGGGAAGATCCTGGGGCGCAGGCTAAGGCGGGCATTCGTGGGTGTCAAGCCTCGCGCCCGCCCGCGGCGATCCAGTGCAGGAGGCGCCCCGCGCCGGCGCCATCGCGGCGATAGGAATGGAAGCGCTCCGGATCGCAGAACGTACAGGCCGCCTCGAAGCCGCCCACCGCTTCCCGCGCGAGACCCGCGCGCACGAGATCGACGCGCACGAGCCGCGCGAGATCGAGCCGCGCGTGCTCCCCGCGTACCGGCGTGAGCGCGGCTTCGGCGTCGTCCGGAAAGCGACGCGTCATCGCGTCGATCACCGGCCGATCGATCTCGTAGCAGCAGGCGCCGATGCACGGCCCTACCGCTGCCAGCAGCTTCGTGTGCGCCGGGAGGCCCGCGCGCAGCGCGTCGATCGCGCGCGGGATGACCCCGGCCGCGAGCCCGCGCCAGCCCGCGTGCACCGCCGCCACGGCGCTGCCGTCGTGGGCCGCCACCAGAACCGGGACGCAGTCCGCGGTGACCACGGCGACGGCGACGCCGGGCAGATCGCTCACGATCGCGTCCGCGTCTCCCGGCGGCGCGCCCGCCGCAGCCCGGACGACGGCGACGCCGTGCACCTGACGCGGCCGCACCACGCCCTTCGGCTCCGCTTCCCCGCGCACCCCGAAGCCGTGCGCGATCCCGCGGCCTGCGAGGAGGGGGTGCGCGAGGCTCACCGCGCGCTCTCGCGCGCCCGCAGCGTCGCGAGACAGGACGCGAGGTCCGCAGGCAGCGGCGCTTCGAAGCGCAGGGCCGCGCCGCTGCGCGGATGCCGGAAGCCGAGGACTGCGGCGTGCAGCGCGGGACGCCCGAGGCCGCAGGGGTCGGCCGCAGCGCGCCCGCCGTACACCGGGTCGCCGAGGATCGGCATGCCGGCGGAGGCGAGGTGCACGCGGATCTGGTGCGTGCGGCCGGTCTCGGGCCGCACCTCGAGCTCCGCGCAGCCGCTGCGCGGGAAACGCTCGACGACCCGCCAGGACGTCCGCGCGGCGCGGCCGCGGGGCGCGGCGACGGACATGCGCTTCCGGTCCCGCGGATGGCGGCCCACGGCGCGGTCGATGCGGCCCTCGCTCGCGCTCGGCGCCGCGCGCACGATCGCGCGGTAGACGCGCTCGATCGCGTGGCCCTTCCACTGCGCGGCGAGACCGCCGTGCGCCGCGTCGTTCTTCGCGGCAACGAGGACCCCGGACGTGCCCTTGTCGAGGCGGTGCACGATGCCCGGACGCAGCACTCCGCCGACGCCGGCCAGGTCGCGGCAATGGTGCAGCAACGCGTTCACGAGCGTCCCCCCTGCGTGGCCGGGCGCCGGGTGGACGACCAGCCCCGCTGGCTTGTCGATCACGATCACGTCCCCGTCCTCGAACAGGACCGACAGCGCGATGGGCTCCGGCGCGACGCCCGCCGCGACGGGCTCCGGCGGCTCGGCCTCGAGCGCATCGCCGGACGAGACCCGCTGGCCCGCGCGACACGCGCGCGCGTTCAGGCGGACCCGCCCCTCGTCGATCCAACGCCGCGCCTGTGCGCGGGGGATGCCGGCGGCCGCTGCGAGCGCGAGATCGACGCGCTGGCCGGCCGCCGCGTCGTCGACGCGGAAGGTGACCACGCCGGCCGTCACGGGTGCCCGTGCGACCGCCCCCGCTTGCGCGCGCTGCGCCCGGCGTCGAAACGCGCCATGTAGCTCGGGACGACCGCGCGCATGTCGAGGCCCACGCACCGCGCGTAGGCGCCCACGAAGCCGCGCACGTACACCGGCGCCGGGAGGTCGTCGAAGCGCTCCTCTTCGAGGAAGCGCAGGTACGTCGGGTTGATCTTCGTCACCGAGGCGATCTGGTCGAGCTCGATGCCGCGACGCAGCCGTGCGCGGCGGAGCCGCGAGCCGTCGAAGTCGGGACCGTGCTCCTCGGGCTCGAGGTCCTCGAACGCCTCCAGCGCGAGGCGGGGGGCGGGGGCGGCCTCGCGCGCCGGGGGCTCGCGATCGAGCTCGAACGCGAGGGGCGCCGCTGCAGGCGCCGCGCCATCCCCGTCGAGCGCGAAGTCGTAGGCACGACGCCGCTCGGCGTCGGACAACACCTGGAACGCGAGCTCGATCCGGTGTCGCAGCGTCTCGCCGTCCGCATCGCCGAACACGGAGTAGAGCGCCAAGGAATCGTTCGCGTAGGCGGCCTGCGCCATGCGGTATGCGCGCTCGATCTCCGCCGCGTCGGCGTCGCGCGCCACCTCGAGGATCTCGTAGTGGTCCTGCTCGGCCAGGGCCTTCACGCGCGCACCTCCCCGCTCCTGCCGCTCGCTCTCCTGGGATCCGACAGCTTGGCTGCGATGCGTGCGAGGTACACCGCGGCGTCGCAGGTGGGGTGTGAATCGACGAGCGGGCGCCGGGCGAGCACGGAGCGGCGGGCGGCTTCGTCGTGGTTCACGTACCCGAGATACTCGGCGTCGATGCCGAAGTACTTCTTGCACACGCTCTTCACGGCGAAGCCGAGCTTGATGTCCTCCGCCGTCCGCACCTCGTTCACCACGACGCGCGGCCGGAAGCGCTCGAGCTCCTCGATGAAACGCGCGCCCTCGGCGGGATCGAGGGCCTGCACCTCGCGCAGCAGGTCGAGCGGGGTGCGGATGCCGCGCTCGTTGCGCTGGTCCATCGCCTGCGCGATGAGGCGGCGCACCGGCGGGCTGCGCAGCGCCGAACGCATCCGCCGATAGAAGGCGGCGCGCAGGAAGCTGTAGGCGTTCTCCACGGACGTCGGCTCGGGCGAGAGCACGATCACCCCGTCGTCCGCGGCGAGGAAGTAGTCCACCACCGCCGGGTGCACGCCCGCCCCGAGATCGAGCACGACGAAGTCGACGGGCAGGCGGTCGACGGCCTGGAGCAGCCGCTCGCGCCGGAAGTGGCTGGGCTGCGCCGCGCCGAGATTGCCCTGCGTGGCGGCCACGATGCGGAGGTTCCGCAGCGGGGTGTCGACCGCGAGCTTCGCGAGGTCCTCTTCGCGGTGCGCCACGAAGTCGGCGAGGCTCGAACGCGGCGCCGACACGCCGAGGCAGGTGTGCAGGTTCGCCCCCTCGAGGTCGACGTCGATCGCCAGCACGGAGTGGCCGCGGCGGGCGAGCGCTGCGGCGAGATTCGCGACGAAGAAGGTCTTTCCGACGCCGCCCTTGCCGCCGCCGGCCGCCACGATGCGGGGCCGCGCCGCCCGCAGCGGCGCCGCATAGGGGGGCTGCTTCGGACCGAGGTTCTCGATGATGGGCTCCCTCGCGCCACGGCCCTTCGCCGGGTCGACGCCGGCTCGCGCTACTCGGCGAGCTCTGTATTCCAGTACGAAGCGTCCACCAGGTTGAGGAACGGCCGCCACTCGTTGTACCGCACGCTGGACAGCATGAGGTTCATCAGCGGGGTCCAGCGCGGCCGCGCCGGCGGCCGGCGCAATGCGATCCCGGCCTGCGCGGGCGTTCGCCCGCCCTTCCGGCGATTGCACTCGAGACAGCTGCACACCACGTTGTCCCACGTGCTCCGGCCGCCGAGCGAGCGCGGCACCACGTGATCGAGATTGAGCTCCGAGCGGGGATAGCGCAGCCCGCAGTACTGACACGTGAAGTTGTCACGCGCGTAGATGTTGATGCGGCTGAAGCGCACGTGCCGCTTCGGCACCCGGTCGAAGGCGAGGAGGACGATCACGCGAGGCACCCGGATCGGACCGCTGGAGGTCCCGATCGCCTCCGCGTCGCGCGCGATGGCGAGCTGGCTCCAGCCCTCGAAATCGAACGTCTGGTACGACTCGTCGACGGCGCGGGCGATGCCCTGGTAGATCAGCGCGAACGCCCGCCGCACCGAGGTCACGTGGATCGGCAGGTACGAACGGTTCAGTACCAGGACGCTGGTATTCAACATCACACTCGCCCCGGGACGCTACAGGATGGGCCTGCGTGGATCAACGCGAGCGGAGGCACGAGCGCAGCGCGCATGCGCCGTCGCGCAGCGCGCGGCATGCGCTGCGGTGCGCCGCGACGCGTTCGCGCGAGCGCCGGACGAGCGCCGCGCAGCGCGGTGTCGCGGCCGTTCTGCGCATCACGTGCACCCGCGCGAGCGCGCGCGCCCGCTCCGGCAGCGCCCTCTGCGCGCGAGCGGTGCGCAGGCGGCGCACGGGCAACACGCGCAGCTGCCGGGGCCGGGGAAGGGGCTGCGGGGGGCCGGGCAGATCCTCCCGGGGCGCCGCTTGACCTCGGGGGCGTCTTTGAGGATCGTGTGGCTCGATTCGTGCGGCCCGATGGGCTTCATCGGGTGAGGGGCGGACGGGCGGCGGGGCGCTGCGCGGAGCCTTCATCCGGACGCCGGTGGTTGCGGAGGGATCCTCGAGCCCGAGGCCCCGCTCCCGGCGAGCCCGCCGGTCCGTGGAGTGGGTTCCGGTTCAGCGTACGATTATTTGACCTTTGAAATCGGGATATTGGAGACCTGAAGGTCCCCGCGTCCGGCCCCCGCGATGGGCATACCGGCCGCGCTCCACGTCGTCCCCGCCGCTCCGCGCGTCGCTTGCGCCGGCCGTCTGGCCGCGCCCGCGGGCCGCTTCCGTGTCCTGCGATCCCTCCCGAAGGGACGACATGCACAACGAGATCCTGATCAACGCGGAGCCCGGCGAGACCCGGGTGGCGATCCTCGAGCGGGGCACCTTCACGGAGCTCCACCTCGAGCGCCGGGACGGGCGCAGCGTCGTCGGGAGCGTGGTGAAGGGGCGCGTGACGCGCGTCCTGCCCGGCATGCAGGCCGCCTTCGTCGACATCGGCCTCGAGAAGGCCGCCTTCCTCTATGCGGGCGACTACCTGCAGGAGACGGGCGAGCTCGACCCGGACCTCGTCGACGACGAAGAGCCGCCGCGCCCGCGCCGCGGCGGCGGACGCGGGCGCAACGGGCCGTCCCGCCAGCCCCCGAAGATCGAGACGCTCCTGCGCGAGGGCGAGGAGATCGTGGTGCAGGTGGCGAAGGAGCCGATCGGGACGAAGGGCGCCCGGATCACCTCGCACGTCTCGATCGCAGGGCGGCACCTGGTGCTCACCCCGTGGTCGCAGCGCGTCGGCGTGTCGCGGCGCATCGACTCCGATCGCGAGCGACGCCGCCTGCGCGAGATCGTGGAGCGCGCCCGGCCGCGCGACCTGGGATTCATCATCCGCACCGCGGGTGACGCTGCGCGCGACACGGACCTCGAGACCGACGTCCGATACCTCACGGCCGTGTGGGACGAGATCCAGCTGAAGCAGGAGGAGGTGCGCGCACCCGGCGTCCTCTACTCCGAGCTATCGCTCCCGCTGCGCGTCATCCGCGACTTCTCGAACTCCGAGACGAAGCGCATCGTGGTGGACTCGCCGGCGGTGTACGAGGAGATGAAGACTTTCGTCTCGCGGTTCGTCGCGGACCCCAAGCCGCGCATCGAGCACTACCAGGACGCGCTCCCGATCTTCGACCACTTCGGCGTCGAGGCGCAGATCGATTCGAATCTCGGCCGCAAGGTCTGGCTCAAATCGGGCGGCTACCTGATCGTCGACCAGAGCGAGGCGCTGACGGCGATCGACGTGAACACCGGCCGCTACGTGGGCAAGCGCGAGCTCGAGGAGACGGTTCTCAAGACGAACCTCGAGGCGGTACGCGAGATCGTGTACCAGCTCCGCTTCCGGAACATCGGCGGCCTCATCATCCTCGACCTGATCGACATGGAGAGCTCCGAGAACCGCGAGAAGGTCTACCGGGCGCTCCAGGAAGCGCTGCGCCAGGACAAGGCGAAGACCAACATCCTCAAGATCTCCGAGCTCGGTCTGGTCGAGATGACGCGCAAGCGCACCCGCGAGAACCTGGTGCAGACGCTGTGCGAGCCGTGCGCGTACTGCGGCGGACGCAGCTATGTGCTGTCGCGCGAGAGCGTCGCGTACAAGGTGCTTCGCGAGATCCGCAAGGACCTCCCGCGCTTCCGCGGCCGCGACGTGGCGGTAGCCGTGCACCCCCGCGTGGCGGAGCAGCTGCTCGGCTCCGAGCGGGGATCGCTCGCGCACCTCGAGCGCGAGCTCGGGCGCGGGATCGAGGTCCGGGCCAAGCCCGGCATGCACCAGGAGCAGTTCGAGGTGTTCGCGGTGTCCGACGGGCCGCCGGTGGCCCTCTCGATCCCGTGGCTCGAGGGCCCTTCCCGCGAGACGCCGGTCCCGGCGGGCCCGGACGCTGCATCGAAGGGGGCCCCGGAGCCCGCCCCGCCGGCCGAAGAGCCCGCACCCCCCGGCGCCGGTGACCCCGTCGAGCTGCCGGCTGCCGAGCCCGCGCCCGGGCCCCCGATCGAGATCGCAGCGGCGCCGGAGGCCGGGAAGGCGGCGGCGGACCCCATCGACGAGCCGTCCGCCGGTTGACGGGGAGTCCGGATCGCGGATACTGCCGCATCCCAGCTCCCCAGGAGGCGTGATGTACGCGGTGGTTCGCACCGGTGGCAAGCAGGTCCGGGTCTCTCCCGGTCAGGCCGTGCGGGTCGAGAAGCTCGCCGGCGCGGTGGGCGACACGGTGACCCTCGGTGACGTCCTCCTCCTCGGCGGCGGCGACGTCGCGGAGCGCATCGGCACGCCGGTGATCGCGGGCGCCGCGGTCGTGGGCACGATCACCGCCCAGGATCGCGGGCCGAAGATCACGATCTTCAAGATGAGGCGCCGGAAAGGCTACCGCCGCAAGCAGGGCCACCGGCAGGACTACACCGAGATCCGCATCGATCGGATCGAGGCCTAGCGATGGCTCACAAGAAAGGCCAGGGCAGCTCGCGGAACGGCCGCGACAGCAACGGTCAGAGGCGCGGCGTGAAGATCTTCGGCGGCGAGCGCGTGCATGCGGGCACGATCCTGGTGCGCCAGGTGGGAACGCGCGTGCATCCCGGCCGCAACGTCGGCCTCGGCCGCGACTACACCCTTTTCGCGCGCTGCGACGGCGTCGTGCAGTACCGCGAGTCCCGCGGTCGCGTGGTCGCACTGGTGGAGCCGCAGCCCGAGAGCTGAGCGGTTCCACGGTCGCGACGGGCTCTCCCACCCCATGAAGCCCACCGACCTCTTCATCGACGAGACGCGCGTGTCCGTGGTCGCCGGCAACGGCGGCAACGGCTGCGTGAGCTTCCGACGCGAGAAGTACGTGCCGCGCGGCGGCCCCGATGGCGGAGACGGCGGCCGGGGCGGCGACGTGACGCTGGTGGCAGACCGCAACCTCGCCACCCTGCTCGACCTGCGCCTCCGCCCCGAGCTGCGCGGAGAGCGCGGCGCGCACGGCGAGGGCAGCCGGCGCGACGGGCACGACGGCAAGTCGATCGAGGTGCGCGTGCCGGTCGGCACCCTCGTCTACGACGCGAAGGCGGGCGCGGACGCCCCGCCTCTCGCGGACCTCGCCACCGACGGACAGCGCTTCGTCGCTGCGCGCGGCGGGCGCGGCGGGCGCGGCAATGCGCAGTTCGCGACGCCGACGCGCCAGGCGCCCGACTTCGCAGAGGAGGGCCGGCCCGGCGGGATGCGCCTCCTGCGCCTCTCGCTCAAGCTGCTGGCCGACGTCGGGCTCGTGGGCTTCCCGAACGCGGGCAAGTCGACGCTGCTGAGCCGCGTCTCGGCGGCGCGGCCGCGCGTCGCGGCGTATCCGTTCACGACGCTCGTGCCCTCGCTCGGCGTCGCCGAGGCCGACGGCCGCCGCTTCGTCGTGGCGGACATCCCGGGGCTGATCGAAGGCGCGAGCGAAGGCGCGGGGCTGGGCGATCGCTTCCTCCGCCACATCGAGCGCACGCGCGTGATCGTGCATCTGGTCGACGTGGGCACCGCGCTGCTCGAGGGCCGCGATCCGCTCGGGGACTACGACGCCATCCGCGCCGAGCTCGGGGCGTACGAGCCCGGCCTGCTGGAGCGCACCGAGCTCGTCGCGCTGAACAAGCTCGATCTCGTGCCCGACCCGGACGCGCTCGACCCGATCGAGCGGGCGCTCCGTGCGCGGGGCCGCGAGGTGTTCCGCGTTTCCGGCGTCACCGGCCAGGGCGTGCCCGAGCTGCTGCGCGCGATGGGCCGAGCGCTCTCCGCCGCCGATGCGGCGGAGCGAGCCGCGGCGGTGACGGCGTGAGCGAGCCGGCGCGCAGCACCGGGCGCGAGGCCGCACGCCGCGCGCGGCGCATCGTGGTGAAGGTCGGAAGCAGCATCCTGACCGACGCCGGGCTTCTGCGCCGCCGCGTGTTCACGGACCTCGCGCGCCAGGTGACCGCGCTGAACGAGGACGGCCGCGAGGTGGTGATCGTCTCCTCGGGCGCGATCGCGATCGGCAGCCGCGCGCTCGGCTGGACGCACCCCGGCCGCTCGATCCCGGAGAAGCAGGCTGCGGCCGCCGTCGGGCAGATCGGCCTCGTCGAGCTGTACCAGCGCCGCTTCGCGCGCCACGGCCGGGCCGTCGCGCAGATCCTCGTGACGCGTACGGACCTCGAAGACCGCGAGCGGTTCCTCAACGCGCGACACACGCTGCTGACGCTCCTCCAGCTCGGCGTCGTGCCGATCGTGAACGAGAACGACACCGTGGCCACCGAGGAGATCCGCTTCGGCGACAACGACAACCTGTCCGCCACGATCGTGAACCTCGTCGCCGCGGACCTGCTCGTCCTGCTGACCGACGTCGACGGCCTCTACGCCTCGCCGCCGGCCCCCGGCCGGCCGCTGCCGCCGCTGTTCGACGTCGTCGACGCGGTGACGCCGGAGATCGAGGCCGCCGCGCAGGGCTCGGGGCACGCGTTCGGGCGCGGCGGCATGACGACGAAGCTCGAGGCGGCCCGGAGCGCGGCGCGCTCGGGCGCCGCGACCGTGGTGTGCAGCGGGCGCAGGCGCGACGTGCTCGTGCGCCTCGCTGCGGGCGAGCGCGTCGGCACGCTGTTCTCGGCCGGGACGAAGCTCGGAAGCCGCAAGCACTGGCTCGCCTTCACGGCGAAGCCGCGCGGCGGGATCGTCGTCGACGACGGCGCCGCGCGGGCGGTGCGCGAGCGCGGGCGGAGCCTCCTGCCGGCGGGGATCGTGGAGGTGCGGGGCAAGTTCGGGATCGGCGACGTGGTGTCGTGCCTGGACTCGCAGGGCCGGGAGATCGCGCGCGGGCTCGCGTGCTACGCGTCCGACGACGTGCTGCGGATCAAGGGCCGGTCGACGCGCGCCATCGGCGCGGTGCTAGGCTACTCGAATGGCGACGAGGTGATCCATCGCGACGACCTCGTCCTTCTGGACGGACCCACCGGGCTGAGGCAGCCATGAACCTCGACGCGCAGATCCGTGAGCTCGCGAAGCAGGCGCGTGCGGCCTCGCGCCGCACGGCGGAGCTCGGCACGAGACAGAAGGACGCCTGGCTCCTCCGCGCCGCCGAGCGGCTCGAGTCCGCGAAGGCCCGCATCCTCGCCGAGAACGCCCGGGACGTGGCGGAGGCGCGGGCCAAGGGCGTGGCCGACCCGATGGTGCGTCGCCTCGAGCTCGGCGATTCGAAGTGGCGCGACATGATCTCCGGGCTGCGAGACGTCGCGGCGCTGCGCGATCCCGTCGGCGAGATCGAGCGGTCCTGGGTGCGGCCGAACGGGCTCCGCGTGGGTCGGATGCGGATCCCGCTCGGCGTGATCGCAATCATCTACGAGTCGCGGCCGAACGTGACGGTCGACGCGGCCGCGCTCTGCGTGAAGTCCGGCAACGCGGTGATCCTGCGCGGCGGCTCCGAGGCGCTGCGGTCGAACCTGGCGCTCGGCGACGAGCTGCGCGCGGCGGCGCGCGACACCGGCGTGCCCGAGGATGCGGTCTCGCTCGTGCCCCGCACCGACCGCGCCGCGATCGACCATCTGCTCCAGCAGGACGAGTTCATCGACCTCGTGATCCCCCGCGGCGGGCCGGGGCTGATCCGAAAGGTGGTCGAGACCTCGCGCATCCCCGTCGTGAAGCACGACGCGGGCGTCTGTCACGTCTTCCTCGACGCGACCGCCGATCCCGCGATGGCCACGGCGATCGTGCTCGACTCGAAGCTCAAGCAGATGGCCGTCTGCAACGGTCTGGAGACGCTGCTGGTCCACCGCGACGCCGCGCGCAGCGTGCTGCCCGGCGTGTTGAAGGCGCTGCACGAGCAGGGCGTCGAGCTGCGCGGGTGCGACCGCACGCGCGAGGTGTTCGCCGAGGCGAAGCCGGCCACCGAGCAGGACTGGCGCGAGGAGTACCTGGCGCCGATCCTCGCGGTCCGCGTCGTCGATTCGCTGGACGACGCCGTCGACCACATCCGGACCTACGGCTCGAGCCACACCGAGGTGATCGTCACGTCGGACTACGCGACGTCGCAGGAGTTCCTGCGCCGCGTCGACTCGTCGACGGTGGGCGTGAACTGCTCCACCGCGTTCGCCGACGGCTACCGGCTCGGGCTCGGCGCGGAGATTGGCATCTCCACCTCGAAGCTTCACGCCTACGGACCGATGGGGCTCGAAGGGCTCACCACGCTCAAGTTCGTGCTGATGGGCGACGGTCAGCTCCGCGAATGAACGAGGCGGACCCGCGCGCGCGCGTGGGGCTCTTCGGCGGGACCTTCAATCCCATCCACGTCGGACACCTGCGCGCCGCGGAAGAGGTGGGAGAGGCGCTCGATCTCGAGCGGGTCGTGTTCGTGCCGAGCGCGCAGCCTCCCCACAAGCGTCACGGCGAGGGCGACGTGATCGCACCCCCGGCCGCGCGGCTGGCGTGGGTGCGCGCCGCCGTCGCGGGCAATCCACGCTTTTCCGTCGACGCGATCGAGCAGGCGCGAGCCGGGCCATCGTACTCCGTGGACACGCTGCGCGCGTACGCCGCGGAGCCCCGACGGCCGCGCGTCGTGTTCGTGATCGGCAGCGACGCGTTCGTCGACCTCGGCACCTGGCGCGAGCCGGCGGCGCTGCTCTCGCTCGCGGACTTCGCCGTGATGACGCGACCACCTGCTCCGCTCGGCGCGCTCGCGGAGTGGCTCCCCCCGGATTTCGCCCGGGTCTTCGAGCTCGCCCCCGACGGACGGTCCGCTCGCCACCGCGAGGCGGGCACCTGGATCCGGACCGTCGGGATCACCGCCCTCGACGTGTCGTCCTCCGACGTCCGCGCGCGGCTGCGCGCGGGCCGATCCGTGCGCTATCTCCTGCCCGACGGCGTTCACGATGCCGTCGTCGCGAGCGGCATCTACGGTCCCTCCGGCGCGGCCGGCGAGGGGCGGGTACGGAGGACGCACGACGGGGTGCACGAGGAGGTCCGGTGAACGGCGGTCCTGCGATCCAGAGCGGCCCGGCGAGGCGAAAGGCGCAGCTCATCGTGGAGGCCGCCCAGGACAAGCTGGCCGAGGACGTCGTCGCCCTCGACGTTCGCGAGCTGTCCTCCTTCGCCGACACGTTCGTGATCGCGACCGGGAGCTCCGACCGCCACGTCCGTTCGATCGTCGACGGCATCGAGGCCGCCCTCGTCGCGAACGGCGATCCCCCGCTCGGCGTGGAAGGCCGCGAGGACGGGCGCTGGGTGCTGATGGACCTGAACGACACCATCGTCCACGTCTTCCTGCGCGACGTGCGCGCGCACTACGACCTGGAGCGCCTCTGGGGCGACGCGCCGGAGCTCGAGCTGGGCTCGGGGGCCGTCGGACGGAGCGCGCCTTGACCCGCCCGAAGGAGCGCGGAACGAGCGCGCCAGTCATGCTCATCGTGCTCGATGGCTTCGGCATCGGCGACGGGTCGGCGGGCGACGCCACCGCGCGCGCCCACGCGCCGTTCCTCGAGCGTGCGAAGCGTCTCTACCCGATGGCGCGTCTCGAGACCTCCGGCGAGGCCGTGGGCCTCCCGCCCGGACAGATGGGCAACTCCGAGGTCGGCCACATGACGATGGGCGCCGGGCGCGTGATCGACCAGGACATCACGCGCATCTCGAAGGCGATCGCCGCCGGGGAGCTCGAGACGAACCCCGCCATCCAGGGCGCGCTCGCGGTGGCCGCGCGCGGCCGCCGCCGACTGCACCTCCTCGGGCTCGTCTCCGACGGCGGCGTTCACAGTCACGTGTCGCACCTCGTCGCCCTGCTCGAGCTCTGCGGACGCCGCGGCGTGACGCCGATCGTGCACGCCTTCCTCGACGGCCGCGACACGCCGCCCCGTTCGGGGCTGGGCGCCCTGCGCGAGCTCGCGCCGCACGTCGCCGCTGCCGGGGGAAGGTTCGCCACCGTGATCGGCCGCTACTACGCGATGGATCGCGACCATCGCTGGGAGCGCATCGCACAGGCGTATGCAGCGATCGTCTCGCGCGAGGGCGTCCCCGCACCGGATGCGGTCGCGGCCGTCGAAGCGGCCTACGCGCGCGACGAGGGAGACGAGTTCGTGAAGCCGACGGTGGTCGCCGGCGGGCCGGCGCTCGAAGACGGCGACGCGGTGATCTTCTTCAACTTCCGGGCCGACCGCGCGCGGGAGCTGACGAACGCGCTCACGAACGCGCTTCCCCCGCTGCTGCCCGATCCGCTTCCGTGGAGCCGCCGCGTGCACCCCGGCGCATTCGTCTGCTTCACGGAGTACGACGCGCAGTTCCCCCTTCCGGTCGCCTTCACCGACGAGACGCCCCGGCGGATCCTCGGCGAGATCGTGGCGGAGGCGGGCCTCGCGCAGCTGCGGATGGCCGAGACGGAGAAGTACGCGCACGTCACGTTCTTCTTCAATTGCGGCATCGAGACCCCGTTCCCCGCCGAGGACCGCGTGCTGATCCCGTCGCCGCGCGACGTCGCGACCTACGACCACAAGCCCGAGATGAGCGCGCTCCAGGTCACCGACGAGCTCTTGCGGCGTCTCGACGACCGCGAGTACGCGTTCATCCTCGTGAACTACGCCAATCCCGACATGGTTGGACACACGGGGGTGTTGCCTGCCGCGGTGAAGGCGGTCGAGACCGTCGACGCGTGCCTGGAGCGGGTCTCGGAGGCCGTGCTCGCCCAGGGCGGCTGCGCGCTCGTGACCGCCGACCACGGCAACTGCGAGCAGATGATCGATCCCGAGACCGGTGGGCCGCACACCGCCCATACCACGAATCCCGTGCCGGTCTACTGGGTGACCGCGAACCCGCGCGGACGACGCCTGCGCGACGGCACCCTCGCCGACCTCGCCCCGACGGTGCTCGAGCTCCTCGGCCTGCCCCGGCCCGCGGAGATGACCGGCCGTTCCCTCATCGTCGGCTGAGGCTCCGCCCCGGCCGACGCTCCTCGCCCCGGTCCCGCGGAGGCCGCGATGCGCGGGTGGCTGCGCCCGGTGCTCGATCTGCTGCTGCCGCCGGCGTGTGCGCGCTGCGGCCGGGGCGTGGAGACCGACTCTCTCGTGTGTCTGCCGTGCGCAGACGCGCTTCCGCCCTGGCCCACCGGGTGGTGCGCGGCGTGCGGGAGCGCGCGCGCCGGCCCCGCGGACCTCTGCCCGGCGTGTCGCGGCTCGGCGCTTCCCGTGGAGGCGGTGCTCGCCGCCGCGGCGTACACGGAGGAGCTCGCGGCGTGGGTGCAGCGGTTCAAGTACCCGCGGACGGGCCTCCTCGGCCTCGACCCGGCGCCCGCGGCGCTGCTTCACCATCTCGTGCGGGAGCTCGCGCGCGACGCGCTCCGTGCGGAGCGGCCGCAACCGGACGTCGTCGTGCCCGTGCCGCTCCATCCGCGGCGGGCGCGCTCGCGCGGGTTCAACCCGGCGTGGTCCCTCGCGCGGACGCTTGCCCGCGAGCTGCGGGTGCCCGCCGACCCGGAGCTCCTCGTGCGAACGCGCGACACGCCGAGCCAGACCGGCCTCGATCGCCGCGCGCGCGCCCGCAACGTCGCCGGCGCCTTCCGCGCTGCGGCCGCCGCGCGCGCGCCGGCGCGCGTCTGGCTGGTCGACGACGTCGTCACCACCGGCGCGACGCTCTTCGAGGCGGCGCGTGCGCTCCGGCGGGCCGGAGCCACGGCTGTCGTCGGCGCGTGCGTGGCCCGCACGCCGTCGGAACGTTAAGCTGCGCGCCCTGCGCGACACACTGGAGAAGGCGATGGCGAAGATCCGACAGGCGGTCGTCTTGAAGCACCAGGGCAATCTCGGGGAAGGCGCGGAGGACGTCGCGTTCGAGGCGGGCGAGCAGGTCACGATCCTGAAGGAGTGGGCCGATCGCTACCTCTTCAAGAAGGCGAACGGCCAGATGTTCACGGCGCAGAAGGAGCTGATCGAGGCGTAGGCGCCCGCGGGATCACCTTCCCTGCGGCGCCACCGTTTCGAGGATCACCTGGCGCAGCCGCTGCGGGTCCACCGGCTTCTTGAAGATCACGCCGTCGAGGCCCAGCAGCCGGCTGCGCTTGATGATGTGGTCCTTGTCGTAGTGGAACGCGGTCATCATCAGGACCGGGAGCCCGGGGTACCGCTCCTGTACGGCGCGCAGCAGGTCGTAGCCGTCCATGTGCGGCATCACCACGTCGGTCAGCACCAGGTCGAACTTCGCCGCCTCGAGCTTGCGCAGGGCTTCGACGCCATCCCGGGCGGTCTCGACGACGCAACCCTCGGCCTGGAGGATCTCCGAGAGGCTGCGGCAGATGCCGAGGTCGTCGTCCGCGACGAGCACGCGCAGCCCCGCCATGCGCTCGTCGGGCTTCGCCCGCCGCGGGCGGCGGCGCAGGTCGACCATGCGCGCGGGGCCGATGTAGTCGACGGTCTGATAGGTTTCCTCACGCGCCATCTCGCCGAGCCGCTCGAGGATCTCCGCGATCCGCGCAACCTCGCGGCGGATCGCGTCGAGGCGTTCGCTCTCCACCGAGCAGTCCCGCTCCCCCGCGAGGCGGAGGACGTCGCGGTCGAGAAGCTCGATCTGGTTCACGATCACCGCGAGCGGGTTGTTGATCTCGTGGGAGACGCCGATCGCCACCTCGCCCAGGGTCGCGAGCTTGTCCTTGGCGAGGATCTCGCGCAGGTCCTTCGCAAAGCCGATCGTGCCGTCTTCCTCCCCCTTCTCGTCCTGGAGGAGCGTGCCGGAGATGGCGACGGGGATGTGCTCGCCGGACTTCGACACGAACGTGGTGCGGAAGGTCTCGACGATGCGCGCGGCCCCGTGCCCCGGATCGCGCATCGCGGCCATCACGCGCTTGGCCTCGGCGAGATCGGGATAGAGCTGGACGACGAACTTGCCGAGGATCTCTTCGGGCGAGTACCCGAGGGTCCGCGCGGCGCCGTCGTTGTAGTAGGTGACGATGCCGTGCTTGTCCGTCGCAACCACGATGTCGGTCGAGCGCGCGATGAGCTGCTCGAGCCGATCTTTGGACAGCATTCGTCTACTCGAGCCCCTGGTGCGCGAGCCAGCGCTCCGCATCGATCGCCGCCATGCAGCCCGTGCCCGCGGCCGTGACCGCCTGCCGATAGGTCGGGTCCGTCGCGTCGCCGCAGGCGAAGACGCCCGGCGTCGAGGTGCGCGTGCTGCCCGGCTCCACCTGGATGTACCCGACGCCGTCGAGCTTCAGCTGGCCCCGGACGAGGTGCGTGTTCGGCTGGTGCCCGATCGCGACGAACAGCGCCTCGACCGGGATCACGCGCGTCGTTCCGTCCTCGGAATCGCGGACGCGCACGCCCTCGACGAACTCGCCCCCCAGGACCTCGTCCACCACGGAGTTCCAGACGAACTCGATCTTCGGGTTCGCGAACGCGCGCTCCTGCATGATCTTCGACGCGCGCAGCTTGTCGCGTCGGTGGATCAGCGACACCTTGGTCGCATAACGGGTCAGGAAGAGCGCTTCCTCGATCGCCGTGTCGCCGCCGCCCGCGACGGCCATCGGCTTGCCCCGGTAGAGCGCTCCATCGCACGTCGCGCAGGCCGACACGCCGCGGTTCATCAGACGCTTCTCGGAGTCGATCCCGAGCCACTTCGCGGACGCTCCCAGGGCGAGAATGATCGCGTCCGACGTGAACTCGGTCTCGCTGGTGCTCACGCGATAGGGGCGCCGCGAGAGATCGATCTCCGCCGCGTCGTCCGCCACGATGCGCGTGCCGAAGCGTTCGGCCTGCTGCTTGAAGTGCTCCATCATCTCGGGCCCCGTGATGCCTTGCGGAAAGCCCGGATAGTTCTCGACCTCCGTGGTGAGCATCAGCTGCCCCCCCGCCTGGAAGCCGGCGATCACGATCGGACGCAGCTCCGCCCGTGCTGCGTAGATCGCGGCGGTGTAGCCCGCAGGACCGCTGCCCACGATCAGGACGCGCGTGTGGGTCGGGGCGCCGCCCGGCCCGCGCTTCTCGAGCTCCAGCAGCGCGTCGAGCTCGCCGGCCGCTTCGAGCGCCGCGAGGTCGTCGAAGCCGCCGACGTGCCGGTCGCCGATGAAGATCTGCGGAACGGTCTTCCGCCTGCTGCGCTCGATCATCTCGTCGCGGCGCGCGGGGTCGGCTTCGATGTCGATCTCGGTCCAGGTCTGTCCCTTGGCGGTGAGGAGCGCCTTGGCGCCCTCGCAGTAGGGGCAGGTGTGCTTCGTGTAGAGGACGATCGACGGCATGGAGACCCTCTCGCCAGCGGCGTCTCGCTGGATGATCGGCGGAAGGGTAGCGGGTCGCGCAAGCTCCCGGCGGGGTGCCGGGCTAGAGCGGCTCGGTGAGCGGCAAGTCCTCCCAGAGCAGCTGGAGGAACGTGCCGATGAAGAACGACAGGAAGGTCATCAGGAATACGGCCGTCGGGAAGGCCACGAACGGCTCGATCCCCATGATCCTCGGGAGGCAGTCAGCGAACGGCGACAGAAGCCCGCGGAACTGCTCGAAGGGCATCGGGGAGTGCCCCTCGTCGAGCCAGGCGCGACCCGCCATGAAGGGGCCGAGGATGCTCGTCGCGACGAGACCCAGCACGAACGCCTCGACGAGCCCCAGCAGGAAGATCGAGCCCGCGCGCTTGAACGCGTCGTTCGGATCGCCGATCCGCCGTGCGACCTCCACGTAGAGGTAGAGCAGCGTCGTGAAGCCGAGGAGCGCGGCGATCGCAGCGAGCGGGAACTGCGCCCGGAGCGCGAGGTCCCACACCTCGTCGATCAGGAAGACCGGGAGGTAGCCGACGATGATGCCCGCGCCGATGCGCGGCACCGACGAGTGGAAGAACGTGAGGTCGTGTTTCCAGGCGAACTGGTAGATCAGGAACCAGAACACCCCGCAGAGCACGAGCGCGACCTCGAGCGAACAGAGCACCTCGAAGAGGACCGGGGCGCGATCGTACGCGACGGCCGCCGCGAGGAACGGGAACACGAGGGCGCCGAGCGCGAGCAGGTAGTTCCGCGGCGAATGGCGCGAGAGGATGCGGTCGGGATCGCGCTCGCCGCGCTGGAGCAGCGCCGCGTGCTGGATCACCACGGCGCCGTGGTGAACGTCGTACTGGCGGAGGAACCATGCCTCGAGCTTCTTGAGCAGGCGCAGACAGTCGCGGTTCGCGGGTCGTTGGAGGAAGAGCGCGAGCTCGCGGCCACGCGAGATGCGCCGCACGCCAGGGGAGGCGGCTGCGTTCAGGACTTCGATCTCGCGACTGGCGAAGGGCGAGTCCGCCCGTTCGAACGCGTGGTTGTCCTCGTCGAGGCACACGTCCTCCAGCCACCCGTAGAACGCGCGCTCGGCGAGCCTCAGGAGCGTGCGATCCACCGCATCCGGGTCTCCGCTCCCGAGCACCGTGAGGAACGCCGTATCCGACGCGTCGTACGTGGGATCGACGAGCACGAGCGTCCCGTCGCGATACCTCTCGAGGCTCTCCGGCCGGACGCGCCGCTCCACGAGCCGGGCGTGCGCCCGCCACGCGAGCTTGCGCAGATGATGGCACGCGAGGCGGAGGACGGGCGTATCGTCGAGCTTCTTGTCCGCGAGGAAGCGCGTGAAGACGCGAACGAGCAGCGCGACGTCCTCGTACACGCGCAGGAGGAGCCTCGGATCCGAGTCCTCGTCGGCCTCGAGCCGGTCGAGGGTGCGCTCGAGATAGCGCGGCACCGCCGCGGACAGCCGGCGCACGACCTCCTCCGCCTCGCGCCGCGTCGCCACGGGAGAGAGGAGACGCGGCTTCGTCCACAGATCCTCGAGCTGCAGGTAGAGCTCCGCGGGGTCGTGCCGCGATACGTGGAAGGAGAACGTCTCCGGGAAGACGCGCCCCCACCCGTCCCCGGTGGAGAGCTCGAAGCGGACCTCGCGCGCGTGGAACGCGTACGTGAAGCGGTACGCGGAGCGCAGGCGCTCCACACGCAGCTCGAGACGCTCGAGGGCGGCAGGGCCCCCGGCGCGCAGGGACTCAGAGAATCCGCTGCTTCGGGTTGTCGCCGGATTCGTAGTAGGCCTCCACGCGCCGCGCGAGCTCACGCACACGAGCGGGCACCTCGTCGGGCAGCGGCCACCGGGCGAGCGCGACCCGCAGCCGGTCGAGCAGGAGCTGCGCGTCGGGGAACGCCTCCTGCGCCATGGCGTCGTCCACGGCGAGCCAGTTCTCGATCGCCGTGATCGTGCGCGAGACGCGGTCGGCGAGCTCGGCCATGCCCGGTGAGCCGACGCGCGATGCGCGCACCTGCTCGGCCAGCTTGCGCAGCTCGCCCACGGCCTGCTCGCAGCGCGCCCGCAGCGAGCCCTGCGTGCCGCGGATCTCCCCCACGACCTCGTCGAACACCCGGCGCAGCGGCTCGTGCGAAATCTCGCGCAGCAGGATCACGCGGCCGAGCGCCTCGCCGGACGGATCGTTGAGCGTGTTCACCGAGATGCGAACGCGGAGCGACCGCTCCCGCAGCGGGATGTCCAGCTCCTCGAAGCAGTCCTCCTTGCCCTCGCACAGCCGCTCGACGGCCGCTTCGACGTCGCTGCGGCCGGCGGCGACGAGCATCTCCTCCAGCGTCTTCCCGCGCGGATTTCCGGAGAGGCCGAGGAACACGCGCGCCGGCTGGTTCGTGGCCTGAACGATGCCCGCGGGATCCACGGCGACCGCGCCGGTCCCGAGCCGGTCCATCACCGCCTCGATCAGCACCTTGCTGCGCCGGAGGTCGGCGAGCAGGCGCCCGTTCTCGAGCGTGAGCTCGTGGTGATCGACCGCGCGCCTCACGATCTGCTTCAGCTGATCGGGCTCCCAGGGCTTCGTGATGTACGCGTAGACGTGATCGTCGTTGATCGCCTTGAGGATGGCTTCCATGTCCGCGAAGCCGGTGAGGATGATCCGCGTCGTCTCCGGGTGCCGCTCGTACACCTTCGCGAGGAACTCGACGCCGGTCATGTTCGGCATGCGCTGGTCGGTCAGGACGGTCGCGATCGGCGCCTTGTCGTCGAGGATCTCGAGGGCGCGCCGCGCGTCCGTCGACGTGTAGACCTCGTAGTCGTCCTCGAACGTGAACGTCATCGTCTCGAGGATGGCTTCCTCGTCATCGACGATGAGAATCCTGCTCTTCTTCGCGGGTGTCATGGGAGCGGAGCGGTGCGCGCCGCGTGCGTCACCAGAGGAACCGTCGCCTTGTCTTCCGCTTCGCCATGTCCGCCCGGACCCGCTTGCGGAACTCGGCGATCCGAGCGGGCGCACGAGCCTGAGCGACCTCGGTCCACGGACGCTGCTCGGAGCCGTCCACGAGCTTGCGGAACCTGCGATAGGCCCAGAGCTCGTGCTCGAACTCCTCGTCGACGAGCTTGATCATGATCGCGTCGTCGAGGAAGCCGAGCCCCGGCACGTCGTCGGGGATCACGTCGTGCGGGTTCGAGAAGTAGGAGAGCGCCGCGAGCACGGTGGATGCCTCGGGCTTCGGGAGCGCGTAGTCCTTGTCCTCGAGCATGCCCATCAGCGTCTCGAGCGTCGACATCGCTTCCGTCACGAAGCTCGGGAGCTTCTTCGCCCCCCGCACGCGCGTCATCAGTCCGCGTACGTTCTCGATCACCGTAGCCGGATCGAGCGACGCTGCGTGCCTCTTGGCCTCGCGGTAGAGCCCTCGAAAGTAGGAGGCGTCGTCTTCGTCCAGCGTGAAGGTGATCTTGATGGGCTTCGGTGTGGGCATGCTTCACGCCTCCGGGCGGAGCAGGCTCCGCCGGCGGGCACTCTATCAGTACCGTGTGTGCGCGATCAAGCGCTCGGGGGAGCGAGCCCACTCTCCCTCCCATCGATCGAGCACGTCCTGCCCCGGGCTCCTTCCCTGCTCCAGCACTCCCTCCAGCGGCTCGAGGAGGATGCGCTCGTCGCGACCCGCGTCGTCGCGATGATCGATCCGGCGCAGGCCCTCCGCGGCGATCGCGACGAGCTCCGCCGCGAGCTCCCGGATGGAGCGCCCGACGGCACGCGCCTGGAGCCCCCGACGCGAGACGGCGTCGAAGGCCTGCTCGCGCTCGGCGGGGCTCCACTCCCGCACCAGCGCGAACGCGGCCTCGCGCGCCCGTGCGTCGTAGAGAAGGCCCTTCCAGAGGGCCGGCGCGGAGCACACGAGATCGGCCGGCACGGCGTCCACGGCCCGGACCTCGATCAGCCGCTTCAGCCGGACGTCCGGGAAGAGGGTGGTGAGGTGCCGGTCGAAGTCCGCGAGCGTGGCGCGCAGCTCGCCGTGCCCATGGGTCATGAACTCGCGGAAGGTGGTGTTGCGGAGCGGGTGGTAGCGCCCGTCGCGCACAATGAAGAACATCGGGACGTCGAGCGCCCATTCGGCGTAGCGGGCGTAGCTGAAGTCGGGGTCGAATGCGAAGGGCAATCCGCCGCACCGATCCGGATCGGTGTTGCGCCAGATGTGCATGCGCCGCGAGACGAAGCCCGTCCCCTTGCCGGCCGAGAGGCTCGAGTTCGCGTACAGCGCCGCGACGATGGGCGTGACGCCGAGCGCCGTGCGGAGCTTGGCGACCATGTCGGGCTCGTCGGCGTAGTCGAAGCTCGCCTGGACGCTCGCGGTGGCGTGCATCATGTCGAGCGCGAGCGACCCGCGCGGAGGCAGGAAGTCGCGCATGATCCGGTAGCGCTCCTTGGGCATGCGCGGGAGCTCGGACACGTCGTGGAGCGGTTGCACGCCCAGGGCGAGCCAGGAGAGGCCGAGCGGCTCCGAGACCTCCTTGACGAGCGCGAGGTGCGCGCGGAATTCGCGCGCCGTCTCATGGGCGGTGCGAAGCGGCGCCCCGGACAGCTCGAGCTGACCGCCGGGCTCGAGCGTGATGCTCGCGCCTTCCCCCTCGAGCGCGATGAGGTCCGCGCCCTCCGACACCGGGCGCCAGCGCGAACGCTCCGCCAGCGCGCGCAGCACGGCAGCGACGCCTTCCGTCCCGCCATACGGCACGGGCTTGAGGGCGCGGCCGAGCGACAGCTTCTCGTTCTCGACCCCGATCCGCCATTCCGGCGCCGGCTTCTCGGCCCCGCGGAAATAGGACACGAGGTCGCCCACACCTTCGATCGGGCGATCGAGCTCCGTGCGCGCGCGATCCAGCGTCACGGCGTCACCGCGTCATCGAGGAAGCGCTCGAGGAAGCCGCCGAGGGCGTCTGCGAGCTCGCACTCGGCGGAGAACGGAAAGGTGAGACACGGCCCCTCGGTCTTGCCGGCCCGGAACGGCCCCACGAGGGTCACGTCGCCGCGGCTCTTCACGGTGACGATGGCGACATGGCGCCCGCGTCGCAGCTCGAACTCCATCGCACGCACGTGCTTGTCGTCGAGCCGCACGGGGGACACCTCGATGCGCAGATGCGGAGCGCCGCTCGATGCAGCGGCGGCATGGAAGGCGGCGAGGGCGTCGGAGACCTCCCTGTGCAGCGACTCCGCGCGGCGGCGGGCGTCGTCGAGGGCCGCCCGGTGCGCAGCTTCCTCGGCGCCGAGCTTGCGCCCGATCTCTTCCAGGCGCGCGCGCAGGGGCGTGACCGGCGAGGACGTGGGGGACGCCATCGGGACGATCCTCGCACACCTCCCGGGGCCGGGGCAAAACGCCGGCCCGAGGGCGGGACCGGGCGCGGAGCGGCTAGAGGGCCTCGTCGATCGCGACGAACTGGCTGGAGCGGAGGCCCGCGAGGAGCGTCTGCCGGGTCGCCCGGAACTCCTTGTCGTTCGCCGCGGACTCGAGCACGACGCCCTTTGCCCGCAGGCTGGCGGGGTTCACGTACACGCCGTCCTTCGCCATCCGGAAGCAGACGTGCGGCCCGGTCGCGAGCCCCGTCTGCCCGACGTAGCCGATCACCTGCTTCTGGCGGACGGTGGAGCCCACCTTCAGACCTTTCGCGAACCGCGACATGTGCGCGTAGTAGGACGTGTAACCGTTCGCGTGCTCGATCGTGACGAGCTGCCCGTAACCGCCCATCCAGCCCATCTGGATGACCTTGCCGTCGCCCACCGACCAGAGCGGGGTGCCCTCCGGAGCGGCGTAGTCGATGCCGGGATGCGGCCGCGTGTACTTGAGGATCGGGTGGAACCGCGCCGCCGAGAAGTTCGACGTCATGCGCGTGTACTGGAGCGGCGCGACGAGGAAGCTGCGCCGCATCGGGGTCCCGTCGGGGCGGTAGTAGCCGCCGTGTCCCGTGTCGCTCTGGAAGTAGATGGCCGTGTGCTCGCCGCTGCGGCCCTGGTACTTCGCCGCGTGGATGCGGCCCGGACGCACGAAGCGCTCGTGACCGCTCGCATCCGTCCGGTAGAGACGCTCGTAGAGGATCTGGAACTCGTCGCCGCGCTGGAGGCCGCGCGCGAAGTCGACGTCGTAGGCGAAGATGTCGGCGAAGTCGTGCGCGAGCGACGGCGCCTCGCCGAGGCCCTGGATCGCATCGTAGAGCGTCGACGTCACGATCCCGGCGAGCCGCGCGGTGCGGCGGACGAACTCGCCGCCCTTCTTCTCCGCGACGAGCGCGGTGCCCTGGCGGAAGACGCGGTACTTCTCGTGCGAGACCGAGTCGTACGTGAACTCGACGATGCTCCCTTCGGCGTTACGCACGAGCGTGTAGTGGTCGCCCGGACGAGCGCGGCGGAAGTCGAAGATCGAGTCCATCTGACGCACGATCGCGTCTACGGTCGGAGCCCCGACGCCGGCGCGGCGCAGCGCGGCTGCGAAGGAGCCGCCCGAGACGATCGTGCCGGAGAGGACGTGCGGGATGACGGCGGCCGCCTGAACCGCCGGGGGAGCCGCGACGCGGGCCGCCACGTCGGGCAGGACGGGCGCCGCGACGTCGAACGCGGACCAGTCGGGCAGCGCGAGCGCGGCGACCACGGTCGCCTCGCCGACTGCCGCGGAAGCGAGGACGCCCGCGGGGGAGCACACCGGAGCCTCATCCGCGCGGATGTCGGGGACGAGGACGAGGAGTGCTGCCGCCAGGAGCGGCAGATGGCGAAGCGACGAACGCAGGTGGCGGTTCCGCATGCAGCCCCTTCATTTCTCCGTCCACCTCGCTGCGCTCCAGCCGCCGGGGGTATACTCGCCAGCGAGCGCGCAGGTGCGCTGGTAGATACGGCCTCCCCCTGAAAAAAACTGTGCGCCTCGTCACAATCGAAGAACTACTTGCCGGCCGCAGGGTTTGCCCCAACGTCCCGATCCAGCGAGGGAACCTCCCCTCGCGGGAAGCCCGATAGGCGGTCGTGCGAGCAGCCCACCCCAAAGCGGCTCTGGTGTGCGTGCTCCTCGGCGTGGGGTTCGTGACGGGGCTCCCGGGCTGCGCGTCCTGGTCGCGCCCCTCCTTCCCAGATCCCGCACAGGACCTGCCGGGGGCCGCGGCCGCGATCCTCTCCCAGTCGATCCGCTACCGGACCGTGAACCCCCCCGGTGACGAGGAGCCCCTGGCTGCGTATCTCGCCAGCGTGCTCGACAGCGAGGGGATCGAGGCGCGCGTGATCGAGACCCCGGCGGGCGAGTCCAAGGTCGGGCGCGCGGCGGTCTGGGCGCGGGTGAAGGGCACCGGCCGGGGGCGTCCGATCGTCCTGCTCGCGCACCTCGACGTGGTTCCCGCGGACGACAGCGAGTGGGCCGTCGCCCCCTTCGAGGGCGTGTCCGGGGGGGGCTACGTCGTGGGCCGGGGCGCCCTCGACGCCAAGGGCGTCGCCGTGGTCCAGCTCCTGACGCTGGTCGAGCTCGCGCGCCGCCAGCAGCCCCTCGATCGCGACGTGATCTTCCTGGCCACCCCGGACGAGGAGACGGGCGGCCAGGACGGCGCGGGCTGGTTCGTACGGGAGCACCCGGAGCTCCTCTCCAACGCCGAGTACCTGCTCACCGAGGGCGGGGGCGTGCTGCTTCCGAACGGGAACATGCCGCCGGTCTGGGGGGTCTCGGTCGTCGAGAAGACGCCGTGCTGGATCCGCATCACGGCGCACGGAACCCCTGGCCACAGCAGCGCCGAGCCGCGGGACGCGGCGGTGCCGCGCCTGCTCGAAGCGCTCGCGCGCGTGCGCGAGTTCGAGACCGAGGTGCGCGTGGTGCCCGAGGTCGCGACGATGTTCGCGAAGCTCGCGCCCTATGCGGCGCCGGAGGACCGCGCGGGCTTCCAGAACCTGTCGAATGCGCTCGAGAACGACCCGGCCTTCCGGAACCGCTTCCTCTCCGACCGCGGACAGAACGCGCTCGTGCGCAACACCGTCACCATCACAGTCCTCCAGGGCGCGCCGAAGACCAACGTGCTCCCGGCCGAGGCGTTCGCGCACCTCGACGCGCGGCTCCTGCCGGGCGAGCGCTGCGAGGACTTCGCCGACGAGATGCGCTCCGCCATCGACGATCCCGGAGTGTCGGTCGACCCGCTGCTCGAGTTCTCGGCCAGGAGCTCCCCGGTAGACACCGCGCTGTTTCGCGCGATCGAGAAGGTGGCGGCAGAGACGGATCCTGGCGCGGTGGTGGCCCCGCGAGTGATCGCCGGCTTCACCGACGCGCACTACTTCCGCGACGTGGGGATCGTGTCGTACGGGTTCGTGCCACGGTGGCTGCCGCCGTCGGAGAGCCACGGCATCCACGGCCCGAACGAGCGCATCTCCGTCCAGAACCTCGACCGCGGCGTGCGGACGATGGTGCGGATCCTCGAAGAACTCGCCGCGCCGAAGTGACGCTGCCGAGGAACGCGATCACGCTCCTCGACAGCCCGCCAGGCTAGACGCGGAGCTCGCCGATGGCCTGGTGGACGACCTCGAACAGCGGCTCGATCTCCTCGACCTCGAGGCACGAGAACGCCACGCGGATGTCGGTCGGGCTCGTCGAGATGAGACCCACGCCGTGCCGGTCGAGCAGATGGACCCGGAGCTTCTCCGCGTCGACGCCCTTCACGCGGAGGCACATGAAGTAGCCGCTGTTGAACGGGTAGACCTCCCAGCTTCCGGCGAATTTCGGCTGGTGCACCACTTCGTACACCTTCGCCGCGCGCGTGCGCAGCGTCTCCGCCTTCTGCTTCCGCTCCTCGGCGATCGACGACGATGCGAGCGCCTGCTCGATCAGCGTCTGGGAGAGCTGCGGGCTGTTCGAGATGGCGCCGCGGATCGCGCCCCGCGTCTTCGCGTCGAGCGCTGCCGTGACCGCCTCCGCGCCCTCCTTCCGACCCGGACCGAAGGTGATGAACCCGCAGCGCAGGCCCCACACGAACAGCTCCTTGGTCGCGCCGTCGAGCTTCACTGCGAGCAGGTTCGGGTGCAGGTTCGTGACGCGTCCGAAGAGCGACTCCGTCATCGAGCGACCGCCGAGGTGGTAGAAGAGGCCGAAGTAGGCGTCGTCGAGCACGACGACCAGCTTCGTGCCGGCCTTCGCCTGCGCCTCGAGCGCGCGCACGATGCCCTCGCCCTCCGGCTCGGTCGGCATGTAGCCCGTCGGGTTGTTCGGGAAGTTGAGCAGCACGATCAGCTTGTCTCGGTCCGCCGCGTTCGTCGCGAGCGCGTTCGCGAAGGCCTCCAGATGGAAGCCCTTGCCCGAGTAGAACGGAAACGTCTCGATCTTCGCGCCGAGACGCACTTCGTAGGTGAGGCGGTAGTTGCCCCACAGGTGGTTGGGCAGCACGAGCCGGTCGCCCGCGCCGACGAGGAGATCTCCGACGAGCGAGAGCCCGTGCGTGATGGCGCTGGTCACGATCGGCAGCCCGAACGACTTCCCGCGCAGCGACGGATTCTCGTCGATCAGCTTCTCCCTCCAGCGCTCGCGCAGCTCCGCGCGGCCCGCCGGGGGCGCGTAGTTGAACGCGTCGCCGGGCGCGATGCCGGAGAGGTGCGCCTGGATCGACGGCAGGTACATCGCGCCCTTGCCCTCGGTCGCGATGCCGATCGTGGCGTTGAAGCGCTTCGCCCTCTGCTTCGCCTCGGCGCTCTGCGACAGGATGCCCTTCGGGAAGTAGAGCCGGCGGCCGAGGGGCGACAGCATCGCCAGCACCTCCGGCGCGTGCTTCTCGAGGACGGCGTTCAGCTCCTGGGCGAGGGGGTTCAGGGGCGCTTCGGCGGTCATCGGGGCTCCCGGGTGGACGATCTGCTGACGCGACGCACGCTGCCGCGCGCGCGGTGGGAGAGATTACAGGCGGAGGTCGAGCACGTCCACGAAATCGCCGAAGCCGAGCGCGCGCCAGAATCGCTGCCCCTCGGCGTTGGCGTGCGCGACGCGCGCCTCGATGCGACGGACTCCACGATCCTGCGCGAATGCGCGCGCCGCGGCGACGAGGGCGCGGCCGACACCACGACGGCGCGCCGCGGGACGGACGTAGAGGTCCGTGATCTCCGCGCGCCGGGTCTCCTGGAGGATCGGCGGCGCCTCGTCGATGCGCGCGAGACAGAAGCCGGTCGGGCCGCCCCCGGCCGCCGGGTCGGCGAGCCACGCCGCGGCCTCGGGATCGCGCAGCACGGCGCGCAGCAGCTCACGCACCTCGGGAGCCGCTCCGTCGCGAAGCCGGTAGTGCGGGTCGAAGCGTGCGTGGTGATCGGCAACCGCCGTCCAGAGCGCCACCAGCGGATCGAGGTCGTCCACGTCCGCCCGGCGCACCGGCACGGCGCACCCCGGACGCGCCTGGCGTGCGGTCATTCGGTGTCGCCGCGCTCCCGCAGCAGCTTCTCCAGCTCTTCGGGGGTCGCGTCGGGCTTGCCGAGCTCTTCGCGCAGCCGCTCCTGGATGCGCTCTCGCACCTTCTCGTTCGGGGTCTTGCCGTCGGCGGCGACGAGGCCGGTCTCGCCGGCGCGGATCAGCCGGAACGTCCCGTGCCTGGTCCCGTCGCGCTCGAACGTGCCCTGGAGCACGGCGCCGCCCGACTCGACGGTCTGCGTGGTGTATTCGGTCTTGCCTTCCATCCCCTCGGCGCCGGCGGACCCGAGGACGTCGAGCCGCGTGAACACCGGCTTGTCGGGCGGGCCGGTGATCTTCCACGTCTCGGTGTAGGTGATGTAGCCGACAGACGCGGGGGCGCCGCCGCCGCCCGAGCTCCAGCCCTTCCCGTCCGATCCCTTCAGCGTCTTCTTCTTCATGCCGCGCGGGTTCACCTGGAGGCCCTGCTTGATCTCGGCGAGCTGGGCGGCGTTCGGCTCCCACGCACCGAGGATCCGCGAGACGTGGCCGCCCGTGTCCTCGAATCGACCCGTGTCGTCGTTGAACACGACGATCGGGTACTCCGTCCAGACGAGCTCCTTGCCCTTCGTCTCGAACTTCCATACGCGGTCGTCCCAGCGCTGCTGCTCCGGCTTCCCGGTCGCCTCGTCGCGGTAGTGCATCAGCACGAACCACGTGCCATCGAGATCGACCGCCTCCGCCGCGGCGGAGCCGACGAGAAGCGTGGGACCGATCATCCCTGCGAGCGCGATCACGAGCGCACGCCGGAGCCGCGCCCCGACCCTGCCTGCCATCAGATCCTCCGTTCGATCGCCGGGAAGGTGCGCCACACCGGAACGCCGCAGAAGTGGGTGCCCTCGGTGCAGCGGGGTGACACGAGCCCGTCGCGCACCGCGCACGGGGGACCGACGTGGCGCATCAGCTCGGGATGGACGGCGCGCACCTGCTCGATCTCGTCCATGCTCGCCTCCCAGATCTCGCGCTGTGCGTTCAGGCAGGTGCGCATGGTCCACTTGTGGAGCAGGTGGAGCAGCGATCCCGACTCCTCGAATCTCACGGTGAGCGCGTTCGGCAGCACGTACAGGGCGTGTTCCGGCGAGGCGCCCAGCGCGAGGAGGCGCGCCCGCGCATCGAACGCCGCCTCGACGGACTCGCGGAACACCGCGTGCGCAGCGGGCTCCGACGCCACGAGCTCGGGCTCGATCACGTCGACCGCGGCCGGCACGCTGCGCGAGAGCAGGGGTCGGGAGCCCGGCACCATGCGGTGTCGCTGGTCCTGCGAGTCGGCGCTGTGGGAGAGCCGCTTGCGGAACGTGTAGTGCGCGTGGTCGAGCGTGCGCATGAGCGGGGAGTGCATCGACACGTTCAACGTGTCGAGGCGGTACCGGTTCTGGCGCGGATCGAGCGCGAGCGCGAGCGCGTCGTCATCGGAGAGGTCGGGGCGCGCGAGCACGCCCCGCACCGCTTCTGCGACGACGCGCGGCGCGCGCGGGCCGTGGTCGACGAGCTTCGAGCGGCGCCCTTCGAGGCTCGCGTCGAACGCCGCGGCGACCCTGGCTGCGGTCCGCACCGCAGACCCCGGGGCCGCCGGGGCCGAGCGCTCCACGATCTCCTCGAGGGCCAGCGGCGCCTCGCCGATCTCGCGGAAGAACGCCGGGTCGCGCTTCTCGACCTCGCCGATCATCGCGTCGACGACCGCGCGCGCCTCGTCCGGCGCGTCGCAGGCCGCCGCCATGCGCCGCAGGCGGTGCAGCACGATCCCCGACACCGTGTAGACCATGGCGGTGTGGCAGGCGATCGGCAGCACGTAGCGCGCGGTCTCGATCGCCTTCTTCTCCGACTCGCGGCGGACGTTGCGACCGAACGCCTTCGACTGGCGCTCCTTCAGCCGCCAGAGGTCGCCGAGGATCCCGAGGGTGACGGGCTGGAGGCGCCGCGACAGCTCCCGGTAGGCCTCCCACGCGCCGAGGATTGCCTGCTCGTACACGGCGAGCGCTTCGCCGCGCAGCCCGCCAGGAACGTGCGCGTGCGCCTCGTCGAGGCGCACGTAGCGCTGGCTCTGCTGCTCGCTGTTGTAGAACGGGAAGGCATGGAGGAAGCACCAGACCACCTGCCGGGAGAGACCCGACAACGCGAACTCGAAGGTGGCGTGCTGATACACCGTATGGTGTCCACCGAAGTACGTGAGGGGGCCGATGCTCCGACGCTGCTGGTCGGTGATCTCGTCGGCGAACACGACCCGGGGCGAGTAGCAGGTGCGGGCGGCGGAGATCGCGTCGTCGTAGGGGCGTTCGAACCAGTTCCGGAGTCGAACCGTGAGGCCGCTGTCGAGTCGGCTCGGGCTTCCGTGCACGCGCGCTCCGTGGCTGTTCGGGATCGTTCGTACTCTCGCAGAGCGCCGGGCGGGGTTCAACGTCGGAGCCGCCTCCAGCTGTGGCAAAGTTTTCCTTAGAATGACGCCCGCGCGGGCAACCGCGTTTCCCGCGAGGCGCCTGCAACGCAGCGCCGGCGTCCCGAATTTCCGACCCGGCGGCCGGGCTTGGCGGACCCCCTTGCCGCCCTGCTGCGAGCGAGACGGGCTTGGCATACGACTTGCCGTCGCAGGCATGGATCGGCGCGCGCGCTGCACGGGCGGAGGCGCGCCCGCGATTCCCGCGCTCAGGAAGCTTCGGACGCATGGCTGCACTCTGGATCGTGCACCGGGACCCGGGCCGCAGGCTCGCGCTCACGCGGCTCGCCGCGGAGGCGGACGCCGTCGCCGGTGCGCCCGGTGATCGCGCCTTCGAGAGCTCGCCCGATCCCGATGTCATCCTCCTCGGTGTCGCGGGCGATTTCGAGGCCGAGCTCGAGTTCGCCCACCGCTTCGCCCCGCGGCTCCGGAGCGCCGCCTGGGTGCTCGTCCCCGAGGCGGTCGATCTGCCCGAGGCGCGCCGGCTGTTCGACACGCTCCATCCCGACCTCTTCGCCTTCCCGCCCGACGCTCGCAGCCTGCGCGCGGCGATCGCGACCGGACGGCTCCGCCGCCGGGCCGACCCCCTCTCCGAGCGGCGGACGCGCGACGGTCTCGCGGCCCGCTTCGCGCGCTGGTTCGCCGATCTCGACCTGCCCGAGGTGCTGCGCGCCCTGGATCCGCACCTGGCGCGGGTCCCGCTGCTGGTGCGCGGCGAGCCGGGCACGGGGCGTGGACTCCTCGCGCGCTACGTGCACGCCTTTGGCGGCACGACCGGCGGGGCGTTCGTCGCGATCGCGTGTCCCACGGCGACGAGCGCGCACGAGATCGTGGCGGAGATCGCGCGGAGTGCGGCGCGGCCCCGCGCGCAGACCTCGCTGACGGTGTGCTTCGAGGAGGTGGATCGGTTGGCTCCGGCGCTGCAGAGCGAGGTGCAGAGCTGGATCGAGATCGCGCCGCCCGAGGGGGTGCCGCACACGACCTGGCTGCGCTGGATCGGCACCGCGAGCGACACTCCACCGCTCCCCGCCGCCGAGCCCCCGCTCCTCGACGCGCTCGCCGGGATCGCGATCCGCATCCCGCCGGTGCGCGAGCGGCCGAGGCTGGTCCCGGCGCTCGTCGGCGAGACCGGGCTCGCCTGGGCGGCCACCCACGGCGAGCGGCCGAGGCGGTTTGCCGAGAGCGCGCTCGCGGCGCTGCGCGAGTATCCCTGGCCGGGCAACCTGCGCGAGCTCGAGAACGTCGTGCTGCGGACGCTCGCAGCCGACGCCTCGGACCCGATCACCGCCGATCAGCTGAGGTTCGACCGCGACGGCGGACCGGGCCCCCTGGAAGTGGCGCCCAGGGAGGACCTGCCGCCGTTCTTCGAGCCCGCGGCGGAGGCCCAGCCGCCCACCCCGACGGCCTCCCACTACCCCGGCCCTCCCGCCGCGCCCCCCGGTCGGGCCGAGGCGCTCGAGGCGCCCCCCGAGGCCGCGTCCGACGAGATCGAGGAGGTCGAGGCGGTCGAGGAGGACGCGCTCGCACGCCGCGTCCTCGGCGCGCTCGCCCACGAGCTCCGGAATCCGCTCGTCCCGATCCGCACGCTGGCCCAGCTCCTGCCGGAGCGCTTCGGCGACCCCGAGTTCCGCGCCACGTTCGCGCAGCGCGTGGGCAGCGACGTCCGTCGGATCGAGCTGACGCTCGACCGGCTCACGGAGTTCGTCGACCTCGGTCCCGCGCGGGAAGGCGCCGTGGACGTCGCCGGGATCCTCGACGCGCTGCTCGAGGGACACCGGGACGCGATCGAGCGCCGACGTCTGCTGGTGCTGAAGGAGCTCGACCGCAGCCAGCCGACGGCGCGCGGCGATGCCGCGCACCTCCAGTTCGCACTGGGCGCGCTGCTCGACAAGGCGCTCGAGCTCGTACCCGATCGCGGCGATCTCTACCTCGCCTCGAAGCACCATGCATCGGGCTTGCGGGGCGCGCCCTCGGTTCGCGTCCTCCTCCGCTACCACAGCCCGGTCCGGATCGCGCGCAAGCCCGGGGTCGAGGGCGTGTCGCTCGCGGAGACCGCGCTCGAGATCGTGCTGGCAGAGTCGGTCGTGCGCGATCTCGGCGGGCGTCTCACGGTCGATTCATCGGACGCCGACGAGACCGTGATCCTGATCGACCTCCCGGCCTGACTCGCGCGCCGGGGCAGCGCGCGGCCGGGCAAGATCTGGCGCGCGCCTGCCCGGCGCGCGAGCCGGGCCTGATTGGCGGTTCCCCCCACCGACCCGGGGTAGTAACTTGCGCGCCGTAATGCCCCGCGTGTTGATCGTCGACGACGAGCCCGGCGTCCGGGAGTCCCTGCGGATGCTCCTCAAGGACGAGTGCGAGGTCGCGACCGCGGAGACGGTCGAGCTCGCCCTCGAGGCCCTGGCTGCGGCCCCGGCCGACGTCATCCTGCTCGACCTCGTGATGCCCGGGCGGAGCGGCCTCGAGCTGCTCGCCGAGCTCTCGGAGCGCGGCAAGCTCCCGCCCGTCGTGGTGCTGTCCGCGACGAAGACCGTGGCCACCGCCGTCGAGGCCATGAAGCTCGGCGCCGCGGACTACGTCACGAAGCCGTTCGAGTCGGACGCGCTCCGGATCAAGGTGCGCCGCCTCCTCGAGCGCAGCGAGCTCGAGCGCGAGGTGGTCCGCCTGCGCGACGAGGTGCGCGGGCGCCACCGTTTCGGTCGGATGATCGGGCGGAGCGATCGCATGCAGGACGTCTTCCGGACGATCGAGCGCGTGGCGCAGTCGAGGGCGAACGTGCTGATCACCGGCGAGAGCGGCACCGGCAAGGAGCTCGTGGCGCGCGCGCTGCACGAGATGGGACCGCGGCGCGACGGTCCGTTCGTCGCAATCAACTGCGCGGCGATCCCAGACACGCTGATCGAGAGCGAGCTCTTCGGGCACGAGCGGGGCGCGTTCACCGACGCACGAGAGCGTCGCCTCGGACGCTTCGAGCTGGCCTCGGGCGGCACGCTCTTTCTCGACGAGATCGGGGAGCTCTCCGCGACCGTGCAGGCGAAGCTGCTGCGCGCGCTCCAGGAGCGGGCGATCGAGCGCCTCGGCGGCGGCGCGTCCATCCCCGTGGACGTCCGCCTGGTATCCGCGACGCACCGGGATCTCGAGCAGGACGTGGCGTCGCGCCGGTTCCGCTCCGACCTCTACTACCGGATCCACGTGGTCCCGATCGCGCTGCCCCCGTTACGCGATCGGCGGGAGGACGTGAGACTCATCGCCGAGGACTACCTCGCGCGGGCGGCCGCCGAGGCCGGCCGCGTCGCGATGCGCATCGATCCGGCGGCTCTCGCCGCACTCGAGCGCTACGGCTGGCCGGGCAACGTCCGCGAGCTCGAGAACGCCCTCGAGCGGGCCGTCGCCCTCAGCGACGACGACGTGGTGAAGCTCGCCGACCTCCCGCCGGAGGTGGTTCGGACGGACCGGCTCAGCGCCGTCCGCGAGGAGCTGCGCACGGGCGCCCTGGGCCTCGAGGACGCCGTCGCCCGTTTCGAAGCGGACCTCGTGATCGAGGCGCTCGAGCGGGCCGGCTGGAACCAGACCCGCGCCGCGGAGTCGCTCGCGATCACGCGCCGCCTCCTGAAGCTGAAGATGGATCGCTTCGGCCTCGTCCCCCCTGGCGAAAAGCCCTCGGATCCCGGCGAATCCGACGTTCCGTCCGGAACGGACTGAAAACCTTCGTCGGTTCGAGTAGTTGCCACCCCTTCCCAGCGTTCTGGGCGCTCCGGATGTTCCAATCGGAACACTTCCCGCCGGCCGCGCGAACGGAGTTGCGCACTTCTGTACGGAGCATTCCCCCTGCGGTAACGCAGACTTGCGTCGCCGATCGCCGGTCGGTCCTCGCACTGGCACACGTCTTGCGATGTGCGCTGCATCACAAAGCCGGAGGTGACGCGTGGAGCCCATCCTGGACCGACCGACCGTGCTCGTCGTGGACGACGAGCGGGGTCCCCGCGAGTCCCTGCGCATGATCCTCGAACCCGCACATCGCGTCCTGATGGCCGAGAACGGCTCCGAGGCCCTCGAGCTCCTGCGGACCGTGCCGATCGACCTCGTCACCCTCGACCTCAACATGCCCGGCGTGAAGGGCGCGGAGCTCATGTCGACCATCCGGCGCGAGTTCGCGCAGGCGGAGGTCGTGGTGATCACAGGCTACGGGACCGTGGAGACGGCGGCGCTCGGCATCCGCTACGGGGTCTCGGACTACCTCCAGAAGCCCTTCGACGTGGTGCAGGTGACGGGGGCGCTCCAGCGCGCGCTGGAGCGCCGGCACGGCCATCGGCAGCTGGTGACCTTCCTGGAGGCCCTGGGCTCGGTGGTCGACCGGCAGCGCGACGTGCGCTCCCTCCTCGCCGACGTCGCGCGCAGCCCCCGGCTCCGCGGAACGCTCGGCGCGGTGATCGAGCGCGCGGGCGGCACGCCGCGCGGGCGGGACGACTCGGCGCGCACCTCCGCGTTCCTCGAGGTGCTCGCGGAGACGATCGAGAGTCAGGACCGCTACATGCGGGGGCATGCACGCCGCGTCGCCCTCTACGCCGGGCTGCTGGCGGAGCGGCTGTGCCTTTCCTCGAAGGAACAGGAACACGTTCGCTTAGCGGCTTTCCTCCACGATCTCGGGAAGATCGGCGTCCCGACCGACCTGCTCCTCCGGCCCGGCGCGCTCGATCCGACCGAGCGCGCGGTCGTGGAGCGACACCCGGAGATCGGGGCGCGGCTGGTCGAGCCGCTCGGGATCGCGACGGGCATCGCCGCTCCGATCCGCCACCACCACGAATGGTGGGACGGCAGCGGATATCCCGACGGGCTGCACGGCGACGACATCCCGCTCGGCGCGCGGATCATCCACGTGGCAGACGCGTTCGATGCCATGACGTGCGACCGGCCGTACCGCAGGGCGCTCCCGCGCGAGGTCGTCTTGCGCGAGCTCCAGCGCTTCGCCGGCGTCCAGTTCGATCCCGCGCTCGCAAAGGAGTTCCTGGTGCTCGTCGAGGCCGGCGCCTGCGACGTGGACGTGGAGCTCGTGGCCGACGTGGTGGCAACGGTCCCTCAGTGGAACGAGTCGGCCGGCTCGTCGACGCAATCGTAGGCTCGGGGGGGCAGGTGATGTCGGAGGAATGGGGGCAGCTCGCGCTCGACTTCGCAACCAGCGAAGCCTCTCTGCAACGGCAGGCGCCGCTGCGGCGGGAGCAGCGCGAGGAAATCGTCCGGCTCGTGGAATACGCGCCGTTTCCGCGGGTCCGTGCGGACCAGCGGAAGCGCGCGGCGTTCACGCGCGACCTCTCGCTCTCGGGGATGTGCCTCGGGGCGGAGGCCGCAGAGCCGGTCGGCTCCCTCCTCCGCATCACCGTGCGATGCATCGACGGCCGGCCGACTCAGGACTCGCTCGCCCGCGTCGCCTGGTGCCGTCCCGACGCGGACGGCGGCGTGTGGCTCGGCGTGACCGTTCTGTGTGACGCAAAGCGCGGCGTGACCTTCGTCCGCCACGACGCGCCGGCGGCCATCGCGACCGCATAGCACCCCGTCCCACGCTGGCCTAGATTCGGGTCATCCGGGCCCCCCGCCCGCCCGAGGTGCCCATGTTCGGCATCGGGATGCCCGAGCTGATCCTCATCCTGGTCGTGGCCCTGCTCGTCTTCGGTCCGAACCGGCTGCCGGAGCTCGCTCGCTCGCTCGGCAAGGGGCTCGCTGAGTTCCGACGGGCCTCCACCGATCTGCGAGAGCAGTTCCTCTCGCCGCCGCCCGACCCGCCGCACCACGCGGCACCGCCGGCCCCGGTACAGACCGCCGCGGCGCAGCCCGCCGCGCCCCCCGATGCGCAGGCGACGCGGCCCGAGCCGCCCGCCGGTGGATGACGCCAAGCTTCCGCTGACCGCCCATCTCGCCGAGCTGCGCAACCGGATCTTCAAGCTGCTGCTCGCGTGGGGCGTGGGCGCTGCGGCGTCCTGGAGCTATCGCGAGGAGATCTTCGGCTTCCTGATGCGCCCCGCGCTGGTGGCCCTCGCGCCGGACGGGGGGAAGCTCCAGGCGATCGCCCCGGGCGAGATCTTCTTCACGTACATGAAGTGCGCCCTGCTCGCGGGCGTCGTGATGGCGCTGCCCGTCGTCTTCTGGCAGGTCTGGGGCTTCATCTCGCCCGGGCTCTACCCGCAGGAGAAGCGCGTCGCAGTGCCGTTCGTGCTGGTCTCGACGCTGCTCTTCCTGAGCGGCGCGGCGTTCGGCTACGCGGTGGTCTTCCCGATCATGTTCACGTTCTTCGCGCAGTTCGAGAGCAGCATCGTCGTGTCCGCATGGCGCATGAGCGAGGTGTTCTCGTTCACGACCCAGATGTTCCTCGCGTTCGGGGTCGCATTCGAGCTCCCCGTCGTGGTCTTCTTCCTGGCGCTCTCCGGGATCGTCGACGCGCGTCAGCTCTGGAGCGGCACGAAGTACGCCGTGCTCGGCGCGTTCGTGATCGCGGCGGTGCTGACGCCCACACCCGACGTGGTGACGCAGACGCTCCTCGCGGGGCCGCTCGTGGGCCTGTACCTGCTGGGCGTCGCCGTGGCCTGGGTGTTCGGACGTCGGCGCCCGGCGCCGGACGCGGGCGCCGAGCGGAGCCAGATCACTCCCGCGTGAGACGATCCACGATCGCGCGCTCGGCCGCGTGCACGTCCACCGCAGTTGCGACGCGCGCCGGAAGGCCGAGGCCCGCCCCGGGCGCGACCTCGATCGTGCGCAGCGTTCCGTGCTCCACCGTCGTCACGATCCGCAGATCTTCGAATTGGAGCGGGCTCGGGTCGATCAGCGCGAGCGCCGCGAGCGGATCGTGGAGAAAGCCCTGGTTGTCGGGATCCATCTCCCCGCCCATGTCCGTGAAGAGCTTCTGCTGAACGGGAGCCCAGATCGCCGCGAGCTCGGCGATCGCTCGCACGACCGGCCGTTTCGAGGCGCGCAGGCGTGCGAGGTCCGGCGAGCGCAGCCAGACCTGGAGCGTCACGTCGGCGGTGACGAGCGTCGTGCGGAACCCGGCGCCGAGCACCGCGCAGGAGGCCTCGGGGTCGGAGCACAGGTTGTAGTCGATGCCCGGCGCGAAGACCTTGCGGCCGATTGCGACGCGGCGCACGTGACCGCCCATGATCGTGAGACCCGCCACGCTGCGCGGGAGCTCGGGGTCGAGGGCGAGCGCGCGCGCGACGTTCGTCAGCGGGCCGACCGCGAGGAGCTCGAGGCCCGGCACCTCGCGCGCCGCGCGCACGATGCGCTCGGGGGCGGGCTCGTCGGTGATGCGCGCATCGGGGCCGTCGGGGAGACCCTTCCCCTCGTGGCCCCAATCCGGGTAGCGCGCCTTGCGCAGCAGCGGCTCGCGCTCGCCGACGCAGACGTCGAGCTCCGTGCGTCCCGCGAGGCCCAGGAGCCTGGCCGCGGTCCGGGCACGCAGGACGGTGTCGCGCGCCACCGTCGTGACGGCCACGAGGTCGACGGCCTCGGGGGAGGCGAGCAGGAGTCCGAGCGCGACGGCGTCGTCGGCATCGCTCCCGATGTCGGTGTCGAAGAGGACGGGGAGGGGGGCACGACCGGGGCTCGAAAGCGCGCTCACACCGGCGCCCCCCCGGATCAGGTCTCGGGCTCGATCGCGGGCTCGACCACGAGCAGGGTGGCGCCCGTCTCGACCGTCTCGCCCTCGCGCACGGCCACCTCGGTCACGCGGCCGTCGATGGGCGACGGGATCTCGTTCTCCATCTTCATGGCCTCGATCACGACCAGACCCTGGCCTTCCGCGACCGTGTCTCCGACCGCTGCCGCGACCTTCACGATCTTGCCCGGCATCTGCGCCGTGATGACCTGCTTGCCCTCCGCCAGGACCTTCGAGGTCTGCGAGAGCAGCTTGCGGCGCTCGTCCATGGCCTCGAGATGGAACAGGCGACCGGCGATCAGCACGTCGAAGCCGGTCGTGCCACGCTCGTCCACCATCGCCTCCCACTGGTGGCCGTTCTCGATCACGGAATAGATCGTGCGGCCGCTCTTCGCCGCGTCGAGCTGGTAGGTCTTGCCGTCGAGCGTGAGCTCGTAGACGTCTTCACCGAGCTCGCGCAGCCCGACGCGCGCGGTGGCCCTGCCCTCGGAGATCTCGTAGATCATCGGAGACCGCCACGCATCTGCGCGCGCCGGCCCTGGAGCTTCCACGCGCTCTCGGCGGCACCCGCCGCCGGCCGCGCCTCGAGACGCTCTGCACGCTCCTTGTCGCGCCGGTACGCGACGATGGCCGCGAGCATCGTCGCGACGCGACGCGCCTCGCCGGCGCCCGCGTCCGCCGGCTCCTTGCCCTTCAGATGGGTGTCGATGAAACCGGTGTCGTAGTGGCCGTCGAGGAACTTCGGGTGGCGCATCACCCGCTGGTGGAAGGGGATCGATGTCTTGATGCCCTTCACCACGAACTCCGACAGCGCGCGCTTCATGCGGTCGATCGCTTCGCTGCGATCGTGTCCCCAGGTGACGAGTTTCGCGACCATCGGGTCGTAGTGGACGGTCACGCGCGCGCCCTGATAGACGCCGCTGTCGACTCGGATGCCGGGCCCGCCCGGAACGCGATACACGAGGATCTCGCCCGGGGACGGGGCGAAGTTGGCGTCGGGATCCTCGGCGTAGATCCGGGCCTCGATCGCATGCCCGTTGATCGACACCTCGTCCTGTCGGATGCCCAACGGCTCTCCGGCGGCGACGCGGATCATCGCCTTCACGATGTCGACGCCGGTGATCGCCTCGGTGATCGCGTGCTCCACCTGCACGCGGGTGTTCATCTCGAGGAAGTAGAAGTGTCCCTGCGGGTTCACCAGGAACTCGCAGGTGCCTGCGCCCTGGTAGCCGACGGCCTTCGCCGCCGCGACCGCGGCCTCTCCCATCTTCTCGCGCAGCTCGGGCGTCATCCGGTTCGCCGGAGCCTCTTCGATCACCTTCTGGTGGCGGCGCTGCACGGAGCACTCGCGCTCGAAGAGATGGATCACGTTGCCGTGGCCGTCCGCCAGGATCTGGATCTCGACGTGGCGCGGCTCCTCGATGAACTTCTCGATGTAGAGCCCGTCGTCCCCGAACGACGCCCTGGCCTCCGAGCGGGCCCGCTGAAGCGACTGGCGGATCTCCGACACGTCCCGCACGAGGCGCATGCCCTTGCCGCCGCCGCCGGCGCTCGCCTTGATCATCACGGGCGGGCCCACGTCCCGGATCCACCGCTCCGCGGCCTCGTCGGTCATGCGCTCCGTCACGCCCGGGACGATCGGAACCCCCGCGCGCTCCATCGTCTGCCGAGCGGTCACCTTGTCGCCCATCGTGCGCATGACGTCGCCCGTGGGGCCGATGAAGACGATCCCCGCGTCACGGCAGAGATCGGGGAAGAAGCCGCGCTCGGACAGGAAGCCGTAGCCGGGGTGGATCGCCTCGGCGCCGCTCTTCTTGGCGATCTCGATGACGCGCTCCGCCTTGAGGTACGACTCCGCGGCGGGCGGGGGGCCGCACGCATAGGCTTCGTCCGCGTAGCGGACATGCAGCGCGTCACGATCGACGTCGGAGTAGATCGCCACCGCCTCGATACCGAGCTCGTGGCATGCGCGGATGATCCGGACGGCGATCTCACCGCGGTTTGCGATCAGGATCTTCTTGAACATGGCCGCGACCCCGACCGCCTAGAGCGGGATGTTCCCGTGCTTCTTCGCGGGATTCTGGTCCCGCTTGTTCGCGAGCATCTCGAGCGCACGGATGATCTGGGGCCGCGTCTCCTCGGGCTTGATCACGGCGTCGATGTACCCGAGCTCGGCGGCCTTGTAGGGGTTCGCGAAGTTCTCGCGGTAGTCGGCCACGAGCTCCTCCTTCCGAGCCACCGGATCGCGGGCCTTCTTCAGCTCGTCGCGGAACACGATGTTCACCGCGCCGTCCGGGCCCATCACGGCGAACTCGGCCGTCGGGTAGGCGAGCGAGACGTCGCCACGGATGTGCTTGCTGCTCATGACGACGTACGCGCCGCCGTAGGCCTTGCGCGTGATGATGGTGATCTTCGGGACGGTGGCCTCGCAGAAGGCGTACAGCAGCTTCGCGCCGTGCTTGATGATGCCGTCGTACTCCTGGTTCGTACCGGGCAGGAAGCCGGGCACGTCCACGAAGGTCACGATCGGGATGTTGAACGAGTCGCAGAAGCGCACGAAGCGCGCCGCCTTGGCCGAGGCGTCGATGTCGAGGCAGCCCGCCAGATAGGCCGGCTGATTCGCCACGATGCCGGCGGAGCGGCCGCCGAACCGGCAGAAGCCCACGACGATGTTCCGGGCGTAGGCGGCGTGCGTTTCGAAGAACACCCCGTCGTCCACGACGAGCTGGATCAGCTCCTTGATGTCGTACGGCTTGTTCGGATTGTCCGGCACGAGCGTGCGCAGCCGCGGCTCGAGTCGATATGCGTCGTCGTTCGTGGGAACGAAGGGCGGATCCTCGAGGTTGTTCTGGGGGATGAAGGAGAGGAGGGTGCGGATGGTCTGGATGCACTCCTCTTCGGAGTTGGCCGCGAAGTCCGCTACTCCGCTCCGGCTCGCGTGCGTCACGGCGCCGCCGAGCTGCTCGGCCGTGACCTCTTCGTGCGTCACCGTCTTCACCACGTCGGGGCCGGTGATGAACATGTAGCTGGTGTTCTTCACCATCACGATGAAGTCGGTCATCGCGGGCGAGTAGACGGCGCCGCCGGCGCACGGGCCCATGATCGCGGAGATCTGCGGAATCACGCCGGACGAGAGCACGTTCCGCAGGAACACGTCGCCGTAGCCGCCCAGCGACACGACGCCCTCCTGGATCCGCGCTCCGGCGCCGTCGTTCAAGCCGATCACGGGCGCGCCGGTCTTGATCGCGAGGTCCATGATCTTGCAGATCTTCTCCGCGAACGCGCCCGACAGGCTGCCGCCGAAGACCGTGAAGTCCTGGGCGAACAGGAACACCTGACGGCCGTCGATCTTGCCGTGCCCGGTGACGACGCCGTCGCCCAGGTACTTCTGCTCGGCCATCCCGAAGTCGGTGTTGCGATGGACCTTGAAGCGATCGGTCTCGACGAAGGTCCCCGGGTCGAGCAGCAGCTCGACCCGCTCGCGGGCCGTGAGCTTGCCCGCCTGGTGCTGCCGCTGGATGCGTTCCGCGCCGCCGCCGAGGGCGGCGCGGGCGTTCATCTCGTCGAGCTTCTTGAGCTTCTCGTCGGCCGACATGGCGTCGCGTTCCCCGCGGTCACAGCTGCGCGAGCTCGCGAGCCGTCTCCTCGAGGCGCGCGCGATAGGACGCGAGGTCGAGGCGCACGCGCGCGACGCCGGAGTCCATCGCCGCCTTCGCGACCGCCGGTGCGACCGTGAGCAACACCCGCGGGTCGAAGGGCTTGGGGATGATGTAGTCGGCGCCGAATTCGAACTTCTCGCCGGGGTACGCGCGCACCACCGCCTCCGGGATGTCCGCCGCGCCGCGCCGCGCGAGCTCGGCGAGCGCCTGAACCGCCGCGTGCTTCATCTCCTCGTTGATCTTGCGGGCGCGCACGTCGAGCGCGCCCCGGAAGAGGAACGGGAAGCCGAGGCAGTTGTTCACCTGGTTCGGGAAGTCGGAGCGCCCGGTCGCCATGATCGCGTCCTTGCGCACGTCCGAGACCTCCTTCGGCGTGATCTCGGGGTCGGGGTTCGCCATCGCGAAGATGATGGGGTTCGCGCCCATGTCCCGGACCATGTCCTGCGTCATGAGGCCGGCGGAAGAGACGCCGATGAAGGCGTCGGCGCCGCGGAGCGCGTCGCGCAGCGTCCGCAGCTTCGTGGGGCGGGCGAACTCCTGCTTGTACTTGTTCATCCCGTCGGTGCGGCCCTCGTAGATCACGCCCTTGCTGTCCACCAGCACCATGTTCTCGCGCCGCACGCCGAGATCGATGTAGAGCTTGGCGCACGCGATGCCGGCGGCGCCGGCCCCCGAGAAGACGACCTTCGCGTCCTCGATCCGGCGGTTCGTGATCTTGAGCGCGTTCAGGAACGCCGCGGCGGAGATGATCGCGGTGCCGTGCTGGTCGTCGTGGAAGACCGGGATGTCCATCGTGGCGATCAGGCGCTCTTCGATCTCGAAGCATTCGGGGGCGCGGATGTCCTCCAGGTTGATTCCGCCGAACGTCGGCTCGAGGATCTGGCACGTCCGGATCACCTCTTCCGCGTCCTCGGTCGCGAGCTCGATGTCGAAGACGTCGATGTCCGCGAACCGCTTGAAGAGGACGCCCTTGCCTTCCATGACGGGCTTGCCGGCGAGCGCCCCGATGTTGCCGAGGCCCAGCACGGCCGTGCCGTTCGAGATCACGCCGACGAGGTTGCCCTTGGCCGTGTACTTGAACACGTCCTCCGCGTTGGCCGCGATCATCCGACACGGCTCGGCCACTCCGGGCGTGTAGGCGAGCGAGAGATCGGTCGCGGTCAGGGTGGGCTTGGTGGGGACGACCTTGATCTTCCCCTTGCGTCCGTTCTCGTGGTACGCGAGGGCTTGTTCCTTCGTAATCATGGCCACTTGGAGGTTCCTCTTGCGTGTAGAGATTCCGCCCGTTCCGGGCGCGCTGCCCGCGCGGCCGGACGGCGGGGACCCCATGGCCGCGGGAGGCGCGCGAGTCTATCAGATACCCCCAATCCGGGCCTAGCCCTTGAGGAGCTCCCGGGCGATCACGAGGCGCTGGATCTGGTTCGTGCCCTCGTAGATCTGCATCAGCTTCGCGTCCCGCATCAGCTTCTCGACCGGGTATTCCTTCGTGTAGCCGTTGCCGCCGAAGATCTGGACCGCGTCGGTGGTGATGCGCATCGCCGCGTCCGTGGCGAAGCACTTCGCGAAGGACGAGTGCTTCGAGGCCCGCAGGCCGTGGTCGACCATCCACGCGCTCTGGAGCGTGAGGAGTCGCGCCGCTTCGATGTCCTTGGCCATGTCCGCGAGCATGAACTGGACGGCCTGGAAGCCGCCGATGGGAAAGCCGAACGCCTTCCGCTCCTTGGCGTATGCGAGCGACTCGTCGAGAGCACGCTTCGCGATGCCGGTCGCGAGCGCGCCGATCGGCGGGCGCGTCCGGTCGAGCGTGCGCATGGCGATCTTGAAGCCCTCGCCCTCGTGGCCGAGCAGCTGCGCCGCCGGCACGCGGACGTTGTCGAAGTGGATCACGCGGGTGTCGCTCGCCCGCTGACCCATCTTGTCCTCCTTCTTTCCGATGGTGATGCCGGGCGTGCTCGTCGGCACGATGAACGCCGCGATGCCGTTGTGGCGGCTCGTCCGATCGAGGGTGGCGAAGACGGTATAGAGGTCCGCGACACCGCCGTTCGTGATCCAGCACTTGGTGCCGTTCAGCACGTAGGCGTCGCCGTCCTTCTCGCACAGCAGCTGAAGCCCGGCCACGTCGGAGCCGGCGGCAGGCTCCGAGAGACAGAACGACACGAGCTTGAAGCTCGACGCGCACGCCCCGAGCCACTCCTTCTTCTGGGCTTCGCTCCCTGCGATGACGATCGGCATGAGACCGAGGTCGTTGCACATGATGGACGTGCCCATTCCCGAGCAGCCCCAGGCGATCTCCTCGGTGATTAGGCAGCTCTCGAGCGTCGCCAGCCCCACGCCGCCGTACTCCGGGGGGATGCAGGTGCTCGAGAGGCCGAGCTCCCAGGCCTTCTGGATGATCTCGCGCGGGAACTCTCCGCTCTGGTCGTAGCGCGCCGCAGCCGGCGCGATCTCCGTCTGGGCGAAGCGCCGGGCGGTCTCCTGGAGTGCGAGCTGTTCGTCGGTCAGTCCGAAATCCATCGCGGGCTCCTGCGGGCGCGGGCGCTCGCGGCCATGCCGCTCGCCCCGTGACTCCGGGTCAGAATCCGTTGAAAAACGGTAACTTGGGCCGATCGAAGCTAGGTGACGGGAGAGCCGGCGGCAACCGGGAAGCCGAGCCGGGCGGACAGCTCCTCCGCTGCGGCGACGACCCGGGGGACGATCTTGCGGAGCAGCGGCTCCGGACCGAGACGGACCGCGGGGCCGGACACCGAGAGCGCGGCCACGAGCCGGCTCGTGCCGTCGTACACCGGCGCCGCGGCGCAGCAGACGCCCGCCTCGCACTCCTCGAGATCCACCGCGAACCCCTGGCTCGCGACGCTGCGTAGATGCTCCTGCAGCTTCACCCCATCGGTGATGGTGGCCGGCGTGTACGCCGGCAGCGCGCCGCCGGCGACGATCTCGCGGTCGTAGGTCTGGCGCACGCCATCCTCCGCACAGGCGAGCAGGACCTTGCCGAGCGCCGAGCAGTGGGGGAGCACCCGATGGCCGATGCGCAGGCCGGCGTGCAGCAGGTGGTCCGGCCGCTCACCGGCTAAGTGCACGACCTGGTAGTCCCGCAGGGCGCCGAGATGCGCAGTCTCGCCCAGGTCATGCGCGAGCCGCGCGAGCACGGGCTGCGCCTCGCGCAGCAGGTCGCGGCTGCGCACGAACGCCTGGCCGAGCTCGAGGCACGAGAACGACAGGCGATAGCGGTCACCGTTCGGCGTCTGCTCCACGTAACCGCGCTCTTCGAGCGTCGCGAGCAGACGGAACACGTTGTTCTTGTGCAGCCCGAGGCGGCGCGACAGCTCGGTCACGCCGAGCTCGTCTTCGGCCCGGAGAGCGTCGAGCAGGCACAGCGCGTTCGTCACCGTCTGGATCGCGTAGTCGCTCTTCGGTCGCTTCACGGCGCGCACCCCTCGGGGCTCGGGCGCGCGAGTCGCCTTTCGGTGTTCGCATGCGGCGCCATCGGAGGAAGCGTCATCGGCGATCCATCGCGGGGTTCCGACGGTGGAGGAGAGAACGACTCGATCGAGGTGAGCGAAGCACTGATCCCCGACGAGGCTCTTCTATCGCAGCGTCTGGAGGGGTGTCAAGGAATGTGCGCGATTTTCTCGTCGGAGCGGCGTCGATTCACAAGAAAGTGTAGCGCGGATGCCTCTTATCCGCCTCGCTAGGAAGGCGAATTCGACGCGGACGCGGCGCGGCTCTCGCCCTCGCTGGCGAGCAGCTCCAGCACGAGGAGGCCCACTCCGACGACGATGAAGCTGTCGGCGAGATTGAAGTCGGGCCACGAATACCCGCTCCACAGTCGGAAGTGGAGGAAGTCGACCACTTCGCCATGCCACAGGCGATCGATCAGATTCCCGACGGCGCCGCCGAGGATCATGCCGAGCGCGAGCGCCGAGAGCCTGTCCCCTGGGGCGAGCTTGCGGAAGAACGATGCGATGATGCCCATCGCGACGAGCGAGACGGAGACGAAGAACGTCATGCGCAGCGTGGGATCCATGTCCGTGAACAGACTGAACGCCGCGCCGGGATTCCGCACGTGCGTGAGATAGAAGAACCCGTCGACGACCGGAATCCGATCGGCGTAGCTCAGCCTGGTGTCGATCCAGATCTTCGTGGCCTGGTCGAACGAGACCGAGACGAGGAGCGCGCTCAGGAAGACTCGCAGCTTCGGCGTCATGGGACGAGCCACCCTATCACACGTGCCTCCGGACTTCTTCCGCGCCGGAGTGTCTAGCGGAGCTCGTCGGCGTCGAGCTTGCCGTCGCTCCAGGCGTCGGGCGCGAGCGCCCGCGCGCGCTCGAGCAGCGCATCCGCCTCTTCGGTGCGGCCCGCGGCGGCGAGCGCGACGCCGCGCAGGCCGTCGAGATGGGCGTCCACCGAGGGGGTCTGCGCGCGCTGCGCGCCGAGGAGGGCGCTGGCCTTCTCGAGATAGGGTAGGGCGCGGTCGGGGCGGTCGCTCTCGGCGCGCTGCCGCGCCAGTGCGAGATATGCGTACGGGTTCGCAGGATCCACCTGGAGCGCACTCTGGTAGATCCCCGTGGCGGAGTCCGACGCCCCGGCCGCATCGGCTTCGAGACCCTCGAGCACCAGCCGCATGGACGCACGGCGCGCCGCGTCGCCTGAATCGACGAGCGCACTGAGGTGGAGGGGCGCGGCGGCGGCGGGCAGCGGCTCCGGGTTCGCGGACGGCGCCGCCCCCGGGGCGGAGGGCTTCGGGTGGCGGGACCGGGGTCGACCCGCCGTGCCAGCGCCGGCGCACCCGAGCGCGAGCAGCGAGACGCAGGCCGCGATGGCCGCCATCCGCCGGTTTCGCCGCCGCATCCGGCTAGAGCGAGCCTCGCAGCCAGTCGAAGAAGCCGCGGCGCTTGGGACGCGGCGCCTCCGGGCCCGACGGCTCTCGCTCGGGGCCCGTGAGCGACTCGATCGCACGCTCCACGAAGCCGCCTTCGGGACAGGTGCGGGCGGGCACGGTGCCGAGGAGGAAGAGCTCGGGCTTGTGCTCGGGGCAGCCGTCCAGCGCGAGCGCGCCGCTTGCAGGGTCGATGTCCATCGTGATCACCTCCGGCGGCGGGAGGAACTCGCCGCGGATCTTCCCGCTCGTCGCCTCCTTCACGAACCGGATCCAGATCGGGAGCGCGCCCGAGGCGCCCGTGAGCGGGGTGTTGCGCGGCTCGTCGAACCCCACCCAGACCACGACCAGGAGCTCCGGCGTGAAGCCGACGAACCAGGTGTCGCGGCCGCTGTCCGTCGTGCCGGTCTTGCCGGCGATCGGCCCGGCGAGGCCGGCCGTCCGCACCGACGCGGCAGTGCCGCGATCGACCACGCCCTGCATGAGCGAGGTCGCCAGGAACGCGGTGCCCGCGTCGAGCACCTGCTCGAACTCGAGGTCGCGGCGGGCGAGGGTCGTGCCGTCGGGGGCCACGGCGTCCTCGAACGTCGTCACCTCCGGGCGGATGCCGCCGTTGGCGATCGTCGCGTAGGCGCGGGCCAGCTCGATCGGCGCCACGTCGGCCACGCCGAGCGCCAGGCTCGGCACGAGCGGCAGCGGGCTCTCGATCCCGAGCCGCCGCGCCACGTCGGCCACGCGATCGACGCCGATGGTCTGGGCGAGGCGCGCCGTCGGAACGTTGCGCGAGTGCTCGAGCGCTTCGCGCACCGTGATCTGCCCGTGGAACTCCTTGTCGTAGTTCGCGGGCGTCCACGGGCCGCTCGGCGTCGGGATCGAGAGGGGCTCGTCGTCGAGCGTGCTCGCCAACGTGATCGCGGGTGTGCCGTCGCGCGGCTCGAGGGCTGCGATGTAGACGAAGGGCTTGAAGGTGCTGCCCGCCTGGCGCCGGGCCTGGGTGCAGCGGTCGAACTGCGACGCGCCGTACTCGCGGCCGCCGACGAGCGCGAGCACCTCCCCGGTCTGCGGCCGCAGCGCGATCAGGCAGCCCTGGATCTGCTTGTCCTTCGCGTCGGACTTCAGCTTCGGGTAGCGCTTCTCGATCGCGGCGAGCCCCTCGCTCAGGGCCTTCGCCCCGAGCCGCTGGAGGCGCAGGTCGAGCGTCGAGTAGATGCGCAGCCCCTCGGAGACGAGGCTGTCGGTGTCGTAGACCTCGGGCAGCTGGCGGCGCAGGGCGTCGAGGAAGTACCGGGCCTCCGACGCCTCCGGCGTGACGGCCGAGAGATGGAACGGCTCCGCGCGTGCGGCCTCCCACGTGGGGTCGTCGATCCGCTTCTGGTCGTGCATCAGGTCGAGCACGAGGTTGCGCCGCGCGAGGGCGCGCTCCGCGTTCCGATACGGCGAGAGCGCGTTCGGCGCGGGGATCACCGCCGCCAGCAGCGCCGCTTCCGCGACGGTGAGATCGCGCACCGGCTTGCCGAAGTAGAGCCGCGACGCCTCGCCGACGCCGTGCACCTCGGTCGATCCGCGCTGGCCGAGATAGATCTCGTTCAGGTAGCACTCGAGGATCTCGTCCTTGTCGTAGCGGAGCTCCACGATGAGCGACATCGCCGCCTCGCGCAGCTTGCGCGTCACCGTCTTCTCCGGGGTCAGGAAGAAGTTCTTCACGAGCTGCTGCGTGAGCGTGCTGCCGCCCTCGACGGTGCTGCCGGCCCGAACGTTCGCGAAGAGAGCCCCCACGATGCGGATGGGGTCGATGCCGTGGTGCTCGTCGAAGCGCTGGTCCTCGACGGAGAGGATCGCATCGATGAGATGACGCGGAACCTCCGCGAGCCGCACGAGCTCGCGCTGCTCGCGGTCGGGCCCATAGTACGCGCCGACGAGCTCGGGCTCGAGCATCACGGCGCCCAGCTCGCGCTTCGTGTCCACGTCGCGGATCTCGGCGATCTCGGTTCCGTCGAGCGCGATCACGACGTCCCGGTCCGGCTCCGGACGCGTCGGGTGATCGAGCGCTCGCAGGTGCACGCGCACCTTGCCCTTGCCCCACGCGTAGCGGCCGGGCGCGAGGGGTCCGTCGGGCTGCTCCTGGTAGCCGAGACGCGTGAACGTGCCCCGGAGGTCCACGTTCTTCCAGTCGAGGCCCGGATAGAGGATGGACGGGGCGGAGAGGACGCGCGAGGGGACGCGGAAGCGGCGGCCCTCGAAGCGGTCGACGACGATGCGGTCGAGACGCGAGAGCTGGTGCCCGACCTCGATCCCGCCGACGAACGCCCCGAGTGCGAGCAGGATCAGCGCGGCGAAGAGGAGGCGGGAGCGGCGCCGCCGCCGCGCGCGACGCGGGGGCGCGCCCGCGCTTCCCGACCCGATCGGGCCGCGCACGCCGCTGTTGCGTCTGCCGCTCTGCCTGGTCCTGGAGCCCGCCACGGACGGTTCGTCCCCCGCCCGGAAGTCTCGCAGACCGCAGCCCGGACGCTACGCCTTCCGTGCGCGCGCGAGCCGCTCCTCGTAGGCGCGCCGCGCGATGGCGATGTCGTCGAGCAGGTGCTCGAGCTCCGGCAGGAGCAGCGCCTGCGGCCCATCGCACAGGGCCTCTTCGGGGCGCGGATGCACGTCCACGAGGACGAGGTTCGCGCCTGCGATCACGCCCTGGGCGGTGACGTGGAAGATGTCGAGGATGCCGTCCGCGCCGCTCGTGCGCCGGCCCACGGAGTGCGAGGGGTCGATGCACACGGGCAGCCGGGTCAGGCGCTTCACGACGGGCACGTGGCCGAAGTCGACGAAGTTGCGGTGGGGATCGCCGAGGTTCGTCTTCATCCCGCGGAGGCAGAACACGATGCGGCGGTTCCCGCCGCTCGCCACGTACTCGCACGCGTTCAGCGACTCCTCGAGCGTGATGCCCATGCCGCGCTTGAACAGGACCGGCAGCTCCGTCTGCGCCCCGACCGCCTTCAGCAGCTCGAAGTTCTGCGCGTTGCGCGTCCCGATCTGGAGCATGACGCCCGTCGCCTGCCCGGAGTCCGCCAGCGCGCGCCGGATCTCGTCCAGGTGGGACTCGCGCGTGACCTCCATGCAGATGAGCTTGATCCCGTGCTTGCCCGCGCTCTCGAAGAGCCATGGCAGGCAACCGGCCCCGAGCCCCTGGAAGTCGTAGGGGCTAGTGCGCGGCTTGTAGACGCCCGCGCGCGTCGTCGTGAGGCCGTGCCGCGCGAGCGCGGCGAAGGTGGCATCCACGTTCTTGCGCTCGTCCACGGCGCAGACGCCGGCGAACACGTGGAGCGTGTCCTGCGAGATCCGGACGCCGTTGTACTCGAACCCCACCGCCTCGAGCCCGGCATGACGGCCGATCGCGCGGAACTTCTCGGTGACGCGCACCACCTTCTCGACGAACTCGAACTCCTCGAACGGGGTGGACGGGATGACCCCCGTGGAGCCCAGCAGGTAGACCTCGGTGACCGACCGCGTGGCGCCCTGGATGTGGTGGATCTGGGTGCTGACCCCGGGGAAGCTCTCCGCGAGCGCGATGATGCGAGCGACCTCCGGGGAGTCCGGGCGCGTGTCCGCCTTCATCACGATGATCATCTGGGGCTCCTCTACGGCCTCTCCCGCGCGCCCGATTCTTGCGGCTCGGCGCCCTCGCGGCCACCGCCAGGTTGCGGAATTCATCGATCTTTCCGAGATTTGCCGGATGGCCCGTGACAAGCCGTGGGGTGGGCGCTTCGCGCAGGAGACCGCTCCCGCCGTGGAGCGCTTCACTGCCTCCATCCACTTCGACCGCGCGCTCGCCCGCTACGACCTGCGGGGGTCGATGGCCCACGCCCGCATGCTCGGCCGAGCGGGGATCCTCTCGCCGGGCGACGTGGAAGCCCTGGTGGGCGGGCTCGAGCGCGTCGGCCGGGAGCTCGAGGCCGGCACCTTCCCGTTCGATCCCGCCCTCGAGGACATCCACATGAACGTGGAGGCCCGGCTGCGGACGCTCATCGGACCCGTGGCGGGCCGGCTCCACACCGGCCGCAGCCGGAACGACCAGGTCGCGACCGACCTCGCGCTCTACCTTCGCGACGCGGCCCTCGCCGCCCGCCGCGGGCTGCGCGAGCTCCGGCTCGTCCTGCTGCAGCGTGCCCGCGCGGACCTCGACACCGTGCTGCCGGGCTACACGCATCTGCAACGCGCCCAGCCCGTCCGGCTCGCGCACCACTGGCTCGCGTACGTCGAGATGCTCGGACGCGACGTCGCCCGTTTCCGGGATCTCGGGGCGCGGCTCTCGCAGTCGCCCCTCGGTGCCGGCGCGCTGGCGGGCACCACGCTTCCGCTCGACCGCGCGGACACCGCGCGCGCCCTGGGCTTCGACGCGCCCGCGGCGAACAGCCTCGACGCGGTCTCCTCCCGCGACGCGGCGCTCGAGTTCCTCGCGGCCTCGGCGATCTGCATGGTGCATCTCTCGCGCCTCGCCGAGGAGCTCGTGCTCTGGTCGACGGCGGAGTTCGGCTTCATCGAGCTCGCCGACGCGTACTCGACCGGCTCGAGCCTGATGCCGCAGAAGAAGAACCCCGACGTGCCGGAGCTCGTGCGGGGGAAGACCGGCCGCATGATCGGGAACCTGGTGACGCTGCTCACGGTCATGAAGGGGCTCCCGCTGGCCTACAACCGCGACCTCCAGGAGGACAAGGAGCCGATCTTCGACTCGGCCGCGACGCTCGGCGATGCGCTCGTCGTCATGGCGGGCGCGCTCGCGACGCTCCGCGTGGACGCTGCTCGGATGCGCGAGGCGGCAGGGGATCCGCTGCTGCTCGCAACCGACCTCGCGGAAGCGCTCGTCCGCGTCGGGGTGCCCTTTCGCGAGGCCCACGAGGCCGTGGGCCGCGCCGTCGGGCACTGCGTCGCCAAGAAGCTGGACCTGCGGTCCCTCTCGCGCGAGGATCTGCGAGCGTTCCACCCGGCCTTCCCGTCCGGTGCGGCAGAGCTGCTCTCGCTCGACCGCGCGCTCGAGGAGCGCAGCCTCGTCGGGGGAACCGCCCGGGGAGCGGTGCTGTCCGCTCTGGAGAGCGCCGAGCGCAGGATCGGAGCGGAGGCCGTCGAGCTGGGCCCGCACACCGGCCCGGAGGACGGCGTCCACAGCAGGGGGAAGGCATGACGCGCTCGATCGCGCTGGCGCTCGGCGTCGCGCTCGCGGCGGCGGGTCTGGGCTGCGGCAAGTACGGCGCGCCCGTGCGCTACCGCCCCGCCCCCGCGGCAGAGGCGGCGGCCCCGCAGGCCGCCGCGGCCTCCCCCCCGGGCCCGGCGCCTGCCCGTTCGGACGAGCAGCCCGCTCCCGCCGCTGCGACGCCCACGCCGTCCACACCCCCCGTGCCGACGGAGCCGCGCGATCCGGTGCTCGAGCCCACGCCCGGTTGGCAACCGTGACCACCGTCGCGGAGGCGTTCCCGCGCCGCGAGGGCGTGCTCTTCGCCGAGGGCGTCGCGCTCGCGCGCATCGCGGAAGCGGTGGGGACACCGTTCTACGTCTACAGCGCGAGCGCGCTCGCAGCGGGCTATGACGCGCTCGAAGGCGCGTTCGCCGGAGTGCCGCACGTGATCTGCTACGCCGTCAAGGCGAACATGAACCTGGCGGTGATCCGTACGCTGGTCGCGCGGGGCGCGGGGGCGGACGTCACGTCGGGCGGCGAGCTGTTCCGCGCGCTGCGCGCCGGGACGGATCCCGGGCGGATCGTGTACTCCGGCGTCGGCAAGACCGACGCGGAGATCGATCAGGCGCTCGACGCCGGCATCAAGCTCTTCAACGTCGAGTCGCGCGCGGAGCTGCGCCGCATCGACGCGCGCGGTCGGGCGCGCGGGCAGCGCGCCCCCATCGCGTTCCGGGTGAACCCCGACGTCGATCCGAAGACCCATCCCTACATTTCGACGGGCCTGCGGACGAGCAAGTTCGGCATTCCGATCGCCGAGGCCGTGGACGCCTACGCGGAAGCGAAGGCGCTCGACGGCGTGCGCGTGGTGGGAGTCGACTGCCACATCGGGAGCCAGCTCACGCAGCTGGCGCCGTTCCGCGACGCGTTCGCACGCGTGCGGGCGCTGGTGCAGGAGCTGCGGGCCGCCGGCCACGCGATCGAGGTGATCGATGCCGGCGGCGGTCTGGGCGTGAACTACTCCGAGGAGAGCCCGCCCGGTCCCGCGGAGTACGCCGCGACCGCAGTGGGCGCCTTCGGCGACCTCGGCTGCGAGCTGGTGCTCGAGCCGGGCCGTTGGATCACGGCCAACGCGGGCGTGCTCGTGACGCGCGTGCTCTACGAGAAGACCAACGACGAGAAGCGCTTCGTGGTCGTGGACGCCGCGATGAACGACCTGATCCGCCCCGCGCTGTATCAGTCCTACATGCGGCTCGAGCCCGTGGCGCCCGCTCGCGGACCCGCGCGCAAGGTCGACGTCGTGGGTCCGGTCTGCGAGTCCGGCGACTTCCTCGCGAAGGATCGCTCGTTCCCCCCGGTCGAGCACGGGGACCTGATCGCCGTGCGCTCGGCCGGGGCCTACGGCTTCGCGATGTCGTCGAACTACAACGCGCGGCCGCGCGTCGCCGAGGTGCTCGTGCGCGGCGAGGCGTTCGCGGTCGTGCGCGCGCGGGAGAGCTACGAGGACCTCGTGCGCGGCGAGGCCGTCCCGAAGGAGCTCACGGGATGACGGGCTTCCTCCAGTTCACGAAGATGCACGGCGCCGGCAACGACTTCGTGGTGCTCGACGGCCTCGCGGGGGCCCTGCCGCCGATCGAGCCCCTCGCACGGGTCATCTGCGACCGGCGCTTCGGGATCGGGTGCGACCAGCTCCTCGTCGTGCGGCCGTCGCAGTCCGCCGACTTCCGGATGGACGTCTACAACCCCGACGGGTCGCGCGCGGAGATGTGCGCGAACGGCATCCGGGCGTTCTACAAGTACGTGCGCGCCCGCGGCCACACGCGCGCGGACGAGGTCTCCGTCGAGACCCTGAAGGGCATCGTGCGCCCGCGGGGGGTGGCCGGCGGTCTGGTGCGCGTGGACATGGGCCTTCCGTTCCTCGCGCCGGCGAAGATCCCGACCACGCTCGGCAGCGGCGACGGGCCCGTGATCGACGTGCCGCTCGAGGTCGAGGGCGCCCGGCTCCGGGTGTCGAGCGTGGGCATGGGCAATCCGCACGTCGTGGTGTACGTGGAGGACGTGGACACGGCGCCGGTGTCGTCGCTCGGGCCGACGCTCGAACACCATCCCGCGTTCCCGAACCGCACGAACGTGGAGTTCGTGCAGGTCGTGTCGCGCGAGCGTTTGCGCCAGCGGACGTGGGAGCGCGGAACCGGGGAGACGCTCGCGTGCGGCAGCGGCGCGTGCGCGGTGGCCGTCGCGAGCATCCTGCGGGGGGTGACCGACCGTGCGCTCACGATCGAGCTGCGGGGCGGAGAGCTCACCCTCGAATGGCCCGCCGACGATGCATCGGTGCTGATGACCGGCCCTGCGGAGGAGGTCTTCACCGGCCGCCTGCGCCTGGAAGGAGTCTGACCATGTTCCAAGGGGTGTTCACCGCGCTGGTGACGCCGTTTCGCGACGGAGCCGTAGACGAGCGCGCGCTGCACGATCTCGTCGAGCAACAGATCGGCGCAGGGGTCGATGGACTCGTTCCCTGCGGGTCGACCGGCGAGGCGGCCACGCTCTCGCACGCCGAGCACCGGCGCGTGATCGAGGTGGTCGTGACTGCGTCGCGCGGCCGGGTTCCCGTGCTCGCGGGCACGGGATCGAACTCGACGTCCGAGGCGCTCGCGCTCACGCGCCATGCGAAGGAGGCCGGCGCGGACGGCGCCCTGCTGATCTCGCCGTACTACAACAAGCCCACGCAGGAGGGGATCCTCGCCCACTTCGCGCACATCGCGCGCGAGGCTGCGTTCCCGCTCGTGGTCTACAACATCCCGGGGCGGACGGCGTCGAACATCCTGCCGGCGACGATGGCGCGGCTCGCGGACGTCGAGCAGATCGTGGGCGTGAAGGAGGCGTCGGGCGACCTCCACCAGGTGTCCGAGGTCGTCGCCCAGTGCCGCGAGGGCTTCCTCGTGCTGGCGGGAGATGACGCGCTGACGCTTCCGATCCTCGCCGTCGGGGGCCATGGCGTGATCTCCACCACTTCGAACGTCGCACCGTCGGAGATGGTCGAGCTGGTGCGCGCGTTCCGGGCGGGCGAGCTGGTGCGCGCGCGCGAGGCTCACTACCGCCTGCTCCCGCTGATGGATGCCCTCTTCACCGAGACGAACCCGATCCCCGTGAAGACGGCGCTCGCGATGCGCGGCCTCGTGCGCGAGGAGATCCGACTGCCGCTCACTCCCCTCTCGCAGCCGAACAAGGGCCGTCTCCAGGTCGCGATGAAGGAGCTCGGACTCCTCTGATGTCCACCCCGCTGCGCGTCTGCGTCGTGGGGGCGCTCGGCCGCATGGGCGAGCGCGTCCGTGCGGAGATCGCCGCGGAGGAGGACCTCGTCGTCGGCGCGGCGCTCGAGTCGGCCGGCCATCCTCGGCTGGGGGAGCGGCTCGAGGGAGGCGTCGTGCTCGGCGCCGACGCGAAGGCCGCCGTCGCTGCGAGCGACGTGGTGATCGACTTCTCGGTGCCGGCGTCGACACTCGCGCTGCTGCCGATCGCCGTCGACGCGGGCGTCGCGTGCGTGATCGGCACGACGGGCTTCTCGGACGGCGAGCGGACGGCGATCGCGAGCGCCGGGAAGCGGATCGGCATCGTGCTCGCTCCCAACTTCTCGGTGGCGGTGAACGTGCTGACGCACCTGGTGCGCGAGGCCGCCCGGCTCCTCGGCCCCGGCTTCGACGCCGAGATCGTGGAGCTCCACCACGCGGCGAAGCGCGACGCTCCGAGCGGGACCGCCCTCCGTCTGGCCGCGGCGATCGCCGAGGAACGCGGCGGGACGGCCGGCGCAGAGCTCGCGTCGGGCCGCGTGGGCGACACCGGTCCGCGCGCGCCGGGCACCATCGGGATCCAGGCGCTGCGCGGCGGCGACAACCCCGGTGAGCACACCGTGCTCTTCGTGGGCGCGGGCGAGCGGCTCGAGCTCGCGCATCGCGCGATGACGCGCCACCACTTCGTGAAGGGCGCCCTCCGCGCAGCGCGGTGGCTCCGGGGTCGCGCCCCCGGCCTGTACGCGATGGAGGACGTCCTCGGCCTGCGGCCCTAGCCGCGCCTCAGAGGAAGTCGCTCTGATCCGAGAGCGGCGAGTCGCCGATCGCGTTGTACGTCGTCACCTTGAAGGTTCCCGGCGGGGACCGTCGCAGGAACCCGAGCTCCAGCGTGACGATGTTCCGGTTCGAAGGGTCGCGCACCACGCCCGTCGGCAGCGAGCCACGCTCGCCGAGCGGACCGTAGGTCGTGGTGTACATGAGCGACTCGCCCTTGGTTTGCTTCACGATCGCTCCGAAGACGATCTGGGTGTCCTTCACGAACTGACCCGTCTGCTCCGAGCGCCGCCAGACCCAGATGCCCCGGACCTGCTTGGACTCGAAGTCGGGGATGCGCACCGTGAGGAAGTCCAAGGAGCATCCGAAGAAGGGCAGGAGAGCAGCTGCGAGGAGAACCCGTGCGGCGACCCGCGTCCATTTCTGCATGACGATTCGACCTCCTTGTTGAAGTCGAGATCGCCAGTGAGCGGGATCGCGTCGTGAGTCCCGTCACGCGGACGCGGGACGGTGAAGACCGGGGGTGCGCCCGTAGGGGTGAAAATGAAGCGGCGGCCGGGGAAACCCCCGACCGCCGCCCTCGAGCGAGCGACCGAATCGGCTCAGCAGTCGTAGTAGAGCTCGAACTCGTGCGGGTGCGGGCGGAGCCGCACCGGGTCGATCTCGACCTCCTTCTTGTAGGCGATCCAGGTCTCGATCGCGTCGTCCGTGAAGACGTCATCCTTCACCAGGAAGTCCTTGTCGGCCTCCAGGTGCGCCAGCGCCTCGTCGAGGCTGCCCGGCATCGACGGAACGCCCTTCTTCTCCTCCGCCGTCAGCGCGTAGATGTTCTTGTCGAGCGGCTCGCCGGGATGGATCTTGTTCTCGATCCCGTCGAGGCCCGCCATCGCCATCGCCGCGAACGCGAGGTAGGGATTGCACGCCGGGTCGGGGAACCGAACCTCGATCCGCTTCGCCTTCGGGCTCGGCGAATAGGTCGGGATGCGGATCGCGGCCGACCGGTTGCGGCTCGAGTACGCCAGGTTCACGGGCGCCTCGTAGCCCGGGACCAGGCGCTTGTACGAGTTCACCGTCGGGTTCGAGAATGCCGCGATGGCCTTCGCGTGCTTCAGGATCCCACCGATGTAGTACAGCGCCAGCTCCGACAGGCCGGCGTACGCGTTGCCAGCGAAGAGCGGCTTCCCGCCCTTCCAGATCGACTGGTGGCAGTGCATGCCCGATCCGTTGTCCTGGAAGATCGGCTTGGGCATGAACGTCACCGTGAGGCCGTGCTTCCGCGCCACGTTCTTCACGATGTACTTGTAGAGCATGAGCTTGTCGCCCATGTCCACGATCGGCGCGAACTTCATGTCGATCTCGGCCTGGCCGGCGGTCGCCACTTCGTGGTGCTGCGTCTCGATCGGAATGCCGGCCTTCTCCATCTCGAGACACATCTCCGTGCGGACGTCCTGGAGCGTGTCCATCGGCGGCACCGGGAAGTAGCCCTCCTTGTACCGCGGCTTGTACCCGAGGTTGGGCTTGCCATCGACGTCGGTCTCACGACCGATGTCCCAGCGCCCCTCCACCGACTCGAGGTGATAGAAGCCCCTGTTCTGGGCCGTCTGGAAGCGGGCCGAGTTGAAGATGAAGAACTCGGCCTCGGGACCGAAGTAGATCGTGTCGCCGATCCCCGTCTTCTTGAGGTAGTTCGCCGCCTTCTTCGCGATCCAGCGCGGGTCGCGCGAGTAGTGCTCCCGCGTGATCGTATCGACGACGTCGCAGGTGAGCGACAGCGTCGGGTGCGCGCTGAACGGGTCCATGAACGCCGTCTCGGGGTCGGGGATCATCAGCATGTCGCTGTCGTTGATGGCCTGCCAACCGCGGATCGACGAACCGTCGAATCCGAAGCCGTCCTCGAACGAGGACTCCTCGAGCATGTGCATCGGGTGGGAGATGTGTTGCCACATTCCGGGGTAGTCGGTGATCTTCAGGTCGAACATCACCGCGCCGTTCTTCTTCGCGAGCTCCAGTACCTGCTTGCCATTCATGATGCGTTTCGTCCTCTACGTTCGTTGGGTGGGGGCGAGTGGCCTAGACGGCGTCCGATCCGCGCTCGCCCGTGCGGATCCGGATGACCTCTTCCATCGGCAGTACGAAGATCTTGCCGTCGCCGATCCTGCCCGTGTTGGCGGCCTGACAGATGGCCTGGACGACCTTGTCGACCATGTCGTCCGTGATCGCGATCTCGAGCTTGATCTTCGGAAGGAAATCGACGACGTACTCCGCGCCCCGGTACAGCTCGGTGTGACCCTTCTGGCGCCCGAAGCCCTTCACCTCCGTCACCGTCATGCCCTGCACTCCGATTCCGTTCAGGGCCTCCTTGACCTCGTCGAGCTTGAAGGGCTTGATGATCGCTTCGATCTTACGCATTGGGAGTCCTTTCGTTCGTTGCGGCCGGCTCCCAGGTCCCCGCGGAGCGCGGCCACGTTATCACGATTCCTTCCGAGGTGTGCGCCCGCCGGCACATTACCGGCGGGCGCACCCGGACCAACCTCAGACCCGATGCTGCGCAGCGCCCGCGACCGGATGTCCCCCATGCGCGGGCCTCTCGACGAGTGTTCCCGAGCCCATGCCACCGCCGACCGACACGTAGGCGCTCTCGCTGTGCTGCGAGAGGTCGAGGCCGATCGCCTCGGACTCGTCGTCGACGCGCAGCGAACCGAAGACCTGCTTGAGCGCGGTGAGGATGAGGATCGTCATGACCGGCGCGAAGACGGCCGTGAAGGCGACTCCCTTCAGCTGCACCGCGAGCTGCTGGACGTTCGACTCGATGCCCGCGCCGAGCGTCACCGCGAAGAGCCCCGAAGCGATCGCGCCCCAGGCCCCGCCGAGACCGTGCACGCCGAACGCGTCGAGCGAATCGTCGTAGCCGGCCAGCGGCTTCAGGAACGTGAGCGCCGCGTAGCAGACGACGCAGACGCCGAACCCGACGGCCATCGAGCCCAACGGGCTCACGTTCCCGCATGCCGGGGTGATCGCGACGAGGCCCGCGACGGCGGCGGTCGCGATGCCGAGGGCCGTCGGCTTGCCGCGGTGGATCCACTCGATGACCGCCCACGTCACGACCGCGGTCGAGGTGGCCGTGCTCGTGTTGAGGAACGCGAGGGCCGCGAGCGGGCTGGCGCTGAGCGCGCTGCCGGCGTTGAAGCCGAACCAGCCGAACCACAGCAGACCCGCGCCCATCACGCAGAGCGGCAGGCTGTGGGGCGGCATCGGCTCCTTGCCGAAGCCACGGCGCTTGCCGAGCATGATCGCCGCGACAAGCGCCGAGAAGCCGCTCGACATGTGGACGACGAGGCCGCCGGCGAAGTCGATCGCGCCCGCCTTGAAGATCCAGCCCTCGCTGCCCCACACCATGTGGGCGATCGGGCAGTAGACCGCGAGCAGCCAGATCGAGACGAACGCGATCCACGCACTGAACTTCATGCGTTCGGCGATCGCGCCGATGATCAGCGCCGGCGTAATGATCGCGAACATCGCCTGGAACATGATGAACACGTACTCGGGGATGTTCCGGGCCGGTGTCGCGAAGTTCGCGATGACCGAGTCCATGGTGACGCCCGACAGCCCGACCTTGGAGAAGTCGCCGATCAGCGAGCCGCCCGTGCCGAAGGCCAGGCTGTAGCCCACGAGGATCCACAGCACGCCCACCACGCCGGCCGAGATGAAGCACTGCATGAGGATGTTGAGCACGTTCTTCGCGCGAACCAGTCCGCCGTAGAACAGCGCCAGGCCGGGGAGCGTCATGCTGAGCACGAGGGCGCTCGCGGTGAGCACCCAGGCCGTGTCACCGGTGTCGATCACCGGCGGCGCGGCGGCGGCCGCCTCCGCCCGGGCGCTCGCGGCGAGGAGAAGGGGCGCGAGCAGGCCGACGATGGCGGGCGTCGCCCGCCTCGTGACCCGGGGAATCGAATGAGATCGCTGCATGGGCTCGGGGTCCTCCGTCCGGTCTAGACCGGCTGCACTCCAAGGCCGGGGCTCGTCCGTCGACCCCGCCATCCTTCCCCCGACCATCGCAATCCCCGTGCCATTTTCGGCTCGCTCTCGGATGCATGTGCGCCGGATCCAGCCCCCTCAGGCTCGATCGACCGCACCCCGTGCCCAGGAAACGACCGGCGGGTGCCCGCAATTCGGGCACCCGCCGACGTCCACCAGGGGAGTCCCCGGTCCCTGGCCTACGTCAATGCCGCCTGCCCCCGCTCCCCGGTCCGGATGCGGACCGCGTCCTGGATCCGGGTCACGAAGATCTTTCCGTCGCCGATCCGGCCGGTCTTGGCCGTGTCCTTGATGGTGTTCACGACGCTCTCCGCGAGCTCATCCGGGACCACGGCCTCGAGCTTCACCTTCGGCACCAGATCGACCACGTACTCCGCGCCGCGGTAGAGCTCGGTGTGCCCCTTCTGCCGGCCGAAGCCGCGGACCTCGGTGATCGTGAGGCCGACGACGCCGATCTCCATCAGGGCCTGCTTCACGTCATCCAGCTTGAACGGCTTCAGGATCGCTTCGACCTTGATCATCTCAGGCTCCTCCGGCGCGGCTGGGGGGTTGCCCCAGCCGCGCCCGCTGGACCGCCGCGAGCTATGCCCCGGCGCGCACCGCGTGACTCGCCTTGGCGCCCGCGGCCTCCGCCGCCATCGCTGCGACACCGTGCGGTGCCGCATCGTGGGTGCTGAAGTCCGGGTACGCCAGGTGGCCGTGCTCGCCGATGTCGAGGCCTTCCATTTCCTCTTCGGGCGTCACGCGCACGCCGAGCACCAGCTTGATCGCGTACCAGACCACGAGCGAGGCCGTCAGCGTGAAGGCGCCCACCAGCAGCACGCCCTTCAGCTGCACCATGAACTGGTCGAGCCGCGAGAGGCCGGTCGCCAGCGCCGCGACGTCCGTCGCGACCTTGTCGTCGTAGAAGAGGCCGAGCGCGAGCGTGCCCCAGATGCCGTTCGCGAGATGGACCGCGAGCGCGCCCACCGGATCGTCGAGCTTCACGCGGTCGAACGCGATCACCATGACCACCACGAGCACGCCGGCGATCAGGCCGATCAGCAGGCCGGACGGGATGGTCACGAAGGCGCACGGTGCGGTGATCGCCACGAGCCCCGCGAGGCACCCGTTCAGGATCATCGAGAGGTCGGGCTTCCCGAGCATGATCCACGCCGTGGCCATCGCCCCGAGCGCTCCCGTCGCGGCGGCCATGTTCGTGTTGACGAGGATGTGCGCGATCGCGCTGCCGTTCATGGCGGCCATGGTCGAGCCGGGATTGAATCCGAACCAGCCGAGCCACAGGATCAGGACGCCGAGCGCAGCCGACGTCATGCTGTGACCGGGGATCGGGTTAACGCGGCCGTCCTTGCCGTACTTCCCGATGCGCGGACCGAGCACGATCACGCCCGCGAGCGCCGCCCAGCCACCGACGGAATGGACCACCGTCGAGCCTGCGAAGTCGCGGAAGTTGTTCGCCCCGAGGAGCCCGCCACCCCAGATCCAGTGGCCGGTGATCGGATACAGGAACGCCACGAGGATGAAGCTGAAGACGAGGAACGAGACGAACTTGATCCGCTCTGCCACCGCACCGGACACGATCGTCGCGGCGGTTCCGGCGAAGACGAGCTGGAAGAAGAACTTCGCCCACAGCGGGGTCGGGGTCCAGTTGATGGCGCTGTAGACGCCGTCATAGGTCGCAGTGGAGAACGGATTCATCGACGCATACGCCTCTCCGAGCGCCGGCGAGTTGTCGGGGCCCGCCACGAAGAGCAGCCCCTTGAGGCCGATGAGCGCGTTGCCGTCCCCGAACATCAGGCCCCATCCGATCACGTAGAACGAGACGCTCGACGCCGCGAACACGATGAAGTTCTTGGCGAGGATGTTGCTCGTGTTCTTCGCGCGGCAGAGACCGCTCTCGACGAGTGCGAAGCCCGCGTTCATCCAGAACACGAGCATGGCGGTCACGAGCACCCAGACGGTGTCGAGACCGATCCGCATCGCGCTGGAGTTGTCCATCAACGCCTTGTAGGCGTCGGCCGTGACGGCGCTGACGGCCACCGCGGCGCCCGCGGCCGCGTCCGCAGCCGCCGCCGCTTCCGTTGCCACCGCGGCCTCTGCCGTAGCAGCCTGGTCCGTCTCGTCGGCGCGGACCGGGCCGCCGAGCATCGTGCAGAGCAGGGCGAGCATCACCCCGCGAATCAAGGTCTTCATGAGTCCTCCCGATTAGGCGGTTCGGGAGTGGTGCATAGCAACGTGCGTGCCGGCTTCGATTCGGGCTGTTGGATGCGCGCTTGGGCCGATCTCGGCACGATCCCGGCCCGGCACCGGCCCGGCATGCCGGTACGGGAGGCAGGCGCTGCCGAAGGTTCGGGCGGAGCTGGGCCCGCATGCGGCCGATCCGCACCCTCCGGCGGTCGCGCGGATGGAACGACGCTTGCACCACCCGGCGGCATGTCGACCTCCATCGAGCAGCAACCCATGGCGACGAACGGAACCCAGCTCGAGCCCCTCTTCGAGGAGCTCTACCGGCGAGCCAGCGAGACGGAGGGCAGCTCCCGCGTCTCCCTGCGCTCCTGGGTGGAGCTCGCGGAGGCGTGGCGCATCACGTGCGCGCTGCGCGAGCACCGCGGCAATCGATCGGCCGCAGCGCGCGCGCTCGGGATCGGACGCCGCACGCTCTACTCGAAGATGGAGCGCTTGGGGATCGGTCCGACGTGGAGCGTGTGGGGCCCGAACGGCGCCGCGCGCTGATCCGTCCGCCTTCTCCAATCCCACATGGTGGGAGCGCTCGTGCGCTCCGTGCGCGAGCTCTCCGTTCCTCTCCTCTCCGATTCCTTTCCGATCGGAATTCCACAAAAGAACCGGGCGCGGTGGATTGCTCCACCGCGCCCCAGGAAATCGAGCCTTGGGATTCGTCTAGAACTTGTACGTCATCTCGACGCCACCCAGGATCTGATCCGATCTCCCGAAGGACCCTGACCCGTTGTTGGTGATGTAGCTGCCCGTTCCGCCGAAGTCGTTGTGGTCGAAGACCTTGTCCCAGCGCACTTCCGTCTTGACCGTCAGTTGCTGCGTGAGCGCGTAGTCGAGCGTTCCGGTCAAGCTGAACACATTGGCGCTCGGGACATTCGTGCTCGTCGAGCAGAAGAACCCGGTCTGCGAGCAGAAGAACCCGTCGTTGTCCTGCGCGTACTCGCTGCGGAGGCTCAAGCCGAGGCGATCGGTGATCGCCTGACGCCCAGCCACCGCGATGCCCCACGCGCTGGGCGATGCGCCGTTGACCGAGCCGCCGTTCACCAGACCGTAGTCGAAGTTTGCCCAGAACTCCGTCCCCTCCCACGGCTTCAGCTTGCCGAGGAAGTCGAAGGTGCTGCGGTAGGTATGGTCGTTCCCGGCGCTCTCGGGGCCCCACAGGATCGCCATCGCGATCGACCCGATGTCACCGGTGAGGCCAAGCCGACCGAGCACGCTCTTGCTCTCGTTGTTGTCCGGGTCGTTCGTACCGAAGCCGAACCCATTCACGTAGCCGAGGGCCCAGTCGATGCCGTTGTCGTAGGTCTTCGAGGCGATCACGCCGACGTGGTCGATGGGCTGGAACAGGTTGTAGATGATGCCGCGCGACATCTGCCAGTTGTACGGCGCTTGCGCCACCTCGGCGCCGATCAGGGTGCCGAACTTACCGCCCTTGAGGGTCACGTCGCCCCACGGAATCAGATACTGGGCGTACGCCTGGTTGATGTAGACCGCCGTGTCGTTCCGGCAGTTGTTCCGGGTCGGATTCTCCGACCCTCCGCTCGGGCAAGTGTTCCCCGCGTTGACCTGGTTGATGATGCTCGCGATCTTGCCGAACGCGATGTCGGCCCGGAAGCCGGCCCGGTTCTCCGGGCTGATCGGCCGCTCGAGCTCGAACCAGAGCTGATCGAAGGAGAAGGAGTTGGCGTCGGGGTTGAACGGGCTGGAGCCGGCGCCCGTGTTGGCGTTCTTCAGGTTCCCGCTGGAGGGGGAGTTGAAGTTGTACCAGTAGCTGCTGCTCACCCACCCGCCGATCGTCAGCGAGTCGAGGAACGCAGAGATCTTGGAGGATCCCGCGGTTCCATCGTCCTTCAGCCCGGAGCGTTCGATGAAGGCCTGCTGGTCGGCCGCCTTCTTCTCGGTCGCCTGGAGCTGATCGGTCGTCGCCTGCAAGCGATCTTCGAGCTGGTTCATCCGCTGCTGCATCTGCTCGAGCTGGACCTGGACGTCGTCGGCAGCGGCGAGCTGCGGCGCACCGAGCACCGCGGCGGCTGCCGCATACACCAAGACATTGCGATGGAATCGCATGGAAGTACCCCCCTACACGGGTTGTTAACGCAAATCTGCCTGCAGCCACAAGGGCGCTGCGTGGCGTTGTGCAATCGGCTTGCCACCCCGTTCATCATCGGCATTGGTTCCGAATGAACTGAGGACCGGCGGCTGCCTCGATCCGCGCCAACTCATGCCCGGTTCTGCGGCATCCGGGGGGATCGGCGCGATCGGACGGCGACGAGTGGGCTAGAAGGCGCGCACGGCGTGGCGCCACAGCGCTCGCTCGTCGAGAAACGCGAGAGTTCTCGGGCAGGTCGTGCAGCCGTGCGCCTTCGCCTCGGCCAGCCACCGGAGATCCTCGACGGTGTCGAGGTCGAAGCCGGGGGGAAGCAGCCGCGTGCGCAGCGCCTGGCGGCGCGCGCGCGCGAGCGTGTCGGCCAGCGCGGAGGCCGTGCTCATCGGATGGTCGAACAGGCCCGGGGCGGGCCGGCGGAGACCGATCAGGTTGTAGCCGCCGTCCCGATCGGGCGAAATCACCACGTCGCACTCGCCGAGCGCACCGAGCGCGCCTTCCACGACGGCCTGCCCGAGCGCGGGGCTGTCGCTGCCGCGCAGCAGGATCGGGCCGAGGCCGGCGGCAGCCGCTTCGGCGACCGCCCACTCCATGCGCTGCGAGAGGTCGATCCCCGTCTGCGCCACGACGCGGAACGGCGTCGGCGCCCGGCGCGCGAGCTCCGCGCACGCCTCGCTCGGATGGACGGTGAGCACGACCTCCAGCCCGAGCGCACGCGCGATCTGAGCCGTGGCCTCGAGGACGTCGTCGAGGAGACAGGCGTAGAGCTCGGCCGCCTCCGCGGGTGAGAGCGGCGGCGTCATCCGCGTCTTCACGAGCCCCGGGCGCGGCGCCTTCGCGAAGACGACGATGACGGCGGTCACCCCGGCGTCCCGCCTTCCGCCGACCGGGACGACACGAAGGGGAGCGCGGCGACGCGCGCCTCCCGCCCGTCCACCGTGACCGCGGTCCCCGGCGCGGCGTGCGCCCGGCGGACGAAGCCGAGCGCGATCGGACCCGCGATCGGGGACACCACGGCGCTCGTGATCTCGCCGATCGCCTCGCCCCCCGCGTGGATGGCCTGTCCGCGCTGCAACGGGTCGGGGCCCTCGGGAACGATCCCGACCAGGAGGTGCGCCACCTGCCCGCGCGAGCGCAGCCGCGCGATGATCTCCTGTCCGGTGTAGCAGCCCTTGGTGTAGGAGATCGCGCGCTCGAGATGCGCCTCCGGCGGGAGCACGTCCTCCGTCAGCTCGGCGCCGGCGATCGGGAGCCCGGACTCGACGCGCAGGATCTCGAGCGCCTCCGCGCCGCCGGCCACGAGGCCGTGCCGGACGCCCGCGGTCGTCAGCCGGTCGCGGGCGGCCTCCGATCCGGCCGCGGGCACGAAGAGCTGGAAGCCGGGCTCGCCGGTGAGGCCGTAGGCCGCCACCACCGCGGGCGTGCCGGCGATCTGGACGTCGGCGCACCCGTCCGGACCGAGGGCGTCGAGCACGGACGCCTGGTGCGGCCCCAGCGCATCCGCCAGCACGGCGCGCGCGCGGGGTCCCTCGAGCGCGAAACGCGCGAGCTCCTGGCTGCGGTCCACGAGGCGCACGTCGTCGGCGATGATGAGCTTCGACAGCCGCTCGAGCGCCGCAGGGAGCCGCGTCGCAGGCAGCTCGAGCCAGATCGCGTCGGTGCGGAGACAGACGTGCAGGTCGGTCACGATGCGGCCCTTCGGCGTGAGCAGCGCCGCATAGCAGCCCGACGCCCGCGCTCCCGGCGCGAGCGCCGCGACGTCGTTCGTGATCATGCCGTTCAGCCAGCGCACGCGATCGCCGCCCGAGACCTCGAGCACGGCGCGGCCCGCGAGCGTGAAGAGTCCCGCGGCCTCGCGCACGACCGTCGCCTCGCCGTCGGAGTCGCTCACGTCGCATCCCCTCCGGTGGCGTCATTCCGGGGCGCGGGCAGCAGCAGCGGACCGTAGAGCGCCTCGCCCCTGGCTTCCTGCTGCTTCCGCCACTCTGCATAGCGCTGGCGCGCGGCGTCGAAGTCCTCCTCGTTGTCGATGTCGACGGCGCAGCCGCCGACGTCGGTGACCACGAAGCGCGTCGAGGCGCGGAGGAGCGAGCCGAGCGCAGCCTCGACGCGGGAGAGCGAGATCCCGCGCCGCAGCCAGTCCGCGAGGCGGCGCAGGCCCCAGCGGTCGGCGATGGCGGCGAGGTGCATCAGGCCGTAGTAGAACACGGTGCGCACGCCGCCCTGCTCGGTGCGGAGCAGCCGCCACGCGAGCCCCACGATCTGCCAGAACTGTCGCTGATAGCGATGCTCGTACATGTCCTCGACGTAGTGCCGGTTCAGGAGGCGCGCGGGCTTCGCGAGGTGCAGGTTGCTCTGACGGAAGCGGCCCTCGCGCAGGTTGAAGTAGGCCATGTGGATGCCGACCTCGCCCGGCGCGGGCGGATAGAACGGCTCCATCGATTCCTCCGTCACGAGCCCCAGCGCGTAGTCGCAGCCGTAGTCGAGCCCGCGACGCACGAACGCCGAGATCTCCTGCGGCGTCGCGAACGGGAGGTCCGCGGAGAGGTAGAGCACCGGCCGGTCGGCCTCCTCCGGCGTGGGGTCGCGCCCCTCCGGCCCCGCGCCGGGCTGGAGCCTGCGGTAGGTCTGCCACGCGTTCTCGTAGAGGTTCCGGAACTGGGGCACCACGTGGAGCGGCTTGCGCAGCTCGCGCGCCACGTCCTCGCGAGCGAACACGGCTCGCAGGCGGTCGGCGTCTCCGACGACCCAGACGGACGAGATCTCGGGGACACGCTGGAGCGTCAACACGACGTGGGCCACGAGGGGGCGCCCGTCGATCTCCAGATAGACCTTGCTCTCGCCGTAGACGGCCTTCGCCGCCCGGCGGTCCCCGGCGGTCACGATCGCCGGGACGGCGATCGGCTCTTCGCGATGCGGCGCCACGGGCGGCTCCGGGCGGCCTAGCCGGGAGGGCTCTCGTCGAGGATGAAGATCACGCGCAGCGTGACCAGGAACTCCGTGATCTTCCCATCCTCCACGCGCGCCTTCTCTTCGACGACCTGCAGCCCGGTGATGTTGCGCAGCGTCTTGCGCGCGCGGTCGAACCCGCGCTGGATCGCGTCCTGCCAGCCGATGGGGGAAGCCGCCGTGATGGTCGACACCGACGCGATGGCCATGCGATTTCGCGCCTCCTACCAGTGCAGGACGGTTTCGGGCGCCATGTCGAACACGAGGCGCAGGCGCACCCGGTACTCGGCGATCCCGTCGTCCTGGATCTTGACCCGCTTCTCGATCACCTCGATGCCCGTGATCCCGCGCAGCGTGCGGTTCGCGCGTGCGATGACTTCCTTCGCCGCCTCCTCGAAGCCCTGCGGCGACGCGCCGATCAGCTCGTTGACCTTGCTCACCACAGGCGCGCGCGCTCCACGCCGTCGGTCTCCTCGAGCACGACCCTGCCGGCATCGATCAGCAGGTCGAGGTGGCCGATCACCTCCGAGAGCACGAGGAAGATCTGCGTCGCGACGGCCTTCGGGAACATCTGCGCGGCGATCTCGTACGGCGTGCGCGGGCCGGATGCCAGCATGCGCTCGAGCTGGAGCGCGCGCCGGTCGTGATGGAGCCGGTAGCCGGCGATGAGCTTCCGGTGGTCGAGGATCACGCCGCCGTGCGCCGGGAACGTGATGTCGCACTCGAGCGCCTCGACCCGCGACAGCGAGTCCATGAAGCGCACGAGGCTCTTGGGGCGCGGGTCGCCCTCGCGCTTCGGGAAGGCGAGGAGCGGCACCGGTGAGATGTCCGTGAGCAGGTGGTCGCCCGAGAACAGCGTCTTCGTGTCGCGCTCGTAGAACACGACGTGGCCTTCGCAGTGGCCCGGCGTCTCGATCACCTCGAGCGTCCAGTCGCCCACTTCGACGCGGTCGCCCTCCGCGAGCACCACGTCGACGTCCATCGGATCCTGGAGCCGCTTAGACATGTCGCTCATGCCGCCGTCGCCGCGCGCCACCTCGAGCGGCACGCCCCAGCGCTCGAAGACGCGCATGATCCGGTCGTCGCGCTGCGCCGACGGGGACCAGTGGGTCTTCATGCGCTCGGCCTCGGGCTCCGACGCGTACACCGTGGCGCCCGACAGCTCGCGGATGCGGCGCGCCTGGCCGTAGTGGTCCATGTGCGCGTGGGTCACGAGGATCCGGCGCACCTGCTCGAGCGCGTGCCCGAACTCCTTGAAGCCCTTGCGCAGCGCTTCGAAGGCCTCGGGCGACTTCACCCCGGTGTCGATCAGCGTGAGTTCGCCCGGGCGGCCGGGGTTCTCGATCAGGTAGGAGTTGATGTCGCCCACGGGAAACGGCGTGGGCGTCGGGATGCGCATCACCCGCCCGAAGCGGTGCTGCTCCGCGTATCCGATGGAGCCCCCGGGCGGTCTGCTCTCGGTCATCTGGATCCTCGCGGGGACGATCCTACCCCCACGGCCCCGGCCGATCCAGCGCGAGGCGGCGGTCCGCCGCGCCGGCTCAAGCCGGGGGCCGAGGCCACCGATCGCGGAGGGGAGGCCCCCGGGTCATTCCGCTCCCGCGGGCGTCTGAGAGGGAAGATGCGCGTCCTCTGCCTCACCATCGGACCCGACTCGGAGCCCAGCAGCCGCTTCCGGGTGGGCCAGTGGGTGACGCCCCTGGCCCGGCAGGGAATCGAGCTGGAGGTGCGCCCGCGCGCGAGCCGCCGTTACCTCGACCTCGGCTACGGCGTACGCGCCGTCCCGCCGCCGGTCCACGCCGCCTGGGCGGCGCTCCAGTTCACGCGGGTGACGCTGCGCCGGATCCGCGACCTCGTCGCTGCGCGCCGCTTCGACCTCCTGTTGCTCCAGAAGGAGACTTTCCCGTTCGGGCTCGAGCGTCTGCTGCCGCTCCTCGGCGTGCGCGTCGTGTACGACTTCGACGACGCCATCTACCTGCGAACGCGACGCAGCGGCGGAGCGAACGCTGCGGACGGCATGGCCGGGGCGCTCCGCGCGACCGCCGACGCGGTGCTCCGGCGCGACCGCGCGCTTCCCGCCCTGCTCGCGCGCTGCGACACGGTGATCGCGGGCAACCCGAACCTCGCGGCGTACGCACGCCGGCACTGCGAGCGCGTGCGCGTGATCCCGACCGTCGTCGACACCGACCGGTACCGCGTGCGCCCGGTGCGCACGGACGGCACGCCCGTCATCGGGTGGATCGGGGCGCCGCCGAACGTCCGCTATCTCGAGCCGCTGCGCCCCGTGCTTGCCGACCTCGCCCGCCGCTTCGCGCTCCGCTTCACGGCGCTCGGACCCTCGCGCCTCGACTGGCCGGACGTGCCGCACGAGTGCGTGCCGTGGCGGCACTACGAGAGCGTCGAGGACGAGGTGGACGACGTCCTGCGCTTCGACATCGGCATCATGCCGCTGCCCGACGAGCCGTTCGCCGCCGGGAAGTGCGCGCTCAAGGCGATCCAGTACATGGCCGCGGGCATCCCGGTGGTGGCGAGCCCCGTCGGCGTGAACGCGGAGGTCGTGCAGGACGGCGTGTGCGGCTACCTCGCGCGCACGCCGGAGGAATGGACCGACCGGATCGGCCGGCTCCTCGTCGACCCGGAGCTGCGCGCGCGGCTCGGGCGCGCCGGCCGGGCCCGCGCCGAGGCGTGCTACTCGATCCGCTCCGCGCTGCCGGCTCTCGTCGAGACCCTGCGCGACGCGGCGACGGCGCCGGCGCCGGGGAAGCGCCGGTCGAGCGCCTCGACGACCAGCGCGCACGCGTCGTCCATCGACAGCGTACCGGTGTTGAGCGAGAGGTCGTAGAACTCGGCATCGTCCGGATCGCGTCCGAAGTGGTGCTGCAGGAAGGCGAGGCGATCGGCGTCGTCCCGCACGATCTGGCGGGTCGCCAGCTCGATGCTGAGCCCGCGTGCCTGGGCGAGGCGCGCGGCGCGGACGCCTTGTGGCGCGATGAGGAGGACGCGCAGGGCCCGCTCGGGCGGCAGGATGAACGCAGCGCCCCGGCCGACCAGGACCGCACCCCCGCGCTCCCCGATCCTCACGATCGTGCGTACCAGCGAGTGGAGATAGTCGCTTTCCGTGAAGCGGCTCGCGCCCACGGCGTCGGAGGCGTAGCGATCGATCGCGCTCCGCACGTGCTCATCGAGATCCTCGACGAGCCGGCGCGAGATGCCCTGGTCGCGCGCGATCTCGTCCACGATCTCGATGCCGAAGAAGCCGTAGCCGAGCCGCTCCGCGACGCGCCGGCCCAGCTCCGTCGCGCCGGAGCCCGGCAGCCTCGACAGCGCGACGCACGGCGCCGTGCGGTCGGGCGTCGTCTGCGCCTTCGCCTGCACGCGCCAGAAACGGACCTGGCGCTCGACGAGATCTTCGGTCCTGTGCGCCACGTCGAAAGTCCTCCGGGGGCAGAGGGATGGGGAGAAGCGCCGCGGTCGGCTCCAGCCACCATAGCAAGCGGGGGTCGGGCGGGGCTTGACGAGCGGCAATGTTTCTAATATTTTGGAAACATGGAAACGAATCGAGCGCTCGCGGCGCTGGGCGCGCTCGCGCAGGAGACCCGGCTTTCCGTGTTCCGCCTGCTGGTCCAGGCGGGCCCGGCGGGCCTGCCCGCGGGAGCAATCGGCGAGCGCCTCGCTCTTCCTGCGCCCACGCTGTCGTTCCACCTGGCGCAGCTCAAGGCCGCCGAGCTCGTCGCAAGCCGCCGCGAGAGCCGATCGCTCATCTACGCCGCGAGCTATGCGACGACGAACGCGCTCGTCGCCTACCTCCTCGAGAACTGCTGCGGCAGCGACGCCGTGCGCGCCGCAGCCCCCTGCTGCCCCGCCCCCGCGAGCGCAAAGCGCCCGCGGTCCCAAGCCAAACCCCTGAAAGGAGACCGCCATGAAGCGTCTGCACGTGCACGTCGCCGTCGCTGATCTCGCCGAGTCCGTCCAGTTCTACTCGATGCTCTTCGGCACCGCTCCGACCGTCCGCCAGGCGGATTACGCCAAGTGGATGCTCGAGGACCCGCGGGTGAACTTCGCCATCTCGGCGCGGGGAAGCGCGCCCGGGCTCGATCACCTCGGGCTCCAGATGGAGAGCCCCGAGGAGCTGCGCGAGGTGGCCGCGCGCCTCTCGGGCGCGGGGCGCCCGATCCTCGAGCAGAAGGACGCGTCCTGCTGCTACGCGCGCGGCGACAAGGCATGGGTGCTCGACCCCCAGGGCATCCGGTGGGAGAGCTTCCACACCGTCGGCGCACTCACGAGCTACGGCGAAGACGCCGCGCCGACTCGGAACGGTGTCAGCGCCGCGGCCGAGCCCGGGGCGGCGAGCGCCTGCTGCCCGGCGCCCGCCGCCCCGGCCGGCCCTGCCTGCTGCGGGCCGGCGGCGTCCTGACGGGTGGACCGGGCTCGTCGAGCGGTCGCGGAGGGCGCTGTTCGTCAGGACGGTACGGCGTCGGCCTCCGGGAACCAGTGCCGCGTCCGGTTGCAGAATGCACACACCGAGAGCATCACCGGCACCTCGACGAGAACCCCGACGACGGTGGCGAGCGCGGCTCCGGAGCCAGGCCCGTAGAGCGCGATCGCCGTCGCCACGGCGAGCTCGAAGAAGTTGCTCGCGCCGATCAGGGCTCCGGGCGCGGCCACGTCGTGCGGCACGCGCGCGAGCTTCATCAGCCCATACGCCAGGCTCGCGTTGAAGTAGACCTGGAGCAGGATCGGAATCGCGATGAGCACGACGTGGAAGAAACGGCTCGTCAGGTTCTCGGCCTGGAAGGCGAAGATGAGAACGAGCGTGGCGAGGAGCGCGATCGTCGTGACCGGCTGGAAGGCCGGCAGAAACCGCTGCTCGAACCAAGCGGCTCCGCGGCGCCGGAGCAGCAGTGTCCGGCTCAGGCTGCCGAGGGTGAGCGGCACGACGATGAACACGCCGACCGAGTAGAGGAGCACGTCGAAGGGAACCGAGAGGCCGCTGGCGCCGGTGACGAGGAAGGTGACGATCGGGGCGAAGAGCAGGAGCATGAGGAGATCGTTCAGCGAGACCTGGACGAGCGTGTAGGCCGGGTCGCCGTCGGTCAGGTAGGACCAGACGAAGACCATGGCGGTGCACGGAGCCGCCGCCAGGATGATGACGCCGGCCACGTACTGGTCAGCCAGCGGATCCCCGATCCACGGATGGAACAGGTGCTCGAAGAAGAGCCAGCCCAGGAAGGCCATCGAGAACGGCTTCACCAGCCAGTTGACGACGAGCGTGACGACGATGCCGCGCGGGCGGCGGCGCACGCCGAGGATGCTCGCGAGATCGATGCGCAGCATCATCGGGTAGATCATCAGCCAGAGCAGCACGGCGATCGGAACGTTGATCCGGCTGGCCTCGCCAAACTCGAGGCGGCGCAGGGCGTCGGTGAAGCCCGGCAGGAGCTTCCCGAGCGCCACGCCCGCCACCATGCAGAGCGCGACCCAGAGCGAGAGCCAGCGCTCGAAGACGTTCAGGCGCTTCGGGGCCTCGCGTGAAGGGTCCTCCGTCGTGACGGCTTCCATCAGCGGCCCCCCGGCGGCGGCTCGTCCGTCTGGGCGAGGCGCTCGATGCAGGAGCGCAGGGCGTCGCGGTCGAGGGAGGTGATCGGGAGCCGCACGAAAGACTTGATCCGCCGCTCCAGCTCCAGGTAGACATGCTCGAAGGCCCACCGCCGCTCGTAGCGCTCGCCCTCCGCGGCGGCGGGGTCCTCGATGCTCCAGTGAGCCTGCACCGGATGCCCAGGCCACACGGGGCAAGCTTCGCCCGCAGCCTGGTCGCACACCGTCACGATGACGTCGAAGCGCGGCGCGTCGGGCGCAGTGAACTCGTCCCAGCTCTTGCTCCGAAGGCCCGACGTTTCGTAGCCGTACCTCCGGAGCGTCTCGAGAGTGAGTGGATGCACCTCGCCCTTGGGATGGCTCCCCGCGCTCCAGGCGTGGACCCGCCCCTCGCCCAGGCGATTGGCGAGGCACTCGGCCAGAATGCTCCGGGCGGAGTTGCCCGTACACAGAAAAAGGACGGTGCAGGGACCGTTTTCCATCTCCGCGTCCCTACGAGCACCGGAGGCGGAGCGCGATCGCCCGCAGGCGGGCACGGTCCTCGACCATGTCGTCGATCTCCCCGAGACAAGACCTCACACAGCGCAGGAGCACCCGATGGAGGGGGGAGCTCGCGCCGCTGAGGGAATAGAACTTCCACTTGCCCTCGCAGCGGACCTCCGCGAGACGGACGCGCCGCAGCATCGCCAGGTGACGCGACACCTTGGGCTGGCTCTCGCCGAGCACCGCGCAGAGATCGCAGACGCAGATTTCCTTCTCCTCGAGGAGAAGATTCAGGATCCGCAGGCGCGTCGGGTCAGCGAACGCGCGGAAGACCACAGTCGGATTCATATGCGATTTAGCGAATATATGGGGCGCATTCGTGGGGTCAAGGGCGCCGCGCTTACTTCGGGGCGTGCGGATGGACTCGGGACGGACGCTGAGGCCGCGTGCGCAGCGAGTCATTCTTCCCAGCGAAGTCTCAGGCTGGAGGGCTCGCTGAGATACCCCCGAAGGAGCTTCGGGCGCAGCGCCTGGACGAGGAGCCCGACGTTCCAGACCTGGCCAAGGGTCGTCTGACGAACGGGCATCCACTGTCCGCTGAGCGCGATCTTCACGGGGACGGGACCGAGCAGCACGACCTTGGAGATCTGCACCCCGACGGGGACGGTCCAGACGTTCTCGCTCCTCGAGACCTCGAAGTTGGCGAGGATGTTGCCGGAGTATCCGATGCTCCAGCCGCTCCCCAGGAAGTAGGCGGCGATGGGCTGGAGATTCAGCGAGTTCGTCTTGAATGGACCGGAGCCCCCGAACGACCGCCAGTTCTGCACCAGCGCCCCGAGGATCCACTTCTCCGAGAGGTAGCCCAGCAAGCCCGCAGGGCCGACCTGCCACTTGCCGCTCGTCGTCCACGCCGACACTCCGGTGGGAAGGATCCAGGTCGGCCCGATCCCGATCAGCCAATTCCCGACGAGCTGCTTGCTCGGCGCGATGAGCTGGAGGAGGACGATGTCCCCGAACGCCGTCGTGCGCTCGAGGTGCGTCGGATCGCTCGGCTGCGGGTGCAGCTGCGAATGGAAGAGGAAGATGGAAGGCCGGGTGATGAAGTTCCAGTTCGGGGTCACCGAGACGGGGAATCCGCCCACGAGCAGCAGGTCCGAGCTCCAACGATCCTGGCGGTCTCCGCCGGGGCTGATCCGGAAGCTGCTCGAGAGCAGACCGATCGACCAGGCCTCGCTGACCGGATCGGTGAGCGCCTTGTTGATCGCCGTCAAAGATTCCTGACGTGACTTTGTCGGTGGCTGCGCGGTCGCGTCAGGCTGGTCCGGTGGGGGCGCCGTCGTCTCCGGTGGATCCTCGGCGCGCGCGGACACAGAGACGAGGAGCGCCAACAACGCCGCGATCGCCAGGCCTGCTCTCGTCTTCATCCCGTGGTTCCGTTCAGCCAGTGCCGTCGAGTGACTGAACGCCCTCCGTCGAGATCGACCCACGGGACGGACGTGCGGTGGAAAGTGGTGGAGCCGAGCGGGATCGAACCGCCAACCTCTGCGTTGCGAACGCAGCGCTCTCCCAGTTGAGCTACGGCCCCGGGGAACGGAAGCGGACGGTAGGACGGGGGCCCGGGTCCGTCAATCACGCGGGATCCCTAGGGATTCGGTCGGCCAGGGGTCGACGGAGGGGGCTGCGCGCGGCAGCCTTTCCGGATGACGATCTCACTCCGCGTGATCCTGGTTCCGATCGACTTCTCCGAGCATGCCGCCTCGGTCATCGAGTGGGCGGCGCATCTCGCGGCGGAGCACGGGAGCAAGCTCGTGCTGCTCCACGCCTACCACCTCCCCGTCGAGTTCCAGCAGCTCGAGGCCGCCTACCTGCCGCCGGACTTCTGGTCGAACGTGAAGTCGGAGGCGAAGGCCCAGCTCGAGCGCCATGCGGACGCGCTGCGGGCGCAGGGTCTCACGGTCGAGGCGGAGGTGCGCGAGGGCTACCCGGCGACGGTGATCGAGGAGGAGGCCGGCCGGCTCGGGGCGGACCTCGTCGTGATCGGCACGCGCGGGCTCTCGGGGCTGAAGCACCTCTTCGTCGGCAGTGTCGCCGAGCGCGTGGTGCAGCGCGCGCCGTGTCCCGTGCTGACCGTGAAGCACGCGCGCTAGACGAGGCCGAGCTGGCGGTCCGCCGTCTCCGGGTCGAAGCCCTCGAACTGGATGATCTTCAGCGCCTCGAAGTGCGCGCGCACGCGCGGCGTGAGCAGCCCCAGCCGCTTGATGTTCGGCACCACGCGCATGAACAGGAGCTGGCGGAAGAGCTGCATCACCGGCGAGTCGAGCAGGATGCGCTTGCCCTCGGTCACGTCGAAGCCGAAGTGGCGCATCACGTCCTCGCCCAGCAGGCGGTCTCGCATCAGGGTGCAGGCCTCGATCACGAAGTCCTCGCGGTCCTTGCGCTCGTGCTCGGGCATGTCGGTGTAGTAGTCCCGCAGCGAGAGCACGCCGAACGCCACGTGCCGCGACTCGTCCTTCATCACGTAGTGGATGAGCTCCTTCAGCAGCGGCTCCTGCGCCATCTGATACATGTTCGCGAACGCCGCCATCGCGAGACCTTCGACCAGGATCTGCATGCCGAGGTACTTGAAGTCCCAGCGCGAGTCGAGAAGGATCATGTCCAGCAGCTGCTTCAGGTTGTCGTTGATCGGCCACTCCCACTCGAGCTTCTCGCGGAGGTAGCGGCTGAACACCTCCACGTGTCGCGCTTCGTCCATGGTCTGGCTCGCGGCGTAGTACTTCGCGTCGATCCAGGGCACGGCGCCGACGAGCTGCGAGGCGGTGATGAGCGCGCCCTGCTCGCCGTGCATGAACTGCGACAGCGACCACGAGAGCTGCGCGTGCTGGAACTTCAGCTGCTCCTTCCCGGAGAGCTGCTTGAACGGGGCCCAGTCCTCGAACGGATTGAACCGGGACGGCAGGATCTCGCTCTCGAGATCGACCGACGTCGCCCAGGCGAGCTGCTGCGTCGAGTTCCACTGCTCGCGCTTCGCCTTCTCGTAGAGATCGCGCAGCCCCTCCTTCACCGTGCCGTAGTTCCAGACGTAGCTCGTGTCGAAGGACGTGAGGATCGTCTCGAGCTCCTCGTCGATCTCGCTCGGAACGGCCTGGAAGGCGGTGGGGGCGGTGGCCATGGGGGGGCTCCTCTCAGAGAACGTCTGTATCGGCAAAAAACACCTTAGACCTGAGCACTTGCACATTCAATAGAAATACGACGTCGGGTTCATCTTTCATTTTCTGGTGGCGCTCTATAGGATGGGCGGCATGCCGCGCACGAAGCGATCCCCGGGGGTGCTCCGGACTCCCCAACAGGCCCGGAGCCGCCGCACCCGCGAACGGATCCTGGAGGCCGCGGTCGCCTGCTTCGAGCAGGCGGGGTTCGACGAGACCACCACGGCGCAGATCGCGCGCCGGGCCCGGATCGCGGTGGGGAGCTTCTACGGGTACTTCCGGGACAAGCGCGCGATCGTGCTCGAGCTGCTCCACGAGACGATCGGCCCGATCGGCGACGTCGTGGTGAAGGAGCTCGATCCCGCGGGCTGGCGCGGCCGCGATCCGGCCGAGTGCGTGCGGCGCCTGATCGCGCTGATCGTGCACTCGCAGACCATCCGGCCGGGCGTCCAGCGCATCATCTGGGAGCGCTACTTCAAGGACGCCGACTTCCGCGCCGCCGCCCAGAGCGTGGAGACGCGCGTGCGTGCAGCCCTCGAGACGCTGCTTGCAGCGCTGCGCGCCGAGGGCAGCGTGCGCGTGAGCGACGACGCCACGTCTGCGTTCCTGGTTCACGCTGCGGTACAGTGGATCACCGTCCGCCTCACGCTCGGCGACTCCGGTGTGGACGTCGAGGCGGCGATCGATGCCACTGCGGAGATGATCGCGCGGTTCCTGTTCCGGGCGCCGTAGAGGAAGGCATCGATGAACCGCGGAGTGGTGATCGCAGTCGGGGCGGCCTCGCTCGGGGCGCTCCTGCTCGGCGGCCTCGCGGTCCGTCTTCTCCATCTCACCGACCTTCGACGCGTCCACCCGATCGTCGACTCGCTCCCTCTCTGTGATCGCGAGATCGCAGATCATCGCCGAGCGCTGCTGGAACGGGTGGCCGGCGCCGAAGTGGCGCGCGTCGCGACCGCGGGAGTTCTGGCGGAGATCGATCGCGACGGCGCTCGCGGCGGAGAGGATCTGCACGAGCGGGTCTGGTCCTTCCTGCTCCCTCGCCTCCTCTCCAGGCGGGATCTCGCGGCGCTCTACGCCCACTACCTCCCGCTGAAGGCCGGTCGCAGCCTCTGCTTCGGCGCGATGGTCTATTTCTCCAGGCCCGCGGACCAGCTCACGGACCAGGAGCTCACCGAGCTCGTCGTGATCTCCAGCCGCCCGGTCGAGTACTCGACGGCCGAAGGCCGGCTCCTGGCGCGGGAGCGCGCGGGCGCCCTCCTCCGGGGTCTCCCGGGCCCGGAGGCTACGGGGGAGGCGCCGCGATCTCCGGCGCCGCCAGATCATACACCGCGTTGAGACGGTCCCGGGCCCGCATCGCGGCTGCTGCGGCGGCCTCCGGGGACGGCTTCTCCTGCGCGAGCTCCGCGAGCACGGGATCGGCCGGGTACTGCTGGGCGAGATGCGCGAGGAGCTGGCGCAGGCTCTGCATGCGTCGCTCGACGGCCCACGCCGGGTCGCCGGGCCGCATCTCGCGCGCCAGCACCGCGGCCTGATCGCGCAGGCGTGCGGCACGCTGACGCTCCGCTGCGAGACGACCCTCCAGCTCCTCGGCCTCCTTCATTGCGCTCTGGGCCCGCGCGTCTTGGCGCCGCGCGTCGGCCTCGAGTGCCGTCCCGCGCGCCGCCTCGCGCTCGAGCTCCGCGCGTAGCGCATCGCGCTTCGCCTCGACCGCCGCGGCCGCGGTGCGCCGCGCGTCGAGCGCAGCCTTTGCGCGGGCGAGCGAGGCCTCCGCCGCGTCGGCTTCGCGCACCGCGTTCTCCTCCATGCCCTTCTCCACGCGCTCCTGCTTCAGCTTCGCGATGTCGCTCGCGAGCCCGTCGCGCGGATCGTCGCCGCATCCCAGGACGCACGCGAGGACCAGAGCCGCCGCCCGCCGCTTCACGGAGGACCGCTCGCGCGCTGACGCACCGCGATCGCGGCGATCCGGCTCTCCCGCTCGCGCAGCGCCGCGGCGGCCGCATCGGCGCGCTCGCGCGCGGCGCGCTCCGCGTCGGCCGCCGCCGCGTCACGCTGCCGCGCGTCGGCTACCGCCTTCTCGAGCTGCGCGAGCTCTCCCTGTGCGGCGTCGATGCGCGCTTGGAGCTCCTTCGCCTGCGGGTCGAGCGCACGCTCCTCCTTCAGCGCCGCCCCCTTGCGCTGCACGGCGGCCCAGAACTCCGCCTTCGGGACCAGCGATTCCGTGAGCCGCGCCTTCTCGGCCTCGAGCGCACGGATCTCGTCCTCGTGGCAGCGGGCGGCCGTGAGCCCGAACGCGAGCACGAGCAGGACGGCGGGAACTGCGCGCCGGGCGGTCAGAAGTCGACCGTCATGTCGACCTGGAGGCGCCAGCGGTCGAGCGAGGTCTTGCGGAAGTCGGCGAGGAACGGATTCAGCGCCGCAGTCTCGCAGAAGAGGGTGGGGTACTTGTCCTCCGCGGCGCACCCCGGCTGCGCTTCCTTCGACTTGAAGTACGCGACCCTCATCCGCAAGGAGCGCGTGAGCTGTCGCTCGGCTGCGACGTAGATCCCGCGCGCGTTCGTGAAGCCGTCGAACATGTCGGAGTCGGTGAAGATGGAGATCGTCCCGTTGCGCTGGATCATGGCGTAGAGGAAGCTGAGCTTGAGGAACTCCGAGCTCCCGAGGTCGACGCCGATGCCGTAGCCATGGTTCTGGCTCTCGATGCCCGAGAGCGTGCCCATGTACTGGAAGTACGGCGTCACCCGCCACATGTCCCCGAACGGCGAGAACGACATGTAGACGTCTCCGACGGCCTCCTGCATGCGACCCTGCGATTCGCCGCTCTCGAAGTACGTGCTCGTGGGGCCGAGGAAGAAGAAGATCGGGTTCTTGCTGATCGCGCCGCCCCCGTTCCCGAATTCCTGGACCGCCGCCGAGAAGCGCTGATCCAGGTTCTGGAGGTCGTAGTACGAGCCGCGGATGCCGGCGCGGAGCCATTCGACCGGCTCGACGGTGAGACCCTCCTGGACGGCGTACATGTAGGGCGTCCGGTCGTCCATCTGGGGCGGCGTGGTGGTCGTCGTGTTCGTGCCGCTCAACGTCGTGTCCACCGTGACGCCGTTCACGTTGGAGATGACGAAGACACCGCCGACGGTGTCGAGCCAGACCTTCTCGGGCCAGGCCTCGAAGCGCCAGTTGAAGGCGATGCCCTCCGGCTGGATGTCCTGATCCCAGACCAGGAAGTCCCCGGAGAAGTTCTTGGAGACGAACGGATTCCCGAACTTGCCGAGCACGACCGAGAGCGTCTCTGCGAACGCGGGGCTCCAGCGGACGTACGCACGATCCAGGAAGATGCTCTTGTACGAGAAGTAGTCGCCGAGGTCGACGTTGGCGCTGCGAGGATTGCTGAGGGTCGTCTGGCCCATCGTGGGAAAGGCCGTCGCGCCGGGGATCTGGTTGGAGTTGGTTCCGAACGCGGTGGCTTGCGACGTGGCGATGCGGAACCCGAGCGTGAAATCGTCGCCGAGGCGCTTCTCTGCGCCGATGCGGAGCCGCAGCTGGGTGCGCGTCCGCTGGCTCGACGCGGTTCCGTTCACGACGTCGACGTTGTCCTTCCCCGGCTCGAGGGGGACGTTCGGACCCACCTCCTGCCCATGGAAGGTCTCGTGATCGACGCGAATCCGGAGATCCCCGCCGAAGGTCCAATCCTGGAGCCATCCCGGCAGCGCGTCCTTCGCGCGCTGGTTCTCCTCGTACTTCGCCTGCCGCCGATAGATGTCCTCGTACTCCTCCTCGCTCAGGATCCCCTTCTCGCGCATCGACTTCAGCATCTCCGACGTCGCGGGCGAGGGCTCGACCGTCGTCTCCTCTTCGGCGCGCGCGGCTCCCGCGAGCGCGGTCGCTACGAAGGCGGCGGTGAGCAGACGGGGGGCCCAGGTTCGGTGCAGGGACATGCTGCGCTCCTTCGATGGTCTAGAAGCCCGCGCTGAGGCGGAAGTAGAATTTCCAGCCGTCCCCGCCGACCGATTCGGGGGTCGTCGATTCGCGCGGTCGGGCCTCGAAGAACTCCACGCTCACGTGGTCGAAGAGGCCCGCGCGGAAGCCGACGCCGTAGCCGTTCATCCGATTGGAGGCACGCTGTCCCTCGGCGGGCTCCTGGACGAAGAGCGTCGCGGTGTCGTAGAACGCGACGAACTGCACCCACTCCGAGAGCGCGCCGCCCAGGAAGCCGCGCAGGGCGGGCGTGCGGAGCTCGGTCTGGATGTTCCACGCGTTGTCGCCCGCCTGCTCGCTCTGCAGGTAGCCGCGGACGCTGTCCATGCCGCCTGCGAGGAATTGCTCGGTCGAGATCAGCGGCTGGCTGGCGACCTGACCGCGCGCGTCGATGTGGAGCGTCCATTCGTCCTGGAAGGCGCGCGACGGCGGCTTCGGAACGTCGATCCAGCGCCCGGCCGCGAGCCCGCGCAGCAGCGCTTCGACCCGGATGGTCTCGTCGAGCGCCATGGTGCCCACGACGAAGTTTCCGTTCACCCCCTTCGCCGGCCGGTTCGCGAAGAAGTCCGCGCTCGAGCCGCCCTCGAGCGTGCCGGCCACGTTGCCGGTGACGCCGAGGTGCCAGGTGCTCAGCGTCAAGCTCCGGGCGAGGGTTCCCGTGTACGCGAGGCTGAAGGGCAGGTAGGTGATCGGCGTGACGATCGGATCCACCCCCTCGAGCGCGAGGGTGTTCTGCACGTCCTTGCGGTCGATCCCGAGCGTCAGCGCGTGGCTGTACGATTCGGCTCCGGGAAGGTCCGGCAGAACGATCTGGTAGCGCAGGCCGGCGTTCAGTCCGTTGCCGAGCGCCGCGAGGCCGCTCACGTTCACCACGCCCGACGACGTGGACGACCATGCGACGTAGCCGAAGAGCGTCTGATCCGAGCTCCACGGCATCGGCATGAAGTACGTGCCCGAGATGATCTGTGCGTCGTGGAACTGCTCGTTCGGCACGAACGTGTAGGCCACGGAGATCTGGTGCTCGAGGCCCCAGAGGTTGCCGTACGACAGCGTCGAGGTGAGGCGCTGGCGCGGCGAGCCGGGGGGGTGATTGTTGTCCCACGTGATCGACCCGTGCAGGGGAGGGCGGTCGTCGACCTCGAGATCGAGGTCGACGGTGCCGGGCGCTTCGCCTGCCTTCAGCACCGGGCGGACGCGCCGGTCGGGGTTGCGATTCGCGGCGCTGAGGTCGGCGTTCAGGTCCTGCTCGCGCAGGACCGCGCCCGGCTCGAGGTGCGGCGTCGCGCTGAGGACGCTCTCGTCGCTGAACCACTGCACGCCGGGGTTCTCCACCTCGACCTTCCCCAGGCGCGCTTCCGTCACGTCGAAACGCACGATCCCGTCGCTGATGGTCTGCTGCGGGATCGTGACTGCGACCGTGATGAACCCGTCGTCCGCATAGCGCTTCTGCAGTGCGTCCCGCGCCGCCTGGACGTCCGCGATCCGCTTCCCCTCTCCAACGAAGGGCGCGAGGGTGGCCTCCACGTCCGAGGGCGGGACCAGGGTGTTTCCGGTGACGTCGAACTCCTTGATCGCGAACCGCAGCTCGGTGTCACCCGGTCCGGTGTCCGGCACGCTCGGCTCGTTCGGAGGCTTCGGCTCGGAGACCTGCGGCACGACGACGTCGGCGTCCGTGATCGCGCGACGGCGGTAGCGCGCCCGCGCGCCCTCGAAGGTCGACGCGCCTGCGTCGAGCGAGGCGCGCGCAGGCTCGACGAGCGCGGCGAGCGCCAGCGCGAGGAACACCCACACATGCGCGCGCCGGGGGGGAGCCATGGCGGCCGCAGGGTATCGGCTGAGGATCCGTCGTCCGTGACGTTTCCATGACGGAGCCGAGGAGTTCGTGGCGAACATGGGACGCGATTCGTGACGGAACGATCTCGCGGAGCATTCGCACCGCGCTGGTGCAGACCTCGAAAAGTCGAGTGCCCGATCCCGCACAGCGGGATCGGGCACTCTTCGCTCGATTCGTGTCAGCCGACGTTCGGCTCTACGGAATCGCCGCGGGCAGCGCCGGCTTCGCCGGGCAGGCCGCGCCCCCGAGGAACTTGAGATCGAACGTACCGTCGGTCAGGTTGCTGGTCTTCTGGATCACGGGACCGTCGCAGAGGCCGCTCGCACCGCTGCCGCTGCAGCCGCCGAGGGGCAGGTACGCCGCGAGGTTGACGCCCGTTCCGGAGCTGTAGTTCGCTTCGACGGACAGTGCCTTCCGGTTCGCCTGCACGAACGGGTTGGCGTCGCAGTTCCCGGTCGGAGGTGCAGACGAGAGGCACCGGGCCCCGTCGCCACCGGTGAAGGCGCCGTAGTAGCGGTACATCCCGCACTTCACCATCGTCTTCAGCACGTTGGTCTGCGGATCGACGCCCTCATAGGGCACCTCGTACCAGTTCTTCCCGGCCTGCGACACGTCGCCATCGAGGTAGCCCACCGCGCCGGTCTTCGAGCCCGCACAGTTGTCCACGTCGCTGGTCCCGTTCCAGAGGAAGAAGGTCTTCGTCCGGGCCACGCCCGCGTTCGCTGCGTTCTTCTGGAGGCAGGACACCGTCGTGCCCGGGGCGCCGCCCGTCGCGTCGTTGCCGAACGCCTTCTGCCCCTGCGTCGTGATCTGGTGGGTCTTGAACGTGGTCGCCCGCGTGCCCGAGCCGAGCTTGCGGCCGCACACGCCCACGTTCGTGTTCGTGCTGCCGGCCGACGCCCCGATCGCGTCCCAGGAGCAGATCGAGGAGGAGCCGGTGGCCAGCAGGTTCTGCACCTGGGGCTCGAAGAGCGCGATCTTGTCGGTCGCGCCGCCGGGACCGTGCACGTCCTTCGAGGCGATCAGCTTGAAGATGATGTCCCCGAACGCGGTCTGCTTGTTGAACACGCCGGTGTTCACCGCGGGATCGTCGAAGTCCGCGGGCGGCACGTCCGTGAAGCCCATGTCGCAGGTCAGCTTCAGGTTCGTGGTCTCGTTCGCGTCCGCACCGTCGGCCGCGCCCTGCACGACGCTCGTGATGGCCCCCGGAAGCGCCGCGCCCTGCGTCGAGCCGGCGATCGTGCCTGCGCTGTTGAAGTCGAAGTTCACCACGCACAGCTCGTTGTTCGTGCCCTGCGCGCTGAACACCGTGGCCGGCGAGCCGGTCACGGCCGGCATGAGGCTGGTCGCGAGCTTCGTGTTGCACTTCACGAGCGGCGCGGACGTCATCCCGGAGCCGGTCCCGCCGGCGCCGTCGCCGATGCCGCCGAACCCTCCCGTTCCGCCCGCGTCGTCCGCGGTTGCCGGCAGGCCGTCGAAGCCTTCCGGAACCAGGAAGCCGATCCCGTTCGTCGCGGGATTCGCGGGGAACGCGACCTGCTGTCCCGCACAGAGGGGGCCCTTGCCCGAGCCGTTCGCGGACAGCCGGTACGTCACCTCGCCGAGCGCCGGCCCATTCGGGACGCCGAGACCGCGCGAGTCGGTCGTGCTGTTGCGCAGCGTGCCCTGGACGACGACGAAGTCCTGCAGCTTGCCGACGCCGGGGTTCTTGCCGAAGGAGGTGTCGCACTGGTCGCTGTTGCTGATGCCGCCGCCGCTCCCGCAGAGACGGAACACCCGGGTGATGTTGCTGAACTGGTTCAGCATCGCGACGAGCGAGATCTTGAAGCCCGCGCTGCTCCCGCCGGCCCGGAGCTTGTCCGAGTTGGCCTGCCCTTCCTGGGTCGTCGCGTTCACGAGCGCCAGGGCCGGTCCCGCTGACACGGCAACCGATGCGGCGAGCACCGCGGCGGAGAGGAGGCCTCGTCCGATCGTTCTCTTGTGCATTGGAGTTCGTTCCTCTGGAAATGGGTGTTGGTGTGGACCAGGTGAAAGTGAGTCGTCCATCGAGCCCGACGGGTCAGTCCCGCCGTCGCCCGACCACGCCCAGGCCGAGGATCCCGGCCGTCATCAGCAGCAGGGTTCCAGGCTCCGGCACGCTCGTGAGCGAGAGCGACGCCGTCGTGCTGCTGCCCGCCCCGCTGAACGACAGCGTGCCGATCTGGCTGACGATCGACGCCGGGGCCGACGGGTCGAACTCGGTGTAGCCCCGCTGCGCGTACCAGAGCGGCACCAGGAGGCCCCCGGTGCCGTCGATGTTCCCGTCGGTCTTCACCGGGAACGCGGAGAAGATCTGGTTCTGGCCGACGTTGCCGGGGCCCGACGAGGCGCTGTAGGCGCCGGGGATGCCCTGCGCTCCGCCGCTCACGAACACGCTGTTCGCCGTGCTGCCGAGCGTCAGCTGGTACTGCGAGGTGTTCGGCAGCCAGCCGACCGGGTTCGCGTAGCCGAGGTTGTTCGCCGCGTTGATGATCGAGGGGTCGTCGATCAGGGCGGTGGACGTCTGCGCGTTCAGCGTGGAGAAGACCAGGTTCTCGAGGGGCAGCGGGCCGAATCCGAAGTCGGGCGACTGGAGGTCCGGAAACTGCACCGCGAGCACGTTCACGTTGGCGCCGGACGCGCTGCCGCCGAACTGCGTGGGCAACGCGAAGGCCTGGCTTCCGCTCGCGATCGCCCCGAAGTCGTAGATCGCGTCCACGTTGTTCTTCGTGAGGACGATGATCAGGTCGCCGTTGTTGAAGTTGAGCGCCTGCGCGACGGGCGCCTGTACGAAGAGGGCGCCGATCGCCATGGCCGCGCCGAGCACCGCCCGGCGTCCGAGTTCCATCTTGAGCACTTGAGTCCTCCTGGGGTCCATCTGGTTTTCTGGATCGATCCCCTGCTCCGGGGATGGGGCACCCTACGCCGGAGCGTGGGTGCCGCTCTCCCGATCTCCCGCCACGAACGACGGTTTCCGGCCATCGGACGCGCAAGCTCCGATGGCGGGAGCGAGGCGAAACCTCTCCGCTCGCTCAGTGGTGTAGTGGTGATTGGGGGTGCGCTGGCGCGGCGTTCATCGGAACGTCACAGAAACAGCGCCGGAAGCGACATCAGGCGCAGCGGTCGTTGGGGCACGGCTCCGACGAGACGTCGATCCGCCAGTCCGTCGGGGTGGACGCGGCCGCGCCGCTGCCGCTGCCCGAGCCGAGGCCGCCGCCGGTGTAGCCCTCGCTGGCGCTCTGGGAGGCCAGGGCCGTCTCGGTGCTGGTCTTGCCCCCGCCGGTGTTCGAGGCGGACGGCCCCGCGCCCGAGACGATGCTCGCGGAGGACAGGCTCGCCCCCGAGGTGGTCCCCCCGCCGGTCACGCTGATCGCGCCGGAGGCGTTGAAGGAGCCCGAGACCGTGCCCGAGGCCTCGATCGAGAGCGTCCCGCTCGACGACACCGCGCCGGTCCCGCCGACGACGTCCGTCGCCTTGATGGTGATGCCCGAGCCGGTGATGCCGGCTCCGATGAAGACCTTCTTCGCAGCCTCGAGCGAGACCGTCCCGGGCGGAGCTGCGGAGATACCGCCGCCGGTGTAGGTGAAGATCACCGTGAAGGGGTCGCGGTTCACCGCGGGATTCGCGAAGGGCACGCTGACCCCGCCGTTGATGGAGCCGTTGCGCGACACGACGCGGATGTTCCCGCCCGACGCGCTCACGAGCGCGTTGCCCTGGAGGTCGAACTCCGAGCTGACGTCGACGCGGATGTTGCCTCCACCCGAGGACACGAAGACCGGCGCGCCTCCGCCCGGAACACTCACGCGCGTCGAGAAGATCCCGCGCTGGCCCGCTCCGGGGCCCGGGTTCCCGCCGAACACGCTCCCCGCCACGCTCTCGATCGAGAGATCGCCGCCCTGGAAGGTGCCGATCGAGCCGTAGCGGTTGAGGCGCACGTCTCCGCCGGAGATCACGTCGAGCGCCGCGCCGGCGTCGGGAAGGCCCGGGTTCAGGATGTTGCCCACGGTCTGCACGCCGATCGTCGCCGTCCCGCGCACGTCCGTGAGATCGATGCTTCCACCGCTCCCCGTCGGAACCCACGGCGCGCGGTCCGCCGTGAGATAGCCGAGCGCGATCCCGGTGCCGCGGCGGTCGAGCCCGTCGAAGGCCTCGGCGCTCCCGTGGAACTCCGACTGCGAGATGCGGCCCGCGACGTGGCCGGGCGCGCCGACGAGGGCCGCTTCGGCCTCCGCGAACGACTCCACGCCCACGAGCAGGCGGGCCCGGCCGGGGCCCGCGATCTGGATCGAGCTCGATCCATCGGGAGGCACGCTCACGAAGAGACCGGTCGCCTCGTCCAGCTTGGTGGTCGGATCCACGCCGAGCCGCACGTTGCCGTTCGACACGTCGATCGTGCTCACGTCCGTGCTCGAGCTCTGCTGGGCCCGGAGCGTGACGTCGACCAGATCTGCGCCCGACCAGAGATCGATCGCCTCCGCAAGATCGAAGCTCACGCCGTGGAAGCCCTGGGCCGCGCGCAGCGATGCAGGAACGAGATCGCCGATGTGCGTCGGACCGACCGCGCCCATGACCGGGTCGATGTTCGGATTGCCCAGGCCACACGACACCCCCGTGTGACACCCGCGGTAGTAGGCGGCGTAGTCGAAGCCGTCGAACACCGAACGCGCGTCGTGAGTCGGGTCTGCGTCGGACTGGTGGATCCCGGTGCCGCTGGTGCCCGCCCCCCGCCAGACCATGGCCGGCGTGACGACCGGGATCCGATCCGGGGTCGGGTCCGGCCGCGTGGCGACCACGTGGCCGGCGGCGTCGGTCGGCAGCGCCTTGAAGACCATGGACGAGATCTCGCCGCCGGAGTTCACCGACGCGCTGAACTGCACGTCCGACGGCGACACGCCCGCCGGCAGGGCGGACGGATCGGCGACGACCAGGACGTGGTCCTGGGCCAGACGGCCGGCGGGGCCGGGGACCGAAGCGGTCGCCGTGATCGCGCCGGGGGTGTTCGGAGCTCCGAACGTCAGCGTATCGTTCCCGTCCGTGATGTCCGTCGGGTTCAGGACCGACTGGATCCCGGGGACGGGCGTCACGAGCGTCGCGATGCGGCGCGCACGGATGTTCCCCACCGTGCCGGCCTCGACGGCGCGGATGGCGACCGCGATCTGGGGCGGCCTACTGGTCGCGCGATAGTTCGTCGCCTGTGCGATCCCGGGGATCGGCGTCACCAGCGTGAGATCGAACGGACGCGCGTCGCTTCCCGGATCCAGCGCGATCACGTTCGCCACGACCGACGTCTTGCCGCGCGGGATCGTCACGCCGCCGGTGACCTGGTAGATCCGTCCGTCCGGCGTCTGGAACTGGATCGGCGTATCGCTCGGGAGAACGGTGTCCCTTGCCACCGGACCGGGCGCGGTGAAGACGACCTGACCCACCGCCGGCCGGTCGGAAGGCGCCGGAATCACCGCGTCGATCAGCGTCTCGTAGAGCTGGCCGTTCGAGCCGACGACGCGGGTTCCGGCCGGGATCGGGACGGCTCCCTGCGCCGCCTGCGGCGTCGCGGTGAAGACCACGCTCGCGCCGCCGCTCGCGCCGGCGGGATTCGCGTCGAGCCGGCGGTCGAACGACACCGCCGAGTTGAGGGTGTACTCGAGCCCGGTCGCGGGATCGACCAGGCGCGTACCGGCGCGCAGCGTGAAGGCGAGATCCTTCGCCGCACCGGTCGTCTTCCCCCCGACGATCAGATTGGCCGAAGTGCTCACCGCGCCCTCGGCCTCGCGGACCGTCCCGGCGACGTCGAGCGTGAGGCCGCCGCGTGCGGAGGGCGCCATCTCGAACGGCGCGAGGAGCACGAAATCGCCGGAGCGTGTCTCGGTCGCGCCGGTCTCCGCGCTGAGGGTCCGCGTGAACGCGTGCGTCTGGACGGTCAGGCTGGGCGGGAGCAGCAGGACGAGCGGGTCGTCGGCCAGCCCGAACACCGAGCCGGCCGTCGAGGTCGGCAGCTTGATCTCGTTGCCGACGAGGATGACGTCCCCGCGCTCGGCTTCGAGGCGAGCGGAGTCCGTCGGCCGGTAGGTCGGCGAGGCGTACTCGCCGCCGTCGCGCACGAGGGTCGGGTAGACGAGGCTCGGGTTCTCGATCGCCCGCACCGCGATCCCGTTCAGCGCACGCAGATCGGCGGACGCCTCGCCGAGGTCGACCGTGATCGGGATCCCGAGCGTCCCCACCCAGCCGCGGCTCGCGTCCCCGAGCGCCGCGTCGGACGGCGCGGACTGCTGCGGATCGGCGAGGCGCGCGAGCACGCTCGCTGCGCCGAGGTCCGCGGGCGCGGGATCTCCCGTCAGCCCGTAGCCGGCGCGCAGGGTCGCGGTGCCGTAGCGAGCCATGTAGTCGCCCGTGATGTTGCCGCCGGCCACGACGACCAGCTGGCTCTCGGGCGCATCCGCGATCGGGACTGGCCGCTGCGGTCCGGACGCGGGGTCGTTCGGGTCCAGACCGAAGCCCGCGGGATCGATCGCGCTCTGGTTGAAGGTGTCCTTCGCGTAGGACACGGGCCGCCCGAACACGCCGATGTGACTGCCGTCGTAGGTGGTCCCCAGGTTCGAGGCGGTCCCGCCTCCGTGGGCGACTTCGGGATCGCGCGTCGTCACGTTCCCGGCCGCCACGACGACGACGTCGCCCCCGGCTTCGGACCCGATCCCGAGGATCCCGTCCCGCGCGACGGGCAGCGCATCGAACGCGGGCAGATCGGGGGTGCCGAACTTCGCCGCCTCCTCCGGTCCGTAGTTCGGGCCCGGCTGCACCCACCGGTTCGCGACGCCGGCGTCCACGTCGCCGTTCTTCGCGTAGACGAGGATGTCGCCGCTCCGGGACTGCGTCGTCGGGAAGTCGGGATCGTCCTTCACGCCGCGCGTGCGGATCGCCGCGTTTCCGACATCACCCGGTGTACGGAGGCGCACGGAGTCGCCGGCCACCACGCGGATCGACCCCGATCCGTTCTCGATCACGCTGTCGCGAGCCTGGCTGGTGGCGTGGAAGAGGACGTCCCGCCCGGCCTCCACGTCGATGTTTCCGTGGACGTCCTTCAGCCCCCCGCCGCTGCCGACGACGACGTCGCCTGCCGCGCGGACGGTGAGGTCGCCCCGGGTGAGCGAGACCTCGCCGTCGTTCGTGCCGGGCTGGAGGGCTCCGACTGCTCCCGTACCGCCCGAGAGATACACGCCGCCGGCGGCCTTGTCGCTCTTCGTGCCCGGATCGAGGCCCGACTCCGTGAGATCCGTGGCGCCGGCCACGATCTGCACGTCCCAGTGATTGGTCTCGTCGACGGGCGTTCCGGTCGATCCCGCGTCCGTGATCTTCGCACCGCTCCCGAAGACGACGTCGCCGCCGGAATGGAGCGCGTAGGTGGGCGTGCCGGTCGGGTTCGAGAGCGCGACCGTGGCGCCGTCCGTGAGCGTGATGTTCTGGTTCGCCGTGACCTTGACGGTGCTCGCGCCTTGCACGGTCTGCGTCCCGACGATCTCCACGTCGTTCGGGTCGATCACCACCTCGCCGCCCGCCGCGCCGCCGTGGCCCTCGCTCCGGAAGGTCCCGGAGAGCCTGGCGGTGTCGGCCGCGCTGACCTCGATCCGCCCGCCCGCGCCACCGCTCGTCCCGCCGGAGGCGTCGACCAGCGCTCCCTCTTCGACCGTGGCGTTCCCGCCCGACGACACGGTCACGGCGCCACCGGCGGAGATTGCCGTGTCGTCCCCCCGCGCGGCGGTCACGCTGCCCGCTCCGAGCGTCGCGGAGGCGTCGGCGTAGAGCTCGATCCTGCCTGCCCGCTCGCGCACGGCGTTCGCCTCGACGACGCCGTTCTGCTGCACGATCGCCGCGCGCAGACGGACGAGTCCGCCGTCGGAGATCAGCTGCCCGAGATTCACGGCCGCGCCCCCGGGCGCGCCGGGCGCCGTGTACTTGATCGCGAGACCGAGCCCGTCGGGCTTGTCCGTCAGGTAGGCCGTGGCGCCCGCCGCCAGCTCGACCTGGCCGTTCGGCGCGACGATCACCCCGGTGGGACCGTTCTGGACGATGGGCGCGATCAGGTACACCGATCCGCCGTCGTCCGTGCGGATCGTCCCGTAGTTCTCGATCCGGGCGCCGGGCGCCGACACCGCCGAGGGGTCGTAGCCGCCTGCGCGCCTCAGATTCTCCGCGTCGAGGGAGGTCGACGCCGTCAGCGCGTGGACGTCCACCGTCGCGCCGTGCCCGAACACGATCCCGTTGGGGTTGATCAGGTAGACGTGACCGTTGCCGTGGAGCGAGCCCAGGATCTGGGAAGCCTGACCGTCGAGGATCCGATTCAGCGCAACCGCGCTCGCGCCCGGCTGCTGGAAGCGCGTCGTCTCGCCCGGCTGGATGTTGAACTTCTGCCACGAGAGGACGGCGTTCGCGGAGCGCTGGTGGATCTGGACCAGCGGAGTGCCCTGGCCGGTGATGCTGGCGTCGCCCGCACGCACGACGCCGCCGGCCGGGTTCGCGAGCGCGGCCGGCGGCGCCAGCAGCAGCCACACGAGAACGATCGAGCACGACCGACGGAACATGGGTACTCCTTGCCAGCCCTGCGAAGTTAGTCGTTCCGCCTGTGCGCCAGGCAGCCGTCGTCTCCCGATTTCACGAGAAAGTCACTTGCCGGACGTGCTCACCGATCCTCCTCCGGATCGTGTAGATGCCCGACGCGTCGAGCGACCACTCTCTGTTGACCGAAGCGCACGTGTCCCCGCGACGATCGTCAGGAGGTGGAGTTGGATCTCGCGCGCCGCCAACCGTCCCGCCCGTTGGATCCCGAGATCGCATGTCTCAAGCTCGAGGACGAGATCTTCGAGCTGTCGGGTCCGTGCCTTGCCTGGATCGCCCGCGGGCGGGCGCACCTTCGCTGCGGGCTCGACTCCTGGTCCCTCGGCGAAGGCGATCTCCTGACGATCGGACCTCGCGTCGAATGCACGCTCGGAGGCCGGCGCTCGAGCGCGGAGCTGATCGCCTTCCGGCCGCCGAGCCGCTGGCTCGAGGACGCCGCGTCGCTCGGCGGGGCCGAGATCGGGTTCGTCGCCACCCTGCCCGCCGTCGATCGCGCGGGAACGGATACCGCTCGCAGGGCAGAGCGGATGCTGCGCGAGCTCCTGCTCCCCGCCGCCGTGCAGGGAGTCGCCGACTCGCTCCGGCGGAACGCCCTGCGGATGCAGCTCGCTGCGCTCGTGCTGGAGCACAGGCCCGAGTCGTTCTCGCTCACCACGGTCCGCCGGGCTGCGACGGTCCGTCGGCACGCGCTGCAACGGGCGCTCGAGGCGTTCACCGACGGCCCGCTCGACCAGCTGTCCCTCACCGCCATCGCCGACCGGCTCGGTCTCTCGGAGCGTCAGGCGTCGAGGTTGCTCCAGCGCCAGCTCGGAATCTCGTTCCGGGCTCACGCTCAGGGTGTGCGGATCGAGCGCGCAAAGCATCTCCTCTCGACCACGGAGCTCTCCATCATCGAGGTGGCAGCGGAAACGGGCTGGCGTTCGCTGGCCCACTTCAACGCCGTATTCCGCCGGCGCGTGGGCGTCACCCCTACACGGTTTCGTGACAGCGTGCGCAGCGCGGAGGAACCGGTCGCCATCCCGGCCGAGCGGGTTCAGTAGGGCGTCATCTTCACGGTGACGACGAGCGGCTTCTTCTCCGGCAGCTCGAACGGTCCCGAGCTCTGCACGCAGCCCGCCGCCTCGAGCGCGGCCTCGTCGTTCGCCTTGTTCCCCGACGAGCGCGCCAGGCGATAGGACTTCACGGCTCCGCTGTCGCTGAAGACGAACTCCAGCTCCAACGGACTGAACTGTTCCGGCGTCTTCGGCTTGCAGCGCCGCAGTCGGCCGGCCACGGCCCCGTGGAACGCGCCCATCGGCCCGTCGCCGAGGCCGCTCTGGAATTTCCCGCCGCTCCAGTTCGGACCCCCTCCGCCGCCCAGGCTCACGGCGGGCGCCGGGCCGGCCGGGGCCGCGCTCGCCAGCTTCGGCGCCGCGGTCGGCGGCGGCGGGGGTGCGACGTCGGGTTTCGGCGGGGGCGGAGGCGGCGGCTCCTCCTTCGCCTGCTCCGGCGGCTTCGGCGGCTCGAAGAGCTTGATGTTGTAGACGCGCGCGAAGTCCTGGCCGGCCTGCGTCTTGGCCAGCCAGAGCGCGCCGCCCCCGACCACGATGTGCAGGGCGATCACGATCGTGAAGATCCGGCCGAAGTTGAAGCTGCTTCCGCGATGCCGATGGCCCTCCATCAGTTCGCCTCGGTCGCGATCGCGAGGTTCTCCACGGGAACACGCTTGATCGAGTCGATCACCTTCACGACCTCGTCATAGACGAGGGTCCGGTCGGCGCGGAGGATCACGGGCAGCGACGGGTTCGCGAGCTTGAAGAGCCGCAGCTTCTCCTGGAGGTCTTCGAGCGCGATCGGCTCGTCGTTCAGGAAGAGGCGGCCCGAGCGGTCGAGCGCCACCGTCGCGACGTCGGTCGGCAGCTCCTCCTTGTGCTCCGGCGTCTCGGGAAGCTTCACCTCGACGCTCTGCACGAGCGCGGTCGTCGTGAGGATGAAGATCACGAGCAGCACCCACGCGAGGTCGAGGAGCGGAGTGATGTTGATGTCGGCGATGACGCCGGACTTGCCCGGAGCCTGCATGTCAGTGGGTCGCGGCGATCGCGGAGACCGCTGCTTCGCGCAGGTGTCCCGCCTCGCTTCCGCCAGCGCCCGAATCGACGTAGTCGATCACGAAGGTCGCTTCGAGCTCCGACGCGAAGTTCGTCATGTCGAGGCGAAGCGCGTCGATGCGCGTGCTGAGCATGTTGTATGCGAACAGGGCCGGGATCGCGACGATGAGGCCGAACACGGTGTTGACGAGCGCCCCCGCCACGCCCGGGGCCATCGCAGAGAGATTCGCCTGACCCGCCTGCGCGACACCGCCGAAGGTCTCCATCACCCCGAAGACCGTGCCGGTGAGACCGACGAACGGCCCACCCGAGATGCAGAGCGCCAGGATGACCATGCCGCCGCCGAGCCGTACGCCCTCGTCGCCGATGCCGCGCTCCATGGCGGCCCGCACGGCGGAGAGCACGCGCGACGGGGCGCGCCGCGAGCCGTTCGTCTTCTTCGCCGGCACGAACCGCTCGAGCTGCTTCTGCATCTCCCGGCAGGCGTAGTCGTAGACGGAGTAGGGCGGGGCGCCCTCGAACTCCTTGTCCTTGCCCACGAGCTCGAACGGGTCCGTGACCTTCTGGAAGGCCTCGTAGAACCGGTCCGCGAGCCGCCGCTGCTTCCGCAGACCAACCGCCTTGCCGACGATCACGGTCCATGAAGCGAGGGACATGAGCACGAGGACGCTCATCGTGACGAGGCCCTCCTTCGTCATGTGCTTCAGGGCGAAAATGATCGCAGACTCGTGACCTTCCAAGCGGGGGCCTCCTCGCGCCGCCAGGCGCTCCGGCGTCGAGAGCCTACCGACCGACCGCAAACCTTCCGTGGCGGTCGGGAGACGATTCGGTGTGGAACGAGGGCTCAGTCCCGCGCGGGCGGCGCGCTCGGCGGAGTCGGCACGTACTGGACGGTCGGCCGCTTGGGCGCCCCGCGATCGAGGAGCTCGCGCAGGCGCTCCATCTTCACTTCGGTGTTCCACTCGTAGCGGCGGACGTCGGCGCGGGCGGCCTCGAGCGCGCGCTCCTCGGCCGGAAAGCCCTCTGGGAACTCGTGGTCCCGCAGGGAGTCCCACGCGGTGAGCTGGGCGAGGTACTCGCTCGCACGGACACGTCGGCGCTCGTCGTCCTGGCGGCGCTCGAACGATTCGGCGTCTTCCCCCGGGGCACGGCGAAGCGCGCGCACGGCAGCGTCGACTTCCGGGGAATCGATCTCGAGGCGTTCCGCCTCGCGACTCGCCTCGTCCTCCAGCGACACCAGCTCCCCGCTACGTCCGGGCGGGACGCTGCGGTTCACAGACCCGATCTTGGTCCCGGCTCCGGCGTCCGGTCCCCGCCGGGTCCGTACCTCAGCGACCGGGGCGGGCCGCTCCGGCGCCTCGAGCGGGGAGAGCACGGCGTCGCCGTCCCCCGGCATTCCCGGGAAGGGCGCCGGTCGCGCTTCGATCGATGCCGGGCGCGCCGCGGGGGCGGGTGCTGCGTCGCGCGCGTCCTGCCAGGATGGGCGGGAAGGCTTCGTCCCGACCACAGCAAGCAGGACTCCCGTGGCGACGCACACCATGGCCGCCGCGATCGCCCAGACGTGCGCACGGATGCCCGCTCTCGAGAATCGATTCCCCGCCACGCTCCGGCTCCGTTCGACCTGCCAGCGCCAGACTGCCACTCCCTGAAGGCCGCCTCTACCGGGAAAACGAAGGCAATGTGTCCCTTGCCCGGCTGGGCTCCGGGGCGATCGACGCCGCGCTCCGACGCGCTCTTCGCAGGCTCGCCTTCAGCGCATTCGGCGTCCGCCCGAGCCGCCGCGCCACCTCGCGGAGAGCGAGCCCCTGGCCGAGCTGCAGCTCGAGGGCTTGCGACGCCCCGCGGTGTCGCCGATCGAGGAAGTCGAAGATTCGCCGCAGGACGCCGCGCGCGTGCGCGCGATCCTCCGGCGAGGGCGCGCGGGCCGCCACGGCCGAGGCGCGCCCGAGGGGCTCGCCGGGCCGTCGCCCCGCCCAGTGGCGAGCGAGCACGCGTCGTACGATCGCGAACACCCACGCCGAGAACGGCGCGTCGCCGCGAAACGCGGCGAGACCCCGGAACACTTCGATCAGGATCTCCTGCGTCACGTCCTCGGCGTCGGCGTGCGAGCCGAGGCGACGCCGCACGAAGCCGTAGACGCGGGGCAGGAGCGACTCGTAGAGCGCGGCGAAGGCCGCTTCGTCGCCGCCGCTCGCCGCGCGCACCAGCGCCAGGTCGCGGTCGTCGGAGGTCGTCCGTGAAGACTCGAAGGGGGGGCTCACGCCGAAGTCTCTCCTCGTTCCCGGGTTCGTCGCAGACGATTGGTACTCCCGGAGTTCGAGGATCGCGCGGCGGCGTGGGGAGGATCCCATGGCGATCGTGTGAGGCGCCGTCACCGATTGTTCGCACGGATGCCACGGAGATCCCATCGGTTCGTCGCGGCGGAATGGTCCAATCCCTCCGCCCCCGAGGGTGGGGGCTGAGGTGCGCCCATTCCGCGCGTCCTGGTCGTCGATCCCGAGGCCTCGTCCCGGGAGGGAGTGCAGCGTGCGCTCGAGGCCGCGGGCCTCGAGGTTCGCGCCGTGGCGAGCGGTGCCGAAGCGCTCGATCTCCTGCGTCGGAACCTGCCGGACCTGTTGATCCTCGAAATGACGTTGCCCGACCTGTCGGGCCTCGGTCTGTGCCGCAGCGTGCGCGAGGACGGACGGCTGGCGCGCCTCCCGCTCGTGATGCTGTCGGCCTCGAACGCCGAGATGGACCGGGTGGTCGCCTTCGAAGTGGGCGTGGACGACTTCGTGTCGAAGCCGTTCAACGCGCGGGAGCTCGGCCTCCGGATCCAGGCCATCTTGCGGCGGACGCTCCGCTCGTCGCTGTCGGGCGAGCCCTCGGTCCCGCTGCGCTACGACAAGCTGTCGCTCGACCCCCAGGAGCGGAGCGCCCGCGTCGAGGACCGGCCGGTCGCGCTCACCGCCAAGGAGTTCGACGTGCTCGCCACTCTGATGCGTCACCCAGGACGCGTCCTGGGGCGCAAGCAGATCCTCGACGCCGTGTGGGGGGCGCAGTCGCGGAAGACGGTGCGCGTGGTCGACACGCACGTGAAGTGGATCCGGCGCAAGCTCGGTCCGGCGCGGGACTACATCGAAACGCTCCGTGGTGTCGGGTATCGGTTCTCCGACCTTTCCGACGCCCGCGAGCACGATCCATCCCTGCATGCCCATCGCGTCTCGAGCTGAGCCGCGCCGCCGATGGCGAGCCGGGTCCACGAGGTGCTCTTCCTCTGCACGGGGAATTCCGCGCGGAGCATCCTGGCCGAGGCGCTGCTCCGAAGCCTCGCGGCCGGGCGCTTCCGCGCGCACAGCGCGGGAAGCCGGCCGACGGGCACCGTGCATCCGCTCGCGCTGCGCGTGCTGGAGTCCGCCGGGCACGAGGTGAGCGGGCTCCGGAGCAAGAGCTGGGACGAGGTGACGCGGCCCGGAGCGCCGCCGCTCGACTTCGTCTTCACGCTCTGCGACGACGCGGCGGGAGAGGCGTGCCCGGTCTGGCCGGGCCAGCCGATCACCGCGCTCGATGCGATCGGTCGCACACGCGACTGAGCTCTCGGCCCATCCGTTTCTGGAACCACGCGACATCCGGCCTGGCGGCACGGATCAGCCCATTCGTTTCTGGAACCACGCGACATCCCACCACCGGCCGTGCTTCCGACCGACCTCGGTCAGCACGCCGACCGGCTCGAAGCCGAGCTTGCGGTGGAGCGCCACCGATCCCTCGTTCGGGAGGGTGATGCCCCCGATCGCGAGGTGGACGTCCTCGGTCTTCAGCCGGTCGAAGAGGGCGGAGTAGAGCCGCGTTCCGATCCCCCGTCCGCGCCGCGCGTGGTCGAGGTAGATGCTCGTCTCGATCGTCGGATCGTAGGCCGCGCGCTCGTGGAAGCGGCGGCTGTTCGCCCAGCCCACCGCTCGTCCCGCCTCCTCCGCGACGAGGATGCGGAAGCGCCCGGTCGCAGCGAACTGCGCGAGCCACGGACGGCGTCCCTCCACGGTGTAGGGCTCCACCTCGAACGTGACCGCCGTCTCGAGGATGTAGTGGTTGTAGATCTCCGTGAGCCGGGGGAGATCGGCCTCCCGCGGCCCACGGATCACCAGGTCTCCTGCCATGCCCGGCCCCCGACTTCATGCGGCCGCGCCGGCTTCGCTCCTCCGCTCGAGCGGCACGAACCGGCGGTCCGTGTCCCCACGATACGCGACCGAGGGACGGATGAGGCGGTCCTCCTCGATCTGCTCGAGCAGGTGGGCCGTCCAGCCGCCCGCCCGCGCGACGGCGAAGGCGGGCGAGAACAGGCTGGGCGGCAGACCGAGGGAGTGCAGCAGCAGCGCGGTGTAGAACTCCACGTTGGTGTCGATCCGGCGGCCGGGCTTGTGCTCGCGCAGCACGCGGAGCGTCGCGAGCTCGACGGTGCGGCCGTCGCCGAGGATGCCGTCGGCCCCGACGGCCTCCGCCAGCCGCTCGAGGGCCTCGCCGAGCACGTCGGCGCGCGGGTCGCGGACCCGGTAGACGCGATGGCCGAAGCCCATGATCCGCCCACCGTCGCGCAGCGCAGCGCGGACCCACTCCTCCGCGACGTCGCCCAGCGGGCGGCCCGAGGCACGGGAGCGGGCGCGCACCTCGACCACCATGTCGAGGGCGGGGCCGGGCGCGCCGCCGTGGAGCGGGCCCTTCAGCGCACCCACGGCTCCCGTGACCGCCGACACGAGGTCGGAGCGGGTGCTCACGATCACGCGGCCCGCGAAGGTCGACGCGTTCATGCCGTGATCGATCGCGGTGTTCAGATACGTCTCGAGCGCGCGCACGCGGGCGGGGTGGGCGCGCGCGCCGGCGAGGAGCCACAGGAAGCTCGCCGCGTGGCCGAGGCGCGGGTCGGGCGCGATCGGCTCCCGCCCGTGACACAGCCGATGGTACGCGGCGACGAGGACCGGCAGCGCGGCGACGATCGCCAGCGCGCGGGCCCGGTTCGCCTCGACCGGCTCGCGCTGGAGCTCCACGCGGCCGAGCTCCGGGTTTGCGAGCGGCAGCGTCGCGACGCCGATGCGCAGCGCGTCCATCGGGTCGAGCCGCGCTCCCGCCGCCGCTCGCAGCACCGCGAGCGTGCCCTCGGGCAGCGCGCGCAGCCCCGCCAGCTCCTCGCGCAGCGCGGCGAGCTCGCTCCGCGACGGCAGCCGATCGCGCCAGAGCAGGAACAGGACCTCCTCGTACGAAGCCGCCGGCGCGAGCTCCTCGATCGGAAAGCCCCCGATCACGAGCCGGCCGGCCTCGCCGTCCACGCGGGACAGGCGGGTGGCGCCGACGACGACGTCCTCGAGACCGCGGGCGGTGGGCGACATGGCGGACTCCTTCTGGCTGCCTTGCCGCGCACCGTAGACGTGTGCTTGAATACCGTCAATCTTGATGAGTGGATCAATATATGGACCTGGAGACATGAAGGCACGAGAGGTCCGGGAGAAGCGGTCGGGCTCGCTGTCGGCGGACGAGGCGGCGCGCTCGCTCGGCGTGAGCCGGGCGACGCTCTACGCGTACGTGAGCCGGGGGCTCGTCCGCTCGCAGCCCGTCGCCGGGACGCGCGAGCGCCGGTACAGCGCCGAGGACGTGCGCGCGCTCCTCGCGCGCCGCGAGCAGCGCCGCGATCCTGGCGTCGCCGTGCGCGAAGCGCTGCACTTCGGCGGGCCCGTGCTCGACTCCGAGCTCGCGCTGATCGACGGCGGGCGTCTCTTCTACCGGGGCCACGACGCGCTCGCGCTCGCGCGCACCGCGACGATCGAGGAGGTCGCCGGTCTCCTCTGGTCGGGCGACCTCGCCGCCCCCTTTCCGGACGCGGGCGGCGAGCCCCTTGCCGCGGCCGTCACCCAGGTGCGTCGAGCGGTCGCCCACCTCCCGCCGCTCGAAGCCCTGCAGGCCGTGCTCGCGACGGCGTCGGCCCTCGACCCCGCGGGCTTCGACCTCTCGCCCGACGGGGTGCGTCGCACCGGGGCGCGCATCGTCCGCCTGCTGGCCGCCTGCGCCGCCGGCGCGGAGCCGAGCCGCCGTCCGCTCGCGGAGGTGCTGGCGCAGGGTCTCGTGCCGAAGTCCCGCCTCGGTCCGGCCCGACGCCTCCTCGACTCGACGCTCGTGCTCTGGGCGGACCACGAGCTGAACGTCTCCACGTTCGTCGGACGCTGCGTGGCGTCCTCGCAGTCGAGCCCCTACGCCGTGATCGTCGCTGGGCTCGCCGCGCTGCGCGGGGTCCGACACGGCGGTGCGACGGAGCAGGTCGAGGCGCTCTTCGACGAAGCGGTCGACCCCGAGCGCGCGGCCCGAGCGCTCGAGGCGCGCCTGCGCCGCGGCGATCTCTTCCCCGGCTTCGGCCACCCGCTCTACCCCGACGGCGACCCCCGCGCGCGGCTCCTGCTCGAGCTCCTGCACGAGAGCCGACTCCCAGCACCCGCCGCATCTTCACGCGCTTCTTCACGCGCTTCTTCGCGCGCTGCATCGGCGCGCGAGTCGGACCTGGCGCGCGAGTCGGGACTGGCGCGCGAGTCGGGCCTGGCCGACGCGCTCGCCTCCGCCGCGCTGGACCTGCGCGGCCTGCGCCCGAACGTCGACTTCGCAGTGGTGGCGGTTCGCCGCGCGCTCGGCATGCCCGACCACTCCGCGCTGGCGATCGTGGCCGTCGGGCGCAGCGTCGGCTGGATCGCGCACGCGCTCGAGCAGTACGCCGACGGCCGGCTGATCCGACCGCGCGCGCGGTACCTGGGACCGCTCCCGGAGGCCGTGCGTCCCCCGAAATGATGACACTCGACCACGACACTTCCGCGCGTTGCGCCCACCCAGGACGCGACGAGACGGACGCGCGCTACGGGCTCGATGGATCCAGCGGGACCGTTCCTTCGCGCGTGGCCGCCCCGAGCGGCGCACAGAGCGCGCTCGAGCGCGCTGCCGGCGGGAGCGTCACGCCTGCTTCCACCACCTCGCGCGCGCTCCGCACGATTCCCCAGAGCGAGCGCGTCTCCACCTGCCACGCGATGCCCTGGCCGGCGAAGGGCGCGGGCAACGTCGCCAGCCAGCGCAGCTCCCCGTTACCGGGGGCCACGCAGACCACGTACACCTCCTGCGCGTCGTGCCCGGTGAGGAAGAGCACCCCGCCCGGGCCGAAGGCGCCGCCCGAGTTGCTGCGACCCGCGAAGCGCCGGACCAGCGCGGACGGGTAGCGATGCCGAGCCAGCGGCTGCCAGCGGTCGTCGAGCTCGACGAGCACCGTGTCCTTCGAGCCCTTGCCCGGCTCGCCGCCGCGTCCGTCGTACTGCGCGAACGCCACCCACCAGCGTCCCTCCGCGCGATCGACCCAGGTGGCTGAGCCCGGTGGCCGTTCGAACCGCTCGGAGCCGAGGTGCGCCAGCGTCTCCGCGTCGAACCGTTCGACCGAGCTCTGCATCGGCACGTCGGGATAGTTGGAGTGCGCGCAGTACAGCACTCCGTCGCGAACGACGCCGCTGTTGAGGTGCACGAGCGGCGAATCCGGCTCCGCCGCGAAGCGGCGCAGGAGCGCGCCCGTGCGGGAGTCGTACTTCTCGATCGCGCGGTCGTCGATCGCATAGAACGCCTCGGCGGACACCGCGACCGCCTGCTTCGCAGCGGCCGCAGGGAAGCGGCGCAGCGGGCGCAGTCCCCCTCCGGCGGAAGCTCCGAGGGCGAACGCGGCCGCCGCCGCGAGGAGCGGACGCCGCCACCCCCGAGTCACCCGAGCTTCCCGTGGATCACCGGAGGCGGAATCGAGTGCACGCTTCCGCCTCCGAGCCCTTCGCTCCCACGCTGCTGGGCCGCGACGTCGGCCAGAGGTAGGCGCTCTCGGGATTCGCCGCCATCGCTTCGCCGAATCTCTGCTTGACCTGGAACGCCCGTTCGCGTTAAGCGGGCGGGATGACGCGACACGGCCCCCCCGACGGTCCCTCCCCCTGGTCGAACACGGCGCGCTTCACCCGCCGGACCGTGTTGAAGGGCGCCGGGGTCCTCGGGGCCGGGCTCGCGCTCGGCGGAGCGGGCAACGCCGCCGCCTGGTGGGACGGATGGGGACGGCGGCCGGTGCTCCCTCCGGGCTCGCGGCCCTTCCCGCACGTGCCGGAAGGCACCGACATGCTGCCCCAGATCGAGCACGTCGTGGTGCTGATGATGGAGAACCACTCCTTCGACAACTACCTCGGGATGCTCGGGCGCGGCGACGGCTTCCGGTTGCGCCACGACCGTCCGATCGCCGCGAACCCCGACGCCGACGGCAACCTCGTCCACGCGTTCCACATGCCGAACGCCTGCCAGCAGCAGGGGCATCCCGGCCAGAACTGGAACGCGAGCCATCTCTCGTTCGACGATGGGAAGAACGACGGGTTCGTGCGCGCGAGCGGTCCGGTGGCGATGGGCTACTGGACGGGCGACGACGTTCCCTTCTACTACTCGCTCGCGAAGGTCTTCCCGGTCGCCGACCGCTGGTTCGGCTCGACGCTCTGCCAGACCTATCCGAACCGGCGGTTCCTCATGGCCGGCACCGCCGCGGGCATCGTCACCACGAGCTTCGACGCGCTGCTCGCTCCGCCGCCGCCGAACGGCAACATCATGGAGCGTCTCGACGCGCACGGGATCCCGTGGCTCGACTACCGCTCCGACCTGCCCGGCATCGCGATCCTCTTCGACTACGCGTCCCAGAACGGCGACAAGGTGAAGAACGTGAGGCAGTTCTTCATCGACGCTGCAGCGGGCACGCTGCCGTTCCTCTCCTTCGTCGATCCGCTGTTCGAGAGCGACGGCTCCGAGGAGAATCCGTCCGACATCCAGGTGGGCGAGGAGTTCGCGTCGCGCGTCATCAACGCCGTGATGGCCGGGCCCGGCTGGCCGCGCACGCTCCTCGTGTGGCTGTACGACGAGCACGGCGGCTACTACGACCACGTCCCGCCGCCTCCCGCGATCCCGCCGGACGACATCCCCCCGGACATCACCGTGCCGCCCGACCTGCCCGGAGGCTACGACCGCTACAGCTTCCGCGTGCCCGCGGTGGTCGTGTCGCCCTACGCCCGACCGGATTACGTGTCGCACGTGGTGCGCGACCACACGGCGATCCTGAAGTTCATCGAGACCAAGTGGAACCTCGGCGCGCTCACGTTCCGGGACGCGAACTCCGACGCGCTGCTGGACTGTCTCGACTTCCGGCGGCGTCCCGCGTTCCTCGAGCCACCGGTGCTGGCGGCGCCGGGCCTCGTCGCCGCGCCGTCGAATTGCACGCCCGGAGATGCGGGGACGATCCCGCCGCCGGGCTCGGTGACGCCGCCTCCCGAGGACCACCACCCCCATCCGCGCGACTGGCTCGAGGGCTTCCGGCGGCGGGACGCGCGAAGGTGAGCAGGCTCGCCTAGCGGCTCGGCTCCCGCGTCTTCCTGCCGAGCGTTCCGGCCGGGTGTCGGGCGTGGAAGTCCGCGCGGGTGAAGCCGCGCCCGTGCTCGAGCACCGCGGCGAGCGCGGCGAGCACCATCGACTGCGCGGCGACGCTCGCGCGGGGCGCGAGGCCGAGGCTGCCACCCTCGCGCGCGACGCCCGCGTCGAGCACGACCTCGGCCTGGCGGGCGAGGTACGAGGCGGGATTCCCGGTGACCGCGACGACGCGGCCGCCGAGCGTGCGCGCCACGTCGATCGCCGCGTGCAGCTCCTCGGTCTCGCCGCTGCTGCTGACGGCGATCACGACGTCGCCGCTCACGATCTGACCCGACGAGCCGTGCACCGACTCGTTCGCGTCGTAGAAATTCGCCGGCGTCCCCGTCGACGCGAGGAGAGCCGCGCCGTAGCGCGCGACGTGGCCCGCCTTGCCGACGCCAGTGACGTGGACGCGTCCCCCTCCCGCCTCCGACTCCCGGACGAGACGGGCCGCGCGCTCGTACGCGCTGGCGTCGCTGCGCGCGTGCAGCCGTGCGAGCTCCTCGGACGCCACTTCGAGGATCGACAGCCCCTCGGCCCCGTCGAGGGCATCCCGCACGCCGACGTCCTGCCCGGGTCCTTGCGCCGCGCGCGGCATCGGCCCGCGAGTCGGGGCCGGGCCCGGGGCGCCCAGCGCGAGCGGCGGCCCATCCCACAGCTCGAGCACGCGCGCGCGCGCTGCGACGGGGCCGTCGGGGAAGGCGCCGAGCTTCTCGACGCACGCCGCGCCGCACGCGTTCGCGAGCCTTCCGGCCTCGGGCCAGGCGAGCCCCAGCCGCAGCGCCGCGAGCAGCCCGCCGAGGAACGCGTCGCCCGCGCCCGTCGTGTCCACGACCTTCACCGCGGGTGCGGGGACCCAGCCCTCGAACCCCTCCGCCGCGATCGCGCAGCCCGCCTCGCCGTCCGTGACGATGACCGTGAACGCCTGCCCCGCCTCGTTCCCTCCGCGCGTGGACCTGTCTCGCGCACCGGACCAGCGCGAGTCGGCCCCCGCCCGCCGCGAATCGAACAGCTGCCGCACCGAGCGCGCGAGCTCGAGCGCGTCGTTCGCCGCGCGCGGCACGAGCTCGCGCGCCGCGGCCTTCGACGGCTTCAGCAGCGTCACGCTCGCAAGCAGCCGGTGGAGCGTCGCTTCGTCACCCAGGCCGGGGACCGCGTCCGAGGGCGGCACGTCGAGATCGAGCAGCACCGGGATCCCGGCAGCCCGCGCGATCTCGGTCACGGCGAGCGCGGTGGCGAGCGGAAGCTGCGACACCTCGGTGGTCACCCAGCGCGCGCGCCGGATGAAGTCGGCATGGCTCCGCTGGATGTCTTCGGGCGTGGTCTCCGACGTTGCGCCGGGCGCCATGTAGATCGCGCGGCCCCCGGCGTCGTCGACGAACAGCTCCGCCGACGAGCTCGCGGATCCGTCGAGCGTGATGTGCCGCTCGATCCCCAGCGCGTCCATGGCCGCGCGCAGGAAGCGCCCGCCCTCGTCGTCGGCCTGCTTGCCGAAGATGCCGGCGCGCACGCCGAGCGCGGCTGCCCACCCGAGGTGGTTCAGGACGACGCCGCCGACGTGGGTGTGGCAGCGCGCGCCGTCCTCGAACGAGCGCAGGATGCCCTTCTCGTCGGCGTGGAGGATCCGCGGGATCCGGTAGAGGCGATCGACGACCATGCTGCCGATGCCGGCGACGTCGAGCGGCGCGGCCTCCGTCACGCGAGCCTCCGCCCCGCGTCGTCGACCGGTGCGCGAGTGACCCACGGCGGGCCGATGCGCTCCTGCGCGAGCAGGCGCACGCGAGCGAAGGTCTCGTCGAACCGCTCGGCGTCGGGACGCGCGAGGCTCGGGGTGCCGGGCGCGACGGCGTCGGAGGCGATCACGCCCTCGGCGAGGAGCGCGCGCTTCAGGCACGCGATGCTGCGTCGCCCGCCCGCCGCGCGCGTGCCGACGCGGAACGCCTCCAGCACCTCACGCGCCTGCTCCATGCGCTCGCGGTCGCCGGCGCGGCAGACCTGCCACGCGCGGGCCCACTCCCTCGGCAGCGCGTTCGCCGGTCCTGCGACCACGCCGCACGGAACGGCGCCGCGCATGCGCCAGCGGTTCCAGTGCTCGGCGATCGTTCCCCACGGACCCGACGGGGGCTGGAACAGCTCGAAGATCAGCATCGCGTCGCCGACGTAGATGCCGAACTCGCCGCGGTCGCGGAACGCCTCCGCGGCCTTGGTGTAGTTGCCGAGCACCTTGCGCGGCGCGGAGACCTTGATGCCGCGCACGAAGTCGAGCCGCGAGAGCGCCTTCACCTGACGCGTGCGGATGTGCGGCACGCGCGGGTCGACGGCGATGTCCGCGTTGTCGTACAGGTAGAGCGGGATGCGCCGCGGGCGCGCGTCGAGCAGGTCGGCGACGTCGCGCGCCACGAAGCGCACGGGATCGCTGAGCCCGCGGATCGAAAGCGGCGCGAGGACGGCCGCCTCGACGCCCGGGTTCCCGATCGCGAAGTCGAGGTTCTCGAGCGTCTCCTCCGGCGACGGCGCCGTGATGCCCGCCCAGACCTCGACGCCGCGACCCCCGGCGTGGGCGAGGCTCGCGTTCGCCTTCGCCACCTCCTCGGCGCACACCTGCACCACGCGTCGCGACACCGCCGCGGGCAAGCGGTCCCACTCGCCGGTCGTGCCCGCGGCGAAGATCACGTCGGCGCCGTAGCCGTCCTGGATCACGTGGCGGACGAGCGCCCGCTGATCGCCTTCCAACAGCTCGCCACCGCCGTCGAGGACGGTCACGAGGGGAACCGAGAGGCCCTGACGCGGCCGGGTCTCCTCGACGCTGCGCAACCTGCGGCTCCTTCCGGGGGTTCCGCGAGAGTCTACGCGAGGATTGCCCGCGAGGCCGCGTGCGCTCCGGCCGCGTGCGGCCTCGGCGCGCGAGTCGAGCCCGGCGCGCGAGTCGAGCCTGGCGCGCGAGTCAGGCCTGGCGCGAGTCGGGCATGGTGCTCGAGCCGGCGTAACGGGCGCGGCCGCCCAGCTCCTCCTCGATCCGGAGGAGCCGGTTGTACTTGCACACGCGGTCGGTCCGGCAGAGCGAGCCGGTCTTGATCTGGCCCGAGCCCGTCGCCACCGCGAGATCGGCGATCGTGGTGTCCTCGGTCTCGCCGGAGCGGTGCGACATCACCTGCGCATAGTTCGCCGCGCGGGCGACGCGCATCGCCTCGAGCGTCTCCGACAGCGTGCCGATCTGGTTCACCTTGATCAGGATCGCGTTCGCCACGTGCTGCGCGATCCCGCGCGCGAGGATCTTCGGATTCGTCACGAAGAGGTCGTCCCCGACGAGCTGGATCTGCGAGCCGAGGGTGCGCGTGAGGAGGCCCCAGCCGTCCCAGTCCTCCTCGGCGAGCCCGTCCTCGATCGACACGATCGGATAGCGGCGCGACCACTCCTCCCAGAAGCCGACCATCTCGGCGGGGGTCTTCCGGGCGCCTTCTCCCTCGAGCACGTAGACGCCGTCCTCGAAGAACTCGCTCGCCGCCGGATCGAGGGCGATCGCGACCTGCTCGCCCGGGCGGTAGCCCGCGCGTTCGATCGCGGTCAGCACCAGCTCGACCGCCTCGCGGTTGCTCTTGAGATCCGGCGCGAATCCGCCCTCGTCGCCCACCGCCGTCGAGAGCCCGCGCTCGTGCAGCACACCCCTCAGCGTGGCGAAGATCTCGGCCCCCCAGCGCAGCGCCTCGGCGAAGGTGGGCGCGCCGAACGGGTAGAGCATGAACTCCTGGAGGTCGACGTTGTTGTCCGCGTGCACGCCGCCGTTCACGACGTTCATCATGGGCGCGGGCAGGAGGTGCGCCGCCTCGCCTCCCACGAACCGGTAGAGGGGGACGCGCGCCGCGGCCGCGGCGGCGTGGACGGCGGCGAGGGAGACGCCGAGGAGCGCGTTCGCGCCGAGGCGCGACTTCGTCTCGGTTCCATCCAGGGCGATCAGCGCGCGATCGAGCTCCGCCTGCTGCTGCATCCCTCCGATCGGTCGTCCTGCGATCGCGTTCGCAATTTCTCCATTCACGTTCCCGACCGCCTTGAGGACGCCCTTCCCCCCGAAACGCCTGGGATCCTTGTCCCGCAGCTCGAGCGCCTCCCGCGACCCGGTCGAAGCACCGGACGGAACCGCAGCACGGCCGAAGTCGCCGGCCGACGTGGTGAGCTCGACTTCGAGCGTGGGGTTGCCACGGGAGTCGAGGATCTCGCGGGCATGGACCTTCGCGATCGTGAGCTCGGCCATGAACGGGCGCTCCTCGGGTCGGGAGCGGGCTAGGCTAGCAAGCTCGGCCGGGGGCGACTCGTCAGCTGCGGGCCGTCTGATCCGGGAACGGCCGCGCCGGCGCGTTCGCGAGCGCCTCCGACACCTCGTACGCGGCGCCGTACCCGGGGAGGAAGGTCACACCCGGCCCCGGGTGGCAGGACGCGCCGCACAGGTAGAGACCGGGGATGGGCGTGGCGTGCGCGGAGTCCGGAACGAGGAGGCGGCCGCCCATCATCTGCTCGGGATGGATGAGGCCGTGCGTGAAGTCGCCGTTCGTGGCGCCCTGCATCGCGGCGAAGTGATCCGACGAGAAGACGGCGCGCTCGACGATGCACTCGCGCAGATCGGGCAGGAACTCGGAAAGCCGGTCGAGGATGCGCTCCGCCATCTCATCGCGCCGCTTGCCACGCTCCTCGCGCGGCGCGTCGCACGGAAAGAAGAAGCCGTAGGTCGTCGCGACGTGGAAGCCCGCGGGCGCGAGGCTCGCGTCCATCACGGTCGGAATCTGCATGCCGATCGGCGGGTGCTCGGGCACCTCGCCGCGCCGGCACGCCTCGTAGCTCGCCTGCTGGAGCTCGGGATCGGGCACGAGCGTCGTGTTGAAACGCGTGCGCGGGTCGCCGTTGAGATGCTCGAAGGGCGGGCCGTGCTTCGGCAGACGCGAGAGCTTGAAGAGCAGGTGCACGTAGGCGCCGCGATGCTCGATGCGCTCCACCCTCTCGATCGTCGCGGCGTCGAGCTGCTCGCGCCCGACCAGCCCGAAGAGCGTCGCCGGCTTGTCGAGGTTCGAGATCACGGCCCGTGCCGTGATGCGCGTGCCGTCCCGCAGCTCGACGCCGGTCGCACGCCCGTCCTCGATGAGGATGCGCCGCACGGGCGTCTTCATGCGCACCTCGCCGCCCTTCTCGGCGACCATGCGGCACAGGGCGTCCGAGAGCGCGCCCATGCCGCCCTTCACCCGCCGCATCAGCCCTCCCCCTTCGTTCTGCGCGAAGGTGTAGACGAGGCACAGCGCGCTGCCCGGCGTGAAGGGCCCCTTGTACGTGGATTGAACCGCGGCGAAAGCCACGAGCGCGCGGAGCGTGCGATGCCGCTCGCGATCGGGCAGGAAGCGGTCGACGAGATCCATCGCGCTGCCCGTGAACGCGAGCTCGATCTGGCGCCGGCGGCGCTCGTTCGGCGCGCGGGCGAGAAGCTCGTCGAGCGTCGGCGGAAGGCTCCGCGGGGTGAAGCGGTCCATCAGGCTCGCCGGGTACTTGCAGAAGGCCAGAAGGCGCATGAACCCGACCATCGCGCCGGCGCCGAAGTGCCGGAGCACGGTGAGCGCCATGCGCAGCGGGCTCGCATAGAAGATCGCGGGCGGCGACGTCTTCGAGTTCAGGTTCACCGCCATGATCGGGAGGTCGATCGTCTCGACGCCGTGGCGCCCCAGCTCGAGCTCCTCGGCGATCCCCTTCGCGAGCGGGAAGAGCAGGCTCGCGCCGACGTCGTTGCGGCAGCCGGAGAGGATCTCGCGCGTCCCCGCCATGCCGCCGGCGTAGCCGTTCTTCTCGAGGCAGAGCACGCGGAACCCGCGCTTCGCGAGCAGCGCCGTGGCCGCGAGCCCGTTGTGGCCCGCGCCGACGACGATCACCTCCCAGTCGGGTGCGGCGTTCACCGGGGCCTCGCGTTCCAGCGGACCTGCCGCTCCTGCGCGGCGAGATAGAGCCCCATCGCGAAGCCGAAGCTCGTGAAGAGGCTCATCACGAAGTAGATCCACGTGCGCCGGAGCCCACGTCGGGGGCCGTCGATGATCGTCCAGAGCGGGAAGAGGATCGCGTTCGTGATGATCACGTCCTGCGCCGCGGACCCGCCGGCCGGCGTGTCGAAGAGCTGCATCGTGAAGTGCGTCCAGCTCGCCTGTTCGGGGTAGGCGAACACGTACTTCTGGTTGAAGTACCACCCGATGCAGACCGACACGACGGCGAGCCCGTAGTAGAGACCTTCCAGGAAGGTCGTCCGCGACCCCGGCCAGTCCCGCCGGTAGAGATGCGCGTTCGTGACGAAGAAGAACATGATCGTGAGGACGCCGAGCGCCGCGTGGACGAGGAGCGAGATCACGCGGCGATCGAGGAGGGCGGACGGACGAGGGCCGCGCGCATCTCGCGCGCGGTCAGGGTCGAGCCGTCGGGGCTCCAGCCGGGAGGGCGCAGCAGATACCCCAGCGCGTCGCGGAAGGTCTGCGCGTGACGGACGGAGCGCAGCATCTCCGCCCACTCGTGGAAGCCGAGCCGCAGCGGGTTGAACGTATGGAGGTTCTTCGTGAGCCCGTACCGCACCGGCGCGCGCTCGGGCTCGAAGGTCCCGAAGAGGCGGTCCCACACGATCAGGATGCCGGCGTGGTTGCGGTCGAGGTACTCGACGTTCGAGCCGTGGTGCACGCGATGGTGCGACGGCGTGTTCAGCACCCACTCGAACGGGCCGAGGCGGCCGATCGTCTCGGTGTGGATCCAGAACTGATAGATCAGGCTCAGCGAGCTCTGAGTTGCGACCATCAATGGATGGAAGCCGACGAGCGGCAGGACGGCCCAGAACGGGATCACCGTGAAGGGGGTCGTGAACGACTGGCGCAGCGCCGTCCCGAGGTTGAAGCGCTCGCTCGAGTGGTGGTTCTCGTGCGCGGCCCACAGGAAGCGCACCTCGTGGGACGCGCGGTGCCACCCGTAATAGACGAAGTCCTCGCAGAAGAAGAGCGCCACCCACGCCGTGAGCCCGGTGCCGAAGTCGAACACCCGGTGCTCCCACGCGAAGAAGAAGACCCCGACGCTGACGCCCTTCAGGGCCAGCGTGACGAGGACGTTGCCCACGCCGAGGGCGAGGCTCGCGCGCGTGTCCCGGGCGTCGTAGGCGCGCAGCCCCCGGCTGCGGGTCCACCAGATCTCGAGCGCGATCAGCGCGAGATAGCCGGGGGCGGCGAGGAGGGAGAGGTCGGGCATGGCAACCCTGAGAATGCCTCATCTCGCGAGCACGAGGGGAGTGCCGTCCGGGGCCGCGACGACCTCGGCGTCGATCCCGAAGGCCTCCTTCAGATGGGGCGGCGTCAGCACGTCGCGGGGAGCACCGAGCGCGCCCACCCGCCCGCCCGTGAGCAGCGCGAGGCGGTCGCAGAACCGCGCGGCGAGGCCGAGGTCGTGCGACACCACGAGCACTGCCCGGCCGGCCCGCGCGAGCTCGCGCAGGAGCGCCAGGAGCTGGACGCGGTGCCGCAGGTCCAGGAAGGCGGTCGGCTCGTCGAGCAGCAGCACCGGTGTCGCCTGGGCGAGCCCGCGCGCGATCGCCACGAGCTGCCGTTCGCCCCCCGAGAGCTCGAGGATCGAGCGCTCGCCGAGCGCACGGATGCCGACCTCGTCCATGGCGCGCTCCGCCAGCGCGACGTCGGCCCGCGACTCGAAGCCCAGGAGGCCGAGGTGCGGCGCCCGTCCCATCCGCACGACCTCGTCCGCCCGGAACGGGAAGGGCACGTCCATGTGCTGCGGGACGATCGCGATCCGCTGCGCGAGCTCGCGCCGCGAGTGCGCCGCGAGCGGCCGCCCCGACAGGGTGACGCGTCCCGCGGTCGGCTCGAGCACGCGCGTCGCGATCCGCAGGAGCGACGTCTTGCCGGCGCCGTTGCACCCGAGGAGGCCCAGCAGCTCTCCGGGGCGCAGCGTCAGGTCGACCCCCGAGAGCACCGTGCGGACGCCGAGCCGCAGCGTCACGCGCTCGAACGCGAGGAGACCGGGCTCCGTCACGGCAGCGTGGTCCGGGTCTGCGCGCGACGCAGGAGGAGCAGGAAGAGCGGGCCTCCGGCAAGCGCGGTGATGGCGCCGACGGGCAGCTCGCGCCCGCCGAGGGCGCTACGCGCGACGGTGTCGCACGCGATGAGGAACGCGGCGCCTCCGAGCGCGGCCGCCGGTACGAGCAGGCGGTGGTCGGGACCGAGCACGAGCCTCAGGAGATGGGGGATGATCAGCCCGACGAAACCGATCAGCCCCGAAACGGCGACCGCTGCTCCGACCAGGAGCGAAGTTGCGCCGAGGAGGGCGCGCTTCAGCCACTCCACGTCGACGCCGAGCTGCGCGGCCGACTCCTCGCCGAGCGAGAGCAGGTCGAGCCGCCGCGCGAAGGGCCACACGCAGGCGAGGCCCACGAGCACGAACAGCGCGACGACGCCGATCACCTCCTCGGTCGCCGACGAGAGGCTCCCGATCAGCCACAGGAAGATCTGGGTGCCCTCGGTGAGCCCGGCGACCGAGGCGACGAAGATGATCGCCGCCGACGCGATGGCGTTGAAGACGACGCCCGTGAGGAGGAGGCTCGTCGAAGACAGCCGGCCGCGCGCGCCAGCGACACCGAAGAGCAGGAAGGTCGTGCCCACGGCGCCCGCGAACGACGCGACCGGGACGGCGCTGGCTCCGAGCCCGAAGGTCGCGCCGATGCCGAGCACCAGGATGCCGCCGAGCGCCGCGCCGCCCGAGACGCCGAGCACGAACGGGTCGGCGAGCGGGTTGCGCAGCAGGGCCTGGAAGAGCACTCCCGACGTCGCGAGCGCCGCGCCGACGAGCGCGGCGAGCAGCACGCGCGGCAGCCGGATGCGCCACACGATGTCCGCCGCCGGATCGGACGCGCCCGGGGCGGCGCCCCTCCCGCGCAGGGCCGCGAGCGCCTCGCCCGGCGCGAGACCGCTCGGCCCCGTGGCGAGCGCCACGACCCCGCACGCGATCAGCAGAACGGCGAGCGCACCGAGCACGAGGGCGAGCCGCCGCGGTGTCACCCGCCGACTCATCGCGAGATCACGGCGGCACCCAGGACGCGCAGCGCGCGATCGAGCTGCGGGCCGGGCAGCGTCACCACGTCTGCCGCCACGGTCACGATGCGATCGTTCGACACTGCCGGGAGCGACGGCCAGCGCGACCAGAAGGCCTTCGCGTCGCCCGGCTCGGCCGAGGAGTCGAGGATCAGCTCGGGCCGCGCCGCCACGAGCCACTCGAGGGACGCTCGCGGATAGGGCTGGCCGAGCTGGGCGCCCAGGTTCTCCGCGCCGGCGGCCCGCAGCATGTCGTCGATGAAGCTGCCGGAGCCGACCACGAAGAGCGGCTCGCGCTGGAGCACGAGCACCGCGCGCGGCCGCGGGCGACCCTCCGCCGCGCGCTCGGCCTCCGCCTTCGCGCTCCGGATCGCGGCGACGCGCGCGCGCGCCGCCTCGGCCCGGCCCACTCGTGCGCCGAGCGTCTCGATCATCCCGAGCACCTCTTCGAAGCTCACGGGGTCGAGCTCGAGCACGTCGATCTTCAGTTCCGCGAGCCGTGCCCGGAAGTCGCGCTGCTGGACGCTCGGCACGAGCACGACGAGATCCGGACGCAGCGCGACGACCGCCTCGAGGCTCGGATCGTACAGCCCGCCGACGCGTGGCAGATTCCGCAGCCCGGGCTGCTGCCGGGCCGAGAACTCGTCGACGCCGACGAGCGTATCGCCTGCGCCCAGGGCGACGAGCACCGCGGTGAGGGAAGGGTTCAGGGAGACGATCCGCGACGCGTATGGCGCTGTGACACCCGGGCGCGTCGCATCCGCCGCCAGCGCTGCGGTGGGGACCAGCCAGAGCATCGCGGCACAGACCCACCGGCTCATGAAGCGCCTCGCGCGAGGGTGCCGGAGGCCTCGCGCCTCCGGCACCGGTTCCCGACGCGTGCAGCTTAGCTACTGCGACTTCACCGTGGTCTTGCCCTCGACGCTGACGTAGGGGCGCAGCCGCTCGAGCGCGGCCTTGCCGATGCCCTGGACGTCCTCGAGCTCCTCGACGGTCTTGAAGCCGCCGCGCGCCTTGCGCTCCTCGAGGATCGCCCTGGCCTTGGCCTCCCCGATCCCGGGCAGGCGCTCGAGCTCGTCCGCGGTGGCCGTGTTGACGTTCACGACCCCCGCCGCGCCGGGCTGCGCCGGCGGCGCGGCAAGGGCTGCCCCGCTGCCGAGCAGGAGCGTGGGAACGAGGGCGAGCAGTGCGATGCGCGCGAGCGCGCGCCGCTGGCGGCCGGACGTGTGCATGGATCGATCTCCGCGGGACCGCGGGGCGAGAAGCGAGAGGTCTAGCGATCGCGCACCGCCGCGAACTCCGCCGCGCCCAGGAGGGCCTCCTTGGCGGCGCCGTCCGGAAACGGGGCGATCGCTGCGAACGCGCGCTCGACGTGCTCCTCCGCGCGCCGGACGGTGTCGGGCACCCCGCGGTAGCGCGTCACGGCCGAGAGCACGGGCGCGAGGTCCACGGGATCCGCGTCCGCCCGGCCCGACGCGCGCGCCAGGCTCGAGTCGCGCGCCGGGGCAGACGCGCGCGCCGAAGACGCGCGCGCGCCGGAGGACGCGTCCTCCGGCTGGCCCGTCGCCGCGAGCGCCGCGTGCCGCGCCGCGCTCTTCAGCGTGCTGCCGATCTCCTCGCGTTCTGCGGCCGTGCAGCGCTTCAACGCGAGCAGGAGCGGGAGCGTGACCTTGCCTTCGCGCACGTCGGTGTAGGGGCGCTTGCCGAGCTCGGCTTCGCCGGCCACGTAGTCGAGCGCATCGTCGCGGAGCTGGAATGCGAGGCCGAGCTCGCGGCCGAACTCCGCCACCCGCCGCCGCTCGGCGCGCGTCACGCCGCCGAGGATCGCGCCCGCCTCGCACGCCGCGGACAAGAGCGACGCGCTCTTGCGTTCGATCACGCCGTAGTAGTGGCCCTCGTTCACCGACGGATCGAAGCTGCGCTGGAGCTGGAGGAGCTCGCCTTCCGCCATCCGGCGGATCGTGTTCGAGAACACCCAGAGCACCTCGAGGTCGCCGTCCTCGACGATCATCGAGGAGGCCCGCGCGTAGCAGAAGTCGCCCACGAGGATCGCGCGCCGGTTGCCCCAAACGGCGTTCGCCGCGGGCCGACCGCGCCGCAGCTCGGAGAGGTCGACCACGTCGTCGTGCAGCAGCGTCGCGCTGTGGAGGAGCTCGACCGCGGCCGCCACCTGGACGCGACGCGGTCCGGTGTAACCGCAGAGCTCGGCGGAGAGGAGGAGCAGCGCGGGACGCACGCGCTTTCCGCCCGACGAGAGCACGTGCCCGCCGATCGCCGCGACGAGCTCTCCCTCCGACGCGAGCTGCTCGCGCATCGCGCGCTCGACCTGATCGAGCGGCTCCGCGATGCGCTCGAGCGCTCGCGCGAAGGGTGCGCCGGGGGGCGTCGGCATCGCTCGCGAAGCTAGCGCCGGGTTCGTCCCTGTCAAAGCCGGATGCTCGAAAACCATCGCGATATCGTGGAGTTAACGATCGTTCACGGCGTCGGAGGCAGCGCCGTGGGCGCGCAGCCAGCGGACCGCGTCCGAGAGGTCCCGCACGGGGACGGGCGTGACACCGCCCGGCGGCGCCTTCGCGTCGCGCAGCTCGGGCAACAGGACCCTGCGGAAGCCCAGGCGCGCGGCCTCCCGCAGCCGCAGGTCGATGCGGCCGACGCGCCGCACCTCGCCGCCGAGGCCGATCTCCCCACATGCCGCGACGTCGGGTGGGAGCGCCACGTCGAGCCGGCTCGACGCGAGCGCGAGCGCCACCGCGAGGTCCGCGGCCGGCTCGAGCACGCGAATGCCGCCGGCGACGTTGACGTAGACGTCGCGGGAGCACACGTCGACGGGCGTGCGGCGGTCGAGCACAGCGAGCAGGAGCGCGACGCGGCCGTCGTCGATGCCGAGGCAGGTCCGGCGCGCCGTTCCGTAGCCCGCGGGCGCGACGAGAGCCTGCACCTCGACGAGCATCGGCCGGTTGCCTTCGAGCACGGGCACGATGCACGACCCCGGCGCGCCCGACCGGCGCTCGGCCAGGAACAGCTCGCTCGGGTTTGCGACCGGATCGAGGCCTCGCTCGCCCATCGTGAAGACCCCGATCTCCGACGTCGCACCGAAGCGGTTCTTCGCCGCACGCAACACGCGGAAGGGATGGGCGCGCTCGCCCTCGAACGTCAGCACCACGTCGACGAGGTGCTCGAGCACGCGCGGGCCCGCGAGCGTGCCCTCCTTGGTCACGTGCCCGATCAGCAGCAGCGCGGCGCCTTCGCTCTTGGCGGTGGCGGCGAGCATCGCGGCGCACTCGCGCACCTGCGCGACCGAGCCGGCGGCGGACTCGACGCGCTCGGTGCGCAGCGTCTGGATCGAGTCGACGAGGACGAGGCGCGGACGCAGCTTCCTCCACGGCTCGGCGAGCGCCTCGACGCGCGTCTCGGGGAGGATGAAAACCCCTCCCGCGTCCTCGTGGAGCCGCTCCGCCCGCAGGCGCACCTGCTCGGGGCTCTCCTCGCCGCTCACGTAGAGGACGTTCGACGGCGCTCCGCGCGCGGCGTGCGAGAGCCCCCCCGCGAGCTGGAGCGCGAGCGTCGACTTCCCGACCCCCGGCTCGCCTCCCAGCAGCACGACGCTCCCGGGCACGAAGCCGCCTCCGAGCACGCGGTCGATCTCGGCGAGGCCGGTCGAGAGGCGCGGCTCCTTCGCGCTCTCGACGTCGCGCAGGGCGGTCGGCGCCTGGGGCCCGCGCGCGGCGTCGGCGCGCGAGTCGGACTTGGCGCGCGAGTCGAACCCGGGCTCCTCGACCAGGGTCGACCAGCCGCCGCAGCCGGGGCAGCGGCCGAGCCAGCGGGGCTGCTGAGCGCCGCACTCCGTGCAGGCGAAGACCGAGCGGGGACGAGCCACGCGCGGAGCTTACCCCGAAACCACCGTCAACCCGTCCGGTGGACGTTGGTTGACAGCCTCCAACCGCCCCCCGTAGGCTTCGGCCCCGTCCCACAGGAGGAGCTTCATGCTCGACCGGTACGCTGCCCTCGCCGAGCGCGCGTTGCGCGACGCGCCCCCCGACGACGCCGACGCGCGCTGGATCCTCGACGGCGAGGACGTCGACCTGCTGCCGCTCCTCCACGCCGCCTACGTGCCGCGGCGTCACCATTTCGGCCGCAAGGTGATGGTGCATGTGCTGAACAACGTGCAGAACGGTCTCTGTCCGGAGGACTGCGGCTACTGCGCGCAGAACAAGGACTCGCAGGCCGCCATCCGCAAGTACGCGATGAAGAGCGACGAGGAGATCTTCGCCGAGGCCGAGCACGCAGCCCGCGCCGGCGCGACGCGGTACTGCATGGTGCTCTCCGGCCGCGGCCCCACCGTCGAGCGCACGCAGAAGCTGGCTGAGCTCATCCGCGGCGTGAAGGAGCGCTGGCCGATCGAGGTGTGCCTTTCGGTCGGGCTCCTCGACGATGAGAAGGCCGGCATCCTCGCCGAGGCCGGCCTCGACCGCCTGAACCACAACCTCAACACGAGCGAGTCGCACTACGCCGAGATCTGCTCGACTCACACTTTCGCGGACCGAGTGAACACGCTCGTCGCCGCGAAGAAGCACGGCATCGAGGCGTGCAGCGGGCTGATCCTCGGCATGGGCGAGGGCAGCGCCGACGTGATCGAGCTGGCGTTCAAGCTGCGCGAGCTCGAGGTGCCGTCGATCCCCGTGAACTTCCTGATCCCGATCGAGGGCAACCAGGTCACGCGCGACGGCTCGCTCACTCCGGAGCGCTGTCTCCGAGCGCTCTGTCTCATGCGTCTCGTGAATCCGCGCGCGGAGATCCGCGCCGCGGGTGGACGCGAGGGCCACCTGCGCGCGCTGAACCCGCTGTGCCTCTGGCCCGCGAACTCGCTGTTCGTCGAGGGCTATCTCACGACGCGGGGCGACGCGATCGTCGAGACCTACCGCATGATCCGCGACGCGGGCTTCGAGGTGGACGGCAATCCCGCCTACGATCGCGCCGCGTTCGAGGGCGAGGCCGCGGGCGGCTTCCACCTCGGCGGCGCGCGCCCGCTGCTCAAGCCCGACGTCGCGCGCGCCACGAGGGGCGTCGGACGGACGCCCGAGGCGTGAGCGCTCCCGCAGCGAGGGCGACACCGCGCCGCGTCTCCCTCGTCGATGCGATCGCCGCGGAGACGCTGGATGGCTTCCGCGAGCGCGGCACCTACCGCCGCATGCGCCGGCTGGCGGGTCCGCAGGGCCCCCGCACGGAGGTCGACGGGCGCTCCGTCCTGCACTTCGCCGGCAGCAACTACCTCGATCTGGCGCACCATCCCGCGGTGATCGACGCCGCAGCCGAGGCCGCGCGCACCCTGGGCTGCGCGGCCGGTGGCTCGCGGCTGATCTGCGGCAATCTCGACCTGCACGAGGCGCTCGAGACCGAGCTGGCGTCGTTCCTCGGGGTCGAGGCGTCGCTCGCCTTCAGCACGGGCTACATGGCGAACATGGGCGTCATCCCGGTGCTCGCGCGGCCGGGCGACGTCGTGCTCTCCGACGCGTTGAACCACGCCTCGATCGTCGACGGCTGCCGCCTCTCGCGCGCCGAGGTCCGGGTCTTCCCGCACGGCGACGTCGACGCGCTCGAAGCGCTCCTGCGGGAAGTGCGCGGGTTGCGCCCGCGCGGCGGCCCTGCGGGCGAGTCGAGCCTGGCGCCCGGTGAGCGGCGCCTCCTGCTCGCGCTCGACGGCGTGTACAGCATGGACGGAGACCTGCCGCCCCTCCTCGAGATGACGCGCCTCGCGCGGCGCTACGGCGCGATCGTGCTGCTCGACGACGCGCATGGCTGCGGAACCCTCGGCGCAGAGGGGCGTGGCGCCGCCGAGCTGCTCGGGGCCGAGGACGGGGTCGACGTCTACGTGGGCACGCTCGGCAAGACGTTCGGTTCGTTCGGCGCGTTCGTCGCCGGTTCCGCCGCACTGCGCGACCTCCTGGTGAACGCCGCGCGGAGTTTCGTCTTCACGTGCGCGCTCGCGCCGCCGCAGGTGGCCGCCGCGCGCGCGGCTCTGCGGATCGCATGCGCCGAGCCCGAGCGGCGGCGGCGGCTCCAGGCGAACGCGGCGCGCCTGCGAACGCGGCTCGCGGCGCACGGCACATCGACCGCGCCCAGCACCACGCACATCGTGCCCGTCGTGGTCGGCGGCAACGCTCCGACGATGGCGCTGTGCGAGCGCCTCCTCGCGCGCGGCTTCTATGCGCAGGGGATCCGACACCCCTCGGTGCCGGAAGGCACGGCGCGCCTGCGCATCACACCGATGTCGAGCCACACCGACGAGGAGATCGACGCGCTGGCCGACGCGATCTCGGCCGAGCTCCCCGCAGTGCTCGCGACGGCGTGACCGGAGACCGCCCGCCCAGGCGCAGTTCTGCCACGCGCGGCCTCGGCGCGCGAGTCGAGCCTGCCGCGCGGGTCGAGCCTGCCGCGCGCGGCCTCGGCGCGCGAGTCGAGCCTGCCGCGCGAACCGGACCTCGCGCGCGCGCAAGGCCCGGGCCGGGCTGCTTCGTCACGGGCACCGACACCGGTGTCGGCAAGACCGTCGTCGCCTGCGCGATCGTGCGCGGGCTTCGCGCGCGCGGCCTGTCCGTCGGGGTGCGCAAGCCGATCGAGACAGGTGTCGGGCCCGAGGGACCGCACGACGCCGCGGCGCTCCGTGCAGCAGCCGGAGCGGGCGAGTCGCTCGACGTCGTCTGCCCGGTCGCGCTCCCGCTGCCCGCCGCGCCTGCGGTGGCTGCGGCGACTGCGGGCCGGGAGATCGCACGCGATGCACTGGTCGACGGCGTGCACGACGCCGCGACGCGGTACGACTTCACCGTCGTCGAGGGTGCCGGCGGCCTCCTCGTGCCGATCGCGCCGGGCTACGACATGGCCGACCTCGCGCGCGACATCGGGCTTCCGCTCGTCGTCGTGGCCCGCACTCGGCTCGGGTCGATCAACCACACCCGGCTCACCCTCGACGCGGCGCGCGCGCGCGGGCTTCGCGTCGCGGGCGTCGTGCTCTCGCACGCGGACGGGCCGCTCTCCGAGGCGGACGCGGAGAACCTCGGGTGGCTGCGGCAGGCGCTGGGCTCCCTGCGGATCGGCGAGGTGCCCGTGCTGATCGCGGGGATGCTGCCTCCCCCGGACGCGATCGATCTCGACGCCCTCTTCGAGCGCTGCGTTGCCGAGCAGGGAACGGGCTGGCGTTGAGCGTCGCCCGCGCCCGGCGGTCGCATCGATGGCTCGCGTCGCGGCCTGTGGCCCGCTCTCACTCGGGCAGGCGTGCACCCGCCGCGGCAGCCTGGGCGGCGACGCGGTTGACGTACCCGGGCGCCAGCGCGTTGGCCGGGTGGCTTGCCGTCAGCTGCCCGATGAAGGGCGGGTGGATCGAGTAGCCGAGCAGCTCCTGGAGGCGCACCGGCATCTGGCGCGCCACCTCCTGCGGTACGCCGAGGATGAAGTTCTCCTGCGGCCGCGCCCATGGCTGGCAATACTGGTTCGAGAAGGCGCAGCGGGGCGCGGCGCTGCGGTTCCCCCCGCCGCGATGCAGCAGCGTGCCCGAGAACACGATGCAGGCGCCTTCCGGCATGATGACGCTCTGCGCCTGCCGCTCCAGCCGCGCGTCGGTCGCGGCGCCGTCGCCGCCGCCGGTGAACGAATACATCCCGGCGCGGCGCGCATCGTCCCAGAGGTGGCTGCCGGGGATCACCTCGGTGGCGCCGTTGGCCTCGGTGAAGGCATCGACTGCGACGATGGTCGAGAGCGAGATCATCGGGCGCGGATGCGGCAGGTGGTGGAACGAGTCGTCGCTGTGGAACGGCTGCGGCGTCTCGCCCGGGTGGATGCGGATCGCCTGCGACGCGGTGAGCAGGAAGTTGGGCAGGAGGAAGCGTTCGCACAGGGCGAGGATGCGCGCGTCCAGCACGACGTCCCAGAACACGCGCGCGCGCGCCACCAGCGTGTAGATGCGCTCGGTGCTCAACCCTTCGAAGTCATTGCGCCCGAGGTGAGTGCCGAGGTACAGCGCCAGCACGCGCCGCACTTCGTCGAGGCGGGCCGGAGTGAGGAAATCCTCGATGATGGTGTAGCCGTCGCGCTCGATGGCGGCGCCATGCGCGGTGACGTCGAAGGTCATGCGGGCTCCGGGATCCGACACGCCGAGTCCTAGAAGAGCGCGTGCAGGAGCTGCTTCACGATCACGTCGAGCGGCCACACGGTGAGCGCCAGCGGGAGCAGCGGGGCGACGGCCGCGAGGACGAGCGGCACGACGCCGGCACGATCCAGCGGGACCGGCTGGAGCCGCTGGACGCGGTCGTAGACCTCGCCGAAGTCGCAGACCGCGGAGACGTCGCCCACCTCGAGCAGCGAGCCGGGGTCCTCGACGCCCGCGCCCAGCCACTTGCCCTCGAAGCGGCGGCCCGTGTGGCTGGCGAGCCCGCTGTACGCGCGCAGCGCGACGCGTTTCGCCGCCGCGAGCCCGGGCGCGAAGACCACGAGCGGCGCCAGCGTGAAGACGAGTGACAGGGCAACGAACGTGCCGAGCGCGGGATAGAACTCGCGCAAGGCATGACCGCTGAAGAGGATGCGCGAGCCGATCCCGGCGCTCACCACGGCGGACAGCGCGAAGAGGAGGGCCATCAGCGCGGTCTGGGCGGAGGCCACGAACCCGAGGCCGCCGTGACCGTCGGGGTGCGCGAGCACGTAGCGCAGCGGGAGGAGCGCGACGCGACGCAGGAAGCCCGCCCAGAGCCCCAGCCACCAGAGCCAGCGCAGCAGAAGGAACAGGAAGAGCGGAATGCTCACGAGGCGGTACCACTGTCCGGCGGCGTTCAGGACGACCCCGGACGCGGTCTGCTCGGAGCGCCAGGTCGTGGTCTCGGTCACGAGCCCCTGATCCGCGAAGTGAACCGCGAGCGCGTACGCGAGCACGACGAAGGCGAGCTCGATCGGCCCTTCGATCCGCTTCCGCACGTGATCGATCGCGGACTGGAAGCCCGCCCGCGCGTCGTCGCCGACGAGTCCCGATTCCTGGAACTGACGCACCACGGGACGCAACCGCCCTTCGAGCAGCGGCTCTCCGAGCACGAGCACGGGGATCGCGATCAGGAAGCGCGCATGCACGGCGAGGTCGTACAGGAACGGGACCGCGGCGCCGCCGAGCTCGCGACCCTCGTACAGTGCGAGCAGCGCGAGCGGCACCCATGCGATCGCCGCCAGTAGAAGGGCGCGCGGCGCGGGCGCGGCGTCGGGCACGCGCGCGAGGCGCAGCCGCAGCATCAGGCCGTGCCAGAACCCGCCCTCGATCACCGGCGCTGCGACTTCGGTCATGACGCCCTCCCGGCGGAGTAGCGGACCTCTCCACCGATCCAGGTCTCGCGCACCGACGCGTCCGGTCCGAGCACGGCGAGGTCGGCCCGCGCGCCCGGACGGAGCCCACCGCGCTCGTGCTCGAGGCCGAGCACGCGCGCCGGCCGGATGGTGCACGCGGTCACGGCCTCGAGCAGGGAGACCGCGGTGTACTGGCGGAAGCGGCGGACCGCCGCATCGAGGGTCAGACGGCTCCCGGCGAGCCCGCCGCCCTGCAGCCGGACCGCGGCTCCGTCGTCACGCCGCACGGTGTGGGGCCCGCCGCCCGCTCCGCGGCCCGCGGCCGGCGGCGGGTCGACGCGGTCGGTGATGAGGACGAGCCGGTCCCCCTTGGCGCGCGCGGCGATGCGCACGACATCGGGGTGCACGTGGACGCCGTCGCAGATCAGGTCGCAGGTCAGCCGATCGTCGGCGAGGGCGAAGCCGGCCACGCCACGACTCCTGTGGTGGAGGCCGCTCATCGCGTTGAAGAGGTGCGTCACGTGGCGCGCGCCGGCGGCCACCGCGCGCTCGAGCGCCTCGGGCTCCGCGCGCGTGTGGCCTATGGCGGCTGCGATCCCGCGCCGGGCGAGCGCGTCGAGGAGGTCTCCCGCGCCCTCGACTTCGGGTGCGAACGTCACGAGGCGCGTCACGCCGTCCGACGCGCCGAGCACCGCGTCGACCTCCTGCGCGATCGCCGCGCGGATCCCCGCGGTCGGCTGTGCGCCGGCGGCGCCCGAATCGATCCAGGGTCCCTCGAGATGGATCCCGATGGCGACCGCTCCGGGGAGTTGGCCCCCGGCGATCTCGTCCGCGAGGGACGACACGAGCCGCACGAGGTCGGGCTGCGGCAGCGCCACCGTGGTGGCGAGGAATGCGGTCGTCCCGTGACGCGCGAGCTCCTGCGAGGCGCGACGGAGCGCGGCGCCCGCGTCATGGACCGGCGGAAACGCGAGGCCGCCGTGGTAGTGCAGATCCACGAACCCCGGCGCGAGGAGCGCGTCCCCGAGGTCGACACGCTCGGCGTCCACGGCCGCCGCCGCGTTCGCGTCCAGCACCGCCTCGATCCACCCGCCGTCCACGAGGAGCGCGCCCGTCCGGGGCGCGAGCGCCTCCGGATCGAGCAGCGCGGCGGGTTGCAGGAGGCGACGCTTCACGCCGGCGCAGTCTACCGGCCGGGCCTCCCGTTGCCGCCTCGTGAGCCCTCTGGCGGGCGACTCAAGGCCGCCGACGCGGGGGCCGATCTCTGATGGGGGTGGAGGCCCGCACGTGGCGTTCGACGAAGACCTCCAGGTCCTCGAGACCAAGATCAAGCAGCTGAAGCTCGACTACGACCAGTACTTCCTGGGCACGCGTCCCCGGGAGCCGTCGCAGGCGCGCGGCGAGGTCCAGAAGCTCTTCGCGCTGTACTCGCAGCAGCCGATCCAGAACACGGCCCTCCGCTTCCGCTACAACAGCATCCAGGCGCGCTACTTCGCGCTGCGCCGGCAGTGGGACGAGACGCAGCGCAAGGTCGAGGAAGGGACGTACTCGCGGCACGTCTTCAAGGCGGACCTGCACGACCGGCTGCGCTCGCAGAAGGGCGGCGGGGCGGGTCCGAAGCCGAATCCGCCCGCCGCGCCGACCGCGGAGCCCGATCTCTTCGAGGCCTACCGGGACGCGTGTCGGAGCACCGGGCAGGACGTATCGGCCCTCACCCGGGAGAAGCTCGCCACGGTGCTGTCGAAGCAGGAGGCGGCGCTGCGCAAGCAGTACGCCTGCTCGGAAGTGCGCTTCCGCGTCGTCGTGGAGGACGGCAAGGCGCGCCTCAAAGCGCAGCCCGTCGGAGCGTCGAAGCGGGCCTGATCCGGCCTGCGTCGCCGCGCGCGGGCCGGCTCTCCCGCCCGGCGCCGACTGCGCAGCACACGTCGAGGTCGGATGGGAAGTTCCGCTCCCGGGCGCCACAATGGGCAGCGATGTCCGTCGCCCTCCCCGAGCCGGTCCGCCCCGCGACGGACGCCGCGCGCGACTGGGCGCCCGTCACCGGAGCGTGCTCGGGCACCGGCCTGGAGCTGGCGCGCGGCCTGGCGGAGCGCGGCCACCCGCTGGTGATGGTGAGCAACCGCGAGCGGGAGCTGGGCGACGCCGCCGAGGCGCTCCGCCGGGCGCACGGCGTGCTGCTCCGGCAGCGGACCGGGCTGCTCCCGATGCCTCCCCGCTGAGCGCCGGTCGTGGTCGAGTTCCCGGAGTTCGCCGTGGCGTGTGGCGAGGAGGCCTCCGATCCGAAGGTGCTCCACGAGGGGGCCGTCGTGCGGGTGGACGAGCTGGCGGCCAGCGCCCATCTCGAGCACCAGGACGCCGACCTCGCGGCGGTGAGCGACCTGGGGGTGCGCCTCTGGCGCTACGGCATGCCGTGGCGGCTCGTCGAGCCGCGGCCCGGTCGATACGACTGGACGCTCTGGGACCGCGCTCTCGACGCCTGCGATCGACACGGCCTCGTTCCGATCGTCGATCTGTGTCACTTCGGGCTGCCCGACCACTATCCGGGATTCTGCGACCCGCTGTGGGTCACCGGCTTCCTCCGGTACGTCGAGGCGTTCCTCTCCCGCTATCGCGCTCCGGTGTTCTTTACGCCCGTGAACGAGCCCATGATCACGGCGATGTGCTCGGGCTACCTCCGCATCTGGAACGACCGCCGATCCTCCCGGGCCGACTACATGACCGCGCTCGCCCACGTGACGCTCGCGAACCTCGAAGCCCTGGCCCGCATCCGGGCCGACCGCGCGGGCTGGTGGGTCGGGGCGGAGGGCTTCGGCTGCCACGTCGCGGTCACGGCCGACGACGAAGAGGCGGCCGCCGAGGCGCGCGCGCTCGAGCAGCTCGTCTGGGACCTGCACTTTGGCGTGTCTCCTCGACCGGAGGTGGCCGACGTCGAGGACCTCGTCGATGCGGGCCTTCTGTCCCGCATCCGAGCGCTCGCCGGGCCTTCCGAGCGCGTGATCGCCGGCCACGACTTCTACCCCGCGAGCGTCCGGCTCCACGGCTCCCGGAAGGATCCGCTGACGCTCGACGAACGGATCGCGGCCTACGAGCACGAGGCCACGGCGTGGTTCGCCCGGTATCGGCGGCCGTTCTGGGTGGCCGAGACCTCCAACCTCGGCCTCGCGGTCGAGGACGGGGTGCCCTGGCTCGACCGGCTGGTGGCCGGGTTGGATCGCCTGCGCGCTGCGCGCCTCCCGGTGCGCGGACTGTGCTGGTACAGCCGTGGCGACCAATTCGACTGGCACACGATGCTGACGCGGCCCGTCGGTGAGGTCACCCGCGTCGGATTGTTCGACGTCGATCGGAAGCCGCGACCGGTGGCGGCCGCGTTCGCTCGGCTCGCAGCCGGCCGCTAGGCCGGCGTCACGCGCAGCGGCAGCCGCTTCGGGCCCCGCACCAGGAACGAGTCGATGTACTCGAGGCTCGGCTCCGTGCGCTCGAAGCGGACGAAGCGCGCGAGCAGCTCCTCGAGCGCGACGCGCGCCTCGAGACGCGCGAGCGACGCGCCGAGGCAGAAGTGGATGCCGAGGCCGAAAGCGAGGTGGCCCTGGGCGTTGCGCGAGACGTCGAAGCGGTCGGGGTGCTCGAACTCCGCTCCGTCCCGGTTCGCGGAGCCGACCAGGGGCATCACGGTGGCGCCGGCCGGGATGCGCGTTCCGGCGACCTCGACGTCCTGCGTCGCGGACCGGAACAGGAACTGGATCGGTCCGTCGTAGCGGAGCGCTTCCTCCACCAGCGCGGGGATGAGCCGCGGATCGCGCCGGACGCGCGCGAGCTCCGCCGGGTGCGCCATCAGCGCGAGCAGCGCGTTCCCGAGGAGGTTCGTGGTGGTCTCGTTGCCCGCGACGAGCAGGAGCAGCGTGAACATCACGACCTCGATCGGGGTGAGGCCGGCTTCGCCGTTCTCCGCGCCGATCAGCGTGGAGATCAGATCGTCCTTCGGCTGCGCCCGGCGCTCCTCGATCGTGCTGGTCATGTACGTGCTGAGCTCCGCGAAGGCCTGGAGCATCGTCTCCGGCCGGATCCCGGCGGCTGCGCCCGTCGCGCCCGCCACGGCGCAGTCGGACCAGCGCTTGAAGTCCGCGGCGCGATCCGACTCGACGCCGAGCAGCTCCGCGATCACCGTCACCGGCAGCGGGACCGCGAAGTCCGCCATCAGGTCGAGCTCGCGCTTCTCCCCCACGGCGTCGAGCGAGGCGCGCGCGATCTGGCGGATGCGCGGCTCGAGCTCCGCGATCCGGCGCGGGGTGAAGCCGCGGTTCACGAGGCTGCGCAGCGGGCCGTGCTTCGGCGGATCCGAGGCGATGAGCGAACGCGCGCCGAGCACGTCGGCGATGTTGAGGGGCAGCGTCCGCAGGAGCTCCGCGAGCCGCGCCGCGTCGGGCCCGGAGATGCCGAGGCCCGGAGTGCCGGTGCCGCCGGTGAAGCTGCTCGTCATCATCTTCTGCATCGCGGTCGAGGAGAACAGCTCCGGGTGCCGCAGCACGAACGCGACGTCCGCGTAGCGGGAGACCACCCAGGCGCGAGACTTTTCCACGTGGAACACGGGCGCGTGTCGACGGAGCTCGGCGTACGCCGGATAGGGATCCGCGCGCTGCTCCACGCTGAACGGGTCGAAGCGGATCTCGGTCACGCCTTCCTCCTTCCGCGGCCCTGCGCGGGCCCGGACCCATGTTCGACGGAAGCGACGAGCTCCGGCCAGGCTTCCGGCCGGAAGAGGCCGTAGAGGAGCAGCCGCTTGAGCTCCCGGGTGAGACGCTGCGTGGCGACGCGCGCGCGCGCCTCGTCCTCGCAGGCGCTGCGCGCGTGCAGCGGCCAGAGGATGGCGACGCCCATCAGCAGGTGTCCGAGCATCTCGGGGTCGACGTCCGGCGGGCTGCCGGCGGTCTCCGTGAGGCGGCGCATCTCCTGGGCGAAGAGGCTCCACGCCTCGCGGGGGATCGGGCTCTCGGTCAGCAGCAGGTGGAGGACGAGGCGCGCGATCTCCGGGTGATCGACGAAGTAGAGCGCGAGGACGTCGATGCGCTCCGCGATCGGAAGCGGCTCCGCGAGGCGCGCCCCGACCTCCTCGATCAGCTCCTTCGTCACCGCCTCGACGAGCTCGTCGCGCGTTCGGAAGTGCTGGTAGGCGGTAGTGCGGTTGATCTCGGCGGCGTGCGCGACCGCCGAGACGGTCAGGCTCTCCGGCCCGCGCTCCACCATCAGGCGGCGCGCCGCCTCGAGGATCCGGCGGCGCGTCCGCTCGTAGTCCGGGCGGCGGACGCGGCGCGGCGCGAGGACGGCGGCTCCGGGCATGCCGTCGTTCTCTACGGGGGACCGCCAATAAAGTCAACAACGATGTCGGTGTTCTCTCCTTTCCCTCGGCCGGCGGGCCGGGCCGGTAGCGCGTCACGATCGGCTCCCGCACGCTCGCCCCGCCCACGGACACGGGTCGAGGAGGGAGCGATGCGCTGGAAGATCGGGAACGTGACGGTGACGCGGGTGGTCGAGGTCGAGGTGCCCATGCCGGGAACCTTCGTGCTGCCGGACGCCGTGCCGGAGAACGTCGCGAAGATCCCCTGGCTCGTGCCGCACTTCGCGAATCCGGACGGGCTCCTGCGGCTCAGCATCCACGCGCTCGTGGTCGAGTCGGAGGGCCGCAAGATCGTGGTCGACACGTGCCTCGGCAACGACAAGAAGCGCTCGGTCCCGGATTGGAACATGCGCAACGGGCCGTTCCTGCAGCAGCTCGCCGATGCGGGTCACGCGCGCGAGTCGGTGGACACGGTCGTCTGCACGCACCTGCACGTCGACCACGTGGGCTGGAACACGATGTTCGTGAACGGCCGCTGGGTGCCGACCTTTCCGAAGGCGCGGTACCTGATCGGCCGGAAGGAGTGGGACTACTGGCGCGGCGAGCCCGAGGACCCCGAGGTGCCGCTCATGAGCGACTCCGTGAAGCCGATCCTCGACGCGGGCCTCGCGGATCTCGTCGAAGCGGACCACAAGCTCACGAGCGAGGTGTGGCTCGAGCCGACCCACGGTCATACACCCGGGCATGTCAGCGTGCGCATCTCGTCCGCGGGCGAGGACGCGGTGATCACCGGCGACATGATGCACCACCCCTCGCAGATCGCGAAGCCCGAATGGGCGTCGAGCTTCGACTGGAGCCAGGAGGAGGGACGCGCGACGCGGCGGGCCGCGATCGCGCGCTGGTCGTCGGGCGGCTATCTCGTGATCGGCACGCACTTCGCCGGTCCGACCGCGGGCCGCATCGTGCGCGACGGGGACGCCTTCCGCTTCGCCGTGTAGCCCTCCCCGGGGGAGTCACCCCGCGAGCTGGAGCGCGACCCACGGCACCAGCGCGAACACCAGGGTCAGGCTCTTGAAGAGCGCCATGGCGGCGTAGTGGATCGCGTCGAAGCGGTCCGCGGACAGCGCGAACCAGCGGCAGTGCAGCCGGTACATGGCGTCGTGCGCGAGCACGAAGGCGCCGAACCAGACCATGAGGAACGCATAGTCGAGGACCGTGCACCAGCCGAAGACGGCGCGGGCGAGCTCCAGGCTCATGGCTTCATTCCTCCCGGAATGGATAGATCATGATCCCGAATTCGGGGTTGCACACGGCCAGCCTGTCCGCGTGGATCGCCACCCCTTTCGGCCCCCCCTCCATCTTGTTGCAGGCGTTCACTCGTTCGAAGGCGGTCTCCGCGCCGATCGCCTGACGCAGCACCGGCTCCTGGGACCACTCCACCTTCGCCCCCGCTCTCCGACGCGCATGGACGCCGAAGTAGTTCGCGCCCGCATTGGTCACCACGAGGTGGCTCGCCTTCGGGGTGAAGGCCACGGAATGGGGATAGCGCAGCCCCGGATCCCGGATCACGGCGACCGGCTCGGGCCCGTACCTCGGCCCGAGCGCGCAGAAGAGGCCGCGGCGCCGCTGGAACACGCTCACCGTGTGGTTCCCGTGGTTGGCGACGGCCAGCCATGTCCCGCGCTCTGAGAACGCCAGGCCGTCCGGCCGGCAGATGCTCCCGCCCTTCAGCTCGAAGACCGGTTTGCACCCGAAGCGCGAGGAGGAACCCCAGGCCTTCCGGTAGAGGGCGATCGAGTCGGTCGACAGGTTGCACACCGCCAGATGACCGTGGCCGGGCGGCACGAAGGCGACGCCGTCGGAGAAGTCGAGCTGCGCGTGCGGTCCACGGATCCGGAAGACCGGCTCGGCGCCGTAGTCCCCGGTCGCCGCGTTCTCGCGGAAGATCGAGATCGAGCCGGCGCGTTGGGCCACGGCGAGGAGGCCGCCGTGCGAGAAGGAGACATCGTGGGGGTAGTCCAGTCCGGACCGGGGCCCGCTGAGGGTCGAGTAGGGCTCGTCTTCGAATCGCCCGTCTGGTTTCCGTCGGAACAGGAAGACCGTGTTGGTGTCGGAGGTGGCGGCGCCGAGGACGCCGCCCGACGGCGAGAAGGCGATGCCTTCGAATCGTTGCGAGGCGTTCGGCGGCAGCAGCTTCTGGACCGAGTGATCCGCCGCGTCGATCTCGATGCCGGAGCCGCGACGCGCCACTCTGGGTCCATCGAAGGCCGCTTCAGATCTCGTGCGTCTTCTGCGCGACCTGGATGCGGATCAGCGCCCGCGCCAGCGCCGCCTCCTGCACCTTGTACGACTTGACGTCGGCCTGCTCGCGCCGCGCGCGCTCCAGCTCGGCTTCGGCGCTCGCCTTGGCCCGTTCGGCGCGCGCGACGTCGATGTCGGTGGCGAGCTCCGCGGTGTCGGCCATCACGATGACGCGGTCCGCGGAGATCTCCACGAACCCGCCGGAAATGGCGCCGTACATCACGCTGCCATCCTCGGCCTTGATGGCGATCTCCCCGATCCGCAGCGGCGCGAGGAAGCGCTCGTGCCCGGGCAGCACGCCGAAGTCGCCTTCGCTCCCCGGCAGCACCACGGATGCCACGGGTCCACGGTAGACCTCTCCGTCGGGCGTCACGATCACGAGCTCGAGGGCCACGCTCTCTCCTAGACCAGCTTCTTGGCCTTTTCGACCGCGTCCTCGATCGTGCCGACCATGAAGAAGGCCTGCTCCGGCAGCTCGTCGTGCTTGCCGTCGAGGATCTCGCGGAACCCGCGGATCGTGTCGGCCAGCTTCACGTACTTGCCGGGCGAGCCCGTGAACTGCTCCGCCACGTTGAACGGCTGGGACAGGAACTTCTGCAGCTTGCGCGCGCGGGCGACCGTGATCTTGTCTTCCTCGGAGAGCTCGTCCATCCCGAGGATCGCGATGATGTCCTGCAGGTCCTTGTACTTCTGGAGCACCTGCTGGACGGAGCGCGCGACGCCGTAGTGCTCCTCGCCCACGACCTGCGGATCGAGGATGCGGCTCGTCGAGTCGAGCGGATCGACGGCGGGGTAGATCCCGAGCTCGGCGATCGAGCGCGAGAGCACGGTGGTGGCGTCGAGGTGCGAGAACGCCGTCGCCGGCGCGGGGTCGGTGAGGTCGTCGGCGGGCACGTAGATCGCCTGCACCGACGTGATCGACCCGCGCTTCGTGGAAGTGATCCGCTCCTGCAGCTCTCCCATGTCGGTGGCCAGCGTCGGCTGGTAGCCCACCGCCGAGGGGATGCGCCCGAGGAGGGCCGACACCTCGGAGCCGGCCTGCGTGAAGCGGAAGATGTTGTCGATGAAGAGGAGCACGTCCTTGCCCTCCTCGTCGCGGAAGTATTCGGCGGCGGTGAGCGCAGACAGACCGACGCGCGCACGGGCGCCCGGCGGCTCGTTCATCTGGCCATACACCAGGGCGCACTTCTCGAGCACGGTCGTCCCGTCCGCGAGCTTGGCGTCGGCCATCTCGTGCCAGAGGTCGTTGCCCTCGCGCGTGCGCTCGCCCACGCCGCCGAACACCGAGTAGCCGCCGTGCTGCTTCGCGATGTTGTTGATGAGCTCGAGGATGACGACGGTCTTGCCGACGCCCGCTCCGCCGAAGAGGCCGATCTTGCCGCCCTTCGGATACGGCGCGATCAGGTCCACGACCTTGATTCCAGTCTCGAGCGATTCGACCGAGGTCGCCTGGTCGACGAACTCCGGAGGCGGCCGGTGGATCGGGTAGGTGAGCTTGGCCTCGATCGGGCCGCGCTCGTCCACGGGCTCGCCGATCACGTTCATGATGCGGCCCAGGGTGGCCGGACCGACCGGCACGCGGATGCCGTCGCCCGTGTTCTTCGCCTGCTGCCCGCGCACGAGACCGTCCGTCGTGTCCATCGCGATGCAGCGCACGGTATTCTCGCCGAGATGCAGTGCGACCTCGACCACGAGGTTGTCCGCGCGATCGTCGATGGCGGGGTTCGTGAGACGCAGCGCCGTGTAGATCTCGGGAAGCTCGCCCGGCGGGAACTCCACGTCCACGACGGGACCCGTCACCTGGAGCACCTTCCCCGGTGCGCCGGTCTTCGCTCCCGCATGCGCGCTTCCCTGTGCCTGTGCCATCGCGATTCTCCGTTTCTTCGTCAGGCCGCGTCGCCGGGCGACGCGTCCGCCTAGAGGGCCTCGGCCCCCGTGATGATCTCCACCAGCTCGCGCGTGATCGCGGCCTGCCGCGCGCGGTTGTACCGCAGCGTGAGGCTTCCGATCATCTCTTCGGTGTTGCGCGTCGCGGCCTCCATCGCCGTCATGCGCGCGGCGTGCTCGCCGGCCTGGCTCTCGAGCATCGCCCGGTAGATCGCCGCCTCGAGCACCTTCGGCACGAGCTGCGCCAGCAGCTTCGCGAGATCCGGCTCCGCACTGAAGGGGAAGACGTCGCCCTCCGCCTTCTCGGGGACGAAGGGGAGCAGGCGGACGTCGCGCGGCACCTGGGAGAGCGCCGACACGAACTCGCTGTAGACGAGAACGACTTCGTCGGTCTCGCCGGCGATGAAGCGGTCGGCGATGTCCTTCGCGATCTTCATGGCGCGCTCGTAGCCCGGCTCGCCGAAGGTCGAGGCGACCCGCACCTGCTGCGGACGGCGGCGCCGGAAGAACTCGATCGCCTTCCGCCCGACGAGATGGAGGACCACCTGCTCGAGGCCCTGCTCGCGGGAGGCGAGCAGCCGCTGCGCGTGCTTGTTGACGTTCGCGCTGAAGGCGCCGGCGAGCCCGCGGTCCGACGAGATCACGAGGAGCTCCAGCACCCGGATCGGCTCGCGCGGCGTGAGGAGCGGGTGCTCGAGGTCGGTCGATGCGGAGACGACGTCGCGCAGCGTCGAGACCATGAGTGACGCGTAGGGCCGAGCCCGGAGGATGCGGTCCTGGGCACGGCGCAGCTTGGCCGCGGCAACCATCCGCATCGCGCGCGTGATCTGCTGCGTCTTCTTGACGCTCGTGATCCGCCGCTTCAGGTCTCGGAGGCTCGGCACGTCAGGCCGCCGCGTCCGTCGCGCTCTTCGAGGGTTCGAACAGCTTCGCGAACTCGTCGAGCGCCGAGGCGAGCTTCGTCTTCGTGTCGTCCTCGAGCTTTCCGCTCGTGCGGATGGCTTCCGGGATCGCGGCGTGGCGGGTCGAGATGAAGGCGAGCATCTCCTCCTCGTAGCGGCCCACGTCCTCGACGGGATACGGCCGCACCCACGACGGCCGCGACTCCTGCGGTGTCGCGGAGAAGATCGAGATCACCTGCATCTCCACCGGCATCGGCTGGTACTGGCCCTGCTTCAGCATCTCCGTCAGGCGCGCCCCGTTCGCGAGCTGTTCCTGCGTCGCCTTGTCGAGGTCGCTCCCGAACTGCGCGAACGCGGCCATCTCCCGGTACTGGGCCAGGTTGAGCTTCAGCTGCCCGGCGACCGACTTCATCGCCTTGGTCTGCGCGGCGCCGCCGACACGCGACACCGAGATTCCGACGTTGATCGCCGGCCGGACGCCCGAGTTGAAGAGGTCCGTCTCGAGGAAGATCTGACCGTCGGTGATCGAGATGACGTTGGTCGGGATGTACGCCGACACGTCGCCTGCCTGGGTCTCGATGATCGGGAGCGCAGTGAGGCTGCCGCCGCCGAGCGCGTCGCTCATCTTCGCCGCGCGCTCGAGCAATCGCGAGTGCAGGTAGAACACGTCGCCGGGGAAGGCCTCGCGGCCCGGAGGGCGGCGCAGGAGCAGGGACAGCTGACGATACGCGACGGCCTGCTTCGAGAGGTCGTCGTACACCAGCAGAGCGTGCCGCCCGCTGTCCCGGAAGTACTCGCCCATCGTCACCCCCGTGTAGGGTGCGATGTACAGCAGCGGCGCCGGCTCGCTCGCCGTCGCCGCGACGACGGTCGAATATTCCATCGCCCCGAACTGCGTGAGCTTCTCGACGACCTGGGCCACGGTCGACTGCTTCTGTCCGATCGCGACGTAGATGCAGAAGACGCCCGCGCCCTTCTGGTTGATGATGGTGTCGATCGCCACGGCGGTCTTGCCGGTCTGCCGGTCTCCGATGATCAGCTCGCGCTGACCACGCCCGATGGGGGTCATCGCGTCGATGGCCTTGAGACCGGTCTGCAGCGGCTGGTTCACGCTCTGGCGTGCCACGATGCCCGGCGCCTTCAGCTCGACGCGGCGCGAGTGCTTCGACTCGATCGGACCCTTGCCGTCGATCGGATTTCCGAGCGCGTCCACCACGCGGCCGAGCAGCGCCTCGCCGACCGGCACCTCGATGATCCGGCCCGTGCGCCGGACGAGATCGCCCTCGCGCACGTGCTCCGCCTCGCCCATGAGCGCGATGCCGACGTTGTCCTCCTCGAGGTTCAACACCAGGCCGGAGATGTCGCCCGGGAAGAGGACGAGCTCCCCGGCCATCGCCTTCTCCAACCCGTACACGCGCGCGATCCCGTCACCGATCGAGAGCACGGTGCCGGTCTCCGCGACGTCGACGTCGCGGCCGTACTCCTTGATCTCGCGCTTCAGGATGTCGGTGATCTCGCCGGGTTTGATGTCCATCTACCGTCCCTTCATCAGATTGGCCCGCAGCTGGGCGAGCTGCGTGCGAAGACTGCCGTCGAACACCAGATCGCCGACCTTCGCGACGACGCCGCCGAGCAGCGTCGGGTCGACCGCGACCTTGAGCTGGACCTCGCGCTCCGTGCGCACGGCCAGGGCGCTCCGCAGGCGCTCCAGCTGCGCGTCCGCGAGCGGGCCGGCGGACGTGATCTCCGCCTCGACGCGGCCTGCGGCCTCGTTCGCGAGGCGCTCCAGTTCGACTCGCACCTCGGGGAATTCGCGCATGCGCCGCTGCTGGAGCAGGAACGAGCAGAAGCGTCGCACCGTGGGACTCGCCTTCAGCCGCACCATCAGGGCCTCGAGCGCCGCCTGGCGTTCCTTCACGGGGTGGAGCGGGCGGTAGATGACGTTCCGGAGCTCCGGGCTGCCTTCGAAGAGCTCGGCCAGGGCCGTCATCTCGCGCCGTACGCCGTCGAGATGGTTCTCCTCGACGGCCAGGCCGAAGAGTGCGCGCGCGTAGCGGCGTGCGGCGGCAGCACCCGGCATCGCCGCTAGCCCCTCGCCGCGGGACCGCGCGGAGCGGCCTGGACGCGCTGGATGAACTCGTCCACGAGGCGCGTACGATCGGCGTCGTTCACCTGGGCGCGGATGAGGCCCGCGGCGAGCTCGATCGCGAGGTCGGCCGCTTCCTTGCGCAGCGTGTCGCGGGCGCGCCGCTGCTCCTGCTCCACGGCGTGCACCGCGTCGCGCCGGACGCGCTCGGCCGCGGACTCGGCGTCCGCGAGGATCCGGCGGCCTTCGGCCTCGGCGCGCTCGCGCGCGTCGCTGCGGATCTGCGCCACCTCGGTGTCGAGGTTCGCCATCCGGCGGTTCCACTCCGCGAGGCGGCGCTCGGCGTCGCTCAGCACCGCGGCGGCGCGCTCGAGGTTCTGCTCGATGTCGCGGCGGCGCGTCGCGAAGAAGCGCTGGAGCGGCTCGCGCGCGAAGTAGATCACGATGCCGAGGATCACGGCGAGGTTGAACGCGTGCCAGACAAGGGTCGCGCCCGATTCGCCACCGTGCGCCCCTTCCTCCGCGTATGCTGCGGCGGGAGCGAGCGCCACCACGAGCGCCGCGCGGAAGTCCCACGCCTTCACGAGAGGCTCCGGCCGAGCACGCGCGCTGCGGCGTCGCGGGCGAGATCACGGGCCTGCGCTTCCAGCAGGCCCCTGGCCTCGACCAGCGCCGCGGCGACCTCACGGCGTGCGCGCTCGACCACGCCCTCTGCATCCGTCCGCGCCGCGCCCAGCGAGGCCGCGTGCGCGCGCTGCGCGTCCTCGACCGCCGCCTTGCGCTCCCGCTCTGCGTCGACGGCAGCCGCGCGGACCGCGCTCTCGTAGCGGGCGAGCGACGCCTCGGCCTCCTGGCCGACGCGCTCGGCGCGCGCGCGTGCGCCGTCGATGCGCTGCTCGCGGTCGTCGAGCACGCGCAGGAGCGGCTGGAAGAGGACGTACCGGAGCACCGGGACGAGGATCAGGAAGGCGACGAGCAGGACGATCAGCACGCCCGGATCGGGGTAGATCTGCAGCGAGCCCTCGGAGGCGTGCGCGGCCTCCGCGAGACACACGCTCACTCCCGCGAGGCCCCCGAAGAGCGCCTGGCGGACCCGATCCCCCTTCATCCCTCGCGATCCTTTCCATCGAGTGTCGCGTTCGAGGCCGGTGGCGGCGGTGGCTCAGCCGGGGCGGCGCGCGACGAGCGGCGGCGGCCGCGAGCGAAGCGGCGGCATGGTTGCATAGTCCGGCCGAAGTTCAAGCTGCAGAGGCGTCCTTCGGGAGGGTGTCGCGGGCGGCGGATGGCAGATCGCCGGCCGCGCAGCGACCGTCGAGGAGACACCCGTCGGCGAGCGCGAGCGCGGGCGTTCGAACGGTCCCGCGGACGCGGGCCGTCGCGCGCAGCTCGACGCGCCGGCGAGCGACCACCTCCCCGTGGAGGACGCCGGAGACGATCAGCTCGTCGACCTCGACCCGTCCCTCAACGCTTCCACCGGGCTCGATCCGCAGCGTTCCCTGCGCGAGCACGTCCCCCTTCACGCGGCCTTCGATCCGCACCTGACCGCGGAACGAGAGCACACCCTCGAAGGTCGCGTCGCGTCCGAGGAGGGTGGCGATCTCCGCGCCGGGCTCTTGCGGGCGCGCGCTCACATGCCGTCCAGGATCAGCCTTGCGATGCGATCGAGCTCGCCAGGGCCGAAGAATTCGATCTCGAGCTGGCCCCGGTCGCCCCGGCCGGTGATCCGCACCCGGGTCTTCAAGCGGTCACGCAGGGCGTCGGTGAGACGTGCGAGGTTCGGGTCCGCCCCCGCGGCTTCGGGGGCGCCCTCCCGGGCCCGCCGACCCGGCGCGGGGGACGCGAGCGAGCGGGCCATCTCCTCCGCGGCGCGCACGGACATGCCCTGGGACAGGATGCGATCCCGCAGCTGCCGGCGACGCTCCGGGATCCCGACCGAGAGCAGCGCCTTTGCATGCCCGAGCGTGAGCCGTCCGCTCTCCACGTCGCCCTGGAGGTCACGCGGGAGGTCGAGGAGGCGGAGGTGGTTCGCCACGGTCGAGCGGTCGAGGGAGACGCGCTGGCCGATCTCCTCCTGTGTCGCGCCGCCGTCGGCCAGAGCGCGGAAGGCGAGCGCGAGCTCGATCGGGTTCAGGTCGTGGCGCTGTACGTTCTCGACGAGGGCGAGCTCGAGCCGATCCTGGGGGGCCACCTCCGCGATCACGGCCGGGATGGTGCGGCGTCCCGCCACCTGCGACGCCCGCCAGCGTCGCTCGCCCACGACGAGCTCGTAGCGGTCTCCGGCCGCGCGCACGACGACTGGCTGGAGGACGCCGTGACGCCGGATCGAGTCGGCGAGCTGCTCGAGCTGCTCGGCGGCAAAGACGCGGCGCGGCTGCTCGGGATTCGGATCGATCCGGTCGAGCGCGAGCTCGATCGCGCCGCTGCCGCCCGCGGCGTCGGGCGCGGCCGTGGGCGCCGACCCCGCGCCGGGGATGAGCGCACCGAGCCCGCGCCCGAGAGGGCTTCGACCCTTGTTCATCGGGATCGTCCGCTCACGCACCGCTCGGAGGCGGTGCGGAGCCGCCGTCGTCTTGCGGCCCCTCCGTCCGTCGGAGGAGCTCTTCTGCCAGCTTCAAGTAGCTCACCGCACCCTTCGAGTGGACGTCGTAGAGCAGGATGGGTTTGCCGTGGCTCGGCGCTTCGCTGAGCCGCACGTTGCGGGGGATGGCGGTCTGGAAGACGCGATCACCGAAGTGCGTCCGGACCTCGCGCAGCACGTGATGGCTCAGGGTATTTCGCAGGTCGACCATCGTGGGAACGATCCCGCCGAGGGCGAGCTTCGGGTTCAGGTTCCTGCGCACCAGCTCCACGGTGTCGAGCAGCCGGGCGAGGCCCTCGAGGGCGTAGTACTCGCACTGGAGCGGGATCAGCACCTCGTCGGCGGCGGTGAGGGCGTTCAGGGTGAGGAGTCCGAGCGAAGGGGGGCAGTCGATCACGACGTAGTCGTAGCGATCGCGCACGTCGGCAAGCGCGAGAGCGAGCCGCCGCTCTCGCTCGGACATCGAGACCAGCTCGATCTCCGCGCCGACCAGGTCGCGACCCGAGGGCACGACCTCGAGGAACCTGAGCTCGGTGGCCCGCGCGACATCCTTCATGACGCACTCGCCGATCAGTGCGTCATATACGTGGCGATCTGCGTCAATGATCCCGAACGCGCTGCTGGCGTTCGCTTGAGGATCCAGATCGATGAGGAGCGTCCGGCGCTCCGAGGCGGCGAGGGAGGCGGCGAGGTTCACCGCGGTGGTGGTCTTGCCGACCCCGCCCTTCTGGTTCACGACCGCGAAGACTCGACCCATCGGCTGGTTGGCTCATTCCCCGCGGGGACTCATCCGTACCGGCGTGGCCGGGCCGACCGGGGCGGTTCACCGGGGCTTCTCTTCTAGGTATCACAGGCGAATGGGGAGCGTCCATCGCGCGGATTCCCGGCCTTCCTGCCTACCCACAGCGTGCGCTGCGGCCCTTCGAGCGGCACCTCGTAGCGGACGAGTGGGAGTGCCCCGACCGAAGCGTGCGGGGCGAGCACGGGAGCCCGGGCGCCGCCCGGAATCAGGAGGAGCCCCCCGGGGCTGACCCAGGGCAGGAGCAGCTTCAGGGCCGCGTCGGGCCTCGCGGTGGCCTGAGCGATCGCGGCGGCGTGGGGGTCGGCCTCGAGCGCCTCGGCCCTCCCGAGCCGCGCCTCGGCGTTGTCGAGCCGGAGCTCGCGGATCGCGAGGCGTTGGAAGTGGTGCCGGCGCTCGCGCGACTCGATCAAGGTGACGCGCCGGTTGCGGTGAAGGATCGCCATCGGCAGCCCCGGGAACCCTGCGCCGGAACCGATGTCCGCGATCGATTCGGGAGCTTCGGGGATTGCCGCGTCGAGCGCCGCGGCGTCGAGGATCAGCCGGCGGGCGATCTCGTCGGGCTCGCGGTGACCGCTCAGGTTGATTCGCCCGGACCATGCGGAGAGGAGGAGGGCCAGTCGGCAGAGCACCCCGACGGTCTCGGGCGGAGCCGGTGCGCCCAGGAGAGCCGCGAGCCCGGAGCCGATCCGGTCTTCGAGAGAGGCGGGGGGGAGGGAGGGGCTCAGGCGCGTTCCCCGTGGAACGAAACAGGGGCGCGCCCGAGCGGGTTCGGGCCCGCGCTCATCCCTCCGAGCGGGCGGAGGACTCGGCCTGGCGGCGAGCCTCCTCGTACTCCGGCGCGCCCTCCGGCACGACCACCACCTGCCGATAGCGGCCGGAGCCCACGCTCATGGTCACCACGCCTTCGAGCTCGCGCAGTGCCACGTGCACGATCCGCCGATCCTTCGGGCTCATCGGGTCGATCGCGACGGACCGACCCGTGTCGATCGCGCGCCGCGCCGCACGCTCGGCCAGCTCCCCGAGATACGCCTCGCGCCGATCGGAGTCACCCTCCGCGTCGATCACCACCCGCAGGTTCTCCTCGCCATCGCGCGGGAGCGCCTGGTTCGCGAGGAGCGTGAGCGCGTCGATCGATCGGGCGTCCTCGGACGCGATGCGGGTGGCGGCAGGGCCGCGCAGGCCCAGCACGATCGTGTCGCCTTCGCGGGTCTCCGTGATCTCGAAGGGTCCGACTTCCATTCGCTCGAGCATCCCGAGCACGAATTCGCCGATCGGCGTCAGAGCGCCCTGCACCGTCCCCACGCTGGGCTCCCCCGCCGCCGTCGGACCCGCGAACGCCGGGGCGGCGGGCCGCTCGCGCATCTCCCGCTCGCCACCACGTCCGCCTTCGGAGCGACGCCCGCCGCGGCCGCGGTCACCCCCCCGATCCCCACCGCGGTCCCGCCCCCGCTCCCGATCGCCCCCGCGATCGCCCCGGTCTCCCCCCGCTCGCCGCCCCTCGGCGGGGCCGGGGGCCGGCGGTCCTTCAGCGCAGCGACCACGGCCACCCGCGCACCGAGTCCGTAGACCTCGCCCGTCGGGAGCTCGGCGACTTCGAGCTGGTCCTCGCTTGCTCCGAAGAAGCTCGCTGCCTTCGCAATTGCCTCGCCGCGGTTCGCGGCGATGAACTCCCGCCACTCGCTTCGCGGGTCGTACATCTCTCCCCTCCTACTTTCTACTTTCCGCCCGCCATGCTCCGCTTGAGCCAGTACTGATGCGCCACGGCAAGCAGGTTGCTCACGAGCCAGTAGAGCACGAGGCCCGACGGGAACTGATAGAAGAGCACGGTGAACATCACCGGCATCACGGTCATCATCATCCGCGCCTGCGTCGGATCCATCGTCGTCTGGGGCGTCAGCCTCTGCTGGAGGACCATGCTGCCGCCCATGACGATCGGCAGGATGCGAATCGGCAGGTCGAGCCCCGGGAGCATCCCGATCTGTTCGGGTGCCGAGAGGTCGTGGATCCACCCGAAGAACGGGGCGTGCCGCAGATCGATCGAGCTCTGCAGCGCGTAGTACAGGCCGATGAACACCGGGAACTGGAGCAGGATCGGGAGACACCCGCCGAGCGGGTTCACCCCGGACTCCTTGTAGAGCTTCATCATCTCCTGCGACTGGCGCTGGCGATCGTCCGCGTACTTCTCCTGAAGCTCTTTGATCTGCGGCTGCAGCTTGCCCATCTTCGCCATCGAGCGCATCTGCCGCGAGGTGAGCGGTGCGGTCACGAGGCGAACGAGGACCGTCAGCAGGATGATCCCGACGCCATAGTTGGGAATGATCGAGTAGCAGGCGTGGAGCAGCCACAGGAACGCCTTCGTGAGCGGCGAGACCCAGGAGTAACCGAGGTCGACGGTGCGCTGGAGATTCGAGCCCACCTCGGCCAGGCGGTCGAGCTCCTTGGGGCCGACGTACACCTCGACGTCGTGCATCAGGGCCTGGCCGCCCGGCACGGAGACGGGCTTGAAGGTGAGCTCCGCCTCGGCCTCCTTCGGAGCGGGGCCCTTCACGAAGCGCGCGATGGCGTCCCGGGGTAGGTCGGGCATCAGCGCCGCCAGGAAGTAGCGCGAGCTCGCCGCGACCCAGTCGACGTCGCCAGAGAAGGTGGGCGTCACGGTGCCCGACGCTCCCGTGAGCTTCGACGCCAGACCGGGGTTGCCGACGGAGCCCACCGCGACCCGCTCGACCTTGCCCCCGTACATCACCGAGAGGCGTTCGTCGAAGAAGCTCGGCTGCCCGCGCTCGCGAGTGGGCCAGATCACCTCGAACGCCGGCTCCACGTTCGCCGTGCCCGTGGTGCGCACCTCGAGGCGCAGCCGAACCATGTAGTTGTCGCGGTCGAAGAGGAACGTCTTCCTCACGGTGAGCCCGCCCGCGGCGTACTCGAACACCACGGTGTCGGCTCCGCGCTCGACCACGCGGAAGGTCGCGCTCGACAGATCCCCCAGCCCGAGCTCGGGGAACGGCGTCGCGAGCGCGACCTCCCCACCCTCGAACGGCGTGACGAGCTCCACCGGCGGCGAGCTCGCGCTCGTTGTGTCTCTATATTGTGTCAGCTTCCAACTCGTGAGCCCGGCTCCGCGGTTCGTGAGCTCCGCCGCGTAGAGGGGCTGCTCGATCCGGATCGTCTCGACGGCAGGCGTTTCGATGTCACTTTTCGGTGTAGGAGAGGCCGCCCTGGGCGCCGGGGAGGGGGCGGCGGGCTCCACGGACGCCGGGGGCGGAGCGGGTGTGGACGCGTTCATGCCGGGCGCCGCGCCGGGCTCGACGGCTGCCGGGGGCGCGTGCGGCGGCGGTGCGGGCTGCAGATACGTCCACGTCGTCAGCACGAGGAACGAAAGGGCGATGGCGATGAGGAGGTTTCGGTCCACGCGCGGGTCCTACGGAACGGGGTCCAGGCCCCCGGGGTGGAAGGGGTGGCAGCGCGCGACGCGGCTCATGGCGAGCCAGCCCCCGCGCAGGAGTCCGTGGCGCGAGATGGCCTCCTCGGCGTAGCGGGAGCAGGTGGGCTCGAAGCGGCAGGCCGCGCCGACGAGCGGGCTCAGCACCCAACGATACCCACGGAGCGCGGCGGCAACGCCACGTGTGGCCCAGCCCGAGCGCGCCCCACCGCCCGTCGCGGCCTCCTCGCTCACTCGAAGACCTCGCCGAGCTCTCGTGCGATCTCGCGTCCGGGCACCCGCGCCGAGGAGGGTCGTGCGATGACCACGAGATCCAGCCGCGGGTCGATCCCGATGCGTGCGCGCCGGAACCACTCTCGGATCGCCCGTTTCACGCGGTTCCTCGTGACTGCCGGGCCGACGCGCCGGCTCACCGTGATTCCGAGACGCGCCGTGTCGGCGATCGCTCCAGGTTGCCGCTGCGCCAGCAGGAGCACGAAGTGGCGGGTCGCCACCTTTCGTGCCATGCGCGACGCGCGCTGGAATTCCGTGGTTCTTCGCAGCCGTGAGCTGGCGGGGAACCGCTCGCGCGGCCCGGCCATCCCTACTTGGACGCGATCTTCACGACCAGGCGCTTCCGGCCCTTCGCTCGGCGGCGTTTCAACACCAGCCGTCCGCCCTTCGTCGCCATCCGGGCGCGGAAGCCGTGCACTCGCTTTCGCCGGATCCTGCTCGGCTGATAGGTTCTCTTCATCGTCGATGTTTCCGCTGCTTTCTGGAGGAGGCGCCCGCTCGCGAAGCCGACGGCGGCCCTGGAGAACGGCGGAGCTTATCGGCGGCCCTCCGGCCCTGTCAACTCGAGCCCGCTACTCATTTTTCGACACGCGCGATCACAACGTCCACCGGCCGACCGTGGTAAGATCGCCACCACGCGCCACCGCGACACCGCTCGACGCTGCAGCGAGACCACGGACCGCTCGGAAACTGCCATGGGGTCGGTTACCTCGATCAGTTGTCGACGAACCTGCCCTCTCCTACCAACACTCCTACTCATTGGATTCTCTCCAAAGGAGTCTTGAAGAGATGAAGCTGGTGATCTCCAAGGCCGAGCTCCAGAAGGGGCTCGGGCGCATCCAGGCCATCGTCGAGAAGCGGAACTCGATGCCCATCCTCGCGAACGCCTATTTCGAGGCGATCCAGGACGAGACCGCGGGGGGACGGCTTCACATTGCGGCGACGGATCTCGAGGTCGGTATTCGTGGCTCCCACGATGCGGACGTGAAGGCTGCGGGCAGTCTCACCGTGTCTGCCAAGAAGCTCTTCGAGATCGTCCGGGAGCTTCCGGAGGAGCCGCTCCAGCTCCAGAGCACCTCGAACTCCTACCTCGAGGTGCAGTGCGCGCGCTCTCGCTTCGTGCTTGCGGGAACCGCCGGGGATGAGTACCCGACGCTCCCGGTTGCCAGTCCGAAGGGCCACGTGCGGATCCAGGCCGCCGTTCTTTCGGCGATGATCGAGCGCACCATGTACGCCGCCTCCGCGGACGAGACGCGTTACAACCTGAACGGCGTCTACTTCGAGGTCTTGCCCGATACCGGCAAGATCCGCATGGTGGCTACGGACGGTCATCGTCTTGCCTACGTCGACCGCGTGGTGGCTGCCGACCTCTCCGAGCTCCCGACTGGGGTGATCTTCCCCCGCAAGGGTCTCGCAGAGCTCAAGCGTCTCGTGGACGAAGATGACGCCGATGAGATCGAGCTCGGATTCGAGGGCAGCAGCGGCGTGGCTCGCAAGGGAGACGTCACGCTCATGATGCGGCTCATCGAGGGTGAGTTCCCCAACTATCGCCAGGTGCTCCCAAAGAGCGCCCGGACCACGCTCGTGCTCCCGAAGGAGCCGCTCGTGCATGCCCTGCGTCGCGTGGCGGTGCTCTCGGCGGAGCGAAGCCGCTCGGTGAAGGTCGAGATCACCGAGGGACGCATGCAGCTCTCTTCGAGCAACCCCGACCTCGGCGAGGCCCACGAGGAGCTCGACGTCGACTACGCGGGTGACGCTCTCTCGTTGGGCTTCAATGCGCGTTATCTCCTCGATGCGCTCGGCGTCATCGAGGCGAAGGAGGTCCAGCTCGGCCTCCAGGACGAGCTGTCTCCGGCTCAAATCCGTCCAACCGACGATCCGGACAGCCTCGCCGTGGTGATGCCGATGCGCATCTGATCTCCACCCGATCGAACCGATCCGCCAGCCTTTACGAGGACTTACCCTTTCGGTACCGTTCCCGTGCGAGGCTGGCGCAAAGACGCGTCGGGCGTACCGCCTGACCCCCCCAAAACCGTGCGCGAGAAGCCGAGGAAGCGCTGTCCGTGACCTACGATGCGAGCTCGATCGAGGTCCTCGAAGGCCTCGACCCGGTTCGAAAGCGCCCTGCGATGTACATCGGGACCACCGGTCCCGAGGGACTGCATCATCTCGTCTACGAGGTCGTCGACAACTCGATCGACGAGGCGCTGGCTGGCTACTGCCGCGAGATCAGCGTCATCATGCACGACGACCACAGCGTCACGGTCGTCGACGACGGCCGCGGCATTCCGGTCGACGAGCACCCGACCGAGAAGCGGCCTGCCGCCGAAGTCGTGATGATGACCCTGCACGCGGGCGGCAAGTTCAACGAGAACACCTACAAGGTCTCCGGCGGTCTCCACGGTGTCGGCGTCTCCGTGGTGAACGCCCTCTCCGATCGGCTCGAGCTCGAGATCAAGCGCAACGGCAAGGTCTGGCGCCAGACGTATGCGCGCGGCGTGCCGACAGAGCCGCTCACCGCCATCGGCACCACCGACAAGACCGGCACCCGGGTCACCTTCCATCCGGATCCGGAGATCTTCGCCACCACCGAGTTCTCCTTCGACGTACTCTCCCAGCGCCTGCGGGAGCTGTCGTTCCTCAACGCGGGCATCCGCATCCAGATCACCGACGAGCGCAGCGGGAAGTCGCACGACTTCTGCTACGAGGGCGGGATCGTCTCGTTCGTCGAGCACCTGAATCGCAGCCGGACACCGCTCCACCGGCCGCCGATCTACATCTCCGGCCAGCGCGAGTTCGAGGTGCGCGGCCGCAAGGTGCCGGTGATCATCGAGGTCGCGGTCCAGTACAACGAGACCTACAACGAGAGCGTCTTCTCGTTCGCGAACAACATCAATACCGTCGAGGGCGGCTCCCACCTCATCGGTTTCCGAACCGCGCTGACGCGCAGTCTGAACCGCTACATCGCGTCGCAAGCGAAGAACGGCAAGAGCGAAGCGGAGTCGGTCAGCGGCGACGACGTGCGCGAGGGGCTCACCGCGGTCATCTCGGTCAAGCTTCCGCAGCCCGAGTTCGAAGGACAGACCAAGTCGAAGCTCGGTACCAGCGAGGTGCGCGGCCTCGTCGAGACGCTCGTCTACGACCAGCTCGGCGCCTATCTCGAAGAGAATCCGCAGATCGCGAAGCAGGTCACCGCCAAGGTCGTGGACGCGGCGCGTGCGCGCGCCGCGGCGCGCAAGGCGCGCGATCTCGCGCGCCGCAAGGGAGCCCTGGCGGACTACAGCCTGCCGGGCAAGCTGGCGGACTGTCAGGAGCGCGACCCGGCGAAGTGCGAGCTCTTCATCGTCGAAGGCGAGTCCGCAGGCGGCTCGGCGAAGCAGGGGCGCTTCCGCGAGACGCAGGCCATCCTCGGCATCCGCGGCAAGATCCTGAACGTCGAGCGCGCGCGCCTCGACCGCATGCTGTCGAGCACGGAGATCCAGGCCCTGATCGCGGCCATCGGCTGCGGGATCGGCCCGGAGTTCGACGCCACGAAGGCCCGCTACCACAAAGTCATCATCATGACCGACGCAGACGTGGACGGAAGCCACATCCGCACGCTGCTGCTCACCTTCTTCTACCGGCAGATGCGCGAGCTGATCGAGCGCGGCTACCTCTACATCGCGCAGCCGCCGCTGTTCAAGGTCAAGAAGGGCAAGAGCGAGCGCTACGTGAAGGACGAGCCCGCGCTCGAGAAGCACCTCCTCGACCTCGCGCTGCGGAGCGCGTCGGTGGCGGTCGGCGGGTCGCCGACGCCCCTCCCGCGCGAGGCGGTGCGGCAGCTCCTGGGACACGCGGGGGAGTACGAGCGCGTGATGCGCCGCATCGCGCTCCGCCGGCGCGACGAGCGCCTGGTCGACGCGGCGGTGTGGGCGGGCGCGCCGCGCGAAGCGGACCTGCGGGACGCACCGGCGCTGCGCGGGCGCATCGCGCGGGCAGTCGAGGCTCAGCTCGGCGCGATCGCGCCCGAAGCGCTGCCGGTCACGTGGATCGTGGAGGACGACCCCGAGCACGGCGGCGCGAGCCTCACGGCGGAGACGCGCCGGGCCGGCGTCGTCTACCGCACGCGCTTCGACGCGGAGTTCCTCCGCTCCCCGGACTTCCAGCGGCTCCTCGTGCTCGCCGGTCACACGACCGCGCTCGCCGAGGGTCCGTTCAAGATCGTGGGCGGCGGACGCGAGGACGAGCCCGCGGTCGCGACGCCGGTGCAGCTGCTCCAGCGCGTGCTCGAGCTCGGGCGCAAGGGGCTCTCGGTCCAGCGCTACAAGGGCCTCGGCGAGATGAACCCCGAGCAGCTCGCCGAGACCACGATGGAGCCGTCGAAGCGCACGCTCCTCCAGGTGAAGGTCGAGGACGCCGTCGAGGCCGACCTCGTCTTCAGCACGCTGATGGGCGACGAAGTGGAGCCGCGCCGCGAGTTCATCGAGAAGAACGCGCTCAACGCGCAGAACCTCGACATCTGAGCCCAGAGAGACACGGCGTGGCCCAAGAACCCGACGACCTCCCCGACAGCGACGACGACCTCCCCGGCGGCGGCGACGCGCCGCCCCCGGGCGCGGGGCTCCAGCCGGTGAACATCGAGGACGAGGTCCGGCGTTCGTTCCTCGACTACTCGATGTCCGTCATCATCAGCCGCGCGCTGCCCGACGTGCGCGACGGCCTGAAGCCCGTCCACCGCCGCATCCTCTACGCGATGCAGCAGGAGGGCCTTCTCTCCACGCGGCCGTTCTCGAAGAGCGCGGGCGTCGTGGGCGAGGTGCTGAAGCACTACCACCCGCACGGGGACGGTGCGGTGTACGACGCGATGGTCCGGCTCGTCCAGGACTTCTCGCTCCGCTATCCGCTGATCCAGGGCCAGGGCAACTTCGGCTCGATCGACGGCGACATGGCCGCGGCCTATCGCTACACCGAATCGCGGCTCCATCCCCTGGCGGAGGAGATGCTCCGCGACATCGAGCGCGACACGGTGGACTTCGGCCCGAACTTCGACGGCACGGTCCTCGAGCCGATCGTCCTGCCCACGCCGTTCCCGAACTTCCTCGCGAACGGCTCCACGGGCATCGCCGTCGGCATGGCGACGAACGTGCCGCCGCACAACCTGCGCGAGCTCGTGGACGCGCTCGTGCACCAGGCGCGCCACCCGGACTGCACGCTCGACGACCTGATGGCGCGCATGCCGGGCCCCGACTTCCCGACGGGCGCGATGATCTGCGGACGCGAGGGGATCCGTGATGCGTACGAGACCGGACGCGGCCTCGTCACCGTACGGGCGCGCGCCTCGACCGAGGAGACGAAGCGGGGTCCGCGCATCGTCGTCACGGAGATCCCCTACCTGGTGAACAAGGCGACGCTGCTCGAGCGCATCGCCGAGCTCGTGCGCGACGGCAAGGTGGACGGCGTCACCGACCTGCGCGACGAATCGAATCGCCAGGGCATGCGGATCGTGATCGAGCTCCGGCGCGACGCGCCGGAGGACGTGGTCCTGAACCAGCTCTACAAGCTGACGCCCCTCCAGACGACCTTCGGCGTGAACATGCTCGCCCTCGTCAACGGCCGGCCCCAGACGCTCGCGCTGAAGGAGGCGCTGCGACTCTTCATCGAGTTCCGGCGCGAGACCGTGGCCCGGCGCGCGGCCTACGACCTCGCGCAGGCCGAGGCGCGCGCGCACCTCCTCGAGGGCTTCGCGATCGCCCTCGACCACCTCGACGAGATCATCGCGCTGATCCGCGCGGCCGACGACGCGACCACCGCGCGCGACCAGCTCATGACGCGCTTCGCGCTGTCCGAACGCCAGGCGCAGGCCGTCCTGGACATGCGGCTGCGCGCCCTCACCGCGCTGGAGCGGCAGAAGGTGATCGACGAGCTGACGGAGGTCCGCGCGAGGATCGCCGATCTTGAGGCGCTGCTCGCGAGCGATGCGCGGATCCTGGACGTGATCGTGAGCGAGCTCGAGGACATCCGGGAGCGCTTCGGCGACGAGCGGCGCACCGAGATTACCGGCGCGGTCGAGAGCTTCACGACCGAGGACCTCATCGTCGAGGAGGACATGGTCGTCACCATGTCGCACCTCGGGTACGCGAAGCGGAACGCCGTCGCCCAGTACCGCGCGCAGCGGCGCGGCGGCAAGGGCGTCACCGGCATGGACACGCGCGAGGAGGACTTCGTCGAGCACCTCTTCGTGGCGTCGACGCACGCCTACATCCTGTTCTTCTCGAACAAGGGCCGCGTCCACTGGCTGAAGGTGCACGAGCTGCCGCAGGTCGGCCGCGCCGCGCGCGGCAAGGCCCTGGTGAACCTGCTCCAGCTCCAGGACGGCGAGCGCATCCAGGCGATGCTGCCCGTGCGCAGGTTCGACGAGCGCGGCTTCGTGGTGCTCTGCACGCGCCAGGGCGTGATCAAGAAGACCGATCTCGACGCCTACGCGAACCCGCGACGCGGCGGCATCATCGCGATCAACCTCGAGGACGGCGACGAGGTGATCGCGGCGCGGCGGACGATGGGCGAGCAGGAGATCCTGATCGCGACCCGCACGGGCAAGTCGATCCGCTTCGCCGAGACGCAGGTGCGCCCGATGGGCCGCGGGGCGACCGGCGTGCGGGGCATCCTGCTCTCGGACGCCGACGAGGTGGTGGGGATGGAGATCCTGTCACCCGGGGCCACGATCCTCACCGTGACCGCGAACGGCTACGGCAAGCGCACGCCCCTCGAGGATTACCGCGTGCAGAACCGCGGCGGCCAGGGCGTGATCACGATCCGCACGAGCGACCGCAACGGCCCCGTGATCGGCGTGGCGCAGGTGGTCGACGCCGACGAGGTCATGCTCATCACCAACGGCGGCAAGGTGCTGCGCTGCCGCGTGAGCGGCATCTCCACCATGGGCCGCGTGACGCAGGGCGTGCGCCTCATGGAGATGGGGGAAGGCGAGCGCGGCGTGGCGATCGCGCGGCTGGCCGAGGGCGACGACGCGAGCGCGACCCCCGCGAACGGCAACGGTGGGGGGGCGACCGTTGCCGGCAACGGCGCCGCGGCCGCAGGCGATGCGGCGGAGAGCGACGCTCCCGGGAGCGACGGCGAATCGGAAGGCTGATGTCCGGCACGCGGCGCTCGAAGGCCCTCTTCGCCCGCGCCCGGCGTGTGATCCCCGGCGGTGTCAACAGCCCGGTCCGTGCGTTCGGAGCGGTCGGGGGCGTCCCCCGCTTCCTGGCGCGCAGCAAGGGCGCGCGCGTGATCGACGTCGATGGGAACGCGTACCTCGACTACGTCGGCTCCTGGGGCCCGCTGATCCTCGGCCACGCCGACCCGGGCGTGTTGCGCGCCGTGCGCGCCGCGGCCGCGCGGGGTACGAGCTTTGGCGCGCCGACGGAGCTGGAGATCGAGCTCGCCGAGGCGATTTGCAGCGCCCTGCCCTCGGTCGAGCGTGTGCGCATGGTGAGCTCGGGCACCGAGGCCACGATGAGCGCGCTGCGCCTCGCGCGCGCCGCGACCGGCCGGCCTCGCATCCTCAAGTTCGACGGCTGCTACCACGGCCACGCCGACGCGCTGCTGGTCGGCGCCGGCAGCGGGGTCGCGACGCTCGGCATTCCCGGATCGCCCGGCGTGCCGGCGGCGTTCAGCGAGCTCACGGTGCAGGCGCCGTACAACGACGTTGCCGCGGCGTCCGCCGCATTCGACCGCTGGGGCGGAGAGATCGCGTGCGTGATCGTCGAGCCGGTGGCCGGGAACATGGGCTTCGTCCCGCCCTCGCCCGGCTTTCTCGAAGGCCTCCGCAGCCTCTGCGACACGCACGGCGCCCTGCTCGTCTTCGACGAGGTGATGACCGGCTTCCGCGTCGCCTTCGGCGGCGCGCAGACGCGTTTCGGTGTGCGGCCCGACCTCACCTGTCTCGGCAAGATCGTGGGCGGCGGGCTGCCGGCCGCCGCGTATGGTGGCCGCGCGGACCTCATGACGCAGATCGCGCCCGAAGGGCCCGTGTACCAGGCGGGCACGCTGTCGGGGAACCCGCTTGCGATGGCGGCGGGACTGGAGACGCTCCGCCGTCTGCGCCGGCCCGGCGTCTACGAGCGGCTCGAGGCGTGCGCGGCCGCCCTCGTGGCCGGTCTGCGCGAGGCGGCGGCCGACGCCGGCGTCGAGCTGACCGCGGACAGCCTCGGCGGCATGTTCGGATTCTTCTTCCATCCCGGTCCGGTGCGCGACTTCGAGGACGCCAGGAAGGCCCACGCGGGCCGCTTCCGGGCGTTCTTCACCGCGATGCTCGACCGGGGCGTCTACCTCGCCCCGTCCTCCTTCGAGGCGGGCTTCGTGTCGCTGGCGCACCGGCCGGTGGACGTCGCGGCCACCGTCGCCGCCGCGCGCGAGGCGTTCCGCCTCGCCGCGCGGGTGCGTTGAGAGGGCGGGGACCGTCGGCTATGGTGCGCGCCGCTTTGGGCCCGCGCGGGGAGCCGGCGCGCGCCGTTCCCGCCCGATGTACGCTCGCAACGATGGCCGGCGAGGACCCGTCGAGCGGGAATCTCACGAAGCGGGGCGTAGCGGCCTACCAGGGCGCTCTGGAGGCCGTGCTCGCCATCGCCATCGCAGCAGGCGCCGGCTACTGGGCGGATGGCCATTTCGGCACGTCCCCGCGGTGGCTGATCGTCGGCACGATCGTGGGGTTCGCGTCGTTCGTGGTCCGCTTGTGGCGCATGCGGGGGCTGTTCGACGAGGGACCGCCGCCGCCGGACGATCTCTCTCGCGACTCTTGAGGACGGTGTGAAGCTCGATCCGATCGAACGACTGAACCTCGCACTCTCTGCCGGCGCCTTTGCGGCGAGCTGCGCCGCAGCGTCCGGCGCCTTCGCTACGAGTCTCGCGCTCGGCGCCGCGATCGAGGCGGTCAACTTCCGTGCGCTGCAGAGCGCGGCGCGGAGGATGTTTGCTGGCGACCTGGCCGTGGGCGGAGCGTGGGTCGCGGGCTTCGCGCTCCGGTTCGTCGTGCTCGCGGTAGGCATCGCCTTCGCCCTGCGCGCGGGCGCCCATCCCGTCGGTCTCGTGCTCGGGCTCTCCATGATCGTGCCCTCGGTCCTGATCGCCGCCTGGCTGCAGCGGCCCCCCGTCGTCGAGCAGGAGGCCGGACCTCCGCCGGACGATCCGAGTTGGGACGCCTGGAATCCATGGCTGGCACGCGAGCGCGACCCCTCCGAGGAAGAGGAGGGCTAGTCGTGCTCGATTCGATCACCAGCCCCCACGCGGTGGCGCTCTTCGTTCGCGTTCTGATCGCGGCCGGACTTCTCGCGGCGGCGGGTTTCGTGATCCGCAATCGCATTGCGGCCACGAACGGCGGCGTGATCCCCGACGAGGGGCTGAGCCTTCGGAACGTGTTCGAGGTGATCGTCGAGGGTCTCGTTTCGCTCGCGCGCGAGACGATGGGCCCGGAATGGAGGCGCTGGTTTCCGTTCGTTGGCGCGATGTTCTTCTTCATCCTGATCTCGAACCTCATGGGCCTGATCCCGGGCGTGGGCGGCGCGACGAGTGACGTGAACGCCGCCGGTGCGTGGGCTGTGATCTCGTACGGCCTCTACAACTACGTCGGAATCCGCCAGCACGGTCTCAAGCACTACCTGATCAAGTACATGGGGCCGAGCTTCTACACGTGGCACGTGGGTGGGCGGCACATCCACGTGCGGGCGCTCTTCTGGCTGTTCTTTCCCCTCGAAACCGTGCTCGACGCAGCGCGCATGGTCACGCTCACGATCCGTCTCATCGCAAACATGTTCGCCGATCACGCGGTGGTGGGTGTCTTCCTCTTGCTGGTGCCGCCCTTCGTTCCCGCGATCTTCCTGGGCTTGGGCATCCTGGTCGCGTGCCTCCAGGCCTTCGTCTTCTCACTGCTCACGATGATCTACATCAACCTCGCGCTCCAAGAGGCTCACTGAGCGGACCTCGAAGCTGCGCGGCCACCCATCAAGGAGAACGTTCGTCATGCGCAAGTTCGGCAAGCTCGCACTCTTCACACTGGTCGGAGCCTTGCTCCCTCTCACCGCGTCTGCGGCGGATGGCGGACAGTCGGCGGGCAACCTGGGCCCCGCGCTCGGCGCAGGCCTCGCGATCGGCCTGGCCGGATTCGGCTGCGGCATCGGGCAGGGCCTCACCGCGGGGAACACGACCGCCGGCATCGCGCGCAACCCCGGCGCCGCTGGCTCGATGTTCGTGAACTACATCCTCGGCATGGTGCTCATCGAGTCGATCGCGATCTACGGCCTCGTGATCGCGTTCCAACTCGTCGGGAAGGTCGGCTGACGCCGATCCCTTTCTAGGGATCGTCGCGCCAGAGAGACGCCGGGCGGGAGCTCGACGCGGGCCTCACCCCGTTTGTTTGTCCCACGTCGAAGCCCATGCCCCCGCCCGGCGCCTCGGGTCCCGCCGGCCCCCGGTCCCGTTAGAGGGGCGATGGCGGGTACGCCCGAAGGCGTGCCCTAGACCATGAGCAACCGTCGTGCCAAACTCGGCTGCGCCCCGCTTTCGAGGAAGCTGCTGACAAGTCGGGCGGTTTGCGGGTTGCTGGCCCGGAGCGCTCGACCTGGAGAGTACGCTTCTCCACGAGGCCCCCGTGAAGCCCGGTACGCTGATCGCGATCGAGGGCATCGATGGCGCGGGCAAGACGACCCAAGCGGGATTGCTCGCGGCTGCGTTGAACGAGCGTGGTCACCGGACGGTGATCACGCACGAGCCAACCCGCGGAAGGTTTGGTCAGCTCATCCGCGAGACGGCAAACCGGGGCATACCCGCGAGTCCGGGCGATGAGCTCTCGTGGTTCATGGCCGATCGGGAGGAGCACGTCTCGCAGGTCATCGCGCCGGCTTTGAACGATGGCCGTGTCGTCATCACCGACCGCTACTACCTCTCGACGGTCGCATACCAGGGAGCGCGTGGCCTTTCGTTCTCGGCAATTCTGGAGGAGAGCGAGAGGCGCTTCCCGCAGCCCGATCTCGCCGTTCTCCTTCGGATCGACCCCTGCAAGGGGCTGGAGAGGGTTCACGCGCGAGGGTCCGCGATCAATCCCGTCTTCGAACGGATCGATTTCCTCGAGACCGTGGCCGAGGTCTTCGAGCAAATTGATCGTCGATACATCGATCGCATCGACGCGGAGCCAGACGTGTCCCAGGTACGCGCCGCGATCGTCGCCGCCGTGCGCGCGCGCCTCGCACTCCGCTAGGTGTCCTTCGTCCCGGGCGTCGCGGCGGACGCTGCGGTCCGCACCGGATCGGGTACCCGAAGACGCAGCGCCAGCCACGCGCCGAGCGCCACCGACGCCGCTCCGGGCAGCAGGTAGGCGAGCGGTGTGTGATCGCCAGGTGCGTTGTAGCCGGGCACCGGGAACCGATCGGGGAACCACATCGCCGCTGCGCCCAGGGCGTTCACGAGCGCGTGCATGACGATCGCGGGCAGGAGCGAGCCGGAGGTCTGACGCAGCAGACCGAACGCGAGCCCGTAGAGCACCGCGCCGCTCGCGGCCGCGAGCCAGGCCTGGAACGACATCGAGGGCGCCCCATGGCTGAGGCCGAAGAGAAGGGCCGCGAGCCCGATGCCGGGCACCGCCCCGAGCTGGGCCACGATCCCCTGCTGGAGCACGCCGCGGAAGAACCACTCCTCGATCACGGGCGCGAGGCCGACGCTCAGGATGAGCGCCCCGAGGCGATCGAGGCCGCCGTCGACTCCCATCCGCTCCTTCACGACGGCGTCGATGACCTGGGCGTCGGGCGCCGGCAGCAGGGCGCGCACCACGTTGTCGAGCTCGCTCGCGAGCAGCGTGATCGGGATCATCAACAGGATCGGCACCACGAACCGCAGGGGCGCGATGCGCAGTCCGAGGCGTTCGGCCTGCGGCGGCGGCACCGTGCGCGCGACGAGCGTCCCGATGCCGCCGAAGCCGATGACGAGGCTGAGCCCCAAGGCGGCCACGGAGACGTTCCCGTCCTCGCCCGCGAGCAGCACGACGACCATGAGCGCCGCCATGGACGCGAGCAACGTGAGCCACACGGCGGAGCCTGCGGTCGGAAACGACGGGGCGGGCTTCACGCGCCGAGCGCTCCGGAGAGCGCGCGCCCCGTGTGCGAGCGGGGCTCGCGCGCCACCTCCTCCGGCGGTCCCTCGGCCACGATCTCGCCACCGCGCTCGCCGCCTTCGGGACCGAGATCGATCACCCAGTCCGCGGTCTTGATCACGTCGAGGTGGTGCTCGATCACCACCACGGTGTTGCCGAGGCCCACGAGACGCTGGAGCACTTCGAGCAGCTTCTCGACGTCGGCGAAGTGCAGTCCGGTGGTCGGCTCGTCGAGCACGTAGAGCGTACGGCCGGTGTCGCGACGCGCGAGCTCCCGCGCGAGCTTGATGCGCTGGGCCTCGCCACCGGAGAGCGTCGTCGCCGCCTGACCGAGATGGACGTAGTCGAGCCCCACGTCGTGCAGGGTCTGGAGCGGCCGGCGCACGGCCGGCACGGCATCCATGAACGTCAGCGCCTCCTCCACGGTCATCTCGAGCACGTCGGCGATGCTCTTGCCCTTGTAGCGGATCTCAAGCGTCTCGCGGTTGTAGCGCCGGCCGCCGCACACTTCGCAGGTGACGAAGAGATCGGGCAGGAAGTGCATCTCGATCCGGAGCACGCCGTCGCCCTGGCACGACTCGCAGCGGCCGCCCTTCACGTTGAACGAGAACCGCCCGGGGTCGTAGCCGCGCACGCGCGCCTCCGGCACCTGGCTGAAGAGCGCGCGGACGCCGTCGAATACGCCGGTGTAGGTCGCGGGGTTGCTGCGCGGGGTGCGTCCGATCGGCGCCTGGCTCACGTCGATCACCTTGTCGACGTGCTCTGCGCCGAGCAGCCGCGCGTAGCGCCCCGGCGTCTCCTGCGCGCCGTGCAGGCGCTGCGCGAGCGCACGCTGGAGCGTGTCGTTCACGAGCGTCGACTTCCCCGAGCCCGAGACGCCCGTCACGACCGTCAGCACGCCGAGGGGCAGGCGCAGCGTCACTTGCTTCAGGTTGTGCTCGCGGCAGCCCTCGAGGACGAGTGCCTTCCCGCTCGCGGGGCGCCGCGCGCGCGGCAGCGGGACGGCGCGGCGCCCGGAGAGGAACGCGCCCGTGAGCGACGCGGGATCGGCGGCGATCTCCTCCGGCGTGCCCTCCGCCACGACCGCACCGCCGTGGATCCCGGCGCCCGGCCCCATGTCGATCACCCAGTCCGCGGCCCGGATCGTGGCCTCGTCGTGCTCGACGACGAGCACGCTGTTCCCGAGATCGCGGAGCCGGAGGAGGCTCGCGAGGAGGCGTGCGTTGTCGCGCGGGTGCAGGCCGATCGACGGCTCGTCCAGGATGTAGAGCACGCCCATCAGGCTCGAGCCGACCTGCGTCGCGAGGCGGATCCGCTGTCCTTCGCCGCCCGAGAGGCTCGCGCTCGGACGGTCGAGCGTCAGGTAGTCGAGCCCGACGTCGGACAGGAAGCGGAGGCGGTCGCCGATCTCCCGCAGCACGCGGTCCGCGATCGCGCGCTCGGCGGGCCGGAGCTCGAGCAGCTCGAGGAACCGGGCAGCCTCCGAGATGGGGAGCGCTGCGAGCTCATGCAGCCCCAGCCCGCCGAGCTTCACGCTGCGTGCCTCGACGCGGAGCCGCGCTCCGCCGCACTCCGGGCAGGGCCGCGGGCTCGTGAAGCGCGCGAGCTCGTCGCTCGCGGCGTCGCCTTCCGCCTCGCTGCGCCGGCGCGCGAGCTCGCCCATCACCCCGTCCCAGGTGCGCCTCACCGTCTGCGACCTGCCGCTGCGCTCGAACGTGAAGGCCACCTCGGCCGAGCCCGCGCCGTGGAGGATCCCCGCGCGCGCCGCCGCGGGCAGCTCGCTCCAGGGCGCGTCCATCGACACTCCGAAGTAGGAAGCGAGCGATTCGAGGAGCTGGCGGTAATAGCGCGCGCCCCGCTTGCCCCCCCACGGCTCGATCGCACCCTGCGCGAGCGAGCGCCCGGGGTCGGGAACGACGCGTGCGGGATCGAGCTCGTCCCGTGTGCCGAGGCCGTCGCAGCGCGGGCAGGCGCCGTGGGGACTGTTGAACGAGAAGCTGCGCGGCGCGAGCTCCGGGAAGGAGATGCCGCAATCCACGCACGCGTTCGATTCCGAGAGGAGCCACTGCTCACCCCCGGCGCCGGGCTCGATCTTGACGAAGCCGTCCGCGAGACGGAGCGCCCCCTCGATGGACTCCGCGATCCGTGCGCGCGCGGACTCGCGCACCGCGAGCCGGTCCACGATCACGTCGATGTCGTGCTTCTGCTGGCGGGCGAGCGCGACGTCCTCGGAGAGGTCGACGAGCTCGCCGTCGATCCGGGCGCGCACGAAGCCCCGACGCCGGAACGCGTCGAGCTCCTTCTTGTACTCCCCCTTCCTTCCGCGCACGACCGGCGCGAGCACCTGCACGCGCGCGCCCTCGCCGAGCGCGAGCACGCGGTCGGTCATCTGCTGGACGGTCTGGCTCGCGATCGGCTTCCCACAGGACCAGCAGTGCGGCCGACCCACCCGCGCGTACAGGAGACGGAGGTAGTCGAAGACCTCGGTCGTGGTGCCGACGGTGGAGCGCGGGTTGCGGCTCGTCGTGCGCTGTTCGATCGAGATGGCCGGCGAGAGGCCGTCGATCGACTCGACCTCGGGCTTGCCCATCTGCTCGAGGAACTGCCGCGCGTAGGCGGACAGCGACTCGACGTAGCGACGCTGGCCCTCGGCGTAGATCGTATCGAAGGCGAGCGAGGACTTTCCGGAGCCCGAGAGCCCCGTGATGACCACGAGGCGGTCGCGCGGGATGCGCACGTCGATCCCGCGCAGGTTGTGCTCACGCGCGCCCCGGACGGTGATGTGGGTCGGGGCGTCGATCACGGCGCGTAGGCCGACCCCTCCGAGAACTCGTCCTTGTCCGGGCCGAGGAGCGACGGGACCGCCGTCGTCCCCTTCGCGGCGGCGAAGGCGTCCTTGCGCTCGATGTAGGTCTGGCCGCGCAGCTTGTTCACAAATTTCACGTACTCGGCTTCGGTCTTCTGCTCGAACAGCGCAGCCTGGAGCTCGGGCTTCACCTCCTCGTAGGACTTCCTGTGGAACTCCCGCCGCTCGACGAGCTGGAGCAGGTTGCAGCCGAACGGCATCCGGATCACGTCGCTCGTCTGCCCGGGCTGGAGCTTCGCGACCACGGACGTCATCCACGGCGCGAGCGTCGTCGCCTGCACCCAGCCCACGTCGCCGCCGCGTTCGGGGTTCATCTCGGAGACCTGCGCGGCCACCTGTTCGAACGACTTGCCCGAGCGCACCTCGGCGAGCGCGTTCTTCACCGCGCCGCAGGCCGACGCTTCGTCGCGCTTCGTCTCTCCGCCGAACGTCACGAGCAGGTGTCGGAGATGGAGCTCGTCGCCTCCTTCCGGTTGCTTCGAGTACTGCTCGTCGTACGCCTTCCGCACCTCGGCCTCGTCCACCTTGACGCGCGACCGCACCATCACGTTGAGCACCTTCGTGCGCTGGATGTCGCCGCGGATCCGCTCGCGGTAGGCGTCCATCGTGAGGCCGTTCGCCTCGACGCTCTGCTTGAGCTGCTCCTGGGAGAGCCCGTTCTCTTCGGCGATCGCCTTGATCGTGGAGTCCACCTCTGCGTCCGTGGCCTGGAGCTCGGCGCGCTTCACGACCTGCTCGATCAGTCGGCGCTCGATGAGACGCTCGAGGATCTCGTTCTTCATTCGCGCGAGGTCGGCCTCGGAGCCGCCCTGGGCCCGGACCTGGGTCTCCACAGCGGCCGCGAAATCGTTCACCTCGGAGACCAGGACGACGTCGGGTCCGACCTGCGCGGCGATCCCGTCCACGAGATGCTCGGTGGCGCGCGCGCCCGGCGCCGCGGCGAGGGCGCAGGCGAGCGCCGTGGGGACGAGGGCCCGCAAGCGGGAACGCGGTCGCGGCATGGGCTTCCTCCTGGCGGTCGACCCACGAGCCTAGCAAGGGGGTTCCGCGCGGGCGCGGTCGCTAGACTGCGCCGCCCGGGGAGGTGGGGAGGGGAATGGACGCGACGATCCGGCACGAGGACGTGAAGGCGAACGGGCTGCGGTTCCACGTGGCGTCGGCCGGCGCCGGCGATCGCCTTGCGCTCTGCCTCCACGGCTTCCCCGAGAACTGGTTCTCCTGGCGTCATCAGCTCCCGCTCCTCGACCGCCTCGGCTACCGCGCCTGGGCGCCCGACCTGCGGGGCTACGGCGGCAGCGATCGCCCGCCCCGCATGCAGGACTACGCGATCGAGCGCCTGCTCGAGGACGTCGCCGGTCTCATCGATGCGGCGGGCGCGAAGAGCGTGCTGCTGCTCGCGCACGACTGGGGCGCGATCATCGCCTGGTACTTCGCGATGCGGCGCGTGCGACCGCTCGAGCGCCTCGTGATCATGAACGTGCCGCACCCGGCCTGCGCGGCCCGCGAGCTGCGCCGTGGGGCGCAGCTCCGGCGTTCCTGGTACGTGCTGTTCTTCCAGCTGCCGTGGCTTCCCGAGAAGCTGCTCGGCCGGGACGGCGCCCGCGCGATCGCCGAGATCTTCCGCCGCAGCTCGCTCGATCCGAGCCGCTTCCCCGACGACGCGATCCGCGTCTTCCGCGAGGCGGCGGCGCGCCCGGGCGCGCTCACCGCGATGGTGAACTACTACCGGGCGCTCGTGCGGGGAGGCGGCGCGCAGCGGCAGACCGCGCTCGGCTTCCCCGTGATCGACACGCCGACGCTGCTCCTGTGGGGCGAGGGGGACGTGGCCCTCACGAAGGCCACGACCTACGGTACCGACGCGTTCGTGCGCGATCTGACGCTGCGCTACCTGCCCGGAGTCTCGCACTGGGTGCAGCAGGAGGCGCCGGAGAGCGTCAACGCGATGCTGGAGGCGTGGCTCATGGGAATGGAGACGCCCCAGCACTCCGCCACGTACGCGGCACGCGCAGGGCTGCCTCGGTGATCCGAAGCCGGACACGCGAACCGGGACGCGCAATGGGGCTCCGCTTCGATCGCGTTCAAGGCCGACCTCCTGCCGGCGCGAGCCCCGAGTAGAACGCGAGCGTCCCGAACGCGCTCGCATGGTGACCGTGTGCGGTGATGCGCTCGAAGCCCGCCTCGCGCATCAGCTCCGGAAGGCGGCCCGCGAGGTTGTCCCGCAGCCGCTCGCCGCGCTGCACGAGGGCGGCGGCGACGCGCGCGAGGACGCCGACCGGCGGCCCGAAGTCGAGCAGCAGGAACGCGCCGCCCGGCGCGAGCACGCGGCGCACCTCGCGCAGCGCGCCGAGCTTCTCGTCGCGCGTGAGGTGGTGCAGCACGAGCGACGACGTGACGCAGTCGAACGCGCCGTCGCCATGGGGGAGGCGGTCCGCCAGCCCTTCGTCGAGCTGGATGGAGACGCCGGCCTTCGCCGCCTTCGCGCGTGCGACGGCCAGCACCTTCGGGTCTCCATCGATGCCGGTGACGCGAGCCTCGGGGCAGCGCCGCTTCGCGAGGACGACGAAGGTCCCGGTCCCGCAGCCGAGGTCGAGCAGCCGCATCCCGGGCCGCAGGTCGGTGAGCGCGAGGAGCCGGTCCCGGAAGACGCGCTCGCGCATCAGCAGGCGGAGGATCGGGTCGTAGAGCGGGAGGAGGAGGTCGTGCCCGGCGGCAGGAACGTAGCCCGCGCGGGAGTGGGAATGGGCCATGGCGTACGCACCTCGCGGGCTGCGCGCTCCCCCCTGCGCGCAGACTATCACGCCGTGCCGTTCTCAGCGCGCGTCCGCTCCGTGACGCGCGAGCCGCAGCTCGAGGTGCCGCTTCACGTCCGGCCACTCGCTCGCGAGGATGCTGTACATCACGCTGTCACGGACCGTGCCGTCGCGCCGCGCCGCGTGATGCCGGATCACGCCGTCCTTCTTCGCCCCGAGCGCCTCGATCGCGCGCTGCGACCGGAAGTTGAAGTTGTCGGTGCGCAGGCCGACCACCCGGCAGTCCAGCGCCTCGAACGCGTGCCCGAGCAGCAGGCGCTTGCAGACCGTGTTGACGCGGCTGCGCTGCCACCGCTTCGCGTACCACGTCCAGCCGATCTCGACGCGGTCGACCGCGGTCACGATGTCGTGGTAGCGCGTGCTGCCGACGAGGGCGCCGCTCCTCAGCTCGCGGACCGCCCACGGCAGCATGTCGCCCCTCGTCTGGCCCGCGAGCGCGTGAGCGATGTAGGCTTCCGCCTCCTCGGGCTTCGGCACCGACGTGAACCAGAGCTTCCAGAGCTCCCCGTCCGCCGCCGCCGCGGCCAGCTCGTCGCGATGTCCGGCGGTGAGCGGCTCGAGCCGGATGTCGTGGCCCTCGAGCGTCACGGGAGCGGGCTGCTTCATGGTCGATCCCCTCTCGGGGCGTTGACGATACAGGTAGCGCTTCGCACGGTGCACCTGGAGGCGGTCCGACGGCGCCGGCGGGGCGTCAGCCGGCCGGAGCGGGCGCGATCCTCAGCGCGAAGGCGGGCGCCGCCGCGTCGTCGCCGAGCTGCGTGACCCGCGCTCCCGCCGTCGACAGGCCGTCGATCTCGACACCGCCGGCGCGCGGCGGCCGCAGCACGATCGCGTAGAGCGCCTCGCCCTTCCGCGTGAAGCGCACGGCTGCGCCGTCCTTCGTGCGTCCCTCCGCGCGCACCCAGGGGCGGGTGCCGTAGATCGCGTCTCCGCACGCGCGCAGCCACGTTCCGAGCCCGAGCAGGCGCTCGCGCTGCCACGCTGGGATGGTGCCGTCGGGCAATGGCCCGACGCCCAGGAGCACGTTGCCGTTCTTGCTCACCACGTCGGACAGGAGGTGCACGAGCTGCGTCACGGACAGCGCGTGCGTGTCGCCCTCGTTCCGGTTGTAGCCGAAGGCGAGGCCGAGCCCACGCGTCACCTCCCACTTCTTCGCGGAGATGTCGGCCAGGACCGTATACTCCGGCGTGCTGAAGTCGAAGTGGGCCTGCGTCATGAACACGAAGCGGTCGTTCACGACACCATCGGGGACGGCGGCGTAGTAGTCGCTGAAGAGCCTCGGCAGGTCGGCGGCCTTCGGATAGCCGATGTCGTTCCACATCACGCACGGGTGATAGCGGCCGATCAGCTCGCGCCAGTGCGCGTCGGCATAGGCGAGGTAGGCCTCGGTCTGCGGGATGCAGCGCGCCATCGACCGCAGGTCGACGATCGGTCCGGGCTCGAAGGTCCAGTCGAGGCCGCCGGAGTAGTAGAGCCCATAGCGCAGCCCGCGCGCGCGCACCGCCGTGCCGAGATCGCCCACGAGGTCGCGCGTCGCGTGCCAGCCGGGGATGAACGGGTTCGGCGTCTTCGTGGGCCAGAGCGTCCAGCCGTCGTGGTGCTTCGTCACGAGCACGACGTAGCGCACGCCCGCGTCGGCGAAGAGATCGGCCCACGCCGTGGGATCGAACTTGCGCGCTTCCGCGTCGAACATCGGGCCGAAGCGCTCGTACGCGAAGCCCGGGCCGAAGGTGGCGTCGTGCCACGCGCGCGCGGGACTGCCTGCGATGCGGATCGTGTTCCAGTACCACTCGGGATAGGCGTCGTGCGCGAACCAGTACTCCCAGCCGTGCGCCTTCGCGACCTCGTGGAAGTTCCCGATCGGCTCCGCCCAGCCCGGGATCGCCGAGGGGTTCCAGTGCGGCAGCACCCCCAGCTTCTCGTCGTGGAACCAGGCCGGCACCGGACGTGCGTGGAGCGCGGCGAGCAGATCGTTCGAGGGGGACGCGTTTCCCGGCATGCCCCCATTCTGACACGGCCTCGGGCGGGGTGTGGGAGCCTCGGACGGCGGGACCTGCGTCAGCCCCGGCGGATCTCGTAGGTCACGACGTCGGGATGCGGCCGCCGGCTCACCACCTGGACCGGCTGGCCGCCGATCTTCGCGAACAGGACCTCCACGAAGCCCTGGGCGGTGTAGCGCGCTGCGTCCGGAAAGTCCGCGGCGCGCTGCACCTCGAGCGTGTAGCCGTCCGTGGCGGGGTCGTGGCGCACCTGCCAGTCCGTGAAGCTGTACATGGCCGCGGCCAGCTGCATCATCGCCTGGCCTGCACGCTGGCCCCAGCGGCCGGCCGCCGCCAGGAAGTGTCGGTACGAGCCCACGGCCATCATGCGCTCCGCGGCCTTCGCACCCCGGTCCACCAGATACCCGGACTGCCCCCGGCCCTCGACCTCGCACAGGAGCTCGAGGCAGCGTCCGTAGGTCCCGATCGGATACCAGAGGCTCGGTACGACCATCTCGTCGAGATGGGGGCGGTCGTCGGGCTTCAGGAAGCTCGCGAGCTCGGGCTCGCCGATGCGCCCTTCCTTCCGGAGCCGATGGATGTCCTCTGCGACCGACTGGAATGCGACCCCCTTGATCGACGGCTTGTCCATGCGCACTCCCTCCGGGTCACCGGGGGGCATCGGTGGGAGCCGCGGGGGACTTGAGCCAGGCACCGCCGGGTCCGACCCGCGCGCCAGGTCCGACCCGCGCGCCAGGTCCGACCCGCGCGCCAGGTCCGACCCGCGCGCCAGGTCCGACCCGCGCGCCAGGTCCGACCCGCGCGCCAGGCCCGACCCGCGCGCCAGGCCCGACCCGCGCGCCAGGTCCGACCCGCGCGCCGATGCCGCGCGCGTTCGGAAGAGGTTCGGAAGAGTTCGGAAGGAATCAGGCGCCGAGATTGGTGAGCAGGCGCGCCGTGGCGTCGAATAGGCCCTCGGGGCCGTCGCCCGGGGTGCGCGCGTAGATGCGGTGGTCGGGCGTCACGCGCAGGCCCCCGCCGGCCTGCGTCAGCAGGCTCAGCAGGCGCTGCGGATCGATCTTCGACGACGGACCGACGGTCAGTACGAGATCACCGCGCGCGACCTCGACGGTCACGATGCCGAGGCGCCGCGCGGCGATCTTGAGGCCGATGACGCGGAGGAGGCTCTCGGCCTCGCGCGGGAGCGGACCGTAGCGGTCGAGGATCTCGTCGCGCACGCGCCCGAGCTCCGCTTCGTCGCGCGCGCCGGCGAGCCGCTTGTAGAGCACGAGCCGCTGCGACACCTCGGGCACGTACTCCTCGGGGAGCTTCGCCGTGACCGGCAGGCGGATCTCCGGGTCGATCTCGGCGTCGCGCACGCGCCCCCGCAGCTCCTCGATCGTCTCCTCGAGCATCTGCATGTACGTCTCGTAGCCGAGCGCAGCGAGGTTGCCGCTCTGCTCGCCGCCGAGCAGGTTGCCCGCCCCGCGGATCTCGAGGTCCATGTTCGCGAGCTTGAAGCCGCTGCCCAGCTCGTGGAAGTCCTGGATCGCCTCGAGCCGCCGCCCGGCGTCGGGGCTGAGCCCCTCCTCGTGCGGCACCAGCAGGTAGCAGTACGCGCGGTGCGTGCTGCGGCCGACGCGGCCGCGGAGCTGGTGCAGCTGCGCGAGCCCGAACGTGTCGGCGCGGTGGATGAGGATGGTGTTGGCGCGCGCCATGTCGAGCCCGCTCTCGATGATGCTCGTGCAGAGCAGCACATCGGCCTCGCCGTGCAGGAAGGCGAGCATCCGCTTCTCGAGGTCGTGCTCCTTCATCTGCCCGTGCGCCACGATCACCTTCGCTTCGGGCACGACCCGCGCCAGCATGTCGGCGACCGGTCCGATCGTCTGCACGCGGTTGTGCACGAAGAACACCTGGCCGCCGCGCCGCATCTCCCGCAGGATCGCCTCCCGTACGAGCGAGTCGGACTGGCGGCAGACCTGCGTGCGCACGGCGAAGCGGTCCGCCGGCGGCGTGTCGATCACGGAGAGCTCGCGCAGGCCGGTGAAGGCCATCTGGAGCGTGCGCGGGATCGGCGTCGCAGTCAGCGTGAGCACGTCCACCGTCTTCTTCAGCTGCTTGACCCGCTCCTTGTGCGCGACGCCGAAGCGGTGCTCCTCGTCGACGACGAGGAGTCCGAGGTCGCGGAAGCGCACGTCCTTCTGGAGGAGCCGGTGGGTGCCGATCACGAGGTCGACGCTCCCGTCGGCGAGGCCCACCAGCACGTTGCGCGCGTCCTTGGGCGTGCGGAACCGGGAGAGCGTCTCGATCTTGACCGGGTAGCCGTCGAAGCGCTTGCGGAAGGTCTCTTCGTGCTGCTGCGCGAGCACGGTGGTCGGCACGAGGATCGCGACCTGCTTGCCGTCCATCGCGACGCGGAAGGCGGCGCGCACCGCGACCTCGGTCTTGCCGTAGCCGACGTCGCCGCACACGAGGCGGTCCATCGGGCGCTCCCGCTGGAGATCGGCGAGGGCGTCTTCGATGGCCGCGAGCTGATCCGGCGTCTCCTCGTAGGGGAACGCGGCCTCGAACTCCTCGAGCTGCCGGTCGCGCGGCGGATACGCGTGCCCGGGCGCGAGCTCGCGGGCGGCGTGCACGGCGAGAAGCTCCTGCGCCATGTCGCGCAGCGAACGCTTCACCTTCTGCTTCGCCAGCGCCCAGGTGGCGCCGCCGAGCCGGTCGATGCGCGCGGCCTGGCCATCGGCCCCGACGTACCGCTGGATCAGGTTGAGCCGATGGACGGGCACGAAGAGCTTGTCGCCCGCCTCATACTCGATCCGCAGGAACTCACCCGACGCCGCGCCGAGCTCGAGGTTCACGAGACCGCGATAGACGCCGATCCCGTGCTCGGCGTGCACGAGCGGGTCGCCCGGCGCGAGCTGCGCAAGGCCCTCGAGCGCGGCGCCTTCGCGCCAGCTCGTGCGGGCGCGCTTCTTCTCGCGCGGACCGAAGATCTCGTCTTCGGTCGCGACGACGAGCCCCTCGATCGGGAGCTGGAAGCCCTCCGACACCGCGGCGACGCGCACCTCCACCCGGCCGGGCGCGGACCAGCGCCAGACCGGGCGGGCGTCGTTCGCGAGGCCTGCGGAGACGCCGTACTCCCCGAGCAGCTGGCGCAGCCGCTCCGCGCCCGAGAGCTGCGGCGCCGTCAGCACGATGCGGAAGCGCTCGTCGCGCCACGCCACGATGCGGTCGACGAGCGGCTCGAGGGCGGCGTCCTTGGTGCGGGCCTTCACGAGCGCGCGCACCAGCTCGTCGTGCCCGAAGGAGCGCACGCTCCAACGCTCTCCGGTGTCGCCGAGAGAGTCGGTCACGTCGAGCCGCTCGAGCTGCACGGGCCGCCGCGCGGTGAGGCCCGCCTCGAGCGCGTCCGGGGCGCACATCAGCTCCTCGGGGGTCGCGACGATGCGGTGCGCGTGGCGCGCGGCGTCGAAGCCCGCGTAGAGCTCGTCCAGGTAGTGCGCGAGGCGATCGCGGCCGGCCTGCGCGTCGTCGATCACGACGAGCGTGTCCTCGGGCAGGAAGTCGAGCACGGTCTCGACGGCGGGCTGGAGCAGCGGAGCGAGCGCCTCGATTCCCGGCGGCAGGTGTCCCCGCAGGAGCGCGTCGATCAGCTCGTCCGCTGCCCGTTCCGAGCTTCCCTGAGCGAGCGCCCGCTCGCGCAGCAGCGGCTCGCGCTCCACCACCACCTCGCGCGTCACGAGGAGCTCGCGCGGCGGGGCCGCCACCACGTAGCCGAGCGTGCCCTGCGAGCGCTGGCTCGCGGCGTCGAACTCGCGGATCGACTCGACCTCGTCGCCGAGGAGCTCGATCCGGACGGGCAGCGCGCGCTGCGGCGGGAAGACGTCGAGGATGCCGCCGCGCACGGCCAGCTCGCCCCGCTCCTCGACGATCGGCATGCGCACGTAGCCCGCGGAGACGAGCGTCTCGACGAGCGCGTCGCGATCGATCGTCTGGCCGAGCTCGAGGTGCACGGTGCGCGCTCGCACGGCGGAGCGCGCGGGCACACGGAGCGCGAGCGCCGTCCAGGGCGCAACGACGACCGGCGCCGCCTCGGCCGCGGCGCTCGGACGTGGAGCGACGCTGTCCACGCGCTTCTCGCTGGCGAGCCACCGGTAGAGCACGTCCATGCGCTGCGCGACCACGAACGGTTGCGGCGAGAAGCGGTCGTACGGGGGCGTGTCGTGACGCGGGAACACGCGGACGCGGCCGCCGGCGTCCGGCGGCGGCTCGCCCAGCATGACGCGCAGGTCCTCGAGCAGCGCGTCGGCGGCCTTCGCGTTCGGCGCCAGGAAGAGCACGGGGCGGCCTTCGTGCGCGCGCACCAGCTGCGCGCCCACCGCCGCGCGCGCCGCGCCGCGCAGCCCGGTGAGATGCACGGGTCCCTCGCGTTGGGCGACGCGGCGGAGGACGTCCGCCAGGTCGCGCGTCATGCCCGAGGGTGTCGGGAGGTGCTTCATCCGTTGCGCCGGGTCTCCAGGGGCGGCTGCGGGCGATCGCAAATGCAGACGGCCCACGCCGCCCCCGCGGAGGGGGTGGGTGGGCGACTCGTTTCCGCCGGAGGCTAGCGCCCTTCGAGCCGGAAGAACCAGACCGCGACCCGGGCGCTCGGGCTGTCGTCGCGGAGCCCGTACTTCGCGGCGAAGGCGCGGCGCAGCGCCGCCACCAGGGCGGCATCGTCGACGCGCCGCGCGGACAGCGGGTAGCGGCGACCGCCGGTCCGCACGACGACGGCCGGATCGGCGAGCACGAAGTCGGGCCAGCGCTTGATCGGATTGAAGAAGTCGGCGGGGACGTAGAGCGCGCCGTCGTGGACGACGGCCCAGGTGGTGACCGACCACGGCGCGCCGGGGCGCGTCTCGAGCTCGATCGTCTCGCCGACACCCACCTGTGTCCAGTCCGCGGGCGGGCCGGTCGCGAGCTCGCCCGCGCGCAGCGCCCCGCCGGGGAGCGGGCCGAACGGACCGTCGTGGAAGCGCGCGGCCGCGATGAGGACGCCGGCCGCAAGCAGCAGCGCGGCGAGCGCGAGCCCGAGGAGCCGGAGCGCAAGCCTCATCGCCGCGCGCTCTCGCGAGCGTGCAGGGCGGCCACCAGGGACAGCGTTTCGCGGGCGATGCGCGGCCATGCGTGGTGCGCTTCGAGCCGCGCGCGCGCTGCGCGCCCGAGCGCGCGGGCACGCACGGGGTCCGCGAGCACGCGCTCGACGGCGCGCGCCAGCTCGGCGGGGCCGGCGCCGTCGCCCAGCAGCTCAGCCGACACGCCATGGTGTAGTCCATCCGCAGTGCGCCCGTACGCCACGATCGGCCGTGCGGCTTCCATGTAGTTCAGGAGCTTCACCGGGAAGCCGCCGGGACGGCGGCGCGCGAGCACCGCGACGGCGCAGCCGAACGTGAGCGCCCGCGCCTCGCCGGCGCTCGCCACGCGCACCGTGCGGAGCGGCGCCGGCGCGCTCCGCGCGTGATCGTGGGTCGCCGCGAGCCACGGGAGGCGCGGCAGTCGCCGCGCCGCCGCGGCGAGGAGGTCGAGATCCTGGTAGCCGTCGAGGTTGCCGGCGTAGAGTGCATAGCCCTCGCGCGCGACGCCGTGCGCCGCGCAGACCGCGTCGATCGCCGCGTCCGGCGGCGGCGGCGCGGGATCGAGCCCCGGCGGCAGCAGGAAGACGGGGCCGCGGGCGTAGCGGCGCAGCGCCGTCGCCGCCTCCGCCGAGACCGCGATCGCCGCGTCCGCGCCGCGCGCGAGCCCGGCGTCGAGCAGGGCGCCGGCCGCGTCGGCCGGGCCGGCGAGCCACGGCGGTCCATAGGCGGAGAGCTCGTGACGCAACAGCGTGTGGGCCACATAGATCACCGGAACGCGCGTGCGCGGGCGCGCGGCCAGAGCCACGAGGGCCGCCTCGGCGTTGTGCGCCAGCACCGCCTGCGGGCGCAGGGGGACCGCGGCGCGGAGCCAGGTCGCGAGCAGCGCGGCGTCGGCCAGGGGCTTCCGCAGGCTCGGTCCCGCGCGCAGCGGAGCGCGCGAGAGCCGGAGCGGGGCGCGGACGATCGCGACGCCCTCGGGCCCGGAGGGCTCCATGGCTGCGCTGCCGTCCCCCCGTCCGTAACAGAAGAGCGTCACTTCGGCGCCGGCCGCCGCGAGCGCCCGGGCCTGGTCGGCGGCGAAGACCTGGGAGCCCTGCGCGAGCGGGAAGGGAAACGCCGCGAGCAGCGCGACGCGCGGGCGCGTGCTAGGCGAAGGCGCTGACATCGCGGCGGCCGCTCCGCCAGTCGAGGTGCAGCGTCGCGCCAGCGTGCGCGATCCGCAGCTCGAGCGAGGGGAAGTCTGCGCCGCCATAGGGCGTGTCGTAGCGGGGCGCGTCGTGGAGCGGGATGTCGCGGCCCCCGTGACGCAGGGGGCCCTCCCAGTCCAGCTCGAGCCGCCCCTCGCTCGGTGAATCGTACGCGACGGAGCGGTCGCCGAAGACGACGCGCGAATCCGCGATGCGCTGCACGAACGCGTCGAAGCTCCCGGCCTCCGCGCGCCGCCCGAGCTCGCAGATCCACACCTGCGTGCGGCCGTCGGCGATCACCTCGCGCCCGGCGTCCTCTCCGGGCGCCGTCTGCCAGCGATGGGGGTCGCGCGCGCGCAGCGCGAGGTAGCCGTCACCGCGCCGCGCGAAGATCCAGCCTGCCTGCTCGCGCACCTCGTCGAACCGGTCGCGCGGCAGCCACGCGTGCGTGTAGCGCTTGCGGTTCGCGACGTAGAGCGCCGGCCGTCGCGAGATCGAGTAGAGACACAGCAGCACGTTCCGCACCTGCGCGACGCGCGGCAGGCTGGCGGAGCCCGTCCAGTGCGAGGGCGAGCGGCCGCTCCGCGGTCCGGGGTGCGTGGTGAAACAGACGGCATCGGGCCCGAGCGTCGCCTGCCAGACGTGCTGCTGGTCGCCGCCCATCCCGGGCCGCCAGTCCTGGGCCGAGGAGAGCATCGTGTCCGGCGTCCGGAAGGTGGTGACGTGCACCTCGTCGCGCAGGTTGCGCGTCAGGTCGGGCTCGAAGGCGCGCGCGAGGAGCGGCAGCAGACGCGCGCGGCGCAGGGCCAGGAGCAGCCCGCGCCGTGCACGGAACGGCGCGAAGAACGCATTCGTCCACCAGCCGAAGCGATCGAGGAGCCGCGTGAACCCGTCGATCGTGCGCGGATGCAGATAGGCCTCCATCGAGAGCAGCACCATCATGTCCTCGGGCTCCGCCGGGTCGAGCCCCCGTGCGATCGCCTCCTCGATGCGGAAGCTCATGCGCTGCCGTACGTGGACCTCCGGTCGGGCCGCGTCCGCGGCGATGCCGGCGATCACCTCGGGCAGCCGGTAGCGGGTCGAGGCCGCGAGGCACGCGGCGCTCTGGTTCTCGCCCCCCGCGAAGCGCCCCACGCCGAGCGCGAGCTTCGCGAGGTCGGTGGTGCCCTCTTCGCGCGCCCACTTCTTGGCCCGCTCGTAGGAGCGCCCGTGGGTCGAGCCGAAGACGCCGCGATGGTGGTGCAGCGCCATGTCGAAGAAGAGGAGATCGAGCACCATCTCCGCCCGTCGACGCACTCTCGTGTCCGAAGCGAAGTCGACGAGCGTGGTGAGCGCCACCACGTCCTCGTCGTAGTAGACGTGGGAGAGCCATTCGCTGAAGCCGGTCCGGAACCGCAGGTCGAGCCAGCGCAGGACGCGGGGCAGGGCCGCTGCCGCCTTCGCGTGTCCGGTGTCGCCGGCGTTCGAGAAACGGTCGTCGGGGTGCAGCTCGCCCGCCACGAGCGCGGCCGATGCGAAGAGGATCTGGTGGTTCTCGGTCCAGGTGCAGAGCGAATCGCGGCCCGGCTCGTCGGGCCAGTACTTGAACCGCAGGATCGTCTCGTGCGCCCGTGCGACGAGCGCCCGCGGAACCCGGGGGTCGCCGCCGAACTGGAGCAGAAGACGCAGGATGCCGTGCAGCACGAAGTCCGCGCAGTCCTTGCGCGCGTCGACGTAGTCGAGCGCCGCCTCGAAGAGCGGTACGTGGGCCGGACCGCCCGCGGCGAGGCGCGCGAGCTCGTGGAACACGCCCGCGAGATTGGCGCGCGGAGGTCCCGAGCGCGCCCACGCCAGGTACGCGGCCCGGCGCTCCGCGAAGCTCGGCGCGAACACGGTCTCGGAGTGCGGGTCGTCGGCGAGGGGCGTGGTCGGGATGCCCGGCGGCGCGGGGCGGCGGAGGTGGAGCAGATAGAGTTCGGCCGGGTGCCCGGGACCGGGCTGCGGATCGAGGCTCGTCACGCGCGCCTCCGTCGGAGGACCGCGGGTCGTGTAGAGTGGCCCCCGCGATGGCGGAGCCGAGCGCGAGACCGACGGTCGTCCTGGCGATGGCGCCCGCGCTCACGCCGGACCTGTTCTCGGCCGCGCAGCGCGCGCGGCTCGCAGCGCTGTGTCATCTGCCGGATCCCACGCCGCTCCAGCGCTTCGACGACGCGCGGGCCGCCGGCCTGCTGGCGCAGGCCGACGTGCTGCTCACCGGCTGGGGTAGCCCGCGCATCGACGCCTCCGTGCTCGCGCGCGCGCCGCGGCTGCGCGCCGTGATCCACGCCGCGGGAACCGTGAAGGGTCACGTCGACACCGCCGTGTGGGCGCGTGGCGTTCGCGTCTCCACCGCCGCTGCCGCGAACGCCGTGCCCGTCGCGGAGTACACGGTCGCAGCGATCCTGTTCGCGAACAAGCGGATCTTCCGGCTCCAGCGCCTCTATCGCACGAAGCGCGCCTTCCGCCTGTGGCCCCGCGAGGTGCCCGACCCCGGCAATTACGAACGGACGATCGGACTGGTGGGGGCATCGCGCATCGGGCGGCTCGTGGTCGAGCGGCTCCGGCCCTTCGGCTTCCGCGTCCTCGTGCAGGATCCCCATCTCGTGCCCGAGGAGGCGGCCCGGCTCGGAGTGGAGCTGGCCGCGCTCGACGACCTCGTCGCCCGGTCGGACGTGTTGAGCCTGCACGCGCCGTCCCTGCCCGAGACCCATCACCTGCTCGACGCGCGTCGGCTCGCCCTCCTGCGCGACGGCGCCGTGCTGATCAACACGGCGCGTGGAGCGCTCGTCGACATGGATGCGCTGACGCGCGAGCTCGTCTCGGGGCGGATCGACGCCGTGCTCGACGTGACCGAGCCCGAAGTGCTGCCGGGGGAGTCTCCGCTCTACGACCTGCCGAACGTCTGGCTGACGCCGCACGTGGCAGGCGCGCTGGGACGCGAGACGCAGCGCATGGCCGACCTCGCGCTCTCGGAGCTCGAGCGCTACGCCCGCGGTGAAGCGTTCGAGCACGAAGTCCGCATCGACGACCTCGCACGCATCGCCTGAAGATCGGCCGGAGAGCCCCATGTCCGCGACCCCGCTCTCGTTCTGCTCGATCTCCGCGCTCGACCGGCCCCTGGCCGCGGTCGCCGCGCTCGCGGCCGCACAGGGCCTCGACGGGATCGAAGCGACCGCACGGCCCCCGCACGTCGATCCCGGCGCGGGCGTCGACGCCGCGCGTGCAGCGGGCCGGTCGATCCGCGCAGCGGGCGTCGCGGTCGTGGCATACGGCTCCTACCTCGGCCGCGACGGGCAGCTCGGCGAGGTGCGTGCGCGCCACGAGGCCGCGCTCGCCGCGGCGCTCGGAGCCCCGCTCCTCCGGGTCTGGGCCGAGCCGATCGCGGGTGCGCCCGAGGATGGCTTCGGTGACGTGGTGGCGATGCTCCGCGCCGCGTGCGACGCCGCGGCGGCCGATGGCGTCACGGTCGTCGTCGAGCGGCACCTGGGCTCGTTCGCGGATACACCGGCTCGCGTCGAGCGCCTGCTCGGGGCGGTGGATCGCGCGAACTTCGCGCTGAACTACCAGGTGCTCGACGCGCTGCCGCAGGCGCTCGCTCCGGCGCAGCCCGACGACGCGCGCCGCCTCGTGCCCCACGCGCGCTACTTCCATCTCAAGAACTACCGGCCGGCGAAGGACGGAGCGGGACCGATGCCGCCGGGCGGCTCGCTCCGCGACGGCGTGCTCGACTACCGGGCGATCCTCGCCGCCGCGTTCGAGGCCGGCTATTCCGGCCCGCTCACGATCGAGTTCCTGTCCTTCGCGCCGAAGCCGGTCGAAGAGAAGCTGGCCGACGATCTCGCGTTCCTGCGCGGCGTGCTGCGCGAGCTGGGCCGCGCATGAGCGAGCGCTGGCCGCGCATGGCCACCCTGCGCAGCGCCGCCGCGCTGCGCGCACGGATCGCGGCGCTCGGCCTCGAGCTCCCGGTGGACGACGCGCGCGACGCGGCGCCGCTCGCCGCTCCGCTCGACCTCGGCGTCAGCGCGGCGGGCGCCCTGATGGCCCCCAACCGGTTCGTGATCCAGCCGATGGAGGGCTGGGATGGGACGCCGGACGGCCTGCCCACGGAGCTCACCGAGCGCCGCTGGCGACACTTCGGCGAGTCGGGCGCCGGCTGGATCTGGGGCGGCGAGGCCGTAGCGGTGCGGCCCGAGGGCCGCGCGAACCCCCATCAACTCGTGATCGAGCCGCGCACGGCGCACGCCCTCGGCGCGCTGCGCCGCGCCCTGGTGGACGCCGCCCACGCTGCGCGGCGGAGCACGCCCGTGGTGGGGCTCCAGCTCACGCACAGCGGACGGTGGTCGGTGCCGGCGCCCGGCGCGCGCCGCCCGCGCATCGCCTATCGGCATCCGCTGCTCGATGCGCGGGTCGGTGTGACGGACGACGCCGCGGTGATGAACGACGCCGACGTCGAGGGTCTCATCGGCGACTTCGCGCGCGCGGCTGCGCTCGCGCAGGACCAGGGCTTCGAGTTCGTCGACGTGAAGCACTGCCACGGCTACCTGCTGCACGAGTTCCTGTCGGCGCGCGCGCGCTCCGGCCGGTTCGGCGGACCGAAGCTCGCGGAGCGCACGCGGCTCCTCGAGACGCTCGTGGGCGCGGTGCATGCCGCGGCCCCCGGCCTGCGCCTCGGCGTCCGGCTCTCGGTCTTCGACGCGGTGCCGCACCGCGCGGGCCCGCTCTCCGACGACGGCGAGCCCGGCCCGGGCGTCCCCGAGCCTCACGCGCTGCCGTGGACGCATGGGTTCGGCGTCGACCCGGACGCGCCCGACCGGATCGACCTCGCGGAGCCGATCGCGCTCGTGCGGCGGCTCGTGGCGCTCGGCGTCACCTGGATCAACGTCACCTCGGCGAGCCCGTACTACGCGCCCCACCTCCAGCGGCCCGCGCTGTTCCCGCCGTCCGACGGCTATCCGCCGCCGGAGGATCCGCTCGCGGGCGTCGCGCGCCTGCTCGGCGCCGCCCGCGCGATCAAGCGGGCGGTGCCCGAGGCCGTCGTGGTGTCGTCGGGCTGGACGTACCTCCAGGAGTGGATCCCGCAGGTGGCGCAGGCGTGTCTGCGCGCACGCTGGTTCGACGCGGTGGGGCTCGGCCGCATGGCGCTCTCGTATCCCGAGCTCCCGGCCGATGCGCTGGCCGGGCGTCCCCTCACCCGCGCCCGGATCTGCCGCACCTTCAGCGATTGCACGACCGCCCCGCGGCGCGGCCTCGTGTCGGGATGCTATCCGCTCGACCCCTACTACCGTGCGCGCCCCGAGCACGCGGCGCTCGAAGACGCCAAGCGCGCGACGCGGAGCGCAGCGCCGTGAGCGGCGGCTCGCTCCTTCGGGCATGGGGACGCCTCGCGCCGCGGCGCGTGCACGGCATCGCTGCCGCCCTGCTGCCATACACGCCGGAGGGACGCATCGACTGGGGCGCGTTCGAGCGCCACGTCGCGCGCACGCACGCCGCCGGCCTCGACGTGGCCGTCAACATGGACACGGGCTTCGGCGACCTGCTGACGCCGGGCGAGCGCATGGCGGTGCTCGAGACCACGCGCCGGGCGTTGGGGCCGGGCCCACGGTTCTACGCGGGCGCATTCGCCGGCGAATCCCACCCCGAGGACCTCGCGGGCGCCTACCGCACGGCGATCGCCGCGATCGAGCGGCGCGACGGCCTCCCGGTGATCGTGCAGTCCATGGCGATGACGGGCATGCCTCCCGCGCGGAAGGCGGCGCTCTACGCGGAGGCCGTGAGCGCGGCGCGTGCGGGCGCGCTCGCATTCGAGCTCTCGCCACGGTTCGCGCCCCACGGCGAGATCTGGGACGACGAGACCTTCGAGCGCCTCCTCGACGTGCCCGGCTTGCTGGGGGCCAAGCACTCCTCGCTCGAGCGCGACACCGAGCTCCGTCGGCTCGAGGCGCGCGACCGCCGGCGGCCGGACTTCCGGATCTACACCGGCAACGATCTCGCGATCGACATGGTGGCGTTCGGGAGCGACTATCTGCTGGGCCTCGCGACCTTCGCGCCGGAGTCGTTCGCCGAGCGCGATGCGGCGCTGGCCGCGGGCGAAGCGAGCGCGCTCGGTCTGGGAGACGCACTCCAGCACCTCGGCAACGTCGGGTTCCGCGAGCCGATCCCCGCCTACAAGCACGCCGCGGCGCTCTTCCTCCACCTCACGGGGCATCTCGCGTCCGACGCGGTCCATCCCCGCGCGCCGCGCCGTCCCCAGGGCGACCGCGTGCTGCTCCTCGACTGCGCCCGCCGGCTGGGGCTCGTCGACGATCCCGATGCCGTCTACCGCGAGCGCGTCGCACCATTCCTCCGGTGATAGACTGTTCGCGGGCCAAGGGACGCCGGGAGGACGGGATCTTGGGTACGACGCTTCGCCTCGCGCTGGCCGGGCTCTTCGCCGCCGTGGTCTCGACGCCTGCGCGCGCGCAGGAGGTCTTCATCTACCCGAACAAGGGGCAGAGCGCCGACCAGCAGGAGAAGGACAAGTACGCCTGCTACTCGTGGGCGAAGGGACAGACGGGATTCGACCCGATGGCTCCGCCGACGACGCGTACGGCGCCTCCGCGCAAGGAGGCGGGGGGCAGCGTGGCAGGCGGCGCCCTCGGCGGCGCCGCGGCCGGCGCCGCGGTCGGCGCGGTGGGCGGCGCGATCGCGGGCGGCAAGGCGGGCAAGGGAGCGGCCATCGGGGCCGGCACCGGGGGCCTGCTCGGCGGCCTCGTGCGCGCGAGCGACCACTCGAAGGACACCCAGAACCGGAAGCAGTGGGAGCAGAGCGAGGCACAGAACTACGCTGCCAACCGGGGCCAGTACATCCGCGCCTACTCGGCGTGCCTCGAGGGCCGCGGCTACACCGTGAAGTGAGGGGACGGCCCACGTCGGGCGCCGATCGGAGGTTTGCCGTGTCCAGGATGCCGAACGCGATGCTCCTTCTCGCCGCCCTCGCGCTCTGCGCCGCCGCGCCTGCCCGTGCGGCCGCGATCGACGGCACCCAGGTCCTGGTGTGCGCATCGCTGCATACGTTCGACTGTTCTGCGGGCGGGACCTGCGTCGAGAGCACCGCCGAAGGTGTGAACATGGCCGACCTGCTCGAGGTCGATCCCAAGGGCAAGAAGCTCACCGCGCTGGACAACGATCACCGTGGTCAGGCGAGCGAGATCGTCGAGGCGAAGGAAGCCGAGGGCCGGCTCGTGCTGTCCGGCGTCGACGGCGCGCGCGGCTGGAAGCTCGCCATCCAGGAGGAGTCCGGTGACAGTGTGCTCACGGTCAGTGACAGCAGCATCGCCATCGTCATCTATGGGGAGTGTGCGTTGAAATAGCCCGCCGCGCGGCCCCCGACGCGAATCCCACGACGTCTACGCGCTGCGCATCTCCCCGGCCTGAAGGCGCAGGCCCGACATCGTTTTCTGATCGCCCGAGGCCAACTGGCCGACGCTCTTGCGCTTTTCCTCGCCCGCCAGAGGTAGGGAAACGGTAGGGCCGCGGTAACGAGTTCCCCGCCCGGTCGCCGTAGGGTCCCCCACGTCATCGACTCATGGCCCATCGGGCCGGGGAGGCATCGTCGTGAACCGCATCGTCGCTCTCGCCTACGGCGTCGTCAGCTATCTCGTCTTCTTCGTCACGTTCCTCTATCTGGTTGGATTCCTCGGCAACGTCGTCGTGCCGAAGTCGATCGACTCCGGGGCGGCGGGCCCGCTCGGGCAGGCGCTCCTCGTCGACACCGCGCTGCTGCTCCTCTTCGGGCTGCAGCACAGCGTGATGGCGCGGCCGCGCTTCAAGGCGTGGTGGACGCGCACCGTGCCGCGGGAGATCGAGCGCGCGACCTACGTGCTCGCGAGCAGCCTCGTGCTCGTGCTGCTGTACGCGGCGTGGCAGCCGATTCCCACGGTCGTGTGGCACGTCGGGGGTGCGGCGGGCGCCCTGCTCTTCGGCGGGCTGTTCGCCGGCGTCGGTCTGGTGCTCTACGCGTCGTTCCTGATCGACCACTTCGATCTCTTCGGGCTGCGCCAGGTGTTCCTGCACTTCCGCCAGAAGGCCTACGAGGCGAAGCGCTTCGCGACGCCGAGCCTCTATCGGTTCATCCGTCACCCGCTCTACGTCGGCTGGTTCGTGACGTTCTGGGCGACGCCGGTCATGAGCGCGGGCCACTTCCTGTTCGCGCTGGTGATGACCGGGTACATGCTGGTGGCGATTCCGCTGGAGGAGCGCGATCTCGCGGATGCGCTCGGCGACGACTACCGCAGCTGGCGCGAGCGGACGCCTGCGTTCACGCCGCGCGTCCGCAGCGGCCAGCCCCTGGAGCCCGGTCGCACCGCCACCGAGCCCGGCTAGACGCCGGGCGAACGAGAGGAGCCGAGCCATGACCGCCGCAGCCTGCTTCGAGCGAACCACGCCGTTCGACCCGATCCTGTTCGGGGAGGTCGTCGCGCGTTCCGCAGCTTCGCCCCGGGAGCGCGTCGCGGAGGACGCGATGCGCCTCCTCGGCGTCGACCGGAGCGCGGCGGTGCTCGAGCTCGGCTGCGGCACGGGCTGGCTCCTGTCACAGGTGGCCGCGCGGGTCGCCGCCGGGGTCGCGATCGGGATCGATCCATCCGAAGGGATGGTTCGCCACGCGCGCCTCCGGAATCGCCACTGGATCACGTCGGGTCGCGCCGACGTGATCGCGGGCTGGAGCCACGACCTCTCGAGCTTCGCCGAGGGCCGCTTCGACCGCGTGTTCGGCGTGCACGTCGTCTACTTCTGGAGCGATCCGCCCCAGCACCTCGCGCAGATGCGCCGGGTGCTGCGGCCGGGCGGCTGCGTCGTGCTCGGCTTCTGGCCGGAGCACGGCGCAGCGCCCGGCTCGCGGGCGCCGCGTCGGGCACGGATCGCGACGCCGCGCGTCGCCGGATGGCTGGCCGAGGCGGGGTTCGAGGACGTCCGGAGCGAGGAGAGCGCGCTCCGGGGGGGGCCGCTCGCATGGGTGACGGCCCGGGGAGGCCCGGAGCGATGAAGGAGGGGGTCCTGGTGACCGGGGTGGTGGACACGGAGGCGAGGAAGGCCTTCGCGGAACGCGTCGCGGGCATCCTGAACGGCGGCGCGCTCTCGCTGATGCTGTCGATCGGCCACCGTGCGGGGCTCTTCGACGCGATGGATCGCCTCCTCTGGGCGTCGAGCCACGTGATCGCGGACGAGGCGGGCCTCCACGAGCGCTACGTCCGCGAGTGGCTGGGCGCGATGGTGACCGGCGGCATCGTGCAGTACGACGCCGTCACCGGGGTCTACCGCCTGCCGCCCGAGCACGCCGCCGTGCTGACGCGCGCCGCGAGCCCCCGCAACCTCGCGACCACCGCGCAGTGGATCCCGCTTCTCGCGACGGTGGAGGACCAGGTCCTCGACTGCTTCGAGCGCGGCGGCGGCGTGCCGTACACCTCGTACCAGCGCTTCCACGAAGTGATGGCCGAGGAGAGCGACCAGAGCGTCGTCGCCGCGCTCGAGGGCACCGTGCTCCCGCTGGTGCCCGGCCTGCGCGCCGCGCTCGAGCGCGGCATCGACGTGCTCGACGTCGGCTGCGGCAGCGGCCGCGCGCTCCATCTCCTGGCGGCGGCCTTCCCGAAGAGCCGTTTCACCGGCTACGACCTGTCGGCCGAGGGGATCGCCGCGGCGCGCGCCGATGCCGCGGAGCACGCGCTCCGCAACGTGCACTTCGAGGTGCGCGACGTCGCCGACCTCCGCGTCGAGGAGGCGTTCGACCTGGTGACCGCCTTCGACGCGATCCACGATCAGGCGCGTCCCGCGGCAGTGCTCACGAACGTGGCGCGCGCGCTGCGGCCCGGGGGCACGTTCCTCATGCAGGAGATCCGGGGCACCAGCCACGTGCACCGCGACGCCGAGCACCCGCTCGCTCCCTTCCTCTACACGGTCTCCTGTCTCCACTGCATGACCGTGTCGCTCGCCGCGGGAGGCGCCGGCCTCGGGGCGATGTGGGGCGCCGAGCGGGCGATCCGCATGCTCGGCGACGCGGGTCTCCCGGACGTCGAGGTGAGGCGCCTGCCGCACGACCCGATGAACGACTACTACGTGGTCCGAAAACCGGGAGGCGCATAGCCCCGTCCGGCGCTACGGATCGGGGAGCCATGATCTACCGGTTCGGGTCCTACGAGCTCGACGTCGCGGCCGGCGAGCTGCGCAGGGTCGGCGGCGAGCGGATCGACGTCCAGCCGAAACCGCTGGCGCTCCTCGAGCTGCTGATCCGGGAGCGGGCGCGCATCGTCTCGGCCGACGAGATCCTCGACGCGCTCTGGCCCGGCGTCGCGGTCACGCCCAGCTCGCTCACGCGCGCCGTCAGCCTGGCGCGGCGCGCGATCGGCGACACGCACCGCGGCGACGTCATCAAGAGCTACGCGCGGCGCGGCTACCGCTTCTGCGGCGAGACGGCCGAGCTCGCCGGCGGCGGGGCAGGCGCTGGCACGCAGCCCGGCCGTTCCCCGGCGGGGGATGCGACGGACGTCTCCGCCGGCGAGCCCTTCGTCGGACGCGCCGACGCCCTCGCGCGGCTGCGGGCAGCGTGGGGGGAGGCGGCACGCGGGCTCGGTCACGCGGTCTGCGTGACCGGCGCCGCCGGAATCGGGAAGACCCGGCTCACCGAGCTGTTCGCGGCGGAGGTCGCTCGCAGCGGTGCGCTCGCGCTCGTCGGCCGCTCGCGCGAAGGCGAGGGCGTGCCCGCGTTCTGGCTGTGGGCGCAGGTGCTGCGTCAGCTCGTGGATCGCGGCGAGGCGGGCCCCGACCTGCGCGAGCGGGCCGCGCGGTCGGCCGAGCTCGCCGACCTCGTGCCCGAGCTCGCGGGCGCGCCCGTGGCGGAGCGCGCGGGCGGATCGTCCGAGCAGAGTCGGTTCCTCTTGTTCGACGCGGTGGCGCGAGCGCTCGCGCGCGCGAGCCGCCGGCGCCCGGTCCTGCTCGTGCTCGAGGATCTCCAATGGGCCGGACCCGCGTCGTTGCGCCTGCTCGAGCACGTGGTCTGCGAGGCCTCCTCCGAGGCGATCCTCGTGCTTGCCACGATTCGCGACGAGGGTCGCGACCGGGCCCGCGCGCTCGAGCGCACGCTCGCGCTGCTGCGCCAGCAGCCGCGCGCCGCACAGCTGGAGCTGCGCGGGTTCTCGCGCGGCGAGGTGGCGACGCTCGTAGAGCGGCTGCTCGGCCGCCCGGCGCCGGTCGACCTCTCGTCCGAGCTGGTCGCGCGCACGGCGGGCGTGCCGCTCCTCGTGCGCGAAGCGGTGCGGATCCTCTCGGAACGCGGCGACCTGCGGCATCCCGAGCGAACCCGACGCTGGTCGGTGTCGATCGCCGATCGCACGCTCGACCTGATTCGTCGGCCCCTCGAGCGCCTGTCGACGGAGGCCGGGGAGCTCGTCGCAGCGGCCTCGGTGCTCGGGATCGAGTTCCCGCTGACGCTCGCGGCGGCGGTCGCCGACGTTCCGCGCGAGCGCGCGCTCGACCTGTTCGACGAAGCCGAAGCGGCCGGCGTCCTGACGCCGGCCGCGGAGGCGCCCGCCACCTGGCGCTTCGTCCACGCGCTGTTCCAGGAGGCCGCCTACGCCGGTCTGGCGTCCGGGCGTCGCGCGCGGCTCCACCTGCGCGCGGCGACGGAGCTGGAGCGCCGCCACCGCGACGATCTCGACCGCGTCATCGCCGAGCTCGCGCACCACCACCACGAGGCGCTCGCGGTGGGCGACCCGGACCGCGCGCACGCGTGCGCGCTCCGTGCGGCCGAGCGCGCGACGCGCCTCTCGGCGCACGAGCAGGCCGCGGCGCACTACGAGCAGGCCGTCGCCGCGCTCGATCACGCCGAGTCCGTGGATGCGCTGCAGCGGCTCTCCACGCAGCTCGCCCTGGGCGATGCGCTGCGCGCCGCGGGCGAGCGCACGCGACGCCGCGAGGTGTTCGCCGACGCGATCGAGCGCGCCCGCTCGCTCGGCCGCCCGCGCGACGTCGCGCGGGCGGCGATCGGATTCTGCGACCTCTCCGAATGGGCGGCGCGCGACGACGTCGGGCGCCTCGCGCTCGAGGAGGCGCGCGGGGGGCTCGATCCGGGCGACGTGCGGGGCCGCGCGCAGGTCCTCATGCGGCTCGCGTATCTGACCTCCCGCGAACATCCCGGAGCCGCCGAGCCGGTCGCGCGCGAGGCGGTCGAGGTGGCGCGCAAGGCGGGCGACCCGGCCACGCTCCAGGACGCGCTCTACGTCCTCTTCTTCGTCCTTGCCGGTCCCGACCACCTGGAGGAGCGCGCGTCGATCGCGGGCGAGGTGGGCGCCCTCGCGCGGGCGTCGGGCGCCAGCGATCCGTCGTTGATCGCCGTGCTGGACGCTGCGTGCGACTGTGTGACCGTCGGGGACATCGCGGGCGCGCGGCGGGGACGCGAGCTCGCCGACGAGCTGGCCGGCCCCGAGCCGCACCTCGGCCGCCTCTGGCACCTCCGCGTCTTCGACGCGGGCTTCGCCCTGATGCAGGGGCGATTCGAAGAGGCGGAGCGGCTGGCGGAGGGAGCGCTCCAGGTCGGTCGGCGCATCGAGCACCCCTACGCGCGTGGCGTCGACCGGGCGCTGCGCGCGATGCTCGCGCGCGAGCGCGGCGACGAAGCCGAGGTGCTGCGCATCTTCGACCCGAACCAGTCGGCGCGCCTCGGTCCGACGCAGTGGGTGCACACGGTCGTGGGCCGCGCGCTCGCGGCGCTGGGCCGCGAAGCCGAGGCGCGCGCGTTCTACGAGGGGATCCTGGCCGGCGGGGTCGAGGGCGTGCCGCGCAACATCCGCTGGCACGACACCATCGTCGAGCTCGCCCACCTGTGCGCCGATCTCGGCGACGAGCGTCACGCCGCTGCGTTGTGCGAGGTGCTCGAGCCCGTAGACGATCACCATGGCGTGCTCCCGATTCCGATCTGCTACGCGGGTCCGGTGAGGCGCGCCCGCGCGCGCCTGCTCGCTCGGCTCGGCGAGCGCGCTCTGGCCCGAGAGCTGCTCGAAGAGGCGCTCTCGGCGTGCGAGGCGCTCGGAGCGCGTCCGACGCAGGCCCGCGTGCTCGTCGAGCTGGGGGCGCTGACGTCCCGCGGACGCGACCATCTGGCGCAAGGCCTGCGGCTCGCCGAGGAGCTCGGAATGCGCGGGCTTGCCGCGGAAGCGCGCGCGCTCCTCGAGCGCGCGTAGATCAGGGGCTCGGGGCCGCGGGCCGAGCGGAGCTCGTCGTAGGGGCGACGCCGCGCAGCTCGCGCGACAGCGTGGCGAGCTCGAGACACGCGCGCAGGATCACGCGCGGGTGTGCGCCGCTCTGGCGCCCGAAACGGCGCGGGTGATGGGTCACCGGCACCTCGTGGAGACGGAAGCCCGCGCTGCGCGCGCGCACCAGGATCTCGGTGTTGACGAAGGCGCCGATCGACGCGATCGGCATCGCCTCGATCACCTCGCGCCGGAACAACTTGAACGCGCAGTCGATGTCGCGCACGCGCAGGCCGAAGATCACGCGCACGAGCAGGCCCCAGGCGCGCGCGATGAGACGCCTGCCGAGCGGGTCGCGGCGCGGGGATCGATAGCCCGCGACGACGTCGAAGCTCTCGGTGTGGGAGAGCAGCGTTGCGAGCTCCGAGAGGTCGAACTGGAGGTCGGCGTCGCTGAAGAAGACGAGCTCGCCGCGCGCGGCCCGCAGGCCCGAGCGCAGAGCGGCTCCATAGCCCCGGTTCGAGGGATGGCGCACGAGGCGGACGCGTGGATCGCCGGCGCTCCGCGCCAGCGTCGCGGCCGCGGTGCCGTCGCGGCTCCCGTCGTCCACGACGACGATCTCCCAACGCTCGGCGAGCCTCGGCGCGAGCGCGAGCGCCGCGTCGAGCAGCGGCGCGATGTTGGGGGCCTCGTCGCATGCCGGAAACACCAGGGAGAGTCGCGGGCGCAGCGGATCCTCCTGCGGAAGCGTCACTCGAGGTACCCGAGCGCGCGCAGGCGCTCCGACACGAGGGCCTCATCGGCGGCGGAGTAGGGAACGTTCGCACGCGGCGGCGGGCCGCTTCGGGGGGCCGCGGACACGCCGAGCGCGCGCAGCACCGCCGGCGCGACGTCGGTGAGCCCGGGCGGGCGCTCTCCGTGCGCGAGCGCGAGCAGGCCCGCCGGGCCGACCTCGAGGCACACGCCGTCCGGCCGATGGGTCCCGTTCATCCCGCGCCCTCGGCCGCCCGCCAGCTCGTCGTCGGCGAGCCGGCGGATCGCGCGTGCGTCCGGTGCGCCCCACGGCGTCGGCACGAGCGAGAGCCCGTAGCCCTCGTCGAGGGCGAGCTCGACCACGACGTCGGGCGCGCGCTCCACACACGATCCAGTGTACACGTCCTCCCGGCGTCGAGCGCGCGCGACGACCGGGCCGCCGTCCGGGAGCTTCCAGTCGAGCAGGGCGCCGATGGCCTCGGTGCGCACGCGCTCGTAGTCCGCGGGCGCGACGCAGCCTTCCGACTCGCGGCCGCGCAGGTTGATCCAGACGCCGGGCTGGGTGTTGGCCTCCTCGGAGAAGGCCGAGGTGCGGCGCCAGTCGAATCCGCCGAAGCGCGCCGCGCTCTCGACGCGCGCGGCGGCCGCCCGTCCGCCCGCCAGGCGGAAGGCTCGCTGCACCCAAGCCGGCGGCAGCGCACGGAGCAGCAGATCGCGGGCCGAGCGCGCGGTGACGTCGCGCGCGGTCCGGGCGAGCCCGCGCCCCGAGCCCTTGCGCCGGGCCAGCAGGCCGCACTCTGCGAGCCGCCGGTTCAGGTGCGCCACGTGGCGCGAGGCGCCGCCCGCGCCGTGGTCGGACACGACGAGGCAGAGCGCTTCATCCCCGACCGCCGCGCACAGCTCTCCGCACGCAGCGTCGAGCGCTTCGTACACCCGCGGAACGGCGTCGCGGCGCGCCGCCGGCGCGTGCGGATCACGACGCGGCGATGCGGGGTCCCAGTCGCGCCAGAAGTGGTGCGCCACGGTGTCGCTCTCGGAGAACACGATCGACACGAGGTCTGGAGCGCGCCCGCGGTCGCTGGCGCGCAGAGTGCGCAGCGCCTCGAGCGCGAAATCGGTCTTGCGGCGCACGCGGCGCACGAGCTGGTCCACCGCGGCGGCCCCCCAGGCGTCGCCGCCCGCGCTTTCGTCGAGGTCCGGCGCCATCCACGGGCCCGTGCGTGCCGCGATCGCGGCGTAGAGCGCAGGGTCGCTGGCCGAGCGCGCGTCGGTGCCGGTGGAGACCGGCGCGTCGAACCCCGCGACGAGCAGGCCGTCCACGCGCTCCGGCGGCCAGGTGGCCGGCATGCCGAGCGACAGCACGCGTCCGCCCGCGCGCGTCACGCTCCCGAAGAGCGTCTCCCCGCAGCGATCGCTCGCGTTCACGAAGCGGAGGCGGTAGGCGCCGGGCAGCTTCTGCGTGAAGTCGAGGAGGCCGTGCTCGCCCGGGTCGAGCCCGGTCGCGAGCGAAGACCACGCCGGAAAGCTCACGGGCGGCACCGTGCTCGCGAGCCGCGCGGCCCCCCCGTCACGCATCCAGCGCGCCAGATTCGGCAGGCGACCGGCCACAGCGAGCGGCTCGATCACGTCGAGCGTCGCGCCGTCGAGTCCCAGCATCAGCAACTTCGTTCTGGTCATCCCGACGAGGGTCCCACGTCTTCGTAAAGCCGCCGCAAGCGAGCGGAGCGAGCGCGCAGTGAGCCGAAGGCGAACGAAGTCGAAACGGTCAAAGATGCCCGATGATGGCGCTCGTGATCTCGTCGAGGGTGGCCGTGCCGCCGAGGTCGCGCGTGCGGTGCTTCGGCTCGGCGAGGGTCGCGTGGACGGCGCGGGTGATCGCGTGCGCGATCCGCTCCTCGTCCAGGTGCCGCAGCATCTCGGCCGTCGAGAGGATCACCGCGACGGGGTTCGCGAGGCCCTTGCCCGCAATGTCGGGCGCGCTGCCGTGCACGGCCTCGAACACCGCGCAATCGTCGCCCATGTTGCTCCCGGGCACCACGCCGAGGCCGCCGACGAGGCCGGCGCACAGGTCGGAGATGATGTCGCCATAGAGGTTCTCGAGCAGCAGCACGTCGAACTGCTTCGGGTTCTTCACGAGCTGCATCGCGCAGTTGTCGATGATCATCTCCTTGTACTCGATCTCCGGATACTCGCGGGCGATCTTGCGCGAGCACTCGAGGAACAGCCCGTCGGCGAGCTTCATGATGTTCGCCTTGTGGATCGCATGGATGCGCTTTCGCCCCATGCGCTCGGCGAGCTCGAACGCGTACCGGGAGATCCGGGTGCACGCCTTCTCCGTCACGATCTTGAGGCTCTCGACGATGCCCGGCGCGATGCGGTGCTCGAGCCCCGAGTAGAGGCCCTCGGTGTTCTCGCGCACGACGATCAGGTTCACCTCGGAGAAGGGTGACTCGACCCCGGGGATCGTCTTCACGGGACGGATGCAGGCGTAGAGGTCGAGCGCCTTGCGCAGCGTCACGTTCGCGCTCTGGAAGCCCTCGCCGATCGGCGTCGTGATGGGGCCCTTCAGGGCGACCCGGGTGGAGCGGCACGCATTGAGGACGTGGTCGGGGACCGGGCTGCCGTACTTGGCGACGACCTCGGCACCGGCCTCGACCCGCCGCCAGTCGATCTTGGCGCCCGCCGCCTCGGCGACGCGGACCGCAGCCTCGGTCACCTCGGGGCCGATGCCGTCCCCGGGAATCAGGGTCACTGCGTGAGAATGGGTCGACATGCCTGGACACCCCCCCTATATTGCCGCCCGCTTCAGGAACCCCACGCCCCCCGAGACCGAGGAACCCCGCCGTGGCCATCGAGCTTCTCTGCCGCAAGATCGGTATGACCCGCCTCTACGATGAGGACGGCCAGAGCGTCGCCGTCACCGTCCTCGAGGCCGGTCCGAACCCGGTCGTGCAGAAGAAGACCGCCGAGACCGACGGCTACTCCGCCCTCCAGCTCGGGTTCGGCACGCGCCGCCCCAAGGGCGTCTCCAAGGCTCTGAAGGGCCACTACCAGAAGGCGAACCTCGCGCCGCTCCGGACGCTGAAGGAGAGCCGGGTCGCGGCCGAGGATGCCGCAAAGTACGAGGTGGGTCAGGCCATCCGCGCCGATCTCTTCGCGAAGGGCCAGGTCGTCGACGTGATCGGCACCTCGAAGGGACGCGGCACCTCGGGCGTGGTCAAGCGGCACAACTTCGCGGTCCACACCGAGGGCCACGGTACCCACGAGTTCTTCCGCCATGGCGGCTCGATCGGCTCGAACAGCGACCCCGGCAAGGTGATCAAGGGCCTCGGCATGCCGGGCCGGCACGGGAATGCGCGGACGACCACGCGCAACGTGCTCGTGGCGAAGGTCGACGCCGAGCGGAACCTGCTCTTCATCCGCGGCTCGGTGCCCGGGCACCCGAACGCCGTCGTGCGCGTCCGCCCGGCCGTCGCCTCCCGCTGAGCCGCAAGCAAGCACAGCGAGCGCGCAGTGAGCCGCAGGCGAACGGAGGCCGCGTCCGCCCGGCGTAGCCGGGCGTGCGCCTGAGGCCGTGCCCTACGATCGGAAGGACGTCTTCTACGAGCGCGCCAAGCGCGAGGGCTACCGCTCTCGGGCAGCGTACAAGCTCGAGGAGATGCAGCGCGCCCACCGGCTGATGAAGCGCGGAGCGCGCGTCGTCGACCTCGGCTGCTGGCCCGGGGGCTGGCTCCAGATCGCGAGCCAGGTCGTGGGGCCCAGCGGACGGGTGGTCGGCCTGGACGTCGCGCCGATCGATCCCCCGTTGAAGCTTGCGAACGTAATCTCAATTCAGGGAGACCTCTCGCAACCGGGCGTCGCGCAAACGATTCTCGACGCCTTGGGCGGGCGGGCAGACGCGCTCCTGTCCGACGCGGCGCCGAAGCTCACCGGCGTCCGCGCCACGGACCGAGCGCGCGAGGAGGAGCTGCTCGCAGCCGTGGCCGCGCTCCTCCCGCAGCTCCTCGCACCCGGCGGGAACGCCCTCGTGAAGCTGATGGACGGGCCCGAGGCGGACGCCGCGGTGCGCGCGCTCCGGCCGCTGTTCGAGAAGGCGAAGACCCTCCGGCCGGAGGCCAGCCGCAAGGGCACGAGCGAGCGCTACTTCGTCGCGTGGGGCTACCGCGCGGCCGCGTGATCGGCGGCCAGCGCCGCCGTCGGCACGACCTTCGCGCGCGTGAACGCCGGGGCTTCGTCGCGGACGTAGGGCCACGGCTCCGGGTCGACCTCGGCCAGGAGCGCGCGGACGAAGGCGTCCTGGCGCTCGCGCGCGGCCTCCACCGGCACCCCGTGGTTCAGCACTGCGAAGTAGACGGTGCCGCGCGAGCGGGTCCGCACCGCACCCACCAGCGCCGACGCCCCGTAGTCGCCGTAGGTCCCCGTCTTCCCCGTCACCACACCCCGCTCGCCCGGGCCGTCGAGGCGGTGGCGCAGCGTTCCCTCGTCCACCCCCGAGACCGGCAGCACGTCCGCAAGCGTCCGGTCGGACCGCGCGAGCTCGGCGTCGAGCGCCCGCAGCAGCGCGACCGTCGCGCGGGGCGAGAGCCGGTTGCGCGGGCTCGCGCCGGCGCCGTCGCCCAGCACGATCTCGTCCCGCATCTCGGCCGGCACGCTCGCGCGAGCGATCGCCTCGACCTGGTCGACGCCGCCGGCCGCCGCGGCGAAGGGCGCGAAGACGTTGTTCGAGTAGCCGTTCAGCGCCTTCACGAGCGGGACGAGAGGCTGGGAGCGGTGGGTGACGAGGAGCGTCTCGGCCGCGCGCGCTGCGCGGGGGTCGTCCTGGAAGCGGATCGCCGGTGGGCGGGCCGGGGCGGAGCCGCCGCCGCGGATGGCCTCCCAGGCGGCGGCCGGCGCCCCGCCCGCGAGCACGCGCCGCAGGCGATCGCCCGCCCCCTGGCTCTCCCAGTCGAAGATGAACGGACCGCGGACGACGAGACGCCCACGTACTTCGCGCACGCCGCCGTCGCGCAGCGCTTCGAGCACCAGCAGCGCGTTCTCGTCCACGAGATACGGGTCGCCCGACGCATCGACGACGAGGTCGCCTTGCACGACGCCTCCGACTACGGGGCCCGACGCGGCGAAGCCCGTCTCGAACTGGTGCCCCGGGCCGAGCGTGCGGAGGAGGGCGAGCGTCGTCGGCACCTTCGAGACCGACGCGGGATGGACCGCGAGATCCGCCGCCTGCGCGACGAGGACGGTGCCGTCGGAGCTCTCGACGTACACGCCCTGTCCTACGCCAACGAGCTCCTGCGCGGCGGCGGCGAGAGTCGCGCCCGCCGGTGCAGCTCGGCTCGCGCCCGCCGCCGCGAGCGCGCAGCCGAGGACGGCGGCAGCGACCTTGGACCGGAGGGAGCAGGCGGAGCGCCGGCGCAGCACGGCGCGATTCTGCCAGGAATTCCGCGCGCCGCCGCTCCGCGCGGGCATGGGCCACGGCCACGGGGGGCTCAGGGCGCGGGCGGCTCGCTCCGCGCCGACTCCGCCGCGCTCGCGGCCTCCTCGAGCGCCCGGACCCGCAGCTCCTCCCGTGCGTCGAAGCGCGCGCTGCGCAGCCGGTCGATCGCGTCGCGGCGCTCGCCCGGCGCGAGCTTCGAATCGGCGGCGATCGCGTCGCGTGCGGCCGTGTAGCTCGCGAGCCGCGCGTTCCAACGCGCCCGCTCGGCGTCCAGCGCGGCGAGGCGCTCGGCGGCCGCGCGGCCGAACGCCGCCTCCCGCAGCGCGAAGACGTCCGCGTCATTGCCGCCCGCGGCACGCAACGCGTCCACCTCGGCGCGGACGCGCTGGGGCGCCGTGGCGCGTCGGCGTGCGTCGCGGATGCTCTCCGGAAGCTGCTCCTCGAGCGCCTGCATCCGCGCGGCGCGCTCCTGCGGCGCGAGCGACGCGTCCTCGGCGAGGCGCCGCCGCTCGAGGTCCACGCGGACGACCTCCTCCTCCTGCCCGAAGAGCGCCTCCGCGATCTCCGCCCCGAACACCTCGCGGCGCAGCTCGCGCACCCACTGCAGCCGCCGTTCGAGGTCGGAGGGCGCGGCGTCGCCCGTGGCGAGGGCGCGCATCCGCTCGCGATACGCGAGGTAGCGGTCCAGCAATGCAACCGCCTCGGCGGCCGCGTCGGGGGGCAGCGCGCGCCGCGCGTGGGCGACGATGCGCGCGCGGACGGCAGCCGCGGGCTCCTCGCCGGTGGTGGCGAGGAAGTAGTCGAACAGGCGCACCGCGTCGGGTCCCACGATGAGCCGTCCGTCGGCGCCGACCGCGAGCGCTCCGTCGACCTCCGTTCCGCGCAGCGACCCGGGCAGCGCCTCCCCTCCCGGCGAGCTCCCCCCGGAAGAGGACGTGAAAGCCGGGGACGTTCCTTCGAGCTCCGAGGGGTCGACCTGCGCCGGCGGAGCGTCTGCCGCGCGCTCCCGCCACCAGGCGACCGAGAAGACGAGCGCAGCCACACCCAGGAACGTCAGCCGCCATCGCCGCGAGCGCGCCATCTCGCGCCGGGACCGCGCTCAGGCCGCGGGCGCGAGCGCTTCGGCCTCGAGATCGGCCCCGCGCACGCCCGTGATCCGCGCGCGTACCAGATCGCCGGCGGCCACGCCTCCGGCAGCCTTCAGGAACACCACGCCGTCGATCTCCGGCGCCTGCGTCGGGAGCCGGCCCCGCCCGACGCTGCGCCCGCCGTGGTCGACGAGCACCGTCGCCTCCGTCCCCACCAGCGCCCCCAGCTTCTCGGCCATGATCTCGCGCTGGATCGCGAGCAGCTCGCGATGGCGCCGCCGCGCCACGGCGCGCGGCACCTTTCCCTCGTAGCGCTCCGCGGCCGTGCCCTCCTCGTCGGAGTAGCGGAACACGCCGACGCGGTCGAAGCGCGATTCGCGCACGAAGTCGCAGAGTCGGGCGAAGTCCGCATCCGTCTCGCCGGGGAACCCCACGATGAACGTCGTGCGGAGCGTGAGACCCGGGATCCGGGCGCGCAGCTTCGCGACGAGGGCGCGCTGGCGCGCCTCGGTGGCGCCGCGCTTCATCGCCTTCAGCACGGAGTCGCTCGCGTGCTGGAGCGGCACGTCGACGTAGGGAAGCACGCGACTCCCGCCCGCGAGCACGTCGATCAGGTCGTCGGTCACCGCCGTGGGATACACGTAGAGCTGTCGAACCCATGCGATCCCGGCGAGATCCTCCGCCGAACCGAGCGCGCGGAGCAGCGAGGCGAGGGACGGGCGCCCGGGCAGGTCCTTGCCGAACGCCGTGGCGTCCTGCGCGACGAGATTCAGCTCCTTCGCGCCGGCCGCGGCCAGCTGGCGCGCTTCGGCGACGACGGACTCGGGCCGCCGGCTCTGGAACCTCCCGCGGATCCCCGGGATGGCGCAGAACGCACAGATGCGATCGCACCCCTCGCTGATCTTGACGTACGCGGTGTGCCGGGGACCGATCAGGAGGCGGGGGGACCGCTCGTCGTACAGATGTGTACGACCGGCGTCGACGTAGATGCCCCGGGTCCGGCCTGCGAGCGTCTCCTCGAGGATCCCGGCGATCTCCGGGAAGCGGCCGGTGCCGACGAACGCGTCGACCTCCGGCAGCTCCTTCGCGAGCTCGGCGCCGTAGCGCTGCGGCAGGCAGCCGGCCACGACCAGCGCGCGCAGCCGGCCGGACTCCCGCAGGTCCGCCACGTCGAGGATCGCCTGGATCGACTCCTCGCGGGCGCTGTCGATGAACGAGCACGTATTCACGACGACCACGTCCGCGTCTTCCAGCCGCTCGGCCACGGCGTAGCCGTCGAGGGCGAGCGTTCCCAGCATCACCTCCGAGTCGAGGCGGTTCTTGGGGCACCCGAGCGAGCGGAAGTGCACGGTGGCCTTCGGAGGCGCGGCGGAGGGGGCGCACGGAGGCGGGGCGGCGGCAGGCATGGGAACGCGAGGGTACCCTCGCCCCGCCCTCGCTGCCCGGAAAGGAGCCGCCCATGTCCGACCGCCCGTTCCGCATCCTCGGAATCCAACAGATCGCGGTGGGCGCGCCCCGCAAGGCCGCGCTGCGCACGCTGTGGGTCGACACGCTGGGGCTGACGCCGGTCGGGACGTTCACGAGCGAGTCGGAGAACGTGGACGAGGACATCGCCGTGGCCGGCTCCGGGCCGCTGCGCGTCGAGATCGACCTGATGCAGCCCATCGATCCGGCGAAGAAGCCGAAGGTCCACGAGCCGGCGCTGAACCACGTCGGGCTCTGGATCGACGATCTCCACGCGGCGGTGGGGTGGCTCGCGGGGCGCGGGGTGCGGTTCACGCCCGGCGGCGTCCGGAAGGGCGCCGCGGGCTACGACGTTTGCTTCATCCATCCGAAGGGCAGCCCCGAGGCACCGATTGGTGGCGAGGGCGTGCTGATCGAGCTCGTGCAGGCGCCGACCGAGGTGATCGAGGCGTTCCGCGTCGCGGCCGAAGGCGAGCCCGAGCTCTTCTAGCTCCGCGTCAGGCGGGGAACGACCGGTCGATCCTCAGGGCGTCCACCGGGATGCTCTTCAGCAACGGGAGCGAGGAGAAGCCCGTGCCGAAGTCGTCGAGCGAGACCAGCACGCCGACGCGCTTGAGCTCCTGGAGCACCGGGGAGAGCCCGCGGCCTACGCGCTCGCTTCGCTCCCCTGGAGACGGGAGCGCACGTACTCGACGGCGATCGGAAGGATGGAGAGCGCGACGATCGCGAGGATCACGACCTCGAAGTTCCGCTTCACGATCGGGATCTGGCCGAACAGGTATCCCGCTGTGCAGAGCGACACGACCCAGACGATCGCCCCCGAGACGTTCCACGCGCCGAAGCGCGCATAGCTCATGCGGCCGATGCCGGCGACGAACGGCGCGAACGTGCGGACGATCGGAACGAAGCGCGCCAGGAAGATGGTCTTGCCCCCGTGGCGGACGTAGAACATCTGCGTGCGTTCGAGGTGCCTGCGGTTCAAGAGACGCGAGCGCTCGCTCGTGAAGACCATGGGACCGAGGTAGTGACCGATCGCGTAGTTCGCCGCGTCGCCCAGGATCGCGGCCGTCATCAGCACGAGCATCATGAGGGGCAGCGAGAGCGGTGTGCCTTCGATCGCGCACAGCGCTCCTGTCGCGAAGAGCAGCGAATCGCCGGGCAGAACCGGCGTCACGACGAGCCCGGTCTCGCAGAAGACGATCACGAACAGCAGCAGATAGAGCCAGGGTCCGAGCACGCCCGCCCACTCGTTCAGGTGCTGATCGAGATGGAGGAAGATCTCGATCGCCTGCTTCAACGCGTCCATCGCCCGTCGCTCCTCGTCCGTTCCGGGCCCGGGCCCGCGCGGACGCGCAAGCCTGACCGATCGCGCGCGGCCCCACAACCGCGCCGTGCGGGATCCGGCCGCCGCCCCGCCGCCCCGGGCCGTGTAGACTGGCCGCATGGGCGCGGGCGAGCGGGCGCTGGACTTCATCGAGGACGGACACCTCGTCGGTCTCGGCACGGGGCGCGCGGCCACGACCTTCGTCCAGGCGCTCGGCGATCGGGTGAAGGCGGGCCTCCGCGTGCGCGGGGTCCCCACCTCGGAGCGGACCGAGGCGCTGGCTCGCCAGCTGGGCATTCCGCTGGTCACGCTCGCCGAAGCTGGGGTCCTGGACGTCTGCGTCGACGGGGCCGACGAGGTGGATCCGAACCTCGACCTCATCAAGGGCTACGGCGGAGCGCTCGTGCGCGAGAAGATCGTCGCCGCGTCGGCCAGGAGGCTGGTGATCCTGGTCGGCGCCGAGAAGCTCGTCCCGAAGCTCGGCGCGCGCGGGAAGCTTCCGGTCGAGGTCGTCCCCTTCGGCCTGGCCCTCGCCACGCGCCGCCTGCGCGAGCAGGGCTGCGATCCACGGCTCCGCAAGGCGGACGATGGCGGGCCGTACGTCACCGACAACGGCAACGCCATCCTCGACTGCGGCATCCATCCGCTCGAGGACCCGGGCCGGTTCGAGCGCGAGGTGCGGGCCATCCCCGGGGTCGTCGGCACGGGGCTCTTCCTCGGCATGACGCACGCGGTGATCGTCGAGCACGGGAGCCGGGTCGAGGTTCGGAGACGCGTCGGAACGTGACACCGGGAGGAGGCATGGAGACCGCGTCCCACAACCCTCTGACGGTGGGGCTGTCGAGAACGCTGATCCCCGAGCCGTGCACGCTCGTGATCTTCGGCGGCGCCGGGGATCTCTCGCGCCGGAAGCTCCTGCCCGGCGTCTACAATCTCATGCGCGACGGCGTGCTGCCCGCCAACTTCGCCGTCGTCGGCTTCGCGCGCACCGACCTCGACGACGCGGGCTTCCGAAGGCTCGCGCGCGAGGGCATCGAGAAGCACTCGCGCCGCGCGCTCGATCCGGAGACCTTCGAGCACTTCGCGAAGAATCTCTTCTTCGTGCGGGGCGCCTTCAACGATCCGGCCGCCTACGCCGCGCTGCGACAGCGGCTCGACGAGGTCGAGCCCGGCTGCGGCGTTCCGGGCAACCGCATCTACTACCTCTCGATCCCGCCGAGCGTGATGGGCACATGCGTCGAGCACCTCCAATCCGCGGAGCTCGTGCGACCGCCCACGGGTCGTCCCTTCACCCGCATCATCGTCGAGAAGCCGATCGGCCACGACCTGGCGAGCGCCCGGGAGCTGAACGTGACGCATCGCGCGCGTATTCGACGAGAGTCAGGTGTTCCGGATCGATCACTATCTCGGCAAGGAGACCGTCCAGAGCCTTCTGGTGATGCGGTTCGCCAACTCGATCTTCGAGCCGCTCTGGAACCACAAGTACGTCGACCACGTGCAGATCACCGTGGCCGAGGAAGAGGGCGTGGGCACGCGCGCCAACTACTACGAAGAGGCCGGGGCGCTGCGCGACATGGTGCAGAACCACATCCTGCAACTGCTGTGCCTCACCGCGATGGAGCCCCCGTGGTCGCTCTCGGCCGACGTCGTGCGCGATCACCAGCTCGCGGTGCTCCACTGCCTGCGGCCGATCGTCGGGCGGGACGTCGACGCCTCGGTCGTGCGCGCGCAGTACGCGGCGGGGTTTCCATCACGGCGTCGAGGTGCCGGGCTATCGCAACGAGCCGGGCGTGAAGCCGGATTCGACGACGGAGACCTACGTCGCGCTGAAGTGCTTCATCGACAACTGGCGCTGGGCGGGAGTGCCCTTCTACATCCGCACGGGCAAGCGGCTGCCGAAGCGCGCGAGCGAGATCGCGGTGCAGTTCAAGGACGTGCCGCCCATCCTGTTCAACGCCGACGCCGGCGTCGCCGCTCGAGCCCAACGTGCTCACGGTGCGCATCCAGCCGGACGAGGGCCTCTCGCTCAAGCATCGCGACGAAGCTGCCCGGTCCGAAGGTGCGGATCTACCCGGTGAAGATGGACTTCCGCTACGGCACGACGTTCGGCGACCAGACGCCGGAGGCGTACGAGCGGCTCCTGCTCGACGTGATGGCCGGCGATGCGACGCTCTTCATGCGGCGCGATGCGGTCGAGGCGTCGTGGACGTGGATCACGAACCTCCTCACCACGTGGCAGGAGCGTGGCACGCGCTGGCTGCCGCAGTACCCGGCGGGCACCTGGGCCCCCCTCGAGGCCGACAAGCTGATCGAGGCCGACGGCCGCCGCTGGCGGACCCTGTGAGCGAGGCGGAGGCCCGGGTCGTCGACGTGGCCGCCATCGAGCGCGAGCTCGCGGGCCTCTGGGACGAGCCCGCCGGCGGCGTCACGGCGGGGGCGGCGGGCATGGAGCCCGCGACGCGGGCCTGCATGTCGAACCTCCTCGTCTACTGCGCCACGCAGGAGCAGGCGCAGCGCCTGCCCGAGGACATCGGAACGATCGTCGAGAAGCATCCCTCGCGTGTGCTGCTCCTCGTCGGCGAGGCCGACCACCCATCCGGCGGGCTCGCGGCGAGCGTCTCTGCGCTGTGTCATCTCGCGGGCGGCGGCGGTCAGATCTGCTCCGAGCACGTGACGCTCTCGGCCTCGAAGACCGCCGTGCAGCGCCTGCCCTCGGCCGCGCGGCCGCTCCTCCTCGGTGACCTCCCGACTGCGCTCTGGTGGACCGGCTCGTCACCGCCTCCGCTGGCCGGCGGGCTCTTCGACGACCTGGCGTCGATGGCCGACCACGTGATCTACGACAGCGTGGGCTGGCCGGATCCCGCGCGCGGCGTGGTGTCGATGGCGGGCTGGGCGGCGGGTGCGGAGAAGAGCACCGTCGTCTCCGACCTCGCGTGGCGGCGTGGAAAGCCCTGGCGGCGGCTGATCGCGCAGACGCTCGATCCCCAGGTCGCCCCCGGCGCTCTCGGGGCGATCGACGAGGTGGTGATCGAGCACGGCCCCCACGCGCTGCCGCAGGCCTGGTTCCTGATCGGCTGGCTCGCGGGCCTGCTGGGCTGGCAGCCCGCGGGCGGGAAGGTCGCGCCCGGCGTCGAGGTCACCTTTGGCTTCCGGGCCGGCGAGCGCCCCATCGGAGTGACCGTGCGGCGGCTCCCCCAGGGCGAGCCCGAGCTGCGGGCGGTGTCGGTGCATTGGCGGACCGGGAGTGGGCGGGCGGGCGCGACCTTCGAATGGGACGGACGCGACCGCCTGACCGTGCGCGCCGACGGCGGATCTACACCCACGCGTGTCTTGTCGGCGCCGCGGGAGCCCGTCGCCGCCCTCGTCGCGAGACAGCTCGCGAAGCTCTTCCACGACCCGCTCTTCGAGGACACGCTGGCGCTCGCGCGCCAGATGGCGGAGGCCCTCCTGCGATGACGAAGTCGCGCGCGAACGGATCGAATCCGCCGTCCGCGGGCTCCGCGTCCGACAAGGCCGCGGGAGCCGGGGCGTCGCGCAGGAAGGCGGCCGCGGGCCCGGTGGTGCGCGTGCTCGCCGACGCAGACACCGTGGCGCGTGCGGCGGCGGGAGAGCTCGTGCGAATCTCGCGCAAGGTGCAGTCGAAGGGACGCAACCTGCGCCTCGCGCTCTCGGGCGGCTCGACGCCGAAGCGCACCTACGAGCTCCTCGCCGAGGCGCCGTTCCGGGACATGATCGACTGGAGACGCGTTCACGTCTTCTTCGGCGACGAGCGCTGCGTCCCGCCCGACCACGAGGACTCCAACTACCGCATGGCGCGCGAGGCCCTGCTCTCGAAGGTCCCGCTCGCTCCCCATCGCGTCCACCGCATGGAGGGCGACCGCGCGGACCTCGACGCAGCCGCGGTGGACTACCAGGCGGAGATCGCGCGCGCGTTCGACGTCCCGCGCGCCGCGGCCCCCCCGTCCTTCGACGTGGTGCTGCTCGGTCTCGGGCCCGACGGCCACACGGCGTCGCTCTTCCCGGGGACGACGGCGCTGCGCGAGCGCAAGCGCTGGGTGGTGCCGAACTTCGTCCCCCAATTCGACTCCTACCGCATGACCGTCACCTATCCGCTCATCGACCGGGCAGGGCAGGTCATCTTCCTGACCGCGGGCGACGAGAAGGCGTCGATCCTCGCCGAGGTGCTCGAGGGCGCCCCCGATCCGGAGCGCCTGCCGGCGCAGCGCGTGCGCCCGGCCAAGGGCGTGCTGATGTGGATCGTGGACGCCGCGGCTGCTTCGAAGCTCGCACACACCAAGGTGACGCGCGGGTGATCCTGGCCGGGGACATCGGGGGCACCAAGACGGTCCTCGCGCTGTTCCAGGAGGTGGACGGCGCCGCGTTGCGCGTGGTGCGCGAGGAGCGCTTTCCGAGCCGCGAGCACGCGACGTTCGACGAGATCGTGACGACCTTCCTCGCACGCGACGCGAAGGGCGCACGGCTCGCCGCCGCGTGCTTCGGCATCGCGGGCGCCGTGATCGACGGGCGCTCGCATGCGACGAACCTGCCCTGGACTCTCGACGAGCGCGCGCTCGAGAAGACGACGGGGGCGCCGCGGGTGAAGCTCTTGAACGATCTCCAGGCTGCGGCGTACGGCACGCTCTTCCTCGACGCGCCGCAGCTCCACGTGCTCCAGGAGGGCGCGCGCCCGAGGCTGCGCGGCAACGTCGCCGTGATCGCCGCGGGCACCGGGCTCGGGCAGGCGATGCTCTACTTCGACGGGCAACGCCACCATCCCATCGCGTCCGAAGGAGGCCATGCCGACTTCGCGCCGGAGTCCGACGAGGAGATCGAGCTGCTGCGCTATCTGCGCCCCCAGTACGAGGGCGGCCACGTGAGCTTCGAGCGCATCCTCTCGGGCCCCGGTCTCCTGAACGTCTACCGCTTCCTGCGTGACACCGGACGACATCCCGAGCCGGCGTGGGTGGCCGAGCGCCTGGCCACGGGCGATCCGAGCGCGGCCATCAGCGAGCTCGCCCTCGCGGGCAACGACGCGCTCTGCGAGAACGCGCTCCGCATCTTCGTGCAGGTCTACGGTGCGGAAGCCGGGAGCATGGCCCTCCGTTGCGTCGCCGAGGGGGGAGTCTTCATCGGCGGCGGCATCGCGCCGAAGATCCTGGCCGCGCTCGAGTCGGGCCCGTTCCTCCAGGCCTTCAACGACAAGGGACGCTTCGCGTCCTTCATGCAGAGCCTCGACGTGACCGTGGCCCTCGAGCCCCGTGCGCCGCTTCTCGGAGCAGCGCACTATGCCCGAGGTGTGTAGCGTTCGCGGGGTGGCCGCCCGCGCCGGGAGGCGACGAACTTCGGGAACCTCGGCGCGTGGCGAATGCGAGGGAGAGGGTGGCATGAACACGGCGTCCCCCGACGCGCGCGAACCGCGGTCCCTGCGCCAGACCGCGTCGCCGTTCACGCTCGCGCGCGCCGCGCTCGGAGGGCCGCGCGAGATCGCCGCCAAGCTGCGTCGCCTGGGCCGCACGGTGCGACTCTGGACGCACGGCGCCGAGGTCGACCGCCGGCTGCGCGCGCTCCAGGCGAAGGGCTTCATCACCGAGCGGCCGACCCGCCTCCAGCTCGTTTTCGGCGGCCTCGACATGCTGCGTTTCGTGATCGAGCCGGCGTCGCGCGACTACTACCGGCAGATCGGGATCGGCTTCGGCTTCCACCAGCTCCTGCGCGTGCTGGACGATCCCGTCTCGATGATCGATCCGACGGGCTTCCTCTCCGAGCGCGACACGATCGTGGGTCACGTGATGCAGGTGGTCCACCTGAACCCCGTCTACGACCTCCAGCTGATCCAGATGTTCGACGACGGCCTCGAGGACTTCGAGCGCCAGGTCGAAGCGATGGTGGAGGGGACGCACCCGCGCGCGCGGACGATCGCCGCGATCGTCGAAGACCCGGGCTATCACGCGCGGCTGCTGGACTACGTTCGTCGGTTCCGCGCCGACCCGCACACCCCCTCGCTGGTGCGCGAGGAGCAGACGCTTCGCACGGACCCCGTGTTCGCCGCCGCCGAGCGCACCTTCGCGTCGCTCCCCGGCTTCATCAGCTACTGCAACCAGCTCCCGACGTCGTTCCCCGCCCTCGTCCGCCGCCTCCGCTCCACCCGCCAATTCCCGATGAACCTCGCCGGCGGCGCCTGACGCGCGCTGGCAGTCGATGACGAGTGACCACACGTGCGGACGCTTGCGCACGCTGGGCCGGGTCCCGCCCCGCTCCGGCAGCGCCGAGCGGCAAGCCACTCCGCATCCGCCTACGCCGCGTCGGCCTCGGCCGGCATCCACTTCACGTGCCAGACACACGTGGCTGCGCCGTCGAGCCGGCACGCGGCATGGACGCCCGAAGCTTCCCGGGCCCCGGACAGGTGCAGCAGCTCGATGTAGTAGCCGCCGAAGGTCCCGCACATCTCCAGCGAGGGGAGCCCGTAGTCGGCGAGCTCGACCTTCGCCTGATGCTCTCCCGTCCACGTCACGGTGACGCGGCCGGTGTCGTGATAGGCCTGCCAGAGGGCGGGGCCGCGGCGCAACGTGGCGTTGGTGTCGCCGATCTTCAACATGTTGCGGTACACGCCGGTGAGATCGTTCTTCGCGCTGGCACGGCCGAGGAATTCCCACAGGTCCCGCCGGCCGGCTCCGATGATCTGTCCGACGGCTCGGATGAGCGCCAGGTGGTCCGACTCGGGGTACCAGACCGAGATCGCGATCCGCTTCTCGAGGTAGGCGTGGAGCTCCTCCGGGAGAAGGCCCTTCGCGGCGTCGCGGTGGGCGCGCAGCACCTTCACGCACTGCAGCATCGCCGTGCCCTTGATCTGAGCCATGGCGTCTCCGCGCCCGGGAGCGGGCCTCGGGTTGCATTTCGGTCCGGCGCGAACCGGCCTTGAGACGCGGGGCACGGCGCGCCGCGAACTGCCGCGGCGCGGCCTCCCGACGGCGGCCGCGGAGCGCCCGGCCGGGCGCGGTGATCAGTCCGCCCATGGCGCCACCTCTCCGGTGTCGCGGTCCTCGAGCGACTCGAGCACACGCGCGTCGTCGTGCACCTGGATGCCGGCCTCGGCGAAGAGCGCGCGCGTGCGATCGGTCACGGCGCCCACGCGCACGAGCGCGGGCATCATGAGGTCGCGGAAGGAATGGATCGCGCCCGGCTCCTGGTCGGAACGGATCCCCAGCGCGCGCGCCTCCACGAGACCGCGCACGAAGTCGCCGGGGTCGATCTCCGACCGCACGAGCGCGTGACGAAAGCCAGGGTCGGGCTCCATGCGCCCGGCGCCCCCCGGGCCGCCGGTGGCGTCGCTCATCAGCTTGATCGCGTCGAACGCGAAGCCGGCGACGTCTTCGCGGTCGTCGGCGTGCATGTGCGAGATCGCGTCCTGCACGTAGACGTTGCCGAAGGCCACGTGGCGCGACTCGTCGCGCAGGACGTACTCGATCACCTGGCGCAGCAGATCGCACGACGTGGCGCGGCGCATGTTGTGGAAGGCGCCGAGGGCGAGGCCCTCGACGATCATGTTCATGCCGATCGCGATCTTCACCCAGTGGTCCGCATGGAGGGTGGCGTCGATGACACGCTTCAGCGGCGGCGACATCGGGTAGACGGCCGCGAGCTTGCGGATGTAGCGCTCGAACACCTCGACGTGTCGAGCCTCGTCCATCGTCTGCGTAGCCGCGTAGAGCTTGCCCTCGTAGTCGGGGACGGCGTGCACCAGCGCGGCCGCCACCATGAGAGCGCCCTGCTCGCCGTGCAGGAACTGCGAGAGGCGGTGGGCGGACACGTGGGCCGTGAAGGACTCGCGCTGGCGTGGCGAGAGCCGCTGCATGAATGGAATGCGGTCGAAGCCGAAGCGGCCTTCGTCGACGATCGGCTTGCCGGGGTCGATGACGCGGTCCCAGTCGACGTCGCGCTCGGCGTCCCACTGGAGCCGCTTCGACTTCGAGTAGAGGGCGCGGAGCTTCTCGATCCCGATCTCGTAGTCGAACTGCCAGCAGATCTCCATCGGGCTGGTCGAGACATCCGACGTGCCCCGGTGGGCTTCCATGCTTTCCTCCTCCGCCTGGATGCACCTTACCGCCCGGTAGGGAGCAGGGGAAGGCGGCGGAACCCTGATTGACAGGCTCGAATCCACCCCCGACCCTTCCCGTCACAGCCACGTGCCCGCCCGCGAAGCCCGGCCGTCGGCCGGGCTTTCGTCCAATGGGGCCGGGCTCTCCGGGAGGCCCACCGGCGTGAATCGGATCCGCACCCGAGGCATGTTTCTGCTCGACGGAGAAAGGAAATTCTTCGTCCGGGGCGTCTCCTACGGGCCCTTCAAGGCCAACCTGCTGGGGGAGCCCTTCCCGGAGAAGGGGGCGGTCGAGAGGGACTTCGGCCTGCTGCGGCAGCTCGGGGCCAACACCGTCCGCGTCTACCACGTCCCACCGCCCTGGCTCTGCGAGCTGGCGGAGAGCTTCGGCCTCCGCCTCATGGTCGGGATCCCCTGGGCGCAGCACGTCCGCTTCCTCGACTCCCGCGAGGACCGGGACGAGATCCGCGGCCGCGTCCGCGACGCCGCGGCGTCGCTCAAGTCGGCGCCCAACCTCTTCTCGCTGATGATCGGAAACGAGCTCCCGCCGCAGGTCGTGCGCTGGTACGGCCCGGCGCGGGTCGAGGCCTTCCTCCAGGAGCTGACCGAGGAGGCGCACGCCACCGATCCGCAGGCGCTCGTCTCCTACGCCAACTTCCCGATGACCGAGTACCTCGAGCTCAACTTCCTCGACTTCATCTCCTTCAACGTCTACCTGCACCGCGAGGCGGACTTCCGTCGCTACGCGGCGCGTCTGCAGAACGTGGCGGACTTCAAGCCGCTCGTGCTGTCGGAGTTCGGTGTCGACTCGGTGCGCGAGGGGGAAGGGGAGCAGGCAAAGATCATCGGGAACACCGTGGCTGCGGCGGCGGAGCTCGGCTGCGCCGGCACGATCGTGTTCTCGTTCACCGACGAGTGGCACACCGGCGGCCACGACATCGAGGACTGGTCCTTCGGCCTCGTGACGCGCGACCGCAAGCCGAAGGCGGCGTTCCAGGCGGTGCGCGAGATCTACCACGCGGAGCTGCCGAAGGCCCCCGACCCCGCTCCGAAGGTCTCCGTCGTCGTCTGCGCGTACAACGCGGAGAGCACGATGGAGGAGTGCATGGAGTCGCTGCGCTTCGACCGCGTGCGCTACCCGAACTACGAGGTCATCGTCGTCGACGACGGCTCGACCGACCGGACGAAGGCGATCGCCGAGCGATATCCCCAGTATCGGCTCATCTCGCACGAGAACCGCGGTCTGTCCGTCGCGCGGAACGAAGGCATCCTCGCCGCGACCGGCGAGATCGTGGCGTTCACCGACTCCGACTGCGCCGTCGATTCCGACTGGCTGACGTTCCTCGTACACCGGCTCCTCTCGGAGAACTTCGCGGCGGTCGGCGGGCCGAACCTCCCGCCGCCCGAGTCGGACTGGGTGCAGGAGGTGGTGGCGCGCTCTCCGGGCGGGCCGACCCACGTGCTGCTCTCGGACTGGGAGGCCGAGCACATCCCCGGCTGCAACATGGCCTTCTGGCGCAAGTACTTGATCGATGTCGGCCTCTTCGACCCGATCTACCGCTCCGCCGGCGACGACGTGGACATCTGCTGGCGGCTCCAGAACGCGGGTCACAAGATCGGCTTCTCGGCCGCCGCGCTGGTGTGGCACCGCAGGCGTGCCACGGTGCGCGCCTACCTGAACCAGCAGAAGGGCTACGGACGCGCCGAGGCGGCGCTCTACTTCAAGCACCCCTACCGCTTCAACTTCCTCGGCAACTCCCGCTGGCTCGGGCGCATCTACAGCGACCTCGGTCCGGGCATCCTGGGACGGCGTCCCATCATCTACTGGGGTCCGTTCGGCGGCGGGCTCTTCCAGACGCTCTACGAGGCGCCGTCGTCGCTGCTCCGACACCTCCCGGCGACGCTCGAATGGAACGCCGCGGGGCTCGGGCTCACCCTCATCGGCGCGCTCGCCTACGGCCTCGGGATGCCGCTGCCGACCTTCGTGCTCGCTGGCCTCACGCTCCTCGGCCTCTCGATCGCGCAGGCCGTCTACACCGCGCTGCAGGTGGACGTGGAGGGCGTGCCCGTCCCGCCGTGGCGCGCCCGGCTCCTGATCGCCGCGCTCAACTATCTGGGTCCCTTCATGCGCGCGATCGAGCGAAACCGCCACCGTGCGCAGGGTCTCTCGCGCGTCGAGCGCATCCGGTTCCCGCGGCTGCGCCAGAAGCCGGACATCGACGTCTTCCGCCGCCAGTACGTGCTGTCCTACTGGAACGAGAGCGGCATCGAGAAGGAGGCCTGCATCTCCGCGCTCGTCGACTTCCTGCGTCCGCGCAAGTACCCGATCATCCTCGACAACGGGTGGGAGCCGTGGGACGTGTCGATCGCCCGCGGCGTCTGGGTGCGTTCCGAGATCAAGCTGCTGATCGAGAACCATGGGGGCGCGAAGCGCCAGGTGGACGTCGGCGTGCGCATCCGCGAGACGTCGCTCGCCAAGGGCGTGCAGGCGATCACCGCGTTCGCGGCCCTCCTCGCATTCGTCGGCGGGGAGACGTTGCTCGGCGCACAGCTCGTCGTGGCCCTGCTCGGAACCGTGGGGTTCCTCGGCTACCAGGGCTACCGGCTCGGCCGCACCATCTGGCACGCGGTCGAGATCACCTTCCAGTCGCTGCCGCTCGACCCGCTGCGGCCCGAGCGCAACGGGGCGCTGCCGCAGGGCTAGAGACCCGGCGCGCATGGGCATCTACCGCCGCGTCGGGCGCTACCTCCGGCCCCACCGCGGCCGGTTTGCGATCGCCCTCGGAGGCGTCGCGCTGAACGCGGTCCTCGAGATCGCGAAGCCGTGGCCGCTCAAGCTGGTGGTCGACCAGGTCGTGGGCGGCAAGCCGCTGGCAGAGGACGCGTCGCGGGCCCTCGGACGCCTCGGGCTCGACGCGTCCAACCCGCACGCCCTGCTGCTCGCCGCGTGCGCCGGGCTCCTCGCGCTCCAGATCACGCTCGCGCTGCTCGGCGTGCGCCTCAACCGCCTCACGATCGGCATCGGTCAGCGCATGGTGAGCGACCTCCGCGCGCAGCTCCTGGCGCACGTGCAGCGGATGTCGCTCGGTTTCTTCGGCCGGCGGCCGAGCCAGGACCTGGTCTACCGCATCGCCTTCGACACCTACGCCGTGCAGTCGATGGCGATGAACGGGCTCTTCCCGTTCGTGACCGCGCTCGTCCTGCTCGTCGGCATGACGGTCGTGATGGTGCGGATCAATCCCCTGCTCGCCGGCATCTTCCTGTGCACGGCGCCGCTCCTCTTTCTCACGATCCGCACGGTCGGGCGCCGCATGACGGCGCTCGCGACCGAGCAGCGCGAGACCGAGAGCCGATTTCTGTCGGAGACGCAGCGTGGTGTCGGTGCGATCCACGTGGTGCAGGCCTTCACGGCCGAGACGCGCGAGCAGGCGCGGGTCATGGCGGCGTCCCAGCGCGCCCTCGGCTCCGCCCTGCGCCTGTACGTCTTCGAGTCCGGCTACTCGGGAGTCGTGAACGTGCTCCTCGCCCTCGGAACGTCGGCGGTGCTGTACGTCGGGGGTCGGCTCGCGCTCTCGGGCGCGCTCTCGGCCGGCGACATCATCGTGTTCGTGACCTACCTCGCGTCGCTCTACGGCCCGATCAACTCGATCTCCCAGACCATGGGCCTCATCCAGGGCTCGGCGGCAGGAGCGCGCCGCGTGTTCGAGGTGCTCGACGCGGAGCCCGAGGTGAAGGACGCGCCGGGCGCGCGTCCGCTCGCAGACGTGCGCGGCCAGGTGCGCTTCGAGGGCGTGAGCTTCGCCTACCCGGGCGGCGGCTTCGGCCTCGAGGGCGTGTCGTTCGAGGCGCCGCCGGGTGCGCTCGTCGCGCTGGTCGGTCCCACGGGCGCGGGCAAGAGCACGCTCGTCTCGCTGCTGCCGCGCTTCTACGATCCGACCGCCGGTCGCATCCTCCTCGACGGGATCGACCTCCGCCAGCTCCAGGTGCAGTCGTTGCGCGGACACGTCGGCATCGTGCCCCAGTCCCCCGTGCTCTTCCCCGCGACGCTCGAGGAGAACATCCGCTACGGCCGTCCGGAAGCCACCGCCGAGGAGGTGCGCCGCGCCACCGAGCTGGCGGGCGTGACGTCGTTCCTCTCCGCGCTGCCGCAAGGGCTCGCGACGCACGTGGGCCCCGAGGGCCAGGCGCTCTCTCAGGGGCAGATGCAGCGCATCACGATCGCCCGCGCGCTCCTCAAGGACCCGCGGATCCTCATCCTCGACGAGCCGACCTCGGCGCTCGACGCCGAGACCGAGGCGTTCGTGATGAGCGGCATCGAGCGCGCGATGAAGGGCCGCACGACGTTCGTGATCGCGCACCGGCTCTCGACGGTGCGCCGTGCCGATCTGGTGCTCGTGCTCGAGAACGGTCGGCTCGTCGAGCACGGGACGTACGAGGCGCTGCGCCGAGCGGGCGGGCTGTTCCAGCGGCTCCACGAAGCGCAGTTCCTGCTGGCCCCGGACGCCAAGGAGGCCGTGTCGTGAAGCGTGTGGTCGTGCTCGGACTGATGGGCCAGTACCCCCTGGGCGGGATGGCGTGGCAGGTGCTGCACCACGTGATCGGCTTCCGGCGTCTCGGGATCGAGACGTACTACGTGGAGGACTCGGGCGCGCCTCCGTACTCCCCGCTCGAGCAGTCGATCGTGGACACGTCCCGCGAGAACGTGCGCTTCCTGCGCGAGACGTTCCGCCGCCACGGGCTCGCCGACGCCTGGGCGTACTACGACTCGCTCACGAAGCGCTGGCACGGCATGCAGGGGCAGCGCGTCGACGAGCTGATGGAGCACGCGGACGCGATCGTGAACCTCTGCGGCGCCTCCCGACCCGATCCGGAGAAGAAGCGACGCGGGTGCGTGGTGTACATCGAGACCGATCCGATCCTCGAGCAGGTGAAGTACGCCGGCGGCGACGCCGCCACGGGGGAATTCCTGCGCGCGCACGACGTGCACTTCACCTACGGCTGGAACATCGGGACCAGGGCGTGCAGGGTGCCCGCGGGCGACATCGCCTGGCGCAAGACGCATCCGCCGGTGCTCGTCGACCTCTGGGAGTCCCCGCCGAAGCCGCGAGGCGACTGGCGCACGATCGCCACGTATCGGAACAAGGGGAAGGACGTCGTCATCGATGGCGAGACCTACTACTGGTCGAAGCACCCGAACTTCGACCGGGTGATGGACCTGCCGTCGAAGACGAAGGAGCGGCTCGAGGTCGCGCTCGTGGCGCCGACCGACGAGCTGCGCGAGCGCTTCACGAGCCACGGCTGGAGGCTCGAGGATCCCTACCGCATCTCGCACGGCGCCGGCGTGTACCGCCGCTACATCCAGGGCGCGAAGGGCGAGTTCTCGGTCGAGAAGGACGATCAGACGCGGCTCAAGGTCGGCTGGTTCAGCGACCGGAGCGTGTGCTTCCTCGGCGCGGGACGCCCGTGCGTGCTCCAGGACACGGGCTTCGGGACGCGCGTGCCGACCGGCACCGGCCTCATCGCGTGGAGCGATCCGCAGGAAGCCGCCGAGGGGCTCGAGCGGGTGGGCAGGGACTACGCCCGACACGCGAAGGCGGCGCTCGCGATCGCGCGCGAGCACTTCGACACGAGCGTGCTGCTGCCCCCGATCCTCGAGGCGGCCGGCGTCTAGCCTTCGCGGCGTCCGCCGCCGGTGTCGCGTCGCGCGCGCCCGGGTCGCCGCGCGGTCCGCGGCGCTGCCTGCCCGAGGACGGCCGCCGGAGGCCGTCCCGAGCCCTTCCCGCCTCGACATCCTTTTTGAAACGTGTTCTAATCCTGGGCGTGACCACCCCCGTCCGCAGCCCCGCCCCTGCGCGCCGCGAGGCCGCCAAGACCGGCGGCGCACGTCGCCGCGCCGCACCGGGCGAGCCCGGAGCGCCCTCCGGGCCCGCCGCTCCGCCCCCGATCGCCGGCCTCGCCGCGAGCCAGGTGAAGCGGATGCGGCGCATCGTGGACGCCGCGGTGCGGCTCGCCGAGGGGGGCGGCTTCGAGGCGGTGCGGCTGCGGGACGTGGCCGAGGCCTCGGACGTCGCGCTCGGGACGCTCTACAAGTACTTCCACAGCAAGGAGGACATCCTCCTCTTCGCGCTGAACGAGGAGGTCCTGCGGCTCGAGGAGGCGATCGTCGCCCGTCCCGTCACCGGCGGCGCGGCGCTCGAGCGCGTCGAGACGTTCTTCGTGCGCGCCACGAGCGGCCTCACGCGCCGCCCGCACTTCGCGCGGGCCGTGCTGCGCTCGATCGCCGGCGGAGACCTCGGCATGGCGCTGAAGGTGGCGGGCTTCATGCTGCGCATGACGCGGATGGTCGTCGCCGCGCAGCGGGGCGAGGCGCCGAACGTCGCGGAGCCCGTCGACGCTCCGTACGGAACCGACCGCGAGGGCCGGATCGCGTTCGTGCTGATCAACTTCTGGTTCTCGTCGCTCTCGGGCTGGGCCGGGGGCCTGCACTCGGCGCGCGAGGTGGCGGAGCAGGTGCGCACCGCGGCCGCCCTGCTCATGGGAGAGGATTGATCGATGGCCCGTTTTCCGTTCCCCCGCTACCCGAACGGCTGGTTCCAGATCGCCTACGGCGACGAGCTCGCAAACGGAGCGGTGCAGAAGCTCTCGTACTTCGGCCAGGAGCTCGTGGCCTTCCGCGGCGAGGACGGCAAGGTGGGCGTGCTCGACGCCTACTGCCCGCATCTCGGCGCGCACCTCGCGATCGGCGGCCGCGTCGTGGGCAACACGATCCGGTGTCCATTCCACGGTTGGCGGCTCGACGCGACCGGCCAGTGCGTCGAGGTGCCCTACGCCAAGCGGATCCCGCCCAAGGCGCAGGGTCGGTCGTGGCCGGTGGTCGAGCGCAACGGGCTCGTGATGCTGTGGCACCACGCCGAGGGCAAGCCGCCCGAGTGGGAGCTCCCGGAGCTTCCGGAGGTCGGTCACCCCGACTGGACCGACTACCGGAGGCTGCGCTGGAAGATCCGGACCCACAACCAGGAGATGGCGGAGAACGCGGTCGACCGCGCTCACTTCCACTACGTGCACGGCACGCTCGACGTGCCGGAGTCGCGCGCCGAGGTGGAGGGCGCGGTGCTGCGGGTGATCTCGAAGTCGAAGATGGCCACGCCGCGCGGCCCGATCGAAGGGCAGATCGCGAGCACGAACTACGGCTTCGGCTTCGGCTTCACGCGCTTCACGGGCATCGTCGAGACGCTGCTCGTGAACTCCGTGATCCCGATCGACGAGGAGTACGTCGACGTGCGGTTCTCGTTCACCGTGAAGAAGATCGGCAACGCGGACGTGACGCGCGGGGTGGGCAAGGCGTTGATCGCGGACATCGAGAAGCAGATGGGCGAGGACACCCCCATCTGGGAGAACAAGGTCTTCATGCCGCGGCCCGCCCTCTGCGACGGCGACGGTCCGATCGCCGTGTTCCGTCGCTGGTGTCAGCAGTTCTACACCTGGCCGGCCGGCTCCCCGGCGGCCGCTCCGGGTTGAGACGGAGTCGAGGCCATGACATCTCCCGGCGATGCCGCGGGGCGGCTCACTGCCCCCCACGTGCTCGAATATCCCTACCGGCGAAGCGTGGGGCCCGTGCTCGGGCGCTTCTTCACGGGTCTCCGCGACGGACGGATCGTGGCCGGCCGCGTCTCCGACGGCCGGCGACTCGTGCCGCCCCCGGAGTACGACCCGGCCACCGGCGCGCCCGTGACGGAGTTCGAGCCCGTCTCCGACACCGGCACCGTCGTCGCGTGGACGTGGGTCACGCGTCCGAAGCGCGCGCACCCGTTCCAGCGGCCGTTCGCCTGGGCGCTCGTGAAGCTCGACGGCGCGGATTCGTCGTTCCTCCACGCGCTCGACGCCGAGTCGGAGGCGCAGGTCCGCACGGGGCTCCGCGTGCGCGTGCGCTGGAAGGGCGAGCGCACGGGCGACATCCACGACATCGAGTGCTTCACGGCCGAGGGTGCGCGATGAGCGAGCCCGTCGAGGCCAGCGAGCCCGTGAAGAGCATCCAGACGCCGATCCGCCTCGAGTACTCCTACACTGCGGGGCGAGCTTCGACGCGCTTCCTGAAGGGGATGGCCGAAGGCCGCATCCTCGGCCAGCGCTGCCCGGAGTGCAGCAAGGTCTACGTGCCGCCGCGGGGCTCCTGTCCGCGCTGCGGGGTGCCCACGCAGGAGGAGGTGGAGATCTCCGGCAAGGGAACGGTCACGACCTTCTGCATCGTGCGGATCCCGTCGGAGAACCTGTCGGTGAAGCCGCCCTACGCTGCGGCGCACATCCTGCTCGACGGCGCGGACATTCCGTTCTTCGCGCTGATCCAGGAGTGCCCGTTCGGCGAGGTGCGCATGGGCATGCGCGTCGAAGCCGTGTGGGCCCCGAAGGACGAGTGGAGCACGAGCTTCGGGAACATCCGGCACTTCCGGCCGATCGCGGAGCCCGACGCTTCCTACGACTCGTTCAAGGAGCACCTCTAGACGATGCGCGACGTTGCCGTCATCTCCTTCGCGCAGGCGCCTTCCGTGCGCCGCAGGCTCGACGCGAACGAGGTCGAGATCCTGATGCCGGTGGTGCACGAGGCCGTCGCGCGGTCCGGCCTGCCGCGGCGCGAGATCGGTTTCACGGTGTCGGGAAGCTGCGACTACGTCGCAGGACAGCCGTTCGCGTTCGTGTCCGCCCTCGACGCCGTGGGCGCATGGCCGCCGATCACCGAGTCCCACGTGGAGATGGACGGCGCGTGGGCGCTGTACGAGGCCTGGGTGAAGATCCAGACCGGCGACGTGGACTCCGCCCTCGTCTACAGCTTCGGCAAGACGTCGATGGGCGATCCCGCGGCGGTGCTGAATCTGCAGCTCGATCCCTACACCGTGGCGCCGCTGGGCGTCGACGCCGTGAGCCTCGCCGCGCTCCAGGCGCGCGCCCTGCTCGACTCCGGCCGCTACACCGAGAAGGACATGGCCGAGGTGGTGGCGCGCAGCCGCCGGCACGCGAAGACGAACCCGAACGCGCAGCTCCGCGGCGACGTCGATGCGGCGCGGCTCCTCACCGAGCCCTATCTCGCGTCGCCCCTGCGCCGGCACGACTGCTGTCCCATCTCCGACGGCGCGGCCGCGGTCGTGCTCGCGGCCGGCGACGTGGCGCGCAAGGCCGTGAAGCGGCCGGCCTGGATCCGCGGCATCGACCACCGGATCGAGACGCACGACCTCGGACTGCGCGATCTCGCGCGGTCGCCGTCCACTGCGCTGGCGGGCGAGAAGGCCGGCGCGCGCACGGGCAGGCTCGACCTGGCCGAGCTCCATGCGTCGTTCTCGCACCAGGAGCTGATCCTGGCGGAGGCGCTCGGCCTCGCGGACGGGGTGCGGATCAATCCCTCGGGCGGGGCGCTCGCGGCGAACGCGCTGATGGTGGCCGGCCTGACCCGCATCGGCGAGGCGGCGAACCGCATCCTCGAGGGCGATGCGCACCGCGCGCTGGCGCACGCCACGTCGGGACCATGCCTCCAACACAATCTCGTGTGTGTCTTGGAAGGGAACTAGATGGGCCAGGCGTGCGCCGTGATCGGCGTCGGACAGACCAAGCACGACGTCAAGCGGATCGACGTCTCCATCGCCGGCCTGCTGCGCGAGGCGGCGGACCGCGCCCTCGCCGACGCCGGGCTCACCTACCGCGACATCGATGCGGTGGTCCTGGGCAAGGCGCCGGACATGTTCGAGGGCGTCGTGATGCCCGAGCTCTACCTCGCCGACGCCCTCGGCGCGGTGGGCAAGCCGATGCTCCGCGTCCACACCGCGGGCAGCGTCGGCGGGACGACCGCGATCGTCGCGGCCAGCCTCGTGCAGGCGGGCGTGCACGATCGCGTGCTCACCGTCGCCTTCGAGAAGCAGTCCGAGAGCAACGCGATGTGGGCGCTCACCGTCCACGTGCCGTTCCAACAGGCGATCGTGGCGGGCGCGGGCGGCTACTTCTCGCCGCTGATCCGCGCCTACATGCGGCGCTCGGGCGCGCCCGAGGACACCGGCATCCGTGTCGCGCTGAAGGACCGGAAGAACGCGCTCAAGAACCCGTACTCGCACCTCGTCTTCCCGGACATCAGCTTCGAGCAGATCGCGAGCTCGCCCATGCTGTGGGATCCGATCCGCTACCTCGAGACTTGTCCCTCTTCCGACGGCGCCTGTGCCATGGTGCTCGCGTCGGCGGGCGCCGTGAAGCGCGCCCCGAACAAGCCTGCCTGGGTGCACGCCACGGCGATGAAGAGCGAGCCCACGATGTTCGCAGGCCGCGATCAGGTGAATCCGCGGGCGGGCCGAGACTGCGCGGCGGAGCTCTACAAGAAGGCCGGCATCACCGATCCCCGCCGTGAGTTCGACGTCGCCGAGATCTACGTTCCGTTCTCGTGGTTCGAGCCGATGTGGATGGAGAACCTCGGGTTCGCGAAGGAGGGCGAGGGCTGGAAGATGACCTACGAGGGCGCGACCGCCCTCGACGGCGACATGCCCGTGAACGCGTCCGGGGGAGTGCTCTCGTCGAACCCGATCGGCGCGTCGGGCATGCTCCGCTTCGCCGAGGCCGCGCTCCAGGTGCGCGGCATGGCGGGCGAGCACCAGGTGGACGGAGCGAAGAAGGCCCTCGGCCACGCCTATGGCGGCGGATCCCAGTTCTTCTCGATGTGGGTGGTGGGAGCACAGGCCCCGTAGTCGGATGAACTACAACCTCGCGGACATCTTCGAGTCCCTCGCCGACGTCGTCCCCGAGCGCGACGCGCTCGTCGTCGGCTCGCAGCGCCGCACGTTCGCGCAGCTCGAGGAGCGCGCGAACCGTCTGGCGCATCACCTCGCCGCGCAGGGCGTGGGCGCGGGCGACCACGTCGGGCTCTACCTGTACAACGGGGCCGAGTACGTGGAGGCGATGTTCGCCTGCTTCAAGCTGCGGGCGGCTCCGATCAACGTGAACTTCCGCTACGTCGAAGAGGAGCTCCGCTACCTCGTCGAGGACGCGAAGCTCGTGGCGCTGCTCTTCCAGCGCGAACTCGCGCCGCGCGTGACGGCGATCGCGCCGCGCATCCCGAGGGTGAAGCACTACCTCGCGGTCGAGGACGGCAGCGGCGCCGACCTCTCGTCCCTGCGCGCGGCGCTCTACGAGGAGGCGCTGGCGGCCGCGTCGCCGAAGCGCGACTTCGGACCGCGCTCGCCCGACGACCTGTACATCATCTACACCGGCGGCACGACGGGCATGCCGAAGGGTGTGATGTGGCGACACGAGGATGCGTTCTTCTCTTGCCTCATGGGCGCGAACCCGGCCGGCCCTCCTCCCGATCGACCGGAGGAGGTGGCGGAGCGCGCGACGACGAAGCCCCCGCTCGCCGGCATGACCGCGGCGCCGCTCATCCACGGCGCGGCGCAGCTCGGAACCATGATCGCGATGTTCCAGGGCTGGAAGGCGGTCCTCGTGCCGCGCTTCGACCCGCGGGCGGTGTGGCAGCTCGTCTCCGACGAGCGCCCGATCTCGCTGTCGCTCGTGGGCGACGCCATGGCGCGCCCGCTGGCGGCCGCGCTTGCGGAACGCGATCCTGGTTGGGACCTCTCGTCGATGGCCGTCCTCTCGTCCGCCGGCGCCATCCTTTCGCCCGCGGTGAAGGACGAGCTGAAGGCGCACTTCCCGAACCTCGTGATCATCGACGCGTTCGGCGCCTCCGAAACCGGGTCCCAGGGCACCGACGGCGGCGGGCTCCAGGCCACGGGCGGCATCAAGTTCCGCATGAACGAGAACACCGCGGTGCTCGACGACGACCTCCTCCCGATCCCGGCGGGCTCGGAACGCATCGGCAAGGTCGCGCTCAAAGGCCGCATCCCGCTCGGCTACTACGGCGACGAGGAGAAGACGGCGCGCACGTTCTTCGTGAAGGACGGCGTGCGCTGGGTGCTGCCCGGCGATCTCGCGCGGCCGGAAGCCGACGGCACGATCACGGTCTTCGGACGCGGCTCGATCTGCATCAACTCCGGCGGCGAGAAGATCTACCCCGAGGAGGTGGAGCGCGCGTTGAAGGCGCACCCCGCGGTGTTCGACGCGGTCGTCGTCGGCATCCCGGACCCGAAGTGGGGCGAGCGCGTCGCGGCGATCGTGCAGGCGCGCCCCGGCCCGCGGCCCAGCTTCGAGGACCTCGCCGCGCACTGCCGCACCCACGTCGCGGGCTACAAGGCCCCGCGCGAGGTGCACTTCGTGGACTCGATCGTGCGCTCACCCTCCGGCAAGCCGGACTATCCGTGGGCGAAGAAGTACGCGCAGTCGCAGGCGCGGTCCTAGCCACACACAGGAGCGATCACCATGGCGCAGAGCTTCTGGGCCTTCGCCCAGGCCAACCCCGACCATCTCGCCCTCGTCGAGCCCGAAGACGGCCCCGCCGCGGGCAGGGAATGGAAGGCGGGCGAGCTGCTCGCGAGCTGCAACCAGGTCGTGCACGGCCTGCGCGCGCTCGGCCTCACGAAGGGCGACTGCATCGCCGTCGTGCTGCCGAACGGCGCGCCGCTGATCGAGCTCTACCTCGCGGCGCTCCAGGGCGGCTTCTACCTCACACCGATCAACCACCACCTCGCGGCGCCGGAGATCGCGTACATCGTGCAGGATTGCGAGGCGAAGGCCTTCGTGGCCGACGCGCGCTTCGCGACCACCGCGAAGGCCGCGATGGACGAGCTCGGGTTCCCGGCGAACGCGCGCTTCGCGATCGGCGAGATCCCGGGCTTCCGCTCCTACGCGGACTTGAAGCAGGGCCAGCCGACGACGCTGCCTGCGGATCGCGCGGCGGGCTCGGTCATGTTCTACACCTCGGGCACGACGGGGCGACCGAAGGGCGTGCGGCGCGGGCTCGCGCCGCTCGATCCCGACACCGTGGCGACGCTGTTCGGCGCGTTCCTCGGGATGTTCGGCATCAAGCCGATGGACGGGAACGTCCATCTCTGCGGCTCGCCGCTCTACCACACCGCCGTGCTCACGTTCGCGAGCTGCTCGCTCCACATGGGACACACGCTGGTGCTGATGGAGAAGTGGACGCCCGAGGGCTGTCTGCAGCAGATCGAGCGGCGGCGCGTCACGACGAGCCACATGGTGCCCACGCAGTTCCACCGGCTGCTCGCGCTGCCCGAGGACGTGCGCAAGCGCTACGACGTCTCGAGCCTCCGCACCATGGTGCACGCGGCGGCGCCGTGCCCGCCGGACATCAAGCGCAAGATGATCGAGTGGTGGGGCAATTCGATCTACGAGTACTACGCCGCGACCGAGGGCGGCGGCACGCTCGTCACTCCGCAGGAGTGGCTCCGCTACCCGGGCACGGTGGGCAAGGCGTGGCCGAGCTCCCAGATCCGCATCCTCGACGACGACGGCAAGGAGAAGCCCACCGGCGAGGCGGGCACGGTCTACATGGCGCTCGGCCCGGCGGCCTTCGAGTATCACAAGGACAAGGCGAAGACCGAGGCGAGCCGGCGCGAGGGCTTCTTCACCGTCGGCGACATCGGCTACCTGAATGGGGACGGCTACCTCTTCCTGTGCGACCGCAAGAACGACATGATCATCTCCGGCGGCGTGAACATCTATCCCGCGGAGATCGAGGCGGCCCTGCTCGCGCACCCGCAGGTCGGCGACGCCGCGGTGTTCGGCATCCCCGACGCGGACTGGGGCGAGCAGGTGAAGGCGGTCATCGAGCCGGCCGCGGGCGTCGCCGGGAGCCCCACGCTGGCGGCCGAGATCCTGGCGTTCTGCGCCGACCGCATCGCGAAGTACAAGACGCCGAAGAGCATCGACTTCGTGGACGCGCTGCCGCGCGACCCGAACGGCAAGCTCTACAAGCGCAAGCTGCGCGACCCCTACTGGGAAGGCCGCGAGCGGAAGATCTAGCGGGCATGGACATGCTCGCACAGCCCAGGCAAGCGAAGCGCGCAGCGAGCCGCAGGCGAACGAAGTAGAGCAGATGGATTTCGCCTTCTCGGAAGAGCAGGAGGAGTTCCGCGCCACGCTCCGGCGTTTCCTCGACGAGCGCTCCCCGCTCTCCGAGGTGCGCCGCGCGATGGCCACGCGCGAGGGCCACGACCCCGCGCTGTGGAAGACGATGGCCGCGGAGCTCGGCCTCCAGGCTCTGCACCTGCCCGACGCGTACGGCGGCCAGGGCTTCGGCCTGCTCGAGCTCGGCATCGCCCAGGAGGAGCTGGGCCGTGCCCTCGTGCCCGGCCCGTTCTTCTCCACGGTCTGTCTCGCCGCGAACGCGATCCTGAACGTGGGCGGCGAAGCGGACCACCGCGCGCTGCTGCCCGATCTCGCGTCCGGCGCGCGGACGGCGACCCTCGCCTGGGTCGAGCCCGTCGGCACCTGGGACGGCGCCGGCGTCGCGGTCGAGTGTCGCGCCCAGGGCGGCGGCTTCGTGCTGGACGGCGCCAAGTCGATCGTCACCGACGCGCCCGTCGCCGACCTCCTGCTCGTCGTGGCGCGGCTCCCGGGCACGCGCGGCGACGCGGGGCTCACGCTGCTCCGCGTCCAGCGCGGTGCGGCGGGCCTCTCGATCGAGACGCCCGACGCGCTCGATCCCACGCGACGGGTCTCGCGCGTGACGTTCGCAGGCGTGCGCGCGGCGGCCGTCGGCGCGCCGGGCGCCGCGGCGGCGGGCCTCGAGCGCACGCTCCATCAGGCGCGCGCGTGCCTCGCGTTCGAGATGCTCGGCGGCGCGCAGCGCTGTCTCGACATGGCGGTCGCCTACGCCAGGCAGCGCGTCCAGTTCGGTCGGCCGATCGGCGCGTTCCAGGCGATCAAGCACAAGTGCGCGGACGTGCTGCTCGAGCTCGAGCTCGCGCGCTCCGCCGTGCACTACGCGGGCTGGGCGGCGGGACAGGACCCGACGCAGCTCCCGCTCGCGGCGAGCCTCGCGAAAGCCGCCGCGGCCGACGCCTACCTCCTGGCGTCGGCGGAGAACCTCCAGATCCACGGCGGCGTCGGCTACACGTGGGAGTACGACCCGCACCTCTTCTACAAGCGCGCGCGGTCGTCCGACGTGCTGCTCGGCGACGTCACCCGCCAGCGCGCGGCGATCGCGGAGCGGCTCGGGCTCTAGTCCCTCTTGGCTTGCGCCGGACGCCACGCTCTGCCAGCGTGGGGCAGGGGGATCAGAATGTCATTCGTCGTCCCGAGCGGTCTGCCCGGCGCGGGCCGCTCGCTGGGAAGCGTCTTCATCATCGGCGGCCCGCGCTGCGGGACCACCTTCCTCGCGAAGGCGCTCGGCCGGCATCCGCAGATCTGCTTCTCGAAGCCGAAGGAGACGCACTTCTTCACGCTGCTCTTGTCCTCGGTCCGGCCCGAGGATCGGTCGCGCGAGCTCCTCCGACGCTACTTCCGCCATCTGAGCGCGGATCACCTCGTGATCGCGGAGGGCTCGACGTCCCACCTATACGATCCGGAGATCGTGGAGCACGTCTCCGCGTTCGATCCGGAGGCGCGGATCGTCGTCGCCGTCCGCAACCCGATCGACATGGTGTACTCGCACCACGCGCGCATGGTCTACACGCTCGACGAGGACGTGGCCGACTTCGCGCGGGCATGGGAGCTCCAGGAGGCGCGCGCGGAGGGGCGAAGCTTGCCGAAGCGCTGCCGCGAGCCGCGGATGCTCCTGTACCAGGAGGTCGGCAGCTTCGCCGACCGGCTCGAGCGGCTCTTCACGACCGCGGGGCGTCATCGTTGCCACGTCGTGGTGTATGACGACATGGCTCTGGATCCGGTGAAGATGTACCGCGAGCTGCTCGAGTTCGTCGGCGTCGAGTACGACGGGCGCACGGAGTTCAAGCGCAAGAACGCAAACCGCGAGTTCGAGAGCGCGTGGCTCCAGCAATTCGTCATGAACCCGCCCTGGCCGCTCTCGTACCTGGCCGTGAGCTGGGAGCTCCGGGGCTGGCGCCGGCCCGAGGCGATCGGCAGGGCGCGCCGCTGGCTGCAGGAACGCAACACGCGGAAGTCCGTCCGCCCCCCGTTGTCTCCCGAGCTGCGGGAGACCCTGCGCGCGGCATTCGCGCCGGACGTCGAGCGCCTCGGGGCGCTGCTCGGTCGGGACCTCTCGCACTGGCGCTGACGCCGCGGATCACGAAGGCCCGCGCTGGCCTTCGCGATAGCCCCCGGCGAGGCTCGAATACCGATCTTCGTCCTTGAGCGCGCCCTTCGGATAGAGAATCAGCGCCTCCCCGGAGAGCTCGAAGCTGACGTCGGCTTCCGTGAGCGGGCTGAAGCAGCTGCGTCTCTCGTCCGCCGGCATGCTCTGCGCGGCTCTCCACAGGGCGTACTGGTCGAACGCGAACCAATAGAACCCCGCCGCGAGGAAGCGCGCGATCCGGTCGCAGGCGCGCGCCAGGAACCTCTGGCCGACGGCGCTCGCGGAGACGAAGACCACGCCTCCGAGCGCGCGCTTGCTGAGATCGTCTTCCTCCGGGCGCAGCAGCAGGGCGCATGCGATGTCGCGGGTGAAGCGATCCTCGAGGTTGCCGTTGAAGAGGACGTCGATGTCGGAGATGAGCAGCGACGCTCCCGTCGCCTGCTGGATCTCCTGCGCAGCGAGAAACCGCGAGCAACAGATGTAGAGGCTCTTCCAGCTCTGCCGCGGGGACGCCTTCGCGCGCCTCTCGAGGTCCTCCGCCTCGAAGGTCTCGTGGCTCCACGTCAGCCGCAGGTCCGGGAATTGGCGCTGAACGCTCTTCAGCAGGGCGAAGTCGTCGGCTCCGGGGTTGTATAGATGAACGTGCAGTCGCGGACCCGGGACGTGGGCCACCAGGGACCCGGCGAAGGGGCGGAAGAAGCGTCGCAGGTAGACGCCGTCGGCCGCAGTGAACACCAGGAGGTCGTCATCCGGGGACTCCGCGGATCGGGGCGCCACATCGACGGTGATGTGGTGCGCATGTCTCGCGAAGCAGACCCCCAGCCGCAAGACGCGCAGGTACTGCAGCAACCAGGCGTCGAATCGCTTGGAGGCCTTCAATGCGGGACGCCCGGAAGGACCCTGTGAGGCTCGACGACCAACCGCCGAACGGTACCAGACCTCGGTCCACCCCTTCCGCGTCGTCGATCGGGGACGACGATCATTCAGCGCTCCCAGCGTTCGCACAGCGTCTGCGCGATCCGCTCGCCCGCCGCCCGGTGGCCGGCGGCGTTCCAGTGCCCCGTGCATGGGGTTCCGCCTTCGAAGCCGTGCAGGCAGCGCCCGTCCGCCTCCGCGATCCGGCGCAGCTCGGGGGCGAGCAGCAGGATCGGGATGCCCGCCTCGTCGGCGAAGGCGGCAAGCCGGCTGTCCGGATAGAAGAGCTCGTCGACGCCGAGAGAGTCGGCGAAACGCTTGCGCTCCGCCGCGTCCGGATTCACCTGGATGCTGTTGGAGAGCACGACGAGCTGGAAGCGCGCGCCGCGCGCCGCGACCTCGTCGCGCATGCGCCGGATCAGCGCCTCGCTCACGCGCCAGGCCTCCTGCCAGGCGGGATCCCGGGGCGGGCGGTAGATCTCCGCATCCAGGCCGAGCTCGTTCGCCGCCGGCGCCCCGGCCCGACCGCTGGCTTCCGCGTGCTGGCGCAGCGCGCCGCGTGCCGCGCTGAAGAGCGCGAAGAGCTTCGAGCGCAGCAGCACCGCGTCGAGCGCGCGGCCCACCGGGTTGTTGCGCCAGCGCACCTCGAACTTGCGCGCGAAGCGGTCGTCGAGGACGAGCTCGTCGCCTTCGAGCACGAAGTAGGGCCGCCCCGACGAACCCTGGAGCTCGCGCGAGTTGTTGCGGACGTCGTTCCCGGTGAAGAACGCGAGCACGACGACGTCGGGCTGGTAGCGAAAGGCGCGCTCGCGCAGCATCAGCAGCTCCTGCGCCGTCCCGTAGCCGGCGACGCCGAAGTTGAGCACCTCGACGCGGCGGCCGTGCAGCGCGGGGCAGGAGCCGAGCTCGCGCTCGAGCACCGACCAGAACGCGTCCTCCGCCGGAACCTGGAAGGCCTCCGCGTAGGAGTCGCCGAGGATGGCGATGCGCAGCGTGTCCGGCGGCTTCGCCAGCGCGTGCGCGCGATCGCGCATGCCGTCCGCGTTGATGCGCACGAGCGCACGCCCCTCCCGGGTACACCAGCCCTCGGCGCCGGGGACGAGGGAGCCGCCGAGCACGGGATCGACGCGGTAGAACTCGACCGGACCGATTCCGGTGATCCGCAGCCCGACCTCGGCGAGGCCGCACGCGCCCACCGTGGCGGCGGCGGCCAGCAGCAGCGTTGCCGACCGGCTCGCGCTTCGCCGCATCCCGTCTGCCCTCGCCACGATCTCGCGTGTCTCCGAGCCCGGCCGAGCTACACCTCCGTGGTGTACGGCGGCGCCGGATCATACTGGAGAGGGTCTCAGGGCGGTCGCGCCGGCGGCCGCGGGGAACGCGCGACGGGCCTCGTACGACCATCGAGCCGCGTCGCTGCGCGGGAGTAGACTGCTGGCGCCGCGAGGGTGTCGGGCCGCCGTTCGGTCGATGCGCCGTGGATCAGGACCCCTCCGAGCGCGCACGGCTTCGCGAACGGTCCCGATGCCCCTGCGGCGCGCCGCCGGGAGTGGCGTCGAGGATCCTGGTGAAGAACGCGAGCAGCGCCTCGAGCGAGGAGAAGTGCGTGCTCTCGCCCGACGAGAGGTGCTCGACCCGTCCAGTGAAGCGCCGCCGGCCGGGACCGGCGCTCGGTCCGAGGTGCACGACGAATGCGCGCTGTGCCGAGAGGGTCGAGCCGCGTTCATCGCGCGGTGTCATCGTTCTTCTCCTGCGTCGAGTGACGCCGTCTTCGGTGGCCGTCGCGTGAGACAGGGTTACCGGCACAGCCCATGGGAGTCCTGGGCAAGCTCGGGGATTACACGAGGAATGTCCGGGGGGTCGTCGAGGGGCGACGCATGAAGCCATCCCGAACGGGACAGGCGCTCGCGGTCCGGATCGAGACCGAGAACGAGTGGGCGTGGTGTGGCGAGCGGCGATTGCCGCTGATGCCGAGGACGTTCGCCGTGCTCCGGCACCTCGTCGATCACGCGGGGCGGCTGATCACGAAGGACGAGCTGCTGACGGCGGTCTGGCGTGACACCATCGTGAGCGAAGCCGCTCTGGCGACCTGCATTCGCGATCTGCGCAAGGCGCTCGGCGATTCGCCGAAGGCGCCGCGCTACATCGAGACCGTGCATCGGCGGGGATTCCGGTTCATCGGGCCGATCGCCGGGCCGAGCCCGGCTGCGCGGCCGCGTGCCGCCGCCAGCGCGAGCGTGGAGCGGACGTCCGCGCCCGCGAGCTCCCCGCTGGTCGGCCGGGACGCCGAGCTCGCCCGGCTTCACGAGCTGCTGGGCAGGGCGATGGCCGGACACCGGCAGCTCGTCTTCGTGACAGGCGAGCCGGGAATCGGGAAGACGGCGCTGGTCGAGGCGTTCCTGGCGCAGATCGACGTCGGCGAGCCGCTGCGCGTCGGTCGTGGACGGTGTGTGGAGCAGTATGGCTCCGGCGAGGCGTACCTGCCGGTGCTCGAGGCGCTCGGCCGCCTCGGACGAGAAGTGCGGGGCGCCGAGATCGTGCACGTCCTCAAGCAGCACGCGCCGACCTGGCTCGCGCAGCTGCCCGCGCTCCTGCTCGACGAGGAGCTCGACACGGTGCAGCGCCGGGCTCAAGGGGCGACGCGCGAGCGGATGCTGCGAGAGCTCGTGGAGGGCCTCGACGCCCTCACCGTCGACTCGCCGCTCCTGCTGGTCCTCGAAGACCTGCACTGGAGCGACTCGGCCACGATCGACCTGCTTGCGATGCTCGCGCGACGACACGAGCCGTCGCGTCTGCTGGTACTCGGGACGTACCGGCCGGCCGACGTGGCCGTCAACGACCACCCGCTGAAGGCGGCGAAGCGGGAGCTCGAGCTGCACGCGCAGTGCGAAGAGATCCCGCTCGATTTCCTGAGCCTGAACGCGGTCTCGGAATATCTCGCCCGACGGTTCGGCCAGCAGGATTGGCCGGCGGAATTTCGGCGCATCCTGCATCGCCGGACGGACGGGAATCCGCTCTTCCTCGTGAACACGATCGACGACCTGCTCGCCCGGGAGCAGCTGAATGAAGTGGCGGGGCAGTGGGTCCTCGCGGCGCCCGCGAAGGAGCTCGCGATCGGCGCGCCCGAGACGCTCTGGCAGATGGTCGAGAATCAGGTCGAGCGGCTGACGTCGGAGGAGCAGGCGGTGCTGGCGAGCGCCAGCGTGGCGGGCGCGGAGTTCTCGGCTGCGGTGACGACCGCAGACGGGATCGGCGTGCAGGAAGGAGAGCGGCGCTGCGAGGCGCTGGCGAGGCGCGGCCAGTTCCTGCGCGCGACGGGGGTCGCCGAGTGGCCGGACGGGACGGTCGCCGGCCGCTACGCGTTCATCCACGCGCTGTATCAGCACGTGCTCTACGCGCGCGTCCCGGTCGGACACCGCACGGCGCTCCATCTACGGACGGGCGAGCGCCTCGAGCAGGGCTACGGTCCGCGCGCGGGTGAGATCGCCGGCGAGCTCGCCATGCACTTCGCCGAGGGCCGGGACTTCGCGCGGGCCGCGCGATATCACCGTCAGGCCGGAGAAGCCGCCCTACGCCAGCACGGGTACCGCGAGGCCGCCGACCATCTGACGCGGGCGCTGGACCTCCTGGAGGCGCTGCCGGGCACGCAGGAGCGAGTCCAGCAGGAGCTGATGCTGCACATGATGCTGGGCTCGGCGCTGACGGCGATCGGCGGCCACGCGACCCCGGGGGTCGAGCAGGCCTACGCGCGCGCCCGCGCGCTGTGTGAGCACGTCGACGACACCGACCGTCTCTTCCGTGTGTTGCCCGGGCTCGGCTGGTACTACCTGGTGCGGGGATCGCTGGCCGCCGCGCGCGACGTCGGAAGGCGGCTGATGACGATGGCCGAGGCGACCGGAGACACGGCGATCCTGCTCGCCGCGCACAACACGCTGGGCGTCGCGTCGTTCTACGGCGGAGAGTTCGAGGCGGCGCTCACCCATCTCGAACGCGGTATGGAGCTCTACGATCCGGACGCGCACAGCCCGAACCGCTCGTCCGCGCTCCGTCTCATCATCGATTCGGGCGTGTCGTGCATCGTCCACGCCGCCTGGACGCTGTGGGCCCTCGGGTATCCAGCGCGCGCTGCGGTGCGGATGCGCGAGGCGCTGGAGCTGTCCCGCAAGATCGCGCATCCCTTCTCGCTGGCTCACGGCTGCCGTTCCGCGGCCGCCTTCCATCACTGCCTCCGAGAGCGGGACGCGACCCGGGAGTACGCAGAGGAGAGTGTCGCCGTGTCGACCGAACATGGCTTCGGCGCCGTCCGCATGGCTGCGAGCTTCCACCTCGGCTGGTGGCTCGCCGATCAGGGACGCGAAGAAGAAGGCCTGGCGTCGATGCAAGCGTGGGTGACCCGGTGCCGCGAGATCGGGGCGGCATGCCTGATCCCGAACTACCTGGGCTGGCTGGCCGAGGTGGTTGGCCGGATCGGTCGCGCGCGCGAAGGGCTGGATCTCGTGAGCGAGGCTCTCGCCGCGGCCGCAGAATCGGGAAACGACTACTGGACGGCGGAGCTGTCTCGGCTGCGCGGAAAGCTCGCGCCCTCGGAGAGGGAGGCCGAGTCGTCGCTGCTCGAGGCCATCGCGCTCGCGCGGCGACAGAGCGCGAAGTCGCTCGAGCTGCGGGCGGCGACGGATCTGGCTCGGCGGTGGGGCCGCCAGGGAAAGACGCGGAAGGCTCACGCGCTGCTGGCCGAGATCCACGCCTGGTTCACCGAAGGGTTCGACACGGCCGATCTGGAGGAGGCGAGAGCGCTCCTCGAGGAACTCGGCGGTTCCATGTCCGCGTAGTGCCCGCCAGGGCCGCCCGTGGCGTCCCGGCTCACGGCTGCCCCGACTCGATCCCTCGAGTAATCCCCGCGTAATCCCCGGGTTTCCCCAGGACCGCCGTCGGTCTCGCGCTGTACATCTCCAGGGGCACGTCGACCGCCGCGTTCATCTCGGCGAAGGGGAGACGACAGCAGTGACAAGGACGATCGATCACTTCTCGGTGCGGATCTCGACTCTCGCGCGGGCGATCATGCTCCTGCTCGCACTGCTCGGGGTGGGCGCCACGCCCGCGCGCGGCGCGAACGACCGGCCCCTCGCGTTCGAGGCCAACCGTGGGCAGGCCGACCGACAGGTGCGGTACTTCGCGCGCGGCGCGGGCTACACCGTCTTCCTGACGCCGACGGAGGCGGTCCTTGCCCTCGCCGGCCGCGGACCCGAGCGCGCCGTCGTCCGGCTGAAGCCGATCGGGGCCAGCGGGTCCATCCACCTCGTCACGGATGATCCGCTTCCCGGCGTGGTGAACTATTCCCAACTACCCGCGACCACACCCATCAGCGCTCCCACGTATGCGAAGGTGCGATACGTGAACGTCTATCCCGGCGTCGATCTCGCGTACTACGGTCGTGCCCGCCAGCTCGAGTACGACTTCGTCGTGGCCCCGGCCGCCGATCCGGGGCGAATCGCCCTGGCGCTCGAGGGCGCAGAGCGGCTCGAGCTCGAAGGCGGGGGCGACCTCGTCGTGCATACCTCCGCGGGCGTGCTTCGCCAACCGCGCCCCGTCGCCTACCAGGAGATCGACGGCGCGCGGCGCGCGGTGAGCGCCGACTACGCCATCGACGGCGACGGGCATGTTCGCGTTCGTCTCGGCGCGTACGACACCTCGCGTCGGCTCGTCATCGATCCGGTCCTCGCCTACTCGACCTATCTGGGCGGCAGCAACGAGGAGATGGACTGGCTGTGGGGACCGGTCTTCGGCATCGCGGTCGACGCGGCCGGGAACAGCTACGTGACGGGCTCGACGACCTCGGTGGACTTCCCGACCACTCCGGGCGCGTACCGGACCCTCGGCGGAAGCCAGGACGCGTTCGTGACCAAGCTCTCGCCGACCGGCGCCATCGTCTACTCCACCTATCTCGGCGGTCCGTGCGACGACATCGGGAACGCCATCGCGGTCGACGCGGCCGGAAACGCCTACATCACCGGGCGCGCACACGGCGGCGTCTGCATGGTGGAGGTCAACGCCGGCGTGCTCGTCGCAAAGCTCGGCCCTACGGGCGCGCTGCTCTCCTCGCTCGTCTTCGGTGGCGCGCTCGCCGACACGTCGGCAGGCAAGGCCATCGCGATCGACGCGCAGGGCCGCGCCTCCGTGACCGGCACCACCTCGTCGGCCGACTTCCCGGTCACGCCCGGCGGGATCCGGAACACGCCGTGCGCCAGCGCGGTCGACCCGACCTACACCGACGGATTCGTGGCGAGGATCAGCGCCGCCGGGGCCCTCGTGTACTCGACGTTCCTCTGCGGCGACGGGTACGACGAGCCGAAGGACATCGCCGTCGATGCGGCCGGCAACGTCTACGTCGCGGGCTGGACCGCATCGGGCGACTTCCCGACCGTCGATCCCCTGCAAGCGACGTCCCACACCTATCCTTTCGGCACGACCGGCTTCGTGTCGAAGCTCGCCGCCGACGGGTCGCACCTCGTCTACTCCACGTACCTCGGCGGGTCGATCAACGACTACGTGAACGGCCTGGCGCTCGATGGGCAGGGCAACGTCTACCTCGCGGGCAAGACGGAGTCGAATGACTTCCCGACGACTCCCGGCGTCCTGCAGCCGCAGCGGGGGAACCTCTTCTGCCTGCAACAGTTCTGCACCGACGCCTTCGTGACCAAGCTCAACGCGGCCGGCAACGCCATGGTGTACTCGACGTACCTCTACGGGGAGGGCGACGACGGAGGGACGAAGATCGCGGTCGATGCGGGCGGCAACGCGTACGTCGTGGGGACGACCTCGTCGCTCTTCTTCCCGGTCCGCGACGCGTTCCAGGCGACGAGCCGCGTCCGCGGCCCCTCGGATGCGTTCGTCACAAAGCTGAGCCCGGACGCCAAGCAAGTCCTCTATTCCTCGTACCTGGGCGGCAGCGGAGGCGCGAGCACGCTGACGGGCTCGGACGAGGGGACGGCGATCGCTCTGGACGCCGCGGGCAACGCGTACGTCGCGGGATTCACCAAGTCCTACGATTTCCCGACGACACCGGGCGCGTTCCAGCCGAACCTCGGCGGCGGCGTGTGCGACTTCTTCGGAGGTCCCTGCGGCGACGCGTTCGTCGCGAAGATCACCGCCGGCGGCCCCGGGGCCCAAGCCCAGACCAGTCTCAGCGTGAGCCCGGCCGATCTCGCGCCGGGCGGCACGGTGGTCGCTACCTGGGCCGGGGTCCCGATCCCGAGCCCGGGGGACTATCTCATCCTCTACGCCCTCGGCTCGGGCAGCGAGACGTACGTGGCCTATTGGACGACGGGCGGCGCCGCTGCCGGCGGGCTCGAGCTCGTGCTGCCCGCGGATCTTCCATTCGGCAACTACGAGATCCGATTGATGAGCCCGGATCCGAACTACGGCGGGTTGCTGGAATCCGTGGCGCGCAGCCAGCCGATCCACGTCGCGACGCGCTCGGCGTCCTGCGGACTGCTGGGTGTCGAGGCGCTGCCCTTCCTGATGGGCGCGAGCTGGGTGCGGCGGCGGCGCGTGCCGCCGCGCCGCTCGAGCTCGGCCGGGGCGCTCGAGCGGTCCTAGGTGGAGCGCAGCGCGCTCGCATCAGCGGCGCAGCCTGTGCGCGCGGCGGCCGCGCCCCTCGGCGGCGGTGTCGAAGCGGTCCCACTCCGGCGCGGGACCCAGCTCCTTCGCGAAGTAGTCGATCAGCGCCCGCACCTTCGGCGAGGCGTGGCGGCTCTGGGGATACAGGGCAAATGCGGAGCCCTCGAGCGTGAGCTTCTCGGGCAGGATGCGCACGAGCCGACCGCTGCGAAGATCGTCGCCGACGAGGTAGGTCGGCAGACACACGATTCCGTGGCCGAGGCCCGCGATGCGGCGCAGCGCATCGCCGTTGTCGACGTAGAGGTCCGCCCGAAGGCGGGCCGCCTGCTCGCGCGGGAGCATCAGCTGCCAGGGCGAGGCGCCGACCCCGAGGCAGTTGTGCCGTTCGAGCTCTGCCGGCTCGCGGGGTGTCCCGCGCCGCTTCAAGTACTCCGGCGCGGCGCACACGACGAACCGGATCGGACAGAGACGCCGCTGCACGAGCGAGGCGTCGCCCAGCCGATCGCTGATGCGGATGGCGAGATCGAATCGCTCGCTCACGAGATCGACCATGCGATCGGTGAGATCCATGTGGACGCGCAGGTTCGGATGTCGCGCAAGAAACGCCGGGAGCCGCGGCGCGAGCTGGAGCTGCCCGAACGACACGGACGCCGCGAGCCGGAGCTCGCCGCGCGGCTCCGCCTGGAGCACGCCCACCGAGCGCTCCGCCAGCTCGACCTCTTCGGCCACGCGCTGGCAGGCCGCGTAGAACGCCTCGCCGATCTCGGTGAGGCTCATGCTGCGCGTGGTCCGGCGCAGGAGCTGGGTGCCGAGCCGTCGCTCGAGACGCGTCACCTCGCGGCTCACTGACGCCTTGGAGAGCCCCAGGCGTTGCGCTGCGAGGGTGAAGCTCCCGATCGCGACGACTTCGGCGAAGACGAGCATCGCGGCTGCGTGACGGCGCGGGTCGTCCGTTCCCATCGTGAAACGATGATATCCAGCTCTGTCGATTGTTCTCGATCGCCGGGACGCGATGCTCCCGGCTTCGTGCGCGAGGCCCCGGCCGGTCGTCCGGGGTCCGAACGCCAGAACTGGAAGGAGCCACGGCGATGCCGAACCAGGTCGTCCACTTCGAGGTGCACGGGAAGGACGGGAAGCGCCTCGGGGAGTTCTACACGCAGCTCTTCGGATGGAAGGTGGATGCGAACAACCCCATGCAGTACGGCCTCGTGAGCGCGGCGTCGGCGGGCATCGGCGGAGGCATCGCGCAGTCGCCGCAGGCGCCGAAGGTGACGTTCTACGTCGCGGTGGACGACCTCGCGGTGTCGCTGGCGAGGGCGGCGCAGCTCGGCGGGAGGACGCTCATGGAGCCCCACGCCGTGCCGGGCGGCCCGGAGATCGCCCTGTTCGAGGACCCGGAAGGGAACGCCATCGGCCTTCTCAGGGCTGGGAGCCAGTAGAGCGTACCGGTGTCGGAAGCACTTGTGACACACGGAGGTGTTACAGCACGTGAAGCGGTCGAAGCGGTCGCCCGGCGGAGCCACGGGAACCTCATCGCGCGCCTGGCCGCGCTCACGCGCGACGTCGCGGGGGCGGAGGACGCACTCTCCTCCGCCTTCGCGGCGGCTCTCGTCGACTGGCAGGCGGGCGGCGTGCCTCGGAGCCCAGAGGCGTGGCTCGTCGCGGTCGCGCGGCGCAAGTGGATCGACTCGGCCCGACGGCGCCGCAGCGCCGAGGACGCCGCCGGCCATCTGCGCCTCATAGCCGAGGAGATCGAAGCCGCGGCGGCGGATGCGGACGAGCAGCCCGAAGACCCGGCCCTGATGTTCGCCTGCGGCCACCCCGCCATCGAGGCCGGGCTGCGCGCGCCGCTCCTCCTGCAGACCGTGCTGGGCTTCGACGCCGCGGCGATCGCCTCGGCCTTCCTCGTCCCGCCCGCCGCGATGAGCCAGCGGCTGGTGCGCGCGAAGAAGAAGCTCCGCAAGGCGGGCCTTGCATTCCAGCCGCCCGGACGAGCGGAGCTCGCGGCGCGCGTCGAGGCCGTGCGCGACGCCATCCGGATCGCGCTCGCGCGGCGCGCGGGTCACGCGGTGCGTCGCACCGCGCCTCGCTCGCCGAATCGCCGCATCGCCGTCGGGCGCAGCGCGATGCCGAGCACCGCGGCGAGGGCGCCGGGAAGCAAGAGCGGGTACCAGACCTCGTAGGGTTGGCCGAGCGCGAGCGCGGTCAGACCCGCGATCGTGCCTGCGCTCCCGGCGGCGGTCATCGCGGCAAGGGTGCCGAGCACGAGGCGTCGGCCTCGCCCGAGGGAGCACAGGACTCCCATCATGCCACCGAGCACGCCGAGCGCACCGCCGATGGCGCCGCCGATCGCGCCGCCCCGGGCACGGGACCACCAGGCGCCGGGCGCGCCGCTCGCGTCGCCGGCCGGGCCGAAGCGCAGCTCGCTGAGGCGCACGCTTCCTGCGCCGGGCAGCACGACGTTCACGACGAGGCGGCTCGGTCGCGCCGGACTCCCGCTGAGGAAGAAAGGCAGGACGAACGGGCGCGCGGGCGACGTTCCCGAGAGCTTCGCCATCGGGCCGTACACATCGAGGGTTCGCGAGAAGTAGTGGCTGCCGTCCGGGAAGAGGCTCCACATCTCGAGGTAGCCGTCGCCTGCCACGCCGGTGTACTCGACCATGCCCCGCAAGGCGTAGGAGTCGCCCGACACGGGCGGGCTCGCGATCTCCACGACGGTCTGCGTGGATGCCGACGCGCCACCACGGACCTCGATCGGAGCCACTGCGAGGTCGGGCTGCCCGGCGAGCGCGGGTCCCGAGATGCGGAGGGGTTCGGCCGTGGCGGTCGACTGCCATGCCGCGAGGGCCAGGGCGAGGAGGACGATTCGCGCCATGCGGGTCTCCCTTCCGGCCGCATCGGCCATCCGGATCGCGCACGTGAGGCGGTGGGTCGGGGGAGGCCGTTCCCCCCCGTCGCGGGCCCGCGATGGTAGTGTGCGTGCTGCCGGGTCGTCTGGTGCGGGGTGCATGGGGTTGAATCGGGGCCGTACATCACGCTCTCCGGCGACGCCCCGCTGCTCGTGAACCTGGTCGAGAGCCACCTACACACCCTCGCCCACCGCTGCGCACGCACGCTCGCGCTCGCCGCCGGGCTGGCGCTGCTCGCCGCCCCCGTCGCCGGGCTCGCCGCCGCGCCGCCTGCCGGCGACGATCCCGGTTTCGCCCCGGTCGCGGCTCCGATCCCCCTCGGCACGCCTGGCACGAGCCTGCGCCGCATCCAGGACGAGGGCGTGCTGCGCTGGGGCGTCGATCCCGCCGGGGGCGCGCCCTTCTCGCTGCCCGACCCGCGCGATCCGAGGCACCTCGTCGGCTTCGAGGTCGAGCTCGTGGCGCGGCTCTGCGAGCGCCTGGGCGTGCGCAGCGAGCCCGTGCCCGCGGACTGGCTCGCCCTGATCGACAACATGAAGGCCGGCCGCACCGATCTCGCCCTGAACGGCCTCGAGAGGAGCCCCGAGCGCGCCGCGGTGGTGGACTTCACGATCCCCTACTACCGCTACGGCCAGCAGCTCACGGTCCGCGCCGCGGACGCGGGCAAGTACCGCTCCCTCGACGATCTCCGCGGCCGACGCATCTCGGTGCTGAACGGCTCTGCTTCGGTGGACGTGCTGAAGCGGGCCGGCTTCCCCGACCAGCTGATCGTCCAGTACGACGACTCCCTCGCGCCCTACGTCGAGCTCGAGAATGGCCGCGTGGACGGCTCCCTCGCCGAGTCGATCATCGCCGGGTACTACGCAGCGGGGATGCCCGCGCTGCGCTCGATCCCACGCACATTCTCCCCCGGCGAGTACGCCGGCGCCGTGAGGAAGGGCGAGCCCGAGCTCCTCGCCGCTCTCGACGCCGCGCTCGCGCGCATGAAGGAGCAGGGCGAGCTCGGGCGGATCTACCAGCGCTGGGGCATCTGGTCCGCGGAGCAGGAGCAGCTCGGCATCGCGCGCGGGCCCGAGGTCGCGAAGATCGCGCTCGCGTCGGCGGAGTCCGCGACCGGCGTTGACTGGGGCGTGGTGCTGCGCGAGCTCGCGGTGGCGACCGGCACGACGGTGCTCTTGACCGCGCTCGCGATGCCCCTCGCCGTCGTCGCCGGCCTCGGCCTCGCGCTGCTCGAGCGCTCGCCGCGGCGCTGGCTCGCGGCGCCCGCGCGCCTCTACATCCAGATCGTGCGCGGCACGCCGCTGCTGGTGCAGATCTTCCTGGTCTACTACACGCTGCCCGTGCTCGGGAAGGCGCTCGGTCTCGGCGACGCGCTGGTGTGGCCCGCCTTCGCGGTGGGCATCCTGTGCCTCGCCGGGAACTACGCGGCGTACGAGGCCGAGATCCATCGCGCGGGCCTCGACGCGCTGCCGCGGGGCCAGCGCGAGGCGGCGCTCTCGCTCGGCATGACGCAGCGCCAGTCGCTCCTCTTCGTCGAGCTGCCCCAGAGCTTCCGCATCATCCTCCCGCCGATCCTGAACGACCTGGTGGCGATGATCAAGGACACCTCGCTCGTGTACGTCGTCGGCGTGCGCGAGCTCACCGCGGTGGCGCTCGGCCTCGGGAAGGCGCGCCTCATCGTGCCGCAGATGCTGGTCGTCGCGGCGGCGTTCTATCTCGTGGTGTCGGTCGTCGCGGACGCGCTCGGGCGACGGCTCGAGGCGCGGCTGCGCGAGCGCGGCGTGTCGAAGGCGCCCCTCGGGCCGGAGCGACACCATTGAGCGAGCGGGCGAACGCTCCGGCCGACGAGGTGGTCCTCGAGGTCGAGGGGCTGCGCAAGCGCTGGCCGAACGGCCGCGTCGTGCTCGACGGCGTCGATCTCACGGTCGAGAGGGCCGACGTGCTCGTGATCCTCGGCCCGAACGGCTGCGGCAAGTCCACCTTCCTGCGCTGCCTGAACGGGCTCGAGGGCTACCACGAGGGCCGCATCTCGCTGCGCGGCGAGGAGGTGAGCCGCGGCCGTCCCGCAGGCCACGTGGCGACGAGGGCCGAGCAGGAGGCGGTCGCGCGCCTGCGCCGACGCGTCGGCATGGTGTTCCAGCAGCTCCACCTCTTCCCGCACGTGGACGCGCTCCACAACGTGATGATGGGACCGCTCCACGTGCTGCGGCGCACGAAGGCCGAGGCGCGCGAGATCGCCCTCGCCGCGTTGCGGCGGGTGGGCCTCGAGCCGCAGGCGGAGCACCTGCCGAGCGAGCTCTCGGGTGGCCAGCAGCAGCGCGTCGCGATCGCGCGGGCGATCGCGATGTCTCCCCAGATCCTGCTCTTCGACGAGCCGACCTCGGCCCTCGACCCGCTGCTCGTGCGCGAGGTCTTCAAGGTGATCCGGAGCCTCGTCTACGACGACGCGATGACGATGCTGCTCATCACGCACGACCTCGACTTCGCGCGCGACGTCGCCGACCGCGTGCTGTTCATGGACGCCGGCCGGATCGTCGTGTCCGGCACGCCGGAAGAGGTCTTCCGCAGCGACCATCCGCTGATCCGGCGCTTCCTCGAGCGTTGAGCCGCGGTGGGACCCGCCGGACGGGAGTCGCTGGGATGCATGCGGGCGACGCACGGGGGCGGAGTGGACCGAGGCGACGCAACGGAGGCGCCGATGCTCTTCCGCACGCTCCGCGGCGCGCTCGCGGGCGCGCTCGTTGCGACGCGCCTCAGCGCAGCGCTGCGAGCCGCGCGATGTCCGCGCGCGCGCCGTCGACGAGCCGGCGCACGATCTCCGCGACGGGCAGGATCTCGGCGATCGCTCCCGCCCCCTGTCCCGCCGGCATGCAGGTGCGGGCGGGGTCGACCGGGTCTTCACCGAACGCGAGCACGCCTTGCCGTCCGCTCTCGAGGAACTGCAGCGGGAACGGGCGGATCTCGCTCGTGCGCCGCTCCCAGTCCTCCACGTAGGCGTTGCGCAGGACGCGCATGGGCTTGCCCGAGTAGCAGCGCGTCACGACCGTGTCGGCGCTGCTCGCCTCGAGCAGGCGCTGCTTGAATCCATCGGCGGCGTGGGCCTCGTGCGACGCGATGAAGCGCGTCCCGATCCACGCACCCTGCGCGCCGAGGGCGAGCGCCGCCGCAAGCCCGCGGCCGTCGACGATCGAGCCCGCGGCGAGCACCGGGATCCTCACGGCATCCACGGTCTGGGGCACGAGCGCCATGGCCGCGACCTGGCCCGTGTGGCCGCCCGCCTCGGTCCCCTGGGCGACCACGGCGTCGCAGCCCGCGGCCTCCGCGTGTACGGCGTGGCTCACCTTCCCGCACACCGCCATCACCTTGACGCCGTGGCGATGACACCTTTCGATGACGGGCTCGGGCACGCCGAGCCCGGCGACGAAGGCGGCGGCGCCCTCCTCGAGGATGACGTCGATCGAGGCGTGGATCTGCTCGGGCAGCGCGGCGAGGAGGTCGACACCGAAGGGCTTGTCCGTTCGAGCCCGCACCGCCCGCATCTCCTTGCGAATGCGCTCGGGCGGGAAGCCGACGAGGCCGAGCGTGCCGAAGCCGCCCGCCTCGGAGACGGCGGCGCAGACCTCCGCGAAGGCCACCCCGCCCATGCCGGCCAGGAAGACCGGGTGCTCGATGCCGAAGAGATCGCAGATCGGAGTGTGGAGCGACATGTGGGGCCTCCCGAGGCGAGGATACCCCGTCCGTCACCCCGCAGGCGGCGTCTCCGGCCTACACGTCCGCGGCGTACGGCGGCGCGGGATCGTACTGGATGTAGCGCTGCACCTTGCGGGCAATCTCCGGCGAGCGCAGCTGTCCGACGAGCCACAGCGCCATGTCGATCCCGGCCGAGACGCCCGCGGACGTCACGACGTTTCCGTCACGGACGTACCGCACGTCGTCGAGGACGGTGATCTCGGGTCGCTGGCGGAGCGTCTCGACGAAGGCCCAGTGCGTCGTGACGCGCCTCCCGCGCGCGAAGCCCGCCTCGTGCAGGAGGAGGGAGCCCGTACACACGCTCGTGACCCACGTGCAGCGCGCGCCCGCCTTGCGCAGCCAGTCGACGAGCACGGGGTTCGAGACCTCGCGCCGGGTGCCCTGGCCTCCGGGCACGAGCACCACGTCGAGCTCGGGCGCGTTCTCGAAGGTGTGGTCCGGCAGCACGCGCAGGCCCTTCGCGCAGCGGATGGCTCCCTCCCGCTCCGCGATGGTGACGACGCGGACACCGGTCGTGACCAGCTTGATCGAGGTGAACACCTCCCACGGGCCGACGAAGTCCAACTCCTCGGCGTCGTCGAACAGCAGGATTCCGATCGTCTCGGACATGGCTCGGACCTCCGTTGCGAGCGCCCGTCAGGCGCTGCGGAAGCGGCTGCGATACGCCGCGGGAGACACGCGCACCACGCGCAGGAACGCGCGGCGCATCACCTCTGCGCTGCCGAAGCCGCACGCGGCGGCCACGGCCTCGACGCCCTCGGACGACTCCTCCAGGCGCCGCCGCGCGGCCTCGATGCGCACGCGCTCGATGAACCGGCCGGGTGTCACGCCGGTCTCGCGCGCGAACACCCGCGCGAAGTGACGCGGGCTCATCGCCGCGCGCCGCGCGAGGCGGTCGACGCCGAGCTCCGCGCCCGGGTGGTCGGCGATCCACGCCTGGAGCTCGCGCAGGGGCTCCCGCGCGGCGGCCTGCGCTGCCAGCTGCGCGCTGAACTGAGACTGTCCGCCTGGGCGCTTCAGGAAGAGCACGAGCTGGCGCGCAACGTCGAGCGCGATCTCGCGCCCGTGGTCCTCCTCGACGAGCGCGAGCGCGAGGTCCATGCCCGCGGTGACGCCCGCGGAGGTCCACACACGGCCGTCGCGCACGAAGATCGGATCGGGCTCGACCGTCACCTTCGGGTGGCGGCGGGCGAGCTCGTCGCAGTAGGCCCAATGGGTGGTCGCGCGCCGTCCGTCGAGCAGCCCGGCCTCCGCCAGCAGAAGGGCGCCGGTGCACACGGAGGCGAGCCGCCGCACCCGTGGCGCCATGCGCCGGAGGAAGGCGATGAGCGCGTCGCTGCGCACCGCCTCCCGCGCGCCGAGGCCGCCGGCGACGAGGAGCGTGTCGACGGGCCCGCGGACGGCAGCCAGCGCGCGCGTCGCGACGACCGCGACGCCGCTCGAGGTCGAGACGGGCCCGGCCTCCGGGGCCGCGAGCTCGATGGCGTAGGCGGGGTCGTTGCGGAGGCCCCGCTCCGTCAGCCAGCGCGCGGTGCGGGCGAAGACCTCGATCGGGCCCGTCACGTCGAGGATCTGTGCGCCGGGGTAGGTGACCATCACGACCCGCCGGGGGCGGCGGGCTCCGCGGTCGGTGTGGAGCGGCGTCATGGGCCCAGAATCGTCCCGCCCAGGGCTGTCTGCAATGACAATGAGCCCACTTTTCCTGCCAATCTTCCTGCCAATCGCAGGCGGCGCCGCGGCAGGCGGGGGCGGTCTCTAGGGCTCCGCGCCGGCGGCCGCGGGGAAGGCGAGCCGCACCTCGAACCCGCCTCCGGGGGCGTTGCTCGCCGACACCGCGGCGCCCATGCGCTCGGCGAGGCCCTTCACGAGCGCGAGGCCGAGGCCCGTGCCCGTGGTCGTCCGCGTCAGCTCGTCCTCGCCGCGGTGGAACGGCTCGAACACCCGCCCGAGCTGGCGTGCGGCCACGCCCGGGCCGCGGTCGCGTACCCCCAGCTCGACGCCGCACATGCATCGCCGGCACTCGATGCTCACCACGCGCTCGGAGGCGCCGCGTGCGTACTTGAGCGCGTTGTCGACCAGGTTGAAGAGCACCTGGAGGAGCGCGTCACGCTCGAAACGGACGGGAGGCAGATCGGGCTCGAGCTCCACCCGAAGCTCGAAGCCGGTGCGCGTCGCGTGCGGGCGCAGCAGCTCGACGAGCTCCTCGATCACGGGTCCGAGCGGTCCGATCGAGAGGCGCATCTCGCGCGTGCCCTTCTCGAGTCGGGCGAACTCGAGCACGTTGTCGATGAGGCGCGAGAGCCGCTCGGACTCCGAGGTGATCGTGCGGTAGTACTCCGCCCGCTTCGCGTCCGTCGGCACCATGCCGTCGCGCAGCATCTCGCCGTACATCCGGATCGCGGTGAGCGGAGTCTTCAGCTCGTGGGACACGGCGGCCACGAAGTTGCTCCGCCGCTCCGCGTAGCCCACGGCCACCGCGACCATCCGATGGAGCGCGAACAGGCCCGCGAGCGTGGCGATCGCGACGAGGGCGGCGAGCGCGCGGATCGCCCCCGCCTCCCCCGCGCCGTCGAGCGGCGGCAGCGCGAGCGCGAGCGAGAGATCGTCGAAGGGCTCCGCGAAGCGGTGCCGGAACACGCCGGGATCCGACGGCAGCGTGGGGCCGGTCGCACCGACGTGCGTCGAGAACGCTGCGCGGGCTCCGGGGAGCCGGCCTTCGCCGAGCGCCTGGGCCTCGAGCCAGCGCGCGAGCGCGGGGACGTCGATCACGAGGCCCTGTCGATAGCCTCGATCGCCGACCAGCACGGTCCGGTAGAGGAGGAGGTGGCTCTCGTCGAGCGCGCGGCCCGTCAGCGGATCGACGGCGATCCGGACCTTGCGGCGCGGGGCGGGCTGCGACGCGGCGGGTTCCGTCTCGCGGGCCTCGAGGCGACCCGCGGCGGCCTCGTCCGGCTTCGCGACGGCGCGTGCCGCGAAGCGATCCGGCCCAGGGGGAGCTGCGGCTGCCAGTGCGGGCGCGGGAGGTGGGGCGAGGGACGGGCGCGGTGCAGCCGGCGCCGCGCCGGCGCTCCCCTGCGCGGCGCGCGCGGCCGACGTGGGCGCCGGCAGCTCGTGCCGCACCACTCCCTCGTCCGCGCGCGCCAGCTTCTGCTCGGCCTGCGGCTCGGACGCCGGCGCGGGCTCGGAGCCCACCTCCAGCTTCCTGCTGCGCTGCGCCCGCGGCTCGGCGCCGCGGTTCAGCGACTGGATCGCGTCGAACGCGCTCGCGATCGCGCCCTCGTTCTTCGCGGGCGAGGCCTGCTCCTTCGCGAGCGCCGAGCGCTTCGCGTCCTTCTCGCCGGAGGCGGCCGCGGGGCTGGGCGCCTCCTCCTCCTGCGCGACCTCGTCGCGCAGGGCGCCCGCGAAGAAGGGGCGCACGAGCGCGCGGGCCTGCTCGAATCCGCGCAGGGCCTCGGGCGCCGGACGGTTCACGACACCCTCGCGCACCTCCCCGGAGCCGGGCAGCAGCGGCGAGCGCACGGCGCCGTCGGGATCGATCTGGAAATAGGCGACGACGAACGGCTGCTCGGGCGCCGCGGCGAGCGGGGAACGGGCGCCGCCGGCACCGCCGAAGCTGTAGTCGGCGAAGGGCCGCGCGTCCTCGCGCGCGATGAGCTCCGTGAGCTCCCGCTCCATCTCGTCGAACACGCGCTCCGCCACCGCGCGCTGCCGGGCCTCCTCCTCGGCGGCCACGCCCGCCAGCGCGCGCCGCACGAGGAGGCCCGCCGGCACGAGCAGCGCGACGGCCAGGAGCGCGATGGCAACGCGGAAGCGTGTCATGCGAGCCGGTATCCCTCGCCGCGGACGGTCTCGAGCAGGCCGTCCCGTCCTTCGCCCAGCTTCTTGCGCAGCTTCGCGACGTGCATGTCCACGGTGCGGGTCTCGATGCGCTCGGGCGAGTCGAATCCCCAGACCTCCTGGAGGAGCGTCCGCCTGCTCACGATGCGCCCGCGCTCCCGGACGAGGAGCGCGAGCATGTCGGCCTCGCGGCGCGTCAGCTCCACCGACTCGTCCTCCCGGCGCGCGACGAGCGCCGCGGGATCGACCTGCCACCCCCCGAACGAGAACGGCCCCTGGGCCACGCGGTCGAGCTTGCCGGAGCGGCGCAGCAGCGCCTCGACCCGGGCCACGAGCTCGGACACGGAGAATGGCTTCGTCACGTAGTCGTCGCTTCCAGCCCGGAAGCCGCGGAGCACGTCCTCCTCGGCGCCGCGCGCCGTCAGCATCAGGATCGGAAGGCGTGGGAGGCTCGCGCGCAGCTCCTCGCAGACGTCGAAGCCGCTCTTCCCGGGCAGCATCACGTCGAGCACCACGAGATCGTGGCCGCCGGAGAGGCCTTCGCGCAGACCGTCGTCGCCAGTCGCGGCGAGCACGGGCTCGTAGCCGTGGAAGGCGAGCACGTCCGCGAGGCCGCGTGCGATCGCCTGCTCGTCCTCCACCACCAGCACCGAAAGGCGTCGAGTCGCGCTCATGTGCCCGGGACTCCTTCGCACCGGAGTGTAGGGAGACGGTACCGCTCCGCCGTAAACCGATCGTAAAACGCCCGCGCCGCCGTTTTACCCCGCTTTTGCCACGGGCGCCCCGCGCGCGCCGTATACCTCCGTGCGAGCGACGCGACCCGCGCGGCGCGATCGCCGGGAGGTAGGCGCATGGACTGGATCGGCAAGACCGGAGCTCGGAACAAGACCCTCGCCGTCGCGCTCGGGCTGCTCGCCGGAACGCTCCTTGCTGGAGCGGCGCTGCGCGGCACGCCCGGCGCCGCGAGCTCGACGGGCGGCGGCGGCGCTGCGCGCGGCGCCCGCGTGTTCACGGCGCCGGCCGCCGGGCCGGTCCAGCTTTCCGCGCGGCTCGACCGCACGGCGGTGCTCGCGGGCGGCGACGGCCTCGTGCGCGTCGAGCTCGTCGTTCGTGCGGATGGGACGCAGGCCGGCGGCAGCGTCCGGGTGCCGACGGACCTCGTCGTCGTGCTCGATCGTTCGGGCTCGATGAGCGGCGAGAAGATCCAGCACGCGCGCGCGGCGATCCGCGCGATCGTGCAGGAGCTGGGGCCCGACGACGGCTTCGCGCTCGTCACCTACTCGAGCGACGCCGAGCTCGCGGTGCCCCTCACCCGCGCGAGCGAGGCTGCGCGCCCGGGCTGGCTGCGCATCGTCGACGAGACCGAGCCGGGAGGCGGAACCAACATCGCGTCTGGGCTCGACCTCGGGCTCGGCGTCGTCGCGGGAAGCCGCGCGCCGGGCCGTGCTCCGCGCGTCATCCTGCTGTCCGACGGTCTCGCGAACCTCGGCGATTCGTCGCCGGAGGGGCTGCGGGCGCGCGCCCGGCGCGCGGCGGTCGGCGAGTTCGCGCTCTCCACCGTGGGCGTCGGGCTCGACTTCGACGAGCAGCTCATGTCCCAGCTCGCCGACGCCGGCACCGGGAACTTCTACTTCCTGGAGAACTCCGTCGACCTGGCGGAGATCTTCCGCGCGGAGTTCGCGTCCGCGCGCGAGACGGTCGCCACCGGCCTCGCGCTCGCGATCCAGCCCGCCCCCGGCGTCGAGGTGCTCGAAGCGGCCGGCTACCCGCTCGAGCGCCCGCGGGACGGCGGCGTGACGCTGCGCCCCGGCTCGCTCTTCGTCGGCCAGGAGCGACGCATCTGGGTGACGCTCCGCGTTCCGGTTTCGGATGCCGGGGAGCGCGTGCTCGGCGCGTTCTCGGTGTCCTTCACGCGGGACGGGGAGGCGCAGCGCGTCGCCCTCGCAGAGACGCCGTCCGTGCAGTGCGTCGCTGATGCCCGGACGGCCTACTCGGCGGTGAGCGCCGACGACTGGGCGCGTGCCGTCGCCGTGGAAGAGGTGAACGCGCTGAGGCGCGAGTCGGCCTCCGACATCAAGGCGGGCAGGCAGGAAGCCGCCGTTGCACGGATCCGGAAGTACCAGGCCAACACCGCGGAGCAGAACGCGTACGTCGGCTCCCCGCTGGTCGCGGGACAGCTCGCCGAGCTCGACGAGCTCGCGAAGGACGTGCAGGAGAGCGTCGCCGCATCCCCGCCCGCGAAGGAGCGGGCCGCGAAGAAGCTCCAGGCCCAGGGGCTCGCCGAGTCGCGCGCGGGCAGCCGCAAGCTCGAAACCAAGTAGAGGAGAAGACGACATGGGACTTCGACTGCTCGACCGCATCTCGACCCTGCTCAAGGCCGACGTTCACGGGGTGGTGGACGCGCTGGAGGAGCGGCCGCTCCTCCTGCGGCAACACCTTCGCGAGGCGGAGCTCGACGTCCTCTCGAAGCGCGCGCGGAGCCAGGCGCTCTCCGAGGAGGAGACCCGGCTGCGCACGGAGCACGCCCGCCGCGAGGACGAAGCGCGCGCGCTCGACGAGGACGTCACGCTCGCGCTCGCGAACGGCAAGGACGAGCTCGCACGGTTCGCGCTGAAGCGCCTGCTGCCGCTGCGCCGCGAGCTCGCGGGTCTCGCCGCGCGGATCGCCGAGGTGGCGAAGGTGCGGGAGTCGATCGCCGCGCTCCTGGAACGCCAGGAGGCGGAGCTCGGCTCGCTGCGCGCGAACGCCGCGGCGTGGCTCGCGCGGCCGCCCGATGCGTTCGGGCCGGGCGGGGCGGCCATCGCGCAGGCGTCGGCCGCCGTGGCGGACGAAGAGGTGGAGCTCGAGCTGCTGCGCCGGAGCGGGACGGCGGCCGATGCCGGGAGGACGCGGTGATGCGGGCGCACGGATTCGGTCGCAGTCTCGTCTTCTCCGCCCTCGCGGCGGCGCTCTACCCCGCATTCGCGCTGCTCGCGCGGCCGCTGCTCGGCCCGGCGCCGGCGCTCTCGGCGTGGATCGTCGCGTGCCTGGCCTGCTACGTCGCGTGGCTCGCGCCGCGACGGTCGCACGCGCTCGTTGCGGGCGCGCTGGCGGCGCTCCTCGGCGCGCTCGTGCTCGCTCTCGCGCAGGGCCCGCGCGACGTCGCGCTCGGCGCCGCCCTCGTCCTCGGCGTGTGCCGGAGCGGGCTCCTCCACCAGGCGAGGCCCGCGCGCGCCGTGGCCCTCGAGGCGGTGCTGCTCCTGGGCGGGCTCGCGCTCGCACGATCCGTCGCGAGCCCTGGCCTGCTCGGCACGGCGCTCGGAATCTGGGCGTTCGGACTCGTGCAGAGCGCGTACTTCCTCGCCGGCGGCGTGCGCGAGCGCAGCGAGCAGGTGGGCGACGTGGACCCCTTCGAGCTCGCGCGGACGCGCGCGCTCCGGCTGATGCAGGACGAGCCGCGCTAGCCGAGGAACCTCGACGGATCGCCGACACTTGCGGGCGCTTCAGCCCTTCCGTGCGTCGACCACCCGCATCGCGTCGGCCGCCTCGGGCCCCGGAACCTCGGCGACGCGTTCGTCCACGTCGTCGAACTCGAGGCGCAACGCGCGACACATCGTGGCGTGCATCTCGTACATGCACGTGATGTAGGTGAGCTCGAGGATCTCCTCCTCGGAGAGGTGGGCGCGCAAGGCCGCGAAGACCGCATCGGGAACGCGTCCGTTCTCGAGCACGAGTGCATCGGTGTAGGCGAGGACGGCGCGCTCGGCTGGCGAGAAGCAGGTGGCGACCGACCAGCTCGGGATGGCCTCCACCTGCTCGTCGGTGAGCCCGACGGAGCGTGACGCCTTGCAGTGCTGCGAGAACACGAACTGGCTGCCGCGGGCGTAGCCCGCGCGCGTCTGTCCGAGCTCCCGCAGCTTCGGATCGAGCTTGCGCTTCGGACTGCGGTAGAAGGCGAAGCCGCCCACCGCGTGATCGAAGCAGTCCGGCACCAGGGCGAAGACCGTCCACCAGTTACCGGGCGAGCCAGTGGCCGTGCCCGGCGAGACCACGGGGTCGCGCTTGCCGAAGAGCAGCTCGTACACCTTCTGCGCGCCGGGATGTGCGTCGTCGCGCGAGACCTGTCGCAGCCGCGGCACGGTCAGGCGACCGCCCGCACGGGCGCCTTGTGGAGCTGCATCCTCTTCGGTGCGCCGCTCGGCGCGGGCCGTCTCGAGCGCAGCAGCTCGAGGGCTTCGCTCGCGTCGCGCTCGTCGAGGGCGCGCGTCAGCACCGCGAACTCGACGGCGATCCCGTCGGGATCCTCGGTGTAGATCGAATGGACCCAGCCGTGGTCGATCTCGAGCACGTCCCGGCCGAAGGCCAGCCAGCGGTCGCGGCGCCGGGCGAGATCGGCTTCGTCCTCCGCGCTGAACGCGATGTGGTTGATGCCCGAGCGGTACCCGAGGTCGCGCGAGATGTCGGTCTTGAGCTCGCCCGCGTTCGGCACGCACGCGAGGTCGAAGAACGCCATCAGCTGATCGCGCTTCGGACCGGTCGAGTAGAAGAGATGGCGGGCGACGCCGTCGCCGTACGGCACGACCTCGACCTTCAGGAGCTCGAAGCCCATCGCCTCGGTGTAGAACCGGTGGGTGGCCTCGACGTCCTTCACGACGAACGCCAGATGGTGGATGCCCATGTCGTCTCCTTCCCTCCCACGCGGGCCCGCGCCGCGCAGCTCGGTCCATGGTATGTGGAGGGCCGGGAGGCGGCCACGGAACGGCCCTCCACCTGCCCCCGGGCTGGAGCGCGTGCCCGTCGCAGAGCCTGCTGATCGAACGGAGCTAGCGCAGCTTCGGTCGGCCTTGCCGGCTGCGCGCATCTCGGCGGCGGTCGGCAGCGGCGCGCCGGTGCCCCGGTCGGGCGGCTAGGCGAGCCAGTCGCGAGGTCTCAGGAAGTCTCGAACGAGCCGGTCCTCCGGGCTGCCGGGCTCGGGCGTGAAGCCGTAGGTCCAGCGCACGAGCGGCGGGAGCGACGCGAGCACGGACTCGATCCGTCTCCCGGACTGGAGGCCATAGAGCGTGCCGCGGTCGTAGACGAGGTTGAACTCCGCGTAGCGGCCGCGGCGAAGGAGCTGGAAGGCGCGCTCGCGGTCGCCGTACGGTGTCGCCTTCCGGCGCGCGAGGATCGGGCGGTAGGCCTCGAGGTACGCCTCCCCCACGCGCTGCACGAACGCGAAGCAGCGCTCGAACCCGCCGGTGGCGAGATCGTCGAAGAAGAGCCCGCCGATGCCGCGGGCCTCGCCGCGGTGCTTCAGGAAGAAATACTCGTCGCACCACTTCTTGAACCGCTCGTACGCGTCCGGGGCATGGCCTTCGCAGGCCGCCCGCGCCGCGCGGTGCCAGTGCACGGCGTCCTCCTCGAAGGCATAGAACGGCGTCAGATCGAAGCCGCCGCCGAACCACCACACGGGATCCGCGCCGGCAGGCCGCGCCATGAAGCAGCGCAGATTCACGTGCGAGGTCGGCGCGTAGGGATTGCGGGGATGGACGATCCCCGAGAGCGACACCGCTTCGAATCGCGCGCCCGCGAGCTCCGGCCGCCGGTCCGTGGCGGCGGGCGGCAGACGGTCGCCACGCGCGTGCGTGAAGTTCATGGCGGCCTTCTCGATCACCACGCCGTCCTCGAGCACGCGCGCTCGCGCGACGGTGCCCTCCGGACCGGTCGTGGCGTCCTCCCGGAAGCGCGCGCCGCCGTCCTCCGCCTCGAGCGCGGCGCAGATGCGATCCTGGAGCGCGCGCAGATGGGCGTCCACGCGCGCGAGATCGGGCCCGTCGGTCGATGACGACATCCGTCCTCCCCGCGAGCAGTCTACCGCGTGGCGAGAGGTTCCCGGCACGCGGGGAGGCGGATCCACTATGTTCGGCCGCACGAGTCGGATCCTCCGGCGGGAGAGCCCATGAACGGCGCCCTCGCGCTCGTCCGCACGCTCCAGGCGGGAGGAGTGGAGCTCTGCTTCGCGAATCCCGGGACGACCGAGATGCACCTCGTCGGCGCTCTGGACGCCGCCGGCATGCGCTCCGTGCTCGGGCTCTTCGAAGGCGTCTGCACGGGGGCGGCGGACGGCTGGGCGCGGATGACCGGTCGGCCCGCGCTCGCGCTCCTGCACCTCGGCCCGGGCCTCGCCAACGGCAGCGCGAACCTCCACAACGCGCGGCGCGCGCGCACGCCGCTCGTGTGCGTCGTCGGCGATCACGCGACGTGGCACGTCGCCGCCGACCCGCCGCTCGCGTCCGACGTGGAGGGGCTCGCGCGTCCGACGTCGGCCTGGGTCCACACCTCCAAGTGTTCCGCCGACCTGCCGCGCGACGGCGCCGCGGCGCTCGCGGCCGCGACGCGCGCACCCGGCGCAGTCGCGACCTTGATCGTGCCCGCGGACTGCGCGTGGGGCGAAGCGGCGGGCCCCGCTCCCGTTGCAGAGCCGGCCGTCGCGCCCCAGGTGGACGCCCGCCGGATCGACGCCGCCGCGCGCGCGCTGCGCGCCGGCGCACCGGCGGCGTTGCTGCTGGGCGGCCACGCGCTTCGGGAGCGCGGTCTGCGCGCGGCCGGACGCATCGCGCGCGCCACGGGAGCGGCGCTCGTCGCCGAGACCTTCCCGGCGCGGATGGAGCGCGGCGCCGGGCTGCCCGCGCCGGCGAAGCTCCCGTACTTTCCGGAGGACGCGACGCGGCTCCTCGCGGGCTTCCGCCAGATCGTGCTCGCCGGCGCCCCGGATCCCGTGGCGTTCTTCGGCTATCCCGATCTGCCGAGCCGGCTCGCCCCCGACTCGTGCGCGGTGGCCGCGCTCGCGGCGCCCGACGAGGACGCGCCCGCCGCCCTCGAGGCCCTCGCCGACGCAATCGGCGCGACACAGGACAGCGTCCCGTCGACCGCGTTGCTTCCGGCGAGGCCGAACGGGCGGCTCGACGTCGCGAGCCTCGGCGCGGCGCTGGCGCACTGCCAGCCCGAGCACGCGATCGTCGTGGACGAAGCGCTCACGTCCGCGCTGCCCTGGGTCCTGGGCTCGGCGGGCTGTCCGCCGCACACCGTGCTCTCCCTCACCGGCGGCGCGATCGGGCAGGGCCTGCCTTGCGCGACGGGCGCCGCCCTCGCGTGTCCCGAGCGGCCCGTGATCGCGTTCCAGGCCGATGGCAGCGGTCTGTACACGCTCCAGTCGCTGTGGACGCAGGCGCGCGAGGGCTCGAACGTCACCACGGTGATCTGCGCGAACCGCGGCTACCGGATCCTGCGCGTCGAGCTCGCGCGCGCCGGCATCGCCGAGCCCGGGCCCGCCGCGCTCGCCCTCACCGACTTCTCGCATCCCGCCCCGGACTGGGTCGCCCTCGGCCGCGGCTTCGGCGTGCCCTCGGAGCGCGTCGACACGGCGGAGGGTCTCTGCGCCGCGCTGGGGCGCGCCTTCGCCACGCCCGGCCCCCATCTCATAGAGGCCGTCCTGAGCTGACGCGGCGCGCCGGGCGCCGCGCGGCTCACGGCGCGAGATTCCGCACGAACGCGATCTGCTCGTCGGTCTCGGGCGACGCTCCGGGCGCGCCCGCCCGCAGGCGCGCGATCACCTCCACGAAGTCGTCCCGCGTCGCCCGCCCGTGACGCAGCAGCCACGCGCCGACGACGGTGCCGGCGCGCCCGCGGCCGCCCCAGCAGTGCAGGTACACCGGGCGCGCGGCGGCCAGCGCCGAGTCGATCGCGTCGAGGATGCGGGCGAGCCGCGCGGGCGTGGGAACGTCGTTGTCGCTCACCGCGAACCGGAGCACGGTCACCTCTTTCCCCCGCTCCGCGGCCAGCGCCTCGAGCCGCGGCGCGTACGGCGGCGCGCCGAAGCGCGGGTCCTCGTCCATCAGGTCGACGAAGGTGCGGAGGCCCGCTGCGAGCAGCCCCGAGAGCTGGCGGTCGGCGAGCCGGGGATCGACGTGCCCCGGGAAGCATCCGGCCATGAAGCGCGGCTCGTCGACCCAGTAGGCGAGCCGGAAGGGCGGAGCGATCACGCCTCGATGTTAGACTCGCGCGCGCCCTACCACGAGAGGAGCGGCACGTGCCGCGCGCGTTCGTGACCGGAGGCTCGGGATTCGTCGGCCGCAACCTCATCGGCGCCCTGCGCGCGCGCGGGGACGAGGTCGTCGCGCTCGCGCGCTCGGAGGGCGCCGAGCGCGTCGTGAAGGAGGCAGGCGCCGCCGTCGCGCGCGGCGACCTCGACGACGAGCGCGCCCTGCGCGCGGGAGCGGAGGGCTGCGCCTTCGTCATCCACTGCGCCGCCAAGGTCGACGACTTCGGGCCGCCCGCGGAGTTCGAGCGCGTCAACGTCGCGGGCACCGCGAACGTGCTGCGCGCCGCGCGTGACGCGGGGGTGTCGCGCTTCGTCCACGTGAGCACGGAGGCCGTGCTCGTCGGAGGCCCGCCGATCGTGCGCGCGGACGAGACGCGGCCGCGGCCCGCGCGCCCGATCGGCGAATATCCGCGCACGAAGGGCATGGCCGAGGAGCGCGTGCTGGCCGCGAACGCCCCGGGCTTCGCCACGCTGATCGTGCGGCCCCGCTTCATCTGGGGACGCGGCGACACCACGTTGCTCCCGCGCATCGCCGCGGCGGTGCGGGCCGGCCAGTTCGCCTGGTTCGGCGGCGGGCGGTACCTCACGTCCACCTGCCACGTCCGCAACGTCTGCGAGGGCGCGATCCTGGCCGCGGAACGTGGCCGTCCGGGCGAGATCTACTTCCTGACCGACGGCCCGCCCGTCGAGTTCCGCGCGTTCGTGACGCAGATGCTCGCGACGCAGGGCGTGGCGCCCGGGAACCGCAGCCTCCCGCGGCCCCTCGCGCGCGCGCTCGCGGCGATCGCCGAGGAGCTGTGGACGTGGCTGGCGCTGCGCGGCTCGCCCCCGCTGACGCGCGCCGCGCTGCGCCTCATCGGCGAAGAGGTGACCGTCGACGACACGAAGGCGCGTCGCGAGCTGGGCTACGTGGCTCGCGTTTCACGCGAAGAGGGATTGCGCGAGCTCGCGGAATAGTCCGCAGCAGGAGGAACGGGCGGGGATGGGGACGAAGCAGAAAGCCGGGAAGCACGGAAAGAAGGGCGCCGTCGGCAAGGCGCATCTCGCGCGCGCCAGGAAGCTCGATCACGATCTCGACGAGCTCTACGAGTCGCTCCACTACCGCGAGTTCAAGATCCTCCTCAAGGCGCAGGACTTCGACGAGGCGATCGGGGTCGAGGTCCACGACTACTGGAAGCTCGCGCGGCGCGTCGCCGGCGAGCTGCTGATCCACGTGGAGCGCGGCAAGCTCGAGACCGAGCCCCACCATCGCGACATCGTCTTCCTCGACACGCCGCGCTTCGACCTCTACAAGCGGTCGTACATGCTCCGCGTCCGGCGGCCGTACGTCGGCGCCGAGCCGAGCGAGGCGTACGAGCTCACGCTCAAGTACCGGAGCCCCGACATCGCGCAGGCGGCCGGCGTGGACACCACCGCGGTGCGCGAGCGCGGGGGCCGCGTGAAGTTCAAGGAGGAGATCCTGCTCGTCAGCAGCGAGCTCGGCGGCATGCGCAGCAGCTTCTCCCACACGTGCCAGCTCCCGGAGCAGACCAGGCCGATCGGCAAGACGATCGGCGACTTCACGAAGATCTTCCCCGCGCTGAAGTCGCTCGGTCTGTCGGCGTCGACGAAGCTGTCGCCGGCCGCGCCCGTGCCGGTTCAGGAGGTGCTCTACGACCTCGGCGAGTTCGGGTTCCGCGGCGCGAAGACGGCGAAGGTGAACATGGCGGTGTGGCGCAACCCACAGACGAAGAAGATCATGATCGGCGAGTTCGCGTACGAGACGCACTTCAAGCACTACGGCCGGCTCAATCCCGTCCCGAAGCTGCGGTCGGAGCGCCTCTACCGGATCCTCCAGCGCGAGACCGGCGCGTGGGTCGAGCTCGGGACGACGAAGACCTCGCTCTACTACGGCCTCGCGGGCAAGAAGCTTACGCATGACGAGTGACGGGATCGCGGCGGACGCGCCGCCCGTGGAACGCGTGGGGCTGCTCGAGATCTTCCGCGCGTTCCTCACGCTGGGCGCCACGAGCTTCGGCGGCGGCGTCGTGGCCTACCTGCGGGAAGCGCTGGTGGAGCGCGAGCGCTGGCTCGACGACGAGACCTTCCTGGCCGGGCTCGAGCTGAGCCAGATGCTGCCGGGCCTCAACGCCACGAACATGAGCGTCTACGTCGGGGAGCGGCTGCGCGGAGGGCCCGGCGCGCTCGTCGCCTGCCTCGGCATGATGCTCCCGGGCACGATCGTCGTGATGGCCCTGGGGATCCTGTTCACCGGCGGCGGCCGGGTCGTGAACGTGTCGACGGTGCTCGTCGGTGTCGGCGCGGCAGCGGTGGGCCTCCTGATCGAGACGACGTGGAAGATCGGTCGTCCCGTGATCCAGCGCGCGACCGACGTGGCGATCATCGCCGCAACGGTCGCAGCGGTGGCCTACTTCAAGCTGTCGCTCGCCGTCGTGCTCCCCACGATCGGTCCGATCGCCGTCTGGCTCTATCGGCCGAGGGCGATGGAACGGCTGCGGCCGCCCGCGCCCGGCAAGGCGACGCCGAGATGACGCTCGTCCTCCAGGTGCTCGCGGTGTTCTCGCTGCTGTCCGTCCTGGCCGTGGGCGGCGGCGCCGCGGTCATTCCCGAGATGAAGCATCTGACCGTGGGCGTGGCGCCGTGGATCGACTCGAACCAGTTCGGGGAGATCTACAGCCTCGGCCAGCTCGCACCGGGCCCGAACATGCTCATGGTGGGCGTGATCGGATTCCACGTCGCAGGCTGGCTCGGCGCGCTCGCGGCGCTCCTCGGCTTCTTCGTGCCGTCGGGCCTCATCACGTTCCACGTCGGGCGCGTGTGGGATCGCTTCGAAGCGAACCCGTGGCGTGCGTCCATCGCGCGCGGGCTCGGTCCCGTCACGGTCGGCCTCATCCTCGCGGGCACGTGGTCGCTGGCGCGCACGGTGATGATCGGCCACGGGCCGGTGCCGTACGTCGTGTGCGCGATCGTCGCGTTCGTCCTGCTGCGCATCAAGCTCAATCCGGTGATCCTGATCCTCGCGGGCGGCCTGACCACCTGGATCGCGAGCACGCTCGGACTGCTCGCCTAGCGCCGCGGCGCTCGCAGCTGCTCGAGAGCGAAGTCCTCGACGAAGCGCACGAGCTCGTCCGCCAGGTTCAGGTCGGTGAAGAGCGCGGGATCGTCGCCGAAGCCCGCTTCATCGTCGCGCAGCGACGCGAGCTGTGGATACAGCACGCGGCGCGGGCCGTAGCTCGTGGCCACCTGGGACACTGCGGCGTGGGTGCGCGCGGCGAAGCCGAAGAAGGACAGCACCTTCGGAAGGCGAGGGCCGTCGCGCAGCAGCAGATCGAGGAAATCCGCCGCGGCGAGCATGCGGAGCGTCTCGGCGCCATGCGACTCGAGCCACGGCTCCAGCTCCGCCGCGAGACGGCGATCGAGCAGCCCGGCGCGGAGCGCGTCGGGCGCGGCGGAACGCCGTTCGAGCAGGCGGCGCAGCGTCCCGAGCGCGGGCCCCCCGCCGCGTCCGCTCCGCAGCGAGGCGCGCACCTCCCCGAGCGCGGACTCGAGCTCGGGATCGCGGTCGCGCGGATGGAGCGGCGAGAAGCGATGCGCCGCGGCGAAATCCGCGAACGCCTCGCTCGCACCTTCGCCGAGCTCATCGAGCGCCGCGCGCCAGGCGCGGCCGGGGTCGTATCCGCCCGGGTCGCGTACGTAGTCCGCGGCGGTGCGCACCGCGATCGCCGACGCGCGCGGGTGCTGCATCACGTTGAGGACGATCCCCGACACGTGCTCCGGGAGCCCGCCGTCGCGCCGCGCGAACGGTCCGAGGTGCAGCATCCGACGCATCGGACCGTCGGAGACGGGGACGTTGTCCCACAGGAAGACGCGCCGCCGTAGGGTCGCCGCGCGCGCCGCCGCCTCGTCGGAGCGGATCTCGGGGCTGACGACCGTGCGGCCCGTCCAGCCCACCTCGATCGCCGGGTCCAAAGTGCCGCCGACGACATCGAGGTAGTCGGTGGCGGCGACGCCGACGTAATCGGTGGGGACGAGCGCCAGCACGTCGTCCGGGCCGAGCGCGTTCCGCGCGGCGTGCGCCACCGCGACGTGCGCGTGCGCGAGCGAGGGAAAGGCCTTGCGGTCGTCCTCGTGCGAGAGGTGCGTGGGGACGTCGTCCAGGCTCAGCGCGAAGAAGGAGACGCCGATCTCCCGGAAGCCTCGCAGCTTGGCGGCCAGCGCCCGCAGATCGTCCGCCGACGAGTACTGCATCGAGAGCCCGGGTGAGATCGAGAATCCGACCCGTACGCCGCGAACCCTCCCGTGTTCGACGAGCTCGGCGAACTCGCGCATCGCCTCCATCGGATACGGGGCTCGCCACTCCTGACGCTGTAGCGCGTCGCCCTTCGGAGCGTACAGATACAGGTTCATGCCCCAGGCGCCGAGCTTCTCGACCCACCACAGGCGATCCGCGTGGGTGTAGGGAGGGCCATAGTAGCCCTCGATCACGCCATGGTGCTCGAAGCGCAGGCTCACGCGGGGCGGCGCGGCCGTGGCACGGGACGGTCGAGGAGCACGCGCACGAGGCGAACGAGCGCGTTCGGGAGGAACGGCTTCTGGAGGTGCTCGTCGAGCGGGCGCCGCGCGCGGTCCATGGAGAGGTCCGTGTCGTCGGGGTAGCCGGACGTGAAGATCACCTTGAGGTCGCTCCGCCGGCGTCGGAGGGCGCGGGCCAGGTCGACGCCGCCCATTCCCGGCATCACCACGTCGGTGACGAGGAGGTCGATCTCCGCGAGCCCACGCTCCGCGAACTCGAGCGCCTCCCGCGCGCTCGCGGCGGCGGTGACGCGATATCCCGCCGTGCCCAGAACGGACTCCGCGAGCCTGCGTACGGCGGGATCGTCCTCCACCAGGAGGACGCGCTCGTTCCCTCCCGCGGGCTGCGCGGCCTCCGCTTCGAGCGGCTCGAACTCTTCCGCGTCGGAGACGACGGGCAGCAGGATGGTGAAGCGGGTGCCGCGTCCGGGCGCGCTCTCGCAGAAGATCCAGCCGCGGCTCTGACGCACGATGCCGTAGCAGGTCGAGAGCCCGAGCCCCGTGCCCTTGCCCTTCTCCTTCGTCGTGAAGAACGGTTCGAAGATCCGCGACCGCACCTCCTCCGTCATGCCCTGGCCGGTATCCGCGACGTCGAGCCGCAGGTAGCTTCCGGGAGTCGCGCCCTCGCGTGCGAAGGAGTCGCCCGGCCGACAGGTCGCGGCGCGCGTCGCGACCGTGAGGCGGCCGCCCCGCGGCATCGCGTCGCGCGCGTTGATCGCGAGGTTCAGGAGCACCTGCTGGAGCTGGCTCGAATCGGCGCGCACGCGACCGGCGTCGGGCGCGAGGTCGAGCGTCAGATCCACGCTCTCGCTGAGCGTGCGGCGGAGCAGCATCTCGATCGAGCGGATCAGAGGGGCGACATCGACGACCTGCGGCGTGAGCACCTGCTGCCGCGCGAAGGCGAGGAGCTGCTGCGTGAGCCCCGCCGCCTGCTCCGCCGCCGCTTTCACGTTGCGCAGCTCGTGGCTCGCGGCCGATTCCGGCGGCAGGGACTCGATCGCGACGTCGGTGTAGCCGAGGATCACGGTGAGCAGGTTATTGAAGTCGTGTGCGATTCCGCCCGCGAGGTGCCCGATGCTCTCCATCTTCTGCGCCTGGAGGAGCTGACGCTCGAGATCGTGGCGCTCGGTCACGTCGCGCGCGACCGCCAGCACCGTGGCGACGTTCCCGTGCACGTCGAGCTCCGGAGAGATGCGCGCCTCGAACTGACGCGCACCCAGCTCGGGCGGCTGGCGGTACTCGAAGGTGACCTCCTGTCCCGTGCCGAACACGCGCTGGAGCCGGTCGATCCAGAGCGACCGGAAGGAGGGCGGAAGGTCCGACTCGTCGATCTTGACCCCGACGATCCGCCGCGGGCTCCGGCCCGTCACGCGCTCGATCGCGGGGTTCACGAAGAGGACCCGCAGGGAGGAGTCGATGCGCGCGATCACGTCGGGGGAGTTCTCGACGAGCGCGCGGAACTGCTCCTCGCGACCGTGCTCCGCCATCGCCGCGCGCCGCTCGCCCGTGATGTCGTCGTCGGCACAGACCGCGATCCGCTCGCCGGACTCGAGGCGCGCGGGGAAGAGCGTGGAAAGTACGTAGACCGGCTCCCCCTTCTTGTTGCGCGCGTCCCACTTCCGGACGGGCGCGGGGAAGCCGCTGGCGAGGATGCGGCGCACGAGCGCCTCGAACGCCTCGCCCTCGCGCACCGGCAGGATGGTGCCGCCGAGCCGCTGTCCGATCATCTCGTCGCTGGTGAATCCGTAGAGCTGCTCGGACGCGTCGTCCCAGAAGACGCAGCGCCCCTGGGCGTCGAATCCCTGCGTCGCGTTGCCGGGCAGACTGCGCACGATCTGCCAGAAGCGCGCGTCGACGACGAGATCCCCGGGCGCGCGGCCGGACGGTTCGTTGCCCAGGACACACCCCACTCTCGGGCGACCGCCCGCCGCGCCACCGGGCGCGCGTCGCTCCGGTGCATCATGGCACCCGGGAAGATGCCCGCAAACCGGCTCAGCGCCCGGCGGCGGCCGCCTGCGCTTGTGCGTTCTGGGCGAGGAACTGCATCAGCAGCTGGACGAGCTCCTGCGGCGGCGACATCTCCGGCTCTTCGACGGAGTCCTTCAGGTGCTCGAACCGCAGCAGACCGAGCTTCCCGTACGCCTCGCGGACGCGCGGCGTGAGCAGCCCGAGCCGCTTCAGGTTCGGCACGATCTTCGAGAACGTCATCTGCCGGAAGCCCTGCATGAACGGCGTGTCGCTCGCCCACTCAACCCACACGTCCACGTCCCAGCCGAGCCGCTCGAATACCTGGTGCATGAGGAGGCGGTCGCGGAGGAGATGGGTGGACTCGATCACGAAGTCCTCGCGCTCCGCGAGCTCCTTCGGCGTCATGTCCCGCGTGTAGAGGTTCTCGAGCGAGATGACGCCGAAGGCGACGTGCCGCGACTCGTCCGCCATGATGCGCGTGGTGATGTCCTGGATGAGCGATTCCTCCGCCATCATGAGCTTCATCATCCCGAACGCGGCGAGCGCGAGGCCCTCGACGAGGATCTGCATGCCGAGGTACGTCACGTCCCAGCGCGAGTCGGTGATGATGTCGTCGAGCAGGACGCCGAGGCTCGGGTGGACCGGATAGGAGATGCCGAGCTTCTCGGTCAGGTAGCGGTGATACACCTCGACGTGCCGCGCCTCGTCGGCAACCTGATTCGCGGCGTAGAACTTCGCCTCGGCCCAGGGCACGGTCTGCACGATCTTCGCGGTGGCGACGAGCGCTCCCTGCTCCCCGTGCAGGAACTGCGAGAGCATGAACGAGTTCATGTGCAGGTTGAGCTCGACGGCCTCGCGCTCCGAGAGCTCCCGGGGCGGGTTCAGCAGCCGGTTCATGAGCCCGCCGCCTCCGGCGGCCTGACGCTGCGCGGTGATGCGCTCGATGTCCACGTCGGTTCCCCAGTCGAGCTCCGTCGCGTTCCAGCCGGCCGCCTTGCCCTTTTCGTAGAGCGCCAGGAGGTTCCGCTGCTTCAGCGCGTACTGCCAGTCGAACACCGTGTCGATCGTGGCCTTCACGGACGAGAAGGCGCCGGACGCCGGAACGGGGATCGGGTTGCGCTGCTCGTAGTTCATGTTCGTCTCCTGGAGGATCGGAGGGACCTTCTCCCATCGGCTTCCGCGCCGATGTAGCGCAGGAAATTCCGCTCGAGCTCGCGACGCAGCTCGCTGTCGGGCAGCGGATTGCCGCCCGCCCGCACGTCGCCGGTCAGCACGAGCTGGAGCATCAGGCCGAACGCGAGCTGCACGCCGAGATCGATCGCGATCTCGGGCCGCGGGTGGCTCAGCTCCTGCCGGCGCGTGAGCAGGAGCTGCGTGATTCGCTCCGATACGCGCACGCGGAACCGCACGGCGTCCTGGTGGAACTCGGGGTCCTGGCTCGCGCGGAAGAGGAACGCCTGGATCAGGTTGCGGCGCCGACGCGTGACGGAGACGAGCTCCTCCACGCAGGCGGCCACGATCTCCGCGAGCGGCGCGTGGAGCCAACGCTGCGCGTTGGCGAGCACGTCGAGCCGGTCCGAGAGGTCTTCGAAGAAGCGCTCCTCGAGCGCGCGCAGGAGCTCGTTCTTGTCGGAGAGGCGGGCGTAGAACCCGCCCACCGACGACCCTGCGCGCCGCACGATCTCCGGGATCGACGCGTCCGCGAGCCCCTTCTCCTCGATCAGCGTCTCGGCCGCCTCGAGGATGCGGCGCAGCGTCTCCTCGCTGCGTGCCTGCTTGGGCGCGGCGACGCTCTCGAGGGGCGGCCGGGCGGATGCGGGGGACGGTCGCATGGGGCCTCGGACAAGAAAGAGAATCCGGTTCTGTTTCGATCGGTATCTTGCCCGCCCAGGCGGGCGGATGCAAGCCGAGACCGGCCGCAGGACGGGGATTCCGCGCAGGGGAAGCGGCATCCGGCGAGGCGGATGGAAGGCCCGAGGGCGTCAGGCTCCCCCGCCGAGGCGCCGGAACACGGCCTCGACGCTCCTCGAGTCCGCGGCCCCGTCGGCGCCGCCGAAGCGTTCGCTCTTGATGCGCGTCGCCAGGTCTTCGCACACGCGCGCCGCGTTCTCGACCGCGCGCTGCGCGAGCTCCTGGGGGAGCACCTTCTTCAGCAGCACGGCCATCTCGTCGCCGCCCACCCCTCGCGCGTCGAGGCCGGCCTGCTTGAGCGCGAGACGGACGGTGCCCCGGGCCTCGAGGTCCGAGAGGTTGGTCGCGCGCTGGAGCTGCTCGCACACCCAGCCGAACGCCGCGGAATCCGCCATGGCATCAAGCCTCGCTCGTCGCCGCGCGTGCCGACACGCGGCGGGTGTAGGAAGTCGGCGGCAGGAAGGCCAGCCACATGCCGCCTGCCGCGACGAGGCCGAGGGGCGCAATCATGAGCGCGCCGAACGCCGTCGCCGCGAAGTCGATCCCGAAGAACAGTGCCGCGATCGAGGTGGCCAGATTCAGGATGAAGGCGCAGAGCGTGCTGATGCCCCACAGCCACATCCGGTCCGTCACGATCGGATCGGCCAGCCCGAGGCGCACACGCCGTGCGAGCAGACCGTGGAAGCGGATCGACTCGTACGATGCCCACGCCAGCGGCGGTCCGAGGAGGAACATGTAGAGCCGGAGGCCGAGGCCGCGATTCCAGAGCGCCGCCTCCGTCAGCCCGCCCGCGGAGAGCCCCTGGAGCAGGAACGAAGCGGAGAGCACCGTGGCCATCGCCCACACGGCGCTCCGTGCCCGGCGCTCGCCCGGCCGGAAGACGCGCCAGTTGAACACGGCCACGCACACCGACCCGACACCGTTCAACACCAGAGCGGAGACGCCGAGGCCGATCCGGAGGGGCTCGGGCAGACCGACCGCGAGCCGCGCCACGCTGAGCATCGGATAGGCGATCCCGCCCATCAGGAAGAGCGTCGCGCCGATCAGGAGCTCGGGCAGCTCGCCGGTCCGCCGCGCCAGGAGCAGCAGCCTGGTCCCGATGACGAGGCTGGCGGCCACGAAGGCCAGACCGCCGACCGCCGCGAAAAGCTCCACGCGCATGCGACCCCCCGTGAGCTGCATCGGTCCGCTGCGCAGGGGGCTTGAGACGGGCGCTAGCTCCGGGGGAGCTTTTCGAACGGGACGTCGCGCTGGTCGAGCGGATCGCGGGGCAGCCCGAGCACCCGCTCGGCAGCGATGTTCTTCTGGATCTCGTCGGTGCCGCCGGCGATGTGGATGGACGGGGCGGACAGCCAGCGGTTCTGCCACGGGCCCTTCCGGAACAGGGCGTCCGGCCCTTCGAGCCGGAGCCCCAGATCGGCGCCCTTGGAGAGGATGCGCGCGATCGCGAGCTTCATGACCGACGTCTCGGCGGCTGGAATCATCCCCTTGCCGAGCTTGGTGATGACGCGGGCGTTCAGCAGCTCCAGTGAACGCACCCACGTGTAGAGACGCGCGAGCTCGTCCCGCGTCACGGCGTCGAGCCGGTCCGGGTGCGCGCGGGCGTGGGCCGCGAGATCGTCGAACGAGAACATGCGCTCGATGCCGCCGATGGCCATGCGTTCGTTCAGCAGGGTGGTCATCGCGGCCGACCAGCCGTGATCGACGGGACCGAGGCGGTTCGCGTCGGGCACCCGGACGCCGGTCAGGAACACCTCGCTGAAGTGGGAGCCGCCGTTCATCTGCTGGAGCGGCCGCACCTCGATACCGGGCGTGCGCATGTCGAGCAGGAAGTAGGTGATGCCCTTGTGCTTCGGCGCCTTCGGGTCGGTGCGTGCGAGGAGGATCCCCCAATCGGAATAGTGGCCGCCCGAGCACCAGACCTTCTGCCCGTCCACCACCCAGGCGTCGCCGTCCCTCACCGCGCGCGTCGAGACCGACGCGAGGTCGGACCCGGCGCCGGGCTCGCTGAACAGCTGACACCAGATCGCGTCACCCCGCAGCATCGGCGGCAGGAAGCGCGTCTTCTGCTCCTCGCTGCCGTGGGCGATGATCGTCGGTCCCGCCATCCCGATTCCGACGACGAAGAGCGACTCGCCGATGCCCGCCCGGCCGAGCTCCTGGTTCCATACGATCAGCTGGATCGGGCCGAGCCCTCGGCCGCCGTACGCCGCGGGCCAGTGCAGCGCGGCCCACCCGTGCTCGTGCAAGGTGCGCTGCCAGCGCTTCGAGCCGGCCAGAAGGTCGGATTCCGCCAGGTCCTCGTCGTAGACGTCGAGCTTGCGCTCCGGGGCGTGAACGGCGAGGAAGGCGCGCGCCTCGGCGCGGAAGGCGGCCTCGGCCGGGGAGTCGTTCAGGTCCATCGCGAGGCGTCTCCCGGATCCAATTGATCGCGAATCCCAAAAATGATACACGTTTCAAAAATCACGGCCCACGGGACCGACCCCCCGGAGACCCATGTACGTCGACTACAGCCCTGAGCAGCGCGCGCTGCGCGAAGAGCTTCGGACCTACTTCGCGCGCATGATGACGCCGGAGCTCCAGCAGGAGATCCCGGGCAGCGAGGGGGGCGGCCCGCTCTACACCCAGGCCCTGCGGCAGATGGGACGCGACGGCTGGCTGGGCATCGGCTGGCCGAAGGAGTGGGGCGGCCAGGGCCGCTCGCCGATCGAGCAGTTCATCTTCTCCGACGAGGTGCAGCGGGCGGGCTTCCCGCTGCCGTTCCTCACGCTCAACACGGTCGGCCCCACGCTGATGCGGTTCGGAACCGACGAGCAGCGCAAGGAGTTCCTCCCGAAGATCCTGCGCGGGGAGCTGCACTTCGCCATCGGCTACTCCGAGCCCGGCGCGGGCACCGACCTCGCGTCGCTGACCACGCGCGCGGTCCGCGACGGCGGCGAGTACGTCATCAACGGCAGCAAGGTCTTCACGAGCCTCGCCGACTTCTCGGACTACATCTGGCTCGCGGCGCGCACGAACGCGGACGCTCCGAAGCATCGCGGGATCTCGATCTTCATGGTCTCCACGCGGCTTCCGGGGTTCAAGCTCACACCCATCCACACGATGGGCGGAGTGCGCACGAACGCCACGTACTACGAGGACGTGCGCGTGCCCGCGTCGTGCCTCATCGGCAAGGAGAACGAGGGCTGGTCCCTGATCGTGAACCAGCTCAATCACGAGCGCGTGTCGCTCTCGCCCCACGGCTCGCTCGAGCGCCTCTTCCAGGAGGCGCGGGCATGGGCGCAGGGAACGCTCCTCGCCGACGGCCGCCGCGTGATCGACCAGCCCTTCGTACAGGCGAACCTCGCGAAGGTGCACGCGAAGCTCGAAGTGCTGAAGCTCATGAACTGGAAGCAGGCCTGGAGCATGACGCGCGGAAGCCTGCACCCCGCCGACGCCTCCGCCACGAAGGTGTTCGCGACGGAGTTCTACGTCGAGGCCTACCGGCTGCTGCTCGAGCTGTTCGGCGACCAGGGAACGCTCCGGCCGGGCGCGCCCGACGCGGTGCTGCGCGGCCGTGTCGAGCGCATGTACCGCACGACCCTGATCCTCACCTTCGGCGGCGGCACGAACGAGGTACAGCGCGAGATCATCGCGGCGGCCGGCCTCTCGATGCCGCGGGGCCGCTAGGCAGCAGCAAGGCCGCGCCCCCGACGCTGGCGTGGTCTCGAACGCCGTCGCGGCCGCGCAGCGAGCCGCAGGCGAGCGAAGGTCGACAGATGGATTTCTCCTACTCCGAAGACCAGTCCGCGCTCCGGGAGCTCGCGCGCAAGATCCTCGAGGATCGCGCGACGCACGAGCGTCTCAAGCAGATCGAGGCGTCGGCGGACGCGGTGGATCGCGAGCTCTGGGCGGAGCTCGCGAAGGCGAACCTGCTCGGTGTCGCGATCGCCGAGGAGCACGGCGGAATGGGGATGGGCTTCCTCGAGCTCTGTCTCCTGCTCGAGGAGATCGGCCGCACCGTCGCGCCCGTGCCCGCATGGGCGACGCTCGTGCTGGGCGCCCTGCCCGTGGCGCGCTTCGGCCGCGCGGAGCAGCAGCGCTCGCTGCTCGGCGGCGTCGTGGCGGGCGACGTGATCCTCTCGGCGGCGCTCGTGGAGCCGGGCTCGGACGACCCCGCGAAGCCCGCGACCACCGCACGCCGCGACGGAGACGGCTGGCGTCTCGACGGCGTGAAGACGTGCGTGCCCGCCGCCCACCTGGCGCAGCGCATCCTCGTCCCCGCGCGCGTCGACGGCGGCGGGGTGGGGGTCTTCCTGCTCGACCCGCGCGCCGCGGGGGTGACGGTGGAGCGCCAGCGCGCCACGAGCCAGGAGGTGCAGGCCAAGCTCACGCTGACGGGCGCGCGCGTTGCGGCCGACGACGTGCTCGGGGACGTGCGCACGGGCGCGGAGATCCTGCGCTGGCTGGAGCTGCACGCCGTGGCGGCGCTGTGCGCGATCCAGGTCGGGGTCTCGGAGCGCGCGCTGCGAATCACCGCGCAGTACACGACCGGCCGCGAGCAGTTCGGCCGCGCGATCGCGACCTTCCAGGCGGTCGGCCAGCGGGCGGCGGACGCCTACATCGACGTCGAGGCGATGCGACTCACGACACAGCAGGCCGTATGGAGGCTCGCGGAGGGGCTGCCCGCCGCCGACGCCGTGGCCGTGGCGAAGTTCTGGGCCGCCGAGGGCGGGCACGCCGTCGGCTACGCGGCGCAGCACCTTCACGGCGGCATCGGCGTCGACGTGGACTACCCGATCCACCGCTACTACCAGTGGTCGAAGCAGATCGAGCTGAGCCTCGGCTCGGCGAGCCGTCAGCTCGCGAAGATCGGCGCGGACCTCGCGGCGACGCCCGCGCCGACCGCGTGACCCCGGCCTTAGGGCCAGTTCTTCCCCGCGTCTCGGCCGTGGGGCAGAGGCTGCGGCGGGCTCTGCCCTACGCCGTCAGCCTGGCGACGCTCGTGGCGCTCGTGGCCTGGACGGACTCCGTGCGCATGCTCGCCGCGGTCGCGGCGGCGCCCGCTGTGCTCCGAGGGCCCTTCCCGCGCTGGTCGTGTATGGCGTGGTGACCCTCGCAATCGAGGCGCGCTGCCTCGTGCGTCTCTGCGAAGACGGCTCCCCGCGGCTCGGCGCGTGGACCGCCGCCCGCATCAAGGCGGCGAGCTACCTCGTCCAGATCCTCCACTACGCGCTCGGCATGGGCGCGGTCACGGCGAAGCGCGCGGACGCGTGCGACGCGCTCTAGCTGGGGGAGCGGGCGCGGCGGCGGCTCGCCGCGAGCCCGGCCATTCCGACACCCAGAAGCGTCGCCATGGAAGGCTCGGGTATCTGGTCGATCCCGACCTCCGCGCTGTTCTGGAGGATGAACTGGTTGCGGTGGCCGCCGAGCGAGAACAGGAGGTCGCCGACGAGCGTCGGCTGGATCAGGGCGCCCGGCAGGAGGCTCATGACCGACGGGCCGTGGCCGTAGAGCGGGTAGGGGTTGCCGAGGCCGGGCGGGTTCGGGATCGGCGGCGTCGGGCCGAAGGGGACGGGAATCGGAACGCTGTTCACGTAGCCCTGCCACGCGAGCAGCTGGTCCTCTCCCGCCAGGAGCGGCGCTCCGTTGCCCTGGAAGAACGCCGCGAGGCCCGAGCCGTCGTCCTCGAAGGCCTGCACGATGTCGGCGGCGGTGAAAACGCCGGGAATCAGGGTCGAGAACGTGTGATCGAAGGTGATGTGGAAGCTGATCGGATTGTTCGGAAGGACCTGGTACCGGTCCGCGACGAAGTTCGTGAGCACGAGCCGCGGGCCGGTCGGCAGGATCGCGGCGAGCGCGCCCCCCGGACCGAGCAGGAGGACGTCGCCCTTTGCGTCGATGCCGGACGTCGTGGTGAATCCCTGGAGGGGGTCGGTGCTGTCGAAGTGCACCGCGTTCGGGGTCGGATCCATGTCCCAGAAGCTCCCGTCGGCGATCACCTGGCCGTCCACGTTGACGCTGACGGCGCGAGCGATGGGCGCGGTCGCCGCCAGAGCCGCCAGGAACACGAACGCGCGCAATGCCATCTCGAGCATGGGTTCCCCCTCCCGCTCGATCGCGCAGCAAGTGTCGTGCCCGGCGCGGCGAAGTCGAAGAATCACGGGGTTGCCATGCGACCGACACCCAGGTGAGGAACCGACTTCGCGTTTTCGAGGAAGATTTTCCGCGCTCCGCGGGCGGTCAGCCCCGCGGCTTCGGGAAGACGACCCGGGTCTCACGGACCTCCCACCGTTCGAAGACGCCGCGCACCACGTAGGGATCGCTCGCGGCGAAGGCCCGGGCCTCCGCGAGGCTGGCCGCTTCGAACAGGATCAGGCTGCCGATCGGCTGGCCGGTGTCGCCCAACAGCGGACCGGCGTGGACGATGCGGCCGTAGGCGTCGAGGGGGGCCAGGTTCGCGAGGTGCGCCTCCCGGTGCAGCTTGCGGAGCTCGCTGCCGTCGGGGCCGTCGTGGCCGGCGAACGCGAAGAGCGGCACGCAGCCACTCTAGCGGAGCCGTGTGCTACGCAGCAGAAGTGCAGGTCGGCGACCTCCGAGACCGCTTCCAGGCGCGCTTCGGAGCCCTGCCGCGGGTCTTCCGTGCGCCGGGGCGCGTCAATCTGATCGGCGAGCACACGGACTACAACGACGGGTTCGTGCTGCCGGCCGCGATCGAGCTGGCGACCTTCGTGGGCGTCGCCCCACGCGCGGACCGCACGGTGCGCGTCCACTCCGAGAACTTCGACGAGACCGTGACCTTCGACCTCGACGAGGCCTCGCCTCGGGCGCGCGAGCACTGGAGCGACTACCCGCGCGGCGTTGCGGTGACGCTGGAACGGGCGGGACACGGGCTGCGCGGCGCCGATCTGTGGATCCACGGCGAGGTGCCGCTCGGCTCGGGCCTCTCCTCCTCGGCGGCCGTGGAGGTCGCGACGGCCCAGGCCCTGCTGGCGGCGTCGGAGCGGTCGCTCCCTCCGGTCGCCGTGGCCAGGCTGTGCCAGCGCGCCGAGAACGAGTTCGTGGGAACGCGGTGCGGCATCATGGACCAGCTCATCGCCTGCCTCGGCCGCGAAGGCCACGCGCTGCTGCTCGACTGCCGATCGTTCGACGCGCGTCCGGTGCCGATCCCCGACGCCGCGGTCCTGATCATCTGTCACACCGGGGTGCGTCACGCGCTCGCCTCGAGCGCGTACAACGAGCGCCGCGCGCAGTGCGAGGAGGGCGTACGCGCTCTCGCCGACGCCGACCCTGCGGTGCGTGCGCTGCGGGACGTGACCCTCACTGCGCTGGAGGAGAGCCGCGGCCGGATGAGCCCGATCGTCTTCGCGCGCTGCCACCACGTGGTGACGGAGAACCAACGCACGCTGCACGCGGCGAGCGCGCTCGAGCGCGGCGACGTCGTCACGGCAGGGCGCCTCCTGGCCGCGTCCCACGCGAGCCTGCGGGACGCCTACGAGGTGAGCTGCCGCGAGCTCGACGCGCTGGTGGACGCCGCTGCCGTCCTGCCCGGCGTCCTCGGTTCGCGCATGACGGGGGGCGGCTTCGGCGGCTGTACCGTGAGCCTCGTGCGGCCGGACGCGGTCGGGGCCTTCGAGACGTCGGTGCTCTCCGCGTACGAGCGCGCGACGGGGCGCAGGGGCGGGGTCTGGGTGACCGCGGCGTGCGCCGGGGCCGGGCCGGTCGACTAGCGCCCGGCGCGCTCAGCGCCCCTTGAAGCACGGGGTGCGCTTCTCGGCGAACGCGCGCGGTCCCTCGCGCGCGTCCTCGGTCGCGAAGACCGGAATGCCGATCTCGAGCTCCCTCTGGAGCGCGTCCTTCTCGGTCATCCCCTCGGTCTCGCGCAGCGAGCGCAACACCGCCTGCACCGCGATCGGTCCGTTCTCCGCGATCTGCGCGGCGATCTTCCGCGCCTCGGCGAGGGCCTGGCCGTCGGGCACGATGCGGCCGATGAGGCCGATCCGCAGCGCCTCCTCCGCGGGCACCATGCGTCCGGTGAGCAGGATCTCCGCCGCGAGCGTGTAGGGGATCTGGCGGCGGAGCCGCACCGTCGATCCGCCGACCGGGAAGAGGCCGCGACGCACCTCGGCGACGCCAAACGTCGCTCCCGCCGCCGCGACACGGATGTCGGTCGCCTGGAGGATCTCCGTCCCGCCGGCCACCGCGTAGCCCTCGACGGCGGCGATCAACGGCTTCTTGACGCGGTGGTGCCGCAGCAGCCCCTTCCATTGGAGGTCCGGGTCCTCGAGGAACCGCTTGCTGAACTCGTTCGTCTCGCGGTTGCCGGCCATCTCCTTGAGATCGGCGCCGGCGCAGAACGTGCCGCCCGCGCCGGTCAGGATGCCGACGCGCACGTCCGGGTCCTCGTCGATCAGCTTCCACGCGTCGGCCATGCGCGCGAGCATCTCGCCCGAGAGCGCGTTCTTCCGCTCGGGCCGGTTCATCGTGACGATGACCACGGGCCCGTCCTTCTCCACGATCGCGTGCGGTGCGCTCTTCACTGCGGGCTCGGCCATGGCTCCCTCCGGTCGGTCCGATTATTGAAACACGTTCCATTTTCGACGGTAGCGGCCCCCCGGAGGCGCGGCCACGCCCGGGCCGGCGCCGGTTCGGTTACGCCGCCTGGCGGAGCGGGTAAGATGCGCGCCGGAGGGCCCAAGCGATGAAGGTGATCGTCGACTTCGATCTGTGCGAGGCGAACGCGGTGTGCATGGACGTCGCGCCGGAGATCTTCAAGGTGGACGAGCAGGACATGCTGCACATCCTGATCGAGCGCCCGCCCGAGGCGCTCCGCAAGAAGCTCGAAGAGGCCGTGCGCCTCTGCCCGCGCCAGGCCATCTCCATCGGGAAGGACTGAGGTGAAGCTCCGCAAGCTCGGGCGCACGGGGCTCAAGGTCTCGAACCTCTGTCTCGGCACGATGACGTTCGGGAACAAGGAGTGGGGCTGCGACGAGTCGGCCTCCCGCAAGATCGTGGACCGGTTCCTCGACGCCGGCGGCAACTTCATCGACACCGCCGACGTCTACTCGAACGGCGTGTCCGAGGAGATCACCGGCCGGGCGATCCGGGAGAAGCGGCACAAGGTCGTCCTCGCCACCAAGGTGGCGGGTCCCATGGGGACGGGGCCCAACGATCTCGGCCTCTCGCGCCGGCACGTCCTCGACGCCGTGGACGCGAGCCTGCGCCGCCTCGGCACCGACTTCATCGACGTGTACCAGGTGCACGCCTACGATCCGACGACCCCGCTCGACGAGACGCTGCGCGCGCTCGACGCCTGCGTGCGCGCGGGCAAGGTCCGCTACGTCGGCTGCTCGAACTACTCGGCCTGGCACGTGATGAAGGCCATCGCGCTCGCGCGCGAGCTCGGAACGGTGCGTTTCGATTGCCTCCAGCCCCAATACTCGCTGGTGTGTCGCGAGATCGAGCGCGAGCACCTCCCGCTCTGTCGCGAGGAGGGCATCGGCGTGATCCCGTGGAGCCCGCTCGCCGGGGGGCTGCTCACGGGGAAGGTGAAGCGCGGAACGGCCGCGCCGGCCGGCTCGCGCGCCGCCGTCGACACGATGAACCGGGCCCGCTTCGACTCCGACCGCAACCTCGCGATCGCCGAGGCGGTGATCGCGGTGGCGAAGCGCCTCGGCAAGACGGCCAGCCAGGTGGCGCTCGCGTGGTGTGCGACGCAACCCGGCGTCACGTCGCCGATCTTCGGGGCGCGCACGCCCCTGCAGCTGGAGGACAACCTCGGCGCTGCGGACCTCGAGCTCGACGCCGCCGCGCGGAAGCAGCTCGACGAGGCGTCCGCGCTGCCGCTCGTCTACCCGTACGACTTCCACGCCCGCGTGCAGGCGATGATGGGGATGATGAAGCTCGACGCCTGAGCCGGGTCTCGCTGCGGTCGTCTCAGGCCTGCGCGGCGTGGCCCCGCACGAAGAGCGGCGCGATCTCCAGCCGTGCGTCGCCCTCCGCCAGCTCGGGCGCGCTCGGCGCGCCCACGTAGCGGCGCGCAGCAGCGACCATGCGCGGGAACAGCGCGAGGTCGCTCGCGGTGTTCACGAACACGCCGGGCTTCGCCAGGGCGAAGTGGACCGCGCGGTCGATGTCGGCCTGCGCCTCGAGCGGCTCGTACCAGGTCGAGCGCGTCGGAGTCACTCCGTCGGCCCAGCGCCGCCGCGCAATCGACTTGATGGTCTGCACCGCGACGTTGCGCGCACGGCAGAGCGCGAGCAGCTCCTCGAGCTCCCGTGCATACCGTGCGTCCTGGAGCGATGAGTGGTTGTACGGAAGCAGGACGGAGTCGAAATCGAAGCGCTCGAGGCTGCGCCGGTGCATCTCGGCCACGCGCGTGCCGTGGCCCGTCACCCCGAGGAAGCGCACGAGCCCCTCCTCCCGCGCCTCGACGGCCGCCCGGAGCGCGCCGTCCGGGCCCAGCGCCAACTCCCACTCGTCGGGCTTCACGAGGTTGTGGAGCTGGAGCAGGTCCACGCGATCGACGCGCAGGCGGTCGAGCGAGCGGCGGATCTGCGCGCGGGCGCCCTCGTACGTGCGCTCTCCGGTTTTCGTCGCGAGGAAGAACCGCCCGCGGTGATCGCGCATCCAGGGTCCGATGCGCAGCTCGGAGTCGCCGTAGGAGGCCGCGGTGTCGAGATGGTTGACGCCGCTCTCGAGCAGCAGCTCGAGTCCTCGGTCGGCCTCGGCCTGCGTCACGCTGTGGAGCGCCGCGGCGCCGAAGACGATGCGCGTGCTCGCGTGGCCGGTGCGTCCGAAGGGCAGGGTCGCGAGCGCCGGGATCGCCATGGGTCGGTCCTCGTCAGCGTCCCGGGGTGGGGAGCATGGTTCGCAGCATTGCGTCGAAGGCGCGGTCGGGGAGCCACGCGCGAAGGCGCATCAGGAACCGCGCCACGAACGTCACGGGATAGCGCGTGCGGGGACGGCGTGCGGTGATCGCGCGCTCGATCACCTTCGCCACCGCGTCCGGCCCCGCCGCGAGCGCGCCGAGCGGACCCTCGTACAAGCCGCTGATCTGCTTCATCAGCTCGGCGTTGAACGCGGCGTAGGGCGAGCCGGGCCCTCCGAGGGCGCGCACGCGATCGACCGCAGTGTCACCGAACTGCGTCTTGATCGGGCCGGGCTCGATCACGATCACGTCCACGCCGAAGCCCTTCACCTCGAACCGCAGCGCGTCGGAGAGCGCTTCGACCGCGTACTTGGTGGCGTGGTAGAAGCCGCCGCCGGGAAGCGTCAGCCGGCCTCCCATCGAGCTCACGTTGACGATCTTTCCCCAGCCCTGCCGCCGCATGGCGGGCAGCACGAGCTGGGAGAGGCGGGCGAGGCCGAACACGTTCGTGTCGAATTGGCGCCGCGCCTCGTCGAGGGGAATCTCCTCGATCGGGCCCTCGGAGCCGTACCCGGCGTTGTTGACGAGCACGCCGACCGCCCCTTCCTCCTTCTCGATCGCCTCCACCGCGGCGCGCATCGACGCCTCGTCGCACACGTCGAGCGCGAGCGTCCTGCAGCCCTTCGCGACGAGATCGGCGACCGCGGCCTGCTTGCGCGCAGTGGCGTACACGGGGTAGCCGGCCGCGGCGAGCCGCAGCGCCGTGGCGCGGCCGATGCCCGTCGAGCAGCCGGTGACGAGCACCGCGCGCGAGATGCGTTCGCTCAAGGGGTCCTCCTTCCCAGCGGATCGCTGGACGGCCCTCGGGGCCGCTGATAGGGTGCGCGCACGACGAGGTGCGCGTGACGCTGCGCTTGCATGCCTTCACCTGCGGCTGGATGACGGGGGCCCTCGGCGGATTCCTCGAAGGGGCGCAGGGGAAGATCCGCTTCCCGGTGCCGTCCTTCCTGATCGTGCACCCGAAGGGCACCGCGGTCTTCGACACGGGCATGCACGTCGCCGCGCAGACCGACGCGGCCTCGCGCCTCGGGCGGCTTGCGCCCCTCTTCACCGTGGAGTTCGCGCCGGGCGAGGAGATCGCGGCCCGGCTCGCCGCGCAGGACGTCGCCGCGGAACGCATCGACTTCCTGGTGAACTCCCATCTCCACTTCGACCACGCCGGCGGCAACGCGCAGGTGCCGAACGCGCGGCTCGTCGTGCAGCGGACGGAGTGGGCGGCGGGTCGCGATGCCGACGCCGCGCGCGCGAACGCCTACGACCCGCGCGACTATGATCTCGGACACGACGTCCTCGCGATCGACGGAGAGCACGATCTCTTCGGCGACGGCAGCGTCACGTGTCTTCCGACGCCGGGGCACACGCCCGGCCACCAGTCGCTGCGCGTGCGCACGCGGCGCCGCGAGGTCGTGCTCACCGCCGACGCCTGCTACGTCCGCCGCACGCTCGACGCACTGCACCTGCCGCCGTTCGCGCACGACCGGGACCAGATGCGCGAGTCGCTCCTGCGCCTGCGCGCGCTCGAGCAGGCGGGTGCGCGGCTCGTCTTCGGGCACGATCCCGAGGTCTGGGCGTCGGTGCCACAGGCTCCGCTCGCCTTCGACTGAACCGGCGTGCGTCGCGCTCCGGTGCAGCGTGGCCAAGGCTAGATCCGCCGGATCGGCGTCACGCCGTCCCACGTGCGCGCAGCCTCGGCGATGTGCGCGAAGAAGCGTCCCTTCGCGCCGCTCACCTCGGAGAGCTCGACGATCGTGCCGGGGTGGCCCTCCGTCAGGAAGTAGACGAAGCGGCCGTCGGGGCCGCCTACGAAGCCCGACTGCCCCACCTCGTAGCCGAGGCCGCGCAGGCGCGCGAAATCGCGGTCGTAGTCCGGGGTCCAGTACGCGACGTGCTGCAGGCCCTCGCGTCCGGCAGCGAGGAAGTCGCGGTACGTCGACGGCGCATCGTTGCGCTGCTGGATGAGCTCGATCTGGAGCGGGCCGGAGTTCGCAAGCGCGATGCTCACTTCGATCGGCGACGGCTCGCCGCGGTAGCGGAAGTCCTGCATCGGCACGCGCTCGAAGTAGAAGAAGGGGCCGACGCCGAGGACCTCCGTCCAGTGGCGCATCGCCGCTTCGACGTCGCGCACGACGTAGCCGTTCTGGCGCACGTCGCCGAAGATCCGGCTCATCGGCCGCCTCCGATCCTGGTTCCACACCCTGACGTTTGCGATATAGAATGTCAACACCGGATCGGGGAGTGGATGGCCGAGCGCCACGCAGCGAAGCGCGCAGCCAACAAGGGCGGGGAGCGCCGGGCGGAGCGCGAGCGCGCCATCGTGGCGGCGGGGTTCGAGCGCTTCTCGCGCTACGGCTATCGCCGTACGTCGCTCGAGGACATCGCGCGCGAGGCCGGCATCTCGCGGCCCGCGGTCTACCTGCACTTCCCGAACAAGGAGGCGATCTTCCGTGCAGCCGCGCGCGCCGTGCACGAGGATGCGCTCGTCGCGGCCGCGGGGGCGGCGGAGGGGACGGGCTCGCTCGCGGCGCGGATCGCGGGGATCCTCGAGGCGAAGCTCGGCGCGTTCCACGCCATCGCCCACGGCTCCGCGCACGCCGGGGAGATCCTCGACGAGAACAGCCGGCTGTGCGGCGACGTGTCGGAGGACGCACGCCGCCGCTTCCTGGGGATCCTGCGTCGGGTGATCGCCGGGGCCGTGGACCGCGGCGAGCTCGGACTCGAATCGATCGGTCTCGATGCCGCCGGCGCGGCGGAGCTGATCGTGGACAGCGCGAAGGGACTCGAGTCCGCGGGCGCCGCGAGGCTCTCGCCCGCGGCCTACCGGCGCCGCGTCGCGCAGCTCGTGGCCGTGCTGGTCACGGGCATGGGCGGCGCGCGGACTGCGCGAAGCGCGCGGCGAAGTCCGAAGGCGCGGGCGCCGCGAGCAGCACCTCGCGCGCGCCGGGCGTAGGGTCGACGCGTACCCGCAGCCACGCAGCGTGGAGCTGCGTGCGGAGGGGTGCGCCTTCACCGTCGAGGTCGGGGCGCCCACCGTAGAGCGTGTCGCCCACCACGGGCGTTCCGCCGTGCGCGAGGTGGACCCGGAGCTGATGCGTGCGGCCGGTGTCGGGCTCCGCCAGCACCAGGGTGTCGTCGCCGCGGGTCGCAATCCGCGCGAAACGCGTGCGGCTCGCCCGGCGTCCCGGTCCCCCGACCTCGTGCAGCGCGAAGCGGAAGCGCGTCGGGTGCAGCACGCGGCCGAGGAAGCCCTCCACGCGCCAGCTCTCGGGGACGGGCCGCGGGGCCACCACCGCGAGATAGCGCCGGCGCGCGCTTCCGCTGGCGAGCTGGCGTCCGAGGCGCGCCGCGGTGAAGGCGTCCTCCGCGAAGAGCACCACGCCGCTCGTGCCTCGATCGAGGCGGTGCACCGCGAGGAGGCCCGGACGCCCGAGCCGGGCGCGCAGCAGCGCTTCGAGCGAGAGGCGCTGGCTCGCGCGCGAGGCCTGCACGGTCATCCATGCAGGCTTGTCCACAGCGACGACGCCGTGGGCGTCGAGGAGCACCGCGTCGTCCTTCCAGGGCGCGGGCGCGGGCTCGCGCTCGAATGCATACACCGTGACGGAGGAACGCTCGGGCACGACGGGGGGCAACGCGCCCTCCAGATAGGGTCGGCCGCCGACGTGGACGCCGCCGTGCCACAGCGCGCTCTCGATCCGGTCGGTCGCGAGGCCCGCGTCCGCGAGGCGCGAGCGCACGTCGCACAGGAACGCGGCGCGGTCCTGCGCTGCGTCCGTGACCCATGCGTGACGGAGGACCGGAGGATCGTAGGGGCTCGCAGAGGCCATGGAGCGTCATGCTACCGTGGTCGCACCCCCGAACGTCGGAGGCCCCCGATGGCAGATTGGCTGTCCGAACAGCTCGCGCGCCGCCCGTGGTGGATGAACGCGCTCCTCGTCTTCTGCGCCTTCATGGCCTTCGTCTACGTGCCCTGGGACCTCTTCGTGAAGCCCGTCGCCGAGGATGCCGAGGTGTTCTTCGGCATCGCGCTGCATGGATGGGCCGCGAAGCTGACGACGCCGCTACACTGGTTCGTGTATGCAGCAGGCGCGTATGGCTTCTTCCGTCTGCGGCGCTGGATGCATCCGTGGGCCGCGCTCTACGCCGCGCAGGTCGCGATCGGGATGCTCGTGTGGGCGGTCCGGGCGCGCCACGGAGACTGGCTCGGCTGGGCCGGCGGTCTGCTGGTCTTCGCACCGTTCGCGGCGCTCACGGCCGCGCTGTGGCGCAGCCGGCCGCTCTTCCAGCCGCCGCCCACGGCGCTCTCGCAGCGCTATCCCGGATGGGCGCTCGTCACCGGCGCGTCCGCGGGGATCGGGGCCGAGTTCGCGCGGCAGCTCGCGCGCGCCGGCTTCTCGTGCGTGCTCACCGCGCGGCGGGAAGAGCGGCTGCGCGGTCTCGCCGAGGAGCTCGAGAAGTCCTACGGGGTGGCTGCGCGCGTCGTCGCCGTGGACCTCGCTGCGCAAGGTGGGGTGGCGCGCCTCGCCGAAGTCGTGCGGGACCTCGAGATCGGGCTGCTCGTCAACAACGCGGGCTTCGGATACTCGGGACGCTTCGATCGCCAGGACGTGCGACGCCTCTCCGAGATGGTCGATCTCAACTGCCGCGCGCCTCTCGAGCTCGCGGGCCTCCTCCTGCCAGGGATGCGCGAGCGCGGGCGTGGTGCGGTGATCTTCACGGGGTCGGTGGCCGGGCGTCAGCCGCTGCCCCTCCACGCGGTGTATGCCGCGACGAAGGCATTCGAGCTCCACCTCGGGGAGGCGCTCTGGGCGGAGCTGCTGGGCACCGGCGTCGACGTCCTCGTGCTCGAGCCCGGCTCCACCGAGAGCGAGTTCCACGACGTGGCGGGGGAGGTTCCGCATCACGGCGAGCCGGCGTCGAAGGTCGTACGAGCCGCGCTCGACGCCCTGGGCCAGCAGCCGTCGGTGATCTCGGGCTGGTTCAATTGGATCCGCGCGCAGGCCGGGGCGCGTCTCCTGCCGCACTCCGTGCTCACGCTGCTCGCGCGGACCGTCACCGCGCGACGCACGCCCACGGAGATGCGTTAGTGGCATGCCGCGCGCGCCGGCCGGCCGATCGCGCGCGCTCGGCGCTCCGGCTCGTGCTCGCACTCTGTGCGCTCGGCGCACGTGACGTCGCCGGCGCGCAGCCGCCCGCTGCCGCCCCTCCAGCGCCTGCTGCGCCCGCGGCTGCGCCCGCCCCTCCCGCGGCGATCGCGGTGCCCGAGATCTCCACGCGTGCCGAGGAGGTGATCGCCCGGCTGAAGCAGACCGAGGCCAGCCTCGTCCCGAGCCCGCAGCTCGACGCCGCGGAGCACGGCGTCGGCGAGCTCGCAGCGCTCGACGTCGACCGCGTCGCCGACGCGGAGAAGACGCTCGAGCAGGGGCCGCAGCTCCGCGTGGCGGATCAGCTCATGCGCTACTGGACGCAGGTGCGGGCCGAGCTCGGCGAGCGTGACGCGGTGCTGACCGGCGAAGCGAAGCGGCTGGAGGAGGTCCTCGCGGACATCGCCGCGCGTCGGGACGTCTGGCTCCGCACGCGCAACGACGCGCGCGCGGCCAACGCCCCGAACCCGGTCCTCGATCGCGTCGACGAGACGCTCTCGACCCTCGGCACGACGCAGAAGGTCGTCGAGAAGCGCCGCGCACAGATCCTGGAGGAGCAGGACAAGGTCACGCGCTCGCTCGCGTCGGCGGACGAGATGCTCGACCGCATCACCAAGTACCGCGATCGGTTCGTGGCGAGCACCTTCGTGCGCGACAGCCAGCCGGTCTGGGGGCTCGACCTGAGCCCTCGCACGCGCAGCCACGTCGTCGCCCGGATTGGTGAGGACCTGCGGATGGACGGGCGGGACTTCCGCGGCTTCATGACGAACCGCGGACCGGCGCTCGTCGCCCACGGGGCGATCTTCGTCGTGCTGTGCCTCCTCTTCCGCAGGGCGCGCTCCCGCACACGGCGCATGCTCGAGCGCGAGCCCGGGCTCGAGCAGGCGACGCGCGTCTTCCAGGTGCCCTACTCGGCTGCGTTCATCCTGACGCTGCTCACGATGGTCTGGGTGAATCCCGATACGCCGCCCGTCGTCCCGCAGGTCTTCGCGCTCGTCGGGATCGTGCCCGTCCTCCGCATCCTGCGGCCCTATCTGGAGGGGGGGCTGGGGTCGGGGCTCTACGCATTCGTGGGGTTCTTCCTGACGGACCGGCTGCGCTTCTTCCTCTCGTCGTCGCCGGTGCTCGAGCAGATCGTCTTCCTCGTCGAGATGCTCGCGGGCCTCGCGCTCATGGCGTGGATCCTCCGGCCGCGGCGACTCCTGGGGGTGGAGCTCCCGCCCGAGGACCTCCGGCGCTTCCGCTTCCTCGGCGCCGTCGCGCGCGTGCTGTTCCTGGCGCTCGCGGCGGCCTTCGTCGCGGGCGCCCTCGGGTACATGCAGCTCGGACGCCTCGTCGGGGGCGGCGCGCTGCGCTCGGTGTACGCGGGGATGGGGCTCTTCGCGGGCGTACGCGCGTTCGACGGCCTCGTGGCCTACGCATTGCGGAGTCGCGCGCCTCGCCGACTGCGGATGGTCGAGGTGCACCGGGAAAGCCTGGAGCGATGGATCGAGCGCGGAGCGGTCTGGGTGGCATGGTCGCTCTGGGGGCTGCTGACGCTGTCGAGCCTCGAGCTCCTGCGCCCCGTGTCGGCGACTGCGCGCGCCGTCCTCTCGGCGAATCTCGCCTGGGGCGAGACGAACGTCTTCACGCTGGGCGACCTCCTCGCCTTCGGCGTGACGATCTGGGCGGCGGTCCTGCTCTCGCGCTCGATCCGGTTCGTGCTCCAGGAGGACGTCTATCCGCGCCTCGAGCTCTCGCGCGGAGTGCCGTACGCCCTCTCGAGCGTGATCCACTACGGGATCCTGTTCGGCGGATTCCTGCTCGCGATCACCGCGACCGGCCTGGACCTCAACCGCTTCACGGTGCTGGCCGGCGCTTTCGGCGTAGGCATCGGCTTCGGTCTCCAGAACGTGGTGAACAACTTCGTGTCGGGGCTGATCCTCCTGCTCGAGCGGCCGATCCAGGTGGGAGACGTGGTCCAGATCGCCGACGTGACGGGTGAGGTCACCCGCATCGGCATCCGTTCCTGCACGCTGCGCACGCCGCAGGGCGCGGAGGTGATCGTGCCGAACGGCAACCTGATCTCCGATCGCGTCACGAACTGGACCTTCTCCGATCCGATGCGGCGGATCGAAGTTGCGGTCTCCGTGGCGTACGGCACCGATCCGGAGAAGATGCTCGCGCTCCTGGTCGAGGTGGCGCAGGCGCACCCGAACGTGGCCTCGCTCCCGCCGCCCGTCGCGCTCTTCCAGGGCTTCGGGGACGTCGCGCTGGACTTCGAGCTGCGCGCCTGGACGAATCAGCCCGGGGGCTGGGTGAACGTGCGGAGCGAGCTCGCGGTGGCGGTCTATCGCCGCCTGAACGAAGAGACGATCGAGATCCCGTATCCGCGCACCGACATCTACGTGAAATCCCTCCCCAAGACCTGAAGGCCGGGGACGAAGCCGGGGACTCGAAGAAACGGCCCCGGGGCTTGCGGGTTCAAGAGCGCATGTAGGCGTTGGCGAGGGCGTCGGCGTACTCGTTCCAGCGCGAGCCGTCGTGGGCGCGGATCCACGTGAGGCGCACCTTCGGATGGGCGCGGGCGAGGGCGTAGAGCGTCTTCACCAGCTCGAGGTTCTTGATCTCGCCCTTCTTGCGCCGCCAGCCGCGCGCCTCCCACCCCGCGGCCCACTCGTTCACGGTCTTCACGCAGATCTCGCTGTCCGAGTACATCGTGATCTCGGCGTCCGCGGGCAGGAGCCGGTACGCCTCGATCAGCGCGGTGAGCTCCATGCGATTGTTCGTCGTGGCGGGATCCCGACCGTGCTTCTCGGCGCGGACCACGTCGTCCTCGACCCACGCCACGCCCCAGCCGCCCGGACCGGGATTGCCCTCGCACGATCCGTCGGTGAAGACTCCCGTCTTCGGCCCGCTCGAATGGCGCGCGAGCACCTCCTCGGGCGTGAGGAGCGGGCCGCGCGTGGATCGGGACACGTCTAGGCGCCCACGCGGAAGTGCATGACGTCACCGTCGCGCACGACGTACTCCTTGCCCTCGACCCGCAACGCCCCGGCCGCCTTCGCGCCGGTCTCGCCGCCGTGCTTCGCGTAGTCCTCGAACGAGATCGCCTCGGCGCGGATGAAGGTGCGCTCGAAGTCGGTGTGGACCTCGCCCGCGGCGCCCGGCGCGAGGGTCCCACGCCGGATCGTCCACGCCTTCACCTCCTTCGGCCCCGCGGTGAAGTAGGTGATGAGGTCGAGCAGCCGGTACGCCTCGCGCACCAGCCGGTCGAGCCCGGGCTCCGGGACGCCGAGGTCCTCGAGGAAGGCGTGCTTCTCGTCGGCGTCGAGCTCGGAGAGCTCGGCTTCGATCTTTCCGCACAGGCGCACGACCCGGGCTCCTTCTCCAGCGGCGCGCGCCTCCAGCTTCGCCGTGTGCGCGTTGCCCTTCGCGAGGCCCGCCTCGTCGACGTTGGCGACGTACAGCACCGGCTTGGCGGTCAGGAGGAAGCACTCGCGCAGAGTGGCGGCCTGCTCGTCGGGCACGGGGAGGCTCCGCGCGGGCCGGCCGGCCGAGAGGTGCGCGAGCAGGCCTTCGAAGAACGCGAGCTCCTCCTTCGCCCCCTTGGCCCCGCTGCGCGCCGTGCGCTGCACGCGGTCGATCCGCCGCTCCACGGTGTCGAGGTCCGCCAGCCCGAGCTCGGTGTCGATCGTCTCCACGTCGCGGATCGGATCGATCCCGCCTTCCACGTGCACGACGTTCGCGTCTTCGAAGCAGCGCACCACGTGGACGATCGCCGAGACCTCGCGGATGTGGGACAGGAATTGGTTGCCGAGCCCCTCGCCCTTCGAGGCGCCCCGCACGAGCCCCGCGATGTCGACGAACTCGACCGTGGCGGGGACGACCTTGGCGGAGTGGACGATCGCGTCGAGCGCGGCGAGCCGTGGATCGGGCACGACCACGACGCCCGCGTTCGGTTCGATCGTGCAGAAGGGGTAGTTCTCGGCGGCGATCCCCGCGGCCGTGAGCGCGTTGAAGAGCGTGCTCTTGCCGACGTTCGGAAGACCGACGATTCCGCAGCGGAGGGCCATGGGGACGGGAGAGTCGGGGATTTCGACGGACGTGCCAAGGGGCGCGCCGGGGTCAGTCCGGGAGCGCGTACGCGATCACGTAGTCGCCCTGCTTCGATCCGAGGCCGATGTGACCGCCCGGCGCGATGACGAGGTACTGCTTCCCGTCCGGCCGGAGCTTGTAGGTGATCGGGCCGGCGTGGAGCCCGGCCGGCAGGTCGAAGGTGGCGAGCACGGCGCCGGTGGCCGCGTCGTGTGCGCGCAGGTGCAGATCGCTCGTGCCCGCGTGGAACACGAGCCCGCCTGCGGTGGCGAGCGGCGGTCCGAAGTTCGCGAGGCCCTGCACGGCTCCGTCCGGCGTCGCCCCGATCGGCACGCTCCAGCGGATCGCACCGGCGGCGAGGTCCACGGCGACCAGGCTGCCCCACGGAGGCGCGGTGCAGGGAACGCCGTTCTCCGCGAAGACGTCGCGCTTCACGTGGTAGCGGAGGCCGGTGCCCCGTCCGGTCAGGGACCACCAGACCGCCTTCAGGATGCTGTGGAGGATCACGCCGTCGGAGTCGGCATTCGACTCCGGGAGCGGCACGAGCTCCACGACGTGCGCCAGGTTGTTCACGGGCACGAAGAGCAGCCCGCTCGACGCGTCGAAGGCCGCGCCCGACCAGTTCGCTCCGCCGGCGGTGTAGGGGCGCTCGATCGAGCCGCGCACGCTCGGCGGCGTGAAGATCCCGTCGTTGCGCAGCTTCCCGAGGCGCTCCCGGCACCGCGTCGCAGCCCTGGCGTCGGGACCCCAGACCTCGTCGTCGCGCAGGCCCTGGGGCACCAGCGCGGGCGGCCGCGACGGGAACGGCTGCGTCGGCCACGCCGCTTCTCCCGGCACGTCCGACGCGGGCACGGGCTTCTCCTCCACCGGGAAGAGCGGCTTGCCGGTGTCGCGATCGAGGAGGAACACGAACCCGGTCTTCGTGGCCTGCGCGACGGCGTCGACGAGGCGTCCCTCGTGCCGGACACGCACGAGGTTCGGGGGTGCCGCGAGATCGTAGTCCCAGAGATCGTGGTGGACGGTCTGGAAGGACCAGACGCGCTCTCCGGTGGCGGCGCGCAGCGCGACCACGGAGTCGGCGTAGAGGTTCGCGCCGCGCCGGTCGCCGCCGTAGTGGTCGGGGCCCGCCGTGCTGACGGGCAGGAAGACGAGACCGCGCGCGGGATCGGCCGTGATCGTCGACCACACGTTCGCCGCGCCGGTCGTGCGCCAGCTCCCGTCCTCCCACGTCTCGACTCCGGGCTCGCCCTCGTGCGGGATGGTGTGGAAGCGCCAGAGGAGGCGGCCCGTGCGCGCGTCGAAGCCGCGTACCGTGCCCGGCGGCTCGTGACGCCGGATCAGGTCGGCGATCGACGAGCCCACCACGACGACGTCGCCGAGCACCGTGGGCGGCGACGTCATGTTGTACTCCCACGGATCGACGAGCGGCTCGATGCCCTGCGTCAGGTCCACCGTCCCGCCGCTGCCGAAGTCCGCGCAGGGGACGCCCGTCGTCGCGTCGAGCGCGATGAGCCGCGCGTCCAGCGTCGCCAGGAAGACACGGCGCGCGCACGCGCCGTCGGCGGACGGCCCGCTCCAGTATGCGACGCCGCGGTTGATGATCATGTTCGCGAACCGGCGGTGGGTGTCGATCTTCGGGTCGTACTTCCAGAGCTCGCGACCGGTCTCGGGGTCGAGCGCGATGACCCGGTTGAAGGGCGTGGTGAAGACGAGCCGCCCGTCCACGACGATCGGCGTGGACTCGAAGGACGTCCCCTTGTTCCTGAAGTCGGGGAGCATCCCTCCGTCGTACACGTCTCCGTGGCGGTAGGTCCACACCGGGCGCAGCCGCGCCACGTTGTCGCGCCGGATGTCCGTGAGGGGCGAGTAGCGCGCGCCGCCCGCGTCGCCGCCGGTCACGGGCCAGTCGGCGGTCGACGGCGGCTCCGCGAACGCGAGGGAAGGCAGCAGGACGGAGAGGAGCGCGGCGGTCCGAGCGAATCCGCTCATCCCCGGGGCGAGCGCTCGAGACGGTCCTGGAAGCTCCTGCGGCCGCCCTGCGCGGCCCGACGGAAGCGCCCGGGCGACACGCCCGCGGCCCGGTGGAAGGTGCGCACGAAGTTCGAGAGATCGCCGAAGCCGACGTCGAGCGCCACGTCGGTGATCGACCGGGCATCGTCGGCGAGGAGGCGCGCCGCCCGGCGCAGCCGGGAGCGCACGAGGTACTGGTGCGGCGTCACGCCGAGCGCGGTGGCGAAGACGCGCAGGAAGTGGAACGAGCTGAGGCCGGCCTCGCGCGCGGCGCCGTCGAGATCGATGGGCTCGTGCGAGCGCGCGTCGATCCAGAGCGCGGCGTCCACCGCGCGGCGCCGGTCGCGCGCGGTCACGGGCTGCGGCCGTCGTTCGCGTCCCGAGACCAAGCCGACGAAGCGGGAGGCGAACCACATCCCCAGCTCGTCGAGCCCCAGATCGGTCCGGCTCTCGAGGGCGGCCTGCGCGAGCTCGCCGAGCACCATCAGCTCGGGCAGCGGCGGCACGGCGCCGAGGCGCCAGACGTCCGCCCGGTCCGTCCGACGGCCGAGCGTCTCGACCAGCTCGGGCGCGAGATGGAAGGCGAGACACTCGTCGCCGCCGGCGTGGTGATCGTGCGTGCAGGTGTACTCGTCGCCGGGATGGCCGACGAGGACCGAGCCGGCCACCAGCTCGTACACCTCGCCGCGCGTGCGGACCCCGAAGCTGCCGCGGCGTACATAGGACACGGAGAAGTCCTGGTGCCGCTCGACGAACGGAGCGTCGGCCGGCCCGGCGCTGCACCGGTAGTCGTCCACCGTCAGCGAGCCGCGACGCAGCACCGTGGTGGCCGTCATCGGCGACCATTCTACCGCCGGGCCCGCCGCGCGGCTCGACGAGCGCGCGGCGGCGTCGGCCGGGAAGCTGCCCCCGATTCACTTCGTGGCGGGCTTCCCACGCTCCGCGGCGCGCCACAGGTACCAGCTCGCGACGCTGCGGTAGGGCGCCCAGCGCGCGCCGCGCTGCGCCAGCTCGCGCGGCGTCGGCAGCGCACGCTTGCGGAAGGCGACTGCGAAGCCCTTCCGCACGCCGTAGTCGTCCACCGGCAGCACGTCCGGGCGGCCGAGGCGGAGCATCAGCAGCATCTGCACGGTCCACCTCCCGATACCGCGCACCTCGGTGAGGCGCTCGACGATCGCGTCGTCGTCCATGCGCTGGAGCTCGGCGAGCGTCGGGATCTCGCCCGCCTTCGCCCTGCGCGCGAGGTCGCGCAGCGACAGCACCTTGGAGCGCGAGAGGCCGGCGCCGCGAAGCTTCTGGTCGGAGACCCGGAGGATCTTCTCCGCAGTCGGACCCTCGTGCGCGCGCGGGAAGAGGGAACACACGCGCGCGTAGATCGTGGCTGCGGCCTTGCCCGCGAGCTGCTGGTAGACGATCGCTTCCGCGAGCGCGCCGAACACGCTCGGGGTCCTCTGGAGCTGCAGGCGAAACGGACCGACGGCCGCGATGAGGCGTGCGAGCGGCGGGTCCGTCTGCCGGAGATGCTCCACCGCGGCGCCCGGGTCGTAGCCGAGCGCTCCGTCGCCGTCGAAGCCGGCGGCTTGCGGGCTCGCCGCTGCGCCCTCGATCGAGAGCAGACGGAGCTTGGTCGAGATGCCCCCGTTCGCCGAGAAGCCGCCGACCTTCCCGCCTGCCGCGAGCACGCGATGGCACGGCACGACGATCGCGAAGGGATTCCGCCCGAGCGCCTGCCCGACGGCGCGCGCGGACCCCGGCGAGCCGATTCGCGCCGCCACCTCCCCGTAGGACAGCGTCGCGCCCGGCGGAATCGCGCGCGCGGCCTCGTACACGCGGCGGTGGAACGGCGGCACGCACTCCATGTCGAGCGCGATCGACGAGAGATCGTTCGCCTCGCCGCGCAGGAGGGCGAGGATGCCGTCCTGGGCGCGCTTCATCTCGAGCGGCGGCCGCGCCTCGAGCGCGCCGGGGAAGCGGCGCAGCACGCGCGCCCGGGTCGCCGCCTCGCGCGCCTCCGGCAGCTGGAGGCCGACGACGCCCCGCGGGCCCCAGGCGATGCCGCAGAGGCCGATCGGGGTGTCGAAGAGGGTGAAGCGCGTGGCGTCCGTGGCGTCCCGGGTCGTCATCCCGCAGGCGATCCTAGCAGTGGCCCTCCCGGCGAAACTTGGAGGATCTTGCGATCCGGAATCCGCGTGGCGAGCCCGTCAGGAGTCGGCCGCGATGGCCGACAGGCGCTCCCGCCGCCAGCCGTCGTAGCGGCCGGCCACGATGGCCGCGCGCGCGTCGGCCACGAGCTTCTCGTAGAAGCGCACGTTGTGGATCGAGCACAGGATCGCCGACAGCACTTCGTTCGCCGCGAACAGGTGGTGGAGGTAGGCGCGGGAGAAGCCGCCGGCGCAGGCCGCGCAGTCGCAGGAGGTGTCGATGGGGTACGCGTCGCGCCGGTAGCGGCGGTGCGTCAGGCGCAGACGGCCACGCGTCGTGAACACGGAGGCCGAGCGCGCGTACCGCGTGGGAATCACGCAATCGAACATGTCGATGCCGAACCCGATCGCGGCGAGCACGTCCTCCGGAAGGCCGACGCCCATCAGGTAGCGGGGCTTCGTCTCTGGCAGCAGCGGAGCGGCGTGCTCGGTCACGCGGCAGAGCAGCTCGTGGCCCTCGCCGACCGACACGCCGCCGATCGCATAGCCGGGGGCATCGTGCGCGACGAGCGCGGCGGCGCACTCCTCGCGCAGCCTGGGATACACGCTTCCCTGTACGATGGGAAAGAGCGCCTGGTCGCCCGGCCGCGCGTGCGCGCGCGCGCAGCGCTCCGCCCAGGCCAGCGTGCGCCGGACGCCGCTCGCCGCGAGCGCCTCGTCCGCGGGCCATGGCGTGCACTCGTCGAACATCATGATGATGTCGGCGCCGAGCGCGTTCTGGATCTCGATCGACCGCTCGGGCGTCAGCTCGACCGAGCCGCCGTCCACCTCGTTCTTGAAGCGCACGCCGTGGTCCGAGATCTCCTTCTTCGGCAGCGAGAACACCTGGAAGCCGCCGCTGTCGGTGAGGATCGTGCGATCCCAGCGCATGAAACGGTGCAGCCCGCCGAGCTTCGCCACGAGCGCCTCGCCCGGCCGCAGCATCAGGTGATAGGTGTTCGCGAGCACGACCTCGGCGCCCGTCGCTGCGACCTGGTCCGGCGTCATCGCCTTCACGGCGCCGTGCGTACCCACGGGCATGAAGGCGGGCGTCCGGAAGGCTCCGTGGGGCGTGGTGAAGCTCCCCGCGCGGGCCGCGCCGGAGCGCGTCTCGAGCACGAAGCGGAAGGGCGGTGCCGCGTCGGTCACGGGCGCAGGCTAGCCGGGACGTCCGGGCGCCGCCGTGTCAGACTGGCGCGAGCGTCATCGGGCGCGGGGGAGGGAAAGGGAGTGGGAATCGGAATCGGACGCGCCGCCGCGCTGGCCCTTTGTTCGTGGCTCGCGCTGACCGCGGCTGCACCGCGCGCGCACGCGCAGGGGATGCAGCGGCCGGCCGAGCCCGATGCCGTCCTCTCCCTCCGGGAGGGACAGATCGCCGCGGGCATCGGCTTCAGCTGGGGCCGCGGCGTGCTCTCCTTCCGGGGACGCGACTACCCCGTTCGGGTGAATGGGCTCTCCGCCGGCGACGTCGGGATCGCGCGCGCCGAGGCGCGGGGCAAGGTGTACGGCCTCACGAAGCTGGAGGACTTCGACGGCACCTACACCGCCTACGCAGTCGGGAGCACGATCGGCGGCGGCGGACAGGTGTCGACCATGCGCAACCAGAACGGCGTCACGATCGATCTCGTGACCACGTCGCAGGGGTTGAAGCTCACGCTGAGCGCGAGCGGCGTGAGTCTGCGGATCGAGCCGCCCGCGCCTCGATAGCCCGCTCAGATCTGCGAGTAGCCCGAGCCGCGCACGTCGATGCCGATGCCGCGCCCGTCCGAGATCCACCCGAATTCCTGCAGGATCTGCTGGCTGTAGGTGACGCGGCCCGACACGCGCTCGCGTGGCTCGGTCGCGAGCAGCAGCACGGCGCGCGCCATCAGGAGCGCGGGCTCCGCGTTCGGCGCGTCGGGCCGATCGAGCAGCCGGTGGAACAGCACGCCCGGCGTCGGGACCACCTGCGACGGGCTCACGCAGGTCACGCTCACGCCGCCGTCGTAGACCTCGGCGGCGAGGCCCTGGGAGAACCGCTCGAGCGCGGCCTTCTCCGCGCCGTAGAGGGTGCCGCCGCGGAACGGCGAGCGTGCATACGGCCCGCGGCCGGGTCCGATCGCCGCGCCGCTCGAGATGTTCACGATCGCGCCGCTCGTCCGCGGGAGCATGTCCTCGAGCGCGAGCCGGCTCAGGAAGAACGGCCCGTGCACGTTCACCGCGAACGACTTGAGCCACTTCGCGGGCGGCATGTCCGCGACGGGCGCGAAGTACGTGAGCGCCGCGTTGTTCACGAGCACGTCGATCGGGCCGAGCGCCTCCCGCGTCTCGCGCACGATGCGCTCGCACTCCGCCCACTCCGACACGTCACCGGAGATCGCCACGGCGTGTCCGCCCGCGCCCGTGATCTCGGCGAGCGTGGTGTCGAGCGAGCCCTCGAGCCGGTGGGCGCCCTCCGCGACCGTGCGCGCGATGCAGGCCACGCGCGCGCCCTCCTGCGCGAAGAGCTGCGCGATCGCCTTGCCGATGCCCCGGCTCGCGCCCGTGACGAGCGCGACCTTGCCGTCCAGCTTGCCCATGGGACTCCCTTCAGCACAGACGTGCGATCACCGCGTCGACGACGTCGTCGTGTCCCAGCCCGGCGCAGGGGACGACCACGTCCGCGTACCGCAGATAGAGAGGAAGGCGCTCCGCGTGGAGCGTGGTGAGGTCCTGGTCCCTCGCGCGCACGACGCCGCGCGCGTCGAGGTCGCCGAGCCGCGCTCCGAGCGCGTCAGGCGGCACGTCGAGGAACACGATCGTCGCCACGTCGGCGAGGTGACTCATCGCCGCGTCGCCGTAGACCACGCTGCCGCCCGTGGCGATCACCGCGTGCTCGGGCCGCAGACCGCCGACGACCTCGTCCTCGAGCCGGCGGAAGCCGGCGAGGCCCCGGGTCTCGAGGAGCTCGGCGAGGGAGCCGCCGAAGCGCTCCTGGATCAGGAGGTCGGTGTCGATGAAGCTGCGCGCGGTGCGCTTCGCGAGCAGCACGCCGACCGTGCTCTTCCCGGCGGCGGGCATCCCGATGAGGGCGACGTTGCGGGCTCGATCCAACGGAGTCGCATCCCGGGCGGCGTCCTAGCGGTAGGAGGACCGGTTCCCCTTGGTCATGCGCTGGCGCGCGCGCTTGAACTTCGCCTTCAGCTTGGCGCGGTGGCGCGCGCTCTTGCTGCGATTGCGGTGCGGGAGGGGCTTCGCCTTCTTCACGGGGACCTCGTGGCTTGCGGGCGGGTTCGTACGGGCGGGCCGCAAGTTAGGGAAGGGGCTGCCGGGAGTCCACGGGCGGAGCGGGCCCGCGGCAGGCCCCGGACGACGCCGCTGACGATCTTCGCGCCCCGGCCTACCCTCGGCTGGACCCCGGAGCCCCGCGGAGCCCCCCCGAATGAGCTACCCCGCCCCGCTGCAGCGCATGGCCGACTTCGACCTCACGCCCGAGCAGCGGCTCGTGCGGCAGGCCGTCCGGGAGTTCGCCGAGAAGGAGATCGCGCCGCACGTCGAGCGCTACGAGCGCGAGCAGCGCTACCCCCTCGAGCTCATCGCCAAGCTCCCGCCGCTCGGCTTCATGGGCCCGATGATCCCCGAGCGCTACGGCGGCTCGTTCCAGGACGTCCTCACCTACGGCGTCCTGTGCGAGGAGCTGGCGCGCGTCGACTGGGTGGTCGCGTCGGTGGTGTCGGTCGCCAACTCGCTGGTCGCCGGGGCGACGCTCCGGTTCGGGACCGAGGCGCAGAAGGAGCGCTGGCTGCCGGGCATCGCGAAGGGCGACGTCCTGTGCTCCGCCTGCCTCACCGAGCCCGGCGGCGGCACCGACCTCGGCAACCTGCGCACCACCGCCCTGCCCGACGGCGACGGTTGGCGCCTCACCGGCACGAAGGTCTTCATCTCCCACGCGGCCCACGCCGGCCTCTTCTTCGTGGTGGCCACGCTCGACCGTGCGCGCAAACACAAGGGAGTGACGGCGTTCCTGGTGGATCCCAGGACGCCCGGCATCACCGTGCGCGACTTCCCGATGCGCACGCTGAAGCGCGACAACCTCGCCGAGGTGCACTTCGAAGACGCCCGGATCCCGCGCGACGCGCTCCTCGGCGAGGAGGGCGGCGGCTTCCCGGTCCTGGGCACCGCGCTCGATCTGGGACGCTTCTCGGTCGCAGCGCGCTGTGTCGGGCAGGCGCAGCGCGCGCTCGAGCTCGCCACCGCCTATGCCGGACAGCGGGAGGCGTTCGGCCAGAAGATCGGCGAGTTCCAGATGATCCAGGCGAAGATCGCCGACATGGCGTGCCGCACCGAGGCGGCGCGGGCGCTCGTGTACCGCCTCGGGCGCATGAAGGACGCGGGCGTCGAGCGCGCGACCATGGAAGCGTCCATGGCGAAGCTGATGGCGAGCGAGGCCGCCACGCGGAACGCCCTCGACGCGATCCAGGTGCACGGGGGCTACGGGCTCTCCGAGGAGTACGAGGTGGGGCGGCTGCTGCTCGAGGCCAAGGCGCTCGAGTTCGGTGAGGGCACGAGCGAGCTCCACCGGAAGCTGATCGCCGAGTTCACGCTCGGCCTGAGGAAGCAGTAGGCCATGGACGACGTCGAGGACGCGAAGCGTCGGATTGCGGCCGGGCTCGAGAAGCAGCGGGGCGAGCTCCTCGCGCTGATCCGCGAGGTCTCCTTCGAGAAGCGGAAGGTGACGCTCTCGAGCGGCAAGGAGAGCGACTTCTATCTCGACCTCCGCAAGACCATGATGCGCCCGCGCGGGATCGCGCTCGCGGGACATCTCCTGCTCGCGCGCCTGATGTCCGGCCCGTGGGTCGACGCGGTCGGCGGGATGGTCGTGGCCGCGGTGCCCGTGGTGAGCGCGGTGCTCGCTGCGGCCGCCGGCGACCCGGCCACGAAGCTCGTCGGCTTCTTCGTGCGCAAGGAGGCGAAGAAGCACGGGCTCGGGCAGCGCATCGAGGGCGCGTTCGCGCCGGGCCAGACCGTGGCCCTCGTCGAGGACACGATGACGACCGGCGGCTCCACGCTCGAAGCGCTCGACGCCGTGACGGCTGCGGGCGGCAAGGTGGCGCGCGTGCTCTGCATCGTGGACCGCGGCGAAGGCGCGGCGGCGGCCTTCGCCGAGCGCGGCCTCACGCTCGAGCCGCTCTTCACGCGCAAGGATCTCCCGGTATGAGGCGGCTTCGCGGCATCCGGGAGACGCTCGTGTCGGGAGCGGGGAGCGCGCGATGACCACGGCGACCGCGGTCAGCACGCCGGCCCGGCGCACGCTCACGCCCGCGCTCTGCGGGGCCGCCGCAGTCGCCGCGTGCGGGATGATCGCGATCGGGCTCGCCACGGGCGCCGCGCCCGACGAGCGCTGGCGGCTCGCCGCGCGCTACACGGCGCGGCTCGCGTTCCTCGTCTTCATGCCGGTCTACGTCGCGAGCGCGTGGAACCGTCTCGCGCCTTCGGCGGCGTCGCGCTGGGCGATGGTGCACCGGCGCTCCCTCGGGCTCGCGTTCGCCACGGCGCACACCATCCACCTCGGCGCGCTCACGACCTACAACGTCGTGGCCGGCACCGTGCCGAACGGGTCGACGCTCGTCGTGGGCGGCGGCGCGTTCGTGACGCTCTACGCCATGGTGCTCACGTCGAACGACGACGCCGTGCGCTGGCTCGGCGCGCGACGCTGGCAGCGCCTGCACCGCTTCGGGATGCACTACCTGTGGTTCGTGTTCGCGTTCTCGTACGCGGGCCGCGTCGTGGGCGGCAAGCTCGCGTTCGTGCCGCTCCTCGCGCTCGCCCTCGCAGGGCTCGGCCTGCGCATCGCCGCGCACCGGTCGCGGTCTCGGGCGCGGGCCTCGACCCGGGCGGGCGCCGCCGCGGAGGGCTGACCCGCGGCTCCCGGCCGCGAGGTAGACTAGGCCTCCCGTTCCCGAGGAGCGCCCATGCACCTGAACCTCGGCAGCATCCTCCAGGCCAGCGCGCAGGCGCGCCCGGGCCACGTCGCGCTCAGGCTGAACGACTTCTCGCTCACCTACGCCCAGCTCGACCGCGCGGCGCGCGGCGTGGCCCGCGGCCTGCGCGAGCGCGGCGTCGGGCCGGGCGAGCAGGTCGCGCTGATGATCCCCAACACTCCGGAGTTCACGATCGGGTACTTCGGGATCCTCTACGCGGGCTGCACGGTGGTGCCGCTGAACGTGCTGCTGTCGGCGCCCGAGGTGACCTATCACCTCCAGGACTCCGAGGCGCGGCTCCTGATCGCGCACCCGCTCTTCGCCGAGCCCGCGACGAAGGGCGCTTCCGACGCGGGCGTGCCGATCGTGTGGTCGAGCGGCGACGCCGCCGGCGCGGAGAGCCTGGTCGCGCTGGCCCAGGGCGCGCCGCTCGCGACGCTGCACCAGACCGCGGCCACCGACACCGCGGTGATCCTCTATACGTCGGGCACGACGGGCAAGCCGAAGGGCGCGGAGCTCACGCACTCGAACCTGCTGATCAACTGCGCGATCGTCGTGCCGCGCCTCGTGCCGGTCACCGGCGAGCACGTGGCGCTCGCGACGCTGCCGCTCTTCCACTCCTTCGGTCAGACCTGCATCCAGAACGCCACGATCGCGGCCGGCGGCACCTTCACGCTGCTGCCCCGCTTCTCGCCCGAGGAGGCGCTCGCGATCATCGCGCGCGACCGCGTGACGCTCTTCGCCGGCGTGCCCACGATGTACTTCGCGCTCCTGAATCACCCGGGAGGCGGGGACTTCTCGAGCGTGAAGTACTGCCTGACCGGCGGAGCCGCGATGCCCGTCGAGGTGATGCGCGAGTTCGAGGCGAAGCACCCCGTGCAGATCCTCGAGGGCTTCGGCCTCTCCGAGACGTCCCCGGTCGCGAGCTTCAACATGATCGGCCGCCCCCGCAAGGCCGGCTCCATCGGCTATCCGGTGTGGGGCGTCGAGCTGGCGATCTTCGACGACGAGGACCGTCCGCTCCCCGACGGCGAGCGCGGCGAGATCGTGATCCGCGGGCACAACGTGATGAAGGGCTACTGGAAGCGGCCGGACGCCACGAAGGAGGCGCTGCGGAGCGGCTGGTTCCACAGCGGCGACATCGGCATCCGCGACTCCGACGGCTGCTACACGATCGTGGATCGCAAGAAGGACATGATCATCCGGGGCGGCTTCAACGTGTATCCCAGGGAGATCGAAGAGGTGCTGTACGGGCACCCGGCGATCGTCGAGGCCGCGGTCGTGGGCGTCGTGCACGAGAGCCATGGCGAGGAGGTGAAGGCCGTGATCGCCCTGCACCCCGGACAGACGGCCAGCGCCGAGGACGTGATCGCGTTCTGCAAGGAGCGGCTCGCGGCCTACAAGTACCCCCGCATCGTGGAGTTCCGCGACGTGCTCCCGAAGGGGCCGACGGGCAAGATCCTGAAGCGCGAGCTGCGCTGACGAGGCCGCTCGCGCGCCCGAGCCGCCTGCTCGATCCGCGCGCGGCCACGCTCGGCCGCCGTAGACCGGCGCAGGACCCGCCTCGGGCAGGCCGCGCGAAGGGCGGGCGAGACGGCGTCGGCCGCGTTCATGCGCCTCTACCGGGTACGACGCTACCCGGAAGCGCCGCGGTGTAGCATGGACCCCGTGGATCCTGCGGAGAGCCTCGACGCATGGCGTGCGAGCGGAAGGCGCTTCGAGCACGCCGGAAGGTCCTGCTTCTACCAGGAAGGCGGCTCCGGTCCTCCGCTCCTCCTGATCCATGGTTTCCCGACCTCGTCGTGGGACTGGCACCGGGTCTGGCCGCGGCTCGCGCAGCGGTTCCGGTTGATCGCGCCCGACATGCTGGGCTTCGGGTTCTCGCCGAAGCCGCGCCGGCACACCTACTCGATGTTCGAGCAGGCCGACCTGCACGAGGCGCTCCTCGCTCGGCTCGGCGTATCGCGGGTGCATCTGCTCGCGCACGACTACGGCGACACCGTCGCGCAGGAGCTGCTCGCGCGGCACGAGGAGCGGCGCGCGCGCGGGGACGGCGCGGGCGCCCCCTTCCTCGAGTCGGCCGTCTTCCTGAACGGCGGCCTCTTCCCGGAGCAGCACCGGCCGCGGCGGATCCAGGTGCTGCTCGCGGGCCCCTTCGGCCCGCTGCTCTCGCTCCTCTCGAGCCGGCGCGGCTTCGGAGCGAGCCTCTCCCAGGTCTTCGGCCCACACACCCGGCCGAGCGAGGCCGAGCTCGACGACTTCTGGCGCCTCCTCGCGCACGACGGCGGCCACCGCCTCGGGCACCGGCTGATCCGCTACATGGAGGAGCGTCGCACCCACCGCGAGCGCTGGGTGGGCGCGCTGGTGGGGACGCAGGTTCCACGCCGCCTCGTCGACGGCCCCGAGGATCCGGTCTCGGGCGCCCACCTCGCCGCGCGCTACCGGGAGCTCGTGCCGGACGCCGACGTGGTGCTGCTGCCCGGGATCGGTCACTACCCGCAGGTCGAGGACCCGGACGGCGTGCTGAGTGCCTTCTTCGCCTTCCACGATCGGCTCGCCGCGCGCAGCTAGTCAGCGCCGCGCCTCCCACGCCAGCGCATACACACCGGCGAGTACGAGCGCGCCGCCGGCGAGGGCCCACGAGGAGATCGGCTCGCCGAGCACGTAGTGGCCGAGCAGCACGCCGGCCAGCGGCTGGAGGAAGACGAACCCCGCGAGCGTCGACGCGTCCATGCGCGCAAGGGCGAGGTTCCAGCCCAGCGTCCCGAGGCCCGAGGCGAAGACGCCGAGGCCCACCGCCCAGCCGAGCGCGGGCCAGAGCGTGGGGCCGGTGTCGATCGACGGCAGCTCGAGCGCGGCCAGCGGAAGCAGGAGCGGCAGCGCGACGGTGAGCGCGCCCGCGGTGACGGCGAGCGCCGGGAAGCGTCCGACGAGCGGCTTGCCCGCGAGCGTGTAGATCGCCCACGCGGCGCCGTGCGCGACGAGCAGGAGATCCCCCGCGAGGTGGGGGGTGTAGGGCGCGCCGACGAACGGGATGCCGTTCGCCACGACCATGGTGGCGCCGGCCACGCCGAGCGCGAGCGCGCTGCCGCGCAGGCGCGTCAGCCGCTCGCCGAGGACGAGCGCGCCGAAGAGCACGATGCAGATCGGCTCGACGCCGACGAGGAGCGACGCATTGGAGGCGCTCGACAGCGCGACGCCGTAGTTGCCGAGCGCGACGGGCAGCGCGAGTCCGAGCCCGCCCATCGCGAGCAGGGTGCCCCACGCCCGCGGGCCGGCGCGCGCGATCTCGCGCAGCGACGCCGCGCCCGCCAGCGGCGCCACGAGCGCGACCGCGACCGCCGTGCGGATGAAGACGAGCGTGAGCTCCGGGAGCCCGGCGAGCGCCTTCTTCGTGCCGAAGTACGTGGCGCCGAGGCAGAGGTTCAGGACGAGCGCGAGCAGCAGCGCGCCGGGCGTGGCGCGCGCTATGACCGGTCCTCGCGTCGCGCGCGCGCCAGCTCGCCCATCTTGGCGAGATCGACCGACACGAAGAGGCCCTCGGCCTCCGCCGTCAGCCGTTCGCCGGCGTAGAGACGCCCCTCGGTGAAGATCTTCCGGCCCTCCTCCCGCAGGACCGTGGCCTCGAAGCGGAGCTCCTGCTCCAGCGGAGTCGGCTTGCGGTAGCGGATGGTGAGCGTGCCCGTCATGCCGGGATGGCCCGTCATGGACTGCGCGAAGCCGAGCACCTCGTCGAACGCGGCCGCGACGAAGCCGCCGTGCACGTGCCCGGGCGGGCCTTCGTACGCGATGCCGAACCTCACACGGCCGTGTACGACCCCGTTCTCGATGCGCAGATCGATCGGAGGAGCGAGGGGGTTCGAGCGGCCGATCAGCGGGCTGTAGTCGAAGAACGCGCCGACGTCGCCGGAGTTCGCCGTCTCCGCGAAGCCGGCCGGCAGGGCGCGGCGCGGATGCGTCGCGAGCCGCGCCGCGTAGCGCTCGAGGCCGTCCGCGGCGGCACGCAGCTCGTCCTCCGGCGCATCGGACGTCACGAGCCGGTCGATCACCTGGCGCATCGCCGTCGCGAGCCGGCGGCGCTCCGCCCACGCGCCCCTGGCCTCGAGGTGCGCCGCGCTCCAGTACGGGTACTTCTTCTGCTCCGCGTTCTCCGCCATCCCTCTCTCCTGGCCCCACCGGGCGCCGCTGCGTCAACGGCCGCCGAAGACCTCGAACATCGCGCTCACGTTGTCGCGCACGCGCCCCTGCGCCACGCCCACGCTCGGCGCGTAGAGCAGCGGGTCTTCGGTCAGGTCCTTCCACTGGGCGAGGCGATCGCGCGCCTCGTCGGGCGTGCAGGCGATCGCGATCTCGTCCACGAGCACATCCGGCACCGCGTCGGCCATCGCCTTGAAGTCGAGCTTGCGGAACGCGGCGCGGCACGCGTCGCCCACGGAGCGCAGCCCGTGGAGGTCGAGGACCGTGTGATAGATCTCGGTCGTGAGATAGAAGCCGATCTGGCTCTTCGCGTCGCGGACCGCCTGCGCGCGGTCGGCGTTCAGCGACGTCATGACGTAGGGCGCCAGCGCGCAGGCGCCCTCCGCCCGGCCGGCAGCGTGCTCGGCGGCACGCAGCCCCGGCAGCGTCACCTCGCGGTGCCAGCGCCGCGTCGCGATCGGGTGTCCCACGAGCCCGTCGGCCGCCGCGCCCGCCGCGGCGATCATGCCGCGGTTCACCGCTGCGACCCAGATCGGGATCGACGGCCGCACCGCTCCCGGACGCGAATAGATCGGGACGTTCAGCTTCCAGTACCTGCCGTCGAAGCGGAAGCCGCCGCCCTGCGCCGCCGCGAACGCGGCGCGCAGCAGCTCGACCAGCTCGCGCATCTTCGGCGCCGGCGCCGAGAAGGGGACGCCGTACCAGTCCTCGTTCATGCGGCGCGTGCCGCTGCCGAGGCCGAGCACCATCCGCCCGCCGGAGAGCTCGTCGAGGTCCATTGCCGCGGCGGCATGGAGGAGCGGAGTGCGCGTGAAGGCGTTCGCGATCCCGGTGCCGATGCGCACGCGCTTCGTCGCCTGCGCGATCGCGCCGAGCGTCACGTAGCCGTGTCGGTTGAAGAACTCGATGCTGTACACGCCGTCGAGGCCCGCCGCCTCGGCCCGGACGGCGAGGTCGAGGTCGCCCCGGGCGGACCCGCCGGTGAGGATCAGGCCGATGCGCATGGCCGGATGCTAACGGCCCCGCGGACCGGTGGCCCCCGGGGCGCCGAGGCCGCGTCCTCCGGCGCCGCCGTGACCGCATCGGACACACCCGTCGGGTGGAATGGCGGAGCGTGCTCGGGCGGCGAAGGGCCTCGGCGCACGCAGGAGGAGACGAGATGACGGAGACGTTCCGGACGTTCTCGCGCTGCGGCGTGTGCGGATTCGCGGAGGTCCTGACCGACGTGGTGCTGGGGCCTGGCGACCCCGAGGGCCGGCCCGCGCTGGGGCTCGGCGCGTGTCCGCGCTGCGACCACCGCTGGACGGTGGCATTGCCGCAGATCGCACCGCGCGTCGTTCGAGCGGCGCGGCCGCTACGGCGCGAATGGGGGAGCGAGGCGGCGTGATTCCCAGTCGTGCGAGGGGGACTCGGAGGCAGGCGCCGCACACCGGTGCGGTGCGCGGATGTGGTCTGCGAAGCGGACTCCGCAGCGGTTGCAGCTGAGGTGCGGGCCGAAGCGGTGACCCCAGGCCACCGGCAGGTTCGTGCCGTCCACGAGCGGAACCAGGCTCCGCCCGCTACGCGGATGCGTCACCGCGGGGTCGCGGGCCATGAGGATCGTCTCATGAGGAGACCGGGGCGGCCTTGGCGCGCGGGACGCGAGCGGCGATGCCGACCTGGGACTTCAGTATCTCCCAGATCCAGGAATAGAAGGTGTCCGCCGCGCGGGCGCTGACGGGCTTCGTGCACGCAGCATTGCGTCGGCCGTAGAGCAGGAAGTAGGGCTTCGTCTGCTCCTGGAAGAGGCGGAGCTCGGCGCTCATCTCGACGGAAGACTCGGCGTGCTCTCCGCAGAGGACGACGACTTCGTCGACGCCCGTGAGGACGTCACGGAGGCTTCCCTCCCAGTCGGGCGCCGAGTCGTGGCGCGTGGACCAGGCGACGACCTCGAACGGGGAGTCCGCGCTGGCGGACTCGCGCAAGAGGCGGTCGAACAGATCGGCGTCGTTGCGGAGATCGAAGCAGACGTAGACACGGACGCCCGGCATCTCGTCCCTCCTGCGGCGTGTGGGCCGGGGCTCGCGCCCCGGCCCGTGGACTCGCTCGCTGGAGCTAGCGCCGTCCGCCACCCCCGAAGCCGCCGCGATTGCCGCCGCCAGCGGGGCGCTCGTTCGCCTCGTTGACGCGCATCGCGCGGCCGTCGAGCTCGCGACCGTCCAGCGTCTGGATGGCTGCGCTCGCGCTGCTCGCGTCGCTCATCTCGACGAAGGCGAAGCCGCGCGGGCGGCCCGTCTCGCGATCCATCACGACGCTGATCGAGTCGATCGCGCCATGCGGCTCGAAGAGCCGGCGCAGATCCGACTCGGTGGTGGAGAAAGGCAGGTTTCCAACGTAAAGCTTCTTGCTCAAGATTCAGGATCCTCGGTTGCGTCCTGCCCGCCGGTGCATGAATCGCGTCGACGGCGCGGACGCCACATTCGCCCCGGTAGCCACGGGAATGTCCCGTGCCTCGCCTGGGGCATGGAGCCGGTTCGCTCCGGTGTGCCTTCTTTTGACGTGCCGGAGAGAGCGGCACCGGCAGACTCGATTGGAATCACGAACAGGCGGGGTTGAACCCGAGAGTCGCGCGTCTCCAGAGGAGAGAGCGGTGGCGGATGAGTAGCCCAATTCGTCTGGAGCGCAAGGTGTGTCGGTTCCGGGGAGCGGGCAGCTGAGAACGCGCTCGCCGCGATTCCACAGGGCGCATGATACCGTCCCCGCGTGAGGCTCGTCCTCTACACGGGCAAGGGCGGCGTCGGCAAGACGACCACTGCGGCCGCCACCGCCCTCTGCGCCGCAGCGCGCGGCCGCCGCACGCTCGTCGCGTCCGCCGACGCCGCGCACAGCCTCGGAGACGTGCTCGAGCGCCGCCTCGGCGCACGGCCCTCGGCTGTCGCCCCCGGTCTCGACGCGCTCGAGCTCGACGCGCGCGCCGAGATGGCGGGGCACTGGGGCCGGATCCGTGACTATCTGGTGTCGCTCTTCCGCTATCAGGGCATCGAGGAGGTGGTGGCCGAGGAGCTCGCGCTGCTGCCCGGCGCGGAAGAGCTGGCGATGCTGCTCGGCGTGGAGCGGCACGCGCGAGCGGGGCGCTACGATCTGGTGGTCCTCGACTGCGCTCCCACCGACTCGACGCTCCGCCTCGTGACGCTGCCCGACGTGGCGCGTGGGGCGCTCCGCGTGCTGCTCCGCGTGCAGGAGGGCCTGACGCGGATCGTGACCCCGCTGGCGCGCAACCTCGTGCCGATGCCGCTCCCCGATGCCGCCGTCTTCCGCGACGTCGACCAGCTGCTCTACAGGAAGCTGCGCGCGCTCCGCGGCCTCCTCACCGCCGAAACGACGAGCGTGCGCCTGGTGGTGACGCCGGAGCGGCTCGTGATCGACGAGGCGCGCCGCGCCTCTACCGACCTCGCGCTGTTCGAGGTGCCCTGCGACGCGGTCGTGATGAACCGTCTGCTTCCGCCCGAGGCCGCGCGCGAGACGTTCTTCCAGGACTGGGGCCGGCTCCAGGACGAGCGGTGCCGCGAGGTGGAGGGCCTCTTCGCGCCGCTCCCCGTGCTCCGCGCACCGCTGCGCGACGACGAGGTGACGGGCGCCGACGCGCTGCGCGCGCACGGCGAAGAGCTCTTCGGCGGGCGCGAGCCCGACGCCGTGCTCGGCGTCTCGGCGCGCGTGCGTTTCGCCCGCGACGCAAGGGGCTATCGCATGGACGTGCCGCTTCCGCACGCAGAGCGCGGGTCGCTCGACGTGTCGAAGCTCGACGACGAGCTCGTGGTGCGCTCGGCCGGCCAGCGGCGTGCGTTCAAGCTGCCGCGCCGCCTCGGCGCGCTTGCGCTCGAGAGCGCCCGCTTCGAACGCGACCTCCTCGTGGTGAGGTTCGGGGCCGCCGGCGGCGCGACGCGGCGCCGGCCTGCGCCGCCGGCGGCCTCCTGATGCGCGTCCTCCTGCACACCGGCAAGGGCGGCGTCGGCAAGACGAGCCTCGCGCTCGCGACGGCGCTCGGGGCGGCGGAGCACGGGCACCGCGTCTTCGTGCTGTCGACCGATCCCGCCCACAGCCTGGGCGACGCACTCGGACGTCGGATCGGCGCGCGGCCGCAGCCGATCGCGGAGCGCGTCGTCGCGCAGGAGGTCGGCGTCCTCGACGAGCTCGACCGGGCCTTCTCCGACATCCAGGGCTGGCTGCGCGAGCTCTTGCGCGACGAGGTCGACGACGTCCTCGCCGAGGAGCTGCTCGTCTTCCCCGGGCTCGAGGAGCTCGTGTCTCTGCGCGGCGTGCGCGAGGTGGAGGCGACCGGCGAGTTCGACGTGTGCATCGTCGATTGCGCGCCGACCGGCGCGACGCTGCGCATGCTGCGGTTCCCGGATGCGCTGCGCATCTTCATGGAGAACTTCTTCTCGCTCGAGCGCCGCGGCGCCCGCCTGCTGCGTCCGCTGATCGACAGGATCCACGCGGGCCGGCTGCTGCCCGGTGAGGAGTTCTTCGACGCGTTCGAACGGCTCTACCGGGAGGTGGAGGACGTGCAGCAGATCCTCCTCGATGGCGATCGCACCACGGCGCGACTGGTCGTGAACCCCGCGCGCGTGGTCGTCCAGGAGACCCGGCGCTCCTTCGCATACCTCTCGCTCTACGGCGTGGCGACCGACGCCGTGATCGTGAACCGGCGTCTGCCCGCGCACGCGGCGGAGGGCTACTTCGCGCGCTGGGCCGAACGCGAGCGCCGCGAGCTCGAGGAGATCGACGCCTCCTTCCCGGTGCCGATCCTTTCGGCCCCGCTCTTTCCCTACGAGCTGGTCGGCGAAGAGAGGCTGCGCGCGCTCGCCCGGGCCGTGTACGGCGAGCGCGACCCGGCGTCCGTCTTCACGCACTCGCGCCCGATCCGCGTGCGCAAACGCCGCCGGCGCACGGTGCTCGAGATCGACCTGCCGAACGCCACCAAGGACGAGCTCGAGGTGGCGCTCCACGGCGAGGTGCTGCTCGTGCGCGTGCGCGACGCGCAGCGCCGGATCGCGCTCCCGGATTCGCTCGCCGGTCGGGCCATCGCCTCCGCGCGGCTGGAGGGCGGCGTGCTCGAGGTGGCGTTCGAGGGGTGAGCGCGCCGCCCCCGGGCGACTTCCGCCGGATCGTGTCGCTCGTGCCGAGCCTCACGGAGGCGCTGTTCGCGCTCGGACTGGGTGACCGCGTCATCGGCGTCACCGAGTGGTGTGTGCATCCTGCGGAGGGCGTGGCCGGGCTCCCCAAGCTCGGCGGCACGAAGAACCCCGACCTGCCGCGCATCCTCGGGCTCGCGCCGGACCTCGTGATCGCGAACCAGGAGGAGAACCGGCGCCGCGACGTGGAGAGGCTGCGCGCCGGCGGCGTCACGGTGTGGGTGACGTACCCGCGCACCGTCGCCGGGGGCGCAGCGCTGCTGCGGCAGGTCGCCGGCCTCGGCGCGAGCGAGGAAGCGGTCCGGTCGGTGGTCGTGCCGGTCGAGGCCGCCCATGCCGCCGCGCGGGCCGCGCGGGACCAGCGGGGCGCGACCCTGACGCGCGTCTTCTGCCCGATCTGGCGCGACCCGTGGATGACGGTCGGCGCCGACACCTACGCCCACGACCTGCTCGACCTGTGCGGCGGCGCGAACGTCTTCGCCGGCCGCGCCGACCGGCGCTATCCGCGGGTCTCGCTGGCGGACGTCGTGGCGGCCGCGCCCGAGGTCGTGCTGCTGCCCGACGAGCCGTACCGCTTCGGTCCGCAGGATGCCGCCGAGCTCGCGGGGCTCGACCTCCCGGCGGCGCGCGACGCCCGCATCCATTTGATCGACGGCACCTGGGTGTCATGGTACGGTCCTCGCATTCGCGGTGCGCTCGAGGAGCTGTGCATGCTCCTCTCCCCCCGGCGCCCTACCTAGAGCTGCGTCGTGTCGTCCCGTGGGCCGCGAGAGCGCACGGCGGCCGGAGGCCGGCCGGACCGCGACGAGAGAGAGGAGCCGCCATGGGAGACCTCACTGTCCGGGGACGCGTGCGCGTCCGACACGTCATGGTGTGGAGTGCATTCACCCTGCTCGGGCTCGCTGCGCCGGCCGGGGCGGTGCGCGTCACCGACGTGCGCGTCGGCCAGCACGACGACTACACGCGCGTCGTGTTCGATCTCGACGCGCCGGCCGGCTACCGGCTCGAGCGCAACGAAGCCGGCAAGACGACGGAGGTGCTCGTGCGTTTCGACGCGGGCGCGCAGCCGAAGGTGGTGCGTTCGCTGTCGCCGCTCGTGGAGGAGGTGAAGCTCGAGTCGCGGCCGGAGGGCGCAGTGGCGCGCATCGTGCTCCGGTCGCGCGACGTGCGGCTCGTCGACCAGGTGCTCTCGGGCCCGTCGCGCGTGGTGATCGACGTGCGGCGCGGGGGCGGCGCGTCCGCCGCACCGGCGAAGCCGCCGGCGGAGGCGAAGGCTGCCCCCGCGAAGCCGGCCGCCGCCAGGCCCGCGGCTGCGTCGACGGGGGCGCCGACTCCCGCCCCGGCGGCGCCGCCGAAGCCCGCGGTAGCGGCGACCGTGCCCGGGAGCCGCGTCGACGCCCCCGCGCCGACTCCCGCCCCCGCTGCCGCGCCGACACCGTCGGCCGCTCCGGCGCCCGGCAACGCACCACCGCCCGCCGATACCGTCGCCCAGATCGAAGCCCAGGCAGACGCGGCGGCCGCACGGCTGCTCGGCGAGGAGAAGCCGCAGCCGAAGCCGGCGCCCAACGCGCCGTCCCTCGGCCGCCCGACTCTCGCCACGCCTCCGCCTCCGGGCGCGGAGCCCGAAGGGCCGGGTGCGCCGCCGGTCGTCGCCGAGGCGCCGCGGCCCACGGGCCCGGAGCCCAAGCTCGGTCCGGGCGGTCCGGCGGGCCCCGACGCGCCGGTGATTCCGCCTCCGCCGAAGCCGACGGGTCCGCCGCTCCAGATGGCGAAGCCACCCCCGGGCGCGATCGCCACGCAGCCCGGCGGTCCGCCTCCGGGCGCGCGGCCGGCGTCCGATACGTCCATCTATCAGAACTGGATCTATGGGGGAGTGTTCCTGTTCGCCCTCTTCCTGATCGTGGCCCTCTGGCGGAGGCGCGATCGCACCGAGGACATCCATACCGGGGCGCTGCCGGCCGACGCGTTCGAGGATCGCGCGGCCACGTTCGGCGATTCGGAGGAGACGGTCGCGCTGCGTACGTCCGGTGCAGGGTCCGTTGCGGAGACCGCGCAGATGCCCGTGCCGGGCGACTTCGCCACGTCGAGCGAGCGCGCCGTGGAGATCCCGGCGGGCGCCGGCTCCGCGGGACGCGATCCGCTGGAGCGCGCCGGCCGGCCGCAGGCCTCGCTCTTCGAGGACGAGGGAGGAGGGGTGGACGCGGTGGAGGAGAAGGAGATCGACGAGCTCGACGTCGGCCGCGGCGCCGGCGTGTTCGGCGACCGTCCCGACATGGGGGGCTTCGCGCCGGGCCTGCGGTCCGACGACGCGGTGCTGCGGACGCTGCGCGACATCGAGGGGCGCCTCGCCGAGATCGAGGGGCGCCTCGCGCGCGAGGCGGATGCGCGCGAGCGCGTCGAGCGCCAGGTCGTCGCGCAGACGGAGGAGCTGCGCGTGCAGCGCGCCGCGATCGCGCGCACGCAGCGCGTGCTGCGGACCCTGTCCCGGCCCGACGACCTCGCGACCGAGCCGGTGATCCGGAGCCCGGGGCCGGGCGGATCCTCGGGAGGCGGCGGGTCCGGCTCGATCTGATCCGCGCGCGCGTCGGGTCAGCGATCGGCGGCGAGGAGCAGCGCGCCGAGGGATCCAGCGAACTCGCCGTCGGTCATCAGGACCGGCTCGCGGCCGAGCAGACGCGTGATCTCCAGCAGGATGGACGCGAGCGCGGGGTTCGAGCGCAGCGTCGAGCCGCCAAACACGATCTTGCGTACCTGCGTCGCGGCGGCGAGCCCGCTGCAGATCAGCGCCACGTTCTCCGCGACGAGACCCATCACGGCCTGCGCGAGGTCCGCGGGCCGGGGCTCCGGATCCTCTTCGGAACGGCGCGCGAGCTTGCCGAAGGAGCTCGCCGTGAGGTCGCCCGCGAGCGGAATCTCCCCCGCGCGATAGATGTCCGAGACGAGCAGGTCGACCCGTCCGCGCGACCCGCCCGCCGCCAGCTTGCAGAGGGCCTCGAACCGAGGCTCGCCCGCGAGGCGCGCACCGAGCCCCATGATCGTGCCGCCGCCGAGGGCGGTGCCGCCGACGCGCGTCACGGCCATGCCGTCGACGAGCATGATCGAGGTGCCGGTGCCGAGGGACACGAGCAGGTAGCGCTCGGCGGGGGCTCCGCCGTTGCCGTGCAGCAACGCGGTGGCCCCGGCCCCCCAGGCCGCGAACTCGTTCACCCGGGCGGTGTCCCACGAGAGGAGGCGAGAGAGCTCTGCGGCCCCCCCGCCCGTGAGCCCGATGCTCCTCGGGCGGAGCCGCGCGATCGCTTCGGCGACGCGATCCAGCTCTCCGGCCGGCACGAGCTCGAAGCTCGGGGCCGCGCCGTCGGCGCGGCTCGTGAGCTTCGCGAGCGTCGCGCCGACGTCGACGCCGATCGCACGGCCGGGAGCGTTCGAAGCGGGACGAACGGGGGAGGCGCCCCCGCCCGTTTCCGGCCGCCGCAGCGGATGATACTCTCGGCGAATCAACGGGTTGCACCTCGAGGGCGGGCCGCGCGAGCATGTATACCGCGTTCTTCGGGCTCCGCGAGAAACCGTTCGCGCTGAGCCCTGACCCCCGGTTCCTCTTCCTCGCGGAGTCGCACCGCGAGGCTCTCGCTCACCTCCTCTACGGCATCGAGCAGGGCGAGGGCTTCATCGCGATCACGGGCGAGGTCGGGACCGGCAAGACGACCCTGTGCCGCACGCTGCTCCAGCGCCTCGGCTCGGACACCGAGGTCGCGTTCCTCTTCAACCCGAAGCTGTCGGCGTTCGAGCTGCTCCAGGCGATCCACGCCGAGCTTGGCATCTCCACGACGACCTACGGCAGCCGCCCCGACGTCTCGTGGCGCGAGCTCTCCGACGCGCTCAACCGGTTCCTGCTCGACCGCAAGCGCGAGGGCAAGCGCGTCCTCCTGATCGTGGACGAGGCCCAGAACCTCGAGCCCGATACGCTCGAGCAGATCCGCCTGCTCTCGAACCTCGAGACCGAGACCTCGAAGCTGATCCAGATCGTGCTGCTCGGCCAGCCGGAGCTCGATGCGAAGCTCGACACACAGGCGCTACGGCAGCTGCGCCAGCGGATCAGCGTGCGCTGGCGCCTCTCGCCGCTCACCGCGGCGGAGACGCAGGAGTACGTGCGACACCGGCTGCGGATCGCGTCGGGCGTCGACCGCTCGCTGTTCGATCCGGCTGCGCTGCGGGCCGTGCACAAGCTGTCGGGCGGCGTGCCGCGCGTCATCAACATCCTGTGCGATCGTGCGCTGCTCGCCGGCTACGCCGAGGGCACGCGGGAGATCGGTTCCTCGGCGATCGCGCGCGCCGCGCGCGAGATGCACGGCGGCGAGCCGCCCGCCCCGGTGCGCCGGCGCCGGGTCGCGCTGCCGTGGATCGGGGCGGTGTTCGCCGTGGCGGCGTTCGCATTCGCCGTCGGCCTCGGATCCGGGCCCGCGCTGCTCGCGCGCTCGACGGCGCCCGCGGCGTCGCCCGCGGCGCAGACCGCTGCGGCCGGCGCGCCGGGGACGCTCGGCGACGCGCTCGTGGCGGCCGCCTCGGCGGCGTCGCCCCCGAGCGTCGACTCCGCTCCGCCTGCCGCGCTCGTGAGCGCGCCCGCAGCGCCTGCGCCGCCGCGGGATCTCGCGGGTCTGCTGAGCGAGGCCAGGCCGGCCGCTTCGACCGCGGCGGCGCTCGACGCGGCGCTGGTGGCCTGGGGCGAGCCGCCGCGCGCGCTCGGCGCGATCGATCTGCCCGAAGCGCTCCTCGCGCTCCAGGAGGCGGGCTTCGCGGTGCTCCCGATGGTCGACGCGAGCCTCGACGTGCTCCACGACCTCGGATACCCGACGCTCCTGCGCTTTCCGGCGCCGGACGGACGCGGGCCCGTCGCGTTGCTCGTCGCGCTCGACGACGTCACCGCGACGCTCGAAGGGGTCACCCCGGGAACGTCGGTCGTCGTGCCACGCGCGCAGCTCGAAGGCGCATGGGACGGCGAGGCGTTCGTCGTGTGGCGGGAGTTCGAGCCCCTGCCCGAGACGCTCTCGGCGGGCGACTCGGGCCCCGCGGTCGAGTGGCTCCAGGGCGCGCTCGCCGAGCTCGGCTTCCTGTCGCGCGACCGGACCGGGCGGTTCGACCTCCAGACCACGGCCGCCGTGCTCGCCTTCCAGCAGAGCCACGCGCTCGAGGCCGACGGCGCGGTGGGGCCGCGCACCAAGATGGCGCTCTACTCCGCGCTGCGTCGCTACGGCGTGCCGCGGCTCGTCGCCTCGCACACGGGGGGACGGCTCGGATGAGCACGATCCTGAAGGCGCTGCGCCGCCTCGAGGAGGAGAAGGCGGCGCGCGCGGACCGGGCGCTGCGCGAAGAGGTCGTCGCCGCGGGACCGCCGGTTCCCCCGCGCGGGCTCCGGTCGCTCCCGCTCGGGGCGGCCGCGCTCGTGCTCGCCGCAGCGGTGATCGGCATCGGCCTCGCCGCGCGGCCCTGGCTTGCCGGCCGAGCGACACCACCGGGTGTCGATTCGGCCCCGCCCGTTCAGGCCGTCGCTCCCCCGGCGCCCGCCGCGGCTGCGCCGCCCGCACCCGCCCCGGAGCCCGCGCGGGTGATCGTGTCGATGGCGCCCGCTGCATCCGCCGCTCCCGGAGCGGCGCCGCACGCCGGGCGTACCTCCGCCCTGGACGACGTGCGCGAGTTCGCCGTCGAGGGCGCGGAGGAGGCCCCGGAGGAGGCCGAGCCCCGGGTCGCCGCTGCGGCGCCCCGCGAGCCGCAGGGCGTTCCGCTGTCCGCGCTGCCCGACGCCTCCTCGCCGCAGCTGCTCGGGGAGCCGCCCGCCGAGCATGCGGCGCCCCCGCCCGCCGCCGAGCCGAGCGCCCCTGCGCCCGCGCCGCCCCCGAAGACGGGGGTCCGGCCGCGCGCGGAGCCGGCCGCATCCGCTGCGCCGAAGGCCGCGACGGTGCTGCATCCCGCGGCCGCTGCGCGACCCGCGCACGGCTCGGGCGTCGTGGTGGCGCGCACGATCTGGCACCCGACCCCGGAGCGCCGCATCGCCGTCGTGCGCCGCTCCGGCGCTTCGGGCGAGCAGCAGGTGCACGAGGGCGAGGTCGTCGCTGGGCTCGAAGTGGTGAAGATCGAGCCGTCGGGCGTGGTCTTCCTGCGCGACGGACACGAGTTCCGCCAGCCGGTGGGCGACGGACGTTGAGCCATCGCCTCGTCCTGGGCGTGATCGCCGACACGCACGGCCATCTCGACGACGCGGCGTGCGCCGCGCTCGCGCGCTCGGACGTGATCCTGCACGCCGGCGACGTGGGCGGGGAGGGCGTGCTCGAGCGCCTGCGCTCCCTCGCGCCGGTGTTCGCCGTGGCGGGCAACGGCGACGAGGACCTGCGCCACCGCTACCCCTGGGATCAGCGCGTCGAGCTCGGGCCGGCGCGCGTCCTGCTCTGCCACTGGTACGACAACTTCGGCCGCCTGCACCCGCGCATCGAGCGCGAGCTCCGCGAGTGGGAGCCCCACGTCCTCGTGTACGGCCACACGCATCAGGCGGTCTGCGAGCGCCGGGGCGCGATCCTGCACTTCAATCCGGGCTACGCGGGGCCGCCCGGTCCCGCGCGTCCCCGGTCGGTGGGGCGGCTCGAGCTCGACGGTGTGGACGTGCGCGGCGAGGTGATCCCGCTCGCCTAGCGCAGACAGATCGATCCGTTGGAAGTACGGAGCTTGATCGGGATGCCGCCGCGGCCGAGGGTGCCGCGCATCCGGCCGTTGGTCTCGCGGGTGGCCCCCGCCATCTCGCGGTCGTTGCGGATCACGCCGTTGTCCACGTGCAGGTCGACGTCGGCATCGGTCTTCTCGGGCAGCTCGAGCACGATCCGGCCGTTGCTCGTCGCCAGCAGGATGCCTTCGCGGCCCACTTCTTCGACGCGCGCCTGGATCAGACCGTTGGAGGTGGACGCGTCGATCGAGCCGCGGTGCTCGTCGAGCTCGATCTTGCCGTTGCTGGAGCGCAGGACGAGACGGCCGCAGGTGTCGCTGCACTCGACCTTGGCGTTCGAGGTGTGCACCTCGATGTCTCCGACGATGTGGGCGACGTTCACCGACCCATTGCTCGAACGCGCGCGGAGCGCGCTGCGCAGACCTTCGACCGAGATCTTGCCGTTCGACGCCACGACCTCGATGCGGACGGCGCGCGGCACGCGGACCTCGAGGTTGGCGTTGCCGTGCCGGTTCCACTTGCGCGGGACCTCGACCTCGAGCCCGAGCACGCCGTTCGTCTCGTCGTCGACGACGCGGATCTCCTCCAGCAGGCGGCTTGCCGCCTCCGTCGACTCGGCGCGCGCGCGCTTGCACGCCGTCACCTGGATGTCGTCGCGGTCTTCGCCCAGCACGAGCGTCTTGCCGTTGGCGTTGTGGATGCGTACGGCCGCGCCCGCGGGGGTCTTGTAGGTCTGTGTCTCGAGGCGCTCGGAGCGCTCGCTCCACGGGATGCCGGACAGCAGGCTGCGGAGGAAGCCGCCCCAGCCCTTGCCCTCGCTGCACAGGTTCTCGCGCGAGGTCTCACGGCTTCTCTTCATTGCGGCACCTAGTGGATCGTACGATCGCGGGATTCCCGCGATCGTTCCCGGAGGATCTCGTCCTCGCGCCGCACGGCGCGGAGCCGCCCGCGCATGCGCCAACGACGCCAGCGGTACCGCAGCTGCTCGAGCGTCGGCAGCGAGCCCGCCCCGCCCTCGCGCTGGAGGTAGAGCCAGGCCGCGACCGCGCCGCCGAGGTGCCCCACGTGGCTCACGTTCGCGGGCCCCGTCATCGACTCCATCAGGAAGAGGATCGGGATCAGCCAGATCGCGCGAAACGCGACCGGCGGGAAGATCAGCATGATGGTTCGATTGGGCCAGGTGAGGGAGTAAGCGAGGATCACGCCATAGATCGCGCCGGAGGCGCCGAGCGTCGGGATGCCGGGAGAGAGGCTCGTGAAGTGGAGGCCGAAGAGCCCCACGACGTAGGGCAGCGTGACGATCAGGAGGCCCGCGGCGACGCCGCAGAAGAGGTAGAAGCGCAGGAAGCGGCGCGTGCCCCAGACGAGGGCGAGTGGCGAGCCGAACATCCACAGCGCGAGCATGTTCAGCGCGAGGTGGCCGATGCCGCCGTGCAGGAACATGTAGGTGAACGGCTGCCAGAGCGCGCCACCCCAGAACTCGCGCGGCGTCACTGCACCGAGCGTGGTGATCGACTCGAGACCCCAGCCCTGGAAGAGGATCTGCGCGACGAAGACCGCGGTGTTCGCGATCAGGAGCTGCTTGACGACGGGCGGCGTGATCGGGGGGCCGAAGCCCATGCCACCGCGGAGCTGTTGACCACGACCGTACAACGACGCCCTTGCCTCCGATTCACGGGAGCTTTCCGTCGGTCTCGACTACGTATCGTCCGGCAGACCGCGCGAGGCGAGAGCGCGCCGTGCGTGGATTCCGGCGTCCTCGGGCTGGGCGTGACTCCCGTGGGACCCAATGAGCCTACGGACTGGTGGGGGCCAGGTCAACGCCAGTTGGCCCCGAGCCGGAAGATGGGTCGCCCCCGGGTCTAGCGCGGGGCGAGCGCGTCGAGCGCGTGGCGCGCTGCGTCGAAATCGAGGCCGGAGAGGTCGGCGACGGGGAGCGCCACGCCGAGCTGGCTCGCCAGCGCGAGGAGACGGTCGCGGCAGCCGCTCGCCGGGCCTGCGACGAGCGCCGCGGGCAGCTCCGCATCCGCCACGTCGGAGAACCAGGGGTTGAGCCGGCGGTATTCCGCGTGGAGCGCGGGATCGGCGACGTCCCCGCCAGGTCGGGTGAAGACCCACATCGAGCGTCGGATCTCCCGGGGGTCGCGGCCGCGCGCCTGACACGCCGCGTCGAGCCGGGCTGCCGCGCGCGCGACGCGCTCCGGCAGGGGTGGAAGGTTCACGTCCCACACGTCGGCGTGCGCGGCGACCACTTCGAGCAGCCGCGCGCCGCGGCCCGCCACCTCGATCGCGAGCCCGCGCGGCGCGGGCCGCACGGCGGCGCGGTCGAGGTGGACGTGGCGCCCGTGCACGGTCACCTCCCCGCCCCGCCACAGAGCGCGCACCGCGCCGAGGGTCTCGTCGAGCCAGCGGATGCGCTCGTCGGCCGGCAGGTCGGGAAGGCCGAAGCGCGCGTCGGCCGGCTGCCCTCCGATCGACACGAGGAAGCGTAGGCGCCCCGGCGCCAGGCGGTCGGCGGTGGCGGCGGCCTGCGCGAGACGGGCGGCGTTCCAGTGGGAGACGAGCCGGATCGAGCCGACCTGGATGCGATCGGTCCGCGCCAGGAGGGCCGTGGTCACCGTCCATCCGTCGAGGACGTCGGCGCCGGGGCGGCGCGCCAGCAGCGTGACGTCGCCGTCCACGAAGACCGCCGGGAAGCCCTGCGCCTCGGCGCGGCGCACGAGCGCGAGCAGGTCCTCCCATGGGAGGGTGTGCCACGCGAGCGCGACCGCGAGCTCCACCAAAGCGTCAGCGCAGCGCGCCGCAGCGGTGCGCTGCGTGCACCAGCGCGAGGGCGCTCTTCGCGTCGGAGAGCTCTCCGCTCCACACGAGCTCGAGGGCGCGCGCGAGCGGCATCCGCACGAGCTCGATCACCTCGTCGCTCTCGAGGCGCTGCGGCACCGGAGCGAGCTCGAACGCGGCGAACAGGTGGATCTTCTCGTCCGTGAACCCCGGGGTCGTCCAGATCGTCGCCAGCTTCTCGAGGCGGCCGGCGCGCTGGCCGGCCTCCTCCTCCAGCTCGCGCGCCGCACACGCTTCGGGCGTGTCGCCGTCGAGCTTGCCGGCGGGCACCTCGTAGATCGTGCCCCCCGCGGCGTGCCGGAACTGGCGGATCAGGATCACGTCCGTCGCGGAGGTGAACGGCACGACGGCCGACGCGCCCGGGTGGCGCACGACGTCGAGCTCGACGGTTTGTCCGTTGGGCAGCACCGCCTGCTCCACGTACACCTCGATGGATCGGCCGTGGTGGACGAGGCGTCGCGTCATCGCGCGCGCCTCCGCACGCGTCGCGCGACACCGGCCTTCGGCCGCCTCGCCCGGGCCGCGACCGACCCGGGGAAGGGACACAGCGCGCGGAGGGGGCAGCGCCCGCACTCCGGACGGCGCGCGCCGCAACACGTGCGCCCGTGCTCGATCACGCGGTGCGAGTAGAGCGTCCATTCGGACTGCGGTACGAGCTCCATCAGGTCGCGCTCGATCTTCACGGGGTCGTCGTGCGCGGTGAGCCCGAGGCGGCGACTCACGCGCGTCATGTGCGTGTCCACGGTGAGGCCCGGCACGGCGAACGCGTTCCCGAGCACCACGTTCGCGGTCTTCCGCCCGACGCCGCGCAGCGTCGTCAGCTCCTCGAGCGATCGGGGGACGGCGCCGCCGAACTTCTCCACGATGTCGCGCGCGGCGGTCTGGAGCGACTTCGCCTTCTGCCGGAAGAAGCCCGTGGGCTGGATGATCCGCTCGACCTCGAACGGCCGCGCCGACGCGAGCGAGGACGCGTCGGGGAAACGCGCGAAGAGCCGTGGCGTCACCTGGTTCACCATCTTGTCGGTGCACTGCGCCGACAGGATCGTGGCGACCAGGAGCTGGAACGCATCGTCGAAGTGGAGCGCGCAGGCGGCGTCGGGGTACGCCTGCTCGAGCACCTTCACGATCTCCGCGGCGCGGGCACGCCGCGCGGCCTGGCTCTCGCGCACGCGCGCAAGCTAGCAGAGGGCGGTGCGAGCGGGCGGGTTCTCTGGGAGACTCGCGTCATGTCCGGCGCCGACGAGCGGATGGTCGCGATCGCGCACGCGGGTCTCGAAGGGGCCCCGAGCGTCGCCGCCCTCGACGGGCTGTTCCTGCGCGCCGACGGAGCGGCGCGCGGCGGCGCCGTGATCGCGCCGCCGCACCCGCTCCATGGCGGGAGCATGGACAATCCCGTCGTGAGCGAGCTCGCGTTCGCCTGCGCGCGCGCCGGGCTCGCATCCCTGCGGTTCGACTGGCGCGGGGTCGGCGCGAGCGCGGGGCGGGCGAGCGGCGAGCTCGCGGACGGCGCAGCCGACTACGCCGCGGCGCTCGCGCACCTCGCCGACACCACGGAGGGTCCGCTCACGCTCTGCGGCTACTCCTTCGGCGCCGCCGCCGCGGCCGCCCAGGTCGGGCGGGCGGGCCCGCTCGTGGCGCGCGTGCGCCGTCTCGTCCTCGTGGCGCCCCCTCCCGGGCTGCTCGACGGGGAGGCGCTTGCGCGCTTCCGCGGTGCGGTGCTGTTCGTGACGGGCGAGCGCGACGCGATCGCGCCAGCGGCCCGGCTCGCGGAGCTCGCGGACGGGCTGCCGCAGGGCCAGCTCGCCGTGCTCGCGCACGCCGACCACTTCTTCGGCGTGGGGCTCGGCGAGCTCGGCCGCGTGACGCTTCTGTGGCTCGAGGGCGAGGCGCGCGTGCGGGGCTAGGGAACGGCGGGGAGAGTGAAGCGGAAGGCGGCCCCGCCGCCGATGCGGTCGGTCACGAGCAGCGCGCCCCCGGCCTCCTCGACGATCCGCCGCGAGATCGCGAGACCGAGCCCGCCGGGACGATCGCCCTTCGTCGAGTAGAACGGCTCGAAGACGCGCTCGCGCAGCCCGAGCGGAACGCCCGGCCCCTCGTCCTCGACGCGCAGCTCGACCCCGTCGGGCCCGGAGCGTGCCACGAGCCTCACCGTGCCACCGTCGCGCGTCACGTCGATCGCATTCAGCGCGAGGTTGAGCACGACCTGCCGCAGGCTGTCCTCCGCGATCGCGATCCCGGGGAGGTCGGCCGGGGCGTCCGCCTCGATCGCGACGCCGCGCTCGAGCGCCCGGTGCGCGAGGAGGCGCGCCACCGACGCCAGGATGGGCGACGGGTCGGTCGATGCGCCGGGCGGCGCCGTCGAGCGCGGCCGCGCGTGCTCGAGCACGACGTCGAGCAGCCGCTCGATCCGGCGCAGCTCGCCCTCCACCACGTCCGAGAAGCGCGTCCGGAAGTCCGGATCGTCCTGCCGCTCGGGCAGCAGCTGGATGAACGTCTTCACCGACACCAGGGGGTTTCGGACCTCGTGCACGATCTCGGCGACGATCTCCCCGAGCGCCGCCAGCCGGTCGAGCCGGCGGACGCCCTCGTCGAGCTTCGCGATGCGCGCGAGCCCGGCGGCTGCGAGCACCGGCGCGTCGAGGCGGCGGGCTGCGGCGTCGAGCGCGGCGAGCGTGCGCGGGCGGACGCGGCCCGGCGGATCGGCCGCGCCGCCGACCAGCAGCGCCGAGAGGGGCTCGCCTTCGCGGAAGCCGACGGGCACCGCTGCGGAGAACCCGTGCTCGCGCGCGAGCTCGCGCAGCGCCGGTGCCGACGCTGGAGCACCGAGGTCGGTGGCGCCGGCGAGGGACGCCACGGCGGCGAAGTCGTCGAACCTGGGCGCGATCGGCGCTGCGCCGCCGAGGATCGCCGCCACGACCATCGGGGGATCGAGCGCCGCTTCGCGCGCCCATGCGGCGGCTCGCTCGCACCCCGTGGCCTCGACGAGCCGGCGAAGGCCCGAAGCGAGCAGGCTCTGGAGGTCGTCGCGCGCCCCGGACCCGCCGGTCCCGTCGCCGCGAGCGGTGTCGCCGGCCTCGCGCTCGGGGAGAGCGCCCGTCGTCCGATCCCGGGCATCGCGCATGTCGCCCGCCACGGCACCCTCCTCACGCGCTAGCTAACGCGGAACGCGAGCGGCTGCCAGCGCACGGGGGGATCGCGGAAGCCGGGGCATGGAGTCCGCGGTCAGAACGACTCGTTCCGCAGGAGGTCGTAGCCCTCGTCCTCGGTCGCGCCGTCTTCGGCGCCCGCCAGCGAGCGCCCGGTGCCGGGTCCGGCGCCGACGGCGAAGGCCTGGAAGAAGCTGCCCGGGTCGCCGGCGTCGGCGCGGGCGCCGCTGTGCCTGTTCACCCGCTCGAAGACGATGTTGTCGGGCACCGGGAAGTCCCGGATCGGGACGTCCGCGAGCGCGGTCGTCATGAAGTCGATCCAGATCGGAAGCGCCGCGTGTCCGCCCGTCTCCTTGTCGCCCAGCACCTCCTTCTCGTCGTAGCCGATCCAGACGCCGGTCGCGATCTCCGGGGAGAAGCCGACGAACCAGGCGTCCTTCTGGTCGTCGGTCGTGCCGGTCTTGCCGGCGAGCGGCCGCCCGAGCGCCGCGGCCTTGTGGCCCGTGCCGTAGGGCTCCTCGATCACCGCACGCATCATCGACGTCAGGAGGAACGCCTGCTCGGGCGGGATTACCTGCTCCCCCTGGCCGGCGCTCGAGACGGGGGGCAGCGCCGTGCGGCCCCCGTTCGCCGCGACGGCTCCGCTCGAGATGTCGCCGAGGACCAGGTTCTCGAGCAGGACCTTGCCGGTGCGGTCGAGGACGCGCTTGATGAACACCGGCGGTACGCGCCGGCCGCCGTCGGCGATCGTCGAGTAGGCGTCGGTCAGCTCGAGGAGCGAGACTTCGGTCGCTCCCAACGCGAGCGAGAGGTGCGCGCCGAGCGGCGAGCGGATGCCGAGGCGCTGCGCGAATTCGATCACCGGCTTCATGCCGACGTCGATGAAGAGGTGGATCGTCGCGGTGTTGATGGAGCGGGCGAGCGCTTCGCGCACGGTGAGCGTACCGAGAAACTTTCTGGTGTAATTTTCGGGCTTCCAGAGCTGGCCCGTGCCCGGGTCCACCATCACGATCGGCGTGTCGGTGATCAGCGAGACGGGGTTGAAGCCGTGCGCGAGCGCGGCGCCGTAGACGAAGGGCTTGAACGCGGACCCCGGCTGGCGGCGCGCCTGGGTGGCGCGATCGAACTCGCTGCGCGCGAAGTCGTACCCGCCGACGAGGGCGAGCACCTCGCCCGACTCGACGTCGCGGGAGACGAGCGCCCCCTGCACCCGCGGCTCCTGCATGAGGACGAGCCCGGGCGCGCTCCGCGCGCTCGCGGCAGCGGGCGCCTCGGACGGCTTCACCACGAACCGCAGCACGTCGCCCACGTGGAGGACGCGCGCGATCGCCGAGGGATCGGTCGTGCCGGGCTCGGCCTCCTCTTCCGCCTCCGCCTTCCGCCCGAGCGCCCATGCCACGTCGGCGGCGCGCACCTGGGCGAAGGCGCGCGGCGCGAGCGCGACGGTGGCGACGCCGGCCGGGGCGTCCACTGCGGTCACGACTCCGGTGTACGCGCGCGTCTGCGAGAGATGGAGTCCGTCGGGCGCGACCTCGGCCGGCGTGAGCTGGTTCTCGCGGGCCAGCTCCACGAGCTCCGCATCGATCGCGTCGCGCCCCACCGTGCGCAGCGGGCCGCGGAATCCGCCGTGCCGTCGATCGTACGCCTCCAGCCCGGTGCGCAGCGCCTTCACCGCGGAGTGTTGCAGGTCCACGTCGAGCGTCGTCTCGACGGTGAGCCCCCCCTGGAGGGTGGTCTCGCTGCCGAGCCGCTCGTACAGGACGCGCCGCACCTCCTCCGTGAAGTAGCCGGCCGCGGCGTAGTCGTCGCGATCGGGCGGAGGCGCGAGCCGCGGCGGGTTCGCCACCGCGGTGTCGTACGCCGCGCGATCGAGGTAGCCCTCGTCGAGCATGCGCTGGAGCACGTAGAGGCGCCGGCTCTCCGCCGCCTCCGGGTTGTTGTAGGGCGAGTATTCGGAAGGCGCCTTCGGCATGCCGGCGATGAGCGCCGCTTCGGCGGGGGTGAGGTCGGCCACGTCCTTGCCGAAGTACGACCGCGCGGCCTGGCCCACGCCGTACGCCCCGTGCCCGAGGTAGATCTGGTTCAGATAGAGATAGAGGATCTCGTCCTTGGTGAAGTGCCGCTCGATCTGCCGCGCGAGCAGCATGTCCTTCAGCTTGCGCAGCACGCTGCGCTCGGAGGACAGCAGCAGGCTCTTCGCCACCTGCTGCGTGATGGTGCTGCCGCCCTGCTTGACCTTCCCGCCGGCGCGCAGGTTCACCCACGCTGCGCGCACGATCGACATGTAGTCGAGCCCGGTGTGCTCGAAGAAGGTGTCGTCCTCGCCCGCAACGAACGCGAGCACGACCAGCTTCGGGATCTTGCCGACCGGGACGAGGCGGCGGCGCTCCTCGTAGAACTCCCCGATCGGCCGGCCCTTGCGGTCGTAGACCGTGCTGGTGAGCGCGGGACTGTAGTCCGCGAGCTTCTCGAGGTCGGGGAGGTCCCGCGAGACCTCTTGGTAGACGTACGCAGCGGCGCCGGCCGCGGCGAGCGCGAGCAGTGCCGCGAGCCCCAGCAGAACCCGGAAGACCCGCCATCCCACGAGACGCATGCGTGCTCCGAAGCCAGCCGCACCGTAGCCGACGCCTGACTCGCTGCGCTAACGCTTCGGCCGGACGGAGGCTCCCCCTGAATGACGCCGCGGACCCTGACGATGGCCTTCGTGATGGATCCGATCGCGGGGATCGACGTCACCAAGGACACGACCTTCGCGCTCATGTTCGAGGCGCAGCGGCGCGGGCATCGGGTGCTGTACGTGGAGCAGGGCGACCTCCTCGTCGACGACGGGAAGGCCGCCGCGCGCGTGCGGCCCGTCACCCTGCGGCGCGAGCAGGGGCGCCACGCCGACCTGGGCCCGGCCGAGACGCTCGTGCTCGACGACCGGGTCGATCTCGTGTGGCAGCGGAAGGACCCGCCCGTCGACGCCGACTACACGCTCGCAACGCAGATCCTCTCGCTGTGTCGGCGCGCGAAGGTGCTGAACCGGCCCGCCGGCATCCTCGCAGCCAACGAGAAGCTCTACGCGCTCCACTTTCCCGAGCTCATGGCGGAGACGCGCGTCACGCGCAGCATCCCCGAGTTGATCGACTTCATGACCAAGCTCGGCGGCGAGATGATCCTGAAGCCGCTCGCGGGGAAGGGCGGCGAGGGCATCTTCCACGTCCGCCACGACGACCGGAACCTCTTCTCGATCCTCGAGCAGAGCACGCGCTTCGGCACGTCGTGGACGATGGCGCAGCGCTATCTGCCGGCCGTGCGTGAGGGGGACAAGCGAATCATCCTCCTCGAGGGCGAGCCGCTCGGAGCGCTGCTCCGCGTTCCCGCCGAGCGCGAGACCCGGGCGAACCTCCACGTCGGAGGGCGGGCGGTGAAGGCCACCCTCGACGCCGACGACCGCCGCATCGTCGACGCCCTTCGCCCCTGGCTGGTGCGCGACGGGCTCTTCTTCGTCGGAATCGACGTGATCGGCGGCCGTCTCACCGAGGTGAACGTCACGAGCCCGACGGGCGTGCAGGAGATCGACGCCCTCGACGGCGCCTCCCTCGAGAGCCGGGTCATCGAGCGCGCCGAGGCCCTCGCGAGCTGAATCCGCCCGACGGAGGCCCGTCGGAGAACTCGCAAATTATGGCCCCAAACCCCTGAAAAGCCGTTGACACCGACGGAGGGCCGGCCGATTCTGTGCCGCGACGCAGCACGGTGCCCCCTCCATCCCCGCTGCGTTTCCTCCTGGGCGCCGCGCAATCGCGCGGAAGCCACGAGGTCGAGCCCGACGGAGCGGGCGCAGGCCGACGAAGCCGAAGCGCCCGCTTCACGCCAAAGGGCATCACACGAAGGAGACGGCTGCATGGCCACGAAGATCGCGAAGACCAGCATTCGCCGAGAGCGCGGATGGCTGTACTACCTCGACAAGCAAGGCGACGTGAGCCGCGCACGCATGGCGCGTGGCGGCGGCAAGCCCGCGAAGGGACGGCCGGAGAAGGTCGCCAAGGCGGGCGTGAAGCGGGAGGACGGCTTCCTGTACTTCATCGACAAGCAGGGCGACGTCGCCCGGACGAAGATGGCCCGCTCGGGCGGGCGCCGGAAGGCCGCGGGCAAGGCGAGCGCGCGCCGCACGGCGCGCAAGCCCGCACGGCGACGCGCGACGACGACGGCGAAGGCCCGCCGCCGCGCACCGGCCCGCCGCACCGCGCGCCGCGCGCGGCGCTAGCGGGACCGTCCGCCTGACATCCGGGGGCGGCGGCGCAGCGCGCCGCCGCCCCCGCTGTTCGCACCCCGCCCCACTGGTACCCTTCCTCCAATGACCGACGAGCGCGCCCAGGACGCCATCGAGGGAGCGCGCAGCGAACGCGGCGACCGGCGCTACGGCGTCCTCCTCGTCGACGACGAGGCGGCGATCCTCGAGTCGCTCGAGCTCACCCTCTCCGACGCCTATCGCGTCTACACCGCCGAGGGCGGGGCCCGCGGGCTCGAGCTCCTCGAGCGCGAGGACATCGCCCTCGTCATCGCCGACCAGGTGATGCCCGGGATGACGGGCGTCGAGTTCCTCGAGCAGGTGAGCGCGCGCCGACCCGACACGATCCGCATGCTCCTCACCGGCTACGCCGACGTGGGGTCGCTCGTCCGTGCGATCAACGAAGGCAGGATCTACCGCTACATCCAGAAGCCGTGGGAGCCCGACGATCTGCGGCTCGACGTGAAGCGCGCGCTCGAAGCCTTCGAGCTCGCGCAGCGCAACGCGGGCCTCGCCAGCCAGCTCGCCGAGGCGAACGAGAAGCTCCGCAGCGAGAACCTCTACCTGCGCCGCGAGGTGCAGGGCCGCTACTCGTTCGACCAGATCATCGGCGCGTCTCCGGCGATGAACCGCATCTTCGACGTGATGGAGAAGGTCGCGCAGACCGACGCGACCGTGCTGCTGACGGGCGAGACGGGCACCGGCAAGGACCTCGTCGCGCGCGCGATCCACTACGGCGGCGCGCGGCGGAACGCGCGCTTCCTCGCGCAGAACTGCGCGGCGCTGCCGGAGACCCTGCTCGAGAGCGAGCTCTTCGGTCACAAGCGCGGCGCCTTCACCGGCGCCCACCAGGACAAGAAGGGGCTCTTCGAGGTCGCCGACGGCGGGACGATCTTCCTCGACGAGATCGGCGAGACGAAGCCCGGGATGCAGGTGCGGCTCCTGCGGGTGCTCCAGGACGGCGAGATCCGCGCGCTCGGCTCGTCCGACACCAGGAAGGTGGACGTGCGCATCGTCGCCGCGACGAACCGCGACCTGCGCAGGGAGGTGGCCGAGGGCCGGTTCCGGGAGGACCTCTACTACCGGCTGCGCGTCGTCGAGATCCACCTGCCGCCGCTGCGCGAGCGGCGGTCGGACATCCCGACGCTGGCGCACCTGTTCCTCGATCGCTCCAACAAGAAGATGGGTCGCACGCTGCGCGGTTTCACGAACGCGGCCATGGACCGCCTCGTCGCGCACGATTGGAGCGGCAACGTGCGCGAGCTCGAGAACGAGATCGAGCGGGTCGTCGCGCTCTCGGGCGACGCGGAGACCGTGGGGACGGAGATGCTGTCGGAGCACCTCCGCGGCGCGCTCCCCGAGCCTGCGCCGGTGATGGCCGGAGACGCGCCGCGCGCGCAGGACCTCAACACCGCGGTCGACGCGCTGAAGCGTCGCATGATCCTCGACGCGATCGCCGAGACCGGCAGCAAGAGCCGGGCGTCGGAGAAGCTCGGGATCCCGCGCCAGTCGCTCCAGAAGATGATGAAACGCCTCGGGCTCAAGGACGACGACGGCTAGGGCGCGGGCGCTGCTCCGATCAGGTGGCCGTCGCCGCGAAGCGAAGGCGGACGTAGTCCGCCGTCCAGCTCCCCGTGGCGTCGCACAGCTCGGGCCGCAGGAGCTCGCGCACGTCGTCCAGGAAGGCCGGGCGGTGCGCCTCGGGCAGCGTCGCCATGAAGCTCTCCGCGAACGTCTCGAGCCATCCCGTCACGTCGCCCGGCAGCGCCGTCGGTCGCGGGATCAACGCGAGATACGAGACGTCGAAGCCGCCCGCGGCGAGTCGTGCGCGGTAGTCCTCGGTCGTCGGGAAGTACCAGGGGTTCAGGCGCGCGCCATCGATCCCCCGGCGCTCCAGCGCGGTGTCGAGCGCAGCCACGATCCGGGCGACGCAGCCGTGTCCCCCGAACTCGCCGACGAATCGTCCGCCCGACCGGAGCGCGCGCCGCACGCCGGCGATCACGTCGTCGGGACGCCGCATCCAGTGGAGCGCCGCGTTGCTGAAGACCGCGTCGAATTCCCGATCGAAGGCGAGCGCCTGTCCGTCCATCACGCGGGCGTCGAGACCGCGCTTGCGGGCGGCCTCGATCTGGGCCGCGCTCCCGTCGACGCCGACGACGAGACAGCCCGCCTCCACGAGCTTCTCGGTGAGGGCTCCGTCGCCGCAGCCGAGGTCGAGCACGCGCTCGCCGCGGCGCGGCTCCAGCAGCTCGAGCACGGGCTGGCCGAGGTCGGCCACGAAGCGTGCGTTCCGGGCGTAGCGTTCGGGATCCCACGATTGAGGCGTCACAGGATGCCCTCGAGATAGGTCGCGAGATCGGTGCGGATCGGCATGAAGTAGACGGACGCCGCGCGCTCGCGGACCCAGCCGAGCGCCGCCCGGGCGAATCCGCGGTTCCACGCGAGCGTGGGCTCGAAGCTCACCGGGAGGATGGCATGGTTCTTCACCTCCCAGTAGCGGCGCTGCTGGCGGCTCGTCACCGGAGACACGCCCCAGTATACCTCGCAGCCCGCCAGCAGATCCGCGCACACGTCCATCAGACGGAGATCGAAGAAGGGCTGCGTGAAGAAGCCGTCCGCTCCCGCGTCGAGCTTGGCGCGCGCTGCGTCCGCCTCCGCGTGCAGGCTCGTCCGGTAGGGGTCGAAGGCGGCGTAGACGCGCACGCCCGGAAGCGCCGTCTTGAGGGCCGCGACCAGCTCGACGCTGCGCGTGGGGTAGACGCGGTGGGAGAGCTCCTGCGGCGGATCGCCCTGCACGACGAGCGCCTCCGCGAGGCCGTGCTCGGCGAGCAGGTCCTTCAGCACGAAGCGGCCCGTGAGGTCGAAGTCCATCGCGCGCAGGTGGGGCACCGCACGCGCGACGTAGGCCCGCGCGAGATGGCAGGCCTCCCAGCTGCGGAGCGGGAAGCGCAGCAGATCGGGCACGTTGACCATGCCGACCGCCGGGAACCGGGCGCGCAGGAGCCGCAGCTCGGTGTCGAGCGACTCGCGCGAGCGCGGCACGAGCTCGATCGAGATCTGGGTGCGCGAGGTCACGCCGGGTCCGGCGCGGTCGCTGCACGCGCGGCCTCGGCTGCGAGGCGCGCGCGGCCGTCCCGCAGCAGCTCGTCGTAGCGCCGTTCGAGCGCGGCGTTCGCGCCGCGCAGTCCCGCGACGACGCGCTCGGTCCAGTCGAGGTACTCGCACCGCCGCTCGAGCGGCCACCCCTTCGGCGGGGAGTGGGTGACGTCGCGCACGTTGCAGATCTTGTCTGCGAGCTTGATCAGCTTCGCGTGCTGCGACAGACGCGGCGCTTGCTCCACCTGGAGCCGCTTGCGATCCGGCTTCTCGAGCGCCTTGTCGTCGGTCACCTCCTCGACGAGACGGCGCACGTCGTCCCCGAACCTCCGGGAGATCTCCTCCGGCGTCGTCTCCGTGTCCTCGATCGTGTCGTGGAGGATGGCGGCCTGGAGCACGGCCGGGTCTTCCACGCCCCCGACACGCGCGAGCGTCTCGGCCACCTCGATCGGGTGGTTGATGTAGGGGGAGGCCGCCGAGTCCTTGCGCCGCTGGTCGCGGTGCTTCGTGGCTGCGAAGTGGACGGTGGAGAGGAGCTCTCGGGAGACGCGCGCGGACGACGCCACGCCCTCCATTCTAGATCAGGACGAGCCCGCGGGCCCGCACTGCTGCAGCAGGGTCGCCGTCGGAGGGCTGAGGAGCGCACGTTGGATCAACGTGGCGTCGGTGAGCGTGCAGCCCTTGCTGCCGCCCACGTCGCACAGCTCGGGATGCGCCGGCGTCGCCGTCGGCGGGCTGAGGAGCGACCGCTGGATCAGCGTGCTGTCCGCGAGCGTCACCTTCCCGTCGCCGTTCACGTCACCACACTGGCATGCGTCCCCGAACGCGTCGGGCCCAACTGCGGAGCCGACACCGCCGCGGTTCTCCTGGAGCGGGTTGAACGCCCAGGGGCAGTTGTCGGCGGCGTCGGCGACGCCGTCGCCGTCGTCGTCGGCGTCGCACGCGTCGCCCGCGCCGTCGCCGTCGAGGTCGGTCTGGCTCGCGCTCGCGGTGATCGGGCAGTCGTCGCACGCGTCGCCGACGCCGTCCCCATCGCCGTCGGCCTGGCTCGGGTTGCTCGTCGCCGGGCAATTGTCGCTCCGGTTCGGGAAGCCGTCCTGGTCGCGGTCGAGGGCCACGCGAGCGCCGTTCCCCGGCGCGACGCAGGTGTAGGTGAGGGACTGGCCGGGCGTCGCCGCGAGCGCGCGGAGCGCGCCGTCGGAGAGCGGCGCCTCCCCCGTCTTGTCGGGCTGGAAGGTGCCGCCGGAGGTGCGGAGCCAGCGCTTCGCCGCGCCGCCGATCACGCCCGTCACGACCAGCTCGCACTCGGTGACGCCCGCGGGGCTCCCCAGCACGGTGAACGGCGTGGCCGAGCGCTGCGCCAGGAGGTCGATCCGGGGACCTTCGGTCGCGGCGTTCGAGGAGGTCAGCGTCACCTGCTGGCCGACGATCGGGGCGAGGTCGGAGTCGAACGCGAGCACGAAGTCCACGGCCTCGCTGCGGCGCGCGGCGTTCGGGAAGAAGAACACCGCGGCGTTCAGGAAGCGCTCCACGGTGTCGATGCTGCCGTCGTGCAGGTAGCCGAAGCCGCGCACCTGCTCGCCCGTGAACGCGCTGCCCGGATTCCCGACGCCGCCGAACATGCCGATCTTCTGGTACGCGTTCCGCAGGTGCGCGACCTTGAACTCCTGCGTCTCGCCTTCGAAGCTCGAGCCTCCGTTCCCGCCGAAGAAGCCCTGCGATGCGTCGAGCCCATGGCAACCTTCGCACGTCGCCACGAGGTCGATCTGGGCGAGCACCGCGGGGTTCTGGCCGAGGAACGTGAGCCGTCCCGCCGCCTGGCTCGCAGTGAGGGAGCCGTCCAGGTTGCGGATCGGGTTCGGCGGATAGGTGATCTCGAGCGCGAAGTCCGTGAACGCCTGCATCTCCGACGGGAGGAGCGGACCGGCGTCGCGTCCGAGCAGTCCGCCGAACGCGACGTTGAACGCCTCGAACGCGGCCGACTCGTCGAGCGGATCGCCGCCGGTGGTGTGGCCGCCCGTGCGGTCGCCGCGCCAGTGCATCGGGCCATGATTCGCGAGGCCGCGCAGGCTCTGCGTGGTCATCGGGCCCTTCATGGGATGGAAGGGGTTCGCCGTTCCGACCACCGGGAACGGGTTCGGATTGGGCGCCACGTCGTCGTCGGGGTTGCCGAGGTCCCACGCGAGGCTGTCGAAGTCGCCGAACACGTGGCAGCTCGAGCACGAGGCCTCGCCGTTGCTCGAGGTCAGCGTGGCGTCGTAGAGGAAGCGGCGTCCGTTCACGATCTTCGGCGGCTCCGGGTTGTGGAGCGCCACGCGCGAGACCTCGAGCCGGCTGGCGAGATCGATCGACGAGACGGTGTCGTCGAAGCGCGTCATCACGTAGAGGCGATTGCGCGCCTCGTCGAGCGCGAGCCCGGTGGGCCCGCCGCCGGTGAGCGCGATGTGGCTCGACGCGCTCGGCACGAACGTGTCGGCCTCGAGCTGCGCGGTGGAGAAGACTCCGATCTTGGCCGACCCGAAGGCCGCCACGTAGAGCGTCGTGCCCGCCGCGTTCACGGCCATCCCGAGCGGCGTGGCGAGGCTCTTCTCCTTGACGCCCGCCGGCACCGGGACGGCGTCGTAGTCGATGTGCTTGTTCAGGTGGCGGGGCAGCACGGTCGCGCCGTCGATCACGGTGATGCGCGCCTCGTGCAGGTGGCCACGCACCGTCGTGCCGAGGATGCCCGGGCCCTCGAATCGGACCGCGTTGTTCGCCTCGGTGTTGGTGACGTAGAGCTTCCCCGACACCGGGTTGACGATCATGTCGAACAGCACGGTGCCGACGTGGGCGATGCCGTTCGGGCGCGGCGTGGCGGGCGTCTGGTCCACCACCGTGGCCGTCGCCGCGTCGATCACGAACACGTCCTCGTCGGGCAGGCTGAAGCGCACGGCCGGGGTCCAGTTGCGGGCGAGCTCGTCCCTCCACTGCCCGCTCGCCGGGTCGAGCTTCACGATCAGGCCGACCTCGGGCGCAGCCACGCCTTCGTGGTTCGCGTTCGGCGCCGGGAGCCCGCCCGGCAGCGCGAGCCCGCCGACGGTGCAGGGCGCGGCGCCCGCGCCGCCGTTGCAGACCAGGCCCTCGTTCAGCGTCGTGGTCTGGTTGCCGGACTCGAAGATCGCCGCGTACACCGTGTCGCCGTCGGGCGAGACCGCCAGCGCGCGCGGCGTGTCCCCGAAGAGCGAGAGCACCGCGAGCGCCGTCCCGCCGAGCGTCGTCCCGAGGGCGTTCGTGTCGAACACCCACACGTCGGCGCGCGGCACGCCCGGCGTCCGGAGCTGCGGGTCGCCCGGCCGGTTCTGGCCGCGGTGCGCGGCGGTGATGAACGCCTTCCGGGCGACGCCGAAGACGTCCCGGTCGGCGAATACGACGTCGCGGGGCTCGTCGCCCACGAACAGCGTGTGGATGACCCGCGGCGGTGTCGCATTGACGTCGACGACGCTCACGCTGTCCGAGAGGTGGTTCACCACCCAGACTTCGCCGTTCGTGCGCGCCGCCACGGCGACGGGCTCGAGGCCCACGGGCACCGAGGCCCCGCGCGAGAGCCCCTTCACGCCGACGTTCAGGATCTCGAGCGTGCCGTCCGGGGTGTTCACGGCGAAGAGGCGCTTGCCGTCGGGCGAGAGCGCGAGGGGGCGCACCTGGCCGGACTCGAACTCCGTGAAGCTCGACAGCGCGGCCGCGTGCGCAGGGGACGCGCCGAGCAAGCCCAGGGCGACGCCCGCGGCCGTGAAGCGCAGGACGGACGCCGATCTCATCAGGTTCCCCCGCGCCACCCTGCTCTCCCTGCCCCAGCGCTCCGACCGACGCTATCGCAGGCCGCTCTCCGTCGCGCGAGGACGAGCGCCACGCACCCGGCCCCGAGCAGGAGGCCCGTCGCGGGCTCCGGGACGGTCGCGATGAGCGTGGACGAGTGACCGACGGCCCGGTCGAGCACGCCGCCGTCGGCCGGTCCGCCGCCGAGCGGCGATGGGAAGAGGTCGAAGAACGAGCCGCCGTCGAACGCCACGCGGCCCGTGGGGACGAGCGCGTTGCCGTCGTCGGTGAGCGTGAGCTGGAGCGTGATGCGGCTCGCGGCCTGCTGGGTGTTCGTGAGCACGAAGACGTCCACCGGCGCGAGGGTGGTGAGCAGCGTCTCGTCGCCGAGCGCCACCACCACGACCTTGCCGACGCCCGGGAAGCTCGTGGCCGTCAGCACCATGGCCACGAGATCGCTGCCCGAGAGGTTGGTGACGGTGATCCCGCGCGCGGATCCGATGTCGACTGCGCCGATCGCGTAGTCGGCCTCGACCGTCATCTCGCCGGGGAGCGCGTTCGCCACCGCGATCACCTGGAGCAGGTCGTTGCAGACGCCGCCGGGGCTGGTGCGCTGGAGCATGAGGGAGCCGCCCGCCTGGTCGCCGGGCTGCACCGTGCCGCAGGTCTGGACGTAGCTCGGCGCGTCGAAGGTCGGGCCGTCGAAGCCGTCCTCGAAGACGACGGGCCCTGCCGGCCCGTCGTGCCAGGTGACGCGATACCCGTCCACGATCGCAAGGGCCGCGGCCGGACCGGGAGCGAGCAGCAGAGCGAGCGCGAGCGCAGACGTGAGACGGCGCATGCGGATCCCCCGGCCCACTCGCTCGGGGCCCCGGTGGAAGTGGCATCTCGTGGTGCGATGTGGCGACCGGTCGGTCGGTACCCCATCGGTGGTACAGTGGGGCGCGATGGGGGACGTCCACTCGGCCGCGATCGCGGAGTTCGAGTCTCCGATCGGCGCGCTCCGCGTGCTCTCGACGGAGTCGGGCCTCGCCTACCTCGAGCTGCCGCACGCGAACGGCCGCGGCCTCGCCGGCTGGCTCGCGCGCAACGCTCCGGGCGTCCAGCCGACGCAGGCCTTCGCGCCGAACCGCGCTGCGATCGCGCAGATCGTCGAGTACCTGGAGGGCAAGCGCGACCGCTTCGAGCTCCCGCTCGACCTGCGTGGGACGCCGTTCCAGCTGCGTGTATGGCAGGAGCTCCAGCGGATCCCCTACGGAGAGACACGTTCGTACGGCGACGTCGCACGCGCCATCGGCGAGCCCGGCGCGCTGCGCCCCGTCGGGGCGGCGAATGGCGCCAACCCGGTCGCGCTCGTCGTGCCCTGCCACCGCGTCGTCGCGACGCACGGCCTCGGCGGCTACGGCGGCGGGCTTGCGCTCAAGCGCCAGCTCCTCGCGCTCGAGCGCGACCGGATCGCGCGGCCCGAGCAGGGCGAGCTGCTCTGACCCCGCGCCCCTCACCACCGCGACCCCGGGGCGGTACAGTCACGCCGGTCGTCGTCCGATAGCGTCGTCATCCGATGGGGGCAGAGATGAGCGGCGAGATCGTGCTCCTCTTCGGCGGTCCCACGCGGGAGCGGCTCGTCTCCGTGGCTTCCGCGCAGAACGTCGCAAAGCTGCTCGACGCGCCGCGCTGCTGCTTCTGGGCGCCCGACGGGGCGGTGTTCGAGGTCACGGACGCCGAGCTCGCCCGCCACGAGCGCCCCTTCGAGCGCGACTTCCGGCCCACCGCACCGCCCGCCTGGCGCGAGCTGAAGCGCGCCCTCGACGACTTCGCGACCGAGCGCGCCACGGTATTCCTCGGGCTGCACGGAGGTGTCGCCGAAAACGGCACGCTCCAGGGCTGGCTCGAGGAGGCGGGGATCTGCTTCACGGGCTCGGGCAGCGCCGCGAGCCGCGATGCGTTCGACAAGGTGCGCGCGCGCGAGATCCTGACCCACGAGGGGGTGGAGGTGGCGGACGCGTCCGTCGTCGACGGGAACGACGTGCCGCGCGCGCGCGCACGCCTGCTCGACCTCCTCGAGCGGCATCCGCGGCTCGTGCTGAAGCCCGTGGCCGACGGATCGAGCATGGGCCTCCACTTCGTGAACGGCCCCGACGACGTGGAGCCCGCGCTCCGCGCGCTGAAGGACGAGCCGCAGCCGTATCTCGCCGAGGCGTTCGTGTCGGGCACCGAGCTGACGGTCGGCGTCATCGACGACGAGGCGGGCCTGCGCGCGCTGCCCTGCTCCGAGATCCGCCTGCCGGCGGGAGGAGCCTTCGGCTACGACGCCAAGTACCTCGGCCAGGGCGCGCGCGAGATCACGCCGGCCGAGGTGGCGCCCGAGGTCTCACGCGCGGCCCAGGAGCTCGCGCTCACCGCGCATCGCGCGCTCGGCTGCTATGGCTACAGCCGCACCGACCTCATCGTGAGCCGCGACGACCTCGTCTACCTGGAGACGAACACCCTCCCCGGGCTCACGCAGGCCTCCTTCATCCCGCAGCAGCTCGCGTGCGCAGGCATCCCGATGCGGGCCTTCCTGGCCCGCCAGATCGCGCTCGCGCGAAGTCGTGCGGGCGCTTCCGGCCGCTGAGCGCGGCGCTCATGCGCCGGGAACCGTGAGGGCGTGCGCGCGCACCACCTCGAGGAGACCCGGGCCGTAGCGCTCGGCCTTCGCCGGCCCGATGCCGTGCGCGAGCTCGAGCTCGTCACGCGTGCGCGGCCGCAGGAGCGCGACCTCGCGCAGCGCGCGGTCGCTCGCGATCACGTACGGCGGCACGCCCGAGGCGCGCGCGAGCTCGAGGCGATGCCGGCGGAGCGCGTCGAAGAGCGCGCGCGCCGAGGCGTCGAGCGCTTCGGCCCCCGCTCCCTTCTGCACGACGGCGCGCCGGTTCCACCCCACCAGCTCCGCGGTTCCCGTGGCGCGCGGCAGCGCCGTCCGGGCGGGGCCTTCGGCGCCGCTGGGATCGCGGACGCGGAGGGCCGCGCGCCGCAGGCCCGTCTCCTCGGGCAGCAAGAGGCGGGCCGGACGATCGCCCTTCATGACGGAGCGGCCGGCATCGGTCAGCAGCGCGACCGGCCGCTCGCTCCCCCCGAAGTCGACCCACCCCGCGGTGACGCAGCGTCGCAAGAGGCGCTGGAGCCAGTCCTCGGAACGCTCCGCGAGCGCGCCGAAGGTGCGCGAGTCGCGCAGGCCGCCCTGCGCGAGCCGCGGGTCGTCGGCGCCGTGCAGGAGCGCCGCGGCGGCCGCGAGGCCGAAGCGGCCGTGGATGCGCGCGACGGCGGAGAGGGCCTTGCGCACCAGCGTCGTCACGAGGGCGTCGTCGGCGGCCGACCCGTCCGCGCCGAGCCGCACGCACACGTCGCAGCGCCCGCAGCCCGCGAGGGTCTCCTCGTCGTCGCCGAAGTAGCGCAACACTGCATCATGGCGACAGCTTCCGCCCTCCGCGATGCGCATGAGCTCGAGGAAGAGGCCCCACTTGTGACGGACGACCTCGGGATCGGGCGCGCGGCCCTCCACGTCGCTCTCGATGAGACGGCGGCGCAGCGCGAGATCGCCCGGCGAGACGAGGAGGAGGCCCAGCGCGTCCTCGCCGTCGCGCCCGGCGCGGCCGACCTCCTGGTACCACGCCTCGATCGACGCCGGGGGCGCGAGGTGGACGACGGCCCGCACGTCCGGGCGGTCGATGCCCATGCCGAAGGCGTTCGTCGCGACCGTGACCTCGAGCTTGCCGACCTGGAACGCGCGCTGCACGGCGTCCCGCCGCGCGCCGCTGAGCCCCGCGTGGTACACCGCAGCACGCCACCCGGCGGCGCCGAGGCGGGCGCCCTCCTCCTCGCTCGCGCGGCGCGTGGGCGCGTACACGATCGCGGTGCCGCGTCCTGCTCCCGGCCGTCCGAGCGCCTCGACGAGCGCTTCGTCCACGCGGCGCTCGCGCTCGCGCTTGCTGCCCACCTCGAGCGCGCGCAGGGAGAGGTTCGGCCGCGCGAAGCCGCGCACGATCTGCGGCGTATCGGCCGGGAGTCCGAGGCGCGCGAGAATCTCGTCGCGCACGACCGGCGTCGCCGTCGCCGTGCAGGCCACGACGCGCGCGCGCGGCAGGTCCGCGAGCACGCCCCCGAGCGTCAGGTACTCCGGCCGGAAGTCGTGTCCCCACTCGCTGATGCAGTGCGCCTCGTCCACCGCAACGAGCGGGCAGTCGAGGTCGCGCAGGAGCGAGCGGAAGCTGGCGAAGCCCAGCCGCTCGGGCGCGGCATAGACGAGGCGGTGCGTCCCGCGCGCGATGGCGGCCATCCGGCGGCGCATCTCTCCCGCATCGAGCGTGGCGGCGAGGAAGGTGGCTGCGATGCCGCGCGCCTCGAGCGCGCTCACCTGATCGTGCATCAGCGAGACGAGCGGCGAGATCACGAGGCTCGTGCCGGGCAGCAGGCTGGCCGGCAGCTGGTAGATGAGGCTCTTGCCGCCGCCCGTGGGCGCGACGAGCAGGAGGCGCCCGACGCTGAGGAGCGTCTCGATCGCTTCGCGCTGCCCCGGACGGAAGCCGTCGTAGCCGAGCCGCTGGAGTCCAGCCTCGAGATCGAGCGCGTCGTTCACTGCGCGGGAGCGCTCCCAGCGGCGTTCTCGATCAGGCGCACCTGGAAACGGACGCCGTCGGCGTAGCCCGCGACCGACATCCGCTCGTCGATGCCGTGGGGCCGCTTCAGGTCCGACGCGTCGTAGCGGAAGGGCTCGAACCGGTAGAGCTCCTTCGTGACGTCGCCGTAGCTGCGGGCGTCGGTGCCGCCGACCACCAGCGCGGGCGCGACGACCGTGCCGGGGAAGACCTCGCGGATCGTGCGCTCGAGCAGGGCGAACGACTTCGTGTCGATCGGGGACACGTCGCTCGGGTCGCGCCCCTCGCTCCGGAAGCGGACGTCGACGCGCGGGTCCTTCACCAGAGCGCGGACGCGCGCCCGCACGATCTCGCGGGTGTCGCCGGGCAGGATGCGGAAGTTGACGCCTGCGATCGCCTGGCTCGGGAGCACGTTTTCCTTCGGGCTCCCCGAGAGCATCGTGACCGCGGTGGTGGTGCGGAGGAGCGCGTTCACGCCCGGGTTGCCCGAGAGCAGCCAGTCCATCGGCCTGCCGAACAGCCAGAGGTTGGCGAATACGACGCGGACCCAGAGCGGCATCTCCGGCGCGAGCTGCTCGAAGGAGGCCCGGGTGACGCCCACGATCCCGCCCGGCATCGGATTCGCTTCGACGGTGCGGATCGCCTCGGCGAGGATGCCCGCGGCGGTCTGACGTGGCGGCGTGGACGAATGCCCACCCTCCGCATTCGCGACGAGCTCGAGCGTCACCGATCCCTTCTCCGCGATCCCGATCATCGCGACCGCCGCCGAGAGCCCGGGGACGATTCCCGGCTCCAGGATCGCCATCCCCTCGTCGACGCCGAACTCCGCGTGCACGCCGCGCTTCGCGAGGAGCTCGGCGATCTTGACCGCGCCGTTCGGTCCCCCGACCTCCTCGTCGTGACCGAACGCCAGCAGGACGGTCCGCTCGGGCGAGAAGCCCTGCCCGAGGAGCAGCTCGACCGCTTCGCAGATCGAGAGCAGGGCGCTCTTGTCGTCGATCGAGCCGCGGCCCCAGACGAAGCCGTCGGCGATGCGGCCCTCGAACGGCGGCTGCGCCCAGCGCTCCGGCGTGTCGACCGGCACGACGTCCTGATGCGCCATCAGGAGGAGCGGCGGGAGCGATGGATCGCGACCCTCCCACGTGTAGAGCAGCGAGAAGTCCGAGACGCGCTCGAGCGCGAGCTGCGCGTGCAGGCGCGGGTAGGTCTCGGCGAGCCACCGATGGAAGCCCTCGAACTCCGCGCTGGAGAACTGCGCGGGGTCCTGGAACGACACGGTCTGGAAGCGGAGCGATGCGCCGAGCCGCTGCGCGAGCGCGTCGGCGTCGAGCGCGAGCGGCGGAGCCGGAGTCGCCGCGACCTGGCGCGACGAGAGGCTCAGCGCGCGCACCAGGAGCACCGCCGCGAGGACTGCGAGAGCGAGCGACACGGCGGCGAGGAAGCGCTTCATCGAGTCCCCCCGAACGGCCCCGCGTCCGCGGAGCCAACGGCCGGCGCAGGGTATCCCGGGAACGCGCTCTCGCGTAGAGTGCCCGCGCGCTCACGTGGAGGACCGACCGTCGTGCCCCCCCGCAGCCACATGCCCGTCTCGCTCGCGGGTGTCCCGAAGGAGCGGCTCACGGCGGCCTTCTTCGTCGGCAGCATGATCCCGTGGTGAAGCGCATCCTGCGGACCGTCCTCGTGCTCGTCCTGATCGCGGTGGGCGCGCTCGCGGCCCTGCTCGGGATGGCGCACGCCGCCATCCGGAAGGAGCACGCGCCGCTGCCGACGGTCGACGAGGTGATGGCGTCGGGGACAGCGGGCGATCTGCCGGTGCGCCTCTCGTGGATCAACACGGCCAGCCAGCCCATGCCGCGCTCGGCCGTGCTCGATCCGAAGCTCGATCCCACCCCCAGCGAGCCGTACGTGATGAGCCACCCCTCGTTCGCGCTCGAGTGGGCGGACGGCAGGATCCTGCTGATCGACACCGGGATGGATCGCGACGGCGCGATCGCGTTCGGCGGGCCGATCGAGCGCCTGAGCGGCGGCGGGCCCATCCAGCCGCTCGGCTCCGCGGCCTCGCGCCTCGGCGCCGACGCCGGGCGCGTTCAGGGCATCGTCTTCACGCACCTCCACGCGGACCACGTCGGCGGCATCGCGGAGCTGTGCCGCGGGCTCTCGCACCCCGTGAAGGTGTTCATGACCGAGGCGCAGCGCGACCGCCCGAATTACACGACGCGCGGCGGACGCACCCTGATCGCCGGGACGCCGTGCGCGCAGGTCGAGCTGCTCGGCGCCGCGACGCTCCGTCCCCTGACCGGATTCCCAGGCGTGTACGTCATCGCCGCCGGCGGGCACACGCCCGGGAGCCAGATCGTGATCGCGCACGTACAGGGCGATCCTCCGCGGATCTGGGCGTTCACCGGCGACGTCGCGAACGCCGTCGACGGCGTGCTGCACGACGTGCCGAAGCCCGCCGCGTACAGCCTGTTCGTCGTGCCGGAGGACCGCGCCCGACTCGCCGAGTTGCGGGCCTTTCTGCGCGACCTGCACGACCGGGGCGCGTCGCTCCTGGTCTCCCACGATCAGCGTCAGCTCGAGGCGAGCGACGTGCCGGCGCGCTGAGGGGCGCGGCCGGGCCCGCTTGCCGGCCGGACTACTTCCGGCGGGCCCGCTTGCCGGCCGGACTACTTCCGGCCGGGCCCGCTTGCCGGCCGGACTACTTCCGGCCGGAAGGCGAGGCGACGGTCTCCTCGCGCTGGCCCCACAGGCCGGCGTGCTTCGTGATCTCGAGATCGCCGAGCACCTGGCACTGGCAGGCGAGCCGGAGGCCGCCGTCGACGTGGTGCGGCGGGAAGTCGAGCCGCCGCAGCTCGGCGGGCGTCGGCTCGGACACCTTGCCCTGGATGCGGACCGCGCAGGTGCCGCAGGTCCCGTAACCGCGGCAATGGATCGCGCGGGCCACGCTGTGGTAGAGCGGCAGCCGCGCACGCAGGAGCACCATGCGGAGGTTGGCTCCGAGCGGGCACTCGACGCTCTGACCGGCGAAGCGGACGACGGGCACGATGGCCTCCTCGGCGGCCGGACCGGAGGGCATGCGATCAGATCGCTCCGAGCGCGCGCTCGAGGTCCGTCAGGAGATCGGCAGGGTCTTCGATCCCGCACGAGAGCCGTACGAGCGTGTCCGTGATGCCCAGCGCTTCGCGCTCTGCACGCGGCTTGTCCCAGTAGGACATCAGGACGGGCATCTCGATCAGCGACTCGACGCCGCCCAGGCTCGGGGCGATGTAGGGGATGCGGCAGGCGTCGACGAAGCGCATCGCTCCCGCGAGGTCGGTGTCGAGGTCGAACGACACGACGCCGCCGAAGCCCTTCATGGTGCGCTTCGCCACCGTGTGATCGGGATGGCTCGCGAGCCCGGGGTACCACACGCGGCGCACCTTGCGGTGCGCCTCCAGCAGCTCGGCGACGCGCTGCCCGTTCTCGTTGTGCCGCGCAACGCGCAGCGAGAGCGTCTTCATGCCGCGCAGCAGCAGGTAGGCCGAGTGGGCGTCGGTCACGCCGCCGAGCACGCCGACCGCGTCGCGCAGGCGGCGCACGATCTCGCGTCCGCCCGCCGCGGCGCCGGCGAGGAGGTCGTTGTGGCCGCCGAGATACTTCGTGGCGCTGTGCAGCACGAGGTCGGCCCCGTCGGCCGCGGCGCAGTGGTTCACGGGGCTCGCGAACGTGCTGTCGATCACGACGAGCGCACCGCGCGCGTGGGCCACGCGCACGGCCTCGGCCACGTCGATGACGCGGAGGTAGGGGTTCGTGGGCGACTCGGTGAAGAAGAGCGTGGTGTCGTCGCGCAGCGCGTCGCCCAGCTTCTTGGGGTCCGCGGGCTCGATCACCGTCGTGGTGACACCGAGCTTGGTCAGGTAGTCGGAGCAGAACTGCCGCGTGCGGCGGTAGCAGTCGCTCGTCGTGACGAGGTGGCCGTTCTTCGGCAGGAGCGCCAGGAACGCCGTCGTCGTCGCGCACATGCCGGACGCGAAGAGGACTGCGTCGTCCGTGCCTTCGAGCTCGGCGAGCTTCCGCTCGACGGCGCGCCAGGTGGGGTTGCCGTAGCGTCCGTACTCGTCGCGCGCCTTCCGGCCCTCCTGGTAGGCGCGCACCTCCTCCGAGTCCTCGAACCAGTAGGTGGAGGTCTGGAAGATGGGCGTGGGAACGGCGGAGCTCGCCGGGCGATCACGTTCGCCCGCGTGCACGGCGCGCGTCGAGTCGCCGGCGCCCTTCGGCTTGCCGGGGCCTTCGCTCATGCTCGTCTCTCGCGGCAGTGGCGCTTAGCACGTCGGGTGCGGGACCCGGCCCGGTAAACGAGGCGGCCGGGGGGACCCTTTCGCGGGGCATCCGAGGGGCTGCAAGCGCCGGAAATCATTCCCCAAAGGCAATGCGACGCGGTCGAGAGTAAGCGGCGGTCCGGAGGGAGTCAACGGCCCTGACGCGGCGCTGGGCGAGCGGGTAGCGTGCGCGCAGACCGCGCGGAGGGCCGCATGTCCCACTCGTCCGATCCCCTGGCGGCGCTCGACGGCGTCGCCCAGGCCGAGCTCGTGCGCACGCGCAAGGCGTCGCCCGCGGAGCTCGTCGACGCAGCGATCGCCCGCATCGAGCGTCTCGATCCGGGGCTCAACGCGGTGATCCATCCGCTGTTCGAGAAGGCGCGCGCCACGGCGCGCGGTCCCACGCTCGCCGACGGTCCGTTCCGCGGCGTGCCGTTCCTGCTGAAGGACCTGGGCGGGCAGTCCGCGGGCGATCCCTACTGCGCGGGCATGCCCGTGCTGAAACGCCTCGGGTGGAAGGCGTCGAGCGACACCTTCCTGGTTCAGAAGTTCCGCGCCGCCGGCTTCGTGATCGCCGGCAGGACCAACACGCCGGAGCTCGGGAGCGTGCCCACGACCGAGCCGGTGGCCTTCGGGCCGACCCGAAACCCGTGGGACATCACCCGATCGCCCGGCGGGTCGAGCGGCGGCAGCGCCGCGGCGGTGGCCGCGGGGATGGTGCCGGTCGCGCACGCGAGCGACGGGGGCGGCTCGATCCGCATCCCCGCGAGCGCGTGCGGGATCGTGGGACTGAAGCCCACCCGCGGTCGCGTCTCGATGGGGCCCGAGCTGGGCGAGAGCTGGGCCGGCATGACGACCGACCTCGTGGTGACGCGCTCCGTGCGCGACACCGCGCTCGTGCTCGACGCGGTGTCCGGAGCGATGCCCGGCGATCCGTACTCCGCCCCGCCGCCCGCGCGGGCGTTCGCGCGGGAGGTGGGCGCGAAGCCCGGGCGGCTGCGCATCGGCTTCCTCGCGCGGGCGCCGCGCCGCGCGGAGGTCGTGTCTCCCGACTGTGTCGCCGCCGTCCGTGCGACCGGCGTGCTGCTCGAGTCGCTCGGACACCATCTCGAAGAGGCGCACCCTCCGGCGCTCGACGACGACTCGGTCGTCGGCCACGTCGGTCGCGTGCTCCTCGCCTGCACCGCGCGCGACCTCGACGCGTGGGGCCACGCGATCGGACGGCCGCTCGAGGCGGACGACGTGGAGCCCCTCGACTGGAAGGCCGCGGAGCTCGGGCGGAAGATCCCGGCGCCGGAGTACGTGCTGGCCGTCGACGGGCTGCACGCGTGGGCGCGCCGCATCACGGCGTGGTGGGCCGGCGGCTTCGATCTGCTGCTGACCCCGACGCTGTGCGAGCCCCCGCCGCCCCTCGGCGAGTTCTCGCCGACGCCGGAGCAGCCGCTCCAGGGCTGGCGGCGCGCGGGTCCGTTCGTCGCCTTCACCCAGCCCTTCAACGTGACGGGCCAGCCCGCCATCTCGCTCCCCCTCCACTGGAACGCGTCGGGTCTTCCGATCGGACTCCAGCTCGTCGCCGCGTACGGGCGCGAGGACGTGCTCCTGCGCGTCGCCGCGCAGCTCGAGGAGGCGCGGCCCTGGGCCGAGCGGAAGCCACCGATCCATGGCTGAGGTGCGCAGGGGCCGGCGCTCGCGCGGGCGGACCGCGACGAGGCGACGAGAGGGCGGGCGCCCGGGCGCCCGGGTCGCCGGCTGGGCGGTGCTGGCGTTCGCGCTGGCCGGCGGCGCGGTGTTCGCAGCGCTCCACTTCGCCGATCGCGCCGCGCCGCCTGCGGCGCCGCCGCCCACGCCGGTTGCCCCGGCTCCGGCGGCGCCCGAGCGCGCGTCGTTCGTCGGCAGCCAGGCCTGCGGGAGCTGTCACGCGAGCGAGATGCAGGCCTGGCGCGGCTCGCAGCACGACCTCGCGATGCAGGAGATGACGCCGGACACCGTGCTCGGTGACTTCGAGAACGCGTCGTTCGAGCACTTCGGCGTGAAGACGCGCTTCACCCGGCGCGACGGCAGGTACTTCGTCGAGACCGACGGTCCCGACGGCAAGCCCGCCGAGTTCGAGGCCCGCTACACGTTCGGCGTCGATCCCCTCCAGCAGTACCTCGTGCAGCTGCCCGGCGGCCGGCTCCAGGCGTTCTGGATCGCGTGGGACACGCGGCCGCGCTCCGCCGGGGGCGGCCGCTGGTTCGCGCTCTACCCGCACGAGGCGATCCGCGCCGGCGACCGCCTCCATTGGACCGGCATCGACCAGAACTGGAACTTCATGTGCGCGGATTGCCACTCGACGAACGTCGAGCGGCGCTACGACGCCGCGCACGACCGCTTCGACACGACCTGGAGCGAGATCGCGGTCGGCTGCGAGGCGTGCCACGGTCCGGGCTCCGCGCACGTGGCCTGGGCGGCGCTTCCTCCGGCCGAACGGAGCGCGGCGCCCACGGCGGCTCCGGCGGGCCTCACCGTGGCCCAGCGCGACCGGCGCGACGTGGTGTGGCGCCTCGATCCGGCCACCGGCAACTCGACGCGCACGCCGCCCGCGCACGGCGGCCGCGAGATCGAGACGTGCGCCCCTTGTCACGCGCGCCGCAGCCAGATCGCCGAGGGCTGGAAGGCCGGAGACGCATTCCTGGATCACTACCTGCCGGCGACGCTCTCGCCTCCGCTCTACCACGTGGACGGACAGCAGGACGACGAGGTCTACGTCTGGGGCTCCTTCCTCCAGAGCCGGATGTACGCGCACGGCGTCACCTGCAGCGACTGCCACGATCCGCACAGCCTCCGCCTCCGCGCCGAAGGCAACGCGCTCTGCGGCTCCTGCCACGATCCCGCGAAGTACGACGTCGCGGCGCACCACTTCCATCCCGCCGGCTCGGCGGGCGCGCAGTGCGCCAGCTGTCACATGCCTGCGAAGACGTACATGCAGATCGATCCGCGGCGCGACCACTCGTTCCGCGTCCCGAGGCCCGACCAGACCGTCGCCTTCGGCACGCCGAACGCCTGCAATGGATGCCACGCCGACCGCTCTCCGGCCTGGGCGGCGAAGGAGTTGAGGCGCCGCACCGGCCACGACCCGCAGGGCTTCCAGACCTTCGCTCCCGCCTTCGACGCCTCGCGACGCCACTCGGCGGACGCGGGTCCGCAGCTCCTTGCCCTCCTGGCGGACGAAGCGCAGCCCGCGCTCGTGCGCGCGACCGCAGCATCGCTGCTCGGGCCCTCTCTGACACAGGAAAGCGTTCAGACCCTCGTGTCGGCGGTCTACGACGAGAGCCCCCTCGTCCGTCGGGAGGCCCTGCAGCCGCTCGCCGGGCTGCCCGCGCAGGCCCGGGTGGCGCTCGTGGCGCCGCTGCTCTCCGATCCCGTGCGCGCGGTCCGCATGGAGGCCGCCATGACGCTGGCCGACGTGCCGGCGGAGCGGCTCGATCCTGCCCAGCGCGCAGCCTTCGACCGCGCGGTCCGCGAGCTCGAGGACACCGCGGCCACCTTTGCCGACCGTCCGGAGAACCGGTCCGCGCACGCCGGCTTCCTCGCGCGCCGCGGCCAGACGGCGGAGGCCGAGGCGGAATACCGGGCGGCCCTCGCCATCGATCCGCGCTTCGTGCCCGCGTGGGCGAACCTGGCCGATCTCCTGCGGACCCAGTCGCGCGACCCCGACGCGGCCGAGGTGCTGCGGGAGGGACTGGCCGCATCGCCGAACGACGCGTCGCTGCACCACACGCTCGGTCTCACGTGGATCCGCCTCGGCCGCCGGGAGGACGCGACGAGGGAGTTCGCGCGCGCCGCGCAGCTCGCACCGGGCGACGCGCGGTTCGCGTACGTCTATGCGGTTGCGCTCAATTCGTCGGGTCATGCGAAGGAGGCGCTGCGCGAGCTCGACCGCGCGCTCGCGCTCACGCCCGACGACCGCGATCTGCTCTTCGCGGCCGTCACCATGCGGCGTGACGCCGGCGACACTGCCGGCGCGAAGCGGTTCGCGGCGCGGCTCGCGGAGCGTTACCCGGGCGACCGCTCCGCGGCGCAGCTCCTCGGCGAGCTGTCGCCAGCCGGCCCGAACGAGGGTGGGAGGCCCGAGTGAGGCCGCGCGCTACTGGAGGTAGCCCAGCGCCTTCAGCGCCTCGCGCTGCGCGTCGGTGAGCTCGGCCGTGCCGCCGCCCTCGAGCGAGTGCTCCTTCGCGTAGAGCACCTTCGCCTCTGCCTGCTCGCGCATCTGGCGCGCGAGGGCGGGCTCGGCGTCCACCCGGTTGTGCTCCTCCTGCGGGTCCTTCGCGACCTCGAAGAGCTCCTGCGGCGGGAGGCCGCGCGGGTTGTCCTCGTTCGCCTCGATCCACTTCCACGTGGTCGTGCGGAGCGCGCGCAGCACGTTGCCCTCGAAGTCCTCCTCGGCGAGGTGCAGGCGGTCCTTCTCGCTGCGCTCGGCCCACGGGATGGCGAGGTCGACGCCCTGCATCACCGCCGGCGGCGCGACGCCCGCCCGTGCGATGAGGGTGGGCGCGATGTCGATCGACCGCGCGAGGTGGTTCTCGGGCTCCGGCGGCGCCACCGCGTGGCCCGCCTGCCACTTCACCAGCAGCGGCACGTGGATCTGGTCCTCGTACAGCGTGAGACCGTGCCAGAAGCCGCCGTGCTCGTGGAACTCCTCGCCGTGGTCGGCGGTCAGCGCGATCACGGTGTCGTCGTAGAGGCCGAGCGCGCGGACCTTGTCGAGGAACCTCCCGAACTGCTCGTCGAGGTACGCGATCTCTCCCCGATAGAGGCGCAGCATCTCCGGCGCGAGCGACGGATCGGGATGGTCCGACTCGACGCGCGCGATCGCCTTCCCGTCGTACGGGTGCTCGAAGTAGGGATCGTGCGGGTCCATGAAGTGCACGAAGAAGAAGAAGCGCGATGCGCGGTGCCGATCGAGCCACTCGAACGCGTGCGCGTCCACCGTCTCGGCGTCCTGGTAGTAGTCGCTCACGCGATGGCCGGGGCGCAGCTTGAACCACACCTTCCGCGCGATCTGGTAGAGGATCAGCTTCGAGGAGGACTCCTGCGCCCCTGCGATGTAGTCCGGCGCGAGGTAGTCGTACTCGTCCCAGCCCTGGTCGAACCCGAAGCTCGGCGCGAGGTTGATGTTCGAGACGATCCCGCCCGTCGTGTAGCCCGCGTCCTTCATCACCTCGGAGATGAGCGTCGCGTTCGGGGAGAGCGACGCAGTCTTCGACACCGCCCCGTGGCTCGACGGAAGGAGCGACGTGAGGAGCGACGCCGATGCGGGCTTCGTCCACGACGCGTGGGAGAAGGCCGTGTACCGGCTGCCGCCTTCGCCGGCCAGGCTGCACAGATGGGGCGTCGGCACGGGACCGCCGTAGCAGGAGAGCTGGTCGGCGCGCAGCGTGTCGACCATCACGAGGATCACGTTCGGCGCGCCGGCGAGGGCGGGCGGCACGGGGGTTGGGGCGGCCGGCGGAGGCGGCGGCGGGACGATGCGCGGCGCGGCGACGAGCCCCGCCACCGCGACGGCCGCCAGGAGCACGAGCGCGGGGACGGGGCGCACGATCGCTCCGAGCGGGCCGGCGAACACGCGGCGGCCGAGGAGGAAGAGGAGCAGCGCCACCACGGCCGCGATCCCCACGATCGCGCCGAGCCAGGCGAGCGGCACGGCCTGCTCGAGGAACACGTCGCGCCGCACACGGAAGACGGCCACCGCGAGCGCGAGCGGCAGCGGGAGCGCGAGCAGCACGAGCGACGGCGTCCAGCCGCGGATCTCGGCGCGGTCCATCGGCAGGACGCCGAGCGCGGCGCCCGCGCCGCAGCCGAGCGCGCCCAGCACGAGCGCGTAGGCGAGCGGTCCGTACCAGACGACCTGCGCGTCGCCGCCGAAGCCGCCGCGGGCGATCACCCAGGCCTCGACGCCGCCGAGCACGAGCCCGCCGAGCACGCCGGCCGCGAGGCCGGCCGCCGCCGAGAGCGCGATCCGTGCGCCGAGCGGCGGCAGCTCGCCCGCGGGCCGCGCGCCGCCGGCCGGCGTCTCGATCGGCGCGATCAGCTGGACCGCCTCGCGCGCGGCCTCTTCGTAGTCCACCTGGCGGCCGTCCACGCGGCAGTAGGCGGGCCGATAGCTGGCGCCGCGGATCCACCAGAAGATCCCACCGAAGAGCGTCAGCGCTTCGGCCGCCCAGAAGCCGAGCGCCGCGGATACGATCGCTGCACCGGGCCCGATCATGTGCCCGAGGGTCACGAGCTGCGCCCACTCGCGCGCGCCGATGCCGCCCATGGTGGGCGCGATCACCGTCGCGAAGATCTGGATCGACGAGCCGAACGCGAGCGGCCAGAACTCGGCCTTCGCGCCGGCGCCGACGGCGAGCGCCGTGAAGTAGTACATGGCCGCCGTCGTGAAGTGCACGGCGAACGAGAGCGCCAGCGCCGCGAGGACGAGGGCCTTCTTGTCGCGGTACGCGGCGGTGGCGCGCGAGAGCCGCATGACGAGGCCCGAAAGGCGCGCCTTGCCCGGCAGCGGCAGCGCATCGAGCAGCCACTGGATGAGGCCCGGGTTCCACAGCAGCAGCAGGAGCCCGCCGATGATGCCGAGCGAGATCGGCACCGTGATCGCCGCGACCAGGCCGGCCTTGTCGCCGAAGATCTTGATGCCGAAGGGGAGCGCGACCAGGAACGACAGGAAGATGCCGGTGACGCCGAGCACCTTCTCGAGCGCCGTCGCCGCGGTGGCCTCGACGGTTCGACCGCTGAACCGCGCGGCGTCGTAGAGCTTGTAGCCGTCGAGACCCGCGGTGCTCGGCAGGAAGGTGCCGATGAAGCGGCCGATCAGGAACGACCCGAAGATGTGTCGAAAGGGGAGCTCGATGCCCTGGCCGGCGAGGAGCAGCTGCCAGCGCCACATCGACGAGAGGATCCCCACGAACTTCACGCTCGTGGCGCACGCCACGAACGTCCAGAACGTGCCGGCCTCGATGGTGCGGAGCTGCTCCAGGATCAGCTTCCACGCGACGACCTTCGTCCCGTCCTCGAGCTCCACCGGATGCTCGAGCAGGAGCCAGAACGCGCGGACCGTGAACCACGCCTTGAGGCCGTTCTGGAGGCGGCCGCGCCACGGCGGGGGGACGAGCCGGGTCAGCGAGAGCCCGTACAGGATCGCGATCAGGAGGAACTCGGCGAGGAGCTTCATGCGCACCCTCCGGAACGGCCGCGGCCGGGAAAAGGACCCGGCAGGTTATGAGAGGACGCGTGGCGCGCCAAGCGCGCGAACCGTCAGTGCGCTCGCGGAGGCGCCGCGTTCGACGGATCGGCCAGCAGGATCTCGCGCTTCCGTGTCGAATACTCGGCTTCGTCGATCCGACCGGCCCGCCGCAGGTCCTCGAGATCCGCGAGCTTCCGCAGCGTGTCGGGCGAGAGATTGCCGGTGAGCTGCGGCTCGTCCTCCGGCTCGCCGGCCTGGCCCGCGGCGGGCTCGTCGGGCGCGCTCTCCATCAGGATGGTTCGCCGCACGATCTTGCCCTGGGGCGTCACGCGCACGGCGGTCGCCTGCTTGAAGATCGGATCCCGCCAGGCGACCGCGACGCCCTGCTGCCCCGCGGTCTGCATCGCCTCGCCCGGCAGCGTGCGGAACTTCCCGACGGGCTTGTCGACGCTGGGCTCGGCGATCACCTCGTTCGGGTTCTTCGGGATCGGCCAGTCGAGGCGCGAGAGGTACACGTAGAGCCGGTCGCCGCGCACGAACACCAGGAAGCTCGTCAGGTACTCCTCGGTGAAGATCCCGAGGCGGCGCTCCTTGCGCTTCGCCATCACGACGACTTCCTGCGAGTTGTTCGCCTGCGCCAGCGCCTTCGATACGGCGTCGCCCAGGTCGTAGACCTGCTCCGCCGGGATGGCCGCCTTGCGGTCGTTCGCCGCCGACTCGTCGTTGCGTACGTCGATCCGGGAGAGCACGTGCGCGAGCCGCGTGCCGGAGATCGTCGCCGGGTGCTGGTAGCCGGCGTCCACGGGCACGCCGCCCTTGCTCTGCCCGCGCAGGATCACCTTGATCTCGCCGTCGTCCTGCACGGTCTTGCGGACGGTCGTCGCGCCGCAGCTCGCGAGGGCGAGCGCGGCTCCAGCTGCGAGGACGGTGCGGAAGGCCCGGCTCAGGTCCAAAGGGCGGTCACCACCTGGTGGGTGACGTAGCTCGCCGCGTACGCGAGCGCGAGGAGGTAGCCGAAGGCGAAGGCGGGCCACCGGTACGAGTTCGTCTCGCGGCGCATCACGGCCAGCGTGGACGTGCACTGGAGCGCGAACACGAAGAACACGAGCAGCGACGCGACCGTCGCCGGCGTGAAGACCTGTCGTCCCGTGTCGGGAGCGACATCGGAGCGGATCGCCTCGCGGAGCGAGGTGCCCTCGTCGCTCGCCGCGTAGATCTGGGCGAGCGTCGAGACGATCACCTCGCGCGCCGCGAGGCTGGCGACGAGGCCCACGCCGATCTTCCAGTCGAAGCCGAGCGGCGCGATCGCGGGCTCGATCGCGTGGCCCACGCGGCCGGCGAGGCTCGACTCGAGCGCCGCGCGCGCGGTCTGCGCCGGAGGCGTGCCGGGCGGGGCCTCGACGTGCGGGAAGTGCAGCAGCGCCCAGAGCACGATCGACACGCCGAGGATGATGGTGCCCGCGCGGCGCAGGAACGCCTTCGCGCTGCCCCACACCTGCGTCAGGAGGAGGCGGAGCGTCGGCACGCGGTACGGCGGAAGCTCCATGTAGAACGGGAGGCCGGTTCCGGGGAAGAGACCCTTCTTCAGCACGGCCGCCACGACGAGCGCGGAGATCCCGCCGAGGAGGTAGAGACCGAGCAGCACGAGGCCCTGCAGCCCGAGCGGCCCCAGCACGCGGCGCGCTGGCACGAACGCGCCGATCAGGAGCGCGTAGACCGGGAGGCGCGCCGAGCACGTCATGAGGGGCGAGACCAGGATCGTGACGAGACGGTCGCGTGGCGAGGGGATCGTGCGCGTCGCCATGATGCCGGGCACGGCGCAGGCGTACGACGAGAGGAGCGACACGAACGAGCGTCCCTCGAGGCCGATGGATCCCATCAGGCGGTCGATCACGAACGCGGCACGGGCGAGATAGCCGAGGTCGTCGAGCAGGTAGATGAGGGTGAAGAGCAGCACGATCTGCGGCAGGAATACGATCACCGCCCCCACTCCGCCGAGCACGCCGTCGACGAGGAAGTCGAGCACGATGCCCGCCGGGAGCCACGCGTGCAGCACCGCCGCCGCGGCCGCGATGCCGGCGTCTAGGAGGTTCATCGCGGGCTGCGCCCACGCGAAGATCAGCTGGAAGAACAGCACCATGACCGTCGCGAAGACGAGCGTGCCGGCGATCGGGTGCAGGATGACGCGGTCGATCGCGTCGGTGAGGTGGTTGCGGCCCGGGCGCGCATGGAGGACGTGCGCGAGCACGGAGTCGGCCCACGCGGCGCGCTCCTCCGCTTCGACCGGCGGCAGGATCGGCGGACGGCTCCACTTCTCCGGATGTCCCAGCAGCGCGCGCAGGGCGTCGAGCCCGACACCGCGGTGCCCGACCACGCCAATCACCGGCACGCCGAGGGCGGCCTCGAGGCGCAGCAGGTCGAGCTTGCCCCGGCGCGCCCCGAGCTCGTCGATCATGGTCAGGACGAGGCAGCAGGGGAGGCCGAGGCGCAGCACCTGCGCGACGAGGAGCAGCGAGCGTTCGAGCGAGCACGCGTCGGCGACGGCCACGATCGCGTCGGGGCGCGGCACGCCGGAGAGCTCGCCGGCGAGGAGCTTCGCCACCACCTCCTCGTCCCGGCTCACGGGCGAGAGGCTGTATGCGCCGGGGAGATCGACCACCACGACGCGTCGGCCGGCCACCGTGGCGGCGCCCTCACGACGCTCCACGGTGACGCCCGGATAGTTGCCCACCTTTGCGCGCAGGCCGGTCAGCGCGTTGAAGAGCGTCGTCTTCCCGGAGTTCGGGCTGCCGACGAGGCCGAGCCGGAGGATGGCCTCGCTCACCCCTCCTCCCCATCCCGCGTGAGGAGGCGCTCCGCCACCCGCCGCACACGGACGCGCGCCGCTTCGCTGCGCCGCAGGCAGAGGCGGTAGCCGCGGAGCTCGTACTCCGTCGGGTCTCCGAGCGGCGCCCGGCGCAGCACGCGCACGCTCGTGCCCGGGACGAGGCCGAGATCGCGGAGCCGCTGCTCGATCGCGGACGCGCCGCCTTGCCCGCCCACGGCGTCGACCACGGCGGTCGAGCCCGGCGGGAGCGCGTCGAGCGTGAGGGCGGGATCCGCGGACGGGGTGGGCATGGACGTCCCCGAAGTACTGAAAATGAAAGTCGATTTCGCGGAAGTCTAGGCCCGCGCCGGGCCGCCCGCCATCCCGGGTGGGATCAGCTCGTCTCGCTCCGGAGCTCGCGGGTCATCAGCCGTCCCACGGCGTCGGCCGGGGCCAGCACGTCGTCGAGCACGTCGCGCACCATGAAGGCGATCGGGAGCTCCACGCCCGCCTTCTCCGCGAGGGCGCAGGCCGCGCGGGTCGTGCGCACGCCCTCCGCCACCTCCTTCATCCCGGCCAGCACGTCGGAGAGCTTCCGGCCCCGCCCGAGCTCGAGGCCCACGGTGCGGTTCCGCGAGAGGTCCCCCGTGCAGGTGAGGATGAGGTCGCCCACTCCGGAGAGACCCAGGAAGGTGAGCGGGTTGGCGCCCAGCCGGACACCCAGGCGTGTGATCTCCGCGAGGCCGCGGGTCATCAGTGCGGCACGCGCGTTGTGGCCCGCCTCGAGCCCGTCGGAGATGCCGACGGCGATCGCGATCACGTTCTTGAGCGCGCCGCCGAGCTCCACCCCCACGACGTCGGAGTTCGAGTAGCAGCGGAGCGCGGCGCACGAGAGCGCCTGCTGCACGACCTTGGCGTCGGCCTCGTCACGGCTCGCCACGGTCACCACCGTGGGCTTCCCTGCGGCGATCTCCCGCGCGAAGGACGGGCCCGAGAGGCAGACGATCCGCGGGGCCGCGGCCGCGCCGCGGGTCGCCTCCTCGAGCACCTGGTGCATGGTGGATCCCGTGTCGAGCTCGATGCCCTTGACCGTCGACACGACGAGGGCCCCGGGCGCGAGATGCGGGGCGGCGGCCGAGGCCACGGCACGCACGCCGTGGCTCGGCACCGCGCAGATCACGATGCTGCGGCCGGCGAGGGCGTCCGCGAGGTCCGAGGTGACGCGCACCCGAGCGGGCAGCTCGAAGCTCGTGAGATAGCGGGGATTCCGGCGGTCGCGCTGCATCGTGCGCGCCATCTCGGGGTCGCGCGCCCACAGCGTGACGTCGTGGCGGCCCGCGCAGAGCATCGCGAGGCACGTCCCGAAGCTGCCCGCACCCAGCACGGCGATGTCCGGCACGGAGGCAGTCTATCACCCGTCCCGCCGCGCTTTCCGTCGGAAATCCGCGTCGGGTTTCATTGACTCGATTTTGCGCGACGGCTACGGTCCGGCGCGTTTCGTCAAGCCGACCGCCAAGTTCCGTTCCGTCGGGCTCTCGAGGAGGGGACCGATTCTCGCCCAGTACGCCGGCGTCGTGGTGATCCTCGTGCTCGCGCTGGTGGTGGCGGCGGGCATGCTCACCGTGCACCGGCTCCTCGGTCCGAAGCGCGAGTTCCCCGAGAAGCAGGAGCCGTTCGAGTGCGGCGAGAGCCAGATCGTCTCGCCCAAGCAGCGCTACTCCGTCAAGTTCTATCTCGTCGCCATCCTCTTCATCATCTTCGACGTCGAAGCGGTGTTCCTCTATCCGTGGGGCGCGCTCTTCCGCGATCTCGGCTGGTTCGGCTTCGCCGAGATGACGACGTTCGTGGCGGTGCTCGGCGTCGGCCTCGCGTACGTGTGGAAGAAGGGCGCGCTCGAATGGTGATCTCGCCCGAGACCCGCGCGCTCATCGACCGGGAGATCGCCAGGTATCCGGTGCGGCGCGGCGCCCTGCTGCCGGCCCTGCACCTCGTCCAGCGCCAGCTCGGCCACGTCTCGCTCGAGACCGCGAAGGAAGTGGCGGCGATCTTCGACCTCCGGCCCATCGAGGTGATGGAGGTCGTGACGTTCTACAACATGTTCTACGACCGCCCGCAGGGTCGGCACCACGTCTACGTCTGCACGAACCTTCCGTGCTCGCTCCGCGGCGCGCGGAACCTGCTGCGCGCGCTCGAGGGCCACCTCGGCATCGGGCCGGGCGAGACGACGAAGGACGGACGCATCACGCTCGGGCACGAGGAGTGCCTCGGCGCCTGCGCCTACGCGCCGATGATGCGAGTCGGCTCCGAATACCACGAAGATCTCGACGTCGAGGAAGCGAAGCGCATCCTCGACGGGCTCCGGTAGGACGCCGATGCAGAAGGCGCCCTACGTCACCGGCCATCTGACCCAGCACGCGGGCGACGACGCCTTCCGCACGCTCGAGGGCTATCTCTCGCGCGGCGGCTACGCGGCCGCGAAGAAGGCGATCACGGAGATGACGCCGGAGCAGGTCGTCGACACCGTGAAGGCGTCGGGCCTCCAGGGCCGCGGCGGCGCGGGCTTCCCGACCGGCCTCAAGTGGTCGTTCATGCCGAAGGACGCGGCGAAGCCCAAGTACATCTGCTGCAACGCCGACGAATCGGAGCCCGGCTCCTTCAAGGACCGCCTCCTGCTCGAGCGCACGCCCCACCAGCTGATCGAAGGGCTCCTCATCGGCGCCTGGGCCATGGGCGCGCAGAAGACCTTCGTCTACGTCCGGGGCGAGTACGCCGCGCCGGCGACGCAGGTCGAGCGGGCGGTCGAGGAGGCGTACGCGAAGGGCTACCTCGGCAAGAACGTGATGGGCACGGGCTTCGCGCACGAGATCGTCGTGGCGCGCGGCGCCGGGGCCTACATCGCCGGCGAGGAGACGGGCCTCATCGAGTCGCTGGAGGGCAAGAAGGCGCAACCGCGCAAGAAGCCGCCGTTCCCGGCGGAATACGGCGTCTTCGGCATGCCGACGACGGTGAACAACGTCGAGTCGTTCTGCCACGCGCCCCACATCATCGCGCGCGGGCCGCAGTGGTTCCGCAGCATGGGCACCGAGAAGAGCCCGGGGACGACGCTCTTCGGCGTCTCGGGACACGTGGTGCGGCCGGGCCTCTTCGAGCTGCCGCTCGGCACGCCGCTCGACACGCTGATCTTCGAGCACGCCGGCGGCTTGCTCGAAGGCCGGAAGGTGAAGGGCGTGATCCCCGGCGGCCTGTCGGTGCCGATCCTGCCGGCGGGGCAGCTCGACGTGCCGATGGCGAACGAGGCGCTCCAGCAGCGCAAGAGCGCGCTCGGCACCGGCGGGATCATGGTCATGGACGACACCACCTGCATGGTGCGCGTCGGCTGCGTGATCTCGTGGTTCTATCGCGAGGAGTCCTGCGGTCAGTGCACCCAGTGCCGGGAAGGCACGGGCTGGCTCCATAAGCTGATGGAGCGCATCGAGCGCGGTGCGGGCTCGATGAGCGATCTCGACGTCCTGCTCGACGTCGCCGACAAGATGGAAGCGAAGACCATCTGCGCCCTCTCCGACGCGGCTGCGTGGCCGGTGCAGGGCCTGCTGCGGCACTTCCGCGCCGACTTCGAGGCCCACGTGCAGCACGGGAAGTGCCCCTTCCCGCAGAGCTTCGAGCTCTAGCGCATGCCGAAGCTCAACATCGACGGTCAGGAGTTCGAGGTCGCCGCCGGCCGTACGATCCTCCAGGCCATCGACGACCTCGGCCTCCTGATGAACGGCGTCGACGTGCCGCACTACTGCTGGCACCCGTACCTCTCGATCGACGGGAGCTGCCGCCTGTGCCAGGTCGAGGTCGAGGGCATCCCGAAGCTCCAGATCGCGTGCAACACACCCGTGAAGGACGGCATGGTCGTGCGCACGACGACCGACCGGGTGAAGCGCGCGCGCGAAGGCGTGATGGAGCTGCTGCTCATCAACCACCCGCTCGACTGTCCGATCTGCGACCAGGCGGGGGAGTGCAAGCTCCAGGACTACGCCTACGACTACGGCATCGCCCACGCGCGTACGGAGGAGCCGCGACGCGCTGCGAAGAAGGGCGTCGACCTCGGGCCGACGATCGCCTTCGACCAGGAGCGTTGCATCCTGTGCCGCCGCTGCGTGCGCTTCTGCCGCGAGGTGTCCCGCACCGGCGAGATCGGCGTATTCGACCGCGGCGACCGCTCCGTGATCGAGACGCTGCCGGGCATGCCCCTCGACAACCCCTACTCGATGAACGTGGCGGACATCTGCCCCGTCGGCGCGCTCACGACGAAGGACTTCCGCTTCAAGATCCGCGTGTGGTTCCTCGAGGACGTGAAGGGCGTGTGCACGGGCTGCTCGAACGGCTGCAACGTCTTCCTGGGCGTCGCGAGCAACAAGGTCTACCGCTACGTGCCGCGTCGGAACGACGCCGTGAACCAGACCTGGATGTGCGACGCGGGCCGGATGTCGTACAAGGAGATCGGATCCGAGGCGCGGCTCAAGCTGGCGTTCGTACGCGGCGGGCACGGCAGCCTCGAGCCTGCGAGCACGTCGGCGGCGATCGCCGCGGCCGCGGCGCGGCTGCGCCGGGTGATCGACGCAAAGGGCCCGGGCGTGGTGGCCGCCGTGGCGTCGGCGCACGCGACGAACGAAGACCTCTACACCCTGCGGCGCTTCCTGGAAGCCCTCGGCACCGACACCGCAGGCGTCGCGGTGCCGCTCGGCGAGCACGACGACCTGCTCGTGAAGGCCGAGAAGGCCGCCAACGCCGCCGGCGCGCGCGCGCTCGGCTTCGCCGACGCGCAGACCGTGGTCGATCGGGTCCGGGGCGGTGGCGTCGACGCGCTGATCGTGCTCGGCCACGACCTGCTCGACCCGGCCTACGCGGGTGGTCCGTCGGTGCTCTCGCACCTCGACACGGTGATCGTGCTCGACACCCACCGGTCGGAGCTCGAGCGCGTGGCGCACGTCGTCCTCCCGGTCCGGCATGCGGCCGAGAAGGCCGGCACGCTCACCAACCACGCGGGCCGTGTGCAGCGCATCGTGCCCGCAGTGGAGCCCGCGTGGGAGGCGTCTCCCGACGGCGAGCTCCTCGCCCGTCTCGGCGCCACGCTCGGCCTCGCGGGCTTCGACGGCAAGTGGGACGTGCGCAGCGTCTCGCGCGAGCTCGGCGCGCAGCCGGCCTTCGCCGGCGCCGACGTCACCAGCGTCGGAGATCACGGACGTCCGCTCGCGAGCGCGCCGCCGGCCGGGACGCCGCGCTGATGCCGGATCTCGGCGTCGTCATCAAGGTCCTGTTCATGGTGCTCGTCGTGATGGCGGCGCTCCTCCCCGTCATCACCTGGGTCGAGCGCAAGCAGAGCGCGGTGATGCAGGACCGGATCGGCGCCAACCGCGCCGACATCGCGGGCATCACCGTCATCGGCCTGCTCCACCCGCTCGCCGACGTGTTGAAGCTGCTCTCGAAGGAGGACGTGGTGCCCGCGGGCGCGAACCGCGCGATGCACCTCATCGCGCCGGTGCTCGCGCTCGTTCCGGCGATCATCATCCTTGCGGCGATCCCGTTCGGCGGGGTGTACGACTTCGGGAGCGGTCCCGTTTCGCTCGTGGGGGCCGATCTCGACTGGGGGATGCTCTACGTCCTCGCGGCCGGGTCGATCGCCACCTACGGCACGGTGCTCGCCGGCTGGTCGAGCAACAGCAACTGGGGTCTGCTCGGGTCGCTGCGCGGCTCCGCGCAGATGATCTCCTACGAAGTGACGATGGGGCTCTCGATCGTCGGCGTCTTCATGGTGTTCAACACCCTGAAGCTCCAGGAGATGGTGCAGGCCCAGGACACGACCTTCCATCTCCTCGGCTTCCTCGAGACGTTCGGCTTCGTGGAGCACCTCCCGGCCTGGCTCGCGTGGCTCCAGCTCCCGATGTGGGGCGTGATCCTCCAGCCGCTCGGCTTCGTGATGTTCCTGACCTGCATCATGGCGGAGAACAAGCGCCCGCCGTTCGACGTTCCGGAAGGCGAGTCCGAGATCGTGGCCGGGTACCACATGGAGTACTCGGGCATGCGCTTCGGGCTCTTCTACACCGCCGAGTTCCTCGAGGTGCCGGTGATCGGCACCATCGTGACGACGCTGTTCCTCGGCGGCTGGGCGATCCCGTTCGCCTCCACCCAGGACGTCATCGGCCATCTGACGTCGGTGTTCGGCGTGGGCGCGGCGACGGGGCTCTGCCTGATCTTCCAGGTCCTGACCTTCTTCGTGAAGGTCATCTTCATGATCTGGCTCCAGATGCAGATCCGCTGGACGCTCCCGCGCTTCCGCTACGACCAGGTCATGGACCTGTGCTGGAAGATCATGCTCCCGCTGTCGCTCGCGAACCTCTTCGTGACCGGGCTCGTGATCCTCGCGATCCAGGGGGCCGGGCGGTGACCGCGGCGGCCGTGCTCTTCTACGTGTTCGCGGCGATGACCGTCGCGGCGGCGCTCGGGATGGTGCTCAACGTCCGCAACACGGTGGCGGCGGCGATGAGCCTCGTCATTGCGATGATCGCGCTGGCGGGGATCTACGTGATCCTCGAGGCGCACCTCGTCGCGGTGATCCAGATCATGGTCTACGCGGGCGCGATCGTGGTGCTGTTCCTGTTCGTCGTCATGCTGCTGAACCTCCGCAGCGACGCCTTCCCGGTGCCGCGCTCCCGCCTCGCGAAGCTGCTCGGCGTCGGCGCCACCGGCTGGCTGCTGTGGATGTTCGTGCGGCTGCTCCGCGGCTCGCTGCCGGCGGTGAAGGAGCTGCCCGCGGGCTTCGGCGGCTTCCGGGAGGTCGGACGCCAGCTCTTCACGAGCTTCGTGCTGCCCTTCGAGGTGACGTCCTTCCTGCTCCTCGCCGCGATCATCGGCGCCGTCGTCCTCGCGAAGCGGAGGATCGACTGATGCCCGTTCCCCTGGAGCACGTGATCGCCCTGTCGGCCGTCCTGTTCGCGATCGGAGCGGTGGGCGCCCTCACCCGGCGGAACCTGGTCGTGATCCTGATGTCGATCGAGCTCATGTTGAACGCGGTGAACCTCGCGCTGCTCGGGTTCTCGCGTGCGTGGGCCGACCCGAACGGCCAGATCTTCGTGCTGATGGTGATCACGGTCGCGGCGTCCGAGGTCGCGGTCGGGCTCGGCATCGTGATCTCGCTCTTCCGCAACCGGGACTCCGTGAACGTCGAGGACGTGAGCCTGCTCAAATGGTAGAGACCGCGGGCCCCGCCACCGACACGACGATCCTGCGCTGGATCCCGCTCTTCCCGCTCGCCGGGGCGGTGATCCATGGCGTGCTGCTCGGCCTCCTCCGGCGCCCGCTCGCGCGCCGCGCCACCTACTGGCTCTCGTGCGGCGCCGTCGCCGCGTCGTTCCTCGTCTCGCTCTTCGCGTTCTCGCAGCTCCTCGGCCTCCCAGAGGGCCAGCGCGCGATGGTCGACGATGTCTACACGTGGATCGGCGCGGGCAAGTTCAGCGCCGAGGTTGCGTTCCTGCTCGATCCGATCTCCGCGGTGATGATCCTGATCGTCACGTTCGTGGGCTTCCTCATCCACGTGTACTCGATCGGGTACATGGACGACGACCATCGCGAGGACAAGGGCTACCAGCGCTTCTTCTGCTACCTGAACCTCTTCACGTTCTCGATGCTCGTGCTCGTGCTCGCCGACAATCTGGTGCTCATGTTCCTCGGCTGGGAGGGCGTGGGCCTCTGCTCGTACCTGCTCATCGGGTTCTGGTACAGCGACCGCTGGAACGCCTACTGCGGCATGAAGGCGTTCATCGTGAACCGGATCGGCGACTTCGGCTTCCTCGTCGGCATCTTCCTGCTCTTCGCGGCGCTCGCCGACGTCGGCCATCCGAGCGTCGCCTACCGGGAGGTCGCCGCGGCGTTCCCGCAGATCGCCGACCGGCTCGTGTCGATCCCCGCCTGGCTCGGCGGAGGCGAGTGGAAGCTCGCCACGCTGATCGGCCTCTGCCTCTTCGTGGGCGCCACGGGCAAGTCCGCACAGCTCCCGCTCTACGTCTGGCTCCCCGACGCGATGGCCGGTCCGACGCCGGTGTCGGCCCTGATCCATGCCGCCACCATGGTGACGGCCGGCGTCTACATGGTGTGCCGGATGTCGTTCCTCTACGACGCGGCGCCGGGAGCGTCGGCGGTGATCGCGTGGACGGGCGCGCTCACGGCGCTCTTCGCGGCGACGATGGCGATCGTACAGACCGACATCAAGAAGGTGCTCGCCTACTCCACCGTGAGCCAGCTCGGGTACATGATCCTCGCGGCAGGCTGCGGCGGCTACGCGGCGGCGATGTTCCATCTCGGCACCCACGCCTTCTTCAAGGCGCTCCTCTTCCTCGGCTCGGGCGCCGTGATCCTCGCGATGCACCACGAGCAGGACACGGACAAGATGGGCGGCCTCAAGTCCGCGATCCCCCGGACTGCGATCGTGTTCCTCGTCGGCGCGATCGCGATCTCCGGGATCCCGCCGTTCTCCGGCTTCTTTTCGAAGGACGAGATCCTGCTCTCCGCGTACGCCGCCAAAGGCGTCCCGGGACATCGCTGGATCTGGGGGATCGGCGTCTTCACGGCGCTGCTGACTGCGCTCTACATGTTCCGCATCTACTTCCGGACCTTCCACGGCGTGACGCGCGTGCCGCCCGACCTGATGCGCAAGGTCCACGAGGCGCCGGCCACGATGCTGAATCCGCTCTACGTGCTCGCCGTCCTCGCGGCGGTGGCGGGCCTCGCCGGGTTGCCGCAGGTCTATGGCGACTGGCTCGGCATCCCCGACTCGAACAGCCTCGGGCACTTCCTCGCGCCCGCGCTCCCGGCCGGGGAGCACGAGGTGCCGCACGCGCTCGAGCTCCGGCTGTCGCTGCTCGCGGTCGTCGCAGCGGGCGCGGGCTTCGGGCTCGCGTGGTGGCTCTACATCCGCAGCCCGGAGCTGCCGGTGCGGATCCGCGAGACGTTCGCCGGGCTCCAGCGCGTCCTCGTGAACAAGTACTACGTGGACGAGATCTACGACGCGGTCTTCGTGCGGCCCCTCGTCTGGGTCTCGGACCGCGTCCTCTACCGCGGCGTCGACGCGGGGCTGATCGACGACGCCGCGGTGGGCGGCACGGCGCGCACCGTGCGGGCGTTCGCGGCGCGCGGCCTCAAGTACGCCCAGTCCGGGCTCGCGCAGAGCTACCTCGTCCTCATGGTCGTCGGCACGGTCGCGATCATGGGCTGGCTGCTCCAGTGAGGAAGGCCTGACGTGGTGGGCGAGGCGCACCTGCTGTCGGTCGTGACGTTCCTGCCGCTCGCCGGTGGGCTGCTCCTGCTGCTCTTCCAGGGTCTGTCCGAAGAGATGTGGAAGCGGCTCGCATTCGTGATCGCGCTCACCACGTTCGTGCTCTCACTCGGCCTGTGGGCCGGCTTCGATGCGACACGCACGGGCTTCCAGTTCGTCGAGCGCACGCCGTGGCTGCCGGACTACGGCGTCTCGTACTTCGTCGGGCTCGACGGCGTGAGCCTGCTCCTCGTCGTCATGACCACGTTCCTCATGCCGATCGTGCTGCTCGCGGCGTGGGACGACATCAAGCGCTCGCTCCGCGCCTATCTCGTCTTCATGCTCGCGCTCGAGACGGGCATGATCGGGACCTTCACCTCGCTGAACCTCTTCCAGTTCTACCTGTTCTGGGAGGTCACCCTCATCCCGATGTACTTCATCATCGGGATCTGGGGCGGGCCGCAGCGGATCTACGCCGCCGTGCAGTTCTTCCTGTACACGATGCTCGGGTCGCTGCTCATGCTGGTCGCGGTGCTGGTGCTCTACTACCTGCACTTCCAGCAGTTCGGCGCGCTGAACCTCGACCTCGTGCAGGGCCCGGGCAGTGCGAGCCCCGCGCTCCTCGACACGATCGTGCCGCTCACCGGCAAGGCCGTGTGGTGGCAGACGCAGACCTGGCTCTTCGCGGCCTTCGCCCTGGCGTTCGCCATCAAGGTTCCGCTCTTCCCGTTCCACACGTGGCTCCCGCACGCGCACGTCGAGGCGCCCACTTCGGGCTCGGTGGTGCTGGCGGCGGTGCTCCTCAAGATGGGCACCTACGGCTTCATCCGGCTCGCGCTGCCGCTCTTCCCCGCGGCCGCGATCGAGTGGACGCCCGTGCTGATGACGCTGTCCCTGATCGGCATCCTGTACGGCGCGCTCGTCGCCATGGTGCAGGCCGACATGAAGAAGCTCGTCGCGTACTCCTCGGTGGCGCACCTGGGCTTCGTCATGCTGGGCATGTTCGCGTTCAACCTGGAAGGCGTGGAAGGCAGCGTGCTCCAGATGGTGAACCACGGGTTCTCCACCGGCGCGCTCTTCCTCCTGGTCGGCATGATCTACGAGCGCCGCCACACGCGGCTCATCGCCGAGTTCGGCGGCATCGCGAAGCCCATGCCCGTGTACGCCGCCGTCTTCGCCATCGTCGCGATGTCCAGCATCGGACTCCCGATGCTGAACGGGTTCGTGGGCGAGTTCCTGATCCTGCTCGGCACCTTCCTCGTGGCCCCGGGCTACGCGGTGCCCGCGGCGTTCGGCGTGGTGCTCGCCGCGGCCTACATGCTGTGGATGCTCCGGCGGGTGATGTTCGGCCCCGTCGACAACCCGGAGAACCGGGGGCTCATCGACCTCGGCCTGCGCGAGAAGATCGTGATGGTGGCCGTGCTGATCCCGATCTTCTGGATCGGCGTCCACCCCGACTACTTCCTGCGCCGGCTCGACGCCTCCGTGACGGAGGTGCTGCGGCGGGTGGAGACGGCGAGCGTCCGGCCGGGCGCGCCGCCCGGGGTCGGCGCCGGGCCCGAGGAAGTCGCGGTGGAGAAGCTCCGATGATCCCGGCGCCCGCGCTGAACCTCTCCGCGATCGTCCCGCTCGCGTTCCCCGCGGTCGGGGCCATGGTCGTGCTCATGGCCGAGGTGTTCCTCTCGAAGCGCAAGTCCGACGCGTGGATCGGCAGCGCGCTCGCGCTCGTGTCGGTCGGTTTCCTCGCGCTCTCGTTCGTGGTGGCGGCGCAGCACTTCGTGACCGGCGCGCAGATCGCCTTCGACCCCGCGAGCCCGATGCTCCGCATCGACCGCTACTCGAGCTTCGCGATCGCGCTGGTCGCGCTGGCGTCGATCCTCTCGTGCTGGCTCTCCGTCTCCTATCTCGCCGAGCTGCGGATCAACCACGGCGAGTACTACGCGCTCGTCCTCCTCGCGACGACGGGCATGATGCTGATGGTCGCAGCCGTCGACCTCATCACGGTGTTCCTCGGCCTCGAGCTGATGAGCATCCCGATCTACGTGCTGGCCGGCTTTTCGCGGCGCGAGCTGCGCAGCAACGAGTCCGCGCTCAAGTACTTCCTGATCGGCTCCTTCGCGAGCGCCGTGCTGCTGTACGGCATGGCGCTCGTCTACGGCACGACCGGGCACACCGACTTCGCGGCAGTGCGCGCGGTCTTCGACGCCACGAACCCGCTCGCGCTGATCGGACTCGGCTTCCTGATCGTCGGCTTCGGGTTCAAGGTGTCCGCGGTTCCGTTCCACGCATGGACCCCGGACGTCTACGAGGGCGCTCCGACGTCGGTGACGGCGTTCATGTCCGTCGGCGTGAAGGCCACGGCCTTCTTCGCGCTGCTGCGCCTCCTGGTCGGGGCGATCGGCCCCGCGGCGGTCGAGCCGAGCGTCACGAGCCTCTTCTGGGGCCTCGCGGCGATCACGATGATCGTCGGCAACGTGATGGCGGTGATCCAGGACAACGTGAAGCGCATGCTCGCATACTCGAGCATCGCCCACGCGGGCTACCTGCTGATCGGGTTCGCCACCGCGACGTCCGAGGCCTATACCGCCGTCCTCTACTACCTCCTCGTGTACATGTTCATGAACCTCGGCGCGTTCGCGGTGATCGTGACCCTCGCCCATGGGGGCCGCGACCGCGAGCGCTTCGGCGACTTCGCGGGCCTCGCCCGGGCGCGTCCCGGGCTCGCGTCGCTGATGACGCTGTTCATGGTGTCGCTCGCCGGCATCCCGCCGACCGCGGGATTCACGGCGAAGTTCGTCCTCTTCGGCGCCGCGGTGAAGGCGGGCAACGTGTCCCTCACGATCCTCGCGGTGATGACGAGCCTCGTGTCGGTCTACTACTACCTGCGTCTGCCGGTCGTGATGTGGATGCGCGAGCCCGAAGGCGAGACGCCGCGCGCCGGCATCTCGACGGGCGAGCTCGTGGTGCTGGCGGCGTGCGCCCTCGCCGTCCTCTTCCTGGGAATCTTCCCGACCGACGCGCCGGGCCTCCTCGCCCCGATCCGCGTCCTCGACTGGGCCCGCGCCTCGGTGGCGACGCTGTTCTAGGAAACCGATCTCGCTAGCGCGGGCGGATGCTTTCGCGGCCCATCGCGCGTTGGAGCGCCTTCGGGAGCAGGATGGTGCCGTCGGCCTGCTGGTGGTTCTCGAGCAGCGCGATGGGCGCGCGCGACAGCGCGACCGCGGTGCCGTTCAGCGTGTGCACGAGCTCGTTCCTCTTCGAGCCCTTGCGCTTGAAGCGGATCCCGAGCCGGCGCGCCTGGTAGTCGGTGCAGTTCGAGGCGCTCGTCACCTCGCCGTACGCGCCGGCGCCGCCGCGGCCCGGCATCCACGCTTCGAGGTCGAACTTGCGGTATGCCGGCGCGCCGAGGTCGCCGGTCGCGACGTCGATCACGCGATAGGGGATCTCGAGCTGCTGGAAGATGCGCTCTTCGATCGCCACGAGGTGCTCGTGCATCGCCTCCGAGTCCTCGGGGCGCGTGAACGCGAACATCTCCACCTTCGAGAACTGGTGCACGCGGTAGAGCCCCTTGCTCTCGCGGCCGGCCGAGCCGGCCTCGGTGCGGAAGCAGTGCGAGAGCCCCGCGAGCTTGAGCGGCAGCTGGTCCTCCTCGAGGATCGCGTTCGCGTACAGCCCGCCGAGCGTGATCTCGGCCGTGCCGATGAGACAGAGGTCGTGACCCGCGATCGAGTAGACCTGGGTCTCGGGACCGCGCGGGCTGAAGCCGATGCCGTCCAGGATGTCGGCCCGCGCGACGTCGGGCGTGATGAACGGCGTGAAGCCGTCTTCGATCAGGATCTCGAGCGCGAGACGCTGGAGCGCCAGCTCGAGCAGCACGGCGTCGTTCTTCAGGTAGTAGAACTTCTGCCCGGCGACGCGGGCGCCGCCCTCGAAGTCGAACAGCTCGAGCCGCTCGCCGAGCGCGACGTGGTCGAGCGGCGCGAACTCGAAGCTCCGCGGTGTACCCCAGCGGCGCACCTCGCGGAAGTCCTCCTCGCCGCCGACGGGCGCGTCGGGGTGCACGAGGTTCGGGAGCGACGCCATCACGGCCGCGAGCTGAGCCTGCGCCTCGGCCAGCTCGGCCTCGAGGCGGGTGACGTCTTCCTTCATCCCCCGCCCGATCTCCGCGTGGGCTTCCCGCTCGGAGATCGCCATCGGACGCTTGCCTGCGGTCTGGTGCTCGTTGCGCTTGCGATTCGCCTCGCCCAGCTCGGTCTGGAGCGCCGCCACGCGCTCCTGATGGCCGATCGCGGCTTCGAGATCGACCTTCGCGCCGCGCCGGCGGCAGCTCTCGACGATCTCGTCGCGGCGCGTGGCGAGGGTGCGGGGGTCGAGCATGCCTCGGAGGGAAGCACACGCTTTTCGACTTCGCTCGGCTGCGCCTCGCTGCGCGCGCGGCCTGCGGGCCGCGCTTGCGGGGGCTTTACGGAGACCGGCGCCGGAAGGGTGGAAATTGCGCCCGGGGTCGTCCGCTACTCTCCGGAGATGCGGATTGGGACGATCGAGCAGATCTGGCGCTATCCGGTGAAGTCGATGGCGGGGGAGCGGCTCGAGGCCGCCGACCTCGCGCCGGGCGGGATCCCCGGCGACCGGGGGTGGGCCGTCCGCGACGAGGTGAGGGGCGGCATCCGCGGGGCGAAGAAGATCCCGGCGCTCATGACCTGCCGGGCGCGCTACCCGGAGGCCCCGACGCGTGCGCGCACCGGTGCGGCGGAGATCACGCTGCCCGACGGCGCACGCGTGCTCACCGACGCGCCCGACGCGTCGCAGCGTCTCTCGGCCGCGCTCGGCCAGCCGGTCACGTTGTGGCCGATCCTTCCCGCCGATCAGCTCGACCACTATCGCCGCGGCGCCCCGACGCACACCGACGTGATGAAGGAGCTGCGTTCCGTGTTCGGCCTCCTCGACGACGAGCCGCTGCCCGACCTCGGCAAGTTCTCGCCCGACGTGCTGCAGTACGAGTCGCCGCCCGGCACCTACTTCGACGCCTTCCCGCTGCTGGTGGTGACGACCGCCTCGCTCCGCGCGCTGCAACAGCGCGCCCCGGCGTCGAAGATCGACGTCCGACGCTTCCGCCCCAACCTGCTGGTGGATACTCCGAAGGGTGTCGACGGCTTCGTCGAAGCCGCCTGGGAAGGCCGCAAGCTCCGCATGGGCGGCGCGACGCTGCAGCTGACGATCGCCTGCCCCCGCTGCGTGATGACGACGCACGGATTCGCAGACCTGCCGAAGGACCCGGCGATCATGCGCACCCTGGTGAGGGAATCGGGCCAGAACTTCGGAATCTACGCCCGCATCTCGAACGAAGGTTCGGTGAAGCTGGGCGACGAGGTCGAGCTTCTCTGATCGAAAGGAACGCGCGGCCGCTACGACCACTGCGAGGCCCCGCATCCATACGGCCCCCGCAAGCGGCGCCCGCAGGCGCCGCGCGCAGCTCGCCGGAGGCGAGCGAAGCAAGTGGCGGAGAGGGAGGGATTCGAACCCCCGAGACGCTTTCGCGTCTTGCGGTTTTCAAGACCGCCGCCTTCGACCGCTCGGCCACCTCTCCGCGATGGAAATCAACGGGTTGCAGTCTCGCCTCGGATCGTGATGCAAGCAAACGGGCATCTGCTGCAAGCACGAGTGAGGTCTCCACGGCGCCTGGGAAAACGGGGGTTGTGATCCTTGCCGAGCCACGACGCGTCGCGTACCCGTTGTCCTTCAGGATCGTACCGGCCGTGCCCTTCTCGATCGGGATGATCGAGTCGGAGCCCGGAAACCGGGCGCGCCGAAGCCGTCGTCGTCGCTCATGATCAGCAGCGCGTTGGGCGCGCCCTTCCGCGGCACGACGCGGGGCGGCCACCAGGCTTTCGACTCCGAGTGAGCCACCGCCGGCGGCTAGCGCCGACTAGATAGTCAGTGCTTGACAAAACATCCAGCTCGAATGCATGATACTGACTGTGAAGTCAGTCACTGTCGCCGGTCGGAGGCAGAGTAGGGCCGAGCGCACCCGCGCTGAGATTCTGGCCGCGGCCGAGCGCCGGTTCGCCGAGCACGGCTATGCGGGCACCCGTCTCGAAGATGTGGGCGCAGACGTGGGAGTCGGACGCTCGGCGGTCCTCTACCACTTCAAAGACAAGGAGCAGGTCTACCGAGCCGTCCTCGACGATCTATACGGCGGAGTCCTCGACGCCGTCCGCGGCGCCCTGGCCGGACCGGGCACCATCGCCGAGCGGACCGAGCGCGCCGTCGCCTTCCTGGTGGACTACGTGGCACAGCGCCCGGCCGCCGCGCAGATCGCGCTTCGCGAGGCCGCCAGCAGCGATCCATCGTTCCGCGCCGAGGTGCGGGCCCGCTCCGCGCCCGTGTTGGAGCTCGTGACCACGATCCTCGAGGAGGGCCAGCGCGCCGGTGTGCTGAGACCGGTGCGGCCCGATGCGCTGCACTTCGTGAGCGCCGTCGCTGGAACGCTTCTCTTCTACGTGGCGGCGCTCCCGACGTTCGTTGCGGAGCTGCCCTACGACCACTTGTCCGGCGATCAGATGGCGGAATTGAAGCGCGACCTTCTCGAAATCACCCGACGCCTGCTCGGGATCGGCGGTCCCCGCCCGCTCCCGGCGAAGGAGAGCCCATGAGCCACGCCCCGGTCAGCGATCCGATCGACGCCGACATCGAGACCATCCTCACCTCGTTCGACTCTGCCTATGCCTGGAACTATGGAGACCTGAAGAGCGGCCTGCGCGACCTCTACGAGAAGGCCAAGCGCGATCAATGGAACGCCAGCGAGCGCCTCGACTGGACGACGGATGTGGACCCCGAGAGCGAGATCATCCCCGTCCACTTCAGTCTGCTCGCGGGGCTGCCCGCCTTCGCAAAGCTCGACGCGCGGGAGCGCGCGCGCTGCAACCACGCCCAACTCTCTCTCACGCTCTCCAACTTCCTGCACGGCGAGCAGGGCGCCATGATCGTGGCCTCGCAGCTCGTCGGGGCGGCGCCGTGGATCGACGCCAAGTACTACGCCAGCACCCAAACCATGGACGAGGCGCGCCACGTCGAGGTCTTCGACCGCTATCTGAGAACGAAGCTCGAGTGGGAGTGGCCCGTCAACGCGGATCTGAAGGAGCTGCTCGACGCGACGATCCAGGACTCGCGATGGGACTTCAAGTACATCGGCATGCAGATCGTGATCGAAGGTCTCGCGATGGCGGCCTTCGGCAGCATGTATCAGATCTGCCAGGAGCCGCTCCTCAAGGAGATGCTCCTGAACGTGATGCGCGACGAATCGCGCCACGTCGCCTTCGGCGTGCACTCGCTGAAGGGCTACTACGACGACATGCCGGCGGGTGAGCTGCGCGATCGCGAGGACTTCCTGATCCATGCCTGCGAGCTCTCACGCAACCGCATGATTCCGCTGGAGTTGGCCGAGGTGATGGGCTGGAAGCGCGAGGAGATGGCCGACGCGATGCTGAACTCGCCGGCCAGCCGTCTCGTGCGCCAGGCGCTCTTCATGCGCGTGGTCCCCAATCTGAAGCGCCTGGGCCTCCTCACGCCACGCGTCCGCGAGGCCTTCGACCGCCTGGGCATTCTCCAGTTCGAGAACGCAGACCCCGAGTTCCAGGAAAAGCTCCTGGGTCTCGCCTAGCGGCCATGCTACACACGCGCGCCAGGAGCTCACCGCGCAGCGTGGCATCCCGGTCTTCCTCATCGACCCCGGTATCCCGCGACCGCGCGGTCCGGCGCACCTCGAGAAGCGGAACACACCGGCAATGACGATCCTGCCGCCGCGCAAGAAGCACCTGTGGGTCTGGCTACTGTGGCTCGCGGGCTTCTACTCCTCCTGGCTGTGGCTGTTGGTCGGACAGGGCGCGTGGGAGCAGGCGAAGGCTCACTGGCCCATCGCCGTCGCCATGGCCATGGGCAGCTACGTGGCGGGTTCCACGCCGATGGGCGGCGGCACCGTCGGCTTCCCGGTGCTGGTCCTGCTGTTCAAGTCACCCGCTTCGCTGGGGCGCGACTTCAGCTTTGCGGTCCAGTCGATCGGCATGACGAGCGCGAGCATCTTCATTCTCGCGCGCCGGCAGCCGCTCGCCTGGTCGATGCTCAAGGGGTCCGTCCTCGGGGCCGCGATCGGGACACCGCTGGGCATCCTCTTCGTCGCCCCGTGGATTCCGGAGCTGTGGATCAAGGTCGTCTTCGCCGTCGTATGGGCCAGCTTCGGCGTCCTGCACCTGTATCGCATCGGAGAGATCGCCTCTCACACGGGCATGACGGAGTTCGACGAGCGCTGGGACTTCCGCGTCGGCCTGACGTTGGGCGCGCTGTCCGGTGCGACGGTCGCCGCCGTGACGGGGGTGGGCATCGACATGGTGCTGTATGCGGCGCTGGTCCTGCTGTGTCGCGCGGACCTGAAGATCGCCATTCCGACGTCGGTGGTCATCATGGCGTTCACGTCCGTGACGGGCATCGTCGTCAAGAATCTGTCGACGGGTCTGAGCCCCGGCGTATACGAGAACTGGCTCGCGGCGGCGCCGGTCGTGGCGCTGGGTGCGCCGCTGGGCGCCTTCGTCGTCGATCTCATCGGTCGCAAGCCGACCCTGATCTTCGTCGCGATCCTGTGCGTCGGTCAGTTCGTCTGGACATGCTTCGTCGAGCGCACTTCGCTCGGCGCCGCGGGCATCTGCTTCGCGGTGGTCTGCGTCGGCGCGCTTCTGCTGGGCTTCGAGAGACTGCGCGCATGGGGCGCAGTGCTGGTGCAGGAGGCGACGTTGCGTCGGGCCGCCCGGACCGAACGCCCCGACGTACTGCCGGAGTCCGCGGTCGGGGAAGCGGCGACGGGGTCCTAGACGCCATGAACTCCGTCTCCATCTTCACCGACCCGAAGGCCTACACCGATCCGCAAGGCTGGCATTCCGTCGCCGCGCAGCTCCGGCGCGAGGATCCCGTCGCGTGGATCGAGGTCGACGGCTTCGACCCCTTCTGGGCGGTCACGCGTCACGCCGACCTGGTCGAGGTCGAGCGGCAGCCCGAGCGCTTTCCCAACACGCCCGAGTCGGTGCTCGCGCCGAAGACGATGCGGGTGCGCCACGGCGCACCTCCGGTGCCGATCAAGACGCTGATCAACATGGACGGCGAGGAGCACCGCGCGTACCGGAATCTGACGAACGACTGGTTCAAGCCCGGCGCGCTCAAGACGACGCTGCAGCCGAGGATCGAGCAGCTCGCGAGGAAGTACGTCGACCGCATGGCGGAGCTCGCCGGCGCGTGCGACTTCGCGCTCGACGTGGCGCGCTACTACCCTCTCCAGGTGATCATGAGCGTCCTCGGCGTGCCGGAGTCCGACGAGGCCCGCATGCTCGACCTGACCCAGAAGCTCTTCGGCGCCGACGATCCGGACTTCGGCGTCGGGGCCGATCCGCAGAAGCGGCTCGCCGTACTGATGGACTTCGTCAGCTACTTCCAGCGCATGACCGCGGACCGGCGCGCGCGCCCGGGCGACGACCTCGCCACGGTGATCGCGAACGGTCGCGTGGGCGGCGAGCCGCTCCCCGACCTCCAGACCATCGGCTACTACGTGATCGTTGCGACCGCCGGACACGACACGACGTCGAGCACGCTCGCCGGGGGCCTCGAGGCCCTCGCGTGCCGTCCCGGGCAGCTCCGTGCGCTGCAGCGCGATCCGGCGGGCATCGACAACGCCGTCGAGGAGATGATCCGCTGGGTCACCCCGGTGCGTCACTTCCTGCGCTACGCCGAGGAGGACTACGAGCTCCGGGGGCGACGGATCGCGAAGGGCGACGCGCTCCTGATGTCCTACCTCTCGGCGAACCGCGACGAGGAGGTCTTCGCCGACCCCTTCGCGTTCGACGCGGCTCGCTCGAACGCGTCGAGCCATCTCGCCTTCGGGACGGGCGTCCACTTCTGTCTCGGCGCGAATCTCGCGCGCATGGAGCTCCGCACGTTCTTTCGCGAGCTCCTGCCGCGGGTCGAGTGGATCGAGCTCGCCGAGCCCGCCGAGTACACCGCGGCGACGTTCGTCGGGGCGCCGAAGCGCGTGCGGATCCGCTACCGCCTGCGCGCGTGACCGTGGCGGCCCCGCCAGAGCGAGCCGGAGCACGCGGCCTTCGACCGCTCGGTCACCTCCCCGGACGCGGCGTCCGCGGGGAGACCGGGGGGCCGTGGTGGCGAAGCGCTCCCCCGCGAGGACCCGGTCGAATTCCGCGGGGCCCGAACGTCATGGAAGCGGAGCTCTCCGAGAGGCATGGTTCGCAGCGGGCGTCGCCGCCCGGGAGGGGGTCGGGAATGGGTGGAGTGCGGGTCCTCGTGGGTACGCGGAAGGGGGCGTTCGTCCTGACGTCGGACGCCGGGCGCGAGCAGTGGGACGTGAGCGGCCCCCACTTCGCGGGCTGGGAGATCTACCACGTGAAGGGGTCCCCGGCGGACCCCGACCGGCTGTACGCGTCGCAGTCCAGCTCCTGGTTCGGGCAGGTGATCCAGCGCTCCAGCGACGGCGGCAAGTCGTGGGAGCCGGTGGGGAACAAGTTCGTGTACGACGGCGTTCCCGGCACCCACCAGTGGTACGACGGCACGCCGCACCCCTGGGAGTTCGCGCGCGTCTGGCATCTCGAGCCGTCGCTCACCGATCCCGACACGGTGTACGCGGGCGTCGAGGACGCCGCGCTGTTCCGCACGATCGACGGCGGATGGACGTGGCACGAGCTCGCCGGGCTGCGGGGGCACGGCTCGGGGCCGGCATGGCAGCCGGGCGCGGGCGGCATGTGCCTGCACACCATCCTCCTGCACCCGACCGATCCCCAGCGCATCTTCATCGCGATCTCGTCGGCGGGGGCCTTCCGGACCGACGACGGCGGCAAGACCTGGCGGCCGGTGAACCGCGGCCTCGTCTCCGAGCAGATCCCCAACCCGACCGCCGAGGTCGGCCACTGCGTCCACCGCATCGCGCTGCACCCCTCGCGTCCGGACGTGCTGTTCATGCAGAAGCACTGGGACGTGATGCGCAGCGACGACGCCGGTGAGTCGTGGAAGGAGGTCAGCGGAAACCTGCCGACCGACTTCGGCTTCGCGATCGACGTGCACGCGCACGAGCCCGAGACGATCTACGTCGTGCCGATCAAGAGCGACTCGGAGCACTTTCCGCCCGATGGGAAGCTGCGCGTCTACCGCAGCCGCACCGGCGGGAACGAGTGGGAGGCGCTCACCAACGGCCTGCCGCAGCGCGACTGCTACGTGAACGTGCTGCGCGACGCGATGGCCGTCGACGCGCTCGACTCGTGCGGCGTGTACTTCGGCACGACCGGCGGGCAGGTGTACGCGTCGCCGGACGCCGGCGATCACTGGGCCCCGATCGTCCGCGATCTTCCGGCCGTGCTGTCCGTCGAGGTGCAGACGCTGCGATGATCCGCGTCGTGCTGCCCGCACACCTCCGGAAGCTGGCGCAGGTCATCGGCGAGGTGCAGGTCGACGTGCAGGGACCGGCGACACAGCGCACGGTCGTGGACGCGCTCGAAGCGCGGTTTCCGACGCTGCGAGGCACGATCCGCGACCAGGTCACGCAGAAGCGCCGGCCGTTCGTGCGATTCTTCGCCTGCGGGGAGGACGTGTCGCACGAGCCGCCGGACGCTCCGCTGCCCGACGCCGTGGCGAAGGGGACCGCGCCCTTCCTGGTGGTGGGGGCGATGTCGGGCGGGTAGCCGCGCGAGAAGGCCGGTCCGAAGCAACCGACGAAGGAGGCTGCGGTGAAGTATCTGCTGCTGATCTACGAGGACGACGCGGAGCGGGTGGAGAAGATGGACGAGCGGATGCCCCACTGCGCTGCCTACGCGCAGGCCATGGCGAAGGCGGGCATCTACGTCGCGGGAGAGCGGCTGCGCGCCGCCGCGTCGACGACGAGCGTGCGCGTGGTCGACGGCAAGACGCACGTCCTGGACGGACCGTACGTCGAGGCCAAGGAGCAGCTCGGCGGCTTCCACGTGATCGACGTGCCCGATCTCGACACTGCGCTCGCGTGGGCCGCGCGCTGCCCGAGCGCGAGCCGCGGCCTGGTCGAGGTCCGCCCGATCTGGCCGACGTGAGCGGCGGAGGGCTGTTCAGGAAGGAGCTTCCACCGTGCGATTCATGATGCTGATGATTCCGAAGGGCTACGAGACGGCCGAGCCCGGCGCGATGCCGGAAGCCGACGCCGTCGCTGCGATGATGGAGTACAACAAGGCGCTCCAGAAGGCCGGCGTGCTGCTGTCGCTCGACGGCCTCCATCCGCCGTCGATGGGCGCGCGCGTCTCGTTCTCCAAGGGGAGGCCCAAGGTGACCGACGGCCCGTTCCCGGAGACGAAGGAAGTGCTCGGCGGCTACTGGATGATCGACGTGAAGTCGAAGGCCGAAGCGATCGCATGGGCGTCGCGCTGCCCGGCGGGCGACAACGAGATCATCGAGATCCGCCAGGTCCAGGAGCTCTCGGACTTCCCCGAGGACGTCCGGGAAGCGGCCGAGGGCTTCGCCGAGATGCAGCCGCAAGCCGACCGGCGGAAGGGGTCGTGACATGTTCCTGAAGATCGTCCTCGGTCTCGCCGCGGCCCTCGTGATCCTCGTTCTCGTGATCGCGCTCCAGCCGACGGAGTTCGTCGTCCAGCGGTCCGCCGTCATCGGCGCCCCGGCCGACGTCGTGTATCCCCACATCGCGAGCGTGCGCGCCATGGACGTATGGTCGCCGTGGTCGAAGCTGGACCCGGACATGAAGACGGTCTACGACGGGCCCGAGCACGGTGTCGGCGCGCGGTCGTCGTGGCAGGGTCCGCAGATGGGGCAGGGGCGCATCGCGATCACCGCGGTGAAGCCCGATCGGGAAATCGAGCTGAAGCTCGAGATGCTGAAGCCCATGGCGGCGACCAACCGCGTCGTGTTCACCCTCGCGCCGACGGCGCAGGGGACGGACGTGACCTGGCGCATGGAGGGCAGGAACGGCTTCCTCGGCAAGGCGGCGGGCCTCTTCATGGGGATGGACGAGATGGTCGGCGGCGAGTTCGAGAAGGGTCTCGCGGAGCTGAAGCGGCTCGCCGAGGCCGAGGCGGCGAAGGGCAACGACGCCTGAGCGGCGGGACGTTGACGCAGAACGGTGACGACCGGGCGCGCGTCGCCGCCGAGGACGTCGCACGTCGGAGCTACGGCAGGCTCGTGGCGCTGCTCGCGGCGAGGACGCGCGACGTGGCGGGGGCGGAGGACGCGCTGTCCGACGCCTTCGCGGCGGCGCTCGTCGACTGGCCCGCGAGCGGCGTCCCGAAGGCGCCCGAGGCGTGGCTCCTCACGGTGGCGCGCCGAAAATGGATCGACGCCAGCCGGCGGCGGGCCAGCGGTGAGAAGGCGGCCGACCACCTCCGGCTCGTGGCCGAGGAGCTCGAGGCCGCGGCGGCGGAGGAGACGAAGCTGCCGGACGAGCGCCTCTCGCTGATGTTCGCGTGCGCCCATCCCGCGATCGACCCCGGGGTGCGCGCGCCGCTCATCCTGCAGACGATCCTGGGCTTCGACGCGGCCGTCATCGGCTCGGCCTTCCTCGTGTCGCCCGCCGCCATGGGCCAGCGTCTCGTGCGCGCGAAGAAGAAGATCCGGGACGCCGGCATTCCGCTCCACGTGCCCGAGGGCGCCGGGCTCGCCGCACGTCTCGACGCCGTGCTCGAGGCCATCTACGCCGCCTTCGCGGAGGGCTGGTCCGATCCCGCCGGCACCGAGGTGCGTCGGCGCAGTCTCGCCGAGGAGGGCATCTGGCTCGGCCGGCTCGTCGCGTCGCTGCTGCCGTCCGAGCCCGAGGCGCTCGGCCTGCTCTCGCTGATGCTCTACGCACAGGCGCGTCGCGACGCGCGGCGCGACGCGCAGGGCGAGTACGTCCCGCTCGCGGACCAGGATCCCGCGCGCTGGGACGCCGCGCTGATCGAAGAGGCGGAGGCGCTGCTCTCGCGCGCGAGCGCGCTCCCGCACACCGGCCGCTACCAGCTCGAAGCGGCGGTGCAGTCCGCCCACGTCGTCCGGCGCCGCACCGGGCGGGCGGACTGGACGGCGATCGAGCGCATCTACGACGTGCTGCTCGAGATCACCGGTTCGCCCGTGGTGGCGGTGAATCGCGCGGTCGCGCTGGCCGAGACGCTGGGCGCGGCGGCGGGGCTGGAGGCGCTCGACGCGCTTGCGGAGAACCCGCGGCTCGCGGCGTACCAGCCCTACTGGGCGGCGCGCGCAGGGCTCCTCGCGCGGACGGGCGATGCCGACGCGGCCGACGCCGCATACGAGCGGGCGATCGGCCTCGAGTCCGACGCGGCGGTTCGCCGCTTCCTCGAGCGGCGGCGGTCGGAGTTGGGGGTCCGCCGGACCTAGGGCTTCGGCGGCTTGGCTTCCTGCTGGACCTCTTCCGCCAGGCTCTTCTGCCGCTGCGCCTCGGTCTCGCTCATGTCCTTCTTCGACGTCGGATCGGATTGCTCGCCGGCGGTGGGCGTGAGACCGCGCTCCTCCTTGTGGCTGCCGCAGCCCGGGAGCGAGGCCGCCGCGAGTAGGACGAGGAAGGCGCAGGACGGGACGATTCGGCGCACGGGAAGTCTCCTTAGGGATGGGGCGCTGAGTCTATCAGGGCCGGGCCTGACTGGGCGTTCGCTCGCCTTCGGCTCGTTGCGCGCGCCGCCTGCCGGCGGCGCTTGCGGGGGGCCCTACGGGGCGCGTGTCCGGGGACGGGCGGCGGTGGTCCCGGTCCGCGGGTAACCTCGCGCCCTCGCGGAGAGGTGGCCGAGTGGCTGAAGGCACCGGTTTGCTAAACCGGCATAGCGGCTTAAACCGTTATCGGGGGTTCGAATCCCCCCCTCTCCGCCAGTCTTACTAGCATTCGCTCGCCTTCGGCTCGCTGCGCGCGCCGCCTGCGGGCGGCGCTTGCGGGTGGTTGGAGGATGGGGGGCCGGACGGGTTTGCGCGGATCCGAGCAAACGCGGCGAAGCCGCGCGCGCAGCGAGGCGGGCCTTGCGATCGTCGTGATGCGGAGAGATGGCCGAGCGGCTGAAGGCACACGCCTGGAGAGCGTGTGTACCCGAAAGGGTACCGTGGGTTCGAATCCCACTCTCTCCGCCACCTCCGCGCCGACACCGTGCAGATCACGTCGTCGCGCGCGGTCCTCGAGGGCGGAAGCTTCCGGACAGGATCCCTCCCGGGTGCGCTTCGTCGGGCGTCTGCACGCGCACGAGGTCGCGCACCGTGTCGAGCCGCATCGGGAGGAGCTCCTCCCACGGAAGCCCGACCATCGCGTCCGCGCGCCGGCCGCGCCGGTAGGCGAGCAGGGCATAGCGGAGCCAGCGGCGGCCGAGGTGCCGCCAGATCTCGAAGAGCGCGCCGAACGTGAGCAGGCGCTGCGCCCGTCCGCCCTCCTGTCCGAGCGTGAACCCGAGAAGTGTCGCCTCGCCCACGTCGTCGGTGCCGTAGCCCGTCACCACGTGCATGAGGTCGTGCACGAGGAGGCTCCGGTCGCGGAACCAGGCGCGCAGGGGGTCGAGCGGCGTCGCCTCGCCCGCCCGCTCCCAGCGTTCCTGCGCCCGGGCCTGGAGATCGACCAGTCCGAGCGGCGCGAAGCCGGTGCGCGAGAGATACGCGAGGTAGGCGCGACCCAGGCTCTCGTCCGGCATCGCATCGAGCGCCGCGCGGTCGCAGAGCGCGGCACCGAGTGAGGGGCGTGATGCCAGCAGCCGCCGACCGTGTGCCGTCCGAGCGACACGCCGGAGCGTCCGCTCGAAGTCTCCGCGCCCGAGGGCGTAGACCACGTCGAGCGCCTTTGCCGTGTCGTCGGGGTCGGCGATCAGGGCGCGAAGCGCGCGCCATGCTCGCAGCCAATGCTGGCGCGGCTGCGGCGGCAGGGGAGGGAGCTCGAACGGGTGGGAAGTCGTCATCGTCTCGTCCTCCGCGCGGCGCCGCGGGCGGAGCGGGAGAGCGCGCGCTCCGGCGCGGGCGTCACGATGTCGGTCGCGAGAGACAGATCGGGGAGCGGCTCGCCGCGGGTCTGCGCGAGGGCCACGCGGCCCAGATACACCTCCGCCGCGCGGCCCATCCATTCGCGCAGGGAGCCGCTCGTGCCGTCGAACAGCCAGTGGTGGATCGTGCCGTTGGCGAGCGCGTCGAAGGAGCGCGCGAGGTCCTCTGCGCCGATCTCCCGCGTGATCTCGCCGCGCGCCTGGCCGCGGGCGAGGAGCCGGGTGAGACGCTCGAGGGCGCGGCGCCTCGTCGCGTCGGCGACACCGTCATCCTCGAGCCCCACCTGGATCTTCATGATCTCCCGGAACACGCCGCGGAAGAAGTCGTGGAACCCCTGGATGCCCATCCCCATGTGATCGAAGAGCGCCCGCACCAGCGTCGGTGTGGACGTGCGCGCATCGGCGAGCGCGCGCTCCAGCATCCCGTCCCAGTAGGCGAGGACGTCGAACGTGATCGCCTCGACCAGGGCATGGCGCGACGGGAAGTGGTTGAAGACCGTGGCCCGCGCGACGCCCGCGCGCTCCGCGACCTCGGCCATCGTCACCTGCTCGAAACCGCGCGTGCCGAAGAGCTCCCGCGCCGCGTCGAGGATGCGGGCGCGCTGGGCCGCGCTGTTGCGGAGGCGGACGCTGGAGGAGCTCGGGCTGTCCATTGGACTCGAGTCTAAATGCAAGTTGGACCCGAGTCCAGATCAGAATTCGTGCCCCCTCGGGACCCGGGCTTCGACCCAACCGCGACCGGATCCGCTAGGATTCTCGCGTTCCAGAGCGCTGCTCATTCGCGCCCATAGCTCAGTTGGATAGAGCGTCAGGTTGCGGACCTGAAGGTCGCAAGTTCGAGTCTTGCTGGGCGCGCCAGAATTCCCCGTGACGGCTAGGAGTTACCGACGAGGAGCTTCCGGCCGTTTCCGTTGTGGGGTCACTGTGGGGTCGCTCCAGCCTCGCTAGGAGGCAAGCAGGCCGAGAAGGAGTTCCAGAACTACCGCACGCCCGACGACAACCGGAAGTTCACCGAGCTGTACAACGTGCAGCGGCTCACGACGAACACGGTCGCCGCATCGAGCAAGGTGGTGATCACGACGATCCAGCGTCTTTATTCGATGCTGAAGGGCGAGCCCGAGCTACCGCCGGAGGCGGAAGACGAGTCGGAGTTCTCGCACGATGAAGACGCCACGAAGGCGGCGCTCCCGGTCGTCTACAACGCGGCGATTCCGCCCGAGTACTTCGACTTCATCGTCATCGATGAGTGCCACCGCTCGACGACCTGGTCGGAGATGTCCTCGGCGCGAACTTCGAGCCGCCGCCGCGGACCGACAAGGACCACGCCATCGCTCGCCAGCTTACGGACACCATCGTCGCGAAGCTGCGCGAGAAGGGCATCAACGCCAGTCGCGCGGACGACGTGCGCGCGGTCCCGAAGGACGCGCTGGTCCTCGAGCTGCAGGAGTTGCGCGCCACTGTGGCATCCCACCGAGTGGACGTAGGCGGAATCTCGATCCATCACTAAGTCGGGCGTCGAAACATACGGACGTACGCAGACGCTGGTGGAAGACCCGCGGAAGAACAAAACGCGCACCGAATCGCGGGCCACTTCGCACACGCCATCACGATCATAAAAATTTCTAAGAAGGGGCAGAAGCGCGGAAGGGGGGTGGGGTCTCTTGCGCGCAACGCGCGGCGAGGTTATCCGGCTTGCACGATTCTTGATGCGGTCTAGATCAAACTGGCCGTAACGTTGGACAGGAAGATGTTCTTGAAGCCGTTCGAGGAGAGCAGAGCGGGTCGGGCGCTTGCCGCCGTTTCGCTCTCTAGGCGCACCCTCCATGTGGCCGGGCGGATTCGCCGTCCACCACGGGCCGACGGCGGCTCGAACTCCCACCTTTTCACGACCGGATAAACGCCCGACGGATAGTGGCGAATCATAGACGGGTGCAAACTCCCGCACCCTTTGCGGTCACGATTCCCTGAGGCATTGCGTCGCGCGATGCTACCTCGTGTGCGTCTTTGTGGCGCTGGATCCGCCCTCTCTCATCGCAGCCGAGCGCGCGAAACCTCGAATGACTGCGATTGTTTGTTCCTTCCCGTTCTGGGCACGACGCTTGCCCAGGCGTTCTTAGGGATCTCGGAGGGAACGCTCTTCGATCTGACTCTCGTTCCCTTTCCATTGGCGCGGGTCCCACGAGCGACAACATCAACGCTGGAGGATACGCAATGAGCTTTGTTCGACGCGGACTCAGAGCCGGGCTGCTCGGGGCGGTATTCGCAGGGGGCTACGTCTGCGGGATGACGATACACCCGACCGCTCAGGCACAGACGGGCGACCTCGGGAAGGAGTTGATGCAGAAGGCTGGCGAGTCGGGAGGAGCGCTCGGCTCCGCGGCCAAGCTTGGCACGACGATCACCGACATGAAGGACAGCCTCGACAAGCTCAACAAGAACATGGGCACCCTCGAAGAGATCAAGAAAGCCCTCGGCGGTTGAACCGCCTTTTCGCCCCGGCCACGTGGCGCGGCCGGGCCCCCCGTCAGAAGGGACCACCTATGTCCATGCTCAGTGAGTTCAAGGAGTTCGCGGTCAAGGGGAACGTCGTCGACATGGCAGTCGGCATCATCATCGGGGCAGCATTCGGAGGCATCATCAACTCGCTCGTGAACGATGTGATCATGCCTCCAGTTGGACTCCTTCTCGGGAATGTCGATTTCTCGAACCTCTTTATCGATCTTTCGGGCAAGGGATTCGCCGCTCTCTCAGAAGCCAAGAAGGCCGGTGCGCCGGTCATGGCGTACGGCGCGTTCCTCAACACCATCATCAACTTCGTGATCCTCGCCTTCGTGATTTTTCTCGTGGTTCAGGGCGTGAACCGGCTCAAGCGCCAGAAGGCAGCCGCACCGCCGGCCGCACCTCCCGCCCCGCCGGCGGAGGAGACGTTGCTCCGCGAGATCCGTGACCTCCTCGCGCGAGGTCGTTAGGCCGGCCAGATCACGCCTCGTTCTAGCCGTTGATGGACGCGGGCCGGAGAGTGAGGCGAAGAGGAGACCCTTCGATGAGTGGTCTTCGAGTTCTCTCCAAGGCGATTGCTTGCTCACTGGCGGCGATGCCGCTGGTGGCATGTTCGGCCTTTTCACCGTCCGGTTCGACCGACCCCAAAGCGTGCTCAGACAATCTCACCGCCGCTTATGGCAAGCTCGATTACGCGAAATCAAAAGGCTATAGCGCCAAAGTGGAGTGGGCAAAGGCGGAAGGGGTCCTTGCGGAGGCGACGGCTGCACGGGAAAGCAAGCACTACGATACGTGCGTCGAAAAAATCAAGGAGGCACAGCCCTACATTGATGCGAGCCTGAAGTGATCGTTCCTTGAGGTGGCGGCGAGCGCGTCGGGCGATGTCGGGGCGATCCGCGGGCCGGAGCGTTCATTCTCGAGCGCCGGGTCCGCAAGGGCGGGTCGGTCCCGGCATCGCCCGCGAGTTCGTTCCGACCGTCATCGCGGCGAAGTGCCGCCTGCGGCCCAGGACGACGGCCTGACCGACGGTTGGCCGCGAGCTTCGGGCGGCGCGCCGGATCAGGAGCGAAGTATGAGGAATGGACTCTGCGTTCTAGCGTTGCTCGACGCTCTGATGACCTCAATTCTGACGGGCGCTGGTTCTTCGAACGCTCTTGAACCCAGCGTGGACCCCGAGTCCGAGTCCGCCTTCGACTTCCTACCGAGCGACGTCACCATCTTCAGCCCCCATGAAGGGCAGATCATCGGCCACGGGCACTACAGCGTCACCCAGATGGATGGCATAGAGGTGGTCCAAGGGGAGAACGAGTATCTCGATGGCAGGCACGATCGGCAGCTGGAGCGACTGAAGCTGGGGGCCCCGGAGGAGGCGCGCACCCTCCTCAGTGCGGAGCACTCGTTCTTCGACGCGGATGGATCTCTGCGAATTGTGGATCGTCTGGACACCAAGTCCGGTGCGGCTTCGTGCACCGAATATGTGGACGGTGCTGCTCAGGTTCGTCGGTCGACCCTCGCGGTTCCAGCCGATACCTATGCTGGTGTCGCACAGCTGATGCTCGTCGTCGGCCGCTTGCGGCAGGGCCAGCGCGAGCGGATCAAGTTCCATTCATTCAACTGTCTACCAGGGCCGAAGATCATGCCCATCGAGGCATCGGTGGTCACGAAACGAGAACGGTGGACGATGTATCCTGGCGAGCTTGCAAGAATCGAGATCGAGCCCGACCTAGGCTGGCTCGGCATTCTGATCGCGCCCTTCGTCCCGAAGATGGAGGTATGGTTCGATCCTGCCGACAAGTGGAATTATGTTGGCGCCACGTTCGACCGCTTCTACAAAGGGGAGCACATTCTGATGGTCCGAACACGGATCGGGAACTGACCTTCGCCAAAACTGGTAGCGGTGCTTGTTGCAATGACTGGGATTCTGAGTTCGCAGCGGCACGTCCCTGGGATTGGCCGACTATTGGCGGATCATGCGGCCCATTGGCATCTCGGTGATCTCGCTCCTGCTCGTCGCCGCGTGTGCGACCGAGCAGGCCGCCGTGACCCTGCCGATGCCGACGCCCGAGCGCGGGCAGATGAGCATCGTGGCGAAAGTGCTCGAGCCGCTCGGCGACGTACAGCCGATCGCGGTGGCGATGACGAACGGGCGTGCTGGGACAGTCCGACTCGACCCGAGCCAGGCGTTCGCGCGCGGCGCCTCGGAGGCGCGGACGGCACCGTTTCCCCCCGGCGAGGCGGCGCGACAAGCCGGGGGGTACACCTTGCCCGGCGCCGTGAAGCAAGGCGCCATCGGAGCCGCTCGGGGTGGGGCGATGGGTGCGATCGGGAGCGCGTTGAGCGGTCTCATCCTCGGCGCGGTGTCCGGTGGCATCGGGCTGGGCGCGGCGGCCGGCGCCGCGGTCGGCGGCCTCTTCGGCGCGATCAGTGGCGCTTCGAGTGGAGCGGGCACGCCGGATGTTGCGGGCTTCGAGGAGCGCGCTCTCCATGCCGCGGTGCTCGCGCCGACGTTCTCCGCGACCGGCTACCTGTACTACCCGCCCGGCGACTATCAGAACCTTGAGATCCTGCTCGTTGGGGACGACGGCGTGGTCGAACCGGTCGTGGTGAGCCTCACGCCGGCACGGGACTGACCCGCCAGGGCGGCCCGGCCGCGTGTGTGGCCGTCGCTGAGCACGCGCGCCGCCTCGGCGCCGCGCAGGGTGTTCACGAACTCGCGCTCCCGCTCGAGCTGCAGCGGCAGCTCGCCAATCCCCCAGTCTTCGAGCAGCTGCCAGAGGATCGGGTTGTACGTGCGGACGAGCCGTGAGACGAAGGGCACCGGGTCGTGAGACGCACGAACGCAATGCGCGCCGGGCACGACAGCGAGGTGTGCCCCACTTGCGACTGGCGCGGCGGGACCGAGCTAGTCGATCTCTTTGATCTGCGGCGCAGTTGCCCTGGTGTAGGTCAGCTGGTCAGGCTAGCCACGCCTGCCTTTCTGTGCAGCCATTGTGCAGCCAACTCGGCGGACAACAGCCGTCTGGAGTGGACGTAGGCGGAATCTCGACCCAGCACCAAGTGGGCGTCGAAACACGCGAATGGACGTCCGCAGACGTTGGTGGAAGACCTGCGGAAGAACTTGCGGACCTGAAGGTCGCATGTTCGAGTCATGCTGGGCGCGCCAGCTTTGCGAGGCCCGACGCGGCGTTGCCGTGTCGGGCCTCTTCGCTGCGAAGCGGCGCGCACCCTCGGTGCGCGCGCGACGGGATCAGCGGAGGGCAGTCGAACCGCGCGAGGCGCTTGAAGCGTCCCGACGGAACGCGCGACGAGCATCTGCGCCGCCGCGCCGTCACGCCAGGACCCGCACGGCGGGGGGATAGGGAGCTGACGCGCGTTCGTCCCGGAGCGACGGCTCGCAGGGCAGGCGCGCGTCGAGCCGTATAGCATCCCGCCGTCGGCGCCGCGCGCTCCGCTGCGCCCAAGTGCCCCGCCCCAAACGGAGTCCCCATGACCCCCGTCTCGACGACCTTCCCGCCCGCGAAGCCGAAGCGGATCTACCAGAACCACCATCTCGACTCGACCCGCTGGCGCTACTTCGAGCACCGGCCGGGCGACATCGTCATTTCGACGTCCTACAAGGCCGGCACGACCTGGATGCAGACGATCGTCGCCAACCTGCTCCACCCCGAAGGCATCCCGATGCCCGCGACCCAGCTCGCGCCGTGGCTCGATTCCCGCTTCTTCCCGCTCGAGGTGGTGCTCAACTTCCTCGGCTCGCACAAGACGCGGCGCTGCATCAAGTCGCACCTCCCGCTCGACGGGCTCCCGTACCACGGGGACGCGCAGTACGTCGTCGTGGGGCGCGATGCGCGCGACGTCTTCATTTCGCTATTGAACCACTGGGGGAGCCATACGCCGCAGTATCACGCGTTCGTCGACAGCATCCCGGGGCGAGTCGGCGATCCGTTCCCGGTGTACGATGGCGACGTCGCCGCGCGCTGGAAGGATTGGATGACGCGTGGCTGGTTCGAGTGGGAGAGCGACGGCTACCCGTACTGGTCGCACCTCCACCACTGCAAGACCTGGTGGGACGCACGCCAGCTCCCGAACGTCCGCCTCGTTCACTACACCGACCTCCTGGCCGATCTCGAGGACGAGATGCGCAGCATGGCCGCGTGGCTCGGCATCGAGGTGCCCGAGGCGCGCTGGCCGCACGTCGTCGACGCCTGCCGCTTCGAGACGGTGAAGCGCGACCCGGAGAAGGTGGTCGGCGACATGAGCTGGAGCTTCCAGGGCGGCGCGCAGACGTTCGTCCACAAGGGCACGAATGGCCGCTGGCGCGACGCGCTGACCGCCGCCGACCTCGCGCTCTACGAAGAGGCGGTGAAGCGTGTGCTGGCGCCGGATTGTGCGCGTTGGCTGGAGCGGGGCAAGGCGGCCGCGCGCTGAGCCGCGCTTCTCTCGCCAGTCAAGCTGAGTCCCCGCGCCGCGCGGTGGGCGAGCTCGATTTCGGTGGACGGGTGGACGCTCAGGCTCGCGGTCGAGCTTGCGCACCGCTTCGCTCTCGGCGTTGCCATGGGCGCTGTGCACCTTCGCCGGACGTTCGAGAGGGTCGCCAGGGGCCGTGCGGCCGCCTCCATCGCCGCCAAGCGCGCCCCTTACCCCCGCTCTCCGCGCTTCACGCGCATCCTCGCGCCCTTCCTACGCCCTTTCGTGTCTTGCGGACCTGAAGGTCGCAAGTTCGAGTCTTGCTGGGCGCGCCAGAGCAAACGCAAACGCCCCGGCCGGTTACGGTCGGGGCGTTTCGCTTTCATGCCGCTGATACGACGTTGACACCTGCCGTGGGTGAGCCAGTCGCTGCAGCTAGGGCCCACAGGACCTCCTGCGAACTCCGCGCCCGGCCGCAGGAGCGCCCCGCATTGGGGACACGGGGTAGTTCCAGTCCTGCCTGGCTTCCCTTTGGTTGGCCTGCCCGTCGCCGGACCCGAGCGGCGCCCTCGGCTCGGTCCACGGACGATTGTCTGGGCGGTCTCCAACTCGAGGTCGAAGTCGTTGCGGACCACGTGCGCGCGGATGTCGCGAGCGTGCTCTGCCAACGCGAGCCAGGTGTGGTAGTCCATGGTCTTCCGTGGACATCGGTGGAATCCCGGCTGGCTTCCAATCCTGCGTCGATGAACATGGGAGAGACGATCTCGGACGTCTCTGGCAGATCTCCGCGCGCCACCTCCCCTCGAATCCGACCACTTCTTCTTCAGGAGCGAGGGGAGGCTGGAGGGACGATGGACTGCGGGCGACTGGTCTGCGCAGGGCTCGTGTTGCTGTGCCTCGCGGCCCCCGCGGACCGCGCCCAAGCCAAGTCCTCCGTGCTGGACCTCACGACCGATCCCGCTCTCGGAACGATCCACGATACCGCCGACGTCTCCCTCCACATCGGTCAGGTCTGGGTCTCGGCCGAGATCCCCTTCGCCCCCATCACCCTGAATCAGGGTGACGATGTCACCGTCAATGTCACGTTCTCCGGCGGCAACTCGCTCGGGCTCCAAAGCGGCGACTTCTTCTCGGGCAACGAGGAGCTGGCGTTCATTCTGCATCCCCTGGCTCCGGGCACCACGATCGATGAGTCGAGCGTGCTCACGTCACTCACGGTGGTCTCGGGAACACTCGTCGAGATGCTTCCCTTCACCGGCAGCGGCACCGCGGTCGGGCAAATCTCGGGAGACGTCACCCGAGACATGACCATCGTATCGTTCGCGTTCAGCGGCTTCACGATCCACACCACCTTCACCTCGCTGACCGGCGGTCCCGTGATGCTGTCGAGCGCCCAGCTCCTCGCGGCGGCGAACAACGTCGCGACGTTCGCCGACCGCGACGGTGATGGACTGCCCGACGTCAGCGACAACTGCCCCGACGTCGCGAACCCCGGTCAGGAAGACACGGGCGGAATCGGTGTCGGCTCGCCCAAGGACGGGATCGGTGACGCGTGCCAGTGTGGGGACGTGAACGGCGACGGCCGGGTGACGCTGGTCGACGCTGTAATGGTGCAACGCTCGCTGCTGCAGCCGCCCACGGCGATCCTGACGAAGCCCGAGCTGTGCGACGTTGGTGCAAGCAGCGGTTGCACGCTGGCCGACGCGGTGATCATTCGTCGCGCGCTGCTCGCGCCACCGACGGCGACAATCCAGCAGGTGTGCGCGCCGGCGAATCCGTAGCTCCGCGCGCCGCGACGAGCGCAGTGACCGCGAAGCGACCGCGCATCGGCCTTATCGGCTGCGTCAAACGCAAGCGCGGAGTCGCGGCCCCGGCGAAGGACCTCTACACCTCGCTCCTTCGGGGTCGTCGTGCCGTCCTCTCCGCCAAACACGGGCTCGTTGATCCAGAGGTCTGGCTCGATCCTTATGACAAGTCGCTCGTCGCGTCGAGTGGTGCGGAACGGAGAGCTTGGTCTGCCCGCGTTCTCTCGGATGTCAAGCGCCGATTGAAGTCGTTCCGGGGCGTCACGTTCGACGTGCACGCCGGGGCCGCGTACGTCGACTTCGATCTTGCTGAAGGCCTGGCGGGGTCAGAGGCCACGATCGTCAGGCCAGCCCGGGGGCTCCCGCTAGGCCGTCAGCTCGTGTTGTACAAGCGAGGGCCGACGCACGATGTGCGGCGCAGGAGCGCGTACAGCCACTGTACAGCCAACTCAGCAGCCAACCGCCGCTTGGGGCGGACATTGGCGGAATCGCGCGCAGCTCCTAACCCCGCGTCGACGCACAGAAGCAGACAGCGGCGGACATTGGCGGAAGATCCGCCGAAGAGGTTGCGGACCTGAAGGTCGCAAGTTCGAGTCTTGCTGGGCGCGCCAGTTTTTTCGCGGAGTTACGCATCTCGGCCTCTTCGCGGTCTTCCGGTGGAGCCGGATAGAGCCCGTTCAGAGCCAACAGAGATGGGCTCGGAGTCGCTCCCGAAATCCGCGAACGCGAGATCACCGGCCTCGCTCGGTAGCGCGTGGGCGTAGACGCGCATCGTGAGAGCCGGGTCCGCATGCCCCAGTTGATCGGCGACCCACCGGACGCTCTTCCCCGCTTGCAGGGGAAGCGTGGCGAAGGTGTGCCGTGCAGCGTGCGGCCTCAGCGGGCGCACTCCTTGGTTCTGGGCGCGACGCTGCACTCGCTCCCACGACCGACCGACGTTCCGCTCATCCAGGGCAGTCCCTGCCTCGGAGCAGAAGACCCATTCCGGGATCGAGGGCCAGCCGCGGTGCATGGCTTCTCTTCGCCGATCGCTGAGGAGATCGAAGAGCACCGATGCGTGACTCGGGGGGCCATCGAAACCATCCGCGCTCGGCCACTCTTGGGGGTGGATACACGTCGCTGCGTGAGCGAGCGGCGAATCGTGATGCGAGCGAGGTCGAACAGAGCGCCACACCGACCTGCACCGCCGCGAGAACGAGGCCGACGAGTGTCAGACTCGTGGCCGATCGCTCGAGACGCTCCATGGCTTGAATCTCGCGACCAGTCCGACGATCCTCCAAAATCGTAGCGGCCACTTCGCGCAAGCCCACAAAGCGATTTGTCAGGCGTCCGGACACGTCGTCCTGCACTCGGTCGAGAGACGCCGCGGCCCGCTTGATTCCCGCGCACCTCGGGGCCCTTGGCCTCTCGAAGCCGCTTCATCCCCACGGACGTTGACCCAAGACTCCTTCTCGGACGTAAAATGGGGTCTTGTTCTTCCTGCACGCGTGAACGGCGACCAGCCCGCGCAGCAGGCACGACCCAAGCGGCTCTCCGTGACGAAGAGCAAAGAGGAGGAGGCGGTATGCGTCAACTTCGATGGCTTCTCGTCGCCCTGGTGGCGAGCGGGTGCGCGGGGCTCCCCACGAACGTCGTCCGTCCGCCGTCGAGCGCGCTGCTGGACACGCGCCATACGACGCTCGGTGAGCTGACCACCCCGGCCGCGGCGCAGCACCCGGGCGAGTCGGGCTTCCTTCTCTTCAACACCGGCGAAGGCGGCATCCAGGCGCGGGTGGCGATGGCTGAGGTGGCAAAGTCGAGCATCGATGCTCAGTATTTCCAGTGGGGTCGCGACACGGTCGGCCGCGTGCTGCTCGAACGGTTGATCGCCGCCGCCGATCGCGGCGTGCGCGTGCGCCTGCTCATCGACGACTATTGGGCCATCGGCTACGACCTCGCCTTCCAAGCAATCGACGCCCACCCCAACATCGACGTACGCGTCTTCAACCCGTTCGTGCGCCCGAGGACGCGCGTAATGCAGCTCGTGGGGCGCTTCACCGAGCTCAACCGCCGCATGCACAACAAGCTGTTCGTCGCGGACGGCCAGGTGGCGGTCGTCGGCGGACGCAACCTCATCGACGACTACTTCGGCCTGGGAGAGGAGATCTGCTACCGCGACTTCGATCTGCTGGCGATCGGTCCGGTGGTGTCGCAGACGGAGACTGCCTTCGACAGCTACTGGAACAGCCAGTGGACCTATCCGATCAGCTCGTTGGTGACGCCGGCCTCGCAGGCCGAGCGGGATCAGGCGCTCGAGCGCTTCTCAGTGCGGGTGGCGGCCGATCGCGCCACGTTCCCCTATGCACTGCCGCACGAGGACGCCGCACTGGCCTGGCTGCGGCAGTTCGAAGGCAAGGTGGTCTGGGGCCCGGCAGAGCTGGTCAACGACGATCCAAGCAGCGTGGCGAACCCGTTCGACGCGCCGCCCGGCGTGGTCTGGAACAAGATGGCCGCCCTGGCCACTCAGGCCGAGCACGAGATCGTCCTCGAGAACGCCTACCTACTGCCGAACGCGGAGATGCCCACAGTCCACGCGTTGCGCGAGCGCGGCGTGGTGCTCCGCATGCTCACCAACTCGCTCGCCACCACGGACGAGGTCCCGGTCAACGCGCACTACGCCAACCGGCGCTCACAGTTGGTCGATCTGGGCGTGGAGCTCTACGAGATGAAGCCCGACGCCGCCTCCCGCGAGCTGTACATCGCGCGCCCGGCCACTTCCAAGGCGCGCCTGGCGCTGCACGGAAAGGCGGCGGTGTTCGACCGCAAGACGGTGTTCATCGGATCGTTCAACCTCGACCCGCGCTCGCAAAACCTCGACACCGAGATGGTGTTCGTCGTGTACAGCCCACAGCTGGCGGCGCAGTTCCTCGACGCCTTCGCGACCGACTTCGCGCCCGAGAATGCCTGGCGCATCGCCGACGTCGTCGACGAGGACGACGTCGCCTGGATCACCCAGCAGCCGGCGCGGCCGCTCGTCGAGCCGCACGATCCGGCCAGCACGTGGCGACGCTTCCTCCGGTCGATCGAGCGGATCCTGCCCCTTGCACCCTTGCTCTGAGGAATCGCCTACATGCCCGAGGAGAACAAGTCCTGACGCCCCGCGCCCCGAGGTCGCCGTGGAGCGAGAGACGCCGCGGCCCGCTTGATTCCCGCGCATGCGGGTTGGCTCGAGGCCAGCCGCAGCGCGCACACCGCGGCCAAGGACGGGCTGCCCTTTATGAGTAGCTTCTGCGCCTATGAGCGCGCCGCTGAGGACAATCCAAGCTCCGCTCCTGATGGGTGGCGGCGCCGCCTGCTCGCCGCCCTCCTGCTCGCGCTGCTCACCGCCGCCGCCGTATCGGATGCCCATGCCAAGGCCGAGCCGCTGGAACCCGACGAGGATGCGCTCTTCCTGCCCAGCACGGCCCGCCAGCTGGAGGACGGACGCATCGAGGTCGATGTGCAAGCCTGGATCCACGAGAAGGACCGGCACAAGGCCCTGGATGCCGGTCTAGCCCGCTACCTGGGCCTCGAGCTCAGCACCATGTCGCCGGCGGCGCGCCGTCGGTACGCGCGGCGCACCTCTCTCTTTCATGCCGAGCCGGAAGAAGGCACGGTGCTCGAGATCGACTTCGGCCAGGGCACGCCGCATGTCTTCATGCCCCCTAGCAACGAGGGCGGGCGCACCCAGCTTCGCACCACGGTGCCGGTCCAGCCCGATCCGCGCCTTGCACCCTGGCTGCGCTTTCACGCTCGGGTGGCCGGCCCGGCGCGGCGCATCGAAGGGCGCGCGCTGCTGGTGCCCGCATCGGGACTCTCGGTCATCTCCGACATCGACGACACGGTGAAGATCACCGAGGTGCGCAGCCAGCAGCAGGTGCTGCTCAACACCTTCGTCCGCGCCTTCAAGCCGGTACCGGGCATGGCGGAGCGCTACCGAGATCTGGCGCGCAATCCGCAGACGCGCTTTCACTACCTTTCGTCCAGCCCGATCCAGTTGCTGCCGGCGCTGGCCACCTTTCTGGGCGATGCCGGCTTTCCGCCGGGCAGCATGCACCTGCGCGAGAGCACGACCTGGCACACCCTGATTCCGGGCAGCGGCGAATCGCGTGCACACAAGCTCGCGGTCATCGCGCGGCTGATGGAGGATTTCCCGCTGCGGCGCTTCCTGCTCATCGGCGACTCGGGCGAGCTGGACCCCGAGATCTATGGCGAAGTGGCGCGCATGCGGCCCGAACGCGTCGAAGGCGTCGTGATCCGCGACGTCACCGGCGAGGGCCGCGACGCGGCCCGATACGCCATCGCCTTCGAAGGCGTGGCGCCCGAGCGCTGGCACATCTTTCGGGACGGTGGGGCCTGGCCGCTGAACTGAGCGCGCCACGCGCCGAAGACCGACGAGGGCGAGGTGCGCGGCTCCGCGACTCACCCTTCCCCGCAATAGCGACCTCGGTATCGCGTCGGCGTGCGGCCGGCGCTTCGACGGGCACTCGCCATCGTTTGGAACCGTCGGTCTCAGAGAGGACAACAGTTTTCGGTGTAAATATAGCGAGATTCACAATCGTTGTGAGGACGCCCTTGTCTCACCGCGAAGCCCTGAAGAGTGCCGCGGCGATGTTGGACGCTCCGAGCGCTGCGAACTCCCGATCGACGTCGCCGTCCTAGCATTCGACGCGAAGCTGCGCGCCGTGATCATCATGCTCGAGAAGCTGACCAGCGCGAGGCCCGGGGCGTCGGCGACGAGCCGTAGGATCGATCCGGGTGGGATGCTCGGGAAGCGGATCGGCGGCAGCCCGGCAGGCACGACGCCCACCGTTGTCACGCCCTGGGCGTCGAGACCGAACAGCTTCACCGCTAGCGCCGCCCCGATCACGGTGACGAGGGCTGCCGGGAGCTGCGTGAGGAAGTGCGCGGAGAGCATCAGCGCAGCGAACGAGCCGAGCTGGCCGAGCAGAATGCTGAGGGCGATCCCGTGCAGGAAGCCGATCAGGATCGGCCGGGAGAGGGAATCCGCGAGTACGCCGAGCTTGAGGAAGCTGCCCGCGATGCAGAGTAGGCCTGCGAGGAGCGCCAGCACGACCGAGAGCGACTGGTAGAGCGCCGCGTCGCCGCCGGCGAGCGGCGCAAGGGCCGCAGCGACCATCGCACAGGTGGCGGTATCGGGACCGATCACGAGCTGCCGCGACGTGCCGAACAGCGCGTACGCCGCGGCAGGATGCTCGCGTAGAGACCTACGACGGGAGCGAAGCCAGCGAGGTCGGCGTACGCGACACCACGCGACGGCTGCCACGAAGAGCCCAGCCATGAGGTCGTGGGGAAGATCCTCGCGTTGGTAGCGCAGCAGCGCGGGCAGGCCCGGCGCCATCCGACCAGCGCGCTCGGGCAGCGCGACGCTCGGTCGAGCGGGGCGGACTTGCATCAATCCCAGGGTACCGTGAATCCCGATTCGACGAGCGCAGCGTACTGCGAATGCACCGCGGAGGAAACCTTGCTGGAGAACACCGCAGATCGGACAGGCGTGCGCGCCTCGGGATGACGCTGGACTCGCACTTCGACGTCGGCGTACCGACGGGCCCAGGTTCTCGTCGGGAATTGACCGAGCATCCCTTCCCGGACGTAGAATACCGTCTCCGAGTAAGCGTGGAGAAAGGAATGACACGTTTCGGTTGTGCAGTCACTTTGTAGCAAACCGGCAGCAAACCGATGACGGTGGCTTACAACCCTGGACGCTTGCCGAGCGAGTAACCCGGCGATCTCAGACGAGAGGCGGCGACCGTGGATACGGGTGGAATCTGCCCGAGAGAGGTTGCGCAAGTTCGAGTCTTGCTGGGCGCGCCAGAGTTTTCCGAGCCCCGAAATGCCCGCTTTGTGGAGAAAGAAGGTCGGTAAAATCGACCGCTTCGTGTCCGTCCCGACGTAGTGGAACATTTCCGGACCGCGTGTACCTGAAGACTGGAGGACCCCGTGCAAACCAATCGGTCGTCCGATCTTGCCCGCACCACGCTCCAGCTCCTCGCCCTCGGCGTACTGATCGGCAGCAGCTTCTGGATCGTACGGCCATTCCTGCTCGCGTTGACCTGGGCCACGATGATCGCCGTCGCGACCTGGCCGCTCTTGCTGCGCGCCCAGGCGTGGCTGGGCGGCAGGCGCTCGCTCGCCGTGGCGTCGATGACGATCGCGTTGCTGCTAACTCTGGTGGTACCGCTCTCCCTCGGCATCGAGAACATCGTGGAGAACGCCGGCCGGATCGCGGACTGGTCGAAATCGCTGGCGACGCTCACGCTCCCGCAGCCCCCGGCCTGGGTGGAGGGGTTGCCCGTGGTCGGTGGAAAGATCGCGGGGCGTTGGCAGCAGCTCGCGGCCGCCGGTCCGGAGGAAGTGGCTGCGCGAATCTCGCCCTATGCCCGCGCGTTCGCCCCCTGGCTCGCGGGGAAGGTGGGGAGTATCGGGCTGCTGTTCGTGCAGTTCCTACTCACGATGATCATCGCTGCGATTCTGTATGCGAACGGCGAGACAGCAGCCCGCGGCGCAAACCGTTTTGCCCGGCGCCTCGCGGGGCCGCAAGGTGAAAGCGCGGTGCATCTCGCCGGACAGGCAATTCGAGGCGTCGCGCTCGGTGTCGTCGTCACCGCCATTTCCCAGTCCATTGCGGCTGGCATTGGGCTGGTGGTCGTCAGCGTGCCGTTCGCGTCAATTCTGATCGCCGTGATCTTCATGTTGTGCATCGCGCAGGTCGGGCCCGCGCTCGTGCTGATCCCCGCGGTGATCTGGGTCTACTCGACGCGCGGAGCTTTGTGGGGCACCGGCTTCCTCCTGTGGGCGATCTTCTGCAGCACCTTCGACAATGTCCTGCGCCCGATGCTCATCAAGCGGGGTGCGGACCTGCCGCTGCTGCTGATCTTCGCGGGGGTGATCGGTGGGCTCATCGCGTTCGGCGTCATCGGCCTCTTCATCGGGCCGGTGGTGCTCGCGGTGGTCTACACGCTGCTCGCCGATTGGATATCCCAGGATGCTTCATCCGATGAACCGGGGCCGCCGACGGCAGCGATGCAGGGAAGGGACTGATTGTGGCCCCGAGCGCGCGAGTACGGCGCGCGACTCCGCCCGCCGCTCCCCACCGAGCCAGTTCTCTGGTCGCCCGTTCAGCGAGTCCGCCCCGGGTTCTCCGGAGACTCGGTCAGTTGGGTCCGGCCGCCGTGGCCGGACCTTCTCGGCTTTGAGCGTAGATCGCTTCGAACTCCGCCGGCGGGATGTTCCCGATCGGCGCGGGTGCCGGTGCTTGATAAATTTAAACTGCTTGATATCATTAGCAACATGAATCGAACCCGCTTCGTTAGTCCGACGTCCCGCCCAGGCCGCCCCAGCGTCTCGGCCCACGTAGCTCCCGGGGAGCGCGTGGAGCACAAGACGTACAGGCTGCATCGGCGGGCGCCGATCCACCGCGGGCCAGTGAGGGAGGATCAAGCGATGAAGGTGAGACCGCTGCACGACCGACTCCTGGTAAAGCGGATCGCGGAAGAGGAGAAGACCAAGGGGGGACTCATCATCCCCGACACCGCCAAGGAGAAGCCCATGGAGGGCAAGGTCCTCGCCGTGGGCGAAGGGAAAGTCGGTGAGGACGGCAAGCTCCGGCCGCTCGACGTGCACGAGGGTGACCGCGTGCTCTTCGGCAAGTACTCGGGCACCGAGATCCAACACATGGGTGACGAACATCTGATCATTCGCGAGGACGACGTGCTCGCGGTGCTCGAGTAGGGGAACGAATCATGTCAGCGAAGCAGATCCAATATGGACAGGACGCCCGGGAGCGGATCCTGCGGGGTGTCGACCAGCTGGCCCACGCCGTGCGTGTGACCCTCGGCCCCAGAGGCCGCAATGTGATGATCGAGAAGTCCTGGGGATCCCCGACGGTCACCAAGGATGGAGTGACGGTGGCGAAGGAGATCGTCCTCGAGGATCCCTTCGAGAACCTGGGCGCGCAGATGGTCCGCGAGGTGGCGAGCAAGACCTCGGACGTGGCCGGCGACGGCACGACCACCGCCACCGTGCTCGCGCAGGCCATCTTTCGCGAGGGGATCAAGCTGGTCGCCGCCGGGATGAACCCCATGGATTTGAAGCGCGGCATCGACAAGGCCGTGGCGGTCCTCGTCGAGGACCTCGGCAAGCAGTCGAAGAAGACGCGCACGAGCGAGGAGATCGCCCAGGTGGGAACGATCTCCGCCAACGGTGATGAGCGGATCGGGAAGATCCTCGCCGATGCGATGGAGAAGGTCGGCAAGGAAGGCGTGATCACCGTCGAGGAGGCCAAGGCCATGGAGACCACCCTCGAGGTGGTCGAGGGCATGCAGTTCGACCGGGGCTACCTCTCGCCCTACTTCGTGACCGACGCCGAGCGCATGGAGGTGATCCTCGAGGATGCGCTGATCCTCCTGCACGAGAAGAAGATCAGCAGCATGAAGGATCTGCTGCCGCTCCTCGAACAGGCCTCCAAGCAGGGCCAGCCCCTCCTCATCGTGGCGGAGGAGGTCGAAGGGGATGCCCTGGCGACGCTCGTCGTCAACAAGCTGCGGGGCACCCTGAAGTGTGCGGTCGTCAAGGCGCCCGGATTCGGGGATCGCCGCAAGGCGATGCTCCAGGACATGGCGATCCTGACGGGCGGCCAGCTCATCGCCGAGGAGCTCGGAGTGAAGCTCGAAAGCGTGACGCTGAAGGAGCTCGGGCGCGCAAAGAAGATCGTGATCGACAAGGACGACACCACCATCATCGAAGGTGCGGGCGCGAAAAAGGAGATCGAGGCCCGGTGCCACGAGATCCGCAAGCAGATCGAGGAGACCACCTCAGACTACGACCAGGAGAAGCTCCAGGAACGGCTGGCGAAGCTCGCTGGCGGCGTGGCGGTGCTCAAGGTGGGCGCGGCCACCGAGACCGAGATGAAGGAGAGGAAGGCCCGCGTGGAAGATGCGCTGCACGCGACGCGGGCTGCGGTCGAGGAGGGTGTCGTGCCCGGCGGCGGCGTGGCGCTGCTCCGCGCACAGAGGGCACTCGACGGCCTCGAAGAGGGCCTGCGGGAAGAGGACGAGCGGGCCGGCGTGAGGATCGTGCGCCGTGCGGTCGAGGAGCCGCTGCGCTGGATTGCCGGAAACGCCGGGATCGAGGGAGCGATCGTCGTGCAGAAGGTGAAGGACGGACGTGGAGCGTTCGGCTTCAACGCGGCGACGGAAGTGTACGAAGATCTCGTCGCGGGAGGGGTCATCGATCCCACCAAGGTCGTGCGTGCCGCCCTCCAGCATGCCGCGAGCGTGGCGTCCCTGCTGCTCACGACCGAGGCGCTCATCGCGCAGAAGCCGGAGAAGGACACCGGCGCCGGCGTGATGGGGTAGGCCGGGACCGTGGGAGGGAGCGAGACCGTCGTTCGTGAACGGGAGCCCGGACCGCGGAGCTCCCAAGGATCGAGCCCCCATGCGACCGCACGTATCGCTGTCCGGATTGGACGCCGCCTTCCTTTCTCTGGAAACGCCGAGCACCCCCATGAACATGGTGGGAACGCTCCTCCTCGATCCTTCGAGCGCGCGCGGCGGCTACTCGTACGAGCGACTTCGCCGCGTCATGGAGGAACGGCTGTCGCGTCTGCCGCCCTTCCGGCGGCGGCTGGCCGCGGTCCCATTCGGCCTCGACCATCCGGTCTGGATCGACGATCCCGACTTTCGTGTGCGAAGCCATTTCCACAGAGTGGGAGCGCCCGCTCCTGGGTCGGAGCGGATCCTCGGCGATCTCGTGGCCCAGATTGCCGCACAGCCCCTCGACCGAACGCGGCCGCTGTGGGAGGTCTGGGTGGTGGAAGCGCTGGCGGAGGGCCGGGTCGCCCTCGTGTTCAAGCTTCACCACGCCGTCGCGGACGGCGTCTCGGCGGCGCAGCTCCTCCTCCACCTGCTCGACCCCTCGCCCGAGGTGGAGGATGCAGGTCGGTCCCTCGAACAGGCGCGGGCGGAGCCGGCTCCGACGAGTGCGGCGCTCCTGGCCCACGCGCTCGCGCGGCTGCCCGAGCGGGTCGCGCGCTTTGCCCGGCTGCTGCGCGACACCGCGGGATCGATCGTCGCGGGAGTCATCCGGTCGACGGTGAAGGGGGCTGAGACCGGATCCCGGATGCCAATGCCGTTCAGCGCACCCCGGATGCCTTGGAACGCGGCGACGTCGCACCAGCGGACCGTGGCCTTCGGAAGGGCCCGGCTCGCCGACGTGAAGGTCATCAATTCGGTGTTCGGAACGACCGTGAACCACGTCGTTCTCGCGGCGTGCACCCAGACCCTCCGGAACTACCTGGAGGCCCACGGCGGCGCACCGGACGTTCCCCTCGTGGCGGCGATCCCGGTCTCGCTGAGGAGCCCGGACGAGCTGGAAACGTACGGCAACCGCGTCTCTGCGTTCCTCGTCCACCTCCCCGTCCACCTGGCCGATCCGGTGGAGCAGCTCTTTGCAGTGCGTGACGCCGCGGTGTCGTCGATGCAGCTCCATACCCAGCTTGGCGTCAGCGCGCTGGGGGAATGGGCCGAGTTCACATCCAAGAGCCTTCTCGGAGGCGCCGCGCGCTTCTACTCGGACCAGAAGCTCGCCAGCCAACACCGTCCCCTCCACAACCTCGTGATCTCGAACGTCCGCGGGCCGGCGACTCCGCTCTACGCCTCCGGGGCGACGCTGACCGCCGCCCATCTCCTGGGACCGCTGATGGAAGGCGCGGGCATGAACATCACGGTGGTGAGCTACGCGGACTCGGTCGACCTCGGAATCATCGCATGCGAACGCGCAGTGCCCGATGTGTGGGACCTGGCGCTCGGGTTCGGTGCGGCGGTGGCCGACCTCTTCAAGCTCGCCCTCGAGGGGACGACGGAACCGCTCTCGGTGCGAGGCGGGGCAGCGATGCGGGCTGGCCCCCTTGCATCCGTGGCGCGCAGCTGATCCGCGCCGGCCACGCTCCAATCAAAGGAGCGCGTGTCGGCGGTAGAACCACGACTTGACGACCTGCACGACCAGGAGGTACGTCGCGGCGAGAAACGCAATCGTACCCAACATCGACGCTGGTAGCGGAGTGAACTGCAGCAGGTTCCCGACCGGCGTGTACGGCAGCGCAAATGCGATCGCCACGACGGCCAGGACACTGATCAGCAACAGCCCGCTGGGACGGCTCTTGACTGGGCTGCCTGCCGTCCGGATCACGAATACCACGAGCGTTTGTGTTGCCAGGGACTCCACGAACCAGCCGGTCCGGAAGAGCGGCGCGTTCGTGGAAGCGTGGAACACCCAGAGGAGTACCCCGAACGTGAGGAAATCGTAGATCGAGCTGATGGGGCCGATGATCATCATGAACTGGCGAACGAACGCGATCTGCCATCGCTTGGGCCGGTGAAGCAGGGCGGGATCGACATTGTCGCCGGGGATGCTGATCTGCGACATGTCGTAGAGAAAGTTGTTCAGCAGGATTTGAGTCGGCAGCATCGGCAGGAATGGCAGGAAGAGCGATGCCGCGGCCATGCTGAACATGTTGCCGAAGTTCGAGCTCGTACCCATGATGATGTACTTCATGATGTTGGCAAAGCTGCGCCGTCCCTCGATGACCCCGTCGTTCAAGACTGCCAGATCCTTCTCGAGCAGGATGATCTTCGCGGCGTCCTTCGCCACCTCCACGCCGTTGACGACGGAAATGCCAACGTCGGCGGTGTGAAGTGACGGGGCGTCGTTGATGCCGTCCCCGATGTACCCGACGACGTGTCCACGCGCCTTCAGGGCGAGGATGACCCGGTTCTTCTGTTCGGGAGAGACGCGGGCAAAGATGGCGCCGTTCTCCGCCTGGTAGGCCAGAGCGGCATCGTCCATCGTATCGACCTGGCTCCCAGTGACGATGCGATCTGCTGCCAGACCCACGTCGCGCGCCACCTTCTGGGTTACGTACTGGTTGTCGCCGGTCATGATGACCACGGAGACACCATTCTGTTTCAGCGCCTCGAGAACGGGAAGAATGCCCTCTTTGGGTGGGTCGAGGAAGGCCGCGAACCCGGCCAGCGTCATGCCCTGTTCGGCCGCCAGTGTGTAGGCATCCGCCTTGTCGACGTGGAGCACCGCGACCCCGAGAACGCGGTACCCATCGGCACTCAGCTTCAGGAAGGTCTCAGCCGCCCGAGCGCGGCGCCTTTCGTCGAACGGCTGGGGAGCCCCGTCGATGGTCACCGTCCGGCAGATGGCAAAGACGCTCTCGGCCTCGCCCTTGGTGACCAGGAGGTGCTCATCCCCTCGCCGCACCACCACCGAAAGGCGCTTGCGATTGAAGTCGAAGGGGATCTCGTCGACCTTCTCGTACTCCACGATCGCAGGGCGCTCGTGCTTCAAGATCGCGTCGTCCAAGGGGCTCTTGATGCCCGCTTCGAAGTAGCTGTTCAGGTAGACGAACCGCAGGACGTCGTCGTCCTCCTTGCCTTGGACATCCACGTGCCGGTCCAGCACGATCTCGCCTTCGGTCAGGGTGCCCGTCTTGTCGCTGCAGAGGATCTCCACGCTCCCAAAGTCCTCTATTGCCGCAAGTTGCTTGACGAGGACCTTCTTTCTGGCCATCCGCCGCGCACCTTGGGCCAGTGTGACCGTGATGATCATGGGCATCATCTCAGGCGTCATCCCGACCGCGAGTGCGACAGAGAAGAGAAAAGACTCCAGCAGCGGGCGTTTGAAGATGATGTTGACCAGCAGAACGAACAGGACGAGCAGCATGATCACCCGCGTGATCATCAACCCGAAGTGGCGTATGCCACGGCCGAACTCGGTCTCCGGCGGCCGCAGCACCAACCGCTGGGCAATCCCGCCGAAAGCGGTGTCTCTTCCCGTGCAAACGATGACAGCGGTGCCGATCCCTGTCTGCACGGCAGTGCCCAGGAAGACGCTGTTGCTCGCGTCGGCAATGGCACGCTTCCCCTCTGGAAGATCATTCGCTGCCTTCTCGACGGGCGAAGACTCTCCGGTGAGGGACGACTCACGCACGTGCAGGTCCTTGGCTTCCAACAAGCGGGCGTCCGCCGGCACGAGGTCTCCGGCGCTGAGCCTGACGACGTCCCCTCGGACCAGTTCCGCGATCGGCAGTTCCTGTTCTCGCCCGTCACGCACAACGGCAGCCGTTGTGGCGACCTGCTTCCGAATCTCCTCCACCGCCTTTCGAGCTTGGAACTCCATCAAGAAGTTCAGGAGCACGCTGAGCAGGACCATCGAGATGATGATCAGTCCGCCGACCGGGTCGCCGAGCGCGAGAGTAATGGCGCTGGCCACGAGAAGGATGATGACGAGGGGATTGGCCAGGAAGCGGAGGAAACCGATCAGCCCTGCAAAGCGCGACTCCCGCACAAAGCTGTTGGGGCCGTACAGACGCACCCGCCGTGTCGCTTCTTCGGAAGTCAGGCCCGCCGGCGTTGCCTGGAGCAGTTCGAGCAGGTCCCGCAGTGGCCTGTCCCAAAAGCCGTGTAGAGATGAGTCTGATTCTGTCACGGCGGCTCCGCCCCGGCTGTCAGCCCAGCGCTCGCCGTCCCGTGCATCATCTCGCGCCGCGCGATTGCAAGTCCCGGCACCATGGGAAGCCAGAAGGTGAAGCCGCGCGCGAGGAGTGTGGCGGCCAGCGCCGGCTCGATCGCTACGCCATGCACGTGCAGCATGGCCACACACGTCCCCTCGAAGGTGCCGAGCCCGCCAGGCACCCAGGCGAGCGTGGCCACCATCGATGCGACGACGAAGCTCGAAAATACAACCGCCGCGTCGGCCGGTGTTGCGATCGCGCGCAGCATGACGCCGAGCGTGATCGCGTCGAGCGCGAAGATCGCGAGCTGGAGCGTCACGGTCTCCGGGGCCAGAGTCCCGCCAAAGATTGCACCGGGCTGGGCGTCGGCGATCGCCCTGGATACCTCGTTGGCCCACGGAAGGCGTTGGACCCAGCGCGGTAGAATTCGTTCGCGGCCGCGCAAGCCGAGGATCGCGAGCGGGACGCCGGTCGCCAGCAGCAAGAACACCAAGCCGATCGCGACGAGGGCGCCGTGCAGCTCGCCGCGGTGCCAGAGGATCGCGAGCGCGACGGCGCCTACGAGCGCGTAAGCAGCGTACCAGCTCACGAGGTCGGCGAGCATGGCGGCGATGGCCAGCCCGCGCGGAATGCCCCGTCGGAGGAGCCCATGCACGACGAGGAGTGTCCCGCTCACTCCCGCCGAGGGGAGGGCCTGGTCGGCGAACAGCTTGGCGAGCCCGAGCGGGACCAGGCTGCGCACGCTCCGGCGCACGCCGCCGTTGCGGCGCAATGCGCGCTGCCACACCGCGGCGGCGCACACGTAGGTGGCAACCTGGAGCGCCGCTGCAGCGGCCAGCCAGGCTAGCCGCGCACTGCGCAGAAGCTCGGCGAGGCGCCGCCCCTCGGCATGATGCGCGGCCACCACGCCGAACGCCACGAGCAGGAGCACGCCCGTTGCCCAGGCGACGCCGGTACGCCTTCGCTTCAGAATCCCTCCCAAGCGCGAGCGGAAACCGTTTGCGAAGGCAGCCCCCTCGGCGGCCAGATGACCGCCCAACCCATCGCAATGGAATCCCCGACGATCTCTGCCAAGCCTCCCCTCGTCCGGCAACTGCCCGGCGGCCGACGGGCGCACGGTTTGCCGCCAAGCGCGCTGCGTAGCGGTTGACGACTGCGGCGGCGGTCGCTCGGGCATCGAGAAGCACGTTCGCCATTCCCTCATATGCGGCTCTTCGGGCCGGGAAGCTCGTCGTACCTCAGTCCGAGGTCGGCCACGATCTGTCGGACGGTGTCGTCGTGCAGCCGCTTCTTTGTGCTGCTGTCGGGGAGCTCCGCACGCCGGTCGCCCAGGCGAATCGTCACCATGACCCGACCACGACCACCTTTGCCGCGCACCGCCAGGGAGTCGCTGTGACTAGCGCCCGGCGAAGTGGAGGGCCATCTCGAACGCCGCGCCCGTGAAGGCGAGGACCCGGGCGAAGTCCTCGTCGCTGAGAGCCCGCGCCGCCTCGGCGCCGCGCAGGACGTTGACGAACTCGCGCTCCCGCTCGAGCTGCAGCGGCAGCTCGCCGATCCCCCAGTCTTCGAGCAGCTGCCAGAGGATCGGGTTGTACGTGCGGACCAGCCGCGAGACGAAGGGCACCGGGTCGTGGCGGGCGATGATCGCGGCGAGCCGAAGCGTGAGCTCGATGGAGAGCGTCGCGGTGCCGGCCTCCACGGCGGCCATGAGGGAATGATCCGAGAGCTTGAGCGCCGCGGCCAGCTCGTCGAGCGTCAGGCCGGCCAGTTCGCGGAGCTCTCGGACGTAGGCGCCCACCTCGCGTCGCATCTCCTCGCTGCCGGGAAGGAGCGCCGCGACGCCAGCGCCGCCCACGTCGACGGCGCGGCGCAGAAAGCCGGCCCCCGCGTGCTCGACCAGCTGGGTCAGCCGCTCGCCGAGCGAGGTGGCCCGCGGGCGCGCGGGCAGGGGGCTCGAGCGCCTCTTCCCAACCCGCTTCCTCGACCGCGCCGAGTTCTTCTTGCCCGCCGCGGCCCGCTGCCCGCGGTTCGCCTTCCCTTGCCCGCCTGCCGTCTTCCGGACCGCGGCCTTCTTGCGTCGGGCCTTCCTGTGTACCGCCATGGGCAGCCCTCCTAAGCGGCGCTCAGCCGAGCCCACGGAAGAGCCGGCAGAGCCCGCCGGTGCCGCTAAACAGCGGCCGGTGGCGATCGGAGAATGGACGAAGTCGCCGCCGCCAGCGAGACGCACGGACGTTATGCGCGTCGCGCACGAATGGCCAGGCGTACCCTGCATGCGACTACCGCGGCGGGACCGAGCTAGTCGATCTCTTTGGTCTGCGGCGCAGCTGCCCCCACTAACGTGCACCGGAGGTCTGAGCGAGCGGTGTAGCTCAGTTGGTCAAGCGTCCTACGCTTGTCTTGCGTGCAGCCATTGTGCAGCCAACTCGGCGGACAACAGCCGTCTGGAATGGACGTAGGCGGAATCCCGATCCAGCTGCGCCTACTCCACGGGGAGTATGCTGGATGCAAGCAAGCCATCCGCGCAGGAGAACCATTGCGATTCTACAACGGAGGCGCGCCCAGCAAGACTCGAACTTGCGACCTTCAGGTCCGCAAGTTCTTCCCCTTGTCTTCCGGCAGTGTCTGCGGACGTCCATTCGCGTGTTTCGACGCCCACTTGGTGGCTCGGCGGCCGCTGGGCCGCGCAGGTGAGCACCAATCGGTTGGGCCGCTCTGGCGCTAGCTGAAGCATTGCGCGACTGTATATACGGCTGTACAGTCGCAGCGTGCGCTTCGGCTGGACCGCCGGAAGAGCGTCCAGAACCTGCGCGAGCGCGGGTTCGATTTCGCCTTCTCCAGGCTCATTTTCGATGGCCCCACGTTGGAGCGCGACGACACGCGCCGGGACTACGGGGAGCGCCAAGTCCTCGCCATCGGAATGGCGCAGGGACTCCTTCTCACCGTCGTCTACACCGATCGGGCCGAGGCCGGAGGCGAGGTCGTGCGTCGGAGCATCTCGGCCCGACTGAGCAATCGACGTGAGCGCCAAGCGTACTTCGAAGCTCTCGCGCAGGACTGAGCGGCCCGCTCGTGGCCGAGCCAACCTGGCTCTCCTTCGTAAGACCACTGAGAGAACGATCCAGAAAACGTCGCCGCCCGAGCTCGCGGATCTTCCGGTGGATTTCTGGGCGAAGGCAACGATTGTTCATCCAGGCCCCAAGCAACCGATCTCGCTGCGTGTCGACTCGGACGTGCTGCGTTGGTTCAAGGAACAGGGTCCGAAGTACCAGTCCCGGATGAACGCGGTGCTCCGTGCCTACATGGCTGCAGTGAGAACACGAGGTCGAAAGAAGGGAGCGGCCTGACAAGACGTACCTGGACTGCGGCGTCCGCCGGTCGACACTCGGGAGTACACGGGTGGCCACAGCTGATCGTCCAACCGTCTGTCCACTAGGCGGCCAAGGGAAGCACGAGCATGCCCGTACTCATGCCGACCGCACGGCTTTGGAAGCAGCTCGGGGCGCCGCGTCCGCTAGCGCCGCCGACCAAGGACTCCATTCTCGGCGACTGGTCGCTCAAATCGACAGACGTCCGCCAAGGCCGTTTCATCGTCGGACTCAATGAGAGAACCCTCATGGCTGTCGTGTTTGCCGAGCGGCCTCTCTCGAAGCTTGCGAGCACCCTGTCGGTCTGCGTAGGTGCCCAACTCGAAGTGCTCGGCATTCCCGAGGAACGAATCGCAGCCGAGGTCTCGGCATTGCGTTCCGTCAGCTTCGGCAAGAATAGGGACCGCTCCGTCGTTGGCATCCTGAACGAGGTCGCCTTCCAGTTCGAGATCGCAGCCGGGGATTCCGAGATCACAGAAGCCAAGGACCTCCTTCAGATTCAGACTGGACCCAACGGGATTCCTCACAGAGCAAGCTCGGCTTCTTGTATGTTCGCTCGCGATGCGATCGTCGGCCTACTTGGAGCCCAGACGTTCCACTGATCGAGGTTTCCATGCATTCGACGGCATGAAGCCGGAAGAGAAAGGACGAAGTTCAGGTGCAGGAAAAGCAGGAAGAACGGCTCATCGAGAAGCTCCGGAAGATCGAAGCTCTCTTCGCGCGCACTACGAGTGCTGGCGAGCGAGCCGCGGCGGAGAGTGCGCGAGATCGTATCCGGGGGCGGCTTGAGCAGCTCGAGAAGTCTGAGCGCACAGTCGAGTACCGCTTCTCCCTTCCGGATGCCTGGTCAAAGTCTCTCTTCATTGCCTTGCTCCGGCGGTACGGCATCAAGCCGTATCGGTACTCCGGCCAGCGGCGCACCACGGTCATGGCGCGGGTGACGCGCACGTTCGCAGATGAGGTGCTCTGGCCCGAGTTTCGAGAGCTGAACGCGACGCTTCGTGCCCATCTCGAGTCCGTCACCAAGCGGGTCATCACGCTGGCTATTCACGGGGACCAAGCGGACGCCGAGGAGCGTCCTGGCCAAGACCCGAAGGCGCGTTCCGCACAAGGGTTTCTCGGCGCGGAGTGTGGGCTCGAAGAATCTACTTGAGATCCGAGGGCGGTCCGCGCACTCTACTCCGTGGAGCGGCGACCACGGATCCAAGTACCGGGCGTAGGTTTCAGCCCCGGGGCGTCAGGACAAGATCCTGTTGTCAGGAGCGCCAACCGAGATGTGGCGCCGCTTCACTGTTTTGATCGGCCACGTCCGCCAGGTGCGACCCGCGGGTGGCTGATAGCCGGGGTGCCGCGCGGCTGATCCGGCGGGCACGGAGGCGAAGCCGACGCGCTTCGGCCGGAGCCGGATAGAGCCGGGAGGCCGTTCTAGGCGTCACTCGTTGCTGCCCCTTGCAGCCCCTTGGAGAGCTCGTGGCGCAACCTGGCGTCACCTCTTGGGGCGATTTCGTCTTGGCGGACCTGAAGGTCGCAAGTTCGAGTCTTGCTGGGCGCGCCAGCGATTCCCGAGACGCCTCGGCCGGTTGCGGTCGGGGCGTTTTCGCTTCTGTGACGGAGCGTGAGGCTGCCCTGGCACTGTTGCGAGGAGAGACAATGCTGACCCAGAGCTAGCGTTGGTGCCGTCCACGGGACACATGTCCCACAAAGTCTCATCCTTGACCGCCGTTCGATTTGCGGGACATTCCCGCTCGTGAGGGGCATGCGAGGATGAAGAAGCTCACGGTGCGCGAAGCGGCCGCGCTGCTGGGTACGTCGGAGAAGAGCGTCTACCGCTGGATCAAACAGGGCCTCCTTCCGGCCTATCGGATCAACGACCAGTACCGGATCAATCGCGCGGAACTCCTCGAGTGGGCAACCGCTCGCAAGATGCATGTCTCGCCGGAGATCTTCGCGGAGCCCGAGAGCGAGGGCGGACCGCCTCCGACGTTGGAGGATGCGCTTCGCGCGGGTGGCATCCAATACCGGGTCGGGGGCCGAGACAAGGAATCGGTTCTCCGTGCGGTCGTCGACACGATGAAGTTGCCCGAGGACGTGGATCCCGCATTCCTCTATCAGGTTCTCCTCGCGCGCGAGGCACTCGGGTCGACGGGGATCGGAGACGGCATCGCGATTCCCCACGTGCGCAATCCCATCGTCCTGCACCTCTCGCGCCCTACCGTGACGCTGTGCTTCCTCGAGCAACCCGTCGACTTCGGCGCGCTTGATGGCCAGCCCGTCTCAACGCTCTTCACGCTCGTCAGTCCGACCGTTCGCGCGCATCTGCACCTCTTGTCGCGTCTCGCCTTCGCGCTGCGCGACCCAAGATTCAAGGCGGCCGTTCGAACGCAGGCCTCGCGCGAGGACATCTTCGAGGCGCTCAACGCGGCCGAGGCTGCGGTGACGGCAGCGGCTCCGAATGCTCGCGCGAATGCGGGCGAAGGATGATGCCACCCGGAGGGGCAACGCGGATCGCGGTCAGTTGGGGGGGGAAGATGCGTCTGGACCTGAGCCTCGTCGCCATGCTGCTGATCGCGGCGAGCGGAGTGCCGGGTCTCGGGTTCGGGCGCCGATCTCAGGTCGCCCAGGGGATTGCCAGCTGCGTCTTGGTGGGTGGCGCTCTCATCGGTGCGCTGGCCGCGCTCAGCGCGCTGACCACGGGTGCGATCGAGACGGCTGCGTTCGGCGGAGCCCTCCCTGAACTCGCCCTGCATCTGCGGCTCGACCCCCTCGCCGCCTTCTTCTCGATGCCAGTCTACGTCCTCGGGGCAGCCGCGACGCTGTTTGGGACCCGCTACTGGAAGCAGGCGCAGCATCCGGAGAACGGGCGATGGCTGCGGCTCTGGTTCGGTGTCCTGATCGCAGCCCTCGTGGGCGTGGTCCTCGCGGCCGACGGTCTCGCCTTTCTCTTCGCCTGGGAGATCGTGGCGGTCTCGGCGTTCCTGCTCATCGCCACTGAGGACGATCGGGCCGAAGTGCAGCAAGCCGGATGGGTGTACCTCGTGACGGCGCATGCGGGCACGCTCGTCCTGTTCGGACTATTCGGCTTGCTGTGGTCTGCGACCGGTTCGCTGGAGTTTCGGCCATTGGCGAGCGCTGGCGGCGCGTCCAGTCTCACGAGTGCGCTGTTCGCGCTCGCGTTCCTCGGGTTCGGTCTCAAGGCAGGCATCGTTCCCATGCACTTCTGGCTTCCCTCCGCGCACGCGAACGCGCCATCACACGTGTCGGCAATCCTCTCGGGTGTCGTCCTGAAGATGGGCATCTACGGACTGCTGAGAATTCTGACGCTCCTCCCGACACCGCCCGCGGCCGTCGGGATGCTGCTGCTCGCGGTCGGCGTAGCCAGCACTCTCTACGGGGTTCTCTTCGCGCTCGGGCAGCACGATCTGAAGCGGCTGCTCGCCTATCACAGCGTAGAGAACGTCGGAATCATCGTGATCGGCATGGGTCTCGCCCTGGTCGGCGTCAGCGCGGGGCGCCCGATTTGGGTCGCCCTGGGTCTCGGCGGGTGTCTGCTGCACGTCTGGAATCATGCGCTCTTCAAGTCGCTGCTGTTTCTGGCCGCCGGCTCCGTGATTCACAGCGCGGGGACGCGCGACCTCGATCGTCTCGGGGGGCTGGCCAAGTCGATGCGGCGCACCGCACCGCTCTTCGCAGTCGGCGCCGCCGCGATCTGCGGGCTGCCTCCTCTCAACGGCTTCGTGAGCGAGCTCTTGATCTACATCGGCCTGCTTCGAATCGGCGGTGACGGCGATGGCGGAGTGTGGTCGATGGCGCCGCTGGCCGCTCCGCTTCTGGCCATGGCCGGGGCGCTGGCGATCGCGTGCTTCGTGAAGGCCTTCGGGAGCGTCTTCCTCGGTCCCAGCCGCTCCGAATCCGCGGCGCAGGCGCACGAGTGTCCGATCAGCATGCAGGCTGCGATGTTCCTGTTGGCGGGGGGTTGCGTCGCGATCGGTGTGTTCCCCGTGCTCGCGTTGTCGGCCCTCGACCCAGTGATTCGGACGTGGCTGCCACTGAGCCCGGCGCCGCCCGCCCTCGGAGAGCTCCTGCCGTGGCAGCCCTTGATGGGAATGAACACCGTGCTCGGGCTTGCCGTCCTCGGTGGGTGTCTGCTGCTGCATCTTCGCCTGCGGCGAAGGAAGCCAGCACAAACGGTCACCTGGGACTGCGGCTATGCGCGGCCGAGCGCGACGATGGCCTACACGGCGTCGTCCTTCGCCGCGATCCTCGTCGGCCTGTTCGCCTGGTTGCTGCGGCCGCACTCCGAGAGCGCCACCAGCCGAGAGCTGTTCGCGCCCGCGCGCAGCTTCCACTCGGTGGTTCCGGAACAGGTTCTCGATGGCGTGCTCGTACCGCTCTGGGGCGGTTTCCGGCGCACCCTGGCTCCGTTTCGAACGGTCCAGCAAGGCAGGATCCAACACTATCTGATGTACATCTTGCTGACGCTCTGCGTCCTGCTCATCGCGCTGGTCCCGATCCGAGAGATCGCGGCACGGCTACTCGGATGGTGAGCCGCGGCGCGACGTCGCCTTGCGGATCGAGACGCGCATGATGCCTTCGACCATTGTGATCGAGCTGGCTGCGGCGCTGTGCATCGCGTTCAGCGGGGTCCCTGATCTCTTGCGGCGCAGCGGCGCGACGGGGCAGCGGATCGCGACGACACTGAATGGGATCGGCTCGGCGCTCGGGCTTGCCGGCCTCCTGCTCCACGCACGAACCGGGGAGCCCCAAGCCGCACTCCTCGGCGCACTTCCCGTCGGCCGCGCCAGCTTTTCGCTCGACGGCCTCTCGGCGCTGTTCCTGATCCCGATCCTGGTGATCTCCGCGCTCGGATCGTTCTACGGCTCCAGCTACTGGAGCGAGCGCGAGCATCCCGCAAACGGCCGCGGCCTGCGACTTTGGTGGGGAATCATGACGGCGGCGATGATGGTGGTTGTCCTGGCCGACGATGCCGTGCTGTTCCTGTTGGCGTGGGAAGTGATGGCGCTCGCTGCGTTCTTCTTGATCTGTACCGAGGAAGAGCGCCCCGAGGTGCGCCGAGCCTCGTGGATCTATCTCGTGGCGACCCACGCGGGCACGCTCTGCTTGATCGCCTTCTTCGCCTTGCTCGGTCATGCGCAGGGTTCCTTCGCGCTGTGGCCGAGCCTTTCGAGGGAGGTGCCGACCTGGCTCCCGACGACGCTCTTCGCGCTCGGGATCGCCGGGTTCGGTCTCAAGGCAGGATTGATGCCGCTCCACGTGTGGCTTCCCGGCGCGCACGCGAACGCGCCGAGCCATGTGTCGGCGCTCCTGTCGGGTGTTCTCTTGAAGGTCGGGATCTACGGCGTCGTGCGCGTGTGCGGCCTTCTGGCCGAGCCACCCGTGTGGTGGGGAGGTGTCCTGATCGGGCTCGGAGCCGTGTCCGGCGTGCTCGGAATCGCCCTCGCGATGGCCCAACAGGATCTGAAGCGTCTGCTTGCCTACAGCAGCATCGAGAACATCGGCATCGTGGTGATCGGTGTGGGTCTGGCGTCGATCGGGCGCTCCCTCGGCCTCGCCGATCTCGTCGCTCTGGGTCTCGGCGGAGCGTTGCTCCACGTCCTGAACCACAGTCTGATGAAGCCGCTGCTCTTCTTCTCCGCCGGCAACCTGCTGCACGCCACCGGAACTCGCCAGATCTCCGCGCTCGGCGGGCTCGCCCGAGCCATGCCCTGGACGTCCGCGCTATTTTTGGTGGGCGCGCTCGCTATCTGCGGGCTCCCTCCCCTGAACGGCTTTACGAGCGAGCTGTTCCTGTATGTGGGGCTCCTGCGCGCGGCGGTCCTCGCCGGGGCTTCCGACTGGGCGTGGGCCGCGCTCGCAGCGCCCGCCCTTGCGCTGATCGGAGCCCTCGCCGTAGCGTGCTTCGTGAAGGTGATGGGCATCGCCTTCGGCGGCGCCCCAAGAACGCCAGCTGCGGCGCGCGCGCACGATCCAGGAGTAGGGATGCTGGCGCCGATGCTCGCGCTCGCCATCGGTTGCCTCTTGGTCGGCCTGGTGCCGACTGTCGCGGTCGTCCCCCTTCGCGGAGCGCTGGCAGCCTGGGATCCACGACTCGCCGACGCGGCACCACCGCTCGGAGTGCTCGTTCCGCTGGCCTGGATCTCCGCAGGCGGAGTCGTCCTGATCGCGGGCGCCCTACTCACCGCCGCGGTCCTTCGGCGGCGCCTCACCCGACACTCGACCGTCGTCACCTGGGACTGCGGCTACGCAGCGCCCACCCCGCGCATGCAATACGGCGATTCGTCCTTCTCCGAGACGCTGGTGGGTCTGTTCCATTGGGCCGTGCGGTCCCGGCAGGCGCCGCCGAAGTTGCACGGCGCGTTCCCGACGACGGCGCAGGTTCGGAGCGAGGCGCCCGACGCGGTCCTCGATTGCGTCGTTCTGCCGCTCATGGAGGCTGCCGATCGGGGCCTCTCGCGGCTGCACGTGCTCCAGGGCGGGCCTGTGCAGATGTACCTGTTGTACGTGCTGTTCGCCGTCGTCGCCGTGCTCCTGGTGGCGCGATGAGCTCCGATGGAGGTGTGGCGCGGTGAACCAGATCGTGACGCCGCTGATTCATTTCGGAGTGCTCCTCGCGCTTCCGCCGCTACTGCTCGGCGTCATCAACAAGACGAAAGCGTGGTTTGCCGGCCGACGAGGCCCCCCGCTGCTCCAGCCGTACTACGACCTCGTCCGTCTGTTCCGGAAGGAGATGGTCTTCAGCAAGACCACGACCTGGGTCTTCCGAGCCGCTCCGCTCGTCACCGTGAGCGGTGTCGTCCTGGCGGGAGCGCTGCTTCCCTTCGGAGCGTTCGACGCTCCGGTCCAGTTCACAGGCGATCTCGTCTTGTTCGCCTACCTGTTGGCGCTTGGCCGCTTCTTCACGGCGGCGGCTGCGCTCGATACGGGCTCCGCCTTCGAGGGCATGGGGGCGGCGCGCGAGGTGTCGTTCGCGTGTCTCGCCGAGGTGACGCTGTTCACGGGCTTCGTCGTGCTGGTGCGCTTCTCTGGCTCTCTCAGCCTGACGCCGATGCTTCACGCGCCGATGCACTTGCCGCTACAGGGTCTGCCCGCCACTGCGCTGGTTCTCGTTGCGGTCGCGCTCTTCGTCGTGCTGCTCACCGAGGGCTCACGCGTTCCGATCGACGATCCCAACACGCATCTCGAACTCACGATGATCCACGAGGTAATGGTCCTCGACCACAGCGGGCCTCTCCTCGGCCTCGTCCTGTACGGCGCGGCGATCAAGATGTTCCTGCTCTCGGCAGCGATCCTGCATATTGCACTGCCTTTCACGCTCGGCGTGTGGGTACTCGATTGGCTGGTGTTCGTCGCCGGCGTCCTGGTGATGGCGGTCGGCATTGGCATCGTCGAGTCGGTCATGGCGCGGCTTCGCTTTCGCTACGTGCCCTCGCTCCTCGTCGCGTCAGCGATGCTTTGTGTGTTTGGCTTCGTTCTCACGCTCGCGTGAGAGGGGATCTCATGCTGAGACTTTCGGCGGCCAACTTGCTTCTGGTCGGGATCCTGTTGCTGAACCTGTTCATGCTGGGCACGAGTCGTATCCGCGCCCTGATCCAGGCGGCGGCAGTGCAGGGCGTGGTGCTCGGCGTGATGCCGATGCTGATCGGCGAGCGCGCCACTTGGAACGCCGGGCTGGTTGCGATTGCAACAGTCCTGCTCAAGGGGAGCGTGATCCCTCGGATGTTGCGCCGCGCGCTGCGCGAAGCGCAGATCAAGCGCGAGGTCGAGCCCCTCATCGGCTTCGTTCCCACGATGCTGCTCGGCGCGGCCGGCACGCTCCTGTCGATCGGCTTCGCCTCGGGGCTTCCGCTCGCGCCCGAGCATCGGGAGCTCTTGATCGTGCCGGCGTCGTTCTCGACGGTGGTGACCGGCTTCCTGCTGCTCACGACCCGCATCAAGGCCATCACGCAGGCGATCGGCTATCTGGTGCTCGAGAACGGGATCTTCATTTTCGGCATGCTGCTCGTCGAGGCCATGCCCTTCCTCGTCGAGGTCGGAATCCTGCTGGATCTGTTCGTCGGCATCTTCGTGGTGACCATCATCATCCACCACATCAACCGTGAGTTCGCTTCGCTCGATACGCGGCTGCTTTCGTCCCTGAAGGAGTGACGCGGTGCTGCTCCCTTGCCTGATCGCCTTGCCGATCATCGCTGCGGGCCTCGCAGCGATGATCCCATCGGAGAGGCATCGCCCGCTAGTGTTGCCGGTGGCGGCGGTCGGTCACCTGGTGCTCGCGTTCGTTGCGGTCGGCGCTCCAGGCGAGAGCGCGTTCGGAGGCTGGCTGGCGCTCGATCCGCCGGGGCGGCTCGTGCTCCTCTTGTTGAGCGTTCTATTCGCACTGTGCGCGTTCTACGCGGTGGGTTACCTGCGCTATCGGCGTGAGCTTTCGAATCGGGTGTTCGTTCCGTGCCTCCTCATCTTCCTCGCGATGACCACGCTCGTCGTGTGCGCACAGCACCTGGGGCTCATGTGGGTCGCGGTCGAGGCATCGACGCTCACGACTGCGCCCCTCATCTACTTCAACCGAACGCCGCGGTCGATCGAGGCGACCTGGAAATATCTCCTCGTCGGATCGGTCGGCATTGCGCTCGCCCTGCTCGGCTCCTTCTTCCTCGCGTATGCGTCGCTCGGCGAGGGGTCGTCATTGCTCTTCTCGGACCTTCTCGCGCGTGCGGGGCACATGAGCCGCTCGTGGCTCAGGGTGGCGTTCGTGCTGCTCGCGGTGGGCTACGGCACCAAGATGGGCCTCGCGCCCATGCACACCTGGAAACCCGACACCTATGGCGAAGCGCCCGGCGTCGTGGGGGCGCTTCTAGCCGGAGGACTCACCAACTGCGCCTTCCTTGCCCTCGTGCGCGTGTTCCGCATCTGTCAGGCGGCGGGAGAAGGAACCTACGCCGCCGGGTTGCTGGTCTTCTTCGGGCTCTTCTCGATCGCGGTGGCGGCGGTGTTCATGGTGGGCCAGCGCGACTTCAAGCGGATGCTTGCCTATTCGAGCATCGAGCACATGGGAATCCTGGTGCTGGGAGTGGGGCTCGGCGGAAGCGGCATCTTCGCCGCTCTACTCCACATGCTGAACAACGGACTCACCAAGGGTGTGCTCTTCCTCTCGGCGGCCAACATCCACCGTGCTTTCGACAGCAAGTCGATCGATGATGTGCGCGGCGCGATGCGCCGGGTCCCTCTCTCCGGGACGCTCTTCCTGTTCGGCTTCTTCGCAATCACCGGCTCTCCACCCTTCGGACCCTTCGTGAGCGAGTTCCTGGTCGTGAGCCGCGCGTTCGCAGCGGACCGGATTCTCGTTGCTGGGGGAGTCCTGCTGCTCCTGATGATCGTGTTCGTGGGGATGGGCCGGACGGTCGTCACGATGGTCCAAGGGCTTCCGTCGCCAGCAGCCGGGCGCACGAGCTATCAGGACGGTCTGCTCACCGGAGCCCCGGTCGTCGTCTCGATGGCGATCGTGTTGCTCTTCGGTCTGCACATTCCGGCGCCTCTCGAGCATCTCCTCCGCGAGGCCACGCGATTCGTGGCGGCCGCCCCATGAGCTGGAGTGAGACGTCGAAATTTCGCGACAACCGGAAACGCCCGAGCCATCGAGCGCGATGCCTTGCCCGAGCTCGCACCCGCAGAGCTCGCGAGTGCCCTACTGGAGGGAGTGGCCGGTGGGCTGCGGGTCGCGGCATTCTTCGGAATGGCGGACCCCGAGCCCGAGACGGTGTCGCTCGTGCTCGTGCTCGCCGATAACCGGCAGTCTCGTCTTCACCTGGCTCGCACCCGCGTGCGCGGCGCGTCGTTCGAGGCGCTGACCCCGCGCTGTCCCCAGGTCCATCTCTTCGAGCGAGAGATCGCCGAGCAGTTCGGTCTGCGTGCCGAAGGCCACCCGTGGTTCAAGCCCGTTCGCTTCCATCGATCGTATCGGCCGGGGTATGAGGCCTTCCCGCGACCCGACGGCGAGGGGCTGATGGTGGGCGTGACCGACTTCTATCGGGTCGAGGGCGACGAGGTGCACGAGGTTGCGGTCGGTCCCGTCCACGCCGGGGTCATCGAGCCCGGACACTTTCGCTTCCAGTGTCACGGCGAGAACGTCTTCCACCTCGAGATCTCGCTCGGCTACCAGCATCGCGGTGTCGAGAGGGCGATGCACGGCGGGCCCAACCGGCGATCGATTCACTATGCCGAGACGCTCGCCGGGGACACCACCGTCGGGCACGCGACCGCCTACTGCCAGGTGCTAGAGGCGCTCGCGGGGTGCCAGAAGACGCCCCGGGCGCAGGCGCTGCGCGCAATCGCCCTGGAGCTCGAACGCCTAGCAAATCATGTCGGAGACCTCGGCGCCCTCGCGAACGATGTGGCGTTCCTGCCAACGGCATCCTTCTGCGGCCGGCTGCGCGGCGACTACTTGAATATGACCGCCATGATCTGCGGCAGCCGCTTCGGTCGTGGGTTGATCCGCCCGGGTGGCGTGGGATTCGACATCGACGCTTCGACGATCGAGGATCTCCTCTCGCGCCTCGCAGCGTCCGAGCGCGACACCGCAAATGCGGTCGAGCTGCTCTGGGACTCATCGTCGGTGATGGCGCGCTTCGAAGACACGGGCGTCCTCGCGAGCGAAGTGGCCGAGACGCTTGGGTTGGTCGGGCCAGCGGCCCGCGCCTGCGGACTCGTGCGCGACGTTCGCCATGATCATCCGTCCGGGCTCTTCCGCTTCGCGCACGTGCCCGTTTCGACCTGGAGCACGGGGGACGTGTTCGCTCGCGCCTACGTGCGCTGGCTCGAGATCCAACGCTCGATCGACTTCGTGCGCGAGCAGCTCCGGGGCCTGCCACGAGGTGACATCCGAGAGCCGCTGGGGGCGCTCGCGCCCAACGAGATCGTCGTGGCGCTCGCCGAGGGATGGCGCGGTGAGCTGTGTCACGTCGCGGTGACTGACGAAGCGGGCCGCTTCGAGCGCTACAAGGTCGTGGATCCCTCCTTCCACAATTGGATCGGTCTCGCCTACGCCTTGCGCGGCCAGCAGATCTCCGACTTCCCGCTGTGCAACAAGAGCTTCAACCTCTCCTACTGCGGACACGACCTGTGAATCGCGATCTGCATCCTCGAGGAACCTCCGAATGATCGACGCCATTCGCGCTCGCCTTCGACAGGGCCATCGGACGATGGGCTACCCGGAAGCGGAGCCGCCGCCGCTGCCCGAGCGCTTCCGGGGTCTTCCTTCGATCGATTCTTCGAAATGCGTCGACGGTTGCACCCGCTGCGCCGAGGCGTGCCCAACGGGGGCCCTCGATCTCCGCAACGACGGTCCCCATATCGACCTTGGCCGCTGCCTGTTCTGCACGGACTGCGTGAGCGCCTGTCCGGCGGGCGCGCTCGAGTACAGCGATGACTACCGTCTCGCCGCTCGAAACCGCCAGGACCTGCTTGTCGCACCGGGACGAGAGCTCGAGCTCGCCGCGGCTCTCCAGGGGCGTCTGCGCAAGCTCTTCGGGCGCTCTCTCAAGCTGCGCCAAGTGAGCGCGGGGGGCTGCAACGCCTGCGAGCTCGATGTGAACGTCCTGAACACGGTGGGTTGGGACCTGAGTCGCTTCGGCATTCAGTTCGTGGCGTCGCCTCGCCACGCCGACGGGTTGCTCGTCACAGGAGCGATCTCGCAGAACATGCGGCTCGCGCTGCGCAAGACATACGACGCCGTTCCCGATCCCAAAATCGTGATCGCCGTCGGCGCGTGCGCCATCTCGGGCGGTCCTTACATCGATCACGACGAGGTGGCGAATGGTGTCGAGGGGTCTCTCCCGATCGACCTCTACATTCCAGGCTGCCCGCCGCATCCGCTGACGATCCTGGACGGACTCCTGCGCCTCGTCGGTCGGATCGAAGCGAGGAGGCCGGACGCCGGCCGCCAGAGGGGTCGGATCTGAGCTTCCCCGCAAGAGAGGGAGTCACCCATGCCCATCGCTCTCCGACCGCGCATCGTCGATTCCGATGGTTGCGGCGATTCGGCTGCCGCACTTGCGGTCGGCGCTTCCGGCGACGTCGCGGTGGCAGGGAACGTTCTGCTGCGACAGGGAGCCGTGCCGCGCGCCTCGCTCACCACAGCCTCGGCGGCTTGCGTTCGCACGACCACGCGGCCTTGAGCATGCGGTCCTCTTCGCCGCTCGCCGCCACGTCCGGCAGCTTGCCCTCGTTCTCATCCTCCTCGGCGTACGCCGGGCTGTAGGCGCACTCCACCCAGAGCACGCTCGAGAACTCGAGCAGGAAGGAGTCGCCGAACTCCAGGTAGTGGAAGTCCTCACCCGGATCGTGCAACCAGCCCACGCGTGGCCTCGGTAGCGCGGGAAGGAAGCTCGGCACGAGGTCGGAGAGCTCGGGTGGGTAGACGCCCCGCTCCTCGCGGTGCTTCTGCAGGGCGGCGATCACCTGCGGCGCCACCTCGTCGCGCGCCTTGGCCTGGAAGTACTCCGCCTGCCACTGCCCCGCCTTCACGGAGACCAGGATGATGAGCGCCGCCGCGAGGAAGGGGACGGCGGCGCGGAAGTCGTCGCGGCGCGCGCCGACGAACGCCACGAGACCGCCCGCGCCCGACGCGAGGAGCATGAGGCGCGCCGCGCTGGTCTGCTCGAAGGGGATGGCCCGGAGCACCGCCGCGACCAGGACTGCGCTCGAGACTCCGAGCGCGAGCCCCAGTCTTCCGGAGAAGCGGCTGCGCACGACGAGGCCGAGCCCCGCAGCGAAGTGGATCACGCCGAACAGGAGCCCGAAGAGCAGAAAGCCGTAGAGCGTGATCACGGGCCAGGGGCTCAGGTTCCATTCCAGGGACGGGTTCGTGCCCGTGACCTCGGTGCTCAGGACGTAGATTGGCACGGTGAAGGCGATGAGGCCGAGCGCTTGGAGCGCGCGCGGGCGTGTGGCGCCAGCGCGGACGAGAGCGGGCGCGAACGCGAAGACGCTCAGGTAGAGCGAGGTCACGAAGAGCGCGATCGGCCAACGCCAGGAGTAGTCGCGCCAGGTCTGGACGTCGAGCCAGCCGTAGTAGCTGAAGGCGCACAAGGTGAGCGTCACGGCGGAGAGGAGCACGCGGATCACGCTCGAGCGGAAGAGGCGGAAGCCGAGCGCGGCCAGGAGCACCACCGGACCGGCGAAGATCCCGAATGGGATCAGGCCCCGCGGCTCGAAGTATCCCTTGTGTCGTGCGATCTCGAAGTCCCGCGTGATGGTCTGGAGCGGCGCGAGCACCTCCCACTGAAGCTGCTGCGCCCAGCCCATGGGGTGCCACCAGGCGAGCTCCATGGCGCGCTCGGAAGGCGTCGGTCCGGGGCCGAGGAAGTAGTGGTAGAGCAGCGCCACACCGAGGAGAACCGAGGCATAGAAGACGCGAGCCACCCCGAGCCTCCTGCCCCCCACGTCCCTCCATTGCATCGGGCGTGCCCGAGCGCGAGCCCGCGAGGGCCGTCCGTCCTGCGGCGATCGGTCTCAGGTCGGAGCGGGACTGGGGCATCTTGCCGTGAGCGAGCTCTCGTACCGGGAGGCCCCAAGGAGTTGAGCGGCGCCGCACGAAGCCCAGGCTGTAGCGGATGGGTAGGCCGAGCGTGAGGTCGAGGTCCCAGAAGCTCTGCTCGAGATTCAGCGCATCCTCTTGGTCTGAGGGCTGATCGCCTTCTCGAGCCGCGAGAGGAGCCGGATGAGCTGCTTGCGCGCGGGCTCGGCTTGGTCGATGCGGTGGCTCGTCACACGGATCAGGTGGGCGACCTGCTTGCGGTAGCTGGCCTGCACCCGGTCGATCCGCTGCTCGAGGCGGTTGAGCCGTGTCCGAACCTGCTTTGAGAACTCGCGCAGCGTCGGCGGAAGGTCCTTGGTCAATCGGTCCAGTCTGGAGACCGACGCCTTCCGCCTCGTGGTGCGGGCGATTTTCTTCGTCGCGGTCCTTCTCGTGGTCCTCTTGGTGCGAGTCTTGGTGCGAGCCGCCATTTCGCTTTGGTCCTCCGAGTTCTCGGGCTGCTGCCGCGGACCCCGCCGCAGGGGGCGGGAGGGGACCGTGCTCCACTGCGGAGAGCGAGCCGCCCCGGCGGCGAAGAGAATACCCGAGAAACGTGTTTGGGAACGGAAAGGGCGGTTTTAGGGGCGGGGGCGAGGGGCTGCGGCGTGATGCCGCAGGGCAGCCCGGGACGCCGGGACCGTTCACCGACCTCACCGCACACGCCTCGAGCGTGCGCGAGCTGCCTGGCGCGCTGCCCGATCTCTGTCGCGTCGTGCTGGTGTCGTTCGCGCGCAGTGGCATCGCCGCGCACTGGAAGGCGTCGGCTTACCAAAGCATCTTGGAGCTGGCCGAGGCGTGCGACGTCCCGGTCCGTTGGTCGTGCCGGACCGGTGTGTGTCACAGTTGTGAAAGTGGGTTGATTTCGGGGGCGGTCACCTACGGACCAGAGCCACTCGACGAGCCGGCCAACGGCAACCTTCTCGTTTGCTGCGCACGACCAATCCGCGACGTCGTCATCGATTTGTGAAGCCCGAGCGGGATTCGACCCCTGACACGGACTCGATCCTTCACCGCAGCTCGCGGCTCCAGTAGAGACCCAGCGGATCGAGAGCAATCGGGGCATCGCGGGCAGCTTCACGTCGGGGGGCAGGTCCCTCCGCCGAAGAGCGCGCCTGCACGTTATGTTAGGCGCATGCCCTCCTCGCTGAGCGCAAAGGCGCTCTGCGTTGTCATCCTTCTCGTCGCCACGCGCGCGGACGCTCAGGCGCTGCCAGTGTCGGCGCCGGACAGCCCGTTCTTCTCGCCGCAGCCCGCGCTGCTGGCACGCTTGGAGAACGAGCACTTCGTGATCCTGGACGCCGCGGCGGTGCAAGGCGTCGACCGCGTCAAGGTCGCCGAGGCGCTGGTGCTATTCGAGCAGCCGCTCGCCACGGTGCTGCAGCTGCTCGAGTCGACTTCGCGCCAGACCGAGTACCGCCCGGAGCTCCAGAGCTTGCGCATCGTGAAGGCCACCGAGCAAAGCAATTTGGCCGAGTACAAGATACGCGTCATGCTCATCACGCTGCGCTACCGCGCACGGACCAGCTGGGACTCCGAGCAGGGCCGCATCTGGTGGTCGCTGGACCCGAGCTTTTCGAACGAGATCAAGACGCTCGACGGCCTATGGGAGCTGCGCGCGCTGGACGAGCGCCGTACGCTGGGTCACATGAGCATCCGCATCGATCTGGGCCCCGCACTCCCGGCCGCCTTGCAGGATTACGCCACGCGCAAGAAGCTGCCGGAGGCAATGGAGCAGGTCCGGCGCTGGGTCGATTCCAGCGGGAGGTGACGGCCTGAGCAACACGGGAGTCGGCGGAGCCGTCGCACGCAGCTTCCTGCAGCGCGCGCTCGGCGCGGCGCGCCTCGACACCGACGTCTACGAGGAAGTAGAAGCCGACACCAGGGCGAACGGCCAGGCCGCGTGGATGGTGACACTCTCCGCCGTCGCCGCGGGCCTCGGCAGCATCGGCAACAACGGCCTCTCCGGCCTGGTCTGGTACACGCTGTGCGCGCTGGCGAGCTGGTACATCTGGGCGGTCATCGCGTACTGGATCGGCACGCGGCTGCTGCCCGGCCCCTGCACCCAGGCAGACCGCGGCCAGCTGCTGCGCACGCTCGGCTTCTCCAGCGCACCAGGCCTGCTGCGCATCTTCGGCTTGTTCTCGCCGCTGGCGGGCTTCGTGTTCCTGCTGAGCGCGCTCTGGATGCTGGTCGCGATGGTGGTGGCCGTGCGCCAGGCGCTCGACTACTGCACCACCGGGCAAGCGATCGCGGTGTGCGCGATCGGCTTCCCGATCTACGCGATCTCGCTGGCGCTCTCGCTGCTGCTGCTCGGTCCATGGCCGATCTGAACGCGGACGCCGGACCTCCAGCGCGCGCAACCTCGTGAAGATCCTGAGGCATTCAGCTTCGAGGCGTCGGCGATCGTCCAGTCCAGGCGTGTCATTTGCCGCGACTTCGGGACAAATGGCACGCGAGATCCGTTCGAGGTCGCGGCGGGGAAGTCGAACGAAATACAACAATTATAATTGACATATCCAATGGAGTTGATGTAAAAGGCCGGGTGTGAGTGCGCAGCAAGTTCATGCGGATGTCGCCCCGCCGGATTTCCTGCAGCTTGCCGGGCATCCCCTGCGTTGGCGCCTCCTGGCTGAGCTGGCCCGGAGCGACCGCATGGTGCACGAGCTGACCGGCTTGGTCGGCGAGCCTCAGAACCTGGTCTCGTACCACCTGGGCAAGCTGCGGGATGGCCGCCTGGTATCGGCGCGGCGCAGCTCTGCCGATCGCCGCGACGCCTACTACACGGTGGATCTCGCCCGTATCGGTGGCCTGTTGTCGGCCACCGGTGGGGCGCTCCACCCAGGTCTTCGTCTCACCCCAGCCTCGCCCGACGGTGCCGCGCCAGGTGCGGTGAGGGGTGTGAGGGTGTTGTTTCTGTGCACGGGCAACAGCGCGCGGTCCCAGATGGCCGAGGCGCTGGCGATCGCCCGGTCGGGTGGGGTCATCGAGGCGTACAGCGCCGGTAGCCATCCCAAGCCCATGCACGCCAACGCGGTGCGGGTGATGCGAGACGAGCATGGCCTCGACCTGACCGGTCATACACCCAAGCATCTGGACGTGTTCGCCGGCCAGCGTTTCGCCTGGGTGATCAGCCTGTGTGACCGGGTGCGCGAGGTGTGTCCGGAGTTCCCCGGCCACCCCGAGACCATCCACTGGAGCATCGCCAACCCCGCGGCCGGCGATGCCGACGACGACGCCACCTACCCGCTGTTCCAGCAAACGGCCGCCGAGCTGGCGACCCGCATCGGGTTCCTGCTCGCCGCGCTCACCGATCGAACTCCCCACCCGAGAGCCAAGGAGAAGTCATGAGCGACCGCCGTGAGATGGTGAGCGTCCGCTATCTGGTCGACGACGTCGAGAAGGCCGTCGGCTTCTACACGAAGTTCCTCGACTTCAAGGTTCTGACGAGCTTCGTTCCCGCCTTCGCCGACGTCGCCCGCGGCAATCTGCGGCTGCTGCTCAGCGGACCGAGCAGCTCCGCGGGGCGGCCGATGCCGGATGGCACCAAGCCGCGACCCGGCGGCTGGAACCGCATCCACCTGATCGTCGACGACATCGATGCCGAAGTCTCCCGTCTCCGCGACGCCGGTGCTCCGTTCCGCAACGACATCCTCGAAGGACCTGGCGGCAAGCAGATCCTCCTCCAAGACCCCTCCGGCAACGTCGTCGAACTGTTCCAACCCGCCGCCGCGCCGGTTCGCTAGCCGCCCGAACCTCGAAACCAAGGAGACACGATGACGAAGCAGACGCTGTCGACCCGGGCGTTGCTGGCCTGCGGCGCCGTGGCCGGTCCGGTGTACGTGATCGTGACGATGGCCCAGGCGCTGACCCGCGACGGCTTCGACCTGAGGCAGCACCGCTTCACCTTGCTGACGACCGGGGACCTCGGCTGGATCCACCAGTCGAACATGCTGCTGGTCGGGGTGCTGACGGTGCTGCTTGCGGTCGGCGTGCGACAGACGCTGGGGACGGGCCGGGGCGCGGTGTGGGGGCCACGGCTGCTAGGGCTGTTCGGGCTGGCCTACATCATCGGCGGCGTGCTCAGAGCGGATCCTGTCGTCGGCTTCCCGCCCGGCACGACACCGGAGATGGCGCAGACCACCTGGCAAGGGGCCGTCCAGAACGCCTCACGCGGGGCAAGCTCCCTCCTCCTCATCGCGGCGAGCCTCGTGATCGCGGGGTGGTTCGCCGCCGAGGGGCGCCGGGGCTGGGCCTGGTTCTACGGCGCCGCGATCCCCATGGTGTTCCTGGCCCTGTCGGCCGTCGGCTTCGCCATCGGCATCAACCCCGTCGCCCCGGCCTTTCTCGCGACGCCCTGGATCTGGGTGACGGCGCTGGCCGTACACCTGTACCGACGTGCGGCAAAGCGACGCAATGACGTTCCGGCGGGCCGGGGGACGAGGAGTACGCCGGTAGCCGGCTCGGCAACGGGCATTGCGACGGGACGCTGACCGCCAGACGCTCGGCACGGTGCGCATCTTGCTGGCGAGCTTGGGCGGTCACTGGTTCGAGCCCAGCATCGCACCCACAGGGTGGGACGCAACGATGCGGGGCGGGCGACACGTTCCCTATCTGGGAAGTGTCGCGGCCCAGCGCGTGAGCGTGTCCGCGAAGAGCCGAGGATCCTGCCCGTGCATCGCGTGGCCCATGGTCGGGAACGACTGGTAGTCGACGGTGCTGCCCGCGGACTCGATCAGCGCGCGCGCGTGTGTGACCTGCGTGTCGGAGAGCGCGCCGAGGAGATCGCCGGTCGCGTCGTCGACCTTCCGGAAGTGATGCGTCAGGAGCACGGGCACCTTCACGCTCGCGAGCATCCGCGCGTGGTCGCAGCTCGCGGCCACCGTGCCGGTCCAGAACGCGCGCGCCCACTCGGGGTCGTACTCCTTCAGATTCTGCGGAGGCTCGGAGCCCGCCGCGGCGGAGAAGAATGCAGCGAGCCACGGAGGCAGCTCGCGCGGAGCCGCCGCCACCATGCCGTCCCAGTCGCCGATGCTCCACTGATCGCCGAGGTACTTGCTCCAGAGCGCGAACACCGGGCCGATGCCCTGGCGTATCGACTGGCCGCATGCGGGATTCACCTGCGAGGCGAAGAGCGGCGGATCCTCGTAGAGTGCGCCGATCACCTGGCCCGGCTTCGCGTACGCCGACAGCCACGCCGCGAGCACGCCGCCCGACGAGAGGCCGCTCACGATCGCGGGTCGCCCGACCGCGCCGTCGAGGAAGCGGACCAGGTCGTTGCCCATGTTGTCGAGCGTGTAGCGGCCGGGCGTGCGCGAGGAGCGGCCCTGTCCGCGCAGATCGACCGCAAAGGCCTGGAAGTGTTCGGCGAGCAGCGGCATTGCCTGCTCGTAGCCCCACCACGATTCCGACTGGCCGGGGATCAGGAGCAGCGCCGGCTTCTCTGCGCTGCCCGCGACCGCGTAGTTCATCGACACTTCGCCGGTGTCGAACCTGTGCTCGGGAAGCGCGTGCGCGACGTACGTCGCCTCCGGTCGATGCGGGCCGAACGCGTTGGCGAAGCGACTCATCCAGTCCTCCAGAGGCGCGGAAGGACAGGCTATACCGCGAGGCCCCAGCCCGCGCGTGGCATGAAGAGGAACGCGCCCCGGTCCGTTCCTCCGGGCGGAGCCGGCGGAGCATGACAAGTGTGCCGAAGCCGAACCGGGCGCCGCGCGCCCCCGCTGGCTTGCGGCTGGGGGAGGGAGCTCTCGAGCGGCGTGTGGGGAAGGAACGCGCCTTCGCGGTGGGTCCCACATCTGTTATCGGGGGGTTCCTCGCGCTCGGCCGGCGCAGCGACGGACTCGAGGCAGTCGAAGAGGCGCCTCGGCTTGCGCGCTCAGCGAGTTGGACGCGCGTTCATCCAGGGCGCGCGTAGCCGCGAATCCGACGAGTCCGCCATCGGACCTCCGCCGCCGCGCTGGAGCGCGACGCGGAGCCACCGCCATGCGCGCCGGAAGCCTGGCGACCAGCGCAGCTCCGCGGCCCGCACCCTTCTCAGCTCCCGGCCCCGCGACCGCGCGCCGAGCCCGTCGAGGAAGCGGAGCGCCTCTTCCCGCTGCCCGGTGCACGCGAGCAGGTGCGCGAGGTCGAACACCGCCGCGAAGTGCCAGGGGTCGATCTCGTGGACGCGCCGCAGCAGATGGATCGCCTGCGGGCGGAGGCTCCGCCGCCGGAAGCGCCGGCGCGCCTCGAGCAGCACGCCCGTGACCTCGCTGCTTCGTCCTCTCTCCCGCATCAGGTCCGCCATCGCCTCCCACACCGCGAGCTCCCGGGGAAGGTGCTGCGTCGCCAAGCGGTAGGCGGCGAGCGCGAGATCCACGCGCCCGACGCACAGCTGCGCCCGCGCCGCACAGCGGAAGCTGAGCCAGGCGTCGAACCGCCTTCCCGTGCGTGCGAGGAGCGGCGCGATCCGCGCATGGATCTCGCCGTTCTCGGGCTCCGCGGCGAGCACTGTCCGATAGAGCTGGATCGCGCGCTCGTGGCGCCTCCGCGTCGCGGCGCGCGCGGCGGCGTCGAGCAGGCGCGATCGGTCGTAGGCCGGCATTCTGGCGAGGAGTCCCATCCGCACCTCCATGCGTGGTCTCGGATGGCCCATCGGAAGTCCGCGCCGGAGGCCCGGTGATGCCGCGCACCACTCCGGGGCTTGCGCGATGGGCCCAGCACCGCGTGGATCGCGTGCCCGGCGTCGAGCCGCAAGAGGCGGCACCCCGCCGCTGATCCTTCAGCGTCGGCGATGCTTGGTCACACGGAAGTTCACCACGATCGTGACCGGCGAGCCTGTGGCGCCCGCAGCCGCCGCTGTGATCGTGCTCGTGTACGTTCCGGTCTTGAGGCCGGTGGGGTCCAGGGTAACGGCGATCGTGTTGGCATTGCCCGTGGATGTGCCACTCGCCGGAGTCACGGACAGCCACGCCGCACCGACCGAGAGCGAATAGGAAAGGCTACTGCCGCCCGTGTTCTGGATCGAGAAGCCGGTGGTCACCGGACTTTGCCCCTGCACCGCAGTGCCCGTCAGCGTTGAGGCGGAAAGCGTGAGCACCGGGGCGGCTGCGACGAACTGGAAGGCATCGGAGTCCGGGGAGAACGGCCCGATGGTGTTGCTCGCGTCGTAGGCGGCAACCCCGATCACGACAGTGTCGCCGTAGCTGCCGGAGATCGTGGTTTGGGGCGCAGTCACGAGCTGGTCGGGCACCAACGGGTAGCCTGCACCGTTACGATTCACGAAGACCGCATATCCGGCGACCGGGCCAGTAGCAGCCGTCCACGTGCAGTACGCAGTCGTCATTCCAATGATGTTGGCGCCGCGCGCAGGCGCGGCGGCCAGTGACGCTGCGCACAGAAGGAGCACGAATCCAGGAAGGCGCCAGTTGCGAGTGCTGTTCACGATGACCTTTCGCACCCTCGGCGACTTTCCTGCTGTATTCGGCGGCATTGCTCGGCGCATGAGTGACGATTCTCACGCGAAGGCCGCCGGCGACGAATCGAAGCGTCGCGCTGGCCGGTCTAGACTGCGCGATCGCCAGGGAGGAACAGCGTGGAGAAGCTCTGCTACGTCGTCTGGAAGCCGACCCCCGTTTCGGGCGCCGAGTTCCGAGACGCCTTGCTGCGCGATGCCGTCCCTGCGCTGCGAGCGCACGGTGCGACGCGGATCTCGGTGCTCGTCGCGGACGAGCATGCCGAGGTGGTGAAGAAATTGCGCACCACGCGGCAGGGCGAGCCGATCGCCGGACTCGTCTCGCTGTGGCTCGATTGTGTCGATGTGCATCCGCAAATCGAAGCCGTGTTGCGCGAACACGCGCCGCGCCTGGCCGGCTATCTGGTCACCGAGTCGGTGGTGCTGCCCAATACGACGCACGTCGCGGCGCCGGGTGAGCGCACGCCTGGCGTCACGCTGCTCGCACTGCTCGAGAAGCCGGAGCGTCTGTCCTTCGAGGAGTGGATCGCGATCTGGCACGGCCAACACTCGCCACTGGCAGTCGAGATCCAGTGCACCTACCTGTACGTGCGCAACGTCGTGCTCCGCGCGCTCACGCCCGGTGCGCCGCCGTGGCGCGGGATCGTCGAAGAGGGCTTCCCGGCCGAGGCCGTCATGAACCCGATGCTCTGGTACAAGGCCGGCGAAGATGCCCACAAGATGCGCGAGAACCTCGGTCGCATGATCGCGAGCGTGCGGTCGTTTCTCGACATCGAACGCGTCGAGTCGCATCCGCTCAGCGAGTACCGGATCCCGGATTAGGGCGCTCTGCGACGGCGAGTGTCCCTTTTGACTCTAGGGAGAGCGGCGGTGCGGAGCGATCGCTTCGGCGACGCCGGCGACCTCTCGGCTCTCGATCGGCGGCGCGGTGGGTGGCGGTTCGGGCCGGGAGCGCCACCCGGGTACACCGACGACGATGAGTCGCAGCTGCTTCTCGATGCGGCGGGCGATGTCAGCCTCTTCTTCGGGACGGGCGCCGGTGATGCGGCCGACTGCCGAGACGACGGTCTCCACGAGCAGGTCGGCGAACATCTGCCGGTCGGAACGGGCCCAGTCGACGAGCTCGGGGAAGCGGCTCAAGTCGACGGCGAGCTCATTGGCGAACAGCTCGAGCTCCATGCAGATCGCCCGACGGAGGCGGCGGACTCCACCGTACCGCTCGCGGGCGATGAAGCGCATGTGGTCGCGGTGATCTCGGACGTGGAGAACGACGATCTGCACCGAGCGGCGGATGACGTCGTTGTAGACAGTGGCGTCGCTGCGGGCGGTGCGCACCATGTCATGGAGCGTCCCGAAGGCCTCGCCGACGAGTGCGAGGCCGAGGTCTTCCATGCCGTCGAAATGACGGTAGAAGGCCGTGGGGGTGATCCCGGATTTTCGGGTGACCTCGCGCAAGCTGAGGCTGTCGAAGCTGTGTCTGGACAGCAGGGCGAGCGCGGAGTTGAGGAGCGCTTGGCGCGTGCGCTCCTTGCGTTCGGCGCGTGACTCGCTGTGGCGGTGGCGACTCCTGCGCACGCTCTACCCCGCGGAAGCCATGGTTGCCCAGTGTACATGCGATCGAGTTGGTGTGGCCCGTGAGTCGGCCCAAGCGGGGGGATTCAGCGCTGAAAGGGAGCATTCCGGCCGGGTCGTTTCTCACCAGTTGACATCTGTGCACTCACAATCTACGGTGCACATATGTTCACTGGAGGTGGGTCATGCCGCCCCCCCGATTTCCAGGCACCCGCTGGCCTCGAAGGCTCGTCTCTGCCCTCGACGCACTCGCAACGCCTCACGGCATCGACCGCTATCTCGAGCTGATCGATCCGACATGGTCGGTGCGTGAGGCGCGTGCGGTCGTGACCGATGTCCGGCGGCCGGCTGCCGGTAGCGTCACCCTCACTCTCGAACCGAACGGGAATTGGACTGGCTTCGAAGCCGGCCAGCACACCACGCTCACGGTAGAGATCGACGGCGTCCGGCATGGGCGTTGCTATTCCATGGCCACGTCGGCGCATCGCCAGGGCAGCTTCGAGTTGACTCTGAAGCTGCAGCCGGGCGGGACCGTCTCGCCGTACCTCTGCGCCAGCGCCCAGCGTGGGATGGTGGTCAGTCTCTCGCCCGCGCAGGGCGATTTCACCCTTCAGGCCACCCGGCCCGATCGACTCGTCCTGATCAGCGGCGGCAGCGGCATCACTCCGGTGATGTCGATGCTCCGCACGCTCTGCGACGAAGGCCACACCGGTCTCGTGGCGTTCGTCCACTATTCCTCGTACGCAGACGAGATGCCGTACCGGACCGAGCTCGCCCGGCTGGCTGCCAACCATCCGAACGTCCGGCTGCTGCGTGCCTTCACCCAGGAGCGCGGCCAGGGTGAGCTCGACGGTCCCTTCTGCGATGCCCATCTGTTGACCGCCGATCGCGGATGGCAGGGCGCCGAGACCTACGTATGCGGCCCGGCGCCGCTCATGGCGGCGGTCCGTGCCCGCTTCGAGCAGGAAGGCTTGCTCGACCGGCTGCACGTGGAGGCGTTCACGCTGGCGTTCCCCGTCTCCGGCACGGACGCTGGCGCGTCCGGCATCGTGCGGTTCCAGCGCAGCGGAGCGCAGATCGACGCCGACGGACGCACGCTGCTCGAGCTGGCCGAAGCTGCCGGATTGCGCCCGACCCATGGTTGTCGCATGGGCATCTGCCACACGTGCGTCCGCCACATGCCCCACGGCACGGTGCGAGATCTTCGCACCGGCATCACCCGCACCGCCGTCGACACCGATGTGCAGCTGTGCGTGCACGTCCCCGACGGCGACGTATTCCTGGACCTCTAGTCCACAGCGACAAAAGGAGTCGCCATGACCAGCCCCATCGATCGATCCGGTCTCCGCGACAACCCCGAAACCGGGAACCGACCGGGAAGCAGCCCGGCGCTGCGTCACCACCTGACACCCGAACAGGTCGAGGAATTTCGGCGTCGAGCTCGACGCGATCCGCATGCGCGTGCTCGGCAGCCTCGGCAAGGACGACGTCGACTACATCCGCAACATCATCCGATGGCAGAGGGGCCTCGAGGTCGCTGGCCGTGGCCTGCTGCAGTTCGCGCTGTTGCCACCTTTCTGGCTCGGCGGCGTCGTCTCCCTGTCCTTGTCGAAGATTCTCGACAACATGGAGATCGGCCACAACGTGATGCATGGACAGTACGACTGGACCGGGGACGCGACCCTTGCCTCGGGCACCTTCGAGTGGGACACCGCCTGCCCCGCGGACCAGTGGCGGCACTCCCACAACTTCATACACCACAGGTTCACGAACATCGTCGGCAAGGATCGCGATCTCGGTTACGGCGTGCTGCGGATGAGCGACGGCCAGGAGTGGAGCCTCCGCGACATCGGCAACCCGGTCTACGCGTTCCTGCTTGCTGCGCTCTTCCAGTGGGGCGTGGCGCTGCACGACCTCGAAGTCGAGCGCATCCCGAAAGGCGAGCGCCGCTGGGACGAGGTGCGCCCGCTCGTCCGAGGCATCGCCCGCAAGGCCGGACGCCAGACGCTGAAGGACTACGTCCTGTTCCCGTGGCTCTCCGGACCGTCGTTCCTCGCCAACCTGATCGGCAACGCAACCGCGAACCTGGCACGCAATCTCTGGGCCTTCACGATCATCTTCTGCGGCCACTTCCCCGACGGCGTAGAGGAGTTCACGGTCGAGGAGACGATCGGCGAGACCCGCGGCGAGTGGTACCTCCGCCAACTGCTCGGCTCGGCAAACATCAGTGGTGGGCCACTGTTCCACGTCATGTCGGGCAACCTGAGCCATCAGATCGAGCACCATCTCTTCCCCGACCTGCCGGCGCACCGGTACGCCGACATCGCCAAGGACGTACGCGTGATCTGCGAGAAGCATGGACTTCCGTACAACAGCGCCAGGCTCGCCCGGCAGTTCGGCAGCGTCGTTCGCAAGATCTTCCGTCTCTCCCTGCCGAGCGGCCGCGAGCGGCGTCGCTGGAGGTCTCCATGACGAACCCCTTCGATGCGGAACGACACGCACACGGGACGGGCGAGTCACCCAACCTGGGGTGGCGTGTGTCGCTCAACCGCCTGATCTGGCGGGCTCACATCTTCACCGCGGGCTCGTTGGTCGTCTGGGTGGAAAGGGTCTGCCCGAACCGGGGCTGTGGCCAGCGGATCTTCTCCGCGTCGGCCAGGCTCGCGAACCGGCTCGTCGGCATCCGGGTCGAGGTGATCGGGCTGGACAAGCTGGATCCCAAGCAGGCCTACGTCTTCACGCCCGACCACCGGAGCCACGCCGACATCACCGCGCTGATGGCCGCGCTCCCGACGGCACGCTACGCCGCCAAGCGCGAGCTGTTCGACGAGCCCGTGCTCGGAACGGCGATGCGCGCCGTGGGCATGATCCCGATCGACCGAGACGACCCAGCGCTCGCCAAGCGGACGCTCGACGAGGCCGCCGCGACGCTCGGAAAGACCGTGTCGCTGGTGATCTTTCCCGAGGGCACGCGCGCCCCGGCGGGCCGGATGCTGCCCTTCAAGGGGGGCGCGTTCGTGTTCGCCATCGAGCAGCAGGTCCCGGTCGTGCCGGTCGCCATCCACAACACGGCGCACGTGATGCCAGCCCACGGATACCTCGCCATCTTCGGAGGCCGTGTGGTGGTCGAAATACTCGACCCGATCCCGACCACCGGGCTCACGTTCGAGGATCGCCACGAGCTGAAGGACCGCGTCCTCGAGGCGTTGGTCCGGGCTCTCCGTCCCGAGGACGGCGGAGCCGCCGATCGACGAGAACTGGGCTCCTTCGCCGGGCATGCGTTCGGCGTGCGTGCCGGCACCGTGGCAGCCCGGACCATGCGGCGATGAGGTCGAACGTCACGGTGATCGGTGCGGGGTCGTGGGGGACGACCCTCGCATCGATGTGCGCACGCCGTGGGCCGACGACGATCTGGGCTCTCGAGGACCAGGTCGTCGAGGAAATCAACGCGCGCCATTCGAACGGTGTCTACCTGAAGGGGTTCGAGCTGCCGGCTGCGCTCCGAGCGACGCGGTCGATGGAGGAGGCGACACGGCAGGCCGAGGTGGTCGTGATGGCGGTGCCGTCGCCGCACTTTCGGGCGGTGCTGGAGCAGGTCGCGCCCTTCGTACGGCGCTCGCTGCCCGTCTTGAGTGTCACCAAGGGTCTCGAGCCGGAATCGCTCCTTCGGATGACCGAGGTGATCGCCCAGCTCCTCCCCGACAACCCGCGAGCGGTGCTGTCCGGACCGAACCTGGCACGCGAGATCATGGCCGGCTATGCGGCGGGCGCCGTCGTGGCCTGCCGCGACGCAGACGTCGCGAAGGGCCTGCAGGGCGTGTTCAACGGCGGCCTGTATCGCGTGTACACCAGTGGACGACGTCATCGGAGTCGAGGTGGCCGGGGCGCTGAAGAACGTGATCGCGATCGCGGCGGGAATGGCCGACGGCGTGGGCGTGGGCGACAACACGCGGGCTCTCATCATCAGTCGCGGACTCGCAGAGCTCACCCGACTCGGGGTCGCCATGGGTGGCGAGGAGCGGACCTTCGCGGGTCTCGCCGGTCTCGGGGACCTCCTTGCCACGTGCATCAGCCCGCTGAGCCGCAATCGTCACGTCGGAGAACAGCTCGGAAAGGGCCGCAGGCTCGACGACATCGTCGGCGAGACGCGCATGGTGGCCGAAGGCATTCACACCTGCAGACTGGTCCTGGAGCTCGCGAGACGCCACGACGTCGACATGCCGATCACGCGGGAGATCGACCGCGTCGTGCGCGGAGAGTTGACCGCTCTGCAGGCCTACCGAGGTCTCGTCCGGCGCCCTCCCGGTTCCGAGTCCCATTGATGGCGCAGCTCGACTGTGAGGAGTCGGCGAGGAGGACCTTCGGCGCCGCCTACGCCTGCTCCTTCTCTTCAGCCCGGTCAGAACGCGTAGCGAAGGGTGAAGAACACGTCGTCGCGTTCCGCGAGCGCCGACAGCCCCGGGTACGCGGTCCGCTCCTTGAAGCTGCCGCCGTCGTTGCGCAGCACGACGGGCACGAGCGGAACGCGCCATTGGTCCGCATGTCCGTAGAACAGGGACACGCCCAGGGCCACCGAGAAGGACGCCGTGAAGCGATACGAGAGCAGGGGCAGGACCGCGCCGGAGTTCGACTTGAGGTCGTGCACCAACGTCAGGACCGTGAGCAGACGGTCCTGGAAGTAGCCCGTGAAGATGTTGAAGGTGCCGAGCGCGGTGAGTGGACCGTCGACCTGGAACGCGTTGCCGTGTACGTAGTTCGGGATGTAGCGAAAGAACCACTGCGTGTTGAAGAGGAACGTCCGGTTCGGGTTCAGGAAGTTGATGAACGTCGGCCGGTCGACCGAGACGGTGAGGTTGTAGGTCGGGCTCGAGCGGCTCCCGGTCCAGCTCGAGTTGTCGAGGAAGTCTTCGCCGCTCACATAGGTGAACTCGATGCTCCAGTTGGTCTTCGAAACGTCTTCTGCGAGGTCGGTCGAGAATCCCAGCACGTTGCGCTTGCGGTACGAGATCTCGAGCTCCGAGCCCGACGCCCACAGGAAGTCTCTCCGTCCGAATTGGCCGTTGCCGCCGGCCTTCAGCTCGGGCCGCTGCGTGCCCGTCGCCGAGATGAAGGCTCGCACGAAGGCGCAGGTCGCGGGCTGGTCGATCTGGCACGGGCCGGTGGGATCGCCGGCCTTGCCGAAGGCGGCGAGCAGCTCCAGCAGGTTGAACGAGAGCGCCTGCAGCTCGCTCTGGAAGGTCATGGGCAGCCCGGTGCTCGGGTTGAGCAGCGGGTTGCCGTTCACGTCGGTCGGGGCGGAGAGGAGGTTCTGCTGCGCGCCGGAGCAGTAGCCGGCCGGTGCGACGCCGTCGATCGTCGGTGAGACGCAGCCATCGACGCGCGGATCGTACGGACGCCCGAGCGTGGTGAACGGCCCGCCGGCGCCCGGCAGGGTTCGCACGTGGCCGCCGGCGTACCGCGTGGCGATCGGTCCGCCCGGCTGGCCCTGCGCGTTCTGCTCGAACATCGGGAACGCCTGGAAGAGGACGCTCGCCTCCGCGTTGAAGAGATCGATGCCCTGGATCGTGTTCGGGTTGGCCGCGGAACACGGCCGCCCGTAGTACGGGCCGCAGCCGAGCAGCGCCTCCTGCGGGTCGGTCAGGACGCCGCTCATCCCGAATGCGCCGCCGCCATTGGGGCTCGGGTTCACGTCGTTCGGGTCCCGGTTCAGCGTCGCGAGGAAGGGCGGAGCGAGGGTCGGGTCGACCTGCGCCAGCGTCCCGTTCAGGACGGCCTGGCCGCCGATGCCGCCCGCGAGCACCGCGCCGATCGCGCGGGCGACGGGTCCGACGCCCGGGATCACGGTCTGGCTGCTGAAGATCGTGAGCGCACACTCCTGCGAGAGATCCGCGCCGGGAATCGGCAGCGCGTTCGAGGCGATGCCGATCGATGCCGAGCAGAAGACGTCGAAGAACTGCCGGTTGCCCGCGCCGTAGTTGAGCGCCTGCGTCCTCACGTTCGGGTCGCTCGCGTCGAGCGGCAGGCCGCGAACGTCGAGCGGCTGCCCGGTGACCGGATCGACCTTGCGTTCGTAGACGTTGAAGTTCTTGATGGTCGGGAGATCGCTGTAACCGTAGTAGTCGGTCACGGCGAAGCTGAACCGGTCCCAGCGCCACTCGAGCCGCATGCCGCCTTGGATGCCCTCGACTTCCGAGTACGGGCTGGGCGGCCGCCGCTCACCGGCGATCCCGATGCCGAGGACCCCGTGCGCGACGAGACCGACGGACTTTCCGCACACGAGGAAGATCGTGTAGGGCTCGCCGCAGCGTCCGACATCCGTGGGCTCGAACTGCGCGAGGTTCAGCGCGAGCTCGAGCCTCACGTCCTGGAAGGGACCGACGTCGTCCAAGGAGTAGATGCTTCGCAGCGCCCACGCCGGCACGCGGGACTCTTCGAGGTTCAGGAACTGGCCCGTGCCGAGGTCGAGCGCGTTGAACTGGTCCTGGTTGCGGAACAGCTCCGTCTTGCCCCACACGATGGTCTGCCGCCCGAGGCGCGTGAAGAGCCGGCCGTCGAAGAGCTCGAAGTCGAGGTAGGCCTCGCGCAGGACCTTGGTCTGCTCCTGGCTCGCACCCCAGTCGAGCGCGAGCTCGTTCTGCGAGAAGTTCTGATCGAACTCGCCGTAGCTGCTGCGACGCTCGCGCAGGGCAGCCGACGGCACGTAGATCCCGCGTGCGCCCCGGGGCGCCGAGAGCGCGGTCTGGCCCGCCCCGATCAGCGGGCGCAGCGCGAGGTCCTGCGGCGTCCGGTTCGGGATGGATTGGAGCGCGGCGTTGGGCCGGATCGTGACGCCCGTGTTCCACGGACCCATCGGGAGGACGTCCGGCTCGATCGTGCCCCCGTAGGCCTTCGGCGCGAAGCCCATGTCGAGGATCGGAGCGAGCGTCTCCTCGATCGCCCCCACCGTGTCCTCGTTGCCGAGAGCGAGGAGCGTGTCGAAGGGCGAGACCGACGGGAGCGGCACGAGGCGCGCGTCCTGGGAGATCAGGCCCCCGGGCGCCACGTAGGTGTGGGTGAGGCGGTTCAGCGTCGGCGGCGTGCCCTCGGGCAGCAGGATCGCGCCCGTGCGCGTCGGCGCGCGCCCGTTGGTGTCGTTCTGCGGGGCCACCTCCGCCCGATCGCCCCAGTAGGGGTAGTTTCGGACGAGACCGCACATGCGCGTCCAGATGCAATCGTACGACGCGGTGACGCCGACGTACGCCGAGATCAGGCTGAACGGGCCCCAGCCCTCGGGCGCGATGTCGGCCTCGAGCTCGAGGTGCAGGACGTTCGCCCACCGGCTGCCGTAGATGCGTTGCGTGTGGAACTGGTCGTCGATGAAGCGAAGCTGGCTCTCGTAGTAGCCGTGGAGATGCACGCGGTCGTCGAGGAAGTCGAGGGCGCTCGCGCGGCAGACGGAAACCAGCAGGACCCCGAGCGCAAGCAGGACGATGCGCGAGTTCCACGACGGCTGGGGCACGCTGAGACCCCCCGTGTGCGAGCGTGCAAGCGGCTCGCGCACGTCCCCGGGGATCGGGCCGAGGCGGTCCCGGGTGGGACTCATGCCGCGAGCCTAGCGCCGGCCCGATCGACACAACTCTAGAGTCGGCGAGAGGCGATCAGACGCTGCCGAGAACGCAGCCCGAGATTCCCGTGCCCCAATCCTCGCCTCGAGCGCCGGCCGCGTCCGTGGCTCGGCTCCAGCGCGGGAGGCCCCGCGACCCCGGCGGGACGTGAACGCCCCACAGCCACGACAAGATGCCTCAGCCAGATCGCTCCGGCCGCATCCGAGGCCTCCTTGCCTGGCGCGCGACTTGCTTGATACCTGCCCAGAAGCGGAACGGCGGGAGGTTCGATGAGCCCGGCCCCGTTCTTCGAGCGCCTCTCGGCGCAGGACAGCTCGTTCGTGATGTTCGAGCAGCGCGCGACGCACATGCACGTCGCAGGGCTGGCGATCGTCGCGGTGGGTCCCCTGCGCTCGGCCGCGGGGGGCGTCGATGCGGCGCGCTTCGGCCGCTACATCGCCGCGCGGCTCGACGAGCTGCCGCACTACCGCCAGAAGCTGGCCTTCGCTCCGATCTCGGGGCATCCGGTCTGGGTGGACGACGATCACTTCGACCTCGCCTATCACGTGCGGCACGCAGCGCTGCCGCGACCCGGGAGCGAGGTCGACCTGAAGCGGCTGGCCGGCCGGGTCCTCTCGCAGCCGCTCGATCGCGACCGTCCGCTGTGGGAGATCTGGCTGATCGAAGGGCTCGAGGGCGACCGCTTCGCGCTGCTGGTCAAGGTGCACCACTGCATGGTGGACGGCGCTGCGGGCGTGGGCGTATTGAGGCTGCTGTTCCGCCCCGACGAGGATGACTCGATCCCGCCCACCGCGGACTGGTCGCCGCGCGCGAGTCCCTCGCAGCTCGCGCTGGCCGTCGGCGAGGCGATCGCCCGGGCGAAGGCGCCGGTCGGGGCGCTGCGCGATCTGCGCGACGCGCTGCGCGAGCCGAGGCGAACGCTCGAGTGGGCCCTCGATCGTGCGGAGTCGGTCGCGGAGGCGCTGCGCGCGGGCTTCCACCTCCCCACGACGACGGCGCTCGATCGTGCGATCGGGCCGCACCGGCGCGCGGAGTGGCGCGTCTTCGACCTCGCCGAGGTCAAGGCGCTCCGCAGCGAGCTCGGTGGCACGGTGAACGACGTGGTGCTCACCGTCGTCGCGGGCGCGATGCGGCGCTTCCTCGAGCGGCGCGGCGAGAAGCTCGCCGGCCTCGACTACCGGGTCGTGATCCCCGTCGACATGCGCACCCCTTCGGACGACCCAGGCATCGCGAACCGCGCGTCCGCCTTCTTCATCTCGCTGCCGGTGGCCGTGGGCGACCCGCTCGCGCGCTTCGCCGCCGTGCATGCGGAGACGACGCGGATGAAGACCTCCCGCGCCGCGGACGGCATCGACTTCTTCACCCGCCTCGTCGAGCGGAGCGGTGCGACGTGGCTGACCGAGCTCGGGGTACGGCTGGCGGCGCGCGTGCAGCCCTACAACCAGACCGTCAGCAACGTGCCGGGTCCCCAGTTCCCTCTCTTCGTGCTGGGAGCGCGACTGCTCGAGCTCTACCCGCTACCGCCGCTCTTCGAACGGCAGGGCCTCGGCACCGCGGTGATGAGCTACGACGGGCGCTTGTGCTGGGGCATGGTGGCCGACCGCGACCTGGTGCCCGACCTGGGCGAGCTGGCGCGAGACGTGGACGCCGCGTTCCAGGAGCTGCGCGACGCGGCGGCGGCCGGGGCCGCGAAGGCGTCCCCGCCGCGTCGGCGGCGCGCGCGGCCGCGCCGGTCCTCCGCGGTTGTCGAGTCCGTGGTCATGACCGCCGGCCGCAGACCGCCGCCGTGAGCGCGCCCTCCCAGAGGTCGCGCAAGCGGGCGGCGTCGGGGACGAGCGCGATCTCGGTGAAGCCCGCGCGCCGCAGCGCCTCGGTCCATCCCTCGGCGGTCAGGAAGCCGGGCGTGGGCCGCAGCTCCGGGTCGGTCTCGACGGCCTGGTAGCTCTGGAGGATCTGGAAGGGCAGCTCGGCGCCCACGCAGGCCTGGGGGTGGGGACGGATCGCTTCGCCGGCGACGAGCCAGCCGCCGGGCTCGAGCGCCTCGAACGCCTCGCGCAGGGTCGCCACCAGGTGACGCGCGAGGTGGAACACGTTGACGCCGACCACGAAGGTCTGGCTCGCCGGTCGCACGCCCTGCTCGGCCCAGCGGCCGTTCATGTCGAGACCGCCGAACTCGAGGTTGACACCAGGATGTGCCGCGCGCAGCGTATGCTCGGCGCGTCGCCGGAAGAAGGCGATCGGCTCCGTCACGCAATAGCGCTCGACGGCGGGAAGGGCCCCGAGCACGGCCTCGGTGGCGCTGCCGAGCCCGGCCCCGACCTCGAGGACGCGCACCGGTCCCGCCCCCGCGGCGCGGGCGGCGGCGGCCAGCGCGACGAGGCGGTTGTTGAGCGCGTAGTAGCGGTTGCGGTTGTCGAAGTAGGCGACCCAGAGCCTTGCCTTCGTGAGCAGCGCGCGGTCGCCGCTCGTCTCCCCGCGCGCCACGCGCGGATAGAGTGCCGCCGCCTCGTCGAGGAGCGCGAACACGGGGACGTACGACGGGTCGGTCGCGAGGCACGCGGCCCGCACCGCCGGGCGGTCCGTCTCGGGGAGCGGCGCGCGCGCGTCGATGCCGGCCTCGGCGGCTCGTCGGAGGAGCCAGCCGAGGGCGGGGAGGAAGTCCTTCACGTAGCCGCCCTTCGCGAGCAGCTCGTCGGCGCTCGCGCCCGCGGCCAGCAGGGCGGGGTCGGTCAGCTCACGGAGCAGGTCGACCGTGACGTGGAGCGTGTACAGGTCGACCAGCTTGGAGGCGCGGTCCAGGATCTCGTCGAAGGGATCGGGCGAGAGACCCGCCGCGGCGAGCGGGGGGTAGAGGCGAGGGTCGGGCGGGGTGACGTCGACGTCGAGCGCCTTCACGGTCGCGCTCCAGGGGCGACGGTGACGAGACCCGAGAGCAGGAGCCGACCGTCGCTGCCACGCGCGTCCACTCGGCAGCGCCAGAAGCCGAGGATGCGCCGATCGAGCGCGGCGTGGAAGCGGACGGGTCCGTCGTGCTGCACGGCGTCGAGGGTGACGTCGCGGTACTCGGCGATCACCGCTGCAGCGCTGGGGCCGCCGGGTTGCAAGCCCGAGAACAGGCCTGCGGTCTGCGCTGCGCCTTCGAGGAGTCGGGCCCATCGCCAAGGGCCGTCGTCGATGCCGTCGCACGCGAGGCCGGCGGCGGTGTACTCGACCACCGTCCCGAGGAGGAGCGCCGGCGGCCGGTGCCGCATGATCCGCTCGGGGAGCACGTAGGCCGGGGTGCTCACGCGAGCCGCAGGGTCGCGTGAGCCGCATGCTCGCCGCCTGCCTCGACCCGGGCTTCGACGACGCCGCCCGCCGCGCGCGCCGTGACGACGATCTCGGTGTCGGGCCGGACGGGACGAGCGAAGGCGCACCGCACGATCGCGCGCACGCGGGCGGGTGCGGCGATGCGCTCGGCGAGCGCGGCCATCAGCTCGACCACATAGGCGCCGGGCAGGAACGGATCACCCGGGAAGTGCCCGGCGGCGAGCGCGACCGCATGCTCGCGCCACACGACACCGCGGCCCGTATCACCCTCGATCGCGACGCGCGCGAACGGCTCGCTCACTGTCGGCCCAGCTTACTCTATCGTCCACCCCTCGAGCGCCCTGCCGTTCGGGGCCTCGCCGAACTTCGCGGCCCGGGCCATCGAGCCCGGGGTGGTAGGAAGCGAGATGGCAGCAGAGGCGCCCCGCCCGAGCCGAGCCCGTGTCGCGAAGCCGGCGGGTCGCTGGGAGGGGTTCGCGGAGCGCGGCTCGCTCGGCGCCCTCCGCTTCATGGCGCGCCTCTCCGCTCTGCTCGGCCGCCGCCTCTCGCGTGTGGTCCTCCATCCGATCGCGGCCTACTTCTTCGTGCGCGACCGCGCCTCGCGGGGCCCGTCGCGTCGCTACCTCGAGCGGGTCTGGGCTCATCCCGAAGGCAGGCCGCGCCTGCGCGGACGGCCGGGCTTCTTCGCGCCCTACTGGCACTACCACGAGTTCGCAGTCCAGATCTTCGACCGCACGGTGCTCTGGGGACGCGGGCTCTCGGAGCTGCGCATGGACCACCAGGGGTCCGAGCATCTCTTCGCCCTCAAGCGCGAGCGGCGTGGCGGGATCTTGATCGGCGCCCACCTCGGCAGCTTCGACATGCCTCGGCAGCTCGCCGGCGGCCACGGCATCACGCTCAACGTGGTGATGTTCACCGCGAACGCGGAGCGCATCAATCGCTTCTTCGAGTCGCTCGACCCGACCAGCCGGATGCGCGTGTTGAGCCTCGAGCCCGGCTCCGCGAGCACGGCCTTCGAGATCAAGGCCTGCCTCGACCGCGGCGAGCTGGTGGGGATCCTGGCCGACCGCCTGCCCGCGGGCGGTGGCGACACGCCGATCCTGATCGACTTCCTGGGACAACCGATGGCCTTCCCGCTCTCGCCCTTCCGCCTGGCCTGTCTGCTCGGCGTTCCGGCCTTTCTCTCGCTCTGCGTGCGCAAGGGCGACGCCCACTACGAAGCGGTGGTGCGCCCGATCGGCAACGTGGCGCAGGTCCCGCGTCGCGAGCGGGACAAGGCGGCCGCCGAGCTCGCCCGGGCCTGGGTGAAGGCCCTCGAGCAGGCCTGCCTCGAGCATCCCTATCAGTGGTTCAACTTCTACGACACCTGGGATCAGGGGTGAGCAAGTGCGGGCTAATCGACACACTCGAGCGTATGTCTCAGGTAGCTTTCGACGCGCTGCACGATCAGCTCGGGGAACTCGAGCAGCCCGAAGTGCGTCGCCCCGGGCACGATCTCCAGCGTCGCCCTGCGCATTCCGAGCACCATCCGGCGTACGCTTTCGGTGGGCGTGAAGCGATCGCGACCGCCCGCGATCGCGAGGGCGGGGGCGTGGATGGAGGCGAGGAGATCCGAAGCATCGTGCTCGTCGATGCGCTCGAAGATCTGCGCGTAGGCCGCGAGGTCGAGGCGCAGCCACTCCTCGACGACGTCCTGGAACACGCAGACGTCGAGCGACGGGGCCATGAGCCCGAGGCGCTGCGCGGCGCCCACGAAGCCTCCGACGACGAGGCGCGAGCGCGCGAGGTGCGACGCCGCCGGCGCGAGCCGCGAGCGGAGGCCGCGGAGGGCGGCGAAGACCGCCGGCGCGAGCCGCTTCGTCGCGAGCGCTCCGAAGGCCGCCGTGAGCGGTGAGCCGGCGGTCCCGTGGATCGCGACGAGCCCCCGCGCGAGTGCGGGATCCGCCCGGTGCGCCTCCAGGCTCACCTGCACGCCCATGCTCCAGCCCACGAGCACGGGCCTCGCGACGCCCTCGTGCTGAAGGAGGTGGAGCAGGTCCCGCGCGTGCTGCTCGACGCCGTAGGCGCCGGAGCCCCGCGCGGGCCCCGAGCGGTAGAGCCCGCGGTAGTCCCAGCTCAGCAGGCGGAATCGGGCGCCGAAGCGTTCGAAGAACGGGTGCCACACGCGGATCCCGCCGCCGAGCCCCCCACAGAAGACCAGCGGGACGCCGTGGGGATCCCCGCCGACGTAGTAGGTCAGTCGCGTGCCGTCGTGGCTCCGCAACCGATGCGCCGAGAGCCCGTCCAGCGAACACCTCCGACCGTTCGCCCGGTAGCCGCCTCTCCCGGTGGAGCGATCACGCGACGACCGGGTCTGGATCTACTCCTCTCCGCGTGGCTTCTTCAACCTGCCTTCGTCTTCGCGAATGAACGCGCGGATCTCGTCGCCCTGGGTCATCTCCTCTCTCTCCTCCAGCCGAGGCGCGGCCGATGCTCCGGGAGCCGGGACCTCAAGGGCGAAGCTCGACCTCGACCGTCTCGCTCACCTCGAGGTACCCGCCCTGGCCGGCCGCGGGTCCACCGGAGCCGCGTGCAGCGTCGACGCTCCAGATCCCGGAGCCCCTCGCGGCGACCAGCAGGAAGACCCAGCAGTAGACGATGGCGAGCTCGCCGTGGTTCTCGAGCGGGAAGAGCGCCTGGGGCTGGTGCACCATGAAGTAGGCGACGGCCATCTCACCGCTGCACACGAACGCCGCGAGCGCTCCGAAGAGCCCCACCATCACCAGGGCGCCGCCCACCAGCTCGATCGCGCCCGAGATCTGGAGCAGGGGCGCGGAGAGCCCTGGCGGGGCTCCACCGAGGACGCCGAAGAGCTTCGAAGCGCCATGACACGAGAAGAGGAAGCCCAGGATGATGCGCACGAGCGCGTGGATCGGGGCCGCGAAGCGGGTCAGGAATCCCATTTCCCCTCCCTCCAGTCCCCCCAAGGCATACGAGGACGAGCGCGACGCACGGTCGACGACGACGGCCTGCGCGGGCGGGATCGACGCTACGCGCAACACGATATTAGCCGAGCCCCACGAGCGGCCGTACGAGCGCGTGCACGTCCACGCGCGCGCGGATCCGCGCGCAGAGGAGGAACGAGCCGACGAGCTTCCGGTGCAGGAACACCGTCTCGGGAGGCGGGGGACGGAGGAAGCCCCGCCGGAACGCGAGGTCGAAGCCCAGGTCGCGTACGCGTGAGGGGATCTGCGACCGCCCGAAGTCGTAAACGCCGCGGTGGCGCAGGGGCTCGCACACCAGGAGGATCAGCTCCTCGACGCCCCGCGCGCGATCCTCGCGCTCCCCGGCCGGGAGGTAGCCGATCGCCTCCGCCGCGGAGCGGATCTCCGCGCGGTCGCCCAGGATCGCGGCGCGGACGATGCGCGCGTAGTGCGCGCTGAGCTCGGGAGCGACCTCCCGCGCCGAGCCGAAGTCGAGGAGCGTGATGCGGGCGGTCTCCGGCTCGACGAGGTAGTTCGCGAAGTTCGGGTCGGTCTGCATGAAGCGGAACTCGAAGAGCTCCCGGAACACCAGGCGCTCGAGTGCTGCGCCGGCGGCGTCGCGCCGCGCCTGCGGCGCTCCGCGCTCGCCGAGCGTCTCGATCGGATCGCCCTCGACGAAGTCCATCGCGAGCACGCGGCGGGTGGTGAGGTCGTCGTGCACGCCCGGGACGCGGAGCGACGCTTCGCCGGCCACGAGCGCGGCGTAGCGGCGGAGGTGCCCGGCCTCCGCGAGGTAGTCGGCCTCCTGACGGAGCTGCCGCTTCGCCTCGGCGATGATGCCCGAGAGGTCCAGCTCGCCCGGCAGGAGGCGGCCGACGCGCAGGAGGGTCGCGACGTTGCCCACGTCGCTGTCGATGCTCTTCGCGACGCCGGGGTACTGGATCTTGAGGGCCAGCCGGCGGCCATCGGCTGCGATCGCCTCGTGGACCTGGCCGATCGACGCGGACGCGACCGGCTCCCATTCGAAGGACCGGAAGCGCGCCTCCCAGCGCGCGCCGTACTCGCGCGCGAGCACGCGCCGCACCTGCGACGGCGGCATGGTGTCAGCGGACGCGCGCAGCACGGCGAGCGCCTCGGCGAACTCGGGCGGCAGGATGTCCGTGCTCTCGAGCGAGAGCAGCTGGCCCAGCTTCATCGCGGCGCCGCGCAGGCGAGCGAGCCGCTGAGCGAGCCGCTTCGCGCTGTCCACGTTGAGGAGCGCGCTCGCCGACGACGCGGGCGCGCCTCCGAGCAGGCGCCTCGCCCCCTCGACCAGCCCGCCTGCCGCGAACTCGCCCGCCATCAGGCCGAAGCGCGCGAGCCGCTCGATGCGGCCCGCCGGCACGCGCGAGCGCCGGCGCCGCACGGGATCTCCGTCGGTCACGTGCCTCCCACGAGCCGCGGCTCGGCGAGGCGGCATGCGTCGGCGCACCGCGCCCCATCCCGGCTCACGGGCAGAGGATGACCGATGCGGACCGCTCGGGCTGCCGTCGCCCTTTCCACATCCCGGCGACGGGCGACAATGGGGCCGGGGGTGGAACGGATCGAGGGACCGCGCCATGACGAAGACCCACTACGAACGCCTGTCCGCGCTCGACGCGCACTTCCTCGACCTCGAGGACGAGGGCGTGCACATGCACGTCGCTGTGGTGCTCGTCTGCGATGCCAGGCCGCTCACGCAGGACGACGGACGCCTCGACGTGGACGGGATCCGCAGCTTCCTCGACTCGCAGCTCTCGGCGATTCCGCGCTACCGCCAGCGTCTCGCCCGCATCCCGGTCGAGCGCCATCCCGTCTGGGTGGACGACCCGAGCTTCAACATCCAGTACCACGTGCGCCACGTGAGCCTGCCGCGGCCGGGCGGCGAACGGCAGCTCAAGCGTCTCGTCGGGCTCCTCATGTCCCAGAAGCTCGACCACGGGAAGCCCTTGTGGGAGATGTGGGTGATCGAGGGCCTCGAGGGCGATCGCGTCGCGATCCTCGCACGCTCCCATCACTGCATGGTGGACGGGATCGCCGGCGTGGGCGTGCTGCGCGTGCTGCTGCGGCCGCAACCGGATCCTTCGTTCCGCCGGCGCCCGCGCTGGCGCGCGCGTCCGGCGCCCGGCCGGGCTCAGCTCGTGACCGAGGCGTTCGCGCGTCGCGTGCGCGAGCCGCTCCAGCTCGCCAGCGCCGCGCGTCACGCCCTCGAGCACCCCTCTCGCTCACTGCGCATCGCATGGGACAAGGCGCTCGGGCTCCGCGAATCGTTCGGCGCGCTGAGCTCGGCGTCACCGACGTTCCTGAATCCCGCGCACATCGGTCCGCACCGGCGCATCGACTGGATGCGCTTCGACCTCGAGGCCGTGAAGGACGTGAAGCGCCGCCTCGGCGGGACGGTGAACGACGTCGTCCTGGCGACGGTCGCCGGCGCCATGCGGCGGCATCTGCGGGCGCACCGGGTTGCGGTCAAGGATCTGGACTTCCGCGTCATGTGCCCCGTGAGCGTCCGTCCCGCGGAGGGCGGCTCCCCGCTCGGCAACCGCGTCGTCATGCTGGTCGCCGGCCTCCCCATCGACGAGCGCGACCCGCGCCGGCGTCTCCAGCGGGTGATCGAGGCGACCCGGGCGCTCAAGACGTCGCACATCCCGCAGGGGTCCGAGCTGATCGAGGAGATCGCCGACTGGACGACGACCTCGCTCGTGACCGAGACGATCCGCCTCGCCACCCGCATGCGCGCCTTCAACATGATCGTGACGAACGTTCCGGGGCCGCCGGTGCCGCTCTACCTGCTCGGAGCGCCGGTCCTCGACGCGTTCCCGCTCGTGCCGCTCTACGAGAACCAGGCGCTCGGGATGGCGCTGCTGAGCTACGCCGATGGGCTCTTCTTCGGGCTCACCTCCGACTGGGATCGCGTCCCCGATCTGCACGACGTCGCCGTCGCGCTGGCGGAGGCGTTCGAAGAGCTTCGCAAGGCCGCGTGAGCCTGCGGGCCGAGCTCGCGCTCGGTCCCCCTCGTCACTCGAGGGAAGGCGCGGGGTCGGCTGGCACCCCGAGGGTCGTCGTCCCGAGCATTCCGGCTTCCCCGTGACGCCCGCCGAGCCGTACAATCGGGCCGCCCGAGCGGGAGGCTCCTCATGCCCCGGGTCATCGACTGCGACCAACACCTCTACGAGTACCGCGGCCTGTGGGAGGACCACATCGACCCGGGCCTGCGCGCCGATGCGATCCGCTTCGCCGACGATGCCCGCGGCCACGTGCGGGTCGTGTGGCGGGACCACGTTCTCGCCGTGGCGGACGTGCAGACCCCCGGTGAGACCGACGCGATCGGAGAGCGCCGGCGCCGTGAGCGCGAGGGTCTGCCTCCGGTTGCGCGCTACGACGAAGCGCTCGGCCGCGACTACTGGGAGCCGGCCGCGCGCGTCCGAAAGCTGGATGCGCTCGGTGTGGACGAGGCGATGCTCTTCCCGAACTACGGTCTCGCGTGGGAGCGCGTGCTGCAAGCCGATCTTCCGGCGCTGCGCGGCAACATGGGGGCGTGGAACCGCTGGTGCCGGACCGTGGTGACGGACGGCGGCGGCCGTCTCCATCCCGTGGCCCACCTCACGCTGCGCGATCTCGACTGGCTCGAGGCGGAGCTCGCGGCGCTCTCGGCCGCCGGCGTGCGCGCCGCGATGATCGCGCCCGCGCTCGTGGACGGGAAGCCGCTCTCGCACCCCGATCTCGACCGCGCCTGGTCGGCCTTCGTTCACCACGGAGTGTCACCGGTCTTCCACGTGGCGGACCAGCCGCGCGCGTTCGACGACGCCTGGTACACGGGACGGGCGGACCTCGGCGTCTCGGCGGTGGACGCGGTGTTCCTCTACGTCCCGGCGGCGCTCGCCTGCACCGACCTCATCCTGAACGGCGTCCTGGAGCGTCACCCCGACCTGCGGATGGGGATCGTGGAGCTCTCCGCGGTGTGGGTTCCGCTCTACCTCATGATGCTCGACGGAGGGAGCCGCTTCATCGAGCGTCTCGACGGCCGCCCCTCGCCGCTGCCGCTGCGGCCGAGCGAGTACTTCCGCCGCCAGGTGCGCGTGTCGTCCTTCGCCTACGAGCTGCCCGCGCAGATCCAGCGCCAGATGGACGGCGCCGACCTTCTGATGTGTTGCTCGGACTATCCCCATTCCGAGGGGACCGCGACCCCGCTCGACGACTATGCGAGAGCCGGCAAATTCGCGCTGCGCCCGGGCGACGCGCCCGCGTTCTTCCACGACAACGCAGCCTTCCTGCTGCGGAAGGCTCGAGGGGACGGGTCATGAGCGCAGCCGGGGTGCCGCGCTTCAATCACGTCGCCCTGAGCGTCCCGCCGGAGCGGCTCGACGCCGCGGGGCGCCGCGACCTGCTGTCCTTCCACGAGCGGGTCTTCGGCTGGACCGAGATGCCCACGCTGACCCGCGACCGCGAGCTGCTCGTGCTGCGCGCCTGGAGCAACGAGCAGTTCGTGTACCTCCACGCGAGCGACGACCCCATGCGCACGAGCACGGGCGAGCACTTCGGCCTCTCGGTCGGCACCCGCGAGGAGCTCGAGGCAATGTACGCGCGAGCGCTCGCGTTCCAGCGCGACGACCCGCGCGTCGAGCTCGAGCCGCCCCACACCGACGACTTCAAGGTGCTCGAGCTGCACGCGTTCTACGTGCGCTACCTGCTCCCGCTGCGCATCGAGGTGCAGTGCTTCGAGTGGGCGGCGGGGTTCGGGCCCGACTCGGGCTGAGGGTCTGCGCATCCGGTTCGACTCGCCTGCGGCTCCCGGCGGGCCGCGCGGGTAGCATGCCGGGCGAGGAGAGCCCATGGCCGTTTCGATCCGACGCGCGAACTACTTCTACATGAACCTCAGGGACGAGCCGGGCGCCGCGTACCGGCTCCTCGCGCAGCTCTCCGGGCTCGGGGTCAACCTGCTCGCCTTCACGGCGGTGCCGACCGGTCCGGCACGGGCGCAGTTCGCGCTCTTCCCGGAGAACGACGGCAAGCTGACCGCCGCCGCGCGCCAGGCCGGCCTCGAGCTCGATGGGCCCCACCGAGCACTGCTCGTGCAGGGCGACGACGAGCTCGGCGCGTTCGCGAGCGTCCACCAGCGACTCTTCGAAGCGGGGGTGGACATCTACGCATCGAGCGGCGTCACGGATGGACGCGGCAGCTTCGGCTACGTGGTGTACGTCCGCGAGGAGCAGTTCGAGCTCGCCGCGAGCGCGCTCGGGGTGTGAGGTGAAGCAGTCGGTCGCGCTCGTCGTTGCCGCGGCCCTCGGCGCTGCGCCGCAGGCGCAAGCGGTCATCGTTCGCCCGAGCGAGACCGGCGCGCAGCCGGCGGCGCCGTCCCCCGATCCCGGGCTCGATCACCTCGCCATCATCGCCGGGCTCTCGGGCGTGTACCTGGGAGATGGATGGATCCTCACCGCAGGACACGTGCTCACCGCCGCGCGCAACCAGAAGAAGACCGACGCGCAGATCGGCGGCCGGGCGTTTCCGCTGCAGCTCGGCACCGCGGCCCCGCTCTCGAGCGGAGCCGGGCGGGCGGATCTCGCGCTCGTGCGCATCGCCGGCGATCCCGGCCTTCCGCCCCTCGACATCGCGAGCGAGACCCCCGCGGTCGGCGCGCGCCTCGTGCTCGTCGGGAACGGTCCGCTCCAGGAGCAGCATCGCACGTGCTGGGACAATGCGAACGTCGAGCGCCCGCAGTCGCGGGCCACGCCGTTCTGCGGCTTCAAGTGGTGGAAGACGCCCGAGGGCAAGACGAACGGCGTGCAGTGGGGCACGAACCAGGTCGCCAGCGTGGACGCCGTGAGTCCGGGTCCGCAGGGCACCCGAACGCAGGTATTCGTCACGATGTTTCGCGACGCGGGCGCGACGCCATTCGAGGCGCAAGCCGGCGTCGGCGACTCGGGCGGGCCCGTCTTCGTCGAGAGCGGAGGCGGCTACGCGCTCGCCGGAGTGATGCTCGGCGCCGGATTGCGCAACCCTACGGCGGCGACCTCCGGCGACCGGACCTACGTGGCGGACCTCTCGGTGTATCGCGAGGCAATCCGCAAGGTCATGACGTCGGGGCGAGCGGCGAAGTAGCCGACCGGCCCATCGCAGGGCAGGCCACCCGCCTCACGCAGCGAGCGCGCGCTGCACGAACCAGAAGAGGCCCAGCGCGCAGAGCGCCGCGGAGAGCGCGTCGAGCGCGAGCGTCGGGATGCGAGCTCCCGCAAACCGTCGAACGATCGCGTAGCCCGCGAGCCAGAGCGCCGCCACGATGGCGAGCTGCCCGATCTCCACCCCGAGGTTGAAGCCGAAGAGCGCCGCGGCCAGGCGGTTTGGCGGCAGCCCCACCTCGAGCAGCACGTTTGCGAAGCCGAGGCCGTGCACGAGGCCGAAGAGGAACGTGACGAGCGGCCGCAGACGCAGGGCCTCGTCCGGACTCCCCGCGAGAGGCAGATAGGCCGCCACGAAGAGCGCGAGGCCGAGGCTCGTGGGCGCCGGGAGGCCGACGCCGAACGCGGTGCGCAAGAGCGCCAGGGCCACGAAGAGCGCGGCCGCCGCCGCCGCGAGCCCGCGGCGACCGCCCCGCACGCGGACCGCCACGTTCTCCGCCGCGACGAGCGCGATGCTGAAGCCGATCAGCGCCTCGACGACCGAGACGTCGGGGCGCACCACACCGAGAACCGCGAGAGTCAACGTGGCGCTGTGGCCGAGGGTGAATCCCGTGACGAGGAACGTCACGTCGCGGAGCCGCCGACACAGCAGGAGGAGCGCGAGCAGGAACGCGACGTGGTCCGCGCCCGCGGCGATGTGCCCGACGCCGAGCCCGACATAGTCCCAGAAGCGGGCGCCCCGTGCCGGCGTGCCGTTCCCCGCTGTGGGGCCGGGCAGGACCTGCTCGCGGCGTGAATCGGTGAACAGGAGCTCGAAGACCGGCTCGTCGTCGATCTGCACGCGTGCGGTATGGACGTGCGAGGGCGCCAGGTCGAAGAACGCCCGGTTCGCGATCGCGAGGCGCCCGCCTGGCGCGCACGCGAACCGGAGCTCGACGCGGAGGGCGCCCGTGCGGGCGGCGAGGCTCCGCGGTGGACCGGCGGGCGTGCAGGGCGCGCCGTCGCGCTCGACACTCAATTGTGTCGCTAGATGGGCGCGGAGGAGCGCGCCGAGATCGGTCCCGCCCTCCGCGCCGGCGATGAGACGCGTCGCCTCGACGGCGCTGGTCTGGAAGACGACCGTCACGTCCCCGCTGCGCACGTCCCACATGGAGAACGATTGGCTGCGCACGTGCGCGAGCGCCGGACCCGGGACGAAGAGGAGCACGGCGGCGAGCGCGGCCGGGGCCGTGCGGCGCAGCGCCGAGAGGCGGCTCCACGCTCTGCGAGCGCGCTCCATGCCGCCGCTCATCGGTCCGCTCCGGGTGCGGACACGATGCGCGCCCGTGCGCGCAGGCCCTCCAGGTAGGTCCGGATCGCCTCGCTCCGTGCGCGTTCGGCGAAGGCGCGCTCGAGCTCGGGGCGCGCCGTCTCGAAGTCCGGCGGCGCAGGCGTTCCCGCCCCCGTCTGCCGCCACGTCTCGAAGAGCGCGACGAGCTCGGCGTCCGTCGGCGCCCGGCTGGACGCGTCGGCGACGGCTGAGTCGACCATCGCCCGGAGCACCACGTCCCGGACCGTGCGATCGCGTGCGAGGAGCCCGCTCGCGATCGCGTGCTGCGCGAGGAGCTCTTCGTCCACGAGCCGACCGAGGGTGGCTGCCCGGTCGCGCTCGTCCGGCGGCTCGCGCCGGTCCGCCCGAAGCATCTCGACGGCGCGCGCGAGCTCGTCGCGCAGGATGGGGCGGTCGTTCACGAGAACGATCGCGTCGGCGGGGAGCTGCGCGGCCCCCTCCGAGACTTCGAGGCGCGCGGCCACCGCGCCGGCGAAGATCCCGGCGGCTGCCCCGGTGGCGAGGAGCGCGCGGGCGATCCGGTCGTTGGCGCGTGTCACGGCTTCGGAGCGTCCGCGGCGCGCACGATCCGCGCCTGCGCACGGAGCCGGGTCAGGAGGGCGTCGAGCGCGTCCTGCCCCTGTCGCCGCCGCCACTCCGCTTCGACCGCGGCCCGCGCAGCCTCGAATGATGCGGGCCGTGCGGGCTCCTCCTCCACGAGCTGGAGCAGGTAGACCGCGTCGCCCGAGCGTACGGGCGCCGAGACCGCGCCGGGCGGAAGCGCGCGCACGGCACCGGCGAGCGTGGGGCCGAGCACGCGGCGGAGCACGGGCTCGGGCAAGAAGACGTCGGGAACGGGAAGACCCGGCCGATCGCCGTAGCGGGCATCGGCCTCCGCGAACGAGAGCCCCGCCGCGACGGCGGCCGCTGCCTCCTCAGCCCGACGCACCGCCGTGTCGGATCCGTCACGCGCGTCGAGCGAGATGGCGCGCACGCGGAGTCGCCGCGGCACGGCAAAGAGGAACGCGTGCTCCGCGTGGAAGACCCGAAGCGCATCCTCCGTCGGGCCGCGGTCGGCGACGCCGTGCAACGCATCGTCGATGGCCGCACGGACGAGCGCCTTCCGCACGTCCCGGTCCACGTCGACGAGGCCGATCTCCACGGCGCGCTGCATCAGCAGCTCCTCGTCCACGAGCTGCGCCGCAAGGACATCGTCCGATGCGCCCGGGCCCACCCGCTCGCGCGCGCGCTCGACGGCCGAGCGCGGGATCGGGACGCCGTTCACGCGGGCGACGACGTCCCCGCCGACCGCGGCGTCGGAGCCGCGCACGGTCACGGCACCGGCGAGAGCGAGCGCGAGCCCACACCCCGCGACGGCGCCCTGGAGGAGTCCATGCTTCATCCCGCCTGGATCCTACAGGCTCGGGCCCTCCGGGCGGTCGAAGAACCTCGCGACGGGCCCCACGAATGCGACGAATTTCGATATAAGGATCCAATCGATCGCGTGCACGAGGGGGATCGCAGTGAGGCTCGTCGCCCGTGTGTTGCTCGCCGTCCTGGTGCTCGCCGCCGGGCTCGGTCTCTATGTCTTCGGCGCCTGGATGCACTGGTACGGCGAACACGAGGGCGCGGGGACCCCCACGTCGGCGCGCCGACCCGAAGCGGCCGTGCGCGACCGCGAGCAGAGCGCGCAGCGGGCCGCTGCCGCGCTCACCATCGTGCCGCCCACGAAGCAGATCCTCTTCGGCGACCTCCACGTCCACACCACGTTCTCGACCGATGCGTTCCTCGGCAGCCTGCCGATGCTCGGGGGCGGGGGCGCCCACCCCGTGTCGGACGCGTGCGACTTCGCGCGGTTCTGCTCCGCGCTCGACTTCTGGTCGATCAACGACCACGCCGAGGCCACGACGCCGCGCCGCTGGCAGGAGACGAAGGAAGCGATCCGCCAGTGCAACGCCATCGCGGGCGACCCGGCGAACCCGGATGTCGTCGCCTTCCTGGGCTGGGAGTGGAGCCAGGTCGGGCAGACCCCCGCCGACCACTACGGACACAAGAACGTGGTGTTGCGTGATCTCGGGGAGGACCAGGTGCCGACCCGCGTGATCGGTGCGGCGGGGCTCGCCACGATGGCGCTTCGCGGCCAGGGGGCGCAGCTGCCGTGGTACCTCCCATTCGGCGACCTCGCGGCTCGCCAGCGCTACTACAACTTCATCGAGTTCCTCGACGAGATCCGCGCGGTGCCCGCATGCCCCGAAGGCGTCTCGTCGAAGGATCTGCCGCCCACCTGCTACGACTCCGCCGCGACGCCGCGGGAGCTCTTCCGCAAGCTCGACGAGTGGGGTGACGCCGCGATCGTGATCCCGCACGGGAACACCTGGGGCTTCTACTCGCCGCCCGGGATCACGTGGGACAAGCAGCTCGCGCACGGCAACCAGGACGCGCGGCGTCAGTTCCTGATCGAGATCGAATCGGGGCACGGGAACTCCGAGCAGTACCGCGACTGGCGGGCGGTGACGCTCGACGCGGCGGGCAAGCCGAGCTGTCCGCCGCCGCGCCCGGACTACCTCCCGAGCTGCTGGCGCGCCGGCGAGATCATCGAGCGGCGCTGCCTCGATGCCGGAATCGACGAGGCCGAGTGCCGGACGCGCGCGGCGACCGCGCGCCAGAACTACGCGGATGCAGGCATCGCCGGCCAGTGGACCGTGCCCGGCGTGAAGATGGAGGAGTGGCTCGACTCCGGACAGTGTCGTGACTGCTTCATCCCATCCTTCAACTACCGCCCCGGCGGATCGACGCAGTACGCGCTCGCCATCACCAACTTCGACGACCCCGCGGCGCCGTCCCGCCTGCGCTTCGGCATCATCGCTTCCAGCGACAACCACCAGGCGAAGCCCGGGACGGGCTACAAGGAGTTCGGTCGGCAGGAGGGCATGACCGAGGCCCGCGGTCCGCGGACCGCGAAGTGGCGCGAGCGTCTCGACCGCGCCCGGAGCGGGGAGACCCCGGAGCCCGCCTCGCGCGCCCTGGACCTGACGCAGCTCGCGTCGCAGGGTCTGGGCGCGCTCGAGAGAGAGCGCCAGTCGTCGTTCTTCATGACCGGCGGTCTGGCCGCGGTGCATGCCGAGGGCCGCAGTCGGGACGCCATCTGGGACGCCCTGCAGCGCAAGGAAGTGTATGGAACGAGCGGAGATCGCATCCTGCTGTGGTTCCACCTGCTGAACGCGAGCCAGCCGGACGGCTCCCTCGGCGCTGTCCCCATGGGCGGCGAGGCGAGGATGACCGGGACGCCGCGCTTCGAGGTGCGGGCGGTCGGCGCCTTCAAGCAGAAGCCCGGCTGTCCGGACGCGAGCACGGACCTGGTGTCGGCCGAGCACCTCCAGCATCTCTGCCGCGGCGAGTGCTTCAACCCGTCCGACGAGCGCAAGCTCGTGACACGGATCGAGGTCGTACGGATCCGCCCGCAGGCGCGTCCGGGGGAGCCGGTGGCTCCGCTCATCGAGGATCCGTGGAAGACGCTCGCGTGCGATCCGAGCCAGAACGGCTGCGTCGCGCAGTTCGAGGACCCGGACTTCCCCGCCGCGGGGCGCGACGCGGTGTACTACGTGCGCGCGATCGAGGAGCCGAGCCCTGCGGTGAACGCGGGGGGGCTGCGCTGCAAGGTGGACGAGGCCGGGCGCTGCCTGGAGGTGAATCCGTGTCAGGGGGACTACCGGACACCCGCGACGGACGACTGCCTCGCCACGATCGAGGAGCGCGCCTGGTCTTCGCCCATCTTCGTGAACGTGAGCTCGTAGCGGGAGGGCGCTTCCTCGGCACCCCGCGTCTTGGGGCGCCTCTCGAGAAGCTCGGAAACCCGACGGGGTGGCTTCTCGACGAGTTTCGACCGGCGCGGCGGCGTACCCGGCGCAGCATCGCGGGGACGCCGAGCCGGGCGCGCTTCATGTCGGCTCCCCACGACGCGCGCGCCTCGGGAGCCGGGGGCGGGATCCCGGTGCGACGCGCGCTGCGACGACCCCGGTGATCCGGGACGTCGCAGCGCGCGGCAGCAGGCGCGCCAGCGCCGCGAGGGCGCGGTTCCCGAGCCCGGGCACGCACACGACGGCGCCCTTCGCGAGCGCCGCGAGCGACTCCTCGACCACCGCCGAGGGATCCATCCACAGGACGTCGGGCAGGCTCGAAGTGTCGGCGCCCGCGTGCTCGAAGATCTCGGTGTGGGTGAGGCCCGGGCAGAGCGCCTGAACGCGGACGCCGGTGCCCCGCAGCTCCTCGGAAAGCGCTTCGGTGAAGCTGTTGACGAACGCTTTGCTCGCGCCGTAGGTCGCGAAGCCCGGGCACGGCGCGAAGGCGGCCGTCGAGGAGACGTTGACGATCGCGCCGCGTCGGCGTCGTACCATTCCCGGCAGCGCGGCGTGCGTGAGGCGCGCGAGCGCGACGACGTTCACGCGGATCAGCGTCTCTTCGTGCGTCCATTCGCGGGAGGCGAGGGCGCCGGCGTCGCCGACGCCGGCGTCGTTCACGAGGAGCTCGAGGCGCGGCTCGCGCGCGATGCGTTCCGCGACGGCGCGCAGCCCGGCCGGCGTGGTGAGGTCGGCGGACATGGCTTCGACCCGCACCGCGTGCGCACTGGAGAGCTCGCGGGCGAGCGACGAGAGACGCCGCTTCCGGCGCGCCACGACGACGAGGTCGAAGCCGTCCCGCCCGAGCCTGCGGGCGAAGGCCTCGCCGATCCCGGACGAAGCGCCGGTCACGAGGGCGACCTTCCGCGCCTTGCGCACCCTCTTCCTCACGTCCGCACCTCCGGATGGGATGATCTTCTCATCCCATCCGTGCGTCCACCGGATGGGACGCGCGCGGAGGGTTGGCGTGACCTTCGTGGCAATGACGGCGCGGTGACGATCGTCACGACGACCGTGCCGGAGCCGTCGACGGCGCTGCTTCATCAGCGCACACGGCCTCGGTGAGGACGGTGGGAAGGGCGAAGGGGAGCGGCAGCCGGAACACGAAGCTCTGGCCCACCAGATCGAACCCGGCGCCCTCGAGCTGGGCACGCATGCGGGCCCGCGTTGGCCAGTCGAAGGGCTCGTGCACCAGCCGCGACGCCGCGCGGGCGATCGCCGAGAGCCATTCGGCGGGCGGGTTCACCAGCGACACCAGGGTGCGTCCCCCGGGAGCGAGCACGCGACGGAACTCCCGCAGCGCCGCCGCCTGATCGGGGAACCAGTGGAACGCCTCGGTCGAGACGACGGCGTCGAAGCTGGCGTCGGCGAAGGGAAGCCGCAGCGCCGTGCCCTGCACCAGCGCCGGCGGGCTTCCCCGTCGCGCGGCGTGCTCGAGCATCCCGCGCGAGAAGTCGCAGCCCACGACGTCCGCGCCCCGGATCTCGCGTCGCACGCGCGCGGCGAGGAGCCCCGTGCCGCAGCCCACGTCGAGGATCCGCTTCGCGCCGCAGGCGCGGAGCGCGCTCAGCACGGCGTCCTGTTCGGGCCGGTAGACCAGACGCTGGACGAACGGGGCGTCGTAGACGAGCGACCAGAGATCGAACAGCCCGCGGTCGGGCCCACCGCCGCCAGATGCAGGTTCGCGCGATCGCCGCGTGTCGCGCGTCACGCCGAGCTCGCCTTGTGCAGCGCCTCGAACTCGACGACGAGCAGCTCGGCCAGCTGATGCAGGTCGGGCACTGCGTCCCAGTCCGCATTGAGCCCCCAGAAGAGGCCGCCGTGGTAGCTGAAGAGCGCGATGCCGAGCGCCTGGTTCCGATAGAGCGGGACGAGCGGATACGCTGCGAGCATCGGCGCGCCGAGCAGGTAGACCGGGAACTGCGGGCCCGGGACGTTGGTCACGACCACGTTGAACGGCCGCGTTGCCGCGGCGAGGCGCGCGAAGCGCGCGAACAACGCGGTCGGTCCGAGCTCGCTGATCTCCTCGAGGATCTCGATCCCCTGCACCTGCCGCGAGGCCTTGATCTCGCGCGTGGTCTCGATCACGCGCTGGAGCCGCTTGCGCGGATCGCGCTCCTCGAGGGGGAGCCGTGCGGCGACCGTGGCGACCCGATTGCCGGGGCGGCCGGACTCGTCCCGGGTGCGGATGTTCACGGGGATCATCGCGCGGAAATCGAGCCGCGCGACGTCCTCGCCGCGCCCGCGCAGGAAGCGGCGCAATGCGCTGGAGACCGTGGCCAGCACCACGTCGTTCACCGTCCCACCGAGCTGGTTCTTCACGTCCTTCACTTCGCCGAGGTCGAAGCGCAGCCAGTCGAAGCGCCGATGAGGGCCGATCGCGACATTGAGCGGTGTCGGGGACGACCGGTGGAAGCCGGCGGCGAACGCCTCGCCGAGGCTCCCCACGGCGTTGCGGACCACGCGTGCAGCGTCGATCGGATGGGTCACGGCTCGCTGCGCGGCGCGGAGCGCGGCCCACCCGCCCCCGAGATTGCGCCGTAGCTCGCCGACGGCGAGGTCCAGCGGACCCGGCGCTGGGCGCGCCCGCCAGCGCTTCGCCTTCGGCACCGTCGAGCGGGGGCTGGTCCCCATCGCGGCGGTCATCAGCTCCGCGCCTCCGACGCCATCGATCATGCAGTGGTGGGTCTTCGAGATGATCGCGAAGCGGTTCCCCTTCAGACCCTCGACGACCCAGAGCTCCCAGAGCGGCTTGTTGCGGTCGAGCGGAAGCGACATCACGTGGCCGGCCAGTCGCTTCAAGAGCCGCTCGTCGCCCGGAGCGGGAAGACTCGTGTGGCGCAGGTGGTAGTGGAGGTTGAAGTGTGCGTCGTCCACCCAGATCGGATGGTTCGTGAGGGGCATCCGCGCGATGCGCTGGCGGTAGCGCGGGATCAGCATCGCTTCGACGAGCCCAGCGAGGCGGTCGATGTCGATGCCGCCTCCGGGCCGGGCGAGCGGAGCGGCGTCGAAGATCGCCACGGCGCCGACGTGCATCATGGCGCTCTCGTCTTCGATCTCGAGGAAGACGGCGTCGAGGGCGGAGAGGCGTTCGTAGTGGGACTGGACCGTGTGGGCCTCGGGGTGGTGGGGAGGGCCGCAGCAGCGGGATGATCGCGCCCGGCTCCGTGCTCATCAAGCCTCCTCCGTGGCGACGGACCACCGCGTACGGACGTGGTGGATTCCATCGGAGATTCCGAAGGCACCGTGGACACTCTTGACATTTCAGGAGAGAAGGGAGTACGGGCGAGGAGCTCGCACTCGGGCGTAGAGGTTCGCGAGAGACCCAGGGCGCCCGCGGCCGCGAGGACGCGGCGCGGCTCGCTTGCCCCGAGAGGAGAGGGAAGACATGAGCAGCAGCGAGGAAATCCGTGGGCTCAAGGACCTTTTCGTGGCTGCGGTGCGCGGAGGGACGACGACCGTAGAGCGAATGCACGCGTCGGTCGCCCGGTACCCCTTCCAGGTGCTGGAGCAGGTGCCGGTGACTCGTCTTCCCGCAGGAGCGGCTCGTCTGCTTCACGACGGGATTGCGGGTGGGATCTACTCGGGCCTTCGCGGCCTCGCGCAGCTGGCGGGGCGTGCCGCGGACCTCACGCTCACGCCGCTGTTGGAAGGCGAGCCGGCGGCAGACCGCCCCACGCCCGCGGCCGTGGATCTTGCCATCGGCGCGCTCAACGGGTTCGTCGGGGATCGTCTCGAAAGGACCCGAAACGGTCTCCGGATCCGGATGGAGTTTCGCCACGAGGGCCGGCCCCTTCCCCTCGAAACCGAGACGCTCCGTTGCGTCCATCCCGGGGCCGCCGCGAAGCTCGCCGTCTTCGTTCATGGTCTCGCCGGGACGGAGCAGGTCTGGCAGTTCTATTCGGAGGAACACTACGGAGACCGGCAGACGACCTACGGATCGATCCTCGAGCGGGAGCTCGGCTACAGCCCCGTGTATCTCCGTTACAACTCGGGCCTCCACGTCTCGGAGAACGGCGCGCTCTTGGCCGGGAGGATGGAGGAGCTCGTTCGCGCCTGGCCCCGCGCGGTGGAGGAGATCGTGCTCGTCGGCCACAGCATGGGCGGCCTCGTGGTGCGAAGTGCCTGCCACCAGGGCAGGCGGCTTGGAAACGGTTGGATCGATGCGGTTCGCCACATCTTCTGTCTCGGCACCCCGCACCTTGGAGCACCGCTCGAGAAGCTCGGAAACCTGACCGGGTGGCTTCTCGGCGCGCTCGAAGTCACCCGGCCGATCGCCGAGATCATCAACGGGCGGAGCCAGGGGATCAAAGATCTCCGCTTCGGCTATCTGGTAGAGGAAGATTGGCAGGGGAGGGACGCGGATGCGCTGCTCGAGAACAACCGCCACGACATACCCTTTCTCGACTCTGCGGCGCACTATTTCATTGCCGCGACGATGACGGAGAGCCCAGGCCATCCGCTCGGTTTCCTGTTGGGCGATACCCTGGTGAGATTCCCGAGCGCCGCTGGTCGCGCGACGCCGCCTGCAGGGCACTTCCCGTTCAAGGCCGAGAACGGGCGCCATCTGGGTCGGATGACCCACCTGCGCCTGCTGAATCATCCTGCAGTCTTGGGTCAGATCCGGTTCTGGCTGTGCCGTCGAGAAGTCGCCGGCCAGGAGCCCGGGTAGGACGAGCACCGCGCCCTGCGCGGCCGGGTCGTGGCATGATCGGCCATCCCACCAGGAGGTCCAGCATGAGCGACCTGGGTGCTCCGGCGACGCCGGGCGGCCTCGATCCGGCTCGCAAGACCTCACTCGACGCGGTCGTCGCTCGGGCGCGCGCCGCAGCCGACGCCTTCCGCAAGCTCGACCAGAAGGCCGTCGACCGCATCGTGTGGGCGATGGTCGTTGCTGGTCTCGAGCAGGCGGTCGACCTCGCGCAGGTCGCGATCGACGAGACGGGATTCGGCGTGTTCGAGGACAAGGTGGTGAAGAACTACGTCGCCACCGAGTTCCTCTACGACTACCTGAAGGACAAGAAGAGCGTCGGAGTGATCGGCGAGGAGCCCGAGCGCAACATCCAGTACGTCGCCGAGCCGATCGGCGTCGTGATGGCGATCCTGCCCGTGACGAACCCGACCTCGACGGTGCTCTTCAAGGCGATCGTCGCCGCGAAGACTCGCAACGCCATCATCTTCCGCCCCTCGCCGCGCGCGATCCGCTGCGCGCTCCGCACCGTCGAGGTCCTGCGCAAGCCCGCGGAGGCCGCGGGCCTGCCGGTCGACGCGCTGCAGGTGATCCCCGACGCGCCGCGGGAGGTCACGCATCATCTCTTCCACCATCCGCAGATCGATCTCATCTGGACCACCGGCGGGCCCAAGATCGTGGAGCTCGCGAACAAGGCCGGGAAGCCGGTGATCAGCGTGGGCCCGGGCAACGCACCGGTGTATCTGCACCGCACGGCCGATCTCCGCACGGCCGTCGTGGACATCCTGATCTCGAAGACCTTCGACGCCTCGGTGATCTGCCCGGCGGAGCAGACGTGCGTGATCGACGCCGCGATCTGGGACGCGGCGCTCGCCGAGCTGACGCGAATGGGTGCACGCCTCCTGACGGCAGAGGAGGTGGAGAGGCTCGCGAAGATCGCCTTCCTCGAGACCGGGGAGCCAAACATCGCGGCCGTCGGGCGCTCGCCATCGGAGCTCGGACGGCTCGCGGGCTTCAGCGTCGATCCGTCGGCGAAGGTCCTGCTGGCGCCGCTTCCGAGCAACCTCGAGGCCCTCGGTGCACATCCGCTCGTGCACGAGAAGCTCATGCCGGTGCTCGGCATCGTCCGCTCTCCGAGCGAGGAGCACGGGATCGACGCTTGCGATCTCGTGACGCAGCGAGGCGGCCTCGGGCACACCTCCGCCGTGTATGCGCGGGACGCGAGCGTGGTGGAGCGCTACGCGAGCACGGTCAGGACGGGACGCATCCTGGTGAACGCGCCCACGGCCGTGGGGGCGCTGGGCGGCGTCTACAACTCGCTCACGCCGACCTTCTCTCTCGGGTGCGGCACGTGGGGCGGATCGATGACGACCGACAACGTGAACTACCGGAATCTGATGAACGTGAAGATGGTGTCGAAGCGCACGACGCCGCCGCAGTGGTTCCGCGTTCCGAGCGACACGTACTTCAACGCGGGTGCGCTGGAGAATCTCAGGCAGGTCGAGACGCGCGTCGTGGTGATCGTGAGCGACGCGGAGCTCGAGAGGCGCGGCGTGACGGACGAGGTGCGCCGACACCTTCCGCCGGCCGCCACGGTCCACGTGTTCTCCGAGATCGAGCCGGAGCCCGGCGAGGCGCAGATTCGCGCGGGAGTCGACACGCTACGGCGAATGCGGCCGGACCTCGTCGTTGCCGTGGGTGGCGGCTCGGTGCTCGACGCCGCGAAGGCGATGCGCCTCTTCTTCGAGAGCCCGGCGCTGTCGGTCGACGAGATCTCGCTCCCGTTCCTGGACGCGCGGAAACGCGTAGCGCAATACCCGCGGATCGCGCACCAGATCCGTCTCGTCGCCATCCCGACGACGAGCGGCACGGGGTCGGAGGTTTCTCCGGCGACGGTGCTCACCGTCGGATTGCGCAAGATGACGCTCGTCGACTACTCGCTCGTGCCGGACATGGCGATCGTCGATCCGCTGCTCACGCTGTCGCTCCCGCCGCGCGCTACCGCCGACACCGGCGTGGATGCGCTCACCCACGCAGTCGAGGCGGCAGTGTCGATCTTCGCCTCTCCCTACACCGAAGCGTTCTGTGTCCAGGCCACCCGTCTCATCCTCGACGCGCTGCCGCGAGCCGTTGCGGATGGCTCGGACCTCGACGCCCGCACCGCGATGTCGAATGCCGCGACGCTCGCGGGTCTCGCGTTCTCCAATGCCTTCGTCGGGGTGAACCACGCGCTGGCGCACGCGGTGGGCGCCCGTTTCGGGCTCTCCCACGGGCGGGCGAACGGGATCTTCCTGCCGCACGTCGTGCGCTACAACGCGTCGCTCCCGAGCAAGTTCATGCCGGCGCCGGGATACTCGGCCTACGTCGCGCCCGAGAAGTATGCGCAGCTCGGCTGGGTGATCGGCCTCGGCGGTCACACGGAGGCTGAGCGACGCGAGCGGTTCTTCCAGAAGCTGGACCACCTTCTCGACGAGGTGGGCATCCCGCGGTCGTTGGCCGAATGCGGCGTTGCGGAGGAGGAGTTCGAGGCCGCGCTCCCCGACCTCGCGCGCGCAGCGTTCGAGGATCCGAGCCTGAGGACCAATCCGCGCATGCCGCTCCTGCGTGAGCTGGTGGAGCTGCTGCGTGCTGCGTGGCGGGGACGCTGAGCCGGGCTCGCTTCATGCCGGCGGCGAACGCGCCATCGCGGGTGCTGCGTGTGGCGGGCGATCGACAGGTCGTCCACGCTCCCGCCAGCCGAGGAGTGCCTCCTGCAGCAGCCGCAGCCGGATCCGATGACGACCGTCGCACGGGCGACGCAGCCGGTGAGCGGTTCCTTCGCGAAGCTCACGGCCAGCGATCGGCTCGCTCTGTCCTACCTCGCCGCGCTGGCTGCGATCGCAATCGCGCGCCACCCGCACCCGCAGGTCCTCGTCGTCCTCATGGCGGCGCTCGCGCTCGGGATCTGCGCGGCCGCCGAGTGGGGCTCGCGCTCGCGCGTCGGCCGCCTCGTTCACGACTTCTTCCCGATCGTGATCGTCCCCTGCCTCTTCAACCTGTCGGGCCCCGTGATCGCGGCCGCCAATCCCGTGCGCTGGGACCTCCGGCTCGCGGCGGTCGACCACGCGCTCTTCGGCCCGCTCGCTGCGCTCTGGCTCGGAGCCCTCGGCCGGCCATGGTGGCTCACCGATGCCGCGTCACTCTTCTACGTCGGCTACTACGTGATCCCCATTGCGATGGGCGTCGCTCTCTACCATTCAGGACGGCTCGCGGATTTCGAGCGCGAGGTCTTCACCGTGGTGGGGACGTTCGTGGCTTCCTACGTCTGCTACTTCCTGACCCCCGCGTCGGGTCCGCGCGTCCCGCCCGATGCCGCTGCACAGGTGCTGGGAGGCGGCGCCCTCAGCGAGGCGATCCGTTGGTTCCTGCACGCGGCGGAGCTGAACGTCCTCGATGCGCTTCCGAGCGGCCACGTCGCGCTGTCGCTCGTCTTTCTCGTCCTCGGCTGGCGTCTGTTCCCGCGCTGGCGTTGGCGGCTGCCGCTGCTGCTCCTGGTGAGCGGGACGATCTTCGCCACCGTCTATCTGTCGCTGCACTACGTGACCGACCTCGTGGCGGGGGCCGCCCTGGCCGGGCTGATGCCCCTCGTCCTTCCGTCGGTGCACCGACGGCTGGCTCCACGCGAGCCCGGGCATGGCGGCAGAAGGCACGTGCCGTCCCATGGCTAGCACGGCAGCGGGGACGACGAGACGGGCCGGGTGATCGCAGCGCAGCTACTTCCGCCGAGCGCCACGCCGGACGCCTCCCGGCTCGTCCTGGCCCGCTCCGTGCGCGCCTTCGCCGACGGCCTCGTCAGCGTGCTCCTTCCCGCCTATCTGACCGCCGTCGGCTGCACCGCGGTGCAGATCGGCGGCATCGTGACGGCGACGCTGCTCGGTTCGGCTGGCCTCACGCTCGGCATCGGCCTGCTCGCGCACCGCTGGCCTCCCCGGGCGCTGCTCCTCGCCGCATGCGCGCTGATGTTCGCAACGGGCGTCGGCTTCGCTTCTCTGGAGACGCTCCTCCCACTCGTCGTCCTCGCCGTGATCGGCACGCTCAATCCGACGGCCGGGGACGTGACCGTCTTCATGCCCCTCGAGCAGTCGCTGCTTGCGTCCGAGGTGGACGCCGCCGACCGGGCCGCTCTCTACGCACGCTCGAACGTCGCCGCCGCCGCCGCCGCCGCGGTGGGCGCGCTCGCGAGCGCCTTCCCGGAGCCGCTCGCGCGGGCGACCGGCTTGGGTGCCGCGGACGCGATGCGGCTCGCGTTCCTCGTCTATGCGGCGGCGGCGCTCGGCGCCGCGGGGCTGTACCACGGTCTGCGCGCCGGCGGAGAAGCGGCGACGAGCGTCACGCGAGCGCCGCTCGTGCGCTCACGGGGCATCGTCCTGCGCCTCTCCGCGCTCTTCACCCTCGACTCGTTCGGCGGCGGGTTCGTGGTGCAGTCGCTCCTCGCTCTCTGGCTGTTCCAGCGCTTCTCCTTCTCGCTCGCCGACGCCGCGGGCTTCTTCTTCGCGGCGACCCTTCTCGGGGGCGTCTCGCAGCTCCTCTCGCCGGTCCTCGCACGCCGCATCGGCCTCGTTCCCACCATGGTGTACACGCACGTCCCCGCGAACCTCTTCCTGGTGATCGCGGCATTCATGCCGACCGCGACGCTCGCCGTCGCGTTCCTGTTGCTGCGGATGACCCTTTCGTCGATGGACGTCCCGGCGCGCCAGGCCTTCGTGATGTCCGCCGTGCCGCCCGAGGAGCGCGCCGCGGCCGCGTCGCTCACGAACGTTCCGCGCAGCCTCGGCTCCGGGCTCGCGCCCCTCGTCTCCGGATGGCTGCTCGCGGCGAGCTCGTTCGGCTGGCCGCTCGTCGTGGGAGGCGCGCTGAAGGTCGCCTACGACCTGCTTCTGCTGCGCAACTATCGACACCACGAGGCGTCGCTCGCAGGCCGCCAGGCCCGACACCGCTAACGGCCGATGCGCGTCCCGGCCAGGCTGGCCAGCACGGCCGGAGCCTCGGCGAGCGCCCCGATCGCCGCGAAGCGCCTGTCGTGGTCGGCGAAGCGGCACGCGGCCTCGACCTTCGGGCCCATCGATCCCGCAGCGAACGGGCGCGCCCGAAGCTCGGCGGGCGTCGCGCGGCGGATCGGACGCTCGCACGGCTCCGGCCAGTCGTCGTACACCGCGGGGACGTCGGTGAGCAGCAGGAGCGCGTCCGCGCCGAGCTCCGCCGCGAGCAGCGCGGCGGTGAGGTCCTTGTCGACCACCGCCTCGACCCCGCGGAGCGCGCCGCCGGGCGTCGCGACGACCGGGATCCCGCCTCCGCCAGCGCAGATCACCAGCACGCCCGCGTCGACGAGACGCCGGATCGCGCCGAGCTCGCGGATGCGGCGCGGCTCCGGCGAGGGAACGACGCGCCGGAAGCCTCCACGAACCGCTGCGACCGCGAAGCCGCGCTCCCGGGCGAGGGTGTACGCGCGCGCCTCGTCGTACAGCGGGCCGATCGGCTTCGTCGGAGCCTGGAACGCCGGGTCGCCGAGGTCGACCTCGACCTGTGTCACGAGCGTCGCGAGCTCGCGCTCCGGCAGAAGCGGTGCGAGCTCCTGCTCGATCAAGTAGCCCACGAGCGCCTCGCTCTCCGCGCCGAGCACGTCGAGCGGGTCCGGTCGTGCCGCGGAGGCCTCCGCCTGGAGCGCGAGCCAGCCAATCTGCGGTCCATTGCCGTGCGTGATCACGACGACGTGGGCGCGTGCGATCTCCGCGATCGCGCCCGCGGCGCTCCTCAGGTTCGCGCGCTGCACGGCGGCCTCGGGCCGCTCTCCGGGCCGCAGGAGCGCGTTCCCGCCGAGCGCGATCACGACGCGCACGCCTACCGGTTCCCCGCCGCCGGGGCCCGGTGCGCGGCGACGAACTCGTCGATCACGCCGCCGAGGCCGGGCGTCTCCGTCTCCTCGAGCTCGTAGCGGACGCGCACCACGGGCTTGCGGAGCGACAGCACCGATGCGAGATCGATCGGCGTGCCCGACACGACGAGCTCCGCCGACGAACCCTCGATCGTCTCGCGCAGCGCCGCGCGTTGCGCCTCGCTGTAGCCCATCGCGGGCAGGACGGGCCCGATGTGCGGGTACGCTGCGAAGACAGCGGCGATCGCGGGCGCAGCGCTTGCGCGCGGATCCACGATCTCCGCGCCGGCCCGCAACGCCGCGACGAGGCCCGCTCCGTGCGGCATCCCGCCGTGCGTGATCGTCGGGCCGTCCTCGACCACCAGCACGCGACGGCCGCGCACGCGCGCGGCGTCGTCGATGCGCGGGGGCGAGGCGGTGCGCACGATCCGCGTCTCCGGACGGACCGCGCGCACTGCGGCCACGAGCCGTACGACTTCGTCGGCCGGCGCGGCGTCCACCTTGTTCACCACCACCACGTCGGCCATCCGGAGCACGGTCTCGCCCGGATGGTGGGTCGTCAGCTGATCGGGCCGCAGGGCATCGATCATGACGAGGTGGAGATCGGGACGCAGGAACGGGAAGTCGTTGTTGCCGCCGTCCCAGACGAGCACGTCCGCCTCCGACTCGGCGCGCGCGAGGATCGCCGCATAGTCGACGCCCGCGAATACCACCGCGCCGAGCGCCACCCACGGCTCGTACTCCTCGCGCTCCTCGATCGTGCACTCTCCTGCAGCGAGGTCGGCGGACGACGCGAAGCGCTGCGCCCGCTCGCGCGCCAGATCGCCGTAGGGCATGGGGTGCCGCAGCGCTCCCACGCGCAGGCCGGCCGCGGCCAGCCGCCGCGCGACCCAGCGCGCCGTCTGCGACTTCCCGCAGCCGGTGCGGACCGCCGACACCGCGATCACGGGACGCCGCGCCCGCAGCATCGTCGCGGACGGTCCGTGCAGGACGAAGTCTGCGCCGCACGCCAGCGCGCGGGATCCGAGATGCATCACGTGCGCGTGGGTCACGTCGCTGTACGCAAAGACGACGCGCCGAACGGCGTGCTGGGAGCACAGAGACTCGAGGGATGCTTCCTCCACGATCGGGATGCCGTCCGGATAGAGAGGCCCCGCGAGCGATGCGGGATAGCGGCGATGTCCGATGCCGGGGATCTGCGCCGCGGTGAATGCGACGACGCGAAACGAGCGGTCGTCGCGGTACACGGTGTTGAAGACGTGGAAGTCGCGCCCGGCGGCTCCGAGGACGAGGACGGGGATGCCGCTCGAGGCCATGCCCGGAGTGTAGGGCCTCGCTCGGGCGGGTTTCACGCAATCGTGACACATCCGGGCCGCCGCGGGCCCTAGACTCCGCGCACGATGGCCCGGCCCCTGCCTCGACTCCTGAAGCGTTCGCTCCCCAGGCGCCTGCACGTGCAGATCTTCAAGGACCCGGTCAGCGCATGGACGCACTTCCTCGGTCTGCTGGCGGCCATCGTGGCCGCGACGGTGCTGGTGAGGCGGGCGGAGTACGACGGTCCCAAGGCGGCGGGCATGGTGATCTATGGCGGCGCGCTCGTCGGGCTGTTCCTCGCGTCGAGCCTCTACCACTTCTTCGACGCCGGCGAGCGGGGTAACCGCTGGCTCCGGCGCCTCGATCATGCGGCCATCTTCCTGCTGATCGGCGGGACGGCGGTTCCGATCCTGCTCCACCTGCTCGGCGGGAATGCGCGGCTGGCGACGCTCGGACTCGTCGCGGCGTTCGCCGTCGGGGGCAGCGTGCTGAAGGTGTTCTGGATCGAGGGTCCCGAGTGGCTCGGGCTCGCGCTCTACTTCGGGATGAGCCTCGTGGTGCTCGGCTCGACGGTCCGCATGCTGCCCCAGCTCCCGGCTGGGAGCTTCACCCTCCTCGTCGTCGGCGCCGCCGCCTATGCTCTCGGCGCGGTGGTGTATGCCCGGCGCTGGCCCGATCCCTGGCCCGGTGCATTCGGGCACCACGAGGTCTGGCACCTCTTCGTGCTCGCCGGCGCGGGCGCGCATTGCGCGTTCGCGTTCACGCTCCTCGGCTTCCCATACCCGCCGCTCTGACGGCCTTCAAAGCCCCGGTCGGGGGCGGCAGCTCGAGCTCGGAAAGGGCGACCTTCACCGCGTGGGGATGGACGTCGTAGGAGGGACGAACGCGAATGCAGCGGACGAGAGCGCGGCGGAGGGACCGCCGCGCTCGAGGCTCTAGAAGCCCGGCGCCTCGGTGACGAGGCTGTTCTGGACGAGATCCGCTGTCGGGTGCGCGATGGCGTCCGACCAGAAGGACTGCCACTCCGTGTCCTTCTCGAGCTTCTCGCCGAACTTCCCGAACTCGACCCAGCTCGGATGCTCGATCACGTAGCCGAAGGTCATCGGCTGTCCGCCGATCATGCTCTGCCAGACGCGTACCTTGCCGCCCAGCCTCTCATGGATCTTCTTGGCCGTCGCGACCTTCGCGATGAATGCCTGGATGTGTCCGTCGCGCGCGCGCCACGTGGCCACTTGAGCGATTGCTGCCATGGGGACTCCTTTGCGGTCTCAACCGCAGGGTGATGAGAGAGCACTGGGCTTTTCCAGAGGGAGAGGCGGGAAGCAGATCGGGGCGCCCAGCCGTTCGAGGCCCGTCCACTCACACCCCCACGCGGACGAGTGTACGATATACGGAACGGTCCAGTCAATGGACTAAGCGTGGCCGCGCCGACGGCATCGCGTGCCAGCGAACCGAGCTAGTGCGGGATCTCGATCACCAGCTGGTCGTCGACCCGCTTCACCCCGGCCGATGCAGCGGAAATGACGTGGATCGTATCCCTCTCGTCGACGGTCTTGACCCGGCCGACGAGCGTGACGACGCCGTCCCGCGTGACGATCGTGACGTTGCTGGCGGTGGTCGAAAGACCGTCGCGGTTTGCGACGGTCTTTCGGATCTGCCGGCTGATCGCCAGATCCGCGTCCGTTCGGCCCTGATCCATCGGAGTGGGAATGGCGCCGTTCTCCGGGGTCGCGTTGCGCACGGGATTGTCGAGGGCTGGCGCCCCACGCGCATCGGTGAGAGGCCGTGCGTCCGATGCGTGGGCAGGCTGCTGCATCGCCGCCGAAACCACGCTCCCGAGCGCGATCGCTCGCAGCAGGTACTTCATGGGTGTCAGCGCTCGATGGCGGACTTGACCTTGTCCAAGGCTTTTTTGGCCTTCTCCTCGACGTCGTGAGCGACCTCTCCCGCCTTCGACTTGATGCTTCCAGCCGCGCGGTCGATCTTGCCCTCGCGCTCGAGGCTCTTGTCGCCCGTGAGCACTCCGGCAGCCTCCTTGAATCGCCCCTTCACCTGATCCGTCTTGCCGCTCATTGCTTGGTGGGTCCTCGGGGCACGTGGCAACGCCCCAGTTGCGAAGAAGTGGAGAAAGCGAGAGTACCCGGCGCGGGGCGTCCCTGGGCATCCCTGCATCGAGGGTAGTTGGGCGCAGGAAGTGTGGACTTCCCCAGCTGCCGCATTCCGCCTCGCCATGCGCCAAATCGCCCCATCCAGTCTCTCTACGTCGAACGTGAGCGACACAGACGGTGGTATACACCTTGCAGTCGCGGATCTTCGGTCGGTGGGAATCGGAGAAAACCATGAGTCTGGGCACGATCCTGATCATCGTCTTGATCCTGATGCTCGTCGGCGTCCTGCCGACCTGGCCGCACAGCCGAGAATGGGGCTATGGCCCGAGCGGGCTCGTCGGGACGATCGTGATCATCTTGATCGTGCTGTTCTTGCTGGGCCGACTGTAACGGGTGTACCCACACGGAATGGAAGGAGTAGAAGACGATGGCCACCAGGAGGGTTTCGAGGACGGCACGCACGAGCCGACGAGCGACCGGCGCGATCTCGCGTGAGAAGCGTGCCGCCTACGGCGAGATCAAGCAGGGCGTGAGGCACCTCGAAAAGTCGGTCGGCGAGATCCGGAAGGGCCTGCGCAAGGCGGAGCAGCGGATCGAGGCCGATGCGCGCGCACGGGTTCGCGAGCTGCGGAAGGATGCGCGGGCACAGCTCGCCGTCCTGAAGGCGAAGCAGCGGGAGGTCCTCCGGACCCTCAAGAGCGTGTCCTCGGCTGCGGAGGGATCCTGGCGAGACGTGAAGCGCTCGGCGGACGCGATGCTCGCGGATGCCCGCGGCACCGCGGCGTCGGTCGTGGAGCGCCTGCGAAAGGCCCTCGCGCGCTGAACGCCCGCGCGTCTCGGCAGGCCACGATGCGCGCGTGAGGATCCACCAGCTCTCCGAGAGCGGGGCGCTCGCGAGCCTCGGGAGCACGGCCGGCGGCCTGTCGTTCGCCGAAGCTCGCCGGCGGCTCGACGAGTTCGGACCGAATCGCGTCGAGGAGGTGCGCCGCGAGCACCCCCTCGTCCGGCTGCTCCGGGAGTTCGTCCACTTCTTCGCCCTCATCCTCTGGGTGGCCGCAGGGCTCGCCTTCTTCGCCGACTGGAGCGCTCCGGGCGAGGGCATGGCGAAGCTCGGCTGCGCCATCGTCGTCGTGATCCTCGTGAGCGGCGTGTTCTCGTTCTGGCAGGAATACCGCGCCGAACGAACCCTCGCGCTGCTCCGCCAGCTGCTACCCGAGCGCGTCGCGACCGTACGCGAGGGCAAGATCGTCCAGCTGTCCCGCGTGGACCTGGTCCCCGGCGACATCGTGCTCCTCGAGCAGGGCGACCGCGTCCCCGCGGATTGCCGGCTGATCGAAGCCTTCGGCGTTCGGGTGGACGACGCGGCCATCACCGGCGAGTCGTTGCCCCGGACCCGCGTGGCAGCGGCCTCCGACGGCGGGGATCTCCTCCACGGCAGGAACGTCGTCCTCGCGGGAACCTCTCTGGTTTCCGGTCAGGCTCGCGCGCTCGTCTTTGCGACCGGCATGCACACCGAATTCGGACGGATCGCCCACCTCACGCAGACGGCCGGCGACGTCGCCTCTCCGCTTCGAACGGAGATCGCGCACCTGAGCCGCGTGATCGGAATCGTCGCGGTGGGAATCGGGCTCCTCTTCTTCGCTGCCGGCCGCTTCGCGGGCGTCCCGTTCTGGAACGCGTTCATCTTCGCGATCGGCATCATCGTCGCGATGGTCCCGGAAGGCCTGCTCCCGACGCTCACGCTGGCGCTCGTGCTCGCGAGCCAACGGATGGCGAAGCGGAACGTCCTGATCCGGCACCTGTCGTCGGTCGAGACGCTGGGATCGACGACGGTCATCTGCACCGACAAGACGGGGACGCTCACGCAGAACCGGATGGTTGCGCGAGAGCTGCTGCTCGGCGTGCAGCGCGCTCCGGCCGACGGCGTGACGCCGGGCGCAGCCCTCGTCGATCGGAACGAGCCGCTCTTCTCCGGGGCGCGCTTGTGCCAGGACCTGAAGCAGGTCGAGCAGGAGGGCCGGACGGTCCTTCTCGGCGATCCGATGGAGATCGCGCTCGTGGAGCTCGCCCGTCGCGCCCTCCCGGACTCGGACGCGCCTCGGCGGCTCGACGAGATCCCGTTCGACGCGGATCGGATGCGGCTCTCGACGGTGCACCACATGCCGGCAGGCCCGACGCTCTGGTGCAAGGGCGCACCGGAGTCCGTTCTCCCGCTGTGCCGCCGCATCCATCTCGACGGGGACGCCCGCCCGCTGACGGCGGAGCTCCTGGCCCGGATCTCCGAAGCGCAGGAGGACATGGCCGCCCGCGGCCTGCGCGTCCTCGCGTTCGCGCATCGACCGCTGGAGCGCGAGTGGGATCACGAGACCCTGGAGCAGGACCTCGTCTTCACCGGGCTCGTCGGCCTCGAAGATCCGCCGCGGGAGGAGGTCCCGGAGGCGATCCGGAAGTGTCACGAGGCGGGCATCCGCATCGTCATGGTGAGTGGCGATCATCCTCGGACGGCGCAGGCGATCGCGCGGGAGGTCGGCCTCGTCCGATCCGACGCTCCGCTGCTGCTCACCGGCGAGCACCTGAGCGCGCTCACCGAGATCCAGCTGCGGCTGGCGCTGGACGCGCCCGAGGTCGTCTTCGCTCGCGTGCGGGCGGACCAGAAGCGACGGATCGTCGATGCGCTCAAGAAGAAGGGGCACGTCGTCGCGGTCACCGGCGATGGCGTGAACGACGCCCCGGCGCTCAAGAGCGCCCACATCGGGATCGCGATGGGTCTCAGCGGGAGCGACGTCGCGAAGGAGGCGTCCGACATGGTGCTGCTCGACGACAACTTCGCGAGCATCGTGAACGCCGTCGAAGAGGGCCGGGCCGTCTTCGACAACATCCGCAAGTTCCTGACGTACATCCTGGCGCACAACGTTCCGGAGCTGATCCCCTACCTCGCGTTCTCCTTGTTCGCGATCCCGCTGCCGCTCACCCCGATCCAGATCCTGGCCATCGACATGGGGACCGATTCGCTCACCGCCCTCGGTCTCGGCGTCGAGAAGCCCGATCCGCAGATCATGCAGCGGCCCCCCCGATCCCAGCGCGAGCGGCTGTTCGATTGGAAGCTCGCGCGGCGGGCCTATCTCTTCCTCGGGATGATCGAGGCGGTGGCGGCCATGGCGGCCTTCTTCTTCGTGCTCCATGGGACCGGATGGAAGTACGGCGGGAGCCTCTCGACGCAGGACCCGCACTATCTGCGCGCAACCACCGCCTGCTTGAGCGCGATCATCGTGATGCAGATCGTGAACGTGTTCCTGTGTCGCAGCCCCGATCGATCGCTGTGGTCCACGGGGGTCCTCGGCAATCCCCTGATCCTCTGGGGCGCGCTCCTGGAGATCGGCCTGGTCCTGCTGATCGACTACACCGCGCTCGGAAACCTCGTGTTCGGAACCGCCCCGATCGGGCGAGAGGTATGGCTCTTCATGGTTCCCTTCGCGGCAGCGATGCTGGTTCTCGAGGAGCTGCGAAAGCAGCGTGTCCGCGTGGCGGCAGCCGGGCGGGCGGGGTGGAGTCGATGAAGTCGACGAGCACCTCTACGAACCGCTCGGGAGCCTCGCAGTGCGGGTAGTGTCCCACCCCTTCGAAGATCTCGAGGCGGCTCCCGGGGATCGCCTCGTGCGCCGCGAGCGCGTGGCTCACGGGGATGAAGGGGTCCTTCGCTCCCCACACGATCAGGGTCGGCAGCTGCGCTGCCCGGTAGAGCCGCCCGAGGCCGCTCAGCGCCTGCCCGCCGAAGTCGATCACGTCATGCAGGCTGCGGAAGAATGCGAGGCGGCTCGCCGGGTCGGCCAATGACGCATAGCTCCGCCAGACCTCCTGGCGTGCGGGCGTGGACCGCACGCCCCGGCGCTCGAGCCAGGAGGCGAGCCGATCTCCAGCGTCTCGCAGACGCGGCGTGCAGAAGAGGGGGAAGACCGTCTCGAATCCGGGCACGGTCAGCATCCGCAGGTAGAACGTGACCTCGCGGCCCAGCCCTCCGCTGTCCACGAGCACCAGGCGCTCGCAGCGTTCGGGGAATTGATGCGCGAACTGCATGGCGACACCGCCTCCGAGCGACTGGCCGACGACGGTGGCCCGATCGTGCCCGAGGGCATTCAGCAGATCGCGCAGCATGTTGGCGTGCGCACCGAGCGAGTACTCGGCGCGGGGTTTGTCGGACTCCCCCTGCCCGAGCAGGTCGGGCGCCAGCACCCGGAACCGCTCCGCCAGCGCGGGCATGACGTGCCTCCACGTCATCGCGCTGCCGGCCATCCCGTGGACGAGCAGCAGCAGTCGCCCTTCGCCGGCGACGCGATAGACCACCCGGTCGCCGTCGATGGTGACCGCCCGCGGCGTCAGCAGCGCCCAGCGCGATTCGTCCGAGCCCACGACCCGAGCATCTCCGATGACCGGCTGTCAGATCAAGCTCGGAACGCGTCTCCGGGCGCAGGCTCGCCGCGCGATCGACACACGCAGGCCGGCGCTCATCCCGCCGCGATCGGCTTCGTGCCGAGCACCAGCTCGAAACGCGACGTGAAGGTCACCAGGGGGTTCGAGGCGTAGCGTTCCTGGAGCTCGCAGAGGCCGTCCTGAAGGTCGGCCTTGGAGAAGGTCTGGAGGATCGGCCAGCCCTTGTACGCGATCCACGCGAACGAGACGACGGCCGCCACCTCTCGCAGGGAAGTCACGACGTCGATCTCGGTCGCGAAGCCGGCGTCGTCCAGGATCGAGGCGACCGCTTCGGCGGGGCAGTGCTGGCGTTCCCAGCGACGGAGCCCCTTTGCAAAGAGAGGCGCGTCCGCGCTGGGTGCGCTGTCGACCACGAGGAATCGGGCCCCCGGTTCGAGCCGCTCGAAGAGCGGGGCCAACAGGCGGCGAGGACGGCTTCGAAAGCGCGTGAACCCGCCCCGAAGCAGGACCTTGTCGTAGCGCATGGGGAAGCGTCCGAAGCCGAGCGCGCCCATCTGCACCGTGGGGACGCCGGACGTGGCGAGGAGCCGGGCCAGTCGCTCTCCGAAGGGGCTGACGGAGCCGATGCCGTTGCGATCCCTCACCTCATCCAGGATTGCGAGGGACGAGAGCCCGTCGCGGCAGCAGAGGTCGATCACGGAGTCTCCGCGCCCCACACGGAGAAGCTCGATGATGCGCCTGGTCAGGGCGGGAACGGGACCATGCGGAGGCAGCGCGTACCCGAGGGGGGTGAGGGCATCGGCGCCGTCAGCGGGGGCGGGGGCAGCCTTGATCATCGTCTCGCTCGGCTCGCGGTGCGAGCCCACTTCGCGATTGAACGCGCATTCTGCGAAGGCAGGAGGCCGGAGGACATTCCCAGATCCAGGTATACGGAGCGCGCGAAGTGGGGATTCGATCACTCCCGCTTCGATCCGAGCACGACGCGAACCCGATGGGTCGCACGGTCGTCCACGAGGGGGATCTGCGCCCGCTCTCCCGCCAGCGCCTCGCCGTCGAGCTCCATGCGCTCGATGCCCCGCGAGACACCGTGCGGATTCTCGACCGTGATGTCGTAGCGCGCGGAGTGGTAGTGGAAGACGATCGAGAATCCCGGCCACGCGCGCGGCACGCAGGGATCGAGCACGAGCGAAGCGCCGCGCAGACGGAAGCCGAGGATCCACTCGAGGCCCGCGCGATACATCCATCCCGCCGAGCCGGTGTACCAGCTCCAGCCGCCGCGCCCGACGTGCGGCGGCTCGGCGTAGACGTCGGCGCAGGCGACGTAAGGCTCCACCTTGTAACGCTGAGCGCCGGCGCGCGAGCTCGAGTGGTGGATCGGGTTCAGCAGCGCGAACAGCTCAGCAGCCCGGTCTCCGTCGCCGAGCATGGCGAACGCGATCACGGACCAGAGGGCGGCCTGCGTGTACTGGCCGCCGTTCTCCCGAATCCCGGGCGGGTAGCCCTTGATGTAGCCGGGATCGAGCGACGTGCGATCGAACGGCGGCGTGAAGAGCAGGAACAGCCCGCTCGCTCGCCGGACGAGGTGTTCGTCGACCGCCGCCATCGCGGTGGCGCTGCGAGCCGGATCCGCGGCGCCGGAGATCACGCCCCACGACTGTGCGATCGAGTCGATCCGGCATTCGTCGCTCGACGCCGAGCCGAGCGGCGTTCCGTCGTCGAAGTAGCCCCGCCGGTACCACTCGCCGTCCCAGCCGTCGCGCTCGAGCGCTTGCCGCAGGCCGTCGGCATGACGTCGCCAGATCGCGGCGCGCGCGTGCTCGCCGCGACGCTCCGCGAGCGGAGCGAAGGCGGAGAGCGTCGCGTGGAGGAACCAGCCGAGCCAGACGCTCTCGCCCTTGCCTTCGTCGCCGACGCGGTTCATGCCGTCGTTCCAGTCGCCCCCGCCGAACAAGCGGCAGGCCGTGCGTCCCGACGGCGAGGCTCCGCTCGAGGGCCCGCGCGCAGTGCTCGAACAGCGTGGCGCGATCGCTCGGAGACCGTCGGCAGGAAGTAGGAGTCGTGCTCACCGCGGCCGAGCGCAGGACCGTCGAGGAAGGGGGTCTCCTCGTCGAGGATGCCGAGATCGCCGGTGACCTCGACGTAGTGCGCGGCGGTGTAGGCCAGCCAGAGCGGATCGTCGGAGATCCGCGTGCGCACGCCCTCGCCCGAGGGCGGCAGCCACCAGTGCTGGACGTCACCCGCGACGAACTGCCGTGCCGCCGCGCGCAGCAGTTGCGCGCGCGTCAACGCGGGCTGCGACACCGTCAACGCCAGCGCATCCTGGAGCTGGTCGCGGAAGCCATAGGCGCCGCTCGCCTGGTAGAAGGCCGACCGCGCCCACATCCGGCAGGCGAGCGTCTGGTAGAGCAGCCAGCGGTTCAGCAGGACGTCCATGGAGCGATCGGGCGTCTCGACCTGCACGGTGCCGAGGACCTCGTCCCAGTGTCCCGTCACCGTCACGGAAGACCTCGTCGAGGTCGGCCGCCGCGATACCGCGTGAGGAGGGCGCGCGCCTCGTCGAGCGTCGACGCCTCCCCGAGGAAGCACACGATCTCCGCCCGCGCGTGCGGCCTCAGCTCGAGCCGCGCCTGCAGCGACGCCACAAGGATCGAGGCCGGCGCCGACGCGATTCGAGAGCGGGGGACCACCGTTGAGCGCGGCCGGGTGATCGAGCGTGCCGTTGCGGCCGAGGAACTCCGTCCGGTCGCCGGTCCACGCCACCTGTCGCCCAGCGAGGTCCACGAAGGCCACGCGTCCGCCGAACTCGTGCTCCATGGATTGCGCGCGAGCAGCGCTCCGGTCTCGGCATCGATCTCGGTCACGATGAACGGCGCCGCGGATCGCCCGGCGGCGGCGAGCACCCACTCCACGTACGCGGTGACCGAAAGGCGTCGCGTGCGGGCGGACCGGTTCACGGAGGACGAGCCGGGAGATCTTGATCGGGTCGTCGGGCGGCACGTACTGCGAGCAGCTCGAGCGCGATCCCGTGCGAGGTGTGCTCGAAGCGGCTGTAGCCCTGGCCGTGCCGGGCGACGTATGGCCCGACCTCTTCGCGGATCGGCAGGGCCGTCGGGCCCAAGAGCGTGCCGAGTGTCCTCGTCGCGCACGTAGAACACCTCGCCGGGCCGGTCGCCGACGGGATCGTTCGACCAGGGGGTGAGCTGGTTCTCGCGGCTGTTCCCCGACCATGTGTAGCCGCCGCCCTCGGCCGACACCTGGAAGCCGAAGGCGGGGTTGGCGATCACGTTGATCCAGGGCGCCGGCGTCCACTGGCCTTCGCCGAGGATCGTCACGTACTCCCGGCCCGCGGACGCGAATCCGCCGAGGCCGTTGAAGAACTCGAGCGCCGGTCGCGGCGGGGCGGGCTCCGGCGTCCCGCGCGCGGGCGAGCGCACGCGGGCGCGGCGTCGAGCTCGATGCTCGGACTCGTCCGGACGCCTCGACCTGCTCGGCGAGGCTCCCGCGCCGGCTGAGCAGCACCGCCCGCGCCGCGGTCCGCAGCAGGCGCGCGCCTCGAGCGAGACCAGATCGCTCCGCAGGACGAAGAGCGCTCCGCGCGCGCCTTCCCCGTCCGCGTGCGTGCGCGACTGGCTCGCCCGCACCAGCGCCTCGAGCGAGGCCTGGAGGTCCTGCGCGTAGGACGTATGCCTCTCGTTCAGGATCACGAGATCGACGGCCAGCTGCTTCATCCGCCAGTACTCGTGGGCGCGCAGGAGCTGACGGACGATCTCCAGATCCTCGACGTCGTCGATCCGCACCAGCACGATCGGCAGGTCGCCCGAGATCCCGTGCGCCCACAGCGTCGACGGTCCGCGCTGGCTCCGACCGAGCACCTCGGAAGCGGGGCGCAGCGTCGGGTCGGAGTAGAGGACGTGATTGGCGAGGCGCTGGAAGAGGTGCGCCTCGTCGGGCCCGACGCCGAGATGGTGGAGCTGCACCTGCGCCTGGGTCCACGCCAGGGTGACCGCGCGCTCGAAGGCCGTCGGCGTCGTCGATGCTTGTCGACGCCAGGTCGAGCGCTTCGTCGCGCGACGGCGCGACCAGCGTCCAGAACGCGACGCGCACCGTGGCGCCCGGCGGAATCCGCACGCGGCAGCGCAGGCTGAAGATCGGATCGAGCACGGTGCCCGACCGTGCCCGACAGCGGCCGGCCGTCGATCACCGAGATCGGCGTCCGGATCGTCCGTGCCGCGGCCGAGGAAGCGCGCGCGGTCGGTCTCGAATTGCATCCCGCCGACGCTCTCGCCTTCCACGACGGCGAGGTGCGCCGCCCAGACCTCCGGCTCGTCCGGCGACCGCCGCCGCCGCGTCGCCAGCAGGGCGCCGACGTCGGCGACGAACTCCGTCTGCACGAACAGCTTGGAGAAGGCCGGATGCGCCGCGTCGGCCGCGGGCGGCGCCAGCACGACCTCGGCGTAGGAGGTCAGCTCGATCTCGCGCGCGCGGCTGCCGAGGTTCGAGAGCGACACGCGGCGGACCTCGGCATCGTCCTCGGGCGAGACCGCCACCTCGAGCGTCGTCGTGAGCGTGCCGTCGCGACGGACGATCTCCGCCCGATCCTCGGAGAACGCCACCTCGTAGCTGTCCGGCTCGACGCCGCTCGGCTGATAGCCCGCCGACCACACCTCGCCGCTGCGCACGTCGCGCAGGAAGACGTAGCGTGCCCCAGGCGTCGCAGGTGACGTCCTCCCGCCAGCGCGTGACCGCGAGGTCGCCGCCAGCGGCTGTATCCCGAGCCGGCGGCGGTGAGCATCACGGCATAGCGGCCGTTGGAGAGCAGGTGCGTGCGGGGCATCGGGTCGTGCGGCGAATGGAAGCGGCGCAGCATGGTCGGAACGAGCTCGCGCACGTTGGGGGCGGCGTTCACCTCCTCGGCCCGCGGGCGAGCGACGGCGACGTCGCGCGGTGTGCGCTCCTGCAGCAGGAGCTCGGTGGCCTGGACGATCGGCTCGGCGTGGAAGCGCGCGCGCATCGCGCCGCCCTGGAGCGCGTTGGCGATCGCGACCAGGGTCATCCCCTGGTGGTGCGCCATGTAGGCTGCGGACGATCGCGACCGGCTCGCCTTCGGGGAGACGCGTCGGCGTGTAGTCCAGAGCCTCGTACCAGCCGTACCGGCCCCGGCGCGCCGGCCTGCGGCGAGTCGGGAGAAGTTCCGCGCCGCGGCCGGCGGATCCACCATCGCCGCCAGCGCCGTGGCGTAGGGGGCGACGACGGCGTCCTCGCTGAGGCCGCGCTTGAGGCCCAGCCCGGGCACGCCGAAGTTCGAGTACTGATAGGTGAGCTCGAGGTCGCGCGCGTTGTACGCCGATTCCGAGACGCCCCAGGGCACGCCGCAGCTTCGGCGCCGTAGTTGATCTGCCGGCGAACGACGAAGCGGCTCGTCTGCTCGAGCAGGCTCCCCGCCGGCGCGCGCATCACCAGCGACGGCATCAGGTACTCGAACATCGATCCCGACCACGAGATCAGCGCCGAGCCGCGGTCGACCGGCGTCAGGGCGCGCCCGAGGCGGAACCAGTGCCGCACCGGCACGTCTCCCTTCGCGATCGCGACGAAGCTCGCCAGGCGCGCCTCGGAGGCCAGCAGGTCGTAGCAGCTGGGATCGAGCTCGCCGTCGGCCACGCGGTACCCGATCGAGAGCAGCTGCCGTCCCGGGTCGAAGAGAAAGCCGAACTCCATTGCCGCGGAACAGGCTTCGCGCGCGCTCGGCCGAGCGCCGAGAGACGTCGCTCGAGCGACCGCGCGGCGCCGGCCGAACGCTCGAGCGCGTCGATCATGGAGTCGGCCCGCGGGCGCGGTGCGGCGCCGGCGGTCGATGCGCGCTCGGGGCGCTGGCGCGCCAGGACGCCGAGCGCCATCTCGCAGCGGTCGGGCAGTTCGGCCAGGCTGGGGATCGGGTCGAAGAGAGGGCCGAGCGCAGGCTCGTCCGCGAGCAGGGGAGCGAAGGGGAGCAGCAGCTCGACGTCGCGCTCGTGCGTCCGGATCGACGCCCGGAGCGCCTCCGCCCAGGCCAGCACTTCGGCGGCGTCGGCATCCCCCCGCTCGACGGCCAGCGTTCGGGCGATGTCGACGACCGTGTCCGCGTGAAGGGCCAGCTCGGCCAGCCGCGCTATGACACTCGAGGGTGTCTCTCGAATCGGAGAGAGCAAAGCCCCAAGGGCATCGAGCGCGTCGTCCAGCTCCTTCCAGGTCGCCGTCTCCGTCCGCCGGTCGTCGGGGAGCGCACGCAGGGACTCGCGGGTGAGCGAGAGCGTGTCCTCGATCCCGGCGAGCCACTCCGAGCCGATGACGGGCGCTGCGATCATCTCCCGGCACGCGCCCTCGAGGGCGATCAGGTGGCCCGCGAGATTTCCGCTGTCCACCGACGAGATGTACTTCGGCTCCAGCGGGCGCAGGTCCTGCGTGTCGTACCAGTTGTAGAAGTGGCCGCGGAAGCGCTCGAGCGCGTCCATGTCCCGAGCGTCGCCTCGAGCCGCTCCACGGTGTCGAGCGTCCCGATCCATCCGAAGTCGCGCGCGGCGACGACGGAGAGCAGGTACAGCCCGAGGTTCGTGGGGGACGTCCGGTGCGCCACGACCGGGCTTCGGATCCTCCTGGAAGTTGTCGGGAGGCAGCATGTGATCGTCCGCGGTGACGAAGGTCTCGAAGAACCGCCACGTGCGGCGCGCGATCAGCCGCAGCGCGTGCGCGTCCGCGTCGGAGAGCGGATTGCGACCCGCCACGCGCGGCGGAAGGCTCGCCCAGCGCGCGATCGCGGGCGACAGCAGCCACAGCGCCACGAACGGAAGGGCGATCGTCCAGGACCACGGCGCCGCAATCGCGACGGCGCTGGCCGCGGCGGCGCCGAGCGCGACGCCGCCGGCCATCCGCCGGTAGAACCCGCGGAGATCGAGACGCGGACCGAAGTTCGCCTGCGCGGCGGTGACCCATTCGAGCATCCGGCGCCGGCTCACGAGCAGGCGGAACAGCGTCCGCGCGATGGCGTCGGTCATCAGCCAGGCCTGGTGCGCGAGGAACGTGACGCCGAACCCGATCTGCGAGAGCGCGAGCTCGAGATCGGCCCCGACCGCGCGCAGATGGCTTCGCTTCGAGATCCCGAGGCGCCGCGGCACGATCCCGGCGAGCACCGGCAGCAGCGGCGGGGAGCGCGATCGTGGCGAGGATGAACGCGGTCCAGCCGCTGGCGGCGGCGAGAGGGCAGCGTCCAGCCCGCCACCAGCGCGAGCAACGTGGACGGCGCGACCAGCGTGCGGCGCAGATTGTCGAGCATCTTCCAGCGCCCGATCATCGGAATCGCCGTCCGGCCCGGACGCGCCCCGCGCGGCGCCCCCGCGGCCGAAGATCCAGGGCAGCAGCTGCCAGTCGCCGCGCGCCCAGCGATGCTGCCGCGCCGCGGCGACGTCGTAGCGCGCGGGGAACTCCTCGACGACCTCGATGTCCGAGACCAGCGCCGGCCCGCGCGAAGATGCCCTCGAAGAGATCGTGACTCAGCAGCGTGTTGTCTGGGACCCGACCTTCGAGCGCGGCTTCGAAGACGTCCACGTCGTAGATGCCCTTCCCGCTGTAGGAGCCCTCCCCGAAGAGGTCCTGGTAGACGTCGGAGACGGCGAACGCGTAGGGGTCCATGCCGCCGGGACCCGAGAAGACGCGCTGGAAGAGCGACCCCTCGCGACCGATCGGCAGCGACGGCGTGACGCGCGGCTGGAGCACCGCGTATCCCTCGACCACGCGGCCGCGTGCGCGCGTCGAGCGTCGGACGGTTGAGCGGATGCGCCATCTTTCCGACCAGGCGCCTCGCCGCGCCGCGCGGAAGCCGGGTATCGGCGTCGAGCGTGATCACGTAGCGGACGCCGGTCGGTACGGCGGGCGGACGGCCGCCGGCGGCCAGGAACGTCGTGTCGGTCGCGCCGCGCAGCAACCGGTTCAGCTCGTGGAGCTTTCCGCGCTTGCGCTCCCAGCCCATCCACTTCCCTTCCCCTTCGTTCCAGACGCGCCGGCGATGCAGCAGCAGGAACCGGTCGCCGTCCGGCGCGGGGCCGTGGCGTCGATTCATGCGCGCGATCGCCTCGGCGGCCGCGGCAAGGAGCTCGTCGTCTCCCGGCGCGGACTCCGTGGCGGCGTCCGTCCAGTCCGAGAGCAGGGCGAAGCGCAGGTCGTCGTCGGGGCTCGCGAGAGCGTGGACCTCCAGACGCTCGATCTGCTCCTCGATTTCGGCGCGGGTCGTCAGCAGGGTGGGCACGACGACCATCGTGCGCAGGCTGGCCGGCACCCCGCTCGCGGAGCTCCAGGCCCGGCAGCGCCCGGGGGCCGAACCGGGTCGTGACGATGCGGTTCACCAGCGCGAGGGCCGCGTCCGAGGCCGGGACGAGCGCCAGCAGCGCGAGCACGAGGAGCGTGGCGTCGCCGACGCCGGCGCGCGACAGCGCGACGAGCGGCGCTGCGAGGATCAACGCAGTGACCAGCGTGAGCGCTCCGAGATAGCCGGGCAGCCCGGTGCGCGCGGCGGCGCGGGCGGGCCAGTACCTCACCGGGACGCGGAAGCCGAGCTCCCTCTCGAAGCGACGGCGGCCGCGCGAGATCAGGAAGTAGCCGGGATCCTGCTCGCGTCGGGCGGGCGGCTCCCCTTCGCCGCGCGACGCGTCCAGAGGGCGCTTCGTCGCCAGGATCGCGCGCCGGGCGACCTCGAGCTCCGAATGCCCCGAGCCGCGCGCGAGCTCCTCGATCGCGTGGCGATAGCGGTCGCGCGTCGCGAAATCCATGGCCGCGAAGTCGCTGTCCGCGCGAAGCGCCGCATCGACGAGGCTGACGCTCTCGAAGAGCTCCGCCCAATCGACGGCGGACATGAGACGCATGCTGGTGATCACGTTGCGGACGGTCACGTTCATCGCGCCCTGGCGCTGATGCTCCTCGCGCACGATCTCGTCGGCGGTCGTGCCCTGGGCGGCCAGGCGCTCGTCCAGCCACTGGACGGCGGGCGTCACCGTCGGATCCTGATCGCGCAGCCGCTGGACCAGCTGCACCGCGAACTCCCTCGACAGCGATCCCTGCTCGAGGCGTAGCGCCTCGGTGTCGGTCGAGCGCGTGCTTCCGGTCGCCGCCGTCCAGCAGCCGGTCGGCCAGGGCGTCGGCCTCGCCGCGCGCGGCCCGGCTGCTGACGATCCGCTCGGCCGGCGCGCCGCAGGTTCTCGACGAGCACGATGCGCAGCGTGATCGCGACGGCCCAGAGCTCGCCGATCGTGAGCGGCTGCACGCGCTGGTAGGCGCGCACGAAGCGGCAGAGCGTCTGCGGGTCGAAGCGGCTGTCGGTATGGGCGACGAAGGCCCACGCGAGCCCGAAGACGCGCGGATAGCCCGCGAGGGGACCTTCCGAGAGCTTGGGCAGCTGGCGGTAGAAGCCGCGCGGGAGATCGTCGCGGATCTCGCGAATCTGGTCCTCGACGACGTGGAAGTTGTCGACCAGCCACTCGGCCGCCGGCGTGATGGCGCGCTCCTCGCGGATCGCAGCGGCGATGGCGCGATACGCGCCGAGCAGCACCCGACCGTTGTCGCGGAGGCGCGTCGCGAGCGGCTGCCCGCGTGTCCGCCTGGCCGTGACGCGCCTGGGCGGCCGCGAGGCTCTCCGCGTGCTGCTCGAGCCGCTCGATGCTGAAGAGCTCCGAGCGGATCGGATCTTCGGTGTCCCGACGAGAAGCCGCCGACGGATCCCAGAGCGATCGGAGGAAAGACAGCTTCACGGACCCTCTCACGAGTCGCGTCCCGGTCTGGAACAGCCGCGAGGCGAGGTTGCGATGCGGACGAGGCCGGGCGTGAGAGAGCGCCCGTCGCAGCAGAGTGTTCCAGAGTTCGGGGACGGGATTTTCCAGATCAAGTTAGCGCAGGTGGGCGCTCGACGGCGTTCGGCGCCGAAGAGGAGCAGGAGCGGGGGGATGGGAGTAGAATGACGCCGTCAGGCCAATCCAGGCACTCCACGAACGGCGGTCATCCCTTGTACGAGTCGAATCGAAAGCAGCTCGCGCGCGTCGTCGCCCTCGCGCAATACGACGTCGATAGGAAGAGGTCCTCCCACCCTGGATCGGAGCTGCGTTCGAAGCGCCTGGCCGACACGACGGCGGCGCTGGCCGCGTACGACCACTTCCATCCCGCCGAGGCGCTCGCTGCGCTCGAAGTCGACGGCGCGCAATGGAACCAGACGTACTACGAGACGCGACGTGCGCAGCTCCTCGCGAAGATCGCCGCGCGCCGAACGTCCTGATGGGGTGAGGCCATGCCGAAGAAGGAGCAGGCCCCGCGCAGCCCTCCCACCCCGCGCAGCCCTCCCGCGACACCTGACGCCGAGCCCGTGATCGTGGGAATCGGCGGCTCGGCGGGCGCCCTCTCTCCCCTCCGCGAGCTCTTCGCCGCGCTGCCGCCCGACTCCGGGATGGCCTTCGTCGTGGTGACCCATCAGGCTCCGAGCGGCCGCAGCCTGCTCCCCGAGATCCTCTCGAAGTCCACCGGCATGCCGGTTCGCGAGATCGGGGCCATGACGAAGGCGGAGCCCAATCACGTCTACGTGGCGGCGCGTGGCTGCGACGTCGCGGTCCGTGCGGGCGTGCTCGGCACCGAGCTCGTGGCCGAGCGGGGCCGGCCGCCGTTGCCGATCGACTCCTTCTTCCGTGCGCTCGCGAGGGATCGCGCGCAGCGTGCCGTCGGCATCGTGCTCTCCGGCACGGGAAGCGACGGAACCCTCGGCCTCGCCGCGATCCGCGCGGAATGCGGCCTCTCCCTCGCGCAGGCGCCGGAGACGGCGGAGTTCGAGGGGATGCCGACCAGCGCGATCGCGGCTGGAGCGACCGACTTCGTCCTTCCCGTCCACGAGATGCCCGCACGGCTGATCGCGTACGCCCGCACCGTCAGTGCGCCGGAGCACGGCGGCGAGTTGGCCGGCGTCTCGTCGAGCGAGATGGAGCAGATCCTCGCCCTGATCCGCGTGCGCGGGGGGCACGATTTCTCTGCATACAAGCGCCAGACGCTGCTCCGTCGGGTCGAGCGGCGCATGGTCCTCCATCGCATCGAAGATCTCGCCGACTACGCGCGCTACCTCGAGGAGAACGACGAGGAGATCGAAGCGCTCTGGCGTGACTGGCTGATCGGGGTGACCGCATTCTTCCGCGATCCGGAGGCCTTCCAGGCGTTGTCTCGTTCCGGGCTCCCGGAGCTCATCGCCCCGCGGGAAGACGGTTCGACGCTGCGCGTCTGGGTGCCCGGGTGTGCGACGGGGGAAGAGGCGTACTCGATCGCGATCGTCCTGCTCGAAGCGATCGAGCACCTCGGAAAGCATCTCGACATCCAGGTGTTCGCCACGGACCTCGACCCCGCCGCGATCCGGGTCGCCCGCACGGGCCGCTATCCGGAAGGCATCAGCGCGGACGTCGGCGCGGAGCGCTTGAAGCGCTTCTTCCTGAAGGAGGATCGGCACTACCGCGCGAAGAAGACGCTGCGCGACCTCATCGTGTTCGCGGTGCAGAACCTGCTGCACGATCCGCCCTTCACGCGCCTGGACCTGATCTCGTGCCGCAACCTCCTGATCTACATGATTCCGAGCGCCCAGCAGAGGCTTCTCCCGATGTTCCACTACAGCCTCAACCCGGGCGGGCTCCTGCTGCTCGGTGCGGGCGAGAGCGTCACCGGCTCCGAGGAGCTCTTCTCCTCGCTCGACCAGCGTTGGAAGCTCTTCCGACGCAACGACGCTGCCCGCCCCGCGCTGCCGATCCGCTGGGCGCATCGGCCGACCGTCCCGGTGACCGCGGGGCGCGCCGCGAGAGCCGCCGCGCTGGACGTGGCGGAGCCGGTGCGCCGCCATCTCGCCGAGCGCTACGGCCCGCCCGCGGTGGTCGTCGATGCAGCCGGCGCGATCCAGCAGATCCACGGTCGGGTCGACCCGTTCCTCGCACTCGTGTCCGGCCGCCCGCACCTCAACGTCCTGGAGATGGCGCGGGACGGCCTGCGCGCACCGCTCGCCGCGGCGCTTCGCGAGATCAAGAAATCGCGCGCACGGGTGGTCGAGCGAACCGCACGCGTCAAGGCGGGCCGGCACTGGCTCTCCCTGCGCCTCGTCGTCGCGCGAATCGACGATCGGCGTCTCGCGAATCCCCTGCTGCTCGTGTCCTTCGAGCCGCCGGGATCCGCCTCCCAGCAGGCTGCCGCGCCGGGCGGGCGCACCGCCCGCGGCCGGCGAGCCAGCCCGCGAGACCAGCTCGAGGAGGAGCTCCAGCTCACGCGACACGACCTCCAGACCAGCATCGACGAGCTCCAAACGGCGAACGAGGAGCTCTCCTCCGCCAACGAAGAGGTGCAGTCGGTCAACGAGGAGCTGCAGAGCTCGAACGAGGAGCTGCAGACCTCCAAGGAGGAGGCGCAAGCGCTGAACGAAGAGCTTCACTCGGTGAACGGCGAGCTCACGGACAAGCTCCAGGCGTTCGAGCGCGCCAAGGACGACCTGCTGAACTTGATCCAGAGCATCGAGATCGCGACGATCTTCCTGGACGAACAGCTGCGCGTGAAGCGCTTCACGCCGCAGGCGCGGAGCGTGGTGCCGCTGATCGACGCCGATCTCGGCCGCCCGCTCGCAGACCTCGCGCTGCTCCTCGACTATCCGGACCTGCTCTCCGACGCGGACAGCGTGCTGCGGCGCCTCGAGCCGTCGGAGAAGGAGGTCTCCGGCCCGAACGGATCCTGGTACGACGTGCGGATCCGGCCCTATCGCACCGACGGCAACGCGGTGGAAGGTCTGGTGTTGACCTTCGTCGACATCACCGAAACCAAGCGCGCCGAGCGCACCCGGGCCGCGGGGCTTCTCGCCGAGAGCATCGTCGACGCCATCCGCGAGCCGCTCTTGATCCTCGACGGCGCCCTGCGCGTGATTCGCGGCAACCGCGCGTTCTATCGATTGTTCCGGGTCGAACGGAAGGACACCGACGGACAGATCGTCGGGGATCTCGGAAGCCGGCAGTGGAACGTCCCGCGGCTCCGGGAGCTGCTGGAGAAGACGGCGAGGGAGTGCGTCGGGTTCGACGACCTGGAGATCGAGCACGAGTTCCCGTCCATCGGAAGGAGGCGGATACGCCTCAACGCGAGGCCGGTCCCGGTGGAGGACGGCGGACCCGTCGCATTGATCATCCTCGGCTTCGAAGACCTCACCGGTCGCGAGCCCGCGAGCCCGCGAGCCCCCAAGGAGACGCATTCGTGAGGCGCAGATCCGGTTCGGCGCGTCTCGGACCCCTCCGGCAGCTCGCGAAGGGCAGGATCGCTGCGAAGGGCCTGCCCGCTCTCGACCAGCTGACCAGGGCCGAGGTCCGCGCGCTCGTGTACGACCTGGAGCTCCACAAGGTCGAGCTCGAGATCCAGAATGAGCAGCTGGCCGAGACGCAGCTCACCGTGGAGGAGTCGAAGGAGCGCTACCGCCGGCTCTACGAGTCGGCGCCCATCGGGTATCTGACGGTCGACCCACGTGGCCAGGTCCTCGAGGCCAACCGCACGGCTTCGACGCTCCTGAGCGTGCAGCGCTCGCGGTTCGTCGGACGCAAGCTGTCGAGCTTCGTCGCTCCGGCGGACCAGGATCGCTGGCATCTCGAGCGGCGCGCGCTGGTGCTGGGTGCGGACAAGCGCAGCTTCGAGCTCGAGCTCGTGCGGGCCGATGGAACCGCGCTCCACGCGCAGTTCGTGGGATCGGGCACGCCCGAGGGCGACGGCGTGCCCCGCATGCTGCAATTCGCGCTGGTGGACGTCACGGAGCTGCGGAGCACCGAGCGCGCCCTTCGCGCGGCGACCGCGGCCGCGTCGGCCGCGGAGCAGCGCGAGCGCCGCGCGCTTGCGGCGGATCTCCACGACGACGCAGGTCAGCTCCTCGCGCTGGCCTCCCTGAAACTGCGCGCCCTCCGCGACGAGCTCGACGGACGGTGCGCCGCGCCGGTCCACGAGCTGGAGGGGATCCTCGCGGAGACGCGGCGGCGGATCTCGTCCCTGAGCTTCCAGCTGAGCCCCCCGCTCCTGTACGACGTCGGTCTTCTCGCCGCGGCGGAGTGGCTCGCCGAAGAGAAGGGGCGCCTCTTCGGCCTCCTCGTGCATGTCGCGAAGGGGAAGGAGCTGGAGCTCGACGAAGTCACGCGCGTCACGCTCTTCCGTGCGCTGCGGGAGCTCCTCATCAACGTCGCCAAGCACGCGCACGTCCGTGAGGCGTACGTGCGCATCTGGCGCGATGCAGGCGTGGCACGCGTCGAAGTGGACGACGCCGGGGTCGGCTTCGATCCCGCCGCTGGCCAGAAGGGCTTCGGGCTCCTCGCCTTGCGGGACCGGGTGCAGCAGATGGGCGGGCGCATCGAGATCCGATCGGCTCCTGGCACCGGCACGCGGGTCGTCGTCAGCTTGCCTTGCACCGTTCGCGACGGCGACGAAGGAGGTTCGGGCGATGCTTCGCGTACTGCTGGTCGATGACCACGAGCTCATGCGACAGGGTCTGCGCTCGATCCTGGAGCGCGACGGCGACGTCGAGGTCGTGGGCGAGGCGGCGAGCGGCCGCGCGGCGGTGGAGCTCGCCGGCACGCTCACCCCGGACGTCGTGGTGATGGACGTGGCGATGCAGGACCTGAACGGGATCGAGGCGACGCGCCAGATCCGCTCCGCGTGTCCGGACGTCAAGGTGCTCGCGCTCTCGAGCCACGCCGATGGGCGCTACGTGGCCGCCATGCTCGACGCCGGCGCGTGCGGCTACGTGCTGAAGGCGAACGCCTACGACGATCTGCGCCGGGCGCTCGACGCTGCGCGCCGCGGCAAGAGCTATCTGTGCGCCGACGTGACCGACGCGGTGGTCGGCGCGTCCCTGCGGCGCGAGGGCAGGGTGCAGACGGACGCCAGGACGCCGCTCTCGCCGAGGGAGCGCGAGGTGCTCCAGCTCCTGGCCGAGGGGCTGAGCTCCCCCGAGATCGGCGAGCGTCTCTTCGTGGCGACGAGCACCGTCGAGACGCACCGCCGCAACCTCATGCGCAAGCTCGGCATCCACAGCGTGGCCGACCTCACGAAGTACGCGATCCGCGAAGGCCTGACTTCCGTCGAGCAGTGACCGGCGGCGCCAGACGCTTCCGACCCGCGCCACGGGCGAAATCCCCAGCTTCGGCTCGCCGGATACCGGGATCCGGGGATCGTCGCCGCCGCTGCGATCCGCCACAGTCGTCGGTGGATCGGGAGCGACCCCCCTGCCCAACGCCCGGAGCGAGACGATGTCCACCGCTGTCCCGCTCCCGAACGGCCCGAGCCAGATCCAGGGCAAGCGGATCCTCTACGTCGACGACGATCCCCTTCTCCGAAGGATGGCGAGCGGACTGCTCCGCAACGCGGGCGCGATCTGCCTCCCCGCCGGCACGCACGATCAGGCGGTGAAGCTCGCGAGCGGTGAGCCGGAGCTCGCCCTCGCCATCCTCGACTTCCAGATGCCCGACGGCGACGTCGGTCACCTGGTGCACCGGCTGCGCTCCGTGCGCGCCGTGCTCCCCCTGCTCGGCACCAGCGGCGCAGACCGCCGCAGCGAGTTCGCGGAGCGGGGTGTGACCCGGTTCCTCGAGAAGCCGTGGCGGCTCGGCGAACTCGTGCGCGCCGTGAGCTGGTGAGTGTTCCCAAACGAGAGGAGACCCCGTTGAAGACGCTGTTGCTGGTCCTGGTTCTCGGTCTTGGTGTGTGGAGCGCGCCCGCATGGTCGGTGCCGTTGCGGGATGGCAACGCCCGTGACGACGCGAAGCACGCGGATCTGTCCTTCGGTTCGAAGGACGCTGCGGGCAAGAATCCGAAGGCCCACGCCAAGTCGGACAAGTGGCTCGACGGGCGCTTGGGATCGATCGCGTACCGAAGCGACTCGACGGGCGCTGCGCCGGCGGTCCCCGAGCCCGCCGGGCTGATGCTCTTCGGAGTCGGATTCCTGATCACGCGACGCGCTCTCGCCCGCGCACGGGCCTAGCGCGTCCCCGTGACCGGGGAGGCGTTCCGCGCCAGGTTCGACCGCTGCTTCGATCGCGTCTACGCGTATGTGAACCGACGGGTGTACGACCGGCAGAGCTGCGAGCGCATCGTGAGCGAGGTCCTGGCGGAGAACCTCGACGTCCTCCTGGACGCGGGAGACGCGAGGCGGGGGCTCTGCCTGCTGAAGGCGTCATCGGATCGCCTGATCGCCTTGGATTCCGCGAGGACCCTCTCCACGGAAACGCTCGGGGCATAGCGATTCACCAACGTCCCCGGCCGAAAGCGGCGAAAGGGACAGGAGACACGACATGTCCATCATTGCTTGGATCGTCCTGGGTTTGATCGCAGGCTTCGTCGCGAGCAAGCTCGTGAATCGTGAGGGGGAAGGCTTCGTTCTCGACGTGGCGCTCGGCATCGTGGGCGCGATCGTCGGCGGCTTCGTCTTCAGCCAGTTCGGAGCTGCGGGTGTGACCGGCTTCAATCTCTACAGCATGTTCGTCGCGCTCGTCGGGGCGGTCGTCCTGCTCGTCGTGTATCACATGCTGTTTCAGCGACGCGTCTCCGCCTAGGACGCTCGTCACGTCGGCCCGGGCCGGCCTTGTACAAAAGCGGCTCATCCACGCCGTCCCGGGCCCTCCGCTCTCACTTCGATGCGCGTCGGAAGCAGCGAGCCGGTGCAGGTGGACGTTCGGATCGTGGCCACCACGAACCGCGATCCCGGGCAGGCGGTGGAGACCGGGCGGCTCCGAGGGGATCTCTTCCATCGCTTGAACGTCTTCCCGATCGATCTGCCGCCGCTTCGCTGTCGCGGAGACGACATCTCGCTGCTGGCCCGGCACTTCCTCGCGGAGCTCAATCGGCGGAGAGGCTCGGCCAAGCGTTGGCGCGAGGGCGCGCTCGAGCGGCTTCGGAACGAGCCCTGGGCCGGCAACGTGCGTGAGCTCCGAAACGCCGTGCAGCGAGCGTTCATCCTCGGCGAAGTCGAGCTCCAGTTTGCGCCGCCGGGCGAGGCCAGGTCCGCGGTGTGGGACGCGGGAGCCCCGCCGGCGATGCGGGTGAACGTCGGGAGCTCGATCGCGATGGCGGAGCAGCAGCTGATCCTCGCGACGCTGCAGCGGCTCGGCGGCAACAAGCCGAAGGCGGCCGTGCTCCTGGGGATCAGCCTCAAGACCCTCTACAGCCGTATCAATCAGTATCGGGCGCGTGGCGTCACGCGCTTGGAGGGATACATCGCTCCCCCCAGCGAAGTGCCGCGGGGCAATGGCTTGTCCCAATAGGGATCCGGCTCGTCACTCTCCAAGAAGGCGGAGGAAACCGACATGCCTCTCATCAATCTGGTCGTGGCGCTCATCATCGTCGGTGTGTTGCTGTGGCTCGTGAACAACTACATCCCGATGGACGGCAAGATCAAGAGCATCCTGAACGTCGTGGTCGTGATCGGCGTCGTGCTCTGGCTCCTCTCGGCGGTCGGAGTGCTGGGACCGCTGTCTTCGTACCGTGTCGGATGACGAGCGACCGAAATCACAGGAGGATGGAACGATGAAACGAGCACTCGTGTTCGCGGCGATCGCGGTCTTCGCGGTCGCTTGCACGGGACCGCGCGGCGCTACGGGTCCCCAGGGGCCCACGGGCATGACGGGCGCCCAGGGCCCGATGGGCGCGACCGGCTCGCAGGGCCAACGCGGCCCGGCGGAGTCGCAGGTCGAGCCCGCTCCGGCGGGATGGGTCTCGCTCCGGGACATCACGTTCGACTTCGACAAGGCGGAGATCCGGCCTTCCGAGATGGGCAAGATCTCCGACATCGCGTCGTATGCGAAGCAGAACCCTACCGTTCTCCTGGGGATCGACGGCGCCACGGACCTGCTCCGCGGCTCCAACCGATACAACGTGAGTCTGAGCCAACAGCGTGTCGCGAACGTTCGTGACGCGCTGGTGCGGTCGGGAGTCTCGGCAACCCGCATCGAGACCGGGGGCTTCGCCGCGGAGCGGGCGAAGTGCGACGACGCCACCGAGCAGTGCGCCAAGCGCGACGGACGCGTCGAGGTGCTGGCCCGTTCGAACGGCTAGCCTGTCGGGCGGACGGGGGACGAGGGCTCTCTCATGAAACGATCCATGCTCTTCGGGTGCTTCGCCGCGGCCTCTCTGCTCTCGAGCCCCGCGTTCGGCGAGCCGGCTGGCGGCGAGAAGATCCTCTCCGGGCCCGCCGCCACCTCGGAGCTGGCGCTGCGAGGCCTCCAGGTGGGCGGCGACGGCTCGGTGACCGGTACGATCGTGAATGGCACTGGGCGCGTGATCAGGAACGTCGAGCTGCTGGTGACACACACGTGGGCCTGGCGCAACGAGATGCATCCGGGGGAGGACAATCCCGGCCGCGCGACCCCCTTCCGTGTGACGGGCGAGATCCCTGCGAAAGGTTCTCTGCCCTTCTCCTACACACCCGACCCGCCGCTGCTGAAGCGAACCGATGGGACCTTCCAGACCACCGTGGCCGTGCAGGGGTTCACCGAGGTCGGCGACTGACGAGCGGGCTCACGTCCCCGACTTCGCGGGGCGCCGGAGCAGCGCCAGCACGTCTCCCTGGAGCCGCGTCAGGTCCTTCCACAGCGCGCGCACGAACGCGAGGCGCGCAGGGTCGGTCTCGCTTCGGGACAACGTGTCCGCGAGATGCGCCGCGTACGTCAGCGCCTCGTTCTGGGAGAGGAGGAGCTGGAGCTCGAACTCCCTCCCGCTCGCCGCGAGCAGCTGATCGCGTCGCGTGGCGGCGATCGCCTCCCGCGTCCGGAGCTCTTGCACGGGAAGGCCCGTGTCCGAGAGGTTCAGAGGCGGGGTCTCCCTGGCGAGCTGCTCGAGGCGGTCGTACGCCGTGCCGCAGGTCTCCCCGATCGCGTCGATGACCTTCTCGAGCGCGTCGCGCTCCTCCTTGACGATCAGCAGCTTCGAGACCTGCCGCTCCTGCCCGAGGATCTGATACAGGAGTGCGTAGCCGTGCCCCGGGGACACGGGCGCTGCCGGCGGATGCTCCGGCGCGCTCGTGCTGGCGCAGGCGAGCGACATCAGGAGGAGAGCCGAAGTGAGCAACCGTCGCGTGAACGGAGAGGGGACCAAGGCGCATCCCGCGGCCCGGAAGGCCGAACCTGGATCTGCGAGGTACCTGGAGCGCTTCTCGATGCAGGCGACCGAATGGGCGGGAAGCTCGCTGGCGTTCGCCATCGCCCTCTCGATCATCGTCGTCTGGATCGTCACGGGGCCCCTCTTCGGCTTCTCCGACACCTGGCAGCTCGTGATCAACACGGGCACCACGGTCGTGACCTTTCTCATGGTGTTCCTGATCCAGCGGGCGCAGAACAAGGAGTCGAAGATCGTACAGCTGAAGCTGAGCGAGATCGTGGCGGCGCTTCAGGGCGCCAGCAACCGGCTGATCGACGTGGAGGGGCTCTCGGAACAGGAGCTCGAGACGCTCCATCGTCACTATCAGGCGCTCTCGAAGCTCGCCGCGGCGGAGGCCGATCTGCTGACCTCGCACTCGATCGACGAGGCCAGGAACCGTCACGCCGAGAAGATGCGGGGGAGCGCCGCCCGGTCCGACCGCGCCGACCGCGAGCGCCCGCGCTAGGGGGTCTTCGCAGCGCCGGAGGGACGGAGGTTCGCCTCCGCCTCACGCTCGCCCTCGCGCACCTCGGCCCAGAAGCGATCGCGCGCGTCGGCCGTCTTCCGCTCCTTGCGGCCTCGCTGGGAACGTTGCCAGAGGCTCTGCAACGCGTGACGGAGACGCGTCCACACGTCAGTGCGCCCCGCGCAGCGGATGGGCGTCGTTGTCGAGCCCGTGGCTGCCGCCGAAGTCATCGTAGTTGTGGCACTCCTTCTCGAAGGCCGCTTCGGCGGAGGAGGCGTAGCTGTAGGCGAAGCGGGTGTAGCTGCTGTCGACGCCGAGCCCCACGCGGCCGAGCGCCGGAGCATCGAGGGGCATGATCCCGTGGCGATGGGACGTCCAGGCCGCCTGGCTCGAAGGGGCGTACCGCGCGTAGCTGCTCGGCACCCCGACCCAGTCGTGGAGGCGGGCGCGCACGTCGGAGTCCGAGCGTCCCACATAGAACACGACGAACGCCGTCCCATCCATGTATCCGAGCGCGTAGTTCCCCGGGGACGTCCGGTCGAGCGCTTCGTCGATTGCCACGTCGCTGAGCGGATACGAGCCGCTCATCGCGAGCGATCGGAGCGTCGTGGAGTCCTCGCCTTCGCTCCGTTCCATCGGTGATCTCCCCGCCGGTGCATCGCGCCGACGTGCTCAGTATAGGCAAATTGCAAAGTATCTCAAGCAAAGCGCTTGATGGATCAAGCAAGCTGGCCGATGCTGGGGCCCATGGGGAAGGGCGGGAAGCGGCTCGCGCGCGCGCGCTCCGAATTCGTCGGGCGTGCGAGCGAGCTCGGCGCCGTTCTGGCCGATCTGCGCAAGGCCAAGGGCCTCTCGCTCCGGGAGGTGGAAGAGGCCACGGGCCGGGCCGTTTCGAACGCCTACCTGAGCCAGCTCGAGAACGGGAAGATCCAGAAGCCTTCGCCGCACGTGCTCCACGGCCTTGCCGACGTGTACGCGGTGCCCTACGAGGCGCTGATGGAGAAGGCGGGCTACCTGCTGCCCTCCGATGGAAAGGGAAGCCGGCGCCGCAGGCGCCTCGCCGCCTTCGCGATCGACGACCTCACCGCGGAGGAGGAGGAGGAGCTCCTCAAGTATCTCGCCTTCCTCCGCTCGCGCAGTCCTTCCTGAACCGGCCACACCAGGACGTGTCGAAGGAATCGGGTCCGCGCCGGCGTCCGCCCGTCGATACGGCACCCCGTTGCACGCAACCTGTGCAGCGCGCCAGGCTCCCCGCGCAAGGTCCCGCCCTGGATGAGCCGTCGGGTTCCCAGATGGGTTTCCAGGGATCCAGCTCCGCGCATTGGTCCAGTCCTTGCTCCCATGCGTCGATCGGTGCGCCCCGGCTCGGCGGTGCGGTGCTGTTGTGCCGTGAGGGGCTCACCCGAAACGGTCCACACACACGCACGGGAGCCCTCGATATGAAAGTTCGATCGAAGCGGAGCTGGCTCGCCTTTGCTGCCATGACGGCGGCCGGCCTCTGGATGGGCGCGCAGTCGCTGCCCGCAAGCGCCGACGACACCTCGTCGGAAGGTGCGGTGTCGTCTCAGGCACGGGAGCAGGACGCGGCCGCGCCGAGCGCCACGCCCGCACCCGAAACTCCGGCGCTACCTGGCTACTTCACGTCGCTGAACGATCCCGACAAGCCGTCATGGCCCGATGCCACTGGAGGGGCTGCGGGCGCCTGGGCGACCCCCGCCGGAGACGGAAAGGGCGACACCCCAGACTCGATGACGATCCCAGATCTCTACGCGCGCGTCGCACACAATCTCTATTCCATCAACTTCGTCTGGGCCCTCGTCACCGGCTTCCTCGTCATGTTCATGCAGGCCGGGTTCATGTTCGTCGAGACCGGTCTCTGCCGTGCGAAGAACGCTTCCCACACCGCGGCGATGAACTTCCTGATCTATCCACTCGGATGCCTCGGCTTCTGGGTCTACGGCTTCGCGATCGGTTGGGGCAACTGGTGGAACGGGCCGGTGGCTCCCGGCTGGTACGCGTCCCTCGGGCCCGGCCTGTCGGTCCTGAACGAAGGCTGGGGACTCGGCGGGGCGACGGACGCGGCGGGCCACCTGACCGGCGTCTTCACCTACGGGTTGATCGGACTGAAGGGCTGGTTCCTGAATCCCGCGGTCGGCGACGTCAGCGTGATGGTGCTCTTCTTCTTCATGATGGTGTTCATGGACACCACCGCGACGATCCCGACGGGCGCCATGGCGGAACGGTGGGCATGGCGAAACTTCGTCTTGTATGGCCTCTGGATCGCGCTGCCGTACTGCATCTATGCCAACTGGCTGTGGGGCGGCGGCTGGCTCGCGCAGGCCGGCGTCAACTGGGGGCTCGGCCACGGGGCGGTCGACTTCGCGGGCTCCGGGGTCGTGCACGCCATGGGCGGCATCATCGCGCTCGCGGGAGCGCTCGTCCTCGGGCCACGCATCGGCAAATACGTGAAAGGGAAGCCCCAGCCACTCCCCGGCCACAGCGTTCCGATGGTCGTGCTCGGCACGTTCATCCTGGCCTTCGGTTGGTTCGGCTTCAACCCGGGCTCGACCCTCGCTGGCACCGACCTCCGGATCGGCTTCGTGGTGGTGAACACGATGCTCGCGAGCATCACCGGCGCGATCGGAGCGATGATCATCCTCGAGATCAAGGGCCTGAAGCACGACCCGACGATGCTCTGCAACGGCATGCTTGCCGGCCTCGTGGCGATCACGGCGCCCTGCGCGTTCGTCTCGCCGTGGGCGGCTGCGCTCATCGGCGCGATCGCAGGCATCATCGTCGTGTACTCGGTGCTGTTCTTCGAGAAGAGCGGGGTGGACGATCCGGTGGGCGCCATCTCCGTACACGGGGTGAACGGCCTCTGGGGAGTGCTCTCGGTCGGGATCTTCGCGAACGGCGACTACGGTGCGGGCTGGAACGGCGTCGTGCGCGACGCCATGGTGTCGAAGTACGGGGCCGACGGCGTGCGCGGTCTGCTGTACGGGGACTTCTCGCAGTTCCTCGCCCAGTCGCTCGACTGCGTGGTCGTCTTCGTCTTCGGGTTCGCCATGGCGTGGGTCTGGTTCAAGGTCAGCAACCTGATCACGCCGATCCGTGTCAGTGAACAGGTCGAGCGCGAGGGTCTCGACATTCCGGAAGTCGGCTCTTCCGGGTATCCAGACTTCGCACTCCACCCCGACACACACTGATCCCACGAACGGTCGATCGACGCCGGGAGACCGGTCCCGGCGTCGATCGACCGTCGACCCGCCGGTTCGCGGCGCTCCGGGAGCGTGCGGCCGTGAAGCAGATCGAAGCGCTCTTCGCGACACATCAGCTGTGCGCCATGAGGGACTTGCTGCTCGGCACGGGCCTCGTCGGCTTCACCATCCTCGAGGTACTCGAGTTCCGGAGCCAGGGCGACTCGATCGCCGTCCGGCTCGTCGGGAAGGAGCGTGACGGGGCCGCCTGCCTGAAGCTGGAGGTCGTCGTACACGATGACCTGGTGACCCGCGTCGTGGACGCGATCCTCCGGCTCTCCCGGTCGGAGCGGATGCAGGCTCATGAGATCCGGGTCGTTCCAGTGGCGGAGGCGCTCCGGATCCGAACCGAGGAGATCGACGAAGCCGCCATCGCTTGATGGAAGATTCCTCGCATCGCGCGTAGGATGCACGTCCGCGGGGAGCCGAACCGTCTCCCCGCGCGAACGGAGGAGACCATGAAGCCGATCAAGGGATTCGTCGCGATCGCGGTGGCGCTCGGTGTGGCGTCCGGTGCGATGGGGTGTCAGAAGGAGAAGGGCCCGCTCGAGAAGGCCGGCGAGAAGGTGGACGAGGCGGTCGACAAGATCACGCATCCGAACGAAGGAGCGCTCGAGAAGGCCGGGCGCAAGGTCGACGAGAAGATCGACGAAGCCAAGGACAAGTGAAGCGCCAGCCCGGCGGGCCGTCTCCAAGGTCCACTACCATGGGCGCCGTGGCGAACAGCGTCCTCCTCGACCTCCAGCGTCTCGACTCGAGCGCCGACGAGCTGCGCGCCCGCCGCGCCGGCCTGCCGGAGCGCGCGCTGCTCCAGCAGAGCGAAGACGCGATTGCTGCGCTCGCCGGTGAGCGGGTGGCTGCCGTCGACCGCCGCGCCGCGCTCGCGCGCGACGAGCGCGACGCCGCGAGCCTCGTGACCGACCTCGAGGCGCGCGCCCGCGAGGTCGAGGGCACGCTCTACTCGGGCAAGGTCAAGGTGATCCGCGAGCTCGAGGCGCTCCAGGCCGAGCTGAAGGAGTGCAAGCGCCGGCTCGCCGAGCGCGAGGACGCGGAGCTCGTGGTGATGGAGGCGCAGGAGCGCCTCGAGAGCGAGATCGCGGCGATCGACGCGCGGCGCGGAGAGCTGGGAATCGAGTCGGCCCGCCTGCGCGCGGTCATTGCGGCTGCCGAGGCGGAGATCGATGCGGAGCTCGCGCGGCTCGCGGCCCAGCGCACGGCACTGGTCCCGCCCCTCGCTGCGGCAGTGCTCACGGTCTACGAGAAGCTGCGAGGATCTCCGCGCCTCCGCGGGAAGGTCGCCGTGGGCGTCGCGAGCGGCGCGTGCGGCGGCTGCAACTCGGTCCTGCCGAGCATGCTGGTGAGCCGGCTCCATCGCGCCACGGCGGACGAAGCGGTCCAGTGTCTGCAGTGCCAACGCATCCTGGTGACGTGACGATCCGTGAGCAAGGCCTTCACCGCTGCCGTCTCGTACGGAAGCCGGATCGGACGCCAGCTCCAGCCGGGCCTGCCGCGAACGCCCTGCGGAGGGGCGAGGCTTCCCCGCACGCCGCCCGCTGCCGTACACTGCCGATCATGGACCCCGCACGCAGCGCGGAGAGCTTCGGTGTCATCACCGCGCCCGGGCCCGTGCGGCAGAATCGCCTCCTGAATGCGGCGTCCATCGCGGTTCCCCTGGTGGGGACCCTCGTGGGCGTGCTCGGCTGGTCGTCCTTCTCGCCGACCGCGGCCACGCTCTGGATCTTCCTCGCGTTCTTCGTCGCGGAGACGATCGGGCTCGGTCTCGGCCTCCATCGCCTGTTCACCCATCGCGCATTCGAGATCGGCAGCGCGGGTCGCGCGATCCTCGGCGTGCTCGGGAGCTGGGGAATGCAGGGCCCGATCGACCGCTGGGTCGCCGACCACCGGCGGCACCACCGCTTCACCGACCAGCCGGGCGACCCGCACTCGCCCTACTGGGTCGACGCGCGCAAGCCGCGATCCGGTCTCGGCGGGCTCTGGCACGCCCACCTCGCGTGGATGCTCACGGGCGTCGTCTCGGACAAGGAGCGCTACGCGGCGGACATCCGCCGCGACGCCGTCACCCGCTGGTGTAGCGATCACTACTGGGAGCTCGCGGCATCGTCGCTGCTGCTGCCGGCCGTCGTGGGCCTCGCCGCGGGCGGCCCGGCCGAGGCGGTCCGCGCGTTCCTCTGGGCGGGCTGCTTCCGCGTGTGGACGCTGCAGCAGCTCACGTGGTCGGTGAACTCGCTCGGCCACACGCTCGGCACGAAGGTCACCGGGTCCTCGAACGAGGCGCGTGACAACGTCGCCCTCGCGCTCCTCCTGTTCGGAGAAGGGCTGCACTCGTTCCATCACCGCTACCCGAGCGCGGCGATCAACCAGCCGAGCCGCCTCGACCTGAACGGCTATCTCCTCACGCTGCTCGAGCGCGCGGGCGTCGTGCGCAATCTGAGGCGTTACCCCTAGGAGCCCGGCCGACCGACCCCGTGGATCTTCGTCCGCCGACCGCTCACGGCGCGAAGGCTGCGACCTGCGCGTCGATCGCCCCTCCCGCGAGCGCCTTTCCGGCGTCCGTCCAGTGGACGCCATCGGTGTAGAGCGAGGCGGGATCGGCGTGCCCGGAGAAGAGCGGCTCCAGGTCGACGACGCGCACCGCGCCCGGGGAGAAGCCGGCCAGGGCGGCCGAGAGATGGCTGCTCTGGAGGTCCTCGCCGGGCGGAATCGGAGCGCCGAGGATCTGCTCGATCAGCCCCTCGATCTCCTTCGGATGCTCGACGTAGTTGAGCCAGCCCACGTCGTTCGTTCCCCACATGAGCACGGCGACGTCGGCCTCCTCGGTGACCGTGAGCTTCTGCGGAAGATCGGCGCGGAAGCGCGCCGCGCCTTCGATGCCCCGCTCGCCGTAGGAGCCACGCACGATCGTGTAGTAGTCGGGGTCGAGCCATGGCGCGTAGCCCGGCGCCTTCGTCAGCGAGTCGCCGTAGAGGGCGACCGCGAAGTGGCCGGCCGCGTTCGGATCCGCCGGAAACGGGGTCGGATCGCAGAGATTGGCGCCGAGCGGGAGAGCGAGGGCGACGAGGCCGAGAAGATGGGAGCGCATCGGGCTCCTCCTGGAATGGAGCCGCAGCATCGCACGTCCGTCTGGCGGGAGGGGAGGGGAAGCTCGTCGGGCGCGCCCCCGCGCGGCTGTACGGATCGGTCGCGATCGCTAGCGGAACGGATCGCTGCAATCGCCCAGCGTCCGCCTGGAGGCGTGTAGAATGTCGGCCGTGCCGGGCCTCGCGCGTCGCGTCGCGCTCGTATCGCTCGTCGGCTCCGCGGCGGGAGCCGCGTGGATCGCCTCCCGCCTCCGGCCGCTGCCGTCGATCACGCCGCGGGTGGAGACCGGGCGGCACGACGTCCGCGTCATCGAGACGCGGCGCGTGGTGCCGGGCCCCGGCTTGCCGCCCGAGGTCGCGTGCGGCGCGTCCAACAACAACCTCGATGCGGTCCGCCACACGGACGGCTACGTCTACCTCGCGTTCCGCACCGCGCCGCACCACTTCGCGAGCCCCGACGTCGCGATCTACGTCGTCCGCAGCCGCGACGAGACGCGCTGGGAGCTCGAGGCGCACTTCCACCTCGGCACCGACCTCCGCGAGCCGCGCCTCCTGTCCCTCGGCGACCGCCTCCTCCTGTACGTGTCGAGGCTCGGCCGCGACGCGTTCGCGTTCGAGCCGCAGGGCATGTCCGTCGCCGAGCGCGATTCCGGCGGGCGGTGGTCCGCGCTCGAGCCGCTCGGCCCGCCCGGCGTCATGGGCTGGCGCGTGCGCCGGCTCGGCGACGTGCCGGTGATGCTCGTCTACTCCGGCGGCGAGACGATCTACAACCTGGAGCGCCCGGACCTGAAGGTGGAGCTGTGGAAGACCGCCGACGGCCGCAAGTGGGAGCCCTACGATCATCGACACCCCATCGTGTATGAAGGGGGAGGCAGCGAGGCCGACTGCGTGCTCGGCGACGACGGGACGCTGTACGGCGTGATCCGGAACGAAGCGGGGGACGCGACCGGCTGGGGCTCGAAGGTGTGCCGCGCGGAGCCGGGGGCGCCCGCGGTCTGGACCTGCCGCTCCGATCCACGAAAGTTCGACTCGCCGTTCATGTTCTGGCACGACGGGGAGGCCTACCTCGTCGCGCGGAGGAACCTGCTCGGCAATGGAGACTACGACCGCGGCCGCGGTCCCGGGTGGATGCTGCGCACGGTGTGGAACCAGGTGAACTACAGCCTCTCGCGCAAGCGCACGGCCCTCTGGCGCTACGTGAAGGAAGCGGACCGCTTCGCCTGGATCCTCGATCTGCCGTCGCGCGGCGACTGCTGCTTCCCCGCCGTCCTCCCGGGCGCCGCGGCGAACGAGCAGGTGGTCTACGACTACAGCTGCGCGCTGGACGGTCCCGACCCGGTGTGGCTGCGCGGGCAGCGCGGGAACACGTACATCCACCGCCACGTGCTCCGCTTCTCGCCGCGGACGGTCTGACGCCGACGCCTCCGTCGCTAGGCGGCCGCGCGCGACACGGGCGAGAAGCGCACCGGCAGGTGCTCGATCCCGACGACGAAGTTCGCGGGTCGGAGCTCGGGCGTCGCAGTGCCCGCGAGCTCGAGGTCGGGGAGGCGCCGCAGCAGCTCCTCGAACATGACGCGCAGCTCGAGGCGCGCGAGCGCGCTGCCCAGACGAGAAGTGCGCGCCGCGTCCGCCGAACGCGACGTGGGGATTCGGGTCGCGGCGCACGTCGAACTGGAACGGACGCTCGAAGATCGCCTCGTCGCGGTTCGCCGACGGGTAGAGGAGCAGGGCGCGGTCGCCTTCGCGATAGTGGTGTCCGCCGATCTCCACGTCCTCGCTCACCGTCCGCATCATGTTCTGGATCGGCGTCACCCAGCGCAGCATCTCCTCGACGGCGCGCGGGATGCCCGACGGGTCGTCGCGCAGGGCGCGCAGCTGGTCCGGATGCCGCAGGAGCTGGAGCATGCCGCCGCTGATCACGTGGCGCGTCGTCTCGTCGCCCCCGATCAGGATGAGGAGCGACTCCATGAAGATCGACTCGTCGTCGAGGCGTGCACCGTCGATCTCCGCGTGCACGAGGATGCTCATCAGGTCGGGGCCGGGCGGCTTCGCGCGGCGATCGGCGACCACCTCGAGGCAGTAGCTGCGGTATTCGAGGGCCGCCCGCATCTGGGCGGTGAGCTTCGCGGGGTCGGTGCTCCCCAGCGCGCGCATCAGGTCGTCGGACCAGCGCAGCAGCCGATCGTGGTCGGCGTGGTCGACTCCGAGCTGGTCGCCGATCACGATGAGCGGGAGCGGCGCCGCGACGTCCGCCACGAAGTCGCACTCCCCGCGCTCTGCGACGGCGTCGATGATCTCCGTGCAGATCTCCCGCACGCGAGGCTCGCACGCAGCGACGCGGTTCGGTGTGAAGCCGCGGTTCACGAGGTTGCGGCGGACCATGTGCTCGGGCCGGTCCATCGCGATCATGTGCGGCACCGGAGGCGCGTCGGGCCGATAGCCGCGGCCGTTGCGGAAGACGTCCGAGCGCTTGGAGAGCGCGAGGATGTCGGCGTGGCGCGTCACGCCCCAGAGATCGTTCTTGCGGTCGTGGTACACGGGCTCGTGCGCGCGCATCCAGTGCAGCGCGGCGTGCATCTCTCCGGCGTAGAAGCGTCCATCGACGAGATCGACCTCGGGCCGCGCGTCGAGCGGGGCGCCGAGGTCACCGGGCATGGGGGGCATGGGCATCCTCCAGCGGCGCCTCTGCGATGCGGCAGGCTACTCGAATTTACCTATCGGATGCAATGTATTTGACTCCGCCCTGCGCACCGCCTGCCACGGCGAATTTTCACGCGCAACCGTGCGTTGCGTCACGGCGGCGGCCAGACGGCGGACCTAGGTTCTTCCCATGGCCGAGGTACGTCGCTACGAGGCGGGGGACCTTCGGACCGCCCGCCGAAAGCTCGCCGCCGACGAGGAAGAGCTCGCGAAGCGCGGGCTGCGGCCCACGTGGATGGTGTGGCTCGACGGGATGGAAGCGCGGCGGACGCGCGGCGTCGAAGGCGAGCTGATCGTCCGCTTCGACACGCGGCGCGCGGGCGACACCGTCCAGGACCTGCGCGTCTCGCTGCTGCTCCTCGTCGTGAAGATGCGCGAGCTCGTCCGAACGCACGAGGAGACGCTCGTGCAGCTCGATGCGCTCGATCGCGAGGCGGAGACCGGCCCGGCGGGCCGGCGCTCCCGGGCGGCGACCCGCGCCACGTTCGAGCGGCGTCGCACGCGGATCGAGCGCCTGATCGGCGAGATCGAGAAGGAGCTGGACACGCTCCAGCAGCTCGAGCGCACCGGCCGCCTGCGACTCTAGCCGGCGTCCACCGCGCGCTCCCCGTACTTCGCGCTTCCCTGCCGACACCGTCAAGCGGTACGCTCTCGCACGAGGCGACGGCCGCCCGGGAGCCCCGCACATGGAGACTCGCGACTTCCACGCCTTCCATCGCGACGAGCTCCCCCGCCTGCTCGCGGGCGGGAACGGATCTCTGGCGGCGCGAGGCGCAGGACGCCTTCGCAGCCTCGCCTTCCGCCTGCCGACGGGCGACGCGTACACCTACCTCCCGGATCGGGATGCGCTCGCGATCGTCCCGGGCGACGCCTCCGCCGACACCGTGATCGAGCTCGCCCCCGACCTCTGGTGGAACGTCGTCGACGAGCTCGACGCGCCGGCGGGTCTCCTCTACGGCGGACGCGCGCGCTGCGTGCGCGGCAAGGCCGCGCGTTGGCTCGACTGGGAGCCCGTGCTGCGCGCGATGTTCTCGGGCCGTCCCGTCTACGATCCCGAGGACGCGCGCCTCGCGGACCGGCACGGGCGACCGCTCGATCCCGAGCAGGCGTTCGCGCCGGAGAGCGAGCGCGAGGACATGGCGCACTTCCTCCGCGCCGCGGGCTACCTCTTCGTCCGCGGCGTCTTCGCGACGGACGAGATCGCGCGCTTCCGCGCCGAGGCGGACGAGCTACGCGCCGAGGCAGTGCCTGGCGACAAGCTCTCGTGGTGGGGAAAGCGTGCGGGCGAAGCCGTGCTGTGCCGCGTGACGCGCGCCGGCGCCAAGCCGGGACTGCGGTCGATCCCCGACGACCCGCGGCTGCGCGCGCTCGTCGATCTCGCGGACGAGCGGCTCGAGCACCGCCTTCGCGCGGGCTCCGACGAGGGCATCTCGGTGCTCTGGAAGACGCCTCGCGTCGACGAAGGACTCGCCGATCTGCCGTGGCACCGCGACTGCGGCATGGGTGGTCACGCAGTGATGTGTCCCGTGCTGATCGCCTCCGTCTTCCTGACGCCGTCCACGCCGGAGACCGGAGATCTTCGCATGCTGCCCGGATCGTGGCGTGCGGGCTGCGGCCCGATCGACGCGCGGCATCCGCGGGCGCCGCGGGGGGCTGCCTTCGCGGCACAGCCGGGCGACGTGTCGCTCCACTACGGCGACACCATGCACGCGGCGCCGCCCCCGGAGCGCGACGACCTTGCGCTCTATCGGGTGAGCGCCGTGACGGGCTACGCACGGGCCGGCGTGCGGCCGCACCGCGGCCGCCACTACAACGAGGTGCTGCACCGTCGGGACGACGGTCAGATCGAGCATCTGGCGCGGGTGACGGAGTCGGAGTCGGAGCGCGACTGAGCTGCCGCTCGCCTACGGCGCGGATGAAACGTTTCCCTTTTCTACAATCGACCTTCCCGAGGAGCTCCCGGATCGGGCTTCCTGCGCGAGCTCGAGGATGCGGGGAGAGCTCGTATCGGGGTCGAGCCTCAGCCCCGGATCCAGGGCGAAGGCCCGACGGAGCTCGCCGATCGCACGATCGCGCTGGTCCAGGCCCACCGCCGCCATCGCGACGACCAGGTGGCAGCGCGCGCGTAGCGCGGCGGTTTCCGCACGGGCCGGCCCGGCGCCGAGGACATCGATCGCTTCTCCGGCGCGCGCCGCGGCCTGCTCGAAGTCCGCCGCGTCGTAAGCCTCGGTCGCCTGCTGGAGCAGCCGCTCGCCCCGAGCCCGCACCTCCGACGGCGGGGGCGTCGTCGGGGCGACGGGCGCTGGGCTCGGTGCGGGAGCGGCCGCGCTGACCGCGGGCGGCACGTTCGATGCGGGCTTCCGCTCCAGGGAACGAGACGACGACGCGACCGCCTCCGGCGCGCAGCGACCGCCGGGGGGAACCTGCAAGCTGGATCCGGCGGCCAGCCGGTCCGGATCCGGAAGGTCGTTCGCCTCGGCGAGGGCCTCGACGGACACGCCACGACACCGCGCGATGCGCGAGAGCGTGTCCCCCCGCCGGACGACGTACCGGCTCCACCCCGGCGGCACGGCGGCCGACGTCGGGGCGGCGCGCTCTGCGCGCGGCGGTACGGACGGGCGTCGGTTCTCGCCGTGTGCGCAGCCGAAGACCAGGCAAGCCAGCGACGCCGCGAGGCGCAATTCTTGCATTCGGGATGCAGCGCGTGTTCTCATGCGAGCTTGGGACAGCAAGAATGATGCCCGGCACCGATCTTCACGACCCCCTCGGTGACGCTGCCGACCCGCGCGGCTACGTGCCGCTCGATACCGACGAACGCGCCCTCGACGCGCTCCTCGGGAGCCTCCTCCGCCGCTGCTCCCCGATCCTCCTCGTGGGTCCCAGCGGGGTGGGCAAGACGATCCTGCTGCGGGTGCTCGCGCAGCGCCTGCGCCTCCGCGCACACCGGGTCGTGTACTCCCCGTTCCTTCACCTTCCGCCGGAGGAGGTCGCGCGCTGGCTGCTCCACCTCCTCGGGAAGAGGATCGGGAGGGAGGCGCCCGCGGAGGCGCTGCTCCTTGCCGAGGTGCGCGCGCGCCGCAGCCGCGCGACCGCGCTGCTGATCGACGAGCTCCAATGCACGCCGGTCGAGTCGGTGCGCCTGCTGCAACGCGTCGCGCGCGCGGGACGTCCGGCGCTCGCGGTCGTCGCAGCGGGGATCTGCGGCCCCGCGCTCGACGCGCTGCTTCCGGCGCTCGCGCCCGGAGCGACCGTCTCGCTTCCCGACGCGCTCCCCTCGGAGGAGATCGGCGTGCTGTGCGATTCGGTGCTCGGGAGCTGCGCAGTCCCTCGCGAGCTGCGCGCCCGAGCCCTCCGTGATCGCGACACGATCATGCGTCGATCGCGAGGTCTTCCCATTCTCCTGAAGGGCGAGCTCGCGCTCCGCGCGTACGAGGTCGCAGCGGGCCGTGACGGCATCCCCGGCGTCGCTCCGCCCGTCGAGCGGGCGCTCGCGCTCGATGCTCTTCCCGTCGACGTCCCCGGGGTCGAGAGTCCGGCCGTCGAGCCGTCGTGCGTCCAGCTCCAGGTTGCGGTTCCCGCGACCGCGTCGCACGACGAGGGCCCGACGCCTCCGTCGCTCCCGCTCGGCGCGAGAGCGCGCGCCGCGCTGCGCACGAGCGCGCGCGCGGCAAGCCGCGCCGGCGTGCAGACCTTGTCGGCCGTGCGCCGCGCAGCGGCTTCCCGGGGCCGCGCGCTCAGCGATGCGGCCGCCCTGCTCGAAGTCCGTTGGCGGACCTTCGTCGCAACCCGTCGGGCAGGGGTCTCGGATGCCGGAGCCGAGCTCGCGCAGCGCTGCCGACGCGCCGGGCGGACGGTCGCTGCTGCGAGGACCGCGCTTCCGCGAATGCTCCGACAGGCCGCCGACGCGGCGGCTGCCTGGAGTCGCGCCCTCCGGCAGGCGGCCGCGCTCTCCGAAGCGCGCGTACGGCGCTTCGCCGCAGCCGGCGGCACGCGGGTGTCGAACGCCGCGGACGAGCTCGAGCGGTGCATCGACCGCGCGGCGAGCGCGGCCGCCGCCGCGGCGTCCGGGCTGCGCTTGCCGCGCTCGTTCGGTCCGGCCGCTCCCTGGATCGTCGTCACGGCCGTCCTGCTCGGAGCGCTCCTCGTGGGTCGCGGCGATCTGGAGCGTCGCCCTCCGGTGTCGGCCGCGCCGGTGTCCTACCCCGCGCCGGAGCCCGAGCGCGCTTCCCCCTCCGCACCCGCCCCTCTCGTCCGCGTCCAGGTGAACGCGCGACCCTGGGCCCACGTCCGCGTCGATGGGCGCGACGCAGGCGCGACGCCGCTCGGCCATCTCCAGCTCGCGCCGGGTCCCCACGACTTCGAGGCCACCTTTCCCGATGGCCGGGTCGTGCGCCGCCGCGTCGAGATCAGTCCGGAGCAGCGTTTCGTCACGCTGCCCTAGCCAGACTCCGCTCGCCCCGCCGCTGGAGACTCTCCGCCGGAGATGGATCATACGGTCGCCTCGCCAGCGGAAGGGCGACGGAGGAGGCGCATGCTCGAGACGCGGATCGTGAAGGGCATCACCGCGGAGGACATGTCTCCGGCGCGGGTCGAGCGCGAGCTCCGGGCGCTGCTGGACGCCGGCGCGCGGATCGTCGCCCCGGGCCGCGCGAAGCACGGGCCCCGGCGGCTCCTCACGCTGGGGTACACGCCGAAGCACAGGCTCCGGCTGTTCGACACGATCTTCTACCTCGCCGAGCTGCGTCAGGAGCCGAACGCGCGTTACTTCATCACCTACGTGCTCCTCGACGCCGACCGCGACGTGGCGCCCCACCGCAGGCGGCTCTTCGCCCGGTACTTCTACAAGGATGCGTCGCTCATCTGGCGCTCCGCGAGCGCGTTCGCCCGCTCCGAGGACGAGAACTGGATCGGGAAGGGCGACCTGAAGTGGGTCGAGGAGAACGGCGAGCTCGTGGAGTACACCGCCGAGGAGACGACGAACCTCCCGCTCGAGATCCAGCCCGCGCTCGACGAACTGAGCCGCCTCGTGCGCAAGCCGCGGCGCGACGAGCGCGCGATCGGGCTCGTGCTGCGGCAGTGCCCCGATGGCCGCGTCGCACCCTACGCCGACTTCACCGCAGCGCGGCGGCGTGCGGCGGCGGATCACAGCAATCTCGTGAACGGCGGCGAGCCCGTCGCCTGGTTCGCGCGGCCGAAGGACCCGTCGTCGCTGCGCTTCGCCCGCGGCTACGCGCCGGACTTCGCCACGGGCATGCTCGAAGTGAGCCGGCTCGCGAGCCGCCTCTACGGAGGCGAGCTGCGCAAGTACCGCGTGCTGTCGGAGAACCGCTGCATCCAGTACCAGCTCGTCGCGGCGCCGCGGCAGGCGTGGGTCGTGCCGCCGCAGGCGCTCACGACGGAGCTCTCGAGCTACGGCGTGCGCACGGTCGACGTCGTCGCGGACGAGGACCTCTTCGTGCCGGCGTACGAGTACCACTATCTGGACGACACCTGCGATCCGCCCGAGCTCTACAGCCAGATTCCCGAGGGCTTCGTCGGGGCGGTCAGCGAGGTCGATCCCGCGCGGGCGGACGCCTCCCCGTGGCTCGAGGAGCTGCCCGTGATCCAGGCGTTTCGAAAGGCGATCGGCGTCCCACGGCCACGTGGAGCGCGGATTTCGAGTTGACCGGATGGACGAATCCGGTCAATATGACGAGATGACGGTCGAAGCGAGCCAGACCCAGCACCGGCTGTCGCAGGCCGAGCGCGAGCAGCTCGCCACCGCGGGCTACGTCGTCCGCGAATCGGTGTTCGACGCCGGGGAGCTCGACCGCATCCGGACGAGCTGCGAGGCGATGGTGCAGCGTCTCGTCGAGACCGCGGGACGCATGCCGCGCATCCCGGCCGGCAGCTATCTCTTCCAGGGCAATCGGGAGCTGTGCGCGATCGTGAAGTGGGAGCCGGACCATCCCGACGTGGTGCAGGGCGTCGAGCCGTTTGCGCACTTCGACCCCGACCTGCGGGCGTGGGGCGAGGATCCGCGCTTCACGGACCCGATGAAGGACCTGCTCGGGGTGGACGAGGTCGAGCTGTTCACCGAGAAGCTGAACCTGAAGCGTGCGCGCGTCGGCGGCCCGATCGTGCTGCACCAGGACTACCCCTACTGGACGGAGGTGGCGCAGGACGCCGGCGAGATCGCCACCGCGATCCTCTTCCTCGACGACGCGCACCGCGGAAACGGCGGGCTCGAGGTGCTGCCCGGCAGCCACCGGCACGGGCTCTGGAAGGGCAAGGACATCGCGGGCTTCGGGAAGTTCGAGCTCGCCCCCGGCGCGTGTCGCGCAGACGACCTCGTGATGCTCGAGGTGCCGGCGGGCAGCGTGGTCTTCTTCGGCTCGCTGCTCGTGCACCGCTCCACGCCGAACCGCTCGAACCACGACCGCCGTACGCTCCTCTACAGCCATCAGCCGAGCGGCCGCGTCAAGTCCTACGAGTCGTTCGTGAAGATGCTCCGGAAGTGAGCGCGCGACGCGAGCGGCCGTCGGCCGGAGGCGCGCGCGCGGCCGGACGCCAGCGCAAGCTCCAGCGCATTCTCGGTGCAGCCGAGCGGCTGTTCGCGACGCAAGGCTTCGTCAAGACGACGGTGGACGAGATCGCGGCGGCCGCGGGCGTCTCGAAGGGGCTGGTCTACGACCACTACGTCTCCAAGGAGGAGCTGCTCTCCGCGGTCTGGAACCAGCAGGTCGAAGCCTGGACGGACGCGACGCAATCGGGTGTCAAATACTCGCCTGGATCGCTCGCCGACGCGATCGGCGAGGTGCTCGGAGTCTCGGTGCGCTACGTGCGCGCCCACCCGCTGCTGCGCCGGATCCTCGCCCAGGACCCGGGGAGCTTCCTGCCCCACCATCGCGACGACGCCCTGAAGTTCGTGCGGTCGTACCGCGAACGGCTCGAATCGGTGCTCGCGCACGGCATCAAGACCGGAGAGCTGCGTCACGATCTCGACGTTCCGCGCACCGCCGAGCTCGTGTGGCTGATCCACTTCACGCTGATCCACCAGCTCTTCGTCGGCTTCGAGCAGGACTGGCGCCCGGACGGAGACGAGCTCCTGCGGGCGGCGATCGACCTGGTCGTGGCGGGTCTCAGGAAGCCCTAGCCGCGCGAGCCATCGCCGGCGTCGGAGGAGAGTCTCGATCATGTATCCCGAGTGTCAGGAACGGGACCGGGGCTTCTTCGTCGAGCACGGCTACCTCGTGCTCGAAGGAGCGATCGACGCCGCCGACATCGCGGAGGTCGACGAGCGCTGCGAGAGGATCATCGCCTACAAGCACAAGCTCGCCTTCGACTGGGCGTGGGACAAGAGCAGGAGCCGCGAAGAGCGCGATTTCAAGATCGTGCAGGGCAGCCCGACGCTCGTGTGGCCCGAGATCGCGAAGACGCGATTCCGTCACTGGATGGTGTCGTTTGCCTCCGCTCTCCTGGAACGCCCGGTGGAGTTCTGGTACGACCAGTTCCTCGCGAAGCCGCCGCGCGAGGGCGCAGTGACCTGCTGGCACCAGGACGAGGGCTACTGGGGGCGCAACCTCGACGAGCGCGGGATCACGTGCTGGATGCCGCTCCACGACGTCGACGAGAAGAACGGCTGCATGCACTTCATCGACGGCGGGCACCGCGACGGGATCCTTCCGCACGCGCAGCCCGGCCACGTGCAGAGCGACCTCCTCTACTGCGAGCCGGATCTCTCGCGCGCCGTACCGTGCCCGATCCCCGTCGGCTCGGTGACCTTCCACCACGGCAAGATGCCGCACATGACGCCCGCCAACGTGAGCGACGCCTGGCGGCGCGCGATCTCGACGCACATGCGCGTCGCCGGCTCGCTCGGAGAGGGCGACCACTACCCGTGGAAGGTGTACGTGAACCAGGTGACGGGGGAGCGCGTGAAGCCCCCGACGCGATAGGGGTCCTGGGGCCGGAGGCATCGGACGCAGCATGAGGGAAGTGATCGAGGTGCTCGCGCGCCGCCGTCCGGAGGCTGCGCTCGACGTCGCGCTCGAGGCCGATCACCTCGCCGCCTTTTCGGAGCGCGGGTTCACCTCGATCGAGCGCATCACCACCGACGAGGAGCTCGCGTGGCTGCGCGAGGTCTACGACTGGCTGTTCGCCGACCGCGTGCAGGCGGTGAAGGGCGGCTACTTCGATCTTGCCCGGCCCTACGAGAGCGAGGGCGAGGACGAGCTGCCGCAGATCCTGGTCCCCGAGTCGCTCGTGCCCGAGCTGCGCCGGACGGCGTTCTGGCGCAACGGCCGGCGCCTCGCCGCCCAGCTGCTCGAGGCGGACGCCAGCGCGCTCCTCGGCTGGGGGCACATGATCCGCAAGCCCGCGCGCGTGGGCGCCGCGCTCCCGTGGCACCAGGACGAGGCGTACTGGGACCCGGGCTTCGACTATCGGGCGGTCGGGTGCTGGATGCCGCTCGACCCCGCGACGCCCGAGAACGGGTGCCTGCGCTTCATCCCGGGATCCCATCGCGGCGCCGTGCGCGTCCATCATCACGTGGGCGACGACCCCACGGTACACGCGCTCGTGACCGACGACCTCGACCCCGCGCCTGCGGTGGCGGTGCCGCTGCCCGCCGGCGGCGCCATCTTCCACCACTGCCGCACTCTGCACGGCTCCGGACCGAACACGACCGATCACGTGCGGCGGGCCTACGCGAACGAGTGGCAGATGCCGCCCGTTCGGCGCGCCGTGGCGGAGTCGCGGCCCTGGGTCGACGCAGGGAAGCGTGCGTGGCAGTCGCGCCAGCTCCGCTAGCCGCGTACCCCGGCAGCTCGCACGCTAGAGCAGATCACGCGCTTCCTCCGCGACCCGCACCATCCCGAGCGCCGACGCCGCAGCCCCGGCGTCGCGCAGCAACGTCCGCGCCCGCGCGCGGCGGCTCCCGCGACGTGTCAGGGCTCGGCCGTAGTCGAGGCGCGTGCGTGTGGCCCACGGGGGAGACGCGATCGCGTCGCAGAGCTCGAGCGCGCGCGCGAAGTACGCATCGGCATCGTCCCAGCGCTCGAGACGCGCCGCGAGCACGCCGAGGACGCGCGCCGTCGGACCGAGACACAGGACTCCGTCGGCGAGCACCAGCTGATGCGCTTCGAAGGGGGCGAGCTCGGCGTAGAGCGCCTGGGTCAGATCGGCATCGCCGACCGCGGCGCACGCCTCGGCGAGCATCGCGAGGCTCGGGCGCCAGCCTTCGGTCCCGACGAGCGAGTCGAGGCCGTCGCGCGCGAAGCGCTCGAGCTCGCCGCGCGCTTCCTCGCGGCGGTCGCACTCGGAGAGGAGCAGCGAGAGCCAGGCACGCGGGCCGGGCACGGCGCTGAAACGCTCCACCAGCCCCCGCATCGGAGCCTCCACCTCGCCGAGCCTTCCCTGCTCGCGCCGCAGCACGAAGAGCTGGGCGGCGAGGACGCCGGGGGCGATGGTGCCCGGCACGCGGGCGGCGATCGGGAGTGCGGAGAGAGCGGTCGCCTCGACGCGCTCGAGCTCGCCGCGGCGCAGCTGCTGCATCGCGCGCAGGACGGGTACGATCCACAGCAGCGCCGGCGCGCGCAGGCGCTCGGCGACGGCGGCGTAGCCGTCCACCTCCGCGTCCGCTTCCGCGACCAGGCCGAGCTCGAGGAGAGGCCCGATGCGCTGGGCGCGTGCGATGATCTCGAGCGTCGCCTCTCCGGCCTTCGGCGCGAGCGCCACGGCTTCCGTGGCGACGGCGAGGCGCTCCTCGGGGCTCGCGCGGCCCTGGAGGCGCAGGGCGCGCGCGAGCGCGAGCAGCGCTTCGAGAGTCGTCCGCGCGTCGGCCACGCCATGCGCGGTGTCGAGCGCGCGGCGCGCCAGCGTCACCGCTTCCTCCTGACGCCGTGGCTCGTTCGCGAGGAACGCTGCGAGACGGGCGAGGAGCCGAGCGCGCACCTTCGCGGCCTCGGGCGGCTGCGCCGCGAGCGCCTCTTCGAGCACGACGCGACACGGCTCTTCGACCTCGGGCACCGAGGACTGCGGGATCGCGGCGTACGCGAGCGCGGCCTCGGCGAGCCAGGGGGCGTCGCCGACCTCGCGGGCCACGGCCGCGGCCGCGAGGAACGACTCGCGTGCGCGGACGTAGTCGCCGAGCCCGAGGTGGCGGGCGCGGCCGAGGGACAGCAGGAGCTCGAAGCGCTCACCCGGCTCGAGCTCGGCCGGCGACCGCAGCGTGATCGCGCGCTCGTACTGCTCCGCGGCCTCCTGATACGCCGCCCGACGCAGGGCCGCGTCGCCCGCGCGAAACGCCCAGTGGGCCGCACGCGCGCCATGGTCCACGGACACCGCCTCGCGGAAGTGGTGCGCGAGCGCCGCGGCCGGCGGCTCGGCCTCGCCGGCGCTCAGCGCCTCGAGCGCTTCGCCCACCGCCGCGTGCAGCCGCGCGCGCCGCAGCCCGGGGAGGTCGGCGCCGATCGCCTCGTGGATCAGCGCGTGCACGAACCGCAGGCGTCCCGGAGCGCCGGGCACCTCTTCGAGGAGCCGCGCCGCGAGCGCGTCCTCGAGCCCGTCGAGCAGCTCCTGCGGCGCACGGTCCCAGGCGCGTTGCGCGAGCGCCACGTCGAACTCCGCACCGGCGATCGCAGCGAGCGCGAGCACGTTACGTGCGCTCTCGTCGAGCCGCGCGAGCCGGCCGCTCACCACCTGACGCACGGCGGTGGGTACGCTCTCGAGCGCCGCCTCCCAGGCGCCCGGCGCGGTCGCCAGGCGCGAAGCAAGCTCGCGCGCGAGCTGGACGACGAAGAACGGGTTGCCCGCCGTGCGGGCGTGGACCGCCTGCACCAGCGGCTGCGCAGGCGCGCCGCCGACGAGCGCGGAGAGGAGGCGGCCCACGTCGCCCTCGGACAAGCGCTCGACCGGCAGCACCGCTCCCGCTTCGAGCCGCGCGGCCTCCGCGGAGATGCTTCTGACCGGGTGCGTCGAGCCGAAGCGCTCGTCGCGGTGCGCGCCCACGAGCAGGATCGGCTGGTGCCGGAGGTCGCGAACGAGGAACTCGACGAGGCTGAGCGACGCCGCGTCCGCCCAGTGCAGGTCGTCGAGCAGCACGACGAGGGGCTGCGTCGACGCCGACGCCGCGAGCGCGCGCGCGACCGCCCCGAGGAGGCTCCAGTGCGACTCGGCGCCGTGTCGGTCACCCGGCTCGACGAGCGCGAGCAAAGGCAGCCGGTCGCGCAGCCCGTGCACGAGCTCGCCGAGCCACGCTCCCGTGGTGCCCTCGGCGAGCGCTGCGATCTCCGCGTCGCTCGACGCGGCGAAGAGACTCTCGAGCGCTTCGATCCACGGCGCGAATGCCGGCCCGCCGGCCTCCCGGCTCGCGCCGCGGGCGACGCGGGCGCCGCGCGCCCGTGCGACGTCGGCCAGCGCGTCGAGGAGGCGCGTCTTCCCGACGCCCGCCTCGCCCGCGAGGAGGACGAGCCCCCCGCGTCCGCGCAGGGCGTCGTCGAGGGCGGTCTCGATGCGCTCGAGGAGCGCGTCGCGTCCGAGCAGGGGGAGCGACTCGGCGGCGAGCGCCCCCGTGCGCGTGCGGGGCGCCGCGCGGTGCGCGGGAGCCGGAAGACGCTCCTCCACGGGCGCCACGAAGCGGAAGCCCACGCCGCGCACGGTCTCGATCACACGCTGGTGTCGGCCGCGGTCGCCGACGGCTTCGCGCGCGACCTTGAGCGCATGGAAGAGGGCGTCGTCGCTCACCACGACGTCCGGCCAGAGGTGCGCGACGACCTCCTCCCGGGGCACGAGGCGCTCCCGTTGTCGCGCGAGGAAGAGGAGGAGCGCGAGCGGCTTCGGCTGGACCGCGACGCGCACGCCGCCGCGCCGCAGCTCGAAGCGGTCGACGTCGAGCTCGAGATCCCCGAACGCGAGCACCGCCGATCGGGCCGGCGCGTGCCCTGCGTCGTCCTCGCCCGTACGCATCGTTCCGTCGTCGTTCCCGAGCTTGACCATGCGCCTCGATCCTCGGCCAGAAATCAGGTGGCGCTCAGGTGATGCGACACGCGTCGTCCGTAGGATGCCTCAAAGCCCCCCTCGTGCGTGCCCCCCGGAGCCCGGGCGGTTCCGCGGGCGACGGAGCGGACGTGAAGCTCGAAGCGACCACGACGAAGGGCCGGATCCGCGGCTGCGCCTCCGGCCCCGTGCTGGCGTTCCGCGGCGTCCCGTACGCGCGGCCGCCGGTCGGGCGGCTGCGCCTGCGCCGGCCCGAGCCGTCGGAGCCCTGGTCGGGCGTCGCGGACGCGGCCGCCTTCGGCGCGGCGTCCCTGCAGAACGCGCCGCCCGCGATCGGGCTCTTCCCCGCGCTCGCTGTGGGTCCGCAGTCCGAGGACTGCCTCACGCTGAACGTCGTGACACCGGCCGTCGACGGCGGCCGCCGACCCGTTCTGGTGTGGATCCACGGCGGGGGCTTCGACTGGGGCGCGAGCGCGCAGCCGCTCTTCGACGGCGGGCGGCTCGCGGAGCGCGGCGACCTCGTCGTCGTCAGCGTGAACTACCGCCTCGGCGCGCTCGGATTCATGCACCTCGGGGCGATCGGCGCGCGGGGGGCGCCCGCGGCGAACCCCGGGCTGCTCGACCAGATTGCCGCGCTCACGTGGGTGCAGGAGAACATCGCGGCGTTCGGCGGCGACCCGGACCACGTGACGGTGTTCGGAGAGTCCGCGGGCGCGATGTCGATCGCGGCCCTGCTGGCGATGCCCGCGGCGCGCGGGCTCTTCCACCGCGCGATCCTCCAGAGCGGAAGCCTCCAGCCGCTGCACGACGAAGAGTCCGCCGCGACGGTCGCCCGCGAGCTGCTGGAGGAGCTCTGGCTGGAGCCGGACGAGCCGGGCGGGCTGTGTCGGGTGCCGGTGGGCTCCATCCTCGTCGCGCAGGCGCGCACGAGCCAGCGGCTGCGCGCCTCCCCGGAGTGGCTGACGTGGCGGCCGTACGTCGACGGACGCGTGCTGCCGCGCGATCCGTCCGACGCGATCCGGGCGGGCGCAGCGCGCGGCATCCCGCTCCTCATCGGGACGAACCGCGACGAATGCCAGCCCATCGTGAAGCTCGACCCGCGCATGCGTCCGGCGGACGAGCGAGCGCTCCACGCTCGGGTGCGTTCGCTCGGCGCCCGCGCGGTGGATGCGGAGCGCGTCGTCGCCGCGTACCGGCGCGCCGAGGGCGGCGGGACGCTCGACCTGGTCGGGCTCACGAGCGCCATCGAGACGGACGCGCACTTCCGGCTGCCCGCCATCGAGCTCGCCGAGCTCCAGGCGCGACACGAACGGCGCACGTTCATGTATCGCTTCGACTGGGCGTCGCCCGCGTTCGGAGGAGCGCTCGGCGCGTGCCACGGCCTCGAGGTCCCCTTCGTGTTCGGCACGACCGGCGCTCCGGGTCTGCCGCCGCTGACCGGCGACGGGCCCGAAGCGCAAGCGCTCTCCTCCCGCATGATGGACGCGTGGATCGGGTTCGCGCGCACCGGGGAGCCGGCCCACTCTGGGCTCGGCCCGTGGCCCGCGTGGGATCCCGCGCTGCGCGCGACGATGCGGCTCGGAGCGGAGTGCGGCGTCGTCCACGATCCGGGCGGGATCGAGCGACGCGCCTGGGCGACGCCCGACCGCGACCAGGCGGCGCGCGCCGCGGCCGCCCGCCGCGGCGGTGCGGCGCGCTCGGCGCCGGCGCCGCGCGCGCCGGCATCCGAGCCTGACGCCGATCTGCGTTGACACCGGGCCCGTGGGCCGCACGGGTCGCAGCGCCTGCTCAGCGCCGGAAGAGCTTCACCAGTGGGCGCAGCCGGAGCGGCTTTCCGCGGCCGACCACATGCCACCAGAACAGGATCGTCCAAGCGCCCGCTGCGAGCGCCGCGCAGGCGATGCAGAGCGTGAGCTGCAGCCAGTGCGGGTCGCGATCGGGGAGGACGATCGCCGCGCACAGCGACATCGCGACCGCGAACGCCGTGAGGCCGAGCCGCCCCGCGAGCTGGTGGAGCAGCCCGGGAATCTGGTCGAGCTCTGGCGTCACCGCGCGGATCTGGAGGCTGCCGCTCTCGACGTCGTGGAGGATCTGATCGAGCTGCGCGGGCAGCCCCCGGACCAGCGTCGCGAGCCCGCTCGCCTCGGTGGCGATGCCCTGGAGGACGGTCAGCGGCGCCAGCCGGCGCGACACCATCTGCTGCACGTAGGGGCGCGCGATGGCGGTGAGATCGACGTCGGGGTGCAGCGTGCGCACGAGCCCCTCGATCGTCGTGGCCGCCTTCGTGAGGATCGAGTACTCCGGCGCGAGCTTGATGCGGAAGCGCTGCGCGGCCTCCGCGAACTCCTGCGCGAAGCCGCTCGAGTCGACCTCCGCGAGGCTCTCCACCACGAGGTACTTCGACCGGATGCGCTCGATCTCCGCGCGCAGGTCGGCGAGGTTCACGCGCTGCGTCGGCGTTCCCATCTTGAGCAGGATGCGCGCGAGCGTCGACGAGTCGTTCGTGATGAGCGCGAAGATCAGGGCGACGAGATCGTCCCGCTGGGCCTCCGAGAGCCGTCCGACGAGGCCGAGGTCGAGCAGACAGAGCGTCCCGGCGTCGTTCACGAGGATGTTGCCGGCGTGCGGGTCGCCGTGGAAGAACCCGTCGAGGAACACCTGCTTGCAGGCGGCGTGCACGATCTCCTCGACGGCGTGCCGCGCGGGCACGCTCCGGGGTTCGAGCTTGCGGAGCGAGCTGCCTGCGAAGAACTGCATCGTGAGGACCGTCTTCGACGAGAGCTCGGGATGGGGACGCGGCACGGTGACGGACCGCTCCGGGTCGAGGTGCTGTCGCGCAGTGAGGAGATTCGCGAGCTCCTCGCGGAAGTCGAGCTCCCGCAGGAGACCGCGCTCGAATTCCGCCACGACGTCCGAAACGCCGAGGAGCTGCATCTCGTCGATGCTGGCCTCGAGCACCTGCGCAGCGAGGTAGAGCAGGTCGAGGTCGCTCCGCATCACGGCTTCGATGCCCGGCCGCTGCACCTTCACGACCACCGTCTCGCCGCCGAGGGTCGTCGCACGGTGCGTCTGCGCGATCGACGCGGTCGCGAGCGGCTCGCGCTCGAACGTGTCGAAGGCCTCGGTGACCTTCGCGCCGAGCCCGGTCTCCGTCGCCGCGAGGATGGTTTCGAACGGCAGCACGGGCGCACGATCCTGGAGCTCCTCGAGCGCCGCGATGTACTCGGCGGGGAACAGGTCGCGCCGCATCGAGAGGATCTGGCCGAGCTTGATGAAGGTCGGGCCGAGATCGGCGAGAAGGCGCGCAAGCCGCACGGCCGGCGTCGCGAGCGCCTCGGCAGGATCTCCGTCGGGAGGCGGAGCGCCGCGGAAGAGGCGGGCACCGAGCGGCGTGCGCATCAGGAGCTCACCGAAGCCGTGACGCGCCACGGCGGACGCGACCTGGCGCAAGCGCGCGAGATCGCGCATCGCGACACCGACGAGGGTCGTGCGCTCGCCCCCCTCGGGGGTCACGCGCGCGCGCTCACGGTGGAGGTGCCGCCCCGCCGCAGCAGCGCTCGGGCTCGGAGGGCGCAGGGCGCGGGTCCTTCGGGCACCTCGTGCCCGACGCCGACGCTCGGCCGTCGCAGCCGTCCCATCCGGCCTCCGCGCCGCCCCCGACGGCGAGGCGAGCATGTGCGAATCCGGGCGAAACGCAACACCTCTGCCGGGTCGCAGCCTTGCAGCGGGCGCTGGGGGGGCCATGCTGCGCGAGGACCCGCCGGACCAGGGGGAAATGCGGATGGACGCGGAACTGTCGCTGGTGCGCCATGGTGCGACGGAGTGGAGCCGGGACGGCCGCCACACGGGCCGGACCGACGTTCCGCTCCTCGACGAAGGGCGGCGGGAGGCCGAGGCGATCGGCCGCCTGCTCGCCGGCCGGAAGTTCGCGCTCGTGCTCGTGAGCCCGCTCGCGCGCGCACGCGAGACCTGCCGCCTCGCGGGCTTCGGCGATCGCGCCGACGTCGAGCCCGATCTGAGGGAGTGGGACTACGGCGACTACGAGGGTGTCACCACCGCCGAGATCCGGAAGAGCGTTCCAGGCTGGACGGTCTGGACCCACGCCGTGCCGAATGGGGAGACCCTCGAGCAGGTGGCCGCGCGCGCCGAGCGCGTGATCGCACGCGCCCGCGCGGCAGCCGGCCACGTCGCGCTCTTCGCCCATGCGCACATCCTGCGCGTGCTGACCGCGCGGTGGTGCGAGCTGCCGGCCCGGGAGGGCCGCCGCTTCCCGCTCGGGACGGGGACGCTCTCGGTGCTGGGCTTCGAGCGGGAGTACACCGGGGTGCGTCTCTGGAACGGTCGGGGCTAGGTCGGGGGACGCTAGTCGCCGGGGTCGGCGGCGTCTGCGAAGAGGACGCTCCCGTCCTGGATGCGATCGATCACGTCGTCGGCGACCTTCGGATCGAGCGCGGGGCAGCCGAAGCTGCGGCCCACCCAGCCGCCGGTCCTCGCGCGGAACGCCTCGCCCACGTACTCCGCGGGGTGGATCACGATGCGGCGCGCCCGCGCCAGGTCGTTGAGGCCCGGATCGAGACCTTCGAGCTCGAGCGAGTGCCCATGCTTGCCGGTGTAGGTGCCGCCGGTGAGGAAGGTGCCGAGACTCGTGCGATGGCTCTCGGGGTCGTTCCCGAAGCGGACTGCGCGCGCAGGATCCTCGGAATCGCCCGAGCCGCGCCCGTGCGCGACGAACTCGTGCGCGATCACGCGCAACGAGTCGGGGTCGATCACCCAGAGCCTGCGCAGCGACGACGGCAGCGAATAGTCGATCACGGTGAGGAGGCGGTTGTGGACGACGCCGAGCGACTCCACCCGGTGGAACGCGCTCAGCGCGCGCAACAGCACGTCGGGGCGGGGAAGCGATTGGAGCGTGCCCGCCTGGCCCGCGCGCGCCGGTGTCGCCGCGACGAAGGCGATCGCGGCGGCGAACAGCGCGCGCGAGAGCGCGCGTCCCAGCGGCGGACGCGCGACGCCCCCCGGCGCCATCAGCGCGTGCCCTGCGACGCTTCGAGCGCGCGCACGCGTTCCTCGAGCCGTCGGTTGTCGATCGCCTGGAGCTGACGCTCGCGCGCGAGATCCGCATCCGTGCGGGTCTGCTCGAGCTTCACCGTGTCCTGCGCCCGTCGCAGCTCCGTCTCACGCACGACGCGCTCCTGCCGCACGCGCGCGTCGCCCGTCGTGATGCCCGTCGCGCCATCGGCGGATGCGGGCGCGGAGAGCAGGAGTCCTATGGCGGTGGTGAGGAGAAGGAGTCTCACGGGGGCCTCTCGCCGGGGACCTCCAATCTATCCCATGCGGGGGCATCGCGACCTCGGGAATTTCTCCCGGGTACGCGAATGCGCAGGAGACGCGCAGGCGCCCGAGGGGAAGCGCCGATCGGGAACGTCTGGGGCGATACTCCCGCGATGTGACCGGGATCACGGACGCGAGGCGCTCACTCGGAGAGGGCGTCGATCGCGTCGACGACCATCAGCGTGCCGAGGGCGAGCTTCACCACGTCGCCGTCGATCACCGCGTACCGATACCCGCGCGGCGGCAGGCCGATCCGGACCTCGAGCTCGTGCGGCACCGGCAGCAGCACGACGTCGCGCTCGATCTCGCCTCCCACGCGGTAGCGCTTCTTCGCGTGCCCGGGCGGAAGGCAGCGGTCGTGCTTCTTGGCGAGACCCGGCGGACAGTGCCCCTTGCCGTTCCGCGCCACGTAGTACTCCCGGACGATGGTGCGCTCGCGCGGTCCGAACACGACGTCGACGTTCACGTCGACGGACACGTCCCTGCTGCGGTCGCGCGCGGCCGGCCCGTGGCCGCCCGCGTCGGGCTTGCCCGCCTGGGCGACGGCTGGGTGCAGGAGAGCGGCGAGAGCGACGGCGAGGAGCGCGCGGACCATGGCTGTCTCCAGAGATGGCTGTCAGGCGGTTTCGGCGCGCCGCCCACCGGGATTGCGTGACGGCCATCACCGACCCTGCCGGCTTCTCGGCAGGTGGGGGATCGGGTGGCATACTGCGCCGGCCAGTCGGTGGAGCAGGAGCCGGAGACCCTCGGGGAGTGACGCGGCGATGAACGTGCTGGTCGCGGGCGGGGCGGGCTACATCGGCTCACACACCGTGAAGCGTCTCCTCGAGACCGGTCACGCCGCCGTCGTCTACGACGACCTGTCGCGCGGTCATCGCACGCCCGTGGAGCAGCTCGGCGCGCCCGCGGTGTACGCCGACCTCGCCGACCGCGCCACGCTCCTGCGTACGCTCCGGGAGCACCGGATCGACGTGGTGATGCACTTCGCGGCGTACGCCTACGTGGGCGAGAGCGTGACGGCGCCGCTCCTCTACTACGACAACAACGTCGCGACCACGATCGGGGTGCTGCGCTGCATGCGCGAGGCGGGCGTGTCGCGGTTCGTGTTCAGCAGCAGCTGCGCCACCTACGGCGATCCGGAGAGCGTTCCGATCACCGAGGACGCGCCGCAGCGCCCGGTCTCGCCCTACGGACGGAGCAAGCTCATGGTCGAGGAGATCCTGCGCGACCACCTCGCGGCCGAGCCCGGATTCGCGTACGCGTCGCTGCGCTACTTCAACGCCTGCGGCTGCGCGATGGACGGCACCCTCGGCGAGCACCACGATCCCGAGACGCACCTCATCCCGAACGTCCTGCGCGCGATCCTCGGCGAGACACCGGGGCTCACGGTCTTCGGCACCGACTATCCGACGCCCGACGGTACGAACGTGCGCGACTACATCCACGTGGACGACCTCGCCGACGCGCACGTCACCGCCATGACGCGCCTCGGACCCGGTCGCGCGATCGTGTGCAATCTCGGCACGGGGCGCGGCTTCTCGGTGCGCGAGATCATCGCCGCCGCCGAGCGCGTGACGGGGCGCAAGGCGCCCGTCACGTACGGGCCGCGCCGGCCCGGCGACGCCGTCGCGCTCTACGCGGACCCCCGGCGCGCGAAGGCGCTCCTCGGCTGGGAGGCGCGGTACGCGGATCCCGAGACGATCATCGCGTCGGTCTGGCGCTGGATGCAGCGGCACCCGAAGGGCTACCCCGCGTGACCGCGCTCTCGCGGCGGCGCTTCCTCGCAGGCGCCGGCGCGTGCGCCGGGCTCGCTGCGCTGGGCTGCTTCGAGCACGGCCCGAGCGGAAGCCGCGCCCCGGCGCCGGGCGGTGGTGGATCGGCGAAGCTCGCGGGCGATCCGTTCCGCCTCGGTGTCGCCTCCGGCAGCCCGACGGCGGACGGCTGCGTGCTCTGGACGCGGCTCGCCCCGCTGCCACCGGGCGCGGAGGGGGTGCCGCAAGAGCCCGTGCCCGTGGCGTTCGAGCTCGCGCACGACGCGGGCATGACGCGGCTCGTGCGGAACGGGACGGTGTGGGCGACGCCCGAGCTCGCGCACTCCGTCCACGTCGAGCTCCGCGGCCTCGACCCCGCACGCGGCTACTTCTACCGCTTCCACGCTGGCGGCTACACGAGCCCGGTGGGACGCACGCGCACGGCTCCCGCCGGCGAGCACGCTCGCCACGTTCGTGGTCGAGGACGGCCGCCCCGGCGCGCTGCAGCCCTGAGCGGGCGCGGCTCGCTCGCGACCGGCGCCGAGGTTAAGCTCGGCCGCCGTGCAACGCTCCCGTGCCGCCGCCGCGGCCGTCTCCGCGCTTCTCGCGCTCGGTCTCCCGCCCGCGCTCGCGAGCTGCGCGGCGTCGCCGGGCACGCCGGGCGGCGGCGTGCCGGAAGCGCTCGCAGACCGCACCGCGCGCCACCCCATCGTCGCGTGGTACGACCAGTACGACGAGGTGCTCGCGGGCAGCATCCAGTACGACCCGGTGCTGCGTCTCGGCTTCGCGGATCTCGAGAGCAAGGTGAACGGCGCGCGCTGCGTCGGTCCCGTGCGCGTCGTGCGACTTCCGCCCCGGGCTCCCGACGGCGCCGCGGTGTGCGACGGCGCGCGCGGCACGCTGAAGCTCGCGTGCTCGGACGGACGCGAGCTCTCCGCGACCTGGCTCGCGGAGGGCGGCTGCACGCGCGCGTACGGCAAGGGCAAGGACGATCTCGGCGCCGAGCTGCGCGTCTCGTTCGGGACGAGCGACCAGATGGCGGCGATGCAGGTCCGCGACGCGCTCGCGCAGGAGAGCGGGAAGCCCGCGCTGCCGGAGCGCCAGAACCTCTCGGCCGGGACGTCGACGCCCCCGCGTCCGGGCACTTCCGGCACTGCGTTCTTCGCCGCCCCCCACGGCGTACTCGTCACGAGCCTCCACGTCGTGTCGGGCGCCAACCATCTCGAGGTCGTGGTGGACGAGCACGAGACCGTGGACGCGGAGGTGATCTACGAGGACGGCGCGAACGACCTCGCGCTGCTGCAGGTGAAGGCGCTCCGCACGCCGCTCCCGATCCGGACTTCCGACGGCCTCGCCAAGGGGGACGAGGTCTTCGCGCTCGGGTTTCCCGTGCCGACGCTCCAGGGGCCCGAGACGAAGGCGACGTTCGGCCGTGTCAACGCGCTGTCCGGAGTCGCAGGCGATCCCCGCTACCTGCAGATGTCCGCGGAGATCCAGCCGGGGAACTCGGGCGGGCCCCTCTTCGACCGGCACGGGGCCGTCGTGGGCGTCGTCACCGCCACGCTGGATCCGAAGCAGACCTTCGGGTCGGCCGGCTACCTGCCCCAGAACGTGAACTACGCCATCAAGTCCGACGTCCTCCTGCGCACCCTGCGCAAGGCGCTCGGTCCGGAGTACGAGCCGCGGGAGGTGCCGCGCGGCGACGCCCCGCCGCTCTCCGAGCTGGTCGATCGGGCCGAGGAATCGGTCGTGATGGTGCTCGCGCGCTAGGAGCCTGCTAACTCCGCAGAGCGCCTACGCCGACGCACCGCGACCCAGCCAGGGAGCCCCATGACCTCCGCCGCAGCCCCCGCCCGCGACCTGCCGACACCTCCGGAGCCGGGGCTCTTCGAGACGCTGCGCCGCGCGACGCTGATGCGCAGCGACCCGCTCGCGTGCACGCGACGGATGTACGAGCAGCAGGGTCCCGTCGTGGGCCAGCGCATGGGCCCCTTGCGCTCCGCGAACCTGTTCGGGCCCGATGCGGTGAAGCACGTGCTGCTCAACCGCGACGGAGTCTTCTCCAACAAGCGCGCGTGGGACCTGATCATCGGCCGCATCTTCACGAACGGCCTCATGCTCCGCGACGGCGAGGACCACCGGCGCCAGCGCAGCATCATGCAGGGCGCGTTCAAGAAGCCTGCGCTCGAGGAGTACCTCGGGCGGATGAATCCGCAGATCGAGGAGCGTTTTGCGCACTGGGAGCCGAGCGAGCGTTTCCTCGCGTATCCCGCGTGGAAGCGTCTCACGCTCGATCTGGCGTGCTCCGTGTTCCTCGGCATCGACCTCGGGCCGGAGGCGGAGCGCGTGAACCGCGCTTTCGAGGACACGGTGGCCGCTTCGATGGCCGTGCTGCGCGTCCGGGTGCCGGGACTCCCCTGGACCCGCGGGCTGGAGGGCCGCGAGTACATGGTCGAGTTCTTCCGCAGGCTGATTCCCGCCAAGCGGCGCGGCGCCGGCTCGGACATGTTCAGTCAGCTGTGTCGCGTGCAGGACGAAGACGGCGCCGGCTACACCGATCGGGAGATCATCGACCACATGATCTTCCTGATGATGGCGGCCCACGACACCACGACGAGCGCGCTCACGTCCATGCTGTACGAGCTGGCGAAGCACCCGGAATGGCAGGACCGGATCCGCGACGAGAGCCGCGCGCTCGGCAAGGACCACCTCGGCTCCGGCGACCTCGAGGGGCTGCCTTCGCTCGGGCTCGTCATGAACGAGACGCTGCGGCGCTATCCCCCGCTCTCGACGATGCCGCGCATGGCCGTCCGCGATTTCGAGTACGGCGGCTACCGCGTGTCCGAGGGCACGATGGTCATCGTGTTCCCGATCCACCAGCACTACATGGAGGAATGGTGGACGCGGCCCTTCGAGTTCGACCCCGAGCGGTTCTCCGACACGCGTGCCGAGCACAGGCGCCATTCGCACAGCTTCGTGCCCTTCGGCGGCGGCGCGCACATGTGCATCGGCTTCCGGTTCGCCGAGATCCAGGTGCACGCGATCGTGCATCAGCTGGTGCAGCGGTTCCGCTGGAGCGTTCCAGAGTCCTACACGATGCCCGTCCAGCAGAGCCCGATCTCGAAGCCCCGCGACGGCCTGCCCGTCCACCTGACCCGCCTCTGATCTCCCCAGGGCGCGTCCCCACCCTTCAACTTCGGGGGCGCGCTGCCGATTCCTGGGGGGTGACCGCCGCCCGCCGGAACCACGTTCGCGTCCTGGCCGCCGCGCTTTGCGTGGGACTCCTCTCCGCTCCCCCCTCTGCCGCAGGGGACGACGAGAGCTCGCTCGCGCTCTTCGACGCGGGCCGGCCGGGGGAGGCGCGCCAGGCCTTCCGCCGCGAGCTGCGCGACGCGCAGCGCGCCAACGATCCCGCCGCGCTCTGGGCGCAGTGGATGCTCGGGAGCTGGCTCGAGGCCTCGAGTGGCGAGGCCCGGCGCAGCCTCGACCTCGGCGCGCGCGCGCTCGAGGTGGCGGTCGCGCAGGAGGACGACGCCCGCATCGCGCGCAGCCTGTGCGCGCTCGGCGAGTCGTCGGGGAGTCTCGGCCTCTATGCCCTTGCGTTCGAGCTCTTCGATCGCGCGATCGAGCGCGCTGCGCCCGGCGGCGCCGTTCGACACGGGGATGTGTGGGAGCTCGCGTCCCGTGACAAGGCGATCCTGCTCGCGCGCACGGGCCGCACCGACGAGGCGAAGCGGCTGCTGGAGGCGACGACGGCGTGGTCGCGCGCGAATCGCGGCGACGTCGGCGTCGCCGAAGGCGCGGCGCTGCTGGCCGGGCTCGCGATCCGGCGAGGCGACCTGAGCGCGGCGGACGACCTGGCCGACGAAGCGCTGCGGGCGACCGTCCGCTGCGACTGCCGGGCGTCCACATCGGCCCGCGCGCGCCTCGCCGTCGGCGAGGCCGCGCTCGCCCGCGCGGAGGGCGATCCGCGCCACTTCGGGCGCGCCCGCGAGCGTCTGGAGGAGGCGCTGCGCTCGGCGCAGGACGCCGGCGCGCCGCGCGAGGTCGCCGAGGCGAAGCTGATGCTGGCCCGCGCGCAGCCGCCGGGCGACGCGGAGGCACGCGCCGCGCTCGCGGCCGACGCGTACGCGTCGCTGACGCGGAGCGGGGGCGACACGCTGCTTCGCGCGACCGCCGCGCGCGAGCGGACGGCAGCTGCCGGCGCCCCGCTCGCGGCGGAGGATCGCGTGCGCGTTGCGCGTGCGATCCGCGCCACCGGTCCCGGGTTCGACGAGGAGCTGCTCGCTCGACCCGACGCGGCGGTGGTCCTGACCGACCTCGCGGAGCTCGACCGTGCTGCGAAGAGCGGCGAGCTCAGCCGGCGCGCCATCGCCGTCGACGAGGCGCGCGAAACGGGCCACGTCACCGCGGCGCTCGAGAGCCAGGAAGCCCTCTCGCAGCTGCTCGCCCGCTCCGGGCATGCGCGTCTCTCCATCGAGTGGACGCAGCGCGCCCTCGCGACGGTGGAAGCGCTGCTCCGGCATCCCGGGGACGCCGCCGAGCTGAACGATCTGCTCGCCCGCAAGGCCGTGCTCGCCGACCGGCGCGCCGAGCAGGCGCTCGCGCTGGTCCTGCCGACGCAGGATCCCGTCGCCCCCACCGCGGCGGAGCTCGCCTCCGCCGGCGTCTCCGACGACGGGGCCGCCGCGCGCTGACTCCAGCGCGCCTTGCCACTCCTCCGCGTCTCCCCTACCTCCTTTCGCTCGGTCTGCGGAGGAGCTTCGGATCATGTCCAGCGCTTCCGCGGATGCCACCGGCGCGCCGGAGGCGATCTCCCTGCTCTTCGAGCCCAGAGCGGGCGGCGGGCTCACGCTCGTGCTGCGCGGGCGCCTCGACGTTCACACCACGGGCGGCGCCTGGCGCGAAGCGATGGCGCGGATCGACCGCGCCGCGCCGGATCGCCTGGTCGTCGATGCGCGGCAGCTCGCCTACTGCGACGGCGCAGGCTTCGGTCTCCTCCTCGGTCTGCGCGAGCACCAGGAGCGCGCGGGACGCAGCTTCGAGCTCCTCGGACTGCGCGACGACCTGCGCCAGCTCTTCACGCTCTACGCGCCCACGCGCGCAGCCGAGACGCCGGTGCGGGAGTCGTTCGTGGTTCGCGCCGGACGCGGGGTCGCCCTCGTGGGCTCGAACCTGCGCGAGCTCGTGGCCTTCGTTGGCGAGCTCACCGCGGCTCTCGCCTGGGCCGCTCGTCACCCGGCGCGGGTGCGCTGGAAGGACGTGTGGGTGCTTGCCGAGCGCACCGGCGCGGACGCGCTGCCGCTCGTACTGATGCTCGGCTTCCTGATCGGCATCATCTTCGCGTTCCAGTCCGCTGTGACACTCCAGCGGTTCGCCGCGGAGATCTTCATCGCCGACGCGGTCGGCATCGCGCTCTTCCGCGAGCTCGGAGCGCTCATGACCGCCATCATCCTCGCGGGGCGCTCGGGCTCGGCGTTCGCGGCCGAGATCGGCACGATGAAGGTGAACGAGGAGCTCGACGCGCTGAACACGATGGGGCTGTCGCCGGTGCCGTTCCTGGTGGTGACCCGGGTCGTCGCCGCGGTGGCCGTGACCCCGCTGCTGACGCTCTTCTTCGACCTCGCGGGTCTCGCCGGCGGCCTCGTCGTCATGCTCTCGATCGGCTACCCGCCGGTGACCTTCTACAACCGCATCACGTACGCGGTGAGCATGTCCTACCTGCTCGGCGGCCTCGTCAAGGCGTTCACCTACGGCATCCTGGTCGCCGCGGTGGGCTGCCTCCGAGGGCTCCAGACGGGCAAGGGCGCGAGCGCGGTGGGCGCCGCGGCGACGAGCGCCGTGGTGAGCGGAATCGTGCTGATCGCGATCGCGAGCGGGATCTTCGCCGTGGTCTTCTACGTGCTCGGCGTGTGAGTGGGGTAGGCTCCGGCGATGGGCGGGAGAGAGGCGGTAATCCGCGTCGAGGACCTGACGGCCGCGTGGAGCGGGCGCGTGATCCTCGACCGGCTCTCGTTCGAGGTCCATCGGGGCGAGATCTTCGTGATCCTCGGCGCGTCGGGATCGGGGAAGAGCACGCTCCTGAAGCAGATGATCGGGCTCCATCCTCCCGTGTCGGGCCGTATCCTGGTGTCGGGTGACGACATCACGTCCGCGGCGGGCGAGGCGCGCCGGCGCATCCTCCGGCGCTTCGGCGTGATGTACCAGAGCGGCGCCCTGTTCGGCTCGATGAGCCTGCTCCAGAACGTGTGTCTCCCGCTCGAGGAGTTCACCGACCTTCCGAAGGAGGCGCGCGAGCTCGTGGCGCGCATGAAGCTGAAGCTCGTGGGCCTGGAGGGCTTCGAGCGTCACGTGCCCGCCGACCTCTCCGGCGGCATGAAGAAGCGCGCTGCGATCGCCCGCGCGATGGCGCTCGATCCCGAGATCCTGTTCCTCGACGAGCCGTCGGCCGGCCTCGATCCCATCACGTCGGCGAGCCTCGACGCGTTGATCCAGAGCCTCGCGCGGACGCTCGGCATCACGTTCGTGCTGGTGACGCACGAGCTCGCGAGCATCTTCGCGATCGCCGACCGCGTGCTCATGCTCGACGCTCGCACCCGGCGGATCGCCGCGATCGGCCCCCCGGCCGAGCTGCGCGATCGCTGCGACGACCCGTGGGTGCGGGCCTTCTTCCGACGCGAGGCGGAGCCGGCGGCCGCGGGCGCCGTCGCGTGAGCGACGAGGTCCGCTACTACCGGCTCGGGCTCTTCCTTCTGGCCGGCATCGCGCTCGCCATCGCGGCGCTGCTCGTGTTCGGCTCCGGCGTCCTGCAACGCTCGGGGCCGATCCTCGAGACCTACCTCGACGAATCGGTTCAGGGCCTCGACGTCGGCGCAGCGCTCAAGTATCGCGGCGTTCGGATCGGCAAGGTCGAGGAGATCGGCTTCGCCGAGGGTCTCTACACCATGGAGGGTGACAACGAGGAGGTGCGCGATCTCGGCCGTCTCGTCGTCGTGCGGGCGCGGCTCGATCGCGGCTTTGCGGAGGCCGGGAGGGAGAACTACTCCGAGCAGATGAAACGGCTCGTCGACGCGGGGCTGCGCGTGCGCGTGGCGGCGCAGGGCCTCACGGGCACCTCCTACCTCGAGGCCGACTACCTAGATCCGGTGCGGTACCCGCCGATGAAGATCCCATGGCGACCGGACTACGTGTACGTCCCCTCGGCGCCGAGCTCCATCGCGCAGCTTCGGAGCGGCGCCGAGCAGGTGATCGAACGCATCGGCAAGCTCGACATCGAGAGCGTGATCGTCCACCTCGACGAGGGCCTCGTCGCGATCACGAAGGCCGTGGAGGACGCGCGGGTGGGCCAGCTGTCCGGCGAGGCGACGTCGCTCCTAGCCGACCTGCGCGACACCAATCGGCGGCTCCGCGCGCAGGTGGACACGATCGACCTGCGGCCTGCCCAGGAGCGGCTCGTGAACGCCCTCGACCAGCTCTCGGCCACCTTGCGGCGCCTCGACGCCCTCGTGGCGGGCGAGCAGGGGAACGTCGCCGAGCTGGTCGACAGCCTGCGCGTCTCCGCGGAGAACCTGCGCGAGCTCTCGGAGAACGCGCGTACCTATCCTTCGCTCCTCCTGTTCGGCGACGCGCCCCCGCGCCGCCTTCCGGAGAAGCAGTGACCGTCCGCGTGGACCGGGGCGTCCGCGTCGCCGTTGCAGCTGCGCTCTTCGCGGGCGCGTCGGCGCTGGGCTGCGGCGGGCTCCTCTCTCGCCAGTATCCCGAGCGGCGGCAGTTCGTGATCGAGGCGACGCGGCCCGAGCGCGCGTCCGCGCCGGCCGGTGCGCCGGTCCTCGCGGTGATGCGCTTCCGGACGTCCGCCGTGGTCACGGGGACGAGCTTCGTCTACCGCACGGAGGCCCAGACCTACGAGAGCGACTTCTACGACGTGCTCTGGACCTCGCCCCAGGCGATGCTCGCCGACGACGTGCGGCGGTGGCTCGCCGCATCCGGTCTCTTCGGCGCGGTGCTCGACGCGCGCAGCCTCGCCCCGCGCGCGTATCTCCTCGACGGCGCCGTCGAGGAGCTCTACGGCGACCATCGCGACCCGGCGGAGCCCCGCGCCGTGCTGGGGCTGCGGTTCGCGCTGCTCGACGTCCGCGGAGCGGAGCCGAAGATCGTGTTCCATGCCGGCTACGCCGCGTCACCAGCGATCGCCGATGCGTCGCCGGAGGCCCTGGCCGCGGGCTGGGGCGACGCGCTGCGCGAGATCCTCGGCAGGCTCGAAGCGGACCTGCGCGTCGCGGTGTCGCCCTAGTCGCGGCTCGAGAAGGACGGACGATGGGTGGAACCCTCGGGACCAGGCCCTACACGCACGGGCTCCACGACCTCGGCAGGGGCTGCTACGCCTGGCTCCAGCCCGACGGCTCGTGGGGCTGGAGCAACGCGGGCCTCGTCGTCGACTCGGGCGAGTCCCTGCTCGTGGACACGCTCTTCGACGAGCGGCTCACTGCGGAAATGCTGGCGGCCATGAGGCGCGCAGAGCCGCGCGCCGCCGCGCGGATCGGGACGCTCGTCAACACGCACGCGAACGGCGACCACTGCTACGGCAACGCGCTCGTGGCGGGCGCGGAGATCATCGCATCGCGCGCGTCGTTCATGCAGATGGAGGAGGACATCCAGCCCGCGCAGCTCGCGTCGCTCCTGCGCTCGGCGGCTTCGCTCGGTGAGGTCGGACGGTACTTCCTGCGCTGCTTCGGCCCGTTCGAGTTCGCGGGAATCGAGCCCGCCCTGCCGACGCGGACGTTCGACGGCGCGCTCACGCTGCACGTGGGCACGAAGCGCGTCGAGCTGATCGAGGTGGGGCCGGCTCACACCGCGGGCGACGTGCTCGTCCACGTGCCCGACGATCGCGCGATCTACACCGGCGACATCCTCTTCGTCGACGGAACGCCGATCATGTGGGCCGGACCCGTGGAGCGCTGGATCGCCGCATGTGACCGCATCCTCGGCCTCGACGTCGAGACGGTGATCCCCGGCCACGGCCCGATCACGGACGCGCGCGGCGTCGTCGCCGTGAAGGCCTATCTGGAGCACGTCCGCAGCGAGGCGCGTCAGCGTTTCGATGCGGGCATGAGCGCCGTCGACGCCGCGCGTGACATCGCCCTCGGCGAGTTCGCCGCCTGGGGCGACGCAGAACGCATCGTGGTGAACGTGCGCACGCTCTACCGCCAGTGGGACCCGACGCTCCCCGCTGCCGACGCTTTGACCCTGTTCCGGGAGATGTCCGCCCTCGCACGGAAGTGAAGCCTGCGAGGCTTTCAGACGAGCTGCGGGAGGAGGGTGCTGATCGGGCCGCGGAGCAGTGCGTCGGCCAGGTCGTCCATCTGCGTCGGCTCCGCGTTCAGGATCACGACACGCGCGCCCGCCTGCTTCGCGACCGGAACCACGCCCGCGATCGGGAACACGCCGAGCGTCGAACCGATGGCGAGCAGCAGGTCGCAGCTCGTCGCCGCGCGCTCGGCGCGCCTCAGGTCTTCGGCCACCAGATTCTGACCGAAGGAGATCGTCGCCGACTTGAGGATGCCGCCGCAGCTGCGGCACGGCGGGTCCTCCTCGCCGGCCTCCACGCGCGCGAGCGCGCGCTCCATCGGCGCGCGCTCCCCGCACGCCAGGCACACGACCTCGCGCATGCTCCCGTGGACTTCCACGATGCGGTCGGGGGAGGTCCCCGCGCGCTGGTGGAGGCCGTCGACGTTCTGTGTGATGAGCGTGTCGAGCTTGCCGCGCCTTTCCAGCGCCACCAGTGCGCGATGGCCCGCATTCGGCTCCAGCGTCCGCGACAGCGTCTCGAGCCGGCTGCGCCACGCGCGCTTGCGCACCTCGCGGTTGCCCAGATAGTGCTCGAGCGTCGCCATCTTCTCGGCCGCGGGGTTCTTCGTCCAGAGACCCTGCGGGCCGCGGAAGTCGGGGATCCCGGAATCGGTGGAGATGCCGGCACCCGTGAGCACGACGACGCGCGCGGCGCCGTCGATCCAGCCCCGTACGGTGGCGATCACGTCGTCGCCGCCTCCGTCAGCGCGCGACATCGAGCACCCCCGGCGGCTCGGGCACGTGCTCGAACGTCCCCTTCCGGATGTTGAAGAACGCGAGCTCCGGCAGGCTGAACAGCACGCCGCGCGCGCCGGCCGACAGCGTGTCGCCGCCGTCGAACGGCGCGGCGAGCAGACCCGCCGCGGTCGTCACCAGGCCCGTGACGAGGTTCACCGTTCCGAAGAGCGGCCGCGCGACGATCGCGTCGTCGGTGAACAGCAGGAACACCGAGTCGCGTTGTGGGTGCTGATAAGCCGTCGACGTGACCGTGTTGAACTCACGCAGATACACGCCCACCACGCCTTCGTTCGCGTACATCTCGTCGAGGAGCTCGCGCCGGTGGGACGGCAGCTCGGTGCGCTCCACCACACGCCAGCGGTGGTCGACCGCACCGGCGGACACGAACGGGATGAAGTTGAGCGTCGCGTCGAGCGACACGTGCCCTCCGAGCCGCTCCTCGCTCCCGCCACTCGCCGCGAGCGCCCGATCGACGAGGCGGAAGATCTCCGACACGCAATTGCGGGTGATCAGGTCGTATGCGTAGACCCGCTCGAGGTTCTGCGCGAGGGTCCGCTCATGCTCGCGAGCGCCGTCTCGGGCTTCGCGGAGGGCCTCGTCCGGTGCGCCCGGCTGCACGAGATCGGTGCGCAGCGCGGGGCGATCGGGCACGAGGCGGCCGGAGTTGGCGCGGACGTCGCGCTGCCCGCGCAGCGCCTCCTCGAGCTCGAGCCAGCGGTTCGCGGCCGACTCGAGCCGTGAGAGCTCGGGCTCCCCGGGCGCCGCGGCGTCGAAGAACGACGCACGCGCCAGCTCGAGGGCTGCCTCGTTCTGGGTGCGCATCTCGGGCCAGAGCGCCCGATTCCGCTCCAGCTGCGCGCGCGTTACGAGATCGTGCCGGGCCCCGAACGCGTCGACGACGACGAGGCGGTGCGTGCGCAGCGACTCGTGCAGCGCGATGAGCCGCGCCATGCCGACGAGGAGCGGGAAGCCGAAGTCCGGCCGCTGGGACCGCACGGCGTGCACGAGCCGCTCCTCGAGGTCCGCTGCATACGCCGCGACCCGTTGCTCCTCCGACGGTGTGAGGGGCAGGCCTTCGCGGAGGCTCCCCTCGCGCAGCGGCGGCGCCGCCTCCACCACCTGGATCGCCCGCAGGCCCAGCAGGAGGTCCTCGTAATGTCGTGCGAAGGAATACTCGGCCGGGGGCTGCTCCTCCGGATCGACCGGCGGCGAAGCGCCTGCGTCCGCGGGCGAGAGCCCGGTGAGCGCCGCCTCGAGCCGGGACGCGCGCTGCGCGAGGAAGTCCGGACCGTAGGTCTCCGCGACGCGTGCGCGCAGCGCGACGAGCGCGGGGTCCGCGCTCGCCGCGTCCCCGGAGCGTCGGACCGGCGCGCCGCCGTCGGGCAGGAAGAAGCCCGCTGCCGGGAGCGCAAGAGGCGGCGTCTCGGCGGGCGCCGCGCGCGCCGCGAGCAGCCGGTCGTAGAGCGCGGCGTCTTCGCCGTACGCGGCGAGCCGGTCGAACCACGCCTCCTCGGCCTGACGCCGCGATTCGAAGGCGTCACGCAATAACGAGTAGGTGTCCTCCGACACGGCGACGCGGCTTCCCCGGACCGTGCGGTTCATGATGCCGCGATAGAGCTCGAAGAAGTGCCGGTCGTCGTCGCGGTAGAGGCGCAGGACCCCCGGGGCCTGGTGCTGGAAGTGGTAGATCGAGTCGTCGAACCGCAGCGCGACGTGGCCGCCGCTCGAGCCGCCCTCGTTCGAGTCGACGTACAGGTACTCGATCGTCCGCTCGCCCGGCGCCGCTGCCCCGGCGTTCGCGAGCGCCGCGAGCGCGACCACGGTCGCATGCATCCATCCGAAGCGGCGGCCCCGCACGGACACCCCCCGCGCTGCGGCCTATCTCGAGTCGTACCCCTGCTGGATCGCGTTCGCCTTGCCGAGATCCGAACCCGCGAGGTTCGTCTTCCACGCGGCGAGCTCGGTCGGGCTGGCCCCGGCCTTCTTCAGGCCTTCGCCGATGCCGATGAACGTGTTCGTGTCGAGCTCCCAGTCCGTGATGCCGTGCTTCGCGGCGAGCTTGGCGATCTGCGTCTCGAAGCCGTCGAAGTCGCCGCCCGACTTCACGTACGCCGCCGTGTAGTCGCGCACGTCTCCGCGGTAGGCCTGGTCGCTCCCGCCCGAGGAGTCGCTCGAGCTGGCGAAGGGGCTCGAGATGGACTTCGAGATGCTCTCCGAGCTGTCCGAGAACGAGCAGCCGAGGGCATAGACGGCGAGCCAGATGAAGGCGAGCGGAAGCAAGCGGTGCAGCATCATGCGAGGTCTCCCCTGGATCCCAGGTGTCCGGCGGGAGGCTAGCTCCCCTTCGCCCGTCCCGGCTGCGGCCTCGCTGGCGCGGCCGAGCGGGCGGGGCCCACGCCGAGCGGGCGGGGGCCCACGCCGCGCGAGCGTGGCGTCGACGGCGGGGCGATCCGCTCGAGCTCTTCCGGCTCGGGGGCAATCCGTTCCGCCGCTCGCGCCCGCGTCCCGTAGAATGGACGCATGCCCGCACGCAAGGCCCTCGCGATGGTGCAGACCGCCCCTCGCAAGCTCGAGCCGATGGACCTGCCCCTGCCCGAGGTGACGCACGACACCGCGCTGCTGCGCGTGGAGGCATGCGGCATCTGCGGGAGCGACTACGAGCAGTTCGAGGGCGTCCTGCGCACGCCGATGCCGGCCGTGCCGGGCCACGAGCCGCTCGGCGTGATCGAGCGCATCGGCGACGGCGCGGCCGCGCGCTGGGGCGTGGATGTCGGCGACCGCGTCGGCGTCGAGACGATCCTCTCGTGCCGCTTCTGCCCGCCGTGCCTCGGCGGCGCGTACCATCTCTGCCGCTCGCGGAAGATCTACTCCTACGTGCCCCTCTCGGTGCCGCCGGGACTGTGGGGCGCATACTCCGAGTACCTGTGGCTCGACGCGCGCGCGATCGTCCACAAGCTCGATCCCACGCTGCCCGCCGCGCTCGCGGTCATGTTCAATCCGCTCGGCGCGGGTTTCCGCTGGGCGGTCGAGCTCGGCGGCGTGAAGCCCGGCTCGACCGTGGTGATCCTCGGGCCCGGGCAGCGCGGGCTCGCGAGCGTGATCGCGTGCCGCGTGGCCGGAGCGAAGCAGGTCATCGTGACGGGGCTCGAGGCCGACGCGAAGAAGCTCGCGCTCGCCCGCGAGCTCGGGGCAGATCACGTGATCGACGTGCAGAACGAGAACGCGAAGCGGCGGATCGCCGAGCTGACGGGCGGTCAGGGCGCGGACGTCGTGGTCGAGGTGACGTCCTACGCGACCGAGCCCGTCGTCGCCTCGCTCGACTACGTCGCGCCCGGCGGGACCGTCGTCCTCGCGGGCGTGAAGGGCTTCGAGCCGATTCCCGACTTCGTGTCCGACAAGATCGTGCTGAAGGAGATCCGCGTACAGGGCGCGATCGGCGTCACCTCGTCGGGCTATCGCAGCGCGATCGACCTCATCGAATCGCGCCGCTTCCCGCTCGAGAAGATCCACACGCACGACTTCGCGCTCCGCGATGCGGAGCTCGCGATCCGCACCCTGGCCCGCGAGATCCCCGGCGAGGAGTCGATCCACTCCTGCCTGATCCCCGGGCGCTGATCCGCGCAGGCGAGAAGAGGTCCCGTGGAGCTGCATCCCTGGAACGTCGCCTTCGAGTGGCGCATGCCGGCGGGCCCGTACCGCCGGATCACGGCGGAGCAGGCGCAGAGCTACGACGAGCGGGGCTTCTTCCTGCTCGAGGACGCGTTCGACCCGGCGGCGATTGCGTCGGTCGTGGCCGAGATCGATCCGTGGGAGGAGAAGGTGACCGGCTTCCTGCGCAAGCAGGCAGGTGGCAAGCTGTTCATCGCGCAAGCCGACGCGATCACCTTCGCGACGCACCTCGTGACGCGCTCCCCGCTGCTGCGCGACTTCTGCCGTGGCGCGGTGTTCCAGGACCTCGGCCACGACCTGATCGGCCCCGACGTGCGGCTCTACTGGGACCAGGCGGTGTACAAGAAGCCGGAGCCGGCGCGCGTCTTCCCCTGGCACCAGGACAACGGGTACACCTTCGTGCTGCCCCAGCAGTACCTCACCTGCTGGATCGCGCTCACCGACGCCACGCTCGAGAACGGGTGTCCGTGGGTCGCGGCCGGGATCCATCGCCGTGGGACGCTCGCGCACTGGATGACCGACGCGGGCTGGCAGTGCCTCGCAGAGCCGGAGGGCGCGGAGCCCGTGCCCGCGCGCGCGGGAAGCATCGTGGTGTTCTCGTCGCTCACGCCGCACTGCACCGGCCCGAACCGCACCGGCGCCGTGCGAAAGGCCTACATCGTGCAGCTGGCGCCCGCCGGCGCGGTGGCGCTCGCGGCGGGCGCACCGGGAGCGACGGGCTCCGCGGGCGCAGCGCCGGCGCGCACGCCCCAGGATGCGCCGGATCGGCAGTACCCGATCCTGATCGGCGGCTCCCCGCCGAGCCTTGCCGGCGGCGATCCGGGGCCTCGCTAGAGCAGCGTTCCGGTCAGGAAGAAGGTCGCAACGCTGAAGTAGATCACGATCCCCGTGACATCTACGAGGGTCGCCACCAGGGGCGCCGAAGCGCTCGCGGGATCGAGTCCCGCGCGACGCAGGAGGAACGGCAGCATCGAGCCGGCGAGCGCGCCCCACAGCACGATTCCGACGAGGCTGAACGCCACGGTGAACGCGACGAGCAGGTAGTGCTCGCCGTAGGTCCGTGCGCGGGTGGGCCACAGCATCACGCGCAGGAAGCCGATCGACCCGAGGATCACGCCCAGCGAGAGGCCCGACGCGAGCTCGCGCCGCATCACGCGCCACCAGTCCCGCAGCCGCACGTCGCCGAGGGCCATCGCCCGGATGACGAGCGTGGTGGCCTGCGAGCCCGAGTTGCCGCCGCTCGAGATGATGAGCGGGATGAAGAGGGCGAGCACCACGGCTCGGGCGATCTCGTCCTCGTAGCTCGACATCGCCGTGGCCGTGAGCATCTCGCCGATGAAGAGGGCCGACAGCCAGCCGGCGCGCTTGCGGATCATCTCGCGCATGCTCACCTGGAGGTACGGCGCGTCGAGGGCCTCGGTGCCGCCGATCTTCTGGATGTCCTCGGTCGCCTCTTCGCGCACGACGTCCACGATGTCGTCGATCGTGACGATGCCCTTGATGCGGCCCTCGGCGTCGACCACCGGGATCGCCATCAGGTTGCTCTCCGCGAAGATGTTCGAGACCGCTTCCTGATCGAGATCCTCGGCGACGGTGACGACGCTCGTGCGCATGATGTCGCGCACCTTGCGGTCGGGCTGGGCGGCGAAGAGATCGCGGAAGGACACCACTCCCATGAGACGTTGATCCGCGTCGAGGACGTAGATGTAGTAGATGGTCTCGACGCGCTCCCGTGCGGCGCGCCGCAGGTAGCTGATCGCCTCGTCGACGCTCATGTCCGGGCGCAGCCGCACGTAGCGCGGGCTCATGAGGCCGCCGGCGTCGTCCTCCGCGTATGCGAGCAGGGCGGACACCTCGCGCCGCGTGGGCTCGTCGAGGAGACGCAGCAGCACGTTGCGGCCCTCGTCGCCCGCCGCCTGCACCACGTCCGCCGCGTCGTCGGGCGGAAGCTGACGCATCCAGAGCTGGGCCTCGGCCGTGGGCAGCGCGAGCAGCAGCTCGCACTCCCGTTGCACGTCGAGCTTGCGGAGGAAGGCCTCCGCCTCGGCCGCGGGGAGCAGCCGGAACCCCTCGACGCGCTCTTCGAGATCGAGCGCCGCCCACGCGTCGTCGAGCTCGTCGGCGAGGAGGCCGCCGGGCGTCGGGCCGGTCTCGGGTGCGCTGCTCATGGGCGGGACCTCCGCGATCGCGCCCAACGTACCGGAGTTTCGCCCGCGTGGGTCCGGCGGCTCGGGCCCGTCCGCGCTCGATACGCTATGCCGTGGTGCGCTCCCGCACGACCGGCGACTGCACGCCGCCGATCCAGACCTGCCGGTTCGGCCCGAAGCCGGTTCCGCTGATCCGCAGATAGGCGCCCCGCGCTACGGACGGGCTGTTGCTGGCGATGCTCGTGACGGGACCGACGCAGACGCTGTCGCAGACGTCGCCCGTTCCGTCCGCGTCGAGGTCGGACTGGCTCGCGTTCGCCTTGCCCGCGCAGTCGTCGCAAGCGTCGCCCACGCCGTCGCCATCCGCGTCGAGCTGCTGCGCGTTCGCCACGTCCGGACAGTCGTCCAGCCCGTCGAGCTCGCCGTCCTCGTCACGATCGATGCCCGCGCGCGTGCCCGCCGCGGTGGCGGTGAAGCCCGGCGGAACGCAGGTGAAGGTGAGCTCCTGGCCGGCGGTCGTGGCGAGTGCGCGCAGCGCCGCCTCCGTGTACGTCGTATTGCGGTCGGACAGGAACGTGCCGTTCGCCTGTCGCACCCAGCCCCGCGCACCCGCGTCCGGGCCCGACACGACGTTGCCCTTCGCGATCAGCTCGCGCTCGTGGGCGCCGGCGACGAGCCCCCCCGTGGTGTTCACCATCGTCCAGTTCTCGTTCGCGCGCGCGACCAGGAGGTCGACGCGCGGGTTCGCGACGGCGGCGTTGGCGGACGTGAGGGTCACCTGCTGACCCACGATGGGCGCGAGCGTGGTGTCGAACGCGTGGATGAAGGCTTCGAGGTCGTTCTCCCTCGACCGGCGCAGCACCCCCCACGTGCCATCCTGCCAGGGCAGGGTGCGCCGGGCAAACTCCGGGTCGGCTTCGAAGCGCCCTCGAAGGCGGGCTACTGGGCTACGGGAGCGGCCGCGGGCGGCTCCGGTGTCGCGGGCGTGATCGTCGTGACGGCCTCCCGGGTCGCCGTCCTGCCGTCTGCGCCCGTCACGGAGTCCGTCCGCGTGAAGCCGGTTGCGGTGCGCGTCGTCGCGTGGTCGTCGGTGACGACGTTCCCGTTCGGCCGCGTGGTCGTGCCCTCGCGCGTCCAGGTCTTCGTCGCCGGGTCGTAGCTTCCCGTCGCGGAGCGCGTGGTGACGTCGCCGTCGGCGGCGGTGCGCGTCTTCTCGAGCGTGTAGCCGTCGTCGGTCCGCGTCTTCTCGGTATGGGTCGTCGCGGTCTTGCCGTTCGGTCCTGTCGCGGTGGCGTCCTTGGTCCACGTCCTGGTGGCGGGGTCGTACACGGCATCGACGTCGCGGGTCGCGGTCTTGCCGTTCGGGCCGGTCACCACGTCCTCGTGCGTGTAGCCCGTGTCGGTGCGCGTCGTCTCGGCGTGGGACGTGGTGGTCAGGCCGCCGGCGCCCGTGTGCGTCGTGTCGCGCACCGCGTGCCCGCCGCCGCGCTGCCACGTCGAGTCGGTGGTCGACGTACGCGACCCCCCGTTCGGGCCCGTGCGCGTCACCTCGCGGTGGGCGGAGCCTTGGGCCGGGGTCCGGACCGCGTGTCCGCCGCGCCCGCGGGCCGGAGCCTCTCCGGCGGCGACGGCGGTGGCGAGCGACAGGGCGGCGGCGAGACCGAGAAGACGGGGAATCGAGGTCATCTTGCGCTCCTCCGATGGACTCCCTCCCGCGAACCCGCGGCGGGCGGACGGGTTGCGGTCCGGATCGGCAGGACGGGGCCGAGTCTTCGGCCTGCGGGAGCGGGGTCAGGGAGCGATGTCGAGCCCCCGCTCCTCCCACGAGCCGGTCGGCCCCCGGAAGATCAGGATGCGCTCGGCGGTGGTGATGGTGACGAGGTTCGCGAGGGCGTTCACCGATTCGATGTCCTCGTCGACACGCAGGGGCGCCTCGAAGAAGCCGCCCACGGCCGCGGAGAGCCCCAGCGCGCGCCGGTCCGTGAGGATCACGCCCACGTTCTGCCCGACCGCCATGCGCGTCACCACCTCGCGCGGTCCGAGCCCGCTCACGACGAAGTTGCCGGTCGTGCCGCTGAAGCCGATGGCCCGCGTGCGCGTGGAGAGGAGCGCGACGCGTCCCCCGAGCTCCGCGCCCGTGGGCGGCTTCTCGGTGCGACGCAGCCGCGTGTCCTGCCAGGCGGCGGAGATGGTGGAGACGGCGAGGATGCGGCGGTCGGTGAGCACGACGCCGACACGCCCGCGCGTCCGCTGCCACCGCACGGTCTCGCCGAGCTCGAGATCGATCCCGGTCTGGCCTCCCCCGCGCGCGTCGATCGCGAGGAGCTGATGGGGAAGCACGACGAGCTGGAGCACGTCCTCCAGCTCGAACTGGTCCGCATTGGGCGGGAAGTCGACCTGCGCACGCCCACCGGCCGGCCACAGCGCCGCGAGCGCGAGCAGCGCAAAGGCCAGAGCAGCGTATCGGGCGGGGGCCATCGGCGGAGACGAGGGTATCGCTTGTCGCGAGGGGGGGCCGCGGGTAGGCTGCGCAGACCGGTCACTCTCGGAGGAGACGTCGCATGGAGCCCCTCACGCTCGTGATCGGGAACAAGAACTACTCGTCCTGGTCGCTGCGTCCCTGGCTCGCGCTCAAGCTGGCCGGTCTCGAGTTCGAGGAGATCCGGATCCCGCTCTATGCGCCGACGTCGAAGCAGGAGATCCTCCGCCACTCGCCGGCGGGCAAGGTGCCGGTGCTGAAGCACGGTGACGTTCGCGTGTGGGAATCGCTTGCGATCTGCGAGTACGCCGCGGAGCTCGCGCCGCAGGCCCGGCTCTGGCCCGCGGACCAGGCGGTGCGCGCGCACGCACGTTCGGTCAGCGCGGAGATGCATGCGGGCTTCTCCGCGCTACGCCATGCGCTGCCGATGAACCTGCGCGTGCAGGGAGCGAAGGCGAAGCTCACACCCGAGGTGCAGGCCGAGATGGGGCGCATCTCGACGATCTGGGAGCGGTGCCGCGCGAAGTTCGGCGCCGGCGGCAGCTTCCTCTACGGCCACTTCACCATCGCGGACGCCATGTACGCGCCCGTGGTGACCCGCTTCATCACCTACGGCGTGAAGCTCGAAGGACGCCCCTCGGACTACATGAACGCGGTGTGGGCGCTGCCGGAGCTCCAGGAGTGGGTGAAGGCGGGCGCGGCGGAGACGGAGCGCCTCGCGGAGACGGACGCCGTCGCGGAGATGTAGGGGCTACGCGTCCGCGTACTTCGGCGGGCGCTTGCCGAGGAACGCCGAGACGCCCTCGCGGAAGTCCTTCGTCTGCGCGCACAGGATCTGGTTCCGGTCCTCCATCGCGATCACCTGATCGAGACTGCCCGCGTCGATGCTTGCTGCGAGACACTCCTTGGTGAGGCGCAGGCCGAGCGGCGACGTCGCGAGCATGTCGTCCACCAGCTTGCGCGCCTCGACCTCGAGCTCGGCGTCGGGTACGACCGCCGAGACGAGCCCCACGCGCAGCGCACGCTGCGCGTCGATGAAGCGTCCCGTGAGGAGCAGCTCCGACGCGACCGAAGCGCCCACGAGCCGGGGCAGGAAGTACGACACGCCGACGTCGCAGGCGGAGAGCCCGATGCGGATGAACGCGGCGTTCATGCGCGCCGACTCGCCCGCGAGCCGCACGTCCGAGGCGAGCGCGAGCGCGAAGCCGCCGCCGCACGCGGGGCCCTGCACGCACGCGATGATCGGCTGCGGCGCGCGGCGCATCAGCATCACGAGCTCGCTGATCCGGCGCTGCGCGCGCAGACCGGCGGGCACGCCCCCGTCGCCCGCTTCCCCGGGCTCGCGCAGGTCGAGGCCCGCGCAGAACGCGCGTCCCGCCCCGCGCAGCACCACCACACGCGTGTCGCGGTCGGTCGCCAGGCCCGCGAAGAAGTCCCGCAGCTCGCCGACGAGGCGCGGGTTCATGGCGTTGAGAGCATCGGGTCGGTCGAGCGTGAGCCAGGCGACGGCGCCCTCGCGGCGAAGATCGAGCGTCTCGTAGGTCATGGGTTCCTCCTCGCAGGAGGCGCATGGTAGAAGGACGAAGCGATCCCCGGGAGGTGCTCGCTCGTCCGCAGCCTGAAGGACCACGAGGCGGAGCTCACCCCGGGGCTGCAAGACCGCCTTCGACGCTCCGGGACGCTGACCCGCCGGCGCCCGCTGGCGCGCTCGCCGGCCTTCCGCACACTCCCGCCGTGCCCCAAACCCCGCGCGCCCCGCAGCTCGAGCTCTTCGGTGGCGACGCGTGGGGCGCCGTGCGTCGCGGGACGCCGGTGACGCCCGCACCTGTGGGCCCCGAGCTTCGGCGCCTCGCCGATCGCATGCCGGAGAGTCCCGAGCCGGCATGACGACGTCCCGCGAGCGGATGGGCCTCCTCTTCGCAGGTCTCTGTGCCCTGAACGGCGCCTTCGTGCCGGGGCTCGCGAAGCTCACGACGAACCAGGCCGACCCGATCTTCGTCGCGGCGGCGACGACGGCGTTCGGCGGGCTCTTCGCAGCCTGCGTGCTCGCCGCGCGGGGCGAGCTCGCGCTCCTCGCGAGGCCCCTGCTACGCGGCCGCCTCGCGCTGATCGGATTCCTCGGCACCGCTGTCGCGTTCCTGCTCTACTACGAGGGGACACGGCGTGCCGGGGCCATCGCGGCCTCGTTGTGCGTACAGGTCGAGCCGGCGTACTCGCTCTTCCTCACGTGGCTCGCGCTCGGCCACCGGCCGACACGCCGGCGCGTCGTTTCGACGGTGGTGCTCCTCGCCGGCATCGGGCTGGCGATGGGCGCGGGCGGGCTCACCACGTCCGCGGGCGTCTGGCTCCTGCTCGCGACGCCCCTCTGCTGGCAGCTCTCGCACCTCGTGGTGCTGCGTGGGCTGCCCGGGGTGGACCCGATGGTGCTCACCGGCGCGCGCTATGTCTGGGGCGGGATCTTCCTCGTGACGACGTGGCTCGTGCGCGGCGGGCTGGGCTCGCTCCCGCCGCGGGGCGAGCTCCTCACGCTCCTGCCGATCCTCGCGGGGCAGGGGATCCTGCTCGCGTACATGGGGACGGCGTTCTGGTACCAGTCGATCGCGCGGCTCGACCTCGCGCGCGCGACGTCGATCGTGGTGCCGTCGATCCCGCTGCTGTCGTTCGGCGCGTCGTGGCTCCTCGTCGGCGAGGTCGCCACGCCCCGGCAGTGGGCTGGCCTGCTGTTGACGCTGGCGGGTGTCGTCGCCTTCGTGACCGCGCCGGACGTGAAGCTGGGCCCGCCGGCCGCCGAGCCCGCTACTTCCCCACGATCGACACGAAGCTGACGCACCGGCCCGGGGCGCCCCCCAGGTTGTGGGTCAGGCCGAGGCGCGGGCTCGCGATCTGGCGCGGGCCGGCTTCGCCGCGGAGTTGGAGCCACATCTCGTACATCATGCGCAGGCCCGAGGCGCCGATCGGGTGGCCGAAGCTCTTGAGGCCGCCGTCGGGGTTCACGGGCTGCGGGCCGGTGAGGTCGAAGCGGCCCTCGAGCACGTCCTTCCACGCGTGGCCGCGCGGGGAGAACCCGAGGTCCTCCATCAGCACGAGCTCCGTCGGCGTGAAGCAGTCGTGCACCTCGGCCATCCCGATCTCGTTCCGCGGATCGGTCACGCCCGCCTGCTTGTACGCGTCTTCCGCGCTCGCCACGACCTCGGCGAAGGTCGTGAAGTCGTAGTCCTGCCGCATCGGGCCCTCCGCGGGGCCGGCGATGAAGGACAGCGCCTTCACGAAGATCGGGTTGTCGGTGTAGCGGTGGGCGTCCTCGGCGCGGCAGACGATCGCGGCGGCGCTGCCGTCGGAGACCCCCGAGCAGTCCATGATGCCGAGACAGCCGGCCACCTTCGGAGACGCCTTGATCGCCTCGAGCGGCACCTCCTTGCGGAACTGGGCCTTCGGGTTCTTCGCGCCGTTCGCGTGGTTCTTGTATGCGATCCGGGACAGCACGTCCTTCAGCTGGGCCTCGTCGAGGCCGTACTTCTTCGCATAGGCCGGAGCGAGGAGCGAGAACGTGGCCGGCGCGGTGAGCGTCGAGTCGGTTCCGTCGCCCGCAGGAGCGGACACCACGAGCCCCGAGTAGCCCGAGTCCTTCAGCTTCTCGACGCCGATCGCCATCACCAGGTCGTAGGCGCCGCTCGCCACCGCGTAGCACGCGTTGCGCAGCGCCTCGCTCCCGGTCGCGCAGAAGTTCTCGACGTGCGTCACGGGCTTGTACTGGATCTTCAGCGGTTCGGAGAGCGTGAGGCCGGAGAGGCCGCTCCCCATGGTGCCGAGCCAGTACGCGTCGACGTCGCCGGGCTCGACCTGCGCCGACCGGTAGCAGTCGCCGGCCGCGTCGATCAGCAGATCGGATGCGCTCTTGTCCCAGTGCTCGCCGAACGACGTGCAGCCCATGCCGACGATGGCGACGCGGTCCCGAATGCCTTTGCTGGCCACTCCAATTCTCCTTCGTTCGCCTGCGGCTCACTGCGCGCACGGCATGATCGCTTCCGGTGTTCCGCCCCGGTCAGGCCGCGCTTGCGGGGGCTGTGCGGCTTCCCATCACGCTCGCATCCGATGCGCTCTCCGTTCCGGTCGATCCCTCAGCGCAAGGGTCGCGCCTTCCAGAAGTAGTTGTGCACGCCGTTCACGGTGAAGAGGCGGCGAAAGGTCATCTCGAGCTCGTCGCCGATCGCGACCTTGCTCGGGTCCAGGTCCGTGAGCTCGCACTGCATCCGGCCGCCGGTCGCGAAGTCGCACACCGCGGCGACGACCGGCGGCTGGAGCGAGTACGCGAGGCGGTCGATCGCGTAGGTGGCGATGCGGCAGCGCGCGTCGGCCATGGGCTCGGGCTTCATCCGGTCGACCGCGCCGCACGCGACGCACACGCGCTGCGGCGGCAGGTTCACGGTCTCGCAGTCGGTGCAGCGGGAGCCGATGAAGCCGTACTTCCAGCGCTCGGCGCGGTGCACGGGCGGGGCGGCCGGGCGGTCGGGGTCGGGACGGCGCGGCGGCTCGAAGGGCAGGATGCCGCGCCACTTGAGGTAGCTGTGCCAGCCGAGGTCGTTGCGCTTCGACGCGAGCCAGCGCTCGACGGACCGAGGGGGCCGGGCCTGCGCGATGCGCGGCGTGACCTCGAGCACCACGGCGTCGGCTCCGTCCGCGCCGACCACGACGAGGACGCGGTCGCCCGGTCGGGCGCGGTCGAGCGCGTTCGCGAGCGCCAGTCCGGCCGCGGCGGCGCCGGCGCGGCCGACGGTCAGCGCGAGCGTGTCCGCCACCTGCTCGGCCTTCACGCCCAGCGCCTTCGGCAGCGTCGCGGCCGCTCGGTCGTTCGTGCAGTCGACGACGAGCGCCGCTACGTCGGCGGGCTGGAGGCCGGCGTCGCGGAGCGCGCGCACCGCCGCCTCCTTCAGCAGCGGGGCGAGCACCTCGGCGCCGAAGCGCTCCTCCCAGGCGCGGGGGAAGCGGTCCTCCGGCGTGCGCCACACGTCCATCAATTCTTCGGTGAGCGACGCGCGGCCGATGATGCGGGCCAGGGCCTCGGCGTCGTCGCCCACGACGAACGCGCACGCCGCGTCTCCGCCCGTGCGCTCGCGCGCGCCCTCGGGCGCCCCGACGACGACGTCGCTCGCGCACACGAGCGTGCGTCGGCCAGACGCCGCGACGTCGGCGGCGAGCAGGAGCCCGGCGAGGCCGGCCCGCGTGGAGCCGCCGAGATCGGCGGCGCTCGTTCCGGGCGGCAGGCTCAGCGCCGCATGGACGGCGGCCGCGTTCAGCTTCTCGGCATACGGCGGGCTGGTGGTGGCGAAGAGGAGGCCGTGCACCTCGGGGGCGCCGCGCACCGCCTCGCGGCAGGCCTCGACGCCCATCGAGACCGCGTCCTCGTCGTAGCTCGCGACCGCCCGCTCGCCCTTGCCGCCGCCGAGCGCCGCGCGCTGGAGGCGGAAGAACGGGACGTAGGCTCCGTAGCGGACGATCCCGGCCAAGCTCGATCCTCCCGAGGGTGGAGGGGCATTCTAACCCGGCGCGGACCGCCCGCGCCCGGCGACCGCGTCGAGGCGCGCGGCGATGGCCTCGATCTGGTAGCGGAGGGGCGCGCGCTCGAGGATCTGCCGCTCGACGACTCCGAGGGCGTGGCTCACGGCGGGATGGTCGCGGCCGAGCGCCTCGCCGATGCGCTGGAGCGAGGCGTGCGTGTAGCGGCGGGCCAGGTACATGGCCAGCTGGCGGGGGACCACGACGTCGCGGCGGCGCGAGCGGGCGGCGAGCGCCTCCGGCGTCGTCTTGAAGTAGCTGGCGACGACCCCGATCACGGTCTCCGGCGCGAGCGCGCGGCCCTCGTCGGGACCGACGCTCGCGAGCTTCCGGAGCGCGCTGTCGGTGAGCTCGAGGTCGATCGGCCGCTTGAGGAGCGCCGAGGTGGCGACGAGCTGGATCAGCACGCCCTCCAGATCGCGCACGCTCCCGCGCGCGCCGGCGACGAGGCGGTCGAGGCAGTCCTCGGGGAGCCGCACGCCGCCCGCGGCCGCCTTCGCCCGCAGGATCTGCCGCCGCACGCGCGCGTCGGGCGCCTCGAGCTCCGCGACGAGCCCGCCCGACATTTGGGAACACAGTCGCGGATCGAGGTCGGGGATGTCGCGCGGCAGACGGTCGGCCGTCAAAAGCACGCGCGCACGCGTGCCGAGCAGGTGCTCGATCGTATGGAAGAGCTCGCCCTGCGTGGACTTCTTCCCGCCGAGGAACTGCACGTCCTCCAGCACGAAGAAATCGCACTGCTCGCGGAACCGGCGCTTGAAGCCGCCCATCCGCTGGCCGCGGACCGAGGACAGGAACTCGCTCGTGAAGCCCTCCGACGAGACCGACAGGATCCGCGTCAGCCCCTGACGGCGCGCCTCGACGGAGACCGCGCGCGCGAGGTGCGTCTTTCCGAGGCCCGGCTCGGAGACCAGGAAGAGGGGGCTCACGCCGAGCTGGCGGCCGCGCGCGAGCTCGTACGAGGCCTCGCGCGCGAGCGCGTTGCACGGCCCGACGACGAAGGTGTCGAAGGTGTGAGGCAGCGACTGCTGCGCCGGCGCCTCGGCCGAGGCGGGACCGGCGGCAACGGCAGCCGGCGCGCCCGCAGGCGCGCCCACCCGCGCTGCACCGCACGCACGAGCCGCGACGCGCGGCGGGCTCGCGGCGCGCGCGGAGGTCGCGGCACCGTGGGCGTCGCCCTCCGGTGTCCACCCGACGACCTCCGCGCGCGCCGCCCCCCGTGTCACCGCCTGCGCGGCTGCACCGGTGCGGACCCGCGCGCCCCTCCCCGAGTCGGCGATGCGCAGGTGGATCTCGATCGGCCCTCCGGCCTCGGCGCTCGCGCACGCGCGGATCGGCTCGAGGAAGTGCTCGCGCAGCCGCTCGCGGTGGAAGGCGCTCGGGCAGGCGAGATGGAGCCCGTCCGGCTCCTCGCGCGCCGCCAGCGGCCGCACCCACGCCTCGAGGGCGAAAGGCGGTATTTCGGCTCCGAGGCGGCGTAGAACGCCGTCCCAGATCAGGGGGGTTTTCATCCAGATTCTCGGGGATTTTCGGGATTCCCCACCGTTCTCTGTCTCGAGGGCACCCGAAAACGAGCGGAGTAGACCACACGGTCCAAAGGGTCCGCAAGACCGATTCGTGCGATTCGGCGACACGGCGCGCGTGCGAAGGGAGCGCCTTGCGGTCCCCAATTCTCCGACGGAGAACCATCGTTTTGGCACGAGATCGCACTTCGATTTCGGGCAGTTCCCAGCGAGGCTGGAGGCGTCTTCGACCGTTACGATCGCGTGTCGGGCAGGTGGGGGAGTCGCGCTCCGAGTCGCATCGAATCTTCGATTTTCACGCTTTTTCTCAAGCGATCGAGATATTTCAGCTTCTTTCGAGAGCGGATCAGTGTCGGGTGCTCTCGCCCTCTTCGCGGTGCAGGACGAGCTCCGCCGTGCGGAACTCGAGCGCGCCCGCGAGAAGCTCGAGGCGCTCGCGCACTCCGTTCGCTTCGAGCAGGCCCTGCTTGTCCGGCAGCGGGAGATCGAGCAGGTGGCACAGCGTGTTGGACAGCGTCGCGGGCTCGATGCCCTGGAAGAGCGCGGGCGTGACGTCGGCCGCGCGATCGGGCGCGGTGAGACGGATGAGGCCGGTGAAGAGCTCGATCACGCGCGCGTGCAGCTGGAGGACGCGCGGCCGCTCGTCCGCTTCGAACGGATCGTCCAGCAGCTCGACCTCCGCGATGCGGTAGAGCCGGGTCGCATCGCGCGGAACCTCGCGCACGATGCGGAAGCGCTCGAGCCCGTGCAGAACGATGTTGTAGCGGCCGTCCGACAGCGGCTCCGATTCGGCGATGACGCCCGCGCACCCGACGGAGAAGAGCGGCGGATCGCCCACCATCTCGTCGGCGTGCTCCGGACGCACCGCGATCATGCCGATCTGGCGGTCGGCGGCGAGCGCCGCGGCCGTCATCTGCCGATAGCGCGGCTCGAACACGTGCAGCGGCGTGCGCACTCCCGGAAAGAGAACGACGTTCGGGAGGGGAAACAGCGGCAGGGTGCGGAGATCACGCGCGTCGGACACGGATCTCAGGATAACACGCACCCCGGGGCCATCTTGACGAGCGTGGCGCGCGCTTGGAGACTGCGGCCCGGATGGAGCGCGAGATCTCGCGAGGCCTCCTCGAGCAGCTGAACCGCGACGCCGAGCGGATCGCTGCGCGCTTCGCGCTCGCGTATCACTCGATCGAGGCGGAGCGTCCTCAGGTGAAGCGGCGCTACGGCGTCTGCTTCTCCGACGGACGCATCCGCATCCGGCTGCGCCACGCGGCGACGGGGCGGCCGCTCAAGTACTCCAGCCTCGTGAACACGCTCTGCCACGAGCTCGCGCACCTCAAGCACTTCAACCACGGGGCGCGCTTCAAGGCGTTCTATCTGAGGATCCTCGCCTTCGCGAGGAGCGAGGGCATCTACCGGCCGCGGCAGGTCGGTGTGTTCGATCGGGCGTCGTCGCCGGCGCCGCCGGTCGCGCCCGCGAGGTCGCGGGGGCCCGAGCAGCTCAGTCTGTTCGGAGCCTGAGCCGGGGGCTCAGGAGCTGGCGGTCTGCTGGTCGTACTCTTCGAGGGTGTTGGGTCCCTCGACCACCTTGACCCGGATCTCGTCGCAGGCGACGGCCTTGTCGAGCACTTCCTGGAGGAGGCCCTCCACGGTGAGCTCGTCGTACTCCGCGAGCGCGTCCTCGAGGCTGCTCTCGGAGACCGTGAGTTCGAGGATGGCCTTGATCTTGATCGCCATGTGACACCTTCTCCCGGATCGCTGACGGGTCGCTCGGATGATGCTAAGTAATCGGATTTGAAGGGAAATCTGGAAACGACGCAGAGGATAACGCACGCCCCCGCAGGAGGCTATGAAAAGCGGAAGTTTTTTTTCGCCTCGCGTTCCGCCCGGGAATGGATGAGCCAGAGGGCGATCAGGATGATCCCGACGGTGGCGAAGAGCCCCACCGAGAGCGCGTGGAGCTGCCCGAAGCGTTCCCGCGCGGCGGGGTCCGCCCCCGGCCCCACCGCCAGCGGACGTAGCGCGGCGATCCTGGGCGTCACCACCCAGTGCGAGACCGCGCAGAGCGCCGTGGCCAGAAGTGGCAGGGCGACCGCGCTGCGCCGGCGCCCGAGGCCGAACGCGAGCCCGGCGAGCACGACGCCCGCCGTGGCGCCGGCAGGGTCGACCGCCGCGAGCACCCGCCCGACGAGGTCTCCGGCGACCGAGGGAGTCGGGGCCACCGCGAAGGCGGCCGGGGCCACCACCGACCCCACGAGGACGAGGGCCGAAAGCCACGCCCCGATCAGGAGCCAGACGCTGCGCGCCAGGGCGGGATGGGCTCCGCGGGTCACGTCCCCAGTCTCGAGGAGCACTCACCCTGTGTAAAGACAGGGAGATCCGTTGCCGTAGGGGGGAGGAGACGGCTCCCGAGGGGGCCGAAAACGACCGGTGAGGGGGCCGAGGAGATCTGCCCGTGAGCCTTCGCCGCTGGCTGCTGGACCGCTTGGTCGACGTGCTCGTGGAGCCGCTCGCACACTACGAGCGTCGCGGCTGGAACGATCCCGAGGCGTTGAAGCGCCACGTGCGCAAGGGTGACGTGATCCTGGTCGAGGGCGACCAGCGCATCTCCGCCGCGATCAAGTACCTGACGCAGAGCTCCTGGTCGCACGCCGCCCTCTACATCGGCGACGAGCTCCTCCAGCGCGGGGGCGAGGGCCGCGATCGGGCGCTGGCCCTCTTCGGGGAGGACGCACGCCACCTCGTGGTGGAGGCCCTCATGGAGGGGGTCGTGGTCTCGCCCCTCGTGAAGTACGTCGACTTCAACCTCCGCGTCTGCCGGCCGCACCGGCTGCGGCCCGACGAGGCGAAGGTGCTCCTCGACGACGCGATCGCCGCGATCGGCTGGCAGTACGACGTCCGGAACGTCTGGGACCTGGCGCGCTATCTGCTCCCGTTCTCCCTGATTCCGCGCCGCTTCCGCCGCACTGCGCTCCACTTCGGCAGCGGGACCTCGACGGAGGTGATCTGTTCGAGCCTCCTCGGACAGCTCTTCGCGAAGGTGCGCTTCCCGATCCTCCCGCCGCAGCGTCACTCGGGCTTCGACGCGCCCAAGCCGTCGAGCTGGCGCTGGCTGCGGCGGCTCTTCGGCCACGAGAGCCCGGAGTACACGGGCCTGTTTCGGATGCGGCACCCGACGCTGCTCACTCCCCGGGACTTCGACCTGTCGCCCTACTTCGACATCGTGAAGTTCAACACGATCGCGGAGGCGCGCTTCGACTATCGGCACGCGCGGTGGGACGACGAGGACGAGGGCGCGGCGTGACCCGGGGCCGGCTTCAGAGCAGCCCGTCGGGGCGCGCCGGAGGCCGCCGGATCCAGCGCAGCGCCGTGTCGAGCACCCGGAGCCCCGCCTCGTCGCTCGCGACCGCCGCGACGCGCGCCGCGCCGAGCGTGCGGCGCAGGAGCTCGATCCCTGCGTACCGGACGGCGTCGTCGAGGCGCGTGCCGCAGGACGCGCTCTCCGCGGCGGCGTAGGCGGCCCACGTCCCCTCGACGAGCGGGGCAGCGGCCCTCGGCTCGCCGCGGGCGACCGCATCCAGCACGAGATGGGCGAGCAGGATGCCGACGTCGAAAGCCGGGTCTCCGAGGTGCGCGATCTCGGCGTCGAGAAGCTTCGGCCCGGCGTTCGGGAGCAGCAGGACGTTTCCGGCCTGCACGTCGCCGTGCACGAGCGCGCCGCGCGGCTCCAGGTAGCGGGCGTAGGCGGCGTCGGCGAGCGACACGAGAGCCGCGTCCGCCCACACGGTCTGGGCGCGCCCGCGCAGCGCGGGCGAGAGCGGGAACTCGTTCGGGCGGAAGGGGAGGGCGAAGACGTGGTCGCCGTGGAGGCGACGCATGTCGTCGTTCGCGAAGCGTCCGGCGAGGGAGGCGTCGGCCGCAGTGGCGGCGTGCACCGCGCCGAGGAAGCCGCCGAGCGCGCGTGCCGCGCGCACCAGCTCGGGCGCAGCCGCGGGCCCGCGCGCGAGCGCGTGGTCGAGGCGCTCCGCCGATCCGAGGTCCTCGAGCACGAGAACGCGTTCGCGTTCATCGAAGTCGAGCACTTCCGGACAGATGCCGGTCCGGTCGAGCGGGCGGACGCGGTCGTAGTAGCGCGCCTCGAAGACGATCCGTTCGGTCGTGACGGCGTACTCGGGGAAGCGCTCGAGCGTCCCACGCGCCTGCTTGAGCACCAGGGTTCGCGTAGGAGGGGCCGTGACGGGCGCGCCGATGGGACCGATCCGCGCGCGGCGGACCCAATTGATGTTGCCGTCGCCGGCCGGCTCGAGCGTCGCCGTCTCGCCGGCCCGCAGATGGCCTCGGCCCGCGAGATAGGCCGCTGCGTTGGCGTCCGAGAGTCGAAGCTGCTCGCGCAAGCGCCGGCACCCCACCCGCAGAAAGGGCTCAAGTTCCGCCGTTCGATGCCGAAAACGGAGGCATCGATCCGGACTGATCCAGGGGGGGTGAGGTTCGGACGGGACGCCCCGGTGGCCGCAAGGTCCCGGGGCGCTCCTCGTTTCGGGGCCCGCGCCGGCGGCCGGCCTGCCCCGCCTACCGCCCGGCGGCTCCGCCCGCCTCGACCCCCGCGAGCCGCTCGTCCTGGAGTCGCTTCGCCTTCTCGTCGTCCGCGAAGTCGCTGTGGCAGGCGGCCTTCGCACCACCCTCGGCGCCCATCCCGGCCTTCGTCTTGCTCGCCAGCCGGTGGATCTCCGCGGGCGCCAGCACGGCGCGCTTCTCGAGGATCTCGCGCTGCTCCGGCGAGAGCGCCGCCGTGAGCCTGGGCTTGTCCCAGGCGTACTCGCCGGCCTTGCCGCTCCCGAACTCCACGATCTCCTTGCTGATGCGCACCGAGCACCAGTCGTGCCCGCACATCGCGCAGAAGTCGGTGTCGACGTCCAGGTCTTCGTCGTGGTACGCGCGTGCGGTATCCGGGTCGAACGCCAGCTCGAAGTGCTTCTCCCAGTTGAGGGCGGCGCGCGCCTTCGTGAGCTCGTCGTCGCGGTCGCGGGCGCCGGGGATCCCGAGGGCCACGTCGGCGGCGTGGGCCGCGATCTTGTACGCGATGCAGCCCTGCTTCACGTCGTCCTTCTTGGGCAGGCCGAGGTGCTCCTTCGGCGTCACGTAACACAGCATCGCGGCGCCGTGATACGCCGCGGCGGTGGCGCCGATGCAGCTCGTGATGTGGTCGTAGCCGGGGAAGATGTCGGTGACCAGCGGGCCGAGCACGTAGAACGGCGCGCCGTGACAGAGCCGGCGCTGGAGCTTCATGTTGTACTCGATCTGGTCGAACGGGACGTGCCCCGGCCCCTCCACCATCACCTGCACCCCGTGCCGCCATGCGCGCTCCGTGAGCTCGCCCAGCGTCGCGAGCTCGGCCAGCTGCGCCTCGTCCGACGCATCGGCGAGGCCGCCGGGGCGGAGACCGTCGCCGATGGAGAACGTGACGTCGTGGCGCCGCATCACCTCGCAGATCTCGTCCCAGAGCTCGTACATGAGATTCTGGCGGCGGTGCACGAGCATCCACTTCGCCAGGATCGAGCCGCCGCGGGAGACGATCCCGATGAGGCGGCGGCGCACGAACGGGAGGTGCTCCCGCAGCACACCAGCGTGGATCGTGAAGTAGTCGACGCCCTGGCGCGCCTGGTGCTCGAGCGTGTCGAGCACGACCCGCTCGTCGAGGTCGTCGATCTTGCGGCCGATGATCATCGAGTAGATGGGGACGGTGCCGATCGGCACGGTGGACGCGCGGACGATCGCGTCGCGCGTCGCGTCGAGGTCGCCGCCGGTCGAGAGATCCATGACGGTGTCGGCGCCCCAGCGCTCGGCCCAGCGCAGCTTCTCCACCTCCTCGTCGGTGGAGCTCGCGACCGGCGATGCGCCCATGTTGGCGTTGACCTTGGTCTTGCTCGCGCGGCCGATCGCCATCGGATCGAGGCGGTAGCCGAGGTGGGTCTTGTTCGCGGGGATCACCATGCGGCCCGACGCGACCTCGTCGCGGACCTGCTCGGGCGTGAGGTGAGGCTCGCGCACGGCGACGCGCTCCATCTCCGGCGTCACCACGCCGAGCCGCGCGTGCTCGAGCTGCGTCACGGGCACGAAGCCCGCGGGCGCGCACCACGCGCCGCTCGCATCCCGCGTCCAATCCGGCGGCATGAAGTCCCAGGCGGTCTCGCCCGACGGCAGCGGCATGTTCGGCGTGTCCGGGGAGCTGAAGCTGAGCGCGCCGCCGACCTGCGGCGCGAGGGCGAAGCTGCCAGGCGTCGTGCCCTGCCGCGCGCTCGAGGGGTTGCCGCCCACCGGCGGGAGCGCCCACGAGCGATTTCGGGGGGAATTCGGAGAAGACTGGGACATGGTCGCGACCTCCCGCGGAAGCCCGTCGGGGACCGACCGGGGGGACCGACGTCCCGAGAGCCTTCCCTACGCTCGCACGAACGAGTTCAGGTTCGGAGGGTGTGATCTCAGGCCCGGTCGGCGACTCGGCTCTTCGCCCGCGCCGACGCGGCCACCCCTAGGCTCCGCTCGCGCGAACCTATCACAGATCGTCGCAGGTCGAAGATCGTGCCCGCCCCCCGGACCGGCTCCCGTCGCGTCCGGACGTCCACGGGCGTCCCACGCTCGAATCCGCGAGTCTCAGCGCCGCGCCAGGGACTGGCGCGAGACGGGGCTCGCATGACGTGGGATACGCTGCTCTCGGCGCTCGCCGAGGGCCCGCGCGAGAACGGCACCGCGGCGCTCGACGAGACCGCACGCTTCCTCGCTCGGGCGCTCGAGGCGGCGGGGGCCCGCGTGGAGCTCGTCCACTTCGTCGCCCACCCGTTCGCCTTGCGTCTCGCAGGCGTGCTCGCACTGACGGGCGGGCTCTTCTACTTCCGATTCCTCCGCGCCGGCCAGCCGCTGCGCGCGCTCGCGGTCGCCGTGCTGCTGCCGCTTCTCCTGATCGCCGAGCTCGACGGCGTGCTGCCGGTGTTCGGCTGGATCGGCGCGGCGCCGCAGCAGCACGTCGTAGCGCGGATCCCGGCGGCTGACGAAACGCCACCGGCGCAGCGGCTGCTCTTCACCGCCCACTACGACACCAAGACCGACCTGCTCGACCACGTGGAGCGCGCGCCGGTCGACTTGCTCGGCGCGCCGATCCTGCTCTTCATGGTGGCTGGCGCGATCTGCCTCCGCTTCGCGCAGCGCGGCGCGCGCCGGTCCATGACGCTGCGTCGTGTCGCCAAGGGTGCGGCATGGACGGGCGCCGTCTACGGAGTGGCGCTCTTCCTCGTGCTCTCCGCCGGCGCGTTCGTGCCCGGTCGCAGCCCCGGCGCGCTCGACGATGGCGCGGCCTGCGCCGTGCTCGTGCAGGTGGCGGAAGCGCTCGCCGCGCGGCCCCTCCCGCGCACCGAGGTCGAGATCGTGCTGCTCTCCGCGGAGGAGGTGGGCGTGCAGGGCTCGCGCGAGTACGCCAATGCGCGCTTCCCCGCGCCGCCCGGTGTGCCCACGGCCGTGGTGAACCTCGAAGGCATCGGCGCGGCCCCGGACCTCGCGGTCTTCCGCCGCGAGGCGTTCGTGTCGGGGTCGTACCCGCCGGGGCAGCGGCTCGTCGCGCTGCTCGATGCCGTGCACCGCGAGGAGCGCGGCCGGCCGCTGTACGTGACCTTCTACCCGGCGGCGACGGACGCGCGGTCCTTCCTCGCGCGCGGGGTGCCCGCGGCGACCTTGCTGAGCGATCCCGCCGATCACGCGCTGATGCGCCACCTGCACTCCGCGCGCGACGAGCGATCGCGGATCGACCCCGGCGCATTGGACGCGACGCGCGACTACCTGCTGGCGGTCGCGCGCGCCGCCGACGCGCGCGGGCTGTGAGACCGGGGCGCGGCGCCTGCGCTACGGTCGGCGCGATGCAGCGTCCGCTCCGCGCGTTCCTCTTCGCGCTCGTGCTCGTCCTGACGTTCGGCTGCGACCGCCGGACCGAGCCGTTCGTGCCTGGCGAGGAGCCCAAGGCCCCCGATCTCTCGAAGATCTTCCCGCGAGGCGCCGAAGAGGCGAAGGAGCGGGAGGAGGCCGCGGGCGGAGCGGAGACCGCGGCGAGCGGGCGCGGCACGGCGCCGTCCGCGATGGCCGGACCGGCGGGCGGGCCGCCGCCCGCACCGGGCCAGGCCGAGTCGACCGGTCCTCCGATCCGCGGCACGGTCACGCTCGCGCCGGAGCTCGCGGGCCGCGTGCCCAAGGACGGCGTGCTGTTCCTGATCGCGCGGCGCGGCGACTCGGGCCCGCCCACGGCGGTGAAGCGCATCTCGAACCCGACGTTCCCGTTCACCTTCGAGCTCGGGCCGGCGGACCGGATGATCCAGGCGATGCCCTGGAGCGGCCCGCTCGGTCTCAGCGCGCGCGTCGACTCCGACGGGAACGCGACGACGCGGTCCCAGGGCGACCTCCAGGGCAAGTCGGCGAGCCCGGTGAATCCCGGAGACGAGGGCGTCACCGTCGTGCTCGACGAGGTGCTGTGAAGGTGCCGCTTCCGTGGGACGAGCTCGCAGTCGAGACGCTCCACGAGAACCGGATCTTCCGCGTGAGCCGCTCGAACGCCCGCTCGCCGCGCACCGGCGAGGTGATGCCGTTCTTCCGGATCGAAAGCGTCGACTGGGTGCACGTGGTGCCGATCACCCGGGACGGCCGCGTCGTGATGGTGCGCCAGTGGCGCCACGGCGTGCGTGGGACGACGCTCGAGATCCCGGGCGGCATGATCGATCCGGGCGAGACGCCGGCGCAGGCTGCGGCGCGCGAGCTGCTCGAGGAGACCGGCTACCGCGCGAGCCGCGTCGAACCGCTCGGCGTGCTGAGCCCGAACCCTGCGCTCTTCGGCAACGACCTCCACACGTACGTGGCGCGCGACGTCGAGCACGTCGCGGAGATCCGGAACGAGGGAGCGGAGGAGACCGCCGTCGAGCTCGTGCCGTTGGCCGACCTGCCGAAGCTTCTCACCGACGGCTCGATCCGACACGCGCTGGTGGTGGCCGGGCTCCACCTCTTCGCCTTGTCGGGCGGGAAGGGCGCGTGAGCTCTGGAGCAGTGAGTCGAAGGCGAACGAAGTCCCCCGATCTCATGCGCCCCCGGATGCAGCTCGGTGACTTCCTGGTCGCCTATCTCAAGCGCCACGGCGTGACGCACATCTTCGGTCTCCCGGGCGATCTCGTGCTCGGTCTCTTCCACCGCTTCGGGCGCGAGCGCGACCTCGAGATCGTGACGTTCTCGCACGAGCCGTCGGTAGGCTTCGCGGCCGACGGCTACGCGCGCAGCACGCGGCGGCTCGGCGTCGTGTGCGTGACGTACGGCGCCGGCGGACACAACGTGGTGAACCCCATCGCCGGCGCGTATGCCGAGCAGGTGCCGCTGCTCGTCGTGTCCGGCGGCCCGGGCGAGGCGGAGCAGAAGCTCTCGGGCATCCACCACCAGGTGAAGGACGTGGAGAGCCAGTTCCGCATCTTCCGCGAGGTGACGTGCGCGGCGCGGATCATCCGTCATCCCGAGCGCGCGGCGGAGGAGATCCACGAGGTGGCCCGCGCGATCGCCGAGGAGCACCGGCCCGGCTATCTCGAGATCCACCGCGACATCGTCAACGTCGAGATCCCGGTCCCTCGACACATCCGCGAGTGGGACGGCTCCTTCCCGCGGCCGCCGTCCGACGCGCGAAAGCTCGCCGAGGCGGTGGGCGAGACGGTGGCGCGGCTACGCACGGCGAGGAAGCCCGTGCTGATCGGCGGGCTCGAGCTCTACCGCGCCAAGGCCGAGCGCGACTTCGTGCGGCTCGCGGAGAAGCTCGGGGTCGCCGTCGTGACCACGATCGATGCGAAGGGCGTCTTCCCGATGGACCACCCACTGCACATGGGCATCCACGTCGGGCCGTTCAGCCCGCCCGCGATCCAGAAGCGCGTGCGCGACGCCGACCTCGTGCTGGCGCTCGGCACGCTTCTCACCGACATGAACCTCGGCGCCGCGAAGCCGCAGGTGCGCCGCGAGCGCGCCGTATGGGCGCTCGGCGAGCGCGTGAACGTCTCGTTCCACCAGTACACCGACGTGATGCTGCGCGACTTCGTGTCGGGTCTCGCGGGGGAGCGGCTGCCGCGCTTCCACGAGAAGGTCGTCTACCACGACAACCTGGTGCGTCCCAGGGGCGGTCGCCAGGCGCCGCCCGCGAAGGCGGGGCTCACGAACAACGACCTGCTGCTCGAGGTGAACGAGTTCCTCGCCGCAAACGAGGGCTATCACGTGTTCGCCGAGTCCGGCGACATGCTGTTCGGAGGGCTCGAGCTCCGGCTGCGGCGCGGCGGTCTCTACTTCGCGCAGGGCTACTACGCGTCGATGGGCTTCGCCGTGCCGGCAGCGCTCGGCGCGCAGATCGGCACGGGCGTGCGGCCGCTGGTGCTGTCCGGCGACGGCGGCTTCCAGATGACGGGCTCGGAGATCTCGCACGCGCCGAAGCGCGGTCTCTCGCCGATCGTCGTGCTGCTCAACAACGCGGGGTGGCAGATCTTCCGGCCGGTGTCGCCGCGCGCGGACCTGCTCGAGATCCCGAATTGGCCGTACGCCGAGCTGGCGCAGGCCTGGGGCGGCGTGGGCTTCCGCGCCGACACGCGCGCCGACCTCCGCGAAGCGCTGCGTGCCGCGCACGAGGTGCGGGAGTTCGTACTGATCGAGTGCCGGCTGCCGCCGGACGAGCTGTCGCCGATCACGCGCCGCTACATTCGCGCGAGCGCACGTCGCGCCGGCACCGGCGCGTAGGGAAGCCGCCCCGCCATCGAGTCGGGACGAGCGCCGCGGGCCGCCCGCGGCCGCACGCGCGCAGACGGCTCAAGCCCTCGACGAATCGGCCGATTTCCTGGGTGAAGCGCGGCGCTTGGACCGCGCGGCGGGCCGAGGGCCCAGGAGACCCGACGCGATGCCCCGGCTCGGCGCCCTCTCGATCCAGCGCAAGCTCACGCTCGGGGTGATGTCCGCCGCGGCGTTCGCGGTGGGTCTCACGCTCGCGGCGCTGCGCCTGTCGGAGGCCGTCAGCGGCGGAGCGCTCGGCACCGTCGCTGCTGCCGCCGTCGCGCTCGGCGCGTCGGCGGTGGTGGGTCTGCTCGTCGCCTCGTGGCTCCATGCCGCGGTGTCGCAGCCGCTGCGCGATCTCGCCCGCGGCGCGGAGGCCGCAGCAGCAGGCGACCTCGCCACCGAGGTGGCCGCGCATGCGGACGACGAGCTCGGACTGGTGGCGAGCTCGTTCAACGACATGACGCGCCGGCTGCGCGGCGTGGTGTCGGAGGTGCGCGCGAGCATTCTCTCGGTCGCCGAGGTGTCGCAGACGCTGTCCCAGGGCAGCCATCGCGTCTCCGTGGCAGCGAGCCGCCAGGAGGGTGCGGTCGAGGCAGCCGCGGAGTCGATCGAGACCGTCGCAACGTCGATCGAGCGCGTGAACGCGACCGCTGCCGAGCTCGCGGAGACCGCGACGGAGACGTCGAGCTCGATGATCGAGCTCGACGCGTCCGTGGCCGAGATCGCGACGCACATGGACCAGCTCGCCGACCGGATCGAGAGCAGCACGGCGGCCGTCGTCGAGCTCACCGCCACCATCCAGTCGGAGGCGGAGCAGCTCGAGCGGCTCTCGGCCGCGACGGCGGTGACGGAGGGCGCGGTGCGCGAGCTGCACGCATCCGTCGATCAGGTGGAGGGCGATGCGCGCCGGAGCCGCGAGCTCGCGCTCCGCTCGCGCGGCGATGCGGAGCGTGGCCGCGCGTCGGTGCAGCAGACCGTGGCGGCGATGGGCGAGATCAAGACCGGCTTCGTCGAGCTCGAGTCCGCGGTCGGACGGCTCGCGGCGAAGTCCGACTCGATCGGGCAGATCGTGAAGGCGATCGAGGGGCTCGCGGAGGAGACGAACCTCCTGTCTCTCAACGCAGCGATCATCGCGTCGCAGGCGGGCGATCACGGCAAGGCCTTCGGCGTGGTCGCGGGCGCGGTCAAGGATCTGGCCGACCGCACGACGCGGTCGACGCGCGAGATCGCGACGCTCGTTGCGGCCGTGCAGACCGAGACGGCGGGCGCGGTGCGCGCGGTGACGCAGGGCGCGGACCGCGTGGAGCGTGGCGTCGCCGCGTCGCGCGAGGCGGGCGAATCGCTGGGCTCGATCCTCGACGGCGCGGAAACCTCGGCGCGCATGGGCGACGAGATCGGCGCGGCCACCGACCGCCAGGCGCGGGACCTCGCGCAGGTGGACCGCACGGTGCGCGAGGTGCGGGAGTGCGTGGAGCAGGTGGCGCGCTCGATCCGCGAGCAGGCCGCGTCGAGCGCGGAGATCCGCGGCGCAGTCGGCAGCATCCGCGACCTCGGCCACGAGGTGAAGCGCTCGACGCAGGAGCAGAGCCGCGGCACCAAGCTCGTGAGCGCTGCGGCCGAGCGCGTCGCGGACCGCGTGCAGGAGATGCTGCGCGCGACGCGCGAGCAGACGAAGGAGAGCGAGCAGATCCGCAGCGCCCTGCACATCTTCCGGCAGGTGACGCTCGAGGGCGTGCGCACTGCGCAGGAGATGCAGGCGAGCGTCGACACGCTCGGGAGTCGGAGCGCCGAGCTCGAGCAGGCGATCGGCCGCTTCCGGGTCTAGGGTTCCGCGCGATGAACTCCCTTCGCCGCTCGCTGATCGCCATTGCGTGTCTCGCCGTGCTGGCGGGCGCCGGTCGTGCGGCCGCGGAGCCGCTTGCACCGCGCGACGTGCCCGAGCCCCTGCGCCCGTGGATCGGCTGGGTCCTGCACGGGCAGGAAGGCGAGCTCTGCCCACCGCTCGTGGGCGACGTGAGCCGACGCGCCTGCGTGTGGCCCGCGCGCGTCTCGATCGAGGCCGACGCGAGCGAGGGGCGCTTCACCCAGGAGTGGCAGGTCTACACCGATGGCTACGCGGCGCTCCCCGGCGACGAGGCGATCTGGCCGCTCGACGTGCGCGTGGACGACGCGCCCGCAGCCGTGGTGTCGCAGGGCGGTGCGCCCGCCGTGCGGCTCGCGCCGGGGCGCCACAAGCTGACCGGCCGCTTCGCCTGGGATGCGCCTCCCGCGCTGCTGCGCGTGCCGCCCGAGGTCGGACTGATCGCGCTCCGCCTGCGCGGCACGGACGTCCCGTTCCCGAGGCGGGACGACGATGGCCGCCTCTGGCTCGAGCGCCGCGCGGGCGGCGCGGGCGAGGAGGACCGCGCGGAGCTGCACGCCGTGCGCCTCGTCGTGGACGACGTCCCGCTCCAGGTCGAAACGCGCCTCGACCTCCAGGTGTCCGGGCGCAGCCGCGAGCTGACGCTCCCGAACGCCGTGCTGCCCGGCTTCGCGCCGATGTGGCTCGAGACCGGCCTGCCCGCGCGCGTGGAGCGCGACGGCAGCGTCGTCGTGCAGGCGCGCCCGGGGCGCCATGCCATCGCGCTGCGCGCGCGCGACCTGAAGCGCGCCGACGCGATCACGCTCCCGGCGCCGGCCGAGCCGGCCGGGACGCCGCCGTCCCCGGAGACGGGCCGCGTCCTCGTCGATCCCCACGAGGCCTGGGCCTTCGAAGCGCGTCCCGAGCTCCGGCTCGCGACGGTCCAGGGCGTGCCGGCCATCGATCCGGAGCAGACGTCGCTCCCCGCCGAGTGGCGGACCTTCCCTGCGTTCCTCGTGGAGCCGGGCGCGACGCTGCGGCTCGAGGAGCAGCGGCGCGGCGACTCCGATCCCGCGCCCGACCGGCTGACGCTGCGCCGTACGTTCTGGCTCGACTTCGACGGCGGAGGCTACACCGTCCAGGATCACATTGCGGGGACGCTCAGCCGCAGCTGGCGGCTCGAGGTCGGCCCCGAGATGACGCTCGGCCGCGTAGCCGTGGACGGCCGCGACCAGCTCGTGACGAAGCTCGCCGGCTCGGAGCTCGCGGGAGTCGAGGTCCGTCAGGCGCGGCCGCGGATCGAGGCCGACAGCCGGATCGAAGGCCTGCGCGGCCGCGTGCCGGCGCTCGGCTGGCAGCACGACTTCGACGGCCTCGCCGCGGAGCTGCGCCTTCCGCCGGGATGGCGGCTGATCCACGCGTCCGGAGTCGACGACGTCGCTCCCACGTGGATCGCGAGCTGGAGCCTGCTCGACCTCTTCCTCGTGCTCGTGACTGCGCTCGCGGTGGGAAGACTGTGGGGGCTCGCGATGGGGGGCATTGCGCTTGCGACGCTCGGCCTCACGTGGACCGAGCCCGACGCGCCCCGCTGGGTCTGGCTCGCTGTGCTCGCGGCCGAGGCGCTGGTGCGCGCGCTGCCCGCCGGGCGTGCGCGCGACGTGGCGCGCGCCGTACGCCTCGCGACGCTCGCTGCGCTCGTGCTCCTCGCCGTGCCGTTCATGGTGCGTCAGGTGCGTCAGGCGATGTACCCCGCGCTCGTGCCGCCGATCCAGGCCTACGTCGCGCCGCTCCCCGGGGCGCCGGCAGCGGAGCCCGAGCCGCCCGAGAGCGGGGCGCCCGAAGCGCCGAGCGAAGGCGCGGAGGAGGGGCTCGCCGCGGAGGGCGCAGGCGCTGTGCGACCGATGACGGCGCCGTCCGAGGGCAAGCTCCGCCGCTACGTCGACGTGGGCCGCCTGTCGGCGTCGCCGAGCGCGGCGCCGTCCGCGCCGAAGCAGGCCGATCGCTACGCGCCCGATCCGACGGCGCAGATCACGACGGGTCCCGGTCTCCCGGCCTGGCGCTGGGAGCGCGCGGCGCTCCGCTGGCGCGGGCCCGTGCAGGAGGGGCAGGAGCTGTCCCTCTGGCTCGTGGGGCCGCGCGGGAACTTCGTGCTGGCATGGGCGCGCGTCGGCCTCGTCGCGCTGCTGGCGCTCTGCTGCCTGCGGGGCATCGCGCGCGGACGGCTCGCGGGGCCGTTTGGCGATGCGGGCGGCGCGGGCGGGACCACGGGAGCTCCGAGCGCCGGAGGCGGCGGCGCTGCGGGAGGAGGCGGCGTCGCGGTCGCGGCGCTGGCCGCGCTGCTCGCGACGGCGCCAGGCGTACTGACACCCGTGGGTGTCGCGCGCGCGGAGCTCCCGCCCGATGCCCTGCTCGACCAGCTGCGACAGCGGCTCCTCGAGCCGCCGGCCTGCGCGCCCGCCTGCGCGTCGATCCCGCGCCTGCGCGTCGAGGCCGGGCCGACCTGGCTGCGGACGCGCGTGGAGGTGGACGTCGCCGCAGAGTACGGCGTGCCGCTGCCGGGCAGCACGGCGGGCTGGACCCCGGACCACGTCGTGGTGGATGGGGCGCCCGCGAGCGGCCTGCTGCGCGATCCGAACGGCCCGCTCTGGATCGTGCTCCCGCCCGGCCGACACCAGGTGGTGATGGAGGGCCCGCTGCCGGACCGGGACTCGGTGGACGTCCCGCTGCCGCTGCGTCCGCACCGCGTCGAGGTGCCCGCGGCCGGGCTCGACGGCTGGCGCGTCGAGGGCGTCCACGAAGACGGCGCCGCGGCGGAGAACCTCTCGCTCGTCCGCACGCGCCGGACCGACGAGACGGCGCCCGAGGGCGCGCCGACGACGCTCCCGCCGTTCGTTCGCGTCGAACGGAGGCTCGAACTTGGTCTCGAGTGGCAGACGACGACGCGAGTCGTGCGGCTGACGCCTCCCGGCGTCGCGGTGGTCCTCGCAGTGCCGCTCCTCGCCGGCGAGTCGGTCACCACCGAGGGCGTGCGCGTCGAGCGCGGCAGGGCGACCGTGAGCCTCGGTCCGCAGATGACCGAGACCGGCTGGACGTCGAGCCTCGCGCAGGGTGACGCGCTGGCCCTGCGCGCCGCGGAGGGCGTGCCCTGGGTCGAGACCTGGGTGGTGGATGCAAGCCCGATCTGGCACGTCGAGCCGACGGGCATCCCGATGATCCATGCGGGCGATCCGGGCCCGGGCGCGCGCGTGCGCGAGTGGCGGCCGTGGCCGGGCGAGGAGGTGGCGCTCACGGTGACGCGGCCCGCGGGCGTGGAGGGCAGCACGCTCACGGTGGACGGGGCGGCGCTCTCGTTCGCGCCGGGCCTGCGCGCGGCGGACGCGACGCTCGAGCTCACGCTGCGCTCGAGCCGCGGCGGCCAGCACGTCGTGACGCTGCCCGAGGGCGCCGCGCTCCAGGACGTGAAGATCGGCGGCGCGTCGCAGCCGATCCGGCTCGAAGGCCGCAAGGTGACGCTGCCGATCGTGCCGGGCGCGCAGCAGGCCGCGATCGCCTGGCAGCAGCCGGGCGGCATCACCGCGCGGCTGCGTACGCCGGACGTCGACGTCGGCTCGCCGCTCGTGAATGCCTCTCTGCGCGTCGCGCTGTCCGCCGACCGCTGGGTGCTCTTCGCGGGCGGTCCGCGCATGGGCCCCGCGGTGCTCTTCTGGAGCTTCCTCGTCGTGGTGGCGCTCGTGGCTGCTGGCCTCGGTCGCGCTCGGGCGACGCCGCTCGGCGCGCGCCAGTGGTTCCTGCTGGGCATCGGGCTGACACAGATCCCGGTCCCCATGAGCGCGGTCGTGGTGGGCTGGCTGCTGGCGCTCGGCCTCCGGCGCGAGCGCGGCGCCGCGCTGCCCGACGCACGCTTCCGCATCGCGCAGATCGTGCTGGCGCTGTGGACGGCCGCGGCGCTGGCCGCGCTCTTCCTCGCGATCCGGCAGGGCCTCCTCGGTCCGCCGGAGATGCAGGTGAGCGGGAACGGCTCCACGGCGCAGGAGCTGCTCTGGTACCAGGACCGTTCCGGCGCCACGCTCCCGACGGCGTGGGTGCTCTCGGCGCCCTTGATGGTGTATCGGCTCGCGATGCTGGCCTGGGCGCTCTGGCTGGCCCTCGCGCTGCTGCGCTGGCTGCGCTGGGGCTGGGCCGCCTACACCGAAGGCGGTCTCTGGCGCCCGTGGCGTCGCCGCCCGAAGCCCTGACTCCCCCGGCCGGGGAGCCTGCAAGCCCGGGGCACGTTCTTGCGGAGCGGAGCCGGACGCGAGAGGCTGCGGCGTGATGCAACGAAGCGTTCACGCCTCCGCGACGTCCATGCGCTCTTCGGGATCCCGCGTCGCAGGCACGCCCGCCGTGCGCGTCGAGTGGGGGAGGCGCGGCGCGCGCGCGGCCGCGGCGCGGGGCGATCTCGTCGTCGTGGTCGACGTGCTCTCGTTCTCGACGGCCGTGGCGACCGCGGTCGCGCAGGGGGCCGAGGTGCACCCCTGTGCGCTCGAGGCGGACGCTGCGGCCCTGGCGCGCTCCCTCGGCGCGGAGCTCGCGGTCGGCCGCGCGGACGTACCCGCGCGCGGGCGCTTCTCGCTCTCGCCGCGCACGTGGGGAGCTGCGACGCGAGGAACGCGCGTCGTCCTGGCATCGCCGAACGGAGCGACATGCGCGCGTGTCGCCGTCGGCGTGCCCGCGCTCTACGTCGGCGCCCTCGTGAACGCGTCGGCGGTGGGGCGCGCCGTGACGACGCAGCTCGCGAAGGCGGGGTCGGGCGGCGTCACGGTGCTCGCTTGCGGTGAGCGCTGGGGCGACCTCGACCCCGACGACGGCACGTTGCGGGTGGCGCTCGAGGACCAGCTCGGAACCGGGGCGATCGTCGCAGCGATCGCTGCGACCAAGTCGGCAGAGGCGCGCGCGTGCGAGGCGGTCTTCGTCGCCACTCGGGCGGAGCTGGTGCAGCTGCTGCGCGAGTGCGAGAGCGGGCGCGAGCTGGCGGCCCGCGGCTTCGCCCGAGACGTCGAAGACGCCGCTCGTCTCGACGCCTACGACGTCGCGCCGCTCATGCGGGACGGGTGGCTCGGCGCCTGGGAGCCGTGAGAACCCGAAGGGACGTCCCCGGCTCGCGGGTTCACGAAGTGGGGAAGCGGTGGACGTAGTGGACCACGTCGTCGCCGGGGCGATAGAAGTCCTTCACCCGCGCCTCCTCCCGGAATCCCATCGCCTCGTACAGCGCGCGAGCGGGGGCGGCGGGGGCGTCGCCCGAGGCTTCCAGCGTCAGGAGGCGCACGCTCTCCTCGCGGCAGATCGCGAGCGCCTTGTCGATCAGCACGCGCGCCACGCCGCGGCGCTGGAACACCTCGTGGACGGCGATCCAGTAGAGATGCCAGCAGCCGTCCGTCATCGGTGTCGGGCCGAAGCAGACGTACCCGGCGAGCGAGCCCTCGAGGAAGGCGCCGAAGATGCGGTAGTCCTCGTAGGGGCGCAGGCTCTCCTCGAACACCTCGAGCGCGGTCTCCACCTCTTCTTCCCGGAAGACCCGCGCGCCCCGCAGCACCCCCTCGACCGCGCGCTCGTGGCCCGCCTTCAGCGGGCGCAGCAGCAGCTCAGGCACCGGCCGCGCTCCACGCCCAGTCGAGCTGGCGCACCACGAAGTCGTCGAAGCGCGAGCCGACGTGCTCGAACGCCTCGACGAGACCCTCGCTCGGCGAGAGGTCCGGGTTCGAGTTCACCTCGAGCACGTGCGGCACGCCGGCCGGGTCGAGGCGCGTGTCGAGGCGCGCGTAGCCCGAGAGGCCGAGCGCCGACCACGCCTTCGTCGCCAAGGCGCGCAGCCCGCCCGCGAGCGCGGGCTCGATCGACGGCGCGTGGACGATGTCCGTGCCCCACCACTCGGGCGCGCCCTCCTTCCACTTCGCCTCGTACGTATAGAGACAGGGATCGCCGGGCTCGCGGTCGTAGACGATCTCCGAGAACAGGAAGAGCTCCGGCACGCCCGCGCCGCCCGCAGCGAACACGTGCAGCTCGCGGCCGGGCAGGTAGCGCTCGACGAGGACTCCCCCCGCGAGCCGGTCACGGAGCGCGATCGCCGCCGCTGCCGACTCGTCCGGCGTCTCCGCGAAGCCCGCGGTGGCGACGCCGATGGAGCCGTCCTCGCCGGCGGGCTTCACGACGACGGGATGGCGCAGGGCGCGCACCGCGGCGCGCACCGTCGCGGCCGGCGTGCCCGGCTCGATCGTCACACTGGCCGGCGTCGGCACCCCCAGCGCCGCGAGGCGGGCCTTCACCGCGGGCTTGTCGAGGGCGAGGGCGAGGACGTCGGGAGGGCAGCCGGTGACGCGTGGCACGAGCGCAGCGGTGCGCCGCGCTGCCTCGGTCTCGCGCGCGGGATCGCCGCCGAGCGACTCGCACAGGTTGAAGGCGGCGCCGAAGCGACCGCCGGCGAGGCCGCGCTCGAGATCGCCCGCGTCGGACACGGGCACGAGCCACGCGCGGTGCCCTCCGCGCTCGAGCGCCGCCGCCACTGCGCCGGCGGCGGCGACGTTGATCTCGCTCTCGACGTCGCGCAGCGCCCCCGCGACCGCCGAGACGTACACCACGGCAACCTTCATGGACCTTCGAGGGCGCGGGTCAACGCTCTTCGACCGCCTGGTACTTCAACCCCGTCGGGCCCACGTACCTGCCGCGCGGGCGGTAGATGCGGTTCTTCGAGTACTGCTCGAAGATGTGCGCGCACCAGCCGGAGACGCGGCTCATGGCGAAGACGGGAGTGAAGAGGTCGATCGGGATGCCCATCGCGTGATAGACGGTCGCCGAGTAGAAGTCGACGTTCGGGAGCAGGCCCTTCTCGCGCTGCATCACGTCGTCGATGCGCACGCTCATGTCGTAGAGATGCGGCTGACCGGTCTGCTTCGTGATCTCGCGGCTCATCTCGCGCAGGATCCTCGCGCGGGGGTCGCCGTCCTTGTAGACGCGATGGCCGAAGCCCATGACCTTGCGCTTCTCGGCGAGCGCCTCCTTCAGGAAGGGCTCGATGTGATCCATCGAGCCGATCTCCTGGAGCATGCGCATCACCCGTTCGTTCGCGCCGCCGTGGAGGGGGCCCTTCAGCGTCCCGATCGCCGCCATGATGCTCGAGTAGATGCCCGATTCCGTGCTCGACGTGACGCGCGCAGAGAACGCGGACGCGTTCAGCTCGTGGTCCGCATGCAGGATGAGGCAGGTGTCGAACTGCTTCACCCGCTCGAGCTCCGGCTCCTCGCCGAAGAGCATGTAGAGGAAGTTCCACGCGATCGACCGACCCGGGACGGGCTGGAGCGGCCACTGTCCGGTCCGGACGCGATGGTACGCCGAGACGATCGTGCCGAGGCGCGCCGTCAGGCGGATCGCCTTGCGGCGGTTCGACTCGTCCGCGATCACGTTCGCGTCGGGGTCGTGGAGCGAGAGGCCGGCCACCACGGCGTGCAGGAAGTCCATGGGGTGGACCTCGGTCGGGAGGCCGTGGAACCAGCCGAAGCAGCGCTGCGGCAGCGCCATCTTCTCGTGGAGGCTCGCCTGGAAGTCCGCGAACTCCTTCCGGCTCGGGAGCCGCCCGTACCAGAGCAGGTAGACGACCTCCTCGAAGGTCGAGTTCGCGGCCAGATCCTCGATGGTGTAGCCGCGGTAGGTGAGCGTGGAGCCGACGATCGCACTGATGGCCGTGCTGCACGCGACGACGCCTTCGAGGCCGCGGTCCATCGCGCCCGCGTACTCGGCGACTTCTTCCGGCATGGGGGGGGGACCTCCTACGATTTCGACCGGCTCGCCTCCACGATCGCCCGCGTGGCGATGCGTGCGATGAGGTCGTCGTAGGTTAGCCCGGCGCGGCGCGTCGCGAACACGATGTCGCCCTTGTCCGGGGAGAGGCCGGGCAGGGGGTTCGCCTCCAGGAAGGTGGGGACGCCGCCCGGGGCCAGGCGGAAGTCGAGCCGCGCGACGTCCCGGCACTCGAGGGTCCGGAACACGGTGAGCGCGGCCCCGCGCAGTCGGTCCTGGCTCTCGGCCGGGAGCTCGGGGGGCACGGCGTACCGAACGCGGCGCTGCCAGTCGCGCTTCGCCTCGATCGTGTAGACGAACTCCTCGATCGCGCCGTCGAGGGGGAGCACCTGCATCAGTGCTGCGACCTCGGGCTTCGCGTTCCCGAGCACCGCGACCGTCACCTCGGGCCCCGCGACGAACGTCTCGACCAGCGCCGGCTGCCCGTAGCGTCCGGTGAGCGCGCGCACGCGCGCCTCGAGGACGCGGCGGCTGTTCGCCACCGCGAGCCCATCGTGGATCCCCTTGCTCGAGCCTTCGCAGGCCGGCTTCACGATCGCGGGGAGCGGCAGGTCGGCCGGCGGCGTCTCGCCGGGCCGCACCACCGCGCCGGCCGGCACGGCCACCACGCCCGCGACGAGCCGCCGCGACACGCCCTTGTCGAGGCTCGCCGACAGCGTGAGCCCGTCCGATCCCGTGTAGGGGAGACCGAGGTGCTCGCAGATCGCCGGCACCACCGCCTCGCGCCCGCGGCCCCTCAGCCCCTCGGCGAGGTTGAAGACGAAGTCCGGACGGTCGGCGAGGAGGCGGGGGACGAGGCGCGCGTCGTCCTCGAGCGGCCAGGCCTCGACGCCGCGGCGCCCGAGCGCGGCAGCCACGGCCTCGGGGACGTCGGGGAGGTCGTGCTCCTCGAACCGGTCGTCGCCCGCTGCGATGGGTCGGTCGGGGAAGCGGCTGTAGACGACGGCCGCGCGCAGCGTCACGAGCCCTGGATCACCCGGAGATCGCGCGCGCCGCGGCGGCGCGGAGCGCGGCCCGGCGGCTCGGGCCGCACGGGGGGCAAAGCGGGCTCGGCGGGCGTGTCCGAGTCGGCCCTCAGGGCGTCGCGCCGCTCGTAGTGCTCGAGCCCGGCGGGCACGAGCCGCGACGCGTCGCCTTCGAGCAGGTCCGACACGCTCTGGGCAGCGCTCGAGGCGATTCGCCCGCCCGGTCCGCTCGCGTGGCGGCCGCGTCCGCGTCGCCCGTCGGTGTCAGCGACGTGAAGAGCCGCCGCGCGGCCGTTCCCAGACCCCTTGCCGTTGCCCCGCCCGTTCATCCTTCCGGGGACCGTCGCGGCCGCGGCCGGCGGCGCGTCCTCCACGCTCACCAGCACGCCTTCGAAGTTCCGCAGGACGATCGCCTTCTCGCCCTGGCTCACCAGGTAGTTCGGCATGAGCGGGATCTTCCCGCCGCCCCCGGGCGCGTCCACCACGTAGGTGGGCACCGCGAAGCCGGTCGTGTGGCCGCGCAGGCCCTCGAGGATCTCGAGCCCGCGCCGCACCGAGGTGCGCAGGTGGGCCGTCCCCTTCACGTCGTCGCAGTGGTAGAGGTAGTAGGGCCGCACCTTGATCTTCAGCAGGCCGCGGACGAGGGCCTTCATCACGTCCAGCGAGTCGTTCACCCCCGCCAGCAGGACCGACTGGTTGTTGACCGGGATGCCCGCGCGGAGCAGCCGGTCGACGGCGGCGGCCGCCTCGGGCGTGAGCTCGTTCGGGTGGTTGAAGTGGGTGTTGACCCAGAGCGGGGCGTAGCGCTCGAGCATCGTCACCAGCTCGGGCTCGATCCGCATGGGCAGCATCACGGGCTCGCGCGACCCGATCCGGACGATCTCGACGTGCGGAATCTCGCGCACTCCCTTCAGCACGTACTCGAGCTGGGAGATCGGGAGCGTGAGCGGGTCGCCGCCGGAGATCAGGACGTCGCGGATCCCGGGATGGGAGCGGATGTAGGCGAGGGCCTCGTCGACCTCACGCGGGTCGCGAGCGGCGTCCGAGCCCCGCCAATTCCGCTTCCGGATGCAGAAGCGGCAGTACGAGGTGCAAAAGCTCGTCACCACGAACAGCACGCGGTCGGGGTAGCGGTGGGTGAGGCCCGGAGCGACCTGGTCGGCCTTCTCGCCGAGCGGGTCGACCTCGCCCTGGTCGAGGTCCACCTCTTCCTCGACCGACGGCACGATCATCCGGCGGATCGGATCGTGTGGATCCTCCGGATCGATGAGGGAGAAGTAGTAGGGTGTCACCGCGAAGCGGTAGCTCCTGCCCAGACGGTCGATCGAGGCCTGCTCGGCCTCGGAGAGCAGGAGGAGGCGGGCCACCTCGCCCGCCGTGCGGACCGTGTGCTTCAGCTGCCAGCGGACGTCGAGCCACTGCGCAGCCGGGATGTCGCGCCAGGCGTCGAAGCGCTCGCGGCCGGCGCGCGACCCGGACGGACCGAGGCCGGAGGGCTCCGGCGATCTGTGTCGGTCCATTGCACGGAGTCTCCTCGTCTCCCGGTGACGTGCCTTGGGCGAGCTGGTGTCGGTCCCGGTCTCGCTTGCGGCCTCGGGCTCGGCCGCGGGATCGTTCTCGCTGACGCTCGGCGTGCTCGGCTCGGACTCCACTGGCGCGCGATTCTAACGAGGCTGATGCGGCGGTCCATACTTTTGTTCGAACTTTGTCGCCACATCGGTCCGCGGCGCCGCAGTCTTGACACCCCGGAGCACCTTCCGTTCCTTCGACCGCTCTCATGACCACTCCCGACCCGAGCCCGCTACGCAGAGATCTGCGCGCCATGAGCGCGGACGCGGCCGCATTCAGCGTGATGGTGGGCGTCGGCGAGACCTATCTGCCTGCCTTCGCTCTCGCGGTGGGCGTGGGAGAAGTCGCCGCCGGACTCCTGGCGGCGGTGCCGCCGCTCGCGGGCGCCGTCCTCCAGCTCGCATCGCCCGTGATGGTTCGGCGCATGCGCTCGCACCGCCGTTGGGTGGTGCTCTGCGCATCGCTGCAGGCGGCGTCCTTCGTGCCGCTGCTCGCCGCAGCGCTCGGCAGCGGCATCCCGACCGCCGCCCTCTTCCTGGTCGCGAGCCTCTACTGGGGCACGGGCATGGCCACGGGGCCCGCGTGGAACACGTGGGTCGGCACCATCGTGCCGCCACGGGTGCGCGCGCCCTACTTCGCGCGGCGGACGCGCATCACGCAGATCGGCGTCCTGGGCGGCCTCCTGCTGGGCGGCGTCGTGCTGCAGTACGGCGCCGGGGTGGGCGAGCGCCTCCACGCCTTCGCCCTCCTCTTCCTGGTCGCAGCCGCGTGTCGATCGGCCAGCGCCTGGCTCCTCTCCAGCACGAGCGAGCCCGTTCCACTGCCGGAGAACTACCGCAGCGTCCCCACGCTCGAGGCCCTCGGCCGCCTTCCGCGCCGCAGCCACGAGGGCCGGCTCCTGCTCTACCTCCTCTCCGTCCAGACCGCGGTGAACCTCTCCGCGCCCTACTTCACGCCCTACATGCTCGGGCGACTCGGCCTCGACTACGCCAGCTACATGGTCCTCATCGCCGCCTCGTTCGGCGCGAAGATCCTGATGCTGCCGCTGCTCGGCGGCCTCGCGCGGCGCTTCGGCGCGCGGCAGCTGCTCTGGGTGGGTGGGCTCGGCATCGTGCCGCTCGCGAGCCTGTGGATCTTCTCCGACTGGTTCCCCTACCTGCTGGGCGTCCAGTGCCTGGCGGGCACGGCGTGGGGCGCCTACGAGCTCGCGACCTTCCTGCTCGTCTTCGAGACCATCCGGGAGGAGGAGCGCACGAGCGTGCTCACCACCTTCAACCTCGCGAACGCCATGGCGATGGTGGGCGGCTCGCTGGTCGGCGGCTGGATCCTCCACCGGATCGGCGAGACCCAGTACGCCTACCACGTGATCTTCGTCCTCTCCTCGCTCGCCCGCGCCTCGACCGTCCTCTTCCTCCTCCGCGTCCCCACCCCCGTGCTGCGCTCCGTCCCGGTCGCCGTCCGCACCGTGGCCGTCCGCCCTTCGGCCGGCTCGATCGACCGTCCCATCCTTCCGAGCATCGAGATGGAGGAGGACGCGGAGGGCGAGACTTCACCCCCCACCGCCGCGCCCGCGATCCCGGCCGCCCTCGCCACCAGCTCAGCGGCGGTGCCCGGGGCGCGCGGGACGCGATAGGGCGGTCGGGCGCTCGGTCGCGCGCGCCTGGCGCGGGACGGTTCCGGGGCCGGGCCGAACGCGCCGGTCAGAGCGGATCGAGCGGGCTCCGCACGCCCATCCCGCCGCGGTTCAACACGTGCGTGTAGATCATCGTCGTGTTGAGGCTCCGGTGTCCCAGCAGCTCCTGGACCGTCCGGATGTCCTGGCCGCGCTCGACCAGGTGCGTCGCGAAGCTGTGCCGGAGCGTGTGACACCCCGCGTGCTTCACGATCAAAGCCCGCGCGCCGGTCGCTCTCGTGGATCGCACGCGCGCGCACCAGCTGCTCCCGCAGCGGCCGAACACACGACTGCGGCAGCATCGTCACGCGGTCCTTGCGCCCCTTCCCGTCGCGGATGCGCAGCTCGCACTTCTCGAAGTCGACGTCCTTCACGCGGAGCTGCAGCGCCTCGAGCAGCCGCAGCCCGGACCCGTAGAGGAGCGCCGCCACCACCCAGCTCGCGCCCTCGAGCCGCGCGAGCACGGCCCGAACCTCGTCGACCGTCAGCACCACGGGCAGCCGCCGCGGCTTGCGCGCGCGCACGGCACGTCGAGCGCGAGCACCCGCCGAGACAGGAACACCAGCGCGTTCAGCGCCTGATTCTGCGTGGACGGCGCCACCGCCCGCACCGTCGCAAGGTCGTTCAGGAACGCGGTGATCTCGGCCGGACCGAGCTCGCCCGGATCTGACCCACGATGAAACACGAGGAAGCGTCGCACCCACCCGAGATACGACTCCTCCGTCCGCCGGCTGTGATGCCGAAGCCGAAGCGCGCGCCGCATCTCGGCCAGCACGCGCGCCCCGGGCTCCGACGCCGGCGCACCGGGCAGCGGCGTCTGTCGCGCCGGAGCCACTCGGGCTCTTCGGGGACGGGTCCGTGCACGTCGGTAGAACTACGGTGCGGCGGCGGTGCTCCGGTGCGAGAAGGCGAAGCGGGCAAGGGGGACGACGTGGGGAACGAAGCGTGCGAAGGAGGAGACGGCGGAGGATCGATCGGAGAAGGTACCACGCGAACCCCACGGCACGCGTCCCAGCCGGCGCGTGCAGACTCCCGGGGTGAGGCGACGCCCTTCACGAGCAGCCTATCGACGACGATTCTCGCTCACGAACACAGCCCTCGCTGCGCGGCCTATCGTGAACTGGAGGGCACGAAGGAAGCGCCAGGCCCTGAACGAAGCGGCGACGATCCACGCTGTGCTCTTGTCTGGCGGCGTATCGGAGAGGTGCAGAATGTGGGAAGGGCAGGCAGCTGAAGACCTGTTGGGCGGCAAGGCGTGGTCGCGTCCGACGAACTCATTCGAAGATGGGAGCGCCGACTCCCCGGTGCGCTGTCGCGGCGGGAGGCGGCGGCGCGCGAGCGTGCCGCGCGCGAGCGACACCAGCGCGTGAAGCAAGCGCTGGCGCGCCCTGCACGAGGCACAGACGCAGCGCGGCAAGCGCGCGAAGGCGCGGCTGGACGAGGCGCCCAAGGAGCTGCGCGTCTCGACGACGGATCCCGAGGCGCGCGTGATGCGGATGGCTGACGGGGGCTACCGGCCGGCGTACAACGGCCAGCTCGCGACCGATGCGGCGAGTCAGATCATCGTGGCGGTCGACGTCACGACCCAGGGAACGGACCACGGCCAGATCGGGCCCATGCGCAAGCAGATCGAGCAGCGCTACGGAGCGTCGCCCGGGGCGATGCTGGTGGACGGGGGCTACGTCGTGCTCGCGGACATCGACGCGGTGGAAGGGTCTGGCTGTCGCGTCTACGCGCCCCCGATGCAGCGACCGCGCGCCGCCCGAGCGCGGGACCGGCGCCGTCACCGGCGTGACACGCCGGCGACGCTGCGCTGGCGTCGGCGCATGGCCACGCCGCGGGCGAAGGCTCTCTACCGGCTGCGCACGGCGACCTCGGAGTGCGTGAACGCGATCGCACGCAATCGCGGGCTCGAGAAGCTCCGCGTGCGCGGGCGCGAGAAGGCCAAGGCGATCCTGCTCTGGTACGCGCTCGTCCACAACGCGATCCGTGCGCTCTCGCTTCGCGCGGCGCTGACCTGAGAGAGGGCGGGGCCCGACCTGTGCGGCTCGCAGACCTGAAACCGAACGCGAAACGCGCTCCGTCCGATCTGGAGCTCGCCGGCTCGAACCCCCGGTCCGACTCGGCTGCGGGATTGCCTCGCAGTCGATTCCTGCTCATCCTCTGAGCCGCAAACCTTGGGCAGCGGGATCCATCGCGACGCTTTGACGCCAAGACGCTCAAACGGTATGTATTCGCTGATGGGGGCCGTACCCAAGCGATCCACGATCTACCTGCCCGCCGAAGTCCATCGCGCGCTTCGTCTCAAGGCAGCCGCGGCCGATCGGTCCATCTCGGATCTTGTGAGCGAGGCGGTCCAGCTGAGCCTCGCCGAAGATGCCGAAGACCTCGAAGCCTTCGAGAAGCGCTCCAAAGAGCGGAGTCTCAGCTTCGAGGACGTCGTCAAGGCCCTTCGGCGGCGTGGCAAGCTATAGCGTTCTGATCAAGACGACCGCGGCCAAGGAGCTCGAAGCCGTCGAGCCTCGAGCGCTGCGTGCCCGGATCGTGTCTCGAATCCAAGGCCTTGCGCGAACTCCACGTCCTCCGGGGAGTCAGAAGCTTGCTGGCGAGTCCGAGCGCTACCGGGTTCGCCAAGGCCCCTACCGGATTGTCTACTCGGTAGACGACGAACAGCGGATCGTCGTGGTCGTCAAGATTGGTCATCGTCGAGATGTCTACCGCTAGCGCCCGCTGCCCAACAAGACGTATCTGGACTCCTCCCACAAGCTGATTCTCGCTTCCCTCGGTTCCGGCGCAGAGGGTCCGACTGCAGTCGTATCTCCGGCCTCGCGTGTGGAGCCTCTCGGGCTCCGGGCCATGATGGAAAGCCGCGCGCGGGGAGCCAATCGCTGACAACGGCCTCGATGGGCCAGTCTTGTTGTCGGCATTCCCCCGCCCCGGTCAGAACCGGTGCGCCGTCACCGTCGTGTGCTCGAAGCAGTCGCGTGGTGGGTCGATCATTGCGTTCCCTTCGCGATGGGCGCGCCGAAGTCGCGCTCCCGGCGCCACACCGCCCAGACGATGCGTGCGAGCTTGTTGGCGAGCGCGACGGCGGCCTTGTTGTGGCCCCTTGCATGCTCGCGATCGAGCGCCCAGGTGCGCAGGCGATCGCGTTCGCCCGTCGCCTTCTTCGCGTGGAGCAGCACGGACCGAGCACCGTGGATGAGCAGCATCCTCAGATAGGGATCTCCCCGCTTGCTGATCGCACCGAGGCGCCGCCGGAGGCCGCTCGACGACTCCCGAGGCGTGAGCCCGAGATAGCTCGCGAAGTGGCGGCCCGATGGGAAGCGCTGCACGTCTCCGACGAAGGCAGCGAGCGCCGTGGCCGTGAGCAGCCCCACGCCGGGGATCGTGCGCAGTCGCACCACGACATCACTCGCGCACGCCATCGCCCCGAGCGAGCGCTCGACCTCGCGAATGCGGGCTTCGAGCTCGCCGATCTCGCGCGCCGCCTCGGCGAGCACGGGCCGCAGCGCATCGGGGATCCCGGAGTCGGCGTCCGAGACCAAGGCCCACATCTGCGGCACGACCTGGCGCGCACCCACCGGGATCGCAACCCCGAGCTCGCGTAGAAGACCTCGCAGGGTGTTGAGCCGCGCGGTGCGCGTCGCCATCCACGCCGAGCGCATTCGGTGGAGGCTCGCGAGGACGTGCTGGTCCACCGACTTCACCGGCACGGCGCGGATGCCTTCGTTACGAACGGCCTCGAGCAGGCCCTTCGCGTCCGCGCCGTCGGTCTTGTTGCGCAGCACGTAGGGGCGCACCGCATGGGGCGGGAGAAGGACGACGCGGTGGCCGCGCGCGCCGGCCTCGCGGCCCCAGAAGTGAGCCGTCCCGCAAGCCTCCATCACGACCGTGGCCGGAGCCTGGTCGGCGAGGAAGCGCGAGAACTGCCCGCGCGACAGCCGGTGGCGCTCGGCCACCCTTCCCGGTCGCTGCGACACCGCAACCTCGAACACGGACTTCGCCAGATCCACTGCGATCGTCGTAGGCTGCATCTCGGACTCCTCCTCCCCGGAGCTTTCCGGGGCGCAAGGCGACTCTGGCACGCAGATGCCGCGCGAGTCGCGGGAGGAGTCCATCTCACCACTGCAGCTGACGGCCGCCGGCTTTGGTTGCTGTGCGGAGTCCCGTAGCCGGCGACCGCCGGTTCGGTGGTTGACGCGGCGGCGTCCGCCGGTCGACACTCGGGGGCATACGGGCGGCCGCAGCTTAGCGGCCATCCGTTGGATCCTATGCACATGAGAGCGGGAGGATGCGGGTCGCTGCCGTTAGGCTCCTTCGAAGTCGTCACACCACGGAGGAGCACGACGATGACAGCAGCGACCCGCGAGATCGAAGCTACCGCAACCGAACCGCAACTGTTCGTATCGTTCGAGCTCGGGGAGGGGAGCTGGAAGCTCGCCTCCACGACGGGCCTTGGGCAGCGAGCACGCCTGCGCACGGTAAGCGGCCGGGACACGGCCGCGGTGCAGCGCGAGATCGCACGCGCGAAGGAGAGGTTCGGTCTTCCCGCGTCGTGCGGGGTGAAGACCTGCTACGAGGCGGGTCGGGATGGCTTCTGGCTGCACCGCTGGCTTGTGAGCGAAGGGATCGACAATCGCGTGGTCGATGCCTCGAGCATCGAAGTCAATCGGCGGCTGCGTCGCGCGAAGACAGACCGCATGGACGCCACGCGACTCGTGATCTTGCTCGTGCGTTTCTGGAACGGGGAGCGACAGGTATGGAGCACGGTGCGGGTGCCGAGCGTGGAGGACGAAGACCGCCGGCATCTGCACCGGGAGCTGCTCACGATGAAGCGAGACCGGACGCGGCTTGCGAACCGGATCCAGGGCCTGCTCGCCAACCAGGGAGTCCGCGTGGACTGGCGTCGGCCGCTGCCCGTGCAGCTCGAGGAGCTCCGGCTCTGGGACGGCGCTTCGTTGCCGGAAGGCCTGCGCGGGCGCCTCGACCAAGAGTGGGAGCGGCTGGAGCTGCTGAACCGACAGATCGATGCGGTCGAGGCGGAACGGCGGGCGCGGATCCGGACAGCGATGAGTGATCCGACGATGCGTGGGGTGAGCCAGCTGCTCGCGCTGCAGGGCATCGGCTCGAACAGCGCATGGTTGTACATGATGGAGTTCTTCGGGTGGCGCCGTTTCCGCAACGGCCGCCAGATCGGTGCGCTCGCCGGTCTCACGCCGACGCCCTACCAGAGCGGGGAGAGCCACCACGAACAAGGGATCGCGAAGGCGGGCAACCGCCACGTGCGCGCCATGGCGATCGAGATCGCTTGGGGCTGGCTGCGCTTCCAGCCAGAGAGCGCACTCACGCGGTGGTACGAGGAACGGTTTGGTCACGGCAGCAGTCGGCTGCGGCGAATCGGGATCGTTGCGCTCGCACGCAAGCTCTTGATCGCGCTGTGGCGGTTCCTCGAGACGGGAGTTGTGCCGGAGGGCGCAGTGCTCAAGCCGGTGTTGCGCGTGCGATAGCCGAGACACGACCGAGGAGGAGAACGATCGCGTGCGAGGGAGCGGAGAGTCCGTTGTGCCGCCGGGTTCGCAGAGCGAACCGACCGTTGGATGGGGCTCCCGCCTCGAGGCTTCACCGTCGCCGGAAGGCGAACACAGGATGCGGTGATCGGCCGCGACCCAGCCGACACGGATAGAGGGTCGTCCCGGCACGGGGCCGGGCTCAGATCGAAGCCGCCCCCGCACGATCGATCTCCGACCCACACCGGAGCCGGAGTAGAATGCCAACTCGGAGCTTGACGGCAGAGCCCACATAGAGGGCGGCGCAAAGAAACGAAGTGTCATGCCCGAGGCGAGCGACAAGTGGGCGGCCGGCGCGACCTACGAGGACTTCATGGGTCGGTGGAGCCGTCTCCTTGCGCCGCGGTTCGTATCGTGGTTGCGGGTACGCCCGACCGCCCACTGGCTGGACGTCGGGTGTGGCACTGGCGCTCTCAGCGACGCGATCTGTGCCAGGGCCCACCCTGCCTCCGTCGTGGCATGCGACCCTTCCGAGTCGTTCGTCGAGTACGCCCGTCAGCGCCAGGTCGATCGGCGAATCTCCTTCGTCGTCGCAGCGGTCGGTCACCTTCCAACTCGCGCCGGCGGGTTCGACAGCGTTGCTTCCGCTTTCGCCCTGAACTTCTTTCCCAAACCCGAGGCCGCAATCGAAGAGATGCGCCGCATCGCCGCCACGGGTGGCCTCGTGTCGGCTTGCGTGTGGGACTACGCGGGTCAGATGGAATTCCTGCGGCGCTTCTGGGATTCCGCAGCAGCCCTGGACCCCAATGCTAGCGTCCTAGACGAAGGTCGGCGCTTCCCGATCTGCCGACCGGATGCGCTCGAGATGCTGTTTCGCGGCGCCGGTCTGGCCAATGTTCTCTGCGAGTCCCTCGAGATTCCGACCCGATTCTCCGCCTTTGCCAAGTTCTGGACTCCATTCCTGGGCGGCACGGGGCCCGCGCCGTCCTATGTTGCAAGTCTCGAATCCGGTCAGCGCGAGGCCTTGGCCGAACACCTCAGCCGTTCCCTTCATCGAGAGTCCGATGGCTCGATCTGCCTAATTGCCAAAGCATGGGTCGTGCGCGGAGTAGCGAGTTAACGAAGCGCGCCGCCCAACAAGCCGGGTAGGGGAAGCGGCGCAGGGGTCTCCGACGGATGGCCTCATCCGAAACGCCAGGGACCATCGAACCGATCCGCGGCCTCTCCGCAACGCCCATCACTGCGCTGTCAACCGCGGCCAAGAACTCCGTGCCCAAACCCACGCGATGCGTTTCGTACCAGCGGGCGGCCTCTGCCATCTCGGCATCCGCCTCCTCGCTGATCCGAACCGGGAGCGTCAACGCCTGCCCAATGCGTCCTTGGCCGCGTCACGTGCCTCGGGCCATGGTCTTCCCGCGTCCTCGCCGGACCGCGCCCGTGCAGCCCGGCGCTCGATCTCAGCTGCCCACGCGGCTTCCACGTCCTCGTCCGGTTCTCCATCGAGACTCGCGAGCAACTCGGCTGCGAGCTCCGCTCGTTCCGAGAGCTCAAGTTGCAGAGCCTCACCCAGCACCTTTTGGCCCGTCTTGCTCATTTCGTTCAAGCTCCTGGGAAGCGCGCCGTCTAACAAGGCTGCAGCGGACGGCCAACAGCGCGTTCCAATTTTGGTTTGGTAGCCTTCTGGCGTCAACCTGGGGTGTGAACCGCCGAGGTCCATCGGAATGCCTCCTCAGCCCCTGAGGAGAGGCTCTTCCCCACCACGACCGTCGGCAGAAACGCCGTGAGCCTCACTTTCGGTGGATCCGGGCAGCACGCCGAGGCTCTGCATCGCGCCGCTACTCGAGGTCCACCGGAACGCCTCGAAGCCAGTCGAGGTCGTCGCCGACCCAACCACCACCGAGCCGTCACCCGAGACGTCTGCTGCGAGGCTGTCGTTGTTCTCATCGCTTACTAGGAAGCCGAGGCCCATGAAGCCTGTGGCATGAGCGTCCGCGTGCATGAGGGAAAGGGCAAGGGCGAGCCAGCCGGCAACTGCGTGGCGCATTGAATGCCTCCTCTGCACCTCACCCTGGTTTCAGTCGCGAGAAGGGTGCCCCCATGTGGCAGTCGCTCCAGCGTGAAGTTCCACACGCCTTTCGCGAACCCGGGCGTCGCGAATTCGCGAAAGTCTCTCGGTTTCAACTTCTCGAACTCGCCGGAGGCCGTCCACGGCTTCCCGGCGAATCCCAGCGCCAGCTCGTGCGGAGCCACTTCACCCAACACGACGAGTCCGAGATCCTGCAGGTCATCCAGAGTGAGGCCCAGAGGTTTGCGGCCCTGCAGTCGCGCGGGAACACTGCGCAACCAGAAGATCACTCGGAGCAAGTGGGTTCCGGTCAGATCCAGCCTCCGAACGACGCCATAGACCGTTTCGATGGGCACACGGATCTCGATGCGATGGTGCTCGGAGAAATCGTAGATCGGCAGGAACTCATCGATGAGCATGGAGGCCCCCGTTGGTGGTCTCCGCCGATCCCTGGCGAGTGGCAGCATCGCTCTCACTCGAACGCGCTCAATCTCTCACGGGGTCGAGGATCACGCGTCCGCCGTGACGCGGAGCAAGGATTACACCGCAACGAGCGGCTGTATTCCTCGGGTGGAGTCGTGGCCACCCGGAAGCGCACCCGGCGGAACATCGTGCGCAGGATCGTCCGCACCTCGAACATCGAGAACGCGCCGCCGAGCGCCGCGTGCCCCCACCGAACGGGACCCAGCGGTAGGGATCGGGGCGCTGGGCTACGAGGCGGCGCTGTCCGTTGTAGAATCGCACGGGTCTCCTCCTGCGCGGATGCGCGTGTTGATGACTGGCATCCGGGCTACTCCGAGTGGAGTAGCCGCAGGAGGAGGCCTCGATGAGGATCGAGCCGCTGAAGCTGGCGGCGGCGGCATCAGCTGCGCGGAAGGCTGTGCTCGACACGAGTCGTGGTAGCACCGCGCGCGGCCGGAGGTTGGCGGCCCTCCGTTGGGGGGCCGGATCCATCGCGACGCTTCGACCTCTCGCTTGGTTCCCGCGCTTGCTCCATGCCTCACCCGCAGATCGACAAAAGTTTCGTGTCATCGCGAACGGCGTTGGCATCCACTGGCCGGACCTTGACGAGGATCTGAGTGTCGAAGGGCTTCTGCGGGGCACACTCGCGCCCGCCGCGTGAAGCGGCGTAAACGGTCAGCCGCAGTCTTGTTGGGCCGCGGGGCGCGGCGCCGACGTCATGGTTCCCGGTCTTGATCGGCCAGCACCTCGCGAATCACATCGGTCGCACGCCTCGCCCTGACTGGAAGCGTGTTGTTGTAGTAGGGAAGCGCGACTATTGATGTGGACAGCGCCAGCCCCCGACCCCGCGCCCAGGTCGCGTCGTCGAAGCCGAGGGCTTCGCGGTAGGCTTCTCGGCTTGCGCCACGGAACAGGTTCCAGGCGGGGAGGAGCTCGGTGGCGGGATCGCCCACGCCCAAGCCCCCCCAGTCGATCACCGCGCTGAGCCTACCGTCATCGAGCAGCATGTTGTCCGGGGCCAAGTCGCCATGCAGCCAAGTTGGCGGCGCATCCCAGACTGGGGCCGCGAGGTCGTGCTCCCAGGCTCGTGTGACGGCCTCCGTGTCGACGAGGCCCGCCGACTCCCTGATGCGCCTGCGAGTCATTTCATCGCGGGCCGCGAGCGGCACGCCGCGCCAGAAGTTGTGCGTTCCTGGTGCTGGTCCACCCGCCGTATCGATCGCGATCAGCGCGCGCACGAACTCGGCGAGTGTTCTGGCAGCCTCGACGGGATCGTCCAGGTGCTCCAGCGTCGCTTCTCTGCCGTCGAGCCATCGGACGATCGACCACGCCGCAGGGTATTCCTTGCTGGGCGCACCGCGGGCCAGCGGTTCCGGGATCGGGAGCGGGAGGCGTGGAGCAAGCCTCGGCAGCCAACGATCGAGCTTTTCGAACTGGTCGTTCTTCCCGGACCGATACGGCAGTCGCACTCCCATCTCATCGCCGAGCCGGTATATCGCGTTCTCGGTGCCGGAAGTTGCAACGGCTGTTATGGGCAGGTCAGCCCACTGCGGAAACTGATCTGCGAGCAGACGCCGGACAAGGAATTCGTCCGTGTCAATCTGGTCGGCGTGGATCTTGTTCGCGCTCATCGCAACGTGCAGGATCGCTGGTCGAGACAACAGCCGGTCGACGCCGGCAGGTTCTTGGTGCGCCTTCGCTCTTGCCGGCCGCCCAACGGACCGGGGGTTCAGCTGCCGCCGACGCCTCCGAGGGTCGCAGCAACACCCAAGTGCGAGGACGGATTCTAGCAAGGAAGTTGGAGGCCGCGGCGGCCGTCTGAACTTCCCCAGAAAAGTGGACACCGACGACAGCGGGACCACGTCCGCGATCTGCGTGCCACAGTTGACTCGGCGGCGGCCGGCGGTCAACACTCGGGGTGCACGGCGGCCGCAGTCGGCGTCCATCCGTTGTATGGCACCGAGAACGTCGGTGCTCTGGACCTGGAATCGGGATCATGGCTACCAAGAAGAAGAGATTCGAGCGCGTCCAGGTCGGGTCAATCGTGATCCGTTGCTTCGAATACGAAAGGATGTCCGCCTTCTGGAAGGCGGCGCTCGGCTACGAGATCGAGCACACGGACCCGAATGGCGGTTTCGTCATTCTTCGAGACCCGGTCGGTCGAGGTCCGAACGTTTCCATCGATCAGGCCCCGGTTCGTCGCTCTGGCAAACGCAGCTGGCTTCATCTCGATCTGTACACGACCAACCAAAAAAGCGAGGTCGAGCGACTGGTGGCGCTGGGAGCGGGTCGGTATCCGTGGCGGTATGGCTCTGGAGCCGACTACGTCGTTCTCGAAGACCCAGACGGCAATCTCTTCTGCGTCGTCGAGGTGGCCGAGGACTATGGAGCATGAGCCCCGGGGTCTTCGTGTTGCGTACGTGGTGGATCCGTGCGGTGTGCTCTGGCATGTGGCGCAACGGCGTGAAGGCGCGGTGCAAGACCAGCGGAGCGCGTCCGAGAGGTCGTTCGTCTCCGTGGTTGACGGGGCGGCGTCCCCCGTATGACACTCCGTGGTCTACGGGCAGCCGTAGGTGACCGTCCATCCGTCGGGAAGACGAATGATTCGCGGGCAAGGGCGATGAACGACTACATCCTCTTCATGCATGACGACACTTCGGGCGGTCAGGGCAATCGCCCGGAAGAGTGGGCCGCGTACGTTGCCAAGCTCAGACGGGCGGGCGCCTTCCAGGGCGGCAGCTCGATCGGGGACGGCGTCTGCGCGTCGAAATCCGCTTCCGTGCCCGGCATCACGCGGCATCTTTCCGGCTACATCCGGATCCAGGCCGAAAGCCTGAGCGACGCGGGCAAACTCGTGATCGGCAATCCGGTCTTCGAGGCCGGCGGAACGGTCGAGATCCGCGAGCTGCCGAAGAGCTAGATCCGTGCGATGGCTCGGCCGCCTTGGATTCGCGCTTCTGTTGTGCTCGAGCAAGCTGCCCCACCCGAGCGGGCCGGCGCCGTTCCGATCGTGGCGCAGTGCAGTCCGGCGTCGTAGGGAGAGGCGAGCTGGAGTGTGACGGCAAGCCCACGATTGCTGCGGACCGAGTGCGATCGGTCATCGATCGCTTGATCACCGATGGTTCGATGATCGCAGAAGCGGACGGGTCGAGGCACGATGTCCGCACTGTCTCCATCAGTGCCGGAGAGGGAGAAGCCCTCACGAGATGGGTCGTTCGAGAGAAGGCGACCAAGACGATTGAGATCGGCCTCGCCTATGGCGTCTCGGCGCTCTACATCTGTGCGGGTCTGATTCGATCCGGCAACCCCTCTGCCCGACATGTGGTCCTGGATCCGTTTCAGGCGGGCAGATTCGCCGGCTGCGGCCTCCAGGTACTCCGGGAGGCGGGCGTCATCTCATTGGTCGAGTACCACGATGAAATCTCTCAAATCGCGCTGCCGGCCTTCCTGAAGGAGGGACGCCAATTCGATCTCGGCTTCGTGGATGGGAACCACCGATTCGACAGCGTGTTCCTCGATCTCTTCTACCTCGGGCGATTGCTACCGAAGGGCGCCATCGTGCTTCTCGACGACTACAACCTTCCCGGAATCCAACGCGCCGTTTCCTTCTTCCTGACCAACCTCGACTGGCGTGTCGAGGAAACCTCGCCCGGGGACGACGGTCACGATTGGGTGGTCCTACGCACTGCAGAGACCAACGATCTCCGGCACTTCCGCCACTTCGTCGATTTCTGAGCGATAAACGAGGGACGAGGTTCTCGCCGCGTTCTTCCGGGCGGACCCACCCACCCGATCGCCGAGCGTGGCGACAGCGTCTCGTCGACGTACTTGCGGCCAAGCGGCACTGGAGCCAGGTACCAAGGCCGGGCGACGTCGATCGCAGAGCGACCTTCGTTCAGCAGGACGACAGCGTTCATCCTGGGTCGGCGTCTCTTGCCGAACGTCGGGATCCGGGGAAATCTCCCAACGGGGCGCTTCCAGGCATCGCGGCGGTGGCTGCGCCGCAGACCGTTGGGCACCACGAATGAAGGAAGCGAAGGGCGGTCATCTCTCGGGCGCGCCGGCGCTCACGCAGTACGCCCGCTCTCGAAGGGCCGGGAACCTTCTGTTCCTTGCTGGGGTGAGCGCGCGCCAGCCGGACAACTCCATCAAAGGGGCTTCACGCGGGCTCGCGGGCGCGCTCGAAGTCGACATCCGCGCCCAGACGGAGGGCTGCATCGAGAATCTGCGTGCGGCCCTGGAAGCAGAAGGCCTCGGCCTCGCCGACGTCGCCGATGTAACCGTCTTTCTCGTCAGCATGGCCGACTATGGTGGCTTCAACGAGACCTGGAACCTGTTCTTCGGCGTCTCTGGACCCACTCGAACCACGGTTGCCGTGCATCAACTTCCCGATCCTCGGCTCGCAATCGAGTTGAAGGCGATTGCGAGCGTGCGGTAGCGCACCAGCAGGAGCAGCCTCAATGAACCGATTCGGCGTCACCCTGTTGGTCTCGCTCGTGTGTGCAGCATGCGCAACTCGCTCCTACGACGCCACGCCGCCACTCTGGCGGATGTACGAGCACGCGTTGAAGGGCGCCAAGTACGTCGACCTCACCCACACGATCACTCCATCGATCCCGGTGTGGGCGGGATTCGGAGCCTCTGCTTTCGGGCCCGCAGTGGATCCCAGGACGGGCATCCCCTACAGCTGGACCAGGGACGGGTTCGAGGCGACCCGCTACGTGCTGGCCACCGATCAGCTCGGCACCCAGCTCGATCCCCCGGCGCACTGGAATCCAGACTATCCCGGCATCGACGAGCTGCCGCCGACGTTCGCCGTCCGCCCGCTCGTCGTGGTGTCCATCGTGGATCAGGTTGCGAAGGATCCGGGCTATGCCCTCTCGGTGGAGGACGTCCAGCACTGGGAGGCCAGGCACGGCCAGATTCCAGAGGGGTCCGTGGTGTTCGTTCGTTCCGGCTGGTCGAAGGACTGGCCTGATCCCGAGCTCTCCACGCGGCGGCCCTTCCCGGGCGTCACGCTGGCGGCCTTGAAGTTCTTGCACGAGCGGCGACACATCCTGTTCCATGGTCACGAACCGCTCGACACCGACGCCACGCCCACCCTCGAGGGAGAGGCGTGGCTGCTCCAGAACGGTTACACGCAGGCGGAAGGCGTTGCGAATCTCGATCAGGTGCCCGAGACGGGCGCGCTCGTGGCCATCGGGTTTCCGAAGTTCCAGGGCGGGGTCGGCGGCTACGCGCGCTTCATCGCCATCTGCCCGCCGGACTGGAGATACGGTGTGTCGATCGGCCAGGTGCCGGAGAGTCCCCTGGCGAAGGCGTCGAGGCCTCTGCATTGGGACGCGAAGCTCGGCGTGCGGGTGAGATGACGGCGATCGGAAGGTCGCCCGTTGGCCGGCATTCGACACGACGGTGAGCGTTGACGCGGCGGCGTCCGCCGGGGGACACTTGGAGGCAGCCGCGGAGCGCCGCCCAACTGGCCGCGACGGGCGGCGCACTGGACTCGGGTTCATTGCAGTCACCGCTCGCGAAGCTCGATCCGACTCGGCCGCCCCTGCGGTGGGTGCTCCTTTTCCCCGGCGTGCTCTACCGTGCCAACTTCGGATGGGTGCTCGGGGAACGCTTCGTGCAGCTCGCCGTTCGAGGCCGCAAGACGGGTCTGTCACGCCGAGTCGTGCTCGAAGTCATCGGCCACGATGCGTCCACGAGCGGCCTGCTCGTCGCGTCGGCTTGGGGCAGGCGCGCACAGTGGTTCCGGAACCTCCAGGTGAACGCGCGCGCCCAGGCACGAGTCGGCCGCCGCCAGTTCGCAGCGGAAGTCTCGGTTCTCGATGAGCACGCGGCCGTGGAGGCACTCCGCGAATACGCCCGAACGCATCCTTGGGCGTACCGGTGGTTCATCGGCCCGCTTCTCCTGGGTCGGCGCGTGACTGGAACAGTCGACGAGTTCGCGAATCTGGCGCGGGTCGTTCCGGTCCTGCTCATCAGGGCTGCGGCTTGACGAGACGAAGGCTGGACGTCGAAACCCACCGCCTCTCCGCAGGGCTCATCGCCTTGTGTGCGTTCTTCGCGTTCGGCTCCGCTGTCGCTGGCCTCTCCTGCATTTCGCTGCTGTTTCCAGGCAGTGCGCTCGAGCCCACGCGGCAGCTCGATCCGCGGGCCCATGCAGCATTCATGAGCATGGACCTCTTTTCTCGGTGGCTCTCATGTTCGCCGTCGCGAGCGCATGAGCCCTGTCGGCTCTCGGACTCTGGCTTCGCGCTCCGTGGGTGCGGCACACGGCAGAGCACTGAAGCCGTCGGCCTTCAGCCGTGGCCTGGTTTCGCGGCATCGTGATGGCGCACATCGAGTTCACCGCCAATGGCGTCTTGATGGTTCCTGGCGGCCTTCATTGGCGCTTCGTCGAAGCTCATGCCGACCGCGAAGCGGGTGCGCGCGCCATGTCGCCTCTCCGATGCCGCCGGTCGGGTAGTTGACGCGGAGGCCTCCGGCGATCGACACTCGGTGGCATGCGAGCGGCTCGCATCGAGCCGCAACCGCCGGGCGGCACACGTGCTGAGATACCAACTGTCCGACTCGGGCCAGACCCTTCAGGAAGGTCTGTCGGAGTACTACGCGAGCCACGAAGGCCTCGTCAGCGGTCGCGGGATATCCCCGGCAGCGCGCGAGTTCTTTCGTTGTCACGACGCTGCCCACGTCGTCTTCGGCTGCAGCACCTCGCTCGCGGACGAAGCGGTCGTCAAGATCTGGAGCTTCTTCGGTACGACCGCAGGTTTGAGCCTTCTGCGCGCCTACCGATTGCCCGAATCGCAGGAGATCTACGAGCAGCTCGAGTGGAGCGAGATCGCGAGGGTGAGCCTTCGGTCGCTTGCCGTGGTGCCCCTGGTGCTCTGGCGCTGCGTTCGCATGCGCAAGCGCTGGCCCTGGTCGGAGTTCGCCGGCTATCTGTCGGTGCCCTTGATCGAGATTCGCCGGGAGTTCGGAATCGCGCTGGTGCCCGGCGCGGAGGTGCGCCGCTCGGCGAGCCCGGTGGGCTGACGGTCGCGGGCGCCGCCGGAGGCTCGCTTCGACGCTGGGGCGGAGGAGCAATCACCAGTGCCTGGAGCCGACGAGTCTGCGCTGGTCGTGCTCGTCCCCGAAGTCGAGCTCCTCGTTGCACCGATTCGAAGCGAGTTCGACCGCTCGGCGCTTCGAGGCATGCCTGCCCACATCACCGTGCTCTACCCATTTCGCGCTCCGGGGAATCTCAGTTCGGACCTGCTCGACGAGCTGCGCGCGCTCTTCTCCGGCATCTCCCGCTTCACGTTCCGCCTGTGCGGGACATGTGGCTTTCCGGGCGCAATCTATCTCGCTCCAGAGCCGTTCGAGCCGTTCGACGCTCTCACCCGAACCGTGGCCACCCGGTTCCCCGATACGCCGCCCTACGGCGGGGCGTTCACCCTCCCCGTCCCTCATCTCACACTCGCGCAGAAGCCACCGGCTCCGTCGCTCACGGACCTCGCGAGTCGCTTCCTGGAATCCACGAACGCGAAGCTGCCCATCCAGTGCACGGCGACGGAGGTGACTCTCGCCATCAAGCGGGCGGGTCGATGGAGCTTCGGTCCGCGATTCGCGCTCGCCTGAGCACGGCCGCTCGCTGGCGGCCGATGGGTGATTGGCGGGCTTCGCCTCGTTCAGGCACGCCTTCCGCGACATCTGCGGTTCCAGTGCCGCTGGCCCTCAGCTGGCGCGAGAAGACCGGGACGACGTGGTTCACCCACATCGGTATCGGCGTTGCGCGATAGGGATCATGCGGAATGCTCCATGAGCTCCCATACGGTCGAACCACCGATCGCGCCGATCTTCAGCGCGATGGACCGCGTGGAGGTAGTCGACCAGCGGAGGTAGCGCGATGGCAAGGGGATCCATGCGGACCGCAGAGTTCCTGCTCTGGCTCACAGCTCTCGGAACGACGATCTACTGGCTCGCCTATCTCGACGGCTTGCGTTTGTCCGAAGGTGTCGAATGCAGCCGCCAGCTCCAGGTCGCTCAGATTCCGAGCAATGCATGGATCGTGTTTTGCTGCGGCCTCGGGGCGTTCGGTCTACGTCGGAAGCGGCGCTGGGGCCTGCTGATGACGGCTGCCGCGGCGAGTGCAGGTCTCTACATCGGGCTTCTCGACATCACCTTCAACATTCACGCCGGCACCTATGCGAGGCTGCCATGGGCCGAACTCACGCCGGAGCTGTTCGCGAACTCGGTTTCGACCATCCTGCCCGCGTTTCTGTTCTCCGTCATCCTGCGGGCTCCTGCGTGGGAATAGCCGGCAGATGCGGCGCGAGCGGGTGCGCACGACGCCCACCTTCCAAGGAGACGCCGCAGCTCACGGCCGTCTGCCTTGGCGGCCGTGCGGGGTCGCGTGGCCGCTGGCCGCCGATGGGTGATTGACGCGGCGGCATCCGCCGGCCGACACTCAGGGGAGGGCGCACAGCCGCATGGGAGTGGATCGGTGAAGGCGTTCAAGATCATCGCGGTCGTTCTCGTGGTCTACGTGGGAATCGTCGTCGCGTTCGAGTCCTCGATCGGGTACTTCCAGCCCGCGACCGGGTCGACCCTGGTCATCACCACCTTCGACGCGGATGGAACGCCGCACGACCGCGTCGTATCCCGCCTCATGAGCGATGGGCACCTCTACGTCGCAGCCAACCACTGGCCGCGGGCCTGGTACCACCGGGCCCTGGAGCGGCCGGAAGTGCAGGCGACCGTGGATGGCAAGAAGGGCGACTACACGGCCGTCCCCGTCCCCGGCGCCGGCACCGAGCACGATCGCGTCGAAGCCGACAATCGTCTCGGTGTAGTCTTCCGGATCCTGACCGGCTTCCCGCCGCGATGCTTCGTTCGGCTGGATCCGCGATAGATGGCGGTGAGAACATTCGGCGAGCGAGGAAATGGAACGTGAAGGCGTCACCCCGGATCGCGCACCTCGAGTGGGGCGCGATGGACGTCGTTGGAATCGGACGCGGGCGCGACATGAAGTTCAAATCGCCCGCTCTTCCCGCTCGGCGCACCCGACCGTGACTGACCAATCGGCGGTCCGATTGCGGTTCACCGCGAGCACTCGCTGGTGGTCACGCGCGCCAGGTCCCTGACGGCGGACCTGGCCGCAATCCGGGCATGGTGGCATCCTCGCGGCGGCGGCCCGAGCACGGAGTGAAATGCGGCAGGAGACCTCCGAGCAGCGCGTCGCGCGGCTCAACGAGTTCGCTCGCTCCCGCCATCCTGGCCTGGTGGGCGTCGAGGTTCTCTCGTGCGCGCCCGATCGGGTGGTGGGCCGGCTCGAGGTCACCGCCCCTCTGGTCGCAGGCACCGGCTACCTCTGGGCGCCGGTGGTCATCACGCTGGCCGACTGGCTCTGTGCGTGCGGCATGGGACCGAACATCCCCGAAGGAGCTGGCTTCACGACGATCGAGCTGAAGGCCAACTTCCTCGGCACGGTCCGCGAGGGCGGGTCGATTCGTGCCACTGCGGTTCCGGCTCATCGCGGACGCACGACGCACGTCTGGGACGTATCGGTCGAAGACGAGGCCAGCGGCAAGGTGATCGCCCTGTTCCGCTGCACCCAGATGATTCTCTTGGCGAAGGGCTAGAGCGCGTCTTCGGGCTGCGAGGATCCGGCTCCACCGCGGCGATCAGGTCGCATGCCAATTCTCCCCATGGAGATGAATGGCCGTGTTCCTTCGATCGAAGGACCGTGCGTGGGCGTACGTCGATGCGCGATGCGCACCTCAGATCCGAAGCACCCATGGGTCCAAACGGTGTAGGATGACGACATGCCGGGGTACGAGTGCGACGTCTGCGTGATCGGAACCGGCGCCGGCGGCGGCGTGATGATCGATCAGCTCACGGCCGCGGGGTTCCGGGTGGTGGCGCTCGAGCGCGGGCCCGAGCTCTCGCTCGCCGACTTCGACGACGACGAGCTGCGCAACGTGATCCGCGACCAGGTCTTCTCGCGCGATCAGCTCGAGACCTTCCGGCCGGATGCGACGAAGCCCGCGGAGACCGGCCGCTTCAGCCAGATCGCGCACTGCGTGGGCGGGACCCTCACGCACTGGGCAGCCTGGTCGTGGCGCTTCCGGCCCGACGAATTCAAGGTGCTCTCGACGGAAGGCCCGGTCGCCGGTGCGAGCCTCGCCGACTGGCCGATCGGCTACGACGACCTCGAGCCCTTCTACGAGAAGGCGGAGTGGGACTTCGGGGTGTCGGGGACGGCCGGAGCGAACCCCTTCGCCGCGCCGCGCAAGAAGGGCTTCCCGAACCCGGCGCATCCGGAGCGCGTCTCCGCGCAGAAGTTCGCGAAGGGAGCGAAGGCCAGGGGCTACACGCCCTTCCCGGTGCCGGTGGCGATCAACTCGCAGCCCTACGCCGGACGGCCGCGCTGCATGTACGGCGGCGCCTGCCGGTCCTACGGCTGCCCGATCCATGCGAAGGGGACGACCTTCTCGGTCTCGCTGCCGCGCGCGCAGGCGACCGGCCGGCTCGACCTCCGCCCGGATGCGATGGTCTTCGAGCTGCCGACCAAGGACGGCCGGGTGACGGGGGCGCGCTACTTCGACCGCGCGGGAGCGGCCCACGAGGTGCGCGCTCGACACGTCATCGTGTCGGCTGGAACCATCGGCACCGCCCAGCTCCTGCTGCTCTCGACCTCGAGCGCCTTCCCGCACGGGCTCGCCAACGGCTCGGGGCTGGTGGGGCGCAATCTCCAGTTCCACCACCATCCAGCCGCGGTCGGCATCTTCGAAGAAGACCTGCGCGGCTACACGGGCTACGAAGCGTTCGCCGCGTTCGACGACCTGCACCCGAGCGACCCGAAGCGGGGCTTCATCCGCGGCGGTGTCGTCGCGGAGCTGAATACCTTCACCCACCAGCCGATCGCCTACGCGCTCGTGCTCGAACCTGCGCTGCGCGGCGAGGGCCGGAGCTGGGGCGCGTCGCTGAAGGAGCGCATGCGCGGCTTTCCGCGCACGCTCACCGTGGCGGGCATCTGCGAGGAGCTGCCGATGGCGGACAACCGGGTCGATCTCGATCCCAGCGTCAAGGATCGCTTCGGGCTGCCCGTGCCGCGCTTCACCAAGCGGCAGCACCCGAACGACATCGCGATGAACCGCTGGTACGAGAAGAAGCTGGTCGAGCTGGTCCAGGCGGCCGGCGCGAAGGAGGTGCACCCGGGCCGCATCCCTGGCGTCGCGATCGACGAGCACACGCCGCAGAAGGGCAACGCGCACAACCACGGCACCTGTCGCATGGGCGACGATCCGTCGAAGTCGGTGGTGGATCGCTGGTGCCGGAGCCACGAGGTTCCGAACCTCTGGGTCGTGGACGGCAGCGTGATGCCGACCAACGGCGGCTACAACCCGACGCTCACGATCCTCGCCAACGCCTATCGCGTGGCCGACCACTTCGTGCGCGAAGCGAAGAAGCAATCGGCATGACGGATCCGGTGCTCTCGCGGCGATCCTTCCTCCGAGACGGTTCGCTGTTCGGAGGCGGCCTCTGGCTGGCGGCGCAGCTCCCCTGGCCGCGCGCAGCGCTCGCGGCGGCGGAATCCTCCGAGCCGAGCACGCTGAGCGCGGCCGAGTGGAAGACGCTCGAGGCGATCACCGCGCGCATCCTGCCGACCGACCACGAGCCGGGCGCACGCGAGGCCGGCTGCACGAACTTCATCGACAAGGCGCTCGCCAACGAGGAGGCCGCCGCGCGGCCGCTCTATCGGGGGGGTCTGCGTGGGACCGACGTCGCGTCGCGCGCTGGCTTCGGCCGAACGTTCGTCGAGCTCACGGAGGCCGAGCAGGACTCTCTACTCACCGCCCTCGAAGCGGGGCGGGCCAAGGGCTGGCCGGCCGATGCAGGCCCGAGCGCAGCGTTCTTCGAGACGGTGCGGGTGCACACGATCTTGGGATTTCTCGCGAACCCCAAGTACGGCGGCAACCGCGACTACGCGGGCTGGCGCGTCACCCACTACCCGGGTCCGCGCCATCACCAGGGCGGCTACACGCCCGAGCAGGTGACGGGGACGGCCAAGGTGAAGACGATCTGGGGCAGCGAGCAATAGGGAAGTCGTTCCGCAGGCGACGGAGTCGGAGAATGATCGCGTATCGCACGGCGGAGCCGGCTGATGCGGATGCCATCGCTCTCCTTCACACCCGCAGTCGGCGCATCGCTCACCCACGGTGGGGCCGTGGTCCGAACCTGCCGGTCCCTGTGGCCACGCGTCGAGCTGCTCTCCCCAGGCGGCGCGGGCTCGTCGGGGGTGCTGACCGGCCGCCGTCGTTGCGTCCCGGCAGAGCCGACGGGTAGGTTTCCCGCACGAACAGGCATGAATCGGGATGAGGGATGAGAGCTCTCGTCTTGGCGGTAGCGGCCGTGCTCATGGGTTGCGGCACTACGTCGAGCAGTGTCTACGTCGCGGCGGGGGAGATGCCGCTGTGCACGCCTCGGAGATCCGGCCTCGGTGTCGTCGCCGTTCTCCCGGAGGCGGCCTGGCGTTCCGATCAGAAGGAGGCCGCGGAGCGCCTCGCGATGGCCGGCCGCGCGCTCACGCGGGCGTTCGCAGCCCTGCCTTGCGGGTCGCTCGCACCGCCGGGTGGGGTCCGTCCCTTCTCGCCGTGGGCCCCCTTGCCCGAGGAGAGCGTTCTCCAGCCGCTGGCGGAAGCGGGAGTCGAAACCGCCCTTCTCCTGCGGATCGAGGAGCTCACGCCCCGGCTCCTGGTCACGCTCTCGGTGCCGTTCCTCTGGTTCGGGGCCAGCGAAGCGGACTTCTCGATCCGGGCAGTACACCTTCCGAGCCGCTCCGTGCTGCTCGATGCGCGCATCCAGCGAATCACCGGCGGTCCATTCCACCTGCGCCCGCCTGCCTGGTCCGAGGACGAGCTGGTGCGCGCGCTCGAACAGGTGTTGGTGGGTCAAGGGGCAGATCCGCTGTAGTCGGCGGAGCGGGGCCTGCATCAAACATCCGCGAGAACGAGGAACACCGGGATCCGTGCGGCGATCGCTTCGAACTCCTCGATCGGCGCATCCTTGTCCACCGGCACGTGCGGTCGCGCTCCCGGTGCCCGCTGCAGATAGGCCTTGAGTACCGGGGCGCGCTTCTCGATCTCGATCTCTTCGAGTCGCACTCGCTCGGTCCGTCCGTGTCGCAGCAACGCGTGGCCGCCGGCCGCCCGAAGATTCTGGACCCACGCCACATTGGAGCCGAACATCGAGACGAGATACCGCCGTCCGTCCACGACCGCCATCACCATCGGGAAGGAGATCGCACGCCCCGATCGGCGCCCCTGAACCTCCAGCGTGACGAGGTAGTTCGGGGCGATGCCGAGGGAGTGCACGGTGGCCCAGCCACGGTTGAGCATGCGAGCCAGTGCGTTGGGGCGACCCCCTCGATAGAGCCAGCGCGCGAACCTCCGCGGGGCCAAGCGGGCCTCCGATTCTCCCGTCAGACGCATCGTAACGCGGCTCCCGACATGCCGGCCGTCGGTCGGTGGTTGACGCAGCGGCGTCCGCGGGTCGACACTCGGGGCGCACGGGCGGCCGCCGCGCATCATCCGGCAGGCGGTGCGGGATCACTGATGCCGAAGGCACGCTACGTACCCGATGGCTGGCACACCGTCACGCCGCGGATCGTCGTCGACCAGCCGGAGAGCCTGGTCGACTTCATCAAGACCGTATTCGGCGCCACCGGAACGTACCAACCCGACCGCCCGGCAGAGCTCCGAATCGGTGAGTCGGTCCTCATGGTCAGCGGAGCGAGCGCCCGGGCCGTCATGCCGGCATTTCTCTACGTCTACGTGGAAGACACGGATGCCACGTATCGGCGTGCGCTCGAAGCTGGCGCGACTTCGATCGAGGATCCTCGCGAGACGCACTACGGTGATCGTCGCGCCATGATCAGGGACGCTTGGGGCAATACGTGGCAGATCGCCACCCATCGAGGCCGGTTCACATCCTGAATCGCCACCGCATCTGCGGAATCTGCTCGCGTGATCCTGGAGCGAGACGGTATGACGCTGAAGATCGTGTTCGCGGCGCTGGCGATCGCCGCGGGCATCGCGGCGGCCCTGCAGGCCGCAACCAACGCAGGCCTCTCGAGATCCGCCGGACTCGGCCCGGCGCTCGTCGTCAACACCGTGATCGTCCTGATCGGCGCGATGGGATTGTGGGCAGCGATGGGGGCGAGGACGACCTTCTTTCCTGCCGATGCATCCTGGAAGCTCTATCTCGGCGGGCTCTTCGGCTTCGTGATCATCGCGAGCCTCGCGCTGGTCTTCCCGAAGATCGGGGCGGCGTACGCCATTGCCCTCATGGTCGGCGGCCAATGCGTCGCCGCGCTCGTGGTCGATCACTTCGGGCTCATGGGAATGCCGCGCGACCCGTTGACGGTCCAGCGCGTGATCGGAGTGGCACTGGTGGCCGCTGGGGCCGTGGTGATGAGGATCTAGCCGCATGCGAGCGATCGGGGGCGAGTGGAGTGACCTCATCCTGACCGTTGCCCGAGAACGAGCGGTGAGATTCGGGGGCGCGACACCCTACCTTCGCTACGAGGGCGCCGATGCAGCCCGAAGGCTGAGCCGCAGCTGAGGTCCATCCGTCGGGCGCGTGCAGGCATGCGTCGTGGTGTGGTGCTCGTTGCGCACGTCGCCGGCGGGTGGTTGACGCCGCCGCGTCCGCGGGTCGACACTCCGGGGTGCACGCGCGGCCACAGCTGGGCGTCCATCCGTCGGGTCGCGCCAACCGAGCAACGCGGGAGGTTGCGAGCATGGCGGACCGGAGTCGACAGCTTCGCGTGGCGCTGGTCGCGTTCGGGATCGCGTTCCTGCTGGTCTATCCGCTGATGGTGGTGTGGCCGTCCGGCTGGGCCTGGCAGCCGAGCCAGCACGAATACGAGCAGATGATCGTGGGCATCTACGCGACGCTCGGGGTGTTCCTGCTCTGGGCTTCGCGCCAGCCCGAGGCCCACCTCAGCCTCATCTGGTTCACCGTCTGGTCGAGCCTCGTCCACGGCGGCATCATGGCCGTGCAGGCCATCGTCGATCCCATGGAGCACGGTCACCTGCCGGGTGACGTTGCAGCGATGTTCCTCGTGGCGATCGTGCTCGGCGTTCTGACTCCGCGTGGGGTCACCGCGCACGCGCGGCCAGGCGCGGTCTGACGGGACGCAGCAGCGGCCGGCCGCCGGTGGGGGGTCGAGCCGAGCGGTCGGAGCTGGACGGCTCCTCGGGTGCGTCTCCGCGTGCGTTTGGGACTCCGGAGGCAGCCGTGCGCGCGGGCCCCACAGATCGTCTCGGCGCTCCGCGCGCGGCCGCGGCGTGATCGAACGACCAGCACACCGGCTTAGGTAGCGGGTGCGCCGACGCGGATTGCGCCGAGCGGTGTAGACGATTCGGTTTTCGGGCCGTAGGCTCACTCCAGCATGGATCTCGGGACGTTCTCGAACCTGCTCGGCGCCGCCGGCGTCATTGCCTCGCTCCTCTATCTCTCCCGCCAGATCCGCCAGAACACGGACGCCGTACGAGCATCGAGCTACGAGGCCATCGTCGAGGGGAACGCCGACTTCATGCTCGCCCTGGCGCAAGACGCCGCGCTCACGGCGCTCCTCCTCCGCGGCTCGAGCATTCCCGGGGAGCTCGCGCCCGAGGAGCAGGTCCGGTTCAGCGCGCTGCTGGGCCAGATCGCGGCACGCTTCGACCTCGCGCTTCACCTGCATCAGCAGCGTTTCATCGACGCCGATGTGCTCGAGACGATGTTCCGCATCCTCGACGGCGCCCTGAAGAGTCCGGGCGGCAGGGTGTGGTGGCAGGCGAACCAGCGCTTCTGCTCCGATCAGCTCCGTCGCTTCGTCGAGCCCCGTCTCGTCGGATCCACGGCGGCCGACGAGCCGTCGAAGGTCGGGCGTTTCGACTGACCGCACACCGAAGGGATTGCACGTCTGGATCGCGCAGATCGTCGGAGGAAGCCGTGAAGGTCGATGGCCGGTGCCACTGCGGGGCGATCACGTACGAGGCAGTCGTGAACCCTCGAGGCGTGACGATCTGCCACTGCACTGACTGTCAGGTGCTCACCGGGTCCGCCTATCGGACGACGGTGCCTGCCGCCAGAGAGGGCTTCGTGCTGCGAACGGGGCAGCCGAAGACCTACGTGAAGACGGCAGAGAGTGGGGCGAAGCGCGCGCACGCGTTCTGCCCGAATTGCGGATCTCCGGTCTACTCGGCAGCCGTTACGGATCCGCAGTTCTACTCCCTCAGGGTCGGCTGTCTGCGACAGCGGGCGGAGCTCCTGCCGGTCCGACAGCAGTGGTGTCAGTCGGCACTCCCGTGGGCGATGGATCTGTCGGACATCTCGCAGGTGCCGCGCCAGTGAGCGCGCATCGCGGCGTGCGGCGTGGCGGCCCTCGTCGCGTCGTCCTCGCACCTGTTCGTCGCCGTGAGGTGGGTCGGCGCGGCCTACCTGATCGGCCTCGGGCTGAGCGTGCTCCGGTCCGCCGCGAAGCAGCGGACGGAGCGCCACGAATCCCGGCTTCCAGAGCGAATGCTGCGGCGCCCGTTCATCCATGGCTTCATCGCGCACGGTGCGAATCCCAACCTGCTCGTCTACTTCACGGCGATCCTGCCGCAGTTCGTCGATCCCGCGGCGCCGCTGGCGCCGCAGGTCGCCATCATCGCGGTGTCGTCGTTCGCGATCGAGCTGGTGGTGCTGTCGGTCTACGCTGCGCTGGCGGTGCGCGCGGGTCGCTTCGCGCGTCGCCGGCAGCTCGAGGTTCGGCTCCGGCAGGCGGGCGGCCTCCTGCTCATCGGCGCAGGGGCGAAGCTCGCGGTGAGCCGCGAGCCATAGCCCCCCTCATGCGCGATCGACTCGACACTGGACGCAGTTGTACTTCCACTTCACCACGCGAGACGCGGTCGATCTGGCAGTCTTCGGACCTCTCACATCCGGAAAGCCGAAGTTACTCGCGGCCACTGGGACGCCACCGCGGCGGAGCGGCTCGGCGAACCGATTGGAGAGGTAAGATGAGCCGGGGCATGGACCGATCGCTGGCGGGAAGGGGTGCGTTGGTCGCCGGAGCGACCCGCGGAGCGAACCGTGGAATCGCCGTGCAGCTGGGCGCGGCCGGAGCCACCATCTACGTCACCGGGCGGACGACCCGGGCCGGGCGATCGGAGATGGACCGGCCATCTCCGAGAGTCCGGCGTTCGTGGGTCGCGTCGTAGCCGCCCTCGCGCAAGATCCCCACGTGTCGCGTTGGAGACCGGCTATCGCTGACCGCGGTGCGAGCAGGAGACAAAGCGTCGTGGATCCCGTCTTTGAGGGCGCGATCAAGCAGGGGGACGTCGCTGCGGTTCGCGAGCTGCTTCGCAGCGGCGGCGACGCCGACGCACGCGATCGCTACGGCCAGACGGCTCTCATGCTCGCTGCGCACGCCGGCCACCGGGCCGTCGTCGAGGCATTGGTCGCTCATGGAGCGGGTCTGAACGCGACCGCGAAGTTCGGATTGAGCGCCCTGATGCTCGCCGTCGTCGCAGGCCACGTGGAGATCGCTCGTCTCCTGGCGCGCGCGGGCTGCGATCTCTCGTTGCGGGGCACCGGCGCGCCGGGCTTCGCCGACAAGACGGCTCGTGATCTGGCGGTCGCGCGAGGCCTGCTCGACCTCGCCGCAGAGCTCGAACCGAAATGACGTCGGGCTCGGAACGACGCGCAGAGCACGAGATGTTCAAGCGCATCGACGCAGCCTTCCGGGCCGGCGACCTCGCTGCGCTGCGGGCGGCAGTCGACGATCCGAGCTCGGTGCCGAATGGTCCGATGCCCCTCTCGATCGGTCCGTGCCTCGAGTACGCGATCTATCACAGCCCGCTGTCCTTCGTCCGAACCCTGCTCGAGATCGGCGCCGATCCGAAGCCGCAGGACCACGCCGGGTTCCCGCCACTGATCGCGGCGCTGTCGTGCAGCCGGTCCCGGCCTGGGGCTCCCGGAAGACCTGACGTCGCCGAGATCCTCGAGCTCCTGCTCGCGTTCGGGGCCGATCCCGATCAGCGCGGCTTGAACGACTACACGCCGCTCCACATGGCCGTCGCGGAACGCAATCTGGCAGCCCTCGAGATCCTGCTCGAGGCGGGTGCGGACCCGCGGCTCCGAACGAGAATCGACGACTGCGAGACCCCGCGCGAGATGGCGGAACAGGCCGGACTGCGCGAGATCACCCTCGTGCTCGCCGCTCGGGAGGCCGTGTTGGGAGCATGACCGGGCGCACAGGATCGCAGACGTGTCACTGAAATGTGTACTATGGGACTTCGGAGACACCCTCGCGGACGAGCGTTGGATGCTCGAAGCGCCCGCCGCCGCGCCGCAATTGTCCCGGGTCTGGTCGGAGGTCGCCGGGGGCGAGCTCGCCGATGCGTGGAACCGCGGTGAGATCTCGGACCGGGAGATCGTAGCGGCCGTTGCCGCGCGCCTCGCAATGACCGAGCAAGAGGTCAGAGCACACAGCCGCCTGTGTTGCTCCCGGATCCGGTTCTTCGAGCTGCCGTGGACGATCGCACGTCGGCGTCCGCTGCCCCAAGCGCTCGTCACGGTGAACCCGGATGGGTTCTCGGACTTCATCGTTCCCCACTATCGGCTGGACGAGGTCTTCGATGCGATCGTGACCTCGTGGGAGGAGCGAACGCTGGACAAGGGAGAGATGGGCCTCACGGCATTGAAGCGGCTCGGCGGTTCCGTGCTCCCAGCGGAGGCGCTGCTCATCGACAACAAGGCGCACAACGTCGAGGCATGGGTGTCGCGCGGCGGCCGTGGCTACCTCTTCCGTGGTGAGGCAGAGTTCCAGCGCGACCTGGGAGCGGAGCTCCGCGAGCTTGCGCTGGCCGCGGGAGATCGGGCCGTGACGCCATGACCGAAGACACGACGAGACCGATCGAGTGCGCGGCCGTCTTCGTGTTCGTCGGCAGCGCGGACGAAGTCCATCGCGAGCTCCGGCGACGCGGCGCACGCATCCTCAAGGAACCGGCCACCTACCCGTACGGGATGCGGGACTTCAACGTCGCAGATCTCGATGGCAACACGCTCATCTTCGGCAGCCCGGAACCGGCGGCGTCGGGCTAGCGCGAAGCGGAGTCTCCCTGGCTGCAGATCACGAGCGCGTTCCGCTCTGCGACCGAGGTCCACCTCCACGAAGCTACGCATTTCCTTCCGGATGGAGCAGCCCGATCTCGTCGCAGCACGGATTGCCGCGTACACGGCCGGAAGAGCCTGAGCCGAGAGGCGAATCGTGAGCCAGACTCTCCGCTTCGATGCGAAGACAACCAACTTCCTCGCGGTGAAGCCTTGAGACGGCGAACGTGCGTCCGCTGATCCCGCTCGCCGCCGACCTCTGGGTCGCCGAGAGGCCGCAGACCTTCTACGGGCTGCCGGTGGGCACCCGGATGACCGTCATCCGACTCCCCGGCGGACGGCTCATGCTCCATTCGCCGGTGTCGCTCGACTCCGAGCTGAGAACGGCGCTGGAGGGACTCGGGAGGGTCCGCTTCGCGGTCGCTCCGAATCGCGTCCATCACCTGTACGCCGGCGACGTGGCCCGGGCGTATCCCGGAACTCGGCTCTGGGTCGCGCCGGGGCTCGACCGCAAGCGCCGCGACCTCGAGTTCGTTGCGGTGCTGGGCGACGAAGCGCCCGAGGAGTGGCGCGGGCAGGTCGATCAGGTCTTCTTTCGCGGCCGGCCGTACGAGAACGAGGTCGTCTTCTTCCACCGCGCGAGCCGCACCTTGATCCTGTGCGACCTGGCGTTCAACTTCGGGCCGCGCGCGGCCATGCCGACGCGCCTCCTCATGAAGCTCTTGCGGAGCTACGGCCACTTCGGCCCCTCGAAGCTGGATCCCCTGCTCATCCGCGACCGGGCGGCGGCCCGGCGGAGCCTCGAGCGGATTCTGGAGTGGGACTTCGATCGTGTGGTCGTCGCGCACGGCGACCTCCTGGAGACAGGGGGCCGCGAGGCCCTCCGAGCCGGATACTCCTGGCTGCTTGGCGCAGGGTGAGCGCCCTCGCGGCTGTCCAAATGGCAGGGGCTCGAGCGTCATCCTGCTGGCGGAGCACGGCGCCCGCCCCCAGAACGGAGGCTTCCCATGCAATATCTCCTGATGACCTACGTGAACGAGGCCGGTTGGACCCATCTCACGAAAGCCGAACAGGAACAGGGCGTCGCGGCCTACGTCGCGTACATGCAGGCCATGACGAAGGCGGGCGTCCTCAAGGACAGCAACCGCCTGGCGCAGAGCTCGGTGGCGACGACCGTGCGGCTCGCGAACGGCAAGCCGCAGGTGCTCGACGGCCCCTATGCGGACACGAAGGAGCAGCTGGGCGGCTACTTCGTCATCGACGTCGCCGACCTCGACGCCGCGATCGCCTGGGCAGCGCGCTGTCCGGCCGCAGCTCACGGCGTGGTCGAGGTGCGTCCCTTCTGGAGCGCTCCGGCCTGAGCGCCCGAGCGAGGGCGCTCGAACGCGCGAGAAGGGACGCGCGAGCCAGTCGGGCTCGACGGCTCGATTCCGCTCCGATGCCGCCGCCGGCCGGCGTTGACGCGACGTCGGCCGCGGGTCGACACTCCTCGGAAAGCAGAAGGTGGCATGGGAGGCCGGTGTGCGGGAGCACCGCTACGACGTCGAGATGCCGCACTCCGCTGCCGGGGATCTGGGCGCCTTCTGCCCCGGATCTAAGCCGATCGCCGGGCATCCTGGTCTCACGTGCAGCGGCTCCATGTCGTCGAATCGGGCGGTGCGGAGGAGCGGAGGACCCTCGCGTTTCGCGACGACCTCCGTGCGCATCCCCAAGCCGCACGTCGGTACGAGGATCTGAAGCGAGCCCTCGCAGCGCGGGCCAGGGTGGCGGACTTCGCGTCGCATCAGGGGTATGCGGACGTGAAGACGGCGTTCGTCACGGCGCTCACCGAGCGCGCGCTGGCAGAGGGACATCCGCGTGGGCTCTAGGTGGAAATCGAGGCGGTGGGCGACCGTCCTGGTGTCCTTGGCCCTCGGCACGGGATGCCGGAACGATGGCGTCCGGCCGTCCGGCGCCACGACCGGGGAAGCGTACGCGCCCGGCCTCGGCGAGATCATGTCCTTCACACAGATGCGTCACGTGAAGCTGTGGTTCGCCGGCGAAGCTCGGAACTGGCCGCTGGCTTCCTACGAGGTGGACGAGCTCGAAGAGGGGCTCGCCGATGCGATGCGCTTCCATCCCGAGCACGAGGGCGCGGCCCGGCCCCTGACGGAGCTGGTGCCCGAGTTCACCGCGGGCCCCGTTCTCGCGCTGCGGGGAGCCATTCGGGACGAGAGCCAGGCCGGGTTCGTCGCGGCATTCGACTCGCTCACCGAGGGCTGCAACGGCTGTCACGCCGCGGCCGCCTTCTCGTTCAACGTCATCACGCGTCCCTCGGCGAACCCGTTCTCGAACCAGCGCTTCGACGCGGCGCGGTAGCCGCCCCGTCGGGAGGCAGGGAGGAGTCCGATGAAATGGCCGGCCATCGTCCTGGCAGCCGCATCCGGCCTCGGTGTCGCCTACGTGGTCGCCCATTGGGCGCTGATCGAGGTCGGCCGTGAGGTGATCGTCCTGCGCACGGAGAACGAGGGCGGCGGCTGGCTCGAGACGCGGCTCTGGATCGTCGATGACGGCGGCGTCTCCTGGCTCCACGGCGGCGATTCGCACTGGATGCGCAATCTCGAGGCGCGCCCGGTCGTCGAGATCGAGCGTGGAGGAGAAACGCATCGCTACCGCGCCACTGCGGTCCCGGGCCCGCACCCGCGAATCCACGAGCTCCTCCGCGCGAAGTACGGCGTCGCGGATCGCTGGGTCCGCTTCGTCGGTCCTGACAACGCTTCCACGAAGCCGGTCCGGCTCGAGCGCATCGACGCGTCGTAGCAGGGTCCGCTGCCTCGGGCGCGGCGGCCCGCCGCCCCGATTCCCGGTTGACGCCGGAGCATCCGGCGATCGACACTGTGCGGTGCAGATACGTCCCCGGCCGGGCGTCCGCCCCCTGGCGACCCGGCCGCAAGGAGGAGAGCTCCGATGCCGCGCTCGCGCCTCGTGCTATGCCCGCTCTACGGCGCGATCGCGCTCCTCGCCCTGATCGGAACGTGGCATCAGAACGTCTCGTACCTCCGCCCCGACGAGGGCCCTCTCACCGGATTCGTTCTCGCCACCGGCCGCTTCTGGCTCGACACGCTCGCCACCCCTGCGAGCACCTCCATCACCGTCGACCTGGCCTTGCTGTGCCTGCCCCTGTTCGTGCTCATGGTCATCGAGGCGCGCCGCCTCACGATCCGCTTCGTCTGGGTGTACATCGTGCTCGGCCTCCTCGTCGCGATCAGCGTGACGTTCCCGCTCTTCCTCATCGCCCGCGAGCGGCGCCTCGCGGCGCAGGGCGAGGGGGCCGGGGACTTCGGGCTCGCGTCGCTCGACACGGCCGGTCTCCTGACGCTCGGCGCGGCGGCGGCCGGCTTCACGCTGTGGACCGTCGTCCGCTAGCCGCGCCCGCAGCCCGGGAGAAGCGGACCCCACCGGATCGCTGCGCCGTCGTCGAGGACAGCCTCGCGGGCGTGCAGGCGGGCGTCAGCGCGGGCATGCGCGTCTTCGGGTACGCAGCGCCCACCGGGGCGCCCGCGCTGCGCGAGGCGGGAGCCACGGTCTTCACGGAGACGTCGGAGCTGCCGCAGCTCCTGGGTCGAGGGCTCCGTCACGGGCTCGCTTGACGCTGGCCCATCCGGCGTTCGACACTCCGTCCGAGAGCGGCCACGACCTGCCACGATCAGGAGGAGCCCCCATGACGGCTACACGACGCGGCGACGGACAGACGGCGCTGGTCACCGGCGCTTCGATGGGCATCGGCGTGGATCTCGCCGAGCGCTTCGCCGCCGACGGCTACGACGTGATCCTCACCGCGCGCTCCGAGCCCGCGCTGCGGACGCTCGCGGACCGGCTCGCGAAGGAGCATCGCGTGACCGCGACGCCGATCGCCGCCGACCTCGGCTCCCCGGACGGCGGTCGCCATCTCGCCGCGGAGGTCGAGCGGCGGGGCCTCGGCGTGGACGTGCTCGTCAACAACGCCGGCTTCGGCATTGCGGGAGCGTTCGCGGGCTCGAAGCGCGACGACCAGCTCGGCATGATCGACCTGAACGACCGCGCCCTCGTGGAGCTGACGCACGTCTACTGGCCCGGGATGCTGGCGAAGAAGCGCGGCGGCCTGCTGAACGTCGCGTCGACGGCCGCGTTCCAGCCGGGGCCACTGATGGCGGTGTACTACGCGTCGAAGGCGTTCGTGCTGTCGTTCTCCGAGGCGCTCTGGCGCGAGGCCGAGGGGACAGGCGTCCACGTGAGCTGCCTCTGTCCGGGCCCGACGGCGAGCAACTTCCGCGCGCGCGCGGGCACCGGCGCCACCCGGCTCTCGAACCGCGCGGTGATGTCCTCGGAGAGCGTTGCGCGCCTGGGCTACGAGGGCTTCCAGCGCAACGACCGCGTCGTGGTGACGGGGCTCTCGAATGCGCTCACCGCGCGCCTCGTGCCCTTCCTGCCGCGGCGCACGGTGCTGAACCTCGTGCACAGCCTCCAGACCCCGAAATAGGTGACGGTGGCCGGCCGGCCGAGGCGAGCGTGCGGCTGCGAGCCGGGCGGGAGCTTTGGATCGCGAGCCTCGCGCTGGCCGCCGCGCTGCAAGCGGTGGACGGGACCGGCAGGGCAGGATCGGGACGTTTCATGCGGAGGACGAACACCATGTGCCGCAACATCAAGACGCTCTTCAACTTCGAGCCTCCCGTCACCGACGAGGAGGTTCGCGCCGCCTCCCTCCAGTTCGTTCGCAAGCTGAGCGGATTCACCCGACCGTCGAAGGCGAACGAGGCCGCCTTCGAGCTCGCCGTCGATCAGACGGCGGAGGTCGCGCGCACGCTCCTCCGGTCGCTCGTCACCACGGCCGCTCCGCGCGATCGCGACGTGGAGGCCGCCAGGGCCCGGGCGAGAGCGGCCGTGAGGTTCCGCGACGCATGAACCGCTCGATGCCGCGCGGCACGGTCATTCCAGAGCTCGCCTATCCCGACGTGCGGGAGGCCGTCGAGTGGCTCTGCCGCTCCTTCGGATTCGCCGAACGGCTGCGGATCGGGGACCACCGCGCACAGCTGTCGTTCGGCGACGGCTCCGTCGTCGTGATCGGGCGGGGCGCCGAGGCGGGCGTTTCGTCGGTGATGGTGCGCGTCGCCGACGTCGACCGTCACCACGCGCACGCCAGGCAGCTCGGCGTGCGAATCGTCAGCCCGCCCACCGACCATCCGTACGGCGAGCGGCAATACACCGCGGCCGACCTGGGTGGCCACCGCTGGACGTTCTCGCAGACGATCGCGGACGTCGATCCGGCGGCCTGGGGCGGCACGCTGGTCGGCACGTGAGCGCACACGCTCCGGCGGCCACCGGGGGAACCGCCCGGGTCGGCGACGCGTCGGTCCACTGGCGAAGGCAGGGAAGCGGCCCCGCGCTCGTGCTGCTGCACGGCTTCCCGTTGTCGGGCGAGACCTGGGACGCGGTGATCGCGCACCTGCGCGACCGCTTCACCTGCTACACGCCCGACCTGATCGGTCTCGGGCGCTCGCACAGCACGGCCGCCGACGACCACTCCTCGCAGGGCCAGGCCAGGGCGTTCTCGCGATTGCTGACGCAGCTCGGTGTCGATTCCTACGCGCTGGTCGGCAACGACACGGGCGGGTGGATCGCGCGTGAGCTCGCGCTGATCGACGGATCGCGGGTGTCGCGGCTCGTGCTCACGAACACCGAGATTCCGTTCCATCGGCCGCCCTGGATCCCGATGTATCAGGGCCTCGCGCACGTCCCGGGGTTCGGGGCGATCATCCGCGGGCTGCTGCGGTCCGCGGCGTTCCGCCGGTCTCCGCTCGTGTTCGGCGGCTGCTTCCACGACCCGGGCCACCTGGAGGGGGAGTTCCAGCGCCGGTTCGTCGAGCCCTTGATCGGCGACGACGGGCGGATCGAAGGCGCGATGGAGTTCCTGAGGCGAATGAAGTTCAGGAGGCTCGACGAATTCTCCCGGCTGCACCAGCAGCTCACGCTCCCGACGCTCTTCGTCTGGGGAGCCGACGATCCGACGTTTCCGGTGGCAAGGGCCCGGGAGATGGCCGGCCAGTTCCCGAACCCGGCGGGCTTCCACGAAGTGAAGGACGCGAAGCTGTTCGTCCAGGAAGAGCACCCGGCGGAGGTGGCTCGGCACATCGGGCGATTCCTGACGTGAGCGCGCTGACGCTCTACTACGCGCCGAACACCCGCGCGCTCGCGTCCGATCTCGCGCTCGAGCACGCTGGCGCGGACTACGCGACCGTGCGGGTCGCCACGCTCTCAGCGAGGCGACGAGGCCCCGAGCCTCGCGAAGGCCTCGGCGATCCGGGGCGGCGCATTCGGACGGGCGTACATCCGCTCCATGTAGGCCCTTAGCTGCGGGAAGTCCCCGAGCAGCTCGACCTCGTTGGCCCAGTCGAGCGTGTAGGCCGTCACGAGGTCCGCGATCGTGGCGCCGGCGCCGACGAGGAACTGCCGGCCGCGCACGTGGTCCTCCAGCACGGCGGCCATGTCCCCGAAGTCGGACCTGGCGAGCGTCACGTCCGCGGGCAGGCGCTTCTCCTCCGCATACAGGGAAGTGTGGCGGGCGATTCGCCACAGCGGTTGCTCCAGCTCGGTGGCGGCGAACAGGAGCCAGCGGTGGAGCTGTGCTCTCTGCCCGATCCCGGTCGGAAGGAGGCTCTTCTCGGGGTACTTCTCAGCGAGGTACAGCGCGATCGCCACCGACTCGGTGACCGTCACGTCGCCGTCGACGAGCACGGGGACCTTGCCGGCGGGATTGATCTTCAGGAACTCGGGGCGCCGGTGCTCGCCGGCCCTCAGGTCGACGGTGATGGGCTCGAAGGGCACGCCGAGCTCCTGGAGCGTCCAGCGTGCGCGGATCGAGCGGGTGGGACCGAACTCGTAGAGCTGCATCACTTCCTCCATTCCGGCCCTCCCGGGACTGGGCCGGAGCTTCTGCCCTCCACCTTAGGACGCGCGAGGAGACCCGCCTTCGACAGCTCGACCAGGAGAGGGCCGTGGTAGCGTTCCGCGGGGGCAGGTCCATGCACGCAGAGCTCCTCGAAGCCCGACCCGAGTTGGCTACGTGGTGCTGACGTTCGGCTTCAGCCTCGAGCCCGGCGGCCGCGACGCGCTCATCGACGAGCTCCATCTCCAGCCTCGAGCCCGGCTGCACGCGGGCATCGAGCGCGAGCGGGAAGACTAGGGCGTGCAGCGCGCGGACCTCCTGCTCACGACCGCCCAGATCGGCATGGCGCTGGCGGGGTTCGCCGGGCTCGTGACGCTCCTCGGCCGGCCGAATCCGCGAGCCGACCGGCGTCTCAACGAGATCCGCTTCCGCAGCATGATCGAGCTCAGCCTCGCGCTGGCTGCCTTCGGGCTGCTCCCGTTCGTGCCCACCGAGCTCGGTCTCTCCGAGCCGGCCTCGTGGCGGGTCTCGAGCGCGGTCTATGCGGCCGGCGCCGCCGCGTTCCTGGTCCACAGCGTCCGTCGCAATCGCCGCTCGATGGGTCGCGTCCTCATCGCGGGTCCCGTCACCGGCGTCCTCATCGGCGCGTGCGCCGGCGGGGCCATGATGATGGGACTGGACGCGCTGGGCGCGTTCGGCGGCTTCGAGTCCGGCGTCTACTTCGGCGGCCTCTTCGTCCACTTCCTCGCGGCGGCGTTCTTCTTCATCCGCCTGCTCTACGGCGCTCTTCCGGAGGGCCCTGCGAGCTAGCCTGTGCTCTCGGGAGAGCGGGATGAGCGGTCACGAGCACTTCCGAGCGATGGCACGCAACAATGCGTGGTCCAATCGTCGCCTGCTGGCGGCATGCGCGCGGCTGTCCCAGGAGGAGTTCGAGGCGGCCCGCGTCGGCTTCTTCCCGTCGCTCCAGCTCACCCTGAATCACATCCTGGTCGTCGACTGGTACTACCTCGACGCCCTGGAGCAGGGCGGCCGCGGGCCCGCCGTGTACCAGAACGAGCTTCCGTTCCAAAGGCTCGCGGACCTCGCTCCCGCGCAAGCCGCGACGGACGCGCGCCTGGTACGATACTGTGACGCCCTGGGCGAAGACGGTCTCGCGCGTGTCGTCGTCGTCGATCGCGGAGAGCACGGGCTCACCCGCGAGGTGGTGAGCGCGGTGCTCTCGCACCTGTTCGTCCACCAGATCCACCACCGCGGACAGGCCCACGCGATGCTCTCCGGGACCCGGGTCGAGCCCCCGCAGCTCGACGAGTTCTTCCTCGAATGGGACGCGCCCCTTCGAGCGCGAGATCCCGAATCACCGGAGGTGTCGATGCGAATCCTGGGGATCGAGCACGTGCAGCTCGCGATGCCGTCGGGAGAGGAGGAGCGCGCACGCGCGTTCTACTCGGGTCTCCTCGGAATCGAGGAGATGCCGAAGCCGCCCCACCTCGCGAGCCGCGGCGGCGCCTGGTTCGAGCACGACGGGTTGAAGATCCACCTCGGAGTGGACCCCGACTTCCGGCCCGCCCGCAAGGCCCATCCCGCGCTGCTCGTCGAGGGCCTCGCCGAGCTCGTCGCGCGACTTCGCGCCTCGGGACATGCCGTCGTCGAAGAGCCCATGGAGGGCTTCCTCCGCGTCTACGTGAACGATCCATTCGGCAACCGGATCGAGCTCATGGAGCGGGAGTGAGGGTGACGCCGCGATCCACGCCGTCTTCGCGCAGCGCGCCGCGCGCCGGGCTCCGTCGGAGGCGCCCATGTCGGACCCGCTGGAAGCTCTGCTGCTCGACCTGCTCGAATGGATCGGTCCGCGTTCGAGGCCCTACCCCGAAGTCATGGACGCGTGGCGCACCTCGTGCCCGCGGCTCCCCGTCTGGGAGGACGCGAACGACCGGGGCTTCGTCCAGCTCGAGTTCCACCCGGACCATGGGACACAGGCGTCTGTCACGGCCGCCGGCCGGGAGTTCCTCGAGCAGCGCCGGCCCCGCTAGACACCGGCTGCAACCTGCGTGCTGCATCGACCCACGGCATGGACTCGCAGTAGGTGGCTACTCCCACAGGAGCGCGCTCAGCGCGCCGGTTCGATCGAGCAGCACTCGCATGCCGCCCGCGACGACGCGGTGTGTTCCTTCGTCGAGCGGCTGGCTCGCCCAGCTCGGGTCGGTGAAGTCGAGCTCGAGCTCGGCGCCCTCTTCGATCCACACGCGCAGCGTTCTCACCCTGCCCCAGGCTTCCTCGCGAAGGCGCTTCGCGACGCCGAATCGCGCCAGCCAGGAGTCGTCCTCGAAGAAGGCGCTCGCAGCGTCGGTGAGCACCAGAACGTCCACGTCGGAGTCCTGCCGCGCCGTGCCGCGCGCGTGCGATCCCACGATCGCCAGGCCGACGATCCGCGGATCCGAGGCGGCCCAGTCCGTCAGCCTCGCGAACAATGCGTCGATGTATCGAGCGGTCACGCCGGTCTCCGTGGACGGGCCTCGGGCCCTCGGTCCGGATTCTGGTTGTCCGAGGACCGTCCGTCCATCGATACTGGACCCGTGCAATCCCTCAGCCGGCGCCTCCTCCAGCTCGCGGCGGGCCTCTCGTCCGTGCAGGCGCTCGCCGGCGGCGGCCTCTACCTCTCCCGGGGCGTCGCCGGGCTCTTGCTGCGCCCCGTGCTCGTCCTCTGGCAGCGAAGCGTGGCGCAGGCAGCGGAGGCTCCGCGTGAACCTCGGTAGCGCGACACCGATCCTCTGGGTGCCATGAAGCTCAGCGAGCCCGGTTACGACTCGACCTCGGACCGGCGGCTGTTCCTGCTCGAGCTCGCGAGCCTGTCGGAGCTCCCCACGCCGTTCGCGCTCCCGTCGAAGCACTTCACGTGCCTGCTCGCGCTCGACGCGACGAGCGCCTCCGCCGGCGAGCTCGCCCGGCTCGCCAGCAACCTGCTCAGCGCTGGGGCGGTCTACGTCTGCGCGTGGGGGCTGGACTGCGAGCGCGTTCACGACGTCTTCGACGATGCGATCCTCGTCCACGAGCCCTCCCAGGCGACCGAGTGCCACATCATGACGACGTCGCACGCGGACCGGCCGATCGAGGAGGCGCTGTGCTTCCTGCTGCGCTCGGCGTATCCCTCGGACGCCTATTGGGACTCGTGCCGCGCGGAGCTCGTGGTCGTGGTCGGGCTTCCCGAAGCGATCGCAGCCGTCTCGCAGGCGTTGACGGAGCCCGAAGCGTTCGTGGCGGAGATGTGCGCAGCGGACGGCGCCGCCTGCTAGGGACGGGCTCCGTGCACCGCGTCGCACTGGTGCGTCACTGCGAATCCTCGGGACAGGCTCCCGAAGCCCCGCTCACCGAGATCGGGCGGGCCCAGGCCCGAGAGCTCGTCCGGCGCCTCGAGCCGCTCGAGATCGATCACGTCGTCTCCAGCCCGTACGCTCGCGCGCGCGCCACGATCGAGCCCTTTGCAGCGCGCAGGGGGCTCGTCGTCCACGTCGACGCTCGCCTCGCGGAGCGCAGTCTCTCGCCAGAGCCCATCGAAGGCTGGCGCGACGTGGTCCGGCGCTCGTTCGAAGACCTCGAGTCCCGCGCTCCCGGCGGCGAGTCGGGGCGCGAGACGCTCGCGCGGGGCTGGGCGGCCATCGAGTCGGTGCTGGGCGGCGGACATCGCCTTCCGGTCGTCGTCAGCCACGGCCAGCTGCTGAGCCTCGTGCTCCATTCGATCGATCCGAGCTTTGGCTACGCGGGCTGGGAGTCGCTCCGGAACCCCGATCTCCTCCTCCTCGAAAGGACGCGAGAGGGAACGCTCCGGTTCGAGCGCGCGTAGGCTCCGTGGTAGGCTCGAACGCTGGAATGCGGGTGGACGTGCTCGAGCAGACTCGCGTCCGGCTAACGGGTAGGATTGCGGGATGGGCCAGCCGTCAGAAACCTTCGAGCGACCGACCGCCGTGGAGCGCATCTTCAACGGAGCGATCGGCGCCCTCGTGCGCCTCGGCATCGGTCTGCCGAACATGCGCGTCCTGGAGGTGCGCGGCCGCAAGAGCGGGAAGCTCTACTCGCTGCCCGTCGACCTCTTGTCGCACGAAGGCCGGCTCTACCTCGTCGCGCCGCGCGGCCGCGCGGAGTGGGTCCGCAACGCGGAGGCCAGCGGGTCCGTCGTCCTGCGCCGAGGCCGCCACTCCGGCGAGTACCGGCTGCGGGAGCTGCCCGACGCGGAGAAGCCGCCGATCCTCAAGGCGTACCTCGACCGCTTCCACCGCGAGGTGCAGCGGTTCTTCCCGATCAAGGCAGGCTCTCCCGTGGATGGGTTCATCGCGCTCACGTCGCGCTATCCGGCGTTCGAGCTGAGCGCAAAGGGGTAGGTCGAACCGACATGCAGGACTTCCCTCACCACTACCGTGTCGCCGCCGTCGCCGCCGAAGAGGGCAACGTCTCGCTCGAGAGCGCCGGGCTCCCGTCCATCGCCTCCGCAGGTCCGCCGGAGTTCGGGGGACCGGGCAATCTGTGGTCTCCCGAGACGCTGCTCGTCGCCGCGGTCGCCGACTGCTTCGTGCTCAGTTTCCGCGCCATCGCTCGCGCCTCGAAGCTCCCGTGGGTCGCGCTCGAGTGCCACGTGGAGGGCACGCTCGACCGGATCGAGCGGGTGACGCAGTTCACCGAATTCCACATTCGCGCTTCGCTTCGCGTGCCGCCTGGGACGAACGAGGAGCAGGCGCGCCGCGTGCTCGAGAAGGCCGAGCGCAGCTGCCTCATCTCGAACTCCCTCAAGGCCCAGCCGCACCTGGAGACCGAGGTCCGCAGCTCCGACTAGCGCGGCGCGAGTCGATGGCGCGATCGACACGGAGGATGCCGTCTCCATGCCGCAAGCCGCGATCTTCGGGCCGTTCTTCGCGACCATCCTTCTGACGTTTCTCGTATGGGTGTACATGTACATCCGGCGGATCGCGTTCATCCAGGGGAACGAGCTCAGCCCGAACGACCTCGCCGTGCCCGGCAAGCTCGCCGAGCTCTCGCCTCCCGCGGTGTCCAATCCCTCCGACAACTTCAAGAACCTGTTCGAGATCCCCGTGCTGTTCTATGCGCTCACGCTCTTCCTCTTCGTCACGAACCAGGTGGACGCGGCGTACGTGAAGGCCGGCTGGATCTTCGTCGGGTTTCGCGCGCTCCACAGCGCCGTACACTGCACGTTCAACCTCGTGATGCTGCGGTTCTACCTCTATCTCTTCTCCACCCTGGCGCTGTGGTACATCGCGATTCGCGCGGCCCATGCCTACTTCGGCGCTTGACGCAGGCCGCATGCCGATGACATCGACCACGGTCGGCGTCATCTCCGACACGCACGGGCTCGTTCGGCCGGAAGCGCTCGACGCGCTCCGCGACTGCGCCCTGATCGTCCACGCGGGAGACGTCGGCGGTCCGGAGGTGCTCGAACGCCTCCGGGAGATCGCGCCGACGATCGCGGTCCGTGGGAACAACGACACGGGCACATGGGGCAGGACGCTGCCCCACACGGAGGTGGTCGAGGTGGGCGAGCTGAACCTCTACCTGCTCCACGACCTCGCGGAGCTCGACCTCGACCCCGCGGCAGCCGAGCTGGCAGCGGTGGTCTCCGGCCACTCGCACCGACCGAAGGCCGAGCTGCGTGGGGGCGTGCTCTACCTGAATCCCGGCAGCGCGGGCCCGCGCCGGTTCAAGCTCCCCGTCGCGGTGGCGCGGCTGACCGTCTCCGGCCGGAGGCTCTCCCACGAGATCATCGAGCTTCGGATCTGATGTCCGACACCGTGAAGCTCTCGCTCAAGGTCGTCCCGGGAGCGTCGCGCAGCGGAGTCGCCGGCTGGCTCGGCGACACGCTCAAGGTGCGCGTCACGGCGCCCGCGGAGCAGGGCAGGGCGAACGCCGCCGTGGAGGAGGTGGTCGCCCGGGCGCTCGGTCTGCCGACGGAGTCCGCGCGGATCGTCGCAGGCCGGACCTCGGCGCGGAAGATCGTGGAGATCTCGGGCCTCTCCGGGGAGGAGATCCAGCAGCGGCTTCGCGCGGCGCCGAAGGAGGGACGATGACGGCGACGACCACCTCGCTTCCGGACGCCTGGCCCGATCTTCCGCTCGACGCCTGGAGCGACACCTGCGCCACCCTCCACCTGTGGACGCAGATCGTCGGCAAGATCCGGCTCGCCTGCACGCCGTGGCTCAACCACTCCTGGCACGTCACGCTCTACGTCACCGCGCGCGGCCTCACCACGTCGCCCATCCCGTACGAGATGCGCACGTTCTCGATCGACTTCGACTTCATCGACCACGAGCTGACGGTGCAGGCGAGCGACGGGCGCAGCTGCGCACTGCCGCTCGAGCCCCAGTCCGTGGCTGCGTTCCACGCGCGCCTGATGCGGGAGCTGGCAGGGCTCGATCTGCGCGTCCGCATCTCGGGCCGCCCGAACGAGGTCGCCGACCCGATCCGCTTCGACCGGGACGAGGTCCACCGATCGTACGACCGGGAGTACGCCCATCGGTACTGGCGCGCGCTCGCGCAGGCCGACCGCGTGCTCAAGGCGTTTCGCGCACGCTACACAGGGAAGTGCAGCCCCGTACACTACTTCTGGGGCTCCCCCGATCTGGCCGTCACCCGTTTCTCGGGTCGACCCGCGCCCGAGCACCCGGGCGGCATTCCGAACCTGCCCGACTGGGTGACGCGCGAGGCCTACTCGCACGAGGTCAGCAGCTGCGGGTTCTGGGCAGGAGGCGGCGCGGTTCCGTATCCCGCGTTCTACTCGTATGCGTATCCCGAGCCCCCGGGCTTCTCCGACGCACCCGTGAGGACTCCGGGCGCCTTCTACAGCGCCGACCTTCGGGAGTTCGTCCTGCCCTACGACCGCGTCCGCCGGTCGCGGGCGCCGGACGAGACGCTGCTCGACTTCCTCCAGGCGACGTACGAGGCGGCAGCGACGCTCTCCGGCTGGGACCGCGACGGACTGGAGCGGAAGCGGAATCCCGGGAGCGCGCGTTGACGGAGATCGACGATCGCGAGCCGGGGAGCGAGCGCGCGGCGCGGGCGGATCGCCGATCACGTTCGCGCGTCCGCCGTCCTCAGACGGCGTATTGATCCGGCGACGCCGTCGGAGCGGTGCCGCCCAGCGCGAACGTCGTCACGAGCCCCGAGAGCCCACGTACCTCCGACGGCGGCAGCGGGTGCACCTTGAATCCGGGATCGATCGCGGCGCGGACGTCGCTCGTCAGGAGCACATCGACGCGGTGCAGGCGCGTCAGGGCCTGCACCCGCGCGGCGACGTTGACCACCGTCCCGACGACGGTGAACTGCTTGAGGTCCCGGCTTCCCACCAGCCCGGCCACCCCGACGCCGCGATGGAGTCCGATGCCGAGCGCGAGCGGCGGGAGGCCCTCGGCAGCGAGGGAGCGGTTGTAGTCCGCGAGCGCCGTCCGCATCGCCAGGGCGGCGCGCACGGCGTCGTCGGATTGCCAGGGATTCGGCTCGATCGCGCCGAAGAGCGCGAGGATGCCGTCGCCGATCAGCGTCGAGATGTGGCCCTGGTTGCGCAGGATGGCGTCGCTCATGCACTCGAAGTACCCGTTGACGACCCGCACGAGCACGGCGGGGTCCGTGCGCTCGCTGAACGCCGTGAACCCGACGAGGTCGGCGAACAGGGCGGTCACCTCCTTGCGCTCGCCCGTCGTCGGGACGCCGTGAGCGACGATTTCGTCCACGAGGGCCGCGGGCGCGAACCGCGCGAACGCGGCCTGGACGCGCTCGAGCGCATCGGACGCGGTCTCGAGACGCTCGCGCGCGCGAGCCACCTCGCCCCGCGCGCGCACCAGCCCGGCCGCCAGGGCTGCGACGAGCCCGGCGCTCGCGAGCAGAAGCGCCACGGTCACAGCCCCCCCGCGATCACGCCGAGCCGACACACGGCGTTGGCAAGGGACGAGATGCCCATCAGCTCGAGGAATTGCGCGGGCTCCATCTTCTCGCGCAGGCGCCGCGCATGGCGCTGCACGTCCACCGGGCGGTAGCGGATGGTCGCCCGCGCGAAGGGGACGACGGCGGCGTCCACCTCGCCGAGCTTCGGCGACGCGAGATGGGCGAGTACGTCACCGACGTCGTCGTCGGAGAGGCCCGTCTCTCGGAGCGCGCGCGAGGCTTCCTGTTCCGAGAGCGGACAGCCCAGCCCGCGAGCGACCACCGCGAAGACGAGCGCCTTCGTCCGGGGCGGCAGTACCGGTGACGCGAACGCCGCGTCGAGCAGCCGGCGGAGAGCGAGCGCGGCGGGAAGACCTTCGAGCGCGAGCACGAGATAGGCGTAGGGCCCCCTGCGCATCTCCTCCGGGAGGGGCTCGGGCGCTCCGCGGAGCTGGTGTGCGCGGAGCACGCGCCGCGCGAACGGGGCGATCCAGCGCAGCCGCCAGTGGACCGACAGCCGCTCGATGCGCTCCGGCGGGATCGCCGGGAGCGTATGGACGCGGTTCAGGTAGACGTCGGCGGCAGCGATGAACGCGAGCTCCTTGATCGCGGGCTCCGACCAGCCCATGTCGCGCAGCTGCTGGAGGCTCGCGTGCGTCGCGAGCGGGCTTGCGCGCGAGAGCTCGCGCGCGAATGCGAGAGCGGCCCGCTCGCGAGGGTCGAGCTGGGCCCTGTGCAGATCGTCTTCGATCTGCCGGATGCGGCCGTCCGGAACGCCCTGCAGCCGCATCAGCATACGCTGGGTTGCGTAGCAGTAGCGGCAGGAGTTGTCCTGGCTCACGACGAGCGAGACGAGGTCGGCGAGCGGGAAGTCGACGTGAACGAGCCGGACCTGATACTGGTTGACGCTGAGGAGCGAGCGCGCGATCCAGGGAGAGGCAGCGAAATAGCGCAGCCCGGACGGGACGTCGCCGAGCGCGCGACGGACCTCGGTCTCGAGCGCCGGGTCGCGCCGCGGCTCGAGGAGACAGGCTTCCCACTCGACTTCCTGGATGGGCCTCACGAGCGCGCCTCCGATCAGGCGAGACTATGGGGCGATCCGCCTGGTCGTCAAACGCGGGCGCAGCCGGTGGGGGCCACGCGGCGTGATAACATCACGCGAGGAGAAAGGGGGCCGGATGCCGCGCGCGCGTTCCTCGCGCACCGTGGCCGTCGACCCGTGAATGGTGATGTGATGCCGAGGCTCGCCGGTGCGCTCGTCATCGCGGTGCTCCCGGCGCTCGCGGCCTGCGATCCGGGCCCGGTCTCGACCGCCTCTCCCTCGCACTGCACGGAGGTCGGCAGCCAGTGCCAGCTCTCGAACGGTCCGCTCGGCGTCTGCGAACGCTCGGCCTGCGGCCCCGGTGCGACACCGCCGTGTTTCAGCTGTACTCCGCAGCACTAGCGCGCGGGACCCGCCCGCGCGAGGGGGCGTCGGAATGACTTCGTTCGCCTCCAGGCTCGAGCGCCGCATCGAGAAGCACGGCCCCCTGTGCGTCGGGATCGATCCCTCCGCCGACCTGCTGGCGAAGTGCGGTCTTCCCGATTCCCCCCAGGGCGCGTTCGAGCTCGGCAGCCGCGTCCTTCACGCCGCCGAGCACCAGCTCGCGATCGTGAAGCCCCAGGCGGCCTTCTTCGAGCGCTTCGGAAGCCCTGGCATCCGGGCGCTCGAGGAGCTCATCGCGCTCGCGCGGCGCAACGACGTGCTCGTGCTGCTGGATGCGAAGCGCGGCGACATCGACACCACCGGTGAGGCCTACGCCGAAGGCTTCTTCTCCCCGGCGAGCCCGCTGCGGGTCGACGCCGTCACGGTCCATCCCTACCTCGGGCTCGGCGCGCTGGAGAAGGTCTTCGCGTTCGCCGTGCGCCACGGCGGAGGTGCGTTCGTGGTGGTGCGATCGTCGAATCCGGAAGGCGAGGCGACGCAGACCGCGCGCCTCGCCGACGGCCGCACCGTGGCGGAGTCGCTGTGCGACGGGATCACGGCGTGGAATCGCCGCTTCGGCGGGGAGCGCGTCGGTCCCATCGGTGCCGTGGTCGGCGCCACGTGTCGCGACGCGGGCGCGACCGCTTCCGCGCTTCCGCTCTCGTATCTCCTCGCTCCCGGTGTCGGCGTGCAGGGCGCGACGATCGAGGATTTCCGCAGCTGGCCGGCGGCCGCCCGCGGGCGCGTGCTGCCGAGCGTCTCGCGCGCCATCCTCGCCAACGGCTCGGGCGTGGACGAGATCCGCTCCACGATCCACGGCCTCAAGGCGCGCGCCCGCGCGCTGTGGTCGAACCTCCCGAAGGAGCCAGGGCGCAGCTGAGCAGGCCTGGCCGGGCACCCCGCTGGGCGGGCGTCACGCTGCCGCGCGAATCCCCTCGCCGAGCACGTTCCCGCCTCCGATTGCGAAGCGGGCCGCCGCGCCGGGCGCGCGCGGATCGCTCGCCGACGCCTTCGTCGCCTCCGCCGAGGCCGTGCGAAGCGGTTTCCCGGGTCCGCGAGTCGACGGTACGCTCCACGCCGGGAGGTGGGGGAAGGTGAAGCTGGTGTCCGTGAACGTCGGCCGTCCGCGGGAAGTCGAATGGCACGGCAAGAACGTCCTCACGTCGATCTTCAAGGCGCCGCTGTCGGGCCGCATCCGCGTGCGGAGGCTCAACCTCGACGGCGACGAGCAGTCCGACCTGTCCGTCCACGGCGGCGTCGACAAGGCGGTCTACGCCTATCCGTCGGAGCACTACGCATTCTGGGGCCGCGAGCTGCCGGACACCGCGCTGCCGTGGGGAGCATTCGGCGAGAACCTGACGGTCGAGGGCCTGCTGGAGGACCGGGTCTGCATCGGCGATCACGTTCGCTGCGGCGACGTCGAGCTCGTGGTCACGCAGCCGCGGCTGCCGTGCTTCAAGCTCGGCATCCGCTTCGGCCGAGCCGACATGGTGAAGCGCTTCCAGCGCAGCGGCCGCTCGGGCTTCTACTTCGCGGTGGTGAGCGAGGGAGAGATCGGAGCGGGCGACGGCCTGGAGCTCGTCCCCTCGCGCGACGACCGGGTGAGCGTGGCCGACGTGGCGCGTCTCTACACCGAGGGCTCCGCAGACGACGGGCTCGTGCGTCGGATCAGCCGGCTGCCCGCGCTCCCGGCGGAGTGGCGGGACCACTTCCGCTCGCGTCTCCCGGGGGCGGATGCTTGACCGGACGGCCGACCGGCGGATACTCGGGGCTCACACCGGCGCGATCGCCGCGGGAGAGCAGGACGATGGAAATCGAAGGCGGATGCTACTGCGGTGCGCTGCGCTACCGCGCCACCGGCGATCCGATGTTCAAGGGCCAGTGCCACTGCCGTGAGTGTCAGTACATCTCGGGCGGGCAGCCCAACATGGTGATGGCGATGCCCCTGGCGGGCTTCGAGTACACCAAGGGATCGCCGAAGGCGTTCAGCCGCAAGGATCTGCCGAACCCCGTGACCCGGGAGTTCTGTCCCGAGTGCGGAACGCACACGCTCTCGAAGGCCCCCGCCGTTCCGAGAGCCGTGCTGCTCAAGGTCGGCACCTTCGACGATCCCTCGGTGTTCGGGAAGCCGCAGATGGTGATCTACACGATCGACAAGCAGAGCTTCCACCACATTCCGGAAGGTGCGGCGGTCTTCGAGCGCGTTCCGGGCTGAGACGACGGCAATGATCGAAGGCGGTTGTCTCTGCGGCGGCATACGCTTCCGTGTGACGGGAAAGCTCGGGCCCGCGGGCTATTGCCACTGCAAGCAATGCCAGCGCGCGTCGGGGTCGGCGTTCGCAGCCAACGCTCCGACCCGTACGAAGTACTTCGAGCTCGTCTCGGGCGCCGATCTCGTCTCGGAGTACGAGTCCTCCCCCGGTAAGTTCCGCGCGTTCTGCAGTCGCTGCGGCTCGCCGATCTACAGCCGCACCGAGTCGGACCCCGAGACCCGGCGGCTTCGTCTCGGTACGCTCGACTCCGATCCCGGGAGGCGTCCGCTCGGTCACGTGTGGGTCAGCTCGAAGGCGCCATGGCACTCGATCGACGACGGGCTGCCGCAATACGCCCACGGCCTGCCTTCGGACGTGAAGGCGTAGGCGGAGCCGGGCGCGCCCGCCACGGACTTCGCGAGGGAAGCGTGATGCATGGGGGCAAGCTCCGGCCGTATCGGTCCGCCGACGAGGCGGTCGTCGCAGATGTGTGGCACCGATCGGGAAGAGCGGCCTATCCGTTCCTCCCGACGTGGCAGGCCTTCGAGGCCGACGAGGCGCGGAAGGTCTTTCGCGACGTCATCGTCCCCGGCCGCGAGATCTGGGTCGCGACCGACGGCGAGCGCATCGTCGGATATCTCGCGCTCGACGGGCCGTACGTCGACCGGCTCTACGTGGATCCGCCGGATCAGCGTCGCGGCTGGGGAGCGCGGCTGCTCGTGCATGCGAAGAGCCGTCACCCTCTCGGTCTCTCCCTCCACACGCACCAGGAGAACCACGCCGCGCGAGCCTTCTACGAGCTGCACGGCTTCGTCGCCGTCCGGTTCGGGCTCAGCCCCCCGCCCGAGAGCGCGCCCGACGTCGAGTATCACTGGGGCTCGCCGCCAGCCAGGCGGACACGGGGCTGATCCGGCCGGGCTTGCCCGCCGCACCGTCGGCGGCCGATACTCTGGGCATGCGCCGCGCCGCCCTCTCCCTGTTCTCGGTGGTCCTCGTCGTCTGCGTCGGCTGCGATCACGCCTCGAAGCACGCGGCGGGCCTCCTCCTCACGAGCGCGGAGCGCATCACGCTCGCCGGTGGCTTGGTTCAGTTCCAGCTGACCTCGAATCCCGGCGCGTTCCTCAGCGCCGGCGCGGGCCTGCCCGAGCCCGTTCGGCACGTGCTGCTCGTGGGTCTGGTGCCGATCCTGCTGACGTTCATCTGCTTCCATTTCCTGAGATCGTCCCGGGCGTCGCGCGGCGAGTGGATGGCGCTCGGTCTCGTGGCGGGCGGCGGGCTGGGGAACTGGCTCGATCGTGTGCTGCACGACGGCGCGGTGACCGACTTCGTGAGCGTCGGCGTCGGGCCCCTCCGGACCGGCATCTTCAATCTCGCGGACGTCGCCATCGTGGCAGGGGTCCTGCTGCTGGTGTGGCTGATCGCTGGTCGCGCTTCGGCAGAGGGCGGGGAGCAGCTCTAGACGCAAGTCGGCCCGACGCGCAGCCAAGCTCGCGCTCACGCCGCGTTGCGCGCCACCGGGATGGGTCGGTCATGAAGGACTACGCGGTCGATCGGCTCGCGTTCGATGCTCCGAACGCAAGGGTCCGGTGATGGCGCCGGTGACGGCCGGCGCGCTCGAGGCCTTCGCGTTCCTCGGCCCCGGCCGGCCGGGCAGGGGCGGGGCATGAGCGGCCCCGACGAAGTGGCCCTCGACGCTGCGACGGCGGCCGACGCGCCCCTGCTCTCGAACCTCCTCGAGCTCTACGTGCACGACCTGAGCGAGATCTTTCCGGTCGCGCTCGGTGCCGACGGCCGCTTCGGCTACGACAGGCTTCCCCTCTACTGGTCGGAGCCCGCGAAGCGATTCGCGTTCCTCATCCGTACGGCCGGTCGCGTCGCGGGCTTTGCGCTGGTGACGAGAGGCTCGCCGGCGAGCGACGATCCCGAAGCGCTCGACGTCGCAGAGTTCTTCGTGCTCCGGGGCGATCGCCGCTCCGGCATCGGGCGCCGCGCGGCGCGCCTGCTCTGGGAGCGCATCCCGGGTCGGTGGGTGGTGCGCGTGTCGGAGGCGAACCGGGCGGGCCTGCCGTTCTGGAAGAGCGTCGTCGCGGAGCACACACGAGGCGAGTTCGTGGAGAGCGCGCGGCCGGGAAGCCCGCACGGGTGGCGCGTGCTCTCGTTCGCCTCCCCTCCTTCCCAGGAAGCGGCGTGGTAGCGTCGGCGGGTATGCCGGACACGCAGCCCGGATTCGCCGGACCGCAGGGAGACGCTTCGCGCCAACGGACGTTCGCCGACCTCGAAGCGGCGCTCCGTCTGTCGCCGCGGTCGAACAAGGACGCAGGGCGCGTCGCGCTCATCGTCCGGCGCCGCGCCGACCACGTCCGCGAGACGCCGGAGCGTGTGCGACTCTCGCTGGAGGAGGGCGTCCCCGGAGACGATTGGAGCCGGCGGCCGCCGCGCGACCCCGTGGCGCAGCTCGCCGTGATGCAGCTCGAGATGGCCCGGCTGATCGCGAACGGCCAGCCCCTCACGCTCTTCGGGGACAACCTCTTCGTCGAGCTCGATCTCTCCACGGCCAACCTTCCGACCGGTACGCGGCTCCGTGTCGGAGATGCGATGGTGGAGGTGACGCCGAAACCGCACAACGGGTGCATGAAGTTCAAGGGGCGATTCGGCGTGGACGCGCTGCGGTTCGTCCAGGCGCCCGAGACGCGGCACGAGAACCGGCGCGGCATCTACTGGCGGGTGATCGCGCCGGGCGAGGTCTGCGTCGGCGCGCCGATCGAGGTGATCCGGTGAATGCGAGGACGCTTTACGGCTGCCATCCGGCGCCCGAGTGCATCGTGCTCGTCCGCTTCGATCCCAGGTCGTAGCATGAGCGTCGAGCAGCACCGGCCGTACTCCGTGACGCCGATCGGCGTCGTCCGGTGCGCCGTCACGACGCCGGTCGACGAGGGCTGGGGATCCGTCGAGTCCACGATCGTCGTCGAGCCGCCGCTGCGCCCGGGGCTGCTCGGTCTCGAGGGGTTCTCGCACCTCATCGTGATCACGTATCTCCACGGCGCTGCGTTCGATGCGGAGCGTCACCTCGTGCGGCGGCCGCGCGGGCTCGCCGAGATGCCGGAGGTCGGCATCTTCGCGCAGCGCGCGAAGGACCGTCCGAACCCGCTGGGCGTCACCTGCGTGCCGCTCCTCGCGATCGAGGCGGAGGGTCCGCGGGTGCGCGGGCTCGACGCGATCGACGGAACGCCGGTGCTCGACCTGAAGCCCTACTTTCCCTCGTTCGATGCGCCCGCCGGCGTCCGCGTTCCGGCCTGGGTCGACGCGCTGATGCGTGGGTACTTCTGAGGAACGGCGAGTGCCGGTCGAAGTCGTCGGGGTCGATCACGTCTACGTCGCGGTCCGCGATCTCGCGGCCTCGGCCCGGTTCTACGATGCGGTGATGCGGATCCTGGGCTTCCGGCGGTTCGACGGGCCGCTCGCGGGCGAGCCGCACGTCCACTACTACAACCGCCAGCTCGGATTCACGCTGCGCCCGGCGCGGCCCGGAACGCCGGCGCACGACCCCTACGCGCCGGGTCTCCACCACTTCTGCTTCCGCGTGCTCGACGAGGCGGCGGTCGACCGGGCGGCGCGCGAGCTCCGCGCCGTTGGCGTCGCGCTCGACGGGCCGCGCGCGTGCCCGGAGTACGCGCCCGACTACTACGCGGCGTTCTTCACCGATCCCGACGGCGTGCGCCTCGAGCTCTGCAACTTCTGGGAGGGCCGGCGGAGGCGGATGTTCGACTGGGACGCGGGCGCAGCGAGCGCGAGCGCGCCTCAGGCGGGGAGCGAGGCGACGAAGAAGACGTAGCCGTAGCAGCCGCCGCTGCCGCGGAACACCTCGATCTCGCGCGCGGCCTCGTCGAGCACGGCATTCGCCTCCAGGTCGCCCGCGCACGCGTCCCGGAGACGCGGGATCCGCTCCGCGAGGGCGTCGTAGTAGCCGTCCCACCAGTCCGATGACGGGAGCGCGAAGCTCCCACGCAGCACGTAGCCCGCGCGCTCGATCGCCGCGACGTTGTCCTCGCGGTTGCGCATCGCGGGGTAGGCGCTCCCCCAGAACTCGACCGAGCCAGCCGTCCTTTCCTCGCGCAGCCACGTGAGCTCCGTGATCGCGAGGCTCCCACCCGGGCGGAGGAGCGGGCGCCACAGCGCGAGGGCGCGGTCGAAGCCGATCGCGTAGGCGGCGCCCTCCGACCACAGCAGATCGAAGCTCCCGGGCGGCAGCGGGGCCGCGTCGATGGAGGCGCGGATCGTGCGGACGGCCGACCCGAAGCCGGCCTCGGCCGCGCGGCCCCGCAGCTGCTCCAGGAACGGCTCGTGGAGGTCTACGGCGGTGACGCGACCGCGTGTGAGGCGCGCGAGCGCGAGCGTCTGGCGTCCGGGGCCCGCCCCGAGATCGAGCACCTCCGGGCGTTCGGGGAGACCGCTCACGAGGGCGAGCGCCCGCGCCGTCGAGGCGTCACTCCCGGGCGCCTGCTTCTCGAGGCCTTCGTGCAGCCGCAGGAACGTGTCGAACGCGGTGGCCACGGAGCGAATGTATTGCAGCCCCCGGGCGGGGCGCGGCCAGCGCGCCCCGCCCGCCCCGCAGCGGGTCCGTTCAGGCCGCCGCGACGCGCGGCGGCTCGATCGGCGTCGCGCGGGCCGTGCGCGGGCCGTGGAAGATGCAGGTGAGCGCGCGGCGTGGACGCGCGCTGGTGTTGCGCGCGGTGTGGTGCAGGGTCCGGCAGTGGTGGAACGTGGCGCCGCCCGGCGCAAGGGGGCACGCGACGGCGCTCGAGAGGTCGACCGGCTCGTCCAGCACGAGCGGCTCGCCCGGCGGCCTCCGGTAGCGCAGCACGTCGAGCTGGTGGGATCCCGGGAGGAACTGCATGCACCCGCTGTCGACGGTCACCTCGTCGAGCGGCATCCAGACCGAGAGGCTGTGGCACTTCTGCGTCGGGAACTCCCAGTAGATCTCGTCCTGGTGCCACGGCGTGTCGCGTCCCGCGGCGGCGGGCTTGTAGATCAGCATGAGCCCGCCGTACCGGCACTCCTCGAGGTCGATTCCGAGCAGATCGGCCGCGAGCCGGCGCGCGTTGGTGATGTACTGCGTTTCCAGGAGGCGCGGGCACTGGCGCTCGGGCAGGAAGATCTGCGTGATGCTGCCTTGCGCGTCGATCCCCACTCCGTTCTCGTACTGGAGCTTGAGCGCGCGTTCGTCGCGCAGGACCTCGTCGTAGACGTCCCGCATCCACGCCACCTCGTCCTGGGTCGTGATGGCGTGGGTGAAGAGATATCCCTGCTGCCGGAAGAACTCGAGCTGGGAGGCGCCGAAGGTCGGGGAGAAGGGGCTCGACATGGCTGGCTGACCCTATCCTCGACCCGCCGCGGGCATTCTAGCAACGGGAACGGGCGAGCGGGTATCCTGAAATCCGCCCGAGGTGGGCGCCCGGGAGAACGCGCTTGGCCGAGCTGCACGACCTGAACGACGGGACCTTCGCGAAGGAGGTGCTCTCGTCGAGCGTTCCGGTGCTCGTCGACTTCTGGGGCGACCACTGTCCCGCGTGCCGGATGATCTCGCCCATCCTGCACGACCTCGCCACCGAGTACGAGGGCCGGCTGCGCGTCTTCAAGGTGCACGCGGCGGAGAACCCCTCCACTGCGGCGAGGTACGGCATCCGCGCGATGCCCACGGTCCTCCTGTTCTCGGGCGGCGAGGTCGTGGGCCAGCTCGTCGGCGCGCGGCCGAAGGCCGCGTTCGTCGAGGCCATCGCCCGGGTGGTGTAGGCGTGATCCGCGGCGGGTGTCTCTGCGGGGGGGTGCGGTTCGAGCTTCGCCGCGCCGTCGGTCCCTTCGAGCTCTGCCACTGCACGCGCTGTCGCAAGGCGTCGGGCACGGCCTTCGCGGCGCGAATCGGTGTCGACACCGCCGACTACCGGCTGCTCCAGGGGGCCGATCTCGTCGCCACGTTCGAGGCGCCGGTCGCCCTCCGCCCGCCGGGATACCGCGCGGCATTCTGCCGGCGCTGCGGGTCGCCCGTGCCTGCGCCCCCGCCGGGGGCGGCGTGGTTCGAGATCCCCGCCGGCCTGCTCGACGACGACCCCGGGCTCCGTCCCGACCGGCACATCTACGTGGAGCACGCAGCAGCCTGGCACGAGATCGGAGACGCGCTGCCGCAGCTCACGAAGCAGGAGATCAGGGAGCTTCGGGCCCGCGGCAGCCGGGGAGCGTGAGGCGCGCCGGCGAGCGCGGCCGGAGCGGTACACTCGGTGAGCGGAGGAAGCGATGACGCTGCGGTTGATCGGCGCGGGGCTCGGGCGGACGGGCACGCTGTCGCTGAAGGTGGCGCTCGAGCGGCTGCTCGGCGCGCCCTGCTACCACATGGCGGAGGTCTTCGCGCGACCCGAGCACGTGCCCGCCTGGCATGCGGCCGCGCGCGGCGAGATGCCGGACTGGAAGGCGCTGCTCGACGGCTACGCCGCCGCGGTGGACTGGCCGGCTTCGGCGTTCTGGGCGGAGATCGCGCGCGCCTTTCCCGATGCGGTGATCCTGCACTCCGTGCGCGACCCGAACGCGTGGTGGAAGAGCGCGCACGAGACGATCTTCACCCTCCCGAAGGATGCGGTGGGCACACCGTGGTACGCGATGGTGGAGGCGATGTTCGCATCGCGCTTCACGCCCGCGATCGACGATCGCGAAGCCGCGATCGCGGCGTTCGAGCGGCACAACGCGGAAGTCCGCCGCACCGCTCCGGCTGCCCGTCTCGTCACGTGGACGGCGAGCGACGGCTGGGGCCCGCTGTGCGCGGCGCTCGGCGTGCCCGTGCCCGACGAGCCGTTCCCGCGCGTCAACACGAGCGAGGAATTCCAGGCGCGCGCCGCCGCAATGAAGCAGCAGCAATCCTGACCGGCGACCCGGCAGACCGAGGAGCCCCCGTGAGCGCGACCCGCACGACCCCCTACACGCTGATCACCGCCGACACGCACGCGGGCGCGAGCATCGATGCCTACCGCGAATACCTCGACCCGAAGTACCGCAGCGAGTTCGACGCCTGGCGCGGCGGCTACCGGAATCCGTCGAAGTCGCACCTCGGCGGGAAGAAGACGAAGAACTGGGACGATGCCGAGCGCTTCGGGGATCTCGAAGCGGACGGCGTGGTGGGCGAGGTGATCTTCCCGAACACCGTGCCGCCGTTCTTCAAGAACGGCGTCCTCGTGTCGCCGCTCCCGAAGCCCGAGGAGTTCGAGCACCGCTTGGCCGGCATTCGAGCGCACAACCGCTGGCTCGCAGACTGGTGCGCGGCGCACTCCGAGCGCCGGGCGGGAATCGGGATCATCTACCTGAACGACGTCGAGGAGGCGATCCGCGACGTGAAGTGGATCGCGGAGCACGGCCTGCGCGGCGGCATCCTCCTCCCGAACCCTCCGCCCGACGACAAGCACATCCCGCCCCTCTACTCGCCCGCGCTCGACCCCCTGTGGGCGGTGTGCGAGGACCTCGGCGTCGTCGTGAACCAGCACGGCGGCACCGGCCTCCCCGACTACGGCCCGTATCCCGCGGCCGGTGCGATGTGGGTGGCGGAGGTGGGCTACTTCTCGAAGCGCGGGATCACCCAGCTGATCCTCGGCGGTGTCTTCGAGCGGTTCCCCGACCTCCGCTACATCCTCACGGAGTCGGGCTGCGCGTGGGTGCCGGACGTGCTGGCGCAGCTCGACGGGCTGCACGCCCGGATGAAGGCCGGCGCGCTGGGCGAGATCGCGTTCGACCGCGAGGCGGTGCTGAAGGAGAAGCCGAGCTTCTACGCGCGCCGCAACTGCTGGTTCGGCGCGAGCTTCCCGAGCCCGATGGAGCTCGAGGGGCGCGAGTCCGTCGGCGTGGACCGCATCCTCTGGGGCAACGACTACCCGCACTACGAGGGCTCGTTCCCCTACACGCGGCTGGCGCTGCGGCACGCGTTCTCGAAGATCGCCGAGCCCGACGTGCGCGCGATGCTCGGCGAGAACGCGGCGAAACTCTACGGCTTCGACCTCGCCAAGCTGGCTCCTCTCGCCGCGAAGCACGGCCCGACACCGGCGGACGTCGCCACCCCGCTGCCGCGCGAGGAGATCCCGAAGGACTCGATGAGCCCGGCGTTCCGGACGCGCTGAACGAGTCGCGCTACGCCCGCGAAGCGAGGGCGGCGATCCGGTCTGCCGCCTCGACGTAGCCTTCCACGAGGTCGTAGATCACCTCGCGGCACGACCGCACCTCCTTCATCAGGCCCACCGTCTGGCCGACCGGGTTGAAGGCGACGCGCTGCGTCTGACCGGCGCCCGCATAGCGGTTCGTGCGCGAGATCGCCTCCATCGTCACCATGCCCTGGAGCGGCATGCCGAGGGGCTTCGGGGCGTCGGGCTGCTCCCAGGCCTCGGTCCAGTCGTTGCGGAGCATGCGGCACGGCTTGCCCGTCCACGAGCGCGAGCGCACGGTGTCCTCGCTCGACGCGCGCAGCAGCGAGTCGATCGCCGCGGGCTCGGCCTCCGCCTCCTCGACGGTCAGCCAGAGCGATCCCGTCCACACGCCCTGCGCGCCGACGGCGAGCGCGGCCGCGATCTGGCTGCCGGTGCCGATGCCGCCGGCGGCGAGCACGGGCAACGGCTTCACGGCCTCGACCACCTGGGGCCAGAGCACGAGGCTGCCGACCTCCCCGGTGTGCCCGCCGCCTTCGGTGCCCTGCGCGATCACGATGTCGACGCCGGCCTCCTTGTGCCGGCGCGCCTGGTGCACGCGGCCGCAGAGCGCGGCGACGAGCCGGCCGCTGTCGTGCACCTGCTTGATCACGTCCGCCGGCGGCGTACCGAGCGCATTCGCGATGAGCCGCACCTTCGGGTGCTTCAGCGCCACCTCGATCTGGGGCGCCGCGGTCGCGGCCGTCCAGCCGAGCAGCTCGCGCGCCTTGTTCTCCGGCGGGAGCTCGGGCACCCCGTGGTCGGCGAGGAGCTTGGAAGCGAACTCGCGGTGCTGGAGCGGAATCATGTCGCGGAGCTGCTGCTCGAGCTTCGCGGGATCGATCTCGCCCATGCCCTCGTACTTCTGCGGGATCACGAGGTCGACGCCGTAGGGCTTGTCGCCGACGTGCTCGTCGATCCAGCGGCACTCGATCTCGAGCTGCTCGGGGGTGAAGCCGACCGCGCCGAGGACGCCGAAGCCGCCGGCCTGCGAGACGGCCGCGACGACGTCGCGGCAGTGCGTGAAGGCGAAGATGGGAAATTCGATGCCGAGCAGGTCGCAGAGGTCGGTGCGCACGGGGGGGCCTCCAGGTTGACTCGCGGATCATATCGCGGCAGGCCGGTCCGGCGCTTCCCGATTCCGCGGGCTCCGGCGGTATCCTGGGCCCCGGCATGGCGATGTTCCTGCGTCAGCTCGCCTCGTTCCTGGCGCTGCCCTTCACCGTCGCAGTCGTCGTGCCGATCTGGATCGCGAGGCGCTGGGGGGTCGCGTTGCGAACCCCGGCCGGACCGGCGGACGTGGCCGCGGTGCTCCTCGGGATCGCTGTCCTGGCGGTCGGCATCGCGCTGTTCGCGGCGTGTCTCCACCGCTTCGTGACGGAGGGGCGGGGGACGCTCGCGCCGTGGGACCCGCCGCGCCGGCTGGTGGTGAGCGGCCCGTACCGCTTCGTACGGAACCCCATGATCTCGGGCGTGGTCTTCGCGCTCCTCGGCGAAGCGCTCCTGCTGCGGTCGGTCCCCCACCTCTGGTGGGCGGCCGCCTTCGTGGCGCTGAACGCGGTCTACATCCCGCTCGTCGAGGAGCCGCAGCTCGTGACACGTTTCGGTGACGACTACCGCAGATACTGCGAGCACGTCCCGCGCCTCCTGCCGCGCCTGCGCCCGTGGACGCCCTGAGCGGCTCGGAGATCCGCGTCCGCGTCGCGACCGGTGCGGACTTGCCCGTCCTGCGAGCGCTCATCCCCGCGTCCGTGCGCGTCCTGAGCCGCGGCTTCTACACCGACGCCGAGATCGAGAGCGCGATCGAGCACGTCTTCGGCGTGGACTCCCAGCTCGTGGCGGACGGGACCTATCACGTGGCGGAGGCGACGGGCGCGCTCGTCGGGTGCGGCGGCTGGAGCCGCCGGCGCACCCTCTACGGCGGCGACCAGATGAAGGAGCAGGAGGACCCGCTGCTCGATCCCGCGCGCGACCCGGCGCGCATCCGGGCGTTCTTCGTGCATCCCGACTGGGCGCGACGCGGGGTCGGCAGCGCCATCCTCAACGCCTGCATCGACGCCGCGCGCGCCGCCGGCTTCCGCGAGCTGGAGCTCGCAGCGACGCTGCCGGGTGTTCCGCTCTACGCGGCGTTCGGGTTCGAGGCCCGGGAGCGCACCCTCGCGCCGCTCCCCGACGGCGCTCGGCTCCCGATCGTGCGCATGACGCGATCGATCGAGGGCCGATGAGCGAGGTCGACGCCGACGAGCTCGAAGCGCGCGCCGTGCGCGCGGGCTGGGCCGGGTGATGGCGCGGCCTGCTATACCTGCGAATCGGTCGGAAGAGGAGCCAGCCGTGGAACACGGGCAGGAAGCACGCAACGACGTCGGGTCGCGGGGCGCCACGCCGTCCATCGCCATTCTCGGAGCGGGCGTCTCGGGCCTGTGCATGGGGATCCAGCTGAAGCGGGCGGGGATCGAATCGTTCACGATCTACGAGAAGTCCGATCGCGTCGGCGGGACGTGGCTCGACAACGCGTACCCGGGCTGCGCGTGCGACGTACCGTCCCACCTCTACTGCTTCTCGTTCGAGCCGAACCCCGGCTGGAGCCGCGTCTTCTCGCCGCAGGCGGAGATCCAGGAGTATCTCCAGCGCTGCGCCGAGAAGTACGGCCTGCTGCGGCACATCCGCTTCGGCGTGGAGGTGGCCGCTGCGCGCTTCGACGAGGGGGAGCGCGTGTGGCGCGTCCGCACCGCGGCCGGCGAGGAGATCGACGCGCAGGTGCTCGTGAGCGGCACCGGCCAGCTGAACCGCCCGCACATCCCCGACGTTCCCGGTCAGAGCGGGTTCGAGGGGACGCAGTTCCACTCCGCGCGCTGGGACGCGACGCACCGCTTCGAGGGCGAGAACGTGGCGGTGATCGGGAACGGCGCCAGCGCGATCCAGCTCGTGCCGCAAATTGCGCCGGAGGTGAAGCAGCTCACGATCTTCCAGCGGTCGGCGAACTGGATCATCCCCCGCATGGACCGCGCCTACACCGCTGCCGAGCAGGAGCGCTTCCGCCGGTTCCCATGGCTGAACCGCGCCGTCCGCTACCTCGTGTGGGCCCTGCTGGAGGCGCGCTTCTTCGCGTTCTTCCGCGACAGCCGGATCGCCCGTCGGATGGAGACGAAGGCGAAGGAGTACCTGCACTCCGTCATCTCCGACCCGGCGCTGCGCGAGGCGCTCACGCCCGACTACCCCGTCGGCTGCAAGCGCATCCTGATCTCCGATGACTACTACCAGGCGCTGGTGCGTCCGAACGTCGAGGTCGTGACGACCGGGATCCAGCGCATCACGAGCGACGGCATCGTGACGCAGGACGGCGTGACGCGGCCGGTCGACACGATCGTCTGGGCGACGGGCTTCGAGACCACGTCGTTCCTCGCGCCGATGCAGATCGAAGGCCTCGAGGGACGCAAGCTCACCGACGCCTGGCAGGCGGGTGCAGAGGCGTACCTGGGGATCGGCGTCGCGGGATTCCCGAACCTCTTCCTGCTGTATGGCCCGAACACGAACCTCGGCCACAACTCGATCATCTTCATGATCGAGTGTCAGGTGGGCTACGTCGTCGAGTGCGTGAAGGCGATCATGCGCGAGCGCCTCGCCTATCTCGACGTCCGGCGCGAGGCGATGGACCGGTACAACGAGCGCGTGCAGAAGGACCTTCAGAAGACCGCATGGTCGGCCGGCTGCACGAGCTGGTACAAGACCGAGTCTGGGAAGGTCACGAACAACTGGTCGGGATTCACCACCGAGTACTGGTGGCGGTCGCGCTGGCCCGACCTCCGGGACTTCGAGCGCGTCGCGCGCTAGGCGCTCCGCACCTCCGACAGCCGCCGCTCGAGGAAGCGCCGCTCGGGGCCCGTCGCGACGAGCTCGAGGGCGCGGCGATAGGCGCGCTCCGCCTCGGACCTTCGGCCGAGCCGGCGCAGCAGGTCCGCCTGCGCGGCCCAGAGCAGGTGGTAGCCGGCGAGGTCGCCGCGCGCGACGAGGCCGGAGACGATCACGAGTCCGGCCTCCGGGCCGTCCGCCATCGCGACGGCCACTGCGCGATTCAGGTCGACGACGGGCGACGGACGAACCGAGTGAAGCTCTCCGTAGAGCCCGGCGATCCGACGCCAATCGGTGTCGATCGAGCTCCGCGCCGTGGCATGCGCCGCCGCGATCCCGGCCTGGAGTGCGTAGGCTCCTCGGGGGGAGACGGCGAGCGCGTCCGCGGCGAGCGCCGCGCCCTCTTCGATCTGGCCGCTGTCCCAGCGCGCGCGGTCCTGGTCCTCGAGGAGCACGAGGTCACCGTCCGGCGTCGTTCGCGTCGCGCGACGCGCGTCGTGGAGCAGCATGAGCGCGAGCAGCCCGCGCGGCTCGGCGGGCTCCGGGAGGAGCGCGCAGAGGAGCCGCGCGAGGCGGATCGCTTCGCGGCACAGCTCGCCGCGCACGAGCGCGTCGCCAGCCGTCGCCGCGTAGCCCTCGTTGAACACGAGGTAGACGACGGCCATGACCGCCTCGAGCCGTTCGGGGAGCTGCTCGGGGGAGGGCACCTCGTAGGGGATGCCCGCGTCCTGGACCTTGCGCTTCGCGCGCACGAGCCGTTGCGCGAGCGTCGCGGTCGACACGAGGAACGCGCGTGCGATCTCGTCGGTGGAGAGCCCGCACAGTGCGCGCAGCGCGAGCCCGACCTGCGCTTCGAGGGCCAGCGCCGGGTGGCAGCACGTGAAGAGGAGCCGTAGCCGGTCGTCCGGGATGGCGGAGTCGTCGGCGTACACGGTGTCGGGGTCGAAGCTGCGGTCCCGCTCGGCAGCCAGCTGGGACTTGATCTCCGAGAGGCGGCCCGCGCGTCGCAGGGAGTCGATCGCCTTGTTGCGCGCGGTCGCCACGATGAAGGCGCGCGGCTGCGCGGGCGCGCCCTCGCGCGGCCAGCGCTGGAGCGCCACCTCGAACGCGTCCTGCACCGCCTCCTCGGCGATCGGGAAGTGGCCGACGAGCCGGACGACGGTCGCGAGCACGCGGCCGAACTCGTCGCGGTAGAAGCGCTCGATCCCCGCGCGATCCATCGCCTCGACCACCCTACACCCGCCCACGCGCCCCTGGAAGGGAGTCCGTCCGCGATCATGCTGTTCGCGGGCGGGCCCGCGCTACCGTTCCACCTGGCCACCGGGGTGCTCGTGCTCGCGGAGCTCGAGGAGATTGCGATCACGACGCTGCTGCCCGTCTGGCGCACCAACGTCCCCTCGATCCTGCACGCGCGTCGGCTCGTGCGAGGCGGAGCGGCCGGGAGCGCCCGAGCCGGGTGAGAGGGACGACGTGGCGATCGAGTTCTGGTTCGAGTTCGCCAGCACCTATTCCTATCCGGCCGCGATGCGCGTCGAGTCGGTCGCGAAGACCCGGGGCGTCGCTGTCGTCTGGCGGCCGTTCCTCCTCGGCCCGATCTTCCGTGCGCAGGGTTGGAACGATTCGCCGTTCAATCTGTATCCCGTGAAGGGCAGGTACATGTGGCGCGACCTCGAGCGCCTCTGCGCCGCGCAGGGTCTCCCGTTCCGGCGCCCCACGCAGTTTCCCCGAAACGGCCTCCTCGCCGCGCGCGTCGCGGCGTCGGCCGCCGGCGAGCCGTGGCTGCCGGCGTTCGTGCGCGCCGTCTACCACGCGAACTTCGCGCACGATCTCGAGATCTCCCAGCAGGGCGTCGTGGCGGACTGCCTCGCGCGGGCCGGTGCGCCCGCGGCGGCGGTGCTCGAGAAGGCCGGGTCGGACGCGGCGAAGGCCGCGCTGCGCGAGCAGACGGAGCGGGCGCAGGCCCTCGGCATCTTCGGAGCGCCCAGCTTTCTGGCGGGCGACGAGCTCTTCTGGGGCAACGACCGGCTCGAGACCGCGCTCGACTGGCACGCGACGCATGGGGCTCGTCCCGGCCGATGAAGCGCGGCCCATCGTGCAGCACGACGGCGGATGGAAGCGGAAGAGCTCCCGGCACCTCTACGAGAGCCGCTGGTTCTCGGTGCGGCAGGACGAGATCCGACTGCCGGGCGGCAGCGACGTGACCTACACCGTGATCGAGCACCCCGGCTATGCGATGACCGTGCCGCTGCTCGACGACGGACGCGTGGTGATGGTGCGCGTGTTCCGTCATGCGCTCCAGCGCACGCTGCTCGAGTGTCCGTCCGGCGGCCTCGACGGCGAGCCCCCCGAGACCGCGGCGCGTCGCGAGCTCGAGGAGGAGGCCGGCTACCGCGCGGAACGGCTCGTCCCGCTCGGGGCCTTCTACGGGAGCAGCGGGATCAGCAACGAGCGCTGCCACCTCTTCCTCGCCACCGGCCTTCGGGACCTCGGCGAGACGCGGCACGAGACCACGGAGCAGATCGAGGTGGAGATCGTGCCGCTCGCCGACCTGCGTGCGGCCGTGCTGCGGGGGGAGGTGGCCGACGGGCCGAGCGCCCTGGCGCTGCTGCTCGCGTCCGAGCATGCGCAGCGTGAACCGCGGCCGTGACGTCGGGGGTGCCGGGCCGACGCCGCGTCCGCACGAAGCACTTCCTCCTGGAGCCCCTCGCCGACGAGCACTTCCCGCTGCTCGACGCGTTTCAGCGCGACGCGAGGGTGATGGCGACGCTCGGCGGCGTTCGAAGCGCGGACGAGACCCGACGAGCAGGTCGCCCACTGGGCTGCGCACGGGTTCGGCCTGTGGGTCGCGCGCGCCGCCGATACGGGCGCGTTCGCCGGGCGCGCGGGACTTCGACACGCGGAAGCCGCCGGGCTTCCCGAGGTGGAGGTGGCGTACGCCCTCGTGCCGGATCTCTGGGGCCGCGGGCTCGGCACCGAGCTCGCGGCCGAGTGCGCGCGGTTCGGCTTCGAGGAGCTCGGTCGGTCCGACCTCGTCTGCTTCACCATGACCACGAATGCGGCATCGCGCCGGGTCATGGAGAGGCGGGCTTCCGCTACGAACGGGAGTTCGAGCGCGCCGGGCTGCCGCACGTGCTGATGCGGCTGCGTGTCGCGGACTGGAGGCGCCGCGTGAGCGCGACGACGTGACGGACCGCCTGGACCGCGTCGACGCGTTCTGGGCGCGCTTCCTGGGCGTTCCGGTTGACGCGCTGCGCGTCCCGGGCGCGATCGTCGCGCCGCACGCCGCGCTCGCGGGATGGGCGGGAGTCTGGGTCTTCGTGCGCGAGCAGTCGGGCGTTGCGTCCGTGCCACCGGATCGTGTCGCGGCGCTGCGTTCCGCGATCGTCCAGCAGCCGGTGTCCGGTTGGCTCGATCCGAAGACCGCCCGCGCGCTGGTCGGCCCGGACGCCGGGGCCGCGATCGGTCCGTCCTATCAGGGCTGGCTCGAGCCCGCGCGCTTCCGGGCGGTGCCCGGCGACGTGCGTCTGCTCGTCGACGCGGACGCCTCCGCGTTCGCCGAGCTGCGCGCTGCGTGCCCGGAAGACGAATGGGAGCACGGCGGCGTGAGAGCAGCAGCCGGCGAGCGCTGGGGCGCGTTCCACGGAGGAGATCTCGTGGCGGTGGCGGCCCTGCGCGACCGCGGCGGCGGCGCGGTCGATCCCGGCGTGATCGTTCATCCGGAGTGGCGCGGCCGCGGTCACGGGCTCGCCGTGGCGAGCGCCGCCGTGAAGGCCGCGTTGCAGCGCGACGCGCTCGTGCTCTACCAGACGCTCGCGGCGAACGCGCCCGCCGTCACCGTCGCGCGGCGGCTCGGGTTCGAACGCTACGCGGGGCACGTGGCCGTCCGGCTCGAGACCGACTAGCGCGGCTCGGCGGGGAGCGAGTCGTCGACGCCGCTCGGGAGCGGGTCTTCCTGGTCGAGATCGGTGGTGTCGTCGACCCGCGAGTCGCAGGCGAGACCCTCGCGCTCGACGCATGCGTCCTGGTCCGGGGCGCCCTGGCACTCCGCCCAGGCCTGCTGGTTGCACGCGTTGTGGCGTTTGGCCTGCTCGAGCTCGAAGTCCTTCTCCTCGATCTTGCCCGCCGGGACGCACCCGGGAAGCGGGGTGAGGGGGAGAAGAAACAGGAGTGCGAAGCGTGCGCGCATGCGCGGCGAGATATAGCTCGCCACGTGGTGCGGGGCTTGCGTCGGCGCTCCGTCGGAGCGCAAGCTCACGGCGCGAGGGGAGGAGGCGATGGCGGTGAGCCGGGGTGTCGCGGTCTGGGGCAGCTGCGGGCTCGCGCTGTGGCTCGGCTGCGCGAGCGATGCGCCCGCTCCGGAGCCCGCGGCCCCCGAGCCGCCCGAGGTCCTGTGCACCGAGCCCCGCGGCGAGATCTGCAGCTTCGAGTACAACCCGGTCTGCGCGCTGCGCGACACCGGGGTCCGCTGCAGCCAGGCTCCGTGTCCCTCGTTCGAATGGAAGACCTACTCCAATCCCTGTACGGCTTGCGCCGACCCGCAGGTGGCGGGATATCGCCACGAGGCCTGCGAAGCCGAGTGAGCCGGCGCAGGATTTCGATTGCGCGCATGACGCCCATCGTCGAGGATGGGGCCGCCGTGGGGGCGAGCATCTCCCCTGCGTGATGGACACAGGAGGCTCGCACCATGGTCTCTCGGATCCTCGTCGCCCTCGGAATGGCGGCCGCGCTCGCCCTGGACGCGGCTTCCGCGCAAGCGCAGACCGCGAAATGGGACCAGAAGAAGGTCGCGCAGCTCGCCGAGCAGCTCGCGAAGTCCGTGGCGGATCTGCGCGAGCAGGTGCGGAAGCAGCCGCCCGTCGACGCCGGTCCGCAGCGGAAGGCCCGCTTCGAGGTGCTCCAGGACCTCAAGATGATCAACAGTACGTCGAAGCAGCTCGCAGCGGACCTGGGCAAGGGCGCAGGCCGCGAGGAGACGCAGCCCGCCTACGACAGGCTCCAGATGTTGCGCCGAGACGCCCAGGAACACGCGAAGAGCGCGGACGTCAAGGAGCCGGTGCTGAGCAGGGTCGCGGCCACGAAGGATCTGCTCGCGCAGATTGCTCCGTACTACGAGGAAGCAGCCATGCCGGCTCCCGCGCCGCCGACCATGCTCCACTAGCAGGGCATCTTCGGCGGATCGAACGGAACGTTGCGATCGGCAGGCGTCCTGCCGGAGCTTCCGACGTGGAGTCATCCCCTGCGCGATCCATGAAGGTCTCCGCTCCCGATCTCGACGCCGTCCGCGAGGCCGCGCGACGCATCGGCCGGCTGGCGCACCGCACGCCCGTCGTCACGTGCGCCACGCTCGACCGCCTCGCGGGGCGCCGGCTGTTCTTCAAGTGCGAGCAGTTCCAGCGGGCAGGAGCGTTCAAGTTCCGCGGAGCATGCAACGCCGTGATGAGCCTCGGCGCCGCCGACGCCGCCCGCGGCGTCGTGACCCACAGCTCGGGCAACCACGCGGGGGCGCTCGCGCTCGCTGCCGGACTGCGCGGCATCGCAGCCCACGTCGTGATGCCGCACGACGCTTCGCCGGTGAAGAAGCGGGCGGTGGAGGAGTACGGCGGGCGGATCGTGGAGTGCGAGCCCACGCAGGAGGCGCGAGAATCGACTGCGGCGCGCGTGCTCGCCGAGACCGGCGGCACCCTCGTACCGCCCTACGACCACCCCGACGTGATCGCGGGGCAGGGCACCGCCGCGCTCGAGCTGATCGAGCAGGCGCGCGAGCTCGACGCGATCGTGGCGCCGGTGGGCGGCGGCGGGCTCGTGTCCGGGATCTGCATCGCCGCCCGTGGTCTCGCCCCCGGGCTCCGTGTCTTCGCGGCCGAGCCGAGCGCAGCCGACGACGCAGCGCGCTCGAAGGGCGCGGGTCGTCTCGTGCCCCACACCGGGCCGCCGAAGACGATCGCCGACGGCCTCCTCACCAGCCTCGGCGAGCTCACGTGGCCCTTCGTGCGCGATCAGGTGGAGGACGTCGTCACGGTGACCGAGGAGGAGATCGTGGCCGCGATGCGGCTCCTGTGGGAGCGCGCGAAGCTGCTCGTCGAGCCCAGCTCCGCGGTCGCACTCGCGGCCGTGTTGAGGGAGGAGTTCCGCGCGCTGCCCGGCATGCAGCGCGTGGGCATCGTGCTCTCGGGCGGGAACGTCGATCTGGATCACCTGCCCTGGTGAGCCGCCGGATCAGCCGCCCGCTTCGCGGATGCGCTCCAGCACGACATCGAGGATCTTCTCGTGGGCACCCAGGGGCGCGGTCACGCGCAGCGTCACACCCGGGTGTCGGTCGAGCGCATCCCGCGCGAGGCGCGGGATGTCTTCAGTCGAGTGGTTGCCCGGCGCCAGGAAGTACGGGTGAACCACGATCTCCGTCGCGCCCGCCGCGACGCAGTCGGCCACCGCCTCGGCGACGGTGGGATGGGCGAGCTCCATGTGCGCAAAGGCGACCACGCGATCCGGAGCGCGGTCGCGCAGTCTCCGCGCCAGGTGTTCGACGACGGAGTTCGCCTCGGGCCGCCGGCTCCCATGGTCGACGAGGATCAGCGCCTGCTTCACGAGGCCGCGTGCGCCGCGGCGAGGGCCTGGTCGAGGTCGGCGCAGAGATCGTCCGGATCCTCGAGCCCGACCGAGAGGCGCACCGTCGCTTCGGTGATGCCCTTGCGCAGCTTCTCCTCCGGGGGGAAGGCCGCATGGCTCATCAGCCACGGATAGCCGACGAGCGACTCGACGCCGCCGAGGCTCTCCCCGAGCGAGAAGAGCGTGAGCGCCTCGCTGAACGCGCGCGCCGCGCGGGCGCCGCCGTGCAGGTCGATCGTCACCATGCCCCCGAAGCCGCGCATCTGGCGCCGCGCGATCTCGTGGCCGGGATGGTCGTCGAAGCCGGGCCAGTGCACGCGCAGGACTTCGGACCGCCCGCGCAGGTGGTGCGCGATGCGCTCGGCGCCGCGCTCGTGCTGGCGCATGCGGACGGCGAGCGTCTTCACGCCGCGGAGCGTGAGCCAGGCATCCCACGGTCCGGGCACGCCGCCGGTCGCGTTCTGGGCGAACTTGAGCTGCGCGAACAGCTCCTCGTCGTCGAGCACGATCGCCCCGCCGATCACGTCGGAGTGTCCGCCGATGTACTTGGTCGTGGAGTGGAGCGCGACGTGCGCACCCAGCGCGAGCGGGCTCTGGAGAAAGGGCGTGGCGAACGTGTTGTCGACCACGAGGAGCGCACCGGCGCGCCGCGCGATCTCCGCGCACGCGGCGACGTCGACGAGTCGCAGCAGCGGATTCGTCGGGCTCTCGATCCAGACCATGCGGGTCGCGGGCTCGATCGCCTTCGCGACCTCCTCGGGCCGGGTGGCGTCGACGTAGCTGAAGCGGACGCCGTAGCGCGGCAGCACCTTCGAGAAGAGCCGGTAGCTCCCCCCGTACAGATCGTCCGCCACCACGACGTGCTCGCCCGCGGACACGGCCTGCAGCGTGCCCGCGACGGCCGCCATGCCGGACGCGTACGCGAGACCGAAGCGGCCGCCCTCGAGGGCGGCGAGGCACGTCTCGAGCGCGGCGCGCGTGGGATTGCCGCTGCGGGAGTAGGCGAACCCGCGGTTCCGGTCCACGGCGTCGTGGGTGAAGGTCACCGTCTGGTACACCGGCGTGATCGTGGCCCCGGTAGCGGCGTCGGGCTCCTGTCCTGCGTGGATGGCGAGGGTCTCGAACTTCGGCTTCACCGCCGGGCCAGCTCCGCCAGCACCCCGTAGGTGCGAGTCGCGGCCTCCTTCGGGTCGGGACCGAACGGGAAGATCGCGGCGTTGAAGTCGGTGGCGCCCGCGGACGCGAGCCGCTCGAGCGCGCGCTCCACCTCGCGCTCGTCACCCGCGATCGCGACGTCGCCAGGGCCCTTCGCCCCCTCGACGTCCAGCATCGCGCGGTACGACGGCAGCTGGCCGTAGATCGCGAACGCCTTGGTCGCGGCCTCGCGTGCGCCCGCCGCGTCGTTCGTCACGACGACGGGCAGCCCGCATACGATGCGCGGCGCGTCCTTGCGTCCCGCCGCGCGCGCAGCGGCCGCCATCTCGGGTGCGAGCGTCCCGCCGATCGTGCCCGGGCCCGCCATCCAGGTGATCGTGCCGTCGGCGAGCGTCGCAGCGAGCTTGCGCATGCGCGGACCGAGACCGCCGATCAACACCGGGAAGGGGCGCGCGCCCGCGATCTGGAGACCGCCGTTCACCCGGAAACGCTTGCCGTCGAACGCGGCTTTGCCGGTCTCGACCAGCGACTTCACGACGGTGACGTACTCCTCCACGTGGCTCGCGATCTTGTCGAACGAGAGCCCCAGCATGTTCTCGATCACGATCTTGTGGGACGGGCCGAGGCCGAGCACGAAGCGGCCGCCCGTGGCGACGGAGGTCGAGAGCGCCTGCTGGGCCATGTAGAGCGGGTGCCGTGAGAACGTCGGCACCACGGCCGTGCCGAGCTCGATCGTGCGCGTTCGCTGGCCCGCCAGCGCGAGGAGCGTCATTGCGTCGAAGCCGAAGATATTGGCGACCCACGCCGTGTGGAAGCCCGCGGCCTCGGCGCGCGTGAACTGTTCGAGCGTGGCCTCGAGCCCGCCCGCGCCGCCGGGGGCGAGCTCGCCCAGCCCGACACCGATCCGGATTCCCTTCATCGCGTCTTCCTCGCCGCCGCCGCGGGCGCGGCTCGTTCGGGCGGTCACCAGTAGGTGGCAGTCACCTCCACGTCGCACGTCGGCGTCAGCTGACATGCGAGCCGGAGCTCGGGCGCCACGCGGTTGCGTCGCTTCGCGCGCGTCTCGGCCTCGGTCTCGGGATGCAGTGCGCCTCCGCTCGACACGCGGACTCCGCAGCGCCCGCACAGACCGTCTCCGCGACAGGCGCCCGCCAGCGGGAGCCCGGCGCTGCGCGCCGCGTCGAGGAGATTCGTTCCGGGCGCGATCCGCACGACGCGGCCGGAGGGTTGGAAGGTCACCCGGGGGTCCACGCGCGCATTCTACCCGGTTGAACCGGGGGAGTCCCGTCGGATACCTTCGGCGCATGCCCACTGCCGGCATCCTCGTGATCGGCAACGAGATCCTCTCGGGCAAGGTCATCGACACGAATTCCCCGTTCCTCTGCCGCGAGCTGCGCGACCTTGGCGTGGACGTGGAACGCATCCATGTGATCCCAGACGTCATCGAGACCATCGCAGCCGACGTGCGGTCGATGAGCGACGCCTTCGATCTCGTGTTCACGTCCGGTGGCGTGGGTCCGACGCACGACGACCTCACCATGGACGGCGTGGCGCTCGCGTTCGGGCGGCCGCTCGAGCTCAACGTTTCGATCGCCGAGCGCATCGAGCGCGCGCAGGGCAAGCCGGCGAACGAGAGCCAGCTCAAGATGGCGCTCCTGCCGGCAGGCGCGATGCTGGTCGACTCGGGCGATCTGTGGTTCCCCGTAGTCGTCGTGGAGAACGTGCACATCTTCCCGGGCATCCCGGATCTGCTGCGGAGGAAGTTCTCGTCCGTGCGCGAGCGCTTCCGCGGCGTGCCGTTTCAGCTGAAGCGCGTGTATCTGCTGCAGCGCGAGAGCGACATCGCGGTGTACCTGAACGAGACGCTCTCGGAGTTCCCCGAGCTCCTGATGGGCTCGTATCCCCGAACCGGGGAGGGCACGCATCACGTCATGGTGACGCTCGAGTCCCGCGATCCCCGCTACCTGACGCGCGCGCTCGACGCGCTCCTCGCGCGACTCCCGACGGACGCCGTCCAGAAGGTCGAGTGATCGGGTTCGCAGTCCTGGTCCCAGCAACCAGAGGGCGAAAGACTGGATCCCGCGACCCAAGCTCCGCTCGCGCGCGTCCTCTCGTACGTCCACCCCGCGTGGATGGTCGCGTCGCTCGCGCTCGCCGCGATGGCGCTGCGCGCGGGACTCGCGCTGCGCCGCACGCGCGTCGTCCGGTCACGGGCGGTCCCCGGCGCGCGCGCGCGCCACCTCCGCTTCGCGAAGCCCGCCGTCGTGGCCGTGACGATCGGCTTCGTCGCGGGCCCGCTCTCGATGTGGTGGCTGCGCGACCGCACGCCCTTCGGCACGCTGCACGGCCTGCTCGGCGCCCTCGCTGCCTGTCTCTTCGTCGCAACGGGCCTCGTCGGACGGCGGCTCGAGCACGGGACGTCGCGCGCCGTGGAGGCCCACGGCCGTCTCGGGCTGCTCGCGCTGCTGGCTGCTGCGGCGGCGGCGTTCGCGGGGTTCGTGCTGCTCGCCTGACCGCGGCGGGCGCAGCGGGCCGGGCGCTACCTCCACCCGGTGGTGTCGTAGCCCCGGTCGCGCAGGCAGCGCTCGACGAAGCCCCGATAGACCGGATCGGGCTCGCGGGTCTGGAAGAGGCCGCGGATCAGGCCGGCGGTCGCACCGGCCGCGGCGCCACCGGCCGCGCCGCGCCCGGCGCTGCCCCAGATCGCACCGCCGACCGCTCCCGACGCTCCGCCGACGGCGGCGCCCCCCGCGGTGTTCGCCGCCACGGTGCCCGCCTTGCTCGAGTCTGCGCCGGCCTCCGTCGCGAGGTCCTCGCACTCCTTGATCTCGAGCTGCGCCACCTCGTTGCCGACCATCTTGAGATGGTCGTTCGGGTAGAGCACCGGTTGCCGCGTGGCGCAGCCGGCCGCGACGGCGGCGCAGCACACGGCGACCGCGAGGACCCGCACCGGGGACGAGCGGGCATGGGGGCCGGGATCCACCAAGGCGAGGTTACGTCCTCAGGCGTGATCGTGCCGGTGATGCAGGTCGCTCCCATGCGGATGCGCGTGCGTCACGGGAACGTGGTCGTGCCAGTGGCTGTGTCTCAGCGATGCGGGCTGGCCGGGATGGACGTGATCGTGGTGCCCGTCGTCGTGCGTATGGCTGTGCACGTGCCACGTGGCGTCGTGCGAGTGCGCATGCGCGTGGCGGTCGCCGATGACGAGCGCAACCGAGACGGCGAAGAGGACCGCCGCCTCGATGTGTATCCATCCGAACGGCTCGCCCAGGGCGACGACGGCCAACGCGGCTCCGAAGAAGGGAGACGCCGCGAAGAGGGCCTGCGCGCGCGTGGCGCCGAGGTCCTGGGCGGCCGACACGTGCAGCGCGATGCTCGCGCCGTACGAGAGCGCCCCGACGACGAGGGCGGCGAGCACCACGTGGGCGCTCGGCAGGCCGGCTCCGGCCGGCCCGCCCGGGAGCTCGAGCACGAGCCCGAGCGACACGTTCGCTCCGCCGGCGAGCAGCCCCTTCCAGAGCGTGCTCCGCGCCGGCGACAGCCCGTCCACGAGCGCCGTCCACTGGTTGTCGAGACCCCAGCAGAGGCAGGCCGCCGCGGTGAGCGCGCCGGCTGCGAGGCCGGGCACGCCGCCCCCCGCGGACAGGAGGAGCCCCGCAGCGACCGCCCCGAGGATGCCCGCCCACGCCCGCGGGCCCGCGTGCTCGCCGAACAGGGCGACCCCCAGGAGGGCGGTGGCCGCCAGCTCGAGATTGAGCAGCAGCGAGACCGAGCTCGCGTCGGCTTGGCGCAGCGCGGCGAGGAGCAGCACGGGCGCCACGATGCCGCCCGCCACGACGGCGCCCGCGAGACGCAGGCGGCTCGCGCGGCGGGAGCGGACGGCCGCCTTCCCCTCACCGCGCGGAGGCCCGGCCCGTCGCCCCCGCTGCACCTCGATCCACACGCGCGGCGCAACACCGGCTGCGGCCCCGAGATACAGGAGGCCCGCGAGGAGGAGGGGATGGACCTCGCCCACGAGCAGCTTGCCCGCAGGCGCGGCGGCGCCGAAGAGCAGCGCCGCGAGGAGCGCCCGGGCGCTGGCGCGACGGATGGAGGACAGGCGTCGCGCTCCGCCCGCGGGCGCTAGCCGCGGGGCAGGGCGTCGAGCGCTCGCTGACGCAGCCAGTGGTCCGCGAGCACGAGGCACACCATCGCCTCGACCATCGGGACCGCGCGCGGCAGGACGCAGGGATCGTGGCGCCCCTGCGCCTCGAGCGTCACCGCGTGGCCCGCGCGATCGACGGTCTGCTGGGCGGACGAGATCGTGGCGGTCGGCTTGAATGCCACGCGCAGCACGATCGGCTCGCCGTTGCTGATGCCGCCCTGAACGCCGCCGGAGCGGTTCGAGGTCGTGCGCGGGCGCCCGTCCTCGCCGGGCACGAATGGATCGTTGTGCTGGAGCCCGGTCATGCGCGTCCCGGCGAAGCCGCTGCCGATCTCGAAGCCCTTCGATGCGGGAAGCGACATCAGCGCACGCGCGAGATCGGCCTCGAGCTTGTCGAAGACGGGCTCGCCCAGACCGGCGGGGACGCCGCGTGCGACACACTCGACGACGCCGCCGAGCGAGTCGCCGCGGCGCCGCGCCGCGTCGATCCGCTCCGCCATCTCCGCCGCCGCCGCCGCGTCGGGGCAGCGCACGGAATTCGATTCGACGCTTTCAAGTGTCACCGATGACGGGTCGACCTTGGTCTCGACCTCGTGGACGCGCTGCACCCAGGAGAGCACCTCGATGCCCGCGCCCACGGCCAGGAGCTTGCGTGCGATCGCGCCCGCGGCGACGCGCCCCACCGTCTCTCGCGCGCTCGCGCGCCCGCCGCCCTGCCAGTTGCGGATCCCGTACTTGGCCTCCGTGGTCCAGTCGGCGTGAGAGGGCCGGAACACGTCCTTCATGTGTTCGTACGCGGAGGGGCGAGCGTCCTGGTTGCGGACCACGATCGCGATCGGTGTGCCGAGGGTGAGCCCCTCGAAGACGCCGGAGAGGATCTCCGCGGTGTCGGCCTCCTTTCGCGGCGTGGTGAGCGAGCTCTGCCCCGGCCGTCGCCGGTCGAGATCGCGCTGGATCTCGGCGAGCCCGAGCGGAAGGCGAGGCGGGCAGCCGTCCACGACGACGCCCACGGCGCCGCCGTGGGACTCGCCGAAGGTCGTGAGGCGGAAGGCCTGGCCGAAGGTGCTGCCCAAGGGTCTCCCCGTGTCGTTCGCCGCAGGATAGGTCCGCAGCACCGGGCGGGCTAGAAGACCGGCGCCTCCGCGTCAACGCTTTCGGCGGAGGAGCACGTACGTCGCACCTTCCCCGCCGTCACGCGGGCGCGCGGAGGCGAAGGCCATGACGGTCGGCGCGACACGGCTCTCGGTCAGCCAGCGGAGCAGGAACGCGCGGAGCACGGGGCCCTCGGGCGAATGCAGCCCGCGGCCGTGCACGACGAGGACGCAACGGCTGCCTTCCGCGTGCGCATCCAGCAGCGCGCGGCGCACGGCGCCATGCGCGCTGCGCGCGTTGAGGCCGTGCAGGTCGACGCGCGTCTCCACGCGCACGTCGCCGGCGCGGAGGCGGCGGAGCCAGGCGCGATCGACGCCCACGGCGACGCCTTCGACGCGTTCCCCGCTCGTCACGATCTCGAAGGCGCCGTCGTCGGTGCGGCCGCTCTCCTGCGCGCGCCGGGCGAGGCGTGCTGCGGCCGCCGCGGCCGCAGGCTCGCGCGTGCGTGTGGGCGCGCCCGGTCCGCGGCGCAGCGGCTTCACGCCTTCGAGCGCGGCTTCGAGCGCGGCACGGTCCGCGTCGGCCGCGCCGTCGGAACGCTCCGGCCGATCGTGCCCGCGCCGGCGGGTGGGCTTCATCGCCCGCTGCTCTCGCGTCGTGTGGACGGCGTTCGCGCCGGACGCACGGGGGTGTCGAGCACGCGCGCGAGCGCCTTCCTCGTGAGGGCGCCGTGCGCGAGATCCGCGAGCCCGGACGGAGCCACCCAGCGGTGCGCCGCGAGCTCGCGCAGGCGAACGCGCCCGCCCGCGACGTCGCAGCGGAAGAGATGGAGCCGCAGGCGCCGGTGGGTGAACACGTGGTCCACGGCTCCCGCGGGCACCAGCCTCTCCACCTCGAGACCGGTGCGCTCGCGCAGCGCGCGCCGCACCGCGTTCGCGGGCGGCTCGCCCGGTGCGAGCTCGCCGCCCGGCAGCTCCCACAGCCCGCCGAGCAGGCCTCCGGGGGGGCGTCGCACCGCGAGCACGCGCGTGCCGCGCCGCACGAGCGCGGCCACCGCGCGCACCGCGCGCGGCTTCGGGCGCAGCGCCTTCGACGGCAGCGCCTCCGGGTCGCCCCCGCGGCGCGCGCGGCAGCCTGCGAAGAGGGGACAGATCAGGCATCCCGGCGCGCGCGGGCTACACACGGTTGCGCCGAGCTCCATCAGCGCCTGGTTGAGCGCGCCCGGCTCCGACCCGCGCGCGAGCGTCTCGGCGGCCGCCCAGAGCGCAGCGGACCCGGAGGGGCCGCGTGCGTCCTCGCGCAGCCCGAGATAGCGGGCGAGCACGCGCTCGACGTTTCCGTCCAGGATCGCCGCGGGCCGGTCGAACGCGATCGACGCGATCGCGCCGGCGGTGTAGCGGCCGATTCCCGGCAGCGAGCGGAGCGCCTCCGGATCGTCGGGAATGCGTCCGTCGAAGCGCGCGACGATCGCGCCCGCTGCGGCGTGGAGGTTGCGGGCACGCGAGTAGTAGCCGAGCCCCGCCCATGCCGCGTACACGTCCTCGACGTCGGCCGTCGCGAGCGCCGCGACGTCGGGGAAGCGGTCGAGGAAGCGCTCGAAGTAGGGAATCACCGTCTCGACGCGCGTCTGCTGGAGCATCGCCTCGGAGATCCAGATCGCGTAGGGATCGCGAGTGCGACGCCACGGCAGGTCGCGGCGGTGGGCGTGGTACCACGGCAGGAGGGCGGCGCGCGCGGCGGCGAGCTCCGCGGATGCGCCGCTCACAGCCGCACCGGGGCAGGGCCGAGCAGGTCGATCGAGCGTGGCGAGACCCGCGCGCGGACGGCCAGCAGATCCACGCCGTCGGCGGCTGCGGCGCGCAGCGTCCGGCCGTAGGCGGGATCGAGCGCGTCGGCCGGCGCCACGGCGTCGCAGTCCGCGCGCTGGATCACGAAGAGCAGGAATGCGCGCGCGCCCTCGCCGCGCAGCTTGGCCAGCACTTCGAGGTGGCGCCGTCCTCGTGTCGTCACGCTGTCCGGGAAGAGCGCGAGCCGCCCCTCCGCGAGCGTGGCGCTCTTCACCTCGAGCCATGCGGGACGCGGGTCGAGCGCGTGTCCCGAGAGCAGGAAGTCGAAGCGCGTGCCCTCCGCCGAGCTGCCCGGCGCCACCTCGCGACGCCACGACGTGTAGCCAGCGAGCGCAGGAATCGCCCCTGCCGCGAGGGCCGCGCCGACCAGCGCGTTCGCGCGCGTGGTGTGGAGTCCGACCCAGGCGCGGCCCACGCGGATCATCTCGAGCGTGTGCGCGAGCCGGCGCTTCGGGTCGGCGCTCGTCGAGCAGCGCACCTCGGAGCCGGTCTCCGCGCAGCCCAGCATGCTCCCGGGGTTCGGGCAGTGGACGGTGACGATCCGGCCGTCGCGGGTCTCGACGTCGGCGAAGAAGCGTTTGTAGCGGCGCACGAGCCGGCCGCGAATGTCCGCCCGCAGGGCGACGCGCGCGCCCCGGGAGGCCCCGCTCACCGCGGCGCCGCCTCCGCGGTCGGGGCGTCGGCGGGCGCCTGCGGCGAGATCAGCACGTCGATCTTCTCGCGCACCCACTTCGGGTCCCACCACTCCACGGGATCGACGTAGGTGTCGTCGACCAGGATCCCGAAATGCAGATGGTCGCCGCCCGCGAGGCCGGTCGCGCCCGACAGGCCGAGCTGCTGACCCGCCTTCACGAGCTCGCCTTCCTTCACGTCGATGCGGGAGAGGTGGCCGTAGAGGCTCGTGACGCCGTAGCCGTGATCGAGGATCACGCAGTTGCCGTAGATGCCGAGATCGTCGGCCCACAGCACGCGCCCCGTGTTCGACGCCGTGATCGGCGCGGCCACCGTGACCGCGAGGTCGTAGCCGAAGTGGGTGGCCTGCGAGATCTTCTGGCCGTCGACGAAGTAGGAGCGCTTCTCCGCGAACTGGCTCGTGACCTTCGAGTTGCGCAGCTGCTGGAACGCGCCGCTCCAGAGCTTCTCGTCGGACGACTTCTTCACGATCTCGCGCACGCGCGCCTCGTCCGAGGCGCGCCCCTCGCTGTTGATCTTCTGGAACGCGGCCACCTTGTCGGTCGCGTCGATCCCCTTCGCATCCGCGAGCTCGGGCACCTTCGAGCCCAGGAACTGGGGCGAGAGATTGAGCGTCACGTCCGGGAAGACGCGCTCCTTGAAGTGGGTCGCCCAGCCGGCTGCCGTCTTGTTGCCGGCCGCATCCTCGGCCACGACGCGGATCGGCGGCTCGGGCGGCGCATCGTGCGGGATCGCGAAGAACGCGAGGCGTCGGTTACCGCCCGCACCGAACGGATGGCCGGGGTAGAAGTGACCGGCGACGTCGACGCCGTCGCGTGTCGTCGGCTCGGAGACCGCGTACACGACGAGGCCGGTGCCGCCGCGCTGGAGATAGGTCTGGCCGTTCTCGATCGAGACGCGCGGCGGCTTCGTGTCCACCGTCAGCGGCAGCTCCACGGTGGTCGCGTTGCCCGCGAGGAACCCGCGCCAGGACCAGTCGTGGGCGGTGACGCGGAGCTTCGCCTCCCCATCCTTCAGTCCGAGAGCCTTCGCGTCCACGGACAGCTCCACGCGCTCGTGGGAGGGTCGGGTCGCCCCGCCGGTCAGGAGGCTGCCCGGGAAGTCCACCTCGAGGACGGGCGTCTCGCCCTTGTCGGTGACGAGCACGCCCCGGACCGAGCGCAGACCGGATCCTTCGTCGTCGACTTCGAGCGCGAGGGCTCGGGGCTCGCGGCCCACGACGAGCGCCTGGGCCGCGACGATGCTCGGCGACGAGCCCTCGCAGCGCACGAGGCCGACGGCCACACCGCCGCCGACCAGGAGAACGAGCAGGATCAAGAGCACGGACCGGTTCACGGAACCCCCCATCTCCGAAGACGGCTGGATTCAATGCGTTCCACCGCGTTGACGCAAGACCCGGGCTCGCCGATCCTCGGCGCCCGCGAGATGGAGCCAGCCGGAGGACCCCCATGAGCACCCTGCGCCGCCTGATCCTCGTTCGCCATGGCGAGACCGACGGCGACTCGAGCACCCGCTACCACGGGAGCGCGGACGTCGAGCTCTCGCCGCACGGCGTCGCGCAGATGCGCGACGTGCGCCGCGCGCTCGCCCACGAGCCGTTCGACCTGGTCGTGGCGAGCCCGCTCCGGCGCGCGTGGAAGGGCGCTTGGATCGTCGGGGGCGCGCGGCCCGTCCGCCTCGAGAGCGGCCTGCGCGAGATCCACTTCGGTCGCTGGGAGGGCCTCACGGCGGCCGAGATCGAGGCGTCCGATCCCGTGCTGTTCCGCGACTGGAGCTCGGGCGCCGCGAGCTTCGAGTACCCGGGCGGCGAGCCGCGCGCGGCCTTCCGCGGCCGCGTGGAGTGCGCGCTCACCGGCCTGCTGGCCGTGCACGCGAACGCCGCGGTCGTGGTGGCCCACAAGGGCGTCATCCGCACCATCGTGGAGCTCCTCACCGGCGAGAAGCTCGAGCGCGAGGAGCCGCCCCTGGGCGGCATGATCGAGCTGACCCGCACCCCCGAAGGCAAATGGTTCCACGGCCGCCGCAGCAGCAACCCGCCCGGTCTCGACGAGGCGGCGTAGGAGGCTGCCGGCTCCGCGGTCCGCGGTCAGACCAGCGCGCGCAGCGCGAGGCCGCTTGCCACGGACGTGAGCTCGCCCCCCGAGCGCAGCCGCGCCTCGCCGAAGCGCTGCTCGAAGATCTGGCGCACGGACGGCACGAGCGACGAGCCGCCGGTCAGGAACACGCAGTCGACGTCGCTCGCGGAGACCCCGGTCTCCGCCAGCAGGCCGTCCACGCAGCTGCGGATCGAGCCGAGCTCGCCTCCGATCCAGTCCTCGAAGTCGACTCGCGCCAGCGGCTCCTCGATGTCGATCGGCCCGTCCTGGAACGCGAAGCGCGCGAGCTCGGCCTCCGAGAGCGCGAGCTTCGCCGATTCGACGGCGCGATAGAGCGGGAGCCCGAGATCGTGGTCGACGAGATGGAGGAGGCCCCCGAGCGCTCCGGGCAGGGCGGCCTCCTTCTTGAGCTCGTGGAGCAGGTACAGGGTCCCGGGCGTCCTCAGCTGCGAGAGGTGGTGCCAGCGCTCGAGGTGCCGGTAGATCCAGGTCGGCACCGGGAGCACGCGGCCGAAGATCGAGCGGAAGTGGGAGCCGAGGCCGAGGTGCGGCGCGACGAGGTTGCGCACCACCCGGCCGTCGAAGGCGTCGCCGGCCAGTGCCACGCCGCTCGTGCCGAGCACCTGGGCCGCGCCGTCACGCGAACGGCGCACGCCCGGGCCGACCCGCAGCAGGCAGAAGTCGCTGGTGCCGCCGCCGAAGTCACCGATCAGCACGAGCTCGTCGTGGTCGAGGGCCTGCTCGTAGTGGTACGCGGCCGCGACGGGCTCGTACTCGAGCTCGATCTCGGCAAAGCCCGCGTTCTGGAACGCGGCGCGGAGCCGCGCGAGCGCGAGCTCCTCGTCGGCGGGCTCGCGAGCGTGCGCGAAGCGCACGGGCCGTCCGACTACCGCGCGTGACCCGAGCTCGCCGAGGCTCCGCTCCGCGCCGTCGCGCAGCGCGCGCAGCAGGTGGCCGATCAGCGTCTCCAGCGAGAAGGTGGTGCCGTACACGCTCGTCGACGTGAAGAGCCGGCTCGCAAGGAAGGACTTGAGGGACTGCATGAGCCGGCCGGCGCCGCCGCTCTCGAGCTGGCTCTCCATCGCACGGGGGCCTGCCTCCGGCACCAGCCGCCCGCTGCGCTCGCGGCGCTCGGGATCGAACTGGATCACGGATCGGAAGACCGTCGTCTCGCCAGCGCGCGTCGGGAAGCGCGCGAGCGCGGTGTGGCCGTCGTCGCCCACCACCGCGAGCGAGCTGTTCGTGGTGCCGAAGTCGATCCCCACCGCCCGCGCCATCGCCCTCCACCTCTCCGTGCCGGCCCAGCCGGAACGCAAATAGACGACGCCCCCGCCGGCCCGGGGCCGGGGGGGTGGTCGTCTGATCTCGGCCCGAAGGATAGACGCGCGCTCAGCGCGCCGCCTGCCCCCGGCCGGCGTCTCCCGGCTCCGGCGGCGTCGGCACGAGCAGCCGCGCGAGCGCGATCGCGTCGTCGAAGCTCTCGCAGAGCACGGGCTTTCCCTCTTCGGTCCGCCAGCCGGCGCGCTCGAGCACGCGCAGCGGCTGCGGCTGCACGCCGCCGAGGATCACCAGGATCCCCGAGCGCTGGATGCGTGCCACGGCGGCCTCGAGGTTCACGAGACCCGTCGCGTCCATGGCCGGCACGTCGCGCACGTCGAGCACGACCGTACGGACGCCGCTCTCGATCCGGCCGAGCGAGCTCATCGCCTTCTGGGCGGCGCCGAAGAAGAGCGGCCCCCCGATGTCGTAGAGGAGCACGCCGGGCGGGAGCGGCGGCGACAGGACGGTGTGTCCCTTGCCCACCAGCGTGACGCTCGACAGCTCCGCCATGCGCCGCATGAAGAGGAGAGCCGCGAGCACGATGCCGACCGTCACCGACACCACCATGTCGAACGCCACGGTGAGCGGAATGCCGGCGTGGCGGCTCCCGGCCCACTCGTACGAGAAGCGACTCTGGATGGTGTCGACGTGGAAGCCCGGCACGAACGCGGTCGCCGCGGCCGCGAGCGCCGTTGCGACCGCAAGCGCCACCAGGGGGGCGGGGATCCGCTTCGACACCCGCGGCCAGAAGAGCAGCAGCGCGAGGGGTGAAGCCGCCCACCAGGAGGTCCTGCGCACGCGCCTCGGGGAGCGCCCGGGCCAGCACGGCGACCCGCTCGACGTAAGGAGGCCGCCGAGACCGAACTCGGCCGCGATGGGCGAGAGCACCACGACGAACGCCGCCGTGGGGCCGGAGACCTGGTAGCGCGAGCCGCCGAGCAGGCCGATCGCGCAGCCCGCCACGATGGCGGTGTAGAGTCCGTGCTGCGGAGGAACGCCCGACGCGATCGCGAGCGCCATCGAGAGCGGGAGGGCGACGACCCCGACGACGATTCCCGCCAGGAGGTCTGCGCGCAGATCGGCGACCCCGTAGCCCGTTCGGAGCATGTGACGCAGCGCGGCCGCGGGGACCTCGCGGAGGGGTGCGACGGGGGCTGCTGTTTCGTGTCGGGTTCGGGGCATCTCGTGGCGAGGCGGGGAGTACGGGAGGGCGACCGCGATGGCGACGGATGCGAGCGGGCCCCAGGTACGTCCGATCGAGCACCGCCTGGCCGACGCGACGCGCCTGCCGGCGCCGTTCGTCTGGCTCCTCGCGACACTGCTCGTGCTCGCTGCCTGCGTGGTGTGGCACAACGTCACTGGGGTCTGGCGGGGCATCGATGCCGAAGATCAGCCCTTCTGGCGGACTACCTGGCAGGTCGAGCTCGTCTTCGGCGTCCTCATCGGATACGTCTTCGCGTGCGGCGGATGGGTGGTGCGAAGCGTGCGGCGCGATCTCGATGCGCTCGCCCCGGTGCTCGCGGTCGACGCAGCCGAGCTCGCCGCGGAGCGCGGGCGCATCGGCGCCTTCTCGTCTCGGAAGCTCCTCGTCGTGGACGCGGCCGGCGTGGCCGCCGGCCTCGCGATGAACACCGTGGTGAACGTCATGCTGCCGCCTGGCCACGTCGCGCTGCACGACCTTCCCTGGCGCATCGTCCGCGACGTGACGCTCTGGATCGTCGCGGTCCGGCTGATCTTCGTGGTGATCGAGAGCTCGCGAACGGTGTCGCGCTGGTCCGAGCGCGCAGTGCGGATCGACCTGCTCGACCTCCGCCCCCTCGCGCCGCTGGCGCGCATCGGGCTGCGCAGCGCGCTGGTCTTTGCGCTCGCCGCGTCGATGATCGCGGCGATGGCGGGCGACGTCCGCACGCTGCCGCTCACCCTCTTCTCGATGGCCCTGGTGGGCGGCATCGGCGCGCTCGGGCTCCTGCTGCCCGTACGGGGCGCCCACCGCGCGATCCGCGCCGCCAAGGACGCCGAGCTGCGGAACGTGCGCGCGGCGATCCTGCGCCAGCGCGGGACGGACCTCTCCGAAGCGGCAGGGGCGCCGGAGGGCGCAGCCCGGCTCGGCGGCCTGCTCGCCTACGAAGCGCGGATCGCGGACGTGAGCGAGTGGCCGTTCGACGTCGGGACCTTCGTCCGCTTCGCGGCCTTCCTCGTGCTCCCGCTCGGCTCGTGGATCGCCAGCGCGATGGTGGAGTGGGTGGTCTCACGCATGCTCGGCTGACGGACGGCGGCGGCCTCACGCCTCGTCGCTCTCGCGCAGCTTCGCGAGCACGCTGTAGTCCTCGAGCGTCGTCGTGTCCTGCACCGTCTCGTTGCCAGCGGCGATGTCGCGCAAGAGGCGCCGCATGATCTTGCCGGAACGCGTCTTGGGGAGCGCGTCGGTGAAGCGGATGTCCGCAGGCTTCGCGATCGCGCCGATCTCCTTCGTGACGTGCGAGAGCAGCTCGTCGCGCAGCCTCTTGTCGGCGTGCGCGCCGGTCCGCGGCGTCACGAACGCCACGATCGCCGTGCCCGTGAGCTCGTCGGGCCGGCCCACGACCGCCGCCTCCGCCACGCTCGCGTGGGAGACGAGCGCGCTCTCCACCTCCATCGTGCCGATGCGGTGCCCGGAGACGTTCATCACGTCGTCGACGCGCCCCATCACCCAGAAGTAGCCGTCCTCGTCGAGATGGGCGCCGTCGCCGGTGAAGTAGACGCCCGGGAAACGGCTCCAGTACTGGTCCCGGTAGCGCTGCGGATCGCCCCAGATGCCACGCAGCATGCCGGGCCACGGCTTGCGCAGGACGAGGAAGCCGCCCGCGGGCGCCTTCACCGGCCTGCCCCCGGCATCCACCACCGCGGGCTCGACGCCCGGGAACGGGAGGGTGCAGGAGCCGGGCTTCGTGGGGACGGCGCCGGGGAGCGGGCTGATCAGGATGCCGCCCGTCTCGGTCTGCCACCACGTGTCGACGATCGGACAGCGCCGGCCGCCGATCACGCGGTGGTACCACATCCACGCTTCGGGATTGATCGGCTCGCCGACGGTGCCGAGGAGGCGGAGCGACGAGAGGTCGTGCTTGCGGGGATGCTCGTCGCCGAGCCGCACGAACGTGCGGATCGCCGTCGGAGCGGTGTAGAAGACGGTCACGCGGTGGCGCGCGATCATCGACCACAAGCGGTCCGGGCCCGGGTGGATCGGCGCGCCCTCGTACATCACCGACGTGGCGCCGTTCGCCAGCGGGCCGTAGAGCACGTAGGAGTGACCGGTCACCCAGCCCACGTCCGCGGTGCACCAGAACGTGTCGTCTTCGCGCAGATCGAAGATCGCCTTCGTCGTCGTCGCGACGTGCACGAGGTAGCCGCCGGTCGTGTGCAGGATGCCCTTCGGCTTGCCGGTCGAGCCGCTCGTGTAGAGGATGAAGAGCGGGTGCTCGGAGTCGAGCTTCGCGGGGGGGCAGTCGGCCGGCGCGGTCGCCATCGCGTCGTGCCACCAGACGTCGCGGTCCTCCCGCATCGATACCGGCTCGCCCGTCCGGCGCACCACCACGACGTTCTCGACGTTCGGTGCGCCCGCGACGGCCGCGTCCACTGCGTCCTTCAGCGGGACCGCCTTGCCGCGGCGCCACCCTCCGTCGGCCGTGACCACGAGCTTGGCCCCGACGTCGACGATCCGGTCGCGCAGCGCCTCGGCGGAGAAGCCGCCGAACACCACGCTGTGCGGCGCGCCGATGCGCGCGCACGCGAGCATCGCGATCGCGATCTCCGGCACCATGGGCATGTACACGATGACGCGGTCGCCCTTCCCGACGCCGAGCCCCTTCAGCACGTTCGCGAACCTGCATACCTCGCGGTGCAGCTCGCCGTAGGTGAGCACCCGCGTGTCGCCCGGCTCGCCCTCCCACACGATGGCGGCCTTGTTGCGCCGCCACCCGTTCGGACCCTCGAGGTGACGGTCGAGGCAGTTGTAGGAGACGTTGGTCTGCGCTCCCACGAACCACTTCGCGTACGGCAGCTTCCAGTCCAGCACCTTCTTCCAGGGCTTGAACCAGGAGACGTGCTCCTTCGCGAGCGCCGCCCAGTACTTCAGCGGGTCGCGGGCGGCGGACTTGCGGAGCGCGTCGACCCGCGACTTCGTCCATTGCGCGCTCCGGGCGAACGCGGGCGCAGGCTCGAAGACGCGCTTCTCCTTCAGCAGCGATTCGATGTCGGCCATCGGCGACTCCCCTTCGATGCTCGCGGCGTGGAATCAAGCTGCGCGCACCCAGGCTTCGACGTCTTCGGGGCGCTTCGCGATCGCGGCGGTGAGGTTCTCGTGGCCGACCTGCGTCACCAGCACGTCGTCCTCGATCCGCACGCCGATGCCGCGGAAGCGGGGGTCGGCCTTGTCGGCGTCGGCGGCGACGTAGAGCCCGGGCTCCACGGTGAACACCATGCCGGGCTCGAGCTTGCGCGGCTTTCCGTTCGCGCTGTACGAGCCGACGTCGTGGACGTCGAGGCCCAGCCAGTGGCTCGTGCGATGCATGTAGTAGGGGCGGTACGCGTCGGCGGCGACGAGCTCGTCCACGCTGCCCGAGAGCAGCCCGAGGGAGACCATGCCCTCGGTGAGCACGCGCACGGAGGCGGCGTGCACCTCGTCGAGCGTGGCTCCCGGCTTCGACACGGCGAGCGCCGCCTCCTGCGCCGCCAGCACGACCTCGTACACCGCGCGCGCGGGGCCCGCGAGCTTTCCGCCGACGGGGTACGTGCGCGTGACGTCGGACGCGTAGCCCGAGAGCTCGCAGCCCGCGTCGATCAGCACGAGATCACCGTCGCGCAGCGGCTGGTCGTTCGTCACGTAGTGGAGGATGGTGGCGTTCCGGCCGCCGCCGACGATCGTGGTGTAGGCCGGACCGGCCGCGCCGCGGCGCCGGAACGTCGAGTCCAGGGCGGCCTGGAGCTCGTATTCGTAGGTCCCGCCGCGCGCGAGACGCGCGGCCGCGGCATGGCCCTCGCGCGTGATGTCCGACGCGCGGCGCATGATGTCGAGCTCGCCCTCGTCCTTGAAGAGCCGCATCTCGTGCAGGATGGCGCGAGGGTCCACGATCTCCGCCGGCGGCACGACGCCGGCGCGCGAGCGCAGTCGCATGGCCTCGATCGTCTCGACGAGCTTCGCGTCCGCCGCAGCGTCCCTGCCGAGGACGTGGTAGACGCGACGCGCGCGCTCGAGCAGTTTCGGCAGCGCGAGGACGAGCTCGTCGTTCGGATGGGCTCCGTCGGCGCCGTAGTCGCGGGTCGCCCCCTCGATCCCGGGCCGGTAGCCGTTCCAGACCTCGGCGTCGCGCTGTCGCGGCTCGACATACAGCGAGAACGGCGGCCCGCCATCCGTACGCAGCACGGCGGCGGCGTGCGGATGATCGAAGCCCGTGAGATAGAGGAAGTCGCTGTCCTGGCGGAACGGGAAGTGCGTGTCGTTGGAGCGCGTCACGAGCCGGGCGCCGAGCACCACGGCCACCGCGTCGGGACCCATCGCCGCCAGGAATCGCCGCCGCCGCTCCGCGAACACGGACGGAGTCTAACCCAGGTTCCGCTGCGGCTCGCGGCTCAGGGCGCGGCGGCGCACACCACCGTGACGCCGGCGCAGAGCGTGCTGCAGATCCGCCCGTGCTCGAGCACCGCGGTGTAGTAGAGGCCGCCCTCGGCGAGGCTCGGCAGTGTGAGCTGGCGGACCGACGGGCCTCCCGGCGCGGCGGGGTCGACCACGTCGATGCGTCCGCTCCAGCGCGTGATCACGATGCGTCCATCGCTGGCGATGCGCAGATCCTGGGCGAAGTCGAGCCCGACCCCGAACGCGTCGTCCAGCAGGATGCGGCGTCCCGAGGTCGCGAGGGGGCCGGTGTCCGTCGGGTCGAGGATGCGCAAGCTCAGGCGGGGACCGTCGCGCTCGACGAGGTAGCCGACTCCGCGGGCGTCGAACGCCACGAACTGCAGCTCCGGGTCCTCCCAGCGCGCGAGCTCGCGGCCTTGGAGGTCGATGACGCGCGCGTCCTGGCGGACACCGCCGCCCGCGTGCGCGACGAGGTCGGTCGTGAGCCAGACGGCGCCCCTTCGCTCGTCGAAGGCGATGCTCTTCGGCGCGACCTGCCAGCCCGGAGGCGCGGCGAGGGGATGCTCCGCGACGAGCGCCCCGTCCTGCGTGAATCGCACCACGGAGCCGCCGCGGCCGTCCGCCGAACCGTAGCGCGTGGCGAGGATCGACCCGGCGGGACCGGGCGCGAGCTCGTTCAACCCGAAGCCGAGGCCAGGCAGCGCGACTGCGCGACCCGAGCGCGGGTCGACGTAGCCCGCGGCCTCGAAGTACGTCGTGTAGTAGACCCGTCCGTTCGGGTGGGCGAGGACGTCCCAGACGCCGGAGTGCGGCGGCTCGCCGAGGGCGGCGCCCACGTCGAGCGGCTCGAGCATGACCTCGCGGCGGAGGTCGAAACGGCCGATCTGCTGGGGGCCGGCGCTCTGCAGGTCGGCGGTGGGATCGCCGGTGGCGCGAAGCGCGCTCCAGAACGCCGCCTCGCCGAAATAGAGGACGCCGTCGCGCGCGTCGCCGTACCACGCGCAGTACGCCTCCTCATCGCTCGCCGGCTCGGCCGTCCGCACGACGACCGATGCCGCGGAGACCCGCTCGATCGGTGTGCGCCCGAGCCCCGTGCAGGCCGTGAGCGCCAACAGCAGAGCCAGCAGCGGCCGAGTCCGCCGGACGGCTGGTCGTGTCGCCTTCAGCGGCGGCACTGCCGCCCAAGGCTGCATGCGGGCAATGGCGCAAAATGCTGATGGAAATCGCTGAGGTCCCAGGAGCCCGCTGCCCACCCGGGGAGCGAGGCCTGCCTAACCGCGCTGCAGCCTCCGGCGGCGGGGGTTTTGCCGAGGCGGCACCTCACGAGCGTTTCCGCGGGGTTTCGGCGGAAGCGGACGACCGGCCAGACTGGCACGCCGTGTGCAATCTCCTCGACCCGGAGCCGGCCTGGTAGGGATTCGGCGAAAGAACGTGGGCGCGCTCGATCGCTGAATCCGTTCCGGAGGTCCAGAGAACCCGACAACAAGGCGCTTTCCCCCAGAACGGCACCCCGCCTTACTCGGGACCCCCGGGACACCAGACCGAACGGCCCTCCGATCCTCGCGATCGGAGGGCCTTTTGATCTTCAGCCCGGCTCATCCTCGCTGCTCTGGGCGGACGCGACCAGGTGTGCGGCGACCTCGCCGGAGAACTCGCGCGCGAACCAGCCCTTCAGCTCGGGCAGGTCGCGCAGATCGTCGGCCGTGCGCGGGTTCCGCCAGGCGATCGCTTCGAGCGTCGAGTTCGGGCAGAGCACGCCGGGGTCGAGCGCCAGCTCGCTCGCGCGCGCCGCCCGCCAACGCTTCAGGTTCGTGACGATGCGCTCGGTGCGCCGGTCCATGCGCCGCCGCCCGCCGCCCTCCGAGCGCGGGATCGGCCCGTGCGAGCTCTTGTGCCCCCGCGCGACCGCGCCCAGCACTTCGCGTCCCATCCGCCGCAGGATCAGGTCGGTCATTCCCTTGATCTGTGCGAGCTCGTCGTGCGTTCGCGGATGGCGCTCGGCGATCTCGAGCAGCGTGCGGTTGCCGAGCACCTTGAACGGCGGGCGATCGATCTCTCTCGCGCGGGCGTCGCGCAGCAGGAAGAGCTCGCGCAGCACGCCGAGTGACGCCGGGTCGAGCCCGCGGGCCCCCTTGATCCGCAGGTAGCCGAGCTCGTCGAACTGCCGGTCGGGCCACTCCCGCTTCACCAGCGCCGCGAACTCCTCCTCCGCCCAATCCCGCCGGCCGCGTTCGACGAGCTCTTCTTCGAGCTTCTCGGACAGCGGGATCAGGTACGTGACGTCGGCCGCCGCATAGCGCAGCTGGCTCTCGGTGAGCGGCCGTACCGACCAGTCCGACCGCTGCTCGTCCTTCGGGAGCGACAGCTTGAAGTGTCGTTCTGCGAGCGCGGCGAGACCGATCGACGGGTAGCCGAGCAGCTGCGCGCTCACCATCGTGTCGAAGAGGTTCACGAAGCGGAAGCCGCAGTCGCGCTTCAGGACGTAGATGTCGTACTCGGCGGCGTGGAACACCTTGCGGATCTCGGGCGACTCGAGCACCGCGCCGAGGGGGGCGAGCTCGCTCGGGCCGCCGAGCGCGATCGGGTCGACCAGATAGATGTGGGTCCGGGTCGCGATCTGGACGAGGCAGGTCTTGTCGAAGTAGTGGTAGAAGCTGTCGGCTTCGGTGTCGAACGCGACGACCTCTTCCGAGAGGAGATCGTTCGCCAGCGCCTCCAGCGCGGCTCTGTCCTCGATGCGCTCGTAGTCGGCCAAGCCTTGCCCCGCTCCGCCGTTGGCATTCGTTTCGAGAGGCGCGTTCCCGGCGTCTCGATCGCTCCGGGCCCGTCGATGAGCGCGGATCGTCGCCACTCGCTCTCGGGGGGTACGCCGGTCTCGAGGAGGGCGACACCGACGACGCCATGCTAGCCGAGGCTTCCCGGCGTCGTCAGCCCGGCTCCGGGAGGGGGCCTCGTATACTCGGGACGTGATCCGAGCGGGGACGGGCATGTCGACGGCGGCCCACGGCGCCGGTGCGGGCGCCGAGGCGGCGGAGGCGGCTCTTGCCTCGGCCGGGATCGGCCGCGCCACGGCGGGCCTCCTCTTCGCGACCCCGGACTTCGGCCCCGAGCTGCCGGCGCTCGTGGCGGCGTGCGCCGCGGCCCTCGGGACGGAGGCCGTCGTCGGGGCCACGGCGCATGGGGTCCTCTGCGGCGGGCGCGACGAGGAGGGCCACGGCGCCGCCGTGCTGGCCCTCGACGGCGTCGCAGCCGAGCCCTTCCTCGTGCCGGACCTGCGGGTCGCGGGCGCGCGGGCGGCGGCCGAGGTCGCGCACGTGCTCGGCGGACCGGCCACGGAGCGCGACCTCGTCCTGCTCCTGCCGGATGCCGGTGCGACCGACCTCGCGGCGCTCCTCGCCGGCCTACGCGCGTCGGTGGCGCCCGCCAGCCTGGTGGGCGCCGGAGCCGCGGAGCCGCTGGGCGCCCCCGCGGTCCAGTGGTGCGGAGGCGAGCTCGCGACGGGCGCCCTCGCGGGCATGGCTCTCCGGCTGCCGGCCCCGCCGCGCATCGGTGTCACGCAGTCGTGCCAGCCCGTGTCCGACCTGCTCACGGTGACACGGTCGGAGGGGCACTGGGTGCTGGAGCTCGACGGCCGACCGGCCCTCGACGTCTTCCGTGAGGTCGCGCGCGGGCCGTTGGCCGCGGATCTGCGCAGGGCGGCCAGCTTCGTCCTCGTCGCCCTGCCTCGCGATGCGACGGACCCGCTGCGGCCCGGCGGCTATCTGGTGCGACACGCGGTCGGCTTCGCAGAGGACCGGCGCGCCTTTGCGCTGCCGGAGCCGATGCCGCGCGGGCGGACCCTCGCGTTCGCGCTGCGCGACGCCTCCGCTGCGCGTGACGACCTGAAGACGATGCTCGACGGCCTCGGCGATCGGCGTCCGTCCTTCGGGCTCTACTTCGACTGCTGCGCCCGTGGACTGTCTCTCTTCGGTGTCCCCGGGATCGAGGCTGCCTATCTCGACCGCGCGTCCAGCGGCGCTCCGATCCTCGGCATGCTCGGCTCGTGCGAGATCGGGCCGATCGGCGGCACGGCGGAGCTGCTCACCTACACCGGTGTTCTGGCGTACGTCGACTGACCGGGCGCGTTGACTTCGCTCGCCTGCGGCTCGCTGCGCGCCGGCTGCGCGCCCGCTTCGCGGGCTTGCGGGGCGGGTCGGGGTTGGGCCGCCTGCTTGCGCGGCGGCTTGCGTTCCTCCCCTGGTGGAGGATATGGTTGTTCCATCCAAAAGAACGGAGTTCCATATAATGGAACAGCGGGGTGCGGGGACGGTGGAGAAGGCGCTCGACGTGCTGTTCCACCTCCATGAGCACGGGGAGCCGCGGGGGCTCACGGCGATCGCGCGCGCGCTCGGGCTGCCGAAGTCCAGCGCGCACCGGCTGCTCGCCGCGCTGGCGCGTCGCGGAGTCGTCGAGCGCGACGAAGACGGGCGCTACCGCCTCGGCATGGCGCTCGTCGCACTCGGGGTCGGCGTGGGCGATCGCGAGCCCGTGGTGCGGGCCGCGCGGCCGGTGCTCGAGGCGGAGGCGCGCGCCACCGGCGAGGCGATCTTCCTGACGGCCGCGCGCGGCGGAGCGATCACCGTGCTCGACGAGGTGCAGGGGGAGGGGTTCCTGCGCGCGGCGCCGCGCATCGGTGAGACGGTGCCCGTGCACGCCACGGCCGTGGGGCGCCTGCACCTGGCGTTCGCGCCGGAGTCGGTCGCGCTGCCCGCGGAGCCGCTCGCACGCTACACCCCGCGCACGCGCACCCAACGCAGTTCGGTGTTGCGCGAAGTCGCGCTTGCACGGCGGCGCGGTTGGGCGGAGAACCGCGAGGAGTGGACGCCCGGGCTCGTCGTGGTTGCTGCGCCCGTGATGGTGCGCGAACGGCTCGTCGCGACCGTCGCACTCGCGGCGCCCTCGGCACGTCTGGCGGCGAAGGACAGCGAGCGGATCGCGGCGCGGCTGGTCGCCGCCGCCGCCACGATCTCGGAACGTCTCGGTGGACGCAGCGAGAGGAGGACGGCATGAAGGTGTGGATCGACGGGCGGGTAGTGGACGGCGCGGACGCGCGGATCCCGGTGACCGACCACGGCCTGCTCTACGGCGACGGCGTGTTCGAAGGCATCCGGGTGTATGCCCGCCGCGTGTTCCGGCTCGACCTCCACCTCGCGCGACTCGCCACGTCGGCGCGGGCGATCGGTCTCGAGCTGCCCGGCGGGATCGAGGCGATGCGCGAGGTCGTGCTGGCCACGGCGCGCGCGTTCGGAGCAGAGGAGGCGTACGTGCGCCTCATCGTGACGCGCGGCGAGGGCGCGCTCGGCGTGGATCCGTCCACCTGTCCACGCCCGCGCGTCCTGTGCCTCGCCGATTCCGTGCGGCTCTTCCCGGTCGAGAAACAGGAGCACGGGCTCGATCTCGTCACCGTGAGCGTGCGGCGCCCGCCGGCCGACGTGCTCGATCCCCGCGTCAAGAGCCTCAACTACCTGAACAACGTCCTCGCGAAGCTCGAGGCGAAGCGCGCGGGCGCGGACGACGGGCTCCTCCTCAACCTCGCCGGCGCGGTGGCCGAGGCGAGCGTCGCGAACGTGTTCGTGGTCCGGGACGGCGCGCTCGCGACGCCGCCGGCGAGCGACGGCGCGCTCGAGGGCATCACGCGGCGGAGCGTGCTCGAGCTCGCCGCGGCCCTCGGCGTCCCCGCGAGCGAGCGCACGCTCGGGCGCATCGACCTCTTCGGCGCGGACGAGGTCTTCCTGACCGGAACCGGGGCGCGGATCGTCCCGGTGCGGTCGCTCGACGGGCAGGCGATCGGAAAGTCCGCGCCGGGCCAGGTGACGGCGCAGCTCACGGCCGCCTTTGCGCGGCTCGTCCGCGAGCCGGCGCTCGGTACGCCGCTCTAGCGGTCCTGCTAGCCTCGGGCCTGTCCCCAGGAGGAGCCCTTGCGCTGGACCGCCGCCTTCATCCCGACGCTTCGCGACGATCCCGCCGACGCGGAGGCGGTGAGCCACCGCCTCCTGCTGCGCGCGGGCTTCATCCGCCCGCTCATGTCGGGCGTCTACGCGCTGCTGCCCCTCGGCCATCGCGTCTGCTCGAAGATCACGGCGATCGTGCGCGACGAGATGGACCGGATCGGGGCGCAGGAATTCAGGCTCCCCGCGCTGCACCCCGCCGAGATCTGGAAGCGCAGCGGCCGGTGGGACGTCATGGGCGACGAGATGTTCCGCCTGCGCGATCGCCGCGACACCGATCTCTGTCTCGGCATGACCCACGAAGAGATCTTCACGACGCTGGCGGCCGAAATCCGGTCGTACCGGCAGCTCCCGCAGATCTGGTACCAGATCCAGACCAAGTTCCGGGACGAGCCGCGGCCGAAGGCCGGGCTGCTACGCGTGCGCGAGTTCACGATGAAGGACTCGTACTCCTTCGACCAGGACCGCGCCGGCCTCGATCTGTCCTTCACGAAGCACTTCGAGGCGTACCGGAAGATCTTCCTGCGCTGCGGCCTCGAGCCGCTCGCCGTGGAAGCCTCGTCGGGCTCGATGGGCGGCAGCGAGTCGATCGAGTTCATGCAGGTGAGCGAGGCGGGCGAGGACCGCATCGCCTCCTGCTCGGCGTGCGGCTACGCGGCGAACGTCGAGAAGGCGACCTCGGCGCTGGCCGCAGCCGAGGACCCGGCGGGTGCTGCGGAGGCGGAGCGGTTCGCGACGCCCGGCGTCCGGACGATCGAGGACCTCGTCGCGTTCGACGGCGGCGCACCCGCGGATCGCCAGATCAAGACGCTCGTGTACGTGATCGACGGCGCCACGACGCTCGTGCTCCTCCGCGGCGATCACGCGCTCAGCGAGCAGAAGCTGAAGGATGGCGCGTCCGCCCAGGACGTCCGGCCGGCGGGCGCCGAGGAGATCCGCGCGGCGCTGGGCGCGGCGCCGGGGAGCCTCGGTGCGGTGGGCGTCGCGGGCGTGCGCGTCGTGGCGGACGCCGCGCTGCACGGGCGGCGCGGCATGATGACGGGCGCCAACCGGGACGGCTTCCACCTGCGCGGGGTCGACGTCGCCCGTGACCTGCGCGTCGACGCCTGGCTCGACCTGCGGGAGGTCGCAGCGGGGGAGCCGTGCCCGATGTGCGAGGCGCCGCTGGCGGTCGGGAAGGCGATCGAGATCGGTCACATCTTCAAGCTCGGCACCCGGTACAGCGAGGCCCTCGGCGCCACCGTGCTCGACGAGGCCGGCAAGACGACCCCGATCGTGATGGGGTCGTACGGCATCGGTGTCGACCGGACCATGGCCGCGATCGTCGAGCGCTGTCATGACGCGAACGGGATCGTGTGGCCGGTGAGGGTTGCTCCCTACGAAGTCGTCGTGACCGTGCTCAACCCGAAGGACGTCTCGACCTCCGAAGCGGGAGCGCAGATCTACGAGGCCCTCCGGGCGAGCGGCGTCGACGCGATCCTCGACGACCGCGACGAGCGGCCCGGCGTCAAGTTCAAGGACGCGGAGCTGGTCGGGATCCCCTTCCGCGTCACGGTGGGCCCGAAGGGGCTGGAGCAGAAGCAGGTGGAGCTCGTCCGTCGCCACGACGGCCGGAAGGACAACCTCGACCTCCACCGCGCCGCGGAGATCGTGCTCGAGGCCATCCTGGAGGAGCGGAGGTAGGCGACAGAATGGTGTCGGGATCCCGCGAGATGGCGATAGAATGAGGCGGTCACGAGGCATCTAGGAGGGATCGATGGCGATCTTCAGCATGGACGGCTTCCTCTTCCTGCTCCGGTGGTTCCACTTCCTCGCCGGCATCACCTGGATCGGGATCCTCTACTACTTCAACTTCGTGCAGACGCCGTTCTTCGGTACCGCCGACCCGGCGGTGCGCAGCGGCATGGTGCGCGGCCTCGTTCCGAACGCGCTGTGGTGGTTCCGCTGGGGCGCCATGTTCACCTTCCTGACGGGCTGGCTGATCGTGCTCACGAAGTGGGGACATCAGGGCATCCCCCTCTCCGATCCCTACATGACGCGCATCCTCACCGGCGGCCTCATGGGGACGGTGATGTGGTTCAACGTGTGGTTCGTGATCTGGCCTGCCCAGCAGGTGGTGATCGCATCGGCCGAGGCGGTGGCGAAGGGCGGTCAGGCGAACCCCGATGCGGCGGGCCGCGGCGCGCGCGCGGGCCTCGCGTCGCGCACCAACACGATGCTGTCGATCGGCCTGCTCTTCTTCATGGGCGCCGCCGTGCACCTGCCCGCGCTCGCTGCCGATGGCGGCGGACTGCCCTACTGGCTGGTGTACTTCGCGCTGCTGACGCTCGTGGAGCTCAACGCGCTCGTCGGGACCGGCCAGGGGCGGCAGAAGTTCCTCAGCACGGTGAAGGGTACGATCCACGCAGGCTTCGGCTTCACGGTGCTGCTCTACGTGCTGGCATCGGTGCTCGCGTAGGGGCCGCGCCGCTAGGGCTTCGCCACCGATCCGAGGTAGGCGGCCAGGTCGCCGATGTGGTCCTTCAGGAAGGGCATGGCGACCATCGCGTGCGAAGAACGCTTCGGCGTGTAGCTGGGCGGGTACTCCGCGCGCAGGACGCGGGCCTCGATGAGCTCGCGCGAAGAGCCCGCGACCTCGGGGCCGATCGCGCCCGGGAGCGCCGGATCGTTGTTGTGGCATGCCGTGCAGTTCGCGAGGTACGAGCGCCGGCCGCGCTCGATGGCCTCCCGCGCGGCGGTGTCGGCCGGCGCAGGCGCGCCGGCGGCGGACGGGCTCGCCGGCTCGCGCTGGCCGCAGGCTGCGACGGTGACGAGCGCCGACAGCGCGCCCGCAATCCAGAGTCGTCCCGGCATTCCGGTGTCCCCCGCGCTCGAGCGGCGCGAGCTTAGCGGCGCGCGTCCGCCGTTCCAGGCGGGCTAGCGCATGGCCGGGCTCGCGGGACGCCACGCGCTCGTGACCGGCGCCGCACGCGGCATCGGGGCTGCGATCGCGCGGCGCCTTGCGGCGGGAGGCGCGCGCGTGGCGGTGCTCGACGTCCTCGAAGAGGAGGGTCGCGGCATCGCCCGCGAGATCGGCGGCTGGTTCGCGCTCTGCGACGTCGCGCGGCCGGAGGCCGTCCGCGCCGCCGTCGCGAGCGCGGAAGCCGCGCTCGGCGGCCTCGACGTGGTCGTGTCGAATGCCGGCATCGACGAGATCGGACCGTTCGTGTCGAGCGATCCCGCAAGCTGGGAGCGGCTCATCGACGTCAACCTCCGCGGGCCCCTCCACCTGTGCCACGCAGCGCTCCGGGGCATGACGCAGCGTCGGCGCGGGCGCCTGGTGTTCATCTCGAGCGACGCAGCGCGCGTGGGCTCGAGCGGAGAGGCGGTATACGCGGCCTGCAAGGCGGGCGTGATCGCCCTTGCGAAGACGCTCGCCCGCGAGCACGCGCGCGACGGGATCACCGCGAACGCCGTGTGTCCCGGCCCCACCGACACCGCGCTGCTCCACGGTCTCATGGGCTCGGGCGACGACGGCCGCAGGATCCTCGACGCCGTCGTGCGTCAGATCCCGCTCCGCCGCCTTTCGACGCCCGACGACATCGCACACGCGGTCGCCTTCCTCGCCTCCGACGAGGCGGGCTACGTCACCGGCCAGACGATCTCCGTGTCCGGCGGCCTCACGATGGCGGGATGACCGTGACGGCGGCCGCGAGCGGGCGCTGGCTCACGCTCGCCAACCTGCTGACCGGCCTGCGTCTCGTCGCCGCGCCGCTCCTCGCGTCCGCGGTGTGGGAGGGGCACGCGCTCCGCGCGGGGGCGCTCTTCTGGGCGGCGGTGGCCAGCGATTTCGCCGACGGGCGGATCGCACGGCGGCGCGGCGAGGCGTCGAGCCTCGGCGGACTCCTCGACCACGCCACCGATGCGACGTTCGTGACCGCCGGCCTGGCGGCGCTCGCTGCGAGGGGGACGGCTCCCGCGCTCCTGCCCGTGCTCGTCGCGGCGGCGTTCGTGCAGTACACGCTCGACTCGCGCGCTCTCCGCGGCCGCCCGCTCCGGGCGAGCGGGCTCGGGCGCTGGAACGGCATCGCGTACTTCGTCCTGCTGGGGACGCCGGTCACGCGCGACCTCCTCGGCCTCGGCTGGCCAGGCGGGACCCTGGTCGCCCTCTTCGCCTGGCTCCTCGTCGCGACGACGCTGGCCTCGATGGCGGACCGGGGGTGGGCCGCCATCACCGCGCACCGCTCCGGCGCACCCGAGTAGGCGAGGGTGGGCCGCCATCACCGCGCACCGCTCCGGCGCACCCGAGTAGTCGAGGCCGGGCGGTCAGCCCTCCCCGTCCGCGCCGGGGATGGGGTGCCGCGGATCGATGAAGAGCCAGCAGACCGCGGCCAGGAGGTAGCAGACGGCGACGGTCACGAGGGGCGCGTTCCACGACCCGAGACGCTCGAGGCAGAGCCCGACGACGAGCGGCGACACCACGCCGCCCAGGTTGCCGAACGTGTTCATCGCGCCGCTGACCACGCCCGCGTGTCGGCCTCCGATCTCGAGACAGACGGCCCACGCAGGGGCCACACCGAGCGCCGCGAGGCCCGCGGCCGACGCGAGCAGCCACGCAGCCGCGAGCGGAGAAGGCGTCGCGACCGCGACGAGGACGCAGAGCGCCGCCAGGGGGAGGCCCACGAGGCCGGGCGCCCGCCGGCCGCCCGGCCCGAAGCGCTGCGCCAGCGCGTCGGAGAGCGCGCCCCCCGCGAGCACGCCGGCCGCGATGCCGAGGAGGGGGAGCGCGGCGAGCCAGCCGACGCTGGAGAGTTCGAACCCCCGCGCACGCAGCAGATAGGTCGGCAACCAGGTCAGGTAGAAGTACCAGCCGTAGATCGCGCCTGCGTACATGAGACAGAGCGCGATCATGCCGCGGTGTCGGATCAGCTGGCCCCACGGAACCGGGGGGTGCGCGGCCGGCGGATCCCGGCCGATGAGACGGACCTCGGCGTCGTTGACGCGCGGGTGGAGGCTCGGGTCGTCGCGGAAGAACGCGAGCCAGGCAGCGGCCCACGCGAGCCCCACCACGCCGAAGACGGGGAACACGGCCCGCCAGCCCATCCGCTCGAGGAGCGCCACGACGACGGGCTGCGTCAGCGCGCCGCCGAGCGCCCCGGCCATGATCGTGAAGCCGAATGCGCGCCCGCGTTCGCGCGGTGGAAGCCAGCGCGCGAACGCTCGCGCCGTGCTGGGCAGCGCGCCCGCCTCGCCCATCCCGAAGAGGAGCCGCACGAGGATGAGCGACCCGAAGCCGCCGGCGAGACCCGTCGCCGCGGTCAGCGCGGACCACCACACCACGATCCGGGTGAGCATCCAGCGGGCTCCGAACCGGTCGGCGAGCCATCCGCTCGGCACCTCGAAGACGGCGTACGCGAAGGTGAAGGCGCTGAAGACCAGGCTCAGCTGCGCGTCGCTCAGCGCGAGGTCCCGCTGGATGGCCGGGGCCGCCGTGGAGATGCAGACGCGATCGAGGTACGCGATCGCCATCATCACCAGGGTGAAGGCGAGCACCGCGTGCCGGACGCGCGTGGGCCTTTCGTCCGTCGCAGGCATGTGACGCTCTCTCGGGATGGGCTCGGCGCGCATCGAGGCCGCCCTTATATCACGCATGGAAGGTCAAGCCCGCCTGCGCGCCGGCCGAAACGCTCGTTCGGGGGCGGAGTCACGACCATGTTCGAGCTCGCCACATTCCTGGTGGAACGGGCGATCCTGACGCGAGCGCAGGTGGACGAAGCACGCGAGGCGCAGGTCGTCTTCGGCGGCCGGCTCGGCACGAATCTCGTCGAGCTCGGAGCTCTCTCCCTCGACGAGCTGGGCGAGCACCTCGCCGCCTGCACGGGGTTCACGCTCGCCCCGAAGGAGTGGATCGCGACGCCTGACGCCGCCGCCCTCGCCGCGGTTCCCCTCGAGCTGGCGGCCCGCCTGCTCGTCCTGCCGCTGCGCGTCGTCGAAGGTGCGCTCCACGTCGCCATGCTCGACCCGGCCGACGCGCGGGTGGAAGGCGAGCTCGAGCGCGCAGTCGGAAGGCGCGTCCGAGGCCATCTCCTTCCGGAGCTCCGCCTGCGCTACGCGTTGGAGCGTCACCTCGGCATCCGGCGACCGCCCCGGTTCGCCAACGTCGCACGGAAGCTGGAGCGCATACGGCGCATTGCCGGCGCGGCGGCCGGAGGTCCGCCGGAGGAAGAGCAGCTGCGGTCGGCGCTCGGGATCACCCCGTTGCGCTCGGGCGAGGAGCTGATCGACGAGACGAGCTTCGCGGCGCTCCACGAGACGTTCGACGGCGTGCGCGATCGAGCGCAGGCTGCCGCCTCCGGAGAGGACGAGCTCGTGCTCGACGACCTCGCGCCGGACGCGGCGCCCGCCGGGCCGCCACCCGGGCCCGATCCGGAGCCGGCGGACGGAACGACGCCCGAGCGTCCGGCGCCCGCCGCCGGGCCCCCGCCGCGGCCGTCACCCGGCGCGGCGGAGCTCGAAGCGGACCTCGCCCTCGCCCGCGACGGCGACGCAGCTGCGCGCGCCGGTCTCGCGCTCGCTCGACACTATGCGCGATATGCCGCGCTCTTCGTAGTCCATCGCGGGATGGTGATGGGGCTCGCCGCCGACGGAGACGGCCCGCCGCGCGACATCGGGGGCGTGCTCGTCCCCACCGACGTGGAGAGCGTGCTCGCACGCGCCGCGACGGCCGCGGAGGTCTTTCGCGGATCGCCGCCGGTCCACGGCGTGGACGCGCGCGTGCTCCGGGCGCTCCGCCGTGGCGCGGCGCGCGAGATCGCCGTCCTGCCCGTGTCCGTCCGGGGGAGGGTGGTGAACGTCCTCTACGCCGACGACTGCGACCGTCCGCTCGCGCGCACGACCGTGGCGGCGCTCGGCGCCGCGGCGGACTGTCTCTCGGCCGCGTACGAGCGGCTCATCCTCGAACGGAAGCGCGGGTCGTAGGACGGAGCTCCCCTCATCCGCCCGGTCCGGGCTCGGCCGGCGCGTCTCCGACGGTGCGCAGGCGACCGTCCTGGAGCACGACGGTCGGGCAGTAGGGGCCCACCCGCTCGCGTGTCCACCACACACCGCGGTGTCGATCTTCCGGGCCTGCGAAGCGATAGCGCCAGAGCGTGGTGCGCACGGCCCGGGGCGCCGCACCGGCGAAGGGATCGTTCGCCAGCAGCGCCACGACGTCGGGATCGCCTTCGAGGAGGCGCGCGAGGAACACGTGGAGCCACGGCTCGTACTCGCAGCTCCCGAGGGCGGCGAACCACATCTGCCAGTCGAGCCGCGGCATGTGGGGTGTGGCGAGCTCCGGCCGGCGATCGAGCGGACCGGGCTTCCAACGGAAGACGTACTCCCGCCAATCCCGCCCGTTCCGTGTGCCTTCGATCTCGATCTCCGGTCGCTCGGTGGTCATCACCGCGAAGAGGCCGTAGGCGTTGAACGTTCGGAAGGGCGTCAGCCACGTGAGGAGGGGCGTGATGCCGGGAACCGAGAGCGTCGGGGCGACGCGATCGAGGCTCGCCACGCTCGTGAGCGCGACGAGGAGCGCTGCGCCCGCGATGCCCGCCGCCCGGAGCGCCGGGGGGCGCGCGGACGGTGTGGGGGCGCGGCCGGGCGCGATGGCTCGAGCGTCCGGAGGAGAGCTCCGCAGTGGCCGGGGCACGAGCGCTCGGAGCGCGGTGTCGTCGAGCAGGCTCGCGCAGAGCACGATCGTGAGCAGGTTGAAGAATCCGTAGGTCCCGGTCGCGGCGATGACGCACTGGAGGAGCACCAGCAGCGCGCAGGCCGCCAGACGCACGCGACGCGGTCCGAAGATGCCGAACGGGACGACCAGCTCGATCGCCAGCGTCGCTGCGGTCGAGAAGGTCTGCACCGGGGCGGGGAGCGCCGCCGCCCACACGCTCGTCCATACCGGGAGGGGCTGAGTCCAGTAGTGGTACGAGAGCGCGGTGAGCTGGCGCCAGGTGGCGTCGCCAGAGAGCAGCTTCACGAGCCCCGAAGTGAAGACGAGGCGGAAGAGGAGCCAACGGAGCAGCCACAGACCGACGCGCGACGGGCTCGATCGCGGCCACGCGTACAGTGCGGCGAAGAACGCGGTCTCGAGCAGGAGCGCATCCCATTGGAAGTCGAGGAAGGGGCTGCCAACGCTTGCGAACGACAGGTAGAGCGCCCAGAGCGCAGGCAGGAGGAGCCACGGAGCGACCCCGAGCGCGACGAGCGCGCCGAGGACCGCGCCCACGGCACAGGTGGCGTGCAGCCAGGCGTCGCTCGCGCCGAGCCAGAAGACGGTCGGCAGGCGGTGCAGCGCCCCTGCGCCCAGGCGGTCTCGCGCCATCTCCATCAGGTCGGCGATCGGCGCGATGCCGCGGCTTCCGAACAGGCCGTCCAGCTGCACCTGGAGCGAGACGAAGGCGATCACGAACACGGCTCCGACGCCGCGCAGGACGACGGCGCGTACGAGCCGGTGCTCGGGACCGGGGCGTGCTGCGTCGGGACCCAAAGCCCCCTCGCGCGCGCTAGGCGGGCGCGCCGAAGAGCTCGCGCTGCGCGCGCCGCATGAAGACCAGACCGATCGCCGCGTTGAAGAAGATGAAGAAGTTGTGCATCACGAGCCCGAAGACGGCGGCCTCGGCGGCGTGGTCCGGCAGGAGCGTCACCCACAGCACGATCGCGACCGAGCGCATGGGGCCCGGCACGGCGGCGCCGAAGAACACCACCGGCACGTAGGACAGCATCGCGCTCATCTGCATGTCCACGCCGAACATCCGAAGCACGAGCGTGTAGACGACCACGCCGATCAGGAGGGCGGGCGACCGCAGCAGCAGCACGACGCCATACTGCCAGGGCCTCGCCTTGCGGAAAGCCGAGAAGAGATCGCGGTCCCGAAGGGCGGAGCCCGGCAGGATGGCGCCACGGAAGTAGGCGATCCAGACCAGATAGAAGAGCGCCGCGACGAGGGCGATCACCGGCACGGCGTGGAATTCGGTCGGGAGCTGGCTCCAGCGCAGCGACACGCCCACGGTTGCCCACGCGAGCAGGTAGTAGAATTCGCAGAACATGATGAACAGCATCGACGAGCCGACCTGCCAGCCCGGCACCCCCTCGCGGCGGTGGAGGTAGACGGCCATCGCTCCCTTGCCGAGCTGCTCGTTCAGGATGGACAGGACGTAGGTGCTCGCGCGAACCGGCAGGATGTCGAGGAAGGAGACGCGCGCGTTGAACCAGTTGATGACGCGCCAGAGCACGAGCGAGTCGATCAGGAAGAACGAGAGTGAGTAGGGGATCATGAGCGCGAGCCAGCGGCTCCAGCTGACCCTCGCGAACACCTCCGCGAGGAGCGACGCCGCATCCTTGCCCTGTCGCGCGGCTGCGGCGTCGATGCGGAACCACAGGTACGCGAAGCACGCTGCCGTGATCACCCACGGCAGGAGACGTTGCCAGAGCGGCGCGCGACGCTTCGGCGCCGCGGCGTCGCCCGAATCCGGGGCGGCGGCGATCACGCCGCCGCCTGCGGCAGGAGGCAGCGGCGGAGCGTCTCGTCGAGCGGCGTGAGCGTCAGGCCGAGCGCGCGGCAGGCCGGTCCGGGATCGATGTCGTCGTCGTGTTCGAGCACTTCGAGCATCGCACGCGTGAGGGGAGGGTTCGCGAGGAGGCGCTCGGCCACGAAGGCCGCCACCCGCGCCAGACGCAGGGGGACGTTCACGATGCGCGGGTGGCGACGGAGCAGACGGGCCGCCCGCAGGACGAGGTCGCGGTGCGACAGGGACTCCGGGCCCGCGAGGTCGAGCGCCTCCGGCGGCGCGCCGCCGCGGCCGATCGCCCGGAGCACGGCAGTGGTGACGTCCTCCGAGTCGATCGGCTGCTCGCGCGTCACGCCGCCGCGGACGAGGGGCAGGACGCCGGTCATCGCCTGCGCGCGCAGGGCGCGCGAGGCGTAGTCGCCGGGGCCGAGCACCATCGGCAGGCGGATCACCGTCGCCGGAACGTCGCGCTCCAGCAGGATGGACTCGGCGCGGCCCTTCGACTTGAGGCACGTGTTGCGGGCATTCGGACTTGCGCCGAGGATGCTGAGATACACGATTCGGCGTATGCCGGCCTTCTCCGCCGCCCGCGCCAGCGCATAGCACGTCGACTCGTGCGCTTCGGTATATCGGGAGCCCGAGGTCTCCTTCAGGATGCCGACGAGATGAACGATCACGTCGAAGCCCTGCGCCGCGCGCGCGAGACCGTCCACGTCCTGGTAGTCCACGAGCTTGCAGGTGTCGGCATCCGTGAGACCGCGCACGGCCGCGGCCGCGGCCTGCGAGCGAACCAGCGCACACGGCGACTCGCTCACGCCGTCGCTCCCGCTGGCCCGCAGGCGGAGGAGGAGACGCTGGCCCAGGTGCCCGTTCGCTCCCGTGATCAGGACCCGTTCCACGTATCTCCGACCTTCATCCCTGTCATGGGCTCGCCGCCGCGATCGAGCGACCATAGCATCCGGCCGCCCACTCCCCGCGAAGGAGAGCGCCGTGAAGCTCGGAGCCAGGGTCCTGTTCGGGGCTGCCTCGATCGTCTACGTCGGCGCCTGCGTGTGGCTGGCGCGCGCCGAGCAGGCCGGCCCCGTCCACGCCGACCTCGAGCTGGCGGGCCGCATCCCGGCCACCTTCTACCTGCCCGAGGCCGCCACACCCGGCCGCTTCGGTCTGCCGGATCCGCCGCCGCGCGGCGAGCGGCCGCCGGCGGTCGTGCTCGTCCACGGGTTCTCCTCCGACCGCGTCGCCATGAGCACCCTCGCTCGGCGGATCGCCGGCAGCGGCTACGCCGTGCTCGCGATCGACGTGCGCGGTCACGGCACGAATCCGAACCCGTTCCCCGACGGCCGCGGCCGGCCCGACGCGCTGGCCCCGGATCTCGCGGCAGCCGTCGACTTCCTGCGCGTGTCGCCCTGGGTGGACGGCGCGAGGATCGTGGTGATGGGACACTCGATGGGCGCCAGCGCGGCGCTCGACTTCGCCACGCGCGACTCCGCGATCGCCGGCGTCGTTCCGATCTCCGGCGGCTCCGGCACGAACGGACCGCAGACGCCCCGCAACGCGCTCTTCATCTGGGCCGCGGGCGACCCGCCCGGACTCCGCGAGCGCGCCGCGACGCTCGCGGGACGTCTCGCCAGCACCGACTCCCCAGAGCTGGGCCATACCTACGGCGATGTGACGCGCGGCACCGCGGTCCGCGCCGTCGAAGTGCCCGGCGCCGATCATCTGACCATCCTGTTTTCCCAGCCCGCAGCGACCGAGATCGTCGCCTGGCTCGACGCCGTGTTCGGAACGCGGCGCGCGGTGGCGCCGCCGCCGGTCGCCGCGTCACGTCTCGCTCCCTTCGGCGTCGCAATCGCGGCAGCAACCGTGTTGCTCGCCGGTGTCGGCTGGGTCTCCGGGCGGCTCGCGCGCGCGCTCGAGGAGCGCCCGGCGCGCGGCGGCGCGATCGGCCTCGCCGCGGTGGCGGGCGCGCTGCTCGTCGCGATGCCGATCCTCGCGATCGGCGTCCCCGCTTCGTTCCTGGCGCTCGCGGTGGGGGACGTGGTGGCGTCGCTGCTCGCGATCGCGGGAAGCGCTTTGCTCGTTGCGCTGGCGCTGCGCGGTGACACCCGCCGGTTCCCCGCGCTGCGCACGGTCGTCGCGGGCGCGACGGTCGGCTTCCTCGCGACGTATGTCCTGCTGACGCCGCTCGGAGTCGTCGGCCACCACGTCGCGCTCGCGCCGGGACGCTTGCTGCCCTTCGCCGGCATGACCCTGCTCGTGCTCCCGTTCTTCGTCGCGTTCGAAGCGCTGCTGCGCCGCGGCCGGCCGGCGACGGCGACCCTGCTGGGGGTGGCAGGCCGGATCGTGCTGCTCGGGATGATCTTCCTCGGCGTGCAGCTCGGGGTCGTCCCGTTCGTCGTGGCGCTGATGCTCCCGACGCTCGCGCTGCTCTTCGTTCTCGTCGAGGTGTTCGCGGCCGGATGCTACGCCGCATCGGGCAATTGGCTCGTCATCGCGCTGGTCGAGAGCGCGTGGCTCGCGTGGTCTACGGCGGTGACGTCGCCCCTGACAGGCGGCTGAGCACGATCGCCGCGCCGGTGATCAAGAGGCACCAGGCGCTGAAGGTGGCGAGGCCGGCGGCGAGGCCCGCGAAGTCTCCCAGGGCGCCGGTGAGCCACGGCACGACGAAGCCGCCGAGCGCGCCCGCGCCCGCCACGAGGCCGGCGGCGGTGCCGCTCGCGAACGGGAACCGGTCGCCCGCGAGCGCGATCATCACGGGATAGACGGCGCCGAGGGCGAGCCCGCCCGCGAACGTGACGCCCTCGAGGAAGGGCGTGTTCAGCGCGACCGCCGCGCCGAAGACGGCCGCGGAGGCGACGCCCGCGGCGATCAGGAAGCGCGTTCCGATGCCGCGCTGCAGCGCCAGCATCGCGAGGCGTCCCGCCAGGAGGCCCAGCCAGAAGACGCTGATCGCGGTGCGGCCCCGTGCGGGACCCTGCCCCAGCAGGCCGTCCGCCCAGGGGACAGCAAAGAGTGTCACCGCGGTCTCCACGCCGACGTAGGCGAACCCGATCGCCGCGAGCGCGAGGAGGGGGAGGGTGAAGATGCGGCCGCTTCCCTCCACGGCCACGGTCCGGCGCGCGGCGGGCGGGGGCAGGGGCACGACGGCGGCCCAGCCGGCGAGCAGCAGGAACGCGGCGCCGGTCGCGTGGAAGCTCCACGTCCAGTCGCCGAGCTCCGCGAGCCAGCCGATGAGGGGCGGCCCCGCGACCGCGCCCGCCGTCGCCCCGGAGTGGAGCAGCGCGAGCGGCCGTGCGGCGCGCGTACCGCCGTCCTGGATCACCACGGCGTTCAGCAGGGTGTCATAGAAACCCGCGCCCGCGCCGAGCAGGACGAGGTGCGCGAACGCGCGCCAGTAGCCGACACCCGCGTGGATCGTGAGCAGCGCGAACGCGGCGACGAGGAGGGCGCCGACGAACATCGGCCGCCGCGGCAGACGATCGACGAGCGGTCCCGCCGCCGTGACGCCGGTGCCGGCGCCGAGGGCCACGGCCGCGCCCAGCAGCCCCGAGCTCGCGAGATCCATGTGCAGCGCGGCGGCCAGATCGGCCTGGTTCGCGCCCACGAGCACGAGCACGACGCCGAAGGCGAGGAAGGCCGCGAAGCCGACGGGCAGCAATGCGGTGCCGGCGTCCGGGTTCGGGACGCTAGGTGAGGTTCAGTTCGAGACGGGCGGCCTCGGTCATCATGCCCGGGTTCCACGGCGGGTCCCACACCACTTCGACCGTGCACTCCGCGACGCCCGGGAGCGCACGGATCTTCTCCTCCACCTCGGGGGGCAGCGAGCCCGCCACCGGGCACGCCGGCGACGTGAGCGTCATCCGCACGTGTACGGCGTTCGACTCGCTCACTTCGACCTCGTACACGAGCCCGAGCTCGTAGATGTTGACCGGGATCTCGGGATCGTAGATGCACCGCAGGACCTCGATCACCTGGTCCCGGAGCGTCGACGGCCCTTCGGTCGGTGCTTCCATGATCTCGACCTCCACGCGGCTCTCCCCCGTCATCCGGTCCGTCCCGCTCCTCGGCGCTACTCGGTCGAAACGGCCTCGGGGCGGCCCGCGAGCGCCGAGTGGAGCGCGTGCCAGACGAGGGTCGCGCACTTCACGCGCGCCGGGTACTCGCGCACCCCCGCGAAGACCGCGAGCTTGCCGAGCGCCGCCATCTCGTCGTCGGCAGGCTCGCTGCCGATCTCGCCGGTCACGACATGGTGGAAGCGCTCGAACATCCGCTCGGCCTCGGCCACGCTCTTGCCCTTGATGCTCTCCGTCATCATCGACGCCGACGCCGTGGAGATCGCGCAGCCCGAGCCCTCGAAGCCCACGTCCCGGACAACCCCGTCCTCGACGAACAGGTGCACGGTCACCTTGTCGCCGCACAGCGGGTTGTAGCCGTCGGCGCGCCGGTTGGAGTGCTCCGGCCGGCGGAAGTTCCTGGGCTTCTTGTTGTGGTCCAGGATGACGGACTGGTAGAGCTCGCGGACGTCGCTCATCGGGACTTCGTTCGCCTCGGGCCCACGTTGCGCTTCGCTCGCATCTAGGCGAACACCTCGGCGACCTTGCGGAGCGCCGTCACGAGCGCGTCGACGTCGTCGCGTGTGTTGTAGAGCGCGAGCGACGCCCGGGCCGTGGCGGGCACGCCGAAGCGCTCCATCACGGGCTGCGCGCAATGGTGGCCCGTGCGGATCGCCACGCCCTCCTGGTCGAGGATCGTGCCCACGTCGTGCGCGTGGACGCCGTCGACGACGAAGGACAGGACGCTCGCCTTGCGGCGCGCCGTTCCGATCAGCCGCACGCCCGGCACGGCGGAAACGGAGCGCGTCGCGTAATCGAGCAGCTCCGTCTCGTATGCCGCGATCGCATCGAGTCCGACCGCCGTGACGTACTCGATCGCGGCGCCGAGCCCGATACCGCCGCCGATGTGCGGCGTCCCCGCCTCGAACTTGTACGGGAGCACGTTGTAGGTCGTCTTCTCGAACGTCACCGACGCGATCATGTCTCCGCCGCCCTGCCACGGGGGCATCGCTTCGAGGAGCTCGCCGCGTCCGTAGAGGACCCCGATGCCGGTCGGCCCATAGAGCTTGTGGCCCGAGAAGGCGTAGAAATCGCAGCCGAGCTCGCGCACGTCGACGCGCGCGTGCGCGACGGCCTGCGCGCCGTCGAGCAGCACCGGGACGCCGCGCTCGTGCGCGAGCGCCACGATCTCGCGGACGGGGTTCACCGTGCCGAGCGCGTTCGATACGTGTACGAGCGCGAGCAGTCGGGTGCGTTCGCCGAGCCGCGCGACGAGCTCGTCCATCACGAGCTCTCCACGATCGTCGATCGGCACCACGCACAGCACCGCGCCGGTCTGCTCGCAGAGCATCTGCCAGGGCACGATGTTGGAGTGGTGCTCCATGGCCGAGATCAGGATCTCGTCGCCCGGGCGGACGAGCGGACGCGCGAAGCTCTGGGCCACGAGGTTGATGGCCTCGGTCGTTCCGCGCGTGAACACGATCTCGCGCGGGCTCGCCGCGCCGACGAAGCGCTGGACCAGGACGCGCGCGCGCTCGTAGGCCGCGGTCGCGCGCTCCGACAGCTCGTGCACGCCGCGGTGGATGTTCGCGTTGTCGCGCTCGTAGTAGCGGCGGATCGCATCGATCACCGCGCGCGGCTTCTGCGTGGTGGCAGCATTGTCGAGGTACACCAGCGGTCTTCCGTCGCGGACGGTCTGGTGGAGGATCGGAAAGTCCTCGCGCAGCCGCTTGGCGTCGAAGCTCACGCCGCCTGCTCCCGTTCGAGGCGCCCGAGGAGCACCTCCTCGATCTCGCCGCGCAGGGGCTCCTGCCGGATGTGCGCCGTCACCTCGGAGGCGAACGCGCGCATGAGCAGCCTTCGGGCGGACGTGGCGTCGATGCCCCGGGCCTGGAGGTAGAAGAGCTGCGCCTCGTCGAGCTGGCCGATGGTCGAGCCGTGGCTGCACTTCACGTCGTCGGCAGCGATCTCGAGCGTCGGCGTGCTGTCGACCTCGGCGTCGCGCGAGAGCAGGAGGTTCCGGTTCGTCTGCCGTGCATCGGTGTGCTGCGCGCCTTCGCGCACGATCACCTTCCCATGGAAGACGCCCTTCGCATGCCCGCCGAGGATGCCCTTGTAGAGCTCGCGGCTCGTGCCGCGCGGCTGCGCGTGATCGATCAGGGTGTGGTTGTCCACGTGGGCGCCGCCGCTCGCGACGTAGAGCCCGTCGAGCGTGCAGTCCGCACCTTCGCCCTGGAGAGCCGCAACGACGTCGTTGCGCACGATCGCGCCGCCGAGGCAGAAGGAGTGGGCGTTGAAGCGGCTGTCGCGTTCCTGCACCACGTGGAGGGCGGCGACCTGGAACGCGTCCTCCCCCTCGCGCTGGAGGCGCACGAAGTCGAGCTGCGCGCCCGCGCCGACGCGCACCTCCGTGACGGCGTTCGTGAAGGAGGCGCCGGCGCCGACCGAGACATAGTCCTCGATCACCGTGGCGCAGCTGCCTGCGCCCGCCACGACGAGGGTCCGCGGGTGCGAGACGAGCGGTGCGTCGCCCGCGAGCGACAGGTAGACCACGTGGATCGGCGCGTCGACGACCGCCCCTTCTGGCACGTGGACGAAGGCGCCGTCGTGCACGAAGGCCGTGTTGAGCGAGACGAAGGGCGTCGAGACGGCAGGGGCGACCCGCCCGAGGTGAGGCTCGACGCGCGCGGGAGAACGTTCGAGGGCGTCGGCGAGGCTCTCGACGTCCTCGTTGCCGGGCCGTGCGCTCGGCGCCGAGAGCTGCGGTGCGAAGCGGCCGTTCACGAACACGAAGAGGCTGCAGGCATAGACCGGGAAGGAGACGCGCTCGACGTCCGCCCGCGTCACGCCCGCGGCTCCATCGGCGGCGAGCTCGAACCGGCGCTCGGCGATCGCCGAGACGTTCGTATAGCGCCAGTCCTCGAGCTCGCGCGTCGGGAAGCCCGCGCCCGCGAAGCGCGCGATGGCGTCCTTGCGCAGCGCGGCCAGCCACGGCGGCGTGCTCGCTGCCGAGTCGCGTTCGAAGCGCGCGAAGCGATCGAGGTAGTGGCGGGGCAGCTCTCCGGCCGTGCTCACCGTGCAGCGGCCCCCGGAGCCCACGCAGCGTACCCCTTCTCCTCGAGCTCGTGCGCGAGCTCCTTGCCGCCCGACTTCACGATGCGTCCGCCGGCCAGCACGTGCACGAAGTCGGGCACGATGTAGTCGAGGAGCCGCTGGTAGTGCGTGATCACGATCATCGCGCGCTCCGGGCTCCGCAGCGCGTTCACGCCCTCGGAGACGATCCGGAGGGCGTCGATGTCGAGGCCCGAGTCGGTCTCGTCGAGGATCGCGAGCCGCGGCTCGAGCACGGCCATCTGGAGCACCTCGTTCCGCTTCTTCTCGCCGCCCGAGAAGCCCTCGTTGATCGAGCGGTGCATCATCTTCTCGTCGATCTGCACGAGCTTCATCTTCTCGCGCGCGAGCGCGAGGAAGTCCATCGCGTCGAGCTCCTCGAGCCCGCGCTGCTTGCGGATCGCGTTCAGCGCCGCCTTCAGGAAGTAGAGGTTCGAGACGCCCGGGATCTCGACGGGATACTGGAACGCGAGGAAGATGCCCTCGCGCGCGCGTTCCTCCGGCGCGAGCTCGAGCAGATCGCGTCCGTCCCAGCGGACCTTGCCGGCGGTGACCTCGATCGAAGGCCGCCCCGCCAGCACGCCCGCGAGCGTGCTCTTGCCCGAGCCGTTCGGACCCATCACCGCGTGGACCTCGCCCGGGCGCACCACGAGGTCGATCCCCTTGAGGATCGCGTTCCCCCCGGCCGTCGCATGGAGGCCTTCGATCTCGAGCAGCGCCTGCCTCATCCCACGCTTCCTTCCAGCGAGAGGCCGAGGAGCTTCTGCGCCTCGACGGCGAACTCCATCGGCAGCTCCCGCAGCACCTGCTTGCAGAAGCCGTTCACGATCATCGACACCGCGTCCTCGCCCGAGATCCCGCGCTGCTGGCAGTAGAAGAGCTGGTCTTCTCCGATCTTCGAGGTCGTGGCCTCGTGCTCGACGGTGGCGGTGGGGTTCTTCACCTCGAGATAGGGGAAGGTGTTCGCCGCGCACTTGTCTCCGAGCAGCAGCGAGTCGCACTGCGAGTAGTTCCGTGCGCCGTCCGCGCGCGGGCCGATCCGCACCAGCCCGCGGTACGCCTGCCGGCCGTGGCCCGCCGAGATGCCCTTCGACACGATCGTGCTGCGCGTCCGCTTGCCCAGGTGGATCATCTTGGTGCCGGTGTCGGCCTGCTGGCGGTTCGCGGTGAGCGCCACGGAGTAGAACTCGCCGATCGAGTCGTCGCCCTGGAGGATGCAGCTCGGGTATTTCCAGGTGATCGCGGAGCCGGTCTCGACCTGGGTCCACGAGATCTTCGAGCGCGCGCCCTGGCACTTGCCGCGCTTCGTCACGAAGTTGTAGATCCCGCCGCGTCCCTCGGCGTCCCCGGGGTACCAGTTCTGCACCGTCGAGTACTTGATGGTCGCGTCGTCCAGCGCCACCAGCTCGACCACCGCGGCGTGGAGCTGGTTCTCATCTCGCTTCGGCGCCGTGCAGCCCTCGAGGTACGAGACGTAGCTACCCTCGTCGGCCACGATCAGCGTGCGCTCGAACTGTCCCGTGTTCTCGGCGTTGATCCGGAAGTAGGTCGAGAGCTCCATGGGGCAGCGCACGCCCTTCGGGATGTAGACGAAGGAGCCGTCGGTGAAGACCGCGGAGTTGAGGCACGCGTGCTTGTTGTCGGAGTAGGGCACGACCGATCCGAGCCACTTCCGCACGAGCTCCGGATGCGTCTTCACGGCCTCGGAGAACGAGCAGAACACGATGCCGTGCTTCTCGAGCTCCTTCTTGAAGGTCGTGGCCACCGACACGCTGTCGAAGACGGCGTCCACCGCGACACCCGCGAGCCGCTTCTGCTCGAGCAGCGGGATCCCGAGCTTCTCGTACGTGCGCAGGAGCTCCGGATCGACCTCGTCGAGGCTCGCGGGCGCCACCTTCTGCCTGGGCGCGGAGTAGTAGACGATCGCCTGGTAGTCGATCGGGGGGTGCTCGACGGTCGACCACGTGGGCTCGGGCAGGGTGAGCCAGCGGCGGTAGGCCTTGAGGCGCCACTCGAGCAGCCAGTCCGGCTCCCCCTTCTTGGCCGAGATGAAGCGGATGATGTCCTCGGAGAGGCCGGGCGGAGCCTGGTCCGCCTCGATGTCGGTGACGAAGCCCCACTCGTAGTCGCGCTTCGCGAGGTGCTCGAGGGTCTCGGTGGATCCAGCCATTCCCCTGCCTTCCCTCAGTTCGAGGCCGGCGCCGCGTCGCCGAGGCGTACGAGGCCGCCGCTGGTGTCACCCGATGGTGTCGGACGGATGAGCTCGGCCAGCGTCACGTGCTCGAGCGCGTCGCGGATGACGTCGTTGATGCGCCGCCACGGTGTCCGCACCTGGCAGAGGCTCTCCTGGGCGCACAGCCCGGGGTGCGTGCCGCACTCGGTGAGGGCGATCGGGCCTTCGAGCACGCGGATCACCTCCGCCACCGAGATCTCCTCGGCCCTCCGCGCGAGGCCATAGCCGCCCTTCGCGCCGCGGTGCGACACCAGGATGCCTTCGCGCGCGAGCGCCTTGAGCAGCTTGGACACGACCGGGAGGGGGAGATGCGTGCGCGCCGCGAGCTCGCGTGCATTGTGGGGCTCCTCGCCGTGAAGCGACCCGAGCTCGGCGAGGAGGACGATCCCATAGTCCGTGAGCTTGCTCATGCGGATCATGACCGAGGCCTCGTGGAGGCTCCGCCGCCGGGCGGGGCCATGGCGGAACGATAGGGGACCGGCGCGGTCCTGTCTATCTCGTACCTGTGAGGTCCCGATTTGAGAGGCCCAGTTCCCCGCGGGCACCATCTCTGGGGGGCTCGGAATGGCAATCGCGCCGGGCGGCGCGCCACCGGGAGGCGTCACGCCTCGCTCGGGGCCCCGATGCGTCTGCGGTAGGGAGCGGGCGGGAAGAAGGCGAGCCAGGCGCCCAGCGCGGCCACGAGGATCAGGATGGACGAGACGACCGAGGCCACCGGATCGAGCTGGCGCGCCCGGCCGGAGAGGTGCACGGCGATGTAGATCGCCGAGATGAGCGCGCTCGATGCCCAGGAGATGCCCCAGAGCAGGAGCCGGTTCGTCACCAGCGGATCGCCGAGGCCGACGCGCACCCTTCGACGCATCACCGCGTAGAACGCGAACGACTCGATCGAGGCCCAGCCATAGGCCAGCAGCGTCCCGGTCGTGGTGCCCCAGAACGAAAGCTCCCGTGCGATCGGCGCCGGGTCGGCCACCGGCGCGAGCCATCCGCCGATGAGGCCCATGCCCAGCAGCATTCCGAGCACGGCCATCGCGAGCAGCGCGAGTGGCTCCTCGGGCCTGAACACGCGGAAGGTGAAGAGCGCCATTGCCATGGCGCCGAGGTCGATTGCCACGAGCGAGGCGAGCTGGCAGGCGCGGATGGCGTCCGGCGGCACGAGCTTCGCGGTCCAGAGGACGACGAGCCCGTAGCCGAGGAAGCCGCCGCCGAGGAAGGCCACCGCGACGGCGAGCTCCGGCGCCTGACGCGTCCTCCGGGCCATCCAGAGGAGGCGCAGCCCGATCGTCAGGCTCGCGGCGAGGAACGATGCGAAGCAGAGGGGTCGGAGCAGATCCACCGCCGTTGCTCCCCGGGACGCCGCGGGCCCCGATCAGGACCCGCCGAGGCGGCGGAAGACGTCTTCGACGGTGACGAGGAACACGCAGAAACTCAGCGCGCCGACCAGCGCCATGGATCGCGCCCCTCCCGGGCGGCGGATCGGCGCGACGAATCGTGGACTTGAGACGGACCGGCACAACCGGAAGATCAGGCCGACGCGGGCTCCGTAGGCTCGATCCCGTTCTCGATCTCCGCGATCGCGAAGTCGAGGTGGCGCGCGAGCGCCTCCATGTACTCGTGGAACGCCTTGTGCACGATCGCGAACGACACGGCGTCCTTCAGCACCGAAGGGCGTCGCACGAGGGTGGCGCCCAGCAGCGACAGCGTGAACCACGCGCGCCGCGGGCCGGCGCGCAGGACCGTCTGCCACAGGATCCGTCCGAGCGTGTGCAGCTCGCCGGCCTGCAGGTGGATCCCCTGCGCCACCTGCTCGCCCTTGTGCATCAGGAAGTCGAGCGTGCGCTTGCGGTAGTTCTCGAAGTCGTAGAGGTCGCCGATCAGCGCCCGGTACCCCTTGTAGAGCTCGAGCCGGGACATGCTCTTCGGGAAGATGTTCGAGAACACGAACTGGTCGCCGGTGCTCTCGGAGACGAGCCGGCCCTCCTTGGCCATGCGGTCGTGGAGCGGGGTCTTCGGCATCGCCTGGAGCATGCCGGTCATCGACACCGGGATGCGCGCGTCCTGGATGAAGCGGAGCTGCTCCTCGAAGATCGTGGCGTCGTCGTGGTCGAACCCCACGATCATCCCGGCCTGCACCTGGATCCCGTAGGAGTGGATCTTGCGCACGCTCTCCACCAGGTCGCCGCGGATGTTCTGCGTCTTGTGCGTCTCCTTCAGCGAATCCTTCCGCGGGCTCTCGATCCCGATGAAGATCGTCGTGAAGCGCGCCGCGCGCATGAGCGCGAGCAGCTCGTCGTCCTGGGCGACGTTGAGCGACACCTCGGTGTTGAAGTCCATCGGGAAGCCGTTGCGCTCGCCCCATTCCGCCATCCGGCGCAGCAGATCCTTCGCGAGCTTCTTGTTGCCGATGAAGTTGTCGTCCACGATGAAGACCTGGCGCGCGCCGAGCCGGTGGCACTCCTCGATCTCGCGCATGACCTGGTCCGGGGTCTTGGCGCGTGGCCGTCTGCCATACACCACGATGATGTCGCAGAATTCGCAGTTGAACGGGCAACCGCGCGCGAACTGGATCGTCATGGCGTGGTAGCGGTCCACGTGGAGCAGATCGAAGCGCGGCGTTGGAGAGGTCGTCAGGGCGGGCTTCTCGTCGGGCCGGTACTCGCTCTTCCAGGAGCCCGCCTCGAGGTCCGCGAGGAACCGGGGCCACGTCTCCTCCGCTTCGTCCACGAACAGCACGTCGCACTTCCCGCGCAGCTCCTCGGGGCACAATGACGCGTAGGGTCCGCCCACCACGACGAAGCGCCCGCGTTGCTGGAACCCCGCGATGATCTCGAGCATTCGCTTGCGATGGACGATGTATCCGGTCACGCCGATCACGTCGGCATCCACGTCGAAGTCGATCTCCTCGACGTTCTCGTCGCACATCGAGACCTCGTGCCGTCCGGGCGTGAGCCCCGCCACGGTGGGCATCGAGAGGTTGGGGAAGATGCACTTCTTGCCGAGCACGGGGAGGATCTGGTCGTAGGTCCAGAAGCTGGGAGGGTTCTTCGGGGTGACGAGGTGGATCTTCATGGGACCCCCAGGGCTTGGCATGGCCCATTCTGCTCCCCGACCGCGACGATGGAGTGTGCAATTTCGGTAAACGGGGGCGGGATGAGCTCGATCGCGCCGCGTCGCGTCAGGCGCCCCGGGCGATCTCCTCGACGAACGGGCTCAGCACTCCCATCCCGTCCCTCCGCCAGTCGAGGGGGGGCGACTGCATCGAGCCCGCCGGGCACGTGCGCGAAGCGCCGAGGGCGAGCAGACGGACCTCCGCGGCCCCGGTCTCGGGTCCGAACCCCTCCAACGCGACGGCAGCCAGGTGTCTCCCCAGTGGACGGAGGGCGTCCTCGAGCGCGTCGAGGTCAGGCACGGGGTGGATGCGCACGAAGCGGTGTAGGGGCGCGGGACGGATCGTTGCGTCGTCCTCGCGCACGACGCACCACGTCTCGCCGGGCCCGCCGCCGTACACTGCGACCCGCCGGCCGCCGGCGGCGCGCATCTCGGCCTCGCTCCGCTCGCGCGCGCACGCGGCCGCCGCCTCGACCGGAACGCGTCCCCGGGGCAGGCGCATCTGCGTTTCGGCAAGCGCGCGGGCGAGATCTTCCGCGAGCCGGTCCACGAGGCCGCTCTCGGTGGTGACCGCCCAAACCGACACCGGGGAGAGGCAGCCGAGCTGATCCCACAGCGCGACGTCGAACGCGAGGCGATCGCATGCGGCGGCGCGGGCCGGGCCGCGCAGCGCCTCGGGACCGACCGCCGCCACCGACATGCGGTGGCCGTGAGCCACGAGACGACGCGGCGGACGCACGCGCTCCGCGACCCGCGCCACGGTTTCGTCGGAGCCCGTGGCGACGACGCAGTCGGCGGCGAGGAAGGCGTCCATCGCCGCGCCGTCGCCGGCGGGAAATTGCACGACCTCGAGACAGTCTCCGAGGAGCGGGTCGGCCTCCGCCAACGAAGCGGCTACCACGCGCGCCGTGACCGGATCGTGCGAGGACGTGCGCGCGAGCACGGGGGAGCGCACGACGAGCGGCGCGAGGAGCGAGAGCAGCGTCGGGGTCGGCAGCGCGCCCGCGAGCAGCACGGACGTGACGTCCGGCCCCAGGACGCGCGGCACGCCGCGTCCCTCGAGGGCGTCGAGGCCGCCGAGCTCCTGGGCGACGAGCGCGCGCAGCGCCGCGCCGCTCCAGCCGGAGCCGTCGCTCCCGCCGGTGCCGTCGAGCGCGTGGGACAGGCCGGCGCGCACGATCTCGAGCGTGAAGCCCGTCGCCTCGGGCAGCGCCGAGTCGAGGGACAGGCGCGCCTTCGACTCGGGGTCGCGCCAGCTGTCCAGCAGCCGTGCGAGCGCGTCGAGCGTCGCCGAAGCAGGCCGCGCGCGCAGCGCAGCGCCCGCCCCGCGCAGGCGAGCGAGCGCGGCGCGGACCTCCGCCGCGCTGGCGCGGTTCACGACGCCGGCCTCACGGACGGCTCCCCGCGGCGTCCGCCACCATCTCGTCGAGCGCCAGCGAGCAGCCGCGGGCCTCCGCACCGGGCTCTCGTCCCAGCACCTCGAATCCGTCCCCGACGGCGCGGCCGAGATCCGCCGTCTGCACCGCGAGCACGCTTCCGGTGTTGCCGAGGTCGTAGACCGCGATCATACCGACCGCGCCCGCCGGGACGTCCTCCCCGGTCTCCGGCGACACGAGGCGCACGCGCGTCCAGGGCGGGCCGAGCTTGCGGCGAGGCGTCCCCGGGAAGCGCAACACCGAATCGTGGAACTGGCTCGCGAGCTCCGTCATGCCGTACTGGTTGACGCACCGTTCGGGGGGAATGCCGAGCCGCTCCTCGATCTGCGCGTACAGCGCGTCGCGCGTGAGCTCGCGCGACCGGCCCTTGAACCCGCCGGTCTCCATGACGCGCGAGCCCGGAGGGAGCGCGAGGCGGATGCTGCGGCTCGCGAGCGCGTCGAGCACGTGCACGAACGCGAACGCGGTTCCGCAGAGCACCACCGGCGCCGCATCGGCGAGCGCGCGCTCGAGCGCGCCGACCAGCCCTCCCACGCGGACCTCTCCGCCCGCGACGTCGAAGGCGCAGTCCGAGAGCCCGCCCCGCCACGCGAGCTCCCGCGCGAGCACCGCGAACATGTGCGAGAGCGACGAGTCGGGCGCCTCCTGCGCCGAGGGCGCGAGGATGCGGAGCCGCGGCCGGCGGTCGGGGCGTGCGGCCGGCGTCGGCGGAGGCGGGTTGCCGCCGAGGAGGTCCGCGAGCTCGGGCAGCACGTGGACGACGAAGCTCGGCAACACGGAGGCCTCGTAGAGCGCGAGCGTGTCGAGGTGGAGCTCACCCCGCCGCTCGGCCGCGGTGCCGCTCGTACGGAAGGTCTTCACCGTGGCGCGCTCGGGGAACGAACGGAGCGCGAGCTCCTTGAACGCGCCCGCCGGCACCGCAGGGATCTCGCGCCAGCTCGCGGCCGCGCCCGGCGTCACGCCCCGTCCCTCGCAGAACCGCGCGTACGGCGCGCAGCGCTCGAACTGCCAGGCGAAGAGGTCCCGCGCGATCCGGTCGAACCGCGCGTCGTCCACGTTCGACGCCGAGTCCGGCGCCTCGCGCATCCACGCGAGCACGGCCGTGTCGAGCGCCGCGCGCGCCGGATCACCTGCGCTCACGCGAGACATTCCGCCAGCACGTCCAGCGCCGCGTCGAGCACGTCGGTCTCGATCGAGAGGGGCGGAGTGACCGACACCACGCGACCGTCGTCGCCCGAGGGCAGGACGATCACGCCGCGCCGGAGCGCCTCCGTGCTCGCGTGCAGGGCGCGCGCCGGCCCGTCGCACTCGATGCCGAGGAGGAGCCCGCGGCCGCGCACCTCACCGACGCCGGGACGGCCTGCAAGGAGCGTACGCAGCCGCGCCAGGGCGCGCGCACCCACGGCTGCCGAGCGCTCCACCAGCCTCTCGTCGTCCATCACTGCGAGCGTCGCGAGCGCGGCCGCACAGCCGGGCGGATGCCCCAGGAAGGTCTGGGTGTGCAGCGACTCTCCATGCGAATCGGGCCAGGCATCCATCACGGGCGCGAGCCCGAGGCACGCCGAGAGCGGCATGCCCGACGCGAGGCCCTTCCCGACGCACAAGAGATCCGGCACCACCTCCTCGTGCTCGCACGCGAAGAAGCGGCCCGTCCGACCGACTCCAGTGTACACCTCGTCCGCGATCAGCAGCCAGCCCGTCTCGTCGCACAGCGCCCGCAGGGCCGCCAGGAAGCCGGCCGGCGGGATGCGCTCGCCGCCGCGGCCCTGGATCGGCTCCACGATCACGGCGCCGACGGGAGAAGCCGCCTCGCTTGCGGCGCGCCGGACGTCGTCGACGTCGCCGAAGCGCGCGAAGACCGCGGCGCCGCGGAGCGCCGACGCGAAGGGCTCGCGGAACATCGGCCGCCAGGTGACCTCGAGCGCGCCGAACGTGAGGCCGTGATAGGCGCCCTCGAATGCCACGATGCCCGACCTGCCCGTGACGAGCAGGGCGGTCTTCCGCGCGATCTCCACCGCATCGGAGCCCGACGAGCCGAGCACTGCGCGCGCCGGCGCACCGCCCGGGTAACGCCGGGTGAGCGCCTCGAGCAGCTCGACCTTCGTTGCAGCCGGGTGTACGTCGCCCATCGCGTGCGGGAGCGTCTCCACCTGGCGCGCGATCGCCGCGACGACGCGGGGGTGCGCATGACCCACGCCGGCCACGCCGAAGCCGGCTCCGAGGTCCACGAAGCGGTTCCCGTCCGCATCCCAGACGTTGGATGCGGAAGCGCGCTCCCAGAAGATCGGCGGCTCGGGCTGGAGACGGGTCACGTTGCGAGACTCGACGGCCGCGAGACGCCGAGCCAGCGCCCGCGACTGCGGCCCGGGAACGTCGGTCCGGAGGGCAGGGGGAAGGCTCCGAAACGCTGACACGGGCGCATGGTAGCGTCGCCGCGCTGCGCTGTAGACTCGCGCCCGTGGCCGCCGGGGCATCGCCGGAGATCGCAGCGCGCACCTTCGCAGGTCGCATCTCGCTCGCCGTAGGCGGGGTGGTTCTCGCGGGCAAGCTGTGCGCGTATCTCATCACCGGCTCCTCCGCGGTGTTGTCCGACGCGCTCGAGTCGATCGTGAACGTCGTTGCCGCCGCGCTGCTGCTCTACAGCCTGGCGGTTGCGGCACGCCCCGCGGATCGCGACCACCCGTATGGGCACGGCAAGGTCGAGTTCTTCTCCGCCGGGGTCGAGGGCACGCTGATCGCCGTCGCCGCCCTGCTGATCCTGATCCAGGCCGGCCGCGAGCTCTGGACCGGCCCGCACATCCGCCGCATCGACCTGGGTCTGATTCTGGTCACGACCCTCACCGCGCTCAACGCCGGGCTCGGCGTGTACCTGCTGCGCGTCGGTCGCCGAACACACTCGATGGCCCTCGAGGCCGACGGACACCACGTGATGACCGACGTCGTCACGAGCGTGGGCGTGGTGGTCGGGCTTGCGCTGGTCTGGCTCACGGGGTGGGAGCCGCTCGATCCGCTCGTCGCGATCGGCGTGGCGCTCAACATCCTGCGCACCGGCTGGGCCCTGCTGCGGGGCGCGGTCGGAGGCCTCATGGACGAGGCCGACGAGACCTTCCTCGAAGCCGCGATCCGCGCGCTCGAGGCGAAACGGCCGGACTGGATGATCGACGTCCACAGCATGCGCGCATGGCGCTCCGGCGCGATCCACCACACCGATCTCCATCTCTGCGTTCCGCGCTACTTCGACGCGGACCGGCTCCACGCCATCGACGACGAGATCGCCGGCGCGGTGCTCGTCGCCACGAGCCGTCCGGGCGACGTGATCGTGCACTTCGACCCCTGCCGGCCGCACCAGTGTCCCTCCTGCGCGATGCACGATTGTCCCGTACGCGCGGCACGCTTCGCGCAGCGGACGCCGCTCACGCTCGAGCACGCCGTCCGGGAGGACGAGCCGCCCGATCCCGCTCCCGGAACCCTGCTCGCTTGAGCGCCGCGAGCCCGAGCCTCGCCGGCGCGCCCCCGCGACGCGTGCTCGTGACGATCGCCCTCCTCCTCTGGGCGGTGGGCTACGTGCAGACCGTGAACGGCATCGCCGCTCCGTTCCTCGCCGACAGCTTCGGGCTCGACGACGCAGGCATCGCCCGCGCCTTCGGGTGGATGAGCTTCTCCGCGCTCGGCGTGCTCGCGCTCACCCGCGGCACCGATCGCTTCGGACGCAGGCGCCTCCTCCTCTTCTGCGCCGTCGGGATGCCGCTCACTTCGGCGGCGAGCGCGCTCGCGACCGACCTCCTCACGTACCTCTCGCTCCAGGTCGCCGCCCAGGCGCTGGCGGGGGCGCTGCTCGCCGCGGCCACGGTGCTGATCGCGGAGGAGCTTCCGATCGAGCTGCGCGCGCGGGGGCAGGCATGGGCGGGCGTCGCCGGCACGTTCGGATCGGGTGCGGCGCTCGTCACCACGTCGCTGGCCGGGCAGCACGGCTCCTGGCGCATCGCGTGGGCCGCCGCCGGCGCGTCCGTGCTGCTGGTCCCGCTCGCGCGGCAGTCGCTGCCCGAGACGGCGCGGTGGCGCGCGGCGGACGCGCGCGGCGAGACCGCGGCGGCGCGCATGCGCGACGTGTTCGACCGCCGCTATCGCAAGCGGGCGATCGGCGTGCTCGCCTACGTGCTGCTCGCCAATGCCTCCGGCGTCGCCGTCGGGTCCTGGCAGTTCTACCACCTCGTCCACGGCCTGGGGCTCACCCCGGCGGTTGCGACCGGCATCCTGATGGTGGGAGGCGGTGTCGGCCTCGTGGGCTTCCGTCTGGGGAGCACGCTCTCCGATCGCCTCGGCCGGCGGCACACGGTCTCCCTCGGCTCCCTCATCGCGACGGCCGCGCTCGTCGTCTACTACTGGATCCCGCAGCGGCCCTCCCCGATCCTCGCGCTCGTGACGCTCTTCGCGGTCGGCTCGACCTTCGGGAGCGCGAGCCTCGTGGCGATCCGCGCGTCGGGCACCGAGCTCTTCCCGACACGCCTGCGGAGCACGATCAACGGCTGGGCCGCGGTGATGAGCGCGCTCTCGGGCGTGCTCGTGCAGTTCGCCACCGCGATCCTCGCGCGCCGGCTCGGCGGCCTCGTCCCGGCGATCTCGGTGCTTGCGCTGCTCGTCGTCCCCGGGGTGCTCGCCTTCCTCTGGCTCGTACCCGAGACGCGCGGGCTCGAGCTCGAGGCCGCCGCGCTCGAGGACGTGGCCGAGGAGGCCTATGTGGCGCTCGGGTCGAACCTCGGCGATCGCAGCGCGGCGCTCGCGCGTGCGGTCGAAGGGCTCCGCGCCACGCCGGGGATCGAGCTCGTGAGCGCGTCCTCGATGTGGGAGACCGATCCCGTAGGTCCCGGTCCCCAGGGTCCCTACCTGAACGCGGTGGTGAAGTTGCGCACCACGCTCACGCCGCGCGCGCTGCTCGACCGTCTCCTCGAGCTCGAGCGCGAGGCCGGCCGGGTGCGCACATCCGAGCGGAATGCCCCCCGTGTGCTCGACCTCGATCTCCTGCTCCACGGGGCGCGGCGGCTCGACGAGCCCGGTCTCGAGCTGCCCCACCCGCGGCTCCACGAGCGGGCGTTCGTGCTGGAGCCCCTGGCCGAGCTGGCGCCCGATCTGGTGCATCCGATCCGCGGCGAGACGATCGCCGCATTGGCGGCGCGCCGACGCGATCCTGCGTCGGTCCGCCGGAAGGAGGACCCGAAGTGGCCATCGTCGCGGTGAGCATCTCGCCTGTCGGGGAGGGTCCGAGCGTGGCGCGCTTCGTGGCCGCGGCGCTCGAGCCCGTTCGCGCCCAGACGCGGGTGCGCTGGCGTCTCGATCCCATGTTCACGACGCTCGAAGGCGATCTCGCGGAGATCTTCGCGCTGATCCAGGCCATGCAGCAGGCCGTGTTCGCGGCCGGCGCGCGGCGGGTGTCGAGCGTGATCAAGGTCGACGAGCGCAGGGATCGGGCCGTCGCGATGGAGGAGAAGGTCCGCGCCGTCGAGGATCTGCTCGCGAAGCGCTAGTCGGCGAGGGCGGCAGGGACGAGCGCGCGCAGGGCGAAGAGCTCGCGCGTGCGTTCGACCTCGAGCGTCGCGCCGGACTCCGAGGCCACCGCCTGCAGCGCCTGCAGCGGCACGGCGGCCGTGGCGCGCGTTTCGGGCGCACGCCATGCGTCCGCCGGCTCCTCCGCGAGCGCATCGGACCGGAGCTCGACCGCCACCAGGTGCCGCCCGCTCCCGCCGCCGGAGACGACGCGCAGACGCAGCGTGGCTGCCGAGGACACGGCCTCGGCCGCCTGCTGGACCATCAACAGCACGAGACACTCGAGCGCGAACGTGTCGCCCGCGACCAGCACGAGATCCTCGGGCGCCGCCACTTCGAGCTCGACGCGACGCGAGATCGTGTCGCGGAGCAGGCCTCGGAGGTCGCGCGCGATCCGTCCGAGGTCGGCTTCTCGGCCTGGCCGCTTGCTCGCGGCCGTGCGACGCGCGAGGAGCGCGCGCGTGAGGCGTGCGCAGCGCTCGACCTCGGCGCGGATCACCTGGCACGCCTCCTCCACCTCGGGATCGTCCTTGTGGGCGCCCGAGAGGACGGCTGCCTCGCCGAGGATCGCGGTGAAGGCGTTGTTCATGGTGTGGGCCATGCCGAACGCGAGTCGCTGCATCACCACGAGCCGGGCGAGCTCGAGCGCCGGCGGTGCGGCCGCGGTCTGGACGGCGATCCGGCGGTGGGTGCGCTCCGAGGGCTCCACGAAGGCGCTATCGGCGCGCCGGGGGATCTCCCTTAGGGCCGCCTCACTGGGGCGCGCGCCAGATCTGCGGCGCCTTCGCCTTGACGAGGTCCTCGAGCGACCACAGCTCGATCCGCCAGGGCGTGAGCTTCATGAGGCCGAAGCTCGGATCCTCCGGCGCCTTGAAGAACTGGGCGAGGTCGTAGCCGAGCGGAGGCGGCGTCGACTTGTAGAGCGCCCAGACGCGCTGCTTCTCCGCGAGCCGATCCTCCCAGGCGGCGCGGCAGTCCGCGTAGATCTGCTGGTGCGCCTGGTCCCAGTAGCTGAGCGACACGTACGGGTTGCCTTCGATGTGCTTCGCCTTGAAGGAGCTGCGGCCAGTCGCGATCCAGCCGGTCGAGCCCTCCCAGATCGGGTGCAGGATGCGGGAGCGCGGCCGTCCGAGCGTGTCCACCGTGCAGACGGTGCACCAGACGATGCGCCGGACGCGCCTCGCGAACTCCGCTTCGATCTCGGAGAAGGTCGCGACCTCCACGTCGCCTCAGTCCTTCTCGAGCCAGGAGTAGAAGAGGCCGCCCGCTCCGCCGCCGAGGATCGGCGCGAGCCAGAAGAGCCAGAGCTGCGCGACGGCCCAGCCGCCCACGAACAGGGCGGGGCCCGTGCTGCGCGCGGGGTTGACGGAGGTGTTCGTCACCGGGATCCCGATCAGGTGGATCAGCGTGAGGGCGAGGCCGATCGCGATTCCGGCAAACCCGGTCGGCGCTCGACCATGCGTGGAGCCCAGGATGACGAAGAGGAACATGAACGTGAGCACGAACTCGGCGACGAAGCAGGCGCCCAGCGAGTAGTGGCCGGGCGAGTGCTCGGCATAGCCGTTCGAGGCGAAGCCCCCGGCGAGGTCGAACCCCTCCTTGCCGGACGCGATGAAGTAGAGCACTCCGGCGCCCACGATCGCGCCGGCGACCTGCGCGACGACGTAGGCGGGCAGGTCCGACGCAGGGAAGCGTCCCCCGGTGACGAGCCCGACCGAGACGGCAGGATTGAGATGGCACCCGGAGATGTGACCGATCGCGTACGCCATCGTGAGCACGGTGAGACCGAACGCGAGCGCGACGCCGAGGAACCCGATCCCGAGCTCAGGGAAGGCCGCCGCGAGCACGGCGCTGCCGCAGCCCCCGAATACGAGCCAGAACGTGCCGACGAATTCCGCGGTCGAACGCTTGGCGATGGACATGCGGGGCCCCTCCTTCGTTTTGGTCATTGTGTATCTCGCGGCAGGGCGAAGTCACGAGAAAAGGCGCCTCAGACCGCCCTGGGGCGAGGACGCCCCGACGAGCCCTGGACGCCGGCCGAAAGGTCAGTCGAAGAGGTGTAGACCGTCCCACAGGACGAGCCGGAGCGACACGGCGGTCAGCACGGCGCGGAAGAGCACCGCGAACGCGCGGTCGTTCATCCGGCCGAGGAAGTGCGTGCCGATCCAGGTGCCGGCGACCGCCGCACTGCACAGCACCGCGAGCGCCCCGGCGTAGGGCGCGAACGCGAACCCCGCGAGACCGAAGAGCAGGATCTTCGCGAGATGCCCGAGCGTCTGGCAGGCCGCGAAGGTTCCCACGACACCCTGACGTGACAGGCCGAGCGTCAGGAAGAACGGGCCCTGGAACGGCCCTGTCGCACCGATCGTCGGATTGAGGAAGCCGGTGGCCGCGCCGAGCGCGAGGAAGCGCACGGTCTCCGCGCGCCCGCCCGGGGCTTCACCGGGCCTCGCCCCGAACAGCAGCAGGCCGGGCGCCCAGGTTGCGACGAGCGCGAAGAGCCCGATGGCGATCTTGGCGGCGTCCGGCGGGATGCGCTGTGCCAGCGGCAGCCCGATTGCGCCGAGCGGCAGCAGCGGCAGCGCGTAGAGCCAGACGACGCGCCAGCGTACGTCACGGCGTTGGAGGACCGCGCGCGACGAATTCGCGAGGAGCTGCGTTGCACCATGGATCGGGATCGCCGCGAGCGGCGGGAGATAGAGCAGCATCACGGTCAGCAGCACGATGCCGCCCGCCATCCCGGCCATCGCGGAGAGGATCGACGTGAGGAGCGCGAGCGCGCCGAGGACCGCGAGATCGTGGAAGGGCAGCGGCGTCCTCCCCGGGGCCACGGCGGCCCGGCGGCGCGCATTCTAGTCTCTGCGCGATGTCGGGCTACCGCCGGAGCGTCGTGCTCGTCGCGTTGGCGGCGGCGCTGCTCGCCGCTGCTGCGGCGGGCGGCGCGACCCCGCCCCCGGTCGCGGTGCCCGAGCCGAGCGAGCTCGCGCTGCGGTGGTACCGCACCGGGCTCGTCGTGTGGGCCGTGACGATCGTGTGGGGCGTCGCGGCGCCCGCCCTCGTATTCGCCAGCGGGCTCTCGGCGCGGCTGCGCGACGCCGCGCGCAGGATCGGCCGCCGGTTCTTCTTCACCGTCGCCACGTATGGCGTGCTCTTCGGCGTCGTCGCGTTCGCGCTCGACCTTCCGCTCGAGGTGTACGCGAGCTTCCTGCGGCCGCACGCCTACGGTCTCTCGAACCAGACGCTCGGCAAGTGGCTGTCGGACGAGGGCACGAGCCTCGCGGTCTCGTCCGTGGTCGCCGTGGCCGCGCTCTGGGTCCCCTACGCGCTCATCCGCCGCAGCCCCCGGCGCTGGTGGCTGTGGACGTCGCTGCTCTGTCTTCCCTTCGTGCTGTTCGTGACGCTCGTCGAGCCCGTCTGGGTGGCGCCGCTCTACAACCACTTCGGACCGATGAAGGATCACGCGCTCGAGGAGAGGATCCTCGGGCTCGCCGAGCGCGCGGGCATCGAAGGCGGCCGGGTCTACGAGGTCGAGAAGAGCGTCGACACCAGGATGGTGAACGCCTACGTGAACGGCCTCGGCGCCACCAAACGCATCGTCCTCTGGGACACGCTGCTCGCGAAGCTCGAGCCGGACGAGGTGATCGCGGTCATGGGCCACGAGATGGGGCACTACGTCCTGAACCACGTTCTCTGGTCCGCGTTCGGCGCGTCGCTGGGGATCTTCGTCCTGCTCTACGCGATACACAGAACCGCCTCAGATCTCCTCCGCCGCCTCGCTCCGTGGTCGGGCGTCTCCGAGCTGGGGGACGTGGCGTCGCTTCCGCTGGTCCTCGTGCTGCTCCAGCTCTATGGGCTCGTGCTGTCTCCGGTGGGGCTCGCGTTCTCGCGCCACCTCGAGCACGAGGCCGACCGCTTCGCGCTCGAGATCACCGAGGACAACCACGCCATGGCCTCCGCCTTCGCGAAGCTGCAGACCGAGAACCTCGGCAATCCGTGGCCCGACGCGTGGGTCGTGTGGCTGCGCTACACGCACCCCCCGCTCGGCGAGCGGATCGGCTTCGCGAACGACTACCAACCGTGGGCGACCGGAGACCCGCTGCGCTACGCGGACCGCTTCCGCCGTGGCGAACGCGCGTCCCAATAGAAGGAATCCAAGTGCACTCCCTCGGCTCACAGCTTCCTGGATGGACGACGCTTCCCTTTGCCGGGCTGCTGCTCTGCATCGCGGTCCTACCACTGGCCACACCCCACTTCTGGGAGAGCAACCGCAACAAGGGGATCGTGGCGCTGCTGCTCTCGCTTCCGATCGTGCTGTATCTGCCGCTCGCTTTCGGCGATGCCGGCGTACACCGTCTGGCCGAGAGCGCGCGCGAGTACGTGTCGTTCATCCTGCTCCTCGGCTCGCTCTTCGTGATCACGGGCGGCATCCACGTGAGCGGGTCGCTCTCCGGCACCCCGCTCCTCAACACCGCGCTCCTCGCCATTGGCGCGCTGCTTGCGAATGCGATCGGGACGACGGGAGCCTCGGTGCTGCTGATCCGCCCGCTCCTCCGCGCGAACGCACCGCGTGTCCGCAAGACGCACATCGTGGTGTTCTTCATCTTCGTCGTGTCGAACTGCGGCGGTCTCCTGACGCCGCTCGGAGATCCGCCGCTCTTCCTCGGCTTCCTGAAGGGCGTTCCCTTCACCTGGACGCTGTCGCTCTGGCCCCAGTGGCTGCTCGTGAACGGGGCGCTTCTCGCGATCTTCAACGTGTGGGATCAGATCGTGTTCGACCGGGAGGAGAAGGAGCGGCCCGGGTCGCAGCTCGAGGAGGTGATGCAACACGAGCCGGTGCAGATCCGCGGCAAGCGGAACTTCCTCTTCCTGCTCGGCATCGTCGGGGTGATCGCCGCCTCCGGGAACGGCGCCGGGAACGGCGGCGAGCCGTGGCCCTTCGGCGTGCAGGAAGGGCTCATGCTCGCAATCGCCGCCACGGCGTGGTGGGTGACGCACCACGAGCACCGGCGCGCCAACAACTTCGGCTTCGGCCCGATGATCGAGGTGGCGGTCCTGTTCGCGGGGATCTTCGTGACGATGGCGCCGGCGCTGCTGCTGCTGAACGCACGGGCCCCCGAGCTCGGGCTCACAAAGACGTGGCACTTCTTCTGGGCCTCCGGCGTGCTCTCGAGCTTCCTCGACAACGCGCCGACCTATCTCACGTTCGCAGCGACGGCGTGCGGGCTCGACGGCGTTCCGCCCGACGGCCGCTACCTGGCCGCGTTCCTCGCCCGGGGGCCGCACGCGGGGCAGATCCTCTCGGCGGTCTCGACGGGCGCGGTGTTCATGGGCGCGAACTCGTACATCGGCAACGGGCCGAACTTCATGGTGAAGGCGATCGCCGAGGAGAACGGTGTGCTGATGCCGTCGTTCTTCGGGTACATGGCGTACTCGTGCGGGGTGCTCGTGCCGCTCTTCGTCGTGGTGACTTTCGCGATCTTCCGCTGATGTCGAGAGCGCTCAGTGCAGCTCGTGGCCGCCGTTCACGTCGAGGGACTGGCCCGTGATCACGCTCGACAGGTCGGAGGCGAAGAAGACGATCGCGCCTGCGATCTCCTCGGACGTCGGGATGTGGCCGAGCGCGATGTTCTTCGCGACCCCGTCGTATACCACCTTGGGATCGACCCCTAGCTGCTTCGCCTGCAGCGCGAAGTAGCCCTCGAGCGCGGCGCCCCAGATGTATCCGGGCACGACCGAGTTCACCCGCACACCGTAGCCTCCCACCTCGCGCGCGAGCGTCTGCGTGGCGGCCATGAGCGCGGCCTTCGACGCGGCATAGCCCGCCATGGTCGGCAGCGGCTGGCGGATGATCATCGAGTTGATCATCACGATCGATCCGCTCCCCTGCCGCTTCATCACCGGGAGCACGGCCTGCGTGAGCTTCAGCGTTCCCAGCACGTTCACTTCGAAGGGCGGAAGCCACGTCGCGTCGACGTCGTCCTCCTCGATCGGCACGTAGGTGCCGGCGTGGTAAGCGTTGTTCACGAGCACGTCGATGCGGCCGAAGAACTTGCACGCTTCCTCGACGAGGTGGGCGCAGTCCTCCTTCCGCGTGATGTCCGTGCGCACGCGCAGCACGCGGCGGCCGAAGGGCGCAAGCTCCTGCTCCATGGCCTCGAGCGCGTCTGCGTTGCGGGCGGCGAGCGCGAGGTCGGCCCCCTCCCGCGCCAGCGCGAGCGCGGCGTCGCGGCCGAGCCCGGGACCGATGCCCGACACGATGGCGACCTTGTCCTTCAGCAGCACCTGCATCCCTCCGGCGCGAGCGCGCCTAGCGGTTGATCGCGGCGCCGTCGACGAGCATCGACTCGCCCGACACGAACGACGCCCGGTCCGAGCACAGCCAGACCGCGGCCTCCGCGATCTCCTCGGGGCGTCCGAGGCGTCCGCCCGGCTGTCCGGCCTTGATCAGCTTCTCGATGCGCGGGTCCTTCCCCATGAAGCGCTGGAGCATCGGGGTGTCGATGCTGCCTGGCAGGACGGCGTTCACGCGGATGCCCGTGCGTGCGTTCTCGAGCGCGGCGGTCTTCGTCAGCCCGAGGAGACCGTGCTTCGACGCGCAGTACGGCGAGAGCCCGGGCGTCGCGATCAGGCCCGAGCCCGAAGCGGTGTTCACGATCGCGCCCCCACCCTGGCCGAGCATCACGCGGATCTCGTGCTTCATGCACAGGAACATGCTCGCGAGGTTCGTGGTGAGGGTGCGCTGCCAGCCCTCGAAGTCGATCTCGTGCACCAGGCCGACGGCGCCGGTGATGCCGGCGTTGTTGTGCGCGCAGTCGAGGCGCCCGTAGGCCTCGACGGCGCCGCGCACGAGGGCCTCGACCTGGGCCTCGTCGGTGACGTCGGCGACCACGAAGCGCGCCTCGCCCCCGCCCTCGCGGACGGCCTCGAGGGTCGCCTTGCCGCCGGCCTCGTCGACGTCGCAGGCCATCACCTTCGCCCCCTCGCGCGCGAAGGCGATCGCGGCGGCGCGACCGATGCCCGAGCCCGCGCCCGTCACGAGCGCCACCTTGCCCTCCACCAAGCCCTTCGCCCGGCCAGACATGCTGCGCCTCCCTGGGGTCCGGGCCTCCGGGAGCGCCGGAGCGGCCGGGTCCAAAAATAGAACGCGTTCCATTATACTCGCCGCAGCCAGTTGGGAGGACCCCGGATGACGCGCATCACCCTGCCCCCGTACCCGAACGGATGGTTCGCCATCGCCCACGTGGACGAGCTCGCCGTCGGCGAGGTGCGGAGCCTCCACTACTTCGGCCAGGACCTCGTGCTCTTCCGCGCCGAGGACGGCAAGCCGCACGTGCTCGACGCGTACTGTGCGCATCTCGGTGCGCATCTCGGCAACGGCGGAAAGGTCGTCGGCGACACGATCCAGTGTCCGTTCCATTCGTGGCGCTGGGACGGTCTGAGCGGCGGATGCGTCGAGATCCCCTACACGGGGAAGATCCCGCCCAAGGCCCGCATGCGGGCCTGGCCGACGATCGAGTGCAACGGGATGATCCTCGTCCACCACCACGTGCGCGGCGACGCGCCGACGTGGATGCCGGAGCACGTGGAAGAGCTCGCCAATCCCGACTACGTGCTGCACCGCAAGAAGGAGTGGGTGATCACCTCGCATCCCCAGGAGATCATGGAGAACGGGGTCGACTTCGCGCACTTCGAGACGCTGCACGGCTGGAAGTGCAAGACGCTCGACTGGCGCCCCAACGGCCCGTACTACTCGCTCAAGATCGACGTGGACACGGAAGCGCAGGGTCAGGCGGCGACGGCGGACAACATCACCGACGCGGACTCGTACAACTCCGGTCCGGGCTTCCTCTACACGCGGTTCAAGGGCGCGTTCGACGGGATCGCGGTGAACGCGCTCACCCCGGTCGAGCCCGAGAAGCTGCACATCAGCCACCGCTACTACGCACACAAGAAGTGCGCGCCCGAGCTCGTGAAGGGCTTCTTCGAGTTCTACGTGAACGACTACGAGCTCGACATCCCGATCTGGTCGAACAAGCTCTATCGGCCGCGTCCGAATCTCGCCGACGGCGAGAACGACTTCGGACGCTTCCGGAAGTGGTATGCGCAGTTCTACTCCGAGGAGGGCGCGCAGTCGTGAGCAAGCTGGCGGGGAAGGTCGCGCTGATCACCGGCGCCGCGCGCGGCCAGGGCGAGGCGGAGGCGCGCCTCTTCGCGGCCGAGGGCGCGAAGGTCGTGCTCGGCGACGTGATGGACGACCCCGGCAAGGCGGTGGCGAAGTCGATCGGCGCGAGCGCGGTGTACGCGCACCACGACGTGTCCCGGGAGGAGAGCTGGGCGAGCTTCGTCGGGACCGCGCTCCAGACCTTCGGGCGCGTGGACGTGCTGGTGAACAACGCGGGCATCCTCCACGTGGCGCCGATCGCGGAGATCAAGCTCGAGGACTACCTGCGGGTGATCGGCGTGAACCAGGTGGGCTGCCTCCTCGGGATGAAGTCCGTGATCCCCGCCATGGCGCAGCAGGGCAGGGGCTCGATCATCAACATCTCGTCCACCTGCGGGATCGAGGGCGCGATGGGCCTCGTGGCCTACGTGTCGAGCAAGTTCGCGATCCGCGGCATGACGAAGACGGCGGCGCTCGAGCTCGGCCGCGTCGGCATCCGGGTGAACTCGATCTGCCCGGGCGGGATCGACACGCCCATGGGGAAGGGCGACAGCGAGGGCTTCGAGAACGTCGACAGCAACGCCTGGTACAAGGGTCTCCCGCTCCAGCGCATCGGAAAGCCCGAGGAGGTGGCGAAGCTCGCGCTCTACCTCGCCTCCGAGGACTCCGGCTACTGCACGGGCTCCGAGTTCGTGATCGACGGCGGCATGCTCGCCGGGGAGCGCTTCGCCTGACGAGGTCCCCGGTCGACGCGCTGGAGGCGATCGAGACCTGCCGCGCGATGCGCCACCTGCGGCCGGACCCCGTCCCCGAGGACCTGATCCGCCGCGTGCTCCTTGCCGCGACGTGCGCGTCGAGCCCCGGCAACAGCCAGGGCTGGGACTTCGTCGTGGTGCGCGACACCGAACGGCGTCGGGAGATCGCCGCCGCGATCCGCGGTGCGGTGCTCCCGCTGATGCCCCCGGTGCCCGAGACGGGCGATCCCACGCGGCGCCGGATGCTCGCCGGCGCGCACCACCTGCTGTCGAACCTCGGCGACGTGCCGGTCTGGATCTTCGTGTGCGGCGCGGTGGTGTACCCGCCGAACGCGCCGTCGGCGGACTGGGTGCCCGCGGCGCTCTATCCCGCGGCGCAGAACCTCATCGTGGCCGCGCGCGCGCTCGGGCTCGGGACGGTGTTCACGACCTTCCACGCCCTGCCGGAGAAGCGGATCCGCGAGATCCTCGGGGTGCCCGACGCGGTGCGCATCGCCGTGACGATCCCGCTCGGCTGGCCGGCGCGTCCCTTCGGTCCGGTGAAGCGCCGGCCGCTCGGCGAGGTCGTGCACTGGGAGCGCTGGTAGGTCGCTGGTCAGCGCAGCATCAGCCAGAGCGCGAGCGCGACCAGCACCATCGTGATCGCAGTCAGGGCGTAGCGGCGGAAGGCCATGCGCCCCTCGGCCTCGGCGCGCGGGCGGTTGCGCTCGATCAGCTCCTCCTCGATGCGGAGCTTCTCCGCCTCGGACGGCGCTCGACCCGGGTCCTTCTCGGTTCCGGAAGCCATGACGTTCCTCCTGGTTGGAAGCTCCCTCCGCGGCATTCTGCCACGAGGGCGGCCGGCAGTGCGCGGGTCAGGCGCCTGGGACGGCCCGCCAGAGCTCCTTGCGCTCCAGCTCGATCCACTGCGCGGCCTCCCCGGCGAAGGCGCGGAACTCGGCGTCGCCGCGGATTCGCAGCGTCGCATCCTCGTAGGCCTGCATGCTCGCCGCCGACCAGAGGTGGATCACCTCGCTCTCCGAGAAGTTCTCGAACACCCCTTCGCTCCGCACTCCGTGCCTCTCGAAGAACGCGATGAGCTTCGGCGCGTTCGCCATCACGGCGGCGCGATTCCGAGGCGAGACGAGAAGTCGCGTCACGATCCGGATCATGGGCTCCTCCGTGATGGCCCGAAGGCGGCGGTCAGATCTTGACGAAGATGCGTCGCGCCCACAGCAGCGCGGCGACTCCGAGCCAGAGGCCCAGAAAACCAACAGCGTACAGGAACGAGCCCAGCTCGGGCGAGCCGACGGCCCACACGAGGCCCGACACCAGATACTCCTTCGGCGTCTGCTCGCCGTTGGGACCGACGACGAGCGATATCATCGTGGTGTTGACGAGCGTGGAGCCCACGTACACCAGGATCGCGTTGTTGCCGATCATCTCGAACGGGAGCGCCCACCTCCGGAAGCCCCGCACGTCGACGATCCAGTGAAGCGCGGCGAGCAGGATCGCCGCGAGCCCCCCCGTCACGAGCACGAACGAGCCGCTCCACAGGCTCTTGTTCACCGGCACGAAGGGATCGAGCGCAAGGCCCGCGATCACGCCCAGCAGCCCCGCGATCACGAGGCCCGAGATCGCTCGTCCCGCCTCGCGGCTGTCGCGCAGCCAGCGGCCCGCGAGCATGCCGAGGAGGGTCGTGGCGATCGTCGGCAGCGTTCCGAGCAGGCCTTCGGGATCGAATGCGACCGGCAGCCGATGGGCGCCGAGCACGATCCGGTCGAGGTACTCGCCGAGATTGCCCTCCACCGAACGGAGGCCGGGCGGGTAGCCGGGCACCGGCACGAAGGTCACCAGCAGCTCGTATCCGGCGACGAGACCGACCGCGAGCGCCAGCCAGCCGGCGGGCCCGCGCAACCAGAGCATCGCGGCGGCCCCGCCGAGATAGGCGAGCGCAATGCGCTGGAGCACGCCCGTCACGCGGAAGTCTCCCGGCGAGATCACCGGGAAGTTCTGCGCGAGGATCCCGAGCGCGACGAGGATCACGACTCGGCGCAGGATCTTCGGCCACAGCGCGCGCGACGTCGCCCCGAGCTCCCGCGCGCGGCCGAGCGCGAGCACGAGCGACACGCCCATCACGAACACGAAGAACGGGAACACGAGGTCGGCCGGATGGAGGCCGTCCCAGGCGACGTGCTCGAGTGGCCAGTACACGTGTTCGAAGTCGCCGGCCGTGTTGACCAGGATCATCCCGGCCATCGTGACGCCGCGCATGACGTCCACGGACGTCACGCGGCCGGAACCGGTCGTGTCAGCGCTTGCCAGCGGGGTCCCCGTCGCCGTCCGTCTCTCCGATCCATCCTCGCCGGCGGAAGTACACGAACATCCCGACCGCGATCGCGATCATCACGACCCAGAGGGCGGGATAGGCCCACCAGACGTGGAGCTCGGGCATGTCGGCGAAGTTCATGCCGTACACTCCGACGATGAAGGTGAGCGGCAGGAAGATCGTACCCATCACGGTCAGCAGCTTCATGACCTCGTTCATCCGATTGCTGACGCTCGAGAGGTACACCTCCATCAAGCTCACGGCGAGCTCGCGGTACGTCTCGAGCTGCTCGCTGATCTGGATCGCGTGGTCGTACGCGTCTCGGTAGTAGACGATCGCGCCCTTGGTGAGCCGTGGCCCTTCGGCGCGCATCAGCGAGTTCACCGCGTCGCGCTGCTGACGCATGTTGCGCGCCAGCGTGAGCAGGAGCCGGCGCGCCGCATGGATGCGCCTCAGCGTCGTCTTCACGGGGTGGGAGACCACCTCGTCCTCGAGCTGCTCGAGCTCGTTGCCGAGGTGCTCCACCACCGGGTAGTAGCCATCGATCAGGGTGTCGACCAACGCGTAGGCCAGATAGTCGGCGCCCATCTGACGGACCAGCGCTCCGCCCCGGACGCGCGTCCGCACCGGATCGAACACGTCCTCGCGGCCTTCCTGGAAGCTGATCACCCAGTGCGGCCCGATCACGAAGCTCACCTGCTCCAGCTCGCACTCGCCGCCGTCGGCCTTTCGGGCCATGCGGCAGATCACGAGGTCGTGACCTTCGAAGGCGTCGAACTTCGGCCGCTGGGGGACGTTCACGATGTCCGCCAGCGCGAGGGGGTGGATCCCGAAGATCTCGGCGATCCGTCGCAGGCCCGCCTCGTCGCCGAGGCCCTCGACCTCGATCCAGCTGACGGTGCCCGCCTCCTTGTATCGCGCCAGGGCGCCGACGTCGTCGACGTCGAGCTCCTCGAAGCGATCCTGGGTCCAGTCCATCACATGGATCCGGCGGGCCAGGCCGTCGGTGGGAACGGCGAGCGTCCCCGGGCGCGATCCGGCGGGCGCCTGGCGATTGCGCCTGCGGCGCTTGCTCACTGCGCGTCGACCTCCCGTGCCGAGGCCCCCTCGTTCGGTAGCGGCGGCGAAGCTAGCGCGCGCGGAGCGAGCGGCGCGAGTGCGCGGGCGGTCTCAGGGGCCGCGGCGAGCTCGTCCACGCGCAGGCGCATCCGGCGCGACCAGCTCGGGTGGACGTCCACCGGAACGCCGGGGAGGTTCACGGGCTCGGTCTCCAGGGCGAGATCGTCGAGCGAGACCCCCAGGAGGGGCGCCGGGGTGCGACACAGGAACGCGTTTACGGCCGCGCAGCGCTCGGCCGGATCCGCGCTCTGGCCGTCGCCTGCCGCGCAACCCTCCTCGACGAGGCGGACGCGGAGCGCCTCCTTCTCCGCCGACCGCTGCGCGCGCGCGCGGTCGAGCTCGTCGTCGGTCGCGATCTGTCCGACTTCGCGGCGCAAAAGCAGGTCCCGGTCCGCGTACCAGCCCGCGAGCGGCGGGAGATCGTGCGTGTTGGCAGTGGCGAGCGCGCGGGAGGACCAGGCGCGGGACGGCCGGAACCCGCTCCAGTCGTCGCGCTCGAAGTACAGCACGCGCGAGGAGAGGATCCCCCACGATGCGAGGGCCTCGGGCACCTCCTCGGGCACGGTGCCGAGATCCTCCCCCACGACGAGCGCGCGATGGCGGCGGCTCTCGAGCGCGAGGATGCCGAGCAGGTCGTCCGCCGGGTAGCGCACGTAGGCTCCCTCCGATCCGGGCCGGCCGGCCGGGATCCAGAAGAGCCGAAAGAGGCCCATCACGTGGTCGATGCGGAGCGCTCCGGCGTGCGCGAACGCTGCCCGCAGCAGGAGCACGAAGTAGCGGTAGGCGCTGGCACGGAGCCGCAGGGGATCGAGCGGCGGAAGGCCCCAGTCCTGGCCGGTGCTGGAGTAGTCGTCGGGCGGCGCGCCCACCGACACGTCGCGCAGGAACAGGTTCGGGAAGCCCCAGGTGTCGCTCGAATCGGGCGCGGATCCGATGGCGAGGTCCTCGTACACGCCCACGGGTAGGCGCGCATCGCGCGCGGCCCGGGCGGTCGCGCGGAGCTGGCGATCGAGCTCGAACTGGAGCCAGGCGTGGAAGGAGACCTCGTCTTCGTGCGAGCGGCGGAAGGCGGCGACGGCCGGGCCGTCCGGGAGACGGAGTCCGGCCGGCCAGCGCCGCCAGTCTCCGCGCGCGGGATCGATCGCCTCCTGCGCGCCGCGCAGCGCGACGAACGTGCTGAAGTCGCGGAGCGCATCGCCCTGCCGTGCGCGGTAGGTCTGCCATGCCAATCCGCGTTCCGTCCCCGCGCGCTCGTGGCGCGTGCGGAAGGTCCGGTGGAGGGCCCGCAGCACGGGCTCGCGCAGCGCCTGTACGCCCGCATAGTCAACTACGGGTGACGCGCGCAGCGCGCGCAGCGCGGCCTGGAAGCCGGGCGCTTCGACGAGCTCCGAGGCCTCACGGGACTCGGCGAGCTCCGGGATCGCTTCGACGTCGAGATAGAGGGGACTCTTGAACAACCGGCTCACGGGGCTGTAGGGCGACACCCCGGAGCCACGGCCGAGCGTCGCGTGCAGCGGGTTCACGCCGACGAAGCTCGCGCCCACGCCGGCGCACAGATCGATGAGCTCGCGCAGCGCCCCGAGATCCCCGATTCCCCAATCGTTCCGACGCCGCACCGTGTAGAGATTGGTCCAGAGTCCGAACGCCTTGCGATCGCCGAGGCGCTCCGCGACGGAGAAGCAAGTGCGAGGCGCCATGACGAGCGACTGTTCGCCGTTCCGCTCGGTCCCCTCGGCCCGCAGGGTGAGCCGCACCCGGTGGTACCCCTCGGCCGGCTTCACGGGAAGCGGGAGATCGAAGCGCGCGGCCCGCGCGAAGGCAGGCAGGGATCCGCCCGCCGTGTGCGCTGCGCCGTCCTCGAGCGCCAGCTCGAGCTCGTAGCGCAGCGCCCTTCCGGCGAGCGCGTCGGGCAGCGTGACGTGGAGCGCGGGTCGGCCGTGCTCGTACTCCCGCCACACGAGGACGGGCGCGACGAGCCGCTCCTGCTCCTCGCGCATCCGCGCGGCGAGCGTGCTTTCCGCCGCGAGCTCGGTGGACCCGTCGAGATCCATGGCCGCGAGGAGCGCCACGCGCGTGGCGTCCGACGCCTCGCGCAAGTCGCGTCCGTTCTGGTCGAGGTACGACGGCAGGATGCCTGCGTGCTCGGCGAGGGCCCGCAGCGCCGGCCGCCGCGCCGCCGGCGCGGATGAGCTCACCGCGGCGCGGGCTCGAGGACGAGGGCGCCGAGGGGCGGCAGACGAAGCGACAACGACTGCAGCTCGCCGTGCCACGAGACCGGCTCGGTCTCCGTTCGCTCGTGGGTCCAGAACTCGCTGCCGCCGAACCGTGGCTCGTCGCTCGAGAGGCGGCGCAGATACGCTCCCGGCGCCGGGGCGCCGATGCGGTAGCCGTCGCGCGGAACGGGCGTCAGATTCAGCACGACGAGCGCGTGCGCGTCTCCGTCGCGGCGTTCGTACGACACCACCGAGGAGTCACGATCGGCGCAGTCGATCCAGCGGAAGCCCGACGGATCGTGGTCCCAGCGCCAGAGCGCGGGGGTGCCGCGGTAGAGACGGCCGAGCTCCTCGACGTAGCGCGCGAGCGCAGCGCGGGGCGGGTCGTGCAGCAGGTGCCAGTCGAGGCTCGCCTCGTACCACCACTCGGAATCGGGCGCGAGCTCGGTGCCCATGAAGACGAGCTTCTTGCCGGGGCGCGTCCAGAGGTAGGCGAGGAGGAGCCGCAGGTTGGCGAACTGCTGCCAGCGGTCGCCCGGCATCTTGTGGAGGAGCGAGCGCTTTCCGTGCACGACCTCGTCGTGGGAGAGGGGGTTGATGAAGCGCTCGCTGTACTCGTAGAGCATCGCGAAGGTCAGCTGGTCCTGATGGAAGCGGCGGTGGATCGGCTCCTTCTCGAAGTAGGCGAGCGTGTCGTTCATCCAGCCCATGTTCCATTTGAAGCTGAAGCCGAGACCGCCCTCGGCCGTGGGCTTCGTGACGCCGCCCCAGGACGTCGACTCCTCCGCGATCGTCAGACAGCCCGGGTGCTCCGCGTGCACCACGTCGTTCAGGGTCCTCAGGAAGTCGATGGCCGCCAGATTCTCCCGGCCGCCGTACTCGTTCGGCAGCCATTCGCCCTCCTTGCGGCTGTAGTCGAGGTAGAGCATCGACGCCACGGCGTCGACGCGCAGCCCGTCGACGTGGAATTGGTCGAGCCAGTAGATCGCGTTCGCGATCAGGAAGTTGCGCACCTCGTGGCGCCCGTAGTTGAAGATCAGCGTGCCCCAGTCCGGGTGCTCGCCGAGACGCGGGTCCTCGTGCTCGTAGAGCGCGGTGCCGTCGAAGCGCCGCAGCGCGAAGTCGTCGCGCGGGAAGTGCGCGGGCACCCAGTCGAGGATCACGCCGAGACCGTTCTGGTGCAGATGGTCGACGAAGAAACGGAAGTCGTCGGGCGTGCCGTAGCGCGACGTCGGGGCGAAGTAGCCCGTCACCTGGTAGCCCCAGGACCCCGAGAAAGGGTGCTCGGCCACGGGGAGCAGCTGGACGTGGGTGAAGCCGAGCCGCTTCACGTGCTCCACGAGCTTCGGCGCGATCTCGCGATAGGTGAGCGCCCGGTTCCCTTCCTCGGGCACGCGCGCGAAGCTGCCGAGGTGCACCTCGTAGATCGCGAGCGGCTCCCGCGCCGCGTCTCGTTTCGGACGCGCGGCCATCCACGCGCCGTCGGCCCACTGGTAGGACGTGGTGGTGACGCGCGCCGCGCTCCCGGGCGGCAGCTCCATCGAGAACGCCAGGGGGTCGGTCTTCAGGCGGATCGCTCCCTCGCGCGTCTTGATCTCGAACTTGTAGAGCGCGCCGGGCGCTACCCCCGGCACGAAGAGCTCGAACACGCCGGAGCTCCCGAGGACGCGCATCGGCAGGACGCGCCCGTCCCAGCGGCAGAAGTCACCGACGACGCTCACGCGTGTCGCCGCCGGCGCCCAGACGGCGAACGCGACGCCGTCGACGTGATCGATTCGCCGGGGGTGCGCGCCCAGCGCCTCCCAGAGACGGCGATGCGTGCCTTCGCCGAAGAGGTGGAGGTCGAGCTCGCCGAGGGTCGGGAGGAAGCGGTAGGGATCCTCGCGCTCCCACGAGTTGCCGTCCGCGAAGTGGAAGCGCAGACGGTAGCGCAGGGGCGGCGGCACGTCGGGCACGAACGCCGCGAAGAGGCCGGCCGCGATCGGCTCGAGCGGCAGCGTCTCGAGCTGACTGGCCCCGCGGTCGAGCAGGCAGGACGCTCCGGTCGCGTCGGGGTGGAAGGCGCGGACCACGGTGCCCGACACCCCCCCGTGCGCGAGCGCGTGGGCGCCGAGGACTGCGTGCGGCTGCGCGTGCTCGCCCGCGAGGAGCCGCTCCACGTCCGCGAGGTCGGGCGCGAGCGGATGGACGGCCGGCGCGCGCGGCGCCAACTTCGTCATGACGCGCGCTCGTAGGAGAGCAGGATCAGCGAGTGCGGGGCCAGGTTCACTCCGCGTCCGCGCAGCGCGTGGGTGCCGGCATGGGCCGTGTCGAGGAGGTCGCGCCACTCTCCGGGCGCGCCGATCTCCGGCAGGGAGAAGTAGCGGGAGCGGGCCCCGGAGTTCAAGAGCAGCAGGAGGGTGCGGGAGCCGTCACCCGCCGATCCCGATCCGGGCCCCGGCCGTCTCCGATCGAACGCGTCATCCGCGGCGTCGCCCGGAACGAGCATTCCGAGGACGCGAGCTTCGGGATCGTTCCAATCGTCCTGCTCGAGCTCGCGGCCGTCGGGCCGGATCCAGCTCACGTCCTTCACGCCGCTCGACGGCAGCGGATCGCCGCGGAAGAACCGGCGCCGTCGGAACACCGGGTGCTCGCGACGCAGGGCCATCACACGCCGCACGAAGGCGAGGAATTCCGACTGCGCGCGGTCGAGCTCCCAACGCAGCCAGGTGAGCTCCGAATCGTGGCAGTAGGCGTTGTTGTTGCCTGCCTGCGTGCGCGAGAGCTCGTCGCCGTGCGACAGCATCGGCACGCCCTGCGACAGGAGCAGCGTCGCGATCAGGTTGCGCTTCGCGCGTGCGCGCAGCCGCGCCACGGACACCGACTCGCCCGGCCCTTCGTGGCCCCAGTTCGCGCTCCAGTTGGCGTCGTTCCCGTCGCGGTTCTGTTCTCCGTTCAGCTCGTTGTGCTTGCGCTCGTAGCTCACGACGTCCTGGAGGGTGAAGCCGTCGTGGCACGACACGAAGTTGACGCTCGCGTGGGGTCCGCGGCCGCTGCCGGCGAAGATGTCGCTCGAGCCCGCGAGACGGGACGCGAGCTCGGGCACCTGGCCCGGGTCGCCCCGCCAGAAACGCCGCACGGTGTCGCGATAGCGCGAGTTCCACTCCGACCAGCCGAACGGAAACGCGCCGAGCTGGAAGCCCTCGGGGCCGAGGTCCCAGGGCTCCGCCACGAGCTTCACGCGGGAGAGCACTGGATCCTGCCGCACGATCTCGAGGAACCGCGCTTGCGGGTTCATCGCGAGCGGATCGCGCGCGAGCACGGTCGCGAGATCGAAGCGGAAGCCGTCGACGTGCATCTGCTCGACCCAGTGCCGCAAGCTGTCCAGCACGAGCTGCCGCGTCCGCGGATGGATGACGTTCAGCGTGTTGCCGCAGCCCGTGAAGTCCTGGTACTCGCGCAGGTCGTCCGCCCGCAGCCGGTAGTATGCCGCGTTGTCGATGCCCCGGAACGAAAGCAGGGGGCCCTGCGGTCCTCCCTCGGCGGTGTGGTTGTAGACCACGTCGAGGAGCACCTCGATGCCCGCGCGGTGCAGCGCCTTCACCATCGACTTGAACTCGCGCACCGCGGCGTCGCCGGTCGCGCCGGGGGTCGCGAAGCGCAGGTCGGGCGCGAGGAACGCGAGCGTGTTGTAGCCCCAGTAGTTCACGAGGCCCCGGGCCACGAGGGTCGGCTCCGACGCCGCGTGATGCACCGGGAGCAGGGACACCGCCGTGACGCCGAGGGACAGCAGGTGCTCGATCACGACGTCCGAGCCGAGACCGAGATAGGTGCCGCGCTGATCGGGCGGGAGGTCGGGATGGAGCTGCGTCATCCCCTTCACGTGACACTCGTACAGGACGCTCCGGCTCCAGGGAGTGCGGGGCGGCCGGTCGTCGCCCCAGCTGAAGGCCGGGTCCACCACCACGGACTTCGGCATCACCCCCGCCGAATCGCGCGGATCGGGAGCCGATGCGGACGCGGCGCTCGCGGGGGCCTCCCCGAGGTGCAGCGGGCTCGCGCGCAGTGCGCTGGACAGAGCGCGCGCGTAGGGATCGACGAGGAGCTTTGCGGGATTGAAGCGGTGCCCCTCGGCGGGCGCCCAGGGCCCGTGTACGCGGTAGCCGTAGTGCTGTCCCGGCCGGACGTCCGGCAGATAGGCGTGGAAGACGTCGTGCGAGCGCTCCGGGAGCGCGATGCGGGCGATCTCGACGCCGGCCGTCGGCAGCGCGCCCGGGGCGGGGGGATCGAAGAGACACAGCTCCGCTGCGGTCGCCTGCTCGGAGAAGAGGGCGAAGTTCACGCCTTCGCCGTCCCAGGTCGCGCCGAGCGGCGACGGCTCTCCAGGCAACACGCGGAAGTGACGACGGCTCACAGTCGTCCCCGCGCTTCGCGGGTTGCAGACTCGAGGAGCTTCTCCCACAGCGCGGCCGGCTTCGTCCAGGAGACGTCGAGCCGCAGCAGCCGGCGCTGGAGCGCCGCGAGCCTGCCCTCGTCGCCGAGGCGGCCGACGCGCGCGACCGCGGCCGCGAGCGCATCGGGCGTGAGCGGCGAGAAGAGGACGCCCGTCGTGCGACGCTCGTTCGCAACCGACCTCGCGCGCACGCCGCCCCTGGGATCGAGGCCCGGGTCGACGATCGTATCGGCCAGCCCGCCCACGCGGTGGGCGACCGGCACGGCGCCGTAGCGCTGCGCGATGCGCTGCACGAGCCCGCACGGCTCGAAGCGGGACGGGATCAGGACGCAGTCCGCGCCAGCGTAGAGGCGGCGCGCAAGGCCGTCGTCGAAGCCCGTGCGCACCGCCACGCGCTTCGGGTGGCGGGAGGCTGCGACCTGGACGAGCGCCGCGAGCGCGGGATCACCGTCGCCGAGAAGCCCCACGACGCAGCCCTGGTCCACGAGGCGGTCGAGCGAGCCCGCCAGCACGTCCCAGCCCTTCTGCGCAGCGAAGCGGCCGATCGCGACGCAGAAGCGGCCGGGCAGCGCCTCGTCGAGCCCCAGCTCCTGCGACACCGCTCGGCGACAAGCCTGCTTTCCGTCCGGCCGGCGCGCATCGAGCGGCACGGGCAGGGCGGGGTCGTTCGCGGGGTCGAAGCGGGAGGCGTCGATCCCGTTGGCGATCCCCGACAGGCGGTGCGCGCGCGCGCGATACGCGCCGTCGAGCCCCTCGCCGAATTCGGCGGTCTGGATCTCCTTCGCATAGGTGGGCGAGACGGCCACGATCCGGTCCGCCCACTCGATGCCGGCCTTCAGGAGGCAGAGCTCGCCCCAGGCCTCGACGCCCTCGGGATGGAAGAGCTCGACCGGGAGCCCGGTCAGCGCCATCGCGCTCCGCGGGAAGCGGCCCTGATACGCGTTGTTGTGGACGACCTGCACGCCGCCGATGCCGCGGTTCGCGCCCCGGTCGAGAGCGGTGCGCAGCCCGCCGATCGCGAGCGCCGCGTGCCAGTCGTGCGCGACGAGCGCGTCCGGACGGACGGCGTCGCAGCGGTAGGAGGCGGCGCGTGACAACGCGATGAAGCGCAGCGCATCGTCGGCGTGGCCGTAGAGGCCCGGGCGGTCGTAGAGCTGCGGGGCGTCGAGGAGCTCGACGGTCACGCCGGTGCCCAGCGCGCCGCGCAGCCAGCGGGCGTGGAACGAGCCGGACGGGAAGGGGATCGAGACCGTGCCGGCTTCCGCGAGATCGGGCGCTTCTCCGCGCGTGACGAGTTGGGCGTACGCGTCGCGCGCGGACGCGTAGCCCGGGAGCACGCAGGTCACGTCGTGCCCGCGCGCGCCGAGCGCGTGCGCGAGGCCCGCGACCGCGTCGCCGAGCCCGCCGGACTGGGCGAGCGGCGCCAGCTCGGCGGTGGCGAACAAGAGCTTCATCCCGTTCCTTCGCGGCTCAAACGTCGAATTCGTCGGTCTGGCCGAAGTCGGCCCGGCCGATCGCCACGACGCCGCCCTCGCTCACGGTGAAGCGCCTGCGGTCGGCGTCCAGGTCCTCGCCGATGACTTCGCCGGGCGGAATCCGGACGCCCTTGTCGATGATGCACCGCGACAGGCGCGCACCGCGGCCGACGTCCACGCCTGGGAACAGCACGGACTCCTGCACGTGGCTGAAGCTGTTGACGCGCACGTTGTGGAACACGATGCACCGCTCCACGTGGCCGCCCGACACGATCGTGCCGGCGCCCACGATCGAGTCGTGCGCCTGCCCGATCCGCTGGTTCGTCTTGTCGGCGAACACGAACTTCGCCGGACCCGACAGGGGCTGCACGCCGCGGATCGGCCAGTCGTCGTTGTAGAGGTTCAGGTGCGGCTCGACGGACACGAGGTCCATGCTGGCGTCGTAGTATGCGTCGATCGTACCGACGTCGCGCCAGTAGCCGCGGGCGCGCTCGCTCTCCCCGGGGCAGAGCTGCAGCGCGAAGTCGTAGGCGTGGACGTGCATGCGCTCGTGGGCCGTCGCCAGGATGTCCTTCCCGAAGTCGTGCGAAGTGGTCTCGCGCGACGCGTTCCGGCGGAGCTCCTCGAGCAGCACGGGCGTGCGGAAGACGTAGTTGCCCATGGACACCAGCGTGAGGTCGGGCTGGCCGGGCATGCCCGGCGGATCGGCCGGCTTCTCGAGGAAGTCGATCACGCGGCCGGATGCGTCCACGTGCACGCATCCGAAGGAGGACGCCTCGGCGCGAGGCACCGGGATGGTCGCCACGGTGAGGTCGGCCTTCCGGTCGCGGTGCTGCTCCATCATCAGCGACACGTCCATCTTGTAGACGTGATCCGAGCCGAAGATGAGCACGTCGGCGGGGTCGACGTCGCGCAGCAGGTCGAGGTTCTGGAAGATCGCGTCGGCGGTGCCACGGAACCAGGTGGGGCCGATGTTCATCGCAGCGGGCACGACCTCGATGAACTGGTCGAGCAGCGACGACGCCACGGGCCACGCGCGCGTCAGATGGCGGACGAGCGAGCTGGACCTGTACTGCGTCAGCACCTTGATCCGGCCGAGCCCGCTGTTCACGAGGTTGGAGAGGGCGAAGTCGATGAGGCGGTAGCGGCCGCCGAAGTACACCGCGGGCTTGCTGCGCTCACGGGTGAGCGGCCAGAGCCTCCGCCCCTCTCCGCCTGCGAGCACCAGCGCCAGACAGCCCCGCACCGAGCGACGACCTCCCGTCTCCCCTTCGGCCAGCCGATGGAGAAAGCCGGATCCGCGAGGGAGCAAAGCATTTCCCGCGGGGCTGCGCTAGGTAAACGCCGCCGGCGCGGGAGGCAGCGTGCTCCGATCGCTCTTCAACTTCGGCGTGGTCGATGCGCTCGACATCGCCTTCGTGTCGGTCGCTCTCTACATCATGATCGTCGCGCTTCGCAGCGCGCGCGCCGGACCCGCGCTCGGCGGCATCGGCGTGCTGCTCGCCACCTACGTGGGCGCGCGCCAGCTCGGGATGCAGCTCACGGCCTGGCTCTTCCAGGGCTTCTTCGCCGTCCTCGTGATCGTGCTGGTGGTGATCTTCCAGGACGAGCTCCGCCGGCTCTTCGAGCGCATCGCGGTCTTCGGACTCCGGCGCGGGCGCGAGGAGCGGCCGCGCAGCGCCACCACCGACGTCCTCGTGCGCACCGCGATCGAGCTCGCGCGCAACCGCGTGGGCGCCCTGATCGTGGTGAAGCGCCGTGATCCGCTCGAGCGTCACCTGGAGGGCGGCATCGCGCTCGGGGGCCAGGTGAGCGACGCGCTCCTCCTGTCCCTCTTCGACGCGCACACGCCCGCCCATGACGGTGCAGTGATCCTCGAAGGCGATCGCGTGCTGCGCTTCGGGGCGCACCTTCCGCTCTCGAGCGACTTCGCGCAGCTACACCGCCGCGGGACGCGGCACGGCGCGGCGCTCGGCCTCGCCGAGCGCACCGACGCCGTCTCGATCGTGGTGTCGGAGGAACGCGGGCAGATCTCCATCGCGCGCGACGGCGTGCTGCGCGCCCTCGAGAAGCCCGAGGACCTCGCGACCGTCCTTCCCGCGCTGCTGCGTCCGCGCGGGCCGAAGATCGGCCGGCGCCAGCTGCTGCTGCGCGCGCTCCGAGAGCGTTGGGTGGAGAAGCTCGTCTCGGTGGGTCTCGCGTGCGGCCTGTGGATCGCATTCGTGCCCGGCTCGCAGGTGGCGGAGCTCACCTTCTCGCTGCCGATCACCGTCGACAACGTCCCGCCCGGCTTCTCGGTCGACAAGGTCGATCCAGCGACGGTCGACGTGACGCTCTCCGGCGCGCGGCGCGTGTTCTTCCTGCTCGACCAGAAGCGCCTCGCGGTGCGCCTCGACGCGTTCCTCGTCGAGGCGGGCCGCCGCAGCTTCGAGCTCGCGCCCGACGACGTCGTGAGGCCCGACGGTGTCACCGTGGCGGGGATCGAGCCGCGCCGCGTGCGCCTCAGCGTGCGGAAGGGGAACGGCGACAACGGGTCCGGAAGCGCGCAGCCCGAGGGCTGAGAACCGCGCCCACGAGGACGAGCTCGGCCGAGAGCCAACGGCGAGCCGATCACACCGATCGGTCGGGTGCGATTCCCGAGCCTTCCTCGAGCTCGATCGTCTAGGATGGCGGACGCCAAGCCGCTCCCCGGGAGCGAAGGGGACCGTCTGCAAGCATTCGCACCCGACGCGCTCGTGCTCGGCATCGCGTGGTACGCCGTGTTCCTGTTCTCGACGACCTGTCACGAGGCCGCCCACGCGTGGGCGGCGAAGCGGGGGGGCGACCCGACGGCCTACCTCGGCGGGCAGGTCAGCCTCGACCCGCGTCCGCACATCCGGCGCGAGCCGTTCGGCCTCGTGCTGGTGCCGCTGCTCTCGTGGGCGCTCGGGGGGTGGATGATCGGGTGGGCGAGCACGCCCTTCGACCCGCACTGGGCGGAGCGCTGGCCGCGGCGCGCGGCGTGGATGTCGCTCGCGGGGCCCGCCGCGAACCTCGTGCTCTTCCTCCTCGCGGGGCTCGCGATCCGGGTCGGTGTGGAGCTCGGGTGGCTCGCGGCTCCCGACGTCGCGCGCTTCGGATCGGTCGCCGTCGGGACCGGATCGTCGCTCGCGTCGAGCGTCGCGCTCCTGCTGAGCGTGCTCTTCACCCTGAACCTCCTGCTCCTGTCGTTCAACCTGCTCCCGCTCCCCCCCTCGACGGCGCGGGCGCGCTGCCGCTCCTGTTGGGCGAGCGCGTGGCCGCGACGTGGCAGCGATTGCTGCGGCAGCCGGTCGTCGCGATCCTCGGGCTCGTCCTGGCGTGGAATCTGTTCGGTCCGGTCTTCGCTCGCGTGCACGGCTTCGCGCTCGATCTTCTCTACGCGGGCGCGCACTTCGGTTGAGCGTCGGAAGGCGGCCGCGGCGCCGTCCTCCGGCAGGAAGGAGTCATCATGGGAGCGATCCTCGATCTCGCCGAGCGCGGATGGCAGGGGCTCGAGAAGAATCTCTGGCGCACCACCGGCGCGAGCGAGGAGATCGCTCCCGGCCTCTTCTTCGTGCACACCTTCGCGAACGTGAGCGTGGCGCGGACGACGGCCGGGCTCGTGCTCGTGGACACCGGGAGCTGGTTCGGGCGCGACGCCACCTTCCAGACCGTGCGGCGCTGCGATCCCGGTCCGCTCTTCGCGGCGGTGTACACGCACGGCCACGTCGACCACGCGTTCGGCCTGCCGCCCTTCCTCGCGGAGGCGAAGTCGAAGGGCTGGCCGCGGCCCCGGATCGTCGGGCACGAGAACGTGTCGACGCGATTCGACCGGTACCAGACGACGGCCGGCTACAACGCCGCGATCAATGCGCGTCAGTTCGGCACCCGCATCTCCTGGCCCACGGAGTACGACTATCCCGACACGACCTACGAGGAGAGCCTGCGGCTCGAGGCTGGAGACACCGCGTTCGAGCTCCATCACGCCCGCGGCGAGACGGATGACCACACGTGGACGTTCTGGCCCGACCGCAAGGCGCTCTTCACGGGCGACCAGTTCATCTGGGTCACGCCGAACGCCGGCAACCCGCAGAAGGTGCAGCGCTACGCCGCCGACTGGGCCGCGTCCCTGCGCGCCATGCTGCGCTGCGACGCCGAGCTGCTGGTGCCCGGCCACGGCGTGCCCATCTTCGGGCGGGAGCGCGTGCGCCAGGCGCTCGACGAGACGGCGCAGTGGCTCGAGCACCTCGTGCGCGAGACGCTCGAGCGCATGAACACCGGCATGACGCTCGACGCGATCCTCCACGAGGTGAAACCGCCCGCCGAGCTCGCCGACCGGCCGTACCTCCAGCCGGTGTACGACGACCCCGAGTACGTCGTGCGCAACATCTGGCGCCTCTACGGCGGCTGGTACGACGGCACCCCGTCGCACCTGAAGCCCGCTCCGGAAGCGCAGCTCGGCCGCGAGGTCGCGGCGCTCGCCGGAGGCGTGCGCGCGCTGGTGGCCCGCGCGCGCGACGTCGCCGCCGGCGGCGACCTCCGTCTCGCGTGCCATCTCGTCGACTGGGCGGTCGCCGCGGAGCCGGCGAACCGCGACGCCCACGCCGTGCGCGCCGAGGTCTACGAAGCGCGGGTGAACGCGGAGCGCGCGCTCATGTCGAAGGGCGTCTTCGGCGCCGCCGCGCGCGACTCGCGCGGGAAGGCCGAGGCGAAGTAGCTCCGGCCAGGGTCACGTCCGGAACGCGAAGTACTCCGTGCCGCCTCTCGAAGTACGAGCCGGCTTCGAGCCAGGAAGAAGAGGCGTGACGCCGCCAGCCCCGCGCGCTCAGCTCATCAGCCGCGCGGGCGCAGTGAACAGCAGCACGAAGAATGCCAGCACGCCGACCTCCGCCGCGAGCAGCGCGAGGTCCGCCGGCACGGTGATCAGCAGCAGCGCGATCGCCCAGCGGTGGAAGCGCTCCGGGCCGAAGGCGATCGGCTGACGGGCGAGCGCGGCGCCGTCCGCCGACGCGGCTTCGAGGAGGATCCCGCCGGTCGCCGGGTCGGGGGCGGCGTGCACGAGCACCCGGCAGCGCGCGCCCTCTCCGGGCGCCGCGAAGAAGGCTGCCGCGGCGCCGCTCGCGTCCGGACCCAGCGCGATCCGGACGCGCCTTCCCCGCTCGAGCGGCGAGAGGACGGGAGTGCTGCCCGCGGCGGTCGACGCAACGGTGGACAGCGGGACCTCCCGGCAATCCTGCGGCAGCGCGAGCGCGAGCGCTCCCGCCAGCGTCGCGAAGGTGTGTTCCGCACGGAGGGAGGGTCTCGAGGCTTCCCAGCCGACGGTGGCGCGGCCGCGCTCCATGGCGTCGAGACGGACGAACACGTCGATGTCGTCAGCCGCGGAATGATCGGCCCACATGCGCCGGGTGATCGGAAACGGGACGAGCCAGTCCGGGGCGGGCGGCAGGGCGGCCGCCGGCGCGGCGCCGAGCGCGAGCGACACGAGCGCGGCGCGGACGAGTGTTCGCTTCGGCATCGTCCGACCCTCCCCGGGGCTCATCAGATCGACCACGTCTCGTCCGTGGGCTCGACGCTCGCCGCGCGGATCGGCTCGAGCCCGCGCGGCAGCCCGAGCCGCTCCTGCACCTGCCGGAGCGCGCGTTCGAGCGATGCGAAGGGCCGGTCTCCCGTCTCGAACACGGCGTCGTCGCCGAGGGCCGCGGAGAGCGAGGTGGCTGCGATCCGCCGCTCGAGCTCCGGGCGCAGTCCGCACAGGGCCAGGGCGCCGCCGCGCGCCCGGTGCTCGAGGGTGAAGCGGGAGAGCGCCTCGGCCGCCGCGGAGTCGAGGGCGAACGTGCGCTTCAGACGGAGGACGATCCCGCGCGTGCCTCGCGCGGCCACCGAACGGAGGACCGCTTCGAGCTCGTCGGCGACGCCGAAGAAGAGATCGCCCTCCGCCTGCAGGAGCGTGATCGGGTGGGCGCCGGTGGCGGCGTCCAGGGGACGCTCGACGAGGTGGCCGGCCGGTCCGCGCTGCAGCTCCGACAAGCGCAGCAGGCTCGCGCGCGAGATCACCACGCCGAGCGAAAGCGCGACCCCCGCGAGAACGGCGATCTGCAGGTCGACCACCAGCGTGAGCGCAGTCGTCGCGACGAGGAGGGCGAAGTCCGTGCGGTCGGCGCGGCGAACGCGAGCCAGGTCGGCCGGCCGCACCATGCGCGCCGCGATCCAGATCACGACCCCGGCCACTGCGGCGAGCGGCACCTTGCCGGCGAACGGCGCGAGAGCGAACACCGCAGCGGCGACGACGAGGGACGTGAACACCACCGCAGCGGGCGTTCGCGCGCCGGCCTCCACCGAGGCGGCGCTGCGCGTCCACGACACCGAGCTGGGCAGGCACGGGAAGCACGCCGAGGCGAGGTTCGCGACGCCCTGGGCGCGCAGCTCGCGGTCGGTGTGGAGGGGCCGTCCCGTGCGCAGCGCGAGCGCCCGTCCGATCGACACCACCTCCGACATGCCGACCAGCGCGATCGCCAGGCCGGACGGAAGGAGCGTCGCGAGAACCGATGGCGCGAGCATCGGGAGCGCGGGTCTCGGAAGGTCGCGCGGCAGGAAGCCGAGCGTCCGTACGCCGTCCTCGCCCGCGAGGCCGACGAGCTGCGCCAGGACTGCGGAGCCCACCAGCGCGAGCAGCGCTCCCGGTGCGCGCGGCGCGACGCGCGCGAGGAGCGCGATCGTGGCGACGGTGACGCAAGCGAGCGTCAGGGCGCGGCCGTCGACGGCGCCGAACGACGAGGCGACCGCGCCGAGACCGGACAGGAAGCCGTGCCCCCGGGGGCTCGGCACGCCGAGCGCGTTCGGGAGCTGGCCGGCGACGAGCAGGACCGCCGCGCCGAGCGTGAAGCCCTCCACGACGGCGGGCGAGACGTAACGGGAGAGACGGCCGAGGCCCGCCGCCCCGACGGCGACCTTGGCGACACCGACGATCACGCACAGCGCCGAGAGGATCGCGAGCGTGCCGTGCGACGCGACGAGAGGCGAGGTGGCGAGCACTCCGCCGACGAGCAGCGCCGCGGTGTTGGTTGCGCCCGGCGCGAGGTGCGGGGAATCGCGGAGCATGCCCGCCACGAGCCCAGGCACGATCATGGTGTAGAGCGCGATCTGCGGCGGCACGCCCGCGATCAGCGCGAACGCCATCGCCTGGGGAACGGCGACGAGGCCGACGGTCGCGCCCGCCAGGAGGTCATGGAACAGGAGGCGTGGGTCGCGCAGCGCCGAGAGCCAGGACCCGGGCGTCGGACCGATCCGGCCGGGGAGCGCGGTCAATGCGTCCAGCCCGGCGGCGCGGTCACGATGACGACGGTGCACTCGGCGTTCTCGAGCAGGTACTCGACGCCGTGCCCCAGGAATGGCCGCCCCGACAACTGCCGCAGGTTCGCAGCGAGCACGACCAGATCGACGCGTCGCTCCCGGGCGAGCGCGAGGATCTCCTCGGGCGCCGAGCGTCCGCTGCGGATCGTCGTCTCCGCGCGTGCGCCCATCTCGGTGGCGAGCGCGCGCGCCTCCTCGACGACGGCTTCGGCGAGGTCGCCCCGCTCGCCCGCCGAGGCGCCCGATCCCGCCTCTCCGGCGGGGCCGTCGCGGCGGACCCGCGACCAGTCGCGGAACGCGATCTCCTGCCCGAGCGTCGGCACCGTCACCACGTGGGCCAGCAGGACGAGCGCATCGACGCGGCGCGCCACGCTGTAGGCCATCTCCTGCGCCGCACGTCCTGGCTGCGTGCCGATCGCGGGGACGAGGATGCGGCGGAACGTCACCCGCGACTCCGGATCGAGTCGCGCCGCCCGGCGCACCATGATCACCGGCAGGGGGCTCGCCGCGAGCAGGTCGTCCACGACGGGCGACACCAGGCGTCCTTCGATCTTCGTGTCCGTGGCGCCGACGGCGATCGCGCCGTAGCCGAGCACGGCCTGATCGAGGATCGCCGCGAGCGGGCCCTTGGCGCCCACGTGCTCGTGGACGACGGGGCGCTGCGCGAACACGGCGCGCACCCGCTCGAGGTCCGCGGCCGGCACGTCCTTGCCGGCGGAGAGCAGCGTGACCTCGGAGCCCTCGGGCCAGGCGAGGTCGAGCAGACGGGCGGCGAGGAGCGAGTTCGGGCCGCCGTGGCTCGGTAGCAGCAGGCGAGAGGGCCTCACGAGCACGTTGCCGCCGAGCACGCGCTCGCGGTGCAGCCGCTCCAGCTCCTCCTGCGAGCCTTCCCAGCCCTTCATCACGAGGCGGAGGAGGGGGGGCGCCATCATCGACGTGGCCATCGCCATGAGCACGACGACGGTGTAGGAGTTCTCGCCGAGCACACCGAGCGAGAGGCCGACCGTCGCAACCACGATCTCGACCGCGCCGCGCGCGTTCAGGCCGACGCCGAGCGCGAGCCCCTCTCGAGTCGCCAGCCCGGCGAGGCGGGAGCCGAGGAACGATCCCAGGAACTTCGACGCGCTCGCCGCGCCGAGCACGAGGAGTCCCCACGTGACGACGGTCGGATCCGAGAGGAGGCGCAGGTCCGCCCGCAGGCCGGCGGTGGCGAAGAACAGCGGTGCGAAGAACGACAGCGTGAGCCCCTGGAGGTTCGCGAAGACCTCGTGCTCCTGGAAGCGGGAGTGGCCGAGCACGATGCCGGCGATGAACGCGCCGAAGACGGCCTCGAGTCCGAGCGCGTGCGTGAGGCCGCCGGAGAAGAGCGCGGCGAGCACCGTGATGGTGAGCGCGCCGATCGTCCCCGCACGGCGGGCGCGCGCCCGCCGGAGCAGGGCGTCGACGGCGCGCTGTCCGAGCGTGAACGCGAGCGCGACGAAGACGAGGAGGCCGAACAGCGTGCCGGCCACGCGCTCGAAGTCGATCTCGCCCGACTGCGCCAGGCTGGCGACCACCCCGAGGAGCACCCAGCCGATCACGTCGTCGGCCATCGCGGCGGCGAGGATCACCTGGGCGATGTTGCGGCGCATGAGGTCGAGCTCGGACAGCACCTTCGCGATCACCGGCAGCGCCGAGATGCCGAGCGCGGTGGCCATGAACAGCGCGAACACCCCGCGTTGCGCCTTCGGTCCGAGGAAGACGTCTGGCATGACCCAGCCCACGCCCAGGCCGAAGAGGATCGGGATGAGGAGCGTGCCGACCGTGACGCGCCCGATGGCGGCGCCGAGCCTCCTCACGAGCGCGAGGTCGGTCTCGAGCCCCGTGACGATCAGCAGCAGGAACACCCCGATCCAGCCCACGGCCGACAGCAGTGCGCGTTGTACGGGCTCCGCCGGAAAGAGCCAGCCCTGCGCGTCGGGCGCGAGCGAGCCGAGCACCGAGGGCCCGAGCAGGAGCCCGGCGGCGAGCTCGCCGATGACCGCCGGCTGCCCGAGCCGTCGCATGAGCCCACCGAGGAGTCGCGCTGTGAGCAGCAGCACGAAGAGCTGCAGCCAGAAGACGAGGAGCTGGTGCTCGGTCAGCACGGTGGGACGGTAGCGGGATCAGACGGGGTGGGCTGCGCCGCGCAGACGCAATTCCCGCGTTCCTCCGGCTTCCGCCTCGGCTCTCGCAGCCAACACCACGGTGTGACGGGGCGAGAGCGCGCAGGCCGGATCGGTCGCGGCGGCGTCGCCGGTCAGCGCGAAGGCCTGGCAGCGGCAGCCCCCGAAGTCGCGCGCCCGCTCGGGGCAGGTGCGGCAGGGGGACGGCATCCACGACTCGCCGCGGAAGGCGCGCATGCCCGGCGCCTCCTGCCAGCACGCCTCGAGGGTCCGCTCGGGAACGCGCCAGAAGTCGAGCCCGGGCAGCTCCGCCGCTCCATGACACGGCAGGACGACGCCAGCCGGATTCACGACCACCGTCCGGCTGCCCCAGCCGCCCATGCAGGGCTTCGGCCGATCGGACCACCAGTCCGGCAGCACGAACAGCAGCTCGGGCCGCGCGTGCGCGCGACGCGCCTCCGCGACGATGCGAGCTGCATCCTCGATCTGCGAGCGCGTCGGCAGGAGCGCCGTGCGGTTCGCGAGCGCCCAGCCGTGGAGCTGGACATTCGCGAGCTCGAGGCGCTCGGCGTCGAGCTCGCGCGCGAGCGCGATCAGCTCGCCGACGCGCGCGAGGTTCCCGCGATGCAGCACCACGTTCAGTACGAGCGGCAGGCGCTCCGCACGGACCGCGCGCGCGAACGCGAGCTTCGCGGGTAGCGCGGGCGCGCCGGCGATGCGGTCCGCCTCCTCCGCGTGCACGTCCTGGAGCGAGAGCTGAACGCTCCGCAGCCCCGCCGTGCGCAGGCGCGCGAGACCGTCGCGATCGAGCGTCGTGCCCGCCGTCACGAGATGGGGGTAGAGCGCTGCGGCCGCGGCGTGCATCACGATCGCGGCGAGGTCGCGCCGTACGGTCGGCTCGCCGCCCGTGAGCCCGACGTGCACGCACCCGAGCGCCGCGGCCTCCCGGAAGACGCGGCCCCATGCCTCCGCGTCGAGCGCGTCGGGCACGTCGCGGAAGCCGAGCGGGTTGGAGCAGTAGGCGCAGCGGAGCGGACAGCGGTAGGTGAGCTCGGCGACGAGATTGTAGGGCTGGGCCCTGCTCACGCCGCGGGCTCGACCACGCGGAGCCGCTCCATCTGATCGAGGAAGCCGTGCACGTCCGATTCCACCCCGGCCAGCTCTGCGTGTCGCGCGGCGAGGGTGTGCGCGATCTCCGACGCCGTGCGGACGCCGTCGCACAGCGCGAGGATCTCGCCTCCACTGTCGCTCAGCTTCACCGCGCGTTCGGGCAGCACGACCAGCGGCCGTCCCGTCGCGGGATCGGTGCGCAGCAGCGCATGGGAGGCGAGCCGCGGGCGCCGGCCCGAGGCCTCGATCGCGTCGAGGAGGCGCCAGAGGATCTCGCACTTGCGCTCGAGCGCGGCGATGCAGCGCTCCTGGTCGGCGGCGCTCGTCGCGTGCTCGCGCACGAAGCGCAGGCCGGCGGCGGCGTCCCGCGGCGCCTGCGCGGTGCGGCTCCGGAAGTAGTGCAGCCCCTCGGTGCGTACCCACGGGTAGTGCCGCTCGAAGGCGGCGATGCGCTCGCGCATGATGTCGCCCGCGAAGAGCTCGGTGAGGGAGGCCGCCACGCTCGCGAGCAGGTCGCTCGACTCGACGAACCGCACGTAGTCGTCGCACGCCTCGCGCACGCCCGGCAGCACGCTCCGCAGGCCGGTCACCTCGTCGCGTTCGAGCCCGACTGCGGTGGCGAGCTGGAGCCAGAGCTCGAGCCCGCCTTCGCCCGGCGCGCGCCCATCGTGATCGTGGATCCGCCCGATCCACTCGCGACGGAACGCCGGATCGCTGGCCTTCGCGAGGATCAGCCCGTCCTTCACGGGGATGCGCGTCTGGTAGTAGTAGCGATTGCGCACCCACGTGCGGATCTCGTCCGCGCCGAGGGTGCCGGCGTGCATGCGCAGGTTGAAGGGATGCCGGTGGTGGTAGCGCTCGTCGCCGATCCGCCGGAGGCGTGCCTCGAGCTCGTCCGGGGAGAGGCTCACGCCTCGAGCTCCATGCCGTCGAAGGCCACCTCGACCCCCGACGCGTCCACCCACCGCCGCTCCGCCGAGCCCGCGTCGACGAGCGGGTTCGTGTTGTTCAGGTGGGTGTAGATGCGGCGGCCGCCGAGCGCGGCGAGGCGCATCAGGCTACCTCCGTCCCCTGACACTGGAACATGCCCCATGGCCGCGGCATCGGGTGCGCCGGGGCGGACGCTCGAGAGCTCGTGGCCGGAGAAGAAGGTTCCGTCGATGAACGCGCAGGCGGCGGCCTCGAGCTCGGCCAGCGTTCCCCCGTCGAGCGACCGGACCCCCGGCACGTACACGAGGCGGCGTCCCGTCGCGGTGTCGGTCACGCGCACCCCGACCGTCGCCTCGGGAGCGTTCGCTGCGAGCTCCGCGAGGTGCGTGGGCACCTTGCCGGGAACCGGGAAGAGGCGCGCCTCGAGCCGCGCGTCGCGATCGAGGCGCACGGGCTCGTCGAGCTTCGCCACGCCCCAGGCGGGCTCGAGGAGGCGGAACACCGCGTTGTGGGAGAGCAGGGCGTCGCGCACCCAGCGCGTGGACACGATGCGGTGGGGAAGCGATTCGCGCAGCACGAGGAGGCCGAGCACGTGGTCGAGGTCGGCGTTGGTGAGCACGATCGTGTCGACCGCGAGGTCGCGCGTGCCGGGGCGCGGGTGCAGCGCGGGGAAGCGCGCGAGCTGGTCCCGGATGTCGGGGCTCGCGTTCAGGAGCGACCAGCGCGCGCCGTCGGCGGAGACGGCCAACGACGGCTGGGTGCGCGGGGGAACGGCCGGATCGCCCGCCCGCACGCGCACGCAGTGCGGGCAGCCGCAGTTCCACTGGGGCAGGCCGCCGCCGGCGCTCGAGCCGAGCACGCGCGCCCTCATTCCCGCGTCCCGAGCACGAGCTCGTAGTGGTCGAAGACCTCGTCCCGGCGATAGCCCGACGACTCGTACAGCCGCCTCGCGCGCGCATTGTCCTTCGCCGTCGCGAGCACGAGCCCCTTCGCGCCGGTCTCGAGCGCGAGCTGCCGCGCCCGCTCGAGGAGCGCCCGCCCGACGCCGGCGCGCCGGGACGCCGGCGCGACGAAGAGGTCGTTCAGGATCCACAGGCGCATCATCGACACGGACGAGTAGGAGGCGTAGAGCTGCGTCAGGCCGTGCGCCGTCGGCGCGTCGTCCGGCCCGTCGAGCGCGAGGTGCACGACGGAGTCGCCGAGGTAGAGCCGCTCGCCGAGGAAGGCGCGGGCGCCCGCTGGATCGGGCGGCTGTGCGTAGAACTGGCGGTAGGCGTCGAAGAGCGGAACCGCGAGATCGAGCTCGCGCGGCGTGGCGCGGACGATGCGCAGGCTCATCGCCGGCCCTCCTCCGCGAGACGCGCGAGCGCGCGCTCCGCGCCTTCGGCGCGGAGCCGACGCTTCGATTCGGCGTAGGCCGTTCGCGGCAGCTTCGTGAGCGGCAGCGCTGCGGCGTGCGCGTGCGCGAGCGCCTCGTCCGACGACGAGGCGATCCCATCCACGATCCCCCGGTCGAGCGCCTCCACCGGGGAGAACGCACGTGCGTGCAGAAGCGTCTGCGCGCGCCAGCGCGGAGGCACCGCGGTGTCGGCGATGTGCGCCATCCACGCCGGCACCGGGATCCCGATCGCGACCTCGTTCAGCTGGATGCGGTACGGGCCGCCGACCGCGAAGCGCAGGTCGCACGCGAAGGCGAGGACGGCACCGCCCGCGATCGCGTGCCCGGTGACCGCGGCGACCGCGGGGATCGGGAGCTGGTGTACGCGCAGCATGGTGCGCGCGAAGACCTCCGAGAGGTTGCGCACGCCGTCGGGCGAGAGCGTGGGCAGCAGCTTCAGGTCGAGGCCGCCGGAGAAGAAGCCGTCGCGGCCGCGGATCACCAGCGCGCCCGCCTCGCGCTCGGCACGGTCGAGCGCGGCCGCGAGCTCGTGGAACCAGTCCACGCTCATCGCGTTGGCCTTGCCGTCGTCGAGCGTCAGGACCGCGACGCCGTCTGCTCCGGGGTCGTAGCCGATGCGCATCTCGCCTTCCTTCACTTCCGGGTGCGCGCCCAGCGCTCCGCCCAGCCGTGGAGCGGAGCGAGCGCGACGAGGAGGTCGGCGCCTTCGCGTGTCAGCCCGTAGCCCGACGGTTCCCCGGCCTCGACGATACCGGCCTCGCGCAGGTCCCCCAACCTGCGGTTCAGCACGGTCGGGGAGAGACCGCCGCAACGTTCCTGCAGCGCGCGGAAGGTCAGGCCGCCCTCCCGCAGCTCCCACAGCACGCGGAGGGCCCAGCGCTGCCCGAGCAGGTCGAGCGCGGCCATCAGCGGCCGGCCCGTGCGGGAGCCGCGGACCGGACGGCCGGGTCGGGGTACCGGCATGCCTCCTCCTGACGGTCGGCATCGTTGTGCTATCGAAATAGTAGCAATATGCTATTGAAACGATAGCACCTCGGCCGCGCTGGCAGCACGGCCGCCCCGGAGGACCGATGCAGCCCCCCCGCCTTCCGCCCCTCGAGCCGCCGCATCCCCCCGAGCTCGCCGAGGAGCTCGCGCGCCTCGTGCCGCCGGGCATGCCCCCGCTCGCGCTCTTCCGGACGCTGGCCCACAACCCGCGCGTGCTGCGCAAGTTCCGGGAAGGCTCGCTCCTCGATCGCGGCTCGATCGGGCGGCGGGAGCGCGAGATCGTGATCCTGCGGACCTGCGCGCGCTGCGGCTCGGAGTACGAGTGGGGCGTGCACGTGACGGTGTTCGCCGCGCGGGTCGGCCTCACGGACGCGCAAGTCGCGGCGACGCTGCGACCCGGCGCCGCGGGCGTGGACGACGCGGCGTGGTCGCCGCGCGACCGCCTGCTGCTCGGGCTTGCCGACGAGCTGCACGACACCTGCGGGATCGGCGATGCGCTCTGGTCCCAGCTCGCGGAGGCCTTCGAGCCGGCTCAGCTCGTCGAGCTGATCGTGCTTGCCGGCTTCTATCACACCGTTGCGTTCCTCACGAACGCGCTGCACGTGCCGCTGGAGGCGTTCGCGGCGCGCTTCCGCTGGCCTGCCGTGACCGCTGCCACAGGGCGGGTCTGAGCCGGCGCCGAAGGAGTCCCTGGACGCGCTGCGACGGCGCAGTGCGCATCTCTCCCCACCCGCGGCACGGTGCACGCAGGCCGGCTGCAGAGAAGAGTCCGGAGGAGATCGTCGATGCGAAAGTTGTTCTTCCTTCTCGTGCTTTGCGGAGCCCTGGGCGGCGTCGCAGCGCCGGCAGTGGCGGCGCCCTACAACTTCACGGCGACGCTGTCGGTCACGGTCGGCACGTTCCCGCCGGTGACGGGTACCGCGGCTGGCGTCGGCACGTCGGTTTCGGGCGGTGGCGCCGCCTCGATTCCGGCCGGCGTCTTCTCGGTGGGGGCCGTCGCTCAGGTCAGCCCCCCGCTCCTGGGCCTGATCGGCGGGTTCGCGGTCTGCGGTGCGGGCCTCGGTAGCCCGACGTTCGACGTCATTCCCCCGGCCCCGGGCGCGGGAACCTGCGCGCCGAACGCTTCCGGCACGAACGGCGTGCTCGCGTGGTCCGGTGGCCCGACGGGCACGATGCCCCTCCTCGCCAGCGCGTACCTGACCGGCACGATCAACGCCATGGGCCAGGCGATGGCCGTGGCCGCGATCCCGCTCGCGGTCATCGGCGTGGGCGGCACGCAGGGCTTCTCGGCCTTCGGAGGCCTCGTGGCCGGCACCGTGACCGCGAATCCCTGGCAGCTCGCGCCCGTCACCCAGGTGGGCGTGCTGAACGGTGCGACCACCGTTCTGACGGCCGCTGGCTTCGACAACCGCGACAGCGCGGGCATCGGTACGCTGCAGCTCGTGACGCCGACCGACGCGAACATCCAGATCGGCAACCTTCCGGCCCTCGCGGTCCTCACGATCTCGTTCATCCCGGAGCCGGGCACGCTGCTGCTGCTCGGCGCGGGCGTGGCGGGCCTCGCGGCGCTGGGAAGCCGGCGCGTGCGCTAGGGCGACGCCGTCACGATCGGGTGTACTTCGGGCGGCCACCCGAGAGGGTGGCCGCCCTTCGTCCTGCTAGGCGTCCTGCGTTCTCGACATCGCGACCACGCGGGCGTCGCGCTCGCTCCGGCCTTCGTGATTCTCCTCGATGCGCCGGGCGGAGCTCTCGAGCTCCGCCATGCGGCGCCGGATGAAGCTCTCGGCGTAGTCGACGCGGGCCGGCTCGACGCCGACCTGCCGCAGCAGCTCCGTCGCGGCGAGCACATCGATCACCATCTCCGAGAGCAGCTTCGCGCGGAGCAGCGCGTACCCGATGTCACCGAAGAGCAGCTTCGTGGCCTCCTCGATGCGCGCGATGCCCTGTTCGACGCGCTTCGCGAGCCCGGCGCGCTTCTCGTCGGACGCCATGACCGAGAGCTCGCGGCGCGCTTCCGAGAAGACGACGCCCAGCGCGCCCTTGCCCATCTCGCGCAGCGCGAAGGAGGCCTGGATCTCGCTCGTGCCCTCGTACACCGTCATGATGAGGCTGTCGGCGTGCAGCTTCGCGACGTCGGCGTCCATCGTGTAGCCGATGCCGCCGAACACCTGCATCGCGTCCCGCGTCACGTCGGAGCAGATCTCCGTCGCGAAGTACTTGCACAGCGGAGTGAGCAGCCGCACCCGGATGTGCTCGCGCTCCAGCCGCGCGGCCACCTCGGCCCGCTCGCCCGGGCCCCCGCGGCCCGCCGCGAGGAACGCCTCCGCCGCCAGCGTGAAGTCGAGCAGCTCGTACGCGCGGTAGAGCAGGGCGCGCACGGCTTCCAGGTTCACCGACATCTTCGCGAGCATGCTCTGGACGAGGGGCTGCTGAGCGATCGGCTTGCCGAACTGCTCCCGCTGGTTGGCGTAGGCGAGCGAGTCGGCGAAGGCGGCCTGCGCGAGCCCCAGCGCCTGTGCGGCGACGCCGAGCCGTGCGTTGTTCATCAGGTCGAGCATCGCGCGGAAGCCCTTGCCCTTCTCGCCGAGACGCGTGCCAATTGCGCCCTCGAACACGACCTCGCACGTCGGCGAGCCGTGGATGCCGAGCTTGCGCTCGAGCCGCGCCACGCGGATCCCGTTCGGGCTTCCGTCGGGCTTGTGCCGCGCCGCCAGGACGAGCGAGAGACCGTTGGTCGTGCCGCGCGACTCGTCGAAGGTGTCGGCGTCGCGCGCGAGCACGAGGTGCACCTCGGCGCCGCCGTTCGTGATGAAGATCTTCTGCCCGTCTACGCGGATCGTGCCGTCGGCGAGCTCGGTGGCGCGAGTGGAGATGCGGCCGAGGTCGCTCCCGGCCTGCGGCTCCGTGAGATCCATGCATCCCTGCACCTCGCCCGCCGTGAAGCGCGGCAGCCATGCGCGCTTCAGCGCCTCGCTCCCGTACTTCTGGATGTCGCCGGCTGCGCCGGTCTGGAGCCCGACGACCGTCATCAGGCTGGTATCCGCGCGCGAGAGCATCTCGAGCACCATGCTGTTCAGGATCGCGGGGAGCGCTGCGCCGCCGTACTCCTCGGCGATCGGAAGGGCGATCAGACCGTTCTCGCGGAGCGCGTCGTAGGCGGCGCGGATGTGCTTGGGAGGCTGCGCGCCGCCGTCGGGAGTGAGCTCCGCTTCGTCGGCCCAGTGCTCCCGGGCCGGCCGCTCGAAGGTGGCCGCGAGCGCGGCCACCGTCTCGAGCACGCTCCGGTACGCGCCGACCTCCGCCTCCCGATCGACCGCCTCGCCGCGGAGCAGGCCGAGGAGGCCTTCCCAGTCGACCAGCTTTTCGAGATAGAGGCGCATGCCGGCGTTGAAGTAGTCGCTCACGGGGGCTCCTTGGGGTGTGACGCGCACCGTCATGTTAGCCTCCGCCCATGCCCCCGCGCTTCGAACGCGTCGCACCGATCGTGAGCTTTCCGGACTCGGAGTCACGCATCCGCGCGCTCTGGCGCGAACGCGACGTGTTCCGGCGTACCCTCGAGCGGCGCCGCGGGTCGCCGCGCTTCGTGTTCTACGAAGGTCCGCCCACCGCGAACGGCCTTCCTCACAACGGCCACGTGCTGACGCGCGTCATGAAGGACGTGTTCCCGCGCTACCAGACGATGCGCGGCTTCGACGTTCCGCGGAAGGCGGGCTGGGACACGCACGGCCTGCCCGTCGAGGTCGAGGTCGAGAAGGAGCTCCGCATCTCACGGCAAGGCGGCGATCGAGGCCTACGGCGTCGAGCCCTTCGTCCGCCGCTGCATCGAGTGCGTCTTCCGCTACACGCGCGAGTGGGAGGATCTCACCGAGAAGATCGCGCTTCTGGGTCGATACCGACGACGCGTACGTCACCTACCACGAGAGTCTACGTCGAGAGCGTCTGGTGGGCGCTCTCGCAGCTGTTCGAGAAGGGCCTCCTCTACCAGGGACACAAGGTCGTGTGGTGGTGGGCGCAAGGCGGCACGGCGCTCTCCGCCGCCGAGGTCGGGCAGGGCTACCAGGAGGTCGACGACCCGTCGCTCTACGTCGCGCTTCACGCTGCGCGACGAGCCCGACCTCGCGCTGCTCGCCTGGACGACCACGCCGTGGACGCTCCCGTCCAACATGTCGCCGCGGTGAAGGCGGACGTCGACTACGCCGTGGTGCGCGACGGCGACACGCGCCTCGTCGTCGCCGAGGCGCTCGTCGCCTGCGCTGGAAGCCAAGGTGGGGCGCCAGCTCCCGATCGAGCGCCGCTTCCCCGGGGCGGAGCTCGTCGGCCGGCGCTACCTCGCCGCCGTTCGACTGGTACGCGCGCTCGATGGGCGACGCAGACCTGTGGCGGGTCGTCGCCGCCGACTTCGTCGCGCTCGACGCCGGCACCGGCATCGTGCACGTCGCGCCCGCGTTCGGCGAGGACGACTTCGAGCTGCTGAAGGCCGAGCAGCGGGCGAACCCCGACCTTCCGCTCCTCTGCGCGGTGAGGCCCGACGGCACGTTCGACCCCGCGGCGGCTCCTGCGCCGTACGCGGGCCGCTGGGTGAAGGACTGCGACCGCGACCTCGCGCGCGAGCTCGCGACGCGCGGCCTCGCCTGGCACGCCGAACGAATCCTCCACGACTATCCCTTCTGCTGGCGCGCCGACCAGGATCCGCTCATCCAGTACGCCCGCCCGGCCTGGTACATCCGCACCACCTCGCTCATTCAGGACGCGCTCGCGAACAACGCCCGCATCGACTGGCTCCCCGAGCACATCCGGACGGCCGCTTCGGCGACTTCCTGCGCAACAACGTCGACTGGGCGCTCTCGCGCGAGCGCTTCTGGGGCACGCCGCTCAACGTCTGGGTGAACGACGAGACGGGGGAGATGGAGACGCCGGCCTCGGTGGCCGCGATCCTCGAGCGCAACCCGCGCGCGTTCGAGCGCTTCGACGCCGCGCGCGCGGCGGATCCGACGCTGTCCCCGCACCTGCGCGTCCACAAGCCGTGGATCGACTACGTCACGTGGACGCGGCCCGGCGTGCCGGGGACGTTCCGCCGCGTGCCCGAGGTGATCGACGTGCTGGTTCGACTCGGGATGCATGCCGTTCGCCCAGTGGGGCTACCCGCACAAGGGCGACGCGGAGTTCCGCGCCGCGTATCCCGCGGACTTCATCAGCGAGGCGATCGACCAGACGCGCGGCTGGTTCAATTCGCTGCTCTGGGTCTCGACGCTCCTGTTCCCGGAGCGGGAGAAGCCGATCCCGTTCCGGACGCTGCATCGTGCTCGGCCACGTCTGCGACCGCGACGGCAAGAAGGAATCCAAGAGCAAGGGCAACTTCACGCCGCCCGAGGTGATCCTCGACCGCGTGCGGCTCGAGTTCGCGGTGGTCGCGAGCGCGGACGCGAAGGACGGGCCGCCGCCCGGCGAAGCGCGCATCGCGCGCGAGGAGTACGAAGGGCTCGACCTGTCGGGCGCGTCGGCGCAGGTGGCCGCGTATCGCTCCGACGCCGAGACGGACCGGCTGCCGCTCGACGTCAGGCCGGCGAAGCTTCCGCGGCGCGTGATGCTGCTCCACGAGAGCGATCGCGCGCGGCTCGGCGTCCGGGCGGCGCCGCACGGCCTCGGCACGCTCGTCGCGGACGTGCCGCGCCTCGCCCCGGACATGCGCGTCTTCCTCGAGGACCGAGGCGACGCCCGCGCCGGGCGCAGACGCGTTCCGCTGGTTCTTCTACGCTTCGAACCCGCCGTGGAACCCGACCCGCCATTCGCTCGCCGGCGTGCGAGCGCTTCAGCGGGAGCTGCCGTTGAAGCTGCGCAACGTGTTCGCCTTCTTCACCATCTACGCGAACATCGACGGCTTCGATCCCACCGATCCGGCCTGCAAGGCCGGCCGCCGGCCGGTGTCCGAGCGCAAGCTCCTCGACCGCTGGATCGCGTCCGAGCTCGCGCTCGCAAACGCGAGGGTGATCGAGCACATGGACGTGTATGGGGTCTACGAGGCGACGGGCGTCCTCAGCGATCTCGTGGACGCGCTCTCGAACTGGTACGTGCGGCGCAGCCGCGACCGGTTCTGGGCGCCGGGGCTCGGCTCGGACAAGCTCGACGCGCACTGGACGCTCTTCGAGAGCCTCGTGACCCTCGCGAAGCTCCTCGCTCCGTTCCTGCCGTTCCAGTCCGAGGAGATCTGGCAGAACCTCATGGTCGGGACCTTCGGGGCGAAGCTGAAGGACGACAGCGTGCACCTCTGCGACTACCCGGAGCCCGACCGGAGCGCGATCGACGAGCCGCTGTCGCGCGCCATGCGGGTCGTGCGCGAGCTGGTGTCGCTCGGTCTCCAGGTGCGCACGGCGCAGAAGCTGCGGGTGCGCCAACCGCTCGAGGCGGCGGAGATCGTGCTCACCGATCCGACGCTCGCGTCCGCGCTGGGCGAGCACCTCGAGCTCGTGCGCGATGAGCTGAACGTCCAGGCCGTGCACTTCCTGCCGAAGGCGGACGAGTACGTGAGATGGCTCGTGAAGCCCAATTTCAGGGCGCTCGGTCCCCGCGTCGGAAGGCTCATGCCGGAAGTGAAGGCCGCGCTCGCGGCGGCCGACGGCGCCACGCTCCTGCGCCAGCTCGAGACGCATGGAAACGTCACGCTCGAGGCGGGCGGAGAGCGCTTCGCGCTCGGCCCCGAGGAGATCGCCGTCTCGCTCGAGGCGAGGCCGGGGTTCGCCGCGGCGAGCGGCGCCGCGGGCGTGGTGGTGCTGCGAACGACGCTGACCCCGGAGCTCGTGGAGGAGGGGCTCTACCGGGAGCTGTTGAACCGCGTACAGGCGCTCCGCAAGGAGCTCGATCTCGAGTACACCGGCCGCATCCGGCTGACGTTCGAGGGCAGCGCGAAGCTCGAGAACGCGGTTCGTGCGCGCGCCGACGCCCTGGCGCGCGAGACGCTCGCGATCGGGGTCGCCGTCGGCGTCGCGCCGCCAGCGGGCGCCGACACGCGCGACGTGGAGATCGACGGGGAGCGGCTGCGGATCGGCCTCAGCCGCGTCTAGCCACGGCGAGGTGCGCGTCGGCTTCGTCGGATCCGGATCGGAATCGAGGCTGGTAGCTCCACGTGGGTTGCCATGCGCCGGCTTCACGCTCGCTACTGGCAGGTGCCGGGCAGCGTCTGGATCCACGCCGTGACGAGGTCCACGCCTTCGTCGTGCACGATGCTCTTGCTGAGTTGGGGCATCTTGATCGACGGCAGGACGGAGTCCATCCGATACACGATGATCGACTCCTCCGGGTGTCCCGGCTTGATCGCATAGAGGAAGCCGCCGGACGCCGCACCCGTCGCGACCGGCGCCTTGCAGATGCCGGTGTTGGCGCCCATCGGGCGATCGTGCTCGAGCCAGAGCCCCGAGAACTTCGCCCGTCCGGCAGGATTGTGGCAGTGCGCGCAGTTGCTCTCGAGGTAGGCTCGCGCCCGCTCCTCGAGCGTGCCGTCGTGGTCCTGGTTGAGGAGCCGCGCCTTCGGGCCGATCGGGTCGGCGCCGAGCGCGCCCAGGTGACAGCCGCCGCACTGCACCACGTTCGGGACCCGATAGTTGATCGCGCGCAGGCTGCCGTCCGTGTGGATCCAGCTCACGTCGACCGCCGTGCCGCCGAGGGAGAGCACGGCCTCGCTGCGATCGTCCGCCCACACGTACGGGAGACCCACCCAGCCCTCGGTGCGATGGATCAGGAGCCGCGTCTCGATCCAGCGCTCACCGAGCGCGAGGTTCCGGAGATCGTTCGCGAACGTGAAGGTCTTCGCGATCACCGTGCCGACCGGGAACGAGAACACGTCGGTGTCGCTGTAGGTGGCGCTCTCGCCGGGCGGAAGGAAGACGACGCGGTACTTCTGCGCGTAGTCGGAGAAGAGCGGCGTCGTGAGGTCGTATCGGATGCCGCCTTCGCGAAGTTCGGCGTGTCGTTCGCGTCCAGGTAGTTCATGAAGACGCGCGTCTGCCGTCCGCCCTGCTTCGGAAGGTTCGGCAGGTCGAACACGAGGATGCCGCCGGTATTGTGCGTGGCCCGGTTCAGGTACACGTCGGCGTACTTCGAGTTCTCGATCTCGATGCCGGCGACGTTGTACTGGACCAGGTTGTTTCGCACGACGATCTGCTCGGACTGTCCGACGTAGATTCCGGCGTCGGAAGCGCCGATCACGACCGAGTTCTCGATCAGGACGTCGAAGCAGCCGACGGGGTAGAGGCCGTACGCGCCGTTGTCGGTCGCAGGTCCGTTCGTCCATTCGACGCGCACGCCCTGCACCGTCAGGCCCGTCACGCCGGAGATCTTGATGCCGTCGCCCGCGGCGTCCTCGACGGACCGGAAAGTCCAGAGGGCCGGCGCCGGCCCCGCGTTGTCCTCGCGCGCGGGTCGGCAGATAATGCGCGGATGCCCCGCGATCCCCTCGGCGACGCCCGGGAGTCTTCCCTGCCCGACGATCTGACGGACGCGGTCGAGGCCGTCTCGGTCACCCGGTTCGCGCGCTCGGCCTCGTCCCCGCCCGCAGCGTCGTCCGGGGGGGATGCCGTCGCGCGCGAGGAGCCGCTCGAGATCCAGCTCGGGGGGACGCCGCTGGCGGTCGTGATGCGCACTCCAGGTCACGACGAGGAGCTCGCCCTCGGCTTCCTCGTCACGGAGCGCGTGGTGCGCGGAGCGGGAGACGTGCTCTCCGTCCGACACTCCAGCGTGGCGCGGACGCCCGAGGCCGCGGGCAACGTGGTTCGTGCGATCCTGCGCCCGGGCCTCGTGGTCGACCTCGAGTCGCTGCGCCGGAACCTCTACGCGAGCTCGAGCTGCGGTCTCTGCGGCAAGGCCACGCTCGAGAATGCCCTCGCCTCGGCGCCGCCGATCTCGGATCGGGCGCGCTTCCCGGCGGGCCTGCTCCTCGCGCTGCCCGATCGGCTGCGGTCGGGGCAGGACGCGTTCGCGCGCACCGGCGGGCTGCACGCGGCGGCGATCGTCGCCCCCGGCGGCGAGCTCCTCGTCGTGCGCGAGGACGTCGGCCGACACAATGCGGTGGACAAGACGATCGGCTGGGCGGCGCGCGAAGGGCTGCTGCCCCTCACCGCCCATGCCCTGCTCGTGTCCGGTCGCATCTCGTGGGAGATCGCCCAGAAGGCGCTCTGCGCCCGGATCCCGCTCGTCGCGGCGGTCTCCGCGCCGACGTCGCTCGCCGTGCAGCTCGCCGAGGCGGCCGGTCTCACCCTCGTCGGATTCCTGCGCTCCGGCGGCTTCAACGTGTACGGACGGCGCGAGCGCGTCGTCGCGGACGGCTCGTGAGCGAAGGGGAGCCGCGCGGCACGGCGGGCGGGCTCGCGTCCGTCGCGTCGAGCCTGCAGCACGTGCGCCGCAAGGTCGGCCTCGCCGGCGGCGTCGCGGCCCTGCTCTCGATGAACCAAGACGGCGGCTTCGATTGCCCGGGCTGCGCGTGGCCCGACCCCGAGGAGCGGGGCGCGATCGAGTTCTGCGAGAACGGCGCGAAGCACCTCGCCCACGAGGCGACGCGCGCGCGCGTCACCCCGGAGTTCTTCGCCCGCTGGTCGGTCTCCGAGCTGCTCGCGCGTCCGGACCGGTGGCTGGAGGAGCAGGGCCGGCTCACGCACCCGATGTGGAAGCCCGCCGGCGACGACCGCTATCGCCCCCTCGGCTGGGACGAGGCCTTTGCGCGGATCGCGTCGGCGCTCCGCGGCCTCGCGTCTCCCAACGAAGCCGTCTTCTACACATCCGGGCGCACCAGCAACGAGGCCGCATTCCTCTATCAGCTCTTCGTGCGTCAGCTCGGGACGAACAACCTCCCCGACTGCTCGAATCTCTGCCACGAATCGAGCGGCACGGGGCTGGGGGAGACGATCGGCGTCGGCAAGGGCACCGTGAGCCTCGCCGACTTCGAACGGGCCGACGCGATCTTCCTGATCGGCCAGAACCCCGGCACGAACCACCCGCGGATGCTCACCACGCTCCAGCAGGCCAAGCGCCGGGGCTGTCGGATCGTCTCCGCGAACCCGCTGCGCGAACGGGCGCTCGTCCGCTTCGCGCACCCTCAGCACCTGCTCGAGCTGCTCGGCCTGCGCAGCACGCCCATCTCCGACGTCTTCCTCCAGGTGCGGGTCGGCGGCGACGTCGCGCTGCTCAAGGGCCTCGCGAAGGCCGTGCTCGAGGCCGAGGCGCGCGCTCCCCGCACGGTGCTCGACTGGGATTTCCTCCACGCGCATACCGAGGGCTTCGACGCCTGGCGCGACGCGATCGTCGCGATGGAGTGGAGCGCGCTCGAAGCGCAGAGCGGGCTGACGCGCGCCGAGATCGGGACGGCCGCCGGGATCTACTGCGCCTCGAAGCGCACGATCGTGTGCTGGGCGATGGGTCTGACGCAGCACCGCCACGGCGTCGCCAACGTGCAGGAGATCGTGAACCTGCTGCTGTTGCGCGGGAACTTCGGCCGCGCCGGTGCGGGCGCCTGCCCGGTGCGCGGACACAGCAACGTGCAGGGCGACCGGACCATGGGGATCTGGGAGCGCCCGAGGCCCGATTTCCTGGCGAGGCTGGGCCGCGAGTTCGGCTTCGAGCCGCCGCGCGATCACGGCTTCGACAGCGTGGCCGCGATCCGCGCGCTGCACGACGGTCGCGCGCACGTGTTCTTCGGGCTGGGCGGCAACTTCGCCGTCGCCACGCCCGACACGGCCTACACCGAAGAGGCGCTCCGCCGCTGCCGTCTGACCGCGCACGTCTCGACGACGCTGAACCGCTCCCACCTCGTCACCGGGCGCGAAGCGCTGATCCTGCCCTGCCTCGGGCGCAGCGAGCGCGACACCGGGGAGGGCGAGCCTCGCTTCGTCACGGTCGAAGACTCGATGGCCCTCGTGCGGCGCTCCCAGGGCGTGCGCGAACCGGCTTCTCCCCACCTGCGCAGCGAGGTGGCGATCGTCGCCGGCCTGGCGCGCGCGACCCTCGGCGCCGCGCACCCCGTGCCGTGGGAGGCGTTCGCCGGGGACTACGACGCGATCCGCGACAGCATCTCCCGCGTCGTGCCGGGCTTCGAGGACATGAACCGCCGCGTGCGCGAACACGGCGGCATCGCCCTCCCGGTCCTGCCGCCCGCCGCGGGCGGCGCCCGCTTCGCGACGCCCACGGGGCGAGCGCGCTTCACGGTGCACCCACTGCCCGCCATCTCGCTCGCGCCGGACCAGCTGCTGCTCACGACGCTGCGCAGCCACGATCAGTTCAATACGACCGTCTACGGCGAGGACGACCGCTATCGGGGCATCACCGGCGGCCGGCGGGTCGTGCTCCTCCACCCGGACGACCTCGCGGCGCGCGGGCTCGCGCCCGGCGCGCCGGTCGACGTGACGAGCCACTTCGGCGCGGAGCGGCGCACGGTACGCGGCTTCCGCGCCCTGCCGTACGACGTACCGCGCGGATGCGCGGCCGCGTACTACCCCGAAGCCAACCCGCTCGTGCCGGTTGCGAGCGTGGCCGAGAAGAGCGGCACGCCGACCTACAAGTCGATCGTCGTGACGCTCGCGCCGAGCGCCACCGGGGCCATCGCCGCGCCCTGACCTCGTCCAGCCATCCGTGGCACCATCCGGCCGTGCCGGAGCTTCCCGAGGTCGAGGTGACACGCCGGCGCATCGCGCCCCTCCTGCTGGGCCGCCGCATCGCCGGAGTGCACACCACGCGCGACAGCTACTTCTTCGTCACCAAGCCCGAGCGTCTGCGTCGGACGCTGCCGGGGCGCACGACCGTCGCGCTCGACCGCCACGGCAAGTACCTGGTCGCGACGCTCGACGACGGCACGCGCCTCGTCCTCCACCTCGGCATGACCGGACAACTGTTCGCGGACGGCGCGACCAGCGTGCGGCTGCTGTCGGCGGCCGCGCGCGCGGCCCTCGCGCCCGAGCAGCAGCTCGCCTTCCGTCCCGACGGGCACACGCATCTGCGGCTCTCGTTCGACGACGGCGGCCACGACGTGCTGTTCCGGGACGTGCGGAAGTTCGGAAAGGTCTTTCTCGTCGGCGAGGGCGAACGGAACGCGCGTCTCTCGAAGCTTGGCGTCGACGCGCTCGAGCTGACCGCGGACGCCCTGTGGCCGCAGCTCCGGCGCCGTCACACGGCCATCAAGAACGTGCTGCTCGATCAGGGCGTGATCGCGGGCGTCGGCAACATCTACGCCGACGAGGCGCTGTTCCTGGCGGGCATCCGTCCCCGTCGGCGTGCGAGCCGCGTGACGCGGGAGGAGTGCGGGCGGCTCGTGGCCGCCATCCAGCGCGTGCTGCGGCGATCGATCGAGACGGGCGGATCGAGCATCAGCGACTACGTCGCGCCCGACGGCGCCGATGGCGGCTACCAGGACGAGCGCCGGGTGTACGCGCGCGAGCACGAGCCGTGCCCGGCGTGCGGAGCGGCGGTGCGGCGCATCGTGATCGGGCAGCGCAGCGCGCACTACTGCCCGAGCTGCCAGCGCTAGTGCTGTCGCTGCGCGAGCTGCGCCGCGCTGCTGCCGCCGCGAACGCGGCGCTGGCGGGGCTGCGGCTCGACAAGACCGTGCAGACCGACGAACGGCGCGTCGTGCTCACGTTCTCCGGCCCGCGAACGCGCCGACACCTGCTGCTCACGTGCGATCCACGCGAGGCGCGCGTCTCGGAGCTCGACGCGGCGCCCGCTGCGGCCGCCCGGAAGCTTCCGTTCGAGCAGTACCTGCGCGCGCACGTCCTCGGTGCGCGCTTCGCGGGCGCCCGGATCGTCGACGACGACCGCCAGCTCGCGCTCGCGCTCGAGACGCGCGAGGGCCGGCGAGAGCTCCTGCTCTCAATCCTCGGGGGCCGCAGCAACCTCTATCTGCTGGACGCTGCAGGCTGTCTCGAGGCGTCGCTCCGTCCGCTCGCGGAGACGATGCGCGGCCTCGCCCACGGCACGCCCTGGCGCAGCCCCGAGAAGCGCCCGCCGGACGAGGGGGGGATCGCTTCGGGTCCGCGGCCGATGTCGATCTGTTGGCGTCCATCGAACGGGTCTACGCCGGGCGGGAGCGCAGCGCCGCGCACGGCGCCGCCTTGCGCACCCTCGAGGTGGCCCTCGGACGCGAATCGGCTGGCGCCGCGCGCAAGCTCGCGCGGCTGCGCGGCGACCTCGCTGGCGCGGGCGATCCCGCCGTGGCGAAGCGCCAGGGGGAGCTCCTGAAGGGGGCGCTGCACGACGTGCGCCCGGGCGCGGCGGCCGTGCGCGCCCGCGACCCGGAGACGGGAGAGGAGGTGGAGATCGCGCTCGACCCCGCCCTCGGCCCGGCGGAGAACCTCGAGCGCTGCTTCGCGCGCTATCGCAAGGCGAGGCGCCGCACGGAACGGCTCGCGGGCGAGATCGCCGGGCTCGAGGCGCGCGCGGCGGAGGTGGAGTCGCTGCAGGCGGAGCTCCGCGCCGCCGCGGAAGACCCCGGTGCAGTCGCGGCGCTCGCGGAGCGTCCCGCGGTGCGCGCGCTGCTCGCGCGGGCGCGCCCGCAGCGCCCGCCGTCGCGCAAGAGCCCCGCTCGTACGAGCGACGCCCTGCCGGCGCGTCTGCGTCCGCGCCGCTATCGCAGCGCCGACGGTCTCGAGATCTGGGTCGGCCGCAGCGACGAGGGGAACGACTGGCTGAGCACGCGCCTCGCGCGCGGACACGACGTGTTCCTCCACGTCGAAGGTGGCGCGGGCAGCCACGTCATCCTCCGCACGGAAGGGAGACGCGAAGCGCCGCAGGAGTCCCTGCTCGATGCGTGCGAGCTCGCGGTCCATTTCTCGAAGCAGCGCGGTGCGGGGCGCGCGCACGTCCATGTCGCGCCGGCGAAGGACGTGAGCAAGCCCGCCCGCGCGAAGCCGGGGCTCGTGCACGTGCGCGGCGGCCGCGAGATCGCGCTGCGTCACGAGCCCGCGCGTCTCGCGCGCGTGCTCGCGGCACGGATCGAGGACGACTAGGCAGGCGGTTCAGCGCCCTCCGCGGCGACCTGCGGAGGCGTCCCGCGGTCAAGCGCGGCTGCCTCCCGGCCGATGCAGTGCCGGATGCGGGAGATCCGGCCATGAGCGGCCCCACGAGCGCCCACGAGCTCAAGACGCTGATCCTGTCCTTCCACCCCCTCGTGGTGATGGAGACGCTGGAGGAGGAGCGCGTCGTGGGCATCCTCCACGGCGTGGCGGGCGAGCTCACGCTGCCGCTCTTCGAGTGGAGCGTGACGCGCGGGCTCACCCGGGACGGGCAGTCCCTTGGCGTCCACAGCACCGTGGAGCCGCTCGGCCTGCTGAAGCACCTCGAGGGGCTCACGGTCGAGGCGGTCTTCCTGCTGAAGGACTTTGCCGGTCAGCTGGTCGACGCCGGCGTTGCGCGCCAGATGCGCGAGCTGTGCGAGCGCTTCTCGCACACGCGCTCGAGCATCATCCTCTGCGGCGCCACGGTCACGCTCCCTCGAGAGCTCGACGCGCTCGCCGTACACTACACGGTGCGAATGCCCGAGCACGCGGAGCTGCGACAGGTGGTCGAGACGGTCGGCCGCTCGCTCGGTCAGACCGGTCGCGTGGAGGTGACCCTCGCTCCCGAAGAGCTCGACGAGCTCGCGGACGCGCTGTCGGGGATGACGCTGAACCAGGCGCGGCAGGCCGTCGCGTACGCCGCGCTCGAGGACGGCCGCCTGTCCGCGGCGGACCGCAACACGCTGCTCGCGCGCAAGGCCGAGAAGGTGCGCGAGGGCGGCCTGCTCGAGTACTTCCCGGCGGAGGACAGCCGCTGGGAGCTCGGCGGGTTCGGCCGTCTCAAGGACTGGCTGTCGCGCGCCCGCACGGGCTTCTCGGCCGAAGCCCAGGCGATCGGTCTCGCGCCCCCGCGCGGCATCCTGCTCGTCGGCGTGCAGGGCTGCGGCAAGTCGCTCGCGGCGAAGGTGATCGCGCGCGAGTGGGGCGTCCCCCTGCTCAAGCTGGACGCCGGGCGCCTCTTCGACAAGTACGTCGGCGAGTCGGAGAAGAACTTCCGGAGCGCGACCGGACTCGCGGAGTCGATGGCGCCGGTCGTGCTCTGGATCGACGAGATCGAGAAGGCGCTCGTTCCGACGGGGATGGGCGAGGCCGATGCCGGTCTCTCCCGCCGCCTGTTCGCGAGCTTCCTGACGTGGCTCCAGGAGAAGAAGAGCGAGGTCTTCGTGGTCGCCACCGCGAACGACGTGTTCGCGCTGCCGCCGGAGCTGATGCGGAAGGGCCGCTTCGACGAGGTCTTCTTCGTCGATCTCCCGGATCCGGAGGAGCGGCGGCAGATCCTCAAGATCCACCTCACGCTGCGGAAGCAGGACCTCGACGCCTTCGACGCGAACCAGCTGGTGACGGCCACCGACGGCATGAGCGGCGCCGAGATCGAGCAGGCGGTGATCGCGGCGCTGTACCGATCCCTGCACCGCAAGGCCCCCCTCGACACGGCCGGCCTGCTCGCGGAGCTGCGCGCCACGGTGCCGCTCTCGGTCTCGCGCCGGGAGGACATCGCGCGCCTTCGCAGCACCGCCGCCGGGCGGTTCGTTCCCGTCAGCTAGGGTCTCCTCGCGTGCGGGCCGCGCCGCACGGCAAGCGACCCGGGTACGAACGACTTCCTGACCGGGCTCGTGGAGCAGCACGAGCGTCCGGGGGTCGCTGCCGCCGGCGACCTCGGGCACGCCGATGGCCGGCGCGTTAGCTTCCCCGCAGGCCCCAGGGTGCCCGACGCCGCGAGAGGAGAGACGCCCGATGGCGATGCCCACCGGAATCGGTGTGATCGACCTCATGCTCGCGATTCCGGCGGGCGACAACTCGCAGTGGTACGAGTTCATGAAGCCGCTGCTGATGGACAAGGAGAGCCGCCAGGTCTTCAAGATGCCGGCGCAGTACATGTTCAAGCAGATTCCGACGGCGCGCCCGTCCGACGACTACGTCGGGATCGCGCTCGACGAGATGAACAAGTACGGCATCCAGCGCGCGATGATCGGCGTGGGCTTCCAGGACTCCGACGCGCGCCGCGCGCTCGAGAAGCACCCGGATCGATTCTTCGCGAGCTACGAGGTGAATCCGAACCTCGGCATGGAAGGCGTGCGCGATCTGCGCCGCGCGGTCAAGGAGCTCGGGGTCAAGTCCGCGTCGGCGTTCCCGTCCGGGCTGTGCCCGCAGGTTCCGATCAACGACAAGAAGTTCTTCCCGATCTACGCGACCTGCGTCGACCTCGACATTCCGATCTGCGTCTGCGCCGGTGTACCCGGTCCGCGGCTCCCGATGGCGCCGCAGAAGGTGGAGCTGATCGACGAGGTGTGCTGGTACTTCCCCGAGCTGCGCTTCGTGACGCGCCACGGCTGCGAGCCGTGGGCCGATCTCGCGGTGAAGCTGATGCTCAAGTACCCGAACCTCTACTACTCGACGAGCGCCTTTGCACCGAAGCACTACCCGAAGGAGATCATTCACTTCGCCAACACGCGCGGTGCGGACAAGGTGCTCTATGCCGGGTACTTCCCGATGGGTCTCTCGCTGGAGCGGATCTTCGGCGACATGCCGCACGTGCCGTTCCGCGACGCGGTGTGGCCGAAGTTCCTGCGCGACAACGCGGTGAGGGTGTTCAAGCTGGACGCGTAGGGGGGGACGGCACGCCCGAGCCAGGGCAACCGCCGCCCTCGAAACGGACAATTTCCGCCCCGCCCCGCCGCCCTGGCGCGGCCGATCGATCGGCAGGTGGGCGCGCTTACGGGCCGCGGCGGCGTCGGAAATCGAGACGACCGGGGGCTCCGTTGAGCTGGCATCGCACTTGCTTCCAATTTGCCGGCGTGCTGCACCCGCTCCAGCCCCGATGCTGCGTCGACGTCCTCCTGCGCGCGGCTCTCGCCGCCGCCCTGGGTCTCGCAGGCCTCGGATCCGACGCCTCCGCCGCGCCCCGGGGCGCCCCCACGGTCGGCGGCGCGTGCCTCGCGGCCGGTCCGCGCCCGATCTTCGCCGGCCATGCCTTCCCCCTCGACGGCACCCCTCAGCCGACGGAGATGACGACGGTCGACGCCTTCCCGAACCTGCCGGACTTCGACGAGCCGCTCTTCCTGACGCCCGCCCCCGACGGGACGAACCGGCTCTTCGTGGTGGGCCGGCACGGAACCATCAGCGTGTTCCAGAACGCGCCCGGGGTCTCGACGGCGAAGACGTTCCTCGACATCACCGACCGGGTGTCGAGCCCGAGCGAGGAGGAAGGGCTGCTCGGGCTCGCGTTCGATCCCGACTACGCGACGAACGGCTATTTCTACGTGGACTACATCGCGGCGGCGCCGGTCTGCGGCGGGCCGGACCGCTGCACGCGCATCTCGCGCTTCAAGGTGAGCAGCGATCCCGATGCCGCTAGCCCCGCGACCGAGACGCTGCTGCTGACCTTCGAGCAGCCGTTCGACAACCACAAGGGCGGCATGCTGCTCTTCGGTCCGGACCGGATGCTCTACGTCTCCGTCGGCGACGGCGGGAGCCAGGGAGATCCGCTCGGCAACTCCCAGAGCCTGACGTCCTTCCTCGGCAAGATCCTGCGGATCGATCCGAAGGGCGGAACGCCCTACGCCATCCCGGCCGGCAACCCATTCAAGGGCAACACCAGCGGGTGGCGGGAGGAGATCTGGGCGTACGGGCTCCGGAATCCCTGGCGCATGTCCTTCGATCCGATCACGAACCTGCTCTGGGTGGGCGACGTCGGTCAGAACGCATGGGAGGAGGTCGACGTCGTCACGCAAGGCGGACAGAATTTCGGCTGGAACTTCTGCGAGGGTGACGGTCACGACTACGGCGGCGAGAGTTGCGCGTCCCTCGGGTCGACGCCCCCGGTGCTCGACTACTTCCACGATGGTGCGGGCGGCTTCGCCGTCACCGGCGGCTACGTCTATCGCGGCGCCCGGCTGCCGAGCCTCTTCGGAGCATACGTCTTCGCCGACTACGTCTCCGGGAACGTCTGGGCGCTCGTCACCGGGGCTCCGAAGGTCAAGATCGCCACGCTGGCCAGCGTCTCGTCGTTCGGGCTCGATCGCGACGGCGAGCTCTACATGACCGTGTTGGCGACGGGCCGCATCCAGCGGCTCGAGCCCGCGGCCGCGCCCGGCGGCCAGGGCTTCCCCTTGAAGCTGTCCCAGACCGGTCTCTTCTCGAACACGGCGGCGCTGACGGCGGCGCCCGGTCTGATCCCGTACGCGGTCAACTCGCCGCTCTGGTCCGACGCCGCCCAGAAGGGGCGCTGGATCGGCCTGCCGGGCAGCGAGCGGATCGCGTTCGACCCGGCGGGGAACTGGGTCTTCCCGGTCGGGACCGTGCTCGTCAAGCACTTCGAGCTCCAGACGGGGCCGACGACGACGCGCCGCCTCGAGACGCGCGTCGAGCTGCGCCAGAGCTCGCGCTGGATCGCCTACACGTACAAGTGGAACGATGCACAGACCGACGCCGACCTCCTCACCGCGTCCGAGCAGGTGACCTATCCCGTGAACGTGGGCTCGGGAGCGACCTCGCAGACGTGGAACTATCCCGGTCCCGAGGACTGCATGTCGTGCCACACCAACGCCGAGGGCCGCGTGCTCGGCCTGCGCACGCGCCAGCTGAACCTCGACTGGATCTGCGGCGGCGACACGCCCGTGATCGAGAACCAGCTCGGCGCGTGGAACGCGCTCGGGCTCTTCACGGACGACGTGGGCCCGCCGATCGCCTACGACGCCTATCCCGACCCGAGCGACACCACGAAGCTCCGAGGCCGCCGCGCGCGCGCGTATCTCGCGGCGAATTGCGCCATGTGCCACCAGCCGTTGGGCCCCGCTCCGGGCGACCTCGACTTCCGCTGGTCGACGCCTCTTGCTGCGGCGAACGTCGTCAACGTGCCGGTGAGCGAGGGGACGCTCGGCTTGCCGGATCCCGTGCGCCTCGCACCGGGCGACAAGAGCCGGAGCATGCTCTGGCAGCGTCTCGGCAGCACCGTCGCCGCGAACCGGATGCCGAAGCTGTCGCTCCGTCCCGACGCGGCGGCCGTCGCGCTCATCGGCGCGTGGATCGACGCCAACCCGACGCTCGACACCGACGGCGACGGCGTGACGGACGACATGGACAACTGCAAGACGACGCCGAACCCGACGCAGGGCGACGCGGACCGCGACGACGTGGGCAACGCCTGCGACGACTGCCGTTACGAGCCCGACCCCAACCAGAGGGACCGCGGCGGCATCGGGCCGCTCTCGGGGCCGGACGGCATCGGCGATGCCTGCCAGTGCGGCGACGTCGACGGCGACGGGCGCGTGACGCTCTCGGACCGGGTGCTGATCCAGCGCTCGGTGCTGAATCCGCCGACCGCCATGCTGGCGCGGCCCCGGAACTGCGACGTCGGCGGCAGCGTGGGCTGCTCCGTGGCCGACGCCCTGCTGATCGGCCGCGCGCTCCTCAACCCGCCGACCTTCTTCATCGCTCCCGCCAGCTGTCCGTCTGCGAAGCCCTGACCCGGACCCCTTCGCGCGCATCCCGCCCGGCGGCGGTGCGGATCTAGGCGCCGATCGCTTCGGTATACACGCGAGCGATGCGGTCCGCGAACGCGCTCCAATCGGCGGAAGCCGCGCCGCCCGAGGGGGCGGTCTCGAGCGGCGCCGCGGGCCGCGCGAGCTCGGCGAGCACGGCCGCGGCGAAGCCTCCGGGCGTGTGATCGAAGAGCGCCACGCTCGGGTGGGTGGAGAACCGCTCGTGCGCCGGGCCACGGCTCGCCAGGATCCGAACCCCCGTTCCCAGGTAGTCGAACAGCTTCAGCGGCGCGTTCGCACCGTGCTGCCGGGCCGACACGAGCCGGGTGGCGAGCCCGAACCAGGCATCGAGCTCCGCTCGGGGGCGCCGCAGCACGACGCGGACCCCGCCCTTCGCCTCGCGCGGAACGCGGCGTCGCAGCGCGTCGGCTTCGGCCTGCGTTGCGCCCACGAGGACGAGCACCGCGTCGGGCTGCTGCTCGAGGATGGCGGGCATCGCGTCCACGAGGGTCTCGACGCCCTGGTAGGGCGCGAACGATCCGGTGTAGAGCAGCACCGCGGCGCGGGGCGGGAGCGCGAGCTCCCGTCTCAGGCGCAGGGCCTCCCCGGGCCGCGAGACCGGGCGCGGCGACGGGTAGGCCCACGCTTCGACGCGACGTCCGGGAGCGAGCCGACGGACGAGCGGCTCGAGCCCCGCGCTGCACAGGACGAGGTCGGCCCGGCGCACCATCCGCCGCTCGAGCGCACGCAGGATCCACGGACCCGGCGGCACGCGGAACGGGAACCGGTCCTCGAGCTGGGCCGGAATGGACGACGCCATGTCGTAGATCAGGGGCACCCGCGTGCGGCGGCAAGGCCCCAGGGCGAGGAACGCGGCCTCCTCGACCGCGTGGACGCACGCGTACCGCGTCCGGCGCAGGAGCCGGACGAGCTCCGCGCGGAGGAGGAGATCGAGCGAGGCCTTCCGCCATGAAAAGCCGATCGGGATGCCCGAGATGCGGAGCGGATTGCCGGTGCGCAGGATCCGCAGCCCGGGCGTCTCCACGTCGCTCCCGAACGGGAAGGCGAGGAGGTCGACCTCGAAGCCGCGCTCGCACAGCGCCTGGATCACGTACCGAAGAGCGATCGGAGTGCCCCGATCCTCGTAGAATGGCTGCGGCGTGACGACGAGAATCCGCTTCCCGGGATCGGTTCGGGGCATACGCACCGTGGTGCAATGCATAGCACCCGCGTCATGAGGCGCCGGCCGCTGGGCTTCCTCGTCGCGTTCGCGATCAGCGCGATCCTGGTGGCGCTCGTGCTCCGCCGCGCGCCGCTCAGCGCCGTCCTCGGCGCGCTCTCGTCTGCTCGTCCCGTCCTCGTGGCGGCCGGGATCGCCACCATGCTCGGGGTCCCATTCGTTTCGGCCGTGCGGACGTCGTGCATCGTGCGGGCGCTCGACCTTCCGCTCCGCTACGTGCAGGTGCTCCAGATCCTGCTCGGGACCAACTTCTACTCACTCTTCCTGCCCGGCACGCAGCTCTCCGGAAGCGTCATCAGCCTGTACCGCTACCGCGCGCTGGGGGCGCAGGTTCCGCGCGCAGTGCTTGCGCTCGGGGCGAGCCGTGTCGTGGAGGCCACCGCGTTCGTCGCGATCGCGGGTGCGATCCTGCTCTCGCGCATCGTGCCGGCCTGGAGCGCCGTCGCCACAGCCTGCGCCGTGACGGCGGCGGTCGTCGCGCTCGCCCGCACCCGGCTCGGCGCACGCGTCCGCGCGCCGGTCGCGCTGCTCGCGCTCGGCCTTGCCGCGGTCCAGGTCTGCGGGGTCGCTCTCGCGAGCCTTCTCTTCGTGCGCTCGCTCGGCGTCGACCTGTCGTACGCGAACACGCTCTGGATCACCGCAGGGGCCTACCTCGCAGCGCTGCTTCCCATCTCGGTGGCGGGTCTCGGAGTGCGGGAAGGCACGCTGGTGGCGCTGGCGGGACCGCACGGCGTGAGCGCGGAGCAGGCGGCGGCCTGGGGCCTGCTGCTCCTCGCCGGGCGCACCGCAGTCGCGTCGCTCGGCGGTCTCGTCGAGCTGGCGCGCGTCCTCGCGCCGGCCGCCTTCGAGCGCGGGGGCAGCGATCGCCGGGACGCCGCGTGACCGCGCCGACCGGCATCACGCTCGCGATCGTCAACCACGACGGCCTCCGGCACCTGAAGGTCTCGCTGCCCGCGGCTCTCGCGCTCGGAACCGCCTTCGACGAGATCCTGCTGCTCGACAATGCGTCGACGGACGACAGCGTCGGGGTGTTCCAGCGCCTCGTGCCGGACGGGAGGATCGTGCAGCTCTCCGAGAACCGCAGTCCGGGGACGGCGCGCAACGCGGGCTTCGCCGCCGCGCGCAGTCCGTTCGTGCTGTTCATGGACAACGACGTGTCGCTCGAGGCCGACTGCCCGCGGCTGCTGGCGGAGGCCTTGGCGGCCGATCCCGCCGCGCTCCTGGCGACGCCGCGGGTGCTGTACGCGCGCGAGCCGGAGCGCATCCAGTACGACGGCGCGGACTGTCACTTCCTCGGCCACATGGTGCCGAGGAACGAAGACACCCTGGTCTCCCGGAGCGCCGTCTCTCCGCCGGACATGGGCTCCTTCGTATCGGCGTGCTTCATGCTCGCGCGCGAGCGCTGGCGCGGGACCGAGCTCTTCGATCCCGACTTCGCCTTCTACTACGAGGACCACGACCTCGGCCTGCGGGCGCGCCGCGCGGGTCTCACGCTGCGCGCCGTGCCTGCGGCCAGGGTCCTGCACGGGGAGGGCACCCCCGGCCTCTCGCTGCGGCCAGGAGGAACCTACGGGCCGAAGCGCGTTCGCACGCTCATCTCCGGACGCTGGCAGACGCTCGCGAAGAGCTTCTCCGCGCGCACGCTGCTCGTGCTCGCACCCTGTCTCGTGGGATACGAGCTGCTCCAGCTCGTCGGCGCCTGGCGGCGTGGGTGGGGCCGCGAGTGGCGGGCTGCGGTCGGGGACGTTCGGCGCGCCGCTCCGGCGCTCCTGCGCAAGCGCCGGGAGATCCAGCGCGGCAGGCGCGTGCCGGACCGTGCGCTCCTCCAGGGAGGCCGGCTCCCGTTCAAGCCCGAGCTCACGCGCTCGAGGCTCGAGCGGGTCACGATCCGCGCGTTCGAGTCGCTCTGCGCGGGCTGGTGGCGCGTCGCCCGGCGGCTGCTGTGAGCGGGCGTGCGCGTCGCCTGCGCCTCGGCGTGATCGGCTGCGGCCGGATCTTCGAGCGGGGTCATCTGCCGGCGATCCTGCGCAGCCCCGACTTCCAGCTCGCGGCCGTGCTGGATCCGGCGGCGGAACGCGCCGCAGCGGCCGCTGCCGCAGCGCCCTCCGTGCGGGTCGCGCGGGACGTCACGGAGCTGACCGAAGGGGTGGACGCCGTGCTCGTGGCGAGCCCGCCCGCGACGCACCGCGAGGTTGCGTCCGCGGTCCTCGCGTGCGGCCGCGGCGTGCTGGTGGAGAAGCCGATGGGAGTGTCGCTCGAGGACGCGCGCGCGATCCGCGCGGCGGCAGCGGCGAGCGGCGCGGTGCTCCGGGCCGGCTTCGTGCGGCGCTTCCGCGCGCCGTACCGCCGCGTGCGGGAGCTCGTCGCCCACGCGGGCGCGCGCGTCTCCGCGGTCCGGTCGGAGCTCGCCTTCTCGCCCCGCGACTGGGCGCCGGTCAGCGCGCATCTCGGCTGCGCCGAGGCCGGCGGGGGCGCGCTGTTCGACGTCGCGACCCATCAGGTCGACCTCGTACCCTGGATCCTGGGATCCGAGGTGCGCGCGGTGCGCGCGCTCGCGCGCACGTCGGATGGAGCGGGCGAGCGGATCCGGTACGAGCTGGAGATCGAGGAGGCAACGCGGGTGGAGTGTGCTGCATCACACGGATCAGTGTATCGCGAGCGGCTATGGGTCACCCTGGGCGACGAGTCGGTCCTGGCGCGGGCGTACGGCCTCGCACGCTGCGCGCGGGGCCGGTCGCTCCCGCCGGAGGCCTGGCTGCGTACCCTCGATCGCATGCACCTGCTCGCCGCTCGGCTCCCGGGCCGCTCGAGCGTGACCGAAGCGAGCTTCGGCGCGCAGCTCGCGGCGTTCGCATCGGCGCTCGCCGGGAAGCCTGTTGCGGACCTCGCGGACGCCGACGCCGGCGTGCGGGCGCACCTCGTGCTGGCGGCCTGCGCGCGCGGCCTGGAGCGACCGGGCGAGTGGCAGCTCGTCGGCCGCGCTGGAGACGAGGGATGACGTCGGCTCCGGTGGTGATGATCGGGTGGGACGCCGCGGACTGGCGGCTCGTGCAGGCGCTCGCGTCGGCCGGCGAGCTCCCTGCGCTCGCGTCGTTGCAGCGCGCCGGCGTCCACGGCCCGCTCCGGTCGGTGGCGGAGACCTACGCCGGCGGCGTGTGGCCGACCTTCTACACCGGAAAGGGTCCGGAGTGGCACGGCATCTACCACAGCAAGCTCTGGCGACGGGAGCGCATGCGCTGCGAGACGGTCGACCCCGCGTGGCTGCCCGAGCGTCCGTTCTGGGAGCGTTGGGGGCGCGGTTCGGGCATTCGGGTGTGCGCGATCGACGTGCCGATGACGCTCGGCCGGCCGGCCGAGATCGATGGGATCCAGATCGCAGGCTGGGCGACCCACGACCTCGTGAGCCGGGGCACCGCGCCGCCGGGCGTCTGGCGCGAGCTGCGGCGGAGCTTCGGCCGGCCGATCCTGGAGCCCGAGCACTTCGGACCGCAGACCCCGGCTGCCCTGCTCCGGCTCCGGTCCAACCTGGTGTCGGGCACGCGCCAGCAGGGGGAGCTGTGCGCCTCGCTCCTCCGCCGCGAGCGCTGGGACCTCTTCCTGGCCGTCCTTGGCGCGCCGCACCGCGCCGGCCACTACCTCTTCGACCTGAGCCAGCTCGGCGGAGAGGCCGTCGCGGCGCTCGCCCCCGAGGACCGTCTCCGGCTCGAGAGCGGGCTCGCCGACGTGTACAGGGCCTGCGACGCGGCGCTCGCGCGCGTGCTCGAGGCGGCGCCCGCGGGCGCGCGCGTCCTGGTCTTCGCGGTCCACGGCATGGGGAAGAACCGCGGCTGGTCGGACCTCTGTCCGGCGCTGATCGACCGCATGCAGCGGGGCGGAGCGAACGACGCCCCGAAGCACGGCCTGCTCTACCGCGTGAAGACCGCCCTTCCGCCACGTCTCGCGGAGGATGCGGTCTCGCTTCTGCCGCTCGCCGTTCGACAGCGGCTGGTGTCGGTCTGGTCCGCGCGCATGTTCGACTGGTCGAAGACCGCCTACTTCCCGCTGCCGATGGACCAGGCGGGATATCTGCGCGTGAACCTGCGCGGCCGCGAGCCACGGGGGATCGTCGCGCCCGGCGCGGAGTACGACGCGCTGTGCGATCGCCTCGCGGACGAGCTGCGGTCGTGGTGCGACCTCGCCTCCGGACAGCCGATCGTGGACGACGTGCAGCGTGCGTGGCGCGACACCAGCCCCGAAGCGACGCAACGCGACGGCCTTCCGGACCTCGTCGTCACGTGGTCCGACGCGTCGGCGACGGAATCGCCCGGCGTCGGATCTCCGCGCTTCGGCGACGTGCGCCTCCCGGCGCGGGGCCGGCTCCCTTCCGGGCGTTCGGGCAACCACCGGAACGAGGGGTGGTTCGTCGCCGCGGGACCGGCGCTCGGCGCGGCCCGGGCCGACGGGCACATCGTCGATCTGGCGCCGACCGTCCACGCGTGGCTCGGTCTCGACGCGCCTCCGGACCTGCGAGGGCGGGAGCTGTTCGCGGCGGACGCTCCGCGTCAGTTCGGCCAGTAGACGTACTCGTCGTCCGGCGAGTCGGGGACGCCGAGAGGATGACACATGCGTCGCCGGCGCGGAGGAGGAGGGGCATGGCGATCCGGGTGGTTCGACTGGGCGACCCGCGTGCTCCCGGCGAGGGGCTGCGGCTGGGCACGGTGCGGCGTCCGCCGCGCGGCGTGCCGAGGGCGGAGATCGCAACGCGCGACTACTACGACGTCTGGGTGCCAGAGGTCGCTCCGGGCGAGTCCCTCGTGAAGAGCGCGCGCTCGGCGACCGACGACGCATCCTGGCGTCGCTTCGAGCGCGCGTACCGCGCGGAGATGAAGGCCGCTCCCGCCGCGCGTCTGCTCGACCTGCTCGCCGCGCTGTCGCAGGGCACGGACTTCTCGGTCGGGTGCTACTGCCCAGATCCAGAGCGCTGTCACCGCTCCATCCTCCGCTCGCTCCTCCACGACCGTGGGGCGAGGCTCGTCTGAGCGGCGAGCGGACCGGAGCAACGGGACCGATCGACCTCCGAGCCGGGCGCCCGCGCCGGCGGCCTCTCAGGTCCCACCCACCGCGCCGGCTCCGAGGCGCTGCGCCGCCGCCAGCCCTTCGAGGCGCTCGAGCAGTCCGCGCTGCGATCGAGCGGCGTCGCGTGCGCGCAGGGCCAGCGCGAGCGCCCACGGCAGGTTGAGCGCGCGCCCGGCGCGCAGGTTCGCGCCATAGGCGCGCCGCCAATCGCTCGAGAGACGGAGCGTCCAGTTCTCCTCGCGCACCGTGCCCGGCGCGTTGTAGACGTCCGTCAGGCCGAAGAGGTCTGCGAACCACACCATGACGTGTTGCGCGCGGCTCGCGAAGAGATCCGCGAACTGCGCATGGGCGAGCAGGGCGGGGTCCCGTGCCAGCGCCTCGGCGAAGGCCGCGCGCTCCCCGGGCTCCGGGGCGAGGCGATCGGCCAGATGGGCCGCGCGGGCCGTCAGTTCGCCACGACGCTCCCAGTCGCCGAGCAGGCGCCAGAGCGGCGGCGTGTCGTGCGTGCCGACCATGATCCAGTCCGCCGGCTCGGCATTCTCGCTGCGGTAGCCGTCGGTCGGGTCGTCCAGCGCGGCCTTCTGCGTCACGCGGAAGCGGCCGAGACCGTGCGACTCGAGCACCCGGCAGAGCGGGTGGGGGATCGTGCTCAGCACCTCGCAGAGGAGATCCGAGGTGTCACGCCGGTGGGCGCGGGCGCAGCGCACCACGACGTCGAAGAGCGCGCCGTAGCGCTCGACCTGCCCGGGCGTGAGCCGCACCACCCAGTCGTCGGCGTGACGCGGCGTGCGCGGGTCGGGATTCAGGTCGGCGCGCCCGGCGATCGCGAAGGGCGCGAGCGCGGGGTGGTCTGGCAGATCCGGCGAGGCGAAGAGGCGGGCGCCCGCCTGGACGGCGCGGTGCGGATCCGGATCCCCGACGTCGTAGACCCAGGGGCAGACGAGGCCGTGGGGATGGTCGATGCGCACCCCGTCGTACTCGGAGAAGACCTTGTGCATGCGCGCGGCGACGAGGCGCAGCACCGGTCCGGGCCGCGCGCGCCCCTCTCGGGGAGAGGCGCCGCGCACGAAGTAGCCGTGCGGGTCGAGCACCGGGTAGCCCCAGGGCTGGCCCTCGGGATTGGTGCGGCTCGGCGGTGCCCCGAGTCCGTAGTTCGGGAGGAACAGCGACTGCCGGCTCCAGGTGTCGCGATCCGAGAATCCCACCTGGAGGTCGCCGAAGAGACGCAGACCGAGCTGCACGCAGCCCTCGCGCAGCCGCGCGTGCTGCTCGTGAGCGATGAACTGACCGAACCGGTAACGCTCCAGCGTGTCTGCGTGCTGGAGGCGCAGCCCGCGACGGCGCCGCTCGCAGCGGCCCGCCTCGCCGGGGCGCGGGCTCCAGAGGCGCGCGTCCAGCGCGCCGTCACCACTCCACTGCGCCCACGTGGCCCCGCCGTGCGCAGCGAGGAGCGCGTCGTAGAGCGCGTCGCGCTCGAGCCAGTGCGCGTGAGCGCGCTTGAAGCGCTCGAAGCGCAGCGCGAGTTCCGCACGCGCCCGGGCCGCAGCGCGGCTGCCCGTGCGCCCGCCGGATCGTTCCGCCGTGAACGTGGAGTACGCGGCGCGCAGGGCCTCGTGGTGCGCGTGCCAGGCGTAGCGGTGAGCCACCCGGTCGGCGCGTCCGGCGGGCCGGCCGGCGACGAGCGGCGCGAGCTCCTCGCGAGCGAGGAGCGCGCCGAAGGGCTGCGGCTCCGTGAGGGTGGCGAGGTCGATGGAGAGCAGGCTGCGCGAGAAGATCGCGCTGTCGTAGGGCGAGGGATTGCCCTCCGACGTGAGCCCTTGCGGCCCGAGCTGGATCCCGTCGAAGCCGAGGTCGCGCACGAAGGTGAGCAGACGCATTCCCTCGCGCGAGGTCGGCGCACCGCGTCCGGTGTCTTCCTCCGCCGCGCTGGGGAAGTTGGCGTCGTGGATCGCGAAGACGAGCCGGCGGACGCCGAGGGCCTGCAGCGCCTCGCGCACGCAGCGACGCAGCTCCTCCGCAGGCTCCACCTGCGCTCCGCCCACGAAGCGACTAGTCCGCCACCGGGCCGGCGTCGCTCGGGATCACGGCTGCGAGGGGGATCTCGTCGAAGAGGCCGGCGACGGGCAGCGCGAGGCCATCCCCGTTCCTGGTCGCGTCGAGCTCGCGGCCGCTCACGAGGTCGCGCCAGCGCGAGGCGCTCTCGTCGGCCGGGCAGAGGACGTGGGTGTCCTCCCAGGCGGCGTCACCGAGCGGAAAGCCGTGACGATCCCTCGGCAGCGCCGCGCAAAGGCGGGGCACCGCCACCACGAGGCGCGCGGGTCCCGCCACGCGCGCGAAGGCCACCACGTGGCCTGCGCGCGCGCCCGCCACGGCGAGCGGAACGTACTGCCCGTCACGAAACAGCTCCGGGCACCGTCGGCGGAACGCCAGCAGCCGCCAGTGCAGCAGGAGCTTGATGCGGGCATCGGGCCACGAGACGAGCAGTGGGGCGACCGCGCCGCGTGTCGGCTCCCCTGGCTCGCCGTGGGCGCGACGCAGCTCCGCCAGCAGCCTGGCGCGACGCTCGAAGTCCACGGGTCGGCGGTTGTCGGGATCCACCAGCGCTCGATCCCACAGCTCGCAGCCCTGATAGACGTCGGGCACACCGGGCGCCGTCAGCTTGAGCAGCACCTGCGCGAGGCCGTTCACGACGCCGAGCGGAGCGATGCGCCTCTCGAAAGCACGGAAGTCCGCGAGGAACGGGTTCCGTCCGATCGGATCGAGGATCGCGCGCACGAAGTCCACGAGCGCCGTCTCGTACTCCTGGTCCGGAGCGCGCCAGCTCGAGGTCGCCTTGCCCTCGCGCACGGCCTTCACCATGTAGGCTTCGATCCGTTCGCGGTACGCGTCGACGGCGTCGGCCGGGAGTGGACCGTCCGGCGCCGCCGGCCAGCTTCCCAGCAGCGTCTGATAGAGCAGGTACTCGTCGTTGGGCCCGGGCGCGCGTCTGCCCGCGACCTCGCGCTTGTGCCGCCGGTTGAGCGTCGTCCAGCGTCGCACGCGAGCGGACCACTCTTCGGGGATCTCGGAGAGCACGTCGATGCGAACGCGCACGTCCTCGCCGCGCTTGGTGTCGTGCGTGGCGGTCGCCAGCAGACCGTGGGGCCAGTGACGCGCGCGCTCCTGGTTGTGATGATGGAAGGCCGCGACCGAGACGCCGAAGCGGCGCGGGTCGCCGCCCACCTCGTTGAGCGACGTCAGCCGGAAATAGCGGTAGAAGCCCGTGTCCTCCAGCGACTTCGCCATCACGGGCGAGGTGTACTGCTGGAGCTTCATGACGAAGCGCAGGACGTCGCTTCGTGGATAGCCCGCTCTGCGGTCGCGCAGGACGTCCGTCGTGAGCAGGGCCTGGAGCAGATCGAAGAGGCTCGTCTCCGGGTCCGAGCTGCGCTTGCGCGCCTGGGACACCGCCCACTCGATGTCGCGGCGGTCCTCGGCGCTGGCGCCGCGCGCGTCGACGTAGCTGCGGTAGACGGGGAAGCAGGCTACGACCTCCTTCAGCGCCTCCTTCAGGCTGGTGAGCGTGAAGTCGCGTGTGCGCCAGCTGGCCTCCGAGAGCCGATCGAGCTCGTTCGCGAGCACGTGGAGCTCGCTTCCGAGCAGGAAGTTCATCACGAACTTCTTGCAGGCGTAGAGCACGTCGTCGAAGACCAGGCTCTCGCCGAGCAGGTGCCGATACAGCCGGTCGAGGCCGCGCTGGCCTTCGGGATCCACGAAGAGTCCGTTCACCAGGTTGAGGAAGTCGTAGCCGGTCGTGCCCGCGACGGGCCACTCGCTCCTCAGATGCTCGTGCTGCGCCAGGATCTTCTCCACCACCACGTACAGGCCGCGTGCGCCAGCGCGCTTCTGCAGCCGCTCGCAGTAGCCCTTGGGATCGAAGAGCCCGTCGACGTGGTCGATCCGGAGCCCATGGAGCTTGCCCTCCTCGATCCAGCCGAAGATGCGCCGGTGGGTGAGCTCGAAGAGGTCCTCGCGCTCCATCTTGAGGCCGGCGAGATCGTTGATGTTGAAGAAGCGCCGGTAGTTGACCTCGTCGGCGGCGACGCGCCAGTAGGCGAGTCGGTAGTGCTGGGCCTCGAGCAGCCGGTGCAGCGGGCGGAAGCTGCGCGGCTTGCCCTCGCTCCCCGCGAAGCTCCGCTCCACGTCCGCGATCGCGCGCGACACCGCGGGCACTGCCGCCACGAGCTTCACGAGCTCGGCCTTGCCCGTCTCGGCGCCGGGCCTCAGCGCCGCGCGGCGGCCCGGCGACGCGTCGGAGCGCGGAAGCGCCTCCGCCGCGGCGGTGAGACGCTCGAGCGCCGCCACGGCACCAGAAGGCGCCGGCTCCCGCCGCAGCGCGGCCAGCGCGGCGCCGAGCAGCCTCGCGTGGGAGTGCGGCGCGATCGGGAAGCGGTGGTCGTGGTACCAGACGCTGAAGCCGCCGCAGTCGGGATCGAACGCGAGGCGCAGCTCGCCGCGCTCGAGCGAGCGTCCGTAGTGGTCTCCGAGGAACGGAAGCAACACCTTTCCGTGCAGCTCCCGCTTGGCGGGCTCCCAGTCGATGTCGAAGAAGTCCGCGTAGGGCGAGGCGCGTCCGTACTCGAGGACGTCCAGCCACCACGCGTTCTCCGCCTTCCCGATGCCGACGTGGTTCGGTACGAAGTCGAGGAGCTGTCCCATCCCGCGGCTCCGCAGCGCGCCGACGAAGGACTCGAAGGCCTCCTCGCCTCCGAGCTCGGGGTTGAGCGCGTTGTGGTCCGTCACGTCGTACCCATGGGTGCTGCCGGCGCGAGCCTTGAGGTAGGAGGAGCAGTAGACGTGGCTCACGCCGAACGCCTCCAGGTAGGGGAGCACGCGTTCGGCATCGCCGAGGCCGAACGCGCCATGGAGCTGGAGCCGATAGGTGGCGCTCGGGACCGCGAGCCCCGCGGCGCCAGCGTTCTGCTCGGTCGCGCTCATCCCGCGCCCGGCGCCGGAGCGGCGTCGAGACGCCAGAACACCGACCAGGGCGGTAGCGTGCCCGCCTCGACCAGCGCCTCGAGGCCGGGCTGGGATGCGTAGAGCACGCGGCCCCCGGGCGACGCAGGCGCGGCCACCTGCGCTGCGTCGCCGAGATTGCAGCAGAGCGAGAGGGCGGCGCCGTCGCCCAGCCGCCAGCGCACGTGCAGCGCGCGCGCGCCCAGGCACGCGTAGCGTCCCGCGCCTCCGCGGAGTCCGCGCAGCCGCGGCACGATCTCGCGCTGGCGCAGCGCGAGGAGCTCGCGGTGAAGCCGGAGCCGCGCGGCGTGCGCGGGCCGTTCGAGCGCTTCCCACCGGAGCACGGCGCTCGCGAAGGTCTCCTCGGCGCCGGGGTCCGGGATGCGACCCCGCGCGGCGTCGTCTCGAAACTGCGGGAACGCTGCGAACTCGCGGCGACGACCGTCCCGCACGAGCGCCGCCAGGTCGGCCCCGAAGTCGCAGAAGAACGGAAACGGCTCGAGCGCGCCCCATTCCTCGCCCATGAAGAGAAGCGGGGGCGAGGGCGCGAGCAGGAGGATCGCGCTCGCCGCGTCGAGCGCGTGCGGCGAGGCGAGCCGCGTCAGCCGCTCGCCCAGGGCGCGGTTGCCGATCTGATCGTGGTTCTGCAGGAAGTTCACGAACGCCGTGAGCGGCAGCCCGGCGCTCGACTCTCCGCGCGGCCGCCCACCGCGGTGCTTCGAGGGCTCTCCCTGGTAGGCGAAGCCTTCCGTCAGGCAGCGCCCGAGGAGCCCGATCGGATCGTGCGCGTAGTCCTCGTAGTAGCCCGCGCTCTCACGCGTCAGCAGCACGTGGAAGGCGTGGTGCGCGTCGTCGTTCCACTGCGCGACGAAGCTGCGGGGTGACCCCGCTTCGTCGCGCGCCAGCCGAGACGCCTCGTTGCGATCGTTCTCCAGCACGAGGTGCACGTGGCGACCGGTCGGCGTCGCGGCGCGCACGGCCCGCGCCAGCTCCGCCAGGACGTCGGGCGACGTCGCATCGTGGATCGCGTGCACGGCGTCGAGGCGCAGACCATCGATGTGGTACTCCTCGATCCAGTAGAGCGCGTTGTGGACGAAGAAGTCCCGCACCGCGCGGCTGCGCGGTCCCTCGAAGTCGATGGCTGGGCCCCACGGCGTCTGGTGGCGCTCCGTGAAGAAGTCCGGCGCGTGGGCGTGGAGATGATTCCCCTCCGGGCCGAAGTGGTTGTAGACGACGTCGAGGAACACCATGAGCCCACGTCCGTGCGCGGCGTCGATCAGCGCCTTGAGCGCTTCGGGCCGGCCGTAGCGGGCTTCGGGCGCGAAGGGATACACGCCGTCGTAGCCCCAGTTGCGGCCGCCCGGGCACTCCGCGAGGGGCATCAGCTCGAGCGCCGTGACGCCGAGGTCCGCCAGATGGTCGAGGCGGGCGGCCACGCCGGCGTGGCTCCCCGCGGACGTGAAGGCGCCCACGTGCAGCTCGTAGAGGACGACCTCCTCCCAGCGCCGACCCTGCCAGCCAGCGTCGCGCCACGGGAAGGCGGCGGCATCGATCACCTCGCTCGGGCCGTGCACGTCCCGCGGTTGGAACCGGGACGCGGGATCCGGAAAGCACCTTCCGTCGGCGAGCGCGAAGCGATAGAGCTGGCCGGCCCCGGCGTCGGCGAGACGCGCCTCGAAGAAGCCGTGCCCGACGGGCTGCATCGGTTGCCGGGCCGGCGGCGCCGGGCCCTCGAGCAGGAGGTCCACCTGCTCGGCGGCGGGCGCCCAGATCCGGAAGCGCACGCCCCCTTCCGGCTCGAGCTCCGCGCCGAAGGGCATCCGGTGGGCGCGCCTCACGGCTCGGTACGCCGGCTCCCGTCGCGCTCGCCGTTCTGGCGCAAGCGCAGGCGGCGGATCGCGGGATCGTCGATCGCGCCGAGCGGATACGGCTCGCCGGGCCGGACGCGCTGCTTCGGGACGATCATGGCGGTCTTCGGCACGCGGCGGCCGCTAGCCCGGCAAGGGCTTGAACATCACCACGGCCAAGGGGGGCAGGGTCACGTTCAGCGACTGGGGATGGCCGTGCCAGGAGACGGGCGCGGCGTCGACGCCGCCCAGGTTGCCCTGGCCGCTGCCGCCGTAGAGCGTGGCGTCGCTGTTGAGGATCTCCTTCCAGAAGCCTCCATTCGGCACCCCGATCCGGAAGTTGCGGCGCGGCACCGGCGTGAGGTTGCAGGCCACGACGATGCTGTCGCCGGGGGTGCGCGACCTTCGTAGGAAGGTGAGCGTGCTCTGTTCGTCGTCGTTGCAATCGATCCAGGCGAAGCCGGCCGGATCGAAGTCGAGCTGATGCAGCGCGGGCTCGCCGCGGTAGCAGGTGTTGAGATCCCGCACCCAGCGCTGGAGCGCGCGGTGCGAATCCTGCTCGAGGAGGTGCCAGTCGAGGCTCGCCTCGTGGCTCCACTCGCGCCACTGCCCGATCTCGCCGCCCATGAAGAGGAGCTTCTTCCCGGGCGCGGCGTACATGTAGCCGAGCAGGGCGCGCAGGTTGGCGCGCTTCTGCCATTCGTCTCCGGGCATCTTTCCGATCAGCGATCCCTTCCCGTAGACGACCTCGTCGTGAGACAGCGGCAGCACGAAGTTCTCGCTGAAGGCGTAGATGCCGCGGAACGTCAGCTCGCCGTGGTGGCGGCGACGATGAATCGGGTCGCGCGAGAAGTACTGGAGCGTGTCGTGCATCCAGCCCATGTCCCACTTCATGCCGAAGCCGAGCCCGCCGAGGTAGGTGGGCCGCGACACCCTCGGCCAGGCCGTCGACTCTTCGGCAGTGGTGTGGACGCCGGGATGGCCCGCGTAGACGTCTTCGTTGAAGCGGCGCAGGAAGTCGACGGCCTCGAGATTCTCGCGACCGCCGTGCAGATTGGGAATCCACTCGCCTTCCTTGCGCGAGTAGTCGAGGTAGAGCATCGAGGCCACCGCGTCGACGCGGAGGCCGTCGGCGTGATAGCACTCGAGCCAGTACATGGCGCTCGAGAGCAGGAAGCTCCGCACCTCGTGTCTGCCGTAGTTGAAGATGAAGCTGTTCCAGTCGGGATGGAGACCCTGGCGCGGATCGCCGTGCTCGAAGAGGTGCGTCCCGTCGAAGTAGCCGAGCGCATGCTCGTCGGTCGGGAAGTGGGACGGCACCCAGTCGAGGATCACGCCGATCCCGCGCTGGTGCAGTACGTCGATCAGGTACATCAGGTCCTGCGGCGTGCCCCAGCGGCTGCTGGGAGCGAAGTAGCCGGTGGTCTGGTAGCCCCAGGAGCCGTAGAAGGGGTGCTCCATCAGCGGGAGGAACTCGACGTGCGTGAAGCCCATCGAGGAGACGTAGTCCGCGAGCGCAGGTGCGAGCTCCCGATAGGAGAGGCTTCGTCCTCCCTCCTCCGGCACGCGCCGCCAGGAGCCGAGGTGCACCTCGTAGATCGCCATCGGCGCCTCGAGGCTGCGAGCGCGAGCGCGCTGCTGCATCCAAGCGTCGTCGGACCACGCGTGCTCGAGCTCCCACACGATCGACGCCGTTCCCGGCGGCACCTCCGCGTGGAGCGCGAAGGGATCCGCCTTGTCTGCGGAATAGCCGTCGCGGCGTGACACCACGTGGTATTTGTAGCGACTGCCCCGCCGCACCCCGGGCACGAACCCCTCCCAGATCCCGGACGTGCCGCGCGGCCGCAGCGGATGCGACCCGACCTTCCAGCCGTTGAAGTCGCCGATCACGGAGACGCCGGACGCGTTGGGCGCCCACACGCCGAACTGCGTGCCGTCCCGGCCGTCTGAGGTCGAGGGATGGGCGCCGAGCTTCTCCCACAGGCGCAGATGCGTGCCCTCGTTGAAGAGGTGCAGATCGTGGTCGCCGAGCCGCGACGTCTTGGTGTCCTCGGTCATCCTCGTCCATCCCCTCGCGGCCTCCGCGGGACCGCCCGTCAGCCCTCCGTCCCCAGCAGCTCGAGGATCCCGCGGATCGGGATCGCCGCCCAATCGGGCCGGTTGTTGAGCTCGTAGCCGAGCTCGTAGACGCTCTTCTCCAGCAGCAGCACGCGCAGCAGCACCCCGAGGTCGTCTCGAGAGCGCGGCAGCAGCTGCGAGCCCTCGATCCCTCGCAGGTAGGCGCGCAGGTAGGCGGAGCTCACCCACTGTCGCCAGAACCAGGCCCAGGGCTCGAGCGTCGCGACGTCCTCGCGCCGGATCACGCCGTCCTGCACCGAGCTGCGCAGGGCGCTCTGCGCGGCGTACTCGAAGGAGCGCAGCATCCCGGCGACGTCGCGCAGCGGAGAGCGCTTGAAGCGGCGCTCGGTCAACGTACGGTCGGGCTCGCCCTCGAAGTCGATGATCACGAAGTCGTTGCCCGCATGCAGGACCTGGCCGAGGTGGAAGTCCCCGTGCCCGCGGATCCGCATCGCGAGCAGCTTGTGGCCCACGATCCTGTGGAAGACCGCATTCACGTCCCCCTCCCGCTGGGCGAGCCGCCCCGCCTCCTCGGCGATCTCCGCGGGAAGCGCCGGGATGCGATCGCGCAGCAGCTGGAAGACGCGCGCTGCGAGGTTTCGCATCGACTGGTAGAGCGAGCGCTGATAGAGCGACGTGAACGGCTCCGGCGCGAACATCGGATCCTCGGAATCGTTCGAGAGCGCCAGGTGCAGCTCGGCGGTGCGGCACGCCAGCAGTCGTACCGTCTCGAGGTAGGTGCCGACCATTTCGCGGAGCAGCGCCGGCGGATCCTGTGCGGTGAGCTCCAGCAGGTCCGTCGACGGCCGCTGCGGCGGCTCGGCCTCGGCCGGTCGCACGAGGGCGCGCTCGTAGTACGCCTCGAGCTCGTCCAGCGTGTAGCGCCAGGCGTCCCCCTCGTTGGGGACGAAGCCCTGCAGCACGCCGAGCGTGATCGGCTCTCCCTTCGGCGTGCGGTACTCGAGCGCGCCCGCCACCTGGGCCACGTGCGTGTAGCTCGTCCGCTCGGTGAGGTAGCGGCCCATCTCGAGATCCGGATTCACCCCGTCGGACAGCCGCCGGTAGAGCTTCAGGATCAACCGGTTGCCATACACCAAGGAGGTGTTGCTCTGTTCCGCGCGAAGCACGGCGCCGCGCAGCGGTGTCTCGAGGTCGCCGCGCAGCTCCCGGAAGGCCTGCGTCCGAGTGGCCAGCAGCTCGCCGGCGGAGCCCCGCAGGCGGCGTCGGCGCTCGACGGCGTCCAGCAGGGCGCCGCAGAAGTCGGCCTCCTCGAGGGCGTCGTAGAGCACCCCGGACACCTCCCCGTCGCGGCCCTCCACCTGCAGCTCCGCGATCACGGCGTGGCGTTTCTCGCGACGCAACGACTCGGCGCCCGGCTCGGCCGCGAAGGCGAGCGGCACCGCGTAGGTCTCGTGGCCGCCACCCGCGTAGTCGACGCGCACCAGCAGCAGATGCCCCGAGCCGCCGAGCTTGCCGGGGACGTCGATCGCCTCGAGGATCGATGCGGACTTGAGCTCGAGCGCCTTGCCGGCGAACCAGCGCCGGCGAAGCAGCACGGCCGGCAGCGCCGCCTCCAGGGCGGAGCGCCCCTCCGCCCGGAACACGTTCTGCCAGGAGCCCCTCACGCGAAGCTGGGCGGCGCGCGGCTCGCCGCCGTCGACCAGGGCTTCGCCCTCCGCCTGCATGCGCTCGAGCGAGAACCAGTAGAAGGCATGGGGTCCGAGCGTCAGCAGATACGGCAGGTCGCCGATCGGCGGGAACGGCTTCCGGCCGAAGAGCTCGATGGCCACCATGCCCTTGAACTCCGAGAGGTCGAGCTCCACGTACTCGACGAAGCGGGACATGTTGGCCACCACGAGGATGCGTTCTTCCCCGAAGCAGCGGATGAAGGTGAGCACGCGCCGGTTGGCGGGCGCGAGGAACTGGATCCTCCCGCGACCGAAGGCCTTGTAGCGCTTGCGCAGAGCGATCAGGCGCTTCATCCAGACCAGCAGCGAGTGCAGGTTGTTCTGCTGCGCCTCGACGTTCACGCTCTCGTAGTGGTATTCGGGGTCGATGATGATGGGCAGGTAGAGCCGCTGCGGGTTCGCGCGCGAGAAGCCTGCATTGCGGTCGGAGCTCCACTGCATCGGCGTGCGTACGCCGTTGCGATCGCCGAGGTAGACGTTGTCGCCCATGCCGATCTCGTCGCCGTAGTAGATCACCGGCGTGCCGGGAAGGGAGAAGAGGAGGGCGTTCATCAGCTCGATCCGGCGCCGGTCGTTTCCCAGCAGGGGGGCCAACCTGCGGCGGATGCCGAGATTGATGCGCGCCTCCGGGTCGTGGGCGTAGACGCGGTACATGTAGTCGCGCTCCTCGTCCGTGACCATCTCGAGCGTGAGCTCGTCGTGATTGCGGAGGAAGAGCGCCCACTGGCAGGTCTCGGGGATCTCCGGCGTCTGCTGCAGGATGTCGATGATCGGAAAGCGGTTCTCCATGTGGAGCGCCATGAACAGCCGCGGCATCACCGGGAAATGGAACGCCATGTGGCACTCGTCACCGTTCCCCAGGTAGGCGATGGCGTCCTCGGGCCATTGGTTGGCCTCCGCGAGCAGCATGCGGTCACGGAACTTCTGGTCCACGTGGCGCCGGAGCTCGCGCAGGAACGCGTGCGTCTCGGGCAGGTTCTCGCAGTTCGTGCCCTCGCGCTCGAAGAGGTAGGGGATCGCGTCCAGCCTCAGGCCGTCCACGCCAAGGCGGAGCCAGAAGTCGAGGAAGCGCAGCACCGCGCGCCGCACGTCGGGGTGATCGAAGTTGAGATCCGGCTGGTGCGCGTAGAAGCGATGCCAGTAGTAGCTCTTCGCGACGGGATCCCAGGTCCAGTTCGAGTGCTCGAAGTCCTTGAAGATGACCCGTGTCTCGCCGTACCTGTCCGGCTTGTCGCTCCAGACGTAGAAGTTGCGCCAGCGGCTTCCCGGCGGCGCGCGCCGCGCGCGCTGGAACCAGGGATGCTGGTCGGAGGTGTGGTTGATGACGAGCTCGGTGACGACGCGCAGGCCCCGCCGGTGCGCCTCGCGCAGGAAGACCCTGAAGTCCTCCAGGGTTCCGGCTTCGGGGTGGACCCCGGTGTAGTCCGAGATGTCGTATCCGTCGTCGCGCATCGGCGACGGGCAGAACGGCAGCAGCCACAGCGTGGTGACGCCGAGGTCGTGGATGTAGTCGAGCCTCGACGTCAGGCCCTGGAAGTCGCCGATGCCATCGCCGTCGCTGTCCTGGAAGGCGCCGACGCGAACCTCGTAGAAGATCGCATCCTTGTACCAGAGCGGAGCCTCCTCGGCGGCGCCCGCTGCGACGTCGCGCATCCTCCGTCGTGACGGGTCGTTGCTCACAGGAAGTAGTCGAAGTCCCGCTCGGTGCGGATGCGCCGGCGGAGACGGAACACGTGGGCGGGCACCGCCGCGGGATCGAGCGCCACGAAGTTGCGCGGTCCATCCCAGAGGTAACGCGCGCCGCCGAGGAGATCGTGCACCTGGTAGGGCTGGTGCGGGTCGATCCCGAGCTCGTCCAGCGGGAGCTCGAGCCATCCCGACTGCGTGCGATGCGGATCGAGGTTCACCACGACGAGCATCACGCTCGAGAAGTCGACGGAGCTCTTCACGTAGGCGACGAGGCGCTCGTTGTCCACCTCGCAGAAGCGCAGGCGTGCGTCCTGCAAGAGCGCGGGGTTCTCGCGACGGATCGCGTTCACCCGTGTGACGTACGCGCGCAAGCTTCCCGGCTGGTCGAGGTCCCAATGCCGGACCTGGTACTTCTCCGACCCGAGATACTCCTCGGTGCCGGGCACCGCCTCGTCCACGCAGAGCTCGAAGAGGGGCCCATAGATGCCGTAGCTGGCGGCCAGGGTCGCGGCCAACACCAGACGGATCTGGAAGGCGGCGCGGCCGCCGGCCTGCAGGTACTCGTGCAGGATGTCCGGCGTGTTGGCGAAGAAGTTCGGCCGCATGTACTCGCGCACGGCCGTGTGCGAGAGCTCGGTCGCGTACTCGACGATCTCTGCGCGCGTGTTGCGCCACGTGAAGTAGGTGTAGGACTGCGAGAAGCCGCGCTTCGCGAGCTGGCGCATCACGCTGGGCCGGGTGAAGGCTTCTGCGAGGAAGACCGTCTCGGGGTGCGCCTCGCGCACCTGGTCGATCAGCCACTCCCAGAACGCGAACGGCTTGGTGTGCGGATTGTCCACCCGAAAGATCGAGACGCCGTGCTCGATCCAGAAGAGCACCACGCCGCGCAGCTCCTGCCACAGCTCCTTCCATTGCGCGCACTCGAAGTCGAGCGGGTAGATGTCCTGGTATCTCTTGGGCGGATTCTCGGCGTATTGGATGCTCCCGTCGGGCCGGTGATGGAACCATCCGGGGTGCTTCGTGACCCAGGGATGGTCGGGCGAGCACTGGAAGGCGAGGTCGAGAGCGATCTCGAGCCCGAGATCCCGCGCCCGCTTCACCAGGTCGTCGAAGTCTGCGAGCGTGCCGAGGGCGGGGTGCACGGCCGTGTGTCCCCCCTCGGAGGAGCCGATGGCCCAGGGACTGCCCGGATCGCCCGGGGCCGCGGCGGGCCCGTTGTCGCGCCCCTTGCGGTGCGCGACGCCGATCGGGTGGATCGGCGGCAGATACAGCACGTCGAACCCCATGCTGGCCACGTACGGCAGTCGCCGCATCGTGTCCGCGAGCGTGCCGTGGCGGCCGGGCTCGTCCGCGCAGGAACGAGGGAAGAGCTCGTACCACGCGCCCGACGCAGCGCGAGCGCGCTCGACGATCCCCTGCAGCGCGCATCCGGCGTCCGTGCCGCGGCTGCGGTCCGGATTTCGCGCCATGCAGGCCGCGAGCTCGGGGGCGAGGGCGGCGTCGATGCGCTTGGCCCCGGAACCCTCGATCACGGCGGCCTGCGTCCGGAGCCAGGCGGCGTCGGCGCCGCCGGCGCGCCCGATCGCCTCGCGCAGCAGGCCCGCGCCCTCCAGCAGCTCGCTGTTCACTTCCTGTCCGGCCTCGACCTTGCGCTCGAGTCCCGAGCGCCAGGTCGCGAAGCGGTCGATCCAGGCCCGGATCGTGTACTCGAAACGGCCGAGACCGCTCGGGCGGAACTCGCCCTCGAACCGGCCGTCGCGTCGTGGCCGCATCGGAGTCTCGATCCAATCGCGGTCGCCCCCAGCGCGAAAGCAGAGCGCCGCCGCCACTCGGTCGTGCCCGTCGGCGTAGATGGAAGCAGAGACGCGCACCGATTCGCCGACGATGCGCTTGATCGGAAAGCGTCCCCCATCGACTTCGGGCTCCACGTCCTCGATCACGACACGCGAGGGAGGCTGTGTCTTCGAGAGCCAGACGCCGGGCTCCGGGCCCGACGGGGCGGAAGGCGACGCGGTTCCGGCGCCCGGTGCACCGTCGTGTCGTCGTCGCCGTCCGTCCATTTCCACCCTCGGACTCCCTCGATCACGTCGATGGGGTTCGCTCCCATTCCGGGCGCTCGCGCGCCGCACGCCGATCGTCGACTGCACGAAGCGATCGCGGCGCTTCGCAGGCCCGAGGACCCGCGGAGGTCGCGCTACCGAGTTCCAGCCTAGCGATCGAGAATCGATCGGCAACGATCGTGGGCGTTCGGAGATCCTCCAGCGGCCCCAGGTCGCCGATCATGCACTTCACGCTGCCGCCGCCCTTCTTGAGGAACTCCGACACGTCGACCACGATCGGTGTCACGCCCCGCTCGCGCACTTCGGCCAGGAGGCGCTCCGACACGCCGCCCGGGAGCACCAGCGACGACGATCCACCCTGCGTGAGGGTGAAGGAGTTCGCGGCGTAGCGCGCGGCGTCGTCGCGCGAGAGCTCGACGAGGCGCTCGCCGAAGGCCGCCCGCACGCGCTCCCACGAGTCGGGCGAGAGCGCCTCGCGGTACACGAGCAGATGTTCGCGCCGCGGACCGAAGGCGCAGAGCGCGGTGTCGCCGTGGTAGTGCGCCTCGAGCACGAGCTCGACGCGCACGACCGGGGTAGGCGCCACGATGTCCGCCAGCAGACCCTCGACGCGCGCGTCGGTGCGGAAGCCGTAGACGCGCCGCCACGGCGGGATCGCGAGCGCGGGCACGAAACGCTGGCGCTCCACGCGGCCGTGCGTCAGCAGGTAGCGCCCTCCCACCGGGAAGAAGTCCGCCTCGCCCTCGAAGCGGTAGCGCTCGTCGATGCGCCCGGTGGGGACGCCGTGGGCCTGGAGCACCTTCTCGTAGTGCGTCCGTTCGCCGGCGCGCGTGGGGAGGAGGTTGGAGAGATGGAAGCGCTTCTCGGCCACCGGCTTCTCGGCGTCCACGTCGGTCAGGAAGCCCGCGTTCGCCGGGTAGACGAGGCCGGGCTGCGCCGGGTCGGGCGGCACCACGATCACGCGCACGCCGAGGTCGCAGAGCACGTCGTGCAGGCGGCGCCACTGGGCGATCGCACGCCCGCGGTCGACGCTGCGCCTCGTGCCCCAGCGCGTACGCGTATGGGGGTTCGCCCCGCCCTTGACGCTGAAGTGCGTCGGGTCGCCCATGAGCACCGTGCGTCGCAGGCCGGTCGCGGCCGTCACGGCTCGGGCATCCCGGGCGGCAGGGTCTTCGGGTCGAAGCCTCCCGCGTGCTCGAGGTGCGACTGGGGCGTCGTGCAGTAGAGCGCGGCCAGGATGCCCGCCGGCCGGTCGTTGCCGCTGCGCTTCGCGCCCCCGAACGGGAGCCGGCCGGATGCGCCGATCGTCCCCCGGTTCCAGTTCAGAAGACCCGTCCGCACGCGGCCGATGCAGCGTTCGTAGGCCGCGCGGTCGGCCGTCATGACCGAGGCGACGAGCCCGTAGTCCGAGTCGTTGACGGCGTCGATGGCATGGTCGAGGTCCTCGACGGGGTACAGGGCGGCCTCGGGACCGAAGATCTCCGCGCGCTGGTAGGGGTGATCCTGTCGCGTGTCGGTGAACCGGACGAGGCCAGGGCCCACGAACGGGGGCGCGAGACCGGGGTCGACGTCGAGGACGCGCTCGCCGCCGGCCGCGCCCGCCTGCGCCCGGAAGGAAGCCACCTTGTCGAAGGCGGCACGCGATACGAGCGGCCCCATGAAGACGCCGGGCTCGAGGGGCGCGCCGATGCGCACGCCGCGGAGCGCCGCCGTGAGGCGGTCGGCGAAGGCGTCCAGCAGCGGCCGCTCGACGAAGATCCGGCTGGCCGACGAGCAGCGCTGGCCGGTCGTCGCGCAGATCGAGGTCGCGGCCTCCGCGACGGCGAGGCGGAGATCCGCGTCGCGCAGCACGACCAGAGCGTTCTTGCCGCCGAGCTCGAGCGCGAGCAGCTTGCCCGGCTGGTCGAGCACGGCTGCTGCGAGCGCGCGCCCGGTGCTCCACGAGCCGGTGAAGAGGACGCCGTCCACGTCGGGATGGAGCGCGAGGCTGCTCCCCGTCGCCGCGCCGCCTTGCGCGACCTCGAGCACGCCGGGTGGAAGACCCGCTTCGCGCCAGAGCGCGGCCACCCACTCGGCGACCGCCGGCGCGAGCTCGCTCGGCTTCCACACCACGGTGTTCCCCGTGGCGAGCGCCGGCACGATGTGGCCGTTCGGGAGGTGCGCGGGAAAGTTGAACGGCCCGAGCACGGCCAGCACGCCGCGCGGATGCGTCGTGGCGCGTGCGCCTGCCCCCGCCTCGATCGGGGCCACGAAGCGCAGGCCCTCGGCGAGCGTCACGTCGACCTTCGCCGGGAGCAGGGCGGCCTCGCTGCGCGCATCCCAGAGCGCCTTTCCGACCTCGCGAGCCAGCAGCTGCGCCAGCGCGTCCGCGCGCTCCCGCGCCAGCACGGCGAAGCGGCGCAGCACGCCGGAGCGGGCCGTCAGGCCCGCGTCGCGCCAGGTGGGGAACGCCGCGCGCGCGCGGGCGACCGCCGCGTCCACCGCGTCCGCATCCGCGACCACGAAGGCACCGAGCTCGTCCGCCGGGTCCGAAGGGGAGAGGCTGCGCAGGACGCCCTGCATCGCGTCAGGGCAGGGGCGTGACCGCGACGCGGTCGCCCTTCTTCGCGCCGAGCGCGTCGCGACACTCTCGGGAGACGATCGGCGCACCCGCGGGATCGAGCGGCACGACCGTCGCGCGGAAGCCGTACGCGGCCTCGGTGGAGACGAGCGCCAGCCGGCCCTCGACGTCACCCGCTGCCGCGTCCGCGAGGCAAGGCAGCACGAGCTCGCGCCGGTCGCGCACGGACGAGATGGCGTCGCGCGCGGCGCCGTAGTACGGCCCGCCGTCGAAGGGGTCGACCTGCGAGAGGTAGCGGAAGCCGACGGCCTCGAGGATGCGCACCGCGGCGCGAGCCGTGTCGCCGGGCGTCCCGATCATGGCCTGCACGTTCTCGGGAAAGAGCGTCACGTACACCGGATCGTGTGGGAAGAGGTCGGCGATGAAGCGCTTGCTGCGGGCCGAAAGGTGGTCGGCTTCGCGGAACGGGAGGCCGGTGAAGCGCGCGCCGAACGCGTCCCAGAGCAGGTTCTGGCCCGGCGCCTCGAACGGCGACAGCATCTCCGCGATGATCTCGCGCTCGAAGCGATCGGGGTGCGCGGAGATCCAGGCGAACCGGACGATCGAGAGCGCCTTGCCGCACTTCTCGGGATGGCGCCGGTAGGCCGGGTCGAGGATGAGGCCGCCGATCTCCGTCGGCCCATCCTCGCTGGAACGCAGACGCAGCTTGGTGTGGACGAAGCGCTTGCCGAGATCCGCGCTCTGGCGCTCCTCCGTGGAGACCTCGAGCCAGTAGTGGGGCGAGGCGGTCGATCCGTGCTTCGCGAGGATCAGCGACGTTCCGACGCAGCGCCGCGTGCGCAGGTCCTCGAGCACGAACACGTAGCCCCGGGAGGCGCGTTGCGGCCGGTCGGCGCTGGAGCCCCCGGCGCCGAAGGACGCGACCGACGTCTCGATCAGGCGTCCCAGGTAGTCTGGCTCCGCCGGCAGGTTCATCGAATCGAGCTGCCGCGCCAGTGCGACGAGGTCGTCGAGATCGTCGAGCGCCACCGGCCGGAGGATCAGCACGGAAGCCCCTTCGCCTCGCCGACCGTGCGCAGCGCCTTCTCGAGGATCGCGAACCCGGCATCGAGCTCCTCCCCGGTCACGTTCAGCGGCGGGAGGAGCCGCAGCTTCGTCGGGCCGGCGCCCGCGCTGAATGCGAGGAGACCCTCCGCGAACGCCGCCTGCAGCACGGCGTTCGCCACGGGCCGGCTGCCGTCGAACGGGACGAAGCCGAGCATCGCGCCGATGCCCGACGACGCTCCGACCGCGCGCGGCAGGCGGCGCCGGAGCGCGGTCAGACGCCGCGCGAGCCGTCGCTGCAGCGCTACGACGCGGCCCTTCGGACCGAGGTAGCCCTCGCTCTCCAGGCGCTCGATGATGCGCGCGCCGACGGCCATGCCCGCCGTCGCGCCGGCATAGGTGCCGGCTACGAGACCCTCGCGCGGGTTGTACTCCGGTGTGTAGAGCACCGCGCTGCCCTGGAGCACCTTGCCGACGGTCGCGACGTCGACCCAGGGCTCGAGGCGGAGGGTGCGATATGCGAACAGCTCGCCCGTACGCGCGAAGGTCTGCACCTCGTCCACCCAGACCGCGATGCCGGCGGCGCGGCAGCGCTGCATCAATGCGACGAAGAACTCCCGTGGAGCGGTGCGGACGCCGCCTTCGCCCTGGACGAGCTCGAACAGCATGCCCGCGATGCGTCCGGGGTAGCGGGAGAGGTGGGCGTCGAGAGCCGCCAGGCTGCGGGCGCCCGAGGCCCGATCCGCGGGATCGTGGAAGGGTACGTGGAGCACGTTCCCGCGCAAAGGGAGCCCCTCGCGGAACGCCGGCTTGTCGGTGAGCTCGGCGAGCGTGGTCGTCCGTCCCGAGAAGCCGTGCTCGAAGACGACCATGCGGTCGGCCGGCGCGTGCTTCTGGTAGATCAGCTTGAGCGCGTTCTCGTTCGAGATCGCGCCGCAGGTGCCGAGCCAGACGTGGCGCAGGCGGGGGCCCGCGTGCCGCAGCAGCGCGCGCGAGAGCCGCAGGTACTCGGGGCCCGGGAGGAGATGGCCCTGGAACACGGCGTCCATCGCCGACGCGGTGGCCGCCGTCTCGAGCAGGTCGGAGTCGGCGTGCCCGAGCCCATACACACCGATGCCACCGATGAAGTCGAGGAGCCAGCGCCCGTCGGCGAGCCTCACCCGCGCGCCCCGACCGCCCCCCGCCGCGAGCGCGGGGAAGAGCAGCGGGCGGCCCCGGACGTCGCCGATCGCCCGCACGGCCTGCGCGTAGCTCCGCGCGTCGAGCGCGCGGGAGGCCGACTCCTGCGCGACGGCCTCGACGAGCGCGCGCGCGGCGGCGCGCACGGACGGCGCTGTGGTCAGCGGATCGAGCGGGCTCCTGGACCGGCGAGACATCCCACCTGCGTATCGGTCGTCCTCCCGGGGGCCTTGGGCGACGGCGCGTTTCCCGCGCGGTCGCGCCCGGATCGCGCGGCGGTTGCCGGTCCTCGCGCGTGCGCAGGAGGGCCGCGCCGCGGCACCCGCATCGGCTATCCTCCCGCCGGAGGCCGAGGTCCCCTCTCACGCATGGCCAACCTTCGCGATCGCCTGAAGTCGCGCGCCCGCAGCGCGCGCAAGCTCGTCGGCAGGAAGCGCCCGAAGACGAAGCGGCCGAAGTCCGCCCCCGCGAGCGCTTCCCCGCGGCGCACCGCTTCTCACGCGCCGTTGCGCGAATTGTGCTTGGTCCGGGCGCCCGCCGTGCCGATCCATCCCAGCGAGATGGGACGCCAGATCCAGGTCGCGACCTACAACGTGCACCGCTGGACGGGGCTCAATGGACGGAGCGAGCCCGACCCGGCGCGGGCCTGTTTCGTGATCTCGGAGCTCCCTGCCGACGTGATCGCGCTCCAGGAGGTGCTGCGGCCGTTCAAGGGCGAAGACCCGCTCGAGCGGCTCGCGGACGTCCTCGGCCTCCATCTGGCGTTCGCGGCGACGCGCGTCCACCGCCACGGGGAGCTCGGCAACGCGATCCTGTCGCGCTGGCCGATCCTCAGCGTTTCGACCCTCGATCTCTCCTACTCGCGCCTCGAGCGGCGGGTCGCGGTCGCCGCGCGGTTCGACGGCGACGCGGGCTCGCTCGGCGTGATCGCGACGCATCTCGCGCTCGTCGACCGCACGCGACACCGCCAGGTGCGCGAGCTGCTCGAGCACCCGCAGCTCCTGTCCGGTCCCGCGATCCTGCTCGGCGACATGAACGCGTGGCGGCGCTGCAAGGCGACGCGCGCGCTCGAAGGCGCGCTCAAGGGGCATGGCGACCTCGAGTGGCCCGCGAGCTTCCCGGCCGCCGCGCCGGTGCTGGCCCTCGACCGTGTCTACGCCCGGGGCGCCCGGATCGTCGAGCTGCGCACGCACTCGACCGTCGCCGCGCGTCGCGCCTCGGACCACCTGCCGGTGCTCGCGCAGGTGGAGCTGCCCGCGGCCTGAGCCCCGGCGCTAGATCTCCACGCGCTTCCACGCCCCAGACCGGAAGCGCCACACGAACGCGGCGCTGAGCGTCGAGATGAACACGAACTCTGCGTACCAGGCGCCCACGACGCCGCCTTCGAGCGTCACGGCGAACAGCCATGCGAGCGGAAGACGCAGCGTCCAGGCGAGGCTCGTCTGCACGACGAACGGCCAGCGCGTGTCACCGGCGCCGCGCAGCGAGCCGGCGGCGACGATCGCCATCGCGTCGAAGAGCTGGAACGCGGCGCCGAGCGCGAGGAGCGGCCGCCCCAAGGCGAGCACCTGCGGATCGTCCACGTACATCCGCAGCAGCTGCTCCGGGACGGCGACGAACAGCGCGGCCACGACGGCGGCGAGCAGGAGGCCGAGCTTCGCGGCGGAGCGGAAGCTGCGCGCCGCGGACTCGAGGTCGCGCGCGCCCTTGTAGCGCCCGACCAGGGTCGTGGCGGCCAGCGAGATCCCCACGGCCTGCATGAAGGACAGGGAGAGCAGCGAGAGCATCGCCTGGTTCGCCGCCATCGACGCCGTGCCCATGCGCGCCACGAGCGTCGTGAAGAGGGCGAACGCACTCATGTCCAGCAGCCACTGCCCGCCGATCGGCGCGCCCGTACGGAGGAAGCGCCGGATCTCGCGCGGATTGGGGGCCACGGGCCGGGTCGCGAACGCGCGGACCACGCCGCCCCGGAAGAGCGCCGCGAAGAGGAGCGCGGCGCCGACGCCCTCCGCGATCGAGGTCGCGACGCCCGCGCCCGCGATGCCCCAGGCCGGGAGGCCGAGCTTCCCGAACACCAGTCCGTACGCGAGGACGGCGTTGAGGCCGTTCGCGACGATCGCCGCCACGAGCGGCGTGCGCGTGTCGCCGAGGCCCCGGAAGAAGGCCGCGAGCACCATCCACACCGCGAGGAACGCGATGCCCGGGGGACGCATCCGCACGTACGCCAGCGCCTGGTCGTGGATCTCGGGTGTCGTGCCGAGCACGCGCAGGAAGGGGTCGGCGCAGGCGGCGAAGGCGGCCACCGTGATCGCCGCCGGCAGCACCACGGCGTAGAGCCCCTGCCACGCCCACTTCCCGCAGGAGGCGTGGTCGCCCGAGCCGTGGGCCTGCGACACGAAGGTCTGCACGCCGCTGGCGCAGCCGCTGAAGATGCAGAACACCGTCCAGATCCAGATGCCCGCGAACCCGAGCGCGCCGAGCTCGGCCGCACCGAGCCGGCCGACGAAGATGCAGTCGACGAGGTGCATCAACGTCTGTGACAGCTGGGTGAGCACGATGGGGTAGGCGAGGGCGGCCACCTCGCGCACGCCGCCGGCTGCGGGGCGCGCCCTCGCCGGGGCGGGCGTGAGGATTTCGGTGACCATCTACCGCTCCACGGGCTCTCGCCCTTCCGGAAACCCTCGACCCCCGAAACGCCGGAGGCCGCGAACGCTCTCGCGTTCGCGGCCTCCGTGGCGGGCCGTCTCGGGCTCCACTCACGTCATGGCTGAACGCGCAGCACCTCTTCGACACCGACACCCGTTTCCCTGCGCTTGCGCGCAGAGGCCCCGGCGGGGTGGAAGGAAGTCTGGGTCGAGGTGCTATTCATGGATCGCCTACCTAACACGGTCGCATGCAAACGGCAATCGAAATCGTACGGAACGCCCCCAGTCCGTTGCACCCAGGGGGTGGGGCGGGTACAACGACCGCGTGAGACGCGCGCTCGGCCCTCTCGTCTTCCTGCTCCTGGCCCCGACCCTCGCCGCCTGTACGACGTACGAGGGCGCGCGCCTGTATCAGCGCGGTACGGCGGAGCTGGACGACGGGGCGCCGGGCGCGGCGATCGTCGACCTGGAGCACGCCGCGACGCTCGTGCCGGACTCGTCGGAGATCCAGAACCATCTGGGCCTCGCGTACGCGGCGGCCGGCCGGCAGGGCGAAGCCCTCCGCGCATTCCGCCGCGCCGTCGCCCTGGATTGCGACAACCATGCCGCACGCGAGAACCTCGCCGCGGCCGAAGCCGCCCGATGAGCCGCGACGACGACGATCGTCCCAAGCGAAGCTGGCGCGAGCGGGACGCGATGCGCAACCGATCCCGCCACGTGTCGTCCGCCGAGCCGCGGCCGCGCGGGCCCGCGGCCGAGGCGCGCACGCGCGCCGCGACGCAGCAGTACCTGAAGCAGCTCGACGGCCTCTTCGTCACCGCGAAGGGAGGAGCCGAAGGCGCGCGGCTCGAGAAGGCCCTGCGCGACGCGCACGGGACGCCGGAGCACGCCGAGGCCTGCCGCGCCTACCGCGCCGCGCTCGGGCTGCCCGAAGACCACGGCCTGCTCGCGCTGTTCCTCGACGCGCGCGATTCGGAGCTCGTGTGCGCGGCCCTCGACGCGCTGCGCGCCGCGCACGCCGCGGGGGGGCTGCGCGCGACGAGCGGACTGCGCACGCAGCTCCGGCTGCTCGCGCAGGACCCCGACGACGCAGTGGCGGAGTCCGCCGAAGATCTGCTGGCGGGTCTGTCCGCGGGTTGAACTGGGGGGGGCCTTCGATTAGGGTCGGAGCATGCCCCACGACCTCGAACGCGAGGCCCTGACGCGCTACCTCGAAGATCACCGCCTCAAGCACACCAAGCAGCGTGAGGCGATCCTCGACGCCTTCCTCGAAGCCTCCGGCCACATCACGAGCGACGACCTCTACCAGCGCATCCGGGAGAAGCACCCGAACATCGGTTTCACGACGGTGTATCGCACGATGAAGCTGCTGTGCGAAGCCGGTCTCGCGAACGAGAGGCATTTCGACGACGGCGTCACGCGGTACGAGATCCAGCACGAGCACCACGACCACCTGGTGTGCGTGCGCTGCGGGAAGATCATCGAGTTCGAGTGCTCGATGATCGAATCGACACAGGACCAGATCGCGGAGCGCTACGGCTTCCGCCTGCTGCGACACCGGCACGAGCTCTACGGGCATTGTCCGGATTGCCGCGGCAAGGGCTGATCTTCGCGGCGATCGCGGCGCTGCTCGCGGCGGCCACGCCAGGCGCCGCAGCTCCGCCGGGGCCCGGGAGCCGCCCGCCGAAGCTGGTGCTGCTGCTCGCCGTCGACCAGCTCCGCTCCGATCGCGTCGGCCCCGAGCTTCGGGGCGGACTCGGGCGCCTCGAGCGCGAAGGGCGCGTCTTCGCCGACGCCGCGCTCGAGCACTCCGACACGGAGACGTGTCCGGGTCACGCCACGATGCTCACGGGGCGCCACCCCGGGCCGGCGGGCGTCCCGGCGAACGACTACATCGACCGCGCGACCGGGGAGTCGGTGTACTGCGTCGAAGACGGCGCCGACGACGCGCGGCTCGTGGTCGGCTCCACGAATCCGAAGGATGGCCGCTCGCCGCGCAAGATCCGCGTGGACACGCTCGGCGACTGGCTGAAGGCGGCGCAGCCCGTGGCGCGGGTCTTCGCCGTGGCAGGCAAGGACCGGGCTGCGATCGCCCTCGGCGGCCAGCGGCCGGACGGCGTCTACTGGTACGAGCGGTCGAGCGCGCTCGGATTCACGACGAGCCGCTACTACCGCGCCGACCTTCCGGAGTGGGCGCGCGCGTGGCACGCGGGAGGGGATCCGGCGGCGCCGACGGCGCCCGCCTTCCTGGCGCGGGTGCCGACGCGCTGGGAGCACCCGACCGGGTCGCCCGCGAACGGCGCGCGCACCGACGACTATCCCGCCGAGTCGGCGCAGTACCTGCGCGTGTCGGGGCACCCGGTCCGCGACTCCGACGTGAAGGCCTCCATCGAGCGTCTCTACTACACGCCGTTCCTCGACGACGTGACGCTCGGGTTCGCGCGCGCGCTGGTGCGGGGCGAGAAGCTGGGTCGCGGCCGGGGGACCGATCTGCTGGCGGTGTCGTTGTCGGCGAACGACCTCGTGGGGCACCTCTACGGGCCGCGCAGCCAGGAGGCGCGTGACGCCCTGCGGCGCCTCGACGTCGCGGTCGGGAGGTTCCTGAGCTTCCTCGAATCCACGGTCGGGAAGGGCAGGCTGCTCGTCGTCCTTACCGCCGACCACGGCGTACTCGACCTCCCGGAATGGCTCGTCGAGACGGGCGCCAGCGAGTGTCCCCTGCCGACCGGGCGGGGATCGACGAAGGCGCTCGGCGAGGGCCTGGCGGGCGCCGTGCACGAAGCGCTCGATCCGCCCGGCAGCGAGCCCGTGCCCTGGATCCTCTCGTCGGGCTACGCGCAGACCGTGAACCGGAAGCTCGTCGAGGAACGTCACGTTCCGGTGTCGCGCGTGGTGGAGGTGGCCTCCGCCTGGCTCACCTCGCAGCCCGGTGTCGTGCGCGTCTGGACCGCGGACGAAATGGCGGCGGGCCGGGGCCCGGCGCCGTTCGCGGCGCTCTATCACAACTCCTTCGACCCCGAGCGCAGCGGCGACTTCTCGGTGCAGACCGCCCCGACGTGCCTCTTCTCGCCGTACCCGGCGGGCACCAGCCACGGCACGCCCTATCCCTACGACCGCGCGGTGCCCCTCGTATTCTTCGGGCCGGGGGTCGCTCCGGGGGTGGTCCGCGGCCGCGCGGCCACGGTCGACATCGCGCCCACGCTCGCGGCCCGGCTGGGCATCCCTGCGCCGCCGGGCCTCGACGGGCGCATCCTTCCGCTCGCTCCCTAGCGGTCTCCCGGATGCACGCCCAAGAAGCCGAGGGGCTCGATTTTCCCTCTTGCAAACGAAATTGAATTCTGTTGTCATAGAAATTGAAATCCGTTTTCAATTTCGTTCACCCGCAGCGGTCTCGGCAGCTACGGGCGGCGCAGGAGGGGAGATGGCTCGGAAGGCCCTCGGGGTCGGGGTGTGGGATCGGGGCAGGGTGGCTGTCCTGGCGATGGGGCTGGCGCTCCCGTGCGCGAGTCTTGCGGCCGGGGCGGCGAGCGCGGAGACCACGGCCAGGCCGCCGACCTCCGCGCAGGAGGCCGAGCGCATGCAGCGGATCGAGGACCACATGCGCGCGCTCCAGGAGGAGCTCGCCACCATGAAGGAGGCCCGTGAGGTCGACACGGCGAAGGTGGAGGACGTCGAGAGCGAGCTCCACACCCTCCAGGAGATCTTCGAGCGCGTGAAGATGGGCGGCTACGCGTCCATGCGCTACGAGGCGAACGACCTCAGCAACGAGAACAGCACGTTCACCATGCGCCGCATGGTCCTCACGACCGAAGCGCAGATCAACGAGAAGATGCGCTTCTACACCGAGCTGGAGTACGAGCGCTTCCGCAAGCTCGAGCTCGAGCGCACGGCCGCGCCGGCGGACGGCGGCCTCGCGGTCCAGCAGGATTTCGAGGGCACGAACGGCTCGGAGATCTCGCTCGAGCAGGCTTGGCTCGAGTACGCGATCGACCCGCGCCTGCGCTTCCGCGCGGGCGGAGTCCTCGTTCCGCTCGGCCGGTTCAATCTCAACCACGACGACAATCAGTGGGACCTGACCCGCCGGTCGCTCGTCGACCGCGGCGTGCCCGTCCTCCCGATCGAGGCGGCCTGGGACGAGCTCGGCGTCGGCTTCAACGGGAACTTCCAGGTGGGCGAGGGCAACCTCGGCTACCAGCTCTACGTCGTGAACGGCGCCACGATCGACGTCGAGCTCGAGGAGAAGGCCGCGACCCGCAACCCCGACACCAACCAGATCGAGCTCGAGGCGGAGTTCTCCCCGCAGACCGGGACCTTCAGCAACGACGTGAAGAACGCGAAGGCCGTCGCCGGACGGCTCGCCTGGACGCCCGAGACCGGACAGGAGCTCGCGTTCTCCTTCTACACCGGCCGCTATACACCGGACTACCTGGCGAACCAGCGCGTCAGCTCCTTCGCGCTAGACGGGCTCACGAGCTTCTACGGCTTCGAGCTCGAAGGAGAGCTCGTGACGACGCGCTGGTCGGGCATCGAGAGCGTGGCGAAGAGCTTCGCGCAGCGGGCATTCAACCAGGAGGGCGCGATCGAAGACGCAACGCCCGGGGCAAACCTCGAGACCGAGGTCGAGTTCGAGCTCGCGAACCTCGCGAAGCAGAAGACCGGCTACTGGCTCGAGCTCCGCTATCCGTTCTGGCCGTCGTTCCTGCCGACCTTCGGCTTCTCCAATCCCCAGCTCGTCCCGGTCGGCCGCTTCGAGCAGGTGTGGTTCAACGACCTCCTCACCAGCGCGGGCTTCACGAACGGCGTGCTCGACGAGTTCGCCACGCGGGACGCCAGGCTGTCCCGGGCGACGCTCGGGCTCGCCTACCGGCCGACGCCGCTCGTCGTGTTCAGCGCGGCCTACGAGTACACCTGGGCGCACCGCGGAAGCCTCGTCGGGCTCACGAACTTCATGAACCCGACGGACTCGGAGGGACACGCGAATGCGTTCACGATGGGGGTGGCGTTTGGCTTCTGACGCCGCCCGCGCCGCGCTCGTCCCGCTGCTCCTGGCGCTCGGCCTCGGCGCCGCGGCGCCGGGGGCGGGCGCGACGACGGTCTACCACACGGAGGAGGAGGCGCTCCGGGTCGCGTTCCCCACGGCGACGAGCTTCGAAGCGCAGCCGCGGCCGCTCTCCGAAGAGCTGCGTGACCGCGTGTCGGAGCGCGTGGGCTACCCGATCCGCGAGCGGCTCGTGGTGATCCACGAGGCGTCGGCGGACGGGGCCCTTCTCGGACGCGCGATCGTGCTCGACGAGATCGGGAAGACGATGCCGTTCCGGTTCCTCGTCGCGTTCCGCCCGGACGGCGCGGTGGACCAGGTTCTGCTCCTCACGTACCGCGAGCCGCGGGGCAGCGAGATCGAGCGCGAGGCGTTTCGCGCGCAGTACCGGGGCAAGACGCTGGCCGACCCGATCCGCCGCGGCGACGACATCCGCAACATCAGCGGCGCCACGATTTCGGTCGACTCCCTCTCCCGCGGCGTCCGCCGCGCCCTGGCGCTGGAAGAAGCGCTCGTCCCCCCTGCGGTGGCAACGAAGCCTGCGAACCCGGCGAACCCCCCTGCGCCCCAGTGAGCGCGCAATCGCAGAGCCCTCGCAAGGCCGCGCAGCGGCCGCGCAGTGAGCCGAAGGCGAACGAAGCAAGCCGAACCCGAACGAAGCAAGCCGAATCTGAACGAAGTACGATGAAGCCCAGCCCTGATGAAGAGCTTCTCCACCAGCCGGTTCCTGCGCACGAGCTCCCTCCCGATGCGGGTCACGCTGACGTGGTTCCTCGCGTTCGTCACCGTGGGCTACGCGTCGAATTTCGCGCTGCTGATCTGGAAGACGGGCCTCACGCCCGAGGGCATCGCCCACTACTACCTCGGCTACGAGGCCGCGATGCAGTTCCCGAAGGAGTTCCACGAGCTCCTCGAGAACACGCACTTCCACATCTTCATCGTGCCCGTCGTGTTGCTGGTGCTCACCCACGTCTTCTACATGACGACGTGGAGCGAGCGCTCGAAGCTGCGCGTCACGTCGCTCGCGTACGGCGCCGCGCTGGCGGACCTCGCTGCGCCGTGGCTCGTCCGCTACGGGGGCGCGGGTTTCGCCTGGTGGAAGCTGGCTTCCACGTTGACCTATCACGCCGCGCTCCTCTTCCTCGTGGTGGTGCCGTTCTGGGAGACGTGGTTCGCGCCGGTTCCGCCCGATCCGTTCGGCTGGGACGATCCGGAGGACGACGGCGCTCCGATGTCAGGGCGCGATCCAGCGGACGTCTAGCCCCGGCGACACGAAGCGCGTGCCGTCGTCGAGCACGATCACGGCGCGGAGCTCCGGGTGCGCCGACACGAAGGCCGGCCCGGCGGCGCCCATCACGAAGACCGCCGTCGCGAGCGCATCGGTCTGCGTCGCAGCGTCCGCGATCACCGTCACCGACTTCGAGCCTTCGGCCGGTCGCCCCGTCCGCGGGTCCAGGATGTGGTGATGGCGCCGGCCGCCCGATTCGAAGAAGCGGTGCGTGGCGGCGGAGGTGGAGAGCGCGCCCGACAGGAGCGAGAGCTCCGCCATGCCCTCGCCGGGGCGATCGGGATCTTCGATGCCGAGGGGCCAGGGCCGCGCGGCGGTGCCGCCGTAGAAGGCGAAGTCGCCCGACGCCGCCACCATGCCCGCGGGCACGCCCGCTCCGCGAAGGAGCGCCAGCACCCGATCGGCGATGAACCCCTTCCCGATGCCGCCGAGGCCGACCGCCACTCCATCCCGCAGCCGCCGCGCGCGCGGCGCACCCGCATCGACCTCGACGCCGCCGAGTCCGACGCGCGCCCGCGCCGCCGTGATCTCGGCGTCGCTCGGCACGCGGTACGGCCCGCCGGCGAAGCCCCAGAGCCGCACCAGGGGGAGCACCGTCGGGTCGAACGCGCCGCCGCTCGTGGCGCCGACCCGTAGCGCGGCGCGAAGCGCGTCCGCGGTCTCGGGGGAGAGCGCGACCCAGGCTCCCGGAGGCGCGGCGTCGAGGCGCGACACCTCGCTCGTCTCGCGCCACTCGGAGAGCAGCCCCTCGAGCCGTTCGATCTCGGCGAACCCGGCTTCGATCGCGGCGTGCGCGCGCGCAACGTCCGGGTCGCGCGTCACGAGCTCGACCAGGGTGCCGAGCGCGAGACGCGAGACCCGAAGCTCGGCGGGCGTCGTCTCGGCCGCGTCCCCCGCGCCCGCTCCAGCGCGCGCGCAGGCGGCGGGTCCAAAGGCGAGCAGCGCGGCGACGGCCGCAGGCGCGAAGACGATGGCGGGACGCACGACGCGCGAGGGTAGCGGCCACCCGCCGCGCGGCGTCCGGCCGCGGCGCGCGTTACCGTGCCCTCACCGCACCGGAGGCCCCATGCGTCGCTCGGCTCTCGCGTTTCTCCTCTTCACGCTGGCGCTCGGGCTCGCGTTCGTCGCGGGCTGCGGCGACCGGCGACCCGGCTGGCGCATCGTCGCGCCCGACGCCGAGACGCGCCGTGTGACACCCTCCGGTGCCGTCGTCGGCGGGCAGGGCCGCTACGGCGCGCACGTCTGGCTCGGCATTCCGTTCGCGAAGCCCCCGCTCGGCGAGCTCCGCTGGCGTTCGCCGCAGCCGCTCGAGCCATGGACCGCGGAGCGCGTCTCGACGGCCTACGGCGATCCGTGCCCCCAGTACCCGAGCCCGTTCGGCGGCGTCGAGGGTCAGCCGGGCACGCCGCTCGGCAGCGAGGACTGCCTGACGCTCGACGTCTATGCGCCCCGGTTCGTCCCGGAGGCGGTGCCGCAGGGCGACGCGCGCCTCCCCGTGATGGTCTGGATCCACGGAGGCGGAAATACGATCGGCCACACCTCGTTCTACGATGGCGGGAACCTCGCGACGCAGGAGGGTGTGATCGTCGTCGCCGTCCACTACCGGCTCGGACCCTTCGGCTGGCTCCGGCACCGGGCGCTTCGCGCGGGCGCGGCGGACGACGCGGAGCGCTCGGGCAACTTCGGGACGCTCGATCTCGTGCGCGCCCTCGAGTGGATTCACCAGAATGTGTCGGCCTTCGGCGGCGACCCGGGCAACGTGACGATCTTCGGCGAGTCGGCGGGCGGAACGAACGTCTACACGCTGCTGCTGGCCCCGCAGGCCCGTGGGCTCTTCCAGCGCGCCATCGTGCAGAGCGGAGGCCTCGGCTTCTCGCCCGTGGCCGAAGCCGAGGCCCTCGTGGACGCCTCTCCGCCGGGCCACTCGGGGAGCTCCGCCGAGCTCGTGGTCGCGCTCCTCCGGAAGGACGCGCACCTCGACCGCGAGGCCGCCAAGGCGCGGGCGGCGGCCATGAGCGACGCGGAGACGGCCAGCTACCTCCGCAGCAAGTCGGCGCGCGAGATCATGACGGCCTACACGCCGGGTCCCGCCGGCATGATCGAGCTGCCGAGGGTCTTCGCCGACGGCGCGGTGCTTCCGGAGGGTCCGCCGCTCGAGCGGTTCGCCACCGCGGGAGGCTGGAATCAGGTGCCGGTGCTGATCGGGACGAACCGCGACGAGAACAAGCTGTTCATGTTCCCCGATCCGAAGAACATCCATCGCGTGCTCTGGATCTTCCCGCGCTTCGTGGACGAGCCGCGCTATCTCGCGAGCGCGGAGTACAACGCGCGCATGTGGAAGGCGCGTGGCGTGGACGAGCCGGCCACCGCGATGCGCAAGACGCAGGACGCGGTGTACGCGTACCGGTTCGATTGGGACGAGGAGCCGACCGTCCTGGGCGGCGACCTGTCCAAGATGCTGGGCGCGGCCCACGGCTTCGAGATCCCGTTCGTGTTCGGGCACTTCGACCTCGGCCGCGCCGGAAACAGGCTCTTCACCAAGGAGAACGAGGCGGGCCGCCAGGAGCTCGCGCGCGCGCTCATGTCGTACTGGAGCCAGTTCGCGAAGACGGGGAGCCCCGGGCGTGGTCGCAAGGGCGACCTCCCGGCGTGGACGGCCTGGGACGGCTCGAGCGAGCACAGCTCGCGCTACGTCGTGCTCGACACCAGCGCCGGCGGCGGCATTCGCATGGGCTCGCCGCCCGAGACGCGCGAACGCATCATCGCGGACATCGCGGCGGACCCGCGGCTCGAGACGGCGAAGCAGAAGTGCGCGGTGTACGGCCAGCTCGTCCGCTGGGGCGAGGGCATCACCCCGGAGGAGTACACCACCGTGTGGAACGGCGGCTGCGCCGCCGTTCCGCTCGAGTCGTGGCGGGAGTAGCCGCCCTCGCGAGCCTCCTAGGCGCCTTCGTTCACCCAGGCCTCGAGGTCCTCGGGGATCTCCTGCGGGTCGTCGGCGATCTTGCCGAGGCCCGGGCCCATGATGTTCGAGAACATCTCCTCGAAGTGCGCCTCGATGCGCGGGCTGAAGAGGCCGATCGTGCGCAGGGTGGGGATCACGAACCCGCGCACCGGACCGCGCCGGCCGCCGCTCTTCTGGATCGCAGCCAGGAGCGACTCGCGCTCCTTGGCGAGCTCGGTGAACGCCGTCGCCGGATCGACGCCGGCGGCGCTCCAGATCGACATCACCGAGTCGCGCATCGAGACGCCCGCCCGGGAGTCGACCAGCAGACGCGCGGACTCGAACGCGAAGTCCTCCAGGTCGGCCTTCTCCTCGTCGCTGAGGGTCGGCATGACCGCGGAGAGGTACTTCACGCCGTAGCCCGTGTGCCGCGCCTCGTCGCGCGACACGTAGGTGAGGAGCTGCTTCAGCAGCGGCTCCTCCGTCGTGTTGCGCATGTCCCGGAACGCGTAGAGGGCGAGCCCCTCCGTCACGATCTGCATGCCGACCGCCTTGCGCAGCCAGCTCTCCGCGGAGAGCACGCCATCGAGGAGCTTCTTCAGTCCTGGCGCGATCGGAACCACCTCGTCGAGCTTCCGGATGTAAGCGGCGAACACCTCGACGTGTCGCGCCTCGTCCATCGTCTGCGTCGCGGCGTAGAACTTGCCGTCGGTGTGCGGCACGGCGTTCACGAGCTGTGCGGCCACCATGAGCGCGCCCTGCTCCCCGTGCAGGAAGTTGGACAGCATGAACGCCGCCGTGCGCCGCGACGCCTCCCAGCGCGTCTCGAGCGGCAGGCTCTGCCAGAACCTGGTCTGCTGGATCGGAATGCCGCCCACGGAGAACGTGCGCGAGAACGCCTCCCGGTCGATCTCCCGGCTCCAGTCGAGATCGCGCAGCGCGATCCACTGGCGGTCGAGCGCGTTCGCGTAGAGCGTCCGCAGGTCGTCGATCTCGGGCTCGTAGTTCCAGTTGTAGATCGCCGTGAGGGCGGCCTTCACGCTGTCGCCGTCGTGGGGGTGCTGCATGGGGAGCTGCGGTGCGGTGGCCATGGATCCTCCGGGGTTTCACTTCTGGGACTGGGGGCCGGGCGGTTCGTCCGGCGGCGCGTCGGGCTCGGCGGCGAGCGCTTCGAGCGCGGAGAGCGTGCGCGACTGCGTGGCGCGGAGAAAGCGTCGCACCGCCTCCTCCACGCCGGCGGCGTCGCGCGCGACGAGCGCGGCGTCGATTTCGCGGGCGGCGAGGGCGGCCGTCGAGCCCGGCGGCCGCAGCGCCATGCGCACGTCGGTCCGAAGCGCGAGCCGCGCATGCACGGCGTTGCGCACGAGCTGGAGCACGAGATTGCCGCTCGCCCGGGTCATCAGCTCGAAGAGCGACTCGATCGCGTCCAGGAAGGCCGTGTCGGGCGTGGCCGCGTCGCCGAGCACCGCCACGAGCGCGCGCGCCCGTGCGAGCGCCGCGTCGCTGCCGCGCTCCACGGCGAGCCGCGCCGCACCCGCGATCAGGAGCTCTCGCACGTCGAGGATCTGCTGCGCCATGACCGGGTCGAGGCGTCCCCCGGCGAGCAGCAGGTCCTGGATCACCTCCACGCTCGCGGCCTCGATCGGCCGGACGCGCGCGCCGCCGCCGCGCCGGATCACCACGAGACGGAGCTCCTCGAGCTTCTTCAGCGCCTCGCGCACCGAGCTGCGGTGGACGCCCAGGCGGCTCGCGATCTCGCGCTCCGCCGGGAGACGCTCTCCCGGCTTGTAGGTGCCGTCCAGGATCTCGCGCCGGAGCTGCTGCGCGATCTGGTCGGGACGGGTGAGGGGGGCGGCCATCGGGAGCTCTCGCGAACGCGTTCGCGGAGCGCGCGACGGCGTTCGAGTGGTCGGACCAATCTGGTCCGGCCACTTCTAGCAGGCCAGAGGCTTGGACGTCAAGCGTCCTCGATCACGACGTGGTTGGGCAGCTCGTTCGTATCACTCGGCCCGATCGGCAGATGGGCCGCAAGGATCTCGCCGCAGCGGCGCACTGCGGCCAGGATGCCGTCGCCCGCGCGGCCCTGCCCGAGCCCGGCGGTCGCGAGGGCGACGACCTCGCTCCAGGTCTCGCCGGGACCGAGCGCGCGATGGATGCCCTCGTCGCCGATCACGACCACCCGCCGCTCGAGCGCCGCCACGAAGATCAGGATGCCGGTCCGCGCGGCCGTGCGGGTGAGGCCGTGCTCGGCGAACGCGCGCACGGCGCGCTCGCGGACGCGCGTCTCGAGCAGGTCCTCGGGGAGCAGGAAGCGGCGGATCGCCGGGATGCGCCCGAGCCCGTGGCCGAGCGCGAGCGCGCCGGCCTGCAGCGCGAAGATCTGCGCGTGCGTGGCTGTCGGGGAGTACACGCCCGACACGAGCAGCGCGAGCGCGGCCAGCACCACGCCGAGGCGCCAGCCCACGCTGCCGTACTCGTCGCACGCGCCGACGACGCAGACGACGATCTCGCCGCCGGTCGAGCGCTCGGCGTCGTGAACCGCGGCCTCGATCCGCATCCGGTCCGCGGGGTCGAGCAGGACGCGCGCCATCACCAGCTCCCCGAAGCGCCGCCGCCTGCGAACCCGCCCCCCCCGCCGCTGAAGCCCCCGCCTCCGCCGCCCCCGAAGCCGCCCCCGAAGCCGCCCGGGAAGCCGCGCCCGTAGCCGCCGCGGCGGCGGAGCGCGCCGGGCCCGATCGCGGGGCCGCCGAAGAGGCCGAGCGCGGCGCCGAGCAGCGCGGCGACGGCCGTCCAGAGCGCGATGCCGACGAGCAGCTGCACCAGCAGGCCGGCTGCTCCGCCCGAGACGAGCGCACCGAGCGGGCGCAGACCGGTGCGCCGAAAGGGCGTCGCGAAGAAGCTGCCGACGATGGCGCCGAGGAACACCGCGGCCAGCGGATCGACGCCGAGCCCGCGTCCGCCGGGCGCGCGCGGGCGCTTCGCCTCCGGGATCACCTCGCCCTTCGCGGCCGACATCACGGCGTCGAGGCCGCTCTCGATCCCGTCGGGCACGCGGCCCTCGTGGAAGAGTGGAAACATCCGCTCGCGCAGGATGCGCGACGCGATCACATCGGGCACCACGCCTTCGAGGCCGCGCCCGACCTCGATGCGCGCGGTGCGGTCGTTTGGCGCGACGATCACGATGATTCCGTCGTCGAGGCCGGCGTGACCGATCTTCCACGTCTCGGCGACGCGGATCGAGAAGTCTTCGATCGGATCGCCCTGGAGCGAGGGCACGGTGAGGAGCACGATCTGGTGCGAGGTCTCGGCCTCGTAGCGCGCGAGACGCTCTTCCAGCGCGGCCTTCCGGTCCGCGGGCAGGAGCCCCGCGAGGTCGTTCACGCGACCGCGCAACGGAGGCACGTCGAGCGCGATCGCCGCCGGCGTCCACGCGAGCGCGAGGGCGACGGCGGCGCCGAGCGCGAGCAGCGCGGCGCGGAAGCTCGGACCGAGCGTCCGCAGCCGCGCGGTCAGAACTTCACCTCCGGCGGCTGATCGGACCCCGGACGGGCTTCGAACGTCGGCCGCACGCCGAGGCCGAGCAGGAAGCGCGCGGTCAGGTTGGTCGGGAACGAACGCACCATGGTGTTGTATTGCGCCACCGCGTCGATGTAGCGCTTGCGTGCGACTGCGATCCGGTTCTCGGTGCCCTCGAGCTGTGCCTGGAGATCGCGGAAGTTCTGGTTGGCCTTCAGGTCGGGATACTTCTCCACGGTGACGAGCAGCCGCGACAACGCGCTCGAGAGCTCGCCCTGCGCCTCTTCGAACCGCTTGAACGCGACCGGATCGTTGACGAGCTCGGGCGTCGCCTGGATGCTGGTCGCCTTCGCCCGCGCCGCGACCACGGCCTCGAGGGTCGACCGCTCGAAGTCCGCGGCCCCCTTCACCGTGGCGACGAGGTTCGGCACGAGGTCCGCGCGCCGCTGGTACTGGTTGCCGACCTCGGACCAGGCGGCCTTCACGGCCTCGTCCGCCGCCTGGATCGTGTTGTAGCCACAGCCGGCCACGAGCGGCGCGAGCGCCAGCGCGATCACCGCAGCGAGCTTCGCAACTCTTGCGTGCATGATGGGCCTCCCCGAGCGCCACCCTAACACGCGCACGGCGGGTCCGGCGCCGGGCGGGACCTTGCTCAAGCCGGTGCGTCCGGGCACCGATCCGAAGGACATGGCCCAGGGTGACCAGAGCTGCCCCGTGTGCGACGCGGACCTGATCTTCGCCGGAGACGAGCGACCCGGCGACCAGGTGGTGTGCAGCTACTGCGGCGCACCGTTCCTGCTGACGAAGCGCGCGGACGACGAGAAGGACTGGGAAGTCGAAGAAGATTTCTGAGCGCGGCGCTGCACGGAGGACGTCCGGTCGCTTGACAGTGGCGTAGGGCGCCCGCCACACTGTCCGACGCCCCCCCCGGCGCGCGGCGCCGATGACTCCGCCAAGCATCCCCCCGAGGGTCCGACGCCGCCGAAGTCCCGTGCTCGAGAGGAGCTCGCTTGGATCCGTACTCCAGAAATGCCGCGGCGTTGCGCGAAGCGATCCAGCGTCGCGTGCTCTACTCGCTCGGCAAGCGCTGGAAGGACCTCGGCGCGCACGACCTCTTCATGGCGGTGGCGCTCGCAACGCGCGACCTGCTGATCGAGCGCATGGTCGACACCGAGAGCCGCGCCGAGGCGACCGGCGCGAAGCGTGTCTACTACCTCTCGCTCGAGTTCCTCATCGGACGATCCCTCGCGAACAACCTCGCGAACCTCGGCATCCTCGAGGAGTGCCGCAACGCGCTCGAAGAGCTGGGCGTCGACCTCGAAGAGGTGCGGGAGACCGAGCACGACGCCGCGCTCGGAAACGGCGGCCTCGGCCGGCTCGCTGCGTGCTACCTCGACTCGCTCGCGACACTCGGCCTCCCCGGCTACGGCTACGGCATCAACTACGACTACGGCCTCTTCCGCCAGGTGATCGAGAGCGGCTGGCAGCGCGAGCGCCCGGACTCGTGGCGCCGTCTCGGTACGCCGTGGCTCCTGGAGCGGCCGGACGAAGCGGTTCTCGTCCCGGTGTATGGCCGGCTCGAGCACGAAGGCCCCGCCTCGCCGGGCGAGCCGCGGCGCTCGCGCTGGGTCGACCACCACGTGCTGGTCGGCGTCCCGTACGACATGCCGATCGTCGGCTACGGCGGGCGGACCGTGAACTACCTGCGGCTCTACTCCGCGCGGTCGTCCGACGAGTTCGACATGCAGGTCTTCAATCAAGGCGACTACCTGCACGCGCTCCAGCAGCACAAGTCCCCCGAGACGATCTCGATGGTGCTCTACCCCCCCGCGAGCTCCGACACGGGCCGGCAGCTGCGCTTCCTCCAGGAGTACTTCTTCGTGGCGTGCGCGTTGCGCGACATCGTCGCCCGCTTCCGCCGGCGCCACGGCTACTTCGCCGACCTGTCCGAGGGCGTCGCGATCCAGCTGAACGACACGCACCCCGCGCTCGCGGTGGCCGAGCTGATGCGCATCTTCGTGGACGAGGAGGGAATGCCGTGGGGCGCCGCGTGGGCCATCACCCAGCGCACGTTCGGGTACACCAATCACACGCTGATGCCCGAGGCGCTCGAGACCTGGCCACGGCCGCTCGTCGCAAACATCCTGCCCCGGCACGTCGAGCTGATCGAGCAGATCAACGACCAGTTCCTGAAGCAGGTCATCGATCGCTGGCCGGGTGACGTCGACCGCATGCGGCGGATGTCGATCGTCGAGGAGAGCTGGCCGCAGCAGCTGCGCATGGCGCACCTCGCGATGGTGGGGAGCCACTCGGTGAACGGCGTGGCGAAGCTGCACACCGAGCTCGTGAAGAGCGACCTCGTGCCCGATTTCCACGAGATGTGGCCGGAGCGCTTCAACAACAAGACCAATGGGATCACGCCGCGACGCTGGCTCCTCCAGGCGAATCCGCAGCTCGCCGGTCTCGTGACGGACAAGATCGGCGACGGGTGGATCACCGACCTCGACCGCATCCGGGCGCTCGAGCCCTTCGCCGACGATCTCGAGTTCCGCGAGGCCTTCCTCGCGGTGAAGCGCGCGAACAAGGAGCGCCTCGCGGCGCTCGTGCGCGACAAGCTCGGCGTCGTGATCGATCCGCTCGCGCTGTTCGACGTCCAGGTGAAGCGCATCCACGAGTACAAGCGCCAGCTCCTCGCCGCGATGCACGTGATCCACGAGTACCTGGAGCTGGTCGAGCAGGGGAATCCGCCAGAGACGCCGCACGTGTATCTCTTCGCCGGCAAGGCGGCGCCGGACTACGTGCTCGCGAAGCTGATCGTGAAGCTCATCAACGCGGTGGGGAAGGTGGTGAACGCGGATCCGCGCGTCGACGGCCTCCTGCGCGTCCTGTTCCTGCCCGACTACCGCGTGAGCCTGGCCGAACGGATCATCCCCGCCGCGGACCTCTCGGAGCAGATCTCGACCGCCGGCAAGGAGGCGTCGGGCACGGGAAACATGAAGTTCGCCCTGAACGGCGCGCTGACGATCGGGACGCTCGACGGTGCGAACGTCGAGATCCGCGAAGCCGTGGGCGACGAGAACATCTACATCTTCGGTCTGCGCGCCGAAGAGGTGGCGGAGCTCCGCAAGAGCGGATCCTACGACCCGTGGACCTACTATCACCGAAGCGAAGGCGCGCGGCGCGTGATGGACGCGCTCGACTCCGACCTCTTCACCCCCGGCGAGTCGGGGATCTTCCGTCCGCTCTGGCAGCGCGTGCTCGAGCACGGGGACGAGTACTTCCATCTCGCCGACTTCGATGCCTACGCCGAGACCCATGAGCGCGCGAGCCACGACTTCATCGACCAGACGGGGTGGGCCCGCCGCGCCATCCTGAACGTGGCCCGCGTGGGCCGCTTCTCGAGCGACCGCGCCGTCCGCGAGTACGCCCGGGACATCTGGAAGATCACCCCGGTCTGATCTCCGCTCGCGCGCTGTCGGACCCGGAGCCGGCGAGCACCGCGCGACGGCTCGTGTCTTCAGCTCCATCCGCGCGTCAGGTCGCGCACGCTGCCCAGGACGCGTTGGCCCTCGTCCACGCGCTCCTCGGTGAAGGTGAAGCAGGCGCCACCGGCTTGTGTCTGGAAGATGCGCGCGTTCGGGATGCGGTCGAAGTCGTAGCGGCGGCCCCAGGAGATCACGGCGGCGCGGCGCAGCACCTGCGCGGCTTCGGCGGTGTCGGGGTCGAGCTCGGTCTCCGTCCACTCGGCGAAGCCGCCGCCGGCCAGCGAGCGGCCCGCGTAGGGCGGTGGGGATTCGACGCGCACGCCTTCGAGCTCCCATGCGAGGAGCGGCGCTCCATCGCGAGAGAGTGTCGCGTGCGTGCGGAGGCCCCTGCGGTCGGGGACGGCGATCTCGTAGGTGATCGCGTCGCCCCCACGGGCGGCGAGCGTGACCGCGAGGCACGCGAGGTCGAAGAGGTGCGTGCACTGCGCGCGCGGATCGGTCTGGCGGGCGATCGTGCGGAGGGAGCGGCCGAGGGGCATGCCGTCGAGGCGCGCGAGGGGCGACACCGCGCCGGGGCAGGTGGTCCACGGAAAGCGCACGGCGCCGCCGGTCAGGCTCGACACGCGCGCGCCGTCGTGCCCGAGCTCCACTTCGAAGTGATGGAAGTCGTCCTCGAGCCGTCCGTGCACGCGGCGACCCTCCGCCTCGAGGGCGATCCTCCGGCGGTACACTCCCGAGCCGTAGTCCGGGCGGGTCGGCGTGCCTTCGCGCGGCTCAGTCGGCAGCGGGCAGACGCTCCGCGAGCCGGCGTGCGAGCTGCTCGAGCTCGGCCATCGTCGCGCTGCGCCGTCCGTGCAGCGTCCAGCTCGAGCCGGCGCGCCTCGGGATCAGGTGCATGTGGTAGTGGAAGATGCTCTGGCTGGCGGCTTTGCCGTTCGACTGGGCGATCGAGAGGCCGTCGGGCCGGAGCGTCTCGCGCAGCGCGAGCGCCACGCGCTTCGACGCGCGCGCCACCGCGGCGAGCGCGTCGGCGGTGGCCTCGTACACGTTCTCGAAGTGTTCGCGCGTCAGGACGAGCGCGTGGCCCTCCGACACCGGCCGGATGTCGAGGATCGAGAGCGTGAGCGAGTCCTCCGAGAGCTTCACCGCGGGCGCCTCGCCGGCGACGATGCGGCAGAAGATGCAGGCCGCGTCGCGCTTCATCGCCCGGCGCGCGGCGGGACGCACGGTGCGCGAGTCATCGCCCGGCGCCCTCGAAGCGGGGCAGGCGCGGCTCGAGCTCGCGCAGCGTCGGTGCCCGCGCGTCGCGGTCCGAGAGCACGGGGGCCTCGACCGGCCAGGGCACGGCGAGCGCCGGGTCGTTCCAGCGCACGGTGATCTCGTCCGCCGGATCGTAGACGTCCGTGACCTTGTACTCGACCTGCGCGCGCTCCGAGAGCACGCAGAAGCCGTGCGCGTAGCCCGGCGGGACCCAGAGCTGCCGGAAGTTCTCCGCGGAGAGCACGGCGGAAGCGTGCTTCCGGTAGGTAGGCGAGCCGGGACGGATGTCCACCGCGACGTCCCAGATCTCGCCTTCGATCACGCGGACCAGCTTGCCCTGGGGTCTACGGAGCTGCGCGTGGAGGCCGCGCAGGATCGCCTTGCCCGAGAGCGAGTGGTTGTCCTGGACGAACGGCAGGTCGATGCCGCCCGCCGCGTACTTGTCGCGGTTCCACGTCTCGAGGAAGAAGCCGCGCGAGTCGCGAAAGAGCCGGGGCTCGACGAGCAGCACGCCCGGCAGCGCAGTGGGGACCAGCTTCATCGCCCCTGCGCCTCCTTCGCGATCTCCTGCAGGTAGGCGCCGTACTCGTTGTTGCGCATCGCCTCGGCCTGACGCAGCAGGTCGTCGCGCGTGATCCAGCCGAGGCGGAACGCGATCTCCTCGGGGCACGCGACCTTGAGCCCCTGCCGCTCCTGGATCGCCTGGATGTAGTTCGCGGCCTGAAGCAGCGATTCGTGGGTGCCGGTGTCGAGCCATGCGATGCCGCGCCCGATGCGCTCGACGAACAGGTCGCCGGCCTCGAGGTACGACGCGTTCACGTCGGTGATCTCGAGCTCGCCGCGCGGCGACGGCTTCAGATCGCGAGCGATGTCGAGGACGCGATTGTCGTAGAAGTAGAGGCCCGTCACCGCCCAATGCGACCGCGGCGCCTTCGGCTTCTCCTCGATGCGGAGCGCACGGCCGTCCTCGCCGAGCTCCACGACCCCGTAGCGCTCGGGGTCGCGCACCCAGTACCCGAACACCGTGGCGCCGGTCTCGCGGCCCGCTGCGCGCAGCAGGAACTCCGGAAGGCCGTGGCCGTAGAAGATGTTGTCGCCGAGCGCGAGCACGACCCGGTCGCTCCCGACGAACCGGCGCCCGAGGATGAACGCGTGCGCGAGCCCGACGGGCCGGTCCTGCACGGCCCAGGAGAGCGACAGCCCGAGGTGGGACCCGTCTCCGAGGAGGCGCTGGAAGGCCTCCTGGTCGTGCGGCGTCGTGATGACGAGGATCTCCCGTACGTTCGCGAGCATGAGCGTCGAGAGCGGGTAGTAGATCATCGGCTTGTCGTAGATGGGCAGCAGCTGCTTGGAGACGGCGCGCGTCCCCGGGAAGAGGCGTGTTCCCGAGCCGCCGGCGAGGATGATGCCCTTCATGACGCGAGAGCTTAGCCGCGCAGTCCGCCCTTGCGGGAGCGCGCGGCGAGAACCGTGAGGCCCACCCCGACGAGGCCGGCCGCGGACGGCTCCGGCACCACGGAGCCCGCGCTGAGCGATCCCTCGATGCGGAAGTGGTCGAGCGGGTCGTCGCCGCACGCGGCGTAGCAGCCGCCGGCGTCGAAGCCGCGCAGCGGGAAGAGGGCGAGGTCGGGCAACGACGGGGGCAGCGAGCTGCTCGCCAGCGCCGTCGCCGAGGGATCCTGCAGCGAGACGTCCGCCCAGTGCCAGACCGGCGGGAAGCCCTCGCCGAGGGGCTTCGGCGTGGAGACGCTCGCGGAGACGCCGTCCACCGGCGCGCCGTCCTGCACGAACACGAGAGCGCTGCCGAGGACGACCGCCACGGTCTCGCCCCCGACTGCGAGCGAGAGCGTGGCGAGCGGCGCGAGATACTGGCAGACCGTCGGCGTCACGACGAGGCACGTGGGATCGGCATCGAACGAGAGCGACGCCTCGAACGTGGCTCCGGGCGCGAGCGACGCCGGCAGGAGGCCGCGCGGGTCGGACACCTGGGTGAGCGACCCAGAAAGCTGGAAGGTCATCGGTACGGCGGACGCCGGAGCGGACCCGAGCGCCAGAGCGAGACCGGCGAGCCCCGACACGAACCGCAGCGAGCTGCGCATGGTTCCCTCCCCATCCCCTGCGCCGCGGCACACGACGCGTCGCCGGTGAGTGCCCGCGCACCCGAACGGGGTGTCGGCCGCCCGGCGGAGTTGCATGAGCGTACAATCGCAGCCGAGGCGCAACGGGAGGACCGACTGATGGGCGGAGGCACGGGATCCTGGTACGCGACCCCGGGCCCGCTGACCGACCTCGCGCGGCACGAAGGCAGGCTGCGTTCGGCCCCGCGCGACCCGGCGGGAGTTGCGCGCTTCGTGCAGGGCCTCGTGCTCCACCCCTTCCACGCATGGCGCTACGGCGTCCCGCAGGAGGTGCTCCGTCAGGACGAGCTCCAGGTGCGCGGAGCGGCCGAGATGCTCGACCGCGTGCTCGCGCGCGACTCCGGCGACCTCGCGCAGCCGCGTCCGCCGGAGGCGCGCTTCGTCGGCAACTGCCGCCACTTCGCGACGCTCGCGACGGCGCTGCTGCGACACCACGGAGTGCCGGCCCGCGCGCGCTGCGGCTTCGGCGCCTACTTCGAGCCCGGAAAGCTCGTGGACCACTGGGTCTGCGAGACGTGGGACGCGGAGCTCCACCGCTGGACCGCATTCGATCCGCAGCTCGACGAGGTGCAGCGCAGGGGCATGGGCGTCGACTTCGACGTGTTCGACCTGCCGCCGGGCCGGTTCGTCACCGGTGGCGAAGCGTGGCGCCGCTGCCGCTCGGGCGACTTCGACCCGAAGCGCTGCGGGATCCTCGACATGTGGGGGCTCTGGTTCGTGCGCGGCAACGTCGTGCGCGACGTCGCCGCGCTCCAGAAGCTCGAGCTGCTGCCGTGGGACGGCTGGGGGGTCATGGGCACCGACGACGGGGCGCTCTCGGACGCGGACTGGGCGCTCCTCGACCGCGCAGCGGTGCTGTCGTCGGACGGGGTCGGCCGCTCGGAGGAGCTGGTCGCGCTCTACGGGGATTCCCGGCTGCGCGTTCCGCGCCGGATCGTCTCGTACGACCGGGGCGGCCCGCGGGAGGTGGATCTCGGCTTCGAGCCGTGAGGACGCGTGGCCTCTAGGGCAGGAACTTCTCCGGGTGTTCGAGCTTGCGTGGCAGGTACTCGTCGATCACGTAGTTGAGGCCCCACTTCGCGAGCGCCTGCTGCTCGGCGCGCACGCCCATCTTCATCAGCTGGTCGATCGCCTTCTGCCAGTCCTTGTGCGTCTTGAAGAACGGGTCGTTCTTGAGGGCGTCCTTGGCGCGCTTCACGTCCACGTCCTGGAGCGGATGGGTCGGAAGGCGGTAGTCCATGATGTCCTGCGGCGTCACGCCGAGGTAGCGCGCCGTCGGCACGCAGAAGAACTGCGAGAGGTGCGCGGCGTTGCCCGAGCCCACCTTGAGCGTGCGGTAGATGTTCGAGATGCCATAGGGATCACAGTCGACGAACGCATACACCGGGATGCGGCACTCGTCGGAGAGCTTTCGGATGAAGCGCCGCGTCGCGCGGGTCGGCACGCCCGCCATCGAGACCAGGATGCAGTTCGCGGTCTGCCAATACTTGTGGCTCTGGAGGCGCTGGAAGATGCCGCCCGTCTCGATCGCGAGGATGAACTTGGCGTCGGTCTCGAACGACAGGTGCTCGACCGTCGACGGAATGGAGTAGGCGCCCGAGCCGAAACGCGTGCAGTCGATGCGCTCCACGACGCCGGTCTCGCGGTCGGGGTCGAGCACGAGCAGATTTCCGGCCACGGCCCCGCCGTGCTCGTCGGGGATGAAGCGCAGCTGCTCCCGCGACACGCCGCGCACGGAGAACAGCGCTTCGATGTCGTCCATCACCGTGTCGGATTCGGTCTGCTCGTCGAAACGCGCCTCCTCCCAGTTCTTGCTCTGGTAGTAGGCGTCCCGCTTCGTCGCGAAGTCGTTCGTCTCGATCAGCTCCTTCGAGAGGCCCATCATCCGCAGCGTCTGCGCGAAGCTCTTGACCGTGTTCACGGTGAGCGTCCGCACCTTCTTCTGTTTGCCGATCTCGAAGTAGCCCTTCTTGTCCGAGTAGGTGACGTTCCCGAGCGCCCGGACGGGGAAGGCCAGGTCGGGCTTCTTCTCCTTGCGGATGTCGACGTGCACCTCGGTCGCCGCGTTCTTGATGAGATCGACCGTCGTCTTGTCCTGCGCGGCGTTGCGGCGCGCGACGGCGCTGCCGTTCGCCGCCTTCTCGAGCACCGTCTTCGTGGCCGCCGCCTTGGTCTTCTTCGCCGTCTTCCGCGCCGCCATGGCTCCCTCACATCTTCCGACTGCGCTCGAGCACGTCCATCAGGCTCGTCACCACGCGCGTCCGCTCTGCGTCGTCGAATCCCAGGATCTGCTGGAGCCCGATCGCCACCTGCGGGATGTACTTGTCGATGTACGCGCGCTTCTTCGCCTCGTCCGCCTCGCGTCGCCGCTTGCTGATGAAGTGGGAGACCTTGCGCCCGCACTCCTGGAGGCCGAGCCGGAGCTCCTTCAGGATCTCGGGGTAGGAGGCGATCGCCTCCTTGCTCTCCGATGTGAACGGGACCCACACGCTCGCGATGTGCACCATGAGGAGCACGGGCCCGATCGGGAGCGAGCCCTTCGGCTGCTGGAGGTGGTAGGCCTTCCAGTCCGTCGACATCACCGCCTTCGTGACGGCGCAGGCGCCCTGCTGGTACTGGAGCGGCACGCGATTCGCGTAGCGGAAGAGCGTCACGGGCTCCTCGGCCGGCAGGTCGCCGCCGTAGGCCAGGCCCACCTCGATCAGGAACGGGTTGCCGCGGTACACGTCCGGGCGTCGCGTCACCGCCGCCACGAAGTCCGACTTCACCTCGGCGCGCAGGGCGCGCTCGATCAGCTCCTCGCCGATCGGCGCGATGCAGTCCGTGGGCGGCGACATGATCTTCGTCGCCTGGATCGCCGAGTGGACGCGTTCGGCTTCCTCGCGCGTGAGCTCGCCCGGGCGGCGGGTCTCCGGGACCTTGGCCCGCTGGCAGATCTCCTCCGCGATGCGCGGCGACACGCGCGAGAAGTCTCCCGTGAGGCACGTCTTGAGATTGCGCGCCCTGGTGTCGCGGAACATCTGCATGAGCACGCCGAGCTCGACGCCGTAGGGGTGCGGCTGGATCTCCGCGGTGGCGGGCGGCAGGTCCTGCGAGACGCGCGGGAAGCGGCGCTCCGCGTCCCCTTCGGTGCCCTTCGGCCGGTAGTACACGATCTCCGCGTGCGGATTCGCGAGCGACACCTGCTCCAGGTAGGCGTCGACGCCCTGGCGCCCGCCGCGATACGCGGCCTCGAGCTCGATCTCGACGCGCGTGCCGTGGGCCTTGTCCCAGGGAACCTCGTCGTCGCGCGTGACCTTCGGCTCGTTCTTCTGCGTGTCGATCACGAGCTCGAGGTGATGGGCCGGCTTCTTGGGGTCGGTGCGCGTGGTGATGACGACGGGCTTGCCGGTGGTGAGGAGCCCGTACATGCCCGCTGCGCTGATGCCGATGCCCTGCTGCCCGCGGCTCTGGCGCAGCCGGTGGAACTTCGAGCCGTAGAGGAGCCGCCCGAACACCTTCGGCACCTGGGCGCGCACGATGCCCGGCCCATTGTCCTCGACCGCGACACGGAAGCGCGTTTCGGCGAGCTGCACGATCTCGACCCGCAGGTCGGGCAGGATGCCCGCCTCCTCGCAGGCGTCGAGCGCGTTGTCGACCGCCTCCTTCACGGTGGTGAGGAGCGCCTTCGACGGGTTGTCGAAGCCGAGGAGGTGGCGGTTCTTCGCGAAGAACTCCGAGACGGAGATCTCGCGCTGCTTCTTCGCCATGTCGGCGGCGGTCGCGCGCGGCGCGCCGCGGCCCGGCGCGCGGATGACGGGCCGTGTGGACGGCGCCGGCGCCGTCGGATGACGCTTGCCGGCCTTCTTGGAGGCCTTGGTCACGGTCTGGGACTCATCGGGCTCCGCCGCCGCTCCCGCGCGAAACCCGAAGGACTGCTGCTCGGACACGAATCCTCACCCCCCGGAGTCGAACGCGTCCGTGGGGCATGTTCCCTGCGCCGATCCGAGCGGTCAAGGCGGGCCGGTCCGGGAGCGTCGGCCGCGGGCGGGCCGCTCGGCGGATCAGGCGTCCTCGAGGCGGGATCCGCGGAAGTTCCCGCTCAGGCGCACGCGGCCCGAGCGCACCAGGTGCACCACGGTCGCCACGACCTCCGCCTCGGACGCGGCGTGCTCCCCCACCACGCAGACCAGCTCGAGCAGCGTGGTCTCCGTGACGGCGACTCCTCCCGGGATCGACCTCAGCGACTCGATCGCGCGCATGACGTTCCTCCCTCCCCTGGGATGCCGTGAAGCGAGAACCGTGCCAGCCGCGGAGCCGACTGCGTCCCCCGCGGAATCGCTCTCGGATCGGTGGGTTGCGCTGGCGGTCTCCCCCGGGAGGGCGGCCGCGCCTGCCGGAAGTGACGGAATCTGGTCACCCCCTGTTCGAACCCGGACACGTCCCACGGGTTTACGCCTCCGGGCCGCACGCACGGTTTCGGCCGAGCGACTTCGCGCGATAGAGCTCGGCGTCCGCGCGCTGCACCAGCTCGCCTGCGGTGCGGGCATGCATCGGCACGGCCGCGGCGCCGAGGCTGACGGTCAGCTCGTCACGCCCCGCAGGGCCGAACGACTCGGCCTCGACGGCCTCGCGGATCTTCTCGGCGAAGGCCAGGGCCCCCTCGAGCGACGCTTCGGGCAGGATCACCGCGAACTCCTCGCCTCCGTAGCGGGCGACGAGGTCGTGCGCGCGGCAGCGTCCGGCGACCACGCGCGCGACCGCGACGAGCGCCTCGTCACCGCGCGGGTGACCGAGACGGTCGTTGAACGCCTTGAAGTGGTCGACGTCGAGCATCACGAGACCGAGCGACCGGCCGTAGCGGTTCGCGCGATCGACCTCGCGCTCGAGCGTCGTCCAGAAGTGGCCGTGGTTCGCGAGGCCGGTGAGGGCGTCGCGCTGCGCGCGCCGCAGCGTCTCCTCGAAGCGATGCGCGTTCCCGAGCGCGACGGCGGCGTGACCGGCGATCGCCTCGAGCAGCCGCAGGTCCTCGGGACGGAACGGCTCCCGATTGCGCTTGTTGTTCACGTTGATCACGCCGCGCACGTGCCCGTGCAGCACGATCGGCGCGCTCACGAGCGAGTGCGTGTAGTAGCGCTCGTGGTTCCGCCGGCGGAAGCGCGAGTCGAGCTCGACGTCGCGTACGAGGAGCGACATCCCGCTCTGCGCGACGTACCCCGTCACGCCGTGACCGAGCTCGACGGAGGCGTCGTGCGTGACGTCGGACGGGAGCCCCTGCGAGACCGCGAGACGGAGCCGGTCGTCGGAGCCGAGCTCGAAGATCGAGCCGATCTCCGAGTCGAGGTGCTGGAGCGTGCGATCGAGGAGCCGCTGGAGGACTTCGGGTACGGCGAGCGTGGAGGTGAGATCGCGGATCGTGCCGTAGAGGACCTCGAGCTCGGCGTTCCGCCGGCGGAGACGCGCCAGCTCGACGGCCTCCGCCGACTCCAGGATCCGCTCTGCGCTCGAGTGGTCCATGGGACACGGTCCCCCAGACGCCGTATCGATCCGGCGCCCGATGGGCTTGAACCTCGCCAGGGTCGGGCGCCACGAGGGTCGCGCGCGAAGGCGCGAACGGGCCTCTGCTAGCCTTGCCGGCGCGTGGATTTCCCCCAGCCCCGTCTCCCGCTGCTCCCGCCCGCCGTGGTCGAATTGCGCGGGGTCACGAAGCGGTTCGGCGATCGCGTCGCGGTGGACGGTCTCGACCTCGCCGTCGAGCGCGGCCTCTGCTTCGGGCTCCTCGGCCCCAACGGCGCGGGCAAGACCACGGCGCTGCGGATGGTCTACGGCGTGACGCGGCCCACGGCGGGGGTCGTGCGCGTCTTCGGTCTCGACGTGGCGAGGGAGCCGCGCGCGGTGCGATCGCGCCTCGGTGTCACGCTCCAGGAGAACGTGCTGCTCGAGGCGCTCTCCCCGGTCGAGAACCTGCGGACGTTCGGGCGCTACCACCTCCTGCGCGAGCCCGAGCTCACGCGCCGGGCGGTCGAGCTGATCGACCTCTTCGAGCTCGGGTCGCACGCCCGCGCGCCGGTCAAGGTGCTCTCCGGCGGCATGCAGCGCCGCCTCGCGATCGCGCTCTCGCTGATGAACCGTCCGGAGCTCCTCATCCTCGACGAGCCCACGACCGGCCTCGATCCCCAGGTCCGCCTCGCGCTCTGGTCGCGCGTCCGCGATCTCCGGTCCGCCGGCACCACGGTCCTGCTGACGACGCACTACATGGACGAGGCCGAGCGCCTGTGCGACCGCATCGCCATCCTGGCTGCGGGCCGGTTGCGCGCCGAGGGCTCGCCCGCAGAGCTGATCCGCGCGCACCTCGCGCCCGAAGCGCTGGAGCTCGACCTCGATGCGGCGGGCGAGGCGGCGCTCTTCGCCGGCGGCGCGGCGCCGGTGCGGCGGATCCGGGCCGGAGGGCGGCTCTTCGTGTACGACGCCGACGTCCGCCCGCACCTCGAGCGCATCCGCCGCGCCGACGGCGGCGAGCGGCGGCCGCTCGTGGCGCGGCCCACGAACCTCGAGGACGTGTTCCTCGCCCTCACCGGCACGGGCCTGGCGGCGCCCCCGCCGGAGGAGGCGCGCCCGTGATCGCGCTGCGCTCGGTGAGCCTGCCCCACGCCCTCGCGGTGTGGCAGCGGAACGCCGCGATGTACCGGCGGACCTGGAAGCTCAATCTGCTGCCGAACTTCTTCGAGCCGATTCTCTATCTCGTGTCGATCGGGATCGGCGTCGGATCCTACGTGACGGAGATGGGAGGCACGTCGTACGTCTCGTTCCTCGCGCCCGGGCTCATCGCCGTGGCCGCGATGAACGGCGCGAGCTTCGAGGTCACCTACAACACGTTCGTGCGTCTCCACTACGAGAAGACCTACGACTCGATGCTCACGACCCCGATCCAGCCCGAGGACGTGCTCGTGGGCGAGGTGCTCTGGGCGGTGACGCGGGCCTGCATCTACGGCGGCTGCTTCTTCGTCGTGCTCGCCGCCGTGGGCCTCGCGCCGCTCCCGCGGGCCCTCTTCGCCCTTCCGCTGCTGCCGCTCGCCGGCGGCCTCTTCGCCGCAATCGGCATCGCGTTCTCGCTCCAGGTCGTGACGATCGACCTCTTCAACTTCTACTTCACCCTCTTCCTGACCCCGCTCTTCCTCTTCAGCGACATCTTCTTTCCGCTGAACGAGCGTCTCTCGGGGAAGTGGCTGTGGCTCGCCGAAGCGCTCCCGCTCCTCCACCCGGTCCGGCTCGCCCGCGCCGCGTTCCGGGGCGAGGCGTCGCCCGTCCTGCTGTGGGACGTGTTCTACGTCGTCGCGCTCTCGGCGCTCCTCCTCGTGCTCGCCGCGCGCAGCGCGCGCCGGCGGCTCACCAGCTGAGGCGCCGCCGGCCGCTCACACGCCGGTCGGCCCGTCCTCCCGGTAGGAGAGCGCCTCGGCCACGGCCTTTGCATCCACCCCGTCCTCCCCGCCGAGATCGGCGACCGTCCGCGCGACGCGCAGCACGCGCCGCGCACCCCGTGCGGAGAGCCGGAGCTTGTCGACCGCCCGACCGAGCAGGGCGCGGGCCGGACGGGTCGCACACACGAGAGGGTCGAGCGCCCCGTCCGGGATCTCCGCGTTCGTGCGCGCGCCGTGCGCCGTGAGGCGGGCCTCCTGACGCCGGCGCGCGAGCAGCACCCGCCCCCGCACGTCGGCGCTCGACGCCCCGTCGCCCGCGCGCTCGAGCTCGCTCCAGGTCACGGCCGGGACGCGCACGTGGAGATCGAAACGGTCGAGGAGCGGGCCGGAGATCCGCGCCGAGTAGCGCGCCACCGCGTGCTCGTCGCAGCGGCAGTCGCGCCCCGGCGAGAGGCGCCAGCCGCAGGGGCAGGGGTTCGCCGCGGCCACGAGCTGGAAGTGGGCGGGGAAGGCGCACGATGCGCGCGCCCGCGCGATCACGACCTGGCGCTCCTCGACCACCTGCCGCAGCGCTTCGAGCACGCGCCGCTCGAACTCCGGCAGCTCGTCCAGGAACAGCACGCCGCGGTGCGCGAGCGACACTTCGCCGGGGCGGGGCGGGCTGCCGCCGCCCAGGATGCCCGCCGCGCTCGCCGTGTGGTGCGGCGCGCGGAAGGGCCGGCTGGCGAGCACGCCGCCCGCGTCGCCGAGCCTCCCCGCGGCGCCGTGGATGCGGGTCGCCTCCAGCGCCTCCTCGAGCGCCAGCGGCGGGAGGAGCCCCGGCAGGCGGCGCGCGAGCATCGTCTTGCCCGAGCCCGGCGGCCCGCGGAAGAGGAGGGCATGGCCTCCGGCCGCCGCGATCTCGAGCGCGCGCTTCGCGCGATCCTGGCCGCGGACGTCCGCGAGGTCCGGTAGGTCGGCGGCAGGCGGGATCGGCGGCGGCGGCGACGCGCGGACCAGGGATGCCACCCCGCGGAGGTAGGCGATCACGGACGGCAGGCCGTCCGCGGCGAGCACCTCGATGCCCGGCGCGAGCGCGGCCTCCGGAGCGTTGGCCGCCGGCGCCACGAGCCGGCTGCAGCCCGCGTCGCGTGCCGCGAGGGCCAGGGCGAGCGCCCCGCGGACGGGCCGCAGCCGTCCGTCGAGGGCGAGCTCGCCCACGAACGCCACGCCGTCGACGGCTTCTGGCTCGAGCACGGCCGCGGCCGCGAGGATCCCGATCGCGATCGGAAGATCGAGGCCGGCGCCGCCCTTGCGGACACTCGCAGGAGCGAGGTTCACGGTGACGCGCCGGTCGGGAAACGGGTGGCCCGCGGACGCGATCGCCGCCCGGACCCGTGCCCCGCTCTCGCGCACCGCCGCCTCGGCGAGCCCCACGATGTCCACCCGCGGGAGGGAGGAGCTGATCCGGACCTCGACCTCGACGGGCACGCCGTCGACGCCCAAGAGCGCGGCGCCGCGCACCCGAGACATGGGTGCTCCGAGCGGGACGAGGGGGGGAGGGACGAGGGACGGGTTGAAGGCAGGGCCCGGCAAGCCGGAACCCTGCCTTCCACCTTTGAAAAGCCCCGCCAGGGAGGGGCCTCACCCTGGGAGTGGTTCCTGAGGGGCAAAAGTGTCAGCAGCACGCAGCCCCTGGACGGAACTCGTCTGCTACACACTTCCCCTCGGCGGCGGGGGATGTGACGCGGGAGGCTGGTCGGATGGCATCTCTTCCCGAGCGGCGGGTAGGGCGCGCTCAAGCCACCGCAGCCGCGTTCGCCTGGGTGGCGGCGCTGGCCTGCGCCTCGGCGAGCCCTCCGCCCGCGCTCCCCGCCCCGGTCCGCGGGGCCGCCACGAGCCCGGAGCTCGAGCCCGTGGCGCAGCGCTGCAGCGCGCTGCCCGGGGCCCGCGTGGAACGCTTCCCCGATCACGTCGTCGTGTCACTACCGTCCGATGCGCTGTTCACGCCGGGGAAGGCGGCGCTCGCGGCCGTCGCCCCCGACGACCTCGCACCCTTTGCGGAGCTCGCGCGGGCGCTCCCCGACGCGAGCCTCCAGGTGCGCACCTACACCGACGCGCAGGGCTCCGAGTCGTTCAATCTGACGCTCTCCGAGGACCGCGCGGACGCCGTGAAGCGGTGGCTCGTCGGCGAGGGTGTGCCTGCGGACCGTGTGTCGGCGGCGGGCCTCGGCGCGCAGTTCCCGGTCGCGAGCAACGACACGCCCGAGGGGCGCAACCAGAATCGCCGCGTCGAGATCGAGATGCGGACGCCTGCCGGGGCGGGCGCCGCGCCCTCCGCCGACACGGCGAAGCGTCCGTAGCGAGTCACCCATCATGCAGAAGCTCTCTCGAACGATCCTGGCGCTCGCCGTCTTCCTGTCGCTCCCTGGTGTCGCATCGGCGGCGTCGCCGGCCGCGAAGGACGGCCCCGGCGTGGTGCACATCCGGATCGACGCGCCGCGCAGCGGCGAGACCGTGAAGAACAAGGTCCATCTGGCGCCGATCCGGGGCAGCGCCACGGCCGAGGGCGATCGGCCGGCGGACTTCGACGTGATGGTCGTGATCGACGCCTCCCAGTCGACGCAGTGCGCGAGCGGCGTCGACGTCGACGGCGACGGCGTCCTCGGCTTCAACCCGGCGCTCGAGCTGGTGGCGCCGGGCACCTATCCCGAAGGCGTGTGCTCCACCGACCCCGACGACTCGATCTTCGCCGCCGAGGTCGCCGCGGCGCGCTCCCTGATCGACAGCCTCGATCCGCGTCGCGTGCGCGTCGGCATCCTCACGTTCTCCGGCGACGTCGACCCGAATACGGGCGAGAAGGCCCGGGCCGACCAGAAGGACGCCTGGCTCGAGCTTCCCCTCACGACCGACTACGCACGCGCCCACCAGGTGCTCGCGGGCGTCTACGCCCGCGGGCCGCACGGCGCGACGGACTTCGCGGCGGGCATCCGGCTCGCCATCACGGAGCTCGCGGCGCTGACCGGCTCCGCGAGCGCGCCGCGCCCGGACGCGAAGAAGGTGGTGCTCTTCCTCACCGACGGGACGCCGACCTTCCCGATCGGGAAGGGCATCATCATGGATCCCGGCGACATCGACGCCGCCCTGAACGCCGCGCGGCTCGCGCACACCGCCGGCATCACGATCAACACCTACGCGATCGGCCCCGGCGCGCTCACGCAGCAGTTCGCCGTGAACGAGATGGCACGCATCACGCTCGGCACCTTCACCCCGGTCAAGACCCCGGGCGACATCGTTGCGATCCTTCAGGGCGTGTCGTTCGCGAACATCGAGGACGTCGTCGTCACGAACCTCACGACCGGCGACTTCTCGACCGACGTCCGGCTCGCGCCCGACGGCAGCTTCACGGGCTTCGTGCCGGTCAAGGAGGGCGCGAACCGCGTGCGCGTGACGGCGCTCTCCACCGACGGCTCGCGCGGTAGCGTGGAGCTGGATCTCGACTTCCGGATGACCGAGCTCACCGACCGGGAGCTGGCGCTCGAGCTCGAGCGCATCCGCGACCGGAACAAGGAGCTCCAGCTCCTGCTCGAGCGGAAGCGGATCGACGAGTTCCGGGCGAGCGAGAAGCAGCGGAAGGAGCTGGAGGTCCGGCCCGAAGGGCCCGCGAAGCCGTGAGGCTCGGGCTGCGGCGGACCGCAGCCGGGCTCAGAGCGGCATGAGGGCCGGGTCGGCGACCTCGCGTCGGACGAGCTTGCCGTTCTCGTAGACCGACGTGACGTCGATCTTGCCGTCGCCGTTGAGGTCCTCCTCGCGCTTCACGATGACGGTCTTGCCGTTCTGCTGCGCGAACGTCTCGAAGGTGTCGGGCTTGCCCGTCCCCTTCTTGTCGTGCTCGATGCGGCTCACCACCTCGACGTCACCGTCGCCCTTGGCGTAGGTCGTCCACGTGTCGATCCGCCCGTCGTGGTCCTGGTCCTCTTCGGAGCGCACGCGGACGCGGCCTTCGTAGTAGACGGTCAGGTCGATCTTCCCGTCGTTGTTCGAATCGTGGCGCTCCTGGACGAGCGAATCGCCCGAGAAGACGTAGAACGCGTCGCGGACGCCGTCGCCGTTCCGATCGACCTCGCGGCTCGTCATCCGGCCGGCCGCGTAGGTCTCCCACACGTCGGCCTTCCCGTCACCGCTCTCGTCGAGCTGGCGGGCCACCACCACGCCGGACTCGTAGGTCGTCCAGGCGTCCATCCTGCCGTCGTAGTTGCGGTCCTCTTCCTTGCGGATGTACTGGCCCGTCTCCGCGTCGAAGTAGCGCACCTCTTCGGGCTTGCCGTCGCGGTCGGCGTCGAGCGATCGCTTCACGACCTGTAACTTGGGATTGTCGCCCCACGCGCCCTTGGGAATCGTCGCGCGGGACTCGGTGAAGATCGCGGGCGGCAGATCGCGGTCCTTGGGGGCGGTCGGGGCGACGCGCGGGTTCGCCTCCTTCAGCGTCGTCTCCGCTGCCCCTGCTGCCGCCGGATCCGTCGAATCCTTGGTCGCCGTCGTCGCCCGCCGCGCGCTCTCGTCCTTGTCGATCTTTGCGAGCAGCTCTTCCTGGCGCTTCAGCTCGTCCTGGATCTGCTGCTCGAGCTGGTCCTGGCGCGCGAGCTGTCCATCGATCTGATCGTCGATCGATTCCTCCCGGTCGCGCTCGCTGCCGCTCGGGTAGGCGCCGCCGCCGCCTCCTCCTCCCCCACCACGACCGGCAGAGGCACCGAAGGGGACGCTGCCCGTGACGGCCGCGTAGACCATCAGCGTGGCGGCTCCGGCCGCCATGCCGATCGGGCCGGCGTAGGAGCCGATCATCGCACCCATCAAGGCGCCCTCGAGCGCGCTCTGGACGCGCGCGCCCGCGCTCGGGCCAGTACTGACCGGGGGGGGCGGAGGGGGGGCGCTCGGAGAGGTCGGGCTCGGGACCGCGGCCTGGGGAGGCGGGGCCTGGGTGGCGCAGCCCGCGCCCGTCAGGGCGACGGCCACCGAAAGCAACCCGCAGGAGATGGCGCGGACCGGCCTTCGACTCACAGCACAGCTTGTATCACACGTGGGGCAGCGCTCCCAAACTCCGTTGCGAAGATCGGAGGGCGCTCCCCGAGATGCCAAGACGGTGTCGGTTTTGGGTGATCTGCCGGCCGTCCGACGGGATGCCCGACGCGCTGCGGCATGGTGCAGCCGTGTCGGCAGGCCTCCCGGGAGCAGGCGGGAGATCAGGGGATCCCACCCGCCGGATCAGCCTCAACCCACAAGAAACACACGCATCTCTTGACGTGCGGCCGGTCGTCACGTAAACGACCGAGGTGCCTCCGAGGACGCTTCGCTCCGGCCGCGGGAACACGCGGTCTAACGCGCCGCAGCGGCCCGCATCTTGCATTTCCGGATCCACGGAGGCCGCCACGTGGGTCTGACCCTCATCCGGAAGAGCGACTCGACGCGTCCGAAGCGCGATCCGCGGATCGCCCTCGTCCTCGCGGGGGGCGCGGTCTCCGGCGGGGCGTTCAAGGTGGGCGGCCTGAAGGCGCTCGACGACTTCCTCGTCGGCCGCAAGATCGTCGACTTCGACACTTACGTGGGTCTCTCGGCAGGCTCGATCCTCGCGGTCTCGCTCGCATCGGGGATCACGCCGGACGAGATGGTCAAGGTGCTCGAGGGCACGAGCTCACGGTTCGATCAGCTCCGCCCCGTGGACTTCTACAACCCGAACTGGGGCGAGTTCGCGTCGCGACCCGCGAAGTTCCTCTACGACCTCCTCACGTATCTTCCGAGCGTCGGCAGCGACCTCGCGCGGGGCCTGCCCGGCCTGCCGGACGCCGTGGGCAGCGCGCTGTCCGCCTTCCTGCGCGAGCCGAGCTACACGCGCTTCGAGGCCGCGGTGATGCGCCTGATCGAGCACGTCTCGCCGAAGCGCGAGATCCCGGCGCTCACGAACCACATCCCGTCGGGCTTCTTCGACAACGGCAGCCTCGAGCGCTGGCTGCGGCGCAACCTCCAGCGCATCGGGATGCCCAACGACTTCCGCGCGTTCGAGCGCAAGCGCAACCGGCGGCTCTTCCTCTCCGCATGCGACCTCGACACCGCGGAGCGTGTGGTGTTCGGCGCGGACGAGAACTCCGAGGTCACGATCTCGCAGGCGATGCAGGCGTCCACCGCGCTTCCGATCTTCTACCGGCCCGCGCGCATCAACGGCGTCGACTACGTCGACGGCGGCGTGCGCCACACCGCGAACATCGACGTCGCAATCGAGAAGGGCGCCGACCTCATCATCTGCTACAACCCGTTCCGCCCCTTCCTCAACCGGATCGACGCGGAGGACCGCAGCTCCGCCTACTTCGCGAACGGCCGCTACCTCGCGGACCGCGGCATGAAGGTGGTGCTGAACCAGGTCTTCCGGACCCTGCTGCACTCGCGGCTCAAGCTCGGCATCCAGCGCTACCTCGCCGACGACCGCTTCCAGGGCGACATCGTGCTGCTCGAGCCGCGCGAGACCGATGCGAACTTCTTCGGGGTCAATCCGCTCGCGTTCTGGAAGCGCGCCGAGGCCGTCGAGCACGGGTTCGAGTCGGTCCGACAGACGATCGAGCAGAACTACGACCAGCTTCGCTCCGTGCTCTCGAAGTACGGCCTCGAGATGAACCGCAACGTCGCGCGCCGGAAGGCCGAGCGGGTTCGCGCGGCGCGTGGCTGGCGGGGCGAGGACCCTCCGGCTGCGTCGAACCTCGATCCGCCCCTCCGCCTCGTGGGCACCGAAGGCGCCTAGACCCGCCCTACACCAAACGGCGGTTGGGTCGCGTTGCATCCCCGCGGGCACCTGATATCCTGTCAGGTCCTACATGAACCCGCTCTCGCATGGCGAACCCGCCGCCGAGGCCGCCTTTCACGGCGCAGCTTCCCGCGGATCGGACCGGGGCCGCCGGGGGCACCGCGGACGGCGCGCATGTGTACGCTGATCGTGCTCCACCGGTGCGTGCCCGACTTCCCGGTCGTCGTGGCGGCGAATCGGGACGAGTTCCTGGACCGGCCCGCGGAGCCGCCCCGTCTACACCCGACACCGGAGGGCCGGATCGTGGCCCCGCGTGACCTCCGCGCCGGGGGCACCTGGCTCGGGATCTCCGGCGCGGGCCTGTTCGTGGGCATCACGAACCGGCCGAGCGCGGCCCCCGACCCGGCCCGTCGCTCCCGCGGCCACGTCGTGCTCGATGCGCTCGGGGCGCGGGGCGCGGCAGAAGCGGCCCGCCGCGCGGCGGCGCTGCCGCACGGCGCCCACAACCCCTTCAACCTCCTCGTGGCCGACCGCGAGCGGGCCTTCACCGTGGTGTACGACGAGCGCCCGCAGGTCAGCGAGCTCGCGCCGGGCGCGCACGTGATCGGCAACGCGGATCCCGACGACCGCGCGGTCCCGAAGGTCGCGCGCCTCCTCGAGCGGGCGGAAGCCGCTGCGGAGCTCGAGAGCGAGCAGGTCGTGCCGGCGCTCGCCGCGATCTGCCGGCGACACGAGGGCGCGACGTTCGGGCGCGAGGACGCTTGCCTTCACCTGGGCGCCTACGGCACCCGGAGCTCGGCACTGCTGCGCCTCGGCGCGCGGCCGGGCTCGGAACGACTCTGGTACGCGGACGGACCACCGTGCGCGAATCGGTACGAGGACTTCACTTCTCTCCTGCTCGAGCTGGGTCGCACGCCCCGGCGCGACGCAGGGGACGCAGCCGCGAGGGCACCCCGTTGAGGCGAATCGGCAGCAACATCCGGAAGCAGAACACCGACACCAAGGTGAATCGTCCCACGCGGAACATCATCCGCTATTCGACCAAGGAGTCGCCGAGGAACGAGTATCCGAAGCGCATCGTGTCCCCGCCCAATCCTTCGGGCTGCTGTGGCGACGAGAACCGCGTCATGGTCGGCAAGATCCAGGAAGTGGACGGCTTCAAGTTCTGTTACAAGATCTGCTCGGTCTGTGGCCACGCGGTCAAGTTCTTCTTCCCGGCCGTCGAGTCCACGAGCGGCGCCGTCAAAGAGTACCGCCAGTGGAAGCGCTACATGGTCCAGTGACGGCTGCAGCCCGGCCGTCCGCCGCGCGCGGCCGGGCTGCGATCGTTCCGTGAGCCCGGATCCCGCCCGCCCTCGAAGCACCGATCTCGCCCGCTCGGCCGCCTGGCTCGAGGGGCTGCTCAACGTCGAACGCCTTCCGAACCTGCCCTACGCGAGGCTCGGGCTCGAGCCCATCCAGCGTCTGCTCGCGCGCGTCGGCGATCCGCAACGCGCGCTGTCGGTCGTCCACGTCGCCGGCTCGAAGGGCAAGGGCTCCACGGCGCTCCTCGTGGAGGCGATCCTGCGCGCCGCGGGCGAGCGCGTCGCGACGTTCACGTCGCCCCACCTCGAGCGGTGGACCGAACGCTTCCGGATCGATGCGAGCGAGGTCGACGACGCCGCGCTCGCGGCGGCGCTCGACGCGCTCCGCCCGCACGTCGAGGCGATCGCACGCGCCGAGCCCGCGCACGCGCCGACGTTCTTCGACGTCACGACGGCCGCAGCGTTCCTCCTGTTCCGGGACGCGCGGGTCGACCGCGCGGTGATCGAGGTCGGCCTCGGCGGCAGGCTCGACTCCACGAACGTCGCCCTGCCGGCGGTCGCATGCGTGACCACGATCGAGCTCGAGCACACCGACCGGCTGGGGCACACGCTCGCTGCGATCGCGGGGGAGAAGGCGGGGATCCTGAAGCCCGGGAGACCGGCGGTCGTGGGTGCGCTGCCGGCCGAAGCGCTCGCGGTCGTCGAGGCGCGGGCGCGGGAGGTCGCCGCGCCGCTCGCGCGGCTCGGTCGCGATTTCGAGGTCGAGGTGCGTGCGAGCGGGATCGAGGGACTGGCGCTTCGCCTGCGCGACGGGCCGCTCGACGTCGAGACGACGCTCCCGGTGCTCGGCGCCCACCAGGCGGCCAACGCGGCGCTCGCGCTCGCGTGCGTGCGAAGGCTCGGCGCCCATCCCGCGGGCGCGCTCGCGTCGGCCGCGGCTCGCGGGCTCGCGGACGCGCGCCTCCCCGGCCGCGTCGAGCTGCTCGGACGGCGGCCCTGGATCGTCGTCGACGGCGCCCACACCGGGTCGTCCGCGCGGGCGCTCGCCGCGGCGCTCGCCGACCTTCCACGGCGCCGCAGCCGACTCGTGCTCTCGGTGTCGGGCGGCAAGAACCTCGAAGCGATCCTCCGTTGTGTCGCGCCGTGCGCGGACGAGATCTTCGTGACGCGCGCCGACGCCGTTCGCTCGCTGGAGCCGGTCGAGGTGGCGGCCGCGCTGCGCGCCGCGGGTGCGACCGCGGCGATCCATGCCGTCCCGAACCCGTTCCTCGCGCTCCGGGCGGCGCGCGAAGGGCTCGGCCCCGACGACCTGCTCTGCGCGACGGGCTCCGTCTACCTGGCGGGAATCGCGCGGCGCGTCCTGACGGAGGGCTGAAGCGCCGACGCATGCGCGGCGGGTCTGCCGATTGTCCCCGAAGATGATGCGGGCGTAGACTGGCACCTCACATGACATCCGAGCGGTTCACACGTCCCCTCCTTCTCCCGGTCTTCTTCGTCTCGGGGGCAGCGGGACTCGTGTACCAGGTCCTCTGGACCCGCCAGCTCTCGCTCCTGTTCGGCGTCACGACCTACGCGGTTGCGACCGTGCTGGCGACGTTCATGGGGGGTCTCGGGCTCGGCAGCTACGTCCTCGGGCGCTGGGTGGACCGGCGCACGAACGCGCTCGCATGGTACGCGCTGCTCGAGCTGGGGATCGGCGTCTATGCGCTCCTCGTCACGCCGCTCTTCGGGGCGCTCACCGGCCCGTACGTCACGCTCCGACAGTCGGTGTCCTCGTACGCCACGCTGGCGGTCCTCAGGGCGCTCCTCGCTGCCCTCGTCCTGCTGCCGCCGACGACGCTGATGGGTGGCACCTTCCCCGCGCTGGCCCGCTTCTGGGTTCGCGCGACCGGCGAGATCGGCCGCGGTGCGGGCCTGCTCTACTTCGTCAACACGTCGGGTGCGATCGGCGGTTGCCTGCTCACCGGCTTCGTCCTCCTCGAGCACCTCGGGCTCCGGGGCACGACGCTCGCGGCTGCCGCCTTGAGCGTCGGCTCCGCGCTCGTGGCCGCCGCGCTGGCGCGATCGCAGCCGTCGGCGTCACCCACCGCCCCCGATCCGGACGCCGGGAGCGCACCTGCAACCGCCGCTCCGCGCCGTCGCGTCGCAGCGCTCGTGCTCCTCAGCGTCGCGCTCTCGGGATTCGTGTCGCTCGCGCACGAAGTGCTCTGGGCACGGGCGCTCCTCCGCTACGTGTACAACTCGACCTACGCCTTCACGACGATGCTCGCCACGTTCCTCGCCGGGATCGCTCTCGGCAGCGCGCTCTACGCCATCTGGCTCCACCGCGTGCGCCGGCCGCTCCTCCTGCTCGGGATCCTCCAGGCGGCGGTCGGGCTCGGCTTCCTGGGTTCGAGTCTCGTCTTCCCGGAGCTTCCTGGAATCGCGGCCGCGCTGAGGGGCGTCGTCGTCGTCGCGTCGTTCACCGACGCGCTGTGGACGATGGTCGTGAACGCGAGCCTCGTCCTGTTCGCGCCGACGGTGTTCCTCGGCGCGAGCTTCCCGCTCGCGATGAGTCTCGCAGCGGAGCGCCTCGCGACGCTCGGCTCCTCGATCGGGCGTGTGTACGCCGTCAACACCTTCGGTGCGATCCTCGGCTCGCTCGCCACCGGGTTCGTGCTGATCCCGTTCCTCGGCATGCAGGGGACGCTCTCGATCCTGATCGCGCTCAGCGTCGCGATGGGAGGGGCACTGGTTGCGGCGGCGCTGCCCTGGCCGTCCGCGCGGCTCGCGGCCGCGGCCGCGACGGCCGTGCTGCTCGCCTCCGCGTTCTGGCTGACGCGGGACGACGTGTTCCGCCGGACCTTCTTGAACCCCGGAATGGACCTCGTGTACTACGAGGAGGGCGCCACCGACACCGTCGCGGTGGCGGAGAAGGCCGGACAGCGGATCATCGTCTACGAGGACCGCCGGGGTACGGCGGGAACGATGTCCTTCCGGGTGAATTACTTCTTCGGGCACCTGCCGATCCTCCTCCATCCGGGTGCGCCCCGCCGCGTGCTGCACATCTGCTTCGGGGTCGGGAACAGCCTCTCGGCGGTCGCCGCCCACGACGACGTCGAGCGCATCGACAGCGTCGAGCTGAGCCCCCACGTCGTGAACGCCGCGCCGTACTTCTGGACGAACGACGGCGTGATCGACCACCCGAAGGTCCGGACGATCATCGACGACGGCCGGAACTACGTGATGGCGAGCCTCGAGGAATACGACGTGATCGCGCTGGAGCCGCCGGAGACCTTCACGGCCGGGGTCATCAACCTCTACACGCGGGAGTTCTACGAGGACGCGCTCGCGCGGCTGGCGCCCGACGGCGTGATGATGCAATGGATCCCGATCGGCGAAGCGCCGGTCGAGCAGGAGAAGATGCTGTTCCGAGCCTTCTCCGACGTCTTCCCGCACGTCACGGCGTGGCGCCAGATCGACAGCGGCTGCATGCTGCTCATCGGCACGCGCCTGCCCCTCACGATCGACTACCAACGCCTCCAGAAGCGCATGTCGGCCCCGCGGATCCGACGGGACATGGACCTGATCGGCATCCGCGACGCCGATCACCTTCTCTCGTTCCTCGTGTTCGACGAGGAGGCCTTCGCGGCCTTCGTGCGCGACGCGGCGCCGGTGACCGATGACCGGACGGTGCTCGACTTCACCATCCCGCGCTCCCTCGGGTCGGGGTTCGGGCTCGGCTCCTTCAACACGCGCGCGGAGGTGGGCGGGCGCAATCCGTTCGCCGAGGCGATGACGCGCGTGCAGTACTACTGGCGGCAGCGGCGCTCGGTGGCTCCGTTGCTACGGAACCTCGGGGGCGAGCCAAGGGCCACCGTCGCCGCCCGCATCGCCGCTCGCGCCGGGACGCCGATCCCGACGGAACGGATCGCCGAGGCCGACTGGCACCGCTGGTGAAGTCCGGCGCCGGCCTCGTCAGCGTCGCGCTCGCGGGTTCTCGACCTCCGCGCGATCGCGCCGGCGCTTCATCTCCGCCGGGTGCGCCAGGAGGTAGTCGGCCACGATCTCCGCGACTCGCCGGGAGCCAGCCTCCGTGAAGTGCATGTCGTCGAAGAACACGTCCGTGCTCTGCGGGAGCTCCCCCGCGAGGTCGATGCACTCCGCGCCGCGTTCCCGGCAGACGCGGAGCAGCGTCTCGTTGTAGAGGCGCATCCCCTCCGCGAGGGCGCCGACCGAGTAGTACGCCGCTCCCGGGCCGACCATGTCCAGGGGCGGACCGCCGGTCCAGAGCAGGTCTCGTTCCGCGTCCGACAGATCTGCGCGCCAGAGGGTCGGCTGCGTCAGGAAGATCACGCGCGCTCCCTCGGCCGCCGCCACGTCGAGGATGTGCTGCAAGGTGGCGGCATATTGCGCGAGCGCGGCAGAGAGGTCGGGGAGCGTTTCCCGCAGTGCGGAGGCGTGCTTCCGGGCGTTCCGCCACTCGCGTATGCGGAGACCGTTCGGATCGACCTCCGCGACGGTTTCGTTCGGCGGCGCGCTCCGGAGTCTTCTCGAGGACCAGAGGCGTGCGAGCGCCGTCCGCGAGTACCAGTGCGAGCCTTTGACCGGCGGCGGGAATACGCTGAACGCGCTCTCGAGCAGCGCCGTGGGGTCGTCCATCGCGAGCAATCGAGCGGCCCGCCCGGGCGCGAGCCCGAGGGCGAGATGGATCAGCAGGTCGTTCGCGCCGACGAGCATGAGCACCCCGTCGATCTCCGGGAACTGCGGCAGGAGCTTTTCGATCTGGATCGCGTTCTGGACCGACGTATGACCCATGCGGCCGACGTTTCCGACCCACGCCGCCCGCGGGCCGAGGGCCGCGTCGAGGCCGTCCTGCACGAGCCGCGGCCAGGCCTCCGAGTCGTCGAGGTGGAGACAGATCGTGGTGCTGCCGCCGACGGCGAGAAGCCGGTAGCGCTGGTCGGGTGAGAAGAGGTCCCCGCGGATGCCGAGAGCGTTGATCGTGACCTCCGACGGCCCCGCGATGCCCGGGGAGATCCCCGGCAGCGGGTCGAAGGTGCGTCGCAGCCCGGGTGGCCACACGAAGTAGCGGTCCGGCAGGATCCAGCGGGCGAGCAGCTCGGCCGCGGCGAGGCTCATCGCGGCGCTGAAGACGAGGAGCAGGGCGTTCCCCACGAAACGTGCGTGCCGGCGGGTGGGCTCCACCGATCAGGCCGGCACGGCCGGCGGCTGCTCGGGCTCGTTCGAGCGGAGGCAGCGCGCGGCCCGTCGCAGGCCGGCGACCGACCCGGCGATGCGTCCGGCGGTGATCTCGAAGTTCGAAGGCGCGCTCCGCTGCAGCCAGAGCCTGCGCAGCCGGCGACCGAGCGCGGTCTGCTCCGCCCCGAGCCGGTCGAGGCGGGTCGCCAGCGCGCGCCGTGCCGCGGGCCCCAGCGAGCCGGGGCGCCGCCGCCACGCGAGCAGCTCGAGCGCGGCGAGCCCCTTGCGCGCGGCGAGCAGCGACGTGTCGGCGGCGAACACGAGCTCGTCGTACGTCGTCCTCTCGCGCCGGAACCGCCGGCGGGCGCGCACGATGCGCGCCCGCGCCCGGGTGAGCTTCGCGAGCGTGCGCCGGAGGGATCCGGTCTTCGCGCGGGCCGTGAAACGCATGGGACCCACGTCGTCGAAGTAGAGCTGCTGGAGCGCCGACGCGTTGAAGGTCGGGAAGCCCGCGTCGTGGATCGCGCCGAGCTCTCGATAGAGCCGCGCGGTGTCGCCGCTCGGATCGTCGAAGAGCACGCGAGAGAACGCCCGGTCGAACGCCGGCTCGGGAACGTCGCCGGACCAGGCCTGCTGTGCCGCGAACGCCAGTCCGTACCAGGAGAAGCCCTGGAGGTTGTAGTGCCCGAGGTCCCCCCAGTCGGTGACGACGAGCCCCCGCGCCCCGTGCCGCCGACCCGCGGCGGCGTAGCCCGCGATGTTCGCGAGGCTGTTCGGCACGCGCGGAAAGAGGGAGTTCCAGCTCGACGTTCCGGGACATACCCAGAACTCGATTCCGTTCGCGGCGAAGACCTTCACCCGGTCGTAGTCGTGCGTCGCCTCGTACCACCAGTCGAGCAGGACGAAGTCGGAGTCGATCTCCGGTATCTGGTCGGGGTGCGCGTGCACCACGTCGCCCCAGATCAGCGTGCGCTTGCCGTGGGCCGCGGCGAGATCGCGAACCCGGCGGACGTGCTCGAGGTAGACCCCGCCCTTGCCGATCTCGCGCGCCCTCCCGCCGGACGGTCCGAGCGCGAGGTCCCAGGGCTCGTCGCAGTTGGCGTTGAAGAGCCGTGAGCGGAAGTTCGGCAGGTACTCGTCGTAGAGGTCGCGCAGCAGCTCGTAGGTGCCGGGCTCCACGGTCGAGAGCGTCCAGCGCCGGTCGGTCTCGGCGAGGTGCGCATACCGCGGGAGCTTCAGCACGTGGTGCATGTGCCCCAGGGACTGGAGCGTCGGGACGAGCTCGACGTGGCGCTCCGCCGCGTATGCGTCGAGGGCGCGCATCTCGGCCGCGTTGAGCGGCGAAGCGTCGGCGCCGATCTCGGGGTGCCGGCGGAACCGGAATGTGTGCTCGGTGTAGAGCATGAGGACGTTCTGCTTCGTCCGGACGCAGAGATCGACGAGCCCTCGAAGCGTGGCCGGGGTGGGGACCTTGCCGCGCGACACGTCGAGCATGACGCCGCGGTAGGCGAAGTCGGGTGCGTCGTCGATCTCGCATGCGGGCACCGAGCCCGCGCCTTCGAGCTGGAGCAGCGTCTCGACGGCGTAGCGGAGGCCTGCCGCGCCGGCGCCCCGCACGCGGATCCCCTCGCGGCCCACGGCGAGGCGGTAGGCGTCTCCTCTCGCGTTCTCGCGGGACAGCTCGATCCGCGGACCGAGGTCGTCGGTGCGCGCGTGCGTCTCGATCGGAAGGCGCAGTCCCACGGAACGCTCGAGGCCGTCGCGCAGCGCGTACGCCGTTGCGAGGTCGACGTCGTCGCTTCCGGGCGTCAGCACGATCGGCACGCCCTCGCGCACGCGAAACGCACCGGGCAGCGCGCGCACGGAACGCGGCGCCGGCAGGAGGGGCGGAATCCGGACCCGGCGGGCGGACGGCGGCATCGGTGGCGCAGCTTAGCGGCGCTGCGCGCGCATCGGGCGGCCGCGAGAAGCGGGGAGCTGGAGGCCGGGAAGGGAGACGCCCGGGCCGAGTCCTCGCACAGGGTGCGAGGGGAGGGGTACCCGGCCCGGGCGTGATGTTCCTGCGCGCGTCGCTCCCTCCCAGGGAGCAAGCGCCGTGCCACGACCCGGGTGGGAGCACGCGGGGCCGCCGCCGCCCGCGGAATATCCCGCCTCTCCCGAGGCAGTTGCCGCCCGGCTTCAGTCTGGAGACGACCGGTCCCGGTGGTCGCGAGTGACACAAATTGTGTCCGCCGCGCACCTCCCTGCGGTGTCTCCGATCGGGCCCGGCAGGGCGTTGCCGCGGATGCGCTAGCGGGCGAGCGCCGCGCCGATCGCCGCAATGTGAGCGGGCTGCGTTCCGCAGCAGCCGCCGACGATCGAAGCACCGGCGGCTACCCACCCGGTCGCGAGGTCGGCGAATGCCTGCGGCGAGCATTCGTCGCTCCGCCGGAAGCCGACGTCGTCGTCGGGCGAGCCCAGGTTGGCATACACACCAAAGGGTATTCCGGAGGCGCGGAGCGCCGGGAGACAAGCGCGGACGTGTCTCGGGGGCAGGCAGTTCACGAGCACGGCGAGCGGCTGCAAGCCGGCGACGGCGTCGAGAGCGCGGGCCAGGGCCTCGCCGGAGAGGAGGCGCCCCGCACCATCGCACACGAAGCTGATGCACGCTTCCGCGCCGGCCTCGCGGGCCGCCCGCAGCGCGGCCACGCCCTCGCGGGCGGTGTTGATGGTCTCGACCAGGATCAGGTCGACGCCCGCACGGACGAGGCCGCGCGCGTGCTCGGTGTGCTCGCGGGCGAGCGCTGCGTCGTCGGGCACGCGCTCGGGTCGGTAGCAGTCCTCGAGCGGGGGGGCCGAGCCGGCGACCCAGGCCGTGCGTCCGCCCCCGGCGTCGGCTTCGTCCGCGGCTTCGCGCGCGAGCGCCACCGCGAGAGCGGTGAGCTCGCCCACGCGGTCGCCGAGACCCTCGCGCGCGAGGATTCGGCGCTGCGTGCGGAACGTGTTCGCCGTCAGGATCTCTGCGCCCGCCCGCCGGTGGTCGCGGTGGATCTCGCGGATCAGGGGCGCGTCGTGCAGCAGGGCGTGGGTGGACCAGAGCGGGAGGGCGGTGGCGCGGGGATCGGGGCTGCGGCGCTCCAGCTCGGTGCCCAGCGCGCCATCCATCAAGACCGGGCGGCCGCTGTGGATCCTCGCCGCGAGGTCGTTCCGGGATAGGTCGCGTCCCACGGCACGGTTATACTGCGCCCCCCATGGCCCGTCCCGCCGTGCTGCTCGAGCGTCCGGGTGCCGGCAGGATCGCGCCTGCGCGGCTCGCGGTGCGCGTGTCCGGCCTTCCCGTTTCGGAGGCGGGCGCGCCCGCTCCGGGTCGCCACCGCGCCGGCCCCGTCGAGCTCGAGGTCGCGATCGAGCCCGCACCCACACCGTCCGGGGCGAGCCCGGCCTCTGCGCTCATCGTCTCCACCTCCGTCCGCAACACATCCGAGCGTCCGGTCGAGGTGGACGCGCTGATCGTGGGGTTCGTCTGGACGGGGCACGGCGTGTCGTCGCTTCGGACGCTCCGCCACGGCTGGCAGTCGTGGTCCGTCACCGAGGGTCGGGCGCTCGACGACGCCGGCGAGCCTCCGTTCCCGTCCGGTCCGTGGCTCGGAGGGATGTTCCGCGCGATGGGCGAGAGCCCGGCCGACCGCGCGGGCTGGCACGAGTCCGAGCTCGTCACCGTGGTCGGCGCCTCGCCGACCGGCGCCGCCTGCCTCGCCGGCATCTACGAGCGCGGCGAGACGTTCGGCATCGTCCACACCCGAGCCAGGCCCGACTCGCGCGCCGAGGCCGCGCGCGCCAGGCCCGACTCGCGCGCCGAGGCCGCGCGCGCCCGGATCGACTCGCGCGCCGAGGCCGCGCGAGTCGAGGTAGAGGTCGAGCTCCGCTTCGAGGTACCGCTCGCGCCGGGCGAGACGCGGCGCGCCGATGCGATCAGGATCGCCCTCGGCGCCGACGCGACACGGCTCCTCGAGGAGTACGCGGAGGCGTACGGCCGCGCTGCGGGAGCACGCGCGGGCGCTCCCTTCCAGGCAGGCTGGTGCAGCTGGTACCACTTCTTCCACGCCGTCACGGAAGCCGACGTGCTCCGCAACCTCGACGCGCTCGCCGCCGCGCGCGGTGAGCTGCCGATCGACGTCGTGCAGCTCGACGACGGCTACCAGCGCGCGATCGGCGACTGGCTCGAGACGAACCCGAAATTTCCGCGCGGCATCGAGCCGATCGCGGCCGCGATCCGGGGCGCCGGGTTCACCGCGGGCCTCTGGACGGCGCCGTTCTGCGTCGCACCGGACAGCCGCGTGTCCGCCGCGCACGGCGACTGGCTGCTCCGGCAGGGTGACCGGCCCTTCCACGGCCTCCACCACGCGATGTGGACGAAGGAAGGCTGGATCCACGTCCTCGACGCGAGCCAGCCCGCGGTCCTGGAGCACCTGGAAGGCGTCTTCCGGTCGCTCGTCGGGATGGGCTTCACGTACCAGAAGCTCGACTTCCTCTATACCGAGGCGATGCAGGCCGACGCCAGGGACGCCAGCGTGTCGCGCGCGCAGCGGCTCCGCCGCGGGCTCGAGGCGGTGCGCCGCGGCTGCGGGGACGGCGCGTTCCTGCTGGGCTGCGGCTGTCCGCTCGGGCCGGCCGTGGGCATCGTGGACGGCATGCGGATCAGCCCCGACGTGGCGCCGTCGTGGCACGTCGACCAGCCGGTGGTGATCCCGGGCCTCGGCGGCACGCATCCGTCCACGCGGAACGGCGTGCGCAACACGCTCGCACGCGCGTTCATGCACCGCAGGCTGTGGCTCAACGATCCGGACTGTCTGATGGTGCGCGCCACCGACACCAGGCTGACGCGCGCGGAAGCGACGACCCTCGCCGCCGCGATCGCCGTCACGGGCGGCATGGTGATCTTCTCCGACGACGTGCCGGTGCTCGACGACGCGGGCCGCGCGCTCGTACGCGACACCACGGCGCTCTCGCGCGAGGCGGACGCCGGCGTGGCGCGCGTGCTCGACGTGATGGGAGCGGAGATCGCGACGGGGGCGGTCGCGCGAAACGGCGACTCGGTCCTCCTCGCGCTCGTGAACGGCTCCGACGCACCGCGGCGCGCGGCGCTCGACCTGCGCACCCTCGGCGTGCCCGTGTGCACGACGCCGCTGGCGCGCGTCCTCGGCGGCGCGTCGCCCGCGATCACCGCGGACGGCGTGCTCGAAGCGGAGCTCGGCGCGCACGAGAGCGTCGTCGTGCGCCTGCCGGCGGCCCCGCCGCTCGCCGTCTTCTGCGATTTCGACGGGACGTTCGCGGTGCAGGACGTCGGCTCGACGCTCGCGAAGCGCTACGCCGCCGAGCGCCGCCCCGCGCAGCTCGAGCGGCTCGCGCGCGGCGAGCTCATTCCCTGGGAGTACAACCTCGAGATCCTGGACCGCCTCCCCGTCTCCGAGGCCGCGACGGACGCCTTCCTGCGCACGGTCGAGCTGGACCCGGGCGCACGCGCGCTGGTGGGTTTCTGCGCGACCCACGGTCTGCCCTTCCGCATCCTCTCCGACGGCTTCGACCGCAATCTCGACGAGCTGCAGCGGATCCACGGCATCCGCTTCGAGTACGACGCGAACCGATTGTGGTTCGAGGGCGACCGTTGGCGCATCGCCGCCGTCCATCCGAACCCGAGCTGCGGGTGCGGCACCGGAAATTGCAAGCGCAGTCGCATCGAGCTCTATCGAGCGGCGCATCCCGGGACGCGCACCGTGCACATCGGAAACGGACGGGTGTCCGACAAGTGCGGCGCCCTCGCGGCCGACCTCGCCTTCGCGAAGGGGACCCTGGCGGAAGCTCTCAGCGAGGACGGCGCCCCCTTCGAGCCGTTCGAAACGCTGCACGACGTCGTGCGCATGCTCGAGCGGGAGCTGGAGCGCACCCGCTCCGGCGATCGGCCGCGCCGCGTCTAGCGGAGCTGCGGCGGATCGTAGGTCGAGCCCTCGTCGTGGCCGCCTGCCCCGCTGGAACCGAACGCGCTGGCGCGCGTGGACCGCTCGAGCGGCATGATGACCCAGAGCACCACGTACACCAGGATGCCGACGCCTCCGCCGATGATGCACGCGAGCACGAACGCGAGGCGGACGACCGTGACGGAGATGTCGAACTGGTCGGCGAGGCCGGCGCACACGCCGGCGATCATCTTGCCCTCCTCGCGCCGGGTCCACTCCATCGCGAGCACGTTCCCGTCGAGTCGCGAGCCGCAGAAGCGGCACTTCACCGCTTCGCTGCGGATCTCCTCCGCGCAATAGGGGCAGGTCCGAAGAGCGTTCATCCCATCACCTCCGAGCTCGTGCGCTGCACCCGGCGGTGCGCGACGAAGGGGATCGATCCATAGAGGAAGGCGAGCCAGCCGGCGACGCTCGCCACGTACGCGCCGGCCAACACGCCCAGCACCGGCTCCGGCAGGAGGCCCTCGAGCAGCCGTCCGCCGAACCGGATCACGACCACGTTCCACACGAGCACCGCGGGGAGCGCCGCGAGCGCCACCGCAAGCAGCTTCGCGAGCTCGCGCCCGAAGCCCGGCGGGAGCGTCCGCCGCGACACCACCGCGGATCGCTCTGCGATCGCGCCCGCGACGACCTCCGCGCGCCCGCGCAGCACCGTCCGCGCGACCACCCGGTCGGAGATCGCCGGCCCGGCTAGCGCGGCGAACGCATCGGCGAGGGCGCGGAGCTCCGCCTCCACGGCCCGGCACTCCGCGCAGCCGTCGAGGTGCGCGCGGACGTCTGCGCCGGGGGCCGTGCGCTCGAGGAACGCGTCGTCGAGCGCAGTGCGCGCGGCGGAGCAGCGATCATCCGTCATCGGCGACCACCTCGCCCTGGCCGCGCAGCGCGCGGACGGCCGCGTGCAGCCTGCTCTTCACCGTGCCGGCCGGGACGCCCACGATCTCGGCGATCTCGCGCTCGCCGAGATCCTCGAAGTACCGGAGCACCAGCACCTCGCGGAGCCGCTCGGGAAGGAGCGCCAGGCGACGTCCGACGTCGAGACGCGCATCCATCGCGGAAGCCGTGGAGACGGAGGGCTCGCCCCCGTGCTGGGCCGCGGCCCGTTCGCGCAGCTCGACGGCGCTGCGGCGAGCCGCGTCGCGGCAGAGATTGTTCGCAATCGAGAACAGCCAGGTCGAGAACCGGCGAGCCGGATCGAAGCTCGCCCGCGCGCGGACCACGCGCAGCCACGTGTCCTGAAAGAGGTCGTCGCTCCGGACCGGATCGGTGCGGCGACACAGGAACGCGAAGAGGCGGGATCGATAGCGTTCCACCAGCAGCTCGAAGGCCTGCGGATCGCCGCCCTGGACGCGTGTCATGAGCCCCTCGTCGGTCGGTGCGCCCTGCGGAGAGCCGGGGACGCGCGTCGCCATGGGTCGCATCGGACTCCACCGTAACTCCGAGCATCTCTCCACCGCCCGCCCGCCATCCGTGCCCGGCCGGTAATACGCGCCGGCAGGGTCCGCGGTTCACGGACCGCCCGCCCCCGGGGTCCCGGGGCCTCTTCGCTACCGTGCGCCGCAAGGAGAAGGGCGTGGAGCGACCTCACATCGTCGTGGTCGGAGCCGGCTTTGCCGGGCTCGAAGCGGCCTCGCGCCTCGCGGGGGCGGGAGCTCGCGTCACGCTCCTCGAACGCGAGCCGCGGGCGGGCGGGCGCGCCGCCGAGGTTTCGCTCCACGGCGTCCGCTTCGTTCCCGGCGCGCCCGTCTTCGCGCGCGGGGATGCCCGCCTCCACGCGCGGATCCGGGAGGCAGGCCTCCTCTCCGCGATCGGGCCCCTCCCGCCCGGCGGCCAGGCGCAGCTCGACGGGGACCGCGTGCGCGAGATCCGGCCGCAGACGCTTCCGGGTGTCGCGCGTCTGCCCGGCGCGGGCATGCTCCGCGGCCTGCTGCGTCTGCCGCGCCTGCCGCGGCTCCTCGCACGCTACGCGCCGCTGCTCGACCGCGAGCACCCCGAGCGGGCGGCGCGGCTCGACGATCGCAGCGCGTCGGAGTTCGGCCACCTCTACCTCGGGCGCGGGTTCGCCGACCGCTGGATCGAGCCCGCGCTCGCGGAGACCGTGCTGGGGAACGCGGCCCAGGCGAGCCGCGTGCTCTTCCTGCTGCGCCCCGGCCTCGGGCCGGACGCGGCGCTGGAACGGCTGCGAACGGGGCTCGGCGCGCTCGCGGAGGCGCTCGCGGCAGGCCTTTCGACGCACTTTGGGGTCGAAGTCACCTCCGTAGAGGAGCGGCCAGGCGGTGGCCTGCGCGTCGAAACGGGCGGCGCCGGACCGGTCGACGCCGACGCAGTCGTGCTCGCGACGCCTCCGATGGAAGCCGCACGGGTCGCCGACCGCCTCCTCGGCTTCGCCGAACGCGAGCACTTCCGCGCCGCGCGCGGCGTGGCGGCGATGGTGCTGACGGTCGCGTTGCAGGCTCGGCGTGATCTGACGCCGCGCCGGGTGCGCGTGCCGCCCGTCGAGGGCCTTCCGCTCGCCCACGTGGCGTGCGAGGCGGGGGGCAAGGGCGCGGCGATCCCGGAACGACATGCCGTGGTGTCACTCGTCGCGCGCGACTCGTTCAGCCGGGCCCACCTCTCGGCCCCGGCGGACGTCGTGGAGAAGGAGCTCCTCGTCCACGGCGAACGCATCGAGCCGGCTCTCGGCAGCGCCGCGATCTTCACCCAGCTCACACGGTGGGCCTTCGCCTACCCCTGCTTCGACGTCGGCCGCTACCGCGCGATCGGCTGCTTCCAGCGGCTCCAGGAGAGCGCGCGTCGCGACGGCCGGCGGCTCTACTTCGCGGGAGACCATCTCGTCGGGCCGTCGATCGAGAGCGCGCTCGCCTCGGGCGCGCGCGCAGCCGCTGCGGCGCTCGAGGACCTCGGGATCAGTCCGGCTCCAGCGCGACGACCGTGACGCCGTCGCCGCCTTCCTGGGGCTCGCCCCGCGCGAACGAGGTGGCGTAGGGCGACTCGCGCAGGTGGGCGCGCACGGCATCGCGCAGGGCCCCCGTTCCGAGACCGTGCACCACGAGAAGCCTCCGCCGTCCCGCGACGGCTGCGCGGTCGAGCGCCACGATCAGGCGCTCCAGCGCCTCGTCGACCCGGAGGCCGCGCACGTCGCACCGGTCGGGTGCGTCCTGCCCGGCGTCGGGCCCGGCGCCGCCGGGTCTGCGTTCGTCGGAGAGCGCGACGGTGACGCGCGCTCCGGGACGCACGGTGCCCGGCTCGCGCGCCAGGTCCGACTCGCGCGCCGGGTCCGACTCGCGCGCCGATGCCGCGCGCGCTGGAGACACGCGCGCCGATGCCACGCGCGCCGGACTTGCGCGCGCGATGCGCTCCATCGGCACGAGGATGCGGGCGCCCCGCACCTGGACCGACACGCGGCCGCGCCGGTCGGGGAGCGCGAGCAGCACCGCGTCGCCGCCGCCCCGGACGCGCAGCAGATCGCCCGGCCGGGCGTGCCGCCAGTCGACGGGATCGCCCGGGTCCTCGGCCGGGGCCACGGTGGCGCCCGCCTCCTGCGCCACCTCGTCCGCCTTCGCCGCAAGGGCCTCGAGCCGGTCCCGCGCGTGGGCGGCGTCGCGCGCGCCAGGCCCGCCTCGCGCGCCGCCTCCGCCCGCGCCTCCGCGCTGCAGGTCGCGGATCACGGCCGCGACCTCGGCGTGCGCGTCGCGGAAGGTGCGGTCGAGGCTGGCGCGCATGTCGCGGAACAGCTCGTCGCGCCGCGCCTGGAGCTTCTCCAGCTTGCCGCGGTACTCCGCCCGGGCGCTCTCGGACTCGGCGCGCAGCCGCACGGCTTCGGAGCGCTCGTGCTCGAGCGCGCTGCGGCTCGCGGCCAGCTCGGAGAGCATGCGGTCGAGGCGGCGGTCCTCGCGCTCGAGCAGCGCGTTCGCGCGGTCGATCACCTCCTGCCGCAGGCCCATGCGTGCGGCCACGGCGGTGGCGGACGATGCCCCCGCGGTGCCGAGGCGCAGCCGGTAGGTCGGCGCGAGCGTCTCGGGATCGAACTCGACGCTCGCGTTCGCGAAGCGCGGGTCGACGGCCGCCATCTCCTTCAGCAGGTTGAAGTGCGTCGTCGCGACGACGCGCGCCCCGGCGTCGGCGAGCGCCTCCAGGATGGACTGGGCGAGCGACGCGCCCTCGCTCGGGTCGGTGCCCACGCCGATCTCGTCGAGCAGGACGAGCGTGGACGGCGTCGCCTCGTCGACGATGCGGGCGAGGTTCGCGATGTGGGCGGAGAACGTGGAGAGGCTCTCGCGGAGGCTCTGCTCGTCCCCGATGTCCGCGAGCACCGCGTCCACGAGGGCGACCCGCGCGCCCGGGGCCGCGGCCACGTGCAGGCCCGCACGGACGCAGAGGGCGGCGAGCGCAAGACACTTCAGCGCGACGGTCTTGCCGCCCGCGTTCGGGCCGGAGAGCACGAGCACCGTGTACCCCTCGCCGAGCCGCACGTCGTTCGGGACGACGCGGTCCGGCGGGAGCAGCGGATGCCGGAGCTGCGGCAGCACGAACATGCCGTCGAGTGCGACCGCGGGCTCGACGCCGGCCATCGCCTGCGACAGCCGTCCGCGGGCGAACGCGAGGTCGAGCGTCTCGAGGGCGGCCAGGCTCGCCTCGAGCTCGGGCAGCGCCCGCGCGGCGCGCAGCGAGAGGTCGCGGAGGATGCGCAGCGTCTCGCGCTCCACCGCGAGTTCCGCCTGCTTCATCCGGTTGTTGAGCTCGACGACGGCCTCCGGCTCGATGAAGAGCGTCGTGCCCGAGCCCGACGCGTCGTGGACGATGCCGCGCACGCGGCCCCGGGCGTCGGATCGCACCGGCAGCACGTAGCGGTCGTTGCGCATCGTCACGAACGTGTCGGAGAGGCTGCCGGCGACGTCGGGGTCGTGCAGATACGAAGCGAGGCGGCGTTGCAGCTCGCCGGCGAGGCTGCGCGCCTCGCGGCGCGCGTCGGCGAGCGCCGGCGACGCTGCGTCGCGGACCTCGCCTTCGGCGTCGATGCAGAGGTCGATCTCGTCCTCGAGATCGCGCAGGTCGGCGATGGCGATCGCGTGGCCGGCGAGCGAGGGCGCGTCCTCGGAGCGGCGAGCGAGCCAGCGCGACGTGGCGTGGAGCGCGGAGAGCGTGGCGCGCAGGTCGAGCAGCTCGCGCGCCGAGACGACGCCGCCCTTGCCGAGCCGCCGCAAAGCGGGCTCGAGGTCGACGAGGCCGCCGAACGGCGGGGCGTCGCCCGCGTCGAGCAGCCTGCGCGCCTCGGAGGTCTCGCGCAGGAGCCCGCGCGCGTCGTCGATGCCTTGCGCAAACAGGCGGGGCGGGCTCGCGCCGGACGCGTCCGGAGACGGTGCGCAGCGCGCGCGCCCGCGCGGGGTCTGCGCACAGGAGGCGAGGCGCTCGATCAGCTCGGGCCACTCGAGACGCGCGAGGGTGCGGGCGGAGACGGAGAACGACACGCGGCGATTCTACCTGCGTCCCCGCGGATTCAGCCGGCGGCGCGCTCGGCCGAAACGGGGGTGTGGCGGGCGGACGGCGCGACGACGACATCCTCACCGAGTCGATCCTGGAATCGACGCGGGGCCTCGACCGCTTCAGCGTGGACGAGATCCTGGCCGCCATCCATCGCGAGGACCGCCGCGCCCTCGAGGCGGTGGGCGCGGTCCTGCCCGAGGTGGCGCGCGCGGTGAACCTCCTCGTGCTCGTGCTCCAGGGCGGCGGCCGGTGGTTCAACGTCGGCGCGGGCACGAGCGGTCGCATGGGCGCGCTCGACGCGGCGGAGATCCCGCCGACGTTCGGCTACCCGCACGATCGCGTGCAGGCCGTGGTGGCGGGCGGACCGGGGGCGCTGGTCCGCGCGGTGGAAGGCGCCGAGGACGATCCGCTGGCCTCGCGCCTCGCGCTCCGCGCGCACGGGCTCCTGCCGGGCGACGCGGTGCTCGCGATCTCCGCGAGCGGCCGCACGCCGTTCGCGCTCGGCGCGCTCGAAGAGGCGCGCGAGGAGGGGGCACGCCGGCTCGCGCTCACCTGCGATCCCGACTCCCCGCTCGCGAAAGCCGCCGAGATCGCGATCGCGCCCCTGGTCGGCCCCGAGGTGATCGCCGGCTCGACGCGCATGAAGGGCGGGCTCGCGCAGAAGATGGTGCTTCACCTGCTGTCGACGGCCGTGATGGTCCGCCTCGGCCGCGTCGAGGGAAACCTGATGACGAACCTGCGGCCGGCCTCGAGCAAGCTTCTGCGCCGCGCCGTGCGGATCGTGACGTCGCTCGCGGGCGTGGACGAAGTGGAGGCGGAGCGCCTCCTGGCCGAGTCACGCGGGAACGTGCACGCGGCGGTGTCGGCGGCGCGGCGGGGCCGGCCGGGTCCATGATCATCTATCTTGTGGGATGAACCCCGGGCTGCCGGTCTTCACAACTTCATTGAACCGCTGTCTGGTCTGAATTCGATTGATTTCGTCGAATGCGTCTTCCGGAAGGGCGGAGATATCGAGATTCTCTCGCGCGCGGGCCGCAGTCCTGGGCGTGGTGAGCAAAGCCGTGCCACGCTGCACCGCCCAGGCCAACAGCACCTGGGCCGGCGTCTTTCCAACTCGTGCGGCAATTGCAGAAATGACTGGATCTTCGAGCGGCCCCGGCCTCAATCCGTGACCCAACGGTGCGAAAGCCAAGAACACAACGTCCTTCTCCTTGCAGAATTCCAGAAGGTCTGTTTCGGGAAGATACGGATGCGACTCGACTTGAACCACGGCTGGCTTGATTCTCGCGGATTCGTAGAGGGGCAGCAGTTCGTTCAAGCCGATGTCCGACAATCCGATGGCACGGCATTTGCCGTGGTCTACGAGACTTTCCATCGCCCTCCACGTGTCGAGCAGAGTCACGCCGTGGTCGTAAAGGACATTACCGTCTTGATCTCGCGGATCCTGCTCGTCCCCAGGTTGGAACGCAAACGGAGTATGGATGAGGTAGAGATCCAGATAGCCGAGCCTGAGTCTGTCCAGACTCGCATCGAAAGCCGGCTCCACGCGCTCGGGCCGATGATTGGTATTCCACAATTTTGTTGTGACGAAGATGTCCTCCCGCGCGATCCCTCCGGCGGCAAGTCCCTTCTGTAACGCCTCACCTACTTCGCGCTCGTTCCGGTATCGTTCCGCGCAATCGAAGTGTCGAAATCCAGCTTCCAGCGCCTCTCTGGTAGCACTTGTCGTCGCGGCTGCATCGGGAATCAGGGTGCCGAACCCGAGTACGGGCATATGGCCGGCTCCGTGGTTGAGCGGCATTCTCGTAATCCCAAAATCAGATGATTCGATCATGCTGACGCCTCTACCGTGTCGCGCGTCCCGGCGGGTGGCCAAACTTTTTTCCAAGGGCCACCCGTTGAGGGTGCCCGCCGGCTCTTGGAAGAGGCCGGACTACTACTGGCGGTAGCATCGTGAAGTCGCAGACCGTACCTCACGTCGCACGCTGGCGCTCAGCGATCGATCAGTCTTTGCAGGTGCTCCGGGTACCGCTCGCCTGCCAGTTCGATCTTCGATGCGGCGGCCCCGATCTCCCGGACGTCGCCAGGCGTCAGCGCGACGGTCGTGGCACCGATGTTCTCATCCAGCCGGTGCAACCTGGTAGTTCCGGGAATAGGCACGATCCACGGCTTCCGCGCCAGCAGCCACGCGAGCGCCACCTGCGCCGGCGTCACCTGCATTCGTTTCGCGATCGCCGCCAGCAGGTCGACCACCGCCTGATTCGCCTTTCGATTCTCCGCCGAGAAACGCGGAACGACGTTGCGGAAGTCCGTGCTGTCGAACGTGGTCTTGTCGTCGATCTTGCCGGTGAGGAATCCCTTGCCGAGCGGACTGAACGGCACGAAGCCGATACCCAGCTCCTCCAGCACGGGCATCAGCTCGGCCTCGGGCTCCCGCCACCAGAGCGAATATTCGCTCTGCAGTGCGGTGACCCGTTGTACCGCGTGCGCGCGACGAATCGTCTGAACGCCCGCCTCCGAGAGGCCGAAGTGCTTGACCTTCCCTTCCCTGATCAGGTCCTTCACGGTGCCGGCCACGTCCTCGATGGGCACGGCCGGATCCACCCGGTGCTGATAGAGCAGGTCGATCGCGTCCACCCTGAGCCGCTCGAGCGACGCCTCGGTGACTTCGCGGATGTGCGCCGGCCGGCTGTCGAGGCCGCGTTCCGGGCCGAACGAGAACCCGAACTTCGTGGCGATGACGACCTGGTCGCGGAACGGCGCGAGCGCCTCGCCGACGAGTTCCTCGTTGATGTACGGGCCGTACGCCTCGGCCGTATCGAAGAAGGTGATGCCGCGCTCCACCGCCGCGCGAAGCAGCGCGATCATCTCCGTCTCGTCCGCAGCCGGCCCGTAGCCGAAGCTCATCCCCATGCAGCCGAGGCCCAGCGCCGACACTTCGAGCCCGCTCGCTCCCAGCATTCGCTTTTGCATCGCGTCCTCCTCCCAGGTGTGTACTGCAGGTTGGGTCCGCGGGCCCGGCTGAGTCAGCCGTAGAATCGACAAGGGGTGGCGTTCTACACGCCGCTGCGTTGAGTGGCGCCGCTGGGCGGCGCGGTGCGCTCAGCCGAGCGTGATCGGCAGCGCCTCGGGGCCGCGCACGATCATCGAGCGCCGCCAGGCGGGCGGTTCGGGAGCGCCCGTGAAGTCGGGGAAGCGACGCAGCAGCGCGCCGAGGGCCACCTCGGCCTCGAGCCGCGCGAGCTGCGAGCCGAGGCAGAAGTGGTTGCCCTGGCCGAAGGCCAGGTGGTGGTTGTCGCGGCGCGCGACGTCGAAGCGGTCGGGGTCGGGGAAGTGCGCGGGATCGCGGTTTGCCGCCGCCAGCACGACCGCCACCATCTGGTTGCGACGGACGCGCTTGCCGCCGACCTCGCAGTCCTCGAGCACCGCGCGGTCCGTGAGCTGGATCGGCGACTCGTAGCGCAGGCACTCTTCGACGGCGCTTGGCAGCAGAGCGAGGTCGTCCTGCAGGCGTTTGCGCTCGTCGGGGAAGCGCAGCAGCAGGAGGACTGCATTCGCGATCAGGTTCGACGTCGTCTCGTGCCCCGCCACGAGGAGGAGCGACGAGAGCGCGAGGAGGTCCACCTCGTCGAGCCGCTGGCCGTCCTGTTCGGCGGCGATCATGGCGGAAAGGAGATCGTCGCGCGGCTCCGCGCGGCGCGCGGCGAGGAGGGGACGGAAGTACGCGAAGAGCTCGTGGGTCGCCTCGATCATGGGACCCGCGCCGCCGCTTCCCTGGAAGGGATCGAGGAGCTGTACGAGCCGCGCCGACCAGGCCCGGAAGCGCTCGCGGTCCTCGGTCGGCACGCCGAGGAGCTCCGCGATCGCGATCACGGGCAGGGGATGCGCGAGGTCGCGGACCACCTCCATCGCGCCCGTCGTCGCGGCGCGGTCGAGGAGCTCCTCCACCGTGGCTTCGAGCCGCGGGCGCAGCCGCTCGACACGCCGGGGTGTGAAGGCCTTGCTCACTAGGCCGCGCAGGCGCCGGTGATCGGCGCCGTCGATCGTGAGCAGATTGCGCTCGACCATGCCCGCGAAGTCCGGATCGCGACGCACGAGCCGCGCCACGAGACGCATGACGGGGATGCCGCTCCGGTCCGCCGAGAAGCGCGGATCGCGCAGCACGTGGAGCACGTCGTCGTAGCGCGTGCAGAGGAACGTGCCGAAGACGCGGCTGCGGTAGACGGGATCGATCGCGCGCAGCCGGCGCCACGTCGTCTGCGGGTCGCGCCGGTGCTCGGGAAGGAAGGGGTGGAAGTGCCCGAAAGGGCGCAGCGCCTCGAGCAGGCGCTGGCGTCGCGTGAGCCACTGGAGGAATCGGAGCATCGCATCTCTCCGAGGGCGCTCGCAGCGATCCTACACCTTCGACGCTCTACTCGCTCGGCAGCTCGAGCTCGTCCCGCAGCGTCCGTCCGAGGAAGAAGTCCGCGATGGGCGGTACGGCGAACGCGCGTGTCACGAGGTTGCGCAGCGCGATTCCGAGCGCGGTGCGCGGCGCGAAGGACGGCGCGAAGCGCACCGCCGCGCGCTGCTTGGCGACGAGGAAGGGGCGCAGTCGCTCTTCGTAGCGTGCGAAGGCGACGGCCCAATCGCCGCGCGCGCGCGCCAGCTCCCCCGCCAGGACGTAGGCGCCGATCATCGCCAGGGCGGAGCCCTCGCCGGCCAGGAGCGACGGGCAGTACGCCGCATCGCCCACGAGCGCGACGCGCCCCTGCGTCCAGCGCTCCATCCGGATCTGGCTCACGCGGTCGAGGTAGATCTCATCGCACGCGTCGAGCGCCGCGAGAATGCGCGGGCATTCCCAGCCGGCGGAGCCGAACTGCCCGTGCAGGACGCGCTTCTGCGCCTCGAGGTCGTCGTGAGGGGGAAGATCGGGCGACGCGTCGTGGAAGACGAAGAGGAACAAGGTGCGGTCGTCGCGCATCGCGAAGCGCGCCACCTGCCTTCCCGGCTCGCTGTAGCCGACGTACACGTTCTCGTCGCGCGGCGCGTAGCCCGCCGCCTCGAAGGCCGCGACCTTGTAGGCGAGGTGCAGCTCGACGTCCTGCTCGTCGCCGAAGCGGAGGCGGCGGATCTGCGAGTGCAGGCCGTCGGCGCCGATCACCAGATCGAATGCGCGCGCCGGCGCGCACGCGAACCGCACGGCGACGCCGTCGCTCCGCTCGTCGAGCGCGGCGACGGAGTCGCCGAAGAGCACCTCGACCTTGCCCTCGATCGCGTCGTAGATCGCCGCCGAGAGCTGGCCGCGCGGAAGGCTCACGAAGCGATCGCCGGTCGTGCGCCGGAAGACGTCCGCCGGGAATCCTCCGACGCGCCGCCCGCTGCGGTCGACGAGCCGCACCTCCTGGACGAAGTAGCCGCGCGCGTGGATCTCGGGCAGGAGGCTCATCCGCTCCGCGACGTCGTAGCCCTTGCCCCAGAAGTCGACGATGTAGCCGCCGCTGCGCAGGCGCGGCGCCTGCTCGACGATCACGGGCTCGAAACCATGGCGCACGAGCCAGTACGCAAGCGTCGGGCCGGCGATGCCGAGGCCGCTGATCAGGATCCTCATCGTCGGCGGGGCCGCCGAGGTGCGAATGGGAGACGAGCTGCGCATGAGCCCGGGCGCTCCTTGCCCCAAACCATTCTGGCAGCAGTTGCCCTGGCGCCCGTCGCCGAACCTCCCCTCTCGGACTACAGCGCGCGCAGCCCCGTGATGTGCTCGCCCAGGATCAGCGTGTGGATGTCGTGGGTGCCTTCGTAGGTGCGCACCGTCTCCAGGTTCACCATGTGCCGCATCGCCGCGTAGTCGTCGACGATGCCGTTCGCGCCGAGGAGGTCGCGCGCCTCGCGGGCGATGCGCAGGGCGACGTCCACGTTGTTCATCTTCGCCATCGACACCATCGAGTGGTGGAGCTTGCCTTCGTCCTTCAGGCGGCCGACGCGGAGCGCGAGCAGCTGGGCCTTCGTGATCTCGGTGAGCATGAACACGAGCCGCTGCTGCGCGATCTGCTTTCCCGCGAGCGGCCCGCCCTGCACCTTGCGCTCCTGGGCGTAGTGGAGCGCCTCGTCGTAGCAGGCCATGGCGGCGCCGATAGCGCCCCAGGCGATGCCGTAGCGCGCCTGCGTGAGGCACGAGAGCGGGCCCTTGAGGCCCTTCGCCTTCGGCAGGCGGCTCTCCTCCGGCACCTCGACGTCGTGGAGGAAGAGCTCGGAGGTGATGGACGCGCGCAGCGAGAACTTGCCCTTGATGTCCCGTGACTCGAACCCCTTCGTCCCGCGCTCGACGAGGAAGCCCTGGATGTCGTCGTCGGTGCGCGCCCACACGAGGGCCACGTCCGAAACGGTGCCGTTCGTGATCCAGCGCTTGGTCCCGTTCAGCACCCACGAAGGGCCCCGGCGCTCGGCGCGCGTGCGCATGCCGCCCGCGTGGCTGCCGAAGTCGGGCTCGGTGAGGCCGAAGCAGCCGACGGCGCGTCCCGCGGCGAGCGCGGGCAGCCAGCGCTCCTTCTGCTCCTCGGAGCCGTAGGTGTGGATCGGGTACATGACGAGGCCGCCCTGGACCGACGCGAACGAGCGCAGGCCGGAGTCGCCCCGCTCGAGCTCCTGCATCACGAGGCCGTAGGCCACGTTGTTCATGCCCGCGCAGCCGTAGCCGTGGAGGTTCGCGCCGAAGAGACCGAGATCGGCGAGACGCGGCACGAGGGCCATCGGGAACGAGCCGTCCTGGCGGACGTGCTCCTGGAGGAGCGGGAGGAAGTCCTTCGACACGAACTCGCGCACGGTGTCGCGTGCGAGCCTCTCCTCGTCCGCGAGGAGCTCGTCGAGGCGCAGGAAGTCGACGCCCTGGAACTCGGCCATCTCGGCCCTCCATGAGAGAGGCGAGCGTAGCCGAAGGGATGGGGCCCGGCGGCGCTGCCGCCGGGCCCTCTCTCACCCCTTGGAGGCGTCAGGCGGTCGCGTCGTGCTTCTCGAGGTCCTTCAGCTTGCGCGAGATCTGCGAGAGCTTGCGGTCGATCTTCTCGAGGTCGCCCTTCGAGGCGATCTGGAGCGCGCCGAGCAGCGTGCCGACGCCCGTCTCGAGCTGCCGCGTGGCGTCCTCGCGCAGCGACTCCGCGCGCTGGACGAGGGCGTTGTCGCGAACGAGCGCCACGATCTGCTCGACCTGCGCCTGGGTGCGCTTGGTCAGCGCCTTCCGGCGGCTGTCGAACCGCTTCTCGAGGGTCTTCCGCTGGGAATCGATGCGCTTCTGCAGGCGCTGGAAGCCTCGGTCGAGGGTCTCAGCCGCCGTGCGGACGCGCTGAAAGCCGTCCTGAACGAGGGTCGTCGAGCGCTGGGCCATGGAATCTCTCCTCCTTGGGGGCCTGGGGTCGGACGAAACCTAACACAGTGCGTCATCGAGTCAACCGGCGGGAGCGAGGAAATCGCGAATGGATTCAGAGGGCCAAGGGCCCCGCGGGTCGGGTCGGCTAGACGCGGCGCGGCAGAAACGCCTCAGAATCGCGCGATGGCGCTCGCCCAGGTGAAGCCCGACCCGAAGGCCGTCATGGCGACCACCGCCCCCTTGGCCAGGCGGCCGGCCCGCTGCGCCTCCGCCAGCAGCATGGGGATCGAGGCGGCGGAGCAGTTGCCGTAGCGGTCGATGTTGTTGAGGCATTTCTCCGGCGGGATGCCGAGCTGCCCGGACACGTACTCGTTGATCCGCAGGTTCGCCTGATGGAAGAGGAAGAGGTCGACGTCCTCGAGCTTGAGGCTCGCGCCGGAGAGCGCCTCCGTCAGCACCTCCGGCATGCGCGTGACTGCGTGCTTGAACACGAAGCGGCCGTCCATCTTCGGGAAGATCCGGCCGTCGTCGATCATCTCGTGGGTGACGCGCGTCGCGGCCATCGATGCGCCGGGCGCCTCGAGCCAGAGCTTGCGCGCGTGCTTGCCCTCCGCGTGGAGGCGGACGTCGAGGATGCCCGCCGGGTCCGCCGGGTCGGGATTGGCCTCCACGATCACGGCGCCCGCGCCGTCGCCGAACAGCACCGCGACGTCGCGCCCGCGCGTCGCGAGCTCGATGCCCGTCGAGTGGACCTCGCAGCCCACGACGAGGATCCGCCCGAAGCGGCTGGTGCGCACGAGGCTGTCGGCGAAGGACAGGGCATAGAGGAAGCCGCTGCACTGCGCGCGCAGATCGACGCACGGGATCTCGCCGACGCCGAGCTGCTCGTGCAGGAAGAACGAGGTCCCGGGGAACTCGTGCTGTCCGGACAAGGTCGCGAGCAGGATGAGGTCGATGTCGCCGGGCTCGAGGCCCGCCGCAGCGAGCGCCTGCTGCGCGGCGCCCGTCGCGAGGTCGGCGGGCGTCTCCTCGCCCGGCACGATGAAGTGCCGCTGGGCGATGCCGCTGCGCTGGCGGATCCACTCGTCGCTCGTGTCCATGAGCTTCGAGAGATCGTGGTTCGTGACGACGCGCTCGGGGACGCACATCCCGGTCCCCGTGATCCGCGCGCGCTTCGCAATCGTCATCGCCGTCCCCCCTCCGCCACGAGCGCCTCGCCGATGCGACGCTCCACACCCGGAAAGTCGGGAAGCTCGCTCTCGAAGAACGCCTCGGCAACCCGGTCGAGCAGCGTCTCGAGCCCGATGCCGTGGAGCGCGGAGACCGCCACGGCGCCATAGCGGGCGGCGAGGGCGGTGGCTTCCGCGGCCGGCAGACGGTCGATCTGGTTGAAGACCAGCAGCTCCGGCGTGTCGCCGAGGCCGATCTCCCCGAGCACGCGGCGCACCGCGGCGAGGCGGCGGTCGAGATCGGGCGACGCCGCGTCCACGACGTGGAGGAAGACGTCCGCGCTCTCGAGCTCCTCGAGCGTCGCGCGGAAGGCGGCGACGAGCTCGGTGGGAAGGTCGCGGATGAACCCCACGGTGTCGGTCACGAGCACCTCGCGCTCGCGCGGGAAGCGCAGGCGGCGCGAGGTGGGATCGAGCGTCGCGAACATCTTGTCCTCGACGAGGACGTCGCTCTTCGTGAGCGCGCGCAGCAGCGTGCTCTTGCCCGCGTTCGTGTATCCCACGATGGAGAGCACCGGCAGTCCACGGCGTTCGCGCCGGCGCCGGCGGCCCGCGCGGTCCTGGCGAAGATGGCGCAGCTCGCGCTCGAGGCGCGCGATGCGGTCGCGCACGCGGCGGCGATCGAGCTCGAGCTTCGTCTCGCCCGGCCCGCGGCCGCCGATCCCGGCGCCGAGGCGCGAGAGCGACGCGTCCTGCTGCGCGAGACGCGGCAGGCGGTACTTGAGCTGCGCGAGCTCGACCTGGAGCTTGCCGTCCCGGGTGCTCGCGCGCTGCGCGAAGATGTCGAGGATGAGCTGCGTGCGGTCGATGACGCGCAGCTCCATCCGCTCGCCGAGGTTCCGCGCCTGCGTCGGCGTCAGGTTCTGATCGAAGATCACGAGGTCGACGTCCTGCTGGAACGCGCGCACGACGAGGTCCGACAGCTTGCCCTCGCCGATCAGCGTCTTCGGGTCGACGTGCGGGCGGTGCTGCGTGACCACGTCGGTCACGGTGACGCCTGCCGACCGCGCCAGCTCCTTCAGCTCCTCGACCGACGCCTCGCTGTCCGCGGGCCGGCGGCCCGCGGTCACCGAGACGAGCACCGCCCGCTCGCCCTCGCCGACCGTGCGCGTTCCGGCCGAGCGCGCGAGCTCCTCCTCGAGGTCCCGGATCCAGCCCTGGAAGTCGAAATCGAGCTGCGAGGGATGCGCGGGCGGGAGGTGCTGGACGGTGGCCCCTTCGTCGTTCGCGGCGCGCAGGGCGGCCACGTACGTCCGGCCGGGCAAGCCTTTCGCGTCGGTGCTCACCGCGACCATTGCGTCGAGGTGGAGGACCGCGAGGTCGGTCAGATCGTCCCGGGTGAGCGGCTCGTCGCCCAGGTGGGCGTGGATACAGCGGAAGCCGCGCAGGCGGCCGGGTCCGGCGCGGATCCGGCCCCAGTCGGGGAGCTCGATCGACCGGGCGTCGCCGACCATGACGTGGGTGACGGCGCCCCGGCGGTCGACGAGGACCCCGACCTGGCGGCTGGTCTCGTGGGCGATCTCGGTGAGGGCGCGGGCGAACTCTTGCGTGACGAGGCGTTCCGCGGGAAGCCGGCGCCGGAAGAGGCGCTCGAGCTGACGGACCTGGCTGGCCTTCAGTCCCTGGGTATTCCCGAAGACCCGGATCGCGTGCCTCCCGTCGGTTTGGGACCGACCGAGCGACCATACCGGGGCGGGAGAGGGGGTGGCAAGGCCACGCCCCCCGTCCGGAGCGGGTCGGGGATTCCAGCGGCGCAGCGGGCGGTGTAGAGTGCCGCGCTCGGCAGGCGCCGGTGGTTCGGGGCCGGTTCGCCGCTCCGCGCCGGCGCTGGGCCCGGCCCGTTCGGGGTCGGTTCGTGGGCGCGCACGGGCGCTGGGGTCCGCCCGTTCAAAGTTCCTCCCGGCGCGCCGACAAGGAGGGGACCCATGGGCGCCGCCACCCGACAGCTCGCCGTCCTCGTGCTCGCCGCGGGGAAGGGCACCCGCATGAAGTCGGGGCGCGCCAAGGTCCTGCACGAGATCGCCGGCCGCCCGATGCTCGGCTTCCCGGTCGTGCTCGCCGAAGCGCTCTCGCCCGCGCGCCTCGTGGTCGTGATCGGGCGCGACGCGGAGCAGGTCGAGGCCGCGTTCGCGGGACGCGCCACCTTCGTGATGCAGGCGGAGCAGCGCGGGACCGGCCACGCCGTCCTCCAGGCGCGGTCCGCCCTGGAGGGCTTCAACGGCGACGTCCTCATCCTGTACGGTGATACGCCGCTCCTGCGCCCGTCGTCGGTGGCGCGCATGACCGCCCTGCGGGACAAGACGGCCGCCGACCTCGTCATCCTCTCTGCGCGCCTTCCGCTCCCGGGACGCATCGTCCGCGGAAGCGACGGCCGCGTGACCCGCATCGTCGAGATGACCGACGCGACCCCCGAGGAGCTCGCGATCGAAGAGGGCAACACCGGGGTGTACCTCGTGTCCTCGGAGCTGCTCTGGAAGGCGCTCTCCCAGGTGGACGACCGCAACGAGCAGGGCGAGATCTACCTCACCGACATCGTCGAGCGCGCGGTGGCCGACGGCCGGCGGATCGAGGCGCTCCTGCTCGACGACCCCGACGAGGCCCTCGGCGTCAACACCCGGGCCGAGCTGGCCAAGGCCGCTGCCGTGGTGCGCCGGCGGAAGCACGAGGAGCTCATGGCCTCGGGCGTCACCGTGATCGACCCTGCGGCGACCTACGTGGACGTGGACGTGAGGATCGGCCCCGACAGCGTGATCGAGCCGGGCTGCGTGATCACGGGGCCGACCGAGATCGGGACGGGCGTGCACCTGAAGGCGCACTCGGTGATCGAGTCCAGCCGGATCGCCGACGCCGTCGTGGTCGGTCCGATGGCCCACCTCCGGCCCGGATCGCAGCTCGGCCGCAGCGTGCGGATCGGGAACTTCGTCGAGGTGAAGAACAGCGTGCTCGGCGACGGCGTGAAGGCCGACCACCTCTCCTACATCGGCGACGCCGACGTGGGCGCGAGCGCGGCGTTCGGGTGCGGCGCCATCACCGTGAACTACGACTGGGACGCGAAGCACCGCACGACGGTCGGCGAGGGCGCGAACGTCGGCTGCAACGCGAACCTGATCGCCCCGGTGCAGATCGGACGCGACGCCGCGGTGGCCGCCGGCTCGACCGTCACGCAGGACGTGCCGGCCGGCGCGCTCGCGGTGGGGCGGGCGAAGCAGCGCAACGTCGAGGGCTGGCGCGCGCGCCGGCCGAAGAAGAAGCACTCCTAGGAGGGCCAGGCCATGTGCGGAATCGTCGGATTCGTCGGGACCGAGCCGCGGGCGCTGAACGTCATCCTCGACGGCCTCCGCCGCCTCGAGTACCGCGGCTACGACTCCGCCGGCGTGGCGGTGTTCGAGCACGGGTCGATCTCGGTCCGCCGCGCGATGGGCAAGCTGTCGAACCTCGAGAACGTGCTGCACAGCCAGCCGCTCGAGGGCCGCGTCGGCGTCGGCCACACGCGCTGGGCCACCCACGGCAAGCCGTCGGAGCGCAACGCGCACCCGCACCGCGGCGGCCGCGTCGTCGTCGTACACAACGGAATCATGGAGAACTACCGCGAGCTGCGCGCCGAGCTCGAGTCCCGCGGACGCGTGATCAGCTCCGACACCGACACCGAGCTGATCGCCCATCTGGTGGACGAGCGGCTCTCCCAGGGATCGGACCTGGTCACCGCGGTGCGCGAATCGACCGCGCGCGTGATCGGCTCCTACGCGTTCGGCGTGCTCTCGGAGACCGATCCCGAGCACATCGTCGCGGCGAAGAACGGCGGCAGCCCGCTCGTGCTCGGCATCGGCGACAAGGAGACGTTCCTGGCGAGCGACATCCCCGCCATCCTGCCCTACACGCGCCAGATGGTCTTTCTGAACGACGGCGAGTTCGCCGTGCTCGGCAAGGACGGCGTGCAGGTGCTCGACGGCGAGGGCCGACCGATCGACCGCGAGCCGCGCGCGATCCAGTGGGACCCGGTCGCCGCCGAGAAGGGTGGCTACGACCGCTTCATGCAGAAGGAGATCTTCGAGCAGCCTCGGGCGATCACCGACACGATCGGCACGCGGGTCCAGGACGACCAGAGCGACGTCGACCTGAACGGGATCGACCTCTCCCGGGAGAAGGTGGAGAAGATCGATCGCATCACGCTCGTGGCCTGCGGCACCGCCTGGCACGCCTGCCTCACCGGCAAGTACATGATCGAGCAGCTCGCGGGCATCCCCTGCGACGTCGATCTCGCGAGCGAGTTCCGCTACCGCGGTCCGATCCTCGGCCCGAATTGCCTCGTGATCCCGGTCTCCCAGTCGGGCGAGACGGCGGACACGCTGGCCGCGCTGCGCGAGGGCAAGGCGAAGGGCGCGCGGGTGCTCGCCGTGTGCAACGTCCGGGACGCGACGATCGCCCGCGAGAGCCACGACGTGCTGTACACCCACGCCGGCCCCGAGATCGGCGTCGCGAGCACGAAGGCGTTCACCACGCAGGTCGTCGCCCTGTACCTCCTCGCGGTGAAGCTCGGCGTGGCGCGCGGGCGCCTCGGTCGCGACGAAGCCCAGCGCCGCATCCAGGACGTGCTCAAGCTGCCGCGGCTCGTCGAGCGCACGCTCCAGCTCGACGACGAGGTGCGAGCGATCGCCCACCGCTACATGCACGCCAAGGACTTCCTCTTCCTCGGCCGGGGGATCATGGTCCCGATCGCGTTCGAGGGCGCCCTCAAGCTGAAGGAGATCTCGTACATCCACGCCGAGGCGTACGCCGCCGGGGAGATGAAGCACGGCCCGATCGCGCTGATCGACGAGAACATGCCCGTCGTCATCATCGCGACGAAGAGCCCGGTGTACGACAAGGTCGTCTCGAACCTGGAGCAGGTCCGGGCGCGCGACGGCATGGTGATCGCGATCGCCACCGAGGGCGACGAGTCGATCGCCGCCAAGGTGAACGACGTCGTCTACGTCCCCGACCTGGGGGAGTACCTGACCGCCGTGCTGGCCACGATCCCGCTCCAGCTGCTCGCCTACCACGTCGCCATGCTGAAGGGCACGGACGTGGACCAGCCGCGGAACCTCGCAAAGAGCGTGACGGTGGAGTAGGCCCAGCTCGCGCGGCGGGCGGGGCTCGTCTAACCTTCCCCAGCCCCCGCCACCCCGTCGAAATCACCCGTCCTCCGGGAGAGCCGCGCGCTTGCTGGCCGAGACCATTCTCGAGGGCATGAACCCGGAACAGCGCCGGGCCGTCGAGACGACCGAAGGCCCGCTGCTCGTCCTCGCGGGCGCCGGCAGCGGAAAGACCCGCGTCCTCGTACACCGCATCGCGTATCTGATCGGCGTCTGCGGCATCCCCGCCGAGAGCATCCTCGCGGTGACCTTCACCAACAAGGCCGCGGGCGAGATGCGCGACCGGGTGAGCAAGCTCCTCGGCCCCGCCGCCGAAGGGCTCTGGGTCACCACGTTCCACTCCGCCTGCGTGCGGATCCTGCGTCGCGACGTGGGCCACCTGGGCCTCTCGCGCGGCTTCGCGATCTACGACGAGGACGACTCCCTCGGCCAGGTGAAGGAAGCGCTGCGCCGTCAGGGCCTCGACCCGAAGCTGTACGAGCCGCGCCGCCTGCGCTGGCGGATCGACCAGTGGAAGAACGCGGGCGTGCTGCCCGCGCAGGCGGCCGAAGCCGCGCACGACCTCGACGGCGAGCTGTCGTCGGAGACCTACGCGATCTACCAGCGCCTCCTCGCGGAAGCCAATGCGCTCGACTTCGGCGACCTGATCCTCCAGACCACCGAGCTGTTCCAACGCTTCCCCGAAGTGGCCGCACACTACCGGCGGCGTTGGCAGTACGTGCTCGTGGACGAGTACCAGGACACGAACCGCGTGCAGTACAAGCTCGTGAACCAGGTGGCGGGTGAGCACCGCAACCTGTGCGTCGTCGGCGACCCCGATCAATGTCTCCCGCCACATACGTTGGTGCAGACGCCCGATGGACCGCGCCAGATCGCCGAGATCCGCGCCGGCGATCGGGTGCTCGCGGGGTCGGGATGGGGTTCGACGACGACCGCGATCGTCGACAAGGTCACAACTCGCCCGCACCGGGGGGCGTTGCTGCGTATTCGTCTGCAGTCGGGTCAAGTGCTCGAGGCCACGCCGAATCACATCTGTTTTGCGCGACTCGATCCAGCCGAAGGCCTGCACTACGTCTATCTGATGTGGAAGCGGGGGAAGGGCTTCCGGATCGGAAGAACGTCCGGCGTCCGATCGTCGAAGGACCGAGCGCTGTTGAACGGTATGATGGTTCGGACGAATCAGGAAGTTGCGGACGCGATGTGGATCCTCCACGCGTCTCGCGAATTGGCGGAGGCTGCCTACTACGAGCAGCTCTACTCCGCTCGATACGGCATCCCGACGATGGTCTTCCATGTCCAGGGCCGCCGCATGGCCATGAGCCAAGCGTGGGTCGATCGCCTCTTCTCGGAGATCGATACCGAGGCCGCGGCCGCGCGACTCATGCGGGAACTCGACCTGGATCCGAGATACCCGCATCACCGGCCATTCGCGGTCGTGCGGGGAGGCATCGCCCGGCGGTACGTCTGGTTCACCATGTTTGGAGACCCCCGGCCCAACGCCGTGCGGCCGTGGCACGAGCACCGGATCCAGCTGGTCACCTCGGGCGACGACCTCGAGCGGCGCGCCGCAGAGTCGTTCCCGATCCGGCCGGGCAAGAAGGGCACATGGCGGATCGAAACCTCGCGCAAGGACTACGACGTAGGGCTCGAGCTCGCGCGCTCGATCTGCGGTCTCGACGCCCTCGACCTCGTTAGGAGGGCGCGGCTCTCGCCCGGGCGGGCCTTCCACTACGCGCCAGCGTCGCACCTTCGCGTGGGCATGGTCGTGCCGCTCTTGGAGGGGGACATGATCGTCGAGGGTGTCGTCGACTCGGTCGAGAGGATCCCCTACGAGGGCGATGTCTACGATCTCAGCGTCGCCGACCTGCGCAACTTCGCTGCGGGTGGGGTCCTCGTTCACAACTCGGTCTACGGTTGGCGCGGCGCCGACCTGCGGAACATCCTCGACTTCGAGCGCGACTACCCCGACACGCAGGTCGTGAAGCTCGAGCGCAACTACCGCTCCACGCAGTCCATCCTCGACGGCGCGAGCGCGGTGGTGGCGAACAACCGCGAGCGCAAGGACAAGCGCATGTTCACGGAGCGCGAGGGCGGGGAGCCGATCCGCCTGTACGAGGCCGTGGACGAGCGCGACGAGGCCCAGTTCGTCGTGCGGCAGATCCTCGGTGCGCGCGAAGGGGGCCGCGCGTATGGCGACTGCGCGATCTTCTACCGCACCAACGCGCAGTCCCGGCCGTTCGAGGAGGAGCTGCTCAAGTACAACGTGCCCTACGCCGTCGTGGGCGGCGTCCGCTTCTACGACCGCGCCGAGGTGAAGGACGCGCTGGCCTATCTCCGGGCGATCGTGAACCCGACCGATCCGATGGCACTGCGCCGCATCGTGAACTCGCCGCCTCGCGGGATCGGGAAGACCACGCTCGAGCGCGCGGATGCGCTGGCTGCCGAGCGCGGCGTGACGCTGCTCGAGGCCTTTCGATTCGTGGCCGACGGCGGGCCCGATGCGGGACGCTCGGGTCCGAAGGTGCGCGCGTTCCTGGAGCTCCTCGAGGGGCTGCGGCGCGAGATCCCCCCGCTCGCCCCGGCCGAAGCGCTCGCGCGCATCCTCGACCGCACCGGCTACCTCGGGCACCTCGAGCGCGAAGGCACGCCCGAGGCGCAGGGGCGGCTCGAGAACCTGCGCGAGCTCCTGGCCGGCGCCGAGGACTTCTCCGCGGCGAACGCCGGCGTTTCGGGCGACGACCGGTCGCCGCTCGAGCTCTTCCTCGATCAGGTGGCGCTGGTCTCCGATCTCGACTCGTACGAGGGAACACCCGATCGTGTCTCCCTCATGACGGCGCACACGGCGAAGGGCCTCGAGTACCCGGTGGTCTTCCTCGTCGGAATGGAGGAGGGCATCTTCCCGCACGCCGTTTCGACGCGCGACGCGGCCGGCCTCGAGGAGGAGCGACGGCTCTGCTACGTCGGGATGACGCGGGCCCGAGAGCTGCTCACTTTGACCTGCGCGAGCGAGCGGCGCCGCTACGGCTCGCGCACGTTCGGCACGCCCTCCCGCTTCCTCGCGGAGATCCCATCGAACCTGACGGTCGGGGCGGAGTTCGACCGTGCGCCGTCGGCCGCGTCGGGGCGCGGCCGCGACCGGGACCTCGACTACTCCGTCTCCCAGAGCCCGCCGGACGGCGCGCCGCGCGGCGAGCGCGGCATGCGCGTGCGGCATCCGATCTTCGGCGAAGGCACCGTGCTGGAGGCCTCGGGCGCGGGGCCGGGCCGCAAGCTCAAGATCCGCTTCGACCGCGTCGGCATGAAGACCGTCCTCGTGCGCTTCGCGCAGCTCGAGCCGGTGGACGCTTGAGCCCGTCGCTCCGCGATCTGCTCCACCTCCGGAGCTTCGGGAGCACGGTCTCCGCCTTCGCCCGCGTACACCTGCTGCGGACGGGCGTGCGGCTCGGGCTCTTCGAGACGCTGCGCCGTCCGCACACGGAGACCGAGCTCGCGGGCCGGCTCGGCCTCGCGCAGGACCTCGTGTCGGCGTGGCTGCGCGCGGTCGACGCGCAGGGGCTGCTCGAGCGACGCGACGAGACCTACGCCATCGGTCCGTATCTCCGGTGGCTGCTCGACGCGCCCGAAGCGTCGGCGCTGCATGCATTCCTCGATCAGGTGGTCGAAGGCTGGCACCCGCCCTTCGAGGCGCTGCCCGCGCTGCTCAAGGGCGGCCAGCGCGCGGCCTGGGGGGCGCCCGCCGAGACCGCGCGCGTGGCCGCTGCGTCGCGGCTCATCGAGGGGCGCGCGCTCGACGCGCTCGCGCGCGTCCCCGGCGCCCGGAACGCGCGACGCGTGCTCGACGTCGGGTGCGGCCACGGCACGACCCTCGCGGGCTTCCTGACACGCCATCGTGAAGCGCAGGGGCTCGGCATCGAGCTCGACGCCGCGGTGGCCGAGGAGGCGCGGCGCCGGCTGCGCGAAGCGGACGTCGCGCGGCGCGGCGAGGTGCGTGTCGGAGACTTCACCACGCTCGAGCTGCCGCCGGGCAGCTTCGACCTCGTGATGCTGAACAACAACATCTACTACTTCGCGCCGAGCGAACGCCCGGCGCTCTTCCGGCGGGCGCGCGCGAAGCTCGCGCCCGGGGGCGTGCTCGCGCTCCAGACGCCCGTTCCCACCACCGGCTTCGCGGCGCGCTGGCTCGGCGCGGCGTCCGGCGGCGCGATCTTCGATCTCTTCCTCCGGACGCACCGCAACCTGCACGGGCTCCCCGACCCCGCGGCGCTCCACGAGATGCTCCGCGAGGCGGGCTTCGCGACGACGGGTGAGGTGTCCGTGGTGCCGGGCGGGTCGGTGCGGTTCGTGTGGGCGCGCGCCGAGTGATCAGGCCGAAGGCGGACCCTTCAGCTCGACGACGTTGCCGTCGGGGTCGCGGACGTACATGGACGGACCGTTGCCCTCCGCGCCGTAGCGGATTCCCACGTCGCCCGGTGTCACGCCGTGCGCCTCCAGGTGCGCGCGCAGCGAGGGCTCGTCGAACGCCGCGATGCGCAGGGCGACGTGATCCACGTTGCGGGCCTGCTCGCCGGGCGGTGGCCCCCCGCTGCGGCCGAGGGGCCCGCTGGCGTCGAGGAGGTCGATCAGGCTCGAGCCGGCGCGCAGCTGGACGAGGCCGACCGGATCGATCCTCCGCTCCTCGCGGCAGCCGAGGACGTCGCAGTAGAAGCGGAGCGCGCGCTCCAGGCTCGCGACGCGGAGCACCACGTGGTCGATCGCGAGGACGTCGAGGGCCTTCATGGACGGCGATCTTACCCCGCCCCGCTGCCGCGTCGCGAAACGGGGTGGCCTTGACCGCCCGCCGCCGTCCACGCACGATGCGCGATTCTCGAACGGGGTTTCCTTGACAGACGCCTTCTACGAGCGCTCGGTCCGACCGACGGCGGGACCGCGCGACGCGATCGTCGCGGCCGAGCCGTGCGCGGCGTGCGGATCGCGCGAGGCCCGCCCCACGTTCGACGTGGAGGGTCTCGGCTCCCGTCTCGTCACCTGCACGGGCTGCGGCACCGGCCGGCTCTCGCCCCTCCCGACGCCCGACGAGATCGCCTCGTTCTACCCAGCCGCCTACTACGGCGATCCGAGCGATGCGAAGTTCCTGCCCATCGTCGAATGGGCGGTGCGCAAGATCGGCGCGCGGCACGTGCGCTTCTTCCTGAAGGGGCTTCCGCCCGCGGCGCGCGTGCTCGACGTCGGCTGCGGGCGCGGTGTGCTGCTCCGCGAGATCGCCGAGCGCGGGTTCGAGGCGCATGGGGTCGAAGCGAACGCCGCGGCGGCGCAGGGCGCCGACTCGCGCGCGGAGATCCGGGTCGCGCCGCGGCTCGTCGACGCGGGCTATCCGAGCGCGTTCTTCGACGAGGTGGTGATCTGGCACGTGCTCGAGCACCTGCTCGATCCACGCGGCACGCTCGTCGAGATCCGGCGCGTACTCCGTCCCGGCGGGCGTCTCGTCGTGGCGGTCCCGAACTTCTCGAGCGCACAGGCACGCTGGGCGGGGCCCGCCTGGTTCCACCTCGACCTGCCGCGGCACCTGCATCACTTCCCGCTCGCTGCGCTCCTCCACCTCCTGCGCGCGACGGGCTTCGAACCGGAGTCCGAGCACCACTTCTCGCTGCGGCAGAACCCGTTCGGGTGGATCCAGAGCGCCCAGAACCGCTGGTCGAGCCTCCCGCGCAACGGCCTCTACACACTGATGCATCACAGCGCCGCGCAGGGTGCGGAGGGCCCCCTCGACTTGGCGACGCGGGCCAAGCTGATCGCCGGCGGCGCCGTCGCCCTCGGCCCCGCGCTCTTCGCGACGCTCGTCGAAGCGGCGCTGCGGACCGGGGGTACGGTCCACGTCGTGGCGCGAGTCGGAGGCGGGCCGGGCAGCGCCGCTTGACCCCAACGGGGCCCCTCCTTACCTTCGCCGCATGCCCCCCATCTCCGCGGATCTCCATCGGAAAGATCTCCTTCGAGAGGGGGCCGATCCGGCCGGGAAGGAGCGCGCCCTCCTGGAGCGGCTCCGCGCGGCCGGACGCGTCCTCGTCGCGTTCTCCGGCGGCGTCGACTCGAGCTATCTCGCATGGGCAGCGCGCCGTGCGCTCGGCGACGGCGCGCTCGCGGTCACCGCGGTCTCCCCGTCCTATCCCGAGAGCCATCGCGCGATGGCCGAGCGCATCGTCACGGAGTTCGCGCTGCCGCACCGCTTCGTCGACACCCACGAGATGGAGCGTGCGGCCTACCGCGCCAACGGGCCCGACCGCTGTTATCACTGCAAGTCGGAGCTGTTCGACGTGCTCGGGCGCGTGCGGGACGAGCTCGGCTTCGACGCCGTGGCGTACGGAGTGAACACCGACGACACCGGCGACTTCCGCCCGGGCCATCGCGCGGCCGAGGAGCGCGGTGTGCTGTCGCCGTTCCTCGACGTCGCGCTCTCGAAGACGGAGATCCGCGCGCTCTCGCGCGCCGCCGGCCTGCCGACGGCGGACCTGCCGGCATCGGCGTGCCTCTCGTCGCGCCTGCCCTACGGGACCGAGGTGACACCGGAGCGTTTGAGTCAGGTGGAGCGCGGCGAAGCGCTCCTGCGCGGGCTGGGCTTCCGCCAGGTGCGCCTCCGCCATCACGGGGCCGTCGCACGGGTCGAGGTCGATCCGTCGGAGCTCCCCTACGCGCTCGATCCTGCGATGGCCCGCGCGATCTCGGCGGCCTTGAAACCGCTCGGCTTCCGCTTCGTCGCCCTCGACCTCGACGGTTACCGCACCGGCTCGCTGAACGAGGTGCTTCGGCTCGAGGCGGCAAGGTCGCAGTGAACCTTCGCATCGTCGAGTGCGAGGGCGCGCCGCGCGACCTCGGGCTCGACCAGGGCGTCGCGTGCGGAGACGCAGTGCGCGCCTTCGTCGCCGCACACCCCGCCCGCAGCGACGATTGCCCGGTGAAGCTGCTCGCGCGCGACATGCGACGCCACTTTCCCCAGCTTGCCGAGCGGATCGAGGGCCTCGCGCGCGGCGCACGCGTGCCCGAGGACGCCCTGGGCCGCGCGTTGGGGTCGTCCGGCGATACGCGGGGCGACGCCGCGGGGCCGCGCGCGCCGCTCGCGCTGGGGATCGATGCAGCGCATGCCGCCGGCGCGCTCGTCCTCGCGTTCGCGCCGCGGGCGTTCGAGGCCGCCTGGCTCGTGCGACGCAGCCGCCCCGAGAACGGCATCGCATCGCTCGACCTCGCGACGCCCTGGAGCGTCGGGGCGCTCGCGGGCGTCAACGAGGCGGGTCTCGCCGTGGCGTGCCTCCCGCTGGCGGCCCCGCAGCCGTCCGACGTCTGCCACGCTCCGGCCTTCCTGCTGGTGCAGGAGTGCCTCCAGCGCTTCTCGGGCGTCGAAGCTGCCACCGACTGGTGTCGACACCGTCCGGCCGGCGGCAGCGCGCGCATCCTGCTCACCGACGCGTCGGGCCGGCTCGAGGGCGTCCTCGTGGCGGGAACCGAACGCACGACGTTCGTTCCCGAAGACGGACTCGTCGCGGCAGCGACGGGCGGGCGCGAGCCCGCCGTCGCCGTGCTGCTCGACGCGCGGGAGCGTGGCCTGCGGATCGCGCGTCCCGGACGGCCGGTCGAGATCCTGCGCTGATCCCAGGGTTCAGTCTTTGGGCGCGTGGTTCTCTCCGGGCGCCTTGCCGAGCGCGAACTCGGCCAGCGTACGCACCTTCGGGCTCGGGTGCGTCTTGGAGATCTCCACCAACGCGATGATGCCGGGCTTGCCCGCGAGCGACAGCGCCGCGATGGCCGCGTCCGCGTCGCCGGGACCGCGCGAGAGCGCGAGCTGCTTCAGCGCGGGCACCGCGGGCTCGCCGATCGCGCCGAGCGCGTAGGCGCCTGCCGCCCGCACCGAGCGATCGGGATCCGACAGCGCGGGGAGCGCGTCCTGCACGGCGCCTGCGCCGCGGCGCGCGACGATCGCCTGGGTCGCGGCGGCGCGCACCTCCGGCGAGGGATCGCTGCGCACGAGCCCTGCGACGCGCTCCTCGGCCTTCGGGCCGGTGACGTACCGCACGGCCACCACGCGCACCGCAGGGTCCCCGCGCGTGAGCAGGCGCTCGGCCACCTCCGGCGAGAGGCCGCCGTCGAGGGCGCCGAGGGCGGCGAGGGCATCGGCTTCGAGCGGCGAGCCCGGCTGCGCCAGCTGCTCGAGCGTGGGCCGGAACGCGATCAGGCGGCGCCGTCCGAACAGCTCGAGCAGGGCGACGCGCACCTCGCGCGGCCGGTTGGGATCGAGGGCGGCGGTTTGGAGCTGCTCCCGGGCTTCCGTCTCGAGCTTCGCGTCGAGCCCGGCGATCTGGTCGAGACGCGCGACGGCGGACGTCGCGAGCACGGGCTGCGCGCCCGCGACGATGCCCGCGAGCGCGCCGGCACCCGGCGCGCCGTCGCGCGCGGCGGCCTCGAGCACCAGGAAACGCTCGAGGCGCGCCACCGTCTCGGCGTCGGGCGCGCGCAGGAACGCGTCGCCATCGGCCGCCACGGCCAGCACGGGCGCAGACCCCGTCGACACGGGGAAGCGTTGCAGCCAGATCGAGGCCGACGGCAGCGGCGCAAGGGCGACGAGGATGCGGTCCCCGTCGGCGAAGCGCGCGGGGCGGCTCGGCGCGAGCTCCTCCCACCCGATCCGCTGGGTCACGCCCCCGGGCGCGGCCCCCGCGAGGGTGCGCTCGATCTCGAGCTCCGCGCCGAAGCCGTGGAGATCGACGTGCACGGGCCTGCGCACGACGCCCACGACGGTCGCCGTGGCGGTCTCCGCGGCCGTGAGAAGTGGGGGGCCCCCGGCCGCGGGCTCCGTCGCGCGCGCCGGTCCGGCGAAGATCCACGCGCAGGCCAGCGCCGCCAGCGTTCCTGCCATGGGCGCGAAGCAGCGGGCGGAGCGCCCCGCGCGGGCGGGGCGCGCGCGCCGCCGGGCCGGGATCACGGTGCGAGCGGCGCCTGGAAGCCGGGCGTGCCGTTCACGTCGGCGTAGAGCGCGTTCGTGTTGCCGAGCGCCATCACGCCGCTCTCCCCGAGGTTGCCGTCGAGAAGGTCGGCGAGGGTCGTGTTCGTCGCCTTGTTCAGGTTCTCCGGCATCATCGGGAACATCGGACGCGACACGCCGTCGCGTCCCTTCACGATCACCACGAACCAGGTGTCCTGCGTCAGCCCCGAAAAGTGGACGACCTTCGTGGTCTCGAGCCGGTCCGCGCCCGCCACGCTCGGGAAGACGTTCACCGTCGAGACGGCGAAGTCGGCGCCCGCGTTCAGGGCGACCGCTGGCGTCCCCGGACCGAACGCCACGGGCACCCCGCCGTTCGTGCCGGCCACGTTCGGGATGGCGTTCGCGTAGACCTCGATCCGGTCGTACTGCGCCCAGGTCGGCGCCTGCACCTTGATCTCGAGGTCCACCTGGCCGTTCGTCGAAGTCACCAGCGTCGATCCCGTGCGCGTGAAGTCGGCCACGCCGCCGGAGCCGTCGGCCGCGAGGAGCCTCGCCTGCACGTACAGACCCTGGCCCGAGACGGCCCGGCCCGCCGTGACCGCTTGCGAGATCTCCGTGTCCGAGATGCCCGCGGGCGCGTCCGTGGTCGACGGCGTCCAGGTGCGCGCGCCGCCGCCGCGCGTGTTGCGGAACTCGTGCGTGTCGGTGTCGCCGATCATCGTCGTGAGGAGGCCCTGGTTCAGGTGATTGAACCAGATCCCGATGCGGCCCACGAGGAACTCGCCCTGATGGGCCCGCGTGTAGCCGTTCCACAGCTCGAGCGCCGCGAAGTGGTGATAGACGTTCGGGATCGATGGGTCGATGCGCAGCGCGAGCTTCTCTGCCGGCGTGACGAAGGACTGCGGGGGCACCAGCGACGAGTTGATCTTGAGCGGACCGAAGTGGCTGTCGATGTGGTTGATCTGGACCACCGTGTCCGGCGTCGACGTCGACCCGGTGCGCGCGGCGGCGTCGATCTCCGCCGGTGAGAGGTTGTAGGCGCCGAGCGACGTGAAGTCCTGGCCCGGCGGCGCGGCGCGGCCGAAGTCCACCGCGCCTCGCGACACCCGGGAGTTGTCGACGAGCAGCGGGTACGCGTTGAAGTGGCCGTAGTCGAAGGTCGTGATCTCCTCGCCGACGGTCGAGTGCACGAAGGGCGTGAGCCCGAGCGCCGCGATCGTCGGCGTCTGGTCCGTGTGCGACTCGTGGTCCGTCATGATGATGTTGTCGACGCCCTCGCCCGCGAACTGCATCACGCGGTTGGTGCGCGAGACGCGCGAGTCGGGGCTGTCGATGCCGTGGACGTGGTAGTCGGAGGAGATGTAGCCGGTCGTGTCCACGACGTGGGCGATCTGGGCGGCCACGTTCGTCGTGGCGCCCGCGGTGAGCGTGATCGGCGCGCTGTACGCCGAGTACTCGGTGCCGCGCGACACGAAGAGCTGGTAGGTGCCGGGCTCCAGGTCCATGTCGACGATCCCGTTCGCGCCGGCGTACTCGACGCGGGAGACGCCGTAGGCGATCGGGTCGCTCGCGACGTCGTTCATCCAGCCGGTGTTCGTCGCGGGCAGCGTCGCCAGGCCGGGCACCACGATGATCGGCTCCGGGCTCGGGTCGAATCCCACGACGCTGAGCCTCGCCGGCACGGCAGAGCCGGACTCGTCGGTGACCGCGACGTGGAGCCGCCCGGTGTCCGGGAGCGCGATGTCGACGGTCACGGAGCCGCCGTTCGTGATGGTCACGGGATGGGCCGCCGGCATCGCTCCGCCGCCTTCGTAGGGGTAGCCCCTCTTCGACCCGAACACGCTGTACGAGCCCGTCGGGACGAACCCCCCGTAGCAGCCCGTCGCGTCCGTCACCCAGGTCGATTTCACGTCGAGCAACGACCCTCCGCCGTCGTCGGTGCCGATGGAGACGCGCGCCCCCGGCGCGGCGACCCCGCCCGCCGTCACGCAACCCTGGACGTGCCCGCGCGCGAGGGCCTTGACCTCGGTCTCGAGGTCGATCGTGTTGCCCCCGCTGCCATCGCCCACGCCGAAGTAGTTGGTGAACGCGCGGCTCCCGTTGCCGGGGACGCTGAACTTCGGCGGCGAGCCGAGGAAGAGCACCGTCGCCACGGAGTCGCCGCGCAGGATGAACGAGACGCCGGACTGCGTGAAGAACGTGTCGCCGGGAAAGCCGGTTCCCGTGATCCGGATGCCGACGACGCCGTAGTCCACGCCCTGGGCTTCGCCGTAGCCGTAGAAGCTCATCACGCCGAGGCCCGACGCGACGAGCTCGCCGATGCCCGCGCCCGGTGCCGTAGTCCACTGCTCGAGCTCGCCCATGCCGTTCACGTACTCGCCGACGTAGAAGCTGCGTGCGGTCGGATCCAGGTTGAACAGCGTGACGTCGAACTTCACGCGCGCCTTGTTCGGCTCGAGGGTGTAGAGCGTGCAGCCTTCGACGTTGTAGTTCACGTCGTCCGCGCTGGCCGGGAAGGTGGCGCCGACCTGCGCCGCCACGGACGAGGGATTGATGAAGTCGAGGGTGTCGTCGGGGCCGCACGTGCGGATCTGGGCGGGCAGGCCGTTCTGCCCGTCGTTCACGATCTCGACCGTCTGGGCGTTGATCACCGTCTCGATGTTGATCGAGGGCTGGATCTCGAAGAAGTTCTCCTTGCAGCCCGTGCCGATGAGCTCCGCGTCGATCAGGTTCCCGCCGAACTGCCCGATGCTGTAGATGTCGCGCTGCGCCACGTCCTGCACCACGAAGCGCGCGACCGAGTTCGCCATCAGGTAGTCGCCGATCCTGCCGTGCGCCATCGGGCCGCAGAGCAGCTCCGACGCGCTCGTGATCTTCTTCACCGTCGCCTTCGGCGGCAGATACTTGAATGACTGGGCGACGATGACGGTGATGCCCGCCCCGTTTTCCGCGCGCACCCTCAGGACGTTGTCGTCACGGAGCGGATTGCCTGCGTTCACCGTGGCCGTATAGGTCGTCGGCCCGCCGCTCAGGGCCAGGGGCGAGCCGTTCAGGTCGGCGCTGAGCGAGCCAGGGACGATGCCCGAGACGTCGACCTGGACGGGGAAGCTGAACGTCGTGACGTCCACGCCGGCCGCCGGGCTCACGATCGTGATCGTGTCGTTGCAGCTCGTGCCGGATTGCGTCAGGGAGCCGGCCACGAGAAGGGCCAGCAGGGTGCGGGTGCGCATGGGACGGGGCTCCTCGGCTCCGAGACAGAACGCTCGGTCAGTGCGCCAGTCTACGCGCGGACGTCACCTCGGCGCAACGAACTCGTCGCGGATTCGCCACACTGGAGCGGCGGAAGCCGGCCCGAACGTGACGGAACGGAGCGGATCGGGCTTTTCCGACTCGGGGTTGCGCCTAGCGGCGCCGGGGCCTCCGCCGGCCGCCGCCGGAGCGGCCTCCGCCCGATCGGCCCCCGCCCGGGCGGCCGCCCCCGCCGGCCTCGTCGGGTCCGCGCCGGGGGGCCTGGGCGACGAGCTCGGGGAGCGCGACGGTGGTCTCCGGGCGGTGCTCGCGCAGGTAGGACGCACAGATCGCGGCCAGGTCGCGCCTGCCCTCCTCCGTGGAGGCCATGCCCTCCACGATCGGGACGAGCCGATCGACCTTCCAGCTGCGCTCGCGCTCGGGGATCGCGCGCACCTCGTGCTCGACCTTCACTTCGAGACGCTCACGGATGCGGCCGAGGATGTCCGTCTCGGTCGGAAGCTTGCGCTCGGCGATCTCGATCTTGTTCACGTGCTGGAGATGCCGGAAGTTGCCGATGTCGAGGCCCGACACCAGGGAGATCGCGACGCCCGCCTTGCCCGCGCGCCCGGTGCGGCCCGTGCGGTGCACGTACACCTCGGGCGAGTCCGGGGTGCTGTAGCCGATCACGTGCGACAGCTGGCTGATGTCGATGCCGCGTGCCGCGACGTCGGTCGCCACGAGGAACCGCAGCTCGCCGGCCTTGATCTTGGCCATCGCGCGCTCGCGCGCGGCCTGCGCGAGGTCGCCGGAGATCTGGTCCGCGTCGAACCCGCGCCGCTGGAGATACGCGGTGACGAAGCGGACGTCGTCCTTCGTGTTGCAGAAGATGATCGCGCTCTCGGGGTCCTCGTACTCGATGATCCGGACGAGGTTGGCCTCCTTCTCGTTCGCGGTCGTCACGTAGAAGAAGTGCTCGATCTCGCTCGGCGCGAGCTGTCCCTCGGAGAGCGTCACGAACTCGGGGTCGTGGAGGAAGACGCGCGCGAGCGAGCGCACCTTCTCGGGGATCGTCGCCGAGAAGAGGCACGACTGACGATCACGCGGTAGATAGGAGTGGATCTCCTTCATGTCGGGCCAGAAGCCGAGGGAGAGGAGCTCGTCCGCCTCGTCGAGCACCAGCACCTTGACGTGGTCGAGCTTCAGCCGGCCGGCGCCGAGGTGGTCCAGCATGCGGCCCGGCGTCCCGACCACGACGTGCGCACCGGCCTTCAGGCCGTCGAGCTGCGCCGCGTAGCCGACACCACCGTAGATCGGCAGCGTGCGCACGCCCCGGTGCTTGCCCATGGCCATGATCTCGGTCGCGACCTGGTTCGCGAGCTCGCGGGTGGGCGCCATCACGACGGCCTGGGTCTCGGCGAGGGAGGGGTCGATGGCCCGGATGATCGGGATCCCGAACGCCCCCGTCTTCCCGCTCCCGGTGCGCGCCTGCACGATGAGGTCGCGACCCGAATCGAAGATCGGGAGCACGCGCGACTGGACCGGCATCGGCTCCTTCCAGCCGAGGTCGCGGATGCCAGCGAGGATGTCGTCGGGGAGGTCCGAGAACGAGAAGGCTTGGGCGGGATCGGTCATGAGCCGGTCGCAGCCTATCGCGTAGGGGGGGCCCTTGCTAGCCTGCTCGCGATGTCCCGTATCACGCGCGAGGAGGTCGAGCGCGTGGCCACGCTGGCGCGCCTCTCGCTCACCGGCGACGAGGCCGCACGCATGACGGGTCAGCTCGACTCGATCCTCGACTACGTGGCCCTGCTCCAGTCCGTCGACACGACGGGCGTCGAGCCGACGTCGCACGCCGTCCCCATGCGGACGCCGCTCCGCGAGGACCGCGCGGTGCCCGGTCTCCCGCCGGACGTCGGACTCTCGAACGCCCCGGAGCGCGAGGGCAGCGCGTTCGTCGTGCCGCCCGTGCTCGAGGGCGAGGAGCACTAGTTGCCGGCCCCGCTGGGAACGCTCGCCGAGCTCCGCGCGCAGCTCGACACCCGGAAGACGTCGTCCCGCGAGCTCGTCGAGGGCGCGCTTGCGCGCGCGGCGGCGCTGGAGCCGGTGCTCCATGCGTTCGTCGGGCTCCAGCCCGAGCGTGCGCGCGCCGACGCGGACGCGGCGGACGCGCGCCGCGCCCGGGGCGAGACGCGTTCGGCGCTCGACGGGGTGCCCGTCGCGATCAAGGACAACATGGTGCAGACGGGCGAGCCCACGACGTGCGGCTCGCGCATCCTCGCGGGGTTCGTGGCGCCCTACGACGCGACCGTCGTGACGCGGCTGCGCGCTGCGGGCGCGGTGATCGTCGGCCGCACGAACCTCGACGAGTTCGCGATGGGCTCGTCGACGGAGAACTCCGCGCACGGGCCGTCGCGCAACCCGTGGAACCCCGCGTGCACGCCCGGCGGCTCGTCCGGCGGATCGGCTGCCGTCGTGGCGGCGGGGGTCGTGCCGCTCGCGCTCGGGAGCGACACGGGAGGTTCGATCCGCCAGCCGGCCTCGTGCACGGGCATCGCCGGCATGAAGCCGACCTACGGCCGTGTCTCGCGCTACGGGCTCGTGGCGTTCGCGTCGTCGCTCGACCAGATCGGGACGTTCACGCGCACCGCGGCGGACTGCGCGACCGCGCTCGAGCTGCTGGCGGGCCACGATCCGCACGATTCCACCTCCCTCCCCGAAGCGGTCCCCGCGTGGACGAAGGGGCTCACCGGCGACGTGTCGGGGCTCGTGGTCGGTCTGCCGCGGGAGTACTTCGTCGAGGAAGGGGTCGACCCCGCGGTGCTCGCGTCGGTGCGCGCGTCCGTGGCGGAGCTCGAGCGCGCGGGCGCGAAGACGCGCGAGGTGTCGCTGCCGCACACGAAGTACGCGATCGCGACCTACTACCTGATCGCGCCCGCCGAGGCCTCGAGCAACCTCGCGCGCTACGACGGCGTGCGTTACGGCCATCGTGCAAAGGACGCCCGTGACCTCGGCGACATGTACCGCCGCTCGCGCTCCGAGGGCTTTGGACCGGAGGTGAAGCGCCGGATCCTCCTCGGCACCTACGTGCTGTCGGCCGGGTACTACGACGCGTACTACCGGAAGGCGCAGCAGGTCCGTACGCTCCTGCGACGCGACTTCGAGGCGGCGTTCGCGGGCTGCGACGTGATCCTGACTCCGACGGCGCCCGAGGTGGCGTTCCGCCTCGGCGAGAAGGCGCAGGATCCGCTGCGGATGTACCTCTCCGACGTCTACACGGTGTCGGCCAACCTGGCGGGCATTCCGGGGCTCTCGATCCCCTGCGGGTTCTCGGCCGGGCTTCCGATCGGCCTCCAGCTGCTCGGCAAGCCGCTCGACGAGGCAACGCTTCTGCGTGTCGCTGACGCCTATCAGCGGCGGACGGACTGGCACGCGCGCCGCCCGCCGGAGCCCGCATGAGCGCCGCCGACTACGAGGTGGTGATCGGGCTCGAGGTGCACACCCAGCTCCGCACGGAATCGAAGCTCTTCTGCGGGTGCGCGGTGCGCTATGGCGACGCGCCGAACCACCACACCTGCCCCGTGTGCCTGGCGCTGCCCGGCGCGCTGCCCGTGCTGAACGCGCGCGCCGTCGAGTTCGGCGTGCGTGCCGCGCTCGCGACCGGCTGCGCCGTGCATCCGCGCTCGATCTTCGCGCGCAAGAACTACTTCTATCCCGACCTGCCGAAGGGCTACCAGATCTCGCAGTACGAAGAGCCTCTCGCCACGGGCGGCTGGCTCGACATCGAAGGCGAGGAGCCCGGGGGCGCCGCGTTCGCGAAGCGCGTCGGGATCACGCGGATCCACATGGAAGAGGACGCCGGGAAGTCGATCCACGACGCAGCCGTCACGGGAGGCGACGGCTCGCACGTCGACCTCAACCGCGCGGGCGTCCCGCTGCTCGAGATCGTGTCGGAGCCCGACATGCGCTCCGCGGCCGAGGCCGGCGCGTACCTTCGCACACTGCGCCAGCTGCTGCGCTACGTGGACGTCTCCGACGCCGACATGGAGAAGGGTCACTTCCGCTGCGATGCGAACGTGTCGCTCCGGAAGAAGGGCACGAAGGAGCTCGGGACCCGGAACGAAGTCAAGAACCTGAACTCCTTCCGCTATGTCGAGGACGCGATCCGGAACGAGGTCGAGAGGCAGGCACGGGTGCTCGACGGCGGCGGACGCATCGTGCAGGCGACCCGGCTCTACGATCCCGGCACGGGCCAGACGCGCGTCATGCGGACCAAGGAGAACGCGGACGACTACCGCTACTTCCCCGATCCCGACCTCGTGCCCCTCGTGATCGAGGCGGCTTTCGTCGAGCGCGCGCGGGGCGCGCTGCCCGAGCTTCCGGAGACGCGTCGCATGCGCTTCGAGTCCGCCCACGGCCTCTCGCCCTACGATGCGCGCCTGCTGTCCGGCAGCCGCACGCTCGCCGACTTCTTCGAGGCGGTGGTGGACGCGAAGGTCCCGGCGAAGACGGCGGCGAACTGGATCCTCCGCGACGTGCTCCAGGCCCTGAAGGAGCGGGAGCAGGAGATCGAGGCGTCGAAGCTCGCGCCGGGCGCGCTGGCCGATCTGCTGCAGCTCGTGGAGAGCGGGCGCGTCACCGCGAAGAGCGCGCGCGAGCTCGTGCCCGAGCTCGTGGAGAAGGGCGGGGACGTCGCAGCGCTCGTGAAGGCGCGGGGGCTCGAGGCCGTGTCGGACAGCGGCGCCATCGAACGCGCGGCGGAAGAGGTGGTCGCCGCGAATGCGGAGAGCGTCGCGCGCTTCCGCGCGGGCGAGGACAAGATGCTGAACTTCCTCATGGGCCAGGTCATGAAGAAGACGGGGGGGAAGGCGGACCCCGGCGTCGTGCGAGAGATCCTCGCGCGCAAGCTCTCGGCCTGACGCCCGTGCGCATCGCGCTCCGCGTTGCGCTCGCCGTGATCGGCCTCGCGGTCGTCGCGCTGGTCGGTCTCGCGCTCACGCTCCCGAGCCTCGTCGACCGGCCCGGCGTGCGCGCCCGCATCGAAGCCGCGGCGCGGGAGGCCACCGGTCGCGACGTGCGCTTCGACGGCCTCGCGGTCGGTCTGCTGCCGCCCCGCGTGCGCGTGCTGAGCCCGTCCGTGGCCGGTGCGAAGGACGGCGATCCGCCGCTGTTCACCGCGAGCGAGGTGTCGCTCCGCATTGCGCTCCTCCCGCTCCTCGCGCGGCAGCTGGTGGTCGACTCGCTCGTCGTCGACGGCCCGCGCGTCCGGATCGTGCGCGCCGCGACCGCGCCGGGGGCCGCGGATGCGTCGCCGCCGAAGACGCCGGCGGCGACGCACGACGCCGCCGGAGGGGCCGCGTCCACGACCGGCGGGTCCGGCAGCACCTCGGCGGGGAGCAGCGCCGTGCAGCTCGCGGTGCGGAGCTTCACGCTCCGCGACGGGAGCGCCGAGATGGTCGACGCCACGCTGGATCCCCCCGTCACGTGGACGATCGAGGACCTCGACGTGGAGGCGCACGGCAGCTCGCCGGAATCGCCGATCGATCTCGACGTCTCCGCGAAGCTCGCGAGCGGCGGCTCGCTGCACGCGCGCGGCACCGCGACGCTGAAGGGAGCGCTCGACCTCGAGGTGAAGCTCGACGCGATCGACGTCGCTGCGGCGAAGCCCTACGCGCGCGGCGCCGCGACCGCCTTCGCCGGCAGTCTCGGGGGCACGGTGCACGTGAAGGGCGCGGCGTCCGCGCTCGAGACGCTCGACGCCGATCTCGCGCTCGCGAAGGCGGACATCGCGGCCGGCCACGTCGCGCTGCGCGGGCCGCTCGGGGTGAAGGCGCAGGTGTCCGGCGCGCCCGCGACGATCGCCGGGCACTTCGACGTGGACGCGACCGCCGCGGAGATGGAGTACCAGGGCGGCTTCAGGAAGCCCGCCGGCACGCCCGCCACGCTCAGCGGCCAGCTCGTGCGCGACTCCGGCGGCGCGCTCGGCATCGACGGCCTGCGGATCCAGGTCAAGAATCTCGACGCGAAGGGGACGCTCCGCACCGGTGCCCGGACGCGGCTACACCTCGAAGGGGCGCCGTTCTCGGTGGCGGGTTGGGAGGCGCTCCTTCCCCCGCTCGCCGGCGCGACGCTCGGAGGGCAGCTCGCGCTCGGCGCCCTCGACGTCGCCACCGCGCCGCTCGAGCTGCGCGGCGCACCGCAGCTCGAGGCCCTGTCGGTCGCGTTGCCAGGCAAGCCGCCGATCGTGACCGACGGAGCGCTCGAGCTGGCAGGCGACGCCGTGCGCACGCGGGACTTCACGGTCCGGGTCGCGGGCCAGCCCTTTCGCGTGGCCGCCGACGTCACGGGTCTCGCCGCGACGCCTCGCTACCGCGTCCGCGTGGGCGCGAACGCCGTCGATTCGAAGGCCCTCGTGAACGCGTTCAGCGCGCGCAAGGACGTGTTCGAAGGCCCGCTGACGCTCGAGAGCGACTTCGCCGGTCCGCTGGGCGGTGGGCAGCCGATCCTCCAGACGATCGCCGGGAACGCGCGGATGGACGTCGGCCGCGGCCGTCTCCGTGGTGTGTCGCTCCTCCAGGGCGCGGTCGACCAGCTGGGCGCGGTCGGCCAGGCGGCCCTCGTCGCCGGGAAGCTCGAGGGCGGGAAGACGCTGCAGCGGTTCTACGAGGACGAGTTCGAGTCGATCGGAGGCACCTTCGTCGTGGCGAACGCGCGCGCGACGACGAACGACCTGAAGCTCGTGTACCGCCACTACGTCGTCGATCTGCGCGGAACGCTCGGGCTCGAGGACCAGGCGATCGACATGACGGGCCAGCTCACGATCGACAAGGACGTGGACTCCGCGGTCGCGGCGCAGGCGGCAGGCAGCGACGCCGCAGCGTCCGGCGGCCGCGTGATCCCGCTCGCGCGCGTCACCGGAACGCTCGCGGCGCCGAAGGTCTCCGTCACGACCGAGGCCGCCACCACCTTCCTGGCGAGCTACGCGCTCGGGCGCAAACGCGAGAAGCTCGAGTCGAAGATCGACGAGAAGCTCGGCAAGGGCGCGGGGCGGGACGTGATGAACGCGCTCGACGGGTTGCTCGGGGGAAAGAAGAAGCAGTGAGCGACTGGTACACGCTGAGGTGGAGCGACCAGGGCGTCCACCTCCTCGACCAGCGGCGGCTGCCCACCGAGGAGGTCTACCTCGTGCTGCGCACGGTCGAAGAGGTGGCGCAGGCGATCGAGGCGCTCGCGGTGCGCGGCGCGCCCGCGATCGGCTGCACCGCAGCGCTGGGCATCGCGCTCGCGGCGGTCACGAGCGACGCGCGCGATCTCCCGGCGCTGCGCGCCGAGCTGGACGTTGCAGCGGTCAGGCTGGCGCGAACGCGCCCGACCGCGGTCAACCTCTTCTGGGCGCTCGGCCGGATGCGCGAGGAGATCGACGCCGGGGCGAGCGACGCCGGGGCGACGGTCGGATCCGTGCGCGCGCGACTCGTCGACGCGGCGCAGGCGATCGTGACGGACGACGTGGCTCGGTGCCGGGCGATCGGCCGGGAGGCGCTCCCGCTCGTTCCCCAGGGCGCGCGCGTCCTCACGCACTGCAACGCCGGCGCGCTGGCCACCGCCGGCTACGGGACCGCCCTCGGCGTGGTGCGCGCGGCGTGCGAGGCCGGCCGCCGCGTGAGCGTGCTCGCCGACGAGACGCGCCCCTTCCTCCAGGGCGCGCGTCTCACCGCGTGGGAGCTCGCGCGCGACGGCATCCCGGTCACGGTCGTCACCGACGGCATGGCCGGCCACCTGATGCGCCGGCGCGAGATCGACCTCGTGGTCGTGGGTGCGGACCGCATCGCAGCGAACGGAGACGTCGCGAACAAGATCGGAACCTATGGCCTCGCCGTCCTCGCGCGGGAGCACGGGCTTCCGTTCTACGTCGCAGCGCCCCTCTCCACGGTCGACCTCGCGACGCCCGACGGCGAAGGCATTCCGATCGAGGAGCGCGGCCGCGCCGAGGTGGCCGAGATCGGCGGCGTCGCGATCGTGCCGGACGGCGTCCCGGTCCGGCACCCGGCCTTCGACGTGACGCCGGCGGCCTTCGTGACGGCGATCGTGACCGAGCGCGGAATTGCTCGCGCGCCGTACGATGAATCGCTCGCGCGGCTCGCGGGTGCGCCCACTTGCCAGGCGGGCGGGCCCGCCGCCCGCCCCTCCGGCGGGACTGCGTAACGGGGACACACGCAGCGCACGCGCAACTCCCATGCAGCCCGGCGGCGCCGGCTACGCAGCCCGCGCGCAGGACGGCCCGCGTGCGCCCGATCACGGGCACAGCTTCGGGCGCCGTCGATCCGATAAGAAGCTCCAAGAGGGTGGGAAGCGGGCGGAGGGCGCAGCCCGACAGCGCGGGTCTACCGCGACGGGATTGCCTCCGGAGGGGGAACCACGTGGGTCTCAGGGTCCTGTGCGTCGACGATGACCGCAATCTGTGCGAGATCCTGTCGAAGACGCTGGCCGGGGAAGGCTACGAAGTGCGGACCGCCCACGACGGCGACACCGCGCTGCAGCGGCTCGAAGAGGGCCCGGCCGACCTCGTGCTCCTCGACCTGCTCCTCCCGAAGCGCGACGGCTTCGCGGTGCTGGAGACGCTCCGCGCCGGATCGGAGCTCCTCGCGAGCACTCCGGTCGTCCTGATCTCCGGCTGCTCGCGCACGCCGCAGTACGTCGAGCGCGCGAAGGCGCTCGGCGTGGCGGAGTTCCTGACCAAGCCCGTGGCGCTCGACCGGCTGCTCGAGCTCGCGAAGAAGCACGCGCGCCCGGCTCGGGCGCGCGTGAACGGCGCGCGCGCCAAGGCGTCGGCCGGCAAGCCGCTGTCCGGGGAGCTCGCCGAGCTTCCGTTCCCCGCGCTCCTCCACCACCTGCACGGCCTGCGCGCGAACGGCGTCCTCCACGTCGCATCGGGCAAGAAGAAGAAGGCGATCGCCATGCGCGACGGCCGACCCGTCGGCGTGAAGTCGAACCTCGTGCAGGAATGCCTCGGCAACCTCCTCGTGCGGATGGGCATGATCTCGCAGTCCGACATGGCGGAGTCGCTGCGGCGCGTGAAGCGCGGCGACGGGCTGCAGGGCGACGTCCTGGTGGCGATGCGCCTCCTCTCGCCGGAGGACGTGGCGGTCGGCCTCAAGGCGCAGGCCGAGGAGAAGCTCTTCGAGGTCTTCGAGTGGCGCGCGGGGAGCTTCCGGTGCGAGCTCGGCGCGCGTCTCGAGGGCGCCAACGCGCTGTCGCTCGATCGCAGCCCCGCCAACTTGATCCTCCACGGTGTACGTCAGAGGCTCCCGATCGACGCGGTGGACTCCTTCCTGGCCGCCCACGCCGGGAGCTTCGTCGCGCAGGGCGAGAGCCCGTTCTATCGCTTCCAGGAGATCGATCTCGATCCGGGCGAGCAGATCCTGCTGCGGGCGCTCGACGGCTCGATGCGGCTCGGCGATCTGGGAGAGCAGGGCGAGAGCATCCGGCGGACCCTCTACGCGCTGCTCGTGACCGAGATGCTCGAGCTGCGCGAAGGCGCGTCGATCTCCCGCCCGCTGGCGCCCCCGCCTGCGGCCGCGCGCGCGAGCGCGCCGGCGCGTCCGGCGCCGCGTGTGGACGACGACCCCGAGGAAGCCGGCCTGCGCGCGGAGCTCACCGAGATGGCCGCCCGGCTGCGCGGCAAGGGCTACTTCGAGGTGCTGGGCGTCCCGGAGTCCGCGTCCGACGACGACGTGCGGCGCTCCTACGTCGAGCTCGCGAAGCGCACGCACCCCGACCGCTTCAGCGGGTCGAGCGACGCCGTCCGCAGGCTGTCCGAGGAGATCTTCGGGCTCGTGTCGAAGGCGCACGAGACGCTCTCCGAATCGCGACGCCGGACGGAGTACCTGCTCGAGCGGCGGAAGGGCCAGCGCGCGGCCGCGGAGCTGGAGGAAGGGCAGAAGGCCGTGCAGGCCGAGCTCCAGTTCCAGCAGGGCGAGGTCAAGATGAAGCGGCGCGACTACGCCGGCGCCGTCGAGAGCTTCGGCTGGGCGGTGAAGCTCTATCCCGAAGAGGGCGAGTACCACGCCCACCTCGGCTGGGCGCGCTACCTCGCCGATCCGAGCGATCGCGACGTGCTGAAGGCCGCGCTCGAAAACGTGAAGAAGGGCGCCAAGCTGGCGCCCGATCGCGAGAAGCCCTACCTCTTCCTCGGCCGGCTGTACCAGGCCGCGGGCCGCGCCGACGTCGCCGAGAAGATGTTCGCGCGCTGCGTCCAGATCAAGGCGGACTGCGTCGAGGCGCTGCGCGAGCTGCGCCTCATGCACATGCGGCGCGAGAAGGAAAGAGGGCTGATCGGGCGGCTCCTGCGCCGCTGAACGGGCCGGCGGCTTCTCCGCCGCGAGCCCGGACCTCCGGGAAGAGCGGGGAGAACAAATGTCGGGATCCACACCGCCTCGCGTCACCGGAGAGAAGATCTGGCTCGACGGTCGGCTCGTGAACTGGGCCGACGCCACGGTCCACGTCCTCACGCACACCCTGCACTACGGTCTCGGCGTCTTCGAGGGCGTCCGCTGCTACCGCACGGCCGACGGACGCTCCGCGGTGTTTCGTCTCGGCGAGCACGTGCGGCGCCTGCTCGACTCCGCGCACATCAACCTGATGCAGGTGCCGTTCGACCGGGCGCAGCTCGAGGCCGCCATCGTCGAAACTCTGCGCGCGAACCACCTGACCGAGGGCTACATCCGGCCGCTGGTCTTCATCGGCGATGGTGTCATGGGCCTCAACCCCGCCGACAACCCGATCCGCGTCGCGGTCATCGCCTATCCGTGGGGCAAGTACCTGGGCGAGGAGGGCATGGAGCGCGGCATCCGCGCGAAGGTCTCGACCTTCAGCCGCCACCACGTCAACGCCAAGATGACGAAGGGCAAGACCTGCGGCGACTACGTGAACTCGATCCTCGCGAAGCGCGAGGCGCTGCTCGACGGCTACGACGAGGCGATCCTGCTCGACACGCAGGGTCTCGTGTCGGAGGCGAGCGGAGAGAACCTCTTCGCGGTGCGCGACGGCGGGATCCGCACGCCCGCGCTCCCGACCATCCTGGACGGGATCACCCGCGCGACCGTGATCGAGCTGGCGCGCGACAAGGGGATGGCGGTCACCGAGACGCCGCTCACGCGCGACGAGCTCTACGTCGCGGACGAGGTCTTCCTGACGGGAACCGCGGCCGAGGTGACCCCGGTCCGCGAGATCGACCGCCGGACGATCGGCGCGGGCCGCCGGGGCCCCGTGACGAAGGCCCTCCAGGAAGCCTTCTTCGCCGTGGTCTCGGGCCGCGAGCGCAAGTACGAGAGGTGGCTCACCTACCTCTGAGCCCCGGCCCCCTGGCGCTCCCGCGCCCGCTTTCGCCGATCCCGGCCCGGTCATATACTGAGCGCCCGATTGACTCACCAGTCAAAGGAGCGCCCCCCGCCATGAACTTCGAATTCTCCGAGGACCAGAAGCTGGTTCAGAAGACGGCGCGCGACTACCTGGCCGAACACTCCGGCCTCGAGGTCTGCCGCGCCGTGCTCGAGTCGTCGAAGCCCTACGACGCCGGCCTCTGGAAGGGCGCGGCCGAGATGGGGTGGCTCGGCGCCGCGGTGCCCGAGCAGTACGGGGGCGCGGGGCTCGGGCATCTCGAGCTGGTGCTGATCGCGGAGGAGGTCGGCCGCGCGCTCGCGCCGATCCCGTTCTCGTCGTCGGTGTACCTCGCGACCGAAGCGCTGCTCGTCGCGGGCAGCGAGGACCAGAAGAAGAAGTACCTCCCGCGGCTCGCGTCGGGCGAGCTGATCGGCACGTTCGCATTCGCCGAGGGCGCCACGGACTTCGTCGATTCGGGATTCGTGTCGACCCGCTTCGAGGGCGGCAAGCTCACCGGCGAGAAGCTCCCGGTTGCGGACGGAGACGTCGCCGGTCTCGCGGTGGTGCTGGCGAAGGACGCGAAGGGCGCGACGTCGCTCGCGCTGGTCGACCTCGGCGGCAAGGGCGTGACGCGCACCGCACTGCAGTCCTTCGACATGTCGCGCTCGCAGGCGCGCGTGAAGTTCGAGAGTGCTGCGGCCGAGCCGCTCGGCGCGGCGGGGCAGGGCTTCGCGCTCTTCGAGCGGCTGCTCGATCGCGCGGCCGTGATGATGGCGTTCGAGCAGATCGGCGGCGCGCAGCGCGCGCTCGAGATCACGCGCGAATTCACGATGAACCGCTACGCGTTCGGGCGTCCGGTCGCGTCGTTCCAGGTGCTGAAGCACAAGATGGCCGACATGTACTGCGCCATCGAGCTCGGCCGCTCCAACGCCTACTACGGTGCCTGGGCGCTCTCGAGCGGGAGCGACGAGCTCCCCGTCGCTGCGGCCGGTGCGCGCATCGCGGCGTCGGACGCGTACGCGCTCTCGGCGGAGGAGATGGTGCAGCTCCACGGAGGCGTCGGCTTCACGTGGGAGTACGACTGCCACCTCTTCTACCGCCGCGCGAAGCTGCTCTCCCTCGCGCTCGGCAGCCCGAGCGAGTGGCGCGAGAAGCTGATCCGCCGTCTCACGACGCAGCACGCGGCCTGAACTCGAAGGAGACACAACGATGGACTTCAACGACACCCCCGAAGAGGCCGCCTACCGCGCGAAGGCCCGCGCCTGGCTCGAGAAGAACGCCGAGCCGCTCGACCCCACGAAGGTCGCGCCCAGCGAGATCGGCGAGCGCGAGGACGCGGCCACGATCCAGTGGTGCAAGGACTGGCAGGCCAAGAAGGCCGATGCGGGCTGGGCCTGCATCACGTGGCCGAAGGAGTACGGCGGGCAGGACGCCACGCCGATGCAGCGCGTGATCTTCAATCAGGAGGAGGCGCGTTTCCGGATCCCGCCCGCCATCTACGCGATCGGTCACGGCATGCTCGGCCCGACGATCATGGCCCACGGCACGCCGGAGCAGAAGCAGAAGTACCTGCCCAACATGCTCGCGCGGCTCCGAGGTGTGGTGCCAGCTGTTCAGCGAGCCCGCTGCGGGCTCCGACCTCGCGGGCCTGCGCACGAGCGCGGTGAAGGACGGCAACGACTGGGTGCTGAACGGCCAGAAGATCTGGAGCACGGGCGCGCACTTCTGCGACTGGGGCATGATCGTGACGCGCACCGATCCCAACGCCGCCAAGCACGCCGGTCTCACGTACTTCATCGTCGACATGCGCGCTCCCGGCATCGAGGTGCGACCGATCAAGCAGATCAACGGCGCGTCGGGCTTCAACGAGGTGTTCTTCACCGACGTGCGTACGCCCGACTCGAACCGCCTCGGCGCGGTCGGCGACGGCTGGCGCGTTGCGCTCACGACGCTGATGAACGAGCGCGTGGCGATCGGAGCGGGCTCGGGCTCCGGCCGCTTCAAGGACCTCATCAAGCTCGCGAAGGACACGCGCCGCAACGGGAAGCCCGCGCTCGAGGACTCCGCGGTGCGCCAGAAGCTCGCGGACTTCTACGTGCGCTCGAAAGGGCTCCAGTACACGAGCTACCGCACGCTGTCCGCGCTGTCGCGCGGACAGACGCCGGGCCCCGAGGGCTCGATCGGCAAGGCGGTCGGCGCACCGCTCGGCCAGCAGATGGCGGCGTTCGCGGTCGAGCTCCAGGGTCCGCTCGGCGGACTGCTCGAGGACTCGGCCGTGCCGCAGGACGCGATCTGGCAGGACGCGTACCTCGGGTCTCCGGGTCTGCGGATCGCGGGCGGCACCGACGAGATCCTGAAGAACATCATCGCGGAGCGCGTGCTCCGCCTGCCGCCGGAAATGCGCGTCGACAAGGACAAGCCCTTCCGCGACATCCCGACGGGGAACGTGACGAAGTGACATCGCCGGCGGGCGTGCGCGAGGAGCGCGCGTCCGCCGGCCTGGACTCGACGCTTTCGCGTGACGCCTTCTGCACACGCGTGATACAGAGTTGCACAGCAGAGCGTGAGCCCGGTCACCCGACGCCAGGACCGGGGGGACGATGCGTGGGGCGATCCACCCGGGGTGACGCATGTCCGAGCGCCCTCGCCTCGGCCGCCTCGCGGCCCGTTTCGTCGTGGGCGCCGCGGTCGCTGGTCTCTTCGCGTCGGGTCTCTTTGCGCGCGAAGCGAGCGCGCAGGCCACCTGCTCCGTCCCGTCGGAGGTGCAGGCGATCGGCCTGATCAACCGCGAGCGCACGAACGCCGGCCTCCCGCCCTATGCCATGGACATCCGCCTCGTCGATGCCGCGAGATCGCACAGCGAGGACATGGCCGCCAACGCCTACTTCAGCCACACCGGGTTCGACGGTTCGACCTTCGCCGAGCGCGAGCAGCGGGCGGGCTACCTGTCGCCCGGCGGCGAGAACATCGCCGCCGGCTATCCGACGCCCGAGGCCGCCGTCGCCGGGTGGATGGCGTCGTCGGGCCATCGGGCGCTCATCCTGCACACCAGCATGACGCACGTCGGCCTCGGCTACGCGGCCGGCGGCCCCTACGGCCACTACTGGACCGCGGACTTCGGGCGGGCAGCGTCGCTCGCGCAGGTCGGCGAGTGTGCGGGCGCGCCGGGTGCGCCGCGGATCGCCAGCCGGCCCTGACGGCCACGACTCCGTGAGGGTGGAGCGCTGCTATCGCGCGGACCCGAAGGAGCTCGTCGCCTGACCCGTCGCGCTGCGGCGTCGCGCCCACGCGTATCCATCACCGGCCCGCTGAGCTCGGTCCCCACCTCTTCGGAACCCGCGGCGCCCAGCGTCGCCGCCAGGGCGTCGAGCGAGACGAAGTGCGCGCTGGGACCACGCGCGAGGCGGTAGCGCAGGCCGTCCGCACGCAGCAACACCGCGTTCGCGACCCCGGCGTCGCGGACGCGCCGCGCTGCGCGTTCGAGCATCCTGCGCGCGATGTCGAGGCCGACGACCAGGCCGTCCGGTCCGACCCGCCGCGCGAGCTCCACCGTGAAGTTGCCGTGGCCGCATGCGACATCGAGCACCACGGCGCTGCGTTCACCGCCGCCGAGGAAGTCGAGCACGCCGCTGTGGATCGGCGCATCGGGCCCGTCCGGCAGGAAGCGGACCCGTTCGGCATCCGGATCGAGCACCGCCTCGCCGGGCGACTTCGACATGGGGCCTCCTTGAGACCGGGCCCGGCACCAGGGACACTCTGGAGCCGCTCCGCGCGGAGGTCACCTCGCATTCCCTCGTCCCGGCTCAGCGCGCGCGTCGGCGTCCGCGGAGTGCGAGGACGAGATCGTGCCGCTGCTCCAACGCTACCTCGGAGGTCGAGTGAAGCCCTACCAGTTCTACGCCGCGGAGATCTCCTACTTCTCGGGCAAGGTGCGGCCTGCGTTCCGCTACAAGGACCTCCCCTACGAGGAGATCGCGCCCAGTCCGCAGATCTATCGCGACGTGATCCTCCCGCGGACCGGTCTCGCCTTCATCCCCGTGGTCGTGACACCCGAAGGCGACACGCTCCAGGACACGAGCTTCATCCTCGACGAGCTCGAGCGCCGGCATCCCTCGCCCGCGCTCTACCCGACGACTCCCGTCCAGCGCGTCGTGGCGAATCTCGTCGAGCTCTACGCCGACGAGATCGGGGTTCTCCCCGCGATGCACTACCGCTGGAGCTTTCCCGAGAGCGAGGCCAAGGCGCGCGCCGACTTCGCCGCCGTGAACGGAGACCCGGCTCGCGCGAGCGAGTTCGCCGACCGCATGAAGGGGAGCATCCGCGCGCTCGGCGTGACGCCCGCGAGCGCTCCCGCGATCGAGGCGCACCTGGGGGAGCTGCTGGACCGCCTGAGCGCCCACTTTCGCGCCCAGCCGTTCCTGCTGGGCTCGCGGATGTCGCTCGCCGACTGCGCGCTGCTCGGACCTTTCTACGCCCACCTCTACCTCGACGCGGTGCCCGGCCGGCTGCTGCGCAAGACGGCGCCGGAAGTGTGCGCCTGGATCGAGGCGATGAACGCTCCCGAGCCCGGGGCGGGGACCTTCCTGGCGGGCGACGCCCTCGCGCCCGCGCTGCGGCCGGTGCTCGAGACGATGGGCCGCGACGGGAGCCAGATCCTGATCGACTCGCTCCGCGCCTTCGAGGCCTGGGTCGACGCGCAGCCGGGGGACCCGGGCGAGCTGCCCCGCGCGCTCGGTTTCCACCGCACGCGCCTCCGGGACGCGACACTCGAGCGTTACACGAGCAGCTACACGCCGTGGATGATCCAGCGCCCCCGAGACGCCTATGCGGCCCTCACCGGGGACGAGCGCCTCGCCGTGGATGCCGCCCTCGAGGGCACGGGCTTCGAGCCGCTCCTGCGCGAGCCGCAACGGCATCGCGTCACGAAGCGCGGGTTCAAGCTGGTGCTCGAGCGCTGATCCGACCCATCTCCAGCGGGTGCGCGGGAAGGCGCGATCTGCTTTGCTCCCCCGAGCGCGGCCGCCGCGCCCGACTCGAAGGAGCACTCGCCGTGGGCGCGATCCGCGAGTTCATGGACCGACACTTCCTGCACTTCAACAGCCGGGAGACCGTCGCGGCCGCAGCGGCCTACGAGCAGCATCTGGCCGCCGGCGGCAGGATGCTCGTGAGCCTCGCTGGCGCGATGAGCACGGCGAAGATCGGCCAGATCCTCGGCCGTATGATCCGGGCGGGAAAGGTCCACGCGGTGAGCTGCACCGGCGCCAACCTCGAGGAGGACCTCTTCAACCTTCTCGCCTACAAGGAGTACGAGATCGTCTCCGACTGGCGCGCGCTGTCCGCCGAGGACGAGAAACGGCTGTACGAACGCGGCTTCAACCGCGTGACGGACACGTGCATCCCGGAGACGGTGATGCGGAACCTCGAGGGCCGTCTCCTCGAGCGCTGGCAGACCGCCTGTGAACGGGGGGAGCGCAAGCTCCCGAGCGAATACCTCTTCGACCTCTTCCGCGACGGAGGGATGTCGCGGCACTACCAGATCGCGGCGGAGAACAGCTGGATGCTCGCGGCGCTCGACGCGGGCATCCCCGTCTACGCGCCGGGCTGGGAGGACAGCACCACCGGAAACATGTTCGCGGCCGCGGTCATCCGCGGCGCGCTGCCCCACCACGGTTGCGTGATGGCCGGCACCGAGCAGCTCGCGCACCTCATCGACTGGTATCTCGCGAATTGCGGCCCGATCGGCGACTCGGGGGTCGGCTTCTTCCAGATCGGCGGCGGGATCGCCGGCGACTTCGCGATCTGCGCGGTCCCCACCATCCTGCGCGACCTGAACCGCGAGGACGTGCCGTTCTGGGGCTACTTCTGCCAGATCTCCGATGCCGTCACGAGCTACGGCGGCTACTCCGGGGCGGTGCCGAACGAGAAGATCACCTGGGGCAAGCTCGACGTGGACACGCCGCGCTTCATGATCCAGTCCGACGCGACGATCGTCGCGCCGCTCATCTTCGCGTATCTGCTGGGGGACTAGCTCGGTTGAAGCCGGCAGCGCGGATCGGCCGCACGATCAGGGAGTCGAAGCCCGCCTTCACCGTGCCGCCGAGGCCGCCCGCGGGTGCTCCCCACGTCGTGGTGATCGTCCTCGACGATCTCGGCTTCGGCCAGCTCGGCTGCTTCGGCTCGGACATCGCGACGCCGGCGATCGACGGGCTCGCGGAGCGCGGCCTCCGCTACAACCGCTTCCACGTGACCGCGCTCTGCTCGCCCACGCGCGCGTGCCTGCTCACCGGCCGCAACCACCACGCCGTCGGGATGGGCTTCCTGACCGACATCCCGATCGGCTTCCCCGGCTACGACGGCCGGATTCCCCGCTCGGCGGCGACGCTGCCGCGCATCCTGCGCGACGCGGGGTACAGCACGTTCGCCGTGGGCAAGTGGCACCTGACGCCGCGCTGGGAGCAGAGCGCCTCCGGTCCGTTCAGCCACTGGCCGCTCGGGCTCGGCTTCGAGCGCTACTACGGGTTCCTCGCGGGCGACACCAACCAGTGGACGCCCGAGCTGATCCGCGACAACGGCTTCACGCCGCCGCCGCGCACGCCGCAGCAGGGCTACCACCTGACGGACGACCTGGCCGACACCGCGATCCGCCTGGTCCAGGACCAGCAGCAGGCAGCGCCGCAGAAGCCCTTCTTCCTGTACTTCGCGACGGGAGCCATGCACGCCCCGCACCACGTCGCGGACGAGTGGATCGCGCGCTACCGCGGCGCGTTCGACGACGGCTGGGAGGCGTGGCGCGAGCGCGTCTTCGCGCGCCAGCGGGCCCTCGGCATCGTCCCGGCGAGTACGGCGCTCTCGGAGCGCCCGCCGTGGGTGCCGGCCTGGAGCGGTCTCCCGGCGACCGAGCGGCGCGTGTACGCCCGACTCATGGAGGTGTTCGCGGGCTTCCTGACGCACACGGACGCGCAGATCGGCCGTCTCGTCGCGTCCCTCGAAGGGCTGGGCGTGCTCGACGACACGCTGCTGCTGCTGATCTCCGACAACGGCGCCAGCGCGGAAGGCGGGCCCACGGGCCTGTTCAACGAGCACAGCTTCATCTCGGACCTGACCGGCGAGGTGTCGGAGCTCGACGCGAGGCTCGACCAGCTCGGGGGGTTCCGGGCGTACAACCACTATCCCTGGGGCTGGGCGTGGGCCGGCAACGCGCCGTTCCGGCTGTGGAAGCGGTACACCTGGCTCGGCGGCGTGCGCACGCCGCTCGTCGTGCACTGGCCTCGCCGCATCGCGCGCGGAGGCGAGGTGCGGCCGCAGTTCTGCCACGCGATCGACCTGCTCCCGACGGTGCTCGAGGCTACCGGTCTCGAAGCGCCGGCCGTGGTCGACGGCGTGACGCAGCAGCGGATCGACGGCGCGAGCCTGCTGCCCAGCTTCGACGACGCGAAGGCGCCGTCGCCGCGGAGCACGCAGTACTTCGAGATGGTCGGCAGCCGCGCGATCTTCCACGACGGCTGGAAGGCCACGACCGACCACGTCGGCGACCATCTCGCGATCGAGCGCGCGCTCGTTCCGGGGAGCCACGACTTCGAGCAGGACCGGTGGGCGCTCTTCCATCTCGACGAGGACTTCGCGGAGACGAACGATCTCGCGGACGCGCATCCCGAACGGGTCCAGCGGCTGGTCGAGCTCTGGTGGGGCGAGGCGGGACGCAACCAGGTGTTGCCGATCGACGACAGCTTCCTCGGCCGCGTGTCCGCGATCGTGCGTCCGCCCGACGGATTCCGGTGGCGGGCGGAGCTGCGCCCGGGCGGGGGACCGGTCGCCGAGGATGCGCTCCCGCCGCTCGTCGGGGGCTTCGTCCTGGTCGCGGAGCTCGAGCTGTCCGCGCGCGGCGGCGAAGGTGTGATCTGCGCCCTCGGCGACTGGAGCAACGGGTGGGCGTGCTATCTCGCCGGCGGGCGGCCCGTCGTGGCCTTCAACCTGTTCGGGGTCGTGTACCGGATCGCGGGCGCGGAGCCGCTGCCGCCGGGCGCCCACACCCTGCGTTTCCAGCTCGCCCGCGAGGGCAAGGCCGGCGGCGTCGGGAAGCTCTCGATCGACGGGAAGATCGTCGCGGAAGGCCGCGTCGAGCGGAACCTGCCGCTGCGCTGGCAGATCGGCGGCGCGGGCCTCACGATCGGCCACGACCGGGGCTTCCCCGTGTGCGACGAGTACGAGCCGCCGTTCCCCTTCGACGGCGTCCTGCACCGCGTGGTGATCGAGGCGCCGAGCTTCGCGCCGCGCGACGCGAAACGGGAAGTCGCCACCGCGCTGCGTCACGAGTAGTCTGCCCGTCCGCGAACCGAAGGAGCGACCCGCCATGAAGCCCCGAACCGCCTCCTCCGTGATGTCCCTCGTCCTCGCGCTCGCCGTCGCGTTCACCGCAGCGGAAGCCGGTGCGGAGCCCGCGAAGTGGGACCAGAAGCGGGTGACGGCGATCGCGGAGAAGTTCGCCAAGGCGGTGGCCGACCTGCGGGAGACCGTCCGCAAGCAGCCACCGACGCCCAATCCGCGCCAGACCAAGCTGCGCTACCAGGCGCTCGACGACCTCCGGCTGCTGCGGCAGGCGGCCAACAACCTCGCCTCCGACCTGAAGGCCGGAGAGGGCCGCGCCGAGACCTATCCCGGCTACAAGCGCATCCAGCTGCTGCGCCGCGACGCGGAGGAGAACGGCCGCAAGGCGGACATCAAGGAGGACACGCTGGCCAGGATCGCCGCGGCGCAGGACCTCCTCCGGCAGCTCGCCCCTTACTACGAGGAGGAGGCGGCGGAGGTCGGGGGCGCACCGGTCCCGCCCGCGGAGCCCGCTGCGAAATAGCGCGTCGAGCCCCCGGCGCGTGAGCGACGTCCTCCTCGTCCTGAACGCCGGCTCGTCGAGCCTCAAGTTCTCCGCGTTCCGCATCGGCGGCGCCGACGGCCTCGCCCTCGCCTTCGAGGGCCAGGTCGAGGGCATCGGCGTCGCGCCGCGCGTCGTGGTGCACGGGCCCGGGGACGAGCCCTCCACCGAACGCCGGCTCGATCCCGCGCGCGTCCGCGACCACGCGGCGGCGATCGCCACGATCGAGGGCGTGATCGGCGAGCGCCTCGCGGGAGCGACCGCCGTGGGCGTGGGCCACCGGATCGTGCACGGCGGCCCGCGCTACGACCGGCCGGTGCGCATCGACGCCACGGTGATGAGCGAGCTCGAGGCGCTCGTTCCGCTCGCGCCGCTCCACCAGCCCCACAACCTCGCCGGCATCCGCGCCGTCGCTTCGCATCGGCCGGGCCTTCCGCAGGTCGCCTGCTTCGACACCGCGTTCCACCGAACCCAGCCCGAGGTCGCGCAGGCCTTCGCGCTGCCGCGCGACCTCGATCACACTCTCTTGCGTCGCTACGGCTTCCATGGCCTCTCGTACGAGTACGTGACGTCTCTGCTGCCGAGCATTGCGCCGGGGGCGCAGGGCGCGCGCGTGGTGATCGCCCACCTCGGCAACGGGGCGAGCCTCTGCGCCGTGCGCGACGGACGCAGCGTGGCGACGACCATGGGTCTCACCGCGCTCGACGGCCTCGTCATGGGAACCCGCTGTGGGGCAATCGACCCTGGCGTGCTGCTCTACCTGATGGACGAGCACGGGATGGACGCCCGCGCCCTGGAAGACCTGCTCTACCACCGCTCGGGGCTGCTCGGCGTCTCGGGCCTGTCGAGCGACATGCGCGCGCTGCTCGCGAGCGAGGATGCGAACGCGCGCGAGGCCGTGGACCTGTTCGTCTACCGGATCGCACGCGAGCTCGGATCGATGGCCGCCGCGCTCGGCGGTCTCGACGCCCTGATCTTCACCGGCGGTATCGGCGAGAACGCCGCGCCGGTCCGCGCCCGCGTGTGCCGGGACGCGGCATGGCTCGGCGTCGCGCTCGACGACGCAGCGAACGCGCGCGGCGGGCCCCGCATCTCGGTCCAAGGGTCGCGGGTCGCGGCCTTCGTGGTCGCTACGGACGAGAACCTCATGATCGCGCGCCACACGGCGAGCGTGCTAGGAGTCCGGACATGACCGATCCGATCCTGCTCACCCGACGTCAGCTCGTCGTGCTCGCGGCCGTGACCGCCGCCGCTCCCGGCCTGCTGGGCGCAGCGGCCGCCCGCGCCGACGCGCCGAAGTCCGGGTCCGCCCTCGGCATCGCCGATGCGGACGGGGCGCTCGCGGAGCTGATGGCCGGCAACGGCCGCTTCGTGAAGGGCAAGCCGGTCAACCCGCGGCGTACGCCGGCGGATTTCAGGGGCGTCGCCGCCGCACAGCATCCGATCGCCGTGATCGTGAGCTGCGCCGACTCGCGCGTGCCGCCCGAGCTGATCTTCGACGTCGGCGTCGGCGACGTCTTCATCGTGCGCGTGGCGGGCAACGTGATCCAAGGCGCGGGCGCCGCGGTGAAGGGCAGCATCGAGTACGCGATCGCGGAGCTGAGCGTGCCGCTCGTGATGGTGCTCGGGCACACGAGCTGCGGGGCGGTGAAGGCCGCCCTCCAACACATCGATGCGAAGGACTCCCTGCCCGGCGCGATCAACGACCTCGTCGAGCTCGTGAAGCCGGCGGTCACGAAGAGCCGCGGCGAGCCGGGAGATCCGCTCGAGAACGCGATCCGCGAAAACGTCATCCTCGGTGTCCAGCGCCTTCAGGCGCTCGAGCCGATCCTGGCGCCGCGCGTCGCGGACGGCCGCGTCAAGCTGGTGGGCGGCGTCTACGATCTGAAGACCGGCCGCGTGACGCTCGTGGACGTCCCCCGCTAGGACATCGCCGGCCGGCCGACCACCCAGGCGACCAGGAGGTTGAGGATCGACAGGCAGAGGGCTCCCACGAACGCGGGCCCGAAGCCGTCGACCTCGAAGCGGGGCACGAAGAGCGAGGCCAGCCAGAACACGAGCGCGTTCACGACCAGCAGGAAGAGCCCGAACGTCACGATCGTGAACGGCAGGGTGAGGATCACCATGATCGGCTTCACGACCGCGTTCGCGATGCCGAGAACGAGCGCCGCGAGGATCGCCGTCGTCCAGTCCGGCACGTGGATGCCGCTCACCGAACGGCCCACCAGCAGGATCAGCGCGGCGGTGATCACGAGATGAACCAGGAATTGGGTCATGCTCCCTCCCGTGCCCGATCATGAACCATACGACGCGCCGAGATGCAACTTCGGCACCGTCGCTAGGGCAGTTCCAGCCCCGAGACCAGGGTGTCGACGTCGACGGGCAGGCCGGTGGCGATCGATCGGTTCCCGGCGATGCCGACGAGGACCGACCAGGCGCCCGAGCGATGATCGGCGCGGCGGTCCCAGCGGTCCGCCCCCGGTGCGGGCGCGAAGAGATCCTGCATCAGCAGATCGTCCCCGCCTCCGTGTCCGCCGGCGCCGGTCCATACCGGCTGGCTCTCCGGCGCGCCGAAGTGCGGGAGGATGGTGGTGGTCGTCTCGTCCGGGAGGATCTGCGCGGGAGTCGATCCATCGCCGCTCACGTAGGCGGACTCACGGCAACGGTGATCGAGCCGCCCCTTCGTACCGTGAAATGAGATGGTGTAGCCCTCGTCCGGCGACGCCGCGTCCAGGGAATAGGAGAGCCGGACGCCCCGGCGGTACTCGACCACGGCCGAGAGCGAGTCCTCGATGTCGATCTCGGGATCGAACACGCAGCGGTCGCGCAGGTAGCCGTCGTGGTGCTCGTGGTCGAGGTAGAATGCCTTGAGCCATCCCTTCCGGGCGTCCAGGTGGAAGGGGCAGCGCGCGGCTTCGGCGCAGTCGAGGCAGCGCGGGCCTGGGCGCTCGAGCCCGTACTGGGCCGCGCGCTCCGGTACGTAGAACCGGCGCGCGCCGGTCGCGAAGACGCGCGCCGGCACGTCTCCCAGCCACCAGTTCACGAGGTCGAAGTGATGCGTGGCCTTGTGGACGAGGAGTCCGCCCGATCTCTCCTTGCGCCGGTGCCAGCGCCGGAAGTAGTCCGCGCCGTGGCTCGTGTCGAGACGCCAGGCGAAGTCGACGGCGCGGACCGCGCCGATCGCGCCGGTATCCAGGAGGTCCTTCACCTGCGCCCGCGGCGGCGCATAGCGGTAGTTGAACGCCACCTGGCACCGCTTCCCCGTCGCGCGGCGGGCATCCAGGATCCGCTGGAGCCGTGGGGCGTCGATCGTGAGCGGCTTCTCGGTGACGACGTCGCAGCCGCGCTCGAAAGCCGTCGTGATGTACGCGTCGTGCGTCCAGTCGGGGGTGGTCACGATCACGCGCTCGGCGCGCGTCTCGTCGAGCATGCGAGCGAAGTCGTGGGCGGGATGGCCAGGGACCGCGAGGCCGTTCGCGGTCGCCCAGCCCACGCGTTGCGCCAGCCGGCCCGGGTTCGAGTCGCACAGCCCGACCAGCTCCGCGTGCTCCGCGAAGCGATTCACGATGGCGTGCGAGAAGATCCAGGAGCGCAGGCCGAGGCCGACCTGCGCGGTGCGGGTGCGCCGATCCATGCGGGGATTCTACGCGGAGGGCGGCCGCCCCGGGCGCCGTCCCTCCTGCCACCACGCCGTCAGCAGCGCCCCGTTTCCGCCTCCGGCGACGGCGGGTATCCTCTTCCGACCCCGCATGGAACTCGACCACGTCTTCATCCACGGCGCTCGCGAGCACAACCTCCAGTCGATCGACGTCCGCATCCCGAAGAAGAAGCTCGTCGTCCTGACCGGGGTTTCGGGCTCCGGCAAGTCGTCCCTGGCCTTCGACACGCTGTACGCCGAGGGGCAGCGGCGGTACGTCGAGTCGCTCTCGGCCTACGCCCGCCAGTTCCTCGGACAGATGGAGAAGCCGAAGTACGACACGATCCGCGGCCTCTCGCCGACGATCTCGATCGAACAGAAGACGACCGGCACGAACCCGCGCTCCACCGTCGGAACGATCACCGAGATCAGCGACTACCTGCGCGTCCTCTATGCGCGGATCGGCGTCCAGCACTGCCACCGCTGCGGCAAGACGGTGCGCGGGCAGACCGCCCAGCAGATCGGCCACGAGCTGCTCGCGCTGCCCGCGGGCACGCGCGTGTCGCTGCTGGCGCCGCTCCTCGTGAACCGCAAGGGCGAGCACCGCGAGCTGCTCGCCGAGGCGCGCAAGAAGGGCTTCGTGCGGCTGCGCGTCGACGGCGAGATCGTGCTCGCCGAGGAGACCGAGGCGCTCGACAAGCGCAGGAAGCACCACGTCGAAGCGGTCGTGGACCGGATCGTGGTCGGACCCGGGTTGGTGTCGCGCGTCACCGGCTCCGTGGAGACGGCGCTCAAGACGGGCGGCGGCATGCTGATCGCCGCGATCGAGGGCCAGAAGGACCGCGTCTTCTCGGAGAGCATGGCGTGCCCGGACTGCGGCCTCTCGTTCCCCGAGCTGACGCCGCAGAGCTTCTCGTTCAACAGCCCCCAGGGCATGTGCCAGGACTGCAACGGCCTCGGCTCGCGCGTCGAGATCGATCCGCAGCTCGTCATCCCCGACGAGTCGCTGACGATCGACCAGGGCGCGATCAAGCCGTGGGGCAAGGACATCTCGAAGAAGCAGAGCTGGTCGGGCCTGCGCACGCAGATCGTGAAGCAGCTCGGCATCCCGTTCGACGTGCCGCTCCAGCGGCTCACGAAGAAGCAGCGCGATCTGCTCCTGTTCGGCGCCGGGGACCGCGAGTTCCGCGTGGGGTGGAAGGGCAAGGGCGGCGGCAAGGCCACGTTCAGCATGACGTGGGAGGGCGCCCTGCCTCGGCTCATGCGCCGCTTCCGCGAGACGACGTCGGAGAGCGCGAAGCGCTGGTACGCGCAGTTCCTGGGCGACACCGCGTGCTCCGCCTGCAAGTCGACGCGCCTGCGGCCCGAGAGCGCCGCGGTGCGCGTGGGCGGCCGCACGATCGTCGAGCTGTCGGGGCTCACGATCGAGGGCGCACGCGGCTTCCTGGCCGGGCTGAAGCTCACGGGCGCGGCGGCCGAGATCTCCGCCGAGCTGCTGAAGGAGATCCGCAACCGCCTCGACTTCCTCGCCGCCGTCGGGCTCTCCTACCTCTCGCTCGATCGCGCAGGTCCGACGCTCTCGGGCGGCGAGTCACAGCGCATCCGGCTCGCCTCCCAGGTGGGGAGCGAGCTCACCGGCGTGATCTACATCCTCGACGAGCCTTCGATCGGGCTGCACCAGCGCGACAACCGGCGTCTGCTCGACACGCTCCTGCGTCTGCGTGACATCGGCAACACCGTCGTCGTGGTCGAGCACGACGAGGAGACGATCCGCGACGCCGACTGGGTGATCGACTTCGGTCCCGGCGCCGGCGTGAGGGGCGGGCAGGTGGTGCACGCGGGCACGCCGGCGTCGCTCGCGAAGAACGCCGCCTCGATCACCGGCGCATACCTCTCGGGCCGCACGCGGATCGAGGTCCCGCAGCACCGCCGCCGCCCGACCGGCGCGATCAAGGTGCTCGGCGCGAGCGCGAACAACCTGGCCGACATCGACGTCGAGTTCCCGCTCGGCGTGCTCACGGCGGTGACGGGCGTGTCCGGCGCGGGCAAGTCGACGCTCGTGAACGACGTCCTCCACCCCGCGCTCGCGCGCAAGCTCCATGCCTCGCAGCAGCGGCCGGGCGCGCACCGGGCGCTCACCGGGATCGAGCAGATCGACAAGGTCGTGGCGATCGACCAGCGGCCGATCGGGCGCACGCCGCGGTCGAACCCGGTCACCTACATCAAGGTCTTCGACGCGATCCGCGACTTCTTCGTCATGCTCCCGGAAGCGCGCGTGCAGGGCTACAAGCCCGGTCGGTTCTCGTTCAACGTGAAGGGCGGCCGCTGCGAGGCATGCCAGGGCGACGGCATGCGGCAGATCGAGATGCACTTCCTGCCCGACGTCTATGTGAAGTGCGAAGAGTGCCAGGGCCGCCGCTTCAACGACGCGACCCTCGAGGTACGGTACAAGGGCAGGTCGATCGCCGACGTGCTCGAGCTCACCGTCGCCGAGGCGCTCGAGCTGTTCGCGGCGCACCCGCACATCGCGCCGCCGCTGCAGCTCCTGGCCGACGTGGGCCTCGACTACATCCACCTCGGCCAGCCGTCGCCGACCCTGTCCGGCGGCGAGGCGCAGCGCATCAAGCTGTCGCGCGAGCTCGCGCGCCGCGCCACCGGCCGCACGCTCTATGTGCTCGACGAGCCGACCACGGGCCTCCACTTCGCCGACGTGCAGAAGCTCCTCGACGTGCTCGCACGCCTCGTCGACGCGGGCAACAGCGTGCTCGTGATCGAGCACAACCTCGACGTCATCAAGACCGCCGACTGGGTGATCGACCTCGGGCCCGAGGGTGGCCCCGGCGGCGGGCGCGTGATCGCGCAGGGTACGCCCGAACAGGTCGCGCAGTCGGCCGAGTCCTACACCGGCCAGCATCTCGCGCGCGTCCTGCACACGCGGCGGAGAGGCGGCGCCGCCGGCGGCTAGACGCGCTCCCCGCCTCCGGCTTGGCAGAATCCGCCTCCCGTGCAGCACCGACGCTCTCGTCTGCTCCTGTTCGCCGCCGTGGCCACCTTCGGGTGGGCTTTCGCCCAGACCGGAACCGCTGCCGCGGCGTCGGTCGTGGACCCCGGCATCGGGCCGTTCACCTTCAAGGCGGGGCCCTGGGAGCTGTCCGGGCTCGCGCGCGTGACCGGCAACCAGTACTACGGCGTCGGCGACACGGGGGCCCTGCTCGTTCCGCTCACGATCGGCGTGAATGGAGCGACGGGCGCGATCACCGGCGTCACGTCCGCTGCACCGGTCGGTGCTCGCCAGCGGCGTCGATCTCGAGGGCGTGGCCTTCGATCCCGCGACCAGCACCGTGCTCGTGAGCGACGAGACCGGGTCGGCGATCCGCCGACACAACCCAGCGACGGGCGCGCTGCTCGGCACGCTGGCGGTGCCGCCGGTCTTCGGAAGCGCGCGCGCGAACCGCAGTCTCGAGTCCCTCGCGCGCGACCCCGTGACGGGTGCGCTCTGGACGGCCAACGAGGACGCTCTCGTGCCCGATGGCCCTGCGACGTCGTTCGCTGCCGGCAGCGACGTCCGATTGCAGCGCTTCGGCGCGGCCGGCGCTCCGGACGGGCAGTGGGCGTATCCCACCGACCCGATCCCGGGCGGCGCGATCGGCGGGTCGGAGACCAGCGGCGTGGTCGACCTGCTCGCGCTGCCGAGCGGCGAGCTTCTCGTGATGGAGCGCAGCCTGAGCTCGCCCTTCTTCTTCCAGGTGCGCATCTACCAGGTGGACACGACGGGCGCGACGGACACGAGCGCGCTGTCCGGCCTGATCGGGGCGTCCTACACGGCGGCCACGAAGACGCTGCTGTGGACGTCGGAAGAGGCGGGCCAGTTCTCGAACTTCGAGGGCCTCTCGCTCGGGCCGCAGCTCGACGACGGCAGCATGAGCCTCCTGCTCGTCGCCGACGACAACGCCACCCGGAACCAGGCGCTCTACCCGTTGCGCCTGAGCTTCGTTCCCGAGCCGGCCCCGGCGACCCTGCTGGCCGCCGCGCTCGCGGGCCTCGCGATCGGCCGGCGCGTCCAGCGGGGCCGGCCCTGCGCGTGAGCTTCGTGCGGGGATGAGCGCGCGAGCCGCGCTCGGCGCAGCCGCCGCGCTCGTGCTGGCGGCAGGGCTCGCCTGTTCGGGCTCGTCGGACACCTCCGAGGATCGCGTACGGGCCGTGCTCGCGGCCCTCGAAGCGGGCGCGCGCGACCGCGACGCCGGCGCGATGAAGAGCCACGTCTCCGAGGCCTACACCGACGCCCAGGGCGGTCGGCACGGTGGTGCTGTTCGCGCAGTGGGCCGACCTGCTCTTCCGCCCGATCGCCGCGTCTCCTTCGCGATCGAGCCCGGCGAGACGGTCGCGATCGTGGGGGCGACGGGCTCCGGCAAGTCGACGCTCGTGCGGCTGCTCGCCCGCAGCTACGACTTCGAGACGGGCTCGATCGAGATCGACGGGTGCGACATCCGCCGCTTCGCGACCCGCGCGCTGCGCCGGCGACTCGGGCTGGTGTTGCAGGACTTTCACGTCTTCTCGGGCAGCGTGCGCGAGAACATCCGGCTGGGGAGCCCGGCGATCGCCGACGCCCGCGTGGAGGCCGCCGCCCGCTGGGTGCAGGCGGACCGCTTCATCGAGGCCCTGCCGCGCGGGTACGAGACCGAGCTGGGCGAGCGCGGCGCGAACCTCTCGCACGGCGAGCGCCAGCTGCTCGCCTTCGCGCGGGTGCTGGCGGCCGACCCCGAGATCCTGATCCTCGACGAGGCCACCGCGAGCATCGACCCCGAGACCGAGGCGCAGATCCAGCGAGCCCTGCGGCGCGTCACGCAGGGACGCACTTCGATCGTGATCGCGCACCGGCTCGCCACCGTGCGCGAGGCCGACCGCATCGTGGTGCTCGATCACGGGCGCGTGCGCGAGATCGGCACGCACGCCGAGCTGCTCGCGCACGGCGGTCTGTATCGCACGCTCTACGAGCTCCAGCTGAACGACGACGCGGCTTGAGCGGCCTCATCGGCCGTCCCGCGATGGCGCCAACCTCGATCCGACCCGCGAGGCGCGAGCGCAGAGAGGCGGCGGGGGGTGGGTGGAGGCGAACTCGAGCGCAGCCGGCCCGCAGGGCGAGCGATTCCTCGACGCCACCGAATCGGCTGCTGGCACGCGATCGCGGCGAGAGGAACGGCGAGCCATTCGCCGTAGCCCACCCCCCGCCGCCTCTCTGCGCAGGTCCGCAATTTCGGATCAGGGCTAAGCTGACGCACATCGCGAGGGGGGAGAGCTGCCGGATGCACTGCCCGCGCTGCGAACTTGAGAATCGGGACGACGCGCGCTTCTGCCGCGGCTGCGGCATCGCGCTTCCGCTCCGCTGCCCCCGCTGCGCCGCCCCGATCGAGCCCGACAGCCGCTTCTGCGATCGCTGCGGCGCCCCCCTCACGGCGGGCGGCGCCGCGGACCCGGAGCCCGACGCCCGCGCCCGGGAACCCGTCTCCTACACGCCGAAGCATCTGGCCGAGCGCATCCTGCGCACGCGCGCCGCGCTCGAAGGCGAGCGCAAGCACGTGAGCGTGCTCTTCGCCGATCTGGTCGACTCGACGACGATCGCCGGGCGGCTCGGTCCGGAGGAGCTGCACGCGGTGATGGACCGTTGCTTCGCCCTGCTGCTCGACGAGGTGCATCGCTACGAGGGGACGGTGAACCAGTTCACCGGCGACGGAATCATGGCGATCTTCGGAGCGCCCGTCGCGCTCGAGGAATCGCCGCGCCGCGCCGTGCTGGCCGCGCTCGGCATGCAACGCGCGCTCGAGACGCTGCGGGAGGAGCTCGCCGCCTCGCACGGCGTCGACTTCCGCATGCGCATCGGCATCCACTCGGGAGTCGTGGTGGTCGGACGCATCGGCAACGACCTGCGCATGGATTACACCGCCGTGGGAGACACCACGCACCTCGCTTCGCGCCTGCAGGCGGCTGCGCCGCCCGGCGGCGTGCTCGTCTCGGAGACGACGGCGCGCCTCGTCGACGGCCTCTTCGAGACCCGTGAGGTGCCTCGTCTCACACTCAAGGGCGTCGACGGACCCCAGCGCGCGTTCGAGGTACTGGCGGAGCGGGAGGGCGGCGGACGCATCGACGCGCGGGTCGACGCCTCCCTCACGCCGCTCGCCGGCCGCGAGCGCGAGCTCGGCCTGCTCGCCGAGGCGTTCGCCAGCACGCGCGAGGGGCGCGGACGCGTCGTCTTCCTCGTCGGCGAGGCCGGCATCGGCAAGTCGCGGCTGCTCTACGAGTTCCGGCGCCGGCTCGGCGCGGCCCCGTACGTCTACGTCGAAGGCCGCTGCGCCTCCTACGGCACGCACACGGCGTTCCTGCCGATCGTCGACGCACTGCGGCGCTTCCACGGCATCGAGGACCGCGACGACGAGGCGACCGCGATCCGCAAGCTCGACGCCCGCGTCAACGCGCTCGGCGAGGCCTTCGCCTGGACCCTCCCCCTGCTGCGGGCGCGGCTCTCGCTGCCGCCGGGCGATGACGCCGTCCTCGCGCTCGACGCGGCGACCCGGCGCAGCGAGACGTTCCGGGCGCTCAAGGCCCTCACGATCGCGGCGGCAGCGCAGCAACCGCTGCTCTTCGTGATCGAGGACCTGCACTGGATCGACCCGGAGTCCGAGGAGTGCCTCGGATTCCTCGCCGATGCGGTCGCCGGCGCGCGCATCCTCCTCGTCTGCTCGCACCGCCCCGGTTACCGCCATCCCTTCGGCGACCGCAGCTACCACCTGCGCGTGACGGTCGAACCGCTCACGCAGGCCGAGACGTCGGCGCTGGCGTGTGGCGTGCTGGGGGGCGCCGAGGTCCCGGAGGCGGTGCAGCGGCTCGTCGCCGCCAAGGCCGAGGGCAATCCGCTCTTCCTCGAAGAGGTGACGAAGTCGCTGCTCGAGGACGGCACGCTGCGCCTCGAGAACGGACGCGTCGTGCTCGCGCCGGGCGCGGAAGCGATCAGCGTGCCCGACCGCATCCACGACGTGCTGATGTCGCGCATCGACCGGCTCGCCGACGAGCCGAAGCGCGCGATCCAGATCGCCTCCGTGATCGGGCGCGAGTTCGCGCTGCGCCTGCTCGAGCGCATCCGCGAGGTGGGCGAGCGGGCCAGCTCGCTGGTGGACAGCCTGCGCGCGCTCGAGCTCGTGTACGAGAAGGCCGTGCATCCCGAGCTCGCCTACATGTTCAAGCACGCGCTGACGCACGACGTCGCCTACGCGAGCATCCTCGGGGCGCGGCGCAAGCAGCTCCACCGCACGATCGGCCTCGCCATCGAAGAGCTCTATGCCGATCGGCTGACCGAGCACTACGAGACGCTCGCGCACCACTTCGAGCGCGGCGAGGATTGGGAGCGAGCGCTCGACTATCACGAGCGCTCGGCCCACAAGGCCGCCGAAGGCTTCGCGAGCCGTGCGGCCGCCTGGCACTGCCGCCAGGCGCTCGCGATCGCCGACCGCCTGGGCGGGAGCGTCGACCCCGAGCGCCGCTGCTCGCTCGAAGAACAACTGGGGCTCGTCAGCATGTACGTGAGCGAGTTCCGCGCCTCGGCGGACGCCTACCGGCGCGCAGCGGAGCACACGGGCGTCCTTCCCCGCCGCGTGGTGAATCTCGCGAACGCCTCGCACAGCTACGTCTGGGGGCACGCCGGCGCGCAGGCTACGCAAGCTGGTGACGCTTCTCTCGCGCTCGCGCGCGAGCATGGCCTCGCGTACGGCGAGGCGCTCGCGATGCTCATGATCGGATTCCGCCACGGCGTGCTGGGCGAAATCGAAGCGTACGGCCAGCACCTGGCGCGGGCGGGGCAGCTGCTCGGGCCGGATGGAGACGCAGTCGTCGCGGCGCACCTGCACATGCTGATGACGGAGCTCTCCGAATGGCGCGCCGACTACGCGGCGACGCTGGCGCATGGCGAGCAGGCGCTCGCCATCGGCCGCGAGCTGCGGCTCGCCCACATCGTGATCTGGTCCAACTGGTTCATGGGCAAGGCGGCGTGCTGTCGCGGCGACTACGGGCGCGCGCTGCGCCTGCTCGGCGACGGACGCGACTTCACCGAGCGGATCGGTGATCGCGCGTGGGCCAGCCGGCTGCTGAACACCCTCGGCTGGTGCCACGCGGAGATCGGCGACCATGCTCGCGCGCGCGGCTTCAACCAGAGCGCGGCGGGCGTCGCGCGCGAGCTCGGCGACCAGGAGATCATCGTCAACGCCGAGGTCAATCTCTGCTTGAACGATCTCGCGCTCGGCGACGCCGCGCGGGCGCAGGCGGGGCTCGAGGCGCTCGTCACGGCGCCGGCCCCCGAGTTTCCCTTCATGCGCTGGCGCTACTCGATGCACCTGCAAGACGCGCTCGGCCGCGTCGCGCTCGCGCGCGGAGAGCCGGCTGCCGCGCTGTCCCACGCGGAGCGCGAGATCGAGGCGGCGCGCCAACACGGCGCGCCCAAGCTCGAGGCGCGCGCGCTCGCGCTGCGGGCGGAGGCCCTCGCCGCGCTCGAGCGCCGCGCCGGACACCGCGCGCGCGCCGACGCCTGCGAATCACGCGGCGCGGCGCTCCTCGATGAGCTCGGCCGCTCGCTGCCCGACGCCGAGCTTCGGCGGGGCCTGCTCGCCTCCGCAGCCGCATCTCGGGGTGCCCTCGGCCTCTCGAGGCCATTTCTTGCCCGCGGCAGTTGACCTAACGCGCACTGAGCTCCGGGCGGGGCTTCCTGCTCGCGGGGCCTGCCGAGCGCGGCGAGTTCCCCTGTCAATCGTGGGCCGCGGGATACTCCGCCGGATCGATCAGGCCGTAACGCCGCCATCCCACACGCATCAGCCACGATCTCGCCGCCGCGACGGGCTTGGGGCCCTCCCGCGGCGCGCTCCGCCGGGTCCATCCCTCGAACCACGCTCCCGACGAAGCAGGATCGATCGCGTGCGCACTGCGCGGAGCGCGCTTCCTGAAGTTCTGGAGCACGTACACCAGCACGTTCCGAACCTCTCGTGGCGAACGAAGCACGCGGTGGTGGTAGCGATCCTCGAGCACGCGTCCCCGCAGCTCAAAGGTACGGTGCACGGCGCGCGCAACGCGCACACCCACGGACATCATCCCCCGCCCGAGCGCGGCCGGGCCTCTCGCCTCCACCAGGAGGTGCACGTGGTCGCGCTGGAGCGAGAACTGCACGACGCGAAACGATCCCCGTTCCGCCGCCTGCGCGAACGACCGCCGCACTTCGCGCACGAGCCGCCCGTCGCGCAGTGAAGGCAGCCCACGACGCACTCGCAGCGTGACGTGACAGGGCTCGTGCGCGGTGACGCGGCCTCGTCTGAGATGCGCCATCCGTGAGCTCGGGAAGCGCCTGCGTCCGGCGCCGCGACGTCGTCCGCCCCAGCCAGAACGGGACTTCAAGTCGAGGGTGAGTTGAGGATTCGAAATCTGTGCAGAGTGATCGCTCTTGAATCTAGCGACGATGCATGAACAGGTCAACGTGAATGTGTGTACTCTGCGAAGTCTGCTGACAACTGCTGTCAGGAGCCAGAACGACGCTCGCGAACTCGCACCGCCCCCCGAGAAGCCTCCCCTCTAACCACCTCTTCTCCGAATCCCGGCTCTCCATCCCCTCACGGCACCAGCACGACCCTCCCAAACACCTTGCGGCTCTCGATGTATGCATGCGCCGCCCCCGCGTCCGCCAGCGGGTACGTCCGATCGACGACGACCTTCAGAGCGCCCTGCTCGATCTCGCGCAGCATCCCATCGAGCATGGCGCGCACGCGCGCGGGCTGGAAGAGCGCTTCCGCTCCGAGGAAGACGCCCGTCAGGGAGCGGTTGCCGGCGGAGAGCGGGGCGGGGTCGAGCTTCATGTCGCCGCGGCTGACGTTGCCGACGGTGATGGCGCGCCCGCGGTAGGCGAGGCAGAGGAGGCTGCGCTGGAGCGTGTCGCCGCCCACGGAGTCCACCACGAGGTCGACGCCGCGGCTGGCCGTGAGGCGCTGCACCTCCTGCACGAAGTCCACGTCTCGGTAGGCGATGCCGTGGTCGACGCCGTAGCTGCGCAGGCGGTCGAGCTTGTCGGCGCTCGCGGTCGCGAGCACGGTCGCGCCCGCGCGCTTCGCGAGCTGGACGCACGCGAGGCCGACGCCGCTCGAGCCGGCCTGCACGAGCACGTGCTCGCCCGCAGCGAGGCGCCCGAACTCGAAGAGACAGTCGTGCGCCGTTCCCCATGCCACCGGCACGCAGGCCGCGTGCTCGAAGGACACGCCGTCCGGCACGAGCCAGGTCTGCCCCGCCGGTACGGCCGCCCGCGCGGCGTGCGAGCCGTGCACCATGAGCGCAGTGACGCGCTGCCCGACACGGCGGTCTGTCACTTCCGCGCCCACCTCGGCGATCACGCCGGCGCAGTTGTACCCGACGACGTGGGGCCGCGACGCGAGCGCGCCCCCCGCGCGGTTCAGCACGTCGCCGCCTTCGATGCCGATCGCCCGGACGTCGATCACGACGCCCTTCGGATGGCACACGGGATCGGGCACGTCCTCGTACCTGAAGACCTCGGGACCGCCGTTCTGGTAGTAGACCGCGGCTTTCATGGGGTGGGGGGACCTCCGCTCGTGGTCCCGCAGGCTACCCGCTGTTGCGCAGGCCCGCCGCGATCCCGTTGATCGTGAGCTGGATGCCCCTCCGCACGCGCTCGCTGCTGCGCCCCGACCGATGCCGTTCGAGCAGCTCGACCTGGAGGTGGTTCAGCGGATCGATGTAGGGGAGGCGGTTCCGGATCGAACGCGCCAGGAGCGGGTTCGACGCGAGGAGCTCGCGCTGACCGGTCACGTCCGAGAGCGCCTTGCGCGTGAGCTCCCACTCCGCTCGGATCCGGTCGAAGATGCCTTCCCGCAGCCCGGCGTCGGAGACGAGCTCCGCGTAGCGGGACGCGATGCCGAGGTCGGTCTTCGAGAGCACCATGTCGAGATTGGCGACGAGAGTCCGGAAGAACGGCCAGCGGCGATGCATCCGCCGCAGCTCGGCGAGCCCGCGCTTCGGTTCGCGCTCGGTCCACGCCCGCACGGCGGAGCCGAACCCGTACCAGCCCGGCAGCAGCACGCGGCTCTGCGCCCAGCCGAACACCCAGGGGATCGCGCGGAGGTCCTCGATCCGCCCCGAAGCCTTCCGCGAAGCGGGACGGCTCCCGATCTTGAGCTCGGCGATCTCCGAGATCGGCGTCGCGTCCCGGAAGTACGAGTCGAAGCCCGGCGTTTCGTGGACGAGCGAGCGGTACGCGTCGCAGGCATGCTCCGAGAGCACGTCCATTGCTGCCCGAAATGCCCCCGTCTCCGCATGCGCCTCGGTGTCGAGCAGCGTGGCTTCGAGCGTCGCGGCGACGATCGTCTCCAGGTTGCGCCGTCCGATCTCGCGGTCGGAGTACTTGCTCGCGATCACTTCCCCCTGCTCGGTGATGCGGATCTGGCCGGACACCGTTCCCGCGGGCTGCGCCAGGATCGCCTGATAGGTGGGACCCCCGCCGCGGCCGACCGAGCCGCCGCGGCCGTGGAACAGGCGAAGCGTGAGGCCGCGCCGCCGGCAAAGCTCGGCGAGCCGCACCTCGGCCTGGTAGAGCTCCCAGCCCGAGGTGAGGAACCCGCCGTCCTTGTTGCTGTCGGAGTACCCGAGCATCACCTCGACCACGCCGCCCCAGCTCGCGCGCGCGAGCTGGAGCACGCCGGGCACGGAAAGGAACCGGGCCATCACGTCGCCGCAGCGCCGCAGGTCGTCGATGGTCTCGAAGAGCGGGATGACGCGCAGCGCGACGCTCGGCTCGTCGCCGGGCCGCAGGAGGCCCGCCTCCCGCAACAGGACCAGCACCTCGAGCAGGTCCGACACCGACGTCGTCCGCGACACGACGTAGTGCGGAAGCGCCTGCGCCCCGTAGGCGAGATGGACGTCGCGCGCGGCCCGGAAGACGTCGAGCTCGCTCTCGGCCTCCGGCGAATACCGCAGGAATGGCGACACCAGGGGGCGTGGGGTCGTGAGCTCAGCGGCGAGCACCGCCTCGCGCTTCTCTTCGGGCTCGGAGAGGTAGTCCGCCCGCGCCTCCGCCCGCGCGAGCAATTCCGACACGACCCGCTCGTGCACGTCGGAGCTCTGCCGCAGGTCGATCGGCGCGAGCGAGAACCGGAACGCGCGCACGGCATGGATCAGCGCGCGGAGCCGGCCGCGCGCGAGCACGGCCGCGCCGTTCGCGACGAGCGACGCGCTCATCACGTCGAGGTCGGTGAGGAGCTCGAGCGCGCTCGCGTACGGGGAGGCGTCGGCCGCGGCGTGCCGGGCCGGCTGCAGGCCGTTCAGGTGGGAGGCGGTGGCGGCGAGCCGCGCGTAGACGCCGATCAGCGCGCGGCGGTACGGCTCGTCCTCCCGGTGCTCGGAGGTGTCGGGCGAAGCCTTCGCGAGCGCTGCGAGCTGCGGCGAGATCGTGACCATGCCGAGGGAGAGCGGCAGCTCCGCGCCGAGCGCGTGCACCTCCTCGAGGTAGTGCTCGAACGCGACCCGCGACTGCTCGCGCACTGCGAAGCGCAGGACTTCCGCGTTCACGAACGGATTGCCATCGCGGTCGCCGCCCACCCAGCTCCCGATGCGCAGGAACGGCGGGAGCTGCCACGGCTCCGCCGACGGGAAGCGCTCCTGGAGCCGGTCCTCGAGGTCTGCGTAGAGCGCCGGCACCTCCGACAGGAAGGTCTGTCGGTGGTAGGCGAGGGCGTTCTCGATCTCGTCGTTCACGGTGAGCTTCGCGAGCCGGAGCATCCGCGTCTGCCACAGCGTCTCGATCTCGCGACGCAGCGCCTCGTCGCGCTCCGCGGTCTCCTCGGGCGTCAGCGCGCGGCGGCCGCGTTCGGCCAGGAGCCGGGCGATCGCGACCTGGCGGTCGAGGATGCTCTTGCGCTGCACCTCCGTCGGGTGCGCGGTGAGGACGGGGCTGATGGCCGCCTGCCCGAGCACCTGGCGGAGGGCCGCGGCCTTCACGCCGCCGGATTTCAGACGCTCGAGCGCGAGGGCGAGCGAGCCCTCCTGCGGCTTCGAGCCCGCGAGCCGGTGGAAGCGGCGGCGGCGGTTGTGGTGCTGATCCTCGGCGATGTTGGCGAGGTGCGAGAAGTAGCTGAAGGCGCGGACCACGGAGATCGTGGTCTCGATCTCCAGCCCGTCGAGCGTGCGCTCGAGCTCGGCGCGCGCCGCGGGATCGCCGTCGCGACGGAAGCGGACCGCGCTCCGCCGGATCGCCTCGACCGTGTGGAAGGTGTCCGCGCCCTCGTGACTCCGGATCGTGTCCCCGAGCAGCCGCCCGAGGAGCCGGATGTCTTCGCGCAGAGGCAGGTCCTTGTCGCGCTTGGGCTTCACGCGAACGCACACCTCTGGACACCCGAGGGGAAGCTAGCAGGGTGGCCGAGCGAGGGCGGCCTTGATGGAATTTCTGGTATTACCAGTTGACAATCGCACCATCTCCTGTGAGGCTGGGTCCGACGCAGCCAGGAGGCACCCCGCTTGCTCACTCCCGTCTCGAAGCAGTCCCTCTCGGACGCCGTCTTCGCCCAGCTCCGCGACCGGATCGTGGGCGGCGATCTCGCGCCGGGATCGAAGCTCCCCGCCGAACGGCTGCTCTGCGAGGCGCTGGGCGTGAACCGCGGCGCCGTGCGGGAGGCGCTGCGGCGCCTCGAGCAGGCGCGGCTCGTGTCGGTCCGACACGGTGGAACGTCGGTCGTGCTCGACTACCGGAAGGCGGGCGGTCTCGACCTCCTCGCGGACCTGATCGTGACGCCCGCGGGCGAGCCCGACCTCCTGGTGCTGCGCAGCATCGTCGAGATGCGCTCCGCCCTCGCGCCGGACGTCGCGCGGCTCGCGGCCCTCCGGGCCGACGCGGGAGTGCGGAGGCGCCTCGCGGCCTCGCTCGCGGCCATTCGTGGGGCAGCGAACGATCTTCCGCTCCTGCAGGAGCTCGTCACCGACTTCTGGTCCCATCTCGTCGACGGCTCCTCGAACGTCGCGTATCGCCTCGCCTACAACTCGCTGCGCGCGAGCTACGACCCGTGCCGCGCGCTCTTCACCCAGGTGCTCGCGGCCGAGATCGCGGACGTCGCGGCGTACGCGGCGATCGTCGATGCGGTCGAGTCGCGGGATCCGGACGCCGCCGAGTCGTGCGCGCGCACGCTGGTGCGCCGCGGCGAAGAAGCGCTTCAGCTCGCGATCGCGAAGGCGGCGCCACGCGCCCGCGCCGACCGGAAGGAGAACGCCCGATGACCGCTTCCGCATCGACCTCGGCCCCCGCCGGCGGGAATTCCGGCTCGTCCAACACGGAGAGGCTCGCGTCCCCTCACGACAGTCCGCGCACGCTGCGCGAGGCGCTGCCGATCTTCCTCGGACACGCGAGCCCGCGCATCCTCGTCGCCGCGCTCGCCACGGCATTCGCTGCGCGCATCGCCGTCGGCGGCTGGTCGTGGCGCGATCTCGTGGTCGTCGCGGTGGTGGCGCTCTACTGGCCGATCCAGGAGTGGCTGATCCACGTCTTCATCCTCCACGCGAAGCCCGTCCGCATCCTCGGCTGGACGTTCGATCCCGCGCTGCCGCGGAAGCACCGCCTGCACCACCGGGACCCGTGGAACTACCGCATCCTCTTCATCCCGCTGCACACCTACGTCTACACCCTGCCGCTCCTCGTCTTCCTGTGCTTCACGCTCACGCCGACCACTGCGCTCGCACTGACCGCCCTCGTCGCACACCTCTCCGGCACGCTCCACTACGAGGCCGTCCACTTCGGAGTACACACGCGCCTCGCGCCGAAGGGACGCTTCTACCAGCGCCTGTGGCAGAACCATCGGCTCCACCACTTCAAGAACGAGAAGTTCTGGTATGGCGTGACGAGGCTCGAGGGCGACCGGCTGCTCGGCACGGGACCGGACCCGGCGAGCGTCGCGCTTTCGCCGACGGCGAGGACGCTGGCGGGGTAGGGGGCGTGAGGGGGCGCTTCCGCGCTCCGGTGCAGCCGTCGAGCCGGCTCAACGGATCTCGATCCTCCGCACGCACACGACCAGCAGCACGGCGCTCGCGACCACCCACAGGCCGAGGCGCGTCATCACCAGCACCGTTTCGCCCGGTGCGGGTGTGAAGGACACCCAGCCCGACACGGCGTAGAGAAGGGCCGTTCCGAGGGGCGGGCCCCAGCGTTCGAGCGCGCCGAACCAGCCTCCGAAGGCTGCGCCGAGCACGTGGGCGGTGTTGGCCATCACGACCACCTGGATCCAGACGATCACCGCGAACAGCGTCACGACGCGGGGGACGTAGAGCGAGAGGGTCATCGCGAACGCGGAGACGATCCACGCGTTCGCGCAGAACACGAGCATGCCGAAGAGCGCGGGCGGGAACGTCAGCCCGTGTCGCAGGTGGAGCAGGAAGGCGGACGCTGCCAGCACCGAGCCGCCCGCGAGGACCGCGAGCGTCACCGTCCCCGCGAGGCGCGCGAGCGCGTAGGTCGTCCGGCTCACCGGTCGCGCCAGCCAGAGCGCGATCGACCCGTCGGCCAGAGGGCGCGCGAGGCCGTCGCTCGCCACGAGGCCCGATGCGGCCACGAGGAAGAGCGAGATGCCGCCGAAGAGCAGCGGCCCGAGCGCGCGCGAGAGGACTTCGGGGTCGACGGGCTGGCCGTTCATGACGAAGCCGCCGCCGAGATTGGTGCAGCGGTCGACGAACAGGAGCGCGAAGAGCGCGCAGGCGCCGACGGCGAGGCCGAGCCTCGAGCGCAGCGCATCCTGGAACGACTCGGCGGAGAGGAGGCGCAGCGCACGCCGCGCAGGGGTCGGGGCGTGGATGGCGGCGGGAGCGCTCACGAGGCGTCTCCGGATGGCGTCGCACCCGCGTCCGGCAGGGGCGCGGGGCTCGTGGCTCGGCCCGCCGCGCCGGCGCCCCTGGCTGCGCCGTCGCCACGTACGATCCGCACGTAGGCGTCCTCGAGGCTCTCGCCCGCGGCGAGGACGTCCGCCAGCGTTCCGCTCGCCGCGATGCGGCCTTGGTGCAGCACGACGACGTGGTCGCACGTGCGCTCGACCTCCGTCAGCAGGTGCGAGCTCACGAGCAGCGTGCGACCGCGCTGCCGTGCGGCGAGGATCCAGTCGCGCGCGTCGCGCACGCCGAGCGGATCGAGGCCCGAGGTCGGCTCGTCGAGCAGCAGCAGCTCCGGGTCGCCGAGCAGCGCCTGAGCGAAGGACACGCGCTGGGCGAGGCCTTTCGAGAGGCCGCCGATCCGCTCGCTCGCGCGGTCGCGCAGACCGGTCTCGACGAGGCGCGCGTCCATCTCGCGCTCCAGGTCGTCGCCGCGCAGCCCGATCAGCCCGCCGTGGAGCCGCAGGAGCTCGCGCACCGTCATGCGAGCTGGGAGGGCGGAGCGCTCGGGCACGTAACCGAGGCTGGCGCGGGAGCGCGGATCCGACGGGTCCAGGCCGCGCAGCCGCACGCTGCCGGTGCTCGGTCGCACGAAGCCGAGCAGGAGCCGGAGCGCGGTGGTCTTGCCCGCGCCGTTCGGCCCGAGGAGGCCGACGGACGAGCCTGCGGGCACGGCGAGGTTCACCCGGTCCAGGGCGCGCCGCGCGCCGTAGAGCTTGGAGACGCCGGCGAGCTCGAAGGCGATCATGGGAGGCCGAGCGTAACCTCCCGACATGTCGCGCGCTTCCGTGTTCCCGCGCGAGGCCCGGTCCATCCTCACTCGCACGGGCGGCTACCTCGCCGGCTTCACGCACTCCCTGCAGCCCTACTCGGGCTGCGAGTTCTCGTGCGCCTACTGCTACGTCCGCGAGCTCGCGGTGCAGCGCGCGAACCCGCACGGCCTGCCGTGGTCGGGCTGGATCGCGCCGAAGACGAACGCGCCCGAGCTCCTGCGCCGCGATGCCGAGAAGGGCCGGCTCGCGAATGCGCGGATCTTCCTCTCGTCCGCGACCGATCCCTACACACCGTTGGAGCGGAGGCTCGGGCTCACGCGCGGCTGCCTCGCCGTCCTGGCCGATCACCCGCCTGCCGCGCTCCTGGTGCAGACGCGCAGTCCCCTCGTGGCGCGCGACGCCGACCTGCTGGCGCGCATCCCCGGCGTCGTCGCGAGCGTCACCGTCGCGACCGACGACGAGCGCGTGCGGCGGGCGCTCGAGCCGAACGCGCCCGGCACGGGCCTGCGGCTGGAAGCCCTCCGGCGCCTGCGCGCCGCCGGCGTGCGCACGCAGGCGGCGGTGGCGCCCCTCCTGCCGTGCGATCCCGACCGGCTTGCGCGGCTGCTCGATCCGGTCGTCGATCGCGTCGTGATCGACGACTTCTTCCGAGGGGACGGCGCGGGAGGCCGCCGCAGCCGGGGAGCGCTCGAGCGGCTGCGGGCCCTCGGCTACGCGCGCTGGACCGAGCCCGGATACGCCGACGAGGCGATCGGGGTCTTCCGCGCCGTCCTCGGCGCGGAGCGGGTGGGGGTGTCGCAGGAGGGCTTCCGGACGGCTACGGAGCGGGCGGCGGCGCCATCCCGTGGGCGATCTTGAGCGCCACGGCGATCACCGTACACGTCGGATTGTAGCCGGAGGAAGTCGGTAAGACGCTCCCGTCGCACGCGTACAGGTTGTCGACGTCGTGGAAGCGGCCGTCCGGGTTCGTGACCGACGTGGCGGGATAAGGTCCCATGCGGAGGGTTCCCATCTCGTGGCGCGAGCTGGGCGGATTGCCGAGGATCGTGTCGCAGGGCACGGTGAAGATCCGCGTCGCCCCCGCGTGCTCGAGGATCTGCCGCTGGATCGGGATGTAGAAGTTGCGCGCGTTCAGCTCGTAGGGATGCGACGTGTACGTGACGCGGGCGACGGGCAGGCCGAAGACGTCGCGCACGGTCGGATCGAGGTCCACACGGTTCGTGAGCTGGGGGGCGTCCTCCGCCTGCATCAGCACCGACACGAGGTGCTGCGTCAGCGCCGCGTCGCGAAGCGCGTTCTTGAGCTTCGTGCCGAAGCGCGCCCGGCTCTTTCCGAGCAGCTGGAAGGCGGCCACGCTCCCGTCCTCGGTGATCGGCAGGCCCTGGGACGCGCTGAACTCGACGATCCCGCCGAGGAACACGCCCGGTGCGCCGTTGGCGTCGAAGATCCGCGGCGTCTCGCCGCCGGGCTCGAGACCGCGGAAGTCCGTGATCCCGTGGGTCACGGCGCGCCCACGCTGCCCGTGCACGCGCTGCGGGAGGAAACCGCTGACATTCGTCTGCAGATGGAACATCAGGTTCCGTCCGACCTGGCCACTCGAGTCGCCGAGCGTGTCACCGGATGGCGTCGGCGACGTCAGGCAGAGGCGCGCGGACTCGATCGGGCTCGCAGCGAGCACGAACGCGTCGGCCGCCGCAGTGCGCGTCGCGCCCGCGCCGTCGACGTACTCGACGGCGGTCACGTGCCCGCCGTCGTTCAGCAGGCGGACGGCCTTCGAGTCGTAGCGGAGCTGGCAGCGGCCCGAGAGCAGCGCCTTCCGGAGCGTCGTCACCGCCGGGCTGCCCTTCGAGTTGTTCGGACAGCCGAAGCCGCTGCACCAGCCGCAGTCGACGCACGGCGGGCGCTCGTCGTAGAACTTCGAATTCTGGGCGCCGGGATACGTGTGCGGGTGGAGCGGCCGCCCTTGTAGCGACGCCTGCCGCGCCCCCTCCGAGAGCACGAGCGCGAAGTACATCGCGACGCCGGGCGGCATCGGGAAGGGCGAGCTGCGCCACGACGCGAAGGGGCTGTCCTCCGCTCCCTGCACCCCGTGCAGGAGCTCCATCTCGGCGTAGTACGGCTCGAGATCGGCGTAGGAGAACGGCCAGTCCGCGAAGTTCGCGCTCGCCGAGTCGGATCCGAAGCCCGGGATCGCGAGGCCGGGCGTCGCGCCGAGCAGCGATTCGAGCCTGCTCTTGATCTCGAAGTCGAAGGTGTTGTACCGCGGCACCTTGCAGTCCGCGTGCTGGAACGCGCCGCCGACCGCGCGCGGAAGCAGGTTCACGTCGTCGTGGATCGCGGCGGTCTCGGTCGCGTGCTGCCGGAACGTGCGCGGCTCGAGCCGCGACAGCGGCTGGATGTACTCGCGCAGCGCGTACTTGAGCTCGTCGTTCGAGTGGCGCGGCAGGGGCAGCGCGGGACCGTCGAGGCCGGGCCAGGGGTTGTGGCCGCACTCGAGCACGAGCACGTTCTTGCCGCCTGCCGCGAGCGCGTACGCAGCGGCTCCGCCGCCGGCGCCGCTCCCGATCACGCAGACGTCGAACCGGTCGAGCGACCGGTTGCCGAGGAGGCCGTCTTCTGCGGGGGATGCCGCCATGGCCTACACGCACGAGCCTTCGACGATCTCGTAGATCGAGGCGAGCGCCGAGATCCCCTGCTGGATCGCGTCGCCGTCCGGCGTCAGCGGCTTCGGTGCGAGGTTCCCGTTCGCGTCGATCTCGTCCGGGTTGGGGGTGGACATCGGCTGGTCCGGCCGCTCGTGGTAGCGGTCGTCGCGCAGCGAGAACATCGAATGGCCGAGGGGCTGGCTGTCGCCTTCGAGGCCGATCATGCGCCACCCGCGCGCTCCGCGGTTGCCGCCGTACTCGGGCGCCGAAAAGCAGCCTTCGAGCGTATGTTGGATCACGCGGTCGACGAATGTTCCGCCGCGCCGGACGTCCGTGGGCAGCACACCCGGCGAATCCAGCTTCTTGAGGACGACGTCCTGCTGCGCGGCCGGGAGCTGCCGGAACGGGAGGCCCGCCGTCGACACCGAGACCCTGTCGACGTCCGCGAGCCCCTGCTTGTAGATGTCCCGCAGCCCGACGAGGGGCCCGCCCTGCGGGGTCTCGAGCTCCGGCGGGAGGCCCGCGGCCGCCGAGCCGTGCAGCTCGGCGCGCCAGTAGAGCTCCTGGAGGCGCGACGGGCGCATCGAGAGCACGAAGCCGTTCTGCGGGTAGCGGGCCGACGGCGCGCCGAGCCACGGATCGGGGAATGGGAAGCGCCCGCTGTAGGGACCGCGCGGGTAGAGGCCGGCGCCGCCGCGGTCGAACGAGGTGAGGAGTCGCTCGATGTACGCCGCGGCGCCGAGGTCGCGGCCGCCGGGGTCCTGGTCCGGAGGGATGATGCGGTCGCAGAGCGCTTCGAGCGTCGCGAGCTCCGCATCGGTGAAGAAGCGCGTGCGCGGCCAGAAGGCGGCGCCGGCGACACGCGCGTGCGTTGCGGCTGCGAGCGCCGCCAGCGCGGCGGCCGCCCCCAGGAACTGGCGCCGCGAGAGGCGCGCCGCGTCCCGCGCTCGCGCCAGGAGGCCGAGCGGCGCCGGCGCGGGTCCAGCGACACCGGGCAGTGCGTCGTCCGCCGCCGGGTCCGCGTCGAGCCGCGCAGCGACCTGGGCGCGCAGCCCGGGAGACAGCTTCAGGGGTAGGAGCTTCCGCATGGCGCCTCGGCTCGGCATCCTATCACGGCCGGGAAGGACGGGAGGTCGGGCGTTCGCCTCAGCCGACGGCGCGGGTTTGCCACAGGGTGAAGACCCCGACGGCGATGAAGCCCAGGCCCGCGACCCAGCCGAGGGTGCGCTCGTCCACGGTTCGGGCCAGCACCGAGCCCCCGAGGACGCCGAGCGCGGACGTCGCGACGAGCGCCGCCGCGGCGCCCGCGAAGACGATCCAGCGCGAGTTCTCCGCGTCGGCAGCGTAGAGCAGGGTGGCGAGCTGGGTCTTGTCGCCGAGCTCGGCGAGGAACACGGTCACGAACACGGTCGCGAAGAGGCGGATGTCCATGGCCCGAGGTTGCCGGTGCCGGTCGCCGGATGCCAGACTGCACGCCATGCGATCCGGGGCCCGTTTCGCCTCGCTCCGCCGTGGATCCGCCCTCGCGGTTGCGTGCGCGTTGCACGCCGCGGGTCCGACCGCGGCGGAGGCGACCTGGTCGATCGTGGCCGTCGACCCGGCCACGGGCGAGGTCGGAATCGCGGGGGCGTCCTGCATCGACGGCGCGGAGACGATCGCCGGGGTGGTGCCGGGGCGGGGCGCGATCGCGGCGCAGGCGATGTCGAACGTGGCGGCGCGCGACCGCGGCGAGGAGCTGCTCGCGGCAGGCGCGAGCCCGCAGGCCGTGATCGACGAGATCACGAGCGACGCGTTCGATCCCCGGGGCTTCCTCTCCCTCACGTCCGGCGCACGGGTGCGGCAGTACGGCGTCGCCGCGCTGGGCTTCGAATCAGCGCCCGCCAGCTACACCGGCACGGGCACGTTCGCGTGGGCGGGGTCGGCGCAGGCCGCGGGGGTGTCCGTCCAGGGCAACCTCCTCGCCGGCCCGGAGGTGGTTGCGAACGCGCTCGCGCGCTTCGAAGAGGTCCGTGCGGACTGCGGGTCTCTGCTCCACGATCAGCTGCTCGCCGCGCTCGAGGCGGGCGCTGCCGCAGGGGGGGACCGACGCTGCGAGCGCGACCTGGCCGCGCTCTCTGCCTTCCTCGTGGTCGCGAGCCCCGACGACCCCGCGGACTCCCCTTCGGCCCGCTTCGTCGTGACCGAGCCGTTCGAGCCCGACACGAGCGTGTTCACGTTCCTGAAGCAGCTCATGGTCCCCGAGAAGGGAGGCCCCGAGCGCAACCCGGTGACGAAGCTCAGGCAGCGGTACGACGCATGGCGCGTCGATCATGCGCCGGTCGGACGATGCGGAACGGGCGAGGAGTAGTCGTGGACGTCTCGAAGCTCGACGGCAAGACGGTGCTCGTGACCGGGGCAGGCAGCGGCATCGGGCAGGCGACTGCGCTCGCGTTCGCGGGTCGCGGGGCCGATCTCGTGATCTGCGACGTGAACGAGGCGGGTCTCTCCGACACCGAGAAGCGGGCGCGCGCTCTCGGGCGGGAGGTCTTCGCCCGTCGCGTCGACGTCTCGAGCCGTGACGAGATGAGCGCCTTCGCGGCGGAGGTCCACGGCCGCCTCGAGGCCCTCGACATCGTGATGAACAACGCGGGCGTCGGGCTCGGCGCGCGTTTCCGTGACACCACGCTCGACGACTGGGCGTGGATCCTCGGCATCAACCTCATGGGCGTCGTGCACGGGTGCCACTTCTTCCTCCCGCCGATGGTGAGGCGCGGACGCGGCGGTCACCTGATCAACGTCTCGTCCGCCGCCGGGTACTTCGCGAGCTCCCTGCTCTCGGCCTACAGCACGACCAAGTTCGGGGTGCTGGGGCTCACCGAGTCGCTGCGTGACGAGCTTGCGCCGTTCGGGATCGGCGTCACCGCGGTGTGTCCCGGGATCATCAACACGCCCATCACACGCACCAGCCGCCTGCGGGGCGCCGGCGACACCCCCGAGAACCGCGACCGCATGGCCAGGATGTACGAGCGAAGGAACTACGGCCCGGAGCGCGTGGCCGAGAACGTGCTCCGCGCGGTGCAGCGCAACCGCACCATCGCGCCCATCTCGCCGGAAGCCTGGCTGATCTGGTACCTGAAGCGGCTCTCGCCGCGGATCGCCTGGTTCATCGCGCGCAAGTTCGGGGAGCAGGAGCCGCCGGCCGGACCGGCGCCGCAGTGAGCCTCCGACGGGGAGCCGCAGTCCTGCTCCCGGCCGTCGCGGCGCTGGCGACCGCGGCCTCGGCGTTCGCAGCCGCTCCAGTCCCGGCCGCAGCACCGCCGCGCCCGAACGTCGTCCTCATCCTGGCCGACGACCTCGGGTACGGCGATCTGTCGTCGTACGGGGCGACGGACCTCGAGACGCCCCACATCGATCGGCTCGCGAAGGAGGGGATCCGCTTCACCGACTTCTATGCGGCGGCCAACACGTGCTCGCCCTCGCGCGCGGCCCTGCTGACGGGGCGCTACCCGCTGCGCTCCGGCGTCAACGCAGTGCTGTTCCACGACACGCCGGACGGACTCCCGCAGAGCGAGATCACGCTCGCCGAGGTGCTGCGCGACGCGGGCTACTACACCGGGATGATCGGGAAGTGGCACCTCGGGCAGATGGACGAGTACATGCCGTGGAACCAGGGCTTCGACGAATTCTTCGGCGTCCCGTACAGCAACGACGAGAAGAACTTCTTCGTCTACGACGGGCGCCACCGCATTCCCGACCCCGTCGACCAATCCGGCCTGATCCGGCGCTACACCGAGCGGGCGCTGGACTTCCTGGAGCGGCGCGCACACCGGCCTCAGCCCTTCTTCCTGTACTTCGCCCACAACGCGCCACACGTTCCCTTGTATCCCTCCCAGGACTTCGTCGGACGCTCGCCGCGCGGAACCTACGGCGACGTCGTGTCGGAGGTCGATGCTTCCGTCGGTCAACTGCTGGACGAGCTGGCGAAGCTCGGCATCGCCGACGACACGCTCGTGATCTTCACCAGCGACAACGGCCCGTGGCTCTCGATGCGCGACTGGGGCGGCAGCGCCGGCGGGCTCCGCGACGGCAAGCTCAGCACCTTCGAGGGCGGGCATCGGGTGCCGGCGCTGGCGCGCTGGCCCGGTCGGATTCCCGCCGGAATCGAGTCCCACGCGATCGCGAGCCAGATGGACCTCTTGCCGACGCTCGCCGAGCTCGCGGGCGGGCACGTACCCGACGACCGCGTGATCGACGGCCGGAGCCTGGCAGGCGTGTTGCAGGGCGCAGGCGAACGCGCGGAAGCGCCGTTCTTCTACGCGCGTCTACGGATGCCCCTGATCGAAGGGCAGGGACACGAGATCGGCGCGGTGCGCGACGGGAGGTGGAAGCTGAAGCTGCCCCAGGGCGGCCTCTACCCCGAGCTCCTCGAACCGCTGATGAAGCTCGGGATGTACCACCACGGCCTCCTGCTCTTCGATCTCGACGCGGACCGCGGGGAGCAGCGGAACCTCGCGAGCGAGCATCCCGAGATCGTGGCGCGGCTCCGGCAGGAGATCGACGACTTCGAAGCGCGGGCGTCGCCCGCGACCCCGGCGAGGGTCAGCGCCGCGCCGGAGGACCACCTCGGCTGGGAGCGGATGTGGCGCGGGATCGGAGCGGCGGCGGCGCTCGTCCTCGTCCTTGCGGCGGCGCTGCTCTTCGTGGTCTTCCGGGTGATCCGCCGTCTGCGGTCGCGGGCCTAGCCTCCTCGAGCGCGCAGGCGCTCGAGGATGGAGCGCGCGACCTCCTGTGCGCTCCGCCCTTCCGTCGGCACGTGGGCGCCGAACGCGGCGCCGGCATGGACGGCCACGCACTCCCCCGCCCGTCGGTACGTCCATGCCGCCCGTGGATCGTCCGCTTGCGCGCCCCGGCTTCGCAGGCGCTCGTGCACGGTCTCCAGGGGCGCCGTCAGGCAGAAGTGACGCACGTCGGCGTCGGCGACCGCGATCCCCGTGCGGATCTCGTCCAGGTAGTCGAGGCGGTCGAACGCCATCGGAATCACGACGGTGCTGCGGAAGCGGCGCGCGAGACGCGCTCCGCGCACCGTGAGCGACCGCCACGCGCGCAGGTCCTGGTAGTCGTCGGTGCCGCGGCCCTCGAGCGGAACGAAGGACGGGAGACGGCTCAGCACGAACCCGATGCGCTCGGGGTCGAAGACCGCCGCACCCGGCAGCGCGCGCGCGAGGAGGCGGGCGACGGTCGTCTTGCCGATGCCGAACGCGCCGTTCAGGAGGACGATCACGCTTCGGGCAGGCCCGACCGGCCTTCCGACGCCTGCGGCCCCGCGGCGGGTCGGACGTCGACGGGAATCCCGGTCGGCGTCGCCATCCCCGAGAGGCGCTCGATCCGGTCCCGTCCGTCGGCGGCGAGAAGGTTCACGTTCGCGCCACGAACGTCTCCGCGGCCCGCGCCACCCGTTCGAGCAGCTCGCCCTCGCTCCGGCCGAGCGCGAGGAGCGCGAGCCGGTCGACCCCGAGCTCCGCATAGCGGGTTACGTCCTCCGGGCGCACCGTCGGCGGCGGCGTGACGGTGAGCTCGAGTCGGCCGAGCCGTTCCGGCCGCTGGACCTCTTCGCTCGCTCGCGCGAGTCCACCGACGCAGCGGCGTGCGCCCTCGACGTCGAGCGCAAAGCCGTACCAGCCGTTCCCCCGCTGCACCGCGCGGCGGTACGCGCCCGCGCTCTGGCCGCCCACCACGATGGGCGGGTGCGGGCGCTGGACGGGGCGGGGATGGGCGTCGACGCCCGAGAACGCTGCGTAGCGTCCCGCGAAGCGCGGCTTCTCCTCGGTCCACAGCGCGACGATTGCATCGAGGTACTCGTCGGTGCGCGCGCCGCGGTCCGCGAACGGAGCGCCCACCGCAGCGAACTCGGGCTCGAGGTAGCCCGCGCCGATGCCGAACACGAGCCGCCCCCGCGAGAGGACGTCGACGCTCGCGAGCTCCTTGGCCAACACCACGGGGTTTCGCTGCGGCAGGATGATGATGCCGGTCGCGAGGCGGAGCCGCGTGGTGTGCGCGGCGACGAAGGCCAGGGCGACGGCCGGGTCGAGCATCGGCTCGCGCGGGGGCAGCGGGGAGGGCGGGACCTGGGGGTCGGGCAGTACGACGTGCTCGCCGGTCCACACCGAGTCGAAGCCCGCGTCCTCGGCGGCACGGGCGACCTTCGCGGCGGTGTCCGGCATGGCGCACGCGCCGACGTTGATGCCGAAGAGACCGAACTTCATGGTGCTTCCTTTCGTCGACCGCGGTTCATGCGAGGCGGGCGGCGCCCTTCGTCGCCACCACGGCGATCGCCGCCCCGCAGAGGAGCGCGGCGAACGGAATGAGGGGAGCGCCCAGCAGCTCGAGACAGGCGTTCACCATCAGGTGCAGCAGCACGCAGAGCAGCACGCCGCCGCCGCTCGCTTGCGCAAGCCAGGTCGCGAGCACGGACAGCGCGAGTGCGCTCGCGACGAACGCGGGGAGCGAGTGGCCGGCCTGCGGCGTGCCGCCGAGCGCGAACGCCGGCAGGTGCCACACCGCCCAGATCGCCCCGAGGATCAGGCTCGCGCCGAGGGCGCTGCGTCCCGCGAGGAGGCGGGGGAGGGCGAAGCCCCGCCAGCCGGGCTCCTCCCCGAGCGGTCCCGGATCGAGGAAGAGCCGACGGGCGAGGATCGGCGCGATCACCCAGGGCTTCGCGAGCGCCGGGCTCGGGGTGACACCGCCGAGGATCGCGGCGAGCACGCCCAGGGCCGGAACGCCGAGCAGCACGAACGCCCAGGGTCCGGCGCCGGCGTGGCCGCGTACGACCCGCGCGAGGAGCGCCTTCACACCCGGCCAGCCCGCGGTCGCGGTCGTGACGGCGAGCGCGGAGATCGACGGCGCCCACACCGCGAGCACGAAGAGCGGGTTCTTCGGGGACAGCGGTCCGGACCACGCTTCCAGCGCGCGCGGGAAGAGTGCGAACGCCGCGGCCAGGCCCCACGTGATCGCGAACGTGATCGCGAAGAACGCGGCGAGGGGACGCCGGGTCATCGGCGCACCCGGGCGCGGGCGTTGGTCAAGGAGACCGCTGCGGGGTGCGCTTCAGCTGCGTGGGGTCGTAGCCCTGCGCGGCGATGCGCCGCAGGATGTCGGCGGAGATCGCGGCGTCGAGCTTCGGCGTGCGGGAGAGGATCCATAGATACTCGCGCGTCGGATCGCCGACCACCGCCCACCGATAGTCCGGATCGAGCGCGATGATCCAGTAGTCCCCCCGGAACGGCCAGAAGAACTGCACCTTCAGCTTCGCGCCACTCGGGTCGTCCTTCGCCGGCCACGCTACGCCGACGGCCCGCTCCTCCGCGCCGTCGAGCGATCCCTTGCGGCACCGGTTGTCCACCTCGATCTGCCCGTCGGGCCGGAGCGAGTAGGTGGCGGTCGTGCCCGTGCAGCCGCGCTGGAACCAGGTGGGGTAGCTCGCGATCTCGTACCAGGTGCCGAGGTAGCGCGAGAGGTCGACGTGCGGGACGACTTGGACCGGCGGAGCCTCCTCCAGCGGCCCCGCACACCCTGCGAGCAGGAGGGCGCAGAGCGCGAGGGTCGCCCAGCTCGCGGGGAGGAGGGTCATGGGGCGACGGTAGGAGGCGCGGCGGGACCCTCCAAGCGGCCGCCGGCGGAACGGGCGCCGAAGCTCGCCCGGAATTGCGTTGCACGCTGTGTCACGAGGTGATACACAGATCTTCATGGACGAAACACATTCCGATCCGCAGCCTTCCGAGCCGACGGATTCCGACGCGCGCGAGCGGGCCCGCAAGGAACGCGTGCTGCACACCCGGATCTCGGAGCAGCTCGCCGAGGACATCCGCCGAGTGGCCGAGGACCTGCGCGTCCCCGTCTCGAACCTCGTCCGGAACGTGCTCGAGGAGACCTTCAGCGTGGTCGAGTCCGTGACCGAGAACGTGGGCCGCTGGGTCGAGGAGGTGGCCGAGGAGGTCGAGCGCGCGCGCGATCGTTCGGAACGCGGTCCGTGGCGACGCCATCACCGCCACGAGCGCTGGGCGCGCCGATTCGCGCGCGACGACGCGGGGACGCCGGCGCCGCCGTCCCCCCCGGAGCCCCCGGGTGTCCCCCACGTGCCCGAGCCGCCGCCCACGCGAGACCGGGCAGCGGCCCCGGAAGAGCGCGCTGCGCCGGACGTCTCCGATCGGCCGGCCTTCGCCGACGTGCTCGGGTGGCAGCCGCTCGTGCTGAACCGCGCTCAGGACTGCGCGGATTGCCGCCGCGCCCTCGTGCGCGGCGATCGTGCATTCCTCGGTCTCACGCAACACGGTGTCAGTGGAACCGTGCTCTGCCGCGCCTGCATGGACGCCCGCGAATGACCCGCGCGGCGGCGCGTCTCTCGGAGCTCGAGACCCCCGCCCTGCTCGTCGACGCCCCGGCCTTCGAGCACAACCTCGCGCGGATGGCCGCAGCCCTCCCCGGCGCGCGCCTGCGGCCGCACGTGAAGGCGCACAAGTGCACGGCCCTCGCGCGGCGGCAGGTCCGCGCGGGCCACACGGGCTTCACCTGCGCGACCGTCCGCGAGATGGAGGGCATGGCGGCTGCCGGGCTGGGCGAGGACCTGCTGCTCGCGAACGAGGTGGTCGACGCGTCGCGCCTCACGCCCCTCGTGAGGGCGGGCGCACGCATCACGCTCGCGGTCGACTCGGATGCGACGATCGAGGCGGCGGCGCGCGCGGGCGTGAGCGAGGTGCTGATCGACGTGAACGTGGGTCTGCCCCGCTGCGGCTGCCCGCCCGAGGACGCAGGCCGGCTCGCCGACGCCGCGCGCGCCAGGGGCCTCCACGTGCGGGGCGTGATGGGCTACGAGGGCCACGTGATGATCGTCGACGACCGCGAGAAGCGGGTGCGCGGAGTGGAGGACTCGATGGAGAAGCTCCGCGCGGCGCACGCCCTCGCCGGCGGCGACGTCGTCTCCGCGGGCGGCACGGGCACCTACGACGTGAACACCTGGGCGACGGAGATCCAGGCCGGCTCGTACGCGCTCATGGACACCGCGTACGCGAAGCTCGAGCTCCCGTTCCGGCTCGCGCTCTCCGTCCTCGCGACGGTGATCTCGGTGTCGGCCGGCCATGCGGTCGCGGACTGCGGGCTGAAGGCCCTCGGCATGGACCACGGCAACCCGACGATCGAGGGTGCCAGGGTGTGGTTCTGCTCCGACGAGCACGTGACCTTCGCGCCCGAGCGGCCCGTGCGCGTGGGCGAGCGCATCCGCGTGCTTCCCGCGCACGTCGATCCGACCGTCGCCTATCACGAGCGCATGCACGTGGTGGCCGGCGACGCGGTGCTCGAGAGCTGGGCGGTGGATCTGCGCGGTTGGTGAACGCCGCGCGCCTCGTCCTGCGGGCGGTCGCGCTCCTCGCGCCGCCGGCGCTCGTGCTATGCGCGGCGCCCGCGTTCGCGGAGGAGACCCGCCCGATCGACGTTCCGCTGCGGCTCGACGCCGGGTTCCTGCGCACCCTCCTGGTCCAGCAGATCTACACCGGCCCAGGAGAGACCGCGGAGGTCTGGCAGGACTCGATCGGCTGCAACCGCCTCACGCTCGCGTCGCCGCGCGTCTACGGACGCGAGGGGCGGCTGCGCATCCTCACCGACAGCGCAGCGCGCATCGGAACACCGCTGGGAGACATCTGCACCCTGCCTGTGGAGATGAAGCACCAGGTCGAGGTGATGCTCGCGCCGGAGGTGACTCCGGGCTCGAGCGTCGTGCGCTTCCGCGTCGTCGATTCGAACGTGCTCGAGGAGACCGGGCACCGGCTCTCTGCGACCGGCATCCTCTGGAACTGGGTCAAGGACTACGTGCACCCCCGCTTCGGAGCATTCGAGGTCGATCTCGGTCCGCCACTCGCCGACCTGCGCGACTTCCTGCCGCAGGTGCTGGAAGGCGACGACGCAGCGCGCACGCGCGCGGTGCTCGATTCCGTCCGGCTCGAGAGCGCGGTCGTCACCGACGACGGACTCCTGGCGACGCTGCGCTTCGAGGCGCCCGTGGTGGCAGCGGCGCCGGCGGGCGGCGCGCCCGAAGCGCCGCTCACACCCGAGGAGCGCGCGCGTCTCCTGGCCGAGCTGAAGCGCTGGGACGCGTTCCTCACCTTCGTGGTGAAGGTGGCGGGCGCCGACTCCGAGGCCCGCGCCGCGCGCCAGGAGCTGCTGGACCTGCTGCTCGACGCGCGGCAGGAGCTCGTGAAGTCCCTCGAGGCGACGGAGCGGGCCGATGCGAAGGCCCCGCTGCCGGGCGAGGACCCCGTGCGCGCGCTCTTCCTCTCGACGTGGGCGCGGCTCGCGCCCGCGCTCCAGCGCCTGCCCGGGACGCTCCCGGGCGAGACCGCCCTCCGCTACGTCGGCTTCCTCGCCGCGGGAGACGCGCTCGCTGCGCTGGAGCGCATCGGCGGCGGGTCGGGCGTGGAGGTGAGCGCCGACGGGCTGCGCCGGCTGGCCCGCACGATCGCTCCCGACGCCGCGACGGATCCGCTGTCGTACGACGACCGGGTCGATCCCGAGCTGCGGGAGACCTTCGGGTTCGGACCGCCGATCGAGCCGCCGGTCCCGGCCGACGAGGCGCCTCCGGACGAGAGCCCGCTGGAGCCCGGCGCCGCGCCCGCACCTGCGCCCGGCGGTGCGCCGACACCGGACGGTGATGCAGCCCCGACGCCGCCCGCGCCGCCTCCGGACTCGGGCCGGATCGAGCTCCCTTGGCTCCTGGTGGGGCCGCGTGTCCTGGCGCCGATGCCCCCGACTGCCCTGGTGAAGCGCCTCAACGCCTGGATCCCCGATCGCGACGAGCTCGAGGACTACCTCGAGGCGATGCGCGAGCTCCTCCGCGATGCAGGGGAGGCGACGCTCGCGAGCAGCGATCTCGGCGAGCGGTTCCACGCGATCTATCGCTGGCTCGTGCTGGCGACCGCCTGGCAGGAGTCGTGCTGGCGGCAGTTCGTCCTCGTCGCCGGAAAGCGCGGGCCGCTCACGTCGTCGGCCGGAGCGGTCGGCCTCATGCAGGTCAACGTGCGGGTGTGGCGCGGCTTCTACGACGCCGACGGCCTGCGGCGCGACGTCGGGTACAACGCGCGCGCGGGCGCCGACATCCTGCTGCACTACCTGCAGGACTACGCGATCGCCCGCTCGGAGCACTTGAAGACCGGTCGCGAGGACTTCCTCGCGCGCGCGACCTATGCCGTCTACAACGGTGGTCCGGGCCATCTGGAACGGTATCGGAAGCCGAAGACGCCGAAATCGCTGCGCCGGATCGATGATGCGTTCTGGCGGAAGTATCAGGCCGTGAAGGCCGGACGCGAGCTCGACGTTGCCCAGTGTTGGGGCAGCTGAGGCGGAACGAGACGCGCGGGGCCCGCCGGGCCCCGCGCGCATCGCTCAGTGCGTGCCGATCGGATCGACGAACGTGAACCGGCCCGGAGTGCCGACGAGCGCCTCGAAGGGCACGTTCATGTCCTGCGGATGGCCCGCCACCGTCATGAGCACCGCAGCCGGCGCCATGAGGGCCGCGCCGAGCACGGTCGCCCCGAGGCCGAGCGGGCGCATCACGAACAGGTCGACCATCGGGCCGGCGCTGTCGCTGCCGTGCTCGTCCTGGCCGACGAAGTCCGAAGACGTGCTCTCGTAGGCCCGCACCGCCGGCGCGACCAGCACGGACGCGACCGCGAGCGCCAGAATCGAACGTCGAATTGCACGGAACATGTTCGCCACCTCCCCGAATGAATTCCCTCTACCCATCGGTCGGTCCCACCCGCGACTGAAGCTGCAACCGCGCGCTGCGCACGTCCGCCTGCCTGCGCCCGGCGCTAAACGGCGGCGGGCGCTCTGCCGATGGAAGAGCCCATCATGAGCTCTCAAGACCATGCACTGATCGGCCGTCTGGCCGTCCACTACAAGATGATCACGATGGACCAGCTCGCCGCGGTGACTCGCGAGCAGAGCCGGCAGGCCGCAGGCAAGAGGCTGGGCGACCTGCTCGTGGAGAAGGGCATTCTCCAGTCCGGGCAGCTCGCGCAGCTCCTGAAGGTCCAGGCGCAGATCCTCGCGAAGCAGCAGGCGGCGGCCGGGGCCGCCGCTCCCGCTCCGGCGGCGAAGCCCGCTCCGGCGGCCGCTGCGCCGCCCGCGCCCGTGGCGAGGCCGGCGCCGCCGGCTGCGATGTCGACGTCCCCCGAAGCGGGCGAGGCCGCCGAGCTGCCGGCGCCGCGCGCCCCGCGGCCCGACCGTCCGCTTCCGCCTTCGCGCCCGCAGGCCGCGCCCCCGCTGCGGCCTTCCGCCGCGGCCGCGCCGCCGCGGCCCGCGAGCGTGACGCCGGCCGCCGCTCCGATGGCCGTGCCCTCGGAGGCCAAGAACGAGCTCGATCGCCTGCTCGAGGCCGCCGCGAAGGGCGGCGCGTCCGACCTGCACCTGCACAGCGGAGCTCCGGTGCGGCACCGCACGCTGGGCAAGCTCCTCGAGCTCGAAGGCCCCGCCGTCGACGCGGCGCGCGCCGAGCGCCTCGTGTTCTCGATCCTCACGCCCGAGCAGCGCCAGATTCTCGAGGCGAAGGGCGAGCTCGACATCTGCTACACGCTGCCCGGTGTCGGTCGGTTCCGCACCAATCTCTACCGTCAGCAGCGGGGGTACGACGGCGTCTTTCGCGCGATCCCACCCGAGCCGCCGACGCTCGAGCAGCTCGGGCTCCCCGCGGCGTTCGCGAAGCTCACGAACTACCACCAGGGCATGGTCCTCGTGACGGGGCCGGCAGGCTGCGGGAAGTCGTCGACGCTGGCCGCGCTGGTGAACCTGATCAACGAGGAGCGGCGCGACCACATCATCACGATCGAGGACCCGATCGAGTATCTGCACCCGTCGAAGCGCTGCCTCGTGAATCAGCGGGCGGCGCGGCGTCACACCGAGTCGTTCGCGCGCGCGCTGCGCGCGGCCCTGCGCGAGGACCCGGACGTGATCGTGATCGGCGAGCTGCGCGACCTCGAGACGATCTCGCTCGCCATGACGGCCGCGGAGACCGGCCACTTCGTGCTCGCAACGCTGCACACGAACGACACCATTCGCACGATCAACCGGCTGGTCGGCGCATTCCCGTCCGACCAGCAGGGTCAGGTGCGGACGATGCTCTCGGAGTCGCTCCGGGCAGTGATCTCACAGCGTCTGCTGCCTGCGGCCGACGGCTCGCGCCGCGTGCCGGCCCACGAGCTCCTGGTGGTGAACAAGGCCGCTGGCAACCTGATCCGCGAGAACAAGACCTTCCAGATCCGCTCGATCCTCCAGACCGGCGCGTCCCAGGGGATGGGCCTCCTCGACGACTCGATCGCCCAGCTCGTGAAGGCCGGGGTCGTGTCGAGGGAAGAGGCGCTGCGCCACGTCGAGGACGCCAAGCGGATCGCGGCGTAGGCGGGGGAGAGGCCATGGCCCGGCTGGACGACATGCTGCGGACGCTGAAGTCGGAGGGCGGCTCCGACCTCCACCTCGCGGCGGGGCTCGAGCCCCGGCTGCGGGTGCACGGCGAGCTGCGGCCCGTGAAGGGCGCCGCATCCCTCACCGATCGCGACGTGCGCGATCTGCTCCAGGAGCTCGCGCACGAGCGACACTGGAGGCAGTATGTCGAGACGTTCGACACCGACTTCGCCTATGGGCTCGAAGGCGTCGCCCGCTTCCGGGCGAACTACTTCGTGCAGGAGAACGGCGCCGCCGCGGTCTTCCGCATCATCCCCGAGAAGATCGTCCCGATCGAGGACCTGAAGCTCCCGGCCGCCATCGAGACCCTCGCCCACCTGGAGCAGGGCCTCGTCCTCGTGACGGGTCCCACGGGCTCGGGCAAGTCGACGACGCTCGCGGCGATCATCGACAAGATCAACCGCACCTATTCGAAGCACGTGGTCACCATCGAAGACCCCGTCGAGTTCGTGCACGAGAGCAAGAAGTGCGTCTTCTCCCACCGCGAGGTGGGACAGCACACCGAAGGCTTCTCGCCGGCGCTGCGGGCCGCCATCCGGCAGGACGCCGACGTCGTGCTGGTGGGCGAGATGCGCGACCAGGAGACGATCAGCCTGGCGATCACCGCGGCGGAGATGGGTCTCCTGGTGTTCGGCACGCTGCACACGAGCGGCGCCGCCAAGACGATCGACCGGATCGTCGACGTCTTCCCGGCGAAGGAGCAGGACCAGGTGCGGCTCTCGCTCTCCGAGTCGCTGGCGGGCGTCGTGTCGCAGCTCCTCCTGCCGACCGCCGACGGCAAGGGACGCATCGCGGTGAACGAGGTGTTGCTCCGCACGCCGGCGCTGCCGAACGTGATCCGCGAGGGCAACACGGCGATGCTCCAGTCGATCATCCAGTCCGGGAAGTCGCAGGGCATGCAGGCGATGGACGACGCCCTCTTCGCGCTGGCGAAGGAAGGCCGGATCCTGGCCCACGACGCCTACCTCAAGGCGATGGACAAGCAGCGCTTCGAGCCCCTCGTCCCGAAGGACGCCTAGCGGGCGCGCTTCGTCGAGCGACGGGATCGCGCCCGACGCTCCTGCGCCGCCGCCCGCTGGCGGAGGTGGCCTTCGCCGACGAGTGGGGTCGTGCGCTCGTCGGCCAGGGCTCCTTGCGCGCCCGGGCGCGCGCCGCCACGCTGCCGCCGATGGCCCCGCGAGACGAGATGCAGCGCCTGATCGAGATCATGGCGCGCCTGCGCGACCCCTCGGGCGGCTGCCCGTGGGACGTGGAGCAGGACTTCGCCTCCATCGCGCCCTACACGATCGAGGAAGCCTACGAGGTGGACGATGCCATCCGGCGCGGCGATCGCGCCGCGCTGCGCGAGGAGCTGGGCGACCTGCTGCTCCAGGTGGTCTTCCACGCACGCATGGCGGAGGAGGAGGGTGCGTTCGCGTTCGAGGACGTGGCGCGCGAGATCTGCGACAAGCTCGTGCGCCGACACCCCCACGTGTTCGGAGATGCGGTCGTCGAGTCGGCGGCTGCGCAGACCGTCGCGTGGGAGGACCACAAGGCGGCGGAGCGCGCGGCGCGCGCCCGCGGGACGGGCGCAGAAGCGAGCGCGCTCGACGGCGTTCCTGCTTCGCTCCCCGCGTTGATGCGCGCCCAGAAGCTGGTCCGCCGCGCCGCGCGGGCGGGGGTGCTCGCACCCCTCCCGTCTCCGGGCCAGGCGCTCGCCGCGCTCGAACGCGAGGCCGCGGCGGCCGCGCCGCCCCCGGAGCGCGTGCAGGCCGCCCTCGGCGCGCTGCTCGAGGCGTGCGTCGCGCGTGCGAACGAGCTCGGCGTCGATGCCGAGCACGCGCTGCGCGATGCGTCGGCGCGGCTCGAGCACGCCGCCCGCGCGCGCGAGTCGCGCCGCGCGCGCGGGGAGGACTGACGCGCATGGCCGTCGGTGCCGGAGGGCGCGGAGAACGCGGGCCGATCGTCGTCCCGCCCAGCGAGCTCACGTTCTCCTACGCGCGTAGCGGCGGCGCAGGCGGCCAGAACGTCAACAAGGTCAGCAGCAAGGCGATCCTGCGCTGGCCCGTGACCGCGAGCGCGTGTCTCGCGCCCGACGTGCGGCAGCGCTTCCTCGCCCGCTTCGGATCGCGCGTCACCACCGAGGGCGAGCTCGTCCTCGCGAGCGATCGCTACCGCGACCGCGGGCGCAACGTGGCGGACTGCGTGGAGCGCCTGCACGCGATGCTCGCGGAGGTCGTCATGCCCCCGCGCCCGCGCAAGGCGACGCGCCCCAGGCGGAGCGCCCGGGAAGAGCGGCTCGCGTCCAAGAAGGCCGTCTCGCGCAAGAAGGAGGCCCGCAGGCCCGACCGGTGGGACTGAGGCGGGGCGCACTGCCTTCGCGCCGGGCGGGCGCCTACGCGTGCGGCACGAGGCTGCCCACCTCGTCGGCCGGGATCGCGTAGCGGTTGCCGCAGAACTCGCAGCGCACCTCGAGCGGCTCGCCTGCCTGCGCCACCTCGCGCAGCTCGTCGCGGCCGAGCAGCACCACGGCCTGCTTCACGCGTTCGACGTCGCAGCGGCACACGAACGCGGGCCGCGTGCGGTGCCGCTCCCGCGCGCCGACACCTTCGAGCAGACGGTCGACGAGCGCGTCGGCGGTCATCCCGTCGCGCACCCGCGCGGAGAGCCCGTCGAGCGCGCGCACGCTGCGCTCGAGCTCGGCCAGCACGTCTTCGTCGGCTCCCGGCAGCGCCTGCACCAGGAACCCGCCCGCGCCTTCGACCTCGCCGGCGGGACCCACGTACACGCCGAGCGCGACCGCGGACGGCTTCTGCTCGCTCTCGCGCAGGTAGTGCGCGAGGTCCTCCGCGACCTCTCCCGACACGAGCGACACCACGCCGCGGTACGGCTCGCGCCAGGCAGGGTGGTAGCGGACCACCGCGAGGATCCCGCTGCCCAGCGCGGCGCCCACGTCGAGCTTGCCGTCGCGGAGCGGCGGGTGCGCCGAGGCGTCGCCCGGGAAGCCACGCACGCGCCCCGAGCGGTCGGAGATCACCGTGAGGGCGCGCAGCGGTCCGTCGCCGCGGAACTGGAGCTGCACCGTCTCGTCGTCCTTCGCCTCGGCGGCGAGCAGGATCGCGCCCATGAGCGCGCGGCCGAGCGCGGCGGCCGCGGTGGGCGACGCCGCGTGCCGCCGCGCCGCTTCCCGCACGAGCTGGGTTGCGACGAGCGCGCGCACGGCAACGCTGCCGGCCCGGGAGACCGTGCGCACGAGCTCGTCGGTGTCCGGAGACGGGACGTGGGATGTCGGGGGAGGGGAAGACGTCACGTCGGAGCGAGGATACCCGGCGGCGCGGCGCGCTTCGAGCGCGAGGAGCTCGGGGTGCGCTGGGGTACGTTCGCTCCGTGCGCGTCCTCATCGCAGGCTGCGGCTACGTCGGCTCCGAGCTCGCGCGGCGTCTCGGCGCCGAGGGCGACGACGTCTTCGGCCTGCGGCGGCGGCCCGAGGGCCTGCCGCCGGGCGTGAAGGCGATCGCCGCGGACCTCTGCGATCCCGCCACGCTGCGCGGCCTCCCGGAGGCTCTCGACGCCGTCGTGTACGCCGCCTCGGCCGACGCCTTCGACGACGGCGCCTATCGCATGGCGTACGTGGATGGCCTCCGCAATCTCCTGGGCGCGCTCGCGGAGACCGGCGCGCGGCCCGGCCGCGTGCTCTACACGTCGAGCACGGCGGTCTACGCCCAGAGCGCAGGCGAGTGGGTGGACGAGAGCTCGGAGACCGGGCCGACGGGCTTCGCGGGCCAGCGCGTGCTCGAGGGCGAGCGCGTCCTGCTCGGCGCGGGCCTTCCGGGGACGGTCCTGCGCCTCGGGGGCATCTACGGCCCCGGCCGCACGCGCCTCGTCGAGAGCGTCCGCAGCGGACGCGCGGTCGTACGCGCGGGCGCGCCGCACTACACCAATCGCATCCACCGCGACGACGCCGCAGGCGCGCTCGCGCACCTCCTGCGGCTGCCCGCCCCGCTGTCGGTCTATCTGGGCGTGGATCGGGAGCCGGCGGACGAAGCCCTGGTGCTGCGCTGGCTCGCCGAGCGGCTCGGCGTGTCGCCTCCGCCGGTCGAGCCCGCCGAGCCCGTTGCAGCCGGGCGTGGGGAGGCCGCCGGCGCGCGCCGGCCGCGCGGCAGCAAGCGCTGCGCCGACGATCGGCTCCTCGCGTCCGGCTACCGCTTCCTGTGGCCGACCTTTCGCGAGGGCTATGCGGCTCTCATCGCAGCGGCGCCGCGCGACCGGTCGGTGGAATGATCGGCTGGATCGTCGCGGCGCTGGGAATCGGCTACGGCGCAGCGCTGGTTCGCGAAGCCCGACGCACCGATGCGTCACTGCGGCCGTATCCCTCCCCCGACGAGGCCGAGGGCGACCTCGCGCGGCTCGCGGCCTGCCACCCCTCGCTGTGCGAGCGCTCGGAGCTCGGCCGCTCGACCGAAGGACGCCCGATCACGTTGCTGCGTCTGCACGGCGCGCGGCCGTCCCCGGCCGGGCCGGTCGCGGCGGAGCCGCCTGCGCGCCCGCGTCTCCTCGTCACGGCCGGGATCCACGCGGTCGAGCTGATCGGGTCGTACGTGGCGCGCGCCGTCGCGAACGAGCTTCTCGAGGGCTACGGCCGCGATCCCGGCGGGACCGACCTCCTCGATCGCGCGGACGTCTTCGTCGTCCCGCACCTCAATCCCGACGGAGCCGCGCGCATCTGGCGTGGCGGGGGGCGGAGCGGGCTCTCGGGTGCGCGGTTCACGAGCAACGGCGTCGATCCGAACCGGAACTTCCCGTTCCGGGCCGCGCCGGGCAGGGGCGGCTGGAACACGGGAAGCGCGCGGAGCGGATCGCCCTACTACCGCGGCTCACGGCCGCTGTCGGAGCCCGAGTGCCTCGCGCTGGCGACGCTCTGCCGGCGCGAGCGCTTCTGCGCCGCCATCAATTTCCACAGCTTCGGCGGTGTGGTGTATCTGCCCAGCGTGCTCGGCGGCGACACCGAGAAGGCGTCGCGCGCGCTCGCCGTCTTCTCGGGCGTCTTCCAGGCGCGGCAACGTCACCGGCGCTATCGGCCCGTGCCGGAGCGGTCCGCGAAGATCGCCGGGCAGCTCGACCCGTTCCTCCTGAACGCCTTCGGCACTCCGAGCGTCACGGTCGAGGTGAGCCGCCCTGGTGTCGCATTGCTGCATCCGAAGCACGCGTCGCGGATCTTCTGGTGGGCGAACCCGCCGGACCCCTCGCGCTGGGCGGCGAACGACGTCCCCGCCACGATCGCCGCGCTGCACGAGCTGCTGGAGCGCACGGGCGGTGACCCGTGCACGCCCGCGCAGCCCGAGCTGGCGGAAGGGATCGAGGCGGGCGTCTAGCGAGCGCCGCCCATGCGGGAGCGGTCGCGCCGGCCTGCGAGGCGGCGCGGGCGGTCCGAAGCGGGCAGGAGCACGCTCGCACGGGTCCCACGCTCGGGGGCGGTCTCGATCTCGAGCGCGCCTCGGTGAGCGCGCACGACGCCGAGCGCTGCCGCGAGGCCGAGCCCACGGCCCTTCAGCTTCGTCGAGAAGAACGGATCGAAGATCCGCTCCCGTGTCGCGGCGTCCATTCCGCAGCCCGTGTCGGAGACCTCGAGCGTCACGTAGCGTCCGGGCGCGACGCCGCCTTCGGGAGGCGCGTTCGTCTGCGGGCCCGGGCCGAGCTCGCGGAGATGGGTGCGCACGATGATGCTGCCGCGCCGGCCGCGGAGCGCCTCGGTTGCATTCGTGAGCAGGGCCGTCGCGACCTCGCGCAGCGCGGTGCGATCGCCCTCGACGAGGGGGAGGCTGCCCGAGAGGTCCCAGCTCACCGACACGCCGGGCAGCACGCTCGGCTCGACGAGCTGCGAGATCTCGACGACCAGCGCCGAGAGGTCGAGGGGCCCGTGCGAGAGGGGACGCTCTCCAGCGTACGCGAGCATGCCCCGGGTGACGCCGCTCGCGCGAAGCGCTGCGGCTTGGATCCGCTTCAGCGCGGTCGCCACCCCGGAATCGGTGTCGACGTCGCCCAGCGCTTCGTCGGCGTGGGCGAGGATCTCGCGCAGCGCGTCGTCGAAGTCGCGGGCCACCTCCGACGCGAGCGCGGCGAGACTCGCCTGCCGCTCGCCCTCGTGCGCGCGCGCGTCGCGCGCGCGCCGTGCGTTCTCGGCGCGCCGCCGCTCCGTGATGTCGCGCGCGACCAGCGCGATTGCCGGCGCGCCGTGCCAGGTGATGGGCGCGGCGGACATCTCCACCTCGATCACGCGGCCATCGAGTCGGACGAGCTTCTCCTCGATGCGCGCAGCAGGCTCGCCTACCTGCTCCATCTTGAGGATGCGCTCCGACACGAGCGCGTGGTAGTCCGCATGGACGAGCTCGAGCACCGAACGCCCGAGCACCTGCTGCGGCTCCGTTGCGCCGATGAGCTCGAGCGCGGCACGGTTCAGATGGACGACCACCCCGTCGACGTGCACGGCCATCGGCTCGGGCGAGCCGTCGACGAGCGCGCGCTCGCGCTCCTCGCTTTCGGCGAGCGCGGCCTCGAGGCGCTTGCGGTCGGTGATGTCGGTGACGATCGCGACGAACCCGCGCGGCCCCCGAGCGCCGTCGATCGGCGCGGCGGCCGCGTCGTCGTCGCCCGTGCTCATCACGGGCTGCACCTCGAGCGCGATCCAGCGTCCGCACGGACCGCCGTCGCGCACCTGCGCCTCGAGCTTCGCCGTGCGGCCTTCGGCGAGGCGCGCACGCACGTGCTCCGCTGCCGCGGCGTCGGCGTCGGGATCCTGGGGGAAGAGTGCGAGGCGGCGTCCGATGAGATCCGCCGCCGCGCGGCCGCAGAGCCGCTCCGCCGCCTCGTTCAGCCACGCGATGCGGCCGTCGGCGTCGCCGACGAGCACCGCCTCGCTGCTACGTCGTGCGCTCTCGACGAGCATGCGCGCGATCCCGGGGCTCGGAGGCGCGAAATTCTCGGCGACGTCTTCGTGCTTCGATGATCGTGACACGTGATGCTCCGTTCTACCGCTCGATGCGTCATCACTGCGGTGCGCGCGTCGACCTTTCGACGCTGGTGCCCACGAGATGGTTCGATTCTGGTTCGAGTGCTGGACGGATCGCGCGGCCTGATCGACTGCGGCAGCTTCGGATCATGCTAGCAGGATGCGAGCGCTCGAGGAAGCCGTGTCACGTCGATGTGCGCCGTTCTTCACCGTACGGTCAGATGTGATTTTCGTCACTCTCGAGGGCCTTCAAGCGAGGACGAGCTCGAGCAGCGACGCTTCACCCGGTACGCCGATGCGAAGCGGGAATCCGTAGAAGCCCGTGCCGCGATGAACGTACAGTCGGTTCGTGCCGCGCTCGAAGAGCCCGTGGTCCGGCCACGCGCTGCGCGCGAGCACGGTCCAGTCCATGCCGAAGCTCACGAGACCGAGCTGGCCTCCGTGCGTGTGCCCCGACAGCGTGAGGTCGACGTCCCCGCGAGGCACGAAGCGGAACGCGGACGGGTCGTGCAGCAGCAGGATGCGCAGGTGTCCGTCGATCCGCGGGTGGCGCTCGAGCAGCCGCTCGAGGTGCTCCTTCCGGCCGCGTCCGACGTAGTCCGCCCCCACGAGCTGCACCGCGCCGACGGGCGTCTCCACGATCGCCTCCGCGTCGACGAGGAGGCGCACGCCGTTCGCTCCGAGCCCGTGCCGGACTTCCTCCGGGGACTCGTGATCGTGGTTTCCGAAGATCGCGAACGCGCGGTCGGCGAGGCGCTGTAGCGGAGCGAGCGCTTCCGCCAGCGCGCCCGGCGTGCCCATGCCCTCCATCGTGAGGAAGTCCCCCGTGAGGAGCACGAGATCGGGCTCGTGGGCGCAGAGCCCTTCGATCCGCCGTCGCAGCTCCTCGGCCGACTGCCACGGACCGAGATGGGGGTCGGAGATCTGGACGACGCGCAGCGGACGCGCCGCGAGCGGGGCGGGCGGACGGCGGCGGAAGCGCTCGACCGGCACGCGCTTCACGCGATCCGCGCCCGGATGGGGCGCGGCCTCCGTCTCTGGACGCGCGAGCGGGATGCGCACGATCTCGCGGGCGAGGCGCAGCGACGTCACGATCGAAGCCGCGGCGATTGCGAACGGCACGAGGTCGAGCCAGCGCAGCGCGGCGAGCGCGCCGCGGAGATCGAGCGCAGCGAGGAGACCGCGCACCGGGAGCAGCGCCAGCAGCCATACGCCCGAGAGCGCGCCCGCGGCGATGAACGCCATGCCCGGGATGCTCACGAGGAAGCGGAAGGCCCGCGTCCGCAGGCGAGGCCGCACCAGCGACACCAGGTGGGCGCCCGCAGCCCCCATCGAGTAGACGAAGGCCGCGTTCGCGAGAGCCGTCACTCCGGACGGCAGCCACGTCAGGAGGCGCCCGTGCATCACGACGGCGCCCGGCAGCGAGATCAGCAGGACGACGAAACCGAAGATCGCGTACGCGCGACCCCGCACGCTGCCCGCATAGAGCGGAACACCGACGAGGCTCGTGGCCGCGAGACCCCAGAAGAGCCCCGCGAGCGGGTCTGCGAGCGCGGCTGCGATCAAGGAACTCCCGACCGGGCCTACTGGCCCTTGGGCGCCGCCTCCGCCGCCTTCTTCTTGTCCGCGGGCTTCGCCGCCGAGGCGCCGGTCGGCGGATGTCCCGGGGGCAGCTGCTGCGCCGCGTCGCTGGGCACGATCTCGAGCAGCTCGACGTCGAACGCCAGGGCAGCGCCGGGCTTGATCTTCGGCGGCGCACCGCGATCGCCGTACGCGGCCGAGGCCGGGCAGGTGAGCTTGCTCTTCCCGCCGACCTTCATCCTCTGCAGACCTTCGGTCCAGCACGGGATCACGCGGTTCAGCGGGAACTGCGCGGGGGTGCCCCGCTCGACGGAGCTGTCGAAGACGGTGCCGTCGCGCAGGGTGCCATGATAGTGAACCTTGACGGTGTCGGTCTCCTTCGGCGAGGGGCCGGTGCCCGGCGTGATCTCGCGGATGACGAGACCCGAATCGAGCTTCTGGGCCCCCGGCTCGGCCGCCGCGGCCGCGAGGAACGGCTCGGAGGCCTTGGCCTCCTCGGCGGCGCCCGCCGACGCCCGGGCCTTCGCGAACGCCTGGATCTTCGGCGCCTGCTCCTCGAGGCTCACCTTCGGCGCGACGCCGAGGGCCCCATCCTGCAGGCCCTTTTCGAGGGTCGACAGCTCGGAAGCGTTGAGGTTGAAGGGCTCGAGGTTGCGCGCCAGGGCGAGGCCCAGGGCGTAGATCGTCTTCTGGTCGTCCGTCGCGAGCTCGCCGGCCGCGCCGGCCTTCGCGGCGGCGTCGGGGGCGGAGCCGGGCTTCTGCTCGCACGCGAGCAGGCCGAGGGTGGCGAGGCAGGCGGCCGCAAAGCGAAGCGCGGTCTTCATCGGATGGGATCCTTCCATGGTCCGGCGGGGGCCGGGGAGCGCGGAGCATACCGCGGGGCAGGCCGGTGTCTCGTATGCTCGCCCGCGCATGAGACACCCATGGACGTCTGCCGGTTCGCTCCCTCGACCACCGGGCCGGCCCACCCCGGGACGCTCCTCGCGGGGCTCCTGTCCTGGCTCGACGCGCGCTCCCGGGGCGCGCGCCTCGTGCTGCGGCTCGAGGATCTCGATCCCGACCGCTGCCGCCCGGAGTGGAGCCGGCGCCTCGAACACGACCTCGCGTGGCTCGGCCTCGACTTCGACGCGCGCGAGGAACAGCACGCGACGCGTGCGCGGCACGACGCCGCGCTCGACCGCCTCGAGGCGGCGGGTGCGCTCTACCCCTGCGCCTGCACGCGTTCGCAGCTGGAAGCGACGGGCGCACGCGCGCCGGATGGGAGCCTGCGCTACGCGGGAACGTGTCGGTCACGACCGCTTCCAGCCGGCGGCTGGCGCGCGGCCGCGGAGCCTCTGCGGGCGCGACTCCCGGCGGGCCGCATCGTCCCGTACGACGAGGGCGGCCTGGACCTCGCGCAGGACCCGGCGGTCGAGATGGGCGACCCCGTCGTGCGCCGGCGCGACCTCGTCCCCGCCTACCAGCTCGCGGTCGTGGTGGACGACGCCGCGATCGGCGTGACCCGCGTCGTGCGCGGACGCGACATCGCGCCGAGCACGGCGACGCAGGTCGCGCTCCAGCGGCTCCTCGGCCTGCCTTCGCCGATCTACCGACACCATCTGCTGCTGCTGGAGGAGCGGGGCGGCAAGCTCGCGAAGCTCCACGGCGCGGTGTCGCTCGACGAGCTCCGCTGCGTCTTCGGCGCGCCCGAGCTGTGCGGCTGGCTCGCGTGCGCGGCGGGGCTCGCGCCGGACGCGTCGCCGATCACCCCGCGCGCCCTCCTGGGCTCCTTCGACTGGAGCCGCGTCCGGCAGGGCGATCGCACGGTCCGCTGGACCGGCGACGCGCTGCTCCTCGTCTAGCGCTTCGCCGCGAAGAACCGCGCCGTCGCGCGGTTCACCACGCGCTCGAGGAGCATCGAGAGGACGGTGAGGACGGCCACGGCGGCGAGCCCCGCGGCCACGGCCGCGAGCATCGTCCGGTCCCGCACGCGGATCGCGAGCTCGATCACGTAGGGCTGGTGGACCAGGTAGAGGCCGTAGGAGTAGACGCCGATCGTCGCGAGCACGGCGCCGAGGCGCGGCCGGGCGGCGAGTGCCCGTGCGAGGTGCACGAGCAGCAGGAAGAGACCGCAACACAGAAGCGCGTCGGTTGCGACGTAGGTCTCGATGCTCCGGTAGCTCGCGAGCCCGAGCGCATAGAGCGCCGCACCGAGGATCAGGGCGGGCATCGCGAAGAGCCGCCGCTCCGTGACCTCTGGAGCGCGCTGGTACCACCAGCCGAGGGCCATTCCCGCCGTGAACTCGAAGAGGCGCGCGCCGAAGAACGCGCCCTGCACCCAGACTCCGTCCACCGGATGGCCGACGAGCATGATCCACCGGCACGCGAACGTGGCGAAGAGCGTGAGCGCGAGGAAGACGCCGGGGCCGACGCGCACGAGCAGCAGGAACAGCGGTGGGAAGACGAGGTAGAGCTGGAGCAGGAGCCCGAAGTACCACCACGCGGGATTCAGGTAGTAGAACAGGGTGTCGGCGGGCCAGAAGCGGTCGCCGAGGAGCGAGAGCCAGAAGCGTCCGTCGATCGGCTCGGGCCGCCACACGAACGGCGACACCACGATCAGGAGGTGCGCGATCCAGTACATCGGATAGAGGCGCAGGAAGCGCGCGCGGTACCACCCCCACCAGGGGTCGCCGGGCCGCCACGTGCGTGCGAGCGAGTGCGCGAGCCCGAAGCCCGAGAGCAGCAGGAACACGGACACCGCGTGGAACCCGAGCAGGGACGCGCCCACGAAGACGGCCCTGGCCACGCAGGCCACGGTCTCGAGCGACGACGCCGGCGCGCACTGCGCCAGGAACTCGCGCGCGAAGCCCGACTGGAAGGGCGCGCCGAAGCGCTCGTTCGCCCATGCCTTGAAGAAGTGGAAGTACGCGATCCACAGGATCGCGACGCCCTTCACGACGTCGAGCCAGGCGAGGCGGGCGCGCTCGGTCACGCGTGGACCAGGGTAACCGACTGCGGGCCCCGAGCGGCGGCCTTGGCGGCGGGTCCGCGCGCGCTGACGCACCATGGGATGCGATGAACGAAGCCGACATGAGGCGCGTGCTGCTCGCGCGTGCGCTCGACGAGGAGGCCCCCGATCTCGTGGCTCCGCCGCTGCGGGTCGAGGCGCGCCGCGCCGGCGGCGACCCGGGCGACCTCGCGGGCTGGCTCGTGCGCCGCGCGCGGTTCCTCTGCGAGCGCCTCCCGGGGCCCCTCGTCGCGCTCGCCGATCAGGAGCTCCCTCCCCACGCGCTGCGCGGCGCGCTGCCTCTCGTCGCGGCTGCGGTCGGCGCGCTCGGCGGCGTTCTCGGGCCTTCGCACCGCATCCACGCGCTCGTGAATCCCGCGGTCGGCCTCATGCTGTGGAACCTCGCGGTGTACGGGGTCGCCCTGCTGCCGCTCACGCGGCCTCCGTTGCCCGGCGCGCCGGGCGCGCGTTCGGCGACCGGGCGTCGCCGGACGCCGTGGCCCGTGGCCGCGCTTCGCGCCGGCGCGCGTTGGATCGGGCGACGCAGCGCGGGAAGCGAGGGCGTCGTAGCGGGCGCGAAGCTTCGCGGCAGCTACTTCGCGGCATACGCGTCTGCGTGCAGCCGGCCGATCCTCGACCGCTCGGCCCGGCTCTTCCATCTCTCGGCCATCGCGTTCGCGCTCGGCGCGCTCGTGGGCATGTACCTGCGCGGAGTGGTGTTCGAGTATCACGTCGTCTGGGGCAGTACGATCGTCGAGTCGCCGGCCGTGCGCGCCGCGATCGCGCGCGTCCTCTTCTGGCCCGCCGCGCTGGCGCTCGGGGAAGGCTTTCCCGACGCGGAGGCGCTGCGGCTCGCCGCGACCCCCGACGGCGCGCCCGCCGCGCCGTGGCTCCATGCGTGGGCGATCTGCCTGGCGGCGTACGTGCTGCTGCCGCGCGCCGTGCTGGCCGCGCGCGCGGGTATCGCGGCGCGGCGACACGCGCGCGACGTCGCCCTCGACCTGTCCGATCCCGCGTGGGCGGGGCTCGCGGCGGGGCGGGAGCCGTCCGGCGCCGACCCGCTCGAGCGCCGCGTGCTCCGCTGGTTCGCGCTCGACGCCGTGTCCTGCGGCGTGCTCGCGTCGCTCCAGTCCGAGCTGATCCGGGAGGACGTCGAGGAGGAGTGGCGGGGACGTCACATCGTGGCGCGCGTCACGGGGCAGGACTCGGTGCAGCAGAAGAAGGACTGGCACCGCGACTGGCGCGCGGTCGTCGAGCAGGGCTTCGCGGCGTTTCCGGAGACGGATCGCCCGGCGATCCTCGACGCGCGCGCGCCCGAGCTCGCGAGCGCGATCCAGCACGTGAGGAGCGGCAGCAATCCCTTCGCTGCGGAGCTCGTGCTGCTCGAGCTCGCCGCCTTCGAGGCCTACTGGCCGTTCGCTCCGCACCGCAAGGGTGTGGCGGTCGGCCTCCGCGCCGCGCTCCGTCCACGGCTCCACGCCTCGGTGCGCGAGCGAGCGCTGCGCCGGGCCGGGGAGCGGCTCGGCACGGGGCCGGAGCTCGGCCCCGCGCTCCGCACGCGGCTGGAGCGCGAAGGGCGACACCTCGCAGGGTCACGCCGCGCGCCCGCGGCGGCGGCGCTCGCAGGCGTGGCGGTGAGCGGCCTCGCGCTCGGACTGGCCGCCCCGTTTCTGGCGGGCGTGATCGGACACGCGATGGGCCTGCACGGCCTCGCCGCCGTGTCCGCGGGCCTTGCGGCGCTCGCGGGCGGCGCGCTCGCGCACGGTGCGCTCGGGCTGGCCGGGGGCGCGACCGTGCTCGTGGGCGGCGGCGCGCTCCTCGGACTCGGGGCGGGCGCGGGCACCGCCTGGGTCGCGGAGGCGACGTCGGCCTCGGTGCTCGTGGCCGGCGCGAAGATCGACGTCTTCCTGCACGCGATCGTGCAGGGCCGACACCGCGACGGAACGATCGCGCGCGAGATCGTGGACGAGCTGCGCAAGTCGGTGGAGGGCCTCCGCGCCGAGCTCCCCGACCTGATCCACCACCCCGACGTCGACACCGCCGGCGTGCGCGACCGCGAGCGGGCGCTGGAGATCCTCGAGCGGGTGCTCGCGCGGGCGGAGGAGTCGGTGGAGACCGGGGGAGGTCGGGGGAAGTAGGCCTGGGCTTCCGCAGGGCGGCTCCCCCGGCTAGAGGCTCCCGAACGCCTCCAGCACCCGCGCCGGGATCCTGCGCGGGCGCTGCGTCGCGAGGTCGACGAAGGCCCACTGCGTCACCGATTCGAGCAGGCGGGCGCCGTCGCGCTTGCGGGTGAAGCGGGAGTGGCGGATCGAGCGCGCGCCGCGCAGCTCGGCGACCCAGGTCTCGCCGTAGACCTCGTCGCCGGGAAAGGCCGGCAGCAGGTAGTCGAGCTCGTGGCGGCGTACGACGAAGATGCCGCCGAGCTCGCGGTAGGCCGCGAACGACAGCCCGACGGACTGCGAGTGGGCGCCCGCCAGCTCCATCACGAGCCGGACCCACACCACGTTGTTCACGTGACCGAGCTCGTCGATCTCGCGCTCGCCGATCAATCGATCGCGCCGGAAGACGATGCTGGCCTGCACGGAGCGGAGCTTAGTGGGCGCCGAGGCGCGCGCGAGGACGAGCGGTGGAGGCGGGTGCGCCCTCAGCCGCCGACGGCGAGTCCGCCCTGGTTCTGGCAGTCGAGCTTGTACGCGAACGTGAGGGTGTTGCCGCGCTTGCACTTCACGATCGGGTCGTTCGGGTCGTGGGGCTTCGGCGCCGGCGTCGTGGCCTTCTTCGACCACGCGAAGGCCCGGTCCATCAGGCCCGGCTCGGGCTTCTGCCCGGGCTTCGTCGGCGCTTCGCTCTCGGGAGCGGCGGTGGGCGCGGTCGCGCCGCCGCGTCGGACCTCGTCCATCTTCTTGTCGGCCCCGTCGATCTCTTCCCAGACGGAGCATCCCGTGCCGGCGGCGACGGCCGCCACCAGGGTGATGGCGGCCACGAGCCGGCCCACGGTACGCGCGCTGCGCCACCTGGAACGCATGACCGGCTCATCGGCCGACCGCGGGTCCGGCCTGAGCCCGTCCCCGGGGGCCGGCGCGTCGGCCCAGCGGTCGCTCAGTCCGGATCGGCGAAGCGCGGGTCGCGCTTCTCGAGGTTCGCCTTCACCGCCTCGACTTGGTGCGCCTTCCCGAGGAGCGAGGCCTGCAGGGACTCCTCGAGACGCAGGCCTTCCGCGACGTCCGACACCACCGACGCATTGAAGAGACGCTTCATCGCGCGGATCGCGCTGGGCGACTTGCCGGCGATCTCGCGCGCGAGCGCGAGCGCGGCCTCGCGCGGCGTGTCGCTGAGATGTGTCGCGAGCCCGAGCTCCACGGCCTCGGAGCCGCTGATCACGCGGCCCGTGAACGCGAGCTCCTTGGCGACGTCGAGCCGGACCAGGTGACGCAGCGTCTGGGTGCCGCTCATGTCCGGCACGAGCCCCCACTTGATCTCCATCACCGAGAGGCGGGCGTCGGGCGTCACGTACCGGATGTCCGCGCCGAGCGCGATCTGGAGCCCCCCGCCGTAGGCCACCCCGTGGACCGCCGCGATCACCGGCACCGGCACCTCGGTCCACACCCAGCCGGCGCGCTGCGCGTGGTTCGCGGGGCTCGAGGGGTCGCGGTCGAAGAGGTTGCGCGGCGGGCGCTCCGCGGGGTCGCGTCGTGCGCCGCCCGCCATCGCCGCGAAGCTCGAGAAGTCGAGCCCCGCGCTGAACGCGCGGCCCTCGCCGGAGAGCACCACGGCGCGCAGGCGGCGGTCCGATGCGAGCGACTTCCCCGTCTCGACCAGGGCCTCGAACATCGCCGGGTCGAGGGCGTTCATCTTGTCGGCGCGATTGAGACGCACGTCGGCGACGCCGTCCTTCTGCGACATGGTCACGCGATCGGTCATGGCGCGGTCTCCGGATTGGGTAGTGGAGCGAGCTTAACCCGGCCCCGGCGCGCCGGCCCCCACCAGCAGGGGAAGGTCGAGCACGCCCTCGAGGTCGCGCAGGGCGGACAGCGGCTCGTCCACCTTGATCGTCGTCATGCCCAGCGCGCGCGCGGCCTTCAGGTTGGCGCCGATGTCGTCCAGAAAGACGGACTCGGCGGGCTCGGCTCCGATTGCGTCGCACGCGATCCGGTAGATGCGCGGGTCGGGCTTGCGCACGCCCACGACGCACGACTCGATGAACGCGTCGAAGTACGGGCGCAAGGGGCGCGTGCCCTCGGCGTCGCTCACCCAGTTGTTCGTCACCGCGGCCGTCGCGAGTCCCCGCGCGCGGATGCGGCGGATCGCCTCGAGCATCGCGGGCCGCGGCTGGCTCGCAGCCTGGACGAGACCCATCATCGCGCGCGCGTCGATCGGTTGCCCCGCCGCAGCGCACTCGGCTTCAAACGCGGCAGAGAAGGCGTCCATGCCGAGCTCCCCCCGTTCGAGGCGCGACCAGGCGCCGGCCGGGCCCGTCGCGACGACGACGCGATTCACGAACCCGGCGGGGATGTCCCGCGCGCGCTCGTAGCGCGCGATCGCGTGCAGCGGCGACCCGAGCACGACACCCCCGAGATCGAACAGCACCGCGCGGAGCTCCATCGTCGCGCCACGCTAGCAGCCGGGCCGACGTGCACGCCGCCCGCCGGTGTGGGAAGCTGGCTCCCCGCCATGCACCGCGAGCCCCTGCTGCGGCTCCTGAACCGCTTCCTCGCCGTCCACCCAGGAGACCGCGCGCGGCTCGCACCCATGCTCGACTTCGTGCGCAGTCACGCCGACTGCTTCTCGCGCAGCTGCCCCGAGGGTCACGTCACGGGGTCGGCGTGGATCCTCTCGCCCGACCACCGCTCCGTCCTGCTGACCCACCACCGCAAGCTCGATCGCTGGCTCCAGCTCGGCGGTCACACGGATGGCGACACCGACGTGTTTCGAGCGGCGTTGCGCGAGGCGCGCGAGGAGTCGGGCATGCAGAGCTTCCACGCCCTTCCCGACGTGCCCGACCCGCTGCCGCTCGACGTGGACGTGCACGAGATCCCGGCGCGGGGCGCCGAGCCGGCGCACCTGCACTTCGACGTCCGCTTTCTCCTCGTCGCCGGTCCCGAGCCGTTCGTCGTGAGCTGGGAATCGCACGATCTGCGCTGGGTCGAGCGGGCGCGGCTCGACGACCTCGTCGACGAGGAGAGCCTGCTGCGGATGGAGCGTCGCGCCGAGCAGGTGCTGCAAGCGTTGCAGACATGACGGAGAGCGGGGCTCCGCGTCCCACTTCGTGGGCACCGCGGCTTCGGGCGATCCCTCGAGCCGTGTGGGCGCTCGGGCTCGTGAGCCTCTTCATGGACGTCTCCTCGGAGATGATCCACGGCCTCCTGCCCCTCTTCGTCGTGCAGGTGCTCGGCGCGAGCACGGTCACGCTCGGGCTCATCGAGGGCGTCGCGGAGTCGACGGCCTCGATCGCCAAGGTCTTCTCCGGGACCCTCAGCGACCGGGTCGGCAAGCGGAAGCTGATCACGGGGCTCGGGTACGGCATCGGTGCAGCGTCGAAGCCCCTGTTCGCACTCGCGCCTTCCGTGTCGTGGGTGCTGGCGGCGCGCTTCTCCGATCGGATCGGCAAGGGCGTGCGCGGCGCGCCGCGCGATGCGCTGCTGGCGGACATCACGCCGGCGCCCCTGCGCGGAGCTGCCTACGGGCTCCGGCAAGCGCTCGACACGGTCGGCGCCGTCGCGGGCCCGCTGCTGGCGATCGCGTGGATGCGGGCGACGCACGACGACTTCCGGCTCGTCTTCTGGATCGCGGTGGCGCCCGCCCTTCTCTCGGTCGCCGTCCTCGTCCTCGGCGTGACCGAGCCCGAGCGGACGTCGCCCCGGGGCGGGAATCCGCACGCGCGGCGCTTCGCGGGGCTCGGTCGGCTCGGCGCGTCCTATTGGACGGTCGTCGGAGTGGGCGCCGTGCTCACGCTGGCGCGCTTCAGCGAGGGCTTCGTCGTGCTCCGCGTGGCTTCCCTCGGGCTGCCGACGGCGTTCGCACCCCTGGCGTTGGTCGTGATGAACGTCGTCTATGCCGCCTCGTCCTACCCGCTCGGCTCCCTGTCGGACTCGGTCGATCGCAGGCTCATCGTCGGGCTCGGGTTCGGCGTGCTCGCCGCCGCGGACGTCGTGCTCGCATCCGCGGGAGGTCCCCTCGTTGCGATGCTCGGCGTCGGGCTCTGGGGCCTGCACCTCGGCATGACGCAGGGCCTGCTCGGGGCGCTCGTGGCGGATCACGCGCCCGAGTCGCTGCGCGGCACGGCGTTCGGCGTCTTCCACCTGATCAGCGGGATCGCCACGCTGATCGCGAGCGTGCTCGCAGGCGTGCTGTGGGAGCGCCTGGGAGCGCCGGCCACGTTCTGGACGGCGGCTGTCCTCAGCGCCTCGGGCCTGGCGTCATGGTGGGTCGTCGCGAGGCGGACGGCGGGAGCGCCCCGACAGGGCAGTCCGCGCTAGGCGCTCCCCTCGCCGCGCTGCGCGCGGCGCGCGGCGGCGAGGACGTCGCGCACCTTGGTGACGAGGGCGGCCGGCCCGTAGGGCTTCTGGAGGAAGCCGCCCAGGGGAAGGGCGGCGAACTGCGTCAGCACCTCGTCTTCGGCGTAGCCGGTCGAGAGGATCAGCGGGGCGCCGGTGCCGAGCGCCTGGAGCTCGCGCACCACGTCCTCGCCCGACATGCCCGGCATCTCGAGGTCGAGCACCACGGCCACGATCTCGCCGGCGCGGCGGCGCAGGAGTGACACGCCGCTGCGTCCGTCCTCGGCGGTCAGCACGCGGAAGCCGGCGCGCTCGAGGGTCTGACGGGCCGCGAGGCGGATGCCCTCCTCGTCGTCGATCACGAGCACGGTGCCGCCGGGCTCGGCCGTGGGCGCGAGCGTCTCGTCGGGCGCCGCCGCGGGGCGGGCGGCCTGACCCTCGATCACGGGGAAGAGCACGCGGACCGTGGTGCCCTCGCCGGGGCGGCTGTCCACCTTGATGGCGCCGTGGTGTCGGCGGACGATGCCGAGCACCGAGGCCAGGCCGAGTCCGCTGCCGCCCGGTTTGGTCGTGAAGAACGGCTCGAAGATGCGCGAGAGCGTCGCGGCGCCCATGCCGCGGCCGGTATCCGACACCACGAGATAGACGCACGGGCCTTCCGCCAGCTCGTCGTGGAAGAGCGTCTTCGCGAGGAACGCGCGGTCGACCTGCATCACGCCGGTGCTGATGCCGATCACGCGCGAGCCATCGGCGAGCGACTCGGCCGCGTTGGTCACGAGGTTCATCAGCACCTGCTGGAGCTGGGTCGGGTCGCCCTCGATCAGCGGGAGATCCGGGTCGAGCTTCTGGCGGAGCGACGTGCGGCGGCCGAGCGAGGCACGCATCAGCGGGTGGAGCGTCTCGATGAGCCGAGTCAGGCTGACCGGCTCGGCGACGAATCGCGCGCGGCCGGCGTAGGTGAGCATGAGGCCGGCGAGCTCGGCGGCGCGCTGCGCCGACATCTCGATCTGCTCGAGGTTGTCGCGCGCCTCCGAGTCCCTCGGCAGCTCCGACAGCGCGAGGCCTGCGTTGCTCAGGATGCCGGTCAGCAGGTTGTTGAAGTCGTGCGCGATGCCGCCGGCGAGGCGGCCGAGGCTCTCCAGCTTCTGCGCGTGCTGCACCTGGGCCGACAGCGCCTCGCGCTCCTCCTCGGCGCGCTGACGCTCGGAGACGTCGATGATGAGCATCTGGACGGCCTGCCTGCCCTCGAACGGGATCGGCCCCGCGACGGTCTCGACATGAAGCACCCTGCCATCGATGCGCACGACCTTCTCCTGCGCGAGGGCGACCGGGCGGCCTTCCTGCTCGACGCATCGGATGCGTTCCTGCGCGAGCGCCCGCGTGGCAGGGTGCGAGAAATCGAGCACCTCGCGTCCGAGCAGGCTCTCGGGCCCCTGGGCGCCGAGCAGCGTCGCTGCGGCGTTGTTCGCGTACACCAGCCTGCCGCCCACGAGGACGACGCGCGCGAAGGGGGCGAGCTCGACGAGCCGCCGGTAGCGCTCCTCGCTCTCGCGCAGCTCCTCTTCCGCGCGCACGCGCTCCGTGGTGTCGCGGTGCAGCGCAAGCACGCGCACCCTCCCGTCGTCGTCGATGCGAGCGACGGCACGGCCCTCGAGCCACCGCCACGTCCCATCGCGGTGTCGGACGCGCAGGGACGTCTGCGTCGCGAGCTTCGATTCGACGACCTTGCGCAGCGACTCGCGGAAGGCCGGGCGGTCGTCTTCGTGGACGAGGTCGAGGATGGAGGTGCCGATCAGGTGGGTCGGGTCGAGGCCGAGCGCGTCGAGCCAGCTCGTGCTCGCGTCGAGGAAACGGTCGTCCGCGTCGAACTCGGCGAAGAGGTCGCTGGAGACCAGCTCCTCGGGCGTCCGCTCGCGATCGCGCCGTTCGTTCATGGCCGCCCCGTTTCACCCCAGGGCCCCGCTACCCCCGTCCCCGGAAGCTACGCCATGCGTTGGAGGTTGAGAAGCGCGGACCGCGCCGGGGCGCGTATGCTCCGTCGAGCGGGCCCCGAGGGTGGGCCGGGTCCGGTGCGGGAGCGAGACATGAAGGTGTTCCTGAGCGTCGACATGGAAGGGGTCTCGGGCCTCGTGCGCTGGGCCGACGTGGTCACGCGCGGCATGGACTACGCGCGCAACCGCCGCTTCATGACGCTCGACGCGAACGCGGCGATCGAGGGCGCCTTCGAAGCCGGAGCGACCGAGGTGGTGGTCGAGGAGAACCACGGAGTCGAGGACCTCTGCGACCTCGTGCTCGACGAGATCGACCCCCGCTGCCACGTCGTGCGCGGGGCAGGGCGGCCCACGGCGACGACGATGGCCGGCCTCGACGCCGACTGCGGCGTCGTGCTGCTCGTAGGTCATCACGCCCGCGCCGGCTCGTTCCCCGGGATCATGGCGCACACGGTGTCGTACGAGCGGTTCAAGGCCGTGCGCGTCGCCGGCCGCGACTGCGGCGAGCCGGAGATCTTCGCGATCCGCGCCGGCGAGCTCGGCGTGCCGGTCGGCCTCGTGTGCGGCGACCAGGTCGTGTGCGAGCAGCTCCGCAAGCGCGTGCCGGAGGCCGAGGCCGTGCAGGTGAAGCGTGCGCTGTCGAACGTGTCGGGCGACGTCATCCCTCCCGCGCGCGCCCGCCAGCTGATCCGCGAAGGAGCGCAGCGCGCCGTCGCGCGCGCACGAGCCGGACGGCTGCGTCCCTACCGCGCAGAGCCGGCGCCATACGAGATCGAGGTCGAGCTGCGCGCCCCGGTCGAGGACGCGCTCCGCGCGAACCTCGCCCGCCTCCCCGAGTTCGCGATCGAGGGCGACCGGATCGTCCGCACCGTGGCCGACGACATGGACCTCGGCTTCCGCCGCATCGCCTACCTGGGCTACGGCACGGCTCCCGGCCTCCTGCGCTACTAGGGGCCGGGGGCGTTCCGGCCTTCGCTCGGCTCCGCCTCGCTGCGCGGGCGCCCGGCGCCCTTGCCGGGGTGTTGCGGCCGCGCCTCAATCTTCGTCGCCAGAGTGCCGATGGGCTCCCCGATGAGCTCCGCGCCGCTGGACGACCTTCCCGCCGTCTTCTCCCCGCCTGCCGAGGCCGCGGTCGCCTACCAGGGCGCGCCGCCCCCTCTCGGCGAGGCGCTCCCGGACGTCGGACGTCGTTTCGAGCGCGAGGGGGCGCTGGGCCTCCTGCTCGTGGACGCTTCGGCGCTCGCCGAGGTCGAGCGGGCCTACGGTCCGGATGCCCACCAGCGCTCGATGCGGGCGCTCGCGAACTTCGTGTCGGACACGATCCGGTTCCGCCTCAAGGACGACGACCTCGTGGTGCAGGGCGAGACCGGCCGCAGCGAGCTCTTGATCGCGCTCTTCCGCGACGCGCGCGACGCGCGCTTCCAGCGCGACGGCCTCCCGGAGCTCTGCCGCGTGCTCACGCCCGCGCTCCAGGCGCACGGCCACCGCGTGGCGCACCCCTACCTGCGCGGCAATCCGAACCTCGGGGTCGGCTACGCGTTCACGATGTGCAATCCGACGCGCGGCGCGGCGACGCAGGTCCGGGCCGCGATCGAGGAGGCGCGCAGCGACGCCGAGCTCAACGCACGCATCGCGGCGCGCGAGCGCCGGCGCCGCTTCGTGTCGCTGCTCGTGGCCGAGCAGATCTACTCGGTCTACGAGCCGATCGTCGAGGTGACGTCGCGGACGGTGTTCGGCTACGAGGCGCTCGCGCGCGGGCCGGCCGGCTCCGAGCTCCAGTCGCCGATGATCCTCTTCCAGCGCGCGCAGGAGGAGGGCCTCGTCTTCGAGCTGGACGCCCTGTGCCGCCGCCGCGGCCTGGAGGGCGCGCTCGATCTCCCGCGCGGCACGAAGCTCTTCCTGAACTTCCGGCCGACCACGATCCACGATCCGAGCTTCCACGCCGACTCGCTGCGCCGCACGCTCGACCGCTGCCAGCTCGCGCCGAGCGACATCGTGTTCGAGATCTCCGAGCAGGAGTCGATCGACAACTACTGGCTCTTCCGCGAGGTCCGCGACTACTATGGCAACCTCGGCTTCCAGATCGCCCTCGACGACACCGGCGCGGGCTACGCGAGCCTCGAGGCGGTGATGGAGCTCTCACCCGAGTTCATCAAGGTGGACCGCGCGTTCGTGCAGGGCATCGACCAGGACTCGTCGCGGCAGGAGCTGCTGCGCGCGCTGCATGCCGTCGCGAACCGCATCGGCTCGCGCATCATCGCCGAGGGACTCGATACCCTCGAGGAGCTCAACACCCTCGGCGAGCTCGGCATCCCCTACGGCCAGGGCTGGCTGTTCGGCAAGGCCACGCCTCTGCGCGCGCCCGGGAGCTGACCCGCGGCTAGACTCGGACGCGGAGGCCTCCGTGTCCGCAGCGAAGCAGAAGATCGAGCTCGAGGGCTGCCTCAACTTCCGCGACGTCGGCGGTTATCGCGCCGCGGACGGCCGTGTCGTGAGGCGCGGCCGGCTCTACCGGAGCGACGCGCTCCACCTCGTGACGGCCGCGGACGTCGCGCGCATCACCGGCGAGCTTCGCATCGGCACGATCGTCGACCTGCGCTCGACGGGCGAGGTGCAGCGCGAGGGCCGCGGGCCGCTCGGGGCGCTGCCCCTCCGCTTCCACCATCTGCCGCTCATCGACGGCTTCGAGATGAGCGCGAGCTCGCGGATCCACCAGCCGATCAACCTCTCGGATCGCTACTTCCTTCTCGCCGAGGTGGCGAAGGCGCCCATCGCGCGCGTGCTGCAGGCGCTCGCGGAGAGCGACGCTCCGGCCGTGTACCACTGCGCCGCCGGCAAGGACAGGACGGGCGTGCTGTCGGCCGTGATCCTCGGCCTCCTCGGCGTGCCGGACGACGTGATCGTGGCGGACTATGCGCTCACGGCCGAGTCGCTCGACGCGATCAACCAGCGCCTCCTCGCGAGCGAGGGCTATCAGGAGATCCTCGCGTCGCTCCCGCCGGACACCATGCACGCGGAGCCCGAGACGATGGTCGCGCTGCTCGACCGGGTGCGGGAGCGCTACGGCGGGATCGCGGGCTACGCCCGTGCGGCGGGGGTGCCGGAGAAGACCGTGGCGCTCCTCGCGGAGCGGATGCTCGCCGAGCCCTGAGCGCGGTCCCGGAGGGAGCTCGGAGTCAGGCATGGGCGCCCCCAACTAGCTTTCGGCTTCGCCGACCGGCACGGAAGCACGTCGCCACGTGGTCGTCGACGAGGCCGGTCGCCTGCATGAACGCGTAGCAGATGGTCGAGCCCACGAACTTGAAGCCGCGCTTGCGGAGGTCCTTCGAGAGCGCGTCGGACTCCGCGGTCTTCGCCGGCACGTCGGCGAGCGTGCGCGGATGGCGGCGGATCGGCTTCCCGCCCACGAAGCTCCACACGTACCGGTCGAAGCTCCCGTGCTCGCGCTGCACGTCGAGGAACGCGCGCGCGTTCGCGACGCTCGCCGCCACCTTCGCCCGGTTGCGCACGATCCCCGCGTCGGCGAGCAGCCGCTGCTCGTCCCGCGCGCCGAAGCGCGCGACCCTGGCCGGGTCGAAGCCGCGATACGCGCGGCGGTAGGCGTCGCGCTTGCGCAGGATCGTGATCCACGCGAGCCCGGCCTGCGCGCCCTCGAGGATCAGCAGCTCGAAGAGCCGCCGGTCGTCGTGTAGCGGCACGCCCCATTCGCGGTCGTGATACGCGACGTAGAGCGGGTCCTTGGCCGCCCAGCCGCAGCGCGCCCTCTCGACCGCGACCACTCCCCGTCCGCCCCTACGCGCTCTTCATCGCTTCGCGCACCTGCTCCATCCGCGCCGCCGCCTCCTTGGCGCGCGGGTCGCTGGTGTCGGCGATGTTGCGGCCATAGGCCTGGTAGTCGGGGATCTCCGCGTCGGAGAGCGCCGGCATCTTCTGCTTCCGCGCCAGCGCCGCGTCCAGATGCGGCGCCAGTGCGTCGAGCTTGCGGCGCACGCGTGCGTCGTCGCCGTCGCGGAACTGGGGCATCACCTCCCGCGCGAAGAGCTCGAGCGACTCGCAGATGTGCTCGTGGCGGTTGTTGCCGCCCTGCTGGATGAAGACCACCTGGTCGACGCCCGCGTCCGCGAAGCCCTGGAGGTGCGTACGCAGCTGGTCGGGCGTGCCGATGCCGCGGTTCTCCGCGTCGTCGGGCAGCATGGGCCGCACCTTCTCGAACATCTCCCAGATGTTCGTGCGACCGGGCTTGTGGCGTCCGAACAGGTAGTGGTGCGCGAGCGCGAATCCGAAGAAGCGGAAGCCGTCGAGGCCGCGGCGCTTCGCCTCCTCGGCGTCGGGGTGGCACGAGAAGCCCGTCACCATCGCGATGTTGGGGTTGATCGTGTGGCCGATCGGCGTGCACTCGGTGCGCAGCGTCTGGTAGTAGTCGTCCACCCAGTGCTTCGCCTCCTTCGGGTCGACGAACGCGAAGGTGAGCGCGCCCATGCCGAGCTTCGCCGCCAGATGGATGGTCTCGCGGTTCGAGCACGCCACCCAGAGCGGCGGGTGCGGCTTCTGTACGGGCTTCGGCAGCACGTTGCGGCACGGCATCGAGAAGTACTTGCCCGAGAAGCCGGGGTAGGGGTCCATCGCGAGCATGTTCGCGGTCTGCTCGACGCACTCGAGCCACATCTGCCGCTTGTCCGCGGGGTTGATGCCGTAGCCCTCGAGCTCGGCGCGCGACGCCGACTCGCCAGTGCCCCACTCGACGCGCCCGCGCGACACGAGGTCGAGCGTCGCGAGGCGCTCCGCCACGCGCGCCGGGTGGTTGTAGCCCGGCGGCATCAGCACGATGCCGTGACCGAGGCGGATGTTCTTCGTGCGCTGCGAGCAGGCCGCCAGGAAGACTTCCGGTGCGGAGGAGTGCGAGTACTCCTCGAGGAAGTGGTGCTCGACCTCCCAGGCGTGGTCGAGACCGAGCTCGTCCGCAAGCTCCACCTGGTCGAGCGCGTCCTGGAAGAGCTGGAGCTCCTGCCCGTCGTCCCAGGGCCTGGGGAGCTGGTGCTCGTAGAAGATGCCGAACTTCACGGGAGACCTCGCCGAACCGCCGACCCCATTCTACGCGGACCCCGGCTCTCGGGTAAGCTCGCGGCCATGACCTCGCTCCCGTTCCCCGTGGGCTTCGAGTGGGGCGCGGCCACCGCCGCCTACCAGATCGAGGGCGCGGCCTTCGAGGACGGCAAGGGCGTCTCGATCTGGGACACGTTCTGCCGCCAGCCTGGCCGCATCCGGACCGGCGAGACCGGCGAGGTCGCCTGCGACCACTACCACCGCTACCGCGACGACATCGCGCTGATGCGGGCGCTCGGCCTGAAGACGTACCGCCTCTCGGTGTCGTGGCCGCGCGTCATTCCCTTCGGCGCGGGCGAGCCCAATCCGAAGGGCCTCGACTTCTACGACCGCCTCGTCGACGCCCTGCTCGAGTCGGGGATCGAGCCCTGCATCACGCTCTACCACTGGGACCTGCCGCAGGCGCTGCAGGACCGCGGCGGCTGGACGAACCGCGACACCGCGCGGCACTTCGCGGACTACGCGGCACTCCTGTTCGACCGCCTCGGCGTGCGCGTGCCGCGCTGGATCACCCACAACGAGCCGATCGTCACGGCGATGATGGGCCACCGCATCGGTGTCCTCGCGCCGGGCATCCGCGACCTCGCGGCCACCGCGCAGGTCGTGCACCACCTGCTCCTCTCGCACGGCCTCGCGGTGCAGGCGTTCCGTGCGAGCGGCCGCGACGGTACGATCGGCATCACGAACGCGAACACGAGCTACGAGCCGGCCGACGACCGGCCCGAGACGGCCGCGGCCGTCGAGCTCGCGCGCGACTTCGACACGCGGCTCTTCCACGGGCCGGTGTACGGGCGGGGGTATCCCGCGTCCGTGGTCCGCGAGTACGAGTCGAAGGGCGCGCCGTTCCCCGTGCGGCCGGGCGACCTCGAGGTCATCGCGTCGCCGACCGACTTCCTGGGCGTGAACCTCTACTCCCGCTCGCGCGTCGGAGCCGATCCGAAGCGCAGCGTCGGCTACCGGCCCGTGCCGCCCGTGCTCCCGCTGACGCCGATGGGCTACGAGCGCGCGCCGCACGCGCTCGGCGACTTCGTGCGCTGGGTGTCGGCCGAGTACGGCCGCCCGCCGATCTACGTGACCGAGAACGGTGTCTGCGACAACACGGAGCCCGGGCCCGACGGCGAGGTGCGGGACGAGGGGCGCGTCACGCTGCTCCAGGGCTTCCTGCAAGGCCTCGCGCGCGCGATCGCCGACGGCGCCGCCGACGTGCGCGGCTACTACGCGTGGTCGCTGCTCGACAACTTCGAGTGGGCGTACGGCACGAGCAAGCGCTTCGGTCTCGTGTGGGTCGACTACGGATCGCAGCGGCGCATCCCGAAGGCGAGCGCCCGCTGGTACCAGGAAGTGATCCGACAGAACGCCGCCCCGGCGTAGAAGGAGCCCCCCATGGCCTCGTCCAAGCCCCTCTCCGGAAAGACCGCGATCGTCACCGGCGCGTCTTCGGGCATCGGCCGTGCGATCGCCGAGAAGCTCGGCGCCGCTGGCGCGCACGTCTACCTCACGGGCCGCACCCAGGCCGCGATGGACGCCTCGGCGAAGGCGATCCACGAAGCGGGCGGCAGGGCGACCGCGGTGGCGATGGACGTGCGCGACGTGTCGGCCGTGCAGGGCCTCGTCGACCGTGCGCTGCGAGAGACGAAACGGCTCGACATCATGGTGAACAACGCGGGCGTGTCGTTCCCGCAGCCGATCCTCGAGGGCGACCCCGAGGAGTGGCGCACCATGCTCGAGACGAACATCCTCGCGCTGCTGGTGGGTTGCCAGGCCGCGGCGAAGGCGATGCGCGCGTGCAAGGCCGAGGGCCACATCGTCAACATCTCGTCGATCGCCGCCCAGAGGCCGGACTCGGGCGTCTACGGCTCCACGAAGCACGCGGTGAACGCCATCTCCGCCACGCTGCGGCGCGAGCTCGAAGAGGACTCCATCCGCGTCGTGAACGTGATGCCCGGCGCGATCGCCACGAACTTCGCGCGCAACTTCGATCCGAAGCTCGTCGCGATGCTGGCCAAGGGCGCGGGCGTCGACGTGCAGCTCGCGAAGGGCGAGCGCATGCCGGAAGAGGTGTTCGAGAAGCTCTCGACCCAGATGCGGAAGACGCTGGGCGCGCCCGAGGACGTGGCCGAGGCCGTCCTCTTTGCCGTGACGCAGCCGATCCACGTGAACGTGATGGACATCGTGGTGCGCCCGGCGAAGCAGCTCCAGATCTAGGCGGACGGGCCGGCTGCCGCGTTGGGGCCGGAGCTCGTGCCGCTTTCTCCGACGACGAGACCTGGGTGTGTGCCGCGGCGAGGTCTGGTGGGCCGACCTTCCCGCGCCCGCCGGCCGGCGCCCGGTCGTGCTGCTCTCGCGCAACGAGGCCTATGCGGTCCGGGAGCCCGTGATCGTGGCGCCGGTCACGTCACGCGGGGAGCCGCCTCCGGGGATCGCGGCTCTCGGCCCCGCCGGGCGCCTTGCACGGAGAGCTTGTCCGGCGGCCCGGGGTCGGTCACGCTCGGGGGAATGGCGAGCGGACCGGCGGGCACGAGCGATGCGTTCGTCGTCGACGTGGGCGATGCCGACTTCGAGCAAGCCGTCCTCGACCGCTCGGTCGAGGTCCCGGTCGTGGTCGACTTCTGGGCGCCGTGGTGCGGCCCCTGCCGCACGCTCGGGCCCGTGCTGGAGCGGCTCGCGGCCGAGCACGCGGGCGCGTTCGTCCTCGCCAAGGTCAACGTCGACGAGGCGCAGCAGGTCGCCGGGGCGTTCCAGGTGCGCAGCATCCCCGCGGTGAAGGCGTTCCGCGACGGCCGCGTCGTGAGCGAGTTCGTCGGCGCGCAGCCCGAGAGCGCCGTGCGCCGCTTCCTCGACGGTCTGCTGCCGACCGAGGCGGACCGGCTCGTGGCGGAGGCGGCCGACCTCGCGTCGCGCGGTCACGAGAACGCGGCCGAGGAGCGCCTGCGCACGGCGCTCGCGCTCGAAGGCCGCAACGAGGGCGCGCTCGTGTCGCTCGCGCAGCTGCTCTCCGGGCGGGGCGAGACGGCCGAGGCGGCGCAGCTGCTCGAGCGGGTGCTGCCCGGAGGCCCGTTCGCGCAGCGCGCCGAGCGGCTCGCGGCGAGCCTTCGCACGCGCGCGGCGGCGCCCGCACCGGCCGACACCGACCTCGACGCGCTGCGCGCCCGCGTCGCCGCTGCGCCGGACGATCTCGCGGCGCGTCTCGAGCTCGGACGCGCGCTCTCCGCAGCGGGGCGGTACGACGACGCGCTGTCGGAGCTGCTCATGGTCGTGAGGCGCGACCCCAAGTTCGAGGACGAAGCCGCGCGCAAGGCGATGCTCGACATCTTCTCCGTGCTGGGCGCCGAAGACCCCCGGGTCGGGTCCTATCGTGCGCAGCTCGCCCGCGCTCTCTTCCGCTGAACCCCCAGGAGGATCGTTCACATGGCCATCGATCCCGCCATCAACCACCTCCAGCAGCTCGACCGCGAGCTCGAGACGATCCTCACGTCGTTCGACACGAGCTATGCCTGGAACTACGGCTCGGTGAAGGAGGGGCTGCGGGACCTCTACGAGAAGGCGAAGCGCGACCAGTGGAACTCCACCACGCAGCTCGCCTGGGACACGCAGGTGGATCCCGAGGGCGAGATCGTGCCCGCCGGCATCAACCCGCTCGCGACCTACGGCCCGTTCCAGAAGCTGAACGCGAAGGAGCAGGGTCGGATGCGTCACGCGCAGATCTCGCTGCAGCTCTCGCAGTTCCTGCACGGCGAGCAGGGCGCCCTGATCGTCGCGTCGCAGCTCGTGGGTGCCGTCCCGTGGATCGACGCCAAGTACTACGCGGGCACCCAGACCATGGACGAAGCGCGACACGTGGAGATGTTCAGCAGGTACCTGCGCGAGAAGCTCGAATGGGAGTGGCCGATCAACGACAGCTTGAAGGAGCTGCTCGACGCCACGATCCAGGACCGGCGTTGGGACTTCAAGTACCTCGGCATGCAGATCATCATCGAAGGTCTCGCGATGGCGGCCTTCGGCAACCTGTACCAGCTCGCGCAGGAGCCGCTGCTCAAGGATCTCATCAAGTACGTGATGAAGGACGAGTCGCGGCACGTCGCATTCGGCGTCGTCTCGCTGAACGACTACTACGTGGACATGCCCGCGAACGAGCTCCGCGACCGCGAGGACTTCATCATCTACGCCTGCGAGCTGATGCGGAACCGCCTGATGGGCGACCAGATCGCGGACGCGATGGGCTGGAAGCGCGAAGAGGTCCGCGACATCGTGATGAGCTCGGCTCCCGCGAAGATGTTCCGCAGCATGCTGTTCGCGCGGATCGTCCCGAACCTGAAGCGCCTCGGGCTCCTCACGCCGCGCGTGCGCGAGAGCTTCGAGCAGCTCTCGATCCTCCAGTTCGAGGACTACGACCCCGAGGAGCAGGACCGGCGGCTCGGCCTCGTCTAGAACGGGCGCCCGCTTCGAGTCCGCCCGGGAGCCCCTGGCTCCCCGGCGCGCCTCACTCCTCCCCGGGCAGCGCGAGCGCGGGGTCCATCCAGCGCAGGATCCGCGCGTTCTCCTCGCGCGGGTAGGTGTGCGAGAGATCGGGCAGCTCGCGGTAGACGATGTCCGCGCCCGCGCCGGCGAGCGCTTCGTGCGCCGCGCGCGCGATCTCGGCTGGGAACATCCAGTCGAGCGCGCCGTGCACGAGGTGGATCCTGCGCCCGCGCGCGCGCTCGAGGTTGCCGTTGCGGTAGTTCCACGGGTGGAGCACGCCCGACACCGGCGCGAGATGCGTGTAGGGCGCTGCTTCGGCCAGCCCCGCGAGCAGCGTGAACGTCGCGCCGTCGGACAGGCCGGTCAGCAGGATGCGCGCCGGATCGACGCGCCAACCCTGCTGCACGAACTCCACCATCGAGCGCAGCGCCGCCGCGTCGCGGTCGGGGTCGTGCAGTGACCAGGTCGAGCCCTGCGACGTCGGCGCGATCAGCAGGCACCCGCGGCTGCGCGCTTCGCGCAGCCAGGTCCACACGAAGTCGCGGCCGTGGCCCGAGCCGCCGTGCAGCGCCACGACGAGCGGCCACGCCGCGGAGCCGTCGTAGCGCTCGGGCACGTAGAGCACGAAGCCGCCGCGCGCGTCGGGGTCCTCCTCCGCCCCGCCGGTCGTGTGCATGCCCACGCTCGCGCCGTTCGCACGCACGCCCGCCGGCGTCGGCTCCGGATCGAGCGACTCGAGGCGATCGTGCAGCGGCGGCTCTGCGAAGATCTTGGAGAGGGGCGGCAGCACCTGGCGGAGCGGGTAGAGCGCTTCGAGCGCGCGGCACGCGCTGCGCATGCTCCCGAGGATGCGCGCCACGGCCTCGCTCGGCGGCGCGGGCGCCGCGAACTGGAGCACCGCCTCGTCCGCCGCGGCGCCGGCACGCTCGAGCTGCGCATGGAAGGCCTCGAGCCCTTCTGGCGGCTGCGCGCTCCGGAACGCGCCGAGCGCGCGCGAGAGCTCGGCGCCCTGCTGCTCGATCAGGGCACGCAGCGCGGGGATGTCGGGCGGGTGCAGGCGGCGCTGCACGTGCTCGAAGGCCGCGAGGGTCGAGACCGTCGCACGGCCGAGCTCGGCGATGCGCACCTGATAGGGCTGCGTCGTCATGCCGGGCCCCCTCGGCCGAAGGGTGGCAGCTCGCGCAGCTCCCTGCCCGTGCGCCGCCGGACGACCTCGGCGACGAGCAGCGACAGCATGGCGCCGCCGGCCGCGAGGGCCATGTCCTTCTGCGCATCCCACTCGTCACCCTGGGTGCCGAGGTAGGCGGTGCCGAGGTCGGGTTGGACGACGCGCGCCACCCAGGACTCCACGATCTCGTAGCTCGAGCTGAAGCTGAGGATCACCATCAGCGGGATCAGCCACCCCCAGAAGCGCCGTCCGCGCAGCTTGCTCTGCACGATCTCCCGCATCGGATACGCCATGAGCAGGCCGAACGAGAAGTGGACGATGCGATCGTAGTGGTTGCGCGACCACCCGAAGAGCTCCTGGAGCCGGTAGCCGAGCTCCGACTCGGCGTACGTGTAGTGTGCGCCGTAGGCGTGCAGGCAGAGAAACAGCGCGATCAGGAGGTAGGAGAAGTCCGAGAACCGGAAGCGGCGCCACGTGAGGACCAGCACGGGAACGAACGCGAACACGAGCAGGTTCTCGAGCAGCCAGTCCGAAGGATACTTCGGGCGGATCGCGGCCCAGATCCACGCCACGGTGTAGGTGACGAAGATCGCCTTCAGCAGGCGACTGAGGGGCTCGCGAGGTGCCGGGGCCTCGGCGTGGGAACGGGATCTCGAGCGGGCGCGAGCCAAGACGAACCTCCGCTCCCTCGGGGCACGGGAAGGATCGCGAAGCGCCGGACCCTCCGCATGGGGGGAAATGATGGTTTGACACGCCGTCCGCTTCCGTCGTAGAAATGCCCCGCCTTCGGGGGAGCGTCGCGGTTCACCGACGGGGGTGAGCGGAGTTGGCGGGTCGGCCCCGGGCGCGGAGCGTGCCGCGGTCGTGACGAGCGCGCTCGGCCTCGGGGACCGGCTCGCCAGCGCGCCGCCTTCCTCCGCTCCGCCCTCGAAGCCTTCGAGTCGAAGCAATGGGATCGGCGCGCGGAATCGTCGGACGGTCCCGGGGGATCGGGTGGAATGCTGCACAACGTAGGCCTGCTGCTCGGCAAGCGAGCGCACCTGTCGCCTGCGCTCGAGGCCCTCGTCGAGGTCGAATCGCGCCGGCGCTTCACCTTCGCCGAGCTCGATGCCCGAGCGAACCGCACTGCGAACGCGCTGCGCGACCTCGGCGTGGCGCCCGGCGATCGCGTCGCGCTGCTCCTCATGAACTCCGTCGAGTTCGTCGAGAGCTTCTTCGCGGCCGCGAAGCTCGGGGCCATCGTCGTTCCGCTCAACTGGCGGCTCGTGCCCGACGAGCTCGCGTTCATCCTGAAGGACAGCGGCGCAACGGTGCTGGTGTTCGGCGGCGAGCAGGCGTCGGCCGCCACGGAGCTTGCCGGGCGGGGCGCCGGCGCGACGGCCGTCCGCGAGTGGGTGCACGTGGGTGCGGACGCAGCGCGGCCGGCCTTCGCGCTCGCCTACGATGCGCTCCAGGCCGCTGCGCCTCCGGATCCTCCGCCCGTCGGCGCGAGCGACGGCGACGCGCTCTACATCATGTACACGTCCGGCACGACCGGCTTGCCGAAAGGCGTGATCCACACGCATGACTCGGTCCTCTGGTCCGTCCTCACGGTGAACGCCACGGCGGACGCCCGTTACCGCGACCGGTACATCATCGCGCTGCCTCTCTTCCACGTCGGGGCGCTCAACCCGCTCACCGCGAACGTGCACCGCGGCGTCACGAACGTGTTGATGCGGGCGTTCGATCCCAAGCGCGTCTGGGAGACGATCGCCGAGGAGCGCGCGACGAGCATGCTCGCGGTGCCGGCGATGCTCAACTTCATGCGCGAAGCGCGCGCCCGGTTGCAGAGCGACTTCTCGTCGCTCCGCTGGATCATGAGCGGCGCGGCGCCGGTTCCGGTGACGCTGATCGAGGAGTACACGAAGCTCGGCATCGAGATCCACCAGGTGTACGGCCTCACCGAGTCGTGTGGTCCGGCGTGCCTCACGAGCCCCGAGGACGCGGTTGCGAAGGCGGGCTCCACGGGCAAGGCGTTCTTCCACACCGACGTGCGCGTGGTCGAAGACGACGGCCACGACGTCGCGCCCGGACAGGTCGGGGAGGTGATCGTCCGCGGGCGCCACATGATGAAGGGCTACTGGAATCGCCCCGAGGCCACCGCGGAAACGCTGCGCGACGGGTGGCTCCACACCGGCGATCTCGCCACCATCGACGCGGACGGCTTCATCTTCATCCGGGACCGCAAGAAGGACATGATCATCACCGGCGGCGAGAACGTGTATCCGGCGGAGATCGAGAACGTGATCCTGGCGCACCCCAGGGTGCGTGACGTCGGCGTGATCGGGCAGCCGTCCCAGAAGTGGGGCGAGTCGCCGGCGGCGATCGTGGTGCGCGGCGACGACGCGCTCACCGAAGCCGAGCTGCTCGCGTGGTGCGCCGGCAAGCTCGCACGCTACAAGCTGCCGAAGCGCGTCCACTTCGTGGACGAGATCCCGCGCAACCCATCCGGCAAGATCCTGAAACGCGTGCTGCGCGAGCGGTTCCCGGAGCCCGCGGCGGAGTAGGGCGCCGCAATGCCTCAGCCGGTCTTCTTGCGCGCGTAGACGAGATCGCCCACGAAGCTCTCGCCGCTCGGGAGCACGCCCGCGGCGCGCGGATCGGGGATGCGGAGGCGCGCGCGCACGTCGGAGAGCGGCTGTGCGAACCACGTCTCGAGGGGCTGCACGATCACGAGCTCGGCGTTGCGTCCCAGTGCGAGCCCGATCCGCGCGTTGTGCCAGATCCGTCGGGCCTGCGTCGGCGACAGCAGCGCCCACACGAGCTGGCCGACCCACAGCAGCGCCCGGCCGATCGGCGCCGAGCCCTGCCCCACGTAGAACCCGAGGACGCCCAGCTCGCCTGCCATGCCGGCGTCGAAGCCGGTGAGCGTGTGGTGTAGATCGTGCGTCGTGGTGTAGCGGAGGACGTACGGGCTCTCGCGGAAGCGGTCCTGCACGTCCTTGCTGATCGCGAGCGGCTCGATCCCGTTCGCATCGAGGAAGCGCGCGTACTCGCGGCCGAGCGTGCCCGCCGGGAGGGCGCGCAGCGCGGGCAGGTCGTGCTTCGAGAGGTATCCGCGGAGCGGCTCGAGCGTCCGGGCAACGCGCAGGGTAGGAGGGGAGTACGCGTCGAGCTTGAGCACGACGACGTCACCCAGCGGCGCGCCCGCACGATAGGCTCGGATCGTCGCGAGCATCTTCCGGAAGTCCATGGCGGACCTCGCCGGCGCCAGTATTCCCCCCACCCGGCCTGCGCGCTACAAGCTGCAAAAGCGCTCGTCCGCGCAACCGCCCAGGAGGCCAGCCGCATGGACCCGAAGGTCGTCGCCGCCGCGCGCGCCGCATTCCCCGCCGGTGCAGGATCGGTGGTGCTGGGCGCGCCCCTCCATGGCGGCGAATGCCTCCCCGAGCCGCTCGTCACGCTCCCGCTCGCGATGCTGAACCGGCACGGCCTCGTCGCCGGCGCCACGGGCACCGGCAAGTCGAAGACGCTCCAGCTCCTCGCCGAGCAGATCTCCGCCGCGGGCGTACCGGTCTTCCTGGCCGACCTGAAGGGCGATCTCTCCGGCATCGGTGCGGCGGGAGAGCCTGGCGATCGCGTGGCCCAGCGGGCCAGGGACACGGGCTGGACGTGGCGACCCGCCGCGTCTCCGGTCGAGTTCCTGAGCCTCACGGGGAAACGCGGCGCGCAGCTACGCGCAACGGTGTCTTCCTTCGGGCCGCTGCTGCTGGCCAAGGTGCTCGACCTGAACGAGACGCAGGCCAGCGTGCTCGCGCTCGTCTTCAAGTACTGCGACGACCGCGGCCTCGAGCTGCTCGACTTCGCCGACCTGCGCACCGTGCTCCAGCACCTCACGGGGGAGGGCGCGGGCGACCTCGCGGACTACGGCGGCATGTCGAAGGCGACGGTCGGCGTACTGCTGCGCGAGATGGTCGAGCTCGAGCAGCAGGGCGCGCTGGCGTTCTTCGGCGAGCCCGAGTTCGATCTCGACGACCTCCTCCAGACGGAGCGCGACGGCCGCGGCCTCGTGTCGGTGCTCGAGCTCTCCGACGTGCAGGACAAGCCCGCGCTCTTCTCGACATTCATGATGTGGCTGCTCGCGCGCCTCTACGCCGACCTGCCCGAGGTGGGTGACCTCGACAAGCCGAAGCTCGTGTTCTTCTTCGACGAGGCGCACCTCCTGTTCAACGGCGCGAGCAAGGCCTTCCTCGAGCAGGTGGAGCAGGTGGCGCGGCTCATCCGGTCGAAGGGCGTGGGCGTCTTCTTCGTGACGCAGAGCCCGAAGGACGTTCCAGCGGGCGTGCTCGGGCAGCTCGGCCACCGCGTGCAGCACGCGCTGCGCGCGTTCACGCCCGACGACGAGAAGGCGTTGCGCGCCGCGTCCCGCACGTTCCCGAAGACGGACTTCTACGACGTGCAGGAGACGCTGACGAGCCTCGGCATCGGCGAGGCGCTCGTGACCGTGCTGTCGCCCAAGGGCGTCCCGACGCCGCCGTTCGCGACGCGCCTCATCCCGCCCGCGTCGCGCATGGCGCCGCTCGACGCGGGCGAGCTCGCGGCCCGGATGGCGACGCCGCAGGTGAAGAAGTACGCGCAGGCGATCGACCGCGAGAGCGCGCGCGAGAAGCTGACGCGCAGCCACGAGGAGGCGGCGCAGCGCTCGGCCGGGTCCGACGAGGCGCCGGCGCCGTCGCGGGGCGCGGGCCGGCCCGCACGCGAGGAGCCGGGGCTCGTGGAGTCGGTCCTCAAGTCCCCGGTCACGCGGAGCGTCGCGACGCAGATCACGCGCAGCCTGATGGGCGCGATCCTCGGCTCGCCGCGCCGCCGCAAGCGATCGTCCTGGCTCTGAGCAAGCCTGCAAGGAGAGGGTTCCCATGAAGCTCGGTCTGATGCTCGGCTACTCCGGCCCGGTTCCCTCCGTGGACATCGCGCTCGTGCAGGAGGCCGAGCGCCTCGGCTACGACTCCGTGTGGACCGCCGAGGCCTATGGCTCCGACGTCTTCTCGCCGCTCTGCTGGATCGGGGCGCAGACGACGCGCATCAAGCTCGGCACGGGCGTGATGCAGCTCTCGGCGCGCACGCCGGCCTGCGTCGCGATGACCGCGGCCACGATCGACCACCTCTCGAAGGGCCGGCTCATCCTGGGCGTGGGCGTGTCGGGCCCGCAGGTCGTCGAGGGCTGGTACGGTCAGCCCTTCCCGAAGCCGCTCGCGCGTACGCGCGAATTCATCGCGCTGATCCGGCAGATGCACGAGCGCAAGGGGCCGGTGACCTTCCAGGGCGAGCACTACAAGCTGCCCCTGCCGGGGGGCGACGGGCTCGGCAAGCCCCTCAAGCTGATCGTGCACCCGCTGCGCGCGCACATCCCGATCTACATGGGCGCCGAAGGCCCGAAGAACGTGAAGCTCGCCACGGAGATCGCCGACGGCTGGCTCCCCATCTTCTACTCGCCCTATCGCAACTACGTGTACGAGGACTCGCTGAGGGGCGTGAAGCCGGGCTTCGAGATCGCCTGCACGGTGACGGTGATGGTGAACGACGACGTGCAGGCCGCGCTCGACATGGCCAAGCCGTACATCGCGTTCTACATCGGCGGCATGGGCGCGAAGGAGAAGAACTTCCATCTCGACCTGATCGGGCGCTTCGGCTTCGCCGAGGAGGCGAAGCGCGTGCAGGACCTCTTCCTCGCGGGCAAGCGCGCCGAGGCGATCGCCGCGGTGCCGCAGCAGCTGGTGGACGAGATCACGCTCGTCGGGCCGAAGGCGCGCATCCGCGACCGACTCGCGGCGTGGAAGGAGAGCCCGGTGACGACGCTCCTGTGCGGCTCGTCGGACCCGGCGACGGTGCGGTTCCTGGCGGAGGAGCTGCTGTAGCAGGTCCCGCCCCACAGCGTCACTCGTACCGGAGCGCCTGGATCGGATCGAGCGACGCCGCGCGCCGGGCCGGGTAGAACCCGAAGAAGATCCCCACCACCGCCGAGAACAGGATCGAGCCGAACACCGCGCCAGGGGAGATCAGCGTCGGCCAGCCCGCGAAGGCCGAGACGAGTCGCGCCGATGCGATGCCGAGGACCGACCCGGCGATGCCCCCGGCGAGCGAGAGGGCGATCGCCTCGACGAGGAACTGGAGCAGGATGTCGCGGCCCCTGGCGCCCACGGCCATGCGGATGCCGATCTCGCGCGTGCGCTCGGTGACCGACACCAGCAGGATGTTCATGATCCCGATGCCGCCGACCAGCAGCGAGATGGAGGCGACCGCGAGCAGCAGGCTGGCCATGACCTTGCTCGCGCTCTCGGACGCGCGCGCCATGTCGTTCAGGTTGCGCACGGTGAAGTCGTCGTCCTGACCGGGCTGGATCCGGTGGCGCTCGCGCAGCACGGATCCGATCTGGTCCATGGCCTCGGTCAGGTCTCTCGCGCTCACCGCCGAGGCGAAGATCATGTCGACGGTGCCGACGATCTGCGTGCCGAGCACGCGACGCTCCGCGGTGGAGAACGGCATCAAGATCACGTCGTCCTGGTCCTGGCCCCAGGAGGTCTGCCCCTTCTTCTCGAGCACGCCGATCACGCGGAAGGGGACGCCCTTCACTCGGATCACCGCGCCGATCGGGTCCTCCCCGCTCGCGAAGAGGTTGTCGGCGACGGTCTGGCCGAGCACGGCAACGCGGTTCGCCGTGTCCTCGTCGCGCTGCGTGAAGAACGCGCCGCGAGGGACCGGCCAGTTGCGCACGCTGGCGTACGAGGGAGTCGTGCCTTGAGCGACCGTGGACCAGTTGCGGTCCCCGTAGACCACCTGCACGAGCTGGCGCTTGAGCCAGGCGACGTCGGTCACCAGCGAGCACTCCGCGGCGATGGCCTCGCCGTCGCGGCGCGTGAGCATCGCGCCCCCCGAGCCCGAACGCACCCCGGAGCTCGTGGTGGCGCCAGGTACGACCATCAGCATGTTCGTGCCGAGACTCTGGATCTGCTTCTGCACGGCGGAGTCGGCGCCCTGGCCGATGCTCACCATGGCGATCACCGCGCCCACGCCGATCACGATGCCGAGCATCGTGAGAGCGGAGCGCAGCTTGTTCCGGCGGAGCGCCCGCAGCGCGGCGCGCGCGGTCATCGCGAGGAGCTGCTTCATCGAACGCCCGCCGCCCGCGCGACGGCGGGCTCCTGGCGCACGTCCGAGACGACCTCGCCGTCGCGGAACGTGATGACGCGGCCCGCGTAGGCGGCGATGTCGGTCTCGTGGGTCACCAGCACGAGCGTGATGCCGTCGTCGCGGTTCAGGCGTTGGAAGATCTCCATGATCTCGAGGCTCGTGCGCGTGTCGAGGTTGCCCGTGGGCTCGTCCGCCAGCAGCAGGGACGGGTGGTTCACGAGCGCGCGAGCGATCGCGACCCGCTGCTGCTGTCCGCCGGAGAGCTGCGCCGGCACGTGGTCCTCACGCCCCTCGAGCCCGACGGCGCGCAGCGCCTCGCGCGCCCGCACGACCTGCTCGGCCGGGAGCACGCCGCCGTAGACGAGGGGCAGCTCCACGTTCTCGAGCGCGCTCGTGCGCGGGATCAGGTTGAAGCTCTGGAACACGAAGCCGATCTCGCGATTGCGCACCGTGGCGCGCTCGTCGGCGGTCAGCGTCGAGACGTCGCGGCCGCCGAGGTGGTACGTCCCGCGCGTGGGCCGGTCGAGGCAGCCGATCACGTTCATGAAGGTGGACTTGCCCGAGCCCGACGAGCCCATGACCGCGACGCTCTCCCCCTTCCCGATGTCGAGGCTGACGGCTCGCAGCGCCTGCACGGTCGAGCCGCCGAGCTCGTACACGCGCCAGAGGTCGCGGACCTCGATCAGCGCCCGGACCCCGGGCTGGGCCCGCGTCTGTTCGGGCTTGGGGAGCTCTACCGGAGTCGGGTGCAGGACTCGCACGTCACGTTCCAATCGCGCTCACCGCATCCGTGGCGGCTGGAAGGGGGAGCGCTGGGTCGCCGCGGTGCCCGCTTCGCCCGCCGGCCGGCGGAGGCCCACGGCGACCGTATCGCCGGGGACGAGGCTCTTCGAGAGGACCTCCGCGTAGCGGTCGTCGCGCAGGCCGAGCTCGACGTCCACCCGCCGGAGATCCCCCGAGGCGTCCACGACCCACACCGCGGATCCCTCCACCCCGGGCTCGCGCTTGCTCTCGGACGCGGCCTGCGGCCGCCGGGTCGAAGCCGCGCCTGCGTCCGCCGCGATCTCGGGCTTGAAGCGGAGCGCGCGTACGGGCACGCGGAGCACGTCGCTGCGCTCGGCCGTCGTGATGGTGACCGTGGCCGTCATGCCGGGCTTGAGCGCGAGGTCCGTGTTCTCGACCTGCACCACGACGTCGTAGGTGACGACGTTCTGCACGGTGACCGGCGCATTTCGCACCTGCACGACCTTGCCCGCGAACGTGCGACCGGGGTACGCGTCGACGCTGAAGCTCGCCGGCTGGCCCTCCTTCACGCTGCCGATGTCCGACTCGCTCACGTTGCTGTTGACCTGCATCTGCGTCAGATCCTGGGCGATCTGGAAGAGCGTCGGCGTCTGGAAACTCGCGGCGACGGTCTGTCCCACGTCGACGTTTCGCGACACCACGACGCCGTCGACAGGCGATACGATGTCGGTGTAGGCGAGATTGATCTTCGCCTCGTCGAGCTGGGCCTGCGCCTGCTGCACACCCGCCTGGTCGAGCGCCACCTGCGCGACGGCCTGCGAGTAGTCGTTCTCGGACGCGTCGAGCTCGCTCTGCGAGATCAGGTTGCGCTGGCGCAGCTCCTTGTTGCGGTCGCGGTTCAGCAGCTTGAGGGCGAGGTCGGCCTTGGACTTCTCGACCTTCGCCCGCGCGGTCGCGAGGTTGGCGGCAGACTGGTCCACCCGCACCTGGAACGGCGCCGGGTCGATCTTCGCGACGCGCTGCCCCTTCTTCACCTGCGAGTTGAAGTCGACGTCGATCGCGCGGATCGGCCCCGACACATAGGTGCCCACCTGCACGGTCGTGACGGGGTTCACGGTGCCGGTCGCTGTGACCATTGCGGCAATGGGCCCGCGGCCCACGGTCTCGGTCACGTAGCCGTTCTCGCTGGCACGGCCCTTCCTGAGCAGGAGCCAGCCGCCGAGCGCGACCACGAGGAGGGCCAGCGCGGCGTACGACGCGAGACGCTTCTGGCGTCCAGTCGGGGTCACGGCTGTGTCACCGGCCGGCCGACGGCCAGCTCGAGCGAGGCGACGGCCGTCTGATAGGAATAGAGCGCGCGGACGCGATCCGCGTCCGCCCGCGCGCGCTGCACCTGCGCGTCGGTCAGCTCGATGATGTTGCCTACCCCGGTGCTGTAGCGCCCCTCGGCGAGCTGGAGATTCTCGCGCGCCTGCTCCGCCGCGCGCTGCGTCACGTCGATGCTGTCGGACGTGCGCTGCACCTCGAGCAGCGCGGTGCGCACCTGCAGCGCGATGTCCTGACGCAGCGTGATCTCGTCGAAGCGCAGCGCCTCGAGATCGGCGCGCGACTCCGCCACCTGCGCGGTCGTCCGGCCGCCCGTGAAGAGCGGCACGTTCAGCTGCGCGCCCACCACCCAGCCCGAGCGCAGCGGATAGCGGTTGCCCGACCAGTCGTAGGTCGCGTTGCCCGTCACGTTGGGCAGGTGGTCCTTCTGACGGGCCAGGATCTCCTCCTCGAGCGCGCGCTGGAGCAGCTTGTTGCTCTCGAGCTCGGGCCGCGCAGCGTACGCCGTCTCGAGCATCTCGGCCTCGTCCTTCACGACGCGCTGGATGTCGAGCACGTCGACGATGTCGAAGTCGAGCGGCTCGTCCAGACCGAGCGCATTGCGCAGCGTGTCCTGCGCCACCGCCACGTTGTTGCGCGCGGTGATCTCGTCGAGCTCGGAGGTCGCGAGCTGCACCTCCGAGCGCGTCACGTCGATCTTCGCCGCGAACCCGACGTCGTAGCGGCCGCGCGCCTGCTCGACCTGCTGGCGGTTGCTGCGCACCGTCTCCTGGGCCACCTCGAGCAGCCGCCGCGCAGCCAGGAGAACGAAGTAGGCCTGCTTCGCATTGAAGATGATGTTGTCGCGCTGCGTGACCGCGTCGGCCTGGAGCGACTCCGCGCGCGCGCGGGCTGCGCGGATGCGATCGAGGTTCTGGCCGAAGTCGAAGAGCAGCTGCGACAGCGAGAAGCCCGCGCTGTGGAACCACGGCGACGGCGAGGACTCGAAGCTGGTCCCGCCGACCGTGGTGGTGGTGGGCGACCCGTCCCGGCGGTCCGCCGCGTATCCGGCGGTGATCTGGGGCAGGTAGTTCGCCCGGGTCTGGAGGACGCGCTGCTTGCCCGACTCGACCGCCGCCGCGGCGGACCCGAGCCGGGGCTGGTTCGCGAGGGCGATGTCCACGCACTCGGCCAGGGTCTTGGGCGGTCCCGCGGCCGAGACCGGCCCGCCGGCTGACACCCCGGCCAGCAGGGCCGCCGCGGCGACCCCGAGGAAACGCGAACGCGCACCTCGCACGCCCCTCAGCGGGCCGGGACCCTGATTCACGACGGGTTGGACCTCCGGCGATCTCCAGGCGTTTACGTGGTGCTTCGAAGATTGCGCCCGGCTGCGGATGGGGACGAGCGTGGACGGTCTCATCCCCCTTGGACTCGAGCGGACCCGGCGTGGGGGCGTGGGCACGATCTTCGAAGCACGACGAGCGGCTTAGGGGACGGGCCGGTGGGCCGCAACCCGCCCCGCCCCCGCCCTCAAGCCCCTTCCCCCATCGGCCGAAAACCCCGCCGGGGTTGAGGTCTTCGGGCGCTTTGCTGCGCCTCGCGGCCGGCCCCGGTCAGGGGGTGCCGGTGGACACCGCGCCGCTGCCTTCGGGGAGCGCCTTCGAACGCTCGTTCCGCCTGCTCGAGGCGGCGCTCTCGGTGCCCGCCGTCGCGGTGCTCGTCTTCTATCTCCAGGGCGTGCTCGATCTCGGCCGCGAGGAGTGGAAGGTCTTCGTCCTCGCCGTCGCGGTGGCGGCCGCGGTGTTCGCGATCGGGTCCGAGCCGCTCCGCCGCCGCTGGACGCAGCCCATCCGCGCCTACCTCGACCTGCGGCCCGACGCGCGCACTCGGGAGTCCACGCGCGCTGCCTTTGCGGCGGTGGCCGCCCTGCCGCGCTGGATGCTGCGCTATCAGCTCGTCTCGTGGACGAACGCGGGCGTCGGCTGCGCGATCGGCATGAGGCTCTTCGGCCCCCGCGACTTCGGGGCCTTCGAGTGCGCCGTGCTGGTCTTCGCGGGCGTGTCGGGCGGGCTCGTCGCGGGCACGCTCATCTTCTTCTCGCTCCGCCACCAGACGGGCGCCGTACGCGACGCGCTCGCGGCGCAGCTGCCCGACCCGCGCGAGCGCGCGGGCCTCGTGGGCTCGATGCCCCTGCGCACGAAGCTCGTCTTCACGGTCGCGGGGTCGGCGGTGGCGTCGATCTCGTTCGCGCTTCTGGTCTCCTACGCGAAGGCGTCGGAGTCGGTCTCCCTCTTCGTCGGGGACTGGCACGCGCGCACGCTGACTGCGATCGCCGAGGGGCTGCCCGGCGCGCCCGCGGATGCGCCGCTTGCCGAGGTCGCGCGGCTCGGCGCCGTCCTGCCCGCGCCGGTGACGCTCGCTCGGATCGATCCTGATGCGCGCCACGCGCCCGCGCCTCCGCTGTCGGGCGAGCTCGCCGACAGGATCCGCGCCGAGGTCGCATCCGGCGCCCCGACGGGCTCGGTGCGCCTGGCCGGCGCGCTCGTCAGCTGGCGCGCCGTGGCCGGCGGCCCGGTGCTCGTCGCGGAGACGCCCGCGGCGGATCTGCGCGCCGACGTCGGTCACATGGGCCTCGTGTTCGGGGCGCTGATGGTGTTCGCGGGGGCCGTGGCGGCGGCCGCCGTGGCGCTCTTCGCACGCGACATCGAGAGCGCGACCCGCGCGCTCGCCGACGCCGCGCGGCGAATGGCGCAGGGCGACCTTTCGCGTGGACGCGTGTTCGAGAGCGAAGACGAGTTCGGACAGCTCGCGCGCGCGTTCGAGGAGACTTCGGAGTCGCTGCGCGGGCTCGTCGGGGACGTGGCGAGCGCGGCCGAGCGGGTCGATGCGGCTGCGGGCGAGCTGGCCGGCGTGTCGACGGCCGTCGCGGCGTCCGCCAAGGAGCAGTCCCGCGAGATGCGCGAGGCGACGCAGGCGATGGAGGAGATCCATCGTCAGGTGGGCGGGCTGGCGCACTCGGCGGAGCAGCTCAACGTGTCGGTCGAGGAGGCCGGAAGCTCGATCCTCGAGCTCGGCGCCGCGGGCGAGGAGCTGAAGGACACGGCGGGCGTCCTGTCGTCGAAGGTCGACGAGGTGTCCACCTCGATCGAGCAGATGCTGCGCAGCACGCGCCAGGTGGCGGACAACAGCGAGGCGCTCGTCGAAGCGGCCTCGGACACGTCGGCCAGCATGGAGGAGATGGCGAGCGCGATGCGCGCCGTCGACGTCACGGCGGGGACGACCACGCGGCTCACGGAGGAGGTCGCGGCGAGCGCCGACAGCGGCCACGCTCGCGTGCGCGAGACGATGCAGGGGATGGACGCGATCCAGGACGCGACCGAGGCGGCGGAGCGCGTGATCCGCGGGCTCGGCGAGTCGACACAGGAGATCGGCGCGATCCTCGACGTGATCACGGACGTCGCGGACGAGACGAACCTGCTCGCCCTGAATGCCGCGATCATCGCCGCGCAGGCGGGCGACAGCGGGCGGGCGTTCTCGGTCGTGGCGGACCAGATCAAGGAGCTGGCCGACCGCACGCTCGCGAGCACCAAGGAGATCGGCGGACTCATCGCCAAGGTGCAGGCGGAGAGCGCGCGGGCGATGAAGGCGATCGAGCAGGGGACCGCCAGCGTGGCGAGCGGGGTCGAGCTGTCGGCGCAGGCCGGCACGTCGCTCGAGGAGATCACGCGAGCGGCGCGCGAGAGCGGGGCATGTACGACGCAGATCGTGTCGGCGGTGCGCGAGCAGACGAAGGCAGCCGCCCACGTGGCGCAGCTCATGTCGCAGGTGCTCGCCGGTGTGGAGCAGATCCGCGCGGCCGAGGCCGAGCGCACCCGCGGCAGCGACGTGATCCTGCGCTCCGCCGCGGCGATGCGCGACGTCGCGCAGCAGGTGCGCGCCACGACGCAGGAGCAGGCGCGGGGCTCGGGCCGCATCCGCGACACGACCGAGGGCGTGCGCGAGACCACCGAGCGCATCAACGACGCGCTCCAGCAGCAGTCGCAGGCCTGTGGCGAGGTGGCACGGTTCCTCGAGCGCGTGCAGGGTCGCACGGGGGCGAACGACGCCGCCGCGGAGCGCATGGGCGAGGCGGTGGCGAGCCTGGCCCGCCAGGCGGAGGCGCTGCGCGAGGGGACGAAGCGCTTCCGGTTGTAGCTCGCGGGCAGAATCCGGGCCTGCCTGCTATCTCCCGGCGCTGGTACCACCCAGCGTCGAGGAAGCCATCCGATGCCGTTCGCCGAAGGAACCCCCGCACCCGTTCCGCCGCACAAGCCGCTCACCGACTACTACGGCCCGGACGCGCGGCGTCGACGCTACGTGGACGAGCTCTTCGACCGCTCCGCCCACCACTACGACACGATCGAGCGCCTCTTCCTGAACGGCGGGCTGCTGTACCGCCGCGTCGCGCTCTGGCGCGCCGGCCTCCGCCCGGGCATGAAGGTCCTGGACGTGGCCATCGGCACCGGCGCGGTGGCGAAGGGCGCGGTGAAGCTCGTCGGAAAGACGGGCAAGGTCTTCGGCATCGACCCCAACCGCATGATGCTCCGCCAGGCGCGCAAGGCCCTCGACCTGCCGCTCACGCGGGGCGTCGCCGAGCACCTGCCGTTCCCGGACGGGACCTTCGACTTCGTGACGATGGGCATCGCGCTGCGTCACGTGTCCGACCTCGTCGCCACCTTCAACGAGTACCTCCGTGTCCTGAAGCCCGGCGGCACGCTCTGGATCCTCGAGGGCCACGTGCCGACGTCGCGGTTCGGCCAGCGCGTGACGAAGTTCATGTGGGCGAAGGTGATCCCGGGTGCCACGCTGCTGTTCACGCGCAGCCAGGATGCCAAGCTCCTGATGGACTACTACTGGGACACCGTCGAGCAGTGCGTCCCTCCGCAGACGATCCTCGACGCGATGAAGGCCGCGGGCTTCGAGACGCCGAAGTACGAGACCTGGGCGCCCGGCATGGTGTGCGAGTACAAGGGGAGGAGACCGCCGGCGCTGCCCTGATCGGGCCCGCGCTCCTTCAGACGGCCTCGCGGCTGCGGGAGATTCCCAGCTTCTTGATGCGCGACCGGAGCGTGCTCGGGTTGAGTCCGAGCCGCGCAGCGGCCCCACGCTCCCCTTCGATCCGCCACTCCGCGGCCCGCAGCGCAGCCAGGATCCCTCTGCGCTCGGCAGCCGCGGCGCGAGCCGACGGCGCGTCGTCTGGCGGCGGCGTGCTGCGCGCCGGCGATGAGGCCGCCGCCGAAGGCGCCGCCGCCGGCGGAGCCACCGCCTCGGGGAGCAGCCCCGGGCTCACGTCGAGCTCCGGCCCGCCCGAGAGGATCACCGCGCGCTCGATCACGTTCTCGAGCTCGCGGATGTTGCCCGGCCACGGGTACTCCTGGAAGCGCGCCATCGTCCGCGGGCTCACCGTGTCGATGCGCTTGCCGATCCGCGCGGCGAATTTCGAGAGGAAGTAATTCACGAGCAGCGGGACGTCCTCCGCGCGCTGCCGCAGCGGCGGCAGCTGGATCGGGAACACGTTGAGGCGGTAGAAGAGGTCCTCCCGGAAGCGCTTCTCCCGCATTGCCTTGTCGAGGTCGCGGTTCGTGGCGGCGATGATGCGGACGTCCGCCTCGAGGGGAGCGTTGCCGCCCACGCGCTCGAACTCCCGCTCCTGGAGCACGCGCAGGAGCTTCACCTGCATCTCCATCGGGACGTCGCCGATCTCGTCCAGGAAGATGGTGCCGCCGTGCGCCAGCTCGAAGCGGCCGATGCGCCGCGCGATCGCCCCGCTGAACGCACCCTTCTCGTGCCCGAACAGCTCGGACTCCACGAGGTTCGTCGGGAGCGCGGCGCAGTTGAGCTTGATGAGCGGCCGCGCGCGCCGAACGCTCGTCGAGTGGATCGCGCGGGCGATCAGCTCCTTGCCCGTACCGGTCTCGCCGGTGATCAGCACCGAGGCGTCGGTGCCGGCGACGCGTTCCACGTCTTCGAGCACGCGGAGCAGTCCGGGGCTGCGTCCGACGATCTCCTCGAAGTTGTGGACGGTGTTGATCTCCTCGCGCAGGTACGTGTTCTGTTCCTTCAGCCGCGCCTGCTCCTGCTCCAGGAGCACGCGCTCGGTGATGTCCACGAACATCGTGCGGGTGTAGGTCCCGCCCGGAGCGGGCTTCGACCACCATTGGATCCAGAGCGGCGAGCCGGTGTCCCGGCGCCGCAGCTCGAGCACGACGCCGCTCGTGTCGGTGCCGCGCCCGATGGACTCGAACGCCTCCCGCAGCCGGCGCTGCGCATCGGGCGTGTCGGGGACGAAGTCCCTCCCGACGGTCGTGGGAACGTCCTCGGGCTGGATGCCGAGCGTCCGCATCGCCGCGCGGTTGGCGCGGATGAAGCGCGAGTCGAGGCCTTCGTGCACGTACGCGATCGGCGCCTCGTCGAACAGGTCGCGGAAGCGCTCCTCGCTCTCGCCGAGCGTGCGCTCGAGCCGCAGCCGCGCGAGCTCCGCCGCCGCGCGCGCGGCGAAGATCCGGAAGAGGGCGAGCTTCCGCGGCTCGGACGGCATGGGCTTCGTGTCGAACACGCAGAGGTGTCCGAGGTGCTGCCCGTCGGGTGTCGTGAGCGGCACGCCGAGGTAGCTCTCGATCCCCAGCTCCACCATCGCGCGGTCGCCGGGGAACCTGGCGCTGACGCCGCTCGGGTGGTGACAGAGCTGGCCGCGCACGACGTCCTCGCAGGGTGTGCCGGCCAGCTCCCACTCCACCGCGGGCACGAGCCGTCCCGCCTTCCAATAGGCCAGCGTGCGAGCGCGTCCGTCACCGGCGAACTCGGCGACGAACGCGTATCCGGCGCCCATCACCTCGGCGAGGTGGAGGACGAGCGCGGGGAAGAGGGCGTCGCCGACGTGGGTCGCCGTGCCCTCGACGATGCGGCGGAGGGCGACGACGTCTTCCGGATCGGTCAGCGAGCCTGGGGCGGTCCGGGTCGGATCATCGTCGAGGGACATCGATCCGTGGATTCTCCGAGCGTTCTACGACCCTGTATGGAGCCCGGCCCGCAGGCCCGCAAGGCAAACGACCCGCTCAGCGGGAGTAGAGGGCCAGGTACCAGGCCCACCACCACGGTGCCTCGGCGTCCTTCCGGGCGAAGATGACGTCGGGCTCGTGGGCCGCGGCGTAGTCGGACTTCAGGAAGCGCTCGTAGCGCACGTCCGCCAGCAGGTGCCGGCGCAGGAACGCCACGGTGTACAGCTTCTGGATCCGCTGCGCGTCCTCCAGCGGGTACGCGCCCGGCAGGCACGCCTCCGAGTAGCCCGTCACGACGTCGAGCACGAAGTCCAGGTCGAGGCCGTTGTCGAGCAGCTGCTGTCCGATCTCGCAGATGTTCGCGAAGTGGAAGTGCGTCGCACCCACGATGTCCACGCGGATCAGCGGCCGGCCCGACACCAGATCGAAGGGCCGCGAGCTGTTCGGGATCACCGGAGTCGTCGTGTCGAGCGTGCCGCCGAGCACGAGGGTCGGAAGGTCGATCGACTCGAGACGATCGTCGGTCAGGATCGAGCTCGCCGGCGCGGTCGGCACGATCGCGGTGACGCGGGGGTCCGGGGGAACCGACTGGAAGCCGCTCGCGACCGCGAGCGCCGTGAACCCGCCGAACGAGTGCCCGACCACGCCGACGCCGGTCGGGCGGATCCGGAAGTAGAAGGGGCTCGCCGGGTCGGCCGAGCGCCGCAGCATCTCGTCGATCACGAACGTGACGTCGCCCGGGCGGTCCACCGCCGACACCGCGAGCGGTACGGTCGTACCGAGGAAGATGTCGAGCGTGGTGTTGCCGGTATGATTCGGGGCCGCGACCACGAAGCCGTGGCTCGCGAGCGTCTCCATCAGCCCGATCGACTGCACGTTGATGCCCCCGCTCCCGTGGCTGAACACGACGAGCGGCATGTAGGGCTGCAATGCGACGGGACGGTTCTCGAACGCGACGCTCGACGTGATGCCGAGGGTCCCGAAGCCGAGCTTGTAGAACGCGGGCTTGCCGGTCGCCTGGGCCGAGTCGATCGGATACCAGACCTGGAGCTCGAGCTTCCGATTGCCGCGGGCCGGATCGACGATGTCGAATTTCGTGTGACCGACCGCGCGGGGTCCGAGATCGCCCGGGTACGGTGGCGTGGCGCGCGACTGGGCGGCGGCCGGCGCCGGCACGTTCGCGAGAAGGAAGAGCGCGAGCACCGCGAGCGCGAGCGACCAGGCGGAGCGAACGGAGCGGAGGGGCTGGAGCTTCATCGGGCGGCGTCCTCATGGGCGGTTCGGGCGGCGAACGGCGAACGGAGCCCGAAGGTCCGCGCCATCCAGCTCCAGTATGCGCGATCCTCGGCAGCGTTTGGAAGCCGGAAGCGCGCCCCCGCCACGAGGGCGTCGGCCTCCGGCACGCGGCCCGCGAGGCACAGCAGGTAGATGCGCAGGTAGAGCAGACTCTTGTCCGAGGGCGCGCGCCGCTGCGCGACCAGGAGGCGGCGCAGCGCGTCGTCGAAACGCCGCTCCGACACGTCGCGATGGGCGAGCGGCACGGCGAACGCGTCCTCCGGCTCGCCCCTCGCGAGGGCGCGATCCACGGCGCGCAGGTCGTCCGCGGTGGTGCCCAGAATCCACAGCGCGGCGGTCCGCAGGCCGGTCTTCGCCAGCACGAGGTGCAGGTCGCGGAGCTGCTGGTCGACCGTGCGCGTCGCCTGCGCGAGCCCGGAAGCGCGCTCGAGCGCGGCCTCCACCTCGAAGAGCGGCGGCGCGGCTTCGCGCAGCGAGGGCGGCCAGGCGTCCCGAACGAACGCGCTCTCCTCGAACCGCCGGCGGGCCGTCGACGCATCCATCCACGGCGCGTAGGTCGCGAACGCCTCGGGCAGGTCGAGGGGGCGGTCTTCGATGCGCTTCGGGAAGTCGTCGGTGAGCGGCGCCACGCCCTCCGTGAGGGCAGCGAGCGACGCAGCATCGCCCAGGAAGAGCGCGCCGAGCTGCTCCGGCTCCTCGAAGGCGAGCGCGTGCAGCTCGGCCGCGACTTTCGGCTCCGCCCACTGCCGGGCGAAGTCCTCCGCCGAGCGCGAGTAGCGCGCGTCGCGGGAGCCGGCGAGCATCCAGTTGAGATCGGCGCCCACCCACAGCGTGCAGTCGGGAAACGCGTCGCACCAGGCGCGCACGATCGCGCGCGTGTCGCGCTCGGTCACGTTGTAGACGGGGAGCCAGTACGTCGCGAGCCCGCCGTCGACGAGGCGCTCGCGCAGCAGCGTGAAGTACTCGCGCGTGTACAAGTTCACGACGCCTGCGTTCTTGGGCGGCGGCGGCTCCGCAGTGATCAGGTCGTAGCGCTCGCCCGTGGTCTGGAGGAAGAACCGGCCGTCCTCCACGTGGACGCGCACGCGCGGGTCGTCGAGCGGAAACGTGCCCGGCTCGGGGAAGACGATGCGACCCAGCTCCAGGATCTCGCGCGAGATGTCGACGACGTCGATCTGCTCGAGCCCGGGGCTGTCGGTCAGCGCCTTCGCGGTGGAGCCGACCCCGTAGCTGATGAGCAGGGCGCGCTTCGACTCCGGCCGCAGTGCGAGCGGCCAGTAGACGAAGAGCTTCATGTAGCGCCGTGCGGTGATGGTGGTGCCCGACATGCTGAAGCCGTCGGTCACGAGCTGATGGCTCACTGGCGTGCCGAAGCGCTCGGTCTCGAGGTACTGCACGGTCTCCACGCGGCCCTCGCGTAGCGCCACGACGCGCGCGGCGCCGCCCGGGTCGATCCGCGCGCGGGGCTGCACGAGGTACGCCGCCTCCATGAGTCCGGACGGGAACAGCGCCACCGAGGCCGCCAGCGCCCCCGCGGCGAGCCAGCGCGGGACGGCTGCGCCAGGAGAGCGCAGGACGGCTCGCGCGCCCGCGTCGCCCGTCGCTCGGAGGCCCGCGACGAGCGCGAGCGCCACCACACCGTAGAGCGTCGCGAGGAGGAAGAAGGACCGCTCCATGCCGAGCCACGGCAGCAGCACGAAGCCCGCGACGAGCGACCCCGCCGCCGAACCGACGGTGTTCGCAAGCGTCAGCAGCCCCGCCGCCCGGGTCTCGGGCGCCGCATGCCGCGCCAGGGCCGCTCCCGTGAGCGTGAAGAGCACGCCGGAGCCGAGCGCCACGGGCAGCATGAGCCAGGCCGACAACCGGAGGACATCGAGCGGCAGCACGATCGTCCAGGACTGGTACGGCGCCAGCACCCCCGCGAACGTCGCGTAGTCGAGCACGAGCAGCGCACCGCAGAGGCACGCCACCGTGGGCGCATGTGCGAAGCCGCCGGGGCGCCGCCGGAGCCATGCGCCGCCGACGAAGCCACCGAGTCCGATCCCCGTGAGCACCACGCCGAGCATCACCGCGAATACGAGGCTGCCCGAGAACACGAAGAGCTTGAGGAAGCGGAACCACACGACCTCGAGCGCGAGCAGCACGCCGCCGGCGAGCGCCGTGGATGCGAGCAGGAGGGCGAGGCCCCGGCGCGCGCGCACCGGAGGGGCGGCCGCCGGGACGGCGCGGTCCGCAGGGGGCGCGACCGCCGCCGCGGTCGCGGCCGGTGCGGTCGCGGGGCCATCGCAGGGCGACGGCGTCATCCTGACACGATCGTGCGTCGAATGGCCGACGAGCTGCGACGCCAGAAGCGCCCCCGCCGCCGCCACGAGGTCGAGCCCGCCCGCGAAGAGCCCGGTCCCGCGCACGCCGAGCCGCTCCACGAGCAGGGCCTCGCCCGCGAGCGCACCCGCCACCGCGCCGAGCGTGTTCCACCCGTAGAGCCGCCCGAGCACCGCCCCGAAGTTGGAGTCGCGCGTCGAGAGCCACTTCACGAGCACGGGCAGCGTCGCGCCCATGGCAGTCGTGGGGACGAGGAGGAGCCCGAACGCGATCGCGAGCCGCAGGCCGTTCAGCAGCACGGGCTGGTCGAGCAATGGCCGCATGAGCGGCACGAGGGCCGGCGTCAGGGCCGGCAGGCCGTACACGAGCGCGACGCCGGTGAGCGCGATCAGCCCCTCGAGCGCCGGGTACACCGCGCCGGGGCGCCGCACGCGCGCTCCGTAGCGCGCCGCGAGCGCGTTCCCGAGCGCGAGCCCGCCCATGAAGCTCGCCAGCACGAGACTCGACGCCCACACGCCGTTCCCGAACGCCAGCCCGGCCTGGCGGAACCAGAGCGTCTGGAACAGCAGCGCCGCCACGCCGGAGACGAAGAAGACGGCGTAGAGCAGCGCCACCGGAATCGCAGCCTCGAGCTGGGACGGCGACTAGAGCAGGCGCTTCAGGATCCCCAGCTTGAGCCGGGTGTAGGGGGGATACGCCATCTTGGGATCGACGCGCGTCGACTTGGTGACGACGGCCTTGCGGTGGCTGAACGTCTCGAAGCTGTCGCGGCCGTGGTACGCCCCCATGCCCGACGGGCCGACACCGCCGAACGGCAGGTTCGGGTTCGCGAGGTGCCAGATCGTCGCGTTCACGCACGCGCCGCCCGAGCTCGTCCGCGCGAGCACGTCCTCGCCGACCTTCGGGTCCTTCGTGAAGACGTAGAGCGCGAGGGGCTTCGGGCGCGCGTTCACGAAGCGCACCGCTTCGTCGATGCTGCCGACCGTGAGCACGGGGAGGATCGGACCGAAGATCTCGTCCGCCATCACCGGCGCGTCGGGCGAGACGTTGCGCAGGATGGTGGGCGCGATGTAGCGGTCGGACTCGTCGGCCTGGCCGCCGAGCGCCACCTCGCCGTCCTTCAGCAGCACCGCGAGGCGCCGGTGGTGGCGCTCGTTCACGATGCGGCCGTAGTCCGGCGTGCGCTTCGGATCGTCGCCGTAGAACTCGTGCACGGCCTTCTCGAGCGCTTCGATCAGCTCGCGCTCGCGCGACTCGTGCACGAGGACGTAGTCCGGCGCCACGCACGTCTGGCCGGCGTTCAGGAACTTGCCCCAGGCGATGCGATGCGCCGCGACGTCGAGGTCGACGTGCTCGTCCACGATGCACGGGCTCTTGCCGCCGAGCTCGAGCGTGACGGGCGTCAGGTGCTTCGCTGCCGCCTCCATCACGTGGCGCGCAACCGCACCGTTGCCGGTGTAGAGGATGTGGTCGAAGCGCTCGCGCAGCACGGCCGTGGTCTCGTCCACGCCGCCCTGCACCACCGAGATGGCGTCGGGATCGAGGTACTTCGGCACGAGCCGGCCGATCACCTCGGAGACGTGCGGCGTCACCTCGCTCGGCTTCAGCAACGTGCAGTTGCCCGCGGCGATCGCACCGACGAGCGGAGACAGCAGGAGCTGGACGGGGTAGTTCCACGGCGCGATCACGAGCACCACGCCGAGCGGCTCGCGCACGATCTTCGCGCTGGCGGGCTGCTGCTCGAGCGGCGTCGACACCTTCTCGGGCCGCATCCAGCGCGTGAGGTTCTTGAGCGCCTGCTTCGCGTCGTTGCGCACGATCGACACGTCCGTGACGCGCGCCTCGAGCTCGGGCTTGCCGAGGTCGGCCTTCAGGGCTTCGAGGAAGTCCGCGACGTGGTCGTCCATCATGCGGGCGAGCTGCTCGAGCTGGCGGCGGCGCCAGGCCACGGGCCGTGTGCGGCCGTCGTCGAAGGTCGCGCGCAGGCGCGAGACGATGCCGGGGATGTCGGCGAGGTCGGTGGCGGGGTTCGGGGTGGTCTCGACCTTGGGCGTCATGGGGACCTCCGGGGGTCTGGCGGGTGGAGCGTGAGTCTATCGCCTGACGGCGGGGTGTCGCGACAGGCGCCCGATCCGGTCGCGAGGGGGCGGACCTGGTCGATCAGCACCCGCTCGAACCGGGCGGGCTCCTCGAACGGAGCGTTGTGGCCGGACTCCTCGAACCACACGAGGCGCTTGCACGGGGCTTCGACGTCCTCGAAGTAGCGCTCCGCGACCACCGCCGGCACCTGCCAGTCGAAGCGGCCGAGCAGGAAGAAGACGGGCATCGCGAAGCGGCGCTCGCCCCGGAGGCTCAGCTGCGACAGCTCCGGCCAGAGCCACTCGAGCGAGGCGCGGTTGCCGCGGCCGAACTGCACGAGGTCCCAGAGATTCGCCTCGTCCGTTCCGAGCGCCGCCCAGAGGAGGGCGCCGGTCGACAGCGAGCCGTGGAAGGAGCCGCCGAAGCGCTCGACCCACTTGCGCGACGTGAGCATCGCGTCGACGGAGTGCGGCGGCGGTCCGATCTTGGTGAGCTCCGAGAACGCGTCGGCGTTCCCGCGCTTCCCGGCCTCCGACAACGCGAACGTGTACGAGGCGAGCTCGCCTTCGGGCATGTCCGCGATCTGCCCCACGCCGACGTAGACGGACACCTTCTCGGGATGACGCGCCGCGTAGAGGGTCCCGATCGCCGTCCCCCAGGAGTGGCCGAGCAGCACGACCTTGTCCTTGCCGAACCGCGCCCGGATCTGGTCGACGACCTCGTCGAGGTCGCGCACGAACCGATCGATCGTCATCGACTCCGGAGGCGCATCGGGATCGTACGAGCGGCCCGTTCCGCGCTGCTCCCAGTAGACGACGAGGAAGTGGTCCTCCAGCGCGGGGTCGTAGTGCCGGAAGAGCGGCGCCTCGTTCGCGCCGGGGCCGCCGTGCAGCAGGATCAGCGCGGGATCGTCGCGGCTGCGTCCGCGCAGCCAGACGTGTTCCGTGACGGCGCCGACCTGGATCGGCTCGAGCGTGGCGATGCTGCCCGGAAGGACCTGACCCGCGGCGTCGCGGAAAGGCTCGGTGTGCACGCAGCAGGCGCCGGCGGCGAGCAGCCCGAGCAGCGCGACGAGGACGAAGCGCGTGAGATGCGGAGCACGCGGGTTCGGCACCCGTACCGAGGTAACCCACCCGCGAGCCGACGGCGAGCGCGCCGCTAGGATCGGGCGCGGACCAGCGAGGAGCGGACATGGACTGGGTCGCGAACCCCGAGATCTGGATCGCGCTGGCGACGCTCACCGTGCTCGAGATCGTGCTCGGCATCGACAACGTCGTCTTCATCTCGATCCTGGCGGGCAAGCTCCCCGGGCACCAGCAGGACCGCGCGCGCCGCGTCGGCCTCGGGCTCGCGATGTTCATGCGCGTCGGCCTGCTGCTGTCGCTCACGTGGATGATGCGCCTCACCGAGCCGCTCTTCACGCTGTCCGTGCTCGACAAGGGCTTCTCGGGGCGCGACCTCATCCTGATCGTCGGCGGGCTCTTCCTCGTCGCGAAGAGCACGCACGAGATCCATGGGAAGCTCGAGGGCGAGACGGGCGGCGGCTCGCAGCGCGTCGCCCCGTCGTTCGCCGGCGTGATCGTGCAGATCCTGCTGCTCGACATCGTCTTCTCGCTCGACTCCGTGATCACGGCGGTGGGCATGGTGAACCAGATCCCGGTGATGATCGCCGCGGTGGTGATCGCCGTGGGGTTCATGCTGCTCTTCTCGGGCCCGATCAGCCGCTTCGTGGACCGACACCCGACGGTGAAGATGCTGGCGCTGTCCTTCCTGCTGCTGATCGGCGTCACGCTGATCGCCGAAGGCTGGGGCCAGCACATCTCGAAGGGGTACATCTACTTCGCGATGGCCTTCTCGGTGTTCGTGGAGGTGCTGAACCTGCGCATCCGGCCGTCGAAGGAGAAGCCGGTGGTGCTGCACCAGCCCTACGTGCCCGGATCCAGCTGAAACCTGAGGCCCGAGGCCCCGTATCCTGGGCGGCGCCTCATCCGTCCTGCCGCCGCCTCACGGGCAATCTCTGGGACGCCGAGGACCTGGCGCAGGACACCCTGGTGGAGAGAACGTCCCCTGCTTGCACGTTCTCGGATGCAAGCCGAGCACGGCGGCGTGGGTCGGGGGAGGGGCCGCGGGTTGGGGGCGCGACCCCTCCCCCAGCCTCGCGTGCGGCGTCATCGGGCGTTGCACCGGGTGACGCGGGCCGCTGGGGGGAGCGGCGGTCTGGCCGCTAGGGGGGCCAGCGGTCGCATTCTGCGCGGCGAGCTGGGACGGAAGCGCGGCGATTCGATGGCGATTCCGTTCGGAGGCGAGGCGTTTCGGTGTCGGCCGCCGCCGAGGCTCTCGAAGGCGCGCGGGGAAGCCGCCCGCGCTACGGCTCGAGCGTGACGGTCACGCCCGACGGGCCGGCCTTGAAGCGCACGCCCTGCGACGTCGACTTCAGGTGGATGTAGACGCCGCTCTGGTTCGTGCCGTTCGAGAGCCCGATTCCGCCGCCCATGGCGATCGCCGTGGTGACGCCGGTGTAGGTGCCTGCGAAGTCCTCGATCCGCTTCAGGTGGTACACGTCGCCCGTGGCGTCGATCGTCCCGCCGCCGATGTCGGCGACGCTGATCCCTGTCACTCGGAACTTGTAATCCTTGCCCTTGAAGATCAGGACCCCCGTCCCCCAGGTGTACCCGCCGCCCGCAGCGGCCGACGCGCCGGTGAAGCGCACGGTCGCGTCCGGCTCCCCGGCCTCCGCGCCGGGCCCGGAGGGCGATCCGCAGCCGAGGGCGAGGAACGCGAGCGCGGCGACGAGCAAGGCTCTCATGGCGTCACTCCTTCGGGGTCGAGATGGACGGGCTCTGCTCCGGGGGCAGGCTCTCCAGCCCTCCTATCAGATCGTGGACGGTGGGGGAAGAGAATCGTGCGGCGGAGGACCGCCTAGAAGGGCACGCCGAGCCGCCGCGCCGGCGCGAGGCTCGCGGCGCCCACCGCGGCGGCGAGGGCGAACGCCACCACCACGCGCACGGGCGCCGCGCCCGGCGAAAGGGGCGCGGCCGCGAGGAACGCGCCGCCGATCGCGGTCGAGACGCTCGACGCGACCGCATCGGTGATGCCCAGGGCCGCCCCGGTCGTCCCCTCGGCGCCCTCGCGCGTCGCGCTCATCGCGCTCGCCGTCGCGGTGTTGTAGGCGAAGCCCATGCCGAGGCCGGCGAGCGTCCATCCCGCGATTCCGACGCCGATCGGTGTTCCCTGGAAGAGCGCCGACGTGGCGCACGCGATGCCCGCGAGCAGCGCGAGCGCCCCGCCGCTCGCGAGCGTCGTGGCCGACCAGCGCGCGCACGCGCGCGCCTGGAGGAACGCGCCCGCGGTCCACGCGAGCGCGGAGATCGTGAGGATGCCGGCCACCGTCGCGGGCCCCGCGCCGCGCACGGTGCCGAGTGACAGCGGCAGGAACGACTCGACGCCGAAGAACGCGAAGACGATCGCGGCGCGCACCGCGAGGGCGGGGACGAGCGCGTTCGCCGCGCCGCGCCGCGGCGAAGCCGCGGCGGCGCGCGAGGCCGCGCTTCCGTCCGGGCGCGGAGACCGCGCCGCGGCCGGGGCCTTCGCCCCGAGCGCGGGCAGCGCGAGCGCGGCCGCGAGGGCCACGAGGGGCGCGAGGCCGAGGAACACCACGCGCCACCCGAACGCACTCGCCACGGCGACCGCGATCCCCGGCGCGACGAGCCCCGGCACCACCCACGCGGCGGAGAGCCACGCGAGGACACGCGGCCGCATCGCGTCGTCGTAGGCGCGGATCACCGCCGCGCTCACCACGGCCGACACCATCCCGCCGCCGAAGCCCTCGAACGCCCGCGCCCCCACGACGAAGGGCATCGAGGGGGCGAGGCCGGTGGCGGTCATTCCGGCCGCGAAGACCCCGAGCCCGACGGCGAGGGGTCCGCCGGGGCCGCGCCGGTCCGTGGCGCGTCCCGCCACGACGATCCCCGCCGCGCAGGCGAGCCCGTACACGGCGAAGAAGGCCCCCGCCCACGACTGTCCCCCGAGATCGCGCACGAGCGAGGGCAGCACTCCCGCGCCCACGAGCTCGTGGGCGGCGCGGAGCGAGACGGCGAGGAGCAGACCGATCAGCATGGGGGGAAGATGCCAGGGGCCGTTGCTCGAGCGTCCGTCTGGTCGATAAACGAGCAGGCTGCCATCGGACGGGCGGCCTCCGGAACGCCCGCCGGCAGGCCCCGGGCGGGGAGCTCATCCCCCGCTGGTCGGATCCTCCGCCTCGACGCCCGGCGGCGTCGCGTCGGCGAGATCGTCCAGGTAGCCCTCGGGCAGCGCCACCTTCTGGGTGCCGCCGCTCTTGCCGCGCGGCACGCGCATCGCGGAGGCGGGGAAGGGCTCGTCCCGGTCCACGGCGGCCAGGATGCGGCGCAGGTCGTCCTGCGTCTCGATCGCGATCAGCTCGCCGCGCAGGCGCGTGCTGTACTTGAAGCCCTTGGTGTACCAGGTGGCGTGCTTGCGGAACATGCGCAGCGCCAGATGCTCGGGGAGCCACTTTGCGAGCAGGCCCGCGTGCTCGAGCATCACGTCGGCCACGTCGCCCAGGTGGGGGGGGTCGGCCGGCTCGCGGCCGTCGAAGACGTCGGCGAGGTCGCGGAAGAGCCACGGACGGCCGAGGCAGCCGCGCCCCACCACCACGCCGTCGCAGCCCGTGGCGCGCATCATCCGCAGGGCATCGTAACCCTCCCAGACGTCGCCGTTCCCGAGCACGGGGATCGAGCGCACGGCGGCCTTGAGGCGCCCGATCGCCTCCCAGCGCGCCTCGCCGTCGTAGAGTTGCGCCGCCGTGCGCGCGTGCAGCGCCACCGCCGCGCAGCCCTCGCCCTCCGCGATGCGCCCGGCGTCGAGGAACGTCTCGAGCGCGTCGTGGATGCCGATGCGGAACTTCAGCGTGACGGGCACGCGCCCGGCCTGCTGGACGGCGGCGCGCACGATCGACCGCAGCAGGTTCGGCTTCACCGGGATCGCCGCCCCGCCGCCCCGCCGCGTCACCTTCGGAACGGGGCAGCCGAAGTTCATGTCGATGTGGTCGACGCGGTCCTCGCCCACGAGCCACGCCACGGCCTCCCCCACCCACTTCGGGTCGACGCCGTAGAGCTGGAGGCTGCGCGGCTTCTCGCCGGGATCGAAGCCCGCGAGCCGCAGGGTCTTCGCGTTGCCCTCCACGAGCGCGCGGGCGGTGATCATCTCGCTCACGTAGAGCCCCGCGCCGTAGCGGCGACACACCGTCCGGAACGGCGAGTTCGTAATGCCCGCCATGGGCGCCAGCACCACCGGGGGCCACACGCGCAGCGGGCCGAGCGCGATGGGCGCGAACTCGCCCGGCCGCGCCTCCGCGACGCCGCGATTCACCGGGCTCCGGTAGCGGGGGTCCACGCCCGATAGGTAGCTCATCCTCCGCAGCGCCTTCCGAAGCGCCGCGGGGCGCAAGACGCCACAATGGGCGGCGATGACGGACTCCCAGGCGAAGCACGCGGCGCCGTCCGCCGAGCACGCCCGTCTCGCCGAGGCGACGAGCAACCGTCCAGGAGCGTGGAAGCTCCTCGGCCCCTATCTGAGCGAGCGCGCCTGGGGGACCGTGCGCGAGGACTACAGCGCGAACGGCGCTGCCTGGGAGTACTTCCCGCACGATCACGCCCGCTCGCGCGCGTATCGCTGGACCGAGGACGGCCTCGCGGGCGTGTGCGACCTGGAGCAGCGCATGTGCCTCGCGCTCGCGTTCTGGAACGGCCGCGACCCGATCCTGAAGGAGCGCATCTTCGGCCTCACCGGCAACGAGGGGAACCACGGCGAGGACGCCAAGGAATACTGGTGGTATCTCGACGCCACGCCGACCGCGTCGTGGCTGCGCTGGCGCTATCACTATCCGCAGGCCGAGTTCCCCTACGCGCGCCTGCGTCAAGAGAACGGAGAGCGCAGCCGCCAGGAGGGCGAGCTCGAGCTCGCCGACACCGGCGTCTTCGACGGCGATCGCTACTGGCAGATCGAGGCGCACTACGCGAAGGCCGGTCCCCGCGATCTCTGCCTGCGCCTGCGTCTCCGCAACGCGGGGCCCGACGCCGCGGAGCTGCACGCTCTGCCCACGCTGTGGTTCCGGAACCGCTGGTCGTGGGAGGCGGGGGTCGCGCGGCCGTCGATCCGCGCCGCCGCGCCGTCCGGCCCGAGACGCGCGAAGGGCGCGACCGGCGCAGCGGGCGTGATCGCGGAGGACGAGGACCTCGGACGCTGGCGTCTCGACGCGGGCCCCGGTCCGGACGGCCGCGCGCCGGAGCTGCTGTTCTGCGAGAACGAGACGAACGTCCCGCGTCTCTTCGGCGCTGCCGCGCAGACCCCCTATCCGAAGGACGGCATCCACGATCACGTGGTCCACGGAGCGGACACGGTGAACCCCGCGCGCCAGGGCACGAAGCTCGCGTGCTGGTATCGGCTCCGCGTTCCCGCCGGCGAGACGGTCGAGCTCCGCCTCCGTCTCGCCCGCTCGGACTCCCAGGCGGCGCTCGACCTCGCGAGCGGATTCGAGGAGACGCTCGCGCGGCGCGAGCGCGAGGCCGACGCGTTCTACGCGGCGCTCCAGCCGGGGGCCGCCACCGACGACGAACGGCGCGTCATGCGCCAGGCGTTCGCGGGCATGATCTGGAGCCAGCAGTACTTCCACTACGACGTCGCGGCGTGGCTCGACGGGGACCCCCTCCAGCCGCCGCCGCCCGCCGCACGGCGGACCGGCCGCAACTCGGAATGGCGTCACCTCGACAGCCGCGACGTGATCGCCATGCCCGACAAGTGGGAGTACCCGTGGTTCGCCGCCTGGGACCTCGCGTTCCACTGCGTCGTGCTCACGCACGTCGACCCCGCGGCCGCGAAGCACCAGCTGCTGCTCCTCTTCCGCGAGTGGTACATGCACCCGAACGGCCAGCTTCCCGCCTACGAGTGGGCGTTCGGCGACGTCAATCCGCCGGTCCAGGCGTGGGCGGCGCTCGCGGTCTTCCGGATCGACGGCAGCCGGGACTTCGAGTTCCTCGCCCGCGCCTTCCACAAGCTCCTGATCAACTTCACCTGGTGGGTGAACCGCAAGGACGCCCTCGGCGACAACGTCTTCGAGGGCGGGTTCCTCGGGCTCGACAACATCGGGCCGTTCGACCGCGGCGCCCTCCTGCCGGACGGCCGCGTGCTCGAGCAGTCCGACGGTACGGCGTGGATGGCGAAGTTCTGCCTCAACATGCTCGAGATTTCGCTCCGCCTCGCGAACCACGACCGCGCCTACGAGGACATCGCGATCAAGTTCTTCGAGCATTTCGCGTCGATCGCAGTGGCGATGAACGAGCTGTGGGACGAACACGACGGCTTCTTCTACGACCGCCTCCGTGCCCCGGGCGGGGAGAGCCAGCCGGTGCGCGCGCGCTCGATGGTCGGTCTGCTCCCGCTCTTCGCGGCGGTGAAGCTCGACGCTCCGCTGTGGGAGCGCCTTCCGGATTTCCGGCGGCGGGCGGGCTGGTTCATCGCGCACAAGCCCGAGCTCGCCGGGTTCATGCACTACTTCTCGAAGGACGGCCGCCCCGAGCTGATCGCCCTCGTGGACCGATCGCGCCTGCGGCGCGTCCTCGGGCCGATGCTCGATGAGGCGGAGTTCCTCTCGCCGTACGGACTGCGCTCGCTCTCGCGCTACCACCGCGAGCATCCGCTCGTGCTCGAGCTGCCGCGCGGGGAGGCCCGCCTCGACTACGAGCCGGCGGAGTCGACGAGCGGGCTCTTCGGCGGCAACTCGAACTGGCGCGGGCCGATCTGGGCGCCGCTCAACTTCCTGGCGATCGAGTCGCTCCGTCACCTCCACGGCTGCCTCGGGGACGCCTTCACCGTGGAGCTGCCCAGGGGCTCGGGCGTGCAGGCGCATCTCGGCGCGGTGGCGGACGAGCTGGAACGGCGCCTCCTGCGGCTCTTCGTGCGCGACGCCAACGGACGCCGGGCGGTGTATGGGTCGCGTACGCTCTTCCAGGACGACCCCGCGTGGCGCGACCACCTGCTCTTCTACGAGTACTTCCACGGCGACACCGGCGAAGGTCTCGGAGCGTCGCATCAGACCGGCTGGACGGCGCTCGTGGGCGCCCTCATCGCGCGCCGGGACCGGCCGCGGCCGTAGGCGGGCCCGTCAGCGCCTCCTGCGCCGCGCGCCGTCGTTCCACAGCAGGAAGCCCCCGCGAAACGCGTTGGTGTTCTTGCCGAGCCGCGTGCCTCGGGGGGCGCTCTTGAAGAACTTCGCGTTGCCGCCGCCGAGCACCACGTAGTCCGGCTGAAGGGCCTCCGAGAGCTTCGCCACGACGTCCGCCACGGCCTTGCGCCAGCGCTTCTTGCCGAGACGCTTCCGCCCGCGGAGCCCGACGTAGTCCTCGTAGGTCTTGCCCTTCTTGTAGGGCAGGTGCGCGAGCTCCATCGGCTCGAGCACGCCGTCGACGATCATCGCGGAGCCGAGACCGGTGCCGAGGCCGAGGAAGAGCATCCGCCCGCCCGTGTAGCTCCCGAGCGCCTGCATCGCCGCGTCGTTCACGATCCGCACGGGTTTGCCGAAGGCCCGACGGAAGTCGAACCCGACCCAGCCCGGGCCGAGGTTCCTGGGATCCGCGAGGGGGCGTCCCTGGAGCACGGGCCCCGGGTAGCCCATCGACACCACGTCGTAACGCCAGCCGGCCGCGAGCTTCCGGACCGCGGCGACCATGGCCGCGGGAGTCATGGTCGGGCCGGAGTCCGCCTTGCGGGGCACGCGCTCGCCGCTCACGAGCGCCTTCACGTGCGTGCCCCCGATGTCGATGGCCAGGACTCTCATGCCGTGCCTCCTCCGGCGCGTCGCGTGGCCGCCATCGCGTCGCGCAGCCGATCGAACAGGTGGTCCGCCCCGATGGCGTCGGTGAGGCGATGCCGGTCGAGGTCGGACCGCAGGGACGGCTCCACGTGCGCCATGAATACCGTGACGCCCAGCCGTGTCACATCCTCATGGAGGATTCGCAGCGAGGCCGCGGCGGTGTAGTCCACGTTCGTGATCGCGCCGGCGTCGATCACCAGCCACCGCACCGGAGCCGGCGCGCGCTCGACGAGGTTCCGGAGCTCGTCCGCGAAGCGGCCGACGTTCGCATAGAACAGGTCCGCCCCGAACTGGTAGACCACGAGGCCGGGCGCGCTGACCTTGCCCGGGGCCACCGGGTCGCGCCGCCACACCTCCCCGCGCTCCTCCACGAGCACCGCCGTGTGCGGCCGGTAGCTGTGCCGCACGTGGCGGAGCAGCGAGAGCACCATCGCGAGCAGGATGCCCTCGCCGACACCGATCGTCACCACCACCACGCCGGTGACGAGCGCGAGCCGCAGCTCGCCCGGACTCTCGCGTCCGATGTCGCGGAGGCCGCGCAGATCGATGAGCCCGACGGCGATGGTGAAGACGATCGCGCCCAGCACGCAGCGCGGCAGGTGCTCGAGCGGTCCCGTGAGGAACAGGAGCACGAGCGCGACGACGCCGGCGGCGGCGAGGTGCGCGAGCTGGCTCCTCCCGCCCGCCGCTTCGACCATCGCGGTCTGCGTCGGGCTCCCGTTCACCACGAAGGTCCCGCTGAGCGCCGCGGCGGCGTTGGCCGCGGACAGGCCGACGAGGTCCGCGTTCTCGTCGAGCCGGTCGCGGTGCCGCGTCGCGTAGGCGCGCGCGGTGGCCGCGCTCTGCGCGACGATCATCAGGAAGCACGACGCCGCGATCGGGACGAGCGCGGGCACGTCGCGCCAGTCGACGCCGGGCAGGCCGAGGTGCGGCAGCCCTCCGGGCACGGGCCCGATCACCTGGATGCCCCGCCCGGCGAAGTCGAACGCCGCGCTCGCCAGGATCGCTCCCACGACCGCGATCAGCGGTCCGGGCACCCTCGGCGCGAATGCGCGGCACGCGAGCACGACCGCCACGGCGGCGCCCGACACGGCGAGCGTGGGCGCGTGGAGCCGGGGCAGCGCGCGCGCGACCTGCGCGAGCTGGTCGAGCGACCGGTTCCCGGTGACGTCGACGCCGAGCATCTCGCCGAGCACGGCGATGCCCACCTGTACGCCGACGCCGGTCAGGAAGCCGACGAGCACGGTCTGGGAGAGGAAGTCGGCGAGGAAGCCGAGCTTGAGCACGCGCGCGACGAGGAGGAACGCGCCCGTGAGCAGCGCGACGGCGCCTGCGAGCGCCACGTACCGCTCGCTCGCGAGCGTGGCGAGCGGCAGGAGGCCGCCGGCGAGGATGGCGGCGGTCGCGGAGTCGGCGGCGACGACGAGGTAGCGGGACGAGCCGAGCGTTGCGAAGGCGACGAGCGGCAGCAGCAGCGTGTAGAGGCCGGTGATGATCGGCGTGCCGGCGATGCGCGTGTAGCCGAGCGCCTGCGGGATGTTCATCGCCGCGAGGGAGAGCCCGGCGAGCGCGTCGCGCGCCGCTCCGGCGCGGCGGTCGGGAGGCGGCGGGCTCATCGGCCGGGGGGAGGGCATCGCCAGAGCGTCTTAGCTCCCGGCGCCTCCCGCCGCCCGTGCGGCCCGGTCGGCCAGATGCTCCCGAAGGCCGCTCATCAGGTCGCCCCACCAGAGGCCGATCATGCGGCTCACGGCTGCGCCCTCGAGCCCGTGGCGCGCCGGGTGACCCGGGCGCAGCGTCGCGAACCCGCTGTGTCGCACCGTCACGAGCGTGGAGTCGCCGGCGGGGCGGAAGCGGACCTCGACGCGCGTCACCTCGTCCTTGCGGAAGTTCACGCCGCGCCACTCGAACTCGAGCAACCGCGGCGGCTCCCACGCGAGCACCGTCCCGACCACGAAGAGGCGCGGCCCCGCGTCGAGCTCGACGGTCTCGAAGAGCCGGCCGCCGGCTCCCGGCTCGAACGCGAGCTGTCCACGCCGGCGGCCCGCGATCCGGAAGCGCGGACCCTGCCGCCACCAGAGATCGATCTCGCGCGTGAAGACGTCGAACGCCTCCGCCGGCGGCACCCGCACGGAGACGGTCACCGTGGCGCCGTCGCCCGCGGGCGCGCTCAGCGGCGAACCCGTGCGCGCGCGTGACGCCGCTCCACGTGCGCCTTGAACGACTCGAGCTGGCCGGTCCAGAAGCGCTCGACCTCGTCGAGCCAGCGCCGCAGGTCGTCGAACGGCTCGGGGCGCAGGCGCAGCACGCGCACGCGCGCGTCGTCGTCGACGCGCTCCTCCGCCACGAGTCCGCACTCGCGCAGCACGCGCAGGTGTCGGCTCATCGCCGGGGGGCTCTTCTCGAGCGCGGCCGCGAGCTCCCCCGCGGAGCGCGGCCGCCGCCGGAGCAGGTCGACGACCGCGCGCCGCGTGGGATCCGAGAGCGCGGAGAAGGTCGCGTCGAGGGTCACACCCTCAGGCCTTGCCGCCGGTGGCGAACCGCTGGTTGAACCACCAGTGGTGTCCGCCGGGGTCGCGGCACTCGTAGCCGCGGTCGGTCCAGTACTCCGGTCCGTAGTCGTGCACCTCGGGCTCGCGCACGATCACGGCGCCGGCCTCGCGCGCGCGCTTGCAGTGCGCCTCCACGTCGTCGACGTACACCAGCATGTTCTGGGTGTTGCCGCCGCCGGCCTGGCCCGGCGGCCGCATCCACGGGAACTTCTCGGGCCTCGCGCCGCTGACCATCACCAGGCCTTCGCCGTAGGTGAGCTCCGAGTGCTCCACGGCGCCGCCGTCGCCCTCGACGAGGAGGCGGACCTCGAAGCCGAAGGCGCGGCACAGCCAGTCGATGGCGGCGCGCGGGTCGTCGTAATACAAGGCGGACGAGATGCGGGGCCAGCCGGGAGGAGTGGGCTTCATGGGAATCTCCTTCGAGGTTGGGGGGATCGGCTTACGCCGGTTCTCCTTCGATCACGCTGACGCGGGCCGGCGTCGGGACGATGCGCGTGAGGCGGAAGCCGGTCTTCTCGTAGAGCTCGCGGAACTCCGCCTCCGAACGCTGTCGTCCGCCCGTGCAGACGAGCATGTTGACGTCGTTGGCGGCCGCACCGCGGCCGACGAGGGAGGCGTCGATGCGCGGAGGATAGAGGCCCTCCACGATCAGGAGCTTCGCGCCTGGCGCGATCGCGGCACGCACGTTCTCGAGGATCGCGGCGGCGAGCTCGTCGTTCCAGTCGTGGATGACGTGCTTCAGCAGATACGCGTCCGCTCCGCCGGGCACGCGCTCGAAGAGGCTCCCCGCGACCACGTCGCAGCGATCGCCGAGCCCGGCGGCCGCGACGTTCTCCTTGGCGCGGACCGACACGTGCGGCAGGTCGAAGACGATCCCGCGCAGCCCAGGGTTCGCCTGCAGGATGCCGATCAGGAGCGCGCCGTTCCCTCCGCCCAGGTCGGCGACCTGCGCGAAGCCGGAGAAGTCGTACGCGGCCGCCACCGCCGCCGCGGTCTGCGGGGCGAACGTCGCCATCGCCTTGTCGAAGTTCGCCGCCGCGGCAGGGTCCTTGGCGAACGCCGTGAAGGCGTCGGCGTCGGGGTCCGCCTTCTTGAACGCCGGCTCCCCCGTGCGCACGCAGTACTCGAGCTCCTTCCAGCTGTCCTGGATTGCTACGCCGGCGAAGAGCTTCACGGAGGCGAGCATCGAGCCGGGCACGTCGGAGCGCAGCAGCTCGCCCAGGGGTCGGAGCGCGAAGCGACCGTCGTCTAGCTCCTCGAAGACGCCCACGCTCACGAGCAGGCGCAGCACGCGGCGCAGCGACGGCGCGTGCGTGTCGCTGGCCTTCGCCAGATCCGCCACGTCGCGCGGGCCGTCCTTCATCAGGTCGGCAAGGCCGAGCGTCGCCGCGAGCGCGAGAGCGCGCGAGACGTAGTGCCCGATGCCCAGCTGGTAGAGCGCGATTCCCGGCGGGAGCTCCTGCGCAGCCATTCGAGAACCTCCTGGGGCCGACAGGCCGTGCACCGGCGTTGATAGTTCACTCAAACGTGAAGTATGTCAAGCGCCCGACGGCAATCCGGCATCGATCCGCGCCCACCGCGCCTCTCCCGTCTGATAGCATGCGGGCCTCCTTGGACGCGGACCCCCCCCGCGGTGGAGCCCTCCATGCCGCAGACCTCCGTCAGCCCGTCCGGCGAATCCTTCCCGCTTCCCGCCGAGAGCGACTACGCGAAGGAGTACGAGCGCATCGAGTCCCTCGCGCGCGCCGCGCGAGCGGAGGGGCGCGAGATCGTCGTCGTCATGGGCGTGGGGTTCGTCGGCGCGGTGATGGCCGCGATCGTGGCCGACTCCGCCGATCCCGACACCGGCAAGCCGGGCAAGTTCGTGATCGGCTGCCAGCGGCCGAGCCCGCGCAGTTACTGGAAGATCCCGCTCCTCGCGCGCGGGGAATCCCCCGTCAAGGCCGAGGACCCGAACGTCGACCCGATGATCGCCCGCTGCGTCCTCGAGAAGAAGACGCTCGTCGCCACCTACGACAGCGACTGCCTTAAGCTCGCGGACTGCGTCGTGGTGGACGTGCAGTGCGACTATACGAAGCACGACCTCGGCAACCTGCGCACCGGCGAAGCCGAGATGAGCGCGCTGGAAGCCACGATGCGCACGATCGGAGAGAAGATCCCGGCGGGCTGTCTCGTGCTGATCGAGACGACCGTGGCGCCCGGCACGACGGAGTTCGTGGCGTACCCGATCCTGAAGAAGGCGTTCGAGAAGCGCGGCATCGAGTCGCAACCGGTCCTCGCGCACAGCTTCGAGCGCGTGATGCCCGGCCGCGACTACGTCTCGTCGATCCGGGACTTCTGGCGGGTCTGCTCGGGCTGCAACCCCGAGGCCCGCGACCGCGTGGTGAAGTTCCTCGGCCAGGTGCTCAACACGAAGGACTACCCGCTCACCGTGATGGATCGCCCGATCGAATCCGAGACGACGAAGATCGTCGAGAACTCCTACCGGGCGACCATCCTCGCCTTCCTCGACGAGTGGAGCCTGTTCTCGGAGCGCAACGGCGTCGACCTGACGAAGGTGATCCAAGCGATCAAGGTGCGGCCTACGCACAGCAACATCATCTTCCCGGGGCCGGGCATCGGCGGCTACTGCCTGCCGAAGGACGGCGGCCTCGGGTTCTGGGCGTACAAGCACATCCTCGGCTTCGAGGACGACATCTTCAAGATCACGACGCGCGCCATCGACATCAACGACACGCGAGCGCTCCACGTCGCTGAGCTCGTTCGCGACGCGCTACGCAACATGGGCCGCTACATCGCTGGCGCGCGCGTGCTGCTCTGCGGTGCGAGCTACCGCGAGGACGTGGGCGATACGCGCTACAGCGGATCGGAGCTGGTCGTGCGGAAGCTCACCGAGATGGGCGCCGAGCTCCGGGTTCACGACCCCTACGTCGACCACTGGTACGAGATCGAGAACCAGGACGAATACCCGGCGCCCGGCCATTCCTGGGCGCGCTTCTTCCGGAACCAGGACGAGCTCACGAGCCTGCGGATCCAGAAGGACCTGCCGGGCGCTCTCGAGGGCGCGGAGGCCGTGGTGCTGGCGGTTCGCCACGCGCCCTACCTCGCGCTGACGCCGGACGACGTCGTCCGCCACGCCGGAGCGCCGCTCGCGGTGATCGACTGCTTCGGGATCCTCTCCGACGCCCAGATCGGGCGGTATTTCGAGCTCGGATGCGAGGTGAAGGCGCTCGGCCGCGGACACATCCAGCGGATCAAGGAGTCGGTGCGGAGCCGGCGCGGTGATCAGAACCCCGCGATCTCGTAGTCCGATGGGTGGAAGTTCCGGGCGCGCAGCGCGTACTCGGCGGCGAAGCCGGGGTAGAGCGCGTGGTTGCTGCCGTCCTTCGAGAGGTACCAGCTGTGACAGCCCGTCGACCACGACATGTACTTCATCCGGCCCTGGATGCCGCGGTTGTAGCGGTCCTCCACGTCCTGGCGGACGTCCACGTACTTGAGGCCCTCGCGTCTCAGCTTGCGGATCGCCTGGAGCGTGTGCTCGATCTGCGCCTCGGTGTAGACCAGCACCGACGTGTGTCCGGGCCCGGTGTTCGGGCCCATCAGGATGAACCAGTTGGGGAAGCCGGAGACGGTCATCCCCTTGTAGGCGACGGCCCCGTCGCGCCAGGCGTCGCCCAGCGAGCGGCCGCCGCGGCCGGTCACGGGGAACGGAGCGGTGGCGAGCCCGAGCGCGAAGCCCGTGGCCAGGATCAGCGCGTCGAGCTCGCGCACCTTCCCATCTGTGGTCTCGATGCCGCCGGGCACGATCTGCTCGATCGGGTCGGTCACGAGCTCGACGTTCTCGCGTTCGAACGACGCCCAGTAGTCGTCGGAGACGAGGATCCGCTTGCAGCCGAACTGGAAGTGCGGGAGGAGCTTCTCGCGCAGCGCCGGGTCCTTCACCTGCGCGTGCAGGTGACGCGTCGACATCTTCTCGCCGATCGCGGAGAGGGGCGGCGAGTCGAGGAAGATCATCGGACCGAAGAGCTCGCTGGTGGCGTACTGGAGGAAGCGGCTCGCGTGCAACAGGAACGGGAAGCGCTCGAACGCGCGCTTCGCCCGCTCCGAGTAGCGCTTGTCGAGCTTGGGCACGACCCACGCGGGCGAGCGCTGGAAGACGTGGAGCTGCGCCACCTCCGGTGCGATCGACGGCACCACCTGCACGGCGCTCGCGCCCGTGCCGATCACGCCGACGCGCTTGCCCGTGAGCTCGTAGTCGTGGTTCCACCGAGCGGTGTGGAAGAGCTCGCCCCCGAAGCTCTGGATGCCCTTGATGTCCGGGAACGCGGGATCGACGAGCCCGCCCACGCCGGAGACGACCACGCGCGCGGTGAAGGTGTCGCCGTGGCTCGTGCCGAGCGCCCAGGTCCCCGTCTCCTCGTCGAAGCGCGCGGCGACGATCTCGGTGCCGAGGCGGAGGTGCGAGCGCAGCTTCCACTTGTCGACGATCCCGAGCAGGTAGCTCTGGATCTCCGACGACGGGGAGTAGCGGTGGCTCCAGCGCGGGTTCTGCTCGAAGGAGAGCGAGTAGGCGTGCGAGGGCACGTCGCACGCCGCACCCGGGTAGGTGTTGTCGCGCCACGTCCCGCCGATCTCACCGGCGCGCTCGAACATCGTGAACGACTCGATGCCCGCCTGCTTCAGGCGGATCGCGGTCCCGATCCCCGCGAAGCCCGCGCCGATGATGGCGATGGGAAACGAGCGGTCGGTGGGCGGCATGCGGGTCCTCCGGGCGCCGGGCCCGCGGTCAGCATCGCTCTCCCGATCTGGCGCGTCCAGCGACGGCGCAGCGTCGAATTGTCACAACCGCTTGTCGAACTGAGGCGTTTCGCTCGGGCCGTCCCCGCTGGAGAGGCGGGAATCTCCAGCATTCCCGGGGAATCCGTCCTTCGCCCTCCTGGCACGACACTTGAAATGGATGGCAGCAGGAGCGCCCACCGGGGCGCCAGGAGGAGCGGATGTCGACCGCGCGCCGTCTCACCGTCGGGTTGCTCGTCGCCGCGATCGCTCTTGCCACCGCGTGCCGCGAGGAGAAGAAGGCCGCGCCCCTCCCCGCCGCACCCGCAGCTGCGGGGTCCGACGCGGCTGCCGTGCAGCAGGCCGCCCTCAAGAAGGAGGCGAAGGAGCTCTTCGCGGCGCAGTGCTCCAACTGCCACGGCGTGAACGGCGCCGGCAACGGCCCGGGCTCGAAGGACCTCAGTCCACGGCCGCGAAACTTCCAGGACCCGGCGTGGCAGACGTCGGTGACGGACGCCTACATCGAGCAGATCGTCGTCCAGGGCGGAGCCGCCGTCGGCAAGAGCGCGGTGATGCCCGCGCAGCCCGACCTCGCCGGAAAGCCCGAGCTGGTGAAGGCGCTCCGCGAGTACATCCGCAAGTTCGCACCCTGAGAGAGATCCCCTCGGCGCGGCCCACACGGCCGCGCCACGAAAGGAGCCCGCATGCCCACCACGAAGCTCACGAAGCCCAAGAAGCTCACTCCGGCCCGGATCCGTATGGAGATCAAGCAGCTCGCAGACGCCGTGGAGGACGCGGTCGACAACGGCGCGAAGTCGGTGGAGGAGATCCACAAGGCCATTGCGGAGATGCCCCTCCACATGCTCGAGCGCTTCGAGTCGATCCGCGGAGTGGCGAAGGACGCGCGCAAGGTCCAGGACCAGTCGATCGGCGCGATCTACGACGTGATCCGGAAGGTGAACCACGAGGTGAACAAGCTCGCGACCGAGCTGCTCGCGCGCCGCGCCCTGCGGCCCGGCACGCGCCCGCACGCCAAGGCGCGGCCGAAGGGGCGTCCGGGAGCGGCACGCGCGCCAAGCGCGACCGCTTGACCGACGTGTCTTCGCGGAGTTCCCGCGACGTCGGGATGAGCGGGCGGACGGCCGCGAGGGTCGCAGTCCTCGGATGCTGCGCGGCCCTCGCGGTGCTCGTCGCACGGGCGCGCGCCACGGAAGCCGCGTCCGTGCCGGCGGACCTCCAGGAGCAGGCCCGGTCGATCTTCGCCGTGCTGCCGCCGGAGGCGGAGAGCGCGAGCAACCCGCTCACGCCGGAAAAGATCGAGCTCGGCCGCATGTTGTACTACGAGAAGCGGCTCTCGATCAACGACGAGCTCTCGTGCAACTCGTGCCACGCGTTGTCGAAGTACGGCGTCGACAACGAGCCCACTTCGCCGGGGCACGAAGGCAAGCGTGGGGGGCGCAACTCGCCCACGGTGTACAACGCCGCCTTCCACGTCGCCCAGTTCTGGGACGGGCGCGCCGCGGACGTCGAGGAGCAGGCGAAGGGACCGGTGCTGAATCCCGTCGAGATGGGGATGCCCGATGCCGCATACGTGGTGCGCGTCCTGAGCTCGATCCCCGGCTACCGGCCGCTCTTCGTGGCGGCGTTTCCGGGAGAGCCCGATCCGATCACCTACGACAACGCCGCCCGCGCGATCGGCGCATTCGAGCGCAAGCTCGTGACGCCTTCGCGCTTCGACGTGTACCTCGCTGGAGACGCCTCGGCGCTCACGGCGTCGGAGCAGGAGGGGCTCTCGACCTTCATCGCAGCCGGCTGTCCGGCGTGTCACCTGGGCGCGACGGTCGGCGGGCGCACCTACCAGAAGCTCGGCGTCGCGAAGCCCTATCCGACGGAAGACGTCGGCCGTGCTGCCGTCACGAAGAACGAGGCCGACAGGTTCGTCTTCAAGGTGCCGTCGCTGCGCAACGTGAAGCAGACGGGCCCGTACTTCCACGACGGCCGCGTCGCGACGCTCGATCAGGCCGTGAGGCTCATGGCCGAGCACCAGCTCGGGAAGGACCTGACCGACGCGCAGGTGAAGTCGATCACGACGTTCCTCGGAAGCCTCACGGGCGTCCTGCCCCTCGGCTACATCCGCGAGCCGAAGCTCCCGCCGAGCGGTCCCGACACTCCGAAGCCCGCTCCCGCTCCTGCTCCCGCGACCGGCGGCTGAGCCGAAGAAGGGTGCGCGTGGGCGGAGGGGCCGGGAGCGGGTCGGCTCACGCCTCCTCCGGTTCGGCGCGTTCGCGTCCCGCGCGCGCGAGCAGCTCGCGCACCTCCTCGTCGCCCAGCTGGTGGAAATCGTCGTACGCCGCGCCGATCCCTCCCAGATAGGCCGGCATCGACAGGCAGACGACCTCGTCCACCTCGGACCGGAGGTCCGCGATGGCTTCGGGGGCGGCCACGGGCGTGGCGAGCACGAGCCGTCGCGGCCCCCGGCGGCGCACCGCGCGGAGCGCGGCGCGCATCGTGGCGCCGGTCGCCACGCCGTCGTCCACGACGATCGCCGTCCTTCCGGCCACCGACACCGGAGCGCGTCCCTCGAGATACACCCGCCGCCGGCGCTCGATCTCCTCGAGCTGCCGCGCCGCCTCCCTCCGGAGGTACTCCTGCGGCACCCCGAGCGCCGCGACGATCTCCTCGTTCACGACCAGCTCGGGCTCCTCCCCGTCGACGACGGCGCCCGCCGCGAGCTCCGGCTGGGACGGCGCGCCGATCTTCCGCACCAGCACGACGTCGAGCGGTGCGCCGAGCGCGCGCGCGATCTCGAAGCCGACGGGGACACCGCCGCGCGGCAGCGCCAGCACGACGGGATCGCTGCCGCGGAGGTGGCGCAGCGCCTCGGCGAGGCGTCTCCCTGCATCGCTCCGGTCCTCGAACCTCATGCGCGAGCCCGTCCGAGGAGATGCCGGCCGAACCAGGAGGCCGCGAGCGCCGTGACCTGCTCGAGCGTTCCGGGCTCCTCGAAGAGGTGCGTGGCGCCGGGAACGATCACGAGGCGGCGCTCGCAGCGGAGCTCCGCGGCCGCGGCGCGGTTCAGCTCGATGACGTCGAAGTCGAGGCCGCCCACGACGAGCAGCGTGGGCGCCCGCACCGCCGGGAGCGCGCGTCCCGCCAGGTCCGGCCTTCCGCCGCGCGACACGATCGCGCCGACCGCTCCGCCGGGCAGGGTGTCGGCGACGAGCGCGGCCCCGGCGCCGGTGCTCGCTCCGAAGTAGCCGGTCGGGAGCTCGCCCGTCAGCTCTTCCTCGGCGAGCCAGCGGCGCGCGAGCGCGAGCCGCTCCGCCAGGAGCGGGATGTCGAAGACCTTTGCGCGATCGCCCGCTTCCTCTTCCGTGAGGAGGTCGAAGAGGAGCGTGCCGAGCCCCTGCTCGTGGAGCGCGGCCGACACGCGCCGGTTGCGGGGGCTCATGCGGCTGCTCCCGCTCCCGTGCGCGAACGCCACCACGGCCTCGGCGCCCTCCGGCAGCGCGAGCACGCCCTCGAGACCCAGCGGCGGGATGCGGACCGCGTGCTCCGTCACGGCTCGGTGCCGTAGAGGCGGTCGCCGGCGTCGCCGATCCCGGGAAGGATCTCGTTGCGCGGCCCCAGCCCGCGATCGACCGCCACGGCGAAGACCTGCACCGCCGGATGAGCGGACGAGAAGCGCTCCAGGCCCTCGGGCGCGGCCACGACGACCAGCAGGCGGATCCGCGCGTCGGGAATGCCGTGCTCGTTCAGCACGTCGACCGCGCGCACGGCCGAGCGTCCGGTCGCGAGCATCGGGTCGAGCACGAGCGCCGTCCCGCCGGCGTCGCGGGGCAGCCGCACGAGGTACTGCGACACCGCCTCGCCGTGGCGCTCGCGGCGCAGCCCCACGAGGCCGACGGGCGTCGCCGGAACGAGCCGCTGCGCTCCTGCGAGGAGGCCGGTGCCGGCCCGCAGGATCGCGACCAGGAGCAGGCGCTCCTCGTCGACGCGCTCGCCCTCGCAGACACCGTGCGGTGTGCGAACGGCGCCGGCGACGGTCGGCGCGTCGCGGAGCGCCTCGATCGCGAGCAGGAGTCCCAGGTCGGCCAGCGCCGCCCGGAAGACGTCGCGCGGCGCCGCCGCGTCGCGCAGGCGCGCGAGGCGGTCGCGCGCGAGCGGATCCGCGAGAAGGCGCGGCGCGGCGGCGGGGCTCTTCACGTGCTCGCAAGGCGGGGCGGTGATCCCACTAGCGCCATCTCCATCTCTGCGGCCCGAGTCTACGACACTTCGGCGCGTTCGATACCCTGACGGCGTGCCGCAGGCGCGCGCGAACATCCGAGGCGAAGCGCCGGCATGGCATGCCGTCGGCGTGGACCGTGTGCTCGAGGCGCTCGGCTCCGACGTCACCCGCGGCCTCGGCAGCGCGGAGGCGGCCGAGCGGCTCGCGCGGTACGGGCCGAATGCGCTCGAGGATGTTCCCCCCCCGGGCCTCGCCGCGCGGGTCCTGCGCCAGCTCTCGAGCCCCCTCGTGTTCCTGCTCTTCGTCGCGGCAGCGGCGGACGCGGCGCTCGGCCGTCCGGGCGAGACCGGCGTGATCCTCGGGGTCGTCGCGGTGAACACCGCCATCGGAGTGGCGCACGAGCGGCGCGCGGAGCGCTCGCTCCGCGCGCTGCGCCGCCTCACCGAGCCCGAGGCGCGGATCGTCCGCGACGGCTGCGAGCGCGTCGTGCCGTCGCGCGACGTCGTGCCGGGCGACGTGCTGGTCCTGTCCGTCGGTGACGCGCTGCCCGCCGACGCGCGGCTCGTGAGGGCTGCGGCCCTGCAGGCGGCGGAAGCGCCCCTCACGGGCGAGTCGGTCCCGACCGTGAAGCGGATCGATCCGGTCGCCGCCGACGCCGGCGTCCCGGATCGAACCAGCATGGTGTATGCCGGAACCCACGTCACGTCCGGCCGCGGCCGCGCCGTCGTGGTGGCGACCGGACCCTCGACGGAGATCGGAAAGATCGCAGCGCTCACCGCGGCGGCCCCGGCGGCGCGAACGCCCCTCGAGGGTCGCATCGCCCAGCTCAGCCGGAGGATCGGCGTCGCGGCCGCAGGGCTGTTCGGCCTGGTGTGCGGCGTCGGCTACCTGCGCGGCTTGCCGTTCGACGAGGTCCTCACCGTCGCCATCAGCCAGGTCGTCAGCATGGTCCCCGAAGGCCTGCCCGTGGCGATGACGATCGCGCTCGCGGTGGGCGTGCATCGGATGGCGCGTCGCGGAGCGATCGTGCGGCGGCTCGGCGCGGTCGAGACGCTCGGCGCGACGAGCGTGATCTGCACCGACAAGACGGGCACGCTCACGCGGGGCGAGATGCTGGTCGCGGCGGTGCACCTTCCCGGGGGCCGCGCCCTGGAGGTCTCGGGCACGGGCTACGCGCCCGAGGGCGGGTTCTCGGAGGACGGTCGTCCCGGCGACCCGTCGCGGGATCCGGCGCTCGCGTCACTGCTCGAGGCGGCCGCGCTCTGCAACGACGCGCAGCTCTCACCGCCGGACCGCGAAGACCCGCGTTGGCGGGCGGTCGGCGATCCCACCGAAGCGGCCCTTCTCGCGCTCGCCGCCAAGGGCGGCGTCGTGCTCGCCGCGCTGCGGGCGCGGCGCCCGCGCCGCGCCGAGCTGCCGTTCGATCCCGACGCAAAGCTGATGGCGACGCAGCACGCGTGCCCCGCCGGCAGCGTCGTGTTCGTGAAGGGCGCGCCGGAGGAGGTGCTCGGCCTCTGCCTCCCCGATACCGCGCATGCCGGGATCCGCGCGGCGGCCGACGCGATGGCGGCCCGCGCGCTCCGCGTGCTCGCGCTGGCGTCGGTGGACGGGGCCGTCCTCGACGGCGCGCAGCGGTTCGCCGGGCTGCGCGGGCGCGCCACGTTCCTCGGGCTGGTCGGCGAGCTCGATCCGCCCCGAAGGGAGGCCGCGGCGGCCGTCGAGCGCTGCCTCGAGGCGGGCATCCGTCCCGTGATGGTGTCGGGCGACCATCGCGCGACGGCCTGCGCGGTGGCCGAGCACCTCGGCATGAGGCGTGCCGGCGATGCGGTGCTCGAGGGCCGTGAGGTCGATTCGCTCGACGACGCCGGCCTCGACGGCGCGATCTCCCGCACCTCGGTGTTCGCACGTTCGCAGCCCGCCCAGAAGCTGCGGATCGTGGAGGCCTGGCAGCGCCACGGCGACGTCGTCGCGATGACCGGCGACGGCGTGAACGACGCTCCCGCGCTCGCGCGCGCCGACGTGGGCGTCGCCATGGGACGGAGCGGGACCGACGTCGCGAAGGAGGCCGCCGACATCGTCGTGACCGACGACGACTTCGCGACCATCGTCGCCGCCGTGGAGGAGGGCCGCCTCGTCCACCGCAACGTGCAGAAGCTCCTGCTCTTCCTCTTCGCCACGTCGATCGACGAGGTGGTGATCCTGCTCGCCGCGCTCTTCCTCGGCCTCCCCTTGCCGCTCGCCGCCGTGCAGATCCTCTGGATCAACGTGGTCACCGAGGGCTTCCTCACGGTGAACCTCGTGCTCGATCCGCCCGACGGCGACGAGATGCGCAGGCCGCCCGTTCCCGCGCGCACGCCGCTCGTGACGCGCGAGATGCTGGGCCGCATGGCGGTGATGATCCCGGGAAGCGTCGCCGCCACGTTCGGATGGTTCGCCGTCCGCATCGGCGCGGGCGCCCCGGTCGACCTCGTGCGGACCGAGACCTTCACGCTGCTGGCGGTCTGCCAGTGGTGGAACGCGCTGTCCTGCCGCTCGTCGCGCGCTTCGGCGCTCTCTCCGAGTCTGATGGGCAATCCCTGGCTGGCGGCCGGGCTCGCCGTCTCCGCCACGCTCCAGCTCGTGGTGATCTACTGGGCCCCGCTCGGCGCGCTCTTCCACACCGTGCCCCTCGCGCCGGCGACGCTGCTCCGGATCGCCCTCGTCGCCACCCTGCCCCTCGTGCTGGAGGAAGCGCGCAAGGTGGTGGCGCGGCTGCGGGACCGCCGCGCCGCCCGTCACTCGAGATAGCGGCCCTCGATCGCGTCGAGCAGCGCGCGGCGGATCGCCTCCACGTCCTCCCCGGGAGCGGCCGCGGCGAGCTGCTCCTCCAGGTCCCGGAAGATCGTGGCGAGCTTCGCGTCGCACACCACGTCGCGCACCCAGCGGGAGAAGTCCCGGTGCGTCGCGTGGTGACGGAGCACGTCCTCGCTCGCGCTCTCGAGGGCGCGGTGGAACTCCGAGAGATTCGGCGCGACGACGCCCGTCGCGCGCGCGGCGTCCCGGAAGTAAAAGCGCAGCGCGACGGGGAGGTCGCTGTACGCATATTTGTGCCAGTGCCGGACGTGCAGGCTGCCGCGTGGTCCGATCTCGAAGGGCTCGATCCTCGCGCCGGGCTCGCGGCGCACGAGCGCCGCGCCTCCCAGGCCGAGGCAGGCGAGCGTCGCGCGCAGACGCGCTTCGTCCGCCCCGAGCTCCGCCGCCACGAAGGCCTCCGCGCTGGATCCGTCCTCGCGCGAGCCGCCCGCCGCGACGACGATGGCGTCCAGCTCCGCGACCACGCCCTGCGCGAGCGCTTCCGGCCGGTAGCTCACGAGGCAGAGCCCGCCCCCGAGCGCGCCGAGGACGTCGTCCGACACGCGGCCTTCGGCGAAGGCGACGTGCGCCTCCTCCACGAGGATCCAGTGCGGGAGCCCGTGCTCGCGGCGCTGCTTCGCCAGCACCTCGAGCAGCTCGCCGACCTCGCGCTCGCGGGCCTCGGGTGTGAGGAGGGAGAGGTCGACGAGCGCGCTGCCGCCGAGGCGCAGCACTGCGTCGAGCTGGGCGCCGTAGGGCGGGCCCACGCGATGGTCCCCGACGGAGGTCACGCTCGCGAAGCGATCGAGATGCAGGTGGTCGCCCTCGAGATCGAGCACGCAGATCGTGTACTGGCGTTCGAGGAGGCGCTCGGCGAGGGCGCCCGCGAGATAGGACTTCCCGCTCTGGGTCGCCCCGGTGACGAGCAGGTTCTGGTGCGCGGCCACGATCCCGACGGGCACGCCGTCGGGCGCCCGGCCGAGCGGGATCGTGCGCCGCGGAGGCGGCGGGAGGGGAGTGCCCGGCAGCAGCTGCGACACCAGGAAGTCGAGCACGCCCTTGCCGTTGGGGAGCGCGAGCACGAGGTCGGCGTGCAGCTTCAGCGAAGGGACGGCGTTGCCCACGGCCACGCCCAGCTCGCAGGCCTCGAGCAGCGAGTGATCGTTCTCCGCGTCGCCGATCGCGACCGCGTTGTGGGGCGACAGATCGAACGCGGCCAGCGCCTGGAGGAGGCCCGTTCCCTTCGAGACCCCCACGGGCACGACGAGACGCTCTCCCCGGTTTCCGACGATCGCCAGCTCGAGGCCCAGCCGGCGGATCTCCTGGCTCACCGCCGCTTCGTAGGCCGCGTGCGTCGCGATCACGACCTGTCCGCGACGGAACACGGCGCCGCGGTGCAGGAGGGCGTCGTCGAGCTCGAATCCGATCGGCGGGGCGAGCGGGTAGGGGGCGCCGTCTCGTACCACGACCGCGCCGTTCTCGACGACGAGCGCGTCGAAGAGGTCGCGGACGTCCGGCAGCTCGGACTCGAGCTCGGCGAGGATCCGCCCGGTCACGAGCACGACGCGAAACCCGCTGCTCCGCGCGGTGCGAAGCGCGTCCAGCAGTGCCGGGTCGGGCCGGCCGCCTTCCGTGAGCGTGCCGTCGTAGTCGACGGCGATCGCGCGGAGGGATCTCCTCATGCCGGGCCCAGCGCGGCGCGTGCCGTCCGAGGCCAGCCCGTCAGGCGTCGTCGCGCCGCAGATCCGACACGAGGGGCGCCACTTCCCAGCGCTCGTGGGTCGAGTCGTAACGCCCGCCGCGCTTCAAGCTGCACTCCCAGCAGAGCGCGGAGTCCGCGCCGAACCCGAAGGCCCGATCGCTGCGCGTCGACAACGTGGCCCCGCAGCCCGCGCACACGGCCAGCTCGCCTTCCTCGGATTCGTGCATGGCGATCCTCCTCTGGGACGTGCCCTTGGGTGAAGCAAGGCCCATGCCGCCGTCGCAACGCGCCGACGCTTCTGGCGATGCGCGGGAATGGCGTTCCGCCACACCCCCCTGAGGCAAGCCGGCGCACGTGCGGAGCGCGCCCGGCCCGGGGAGCGCGCATCGCGCGCCGCGCAGTTGGCGCGAAATATGCTCACTCGTGACTCGATGCCACGCACGATCGGGAGGGATGGGATGGACGCCGTCGACTTCCTGCAGGAGATCATGGCGACGCTCCGCTGTGACGCGGCGCGCGCCGAGGGGATCACGTTCGTCGTGCTCCAGGAGCTGCGCGAGCGGCTCCCGGCGCCCGACGCGGCGCGCCTGGCGGCCCAGCTTCCCGAGCCGCTCCGGCGGCTCTGGCTCGAGGACGGGCACGAAGGCCGGCCCATCGGGTGGCGGTATGCGGCGCAATTCCTCGGACGCGTGCGCTACCGGGCGGTCCTCCCCACCGACGCGGAGGCGGAGCTCGCGGTGCGCGCGGTCTTTGGCGGCCTCCAGGAGCTGCTCCGGAGCCGCAGCGACCGGGAGGCGGATGGCACCGCGCATCTGGGCACGCTGACGAGCGAGCTGACCGCGGTCTGGCGCGGAGCCGCGACGGACGCCCACGCGGACTGATCGGCCCCGCCGCCCTACGCCGCGCGCACGAGGTCCAGCCGCCGGCCCGGGTCGAAGCCGGGGAACGTGCCGGCCGGCGGCGCGCCGAGCTGTGCGCGCAGCAGCGCCGCGGCGACGTCGCGCCAGTCGTTCGTCACCGGGAGATCGCGGTCCTCGTGGAGCCCGGCGAGGCCCGGCCAGTCGCCCTGCACGCCGCCGCGCACGCGCGGGCCCACCACGAGGAGCGCGCTCCCGTGGCCGTGGTCCGTGCCCCCGCTCCCGTTGGGGCGCGCGGTGCGGCCGAACTCGGTCATCACGAGGGCCGTGCCGCCTCGACGCCGCAGCGTGTCGGCGAGCGCCGGCAGCGCCGCTCCGAGATCGCGCAGGGCGGCCGTGAGCGCGCCGCCGCGCCCCTGACCCACGTGCGAGTCCCAGCCGGTCGACTCGAGCCAGGCCGCGCGGACCGGGACGGCGGCGTCGAGCAGCGTCCCGAGCGTCCGGGTCTGCGCGGCGAGGCCGAGGCCGCCGCCGCGCCGGCCGCCGGGCTGTCCTTGCCGCGGCCGCGCGCTCCCGGGCGCCGAAGCCGCAGGGAAGACGCGCATGAGCTCCGCCGCTGCGGCGAGCGCGCCGCGGCCCGCTCTGCGCACGAGGTCGTCGCCGCCCGCGTAGCGCGCGCTGAGACCCTCGCGAACGCCCGGCCGGGCGAAGCCCGCGGCGATGCGCGCGGGATCGGCGAGCGAGAGCGCCGACGACCCACGCAGCCCGAGCGGGAGCTCCGGGCCGAGGGCCACGGCGCCGAACGCGCTTCCGGCGTGCGCGAGCGTCGGGCCGAGCGCGCGGCCCAGCCAGCCGTCGTGCGCTCCGCCCGTCTCGACGACGCCGAGCTCCATCAGGTCCTGCGCCTCGAAGTGCGAGCGCGTCGGGCTCGGCAAGCCGGCGGCGTGGATCACGGCGAGCTCCCCGCTCGCGGCGAGCGGCGCGAGGGGTGCGAGCTCCGGGTGGAGCCCGAAGCCCGGCACGAAGGGCGCCGCATTCGAGATCGCGAGCGCGCCACGCAGCCGCGTGTAGGACGGGTCGCCGGTCGGCGGCACGAGGTGCAGGCCGTCGGCGCCGCCGCGCAGGAACACCACCACGAAGAGGGGCTCGCCGCTGTCCGCGCCCGCGCCCGCGCGCGGCGCGAGCCAGAGCGACGCGCCCGTCGCCGCGAGCGCCACGCCGGCCGCGCGCAGGAATTCGCGGCGGGAGAGCGTGAGGCCCGCTTCGAGCGCCTCGCGCGCCTGTGCCCCGGTCCTAGTGCTCGCCTCGCGCGCCTCCGCTTCGCTCGTGGCGGTCGCTTCGCAGCCTTGGGCCGCCTCGCGGTCCTCTACTGCCATTGGAACTCCGGCGAGGCGAGCGCCAGCGCGCGCCCCGCAGTCCCGCCGCCTTCGGCGCCGGCCAGCGGGGCGTCGCCGAGGCGCGTGTCCTCGAGGCGGCCGTTCGCCAGCGCGAACGCGAGGCCGAAGCGCCCGATCATGCCGCCCGGGTCGATCCAGTGCGCGGCCACGTCGGGGTAGCCGGCGGGGGTGCGGCAGTGGAAGGGGAGCTCGCCGAGGCGGAAGAGGGCGAAGAGCGCGGGGGCCCCGCCGTTCGTGTCGCCGCCCGTCGCGCGGACGGAGCTCGCGAAGAGCTCGAGGGGCGTCTTCACCTTGCGCTGCGCGGGGTCCACGAACTCCGGCGAGAGCAGCAGCTCGTGCAGCGTCGCGCGCAGGTCGCCGCCGCTGTCGAGATAGCGGCGCGACACGCGGTCGACGAGCGCCGGCGGCGGATCGTCGGAGACGAAGCGGCGCGCGAGCTTCGTCGAGAGATGCCTTGCCGTCGCCGGGTGGCGCGCGAGGCGGCGCAGCAGCGACTCGCCTTCCTCCACGCCGGCCTCCGGGATTGCGACGCCGAGCACGCGCTTCGGCCCCGGCTCGTGGATGCGGGGCCGGAACTCGAAGACGGGGTTGGTGCGGCTCTCGAGCGACCACCCCGTGAAGACGCGCGCGGTCTGCACCACATCTTCCTGCGTATAGCCGCCGTCCACGCCGAGCGTGTGCAGCTCGAGCAGCTCGCGCGCATAGTTCTCGTTCTCGCCCCCGCGCCGCTCGCTGCGCGAGCGCACGTTGTCGAGCGAGATCAGCATGGCCGGGCTGCGCGCGACCGCGAGCAGCAGGTCCTCGAAGCGGCCGAGGGCGAAGCGGCGCAGCACGTCGCGCTCGTACTCCGCGAGGAAGAGCGCGAGGGGACCCTTGCGCGCGAACACGCTGAAGTGATTGGCCCAGAAGTCGACCATCACCTCGCCGAGGCCAAGAGGCCCGACTCGCGCGCCGACGCCGCGCGCGTCATCGCCGTGGACTGCAGCGACGACGCGTGCGCCTGCCGCGGCCAGCGCCGCGCGGCGCGTCTCGTCGCGGAACATCCGGCGCGATGCGGGGTCGTCGCGGTCCAGCGCGCCCAGGGCGGCCAGGGGATCGGGCGCGTCATCGGAGGGAGGGGCGCCCCGGCGCGCGGTCGCCACCGCGCCGCTACCCGCCGTGGGCGCTGCGAGCGCCGCTGCGAGCCACGCCTCGGCGCCCTGGTTGCGCAGGGCCTGCGCATCGCCGGGGCGCGGCCCGAAGGTCGCGCGCGAGAGCAGCCGCTCGGCCCGCAGGTCGTCCATGCGAGATCGAACCCGGGAGACGGATCGCGGTTGCGCGGGTCCGCAGGGTGACGCTCGCGGGTGCCCGGGGCGCGCGCGGCGTTCCCGGACCCGCTGGACGCGGCAGCCCGTTTTCAGGTACGAAGGCACGCAATGACGCCGACCCTGGTCCCGCGTTGACGTCCCCCGAAGGCCGCCGGCTCTCGCGCCGCGCGTTCCTCCGCGGCGCGGCGGTCGGAGGCGCCGGCGTGCTCGGCGCGTCGATGCTCTCGCGCGGCTGCTTCGCCGATCCCGACCGGCCGCCCTCGCTCTACGAGTTCTACGTCGACAGCTTCTGGATGCAGTCCGCCGGCATGTGGGACGAGCCCGTGCGTCCGCCCCTGCGCGGACCGCAGCGCGCGGACGTCGCGATCGTGGGCGGCGGCTTCGCGGGCATGGCCACTGCCTACCACCTGGCGCGGCGCCATCCCGAGAAGCGCATCGTCCTGCTCGAGGGCGCGCGCTGCGGCTACGGAGCGAGCGGACGCAACGGGGGCTTCGCGGATCCAGGCTCGGGCCTCGCCTGGGTGTACGCGCACGCGGGCCCGGACGCTGCGCGCGCCTACTACCAGGCCACCGTCCTCGGTCTCGACCAGATCCGCGCGTTCGTGCGGGAGCACGGCATCGACTGCGACCTCGAGGAGAACGGCACCCTCCTGATGGCGACCGACGAGAGCCAGCTCGAGGAGATGGCGGAGGACCAGCGGCGCTTCGAGGAGATGGGCCTCGTGGCGAACCTCGTCGAGCACGACGCCCTGCGGAACGCGGTGCGCTCCGAGCGCTTCGTCGGAGCGCTGCGCATTCCCGGCCACGCCATCCTCAACCCCGCGAAGCTCGCGCTCGGCATGCGACGCGCGATCGAGTCGCTCGGCGTCGTCGTCTCGGAGCGCTCCAAGGTGCTGCGGCTCGCCCCGGGGCCGAGCGTGCGCATCACGACCGAGTTCGCCGAGGTCGAGGCGCCGCGCGTGGTGCTCGCGCTGAACGGCTACGCGCCGCAGATCGGCGTGCTGCGTGACCGCGTGCTGCCGCTCTGCAACTACGTCGTGGCCACGGAGCCGCTGTCGGCGGCGCAGTGGAGCGCGATCGGCTGGACCGGCCGCGAAGGCCTCTCGGACGCGCGCGTGCAGTTCATGTACCTGCGGCCGACCGCGGACGGGAGGATCGTCTTTGGCGGCGAGAGCGCGCCTTATTTCGACGGCGGCGTGCCGAGCAGCGGCAACTACCGGCCCTCGATCGAGAAGCTGAAGCGCAGCTTCGTGACCACGTTCCCGCAGCTCGAGGGCGTGCGCTTCACCCACGAGTGGGGCGGCACCATGGCGTTCGCGCGCGACTTCACGCCGTCCGTCGGGCGCCTCGACGGCTCCGACAACGTCTTCTACGCGGCGTGCTGCAACGGCGAGGGCGTCGTCACGACGCAGCTCGGCGGCATGGTCCTCGCGCGCCTCGTCGCGGGCGAGGCGGACGACCTGACGAGCCTGCCGATCGTGAACCGGCCGCTGCCGTGGCTCGGTCCGGAGGCCACGCGCTCGGCCGTCGTGAAGCTCACGGAGTGGGCGCTCGAGAGCCTCGGGAGCAGCCCGGTGCGGTGATGACGAGGGCGTGATCTACGGACCGCGGTCGTTGGGTGTGTCCATCTGGCGACTGCAGCTGTATGGACTGAATCGAGGAGCATGGGAAAGCTCAGTATCCGACAGCTTCAGCGGAGTGCGGCCGCGGCCATGCGTCGCGTGCAGCGCGGGGAGCGGATCCAGGTGACCGATGGTGGTTACCCCGTAGCGCTGCTCTCGCCCATCCAATCCTCGACCGCGCTCGACTCGCTGGAGGCCGGGGGGCGCATCGTCCGTGCCGAGGGCGACCTACTCGACCTGGGCCCCCCGCTTCGCGCGACTCGCAGAACCCCGCTGACGTCGAGCCGCCTCGCGGCCTTGCGGCTCGAAGAGCGCTAGGCCGAGGAGCCGCGCTTCCGCCGCTCGTTCGCGGTGGCCGTTCGTGCAGAGATCAATCGAACATCATCGCCTCGCCAGGTTTACGGCTACCACGAGAATGCGCGCAAGCGAATCCATGCCGATGGTCACGAACCGCTCTTCGTCCGGTTCGTCACAGGCGTACCCGGCGGCTTCGTTGGCTGACAGGAAACCGATTTCAAACCAGATGGTTATCGGATTCTTGGCGATGTTCGAACACCGATCGGGACCCTCTTCGTCCTCCCCGCCTGGTGGCCATTCTCCTGACGACCCAGTCCGACGCCCGCTCCGAGATCCGTGCGATCATGCGCACACGCCGATCGGGAGGACGGGGATGAGATCGGGATTGCGCTCACGACACTGGGTTGTCATCGCCGTCGCGCTCGCATGCGTCGCGACTGCGGCGGCGCTGCGCGCGGAGGATGCCCCGGCGCCGCCGCCGGCTGCGACCGGGACGCCGGGCACGTCGGCGCCCAGCGCCCTGGAAGCGACCCCGGTGCCGTCCGGGCCCGCCGCCACCGAGCCCGCGCCCACCGCATCCCCTACCGGTGCGGACGCCTCGGGCGCGATCGTCCCCACGCCGACCGCCGCGGCGCCCGCTCCGGCCACCGCTTCCCCCGAGCTCGCTGCCTATCTCGACGGCCTGATCTTCGGGCTGATGAAGGATCGCCACGTCCCCGGCGTAGTCGCGCTGATCGTGCAGGACGGGCGCGTGACGTTCGAGCGCGGCTACGGCGTGGCCGATCCCACCACTGGACGGCCCGTCGATCCCGAGACGACGCTCTTCCGTGTCGCGTCGGTGTCCAAGCTCTTCACGGCCACGGCCGTGATGCAGCTCGTGGAGCAGGGCAAGCTCGACCTGAACGCCGACCTGAACCAGTACCTCGAGGGCTTCGCGGTCCTCAACAAGTTCGGCAAGCCCGTGACGCTCGCCAACCTGCTCACGCACACGGGAGGCTTCGACGACGCGTTCCTGCACACCACCCAGGATCTCGGCGACACGCCAGTGCCGCTCGGCACGTACCTCGCGAAGCGCATGCCGCCGCAGGTGATGCCTCCAGGCGACCTCATCAGCTACTCGAACAACGGCCTCGCGCTCGCGGGCTACATCGTGGAGCGCGCATCGGGGCGGCCCTTCGCGGAGTACGTGCAGGAGAACATCCTGACGCCGCTCGGCATGACGCACAGCGGCTTCGGCCTGCCGTGGCCGCTGCCCGGCGACCTGGCCGTGGGCACGAACTGGAAGAACGATCGCTACGAGCCCTCGGGCTACGACCGCCTGCTGATGGCCCCCGCCGGCGACTTCTACACCTCGGCCGGCGATATGTCGCGCTTCATGCTCGCGCACCTCGCCGACGGGCGGATCGCCGCCGTGCCGAGCGCAGCGAGCGAGCCGGACGCCCTCGACCTCAGCGACGCCGCCCCGGCGCCGGAGAAGCGCCTCCTCTCCGAGGAGACCGCGCGCCTCATGCACGCGCAGCACTTCACCCACCACCCGAAGCTCGACGGCTGGGCCTACGGATTCGAGGAGGCCACGCGCAACGGCGTGCGCACCATCGAGCACGGCGGCAGCTGGCGCGGGTTCGGCACCATGCTCGTGCTCGTGCCCGAGAAGAACCTCGGCCTCTTCGTCTCCACCACGCGCACCTACGACTCGCGCTTCTTCGATCCGCTTCTCGAAGGATTCTTCGACCGCGTGCTGCCGCGCGCCGAGCCGCTCGTCTTCCCGAAGCCGCCGGGCGACTTCGCGTCGCGCTCGGGCAGGTACACCGGAACCTACATTCCGAACCGCCGCGTGCGCGGCGACGTGCTGAAGCTCGGCCTCTTCCGGGCGGAGGCGAAGGTCGAGGCGAACGACGACGGCACGCTCACCATCGACTGGCCGGGCGACGGCCACGACCCGACGCGGATCGTCGAGATCGCGCCCGATCTGTTCCAGCGCGAGGACGACGGCCACCTCGTGGCCTTCCGCATGGGCGCCGACGGCCGCGCGACCCATCTCCTGGCCGACACGTTCGCGATGGACCACCTGCGCTGGTGGGAGGCGCCGTCGGTGCAGGCGATCGCCGCCGGCGCGTGCGTCCTGCTCTTTGCACTCACCTTCCTCGGGTATCTCGTCGGCGGGCTCGTGCGGCGCGTCTTCGGCGGTCCGGCGAGCGGTATTCCGCGCTGGGCGCGTCTGGCGGCGGTCGCCTTCTCGGGGCTCGCGCTCGTCACGCTCGCGGGCATCGGCGCGGGGCTCAGCGTCGTGGACCCGTTCCAGCTGATGGCGCACATCCCGCTCTGGCTGACGGGTCTCTCGCTCCTGCCGCTCCTCGCGGTCCCGGTGTCGCTGGTCGTGCTGTTCGCGCTGGTGCGCTCGATCTGGAGCCGCGGCTGGACCCCGCTGGAGCGCATCCACTTCGTGCTGCTGACGCTCGCGGCGGCCTACTTCGCCTGGTTCTGCTGGAGCTGGCACGTGGTGGGCCCGATCCTGTGACCCCCGTGACCGAGCCGTGGCGCGATCCGTCTCTTTCACCCGAACGCCGCGCCACGGATCTGGTCGGGCGCATGACGCTCGACGAGAAGCTCGCGCAGATCGGCTGCGTGTGGTCGAGCCAGCTCCTCCTTCCGGGCGCCGACGCCCCTCTCGGCCCCGGCGGCGGCCTCAACGAGGCCGCGGCGCGCGAGAAGCTGGCCCACGGCATCGGCCACATCACGCGGATCGGCGCTGCCACCGTGCTGCGTCCCGCCGAGAGCGCGGCCTTCGCGAACGCGATCCAGCGCTTCCTCGTCGATCAGACACGCCTCGGTGTCCCCGCGGTCATCCACGAGGAGAGCTGCGCGGGGTACGTCGGGCGCGACGCCACGTGCTTTCCCCAGGCCCTCGGCCTCGCCGCCACGTTCGAGCCCGCGCTCGTTCAAAGGATGGGCGAGGCGATCCGCGCGCAGATGCTCGCGGTGGGCGCGCGGCACACGCTCGCGCCCGTCCTCGACGTGGCGCGCGATCCGCGCTGGGGCCGCACCGAGGAGACCTTCGGCGAAGACCCGTATCTCACGGCCGCCATGGGCGTGGCCTACGTGCGCGGCGTGCAGGACGCGCGGGGGAAGGCCGGCGAGGTGCCGGGCGTGCTCTGCACGGGCAAGCACTTCCTCGGCTACGCGATGAGCGAGGGTGGGCTCAACTGGGCGCCAGTCCACGTGGGCGCGCGCGAGCTGCGCGACGTGTACGCGTTCCCGTTCGAGGCCGCCATCCGCGAGGCGGGTCTCGCGTCGATGATGAACTCCTACAGCGAGCTCGACGGCGTGCCGTGCGGCGCGTCGCGCGCGGTGCTCACCGACCTCCTGCGCGGCGAGCTCGGCTTCGACGGCGTGGTGGTCGCCGACTACTTCACCGTCGACACGCTCCGCAGCTACCACCGCATCGCGTGCGACAAGGCCGAGGCCGCGCGCCGGGCGCTCGAGGCCGGGCTCGACGTGGAGCTGCCCCAGCTCGACTGCTTCGGCCCGCCGCTGCGCGAGGCCGTTCAGAAAGGCCTGGTGGAGATCGCGCGAGTGGACGAGGCCGTGCGGCGCCTCCTCGTGTCGAAGCTGCGGCTCGGCATCTTCGAGCGCCCGTACGTCGACGCGGGCCGCGCGCCGGAGGTGTTCGATACGAAGCCGCAGCGGGCGCTCGCGCGCGAGCTCGCGCGCAAGTCGATCGTGCTGCTCAAGAACGAAGGCGGCCTGCTGCCGCTCGCGAAGGACCTCGGTCGCATCGCGGTGATCGGCCCGAGCGCCGACAGCATTCGCCTCTTGCAGGGCGACTATCACTACCCGACGCACCTCGAGATCGTGTTCGGGACCATTGAAGAGGGCGGGGTGGCGAGCGCTCCGGCGGCGGCCGCGCTTGCTCCCGCACCGTCACCGAACCCGGGCGCTTCGCCGCGGACGTCGCGCCGGTCGGGCGTCGATCTCGCCGAGTGCTTCCCGCCGATGGTGAGCGTGCTCGCGGGCCTGCGTGCCGCGGTGTCGCCCCGAACCGACGTTGTGTACGCGCGCGGGTGCGACGTGCTCGATCCCGATCCTGCCGGCTTCGCCGAGGCGGTGGCGGCCGCGCGCGGCGCCGACGTCGCGATCCTCGTGGTCGGCGGCCGCTCGGGCCTCGTCGCGGGCTGCACGAGCGGCGAGGCCACCGACCGCTGCGAGCTCGGCCTGCCGGGCGTGCAGCAGCTGCTCGTCGAGGCCGTCGTGGCGACGGGCACGCCCGTCGTGGTGGTGCTGATCGACGGCCGGCCCTTGGCAGTGCCGTGGATCGCGGAGCACGCGCGCGCGCTGCTCCACGCGTGGCTGCCGGGCGAGGAGGGCGGCAGCGCAGTGGCGGACGTGCTGTTCGGCGACGCCAGTCCCGGAGGCCGCCTCCCGATCTCGGTGCCGCGGAGCACGGGCCAGCTCCCGGTCTTCTACGGCCACAAGCCCTCGGGTGGCCGCTCCCAGTGGAAGGGCACGTACGCCGACGGCCCCACGACGCCGCTCTACCCCTTCGGCCACGGCCTCGCGTACACGCGCTTCGAGTACGCAGACCTCACGATCCACCCCGCGGACGCGGGCCTCGGCGACCTCGTCACGATCTCGGCGCGCGTCACGAACGTGGGCGCGCGCGCGGGCGACGAGGTGGTGCAGCTCTACACCTACGACCGCGTTGCGAGCGTGACGCGCCCCGTGAAGGAGCTGCGCGGCTTCGCGCGCGTCGCGCTCGCCCCGGGCGAGCAGAGGCGCGTGACCTTCGAGCTGGCCGTGGAGCAGCTCGCGTTCACGGGCCTCGAGGGCAGGCTGGTGATCGAGCCTGGCGAGGTCGACGTGATGGTGGGCGCATCGTCGGACGACATCCGCCTCACGGGCAGGCTCGAGCTCGTGGGCCCGGAGGCGAAGCTGAAGCAGCGCACGCGGTTCACGACCCCCGTGCGCGTCGAGCCCGCACGGTGAGCCCGCGCTTCACCCCCGGCCTCGTGCCCCCGGACCCCCGCCCGGAGCGCGCGCTCTGGTTCGTCTTCCGCGGCCGCGAGCTCCTGGTGCACGACGAGCACGGCGTGCCGCCGATGGAAGACCCGGAGTCGCTGGGCCTCACGCCGGTGCGCTGGCAGTACCTGGGCGTCTTCCACGGCGGCGGGCCGCCGCGGCCCGGCGCCGTCCACGATCCGGACGAGCAACACTGCTTTGCGTGCGAGCTGGCCGCCGGCCACGAGCCGCCGAAGGACATGGCCTTCAAGGACCTGCGGGCCCTCTTCGGCCGCCTCGACGAGCCCATCCACGCGCTGGCCGGCCGCGCAGTGCAGATCGTCGACTGGGACCGCAGCCATCAATATTGCGGCGCCTGCGCGACCCCCACCGAGCCGAGCCGGACGGAGCGCAGCCGCACCTGCCCGAAGTGCGGCCTCACCTGCTTCCCGCGGCTCGCGCCGGCCGTGATCGTGGCCGTGGAGCGCGGCAACGAGATCCTGCTCGCAAGATCGCCGCACTTTCCGCCGGGCTTCTACAGCACGCCGGCGGGCTTCGTGGAGCCCGGCGAGAGCCTGGAGGAGTGCGTGGCGCGGGAGATCCGCGAGGAGACGGGCATCGAGGTCGGGGAGATCACCTACTTCGCGAGCCAGCCCTGGCCGTTTCCGAACTCGCTCATGGTGGGGTTCACGGCGAAGTATGCGGGCGGGGAGATCACGGTGGACCGGACGGAGCTCGAGGACGCGAAGTTCTTTCCGGCGGACGACATGCCTCTGTGGTTCAAGGGGCGGATCAGCATTTCGGGATGGCTGATCGAGGACTTCCTTCGCAGGCGGGGAATGCCCTAGCCGGTGGTGACGGGGATGGAAGGTCTGCCGACGACGGTCGAGTGTCCGAGCTGCCGCCATCCGACCGCCCCGCACTTTCGATTCTGCACGGTGTGCGGCCATCGCGTCGAGGGGACCTGCCCTTCCTGCGCTGCGCCGGTCGGCGCGGCGGACCGCTTCTGCGGATCCTGTGGGTCGTCACTCGGAGGTGTCGGCGGCGCCGAGCCTGCGCTTCGCGGCGCCGGGCTCATGTCGGGCGGGCTTGGGGACCGCCGGCAGCTCACGGTCCTCTTCGCCGACGTCGCGCGATCCATGGAACTGGCAGAGCGGCTCGATCCGGAGGACCTCCACCCGATCATGGACCGGTTCTTCGCGATCGCCGCGCAGGAGGTGCAGCGCTTCGGAGGGACCGTCCATCAGTACACGGGAGACGGCGTCATGGCCGTCTTCGGAGCGCCGGTCGCCCACGAGGACCACGCGGTCCGGGCCTGCCAGGCCGCGCTCGCGCTCCGGGAGCAGGTCCGCGGCTACGCGGCCGAGCTTCGAGCGCGCCTGCGGCTTCCGTTCTCGGCGAGGATCGGGATCAACAGCGGCGAGGCCGTGGTGGCGCTCGCCGGCGGCGCCGCGCACTCGGAGCCCACGGCCCAGGGCCATCCCGTGGGCCTCGCGGCGCGAATCGAGAAGATCGCCCGACCCGGAAGCGTGTATCTCAGCCAGCACACGGCGTCGCTCGTCTCCCACGCTGCGGACCTGCGGGACCGGGGGGCCTTCGAGCTTCGGGGCGTGCGGACGCCGATCCGCGTCTTCGAGCTGCGCGGCATCGACGTCCATGCGGAGCACCGTCCGGTGTCGCGCGGGCGGGGCCTCTCCCGCTTCGTCGGGCGTCAGAGCCAGCAGCGCGAGCTCAGGCGCGCCGCGACCGCGGCGGCGGCGGGGCGCGGCTCCGTCGTGGCCGTGGTCGGCGAGGCGGGTATCGGCAAGAGCCGCCTCTGTCTCGAGTTCGCGTCGAGGTGCCGGCGCCGCGGCATGCGCGTCCACGCCACGCATTGCACCTCGCAGGGCAAGGCGGTCCCGCTCCTGCCGATCGTCAAGCTCCTGCGGGACTGGTTCGAGCTGCGCGGCGGCGACGACGCGCCCGCGGCGCGGGCCAGGATCGTCGCCGCGTTCCCCCCGCTCGAGGCGTCGCATCGCGCGATGCTGCCCACGCTGTTCGACTTCCTCGGGGTGGGAGACACCGAGCAGCTCTCGCCGAGCAGCGCGCCGGAGGCGCGCCAGCGACAGATCGCCGAGCTGCTCGCGCTGCTCGTACGCGGGAAGAGCGCAGGGCCCCCCGTCCTGATCGTCTTCGACGACGTGCACTGGATCGATCCGGCGAGCGACGATCTCCTGAGCGCGCTCGTCGCCGCCGTCCCCGGTACCCGGACGCTGCTGCTCGTGAACTACCGGCCCGAGTACCGCGCCGCGTGGGCCGCAGCGCCCCAGTGCCAGACGCTTCCGCTCGGCGCGCTCGACAAGGCCGTGAGCCAGAAGCTCCTCCAGCACCTCCTCGGGAGCGATCCGAGCGTCACCCGGCTCCAGGGCCGGATCGTGGCGCAGACCCGGGGCAATCCGTTCTTCATCGAGGAGATCGTTCGGTCCCTCGTGGCCGGGGGCGCCGTCGTCGGGAGCCGGGGCCGCCGCCGCCTGGCGCGTCCGATCGGCCAGATCGCGATGCCGGCGAGCCTGCAAGCGGTCGTGGGCGCGCGCATCGACCAGCTGCCGCCGGGGCAGAAGGCGCTGCTGCGCATCGCCTCGGTGATCGGGCGCCGCTTCGACCGTGTCCTGCTCGAGGCGGTTGCGGGCTGGCCACGGGCGGAGCTCGAAGCCGCGCTCGGCGGGCTCGTCCAGGCGGAGCTTGTCGCGGAGTCGAGCGAGCGGGCGGGCGTGGAGCACGAGTTCCAGCATCCGCTGCTACACGAGGCCGCGTATCGGTCGCAGCTCGCCGCGCAGCGGGTCCGCCTGCACGGCGTCGTCGCGGCCGCGATGACGGCGCTCTACGGCGACCGTCTCGACGAATGCGCGGGCCTCGTCGCGGACCACTACGAGCGTGCGCGCGACCTTCCGAACGCCGTGCGCTGGTATGCGCGCGCCGCGGACTGGACGAAGATCGTCCACGCCCGGTCGTGCCTCGAGTACTGGCGCAAGGTCCGGGAGCTGCTGCCGGTCGTGCCGGACACCGAGACGGATGCGGCGCTCGGCATGAAGGCGCGCGTCCAGCTCATGAATCTCGGCTGGAGGCTCGGCCTCCCGGAGAAGGAAGCGGAAGCGCTGCTCTCGGAGGGCCGCCGGATCGCCGCCCGCTGGGGCGACGTCCGCTCGCTCGCGATGATCGCCAACCACTACGTGGCCAACATCCAGACGAGCCTGGGCCGCTCTCCGGCACGCGCCGCGCGGCTGCTCGAACGCGCGCGCGAGGCGTCGCGGCTCGCCGAGAGCATCGACGATCCCGGCGTGAAGCTCGCCGTCTCGGTGAATCGACTCTATTCGCTGTACCTCGCCGGAAGGCTCCGAGAGGCGTTCACGCTGGTCGAGCAGACGCTCGAGAAGCCGGCCGACGACCACCGGCTCGGCGCGGAGATGTTCGGGTTCAGCCCGATCTTGTGGATCCGCAGCCTGCGCGGGCAGCTCGCGAGCACCATGGGCCGGCCGCTGGAAGCGGAGGACGATCTCCGCCGGGCCGTGGCGCTGGCCACCGAGCTGGGAGAGACCGAGAACCTCGGCTGGGCGGAGGACTTCTACGTCACCCAGGCCTGGGGAGCGGGCGACGGGGCGTCGGCCGCCGCACACGCCGCCAACGCGGTGGCGATCGCCGACGCGACGGGGAGCGGCTTCTCGCGCGTGCTCGCGTACAAGGCGCTCGGAGTGGCGAGCTGCCTCAACGGGGAGTGGCGGGCCGCGATCGACGCGCTCGAACGGGCGATCGCGATCGGACGCGAGGAGCGCGCGAACCGGTTCGAGGAGCCGAGCATCCTGGCATGGCTCGCCGAGGCACACCTCGGTGTCGGAGACCCCGAGAGCGCCGCCCTGCGCTCCGCCGAGGCGGTTGCGATCGGCCGGCGTCTCAACGCGCGTCTCTACGAGTGCGAGGCCCAGCTCGCACGCGCGCACGCGTGGGTCGTTCGCGACGGCGCGAGGGCCCGCTCTGCGGCCACGCGAGCGCTCGCGCGAGCGGCGGAGCTCCTCGAGCAGACGGGAGCCGAGACCCATCGGCCGTTCCTGCACGAGCGACGCGCCGCGCTCGCGCGCGCGCTCGGCGACGAGGACCTCGCCGCCGTCGAGACGCTAGCGGCGCGGCGGCTCTTCGAGGCCATGGGGGCCCTGGGGCACGCCGCGCGGCTCTCGGGATGAGATCACGAATGAACGGGAGGAGGGACCGGTGAAGGTTGCAGTCCTCGGCGGGGGCGTCGCCGGCTTGACGGCGGCGCACGAGCTGATCGAGCGCGGGTTCCAGGTGGAAGTCTATGACTGGCGTCCCGGCTTCGGAGGGAAGTCGCGAAGCTTGAAGGTTCCGGAGAAGTACCCCGACCTCGCGGGGCTCCCCGCGGAGCATGGCTTCCGGTTCTTTCCCGGGTTCTATCGCCACGTCATCGACACGATGAAGCGTATCCGCCCGCCGGTGATCGGCCATCTCACGCCCACGGACGAGGCGCACTTCGCGCGCGTCGATGGCAAGCCGCTCGTCATTCCGCTGCACGCCACCCCCTGGGACCTCCTCATGAACTTCCCTCGCTTCGTCGAGGCGTGGGACCTTCCGCCGGAAGACGCCGCCTTCTTCGCCGACCGGCTGCTCGTGCTCCTCACCAGCTGCGAGGGGAGGCGGTTCGGGGAATACGAGTATCTCTCGTGGTGGGACTTCTCCGACGCAGCGAACCGCTCCGAGAAATATCAGAAGTACTGCGCGCAGGGTTTGTCGCGAACGCTCGTCGCGGCGGTGCCCGAAAGGATGAGCACGCGAACCGCGGGCTACGTGCTCCTCCAGCTCATGTTCGACATGGCGCGCTCAAAAGGCCAGGTCGATCGCGTCCTCGACGGACCGACGAACGACGTGTGGATCGATCCGTGGGTGAAGGACCTTTGTTCGCGGGGCGTCGACTTCCACCCCAATACGATGGTGATGTCGCTGCAATGTGCGGACAAGACAAAGATCACCGGAGTCGTCGTTCGGCCCTGGGGAAGGGGTTCCGAAGCCGACACCGTCATCACGGCCGACCTCTACGTGTGCGCCGTCCCGTGCGAGAAGATGACCCAACTGCTGACGAAGGAGCTGCGCGCTGTGGACCCCACGCTGTCGCGGATCGCGGAGCTCGAGGTCAACTGGATGAACGGGATCCAGCTCTATCTGCGCAAGCCATTCCATGGCTGCAAGGGCCACGTGGCCTACGCCGACTCGCAGTGGGCCCTCACCTCCATCGCCCAGATGCAGTTCTGGCGGAACGTCGACCTCTCCAAGTACGGGAATGGGGAGACCGTCGACATCCTCTCGGTCGACGTATCGGACTGGTTCAAGAAGGGCTATTGCTGCAAGATCGCCAGAGACTGCACGCACCCCCAGCTCCAGGAAGAGGTGATCGCGCAGCTCGTCGCGCACCTCAACCGGCCGAACGATCAGAACTTCGATCCAACCAACGTGGTCGGCTCGTTCGTGGACGAGGACCTCTTCGACTTTCCGATCCTTCTCCCCACCTATCCCCCAGTGCCCATCACCGTGCGATTCAACATCGAGCCGCTGTTGGTCAACACGACCGGGTCGTGGAGCGCGCGACCGCGGGCGCAAACCCGCGTCCCGAACCTCTTCCTCGCGGCCGACTACGTGCAGACCTACACCGACCTCGCGACGATGGAGGGCGCGAACGAAGCCGCGCGGCGCGCGGTGAACGCCATCCTCACTGCGACGAACTCTTCGAAGAAGCCGTGCCGGCTCTGGCCGCTCCAGGAGCCGGCGATCTTCGCGCCCCTCCGCTGGATCGACAGCGAGCGGTACCGGCAGGGCCTGCCGCACGACCCCGCGCTCGTCACCTGGGCGCGCCGGCTGCTCCTCGGGTGGCACGCCACCTACACGAGCTCGCGAGCGGCAAGCCTCGCTCGGGCTGTCGCGTCACGCGCCTCGAGCGCGCTGCGGGGCGGGTCCCGTGACTGACGCCGCGGGCGCGATGGACCCGCGCAGCGAGGCTGTCAGCGGTGCCGGTCCAGCGGCGCGGGCCGACGAACGGGCGTCCCCCCATCCCGAGCGCTCCGCGCACGCGCTGCGACGCCGGATCGCGCGCTACTACGCGGAGTCCCAGTTCTTCTACGAGTACTTCTGGACCGACCGCGTCACGCGCTCGATGAACTACGGCTTCTCGGTCGACGGGACCGAGGGCCGCAGCGAAGCCTTCCAGCGGCAGAACGAGGCAATCGCGGAGGGGCTCGGGCTCTCGGCGGGTGACGTCGTGCTCGAGGCAGGCTGCGGAACCGGCGGAACCACAGTGTGTCTGGCGGCCGAGCACGGCGTGCGCGGCGTCGGCGTCACCCTCTGCCCCCGGCAGGCGGAACGCGCGCGCCGGTTCGGCGCCCGGCGTTCCGTCGGCGACCGCGTCTCGTTCTTCGTGATGGACTACCTGCGGCTCGCCTTCGCCGACGGGACATTCACCAAGGCGTTCGCGAGCGAGAGCGCGTGCTATGCGGCGCCGAAGTCGGCGTTCGCGCAGGAGATGCATCGCGTCCTGCGCCCGGGCGGGCGGCTCCTGGTGGTGGACGGCTTCCTGGCGCCGCGGGAGCTGGGCGCCGCCGAGCGAGGGCTCCTCGAGGAGTGGAGCGACGGCTGGGGCGGTTTGAATCTGACGACGCTGGACCAGTTAGCAGCGCAGCTCACGGCCGCGGGGTTCCGAAACGTCACGCTCTCGGAGATCACCGACCGCATCATGCCCTCCGCGAGGCGGATCTTCCTGCGCGGGCTGCTCGCGTACCCGCTCTTCTGGTGCCTCCGGCGGCTCGGGCTCGTGACGGAGGTGCAATGGAGACACGTCCGATCGAGCATCGCGCAGTATCGCGTGTTTCGGGATCGCATCGCGGTGTATGGGGTGGTCTCTGCGGACAGGGTTCCATCCTGAGTCGGGAGGATCCCCGGGCCCGAACAGGATGTCCGGGGAGCCGCGCCCAGAAGCGCCCTCCGGCCACTTCGTCGATCGTTCCGAGGATCCACGTTCGACCTTCGCGAATGTCCCGGTCCTTCAGGAGCGTTTCGTCGACGAAGCCGAGCCACTCCCCCGCATCCGATTCCACACGAACCATCGGTTCGTGGGAGAAGGTCCCCGGCTTGATCTCGCACGGGATCCAGATGCGTGCGCCGGCGCGAAGCGGCATGGATGTCTCATCGTGAAACGAGAGGATGGGCGATTCGCTCGAGGAGGGGCGTCACACCATGACGAAGCGGCCACGACGTGGCAAGTCCGAGCCGAGGTGAACCCTTGGACTCACCGGGGCCCCGCCCCGAGCGCCATGTGCACCCGCACGAGCGCTTCCGTGTCGCGCTCGCAGTACGCCAGCAGCGCCTCTCGTACCCGAAGCTCTTTCTCAGCGTCCGTTGTCTCGCCTGCCGCGATCCGCTCGAACGCCGCCGAGGCGGAGGCGCCTTCGCTGATGCCGGAGCAGTCTGCGAGGTCGTCCCATCCGAAGCCCGGCGCGAGCGCCGGCGCCACGCTCTTGATCGAGAACGACCCCGAGAACTCCGGGTGGTAGACGTGCCGCCGAACGATCTTCAAGAGATCGACGAGGCGCTCGCGCAGCGCGTGCAGGCGCGCGGAGAGGTCCGGGAACGCATCCGCCAGGTCGCCCAGCGTCGAGCGCTCGAACGAGGACCAGACGAGGACGGGAAGCTCGCCGTCTCCGGCCGCGGCGAGGAGCGTCTCGGCGAACTCGCGACGCGGATCGCTGCGCCCGTCGGCCAGGAACGCGCGGTGGGAGAGCGCGCCGGCCGCGTCCGCGTGGTGGAGCGACCACTGGAACGGGATGCGCTGGTAGGGGTGCGTCCCGGTGTAGATCGGCTCGGCAGGCGCGATCGACTCGAGATCGAAGTAGAGCGCGGGCGGTCCGAGACCGGATAGATCGGCCCCGAGATCGGGCGATACGAAGGACAGACCGCTCCGGTGGGCCTCGCGCACGCGGGACTGGAGCTCGCTCAGCGAGAAGTCCTCGGGGATCTCGGTGATGCGCTCGATACCGCGGCTCACGAGCGTCTCGAAGCGTCGCTTCGTGCGGATGTGCGGGAGGTGGAAGATCCAGTCCGCGGGCTTCGCGCGCGTGCAGTGCGCCCAGAATTTCGCAGGGGTAGGGCTGGTTGCAGTGCGGGCCCGGCTCGATGTCGGGTGCGTTCTCCCGTGCGAGCACCGCGTGCTGCTCGGCGACGCGGATCGGGACCTCCGCGCTCTCGCGGTCGAGCTCCTGTCCAAGCTCGACGCGGCGGAAGAGCCGAGAGGCATCGATCCCGTCGGGCCCGCGCACGTACGTGGCATCCAGGTGCACGAGCTCGGCGGAAGCCACGCGGACGCCCGAGCCCTCGACCACCCAGCGTTGCACGGCGACATCGGGGCGGTGCTGGTCCTTCACCCCCGCCGTCGCCTTCACCTCCCTCAACCCGAAGGCGCCGTCCGGCAGCCGCTCGAGCGCATCCACGTGGACGCGCACGCCCTCGTGCTCGAAGACCGCCTCGAAGACGGCGGGGACCGCGGGGTCGCGCAGGAGTTCGCGCGTCTCGTCCAACGCCTCGGCGTGTCGCCGGGCCGGGTCGCGGATCAAGACCCCGCCGAGGAAGAGCGCATGCGCGCGTCGTCCGATGCGGTGGCCGAGATCGAAGATGGCCTCCTGCGCCGCATCCGCCGGCGTCGCGAGCTCGGGCTCGTGGGCCGTGAGCCAGAGGCGCTTCGGGCACTGGAGGCCCGCGAGGTAGCGGGACTTGCTGAGGTGGAGCCGGGGGGGCGGCATGGTCACAGTGTGCCGTAGGGGTGTGTCGGATGCGGTCACGGACGCCGGAGGCTCCTCGCTGGGCCGGGGCGGCGGCCGGATCCCAGCGTTGGGCGCTTTGCCGAGCCACACCGGGTACCATCCCGCGATGGAAGAACGTCATCGGGGTCACTGCTCGTGGTGCCTCCATCGCACGATGCACCGACTCGAGCAGCGTCGGCGCTTTGCGCGTGACGAGTTTCGGTGTGAACGCTGCGGCGGCAGGACGCTGCGCTGTCGCGTGTGCAACGATATGGCGCGCGGACCGCACGACACACTCCCCGAGGATCTTCTCGGACGAATGCGCGCTCTGTGGAGCGACGAGCTCTGTGCCGTCCATGACGGGACCATCCCCTCCTTCGAGACCTCGCGGGCTCGCCTCGACGACCTGGCCGAGTTTCGAACCCTCTTCCAGCCCGAGAAGCGGAACCTGCGCAAGCTCGCGCGCGTGGTGGCGGGCGGCGTCGGTGGCGCAGTGCTCCTCGCGCCTGTGGCGCTGGTGGCGGCGCCGGGCATGGCGGCAGCGCTCGGAGCCTGGGGCTGGCTCGGTGCGGCCGCGACGGGCACCGCGATCGAGACGCTCTCGGGGGCTGCGCTCACGAGCGCATCGCTGGCGGCGCTCGGGGCAGGGCTGGGCGTCGCGGGCGGAACCGCAGTCGTGACTGCAGCCGGCGCGGCGCTCGGCGCGCACCATGGCGCACGCGTCAGCCAAGCGTACACGGGACCGATCGAAGGGTTCGCGATCACGAAGCTCAGATCGGGTCACGGCCCAGCCGTGGTCGTGATCGACGGCTTTCTCACGCAACGCGCGAGGGGTGGGCGTGACTGGGAGCCGGGTCTCGCCGAGCGGTTCGGCGACAACCCGCTGTACCACGTGGCCTGGGAGTCGAAGCGCCTCCACGACCTCGCGAGCGCGGCACTCACTGGAGCTGCGAAGAGCAGCATCCTCAAGGCCACCGCGAGAAGACTTGCTGGAGGACACGATCGCAAGCAGCCTCTCGCTCTCGGCGCAATCTCGCTCGTGGCGGGTCTCGCGATGAATCCGTGGCACACGGCGGTGGCTCGCGCCTCGATGACCGGCGGCCTGCTCGCCGAGCTGCTCCTGCGCACCAAGCACCCCGCCGGCTTCATCCTCGTGGGACACTCGCTCGGCGCGCGCGTCATCTACTCCGCGCTTCAAGCGCTGGCCAACGTAGATCGCCAAATCGTCCGCGACGTGTATCTGCTGGGCGGCGCCGCGTCACGTGGGAAGGCGGGGAGCTGGGACACCGCTCTCAGCGCAGTCCGTGGGCGTACGTTCAACGTCTGGTCGAAGCGGGACGCCATCCTTTCCCGTCTCTACCCCGTCGCGATGGGCTTCACCGAGAAGCCCATCGGCGTCGCGCCACTCGAGATCTGCTCCCCCGCCCTCGTGAACGTGGACGTGTCGCACCTGGTGTCCGGTCACACGGACTACAAGCGAAAGCTCGCCATCGTGCTGCGAGCGGTCGAGGCGACCGCGGCTTCCACGGAAGTCCCTGCCGCGGAGCCGGTTCTACCCGCAGTTTGATGAATGGGAGCATCGATCGGTTCGCAGCCACCTCAGCCAGCAGCTCGTCGGAACTGCTCGTACCGCTCTTCGAGGCGAAGTCGGTCCGGGCGTAACCCCTGGTTCGCCGGAAGCACGATCGCGCGCCCGTGCATCTCTTGGAGGCCGTGCAGGAGCATCGGACCGTCGTGCTCCTCCAGCACGTCGGCACGCACCTCGATCGTGTAGTCAGGCCTTATCGCAATGAAGTCTTGATCGAAGGCGGCATGATGCAGCTTGCAGAGCGCGACGCCGTTCGAGATGAGCGGCTCACCGAGAGGGTCGCTGTCGGGCGTGATGTGCGCAGCGTCGAGGAGCGTCTCGTATCGGAGGCGGCAGAGCGCACAGCGTTCGCGGTAGGCCCGAAGGACTCGTACCCGGAACTCCTGCTGGTGAAGCCGCACGCGGACCTCGTGAGTGGCGTACCGGCGCCGAAGCGGGGCTTCGGCATCATCGGGCTCGGTGGGCGCCGCCTCCGAGAAACGTGCCGCCTCGACTTGGACCAAGAATCGTAGTCGGCTCGGCTCGTCCGCGACGACATAGACGGGCCACGCTGCCAGGTATGTCGCGCGCTCGATGCCATGGAAATAGACCAGGGGGCATCGTTCCTTCATGAGTCTTCGCAAGCCGACGTTCTCGAAGTGCTCTGGATTCGTCCCTCGGTAGCGGTAGTAGAGGATCGAGCCGTCCGACGAGAATCCGTCGTCGTACGGACGCGGCCGGCGAGGATCGATCGGGGCGGTGGTGATCGAGAGCGGAAGCGAGGGCAGGATTGCTGGCTTGAAGATCCCCTGTTGGCCCTTGAGTCGAACCTGCTGGCCCTCGAAGACGAAGCCCTCGTTGAGGACCGAGGCTGGGAAGACGCCCCCATTCCGAGTCTGCTCGCGCGCCAGGAAATCGAACGCGGCGAGCCGCACGCGTAGATCCAGATCGGCATCGGACACCGGCCGATTCTACTACTCACGAGCGCCTGCGTGGCCGTAGTAGGATCGCCCTGTGGACTGCCCGTTCTGCACTCTGCCCCGGGAACGCATCGTCGCCGAAGACGCGCTCACCCTCACGATCCGCGATGGCTTTCCGGTGTCCTTGGGTCACACGCTGGTGATCCCCAGGCGACACATGCCTTCCCTCTTCGAGGCGACCGATGCCGAGCGGGCCGCACTGTGGGCGGCCAGCGTGACAGCTCGCGCAGCGCTCGATGCCGAGCTCCACCCCGACGGCTGGAACCTCGGCGTGAACGAGGGTGCGGCCGCAGGCCAGACGGTGGTGCACCTCCACCTGCACCTGATCCCTCGATTCCACGGTGACACCGCCGACCCGCGCGGCGGGGTGCGTCACTGCATTCCCGGGAAGGGCTACTACGACGACGCTCCGGATGACGGCGGGCGATGAGCGCACCGAGCCCCGAGGAGCAGATCCAGTTCCTCGTCCGCGTACAGCGGCTGCTCTACGAGGGCCTCTTCACCGCGACCTACAAGTTTGCGCTCCTCCTCGCACTCGCGCAGGTCGCGATCGAGGATGGGGATGACTCGTGTGCAGCGCTCAGCGTTCCCACGCGCACTCTCGCCGAGCACTTCGTGCGCCTGTACTGGAGGCAGGTCGTGCCCTACATGCCGGCCGGCCGGGGCATCCCGGGGCGCGTGCTCAAGCAGAACACAGGCCGGCAGGCGGCCATCCTGAGCAGGCTCGAAGCGGAACACGCCCGCCACGGTGGCTCGCTCGGCGCATTGATGCGGGAGCGCAAGACGTGGAACGGGATCGTCTCCGGCGTCGCGCGCACGATCGAGGTCATGCCGCTCTGGAAGCTCCAGCGTGTGGGACGCGAGGAGCTGCGCTTCCTCTATGGGCCAGGAAAGTCCCCTCACGAGATCGTGCTGCTACCCGGTGTCGCCTTCTGCTTCCGGCGATACCACCCCTTGCTCCAGGATCTGGTACAGGGCGCCTGGACGCGCTTCGTGCGCGGCCTCGCCGAGAACAGGGACCTCGTCGGCGAGGCGCACGAGCTCGGTGAGTTCCTCTTCGGCTCCGAGCGTTCGTCGCTGGTCGCCTTCCAGTCGATCCTACGCGACACCCAGGCGGGTCGGTGTTTCTACTGTCATTGCGGCATCGGCCGCGACGGTGCCGTCGACCACTTCGTACCCTGGTCGCGCTACGCAAGCGACCTCGGCCATGGCTTCGTCCTCGCGCACGCATCCTGCAACACCCACAAGCGAGACCTGCTGCCGGCGTTCGAGCATCTCGAGCGGTGGTGCGAGCGCAACCAAGAGCATGGCGCGGAGCTGGCGGACGAGTTCGACGCGAAGGGACTGCTCCATGACCTCGACGCGTCGCGGCAGATCACGCGCTGGGCCTACGGGCAGGCGGAGGCGGCGGGAGCGCAGGTGTGGGAGGGCGGGGCCGTCCTCGTGGGACTGGATCGCAGATGGCGGGAACTGTTGGGTGGCGGTCTCTAGGCGGTTCGGCTCTCCAGCTCGAGGCGAGGGTGGCGGGGAACCGGAATCGGCGAGGGCGCTTCCGCCCCGACGCCGAGCGGCACGTTCAACGGAGAAGAACTACGTCTTGATGTAGGGAGGCGTGACAAGTGTTGAGGTGCGTCTTTGGATCACGAACGCAGACGTGCGCGCAGGTCCTCGATCGTCAGCATCGGGTCAGCGCGGTGGAGCATTGCGTGGCAGTTCGGGCAGACGGGACGAAGATCACGAACTGGATCGACGACATGTTCGCCGCCAGCGAGCGAAATTGAAGAGACATGGTGTACGTGAATGAAATTGTCGCCGAGCTCACCATAGCGAGCCGAAAATTCGAATCCGCATACCGAGCAACGACACCCAAAGTGTTCAATACACTTGCGACGAGCTTCGGGGTTTCGCTCGTAGGCATTGACCGTTACACGGATCGCGCGGCCTTCAACAAGAAGCTCGGGCGACGGGCCTTCTTCGGGCGAGACAAAGACTTCTTGCGTGAAGTCTTCCGGGGAGTCGACCAAGAATTGAGGCGTTACACAGAGCGCATAGGAGCGTATGAAGTATTGTGCAATGAACTCTCCGGATGACAGCAGAACCAACTCTTGCGGAGCATGTATGCCCCGGATCGGTCGGAGTCGATCAGCCGTGTACGTAGTGCTGGAGCCGGCGACCGCAATGTCCGTGAGCAAACCCCAATACAACAAGCGGGAACAGTCCTTTGCATCGGCAATCACAATGGGTAGATCCAAGGATCGCCGCCGCGCTTCGGCCAAGAGTCGCACGGCCGTCGCCCAGGACTTTCCTTCGGAGCGCCGCAGCGGACTTTGGGCGAGCGCCACTTCATCGAGGACATCTCGCGTAACGATCGTGTAAATACAGTGCTCGGCTAAGCGCATGGCTTCGTTGCAACCTCAATGTGACCAACAACTCTTGAGCAGTTCTCTCGTCGCTTCCAGGGTGACTCAAGTCCGGGTCGATCTCCTCGACCGAGCGGACTCGGAGGTTGCCAGCAATCCTCCTGCTCTTCTACCGAAAAATGTTCCGTCTCCGAGCGAAACCCCGCTCGAATACCCCCCGACCGACAGCCCCGACGCACACCTCCCCGCCGCAAACAGCCCCGATATCGCCCCTCCGTCCGGCCCGAGCACCCGCCCGTCCACATCCGTCGCGAGCCCGCCAAGCGTGAACGCCGCATAAAGCGCCCCTTCCACGGTGCAATCGAACGCTCCGAACGGCCCCTTCCTCAGTGGAACCACGTACTCCGCCGCCTTGCGAAACACCGGATCCTCCCCCCGCTCCGCATGGCGGTTGTACAGGGCGAGCGTCGCCTCGAGGCTCCCCTCCGGCAGCCCAAGCTCCCGCGCGAGCTCCGTCGGCGAGCTCCCGACCGCCGCGAGCGGGTGGTCGTACTCCGGCTTCTCGAACACCGCGTCGTCCACGACGAGCCATGCGCGGCCGCCGTGGTGCAGCAGTGCGCGCTCGCCGAGCCGTCCGTAGTACGCGTCCTCGTTCACGAAGCGCTGGCCCTGCGCGTTCACCAGGATGCCGCGGCGCAGGCCCCAGGGTTGGGTCACCGGGAGCGCCACCGAGACGGCGTCCATGTGACGGGTCGCGGCGCCGGCGGCGACACCGAGATTGATGCCGCTGCCGTCGTCGCCTTCGCTGCCCACGCGGAACTTCACGCCGCGCACGCGGGGCTGGTGCGCGGCGAGCATCTCGTCGTTGTGGATGAAGCCGCCCGTCGCAAGTACCACGCCGCGGCGCGCGCGGATCGCGCGCTCCGCGCCTGCGTGACTCGAGACCACGCCGCCGATGCGGCCGTCGCGCTCGCGCACGAGCGCCGCGACGCGGTGGTCGGGGGCGATGCGCGCCGGGATCGCCGACACCGTAGCGAGTAGCGCGCGCATGAACATCGGGCCGGCCTGGTGTTCCATGCGCGGTACGTGGCCGCGCGGCGCCGGCTTCGCCAGCTCGCAGAAGGGCCAGGCCTTTTCCGAGCCCGACCACACGAGGCCGTCGTCGGTCGGGGGTTCGCTGCTCGTGCCGTCGTAGAAGGTGGGCTTGAACGGGACGCCCTGCGCCACGAGCCAGTCGAAGTGCTCGACGCTCCGTTCGCAGTAGAGGCGCACCTTCGGCTCATCGGGCGCGTCGCCGAGGGAGGCCATCAGGTAGGCGTACATCGCCTCGGGGCTGTCCTCGAAGCCGCACGCGCGCTGGAGCGCCGTGCCCCCGCCCAGGTAGAGTACGCCGCCCGACATGGCAGAGGTGCCGCCGCCGCCGCTCGCGCGCTCGAGCACGAGCACGTCGGCGCCCGCGCGCGCGGCCTCGAGCGCGGCGCACGCGCCGGCGGCGCCGAGGCCCACGACCACGACGTCGGCCGTGTCGTCCCAGCGCGGGATCTCGCTCGCGTCGCGCAGCAGGGTCGGCAGGGGGGCCTCCGATCGGGGGATTCTAGACCGGGTGAAGGGTCTGCATGCCGGACCTCGGGCGGTTCTCGACACCCATTCCGCCGATCGCAGAACAGGAGCGCATCGTCGAATTCATCCGAGCCCAAGCGCGTGGCATCGACGCCCTCGTCTCCAAAGTCCTTGCCGCCATCGACCGCCTGAAGGAGCTCCGCACCGCCCTCATCTGCGCGGCGGTCACCGGCAAGATCGACGTCCGGGACGCTCCGGCCCCCTGACCGGCCAGGTGCTGCCCCGGGAGCGCTCTTTTCGAGAAGCCGCATCGGCGCTAATAAGGCCACTGGTTGTTCTCACGGCCGCAAACAGGGGTGGCCATGGCCGAAGCGGAGAAGCGACAGCCCCATGGCCGGCGGGTCCGGGCTTCCGGCGGCCTCTTCGCCTACGTGCCGGCGCCGCTTCCGCCCGCGCTGGAATGGAGCGCGAGCCTCGTGGCAGCGCTCTCCGCGGCGGATCGGGCCGTCGGGCGGCTTGCCGGCGAGGGACGGCGGCTCCCGAATCCACACCTCCTGATCCGGCCGTTCGTTCGCCGCGAGGCCGTGCTGTCGAGCCGGATCGAGGGCACGCAGGCGACCCTCGGCGAGCTGCTCGCGGCCGAAGCCGGTGCGGCCGTCGAGCGCAGTCCGGCGGATTTGCGCGAGGTCGGCAACTACGTCGTCGCGCTCGAGTACGGGGTCGAGCGCCTGCGCGATCTCCCGCTCTCGCTCCGACTCGTGCGCGAGCTTCACGAGAAACTGATGCACGGCGTACGCGGAGATGCGGCCACGCCCGGACAGTTCCGGCGCAGCCAGAACTGGATCGGGCCGGCCGGGTGCACGCCTTCCGAGGCCACCTACGTGCCCCCGCCCGTCGACCGGCTGATGGAGTGCCTCGGCGCATGGGAGGCGTTCCTCCATGACGACTCGATGCCGCCCCTCGTCCACGCGGCGCTCGCGCACTCGCAGTTCGAAGCGATCCATCCCTTCCTGGACGGCAACGGGCGCGTGGGCCGGCTGCTCATCACGCTGCTGCTGATCGAGAAGGGGATCCTCTCGTCTCCCCTCCTCTATCTCAGCGCCTACTTCGAGGCGACGCGGCAGGAGTACTACGCGCGCCTGCTCGCCGTCACGCAGCAGGGCGAGTGGGAGGCGTGGCTCGGCTACTTCTTCCGCGGCGTGGCCGAGCAGGCGGAGGACGCCCTGGCCCGCATCCAGCACATCGATGCGTTGCTCGTCCGGTGGCGCGGCGAGCTCGCCGCCGCGCCCTCCAAGCTGCCGGACCGGGCTCTCGATCTGTTCGCCGAGAACCCGTTCTGGACGGTCGCCAGGCTTGCCGAGCGCCTTGGCGTCGCCTTCACCACGGCCCAGCGCGCGATCGACCGGCTGGAAGGGGCGGGCATCGTCTCGCGCATGGCGGAGGCGAAGCGAAACCGTGTGTACTGGGCGCGGGACATCCTCGAGATCCTCGAGGAGGCGCCCCGCCCGGTCGCCGCTACGCGCGGCCGCGGCCGGGGGAGCAAGGGGAGCCGCGTGTGAGCCCCGAGATCTCCGAGCGCAGCTTCGGGGAGTCGACCGCGCGAGCGCTGAGCGGGCTGCCCCGATCCCGCCAGCTCCTCGGCCGCGCCAGAAGCGCGCGAGATCACGGGGAAACCTGCAGCTCCCGAGGGGCGCCTCGCCCTCCGTACCGACCGCATGGTAAGCTGCCCCGCCCGGAGCGGCCGGATCGACGGCCCGCTGCTGCTGCACCCGCTCCCTCGGAGGCCGTTCGCGTGAAGCCCTCGCCCCTCGCCCTGGCGCTCCCGCTCGCCCTGTCTCTTCTTGCCCTCGCTGCCTGCGACCGCCGCACGCACGAGGACCCGCGCGTCTATGCGGTGGCGAACCGCTGCGTCGCGGTCGCCGCCACCGAGCCCGGACGCGTCGTCCCGAAGGTGCTGTCGGTGTCGGAGTCGGGGGAGGGCTACGCGTTCTCGCAGCGCTCGCCGCGGGCCGCGACGCCGTTCTTCCTGAAGCCGTCGCGGCTCGGGACGTACCTGCTCTACGACGACGCCGGGTCGTACCTCGTCTCCGACGGCGCCGCTCTCCTTCGCGCTTCGCATCTGGTCTCGGACGTGCTCGACGACACGTTCGAGTCGGACGCCGAGTGGGAGCTCCGGTCGCAGGAGTCGCGGCCGCTCCCGCATCTCGTGTTCCGGCACCGCAAGTCCGGGATGTATCTCTCCACCACGGGCCTCGTCGCCGATGCGCGGTCGGCGGCGCGCGTCTCGTTCACGCCGCGCGGCGGCTGCGCCGAGTTCCCGGAGGCGACGCTCGATGCGGTCGGGCGCGTCAGCCCGCGGGAGTTCCCCGACGGCTCGGTGTTCGGCTTCGTCGACGCGCACTCGCACATCCTCTCGAACTTCGGGTTCGGCGGCGGCGGCATCTTCCACGGGGCTCCGTTCCATCCGCTCGGCATCGAGCACGCGCTCCCGGACTGCAGCCGCTTCCACGGCGCAGAAGGCCGGAAGGACCTCTTCGGCTACGGGTTCGACCACCAGGACGCCGATCCCGTGGAGCTCTTGCTGACCTTCGTGTCGGGCGAGACGCCGACAGCGAATCACGCCACCGCGGGCTGGCCCGACTTCACCGACTGGCCGAGCGCGCCCTTCAGCTCCACCCATCAAACGCAGTACTACCGCTGGCTCCAGCGCGCATACCTCTCCGGGCTGCGGCTCGTGGTGCAGCACGCGACGACCAACCAGATCATCTGCGATCTCGTGAACGGCGCCGGCGTGCAGCCCATCCGTTACTCGTGCAACGACATGGTGGCGGTCGACCGGATCCTGCAAGAGGTCGTACACATGCAGGACTACATCGACGCGCAGGAGGGCGGGCCGGGGCGCGGCTGGTTCCGCATCGTCCGCTCGCCCGCCGAGGCGCGCCGCGTGATCCGCAGCGGGAAGATGGCGGTGGTGCTCGGCATCGAAACGTCCAATCTGTTCGACTGCTTCCTGTCCCCGTCGCCCGAGCACCCGGCCTGCACGGAGGCGAGCGTGGTGGAGGCGCTCGACCGCTACGAGGCCCTCGGCGTGCGCGCGATCTTCCCGGTGCACAAGTACGACAACGCGTTTTCGGCCGGCGACGGGCAGAAGTTCTTCATCGAGCTCGGCAACTTCTTCAACAGCGGGCACTTCTCGAACTTCACGACCGACTGTGACTTCAGCGTGCCGACGGTGTTCGACCACGGATCGGTGGCGTTCTCGGGACTGAACCGTCCGCGGGCGGAGTACGTCTCCGCGGCGCCGAACGACGTCAGCCTCTTCCCGATCGATCCCGTCCGCGCGCTGCGGCCCTACCTCGGCCTGCTCCTCCAGCCCCCCGGCACCGCGGAGGTCTGCCAGAACGCGGGCCTGACACCGCTCGGTGAGTTCCTGCTCGGACAGATGATGCGGCGCGGGATGATCATCGAGCTCGACCACATGCCGCGCCGCAGCTACGCGCGGGCGTTCGAGCTCCTCGAGCAGAACGACTACCCCGCCGCGGGCACGCACGGGCTCGACAACGACGGGAAGCTCTACCGGCTCGGCGGCATCTCGACCACCGGCTTCGGCCGCTGCCGCTCGCCGAACGCCAGCGCGACCATGGACGACGGCTTCCAGACCCGCATCCGGCGGATCGAGGACAACGGCGGGTTCCCGGCGCAGGGCTTCGGCTTCGACCTGAACGGCTTCGCCGGCGCGCCTGGTCCGCGCTTCGGCCCGCGGAGCAGCTGCGGGAGTCCCCAGACCGACCCCGTCACGTACCCGTTCGAGTCCTACGCGGGCGACGTGACGTTCACCGAGCCGCACGTCGGCAATCGCACGATCGACTTCAACACCGAGGGCATGGCCCACATCGGCCTCGTGGCCGAGCTGATCGAGGACGTCCGCCGCGACGGCGTGAGCGACGCGGAGCTCGAGCCGCTCTTCAAGTCGGCGGAGGGCTACCTCCGGATGTGGGAGAAGGCGGAGCGCCGGGCGGCGGAGCTGCGGCGCTGAGGCGCCGGCGCACGCGGGTCGTCGGCGTCTACACGAGAGAGAGACGGGCCGTCCGGTCGTGTAGACTCCCCGCCAGAGGAGGACCACAGCCATGCCCACCACCCAGATCCCCGCTTCGTACGGTTCCGAGACGGCAGTCCAGGAGCGGGTCTCCGCCTTCCTGCGCGGCGTCTACGGGTGGATGTGCGTCGGGCTCGGCGTCACGGCCGGCGTGGCGTTCGCGGTGGCCTCGAGCGAGCGCGCCGTCCAGACCCTCGCCAAGAACCCGATCCTGTTCTTCGGGCTCATCATCGCGCAGCTCGGCCTCGTGATCTTCCTCTCGGCCCGGGTCGCCAAGCTCTCCGCTGCGACCGCGTCGGTCCTCTTCCTCGGCTACTCGGCGCTGACCGGCGTGACGCTCTCGCTCATCCTCCTCGCCTACACGGGTGAGTCGGTGGCGAACACGTTCGTCGTGTGCGCCGCCATGTACGGCGCCACGGCGGTCTTCGGCACGGTGACGAAGCGGAGTCTCGCGGGCGTCGGTCAGTTCGCGTTCATGGGCCTCATCGGGCTTCTCGTCGCGATGCTCGTCGGCATGTTCTGGCAGAACGAGACGCTCCAGCTCGTGATCCCCATCGTCGGGGTCATCGTGTTCACGCTCCTCACCGCGTGGGACGCCCAGCGGCTGAAGGCCATGGCGCTCGCGATTCCCGAGGGCCAGGTCGGGGCCTACACCGTCGCGGGTGCGCTCTCGCTCTACCTCAACTTCATCAACCTCTTCCTCATGCTCCTGCGTCTCTTCGGGAACCGACGCTAGGTGTTGAGTCCAGGTGCGTTCGTCATCTGGACCTCCTGGTTCGGCTGTGAGGGGGGAGACCTCGGAGAGCGGAGTGCGGTCGCTCGCGGTTGTAGTAGCGCAGCCAAGGCGCGAGGCGCTTGGTGCGTTGGTTCGAGGTGCGATAGGGCCGTTGATAGGCCCATTCTCGGAGTACTCCGCGTGCGAGCTGCCCGGCGAGATCCAGGCTTGCGCGCCGTTCTACGGCGGCGGCATCGGCGCGCTGCTCGATCGCGCCGACAAGATCCGGTGTCCACTACACCTCTTCTTCGGACGCGAGGACTTCTTCATCCCCCAGGAGGAAGTGCAGCGGATCGACGAGCGGCTGCGCGCGCTGGGGCTCGACTACGCGATCGAAAACTACGAGGGCGCGGTCCACGGCTTCTGCTGCGAAGAGCGCAAGGAGTCGTATCACGCGGCTGCGGCGAAGGACGCCTGGGCGAAGCTCGAAGCGTTCTTTGCGAAGAACCTGTAGCTACGAGCCAGCCGCGGTAGGCGTCGTCCCGCCGATGGGATGTGGAGCGACGGGCACCGGGGTTCACGCTCCGAGAGCCTGGTGGGGGGAGCGGCGGTCGGTACACTTCGACTGTCCGTCCCATCCGAGGCTGAGCATGGCCAAGCGCTCGACAGCCATCACTGTTTCTCAGCTCGTCGACGACCCGGCAGGCGTCGTCCGGCGCGTCCGCGGCTCGAATCGCCCGCTCAGGCTCACCCAGCGAGGGCGTACGCAGGCGATCTTGCTGAGCGTCGACGCCTATGAGCGCGGTGAGCGGGAGCGCGAGATGCTCCGCGCGCTTGCTCGTGGCGAGCGAGAGATCGCCTCCGGTCGCGGGACTTCCCTCGAACGAGTTCTGGCAGACACTGACAAGGTCCTCACCCGCCGCCGCGGGTGATCCTTCGCTTCACGCGAGCGGCTCGGCGACAGTTCGTCGCTGTGATCGCCCACATCGCCGACGACGATCCCGTCGCGGCGAGACGCTTCCGCTCGAAGGCCGAAAGGGTGCTTCGACGCTTGGAGCGATTTCCCGGTTCGGGGCGGCATCTTCCAGAGTTCCCCGAGCTTCCGCACAGAGAGGTCATCGTTCGACCCTACCGCTTCTTCTACCGGCTTCGCGGCAACGTCGTCTGGATCGTCGCCATCTGGCATGGCGCTCAGCAGGTGGCTCCTCCCGCGCGCGCTCGGCATCCCGGGAGAACTCCCTGACGGTCAGACCGGATCTGTGATCTCGAGGTAGATCGGCTTCGGTCCCAGCCTCAGATCGGGTCGGGTCGTTCCGGCCCTCTTGGTGCGCCCCCGGTCCGGCGGGGTAGCCTCCCGCGCACGCCATGAAGCTCGAGGCCTCGCGCTTCCTCCTCTCCGCCGGCGACCTCGCCGGCCACCTCGGCTGCCGGCACCTGACGCAGCTCGACCGGCTCTCCGCCGAGGGCCGCCTCGAGGTGCCCGACTGGCACGATCCCATGCTCGCGGTGCTCCGGGAGCGGGGCGACACCCACGAGCGTGCGTACCTCGACTACCTGCGTAGCGAGCGCGGGCTCGAGGTGCTCGCGCTCGACGACGCCGGCGTGTCGCCCGAGGCCTTCGAGCGCACGCAGGCGGCGATGCGTCGGGGCGTGCCCGCGATCGCGCAGGCCGTGCTGATCGACGGGCGCTGGCGCGGGCGGGCCGACGTGCTGCTGCGGGTCGAGAGGCCGAGCGCGCTCGGCGCGTGGTCGTACGAGGTGGTGGACACGAAGCTCGCGAGCGAGACGCGCGGCGGCACGGTGCTCCAGATCTGCCTCTACTCCGACCTCGTGCGCCTCGTGCAGGACGCGCTGCCCGAGCAGATGTACGTCGTGAAGCCGGGAGGGTTCGCAGACCCGGAACGCTTCCGGGTGACCGACTTCCTCGCCTATACCCAGCAGCTTCGCGCGTGCCTCGAGAGGGTGCTCGACGGCGGGGGCGACGCTTCGACGTATCCCGAGCCGGTGCCCCACTGCGACGTCTGTCGCTGGTGGCCGGTCTGCGACACGCGGCGCCGCACCGACGACCACCTCTCGCTCGTGGCGGGGATGAGCCGGCTGCACCAGCGCGGGCTCGAGGGCATCGGCATCGGCACGGTGGTGAAGCTCGCCGGCGCCGCGCTCCCGCTCGAACCGCGGCCCGCGCGGGGGTCCGTCGAGAGCTACACGCGGGTGCACCACCAGGCCCGGATCCAGGTCGAGTCGCGTCCGCTCGAGACGCCCCGCTACGAGGTGATTCCGGTGACGGAGCCGGGCGCAGGGCTCGCCCGGCTGCCCGAGCCGTCGCCGGGGGACGTGTTCCTCGACCTCGAAGGCGATCCGTTCGTCGACGGCGGCGGGCGCGAGTACCTGTTCGGGTGGGTGTGGGCCGACGCAGAAGGCGTCGCCCGCTACGAGGCGGTCTGGGCGCTCGGCGCGACGGACGAGCGGCGCGGCTTCGAGGCGCTGATCGATGCGCTGACGGCCCGCTGGGCCGAGCACCCGGACTTCCACGTCTACCACTACGCGCCCTACGAGCCCGCGGCGCTGAAGCGCCTGATGGGCCGGTACGCCACGCGCGAGGACGAGCTCGACCGGCTGCTCCGCGGCGAGCGCTTCGTCGACCTCTACGCCGTCCTGCGTCAGGGCGTGCGCGTGGGCGTCGAGCGCTACTCGCTGAAGGACCTCGAACCGGTCCACGGCTTCCGCCGCGAGCTCGACCTGCGGGAGGCCGGAGCGCACCGCCGCGTGATCGAGCGCGCGCTCGAGCTCGCCGAGCCCGAATCGATCCCCGAGAAGAGCCGCACGGCGGTCGAGCAGTACAACCGCGACGACTGCGTGTCGGCCTGGAAGCTGCGCGACTGGCTCGAGCGCGTGCGCGGGGAGGCGATCGCGGAGGGGATGAGCCTGCCGCGGCCGGAGCTCGGCGAGGGCGAGCCTCCCGAAGCGCTCGACGAGCGGCGAAAACGCCTCGCGGCGCTCGCCGCGCGGCTCACCGTGGGCGTACCGGACTCGGCAGTGGACCGCACCCCGGAGCAGCAGGCGCGCTGGCTGGTGGCGCAGATGCTGGAGTGGCACCGCCGCGAGGACAAGGCCACGTGGTGGGAGTACTTCCGGCTGAGCGAGCTCGACGAGGCCGCGCTCCGCGAGGAGCGCGCGGGGCTCGCCGGGCTCGAATTCTCGAAGGCCGTCGGCGGGACCGCCCAGTGTCCGGTCCATCGCTATCGCTTCTCGGCTCAGGACCACGACGTCCGCGGCGACACCACGCTGTTTGCCGAGGGAGGAGAGGAGCTCGGCGACCTCGAATCGATCGATCTCGCCCGTCGGGAGGTCGATGTGAAGAAGCGTGCGAAAGCTCGTGACCTGCACCCGCGTGCGGCGTTCGCATTCAAGCACATCAGGACGAAGCCGCTCCCGGAGGCGCTCGAGCGGCTCGGCGTCCAGGTGGCGGATCACGGCATGGACGCGGACGGTCCTCGCCGCGCCGCGCGCGATCTGCTGCTCCGGCGGCCGCCGCGTCTCGCGTCGGGTGCGACGGGGCCCCTTCGCGGCGAAGGAGAGGACTTCCTCGACTCGGCGCGACGTCTGGTGCTCGCGCTCGACGGAGGCACGCTGGCCGTGCAGGGTCCGCCGGGATCCGGGAAGACCTACATGGGGGCGCGGATGATCTGCGCGCTGGTCCGCGCGGGCAAGAGGGTCGGCGTGACCGCGGTGAGTCACAAGGTGATCCGGAATCTGCTCGAAGCGGTCGCAAACGCCGCTCGAGAGGACCGTCTCGAGCTCTCGATCGTGCAGAAGGGGGGCGATGGTGACCCGGAGTCGGACGTCATCCGGGTGACGGACGACAACGTGGACGTCATCGACTCCCTCCGCTGTGGCGCGGTGCAGGTGGGCGGCGGCACCGCCTGGCTCTGGGCGCGCGAGGACTGCGAGGAGCTCCTCGACGTGCTCGTCGTCGACGAAGCGGGCCAGATGTCGCTCGCCAACACGCTCGCTGCCGCAGGCTCGGCGAAGAATCTCATCCTGCTCGGCGATCCGCAGCAGCTCGAGCAGCCGATCCAGGGCAGCCATCCGGAAGGCACCGACGTGTCGGTGCTCCAGCACGTCCTCGGCACGCAGGACACCATCCGCGACGATCGCGGTCTCTTCCTCGCAGAGACGTGGCGGCTGCATCCTTCGATCTGCGCCTACACGTCGGAGATCTTCTACGAGGGACGTCTCCGGGCGCGCGAGGTCTGCGCGCAGCAACGCATCGAAGGGCCGACGCCGTTCGCCGGGACGGGCCTCTGGTGGGTGCCGTCCGCCCACGAGGGCAACTCGAGCTCGTCGCCGGAGGAAGTCGAGGTCGTCGCGCGGATCGCCGGTGCGCTCCTGCGAGACGGCGTCTCGTGGGTGAGCGCGAAGGGCGAGCGGGCGAAGCTCGGGCCGGAGGACGTCCTCGTGGTGGCGCCGTACAACGCGCAGGTGTCGCTGCTCGCGGAGCGCCTGCCCCACCTGCGGGTGGGGACCGTCGACAGGTTCCAGGGCCAGGAAGCCCCGGTCGTGATCTACTCGATGACGACGTCGTCAGCGGACGACGCGCCGCGCGGCATGGAGTTCCTCTACAGCATCCACCGGCTGAACGTCGCCACGTCTCGGGCACGCTGCGCCGCGATCCTGGTGGCGACGCCGGCCGTGCTCGAGCCCGAGTGCCGGACGCCCCGCCAGATGCGGCTCGCGAACGCGCTCTGCCGCTTCGTCCAGCTCGCGCACCAGGCGGCGGGCTTCGGGTGAATTTGGCGCGCAAGCACAAGGGGCGCGCCGCGACATCCGCGACAGTCCGGCCTCCATCAAGGAGGCGCCTCCATGCCGTCGCTCGCCCGATCTCTCCGTCTCGCGGGTGCCCTGACCCTCCTCGCCGCCCCGCTTCCGGCCGCGGCGCAGCAGGCGGCGGCGCCCCCGGGCTCGCCGGCCGCGACCACCACCCTCGACGGGTCGCAGCTTCCGCCGCCGCCCCCCAAGTTCGGCGGTGTCATCGAGGACACGGCGCCCCGGTCCAAGCCCTACTGGCCGGCGCGCATCGTGCCGCCCAAGGGTGCGCCGAACGTGCTGCTGATCATGACCGACGACGCCGGCTTCGGCGTCTCCAGCACCTTCGGCGGCGTGATCCCGACGCCGGCGCTCGATCGGATCGCCGCGAGCGGCCTGCGCTACACGAACTTCAACTCGACCGCGCTCTGCTCGCCGACGCGCGCCGCGCTGATCACGGGCCGGAACCATCACTCCGTCGGCTTCGGCGTGATCTCGGAGCAGGCCACGGGCTACCCGGGCTACGACAGCATCATCACGCGCGACAAGGCGACGATCGGCCGGATCCTGAGGGACAACGGCTACCGCACCTCGTGGTTCGGCAAGGATCACAACACGCCCGCCTTCGAGGCCAGCCAGGCCGGTCCCTTCGACCAGTGGCCCACCGGCATGGGCTTCGACTACTTCTACGGCTTCGTGGGCGGCGACACCAATCAGTGGGAGCCGAACCTCTTCCGCAACACCACCGAGATCTACCCGTTCGTGGGCAAGCCGGGCTGGAACCTGACCACCGCGATGGCCGACGACGCGATCGCGTACATGAAGCAGCTCGACGCGCTCAGCCCCGACCAGCCGTTCTTTGTCTACTACGTGCCGGGCGGCACCCATGCGCCGCACCACCCGACGAAGGAGTGGATCGACAAGATCAGCGCAATGCACCTCTTCGACCAGGGCTGGAACAAGCTTCGCGACCAGATCTTCGAGAACCAGAAGAAGCTCGGCGTGATCCCGAAGGATGCCAAGCTGACGCCGTGGCCGAAGGACCTCCTCAAGGACTGGGACCAGCTCACGCCCGACGAGAAGAAGATGTTCCTCCGCCAGGTGGACGTCTTCGCCGCCTACGCCGCCTACACCGACCACGAGATCGGCCGCGTGATCCAGGCGGTCGAGGACATGGGCAAGCTCGACAACACGCTGATCATCTACATCGAGGGCGACAACGGTACGAGCTCGGAAGGAACGCTCATCGGCACGCCGAACGAGGTCGCGATGTTCAACCAGGTGGAGGTGCCGGTCGCCGACCAGCTCAAGTACTTCTACGACGTCTGGGGAAGCGACAAGACCTACAACCACATGGCCGTGCCGTGGGCCTGGGCCTTCGACACGCCGTTCTCCTGGACCAAGCAGATCGCGTCGCACTTCGGCGGCATCCGGCAGGGCATGGCGATCTCGTGGCCGGCCGTGATCAAGGACCGCGGCGGGATTCGCAACCAGTTCCATCACGTCATCGACATCGTGCCGACCATCCTCGACGCGACGAAGATCAAGGCCCCGAAGGTGGTCGACGGCATCCCGCAGAGCCCGATCGAGGGCGTCAGCATGGCGTACACGTTCGACGCGAAGAGCGCGAACGCGCCCTCGAAGCGCACGACCCAGTACTTCGAGATGATGGGCGACCGCGCGATCTACCACGACGGCTGGATCGCGAGCACCAAGGTCATGCGCCCGCCCTGGGACACGGCGGCCGCGCCGCGCGACCCCATGACCTTCCCGTGGGAGCTCTACGACGTCGAGCACGACTGGACGCAGTCCACCGACCTCGCCGCGCAGAGCCCCGCGAAGTTGAAGGAGCTCCAGGCGCTCTTCATGCAGGAGGCGAAGAAGTACCAGGTGCTGCCTCTCGACACGTCGGTGGTGCAGCGCCTCATCATTCCGAAGCCCAGCATCACCGCCGGACGCAACGTGTTCACCTGGACGCAGCCGCTCGCCGGGACGCCGAACGGTGACGCGCCCTCCGTCCTCAACACGTCGTACAACTTCAAGGCCGAGGTCGAGATCCCGCAGGGCGGTGCCGAGGGCATGCTGATCACCCAGGGCGGACGCTTCGCGGGGTACGGCTTCTACCTGCTCCAGGGCAAGCCGGTGTTCCTGTGGAACCTGGTGGACCTGAAGCGCGTGAAGTGGGAGGCCCCGGAAGCGCTCGCGCCCGGCAAGCACGTGGTCGAGTTCGACTTCAAGTACGACGGCCTCGGCATGGCGACGCTCGCGTTCGGCAGCCCGTCCGGCATCGGTCAGGGCGGAACGGGCGTGCTGAAGGTGGATGGCAAGGCCGTGGCGACGCAGAAGCTGGAGCACACGATCCCGTTCATCCTGCAGTGGGACGAGAACCTCGACGTCGGCTCCGACACGCTCACCGGCGTGAACGACGAGGACTACCAGCCGCCGTTCGACTTCACCGGCACGATCGACAAGATCACGCTCACGATCGACCGGCCGAAGCTCACGCCGGAGGACGAGAAGAAGCTGATGCAGGAGGCGCAGCGCAACAACAAGGCGAGCGAGTAGCCGGGGCGGGCTAACCTGCCCACATGCAGCAGCTCACCTGTCTCGAGCCGGGCAAGCTGGCCTGGCTGGACGTTCCGGCGCCCCGGATCCAGGGCGACGGCGAGGCGCTCGTCAGGCCCCTCGCCGTCGCGCGCTGCGACATCGATCTCTTCCTCACCTCGGGCCTCCTGCCCCCGCGCGGTCCGTTCGCGCTGGGGCACGAGTGCGTCGGCGAGGTGACCGCGCTCGGCGACGGGGTCCGGGGGCTCGCGCTCGGTCAGCGCGTCGTCGTTTCGTTCCAGGTGAGCTGCGGGCGCTGTCCGAGGTGCATTGCGGGCCGCACCGCGCTCTGCGAGGCGATGCCCGTGCTCTCCGACTACGGGATGCAGCCGCTCTCGGGCGTCGAGTACGGCGGCATGCTGTCCGATTCGATCCGCGTGCCGTACGCCGGGGCGATGCTCCAGCCGATCCCGCGCACGCTCGATCCGGTGTCGCTCGCGAGCGTGTCGGACAACGTGCTCGACGGCTACCGCGCCGTGGCGCCGCACCTCGCGGCGCGCCCGAAGAGCGAGCTGCTGATCGTGAGCCACGGCCTTGCGAGCATTCCGCTCTACGCGGCACAGGCGGCGCTCGCGCTGGGCGCGCGCCGCGTGGACTTCGCGAGCGCCGACGCCGAGGTGCTCGCGCTCGCCGAGCGGCTCGGCGCGCGCCCGATCGAGACCGACTTCAAGCAAAAGCCCCCGCGCCCCTATCCCATCGTGGTGGACGCGAGCGTCACGACCGAGGCGCTCTCGTACGCGATCCGCGCCACCGAGCCCGAGGGCCTCTGCCAGAGCGTGAGCTTCCACCCCGGCCCGCCCGTCCCCGTGCCGCTCGGCCGCATGTACACGCTCGGCATCCGGTTCGTCGTGGGCCGATGTCACGCCGCGGCGCTGCTGCCGGAGGTGGTGGGCCTGATCGAAGCGGGGCGGCTGCGGCCGGAGGCGGTGACGACGCGCGTCGTCGACTGGGACGCGGCGGCGGAGGCGTTCCTCGAGCCGGCGATCAAGCTGGTGGTGCGACGGAGCTAGCTCGTTCCCCCTGAGCACGCCGGTTCACTTGGGAGGTCGCCCGGGTTCACGGCCTCGTTCTGGTGACGCGCAACGCCGCCGACTTCGTCGATTGGGCGACATCCAGCCGCTGATTGGCGACGGCGCTGGGCCCTCGAGCCGATGAGGCCCCCAGGTCAGAAGATGGTGAGGAGCGCGAGGCTGAGGCCGGCGTAGACCGAGACGACGGCCCAGTAGTAGGTGGGGGAGTCGGCGCGGGACACGGTGCGTCCCCACACCCCGGACTTCGCGAAGACCTCGCCCGAGAGGACGGCGTGGAGGACGTAGCCGGCCACGAGGACGCCCAGCAGCTCGAACGCGCTCATCGGTGCGGGCTCGACGCAGGACCGCGTCGGTGAGCCCACGCGCCGATCAAGCTTCCTACGAGCGCGCCGGCCGTCGAGCACAGAAAGCCCACGCCGAGCGCGATCACGAGCTCGAACGGCCACAGGTTGTGCGAGGTGGGGTCCTGCCCGGTCTCGACGGAGACGCGCGCGAGCACGACCGCGGGCATGGCCGAGCCCGCCACGACGACCGCGCGCCGCCACGATGCCGCGCCCGTGGCCCGCAGCAGGCACGCGGCGAGCGCCACCGCGACGACGCCCGGCCCCATCAGGGAGGAGGGCAGCGACACCTCGTGGTAGGCGAGCCGCGCGTAGGGAACGCCGACGATCGCGACGCACGCCAGGAAGGCAGCCGCGCTCCAGGCCCAGGTCCGTGCCTTCACGGCCCTTCCTCCAGCGGCGGGAGGTCCGCCGTTCGCACCGCTTCGATTCTCGGCAGGCGGAATCGGCCACTTGAGGCGGCGGCGCCGGCGTGCGGGAATCCTACGCGGGGACGCCCGGCACGAACCACCTCGGGTTCGAGGTGGACGACGTGGAGGCGGTGCGCGCGCGGCTCGCGGCCGCGGGTTACGAGGACACGACCGTCCGCAACGCGCATCCGCATCGCAAGCGGGTGTACTTCAACGACCGCGACGGGAACGACTGGGAATTCGTGCAGTACCTCGCGGACGACCCGGCGAAGCGAAACGACTACACGCTGGGCTGAGCCCGCGTGCGGCGCGCCACGAGCGCCGCGAGGCCCAGCGCAAGCAGGAAGAACGTGCCGGGCTCCGGGGCGACGGCGATACCCACGTTTCCGCTCGTGGGCAGGATGAGCTGGTCTCCGTTGCCGCCGAGCTCGACGTACAGATCCGCGCCGAGGAGGGGGTTGAGAAACGTTCCGGAAAGCGCGTACGGGCCGTGACCATAGAGCGGGTAGGGGACCGGGAGGGACGAAGCCGGGACGAACGGATTGCCGCCCGGCACGGGACCACCGAAGGCGGGCGGGAAGGTGTTGAGATCGAGGAATCCCTGCCAGAACTGGAGCACGTCCTGACCGGCCGGCACCGCGCTGCCGAACGCGTTGGCTGCGTAGGGATCGATGGCGTCGCCGCCGACCAGGCCCGAGAAGGTGCCGGTCAGGACGTTGAGCATCTGGACGTGCAATTGGTACGCGGGCGTGCCGACGGCCTCGGCCGTGAAGTTGGTGAGCCGAAGCGCCGCCGACGGGGTTCCGATGATGGAGGTCAGCGTCGGTCCGGCGACGGTGTCGACCGTCCCCTGCACGTTGAATCCCGGCAGTGACTGGTTGAAGTCGATGATGCCGGTCGTGCTGTTGGTGTCGCCCAGGGAGTTGTCGAAGATCGTCAGATTGCCCGTGCCCCAGTTGAAGTTCACCTCGAGCGCCTCCGCCGAGGGTCCCCAAACGACGCCGGCCCCAAAAGCTACTGCTGCCACGAGCGCGAAACAGGTGCGAGCCATCAGAGAGCCCCTTCCCGAGGGCCGACACCTTCCGGCGCGATCTCCACTCTGGTGGATCCCGCCAGAAGCTGATCCGAGTCGGACGCGGCGCATCGTATCAGGGGGCGCCGTCGGTAGGGTGGATTTTCCTGCACGACGCGAACCCGCCCGAATGGGACGCGGCGGTGCGACACCTCGGTGTACGCACCGCCGCGTCGGCGGAGTTCGCGCAGGAGCCAGGATCTATTGCGTGGTGAGCACCCCTCCGCCGATGCCGCCGCCGCCGCCGCCCGGCGGCGGGTTCAGGTCGAGCTTGCCGAAGACGACCGCGCCGCCGTTCGGGTCCTGCGAGAGGTCGAGCAGCGTGAGGCCGAAGCCCGCGAAGTCCGGCAGCGGGAAGTCGACGTTGATCTGCGTCGTCTCGACCTCTTCCGCGAGCTTCCCGAAGAAGAGCCCCTCGAAGGCGGGGTTCACCGTCGCCGGGATGTGGACCGTCTGGGCCGCCAGCAGCTCGAGATCGTGCACGTGGATCCGCAGGAGCGTGAGCGGCGGCGGCGGCTGACCCGGGAGCTGGAAGAGGATGGGACGCGCCGCGAGCGAGAGGTCGACGGCGCCCTTCACGTCCGCGGCCACGGTGAAGGCGTCGCTGCCGTCCAGGGTCTCGATCTCGAGCAGCACCTGTCCGAGCTCGACCTCCGTGCCGCCGTTCAGGCCGGGCTTCCCCGTCAGGATCGGGGCCAGCGTCGGCACGAACTTCAGCTTCGTCGTGAGGTTCGCCTTCTTGATGATCGATGCGGTGGCCGCGTCGGTGGCCGGATCGGGCGGGTTCGACGTCGCGATGTCCTTCTCCTGCGTCGACAAGAGGGACGTGAGCTTGCCGCTCGCCATCATGCTGCCGAAGAGCTGGTTGATGCTGTCCGCCGACAGCGACACCGCGAGGTCGAAGAGGCCGCCGCCGTTCGGCACGAGCAGCGGGATCGGCGGGTGCGCGGCCTGCGTCTGGAAGACCCGCTGGGTTGCGCTCGTGAGCGGCGGGTGGCAGACCGAGGTGCCGCACGCGGTCGTCGTCCCGAAGGCCGTGTCGATGTCCACGCCGATGCCGAGCACGTCCTCGGTCACGGCGTGGAACCGCGTTCCGATGACGACGCTCAGGTCGGTGAGGACCTGCGACAGGTCGATGCCGTTCACCGTGTCCTCGATCTTGCCGTCGATGGGGCCGGCGCCGAAGTCACGCGCGCGGAGCGCGCCGGCGATACCGTCCTTCGCCTTCTTCTCGATGTCCGTGAACGAGATCTTGGCGAGCGCGTCGCACGCGATGTTCTGGTCGTGGCTGAACGAGCCGAAGTTGACGGCCGGGCTGCCGGTCTGCTCTCGCGCCTCCACCTTCGAGGGCTCGAACTGCCTCGGCTCGAGGTTGTACGCGATGTGCGCGGTGACGTTCGTCATCGAGAGGTTGAAGTTGCACCCCGTCAGGAAGTCCTCGTACGCCACGGTCATGGCGGGGAAGCCGAGGTCGAAGGTGAGGAGATCCGAGAATGGACGCGCGGTGAGCGCGAGCGGCCCGGTGATCGTGACGTTCTTCACCTCGCCGCCCTTCGCGCCAGCCGCGACCGCCGCCAGATCGACCTTCTTTCGCGCGTCCTCCACGAACTCGTCGAGCTGCCAGGCTTCGATGCGCGCGCCGAGGCTGTCGAGCGAGAAGTCGCCCGGGTCGACGGAGGGGCCGAAGAGCGCCATCACGCGCGCGGCCCCGGTGACGCCGGTGCTGGTGCGCGTCACCTCGGCGACGACCGGGTTCAGCACGGCGGTCGTGTCGATCGGAATGAAGCCGTCGAAGAAGCCGTCGGCCGCGATCGGGAACGTCGTGTCCACGGGCGCGTTCTGGAAGGTCTGGGAGTGCACCACGACCTGCCCATCCGAGGACGCCACGTTGCGGACGAAGCCCGCGACCCGGATGCGCTGCGTGCCGGGGTCGTAGAACGTGCCGTGCCGGGGCGACACGAGGTCGATGACCGGCGGGCCCACCGTCGCCGACGGCGAGGGCTTCAGGAACTCGCGCTTCAGGAGCGCGACGTCGCCGAGGTTCACGATGCCGTCGTGGTTCAGGTCGGCGGCCGCGTTCTTCGTGAAGAACTTGGAACGCAGGATCACGAGGTCGGCCACGTTGACGACGCCGTCGCCGTTCAGGTCGGCCACGAGCTCGCACGCGTCGCCGACGCCGTCTGCGTCCGTGTCGGCCTGGTCCGCGTTCGACACCAGGATGCAGTCGTCGGCGCCGTCGCGAATGCCGTCGCCGTCGGTGTCCGCGGGCACCGGCCGGGCGGGGGCGGCGTCGAAGCCGCGCACGGGCGAGCCCTTCGACACGAAGGTGTCGCCCGGGCTCTGCGTCGTGCCGTCGGAGGAGTTCGCGACCGCGAACGACGAGATCTCGATCAATTCCGGAAACTTGTCGCCGTCGAGGTTCGCGAACTTGCACGCGAAGTCGAAGGTGTCTCCGCAGTGCTGGTTGGCCACGTCGACGTTCGCGACGAAGAACGTCCCGTCCGAGATCCCGACCGTGAGGCTGCCGTCGCCCTGGATCGCGACGAGGTCGTCCTTGCCGTCGCCGTTCATGTCCACCGCGCGGAAGCTCCGCGGGTCGTTGCCGAGCCGGTTGCTCCAGTTCACCTCGCCGAGGAACGCCGACCCCGTCGAGATCGCGACGTAGGACTCGCCGGTGCTGCGCACGCGCGCGATGTCGGCCTTGCCGTCACCGTTGAAGTCGCCCACCACGCACTCGTTGGGGTCGGGGCAGAGCGGCCCGATCCACTGCGTGGGGGCGGCGAAGATGGGCGGGCCGCCGCTGCCGCCGATGGGGCCGATGCCGCCCGGAATGGTGATCGCCGTCTGAGCCGTCTGCACTGTGCTGGCGCTCGTAAGCGGGGCAGTCGTGACGACCGCCGCCGCGACGACCGGCGCCGTGGCGAGCTGGGCGGTCGTGGCGAGCTGCAGGCTCGTGGCGACCGCACCGGTCGTGCCGGTCGTGCCGGTCGTTGCGGGCAAAGCGGCGGCGGCGGTGGCGACGCCGCCCGTGGTGAAGACGGGCGGACCCGACACGCTGCGCGAGACGAGCACCGTGCCGCGCGGGCCGGCGGTCGAGCCGGACGGAAGGATGGTGGCGACGTCGTCGTCGCCGTCGCCGTCGAAGTCGCCGACCAGGATGGTTCCGTTGAAGCCCGCGAAGGTCGAGTTCCAGACCCGCGCGTCGACGAAGGCCGAGCCGTTCGACACTGCGACGGACACCTGGCCGTTCGAGCGGTCGAAGGAGGCGATGTCGGACTTGTGGTCGCCGTTGAAGTCGCCGATCTGGCAGACCTGCGAGGCGCCGCCACAGAAACTCGTCGCCCAGAGCTGCGGAACCTGCGAGAACTCGTTCGTGCCGTTCGAGAGCGCGACGCGCACGTGACCGACCGAGGCGTGGAGGTCCGAGAAGCCGATCACGTCGTCCTTGCCGTCGCCGTTCACGTCGCCGAAGCCCGCGAATTTCGCGGCCGCCGGGAAGAACAGCGACCAGAGGCTCATCCCGTCGCCGACCTTGCCGGGGGCCGGCTTCGTGGCGCGGCGCCCGCAGCTGTCGTTCGGGTCGCAGCGCTGCGTGTCGAGCGTCGCGATGAAGGTGACCTGATCGATGAAGTTCGCGTCGCAGCGCTGGCCGCCCGAGACCCCGTCGCTGTAGGGGCGGCAGACGTAGCCGCGCGCGATGAGGTCGGCGGCGTGGAAGCTGATGCCGCCCCCTCCGCCTCCTCCGCCCGGATCGAATACGCCACCCGGGCCGATCACGATGACGCCGCCGCCGCCGAAGCCGCCGGGAAGGCGGATCAGGGCGTGCGCGGCCGTGCTCGACAGCGCGAAGAGGACGGTGGCGAGGACGAGCCACCGGACGAGGAAGGAAGCGACGGGGTGACGGTCCGACATCGGGTTCTCCTTGCGTGCGGGCCGCGCCACGACGTGCGGAGCGGCTCGAACGAACCCAGTGTCGGTCCAGCGGGGGGTCGAAGTCGTGACCCCGTCTTGATCCTTTTCTGATCTGGATCTGGGAGCGGGGGGACCGGCCGAGCCGGTCTACCCCCGACTTCGGCGGGTCGCTGCGAGGCCCGCGACCCCGGCGGCCAGCAGCAGTGCGGTGCCCGGCTCGGGGATGACGCTGAACGCCGCCCCCTCGAACGTGACGGCGAGCGTTCCGCCGTTCGAATCGAGGATCGGGCCGGCGGGATTCTGCTGGGCGTTCGCGCTGCCGGCCGCCGGCGTCACCAGGCCGTCGCCGGGCGCGATCGCGCGCAATACGAGGGTGCCGATCTTGCGGTCGCCGCTGAAGGGGTTCAGCTCGCCGATCGCCAGGAGGTTGGGATCGGAGAAGAAGCCGAGGGGCCGGCTGAAGGACCCCGTGGGATCGCCCGGGTCGAAGCCCCAGCTCGGGTCGAGGGCGAACGACTGCAAGCTCACGAGCGCGGTGTCGAAGTTCACCACGATGCCGCCCCCGAAGGTCGCAACGTCCGTGACGAAGTGGAGGTCGACCGTGATGTCGTCGTTCAGGTTGAAGCACTGGGCGGACGGATTCCCCGCGCACGGCGCTCCGTTCTGGATCTGGGCGCTCACGACGCTCGAGGCCAGCGCCGGGCCGGCGACGAGGAGCGCTGCGACGGGAAGCCAAGCACGGGTGCGGAACGCGCTCACACCAGGTCCCTCCTTCTGCGGGGGTCGTTGGGAGACCCCCCAAAAGGAGTGGTGGTCCAAGGCGTCTTGTGTCAGACGTAGTCTTTTCACCACGTCTGGTGACGGCGGGCGGCAGGACTGGCACCATGGGACCGAAGCAGGCGGGTGCACCCTCCGCCCCGGGTGGCCGCATGGCGTACCTGTTCTCGGACTGCGAGCTCGATCCCTACCGCCTCGAGTTGCGACGGGGCGGCGAGATCGTGGAGATCCAGCCGAAGCCGCTCGAGTTCCTCTTCTACCTCGTCCGCAATCGCGAGCGCGCCGTCACCAAGCAGGAGCTGCTGGCGGCGCTCTGGCCCGACACCGCAGTGACGGAGAACTCGCTCACCCGCGTGGCGAGCCTCGCGCGCCTCGCGATCGGTGAGCGCGAGGGCAGGGGCGGCGTGATCCGAACGCTGTCGCGTGTCGGATACCGATTCGAAGGGGCGGTGCGCGAAGGGACCGGTGACGCCAGAGCGGGCGCGGACGAGGAGCCCCCCGCGCGGGCGCTCGCCCCGCCGATCGCGGACGCATTCGTCGGCCGCGAGGCGCTGCTCGACGACCTGACGCAAGCGTGGGAGCGCAGCGAGGCGGGCGAGGGGCAGATCGTCCTCCTGTTCGGCGACGCCGGCATCGGGAAGACGCGCGCGGCCCAGGAGCTGGCGACGCGGGTGGCGCGCACGGGCGCGCAGGTGGCGATCGGCCGCTGCCCTGCGGCGCGCGGTGCGCCGGCCTTCTGGCCCTGGGTGCAGGTGCTGCGCGACCTCGTGACCGAGGAGCAGGCCGCGGTGCTGCGCGCGCGCCTCGGGCCCGGCGCGGCGGAGATCGCGTCGCTGATCCCCGCTCTCCAGGCGAACGGCTCCCGCGAGGAGATACGAGCAGGTGTCGGCGGCGAGCAGGAACGGTTCCTGCTCTGCGACGGCATCGCCTCCCTGCTGGCCCACCTGAGCCGCGAGCGCCCGCTGCTGCTCTGGCTCGACGACCTCCAGTGGGCCGACGCGCCTTCGCTCGTGCTGCTGCGCCATCTCCCCGCGGCGCTGCGCAACGCGCACGCGATGCTGATCGCGACCGTGCGGTCCGACGATCGCGACGCCACGCCCTCGCTCGCCGACGGCCTCGCCGACCTCGCGCGCGCCGATCACTGTAAACGCTACCGGCTCGAGGGCTTCTCGCCCGACGAGGTCGACCAATTCCTCGAGGCGCGGGGGCGGAAGGGCGCGCCGCGGCGGCTCGTGTCCGAGCTGCACCGGCGCACCTCGGGAAATCCGTTCTTCCTGCGCGAGGCCGTGGGTTGGCTCGAGCAGACGTCGCTCTTCGACGCCGCAGCGCTCGGCGCCTCGTTCGACATCGCGATCCCGCCCGGCGTGCGCGACGTGATCGGGAGCCGCGTCGCGCGGGTATCCGAGCACTGCCGCAGGGCGCTCTCGGTGGGCGCGCTCATCGGCCGCGAGTTCGTGGTGCACCTGCTCGAGCCCGTGGCGGGCCTCGCGCGGGCCGACCTGCTGGCCGTGCTCGACGAGGCCGCGACGGCGGGTCTGATCCAGCCGCTGCCGGAGCAGCCGGGGCGCTTCACCTTCGTGCACGAGCTGGTGCGCGAGGTGCTCGCGGCGGGGCTCTCCAGCGGCGAGCGCGCGCGGCTTCACCAGCGCATCGGGCGCGCGCTCGAGGGCCTCTACGCGGACGAGCCCGAGCCGCCGGTGAGCGAGCTCGCGCACCACTTCCATCACGCGAGCGCCGCGGGCGAGGAGGAGCGCGCGCTCGAGTACGCGATGCGCGCAGCGGCCGACGCGAACGCCGTGCTCGCCTGGGAGGACGCGGCGCTCCATCTCGAGCGCGCGCTGCACGCGCTCGACACGCTCGGCGGTCGGCCGGAGCGCCGCCTCGACCTGCTGCTCAAGCTCACCGAGGCGCGCCTCTTGAGCGGCTCCGTCGAGGCCACGCGCGACGCCGCGCTGCGCGCCGCGCAGGTGGCGAGGGCGCAGGACGACGGGGCCGCGCTGGTGCAGGCCGCGCTCGGGTACGGCGGGCTCGCGCTGTGGGGTGTCCCCACGTCGCCCGACCGCCGCGCGCTGCTCGAGGAGGCGCTCGTGGCGGTGGGGCCCGCGCCGTCGCGCGAACGCGCGCAGGTGCTGTCGCGCCTGATCGCGGAGCGGCCCGACACCGACGTGCTGGAGCGCGTGCGGCCGCTCGCCGTCGAGGCGATCGGCATCGCGCGCGGGCTGGGAGACCCGGAATGCCTCGCGGAGACGCTCCACGCCTACCACTTCGTGCTCCAGGGGCCGGACCACCTCGACGAGCGGGCGGAGATCGCGCGCGAGGTGCTCTCGCTCGGCGGCAGGGCGCAGCTCTCCTGGGCGGTGCGCGAGAACCTGGCCGCGGACCTGCTGATGCGCGGCGACATCGAGGGGTGTCGCCGCGAGCTCGCGCTCGCAGGGGCCGCCGCGGAGAAGCTCCGTCATCCGGCCTTCCTGTGGCTCACCGAGGGCACGCGCGCGAGCCTCGCGCTGCTCGAGGGGCGGCTCGACGAGGCGGAGGAGCGCGCGCGCGAGGCGCTCTCGGTGGGACAGCGCACCGCCAATCCCAACGCGGTGGCGCTCTTCATCGGCCATGCGCACCTGCTGGCGCGCGAGCGCGGCACGATCGGGGAGATCGCGACGACGATCGCGCAGCAGGGCGCGGGCGTGCAGTGGGTGGGGAGCTACGCGCGCGTGGGGTTCATCGCGCTGTTCTCGGAGCTCGGGCGCACGAACGAGGCGCGGGCCGGGTTCCGCACCCTCGCGAGCGAGGGCTTCCGCACGCTGCCGCGCCGCGACGACTGGATCGGGAGCATGGTCGAGCTCGCGAAGCTGTGCGCGGACCTCGGCGAGACCGAGTCCGCGCCCGTGCTCGAGGAGCTGCTGAAGCCGTTTCTCGGCTGGCACGCCGTCTACCAGGGCCCGCTCTTCTACCTCGGCCCGGTGTCGCGTGCGCTGGCGCATCTGGCCGCGGTGCAGGGGCGCACCGCGCAGGCGAAGAAGCTGCTCCAGCGGGCGCGCACCGAGGCGGAAGCGGTGCAGTCCCCGCCCTGGGTGGCGCGCATCGACCGCGAGCTCGCCGCCCTCGCCAAGACCAGGACCTGAACGCCGGCGCCGGGCCCTTCTCAGTTCCACGCTCGCGGGGCGCTACATGCACTCGTAGGTGGCGGCGACGAGCGCATTCGCGCGCGGGCCGATCAGGTACATGCCCGTGTGCATCCTGTTCATCGTGTACCCGAAGCCGAGGCCCGCCGTCGGGTCGGCGAACGCGAGCGAGCCGCCGGCGCCCGAGTGGCCGAACGCGCCGGCATTCGGACCGAGGGGCTCGTCGGGCGTGCCGAGCATGAAGCCGGGGCCGTAGCGCGTGAACACCTCCAATAGGATCAGGTCGGGCCCCGCCTTCTCCTCCACGCCGGCGCGCTTCACGCCCTCCGGCGCGAGGACGCGGATCGGCGCGTGCTTCGGCGACGCGACCGCACCGAAGATCTGCGCGAGACCGCGTGCCGTGGCGTGGCCGTTGCCGGCGGGGATCTCCGCGCGCCGCCACTCCGGGGTGTTGACCACGGTCGGCACGAGGATCGGATTCAGGAACGCCTTCGCCATGACGCCGGTCGGGTTCTTCAGCACCTCCAGGAACACGTCGGCGCTGCCGTCGGTCGGCGGCGGCGAAGGCACGAGCTCCGCGATGCGCGCGTCGTGCTCCGGCCCCGTGCCGATGTGCACGTCGGCGCCGAGCGGGCCGGCGATCTCGTCGCGCAGGAACCGACCGATCGTCTTGCCCGACACGCGGCGTACGATCTCGCCCGTGAGCCAGCCGAACGTGATCGCGTGGTAGCCGTGCCGCGTCCCCGGCTCCCACCACGGCTCCTGTTCGGCGAGCGCCGACGTGAGGGTGTCCCACTCGTACATCGCCTTCGCCGCGAGCGGGCGGCGGATCGCGGCCATCCCCGCGCTGTGGTTCAGGCACTGCCGGATCGTGATCGCGTCCTTCCCGGCCACGCCGAACTCGGGCCACACCCGCGCGACGGGGGCGTCGAGGTCCAGCTCGCCGCGGTCGGCGAGCCGATGGAGGCACAGCGCCGCCAGCGACTTCGTCGTCGAGAAGATGTTCACCAGCGTGTCGCGCTCCCACGGCCGCGTCCGCGCGCCGTCGGCCGGGCCGCCCCACAGGTCGACCACCATGCGCCCGTCGCGCTGGATCGCGACGGCCGCGCCCAGCTCGCCGGGTGCGGCGATCTGGGCCGCGAAGACCTCGCGAACGCGCTCGAAGCCGGGCTCGCACTGGCCGTGGATCGGGGTCATGGGGGCCTCCTCTTCGGGATCGCCAGCGGACGCTCGGGAGGTCCGGCCGACGCGTCAGGCTATCACGACGCGCCGAATTTCCGCCCTTCTGTCCCTCCGCGGACCTTGCTAGGCTCCTCCTTCCGTCGGAGTGGAGGCCGGTTGACCCACCCCATCGTGAAGGAGGAGCAGGAGCTCCTCGCCGGCACCCTGACCCGGCTCGCCGAGGCGCCCGGCGACGTGCCCGCGGCGGAGCTGGGGCTCATCCGCGAGCTCTCCCGCCTGCGCGAGATCATGCTCGAGCCCGTGAAGGCCGAGGACGCGCCCGCGCTCCACCAGCAGTGGGACCAGGGCAACGCGCTATTGCGTCAGCTGCGCGCGTCGCGCAACGCGCCCAAGGTCGACCCCGCCTCGCCCTACTTCGCGCACCTGCGGCTCCGCGAGGGCACGAGCGAGCGCGACCTCTTCCTCGGCAAGGCGACCCGGATCGACGGCGACCTGCGCATCGTCGATTGGAGGAACGCGCCGGTCTCGAAGATCTTCTACCGCTACGCGCAGGGCGACGAGTACGAGGAGACGATGGCCGGCCGCCGCCGCACGGGGACGGTGGTGACGCGCCGCACCGTCGCGATCCGCGCCGGTGCGCTCGAGCGGGTGGAGGCGCCCGAGGGCGTCTTCACCCGCGACGCCAGCTACCCCGGAGGCTGGCAGGCCCTCGCGCGCGAGCGGCTGCGGCTTCGGGGCGGGGAGGGCGCGGCGCTGCGGGCGTTCGGCCCCGGCGACGCGCGAGAGCGCCGGCTCGGCACCGACCTCGCGGGCGCGCGCCGCCGCGCCGACAAGCGTCTGCCCGAGCTCGCCGGCCTGCTCGACGCGGAGCAGTTCGCGCTGATCACGCGCCCCTCTTCGGGCTTCGTCGTGGTTCGCGGCAGCGCCGGGTCCGGAAAGACGACCGTCGCTCTCCACCGGATCGCGTACCTCGCGTACGACGATCCTTCGGTCGACTCGGACCGGACCCTGTTCGTGGTGTTCTCGCCCGCGTTGAAGCGTTACGTGTCGCACGTGCTGCCCGCGCTCGGCGTGGAGAGCGCGCGCATCAGCACGTTCGCGGACTGGGCGTCGGAGCAGCGGCGGCGGCTCTTCTCGCGTCTCCCGAAGGACGTGCGCGAGGGCGCGCCTGCGCTCGTGGAGCGCGTGAAGCTCCACCCCGCCGTGCTGCATGCGCTCGAGACCCACGTGAAGCGGACGCCGGGGCCCAAGACCGCGGCGCAGGCGCTCGACGACTGGGCCAGCGTGCTGTGCCAGCCGGACCTGCTCGCGGAGGCCGTGGCAGCGGTCGCACCGGGCGCGTTCACGCGCGATGACCTCGCGCGAGCGGCGGAACACTGCCGCGCGCGGCACGAGGAGCTGAGCGCCTTCCTCGAAGGCGACCCCGATTCGGGCGCCGCGCTCGACCCCGAGGACGACGCGCTGCTGCTGCGCGCCTGGCAGCTGCGCGTGGGTCCGCTCCCGGCGCGCGGCGGCGGGCCGCTGCGCTACCGCCACGTGGCGATCGACGAGGTGCAGGACTTCTCTCCCGTCGAGGTGCGCGTGCTGATCGATTGCCTGGACGAGCACCGCAGCGTGACGCTCGCGGGCGACACTCAGCAGCACGTCATGCAGGCGGCAGGCTTCACGTCGTGGAGCGAGTTCTTCGCTCACCTCGGCCTCGAGGGCACGGCGGTCGACACCCTGCGCGTCTCGTACCGGTCGTCGCACGAGATCACGCAGTTCGCGCGGGCCGTGCTGGGACCGCTCGCCGAGGACGGCGAGGCGCCGGAGGCGGTTCGGTCGGGCCCGCCCGTCGAGCTGCTGCAGTTCACCGACGCGGGCGCGTGCGTCGCGACGCTGTCCGACGCGCTGCGCGCACTGGTGCGCGAGGAGCCGCTGGCGTCGGTGGCGGTGCTCACACCGAACGACGCGGCGAGCGAGCTCTACTACCGCGGCCTCGCGGACGCTGAAGTGCCGAACCTCCGGCGTGTCGCAGAGCAGGACTTCACGTTCTCGCCGGGCATCGAGGTGACGGAGATCGCGCAGGCGAAGGGCCTCGAGTTCGACTACGTGGTGCTGGTCGACGTGGGCGCGGGGCAGTTCCCAGACGCGCCGTCGGCGCGTCGCCTCCTGCACGTGGGCGCCACGCGCGCCGTGCACCAGCTCTGGGTCACGTGCGTGGGTGAGCCGTCGGCGCTGGTGCGCGCCGGGCTCGCGCCGGGGGAGGCGGGGGCATGAGCGCGGGAGCGGACGACGCGAGGAGCGCGGGGCCGGGCGCGGTGGTCGTGACCGGCGCGTCGACGGGCATCGGGCGCGCCACCGCGCTGCACCTCGCCGAGCTCGGGTTCCGCGTGTTCGCGGGCGTGCGGCGCGAGGCCGACGCGGCGCTGCTGCGCGAATCGAAGCTGCCGGGGCTCGAGCCCCTGTTCCTCGACGTGACGGATTCCGCGCAGATCGCGGCGGCGGCGGAGCGCGTCGCCGCGGCGACGGGGCCGGCCGGGATCGCGGGCCTGGTCAACAACGCGGGCATCGGAGTCGCGGGGATGCTCGAGTTCATGCCGCTCGAAGACCTGCGGCGCCAGTTCGAGGTGAACGTCGTCGGCCTCGTCGCGGTGACGCAGGCCTTCCTTCCCCTCGTGCGCCGGCGCTCGCCCGATCCGGGGCGGATCGTGCACGTCGGATCGAGCTCGGGCTATCTCTCGGCGCCGCTCGTCGGGGCGTACAGCGCGTCGAAGTTCGCCGTGGAGGCGATCGCCGACTCGATGCGGCTCGAGCTGGCGCCCTGGCGCATCCTCGTGTCGCTCGTGGAGCCGGGCGCGATCGACACGCCGATCTTCGACAAGACGAACGCCGAGGCGGACGCGCGTCTCGCAGCGCTGCCCGACGAGGCGCGGCGTCTCTATCAGCCGACGATCGACGCGATCCGCAGCAGCGTCGCGAAGCGGGTGGGCGCCGCGAGCCCGCCCGAGACGGTCGCGCGCGCGATCGCCCACGCCCTGCTCGCCGCCCGCCCCCGCACGCGCTACCGCGTGGGCTTCGACGCGAAGCTGCAATGGGCGCTGGCCACCTTGCTGCCCGCGCGCGCCCGCGACTGGGTGCTGGCGCGGTACCTCGGCCTGCCGCGCTAGGAGCGTGACGAGCGGCCGGGAGTGGGTCGGCTCCCGCCTCCTTCGGTTCGGCGCGACGATCGCTTCTACGCATTCGCCATCGGGAGGGCGCCTCACAGGCGTCGGCGTGAGCCGACCCACTCCCGGCCACGCATCGCGGAGTCACGCGACGGCTTTTTAGGACTCGGAATCGGACCAAGGCAAATTGCCCGTGGGGCGCTGCAGTGTGCGATCTCCGAGTATGGAATTGGAGGCTGTGAAGACCGGAAAGTCTTCTCGATCCGGACAGCGTCCAATTCCATGCAGAAGCCGGCGCATGGCAACCCACGAGGAGCTGCCAGCCTTGATTCCAGTCCGAATCCGACGAAGCCGACGCGCACCTCGCGGCGCCGTGGCCGGGGGTGGGGCATGTCCCGCCGACGCCTGTGAGGCGCCCACCGACGGCGAACGCGCAGAAGCGCCCAACGCGCCGAACCGAAGGAGGCGGGACATGCCCCACCCCCGGCCGCTCCGCCCACGCGATCGGGTCCTTCCGCGGCCCGCCCGCTAGGCGTAGATCGGGGCGCGGCGGCTCTTCCACGGGGCTGCGGATTCCAGCTGCGCGGCCACGCGCAGGAGCAGGTCTTCGCGGCCGGTCGCGGCCACCAGCTGCACTCCGATCGGGAGGCCCTGCGGCGAGTGGTGCAGCGGCAGCGAGATCGCCGGTTGGCCGCTCATGTTGAACGACGACGTGTAGGCGCCGAACGGCGCGGCGCGTAGGAAGCCCTTCAGCGGGACGTCGGGCGGCGAGGTCATCTCGCCGAGCAGCGCGGCGGGCTCCGCCGTGGTCGGGGTGAGGAGCAGGTCGAACCCTCCCGTCCACCACGCCGCGAGCCGGCGCCCGAACGCGTGCACCGACTCGATCGCCTCGAGATACCGCGTCGGCGTCCAGCTCCGCGCGGTCTCCGCGAGCGCCCATGTCAGCGGCTCGACGTCGTCCTGTGTCACCTTGCGGCCGACCTTCTCGCCCCAGGCGTCGAGCGCGCGGGCGACCGACGTGGCCACCACGGTCACGTACGGACCCACCGAGCCCGGCTCGTCCAGCGCCGCGGGGTGCGACTCCTCCACGCGATGGCCGAGCGACTCGAGCACGCGCGCGGCCGCCTTCGCGCCCGCGATGCAGTCGGCGTGCACGGCGATGTCGCGCGGGCCGCGCGTCATGAGGCCGATGCGCAGCTTCCCGGTTGGGGCGCCGAGCTCCTGCGAGTAGGGGCGCGCCGGGGGCGCCGCGGCATACGGGTCGCCGGGCATCGCGCCCTGCACGGCGTCGAGGATCGCCGCGGTGTCGCGCACGCTGTGCGACACGCACAGCTCCACCGAGAAGCCGCCCCACCGCTCGCCCATCCCGGGTCCGAACGACGACCGGCCGCGCGTCGTCTTGAGCCCCACGAGCCCGCACACCGCGGCGGGGATGCGGATCGAACCGCCGCCGTCGCTCGCGTGCGCGCACGGCACCATGCCCGACGCCACGGCCGCCGACGCGCCGCCGCTCGACCCGCCCGAGCTGCGCGCCGTGTCCCACGGGTTCTTCGTGGCGCCGTGCGCCGCGGGCTCGGTCGTCGGGAGGAGGCCGAGCTCGGGCGTGTTGGTGCGCCCGAGGAACACGACGCCCGCAGCCCGGAGCTTCGCAGCGAAGTAGCTGTCCTCCCGCTCGGTCCAGCGCGCGTCGCGCAGGAAGCGCATGCCCGCGTGGTAGGGATCGCCCGCCGTCTGCCCGCCGAGGTCCTTCATGAGGAACGGCACGCCGCGCAGGGGACCGTCGGGCAGCTGCCCCGAGGAGGCCTGCGCGCGCGCCTTCTCGAAGGTCGGATGGATCACGGCGTGCAGCTCGGGGTTCAGCTTCTCGATGCGCGCGATGGCGGCGTCGACGAGCTCGAGCGGCGTCGCGTCGCCGCGGCGGACGAGCTCCGCATGGCCGACGGCGTCGAGGGTGGCGAGCTCGCTCGCGGGGGGCTTCGGCATGGATCCTCCGGGCGCGCAGGTCGCTTCCGCGCGCACCCCCGGAGCTTGGACCCGAACGCGGCTCCGCGCGACCCCTGGCGGCAAGTCCCCGAGCTCCGCGGCTACGCCACCCGGCGTCGCGCGAGGACGACGAGGCCGGCTCCAAGAAGCACCGCCGTGCCGGGCTCCGGTACGAGCGCACCGGAGTCGAAGCTCCCGGAATACGTGGTCGCGTGCACCGCGGACGTCGCCATGAGCTGCGTGAGCGACTTCGCCGGCACGAACTGCGCGGAGAGCGTGAGCGTCGGCGCCGTGCCCTGCGACAGCGCGATCAGCCCGGGCAGCGATCCGCCGTACGAGACGCCCGAGAGGTTCGTCACCACCGCGGTGTTGAGCCCCACCAGCGAGCCCACCCCGACGATGCCGACCCAGTCGAGCGAGGCGGTCAGCGTCGCGCTCCCGTCGAAGATGCTGAACGCGCCCGTGCCGGTGATCGTCGCGGCCTCGAGCCCGCCGCCGAGGCTCGCGATCGGGCCGACCGTGAACGCGCCGCTCAGGTTGCCGCGCAACCCGACGAGGCCCGCATCGTCGGACGTCGAGATGACGAAGTCGAAGCCGCTCCCCGAGTCCGGGAACGTGATGCCGCGCGTCGGGTCGCCGTCGAAGTGGATCAGCGCCGAGGCCGGAGTGGGATCGCTCACCAGTGAGAACGAGAGCGCGTGCGCGGCGGCGGGCGAAAGGGCCGCGAGCGCCAGCGTCAGGACGAGGTTCTTCAGCAACGCGGAGTGACGGACGAGCATGCGGCGATCCTCCTCACGGCCGGCCGAGCCGAGGACGAAAAAAAAGGAAGGGGACCGCTAAGCGGTCCCCTTCCCAGGTACGAGCGGCCCGAATGCAAGCGGTGTGCCCGGTCAAGGGGCGGAATCGTGCCTAGGAGTTTCGCGGAGTTGGACCGCGCGTCCGCGCGTCCTCGGTCAGCGTGTGGGGAAATCCGTTCTCTCGACGGAAAGCGCGTTCTCAGCGGCCCGGGTCGTACCCCAGATTGGGCGCCAGCCAGCGCTCGGCCTCGGCCACGGTCTGGCCCTTCCGCCGCGCGTAGTCCGCGACCTGGTCGCGTCCGATCCGGCCCACCGTGAAGTACCGCGCAGCGGGGTGCGCCAGGTAGATCCCCGAGACGCTCGCCGCCGGCGTCATCGCGAAGTGCTCGGTCAGCTCGATTCCCACCTCGCGCGCGCCGAGCAGGTCGAACAGCTTGCCCTTCTCGGCGTGGTCGGGACAGGCGGGATATCCGAACGCGGGCCGGATGCCGCGGTACTTCTCCTCGATCAGGTCCTCGGGGGAGAGGGTCTCGGTCCGACCGTAGCCCCAGTCGGCGCGGGCCCGGGCGTGCAGCCACTCGGCGCACGCCTCGGCCAGGCGGTCGGCGAGCGCCTTCACGAGGATCGCGTTGTAGTCGTCGAGCGCGGCCTCGAACCGCTTCGCCAGGGCGTCGGCGCCGATGCCCGCGGTGCAGGCGAACGCGCCGAGATGGTCGGGCAGGCCGGTCTCCGCCGGGGCGATCCAATCAGCGAGCGAGAGGTTCGGCTTGCCGGGTTCGGTGGGCCGCTGCTGCCGCAGCATCGAGAACCGCAGCAGCTCCGTGCGGCGGGACTCGTCGGTGTAGAGCACGATGTCGTCGCCGTCGCTCGACGCCGGCCAGAAGCCGTACACCGCGCGCGCCGTCAGCAGCTTCTCGTCCTGGATGCGCTGGAGCAGGGCGCGGCCGTTCTCGTAGAGCTCGCGCGCTGCCGCGCCGTGGTCCGGGTGGTCGAGGATCTTCGGGAAGCGCCCCTTCAGCTCCCACGCCGAGAAGAAGAAGGTCCAGTCGATGTACGGGACCAGCGTCTCCAGCGGGACGTCGATCACGCGCCGGCCCGTGAACGCGGGCGCCGGCACGTCGTCCGCGCGCCAGTCGATCTTCGCGCGGTTCTCGAGCGCCCGAGCGTAGGGCACGAGGGCCTGCGCTTCCCTGCTCCCGTAGATCGCCCGGAGCCGCTCCTGTTCGTCGCGGTTCCCTCGGTCGAGCTCCGCGCGCTTCTTCGGGTCGAGCAGGCTCGACACCACGCCGACCGCCCGCGACGCGTCGAGCACGTGCACGGTGGGCTGCCCGTACTGCGGCGCGATCTTCACCGCGGTGTGCTGCCGGCTGGTCGTGGCCCCGCCGATCAGCAGGGGCAGCTCGATGCCCCGCCGCTGCATCTCCTTCGCCACGTGCACCATCTCGTCGAGCGAGGGCGTGATGAGGCCGGACAGACCGATCAGGTCGGCCTTCAGCTCGAGCGCGGTGTCGAGGATCCTCTCGCAGGCCACCATCACGCCGAGATCGACCACGTCGTAGTTGTTGCAGCCCAGGACGACGCCGACGATGTTCTTGCCGATGTCGTGGACGTCGCCCTTCACGGTGGCCATCACGATCTTGCCGTTCGCCTTCGCGACGGCGCCCGTGCGGCGCTTCTCCTCCTCCATGAACGGGGTCAGGTAGGCGACGGCGCGCTTCATGGCGCGCGCGCTCTTCACCACCTGCGGCAGGAACATCTTGCCCGCGCCGAACAGGTCGCCGACGATCTTCATCCCGTCCATCAGCGGGCCTTCGATGATCTCGAGCGGTTTCGCGTACTTCTTGCGGGCCTCCTCGACGTCGGCCTCGATGAAGTCCACCACGCCGTGCACGAGCGCATGGCCGAGCCGCTGCTCCACGGAGGCGTCGCGCCACGCGAGGTCCACTTCGCGCTTCTTGCCGCCGCCGCGGACGCGCTCGGCGAACTCCACGAGGCGCTCGGTCGCGTCGCGCCGGCGGTCGAAGATCACGTCCTCGACGCGCTCGAGCAGGTCCTTCGGGATGTCCTCGTACACCACGAGCTGTCCCGCATTCACGATGCCCATGTCCATGCCGGCCCGGATCGCGTGGTAGAGGAACGCGGAGTGCATCGCCTCGCGCACGGCGTCGTTGCCGCGGAACGAGAACGAGAGGTTCGAGACGCCGCCGGAGACGCGCGCCCCGAGACACACCTCCTTCAGCCGGCGCGTGGCCTCGATGTAGTTGCGCGCGAACCCGGCGTGCTCCTCGATGCCCGTCCCGATCGCCAGGATGTTGGGGTCGAAGATCACGTCGTTCGGATCGAACCCGAGGGTGTCGACCAGCAGCCCGTAGGCGCGCCGGCAGATCTCGACCTTGCGCTCCACGGTCTCGGCCTGGCCCTGCTCGTCGAAGGCCATCACCACGACGCCGGCGCCGTAGCGCTGCACGGTGCGCGCCTTCGCCAGGAAGTCGGCTTCGCCCTCCTTCAGGCTGATCGAGTTGACGACGGGCTTGCCCTGGACGCACTTGAGGCCCGCCTCGATCACCGACCACTTCGAGCTGTCGATCACGAACGGGACGCGGGCGACCTCGGGCTCCGTGGCGAGCAGGTTCAGGAAGGTCGTCATCGCCTTCTCGGAGTCGAGCATGCCTTCGTCCATGTTCACGTCGATCAGGTTGGCGCCGCCGCGCACCTGGTCGAGCGCCACGAGGGCGGCCGCGCCGTAGTCGCCCGCCTTCACGAGCTTCGCGAAGCGCGCCGAGCCCGTGACGTTCGTGCGCTCGCCGATCATCACGAAGTTGGTGTCGGGGCGGATGGTGAAGGTCTCGAGCCCCGCGAACCGCGCGAAGCGGCGGTCGGGCTGCGGGGGGACGCGCGGCGGGAAGCCCTGCACCGCGGCGGCCACTGCGGCGACGTGGTCGGGTGTCGTGCCGCAGCAGCCGCCCACGAGGTTCAGGAGGCCCGCGCTCGCGAACTCCTTCAGCAGCGCCGCGGTCTCCGCGGCCGCCTCGTCGTACTCGCCGAACGCGTTCGGAAGGCCGGCGTTCGGATAGCAGGACACGAGCGTGGGAGCGATCGACGCGAGCTCCTCGAGGTACGGCCGCATCTCGTTCGCGCCGAGCGCGCAGTTGATGCCGACGCTCCACGGCTTCGCGTGGGCGACCGAGGTCCAGAATGCCTCGAGGGTCTGGCCCGACAGCGTCCTGCCGCTGCGGTCGGTGATGGTCACGGAGATCATCACCGGCAGCCGGACGCCCTTCTCCTCGAACACCTCGGCGATCGCGACGATCGCGGCCTTCGCGTTCAGGGTGTCGAAGATCGTCTCGATGAGGAGCGTGTCGACGCCTCCCTCGATCAGGCCGCGCGCCTGCACCGCGTAGGCCTCGCGGAGCTGGTCGAAGGTGAGGTTGCGGAAGGCCGGGTCGTTCACGTCGGGCGAGATCGAGAGGGTGCGGTTGGTGGGGCCGATGGCGCCGGCCACGAAGCGCGGGCGCGCGGGGTCGCGGGCGCCGACCTCGTCTGCGGCGCGGCGGGCGAGGCGGGCCGCCTCGAGATTCAGCTCGTGGCAGATCGCCTCGAGCCCGTAGTCGGCCTGCGAGATCGCGTTCGAGCTGAACGTGTTGGTCTCGATCACGTCCGCGCCGGCCTCGAGGTACGCGCGGTGGATGTCCAGGATGACGTCCGGCCGTGTCAGGACGAGCAGCTCGTTGTCGCCCTTCAGATCGCGCGGATGGCCGCGAAAGCGCTCGCCCCGATAGTCGGCTTCGGAGAGGCGATGGCGCTGGATCATCGTGCCCATCGCGCCGTCGAGGATCAGGATCCGGGCGCGCGCGGCCTCGTCGAGCAGGTGCGATCGGTTCGAGACGGGCATCGGCTCCTCCCCACCCTGCATCGGTAGGACAGAACGAGTATATCAGCTTATCTCGATGAAGGAATGAATACGCTGCGCGATTCCCGCGGGGAATCACTCTCGGGCCTTGCGCGGGGGGCGGGCGGTCAGCCCGGGGCGACGACCAGGGTCACGCGGCGGTTCAGGGCCTGGGCTTCCGGGGTGGCCTCACGGGACAGGGGGCGCGTCGCGCCGTACCCCACGGCCCTCAGGCGGCCGGCCGGGAAGCCGTGCGCCACGAAGTAGGCCTTCACCGCGTCGGCGCGGCGCTGCGACAGCTGCTGGTTCAGCTTCGGCGAGCCCGACGCGTCGGTGTGACCCTCGATCACGATCGTCTGCGTGAGACAGCGCTCCTTCATCGCCGTCAGCACCACATCGAGCAGGGTCGTGTCGGAGGGGTCGAGGGTGGCATCGCCCTTGTCGAACTCGAGGCCGCGAAGCCGCACGAGGCCGCTGCACGAGTTGCTCTCGAGAGCCTCGGCCGGAGCCACCTCCTCCGCGACGACGACCGCGGGCGCGGCAGCGGCCGCCGCGAGCGCGAGGCCGAGGGCGAGAGGGTTCAGGAGGCGCTTCGTCGGGTGCATTCGGTCCTCATGGCGTTCGGTGGAGCTCTTCGATCGCCGCCGCGAGCTCGCGGCTCAGATCGTCGAGGTTCGCGCTCAGCGCCGCCACGAGCGACGCGGAGTCCGGTGCGGCGGGCGTTCGCGAGAGCCGGGTGTCGCGCGACAGCACCTTGCCCTGCGGTCGGAGATCGCGCACGCGGTAGGCGGCCACGAGCACCGCGTTCCCGTCGGCATCGCGCTCGAAGCGCTCGAAGGCGATTTCCACCTGGTAGTCCGGGTGCTGCGTGTCGTACCACGGCCAGCTCCGGAACGACCGCGGTCCGACGCGTGCCGTGAGGTCGAGTGCGAGCACGCGCGGCACTGCGAGGTCGAGCGGCTCCGCCCAGCGGTCGACCTCCGATGGGGTCACCTCGGTGGGCCCCGTGCGCGTCACGAGCTCCGGGCGCTTCAGGTAGTCGGGGACGCGGATCGGGCCGAGCCCGACGGAGACGTCCGCGGGCAGCGCCGTCACCGACGCGCCCGGGCTCGCGAGGGGGACCGGAGCGAGCACGTAGAACCGCGACGGGTCGGGGCGCGGCGCGAGGACAGTGCAGCCCCCGAGCAGGGCGCCCGCCACGAGCGCGGCGAGAGCCGCGAACGCGAGTCGCAGGGGGCCGGTCGATCGCGTCACGGTCCCTTCGCCTCCACGTCGCGACCGCGCACGAGCGCGCTCGGGTCGCGATCCAGGGTATCCGCGAGCCGCCGGATGGCCTGTGCGGCGGCCGACACGTCCTCGAGGGTCTGCACGAGGTGGACCGCGAGCGGTGCGTCCGGCGCGAGCAGCGTGCGCACGGTCTGCGCCGCCTTCTCGATCTCCTCGGCCGTGGCGTCGGCGCGTTGCGACGTGCCCCGGAGGCTCTGCGCGACGGGCCGCACCTCCCCGTCGAGCGTCGCCGAGAGCGTCCGGAAGCTCTTCAGCGCCGCGTCGAGGGAGACCACCGCGTCCTTCGTCTGCTGCGAGCCGAGGAGGTCGTTGGCGGACGCCGCGGCGTTCTTCACCTCGTTCACGAGCCCCGTGACGTCGACCCTGTCGAGGCTCGCGATCGCGCTCTTCAGGGCGGACTGCGCCTCCTCGATCGCGGTGGGCAGGGTGGGGATCTCCTGCACCTTGTCGCCCGAGCCGACGAAGTTGGCCGGGGTGTTGGGGTGGAAGTCGAGCTGCACGAAGAGGAGGCCGGTGAGCAGGCTCTGCGACTCGAGCCGCGCGCGCAGCCCCCGGTCGATGGCGGCCTTCATGGCGCCGGCCTCGAAGTTCGGCGCCACCCCCGCGCTCGCCATCTTGCGGGCGTCGATCGCGATGAACACGGGGATGTGGATGTCCTCCGGGTTCTGGTCGAAGCGCATGAGGATCGAGATCACCGAGCCGATCTCCACCCCCTTGAACTTGACCGGCGCGCCGACGTTGAGGCCGTTCACGTTGCCTTCGAAGTACAGCACGAACGGGTAGGACTTCTCGAAGAGCCGGCCCGAGCCGAGCACCACGAGCGCGATCACCACGAGCGCGACCGCCCCGACCACGAAGGCGCCGATCGCGGTGGGATTCGCGTGCCTGCTCACGGCCTCTCCTCCGCCGTCGGCTCGGGTGGCGGGTCCTGCCCCCGCGTCAGGAAGCGGCGGACCTTCGGGTCGGCGTGCGCCAGCAGCTCCTTCGGATGCCCGGCCGCGATCATGGTACGCGAATCCGCGTCGAGGAAGACGCTGTTGTCGCCGATCGTGAAGATGCTCGCCAGCTCGTGCGTCACCACCACCACCGTGGCGCCGAGGCTGTCCCGCAGCTCGAGGATCAGCTCGTCGAGCCGGCGCGAGCTGATCGGGTCGAGCCCGGCCGAGGGCTCGTCGAAGAAGAGCACCTCTGGATCGAGGGCCATCGCGCGCGCGAGGCCCGCACGCTTCTGCATGCCGCCGCTGATCTGGCTCGGGTAGTAGTCCTCGAACCCGGCGAGGCCCACGAGCGCGAGCTTGAGCCGCGCCACCTCGCGGATCTCCTCGGGCGTGAGCTTCGTGTACTCCTCCAGCGGCACGGCCACGTTCTCGGCCAGCGTCATCCCGCTCCAGAGCGCGCCCTTCTGGTAGAGGACGCCCACGCGCTGCAGCACGGCGTTCCGCTCCTCGGGGTCGGCGCGGGTGAAGCTCTTCCCGCAATAGAAGACCTCGCCCCGGGCCGGCTCGAGCAGCCCGATCATGTGACGCAGCAGCGTGCTCTTCCCGGAGCCGCTCCCGCCCATGATGATGAACACGTCGCCGCGTCCCACGGTGAAGCTCAGGTCGTGCATCAGCACGAAGTCGCCGTACGCCATGGTGAGGTCCTGCACCACGATGTGGGGCGGGCGGGGCGGGTGGCCCGGCGGGGGCGCGGCGGCGATCGGGCTGGACACGCTCAGATCCCCAGGATGTTGCAGGCGACGGCGAAGAGGCCGTCGGTCACGATGATGAGGACGATGCCGGTCACCACGGCGCGCGTCGCGGCCTCGCCGACCGACGAAGCGCTGCTCCCGGCCTGCATGCCGCGCAGGCAGCCTGCGATCCCGATCAGCACGCCGAACACGGCCGCCTTGCCCACGCCGAGGAAGAGGTTGTCGAGAGCGAGCGCCCGCTTCGTCTCCTCGACGTACTGGAGGACCGTGAGGTCGAGCATGCCGGCGCCCACCACGAGGCCGCCCAGCAGCCCCACGACGTCCGCATACACGCAGAGGAGGGGCATCATCACCAGGAGCGCGACCACGCGCGGCAGCACGAGGTACTCCATCGGCCGGAGGCCGAAGGTCGTCAGCGCGTCGATCTCCTCGGTCACCTTCATCGTCCCGAGCTGCGCCGCGAACGCCGCGCCGGTGCGGCCCGCCATCACGACGGCGGTCATCACGGCACCCATCTCACGGCTCACGCCGATCGCGACGAGATCGGCGACGTAGATGGTCGCGCCGAAGCGCTGGAGCTGCACGGCCCCCATGAACGCGAGGATCAGGCCGACGAGGAAGCTGATCAGCGTGACGATCCCGAGCGCCTGCGCGCCGCACTGCTGCATCTGGAGCCAGAGCTCCGACCCCTGGAAGCGCGCCCGGAGCGTCGCGAACCGGCCGAAGGCGAGCGTCAGGTCGCCGATGAACCGCAGCGTCTCGACCACGCCGTCCCACGCGCCGATGACGGCGAGCCCGACGCGTCCGACCCACGAGGGAGGCGTCGCGGCGCCGCGCGCGCCGGCGCGCTCGGGCACGGCCGCGGCGAGGGCGAGCAGGCGGCGCACGCCGGCGGGCAGCCCCGTCTGGTCCACCGTCACGTTCCGTTCGCCGCACCCGCGGAGGACGTCGATCAGGAACGTGAGGAGCGCGCTGTCCCACTTTTCGATGCCGGTCGAATCGAAGAAGACGGCCGTGGCCGGCCTGCGCTCGAGCTCCTCCGTCACCACCGAAGGCGACGGGCGCGACGTCTCGAGGGTCCACGCCCCGCCGAGCTGGAGCAGCAGCGCGCCGCTCGCCGCCCGGTGGAGCGCGAGCTCGGCGGCCCCGGTCACTGCGCGCCGGGCGTTCGCGGATCGGGCAAACCTTCGCGGATTCGCTCCGAGAACGCCGGGTCCTGGTCGGCGGCCTTTCCCTTCCAGTCGATCGAGCTCAGCGTCTTGAGCTCGGCGAACGGCATCCCGGTGTAGATCGAGCCGCGCTCGTACAGCATCTCGTCGAGGTAGCCGTTCACGAGCATGCGCCAGTCGAACGACCCGCCCGTGTGGACGCGCTGCGTGTGCATCCGGATCGTGGTCGTGCAGTTCTCCGTCATGGCGTTGTACCACTCCGGCCGCTCGTGGAGCTGGTTGATCCGCGCCACGTAGTCGAGCAGCAGGGCGCGCGCGACCGGGGGAGGCGCCTTCAAGCGGTAGAGGAACACGTTCTCGCCGCGGTAGTTGGTCCGGAGGCGCACCAGGTCGCGCTCGTCGGCGACCACGTAGAAGATCTCGTACTGGCGGAAGAAGCCCGCGATCGCCGAGTAGGTCTCGGTCCTCTCCCTGCGCGTCTCGATCGAGATGGCGATCGGCGGACTGCCCTCGAAGTCCCAGCTCATGATCGTGTGCGCGATCATGGGCGATCCCCAGTAGACCAGGAACATGTCGACCCCGCGCAGCTTCGCGAGGTCGTAGGTGCGGTCCTCGTAGCGCGGGGTGAAGTCGGTCTCGGAGCGGTAGTCGAAGTTGCGCACGTCGTGCAGCGTCAGCTCGTCGCCCCGCACCTCGCCCCACGGCGTGCGCAGGTATTCGGGCGACCAGTCGCGATCGTTCGAGGCGGGAAGGGCGAAGAACCAGGCGAGCACGAGCGCGAACGCGATCCCGATGACGGCGACGGCGCGACCGAACGGACGCAGGAAGGCGAGGGCGACGAGGCCACCCACCCCGTAGAGCGTCGCGAGTGCCTTTGCCAGCGCGGGCGGCGCCGTGTAGAGGAGCGCGAGCGTGCCCCAGCCGAGCGCGCCCAGCAGGACGAGGACTCCGAGGATCGATGCGATGCGCTTCACGCTAGGGCCGTAGCGGCGAGGGGACCGTCGGCGCGGCGCCGTCGTAGGACCAGCCGCCACCGAGGGACGAGTAGAGCAGCACGACGGCGACGAGGCGGTCGCGTTCGGCCCGCGCCAGATCCAGCTCCGCGGGGAAGAGCTGCTGCTGCGCGTCGAGCACCTCGATGTAGTTCGAGAGCCCGTCGACGTAGCGCACGGTCGACAGGCGGACCGATTCGCTCAGCGCGGCGACCTGGAGCGCCTGGGCGTCGCGGACCTGCGTGGACTTCACGCGCGCGGTGAGCGCGTTCGACACGTCCTGGAGGGCGATCAGCACCTGACCTTCGTAGCGCGCGCGGGCGGCTTCCCAATCCGACTTGGCGGCCTCGTAGCCGTACCAGTTCTGGCCGAACGTGAGGATCGGGCCCGTGGCCGACGAGAGGAGCGACCAGAGGCTCGTCCCGTTCTTCAGCAGATCGGACACCTCGGGGCTCACGCTGCCCCAGAGCGTCGTGAGGCCGATCCGCGGCAGGAAGTCTGCCATCGCGACGCCGACGCGCGCGTTCGTCGCCACGAGCGTCTGCTCGGCCTCCAGCAGATCGGGTCTGCGCTCGAGGAGCTGGGCCGGGATTCCGGGTGGGACGTCGGGAGGCGGCGGCTGCTCGACGAGGGTGGCGCCGCGCGCGATCGGCCCGGCCGGCTTCCCGATCAGCACCGAGAGCTGGTTCTCCTTGGCGACGATCTGCTGCTCGATCGCCGGCACCGTCGCGGCCACCTGCTGGAGCGCCGCCTCGGCGCGCAGGACCTGGAGCCGCGACGCGACGCCGCCCTTGAACTGGCGATCGAAGAGGTCCCGCGTCTTCTCGAATGCGACGACGCTGCGCTTCGCGATCTCGAGCTCGAGATCGAGCTCGCGCAGCTCGAAGTAGGCCTGGGCCACGCTCGTCACCAGCGAGAGGACCACGGCGCGGCGGAAGGCGTCGGTCGCGAGCAGGTCCGCGCGCGCCGCCTCGGACGCGCGGCGGATGCGGCCCCAGACGTCGAGCTCCCACGCCGCGTTCAGCGCGACGAGGAACGAGTTGCCGACCTCGCCGCCGTTCGGCGAGACGGCGCCGAGGAGGCTGTTCTTGCCGCGCGAGGCTGCGGCGTCGTAGCCGACCTGCGGGAAGAGCTCGGAGCGCGCGATCGCGGCCGTCGACCGCGCCGTCTCGACCCGCGCGACGATCACGCGGAGATCGTAGTTCTCCGCCAGGGCCTCGTGGATCAGCGCGACGAGCGTGTCGTCGCGGAACACGTCCCAGAACGGGAGATCCGCGAGGGACTCGGGCGCCGCCGGCACGGGCTCGTCGCGGTAGCTCTCGGGGCTCGCCACGGGCGGCCGCTCGTAATTGGGTCCGATCGCGCAACCGGCGAGGGCCGCGGCGAGCAGGAACGGGACGGCGCGCCGTGCGATCACGAGCCGTGCGCGCCTCCCGCGGCGGCGTGCGCTCCGGCCGAGGGAGGCGCCGCCGGCGCGCCCGTCGGCGTCGGTGCGGGCGTCGCCCCACGGTGCGAGAGCTTCTCGATCACCACGAAGAGGACCGGCACGAGGAAGATCCCGAGCAGCGTCGCGACGAGCATCCCCATGATGACGGCCATGCCCATCTGCTGGCGCGACACGGCCCCCGCTCCCGACGCGATCGCGAGCGGAACGCAGCCCAGGATGAACGCGAAGCTCGTCATCAGGATCGGGCGCAGGCGCAGCCGAGCGCCGGCGAGCGCGGCCTCGACGAGCGGCTTGCCCGATTCGAGCTCGATCTTCGCGAACTCGACGATGAGGATCGCGTTCTTCGCGGCGAGCCCGATCAGCATCACGAGGCCGATCTGTCCGAACACGTTCAGGTCGAAGTTCCGGACGAAGAGCCCGAGGAAGGCCCCGAGCACCGCGAGCGGCGTCCCGAGCAGAACGGTGAACGGGAGCGACCAGCTCTCGTACTGCGCGGCGAGCACGAGGAACACCATGAGCACGGCGAGCGCGAACACCGCACCGCCGCCGGAGGCCTTCTGCTCCTGATAGGACATCGCGCTCCAGGCGTATCCCATCTCGGGCGGAAGCACCTCCCGCGCGACCTCTTCGAGCGCGCGGAGCGCCTGCCCCGAGCTGTAGCCCGGCGCGGGCGAGCCGGTGATCTCCGCTGCGCGGTAGAGGTTGAAGCGCAGCGTGAACTCCGGCCCGAGCACGTCGCGCGTCGACACGAGGGTCGAGAGCGGGACCATCTCGCCGGTCTCGTTCCGCACGTAGAATGCGCCGATGTCCGACGCCGATCGCCGGTACTCCGGCTCGGACTGGAGGAAGATCTTCCACTGCCGGCCGAACCGGTTGAAGTCGTTCACGTAGGTGCCGCCCATGAACGCCTGCAGAGTCGTGTAGATGGCGGAGAGGCCGACGCCCTGCTTCAGGGCCTTGTCGCGATCCACGTCCGCGTAGACCTGCGGCACCGAGGCGCGGAACGGGCTGAAGACGCCCTGGATCTCCGGTCGCTTCCGTGCGGCGTCCAGGAAACGGGCCAGGTTCTCGGCGAGCAGCTCGACCGACCCGCCGCTCCGGTCCTGGAGCATGAAGGAGAAGCCGCCGCCCGTGCCGATGCCCGGGATCGCCGGCGGGAGGAAGGCGAAGACCTGCGCGCCAGCGATCGACCGGAACCGCCCGTTCAGCGTGCGGAGGATCGCCTTGAAATCCGCTTCCGGCGTCGTCCGCTCGTGCCAGGGATCGAGCGACACGAAGAAGAACGCGTTGTAGGTCGCCGAGCTCTGCGAAATCAGGCTGATAGCCCGCCACCGTGTTGTAGTGGCCCACGCCCTCCGTGTCTTCGAGCACGGCTTCGACCTGCTTGCAGACCTCGTCCGTGCGGGCCATCGAGGCCGCGTCGGGGAGCTGCACGTTCACGAACAGGTAGCCCTGGTCCTCGTCCGGGACGAAGCCGGTGGGCAGCCTCCAGCCGAGGAGGCCCGCTGCGACCGTGAGCGCGACGAGCATCAGGAGCGTTCGCCCGGCCTTTCCTACGAGGATTCCGGTGTACCCGACATATCCCGCCGTCGTGCGCTCGAACCCGCGGTTGAAGGCGGCGAAGAAGCGGGCGAGCGGGCCCCGCGCCTTGGCCGCGGCGGCCGCAGGAGCATCGCCGACAGGGCGGGCGAGAGGGTGAGCGCGTTGATCGCCGAGATGACCACCGAGACGGCGATCGTGAGCGCGAACTGCTGGTACATGCGGCCCGTGATGCCGGGGACGAACGCGACCGGAATGAAGACCGACGACGAGCACGAGTGCGATCGCGATGACCGGCCCCGAGACCTCCTTCATCGCCTTCGTGGTGGCGTCGCGTGGAGACATCCCGTGCTCGATGTGGTGCTGGACGGCCTCCACGACGACGATCGCGTCGTCCACCACGAGGCCGATCGCGAGCACGAGTCCGAAGAGCGAGAGCGTGTTGATCGAGAAGCCGAGGAGCGGGAAGAGCGCGAACGCGCCGACCAGCGAGACCGGCACCGTGAGCAGCGGGATCAGCGTGGCGCGGAAGCTCTGCAGGAAGATGAAGACCACGAGGATCACGAGCACCATCGCCTCGACGAGCGTGTGCTGGATCTCGACGATCCCCTCGCTCACCGCGAGCGTCGTATCGAGGGACGTCACGTAGGCGAGGTCGTCGGGGAAGCGCGCCTTCGCTTCCTCCATGGTCCGCTTGAGCCCGGCCGCGACCTCGAGCGCGTTCGAGCCTGGGATCTGATAGGCGCCGATGATCGCCGCCGGCTTGCCGTCGAGGCGACCCCGCTGGTTGTAGTTCAGTGCGCCGAGCTCGATGCGCGCGACGTCGGAAAGGCGCACCTGTCCGCCGGCGGGGTCCGAGCGCACGATGATCTCGCCGAACTGCTCCGCGGTGACGAGCCTGCCCGTGGCGCGGACACTCCAGGTGAATTCCTGGCCCGCGGGCGCCGGCTCGCCGCCGATCTTGCCCGACGGATTCACCGCGTTCTGCTGCTTGATCGCATCGACCAGATCGGGGACGGTGAGGCCGAGCCGGGCGAGCCTGTCGGGCGACACCCAGATCCGCATCGCGTAGTCGCTGGTGCCGAAGAGGATGACGTCGCCCACGCCCGGGACGCGCTTCAGCGAGTCGATGATGTTGATGTTCGCGTAGTTGCCCAGGAACTGGTCGTCATAGGTGCCGTTCGGCGAGACCAGCGAGAAGAGGAGCAGGGGGTTCGAGGTGGACTTCTTGATCGTGAGGCCATAGTTGCGCACGTCGACAGGCAGGCTCGCAGTCGCCTGGTTCACCCGGTTCTGCACGAGCACGTTGTCCATGTCGATGTTCGTCTCCACCTCGAAGGAGACGCGCAGCGTCATGGTGCCGTCGTTCGCGTTCGTCGACTTCATGTAGATCATGTAGTCGGCGCCGTTCACCTGCTGCTCGATCGGCGTCGCGACCGACTGCTCGATCGTGACGGCGTCCGCGCCGGTGTAGGTCGCGGAGACCTGGATCTCGGGCGGGACGATGTCGGGGTACTGCGCGATCGGCAGCCGCTGCATGGCGACGAGTCCGACGATCACGGTGACGATCGCGATCACGATCGCGACGATCGGGCGGCGTACGAAGAAATAGTCGTCCACGTCTAGGAGGCGTCCGGCGCCGCGACTGCGGGCGTGTCCCCACCCGCAGTGGGATTCACGGTCATCCCGCCGCGCACCTTCTGGACGCCCTCCACGACGACCCGGTCGCCGGGCGCGAGCCCCTGGTCGATCACCCACAGGCTTCCGACCTTCGGCCCGGTCTTCACGACCTTCATCACGATCTTGTCGTCCGCGCCCACGACGGCGACCTGCTGCGAACCCTGGAGCTCGAGCACCGCGCGCTGCGGAACGAGGAGCGCCTGGCTCCGCTGGTCCACCACCGCGCGCACCTTGGCGTACTGGCCGGGGCGGAGGAGGTTGCCGGGATTCGGAAACACCCCTTCGACCAGGATCGTTCCCGTACGCGGGTCGACCTGGCGGTTCGCGAACGTCGCCTCGCCGGTCTGGGCGAACGTGCTGCCGTCCACCAGCACGAGCTTGAGCTTCACCTTTTCCGCAGAGAAGTCGCGGTTCTGCCGCTCCGTCGCGAGGCGGATGTACTCGCGCTCGCTCACGGGGAAGCGCACCTTGATCGGGTCCACCTGCGAGACCGTCGTGAGCTCGGTGTTCTGCTGGACGAGGTCGCCCACCTGCGCGACGGCGATGCCGGCGATGCCGTCGATCGGCGACGTCACGCGGGTCCAGTCGAGGTTCAGCTTGGCCTCGTCGAGCGCGGCGCGCGCGGACGCGAGGTTCGCGGTGTTCGCATCGCGCAGCTGGATGGCCCTGTCGAGCTCCTGCTGGCTGACGGCGCCTTCCTTCGCGAGCGGCGTGTAGCGCGCCACGTCGATCTGGCTCTGGCGCAGGAACGCCTCCGCGCGCCCGACCTGGCCCCGGGCCTGCTCGTACGTCGCCTGGTAGGTAGCGGGGATCGATCCGGAAGAGGAGATCCCCCTTCTTGACCAGGGTGCCTTCGAGGTAGTCGCGCGACAGGAGGTGCCCGCTGATGCGGGCCTGGATCTTGGCGTCGATGTAGCCGTCCAGGGTCCCCACCCACTCGCTCTCGATCGGGACGTCCTGCCGCACCACGGGCGCCACGACGACATCGGGCGGCGGGGGCGCCGGCGGCTCGCCCTTCCCGCAGGCGACCGTGAGGGCGAGCGGGAAGAGGGGCGCGCAGAGCGCCCATCGCGCCCATGCAAGGCACGTCGATCGTCCCCTCGAGGCGGAGGGGTGGCGCGGGTCTCGAGGCGACATCTCCATCCTTCCGTGTCCCCGGGATTGCGAAGCCGACGCGGCGCGAGGCCCGCCGGCCGGGTTCTATCACATCCGCGGGCCGGAAGGGACGCTCCTTGCCGCCCGGACCGCGTCGACGGAGTAGAGCGCCAGCGCGCTCCAGATCGCGCCGAAGGCCAGGGCCTGGGGGCGGTCGAAGGGCTCGCCGAAGGCGAAGACGGCGAGCAGGAAGTGGCCGGTCGGCGCCAGGTACTGGAGCAGCCCGAGCGTCGCGAGCCGGAGCCTGCGCGCGGCGCTCGCGAACCACAGGAGGGGCGTGCCCGTCACGATGCCCGCGCCCGCGAGGAGGAGCGTCGTGCGGACGTCGCCGCTACCGAGCGCGCTCTCGCCGCGGGCGGCGAACACAGCGACGAGCGCGGCGGCCGCGGGAGCGAGCACCGCCGTCTCGACGAAGAGCGACGTGAGCGGCGCCATCGGCGCGACCTTCCGGAGCAGGCCGTACAGGCCGAAGCTTCCCGCGAGCGCGAGCGAGAGCCACGGCAGCTGGCCCTCGGCGAGCGCGAGGTGCGCCACGGCCGCCGCGGCGACCGCGACCGACGCCCATTGGAGCGGCCGCAGACGCTCTTGGAGGAAGGCGACGCCGAGGGCCACGTTCACGAGTGGATTCAGGAAGTAACCGAGGCTGGACGCGAGCACGTTGCCATGCTCCACGGCCCAGATGAAGAGGCCCCAGTTGACGCCGATCAGCAGCGAGGTCGAGAGAAGCGTCACCAGAGTGCGTCGGTTGGTGAGCGCGACGCGCACGTCGCGCCACCCGCGCGTCACAGTGAGGAGGAGCGCCGCGAACAGCGCGGACCAGACGATGCGGTTCGCGAGCACCTCGAGCACGGGCACGTGCGCGAGCGCCTTCCAATAGACGGGGAGGAGGCCCCAGCTCCCGTACGCACCGACGGCGTAGAGGATGCCGAGCGTGGCCTGGGTGGGCGGAGGCGGGCGCGCAGCGGGGTCCGGCACGGCGCCGACGATAGAGGAGACGCGCGAATTTGGTCGTTGACCTCGCGCGCTCGAGGCGTACAGTGGAACCGTATCCGGGCGCGCGGCGTGAGGAGACCGAGGTCTCGCTCCCATCAGCGAAACGCAAGCGCCGCGGGCGCCGGGTGCACGTTCGGGGTTGGTGGGAGCGAGCTCGTAGCACGCCGGAATCCTCGCGCCTCGGTGGAGTGCGCGGGGAATCCGGAGCGACGACGGCGCGGGAAGTCTTCCCGGACCCGGGAGCTTCCACGAGCACGCGGAGGTCGACGGGAGACCGCGAGCTTCGCCGCCGACCCGGCCACGCGCAGCCTGGCCGTCACCACCCAGTGACGGGACGGCGCGCAATCACCGGTGGGCCACGGCGAAGAGCGCGCCTCCCCGATCGCGTCGGAGCGGCGAAGGTGTGCGCCTTTCGATGACGCACCGCCGCGGCGCGGCTTCGCGTTGAGGAACGGGCCCGCCCCGTCGGAGGCCCGGGAGGACCCCGCCGCCTCGGCTGCATCGCTTGACTTCGCTCGGCTTCGCCTCGCTGCGCGGGCGCTTCGTGTCGAACCGCCGCCCGTCGACGGCGGTGTCGCCGTTCCCGTCGACGCGCCACGTGTAGTGGACGCCCGGGCCGAGACCTGCGACGAACACGTGCAACACGTCGCAGTCGCGTCAGGCTGTTGACCGCTGCCCACAGGCCGAAATGCGTCTCGACGACGATGCGCTTCACGCCCTCCTCGTCGTCCAGCGGCACGGTGGTCGGAGGCTTCACAGCTGGGTGTTCACCGCTCATGTGCGTGGCTCGCAGGAACCCCGTCGAGCCTAGTAGGGCCAGACCCAGTCGGTGAGCTCCTCGCGGTCCCGCCCGTGCTCGTGCGCGTAGGAGAGGTTGTCGATGATCGTGTTCTTCATCTCTTCCTTGAGATGCGCCGCCGTCGTGCAGAGCCGCGGCACACGATCGATGACGTCGAGGACGAGGTGGAACCGGGAGGTCTCGTTCAGCATCGCGAGCTCGAGCGGCGTGTTGATGTTCCCCTTCTCCTTGTAGCCGCGCACGTGGAGGTTCTCGTGGCCCTTGAAGCGGTAGGCGAGCTTGTGGATCAGCCACGGGTAGCCGTGGAAGTTGAAGATGACGGGCTTGTCCGTCGTGAAGAGGCCGTCGAAGTCGCGTTCGGTCGAGCCGTGGGGGTGCTCCGAGGCCGGCTGCATCTTGTAGAGGTCGACCACGTTCACGAATCGCAGCTTCAGGTCGGGGACGCGTTCGCGCAGGATCGCGGCGGCTGCGAGCGCCTCCATCGTCGCCACGTCGCCGCAGGCGGCGAGAACCACCTCCGGCTCCTGTCCCGCGTCGGTCGACGCGCGCGCCCAGATGCCGATGCCCTTGGCGCAGTGCACGACCGCCTCGTCGATCGTCGAGAACTGGAGGTGCTTCTGCTTGTCGGCGACGATCACGTTGATGCAGTCGGTCGAACGGAGGCAATGATCGGCCACCACGAGGAGTGTATTCGCGTCGGGCGGCAGGTAGATGCGCGTCACCGACGGGCTCTTGTTCGTCACGAGGTCGATGAACCCCGGATCCTGATGTGAGAAGCCGTTGTGGTCCTGGCGCCAGACGGTGGAGGAGAGCAGGATGTTCTCCGAGGCGACGGGGGCGCGCCAGGCGACGTGGTTCTTCGAGATGTCCAGCCACTTCGCATGCTGGTTGAACATCGAGTCGATCACGTGGGCGAAGGCTTCGTAGGTGTGGAAGAAGCCGTGCCGGCCCGTGAGCAGATAGCCCTCGAGCCAGCCGATCAACGTGTGCTCCGACAACACCTCCATCACGCGCCCGTCGGGCGCGAGCTCTCCGCCGTCGGCGTCTTCCGGCAGGTAGTCCGCGAGCCATGCCTTCTTGGACACCTCGTAGATCGCCTGAAGCCGGTTCGATGCGGTCTCGTCCGGTCCAAAGACGCGGAAGCTCGTCATGTTCGCCTTCATGACGTCGCGGAGGTAGTCGCCGAGCGGCCGCGTGTTCTCGTACGCCATGGCGCCGCGTTGTCGTACGTCCAGTGCGTACTGGCGGAAGTCGGGGAGGTCGAGCTCCTTGCGCAGCAGACCGCCGTTCGCGTGGGGGTTCGCGCTCATCCGCCGGGCGCCGCGGGGGGAGAGCGCGCGGAGCTCCGGGACGAGTCGGCCGTCGGCGTCGAAGAGCTCCTGCGGCCGATAGCCGAGCATCCACTCCTCGAGGAGCTTCAGGCTCGCGGGGTTGGCCCGCACGTCCGCGATGGGAACCTGGTGCGATCGCCAGGAGCCCTCGCTCTTGTGCCCGTGGACCTCCTTGGGGCCGCTCCAGCCCTTCGGCGACCGCAGCACGATCATCGGCCACCGGGGTCGCTGGGGCTTCCCGGACGTGCGCGCGGCGCTCTGGGCGGCGCGGATGTCCGCGACCGCCGAGTCGAGGGTGGCGGCCATCTTCTGGTGCATCTCCGCGTGATCGGAGCCTTCGACGAAGTACGGCGTGTAGCCGTACCCCACGAACAGCGCCTCGAGCTCTTCGTGGGAGATGCGCGCGAGCAGCGTGGGGTTCGCGATCTTGTAGCCGTTCAGGTTCAGGATCGGCAGCACCGCGCCGTCGCGGATCGGGTTCAGGAACTTGTTCGAGTGCCAGGCCGTCGCGAGCGGGCCCGTCTCGGCCTCGCCGTCTCCGACGACGCACGCCACGATCAGCTCGGGATTGTCGAGCGCCATGCCGTAGGCGTGCGACAGGCTGTAGCCGAGCTCGCCGCCTTCGTGGATCGACCCGGGCGTCTCCGGCGTGACGTGCGAGCCGATGTGGCCGGGGAAGGAGAACTGCTTGAAGAACTTCTGCATCCCCTTCGCGTCTTCGCTCTTGTCGGGATAGATCTCGGAGTAGGTGCCTTCGAGATACGCCGGGCCCAGCACACCGGGGGCCCCGTGGCCGGGCCCTGCCACGAAGATCACGTCGAGATCGTCGCGGCGGATGAGCCGGTTGAGGTGCGCCCACACGAAGGAGAGCGCCGGGCTCGCGCCCCAGTGGCCGAGGAGGCGATGCTTGATCTGTCCGGGCTCCAGTGGCTTCCGAAGCAGTGGGTTGTCCTTGAGATAGATCATGCCCACGGAGAGGTAGTTGCACGCGCGCCACCAGGCGTCGATGCGCCGCAGCTCATCGGGTGCGAGCGGCGCGGCAGTGGCGCCGGCGGTGGTCGTGACCTTTCCCGCCATCTCGTGCCTCCTCGATGCAATGTACGCATTCTCGTGTCGGACGGAATCGGGTGGGTGCAGACCCGACGACTGAGGGGATGCATCCCGCGTGCCAGGGACCGACGGGGCGCGCATGGCCCCGGAACATGGAATGGACCATGCCACGAGGTCCGCGTGATGCCCACGAGCCCGACGCCCGAGGGGCGGTGACGCGGAACGCCTCAGCACTGAGGCGTTCCGCCGCGCATCCGCGGGGCGCAAGGCCTGCGCGCCGACGCTGGTGGGCGATCGATCTGAGATGTCGCAGCGACGAAGCGAGTAGACTGCCGAGGAATGCCCAACGGGACGCCGCGACGCATTCGACTCGAGGGAAGCGCCAGTCCCTCGCCGAAGGCGTGCCACTCCCGACGCACCGGGTTCGTCGTCAGCCAACTCGTCTCCCTTCTCCTCTCCGTATCGCTCTCGGCCCCGCCCGCTCACGCGGCCGACCCTTCGCGCCTCGAGATCTACGCCGACGGCAACACGTGGCTCAAGGGAACCTTCGAGCTGCAGACCGCGGCCTTCCACGAGATCCACTCCTGGTGGGGCAAAGCGTCGGAGAACATCGGCGGGAACGGGAACGATTGGTTCGAGCTTGGCCTATGGCCGGGGCTCGAAGGCCAGCTCGATCTCGGGCCCGGGCTGGGCACGCTCCACGGCCGCGTGAGCGGGATCTTCACGCTCACGACGGGCGGCCTCGATGCGGCGGGCTCGAACTTCGATCCGCGCGCGCCGAGCCAGATCACGCTCGAAGACGCGTATCTCGGCTGGCGCTCGGGAGATGTATTCGAGCAGCTCGGCGAGGACGCGGTTCAGCTCTCGTTCGGGAGTCAGCGCTACGAGGTAGGGTCGGGCTTCCTGCTCTGGGATGGCTCCACGGACGGCGGGCCGCGCGGAGGCTTCTGGCTCAGCATGCGACGCGCCTTCAAGCTCGCGGGGATCGCGCGGCTCGTGACCCACGGCGTGACCGGCGAGCTCGTGTTCCTGCGGCCGTACGACGCGCCGAATACCTCGACCTATCTCTACGGGACGAACTGGGAATTCGCGTTTGGGGAGAAAGGCATCCTCGGCACCGTCGGCGTCGGCTACTGGAAGGTCTACCGATCTCAGATCGCCCGACGGGACGGCCTGTCCGTCTACGATGTACGCGCGGACGTGACGCCGCTCGCCGGCGGCGATCTCCTCCCCGGGCTGCGGCTCGCGGGCGAGCTCACCTACGAGCACGACCCCGGGCAGGTGAACGCACGTGCGTGGTACACCGAGGGGGGCTATGCGTTCGACGCCGCGCCTGCGACCCCCTACCTGAGCTACCGCTTCGTGTACTTCTCCGGCGCGGGGAGCGGCTCCTTCGATCGTCGGTACGACCCGCTGTTCTACGGGTCATCAGACTGGGGAACGTGGTACCTGGGCGAGATCCTGGGGAACTTCGTTCTCTCGAACGGAAACCTCGCTGTCCAGACGGTGCGGGTGCGAGCGACGCCGCGCGAAGACGTCACCGTGAACCTCCTCTACCACCACGTGAAGCTCGATCGGATCCCGAACGAGCTCGTCTCCCGGGTCGAGACGCGCGCGGCGAGCGTGAGCTCCAAGCCCGTAGCCGAGGAGGTCGACCTCGTCGCCGAGTGGGCGGCAAGCGACTGGCTCACCTTGACGGGCGTCGTCGGCGCGGCGTTCCCGAACGCCGCCGCGAAGCAGTTCACGGGCGGGACGGCCACCTGGGTCCATCTGATGCTCTTCTCGCAGATCGCCTTCTGAGCCGAGGGTCCCCATGCCGTTCATCCATCGCCATCTCGATCCCGGGGAGAGCCTCGGCGAGCTCCTGTTCGGGCTGATCATGGTGCTGACCTTCACGCTCGGGGCCGCGCTCGCCGGGGGCTACGAGCGGGGGCTCCTCCTCGCGGCCGTCGGCTGCAACGTGGCCTGGGGCGTGATCGACGGCGTGCTCTTCGTGATGTCGGCCCGCTACGCGAGGCGTCGGCGCGCTCGCCTGATCCGGGCGATCCGCGGCGCGAAGGACGATGCCGCGGCGATCGCGGTCATCCGGGACGAGCTCGAGCCCGGTCTCCAGGCCGTGACGCAGCCCGAGGATCGGGACCACCTCTACCGGAGCGTCCACGCGCTGATGGCGCACGCCGAGCCGGTGCCGATGCGGTTCGAGCGCGAGGACTGGATGGCCGGGCTCGCCGTCTTCGTCCTCGTCGCGGCGACGGCGTTGCCGGCGGCGCTCCCATTCCTCGTCGTGGAAGATCCCTACCTCGCGCTTCGGCTCTCGAACGGACTCCTGGTCGCGCTGCTCTTCGGCGTCGGCTATCGGTGGGCGCGGTACGTCGACCTGAATCCGTGGGGCGCCGGGCTGACACTGACAGCGATCGGCGTGGCCCTCGTGGCGGTTGCGATCGCGCTCGGTGGCTAGCGTGTCTGAACGAGAAGAGGCGGCTCGATCACATCTCGCGGTCGAACGAAGGAGGGAATGATGAGAGTCCACTGGCCGGCCGCACGGGATCGGGCATCGCGCGGAGCACGCTGGGCGGCGTCGCTCGCGTTCGCAGCCGGGCTCGTTTGGGCGCCCAGGGCCACCGCGGCCGACGCGCCTAGCGCGATCGAGCCTGAGGCGAAGGCGATCGTCGAGCGGATGGCCCACAAGCTCGAGAAGGCCTCCCACTTCAGCGTGATCGGCGATCTTGCCTGGGACTCGGTACAGGCCGACGGCCAGAAGCTCGAGTTCGGTGAGACGCGGCGCGTCGTCGTGCGGCGGCCGGACCGTCTTCTCATCGAGATCGAACGTCGGACCGGCGAGAAGCGGGGGACGCTCTACGACGGCAAGGAGATCGCGGTCTTCGATTACGACCAGAAGGCGTACGCCACGGTGCCGAAGACCGGCTCGATCGACGCGGTGATCGACTACGCCCAGGACGATCTCGGCGTTCGCATGCCCCTCGCCTGGCTCTTCTCGGCGAATCTCGCCCAGAACCTCGACGGGGAGATCCGAGAGGCGACCGTCGTCAACGTGACACGCATCGGTGGCGTGTTCTGCGACCACCTGGCTCTGCGCACCGACACGATGGACGCGCAGTTCTTCGTGGCCCAGGGAGATGCTCCGCTCCTCCGGCGGGTGGTGCTCACCTATCGCAACGCGCTCGGGCAACCCCAGTTTCGGGCCGACCTGCACGACTGGGATTTCACGACCGAGCTGCCGGACGCTCGCTTCAGCCTGGCGCCGCCCGCGGGCGCGGAGCGCATTCCCTTCACTGCCGGGCAGGGAAAGGCCGAGGCCGGAAAGTGAGGGCTCGGACCTTCGCGACGCTCGCCTGTCTCGCAGCGCTGCTCGCCTTCGTGGGAGTGGATGCGTGGGCGCGAGGGGGTGGCCGCGGCGGCGGCGGCGGACGTGGCGGTGGCGGATCCCGTGGAGGGGGCGGGTACTCCCGTGGCGGCGCTGCTTCGAGCGGGTCGTTCGGCGGCGGGCACCGCGGCTCCTACGGCGACTCCTACGGCCGCTCGCGCCCGACGAACCGCGAGCTGGGAACTGGCACACGCCCCTCGACGAGCGATCGCCAGGCCGGCGCGCGTCCCGCGACGAGCGATCGCATGGATCGCGGCGGCATCGCCTCGAGCGGTGATCTCGGCGGCGCGCGGCCGTCGACGTTGCCGGCCGATCGTCAGGGGACCGGCGATCGGCCGGAGCGTCCTTCGACGGGCGACCGGCCTTCGCAGGGGGATCGGCAACAGGATCGGCAGGACGCCGCGAACCAGCGCCAGCAGGAGCGTCAGAGCAACCAGGCGGCGAATCGGGAGGATTGGCAGGCCAACCAGAACGAGCGGCGCGAGGACTGGCAGGACTACGCGGACGATCACTACGAGGAGTATGGCCACGGCTACTACTACGGCGGGCACTACCATACGTACGACGACGACGCGTGGGTCGCCTTCGCCGCCGGTGCCGTGCTGGCCACAGGTGTCGCGATCACCGCGTCCACGATGGCGCAATCGTCGTGCACGATGACGCAGATCACCTTTCGCGGGGACACGTACTATCGCTGCGGAGCGAACTGGTACCAGAAGGGGATGCAGGGCACAGAAGTGGTGTACATCGTGGTGACTCCACCGCCGGGATACTGAGCAAGGGCTCTCGGACACTCCCCCAGGTGAGCGCAGCGCTCAGGCGTCGTCTCCCGGCCCTCGTCCTGATCGCAGTGGCATTCGCGCAGATCGCTCTCGCCCTGGGCGCGCAGCTCTCGCCTTGGCTCGGCGGCGGATTCGGGATGTTCGCGTCCACCGACGGGTGGGGACGCCGCGAAGTCCAGGTGGTCGCGGTTCGAGAGGGGCTTCGGCGGACGCTCGAAGCGCTGGAGGTCGCGCCCGCCGCGGCACGGCGCGCGGCGGCACTTCCGAGCGACGGGCACCTCCGCGCGCTCGCGCGCGAGGTCGCCGCGCTCCGGAGCCCGGACGAGGCGCCGCTGCGCGCGATCGAGATCCGGGTGTGGGGCGTGAAGTTCGAGCGCGAGACGCTGACGCCACGCCCGGTCCTCCTGCGGGCGCTCTCGGTGCCAGCCGATGCGCTCTGACGCGGCGCTGCGTCGGATGGGGCAGGCGGTCCGCGGGATCGCATCGACCGACCCCGTGGATCTCGCCCTCCGCCTCACCGCTCTCGATCTGCTGCTGCGGCCGGTCGGCGGTCCGCGCCTGCGGCCCGCCTTCCTCGCCCTCGCCGCGCTCCTCCTCCTGGCGCCGCGCGCGCGGTACGCGCGTGTCGGATGGGCGGCGCTCCTCGTGCTTGCCGTGGGGCGCCTCGTCGCCGACTGGCCGCTCGGCGACAACCACGCCTATCTCCTCGCCTACTGGTGTCTCGCAGTGGCGCTCGCGCTCGGTGATGCCGATCCGCGCGAAGCGCTCGCCGAGAATGCGCGTCTCCTCGTCGGGCTCGCCTTCGCGTTTGCGATCCTGTGGAAGGCGGCGCTCTCGTCGGACTTCGCCGACGGAACCTTCTTCCGCGTGACGATTCTCGCGGATCCCCGCCTCGCCTGGCTGGCGCCGATCGCGAGCGGTCTCTCGCCGGAGGACCTCTCCCGGTGGCGCGACTGGATCGGCGGACACGCTCTCGCATCTGAGGCGCCCGGCCTGGTGCCGAGGCGCCTCGCGCTGGTGGCGGGGGTCGCCACCGGGTGGACGCTCCTCATCGAGGCGGCCGCGGCGGCGTCCTTTCTCGCGCCCTCGACGTGGCGGCTCGCGCGCGCCCGGGACGCCCTGCTCGTCGTCTTCTGCGCGACGACCTACGCGGTGATCCCGGTGACGGGCTTCGCCTGGTTGCTGCTCGCAATGGGGGTGGCTCAGTCGCCCGCCGGGCGGAACGCCTGGCGCGCGGCCTACGTCGCGGCGTTCGCGTGGGTAGCCCTCTGCGCCGCGCTCTACGCGCTCTACTCCACCGCGCGTCTGCCGGTGTGACATCCCACGGTGGTCCGTTCGAGCGGGCATCTCAGGTCCGGGTCGGCTGGGCGAACGCGGCCTCCTTGCCCACGGCCAGCACGCGCTCGGGATCCAGGAGTCCGTAGAGCTCGATGAGCTTGGCCACGAGCCCGGTCCAGCCGGTCTGATGGCTGGCGCCCAGGCCGGCGCCGTTGTCGCCGTGGAAGTACTCGTAGAAGAGGATGTGGTCCCGCCAGTGGGGATCGGTCTGGAACTTCTCCGTGCCGCCGTAGACCGGACGCCGGCCATGGTGGTCGCGGGTGAAGATCCGCGTGAGCCGGTCGGCGATCTCCTTGCTCACCTCGAAGAGGTTCATTCCCTTCCCGGATCCGGTGGGGCACTCGATCTTGAAGTTGTCGCCGTAGTACGCGTAGAAATTGAGCAGCGCCCGGATGATGAGCACGTTCACCGGCATCCAGACCGGACCCCGCCAGTTCGAATTGCCGCCGAACATGCCGGTGTTCGACTCGGCGGGCAGGTAGTCCACCCGGTACTCCTGGCCCTGCACCCGAAGGACGTACGGGTGCTTCTCGTGGAACCGGGAAAGCGAGCGGATGCCGTAGGGGCTCAGGAACTCGCCCTCGTCGAGCATCTTCGTGAGGATCCGCCGGAGCCGCTCCGGATTGACGAGCGCCATGATTCCGCGTTCGGCCACGCCGAAATGACCGGGGCCCGTCGGATGGATGGTCTGGCTCAGCTCGGGTATCCGGCGCAGGCGTTCTGCATGACGAGCCATCACCCGCGGAACGCGCTCCCGCTGCCACTTCTCGATCACCGTGGTGGCGCATAGGGGCAGGAGGCCCACCATCGAGCGCACCTTGAGCCTCCGGGCGCTGCCGTCGGGGAGTCGCAGCAGGTCGTAGTAGAAGCCGTCCTCCTCGTCCCACATGCCCTGGGGCCCGGACTGATTCATGGCCGACGCGATGTAGTGGAAGTGATCGCCGAACTTCAGGGTCATGTCCTCGTAGATGGGGTCCTGGGCGGCGAGCTCCACTGCGAGCTCCAGCATGTTCTGGGTGAAGAGGGCCATCCACGCCGTGCCGTCCGCCTGCTCGAGGTAGCCGCCGGTGGGGAGCGGTGCGCTGCGGTCGAACACGCCGATGTTGTCGAGACCGAGGAAGCCGCCCTCGAAGACGTTCTTGCCGAAGCGATCCTTGCGGTTCACCCACCAGGTGAAGTTCAGCAGCAGCTTGTGGAACGTCGCCCTGAGGAAGTCGAAATCCGTGTCGCCCCGTAGGGCCTGCTCGGTGCGGTGCAGGAAGAGCGTCGCGAAGGCGTGGACGGGGGGGTTCACGTCGCTGAAGTTCCACTCGTAGGCGGGCATCTGACCGCTCGGATGCAGATAGGCGCCGTGCAGCATCAGGTTCATCTGGTCCTTGGAGAAGTCGGGATCCACCATCGAGAGCGGGAGCGTGTGGAAGGCCAGATCCCAGGCCGCGTACCAGGGGTACTCCCACTTGTCCGGCATGGAGATGACGTCCTCGTTCAGCATGTGGAACCAGTCGGAGTTCCGGGAGTGTCGATATCCGGTATGGAGGGGGTTCGAGTGGTGCTCGTCCAGCCAGTTGTCCCCGTCGAAGAAGAAGAACTGCTTGCTCCAGAGCATGCCGGCGAGGGCCTGCCGCATCACGTTGGCCGCGTCTTCACTGACGGAGGGCGGCGTGATCGACTCGTAGAACTCATCGGCTTCGCGAAGCCTGCTGGCGAAGATCTCACCGAATTCCTTACCGAAGCGTTCGCTCTCCCTGCCCGCGGACCTTCCGGAGAGCCGCAGGCAGATCACCTCGCTCTGCCCGGGACCGACCTGCACCTTGTAGTGCGCCGCCACCTTGGTGCCCTGCTTGCCGGGGTTCACCGCCCCACGCTTGCCGTGCACCACGTACGCGTGGACGCCGTCCTTGACGTACGAGCTCTCGTTCTTCTGCCCGGGAAAGAGCAGCTCGTGGTTCGTCTCGTTCTCGGTGAAGAGCAGCGGCACCTCGCCTTCACAGGAGAGGACGAGCTCACCCAGGATCGGATGGGTGACCGCGACCTGGCTCGTTCCGGCCGCTCCCCCGATCTGCTCGAGGATCGGCTTCCGCGCCGCCCGGTTCGATTCTGCGATCCACCGCGACCAGTCGTTCCGGAACCACAGCGTTGGCAGGAGGTGCAGCTCGGCTGCGTCCGGTCCGCGGTTGGCCGCGGTGATCCTCACGAGGATGTCTTCGGCGCCGCCCTTGGCGTACTCCACGAAGACGTCGAAATACCGGTCGTCTTTGAATACTCCCGTATCGAGCAATTCGTATTCAAGTTCGTTTCGGGAACGCCGACGGTTGGTCTCCACCAGGTCGGCGTAGGGATAGGCCGCCTGCGGGTACTTGTAGAGGTACTTCATGTACGAGTGGGTCGGCGTGCTGTCGAGGTAGAAGTAGTACTCCTTCACGTCCTCGCCGTGGTTCCCTTCGCTGTTGGTCAATCCGAAGAGCCGCTCCTTGAGGATGGGATCCTTCCCGTTCCACAGTGCCAATGCGAAGCAGAGGTGCTGTTTGTCGTCGGAGATGCCGGCCAGCCCGTCTTCGCCCCAGCGGTAGGCGCGCGAGCGGGCTTGATCGTGGGTGAAGAAGTTCCAGGCGTCACCGTTCTCGCTGTAGTCCTCGCGCACCGTTCCCCATTGGCGCTCGCTGAGGTAGGGCCCCCACTTCTTCCAGTGGACCTTCTGCTCACGGGCCTCTTCGAGTCTCACGTGTTCGGCTGTCTTCATGGGCACACCCTTTCGCGCTGGGACGTTTGCTTCGAGGCTTCGGTGGCAGGAACAGCAGCGTGTGCGCTTCGGGCTCGAGGCGCTCTGTAGCCAGCACCACGGGCACGAAGGCCAGGAGCCAGAGGATGCGATCGTGACGGATCTCCTTCAGAAGAGCCTTCATGGACGACTCATACACCGTTCCATCCCAGGATTTCACGAGATTCCGTCCTCCCAACCTCCAGCCGCGTTCGCACGAGGCTTGCGCCGGGCGCCATACCTTGCCAGCGTGACATCGAGGGGACCGGGATGTCGCTCGTCGTCCCGAGCAGTCCGCCCGGTGCGGGCCGCTCGCTGGGGAGCGTCCTCATCATCATCGGCGGCCCGCGCTGCGGGACGCCCCTCCGCGCGCCTCCTGGGCTCCCATGCCCGCGCGAAGTCGGCCACGTCCTCGTCGAGCGTGTAGACCATGCGCGCGTGGTGCGAGTACACCATGTCGATCGGGTTGCGTACGGCGACGACGGACCGTCCGAGCGCCGCGAGCTGCTCGAGTTCGTCGGCGTCGAGTACGACGGGCGCACGGAGTTCAAGCGCAAGAACGCGAACCGCGAGCTCGAGCTGCGGGAGACCCTGCGCGCGGCATTCGCGCCGGACGTCGAGCGCCTCGGGGCGCTGCTCGGTCGGGACCCCTCGCACTGGCGCTGACGCCCTTCGGGTAGAGAATCAGCGCTTCCCCTACTTCGCTGCCTTCTGCCCGAAGAGCACCTTCTTCGCCTCTTCGTCCGGGCCGGTCGGGATCACCAGGTCGCGCATCACGGCGAAGCCGCGTTGCACCGCGTCGCGGGCGCGCATCGTTTCGTACCAGCGGTGGAGCTGAGGGAAGTCCTCGAGCTTCTGCCCCTGCCGCTCGTGCGGCACGATCCACGGCCAGGCCGCCATGTCGGCGATGGAGTAGGCGCCCGCCACGAACTCGCGGTCGGCGAGGCGCTTGTTCAGCACGCCATAGAGCCGGTTCGCCTCGTTGGTGTAGCGGTCGATGCCGTACTGGATCTTCTCGGGCGCGTACTGACGGAAGTGATGGGCCTGACCGAGCATCGGACCGAGGCCGCCCATCTGCCACATCAACCACTGGAGCACCTCGACCCGCCCGCGCAGGTCCTTGGGCAGGAACTTCCCGGTCTTCTCCGCGAGGTAGATCAGGATGGCGCCGGACTCGAACACCGACACCGGTGCGCCGCCGCCGGGGGGCTCGTGGTCGACGATCGCCGGCATGCGGTTGTTCGGGCTGATCGCCAGGAAGTCGGGCTTGAACTGCTCGCCGCGCCCGATGTTCACGGGCACGACCTCGTACGGCAGGCCCATCTCCTCGAGCGCGATCGAGATCTTCCAGCCGTTCGGGGTGGGCCAGTAGTGGAGGTCGATCATGAGAGGTCTCCTTCTCGGCCGCCGAAGCTAGCACCCGTCAAACCTCCAGCCCCACGGCCCGCATCAGCGCCAGCGCGTTGCTCTTCTGCACCACGCCCGGGCGCAGCCGGAAGTCGAAGCTCATCCTCCCAGCGACGAGCTGGTCCTCGAAGTGGACGTTCGCGGCGCGCGGGGCGAGCTGGTCGGCGATCTGCGCGAGGGCGAGGTCGTGCGTCGTGACGAGGCCGATCGCGCCGCGGTCCAGAAGGCCGCGCACGATGGCGTCGGCTCCGATGCGGCGGTCGTGCGAGTTCGTGCCCGAGAGGATCTCGTCGAGCAGGAAGAGCAGGGGGAGCGGCCCCGCCGCCTGACGCACGATCGCGCCGAGGCGCGTGATCTCCGCATAGAACCGCGACGCGCCGGTCTCGAGCGAGTCCTGGATGCGGATCGATGCTCCCATGGCGAGCGGGGACACGCGAAGGCGTCGCGCGCAGACCGGCGCTCCGGCCCAGGCGAGGACGAGATTCGTCCCGACGCTGCGCAGCAGCGTGCTCTTCCCCGACATGTTCGATCCGCTCACCACCAGGACGCGGACGTCGCCGCCGAGCGAGAGGTCGTTGCGCACGCAACGGTCGGCCGGGAGCAGGGGATGGCCGAGGTCCTCGCTCTCGAACCGCGCGCCGTCCTCCAGCAGCTCGGGGAAGGGGTGCTCCGGATGCTCGTACGCGAAGGCTGCCAGCGCGCAGAGCGCCTCGATCTCGCCGACGACCTCGATCCAGCGCGGCACGCGCTCGCCCGACCCCGCGCGCCAGGCCTCGATCGCGCGCGTCAGCTGCGTGGTCCAGAGCAGTACCGCGCCGATCGGCGCGAAGATCTGGTTGCGCCGCGCGTCGAGCAGCTCGACGAGGAGGCGCAGCCGCGCGACGCGGCGGGAGGGCGGCACGCCGTCGGTGTCGAGCGCGGCCCGCAGCTCGCGCAGCCTCGGAGCATCGAACCGCTCGGCCTCGAGGCGCGCGAGGAGCTGCGCGAGGAGCGACAGGTCACGGCAGGGTCGCTCGACCGCGCGCGCCACGCGCGCGCTCCGGCTGCGCCCGATGGTCGCGATCACGCCCTCGGCGAGAACCACGCCCGCGAACGGCAGCGCGGTGGCCGGGCCGAGCAGCCACGCGGCGAGCGCGCCGGCGGCCGCGAGCGCGGCCGCCGCGGCGGCCGCGCGCAGCGCGGGCTGCGCCGACGGCGGCGGGTCGACGGCCCAGCGCGCGAGGGCATCTGGGTCGAGGCCCGCGCGCACGTCCTCGCCCTCGAGCGCGAGCGCCTCGCGGAGATCGAGGCGGCCCTTCAGCTCCGACACTGCAGCCTGTCGCGCGCGCACCTCGCCGGCGGCCGCGGGCGCGGACAGCCACGCCGCGAGCGTGTCCTCGCCCGCGCGCGTCCGCGCCGTGCAGAGCAGCTCGAAGAGCGAGCCGCGGCCGAACACGTCGACGTCGGCGGCGTAGAGATGGCCGTCCACGAGGAAGCGGTCGCCCGCCTCGCCGCCGCCGATCCAGCGCGCTTCGAGTCGCGCGAGCCCGCGCTCGTAGAACGCCGCGGCGCGTTCGGCGCGGGCGCGCGCGCGGATCACGCGATCGTGCCAGACCACGAGGGCGGCGAAGCCGGCCGCCGGCGGCAGGAGCGTCCAGGCCGGGAGCGACCCGCGGCCGAGCACGAGCCAGGCACCGAGCGCGGCGAGCGCGAACAGCGCGAGCCGCCCGTGCGACAGGAGGCGCTCCCGGCGCGCGAGCCCGCCGGCGTCGGCGCGGCGCGCCGCGAGCCGCCGCGTGTACTCCGCGTGCGGAGTCTTCGCGTCCCCGGCGCTCAGGGGAAGACCAGGAACCGTGCGCCCCGGCCCGCGGGCTCCGCGCGGCGGATCGCGTCGGCCACGAAGGCGCGCCCGGCGTCGACCGCCGCGGCGAGTGGGAGGCCGCGCGCGAGGCCGGCCGCGATCGCGGACGCGAGCGCGCAGCCCGTGCCGTGCACGGGCGGCCCCGCGATCCGCCGGCCCCGCAGCCACCGGATCGTGACACCGCCGGCGGATCGCTCCGCGAGGCAATCGTCGGGCGGGCCGTCGCGGTGGCCGCCCTTCACGAGCGCCGCCGCGGCGCCGAGCTCCACCACGCAGGCGCGTGCGGCGTCCTCCACGCCGGTCGCGGTCGACGTGTCGCCGCCCGTCAGCAGCGCCGCCTCCTCCAGGTTCGGCGTCACGAGGGTCGCGCGCCCGAAGAGGTCCTGCAGCGCGCGCCACGCGCGGCGCTCGAGGAGCGGCACGCCGCCGCTCGACGCGAGCACGGGGTCGATGACGAGCGGCGCGTCGGTCTCCGCGAGGCCGAGCGCCACGGCGCGCGCGACGTCGTCGGTCGCGAGCATGCCGAGCTTCACGACGGCGGGGCGCAGATCGCGCAGCAGGGTCCGGATCTGGTCGAGCACGACGTTGGGGAACGCGGGCAATACGCGGTGGACCTTCACGCTGTCCTGCACGGTGAGCGCGGTGACGACGCCGGCGCCGTGGACGCCGAGGGCGCGAAACACCTGGAGATCGAGCTGGAGCCCGGCGCCTCCGGTCGGGTCCGAGCCCGCAATCGACACGGCGATTCGCACGGGAGCGATGGTAAGATCCGCGCCCATGACGTGCATCACCCCTCGTGCTCGCGCGCTTCTGCTGTTCTCCGTCCTGCTGCTGATGGCAGCGCCATCGCTGGCGGCCGACGCCGCGGGCCCCGAGACGTGGTACGCGGAGGCCTTCACCGAGAGCGAGTCCGGTCTGCGCGTCACCTATCACTGGTCGAAGGGCCGGAAGTTCCGCAGCGAGATCATCCTCGGCGGCATTCCGGTGATCTATCTCGTGAACGGCAGCACGTACTACGCGATCGACTCTCTCGCGCAGCGCGGCGTCGCGATCGAGCGCAGCCCCAAGGCGCTCGCGGAGGACGCGAAGGGCGGCAGGCCGTTCCTCAACGACGGCGAGCGGGTGATCGCAGCCGGGGCCGAGAAGACCGACAGCGAGCGGGTCGCGGGCCGGCCCGTCGACGTCTATCGGGTGTCGAACGAGCCGCTCAAGAAGACGATCTGGGTGACCCAGGACAAGCTCCACCTGCCGGTGAAGATGGAGATCTTCGACCGTCAGTCGAGCCAGACGGCGACCACCCACATCGACTGGGGACGCGATCTGGAGATCTCGGATGCGTTCTTCGAGCCGGATCCCCGCGTCCAGCTCGAGCACCTGACCTACGCGGAGTACAAGGAGCGCTCGCAGAAGGGCCCCGTCGGTCCCGTGCCGGCGCTCTTCTCGGACCTCATCCACGGCAACTGACGGCTCCCGGCCCGCCCGGGGCGGGGGCGTCTACGGCACCCAGACGATGTTCGCGTCCGCGGCCTTCGGGGCGGTGCCGGCGAGCACGGCGAGCTTGCGCGCCACCGCGCCCGCGAGGTCGCGGAACGCGCGGGCCGCGTCCGACTCGGGTGCGTGCACGAGGATCGGCTTGCCCGCGTCGCCGCCTTCGACGACGCGCGGATCGATCGGCACCTCCCCGAGGAAATCGACGCCGAGCTCCCGTGCGATGCGCTGGCCGCCGCCACGGCCGAAGATGTAGTAGCGGCGGTCCGGCAGATCGGGCGGCGTGAAGAAGGACATGTTCTCGATGATGCCGAGCACCGGCACGTTCACCTTCTCGAACATCTTGAGGCCCTTGCGCGCGTCGATCAGCGAGAGATCGTTCGCGGTGGTGACGATCACCGCGCCCGAGAGCGGCGCCTGCTGCGTGAGCGTCAAGGCCGCGTCTCCGGTGCCGGGCGGAAGGTCGATCACCAGGTAGTCGAGGTCGCCCCACTCGACGTCGGCGAGGAACTGCCGGATCAGCCCGTGGACCATCGGTCCGCGCCAGATGACGGGCGAGTTCTCGCCGATGAAGAAGCCCATCGACATCAGCTTCATGCCGTAGCCGGTGAGCGGGAAGATCCGCTTGTCCTCGCTGTGCGGCCGACCCGACACGCCGGTGAGCAGCGGGAGCGAGGGTCCGTACACGTCGGCGTCCATCAGGCCGACGCTCGCGCCCGTCTCGCGGAGCGCGAGCGCGAGGTTCACGGCGGTCGTGCTCTTGCCGACGCCGCCCTTGCCGGACGCGACGGCGATGACGTTCCGGACGCCCGGAAGTACGACGCCCTCGCGCGCGGGCGCGCTGGCCGTGCGCCCGCGCACGTTGGAGGTCATCGTGACGTCGACCTGTTGGACGCCGGGGAGCGCGCCCACACGCTCGCGCGCGTCGCGCTCGAACTCGGCCTTCACCGGGCATGCCGGGGTCGTGAGCTCGATCGAGAACGACACGGATCCGCCGTCGATACGGACGCCCTTCACGAAGCCGAGCTCGACGATGCTCTTGCCGAAGTCGGGGTCGATGATGGGTCGGAGGGCGGCGAGGACGTCGCCCTCGGTGACGGACGGGGCCATGCGGAGGGCTCCTGTGAAGGATCCCGAGCGGGATCCGACGCGAAGCTAGCGCAGCGCGGGGGCGAGGCGCCCGGTGGGGGGCGGCCGCCTCCCGGGGTCTCCGCGGGCGCGGGCGCTTCAGTGCGCGTCGATGGCCTCGAACGCGCGGGCCCACCAGACCACGGCCTGCGCGTCCCGGCCCGCGGCCGCGAACATGTCGCCCGTCGTCACGTAGCCCTGCGCGGTTCTCTTGTCCTGCACGCAGGCGGCGTCGCTCGCGCTACACCCGATGTTCGAGACGCCGTGGTGGGCGGTGGCGCTGACCGCGTCCACGAACTGCGCGTGCAGGTCGGCCAGCTCCGCCGTGCCCGGCGGCATCCGCAGGCCGATCTCGGCGAAGCGCAGGAGCGCGGTGCCGGTCGGGACGTCGTCGTGCGTGAAGTAGTAGAGCGCGAGCCGGACGGTGACCGGGGCGGTCGTCTTGCGGATCGGGATCCCGATGCCCGGCGCCTGCGTGCGCTCACGCAGCTCGAGATCGATCGACTCGAGCGTCCACACGAGCGAGTCGAAGTCGCCGGCAGCCGCGGCGATCGTCGGCACGCCGGACGACAGGTTCTTGGTGTGCCGGCGATCGCGTCCGAATCCCTGCCACTGTACGGCGTTGGCGGTGGCTGGCGCGGGCGTGCCCCACACGAAGAGGCGTCCCTCGCGGGACGACGCCACGACGTCGAGCTTGCCGTCGCCGTCGACGTCGCCGGCCGTCGGGGCCGGGATCATCCAGCCGTGCGTGAACTTGGGCCAGCCCGCGGGCTCCGCCCCGTCGGCGCGGTAGGCGTGCACGAGGTAGCCGCCGCTCCCCTGGATCACCTCGGCTGCGCCGTCTCCATCCACGTCGGCGATGCCGGGGCTCGCGAGGAACTGCATGTCGTCCATCTTGCGCGGGAAGGCCGGCAGCACCGCACCCGTGCGCGGGTCCCACGCCGTGATGCTGTGGTCGCCGAACTCCTGGCTGCCCGGAGCGCCCACGTCGAGCAGCTGACGCACGCCGCCCGTCGGCGCCACGTACTCGGGCTTGGTGTCGCCCGTCAGGTCGCCGAACGCGCCCGAGCCGAGCGCGGGGAAGAAGGGCGCGTCGCCCGAGCCCGCCGTCGCCGGGACCAGCGGGAAGCCGCCGTTCGGGAAGTCGACGGCGAGCGGGATCGGGGCGTCCTGGCCGATGCCGTTGGTGCCGATGCCGAGGGCGGGCTGCCCGTCCTTGTCGAACAGCATGACCGGGCCGGCGGCGCCGAAGATCGCGATCGTGAGGTTGCCGTCCCCGTTCAGGTCGGCGATCGCCGGCGAGCCCGGCGTTCCGGTCGCCACCGTCGGCAGCAGACCCGGAGCGAGCAGCGGGATCTCGACGGGCCACCCCGCGCGGAAGGGGCCGCCGGCGTGCAGGTTGCCGTCGTGCTGCACCACGTACATGCGGCCCGCGATGTCGGTCGAGAAAGCGTCGATGCTGAACGCGCCGCTCTGGAGCAGTGTCACGAGATTCGAGTCCGTGGCGAAGCTCGCGGTGTAGTTCCCGTACTCCTCGTTGGTGGCGACCACGAGCTCGGGGAAGCCGTCGCCATCGAGGTCGGCCACCGCGGGCGAACTCAGCACCTTGCGCAGGCGGTCCTGTGCGGCGCTGCCGCTCTTCGCCGCCACATGACCGGTCGCCGGGTCGATGTTCACGCGGCTGCGATCGGCGAGCTGCACCGGGAAGCCCGCGACCGGCGTCCCGTCGGTGCGCCACGCGTAGAGGAATCCGTCCAGGCCGGCCGTCACGATCTCGAGCTTCGGATCGCCGTGCACGCCGTCGAGGTTCACGAGGACGGGCGCGCTCGCGATGCCGGGGTCGGTGTCGTTCTTCGAGGCGTCCGGGTCGCTCAGGGCGGCGACACCGAAGGTGTTCGAGAACGCGGGGTTCGTCGACACCGGGAAGCCCGGCCGTCGCCGGCCGTGGTCGTCGAACACGTAGACCTTGCCCTCGGCCGACGCGGCGACGATCTCGACGTGCCCGTCCCCGTCGAGGTCGTCGGCGGCGACCGCGGCGAGGATCACCTCGCGCGGCGGCTTGAGGGTGCCGTTCGCGTACGCGGAGCGGCCGGTCTTCGGGGCCGGGTTGAAGTCGGTGAGCGCCGGGAAGCCGGGCAGCTCGCTGCCGTCGCTTCCGCGCAGGGCGTGCACCTCGCCCGCCGCCGTGCCGATGATGATCTCCAGCGCGCCATCGTGATCGAGGTCCGCGAGCACGGCGGACGATTCGCCCGACGCGCCCAGCTTCTTCGAGAAGCGCAGCGTGGGGTCGTGGTGGATCGCGACCGTACGGAGGTCCTCGCCCAGGTTGCCCGTCGCGTCCGTGACGCGGAGGCGGAGCTGCACGGTGTGCGCGTCGGGATCGAGGATCACCGCCGCCGGATCGAAGCCGCACGCCTGCGCCGTCTGCGCCGGGTTCCAGTTCGCGAGCGTCGCGCGTACGAGCTTCGTGCCCGACGAGCCGCTCCCGATCTGCATGAAGGTCTTCGGCTGCACGCCGCACCCGACCTCGACGGTATAGGTGAAGCCGCGTCCCGTGCGGACGCGCTCGCGCTCCGCCGCCGCCGAGCCCACCACGGCGACGCTGGGCTGCACCGTCGGATCGACCACGTCGAACCACGAGAGGCTGCCCGAGAGGTCCGCCTCGGGCGGGATGTTCGAGGGTGTGACGTTCAGCAGCACGGTCGCGTCGGGCCGGCCGTAGCCGGTGAACTGGTCCCAGCCCGCCTGGCTCGGGAATTGCGTCGAGGCGAACGGATAGAGCGGCGGCTTGCTGAGAGCCCGGTAGAAGATCGCGGCGCTCGCCGGGAACGTGAGCGCGAGATTGCCCGACTGGTCGATGTCCTGCGCCGACTTCCGGTAGAGCTGGCGGATCTCCTCGGCGGAGAACGGCGTCGTGAGGCCGGGGTAGGGCGACAGGAGGCCGCGGTCGATCAGGTTCTTGCCGTGCGAGATGAGCAGCGCCGTGAGGCCCGCGCTGCGGCCGGTCGCCTCGGAAGAACACGAGGTCGACGGGATCGCCACCCACGCGCGGCCGCCATAGTTCGTGCACCCGTTGAGGAGCGTGTAGTCCCCGGTCTTGGCGACGAACGTGCCGTCGCCGTCGCGGATCGAGTTCACCCAGATGGTGTGCTCGAAGTTCGCGGGATAGTTGTGGTGACGGCTCTCCTCGTCGGCGGCGCTCGCGATGATCGGGATGCCGCGATGGTAGGCGTAGTCGATCGCCTCCTGCGAAGCGGGACCGGCGGACACGCTTCCGAGCGCCTCGGAGATCAGATCGACACCGAGGTCGGTCGCATACACGACCGCGCGCGCGAAGTCGGAGTCGATCGCGACGAAGCTGTCGGCCACCTTGAGCGGCACGAAGAGCGAGCTCGGCGACACGCCCGGGAAGCCGCCCCCGTTGTTCGCCTCGCTGACCTGATCGTGCGCCTCGCCGGTGCCGTGGCCGTACTGGACCTCGTCGAGCGGGTCGTTGTCGTTCTGCGCGAAGTCCCAGCCTGCGATGTCGTCGACGTAGCCGTTCCCGTCCTCGTCGATCCCGTTCGAGAACCGCTTGATCAGGTCTTCCGCGTCGATGCCGTTCCCGTTCACGTCCGGGACGCCGGCGTTCGCCCAGTCGTCGACGGTCACGACGCCGTCGCCGTTGCAGTCGTAGGGCGACCGCCCCGGGACCGGCGCGCACGCGGGCGCGAGCTCGCCCAGGTTGAGGCGGACCTTCTTGCGGATGTCGCCGCCCGCGCCGCCGTCCTGCCACTTGATCCCGCTGTCGAGGATCGCCACGGCCACGTCGGGCCGGCCGGTCGTGAGCTGCCAGGCGCCCACGATGTTCATGCCGGTCGTGGGGTTGTACTTCCACGTGTCGCCGCCGTTGAAGTCGTTCGGGAGGACCCCGGGTGCCAGGAAGAGGTAGGACGCGTAGTCCGTGGGGTCGGTGCACACCGGACCGAGACACGTCGGGAACGGCATCTCGGCGCGCGCGGCGGAAGCGGCGACGACGAGGGCGGAAGCGACGGCAAGGACGGGACGCAGGCGCATGGAGACCCCCAGGTGCGATCGGGCCGGCGCAGTCTATCACGGGCGGTACGGCGACTGAACCGCGGGTAAGCGCGGGCTCAACCCCTCGATTCTGCCCTGTTGGGAGGGGCCCACGGCCCAGCCGGCGGCGCGGCTGATGAAGCCGGCTTCACCGGCGCAGGGTTGTGGGGGCCCCCGGGGTCGGGTACCCACCCGTCATGGATTGGAGCGACTCGACGACGTGGATCGTCCTCGGCCTGCTCGGGAACGCCGCGTTCTTCTCCCGCTTCATGATCCAGTGGGTCGCGTCCGAGCGCGCCCGCGACAGCGTGATCCCGAAGGCCTTCTGGCACCTCAGCCTGGTCGGGAGCGTGCTCCTGCTCGGCTACGCCATCCATCGCCGCGACCCGATCTTCATCCTGGCGTACCTGCCGAACGCGGTGGTCTACGTCCGGAATCTCATCCTGATCCGCCGCAAGGAGCGCGGCGAGGAAGGCGTGGCCGAGCTCCGCGGGGAGTCGGCGGCCGACGTGCTGCGCGCCGGCCCGTAGGGCGGGCGCGATCGGACGGGTTCAGGCTTCCCAGCTCTCGAATGCCGCATCGAGCCGCGCGGCGCGTCGCCGCAGGATCTCACGCTGCTCGGGGTGCGTGAGGACGTAGAGGTCCTTGCGCTCGATGCCCCGCACCACGCGGGCGGCGACACTCTCGGCGGTCACCGTACCTCCCTGCATCGCACCCTCCGGCGGCCGTCCGGCCGCGGCGGCCGGCTGCGCGGGCGGCGCTCCGGGGCGCATGCGCTGCGAGTTCGCGGCGATGTTCGTGGCCACGATCATCGGGCAGAGCACGCTCGCGCCGATGCCGTGCGGCTTCAGCTCGCGGTGGAGCGCCTCGGTCATCCCCACGACCGCGAACTTGGCGGCGCAGTAGATGCCGAGCCACTGCATCCCGACGAGGCCGGCCATCGACGCGGTGTTGAGCACGTGGCCGCCCTGACGCTGCTCGAGCAGGCGTGGAACGAACGCCTCGACGCCGTGGACGACGCCCCAGAAGTCGACGTTCATCGTGTACTCCCAGTCGTCGTGCGGTGCCTTCGCCATCTCGCCGACGAGCGCGATGCCGGCGTTGTTGCAGACGACGTGGGCCGCCCCGAAGTGCTTCCACGTGGCATCCGCGAGCGCCGCGACGCTCTCGCGCTTCGTCACGTCGGTGCGCACCGCCAACACGGGCACGGAACGATCGGCGAGCTCGCCCTCCATGCGGCCGAGCGCGGCCTCGTCGAGATCGGCGAGGACGATCTTCGAGCCGCGTGCGGCGAACGCGCGCGCGAGCGCCGCTCCGATCCCGCTCGCGCCTCCGGTGATCACCGCCACGCGGCCCTGAAACTCGTCCATGGTGTCCCCTTCACATGGGTTCGTCGCGCTCATTCGAGCGTACAGCCGAGGCCGTCCCGATGGGTCGCCCGCGCATGGCGCACGAAGAGCCCGGTGGAGTAGGCGGCGCGCGCCGCGGGATCGATGCGCGCCTCGAAGAGACCGGCGTAGGCGCCGAGGTCTTCGGCGAGACACGACGCCGGATCCCGCCCCGCCACGAAGACGCAGGAGCACAGGATCTTCGCGGTGTAGTCCGAGACGATCTCGCCGCCGCGCCACACGACGTACGCGCCCCCGCCGAGCAGCACGGCCGCCGCGAGCCCGAGCAGGCCCAGCAGCTGCCGTCGCGCGCGTCCCATGACCCCCCTCCCGGCCCACGCCGCACCGAGCTGCGGCCGCGCAGGGTAACATGCGCCCCCCGATGAACGTCCGGCCGGCGCAGCCCTTTCGGCCCGCGTGGCGCGCAGCTGCTCGTGCGCTCGCCGCTCCCGTGCTCGTCGCCGCGATGCTCGCGGCGGCGCCGGCCGCGCGCGCGTTGGGTCCGTCGCTCGCACCGCTCCCCGCCCAGCCGTCCGGCGTCCCGTTCCCGACGGTCGAGTGGGAGGAGGCCACGCCCGCGGCGCCCGACGTGGACGCGCCGCGGCTCGCTGCCGCGCTCGCTGCCGCGTTCGCCGAGCCGGACCCCGACCGCCCACGCCGCACGCGCGCGGTGATCGTCGTGCGCGGCGGACGGATCGTGGCCGAGCGCTACGTGCAGGGCTTCGGCCGGGGGACGCCGCTCCTCGGCTGGTCGATGACGAAGAGCGTGACGAACGCGCTCTGCGGGATCCTGGTGGGGCAGGGCAAGCTCGACGTGCACGCGCGCGCCGAGGTGCCGGAGTGGCGCGACGCGACCGATCCGCGCCGGGCCATCACGCTCGACCAGCTGCTGCACGCGAGCAGTGGTCTCCGCTGGAGCGAGACCTACGAGGCGTCGCCGTTCGAATCGGACGTCATCGCGATGCTCTATGGCGCGGGGCACCGCGACATGGCGGCCTTTGCAGCCGCGAAGCCGCTCGACCACGCACCGGGCACGCGCTGGTCCTACTCGAGCGGCACCACGCTGATCGTGTCCGGGATCGTCCGCCGCGCGGTCGGGGGGACGCTCGACGACTACCACGCGTTCCCGCGGCGCGCCCTCTTCGAGCGGATCGGGATGGAGAGCGCGGTGATCGAGCCCGACGCGTCGGGCACCTTCGTCGGTTCGTCGTACAGCTACGCCACGGCGCGCGACTGGGCCCGGTTCGGGCTCCTCTACCTGCGCGACGGCGTTTGGGACGGCGCGCGCCTCCTGCCCGAGGGCTGGGTGGACTACTCGCGCACCCCAGCCCCCGCCGCCCCGCACGGAGAGTACGGAGCGCATTTCTGGCTCAACGCAGGCGTCCCCGAGCGCGGCGTCCCGCGCCCCGACCCACGCGCGCCCGCCGATCTGTTCTATGCGAGCGGTCACGAGGGGCAGCTCGTGGCGATCGTCCCTTCGCGCGACCTCGTGATCGTGCGCCTCGGCCTGACACCGGACGATGGTCGCTACGACCTCGATGGGTTCGTGGCGGAGGTGATCGCGTCGTTTGCGGAGGTTCGCGAGTGAGAAGGCCCGCGCTGGGAAGGCCGGCCGTCCGGAGCGCCGCCAGATGAGCGCCGGGCCGGGCGCGGCCGGGTCCCCGCGCGCCCGCGACCGGGCGCAGCCGTCGCCCTGGGATGCTCCCGTGTGGAGCCGCGGCTTCCGGCCGTTCTTCCTGCTCGTCGGGATCTACGGCTGCGGAGGCATGCTGGCATGGATCGGCATGCTCCTCGGCGTCGTCCCGGCTCCGGGCTGGCTCGGTCCGACCGCGTGGCACGGCCACGAGATGCTCTTCGGTGTCGTCACCGGCGCCATCGCCGGCTTCCTCCTGACGTCCGTTCCGGTGTGGACCGGGACGCAGGCCGTCGCGCGCGGGCCGCTCGCCGCGCTCGCCGGGGTCTGGGTCGCGGGACGGCTCGTGATGATCGGGGCGGGCGCTCTTCCGCATGCGGCGGTTGCGGCCGTCGACCTGCTGTTCCTGCCGGCGCTCGCGGGAGCGATCGCGGGTCCGCTCCTCGGCGCCCGAGCCGTGCGCAACCTGGGCTTCGTCCCGATCCTCCTCGTCCTGTTCGCCTCCAACCTGACGATGCACGCGCAGGCCGTAGGCCTGATTGCGTCGGGCGCGTCCGGGGGGCTCCGGGTCGGCGTCGACCTCGTGGTCCTTCTCATCGTGATCGTCGGAGGGCGCATCACGCCGTCGTTCACCGCCAACGCCCTCCTACGGTCTGGCATCGTCTCGACCGTTTCGTCCCGCCCCTGGCTCGACCGCGCCGCGATCGCGAGCGTCGTGCTCGTGGCCGCGCTCGACGTCGCCGCGCCGCGCACGCCCCTCGGCGGCTGCGCCGAGCTGCTGGCCGGCGCAGCCGTGGCCGGCCGCATGCTCGGCTGGCAGTCGCTGCGAACCGCGCACGATCCCCTCCTGTGGTCGCTGCACGTCGGATATGCCTGGATCCCGGTCGGTCTGGTGCTCGTCGGAGTCGGCGACCTGACCCCCGCCGTCCCGCCGCTCGTGGGCCTTCACGCGCTCACCGCCGGCGCCATGGGCACGATGATCCTGGCCGTGATGACGCGCGTGAGCCTCGGTCACACCGGTCGGCCGCTCGCGCTGCCACGCGGCGCCGCGGCGGCCTACGGCCTCGTGAGCGCGGGCGCGCTCGTGCGTACCGCCGGGCCCATCCTGGCGCCCGGCCTGCCTCTGCCGATGCTCGCCGTCGCCGGCGCACTGTGGGGCGGAGCCTTCGGGCTCTTCGTCCTGCGCTACTGGCGCATCCTGACGCAACCGCGTGTCGATGGACGGCCGGGTTGAGGCGCCGCGTGAGAGGCCTGCGCCGGAGACGGTCGGGATCGGAGCTCTCGGGGAGAAGGCCGCTTCCGGCCCAGGTCTTCTCCGGTCTCAGCTCCGCGCCGCGAGGCAGACGAAGTCCCCTTCGGTGAGGATGCCGACCAGCTTCCCCGCCTCCACCACGGGGAGACACCCGAGCTTGCTCGTGCTCATCAGCGAAGCGGCCTCGCGTAGGGGCGTGTTCGGGGTGGTGGTGACGACCTCGCGGGTCATGATCTCGCTCACCTCGACCCTTCCCAGCAGCTTGCGCTGCTCGGCCGGGCCGATTCCCAGGCTGCAGGCGAGCGAGCCGCGGAAGAGATCCCGCTGGGTCACGAGGCCCACCAGCTTGCTCTCGTCCGCGTCGTCCACCACGGGGAGGTGTCGGATGCGGCCGAGCCGCATGATGTCGTCGGCGATGGAGAGCTTGTCGTTGCGCTTCAGCGTGGTGACCTCGCCCGTCATCAGGTCACGCACGCGCATGTCGTGGAGCGATTGGGGCGACGTCATGCCGCGCAGTCTAGGAGATCAGAAGGGAGGTCGCAGCGACTGCGCGTGGCCCGTCGCATCCGTGCTCTCCTCCGCGCCGCGACCCTCCGGCCGGGACGACGCCAGCCGCAGCACCTCCCGGTAGCCCTGCGTGACGCACGCCCCCTCGAGCACTCCGCGCTCGCGCAGCAGCCGATGGAGGCGGGGCAGGTGGTAGTGGGGGACGGTCATCCACAGGTGGTGCTCGAGGTGGTAGTTCACGCGGTTCGGCGCGATGAAGAGGCGCTCCCAGGCGCTGGCCAGCGTCGTGCGCGTGTTGCGCAGGTCATCGCCATTGTCGGGCACCATGGCGTGCTCGGCGATCGAGCGGATGCGCATCACCAGGCTGTAGGTGGTGAGCCACGCGGCGACCCACAGCAGGTACAGCGCGGGGTGCCCGGCGAGCGTGAGGATCCCGAGCAGCAGGGCGTTCGTGATCACGACGCCGCGCAGGCTGGCGAGGCCCTTGTCGCCGAGGCGGCGCACCTTGCCCTGCGATCGGCCGAGGTCGCGGCGCAGCGTGGCCCGCGCGCGCTTGTAGCCCGTCTGCCCGGAGAGATCGCGCCAGATCTTCCGCCGGAGGCTGGAGCGCGTCACCGGGAACGGCGCAGCGAGGCCGATGTCCGGGTCTTCCCGCGTGCCCGTCTTCGCATGGTGCTGGAGGTGGTACGCACGATAGGGACGGAGGTCGCCCCACACGGGATAGGCGCAGAGCCAGTTGCCGACCCAGTCGTTCCAGCGCCGGTCGCGGAGCAGGGTCCGGTGCGCGGCCTCGTGCATGAGGATGGCGAAGCCGAGCTGCCGGCCGCCGATCGCGAAGAGTGCCAGCACCACGGTGAACGGGTTCGGCCAGAGAGCGACGAGCGCGAACGCCGCCGCGACGAGCCCCCAATTCGTGGCGATCGACAGCCACGACCGCAGGTCGCGCTGCTCGAGCAGCTCGGCGATCTCGTCGCGCGTCAGGGCGGTGAGCCAGGGCTTCTCGCCCGCGGGACCCAGGGCCGGTGCCGACACCGTCATGCGTCTCCTCCAGCCGCGGCGAACGTGTCGGCGGCGTCCATCATGCGCAGATCCTGTGCGCCCCGCCCAGTGCGCACGCCGTGCTCCGCGAGGAAGCCGGCCCATGCGGCGCGGCCCAGCCGGTCGTAGCGGCGCAGCGCGGCGACGAGCGAGTCGCGCGGAGCAGCGGGGCAGATCTCCTCGGGCAGCAGCGGATCGAGCGCGAGCTGACGGATCGCGTGTCCGCCCACCCGGAACGATTCGACCATGGCCGCGCCCGACGTGAGCCTGGGAAGCCGCGCTTCGCTGCGGGCGAGCGCGCGACACGCAGCGTTGTAGCTCGTCTCGAGGGCGCGCACGTCCCAGAGCGCTCGCGCGCGCGCCTCGACGGCGGGCTCCAGGTCGCCTGCCCCGAGGACCAGCACCACGGGGTCGAGGCCGAGCCCGCGCAGCGTCTCCCGCACGGCGGCGACACCGCCGGCCAGGTTGTCGGGCCGCAGCGCGACGCCCGGGGCGAGCAAGCGGAAGCCGACGAACCGGAGCGCCCGGGCGCTGCGCCGCCGCGGGCCGCGCTGGCGGTCCTCGCGCGGGGCGCCGTACGCGGCGATCCAGTTCCCGGTCCACGGGCGCAGCCGCTCCCCGAGCCGGCGCCAGGAGGTCACCTGCCGCTCGATCGCGCCCGCCGCCGCCCCGAGGCGGTAGAGGCCGCGCTCGTCGCGCTCGACGAGGCCCTGGGCGAGCAGGCGCGCGAGCGCCACGCGGACGCCGTTGCCCTCGAGCCCGAAGAGCGCACCGGCGTCGATCAGGGCGCGCACGGGCATCGATCCGGACCGGAGGGTCGACAGCAGGTCGAGCACCAGGGTCTTGGCGCGCGGAGCGCCCGGGACGGATATCGTGTCGGCCCTGGCCATCGTCTGGATATTACGTTGATCGTTGGTTCTTGGCAATCGCTGTAATAGGTCCGCCCACGATCCGGAGGAGCCCCATGGACGACCTGCTCGTCGCGCGCGACGGAGCCGTCGCGACCCTCACCCTGAACCGCCCGGACCGGCTCAACGCGATCTCCGTGCCCATGCTCGACGCGCTCTCGTCGGCCCTCGTCGAGTGCGACCGCGACCCCGCGGTCCGCGTCGTCGTCCTGACCGGCGCCGGCCGCGGGTTCTGCTCCGGCCTCGATCTGAAGGACGCCGCGTCGGGCCAGGGCATCGGGGGAGGCGGCCAGGTGGGGGGTCCCGGCAAGTTCGATCTGCGGGACGCGCCGCCGATCGTGCTCCACCAGCTCGACAAGCCCACGCTCTGCGCGCTGAACGGGGCGGCTGCGGGCTACGGCATGGACCTCGCGCTCGGCTGCGACATCCGCGTCGCCGCTGCCAGCGCGAAGCTCGCGCCGGCGTTCACGAAGCGGGGCGTGCTCCCCGAGAGCGGTGGCACCTGGCTGTTGCCGCGGCTCGTCGGCTGGTCGCGCGCGTGCGAGATCGCATTCACCGGCCGTACGTTGAACGCACAGGAGTGTCTGGCGGCCGGCCTCGTATCACGCGTCGTGCCCGACGAGCTGCTCGCGAAGGAGGTCGCCGGGCTCGCGCACGAGATCGCCGAGAACGCGCCGCTGGCCGTTCAGGCGACGAAGCGGATGATGCGGCTCGGGCAGGACGAGACCTTCGAGGCCAACGTCCACCACGTGTTCCTCCAGCTGCTCCCGCTCTTCCGGAGCAGGGACTTCCAGGAGGGGGTCCGCGCGTTCGTGGAGCGCCGACCGCCGAAGTTCGAGGGACGCTGACGGAGCGCGAGCTCAGCGCGCGGGCGACCCGGCCGCGGAACCTGCGGGCGTGGCGGCGTCGCGCGGCGGGCGCCACTGCGTGGGGTCGGCGAGCCGTCCCATCACCTCGGAATAGCGCTCGGCCGCGATGTCCTCGAACTCGCGACGCAAGCGCGCGAGCTCGTCGGCCTGATCGTTCTCGGCAGTGCGCCGCAGGTTCACGTCGCGGATCTTCAGCACGATCTCCGCGAGCCGGGCGCGGCCATCGGGCGACGTGTCGTTCCGCAGCACCTGGTCGAGCCGGGCCGCGATCACTCCCCGCTGTCGCCGCCGTGCGCTCTGCTCCGGCGTGAGCTGCGAGACGTCGACGACCTCGCCGGGCAGGTCCACGGGTGGCGGGATCGCCGCGACCGGTGCGATCGGGACGGGCTCCTGCGGCGGAGCCGGCGGCGTGGATGGCGCGGGCGCGGCCGGCGCCGTGGGCGCGGCGGAGGGCGGGGGGGCCGGCGCGATCCGCACAGCGGGCGCAGGCGGCGCGGTGCCCGGCGCTCCGGCGTCCCCGCGTGTCCACCACCACGTGACGGCGAGCGCGGCCACGACGAGCCCTACCGCGATCCAGGGAAGACGTCGCATGACCGCGTTGTCTTACAACCCGGAGCGCTTCGAAGCAATGCGCGGGCGCGTACCGCGCGGCGCGGCCTGCATGGGACGGTTAGACTCGAAAGCGGTGTCGATCGAAGGGGGACGCATGCCGCCGCAGCCCGCTCGCCGCCTCCTCTGTGCGCTCGCCGTCCTCGCGGCGAGCGCGTCCTTCGCGTGCGGACGCGACGAGAAGCCGCCGGCGCCGGCCGCGGCCTCCCCGCCGGCGCCCGCCGCATCCCGTCCCGATGCCGTCGCGCCGGCGGCCGCGGATGCGGGCGAGGGACACGCCGCGGTGGCGCTGCCTAAGGACTTCCCGGAGGACGTGCCGACCTACCCCGGTGCGAGCGCGGTGGTGAGTACGAGCGTGCCCGAAGAGGGCACGCTCGTGTCGTTCGAGTCGAAGGACACCCCCGAGTCGGTGTTCGAGTTCTACCGCAAGGAGCTCGTCGATCGCGGCTGGGCCATGGAAGGGGAGATGAGCTCGGCGGATCAGCGGATGCTGATCGCGGGCAAGGGAACGCGGAAGACGAGCGTGCTGGTCGAGGGCAGCGACGGCGCTACGACCCAGGTGACCCTGACCCTCACGGACGACGACTAGCCGCCCGCCCCGTCACAGCAGCATGCCTGCGAGGCACGCCGTCATGAACGTGGCGAGGGAGCCGGCGAGGATCGACCGCATCCCGAGCTCGGCGACGTCGCCCCGGCGCTCGGGCGCCATGCCGCCGAGACCCCCGAGCAGGATCCCGAGCGAGCCGAAGTTCGCGAACCCGCACAGCGCGTAGGCGGCGATCACGGCGGACCGCGGCGAGAGCGCGCCGGCCTTGATCAGGTCGCCGAGCTCGCGGTAGGCGAGGAACTCGTTCAGGACCGTCTTCACGCCGAGCAGCGCCCCGACCTGCGTCGCCTCGGCCCAGGGGATCCCCAGCAGCCACGCCACCGGCGCGAGGCACACGCCGAGGATGCGCTGGAGCGTCAGTCCCTCGATCCCGACGAGCCCGCCGGCGAAGGACAACCCGTCGTTCAGCATCGCGACTCCGGCCACGAACGCGACGAGCGTCGCCCCCACGTACGCCGCCACGCGCAGCCCGTCCACGGCGCCCGTGGCCGCGGCGTCGATGACGTTCAGTGACGTAGGCTCCACCGTGGAGTGTCCCCCCGCGCCGGTCTCGGGAACGCCGGTCTCGGGAACCATCACCTTCGCCATCAGGATGCCCGCCGGGGCCGTGAGCAGGCTCGAGATCACGAGGTGGCCCGCGAAGTCGCCGCCGCCGAGCATCTGGACGTACGCGATCAGCACCGACCCCGCGATGCCCGCCATGCCCGTCGTCATCACGCAGAAGAGCTCCGAGCGCGTCATCCCGACGAGATACGGCCGCACGAGGAGCGGGGACTCGACCATGCCGAGGAACACGTTCGCGACGGCCGACAGGCTCTCCGCGCCCGAGATGCCCAGGGTGCGCGCGAGCGCGCGCGCGAGGAGCGCGACCACGGGCTGCACGATGCGCAGGTGGTAGAGCACCGCGAAGAGGCTCCCCATGAATACGATGATGGGGAGCACGTTCACGACGAACGAGAAGCCGGTCTCGGCGAGCGCTCCGAACACGAAGCGCACGCCCGCGTCGGTGTAGGCGATGAACCGGTTCACCGCGTCGTTCGCCGCGACGAAGAAACCGCGTCCGAAGCCGGTCCGCAGCAGCACGACGGCGAGCACGATCTGGATCGCAGTGCAGGACGCAACCGTGCGCCAGGGCACGCGCCAGCGGTCCGCCGACGCGAGCCATGCGATCGCGACCATCGCGGCGAAGCCGAGCGCGGACGTCGCGCGCCCGGCGAGCTCCGTCGCGGCTGCGTCCGTCATGCCGGGGGGATCTCGCGGCCGCACGAGGCCACGGCCACGAGCGCGCGCGTCGCCGCAGTGGGATCGGCGGCCCCGGCGACGGCGGAGATGACCGCGATGCCCGCCGCACCGGCGCGCATCGCTTCGCCCGCGTGGGCGGCGTCGATCCCGCCGATGGCCACGAGCGGGCGCGGCGCCACGATGCGCGCCGCTTCTGCGAGCAGGGCCACGCCCCGCGCCCCGTAGCGCGACTCCTTCGACGCCGTCCCGAAGACGGGGCCGAAGGCGACGTAGTCCACGGGCTCGCCGCAGGCCGCACGCGCCTGCTCCAGCGTGTGCGTCGAGCGGCCGACGAGGAGGCGCGCCCGGGCCGCCGTGGGGAGCTGCGCCGGAGCCAGGTCGTCCTGTCCGAGGTGCACGCCATCGGCGCCGGAGAGCAGGGCGAGGTCGAAGCGGTCGTTCACGAAGAAGAGTGCGTCGCACGCGCGTGTCAGGGCGCGGATCTCGGCGGCGATCTCGAGCGTCTCGCGATCGGTCGCGCGCTTCGCTCGCAGCTGCACCACCCGCGCGCCGCCCTCGCATGCCGCGCGCGCCTGCACGGCGGGCGCGTGGCGCCAGCGGGGGTCGTCGTCGGCGAGCACGAACAGCCCGCGCAGGAGGTCCTCCCCGGGCCTCGCGGTCACTCCCGTCCCGGCAGCTCGATGCCGAGCTCGACGATCTTCTTGCGCAGGGTGTTGCGGTTGATCCCGAGCAGCGCGGCCGCGCGGATCTGGTTCCCACCCGTGTGCGCGAGCACGGCGGTGAGCAGCGGCCGCTCCGCGCGCCCCATGAGCTGCGCGTGCAGATCGCGCGGCTCGCCAGCCTCGAGCTCGCTCCGGGCCTCCTTGGCGACGAGCTCCTCCAGGGTGGTGAGCGCGGCGGGCGGAACGTTCGGCGTCTCCAGGAAGCGGAAGTCGTCCGGCGTCAGCACCTCGCCGGCTGCGAGCACGAGCGCACGCTTGATGGCGTTCTCGAGCTCGCGGACGTTGCCCGGCCAGGGATACGCGGCGAGCCGCCGCAGCGCGGCGTCGGCCAGGAAGCGCGGGCCGGTGCCGAGCTCGGTGGCGTACCGCGCTACGAAGTGCTCGGCCAGCGTCGGGATGTCCTCCGTCCGCTCCCGCAGCGGTGGCAGGTGGATCGGCACGACCCGCAGGCGATAGAGGAGGTCCTCGCGGAAGCGGCCTGCCTTCACTTCGGCGTCGAGGTCGCGGTGCGTCGCGGCGAGGATGCGCACGTCGACGTGCTCCGGCCTCCGGCCGCCCACCGACGTCACCTCGCCGCTCTGCAGCACGCGCAGCAGCTTGGCCTGGAGCTCGAAGGGCATGTCGCCGATCTCGTCGAGGAAGAGCGTGCCGCCGGACGCCTCGCGGAAGCGTCCCGGGCGCGCCTCCACCGCGCCGGTGAAGGCGCCCCGCTCATGGCCGAAGAGCTCGCTCTCGAGCAGCTCGCGCGGGATCGCCGCGCCGTTCACCGCGATGAACGCGCCGTCCGCGCGCGCGCTCGCGGCGTGGATCGCACGCGCGACCAGCTCCTTGCCGGTGCCGCTCTCGCCGGTGATCAGCACGGACACGTCGCTCCGGGACACGCGGCCGATCGTCTTGAACACCTCGAGCAGCGACTCGCTCCGCCCGACGAGGCGCTCGCTCGGTGTCGCGCGCGAGGACGCCTCGCGCCGGAGCTGCCGCACCTCGCGTTCGAGCTCGCGGGTGCGGAGGGCGCGCTCGACGAGGGCCGAGATCTCGGCGAGCCGGAACGGCTTCAGGAGATAGTCGAGCGCGCCGCGCTTCATCGCTTCGACGGCGTTCTCGAACGTGTTCTGCGCGGTCATCACGACGACGGCGGTGTCGAGCCCGAGCGCGCGCACGCGGTCGAGGAGGTCGAGGCCGGAGGGGCCGGGCATCCGGATGTCGAGGAAGGCGATCTCGAACGTGGCGCCCGGGGCGGAGAGGGCGTCGAGCGCGGCGTCACCCGAGTCGACGTCCACGACCTCATGTCCCTCCGGCGCCAGCGCTTCGCGCAGCACGAAGCGGATCGACGGCTCGTCGTCCGCGACCAGGATGCGTGCGCGACGGGCGACGGGGCTCACCGCGCCCTCCGCAGGGGCAGCGAGACGCTCACGACCGTGCCATGGCCGGGGGCGCTCTCGATCTTGAGCACGCCGTTGTGTCTCGCGACCCAATTGCGCGAGAGGGCGAGGCCGAGGCCCGTGCCGCCCGACCGCGTGGTGAAGAAGGGCGTCGCGAGGTTCTCGAGCACGTCGGGCGGGATGCCGGGTCCGGTGTCGCGAAGCTCGATCACCACCTCGGGGACGCGCACGCCGTCCTCGATCAGGAGGCGATGGTCGACGCTCACGCGCGTCCGGATCGTGAGCGTGCCGCCGCTCTCCATCGCCTGGAGCGCGTTGCGCGCGAGGTTCAGGAACACCTGCGTGAGGCGATCGCCGTCTGCGAGCAGGTCCGGGAGCGAGGGATCGAACCGCCGCTCGACCTGGACCCGCGCTCCGATCGGGTCGTGGGCCAGGAGATCGAGCACGTCGTCGAGCAGCCGGTGCAGGTTGACCGGAGCGAACGCGAGCTTCTCGCCGCGCGCAAAGAGCATCAGGTCGTCGACGAGGGTCGTGATCCGGTCCGTCTCGCGCACGATCAGCTCGGCGGCTTCGCGCGTCTTCGCGTCCACCGCGCGCAGGGCGAGGATCTCGCCGGCCCCCCGGATCCCGCCGAGCGGGTTCTTCACCTCGTGCGCGATGCCTGCGGCGATGCGGCCGAAGGCCGCGAGGCGCTCGCGCTCGCTCACCACCTGCTGGAGCGCCTGCTGGATGGTGCGGTCGCGGAGCGCGAGCACCGCGCCCTCGGGCGCGCCTTGCTCTCCGAACATGGGCGAGGCGGCGACGTCCACGACGAGGTTCATGTCGAGGCGCCGCTCCACGGGCTGGTCGCTCTCGAGCGCAGTCCTGCCGGTCGCGAGGACCGCGCGCGCGAGCTTGGCGACGGCGTGCGTGCGCCCGAGCAGGCGCTCGATCGGCTGACCCTGGAGCGCCTCCGGCGAGCTCTCGAGGATCCGGCAGGCCTCGGCGTTCACCTGCTCGATCCGGCCGTCGCGGTCCACGACGATCACGCCGTCGAGGACCGCGTCGAGGACGCGTTGCAGGTCGAGCGGCATGGATCCCAGGTCCCCCAGACGGCGCTGCCCAATTCGTGGGCAACGTAGCAGCGGGGGGGGTCGAGTCGAGGCGGACCGACGCCCGGAGGGGTAAGGTCGGCGCATGCGAAGCGGGCTCTCCGTCGGCGATGCGCAGCGCATCGTGCTCGATGCGGCGCACGTGCTGCCGGCGGAGACGGTGGGGACGCAGGGAGCGGAGGGGCGCGTCCTCGCCGAGCCCGTGGTCTCGACGCGCACGCTCCCCCCGGCCGACAACTCGGCGATGGACGGCTGGGCGGTCCGCGCCGCCGACGTGGCAGGGGCGAGCGCCGGTGCGCCCGTCGCGTTGCGGATCGCGTTCGAGGTGGCGGCGGGCGCGGCCGCCGCCCGCGCGCTCGCGTCGGGCGAGGCCGCGCGCATCCTCACGGGCGCGCCGATCCCTCCCGAAGCCGACACCGTAGTGCGCCAAGAGGACGCGGAGCGGGATGGCGACCGCGTCCACGTCGCGTTCACTCCGCGGCGCGGCGATCACGTGCGGCCCGCAGGCGAGGACGTGCGCGCGGGCGACCGCGTGCTCGACGCGGGCGCCGTCCTCTCGCCCGCGGCGCTCGGCCTCCTCGCGTCGCTCGGACGCAGCGTGGTGTCGGTTCGGCGGCGCCCTCGCGTCGCTCTCCTCTCGAGCGGCGACGAGCTGGTGGAGCCCGACGCGGAGCCCTCGGGCGGGCGCATCGTCTCCTCGAACTCCTACGCCCTCGCAGCCCAGTGCCGCCTGGCCGGCGCGGACCCGATCTACCTCGGCATCGCGGGCGATACGCCGCTCGCGCTCGAGGAGCGCATGCGCGCGGGCCTGCACGCGGACGTGCTCGTGTCGTCCGCCGGCGTCTCGGTCGGCGACCGCGACTACGTGCGGCCCGTGCTCGAGAAGCTCGGCTGCACGCTCCTCTTCTGGGGCGTCGAGATGAAGCCCGGCTACCCGCTCGTCTTCGGCCGGTTCGGCGAGCACGGGCCGCTCGTGTTCGGCCTGCCCGGGAATCCGGTGTCGGCGATGGTCACGTTCGAGCAGTTCGTGCGGCCCGTGCTCCGCAAGCTGGCCGGTCACACGGCGCTCTTCCGCCCGACGGTGCGCGCCACGCTGCTGCACCCGCTCGAGAAGGGCGCCGGCCGCGCGCACTTCGTACGCGTGCACCTCGAGCGCCGGGGCCGCGACGGCGAGCTGGTCGCCCGCGTCACGGGGACGCAGAGCTCCGGGGTGCTGCGTTCCATGGCCCTGGCGCAGGGCCTCCTCGTGTTCCCCGCCGAGGCGACGCTGTTGCGCGCGGGCGAGCCGGCGACCGTGCAGGTGCTGGACGACGGCTTCTTCGCCGCGAGCGAGCCGGGGTTCTGAGCGCGCGATGACCCCGAGCCGGCTGCGCGAGGTGGCGGGCGCCGTGCTCCTCGGCGGCGCGTCCAGCCGCATGGGGCGCGACAAGGCGTCCGTGACGCTCGGGGGTGTCGCGATGGCGACGCGGATCGCGCGGCGGCTCGGAGAGCTCTGCGCGGACGTGGTGCTGGTCGGCGGGATCGCGCCCCCGGACGCACCCGGCCGCCGGGTGCCGGACCCGGACGGTCCGGCGTGCCCGCTGCGCGGCCTGGCGGGCGCCTTCGCGGCGACGCACGCGGAGCGCGTGCTGGTGGTCGCGACCGATCTCCCCCTCGTGACGCCCACCGTGCTGCTCGCTCTCGTCGCATGGCCCGGCGCGGCGGCCGTGGCGCCGCGGCAGGGCGGCCGCGCGCAGCCGCTCTGCGCCCTCTACGAGCGCGCGCCGGCGCTCGCGGCGGCGGAGCGCCGGCTGAGGGACGGGCGCCTCTCGGCCCACGGACTGTTGGAAGAGCTCGACGCCGCGTACCTCGACGATGCGGACCTCGCGCGCGTCGACCCCGACGGGCGCGCGCTCTCGAATCTCAACGCGCCGGAGGAGCTCGCGCGGGCCGAGGCGTGGCTGGCGCGGGCGACGTGACCGTTGGCCGGTCGCGGAGGGTCAGCCGACGAGGGTGACCCAGCCAGCCCAGATCGCTGCACCGAGCACCAGCGTGAGCCCGATGCGATACCAGCCGAACGCGCCGAGGCCCCGGCGGTTCAGGAATGCGACGAGCCAGCGGATCGCGAGCGCGGCCGACAGCGTCGCGACCACGACCCCGACGACGACGGGCCCCGTTCCGAGCTGCTGGAAGAGGTTGGGCGCACCGGTGTGGGACGCTTCCAGGAGGTTCTTCGCGAGTGAGTAGGCGCATGCGCTGCCGAGCACCGGGAGGCCGAGCAGGAACGAGAACTCCGCGGCGTCGCGCGGCCGCAGTCCCACCAGGAGGCCCGCCGCGATCGTCATCATCGACCGGGACGTGCCGGGCCACAGCGACGCGCATTGGAGCGCGCCGATGAAGACCGCCTGGCGCCAGGAGACGTCGTCGACCCGCCCCTGGCCGCGCGGCCGTCGGTCGAGCCAGATCATCCAGACCCCGCCCGCGAACAGCGCTGCGAGCACGGGGAGCGGGTGGAAGAGGCGGGCCTCGATCGCGTCGTGCGTCAGGAGGCCGACGACGGCGGCGGGAAGGAACGCCAGCAGGAGGTTCCGAGCGAGGCGAAGGCCCGCCGGATCGCGCCCGACGAGGCCGAGGAGGACGCTGCGGATCCTCGGCGCGTAGAGGGCGGCGACTGCGAGGATCGCGCCGCCCTGGATCACGATCTCGAAGGCGTCGAGCGCATCGCGCGAGGCCTCGTCGCGGCCCAGGCCGAGCAGCGCGGACACCAGGATCAGGTGGCCCGTGGAGCTGACCGGCAGGTACTCCGTGATCCCCTCGACCAGACCCAGGACCGCGGCCTGCCACCCGTTCACGGCGCTCCCCCCGCTCGAGCCGGGCGCTTGATACTCGATCGAGCTCCTCCTGACAAAGTTGCTTGCCAGGGTCCCTGAACGCCCGGTAAGCTGCCGGGTCGTTTGGATGGCATCGTCGTGAAGACGAGGTGGAGAACCCTCATGCCGCGCCGCGTCCCCCTGCTCGCACTCACACTTCTGGGCCTCGTCCAGCTCGCGGGGACCTGCACCGGGCAGACGCTGACCATCGTCACGCCCGACGCCGGGGCCACGATCACCACGCCGAGCTTCTCGATCGAGATCGCGCTCGCGCCCGCCACCTACGACCCGTCCAGCCTCACCGCCACCCTCAACGGGGCTCCGCTCACGCTCACGGGCGGCCCCACGGATTTCACGGCGACGCTGAGCCCGGGTGCGCCCCTGCTCGACGACTGCACGCTCACGGTCGGCGCCACCGCGCTCTCCGGCGTGAAGCAGTCGATCACGCGTCGCTTCACGTACGGCCCTCCGAAGGCGCGCGTCCGCCGCATCACCGACGCCTCGGACCTGATCACCGGACCGCTCGCGCACTCGCGGGTCGGGGACTGGCTGCTCGCGAACGGCGAGGCGCGGTTCATCGTGCAGGACGTGGCGGAGCGCGATCTCTACAGCGTGGGCGGGTTCGGCGGGAACCTGATCGACATCGAGCGCGTCGGGCATCCCGGCCTCGACAACTTCCTCGAGATGCAGCCCGCCGTGAACGTGGAGACCGTGATCAACGCCCAGACCGTCGAGATCGTGAACGACGGACAGAACGGGCTCCCGGCGGTGTTGCGGACGTGCGGGCCCGACGACCTGCTCGACTTCGTGAACATCTCCTCGAACATCCGGGACCTCGGCTTCGACGTCCCGGCGTCCGTCGACGACAAGGACTACGAAGTCGACGGCTGCACCGAGTACTCCCTCGCCCCCGAGAAGACCTTCCTCCAGCTCAAGACCACGCTGTTCAACAACGAGCCGCAGACGACGGGCTACTTCGTCGGCGACTACGTGAGCGCGTCGGGTGAGCTCGACCAGTGGACGCCGCCGTACGGGGTCGGCGAGATGTTCACGACCACGCTCACGGGGCTCTACTTCGAGGGCGTCGGCGAGGCGCGCGGGGTGAGCTACGCGCTCGTGCCGATCCCGGTGCCTGGAACGCCGAGCCCGGCGACGACGTTCCTCTCGACCTCCGGCGTCACCTACGTGCTCCAGAGCGCGAACGTGCTGCTCGCGATCGCCGGGGGCTCGGGACCGACGTTCACCGTGCCGTCCGGCGGGAGCCGTTCCTACGTCCGCTACTTCGGCGTGGGCGAGGGCAGCGGAGCCGCGGGCGTCGCGCTCGAGAACGAGGTGCGCGGCCGCACGACGGGAACGCTGTCGGGCTGCGTCACCGTGGCCGGCGCGCCGCGCGCGGACGTGCGCGTCACGGTCGGCACCGCCACGGGCGGCGCCATCGGCGCGCTGCGCAACCACTTCGTGACCGACGCATCGGGGTGCTACTCGGGAGCGCTCCAGACCGGCTCGTACGTGATCGCGGCCGAGCGCCGCGGCAGCATGTACGAGGGCGGGACCGCGACGCCCGTCCTGCACGCGGTGACGATCACCGCCGGCCAGACGACGATCGCGCCGTCGATCGACCTGCCCGCCCCCGGCGCGCTCCACGTCACGGTGGCGGACGAGACCGGCACCCCCGTGCCGGCGCGTGTGTCCGTGATCGGCTTCGATCCGAGCCCGGACCCCCTGGTCGTGGTGCCGGTGCCGCCCGGACTCGGGCTCCCGGACCTCGTGGGCGGCACGTTCCACGACCAGACCAAGGACCCGTACCCGTTCGGCATCTTCACCCACGTGTACGCGGGGGCCGACGGCGTCGGCGACGTCGAGGTCGAGCCCGGTACCTACCAGATCGTGGTGTCGCGCGGCGGCGAGTACTCGACCTTCAGCGCGTCCATCACGATCGCCTCCGGCGCCACGACGAACGTGTCGGCCCAGATCGCACGCGTCATCGACACCACGGGATTCGTCTCGTCCGACTACCACGTGCACGGCATCCGGAGCACCGACTCGCGGATCTCCGACCGGGATCGTGCGATGCAGTTCGCGGGCGAGGGCGTGGACAACATCATCATGACGGATCACCACGCCCACACGGATCTCACGCCGAGGATCGCGAGCCTCGGGCTCACGCCGTTCGTGCACGGCACCGTCGGAGAGGAGATCACGACCTGGGACTACGGACACTTCAACGCATATCCGCTGAAGGTCGACCCGACGCGGCCGTCGCTGGGATCGACCGACTGGGCGCTCGCGGCGCCCCCGGGCCGCGATTTCCCCGCGTACGGCGCGTTCAACCTGCCGCCCGCCGGCATCGCGGAGCTCGCGACGACCGGCTACACCAGCTATCCCGACACCGCGATCCAGATCAACCACATCGGCTCCCACTTCTCGCCCCTGAAGATCGACAGCAAGCTGGTGCCGCCGCGATCCCTGGCGACGCCCGCCGAGCTGGCGACCTTCCGCATGGATCCCTCGCTCGGGAACGTCTTCCACCACTTCCCGGCGCTCGAGCTCTGGAACGGAGCGGGGCGGGGCGCGCAGCGCGAGTTCCTCGACCAGCGGATCGGGATCTGGTTCAACCATCTGAACCAGGGTCTCATCACCACGTTCATCGCCGACACGGATACCCACGAGTTCTTCAACACCGGCTCGGCGGGCGGGCGCACGTGGACGGCGTCGTCGACCGACGCGCCCGCGGCGATCGATCCCTCCGAGCTGGCGCGCTCGGTGAAGGCCGGGCGCGCGGTCGGCGGGCAGGGCGTCTACGTGCAGACCCGGCTGCACGCCGCCGACGGCTCCAACGCGGTCGCAGACCTGACGCTCGGCGGCCACACGACGGTGACGTCGGCCAACGGTGCGGTGGACCTCGAGATCCACGTCCAGGCGCCGCTCTGGGCGGAGTACGACCGGATCGAGGTCTACGCGAACGCGCCCACGAACGTGACGGGCACCAACGGCGGCGTGCCGGTGTCCTACGGGGCGACGCCGGCGCTGACCTTCGACCTCGGAGCGGGCGGCTTCACCCGCTCGATCGTGAACGTGTTCCCGTCGATTCCCGGAGCACAGCGCTTCGAGACCACGAAGACGGTCTCGTTCACCGGTCTGACGCAGGACACGTGGTTCGTGGTCCTGGTCAAGGGACGCGACGGCGTGTCGCGCCCGATGTTCCCGGTCTTCCCGCAAGACCTCGCGCAGGGCTCGAACACGACGGTCGCCGCCCTGATGGATGGCAATCTGGGCGAGAACGGCACGATGTCGCTCGGCGCGACCAACGCCCTCTACGCCGACGTGGACGGCGTCCCGGGCTTCCACGCCCCCTTCGCCCCCTGATCCCCGCGGATCCGCAAGCCGGGGACGTGAAGGGGGTCAGAGGGAGGAGCGGAGGCGGGCCAGGGTGGCCGGGTCGGTCCGCAGGCGGACGCGGGTGCCCTGCTCGTCGTAGGTCTCGCCCAGCACGCGGCACTGCGCGTGGATCTCGCCCACGAGCCGCTGGCGGGCGTAGGGGACGACCATCTCGGCCTCCACCATGTCCCGCTCGAAGAACGCGATCAGCCGCTCGCGCAGATCGGCCACGTCCTCCGGCCGCTTCGCCGACAGCAGCACCGCGTCGGGATGCCCTGCCGCAAGCTCGACGCGCCGCGCCTCGTCGACGCGATCGATCTTGTTCAACACGAGGAGCCGCGGCGCGTCGTCGGCGCCGACCTCCGCGAGCACCTGCCGCGTGACCTCCATCTGCGCCGGGTACGCGGGATCCGAGGCGTCGATCACGTGCAGCAGGAGCGATGCGTCGCGCGCTTCGTCGAGGGTCGAACGGAACGACGCGACGAGGTCGTGCGGCAGCTTCTTGATGAAGCCGACCGTGTCCGAGACGAGGATGCGCGGGTGGGTCGGCGGATGGAGCGCACGCACGGTGGTGTCGAGCGTGGCGAAGAGCTGGTCCGCGACGAGGACGCCGCTGCCCGTGAGGGCGCGCATGAGCGAGGACTTGCCCGCGTTGGTATAGCCCACGAGCGCGACCGTCCGCGCATCGCTCCGGCGCGCGCGGCGCGTGGTCGACTCGCGCTCCACCGCCACGAGCTCCTGTCTCAGCTCCGCGATGCGATCGCGCAGTTTTCGCCGATCGAGCTCGAGATGCGATTCGCCCGCGCCGCGGCCGCCGATTCCGCCGCCCTGCCGGTCGCGCCCCGCCGAGCCCTCGCGCATCCGCGGCGCCAGGTACCCGAGGCGGGCGATCTCGACCTGGAGCCGCGCCTCCCGGGTTCGCGCATGACGCTGGAAGATCGCGAGGATCACCGCGGTGCGATCGAGCACCTCGGCCCCGGTCGCCTTCTCGAGATTGCGCGCCTGCGACGGCGTGATGTCGTGGTCGACGAGCACGGCGCCCGCCCGCGCTTCCGCCGCCGCGGCCGCGAGCTCGTCGAGCTTGCCCTCGCCGAGCACCGCGCCCGCCGCGAGCGCGCCGCGTTTCTGCGTCAGCCGTGCGGCGACGACGAGCCCGAGGGTCTTTGCGAGCCGGGCGAGCTCGTCGAGGGACGCGGCGTGGTCGGCGTCGGAGACGTCGGGGAGCTGGACACCGACGACGATCGCGCGGGAGCGGTCTCGCTCTTCCATGGCGGGGCGAGGATCGGCGGGACCGCGCTCGCGCGCAACGGCGCGTCCTGCGCCGGCTTCGAGCCGTCGAGCGCGAACCGCCCGGCGAGGAACGACCACACCTCGCGGTCGCCCGCGTGCCCGCCCGCCACGACGCCCTCCCGCGTCGCACGCTCCCGGGCCTCGCCGGTCCGACCCGCCATGCAGAGCGCGTACAGCCCGTAGTAGAGCGAATCACGATGGGAGGGGAGCGCGGCGAACGCCGCGAAGAAGCGATCCGCGGCCTTGTCGAAGTCCCTCGCGGCGAGGGCGTGCGCGCCGCGCTCGAACTCGAGCACGGCGCCGTGGCCGCCCTTCTCGAACGCGAGACGCGCCGGACGCTGCAAGTCGACGTTCGTCTTCATCTCCCAGAGCGCGAGCGTGGCGAGCGGCGACGTACGCAGGACGCGGTCGACCGCCGGGATGTCGACCACGGCGTTGCGGTCCACGCCCACGCCCCTCAGCAGGTACTCGTCGATCCGGGCCTCGAATCCGAAGTAGGGGAGCGTTGCTGCACGCATGCCCGGGGGATAGATGCGCGCGATCCACGGGCTGCGCTCGAAGCGCTCGCGCATCACGCCGGCATCGAGCCACGGGCGATAGAGCTCGACCTGCGCTGCCGGCCGCAGGTTCCGCTGGCCGAGGCGCTTCGGGTGGTCGTCCTCGAGCGGCGGCACGCCGCGCGTCAGCTCGGCGAGATCCTCCGACCCGGCCATGAACAGGGCGCCGAGCTGCTGCGGCATCTCCACGCCGAGGTCGACGAGCCAGGGCCTCACGAGGGGGTCGCGCCACTGCTGCTCGAAGCGAGCGTCCGAGCCGGGCCCCTTCGCGTTCCGCGTGCCGAGCATGATCCAGTCGAGGCCGGATCCGTCCCACAGCGAGCAGTCCTCGAACACGTCGCAGAACGCGCGGAGGATCCCGCGAGCCTCGTTCTCGGTGAGAGCATGCACGGGCAGCCAGTAGCTGAGGATCCCGCCTTCGGCGAGACGCGCCTTCGCCAGCTCGAAGAATTCACGCGTGTAGAGGCTCACGATGCCCGCGGCCTTCGGCGGAGGTGGCTCGCCCGTGATGACGTCGAAGCGCTGATCGGTGGTCGAGAGGAAGTGACGACCGTCTTCGATGTGCACGTGCACGCGTGGATCAGCCGGCGGATAGTCCCGCTCTTCGGGATACACGATCCGGTTCATCTCGAGGATGTCGCGAGACACGTCGACCATGTCGATCCGCTCGAGCTCGCGCGTGTCGGTGAGCGCCTTCGCCGTCGTGCCCACCCCGTAGCTGATGAGAAGGGCGCGTCGCGGCGCCGGATGCAGCGCGACGGGCAGCCATACGAAGAGGCGCATGTAGCGCTGCGACTGGAAGGAGGTGCTCGACATCGAGTGGCTGTTCGTGACGAGGCGGTAGTGGCGCGTCTCGCCGAACACCTCCGAGCGGAGGTACAGGATCGTCTCCGTGAGGGTCTCGCGGACGGCGACCGGCAATGCATTCTCGCGGCCCATGAAGCCGAGGATGGGATAGACGAGGTAGCGCTCGCGCATCCGTCCGGTCGGGAAGAACGGGAGCACCGCCGCGACGAGCGCGACGCCCGCGAGCGCGGTCGTCAGGCGGGACGTCCGGGTCGCGGGGCGCGGTCCGAAGAGCCACAGACAACCCGCGGTGACACCGTACACCGCCGCCAGGAGCTGCACCGAGCGCTCGATGCCGAGGCCCGGCAGCAGGAGGAAGCCGCCGACGAGCGAGCCCAGCATCGCACCCGTCGTGTTGGCGAGGGTGAGGAGCCCTGCCGACCGCGGCGCCGCGGCGGACTCGCGGTTCACGGCATCTCCGATCCCCGCGAAGAGCACGCCCGAGAGGAGCGACACCGGGAACATGAGGAAGAGGCCGAAGCCGACCACGACCCAGGGCTCCGGCCGCAGCTCGGGGGCCACGCGACTGACGATCCGGTCGAAGCCCGCGTACCCGGCGACGCAGAGGACGCCGCTCGTGGCGGCGATCGTGGGGAGCCATCCCGGAAGCGCCGCCGTCACCGAGAGGATCCGCGCCGCGAGGAGCCCACCGGCGCCGATGCCCGCGAGGACGACGCTCAGCATCAGCGCGAAGGCGAGGCTTCCCGGCAGCGTGAAGAGCACGAGGAAGCGGAACCACACCACTTCGAGCGCGAGCAGCGCGCCCCCGCACAGGAAGGCCGCGAGGAGCAGACCGAGCGCGCGGCGGGGCAGCGGAGCGCGCGGCGTCCTGGCGTCCGCGGGCACGGTCCCCGACTCGAGCCGGTTCGAGAGGCCCACGGCCGCGAGCGCGGCTGCGACGTTCGCCCCGGCGGCGACGAGCGCGCTGCCGCGCAAGCCGAACCACTCGAACAGGAACGCGTGTCCGGAGATGGCGCCGACGACCGCCCCGAGCGTGTTCCAGCCGTAGAGGCGCCCGAGGACACGGCCGAAGTGCGGGTCCCGCCGGTGCAACTCCGCCACGAGCAGGGGGAGCGTGGCGCCCATCGCGGTGGAGGGGATGAGGAGCAGCGGGAAGGCGACGCCGATGCGGATCGCGTTCGACGCGACCGGGTCGTCCAGCACCGGGCGCAGCAGCGGAGCGATGAGCGGCCCGAGCTGCGGGAGCCCGTGCACGAGCGCGACGCCCGTGGCTCCGATCACGAGCTCGAGGAGGCCATAGAGACGCACGGGCCGCCTGGCCCTGTGCGCGAGCAGACCGGCCAGGGCGTTGCCGAGGGCCAGGCCGCCCATGAAGGCGGCGAGAACGAGGCTCGATGCCCACACCGAGTTGCCGAGCGCGAGGCCGGCCTGCTGGAACCAGAGCGTCTCGAAGAGCAGGGCGGACGCCCCGGAGAGGAAGAAGATCGCGCAGACGGCGAGGATCATCGCTCTCCTGGCTCCCAGGGGTGCCGCGTCGGACTCGCGGATACGCCGCCTCGCGGGCCGCATTCTAACGGCGGCGCGATCGCCCGCACTCGCCGCTCCGCTCGCGACGTGCCAGCGTCCGCTCTATCGGAGAACCGCGTGGGATTCGAGAGCTTCGAGGCGCTCTACGCGAGCGACCTGCAGGCCGTGTGGGCGGTCGTCGTGGCGCCGACGGCCTTCCTGGCCTGGCTCGCGCTCCGGCGTCCCGCTCTGGCGCCCGGGCTCTCGCCGTCCCACGCGCGCTTCGTCCGCGCGTGGTGCATCGCCTTCGCGCTGCTGACCATCCTCGATCCGCTCGTGACCGGCCCGGGCCTTCGCTCCCTCGGCATCGCCTCCGACTCCCGCGGGCTCGCCGTCGTGATCGCGTTCGTGCTGCTGGGCGACTTCCGCGTGCTCTGGCTGCTGCTGCGCCTCTCGGGCGCCGCGAGCGCGGGATCCGCGGCGCGCGAAGCGATTCCCTGGCTCCTCGTCGCGCCCGCGCTCGCGCTCTCGGTGCGCGCGGGGCTCGAGCGCACGTTCGGAGAGCTGCCGGCGCAGACGATCTGGCTGCTCTACGAGGTGGCATTCGCCGCACTCGCGCTCTTCCTGCGCGAGCGGATCCTGCCCGTGCGGGCAGCGGACGGGAGCGCGGCGCTGAAGGGCTTCCTGCGCGACGTCGCGACCTACGCCTTCGCGTACTACGCGCTCTGGGCGGTCTCCGACGTCGCGATCGTGGTGCTCGGCTGGGACGCGGGCTGGGCGCTCCGGATGATCCCGAACCAGCTCTACTACGGCTTCACCGTGCCCTTCGTGTGGTGGCGGTTCTTCTCGCGCCCGTACCAGCCGACGAGCTCGTCGGTCCAGGTCGCGAGGTAGGGCTCGGCGCGTCGTGGGTCGGCCGCGCGCGGATCTCCGACCGTGCCGTGCGGCGCGTGCGCGCGCAGACTCGGATGGAAGAGGTGCTGCGCATCGGGGGACGGCTCGAGCGTGCCCGCCGTCAGCGCATCCCGGCGTACGGCGTCGGGACGCAGGGCGAGAACGATCGAGGTCTCCAGCTCTCCCGCATGGTGCCCGATCGCTTCGGGCGCGATGCCCCGGGCGGCGCCTGCGTCCTGGAAGAGGCGGGTCAGCCGACCGAGATCCGTGTAGGCGAGCAGCTGCGCGCCGCCGGGCCGGGCGCGGAGCTCGCGCGCCGCGTCTTCGAGGACGCCGACGTTTCCGCCGTGCGCGCTGAAGAGGACGATGCGCTCGAAGCCGTGCGCCTCGAGGGAGGCCACCACGTCTGCGAGCAGCGCCTGCAGGGTCGCGGCCGAGAGCGAGAGCGTGCCCGGGAAGGCGAGATGCTCGGGCGAGCACCCGAGCGACAGCGTCGGCGCCTGCACGGCCTCGGGGACGCGCGCGCAGAAGCGCCGGGCGAGCTCCGTCGCGATCCAGGCGTCGGTCGCGAGCGGCAGGTGGGGCCCGTGCTGCTCCGTGGCGCCCAGCGGCACGACGGCGGTGCGCCCGCCCCTGGCGAGCTCGGCCTCCACCTCGGGCCAGGTCCACTCGTCGAACGGGCGATCGCGCCGCGGCGTCGGCGGGCGTCGAGCCGGAGCCGACACTTCAGCGTGTTGATCTCCGGGAGCGAAGTCGTAGAGGGGCGCCTCGCGTCCCCGGCCGGGCCACGCGGCGACGTCGATCTCGCGCGCGGCGATCCCGCGCAATAGGAGATCGTTGAGCAGTGCCTCGTGCTCGAGGATCGCGAGCGGCGCCGGCAGCGACGCCTCGAGCCGAAGCAGCCGGTGGCGCTGCGGATCGAGCGTGGCCTCGAGGCGCCCCAGCACCTCGCGCTCCCGCGGCGCCGAGGGGTCTCCCGGCCGCACGAGCGCGAGGAGCGTCGCGCGGTCCGGCGTCAGCGCCTGGAGCGGCCCGTGGGAGAGCTCGATCGGGTCCCACACGGGCGGCAGCGGCGCGAGCCAGCCCTCGAGCAGCTTGAGCCGGAGGTTGTCGACGAGCGCGCCGTAGGCGCCACTCGCGAGGAATACCACCGACTCGCCGGGCCCGGGCGGTCCGGCGCCTGCGAGCAGGGAGTCCACCTGCGCGCGCGCTCCCTCGATCCGGCGGCAGGCGGGCTCGACGTCGAGCTGGAGCGGACCGCGGACCGCATCCCCCCGACCTGCCAGCTCCGCGACGCTCCGCGCGAACCGCAGCGCCCGCACGTAGCCCGTCAGCGGGCCGATCACGCGTACGAGCGAGTCGAACTCGTTCTCCTCCGGATAACGCAGCACGGTGACGCCCTGATCCGCCAGCGCGGCCACCTGCCGCCCTCGCGGGGTCGAGCTCGATGCCTCGACCGCGGTCATCAGGACGCTGGACCGCCACGCGTCCGGCCGCGCGAGCGCGAACCCGATGCTCGGAGAAAGGCCCTGGGAGAAGACGACGAGCGCGTCGTGCTCCGCGCCTTCGGGCGGGCCGCCGAGGAGCTCGCCGAGCGGCGCGAACCGCGCGCGAGCTCCCGCGTGCTCCGACAGCAGGAAGGCGAGAAAGCGTGCATGCGCCGCCGAGCTGCCGAGCCCCGTCACCAGGAAGCGTCGGATGCGCGAGAGCTCGAGGGTGAACGCGGGATCGGCGAGCGCTGCGGCGGCGCGCAGCGCCTCGGGCGTGCGGGCGACGCGCTCGGCGAGCCGCGCGAGGCCCGACCTCCAGCCGGTCCCGCCGGGCGTCACGCGCCGCCGCGCTCGCGGACCGACGCGAGCTTCACCCCGCGCGCTACGAGAAGCGGCAGCAGCCGCGCGAGGCCCGGCCGTTCCGGCCGGAACGGCTCCGCGGGTCCGCCTTCGAGGAAGTGCGCCAGGAGGTCGGCGAGCGCTTCGTCGTCCGCCGCCGCCGGTGCGCCGGCAGCGTCGGGCGCCAGTGGCTCCGGCGGGAGGAAGAGCGCGCAGCCCGCGCCGCGCTCGCGCATGGCGTGCACGGCCTCGCGCCACGCCCGGCGGTGCACGCCTCCGCCGCGCAGGGGGAAGCGCTCGAGGAGCGACTCGCTCTGCACGTGCAGCAGCGGCACCGCTCCGGGACGCGCACGATGCAGGAAGACGACGAGCTCGCGGGCGGTCACGACGTCGTGCACCGCATTCAGGCGGAGCCAGGTCGCGTCGCCCCGGTCGGCCGCGCGCACGGGCAGGAGGTAGGAGGCCACGTGGACGAAGCGCGGGGCGGACTCGAGCGGGCACGGATCGAAGGCCTCGACGGGTTCCGGCAGCTCCGCCGTGCCGCAGCCCGGTCCGGACTCGGCGAGCGAGTGGCCCGAGCGCGCCTTCGAGTCGAGGTAGTGCCGGCTCCACGGCGATGCGGCGCGCTCGAGCGGCCGCGTGCCCGCGAGGCGGACGCCCTCGCGCTCGAGCTCCGTCTTCTTGTCGGGGTTGTTGGTCAGCAGGACGAGCGGCGCGGACAGGTTCAGCATCCGGCAGGCGAAGGCGACCTCGTCGTAGCGGCGGTGATCGCGCTCGAGACCCATCTGTGCGTACGCTTCGAAGGTCGTGAGCCGGTGACGGCTCGCCTGCACCAGCATGCGGTCCCGCGCCTTCGCGGAGAAGCCGGCCCCGCGCCCCTCCTGCATCAGATAGAAGACCGCACCGCGGCCCGCGCGCGCGATCGCCTCGAGGGCGGCGTCGAGCTGCTCGGCGCAGTCGCAGTCGCGGCCCCCGAACGCCTCGCTCGTGACGCACGACGAGTGGACGCGGGCGAGCATCGGCTCCGGGCCGCGCACGTCGCCGCGCGCGAGGACGAGGACGGGAGCCCGGGTGTGCAGGTTGAGGAACGGGTCGACGTCGAATGGTCCGTGCACCGTCTCGAGCCGGCGCCGTTCGAGCCGCAGGAGGGCGCCGTGCAGGGTATGCGTCCGCAGCGCCCTCAATGCGCCCTTCCGGGATCGTGCTTGCGAGCGCTCATCGCCTCGAAGTAGGCGATGAGCGCGCCGAGGTCCGCGTCCGTGAGGTGCGGGTGCGCGGGCATGCTGGTGTAGCGGAAGCTCTGCGGGTCGCGGACGTACGCCTTGATCTGATCCACCGGCCGGTACTCGACGATGCTGCGCGGCACGTTCAGGTCGGGCCCGATCTTCCCGCCCTCGCCGTTCACGCTGTGACAGGCGATGCACTCCGTCCGGAAGAGCGCGTAGCCTCGCCACGCAGGAGCGCCGGGCGGCGCGCCGGTGGGTGCGGTGTGGGGGAATTCGCTCTCGAACGGTGCGGCCTCGATCGACACGAGCTGGTAGGGCCACGGGTAGCGATGGGAGTCCTGCTGGGCGGCGCCGGTCCACACCAGGTAGAAGGGAGCCGGATCGAGCTGTCGCCGGTCGATGGGCGCCCAGCGCGGCGCGAGGGGCCCCGTCGCTCCGGCGTCGGTGCTCGGCGTGAGATCGGCGTCCGCGAACGCGAGCCAGGCGCCGTCTTCGAGCAGCCGCTCGCCGCTCACGGGCTTCACGTAGCCGTCGCGCGCGCGCAGGAAGTAGTTGGCCGAAGGGTCGCCGTCGGGGAGCGTCCCGAAGCCCAGAGTGAGCACGGTCCGCAGCGGACACGCGAGGAACGCCATCTTGCGGCCGTAGTAGGGATCGTCGATCTCGATGCGCCGGGCTCCGCACGCGTGCCGGAGCGCGTCCAGGTCGAGCGTGCGCACGGGCGCGCCGTTGCGCAGGAAGGCGAGCGTCGCCTTCTGGGCGGGGCCTGCCGCGGCGGTAGCGCTCGCGTCGGCCCGGGCATGGGCGGGCGCGAGCAGCACGAGGCAGGCGATCGGGGCGAGCGCGGCGAGTAGGGGGGAGATGGGGCGGGCAGGCGGATGGCCGATCATCTCCGGGCAGGGTAGCGCCCGTCCGCACGTCAGGCGGGCGCGGCCGCCCGCGGGTCGGAGGCCGGCGCGTCGTCGCGCCCCGCGCTCGCAGCCTCCACGCGGGCCCGGTACTCGCGGGCGAGGTCGGGGTGACGCGCGATGCCCGTGCGCCCGGCGGCGCTCAGGTCGTAGAGCGCGCGTCCCACCCGATCGAACCAGCCGTACACGTTCGCGCGGAGGATCGAGAGGGTCTTCTCGCCGGTCCCGAGCGCACGCAGCGCTCGCGGCGAGAGCGCACCGTGGCGCTCGAGCGCGCACGCGACGAAGAGCGCGTTCTCGCGGTAGGCCGTGACGAGGGCGCGTCGCGTACTGCCGCCCTGATTGTAGTCGCCCGACCGCCCGGCGATCTCGGCGAGTATCGCGCGACGCGCGCGCGTGTTGCGCTTGCGATCGAAGGGCAGGGGGTGCAGCACGACCTCGACGCGTGGCTGCCTGCGCGCCGAGAACGACACGACGAGGAGCCCGAGCTCGAGGCGCCGGAGCAGGTGCAGCAGCCCGTGCCAGCGTCCCCCCCGGCCCGCGCGCCGCGGGCGAGGCACGGCCACGTAGACCGAATCGGCAGCGCGCTGACGCTGCGTAGCCTGGACGAGCAGCTCCGTTCCGAGCGAACGCTTGAGCTCCACCACCAGCAGCTCGTCGCCGCGCGTCGCGGTGACGTCGCAGTCGAGCACCTCACCCCGAACGGCGTACCCGCGCATCTCGAGGAACGCGCGGACGGAAGCGTAGAGGTCGGTCTCCCGCACGGGCCGGGGGACCGCCGGAGCGGTCGTGGATCTTCCCCCCATCCGGGAGCAGGGATAGCGCGCACGGGACCTCTGCGCGCGGGGCGGGGGGTGACGGAGAGCGAGCCAGCAGCTACAGCGCCCCATCGCGCACGAGCGCTGCGCGCAGCTCCGCTGACAACGCCCGTTCCGGATCCTCGAGGAAGAGCAGCGGTTGATCTCCGCGCCACTCGGGAGCGAATCCAGCGTCCCACGGGAAGCGTTGCTGCGGATCGGGCCAGAAGAGCTGGAGCACGGGGAACGCGTCGCTGCGGTAGTGCCACTGGGCGTTGCCGAGGAAGGGCGCGTACCAGCGCGGGAGCACGGCGCGGAGCGCGCAGTCGTAACCCTCCAGAAGGCCGGAGTAGGGAGGGCCCGCCTGGAGGCGCCAGCCCTTTCGGATGGCAACACCTGCACGGTTCAGGAGCTGGTGCATCGCACGCAGGTCCATGCCGAAGACCGCGAGCTCGGGATGCTGGAAGCGCTCGAAGAGCCCGATCGTGAAGGCCCAGCCGATCGAGCGCGGGTCGTCCTCGTGCTCGGGAGGGATGAGTGCCACGTGCCAGCCGTAGCGCCCGATGTCGGATCGCACGCGCAGGTCGGCGTCGTCGGATTCCTCGCCGTCGCTCACGTCGCGTCTCCCTGCAGCCGCGGGCCGAGCAGCTTACCCCGAGACTTGCCGTGATGCAGGTCACGGTGCCGCGGATGGGGCGTGACGATGCTCACCCTCGGAGGGCGGAGAAGGAGCCCTCCATGCGCCAGAGCACCTTCCGGATCCGTCTTCGCGTCGGAATGCTCGCGGTGCTCGGCGCGGTCAGCGCCGGCATCACCTGCGAAGACCTGGGCGTACCGATCGTCCCCGGCGCGCCCCCCGCCTCCGACGTCGTGTTCCAGATCGACTCGTTCGCCGAGCGGCGGTGGATCTTCCCGTACATCTACGGGACGAACCAGCCGGACTGGCAGGGGGCGGGTCGCCATCTGACACTGATGCGGTTCGGCGGAAACCGCCTCACCGCCTACAACTGGGAGAACAACGCGTCGAACGCGGGGTCCGACTGGTTCCACCAGAACGATGGCTACCTCGGCGGGGGCGACGTGCCGGGCGAGGCCGTGCGGGCGCGGGTCGCCGACGCGTTCGCGGCGGGCGCTTCCGCCCTCGTGACCGTCCCCACTCTCGGCTACGTGGCGGCCGACAAGCTCGGCGGAGGAGACGTCTCCGCGACGCCCGACTATCTGACGACGCGCTTCCGCCGCTCTCTGCCCGCGAAGGGCGCCCCGTTCGCCCTGGTCCCGGACGTGAACGATGGAGAGGTGTATCAGGACGAGTTCGTGAACTGGCTCGAGACGACCTTCGCCGGCGACATGCGCAACGGAGGTCGCTCGATCTTCTATTGCCTCGACAACGAGCCGGACCTCTGGCCGTACACGCACCCCCGTCTCCATCCGCTCCGCATGACCTACGCGGAACTGATCCAGCGGACGCTCGACTCGGCCGCGGCGATCAAGGCGGTGAAGCCCGGTGCGATGGTGTTCGGCCCGGTGCTCTCGGGCTGGTTCGGCTTCACGTCGCTCGGCAACGCCCCCGGTTCGGAGACCTACGGCGACTTCATCGGGTACTACCTCGACCGGATGCGCCAGGCCGAAGACGCCTCGGGCCGACGTCTCGTGGACGTCCTCGACGTCCACTGGTATCCCGAGGCCACCGCATCCAATCAGCGCGTCACGTCCGCCAGCACGGCGGCGGACGTCGTCGCGGCCAGGCTCCAGGCGCCGCGCTCGCTATGGGACCCCACGTACACCGAGGTCAGCTGGATCACGCGCGACGAGCTGCATGCTCCGATCGCACTCCTGCCGCGCCTCCAGCAGCAGATCGACATCCGCTACCCGGGGACGTTCCTCGCGGTCACGGAGTACAACTACGGTGCGGGCCAGCACATCTCCGGCGGCATCGCCGAAGCCGACGTGCTCGGCATCTTCGGACGCTATGGCGTGTACGCCGCGGCCTACTGGAATCTCTACGCCGACGAGAGCTTCGCCTACGGAGGGCTCGCGATGTACCGCAACTTCGACGGGCGTGGCGGGTCGTTCGGCAACGTCTCGATCCGGGGCACGACGAGTGACGCTGCGCGAACCTCGGTGTACGCGAGCGTGGACCTCTGGAAGGACAGCCGGATGGTGGTCGTCGCGCTCAACAAGACGGCGGGGCCGCTCGTCGCCGGCTTCGCGGTGACGCACGATCGCGCGCTCCGGCGCGCGGAGGTCTATCGGCTCACTGCGGCGTCACCGACGCCGGTGCGCGACAGCGACGTCTCGCTGCCGGGCGGGAGCTTCCAGCTCACGCTGCCGCCCATGAGCGTGACGACGCTGGTGTTGCGGCCGTAGCCGCGCGCGAGCCTAGGGCTCAGAGCCGCGGCGCACCGGTCCCGGCGACGGGCACCTTCGCGCGTTTGCGCTTCTGGTCCTGGAGCGCCTGCCGCAGCGTCCAGAGGAAGCCGAGCAGGCTCAACCCGAAGAGGCCGCGGTTGAACTTCAGCCATTCCATCTTCGGATTGAGCCAGCCGTCGTAACCCGACCAGAGCGCGAACCCTGCGCACAGGATCGGCAGCAGCCACGGATTGTCGAACGGCGTCTTGGCCGGCGGCTTCCGCTTCTTCGGCGAGGGTGAGGAGCTCGGCGAGGGGGTCTGCGTGGAATCGGGGGTGGCCATCGCCCGAATATAGACAGGTCGGGAGACGTGCCGCTACGGTGCGCGCAGTGGCGATCCGTGCCGTGCTCTTCGATCTCTTCGACACGCTCGTCGACCTGCACATGGACCGCCTTCCGGAGGTGAGCGTGGGCGGCCGGCGCACGCACTCCACCTATCCCTTCCTGCACGCAGCGCTCGGCGAGCACGCCGACGTCCCGTTCGAGCGCTTCGCCGAGGTGCTCGCGCAGGTGGACGCCGAATCGCAACGGACGATGTTCATCGAGAAGCGCGAGGTGCCGACGCGGCTGCGCTTCGCGACGCTGGCTGCCCGGCTCGGCATCGACGCGCCCGGGTTGCCCGAGCTCCTGACGGACGTGCACATGGACAAGGTGGTCGGATGCGTCACGACGCTCGCGCACCACGTTCCGCTGATCGCGTCGATGCGCGAGCAGGTCCGGCTCGGCGTCTGCTCGAACTTCACGCACGCGCCCGCCGCGCTGCGCGTGATCCGCGAGGCGGGCCTCGCGCCCCATCTCGACGTGGTCGTGATCTCGGAGGACGTCGGCGTGCGGAAGCCGCGGCCCGAGATCTTCGAGGAAGCGCTGCGCCAGCTCGGCACGACGGCAGCGGAGACCGTGCACGTGGGCGACAACCTCGCGGCCGACGTCGGAGGCGCGGCTGCGGCGGGGATGCGGGCCGTGTGGATCACGCGTCGCGTGGGCGACCCCCACAAGGCGTTGCAGGGGCACCCGGGCCCGTGGCCCGCCGGGCGCGTGCGCGACCTGGCCGAGCTGCCCGCGCAGCTCGCAGAGCTCGAGCGCGGGGGAGGCTAGCCCGGTGCCCGCGGCGCCGGGCCCGGCTCGTCTCGCGCAATCCGAGCGCCGTCTTCGTCTCGCATCGCGCGGACTGGATTCGAGCGTATCCTGGGGTGCATGGAAGCCTGCCCCGACCCCACCGTGGCGGATGCGCCGGCGATGCACGACCAACGCCCGCGCCGCACGTGGGTCGTGGTCGCCGAGACGACCGGCCTCGTCGTCTTCGCGAGCGCCTGGGCGTGGACTGCGGCCCGCGTTCACGCCGGCATCGGCGACGCGAGGAGCCTCGCGATCGCGTTCTGCGCCGCGCTCGTCGCGCTCGTCGTGGCCGACTTCTTCTCCGGGCTCGGGCACTGGCTGTGCGACCGCTATCTCCACGAGGGCACGCCCGTGCTCGGCCCCCTGCTGATCCGTCCGTTCCGGGAGCACCATCGCGAGCCACGCGCCCTCGTGGCCCACGGATTCGTGGAGCTGAACGGCGACAGCGCGCTGGTGTTGCTGCCGGTAATGGGCGGCGCGGCGCTGGCGCCCGAGCCGGGGTCGGGCCCGGAAGCCCTGTTCGCGCAGGTCGTGACGCTCGTCCTCTCGCTCGCGATCGTGCTCACGAACAGCGTGCACCGCTGGGCGCACGCGAGACGCGTGCCCGCGCCCGTGGCCTGGCTGCAGCGGCGCGGCCTCCTGCTCGCCCCGGAGGACCATGCCATCCACCACGCCGGTCAACACACGCGCGCGTATTGCATCACCACCGGTTGGTGCAATCCGTGGCTCGACGGCATCGCGTTCTTCCGGCGCCTCGAAGGCGCCCTGGAGCGCGTCGGGATCCGCTCCACCACCGTCAATCCGTAGGATCCGGGACGTTTGGTGATGGCGATCACCGACCCGGAGCGGTGGCCGTGGCCCAATGGCGCCGTGCCCAGTGCGCGCCATCCGGCCGGGGTGGCGGGCCAGCGCCGAGGGGGACGGCATGTCGATGACGTTGCTGCGAGGCGATTCAGGGGAGGTGGAGCGGGGGGCCCGCGCACGGGGGTGCTTCCGCGATCGGCGTCAACGCGCAGATGTGTGTCGCGCCCTGCTGGCCCGCGTCGGCCTCGCCGATGCATGGACGGCGGACGGGCCCGCGATCGAGACGCGCGCGGACCTGCGCCGCGCCATCGATCGGCTCCCGCCGAGCGCGCTCCAGATGCTGCTGCTGTGTTGGGCGGTGTGGGACGAGACCGCGATCCTCGCGTTCTCCGACGTCTTCCGCTTCGACGGCGCCGATCTCGGGGTGGTCGGCGATCTCCTCAGCTCGGTGTCCCGCGGCCCCGAGGAGATCGACCGCTGGATCCGGCGGTTCGAGCCCGAGCCCATCGGCGTCTGAAGAGGTCCCCTCAGAGGTTCCCGAAGAAGTCGTTCCCCTTGTCGTCGACGACGATGAACGCCGGGAAATCCTCGACCTCGATCCGGAAGATCGCCTCCATGCCGAGCTCCGGATACTCGATCACCTCGACCTTGCGGATGTTGTCCTGCGCGAGGATCGCCGCAGGGCCGCCGATCGATCCGAGATAGAAGCCTCCGTGCTTCTTGCACGCGTCGGTTACCGCCTTCGAGCGGTTGCCCTTCGCGAGCGTCACGAGGCTGGCGCCGTGGCTCTGGAGCAGGTCCACGTAGGAGTCCATCCGCCCCGCGGTGGTCGGCCCGAAGGATCCCGACGCGAAGCCCTGCGGCGTCTTCGCGGGGCCCGCGTAGTAGATCGGGTGGTCCTTCACGTGCTGCGGAAGGCCGAGGCCCTGGTCGAGCCGCTCCTTCAGCTTCGCGTGCGCGATGTCGCGCGCGACGACCATCGGTCCCGTGAGCGAGAGACGCGTCTTGATGGGATGACGCGACAGCGTGGCGCGGATCTCGGCCATCGGGCGGCGCAGGTCGATCCTCACCACCTCGCCGCCGAGCTCGTCGGTCGTCACCTCGGGGAGATACTTCGCCGGATTCGTCTCGAGCCGCTCCAGGAAGACGCCTTCGCGCGTGATCTTCGCCTTCACCTGCCGGTCGGCGGAGCACGACACCCCGATTCCGACGGGACACGACGCGCCGTGGCGCGGCAGCCGGATCACGCGCACGTCGTGGCAGAAGTACTTGCCCCCGAATTGCGCCCCGATGCCCGTCTTCGCGGCGAGCGCGAACACCTTCTCCTCGAGCTCGGGGTCGCGAATCGCGTGCCCGCCCCTGCCGCCGCGCGTCGGCAGGTCGTCGAGATCGCGGCAGCTCGCGAGCTTCACGGTCTTCAGCGTCATCTCCGCCGACGTGCCGCCGATCACGATCGCGAGGTGGTAGGGCGGGCACGCCGAGGTCCCGAGGGTCCGGATCTTCTGGTCGATGAACTTGAGGAGCGATTCAGGATTGAGGAGCGCCTTCGTCTCCTGGTAGAGGAAGGTCTTGTTCGCGGAGCCGCCACCCTTCGTGATGAAGAGGAAGCGGTACTCGTCGCCTGGCACCGCGAAGAGGTCGATCTGCGCGGGCAGGTTCGAGCCGGTGTTGACCTCCTCGTACATCGAGAGCGGTGCTAGCTGCGAGTACCGCAGATTCGTCTCGGTGTAGGTCTTGAAGATCCCACGCGAGAGCGCCTGCTCGTCGGGGCCGCTGGTGAAGACGCGCTGCCCCTTCTTCCCCAGCACGATCGCGGTGCCCGTGTCCTGGCACGACGGGAGCACCATGCCCGCGGACACGTTCGCGTTCTTCAGCATCTGGAGCGCGACGAAGCGGTCGTTGTCGGAGGCTTCCGGATCGTCGAGGATCTTGCGGAGCTGCGCGAGGTGGCCCGGCCGGAAGAGGTGCGACACGTCCCGCACGGCGTCGGCCGCGAGCCGGGAGAGCACGTCGGCCTCGATCTTCAGGATCGGCTCGCCCTCGAAGGAGCCGACGGACACGCCGCCCGCGTCCAGCCTGCGATAGACGGTCTCGTCCGGGCCGTGGGGGAACATCTCCTGGAACTCGAACGCTGCCATGCGGACTCCTCGTCTTGCTCGCGCGGTCGGATGGGTCGGACGCCCGAAGGTAGCGTGGAGAACGTCGCCGGCGCGCCGGCGGGCCGACTAGCGCCGGGCCACCGCGTCGAGCGCGGCCCGCAGGTTCGCCGTGCGGAGCGGCGCCGCACCGGATCCGGAGCCGGCTCCTCCGAAGCGCGCCCGCTCGTGTTCGAGCAGGGCGCCCGCGGCCGGCGCGAGGATCGGGTCCCCCGTCGCGCGCTCCGCCAGCTCGTCCGCCGAAAGCGCGTCGGGAGAGGGGGCGTCCTCGTCACTCGACGGTGTGGGAAGGAGCGCGCGCCCCAGGGCCGCTCGGAGCGCGCGCGCCAGCGCCCGCTCTTCGGCGGCGGCGTCGCCGGCGCGCCGCGCCATCTCGGCGTCGTGGAGCGCCTCGGCCCGCACGGGATCGCCCGCGACGCGGCGTGCGCGGAGCAGCCTCGCGCCCCCCGCGGCCACGCCGAGCAGCGCGGCCGTCCACAGCGCAGGGACGAGGAGGCGTGCGAGGCCGGTCGCGGCCGTCTCGCCCCCGCTTCGGGGCGGGTGCGCGGGTTCGGGGGGCGCGGCCGCCGCGAGCGGGGGCGCGATCGAGAGCGAGATCGGCTGTGAACGCACGATCGTGTAGGACTTGCTGGCGGGATCGAAGACGATCAGCTCGTAGGGCGGGATCACGAGCGAGCCCGTTCGCCGCGGCACCAGCTCGAACGAGAAGATCCGCCGCACGCGCAGCCGGCGGTCCGGCTCGAGCGCGAGTTCCGGTGGGCGGGGGAAGAGCTCCGCGGAGGCGCCGTCGGAGTCGCGTCCGATGCCGTCCTCGAACGGCGCGGGCGCGGCCCACAGATTGCCCTCTCCGACGATCGTCACCGAAACATGTACGGTGCCGCCGAGCGTCACCGAGCGGGGATCGGCCTGCACGGTCACGTCGGCCCTCCCGACGATCCCGGCGTAGCCCGGCGGACGCTCCGCCTCGGGCGGATCCCGCACCTCGACCAGGGCGCCGGGGACCTCCACGAGGACGCTCCTGCGCGCATCTCCCGGAGCCGCCCAGAGCGTGCAGGCGACGCTCGCGGACGGGATCTCGAGGCGCCCAGCGCGCACGGCGAAGAGCGCCCGGCGGTCCTCGTACACGAGATAGTGACTACCCCCCTCGCTCACGCGCGCCTGGCCCATCTGTCCGGGCAGCCACTCCGCCCGAAAGCTCGGAAAGGCGAGGGGCCGCTCCCAGCTCACGTTCGCAACGTCGGGCCGCCGCAGGACGCGCAGCGTGTAGGTGACCTGCTCGCCGACGAACGCGAGCTGCGGCTCGGCCGAGGTGGTGACGAGACACGGGGGACCTTCCGCCGCCGCGCCGGTCGCCAGGGCTGCCGCGGCGACCGCCGCCCCGAACGCGCGCGAACCGAGGCGTCGCTTCGCCGTCGGCGCGGCGCCGCTCACCACGCCGGCCTCCCCGCCGGCGCGTCGCCGGTAGGAGGAGCGGCATCCGCCGCACGCCGCGCAGCCTGGCGGAGCGCTGCGCCCGGATCCTCCGTCACGCTCGCGAGCCACCGTCGCGCCTCCTCGGGTGTGAGCGGAGCGTTCGCGCCCGTCGCGGACATCGCGCCAGTCTCGTTGCCGCGGTCCGCGGGCTCTCCCCCGCCGGGCGCAGCGCCTCCGCGCTGCGCGTCCGCAGGCTCCGTCACGTCGGGGCGCGGAGCGCCCGGGCTCGGCTGGCCGCGCCCGTCGGCGTGCCGCCCGTCCTGCGGACCCGGGCGCGGTGCGCCGGGCGGGGCCTCCGAGGGCTGCGGGCCGGCCGCCCCGTCCCCTTCCTCCCGCCCGTTCTTCGCGTCCCTTCCGCCCGGGTCCTTCCCGGAGCCGTCCTTCCGTCCACTCTGACGCTGTCCCGTGTCGGACGGCTGCGGCGGCGGAGGAGGTGGCCGCTCGGCGAGCGCGCGGAGCGTCCACTCGAGGTTGAACTGCGTCTCGCGTTCGCCGGGCGCGAGCGCGAGGGCGTCGAAGAACGCATCTCGCGCCCCGTCGAGATCGTCCTGCGCGAGAAGGGAGACGCCGCGGTCGTACCAGGCGAGCGACGCGAGCGCGGGGTCGCGAGCGTACAGCGCCGCTGCGAGGAAGGCGTCGGCGGCGTCGCGGTCCAGGCCCGCGCTCGCACGCGCGAGGCCCAGCGCGACCAACGCGCCCGGGTCCTGCGGCCGCGCTCGCACGACGGCCTCCGATTCCTCCAGCGTCTCCACCGGCGGACTTCCGTGCGGAACGACCGCATCGCCGCCCGGGGAAGCCGGCCCGGCGGCGAAGGCGGTGACGAGGGCCGCGGCGGCCGCGGCCGCGCGGCGGCGCCGGGGCCACGCCGGAAGGCGTCGGGTGGATTCGCGCGTGGCGAGGGCTTCCGCGGCGAGCAGCACGAACGCGAGAGCCGCGAACGGCGCGACGCGCGGCGCAGGGACCCGGCGCTCGACGAGCGCCCCGGGCGCGCCCACCGCGTCGCGCCGGAGCGTCGCGATCGCGCGTCCGACGTCCACGGCGCCGAAGCGGTCGGTCGGCAGGAGCTCGCCGCCGGTCGCCTCCGCCAGCGCACCGAGCCGTGCGTCGTCGCGGCGGGACACCACCGTGCGTCCGCGTCCGTCGAGCAGGGGGACGCCGTGGTCCGGCACGACCCCGCCAGCGAGCGTGCCCAGCGCCACGGCGAGCACGCGCGCTCGGCTCCGCACGGCGTCCTCGGCGCCCAGGTCGGCCGCGGCGTCGCCTTCGGGCGCCTCGCCGTCGGAGAGGACCAGGACGAGACGCGGGCGGGCGCTCGCCTCCTCGAAGGCGGTGAGCGCGGCCCGCACGCCGGAGCCGAGCGCCGATCCGCGTCCCTGCATCAGGTCGGAATCGACGCCCGGCAGCATCTCGGACAGCGCATCGACGTCGGGCGTCAGCGGCGTGAGGAGCACGCCGTGCCCCCCGAACGCCGCGAGCGCGGCACGGTCGCCGGAGGCGAGCCGCGCGAGCACGTCCTCGGCCACGCGCCTCGCCCTGGCGAGTCGGCTGGGCGGAACGTCGCGCGCATCCATGCTGCGCGACACGTCGAAGAGGAGGACGACGTCGACACCGGAGGACGTCACACGTTCGATCCGGTCCCCGATGCGGGGCGCGAGCAGCGCCGTGCCGACCGCCGCGAGGGCAGCGACGAGCGCGGCATCGCGCAGGATCCCGGCTGCGCGGCGCGTCGGACCGCCGAGGCGCCGCAGGCGCCGCCCCGCCCGCCGCGCGCCGGCCGCGGCGAGGACGCCCGCGAACGCGACCGCACCCGCGACGGCCGGCAGCCACTCGGGATGGCGCAGCGCCCCGGGGCTCACGGAATCCTCCGCCGCAGACCGCGTGCGAGCGCGATCTCGGCCAGGAGGCAGCTTCCCGCGCCGAGGAGCGGCGGCTCCGGGCGCGGCGCCACGTGCTCGCGCTCCGGCCCCGCGCGCGGGACGCGCTCCAGCGCATCGATCTCGGCGTACACCGCCTCGAGCTCGCGCGGCGTCTCCGCGCGGAAGAAACGGCCGCCCGTCGTGGAAGCGATCGCCTTCAGCGTCGGGACGTCGAGGTCGTGGCGCTCGAAGTGCAGCCGCTCCTGCGAGCCGTCGTCCGCCGCCATCGGTACGGCGCCCTCGGACCCGATGCCCACGGCGTGCACGCGCACGCCCTGCGCGCGCGCGAGCGCCGCGGCTACGTCGGTCGGCAGCGCGCCCGCGGTCTGCCGTCCGTCGGTGAGGAGCACGACCACGCGGCCCGGCAGGGGCACGGCCGCGAGCGCGGCAGCGCTCTCGCCGCGGCGCGCGGGGGCGGCGCGTTTCACCGCCAGCGCGAGGGCGTCGCCGAGCGCGGTCGCCTCGCCCGCCATTCCCGCCTTGATGTTGAGCGCAGCGGCCTCGAGCAGACGGCCGTCGCTGGTGAGCGGCGTCTGCGTGAACGCGGTGTCGCCGAAGACGACCAGCGCGACGCGGTCGCCGTCCGACGCGCGCGTGCGTGCGAAGCGGGCCACCACCTCGCGCGCGAGATCGAGCCGCGTGCGCCGGTCGCCGTCGATCGCCGCGTCGAGCGCGCGCATGCTGCCGGAGGTGTCCACTGCGAGCACGAGGTCGAGGCCGCGGCCGGCCTCGCGTGGCGCGGCCCGCAGCCCGACGGGACCGGCGAGCGCGAGCGCGAGCGCGCCGAGAGCGACGGCGCGCAGCGTGAGCGCGACGCCGCGCACGAAGTCGCGGGCGCGGGCCCCGGCGGCGGCCGCCTCGGGCAGCGCGGGCCACGCGACCGACGGCGGTTGCGCGCGCAGGGCGGCGAGGATCGCGCCGACGGCGACGCACAGCAGGACGAGGCCGAGCCACGGCCGCTCCACCGCATCGATGCCCAGGCCTGCGAGCCACGGCGTCGGCCACGCGCTGGAGCTCACGACAGCCGCTCGTCGGGCGCGCTCTCGCGCACGAAGGCGACGCTCTCCTCGATGCGCGCGCGCAGCTCGGCGGAGGCGGCTTCCGGGTCGGGAGGGAACCGGCGTGCATCGAGCGCTTCGAGCAGGGACACGAAGGAGGGCCAGCGCGAGCGCATCGCGAAGGGCGGCGACTCCGCGCGCAGCTCCGGCGTCGTGGCGGCGAAGGTGGCGGCGCCGAAGCGCAGCGCGGCGTAGCGCTTCAGCGCGCGGGCGGCGCGGTCGGCGGCGCGCCGCACGTCGGCGTCGTTCGCAGCGACGGCGAGCGCGGCGATCGCCTCGTCGAAGGCCGCCCGATCGGGCGTCGGCCCCGCGCCGGCCGCAGCGTCCGCGAGCTCGCGCCGGCGTGCGCGCTCGCGTCGGACGAGCACGACGAGCCCGACGGCCGAGAGCGCGAGCGCGGCGCCCACGAGCGCGGCGCGGAGCGGGCTCCCGCCGCGCCCGAGCGCGCCCGGGGAGCGGAGGCCGAACGGCGTGCTGCGCCCCGCGTGGTCGGGCAGCACGGAGGTCACCTCGAGCGTGTGTCCCGGCACGTCGAGCACGGCGTGTGCGCCGTCGGGCCCGTCGATCTCGACCTGCACGGCGGGCCAGAGGAACACCCCGAGCTCGCGTGCGCGGATGCGCAGGCGCGTCCGATGGACCCAGCGCGTCGGCTCCCGCTCCACGGGAAGGGCCTCCGAGCCCAGCAGCCAGAAGCCCTTCACGTCCGCAGGCGGAGCGACCGGACGCACCCGATGGTCGGGCGGCGTCACGACGACGAGCTCGAGCGCGGCGACGTCGCCGACGCGGATGCGCGGCGGCTCGAGCACCCAGCTCGCCTGCGGCGAGGGCGGCGCCCCGGGCGCGACCGGCTGGGGCGCCGGCTGTGCGGCGGGCGACCGGCCGGACGTCATCGTCGCTGCGCACGCGGCCGCGAGGACGACCGCGCGTGCCGCGCTCCGAACGCAGCGCACCGAGCTCACGGCCGCAGCCTCGTCGCACCCGTCCGCAGCGTGAAGAAATGAACGAGGGTACGGAGCGGATCTCGGTCCGTCGGGAGCCAGAGGGGGTCGGCGCCAGCGCCGCGCAGCCGCAGCTCGAGGGAGCGCCGGCGTGCGGCGGCTGCGGCGCGGTAGCGGTCGCGCACGCGCGCCGAGCCCGTGTCGAGCACACGCGTGCGCCCGGGACGCTCGGGGTCGGATACGCGCACGGGCCCCACGTCGGGCAGCTCGTCCTCGCGCGGGTCGTGCAGGATTCCTGCGATCAGCTCGTGCCGCGCCGCCACCGCGCCGAGCTCCGCCGCAGCCGCGCTGCCGGGCGCGCCGAGCGACTCGTCGCGCAGATCCGACAGCAGGAACACCACGCTGCGACGGCGACCGAGGCGGCGCGTGCGTGCAGCGGCGAGCGCCGCCGCCAGGCCGGTGCCGCCCCCGCTCCGGCCGGCGCACTCGACGGCGGTGCGGATCACGCGCCAGACGTGGGCGGGCCCGCGTGCGGGCGGAATCTCGGCGCGCACGGTGACGTCGAAGGCGACGAGGCCGACGGCGTCGCGCGCGCGGCTCGCAGCGGCCGCGAGCACCGCAGCCACGCGCGCGGCCTGTGCGGCCTTCGCGCGTCCGCCCGCGGAGAAGCGCATCGAGGCGGAGACGTCGAGCAGCAGAAGGAGCGTGCGCTCGCGCTCCTCCCGGAAGCGCTTCACGAACGGCTCGCCGGTGCGCGCCGTGGCGTTCCAGTCGAAGATCCGGAGGTCGTCGCCGGGAGCGTACGGCCTCAGCTCCTCGAACTCGATCCCTCCGCCGCGAAACGCGCTCGCGTAGGCGCCGGCGAGCACGCCGGCCGTCTCGCGGCGGCTCCGCACGCTGAGCAGCCGCGCCGCCCGCAGCACCTCCACGGGATCGAGCGCGACGCTGCTCTCGGCCGCCGGGCTCACGGCGTCTCGACCGCCCCCAGCACGGCCGCCACGACGGCATCCGGCCCGATGCCGTCGGCCTCGGCCTCGTAGCTCACGAGGACGCGGTGGCGGAGCACGTCGGGCGCGACGCGCTTCACGTCGTGCGGCGTCGCGAACGCGCGGCCGTCGAGCAGCGCGCGCGCGCGCGCCGCGCGGACCAGGAAGATGGAGGCGCGCGGGGACGCGCCCAGCGCCACGGGCCGCGCGAGCGGCGTCGCGTCCGCGCCGCGGAGCCGCACCCCGGCGGCGACGGGGTCGCGCGTCGCACGCGCGAGGCGCACCGCGTAGTCCGCGACCGCGGGCGCCACGTGCACCGCCGCCGCAGCGGCCTGGAGCTCGCGCACTCCCTCGGCGTCGGTCACGGCCCTCACCGTCGCCTCGGGGCCGGCGTCGCGCGACACGATCTCCACCTCTTCTTCGATCTCCGGGTACGGGACGACGAGCTTCAGCAGGAACCGGTCGATCTGAGCTTCCGGCAGGGGATACGTGCCCTCGAGCTCGACCGGATTCTGTGTCGCCATCACGAAGAAGGGCGCGGGAAGCGGAAAGGTCTCATCGCCGATCGTGACCTGCCGCTCTTCCATTGCCTCGAGCAGCGCCGACTGCACCTTCGCCGGCGCGCGGTTGATCTCGTCACCCAGAAGGACGGGCGCGAAGATCGGGCCCTTCCGCACCTCGAAGCGGTCCCGTCCCGGGACGTAGATCGGGGTGCCGAGGAGGTCGCCGGGCAGCAGGTCGGGTGTGAACTGGATCCGGCGGAAGCCGAGGCCGAGCGCCTGGGCGAGGGTGCGCACGGCGGTGGTCTTGGCGAGGCCCGGGACCCCCTCGACGAGGACGTGGCCCTCGGAGAGCAGGGCGATCAGGAGCCCGTCCACGAGCGCGCGCTGCCCGACGACCACGCGTCCGACCTCGTCGGAGAGCTGCTTCAGCCGGTCCAGCGCCCGATCGGTCACTGCGCAGGCCTCCGTGCCCCGAGGCGCCGCCCTCCGCGGCTTCCCTTGCTTCGACGCGCGGCGCGGGACGCACGTTTCCGCGCGCGCTCGACGATGGCCGTGGTGCGGACGCCCGGCACCTCGCGCAGCCGCACGACGCGACCGCCCCAGCCCTCCACGTCGCCTCTACCCACGATGGTGTCGAACGACCAGTCGCCGCCCTTCGCGAGGACGTCCGGCCGGACGGCGCGGATCGTGGCGAGCGGCGTGTCCTCGGGGAAGATCACGACCCAGTCCACGCAGGCCAGCGCCGCCAGCACCTCGGCGCGCTGGCGCGCACCGACGAGGGGACGCCCGGCTCCCTTCAGTCGACGCACGCTCGCGTCGGAGTTCACGGCCACGACGAGCCGGTCCCCGAGCGAACGCGCCTGCTCGAGGCTCCGCACGTGGCCGACGTGGAGCAGGTCGAAGCAGCCGTTCGTGAACACGACGCGCTCGCCGCGCGCGCGCGCACTGCGTGCCGCGCGCGCGGCGCCGGCGCGGGTGAGCACCTTCCGCCGCGCCGGGCTCACGGCGCCCCCGGCGCGGGGGCGGGAGTCGGGGCGGCCGCAGGCGGCGTCGGAGCGGACGGCGGCGTCGGCACGGGACCGGCGCCGGCCGGCGCCGGCTTGCGTACGCCCATCACCGACTCGATCGCGTCGATGCCGCTGCGCACGAAGGAGGGCACGCCGTCGAGCACGAGCCGCGCGGGCCCCGTCTCGGTGAGCGACTTGCTCGGCACCAGCTTCGCCGTCGGCGCGTCGTAGGGTCCGGTCACCTCGAAATAGGCGCCCATCAGGCTGTCATCCTTGCCGAGGAGGATGTTGGAGAGCACGGGCACCATTCCCACGATGCTCGAGACCTTGCCGAAGAAGAAGAGCGCGACCACGGACTCGAGCGTGAAGGGCGGGGTCACCCCGAGACTCCCCGACGCCACCACCCGCAGGTCGGGGCTGTCGACCGTGAGGGCGGACGTCGAGATCCGCCCGTCGGCCAGCGTGAGCTCCGCGTCCACCGTTCGGTAGCGGATCCGGTCGCGCGAAGCGAAGGGGTTCAGCGTCTCGCTCACGCTCGCGATCGCGACGAAGAGACCGAGGCGGTGGCGCAGCTCGCCGTCGGTCGCCCGCACGGACGCCCAGCCCCTGCCCGGCGCGAAGAGCGGGACGTGGGGAGCGAGCACGGTGTCGAGCTCGCCGTGGGCGGTGAGCTGGCCCGTCGCGCTCTCCGCCGGCGCACCGAACATCACGGCGAGGTCGGAGACGGTGGCTTCCTCCAGCCGCAGCGGCGCGTGGAACGGGATGCCGTCGGTGCGGGAGCCGTCGAACGTGGCCTCGCCCCGCAGCACGCCGCCGGGCCGAAGGCGCAGCTCGCCCTCGAAGGCGCGCACGCTGTTGCCCGTCGCCCGGAACCACCCGGAGGCCGACGCGATCACGATCGGCTTGCGCGGGTCGCCCGGCACCGGCGGCGGGAGCTCGACGCGGAAGCGCCCGCGCGCCCAATTCTCCCCGGCCGGCGCGGGCGGCTGCGCGGAGCCCGGCGGCCTGGCGTCGAGCGACAGCCGGAACCGCTCCGTCGGCTTCGGCGTCCAGTCGCCCCGCGCCTCCACGGGGACGCCGCCCCAGCGCCCTCCGCTGATCTCGAGATGGACACCATCCGGTGTCGGTTTCGCCTCGAGATGGGCGCTCTCGAGCGGGAACACCAGCGCGGGGTGGTGCAGCGCGTCGATGTCGAACACGACCTCCGTCCAGCGCGGCGGCAGGTCCTCTTCGCCGGGTTCGGGCGCGAGCATCTCGCCGAGCGGCTTGCGGCCCGGGAGTGAGCTCGCCGCGGGCGACGGCCCCGGCGCCCTCTGAGCGCCGGCGAGGTTCGAGAGGCCGGTGAGAGCGAGGTCGAGCTGGGGAAGCGGGTCGCCGCGGAACGTGCCCTGCACGCCCCGCAGATCGAGCGCGTCGCCCTTCGACACCACGACACCCGACACACCCTCGAGTCGGTCGTCCGCGTCGAGGCGGATCGTGAGGTCGTGTACGAAGCCCGTCACCGTGAGCGCGTCGCCGAGCGCGCCCGCCTCTCCTCCGAGGAGCGCCTGCCAGCGCTCGAGGGGCGCCGCGGCGCTGACCTCGAGCGCGTCGACCGCTCCGCTCTCCACCGCGGCCAGCGCCGGGTCGGCCGCACCGCGCGTCTGGGATGGGAGCCCGCGCACGAACTTCCGAGCAGACTCCACGCTGAGCCGCTCGGCGCGGAGCGTCAGGTCGACCGGCGCGTCCGGCGCGAGCGGTCGCGCGGCCGAGCCGTGGAGCGACAGCGCCTGACCCGCCACCGTCAGCGTCGCCGAGCCGAGCGTGAGCTTGCGTGGGTCGCCGGTGAGGGTGGCCCGCAGGCGGGCCTCCTCGAACCGCACGCGCGACGCGGGGCCGCGGGGCGAGCCTGGCGGCGTGAACGCAAGGCCCTTCACGAGGCCGTCGAGCTCGGCGCTGCTCCGCGTCTCCTCACCCGGCGGCGAGTCTGTCGTCACGTCGAGGGACCCCGTGAGCGATCCGGCGACGGCGTCCTTCGGCAGCGCTCCGAGCGCGGCGGCCACGCCGAGGTCCAGCCCGGTGGCCGTCACGACGCCGTGCAGCCTCGCTCCCGCCCGATCGCCCGCGATCTCGACGTGCCCTCGAGGGCCTTTCGCGTCGGCCACGCTGCTGCGGAGCTCGAGATCGACGTCGTGCCGGAAACCGCCGACCGCGATGCTGCCTTCGAGCTTCTCGAACCGCAGGGTGCGGCTCCCGGCGGTCGCGGCGCGATCGACCAGCTCGATCCGGGCGTCCGACAGCTCGAGGTCGAGATCGGGCAGCACCAGGCCGCGCACGGCGTGGGCGGCCTGACGCACCGGCGCGAGCAGGTCCCCCGGGTCGGCGTGCTCGGAGCGCGCGGCGCCGAGCGCCGCGAGCCGCTCGACGAGCGCCCGGGGCTCGTAGGAGCCGTCTTCACCGCGCTCCAGGCGAAGCGTCGCACCCTCGAGACCGATGCGGCTGGGCTCGACGCGCCCGAAGAGGAGGTCGAGCCAGTGGATCGAGACCGTGGCCCGCGGGAGGCGTAGCGCCGGCCCATCGGCGCCGGAAAACGCCGCGACCTCGGTCGCTTCGACCCGGATCCCCGGGCCGTAGAGGAGACGCACCGCTCCCACCTGGACGTCGCTCCCGAGGGCGGTCGTCAGCGCCCGCTCGCCCGCGGCGCGGAGCCGCTCCGGCAGCCAGCTCGAGACGAGGAGGTATCCGAGCGCCGCGGTGGCGACGACGAGGAGGAGGGCGACGGCCACCCACGCGCGTCCGTGTCTCACGTCACATCCCCGCTCGCGCGACTTGCCGGCCCCCGAGCCCAAGGTTCCCGTCCGCGAAGGTCCCGGGGCGGGCGACTCCACGCCTATCCCCCGGCGGGACCGCGCTTTCTCCCGGGCCTCGGGTGGAACCCTCGACGAAGTCGTTTCCGACGGCCAAGCCCCGATGATCGCTAAAGAAATCCACCGTCCATCCGAATGGGGGAGGAGCGTGTTCTAGCCCCTGGAACCCGGTCAAGCGAGGAGCGCTCTTGATGGACAAGCAGGATCCCCAGTCGATGCTCGCGGCCCAAGTTCGCAATCGCGTGCGCGAGCTGCGCGAGAATCGCCTCATGACCCAAGCCCAGCTCGCCCGCAAGGCCAAGGTCGCGCTGCGCACGATCCACAGCGTCGAGAAGGGCATGAACTGCCGCATGGATACGAAGCGCAAGATCCTGCTCGCGCTCGGTCTGCGCTTCGAGGACAAGGACTACGTGTTCCCGCCGACGAACGGTGGCCAGCCGCGCGACGACCGCGGCGGCTTCGATCCCAGCGCCACCCACTGAGCCGCCCAGCGTTCGCGAGCGCTCCTCCGCCTCTCCGGCACCGGCGCTTCTCCGTTAAGATGGTGTGCGCGCGGTCGCTCGCGCGGAGGGGGAAGCCATCCCGAGCCGCGTCTCACTGCTGGCGGACGTCGCGGACGTCGTCGCGCGCTCGCACGACCTGCAGCAGACGCTCGACAACGTCGTCGCGCTGGTCTCCAAGAAGCTCGTCGCGGACGTCTGCTCGATCTACCTCACGGACCTCTCGCTCGAGCACCTGACGCTCTGGGCCACCCGCGGCCTCGCGCCCGAGTCGGTCGGCAAGGTGCGGCTCGCGTTCGGCGAGGGGCTCGTCGGCCGCGCCGCGAGCGAGCGCAAGCCGATCGCGGTGGAGCGCGCCCAGGACGACCCGCGCTTCCGATTCTTTCCCGGCACCGGCGAGGAGCGGTATCAGTCGCTGATGGCCGCGCCGCTGCTCGTGCGCGGCATGCCGATCGGCGTGCTCGTGGTGCAGACCGAACCCGTGCGCCGGTTCGACCTGCAGGACATCGAGCTCCTCTCGACCTGCGCCCAGCTCATCGCGCCGGTCGTCATGAACGCGCGCCTGCTCGACCTCGTGGCGCGCACCGAAGAAGAGCGGAGCCGCGTCGTGTCGCGGCTCGCGCTCTCCGGCGTGCCGATGGAGGGGCTTCAGGCGGAGGAGGGACCGGCGAACCTCGAGCTCCGCGGCTCGCCGACGTCGCCGGGCATCGCGATCGGGCCGGTGCACCGGCTCGAAGACCCGGTCGATCTCGCGCACGTCGATTACCAGCCCAATCCCGACTCCGTGCAGGAGAAGCGCGACCTCCAGCGCGCCATCGCCGACGCGCGTCGCGAGCTCGACGACGTCCGCGACGAGGTGGGCGAGCGGTTCGGGCCGGAGTTCGCCGCCGTCTTCAACACGCACATCCAGATCCTCGAGGACAAGGGATTCACCGGGCGCGTCGAGCGCGCGGTCGAGGACACCGGAAACGCCCTCCAGGCCCTGCGCGACGTGCTCGAGGCCTATCGCGAAACCTTCGAGGCGATCGAGGACCCCTACTTCCGCGAGCGCGGCAGCGACATCGAGGACGTGGGGCGGCGCGTGATGGCGCGGCTCATCGGCGTCCGACACCACAACGTGCCGCTGATGGAAGGCTCGATCGTCGTCGCCGAGAACATCCTGCCCGCCCACTTCGCGCTGCTCGAGACCGAGAAGATCGCGGCGCTCGTGGCCGAGCACGGCGGCGCGACGTCGCACGGCGCGATCTTCGCGCGGTCGCTCGAGATCCCCGCGGTGACGGGCGTGACGGGCATCCTCGACGCGGCGCGCCCCGGCGAGATCGCGATCGTGGACGGCGCCTCGGGCCGCGTCTACCTGCGTCCCGACGCGGCGCTGCGCTCGGAGTATCAGCGCGCGCAGCAGCGCTACGAGGTCGCGGTCGAGCACCTCGATACGCTGAAGTTCCGCCCCGCGGAAACGCTCGACGGCCGCCGCATCCTGCTCACCGCGAACGTCGGCCTGCTGAACGACCTCCGCCTGATCGAGCAGCACGGCGCCGAGGGTGTGGGCCTCTTCCGCACCGAGCTGCTCGCGATCGCCCACCGCGGGTTCCCGGAGGAGGAGGAGCAGGAGCGGCTCTACGAGCGCGTCGCGAAGGCCATGGCGCCGCGGCCCGTCACGATCCGCACGCTCGATCTCGGCGGCGACAAGGCGGTGCCGATCCCCGGCTTCGCCGAGGAGGAGAACCCGCAGCTCGGCTGGCGCTCCACGCGCCTCATGCTCTCCCACGAGGGCGCGTTCCTGGCGCAGCTGCGTGCGATCCTGCGCGCGAGCGCGAATCGCAACGTGCGCGTCCTGTTCCCGCTCGTGGGCTCGGTGGAGGAGCTGCGGCTCGCGAAGGCGCTGCTCGACAAGGCGAAGGAGGAGCTCTGCCAGCGCGGCGTGCCCTTCGACGACGACGTGCCGGTCGGCGTGATGATCGAGGTGCCGTCGGCGGCGCTCATCGCGGACGTGCTCGCGCGCGAGTGCGACTTCTTCAGCATCGGCACGAACGACCTGACGCAGTACACGCTCGCGGTGGACCGCGGCAACGAGCGCGTCGCGCACCTGTACGACCCGCTGCATCCGGCGGTGCTCGCCCTGATCGACCGGAGCGCGCGCGCCGCGGCCAGGTGCGGCATCGCGGTCTCGGTGTGCGGCGAGATGGCGACGGACCCGCTCGCAGTGCCGCTGCTCGTGGGCCTCGGCATCGGCGAGCTGTCGGGGACGCCGAGCTCCGTGCCGGTGGTGAAGGAGATCGTGCGCGCGCTCGACGCGGGCAAGGTCGGCCTGGCCGCGCGGCAGGCGCTCGACGCCGCCACGAGCGAGGACGCGCGTCGGGTCGCCGTCGGGTGTCTCCGCGACGCGGCGCTGCTCGATCACCCGGACGTCGGCGCGTGGCTGCGGGGCGTCGTCGGCGCGGCCTGAGCGGACGCCGTCATCCGCCCCCGCCGAGCGCCGCGCGCCCCCTCGTCTCGGCCGCTTCGATCCCGCGCTGGAGCTCCTCACGCAGCGCGGCCGTGCGGTCCTTGTCCGCGCCGTCGGGCACGGGGATCAGCTCGCCCCAGCTCACCACGACGCGAGCGAACGGGCAGGGAAGGACGGTCCGGTCCCAGCTGGAGAACCGCCACGCCGGCCGCGCGCTGAGCGTGACCGGCACGAGCGGCGCTCCCGCGGCCGACGCGAGCGCGACCGCGCCGGCCTTCGCCTCGCGCGCGGGCCCGCGCGGCCCGTCGCACAGGAGGGCGCCGTGCGCGCCGCCGCGCACGGCGTCGACCTGGCTGCGCAGCGCGGACGCTCCGCCGCGGGAGCTCGAGCCGCGCGCCGAGGGCGCGAAGCCGAGACGCGAGAGCACGGCCTCGATCCAGTCGCCGTCCCGGCTCCGGCTCACCATCACCACGATGCCGCGATCGCGAAAATGGTGCGCGGCGAGGAAGAGCGACTCGTGCCAGAGCGCTCCGACGACCGGGCGGCCGTCGTCGAGCGGGTCGTGGCCCACCACGCGCACCCGCCAGGTGGCGCCGAGGAGCCGGAGCGCGCGTGCCACGAGCCACCCGGCGAGCGGCATCCAGATCTCGGAGCGGGTGCGGCGCGTCGACATCCCCCGCGGAACCTTAGCCCTTTGCGGAATGGGGGTCCGGGCGTCGCGTGCGCGCGCTAAGCTGCCCGCGCCATGGCCAGCGCCGTCCTCCGTACCGCCACGAGCTACGTGAATCTCACGAAGCCGCGGATCCTTCTGCTCGTGATCTTCACGGCGCTACCGGTGCTGCTGATGCACGGTGCGCCGCCCCCCTGGCTCTCGGCAGCGATCCTCGGCGGCACCGCGCTGGCCGCGGCCGCCGCGAATGCGCTCAACTGCTACATCGAGCGCGACCGGGATGCACTGATGGAGCGCACGAAGAGCCGCCCGCTTCCCGCGGCGGAGCTCGCGCCGATGCACGCGCTCGTCTTCGGGCTCGGCCTCGCCACCGTCGCCACGGGCGTGCTGTGGCTCGCGGGCGGGCCGCTGGCCTCCGGCCTCGGTGTCGCGTCCATTCTCTTCTACGTCTTCGTCTACACCGTCTGGCTGAAGCCGCGCTCGTCGTGGAACGCCGTCATCGGCGGCGCGGCGGGCGCCGCCGCGCCGCTCATCGCCGACGCCGCCGTGAACGGCCACGTCGGCGCGGCGGGGTGGATCCTCTTCGCGATCATCTTCATGTGGCAGCCGCCCCACGTCTGGGCGATCGCGCTCTACCGCAAGACCGACTACGAGAGGGCCGGGATCCCCATGCTGCCGAACGTGATCGGCGATCAGCCGACCCGCTGGCGGATGCTCTGGTACACGATCGCGCTCGTCCCCGTGACCCTCGCGCCCCTTCCGCTCGGGCTCTTCGGGCCCCTCTATGGAGTGGCGGCGGCGGGTCTCGGCTGCTGGTTCGTGTGGCACGCCGTGCGCGTCCTGCGCGAGCGGACGGACGCCGCCGCGCGGAGCATGTTCCACGTATCGATGCTCTATCTGTTCGCGCTGTTCGCGGCGATGCTCGCGGACCTGGCGCTGCGCTGACCGGGCAGGATCCGGGACGGGTCCAGTCTTGATTGCCGGATCGACCCGGGCGCGAAAGACCGCGCCACAGCGAGGGAAAAGTGGCGCTCGGTCAGCTTCTTGGTCTTTGCGCAGGGGACGAAATCCGCTAAAACGCGCTGCGTAACGGGAACCGGGAGAAATGATGGGATCCGGATCGAGACGCGCGCCGGCTGCCTTCGGCGCCGCCCTCGCCCTGCTGGCACTGGCGGCCGCTGCGCCGGCCCGGGCCGGGGACGACGCGCGCGGCCGCGAGCTGTTCACCTTCTGCAAGCAGTGCCACGGTGAGGACGGGGGCGGCAATCCGCTCTCGCTCGCACCGTCGATCGCGGGCCTCCCCGCGTACTACGTGAAGCGCCAGCTCACGAACTTCCACGCGGGGATCCGCGGCACGAACTTCGACGACATCTCGGGCATGCGGATGCGTCCGATGGCGCTCTGGCTCGAGACCGACGAGAACATCGACGCGGTGACGGCGTACGTCTCGGCGCTGCCGCCGGTGAAGCCCGCGCCGACGCTCCAGGGCGGCAACGCGGCTGCGGGCGCTGCGCTCTACACCACGTGCGCGGCCTGCCACGGCCCCGAGGGCAAGGGCAACGAGGGAATGGGGTCGCCGCCGCTCGACCATCAGAGCGACTGGTATCTCCTCACGCAGCTCCAGCACTTCAAGGCGGGCATCCGCGGCTCGAACCCGAAGGACACCCAGGGCTCGCTCATGCGTCCGATGATGAACCTGCTCGCGAACGAGCAGGCGATGAAGGACGTGATCGCATACATCATGACCCTTCCCAACCAGACCGCACAGAAGTAGGCGCGAGGCCCCTCGATGGCAAAGACGTACTCCCCCGATCAGCTCGCCTCGCGTGTGTTCCTGATCGCGATGGGCGGCATCCTGCTCTGGATCGCCGCCGTCTTCACCTTCGTCCTCTGAGGTCGCACGGACATGATCGAATCCTTCGTCCCCGCCGCCTCGACGTACGCCAAGGACATCGACTTCGTCTTCGACCTGATCTTCTGGATCGTGATGGTGTTCTGGTTCGTGCTCACGGAAGGCATCTTCATCTGGCTGATCGTGCGGTTTCGCAAGAAGCCGGGCATGGGGGCGCAGTACATCACGGGTGAGCTGAAGTCGGAGAAGCGCTTCATCACGGTGCCCCACGCGGCAGTCCTGCTCTGCGACATCGCGATCCTCTTCTTCGCCGTGAGCGTCTGGTACGACGTGAAGCAGCGCCTGCCGGAGCCGCAGCAGACCGTTCGGGTCATCGCGCAGCAGTGGGCCTGGAGCTTCGTGCACCCGGGCGCCGACGGGAAGCTCGACACCGAGGACGACATCAAGACCGTGGACGAGCTCCACGTGATGGTCGACACGTTCTATCACTTCAAGCTCGAGTCGCGCGACGTGCTGCACAGCTTCTCCGTGCCGGTCTTCCGCCTGAAGCAGGACGTGATTCCCGGCCGCGTGATCACGGGCTGGTTCAAGCCGACGATGACCGGAACCTACGACATCCAGTGCGTGGAGATCTGCGGCATCGGCCACGGCTACATGCCGGCGAAGATCGTGATCGAGACGCCGGAGCAGCACGCGGCGTGGGTGGCCCAGCACTCGGCCACCCAGATCGCGGCCAACGCGCCGAAGGCAGGGGAAGGGGAGTAGGGCATGGCGACGCATCCCGTCGAAGTCGGCGGCGCGCACGACGCGCACGGCCACCACGCAGAGCAGTCCTTCGTCTCGAAGTACCTGCTCTCGACCGATCACAAGATGATCGCCATGCAGTACATGTTCACGGGCATGGCGATGGCGCTGGTCGGCGCCTTCTTCTCCTACGTGTTCCGCATGCAGATGGCGTTTCCGGGCATCCACGTGCCGTTCTGGGGCATCGTGAACCCCGCCCAGTACAACATGCTGATCACGAACCACGGCGCGATCATGATCTTCTGGGTCGCGATGCCGGTGCTGATCGCGGCGTTCGGCAACTACCTGATCCCCCTCATGATCGGCGCCGACGACATGGTGTTCCCGAAGATCAATCGGCTCTCCTATCAGATCTTCCTGGTCAGCGCGATCGTCCTGATCGCGTCGATGTTCGTGACGAACGGCGGCTTCGGCGGCGCCTGGACCATGTACCCGCCGCTCTCGGCGAAGTCGCAGTACAACCTGACGCCGCACGGATCGACCGTGTTCGTGATCGCAGTCGCGCTCGAGTTCGTCGCGTTCCTGCTCGGCGGCATCAACTTCGTCACCACGGCCATGAACTCGCGCGCGCCCGGCCTGCGGATGTACGACGTGCCGATCGTCGTGTGGATGATCGTGATCGCGAGCATCCTCTTCATGGCGTCCGTGGGGCCTCTCATCGCCGGCGCCGTGATGCTCACCTTCGATCAGACCCTCGGCACCGCGTTCTTCGATCCGAGTCGCGGCGGCGACCCGATCCTGTGGCAGCACCTCTTCTGGTTCTTCGGCCACCCCGAGGTGTACGTGGTGCTGCTCCCTGCGGTCGGCATCACCGCGGAGGTCATCTCGGTCTTCTCGCGCAAGAAGATCTTCGCGTACAAGACGGTGGTGAATACGGCGATCGCGACGGGCGTGCTGTCCTTCACGGTGTGGGCGCACCACCAGTTCATCGCCGGAATCGACCCCCGCATGGCCAACATCTTCACGGTCACCACCCTGCTGATCTCGGTGCCGATCGCCGAGATGATGTTCGTGTACATCGCCACGCTGTACGGCGGGTCGATCTCGCTCACGGTGCCGATGCTCTGGGCCCTCGCGTTCATCGGCGAGTTCCTGATCGGCGGCGTGACGGGGATCTTCCTCGGCGCGTCGGGCGCCGACATCTACCTGCACGACACGTACTTCGTGCTCGCGCACTTCCACTACACGTTCTTCCCGATCGCCATCATCGGAACGATGGCGGGCTTCACGTTCTGGTTCCCGAAGATGTTCGGGCGGATGATGAACGAGTTCTGGGGGAAGGTGCATTTCTGGATCACGATCGTCGCCTTCAACGGGATCTTCATCCCGCTGTTCGTGACCGGCACGCTCGGCGACAACCGGCGCATCCCCGATCACCGGATCTACTCCGAGCTCAACACGCCGCTTCTGAACGGCCTGCGGGAGTTCGCGACGATCTGCCTCGTCGTCATGCTGATCGCGCAGGTGATCTTCATCGTCAACGCGCTCTACAGCATGTTCCGCGGCCCGGTCGCGGAGAAGAACCCGTGGAAGGCGAATACGCTGGAGTGGACGGCGGACTCGCCCCCGCCCCACGGGAACTGGCAGCAGCTCCCGACGGTGTATCGCGGCCCGTACGAGTACAGCACGCCCGGCCGCGCCGAGGACTACTGGCCGCAGAGCGCGCCGAACTGAGGAAGGGGAAGTGTCGATGTCCAGCGCCAGGCCGATCGCCACCACCCGGAGCGCCGCGGGGATGCCCACCGGGCGTCTCGCCGTGTGGTGGGTGATCGCGTCGGAGATCGTGATCTTCGGCGGTCTCCTCAGCTCCTACATCATGTATCGCATCGCGCACGACGCGTTCGCGGAGCAGGCCGCGCACACGAACACGTGGATCGGCGCGTTCAACACCTTCGTGCTGCTCACGTCGAGTCTCTTCGCAGTGCAGGGTCACAAGGCTGCGGACGCGGGCGACGGCAAGAAGGCTGCGCGCTTCCTCTACTACACCGCCGGCGGCGGCGCCCTCTTCATCCTGGTCAAGTCGATCGAGTGGACCCATGAAATCAGGGAAGGGTTCACGATCACCTCGAGCACATTCTGGTCGTTCTACTACACGGCGGCGGGGCTGCACGCGCTCCACGTGATCGCAGGCGTCGTGATCATGCTGATCGTGGCGCAGAAGGCGAAGCGCAACCTCGAGCTCCACCGCGTGGAAATCATCGGGGTGTACTGGCACTTCGTCGACCTCGTCTGGATCTTCCTCTTCCCGCTCCTCTACATCGCGAAGTGAGCGGCTCGGGAGAACGCATGTCGGATCACGCAGCGGCGCATGGCGGCCACGACGCGGGGCACGGGGAGCACACGCACCACGGGAACTACGTGCGGGTGTGGATGATCCTGCTTGGGCTGCTCCTGGTGAGCGTGGCGGGCCCGATCGTCGCCAGGTTCATCGAGCACCGGTCCACGGCGCTCGCGCTCACGCTGTCCACGGCCTTCGGGATCGCCGTGATCAAGGCGTACATGGTCGCCAAGAACTTCATGCACATCAATTTCGCCCAGCGCTACATCGTGTACCTGGTGACGACGATGGTGGTCTTCATGTTCCTCTTCTTCGCCGGCAGCGCGCCCGACGTGATGGAGAATCACGGCACCAACTGGGTGAAGCCGGCGTGGATCGAGGCGAACAAGGAAGCGGCTCTGCACCACGTCGACCCGCACGCCGAGGGCGCGCACCACTGACCGAGAGGGGAGGGCCGAGAGTGGCCGTCCGTACGCTGCCGCGACTCCGGGACGTCTCCGCGGGACCGCCGCGGCGACAGATCGTCCCGAACAGCGTCCTCGCCATGCTGATCTTCGTCGGCACCGAGATGATGCTGTTCGCCGGCTTCGTCAGCGCGTTCACGATCATGCGCTCCGAGGCCGTGCTCTGGCCGCCTCCGAACCAGCCGCGCCTGCCGATCAGCGAGACGGCGTTCAACACGAGCGTGCTGCTCGCGAGCGGCCTCGCGCTCTTCGTCGCGCGGCGCGACTACCGGCGCGGCCCGGACAAGATGCGGAAGCCCTTCCTCGCGGCGATGCTGCTCGGCGCGCTCTTCGTCGTGCTCCAGGGCCGCGAGTGGGCGCTCCTCATCGCACAGGGCCTCACGCTGCGCTCGAGCGCGCTCGGCAGCTTCTTCTACCTCATCGTCGGCGCGCACGCGCTCCACGCCGTCTGCGCCCTCGGCGTGCTCTTCTACGCATGGCGCCGCCTCCAGCGCGGCTGGCTCCCGCCGAGCGTATTGGCCGCGGCGGAGGTGTTCTGGTACTTCGTGGTCGGCATCTGGCCGGCGCTCTATTGGAGGGTCTACCTGTGAAGGAAGCGCCCAGCGTTCGTCCCTTCGCCCTCGCGGCCGCCGCGGCCGTGACCCTGCTCCTCCCGCGCCTCGCGGAGGCCTGCGCCGTGTGCTCCGCGGGCCAACAGGACAATCAAGGGGGGTTCGTCGCCGGGTCGATCCTGCTCTCGGTGCTCCCGCCCTCGTTCGTGGGATGCGTCGCCGTCTGGGTGCGGCACCGGGTGCGCAAGCTCTCCTCCGAGGAGGCCGCGGGGATCCCCCGGCTGCCCGAGCGGACGCATGCCGCCGCCCCGCGTCCGGGAGGACTCGCGTGGCCCGCTTCCGTCCCGGCCTCGCTCCCACCGCGGGGGTGATCGTCGCGGTCGCCGCGCTAGCCGCGCTCGGCGTGTGGCAGGTGCAGCGGCTGAAGTGGCGCAACGCCGACATCGCCGCGAAGAACGCGCTGATCGATCGCGAGCCCGTGCCGTGGGTCGACGTCCTCGCCGATCCCTCCGCCTACGCCTGGCGCCGCACGACGGTGCAGGGCGCCTTCGACGGATCGCAGAGCATCGTCGTCTATCCCGTGGCCTTCGAGCTCGCCGACGGCGGGCGCATCCTGACGCCGCTTCGTGTCGATGGGCCGACGGATGCGCGCGCGGTGCTCGTCGACCGCGGCTTCGTTCCGACGGACCGCCTCGAGGCGGTGCGCTCCGCGGATCGCCCGGAGGGGCACGTGATGGTGACGGGCGTGGTGAAGCCCCTCGCGCTGTCCGGCGCCGAGCCCGGTTCGGCCGCCTCGCACCGCGACCACTGGATCCGCTTCGACCCCTCGAAGCCCGCGCAGCTCGCGCCGCTCGAGGCGCAGCTCCCCTATCGCCTGGCGCCCGTCCTGATCCAGGCCGAGGACGACGGGTCGGACGCGCCGCTCCACGGAGCGGTCGACCGGCCGGTGAGTCCGGTGGACCACAAGAGCTACGCGATCACGTGGTTCCTCGCGGCGGCCGCCGTGCTCGCCACCTGGCTCGAGTACGGCTTCCGCGAGGGGAGACGCGAGGCCGTGGTCCGCGCGCGGGATGCTTCATTGACGGGCCCGGACGGACGAGTAGCTTAGCCGTGATGCGCGAGGCCTGGCTCCGGCCCACCGTGCTCCTGCTCCTCACGACGGTCGCGTTCTGCGCGATCGGAGCGGAGTGCCGCGCGGGGGCGCTGGCAGGCGCCGCTCCCGCCCACGGTCCGTGCCACGGAGGCGCACCGGACGCGCCGGCGCCAGGGCCGGCGGAGAGCGGTCCCTGCGGCTCCCTCAGCCCGCTTCCGTGCTGCCACGCCCCGTGGTCGCTCAACAGCGCTTCGGGGTCGGACGTCGCGCCGCCGCTCCTCGTCGCGATCGTGTCGTTGGCTCCGGCGATCCATGCCCCGCCGGCCGTCGCGGCCCAGCGTCCCCTGGTTCTCGCACGCGGCCGGCCCGCTCCCGCGCTCGACACCATCCTGCGTCTCTGATCCCGATCGCAGCGGCGGGCCCCGCGCCCGCGGACGGAGAGGTGCGAGCGCGCACCGATCTCTGCATCGCTCCCTGCGATCGAGGAGACCCCGATGCGATCCGAATGGAGCCGCGCGCTCGTCGTGGGCGCGCTCGCGCTGGCCTGTGCGCCAGGCGCGACGCGCTATCGCGCCGCGCAGGAAGAGCTCGCCCGCACCAGCGAAGGGCCGGCCGCCGACCACGAGGCCGAAGCGCCCTTCGTCGGCGAGAAGGTGCTCGATCGTCCCGCGCTCGTGGCCGAGGTGCTGCGCCGCAACCCGAGCCTGGAGTCCGCGCGCCAGAGCTCGCGCGCCGCCCTCGCGCGCTTCCCCCAGGACACCTCGTTCGACGACCCGATGCTCGACCTCGGTGTGGCGCCGTGGTCGTTCGGGTCGGACCTCGTCGGCGACAGCTACAGCGCGGGCATCAGCCAGGCCTTCCCCTTCCCGGGAAAGCTCGGCCTGCGCGGCGACATCGCTCTTGCCGAGGCCGATGCGAGCCTGCGCGACTACGAGACCGTGCGGCTCGGCCTCGCGACCCGAGCGTCCGTGCTGTTCGACGAGTACTACATCGTAGACCGCGCGCGCGCGATCAACGCGCATCATCTCGTCCTCCTCGGGGAGCTCGAGCGGGCAGCGCTGGCGCAGTACGAGGCCGGCCTGGCGCCCCAGCAGGACCCCCTCCAGGCAGAGACCGAGCGGGCCATGCTCGAGCATCGCAAGATCGAGCTGGAGACCCAGGCTCGGCTCGTCACCGAACGGATCAACCTGCTCCTCCATCGCCGGGCGGAGGGCGGGTTGCCGCCGCCGCCCGAGGCGCTGACCGTGGATGCGCCGTCCGCGCTCGAGACCGACGCACTCACCCAGCGCGCCTTCGCCGACCGACCCGAGCTCCAGGCGGCGAAGGCACGGGTAGAGGCGCGGGAGTCCGCCGTGGCGCTCGCGCGCCGGGAGTTTCTGCCCGACTTCACGTTGTGGGCGAAGTACGACCGACTCTGGCAGGAGCGCGACCTGCGCACCGCCGTCGGCGTCTCGCTCAACCTTCCCCTCCAGATCGAGCGGCGGCGCGCGGCGCTCGAGCAGGCGAGCGCCGAGCTCGCGCGCGCCGAGAGCGAGCGCTCGCGCATCGAGGACCAGATTCGGCTCTCCGTCGTGACGGCCGTGGAGCGCGTGCGCGAGGCCCACCATCTGTTCGAGCTGACCCGCGACACCCTGCTCCCCGCAGCGCGCGATCGCATCGTGGCGGCGCGCGTGTCGTACGAGACCGGACAGACCCCGTTCCTGGCGTTGATCGACGCGGACCGCGTTCTGCGCGACGCAGAGCTCGCCTACGAGGACTCGATGGCGAAGCTGTCGCGCCGTCTGGCGGAGCTGGATCGTGCGACGGGCCGGATCCCAGTCCTCTCGACCCCCGCAGGAGGTGCCCCGTGAGCCATCCGGATCGCTCCCGCTCCCGCTTGCTCCTCGTGCTCGGCGCCGTGGTCGCGACGCTCTTCGGTGTGGGGATGCTCCTCCTGCGCGACAGGCTCCAGGCGCCGTTCGGGCACGTGACGATCGCTCGAAGCGGAGGCCTGGAGCTCCGCGCCTCGCTCCATCCCGGGGCCCCTCGCCAGGGCGACAACGCGCTCCACCTCGAGCTCCGTGACGCGCAGGGCAGGCCCGTCGACGACGCGGAGCTCGACGTCCGGTACAGCATGTCGATGGCCGGAATGGCGGACATGGACCGCAGCGCGCGCGCGGAGAAGCTCGGGGGAGGGGCGTACCGCGCCGATCTCGACCTGGCGATGCCCGGCACCTGGCGGCTCGAGATCGACGCGACGCGCGCGGGCGCTTCGGCCCGGCTCGCCGCGGGCTCGCTCACGACGGGAACGCCCGGTCTGCACCTCGAGGGCGCGCCCGAAGCCTCCGCCGCATCGGCGGGGGGTCGGGCAACGGCGCAGGCCGTCCGCGTCGACGCGGATCGGCGTCAGCGGATCGGCATCCGCACCAGTGTCGTGGAGCGCGGCCCGTTCGCGCTGGTGGTGCGAGCTGCGGGGCGGGTCACGTGGGACGAGACCGCCCTGGTCGACGTGTCGCTGAAGACGCGGGGCTGGGTGCGCGAGCTCCGGGCCAACGCACTCGGCATGAAGGTCCAGCGCGGCGAGGTTCTCTTCTCGGTGTACAGCCCGGAGCTGTACGCCGCCCAGGCGGAGTACCTGTCCGCGCTTGCGGGCCACCAGACGACGGGCGTCGCGACCCTTCGCACCGACGCGCTGCTGCGCGCGGCGCGGACGCGATTGCGCTTGTGGGACGTGTCCGGGGGCGACGTCGAGGCGCTCGGGAGGCGCGGGGCGCCGAGCGAGACGCTGCCCATTCGCGCGCCCATTGGCGGCTTCCTCCTCGAGAAGAACGTCGTGGAGGGCGGAGCGATCGAGCCCGGCGCGCGGCTGTTCCGCATTGCGCCGCTCGGGCGCGTCTGGATCGACGTGCAGCTCTACGAGCCGGACGTGGACGTGGTCACGGTCGGCACGCCGGCGCTCGTCCGCATGTCCTCCCTGCCCGGCAGAACGCTCGACGCGCGCGTCGCCTACGTCTATCCCACCCTGGAGAGCGACACGCGCACGGGGCGAGCGCGGCTCTCGCTGGAGAACCCGGACCTCCGGATGCGGCCGGACATGTGGGCCGACGTGGAGCTCCGCGTGGATCGGGGCGAGCGCCTCCTGGTGCCCGCATCGGCGGTCGTCTACGCCGGTCGACGGCGCGTGGTGTTCGTCGACCTCGGCGACGGACGCCTCGCGCCCCGCGACGTCGAGATCGGGCTCGGCAACGCGGACGCATACGAGGTCCTCTCCGGCCTCGAGCCCGGGGAGCGCGTCGTGGTGGCGGGCACCTTCCTGGTCGCCGCGGAGAGCCGCCTCAGCGCGGCGCTCGAGTCATGGTGAACGGGACGGCGCCGCGGCCGGGCCCCGTGGCGCGCGTGATCGCGCTCTGCGCGGGCCACCGCTTCCTCACCGTCCTGGCCGTGGCCCTGGCCCTGGCCTGGGGGATCTCCGCGATCGGGCGAACGCCCCTCGACGCCATCCCCGATCTCTCGGACGTGCAGGTCATCGTCTTCACCGAATGGCCGGGGCGCGGCCCGAGCCTGGTCGAGGACCAGATCACGTACCCGATCTCGACCACGCTGCTCTCGGCGCCGCGCGTGCGCTACGTCCGCGGCCAGTCGTTCTTCGGTCTCTCGTTCGTGTACGCCATCTTCGAGGACGGCACCGATCTCTACTGGGCGCGCAGCCGCGTGCTCGAGTACATGAGCACCGCGCGCGCGAAGCTGCCGGACGGAGTGTCGCCGACGCTCGGACCCGACGCGACGGGAGTCGGCTGGGTGTTCGAGTACGCGCTCGTCGACCGGAGCGGCAAGCACGACCTCGCCGAGCTGCGCAGCCTCCAGGACTGGAACGTACGCTACGCGCTCGCGAGCGTGCCCGGCGTGGCCGAGGTGGCTTCGATCGGCGGCTTCGTGCGCGAGTACCAGGTGCAGGTCGACCCGAACCGCCTCCGCGCCTACGGAGTGCCCCTCTCGGAGGTCGTGAGCGCCGTGCGGGCGTCCAACCAGGACGCCGGCGGGGGCGTGCTCGAGATCGCCGGGCACGAGCAGGTGGTGCGCGGGCGCGGCTACGTTCGCAGTCCGCGGGATCTCGAGCTGATTCCCCTCCGCGCGAACGCGAACGGGACGCCGGTCACCGTGCGCGACGTTGCGGAGGTCGCGCTCGGTCCCGACATGCGCCGCGGGCTGGTCGAGCTCGACGGCGATGGCGAAGCCGTCGGCGGGATCGTCGTGATGCGTTACGGCGAGAACGCCCTCGCGACGATCGACGCCGTCAAGGAGCGCCTCACCAGCGTGGCGGCCGGGCTGCCCGAGGGCGTCGAGCTCGTGACGACGTACGACCGCTCGACCCTGATCCGTGCGGCGATCGACACCCTGCGCGGAACGCTCGCCGAGGAGATGATCGTCGTCTCGCTCGTGATCCTCGTGTTCCTGCTGCACGCCCGGAGCGCGCTCATCCCCATCCTCACCATCCCGATCGGCGTCGCGCTGGCGTTCATCCCGATGCTCTACGGGGGCATCAGCGCGAACATCATGTCGCTCGGCGGGATCGCGGTGGCGATCGGCGCGATGGTGGACGCCGCGATCATCGTCGTCGAGAACGTCCACAAGCGGCTCGAGACGTGGGAGCACGGCGGACGCGAGGGCGCGCGCGAGGCGGTGATCCTCCACGCCATGCAGGAGGTGGGCCCGAGCATCTTCTTCGCGCTCCTCGTCATCACCGTCTCGTTCCTCCCGATCTTCGCGCTCGGCGGCACCGAGGGCAGGCTCTTCAAGCCCCTCGCGTACACGAAGACCTTCTCCATGGGTTTTGCGGCGGTGCTGTCGGTCACGCTCACCCCGGCCCTCGCCGCGCTCCTGATCCGGGGTCGCATCCGGGGCGAGGCCGCGAACCCGGTCAACCGGTGGCTGGTGCACGTCTACACTCCAGTGGTACGCGCGGTGGTGCGACACCGCGTGCTCGTGGTCGCGCTCGCCGTGCTGGCGCTCCTGTCGGCCGTCCCACCGTTCCTCGCGCTGGGCAGCGAGTTCATGCCGCCGCTCAACGAAGGCACCATCCTCTACATGCCGACCGCGCCGCCCGGCATGGCGGTCGGAGAGGCCTCCCGCGTGCTCCAGCTCATGGACCGCGAGCTCGCGGCGTTTCCCGAGGTGGAACGGGTGTTCGGCAAGATCGGCCGCGCCGAGACGCCGACCGATCCTGCCCCGCTCTCGATGGTCGAGACGCTCGTCACGCTGAAGCCCCGGTCTGAGTGGCGCCCGGGGCTCACCTGGGAAGAGCTCGTGGCGGAGATGGACCAGAAGCTCCGCTATCCCGGCATGCCGAATCTCTGGTGGATGCCGATCCAGACGCGCACGGAGATGCTGGCCACGGGCGTGCGCAGCCAGCTCGGCGTCAAGATCTACGGCGACGATGCGCAGCGCGTCGAGGAGGCCGCGATCGCCGTGGCGAACGCGCTGCGTGCCGTGCCCGGCACGCGCAACGCGTTCGCCGAACGCGCGACCGGTGCGTCCTACCTCGACGTGTCGATCGATCGCGAGCGCGCGGCGCGCTACGGCCTGCGCGTCGAAGACGTGAACGCGGTGGTCGAGACCGCGATCGGGGGCATGCCGCTCTCGCAGACGGTCGAGGGACGCCAGCGCTATCCGATCAACGTCCGCTACGCGCGCGAGTTCCGCGAAGACGCCCGGACGATCGGCGAGGCGCTCGTCGCGACGCCGGGAGGCGCGCAGGTGCCGCTCTCGCAGGTCGCGACGATCGAGTTCGTGAACGGGCCCGACATGATCCGGAGCGAGGCGGGGAGCCTCACCGGCCTCGTCGCGGTCGACGTCACCGGCCGGCCGATCGTCGACTACGTGCACGAGGCGCAGCGCGTCGTGGCGGACCAGGTGACGCTTCCCGCCGGCACGCGCCTCGCGTGGGTGGGTCAGTTCGAGTACTTCGAACGCGCGAAGGAGCGCCTCGAGGTCGTCCTCCCGCTCACGCTGCTCCTCGTCACGCTCCTCCTCTGGCTCAACACGGGGTCGGCCGTCGAGACGGCGATCGTGCTGCTCGCCGTGCCATTCTCCCTGGTGGGCGCGGTCTGGCTGCTCTGGCTTCTCGACTACAACCTGTCGGTGGCGGTCTGGGTGGGCATCATCGCGCTCGCCGGGCTCGACGCGCAGACCGGTGTGGTGATGCTCCTCTATCTCACCCTCGCACACCGCGCGCACGCGAGCGCCGGAGCGATGCGGAACTTCGGCGATCTCGAGGAGGCGATCGTCGAAGGCGCGGCGCGACGCATCCGGCCGAAGCTCATGACCGTCTCGACGATGATCCTCGGATTGACGCCGCTGCTGTGGAGCGCAGGCACGGGCGCCGACGTGATGAAACGCATCGCGGCCCCGATGGTGGGTGGTCTCGTCACCTCCTTCGCGCTCGAGCTTCTCGTCTATCCCGCGCTCTTTGCCCTCTGGAAGGGGCGAGAGCTGCCGCAGCGCGCCGAGGTCTAGCGCAGGTCCACGAGCCTGCGGCCGGATCCCCACGCAGTCTCGGAGTGTGCGATCGCGCTTTGCGACGGGTCCATCTGCGTGCCAGCTTGGTCGCTGGAGGACCCGATGCTTCTGAAATTTCCGCTCCTTCTGCTCTGCGCACTCGTTCTTCTCGCCCTGCCGCGCACCGCGAGCGCCGATACCGTCACCGTGAAGGGGACGACGCTCGAGGGCACCGTGACTGCGGTGACCGGCAAGAACGTCGAGCTGAAGACCATCTACGGCGACGGCAAGCTCACCATTCCGATCGAGGACGTGCAGTCCATCGACACGGAGGGCGTCTTCCACGTCTTCCACGGCGAGGACGTGGACACGATCGGCCGGATCGTCGGCGTCGAGGACGAGGCTCTGCTCGTCGCACCGTCCTCCGGCGCGCCCGAGCGCATCGCGATCGCCGACGTCGCTGCCGTGCGCCCGGAGCTCGGCGACAGTGCGACGTTCATCGACGATCTCGGCACCGAGCTTCCCTACTGGAGCGGACATTTCGACATCGGCTTCAACTACCAGCAGGCGACGACCGACCTGCTGGGCCTCGGCATCGGGCTCGAGCTGAAGCGCGAGCTCGGGCCCAACCGCTTCAAGTTCGGCACCACCTACCGGCGCGGCTCCGAGAAGAAGGAGGGCGAGTCGCAATCCGTCACGGCGAACGAGCTGCGCGCGGTCATTCGGGACGAGCACGACTTCGCGCCGAGGATCTTCGGCTTCGCATCGCTCGAGGGCGAGCGCGACCAGATCGAGTCCCTCTCGATCCGCGCGATCCCGAAGCTCGGTGTCGGGTACAAGCTCTACACTACGGAGGCGTTCAAGCTCTCGGTCGAGACCGGCGGCGCGTACGTGTACGAGCGCTTCTTCGGCGGCGACACGAACGACTACTTCAGCGTCTTGCTCGGCGCGGAGAGCGACGTGAAGCTGCCCTACGGGGCCACCTGGCGCTCGCGCGTCGACTATCTGCCGTCGGTGAGCGACTTCGTCGGGGACTACATCCTGCGCGGCGAGACGGGGCTGCTGGTCCCGATGTCGGAGCACCTCTCGTTCAAGGTGTCCCTCGTGGACGTGTACGACAGCACTCCGGCGCAGGACACGACCCGCAACTCGTTCACCACGCTCGTGGGGCTCTCCGTGGGCCTCTGAGCGCGCGAGTCGGGCGCGCTCAGCCCCCGGGCACGACGCCCGAGACGCACCGCTCCTGGCTCGTCTTCAGCTCCTCGAACTCCGGCGTGTCCGCGCCTGGGCTGCTGTCGAGCTTCTGGAGGAGCTCGTCGAGCTCGCCCGGCGTGCGTCCGGTCTCGAGATCCGCGAGGAGGCACGCGCACACCTCGCGGCAGGAGGCCTTCGGCGCGCGCGTCTCGATGCAGCCGTTCACGCAGCTCTCCTCGAAGCGGCCGCGCACGGTATCCTGCTGCGCTCTCGCGTAGACGCCGATGCCCGCCGCGGCGGCGAGCACGGCGAGCGCAGCCGTTCCATACACGGTGAATCGCCGGCGGTTCGGACGGGGCTCATCCATGGCGGGCCGCTCTCCTCGTCGAGGCGGAGGAGTCTACCTCCGAGCGTCGTGGTTGCCTCGCCAGGAAGGCGGGCCCCCCCGACGGCGCACGGGGCCGCCGGGCCGCGTGTTACGGTGTCGGGGGAGGTCCGTCCATGTCTGCCACGCTCGACCACCTCATCCTGCGCGTGAACGACCGCCAGGCGAGCCTCGACTTCTACACGGGGATCCTCGGCCTCACGTACGAAGGCGACCGGGGGCCGTTCTCGGTGGTCCGCGTGAGCGACACCCTCACGCTCCAGCTCGCGCCCTGGACCACACTCGGTGGCGAGCACCTGGCCTTCGCCCTGCCACGCGACGAATTCGAGCAGGCGTTCCGGCGCGTGCGGGACGCTGGCATCGAGTACGGCGATTCGTTCGATGCGGTGGGCAATCGGAAGGGGCCGGGCGACGAGGAAGGCGCGCGGGGTCCGGGCAAGGCGGTGTACCTGTTCGACCCGAACAGGCACCTGATCGAGATCCGCCACTACGGGTGAGGTGTGCGGGCCCGGACGGCGCGCTCAGTCGCGCACCGTCGAGACGATCCGTTCGAGCAGCCCGTTCACGACGTGATTGATCTCCGGCGATCCGTAGGCGCCGGCGGTGATCACGACCGTGAGGTCCAGCTCCGGGACCACGAAGAGCCGCTGGCCGCCGTTGCCGAACCCCGCGCTCCACGCGAGCTGCCTCCCGTGCCAGTCGACGCTGCCGACCCACCACTGGTAGCCGTACTGAAGCTCCTGCGTCGCGGTCGGAGGGCTCCGGAGGTGCGTCGAGACGTGCGGACGGAGCGATTCGGCGATCCACTCCGCGGGGACGAGCTGCTGGCCCTTCCACTCCCCATGATCCAGCACCAGGCGTCCGAGCTTGACGAGATCCCGAGGGCGCATGCGCAGACCCGTGAACGCGAGGGGACGGCCGTGGAGGTCGGACACCCACTCCCAGTCCGTGATGCCCATCGGCTCGAACAGCTCGGTGCGAACGAGCTCCGGGAGCGGCTTCCCGGTCGCCTGGACCAGGATGTCGGCGAGCACCGCGGTGCCGCCCGAATCGTAGAGGAACACCCGGCCCGGCTCGGCGGCGATCGGCCGGCCGAGCACGAAGCGGACCTGTGACGACGTCCAGTAGAGGCGCGTCTCGTCGTTCGGCAGCGCGCCTTCGTCCCACTCGAGCCCGCTGCTCATGCTCAGCAGATGCTCCAGGTGGATGGCGTCGCGCTCCGGCGATCTCAAGTCGGCGTACTGCGGATAGAAGTCGAGCGCCGGCGTTTCGAGGCTCGGGATCCTCCCCTCCTGCCGGGCGATCCCCACCAGCAGGCCGACCACGCTCTTGCTCACCGAGCGCAGGTCGTGGCGCGTCGTCGGTCCGAACTCCACCTCTGGAGCGAACGGGCGCCAGAGCCCGAACAACGACGCGATCGAGAGGTCCTTCCCCTTGCGGTACAGCTCCGCGACGAGACGGCCGTGGCGCTCGACGAGCACGCCGTGGATGTTGGCGTCCCCTGCCGCGACACCCGCGAGCGTCGTGCAGAGCGCTGCGGTGTCGAAGCCCGAGGCCTCCGGAGTGGATGTCTCCCAGCCGTCTCCCACGAGGGCGGGCGCCGCGCAGGCCGGGTCCGCGGAGCGCGCCGTGACCGCGATCCCATCCAACGCGAGCGCGGCGATGCAGAAGATGCCCGCGGCCGTCCCGCGCAGCGCGGAACGGGCCTTCATCTCAGCAGGGAGACGTCATCGGGCTGCCCCTGGCTTGCGCCCGCTGGTGAGGAAGAACGTCACCGACCAGCAGAACCTCCCCGCGGCGACGACCGCGTCGAAGGCGGTCTCCCAGCGATCGGCCTCGATCTCGGTGAGCCTTCCGCGAGCCGCGGCGGTGCGCGCCCACGACCGCAGGCCCATCACGTTGTCGACCGATCGCGGGTCCCGAACGACCAGCGTCCTCTCCTCGACGGACACGTCCGCGAGGCCGACCCCTGCGAAGTGGTCTCCCATCTCGTGGGCGAGCGTACCGTGTCGCAACGCGTGACTGGCGCGGAACTCGAGCACCTTGCTCGCAAGGGCCGGGTCGGGGAACTCCATTCGCTGCGTACCGTAGTCCGGATCGGCCACCACGAGCGTCGCGCCCGCCTTCATGACGCGAACGAGCTCTTCCAGGGCGCGCTGCGGGTGCGCGAGGTGCTGGAAGGTGCGGTCCGACCAGCACCCGTCGACGAGCCCGGGCGGGAAGGGGAGCGCCTCGGCGTCCGCGACGACGGACGTCACCAGACCGCGCGCGCGCGCCTCGCGACACATCGTCGACGACCGGTCGACCCCGAGGACCCGTGCGCCGAGCGCCATGGCGTCGGTGCCGACGCCCGCGCCGACCTCGAGGTAGAGGCCGGTCGGCTGAGGCTCGAGGAGCGCGCGGATGCGGGCCTTGTACTCGCGATAGAACGGCTCGGCGTGGAGCTTGTCGAGGCAAGCGACCCAGGCTGCCGGATGCACGTCTTCGTCGACGCGGGTGAAGCCGTGCCGAGGCTTGTGCAACCGCTCGAGCAGGGTCACGGCATGCTCCGGCCCGCGAAGCGCTGCAATCTCGTCGCGCAGGCGCTCGGCAGCCCTTCGATGGCCGGGACTCTCCAGCGTACGCGACACGGCCTCGCGTATCCCCTGCGAAGTGACCGACCCGGCGTCCAGCACCTCCGCAACGCCGAGCGTCTTGCAGCGCGCCGCGTTGAGCGGCTGATCCGCTCCCATCGGGACCAGCACCATCGGGAGCCCGTGGGCCAGGGCTCCCATCACGCTCCCCGAGCCGCCGTGCGACACGACGAGGTGGCAAGAGGGCAGGAGGGCGGCCTGCGGGACGAAGCGCTCGATGCGGACGTTGTCCGGCTGCGGGCCGAGCTCTTCTGGATCGAGGTCGCGGCCGACCGTGACGACGAGCTGGATCGGGAGGTCGCGCAGCCCGGCGAGAACGCGCTGGAAGAGATCGCCCGACTCGAGGCTGTAGATCGTGCCGAGCGTGAGGTAGACCGTCGGAGCGGTCCCCAGCTCCTCGATCCATGCCGGCACGGCGGCGCTCCGCGCAGGATCGCGCTCGGCCAGGCGCACCGCGTGCGCCGTGTGCGGCAGTGGGAAGGCGGGATCGCGAAAGCTCGGCGGGAAGGGCGACAGGGCGAGGTGTCGCCAGGGCGCAGCGAGCTCGGGGTCGGCGGGCAGCCCGTGCTCCGCGCGCACCTCGTCCAGCGGTCCGGCGACCAGCTCCGGTCGGACGAAGCCGCCCGCGGCGAGCACGAGCACCGTGGCGTGGGGCAGCGCGAGCCGCTCCGCCGCGACCATCGCGCCGAAGTCCACCTCCTCGCACACGAGCAGGTCGGGGCGCCACGGCGCGCAGAGCCGCAGGAGGTCCGCTGCCCGTTCGCGCGCGATGCGGCGCCCGAAGCCGGGGCCCACCGCGCGCATGTCCCGGTCCACGTCGACGTCGGCCAGGGGAAGCCGCTTCGGCGTCAGGCCGACGTCGGAGCCCGAGGCGAAGGCGGGGAATCCGAGCTTCTCGACTTCGGGGACCATCCGGGGCCGGCCGGCGAACGCGACGGTGTGTCCGGCGGTGGCGGCGGCACGGGCGATCGGGACGAGGGGCTCGAGGTGTCCGCTGCCTCCCGCGAAGGTGAACAGCATCCGCACGGCGGTGACGATCCCTCCGGCTCAGCGGGACGTCGATGATCCTACCATACCGCGTGTACGGGCCGATCAGTCTCCGATGCGGAGGACGGCCTTGCCGTAGAGCGGCTTGGATTCGTAGGCCTCCCGTGCGCGCGCGAGGGGAAGGACGGCGCCCACCACGGGACGCAGCTCGCCGGAATCGATGAGGCGCGCCACCTCCGCGAGCTGGGCCCGCCTGGCTTCGACGACGAAGAACGCGTCCCGGACGCGTTGCGTCCGCGTGCCTTCTTCGGAGGCGGCCACGGTGATCAGCTTGCCGCCGGGCTTGAGGACGCCCCACGAGCGCTCGAGCGTCGCTCCGCCGACGGTGTCGAACACCACGTCGACGTCTCGAACCACGTCCTCGAATCGCGTCGCGCGATGGTCGATCACCTCCTGGGCGCCGAGCCCGCGCACGAAGTCCAGGTTGCCCGCCGAAGCCGTGCCGATCACGGCCGCGCCGCGCCGCCGCGCGAGCTGGACGGCGAAGACCCCGACCCCGCCGGATGCGCCTTGGATCAGCACGCGCTGCCCGGGCCCGACACCGGCGCGGTCGATCAGCCCCTGCCATGCCGTGAGCGCCGAGATGGGCGCGACCGCGGCCGAGACGTGGTCCACGGAGCGCGGCTTCGCGGCGACCTCCGAGGCGCGCGCCACGCAGTACTCGGCCTGCGCGCCGTCGCGGAACCAATCGTTCATTCCGAAGACGGCGTCGCCCGGGGTCAGGTGGGTGACGCCGGGCCCGACGGCGGAGATCTCGCCCGAGAACTCGTGTCCGGGAATGACGGGCAACGGGCGCGGCTCGCCCGTGCGCGTCGTCCACGTGGGCGCCCACTCGAGCTCGGTGGGCGTCACCGCCGCGGCGTGGACCCGGATCGACACCTCGCCTGCCTGGGGCTGGGGCTGTGCGGCGTCCTCGACGGCGAAGGCGTGCGGGCCGCGACGCTCGTACACACGGAGCGCCTTCACCGCTGCGTCGCCCTCACTGCCTCCAGGAGGGTGGAGCGATCGAAGAAGACCTCGTTCCGACGGATGACGCCCGCGCGGAGCTGCACGGTGCAGACGCCGTCGACCTCGACGACCGCTGCGCCGACGGGCATGGAGGCGTGCCACTGGTTGAGGAAGCCGTCCGCGAGCGGGATGGAGCCGCGGTGCGTCCAGATCCAGCTCGGATTGCGGGCGAGCAGCTTGCGGAAGTACTCCAGGAGGGGACCGCGTCCTCGAATGCCGAGCGGCACGCCGGGGTCCGAGTAGTACGCGTCGTCGGCGTAGAAGGAGAGGAGCCGCTCTGGGTCGTTGCCGGTCCACGCGGGCAGCCACTTCTCGGCGAACGCGCGCGCTTCGGCTGAATCGAGCGCAGGGACGGTGATCATGCTCGTAGCCCCCGATCCGCCGCCCGAGGATGGTGCCCTTGAGACCGGAGGCGACGCGGCGGGGAGCTCCTCGTCCAGCGCCGCGCGAATGGCATGGAGCGCGCGTTCGTTGATGCGGGCCTTGGTCGCGGCGAAGCTCGGCAGGTCCAGCGCTCGGAGGCGCGCCGTCTCTTCCCGCACCGCCGCATCGAGCTCGTCGGCGCCGAGCACCCGGTCGAGATAGCCGAGACGCAGGGCCTCCTCGGGCGCGAACATGGGCGCCGTCGTGATCCGCGCGAAGCCCGGCGCTGCCAGGCGATGACGCGCCAGCTCGAGGGCGAACCTCGGCAGCGTGAGGCCGATCGCGACCTCGTTCAGACCGATCCGCCACGGGCCTGCGAGGCCGAGGCGGACGTCGGCGGAGAGCAGAAGGAACGCCCCCATCGGGTATGCGTGCCCGGTGCAGACCGTGAGCACGGGGTGGGGGAAGGCGAGCAGGCGCTGGATCAGCTGCGCGCCCGCACGGAGCATCGCCACGGTCGCATCGCGGCCCCGCTTGAACGTGGGGAGGTCGAAGCCGGCCGAGAAGATGCCCTCGCGGCCTCGCAAGACGGTCACGGCCTTCGCGCGCTCCGCTGCATCCAACGCCTCTCCGATCTCGCCGATCAGCCCGGTCGACAGAGCGTTCACCTTGCCGTCGTCGAGCGTGATCCATGCGATCCCATCGTCGATCTCGATTCGTGCTCGCTGGCTCATGGGGCTCCTCTGCGGGCGGGCGTCAGATCAGCGTGGCGACTTCGAGGATCGGCCGCGTGGAACGCCGGACGCGGGAGAGGATCAGCGCTACCCCACCACGTTCACGAGCCGTCCCGGGACCACGATGACCTTCTTCGGTGTGCGTCCCTCGAGGTGCCTCACCACGTTGGGCGCCGCGAGCGCCGCGTCCTTGATCGCCTCCTCGCTCGCGTCCGCGGGCACCTCGATCTCGTCCCGGCGCTTGCCGTTCACCTGGACCGCGAGCTTCAGCACGTCGTCCACCAGGAACGCGGCATCCGCGGCAGGCCACGGTTCGTAGGCCAGGCTCTCGGTGTGGCCGAGCCGCTGCCAGAGCTCCTCGGCGACGTGGGGGGCGAACGGGGCGAGGAGCAGCACGAAGGCTTCGGCCGCCTCGCGCGGCAGCGGCGCATCCTTCACCACGTCGCGCACGAACACCATGAGCTTCGAGATCGCGGTGTTGAAGCCCAGCCCTTCGATGTCCTCGGTGACGCCTGCGATGGTGCGCGCGAGGAGGCGCTGCTGATCCGGCGTGCCCCGGCCTGCCGCGAACGGGCGCAGCGGCTCGCCGTCCGCGTCCTCGTCCACCAGGAGCCGCCACGCACGCTGGAGGAAGCGGTACACGCCCTGGATGCCCTCGGTGCTCCAGGGCGCGGCCTTCTCGAGCGGACCGATGAACATCTCGTAGAGGCGCATCGCATCGGCGCCGTGCTCTGCGATCACCTGGTCGGGACCGATCACGTTGCCTCGGCTCTTCGACATCTTCTCGACGACTTCCTCGAGGACGAGGTCGTCCTCGGTGGGATGGAGCGGTTTGCCATCCTCGCCCCGCCGCACGTCGGCGAGGGGCGCCCAGCGCTCCTTCACTTCGGCGCCGGTCGCGACCGCGACGGCGTGCTCGCCCTGGACGCGCACCGCCGAGGACGCGAAGCAGCGGGGTGTCACTGAGGGGTCGTCGTTCAGGTTGTCGTCGTAATAGCGATAGCTGAAGCCCAGGATCATCCCCTGGTTCACGAGCTTCTGGAACGGCTCCTTCGTGTGTACGCGTCCGAGGTCGTACAGCACCTTGTGCCAGAAGCGTGCGTACAGGAGGTGGAGGACTGCGTGCTCGGCGCCGCCGATGTACAGGTCGACGGGCATCCAGTAGCGCTCAGCCTCCCGCGAGAAGGCCTCGTGCTCGTTGCGGGGATCGAGGAAGCGCAGGAAGTACCAGCAGCTCCCCGCCCACTGCGGCATGACGTTCGGATCGCGGCGCGCAGGGCGGCCCGTGTCGGGGTCGACCGTATCCATCCAGTCGCGCGCCCGCTCGAGCGGCGTGCCGCCGCTCTCTGCGGGACGGAAGTCGTCGAGCTCGGGGAGCAGCAAGGGGAGCTCGCTCTCCGGAATGAGCTTGGTGCTGCCGTCCTCGAGATGGATCAGCGGGAACGGCTCGCCCCAGTAACGCTGCCGGCTGAAGAGCCAGTCGCGCAGCTTGTAGGTGACCGTGCCCTCGCCATGGCCGTGCTCCGCCAGCCATTCGATCATGCGTCGCTTCGCCTGCGACGTCGGAAGGCCGTCCAGGAACCCGCTGTGTACCGAGACGCCGTCGTCGACGAAGGGCAGGGCGCGCGACGGTGCTCCCTTCGCGGCGTCGGCGCCGTCGACGACGCGCGCGATCGGGAGCCCGAAGGCAGTCGCGAACGCGAAATCCCGCTCGTCGTGCCCGGGCACGGCCATGATCGCGCCCGTGCCGTACCCGGCGAGCACGTAGTCCGCCACCCAGATCGGGATCTCGCGTCCCGTGCAGGGGTTGATCGCACGCGCCCCGGTGTCGACCCCGGTCTTCTCCTTCGACTCCGCCATGCGAGCGCGTTCGCTCTTCCGCTTCGCGGCGGCGACGTAGTCCGTCACCGCAGCGCGTCGGGCTGGCACCGTGATTCGCTCGACGAGCGCGTGCTCCGGCGCGAGCACCATGTACGTGGCGCCGAAGAGGGTGTCCGGCCGGGTCGTGAAGACCTCGATGGCGGCGTCCGGCGAACCGCCGGAGACGGCGAAACGGACGCGCGCGCCCTCGCTCCTCCCGATCCAATCGCGCTGCTGCTTCTTGATCGGCTCGGGCCAGTCGAGGCCTTCCAGGTCTTCGAGCAGGCGCTCGGCGTACGCCGTGATCCGCAGCATCCATTGCCGCATCGGAAGGCGCACCACGGGGTGGCCGCCGATCTCGCTCCTTCCGTCGGTCACCTCCTCGTTCGCGAGTACGGTGCCGAGGGCGGGGCACCAGTTCACCGGCACCTCTGCCTGGTAGGCGAGGCCCTGCTTGTAGAGCTGCTGGAAGATCCACTGGGTCCACTTCACGTAGCCGGGATCGGTGGTGTCGACCTCACGGTCCCAGTCGTAGCTGAAGCCGAGACTCTCGATCTGTCGGCGAAAGTTCTCCACGTTGCGCCGCGTGGTCTCACGCGGATGTGTTCCCGTCTTGATGGCGTACTGCTCGGCGGGGAGGCCGAACGCGTCCCAGCCCATCGGGTGCAGGACGTTGAAGCCGCGCATCCGCTTGTAGCGAGTGACGATATCCGTGGCTGTGTAGCCCTCGGGGTGCCCCACGTGGAGCCCGTCGCCGGACGGGTAGGGGAACATGTCGAGGACGTAGTACTTGGGCTTCGAGGGGTCGATCGCGGCACGAAAGGTGCCCCGCTCGCGCCAGAAGGCCTGCCAGCGCGGCTCGATCCGTTTCGGGTCGTACGGCATGGCCGGGAGACTGCCGCTAGAGTCGGGGCGTGTCCACCGCGGCCGACACCAAGTTCGCCGAGGTGTTCGTCGTCTCCGACGGAACCGGCGAGACCGCCACGGGCGCCGTGCGCGCGGCGATGCTCCAGTTCCAGACGCCCTGGCGCCTGCGCACCTTCGGCGAGGTGCGTCACGACTCGCAGGTGCGCCGCGTGGTCGAGCTGGCCGCGCGTGCGGGGGCTCTCGTGGTCTTCACCGTCGTCGACAAGCGTGTCGCAGGGCGCATCCGCGATCTCGGCGCCGAGCTGGGGGTGCCCACCGTCGACGTGCTCGGGCCGCTCATCTCGAACGTCGCACAACACCTGCACGTGGAGCCCCGCCGCCAGCCCGGCCTCCTGCACGGCTTCTCCGACGAGTACTTCCGCCGCATCGAAGCGGTGGAGTTCGCCGTGCGGCACGACGACGGCATGAACCTGCGGACGCTGTTCGAGGCCGACCTCGTGCTCTGCGGGCCGTCGCGCACGTCGAAGACCCCGCTCTCGATGTACCTCGCGCAGCGCGGCTACAAGACGGGGAACGTGCCCCTCATCCCGAACCTGGAGCCCCCCCGCGAGCTGCTCGATCTCGATCCGCACAAGGTGGTGGGACTGGTGCTCGACCCGGTTGCGCTCCTCACGATCCGGCAGGCCCGCGTGCGCACGCTCCGCGGTCCGCCGCACTCGACGTACGTGGATCGCGAGGCGGTGGAGCAGGAGCTCGAGCGGGCGCGCCGGCTGTTCCGCACGCGCGGCTGGCGCATCGTGGACACCTCCGGCAAGGCGGTCGAGGAGACCGCCTCCCGGATCCTCGAGCTGACGGAGCAGGTGGTCGAGTAGAGGGGTGGTCGCGCCCGCTACGCGACGTGGTCTCGCTTCGCCTCCAGCTCCTTCTGGTAGCGGAGCGACTCGCGCTGCTCGTCGGTCAGCAGGGCGGTGGCCACCTTCGGCCGCAGGATGGAGTAGAAGGTCGGCACCACGGTGATCGCGCCGAGCATGTTCACGATCATGAGGATCACCAGCAGGTACGCCATCTCGGCCTGGAACCGCAGGTTCGAGAAGATCCACAGGAAGATGCCGCCCACCACGGTCGTGGCCGTGAAGCTCACGGCCATGCCGGTGGTGCGGACGGCTCTTCGTATGGCTTCGTCGATGTCCGAGGTTTCGGCCACCTCCTGGCGTATGCGGTCGACGATGTAGATCGCGTAGTCGACGCCGATGCCGACGCCGACGGACTGCACGGGCAACGTGTTGATGTTCAGGCCGATCCCGGCGATCGCCATGTACGCGAGCGACACGAGCGTGGCCGTGGAGATCTGCAGGAAGATGATCCCGCCGCTCGCCATCGACTGATACGTGAGCGAATGGAGGATGAAGATCACGAGGAAGATGAGCGAGATGTTCGCGACGTGGCTGCGCTCCACCTCCTCGTTGATCGCCGCCAGGATGCCCATCGCCCCACCGGCCATCACGAACTGCGCCCCGCGCGTCCACGACTCGGTCGGCTGATACTGCGCCTTGCGCTCCACCGACTTCATGTCCTGCACGATGAGCTGCGTCGTGTTCACCGCGGCGGCACGCACGCCGTACTCGTCGTTCTCCCACCACTGCGAGACGTCGTCGTTGCTCCAATCCGCGAGGCTCTTCGGCCACGTGAACACCCGGTCCTCGCCGACGTCGCTCTTCGCCGTCTCGTAGTTCTCGTGCGATGACTTCTGGAACTCCTCGATCCAGGACGGGAGCCCATCGGTGCTCGCGTTCTTCACCGGGAAGGAGGCGTACTTCCCGTCCGGTTGGCGCACGCGGACGTTCAGCGTGTGGTCCCGCGGCGGGAGGAGCGGGCCGACCATGTAGTACCAGATGTCGATCAGCCGCTCGGGGTTCCAGATGGGCGCGTCCTTGGGCGCGCGGTCCTTGTCGAGGCGCACGATGACTTCGCCGACGGGGTTCTGCTCGATGAACTCCTCCGCCGACATGACGGTACGCATGATCGTGTCGCCCTTGTGGTCGGGATAGAAGAACGAGATGTTCGCGTCCCGACCGTCGTCGGTCATGTACGGCCGCAGGAAGCCCGGCGGACCGTTGGTCTGGAGCTGGAAGATCATCGCGCGCAGGGTGCCCGGATGCTCCGGGATGAAGTGCCACTTCGGGTCGCCGTAGTGGTTCTGCTGCCACGACCCGCGCAGGAACGGCACCAGCGAGACCGACGCGCCGAGGTTCGTGTAGTCCTTCATGAACCGCTCGAACTCCTCCATGCGGCGCACGGGTGACGAGTCGGCGGACGCGTTCGGCCGGTCGCCGTTCACGTAGACGACCATCGAGTCCACGCCGCCGAAGCGGCGCGCGATCTCCGCGGTCGCCACGTTGAACTCGTGATTCGGCCACAGCAGGGTGGAGCCCGGGGCGGCCTCTCCGATCTTGGAGTGGAACAGCGTGATGTAGATCGAGGTCGCGAAGATGGTCAGCGTCACGGCCGCGATGACGTACTTCCAGCGCGGATGCGTGGTGGCGTCGCCCACGAAGCGCATCACGCGGATCATGGTCTTCGGCAGGAAGTGCTCGCTCTCCCGGGGCGCGGGCAGGTAGCAGATCATGATGGGATGGAGCAGCTCGACCGTCGCCAGGATCGACGCCACCCAGAACGCACCGAACTTGGCGAGATCGCGCATCTGCGGAATCGACGTCACCAGGATGACGAGGAGACCGCCCACGTCGACGAGGATGCCGAGCGTGCCCGGGATGAAGACCTCGCCCATCGCGACCGTGGCTGCTTCGACCTTGGCCACGTTGGGATCCGTGTACCGCGGCAGCAGCAGCTCGTAGTCCTCGAAGAAGCGTTCCGCCATCTGGACGGTGTGCGACACCGCGCGCGCGGTGATGATCATCGGGATCACGAGGACGAGCGGGTCGAACGTGATGTGCGTCCAGCCGGTGAACCCGAGGCCCCAGATCACGGTCACGACGGCGGCGATCATCGGGATCAAGACGCCGTGCAGGCGCCGGAAGTAGAGCAGGAGCAGGCCGAACACGGTGACGATCGTGCCGATCGTGTACCAGAAGATCTCGGACGCGTGTTTCAGCACCCAGCCCACGTGGATGGGCTCGCCGGAGACGAAGACCGAGACGTTCTGGTCCTGCTCGCGCTCCTTGATCTGCTGTACGTGGTTGAAGACCGCCTGGTACACCTCGCGGCTGCTGAGGCGGTCGGTCACGAACCCGGCGGCGATCAGGGCGCCCTTCTCGTCCCGCGAGACGAGGCGTCCGAAGATGAACGGCGGGTTCTGCCGCACGAGCTCCCGGATGTGGTCCGCCTCCTCCTGGTTCTGCGGAACCTTCTTCATCAGGATGTCGGAATTGATGCTGCCGTCCGGACCGATCTCGACGACGCGCGTGCTGCGCGCCGCCACCGACTGCACCTGGTCGTGGTTCACCGGATAGGGCGGGTATCGATGGTCGATCTCCGCGCCGATCTGTTCCGGCGTCAGCGTGCCCTGGGCCTCGAGCTTGTCGCGCAGCGCTTCGCGATCGGCGGTATGGGTCTGGTAGCCCTCGCCATCGAGCGCCTTCGTGATGCGGGAGATCTTCTGGAGCACCTCGGGCGTGAAGATCGTGCCGTCCTTCACGACCACCGCGATCGCGACGAGCGACGACGTGCCGAAGATGCCGGCGAACTTGTCCTGCGCGTTGATGAACGGGTGATCGGGATAGAGCGCGCGAGCCGACGTATCGACGCGCACGATCGGGCCCGGCATGCGATGGCCGAACGCCGCGAGCCCGGCGTTCACGATCGGATAGAGGAAGAAGAGGGTCTGGAGGATCAGCCAGGACCCGATGTAGGCCCGGTTCCGGGTGACGAAGCGCGCGAAACGAAGGGTCGCCGTCTCGCGGATGTGGTGCTGCGGTACTTCGGCCATGAAGCCCCTCTTCCTCTCTCAGCCCAGTAAAGGACGCTTCGACCCGGGGGTCGGTTTCACGCGGAAGCTGTGTCGTCGCGCAAGCGGCGGTGCGCGCGCGCCGAACGGCACCCGCGCACCTTATTTCGGGAGGGGGTCGCGGGTCAAGCGAGGACAGGGCGTTCCGTCCGGTCTTGCGAGGCGATGGGGCTTTCGACCCCTTCACGCGACGGCGATCCGTTCGCCGCACCATTCGCGGGGTGCTAGCACCGGCGCCGTGCGCGTCGTCGTCTGTCACCCTCTCCCGGAAGGCGCTCTGACCCTCCTTTCGCGGGTCGCCGACGTGACCGTGCGGTCGGGCGGCGCCGGGGACCCGCCGCTCGCGGAGGCGCTCTCGGAGGCGGACGGCGCGATCTGCCTCCTCGTCGATCGCCTCGGCGCCGCGGAGCTCGAGGCCGCACGGCGGCTCCGGGTGGTCTCGAGCGTATCCGTCGGTCTGGACCACATCGACGTGAAGGCCGCGACCGCGCTCGGAATCCCGGTGGGCCACACCCCGGGCGTCCTGGCCGACACGACCGCCGACCTGGCCTTCGCGCTCCTCCTCGCGACGGCGCGTCGCGTGGTCGAGGGCGACCGCTGGGTGCGGTCGGGGGGCTGGGCCCGCGAGGCGGACCGCGCCTGGCGCCTCGATCAGCTCCTCGGGCGCGACGTGCACGGCGCGACCCTCGGGGTGATCGGCCTCGGCGCCATCGGCCGCGCCGTGGCCCGCCGCGCCGCGGGCTTCGGCATGCGCGTCCTCGGTTGGTCGCGCACGACACGGACCGTCCCGGGCGTCGAATCGATGGCGCTCGAGGACCTCCTGCGCGCATCGGACTTCGTGAGCGTCCACGTGGCCCTCGCACCCGAGACGCGGGGCCTGCTCGGCCGGGAAGCGCTGGCGCTGCTCCGGCCGCACGCGGTGCTCGTCAATACCGCTCGGGGCGGGATCGTCGACGAGGACGCCCTGGCCGAGCGCCTGCGGACGGGCCGCCTGGCGGGCGCCGCCCTCGACGTGTTCGCGCGCGAGCCGCTCCCGCCGGGCAGTCCGCTCCTCGCGCTCGAGAACGTCGTGCTGACGCCGCACATCGGCAGCGCGAGCGTTGCGACACGTGCGCGGATGGTCTCGCTCGCGGTCGAGAACCTGCGCGCGGGCCTCGCCTTCGAGCGCCTGGCGAGCTGCGCGAACCCCGATGTGTACGCCTCCGACGCGTACCGCGAGCGCCGGCGCGCTGCGGGCTGAACCGGCGCGTCGGCCGAGCCGGCCTACGTGCGCGGCTCGCCGGCCGAGCGGTCGCAGCGCGCGAGGAACGCGAGCGGCGCGACCACCTGCGCTCCGCGATGGCGCGCGCGCCCTTGCACCTGGCGATCCCCGGTGACGACCGCGATGTGTCCGGGCTCGGCGGAGCTGCGCACCTGCTTCACGAGCCAGTCGTCGGCCGACGGCGCGTAGACGAGACGCACGCGCGACGGCGGCGCGGGATCGGCGAGGCGGAGCGCGGCCGCCGACTCCGCCGCCTCGGGCTTCCGCGCGTCGAAGACGACGACGATCTGGGCGCCGGCGTCGTCGAACGTCTCGGCCACCGCGACCAGCCGGGCCTGCATCGCGGCCGTCCACCAGTCGCGCCGGTCGCGCCCTCGCAACACACCGGCGTGGAGGACGTTGTAGCCGTCGACGAGCCACACGCTCGGAGCAGCGGGCTCGGCGACGGCGCCCCGTGTCCCCTGCTCGCCGGCCGGCATGCTGCCCTCCGCGCCGCCCTCGGCCGCGGCCCAGAGCAGGCCGAAGGCCACGAAGCCCGCGATCACCGCGAGCGACTCGAGGACGCCGCGCACGAAGGATCCACCGGGAACGACGGAATCGAAAGGGACGACGGCACGGGTCAGGACCGGAAGGCTCTCGCGCACGGTGACCACCCCCTGTTTCGATGAGCGCACTCTCGAACCGGGAGATGACAGGGGCGGTCACGGTCGGGCTTGCGGGGTGGGGGTGCGTGACGTAACCCACGGCCATGCCCGACGCGCCGCCCGGCCGCACGATCTCCGTCGGCCTCGTCCAGATGAGCTGCTCGCCCGACCCCGAGAAGAACCTCGGCAGGGCCCTCGAGCGCGTGGAGGAGGCTGCGCGGCGCGGGGCGCAGGTGGTGTGCCTCCCGGAGCTCTTCCGCTCCCGCTACTTCTGCCAGTCCGAGGACATCGCGCGTTTCGACCTGGCGGAGCCGATCCCGGGCCCGACCACGGAGGCGCTCTCGAAGCTCGCAGCCGCGCGGGGCATCACGATCGTGGCGTCGCTGTTCGAGCGCCGCGCGGCGGGCGTGTATCACAACACCGCGGTGACGCTCGACGCCGACGGCCGTACGGCCGGCGTGTACCGCAAGATGCACATCCCCGACGACCCGCTCTACTACGAGAAGTTCTACTTCACGCCCGGCGACACCGGCTTCCTGGCCACCGACACGCGGTTCGGTCGCTTCGGCACGCTCGTGTGCTGGGACCAGTGGTTCCCCGAGGGCGCGCGGCTCACGGCGCTCGCCGGCGCGGAGGTGCTCTTCTACCCGACTGCGATCGGCTGGCAGTTCGAGGAGGGCGCGGAGATCGACGCCGCGCAGCACTGCGCGTGGGAGACGATCCAGCGCGGTCACGCGATCGCGAACGGGCTCTTCGTGGCGGTGACGAACCGCGTCGGCGTCGAGGACGGCATCCGCTTCTGGGGCCAGTCGTTCGTGGCCGATCCTTTCGGGCGGGTGATGGCGCGCGCATCGGCGACGGACGAGGAGGTCCTGGTCGTTCCCTGCGACCTCGCGGCGATCGAGCGCCAGCGCCGCAACTGGCCGTTCCTTCGCGACCGACGCATCGATGCGTACGGCGACCTGCTGAAACGCTTCCGCGACGGATGACCGCGAACGGAACGCCCGCCGCCCTCCCGGCTCCGTGCGAGGCCGAGACACCCGGCGCGCAGGGATACCAATGGCCCGCAGAATGGGATGCGCACGCAGCGACCTGGCTCTCGTGGCCCCACAACCTCGACACGTGGCCCGGCCGCTTCGAGCCCGTCCCCGCGGTGTTCGCCGCGATGGTGCGCGCGCTCGAGGGGCGCGAGCTCGTGCACGTGAGCGCGGGAACGGACGCCCTCGAAGAAGCGGCGCGCCGCGCGCTCCGCTGCGCCGGCGTGGACGCCGATCGCGCGGTCCGCTTCCACCCGATCGCGACCAACGACGCCTGGGCGCGCGACCACGGAGGCATCGTGGTGGTGCGCGAGCGCGACGGGCGGCGCGAGCGCGCCATCGTGGACTTCGGATTCGACGCGTGGGGCAAGAAGTACGGACCGTGGGACCTCGACGACGCGGTCCCCGAGCAGATGGCGCTGGCGCTCGGACTCCCGCGCTTCGATGCGGGACTCGTGCTCGAAGGCGGCTCGATCGAGGGCAACGGCCGCGGGACCATCCTCACCACCGAATCGTGTCTGCTGAACCCGAATCGCGGCGCGGGGCGCACGCGCGAGCGGATGGAGCGCGTGCTCGCGGACTGGCTCGGCGCGCGCCACGTGCTCTGGCTGGGCGACGGCATCGAGGGCGACGACACGGACGGCCACATCGACGATCTGACGCGCTTCGTGGATGCGACGACCGTCGTGACCGTCGTCGAGGAGAACGCCTCGGACGCCAACTACGCCCCGCTCGCCGCGAACCTCGCGCGCCTGCGCGGCATGCGCGACCAGGACGGCAAGCCGCTCGCGATCGCCAACCTGCCGATGCCGCCGCCGCTCCACGTCGGTGGTCAGCGCTGCCCGGCGAGCTACGCGAACTTCTATCTCGCGAACGGCGTGGCCCTCGTGCCGACCTTCCGCGCCCCGTCGGACGCGCGGGCGCTCGCGGTGTTGCGCGAGGTCTTGCCGGGCCGCGAGATCGTCGGCATCGACTGCACCGATCTCGTCTGGGGCCTCGGCGCCATCCATTGCGTGACGCAGCAGATCCCCGCTTGATCCCGCAGCTGTTAGGATGCGCGTTCACGCTGCACCGGAGGCACCATGCGCCCGCTCTTCGCTGCCCTTACGCTCGCCGCGACGCTCTCGCTCGGCGCCGGCTCGTGCGGGCTCGCGACGTTCCGCTTCGTCAGCCCGGCACAGGACCAGCTCTCGCTGACCGGAGCGATCGCCGCGGAGCTGAGCCTCCCGCGCACCGCCGTTCCCGGCACGCTGACCGTGCAGCTCGACGGCCAGGACGTGACCGCGCTCTTCGCGTCCGGCACGCCGACCCGTCTCAGCGCTTCGCTCCCGGGCATCGCGGCCGGCCGGCACGTCCTCGTGGCGCAGGTGCAGGTGGGCGTCGCCTTCCTGAAGCTCCAGGTGCCGATCTCGACGCAGACCGCCTTCGAGGGGGTCGCACTGCACGCCCCGGACGTGTGCGAGGTGCTGAACGACGTCGAGTGCCTGCTCCCCTACCCGTCGTCGCGCTTCCTCGTTCCTGCGGCGACCCCGACGGGCGTCCGCATCGCGGTTCCCGCCGAAGGGCTTCCGAAGCTGATCGGCGACCCGCTCGATCCCGATCGCTTCGGCACGCTCGACGGCTTCAGCCCGACCGTCCACATGTTGATGCACTTCCCCGGCGGCGTGTCGGTCGAGCAGTCGAAGGCGCCGCGGCTGCTGCCGGCCGGCTGCTGCGGGCAGCCCGGCGGCCCGCCCTGGGTGGACACGCGCACGACCGACGGGCGGTCGCTCGAGTCCGACAGCCCGACGGTGCTCCTCGACGCCGAGACCGGCGAGCGGGTGCTCCACTTCGTCGAGCTCGACGCGCGCGCGACGAGCAACCCGGCGCGACAGGTGCTGATCCTGCGGCCGGGCAGGAGCCTGACCCCCGGCCACCGCTACATCGTGGCCGTGCGCGGGCTCGTGCACGACGACGGCTCGCCGGTCGCGGCCGAGGCGCCGTTCGCGGCGCTGCGCGACGCGCGCGCCACCGACATCCCCACGCTCGTCTCGCGCCGCGCGCACTTCGAGGACGTCTTCGCGCGGCTCGAGCGCTTCGGCATCCCGCGCCGAAATCTCCAGCTCGCCTGGGACTTCACCGTGCGCAGCGACCACGCCCTCACGCACCAGATGCTCGAGATGCGCGATCAGGCGTTCGCGTGGCTCGCCACCGTGCAGGCGGACCCGTCGGCGGTGCCGTTCACGGTGACCTCGGTGAACGAGGTCTCCACCTGCGCTGCGCCCGCGGACGTGGTGTGGCGCGAGGTCGCGGGCACCTTCAAGAGCCCGCTCTTCCTGGGCGGCCTGCCCGTGCAGGAGGCGAACGCGCCGGCGGACGAGCTCCTCGTCGACGAGAACGACGTTCCCCAGCAGAACGTCGCGGTGAACGGCGGCTTCATGGATGCGCCGTTCACGATCTCGATCCCGTGCCGCGCCCGGGAGGCCGGCGCCGAGGTGCACCCGCTCGTGCTGGGACACGGCGCGTTCGGCCAGGGCAGCGACATGATCGGGCTCGCGCGCTCGATCACGACCCAGCTCCCGCGCTTCGGCGGGCTCGGCGAGTGGCGCTACATCGCGGGCGCGACGGACTGGCAGGCGATCTGCTGCGGCTTCGGCGGGATCCTGTGGATCGTGTCGAGCACGCTCGGCCTCGGCGAGAGCCAATTCAACCACTTCGAGGCGCTGCCCGACCGCACGAAGCAGGGCGAGCTCAACACGCTCGTGCTCGCGCGCCTCATGAAGCGGGGCCTCTTCAACCGGCTACCGGAGTTCCGCGTTCCCGACGGCAAGGGCGGCACGCGCGGCGTCTTCCCGGGCGAGGCCGACCCCGCGAACGAGGCGTACTACTACGGCATCAGCCTCGGCGGCATCTTCGGCCTCTTCTTCGCCGCGCTGACGCCGGACATCGAAAGCTTCCATCTCGACGTGCCCGCGATGAACTTCTCGTACCTGCTACAGCGCTCGACGCTGTTCGCGGCGCCGCTCGCGGGGGGTGTGTCCTTCGAGAGCGTGCTCAGGTCGATCGGGCTCACCGACCCGCTGGACACGCTCTTGATGTACGGACTGGCGCACGAGATCTGGGTGTCCGGTGAGCCGGCCGGCTACGCGACGCACGTGACGAGGGATCCGCTGCCGGGGAGCAGCCCCGATCCCGCCCATCACACGGGGAAGAAGATCCTCTTCACGCCGGCCTGGCTGGACAAGACGGTGCCGAACCTCCCGAGCGAGGCAGCGGCCCGGACGCTGGGCCTCACCCAGCTCGCGGGCTCGATCCAGAAGGGGATGCCGGGCATTCCCGACGCGGACGGGCCTCTCGACTCGGCGCTGGTCATGTGGGACCTCGGTTCGTTCGACCTCTTCGATCCGGCCGACCAGATCCACATCCCGCCGCTCGCGAACGCCATCGCGACGACGGCCTGCGATCCGCACGGGGCGCGCTGGAACGTGCCGGCCGGGATCCAGCAGATGCTCGAATTCCTTCGCCCCGGCGGGCAGATCCGGAACACCTGCCGGGATGACGGGCTGTGCGACGCCTCCGAGCCCTTCGAGATCTCGGGGGGCGAGGCGCAGCCCTGCCAGCTGCCGGCACCGCCCGTTCCCTAGCCCCCCCGGCGGGCTCCCGGGTCTGAATAGGGTTTTCCCCGCGCTTACCGGTCGGTCAGCTCCCGTGTTAAGATGCGCGCGCTTCCGACACGCGATGCGCCCGGCACGGCACGAACGTTCCAGTTGCTGCGGCCAGCAAGGAGCTCCTGATGCGCGTTTCCCTGCCCGGGTCGTCCCTCGTCGTCTGCCTGGTGGCTGCGGCGGTCCTCTCGATGGGCGCGGGGTCCTGCGGGACACCGACCTTCCGATTCGTGTCACCGGTGGCGAGCCAGCTGTCGCTCGCCGGCACCGTGGAGGCGTCCCTGAACCTGCCCTCGACGGCCGTGCCGGGCACGCTGTCCGTGAAGCTCGACGGCTTGGACGTGACCGGCCTCTTCACGGGCGGCACGCCGACGCGGCCCTCTGCGACACTTTCGGGTGTGTCCGCGGGCGTCCACGTGCTCGTTGCGAACGTGTCGGCCAACGTCGCGTTCGTGGGCGGGCAGGTTCCGATCTCGACGCAGGCCGCGTTCGAGACGGTCGCGCTCCAGTCGCCCGATCAGTGCGACGTGCTGAACGACGCCGAGTGTCTCCTGCCGTACCCGTCGTCGCGCTTCTTGACGCCCGCCGCCACACCGACCGGCTACCGGCTGAACTTCCCCCACGGCTTCTTCGAGCAGGACGGAAACCTGCTCGATCCGGCGCCCTACAACACCCTCGATGGCTACAGCCCCACCGTGCAGGTGCTCATGCACTTCCCGGGTGGCGGCGTCGATCCCGCGCTGTCGAACGCGGCGCGCATCCATCCCGAGACCCGCACCTACGACTCACGCTCCCTCGATGCGGACAGCCCGTCGGTCCTGATCGACGCCGACACCGGCGAGCACATCCTCCACTTCCTCGAGCGCGACGGACGGATCCTCCCGTCGACCGATCCGGACTTCGCCGAGTTCGGCGACCTCCATCCCCTGTTCCTGCGGCCGGGCAAGAGCCTCACGCCGGGCCACCGCTACATCGTCGCCGTCCGCAACCTGAAGCATCCCGACGGCTCCCCCGTCGTCGCGGAGAAGACCTTCGCCGCGCTGCGCGACCGGCGGCCGACCGACATCCCGGCGCTCGTCGAGCGCCAGGCGCACTTCGAGGACGTCTTCGCGCGCCTCGAGTCCGCGGGCGTCGGTCGCGACGACCTCGTGCTGGCCTTCGACTGGGTGACGGCGAGCGATCACGACCTGACCTCGCAGATGCTTTCCATGCGCGACCAGGCCTTCGCGTGGCTCTCGGTGAAGAACGGCTCCCTCGCCGAGAAGACCTTCACCGTCAATCCCGCGAAGACCGTCCAGCGCGACTGCACCCAGCCCGGCGTGACCGTCTGGCGCGAGATCGAGGGCACGTACCAGGTGCCGCTCTTCCTGACGAGCGACCCGGTCACCGCTCCCAACTCCTTCGGGACCCTGCGCGTCGACGCGAACGGCGTCCCGATCTCGAGCGGCTACACGAACGCGCCGTTCACGATCGCGATCCCGTGCACCGTCCTGGACGCGAACCAGCCTCCGCCGTACCCGCTCTACCTCGGCCACGGCCTCTTCGGCGACGGCCGCGGCTTCGTGAAGCAGATCGCGGGCATCTTCCCCACGCTGAACGAATCGGCGGGCGGGGCGAGCGCGAACGTGATCGCCGGTGGCACCGATTGGCGCGGACTGGCGTCGGCGGACATCCCGGGCTTCGTGCTCGGGATCATCACCGACTTCAACCAGTTCTCCGCCATGCCGGACCGGCTGCGCCAGGGCCAGCTCAACGCGCTCGTGCTCACCCGCATGATGAAGTCGGGTGTCTTCAATCTCGATCCCGCGTTCCAGAAGCCGGGTGGCGGCGGCATGTTCGCGCCGAACCGCGAGGCGTTCTACCTCGGCGGCAGCCTGGGCGGGATCATGGGCCTCATGTTCGCGGCACTCTCCCCGGACGTGAACAACGTGGCGGCCGTGGTTCCGGCGATCAACTTCTCGATCCTGCTCGAGCGCGCCACGCCGTACCTGCTGTTCGAGGCGATCCTCGGCCCGACGATCGGGCCCAGCCGGATCCGGCAGGCGCTGGTGCTCGGCATCTCGCACGAGCTCTGGGTGCGCGGCGAGTCCGCCGGCTACGCCACGCACATCATGAGCAATCCGCTGCCGGGCACGAACGCGAAGAAGGTGCTCATCTCGGAGGCGTGGCTCGACCACCAGGTGTCGAACGTCGGCACGGAGATCGCGGCGCGCACGCTCGGCCTCCCGAACCTCGTGGGGTCGCGCACGCCGGGCAAGGCGGGGATCCCCGATCTGCCGGGCCCGCTCGCCTCGGCGTACGTGACCTACGACGCCGGGTACGCGGATCCGTTCGATCCCATCTACGCGCCGTTCGTCCCGCCCAACTACAACAAGCAGGTCGAGAACGACAAGTGCGACCCGCACGGCGAGGCGCCGCTCATCCCGGCGTCGGTGCGCCAGCTCGTCCAGTTCCTCCAGCCGGGTGGGACGATCGAGAACTTCTGCAACGGGCTCTGCGACGCGGACGACACGCACCTGCCCAATGGGCTGCTGCTCGAGACGCCGGAAGGCAAGCCGGCGTGCAACCCGCTCCCGAAGCCGTAGGCCGACACCGCTGAGCGAGGATTCCCGGGCCGCGAGGCACGGGAATCCTCGGGTGTCGCCCGTTCCGGTCCGTCTCGCCCCGGCCGGCGTGGTAGCGTGAGCGGCGGATGAGCCGCACACGGACCCGTGAGGAGCGTGCCCGACGTCGCCTCGCTGCGGTTCGGTTCGCCGTGCTCGCGGCGGCGCTCGTGGCCACGATCGCGGTGCTGATGCTGGCCGACGCCACCCTCATCGGCCGGACGGTGATCGTGATCGTCCTGTCGATCCCGCTGGTGGCCGGTCTCTACGCGGTGAGCAACAGCCGCCGGCTCGCGATCGCATCGATCGCCTTCCTCGTCGGCGTGGCGGCGCTCGGGGCGTTCTCGGTGATCCATGGCCACCCGTTCTGGCTGGTGGCCGACATCGCGCTGCGCAGCGTGTTCATCACCGCGCTCACGTTCTGGATCGGACGGGAGGTATGGATCGAGGAGGACGTCTCGGTCGACACGCTGATCGGCGGGATCTGCGTGTACCTCCTCGTCGGCTTCCTGTTCGCCCACGTCTACGTGATGCTCGAGATCCTCCAGCCGGGCGCGCTCGAGATCGCCGGCAAGCCGGTGGTCATCGCGACAGGCCGCGTCCACCCGCTGCAGAACGCGCCGGAGCTCATGTACTTCAGCTACACCACGCTCACGACGGTCGCGTTCGGCGACATCATGCCGGCGACTGCGCCTGCGCGGCTCGCCGCGATGGCCGAGGGAATGCTCGGTCAGCTCTATCCCACGATCTTCATCGCGCGCCTCGTGAGTCTCTACGTGGCGCAGCGGCGCGGGTCGAAGCACCCGGAATGAACGCGCCCCCGAGCGGGCGACGCGCCGTGCAGCATCACCGCGTCGGGGCGAAGGATCAGACCGTCTTGAGCCTGCGCGTGAGCGCGAGCCCGACCGCGTCGACCGCCCTTCGAGCGACGCGCTTCTTCCGCTCCGTCACGCTCGCGAGCCCCACGACCGAGAGCAGCACGAGCGCGACGAGGGCCAGGACGCGCGGTCGCCAGCCCGGCTGGCCGGGGAGCGCCGCGGTGGCGAGGTGCAGCAGCGGGTAGTGGAAGAGATAGAGCGAGAAGGTCATGCCCGCGAGCCAGCGCACGGGACGTTCGATTCCGCGGAGCGAGATCCGGTGGTGGATCGCGGCGAAGCCGGCGATGTTGGACGCGAAGAGCAGCCCCGCGACGTACTTGGACGGCAGGTGCCTCGAGTACCCGGTCCCGACGAGCTGCACGACGTCGGAGTCCCGCCACCAGTAGACGGTGTGGCCGAGGCCGGTTCCCCGGAACACGAGGTAGCCGGCGATCGAGCCGAGGAAGAGCGCCCAGCCCGTCCACTCGGGGATGCGGTCCCGGTAGCGATGGATCGCCACGCCGATTCCCCAGATCGGGAGCAGCGCGAGGATCTTCGGTCCCACGATGGCGCACACGAGCGCGGCGGCGATCCAGCGCACGCCCGGGCGCAGGTAGAACGCGACGCCGAAGAGCACGTAGTACCAGAACTCGTAGCCGAGGGACCAGTACGGGCCGTCGGAGAAGGGCCGGATCGAGGTGTACCAGAGCTCGTTCACGAAGAACGTCGCCGCTCCGATCTGGACGAACGGGCTCCACGGCTGGTGCCACCAGCCTGCGTAGACGGTGGGATCGAGCCGGCGGCCGAGCTCGTCCGCGAGGATCGTGACCATCAGCGCAGGCAGGGCCACGGAGTAGAGCCGCGCCATGCGGGCCTCGCCGTAGTCGCGGAGGCCGCGGTCCTTCGTCTGCGCCGTGTGGGCGATCACGAATCCCGAGAGCACGAAGAACGCCATCACTGCGTCGTCGGCGAGCTCGACGAGGCGCGTGAGCGGGAGGATGCCTCCGCTCACGATGGGGAGGGCGACGTGCGAGACGAAGACCACCATCGCCGCGCCGAAGCGCAGGAGATCGAGGTGGGTCGAGAGCGAGCGGCCGAGCCCGCCCGTCGCCTTGGGGTCACGCGGCGTCACGTGAGCTCCGACCGGTCTCACCGGCACCGAACGGGCAGGAGTGTATACCAATCGCGCAAATTCCGTGGGGCAGGGACGCGGGGATGGAATTTCCTCGTTCGCGTGCCCGGGATCACCGGGATCTGCGCGTTGCGGCCGATCTCCATCGAGCAGGGACGTGGATCGCTCGCGCTCCGGGACGTCGAGTCGCGCCGGAGCGCACGAAGGGGACCGCACATGTCGCGCAGAACGAACCTCGTGTGGACGTCGCTCGCGGCGGCGCTGCTCGGCCTCGCCGGTGCTGCACATGCAGTTCTTCCCGTCCGCGCCGGAGATCCCGGCGTGAGGCGCGGGCCATCGGGCGCGGGGCAGCCGCTCCCGGGGCTCACGCCGTCGCAGCGCGCGGCCTTCGATGCGGGCCGAGCCGAGTTCGCCGAAGCCGAGGGCGTCGGCGACGGGCTCGGACCCCGCTTCAACCTCGACAGCTGTGTCGGCTGTCACGCCCAGCCCGACGTGGGCGGCACGAGCCCGCTCGTGAATCCCCAGGTCGCCATGGCCACGGCCTTCGGCGCGCGCAACTCCCTGCCGTTCTTCGTGACGCGCTACGGGCCCGCACGCGAAGTGCGGTACAAGTACAAGCCCGACGGCACGCGCGACGGCGGCGTCCACGCGCTGTTCGGAATCGGCGGGCGCTACGACGAGAGCGGCGACGCGCGCGGATGCGGCGTCAAGCAGGAGGACTTCGCGGCCGAGGCGCGCCGGGGGAATCTCGTCCTCCGGATCGCCACCCCGGTGTTCGGCGGCGGTCTCATCGAGCAGATCCCCGACGCGACGATCGTCGCCAACGCGGCCGCGAACGCGACGCGGAAGGCTGGGCTCGGCATCCGCGGCCGTCCGCACCGCGTGCGGATCGACGACGGCACGACCAACCTGAACGGCAACGACGGGACCATTGCGCGCTTCGGGTGGAAGGCGCAGAACAAGTCGCTGCTGCTCTTCGCGGGCGAGGCGTACAACGTCGAGATGGGGATCAGCAACGAGCTGTTCCAGACCGAGCGCGACGAGACGCCGAACTGCCAGATGGCGCCGACGCCGAACGACGTCACCGATACGGACGTGACGACGCTGCCCGGCGGAATGAGCGCGATCGAGAAGTTCGCGCTCTTCATGCGGTTCCTGGCGCCGCCGTCCCCGTCAGCGAACGTTCCCGGCGGGGTCGCTTCGATCGCGAACGGACGCGCGCTCTTCTCGAGCACGGGCTGTGCGGATTGCCACACGCCGTCGCTCAACACCGGCAACGCGAGAGTCGAGGCGCTGCGCAACCAGCCGGTGAACCTCTACTCGGATCTCCTGCTGCACAACATGGGACCGGGGCTCGCCGACGACATCGCGCAGGCGCAGGCCGGGCCCGACGAGTTCCGCACGGCGCCGCTCTGGGGCCTCGGGCAGCGGATCTTCTTCCTGCACGACGGAAGGACGACGGATCTGCTGGAGGCGATCGCCGCGCACGCGTCCGGAGCGGATGCGCGCTTCAGGCCCTCCGAGGCGAACGGCGTCGTCGACGCCTTCCGGCGCCTCAGCGAGCCGCAGAAGCAGGATGTGCTGAACTTCCTGCGGTCCCTGTAGGCCGGGGCGGCCCGGGGACCGCCCCGGGCCGTCATCCGCCGAGCAGCTTCTTGATCTCGTTCAGCGTGTCGATGTTCTTCTGGAGGTCGGTCACGTTCTTCTGGAGATCGGTGATGGTGGTGCCGAGCTTCGCCGCGCCGCCGAGCGCGCCGCCGGATTCCCCGGCCTGCTCCATCGCCTTCTTCCCGAGGTCGCCCATCTGCGCCTCGGCCGGGACGCCGCTCAGCGATCCGCACAGGTACCCGGCCGCGAAGATGGCTGCCAGAAGCCCCGCGCGTGCCGTCCGTCGAAGGTTGCTGCTCATGGACGCTTTCTCCTCGTTCTGGGATCGAAGCGGCGCGGCACCCGCCGTGCGCTCCAGAGCCCGAGGCTATCTCATACGGCCCGGTCCTCCGCATTCCCCGCCCCGTGACGCCGCAAGAGATCTGCGAGAAGGGGAGACGCGTTGTCGAGGTGCGCCGAACGGATCCTCGCGCCGGCTTGGAGGAGCCGTTCCGCGGTGACCACGAGGTCGCGCTGGCGTTCCTCCTCCGCGCGCTGGTGCACGTCGACGCCGTCACCGTGGCGCGACGACCACGTGAGCGCACCCAGCGCGGTGCCACCGAAATGGTTCACCGCCTCGACGTCCGCGCCCCGCGCGAGCAGCAGATCGACCATCTCCGCGTGCGCGCGGAATGCGGCGTGGTTCACCGCGGTGCCCGCCGAGTCCCCGCCCCTCGCCTCGATCGGGAAGCCGAGGTCGAGCATCAACCGCACCGCCTCCCGGTGATCGAGCCGCGCGGCCTCCACGAGCAGGGCGCGATCCGGATCCGCGAGGCGCGCCACGAGGTCCGGATCACGCGCCAGGCGGTCGCGCGCGGCGCGCTCGTCTCCGTCCGCGCACGCGGCGAGGAAGGCGTCGACGTCGGAGAGCGCCTCGTTCGCGCCGCGCGCGCGCAGGTGATCCGCGATGGCGCGATCGCCGAGGCGGCGAGCCATCGCGTAGGCGGTGTGGCCGTCCCGGTTCGTGGCGTCGATCGCGGCGCCGTGCCGCAGCAGCAGGTCGACCTGGGCGGGTCCCCGCCCGCGCCGGATGGCGTGGTGCAGCGCGGTCTCCCCCCACGGTTCCAGCTCGTTCGGATCGGCGCCGGCTTCGAGCAGGAGGCGCACGGGCTCCGGATCGAGATGGTCGAGCGCGTGCTTCAGGGCGTTGGTGGCGTCGATTCGAACGCCGTGCGCGAGGAGCGCGCGCAGACACCGCGCGTCCCGGTGCTCCGTGGAGTGATAGAGCGACTCGCCGTCGTTCGGATCGGCGCCCGCTTCGAGCAGCACCTTCGTGAGCGCGGGCTGATTGCGCGCGACGGTTCCGTAGAGCGCGGTCGCGGTGAACGGGCCGAAGTCGGAGTCCTTGGTCGCCGACGCATTCGGATCGGCACCGAGGCGCAGCAGGTGCTGCGCGATCTGCACGCGTGCCGCGGCCGTCGGCGCTCCCGCGAGGGTCGCGTTCGACCAGCAGAGCGTCCAGAGCGGCTCCGCGTCGCAGGGGCCGCCGCGTCGCTTCGCCGCGTCGGACTTGCGCGCCAGGATCTCGGTCGCGCGCGCCTCGTCGCCCGCGGCGCACGCGGTGTGCAGGTCCGCGCGCGCGAGCTCGGGAGCATGCGCGAGCAGGTCGTGGCTTCGCTTCGGTTCGTCGCCGAGCGCCGCCTCCAGGAAGAGGCGAACGCGCGCGGCGAAGTCGGCGCGCAGGAAGCCCGTGAGCGCCTTCCAGCGCGGCCAGCTCTCCACGCCGTACTCGCGCGCCACGACGAGCTGGGCGTCGGCGAGCCGGAAGGGCAGGGCCGACGCCTCGGTGTCGCTCCTGCCGCGGAAGCGGGGGTGGTGGTCGCGGATGCGCGCCAGCGCCTCCGCGACACCTGCGGCGTGGGCCTTCTTGAGGGCCCTCGCGGCCTTGCGGTCCTTCTCGAGACTGGGGCGGGACGGAATGCGCCGGGTCATGGCGACCTCCTTCAGGGGCCCGGCGTCCGCAGGACGGGCCGAAGAAGGTCGAAGGCCAACCAGGTCCGGGAACCGCCCGGGTGCGACGATCGGCGGGAGCCGACGACGAATCCGAAGCGGTGTCAGGTGGGACGATCCCTTGCCGCGGACGGAACGCGCCCTGCGCGCGCGTTCCAAGTATGCCACACGTGCGTCCGGTGAGGGGAGAGCGCGCACGGGGGCCCGGGGAGGACACCCGCCGTCGGGCGCACGCTAGATCGTCGCCCCCCCGTCCACGACGACGACCTCTCCGTTCGTGTAGCTCCCGGCGTCGCTCGCCAGGAAGAGCGCCGCGCCGGCGATCTCCTCGGGCTGGCCGTGCCGGCGCAGCGGATTGCTCGCGACGTACGCCTGGTAGCCCGGCTCGTTGTTGAGCAGCGCCTTCGCCATGCGCGTCTCGATCAGGCCCGGTGCGATCGCGTTCACGCGCACGCCGCGCGGACCGAGTTCGCGCGCGAAGGTCAGCGTGAGATGGATGATCGCCGCCTTCGACGCGCCGTAGGCCGAGAGGCCGGGGCTCGAACGCAGGCCCCCGTTCGACGCCACGTTGATGATGGAGCCAGACCCGCGCGCCGCCATCCCGCGTCCGATCGTCTGCGACAGGAGGAACGGCCCGGTGACGTTCACCTCGAACACCTTCCGCCACGCGGAGACGTCGAGGTCGAGCACGCCGGCCATCACGGGGTTGGTGGCCGCATTGTTCACCAGGACGTCGATCGCCGTGCCCTCGAGCTCGCGCGCGAGCGCGGCGATCGAGGCATCCTGCCCCATGTGCACGGTGACGACGCGCGCGCGCCCGCCCGCCGCCGAGATCTCCTGCGCGACGCCTTCGAGCGCGTCGCGCTTGCGCGAGGCGAGCACCACGTCGGCGCCGTGCTCGGCGAAGCCGATGGCGATGGCGCGGCCGATGCCGCGGGAGGCGCCGGTCACGAGCGCGATCTTGCCGGCCAGGGAGAAGCGTTCGCGGATCACGAGGACCTCCGAGGTGCGTCGCCGTGGGATTGTCCGAGCCCGGGCCCAGGTCTCTTACCAGCGCCCTTCCGGACGGTCGAGAGGCCCAGCCCGCGCGCGGACGAATCTTCCTGCCGAGACGGGGAAGGTGCGCTAAACCCGGACGCGTAAGCAGGGGAGGCGGCGCCGTGGTCGAGGTGGTCCGGCACGACATCGTGATCGTGGGGGGAGGTGGCGCCGGTCTGCGGGCCGCGATCGCCGCCGTGGAGGCGGACCCCAAGGTCTCCGTCGCACTGGTCTCGAAGGTCTACCCGATGCGGAGCCACACCGTCTCCGCAGAGGGCGGCGCGGCCGCGGTCGCCCGCGAAGACGACAGCCTCGACATGCACGCGAAGGACACGGTGAAGGGATCCGACTTCCTGGCGGACCAGGACGTCGTCGACTACTTCGTCGAGCGCGCGCCCATCGAGCTCACCCTGCTCGAGCACTGGGGCTGCCCCTGGAGCCGCGACCCCGACGGACGCGTGTCGGTCCGCGCCTTCGGCGGCATGACGACCAAGCGCACGTGGTACGCGACCGACAAGGTCGGCTTCCACATGCTCCACACGCTCTTCCAGCAGTCGATGCGCTACGACCGGATCGTCCGCTACGACGAGCAGTTCGTCACCCGGCTCCTCGTCGAAGACGGGGCCGTGCGCGGCGTCGCCGCCATCGACATGCGCGCGGGCACGGTGCGGGTGATCCTGGGTCGTGCGGTCATTCTCGCCACCGGCGGCGCCGGGAAGTGCTTCCCGTTCACGACGAACGGCACGATCAAGACCGGCGACGGCATGGCGCTCGCGTACCGCGCCGGAGTCGGCCTGAAGGACATGGAGTTCGTCCAGTACCACCCCACGGGCCTCCCCGGCACGGGCATCCTCATCACCGAGGCCTCCCGCGGCGAGGGCGGCTACGTGATCAACTCCGAGGGCGAACGCTTCCTCGTGACGCGCGACTACGGCGTCGGGCAGAAGGCCGAGCTCGGTCCGCGCGACATGATCTCGCGCGCGATCATGCTGGAGATCGCTGCGGGCCGCGGCATCAAGGGCGCGTACGGCGAGCACGTCTACCTCGATCTGCGTCACCTCGGCGAGGAGAAGATCGACAAGCGGCTTCCGTTCGTGCGGATGCTGTCGCGCACCTACGCAGGCGTGGATCCGGTGACCCAGCCGATCCCGATCCGCCCGGTCGTCCACTACATGATGGGCGGCGTCGACACCGACATCACCGGCGCGACCCCGGTCCCCGGCCTCTACGCCGCGGGCGAGACGGCGTGCGTCTCGCTGAACGGAGCGAATCGCCTGGGATCGAACTCGCTCACCGAGTGCCTGGTCTTCGGCGCGCGGGCGGGCATCGAGGCGTTGGCGCACGCGAAGGCCGCGTCCGCGGGCAACGAGGCGTCGCTGAGGCGCCAGGGCGAGGAGGAGAGCGCGCGCATCGAGGCGCTCCGCGGTCGCAAGAAGGGCGGCGAGCGCATCTCGCAGATCCGCCGCGAGATGGCCCTCTCGATGGAACGTGGCTGCGGCGTCTACCGCGAGCAGGCTTCGATGGCGCAGACCGCCGCCGAGATCGCGCAGCTGAAGGGCCGCTACGCGGACCTCGCGCTCGAGGACTCGAGCCACGTCTTCAACACCGAGATCCTCCAGGCGCTGGAGCTCGGGAACATGCTCGACGTGGCCGAGGCGATCGCAGTGGCCGCCGTGGCGCGCAAGGAGTCGCGCGGGGCGCACGCGTGCAGCGACTTCCCGAAGCGGAACGACCAGCAGTACCTGCACCACTCGATGGTGTACTTCGGAGCGGCAGGCCCGCGCGTCGACAAGAAGTCCGTGACGATCACCCGGTTCCAGCCCGAGGAGCGCAAGTACTAGCGATGACCGAGCAGCGGAAGAAGACGTTCGTCGTCACGCGCTTCGATCCCGACAAGGATCAGGTGCCGAAGACGCAGAGCTACGAGATTCCCGTGCGGCCGGACTGGAAGGTCCTCGACGCGCTGAACTTCATCAAGGACGAGGTGGATGCGACGCTGTCGCACCGCTGGTCCTGCCGCATGGCCGTCTGCGGGAGCTGCGGGATGATGGTGAACGGCGAGCCGAAGCTCACGTGCTCGACCGCGCTGTCGGACTACGGCGACGTGGTGGAGATCTCGCCGCTCTCGAACTTCCCGGTGATCCGCGATCTCGTGGTCGAGCTCGAGGGCTTCATGGAGAAGTTCAAGAGCGTGAAGCCGTGGATCATCCGCGCGAAGGAGAAGGCGCCGGAAGAGGGGACCTACCGACAGTCGCCCGAGGAGCTCGACGCATTCAAGCAGTTCAGCATGTGCATCAACTGCATGCTCTGCTACGCGGCGTGTCCGGTGGTCGCGCAGGAGCCCGACTTCCTGGGGCCGGCTGCGGCGGCGCTCGGTCACCGGTACAACATGGACTCGCGCGACGAGGGGGCGGGAGAGCGCAATCAGGTGTTCCGCGGCGACGGCACCGTGTTCCACTGCTCCTACGCGAACGAGTGCAGCGAGGTCTGCCCGAAGCACGTCGATCCCGCGGCCGCGATCAACCAGGCGAAGCTGCTCGCGGTGCTGGACTGGGCGAAGGGCCTCGTGCTGCCGCGCGGAGGCGCAAAGTAGCCATGGCGCAGCCCGCGAATCCGCAGGCGATGGCGCCGTCGCGGCCGGGAGCGACGCGCACGGCCCCGCCGATGAAGCCCGGCAACTGGCCGAGTTCGCCGCGCTACCGCACCTATCTCGCGTTCGACTTCACCGGCCTCGTGTACCTGCTCGTCGGTCTCGTCGCGCTGCGCGCGGCGTGGGCGCTCGGCAGCGGCCCGGAGGCGTGGGCGCGACTCCAGACGCAGTTCGCGAATCCGCTCTACGTCGCGTTCCACGTCGTGGCGCTCGCCGCGGTGGTGTTCGTCGGCGTGCGGTTCTTCCGGCTCTTCCCGAAGGCGCAGCCGGCGCGGATCGGCCCGGCGAAGCCGCCGCCGCGTCCCGTGCTGCACGCGCTGCTCTACGCGGCGTGGATCGGCATCACGGCGGGCCTCGTGGCCGTGCTCGGAGGGATCGTCCCGTGAAGCACCTGCTCTTGAAGCTCGAGCCGGTGATCTGGCTCCTCTTCGGCGGCGGCATCATGGTGGGCACCCTGCTGCTCCCGGGCTACCTGCTCACGGTCACGCTCGCGGGACCGCTCGGCTGGCTGCCCGCGGACGCGCTCTCGTGGGACCGCCTCCACGGAATGGTGTCGCACCCGATCGGCGGTCTCCTCTTTCGCGCCGTGCTGCTCGGGTTGATCGCGCTCCCGCTGTGGAAGGGCGCGCACCACCTCCGCCACTTCCTGATCGACGTGGGCGGCGGCGCACGGGACGCGGCGGTGGCGCCGCTCCTCTATCTCGTCGCCGCTGCGGGCAGCGTGGCCGCGATCGTCGCCGTCGCGCGGCTCTGAGCGTCGGCGGATGACCACCCCGCTCTGGTGCCTGTTCGGCTTCATCCTCTGGACGCTCGTGCTGCTCCTGTCGATCGGCGTGGTCCGCGTCGGCCAGACGCTCGCGGGCAAGGCGCGTCCCAGCGACTTCACGCCCGGCGTGCCCCACGGCGGCGACCGCTACTGGCGGCTGAACCGCGCCCACCTGAACTGCCTCGAGAACCTGCCGCTCTTCGCCGCCGTCGTGCTGACCGGAGCCGTGATCGGCGCCGACGCGCCCGTCCTGGACCGCCTCGCCGAGGCTTATCTCCTGGGCCGCATCGCGCAGTCGACCACGCACATCGCGTCCGGAAGCGATCGCGCGGTGATGATCCGCTTCACCTTCTTCGGCATCCAGGTGATCTCGCTCCTGGCCATGATCGCCGTGACCGCCCGCGTCAGCGCCACCTGATCCCCCCTCGTCCTCGCCCCGGGGTGCGAGCACCCGGCGGCCGTGGCCCGGGTATTGACTGAATGAATCATTCAGTCATATGATCTGGGCATGGCCCGTCCCTCCCGCCTCCGACGATCCGACTCCGACGCCGGGGCCGACGCCCGCTCGGTGCGCCTCGACGAGATCCTGGCTGCCGCGACCCGCGTCTTCTGTGCGAAGAGCTACCGGCGGGCTCAGATGGCCGACGTCGCGGCCGAGATGGGCGTCTCGCCCGGCACCCTCTACAACTACGTCGACGGCAAGGAGGCGCTCTTCCACCTCCTCATCGAGCGGGGGTTCGGTCGTGAAGCGGCCGCGCCGCCCCCCAGCTTCCCGGTGCCTGCGCCGTCTCCCGGGGCCACGCTGGAGCTGCTCGAGAGGCGGCTGCAGGACGAGTTCACGCTGCCGAAGCTCGAGGCCGCGCTCTCCCGCCGCCGGCCCGCGGATCCGCGGGCGGAGCTCGCCGGAATCGTGCGCGAGCTCTACGGCGCAATCGCGGGCAAGCGCAAGGGCATCGTCCTCCTCGAGCGCTCGGCGCTCGACTGGCCGGAGGTGGCGGCCCTCTTCTACCTCGGGGTGCGTCGCGGTCTCCTCGGCCGGCTCGAGCGGCTCCTCGTACGCCGCATGGACCAGGGGCTGCTGCGACGCGTGCCGGACGCTGCCGCCGCGGCGCGCTTCGTGAACGAGTCGATCGCGTGGTTCGCCATGCACCGGCACGGGGATCGGGACTCGCGCGACCTCTCCGATGCCGCGGCCGAGGCGACCGTCGTCGACCTCCTCGTTGCGGCCTTCGCGAAGGAGTGAGGCGATGGAGGGACGGGCTCCGACCCGGCGACCCGACGTGGACTGGCTGCGCGTGCTGGCCACCTATCTGTTGTTCGCGTTCCACGCCGGCAAGGTCTTCGACGTGCCGCCCTACTACCACCTGAAGAACGACGTCCTGTCGCCCGCGATGGGCTTCTTCACGGGCTTCGTCCACCAGTGGCACATGCCCCTCTTCTTCCTGCTGGCCGGATGGGCGCTCGCGGAGTCGCTGCAGGTCCGCGGCGCGGCCGGGGTGCTGCGGGAGCGCGTCTCGCGGCTGCTCGTGCCTCTCGCGTTCGGGATGCTCGTGCTGTGCCCCTTCCTGCGCTGGGTCGAGCTTCGCTCCGGCCAGTTCTACACGATCTCCGGCGTCCACCTCCCGGCCGAGCCCGACGTCGGCTTCCTCGCCTTCCTGCCGCGCTACTACACGCTCGAAGGTCTCTCGTGGGCGCATCTCTGGTTCGTCGCGTACCTCTTCGTCTTCACTGCGCTCTATCTCCCGATCCTCGCGCGCGCTTCGCGCGCGAGGATCGCCGGGCTGCGGCCGCGACGCCTTTGGGTGTATGCCCCGCTCGTTCCCCTCGCCGTGGTGCAGGTCTCGCTGCGGGGGCGCTGGCCGGGCTATCAGAACCTGATCGACGACTGGGCCAACTTCTCCTACTACAGCCTCTTCCTCCTGCTGGGATTCGCGCTCGCGCGACTGCCCGAGCTCGAGCGCCTCGCGCAAGCGGAATGGAAGCGCGCCGGTCTCGCGGCGCTGGCCGCACTCCTCGCGATGGTGGGCACCGACGTCGCGCGCGGCGCCGGCATCCCGTATGCCACGCCGGCGAACCGCGCGCTCTCCGCGGTTGCGGGCTGGTGCGGCGTGGTGTTCCTGCTCGGGCTGGCCGCGCGGCATCTGCGAAGGCCCGGCCCGTGGCTCTCCTATCTCGCCGAGTCCGCGTTTCCGGTCTACATCCTCCACCAGCTCGGCGTCGTGGGGGTCGGAGTCTTCGTCGTCGCATTGCCGCTCGGCGTCCCCGCAAAGTTCGCTCTGCTCGTGCCGCTCTCCCTGCTCGCCACGCTCGCGGTCTACCACTTCGTCGTGCGCCCGCTCGGCGTGCTGCGCTTCCTGCACGGGATGAAGCGGCGAAGGGCGGCGTCACCGGGGTGGACCACGCCGCCCGACGATGGGCGGTCGACGGGAGGTGCTGCGGCCGCTCGGGTGGCGGCCTGCGGGCTGCTTCCCCTTGCGTTCGGTCTGCTCGCTCCCTCCGCGGGCTGCGACGGGGACGCGCCCGGTACGCGGGCAGCGAGCGCGGCGACGTCCGCGGCCGCGGACTGGCCCGTCTACGGGGGCGACGCGGGCGGCACGCGTCACTCCCCACTCGCCGAGATCACGCCGGCCAACGTGTCGCACCTGCGGGTGGCGTGGACGTTCCACACGGGCGACGTGTCCGACGGCTCGAACACGCAGGGCTGGAAGACGGCGTTCGAGGCGACCCCGCTCGTGGTCGACGGCACGCTCTACTTCCCGAGCCCCTTCGGCCGCGTCTTCGCGCTCGATCCCGAGACGGGAGCGCAGCGCTGGGTCCACGACACGCGGCTGGATCGCACGGGCCGCTATTCGGAATCGACCTCGCGCGGCGTCGCGACCTGGCTCGACCCGCAGCGCGCGGACGGCGATCCGTGCCGCCGCCGCATCCTCTACGCGACGCTCGACGCGCGCCTCTTCGCGCTCGACGCGCGTACGGGAGAGCCCTGCGCCGACTTCGCGAACGGTGGGTTCGTCGATCTGAGGCGCGGCGTGGGCGCCGAGAGGCTCGGCGAGTACGAGGTCACCTCCCCGCCGGCGGTGATCGGCGAGCGGGTCGTCGTCGGCTCCGCAATCGCCGACAACCAGCGCACGGACGCGCCGAGCGGCGTAGTGCGGGCCTTCGACGTCCGCACGGGCGCGCAGCTCTGGGCCTTCGACCCGATTCCCGGGGATCCGCAGGACCCTGCCGCGAAGACCTGGGAGGGCGACAGCGCACGGCGCACCGGCGCGGCGAACGCCTGGTCGATCCTCTCGGTGGACGAGGCGCGCGACCTCGTCTTCATCCCGACGGGGAGCCCGAGCCCCGACTACTACGGCGGCGAGCGCAAGGGCGACGACCGCTATGCGAACTCCGTCGTCGCCCTGCGCGGATCGACGGGGCAGGTCGTGTGGTCGTTCCAGGTCGTCCACCACGACCTCTGGGACTACGACGTGCCCGCACAGCCCGTGCTCGTGACACTGGAGCGCGACGGCGTGGACGTCCCCGCGGTGGTGCAGGCCACGAAGATGGGCCTTCTCTTCGTGCTGCACCGCGAGACGGGAGCGCCCCTCTTCCCGGTCGAGGAGCGTCCCGTGCCGGCGTCGGACGTTCCCGGCGAGCAGGCGTCGCCGACGCAGCCCTTCCCGCTGGCGCCGCCGCCTCTCGTGCCGCAGGTCCTCCGCCCGGAGGACGCCGTGGGTCTCACGCCCTGGGACCGCGGCCGCTGCCGCGACGCGATCGCGAAGCTGCGCAACGAGGGTCTCTACACACCGCCGAGCCTGCGGGGAACGCTCGAGTTCCCGGGCATCGCGGGCGGCACGAACTGGGGCAGCGTCGCCTTCGACGCCGACCGCAGCCTACTGCTCGTGAACACATCCCGCGCGGCCTTCCAGGCCACGCTCGTGCCGCGCGACGAGTTCGAGGCGCAGCGGGACCGCGCGCGCGGCGACCGCACGGTCGAGTTCGCGCCGCAGGTGGGCACGCCCTACGGAATGCGGCGGGGGCCGGTGCTCTCGCCGCTCGGGATGCCGTGCAATGCGCCGCCCTGGGGTGCGCTCTCTGCCGTCGATCTCTCGAACGGCACGATCCGGTGGGAGTCGACGCTCGGCACGCCGCGCGACCTCGCGCCGGTCCCGGTCTGGTTCGCGACGGGCACGCCGAACCTCGGTGGTCCGCTCGTGACCGCGGGAGGCCTCGTCTTCATCGGGGCCGCGATGGACGACTACCTGCGCGCCTTCGACACCGAGACGGGGCGCGAGCTCTGGAAGGGGCGCCTGCCCGCGGGCGGCCAGGCCACCCCGATGACCTATCGCGTGCGCGAGGGCGGTCGCCAGTTCGTCGTGATCGCCGCGGGCGGGCACGGGAAGATGGGGACGCGCCTCGGCGACGCCCTCGTCGCCTTCGCGTTACCCTGAGGCCAGCCGCACGCGGAGCGAGCCCACGCCATGACCGACGATCCCTTCAGCGAGGAAGAGTCCTCCCGGCGCGACTGGCGCATCGCGTTCGGCCTCGTCCTGACCGCGATCTGGCTCGTCGCGGCCTTCGCGTACGTCGCGGTCGGCATGGGCTGGATCGGCTTCCTCGGCCAGCCCGTCGGTGACCTCGGCGACTTCCTCGACGGCGCGTTCGCGCCGCTCGCGTTCCTCTGGCTCGTCCTCGGCCTCTTCCTCCAGCAGAGCGAGCTCGCGCAGAACAACCGCGCGATCCGCCTCCAGTACGAGGTGATGCGCAAGACCGCGGAGCAGGCGGAGATCCAGACGCGGGCAATCGCGGCCAACGAGCTGCACGCGCGCCAGGACACGTTCATCGAGCTCGCGAAACTCGTGGGCGCGCATCTCGAGGTGATCTCCGGGATGCTGTTCATGTCGGTCGTGGGCCCCGCGGGCTCCGGTGAGGTGGATCCGGACCAGATGGACGTCCTCTGGAGCAGGACGTCATCGGGCGAGTCGGCCCTCTTCTCGCGCCGGCTGATCCTGCTGCGCGTGCAGCAGGAGACCGACGCGGCCGCGCGCGAGATCTTCTGGGGCACACCGATCCGAAAGCGACACTCGGAGACGTTCATCCACAGCTTCGAGCGGCTCCTGCGGACGGCGGCGGGCTGCGATCCCGACGGGATGATCTCCGACGCGCTCCTCGGGAACGGCCAGGGCCGGGTCTACCAGATCATGAAGGAGCTGCGCGACCCCCCGGCGGTGGCCGCCTAGGGCGTCCCGCGCCCCGGTGCTGCTAGTCTCGGCGCCCCATGCCCGGCCGGCTGCTCGAAGGCGTCCGCATCCTCGACCTGACGCGCGTCGTCGCCGGCCCGTTCGCGACCGCCGTGTTCGCCGATCTCGGCGCCGACGTGATCAAGGTCGAGCGACCGCGCACGGGCGACGACTACCGCTACGGACCGTCGCGACCGGGCGAGACGTCGCTCTCGTTCCAGAACACGAACCGCGGAAAGCGCTCCATCACGCTCGACGTCGGAGCCCCGGAGGGCCGCGAGCTCTTCCTGCGCCTCGCGGAGCGCGCCGACGCCGTGACGGAAAACTTTCGCGCCGGCTGGCTCGCGGCCCAGGGGCTCGACGCCGCGACGCTGCACGCGCGGAATCCGCGGCTCGTCGTCGCGTCGCTGTCGGGGTTCGGCCAGACCGGGCCACGGGCGGGCGAGGCGTCCTACGACATCGTCGCGCAGGCCGCGGGCGGGCTCCTCGCGCTGACCGGGCCCGAGGGCGCACCGCCGGTGCGCTGCGGGGGCGCGCTCGCCGACTTCGTCGGCGGGCTGTATCTCGCGCTCGGCGTCGCGGCGGCGCTGCTCGAGCGGACGCGCACGGGCCGCGGCCGCGTCCTCGACCTCTCGAACCAGGACGCGATCTTCGCGATCACCGACTCCGCGGCCACGATCGCGGCGGGGCTCGGCGTCACCACGCCGCGCGTCGGCAACCAGCACCCCTTCACGGCGCCGTACGACGCCTACGCCGCGAAGGACGGCTTCGTGGCCGTCGGGACCGCGAGCAACAAGCTCTTCCGCGGGCTGTGCGCCGCGATCGGCCGGCTCGAGCTCGCGTCCGACGAGCGCTACAGGAGCCACCGGGGCCGCTCGGCGCGCCGGCGCGAGATCAACGCGATCGTTGCGGCATGGGTCGCCGAGCGCACGTGTGACGAGGTGCTCGCCGCGCTTGGGCCGCGCGGCGCACGCCTGCCCTGCGCGCGCGTCGCTGCGCCCGACGAGCTGCTCTCCGACCCGCAGCTCCTCGCGCGCGGCATGATCGAGCGCCACGTGCACCCCTCGGTCGGCGAGGTGGTCTTCCACGGCAATCCGCTCCGCTTCGCAGGTGCGGACCCGCGGGCGCGGCCGCTCGCGCCCATGCTGGGGGAGCACAACGCCGAGGTCTACGGCGAGCTCGGCCTGAGCGAGGCCGACCTCGCGAAGCTGGCCGAGCGGGGCGTCGTCTGAGCGAGGGCGGCCTGCGCACCCGCGCGACGCCGCTACGCGACCTAGCGAGCCTCTTCCTGCGCCTCGGATTCACGGCCTTCGGCGGGCCCGCCGCGCACGTCGCGCTGATGGAGGACGAGATCGTCCGGCGGCGCGGGTGGCTGGCGCGGGAGGAGTTCGTCGATCTCGTCGGCGCGACCAATCTCATCCCGGGCCCGAATTCCACCGAGCTCGCGCTCCACATCGGGCTGCGACGCGCGGGGCTGGCCGGGCTATGCGTCGCGGGCGCGTGTTTCATCCTGCCCGCTGCGGGGATCGTCCTCGCGTTCGGCTGGGCGTACGTGCGCTTCGGGATGACGCCCGCCGCGCTCGCGTTCCTGGACGGTGTCAAGCCGGTCGTGCTCGCGCTCCTCGCCCAGGCGCTCTGGTCCCTCGGCCGGACCGCTGCTCGCACGGCGCCCCTCGCGTTGCTCGGCGCCGCCGCGCTCGTCCTCGCGGCGCTCGGGGCGAACGAGGTCGCCGTCCTCGGTCTGGCCGCGGTCGCCGCCGCGCTGGCTCGGGGCCTCCAGGGGGGCGGCTCGCGCGGGGCGCGCGCAGCGCTCGTGGCCGCCGCCCCGCCGGGCGCGGTCGTCGCCCTCACTGCGCCCTGCGTGGCCTCCGCCGGGGTCGCCGCCGTGGCGCCCGCCGCCGGTGCCGGCGCCGCCAGCGCCGGTGCGCTCCTCCTCGTCTTCGCGAAGATCGGGTCGGTCCTGTTCGGTAGCGGCTACGTGCTCGTCGCGTTCCTCCAGTCCGAGCTCGTCGACCGGCGCGGCTGGCTCACGGCGCCGCAGCTCCTCGACGCCATCGCGATCGGACAGCTCACGCCCGGACCTCTCTTCACGAGCGCGACGTTCGTCGGCTACCTGCTCGCGGGCCCGGCGGGCGCGGCCGCCGCGACGGCGGGCATCTTCCTCCCCGCATTCGTGCTGGTCGCGCTGTCCGCGCCGCTCGTGCCGCGGCTGCGACGGTCCCCGCTCGCGGGCGCGATGCTCGACGGGGTGAACGTCGCATCGCTCGCGCTCATGGCCTTCGCGAGCGCGCGCCTCGCGCGCGATGCCCTGGTGGATCTCCCGAGCGTCGCGCTCGCGGTCGTCGCGTCGGTGCTGCTCCTGCGCTTCCGGGTGGGCTCCGGGTGGCTGGTGGCCGCCGGCGCGCTCGCGGGCGGGCTGCGGGCCGCCCTCGGGTGACCCGCGCCGCGCGCCACGCGACAGGCGCGCCGGGATGAGGAACCCTCTGGACGGACGGTTGGGCTGGGCGGGACCGCGGGCCCGCGAAGGGGAGGACGACCGCGATGGACGAGTTCCGGGAGCTCCTTTCGAAGACCGACCCCGCGGTGCTCGGCGCCATCGCGGGCGAGGAGGCGCGCCAGAAGAAGGGCGTCGAGCTGATCCCGTCGGAGAACTACACATACGCCGAGGTGCTGGTCGCGCTCGGCTCGGTCCTCACGAACAAGTACGCCGAGGGCTACCCCGGGCGCCGCTACTACGGCGGCCAGGAGTTCACCGACGCGATCGAGAACCTCGCGCGCGACCGCGCCAAGCAGGTGTTCCGCTGCGAGCACGCGAACGTGCAGCCCCTGTCGGGCTCACCCATGAACCAGGCCGTGTATCTCGCGTTCATGAAGCCGGGGGACACGATCCTGGGCATGGACCTCTCGCACGGCGGCCATCTCACGCACGGCGCGCCCGTCTCGCACATGGGTCAGCTGTTCAACTTCGTGCGCTACAAGACCGACCCCGAGCGCGAGGGACGCATCGACTTCGACGAGCTGCGCCGCATCGCGCTCGAGACGCGCCCGAAGATCGTCCTCTGCGGCTACACCTCCTATCCGCGCGACCTCGACTACGCGGAGTTCAAGAAGGTGGCCGACGAGGTGGGCGCGCTCACCATGGCCGACGTCTCGCACATCGGCGGGCTGATCGCGGGCGGCGTGATGCGCAACCCGTTCGACGCGGGCTTCGACCTCGTCACCACGACGACGCACAAGAGCCTGCGCGGCCCGCGCGGCGGCATGGTGCTCTGCACGAAGAAGCTCGCGCCAGCGATCGACAAGTCCGTCTTCCCGGGCCTCCAGGGCGGTCCGCACATGAACGTGATCGCCGGCATCGCGATCACGCTCGGCAAGGCCCTCCGGCCGGAGTTCAAGTCGTATGCCACGCAGGTCCTGCGCAATGCGAAGGTGCTCGCCGCCGCGCTCGCCGAAGGCGGCGGCCGGCTCGTCACCGGGGGCACCGACAACCACATGATGGTGCTCGACACCATGAAGAGCTTCGGCCTCGACGGCCGCGTGGCCGAGGAGACCCTCGACGTGGTCTCGATCACGACGAACAAGCAGATCATTCCCGACGATCCGAACCCGCCGCTGCGGCCGAGCGGCATCCGCCTCGGCACGCCCGCGGCCACTGCGCGCGGCATGACCGAGGCGGACATGCGCGAGCTCGGTGGATGGATCGTGAAGGCGCTGCGGGCGCACGGCGACACGGCGGCGCTCGCCGGACTGCGGCGCGAGGTCGAGGCGTTCTGCGGACGCTTCCCGGTCCCGGGCATCGACGGCGCTCCGTGAGGAGCGCGGGACGCGCGAGTGGGGGGCTTCTTCCGCGATCCCCAGCGGATCCAGTGGTGAGCGCTCGCAGTGGGTCGTTCCAGTCGGTGGACCCTGCCACTGGCGACGTTCTCGCCTCCCATCCGGAACACGACGCGCGCGCCGTGGCCGACGCCGTCGTGCGCGCGGCCGAGGCCGCGCACATCTGGGCCGCGACCCCGGTCGCCGAGCGCGCGGCCGTGCTTCGGCGCGCCGCGGCGCTCCTACGCTCCGACGCGGACGCGCTCGCGCTCCTCGCCGCACGCGAGATGGGCAAGCCCGTGCGGCAGGGCAGGGCGGAGGTCGTGAAGTGCGCGCTCGGGTGCGAGCACTACGCCGGCAACGCGGCCGCGCTGCTCGCGCCCGAGCCCGCGCCGAGCGACGCCGCGAAGAGCTACCTGCGGTTCGATCCGCTCGGGGTCGTGCTCGCGATCATGCCCTGGAACTTTCCGTACTGGCAGGTCTTCCGCTTCGCGGCGCCCGCGCTGGCGGCGGGGAACGTCGCCCTGCTCAAGCACGCGCCGAGCGTCCCGGGCTGCGCGCAGGCGATCGAGCAGCTCCTCGCGCGCGCCGGGCTCCCGGCCGGCGGGCTGCAGGCGCTCTTCGTCTCGCCCGAGGTCGCAGGCGACCTGATCGCGCACCCGGTCGTACGCGGCGTGACACTGACGGGGAGCACCGGGGCGGGCGCGGACGTGGCCGCGAAGGCCGGCCGCGCGCTCAAGAAGAGCGTGCTCGAGCTCGGCGGGAGCGACGCCTTCATCGTGCGCGCCGACGCCGACGTGCCCGCGGTCGCGCGCGCGGCGGCGCAGGCGCGCACCCAGAACGCGGGCCAGAGCTGCATCGCGGCCAAGCGCTTCCTCGTGGCGGAGAAGATCGCCGAGGCGTTCGTCGAGGCGTTCCGTCGCGAGCTCGAGGCGCTCCGCGTGGGCGACCCGAAGCGCGAGGACACCGACGTGGGACCCCTCGCGCGCCTCGACCTGCTCGAGGCGCTCGACGCGCAGGTGGGGCGGTCGGTCGACGCCGGCGCGAAGCTCGTCACCGGGGGACACCGGCTGACCGGCGCCGGGTTCTTCTACGCGCCGACCCTGCTCGACCACGTGTTTCCGGACATGCCCGTCGCCCGCGAGGAGACGTTCGGTCCCGCAGCCGCCGTCCTGCGGGTGTCGGGCGACGACGAGGCGGTCGCCGTCGCGAACGCGAGCGAGTACGGCCTCGGTGCGAGCGTCTGGACGCGCGACGTCGCCGCCGGCGAAGCGCTCTCCGCCCGGCTGGAGGCCGGCAGCGTATTCGTGAACGGAGTCGTGAAGAGCGATCCGCGGCTGCCCTTCGGCGGGGTGAAGCGCTCGGGCTACGGGCGTGAGCTCGGGGTGCTCGGCCTGCGGGAGTTCACGAACGTGAAGACGGTCTGGATCGGGCCGGCTCGGACCTGACCCCGCGTCACGACCGCGCGTCGCCGGTCTGCGCGAGCCGCCACGCCCGGTCCGCCAGATGGCGCGCTTGCGCTCCCACCTGCTTCGCCGTCTCCGAGCTCGCGTTGCCCTGGAGCGCCCGCCCGAGGATGCCCTGCGCGATCGCCGCGAGCCGGAACAGCGAGAACGCGAGGTAGAAATTCCAGTGCTCGATCGCCGGCCGGCCCGTCCGCTCGCAGTACGCGGCCAGGTAGTCCGGCTCGGACGGAATGCCTGCCGCGGCGAAGTCGAGGCCCGCGAGGCCGCCGGTGGTCGGTCCGGCGCTGTGGTAGAGGATGCAGTTGTACGCGAGGTCGGCGAGCGGGTGGCCGAGCGTCGAGAGCTCCCAGTCGAGCACGGCGAGGATCCGCGGCTCCGCCGGGTGCAGGATCATGTTCTCGAGCCGGTAGTCGCCGTGCACGAGGCGCGTCTCGTCGCCGGGCGGGATGTTCGCCGGCAGCCAGCGCAGCAGCTCGTTCATCGACGCGATGTCGTCGGTGCGCGACATCTCGTACTGCTTCGTCCAGCGGCCGATCTGCCGCGAGAAGTAGTTGCCCGGCTTGCCGTAGTCGCCGAGGCCGATCGCCGCGGGGTCGAGCCGATGAAGGCGCGTCAGGACGTCGATCATCATCTCGTAGATCGCGGCACGCTCGCTGCGCGACATGCCCGGCAGCGTCGGATCGCGCAGGATCCGGCCTTCGACGAGCTCCATGACATAGAACGGTGTCCCGATCACCTCGTGGTCCTCGCACAGCGTGTATGCGCGCGCGACCGGAACGTCGGTCTTGGCGAGCGCGCTGATCACCCGGTACTCGCGGTCGACGGCGTGCGCGGACGGCAGCAGCGTGCCCGGCGGCTTCTTGCGGAGCACGTAGCGGCGCCCGCCCGCGGAGAGGGCGAACGTGGGATTCGACTGACCGCCTGCGAACTGGCGCACGGTGAGGGGGCCGCGGAAGCCCTCGACGTGCTCGCGCAGATGGCGCTCGAGCGCGCCCTCGTCGAACCGGTGCGCCTCGCGCACGGGGATCGTCCCGGGAATCTCGGTGTCGGTGGTCGCGCCCATCGTACCCAGTCTACCGCGGCGCGTGGCTCAGCGGGCGTCGTGGAAGATGAGGCCGAGCGTCATGCGGTCCCCGCGGTGGATCCGCGAGACGCCGTGTCGGACGCGCGCACGGGTGAAGCCGCGCTTCGACGGGATCGGGCGGTCGCGCACGGGGAACACGACGCAGGCGCCCTGCTCGAGCGCGACCGCGTGCCCGATCGACTGCGCGCGGGGCCGCTGCTCGACGAGGAGGAACTCGCCGCCCGAGAAGTCGCGCTCCGGCCGCGACAAGAGGCAGGTCACCTGGAGCGGGAAGTGGATGTCCCCGTACAGGTCCTGGTGCAGGCAGTTGTAGCCCCCGGCCTCGTAACGCAGGAGCAGCGGCGTGGGGCGCACCTGTCCGTTCGCATGGCAGAGCGCGCGGAGGCCGGCGAGCGTGTCGGGAAACCGGACGTCCTGGCGCAGCGTCTCGGCCCAGCGGTTCGCGATCTCGGCGAGGTGCGGATAGAACGCCTCCCGGAGCCCGGCGACGAGATCGGGCAGCGGGTCCGCGAAGTAGCGGTACTCGCCCTCGCCGTACCGCCGCGGGCCCATCACGATCGTGCTGCGGAAGCGACCATCCTGCGTGTAGAGGGCGCGGAGCGCCCGGCACTCTCCCGCGCGCAGCAGGGGCTTCGTCACCGCGTGGCCGAGGGCGTCGAGGTCGCGCGCGATCGCCTTCCAGTCCAGACGATCCACGCGCGCCTCGGCGTTCATCCCCCGATCAGTAGCCGAAGACCCAGGTCGCGCCCACGCTCACCACGACGCCCGGAATGAGCGGGTAGGCGATCAGGTGCTGCTGGTGGACGTGCGCATAGAAGTCGTCGCGATCGTCCCACCCGTGGTTGCAGCGCTCGCACCAGTAGCCGTGGCCATGGACCGGCGGTGCGTACCCATCGCCGTACCGGTACCCGTAGCCCGGCGCGTGCGGGTGGTAGCCCGCATGGCGATCGTGATGGCCGTGGCGAGAGTTCCGCTCGTTCCGCTCCCAGCGACCGTCGTCCCGGTCGTCGTCGCCGTGACGCCCCCTGGCGTCGGCGGGCACTGCGGACAACAGCGTGACGGCGCCGAGCAGCGCGGCGGCCGTACGGGAGAAGAGGCTTCCAAGTGGCAGGGTCGTCATCGCGGCGGATCCTCCGTCGAGACGGTGCAGCCCCGGCTCGTGGCCCGTTCGACGAGGACGCCCTGCGGCTATTCGGACGCGGCTTCCGACAGCGGACCGAGGAGATGGCGCGCGAGGTGCCGGCGGTGATGCGCGCCGTCACCGAGCATCGCGCGGCTCCAGAGCGCACGCTTGAAATAGTGATGCACGTCACAGTCGATCGTGAAGCCGAAGCCGCCGTGCAGCTGCACGCCCTTGCGCACCGCGACCGCGTACACCTCGCTAGCGAGCGCCTTCGCCATGCGCGCGGGGATCTCTGCGGTGTCGGGGCCGTGATCGAGCGCGGCAGCGGCGGCCTGCGCGTGGGTGCGCGCGAGCTCGACGCCGATCATGACATCCACGATGGGATGCTTCACGGCCTGGAACGCGCCGATCTGTTTGCCGAACTGCTTGCGCGCGATCGCGTACTCGCGCGTCATCGACAGGACGGACTCAGCGCCTCCCACCATCTCCGCGGCGAGCGCCGCGAAGCCGCGCACGTGGACGCGGTGGAGCGCGGCGGCGGCGGTGCGTTCGGCGCCGTCGAGCCGAGCGGACGCCGCGACGCGCGCGCCGTCGAAGACGATGCGCGCGGTGCGTCGCGTCGGATCGATCCCCGTCTCGCTCTCGACGCGAACGCGCTCCGTCGGCAGCTCCACCGCGAAGAGCGCGAGCTCGCCGCTCTGCAGACGGAAGGGCGCGATGACGAGACCCGCGTGGGCGCCGGCCATCACGAACGGCTTCACACCGCGCAGCACGAAGCCGCCCGAGGCGGGCTCCGCGGTCGCGCGGATCTCGCCGGCCTGCCAGCCGCCGCCCTCCTCGCACAGTGCGAACGTGGCGAGCGTCTCTCCCGAAGCGACCGCCGGCTCGAAGCGCGCGCGCTGCGCTTCGCTTCCCGCCGCCTCGAGCGCGAAGCCGGCGAGCGCGCTCGCGAGCAGCGGCGCGGGCAGGAGGCGACGCCCCGTCTCCTCGAGCAGGAGCGCGAGGTGGAGGTGACCGAGCCCCGCGCCCCCGGAGGCCTCGGGGAGCACCAGCCCGAGCCAGCCCAGCGCCGCGACCTCCTTCCACAGCTGGGGGTCGTGGCCGATGGCCGACTCCGAGAAGCGTCGCACCTCCTGGATGGTGCAGCGCTCGTCGAGGAATCGGCGGGCGGACTGGCGGAGCAGATCGTGCTCCTCCGTGAAGCCGAAGTCGGTCGGGATCTGGGGATAGCTCACGTGGACGTCCTGCCTTACTTCGACTTCGGGAGCCCGAGCACGCGCTCGCCCAGGATGTTGCGCTGGATCTCGCTCGTGCCGCCGCCGATCGTCATGCCGAAGGAGTTCATGTAGGCGCGCGGCCATTCCGCGCGGTCGAATGCGTTCGGGTCCCCGAGCCAGAGCGTCGACTCCGGACCGAGCATCTCGCACGCCAGCTCCGACAGCTTCTGGTTGAACTCGCTGTACACGAGCTTGTTCATGAGCCGGAGCGCCTGCGGGCGGTCCGCATTCAGGCCCGGAACCCGGGCGCGAAGCGAGGCCAGGCGGAGCGACTCCTCCTCGATCCAGAGGGCCGCCAGGCGATCGCGCAGCACGGGATCCTGGGCGGCCGGGTGACCGTCGCGGTGGGCGCGCTTCGCAACCGACGCGACCCGGTGTACGGACTCCGCCGACGACGTCGCCTGACCGCCGCCGGACCCCTCGGCGGCGCCCCGCTCGAAGAGCAGGGTCGTGAGCGCCACCTGCCAGCCCTGGCCCTCCTCCCCGAGGAGCGCTTCGCGCGGCATCGGCGCGTTCTCGAAGATCACCTGGTTGAAGCCGCCCTCGCCGGTCATCTTGATGAGCGGCTGCACCGTCACGCCTTCCGCGTCCATGGGGAAGAGGAAGTAGGAGAGGCCCTCGTACTTGCCCGCGTCGAAGTCGGTGCGGGCGAGCAGGATCATCCACTTCGACTTGTGGGCGAGCGTCGTCCAGACCTTGTGGCCCGTGACGCGCCAGCCGTCGGGTGTGCGCACCGCACGCGCGGTGGCGCTCGCGAGGTCGGAGCCCGCGCCCGGCTCGCTGAAGCCCTGGCACCAGATCTCCTCGGCGGACAGGATGGGCGCGAGAAAGCGCTTCTTCTGGGCCTCGGTGCCGTAGTGCAGGATCGTGGGACCGGCCCACTGCAGTCCGATCACGTTCACGAGGAAGGGGGCGCGGGCGCGCGCGAGCTCCTGGCTCACGATGCGCTGACGCTTCAATGGGTCGCCCTTGCCGCCGTACTCCGCAGGCCAGTCGAGACCGAGGTAGCCGGCGTCGTAGACCTTCCGCTGCCAGGCGCGCAGGAAGTCGAACTGACAGTCCGACTCCACCTCGAGGAAGCTCTGCGGGAGCTTGAAGCCCGGATCCGCCGGCTTGTTCGCATGCATCCAGGCGCGCACGTCGCGCCGGAAGTCCGCGATCTCGCGCGGCTCCACTTCTTCTTCGCGTTGGCTCATCCGCTCATCCCCTTCCTGGAAGGTCCCGACGGGTCCGCCCCCCGCGCCGACCGGGCGGCAGTATAGGGGACCGCCGGTTGCCGGCGTGCGCCGATGCGGGCAAGCTTCGACGCGACACCCGCCCTCGCCGGGCCCTTCCCCTGGGAGCCACATGGACTTCGGATTCACCGAGGAGCAGGAGCTGCTCCGCGCCGAGGTGCGGAAGCTCCTCGACCAGGACTGCCCGATGAGCGAGGTGCGCAGGATCGCCGCCTCGCGCGAGGGCTACTCGCCCGAGCTGTGGAAGCGCATCGCCGAGCTCGGCTGGACGGGGCTGACCGTGCCCGAAGCGCACGGGGGGGCAGGCCTCGGGTTCGTGGACCTGGTGGTGCTGCTGGAGGAGACCGGCCGCTCGCTGCTCCCGTCGCCGCTGGTCTCGACGACGCTCGCGGCGGCCGCGCTCATGGACGGCGGGACCGAGGCGCAGTGCGCACGGATGCTGCCCGGGATCGCGGACGGGAGCCGGATCGGGACGGTCGCGCTTCTCGAGGCGAGCGACCGGCTCGACCCGGAAGGCGTCCAGCTCGTGGGCGAGCGCGACGGCGCGGGCTTCGTGCTGCACGGCGAGAAGCTCTTCGTCCCCGACGCCGGCGCGGCGTCGCTCTTCGTGGTGTCGTTCCGTTCCGGCCGCCGACTCGAGGAAGTGTCGCTCGCCCTGGTCGAGCGCGACGCGGCCGGCCTCTCCGCCGACGACCTCCCGGGCATCGACGAGACGAAGCGCACGGGTCGGCTCCGGCTCGACGGAGTCCGCGTCGCGGCGGACGCGCTGCTCGGCCCCGCGGGCGCCGCGTGGCCACGGGTCGAACGGCTGCTCGATCGCGGCGCGGCCGCCGTCGCCGCCGAGATGATCGGCGCGATGGAAGGAGCGCTCGCGCTCACCGTCCGCTACGCGAAGGAGCGCGTGCAGTTCGGCTCGCCGATCGGGCGCTTCCAGGGCGTGAAGCACCCGCTGGCCGAGATGTACGTCGACGTCGAGTCGTTCAAGTCGCTCCTCTACTACGCGGCCTGGGCGCTCGACGAGAGCCCCGCGGATGCACCGCGGGCGGTGTCGATGGCGAAGGCCTACGCCACCGAGGCGTTCGCGCGCGCGGGTCTCGACGCCGTCGGGCTCCACGGCGGCATCGGCTACACCTGGGAGTACGACGCGCAGCTCTATCTGAAGCGCGCGAAGTGGGCGCGCCCGAGCTTCGGCGACGCCGACTGGCACTACGAACGCGTCGCGAAGCTGGGAGGTCTGGCATGAACTTCGATCTCACCCCCGAAGAGCAGGCCTTCCGCGACGAGGTGCGCGCGTTCCTCGACGAGAACCTCCCGCCCGGCGCGAAGACGGGCGATCCGGCGTTCCTGGCCGGGTGGCAGCGCAAGGTGCGCGCGAAGCGGTGGGTCGGGTTCTCCTGGCCGAAGGAGGTCGGCGGCGGCGGCGCCACGATCATGCAGCAGGTGATCCTGAAGGAGGAGATGGCGAAGCGGAAGGCGCCGCCGCTCGGCACCTGCTTCATGGGCCTCGCCTGGGTCGGACCCTCCATCGTGCAGTATGGGACCGAGTCGCAGAAGCGGCGCTTCATCCCGGACATCCTCGACGGCAAGTACCAGTGGTGCACCGGCTACTCCGAGCCGGGCGCCGGCAGCGACCTCGCTTCGCTCCAGTGTCGCGCGGTGCGCGAGGGCGATCACTACGTGGTGAACGGTCAGAAGATCTGGACGTCGATCGCGATGTGGTCGAAGTGGATGATCCTGCTGGTCCGCACCGACCCGAACCCGGCTTCGAAGCACGAGGGCATCACCTGCCTCCTGGTCGAGATGTCGACGCCCGGGCTCACGGTGCGGCCGATCCGCAACATGAGCGGCGGCGCGATGTTCTCGGAGGTGTTCTTCGACGGCGTGCGCGTGCCGGTGGAGAACCGGCTCGGCGAGGAGGGTCGGGGCTGGTCGGTCACGATCTCCGCGCTTGCGAACGAGCGCTCGGGCATCGCCGAGGTCGAAGGCCTGAAGCGCACGCTCGACGGCGTGAAGGACCTGGCGCGCCGTTCGCAGCGCCACGGCCGCCCGGCGCTCGAGGATCCGGCACTCCGGAGGAGGATCGCGCGCGCGGAGACCCGCATCGAGGCGATGCGCCTCAACGGCATGCGCTTCCTCACGAAGCAGCTCAAGGGCGAGCCGCTCGGGAGCGAGACCTCGATCAACAAGCTCCACCGGGCCGAGCTCGAGATCGGGCTCGGCGAGCTCGCGCTCGAGATCGAGGGCACCTACGGCCTGCTGACCGCGGGCTCCGACGTCGCGGTCGACAAGGGGAAGTGGCAGGGCTTCGCGCTCAATTGGCCCGAGGTGGTGATCGGCGGCGGCACGCCGAACATCCAGAAGAATATCATCGCCGAGAGGATCCTCGGTCTCCCGCATGACTGACCGGCGCGCGCGCATCGAATCGAAGCTCAAGGAGAGACTCGATGCGCTGCACGTCGAGGTGATCGACGAGAGCCACCTGCACGCCGGCCACGCCGGCGCGAAGGGCGGCGCCGGGCACTACCGCGCCCTGGTGGTCTCTCCGCGTTTCGACGGACTCTCGTCGGTGGCGGCCCAGCGGCTCGTCTATGCGGCGCTCGCGGAGGAGATGGGCCCCGAGATCCACGCCCTCTCGATCCGGGCGCTGACGCCGGAGCGGTGGCGAGCATCGGGTTGACGGCTCGATGCTCTCGCGAGAGGCTGTCCCCCATGACCTCCCCCAAAGCCGCGGCTCGCCGTCTATTGCTTCTCGCCGTCGCATACGCCGGTCCCGGCCTCGGCTGCGCGAGCACGCAGCCCCTGCTGCAGCCGCGGCCCATCCTCGCCGCGCCGACGACCGCAGAGACCCGCGCGGTGATCGTCCGGACGCTGCTGCGGGACGGCTGGATCCTCGAGGCGGAGTATCCGGGGGAGATCGTGGCCCACCGCGACGGATCGAGCTGGGTGATGGTCATCTCGATCCGCTACGGGGAGCAGATCTCGATCTCCTATCTGAGCAGCACCGGGCTCGAGTACCAGGAGACGCAGACGGGCCCGATCATCCACCACGGCTACAACGGCCATGTAGACGCGCTGATGAAGGATCTCGCGCGAGAGGTCGCGCCCCTGGTCGACCCGAGCACGGTCTCTGCTCCGCCGCCGGTGCGGAAGTCGTCTCATCCGGCCGCCGGAGCGACGCCCGTCTACTGAAGCCACGGCTAGACGAACTGCGCGATCCAGTCCTTCAGCGGCACGCTGAAGCCCGCGGCGTTGCGGTGGCCGCCGCCGCCGTGCTCGCGCGCGACGCGCGAGACGTCGAGCTCCCCGATCGAATAGATGGACACGTCCACGCGATCGCCGTGCAGGCGGTAGACCATGCCCCACGGCACGCCGAACGACGCGCGCTTCGCGAGCTCGTGGCCGACCGAGCTCCGCAGGACGGGCGAGTTCACGGCCTCGATCCGCCGCGCGCCCATCGCGATCGGGTGCGAGCCCCGCAGCAGCCGTTCGACCTCGCTCCGGTTGGCGCGCACGATGGGCGTGCCCTGGCGCGCGAGGTCGGCGACGGGCGTCTCGGCGAGCTCGTCCCACACGTCGAAGCGTCGCGGGTAGGACGCGATCGCGGCGTTGACCTCCTCGGAGGCGGGTAGCTTCCAGCGCCAGAGGTCCTGGTCCTCGACGTACGCGAGCAGATCGGGCGGAGGAGCGGCGGCGTGGAAGTGGCGCCACGCGAGTGTCGCGCCCGAGTGCTCGAGATCGAACTGCACGATGTGGCCGTGGTCGCGGAGCTCGTTCTCGAGCCCGCGGTCGGACTCGAAGTGCTCCCGCGCGGTCACGTGGTGGTCGAGCACGATCACGTGCGCCGCGACCTCGGACAGCGCACGGAGCCGGCCGTTCTCGAGCGAGATGTCGACGAAGACCACGAGGCCGCCTTCGTGTGCGGCGGGCGTGAAAGCGTCCTCGTGACCACGGGGGAGGTACTCGGCGTCATCGCCCCATGCACGGCGGACGGCCCAGGCTGCGCCGAACCCGTCCGGGCAGCCGGCGTGGAAGTAGCAGGTGCGTTTCACGCGCGGAGAGTACCCCGCTGCGTCACGGCATCAAAGACGCCGGACGCCGCAGGAACTCGTCGATCGTGTCGGCAAGCGGGCCGGGGATCTCGGCTGCGAGCGAGTGCCGCGCGCCCGGGAAGACGCGCAGCTCGTCGTGGGGCAGCAGCCGATGCAGCTTCGCGACGCCTTCCCCCATGTTGGCGCCGTCGTCCTGGTCGCCCCACATCAGCAGCACGGGCTGGGTGATCTCGGGCGCGAGGGGGAAGAGGCTCCGCGCCACCTGGTCGGCGGCCATGCCCCAATACATGCGCACGAAGCCCGGTCCCATCACCTCGTCGTAGTAGGCGAAGGTCTCGTCGAGCGCCGCCTGCCGCCCGGGCCAGCTCTTGCCGTACCAGAATCGGGACTGGATCCACACCGTCGGCCAGAAGAGCGCGTAGCCGCCCGCGGCGCGCGACACCCAGGCGAGACGCGGCTTCGCCTCCCACGCGCTGCCCGGCGCCCAGGCCACGAGTCGAGGAAACCGCTCGGGGAAGCGGTGGCCGAGCCGCAGCACGAGATTTCCGCCGAGGCTCCCGCCCGCGAGCACGCACTCGCCGATGCCGAGGGCGTCGAGGAACGCCATCAGCGTGTCCTCGTAGAAGGCGAGGTCGTAGTCGCGGTCGGGCTTGTCGGAGTAGCCGCTGCCCGGGAAGTCGAGCACGACCACGCGGTGCCGGCGCGACAGCGTGGGCACGAGCCCGTCGTACTCCTCCACGCGCGAGGTGTGGCCGGGGATCAGCACGAGCACGCGGTCGCGCCGGACGGTCTCGGTCGGTCCCACGTCGATGTACCGCAGGCGCAGTCCGTTCACGACGAGATCGCGCTGCTCGTACGGCGTCGCGCGCACGTGTTCCGGGCGCGTGCGGCCCGGATCGGCCGGCGGGGCGCACGCGGCCGCGCCGAGGGCCGCACAGAGGCAGATCACGGTCCGGAGGCGCCTGCGGAGGCTCGTGCGCCGCATCAGAGCCCGGGCTCGCCGGCGGCGCGGGCGCGGTGGAGGCGCGTCGTCTCGTCCGCCGCGACGTGGCGCGCGGCGAGGAGCGCGCAAGCGAGCGCGCCGGCGTTCGCGAAGAGCGCGCACAGGATGGCGGCCTGCAGGTCTCCCAACGCGAGCGAGAGACGCCCAACGGTGTAGGGACCGAGAGCGAGGCCGATGAACGTGATGACGAGCAGGTAGGCCGCCGACGCGGAGGCGCGCATGCGCGGGAGGACGAGGTCCTGGACGGTGGAGGCGCCCGGGCCGATCCACATCGAGCTCAGCACGCCGAGCGGGAAGTTCAGCAGGTAGGCGGTGGTGCGGCTCTCGGTGGTGAACATCCAGAGCGCGACCGGCACGGGGAGGACCGCCGTGAGCCCCGCGACCCAGAGGCGACCGGCGGGCGAGACGCGGCGCCAGCGATCGGCGAGGACTCCGCCGAGGGTGACTCCGGTGAAGCCCGCGGCGGCCGCCGTGAGGCCGAGCACGAGGCCCACCTCGCCCTCGCCGCCGTGGAGCACGCGCACGAAGTAGGGGGCCGTCCAGAATCCGAGCGCATAGCCGGTGAACGCGAGCAGTGCGAACGAGACGGAGGCCCAGCGCAACGTCGGCGTGTGGAAGATCACCGTGAAGCTCGGGGGGTCGCGGAGCCGCACGGACTGCGACCACGACACCGCGGAGTAGAGCCCGACCGCGAGGGCCGCCCACTGCACTCCGGTGCCGAGGAGCGCCGTGAGGCCGAGTGCGCCGAGCGCGAGGGCGCCAGCCGCCCCGAGATTCGACGCGATTCCGCGCACGCCCGCGCCCAGCTCCCAGAGGTTCCAGAGCGTGAGCGGCGGCAGCACCGACGTGAGCTCGCGGCCGAAGGCAGCGAACGGCCGCTCCACCCGAGACGCGAAGATCCCGTCGCCCTGGCCCCGCAGCGGCTCGCGCAAGGAGCGCACCCAGAGCGCGAGCAGGAGCCCGGGCAGCCCGACGACGAAGAAGGCCACCTGCCACCCGCGCAGGCCGAACGGCGCCGCACCCTCGCCGAAGGCGAGGTCCCAGCGGTCGACGATGAGGCCGCCGAGGAAGATTCCGATGCCGCCGCCGAGATAGATCCCGCTCGAGTAGAGCGCGAGCACGGTGGCGCGCACGCGCTGCGGGAAGTAGTCGGAGAGCAGCGAGAACGCGGCCGGGCTCGCGCTCGCCTCGCCCACTCCGACACCGATCCGTGCCGCGCCGAGCTGCGTGAAGCTGCGCGACAGACCGGAGAGCGCGGTCATCGCGCTCCAGAACGCGAGCCCGACCGAGATGAGCCGCCGCCGGTCCCACGCGTCGGCGAGCCGTCCGAGCGGGATGCCGAAGACCGCGTAGAAGACCGCGAAGGCGGTCCCGTAGAGGAAGCCCATCTGGGCGTCGCTCAGGCCGAGATCGGCCTTGATCCGTTCCGCGAGGATCGAGAGGATCTGGCGGTCGAGGAAGTTGAAGACGTAGACGAGGACGAGGACGAAGAGCACGTAACGCGCATAGGCGTCACCTGCTGCGCCGACTCCGGGGCGTTCCTCGAACCGGGCCGACGCCACCCTACAGGAACCGCTTCCGCAGCCACCCCGTCATGATCCGGTTCAGCTCCTCCGGCTTCTCCTGCTGCGTCCAGTGACCGCACTGCCCGATCATCACGGTCTCGAGGTCCGGCACGCAGGCCTCCATGCCGTTCGCCAGCTGCGGGCGCAGCACGGGGTCCCACTCCGCGGTGATCATCAGGCAGGGCACTTCCACCTTCCGGCCGGCCGTGTGGGCCGTCGTCTCCCAGTTGCGATCGAGGTTGCGGTACCAGTGGATGCCGCCGCCGAAGCCCGTCCGCTCGAACGTCCTCACGTAGTGGTCCATCTCTTCGGGCCGCAGGATCGGCTCGCCGATCTCGGGCAGCTCTTCGAGGCGGCGAAACGGATTCATGTCACCCGCGTTCGCGCCGGCCTGCTTCTGGAGCTGCTCGAAGGGGATCGAGCTTCGCATCAGCTTCTCGAAGACCAGCCCGACACGCGCGTCCATCACGCCTTCGGCCTGCCCCGGCGGCTGGAACCACAGCATGTACATCTTCTCGTCCTGGCCGCCGACCAGCGCGCGCATGAGCGGCGTCGGCGCCATCGGACCGCGCGGGAGGAAGGGCGTGTTCACCCCGATCACCCCGGCCGTGCGCTCCGGGTGGAGGAGGGGCATCTGCCAGACCACGAGACCGCCCCAGTCGTGTCCCACGAACACGGCCTTCTCGACCTCGAGGACGTCGAGCAGCGCGACGAGGTCGCCCGTCAGATGGTGGATGTCGTACGCGGGGATGCCTTCGGGACGGTCGCTGGCCCCGTAGCCGCGCTGATCGGGCGCGATCGCGCGAAAGCCCGCCGCGGCGAGGGCGGGGAGCTGGTGGCGCCAGGAGTAGGCGAGCTCCGGAAAGCCGTGCGAGAGGACCACTGCGGGTCCGCTCCCGGCCTCGTGGACGGAGAGCGTGATGCCGCCCCCGGCCTGCCCGGGGCCGGTTCTCTTCGGGAGCGCGATGCGGCGGGGACCGGGCAGCGGCGGTGCAGGCGGCGGAAGCGCCATGGGTCCTCCTCGAACCGACGGGCGCTACATTAGCGGGTCCGGAGGTTTCCATGGCCGACCCCAAGTCCCCGTTTCCCCGTCCCCACAGCCGCGACGTGACCGAGGGCGCCGCGCGGGCCCCGGCGCGGGCGATGCTGCGCGCCGTCGGCCTCACCGAGGAGGACTTCGGGAAGCCGCAGATCGGTGTCGCGGCGGCGGCGAACGAGGTCACGCCCTGCAACATGAACCTCGCGGCGCAGGCCGACCTGGCCAAGGAGGCCGTGCGCGCGGGCGGCGGCGTGGGTCTGCGCTTCGACACCATCGCGGTGTCGGACGGCATCTCGATGGGGCACGAGGGCATGCACGCCTCGCTCCCCTCGCGCGAGGTGATCGCGGACTCGATCGAGCTCGTGATGCACGCCGAGCGCTTCGACGGCCTCGTGGCGCTGGCGGGCTGCGACAAGAGCCTGCCCGGCATGATGATGGTGATCGCGCGCATCGATCTGCCGTCGGTCTTCCTGTACGGCGGCACGATCCTCCCGGGCTGCTTCCAGGGCCGTGACGTCACGATCCAGGACGTGTTCGAGGCGGTCGGCGCGCACGCATCGGGGCGCATGACCGATGCGGAGCTGCTCGACCTCGAGCGCAAGGCGTGCCCCTCGACCGGGTCGTGCGCGGGCATGTTCACGGCGAACACGATGGCCGCAGCGAGCGAGGCGCTCGGCCTCGCGCTGCCCGGCTCGGCGTCGATCCCGAACCCCGACCCGCGCCGCAAGGAGCTGGCGCGCGAGACGGGGCAGGCGGCGCTCCGCATGCTCGAGCGCGACCTGCGTCCGCGGCGCATCCTCACGAAGCAGGCCTTCGAGAACGCGATCGCGCTCGTGATGGCGCTCGGCGGCTCGACCAACGCCGTGCTGCACCTCCTCGCGATCGCGCACGAGGCGCGCGTCGACCTCCGGCTCGACGACTTCGACCGCGTGTCGCGCCGCACGCCGCAGCTGTGCGACCTGAAACCGTTCGGGAAGTACGTCATGACCGATCTCGACCGGATCGGCGGCGTCTCCGTCGTGCTGCGCGAGCTGCTCGGCAAGGGGCTCGTGCACGGCGACGCGCTCACGGTGACCGGGAAGACGCTGGCCGAGAACCTCGAAGCCGTCCGCTTCCCGACCGGCCAGGACGTGGTGCACCGCGCGGACGTCCCGCTCATGAAGGAGGGCGGCATCGTGATCCTGCGCGGGTCGCTCGCCCCCGACGGCGCGGTGATGAAGACCGCGGGCGGGAACCTTCGCCGGGTGGACGGCGTGGCGCGCGTGTTCGACGGGGAGAAGGCCGCCTTCGACGCGCTGACACAGGGCGGGATCGCGAAGGGCTCGGTCATCGTGATCCGCAACGAAGGGCCGAAGGGCGGGCCCGGCATGCGCGAGATGCTCGCCGTGACGGCGGCCGTGAAGGGCGCAGGCCTCGGCGCCGACGTCGCGCTCGTGACCGACGGCCGGTTCTCCGGGGCGACGCACGGCTACTGCGTCGCGCACGTGGCGCCCGAGGCGGTGGACGGCGGTCCGATCGCGTTCGTGCGCGACGGCGACCGCATCGTGATCGACCCGAACACGCGAACGCTCGACGTGTCCGTGTCCGCCGACGAGCTCGCGCGCCGGAGCAGGGGCTTCGCGCCGCCGGCGCCCAAGTTCACGCGCGGCGCCCTCGGGCGCTATGCGCGGCTCGTCGGCTCGGCGTCGCGCGGGGCCGTGTGTGACTAGCACGTCGCGCGACGGCTGCGTGACCGGGCTCGCCCTGCGCGAGCTCGCCGCGGAGCCGGGCGGCCTCCTCGCGCGCTTCGGACCGCTCCGCTCCGGGGCCTACCCCTGGCTGCTCGACAGCGCGCTCGAGGACGGGCGCCTCGGTCGGTTCTCGTTCGCGGGATGCGATCCGTACGCCGTGCTCCGGATCACGGGGCGCGCCTATACCCTCGACGTGCGGCGTCCCGTGCGTCCAGATCTCGCCGCGCTGTCCGTCTGCGGCGAGGCGGATCCGTTCGAGCTGATCCGGCGAATCCTGCCGCGACCGCCGGCGTCTCCCGCGCCCCAAGACGCGCCGCCGTTCGTCGGCGGCGCCGTCGGCTACCTCGGACACGAGCTCGCCGCGGAGACCGAGGCGATGCGGTTCCACGGCGCCGACACCCTCGGCCTCCCCGACGTGGCGCTGCTCCTCGTCGATCGCGTCCTGGCCTTCGATCATGCGCGTCGGCGCCTCGTCGCGGTGGGACTGGGCTTCGCGAACGACGCGGTCGCCGCCTCGGCGCGGGCCGAAGCGGCTGCGCTGGCGCTCGCGGAGCGGGTCGCGGCCGGCGGGGGCGCGTGCGGCGGGATGCGCGGGAGCGGGAGGCGGGGGCGGGCGCCCGCGCGCGTCCTCGGCGCCTCGTCCGCCGATGCGGCGGAGCACGCGAAGCACGTCGAGACCGCGAAGGAGCGCATCGCCGCGGGAGACGTGTACCAGGTCTGTCTCACCCATCGGCTCGAGGCCCCGTTCGAAGGCGATTCGTGGGAGCTCTACACGCGGCTGCGCGCCGTCAATCCGGCGCCGTTTGCGGCGTGGCTCGAGCTGCCCGAGCTCTCCCTCGTCGGAAGCTCGCCCGAGCGCTTCCTCCGGGTCGATGCCGGGCGCAGGGTCGAGACGCGTCCGATGAAGGGCACGCGGCCGCGCGGCCGCACCGCGGCCCTGGACGCGCGCCTTCGCGCCGATCTCGTCGCCTCCGGGAAGGACCGGGCCGAGAACGTGATGATCGTCGATCTCGCGCGCAACGATCTCGGCCGCGTCTGCGAGACCGGGAGCGTGGCGGTGCCGGAGCTGTGCGCGATCGAGTCCTACGCGTCGGTCCACCAGCTCGTGTCGACCGTCACCGGCACCCTGCGGTCCGACCGTGACGCCGTCGACCTGCTGCGGGCGGCCTTCCCGCCGGGTTCCATGACGGGCGCTCCGAAACGGGCGGCGCTCCGGATCCTCGACGGGCTCGAACCCGTGCGTCGCGGTCCCTACTCGGGCGCACTCGGCTACCTCGACGCGCGGGGTGGCGCCGACCTCTGCGTCGTGATCCGCACGCTGCTCCTTCGAAACGACCGGGCGTACCTCCAGGTGGGTGGCGGGGTCGTGGCCGACTCCGAGCCCGCGGCGGAGTGGCTCGAAGCGCTCGACAAGGCTCGCGCCCTGCTCGACGCGTTGGGCGGCGCAGGCGGTGACGCGCCCGTCTAGGGCCGGTGTTCGTGGGGAGGGGGCGGCGTTCCGCCGCGCCCGGGATCGATGTAGGCGTTCGCGGCGCCATGCACGTACACGAGGTGCCCGCCGCTCTCACCGGTCCGGACCCCGGCTGCGAGCAGCAGGGCCGAGGCGACGAGGGTCGCGATGCGCGCCACCCGCCCGGGACGGCCGCCGAGCAGGCCCGCCGCAGCCAGGACCGAGGTGCCGAGAGCGAGCCAGACGAACCACTCGCCGCTCTCCTCGTGCTCGTGGAGCGCGTCCTTTCCCACGACGGGCTCGACCCGCTCGACCTGGTCCTCCCCGGCCTCCTCCGTCGCCAGCGCGCCGCCCGCGAGGACCGCAGCCACGAGCGCGATTCCCCACCACGCTCGCGCCGGCAGGAAGCCACGAGCGATCGCCGCGAGACACAGCAGCGTGACCAGGGGAAGCAGCACGGCCAGCCCCAGCGGGAGGTGGACGAGGGCGGGGTGGAGCGGATCGGGAAGCGAAGGCATCGTCTCCTCCAGCGCCCAGCGGGGCGCACGGGCGTCGGCTGGACCAGTATACGGAACGGGTCCCGGGCTCCGCGGGTTCACCGGCCGTTCACGCCCTTCGGGAAGACTCTCGAGATGAAGATCCTGTACGTCGAAGACGATCCGGTCGCGCGCGAGTTCATCGACAAGGGCCTGCGCGAGCACGGGTTCGTGGTGGACGTGGCGGCGGACGGCGCCGCCGGCCTGGACCGCGCGCGCAGCGGCGCGTACGACCTCCTGCTGCTCGACGTGATGCTCCCGGAGCGCGACGGGTTCGAGCTGCTGCGCGACCTGCGCAAGGCGGGAGACGAGACGCCTGCGCTCTTCCTGTCGGCGCGGGGCGAGGTCAGCGATCGGGTGAAGGGCCTCAACCTCGGGGCCGACGACTACCTGCCCAAGCCCTTCGCATTCGCGGAGCTGCTGGCGCGGATCCGGGCCATCGCCCGGCGCCGGCTGAACGAGCCGGCGAGCGGTCGCCTCGCGCTCGCCGACCTCGAGCTCGACGTGCAGCGGCATCTCGTGCAACGCGCGGGGACGACGATCGAGCTGACACCCAAGGAGTTCACGCTCCTCGAGTACCTGCTGCGCAATGCCGGGCACGTCGTCTCGCGCACGATGATCACGGAGAAGGTCTGGGGCTACGGCTTCGAGACCTACTCGAACCTGATCGACGTGCACATGAACCATCTGCGAAGGAAGATCGATCGCGACTTCGAGCCGAAGCTCCTGCACACCGTGAAGGGACTCGGATACGTGCTCGACCAGCGCGGCGGGGCGCGGCACGAGAGCGACGAAACGCCTTGATCCTGCAGCGCAAGCCGGTCTCGATCCAGACCAAGTGGACGTTGCGCTACACCGCGGCGCTGCTCCTCAGCGTCACTCTCTGCGCGGTGTATGCCTACAACCGCATCGATCGCGACCTGGCGGAGGACGTCGAGCTCCTGCTCGAGCTCCAGATGCGCGAGATGCTCCGGGAGGTCGCGAGCCACCCCGGAGACGACGCGTGGCTGCAGGCCTACGCCGACACGCACGTCGTGCAGGGCGAAGAGGGCGTGAAGCTGGGCATCGCGGTGATCGGGCCCGACGGCAAGGTCCGTGTCGCGCGCGGGTTCCCCCCCGGACGGCTCCCCCCGTTGCCGAGCGCGCTCGGGGGCGGCGCTCCCGAGCGGGCCTACTACGACGCGGAGCTCGGCGGCCGCTACCCGTATCGCATCATCGCCACCCGGTCGCCCGAGGGCATCCTGCTGATCGGGATCCACACGCGCCGCTTCGTTCGCGATGCTCGCCACCTCGCGCGCAATTTCGCCCTCGCGCTCGGCGTCGTCACGGCCCTGACCGCCGTCCTCGGATACCTGCTCGCGCGCGGAAGCCTGCGGCCCATCGCGGCAATCACGGCGACCGCACGCCGGATCAGCGCGGCCAACGTGGACGAGCGCATCCCGACGACCGGCTCGGGCGACGAGCTCGACCAGCTCGCGGCAACGCTGAACGACATGATCGCGCGGCTCCACCAGAGCATGGACCGGATGCGGCAGTTCTCCGCCGACGCGGCCCACGAGCTGCGTACGCCGCTCGCGGCGCTGCGCAGCCAGATCGAGGTCACGCTCGAGAAGGACAGGATGCCCGACGAGTATCGCGCGGTGCTCGGCGGGCTGGTGGAGGAGGTGGAGCGCCTCGGCGACGCCGTGAGCGGCATGCTGCGGCTCGCCAGCTCGGAGGCCGGCATCGAGCCGACACGGCGCGAGAACGTGCCGCTCGTGCCGCTGCTCGACGAAGTGGTCGACTTCTTCGCGCCGGTGGCCGAAGAGGGCAACATCGAGCTCTCGCGCGAAGCGTGTCCGGACGTCGTCCTCTCCGGCGATCCGACGTGGCTCCACCAGCTCTTCGCGAACCTCGTGCACAACGCGCTCAAGTACACGGCCGCCGGCGGACGCGTCACGATCGACGCCGCGACGGAAGGGGGCCAGGTGTGGGTGCGGGTGCGCGACACCGGCGTGGGCGTCGCGCCGGCCGAGCAGGAGCGCATCTTCGCGCGTTTCCACCGCTCCGGCGCGCGACAGGACGTCCCCGGCGCCGGGCTCGGACTCCCGATCGCACGCGAGATCGCGCGTGCGCACGGCGGCGAGATCGAGCTCACGAGCGCCCCGGGCTCGGGCTCCAGCTTCACCGTGCGCCTGCCCGTGGGCCGGGTGGAGGGCGGCTAGGCGCCCGCGATGCCGATTCCCCGCCCGCGCTTCTCCGGTCGCAGGCGCGCCGTCCTCCCGACGCGACGCGCGGCTGCCTTCCTCGCGGCATTCGCGCTGGTGTGTCACGGCTGCGGAGCGCCGGCTCCCGCGCCCCCGGCGCTCCCCGGCGCGAGCCGGCTCTCGCTGCTCGCGGTCGGCGACACGGGGATCGTGCCGCGCCTGCACGGCCTGCTGTCGAAGCAGGTGGCGGTGGGCCGCGGGATGACGGCCGAAGCGCGGCGCGCGCCCGTCGACGGGATCGTGCTGCTCGGGGACAACTTCTACGACGAGGGGCTCTTCCAGCCCGAGCTGGAGGAGCGCGTGCGCGAGAACGTGGTGCGGCCGTACTGCGCCTTCCTCGCCCTCGACGGGCCGCGCTCGGCGGACGTCTCGGACGCGTGCCCGGTGCCGGAGTCGGCGCGTCGCCCCGTGCCCGTGCACGTCGTGTTCGGCAACCACGACTACAAGTCGGACGACGGTCCGGCCCTCGAGGTCGACGCCGTGCCCCGCTTCGTGCCGGGCTGGAGCGTCGGCCACCGGCCGGTCGAGGTGCGCACCGTGGCGCCGGGCGTCGATCTCGTGCTGATCGACTCCACCCTCCTCTCGAAGCGCGGCGACGCCGAGCCGCTCCGCGCGTCGCTCGCCGCCGCGCGGGGGCCGTGGCGCATCCTCGCCGCACACCAGCCGATCGCGTACGCCGACGGGGAGGACCTGAACCCCGCAGGCGAGGAAGCGCGCTACACCGAGGCCGTGCGGAAGGCGATCGCGGACGCGGGCGTTCCGGTGCAGCTCTTCCTGTCCGGACACGTCCACAATCTCCAGGTGCTCCAGGGCAAGGCGCCGCTTCCCGGTCTGCACGTCATCTCCGGCGCGGGCGGGCGTCCGAAGCCCGTCCGGTTTGCGCCGCCGCACCGCCTCTTCGCGCTCGAGGCGCCGGGGTTCGTGCGGATCGATCTCGCTGGAGCGGCGGTGGACGAACGCCTCTTCGTGTCGTTGTTCAGCACCTCCTCGCTCCCGCTCCTCGCCGGCGCGCAGCCGCGGCTCGAGGCGCGCTACTCCGTCGACCTGGGGGGGCACGTCCGCAACGAGCTCGTGGGGCCGTGAGCGGCGGCCCGCCGAGCGCGGCCGCCCCGCGGAGCGACGGTGCGGCGGCGGAGCTCTGGCGGCTCTGCGCGGTGCTCGTGCTGTGCGCCTGGCCCGCGATCGTCGGCATCGCGAGCCCGAACGACCTCGAGCTGCACGACCAGGGGAAGCAGGCGATGTACGTCGTGGGCGCCCTGCAGGGCGACTGGCTGGTACCCCACGACCGGGGCGACGTGGCATCGAAGCCCCCGCTCTACACCTGGCTGGCGGCGCTCGGCGGAGCCGCGTTCGGCCTCGACGAGGTCACCGTCCGGCTACCCTCGGTGCTGGCGATGCTGGTGCTCGGCTTCGCGACCTACGCGATCGGGCGTCGCCTTCTCGACCCGACGGCGGCCCTCGTCGGTGTGGCGCTCCTCGCGACGCTCCAGCACCTGACGAAGCTCGCCTTCTTTGCGCGCACCGACATGCTGCTCTCCGCCTTCATCGCGCTCGCGCTCCTCGGATGGCTCGCCCGGCGCGACGTCGCGTTCTGGGTCTGCGTGGGTCTCGCGACGCTCACGAAGGGCCCGGCAGGCCTCGCGGTCCCGCTCGCTGTCGTCGCGATCGATCTCGCCGCACGGCGCGATCTCGCCGGGCTCCGGGCGCTGCGGCCCCTGCGTGGCCTCGCGATCGTGGCCGGTCTGCTCGCGCTGTGGCTCGTGCCCGCCTTCGCGCTCCACTGGGACGAGATGCGGCAGATGTTCGCGCTCCACCTCGTGGACCAGCTCACCAACACGGGCATCCACGCAGGAGCGAAGTCCCAGCCCTTCTGGTACCTCGTGGCCTACTATTTCGTGAAGCTGCTGCCGTGGTCGCTTCTCCTGCCCGTCGCGTTCCGGCGTCATGGTCGGACTGCAGACCCCGCCTTCCTGCTGGTCGCGTGGATCGCCGGCGGCCTCTTCGTGTTCCTGTTCCCGCCGAACAAGCGCCCGGATCACCTGCTGCCGATGTACGCCCCGGGCGCGCTCCTCGCCGGGTCGGTGATCGTGGACTGGCTGCGCGGCGCACTTCCCGCGGCCTCGGCGCGTGCGGTCGCGCTCGGCGCCCGGGGCTGGGCGCTCGGTGCCTCGGTCTTCGCCCTCCTCGCCGTGCCCGCCGCCTGGCTCGGAGTCATCCACACCACGGTGTCGCCGCCGCTCTGGGCGTTCGGCGCGTGTCTGCTCGCACTGCTCCCGCTGCGCGGCGCGCTGCGCGCCCGGGCCGAGCCGCGCGCGCGCCTCGTCGCCGCGCTCGCGGGGCAGGCGCTGCTCGGTCTCGCGTGGGCGCAGACGCTCTCCGCGCCCGCGCAAGAGGGCCACGCGCCCGACGCGCGCAGATTCGTGGCCGCGGCCGAGCGCGCGGCGCCCTCCTCCGACCTCGTGCTGTGTCAGGTGCGGAGCTGGGAGGTGCCGTTCCTGCTCCAGCGCAACGATGCGCCGCTCTCGTTCGCGGAGCTTCCGCGCCTCGCGGCCGAGCCGACGCCGCACTGGGTCGTGATGCCGGAGTCGCTCCTCGCGGCGTGGGCGGCGGATCCCGCGGCGTTCGGCGGCCGTCCGCCCCCGCCCGTTGCGGCGCGCACCGCCGAGGGCCGGCCGCCGGAGCGCGAGGACCTCGTGCTCGTGCGTCTGGGCGGGGGAGCGGGCGATCCGGGCGGCGAATCGGGCGAGGCGGGTGCCGAGACCGGTGGGGCCGCCGGGCCAGGGGTGGCGCTGTGACGCGATCGAAGCTCGGACGATTGGCGAGGGCAGCGCTGTGCGCCGGAGTCGCCGCGGCCGCTGCCCCGACGCGAGCGGAGGAGCCGGGGAGCGCGCTCGTCGGCGCACGCATCGATGCGGCGAACTTCCTCCGCCTGTCGCCAGGCGGTGTCGACGCGACGGGCGGCATCGGCGACTGGGGCATCTCGAACGGCGTCCTGTGCGCCGTTGTCTCCGATCCCGCCCACGAGAGCGATCTCGCGGTATCGGGAGGCGCGCTGGTCGACCTCGGCCACTGCGGGCGCGGCGACGACCAGCTCGTGCTGCTCCAGCCGCTGGCGAACCTGTCGCGCTCGGGCGCGTTCCCGGTCGAGCGGGTGACGGTGCAGGGCGGCGGCGACTCGGTGCGCATCGTGGCCGAGGGCGCGCAGTGGGGCCTCGAGGTGGTCACGCTCTGGTCGCTCGACCTGCGCGAGGCCGAGCGTCTCCGCATCACGACGCGGGTCACCCGCAGGGCCGCGGGTGAGCGGCTCTTCGCGTTCGGCGACATCGCCCTGCACTCGGAGCACGCCGTGCGGCCGTTCGCGCTCGACACGCGCGCGGGCGGCCTCTCGCGGGGCTTCGCGCACCCAAAGGTGGACGTGGGCAGCGCGCTGTCCGTGGCGCGCGCGGTCGGCGCGGCCGACACCGTGCTGCTCGTCGGCGCCGACGCGATCGAGCCCGGCATCGCCTACGCGGTGCGCGTGAAGGGCGCGCGGCTCGACCGGCCGGGACGCGAGTCGCTCGCCCTTCCGACGCTCTCGATCTCCGGGATGAACTTCTCGGGCTTCGCGGCGTTCTCGTCGCCGTTCTGGCGGGACGCCGCGCTCGCGCTCGGTCCGCTCGAGATGATGCAGACGCTCTTCATGGACCTCGAGCCGGGCGATGCGCTCGTCTTCGAGCGCGAAGTGCTCGTATCGTCGCGCGCGGACGCGGCGTCGCTCACGGACCGGATCTTCGAGGACACCCACGCGGTGACGGGCCGCGTCGGCGATGCCGGGGCGCGGCTGCACGTCCACGACGCGACGGGGCGCGTGACCACGGAGGTGCGCCCGGAGCCGGACGGGCGCTTCTCGCTCCGGCTGCCCGGCGGCTCGTATCGGCTCGACGTGCTGGGCTGCGCGGGCGGAGAGAAGCAGCGCGCGTTCAGCGTCGGCGACGCCGACGTCGACCTCGGCGAGGTGTCCGCTCCGCCTCTCGGGCGCGTGGTGCTTCCGCGCGGAAGGGCGATGCGCCTCGTGTTCCTCGGGCGCGACGGGACGCCCGATCCGCGCTTCGGCGACGAGCGGCCCGCGGTCACCTTCGGTGACGAGCAGCCGCCGTCGTCCACGCTGACCCGTGACGTGAGCCTCGCCGGTGTCGCGACGGATCCCGAGTGGGCGCCCGTGCAGCCGGGCCGCTACCTCGTGCTGGCGACGCGCGGGCCGCTCTTCTCGGTCACGCGCGCGGAGCTCGAGGTGCCCGCGGGCGGGAGCGTCGCGCTCGCGATCGCGCCGCCCGAGCGGATGCTCGGCACCCCGGGCTGGATCTCCGCGGATCTCCACGTCCACGCCGCGCCGAGCGACGATTCCGCGCTGCCGCTCGACCGGCGGCTCGCCTCGTACGTGGCCGACGGCTGCGACGTGATCGTGGCCACCGACCACGACATGCTCACCGACTACGGCCCGGTGATCCACGAGCTCGGACTCGCGGGGCGGATCGCGAGCGTCATCGGCCAGGAGGTGACGAGCGCCGTTCCGACGCCCGTGGCGCCCTACACGTTCGGTCACGCGAACGTCTTTCCGCTGGACCAGCGGCCGCGGGAGTACCGCCGGGGCGCGCTGCCGAACGAGGGCCGGCGGCTGCGCGAGGTGATCGCCGCCGCGCGCGGTCTCGGCGGTACGCGGATCGTGCAGCTCAACCACCCGCTCTCGGAGCATCTGGCGCTCCACGATCAGGCGTTCTTCAGCCACCTCTCGACGGCAGGTGAGCCGTTCGATCCCAAGAGCCGGCTCGAGGCCTGGCCGAACTCGTTGCTGCTCGAACGCGACCCGGCGACCGGCGCGCGCGATCTCGACTTCGACGCGATCGAGCTGCTCAACGGATCGCACATGCCGCGGTACCGGGCCGTGCGCGAGGACTGGTTCGCCTTGCTGCGTCAGGGCGTGGTGCGGACGGGCACCGCGAACAGCGACTCGCACCTCCTGCGTGAGATCGCGGCGGCGCCGCGGAACCTGATCCAGATGGGGCCGCCGGACGCTCCGGCGGCCGGCGAGGTGGCGCTCGACCAGGACGCGTTCGTGCGGGCGATCCGCGCGGGGCGGGTGATCGGGACGACCGGGCCGCTGCTCCGCGTCTCGATCGGCGACGCGGGGCCGGGCGACCGCTTCGTCGGGCGCGAGGGCTCGATCCGGGTCGAGGCGCAGGCGGCGCCGTGGGTGCCGGTGTCACGCGTGCGCGTGTACGTGAACGGGGTCGTGGAGCACGAGGCGCCGCTCGAGCGCGGGTCGCTCATCGGCTTCCCGCACCGCTTCGAAAGCGACGCCTTCGTGACCGTCGAAGTCGAGGGCGAGCCCGACGAGACCTACGCAGCCGTCCTGCCCGGCTTCACGCCCTTCGCGTTCAGCAACCCGATCTTCGTCGACGCCGACGGCGACGGCGTCTGGAGCGCACCTGCGGGCGCCCCGAGCCCCGAGGAGCGCTCCGCGCCGTAGCGTGCATTCCGCACGCCTCGTCGGTCCCCGATCCCGCATCCTGCAACCCGGCCGGCGGCCTCGCGTCCCGCCGTGCCCCCGCGGCTGGCACGAGACGTGCTTTGGCGTAGCCGGGAGCCGCGCTGGCGCGGCAGGAGGAGCCAATGCTGGATCTCGCCTTCGTGGGGGCCACGCTGGCCTTCTTCGCGATCGCCGCGCTCTACGTCTCGGCGTGCGAGCGGCTGTAGGGAGGGTCCGATGACCTTCGATCTCTGGCTCGGCGTGATGGTTTCGATCGGGTTGACCGTGTACCTCGTGTACGCGCTCCTGCGTCCCGAACGGTTCTGAGGGGGAAGCGCCATGACGGCGAACGGCTGGCTCCAGATCCTCGTCTACTTCGGACTCGTGCTCGCGGTGACGAAGCCGCTCGGGATCTACCTCTACCGCGTGTTCGAGGGCGAGCGGCGCCCCTTCGGGCGCGTCTTCGGGCCGGTCGAGCGCGCGCTCTACCGCGTGTGCGGTGTGGATCCGGCGCGGGAGCAGACGTGGCTCCAGTACGCCTTCGCGCTTCTCGCCTTCAGCGCGTTCAGCCTCCTGGTGAGCTACGCGATCTTCCGGCTCCAGGCCTGGCTGCCGCTCAACCCGCAGGGCCTGCCCGCGCTGTCGGAGCACCTCGCCTGGAACACCGCGGTGAGCTTCACGACGAACACGAACTGGCAGTCCTACGGCGGCGAGTCGACCATGTCCTATCTGTCACAGATGGCGGGCCTCGCGTGGCACAATTTCACATCCGCCGCGGCGGGCATCGGGATCGCGCTGGCCCTCGCGCGTGGGCTCACGCGCGTCCTCCCCGTCGGCGCTCCGCGCACCGTCGGAAATTTCTGGGCCGATCTCACGCGCGGGACGGTCTACGTGCTGCTTCCCATGTCCGTCGTAGGGGCGCTGGTGCTCGTCGCCGGCGGGATGATCCAGAACCTGTCGCCCTACCTCGAGGTGACCACGCTCGAGGGCGCGAAGCAGACCCTGGCGCTGGGCCCGGCCGCGTCCCAGGTGATCATCAAGCAGCTCGGCACGAATGGCGGCGGCTTCTTCAACGTGAACTCCTCGCATCCCTTCGAGAACCCGACGCCCCTCACGAACTTCCTGGAGATGTGGTCGATCCTCGCGATCTCGGCGGCGCTCACGTACACCTACGGGCGGATGGCGCGCGACTCGCGCCAGGGTTGGATGCTCTTCGCGGCCATGGCGCTGCTCTTCGCCGTGGGCACCACGACCGCCTACTGGGCCGAGGCCCACCCGAATCCCGCCCTCGCGTCGCTTGCGGTGGACCAGGGCGCGGGCAACCTGGAGGGGAAGGAGGTCCGCTTCGGCGTCGTGAACTCGGCGCTCTGGGCGACGGCCACCACCGACGCCTCGAACGGCTCGGTGAACTCGATGCACGACAGCTTCACGCCGCTCGGCGGCCTCGTGCCCCTCTTCAACATCCAGCTCGGGGAGGTGATCTTCGGCGGCGTGGGCGCCGGGCTCTACGGCATGCTCGTCTTCGTCCTGCTCTCCGTCTTCATCGCGGGGCTCATGGTCGGGCGGACCCCGGAGTACCTGGGCAAGAAGGTGGAGGCGCGCGAGATGAAGCTCGCGGCGCTCTACATCCTGATCTTCCCGCTCCTCATCCTCGGCTTCGCGGCGTGGGCGGCGCTCGCGCCCTACGGCGTGTCGTCCCTGAACAACGCCGGGCCCCACGGCCTCAGCGAGATGCTGTACGCCTTCAGCAGCGCCGCGGGCAACAACGGATCGGCCTTCGCCGGGCTCAACGCGAATACGCCGTTCTGGGACACTACCATGGGGCTCGGCATGCTCGCCGGGCGCTTCCTCATGATCGTGCCCGCGCTCGCGATCGGCGGCTCGATGGTCGGGAAGAAGGTGCTGGCCCCCGGGCCCGGAACCTTCCCGACCAACGGCCTCACGTTCGCCGCGCTCCTCGTGGGCGTGATCGTCATCGTCGGCGCGCTCACCTTCTTCCCCGTCCTCGCGCTCGGCCCCGTGGTCGAGCACTTCCTGGCCCAGGCCGGGAAGCTCTACTAGGAGGCACACCATGGCCGGTCCCCGCGCCAAGGCGCTCTCGCTGCTCGATCGCGGCATCCTGCTCCGCGCCGCGACGGACAGCCTGCGCAAGCTCTCGCCCACGCTCATCGCGAAGAACCCCGTGATGCTCGTGGTCGAGGTGGGAGCGGTGCTCACCACGGGGCTGTGGCTGCGCGACGTCGTCGCCCCGCCGGAGGGCGCGCCGCCGGCGTGGTTCACCTTCGCCGTGAGCCTCGTGCTGTGGTTCACGGTGATCTTCGCGAACTACGCGGAGGCCGTCGCCGAGGGCCGCGGCAAGGCGCAGGCCGACACGCTCCGGCGGATGCGACGCGACACCACGGCGAAGCGGATCCGCGACGGCGCGGTCGAGACGGTGTCCGCGTCCCAGCTGCGGCGCAGCGACGTGGTGGAGGTGGTGGCCGGCGAGATCATCCCTGGCGACGGCGACGTGATCGAGGGGATCGCATCCGTGGACGAGTCGGCCGTGACCGGCGAGTCGGCGCCCGTGATCCGCGAGAGCGGCGGCGACCGCTCGGCCGTCACCGGCGGCACCAAGGTGCTGTCCGACCGGATCGTCGTGCGCATCAGCGCCAATCCGGGCGAGTCGTTCCTCGAGCGGATGATCGCGCTGGTGGAGGGCGCCGCGCGGCAGAAGACGCCGAACGAGATCGCGCTCCACATCCTCCTGGTGGCGATGACGCTGATCTTCCTGGTCGCCTGCGTCACCCTCGTACCGTTCGCGAAGTACTCCGGGATCGAGCTCGGGCCAACGGTGATCCTCGCCCTCCTCGTGTGCCTCATCCCGACCACCATCGGCGGTCTTCTCTCCGCGATCGGCATCGCCGGCATGGACCGGCTGCTCCAGAAGAACGTGCTCGCGATGAGCGGGCGGGCGATCGAGGCGTCGGGCGACGTCGACACCCTGCTCCTCGACAAGACCGGCACGATCACGATCGGGAACCGGGTCGCGAGCGAGCTGGTGCCGAGCCAGGGCGTTCGGATCGAGGAGCTCGCCGAGGCCTCCTACTACGCGAGCGTGGCGGACGAGACGCCGGAAGGCCGCTCCATCGTCGCGCTGCTGCGCGAGCGGCACGCCGGCGCCGTGCAAACGCAAGCCGCCCCCGGCTCCCGCTTCGTGCCGTTCACCGCGCAGACGCGCATGAGCGGCTGCGACCTCGACGGCCACACCTACCGCAAGGGCGCCGTCGACGCCGTCGCGCAGCACGTCTCTGCGCGGGGCGGCTACATCCCGCACGACGTGAACGCCGTCGCCGAACGGATCGGCGACGCCGGCGGGACCCCGCTCGCAGTGTGCGACGGCAAGCGAGTGCTCGGCATCATCCACCTCAAGGACGTCGTGAAGCTCGGGATCAAGGACCGCCTCGCGCGCTTCCGCGCAATGGGGATCCGGACCGTGATGATCACGGGCGACAACCCGCGCACGGCGGCCACGATCGCGCGCGAGGCGGGAGTGGACGACTTCCTCGCCGAGGCGACCCCGGAGCGCAAGATGGAGCTGATCCGGGAGGAGCAGGGCAAGGGCAAGCTCGTCGCGATGACCGGTGACGGCACGAACGACGCGCCCGCGCTCGCGCAGGCCGACGTCGGCATGGCGATGAACACCGGCACGCAGGCCGCGAAGGAGGCCGCGAACATGGTCGATCTGGACTCCGACCCGACCAAGCTGCTCGAGGTGGTCGAGATCGGGAAGCAGCTCCTCATGACGCGGGGATCGCTCACGACGTTCTCGATCGCGAACGACGTCGCGAAGTACTTCGCGATCCTGCCGGCGCTCTTCGTCGCGGCGTTTCCCGAGATCGCGCCGCTCAACGTGATGAGGCTCGGGTCACCGGAGAGCGCGATCCTGTCCGCGGTGATCTTCAACGCGATCATCATCGTGCTGCTGATCCCGCTCGCGCTGCGTGGCGTCCGCTACCGCCCGATCGGAGCGGCCGCGCTGTTCCGCCGGTCCCTGCTCGTGTACGGGCTCGGCGGCGTCATCGCGCCGTTCCTCGGCATCAAGTTCATCGACGTGCTGCTCGTGGGCGTCGGGCTCGTCTAGGGCCCGGAGGAGGATGTCGTGTCCCGTGAGATCTGGATCGCGCTGCGCATGACCCTCGCGACGCTGGTGCTGACCGGCCTCGTCTATCCGTTCGCCTTGACCGGTGCCGCTCAGGTCCTGTTCCCGCGCGAGGCCAACGGAAGCCTGGTGACGGACGAGCACGGCAACGTGGTCGGGTCGGAGCTGATCGGGCAGCCGTTCACGAAGCCGGCGTATCTCCAGCCGCGGCCGTCCGCCGCGGGCGACGGGTGGGACGCCGCGGCGTCGAGCGGCTCGAACCTCGGGCCAACGTCGCAGAAGCTGCACGACCGGGCCGCCGCCGAGGTGGAGAAGCTGCGGGCCGCGAACCCGGACGCCCCTGGGCCGATCCCCGCGGAGCTGGTGACCGCCTCCGCGAGCGGGCTCGATCCGCATCTCTCGCCCGACGTCGCCCTGTGGCAGGCGCCGCGCATCGCTGGCGCCCGAGGCATCGACGTCCAGCGCGTCCGCGAGGTGATCGAGGACCACGTCGAGCCGCGCGCGCTCGGCGTGCTCGGCGAGCCGCGCGTCAACGTGCTCCTCGTGAACGTCGCGCTCGACCGGCGCTTCGGCAGACCGCCGGAGTAACGGCGTGGCGAGGCCCCGCGCCGAGGACTTCCTCGAGCTCGTCGAGCGGTCGCGGCGAGGCCGTCTCAAGGTCTACATCGGCTTCGCGGCGGGCGTCGGCAAGACCTACCGCATGCTCGAGGAGGCGCACGCGCTCGCGAAGCGCGGGGTCGACGTGGTCGTGGGCTTCGTCGAGACGCACGGGCGCGCGGAGACGGCGGCGCTCGTGAGCGGCCTCGAGGTGGTCCCGCTCCGGGCCTTCGAGTACCGGGGCCTGCGGGTGCAGGAGATGGACGTCGACGCTGTCCTCGCGCGGAGGCCGCAGCTCGTGCTCGTCGACGAGATCGCTCACACCAACGTCCCGGGCTCCCATCATGCGAAGCGGTACCAGGACGTCTACGCTCTGCTCGACGCCGGCGTGAACGTGATCTGCGCGTTCAACATCCAGCACCTCGAGAGCCTGAAGGACATGGTCGAGCGGGCCACGGGCGTGGAGATCCGCGAGACCGTGCCCGACACGTTCCTGCAGCAGGCCGACCAGGTGGTGAACCTCGATCTCGCGGTCGAGGACCTGCTGGAGCGGCTCCGCGCCGGCAAGATCTACGCGCCGGAGAAGGTCGCGCAGGCGCTCACGCACTTCTTCCAGCAGGACAAGCTGTCGACCCTGCGGGAGCTCGCGCTGCGGGAGGTGGCGGAGAGCCTGGGGCGCGCGGCCCTCGTCTCGCAGCGCGCCCCGGGCGCCGAGCCCGCCCTCCAGAAGGCGGCCAGCGAGCGCGTCATGGTCTGCATCTCGTCGCGCTCGCCTCGGGCGGCCGCGCTGCTCCGCCGCGGCTCGCGCCTCGCCGGGCGGCTCAACACCGAGTGGTACGTCGCCTACGTGGAGACGCCCGCCGAGGCGCCCGACCGCATCGACTCGGCGTCGCAGCGCCTGCTCCACGCGAACATCGAGAAGGCGCGCGAGCTCGGCGCGGAGATCGTCCGGCTCCAGGGCCGCGATACGGTCGACGCGCTGCTCGACTTCGCGCGCTCGCACGCCGTGCGGCACATCCTCATCGGGCGCACCGAGCAGCCGGTGTGGCGCCGCCTCTTCGGGCGCGACTTCATGTTCCGCATGGTCCGCGAGGCCGACGACTTCGACCTCTATCTCGTGGGCGCGCGCGAGACGGAACCTGCGTCGTGACGATCCGCGCCCGCCTCCTCCTCGCGGCCGCGCCGCTCGCGCTCGCGCTCGTGCTGCTCGGCGTCTTCGCGGTGCGCTCGATCTCGTTCCTCGGGCACACGTCCGAGGCCATCCTGGCCGAGAACTACCGCAGCGTCCTCGCCGCGCAGCGCATGAAGGAGGCGCTCGAGCGGCTCGACAGCGCGGTGCTCTACGTGGCGCTCGGCCATCGGGACGAGGGCATGGCGCAGATCGCGCCCCACCGGAAGTTGTTCGAGGACGAGCTGGGGGTCGAGGAGGGAAACCTCACCGAGCCGGGCGAGCCCGAGCTCGTCGCCCGGGCGCGCTCGGCGTGGGAGCAGTACCAGCGCGAGCTCGACGGGTGTCTGGCGCTCGCAGACGAGAACGCCGTCGAGGACTGCTACTTCCGCGAGCTCGGACCGCGCTTCCAGGCGCTGAAGGCGGGCGCCCAGGGCATCCTCGCGCTGAACCAGGACGCGATGGTGCGGACCAGCGAGAACGCCCGCACGCAGTCCGAGCGCGTCGGCGCGGCGATGCTCGTCGCCGCGATCGCGGCGCTCGCGCTGGGGTTGCTGGCGTCGTGGGGGCTCGCATCGCGCACGCTGCGGCCGCTCACCGCCCTGGGTCTGGCGGTCGAGCAGTTCGGACGCGGCGATCTCGCCGTGCGCGCGCACGCGCGCGGCGGAGCCGAGGTGGCGCAGCTCGCCCACACGTTCAACGCGATGGCCGACCGGATCGAGGAGTACCGCCGCAGCTCGCTCGGCGAGATGCTCCAGCAACAGCTCGCCGTGCAGGCGGCGCTGAACGCGCTACCCGATCCGGTCGTGGTGTTCGCCGGCGACGGCGCGTTGCAGAACGCGAACCGCGCCGCCGAGGCGCTGCTCGGGCCGGACGCGGGCCCGGCGCCCCGTCTCGACGCGCTTGCGCCGGCCCTGCGGGAGGTCGTGGAGCGCGTCCGCGCCCACGTGCTCTCGGGGAAGGGCGCGTACGTGCCGCGGGGCTTCGAGGAGGCGATCACCGTCGAGCAGCGCGGTGAGGAGCGCTCCTTCCTCCCCCGCGCGGAGCCGATCTACGAGGAGGAGGGCGGCGTCGTGGGCGTCACCGTGGTGCTCCAGGACATCACGCGCTGGCGCCGGTTCGACGAGCTGCGACAGGACGTCGTGTCGACCGTCGCGCACCAGTTCCGCACCCCGCTCACGTCGCTTCGCATGGCGATCCACCTGTGTCTCGAAGGCCAGGCGGGACCGCTCACCGCGAAGCAGAAGGACCTGCTGTACGCCTCGCGCGAGGAGTGCGAGCGCCTCCAGAGCATGGTGGACGAGCTGCTCGACCTCGCTCGCCTCCAGTCCGGCGCGCCACTCGACCTCGCGGAGGCCGATGCGGCCGCGCTCCTCGAGCGCGCCGAGCACGCCTCCCGCGCCAGCGCGGCCGCGAAGTCGATCACGCTGCTGGTCGAGCCGGTGGACGGTGCGCTCGCCGTGCACGTCGACCTGTCGCGCATCGACCTCGTGTTCGCGAATCTGATCGAGAACGCGATCCGACACACCAAGCCCGAAGGCCGCGTCGTGCTGCGCGCGCGCCGGGCGGACGGCGACGTGCGCTTCGAGGTGGAGGACGGCGGCCCCGGCATCGCGCCCGAGGACCAGCCCCGCGTCTTCGAACGGTTCTACCGAGGAGCGGGCGGGGGCACCGGCCTCGGCCTCGCAATCGCGCGCGACGCGGTGCGTGCGCACGGCGGGGCGATCGGCGTGGAGGCCGCGCCCGGAGCCGGCTCCGTCTTCTGGTTCACGCTGCCGTGCGTGAGCCCGGGCGTTCGCGCCTAGAGGCCGTAGCGCTTCCGCTTGCGCCACAGCGTCGAGTCGTCGATGCCGAGGATCCGCGCCGCATCTTCGAGCGTCGGCGCACGCGCGAGCACGCGCTGGATGTGCTCGCGCTCCAGGTCCTCGAGCGACACGTCCTGCCCGACACGCGGCCCTGCCGCTACCGCGGCGCCGATGCGCTCGGGCAGCGCTTCGGGCGGGACGACGTCCGCGGGCCAGAGGATGGCGCAGCGCTCCATCGCGTTGCGGAGCTCGCGCACGTTGCCCGGCCAGGCGTAGGCCGTCAGCGCAGCCTCGGCGGCCGGCGCGAGCGTCTGCTCGCGGCGCCCGGCCGCGCGCGAGAAGAAGGCGAGGAAGCGGCGCGCGAGACGAAGCACGTCCTCGGGCCGCTCCCGCAGCGGGGGCACGCGGAGCTCGACCACGGCGAGGCGGTAGTAGAGGTCCTCCCGGAAGCGGCCCGCGGCGACGTCGGCGGCGAGGTCGCGGTTCGTGGCGGCCACGATGCGCACGTCGGCGCGGCGCGTGCGCGTCTCGCCGAGGCGCTCGAACTGCTTCTCCTGGAGGAAGCGCAGGAGCTTCGCCTGGAGCGTCGGCGCGATCTCCGCGATCTCGTCGAGGAAGAGCGTCCCGCCCTCCGCGGCCTCGACGCGGCCCGCCTGATCGCGCACGGCGCCCGTGAACGCGCCGCGCGCGTGGCCGAACAGCTCGCTCGCGAGCAGGTCCGCCGAGAGCGTGGGGCAGTTCACGACCACGAACGGCCGCTCGCGCCGCGGGCTCTCCGCGTGGAGCAGGCGCGCGAGGACGCCCTTCCCGGTGCCGCTCTCGCCGCGCAGGAGCACGGGCGCGTCCGACGGCGCGGCGCGCGCCACGGTGTCGAGCGCCGCGCGCATCGCGGGAGAGTCGGTCTCGACGTCGATCTCGGGCACGCTCTCGCGCAGCTCCTGCTCGAGCCGCGCGAGCTGGCGCCGCGCGCCGCGCGCCGCCGTGATGCGCTGCACGACGTGGCGGATCTGCTCCGGCGTGAACGGCTTCGGCAGGTAGTCGGCGGCGCCGCGCTTCACCGCCTCGACCGCCGTGTCGACGGTCGCGTAGGCCGTCACGACGACGACCGCGAGGCCCGGGCTCTCGGCCAGGAGGCGGGGCAGGAGATCGAGGCCGCTCGCGGCCCCGAGCCGCAGGTCCAGGAACGCGAGGTCGAAGGAGCGCTCCGCGACCGCAGCGAGCGCGGCGTCGGATTGTCCCACGGCGTGCACCTCGCAGCCCATCCCTTCGAGGCAGACGCGAAGGGTCACGCGGATGTTCTTGTCGTCGTCGACGACGAGGACGCGCGGTGCGGGTGCGCGCGCGTCGGCGCTGCGTTCGGTCTCCGCCATCGGGAGGGACGCTAACCGACGGCCTCGTGATAAGCTGGCCGCCCGAAGGGAGACCCATGCAAGGTCACGTCAGCCCGCGTTTCGCCCGCCTCGGCGACCTCCTCGACCAGCAGCTCGCCGAGGGCAGGCACCTCGGCGTGGCGGTCTGCGTCTACCTGGACGGCGAGCCCGTCGTCGACGCCTGGGCCGGCGTGGCGGAGCCTGCCTCGGCCGGCCGCCCGGCCCGCGCCTGGGAGCGCGACACGCGCGCCACCGTCTTCTCGACCACCAAGGGTGTCACCGCCGCGTGTCTCCACCTGCTGGTCGAGCGCGGCAAGGTCGGCCTCGACGACCTCGTGACGCAGCACTGGCCCGGGTTCGCGCGGGCGGGACGCGAGCGCGGCAAGGACAGGATCACCGTCCGCCACCTGCTCTCGCACCAGGGCGGCATTCCGATGTGCCCCGACGGCGTCACACGCTACGAGCAGACGCTCGACTGGGACGGGATGATCGGGCACCTCGAGGGGATGACGCCGGCCTGGGAGCCCGGCACCGCGAACGGCTACCACGCCGTGAACTACGGCTGGCTCGTGGGCGAGGTGATCCGGCGCGCCTCGGGCCGCCCGATCGGCGCGTTCCTGCGCGAGGAGATCGCGGAGCCGCTCGGCCTCGAAGGCGTGCACATGGGCCTGCCGGAAGCGCTCCACGCCACGGTGGCGCCGCTCGAGGCGCCGCCGCCCGAACACGGGCTCGCCTCGAGCCCGAACGAGAGCCTGCGCGATCCCACGAGCGTGGCGGCGCGCACGATGCTGCGTCCCGAAGGCGACATCGTCGCGTTCATGAACACGAAGGCCGCGCGCTCCCGCGAGTTCCCCGCCTCGGGCGGCATCTGCACGGCCCGCGGCCTCGCGCGCCTGTACGCCGCGCTCGCCGCAGGGGGGACGCTCGACGGTGTACGCCTCTGGTCGTCGGAGACGCTCGCGCGCGCGGCCGAGTGCCAGATCCCTGCGGGCCGGGCCGATCTCGTGATCGGCTGGCCGATGCCGTGGGCGCTCGGCTTCCACACGGGTGGGCAGTTCTCGCCGTTCGGTCAGAACCCGAGGGCCTTCGGTCACGCGGGCTACGGCGGGTCGCTCGCCTTCGCCGACCCCGACGCGAAGCTCGGCTTCGGCATCGTGCTGAACCGCATGCAGAACGAGCTCCAGGGAGGGTTCCGCGTGCTCCATGCCGTGAAGGCCACGCTCGATTCTCTCGTGGACACGAATGCGTGATAGTGTCGCAGCGGGGGTGACGCGGAGGTTCTCGCCATGGGCATCCTGTCCTGGATCCTGCTCGGCCTGATCGTGGGCGTGCTCGCCAAGTGGATCATGCCCGGGGACGACCCGGGCGGCTTCGTCCTCACCGTGGTGCTCGGCATCGCCGGTGCGCTCGTGGGCGGCTTCATCGCCTCGGCGCTGGACATGGGCACCACGACCGGCTTCGACCTCCGCAGCATCGCGATCGCGACCGCCGGAGCGCTCCTCCTGCTCTGGGGAAACCGGAAGCTCCGGGGGACGTGAACCGCGACCGCCTGCGCGCGCTCTGGCTCGCGGCGGCCTCGGCGCCGGCCGCCCTGGCGCTCGCGCTCGGCGCGGGACGCAGCGTGGTGGCGGCGAGCGTCGCGTGGGCGGTGCTCTACGCGCTGCTCGAGCTGACCTTCGCGGTGCACGGCGGCCCGCGCGGCCGTTCCGCTCGGACCGTCCGCCGGCTCGCACGCGCGGCGGTGGCGCTGGCCGCGCTCCTCACGGCGGGCGAGCTGTTCTGCCGCCTCCCGCCCGTCGTGGCCTACACCGGCGGGCATCGGCCCGGCATCCTCCGCTTCGAAGCGGAGCGGTACGATCGGGTCTGGGAGCACAATCCGCAGCGGCTGCGGTCCTTCCATCTCGATGCGGGCGGCGTCGTGGAGCAGAGGCCCGCCGGCGCACGCCGGATCCTGGCGCTCGGCGACGACAGCACGTTCGGCACCCTGATCGCCTCGACCGAGGACACGTGGCCCTCCCTGCTCGAGTCCGGGCTGATCCACGCAGGTGTCCCCGTCCAGGTCATCAACGCGGGACGCAGCGGCTTCACGACGGCGAACGAGGCCGAGTGGCTCGCGCAGGAAGGCGGGCGCTTCGCGCCCGATCTCCTGATCGTGCAGTACAGCGTGAACGACGTGGTGCCGAGCTATCCGGGCCTGCGTGCCGAGCGATCGTTCTACGCGTTCCACCTGAAGCCGCTCCTCCCGGGACTCCATCCCCTTCTGGTCGGCCGGAGCTACCTCTACTCGGCGCTCGACTCGTTCAAGGAGCACCAGGAGATGCGGTATCTGCATCCCGAGGGGTTCCTTCCGCAGTACGACGACGCTGCTCCGGGCTGGCGCCAGACCCGCGACGCGCTCGGCGAGCTCGCCGCGTGGGGGAAGGCGCACGGCGCGCCGGTGCTGCTCGTGCTCTTCCCCGATCTCGAGTTCGACATCGATCTGCGCCCCGGCCACTATCGCTACGCCAGCGCGCACGCGAAGGTGACCCGCGTCGCCAACGCAGCCGGGATCGACGTGCTCGACCTCACCCCGCTCTTCGCCGACGCCGCCGTCGCCGGCCGCCCGATCTGGGAGTGGTACCCGCTGCCCTGCGAGCCGCTGCCCGGGCCCGAGGTCCAGCGGATGGCGGCCGCCGCAATCCGGGGCGAGATCGAGCGGCGAGGCTGGCTCTCCGCCCCCGCGCCGGGAGCCGGCGGGTGACACCCCGGCGCGTCGATCTCGTCTAGTCGCGGTCGCGCGGCAGATCGACGAGCTGCCGCGCCATCACGATCCGCTGGATCTGGCCGGTGCCCTCGACGATGTCCATCGCCTTGACGTCGCGGAAGAGCTTCTCGACGAGGTGATCGCCGCGTCCGCCGACCTCGCCGAGCAGGTCCATGCCGAGCGTCGCGGCCTCGAGCGCGACAGTGGGCGCCGCGGCCTTGGCCATCGAGGCTTCGAGCACGTTCGGACGCTTCTCGTCCGCGAGCCACGCCGCACGCCAGCAGAGCAGGCGCGCGGCGCGCAGCTTGCGGCGCACGCGCTCGAGGCGGTCGCGGGCCCGCGGGTCGCGCAGGAGGCCGTGCTCGCGTGCGAAGGCGAGCGTCTCGTCCAGCGCAGCGCGTCCCATGCCCACGGCCATCGCGGCGATCGCGGGCCGCGTGGCGTTGAAGCTCTGCATGGCGCCCTTGAAGCCCGCCCGCCGCGCATGGTGCCCGTCGCCGCCCAGCAGATTGGCCGCGGGCACGCGGCAGTCCTTCAGCGTGAACGACGTCGACTCGTACGCCTTGAGCCCCATCTTGTGCTCCACGTGGAAGTCGCCGAGGCCGGGGGTGCCGCGCTCGACGACGAACGCGCGATGGCCCTCGCGGCCGAGCGAGGGATCGACCGTCGCGAACACCACGATCCAGTCCGCGCGGCTCGCGTTCGCGGCGAACGACTTCGCGCCGTTCAGCACCCAGCCGTCACCGTCGCGGCGGGCGCTCGTGCGGATCGCGGCGACGTCCGAGCCGGCCCCGGGCTCGGTCATCGCGAACGCAGCCCAGCGCGGGCGGTCGGGCCGTTGGAAGGGCTCCAGGAAGCGCGCCTTCTGGTCCGCCGTGCCCATCGACAGCACGGGCGGCTCGCCGAGCCCGGGCCCCGGGAACGACACCGCGACGCCGCGGTCCCAGTACGACATCTCCTCGGCGAGCACGAGCACGGACCGCGCGCCGCCGCCGTGCGCCGCGGCGGCTCCGTCACGCGGGGCGGCGTCAGTGGCCGACCAGCGCGTGCGTCCGAGGCCGAGCTGCACGAGGAGCTTGAAGAACGCGTGGTCGGGGGGCGTCGGGCGGCCGAGCCGGTCCGCCTCCAGCCCGAGCGGCCGCATGTGCTGGCGGCCGAGCTCGCGGAGCTGCGCGAGCCGCGCGCGGACGCCGTCGTCGAGCGAGAGATCCACTAGGCGCGTCCTCCCGCGGAGGCGCGGTCGAGCGCGAGCGGCGTCGGGTCGGAGAGGAGCGCCCGTCCCGCGTCCTCGCGCGCGGCGTCGACGCCGCCGAGCAGGAGCGACAGGGCGCGCGCTTCGCGCATCCACTTCTCCACCGGGTAGTCCTGCATGAAGCCGTGGCCGCCGAGGAGCTGGACTCCGTTCGGCGTCACGAAGAGCGCCGCTTCGCACGCCTCGAGGAACGCGGTCGCGCACGCCTCGGCCAGCTCGTCCGCGTCGTCACGCGCCGCGGTCCCGCGCTCCGCGCTGCGGTCGACGCGCCAGGCGGCCTCGTGCAGCAGGAGACGCGCGCCGTCCACCGCGGTCGCCATGTCCGCGATCAGGAAGGCGAGGGCCTGGTGGTGCGCGATCGGGCGGCCGAACGCGATGCGCTCCATCGCGTAGCGCCGTGCGAAGTCGGCCGAGGCGCGCATCACGCCGACCAGCAGGCCGGCGACGTAGAGCCGCGCCCGTGCCAGCGCGCGCCGTGCGGCGGGCGTGCTCACCCAGTGCGCCGGCCGGGCGGGGCCGTCGACGTGCAGCTCCGACGCGCCGGCGGCGCGCAGCCCGGCGCCTCGCAGCGCCACGCGCTCGATGCCGCCTTCGACGGCGTACGCGCGCTCGCGTTCGAGGACGATCAGGAGGTCGACACGGTCCGCTGTCACCCACGGAAGGACGCCGCGGGCGCGGCCGCCATCCGTGCGCAGGCGCGGCAGCGCGTCGAAGACGAGCGCCGCGCGCGCGCCGGGGAGGGCGAGGAGGGGACCCGCCAGCTCGGCGACGGCGGTCTCGCCGCCGAACTCGGCGATCGGGTAGAAGGCGGGGCCGAGCGGGTCGAGCGCGAGAGCGGCCCCCGCGTCTGCCGCGGCGAGCTCCTCGTTCACGAGCGCGCGCGCGAGCGCGCCGAGGCCGGCGCCCCCGAGCGACTCGGGCAGCTCGAGCCCGGCGAGTCCGAGCGTGTGGTGCACGCGACGGACGTCGGGGGAGACGTCGCGCGCGGCTTCGTGCGCGCGATCGTGTGGTCGCAGGTGATCCGTCGCGAAGGCGCGCGCCGAGTCCTGGATCAGCGCGAGCTCGCTCGGCAGCTCGAAGTCGATGGCCATCCCCCGGGTCGGCACCGGCCGCCGCCGAGCTTAACAGGCGGCGGCCTGAACCGGGTCGCGGACCGACTTCAACGCCGGGCGTCCTCGGGCCCGACGATCCGGTAGACCACGGTTCCGCGGGCCACGAGACGGCGATCGGACGCGCTCCCCACCTCGACGTCGCACAGGAAGAGCTCGCGGTCGCGGTGGGTCACGTTGCCGTAGGCCACGAGGTCCGCCCGCGGCGGGGCGGCCAGGATCTGCGCCTGGACCGCGGGCGTGGACGCCTTGAAGGGCCCCGGTCCCGTGAGCGCCCACGCGGCCATCGCGCCCGTGGTGTCGAGGAGCGCGAGCACCGCGCCCTCGTGCACCCCCCGACCCTCGTCGGTGTTGTGTTCGGCGAGGGGCAGGAGGATGCGCGACTGCGCGTTGCGCATGTGCTCGACGTGGATCCCGAGGCGTCCCATGAACGGCGTGCGCGAGATGTGCGGCCCCATCGGTCCCGGGTCCCCGGGCGCATCCTCCCCGATCACGGTGGGGAGCGCCGGCTCCGCTGCGCCGAAGCGTGCGCGCACGGTCGTCATCCCGTGGGCGATGCTCTTGCCGTCGGGCGTCGTGACGTCGACCTCGACGAAGCAGAGCTCCTTGCCGCGGCGGAGCAGCGTGGCCCGCGCTGCGACGGGTTCGCCGATCGCCGCAGCCAGGTACGAGATCTGCACGGCGCACGTGTGCCACGGGCCGGCCTCCTCGCCGAGCGCGGCGCGCGCCACGCCCTGTGCGCCCAGCGCGACGAGCGATGCGGCGACGCCGCCATGGAGCGCGCGACCGGGATTCGTGTTCTCGTCCTTGTAGGGGAGCGCGAGCCGGGCGCCGGTCTCCGACAGGTCGTCCACCTGCACGCCCAGCGACTGCGCATAGGGCGACTTCTCGAGCCAGCGGCGGGCGGCGCCTTCCAAGGGGGCCTCCTCGTTGCGGACGTGCCATGGTACGCCCGGCGCCATGATAAGGCGGGAGGGGAGGCATGCGCGGGCACCGGGCATGGATGGCGGCCGCGTGCCTGGTCGCCGCGGCCGCCCTGGTGGTGGTGTGGGCCCTGGAGTCCGCCGAGGTGATCGTCCTCCACACGCGCGACGCCGCGGGCGCCCCGCGCGCGACCCGCATCTGGGTGGCCGACGACGAGGCCGGCACGCCGTGGATCGAGGCCGCGAACGCGGACCGGAGCTGGTACCACGACCTGAAGGCGAGCCCCGAGGTGGAGGTCGAGCGCCGGGGCGCGCGGATGCGCTTCCGGGCCGTCCCGGTCCCGGGGCGGGACGGCCACGCCACCGTGCGTCGCTTGCTCGCGCAGAAGTACGGCCCGCGCGACACGGTCGTGGGATGGCTGGCGGACACGAGCGGCTCGATCGGCATCCGCCTCGAGCCGCCCCGCTCCGCCTTCGATCTCGCGAAGAGCGCCGGCGTCGTCTCCGTCACCGGCGGCGCCGCACCGGGCGAGGGAGACGCCGCGGGCGCACCGCAGGCGCTCCTCGCCGTGCGCGACGCCGGGCTTCCGCAGGGGACCGCGATCGCCGTCGTGCTCACGGACGCCCCGCAGCGGGTGGCGCGCGGGCGCGTCGGTGTCCCGCTCGGACCCGAAGCACTGGAGGCGTTGCCGGAGGCCGAGCGCGGGCTTCGCGACCTCGGGACGATCTACCCGCTGCAGCTCGAGGGAGCGCTCGCGGCGCCCGCGCTGGGGATCGGGCTCGTGGGCTATGCGGGCGCGCTCGACACGCAGGCCGGTCATGTGTCGGCGGATCTCGACGGGGACGGTCGAGCGGAGACGTTCGACGCGTGCACCAGCCGGGAGGGCGTGCACCTGCGGATCCGCTCCGGCGATGCGGCGAGCCCCGCGGTGCTCTGGGAGGCCTACGACTACCTCGGCTACGACGTGGAGCCGACCTGTCCCGGGGCCGGCGCGGCCGGCTCGACGGAGCAGGCGCAGCGCTGACCGGCCGGCCGCCTCGCTGACGCCCGACCCGGAGAGTGGGAGGTCCCTCGTGTCCCAGCCCTCGCCCAATCAGATCCTGTATCCCGTGTTCGCTCTGTTCTGCTCGTCGTGTTCGTGTTCCTGCGCATGCGCTCGCTGCGATTCGGAGCGATGAGGCAGGGTGAGGTCGGCGTCGCGTACTGCCGGGCGTTCGCCGAAGGCACGGAGCCGGAGCCGCTCCGGGTGGTGTCGAGGCACTTCAGCAATCTCTTCGAGATGCCGGTCCTGTTCTACGTCGCGGTGCTCATGACCTACGTGACCCGCCAGGTGACCTGGGGACTGGTCGGGTGCGCATGGCTCTACGTGGCGCTGCGCTACGCGCACAGTGCGGTGCACCTGACCGTCAACGACGTGATCGTGCGGTTCAGCCTCTACTTCGCGAGCGTGCTCGTCCTGTTCGTCATGTACGCGACACTGCTGATCCAGCTCGTCCGAGGGGATTAGCCGCACGCCGGCCGCATCCGCGATGCCGATCCACGCCGAAGCCGCCGCTGCCAACAACGCACTCTGGTGTGAGGTGGTCTGCCGCGCGCACGGCCGGCCCGGGGAGCTCTCGGGGTCTCTCTGGCTGAATCGGGCCGCGGTTCCGCCGGGCTACCCGAACGTCGTCACGCTCGATCGATCGCCGGATCCCGCGCTGGAGGCGATTCGGGCGCTGCGTGACGCGCCCCTGCCGGCCGGATGGGGCGTCAAGGACAGCTTCGGCGTGCTCCCGCTCCACGAGGCGGGCTTCCGGACTCTCTTCGAAGCCGAGTGGATCTGCCGGCCTCCCGAGCTCGGCCTCCCGGACCGCGCACACCCGGACCTCGATTGGAGGAGGATCGAGTCCGGGGAAGCGCTCCTCGATTGGGAGACTGCGTGGGGAGAGAGCCGTGGAGGGCCGAGGATCTTCCCGCCCGCCCTCGTCGATCGGGCCGACATCGCGATCTTCGGAGCCTTCGACGGCAGCCTCGAGCCCGGGAACATCGTCGCCGGCGTGATCGCGAACCGAACCGGCGACGTCGTCGGACTGTCGAACCTCTTCGGCCGGGGGACGGAGGGCGGGGCGATCCGTGCCGTGTCGCGCGCATTCCCCGGCCTTCCGCTCGTCGGCTACGAGAGCGGCGATGCGCTGGCGGTGAGCCGAGCGCTCGGCTTCCGCTCCGTCGGGCCGCTTCGCGTGTGGGTCCGCACCTCATGATCCGGCCGCGGGACGCCGATGCGGCGCCAGGAGACGCGCTTGAAGCTCGAGAACGCCGTCTACCGTCTCAGGCCGAATCGGCGGGAGAGCTGGCTGACCGCCATCTCGAACGGGCTCGCCGAGGCGCTCCCGAGCCACACGTACCCGCTGCGCTTCTCGATCGTCTCGGCGAGCGACGAGACGGCGGTCGTCGAGGCCACCGTCGTGCGCTTCGACCCGGAGCACCGGTACGCGGAGCGGCTCTCCGCCGTGGAGCTCTTCGGCGCGAAGCGGAAGACCTTCCAGGCGCACCCCTTCGTCGTCGTGCAGATCATCCCCACAGGCGTCCGCTGCGAGATCGGCGGCTACGCCGGCGACGCCGGTCCGGTCACCAACCTGCTCGCATCGGTCGTCGACGTCCTCGTGACGCATCCCAATGCCGTGAACGCCTCCGACCTGAACGAGATGGCCGACAACGTGTGGTACGTGGAAGGGAAGAGCCTCGACGACTTCCTGCTGGGGCACCTCGGTCTCCACCCGGTACGCAGCCATCGGATCGGGACCTTCGTGGACCCGACGGGTCGGGAGCATCTCGACGACGTCGTGAACACGCTCGACGCCGCACGGGCGGTCAAGGGCGTCGACTGCGGGATCTACACCGTCCTGGAGCGGGAGCCCGGCATCCGGATCGAGTGGTCGGAGACGGGCTGCGCCGTGGGCACGCTCGCGGACCCCGAAGCCGTCCTGGAGGCCGTCGAGCTGCTGATGTCGCAGGGTGCGACCGCCGTGGGCGGCGTGTCGGTGATCCACGGAGTGACACGCGAGATGTTCTCGCGCCATCTGCGCGGAGAGATTCCGAATCCCTCCGGCGGCGTCGAGGCCATCATCACCCATCTGATCTCGAAGATCTTCCGGATTCCCACCGCGCATGCCCCGCTGCCGTACTATCGAAGCCTGAAGGAGCGGACGATGTTCGATCCGCGGGCCGCGGCCGAGTTCATCTCGACGCCGCACTACTTCTGCGTGCTGAAGGGGCTGGCGAAGGCGCCTCGGCTCCTCCCGCTGGACCGCCTGGACGCCGCTCCCGCAGGCGCCATCACCTTGAACCACGTCGGCGCCATCGTCGCGCCCGCCTCCTGCCTCGGGGGCATCCCGGCGCTCGCCGCGGAGCTGAGCGGCATCCCGCTCGTCGCCGTGCGCGAGAATGCGACGGTGCTCGACGTCTCCAACGCCCGCATGCACATGGCGAACGTCGTCGAGGTGGACTCGTACCTGGAGGCCGCCGGTGTCGTCGCTGCGCTGCGGGAAGGCATCTCGCTCGAGAGCGTGCGCAGGCCGATCCATCCCTCGAGAAGGATCGACCGACCCTCGCGGCACTAGGCGCCGGGCGCTTCAGGGAGCGGGCGCGTCCTTCGGCGGCCAGCTCCGGCGGTCGTCGTCGAGGGGGCTCATGATGCCGACGTCGCGGCCGTCGGGGTCGGCGATCACGGCATAGCGGGCGCCCCAGAACGTGTCGTACGGCGGCTGTCGACCTTCGTAGCCGGCGCCGACGAGCTCGCCGTAGATCCGGTCCACCTCGCGACGCGTCGACACGGCGAACCCGATGAGCGCAGCGCTGCCGCCCTGCGGCCGTCTCCATCCGGCGTTGTAGATGCGCGCGAGCGTGGGGTTGTCGAACTCGAGCGTGAAGTCGTTCGGCATCGTCACCTCGGCGTGTCGAATGCCCTCGGGCGAGGCCGGGCGGTCCGGCACCTCGACTCCGAGCCGACGGTAGAACGCGCACGTCGCGTCGAAGTCCCGCGCGACGAGATTCAGCTGATTCAGGATCGGTCGTGACTCCCTCATGGCGAGCCTCCTCGCCGCGAGGATAGCTACTGGTAGTCCTCGTTCAGCGCGCGCAGGAAGGCCGCGAGGTTCGCCTGGTCGCGGTCGGTGAGCGCGATCCCGCCGAGCTGGGGCGCCGCGTTCCGCAGCGTGCCCGCGCGCGCCGACGCGGCCGAGCTCCGGTAGAAGGCGATCACGGTCTCGAGGGTGTCGAAGGCGCCGTCGTGCATGTAGGGCGCGGAGTGCGAGAGGTCGCGCAGTCCCGGCGTCTTGAACTTCGCGATGCTCCGGGGCAGCAGCGTCTCCGCGCGGCAGAGCGAGAGCACCGAGAAGAGCCGCCGGAGCGGCGGACCGTCCGCGACGCCCGCGGCGTCGAGCTCGTCTTCGCAGAGCGCGCGCCAGAGCGCGGGCTGGGCTGCGGGGAAGTCGGGGTTCGCGAAGACGTTCCAGGCGCCGAGGTCGGTGCGACCGGGGCGGTCCGCGCTGGCGACGGCGCGGAAGGGCTCCGCCCCGCCGGGGTGCTCCTGCGTCGCCGGCAGGTAGCGCTCCGGCGCACGCGCTCTCCGGGCGAGCGACGGCACGTCGAGTCGTGCGAACGCTCCGGCGCCGTGGATGCCGTCGTACTCCCTCTGCGTCACGCCGGTGTTGTGGAGGCCGAAGTCCGTGAAACCGGGAGCGGGGTGACACTCTGCGCAGTTGCCGACCTTCCCGCGCTCCACGTCGGCCGGCCGCAGCACCCGCTTCGGCGCACGCGCCAGGAAGATCCGCAGCCCCTCGAGCTCGCTCGGGCCGAAGCGCCTCTCCTGCGCGTGGAACTCGAACGGGCCGTCGTCCACGAAGACCGGACGCTTCAGCCGGTCGAGCGCGCTCCGTAACCGCGCGGTGTACCCCGCCGGGGTCTCCTTCGGTCGCGGCGCGCGTGGCAGCGCGTTGCGCGCGAGGAAGGCGTCGTAGGGCGAGCCCGAGAACGCGCCGTTCTGGTCCTGCTGGAACACGAGCTGCGCGACGTAGGCCGAGACGAGGCGCGCGACGGCGTCCACGATGGCGTCGTCGCTCGCGCGCGCCACGTCGATCCGGAAGCGGGAGAGTTCCGTGGGGCGGTGGCCCTGGGATCGCGCTCGTCGGCGCGCGCCGGGATCGGGCTCCTGCGCGCGAAGTCGGAGTAGGTGCGCATGCCTCCGCCGACGGTCTCGAGCTGCTCGTCGACGAGGTGGCAGCTCCGGCAGTTGATCGACTGGCCGGCGAAAGGACCGGGAAGAGGCTCGCCCGTCGTGGCGCTCGTGTCGACGACGGGATCGCCGGACGGGAGCGGCGCATTCACGCCGGTCGCATGGCGCGCGAAGAACTCGGCGAACCGCGTCTCGAGGAAGAGGCGCTCGCCGATCGCCACCTCGGCCGGGCCGGCCGCCTCGGCGGCGGGCTGCTCGCTCCGGCCCCGGGCGGGGACGAGGACGAGGAGCCCCGCGAGCACGGCAGGGCCCAGGCCCGGGATGGATCGGGTGCGGATCTGCATTCGGGATCCCTTCGTTGGTCGAGGGGGGGATCCTACACCGATTGTCTGAATATGAAAAGGAATTTCGATTTCAATTCCATTTTCCGGCCCGGACGGAGGGAATTCCCCGGCCGCGAGCGGTGTTACGCTGCCTCCCGCCGATGACGCAGATCACCGATCGGATCGAGCGCGAGCTCGGCCTGCCGGGCCTCGCCGCGCTGCTCGCGGACCGCCTCGAGGCCTCCGACCTCTCGTCCCTCCTGCTCGAGGTGCAGCGGCGCCGGGTCGAGCGGAAACGCGGGCCCGACGTGCTCGCGGACTACGCGAAGAACCGCTTCGTCTCACCCTCCGCCACCGCTCCGGCGCGCTTCCTCGCATGGGACCGCAGCGCGCTCTCGCTGCTGCCGCCGGTCTTCGACGCCCTCGAGCTCTCCCCGCTCTGCCCGCTCGGGACGTGCGCCGCCGTCGCAGACGTCGCGCAGGACTGGGCGGTGGCCACCGCCCGCAACACCGAGGTGGTGTCGGACGCGACGAACGTGCTCGCGCTCGAGGCGGCGCTCCGCCGCCGCGCGCTCCTCCGCAGCGACGCCCGGTCGACGCAGGCGGTCCACCTCGCGGCGAGCCACCGGGTGGTGCGGCCGCAGCTCGCGTCGAGCCCGGGCTTCTTCGCGCACTTCCGGCTGCTCGCGCTGTGCAGCGCCGCGCGCGATGCCGGCAGCCTCCGCTTCGAGACGGATGCGCTGGCGCTCCACCTCGACTTCCACCTGACCGCGCTGCGCGCGCACCTCGGCCCGTCCGTCGCTCTACGCGTCGCGCTCACGGCGTGGAGCTCCGGGCTCGACGCCGCAGCCGAACGGGTCCGCGCGACCCTGCGCGAGCGGTTCGAGGGCATCGACTGCGAGCTCGATCCGGATCGCGCAGCGGGGCGCGGCTACTACCAGGGTCTCTGCTTCAAGCTCCACGCGACGCCTGCGCGAGGCGGAGAGGTGGAGCTCGGCGACGGCGGTGTGGTGGACTGGACGCAGAAGCTCCTCGCGAGCACGAAGGAGCGGTTGGTGATCAGCGGCGTCGGAAGCGACCGCGTCTGCGCCCTGGCCTCCGGCGGGGGCGCGTCCTCGTGACCGCATCCGCGCCCCTGCCGCTGAACGACCGCGCCCGCGGCTGGCTCCGCCATCTCATGTCGCGGGGAGCGGAGGTGGCCGCGGGTCCCGATCGCCGGGTCGCGGTGCTTGCGCCCATGCGGCCCGAGCTGCGCCCGCTCGTTGCGCCGCTCGGCCTGCGATCCCAGCCCGCTGGCGCGACGGGCCTGCTCCTCGGGGCGGTCGGCCGGGTCGAGGTGGTCGCAGCGATGACGGGCGTCGGTCTGCGCGCCGGGACGCGCGCGGCCGAGCGCGTGCTCGACTCCGGCCCGGTCGCGCACCTCGTCGTCGTGGGCGTCGCGGGCGGCATCGGAGCGAGCGCGATCGGCGATCTCGTCGTGCCCGAGGTGGTGATCGACCTCGCGACCGGTGCCGAGCACCGGCCGGCTCGCCTCGGGGACACGCCGCCTCGGGGCGCGCTCGCCAGCTCCGACCTGCTGCTCACGGACCCCGCCGAGGCGGCGCGCCTCGCGGCCCGCGGCGTGGTCGCCGTCGACATGGAGACCGCGGCGATCGCCGCGGTGTGCGAGCGGCGGGGGTGTCCCTGGTCGGTGTTCCGCGGGATCAGCGACCGCGCCGACGACGGGTCGACCGATTCCGCCATCCTCGGTCTCGTGGACCTCGACGGCAATCCGGATCTGCGGGCCGTCGTGCGCTTCCTCGCGCGGCAGCCCTGGCGCATGCCGCAGCTCCTGCGCCTCGCGCGCGGGCTGCGCGCGGCGACGAGCGCGGCCGCCGATGCGGCGGTCCGCGCGCTCTCGGGGATGTAGGGGATGCAGGAGAGATGGCGACCGCGGATTGCCGGTCCCGGGATGCGGATGTCCTACCCATGGAGCTGCGCCCGCCTTCGCGGCGCTCGATCCAGGAGGGAACTTCGATGAAGACACAGGCCGAGAAGGGCGCGGCGTTCCGCGCGCTGCACGCGCGCGAAGGCGCGTTCATCATCCCCAACCCCTGGGACGTCGGAACGGCTCGTCTGCTCTCGAAACTGGGCTTCGAAGCGCTCGCGACGACCAGCGCGGGCTACGCATTCTCGACCGGCAAGCTCGACCACGAGCTCGACCGCGACGCCATCATCGAGCACGTCGGCGCGCTCGCGGACGCGACGGACCTGCCGGTCAGCGCCGACCTCGAGAACGGCTTCGGGGATGCGCCCGAGGCGGCGGCCGAGACGATCCGGCGCGCCGGTCGGGCGGGCGTGGTCGGCGGCTCGATCGAGGACTCGACCGGACGCCCCGCCGACCCGATCTACACTCACGCGCTCGCGGTCGAGCGGATCCGGGCCGCGGTGGAGGCCGCGCGGTCGCTCCCGTTCCCGTTCACGTTGACGGCCCGCGCCGAGAACTTCCTCGTCGGGCGCCCGGACCTGGCCGACACGGTGAAACGGCTGCAGGCCTACCAGGAGGCCGGCGCCGACGTGCTGTATGCGCCGGCCCTCACCCGGCCGGACGACATCGCCACGGTCGTGCGCTCGGTCGATCGCCCGGTGAACGTCCTGATGGGGCTCAAGGGAGTCCGGCTCGGGCTCGCGGAGCTGGCGGCGCTCGGCGTGAAGCGCGTGAGCGTCGGCAGCGGCCTCTCGCTCGCCGCGCTCGGCGCCTTCCTCCGCGCGGCGCGCGAGATGACGGAGCACGGGACGTTCTCGTTCGCGGAGGAGGCCGCGAGCTCCCGCGACATCAAGGCGCTCCTCTCCACTTGACCGGCTCGCCCGCGCCCCCGCCTGCTAGAGTGGCCGCCGTGACGCGCGACATCGTGTTCGTGAATCCTCCCTATGAGCGCATCGCTCCGGGCTACGACTTCGTCCGGCACATCACCAACCGCGCCCCGTCCCTCGGTCTCCTCCACCTCGCGGCGATGGTCCGAGAGCACGGCTGGACGCCGACCATCGTGGAGAGCGACGTCGAAGGGCTCGACGAGGCCGCGGTCGTGCGCCGCATCGTGGAGATCGCACCCCGGTACGTGGGGATCACGCTCTTCACGGTGGGCGTGTGGTCCGCGGCGACGATCGCGCGCGGGGTCAAGGCGTCGCTTCCCGGGGTCACGGTGCTCGTGGGCGGTCCGCACGTGTCGTCGATGGGCCGCGAGACGCTCGAGCGGTTCGATTGTTTCGACGTCGCGGTCTCCGGTGAAGGCGACTGGGCCCTGGTCGAGCTGCTGGACGCGCTCGAGGCTGGCGCCGACCTCGCCCCGATCGGCGGCGTGCTCTGGCGCGACGGGGCGAAGGTGAACGAGAACCCGACGCGTCCCATCCCCAAGACGCTCGACGATCTGCCGCTCCCGGCGTGGGATCTCCTCCCGGGCTTCCCGCATGCGTATCCGCCCGCGATCTACGACTATCCGCGCGGTCCGGTCGCCACGATCGCCGCGTCGCGCGGCTGTCCGTTCCACTGCCGCTTCTGCGACACGTCGACCTTCGGCGAGCGGCTGCGAGCGTACTCCCCCGGCCGCGTGGTGGAGATGATCCGCCACCTCCACGACCGGTGGGGTGTCCGGCACATCATGTTCGTGGACGATCTCTTCCTCGCGAGCCGCACGCGCGTAACGGAGTTCTGCGAGCGGCTGATCGAATCGGGTCTGCGGGTCACGTGGACGTGTACGGCACGCGTCGACACCGTGAAGCCGGACGTGCTGGCGCTGATGCGCCGCGCCGGGTGCTGGGAGATCAGCTTCGGGCTCGAGACCGGATCGAACGAGCTGCTCGCCGCCATGGACAAGGCCGCGCGCGTGGAACGCTCCGAGGAGGCCGTGCGCTGGACGCACGCCGCCCGCATCCGCACGAAGGGCCTCTTCATGCTGGGGTACCCCGGCGAGACGCCCGCGACCATCCGTCTGACGCGCGACTTCGTGCGGCGCATCCCGATGGACATCATGAACCTGACGAAGTTCACGCCGTATCCGGGTTCGCCGATCTACGTCGACCTGTACGGCACGAAGATCCGGCCCGATCACTGGCAGAAGATGAACGGGATGAACTTCGTGTGGGCGCCCGACGGGATCTCGATCCACGAGCTCGATCGCGCCTACCAGCGCCTGCTGTTCGCGTTCTACTTCCGTCCGAAGGTCGGGCACCACTACATCCTGCTCTCGCTGCGCTACCCGACGCACCTGCGCCGCCTCTTCCGCTTCGGCCGGGGCTACGCGCGTGCGAAGCTGCGCAGCCTCGTCTCCGGCAGGCGCGGGATCCTGGTCCAGGGGGCCGAGAGCCTGCGCTGAGGGGGGCGTCCATGGCGGACCCGAGCACCGAGCTGCCGAAGCGCGTGCCCTCCGTTCTGCTCTACGTCGCGCTCGGCGCGGTCCTCTGGCTCGTCGCAGCGCTCTTCATCCGCGTCGTCGGTCAGCCGCTCTTCTCGCTCGCGAACCGCTGGCTCTACGCACTGTTCGCGGCGTGCTTCCCGGTCGGATGGCTCCTCATCGTGACGTGTCTCGCGCTCGGCCGGGTCTCCCGCAGCGCAGCGCTCGTTCCCGTGACGCTCATGTGCGTCACGTCTCTCCTCCTCGACGGCATCGCGATCTCCCGCTTCCCGTCGCTCTACGGGACGTCCCCCGAGCACGTCATGCTGGGCGCGGCGTGGCTGCTGTGGGGCGTCGGCGTCGTGCTGGGCATCGCGCTGTACATGGAGCGCCGTGCCTAGAGCGGCGAGCCCTCGGCCCGCTATGTTGGAGCCTACCCGGAGGTACCGCCGTGATCGAAGTCCACCACCTCAACAACTCCCGCTCCCAGCGCGTGCTCTGGCTGCTCGAGGAGCTCGGGCTGCCCTACGAGATCAAGCCCTACCAACGCGACGCGACCACCAGCCTCGCGCCCGAGTCGCTCAAGAAGATCCATCCGCTCGGCAAGTCGCCGGTGATCCGCGACGGTGACACCGTCGTGATCGAGTCGGGCGCGATCCTCGAGTATCTCGTCCGCAAGCACGGCAAGGGACGGCTCGCGCCGGCGGAGTCTTCGCCGGATTGGCCGCGCTACCTCCAGTTCATGCACTACGCCGAGGGCTCCGCGATGCTTCCCGTGATGCTCAGGCTCTACACGAGCCGGCTCGGGGAGGCGGGCAAGCCGCTCGAGCCCCGCATCACGAGCGAGCTCGACAACCACCTCGGCTATCTCGACTCGGAGCTGTCGGGCCGCGACTGGTTCGTCGGGAACGAGCTGTCCGCGGCGGACATCCAGCTCTCGTTCGTGATCCAGGCGGGCCGCCTGCTGTACGGGCTCGACAAGTTCCCGAACCTGGCGCGCTTCCTCGACCGGATCCACGCGCGTCCGGCCTACAAGCGCGCGCTCGAGCGCGGCGGGCCGTACGTCTTCGGGAGCTGATCAGGCGCCGAGACCCCACGCCTCGCGCGCATTCGCGGCGAGGAACCGTTCACGGGCGTGGGGCGAGAGGCCGTGCACCAGCTCCTCGAGCTTCTTCAGGTAGTCGCCGGTGTGGTCGGGGTGCGGGTAGTCGGACGCCCACACGAAGCGATCGGGTCCGAGCAGCTCCACCAGCGCGGGAATCGTGCGCTCGTCCGGATCGCACGAGATCCAGCACTGGCGGCGGAAGTAGAAGCTCGGCTTCTCTCGCAGCGGCACCACGCGGCCCACGAACGTGGCCTCGTACACGGCATCGAGACGGTCGAGCCAATACCCGATCCAGCCGCCGCCGGACTCGAGCACCGCGACCTTGAGACGCGGGAAGCGGTCGAAGACACCGTGGTCGAACAGCGTCGTGAAGGCGTGCCGCACGCCGTCGCCCGCGATCACGCTGTTCAGGAGGCGCAGCTTCCGCGTCTCCACGAAACGCCGCGACGCGATCGCGATGGGCTCGAAGCTCGGATGGATGGCCAGCGGCACGGACAGGTCCTGCGCGGCCGCGAAGACGGGATCGTGGTCGGCGTGGCCGTGCGCCTTCCGTGCGAGCGTGAACGGCACGACGAACCCCCCGCGGCAGCCGTCCCGCACGGCGCGCTCGAGCTCGGCCGCCGCGGCCACGGGGTCGCCGAGCGAGAGGTGCGCGATCGGTACGAGGCGACCGCCCGTGCCGCGGCAGAAGTCGGCGATCCAGCGGTTGTACGCACGCGCGTAGGCCTGGGACAGCTCCACGTCCTCGAGCTCCGCCTCCCACAGGATGCCGAGCGTCGGATACAGGATCGCCGCGTCGAGGTTCTCGGCGTCGAGCAGCCGCACCCGCTCGGCTGCGTCCATCGAGCCGAACGGCGCGCCGGACAGGTAGGTGCGCTCGGGGCTCGGCCGCATCTCGTCGACGCGCGTCTCCCCCATGCGGCCGAGCGTGCCCGGGAAGCCCTTGTTCGACATCCGCGACGGTCGGCCGCCGATCTCGAGGTACTCGAGGCCGTCGTCATCGGTGCGGATGCGCAGCGCGCGGTCGCGGAACCGCGGCTCGAGGTAGCGCTCCCAGAGGTCCGGCGGCTCGAGGATGTGTCCGTCCGCGTCGACGGCGCGGCCTACGGCGAGGCGGTGCACGGGCTTCACGCGGAGCCTCCTCGGGAGACCCGGCTACTCTACACCGGCTTGCCCGACAGCTTGTAGGTCACCGTCGCACGCGCCACTGCGGCGCCGTCCTTGCCCTGGACTTCGACCTCGCAGACGCAGAGCGACCGCCCGCGCTGGATCACGCGAGCGGTGGCAACGAGGTCCTGGCCGCGTCCGGCGGCCAGGAAATTGATGGAGAAGCCGATCGTCGTCCCGCGCGCGCCCTGCGGGAGCTGGTCGCTCGCCCAGCAGGCCGCGGTCGCCGCGACGTCCACGAGCGACGAGATCGCCCCGCCGTGGACGGTGTCGCCGAAGGTCGCGAGATCGGGGCGGTAGGTCAGGCGCAGTCGCACGCTGTCGACGGCGAGCTCCTCGGCCTCGATCCCGAGGAGCCGCGCGTACGGCGAGGCGACGATCGCCGCGGTCACGAGCTTGCGGAGGCCGTCGCTCAGGTCGGTCATCCCGTCTCCTCCAGGCCGCGCGCTCGGGAGCCTGCCAGCCGACGAGAGCATCCCTCCGCGCCGGGCCCCGGGCCAGGTCCACTTTCGCGCGCCGCGAGCGGTCCACTGCGTCCCGCCGATCCCTGGATGCCGGCGGGCGCGGTACGCCGCGCTGCGCGAGGATTCCGGGCATCGCCGCGGGGGGTCCTTGGCGCGCATCGATTTGGAGAAGAGCGTGCTCGTGGCGGCGACGTGAGCCACCGGATTGCTCTCGCCCTCGGCGTCGCGTTCCTCGGGGTGCTGCCGGCCTCCGCTGGAGCGGTGATTGCCACACCGGCACGGGTCGACGTCTTCTCGCCGCACGGAACGGTGAAGAAGGTCCGCCAGGTGCGTGCGCGTTTCTCCCGCCCGATGGTGCCGTTCGGGGACCCGACTGCTACGCGCGACCCGTTCGAGCGCGACTGCGAGGCGAAGGGGTCGTCGCGCTGGGTCGACGACCACGATTGGGTATTCGACTTCGCGGCCGACCTCCCGGCCGGCGTGCGTTGCACCTTCACGCTGCGGCCGGGTCTGCGGGCGCTCTCGGGTGCGTCCGTCGGTGGCGCGCGGAGGTTCTCGTTCTCCACCGGTGGTCCCGCCGTGCGCTACGTCGTTCCGGGAGGCGGACGGATCAGCGAGGATCAGGCGTTCCTGCTCAAGCTCGACGCCGCCGCAGAGCCCGAATCCATCGAGCAATTCGTCTCGTTCGCGGAGTCGGGGCTGCACGACCCCATCGGCGTCCGCATCGTGGAGGGCGCCGAGCGCGACGCGATGCTCGCCGCGCTCGACGAGAAGCCGGGCGATCCGCAGAACCTCGTGCTGGCGGGGCGGCAGCGCTTCGCGCCCGATGCGAAGGTCGTACTGCGCTGGGGCCGCGGCGTGCGGACACGGAGCGGCGTCGCCACGGAGGCCGCGCAGACCTTCCGGTTCGAGACGCGTACGCCCTTCACCGCGGGCATCCGCTGCGAGCGCGAGAATGCGCGCGCCGACTGCCTCCCGATCGCGCCGCTGCGCGTCGCATTCTCGGCGCCCGTGGCCTGGGGCCGTGTGAAAGGGCTCGTGCTCCGCGACGCCGCGCCTGGCTCGTCCCGCGCCTGGAACGCCGAGCGGTCCGACCCGACCGACGGCGATCCGCTCGTCGGATCCGTCGAGTTCGCAGGCCCCTTCCCCGACCGGGCGACGCTGACGCTCGCGCTGCCCGACGGGCTCACCGACGACTCCGGGCGCGTCCTCACGAGCCCGACGGCGCTCGAAGTCCGAACCGCGCCGCTGCCGCCGCTCGCGAAGTTCGCGGCGCGCTTCGGGATCCTGGAGTCGAAGACGGGCGGCGTGCTGCCCGTGACGCTCCGCAGCGTGGAGGCCGAGCTCCGCCTCCGTGCGGGCGCGATCGAGGGCACGCGGCTCGACGCGCGCCACGCGACGCTCGGTGCGAACGATGCGGGCCAGATCCTGCTCTGGCTGCGTGCGCTGAACCGTGCGCAGCGCGACGAGTCGGTCTTCGCCGATGCCGCGCTCGGCGCCGGGGTGGAGCCGCTCACCCTGCCGAAGATCGACGGCGCGAAGCCGCTCACCGTGGTCGGCATCCCGCTCGGCTCCCCGGGGCTCCACGTGGTGGAGATCTCGAGCGAGATCCTCGGCCGCGCGCTGCTCGGCGAGCCGCGGCCGCTCTACGCCGCGAGCGGAGCGCTCGTCACGAACCTCGGCGTCCACTTCAAATGGGGCGACGAATCGTCGCTCGCGTTCGTGACCAGCCTCGACGCGGGTCTGCCGGTGGCCGGTGCGCGCGTGCGCGTGTTCGACTGCGCGGACACGGAGCTCTTCGAAGGGGCCACCGACGCGGACGGGCTGGTCGCGATGGCCGGCCTGCCGGCGCGTGAACGGGCGCGGGAGTGCACGGACCGGGGCTACGACGGCTACGATCGCGGGCTCCTCGTCGTTGCGGAATCGCGGGACGACCTCTCGTTCGTGCACACGAGCTGGAACGACGGGATCGAGCCGTGGCGGTTCCGGCTGCCGACGGAATGGCGGCCGCGCCCGCTCGTCGCCCACACCATCCTCGACCGCGCGCTCCTGCGGGCAGGCGACACGCTGCACATGAAGCACATCCTGCGGCGTCCGGCGCAGGCGGGCTTCGCGAGCGTCCCGGCCGCGGACCGACCTGCGACGGCGCGTCTCGTCCACCTCGGGAGCGACGAGCGCTACGACCTGCCCCTCGCGTGGGGCGACGATGGTTCTGCGGTGTCGGACTGGACGATCCCGCAGCAGGCGAAGCTCGGCGCCTACGAGGTGAACCTCGTCACGAAGACCGACGACGGTGAACGTACGGAGGTGTCGGCCGGCTTCCGCGTGGAGGAGTTCCGCGTCCCGCTCATGAAGGGCGCGATCCAGACGCCGGCGGAGCCCCTGATCGGGACGCGCGCGGTGCCGCTCGAGCTGGCCGTGCGGTATCTGGGCGGGGGCGGCGCGTCGGGCCTCCCCGTGAAGCTGCGGTCCCAGGTGCGGCCGCGGAGCACGCCGCTCCGTTTCCCGGACCTCGACGCCTATCTCTTCGGTCGAGGAGCCGTGCGCGAGGGTACGTTCACGCGCGGCGAGAGCGAGGCCGAGGAGGGCGAGGCGGGGGACGGGGGCGAGCCGGGCGCGAGACCGGCCGGAGCCGAGACCCCCGTGGCGACGCAAGACGTGACGCTCGACGCGTCGGGCGCCGCGCGCGCCACGGTCGGCGAGATCCCGAGGCTCGTGACCCCGATGGAGCTGCTGGCGGAGCTCGAGTTCCGCGATCCGTCGGGTGAGGTGCAGACGGCGTCGCGGACCGTGCCACTGTGGCCCGACGACGAGCTCGTGGGCATCGACACGACGGGCGGGAGCTTCTTCCGCCGCGGGCAGCCCGTGCCCGTCCGCACCGCCGTGGTCGACGTGAACGGCAAGCCGGTGTGGCGCGCCCGGGTCAGAGTCGACGCGTACGAGCGTCGCCTCTACTCCACCCGCAAGCGCCTCGTCGGCGGGTTCTACGCCTACGAGCACGTCGAGGAGGTGAGGGCCGCAGGCACGCTGTGCGAGGGCCGGACCGACCGCAAGGGCCGGTTCGCCTGCGCTGCGACGCCTGAAGCGACCGGAAATCTCGTGCTGGTCGCGCGCACCGGCGACGGGGACGCGGGCGCGACGCAGCGCGAGCTGTTCGTCGCGGGCAAGGAGGAGAGCTGGTTCGCGGCCGGCGACGGCGATCGCATGGACCTCGTGCCCGACGAGGCGCGCTACGAGCCAGGCGAAGAGGCGCGGATCCAGGTGCGCATGCCGTTCCGCGAGGCGACGGCGCTCGTGACCGTCGAGCGCGAGGGCGTGGCGGAGCGGTTCGTGACGCGGCTCTCGGGCAGGGACCCCGTCGTAGAGGTCCCGATCCGCGCGGCGTACGCGCCGAACGTCTTCGTGTCCGTGCTGGTCGTGCGCGGACGCGTCGGCGCGCCTCAGCCCACCGCGCTCGTCGACCTCGCGAAGCCCTCCTACCGCCTCGGCGTGGTCGAGCTGCGGGTCGGCTGGCGCGCGAACGAGCTCCGCGTGGAGGTCGAGCCCGAGCACGACACGTACCGGGTGCGCGCGCGCGCGCGCGTCGTCCTCGACGTGAAGACGGAAGACGGCGAGCCGCCGCCGGCAGGGAGCGAGGTAGCGCTCGCCGCGGTGGACGAGGGGCTGCTCGAGCTGCTCCCCAACGCGAGCTGGCGCCTCCTCGACGCGATGATGGGCCGGCGCAGCTACGGCGTCGCGACCTCGACGGCGCAGATGCAGGTCGTGGGCAAGCGGCACTTCGGGCTGAAGGCGCTGCCCGCAGGCGGTGGCGGCGGGCGGACCGCCACGCGCGAGCTGTTCGACACGCTGCTCTTCTGGCGGGCGCGCGTTCCGCTCGATGCGAAGGGCCGGGCGACGGTCGAGATCCCGCTCAACGACTCGCTCACGGCCTTCCGCATCGCTGCGGTCGCGACGGGCGGCGAGAGCCTCTTCGGCACGGGTGAGGCGACGATCCGGACGGCGCAGGACCTGATGGTGCTCCCCGGCCTCCCGCCGGTCGTGCGGCAGGGCGACCGGACGCGGGCGGGGTTCACGGTGCGCAACACCACGTCGCGTTCCCGCTCCGTGGAGCTGATCGCGCGCGCCGCCGGCCTCGACGCCGAGCTCGCCCCGCTCTTTGTGGAGCTGGGCGCGGGCGAGTCGCGCGAGGTGGGCTGGGACGTCGTCGTGCCCGCGACGGCGGAGTCGATCGCCTGGCAGGTCGACGTGCTTTCGAAGGGCGAGCCCGCCGATCGTCTCGCGCTCCCGCAGAAGGTGCTGCCGGCCGTCCCCACGCGCGTGCTCCAGGCCACGCTCGGGCAGCTCGCGCCGGCGCTCCGCGTGCCCGTGGCGAGACCGGCGGCCGCGCTGCCAGGCCGCGGCGGCGTCGACGTCGTGCTCCGCGCACGGCTCGCCGACGGTCTCCCCGGCGTCGAGCGCGTGATGCGGACCTACCCCTACACCTGTCTGGAGCAGCAGACGTCGGTCGCGATCGCGCTCGGCGACCGCGCCCGCTGGGACGCGGCGATGGCCGGGCTGCCCGGCTACCTCGACGGGGAGGGTTTCGCGAAGTTCTACCCCGGTGCGATCCAGGGGAGCGACACGCTCACCAGCGCGATCGTGAGCCTCGCGGACGCGGCCGGCTGGCCGATCCCGTCCGCACCGCGCGACCGCATGTCCGGCGCGCTCGAACGCTTTGCGAGCGGCGCCCTGGCGCGCAGCTCGCCCGCGCTCGCCGCGGACCTCACGCTCCGCAAGCTCGCCGCGATCGCCGCGCTCGCGCGCATCGGCGCGGCCGGGCCCGAGCTGCTCGCATCGATTCCCTGGGAGCCCGACCTCTGGCCCACCTCGAGCGTGCTCGATGCCGAGGACGCGTTGCGCCGTCTGCCGGGCGCGCCGAAGCGCGCCGAGCGGCTGCGCGAGCTCGACCGGATCGTGCGCGCGCGCGCCGACTTCGCAGGCACGACGCTCGCGTTCTCCACGGAGTCTCGCGACACGCTCGACTGGCTGCTGGCGTCGCCCGACGTGAACGCCGCGCGTCTCGTGCTGGCGCGACTGGACGAGCCCGCCTGGCACGCGGACGAGCCGCGCCTCGTGCGGGGCCTCCTCGCGCGGCAGCGCGGCGGGAGCTGGTCGACGCCCACCGCGAACGCGTGGGCGACGCTCGCTCTGCGCGGCTTCTCGCGGGTCTTCGAGGCCACGCCGGTGTCGGGGCGCACCGAGGCGACGCTCGGTGGTGTCGAGCAGGTCTTTGCGTGGACGGCCGACGCGCAGGAGGGGTCGCTGCGCTACCCGTGGCCCGCGGCACCCTACGAGCTCGCGCTGCGCCACGACGGCACGGGACGTCCCTGGGCGGCGATCCAGAGCGTGGCCGCGGTCCCGCTCACCGCGCCGCTCGCGAGCGGTTACCGCGTCGCGAAGCGTCTCGAGCCGGTGGAGCAGAAGACACCGGGCGTCTTCAGCGTCGGAGACATCGTGCGCGTGAGGCTCGACCTCGACGCGCAGGCCGACCGCGCCTGGGTCGTGGTGGACGATCCCATCCCGCCCGGCGCGTCGATCCTCGGCAGCGGGCTCGGCGGCGATTCGCGCCTCGCGACGCAGGGCGAAGAGGTCTCGGGCTGCGCGTGCGAGGCCTTCACCGAGCGCGGTCAGGCGAGCTTCCGGCGCACGTGGTCGTGGGCGCCCAGGGGAGCCTGGTCGCTCGAGTACACGCTGCGGCTCAACCAGTCGGGGAGCTTCGGCCTGCCGCCGACCCGCGTGGAGGCGATGTACGCGCCCGAGTCGTACGGAGAGCTGCCGAACCCGACCTTCGAGGTGCGGCCGTGAACCGCGGCGCTCGTCTCGCGCTCGCCGTGTTGCTCCTCGCGCTCGCCCCCGCTCTATTGCCCAGGGCAGCGGCGCGCTGGCCCTCGGGCGAGCCGCCGTCCCTCGAGCGGCTGCGGACGGAACACCGCCGCTCGGACGCGGTCCTGCTCGATCGACACGGCGAGGTGCTCCACGAACTCCGGACCGATCCCGACGGTCGCCGCCTCGACTGGACGCCCCTCGCAGAGATCTCTCCGGCGCTCCGCGCAGCGGTGGTGCGCGTGGAGGACCGCCGCTTCGGGGAGCACGCGGGCGTCGACCTGCGCGCCGCCGCCGGCGCGGCATTCGACGCGCTCCGCGGCGCGCGCGCGCGCGGTGCGAGCACGCTGACGATGCAGCTCGCCGCGCTCCTCGAGCCGGGACTGCGCGCGCCGGTGGGAGGTCGGGGCCTCACACGGAAGTGGCAGCAGGCGCGCGCGGCGTGGGCGCTCGAACGGAAGCTCGCGAAGGACGAGATCCTCGAGGCCTACCTCAACCTCACGACCTTTCGGGGCGAGCTCCAGGGCGTGGCGGCCGCGTCGCGCGGTCTCTTCGGGAAGGATCCGCACGGGCTCGATGAGACCGAAGCCTGGCTGCTGGCGGCCCTGCTCCGGAGCCCGAACGCCACGGCCGGGGACGCCGCCGCACGCGCGTGCGCGCTGGTCGCGCGAGCGCGGGACGCGGGCTCCGCGGGCGCCGGCCCCGCCGCCGTCGACTGCGACGCGTTCGTCGTCCGAGCCGGGGACGCCCTCGCGGGCCCCGCGCGCGTGCGTGCGGCGGTCGCGCTCGCGCCGCACGTCGCGTCGCGTCTCCTCCGGGCGCCCGGTGCGCCGGCGCGCATGGCGACGACGCTCGATGCGTCGCTCCAGCGCGTCGTCATCGCGGTCCTGCGGGCGCAGCTCCTCTCGGTGCGCGACCAGAACGCGCGCGACGGCGCGGTGCTCGTCGCCGACAACGCGACCGGCGAGGTGCTGGCCTGGGTCGGGAGCAGCGGGCCGCTCTCCGCCGCGCCTCAGGTCGACGGCGTGCGCGCGCGCCGCCAGGCGGGCTCGACGCTCAAGCCGTTCCTCTATGCCCGCGCCTTCGACGCGCGCATCCTCACGGCGCGCACCCGCCTCCTCGACGCGCCCCTCGACGTGCCGACGGCCGCCGGTGCGTATCGGCCCGACAACTACGACCACCGCTTCCACGGCCTCGTTCCCGCGCGCGAGGCGCTCGCGTCGTCGCGCAACGTGCCGGCGGTGCGCGTCCTCCAGCAGATCGGAGTGGAGGAGCTCGCGCGCACGCTCGCGCGCCTCGGGTTCCGCGACCTCGGCCGGCCCGACTTCTACGGCGAATCGCTCGCGCTCGGGACCGCGGACGTGACGCTCCTCGAGCTCGTGGCGGCCTACCGCGCGCTCGCGAACGGGGGCGTGTCCTCGCCGCTCCGCCTCGTGCCGGAGACCGGTCCCCCGCCGGAAGGCGAGCGCGTCTTCTCTGCCGAGGCCGCGTTCCTCGTGGCCGACGTCCTCGCCGACCGCGCCAGCCGCGCGGGCGGCTTCGGTCTCGAGAACGTGCTCGCGACCCGCTTCTGGAGCGCGGTGAAGACGGGCACGAGCAAGGACATGCGCGACAACTGGTGCATCGGGTTCACTCGCGACTTCACGGTCGGCGTGTGGGTGGGCAACGCGTCGGGCGCTCCCATGTGGAACGTGAGCGGCGTCGAGGGCGCGGCGCCGGTGTGGCACGCCGTGGTCTCGTGGCTGCAGCGCGACCGCCCGGCGTCGCCTCCGGATCCACCCCCGGGCCTCGTGCGTGCGGACGGCGAGTGGTTTCTGCGCGGCACCGAGCCCCCGGCCGGCGGGCTGGTCTCCGGAGCGGACGCCGGGCCGCCGAGCCGGATCGCCTCTCCCGCGGAGGGGACGGTCGTGGCGATCGATCCCGACATTCCGCGGGGCCGCGAGCGGATCGCGCTCCGCGCCGATCCACCCGCGCGTCACCTGCGGTTCGAGCTCGACGGGCGTTCCCTGGGTCCCGCCGCGTCGCCCGTGCTGTGGGCCCCGGAGCGCGGCCGGCACGAGCTCCTGCTCGTCGATGCGAATGGCGCGACCCTCGACCGCGTCGCATTCGATGTGCGCTGACGTGCTCCGATGCCCCAACGTGCATGCCCCCTGGAGGGGAGTAGACTCGGCCCTGACCTACGAACGGGAGAGCCCGACCGGGAGGACCGTGATGCCTCGGTTCCAGAAGGCGTGGTTCGCGTGGCTCCGCCTCGCGCTGGTCCTCCTGCTCGGCGGGGTCGGGCTCCGCGGGCTCGCCGGTCCCGCGCGCGCCGCGGCGCCCGGGCCCGCGCTTCCCGAGCTGCGCGCCGGAACGCTCGATCTGCCCGACACGCGGGCGGCGTCCGACGACGACGACGATGACGACGATGACGATGATGACGACGACGACGAGTAGGTCCCGCGCGTCACGTTCCGCCGTGCGCTTCACCGCCAGGCGAAGACGGGCTGCTCGAAGTGCGCAACGCGCGTCGGGCGGCCGCGAAACGCCACCTCGACGAGCTGATAGAGCAGGGCGGCGGTGGGCGCGTGCACGTGCGTACCCACGATCGGAATCGAGATCACCGGCCGTTCGCTCTCCGGGATGTACCTGAGCCGCGGCACTCCGGGCTTCGCGAGCTCGGCGACGCGCACGCGGTGCACGGACGCGACCTCGCGCGGATCGGGACGCGGCTTGCTCGCCCGCTCCCCCCAGAGCACCACCGGCGTGATCACGAACCCCGAGCGCGTCGGGTAGTCGTCGAGGAGCCCCAGCACGTCCGCCTCGGCGAGCGCGACGCCGAGCTCCTCGCGCAGCTCGCGCAGGGCGCCCTGCACGTGACTCTCTCCTGCGTCGAGCCGACCGCCCGGCAGGGCCCACTGTCCGCTGTGACGCCGCAGCTTGGAGGCGCGGCGCGTGAGCAGGAACGCCGAGCGGCCGCGCTCGTCGGGGACGAGCACGATCGCCACGGCGGCGGGGCGCAGCGCGGCGTCGGCGATGGGCTGGCGGTCGAACCCGCCGAGCTGCGCGCGAAGCCGGTCGCGCAGCGCTTCATCGTAGGGCGATGAAGGCACGTCCTCCGCGCATCACTGGCTGATGACCGGCATCTCGTTGCTCGCGAGGCCGTTCGGGTTGAGTACCTGCACCACGTGGACGCCCGCCGCCGGCACCGGAGAGACGACGAGCGAGATCACGCCCGCGCTCGGCAGCGTGAAGGAGCAGCCCGCGCACGGAGCGCCGTCTACGAGCACCTTCCCCGCCGGGTCCACGTAGGAGTGCGCCAGCACGAGCGTGGCGGTGGCGCCCGCGGTCGGACGCGGGATGTTCGGAGTCCCGGGATCGGGCAGCTGCGGCGAGAGCAGCGGCTGGCGCGGGCCGCCCGCCTGGACGTTCTCGGGCAGGCGGGCGGTGATGGTCATCGTCTCGGTGCCGGCCGCCACGTAGTCGCGCAGCTGCTGGCCGCTGTAGGCCGCGCCGCTCGTCGCGCTCGTCCACAGGCCCGTGGAAGGCTTGAAGCGCAGCTCGCCGAGCAGCAGGTCGCGCAGCACGGCGGTGATCTTGCCGTTCGCGGCCGCGGTCTCGAGCTCGTTCATCGCCGAGACCGTGGCGGCCGCCGTCGCGTTGGCCGGCGTCACCTGCACCTGGCGCCCCAGCAGCGCCGGCAGTCCCACGCTCATCTCGTTGATGAAGTCCCAGATCCGCGTGCCGGGCACGTTGTAGGCGGGAGTGAAGCCCGCCGGAAACGTGGCCAGGAAGCTCCCGCGCTCGGTCATGCCCTGCGCCGGGACCCAGATCGTCTCGCCCGGAAGCAGGCTCTGCGTGTAGACGAGCGCTTCCTGGGAGCTGAAGATGGCGTTCGAGAAGACCATGTAGCGGTCCCACAGGCCGCGCATCGACGGGGCGTCGAACCCGCCGACCGTGGCCGAGTTCGAGATCACGCCGAGCGGCAGCGAGTGACACCCAGCCGCGTTGTCGGCGCAGGTCAGCCCGACGAGGCCGCCGCCGTCGTCGTTGGTGAAGAAGTCGCGCACGCCCTGGAGCGCGGTGGACGAGAGCGCGTCGGTCGGGCGCCGCTTCGGGGACGGCGGGAACGACACGGCGTCGAGGAACGCGGCGAGGTCGTCGCGCTGCTGGCTCGTGAGCGCTCCGGGGAGCCCCGACGGGCCCACGCCGCAGCCGGGCTGCGAGCACATGACGCCCGCGATGCTCGCGTCCACCATCTTGCGGATGCACCCGACCTCGCCATCGGTGGCGAGGCTGCAGTCCGGGGCGCTGTCGCCTGGCACGAAGGTGCCGCCGATCGGATCCCCGAGCGTGCCGTCCCAGTGCAACGGGAGCGTGTCGCGCAGGCCGCGTACGGGCATCGTGGTCCGCGGCTCCGGGTGCGCGCCGTTCGGATCGGACCCGCCGGGCGCAGCCACCGTGTTGATCGTCCAGATCAGCTGGTCGGTGTTGCCCGCCGGGTGGCACGACTCGCACGAGAAGGTGCCGCTCGTCGAGCCGCGGGCGGAGTTGAACGCGATGCGGCCGTTCTTCACGGTGGTCGGCGTGGGATCCGAACCGACCGGGAGCGTCGCCAGGACCTGCGGGCTGCCTGGAACCTGGACGTCGACGACCGAGACGGTGCTCGCGACCGTATTGAGCACGTAGGCGGTCCGGGCGGCGCCCGTGGTCGGGTCGGAGCGCAGAGCGACGCCCTGCGGGATCGCGCCCGTCACGATCGACCCCACGACCTGACCGGCGACGTTCAGCGTGTAGAGCCCCGCGAAGCCGCTCGCGCCGTCCGCGCCGGCGGACGTGGCCACGAGCGTCGCGCCGTCGGCGCTCGCCGCGATGCCGTACGGCGTCGGGAACGTGAGCGCACCCGGTGCGCTCGCATCGAGGTCGACGTGCGTCGGGGCGGTGTAGCTGGTGCACCCGCCGACGCAGTCGACGAACGAGAGCCGGTTCACGAACATCTGGTTGCCGAGCGCGGCCAGGCCGTTCTGGTTGTTGCGCGCATCGGTGCTCGTCACGTAGACGCGGTTCCCACCGTTGCCGACTGCCAGGCCGTAGAGCAGCGTCGAGACGTTCGTGATGGCGGAGCCCACGGGCGCGAGCGTCGTCGCGTCGAAGACGAAGAGGTCGCGGTCGGGGACGTCGGCGTCGTGGATCACGCGCCCGCCGACGTTCGGGCTCGTCGCGAACATCGCGAAGAACTGTGCGTTGAGCTTGAATTCGCAGCCCTGGTCCGTCGGGCTGGCGAGGTTGAGGCCGCGCGGATCGTTCGGGCCGCACGTGGGGAACTCCGTCGCGTTCCCCGACTCGAAGGCGGCGACGTAGAGGCGATTGTTCGCGACCGCGAGCGCGCGCGGAGCCTGTGACGTGATGTTGAGGCGGGTGGCGTTGATGCTCGCGGTGCCGGGCGCGTCGAGGTCGAGCACGAGCACCTGGTTCGGCTGATCGAGCGTCACGAACGCGCGCGTCGGGCTGGCGAAGGCGACGCCGACGGGCTCGTCGGTGGTCGTGACGCCGTTCGCGTCGAGCGCCTGAACCGTCTGGATCACGTGCTGCTTGCTCCGGCTGATCACGCTGATCGAGTCGGAGATGTGGTTCGTGACGAACACGAGCTCGTCCTCGGCCGCGTCGCCGGGGCTCACCTTCGGCCGTACCGCGATGCCCACCGGGTCGACGCCCACCGGGATCTGCGCGAGCTCCACCGGGGCCGACGGGCTCGACACGTCGAGGACCGAGACCGTTCCGGACGTGGTGTTGGCCACGTACAGCCGCGCGCCGTCCGCGGACAGCGCGACGGGGTTCACCTGCGGGCTCTCGAAGAGCGCTGAGCCCGTGCCCGGCACGACGGTCGGCGGCGGCGAGCACGAGTCGCCCATGGAGAAGCCGCCGGCAAGGAGGAGGAGGAGCAAGGCGGTCCGGCCGTGATGAAGGCGAGCCGGGCGCGGGTGCGCGGTCATGATGTCTCCGGTGCGGTGCGGCGCTACGCCGGGGCCTCCGGTAGCCCGGGCGATGGCGCGCTGGACGGCCGGTCCATTCTACGCCCCTTCGCCCGCTCTGCGGGAGGGGATCCGGGTCTCCCGCGGCGCCCTGGCGTCGCTCCGGCCGGCATGCTTGCTTCTGCCGACCCCGTGACGTCCCCCGCCCCTCGCTCCAAGACGGACCTCCTGGCCGGCGTGAGCCGCCTGCGGCTCGCGCTCGCGACCGGCGTCGAGATCGCGCTCCTCGACTGGGGCGGGCCCGGTCCCCTGGCTCTCCTCCATCACGCGAACGGATTCTGCGCCGGCGTCTGGGGCGTCGTCGCGGAGGGTCTGCGGTCCCGCTTCCGGGTCGTGGCCATGGACGCGCGCGGGCACGGAGATTCCTCCAAGCCGAAGGGCAGGGAGGCCTACCGCTGGGGCCGCTTCGCCGACGACCTCGTGGCGGTCGCGGACGCTCTCTCGCCGGAAGCGCCCGGGCGTCGCGTCGCGCTCGGGATGGGCCACTCCTTCGGCGGCACGGCCACGATTCTTGCTGCCGCGCGCAGGCCCGACCTGTTCGAGCGCCTCGTGCTGGTCGATCCCGTGGTGCCGATCCCGGACCGTGCCGCTCCGACGCCCGAGCGCTCGGCGCACGTCTCGCGTCTCGCGAATGCGGCTCGCGACCGCCAGCGGGTGCGCGCGTCGCGTGCGGAGGCTCGGGCGGTGTGGACCGAGCGGCGTTTCTTCGCGGACTGGGACCCGCGCGTCCTGGATCTCTATGCGGCCGAGGGCCTGCGCGATCTCCCCGACGGACGCGTCGAGCTCAAGTGCCCCGCGGAGGTCGAGGCGTCGATCTTCGAGCAGGGCGGGTCGATCGATCTCCTCGCGCAAGCCCGGCACGTGCGCGCTCCGGCGCTCGTGCTGACGGCCACGCAAGGCGACTTTCCGCGCGCGATGCACGAGGGCCTGGTCCGCGCGCTGCCGCACGGCCGCCTCGAGGACGTGGACGCCGGGCATCTCGTCCCGATGGAGCGCCCCGACCTCGTGGCGTCCGCCGCGCTTCGCTTCGGGGGCGAGCCCTGAAGAGCCCTGAAACGGAACCGGCCGCGCCCGAGGGCGCGGCCGGCGAGAGTCACGGGCCTGTGTCGCTCGAGGCGGCGTCACGAGCGCCGGCGCAGACCCCGCGCGATCAGCAGAGCACCCGCACCGAACGCGATCAGCGCCGACGGCTCGGGCACGGCGCTCGGCGGCTTCGGGAGGGGTGTGATCCCGCCGAAGACGATCCCGCCGAGCGACGGCAACAGGTTCGTGAGGTGGCTCAGGATCCCACCCGGCGAGCTGAGGAACGTCAGTGAGTAGGAGCCGCCCGAACCACTCAGCAGAGTGTCGGCGCCGTTCGTGGGAAGGGCGCTGGCGGGCGACGTGAAGGCCGCGGTGACGGCGAACAGAGCGGCAACGAGCACGAGCTTGCGCATTCGACGAAACCCCTTCGACCCCGATACAGGGGCTGACCCGCGCATTCTCGCCGGGCCCCCCGGGAGAGTCAAGCGCCCGATCGAGGGAAACCTCCAGGTTTCAGCCTCGCCTTCCGACCCGGGTCGCGCACCGCTACCGCTCGACCGGGTAGCCCCGGCCCGTCCACCCGGCCCAGCCCTCGGCCAGGGAGACCACCCGCTCGAACCCCATCTCCTGGAGCGTGCGGGCGGCGAGCGCGCTCCGGACTCCGCCTCCGCAGTAGAGGAGCAGGGGACGCGAGCGGTCCTGGAGCCAGGGATCCCGCTTCGGATGGGCCGCGTCCGCCTTCACTTCGAGGAAGCCGCGGGGAGAGCTGCGCGCCCCGGGGACCCGTCCGGCGGCGTACTCCTCGGGCTCGCGGACGTCCACGAAGTGCCAGCCCTCCCGGCCCGGAGCGTCCAGGATGCGGCGGGCCTCCTCGGGCGTGATTTCGCGGATCACCTGCTTCGCTTCGGCCACGAAATCGGCGAGGGACTTGGCCATCCCGGTAGCATCTCCCCATGTTCGCCCGGCGCGCAGGCTGGAACCTCGAAGCCAACGAGCTGATGCGGCGCGTCGAGGCGCGGCGGGCCGCCGGCCTGTCCGTCCTCGACCTCTGCGCCGCGAACCCGACCGACTGCGGCCTCACCGCGGCCGCCCGGCTGCTGCATGCGGCGCTGGAAGAGCTCCCCGGCGACCCGCGCGCCGTGCGATATGCGCCCGACCCGAAGGGCGACGCCGACTGCCGCCGCGCGATCGCAGCGTACCACTCCCGCACCGCGGCGCCGCGCGGCTCGGTGGACCCCGAGCACGTGCTCCTCACGGCCGGGACGAGCGAGGCCTACGCGCACCTCTTCCGGCTGCTCGGTGATCCCGGCGACGCCGTGCTCGTGCCGAGCCCGAGCTATCCGCTCTTCGAGCTGCTGGCCGGGCTCGAGGGTCTCACCGCCGTCCCGTATCCGCTCCGTCTGCACGAGGGCGTCTGGCGCATCGACTTCGCCGCGCTCGAGGCCCTCGCCGACGAGCGTGCGCGCGCGCTGCTCGTCGTGCATCCGAACAACCCCACCGGGAGCTTCGTCCGCGACGCGGACGCGGTGTCTCTGCGGAAGTTCTGCGAGGAACGCCGACTCGCCCTGGTGTCGGACGAGGTGTTCGCCGACTACGCCTTCGGCCCGCGCGGCCCCTGGCCCGCGAGCCTCCTCGACCTCGCCGACGCCGGGCCGCTCCGCTTCGTGCTCTCGGGGGCGTCGAAGGTCGTGGCGCTGCCGCAGCTCAAGGTCGCATGGATCGTGACGGCCGGGCCCGCGTCCCTCCGCGACGAAGCCGTGCGCCGGCTCGAGGTCGTCGCTGACGCCTACCTCTCCGTGAGCGGACCCGCGCAGCTCGTCCTGCCGCGACTGCTCGCAGGCCGGGCGGAGGTGCAGGCCGAGCTCGGCGCGCGCCTCGCCGTGAACCGCCGCACGCTCTCGGAGCGGCTCGCGTCGGCGTCGGGCGTATCCGCGCTCCCCGCGGACGGCGGGTGGTACACGATATTGCGTATCAACGACGGGACGGACGGCCCGCCAGACGAAGACGCGCTCGTAGCGCACCTGCTCGACGGCCCGGGCGTGCTCGCGCACCCCGGCTGGTTCTTCGATCTCGACTCCGACGGCGCCGCACACCTCGTGCTGAGCCTCCTGCCCGAGCCGGGCGTGTTCGCGCGGGGGCTCGAGGCGATCGTGCGTCAGGACCGGCGCTAGCGCTCCCCCCTCCCCGCAAACCTCCGAAGCGCCTCCTCGCAGCGCACGATCTCGTCGGCGCGCTGCGCATCGCTCCAGCCGAGCTCGCCGCCCATCCACTCCGCGCTGCGCGCGACGGCCGCGTGATCGAGCGGGCGCGCGAGGTAGAGCTCGGTCCGGCGGAGCCACACGTCGTCGAGCCGGCAGGCGAGCTCCGCCCGCGCAGCGTGCACCACCTCGGCGCCCGTCACCGGCGACGCCGGATGGATCGCCTTGCCGAGGTCGGGATCCTCCTCTATCAGGCGCGCGAGCGCGCGGGCGCGCTCGGGGTCGCGCGAGGCTTCGTCCTCGCCGAGCGCCGCGCCGGCGAGCAGCGTCGTGCGGCCGACGCGCGGACCGGCCGCGCGTCCGAGCAGCGCGCACAGGCGCTCCACCGTCCTCTCGGCGACACCGCGAGCGGTGGTCCACTTGACGCCGATGACGCTCACCACGCCCGGCACGCCGTCCGCGCGTCCGTGGTCCACGACGGTCGCATGCTTCGCGAGCTGCACCTCGTCGTCCGCGCGCGGGGCGGGGATCCGCGGGAGCATGCCGCCGTACACGCCGATGACGTCGTCGCGTCCGAGGCGCGCGCCGGGCCACGCCTCGTTCACCTCGTCGAGGAAGGTGACGACGTCGGCCTCGCTGATGCGGAACGTCTCGGGACGCCCGTCCCAGGGAAGGTGCCGCGTGCCCAGGAGCGTGAGGCCGCGCCACGGCACCGCGAAGAAGAGGCGCGATCCCGTGGCCACGAGCGCGTCGCGGTCGCGGAACTCCGTGCGGCTCGCGATCGCGACCGCCACCCCGGGCGGCGGCTTCCGCGTCACGAGGTTGAGCGCCTTCGATCTGGGGAAGAGCGGCGCGCGCGGGCGGAGCCCGAGGGTCGCGAGGAGGTCGTCGACGAAGGGGCCGGCGGCGTTCAGCACCAGCCGGGCGCGCACCTCGAACGACGCGCCGGTGAGCTCGTCGCGCGCGCGCACGCCGGCGATGCGTGCCCCGTCCCGCAGGAAGCCCGTCACGTACGCATGGTTCGCCGCAGCCGCGCCGTTCGCGAGCGCGGTGCGCAGGAACGCGAGCAGGAGGCGCTCCGTGCTGCTGGACTGCGCGTCCCACCAGAGCGCGCCGCCGGTGAGCCCTGCGCTCTCGATGCCGGGGCAACGCGCCAGGGTGTCGGCGCGGGAGAGGAGCCGGCCGCGGGGAATGCGGCGTTCCGCCGCGACGCCGGCGTTGCGCCGCAGGCCGACGAGATCCCCGAGCGCGACGCCGACGCCGAGCACCTCCCGCCCGCGCAGGCCGTGGCCATAGGTGGGCATGACGCACGCCATCGGCCGTACGAGGCCGGGCGCGATGCGCAGTAGCGTGCGGCGCTCGCGGACCGATTCGAGCGTGCGCCCGACGTCGCCGTGCTGGAGATAGCGAAGCCCGCCGTGCACGACCTTGAGGCTCTGCGAGGACGTGGCGCCCCCGAAGTCGCCGCGCTCGAGCAGGCACACCGAGAGGCCGCGCAGGGCCGCCTCGTGTGCGGCGCACACGCCGTAGATGCCGCCGCCGACGATCGCGAGATCGAAGGTCGAGGCGGCGATGCGCTCGAGGTCGCGCTTCACGCTGCGGCCGGCCGCCCGAACGCGCGCTTCCAGAGCTGGTAGACCATGAGCGCCCACAGCACGTGGCTGTGGTTCGCGCGGCCGGATTCGTGCTCGCCCATCCAGCGCGTCACGGTCGCGGGCTCGAACACCCCGTCCTCTCGCAGCGCGCGCTCGGCGAGGAGGTCGTGCATCAGGGGCCGCCAATCGCTCTTGAGCCACGTCTTCAGCGGGATGCTGAAGCCCTGCTTTCCGCGCGCGAGGATCGCCGGGGGAAGCACGTCGGCGTAGGCGCGCTTCAGCACGAACTTGCGGTCCTGTGGCTTGCGCCCGGGCCACTTCAGCGCGCTCGGCATGCGGAGCGCGAGGTCGATCACCTCGTTGTCGAGGAAGGGCACGCGGGCCTCCAGCGACGTCGCCATGGACATGAGGTCGACCTTCGCGAGGATGTTCTCGGGCAGATAGAAGAGCGTGTCGCAGAACAGCTGCTGCTGCAGCCGATCGTCGCCGCCGTTGTCGAGGAACGCGAGCACGAGCCGCTCGCACTCGCCCTCCACCTGGCGCTGGAAGTCGGACGTGTAGAGCGCGCGCTTGGCCGCGGGCGCGAGGAACGTGCGCCAGCGCATGTGCTGCCACTCCGCGGGGAGCGCCGCCCCCTCGAGGAGGCGCTTCAGGCTGTTGCGGAAGTCCTTCTTGGCCTCGGTGCCCGCGAGGGAGTCGCCGATCCATGCTGCCGCGCGCCGCACCGGCCCTGGGAGGAGGTCGAGCGTGCGATGCACCATGCGGTCGGCCACGTACTCGTCGTAGCCCGCGAAGAGCTCGTCGCCGCCGTCTCCGGCGAGCGCCACCGTCACGTGCGATCGCGCCATCCGCGAGACGAGGAGCGTGGGGAACACCGAGAAGTCGGCGATCGGCTGGTCCATCGAGCGCACCACGTCCTCCACCAGCGAGAGGTAGCGGGGCTCCAGCACCTCCTCGTGATGGTCGGTGGCGCAGTGTCCGGCGAGAACGCGCGCGAACGGCAGCTCGTCGTAGCTTGCGTCGCGGAACCCGACCGAGAACGTCTTCACCTTCCGGTCGGACGCGCGGCTCATCGCCGAGACGATGATCGACGAGTCGATGCCGCCCGAGAGGAACGCGCCGAGCGGCACGTCGCTCACCATCTGCCGCGCGACGGCGGCGTCGATCGTGGCTCGCACGCGCTCCGCCCATTCAGTGATGCCGGCGCCGCGCTCGGAGCCGGCGCGGGGCAGCTCCCAGAACCGGCCGGTCGCGACCTCGCCCTTCTGCCACGTGAGCCACCCGCCGGGCGCGAGCTTGTGCACGTCGCTGAACAGCGTCGTGGGGCTCGCCGTGTACTCGAACGAGAGGAGCTGGTCGAGGCCGTGGACGTCGAGCGCGCGCTCGCTCCCGCCGGCCGCCAGGATGCACTTCACCTCGGAGCCGAAGAACAGCCGACCGTCGCGCTGCGACCAGTAGAGCGGCTTGATGCCCACGCGGTCGCGCACGAGCAGGAGACGGCGGAGGAGGTCGTCCCACAGCGCGATCGCGAAGATGCCGTTGAGGCGCCGCGCGAAGTCGGCGCCGTGCTCGTCGTAGAGATGGGGGATCACCTCGGTGTCGCTCTGCGTGCGGAACCGGTGTCCCTTGGCCTCGAGCTCGGCGCGCAGCTCGCGGTAGTTGTAGATCTCCCCGTTGAAGACGACGTGGGCCGTGCCCGCCTCGTTGGTCATGGGCTGCCAGCCCGTCGCCAGGTCGATGATCGAGAGGCGGCGCATGCCGAGGCCGATGCCCGTCGCCACGTGCATGCCTTCGCCGTCGGGGCCGCGGTGCACGATGGTGTCGCACATCGCGCGGATCACGTCCGCGTCGGGCGTCTCTCCGCGCGTCGCGATGCCACAGATCCCGCACATGTCGCGGATCAGGCCCCGGCGCGGGCTTCGTGGCTCGCGCCCCGACGCTTGCGGAGCTGCATGCCGATCTGGTTGCGGACGAACGCGAACGCGCCCTCGAGCTCGCCGAAGGTGGCGATCTCGCGGTTCGGGTCGCGCAGGAGCGCCTTCAGCGCCGATGCCGGCCGCGCGAGATCGAGCGGCGCGTCGACCCGGAACCCGAAGCTCCCCGCGCGCCCCGCCTCGTGCGGGAACGGCAGGGGGTCGGTGCCCGGGAGGTTCCGGATGCCCCGCGCGCTCCCGCGCGCGAAGTGGCGGGGAGTCGACCAGAAGAACGGGCGTCCGCTCTCGTCGCCGAGGAAGAGCTCGGCGCCCGAGGCCCCGTCGATCAGCTCGTCGAGCAGCGCCGCCCGACCGAACAGCCACTTGCCCGCGCCCCACGGGATCACCGGCAGCGCGTCGCACTGGCGCGCCCAGGCGAGCACGTCGCGGATGGGGCGGCCGTCGGGCATGCGGGCGCACGTTCCGATGCACAGCACCTCGAGGCCCTCCGCGGCGGCCACCTGGCGCCCTGCCACGAGCACCAGCGAGCGCTCGCCGTTCCGGGCGACGATCGCCTCGTCCTCCCCCGTGGGCTCGAACCGCCACCCGCCCAGATCTGGCGCGGTCGCCGAGCCCCCCCGCGCGCCAGCGGCGGCGAGACCGGCGAAGCGCGCGAAGGCCTCTTCGCCCGCGCCCTCGGTCAGCAGCAGGACGCCGCGGAATCCGCCCGCGGCTCCGCTCGCTCGCGCGGCGGCCTGCAGGTTGGTGTAGGCGCGGTCGAAGAAGGTCGGCAGCGGGTAGCAGCCGTGCACGTGGACGTGGGCATCCGCGAGCACGGGAAGAATCTGCGGGGAGGGGCTCACTTTCGACCTCTGCGGCTGGGAGCGGAGGGAACATAAGAGAGCGCTTCCATCGCGGCGAGCAGCGGGCTTGCTGCGCCCAGCCGGGTGTTGTAACCGACCCGCATCGGAGAGCCCCATGAAGCTTTCGATCGTCATTCCCGCCTACAACGAGGCCAAGACTCTCCCCGTCGTGATCGCGCACGTCCGCGCCGTGCTCGCGGGCCCGACGCTTGCCTCGGTCGAGATCGAGCCCGAGCTCATCGTCGTGGACGACGGCTCGACCGACGGCACGCGCGAGTGGCTCCAGGCGCTGAGCGACCCGCTCGTGCGCGTGGTGCTCCAGCCGCGGAACCAGGGCAAGGGCGCAGCGCTCCGGGCGGGCTTCGCGCACGCCACCGGCGACGTCGTGCTGGTGCAGGATGCCGACCTCGAGTACGACCCGCGCGACTACGCCGGCCTCCTCGGCCCGATCCTCGACGGCGACGCCGACGTCGTGTTCGGCAGCCGCTTCCTCGGCGGCCCCCACCGGGTCCTCTACTACTGGCACTCGATCGCCAACTCGCTCCTCACCACCGTGTCGAACATGTTCACGAACCTGAACCTGACCGACATGGAGGTCGGCTACAAGCTCTTCACGCGCGAGGCGCTGCGCGGCATCGTGATCGAGCAGGACCGCTTCGGCTTCGAGCCCGAGATCACCGCGAAGGTCGCGGCTCGCGGCGTGCGCGTGTACGAGGTGCCGGTGCGCTACCGCGGCCGCACCTATGCCGAGGGCAAGAAGATCGGCTTCAAGGACGCGCTCGAGGCGGTCTGGGTGATCGTGAAGTACGGCCTCGTTCAGCGGGCGCGGCTGCGCAGGGAGCTCGGACCGAAATAGCGGGCCCCCTTCGTCCGCTGCGCTTCCGGTGGTGCGGTGCGCTGCGCCGGATGGCGGTTGGGGGAAGAGGGAGCGACACGGTTCTCTTGCGCCTCTCTCGCGGCCGCGGGGCGGCTCGGGGCCGGGGGCGAGTGGGCGCGGATCGCGATCGCCGGTTCAGTGCCGGCCCGCCGGCGCCTGGGCAGGATCGATCCGTCCGTGCCGCAGCCATCCGATCCGCAGCAGCCACGATCTCGCCGCCGCCACGGGCTGCGGCCCATTCCCTAGCGCGACCCGCCGTGTCCAGCCATCGAACCACGCACCAGACGACGCCGGGTCGATCGTTGGCGCCGTCGCTGCGCGCCCGACGACACGATGCGAGGCGTGCTTCTTGAAGTTGTGGAGGACGTAGACGAGCGCGTTCCGGGCTTCGCGCGGCGTGCGGATCACGCGGTGGTGGTAGCGCTCCTCGAGCACGCGCCCGCGCAGCCGGAACACACGGTGCACGGCGCGCGCGATCCGCGCCCCGATCGACTTCATCCCCCGCCCGAGCGCCTCCGGTCCCTCCGCCTCGACCAGGAGATGGACGTGATCCCGCTGCAAGGAGAACTGCACGACGCGGAACGCGCCCTGGTCCGCCGCCAGCGCGAAGGACTGCGCGACCTCGCGCACGAGCCGCCCATCGCGCAGGGACGGCAACCCCCGGCGCACGCGCAGCGTCACGTGGCAGGGCTCGTGGGCGGTGAAGCGGGCTCGCCGCAGGTGCGGCACCCGCCGCCGCGCATTCGGCTTGCGGCCGGCGCCAACCCGTCGCCCACCCCAGCGAGATGTCGGCCGGAGATCGAGCGCGAGCTGGGAATCGGAGCGATGACGCGAGGAGATCATCGCACTCGATTCTGGCGATGATCCCCGACGGTGTCAACGTGAATCTGTGTACTCAGGAATCGCTACTGACAGAAGGTGTCAGGAATCCAAGCGGCGTGAGCGATTGATCTACCGGCTTGCCGCTTGGCTCCGCACGTCCATCGCCCCGCGCCCCGCGTACCCTCCGAGGTCCCGCGCCCAGCACCGAGAACCACTCTTCCCCTAACCACTTCCGATCCGCTCCGGTCCCTTCTTCGCCTCCCTCAGCCGATACCCCCGCCTCCGCGACGCCGTGAGGTGTACGATCATCTCTCCGATCAACCCGAGCGCGATGAGCTGCACGCCGAGCACGAGCAGCAGCACTCCGAGCAGCACGACGGGCCGGTCCGACGCGCCCTGGCCCCCGAGGCGCTGGAGGAAGACCACGAGGAGGATCACCGCGCCCGGCGAGGCGAGGAAGCTGCCGACGAGGCCGAAGAAGCGGAGCGGCTTCTCGGTGAAGCGCAGCAGGAAGAGCAGGCCGAGCACGTCGATGAGACGGCGCAGATAGACGCCCGGGCCGTAGACGCGGCCCTTCATCGCCTGCGGATGGACGGCGCTCGCCACCTCGTCCACGCGCCATCCGTCGCGCAGCGCGAGCAGCGGGAGGAAGCGCGCGAAGTCCCCATAGAGCGGAAGCTCGGCGAGCACCTCCGGACGGATCGCGCGAGCGCCGCACGCGACGTCGTGGATGCGGTCTCGCACGAGGGGACCGAGCGTGAGGTGGAGGATGCGGTTCTGCGCGCGATTCACGAAGGAGTCGATGCGCGGCGAGCGCCATGCGACCGCGACGTCCGCGCCGTCGTCGAGCCGTGCGAGGAGCTCGGGCAGCGTGTTCGCCTCGACCTGGCGGTAGGCCGGAAGCGTCACGATGGCGCGACCCCGGGCGCGGCTGGCGGCGAGGCGCAGGAGCGCGGTCTCGCCGACGGACTGTCCGACGTCGATCACGCGGATCGGCGCGCCCTTCGCGATCAGCGGCGTGAGGGCGTTGGTCAGCGGACGGAAGAAGGGATGCGCCGCGAAGATGAACTCGAAGGTCCGTCCGCTCGTCGCGAGCGGCTTCGAGAACTCCTCGTAGAGCTCGACCAGCGAGGTCGGCTTCTCGACGACGGGCACGATCACCGTGACGTCGACGTCGCGCACCTGCTCCTCCGTAGTCTCCATCACGGCTTGCGCTCGAATGCGAGCGGCAGGAGCTCCGGCGACTCCTCGCGCGCGCGCCGCAGCACGACCTCGCCGATGAAGCCCAGCATGAGGAGATAGAATGCGGTCACCAGCCAGAGGAGCGCGCAGCCCGGCAGCACGTAGCCCCACGGCCGGTCGAGGCCCCGCGTCACGAAGGCGCCGAACGCCCAGGTCGCTCCGAAGAGCACGGCGAGCCCGGAGGCGATCGTGGCGGCCAGGCCGAACAGCCGGAGCGGGCGCTCGCGGAACCAGGCGATCCACGTGAGCGTCACGAGGTCGGCGAGGATCTTCAGGATGCGCGAGGCGCCGTACTTGCTCTTGCCGAACCGGCGCGCGTGGTGCCGCACCGGGATCTCCGTGATGCGCGCGCCCGCGGTCGCGGCGGCGAGCGCGGGGAGGAAGCGGTGCATGTCGGAGTAGAGGTGCATGCGCTGGATCGTCTCGCGCCGGTACGCCTTCAGCGAGCAGCCGTTGTCGCGGACGTCGACGCGCGTGATCGCGCGGATGATCCGGTTCGCGACCCAGGAGGGGACCTTCCGCGACACCAGCTTGTCCTGCCGGTTCAGCCGGTAGCCGGCGACGAGGTCGTAGCCCTCGTCCAGCTTCGCCACGAGGCGCGGGATCTCGGTCGGGTCGTTCTGGAGGTCGCCGTCCATGCCCACGAGCACGGCGCCACGCGCCGCGTCGAAGCCGGCCTGCGTGGCCTGAGTCTGTCCGTAGTTGCGGGCCAGCCGTACCAGCCGGATGCGCGGATCGGCAGCGGCCTGCGCCGCCACGAGCTCGGCGGTGCGGTCGCGGCTCCCGTCGTCCACCAGCACGAGCTCCCACGAAGGATGGGCGGCGAGCGCCGCGCGCACCGCCTCGACGAGGGGCGCGACGTTCTCTTCCTCGTTGTAGAGCGGTGCGACGACCGAGAGCGCGGGCGCGTCTTCCAAGCGGGCCAGGGTGGGGTATCGATTCTGGTCGGGCAAGACGAAGTCCCCTGCGTGACGTGCGCCGGCTCCGCCTCTCATCGTCCGGATGGGCGGTTCGCGAGAGAGGGGCGCGCCGGGGGGCTCCCAGCGAGCATGGGGCCGTCCCCACTCGTCGAGCCGATCCGGGGCCCCCCTGGTTCGTGTCCGCCCGCTCCAACCCGGTGCCGGCGCGCTCCAGAGGGGTTGCCGTGACGCCGATGCAGCCCCGAAACGGCGCTGCGCGGTCGCTTGCCGACACCGGTTCGCCCGCAGCGGGCACAAGCCCTAGGGTGGATCGCCGGGCCTGTGCGGACGGGCTGCCGGCCCCTTCGCGCGAGCCTCACACGGAGCGGGAGGACGGGATTGGGAGCGGCGGCACGGATCGCACTGGCGGCGCTCGTGTTCGTCGCGCTCGCGTTCGTGGTGGACCTGCGGGCGCTGCTGCGCCTCGCGTCCACCGCAGCCCCGCTGTGGCTTCTCGCCTCGGTGCTCGCCTTCTCGGTCGACCAGGCGCTCTCGACCTTCAAGTGGCGGCTCCTGCTCGAAGGTCTGGGGATCCGGGTGCCGTTCCTTCCCCTCTACAAGACCACGACGAAGGCCTTCTTCGTCGCGTTCTTCGTGCCTTCGGCGCTCACGGCGGACGTCTACAAGGGGGTCGCCCTCGCACGCACGCACGGATCGGCCAAGTCCGTCACGTCGTCGATCGTGCTGGAGCGGCTCCTCGGCGTCGCATCGATCGTGACGGTCGGCGTGATGGCGCTCGGCTCGCTGCCCGCCCGCATGTGGGGCGTCGACAGCGGGAGCACGCTCGCGGCGGGCGGCGCCGCGCTCGCGCTCGGTCTTGCCCTCTTCCTGCACGCCGACCGCGTGTGGGCGCGCGTGGCCCCGCTCCTCCCCTCGCCGCTCCAGCGCGTCGCGCCCCACGTCACGGACCTCGCGGCCGCGTTCTCCGCCTATCGCAGCCAGCGCGCCCTCCTCGCGGTGACGTTCTTCCTGTCGGTCGCGATCCAGTTCAGCCGCTGCACCGCGACCTGGATGGTGGCGCGCGCCCTGCACGACCCGACGCCGTTCTGGGCCTTCCTCTTCCTCGTTCCGTATCTCTACATGGTGAACATGCTGCCGTTCGCGACGAGCCGGATCGGTCTCGAGCAGGGCGCGTTCGTGGTGCTGTTCGGCGCCGTGGGAATGCCGGCGGAGGTGGCGCTCACGGTGTCCCTCCTCTCCGTGCTCACGAGCCTCGTCGTGGCGCTGCCCGGCGGCGTGTGGCTCGTGACCGATCGTCGCGCCCCGCTGCGCGAGGAGGTGTACCGTTGACGGCCGTGGATCCGCTGCGCGCCCTGTGGCTCATCGATCACGTCTGCTTCGACGGGAGCCTCCACGGCGGAGGCCGCCTCTACTGGAACCTCCTGCCCGCGTTCGATCCGGCGCGCGTGCAGGTCCATCCCTACTTCCTGCGCGCCAGCCCCGAGGTGCGGCGGGTATTCGCGAACGCGCCGGTGCCGGTCGAGATCCTCGACAAAGGCAAGTACGACCCGACCGCATTGACCACGCTCGCCGCCCTCTGCCGCCGACACCGGATCGACGTCATGCATCTCTACTGCTACGCGTCGTCGAGCTTCGGACGGATCGTGGGCGCGGCGCTCGGGATCCCGACGGTCATCCACGACTTCGACACCCAGATCTACTTCCCGTACCCGCTCTACCTGAAGACGCTCGACCGGCTCCTCGCCGCCGGGACGGGCCACGCGATCGCGGCGTCGCCGATGTGCCGGGACTACATGCGCGACGTGCGGCGCGTGCCGGCCGACCGCATCTCATGGCTCCCGCACGCGATCCCCGAGGAGCGGTTCGAGGCCGCCGCGAAGGCCGACCGCGCGCGCGAGCGTGCGGCGCTCGGCATCCGGGCGGACGCCGTGGTGTTCTGCGCGGTCACGAAGCTCGGACCCGAGCGCGGCAACGAGGAGCTGCTGCGCGCCTTCGCGCGCGTCGCAGCCGAGCGCGCGAAGGCGCAGCTCGTCCTCGTCTACAAGCCGACGATCTACCATCGCGTGCCCGAGAGCTACGCGCACCTGGAGGACGTCCGTGACCCGGACCGCATGCGCAAGGCGATCGTGCGGCAGGTCGAGGCGCTGGGCCTCACGGGTCGCGTGCGTCTCGTCGAATCGCTCGACGACCCGGAGCCCTGGCTCGTGGCGTGCGACGTCGTCGTAGCGCCGTTCCTGAACGAGCGCTTCAGCTCCGTGTACCTGCTCGAGGCGTTCGCGTACGGCCGCGGCGTCCTTGCGACCGACCTCGGCGAGCAGCGCGAGGTGATCCGACACGGCGAGAACGGCCTCCTCGTGCCGCCGGGCGACGAGCACGCGCTGGCCGTCGCTCTGACGCGCCTCGTGGACGATCCCGACCTGCGCGCGCGGATCGGCGCGGAGGCGGCTCGCGATGCGCGCCGCTATCGCGTCTCGGCCGTCGCCGACCACCTCGCGGATCTCTACCGTGGTCTCGTGGCGCGCGCGCGCGGCCCGCACGCCGACGTTCCGGCGCCCAGCGGGCCGGCCTGATGCTGCTCGGGGCGGTGGGCAAGACGGGCGGCGACGCCTGGCCCCGGCGGCTTGCGGCTGCCGCGGGAAGCGGGGCCATCTGGCTGGGCGACGCCACTGCGGCGGCGAGCGTGCGGCCCTGGGGCATCGAGCTGCTCGACGCCGAGCAGCGCTTCGCGAGCGATCCCGCGACCGGATCCTGGCTGGTGCTCTCGGGCCACCTCTACGAGGATTCGCTGACTCCGGGGAGCGTCGAGCCCCGCAGCGCGCCGGGCGGCGCGGCCCGCCTGCTCTTGACGCGGCTCGCCGAGCGCGGTCCCGATGCGATCGCGACCGTGGACGGCAGCTTCGCGGTGGCCTTCTGGGACGGCCGCGCGCGGCGGCTGCATCTCCTGCGCGACCGCTTCGGCATCGAGCCGCTCTTCTACGCCGAGCTGCCTGGAGCCGCGCTCTTCGGTTCCCGCACGCGCGACCTCGCCGCGACCGGTCTCCCGCCGGGCGGGCTCTGTCCGCAGGGCCTCTCCGAGTACCTGACCTACTGCTACGTGCCGGGCGACGCGACGCTCGATCGTGGCGTGGGCCGCGTGCCCGCGGGCTCGCGTCTCGCGATCGATCCGGAGCACGGCGTCATCGAGCGGCGGCGCTGGTATCGCCTCTCGTACGCCGGCCCCCGGCTCACCGACGAGGCGGAGATCGCGCGCGAGTTCCGCAGCGCGCTGGAGCGGGCAGTGGTGAGACGGCTCGGGGACGCCAAGCGCCCCGGGGCCTTCCTCTCCGGGGGCATGGACTCGAGCTCGGTCGTCACGTGGACGCGTCGCCACCACGAAGGGCCGATCGAGACGTTCGGCTTCCGCTGCGCGGGACAGGGCTTCGACGAATCGGTGTACGCCCGGGCGCTCGCGGAAGCGATGGGCACGCGCCACACCGAGGTGGAGTACGGCGAGACCGAGGCGCTCACGATCGAGGACTGTGCGCGCGAGATGGACGTGCCGTTCTGCGACGTGGGCATCAACGTCGGGACGTGGATCCTCGGCCGCGCGGCGGCCGGACGCGTCGACTATCTGCTGACGGGCGACGGCGGCGACGAGTGGTGGGGCAGCCATCCCGTCTACGCCGCCGAGCGTCTCGTGAACCTGTACGAGAAGCTGCCCGTGCCGCGGATCTTGCACCGGGCGCTGCTGCGCGGAGCGGGGCTGCTGCACGACACCGACCAGAAGCGCGATCTCGGCGTCAAGTTGAAGCGCATCCTCCCGCGCGACGAGCTGCCGCGTACGCTCGGCCCGTTCCGCTGGCGTGCCTACGCCGTGCCCGCCGACCTCTCGGACCTGCTCGCGCCGGAGCACGCCGCCGCGGCCCGCGACGTCGATCCGTTCCGCAGCGTGCTCGACGCGTACCAGGGCTACGACGGGCCGGACGACGGGCTCTCGCCGCACCTCTACAACGACTACGTGACGGCCTCGGGCTTCTACTTCAGCCGGCTGCACCTGCTGCGCCGCTTCGGTCTCGAGGCGCGCTCGCCGTTCTACGACCGTACCCTCGTCGAGCTCGGCGCGCGCGTACCCGCTTCCAAGAAGCTGGAGGGAATCGAGCGCACGAAGCGTCTCTTCCGCGTCGCGATGGAAGGCGTCCTGCCGGACGTCATCAATCACCGGAAGGACAAGCTCGGGCACTCGGTCCCCATGAAGCTCTGGCTGCGCGGCCCGGGGCGTCTCGCGGATCGCGTGGCGGATGTGCTCTCGCCGGAATCGCTGCGCGCGCGAGGATTGTTCCGGCCAGAGCCCGTCGCGCGCCTCCTGCGGGAGCACCGCGTGCGCCGGCACAACCACTCGCACCGCATCTGGGCGCTCTATGTGCTCGAGCTCTGGCTGCGTGCGCGCGAGAGCGCCGGTGCCTGAGATCCGCGCCATCGTGAATGCGGACGACTTCGGCGAGAGCGACGCCATCACGCGCGGCATCGCCGCCTGCCTCGACGCCGGCACCGTCACGAGCACGACGATCCTCGCGAACATGCCCGGCACGGAGCTCGCGCTGCGCCTCGCGAAGGAGCGCGGCCGCACCTCGAGCTTCGGCGTGCACCTGAACCTGTGCGAAGGGCCTTCGCTCACGCCGGCCCCGTCGCTCACCGACGGCTCGGGACGCTTCGTGCGGAAGCGCGCCCAGGCGCTGCGCGCCTTCGCGGGCAGGCTCGATGCGGGCGAGGTCGAGCGCGAGCTCGCGGCGCAGATCTCGTGCGTCCGTGACGCGGGCGTGCAGATCTCCCACCTCGACGGACACAAGCACCTGCACCAGCTCCCGGGCGTCGGCACGATCGTGGCGCAGCTCGCGAAGCGCTTCGGCCTCGAGCGCGTGCGCAGCACGCTCGAGAAGGGCCTCTGGCCGCGAGGCATCGCCGCAGGCGCCGCATTCTCGCGTCTGACGCGCACCGCCCTCGCGCGCGGCTTCGCGCCGCGCCTGCGCGCCGCCGGCCTGCGCACCCCGGCCCGCACGCTCGATCTCGCCGACGTCATGCGCCTGCCCGGCACGGACGCGCGCCGCGCGCTCCTCGCCGACCTGCCGACGACGTCGGAGATCTTCTGCCATCCGGGCCTCGCGCACGGCGGAGCGCCGCCCGACGCGCGCGCCGAACGGCGCCTCCTGGAGCAGCGCTTCCTGTGCGGCGAGGAGTTCCGCGCACTGGCGAGCGCGGCCGGCCTCCGGCTCGTCACGTACTGGGAGCTGTGACCGGTGCGCGTCCTCATGGTGATCCCTCAGCTCTTCTACTCCGCGCGCGGGACGCCGCTCAGCGCCTACCATCGGATCAAGGATCTCGTCGGCTACGGCCACACCGTGGACGTCCTGACGTACAAGCCCGGCGCGCCTGCCCCCGACCTGCCCGGAGTCGTCGTGCACCGCTCGTTCGGGCCCCACTTCTGGTCGACGCTCAAGCAGGGGCCGTCGTACGTGAAGATCTGGTTCGATCTGCTGCTGTTCCTCACGCTGATCGGGCGCCTCGCGCGTGGCCGCTACGACGTGGTGTACGCGCACGAGGAGGGCGGCTTCCTCGGTGCGCTCGTGGCGCCGCTCTTCCGGGTGCCCCTCGTGTACGACCTGCACTCGAGCCTCCCGCTCCAGATCCGAGACTGGGGCTTCAGCAACCGCGAGTGGGTGGTCGGGCTGTTCCGGTTCGTCGAGCGCTTCACGCTGCGCCGCTCCGTGGCCGCGGTCTCCATCTCGCCGGGCGTGACGCGCGCGGCGCTCGACGCGTGGCCGCACGCGAAGGTCGTGACGATCCTGAATCGCTTCGAGCTGGACGCCCGGGCGGCGAAGGCCGAAGGCGTCCGCGTCCGCCGCGAGCTCGGCCTCTCGCCCGAGCACAAGCTCGTGCTCTACACCGGCTCGTTCGTGGCGCTCCAGGCGCTCGACCTCCTGATCGACGCCGTGCCGTTCGTGCGCGCCGCCGCGCCCGAGGCGCGCTTCGTGCTCGTGGGAGGCCAGCCGGGCGAGATCGCGGAGCTCGAGGCGCAGGCGAAGCGGCTCGGCGTCAGCGACCGCGTGCAGCTCCTGCCGCACCGCCCGCAGTCCGAGATGCCCGCTTTCATGGCGGCCTGCGACGTCCTGGTGTCGCCCCGCAAGAAGGGCATCAACCCTCCCGGAAAGCTGTTCTCGTACCTCTCCTCCGGGCGCCCGCTCGTTGCGACGGACTGCCCGATCCACAACCAGCTCCTCGACGCGAGCTGCTCCATCCTGACCGCGCCGGATCCCCGGAGCTTCGCGGAGGGGATCGTGACGGCGCTGCGCGACTCCGCGCACGTGGCCGCGGTCACGACGCACGCCGCGGAGATCCTGCGCACGAAGTACAGCCCGGCCGCGCGCGCGAGCGCCTACGAGGAGCTGTTCCGTCTCGTGGAGGCGGCGTGACGAGGCTCTACGACACGATCCGCCGGGCCCTCGAGTCGACGTGGCTGCCGTGGGCCATCGTGGCCCTCGGGGCGCTGCTCCGCCTGCGCACGTTCGCGGCGAACGGATCCCTCGACGTCGCCGAGGCCGCGCTCGCACTGAATCTCCGCGACCGCTCGTTCGCGCAGCTCATGCTCCCGCTCGACTACGAGCAGGGCGCGCCCGTGGGCTTCCTGTGGATCGAGAAGGCCGTGCTCCTCGCGCTGGGGCCGCACGACTGGGCGCTGCGGCTGTTCCCGGTGCTCACGGGTGTGGCGGCCCTCGTCCTGTTCCTCGTGCTGGCGCGTCGCCTCCTGCCCGCTGCCGCCGTTCCGGTGGCAATCCTCATCCTCGCGGTGTCGCCGCCGGCGATCTTCTACGCCGCGCAGTCGAAGCAGTACTCGAGCGACGTCTTCATCACGCTGGCGCTCATCCTCCTGGTCGGGCCGCGCGAGGGCGAGCCCCTCTCGCGCGGGCGGGCCGCGCTGCTCGCGGTGGCCGGCGCGGCGGCGATCTGGCTCTCGCACCCCGCGGCGCTCGTGCTCGGCGGCATCGGGCTCGTGCTGGGCATCCCGGCGCTCCGCCGCCGCAGCGCATCCGAGGTGGCGACCCTCGCGGGGGTCGCCGCGGTCTGGCTCGGCTCCTTCGGCGCGCTCTACGAGCTCTCGCTGCGCTTCCTGGAGGGGAGCGCCTACCTGCGGAGCTACTGGAGCGGCGACTTCATGCCGCTCCCGCCGCGCAGCATCCAGGACCTCGAATGGTTCCTCTATCGACCCTTCGAGGTGTATCGCGGCGGGGTGGGGCTGCCGTTCGACGGCCTCGCGGGCGCGCTCGCCCTCATCGGCGTGTGCGTGCTGCTCTCGGAGCGGCGTGTGCTGGCCTTCCTGCTGCTCTCGCCGATCGCGACGGCGCTCCTCGCATCGGCGGTCCACGCCTACCCGTTCGGGCGCCGCCTCATCCTCTTCCTCGTGCCGGCTTTCGTGGCATGCACGGCCGCGGGGATCGAGGCGCTGCGCTCGCGCACCTGGGACGCGATGCCGTGGGCGAGCCTCCTGCTGATGGGCGCGCTCCTCTTCGATCCCGTGCTGCCGATGACCCTTCGCCTCGTGAAGCCGCGACCGCCGGAAGAGATGCGCCCGGTGATGGAAGAGCTGGCGAGGAGCCGCCGCGACGGCGACGCGACCTACGTCTACCACGACGCCCAGTGGCCGTATCTCTGGTACGCGCGGGAGTACGGCGTCGAAGGCGCGCCCGTGGTGATCGGGCAGTGGTCGGAGAACGACTGGGAGCGCGACGTGGCCGACCTGGAGCAGCTGCGCGGGCGACCGCGCGTGTGGCTGGTCTTCTCGCACGTCTGGGATGCGCGGGCGGACAAGACGGAGGAGGACTTCTTCCTCTTCCAGCTGGACCGCATGGGCTCGCGCCTCGCGAGCCATCGCTTCGAAGGCTCGAGCCTCCACCTCTACGATCTGTCGCCCGGGGCGGCCTCCGCTCCGGCAGCGCGTTGACCGTTCCAGCGCCAGCCGCCGATGCGGTCGGCCACCCGACCGCCTCGGACGATTCCCGGGTGCTCGACGAGGTGGTATCCGGCGACGGGAACGAGGGCGATCCCGACGAGGAATGCGCCCCACTGCGCCCACTCCGGCTGGGTCTGCATCCGATTGAACGCGACCCACAACACGATCATGTGGAAGAGGTACACGCCGTAGGAGTACTTCGCGATCGTGTGACAGATCGCGCGGACACGAGGGCTCCGGAGCTCGCGGACAAAGGGAAGCAGGGCTCCGATCGCGATGCAGAAGGTCCACCCGAGCCACCGCGGGTGGACCACGCCGAGCGCCCAGGCGATCGCCATGTACCCTGCGACGAGCGCGCCGAGCGCCAGCGGGAGCGCGATCGGGGGAAGCGCCGGGCGCTGCGTGCCGCGCAGCGAGAAGGCGAGGGCGCCCGCCAGGAAGCACGGCCCGAACTGCGCCACGCCGAGCCGGCCGAAGCCGGGCACCTCCGGTTGCAAGACGGCGAAGGCGACGCCGAGCGCGAGGAGGAGCAGCGCCTTCGGCGCCGCCGCTCCGGAGCGCAGACACAAGAAGACGACTGGCAGCACGGCGTACATCTGGAGCTCGTAGGGCAGGCTCCACAACACCGACAGCACGGACTCGCTGTAGGTGAGGTTCTGCGTCAGCGCGAGGTTCGAGAGCAGCTGGCCGAGGCCCGGCGCCTCGAACGCCGACCGCCAGGCGACGTGCGGAACGTGGAACGCAACGACCGCCACCACGCACACGAGCGAGAGCGGGTAGATTCGGAACGTTCGGCGGACGTAGAAGCCCAGGGACGAGTCGCGGCCCCGCGCGGCGCCCCGCTCGAGCGAGAGCAGGAGCACGAGGCAGGTGTGCACGAAGAACATCAGGACGCCGAGCCGCCCCAGATACCACGCGACGGGCTTCGGATCGAACCCGTGCATCCAGCCCACCGTCTCGAGCACGTGGTCCATCAGTACGGACAGGACGGCGACCGAGCGCAGGAGGTCGAGGTTCGCGGAGTCCTTCACCGTGGCCCCGGGCCGGCTAGAGGAGGCCCTGCTCGCGGTACCCCGATGCGGTCCGCGCGAGACCGTCGCGCAGCGCCACCTTCGGCTGGTAGCCGAGGACGCGCTTCGCGCGGGAGATGTCGAACGCGCGGTGCTTGCTGAAGAACTCGACGCGGCGCGGATAGAGCGGTGGCTCGATCCCGAGCGGGCGGCACACCTTCTCGCAGAGCGTCGCGGCCGCCATCACCGGCGCCATGGGCACGCGGAACGGGAAGCGCCGTCCGCCGGTCGCGCGCGCGACCTCGTCCACGAGCTGGTTCAGCGTGACGTACTCGTCGCCGCCGAGGATGAAGACGCCGCCCACCGCTTCCGGCTTCTCACCGCAGAGCTGGATGCCGTCGCAGAGGTCGTCGATGAAGGTGAGGTGGTAGAGGATGTCGCCGCTCCCGATCATCACGAAGCGCCCGCGTGCGACGCCCCGGAACAGCTTGAGGAAGCGGTCGTCACTCGGCCCGTAGATGCCGACGGGCCGGAACACCACGCCTTCGAGACCGTGCTTCGCGAAGAGCTCGCGCGCCAGCAGCTCGCCCTCGAGCTTGGACTGGCAGTAGAAGTCCGGGGGCGAGAAGGGGGTGTCCTCGTTCGCCGGCGTGCGCCCGGTGTCGCCGTGGACCCCGACGGTGCTGCAGTGGACCACGCGCCGCACGCCCGCCGCGGCCGCGGCCTCGATCACGTGACGCGTGCCGTGGACATTCACCTCGGTGTAGTCGCGGTCCGAGAGGCGCGCCTCCCGGAACGCGGCCGCGACGTGGTAGACGACCTCGGCGCCCGCGAGGGAGCCCGCGAAGCTGCCGGGGTCGCGCAGGTCGCCGGTCACGAGCCTCACCCCGAGCCGTTCGAGCGCCCGGGCGCGCTCCTTCTGGCGCGCCGTCTCGCGCACGAGCGCGGTGACCTTCCGCCCGCGCGCCACGAGCACCTCGCACAGCCTCCCGCCCGTGACGCCCGTCGCCCCCGTCACGAACGCGTGCTCGCCGCTCATTCCACGCCACCTCCTTCGACTGCGGATCGTTCAGCCGGCTTGCGCATCGGACTCCAATCTCGTCCGAAATTCGTCCGTCCGCCCGTTTCACACGAGCGCCCGGCCTCCGCGAATGCACGAAACGAGCGCGCCCGCGCGTGACTCGTTCCATTCCGGGCGCCTATACTGCGAACACTCTAGCCCCGGCCGCGCTTCGGCAGCGCAGGCTCGTCCGCAGGTGCCCATGCGTCGCCCGAGGAATCTCTGGAGCTGGCAGAGGCGGCGGAAGCTCCGCTGGATCCGCAAGATCCGGAACACCGCCCACCCGGCGAGCGGTCGCACGCGCGTGCAGACGCGGCGCCACCTCGTTCGGCGCGGCGGCGCCTCGGTGCTCGTGGTCGCAGGGCTGGTCGGGCTCGGGCGCCCGTTCGTCGCCCGCGCCGCTCTCCTGGGCGGGACCGGGGGGGGGCGCCCGGCGCTGCGCACGGTCTGCCCGTCCGGAACCCCCGGGAACGACCCGCTCCAGCCCGACACCAGGCGCCGGACCGCCTGGCGCGCTACGAAGCCGACGGCAGCCGCCAGGCGCGCTGGAACATGTCCAGCGCCATCAGCAGCAGGAAGCCCGCGAAGATCATCCTCAGCGTCTTCTCCGGCAGGCGGCTCGCGAGCGTCGTGCCGAGCGGCCCACCGATCATCGACAGCAGCGCGACCGGCAGCACGATCCACCAGTCGATCTTGCCGAGCCGGTGGTTCTGGATCGACGTCGTGAACGCCGTGAAGAAGATCACCGCCATCGACGTGGCCGTGGCGCGGTGGGCCGGCGCGTCGAGGAGCCCCATGAAGGCGGGCACCATGACGACGCCGCCGCCGACCCCGAGGAGGCCGCCCATCACGCCCGCGAAGAGCCCGATCAATCCCGTGACGAGCCACGACATGCCGCTCTCCTCCCTCGCTCGTCCGGGTCGGACGAGGTCCGGCGCAGGGTAGTCTCCGCTACGTTGCCAGGGAATGGCGGCGCGCAGAGTTCCCTTCGCCGAGCTCGAAGCGGTCTTCCTGGACGCGGGCAACACGCTCCTCTGCTGGGACTACGCGTATCTCGCCGACGTGCTGAGCCACGCGGGCATTGCGTGCGCGCCGGAGGCGCTCGAGCGCGCCGAGCATGCGGCGCGTCCCGCGCTGTCGCGCGCGGTCGCCAGCGGCGCGTCCACCGAGGCCACCTCGCCCTGGATCGGGTACGTGTCCTCGATCCTCGCGCAGGCCGCGCCGAGCTTCTCCGAGCGCGCGTCCCTGGACCGGGTGCAGGCGATCACGCGGATCCTCGGCGCGCTCCGCACGCCCGAAGGCCAGGACCGTCTCTGGTCGCGCGTGCCGGCCGGCGTGCCCGAGGCGCTCGACGTGCTGCGGAGGGGCGGGCTCCGGCTCCTCGTCGTGAGCAATTCCGACGGCACGGCCGAAGCGAAGCTCGCGCGAGCGGGCCTGCGCGGTCTCGTCGACGGCGTGGTCGACTCGCGGGTGGTCGGCTCCGAGAAGCCGGACCGCGGGATCTTCGACCACGCGCTCGCGCTCGCCCGTTGCGCACCGGAGCGCGTGCTGCACGTGGGCGATCTGTACGACGTGGACGTGGCCGGAGCGCGCGCCGCTGGGCTGCACGCCCTGCTGCTCGATCCGTTCGGCGACTGGGACGAGGCGGACTGCGAGCGCGCACGCGACGTCGCCGAGGTGTCGCGACTCATCCTGGCGTCGCGTGCAGCGGCCTGAGGAGACCGGCGTGGGCTCCCCTCCCGAGCATCCGAGCGCGATCGACCCGGCGGCCCACGCCCGCTGGGACGAGGCGAAGATGGGGAAGACGACGCTCTTCTCGTCGCCGCGTCTCCTCGTGGGGCTGAACTCCTTCCTGCCCGGGCAGGAGCACGCGCTCCACGCGCACGGCGGCATGGACAAGCTGTACCTCGTGCTCGAGGGCGCGGGCGTCTTCCTGCTCGCGGGACGCGAGCTGTCGATGCGCGCGGGACAGCTGCTGATCGCGCCCGAGGGCGTGCCCCACGGCATCCGCAACACCGGGGAGGATCGACTGCTCGTCCTCGCGGTGCTCGCGCCGGGCCCGACGTGAGCGGCGTGGCAGAAGAGCCGTCGCGCGAGGAGGTCGTCGCCGCGTTCCGCGTGCAGGCGCGGGGCTGCGCCGACCACGGCTCCCCGATCTACGCCACGCTCATCGAGGCTGCCGCAAGCGACCTCGAGCGGGGCGGCAAGATGGCGGAGATCGTCGCGGGGTGGCGCGGCCACCCCATGCTCGAGGCGCTCGCGCTCCGCATCCTCGGCGGCGTCCACCGCATGGTGATGGACGGCTCGGCGCCCGCGCTGGCGCGGCACTATCCATCGGCGGGCGGGGCGCCGGACGAGGCGTCGCTCGTCGACGACTTCGCGGCGCTCGTCGACGCGCGCGTCCCCGATCTCCGGAACGCGACCCACGAGCCGGTGCAGACGAACGAGGTGTCGCGCACTGCGGCGCTCCTGCCGGGGTTCCTCCGGGTCGCGGCGACGACGGGCCTCCCGCTGCGCCTCCTCGAGCTCGGTTCGAGCGCCGGCCTGCTCCAGCTCGTCGATCGCTTCCGCTACGAGCTCGGACCCCACCGCTGGGGCGATCCCGCGTCGGCGGTGGTGATCCAGGCGGATTGGGAGGGCCCGCGGCCCGAGCTCGAAGCCGCTCTCCGCGTCACTGCGCGGTCGGGGTGCGATCCCCGGCCGATCGACGTCCGCGACGCCGTGCAGTTCCGCCACCTCGCTTCGTTCGTGTGGCCGGAGCAGACGGCGCGGCTCCACCTGCTGCGCACTGCGCAGCGCGCAGCCCGCTTCCATCCGCCGCGGGTCGAGCAGTCCGGCGGCGCCGACTTCCTGCGGCGCGAGCTCGCGCGTCCGCAGCGCGGCGTCGCCACCGTCGTGTTCCAGTCCGTGGTCTGGTGGTACGTGTCCGAGGCCGAGCGCGCGGAGATCACGCGTCTCGTCACCGAAGCCGGTGCGCGCGCGACGAGCGACGCGCCGCTCGCGTGGCTCCGCATGGAGGGCGGGCTCTCCGACGCCGAGGTGCGTCTCTGGGGCTGGCCCGGCGGCGAAGACTTGCTGCTCGGGCGCGCGCAGTACCATGGGCGCTGGGTGCATTGGCTCGCGCAGCCCACGGGAGGAACGTCATGAAGCGGCCCCTGGAAGGCGTACGTGTGGTCGAGGTGGCGAGCTACGTGGCAGTGCCCGCCGCCGGCGCGCTCCTCGCGGACCTCGGCGCCGACGTCGTGAAGGTGGAGGTTCCGCGCGGCGAGCTCTATCGCCGCACCCGCCCCAAGTACGCGGGTTACACCACCGAGTTTCCGGAGAACCCTCCGTTCCACATGGACAACCGCGGCAAGCGCTCCGTCGCGCTCGACCTGACGCGCGCGGAGGCGCGCGACGCGCTGCTGCGTCTCGTGGATCGCGCCGAGATCTTCGTGACGAACCTCCTGCCGGGTCGCCGCCGCAAGTACGGGCTCGACCACGAGGTGCTCCTCGCGCGTCATCCCCGGCTCGTGATGGGAGCGGTCAACGGCTATGGCATCGGCGGCGACGAGGCGGACTGGCCGGCGTTCGACTACGCCGCCTACTGGGCGCGGACGGGGCTCATGGACATGATGCGCGACGAAGGGCTTCCGCCCTCGATGCAGCGACCCGCGGTCGGAGATCACGCCGCGGCCGTGAACCTCGTCTGCGGGATCCTCGCGGCGCTGCGCCTGCGGGACGCCGACGGCTGCGGCCGTTACGTCGACGTATCGCTGCTCCAGACCGGCTTCAACATCCTCGGCACGGACGTGGCGAACGCGCTCGTCACCCGGGAACGCGCGAAGCGACACGATCGGCGGTCGCCTCTCAACCCGCTCTGGAACAGCTACCCGGTGGCCGGCGACCGCTGGCTGCTGCTCGTGATGATCGATCCCGACCGCTACTGGCCGAAGCTGTGCGCCGCCATCGCGCGCCAGGACCTGCTCGACGACCCGCGCTTCGGGGACGGCTGGAAGCGGGCGGCGAACGCGAAAGCGCTCGCGGAGGAGCTCGAGCGCACCTTCCTCTCGAGGACGCTCGAGCAGTGGCGTCCGATCCTCGACGCCGCGGGCCTGATCTGGGCGCCGGTGCTGCGCGTGGACGAGGCGATCGATGATCCCCAGGCCCGCGCCATGGGGTACTTCTACGAGATCGAGCATCCCGTGGCCGGGCGATTCGAGACCGTCGCCCCGCCGTTCTCGATCCAGGGCGTCCGCCTCGGCGCTGCGACCGCGGCGTCGCCGCTCGGGGCGGACGCCCGCGAGGTGCTGCGCGAGGCAGGGCTCTCGGATGCGCAGATCGACGAGCTCGCCTGAGCCGCGGCCCGGGCGCTCTCCCTCAACCCCACCCTCCGAGCGGCCGATGAAGACGGCTCGGAGGGGTGTGCCGTGAAGGGCAGCCGGCGGAGCACGTGTCGGAGCGTCCTGGCCGCGCGCGGCATCGTGTGCGGGCTCGCGGCCGCTCTCGTGCTGGTGGCGGAGGCCGCGCCGGCCGAGACGTCCCGCCCGCTCGACGCGCCCCGCAGCGTGGCCGTCCTTCCGCCGAGATTCGATCCCGCGCTCGAGCCGGTCGCGAACGGCCTCGCCACCTGGATGCGCGAGCGCCTCGACGCGTCGGACGTCGCCGTCTCCTCGCGCAAGGCGGTGGAGCAGGCGCTCGCGGACGGCCCGCTCGGCGCCTCCACGCCGGGCGAGCCGCTCGACCCGACTGCGCTCGTGGCGCTCGGTCAGGCGCTCGACGGGGCGCTCCTCATCGATACCGAGATGCGCTTCGAGGACGGGACGGTCGAGCTCTGGATGCGCGTCTACGAGCCGCGCGAAGCCCAGCTGGTCGGCGCGCGCAAGGGCCGGGGCGCCTTCTCGGAGCTCGGCAGTCTCGCCCAGGATGCGCTCGTGGCCCTCCTCGAAGGCCTCGGGCGGACGCCGGACGCCGTACGTCAGGCGCCGCCGCCGCGTCTCGTCGACCTCGCGGCCTACACGCGATCCGTTCGCGCGCTCGACCACGGCGACTTCGCGAAAGCGTGGCGTGCGGTCGACGGTCGCATGCTGCCGACCGCGGTGGCGCTGCGCGAGGAGATCGACGCCGCCGCGCGTCTCCCGAACGTTCCCAAGGCGCAGCGCGCCCGTCTCCTGATCGCGCAGGGGCAGCTCGACGCGGGCTGGCTCCTGGTGCGCGATGCGGTTCCGAACAGCACGGATCCCGTGGTCGTGCTCGCGGCCGGCGAGAACGCCGAGGCGCGCAGCAATCCGCGCCAGGCGACCGAGCACTACCAGCGCGCCACCGAGCTCGCCCCCGACGATCCCGCCGCGCAGCTCGGGCTCGGCAGGGGCCTCGCGCTCGCGAAGCAGACCGAGCCGGCGAGCCGTGCGCTGGAGCGCGCCGCGGAGCTCGACCCGGACGACGGCGCTCCGCTCGCCGTCCTCGCCGGCCTGCGCAGCGCCGATCCGGTGCGGGCTGCGGCGGTCCACCTCGAGGCCGGCCGCCGCGCCGCCGCGCACTTCGACGCGGCCGCTGCGGAGCGCGAGCTCGATCGCGCGACGGAGCTGGACCCGAACCTGGTCGCGCCGGCGCGGCGCGAGCAGGGCGGCCTCTACGACCGCCTGGGAGACCCCTCGAAGGCGCTCGTCGCGTATGAGGAGGCGGTGACCGTCGATGGGGAGGACGCCGACACCTGGGCGCGTCTCGCCCACGCGCGACGTGCGGCCGGCGACGGCGCAGGCGCCGAAAAGGCCTACGAGACGGCCCTTGCCCTGGACGGCGACAGCGCTCCCGCCCTGCGCGGCCTGGGCGAGATCTACACCCAGTCCGGTCGCGCGGCCGACGCGATCCCGAAGCTCGAACGCGCGGTGCAGCTCGAGCCCGATGCGCCCGCGCCGAGGCGCGCGCTCGCGGCCGCCCTCGTGAAGAGCGGCCAGCCGCAACGCGCCCTGGCCGTGCTCATCCCGACCCCGGACGCCCGGGTGTCGGCCCCCGACCTCCGGCTCGCCGCGGACATCCACCAGTCGCTCGGCGACGCGAACGCGGCGCAGCTCGCGCGCGCGAAGGCCGAGCGGCTCGAGCCCGCAGGTCCGCCCCTCGGCGAAACGCTCGCGCGCGCGATGCGGCTGCCGACGGGCGCCGAAGGGCGCGCGCAAGCGCAGCGCCTGGCGAACGAGCAGCGCACCGCCGCCGACTCGGCCAGCCTCTTCGACGAGCTGATCGCGAGCTTCCCAACCCAGGATCCCGTGGCGCACGGGCGGATCGCGCGCGTCGCCGTGCTCGGCCTGTCGTACGAGCGTGACTGGAGGGGACGCGTCCTCGACTGGGTCCATCCCCGGCGGGTCGATCTCGCGCGCGTAGGCGACGAGCTCGGCCGCGCGGTGTCCGCGACCTACGAGCTCGTGGACGTGCCGGAGGCCGGCGCCCAGCTCGGTCCCGAGCTCGGGCGCCTGCGCGCGGGCGCCACCGCGCGGCCCGAGATCGCGCTCGTGAACGACGTGATCGGTACGGACGCGCTGCTCGTGGCGACCCTGCGCGACTCGGCCGGCGACGGGGCGCTCGAGCTCGAGCTGCACATGCTCACCGGCCGGTCCGAGCCCCTGGTGTCGGTGCTGGCGAACTCGGCGCTCCTCCCGCAGGGCGCGCGCGCGTTCGGCGGCTGGAACGCGCGGGCTCTCGCGCCGTGGGGCGTCCTGCTGCTGCTCCTCGCGATCCCGCTCCGTCGCGGCTTCGGAAACCTCGTCGTCGGCATCGAGTACGCATCGGTGGGGAAGGGCTTCTTCAGCATTCGCGTGGCGACGAAGCCCGAGCAGGCGAAGACCGGCGAGAAGCGCAAGGGCGCCGACAAGATCGAGCGCTACCAGCGACGTCTCCGCACGTTCTCGCGCTTCGAGCGCCACATGGTGGGCCGAGAGACGAAGTTCCGCTGGCTGCCCGCGCGCACGCTCTACGTCGGCGTCCACGGCCTGCTGCAGGAGCCCGGCACCGACGAGGTGATCGGGAATTACTTCGAGGAGAAGGCGGTCAAGCTCGAGCGGGGGAAGACCGTGCGCCTCGACTACGACTTCCGCCCCAAGGAGTGTGCGATCGAGGTGTCGGTGGCGCGCGGCGAGACGCTGCTCAAGAACGCAGCTGCGGCCGTGCGCGGCCAGCCGAAGTCGCTGCGCTACGCGAAGGACGGGACGACGCATCTCTATGTCGGAAAGGGCACGCATGTGATCGCGGTCGGTGTCCAGGGCTGCGTGGCAGAGCGCACCGTGGCGATCCGCGAGCTGGCGAAGACGATGGTTCGAATCGACCTCGACGTCGCCGACACCCTCGTGTTCCGCGACTGCCCGGCCGCGGTCGAGCCGTACCTGCTGTCGGACCTGGTGTCGGCTGCGCGCGCACTCGAGGCCGCGGGCCAGGGGAAGATCGCCCATGCCGTGCGCGCCGCGCACCACAAGTCACGCGGCGAGCACGACCAGGCGGCGAAGCACTTCGAGGCCGCCGGCAAGCTCGAGGACGCTGCGGAGATGCAGGTGACGACGTCGGCCTCGCCCGTCGAGCTCCAGAGCTCCGCGAACCTCTTCGAGAAGGCGGGCGATCTCGGCCGCGCGGCGGAGACCTATCGCGCCGCCGGCGACTTCCTCGCAGCTGCGCGCGCGTACGAGGCGACCTACGAGTACACGAGTGCGATCGAGTGCTACCGCCTCGCGGGCGAGGAGACCAAGCTCGCCGAGCTGCTCGAGAAGACGGGCGAGTACCTCGAGGCCGCGGTGATCGCGCGCAAACAGGGGAACCTCGACCGCGCCATCGCGAACCTCCAGCAGGTCGACCTGCGCCAGCACGAGTACGCGGATGCGTGTCGGATGCTCGCAGAGATCTGCGAGGAGCGCGGCGACCTCGAGATGGCGATCTCGAAGTGGGAGGAGACCATCAAGTCTTCCGGAGCCGACGAGGCGCCGCTCGAGCTGTACGCCAGGCACGCGGATCTGCTCGAGCGCGCGGGACGGCACGAGGAGGCGCTCTCCGTCTGGGACGGGATCCGGCGTCGCGACCTCAATTTCCCCAACGCCGGCAGCCGCGTCGAGTCGCTGCGGCAGCTCGTGACGGCGGCGCGCTCGCAGGCCGCGACACGCGCCGTGCCGATCGACGCGCCGGGAGCCGGCGCCGCGGGCGCTGCGGTGAAGCGCGAGAGCCGGTATGAGGTGCTGGGCGAGGTCGGCCGCGGCGGGATGGGGATCGTCGTGAAGGCGCTCGACAAGCGCCTCGGCCGGACGGTGGCCCTGAAGCGCCTGCCCGAGAGCCTGCGGGAGAACCAGACCGCGGTGCAGCTCTTCCTGCGCGAGGCGCGGGCCGCAGCCGCCCTGAATCACCCGAACATCGTCACGCTCTTCGACGCCGACGAGGAGGACGGGAACTACTTCATCACGATGGAGCTGCTCGAGGGCTTCTCGCTGAACGCGCTGCTGCGCAAGCGCGGGAAGCTCTCGGGCCGCGACACGGCCCGCATCGGCGTGCAGATCTGCGCCGGCCTCGCGTTCGCCCACGAGCGGCGGATCATCCACCGCGACATCAAGACGGCGAACCTGTTCTTCACGCGCGACAAGGTCGTGAAGATCATGGATTTCGGCCTCGCGAAGATGCTCGAGGAGGTGCGGCGGTCCGCGACGGTGATCGGCGGCACGCCGTACTACATGGCGCCCGAGCAGGCGGCCGGCGAGGCGGTCGACCACCGCGCCGACCTGTATGCCCTCGGCGTGACGCTCTTCGAGCTCGCGACGGGCAGCGTGCCGTTCCCCGACGGCGACGTGACCTACCATCATCGCCATACGCCGGCGCCCGATCCGCGAACGCTCGTCCCCGAGCTGCCGGCGGCGCTGGCGGAGCTGATCCTCGAGCTGATGTCGAAGCGCGCCGGCGACCGCCCCGCCTCGACCGCCGAAGTGGGCGCCCGTCTCCTCGCCATCGCACAGGCCGCGTAGCCAGGAAGGCCTGCGAGCCAGGGACACGTTCCTTCGACTCGCCCCTGGCTCTTGAAAAGACCGGAGCTTGCAGCAACGTCCCCGAAGAGCGGGACGAACTTGCAAGCACGTCCCCGGCTTTCACGTCTCGGGCCGGGACGGTGGAGGGGCTGCGATGGTCAGGTTGCATACCTGGACGACACCGAACGGGCGGAAGGCGTCGATTGCGCTCGAGGAGATCGGGTTGCCGTACGAGGTGCACGCCGTCGATCTCGGCAAGAACGAGCAGCTGACACCCGGTTTTCTCGCGCTGAACCCCAACCACAAGATCCCCGTGCTCGAGGACGACGGGCTCGTGATCTGGGAGTCCGGTGCGATCCTGCTGCACCTCGCAGAGAAGCACCGCAAGCTCCTGCCCGCTGATCCGAAGGGCCGCATGGCCGCGATCCAGTACGCGTTCTTCCAGACCGGCGGAATCGGGCCCAACCTCGGGCGCCTCGGCGCGCAGCTCCGCCGGCCCGAGCCCGAACGCAACGCCGAGATGGTGAAGGCGTTCCGAGACGAGGTGAAGCGCCTGCTCGAGGTGCTCGACCGCATCCTCGCCGACGGTCGGACCTACCTCGCCGGCGAGTACTCGATCGGCGACATCATGCACTACCCGTGGCTTCAGCCCCTGTACGGGCTGAAGGCGCCGGATCTGCTCGCGCTGCCGCGCGTCACGGCCTGGCTGGACCGCATCGCCGCGCGCCCCGCGGTGCAGCGCGGCATGAAGGTCCCGTCCTAGCTGCCGCGCCTCGTGGCCGACCACGCTCGCGCGGCTCAGTTCGAGGCCTTCTCCGCGGTGACGCGCGTGCCGCGCAGCGTCGTGTGCGTGGGGGCGTACTGCGCTCCGGCCGCCGGCTCGCTGTCGATCTCGATGAGAATCGACCCGTCGGGCTGCACCTTCGCGACCGACGACGACGTGATCCGTGGCCCGTAGCGCTTCGGCACGAACGCGAAGTTGCTGTTCACTCCCGGCACGTCCGCCCACACGATCTGCGTCTGCGCCGTGCCCTTCAGGGCGCCGCCCGCGATCACGCCCTCGCCCTTGCCGATCACCTGCGCGTGCGCCGGATCGCCATCGGGCGTCGGCAGCGCCGTCTCGAGCTCGAAGGTCGCGGTGTAGCCGTCGCCGGTCTGAACCAGGATGATCGTCCCCGAGAGCGGCCGGCTGTTCGACGTGCCCTTCTCGACGGTCTTGCCGGTCACGCGATAGGCACCCGAGAACTCCCGCGCCGCCGCCGGTGCGGCCCCGCCCATGGCCGCGGCGCCAGCGGGCTGTGCGGGCAGCTGCGCAGCCTCGCGGCCACAGGCGCCGAGCGAAAATGCCCCCGCACCGAAGAGGAAGAAGCGGAGGAAGGTCGTGGCGGTCATGGCGCCTCCCGACGCACCTCGTCCCCCCCACGTCCATGCTACGCCCACGAACTTCCGATGCCTACCGGAACGTGGGGCAGTGGCGGGGCGCTCGCTCCGCACGGTGACGGCCTCCGGGGGGCTCACGCCTCGACCGCCCGGCGGGAAGCGGGGTCAGGTCGGGCGCGAGCCTGCCGATTCCCTATGCTGAAATGCACCGCAGGCCAAGCCGTTCGGCCAGGTTCTCGAGGGGAAGGAGCCTCGCGCGATGGATCGCACCGTAAGGCCAGGGTCGAACGACCCCGGCACCCCGTCCGCAACCGACGACGTGCAGGAGACCTGGTCGCCCGACGAGGAGCCGATCTCCGACGTCCTGACCGGGTTCGGCGTCAACGCCGCGCTCGTCGACGAGATCCGGCAGCGCTACGAGGTGGACCCCACCTCCGTTCACCCGAGCTGGGGCAAGCTCTTCGAGCACGAGCGCGAAGGCGCCGGGGACGAGGTGCCGGCCGAGGAGACCGAGGCCGCCGGCCCCGCCGCCGTCCCGGTGACACTCGATCGCGCAGCGGCGGAGAAGCACGCGCGCGTCCTGCGCTTGATCCACTCCTATCGCGCGCGCGGCCATCGCGTCGCGAACATCGACCCGCTCGGCGGTCAGCCCTCCTACTTCCCCGAGCTCGACCCCGCCCACTACGGCTTCGGTCACGACGACATGGACCGACCGTTCATCGCGGGCGACCTGCCCGGCGGCCCCGTGCAGACGCTGCGCCAGATCGTGGAGCGGCTGCGGGCGACGTACTGCCGCTCGGTCGGCGTCGAGTTCACGCACATCCAGGATCCGGGACGGAAGGGTTGGCTCCAGCGCCGTCTCGAGGAGTCGGGCAACACGACGCCGCTCGACACCAAGGAGCGTCTCCGGATCCTCGAGAAGCTCTCCGCCGCCGAGCTCTTCGAGCGCTTCCTCCACACCAAGTTCCTGGGCCAGAAGCGCTTCTCGCTCGAAGGCGCCGAGTCGACGATCCCGTTGCTCGACACGATCGTCGAGGACGCGCCCGCGACCGGCATCCGCGAGCTCGTGATCGGGATGGCGCACCGCGGCCGACTGAACGTCCTCGGCAACATCCTCGGTCGATCGCTCGAGGCGCTCTTCTCCGAGTTCGAGGACAGCCCGCTGCTCGAGAGCCCGTTCGGCTCGGGCGACGTGAAGTACCACAAAGGCTACTCGGCCGACCGCGTGACGCGCAGCGGCGCGCGCATCCACCTCTCGCTCACGTCGAACCCCTCCCACCTCGAGGCCGTCGACCCCGTGGTCGAGGGCCGCACCCGGGCGAAGCAGACACGCGCCGGCGACCTGCGCGGCCGCACGATCGCTCCCGTCCTGGTCCACGGAGACGCCGCGTTGGCGGGGCAGGGCATCGTCGCCGAGACGCTGAACCTCTCGAACCTCTCCGGCTACTCGACGGGCGGCACGATCCACGTCGTGGTGAACAACCAGATCGGCTTCACCGCCACGCCGGCCGAGACGCGCTCGACCCTCTACTGCACGGACGTCGCGAAGATGCTCCAGGCGCCGATCTTCCACGTGAACGGCGACGATCCCGAAGCCGTGGTGCACTGCGTGAAGGAGGCGCTCGCATACCGCCAGCGCTTCAACAACGACGTCGTGATCGACATGCTCTGCTACCGCCGCCACGGCCACAACGAGGGCGACGAGCCGAGCTTCACCCAGCCGCTGATGTACGAGAAGATCCGCAAGCACCCAGGCGTGCGCGTGATCTACACCGGCAAGCTGCGGGAGATGGGCCTGCTGCGCGACGAGGATGCGGCGCGCATCGAGGCCGACCTGAACGCGCAGCTCGCGCAGGCGCTCCAGGTGATCAAGACGAAGCCGCCCGTGGTGGACGAGGGCTACGAGCTGGCCGGCCCTTGGAGCGGCTTCTCCCGAACGCCCCCGGCGCAGGCGCCCGAGACCGCAGTGCCCGTCGAGCGCCTCGCGCAGATCGCCGAGGGTCTCGGTTCCGTCCCGGCCGGCTTCCACGTGCATCCCAAGCTCGCGTCGCTGCTCGAGCGGCGGCGAAAGGGCATCGCCGAGAACGCGCCCGTCGACTGGGCGCTCGCCGAGGCACTCGCGTTCGGGACGCTGCTGGCCGAGGGCACGCCGGTACGCCTCTCGGGCCAGGACAGCGTGCGCGGCACGTTCAGCCACCGCCACGCCGCGCTCACCGACCAGGTGACCGGCGAGGAGTACGTTCCGCTCGACCACCTGTCATCGACACAGGCGCGGTTCGAGGCGTACGACAGCCTGCTCTCCGAGGCGGCCGTCCTCGGCTTCGAGTACGGCTACAGCGTCGCCGACCCCACGACGCTCACGCTCTGGGAGGCCCAGTTCGGCGACTTCGCGAACGGCGCGCAGGTCATCATCGACCAGTTCATCTCGAGCGCGCACTCGAAGTGGGGGCGCATGAGCGGCCTCGTGATGCTGCTGCCCCACGGCTACGAGGGGCAGGGCCCCGAGCACTCGAGCGCGCGCGTCGAGCGCTACCTCCAGCTCTGCGCGGAGGACAACCTCCAGGTCGTGAACTGCACCACGCCCGCGCAGTACTTCCACGTGCTGCGCCGCCAGATGCGCCGGAACTTCCGTGCGCCGCTCATCGTCTTCACGCCGAAGAGCCTGCTGCGCGCGCCGCGCGCGGCGTCCGCGCCGAGCGATCTGTCGAACGGCACCTTCCAGTGCGTCATCGACGACGCGCGCGCCGCGCAACGACCCGAGTCGGTGCGCCGCGTGCTGCTTTCGTTCGGCAAGGTCCACTACGACCTCGCCGAGGCACAGGAGAAGCGCGAGGCCGGCCGCCCGCGCGACGTGGCGCTCGTGCGGATCGAGCAGCTCTACCCCTGGCCCGAGGCCGAGCTCGCCACTGTCCTCGAACGCTACCCGCGCGCAGAGCGTGTGGTGTGGGTGCAGGAGGAGCCGGCCAACATGGGAGGCTGGACCTTCGTGCGCGAGCGCATCCAGGGCGCGCTCCTCCCGAGCGAGCGCCTCGCCTACGCCGGCCGCCCCGAGAGCGCGAGCACGGCCGTCGGCTCGCTGCGCCTCCACAAGGAGGAGCAGGCGGAGCTCGTCGCGGCGGCTTTCGCGGGGCTCGGCTAGCCCGCACCTCCGCGACGGAAGCCCCGCACGGGGGCACCCCTGCCCTCGTGCGAGGCCGCCTCGTCCCGAAGCGCTGGGCTCAGATCCGGATCATTCCCGTGCGCATCAGCTCGGCGAGGTGCGCACGCTGCTCGGGGTCGAGCAGCGCATGCAGGTCCTCGAGCGCCTTTGCGACGGCCGCCTCCACGCGGCGCGCCGCCGCGGCGCGCTGCTCGCCCGCGGAGGCGACCTGCGCGCGCGCGAGCTCCGCCGCCTCGAACGCGTCGGCGAGATCGGCGGTCGCGCGGCGCGAGTCGAGCGCGGCCTGCGCGCGTTCGAGCTTGAGCCGCTCGAGGATGCGCGCGAGCGACGCGGACTGCTCGGGCGAGAGCTCGAGCCGCCACGTGAGGAAGCGCAGCGGCCGGCGCACGCCGAGCCCCGCGCCGCCGAGCGCGTCCTCCTCGTCGAAGCGGCGGCTCGCGAAGCGGCTGCCGCGCGCCTCGTCCGCGTCCGCCCAGCCGCGGGGATGCGAACGCGACGAGCCGCAACCCGCATACGCGAACGACGCACCGAACGGATGCCAATGCCGGGAGAAATGGCGATGCATGAGGACCTCCTCGCGCGGGGGCCAGTCGCACCCCGCGGAGCTGCGGCGCGGGCAGCATGCCTCGCACCGGCCAGCCGACGGCCGACGTCTTCAGCTTGCAGCGCAGATCCGCGTCGCGCAATGCCACCGCGATGCTGCGCTCGGCGCGCGGGAGGGGTCGAGCCGCGTTCGTCGGTGCCGAAACGAGCGTCGCCCGGCTCCGCTGTCGCGGGGCCGGGCGATGTGGCGAGAGTCGCTACCGCGTGGCTAGGCGGCGCGGCGGCGGCGCGTGAGACCGAGGCCCGCGAGGCCGGCGCCGATCAGCAGCGCGCTGCCCGGCTCCGGAACCACGTTGATCATCACGGAACCCGCCGCGGGCGTGATCGAGTTGAAGTCGCCGAGAACGATCTCGGCGCCCGACTGGAGCGCCACGGTCCCCGGGGCAACGCCGGCAGCCACGTTGAAGACCAGCGTGGCGACGTCCGAGGGGGTCGTGAGATCCGCGGCCAGGGCGTTGTTGAACGAGAAGACCCGCTTGTCGGTTGCGATCGAGGAGGAGCCCGACAGGAGCGCGTTCAACGACTGGATCTCGATTCCCACCGCCGCGTCGAACGCGAAGCCGTAGGCGGCGATTCCGGCGGCCAACGGGTTCACGGCGATCGTGAGGTTGACGACGTCGCCCGGGCCCGCGACGAGCGGATTCCCGCTCACGTTGCCGGCAGCGTCGAACGAGATCGTGCCGTTGATCGTTGCAGCGGACGCGCTCAGCGGGAGCGCGAGCAGGAGCGCAGTCAGAGCGAACGCGAGACGGGTCTTCATGGAACTACTCCTCGTCGTGAAGTCCATCGGTCATAGATCTGTGGTTCGCGCTCCGCATTTGTGTCAGTCCAGCGCAACATTTCTCCCGGGGGTCGCCAGGCGGGGTCCCGGGCCCCGGCGTGCGCGGGGGACGCGCAGCGCGGAGGCCAGGGGCGCGAGGGGCATGGATCTTCGGGGGAGGGGGCGGGCGGGGGCAGAAGGAGGCGAGGGACGGCTCGCCGGTCGGGACGGGTAGCTCCGGGACGATCCCGGGCGGCGACGCGGAACGCGCCGGCGCCGGCAGGGACTCTGGGTGGGAGGGAGACGGGGCCCGGCCGGGAGGCCGGGCCCCGTGTCGTCAGTTCAGGTCGAGGTAGACGCTCAGGTAGTTCCCGGCAGGATCGTTGTCGATCAGCCGCGGAACGATGCTGATGCCGAGGATGGTCGGCAGCGGGATCGACTCGAGCGACTGCGACAGCTGCAGGTTCCCGAGCGGCGCGATCAGCGACATGATCACGTCGACCGCGATCTGGTTCACGCTGAGGCTGCTGTCGAGCAGCCGAGCGTTCAGGTTCGCGACGTTCACGATGCTGATGTCGACCTTGTTGGAAGCCACGTTCACCAGGATCTGGACGTTGCCGTCGACGGCGAGCTGGATGAAGTGCTTCCCGCTCGTGGCTCCCACGAAGTCCACCGACGCACCGGCCGCTCGCACCACCTCCGTCACCCCGGTGATCGCCGTGGGATCGAGCATCGCGGGCGCGAGGGTCGGTCGCACCTGCACCACGACGTTCTCGGCCGGGCTCACGCTGCGGAAGAACGGGAGGACGGCCCCGAGGTTCGTGGTCGTCATCGTCTGCGTTCCGAGGCCGGCGCAGGTGGGACAGACGGATGCGGGCACGAGGGAGAAGTCCAGTTGGGTCACGTCCAGCTTGAACGTGCCCGCCTGGACCTCCGAGCGCAGGAGCTTGTTGATCGTCGTCGGGTCGATCGAGAGCGCGACCCCGTAGGGCACCCCCGTGATGGGCGTGTTCGCCCCGTACGTCGGGAAGGTCGAGGCGATCTTCAGGGACGACGACGGCTGCGGCGACAGCGGGTCGAGCGAGCCCGGATTCACGTTGGCGTCGATCCGGAACGTGATCCCGGTGTTGTCCTCGACGATCGACTGGAACGGCGCATCGAAGTTGATGCCGAGGGTCGCGCCGATGGTGCCGGACAGGTCGAGGCCGCCGAGGGCGCTCTCCGCGGCGTCCGCGAGGGGCGAATCGGCCGGGCCGCCGCCGTCCGGGTCCTTGAGAGCGTTCGTCACCGCGTCCACGACGGCGCTCTGGATCTTGGGCTGGGCGAAGGCGTTGATGATGTCGCTGAGGATCGGGAAGTCGCAGACGCCGCCCGTGAACGTGTTCGAGAAGCCGGTGAGGCCGATGGTCGGCCCCGACACGAGGTTGACGTCGACCTGGTGGCGGTTCGAGGCGAGGGGCTCGAGGGAGAACGCTCCACTCAGGTTCACGCTCGTCGCGCTGACCCTCCCCGAGCAGTTCGGGCCGGTGAGCTCCGCGTCGTAGTCCGCGAAGAGGTTGTTGGCCGTCGCGCTCACCGCGACCTGGTTCGTCTGCGAGTCGAGGCCGATCCCGAAGGCGCCGAGCCCCGCGTTGCTGATGCTCACGGTGGAGAGGGTGATCACGCAGCCGACGCTCGCGTCCACGACGCACTGGTTCACCTGGATCGGCGAGACGCTCTTGACGAGCGCGCCCACGTCTCCGAGCTGGGCGGCGATCGTGGAGTTCAGCACCGGCTCGAGGCGATCGATGCCCCGGTCGTTGAGCCGGACGCCGATCCCGGAAGGCGCGGCCGCGCTCGCGGTGATCGAGTCGGCGCAGCTCTGGACCTCGTTCACGCCCTTCGTCCCGCCGGTGCTGATGCGGGTCGCCTCCACGAAGGTCGACTCCAGCGGGCCCGACAGGACGTGGACGGCGTTGAACGCCGAGTTCGTGGTCGGCACGACGTCGCCGCCGACGGTCACTTCGAGGTCCGAATTCTCGACGTTCGGCACGCTACCGACGAAGTTGACGTTGCACTGGTTGCCCGGCCCAGGTGCGATGAAGATCCCATAGGTCGGCTGGGTCACGATGAGATTGGGCACCGGCGCCGTCGCGGCGACGCAGGCCTGGGAGACCGACGCGGTCGGCGGCAGGAGCTGGGCGCGGCGCACGATCGTCGCATCGGCGAGGTTGCACTTCCCGTCTCCGTTCGCGTCGCAGCGCGTGGGATTCGCGAGGGTCGCCGTCGGCGGGACGAGGAGGGACCGCGTGATGATCACCGAGTCGATGAGCGTCACCTTCCCGTCGCCATTCACATCTCCACACTGACACGCGTCGCCGATGCCGTCCGGCAGCGACCCGGCACCCACGCCGCCGGTGTCCTGCTGACCCGGGTTCGAGACGAAGGGACAGTTGTCGACGGCATCCTGGATCCCGTCGCCGTCGGTGTCGAAGGCGTGCGCCGTCGCTGCCGCCAAGACGAGTGCCGTCCCGGCCGCGAGGCCGGTGACGAGGGACCGCAACCGACGAGAAGACGGGGTTCGCACGGTGACGCCTCCGAGCTCTGGGTGATCGGCAGCCTGGGTCAGGAGAGCGCTTCGATGGCCGCATGACGGCGTATGCCGTGGAGATCCACTCTCCCGGGCGCCATAACGCCACGACCACGCGTTCGGGTCAAGAAAAATCGCGCGCCCCGACCGGGCCGTCTGCCCGTCGGTGGGTTCAGCGAGGGGCACGCTCCCGGGGCGCCTACAGGTAGACCTCGGAGAAGCCGGGCATGCCGAAGCCGGGGTAGACCCCCTCGTACGGGAACCGGACGGTACGGATCAGCCGGAAGTCGTCGGGAAACCCGATCCATGCGAGGCACCCCCTCTGCGCCTCGTCCATCGGCTCGCCGAGGATCACGAACGGGGGTCGGCTCCGGTCGGCGAGGTTCGCGTTGAACGTCCTACGCCCAGCCGAGGGCGAGAGCGGCGACACCGAGTGCGATCACCCGCGCGTGGTCCGCGTTCGCGCCTCGGCGGCGCTTCGTCGCCCATCTCGAAGCCGCGGTTCAGCGCGACGAGGGCCACGCCGAGCTTCAGGACGAAGGCGCCGACCCGACCGCGGGCGCCTCCATTGCGCGAAGTATGGCATAGGCTCTGGCCCCCGATGGCCGAGACCGCCCTCCAAACCGCCGAGCCGGCGAGCCCGATCGCGGATCGGATCGCCGTCGCCATCCTGCTGCTCGTCCCGGCCGTGCTCGTCTTCGCGCCGGGGCTGAACTACCAGTTCCTCAAGCTCGACGACCTCAAGGGCATCGCCGAGAACACCGGGATCCGTGACCTCTCGTGGCGCGGGATCCGCTTCCTCTTCCTCGAGGACAAGCTGGACGCCCGCTACTTCCCCGTCACCTACCTGAGCCTCGCGGTCGACTATCGGCTCTTCGGGCCCGATCCGTTCTACTTCCATCTCACGAACCTGGTGCTGCATCTCGCGAACACCCTGATGGTCGGCGCTCTCGTCTTTGCCGTCTGTCGGGACGAGATGACCGCGGGGATCACGGCGCTCCTGTTCTCGATCCATCCCCTCCAGATCGAGTCGGTGACGTGGGCGATCAGCCGCAAGAACGTGCTCTTCCTGTTCTTCTTTCTCGCGAGCGTGCTGGTGTACCTGGCGTCGGCCCGCAGACTGCCCGCGCGGCGTGGGCTGGCCGTGGCAGGCTTCCTGGGAAGCGCGCTGCTCTACCTGATCGCATGCTGGTCGAAGACCGCGGCAGTCACCCTGCCGGCGGCGCTCGTCGTGGTCGACTATGCGCGCGACCGCGACGCCCGGCGCGACCCTCTCGGGTTCCTGCGACGGAGCCTGCCCACGAAGGCGTTCTACGTTCCCGTGCTCGTCCTCGTCTTCGTCGTGTCGAGCCGGTACCAATCCTCGAACCCCTTGCAGACCCACTACGGCTTCAGCCCGTGGGAGTGGACCCTGCTCGTCGGGCACAACGTGTTCTTCTACGTGGCGAAGACCGTCGCGCCGTTCGGTCTCGGCGTCTTCTATGCGCTGCCCCAGCCGGGCGCACTCCCTCCCCGCTTCGCCGTGTTCGCCGCGCTCGCGCTCCCTCTCCTGCTCCTCACGGCGTGTGCCTGGTGGCGCGACTGGCGGACCGTCTTCTTCGGGCTCGCGTGGTATCTCGTCACGATCGCCCCGCTGGCTGTGATCCTGCTCGTCTACTCCGACCTCCCGCTGCTCGTGGCGGATCGCTACTACTACCAATCCGCGCCCGGTCTCCTCGTGATTCCGGCCGCCGGGTTCGCGGCGGCCTGGCGCCGGTGGGTGGCGGCGAGGCCGCTGCTCCTGGCCGCGGGTGCGGTCGTGGTGGTGGGGCTATCCGGTGTCGCCGCCGCTCACCGCGCCGCCTTTCGAAGCGACCTCGAGCTCTACGAGGAGCTCTGCGCCCACGATCCGACCGACGAGTTCGCCTACCGGTTGGCGCTGGAGTATGGCGAGGCCGGCCGCATGGAAGACGCATTCCATGCCCTCGATCTGGCCGAGCGGGCCCCGAGCCAGCTGTTCTTCATGAACTACTTCACCAGCCGGCTGCGCATCTCCGACCTCTACCGCCGTCGGAATAGCTTCGCGAAGGCCGCGGATCAGCTCGAGGCGGGGATCGAGATGACACCGAACGCTTTCGAGCCGCGGGATGCGCGCACCCCGCTCGCCTACCTCGTTCTCGCGGACCTTCGCGAGCGCGCGGGCGACGCGCCCGGGGCCGCTCGCGCGCGCGCCCGGGCGGCCGTCGCGAAGCAGGACCGCGAGCGCTTCTTCGAGATGAACTGGATGCGCGTGTCGCCGCTCGAGGCTCGACGCTTCCTGCTGCAGCGTATCGCGGCCGATCCCGAGGATGCGATGAACTGGTACTACTTCGGTCTCCTGGCGCTGGTCCTCGGGGACGAACCAACCGCCTTGGGACGCCTCGAACGCGCGAAGCAGCTCGGCTACCGCCCCTGATCCCCCGCGGCGTCCTTCGGAGCGACCAGGAAGAGCTTCGAAAAGCCGCTTGCCCCGAACCCCGCATACACGTCCTCGTACGGAAACGGGATCGTGTGGGTCCAGCGGTAGCCGTCGGGAAAATGGATCGCCTCGAGACAACCCTGCTGTGTCGTCGACATGGGCTGCGCGAGGATCAGCAAGGGCGGCTTGTTCAGCTCGGCGTGGTTCACGTTGTAGCAGTTGTATGCGGGAAGATCGAACACGTAGAGGTTGTAGCGGGGAGACGTGCCGCCCAGGTAGTAGACGAGCCCGGGCAGGTAGTCGAACGCGATCACGGGATCGCCCACGCGGAAGCCGAGCTCCCCCATGGCGGCGGCCACCGCCTCGAGGAAGTCCCGCGTCGCGACGTCCACACGCACGCCCGGCAGGTTCTTCACCTCGAATCGCTGCTCGTGGATCGGCCGCGCGAGCCCGTACGGATGGAGCCAATCGTGCCAGACGAACACCAGGCTCGTGATGGCCACGAGGACGGCGGCGAGCGCGCTCTCGAAGAGCGCGCCCTCTACGCGCCTGCGGAGCCCCAGCACTCCGACCGCGATCAGGACGAACGACGGGAGGGCGTGTGTCGGGAAGCGTGTGGTGATCGGCACGTTCGTGCCTGCGATGAGGACGAAGGGCAGCGCCAGCAGGACGAGCGGCAGCGCGATCCCGCCGGCGGCGCCCGGGCCGGCCGGATCCGGAGCGGGAATCGGCGCGCGTGCGGCGAGCGCGAAGGATGCGACGAGCAGGAGCGAGAGACCGAGCAGCCCGGACGCCAGCGCCACCAGCGACCAATGCAGGAACGGCGGATGCAGGCCGAGCGCGCCCGCCAAGAGCGTGACCGCGGCGAGGCCGAGCGCGGCGGCGAGCGTGCGGTCCCACTGCGCTGGGAAATGCCGGCGGCCGAGCCAGACGACGTCCAGGAAGACGATCAGGAAGAGCGCGAGGTTCGCCCACGTCCAGCGATCGACCACGACGTAGCGGCGGAGGAGCTCGGCCGGCTCGTGGGCCGTGAGGCCGATGAACTCGAGCGCCACCGCGATTCGCGCCGCCACCGGTTCCGGGCCGCCCTCCGCCAGCACGGCGAGGCCGGCCACCGCCGCGATCCCGCTCGCGTAGACGACGAGGATCCGCAGCCTCTCCCGCACCCGCAGCGAGCGCAGACCGAACGCCAGGACCAGGGACACCGCGGCGGCGAGCAGGACCGCCGAGGGCCACTTCACCGGGATCTGGCACCCGGTGAGCGCGCCCCCGGCGAGCGCCAACACCATCCGGCGTCTCCGAGCCGAGTCGGGGAGCGACGCGAGCAGGAACAGCGCCCCCACGGCGGCGAAGCACACGAAGTTCCCCATGTCGTTGTAACCGAGCGAGCGACTCGCGACGCTGATCAGCGCTCCCTGGAGACACCAGACCAGGAAGGTCGGAAAGCCGACGGCGCCGGGCCGGAAGACGCGCGCCCGCGCCCAGATGAACACGCCGCCGATCAGGGCGAGGCTTCCCGCGAGCTCGGCGGCGATCCGGAGCAGACGCGCCCGCACGACGCCGACCTCGCAGCCGCCGCCGCACATGCGGCCGAGGATGCGATATACCTCGACGGGCGGCGGCGTGGCGTCCGGATGGCGGAAGTTGAGCAGGAAGTAGCCCTCGTCGCCCATCTCGAAGCCGCGGTTCGCGGCGCCGAGGACGACGACGAGCTTCAGCGCGAACGCGGCGGCCAGGACGGCGAACACGAGCTGGCGTACGCGCCGCTCCGGCGTCGTCACCTGAAGCGGAGCGACCACACGATCCAGGTCGCCTCCCAGAGCACGCGCCACCCGAGCTTGCTCCGGCCGTTGACGCGATCGGTGAATACGATCGGCAGCTCCTGCACGCGCAGCCCGCGCCGCCAGGCGTGGACGACGGTCTCGATCTGGAACGCGTAGCCGTCGCTCCGGAACGCCTCGAGCGGAAGCTGCTCCAGCGCGCTGCGCCGGTAGCAGTTGAAGCCGCTCGTCAGGCCGCGGATCGGAACATCCGTCCCTGCGGCGGCGTAGGGATTCGCGGCAAGCGAGCTGGCGAGGCGCCGGAGCGGCCAGTTCACGACGCGCACGCCGCCGTGATGCCGGCTCCCGACCACCACGTCGCACTCCTCCGCGGCTTCGACGAAGCTGCCGGGGGCCGAGGGGTCGTGGGAGAAGTCTGCGTCCATCTGGAGCACGAGGGACGCGTCGGTCTTGTCGAGCGCGTAACGGAACGCCTCGATGTAGGCCGTGCCGAGGCCCCGTTTCGCCGGGCGGTGGAGAACGCGCACGCGGGCCTCCCGGGCCGCGATCGCATCGGCCAGGGCGCCGGCGCCATCGGGGCTCGAGTCGTCCACGACGAGCAGATGGGGGTCCACGTCCTGCGCGAGGATTGTGAGACGAGCCCGGCGAGGTTCTCGCGTTCGTCGCACGTCGGCACGACGACGAGGGCCTTCATCCGTCGAAGTATCGCATACCCGTCGTGGCCGAAGCCGTGGTACAAGGAAAGGCCCTCCGGCCCAAGACGTTCCCGGCCGAGCCGCCGCTGGCCAGCCCGGCTTCGGGCCTCGTGCCCCGCCCGTGACCCCTCGCGCGGGGAGATCGCCTCGGCCACGCACCGTGGTCTTCGCGCCGTCGCTCCCGCCGCCACACTGACCTGCGTCGCTGCCGTGCGCAGCACGCGCTTGCGATAGTCGGGGCAGGGGAGGCCGCGTGGAGCTCGTGCGAGCGATCGTTGCCGCCGGGGTCGTCCTGATCCCGGGTCTCCTGGCGGCTCGGGCGCTCGGTCTCGGCATCGGGACGGTGGAGCGTCTCGCGCTCGGCTGCGCCCTCGGCCGCATCCTGCTCGGGGGGGTGGTCCTCTCGGGGGTCGCGCTCGGGACGCCGTGGCTCCCGGCGGCGTGGTGCGCGACGGCGTGGGCCGCGGGTCTGCTCGCGCTGGGAACCCGGGCGCGCCGCGCCGGGGCCTCGCTCGCAGCGTGGCGGCAGCGCTTCGAACCTCGTCTCGCCCTCGGGGTCGGACTCGTCGTCGCGGCGTCGCTGCTCGCGTCCTTCGCCATCGTCGGGCGATCCGGTCTCCTCGCGCCGGACGGAACGCTCGTCTTCGTCGGCCGGCACCCGACGTGGGACTCCCTCGTCTACACCGCGCTGGCGGCGCAGGCGCGCTCGGCCGCGCTGCCCCTGCCGAACCCCTTCGTGACGGGGGTCGCGAACCTCGGGCACTCGGTCTTCTTCGCGGAGCTCGCGGGCCTCGGTCTCGTGAGCGGGCTCGACGCCGTGGACGTCGCCTTTCGCCTGCGGCCCGCCCTCGACGTGACGGCCCTCGTCCTCACGGCCTTCGCCCTCGCCCGGCGGCTCGGCGCGACGCCCATGGGCGCTCTCCTCGGTGCGCTCCTCGTGCTGCTGGGAGGCGGACTCTCGCAGCCGATCTTCTGGCTCGCCCGGGCGTTCGGCGTGTCGCTCAACGAGCTCGAGATCTGGTCCTATGGCACGTCGTACCTCGTCCCGTTCAATCCCGTGGCGCCCGGCGCGCAGACCGCATGGAGCGCGCTGCTCCTCTTGTCGGCGGGCGCGGTGTCGCGCCGGACGGCCCTCCGCGCGGGCATCGTGGGGGGGCTCCTCCTGGCGTCGGTGTTCGAGCTGAAGGCGACGCTCTGGCTCTCGTTCCTGCCGGCCGTCGTGCTCGCGGCGTGGACGTTTCCCGCGGGCGGGGGCGTGCGCTCGGCACGCATCGGAACGATCGTCGCGCTGCTCGTGTCGCTCCCCCTCGTGCTCGCGAGTCCCGGCGTCGTTCCGATCGAGGGCGACGCGCGCCAGGCGACGCTGCGCTTCTGTCTCGCCTGTCTCCCGCGGTTCAGCATCGCCTCCGCGTTCCAGGATCCGAGCGCGATGGCGCGCCTCTTCGACGTCTTCGATCCAAGCGCGCTCGCGAGCCCGCGCTTCTGGCTCGGGAGCATCGCCGCGAGCGCGCTCTACCTCGGGGTCACGCTCGGGGCTCGGCTGCTGGCGTGGCCGGTGAAGGCGCGATCGGCCGAGCGATCCGAAGCTGCGTGGGACGCGCGATTCGGCGCGCGCGTGCTCGGGCTCTCGCTCGCGATCGGGGCGGCCGCCACCTGTCTCTTCCACACGCCGCCCCACTTCGTGAACGCGGGCCAGTTCGCGTGGTGCGCGAGCCTCGGCGCGTGGCCGCTGCTCGGCGTGCGTCTCGGGCGCTGGATCGCGGACGGTCGCATCGGGCGCGCGGCGCTGCTGCTCGCCGCCGTGCTGCCGAGCGGCGTGTGGTGGATCGTCTCGCAGGGCGCAGGCGCACCCGTCGTCGATCGCGTGACGCCCGCCGAACGGGCCCTCGCCGCGGCCGCGGCCGAGCGGGTGCCGGCGGACGCGGTCGTGCTCGAGCCGACGTTGCTGCTGGACCCCAGCCGCGCGAGCCCGATCGCATGGCTCGCCGGCCGGCGCCTGTACGCGAGCAAGGAGGGGATGGTCGCCTACCTCGCGCCCGCCGAGCGCGAGCGACGCACCGCCCTGTTGCAGCGCGTCTACCGGTCGCGCGACCGCGCGGCGGCCGAGGCTGCGCTCGCCGAGACGGGCGCCCGCTTCCTCGTGCGGAGCCCTGCGCTCGGCGACTCGCTCGAGGGCAGTCCGCTGCTGCGTCCGCTGTTCGCCAACGAAGCGGGAACGCTCGACGAGGTGGTTCCCGGCGACCGGCGCTGACGCCGCTCCCCTCGGAGCCGGCGAGCTACCAGAAGGTGAAGTGTCCCGCGTCGTCCGCCACGGGGACTGCGCGCATCCAGCGTTGGGGCTCCCACCAGGCGCGCCGCTCGTCGTACCACGCCAGCGTGGGCGCGAGACCGGTCGTAAGGTCGATGCGGGCCCGGAAGCCCAGGCGGCTCTCCGCCTTCTTGGTGCAGGCGCGATGCAGCGCGACCTGTCCGGGGCGATCCGGGCCGTGGACGATCTCCTTCGGATCGCGGCCGACGAGCGCGAACACCCGGCGCGCCATCGAGAGCACGTCGGTCGCGATGCCGGTGCCGAGGTTGAACACCTCCCCGCGCACGACTTCCGGCGGCGCCGAGAGCACCCGTTCGACCGCTTCGCAGGTGTCGTCGACGTGGATCCAGTCCCGCGCCGCGGCTCCGGAGCCGTGCACGGTGACCGGCTCTCCGAGCAGCGCGCTCGTCACCAGCCGCGGCACGAGCTTCTCGAGGTGCTGGCCCGGGCCGTAGTTGTTGAACGGACGCAGGATCGTGACCGGCAGGCCGTAGGTGTGGCCGAAGGCCGAGACGAGGCGATCGGCGCCGCACTTGGCGGCCGCGTAGGGCGTCGTCGGCTCGAGCGGGTGCGACTCGTCCATGGGATCGACGAGCGCGCTGCCGTAGACCTCCGAGGAAGAGATGTGGACGAAGCGGTCGAGCCGTTTGCGGTGCCGGAGGGCCTGGCTCAGCAGCGTCTGGGTGCCGAGCACGTCGGTCTCGAAGAACGCCAGGCTGTCGGCGATGCTGCGCGGTACGTGGGTTTCGGCGGCGAAGTGCACGACGGCGTCCGAGCGCGCCAGCAACGCGTCGACCAGGGCAGGGCTGCGGATCGAGCCGTGCACGAAATCCACCCGCCCCTCGCGCAGGGCGTCCGCGGGCAGGTGGGCGAGGTTGCCGGCGTAGGTCAGCGCATCGAGTACGATCACGCGGTCGTCCGGAAAGCGCTCGACGTAGCGCGTCACGAAGCGGGAGCCGATGAAGCCCGCACCGCCGGTCACCAGCAGCGTGCGCGCCGTCCTCACGCGGCGCCCCGCGCGGCCGCCCGCGCAGCGTCCACCTCGACGAGCGCGTTGGCGTAGCCGCTGCCATCGGCGAGCCGCCAATCCTGGCAGTGCGTGCAGGGGGAGACCTCGCCGAAGCGGCCGGCGCGGTGGGCGCGGCGGCGGCGTTCGGCCTCGGCGCCATGCCAGATCCCGGCGAGCGTGTCGTCGCGAAGATTCCCGAGCGGCGCGCGAGCGTCCCAGTCGGCGCCGCACATGGTGACGGTGCCGTCCTGCAGCACCATCAGCGACGAGAACAGCCAGGCGCACGGCGGGCGCGGTCCAGCGTCGGACGCGCGACCCGCCTCCACGATCGCCCCCCCGAACGAGGCGGGCGCGATGGTCATCACGAAGTCGCGCGGCCCGAGCCAGGGGCGCCAGGCATCCACCAGCTCGGCCAGGCGCGCCTCCACCTCCGGCGTGCGCATGAACTGGATCGAGGTGATCGGCCGTTCGAGCCCGCGGGCGCTCTTCCGCTCGAGGAAGGCGCGCACGTTGCGCACGACCCGTTCATGGTGATCGCGGCCGCGCATCGCGAGGTAGCCATCGCGGTCGTCCGCGTCGACCGAGCACTCGAGCCGATCCAGACCGGTGTCGAGCAGGGCGTCGATGCGCGGTCCATGAAGCGACACCGCGTTGGTCGACAAGCCGATCTGCCGGACTCCGGCGCCGCGGGCGCGGCGGATCAGCTCGAAGAGCTCGCGATGCAGGAGCGGCTCACCGAGGAAGTGGAGCCACAGGGCGGTGTCGTGAGCCGCGCACTCGTCCGCGATGCGGCCGAACAGCTCCGCCGGCATGAAGCCGAGAGGACGCGTGAGCTCCTGCCGCGGACACATCCGGCAGCGCTGGTTGCAGTAATTGGTCGGCTCCACGTTGATGCGACGCGGGAACGGTGTCGCGATCGGATCCGCGGACGGGGCGCGCGGCGAAGCGGGCGGGCCGCTCCCCGCGGAGGGCGAGTGGGGCGCAGACACGCCGATCAGGATACCATTCGCGCTGTGCCCGATGGGCCGCCGGAGGCCGCGGTGGCGATGCGGATCGCAGGAATCCAGCCCGGGTACCTGCCCTGGCTCGGCTACTTCGACCAGATGCTCCAGGTCGATGCGTTCGTGGTTGCCGACGAACTGCGCTTCTCCACGTCCGGCTGGACGCACCGCAATCGCGTGAAGGCGCCCGGCGGCAGCCGCTGGCTGAGCCTGCCTGCCCGGCCGGCGAGGGAGCAGCGCATCTGCGCCGTGCCGCTCGATCCCCGGGTGCCATGGAAGCGAAAACATCTCGCGACCCTGCGACACCTCTATGCGTGCGCGCGCGATGCCGGTCCCCTGCTGGACGCGCTCGAGTCGGCGCTCCCCGGCGACGCCACGCGGCTGGCCGCGGCCTCGCTCGCCAGCCTGCGCTTCCTGGCCGCGCGCCTCGGAGTCCGGACCCCGATCCTCGTCTCCTCGGAGCTGGGGCTCGAGGCGCGCTACCGGGAACGCTTCCCGGCTCAGCCCGGACCCTGCGAGCGCATCGTGGCCTACCTGGACGCACTCGGCGCCAGCGAGCTGCTCGAAGGCGCGAGCGGGCGCAGCTACATCGACGTGACGGTGTTCGAACGCCACGGCATGCGCGTGCGCTTCCACGACTACACGCCTCCCCGCTACGCACAGCTGCACGGGGAGTTCGTCTCGCACCTCTCGGCGCTCGACCTCTTGCTGTGCGCCGGGGAGGCGGAGGCGCGGCGCGTGGTGCACGGCCACCCGGGGTCCTCCACGTGAGCGCCGCACCTCCGGCAGTCTCGGTGGTCGTCCCGCTGCTCGACGAGGCGCGCACCGTCGACGCGCTGGTCGCGCGGGTCCGCGGAGCGCTCGAATCCCGCGCGGGCGGCTTCGAGCTGGTGCTCGTCGACGACGGCAGTCGCGACGGCACGGCGGCTCGGCTGCGCGCGCTGGAGGCGGACGATCCCCGGCTCCGCGTCTTCGAGCTCACGCGCAACTTCGGACAGATGGCCGCGCTGGCCTGCGGTCTCTTCGCGGCTCGCGGCGACGTCGTGGTCACCATGGATGCGGACCTGCAGAACCCGCCCGAGGAGATCCCCAAGCTGCTCGATGCGATCGACAAGGGCGCCTTCGTGGCGACGGCCCGGCGCGCCCAGCGCTACGAACGCACCTGGCGCTGGCTGGCGTCGCGCTTCGTGCACGCGCTCGCCCGCGTGCTGACCGGCGCGGACATCCGGGACTTCGGCGGGCAGTTCAAGGCGTACCGTCGCGAGGTGGTGGAGGCGCTCGGGCGCGTCTGGGCCCCCGGCAAGCCGCTGTTCCCGCTGGCGCTCTGGCTCGGCTATCCGGTGGCCGAGGTGGACGTGCGCCACGATCCCCGTGCAGCGGGCGAGTCGCGCTACGGGTTCGCGGCGCTGGTGCGCATCAACCTCGATCTGGTGACGAGCTTCAGCACGCTGCCGCTGGCGCTGCTCGGCGGTGTCGGCGCCCTGGCGCTGGCCCTCGGCGCCTTCGGACTCGCGCTCTGCGCCTGGCTCGAGCCGGCGGGCTGGCTCGCGCCTGCGACGGCCCTCTTGGTCTTCGGTCTGGGCGGCACGTGGTCGGCCGCCGGAGTCCTGGGCCTGTACCTGGGGCGCGTCTACAAGCAGGTGTCGGGCGCTTCGGCATTCGCGGTGCAGCGCGGTCCGCTGCGCGACGGTGCTGCGGAGGCGGGCGCCGTGCGCGAGCCGGGACGCTGAAGACGCGGCCGCCCGCCCGGTCAACGAAACGCGGGCGCCACCTCCTCACTGAACCGGTCCCATGCAGCGCGCCGGCGTGCCGCGTCGCCGAGGTGGAAGTCGGGCACGATGACCTCGTCCACGCCCGCCTCCGCAAAGGCGTGGACCGCCTCGCGCACGTACTCCGCGGTGCCCACCACCTGCGGCTGTCCCCGCGCGCCCCGGGCGATGCGCGCGGGTCCGTCGGGATCGGCCGGATCGACGACCAGCACGTGGGCCACGGCCGTGCGCCGGATCGCGGCCGGATCCCTCCCCACGGCCTCGCAGTGGCGATCGAGCAGCAGGACCTTGCGGCGGATCTCCTGTGGCGTCCCCCACGCGTTCCACGCGTCGGCGAAGCGCGCGGCGATCCGGAGGGTGCGGCGCTCGCCACCGCCGCCGACCAGCAGCGGGAGCGGTCGCTGGAGCGGCTTGGGCTCGAGCACCGCGTCGTGCAGCCGATAGTGTCGGCCCGTGAACGTGCTGCGCTCCTGCTCGAACAGGCTGCGCACCACCTGGCACGCCTCTTCGAGGCGATCGAGGCGTGGGCCGATCGGCGGAAGCTCGATGCCGTAGGCCTCGTGCTCGTTCTGCTGCCAGGCGGCGCCCAGCCCGAGCACGAGGCGGCCGCCGCAGACGCGGTCGAGCGTGGCCGCCATCTTCGCCAGCACCGCCGGGTGCCGGTAGGTGTTGCCGCACACGAGCGGCCCGAGCGTGAGCCTCGGCACCGCGACGGAGAGCGCGGCCAGAGTGGTCCAGCACTCGGAGACGGGCCGCGACAGGTCCCCGCCCGAGGGCATGAAGTGGTCGGCGTACCAGAGGCCGTCCCATGCCGTCGCTTCGGCGTGTCGAGCGAGCTCGCAGAGCGCCTCGAACGTGCCATGAGGCGCGGGCCAGACGCTGAAACGCAAGAGACGCCCTCCTTCCCCTCGGCCCGATCCCCGACGCGAGCGCCTCAGGCGGCGTAGAAGCGCGCGATGCGCGCCAGCGCCTCCACCACGTCGTCCTGGTCGGCATCGCTCAGCAGCGTGTACAACGGCAGCGAGAGCAGCCTGGTGCTGGCATCGGCCGCCACGGGGAACGCCTCGGGCACCACTCCGAGCGTCTCGCGTGCGTGCCGGTGGAAGGGGAGCGCGCGGAAGTGGACGCCCACGCCGACGTTCTCCGCCAGCAGCGCTTTCAGCACCTCGTCGCGATCGATGCGCAGTCTCCCGGGCTCGATGAGAACCGGGAAGAGGTGCGCACCGGTCTCCGCTTCCGCCGGGCCGGTCACCGGCGCGAAGGCCGGAACCTCGGCGAGAAGGCGGCGGTAGCGTGCGTCGAGCTCCCGCCTTCGCGCCAGGAAGCGCGGCAGCTTCGCCAGCTGGGCGAGACCGAGGGCCGCCTGCAGATCGGAGAGGCCGTACTTCCAGCCGACCGACACGGCTTCCCAGTGCACGTACGCCGAGCCCGCGCGCCCGCTGGCGTCGACATCGATGCCATGCAGCCGCTCCGTCCGCATGCGCTCGACGAGATCGCTGCGGTCGGTGGTGATCGCGCCGCCCTCGGCCGTGGTGATGTTCTTGGTGACGTAGAGGCTGAACGAGGCGGCGTCCGCGAGCGAGCCGGCGGGACGTCCGCGATAGCTCGTGCCGATCGCGTGGGCTGCGTCTTCCAGCACGACGAGGTCGCGCCCGGCGGCGAGCGCCAGGAGGTCGTGCATCTCGCACGGCCAGCCGTAGAGGTGCACCGGCACGATCGCGCGCGTGCGCGCTCCCAGCGCCGCGCGCGCGGCCTCGGGATCGAGCGTCAGCTGCCCCGGCAGGACGTCGGCCAGCACGGGCCGAGCGCCCGCATGCAGCACCACGTTCAGCGTCGCCGGGAAGGTGATCGCCGGGATCACGACCTCGTCGCCGGGCCCGATGCCGAACGCGCGCAGCAGCAGGTGCATCCCGGCCGTCCACGAGTTGGTGGCAATGGCATGGGCGCTGCCGGTCTCCCGCGCGAAGGCGCGCTCGAACTCCCGCGTCCGCGGACCCGTGGCCAGCCAGCCCGAGCGCAGCACCTCGAGGACGGCCTTCTCTTCCTCGGGCCCGATCTCCGGCCGGCCGAAGGGGAGGAGCTCGCTGCGCACGGGCGTCCCGCCGGCCAGCGCGGGCCGATCGCTGCTCATGGCGTCCGTCTTCCTTCGCCGGTCGTGGCGGCGTCCCCCGACTTGGACGCCCGCGCGTGCGAGCACGAAGCGGGCCCACGTCCCTTTCAGCGGGACCAGCGTAGCGGTCCGACAGGCGACTGCGTACGGAGGCGCAGCCGTGGTCGAGGTCGACCACGCTCCCTAGCGCGGCCGCGGCATGCGCAGGACGCGCTGGAGGAGGTTCGTCGTGATCCGCTGCACGCGCGGATCCGGCCCCCGCGGCGCCAGCGCCGCGCCCGGCCGCACGTAGCCGGGCGGCTCCGACAACCCGTCGCCCCACCAGCAGGTGGACGCGTTGAAGACGAAGTTGCCGCACGGACCGGGATGGAGCGTGGCGGTGTACACACCCTCGCCATGATGGCTGCGCGTCTTCCCGGTGGACACGACCTCGAGGCCCCGGAGCGGAGCGGGTGCGCCGTGATACTCCCAGCCCACGAGTCCCGGGATGGCGTCGCCGCGCTCCATGCCCGTTCCTTCGAAGATCCAGTGCGCGGGCGCGGTGCAGATCCAGTCGGCGGCGCCGGTCGCCGGCACCTGGGTGCGTGCGCCGACCAGCGCCGCCTCGGAGGGCGTCGTGCCCGGGAAGTCCGCCAGCTCGGGAAACCAGGCCAGCTCGCGCGCGTCCCATCCACCGAAGCGGTCGATCCGCGTCAGGATGCGGCGCGGCGTCCCGCTCGCGTCCTCCCGCAGCGCGATCCGGCCGCAGCAGGTGTTGGCGGAGAGGAAGAGCACGGAGAGGCCCCGCTGCACGGCATCCGTGACGCCTTCGAACATCGCGAGCGTCCAGTACTCGTCGTGGCCGACGGAGAGCAGGCCCCGGGCGCGCAGCAGCCGCTCGGGCGCCGCATCGACGTCGAGGTTCGAGACGTACGTGACGTCGTAGCCCTGCGCCTCGAGCCAGTACGCGACGGGGAACTCCCAGAGCAGGAACTCGCCCGAGCCGATCGAGAGCGGCGCATCCACGATTTGGCAGTACTTGCCGTAGGGGCGATCGAAGGAGACTTCCACGCCGGGGCCCCAGGACCAGAAGCGCTCCCCGTCGTCGTAGACGGAGAAGCGATCGGGCCAGCGGTTGTACGCTTGCCAGGTCGCGTCGCTGCACTGGAACACGAAGTCCGCCTCGCGTTCGTCGCGCACCACGAAGATCAGATAGCTGTCGACGCCCTCGCCCTCGGCGACCAGGCGCCCCACGTAGACGCCGGAGAGCCAGTCGGGAGGAACGACGACGCTGGCGCACGGCTCCCAACCGCACTCCCGAAGGCGCCGCGGGCCCACCGGCGGGTCCGGCTGCGGGCGGCCCTCGAAGGGTCCGAGACGCAGGACGTGGCGCCCGCCGGCGCCGCCGTAGTAGCCGAGCCGATGGAGGTCGAGGCGGAAGCGGGAGGCGGGATTCGTGCTCACGTGAAACGAGATCGTGTCGCCCGCCCGAACGCTCGCGCGGGAACAGTAGCCCTCGATCCAGGGACAGCGGAACCGCGTTGCCGGATCGACGCGTGGCCGCTCGAGCAGCCATGCGCGCGTCCCGGGGCGCTCGTTCTCGGTGACGACGGGGTTCAAGGCGCCCTCCATCCCGGCTCGTGCGGGGAAGAAGCCGGCGCGGGCACGGACCGCGCGATCCGATCCTCGTCCGCCCGGGGTCGCGCGGCCGGGCGGTGGCCACCCTGGAGGCGACGCGGGTGCACGGCCTACGGCCTCAGCGCCCGCGGCGCGGACGCTTGCCTCCTTGCCGTGCGTCCGCGAGGCGCGCCTCCAGCGCGCCGAGGAGGCCCGCGACGTCGACGCGCTCCGCGAGCACGCCGGCGAAGGGGTCGCCGTCGCGCTGCAGCAGACCGGGCGCCGTGCGGATCGTGAAGCTCGCCGGGTCGAGGCGGCGCGTGACGCGCGACCAGTCGAGCGGCATCGAGACGGGCGCGCCCGCGCGGGGCCGCGCGGACAGCGGGCCGGCGATGAGCTTGCCGCGCCCGTTCTGGAGGAAGTCGACGTACACCTTGCCGCCGCGCGCGGCGAGAGGCCGCACGATCGTCGCGATCTCGTGCAGGTCGGCGCTCACCACGCGCGCGATCACCTCCGCGAGCGTGCGCGCGAGCGCGTGGTCGAGCTGCGCCCCGAGCGGCACCAGGACGTGCAGGCCGTCCTGGCCCGAGGTCTTCACGAAGTGCGGCGCGGCGAGATCTTCGAGCAGCGCGTGGATGTGGCCCGCGATGCGCACGACGTGCTCGAAGGGGGCGCCCTTCGGGTCGAGGTCGAGGATCAGCCAGTCCGGCCGCTCGATGCTCTGCGCCCGCGCGCTCCAGACGTGGAGCGGGATCGCGCCCGAGTTGACGACGTAGAGCAGCGTCCGCAGGTCGTTGCACAGGAAGTAGTCGGTGTCGTCGATGCGCACGCGCTGCGCCCAGTCGGGCGTGAAGTCCGGCGCGTTCTTCTGGAAGAAGCTCTTGCCCTCGATCCCGTCGGGGTAGCGCGTCAGCACCACCGGTCGGTCGCGCAGGTAGGGCGCCAGCCACGGCCACACCGCCTCGTAGTAGGCCAGCAGATCCCCTTTGGTGTAGCCCTCGACGGGCCAGAACACCTTGCCGAGGCGCGTGAGCTTCGGCTCCTCCGCCGGCAGCGCCGCTGCCGATGGCTTCGCCTTCGCGGCGGGCGCCGCGGGCGCCAGCTGCGCCGGGGGGCCGCAGTCCTCGGTGTGCGAGTCCGGCCGCAGCGCGACGAACACGGGCTGGCGCAGGAGGCCAGCGCTCGTCACCTCCGTGAAGCGCACCTCGCAGACCAGCTCCGGACGGGCCCAGCGCGCTCCACTCGGCGGCGGCTGCGGTATTCCGACACACGTTGGTTTCGGAAGGCGTGCGGCTTCGAGCCGGGGCAGGAGCGCGTCGATGGTCTTCTCGTCGAGCCCCGAGCCCGCGCTGCCCGCGTAGACCCACTCCTCGCCGCGACGGTATGCGAGCAGCAGCGCGCCGAGCCGCGCGCGCGAGCCCTTGCCCGCCGTCCATCCCGCGATGGCGAGCTGCGCCGTCGCCGGCGCCTTCAGCTTGAGCCACGTGCGCGTGCGGCGGCCCGACTCGTAGCGGGAGTCCGCGCGCTTCGCGATCACGCCCTCGAGCCCGTGCGCGGCCGCGGCCGCGAAGAGCTGCTCGCCCTCGCCGTCGACGTGATCCGCATACGCGACCACGCCGGCGTGCGGCACGAACGCCGCCAGCACCCGCTTCCGCTCCTCGAGCGGAAGGCCGCGCGCGTCGAAGCCCTGCGCGCACAGCAGGTCGAACGCGAGGTAGGCGACGGGGACCTCCACCTCGAGGCGCGCGATCGCCGCGGGATCGGTCTGGGTGAAGCGCCGCTGGATGCGCTCGAAGGAGCTGCGGCCGCGCTCGTCGAGGGCGACGATCTCACCATCGATCGCGAAGCGCGCGAGCGGGACCCTGGCAATCGCCCGCGCCAGCTCGGGGTACACCTTCGCGCGATCTCCGCCCGTGCGCGCGAGGAGCCGCACGTGGTCGACGTCCTTGACGGCGAGGGTGCGCACGCCGTCGTACTTCACCTCGAAGAGCCAGCCCGGACGGGAGAACGCCTGCTCCGCGGCGGTCGCGAGCATCGGGCGCAGGTCGTCGCGGCCGAGCGCGCGCTGCGGCGCGTGCAGCCGCCGCAGCGCCGCTTCGACCTCGGCCTCGCGCGTCGTCCGAGCGCGAACCTCCTCCACCGTGAGGCCCGAGAGCACCGATGCGGGCGCGTCTCGCACGAGGTCGCTGCCGTTCGCGGGCGCCGTCCCCTTGCGCAGCAGGAGCCAGTCCTTGCTCGCGGCGCTGCGCGTCCGCACGAGGGCGAAGCGGCCGCGCAGCTTGTGACCCTCGAGCACGAGGTCGAGCTTGCCCGACTCGAGCCCGTCCGCCGGTGTGCTGCCGTCGACCGTCCGGTACGTGCCCTGGTCCCACACGATCATCGCGCCTGCGCCGTAGTTGCCCTCCGGGATCAAGCCCTCGAACTGCGCGTATTCGAGCGGATGGTCCTCCGTGCGCACGGCCAGCCGGCGCTCCTTCGGGTCGAGGGTGGGGCCCTTCGGCACCGCCCAGCTCACGAGCACGCCGTCGATCTCGAGCCGCAGGTCGTGGTGGAGGCGCCGCGCCGCATGCTGCTGCACGACGAATCGCCGCGGCGCCCCGGCGCCGAGCGCGGGGCCGGCGCGCTCCTCGCCGAAAGGCTCGGGGGTCCGGGTGGGGTCGCGTTTCGCGCGATAGGTCTCGAGATCTCGCATGGGTCCGCCGATCCGACTATGGTATCCGTCCCCCCTACAAGAGAAGGGGTCCTCCATGGCGGCTCGCGCCATCGCCTCCGGCACCATCTCCTTCGGCCTCGTCTCGATCCCGATCAAGCTCTACACCGCGACCAGCTCCAAGAGCGTGCACTTCAACCTGCTGCACGCGAAGGACAAGGGCCGCCTGAAGCAGTCGTACGTCTGCTCGGTGTGCGGCGAGAAGGTGGAGCGCGACGACACCGTGAAGGGCTTCGAATTCTCGCGCGACCAGTACGTGGTCATGACGGACGACGAGCTCAAGGCCCTGGAGCGCAAGACGGACCGCTCGATCGAGATCGAGGAGTTCGTGCCGATCGACCAGGTCGATCCCGTCTACTTCGAGAAGTCCAATCTCCTGGGCCCCGACAAGGGCGGCCAGAAGCCGTATCGGCTCCTCAATCGCGCGATGTTGAAGGCAGGGAAGGTGGCGGTCGGACGCTACTCGACGCGGGGCCGCCAGCAGCTCGTGCTGATCCGCCCCGTCGAGAATGGCCTGATGATGCACGGCCTCTACTATGCCGACGAGGTGCGCAGCTTCGACGACGTCGAGTTCGGCGACGCCGTCGAGCTGAAGAGCGGCGAGCTCGAGCTCGCGGATCAGCTGATCCAGCAGCTCTCGGCCAAGCGCTTCGAGCCGCAGCGCTACGAGGACGAGTACCGCCGCGACGTGCTCCAGCAGATCGAGCGCAAGGTGGCCGGCGAGGAGATCACCGCGGTGCCGCCGCCGGAGTCGCGCGAGCAGATCATCGATCTCGTGGCGGCCCTCAAGAAGAGCCTCGCCGCCAAGCGCGAGGGCGAGCCGGAGAAGGCGGCGCGGGTGCGCAAGCCCGCGAGGGCCAAGGGGCGCGCGGAGCCCGCGCGCTCGCGCTCCCGGTCTTCCTAGAGCGCGCATGGCGCGCAAGCTCTCCACGGTGGAGGTCTCGCGCATTCTCGGCATGCGGGAGGGACGCGTGCGCGACCTCGTGCGCGCGGGCCTCGTTCGGCCGGCGCGGCGCGGGCGCGGCTACGCCTTCTCGTTCCAGGACCTCGTCGTGCTGCGCGCCGCGCAGGGGCTGCTCGCGCGGCACGTGCCGCCCGCGCGCGTGCGGCGGGCGCTCGCTGCGCTTGCCGCAGCGCTCCCGGACGGCAGCTCCTTGTCGGGCCTCCGGATCTTCGCCGACGGCCGCGACGTGACCGTGCGCGACGGGTCGGCCGCGTGGCAGCCCGCGAGCGGACAGATCGTGCTCGACTTCGCGGTCGACGACCTCGCGCGCCGCGTCGAAGGGCTGGACCGGTCGCCGAAGGCGGACGCCGCCGGAACCCGTGCGGCGAACGACGGCGCGCGGGCCCGCGTGGAGTTCGAGCGCGCGCTCGATCTGGAGGACGAGGACCCGGAGGCCGCGCGCGACGCGTATCGTGCCGCGCTCGCCCTCGATCCGGAGCTCGCCGACGCCTACGTGAACCTCGGGCGCCTCGCCCAGGAGGCGGGCGACGCGCGCGAGGCTGCGCGCCTCTATCACCTCGCCCTCGAGCGCAGCCCCGACGACGGGATCGTGCACTTCAACCTGGCGCTCGCCCAGGAGGATCTGCGCGCGCCCGAGCGCGCCGTCGCGCACTACCAGAAGGCGCTGTCGATCGATCCGGACTTCGCGGACGCGCACTACAACCTGGCCGGTCTGTGCGAGCAGCTCGGCCGCGAGGCGGAGGCGCTTCGACACTATCATGCGTACAAGAAGCTCACCGATGGCTGAGCGGTCGCTCCGCCTGCTCGCGGGCTCGAGCGGCTGGAGCTACGACGCGTGGAAGGGGCCCTTCTACCCGGAGGACATGCCCTCGCGCGACATGCTCCGCTTCTACGCGGAGCGGCTCCCGACGGTCGAGGTGAACAACACCTTCTACCGCATGCCGAAGGCGAGCGTGCTGGAGTCGTGGGCGTCGCAGGCGCCCGAGACGTTCCGCTTCGTCCTGAAGGCCTCGCAGCGCATCACGCATCACAAGCGCCTGAAGGACGCGGCCGACGAGACGGCGTACTTCCTCGCCACTGCGGGCGCGCTCGGCCCCCGTCTCGGCGCGCTCCTCTTCCAGCTCCCGCCGAACCTGAAGCTCGATCTCGACCGCTTCGACGCGTTCCTCGCGCTCCTGCCGGAAGGCACGCGGGCGGCCTTCGAGTTCCGTCATCCGTCGTGGGCGGACGACGCGGTGCACGCGCGGCTGCGCGCACACGACCTCGCGTGGGTCGTGGCCGACGTGGACGACGAGCCGCCGCCCGCATTCGTCACGACCGCGTCGTGGACCTATCTCCGGCTGCGTCGCGCCGGCTACGACGCTCCCGGGCTCGCCGACTGGCTCACGCAGCTGCGCGCGTCGGACGCACGGGATGCGTTCGTGTTCTTCAAGCACGAGGACGCGGGTGCGGCGCCCCGCATGGCGGCCGAGCTGATGGCGCTGGCCGCACGCCTCGGCCCCGCGCGCGTGGCGGCGCGCAGGGCGCAGGACGAGGCAGCGAGGTCCTAGCTGGCGCACGGGGACCGACGGAATCGGAGTCGGACCAAGAAGTGGTTGGAGGGGGTGATGGTTGCGGGTCGTTCGTGCTCGCGCGGGACTTCGGGGCAGTTCGTGGCTCGGCTGCGCGCAGCGCCTCAGGCGGCCTTCCGCCGGACGTTCCATCGCCATCGACCGCGTCCGCGCTGGTAGAATGGGGGCATGCCCCACAAGGACCACTTCGCCCCGTCCCCGGAAGCCGCCGGCGTCGACCCCGAGAAGCTCGAGGCCCTGTTCGAGCGCGCCGAACGCGAGGTGCGCGAGGGGCTCCTGCCCTCGTGCCAGGTCGCCCTCGCGCGAAACGGCAAGCTGGCAGGCATGCGCACGTTCGGCGCCGTCACCCACGAAGGTCGTCCCGCGCCCGCCACCAACGAGACGCTCTACGTGGTGTTCTCGTGCACCAAGGCGGTGACGTCCACGGCGGCCTGGCTGCTGCTCCAGGAGGGAAAGCTGTCGCTGGACGAGCGCGTCGCCGACGTGGTGCCGGAGTTCGGCACCAACGGCAAGGAGCGCATCCTCGTCGAGCAGCTCTTCACGCATACGGCCGGCTTCCCGTACGCGCCGTTCCCGCAGAACGAGTGGCTCGACCGCAGCGCACGGCTCGCGCGCTTCGGCCGCTGGCGCCTCAACTTCGAGCCCGGCTCGCGCATGGAGTACCACGCGACCTCGTCGATGTGGCTGATCGCGGAGCTGATCGAGCGCCGCACCGGCCAGAGCTACCGCGACTTCGTGCGGCAGCGGATCGCCGGGCCGCTCGGCCTCGACGATCTGCACGTCGGCCTCCCGCGTGCGCTGCACGGCCGCCTCGCCGACGTCGTGCACGTGGGCGAGCCGCTCTCGCCCGAAGCGCTCGCCAAGATGGGCTTCCCGGTGAACCCGCAGAGCGAGGTGACCGAGGAGGCGCTCGAAGGCTTCAACCGCCCCGAGGCGCGCGAGGCGGGCGTGCCGGGCGGCGGCGGCGTGATGACGGCCGGTGATCTCGCGCTCTTCTACCAGGGCCTGCTGCGCGACTCGGCGAGCCATGACGGCGCACGGGTGTGGGAGGCCGACACCGTCGCGCGTGGACTGGAGGTGCGCACCGGCGAGCTGCTGGATCCGATGATGCGCCGCAAGGCGAACCGCGCGCTCGGCCTGGTGATCGCCGGCGAGTCGGACGGAGTCTACCGCGGCTTCGGACACACGAACTCCGCGCGCGCGTTCGGCCACGGCGGAGCGGGCGGGCAGGTCGCCTGGGCGGACCCCGAGACCGGCATCTCGTTCGGCTACTGCACGAACGGGTGCGACCGCAATCCGCTGCGCCAGGGACGCCGCACCGTCGGGCTCTCGAGCCGCGCGGCGAGCTGCGCGGCGTGACCGAGCCCTCCGGACCCCTCGCTCCCGGGACCGTCGCGTCGGTCCTGAACCCGTTCGACCCGGAGTTCCGCGAGAACCCGTATCCCGCCTATCACCGCCTGAGGAGCGACGATCCGATCCGGCGCATCGACGCCTTCGACCTGTGGCTGCTCTCGCGCTACGCCGACGTGCAGTTCGTGCTGCGCGACCCGCGTTTCTCGTCCGAGCCGCCGCCCGACGATCCGAACCTCTTCCGGAACCTCCGCGAGGAGGGGGGCGAGCTGGGGCCGCTCGCGCGCACGATGGTGCAGTGGATGCCGATGCGGGATCCGCCGGACCACACCCGGCTGCGCGCCCTCGTCAGCAAGGCCTTCACGCCGCGTGCCATCGAGGGCATGCGTCCGCGCATCCAGGCGATCGTCGATGGGCTGCTCGACGCGGTGCTGGACTCGGGCACGATGGACCTCGTGCGCGACTTCGCGCACCCGCTTCCCGTGATCGTGATCGCGGAGCTGCTCGGCGTGCCGGTGAAGAGCCAGGAGCGCCTCAAGGAGTGGTCCGACGACATCGCTCTCGCCTTCGATCCACTGCAGGCGGGCGCCCGCCGCGCGGAAGGGGATCGCGCGACGACCGCCATGCTCGATCTCTTCCGCGAGGTCGTGCTCGAGCGCCGCAGGGAGCCGAAGGAAGACCTCCTCTCCGCGCTGCTGGCCGTCGAGGAGGCCGGCGACCGGCTGTCGATGGACGAGCTCCTCGCGACGTGCGTCCTGCTCCTCTTCGCGGGCAACGAGACCACCACCAACCTGCTCGGCAACGGCGTGCTCGCGCTGCTGCGCAACCCGGACCAGCTCGCGCTCCTCCAGCGCGATCCGTCGCTCGTCCGCGGCGCGGTCGAGGAGCTGCTGCGCTACGACGGGCCGCTCCAGTTCGCGTCGCGGGTCGCGAAGGAGGACGTGGAGCTGGATGGGCGGATCCTCCGCAAGGGCGAGCGCATGACCCTGCTCCTCGGCGCGGCGAACCGCGATCCCGCGCAGTTCGCCGATCCCGACCGTCTCGACGTCCGGCGGAAGGACGTCCATCATCTGGCGTTCGGTTTCGGCCTCCACTTCTGCCTCGGCGCAGGCCTTGCGCGCGCAGAGGCGCACGTCGCTCTCGACACGATGGTGCGTCGGTTGCCGGGCCTCCGCCTCGCCGCCGACCCGCCGGTGCGCCGCGCGAGCATCGCGCTGCGCGGCCTCTCCAGCCTGCCCGTGGACTTCGACCCGCCGCACGCGCGGTAGATTCCCAGGAGACGCGAATGGACCTCCGCTACAGCAAGGAGTACGAAGATTTCCGCCGCGAGGTGCGCGAGTGGATCGCCTCGGCGTGGCCCTTGAAGGGCGACGAGGCGAAGCTGCCGCCCGTCGCGCAGGCCGCCCGCTTCCGCGAGCGCGCGATCGGGAAGGGCTACGTCGCGCGCGCGATCCCGAAGCGGTACGGGGGCTCGGAGCAGCCCGCCGACGTGCTGAAGGCCGCGATCCTGGCCGAGGAGCTCGGGCGGGCCCGGGCGCCGGGCGACGTGCGCGGCATCGGCAGCGTCGATGCTCGTGCCGACCCTCCTGGAGCACGGCCGCGAGGACCAGAAGGAGCGCTTCGTCCCGCCCACCATTCGTGGGGAGATGGTCTGGTGCCAGGGCTACAGCGAACCCGGCTCGGGCAGCGATCTCGCGTCGCTCAAGACGCGGGCGGAGCTCGTCGGGGACGAGTGGGTGATCAACGGGCAGAAGATCTGGACGAGCGGCGCGCAGATCGCCCACTACATGTTCTGCCTCTGTCGCACCGAGCCGGACGCTCCGAAGCACGCGGGTATCTCCTACCTCCTGATCGACATGAAGACCCCCGGCATCGACGTGCGGCCGCTGCGCCAGATGACGGGCAGCGCGGACTTCAACGAAGTGTTCCTCACCGACGTACGCGTTCCCCGGGACAGCATGGTGGGCAAGCGCGGCGAGGGCTGGCAGGTGTCGCGCTCGACGCTGAAGCACGAGCGCAACATGATCGGCGACGCGGCCGGCGCGCGCGCCCAGTTCGAGGGTCTGCTCCGGCTCGCGCGCGAGACGACGCGCAACGGCCGGCGCGCGATCGACGAGCCCGACGTGCGCCAGCGCCTCGCGGAGATCGAAGGCTACGTGCTCTCGCACCAGTACTCGGGCTATCGCCAGCTCACGCTGGCGGCGCGCGGCCGTGAAGCCGGCCTCGCGGGCATGCTGAACAAGCTCACGTCCACCAACATCGGGCACGCGGTCGCGAAGCTCGCGCTCGACCTGCTCGGCGACGACGGGCTGCTCGGCGCGAGCGACGAAGCGCGCGTGATGGGCCAGCCGCCGCGCGGTCACGCCGCATGGATCACCCAGTCGATGTGGTCGCTCGGCATCGCGATCGCGGGCGGCAGCGCGAACATCCAGCGCAACGTGATCGCGGAGCGGGGCCTCGGTCTGCCGCGGGACTTCGCCGCGCAGAAGGAGGCGGCCCGATGAACTTCGGGCTCTCCGAGGAGCAGGAGCTGCTCCAGGACACGACCCGGCGCTTCGTCGAGGAGCGCTGCCCGCAGAAGAAGCTCCGCGCCCTCTTCGACGGAGAGACGGATCACGACCCGGGCCTGTGGCAGGGCATGGCGGAGCTCGGGCTCACCGGCCTGCTCGTGCCGGAGAAGCAGGGCGGCGCGGGTCTCGAGCTGCTCGAGCTCGCGCTCGTCGCCGAAGCGCTCGGCCGCGCCGCGACGCCCGGGCCGTTCTTCGGACACTCCCTCGCGACGCTCGCCGTGCTGCTCGGCGGGAGCGAGGCGCAGAAGGACCGCTGGCTGCCGCTGCTCGCATCGGGCGAGAGGATCGGAACGATCGCGTTCGCCGAGACCGGCGGCGTCTGGGAGCCCGACGCCTGGGGCCTCCCCGTCACACCGGCGGGGTCGGGGCTGCGGGTCTCCGGGGAGAAGCTCCACGTGCCCTCCGGCCGCATCGCCGACCTGCTCGTGGTCGGCGTGGCAGGGGGCGGTCTCGCATTGGTCGAGCGCGAGGCGTCCGGAGTGGCCCTCGCGCCCTATCCGGGCGCCGACCGCACGAGACGCCTCGAGCGCATCACGTTCGAAGGCGCGCCGGCGAACCTCCTGCCCGGCGGCACGGAGGCGGCGCCGCGGGTACGCGATGCGGGCCTCGTGCTCCTCGCCGCGGACGCGCTCGGCGGGGCGTCGCATTGCGTCGAGCGCTCGGTGCAGTACGCACAGACGCGCGTCCAGTTCGGCGTGACGATCGCCCACTTCCAGGCCGTGAAGCACCAGCTCGCGAACATGGCCGTCGACGTCGAGCCGGCCCGCGGCCTCCTCTGGTACGCCGCGCACGCGTTCGACCACATCCCGGCCGAGGCGGAGCGGACGGCTGCGGTCGCCAAGGCCCACCTGACCGATCGCTACTACCAGATCGCGCGCGACACGGTCGAGGTGCACGGCGGCATCGGCTTCACGTGGGAGTGCGACGTGCAGGTCTGGTACAAGCGCGCGATGTTCGACCGGGCGTTCCTCGGAAACCCGGGGGTGCAGCGCGAGCGGGCGGCGCGGCTCGGGGGATGGTAGGCGGAAACGGGGACGCGTCCGCGCCGGTCGTGCACCTGATCGACGGACACGTGTACGTATTCCGCGCCTACTACGCGATGCCCGACATGTTCGCGCCCGACGGCACACCCGTCGGCGCCACCTACGGTTTCGCGAACACGCTGCTGAAGCATCTCGGGGAGCAGCAGGTCGCGCACGTCGCCGTGTGCTTCGACTGGTCGATGGAGAGCTTCCGCAACGAGCTCTTCGCGGACTACAAGGCGACGCGCGGCGCCACGCCAGACGACCTCGAGCCGCAGTTCGCGCTGTGCGACGAGGTGGCCCGCGCGCTGGGCCTCCCGGTCTTCTCGCTCGAGCGCTACGAGGCCGACGACCTGATCGCGACGCTCGCTACCCAGCTCGTGGCGAAGGGCTGCGACGTGGTCGTGGTGACCGCCGACAAGGACCTCGCGCAGCTCGTGCGCGACGCCGAGCCCGGGCGGGGCAGCGTCGTGCTCCACGACCTCGCGAAGGGCGTGACGCTCGACGTGCGCGGCGTACGGGAGAAGTTCGGCGTAGCGCCCGACCAGATCCCCGACTACCTCGGCCTCGTGGGCGACGCGGTGGACAACCTGCCCGGAGTGCCCGGCATCGGCCCGAAGAGCGCGGCGGCGGCCCTCGTTGCGTTCGGTTCGATCGAGTCGATTCCGGCGGATCCCGCGGCCTGGCTCGGCGTCCCGGTGCGCGGGGCCGCGCGGGTGGCGGCCGCGATCGACGCCCACCGCGCGCAGGCCTTGCGCGTGCGCGAGCTCGCCACCGTGGACTGTCAGGTGCCCGGCGTTCGCGCCGGCATGGCGGGCCTCGCATGGCGGGGCGCGCCTCGCAACCGCGTGGAGCCGCTCTTCGAGCGTCTCGGTTGGAAGGGCATCGGAGCGCGCATCCCGCGCTACGCCTGAGCCGTCATTCGAAGAGCCCGAGCTGCGCGCCGCCCGGACGCCGGAACGCGTCCGTCCGCAGCGCGAGCGAGCGGCGCGCGAGGCCCGCGCGCCGGGCTGCGAGGTCGAACATCGCGGCGATCTGCTCGGCGTACACACCCTCGCCGCGATGGCGCGAGCCGAAGCGCGGATCGGAGAGCTGGCCGCCTCGCACCTCCTGGATGCGGTGCAGCACCTTGTCGCGGCGGTCGGGGTAGTGGCTCGTCAGCCACTCGGTGAAGAGCTCCCGCAGGCCGTGCGGGAGGCGCAGCATCACCCAGCTCGCAGACGTGGCGCCCGCGCTCGCCGCGGCCGAGAGGATGGCGGGGATCTCCGCGTCGTTCAGCGCCGGGATGACCGGACCGATCAGCACGCTGACCGGGATGCCCGCGCTCGCGAGCCGGGTGATCGCCGCGAGCCGCCGGTCGGGGCGCGACGCGCGCGGCTCGAGCCTCCGCTGGAGCTCGCCGTCGAGCGACGTGATCGACACCGACACGTGGGACGCCCCGTGCCGCGCGAGGTCGCCGAGGAGATCGGCGTCCCGCGCCACGAGCTGGCTCTTGGTGATGACGGCGACGGGATTGCGGAATTCCGCGAGGACCTCGAGGCAGCGCCGCGTGAGGCCGAGCCGGCGCTCCGCGGGCTGGTAGGGGTCGGTCACGCCCGAGAACGCGATCACGCGCGGCTCCCAGGAGGGCTTCGCGAGCTCCCGCCGCAGGAGCGCGGGCGCATCCTCCTTGACGAAGATCTTGCGCTCGAAGTCGAGCCCGGCGGAGAGCCCCAGGTACTCGTGGGTCGGACGCGCGTAGCAGTAGGCGCAGCCGTGCTCACAGCCCCGGTAGGGGTTCACGCTCGTGTCGAAGCCGACGTCGGGGCTGTCGTTGTGCGCCAGGATCGTGCGGGACGGGTCGCGATGGAGCTCCGTGCGCGGCGGCGCGGGATCGTCGTCCTCGAAGGCCGAAGCGGCCTCGAGGAAGGCCTCGTCGGGCTCGTAGTCGAGGCGCTCGAAGCGGCTCCGCGGATTGCTGGCCGCGCCGCGGCCGCGCAGGGGACCGTCCGCCGGCATGACGGGAGTCTATCCGCCAACATGCGGCGTGGCTCCCGGCCTCGGTCACCGGTGGGACCTCTCCGTCGCCGACGCCCGGACGGTGCAGGAGGAGCTGCGCGACCGGGTCGTCCGCGAGGATCGCTTCGGCGGCCCGGTCCGGCGGATCGCCGGGGTGGACGTGTCGTACGACCGGCGCAGCCCGGTGCTGTTCGCGGCCGTCGTCGTCTCCGACGCGGAGACCGGAGAGACGCTGGAGACCGCGGGCCACCGGGGCCTCGCCACGTTCCCGTACGTGCCGGGCTACCTGTCGTTCCGCGAGATCCCGCCGGTGCTCGCGTGCTTCGAGCGGCTCGCGCGAGCGCCCGACCTGATCCTGTGCGACGCGCAGGGCCTCGCGCATCCCCGGCGCTTCGGGCTCGCCTGCCATCTCGGCGTGTGGCTCGACCTGCCGTCGATCGGCTGCGCGAAGTCGCGGCTGGTCGGCGCGCACCGCGAACCGGGCTTGCGGCGCGGCGCGCACGCCCGGCTCGTCGACGCAGGGGAGCCGATCGGGGAGGTGGTTCGTACACAGGACGGCGTCAAGCCCGTCTACGTCTCGATCGGGCACCGCGTGTCCCAGGAGACGGCCCGGCGCTGGGTGCTGCGCCTCGCCCGGAGTCACCGCCTGCCGGAGCCGTCGCGCGCGGCCCATGCCGAGGTGAACCGGCTGCGGCGGGCGGGTGGCGTGGAGTAGACTCGCGGGACCGTCTGCGTCGCACTGCCGAGGGGGTGAGCATGACGACCTGCGGACCGCTGTCGCGCTGCCTTCTGCTGGGCCTGGCGGCATGCCTCGCCGGGTGCAGCACCCAGGCGAAGTGGACGTATCCGCTGCAAGGTGAACGCCTCGTCCGTTTCGCGACCACACCCGAGAACCTGGCCCTCGCCGTCTTTCCGTTCCGGGAAGAGCGCCCCGTGGGCAACTCGTCTGCGACCCGCGCCATCCATCTTGTACCGCTCGCTCCCTTCGGCTGGGTCACGTACGAACGTCCGGAGGCGGCGCGCGACTTCAACACCATCGAGGAGTACGACTTCGACGTAGACGAGGATCTCGGAAAGGCTGCGACACGATCCTTCGAGCAGTCCGGGCTCTTCCGCAGGGTCTATTTCACGCTCGGCGGGGAGACCCGCGAAAGCGATCTCATCCTCCGAGGGACGGCTCTCCGCACCACCTACGACGGGAAGATCTACTCGTATGGCATCAGCGTCTTCGCAGGCCTCTTCTGGCTGATCGGCCTCCCGACGGGAAGCTCGACGAATCGTCTCGAGATCGAGCTTCATCTCACCGACAAGGACGGCGCCCCGCTCTGGTCGTACGGATTCAAGCAGAGCGAAGGGATCGTCCAGGGCCTCTACTACAACAGCGGCGAGGACATGACGAACCTCGCGAGCCTGACCGAAGAGGCCATGAACGGCGCCCTCCAGGATCTCTCCGCCAAGCTTCCGACGATCGTCGCCTACCTGAAGGGGAACGCGCCGTCACCGGTCGCGGCGCCTGCGGTTCCCAACGCTGCTCCCCCTCCGCCCCTTCCGAGCGAGGCCCCTGCGGGACCGCCCGAAGTCCCCTGACGACCTTCTACTTGGCCAGCCAGCGGGAGAGGTGAGGGCCCTCGCGCTTGCGGAGCTCGAGGTTCAGGTCGAAGCGCTCCAGGGCCTGCTCCAGCGCGCGCCTGGCGGTGGGCACGGGGTGCGCGCGCAGGAAGGCGGCGACGTCGCGGCGGTAGGCGGCAGTCTGCAGGGCGGGGGTCGCTTCGACCAGCCGCGTCACCAGCATCGGCGGCATCCGGCGGCGCAGCGCGCCCCACTTGCGCTTCACGAACGACCATGCCCGCTCGCGACCGGCGCGGTTGGCCAGCAGGCGTCCCAGCAGGAAGGCGACGTCCTGCGTGGGGACGGTCTCTGTCAACGCGAGCGCGAGGGCACGGTCGACGAGCGCGCGATCGCGGGGCTCCCCGAGCGCGAGCAGGAAGCGCCGGCGCTCCTGCGGCGTGGCCGCCTTCGGGACCGCGGCGAGGAGGGCGTCGAAGCATGCAGCGTCGCCCGTGCGCGCGTAGAGCGCGACGGTCACGTCGGCGAGGTTCGCCTCGAGGCTCGCGCGGTCCGCGAGGTAGCGCTGGCCGCGGCTCGCGGCCTCCGCGAGGACGGGCCTCCACTCGGCCACGTCGCCGAGGATCCCGATCACGGCCGCTCGACGCAGCCGCGTGTCATCTTCCTCCCCCGGCGCCGCGTCCCAGCCGAGCGCATCGTACTGCGCGCGGAAGCGCTCGACGATCCACGCGCGGAGGTGGTCGCGAGCGTCCGGCCCGGCGGCCGGCGCGATCTGCTCGTCCACGAAGGCGAGCGGTCCGCGCAGCGCCTGGAGGACGTCGGGGCTGGTCTCGGACCCGAACGCGCCCGCGAGGTCGAGGAACGTGGCGATCGTCGCCTGCCCGGCGCGCACGTGCGCCCACTGGTGGCCCAGAAGCCCCATCCGCTCCACCGCGGACAGCGCCCCGAGGTCGCCGGCGAGGGTGCGCAGCAGCGCCTCGTCGTGCAGCGGGCGGAAGAACCCGCCCTCGTCCGCGTTTCCGTACACGAAGCGCGGGGCCCCGCCGAGCGCGACCCGCTCGCTCACCTTCGTGAGGAGCCGCCGCTCGAGTCGTGTATCGGCGGACCTGGCGGCTCCGACGCGCCCCACCCACGGCACGGGCCAGCGCCCGCCCCCCGCCGCGGCCGCACGCCGCGGGCTCGCGGCGAACCGCCGCTGACGGAGCTGGAGCGCGTCGCCCTCCAGCGACAGCGCGACGAGCGGGAAGCCCGGCTGCTCGATCCACGCGCGCACGACCGGCTCGACCGGCTCGCCGGCGGCCTCGCCGAGCGCGCGCCACAGGTCGGCCGCCACCGTGTTGCCCTCCCGGTGTCGCCGGATGTATGCGCGCACGCCTGCGCGGAACGTCTCGGCGCCGAGGAAGCGCTCGATCATCCGCACCACCGAAGCGCCCTTCTCGTAGGTGATCAGATCGAAGTTCTGCGTCGCCTCCGCCGGGGTGGCGACGTCGACGTAGATCGGATGCGTGCTCGCGAGCGCGTCGAGCTGGAGCGCCGCGGCGCGGTGGTGCTCGAAATCGAGCCACATCTTCCATTCGGGCTTCCAGGCGTCCACGATGGTGAACGCCATCCACGTCGCGAACGCCTCGTTCAGCCAGAGGTCGTTCCACCACGCCATCGTGACGAGGTCGCCGTACCACATGTGCGCGAGCTCGTGGCAGATCACCTCGGCTGCGCGCTTCTTCTCGCCGAGCGTCGCGGTCGCAGGGTCGAGCAGCAGCAGCGTCTCGCGGAAGAACACCGCGCCCGCGTTCTCCATGGCGCCGGCCTCGAAGTCCGGCACCGCGACGAGATCGAGCTTCGCGTAGGGGTAGGGCAGGTCGAAGTAGCCCTCGAGGCGGGCGAGCGTCTCCTTCGCCGTGTCCAGCGCGAAGGCGGTGAGGCGGCCCTTGCCGGGCACGTGCCACACGCGGATCTCGGCGGGTCCGCAGCGCACGGGCGCCGAGCCCTCGAGCTCGCCGACGGCGAGCGCCACCAGATAGGTCGAGAGCGGCGGCGTCTCCGCGAAGTGCACGGTCTTGCGTCCCTGCGGAAGCCCCTCGGTCTTCTCCTCGGGAGCGTTCGACAGCACGGCGTTCGCGCCCGCCGTGGTGACCGACAGCCGGAAGCGCGCCTTCTTGTCGGGCTCGTCGAAGCACGGGAAGAAGCGCCGCGCGTCCGCGGCCTCGAGCTGAGTGAAGGCGTAGCGGCGTTCGCCGGAGGACGCGGCGTAGAGCCCGCGCAGATCGCTGCGGAGCTTGCCCGCGAACGCGATCCGCAGCGTCGCGGCGCCGGCGGAGACGGGCTTCCCGAACCGCAGCTCCGCGGTCTCGCGCTTCGCGTCGAGGCGCAGGCTCCCGGCCTGCGCCCCCGCCGCGCTCTCGATCCGCGCGCGCGAGAGCGCGAGATCGGAGGCGTGGAGCACGATCGCGCGCGCGGGCTTCGCGAGCTCCAGCTCGATCGCGACCTCGCCCCGGAAGTCGGGCCCCTGCGCCGGGTCCACCTCGAGCGTCACGTGGTAGCGGCGGGGAACCACGTCCCTGGCGAGTCGGAGGCCGCGGGGCGCAGGAGCGCGGCGCGCCGGCTTCGGCGCGCCCGTCTTCTTCCGCGCCGCCGCTCCGGACACCCGCTTCATGGCCGCGCGCTGCTTCGTCGTGTTCCTCGCCGCCATCGCCCGCCACCCCCTCTTCGTCTCGTTCGTCCTCGCGAGCGCGACTATACCGGCCGGTCCACGTGGCGGCCGGTAGGCGCTGCATCGCTCCCGATTTTCCCTTCTCCGCGGCCGATTCGCCGTGGTGTAATGCGCGCCGGGGGAGCGTCCGTCGGGCCGGCGGAGGACCGGCCCGGCTGCGCCGTTGCTCGCAAGGGGGTGTCCATGCGCCGCTTCGGTCTCGGGTCCGTGCTCGTGCTCGCGTTCACGCTCGTCGCGCTCGCGCCTCGCGCCGCGTCCGCGTTCTGCCTCTTCAACTGCAGCTATACGAAGACGAAGTACCCGATCGTGCTGGCGCACGGGCTCGCGGGCTTCGACTCGCTCTTCGGCGTGATCGACTACTGGTACGGCATCCAGGATCAGCTCGAGGACGGCGGCGCCACGGTGTTCGTGACCGAGGTCAGCCAGTTCAACTCGGCGCAAGCGCGCGGGGAGCAGCTGATCGACCAGATCGAGCAGATCGTCGCGATCACCGGGAAGCCGAAGGTGAACCTGATCGGCCACAGCCAGGGCGGGCTCGACGTCCGCTACGTGGCGGCGGTGCGGCCCGACCTCGTGGCGTCGGTCTCGACGGTCGCGAGCCCGCACAAGGGCGCAGCGCTCGCGGATTGGCTGCGCGCGCGCGTGCGGAACGGCTCCTTCACCGAGGAGGTGCTCGCGTTCTTCGCGAACTCGCTCGGCACCGTACTCGGTCTCCTCACCGGCTCGAGCAATCCCCAGGACGCGATCGCGGCGCTCGACGCGCTGACCACGACGGGCACGGCGGCCTTCAATGCAACCTATCCGCAGGGTCTCCCCGCCACCGCGTGCGGGTCGGGGGCCGCGACGGTGAACGGCATCCGCTACTGGTCGTGGTCGGGGACGGGCGTGCTGACCAACGTGCTCGACGTCTCGGATGCCGCTCTCGGCCTCACCTCGCTCGTGTATCCGGAGTCGAACGACGGGCTGGTCGGGCGGTGCAGCTCGCACCTCGGCACGGTGATCCGTGACAACTATTTCCAGAACCACCTGGACGAGGTGAACCAGCTCCTTGGGCTGGTCTCGATCTTCGAGACGAACCCCACGACGCTCTTCCGGGCGCACGCGAACCGTCTGAAGAACGCGGGACTCTAGCGGAGCGCCGCGTCCGCGCGCCGCCAGCGCGACAGCCAGCGCGTACCCAGCAGCCCGAGCCCCGCGCCGGCGAGCGGGGCGAGACCGTGCGACAGCCAGAGGTGTCGAACGCCCACGGCAGGACAAGAGAGGTGGACGATCGCGCCGCCGATGGCGACGGCCGCGATCCCGACCAGCGCCGCCGTGCGGCGAGGCGAGAGGGGGGCCGCCGCCGCCGTGAACGCGAAGAGGACGGCGGCCGGCAGCAGCGCGAACAGGATCCCCCGCAGGAGGCACTTGACGTCGGCCGAGAGCGGCGGCTCCGCGGGAGCGAAGTGCGCCCATCCCTCGCCGAGAATGCCCCCGGCGAGGGGCGGCGCGAGCGCCAGCGCTGCCAGCGCGCAAGCGAGGGTGAAGAGCCCCACCCGGAACGCACGCTCGCGGCCGGGCACCGCGCTCGCGAGCGCCGCGACGGTCGCGCCGCAGGACGCGACGGCGAGGCCCACGAAGATCGAAGACCAGACCCCGGGCGCGGTCGCCTGCACGGCGATGTCGTGGCGCACACCGACCGCCGCCAGCAGCGCGGCGCCCACGACCACGCTCGCACCCGCGAAGCGAAGGACGCGCGCGCGCAGCCGAGGCACGACCGCGACCGCGCGAGCCTCCGCGGCCAGGCGGCGCACGAGATCGCTGTCGTTCTCGCCGTTCGTGCGGCTCACCGTCCTTCTTCTCCGAGCCACGCGCGGAGCGTCCGGACCCCGCGGTGGACGCGCGCCTTCAGCGCGCCTGGCTCGACACCGAGACGTGTAGAAGCGTCCGCGACGCTCAAGCCTTCGAGATGGAACAGCTCCACCGCAAGGCGTTGCGCTTCGGGCAACTTCGAGACGAGGCGATCCAGCTCGGGCGAGAGGCGCTCGCCCTGCGAATCCGCCGCCTCGTAGCGCGGCTCCTGGGCCTCGGGCACGTCCGCGAGCGGAAGCTCGCGCCCGCGCCGCCGGGCGGCCCGCCGCGCCGAATCGATTGCGGCGTGCCGGGCGATCGTCCGGAGCCACGGTCCGAACGGCCGCTCGGGCCGGTACGTGTGCCGGGCGCGGTGGAGCTGCAGCAGCGTCTGTTGGACCACGTCCTCCGTCCGGTCCGGGTCGCGCAGGAGCATGTCCACGAACGCACGCAAGGGCGGCAGCAGGGCGCGGAGCAGGCGCTCGTACGCCTCCGTGTCGCCGGCTTGCGCGGCCGCCATCCATGCGCCGAAGCGCGCCTCGGAATCCACGGGTCCCATCCATCCCTACGCTCGAGCCCGGCGCGAGGTGACGCAGGCGCGCGAGCGCAACCGGAACGCGAGGTCGAGCGTAACGAAGGAGGAGACCGCACGACGGAGCGACCATGGCCCTGGCCTGCATACCCTCGACCCCTCGACTCGACCTCGCGGCCCTCTACCGGACGGAGCGCGCGGGCCTCTTCGCCGTGGCGCTCCGCATCACGCGCGATCCGGCGAGCGCGGAGGACGTGGTGCAGAGCGCATTCCTGCGCGCCTGGCGGGCGCGCGAGACGTTCCGAGGCGACGCGCATCCCCGCACGTGGCTGCATCGCATCGTCGTGAACGAGGCGCTGTGCTTCCGTCGGGCGGAGCGGCGGCGCGAGCTGCGCATTCCGATCGCAGGTGGCGCGACGCCGCTGGCGGCGGTCTTCCGCGGGCCGAGCCAGGAGGACCATCTGGCCGCGCGAGAGCTGGAGCGTCGCGTCGCGGCGGCGCTCCCGCGGCTGAGGCCGGTCGAGCGTGATGCGCTGCGCCGCCTCGCGGACGCCGACGGTGACCTGCAACGCTACGCCGCCGCCGCGGGCCTCCCCGTCACCACCGCCAAGACGCGTGTATGCCGCGCACGCGCGCGGCTGCGAGCCGTGCTCTAGGGAGCGAGACAGGGCGCCGAGCCGCACACCTCGACGACCGCGCCGCCGGTCTTCAGGAACTCCGACTTCTGGACCCGGGCCGCGGGCGTCGCGCGCGGGCGGCTGTGCGGGTCGTTGCCTGCGCGGGGCGGCAGGTTCTGGGTCGGCGGAGTCGGCGGACCGCTGTCCCACACCACGATCGCCGAGCCGTCGAACGGGAAGGCGGGGATCGGCTCGATCCCGAAGTACGGCACCACGTCGGAGTGTCGGCCGGGTGCGACCGCGGGCACGCGGAGCCGCGCGCCGATGGTGCGGGCCTCGATCTCGGCCGTGACGTTCGCCACCTGGTGGTCGCCGAACGCGACGTGCATCAGCACCTCGTGCGCCGGCGTGTTCGGCAGCGGATCGGTCGTCATGTGCTGCGCGTAGCCGTTCGCCTCGGCGCGGTCCCAGAGCATCTGGATCAGGGACAGCCCGAGGACTCGGTCCACCTCGAGCTCGTAGGTCGTGGCCAGGATCGAGAGAAACGGGTCGAAGTCGACACTGCGCTGCAGGAGCGTGCTGTAGTTCATGCCCGGCACGCCGAGCACCGCGCGCGTCCACTCGGTGGAGACGGCCGTCGCTGCACCTCCGATGATGCCGCCCTGGCTGTTGCCGTCGTAGTAGACCTCGCCGGGCGCGAAGAGCGGCGTGCCCGCCGCGCCTCCCTGGAATGCGGGATTCGTCGCGAAGCCACGGGGATCCTTGATCAGCCGGGCGAGGAACTGGATGTTCAGCATTGCCTGCTGCACGCGGTCGGGCAGGGTCGGGAACTTCGAGAAGTCGATGATGATGTCGAGCACGGTGGGGATCTGATCCTCTTCCGCCATGCCGATCCAGTCGGTCGCGCAGAACATGAAGTCGTGCTCGTTCGACATGTCCTTCACGTTTCCGGCGTTCACCTCGTCCCGTGCGCCCAACAGGCCATGGCCGTACACGCCGCCGCGTGCGGGCGTCACCGGATCGAGCCCCTGCGCGCTCGCAGACTGGGGAATGTTGCAGATGAACTTCGCCTGGTAGTCGCCGTTGCGCACCGGCAGGCCGTCCAGCCCCTGCGTGAGGACCTCTCCCGTCCCGCCGTCCCCCGTCAGATAGAGCGGGACCGAGAAGGTGCCCTGCACGCGGCGGAAGATGCGCGCGTCGACGGGCTTGCCCGGGATCGAGGCGTCCTTCGCGAACTCCTCCACCTGCGTCACCGTGAAGGACGGCGTCCCGCCCGCGAGCGACGCGAAGGCTTCGTCGCGGATCTTGAGCATTCGCTCCGACAGGTTGCGCTCGCTCGCAATCGTGAAGTCCCAGATCAGGAAGAGATCGTCGCGCGGGACGCCCGCGGCGGCGGCGATCGCGAAGAGCTCCTCCATGTGCGCGCGGCGGGCCTCGATCTCCGGCACGAACGTCGCGATGCGGTCGCGGTAGATCCGGAATGCGCGGGACGGTTGCAGCACGGCGCCCGTCGAGTCGCGCAGGTTGCGCAGCACCGCCACGTAGCGGCCGCCTTCGAGGAAGTTCTTCGCGGGCCGGATGAAGAGCACAGGCTCGCTGCCCGGATCGGCCTGCGCGTCGAGCTCCGCGAAGGCGAGCTGTCGCTCCTTCGACGCGGCGTCGAGCACGAGGATGGGCGCCCCGGCGTCGAGTGAGCGAGCGATGTCCGTGATCGGCGCGGCGCCGGTCTGCGCGAGGTCGACGTGAGGAACGATCGTCAGGAGGGCCGAGCCCGGGCTCCAGCCGTCGTTGCGGTTCCACTCCGTGGGATCGACCGGCGTATCGGTCACGTTCCGCGGCATCGAGTCGAGCGCGAACGCGACGCGCCGGCCGGTGTCGGTCACGGCGTCGGGTGCGGTGAACCGGTCGTTCGGGAAGGGAAAGAGGCAGTTCGCCGGGTCGAGGAAGTCACAACGGTCCGCGGTCGACACGTCGATCGAGGGCTCGTACGAGAAGGAGGACGACGCGGTCGCCTCCGCGCGTCCGTCGCCGTCGGTGTCGAGGCTCACGAACAGCGTGCTGCGGCCCTCGGCGAGATCGGCCGACGTGAGCGCGCCCGTCACGCCGGTGGGCGTGAACGTGAGCCGCGAGCCGAGGTCCACGAGCCGCGCTGGCGGAGCGTCGCTCCCCGTGAGGAGCGTGACGCGCACGATCGCGGCCGGGCCGACGGTTACGCCGTAGCTGACCGAGATGGGAACGTCGCCGGAAGGCGACACCGCCGAGCGATCGACGGGCGTGGCGATGACGGGCCGCGGCGCGATGCAGGCGGGCGGCACCAGGAACAGCAGGGCCAGGGCGGCGAGCGGCAGCTTCACCTTCGGCACGGGGATCTCCTTCGAAGCCTCACGGCGAGATGGGCGCAAGGGGTCACGGCGCGGCGGCGGCGTGGGTCGGCAGGCCGGTCCCCGCGAGCGTACGCACCTCGGCCGCCGCCAGCACTCCGAGGAAACCCTCGTCGGACGCGATCTTCTCCAGGGCTTCACGCGCTCCCGACGAACCGATTCCGCCGAGCGCGCGCACGGCCGCGCGCGCAACGGCAGGATCGGGATCCGCCGTCGCAGCCGCGACCGCCACCGCGTGCTCCCCGTGCCAGGGGTGCCCCAGGGCGGTCACGGCGTCGCGCCTCACCGTCGCATCGGGCGCGGCGAGCAGGTCCGCGAGCCACGCCGAGAGTGCGGGATCGGGCACCGAACCAGCGACGCGAATCAGTGTCGTGCGATCGCCGGGGCCGAGCGGCGCCTTCGTCAGCGCGCGGAGGCGCGCTGCGGCGTCGAAGCCCGGCGCGCCCTCGAGGAGCTTCACGAGCGCGACGCGCTGCGGAACCGAGAGCGGCCCCTGCGCAGTGAGCGCCGCGAACGGGCGGACGTCCGAGGCCGTGGCGAAGAAGTGCTGCGCTTCGCGCGCGCGCACCAGCTCGGAGAGCGCGTCTGCGCGCAGCGCGGATGACGGCGAGCGGAGGCCCTTCAGCACGAGCGCGCGGACCCGCGCGATCTCCGGATCGGGACCGAGGGCGGCCCACGCGCGCGCCGCTTGCACGATCTCCTTCTCCTCGCCGCGCGGCACCCGCCACTCGAGCCCGGCATCCTGGATCGAGAACCACGGGAAGCGGCCGGCGAGCCGTGCGAACTCCGCGCGCGACGCGGTGCGGTCGAGGAAGAGGAGCGCCACGTCTCCCGTCCGCCACCGGGGCTCACCCTCGGCGTGGGAGAAGAAGTCGAGCGTCGCGCCCGACGGGCTGCCCTTGACCGCTTCGATCACGCGCGCGGAGAAGTACTCCTGGTGGTCGCTGCCGTCGGCCGCCGACCACACCTCGAGCGGGGACGAGAACTCGACGCGCAGCACGAGCTCCGAGCTGCCCGCAAGCTGGCGCAGCGTGGTGCGATCGTAGACCACGTGTGCCCCGGCTTCGGGCGGGAACGCTGCGCCCAGCGCAAGGCACGTGAGAGCGAGCGTGAAGCGCCTCACCTACGGGTTGAGCTCCCCCAGGAGACCCGCCATGAGCCCCTGGAAGACGCCGTCCACCCCGGGGCCGATGTTGTTCACGAACACCGTGTCGCAGTCGTTCGTCGCCTGCGGACACTGGTTCCCCGGGTCGCTGCCGAAGATGTTCTGGTTGAAGCAGAGGAAGCACGACGGATTGAACTTCGCCGCGGGCATCTGATAGCCGATCTCGTCGTTCCCGAGGCCCGTCAGGAACCGGTGCTGCGCGTTCATCATCCCGCGGTAGTGGTTGCCGATCTGCGGGTCGAGCTCGTTCGGCGTCACCGCGAACTGCGCCGGCCCGATGCGCACCGCCTGCATCTCGGTCTGCGTCGTGAAGACGTTCCCGTTCTGTACGAAGTCGCGCCGGCCGAAGATCCCGGCGATGCCGAGGAACTTGAAGTACGGGTTCTCGACCTGGATCGAGATCGGCCCGGTCTTCGCAACGGCGATCTTCGGCCCCGAGAGCCACTCGGACTGGGCGTCGAGCGCGTCACCCGCGCGGTCGGCGAGGATGTTCCCCATCACGCGGGCGAATTCGAACGTGCGCCGGGGTACCTGCTGCGCGGGGTTCACGGGGTCGGCGAGGAAGACGTCGAGCGGGCCCTGGAGGACGCCGAGGTCCGCGCTCATGTAGATCGCGATGCCCCCGTAGCGCGCCTCGAGCGCCTCGCGCATGTAGTGCGGGAAGTCGGACGTGATGAGCGTGTTGTCCGACCCGAGGGACTCGGGATGGCTCGCATAGTTCACCAGCGTCGCGAGGATCGTGTGGGTGTCCCGGGTCCGGATCTGGAAGGACGGCGTCGTGGGGTTGCGAATCGGTCCCGCGTCGCCCTGCACCTCGAGGCCGCCGACGCAGACGCCGTTCGTGTCGAAGAAGCCCTTCACGCAGAGGTGCTCGAGGATCCTGCCGTCGGCCACGAGGTCGGGCTCCGGGGGGAGTGACGCGCCGACGGTGTTGCCCGTCGCGAACCGGATCTCCGCCGGAGCGAGCGCCGCGTTCGCTTCGGTGACGCAGTCGGCTACCTGCTGATTCACGAAGTCGAGGTAGCCGAGGTCGACGCCGGACTCGGTCTCGGTCGGGCCCCAGAGCCCCATCGTGTCGGTGCTCTCGTGCACGTGCGTGCTGGAGACGACGATCGTGTCGAAGGTCGGATCGTCGACGAGCTCGCGGATGGTGCGGATCTCGTTGTTGAAGTAGCCGATCGCGTCGATCACGATGAAGGCAACCTTCTTGCCGCGCGACTCGAGCACCACGCCGCGCGCCCACGTGTCGTCGTGGACTCCCGTGGCCTGCCGGTCGTTGTCGAACCCCGCCAGGTAGATCGGGTGGGTGTGGTTCGGCGTGCCCGGAATCGTCACGCCGTCGACGGGCGTGATCTTCTTCAGGCACGCTGCGGCGCGCAGCGTCGGCTCGTAGCGGAACGTCGAAGACGCCGTGGCGTCGGAGACGCCGTTCCCGTCGCCGTCGAGCTGCACGAAGAGCGTGTTGCGGCCCGCACCGAGCAGGTCGACCGGGAGCGCGCCGGAGGCCGCACCGCCCCCGGCCGGCAGCGTGAAGCGGCTCGTGACGTCGGTGAGCGAGGACGGTGCTTCGTCGGCGCCGGCGAGGAGCTTCACCGCGACCTTCGCCGACGGCGCGAGCGGGGGGAGCTGGAGCGTGACGGACAGCGTCCCCGACGGCACCCCGCCGACGCTCGAGCCGTCGGCCGGGGACGTGATCGCCGGCTTGCCCGTGCAGGCGGCGCCTGCGAGGGCGAGCGCGCCGAGCGCGAGGGCGGAGAGGCGCCCCGCACGCCGCGCGGCGGGGCGTCCCTCCACGAAGCCGTCCGCCATGGTCACTTCCCTCGACGCGCCGCGACGAGGCCAGCGAGGCCCGCGAAGAGGAGCAGGGCGGTGCCCGGCTCGGGCACGGGCGTGAAGGTGACGCTGTCGAAGAAGTAGGTCGTCGTCTCGTCGACGAGCTCGAACACCGGGAGCGCTTCGCCGCTGACGGTGACCGGAGTGAGTGTCACGCGGTCGATCTGGAAGCCGTTCGCCCCGAGGTGCTCCTGCGGCAGGCCACTCGGCCCAAAGAGGCCCGTGTCGAGGACGTCGATGCCCACGAGCGTCGCGCCCCGGTAGGCCTGGAGCAGGACCGACGTGTAGCCGCCCAGGCCGTCGGGCAGACCCACGACGTCGACGCCGAAGTCCGAGACCGGCGTCGAGAAGACGAAGGTCTGGACCGGCGCGTAGGTGTTCAGCACCCCGTTCGGCTCGCTGGTCGCCCAGCCCGTCGTGTCGAAGCCCGTCGTCGCCTGGGCGTCGGCCTGCGAGAGCACGAGGTTGGTGCCGAGGGTGACGCTGCCGTTGCTGGCGGTCGCCGCGTCCGAGAACGACGCGAGGTCGTCGAAGTTCACGCTCGCAGCGCGGGCGTCGGCCCCCGCCACGCCCAGCATCCCCGCCAGAGCCAGGGCAGGAACTCCCCGCAAGGCACCGAATCCGAACCGAAAATCCGCGCGAGCCCGCATCTTCACACCTCCGCTGGCGACGCTTGGGAGTGGTCCAGGCAGCGGGAATGTGTCAGCGCGGAGGGGACGGTCGTGACACAACCCGGCCTCCCGAACCACTCCTTCCTGGGGCGCGGGTCCCACGGAGGTCCTTCATGCTCGATGCGGCTCGATGGGTGCGCTTTGCGGGTGCGGTTGCGGTGGCGGGGATGGTGGGCGGCTTCTTGCCGATCGCAGCGAAGGCGACTCCGCTGTCCGGAGACAACACGGCCTTCGAGCTGCTCGACAGCCAGCTGTTGTCGGCGAACGGGATCACGGCGGACGTCATCCCGGGAACCGGCCCGAATCCGGCGTTCGTGAACGCGATCGGTCAGGCGGTCATCCCCATCACGGGCGGAGACCTGGACCTCAACTTCCTCGAGGGTACGATCGCCCACGAGCCGACGGCGGGGATCTCGCTCACCTCCGGCGCGGGCAGCCTCTCCCTCACGAATCTCGTGATCGATCTCGACTTCTTCCGGGTGACCGCCAACGTGTCGGGGACGGGCATCGGTCCGGTGTCCGACGCGACGGTCTTCGACCTCACGCTCTGTGTCTTCTCCGCCGGGAGCGATCCGTGCGTGGACGGCGGCGGCAGCACCCGCCTCTACGGGATGGGTCTTCGCCTCAACGCGGGCGCGGCACCTCTGCTCGGCGCAGCGCTCGGGCTGACGGACGAGCAGCTGCTGGAGCTCTCCGGCCCGTTCCTGGTGCTCGCACTGCCGGACATCCGGACCGTCCCCGAGCCGGGCACGTTTGCGCTCGTCGGTGCGGGCCTTCTCGGCCTCGCTGCTCGCGGGCGGCGCGCTCGCGCGTAGGGGCGGCCGCGCGGCCACCGGGACGGGATCCTACCACTTTTCGGTGTAGGGCCTCACGTCCAGTTCGAACGTCCATGCCGACCGGTCCTGGCGACAGAGGTGCCAGATCGTGTCGGCGATGGCGTTCGGGCTCAGGAAGAACTCGTCCGGCTTGTCCGCGAAGAAGCGGCGCGTGGTCGGCATGTCGATCACTCCGTCCACGACGACGTACGCCACGTGGACTCCGCGCGGGCCGAGGGTCCGCGCCATCGACTGCGCGAGGGAGCGCTGGGCGGCCTTTGCGGGCGCGAATGCGGCGAACGCCGCGGCGCCCCGCAGCGACGCGGTCGCACCGATCACGAGGATCGAGCCGTCGCCGCGCGCGACCATGTCCGCCGCGGCCTCCCGGCCGCACAGGAAGAGCGAGAGCGCATTCACGCGCCACGCTGCTTCCATCGCCTCCGCGGTCACCTCGAGGAAGCCCCCGAACACCGCGTTGCCTGCGTTCTGGACCAGCGCGTCCACGGGCCCGAGCTCGGCGCGCACGCGATCGAACGCGCGCTTCACGGCGGCGGCGTCGGTGACGTCGGCGGCGTACGCCCGCGCGTTCGGGATCTCCGCTGCGAGCGCGCGCAGGCGCTCCTCGCTGCGCGCGACGAGCGCCACCTGCCAGCCCTCGCGCGCGAAGCGGCGGGCGCACGCGGCGCCGTTGCCAGGTCCGACTCCGGTCACCACGCACACCGGCACCGGAGGGGCCTATTCCTTCTTCTCGGGGTCGCCCCAGACGCGCGCGAGGAAGCCCTCGCGGCCCGAGCCGCGGCGGTAGCGCTTGTAGGGCAGGCTGCACTTCTCGTAGTACTTCTGGTGGTAGTCCTCGGCCGGCCAGAAGGTCGACGCAGGGACGATCTCGGTGACGATCGGGGCTTCGAACACCCCGGACCGGCCGACCGCGAGCTTCGATTCCTCGGCCTCCCTGCGTTGCTCCTCGTCGTGGAAGAAGATGGCGGTGCGGTACTGGGAGCCGTGGTCCGCGAATTGTCCGTTCACCTGCGTCGGATCGATGTTCCGCCAGAACGCGTCGAGCAGCTGGCGATACGAGACGCGCGCCGGGTCGAATGCGACCTGTACGACCTCCGCGTGGCCCGTCCGCCCCGTGCACACCTGCTCGTAGGTCGGGTTCGAAGTGGTGCCGCCCATGTAGCCCGACGTCGTCGACAGCACGCCCGGGAGCGCGTCGAACGGAGGCTCCATGCACCAGAAGCAGCCGCCGCCGAAGGTGGCGAGCGCCGTCACGAGCGCGGCTCCCGCACCGACGGAAGCGGCTCGCCCTCGGGCACGAAGCGCAGCGCCACCCCGTTGTTGCAGTAGCGCTGACCGGTCGGCGCCGGGCCGTCGCGGAAGACGTGGCCCTGGTGCCCGCCGCAGCGGGCGCAATGGTACTCCGTGCGCGGCAGCAGGAGCTTGAAATCGCGCTTCGTCGCGACGTTCCCCTCGATCGGGCGGAAGAAGCTCGGCCAGCCGGTGCCGCTCTCGTACTTGGCGTCGGCCGAGAACAGGGGCGTGTGGCACGCCGCGCACACGAACGTACCGGGACGCTTCTCGGTGTTGAGGACGCTCGACCCCGGGCGTTCGGTGCCCTCCTCGAAGAGGACGTCGTACGCTTCGGGCGCCAGGAGATCGCGCCAGGCGGCGCCCTTCCCGCTCACGCGGCCGCCGGCGCCGGGAAGCGCACGTACTCGTCGATCAGCAGGAGCGCGAGATCGTGCCCATTGGGGAGGGGCTCGCCGGGATCGCCGAGGCGGCCGCGCCGCCGCAGGTCCGCCAGGAGGGCGTCCATGATCTGCCCGCGGCGGAGATCGTCGGCGCCCGCGGCCACCATTCGGCGCTCGGCCTCGTCCGCATAGCAGTAGGCCTTCCACGACACCGAGAAGCGCAGGTCGTCCCAGTGGTACTCCGCCACGGTCTCGTCGCGATCCCCCGCGCGCCAGCGCTCGTTGCCCTCGTAGGTGAGCCGCATGCCGATCTCGAGGGGCGCGATCGGCGTCGCCGTCTCCGCGACGCGGTCGACGCCGTGGAACACCGTGTCGGTGTCGAGCAGGATCGCCGTGTTGTGCCGCGCGGGCAGGGCCACTGGCGCACCACCGGCGCCTTCGGGGTAGAACGCGAAGTCGCCGCCGCGGCAGCCGCGGAACCACGACACGCCCGTCGCGATCGGCATGCGCCAGCGCTCGAAGAGGCCCGAGTGGTGCATCACGACCATCAGCCACTCCGGGTCCTTGGTGCGGTTGCAGCCCCGGAACTCCGGCACGTCGGTGTGGACGGCGAGCTCCTGTCCGGGAACGAGCAGGTTCGCATACACGATGGCCGGTACCACCACGGGTCGGTCGAAGATCGTGCGGGCCGCTTCCATGAAGCCGTCGTGGCGGAGGAACTTCTCGATGCCCGGCACGAGGGGGTCGGCGTACGCATAGGTCTCGCGGAAGTAGTTCGTGCGTCGCGCCGCGGTGGCGAACGACTCCTTGCGCCCGAAGCGTCCGCCCGTCGTGATGTAGTTCATCGCCGCGTCGTGGCGCTGGAAGAGCCCGCGCCCCAGCTCCTCTTCGATCGGCTTCTGGCCGTACATGCCGTAGCCGCCGACGAACTCCTCGCACAGACGCACCATCGCGTCGGCCTCGGCCGGCGTGAACAGCGGATCGAAGATCTGGTAGGGGGCGGCGGTCATCGGGGCTCCTCGGGCGCAGGCGGCGCCAGGCGCTTCATGTTACGCGACGGGGGACGGAACGAGCGCGAAGCGCGCGCCGAGCGCGGGGTGGGGTCCGTCCGGGAGCCGGAGGGGGCGCGTCGCGGCGATCTCCAGACAGAGGGGCCCCGGTGGTGCGACCGGATCGAGCGTCACGGCGATCCGCAGCGGAGACTCCTTCCACCGGAACTCGAGGCCGTCTCCGTCGAGCGAAGCCCGTCCGCCGAGGAGGGTTCCCCACTGGCGCCTCGCGGCCTCCGCGCTCCGTGCGGACAGGCGGACGCCGACGAGCCTCACGGCCGGGGGAGGCGCGGCGGGGGGAGGGGGGAAGGCCCAGCCCGCCCCCCAGTCGGGGTCCAGGGCGGGGTCCGACTCCGCCAGCTGCACCACGATGCCCTGCGCCTCCTTGGGGTGGAGGAAGCACTCCTTCCAGCCTGGATTCACGACGCTGTACCCGACGACCGCGTAGCCGAAGGCCTGCGCACGCTCCGCCGCCTCCTCCAGCGCGGGCACCTTGAAGGTGACGTGGTGGATGCCGGGGCCGCGCTCGACGAAGCGATGGAGGAAGCCCCCGGGCCGGCCGGCGGGCTGCAAGACCTCGAGCAGGCCGCCGCCTTCGAACCGCCACTGCCCCCCCTCGAACCCCACCCCCGGACCGCCCTCGGACGGGCGCCCGCCGAGCGCGCCGGCAACGAAGGCCGCAGCGGCCAGGACGCTGGGGACGCCGCACGCGACGTGGTCGAGCCTGGCGCCGGAGATGCCCGCGGGATGGGGCGAGGGTTCGCTCGGGACGGCGGACACGGAGCAACGGTTATCGCGCTGCTCCAGAAGCCGCCAACGGGGCCCGGAAGCCCGTTCTGCGGCCGGCTGGTCTTCGTGATCCACGTCACATTCGCGCTTCGCGGGATTTGCTTCCATAGGAGCCCTAAGGAGGGTCCCCCCGCGATGCGTGGCAAGAGCCTGAGTCATGAAGCTGCCTTGCGCTGGGCGTATCTGGCAGGCCTCATGTGGTTCACGCTGACCGCAGTCCTGGCGTTCAGCATTCTCTGAAGGCGTCGTTCCTTCGCCTGCTTCGTCTCTGGATCGGTCGAGCGCCGGTTGCTGGAACCTCCGGGGCGTGCACGGATGGACTGCGGAAGCCGTCGCCGTGCACGTCCCGAGGAACACTGTGAGCCGATGCCGCTCGGCTCGAATTCGATGAGCGCTAACGCCCCCGGCCTCGGATGCTAGCCTCCGCCGCCGGGATCGCCCCGACGCGATCTCCCCGGAAGCGCCCATGCATTCGAGCCTACGCTCCTCTCGATTCCTCGCGGTAATCCTGGCGCTCGCGTCGCTCGGTGCGGCTGGGGCGTGCGGGAACGGGGCGCGTCCGTCGCCGCCCGGTGCCCCGAACGTGCTCCTCGTCATGATCGACACGCTCCGAGCCGACCATCTCTCCTCCTACGGGTATCCCCGGCGTACGACGCCGACGCTCGATCGCCTCGCGAGCGAAGGCGTTCGGTTCGAGCACGCGTACGCCCCTTCGGCCACGACCGGGCCGTCGACCGTCAGCTTGTTCACGTCGCTCCATCCCTTGACGCATGGCTACCTGAAGAACGGGCTCGTTCTCGATCTCCGCTTCACCACCCTGGCAGAGCGCTTCCGCGACGCCGGGTGGCAGACGTTCGGGCTCGCGAGCAGCGTCCCGCTCGCGGCGCCGAACCTCGATCAGGGGTTCGAGACGTACGATCGATCCTGGCCCGAAGAGGAATCCAGCCCCGACGACGCGAATCCAGGCAAGTTCGTCCGGTACGCTCGAAGCTCGAAATCCGCGACCGACCACGCCCTCGAGTGGTTCCGAACCGGACGCGATCGCGCGCGCCCCTTCTTCGCGTACGTTCACTACATGGACCCACACGAGCCCTACACTGCGCCGGAACGGTTCGTCGGGATGTTCCCGCCGCCGCCCGAGGGTCTGCCCCCGCGGGACCGCAACATCGCAGAGCAGGTGCGCGGCTACGACGCCGAGGTGCGGTACACGGATACGGAGCTGGGACGCCTCCTGGACGACCTCGAGGCTACTGGAGCGCTGGAGAACACGATCGTCGTCGTGGTCGCCGACCACGGACAGGGTCTCTTCCAGCACGGCTGGCCCGGACATGGCTGGCAGCTGTACGAGGAATCCGTCCACGTCCCGTGGATCATGAGGTGGCCCGGCCATCTCGAAGCGGGCCGCATCGTGCAGTCGCCGGTCAGCCTGCTCGACGTCGGGCCCACGCTCCTCTCGTACGCGGCGATCGAGCTGGTTGCCGACACGGTTCAGGGACGAAACCTGGCTCCTGCCGTCACTGGGGCGACCCCACCCGAGCCCGATCGATCCCTGTTCTTCGTGCGCGCCTTCCTGAAGGACGAGGTGAATCCGCTCTTCCCGTCGCCGGTGAAGGGTCGTCTGTTCGGGATGCGACGCGGCAGCTGGAAGTACCTCGAAGGTCCGGATGCACGCGTGTTCGAGCTGTACGATCTCGCTGCGGACCCCGGCGAGACGCGGAACCTCTATGCCGCCCATCCAGAGGCGGCCGCCGTGCTTGCGGGCGACCTGCAGCGGTGGAGGACCGCCCACGGCGCAGAGGTGGACGAGCGGTCGTTGGCGGTGCCGGAGGATCTCCGCAAGGGGCTGGAAGCGCTCGGATACGTCCAGTGAGGTCCCCCCCGATGGACGCGAGATGACGATGCACCTGGGCTTCGACCCCTTCGACGAGGCGACGCGGCGTGATCCGCATCCGATCTACACGCGGGCCCGACGCGAGGCGCCGGTGTGGCGCCATCCGGGGCTCCCCCTGGTCTCCGTGTTCCGACACGCGGACGTGGCGGCCGTGCTGAAGGACTCCGAGAGCTGGTCGAACGACTTCAGACCCGTACGCGGCATCGATCCGGTCGAAGAGGAGGGCGTCCCGAGCATGCTCGGGCTCGATCCGCCAGAGCACACGCGGCTGCGCGCCCTCGTGTCGCAGGCGTTCACGCCGCGGATGATCCGGCGGATGGAGCCGCGGCTCGACGCGATCGCGCGCGAGCTGCTCGACGCAGCCCTCCCGTGCGGCAGGATCGATCTCGTGGAGGCGCTCGCGTACCCGCTTCCCGTGATCGCGATCGCGGAGATCATCGGAGTGCCCGCGGAGGACCGGGGACGCTTCAAGGTGTGGTCCGACGCCGCGGTCGAGAACCTCGGCACGGCGCTCTTCGTGCCGCCCTCGCCGGAGCGGATCGAGCGGATGCGGAAGGTCTTCAACGAGATGGGAGACTACTTCGAAGGCCTCGCCGAGGAGCGGCGTGCCCGCCCGAGGGAGGATCTGCTCAGCGGGCTCGTTCAGGCGGAGCTCGATGGTTCGCGGCTCTCCCGCGAGGAACGAACCTCGATGCTCGTGCTCCTCCTCGTCGCGGGGAACGAGACGACGACGAACCTGATCGGAAACGCCGTGATCGAGCTGCTCACGCATCCCGCGCAGCTCGCGCGCCTGCGTGCGGATCCCGCGCTCCTGCCCTCCGCGGTGGAGGAGGTGCTCCGCTTCGCCTCGCCCGTGCAGATGGATCCGCGCCGCGCGCGGCGTCCGCTCGAGCTCGGAGGGCTCCGGCTGGCCGAGAACCAGATGGTGATCTGCTGGATCGGTTCCGCGAACCGCGACGAGGACGTCTTCCCGGACGCGCCTCGCTTCGACGTGGCGCGGCAGGACAATCGGCACATCGCGTTCGGCTTCGGCCCGCACTACTGCCTGGGCGCCAACCTCGCCCGCCTCGAGGCGCAGGTCGCGCTGCGCGCGCTCCTCGCGCGCACGCGGAGCTTCGAGCGCAGCGACGACGCACCGCTCCCCCTTCATCCGAGCATCGTGTTCCGCGGCGTGCGCTCGCTGCCGCTGCGCATCGAGCCCGCATGAAGGACGAAGGCCGGGCACCTCCTTCCAGGTTCGAGGTTGCAACAACGTCCCCTCCTTTCAGTTCGAAGGGGTCCGCATGATCAAGTGGCTCGTTGGTCTGCTCCTCGCCTCCGTCCTGCTCCTGGCGGGCTACACGTGGGTGATGTTCCACTGGAGCTATTCCTCGGGCGAGCGGGCGGGGTACGTGCAGAAGCTCTCGAAGAAGGGGTGGGTCTGCAAGACGTGGGAGGGCGAGATCGCCCTGGTCTCGATGCCGGGCACGGTCGCCGAGAAATTCGAGTTCACCGTGCGCGACGACGCGGTGGCCCAGGCGATCAACGAGAGCCTCGGCAAGCGGGTGACGCTCCACTACCAGCAGCACATCGGACTGCCCACGACCTGTTTCGGCGATACGCAATACTTCATCACGCAGGTCGTCGGCGTCGCCAGCACGCCCTGAGCGGGGCGGCTGGGCGATGCCGTCCCACCCGTGGTAGAACCGCCGGGAGCCGCGTGCGCCCGCGGCCAGGAGGCCCGATGACGACCGAGCACGTCCCGCAGCGCGGGTCGATCGCGCTGAGCGCCCGGGGGATCGAGGTGCGCCCGCTCTCGCCGTCGATCGGGGCCGAGATCCTCGGCATCGATCTCGCGAAGCCGCTCGATCCCGACCTCTTCGCGGAGCTCCGCCGCACCTTCGTCGAACGCAAGGTGGTGTTCTTCCGGGACCAGGCCATCTCCACGGCGGATCACGTCGCCTTCTGCCGCCGCTTCGGCACGCTCGAGGTGCATCCCTTCACGCCCCACAAGGAGGGATTCCCGGAGGTGATGGTGATCCGGCACGGGCCGGACAACCGCGGGCGCGAGAACACGTGGCATAGCGACGTGACGTGGCGGAAGGAGCCGTCGCTCGGCTCCGCGCTCCGCGCGGTGCGGGTGCCCGACGTAGGCGGCGACACGCTCTTCGCCGACATGGAGGCGGCCTACGACGGCCTGTCTTCGCAGATGCAGCGCATGTTGGACGGGCTCGAGGCCGTTCACGACTTCACGCACGTGTTCGGGCGCGGCCTGACGCCCGACGCGCTGCGTACGATGCAGGAGCAGTATCCCCCGGCGACGCACCCGGTGGTGCGCACGCACCCCGAGTCCGGACGCAAGAGCCTCTACGTGAACGCGGCGTTCACCGTACGGATCCGTGGGATGTCCGCCGAGGAGAGCGTACGGCTCCTCTCGTATCTGTACTCGCGGGCGTCCATCCCCGAAGTGCAGTGCCGGTTCCGCTGGAAGAAGGACTCGATCGCCCTCTGGGACAATCGATCGTGTCAGCACTACGCAGTGTCGGACTACTTCCCCGCGGAGCGCTGCATGGAGCGCGTGACGATCGAGGGCGACAAGCCCGTGTGACCCGCGCCGGGGAGGCCCTCAGCGCTCCAGCAGGGCGGCCAGGGCCATGCGCGTGAACAGCTCGGTGGCGCGCTCGGGCGCGAGACCGCGGGTGCGTCCGATCGAGGTGACGAGCGCCGACACCGCCGCCACTGCGGCGCGCACCTCCTCCCGCGGTCGTCCCGGCTGGACCTTGCCGACCGCGTCGCACCACGCCCTCAGCAGCGTGCGCTGCTGGCGGGCGATCTGCTTCCGGACCGGCTCCGAGAGGCCGCGCGACTCGCGCGCCGCGGTGGCGACGAGTTCGGTCTCCGCGAGCGCCTGCGAGACGGAAGCGCGCACGATCGCCTCGAGCGAGGCGCGCGGCGGCAGCCCGAGCGCGAGGACCCCCGCGATGTCGCGCTGTGCCCGCTCCACGGCCCGCTCGAGCAGGGCCGCGAGCAGCGCCTCCTTGCTCGAGAAGTGCCGATACACGGCCGGCGCGGTCATCCCGACCGCGGCGGCGATGTCCTCCATCTTCGCGCCACGGAAGCCGCGCTCGCGGAAGAGCCCGGCCGCCGCCGCGAAGATCATCTCGCGGCGGTGACGCGGGCGCCGTCCGGACGGGGCAGGAGCCGTCACCCGCCGTACCCGAGGAGCCAGGGCCAGAAGGGGGCGAGCCGCGCGCGGACCGTCGCGCTGGCCGACTTGAACGTCCCCGCGCTGCTCTCGATCTCGAGGGTCGTCCCGGGTCGTCCGGGCACGAGCAGCCAGGCCCTGCCAAAGCGATCCGTGCGGGTCTTCTGGCCTGCGACCTCGACGGTGGCCATGCGCACGGGCCGCCGGACCGGATCCTCCGGCAGCTCTGCGGTCACCCGAACCGACACCAGGAGATGTCGCCAGCCGAGCGCCTGCGCGCTCGCGCGCTCGATGTGGAGCGGCGGCTGGGGCAGCCCTGGGCAGTCCGCCTGCACCGGCACGTGATCGAAGCGCACGCCGTTCACCTCGCTCTCGATCGGACCGGTGAAGCGGCCCGGGCCCGACACCTCGAGCTGACCGCGCAGGAAGCCTGCGCGGTCGCCGCGCGTCGTCAGGTCGGCCGTCCAGGTCGCGCGCAGGATCGGAAGGGGCGTATCGAGCGACTCCGTGCCGCTCACGAACGTGCGTCCGTCGTCGCTGTAGTCGTGGTAGTCGACGCTCCAGGTGCCGCCCGCGAAGAGACCCGTGAAGTTGAGCACCGCCTCGCCCGAGTGCTTCCCGGGGACGTGCCGTCCGGCGACCTCGCGCGCCGCCATCCCCACGTAGACGTCGTACGGCACCGTCCACGACAGATCGAGCGCGTCGAGGTCCACGATCGGGAGCGGACGGGTGGGGAAGCGCGCAGGGAAGCGGATGATGCGCAGCCGGTGGCGCTCCAGGGGCTCCACCGGGTCGGGCCGGTTGGGGAGCCGCTGCTCCGCCACGAGCGCGCGCGTTCCGTCCGGGAACCAGCTCCAGTTGCGGATCACCCAGTCATCCTCGAGGCGCACGGGCTGCCCGCCGTAGCTGCCGCGCTGGCCTTCGCGGTCCATCAGCCAGCGTTCGTTCATGCACGGCAGCGAGCGGAAGGAGGGCGGCGAGCGCGAACGCCCAGGCGAAACGGATTCCGGTTGCGGGCCGCACGGCGATCTCCTCGGTCTCCCCCCCAGCGTTCTATGTTAATGTTGATTCACATGCGGGATCAAGCCCCGAAGCGCCTTCCGGTGCGCTTCGTCGACGCGGGCCCGACCCCTCCTGATCAGGCCTCGCGCTCGACTTCGGCGCCCGGCGGCAGCGGCGCGGCGACGATCTCGTGCGGACTCGCCGGGAGCGGCGCGGCGGGCGTCCTCCCGACCACGGCGTTGAGTCGGTCGATCAGGCGCCGCAGGAGCCCGACGTCGCGGCGGTTGAAGCGCAGCACGAGGCGCGGGTGACCGGGCAGCTCGTCCCCTTCTTCGGGCAGCGGCGCCGACACGGCGATGCGTCCCCCCTTGAGGAGCTTCGAGAAGTCCGCGTTCAGGGCCTCGAGCTGCTCCGGGCTCGGCGCCACGCGGAGCCGGATCGCGAGCACGTCGCGGACGTAGCGGCTCGAGTGGTAGTTCGCGTAGAAGCCGAGAATCTCGCCGATGGCCTCGTCCACGTCGTCGGTCACCTTGAAGAGCGCGAAGTCGTCCGGAGAGACGAGTCCGCGCGCGCGCAGGTGCGTGTCGAGCCACTCCCGCCACTCCGCCCAGTAGCTGCCGCCCGGCGCGTCCACGAACACGACCGGAAGGAGCTCGCTCTTCCCGGTCTGCATCAGCGTCAGCGCCTCGAAGCCCTCGTCGTGCGTCCCGAATCCGCCGGGAAAGAGCGCGATCGCGTGCGACTCCTTCACGAACACGACCTTGCGCGTGAAGAAGTACCGGAAGTTCACCAGCTTCGGATCGCCGGCGATCACGGGGTTCGCCTGCTGCTCGAAGGGGAGGCGGATGTTGACGCCGAAGGACGCGTCGCGGCCCGCGCCTTCCTGCGCCGCGCCCATGATGCCGTCGCCTGCGCCGGTGATGATCATCCACCCCTCGGCCGCGATCCGCCGCGCGAAGGCGTGCGCCTGCGTGGAGTCGGGATGTTCCGGTCCCGTGCGCGCGCTGCCGAAGATCGCGACCTTGCGCACCGCGCGATAGGGCCCGAACACGCGAAACGCGTGGCGCAGCTCCTTCAGCGCGCTGTTCAGCAGCTTCACCTCTCCGCGCGGCGTTCCGTCGCGGAGGAGGCGCAGCGCGGTGACGACGAGCTGGCGTAGCGACTCGGTGTCGTCCGCGGGGCCGAGCTTCTCCTGCGCGCGCTCGAGCAGCGTCTCGAGCAGGGCGTCGAGCTCGGGGTCACCGATCTCGTAGCGGCGGCGGCGTTCCTGGGACACGGCAGCGGACGGTAACGCCCCGGGCGGCGGCGCGCGCCTCACGCATCGGGATGCGGCGTCTCCTTCGCCCACGCGATCCCCCGCCGCAACAGCTCGTGGAAGACGGGAAGCTCCCAGGAACAGCGCTCGACGCGGGGGTATACGGGCACGAGGGGGCGCATGTCGTAGGGGCCACGGCAGTGTCCGAGCGCCAGGTAGAGCACCTCCCCGGCGCCGACGGGATGCAGGTACATCACGGGGCGCGACGCGTCGTCGGGCCACGTGTCGGGCGTGAAGCCGGGCGTCTTCCCGCCGAACCGCGTCTCGAGGAGGAGCTGCACGGGTCCCGTCATCTCGCAGAGGTAGAGCTCGTCCTCGGTCTCGAAGTGGTCGATGCCTGCGACGAGCGGGTGCGAAGGGTCCGCGACCATGACGCGGTACCGGCCTACCGGCGGGTGCGCGAGGAAGCGCGAGCCGAGGGTCTGCATCAGGAGACCGTGCGTGCGCGGCGTCTCCACCGCGTAGCCGCGAAGCTCGAGGATCGAATTCGAGCCGTGCAGCGCGAGCCAGCGCCCGCCGTCGCTCACGAACTCGCGGAGCGCGTGCTGCTCGGCGTGCGTGGGTCGGACGTCGCAGGTGTAGGTGACCAGGAAGTCCGCCTCCGCGAGCGCGCCGAGGTCGCGGTAGTCCTCCCGCGTGCGGACCCGCACGCGGTCGTCCTCGGCCAGCAGCTTCAGCAGCTCGAGTCGAGCGAAGTCGAAGTCGTGGAAGCGGCCGCCACAGACGAGTAGCGCGCGCAGCGGCGCCGGGGGGAGAGTGGTCGTCACGGAGCCCTCCCTGTTCGCATCCGTCACCGGAGAGTGTCGCGGAGCGCCTCCACGCATCGGTCGATCTCGGCGTCGCCGATCACCAGCGGCGGGCAGAAGGCGACACTCGTCGGATTCACCGCGCGCGTGATCACGCCGCGGTCGAGCATCGCGTCGCGGATGGCCACCGGATCGCGGCCCGGGGGCAGGCCGGCGGCCCAGAGCGCGCCGTCGCCGCGCGCCTCCGCGAGGGCCCCGTCGCGCACGAGGCTGCGGAGGCCCTCTTCGAGCCGCTTCCCCACGTGCAGCGCGCGCTCGAGCAGGCCCTCGCGTCGCACGATCGCGAGGGCTTCGAGCGCCGCCGCGCACGTCGTGGGGTGGCCGCTGTAGGTGTGGCCGTGCCGCAGCACGAACGTCTCGTCGCTCTCGAGCACGTCACAGATCGCGCGGCTCACCAGTACGCCGCCGACGGGCAGATACCCGGACGTCACCCCTTTCGCGAACGTCACGAGGTCGGGCCGCACGCCGAAGCGCTCCGCGCCGAACCACGCGCCGAGGCGGCCGAAGCCGCAGATCACCTCGTCGAGCACGAGGTACGCGCCATGTTCGTCGCACAGGCGGCGCAGTCCCTCGAGGTAGCCGGGCGCGGGCGGGAAGACACCGCCCGCGCCCTGCACGGGCTCGGCGATCACCGCCGCCACTTCGCCCGGGTGGTCGGTGAACACGCGCTCGGCGGCGGCGAGGTCGTGCGCGGGCACCTCGACGAAGCCGGGCACGAGCGGCCCGAAGCCCTGCTGGTTCAGGGGGAGGCCCTGCGCCGAGGTCGCACCATAGGTGACGCCGTGATACGCGTGCTGCCGCTTCACGACCAGCACGCGGTCGGGATGGCGTGCGCGGATCTGCGTAGCGCGGGCCAGCTTGATCGCCGCGTCGACGGCCTCCGACCCCGAGCACGTCAGGAAGACGCGCGGCCGCTCCATCGGCGCGATCTCCGCGAGCCGCGCCGCGAGCTCCTCCGCCGGCCCGTTCGTGAACGGCTCGTAGGTGTGGTACGCGGCGAGCGCGCGCATCTGACGGCTCACCGCCTCGACGATCTCGGCGCGGCCGTGCCCCACGTTCATGTACCAGAGGCTCGCCATGGCATCGACGTACCGCTTGCCGTGATCGTCGAAGACGAACGGGCCGTCGCCGCGCACGATCTTCACGTACGACTCGCGGGCCGGCCGCGCGAAGGGATGGAGGAAGGGCGTGGGGGACATCGTCGCCTCGTCCGTCAATCCGTCGGGTCGCGGCGTCGGCGGGGACTCGTCGTCACCACTGGCCCCCGTCGATCCTGAAGATCTTGCCCGTGATCCAGGCTGCGTCGTCGGATGCGAGGTACACCGCCAGGGCGCCGCACTCCTCGGGCGTTCCCATCCGCTTCAGCGGGATCGCCTTCACGATCGCGTCGCCGTGCGCGGCGAGCATGCCGTCGGCGATGTCGGTCTGGATCAGTCCCGGCGCGATGACGTTGCAGCGCACGTTCACGGCCGCGTTCTCGCGCGCGATCATCTTGCTGAGCGCGTTCACCGCGGCCTTGGCGGCGACATACGGTCCGCCGTTCGCGGCGCATGCGTCGGCGGCGATCGACGAAACGCTCAGCAGGACGCCGCTCTTCTGCGCGCGCAGCAGCGGGAGCGCGGCGTGCAGGGTGTGGAAGACGCCGTTCAGGTCGATGTCGATCACGCGTTGCCAGTAGCCCAGATCGATCTCGTGGAGAGGCTCGAAGCGCGTGGCAACCCCCGCGTTGGCCACCACCACGTCGAGCCCGCCGAGGGAGGCGTGCGCGTCCTCGACCATCGCCTTCAGCGCGCCCGCGTCACGCACGTCCGCCGCGTAGGCGAGACCGCGCCGTCCGAGCCCCTCGATGGCCTTCACCGTCGCCTCGGCGGCGTCCTTCTCGCGCCGATACCCGATCGCCACGTCGGCGCCCTCGCGGGCGAAGGCGAGCGCAATGCCCTTCCCGATGCCGCGCGAGCCTCCGGTGACCAGCGCCTTCCTGCCGGCGAGCTTGCCGCCCATTCCGCCTCCCTGGGTGAACGCAAATCTTGCCACACCCGGTGTGGCCCGGCCGAGTAGAATCCGCCGCCGATGGGTCCCGCCGCGTCCCCCGACCTCGTCATCCGTCCGATGCAGGAGGCCGACCTCGGGGCGGCGGATCGGGTCTGCCGGGTGGCGTTCGGCACGTTCGTCGGCGTGCCGCAGCCCGAGACGTTCTTTGGTGATGCCGACTACTGCCGCACCCGCTTCCGCGCCGATCCCAGCGCGGCGTTCGTCGCGGAGCGGAGCGGCGAGATCGTGGGCTCGAACTTCGCGACGGGCTGGGGGAGCGTCGGCTTCTTCGGACCGCTCTCGGTGCGCCCCGACCTCTGGAGCGCCGGCGTTGCGCGACGGCTGCTCGTGCCGGTGATGGAGCGCTTCGAAGCCTGGGGAACGCGCCATGCCGGGCTCTTCACGTTCGCGCAGAGCCCGAAGCACGTGGCGCTCTACCAGAAGTTCGGCTTCCACCCGCGCTATCTGGTCGCGGTGCTGACCGCGTCCGTGCGTCCGCCGCAAGCGGTGCCGCCGCGGGATCGCGTGCCCGTACCGCCGACGTTCGGCGAGCTGCTCGCTGCGGCGCGCGCGACGGCGCTCGCCGAGTGTCGCGAGCTCGCCGACCGGGTGCATCCGGGGCTGGACCTGACGACCGAGATCCTCTCCGTGAACGCGCAGGGCCTCGGCGACACGCTGCTCCTCCCCGACGCGTGCGGGCTCGGCGGCTTCGCGGTGTGTCACTGCGGTGCTGGGACCGAGGCCGGCAGCGGCACCTGCTACGTGAAGTTCGCGGCGGTGCTCCCCGGCGCGGGAGCGACGCAGCGCTTCGAGGGGCTGCTCGCCGCGTGCGAGGCATTCGCCGCGGAGCGGGGCCTCGAGCGCCTCGAAGTCGGCGGCAGCACGGCGCGGCGCGACGCGTACGCGGTGCTCGTCGCGCGCGGCTTCCGTGTGCTGTTCCAGGGCGTCGCGATGCACCGTCCCGACGAACCGGCGACCCATCGCTCAGACGCATTCGTGATCGACGATTGGCGTTGATGACACGACCGTCACGTTGGGTGAATTCCCTTGACGGCTCGCATTCTTCGACGTACATGCTAACCAGATTTCCACCGATGAGACGCGCAGGTTCGGGTCGCTTTTGTGTTCCACCCGAATCACTTCGACCTCGTCCAAGCTTCTGTGAGTCGCGCCGGAAGATGAAGACAAGTGCTGGCCTGGGGTTGCCGCTTCTCCTGCTGATCGCGCTCGCGGCGCCCACGGCGCAGGCGCAGACCTGCCCGGGCGGCTGCGACGACTTCAACACCTGCACCGACGACGCCTGCGATCCGGTCCTGGGCTGCATCCATGCCTTCAACTCGGGTGCGTGCAGCGATGGGAACGCCTGCACCGGCAACGACGTGTGCCGCCTCGGCACGTGCATCGGGGGACCGCCCGTGCAGGGCTGCAGCGCGTGCCAGTCCGTCGCGACGCTGCCTGCGGCCGGGGGCGTCTTCCCGGGGACGACCTCCGGCAGCGGCACGCTCTCGGCGAGCTGCTCGGCGGCCACCTCGTCTGCCCCCGAGCGCGTGTACGCGTGGACCCCGCAGAGCTCGGGTGTGGCGCAGATTCGCACGTGCGGCACCGGGACGCAGTTCAACACCGTGCTCTCGCTCCGTACCGGTTCGTGCACGGGGACCGAGATCGCGTGCAACGACGACGCGCCGTGCGCGACCGGCGCGTCCGCCAGCCAGGGCTCGGCCCTCACGCCGACGGTGACCGCGGGCCAGACCTACTACATCGTGGTCGACGGGGCGGGAGCGGGCGGCGCGTACTCGCTGACCGTGCAGCCGCCGCAGACCTGCGGCAACGGCGTGCGCGAGGGCACCGAGGCATGTGACGGCGCGGATGCGGGCGCGTGCACGAGCGGCTCCTGCGACCCGTCCTGCGCGTGCGTGCCGCCGGCCGGCGGGCTGCCGGACCTCGTCCCCCAGATCCCCGACTGGAACGTCCAGTTCAACGCCACGGTCGATCCGGGCGACGTGGCCGAGGGCTGCGCGGAGGCGGTCAACAACGTCGATCTCCTCCGGCTCGGCATGCGGGTCACCAACGCCGGCTCCAAGGACCTCGTCTTCGGTCAGCCGGGCTGCCCTGCGCCGTGCACCGAGCACCCGCTCGAAGTGTGCGCCAACCCGAAGTTCATCTGCAGCCCGGCGGCCGGGCACAACCACGCGCACTTCACGAACTGGGCGAAGTACGAGCTGATCGACTCGGAGAACGAAGCCCTCGTGGTCGGGCACAAGCAGGGCTTCTGCGTGCAGGACTCGTTCGACGGCGGGCCCTGCGCCGACCGCAAGTTCACCTGTACGAACCAGGGGCTCTCGATCGGATGCGCCGACCTGTACGAGTCCACGCTCGGCTGCCAGTACATCGACATCACTGACATTCCTCCCGGCGACTACACGCTCCGCGTGACCGTGGACCAGTTCGACCTCGTCGACGAGCTGAACGACGCGAACAACGTCGTGGAGACGCCCGTCACGATCCCCGCGAGCCCGTGCAGCGGCGCGGCGCCGATCCGCGGGGGCGGCGGCGTCGTCACCGGCACGACCTCGGGCACGAGCGTGCTGTCCGCGGCGTGCGCGAACACGTCGACCGCGCCGGAGAAGGTGTTCCGCTGGACGCCGCTCACCTCCGGCCAGGCGAAGTTCGAGACCTGCGGCGCGGGCACGAACTTCGACACCGTGCTCTCCGTGAGCCTCGGGAGCTGCAGCGGGGGCACCGCGGTCGGCTGCAACGACGACGCGCCGTGCGCGACGGCCAACTCGCCCGACCAGGCCTCGCGCGTGACGGCGAACGTCACGGCGGGCCAGACCTACTACATCGTGGTCGACGGCTATCTCGGTGCGAAGGGCGACTTCGCGCTCACGGTGACGCCGCCGGGCGGCATCACGGACCCGTGCACGCAGCCCGGCCCGGGCGAGGACGCCGACGGCGACGGCGTCGGCAACGTGTGCGACAACTGCGTCCTCAAGGCGAACCCCGGCCAGGAGGACACGGACGGCGACGGCGTGGGGAACCTCTGCGACGACTTCTGCGTCGGGACGACCACGGCGCTCGATCCCTTCGATCCCGCCACCGCAAGGCAGGGCAACTTCGTGGCGATCTCGGGCACCGGGATCGATCCTGGGGCGACGGTCTACTTCGACGCGACGCCGGCGGCGCTCGTCAGCGAGAGCGGTGGTCTCTACGCGAAGCTTCCGGACAGCTTCGGACCCGGCAGCCTCGTCCACGCGGTGGTGGTGAATCCGCAGGGCTGCCAGTCCCAGACGCCGCGCATGCTCACGGTCGTCGCGGACGACACGCACTGCGGTCTGCTCGGGATCGAGGGCGCGGCCGCGCTGTTCGCGCTGTCGGCCTTGCGCCGCGTTCGGCGGAGGACCCCGCGATGACGTCACGCCTTCGCCGCGTTTCGTTCGGCCTCGGCGCCGCGCTCGTGCTGGCCGCCACGCCCGCGGGCTCGGGCCTGCTCGACAGCCCGCCGCCCACGTTCTCGAGCGGGCAGGTGGGGATGGTGGTCTACCGGATGGGGCCGGTCTACTTCGAGCCGGGCTGGGCCGACACCGTGGTGAGCTGCGAGCACGCGGGCGACGCGCCGCTCGAGCTCGCGTTCGAGGTGTTCGACGCCAACGACCAGCCCGTGGGCCAGCTGGCGACGGCGCGCCTCGCGCCCGGAGGGCGCGTCGTGTTCGTGACGTCCCGGGAGGCCGATCCGAGCGGGGTCGTCGTCGAGGGGCTGCCGAAGCTCCAGTTCGGCAAGGCCCGGATCAGCGCCACGTCGCCGCGCATCTCCTGCGACGGCCACCACCGCGTGCGCTCGAACGACGGCACGATCCGCGAGCCCGCGCTCGAGCTGATCAAGCGGGTCGCCCGCTAGCGCTGCACACGGACCGTCCCCATCCAGGGCGTATCCGGCCCGTTTCCCGCGCGCGGCCTTCGTCTAGACTAGGCTCCCATCCCCGACGCCTCGGGGCGGGAGGTCACACGCCATGACGTTCCACGGCAAGGTTGCGTTCATCACCGGAGCGGCGAGCGGGATGGGACGCCTCGTCGCGCAGCGCCTCGCGCGCGGAGGCGCCACGATCGCCGCGCTCGACGTGAACGAGGCCGGTCTCGCAGAGACCGCGAAGGGATACGACGGCATCCGCGCCTTCCCGCTCGACGTGACGGATGCGCGCGCCGTGGCGCAGACGGTCGAGCGCGTCGAGAGCGAGCTCGGCCCGATCGACCGCGTGATGAACGCCGCGGCGATCATGCCGACCGGTCTCCTCCTCGATCAGGATCCGCAGCTGATCGCGCGGATCATGGAGATCAACTACGGCGGCACGGTGAACGTGACCCAGGCGGCGCTGCCGAGGATGCTGGCGCGCGGGCGCGGGGACCTCGTGAACTTCGCGTCGGTCGCGGGCTGGATGCCGGCGCTGCACTTCGGCGCGTACAACGCCTCCAAGTTTGCGGTCGTCGCCTACACCGAAGTGCTCTACCACGAGAATCGAAAGCGCGGCGTCCGCTTCGCCTGCGTGTGCCCGCCGCCCGTCGCGACCCCGCTGCTCGATCAGGCGAAGTCGAAGCCGAAGATCCTGGACGAGATGCCCCCCATCCAGCCGGAGACCGTGCTGGACGCCATCGAGCGCGATCTCGATCGCGGGAAGCTCATGGTCTACCCCGACCGGAACGCCGCCGCCGTCGTCGGCTTGCGCCGCTTCGTCCCGGGTCTCGTGTGGTGGAACCTGCACCGCGTCGAGAAGATCTGAGCCCGTGACCGGCGTCCGCTACGAGACCGACGGCCCCGTCGCGATCGTCACGATCGATCGGCCCGAGGTGCGGAACGCGGTCGACCGTCCCACCGCCGAATCGCTCGCGGAGGCCTTCCGGCGCTTCGACGCCGACGCCGCGCTCGCGGTCGCGGTGCTGACGGGCGCGGGCGGCACGTTCTGCGCCGGCGCCGATCTGAAGGCCCTCTCGGCGGGGCGCGGCAATCGCCTCGCCGAGGACGGCGACGGACCGATGGGGCCCACGCGCATGCTCCTGTCGAAGCCCGTCGTCGCGGCCGTCGAAGGCCACGCCGTGGCCGGAGGTCTCGAGCTCGCGCTCTGGTGCGATCTGCGCGTGGCCGCGCACGACGCGGTGTTCGGCGTCTACTGCCGGCGCTGGGGCGTCCCGCTCGTCGACGGCGGCACGATCCGCCTGCCCCGGCTGGTCGGACACAGCCACGCGCTGGACCTGATCCTGACAGGACGTGGTGTCAGAGGCGACGAGGCCCTGCGCATGGGTCTCGCGAACCGGATCGTGGACACGGGAGAGGCCATCCCGGCCGCGATCCGGCTGGCGCGCGAACTGGCCGCGTTCCCGCAACAGTGTCTACGCGGTGACCGGCTCTCCTCCTACGAGCAATGGAGCCTCGATCTTCCCGAAGCGCTCGCGAACGAGACGAGGATCGGTCGAGCGGCGATTGCATCCGGCGAGGCCCGCGCGGGCGCCACGCGGTTCACAGAGGGCGCGGGGAGGCACGGCCGCCGGGCCTGACCGAGAGAACGTGAAAGCTCCTGCGCTAGGAGACGCCGGCGGCGGACTTCAGCTCGTCGAAGGACTCCGAGAGGGCGCGCGAGAGCTCGGGCAGGTCGGGCAGGGCGTCCCAGTCGCCGTTCAGGCCCCAGTACAGGCCTCCGTCGTAGCTGAAGAGCGCGATGTTCAGCGCCTGGCCCGGCATCAGCGGGGCGAGCGGATACGTCTCGAGCATGCGGCTGCCGGCGAAGTAGAGAGGGATCTGCGGCCCCGGCACGTTGGTGACGATCAGGTTGTAGGGCCGCGAGCCGGCGGACATCCGCACCGCGCGCACCAGCACGTTCGGCACCGTCCACTCCGACACCGCGGTGAGAACACGCCCGCCGAGCGCCTGCTTCGACTCCTTCAGGCCCGCCATCACCTCGCGCACCGCCTTGAGGCGCTCGATCGGGTCTGCGAGACCCACCGGAAGCTCGGCGATCATCTGGGTGATCTGGTTGCCGAGCTCGACCGCCTGGCCCTTGCCGCGGACCGAGACCGGCACGAGAGCTCGGATCTCGAGGTCCTGGACCTTGAGGCCGCGATGGAAGAAGAAGGTGCGGAGCGCGCCGGCCACCGTGGCGAGCACGACGTCGTTCAACGTGCCTCCGAGCGCGTCCTTCACGCGCTTGAAGTCGGCGACGCGGTGGTGGATCAGCTCGAACCGACGGTGGGGCCCGACCCCGACGTTGAGTGGCGTCTCCGAAGCAGAGCGGAACGCCGGCGCGAACGCCTCCACCACGCCCTCTGCAGCCGCGCGCAGGGCGACCACCGTCTCGTCCGGGGTCCGCAGCGCTCCGCGGGCGGCGGAGAGCGCATCGAACGGCTGGGTCACGCGGTGCCACAACGCGTCGACGGTGAGGCGGCCCCAGCTCGGCGCCGGGTTCGGCGCCCACGGACGGGGCTTCTCGATCGGCGCGGCCGGCGAGATGTCCATCAGCACGGAGATCAGCTCCGCACCAGCGACGCCGTCGATCATGCAGTGGTGCGTCTTCGAGATCAGCGCGAACCGGTCGTCCTCGAGCCCTTCGACGAACCACATCTCCCAGAGCGGCTTCCCGCGGTCGAGCTGCTGGGACATGATGCGGCCGACGAGCCGCTTCAGCGCGTCCTCGTTCCCGGGCCGCGGCAGCGCGCTGTGGCGGACGTGGTACGCGAGGTTGAAGTGGTCGTCGTCGATCCAGATCGGATGCCCTTCGCCGGGGACCCACGAGATGCGCTGCCGGTAGCGCGGCACGCGGTGCAGCCGGCCCTCGATCGCAGCGCGCGCGCGATCGATGTCGAAGCCGCCGTCCGGCGTGCGGAACGGCCCCCGCTCGTACAGGAAGACGCCGCCGACGTGCATGTGCAGGTTCGCGTCCTCGAGACCGAGGAACGACGCGTCCTGGGCGGAGAGGCGTTCGTAGTAGGGCATGCGGCTCCTCGGGTCGGGGCTCGCCGCCATGTTGCGCCGGAGGCAGAGGGCTCGCAATCGAAATCGGGGACGCGTGGTAGCTTGCCTCCATGGCCGCACACCCGATCGACTCGCTCGGGGACGCGCCCGTGCGCATCGGCGTGTCCGCCTGCCTGCTCGGGCGCGAAGTCCGGTTCGACGGCGGCCACAAGCGCGATGCGTTCCTGACCGACACCTTCGGCCGGTTCGTGGAGTGGGTCCCGGTTTGTCCGGAGGTGGAGCTCGGGATGGGCATCCCGCGCGAGTCGATCCGGCTCGAGCGGGACGAGGCCGGTCTGCACCTCGTGGCGCCGCGCAGCGGAAGCGATTGGACCGGGGCGATGCGCGCGTTCTCGCGCCGCCGGGTCGCCGAGCTCCGAGCGCTCGACCTTTCCGGCTACGTCCTCAAGAAGGACTCCCCCAGCTGCGGCATGGAACGCGTGCGTGTGTACGCGCGCGACGGCAGCGGCGGCGGGCCCGCCCGCGACGGGCGCGGCCTCTTCGCACAGGCGCTGATCGACGCGAGCCCCCTGCTGCCGGTCGAGGAGGAGGGACGGCTGTGCGATCCCCGCCTCCGCGAGAACTTCGTGGAGCGCGTCTTCGCCTACCGGCGCTTGCGGGGACTGTTCGGCGGACGCTGGAGCGTGGGAGCGCTCGTCGCGTTCCACACCCGGCACAAGCTCGCGCTGCTCGCGCACGGGGCGGAGGGCTACCGCAGCCTCGGCCGGCTCGTCGCGCGGGCGCGCGACCTGCCTCGCGCCGACCTGCGCGAGCGCTACGAGGGCGGGTTCATGGGAGCCCTCGCGAAGCTCGCCACGACGCGCCGGCACACCAACGTGCTGCACCACGTCGTCGGCTACTTCAAGCGCACGCTCGACGCGTCCTCGCGCGGCGAGCTCCTCGCGCTGATCGACGACTACCGGAAGGGTCTCGTGCCCCTCGTCGTGCCCATGACGCTGATCCGTCACTACGTGCGGCGCTTCGAGGTGGCGTACCTGGAGGATCAGGTCTACCTGGATCCCCATCCGAAGGAGCTCATGCTCCGGAACCACGTCTGACGGCGGAGGAGCCCTCCATGACCAGCCCCGATCCCTGGCGCGGCGCGAACCCCTTCGAGCCCTCGTTCCGTCTCGACCCGCATCCCGCGCTCGCGCGGCTGCGTGTCGAAGACCCGGTGAACCAGACGCCGCTCGGGTTCTGGCGGCTCACGCGCTACGCCGACGTCGTGCGTCTGCTGAAGGAGGTGCCGACGGGCGTGCGCCGCGCCGACGGCACCCGGTTCGGCATCGATGACGGCGTGACCGGGGGCCCGGGCGAGTTCATGCTCCAGCAGGACCCGCCGAACCACTCGCGGCTCCGCAAGCTCGTCGCGAAAGGGTTCACCCCGCGCGCCATCGAGCGCATCCGGCCGCACGTGCAGAAGCTGGTGGACGGGCTCATCGACCGCGTCGAGGACCGCGGGGAGCTCGACGTCATCGCGGACCTGGCGCTGCCGGTCCCGTCGACGGTGATCTGCGAGATGATGGGCGTGCCGCTCGCCGACCGCGAGCGCTTCACCACGTGGACGGCGGACGCGACGCACCTGCTCGCGGCGGCGATCGCGCCGCCGGAGGTGCTCGAGCGCGCGCGGGCATCGGCGCTCGAGCTCGCGAGCTACTTCGGCGCGCTGATCGAGGAGCGGCGCAAGACGCAATCCGACGACCTCCTCTCCACCCTCATCCGCGCCGAGGAGGAAGGGGATCGGCTCTCGCCGACGGAGCTGATGTCCCAGTCCATCGGGCTGCTGATCGCGGGGTTCGAGACGACGATCGGCCTGATCGGGAACGGCGTGCTCGCCCTCCTGCGGCACCGCGATCAGCTCGAGAAGCTGTGCGCGAACCCCGATCTGGTCGCGTCGGCGGTCGAGGAGTGTCTCCGTTTCGACGGACCGATCCTGCTCACCGCCCGCATCCTGCGCGAGGACACGGAGTTCGGCGGCCAGACGCTCCCGAGCGACGGCATGGTCTGGGCGCTGCTCGCCGCCGCGAACCGCGACCCGGCGCGCTTTCCCGATCCCGACCGGTTCGACATCGGACGCACGCCGAACGAGCATCTGGCGTTCGGCGGAGGGACGCACTTCTGCCTCGGAGCGCACCTCGCGCGCATGGAAAGCCAGATCGCGATCGGGACGCTCGTGCGGCGCCTCCCCGGTCTCGAGCTCGCCACGGACGAGCTCGAGTACGGCCGGTCGCTCTTTCGCGTGCTGGGCAGGCTTCCAGTCGGGTTCGAACGGCGCTGAGCGCGCCTTCGGGGCGTGCGGCCGCGTCAGTCGATCACGCCTGCCCGGCGCGACGCCGCGAGGCCGCCGATGCCGTCGACGCGACGGATCGCCTCGCGGATCTCGCGCGCGAATGCAGCGCGGCGCGCGGCGAGATCTGCGCCCGCCTCGAGCAGGCCCCGGTTGCGTGCGACGCGCAGCGCGGTGTCGAAGAGCGCGCGCGACACCGACTCGGTGCTCCGGATCCGCCGCTGGAGCCGGTACTGCTTGCCGCGGGCGAGGCACTCGGTCACGAAGGCGTTGGCGTCGGTGACGGCAGATGCGTCGCGCCGCTCGAGCGCATCGCTGACCACGCGATAAGCCTCGAGGAAGGGCCGCAGCACGCGGTGGGCGCTGAACGGATGGATGCTCGCCACGAGCCCGAGGATCGCCCCCGCGTCCCCGGAGAGGCGGGATTCCCACTCGACGTCGTGGAGCGCGAGCTCCTGCCGCAGCTCGCCGCGGAAGGCCTCCTTTTCCGCGAAGAAGAACTCGAACTTCAGCAGGTCCCGCAGCCGCATGGCTTCGTCCCAGAACTCGGCGGCGCGGTCCTCCACGCCGTCCTCGGCCGCGCGCAGGAGCGCGAGCTCCGCGATCGCGCCGTTCACGAAGAAGTGGATCACGGTGTTTCGGTAGTAGGCGGCGGTGAGGTGCTGGTCGGGGCCGATGGCGTACACCGCCTCCGGTCCCTCGGCGAAGCACGCGACCACGCCGCTCTCGACGAGCACGTCGAGCGCGCGCTGCACGCCCGCGGCGGTATCGAGGTCCAGCTCTCCGGTCGTCGGCAGGGAGCGCTTGCGCACGTAGCCGAGCAGGTTCTCGAGCGCGTAGACGGTGTCGTCGACGGAGAGCGCGCGGTCGCTGCTCCCGAGGAGCGCGAGCGTCACGAGCGAGGTGGGCGTGATCGGCGTCGCGCGGTTGATCCGGACGGACACCTCGAACGCGAGCTTCTGGACGGCGAGGCTCGTGTCCTCGCCGTCGACGTTGCCGCCCTCGCGGACCGGGCGCGGCTCCGGCGGGCCGATGGTCTTCGCCAGCGACAGCGGCTCGCCGAATCGGATGTGGATGTCTCCGTAGCGGCGGCGGAGCTGCCGCACCACCCGCACGAACCACGAGAAGCTCTCCTTGTGCTTCACGGCGCCGCGCTGCTCGGCCACGTAGTCGCCGACGTCCTGGATCTGGTCGTACGCGATCGACACCGGGATGAGATAGACGTCCTCGCTCTTGCCGGCGCGGTACGCGTCGACCACGTAGGCGAGCAGCCCGAAGCGCGGCGGCAGCAGCTTGCCCGACCGCGAGCGTCCGCCCTCGATGTACCACTCGAGCGGGAACCGCTTCTCGACCAGGTAGTCGAGGTAGTGGTGAAGGACGAGCTTGTAGACCGCGTCGTCCTTGAACGTCCGCCGGATGAAGAACACGCCGCTGCGGCGCACGAGGGGCCCGACGGGGAAGAAGTTCATGTTGATGCCGCCGGCCGTGTGATTCGGCGGCAGTCCGTTCTCGTGGAGCATGTACTGGAGCACGAGGTGGTCGAGGTTCGATTTGTGCGACGGAAGGAAGACGACCGGATGTCGCTGGGAGAGGGCAGCCACCTGGTCGACCTGCGCTGGATCGTAGTGGAGCGCCTCGCCGTAGCCCTGCGTGTACATGAGCCGGATGCCGTGCGCGACGAGGTCGATGACGTAGGGGCTGTGCGTGGCCGCGATCTCCCGCAGGTCCTTCGCGGCCTCCTTGGCGAGGGCGGGCTCCGGCTTCCCCAGTTCGCGGGCGAGCCGCGCCACGCCCGCGCGGAAGGCGGCGCGACCGAGGATGTCCTCGTGCACGAAGCGCGGGACCTTGTAGCGGGCGCCGCGCAGCCGGCGCTCCGCGCGCTCGAGGGCGAGGGCGGCCTGGCGGGCCACGAATTCGGCGAGCCCGGTGGTCTGCGCGACGTCCGTGCCCGCGGCGCGCTGCCAGCGCTCACGCAGCTCGGAGAGCGGCGCGGGCTCCCCGGCCACCACGGGACACCGATCGGGGTTGCGGCGCAGGATCCAGCGCTCGCGCAGGAGGTTCGGATCGCGCGGGTCGCCGAACGTGACGAGGTCGCGGAGCCGCGCGGCGCGAACCCCGCCGACCTCGCCGGGCTGCCAGGCCACGCGGAGCGGCGCGAAGAGGGGGTCGTCGGGCGCGGCCACGCAGGTCTCGAACGTGGGATCGAGCCGGGGCTTGCGCGGGCGCCGGCGCGTGGGCGGAATCCGGACGACGTCGTAGCTCCGCGCATCGAGCCCTTCGGGCCGGTTGCGCTCGATCCAGTCGCGCAGCAGCCGCTCCTCGACCGCGCTCGACGCGTCGAGCAGGAACACCACCCGGCGACGCCCGCCGCCGTTCGTGGTGAAGGGCCAGCCGGGCTCTGCGGTGAGAGCGCGAGAGGTCGGCGTGGTGACCGGCATCGGAGGCATTCTAGAGGATCCGCGCGACCGGGCGGGCGGGGGCCGGGAGGGTGCCGCGGTTCCCGCCGCCCGCCGTTCCCTGGTTGACGCGACGGCGTCCGCCGGTCGACACTGCGGGGACACGGCGGCCGCAGCCGAGGGTCCATCCACGAGGGAGCACGACGATGGCGAAGGCCGCTAGGAAGAGACCGAAGGCCCCCACGCTCCGATGCGCCATCTGCTCGGCCCCCCACGACGGCGCATACAGCAGGGATCTGTGCGCCGACTGCCTCCACAAGGCGGCTAGCGGCGAGGTGCACCTGCAGAGCGGCCGGGTCGCATGCCGGTCGTGCGGCGGCGCGGTCGTCGTGGATGGAGGGGACGGCGTCCGCTGCGAGCACTACTGCTTCAGCGCCGCGGCGCGCTGAAGGACCACGCTGGATCTTCTCGAAGAGCGCGAAGCCCTGAGCGCCCACGCGGCGTCCGTCTCGCGCCTCCGTGATCCGGCTCGCTTCCACTCGATCGTTCGCACCACGCCGGCTGTCGGCGGGAGCCTCGAGCGGATCGATGCTTCCATGGCGCTGCCAGCCCACGCTCAGCAGCCACTCTCTCTACTCTGCTGACAGAAAGTGTCAGGAGAGTGACTGGCTCCATGGCGTGTGCAGCAAAGCTGTGCGCCCCCTCACCCGAACAGCCGCTTCGTCGCGAGATCCGCCCCGTCCCGCAGCGCGCGCAGCTTCCTCCACACCACCTCCTCCGCGACCTCTCCAAACCCCGCCGAAGTCGCGAAGCCGCAGTCCGTACCCGCGATCACGCGACGGGGATCCCCGACGGCGCGTGCGGCGAGCTCGATCCGGTCGGCCACGACCTCGGGGTGCTCCACGTAGTTCGTCGTGGTGTCGATCACGCCGGCGACGAGCAGCCAGCCCTCGGGCAGCGGATGCTGCGCGAGCACGCGGTGCTCGTGGGCGTGGCGCGGGTTCGCCATCGAGAGGACCAGGGCGCCGGCGCACGCCCCGTAGAGGATGGGCAGGAGCTCGTCCAGCGCGACGTCGTCCTCGTGCGGTCCCTCGTAGTTGCCCCAGCACACGTGGAGCCGCACGCGGTCGGGGGGCACCGCGGCGAGGACGCGGGACGTCTCGCGGACCACCATCCTCGCGAACGCCTGGAACTCCGCGAGCGGCCGGTCCGCGAAGAGCGTGTGCCGCTCCATCGCGAGGTCGGGGCAGTCGAGCTGGAGCACGTGACCCCGCGCGACGACGTGCTCGTACTCGGTGCGGAGCGCATCGGCGAGAGCGGCGACGTAGCGCTCGAGCGACCCGTAGTGCGCGTCCTCCATCGCGCACGCAACGATCCCGGGCGACGGCGCCGTCCGGAAGGACTCGACGAAGCCCCGCGGCTGCTCGTGCACCACGCGCGCGAAGGTGTCGCACTCGCGCTCGAGCGCGCTGCGGTCCACGTAGCGCACGGGGCCTTCGGCGCGCGGCGCGTTCATCAGGCTCACCGACAGCCGGGAGAACTCCGGCGACTTCAGCTCGAGGAACGTGGGGTAGCGCACGATGTCGCGCATGATCGGCCGCTGGCTCGCGCCCGCGAAGCCGGACAGGCAGTGCTGGACGTAGGTGAAGAAGCTCTCGCGCGCCTGCTCACCATCGTTCCCCACGTCGATGCCCGCCTCGATCTGGCCGGCGACCGCGCGGCGTGTGGCTTCGACGACGGCGGCTTCGAGCGCCGCGGGGTCGACCGGCTCGCGCCGGCTTCGCTTCACGAGGAGCTCCACGAGCGCCTTCGGGCGCGGAAGGCTCCCGGCATGGGTGGTGAGGATGCGCTTCTCGCTCCGCTGCATGGGTTCCCTCCGGGCGATCCCGCGAACGCCTCGCTCGGCCGGCCGCCCCTCGTGGGCGCGTATGCTAAACCCGCCCCGCCGACTGTCGCACGCGCCCGATCCGCTCCCTCAGGTCGCCGAGAGCGCGGGTCGAAGAGGCAGCGAGGTCCGCCCGGAGCCCTGATGCTCGAAGCACTGGTGCATGCATTCGCCGAGCCCGCGCTGGTCGTGCGTGGGGGGCGGATCGTCGTGATCAACGCCCGCGCGCAGGCGCTGCTGGCGGGCCTCGGGGCGGAGCCCGGCGCGCCCGTCGCAGGCGTGCTGCGGCCGCGGAGGATGGCCGCGGTGGGCGCGGACCTGGCCGACCTGCTCGACGGGCGCGCCGGCGCCACCGTCGCCACCGTGGGCGTCTCCCGCGGCAGCGAGGGCGAGACCGACCTCCAGCTGGAGATCGCCGTGTCGCCGCTCGGGGACGGAGCGGCCAGAGCGTGCTTCGTCGTCCTGCGCGACCTCGGCGCGATCGCCGGAGACGAAGCCGAACGCCTTCGCGGCTATCGGCGCATCGTGGACCGAGCGAACGATCTCGTGTTCGCGCACGACCTCGAAGGTCGCATCCTCTACGCGAACGCCGCCACCCGGCGCGCCCTGGGCTACGAGCCCGATGAGCTGGTCGGAATGAGCGTCAAGAGCGTCGTACCTCCCGGCGCGGCTGACGACGCGATGTGGGAGCGTCGGCGCCGGCGGATGGCGGGCGACGCGACGACGTTCCTCTACGAGGTGGACCTCGTCGCGAAGGACGGCCGCAGCGTGCCGTACGAGGTCGGCTCGACCAGCATCGAGGAGGGCGGACGCACCGTCGCGGTGTTCGTGATCGCGCGCGACATCACCGAGCGTCGCCGTGCGCAGGAGGCGCTCCGTCGCAGCGAGGAGCGCTTCCGCGCGGCCGCCGAGGGCGGCTTCGACGCCTTCTTCCTGATGGAGGCCATCCGCGATGCGGGCGGGTCGGTCTGCGATTTCCGGATCGTCGAGCTGAACGAGCGGGCGCTCGAGCTGGTGGGCGTACGGCGCGAGCACCTGATCGGGCGCAGCTTCCGTGAGACGGTGAAGACGCCGGGCCGGGACGCGTTCATCGCGAAATGCGCGCGGGTGATGGAGACGGGGCGCCCGTTCGAGGAGGAGTTCCAGCCCGAATCCCCCGACGTGCGCGCTGCCTGGGTGCGCCATCAGGTGATCCCCGTGGGCGACGGCGTCGCCGTCACCGCGCGCGACGTGACGGAGCGTCATCGGCTCGAGGAGGAGCTGCGCCATTCGCAGCGGATGGAAGCGGTCGGCCGGCTGGCAGGGGGCATCGCCCACGACTTCAACAACCTCCTCACGGCGATCAACGGCTACGGCGAGCTCCTGCTGTCGCGCGTGCCCGAGGACGACGCGCTGCGCATCGACGTCCACGAGATCTGCAGCGCAGGCGAGCGCGCCGCGGCCCTCACCCAGCAGCTCCTCGCGTTCAGCCGGCGGCAGCTGCTGAAGCCGGAGCGGCTCGACCTCAGCGCCGTGGTGGCCGACATGGACAAGATGCTGAGACGCCTCATCGGCGAGCACATCGGCGTCGAGACGCGGCTCGCCCCCGACCCCTGCCTCGTGCACGCCGATCGCGGGCAGCTCCAGCAGGTCGTGATGAACCTCGTGGTGAATGCGCGCGATGCGATGGAGTCCGGAGGGACGCTCACGCTCGAGACGGCGAACCTCGGAGGGGACGGGCCGGACGTTCGGCGCGAGCCCGGCGCTCCCCCCGGCCGGTACGCCATGCTGCTCGTGCGCGACACCGGCTGCGGCATGGACGAGGAGACCCTCGCGCACGTCTTCGAGCCGTTCTTCACCACCAAGCCGTCGGGCAAGGGCACCGGGCTCGGGCTCTCCATGGTGTATGGCATCGTGCAGCAGAGCGGCGGCCAGGTCGCCGCGCGCAGCAAGCCGGGGCAGGGCAGCACGTTCCGCATCTTCCTGCCGCTGGCCCCGGCGGAGGCCGCGGTGGCGGCCGCCCCGGCGCCGGAAGCCGCGGCCGCCGGCGGCAGGGAGACCGTGCTCCTCGTCGAGGACGAGGCCCTCGTCGCCCGTCTCGCCGAGCGGGTGTTGAGCGAGGCAGGTTACACCGTCCTGCGTGCATCGGACGGTGTGGAAGCCGAGCAGGTGTTCCAGCAGCACTCCGGCACGATCGATCTCCTCGTGAGCGACGTCGTCATGCCGCACCTCGGAGGTCCCGAGCTGGCCGAACGGCTGCGCACGGCGCGCACCGACCTTCCGGTGCTCTTCCTCTCCGGCTACAACGACAGCGCGGTGCTCGGCCGCGGGCTGCTGCGGCGGGACACCTCCTTCCTGGGCAAGCCCTTCAACCCCGCGGCGCTCGCCGCGGAGGTCCGGCGGCTGCTCGACGACCGCGCGCGCTAACGTCCCTCCGCCATGATCCGGCTCGATTCGATCTCGAAGCGCCATGGGCGGCAGATCCTCTTCCTCGAGGCGTCCGCCGTCTTGAACCGCGGCGAGCGGGTCGGGCTCGTGGGCCCGAACGGCGCAGGGAAGACGACGATCTTCCGTATGATCGTCGGCGAAGAGGAGCCCGATGCCGGAGCGGTGTCGATCGAGCGCGGCGTCTCCGTGGGCTACTTCAGCCAGGACGTGGGCGAGCTGAAGGGCCGCAGCGTCCTCGCCGAGACGCTCGCCGGCGCGGGTCCGGTGGCCGAGGCGGCCGCCACGCTGCACGACCTCGAGCACGCCCTCGCGGATCCGGATCGGGCCGGCGAGCTCGATACCCTCGTGGAGCGCTTCGGCGAGGCGCAGGCGCGCTACGAGGAGCTCGGCGGCTACGGGCTCGACGCCCGCGCGCGCGAGATCCTCGCGGGCCTCGGCTTCACGCAGGAGCGGATGGACGCCGACGTGGGCGAGCTGTCGGGCGGCTGGAAGATGCGGGTTGCGCTCGCCCGGATCCTCCTGCTCCAGCCCGACGTGCTGCTCCTCGACGAGCCCACGAACCATCTCGATCTCGAGTCGATCCTCTGGCTCGAGTCCTGGCTGCTCTCCCACGAGGGCGGTCTTCTCATGACCTCGCACGATCGCGAGCTGTTGAACCGCATCGTCGGAAAGATCGTGGAGATCGACGGCGGCGAGCTCACGACGTACGCGGGAGACTACGAGTTCTACGCGCGGCAGCGCGCGCTCGCGGAGGCGCAGCGCGAAGCGCAGTACGAGCGGCAGCAGGCAATGCTCGCGAAGGAGATGCGCTTCATCGAGCGCTTCAAGGCGCAGGCCGCGAAGGCGGCCCAGGTGCAGTCGCGCGTGAAGAAGCTCGACAAGATCGAGAAGGTCGAGCCCCCGAAGCGACGCCAGACGCTCGACTTCGACTTCCGCCCGGCGCCTCGCTCCGGCGACGACGTGCTCAAGCTCGAAGGCGTGACCAAGACCTACGGCCCGCTCGTCGTGTTCGACGGCTTCGACTGGGTCGTGCGGCGCAACGAGCGCTGGTGCGTGATGGGCGCCAACGGCGCAGGCAAGTCGACGCTCCTCAAGCTGGCCGCGGGCGCGTCGGAAGCCGACGCCGGCCGCGTCACGCTGGGGGCGAGCGTCAAGCTCGGGTACTTCGCCCAGCATGCGATGGACGTGCTCGAGCCCGGGCTGACGGTCTGGGAGACGCTCGAGGCGAGCTTCCCGCGCGCGGCGATCGGCTCGCTGCGCGCGCTCGCCGGCGCGTTCGGGTTCTCGGGCGACGAGATCGAGAAGCCGTGCCGGCTCCTGTCCGGCGGCGAGAAGGCGCGGCTCGTGCTCGCACGCATGCTCTACGACCCTCCCAACTTCCTCGTGCTGGACGAGCCCACGAACCACCTCGACCTGGCGACGAAGGAGATGCTGATCCGCGCGCTCGGGGGCTTCGAAGGCACGCTGCTCCTCGTATCTCACGATCGCCGCTTCCTGTCCGCGCTCACGAACCGCGTGCTGGAGCTCGGGCCGGGCGAGCCGCAGCGCTACGGATCCGGGTACGCCGACTATGTGGCCCTCAGCGGGCACGAAGCGCCGGGAATGCGGGCCTGAGCGCGATCGGCGCAGCCGACCCGTCAGTCCCTCGGCACGAGCCCGGCGAGACCGTGCTGCTGGATCCAGTAGCGGAGCGTGCTGCGGGGCACGCCGAGGCGTCGCGCCGCGCGCGCCACGTTGCCGCCGGTTCCCGCGAGCGCTACGGCGATCGCGTGCCGGGGCCGGGTCCGAGCCTCGATCCCCTCGTCGTCGGCGCGGTCGCCGGTCGGGGAGGTGAAACGCTCTCGAGTGTTGCGCCAGGGCAGGTCGTCGCGCGCGCCCTGCCAGTCCGCGGCGTCGAGCGGGCCGCCCCCCCGCACGACGAGTCGTTCGAGCACGTTCATGAGCTCGCGCACGTTGCCGGGCCAGTCGTGCGCACGTAGAGCGGCGTGGACCCCCTCCGCCACGGCCGGGGCGGGGGTACCGAGCCGCCGGCTCACGCGCTCGAGGCCTGCGCGGACCAGGAGCGGGAGGTCCTCGAGGCGTTCGCGCAGGGGCGGCATGCGGAGCGGGAAGACGTTCAGGCGGAAGTAGAGATCGCCGCGAAAGCGTCCGCGTGCCACCGCTTCCCGCAGGTCGTGACTCGTGGCGGCGACGACGCGCGCGGTCATGGGGAGCGTGTGCGAGCCGCCGAGGCGCTCGTACTCCCGGTCCTGGATGACGCGCAGCAGCTTGGACTGGAGCCGCGGTTCGAGATCGCCGATCTCGTCCAGGAAGACGGTTCCGTTCCGGGCGAGCTCGAAGCGTCCGGCCCGGCGCTCCACGGCACCGGTGAACGCGCCCCGCTCGTGGCCGAAGAGCTCGCTCTCGATCAGGGCTGGCGACAGGGCGGCGCAGTCGACATGCACGAAGGGGCCGCCCGCGCGCCGGGAGGAGGCGTGCAGGAGCCGTGCGACGACGCCCTTGCCCGTTCCCGTCTCGCCGAGCAGGAGTACGGTCGACTCCAGCGGCGCGACGGCGGCGATCTCCCGGCGCAGCGCGACGAGCGGCGCGCTGAGACCCACGAGCGTGTCGTCGGGGTCAGCGCCGCGAGACGGGCGCAGGTGCAGGAGGGCGCGCGCGGCGACGTCGGCTGGCGGCGCGGGAAGGCCGATCACGTCCGTCGCCCCCTGCTTCAACGCACGCACGGCGCCGTCGACGCTCATCGCGTTTCCGAGGACCACGACGGGCGCCGACGCGACGCGCGAGCGCAGCGCGCGGAGGCGGTCGAAATCCGCCTCGGCGTCGCCGTCGAGAGCGAGGACGGCGAGGCAGGGCTCGCGGCCGGCGGTTCCCGCCGGCGAGAGGTGCGCAGACCGCAGGAGCTGGAGCCGTTCCCGTTGCGCGCAGTCGACGAAGGCCGCGTGATACGGCTCGAGCACGTTCTGCAGCAGGATCGCTTCTCTGGTCATCTTGCCGGGCTCCTCCCCCCGCCGCCATCTCAGCGCGCTTGCGGGGTCGAAGTCAAGCCACGATGACACGTGATGATGTATGGCAGAAGGGTTGACGCGATCCCGTCAGGCCCGCTGTCCGCTGTCGCGGAGCGCGGGCGCAGCGCGTCATTCCAGCCCGAGCATCTTCGACACACCGAAGCGACGACCGGCTGTCCAACCACCGTCGACGACCAGAGAATGCCCAGTCACGAACGTCGCTTCGTCCGAGGCCAGGAACGCCGCTGCCGCGGCGATCTCTTCTGGTCGGCCGACGCGGCCCACCTGGTGCGCATCCACCATGCGGGCGCGGATGTCGGCCATGCCTTCGATCGCCGTCACCTGCGCCATCATCGGCGTGTCGACGAACCCCGGGCAGACGCAGTTCACGCGGATGCCTCGCCGCGCATAGTCGATCGCCATGTTCTTGGTGAGGAGGACGACGCCGCCCTTCGAGGCGTTGTAGCAGCTCGCGCCTTCCATCCCCTCGAGCCCCTCGATGCTCGCGACGTTCACGATGCTCCCCGACCGGCGCTCCAGCATGTGCAGGAGGGCGTGCTTGCACGCGAGGAAGGTGCCCGTGAGGTTCACGTCGACGACGCGTTGCCACTCCTCGAGCGGGAGCAGGTGCACGGGGCCGCCGCCCGCGACGCCGGCGGCGTTCATCAGCACGTCGAGCCGGCCGAAACGCGCGATCGCCGCGGCCACCGCGGCGGCGACGTCCTGCTCGCGGCGCACGTCGCCCAATCGGAAGACGGCGTCGGGGCAGGCGGCCGTGACGGACGCCCAGCACCCTCCCGGCGGCTCGGCCAGGTCGAAGCCGACGACGCTCGCGCCCTCGTGGGCGAAGCGCGCAGCGGTGGCGGCGCCGATGCCCGACGCCGCGCCCGTCACGAGGGCGACCTTGTCCTGGAGCAGCGCCACGATTCCCCTCCCGATGCGTACCGTGGCATGATTAGAACACGTTTCAGTTCATGGGGCACGGCCGTGCGGAGCAGCCGCGCGTCGGAGGAGCCACGTGGAGTTCGGACTCTTCTATGAGATCCCGGTGGCGCGTCCGTGGCATGCCCGGAGCGAGTACGACGCCTACCACCAGACGCTGGCCGCGGCGATCCGCGCCGACGAGGTCGGCTTCCACAGCTTCTGGACGGTAGAGCACCATTTTCTCGAGGAGTTCTCGCACTGCTCGGCGCCGGGCGTGCTCTACGGCGCCGTCGCGGCGCGGACGCGGAACATGCGCATCGGCCACGGCGTGCGCCTCCTGCCGTTCCCCTACAACCACCCGATCCGGGCGGCGGAGGCCGCCGCCGTCCTGGATCTCCTCTGCGACGGCCGGCTCGAGTTCGGCACCGGTCGCAGCGCGACGCGCGCCGAGCTCGAGGGGTTCGGCATCGATCCCGGCGAGACGCGCCCGATGTGGGAGGAGGCGCTCCGGATGATCGTGGGCGCGTGGACGGAGGATGTCTTCTCGTTCGAAGGGAAGCATTTCCGGCTGCCAGCGCGGCGCGTCCTCCCGAAACCGCTCCAGCAGCCGCATCCGCCGCTCTGGGTCGCTGCGACCGGTCCGGAGAGCCACGAGACCGCCGGCCGCCGCGGCCTCGGCCTGCTCTCGTTCACGATCGGCGTCCCGCCCGAAGAGCTCGCCCAGCGCATCGGGCTCTACCGCAAGGGGCTCGAGACGGCCGAGCCGATCGGGAGGTTCGTGAACCCGCGCGCGGCGACATTCACGATGGTGCACTGCGCGGAGACCACCGCCGAGGCGCGTCGCGACGCCGCGGAGAGCTGCGAGTGGTACGCCCGCGCCGGCACGCGCCAGATCGCGACCGTGGGCCAGTGGCAGGCCGAGCGGCAGCGCGACCTCCCGAGCTACGAGTACACGAAGGCGTTGGCGGGCATCGACACGAGCTTCCTGACCTTCGACTTCCTCGACGGGTTGGGCGCTGCAATCGTCGGCGACCCCGACCGCTGCATCGAGACGGCGAAACGCTACCGGGCGGCCGGCTGCGACCTCCTGCTGTGTCTCGTCCAGCCCTGGAAGATCCCTCACGAGAAGGTGATGCGCTCGATCGACCTGCTCGGGCGCCACGTCATCCCCGCGCTCGCGTAGCGCTCCGCCCCGGCCCGCGCGGAGAGCGCCTCCAGTCTCCCCGCGATCCAGCGCTCTGCGGCGCCCTTCAGATCGTCGACCTCTCGCGGGTCGAGCGGAGGCCCGAAGGCCAGCGCGACGTGGACACGGGGCTTGCGGAAGCAGGCGAGGAAGTGGCCCACGAACGTCTCGTCGTCCACCCAGGCGTCCGCGCGATCCGAGTACTCGATCGCGACCGGCACCACGCTGAACCCGTGCTCCCGCGCGAGCGCGAAGAGGCCGGGAAAGAAGGGCAGGAGGCCCGGCCCACGGGACGTCGTGCCTTCCGGAAAGGCCGCGAATCCGACACCCCGTTGGAGCAGCGCGAGCGCCCCCCCGCGCGCGGCGCTCCGGCTCGCCCGGTCGTCACGCCGCACGAACACGGTGTGGGTCTCGCGTGCCGCCGCTCCGAAGAGCGGCCAGTCACCGATCTCGGCCTTGGCGAGGAACGCGCACGGCCGCTGCGCGAGCAGGACGGCGATGTCGATGTAGGAGCGGTGGTTCGCCAGCAGGAGCACCGGCCCGTCCGGCGGCGCGCCCTGCACGTCCAGCCGGACGCCGAGGAGCCGCGTCATGCGGCGGGCCCAGCGGTGCCCGGCTCGCGTCGCGGCGTGCGGACAGCGATCGCCGAGTAGAGCGCGGACGCGCAGCCAGGCGACCGTGCCGGCCGTGAGCAGGGCGAGGGCGACGAGGCGGAATGCGACGCGCACCAGTCCGGCAGCTCCCATGGGATCCTCCCTCCCGAATGACTCGCTTCGCCTTCTGCGTGCGCCGGGAACTTCGGCGCGCTTCGTGTCGAACGGGTGAAGGCGGGAGAAAGAAGTGGGGACGCCATCGTCTCGTCACCGAACCGCTGCAGTGTCGTCGACGGGGATTCCGATCCTCCTCGCGAAGCGCGATCGGGGCCACGAGACCGTTCGACGATGGGGGGTGCCACATGTCCTACCAGGGTGTCGGCGTGTTGGGTCCGGGACTGGTGTCGCCGCAGCGCGTTCCCGGTCTGCGGGAGCGCATCCGCGAGCGGCTCCGCACCGTTCGTGCGCATCGTGCCACCGATCGATCGAGAAGCGGTCCGCGCCCGGTGCCCGTGGTGGCGCGCGGCGACGTGCGGTGGCTGCTCGCAGAAGTGGCGCGGATCGAAGCAGCGCCGCCGCTCGTCGCGCACGAGCGATTCCTGGTGGCGGCGGCGCGGGCGCCGGAGATCCCCGCGCTCCTGCACGAGATCGGTCGGCTCCGCGAGCTCACGTTCCGCGCGGTGGGCGAAGGCACGGGCCGCGCGATCGACCTCGACCTGCACGATCGCACCTACACGCACCTCTTCGTCTGGGATCGCGCTGCGCGTGAGCTCGCCGGCGCATACCGTCTCGCGGAAACGGAACCTCTGCGAGCAGCCTTCGGAAGCTCGGGGCTCTACACGCACTCGCTGTTCGACCTCCGGGAGGGGTTCTTCGAGCGGCTCGGGCCGGCCTTCGAGCTCGGCCGCTCGTTCGTGCGTCCGGAGTACCAGCGCTCGTCGCAGGCGCTCCTTCTCCTGTGGAAGGGAGTCGCACGCACGGTCGCCGCGCACCCGACGGCGCGACGGCTCTTTGGCGCGGTGAGCATCTCCGCCGACTACTCGCCCGAGTCGCGGGCGCTCATCGCCTGCGCCCTCTCCGCGCACCACGGTGCTCCCGAGCTCGCGGCGTACGTCCGGCCGCGAAGGCCACCGCGCGTCGGCTGGCGTCGGCGCCGCCGGCTCGCCGCGCGGATCGCGGACGCGCGCCAAGGGGAGCGCCTCTCGCAGCTCGTCGCCGAACGCGAGCCGGACGGGCGGGAGCTGCCCGTGCTCGTCCGGGAGTATCTGAAGCTCGGGGGGCGGTTCGTCGGCTGGAACGTGGATCCGGACTTCGGAGACGCGCTCGATGGGCTCGTCGTGGTGGACCTCACCAGGACCCCGCGGCGACTCCTCGAATTCTACATGGGACGCGAAGGAGCGGCGGGATTCGTGGCGCGACACCCGGCCCGGTCCACCGGCGCGGCTACTGCGGGGCGGTGAGCTCGCGGACGGGGACGCCCGCGCGGACGATGAGAACCTGCGGTCCGCCCGTTCCGAGCGGCATGCGGTGCGCGATCCAGCGCTCCGGGTCTCCCATGTCGAACCAGAACGAGAAGCGCGGAAGGAGCGCCCGCGCGAGCGGGGTCAGGATGGGTCCGAGGTCGAGCTCCGAGCGCACCTCGATCAGGGCGTGGTCGTCGGCGGACTGCATGCGCCGGGCGATCCGTGCCTTCGCCGACACGATCCGGTGTCCGCGGCAGGTGAAGAACTGGAAGCTCACTTCCTCCTTCTCCCCGGTGAGGAGCGGAAGGAAGACGAGGTGCATGGGGACGTTGGCGATGAGGTCGGGCTCGGGCACGGCGATCTCGACCTGCGGATCGTCCGGTCCGTCGCCCGCGGTGCACATGGCGCGCGCTGCACGGTGGTCGACCCACATGATGCCGCGGCTGCGTCCCTCGTAGTCCCACGAGTGCGTCTCCTGCCAGACCGGCCGCAGCGCCCGCCCATCTTCCCAGCGCTCGAGCTCGCTCATCACCACGATCGCGTCCGCGCCGCGGATCGCGCTCGTGGCCGTGAGCAGCAGGTTGTCGTTCGGGAGCCGCGTCAGGCTGACCTGCGCGTCGCCGATGCGGCGCATGGACTCCTCGTCGTAGGTGCCGGCGGGGAGATCGCCGAAGGCCGGCTGGAGCGGGAGCTCGAGACTGGACTCCGCCGCGGCGAGCCCCGGGAGCGCCGCGAGGAGCAGCGCGAGCCAGGGCCTTCGCAGGCGCGGTCGCAGTCGGAGTCGGGGCATGGGCAGGAGCCATCCTAGCAGCCAGCCGAGTGGGTCAAGACGGACATCGTCGCCGAAGGCGGGGATTCGGAGGCGCTCGTGACGTCCCTCGAGCTCGGCCCCGTCGGCGCGAGCGTGCTCCTCGGCCTCGCGATCGCGGCGCCGCTCGGGCCCGTGAACGTGCTCTGCGTGCGGCGCACGCTCGCGGACGGGTGGTGGCCCGGTCTGGTGTCCGGGCTCGGCGCAGCCGCGGGAGACGGCGTGTTCGCGGTGGCGGCGGTCGCCGGCTTCGGGCGGCTGGCTCCGGTCGTGGCCGCCCACGCCGACGCCGTGCGCCTCGGGACGGGGTGCATCCTCCTCGCCGCCGGCCTCGCGATCTGCTTCGCGCGCGCGCCGCGCCCGGCGTCGACCGGGGCCAGCGTCGAGCGAAGCCTCCCTGCCGCCTTCCTCTCCACGTTCGCCCTCACGCTGGCGAATCCGCTTCCGTTGCTCACGCTCGGTGCGGCCTTCGCCGGCGCCGGAGCGGCCCATCAGGTCCGCGGGGTGGGCCGGGTGGCGGGCGTGCTGCTCGGCTCGGCGCTCTGGTGGCTCCTCCTCGCGTCGGCCGTGCGCAGGGCGCGGGGACGGCTCGGAGCGCGCGCCCTCTCGCTGGTGAACCCCCTGGCCGGCGCGGCGCTCGCCCTCTTCGGTGTCGCCGCGCTCGCAAGCCTTTGGCTCGGCGGACCCCGGGCCTAGAATCCGTCCTTCACCGTCCCGGAGGGGAGCGATGTCGGACCCCCGCGAGCCCATGGACCCCCAGGTGAAGCAGCTCTTCGCGTTGATGCTGGCCGGACGGCCGGCAGAGCGCGTGCTGGAGCCGTCTGCGATGCGCATGCAGATGGACGCGCTCTCTCCCTTCCTCAACGCGGGAGCGCCCGAAGTCGGGCGCGAGGACGAGCTGCGTCTCCCCGGGCCGAGCGGCCGTCCACTACGCGTTCGTGTGTTTCAACCTCCGCTGAGCCCGACCGCAAAGCCCGTTCTGGTGTACCTGCACGGCGGAGGCTGGGTGATCCTGTCGCCGGAGTCGCATGCGAAGCTCGCGAAGGATCTGTGCCTCGCGACGGGCATGGTCGTCGTGAGCGTGGATTATCGCCTAGCGCCGGAGCACCCGTACCCCGCTCCGCTCGAGGACTGTCTCGCCGCGTTTCGGTGGGTCCGGGAGAACGCAAGGCGCGTCGGAGGGGACGGCCGGCGCGTGTTCCTCGCCGGGGACTCCGCCGGCGGCAACCTCACGGCGGCCGTCACGCTGCGCCTGCTCGCGAACGCCGAGCCGCCGCCCGCCGCGAACGTCCTCTTCTGCCCCGTGGTCGATCTCGCCCTCGCGCTCGAGTCCGAATCCGCGCGGCGCTTCGGCCCGGGTGATCCGATCCTCGACGGCGCGGTGATGAGGTTCTTCAACGAGTCGTACGCTCCGCGCGCCCGCTGGGCCGACCCCTTCGTCTCCCCGCTCCGGGCCGATCTCTCGAAGTTCCCGCCGACCTGCATCGTGGTCGGCACGATCGATCCGCTGCTCGACGACGGCCTCGCGTTCGCCGAGAAGCTGCGCGCCGCCGGCCGCGACGTCACGCTCCTGCGCTACGAGGGGATGCCGCACGTATTCATGCTGTTCCCGGGGATCGACGCCGGCGCGAAGGCGATCCAGGAGGCGTCCGCCTTCCTGCGGGCGCGCGCCTCCGGCTGACGCCCCCACGCGTCGCCCTCTGCAGCACTGGAAGCGGACCTTGCTTCGGAGAAGGCAGGGGGGCGGGCTCATCTGGCAGCGTCGCGAACAGGGCCACCAGCGGAAGGACCGACGCACGCGAGTAGACCCAGCGTGTCAGCTTCCATTCCAAGAGAAGTGCAGCGACGGCGACGAAGCCGGCGATCTCCATGGTCACCTCGCGCCCTTCGGAGGCGGTTGGGACGAGGCATCGGCCCCGACCAGGGAGCCCCGGGAAGCGGGCTGGGCGCGCCCGGCGCAACGCGTGTCGAACTGCAAACCGTGGGCCACGAGCAGGGCGACGCCTGTCGGACACGTTTTGGGCCCCGCGAGCGGAGCTCAGCGTCGCCGGCGTCCGGTCAGCCTGATTGCTTGCCCCCACCGCGTCCCGGTTTCGACCCGGTGTCCGGCAAATTGAAGAAACGTCCGTCGTCCGACGGGGACGTTCGAGAGCCAACCGGACCCCTTCCATCGCTTCGGATCCGTGAGCATCTCGATCGCGTTCGGACGCGGTGAGTTGGCGCCGTCAACTCGCGAGCTCGTCCATCCGGCGGGCGAGCTCGAGGTCGAGCGACGTGATCCCGCCGGCGTCGTGGGTCGAGAGGTCGATCACGACCCGATTCCACACGTTGAACCACTCGGGGTGGTGGTTCATCGATTCCGCGACGAGCGCGGCGCGCGTCATGAAGCCGAAGGCTTCCGAGAAGTCGCGGAAGCGGAGCTCGCGGTGGAGCTTGCCGTCGTGCAGGCTCCAGGCGGGGAGCTCGCGCAAGGCCGCGCCGAGCTCGGTGTCGCCGAGGCGCGCCGGCCGGGTCACGTGTCCTCCGGACGCACGCCCTGGCGCCGGATCGCGCGCACGAAGGCGTCGTGCAGCGCGAGGTGGATCCGTGCGCGGCTCGCGTCACCGTAGACCTTGCGGAAGGCCTTCAGCGGGATGATGCCCTTGGCCATCGTGCGGTGGCCGCCGCCCACTCCGAGCCCCTCCACGACGGCGCGCACCACGTCGCCCGCGGCGCGGACGTACCCCACGTTGCGCACCGAGAAGACGAGGTCCGATCCCACGATGCCCGCGGCGATCGCCCACTCCGCCCCCTCGGCCTGGAGCGCCATGTCGGCGACCTGGGGGATCAGGTCCTCGCGCACGCGTCCCAACACGAGGATGTGGATCCCCTCCTCGACGTTCGTGTGCGCCAGCGCCCGGCCGAGCGCGCGCAGGCCGTCGACGGGCATCGCGGGCTGTTCGATGCGCCTCAGGAGCGCCGGGCTGTGCGCGGCGTGGAGGAACGAGAACGCGCTCATGTCGTACCGGCTCGTCTCGCGGCCGAGCAGCTGGGTGTCGCTCTTGATGCCGTAGAGGAGCGCCGTCGCGAGCTTCGGCCGCACCTCGATCCCCGCTGCGCGCACGTACTCCGTCAGAATCGTCGACGTGGCGCCGTAGGACGGCCTGATGTCCTTGATGGCGGTGTCGTAGCCCGGGCGGTCCGGATGGTGGTCGATGACGAGGTCGACGTTGCGGAGCCGCGCGGGCGCGGACTCGCCGAAGACGGGAGGCTGGACGTCCACGAGGGCGAGAGCGTCGAACTCGCCCAGCTCGTCCATGCCGAGGGTCCGCACCTCGATCCCGAGCGCCGCGACCATCGCGCGGTTCTCCGGCCGGGTGACGGAGCCGAACGAGATGAGCGGCGCCGTCGTGCGGTTGCGGCCGAGGATTGCGCGCAGGGCGTAGCCGCAGGCGATGCCGTCGGGGTCGGGGTCGGGTTGGAGTAACACACCGATGCGTTGACGCTGGCCGAGCACCTCGGTCAGCTCGACGACGCGGCGCAGGTTCGCGAGGTGGGCGAATTCCTCGTCCACGTCGTCGCGGATGAGAGACCGGAGCCCCGTCCTTCGCAGGCAGGCGTGCGGGGGCAGGTCGTCCTGTCCGATGCGGTCGGAGAGCACGAGGATTGGGGCGCCCGGCGCCGCCTGCTGGATCACGGGCACGGCGGCGCGGACGAAGGGAGCGTCCTCGGAGACGAGGGCGAACCCGTCTCCCTCCTTGGGGTCGAGCTTCTGGAACGCGTCCGCGGTGAGTCCGCCGGGAAGGGCTCGAAAGCCCGCCGGTCGCGCGCGCGCCTCCTCCTCATGAGGCACCCAGGTGAGCTCCTCGTGCTCCCCCGCCCCGATGCGGGACCAGAGGCGCGCGAGCTCCGCGCCGTCGCAGACGATGATCCGACGAGCCAACCAGGCCCCCCACCGCCCGTCCGGAGCCCGCCGGCGCGGGCGGAACGAGCTCACGCATTCTAGCCCCCTGGCACGCGACGGGGGTGGGGGCCGGGCGGGCTCCCTCAGGCCAGGGCCAGCGTCGCGAGCGCGCGCGCCTTCAGCGCCTTGTAGTCCACCTTTCCGGACGGCGCGCGCCCGATCGAGTCGACGAACAGCACGGTCTTCGGCGTCTTGTACGCCGCGAGCCGCTCACGCACGTACGCGCGGAGCTCCTCTTCCGAGGCGCTCGCGGATGGACGCAGCTCGACCAGGCCGGTGACCGCCTCGCCCCAGCGTTCGTCGGGCACGCCGACGACCACGGCGTCATACACCGCTGGGTGTTCCTTGAGCGCCTCCTCGATCTCCTCGGGATACACCTTCTCGCCGCCGGTGTTGATGCAGACCGACCCCCGGCCGAGGAGGTTCAATGTGCCGTCTGCGTTCACCGTGCACCAGTCGCCCGGGATCGACCAGCGCACGCCGCCGATCGTGCGGAACGTCTCCGCCGACTTCCGCGCGTCCTTGTAGTAGCCCTCGGGAATGGGCCCGCTGCGCGCCACGAAGCCGGCCTCGCCGCTTCCGGGCGGGATCTCGCGGCCGTCGGGCGTGAACACCTTGCAGTTCGGACCGATGCGGAAGCGGCCGACCTTCACCTCGGAATCCTTCGTCGTCACCTCGACGCCGAAGCCCGTGGCCTCGCTCGACCCGAAGGAGTCGAAGAGGATCGCGTGCGGCAGGTGGCGCAGGAGGCCGCGCTTCACGTCGGGGCTCCACATGACCCCAGACGAGACGAGGAGGGTGCAGGCGCGCAGGTCCCACCGATCGGGCTGCGCATCGAGGGCGCGCAGCATCGGCTTCGCGAACGCGTCGCCAACGATCGAGATCGCGTGCACGCCCCGCGCTTCGACCACGCTCCAGAGCTCCTCGGCGTCGAGCGAGCGCGAGGGCAGGGTGACCACGGCGCCGCCGCCGCCGAGCGCGTTCAGGCTCGTGAAGAGCCCGGTGCCGTGCATGAGCGGGCTGCCCGGGAGGAGGCGCTGGGCGCGCGCCGGCTGCGCGATACGATCGCGCTGCTCGGCGACGCTCTCCGACGCGCGCTCGCCCAGCACCGCGTTGCCGCCGCCTCCAAGCGTGCGGAACAGCGCGGACTGCGTCCACATCACGCCCTTCGGCATGCCGGTGGTGCCGCCGGTGTAGAGGAAGATCAGGTCGCGCGGGCTCCGCTCCAGCTCGAGCCGGTCGGCACCTGCCCCCACGATCCGCTCGTACGGCGTCGCGAACGCGTTGACCGGCGCACTCCCTCCGCCGCAGGCGGCCTCGGGGTCGGACCCGAGCTCGATCCACTCGCGCACGCCCGGGGCCCGGTCGCGCACCCTGGCGATGCGATCCGCGTAGGTCGCCTCGTATACCACGACCTCGGAATCGGAGTTGTCGAAGAGGTAGACGAGCTCGTCCTCGCGGTATCGGTAGTTCACGTTCACCGGGACGAGACGCGCCTTCAGGGCGCCCAGGAAGCTCTCGATGAACTCGGGCCGGTTGTGGGCATGGAGCGAGATCTTCGCGCCGGGGGCCTGACTGCGCGCGAAGTGGTGCGCGAGCGCATTCGACCGGCGTTCGAGCTCCCGCCACGTGCGCGTCGGGCCCTCCGTTCCGTGCTGGAGGGCCGGCCGCTCGGGGCAGGTGTCGGCCACGAGCTCGAACAGGTCCGCCAGATTCCACTCCATGCCAGCCTCCGCGTCTGGAGATTCCGTGAGCCCAACCCGGGCGCGCCATTCTAGCTGCGGACCCGCTAACTTCCGCGCGTGCAACCCGTCTTCATCGGCGACGTGCAGGGCTGCGCGGACGAGTTCCACGAGCTGGTCGGCCGCGCCCGGGCCCGCTTCGGCGAGCGCTTCGAGCTCTGGCTGGTGGGCGACCTCGTGAACCGGGGCCCGGCCAACCTCGCGCTGCTCGAAGAGGTGGCCGGCTGGGTCGAGCGCGGCCGTGCGCGCTACGTGCTGGGCAACCACGAGCTCGGCCTCCTCGCTTCCGCCCTCGGACACCGGCCGCTCCGTCCGCTCGACACCTTCCAGGACATCCTCGACTCGCCCGATCTCTCGTACTGGGTGGAGTGGCTGCGCCGCCGTCCGCTGGCCGAGATCGGAGAGCTGGGGGACCGTCCGTTCGCGATGGTCCACGCAGCGGTGCACCCCGACTGGGACCTCCCGGAGCTCGAGAAGCGGGCGCACCGGGCGGAGGAGCGGCTGGCGGCGTCGGATCCGGAGACGGCGTGGGGGCTCCTCGCGGCCTCCCGGACGAACGACGCCGACCGCGACGTCCTGGACCGGCTCACTTCCTGCCGCAGCGCGGACGCGCGCGGAGGCTGGTCGAAGGACGAGCCCGCCCAGCCGGGAGACGCGTGGCACCGCCGCTGGAGCGCGCGCGAGCACGGCTACGGCGTGGTGTACGGCCACTGGTCGATGCAGGGACTCCACGTGGCGAAGGGCCTCCGCGGGCTCGACACGGGCTGCGTCCACCACGCGCGCGGGCGCGACGGCTACCTCACGGCCTGGGTGCCCGACGCGAAGTCGGGCGACGCGTTCGGCGTGCCCGACGACCGCTTCTGGCGGGTGCGCGCCCGACGCCGCTACGTGATGCAGACGCCGAGCGGCGACTAGGTCGGGGCCCGGCCAGAGAGGGGGATCGATCGTGGCGTCCGTTCGGCCGATGAAGGCCTCGATGCCGACCGCGAGCGAGCCGCGCTTCGACCCGGCGACCGACACCCATCCCGAGTGGTTCACCAATCGGGAGCTGTCGTGGCTGGCGTTCAACCGGCGCGTGCTCGAAGAGGCGCGCGACGCCCAGAACCCGCTGCTCGAGCGCATCAAGTTCCTCGCGATCGTGGACTCCAACCTCTCCGAGTTCTTCGAGGTGCGCGTTGCCGGTCTGCGTCAGCAGGCCGAAGCGGGCGTCGCCGACCGCAATCCCGACGGGCTCTCGCCTGCGGAGACGCTCGAGGCGATCCATGCCGCGGCGCGCGAGATGGTGCTCGAGAGCTACCACTGCTGGCTGCGGGAGATCGTCCCCGCGCTCGAGAAGGAGCGCATCCGGATCCTGCAGACCGATGAGCTCGAGCCCGAGGATGCCGCCTGGCTGGCGGCCTACTTCGACCGCGAGATCTTTCCCGTGTTGACACCGATCGCGGTCGACCCCGCTCACCCCTTCCCGCACGTTTCGAGCAAGGCCCTCTCGATCGCCGCGCTCCTCGCGAGCGACGACCCCGATCAGCCCGAGCGCCTGGCGGTGGTGCAGGCCCCGAGCGTACTCGCGCGCGTCGTGCGTCTCCCGCCGCGCAACGGCGAGCGCAGCTACGTCTTCCTCGCGGACATGATCCGGTGGAGTCTCCCGAAGCTCTTCCCGGGGATTCCGATCCTCGATCACACCGCGTTCCGGGTGACGCGCAACAGCAACCTCTACGTCGACGAGGAGGAGGTCGAGAACCTCCTCACCGCGATCGAGCAGGAGCTGCGCCGGCGACGCCGTGGCGAGGCGGTGCGGATCGAGGTGCGCACGCCCGCTGGCGAGCGTCTCAAGCAGGCTCTGCTCTCGGTGTTCTCGCTGGAGCCCTCGGACCTCCAGGAGTGCGCGGGCCCCGTCAATCTCTCGCGCGTCCAGGAGCTGGCGCGCCTCGAGGACGCCAACGAGAAGCTGAAGGCCACGCCCTTCACCGCGCCGGTGCACCCCGCCCTCCGGGAGCCCGAGGACATCCTCCGCGCGATCCGTCGGAGCGACGTGCTGCTCCACCACCCCTACGACTCCTTCTCGAGCGTCGTGGACTTCATCGATTCCGCCGCGCGCGACCCCGACGTGCTCGCGATCAAGCAGACGCTCTACCGCACGAGCAAGGACTCTCCGATCGCACGCGCGCTCGTGTCGGCCGCGGAGAGCGGCAAGCAGGTGACGGTGGTGATGGAGCTGCAGGCGCGCTTCGACGAGGAGGCCAACATCCGCTGGGCGAAGCGGATGGAGGAAGCCGGCGTCCAGATCGTGTACGGGCTCGTCGGCCTGAAGACGCACTGCAAGCTGTCGCTGGTGGTTCGCCGCGAAGAAGACGGCATCCGCCGCTACGTCCACATCGGAACGGGAAACTACAACCCGGCGACCGCGCGCAGCTACACCGATCTCGGACTCTTCAGCGCCGCTCCCGACCTCACCGCGGAGGTGGCGACCGTATTCAACACGCTCACCAGCCTCGGGCGCCCGCCGGAGTTCGAGCACCTGCTCGTCGCGCCGTTCACGCTCCGGCGGGGCATGCTCGAGCGCATCGAGCGCGAGGCCGAGAACGCGCGCGCGGGCCGGCCGGCGCGGATCGTCGCCAAGCTCAACGCGCTCCAGGACGAGGAGGTGATCCGCGCGCTCTATCGCGCGTCCCAGGCGGGCGTGAAGATCGAGCTGATCGTGCGCGGTATCTGCTGCCTGCGCCCGGGTCTGCCCGGGGTCTCGGAGAACGTCCGGGTCACGTCGATCGTGGATCGCTTCCTCGAACACAGCCGGATCGTGCGCTTCGAGAACGCGGGCGGGGAGCCCGAGTTCTGGCTCGGCAGCGCGGACTGGATGCCCCGCAACCTCGATCGCCGGGTCGAGGTGATGTGCCGCGTCCGTGCGCCCGCGCTGCGGGAGAGGCTGGAGGGCATCCTGAACGTGTACCTCCGCGACGACGTGAAGGCCCGCGTCATCCTTCCCGACGGGTCGCATCGCCGCGCGGATCGGCGCGACGGCGTCCGCGCCCAGGAGGTGCTGATGCGACAGGCGCTCGCCACGCCGGGTGCGGAGGGCGTCGCACCAACCTGAGCGGCGCCCGGTCCGCGCTGGCTAACGACCGCGTGCGCTGGCCACCGCGCGCTTCGCCGCCTCCCGCACCGCAGCGTTCGGGTCTTCTGCGGCCAGGCGGTCCACTTCGGTCACGATCGCGGGATCGCGGGCGTTGACGGCGTAGCGGACCGCGACCTGACGCACTGCTGCGTCGGAGCTGCGCAGCCCGCGCGCGAGCGCGGGCCGGATGTCCACCACTTCCTTCCTGCGCAGGAGCGATGCCTGGAGCGCCGTCTCGTAGACCGTTCCGTCCTCCGCCGTCCCGGGCAGGAGCACGTCCCTCGCGAGCACGACGTAGCCATCCGGGGAGAGCACGGCCACCGCGGCGCGCGCGCGACGCACCTCGACCGGGTAGGAGGGGTCGAGCGCGCGCCGGGCGCTCTCGGCGCCGAGCGCGCCGGGGATCGGCTGGAAGGCAGCCGACGGGTCGTAGAAGCCGCGAAGACCGAGATCGCGCAGCACGGGGTCGTCGCCGTCGAGCCAGCTGAAGTAGAGATCCCGCAGCTCCTCTGGCTGCGCGCGCGCGGCCTGGAACGCGCGGATCGCCACGAGCCAGCGCTCGTTCCCGCCCGCCGGTACCACCACGCTCTCGCGCGGCTCGTCCACGAGCACGTAGGGCGAGCGGGCGCCGCGGAGCAGCAGCAGAACGCGATCGCCGCGCGCATACGGGGGCGGATTGGAGGGCGCGCGCTTCAGCTCGAGCTCCGGCGGCACGGAGCCTTCGATCGCGATCGCGTCCCTCACCTGGATCCTGCCGTCCGACACCGACTCGATCGTTCCGAGAGCGATCGCGTCGGTCGCCGCGGCGAGCACGTGCAGGGGCCGCGGGGCCTTCGGCATCGGGTGCGCGCCGGGCACCTGGGCGACCCCCGAGGCGGAAGCGAGAAGAACGGCCAGGCCGGCGGCGAGCCCGAAGAGCGCCGCGCGAGCGGCAGCAGAGCGTCTCATCATCGGCGATCATAGCGGCATTGCCCCCGCGGAGGGGGAGCCGGTAGAGGTCCTCCCCCTCCGGCCACGAGGCAGGGCGGTGAGACGCATCTGTGTGTTCTGTGGATCGAGCTCCGGTGCGAGCCCGGCCTACGCCCGCGCCGCCGCAGCATTCGGGAGAACGCTCGCGCAACGGGGCCTCGGTCTCGTGTACGGCGGCGCGAGCGTCGGCCTGATGGGCGTCCTGGCGGATGCGGCGCTCGAGGGCGGCGGCTCGGTGGTGGGCGTGATCCCGGCGGGTCTCGCGCGCAAGGAGATTGCGCACGAAGGACTCACCGCGCTTCGCATCGTGGGATCGATGCACGAGCGCAAGGCCGTGATGGCGGAGCTGTCCGACGGGTTCGTGGCCCTGCCGGGGGGGATGGGGACGCTCGAGGAGTTCTTCGAGATCGTGACGTGGGCGCAGCTCGGGCTGCACGCGAAGCCCTGCGGGCTGCTGGACGTGGACGGCTACTTCGCACCGCTGCTGGCCTTCCTCGATCGCGCCGTCGAGGAGCGGTTCGTGAAACCCGTACACCGCTCCTTCATCCAGGTGGACGACACGCCCGAGCGTCTGCTCGATGCGTTCTCACGGTGGCGTGCGCCGGTCGTCGAGAAATGGCTCGATCGGGAGGCCGAGTGATCGCGCCGGGGGGACCGGCTTCTCTCAGCTCGTGGTCGCAATGCCGCCGTCGACGGGGATCACCGCCCCGGTGACGTACGCCCCTGCCCGGGAGGAGAGATAGATCGCGACGCCCGCCATGTCCTCGGGCTCGCCGATCCGGCGGAGCGGACACGACTGGAGGATCGCGTCCTGGAACCGCTCCAGCGTCGCGGCCATCATCTTGCTCTCGAAGGGGCCGGGAGCCACGGCGTTCACGGTGACGTTGCGCGGCGCCAACTGGCGGGCCAGGACCCGCGTGAGATGGTGCACGGCGGCCTTGCTGGCCGAGTACGCGTAGGTCTCGAAGGCGGGCACGTGCAGCCCGTCGATCGAGCCGATGTTGATCACGCGGGCCGGATCGCCGGGCCGGGCGGCCTTCTCGAGCAGAGGCAGGCAGAACCGCGTCAGGTGAAAGACTCCCTTCACGTTCAGATTCATGACCTTGTCGAACGCCTCATCGGGGAACTGCGCGATGGGGGCGCCCCAGTTGGCGCCGGAGTTGTTCACCAGGATGTGGAGCGCCCCCTCGCGCTGCGCCACGACGTCGGCGAGGCCGCGGCAGCCCGCTTCCGTACCGAGGTCCGCGCCGAACGCGAAGCACTCGCCGCGCGCGGACAGATCCTTCGCGACGCGCTCGCACTCCTCGCGCTTGCGCGAAGCGATGTAGGTTCGCACCCCGGCCTCCACGAATCCGCGTGCGATCATGAGGCCGATTCCGCGGCCGCCGCCCGTCACGAGGGCCACCTTGCCCGCGACCGAGAACAGGTCCTTCATCGTGTGAGACCTCCGTGTGTCACTGCGCTGCGGGCACGGCGCCGGTCGCCTCCTGCCAGGCGCGCTGGATCGCGGAATTGCGGTCCAGCTTGAAGACGAACGGCACGCCCATCGGCTCGTAGCCGGCATCGGCCGCGATCGCGGCGGTGCGCTGCAGCTCCTCCAGCGACTCGCCCCGCGCCGCGGCCGCCTGCGCGGCGGCCCAGAGCTCCCGGATGAAGCGCTGGAAGGCGACCAGCCCCGCGCGATCGCTCACTGGACCATGGCCGGGGATCACGCGGTCGAAGTCGAGGGCGAGCACGCGGTCGAGCGTGTCGCCCCACTCCTTCACGGAGCCTCCCGACTCGAGGTCGATGTTCGGGTAGCGCCGGTTGACGAAGAGGTCGCCGGTGTGGAGCACGCGGTCCTCGACGAAGAGCACGACCAGATCGCCGTCGGTGTGGCCGCGCCCCGGATGGAGGGCTCGTATCGTCTTGCCGCCGACGCGGAGCTCATGCTCGTCGGTGAAGGTCTCGTTCGGGAGCGTCTTCGCTGCTTCGCCGGTCCAGTAGGCGGCGTCGTTGGTCTTCAGGTGGTCGAGCGTGCGCTCCGTCGAGACGATGCGCATGCCCGGCACGAAGCCCGGGTTGCCGTGCGTGTGGTCGCGGTGCCAGTGCGTGTTGAGCACGACCTGCACCGGACCCCCGCCGAGCACCTCGGCGGTCTCGCGGATCCGCTCGCCCTGCATCCGGAACGTCATCGTGTCGACCACGACCGCGCCGTCTTCGGTGCGCAGCACGCCGACGTTGCCCCCGAGGCCCGAGAGCACGTGGACGTCGGGAGTCAGCTCCTCGTCCTCGAGCCCACGCACGCGAGTGAGGGCGTAGACCGCGACGCCCGCGATCAGGACCACGAGGACGAGCGCGACACGGCCGATGATGCGCGACATGGGCCCCCCCGGCGCAGGACCGGCCCAGTATACGAGGACGGCGGAGGCCCGCTGCCCCCGAACGGCCGCCAGCGGAGCGAGGTCAGGGGCGTCGACTCCTCCTCTGAACGACGGCCGCGCGGGTTGACCGGGAGCCACGGGAGGGGGAACGTTCGGGGTGCGGAGGTCCCCCCATGCCGCTCCTCAACGTGTGCTCGGTGCAGATCCGCTCCGATCGGCTCCCCATCTACGAGGAGGGGCTCCGGCGTCTTGCGCGCCGAGCCGCCGAGCGGAGATCGGACACGCGCTGGCACGCCCAGCAGGTCGTCTTCGGGTCGATCGGGCTCATCCACTTCGTTTCCGAGCACGCCGACTTCGCGTCCCTCGGCAAGCAGGGCTCGCCGCAGGACCTGATCCTGGGGCTTCTCGGGAACCGCTCCGGAACCAAGGTGAACCGCGATCTCACCGAGTGCGTCGTGGACATGAACTACACCGTCTCGCGCGATCGCACCGATCTCAGCTACGAGCCGGCACCGGCGTCGGCGCTCGCGCCGCTCTCCCTCGTCACGGTGCTGCGTGCGCGGCCGGGCGGAGTGGAAGCGTGCGAGGAGCTGATCCGCAACGTCGCCCAGGCGATCCCGAAGGCGGACGATCCGAGCCGGCTCCATGCCTATCAGACCGTGATCGGCGACCTGCGTACCTACTGGACGGTCCGGCCGATCCAACGCATGGACGAGCTCGACCAGATCCTTCCGCCGCAGGACCTCCTGATCCGCGCCTTCGGGCCGGTCGACGGGGCCCGGCGCTTTCGCGCCGGGATCGACGCGCTCCAGCACGCGCAGCGCCAGATGACCGTTCTGCGCCCCGACCTCTCGCACTGGCTCTGAGGGCGCGCGGGTCCACCGCCGCGCCGCCACCCCCCCGCCGTGCCGGAATCCGCGCGCCTGCGCCGTGGGCGGTCACTGCCCGCCCGCGCAGCACCGGGCGTTCCGCGGACCGGTGGAGCCGCCGCTGCGTCACCCGGCGGGGGCATGCTCCTTGCTTCGCTCGGGTGCGGAGCGCGAGGGAGATGCCGCCGGACCTTTTCGCCGACTACGAAGCCGGGACCTTCTTCGATGAGGTGTTCCGCGCGCGGGGCGAGGTGCGCCCTCACTACCGGGCGCTGGTCGACCGCCTGCGCGCACTCACGCCGGACGAGCTCGACCGCCGCGCGGGCCTGCGCGACACGATCTTCCGGAACCTCGGCATCACCTTCGCGGTCTACGGCGAGGCGCAGGGGATCGAGCGCACGTGGCCCCTCGATCTGATCCCGCGGATCATTCCGGCCGACGAGTGGAGCCGGGTCGAGCGCGGGCTCGCGCAGCGCGTGAAGGCGCTGAACTGCTTCCTCGAGGATCTCTACGTCGGCGAGCGCGCAGCGCTGCACGACGGCGTGATCCCCCGCTGGCTGGTGCAGTCCTCGGCCGGCTTCTGTCGCGAGGCCTACGGCATCCCTGTGCCCCGCGGCGCCCGCTGCGTCGTGGCGGGAATCGACGTCGTGCGCGACATCCACGGCACCTACCGTGTGCTCGAGGACAACCTCCGTACGCCGAGCGGGATCTCCTACGTGCTGGAGAACCGCGCCGCGCTCACGCGCGTGCTGCCGCTCGTCTTCGCGCAGCACCGCGTGCGCCCGGTGAACCACTACGGCGCTTCGCTGCTCTCGGCGCTCCAGAACCTCGCGCCGGCGAGCGCCCCCGACCCGCCGCGCGTCGTCGTGCTGACGCCCGGCGTCTACAACTCCGCCTACTTCGAGCACGCGTTCCTGGCGCGCCAGATGGGGGTCGAGCTCGTCGAGGGACGCGATCTGGTCGTGGACGACCACGTGGTATTCATGCGGACGACGCGCGGCCTCGCGCGTGTCGACGTGATCTACCGACGCGTCGACGACGACTTCCTCGATCCCGCGGTCTTCCGCGGAGACTCAGTCCTCGGGGTTCCCGGCCTGGTCGCCGCTGCGCGCGCGGGCAACGTGAGCCTCGCGAACGCGATCGGGAACGGTGTCGCGGACGACAAGGCCGTGTACGCCTACGTCCCCGCCCTCGTCCGCTTCTATCTCGGCGAGGAGGCGATCCTCCCCAACGTCGACACCTACCTGCTGTGGAATCCGGAGCAGCGGGCGGCCGCGCTCGCGCGCCTCCACGAGCTCGTGGTGAAGCCCGTCGACGCTTCGGGCGGCTACGGGATCGTGATCGGACCCAAGGCGACCGAGGAGGAGCTGGCGGCCGCGCGCAAGGCGATCGAGGCCAACCCGCGCGGCTACATCGCGCAGGAGGTGGTGTCGCTGTCCAGACATCCGACGCTGATCGACGAGGCGGGCGGGACGGGGCGTGTGGAGGGACGTCACATCGACCTCCGCCCCTTCGTGCTGTCCGGCCAGAAGATCGAGGTGATCCCCGGCGGGCTCACGCGCGTGGCGCTTCGTCGAGGCTCCCTGGTCGTGAACTCGTCCCAGGGCGGTGGTTCCAAGGACACCTGGGTGCTCGCCGGGCCCGAGTCGGCATGATGCTCGCCCGTCACGCAGAGGACCTCTTCTGGGCCGGCCGCTACATCGAGCGCGCCGAGGACACCGCGCGCCTGCTCGACGTCACGTACCACGGCCTGCTCGAGGCGCCGCTCTCCGATCCCGAGCAGGCCTGGAGGGAGCTGCTCGAGGTGCTGCACCTCGAGCAGGCGTTCGCGACGAAGGGCGTGCCGCTCACGGACGGCGCGGTCACGGAGTTCCTGGTGCTCGACGTCGATAATCCGGGCGGGATCGTGTCTGCGGTGTCGCGTGCGCGCGACAACGCGCGCAACGTCCGGGAGCGCATCTCGACCGAACTCTGGGAGGCCATCAACACGCTCTATCTGGAGCTGCGCGCCCGGGACCTTCGCGCGGACCTCGCGCAGGAGCCGTACCAGCTCTACGGCTTCGTGAAGACTCGCTGTCAGACCGTCAGCGGCGTCTCGGCCGAGACGATGTCGCGGGACGACGGCTGGAGGTTCCTGCTGCTCGGGCGGATGCTGGAGCGCGCCGAGATGACGTGCCGCCTGCTCTCCGTCCGGTTCGGCCGAGCAGGCGCGGAGGAGCTCGGTCAAGGAACGGCGCCGCACTCCGAGGTTCACTTCTGGATCGCCGTACTCAAGTCCGTGTCGGCCTTCGAGGCCTACCTGAAGGCCCACCGGGCGGAGATCGATCCCACCGACGTGCTCGAGTTCCTGTTGCTCTCGCGAGAGTTCCCGCGCAGCGTGCTCTTCTCGCTGCGCGCCGCCGAGCGCGAGCTGATCCGGCTCGGCGTGGGCGGCGCGCCGACGCGCCCGGAGCGGCTGCTGGGCCGTCTCCGCGCCGATCTCGAGTTCATGGACGTCCTGGAGCTGATCGAGCGCGGCCTGCCGGTCGCGCTCGATCAGCTCCAGAACGGCATCCTCGACGTCGCTGGCGCCGTCCAAGCGCACTTCTTCCGCGGATTGGCGAGGCCCGAGATCCACGCCTACGAGGCCATCTGATGCGATTCGAGATCGTGTACACGAGCGAGTTCAAGTATCCGGAGACGGTGTGGGAGTCGCAGAACCTGCTGCGCGCGTGTCCCACGATGGACGTCCGCCAGACGCTGCTCCAGTACGAGCTGCGCACGACGCCCCCGGCGCGCGTGCACTCCTACGTCGACTACTGGGGCACGCGCGTCGACGCCTTCGGCGTGCGGCCGCCGCACGACCGGCTCTCGGTCCACGCCCGCGCCGTCGTCGACACCCGGCCCACGGGGCCGATGGCGGCCGCGCCTGCGTGGAAGAGGCTCTCCGAGCCCGCGTTCGTGGACGCGCACCTCGAGTTCCTCGAGCGCTCCCCGCACACCGCCTGGAACGAGTGGCTGCGCGCCGAGGCCGAGCGGCGTGCGGCGCCGGCCGGGGCCGACGTGGTCGGCGCCGTGCTGTCGCTCCATCGCACGGTGGGGAGCTCGCTCGCGTACGTTCCCGGCTCGACGCGCGTCGGTGTCGACGTCAACGACGTACTGCGCGGTCGCCGTGGCGTGTGTCAGGACTTCGCGCACCTGCTCATCGCGATGTGTCGGAGCCTCGGCGTTCCGGCCCGCTACGTGTCGGGCTATCTGTTCTCGGAGGCCGACGAGAGCGTGGACGAGCCCGAGGGCGAGAGCGTGAAGGTGAAGACCCACGCCTGGGTCGAGGTGGCGATTCCCGGCGCCGGCTGGTGGGGCCTCGACCCGACGAACCGCCAGGAGGTCGGCCCGCGACACGTGAAGATCGGGCACGGGCGCGACTACGACGACGTGCTGCCGCTCCGCGGCGTCTACCAGGGCCACGGCGAGCATCGGGTGGACGTCTGCGTGCGCATCCGCCGCGGGGCCGGCGCACAGCAGCAGTAGCGGCCGCTGGCGCCGTCCCAGTTGCCTTCGCGCACGCCCCGCGTGCAGACTGGGGCGATGCGCGCCGCCGCCCCCGTTCCGCTGCCTCTGCGGCGCGAGAACCTTCCCCTCTCGGCAGTCCACGGCTACGCGGCCGGCAACTTCGCGTTCTCGATGCTCGGTCTCGTCGTCGCCGTGAACCTCCAGTTCTTCTACACCGACTACGTGGGGCTCTCGGCGGGCCTCGTGTCGTGGGCGCTGCTCTTCGCGCGGCTCTTCGACGCGTTCGTCGACCCCGTGATGGGCTGGATCTCCGATCGCGCGAACACGAGCATCGGCCGGCGGCGACCGTTCATCCTGGGCGCGGCGATCCCGCTCGGCGTGGCCTTCTGGCTCCTCTTCGCTCCGCCGGAGGTCGGCGACGCGGCCGCGCACCAGGGACGGCTGCTCGCGTACATGCTCGGCCTCTACACCCTCACGTTCCTGCTGTGGACCGTCGGTGCGATCCCCTACTACAGCCTCGGGGCCGAGCTCACCGACGACTACCTCGAGCGCACGCGCGTGATCGCCGTGCGGGAGGGCTGGGGCCTCGCGGGCCTGCTCGCAGCGACGATCCTGCCCGCCTACCTGATCCACGTCTATGGCGGGCGCCATGGCTACGCGGCGATGGGGGCGATCCTCGGGGCCGCCACCGCGCTCTTCCTGGGGTTCTCGGGCGTCGTCGCGCAGGAGCGACCGGAGTTCCAGGGGCGGCCTGCCCTCAACCCCTACGCGGGGGTCGCGGTCACCTTTCGGAACGGGCCGTTCCGCACGCTGCTCGCGGCATTCACGGCGAGCGCGATCGCCGGCGCGGTGCCGGCCACGCTCGTGATCTACGTGGCGGTCTACATCATCGGCACGCCGGAGTGGTGGGCGCGCGGCATCCCACCCTGGCTCCCGACGTGGTCCTACTACCTGCTGCTCTACTTCACGTGCGCGGTGCTCTCGCTTCCGGTGTGGAACCGCGTCGCGGGAAGCCTCGGCAAACGGGCCACGTGGGGCTGCGCGATCGCCCTCGCCACTCTCACGAGCGCCGCGTGCTTCTGGCTCGGAGACGGCACCATCGGCACGTTCTCCGCGATCCTTGTCGTGGGCGGGTTCGCATTCGGGAACTACCTCGCGCTCCCGCCGTCGATCGTCGCCGATCTGATCGACTCCGACGAAGCCTCGACCGGTCTGCGTCGGGAAGGCGCCTACTTCGCGGTGTGGTCCTTCGCGACGAAGGCGGGAAACGCGATCACCGGCTTCGCCGCGCTCCAGGTCCTCGAGCACGTCGGGTACGCGCCAGGCGTGCCCCAGAGCGCCCTCGTGAAGACGTGGATGCTGTGGATGTACTCCTGGTTCCCGGCGGTCTTCTACCTGCTCTCCGGGCTCGCGCTCTCGCGTTTCCGGTTCTCGCGGGCGGACCTCGACGCTGCGCAGCGGCAGATCGGTCGTGGCTAGCGGACCGCTGCGCAGCGCTCCGGCCGATGCGCAGATCTCCGCTCCAAGCGATCGCCAGACCTCCAGGTTCCCGATCCTTTGACATTTTTGCCTGCGCCCAGCCACTCCCTTGTGAACCGTGATGTGATTTCGCAACGGTGAAATCCCATCGGAACACGAGGAGGCTGTCTTGGACGCGCTCGACCGGTTGCTCCATCCCCTGCGCCGCGCCGCCGGATCCCGCTGGATCCCCGCGATTGCGCTGCCTCTCGCCCTCGCAGCGGCTCCCTCCCAGGCCTCGACGATCCACGGGTCGGGCCACCGGGGCTGGGAGAGCGACGGCTGGGGCGACTCCACGGGCGCGAAGTCCGCCGGCTCCAAGTGGGTCGACGAGAGCGCGGTGAGCTTCCTGCATCTCGACGGCCCGTTCGACCATTGGTCGAAGCCGTCGAAGAACCACGCCAAGTCCCCGGGCGACGCCGGACACGAGGACGGCGCGAGCGGCCCGACGTGGAAGCACCGGGGGGACGGCGTGGACCACGCGTGGTGGCGCCGGAACCCGGTCGACGATCACGACGGCCACGAGTTCGATTTCAAGTGGGGAAAGTGGGGGAAGCACCTGCACGACGGCGATTGGGGCCACACGCAGCCGTGTCAGGTCCCGCAGGTGCCGGAGCCCGGCACGGCGCTGCTCTCGGGCGCAGGGCTCCTCGGCCTCGCCGCGCTCGGGCGCCGCCGGCCGCGCGCGTAGCCCCGAGACCGACGGGAACGGCAGGAGGCGACGGGCCGCCGCGCAGCTAGCCCGTGCTCGCGCCCATCGCAGCGAGCACGTTCGCGCGATGACCGAGCGTGTGCGCGATCCCGGAGAGCAGCGAGAACGCGCGCCCGACCAGCACGAAGTCGCTCGGAACCTGCACCACCGGGTTCTCGCGGACGGCCTCGAACAGCTCGTCCGTCATCTCCTCGGTGAACTCGCCCTCGAACCGGCCGCTGTCGCTGCGGCGCATCATGCGCCGGGCGAGCTCGAGGAACGGCGCTGGATCCCCGGTCTTGGTGGCGAAGCCGAGCTCCCGGAACGCGCGGATCATCGCCGCCTCGTTCAGCGTCATCATCGAGAACATCAGCTCGAAGAGACCGAGCCCGAATCCCTCGGGCAGCTCCTTGGAGAGGCCGAAGTCCATCAGCACGATCCGGCGTCCGGGCCGCACGAACAGGTTGCCCGGGTGGGGATCGGCCTGGAAGAAGCCGGCCGCGAGGATCATCCGCACGAAGACGCGCATCAGATCCTGCACGACGTCGCCGGGGTCGATGCCCGCGGCGCGGAGCCGGTCCACGTCGGTCACCTTCACGCCGTCGACGAGCTCCATCGTGATGACGCGCGACGTGGACCACTCGCGGTACATCTCGGGCACGACGACCGTCGGGTCCTCGCGGAAGATCTCGCGGACGCGATCCGCGCTGTCCGCTTCGCGTCGGAAGTCGAGCTCGAGCGCGAGGTGATCGGTGAGCTCGGTGAGCAGCGGCAGGAGCTCGAGGGGCTGCGGGTCGAAGCGCTCGTAGATGCGGCACGCGCGGCGGATGTTGGCCAGATCGGTCCGCACGATCTCTTCGATGTCGGGGTACTGGACCTTCACCGCGACCGCGCGCCCGTCGTGCAGCCGTGCGCGGTGCACCTGGGCCAGCGACGCCGACGCGAGCGGCTCGCGCGAGAACTCCGCGAACACGGCGTCCAGCGGCTTGCCCAGCTCGCGCTCCACCGCCCCACGGACCTCGTCGAAGGGCTTCGGCGGAACGGCGTCGTGGAGCTGCTTCAGGACTCGGACGAACTGCGGCGGAAAGACGTCGGCCCGCGCGGCCATCACCTGACACACCTTGATGACGACGCCCCGGAGGTCGAGCGCCGCGCCCAGCATGACGCGGGCGGCCCGCTCGTGCGTGCGGCTGCGATCCTTCGGGGGGGCCTTGCCGAGCGCCCGGCGGGTGTATTCGGGGACCTTGTACAGGAGCCACAGGGTCGCGCCCGCCCGTGCAATGCGTGCGCTCCGGCGCAGCCGTGTTGCGAGCTTCAAGCCGCGCGACCCTCGCCCGCGTCCGCCGCGGCTCCATCCGGGCGTTCGAAGCCCGTTTGCTGCGGGGGCGTCCACGGGCTCTCGAGCGCATCGAACTCCTCGAGGAGGCCGTCCGGGGCGTGCGCGGCCTGGATGGCGGCGGCGAGGGAGGCTCGCGTGTCGGCCCGCTGCTCCTGCGGGCGCGTCGTCGTGAGGACGCGCAGCGTGCGGTGCAGCAGGGCGTCCACCACGCTGCGTCCCGGAACCCCGACACCGTCGGCTGTCGCGAGCGTGCGGGCCCTCAACTCGGACAGCGCGGTGCGCAGGTACTCGACGTGGGGGCTCTCGTCGCTCCGGATGTGACGCACGAGGGCGCCTGCGCGCTCGGGCTCCGCCGAGACGTCGGGGTCCGAGAGGAGACGATCCCCCCAGTCGAAGGTGCGCGCGGCGAACACTTCGATCACCAGCACGTTCGCCATGGTGGAGATCATCGATTCGAGCGTCTCGTCGATCTGGGGGAAGAGGCGCGTGCGCGGTCCGCGCCGCGCGCCGCCGCCCATGAGGCGCATCAGCACGTCCGGCGGGATCCTGGGGCTCTCGAGCGCCAGGTCGCGCGCCGCCTCCCACATCTGCTTGTGTCCGCCTTCGTCCCGGTGGCCGGCTTCGTCGCGCGCGTGCGCCTCGAAGAGGCCGGTCGAAAGGTGCGCGAGCGCCGTCCCGTCGATCGGCTTCCGCACCACCGCGCGCAGCTCCGGCACGCGAACGTCGCGGATGATCGCGCCGAAGCCCTCGACGATCGAGATCGTGGTGAGCGCACGCACGATGGGATCGCGCACGCCCGCGCGCAGCAGCAGCCTGGCCTGGGCGACGTTCGGATACTGCGGCGGCATCAAGGCCGGCGAGATCGCGATGAGCGCGGCCCCCTCGCGTTCGAGACGAGCCTGCCACGCGCGGATCGCCGGCGTGCGGTGCAGGGTGCGCGGCGACCGGTACTCGCCGCTCGTGTCGTAGCCGCCGTGACACCGCACGCCGTTCGCGACGAGCGGGGCGAGCCCCGTGTCGCTCGAGAGGATCTCCTCGGCGGAGTAGTCGAGCCGAGCGTCGGTCGGAGGCGAGGCGGCGGTCATTCGTGTGCTCCCAGTGGGGCGTGGGGGGTCAGTGTACGCCGGGAGTCGGCACCAGCGTCGAGGGATCCACGCCGAGGCTCCGGACGACCGTCTCCCACATCGCTTCGGTCGTGGTGCGGAAGACGACCTCGTGGCCGAGCGGTGCGAGCAGCCAGGCGCCCTGGGAGAGCTCCGCTTCGAGCTGCCCGGGTCCCCACCCCGCGTAGCCGAGGAAGAGTCGGATACCCTCAGGCGGCTCCTGAGCGACGCGCCGGAGTGTCGCCAGGCTGCCGGCGAAATGGAGCCCCGGGACGACCTCGGTCACTTCGTCGCCGTCCTCCTCGCCTTCCGCCTCGTATGCCGTGTCCGCTCCGGCCCCAGCCCGCGCGGGCCCGCCGAACAGGAGCCAGCCCGTGCTCGGCTGCACCGGTCCGCCCCAGCCGAGCCGCATGTCCTCGGCTCCGCGCCACTCGATTCCGAGCGTCCCGCACAGATCGTCGGCGGTGACGTCGGACGTTCGATTCAAGACGAGACCAAAGGTGCCGGTCGCGTCGTGGTGCACGATCAGAACCACGGCGCGCTTGAAGTTGGGATCGAGGAGCTGTGGCATCGCCACGAGCAGGCACGGAGCGAGGGAGTGCTCGTCCACTCGGCGACGGTAGCAGGCGAGGGGCAGCCGGCACGGGAGCGTCCGGACTACTCTCGCGCGCGGGAGACACGCTTGGCGCCCGCCGTCCGCATCGCTCTGGCCCTCGTCTGGTGGGCGTCCGCAGTCGGCGTTTCGCTCTGGTACTCCTTCGTGCGGCCCACCCTCGGCTCGCCCCTTCACGAGCTCTGCGCGAGCGCCGCCGCGACGTCTGCGATGCTGGCGCTCGTCGCGGCCGGCGGCGCCGCGCTCTCCCCGACGCCCCTCGTACGGCGGCTCGGGCTCGGCGCGAGCACTCTGCGCAACGGCGCCGCGCGCGCGGGCACTGCGGGACTCCTGGTCGTGGGATTCCTCGGCACCTCGCAGGCGCTCGAGACCGCGATCGAGCTGTCGGGGCTCCGCGAGACGGGAACCCTCGGCGAGATCGACGCCGCGCTCGCGAGCGCGCACGGGTTCGCGCTGTGGTGGGCCCTCCTCGCGATCGGCGTGGCGCCCGGCATCGGGGAGGAGCTGTTCGCGCGCGGGTGGATCCAGCGCGGGCTCGCGCCGATTCTCGGCGCGCGTTGGGCGATCGTGCTGGGGGCGACGGTCTTCGGCCTGCTCCATGCCGACCCCGTGCACTCGCCCGCCGCCTTCGCGCTCGGCCTCTATCTGGGGGCGGTCGTGGACGCGACCGGAGGCCTCCGTGTCGCCATCCTGTGTCACATCGTCAACAACCTGATCGCGGTGCTCTCGGCCACGCTCGGCGCTGGGGATCCGGCCGTCGCCCCGCTCGGGCCCGGGGTTCGGGCCGGCTTCGGGGCGCTCGGCGCGCTCGCGGGCGCCGGGGCGCTCGCCGTGGCCTACCGGCGCCGCCCTGGCCAGCCCGGCGGAGCGCCGATCCCCTAGGCCTGCCGGCGCAGCCCGGCCCGCCAGGTCCGGGTGTCGACCCTACAGAACGGGCGAAGCGCGGCCGATCAGGGCCGACGGGGGCCCCGGAGCCGCCCACGGCCGGCGGAGGCCAGAGCCCATGAATGCCTCCTCTCCCACGGTGCTCCTGCTCGACGACGGCGAGCTGGAGGACGCTCGCGCGCTGCTGGAGCAGATCGGGGCCGATTTCGTCCACCTGCGCGGGCAGGGCGGACCGGCGCCCCTGCCTCTCCCGCGTGTGCTCCTCATCGCGTCGGCGCGCCGGGCGATCGCGCTCGCCCAGGAGCGGCAGACGCCGCATCTCCCGACGGGGTCGCCCGTCCATCCATGGGACGCCGGCCGCGACGGCCCCGACGCCGCGCGGCCGGTGGGCCTCGTGGTGGTCACGGAAGACTCGCCCACGCTTCGGGCCATGCTCCGCGAGGCCGGCTTCGACCTGCTGGTCCGCCGACCGGTCCATCCGACCGTGCTGCGTCTCCTCGTGCTCCGCGCGCTCTATCAGGGGCCCGAAAAGCGCGTCGACGAGCGGGTGCCGCTCGGCGACGAGGTGGTCTATCGCGCGGGGCCGGGCGCCCGCCGGGGGGTGCTCGCGGACCTCTCCCGCGCGGGCTGCCGGCTCATCTCGCGCTACGGCGCGCGGCGCGGCATGCGGATCACGGTGGAGGCTCCGGACGACGGCGCTCCGGGCGGATCGCTCGCGCTCCACGGTCGGGTGGTGCGGTGCAGTCCCGCGGACGAGGGCGCGGGGATGCGCGAGCTCGCCATCGCGGTCGAGTTCGAGGCGCTCGAGGAGCCGGCGCGGCAGCGGCTCGAGGCGCTGCTGCACCGGCGCGCCGCCGCCGCCCGCGCGAGCGAGGAGAAGCCGCTCGAGCCGGAGCCCCCGCAGGCGGAGACGGAGCGCGAGGAGCGCAGGCAACACCGCCGAGGTTCGTATCCGAGGCGCGTGCTGCTGCTCCAGGATCAGGCCAGCCGCGTGGTGATGGGCAGGGATCTGTCGGTCACCGGGATGCGGATCGATCCCCACCCCGAGCTCCCGCTCGGCAGCAGCCTCCGGCTCGCGGTGTACGCGAACGCGCGCGAGGAGCCGCTCCTCCTCACCGCGACGGTCGTGCGCGCGGACGCCGAAGGCGCCGTGGCCCTGCGCTTCGAAGGCGTCGAGACGCGCATCGCGCGCCGGCTCGACGCGCTGGTCGCGAGCCTGCCCGCGGTCGAGTCTCTGCACGACAGCGAAGCCGAATCGCTCGGCGCGGTCGTCGCCGAGATCCTCCCCCGCTGACGCGCTGCGCGGCGTCTCCGAGAGCGAGCGCGGACCGGGCTGGTTGCCTCGCCTGGAGGCGTCGGGTATCAACCGGCGCCGGACCGCACACCGACGGAGGAGCCATGGCCCGCAGCAAGAGCAAGCACCAGATCAAGCGGCAGCGCCACAATCAGCGGCGCAAGCGCCGGCTCGCACGCAGGAAGGCAGCGTCGAAGGACAAGGCGTAGACCGGAAGAGCCGTCCCGCCGTCAGGCGATCTCTTCGAGGGTCTCGATCCGCGGCGCGGCGGCGAGGCAGGGCATGAGGCGCGGCATGGCGCCGCGGAAGTGCTCGGACTGCGAGTGCGCCGCGACCGCCGCGCGATCGAGATAGCGCTCGAGCATCACGTAGGTGCGCTCACCCTTCCCCTTGTGCAACGCATAGAGCTTGCAGCCTGACTCGTTCGCGAGCGTCTTGGCTTGCAGGTCTTTCATCACGACCTCGAAATCGGTCTCCTTGCCTTCCTTCACTTCGAGCGTCGCGATCACCGACACCATGCCCGCCATGCCTCCTGTGCGCCGCGCTGCGGCGCGCCGACCACACCCGGCCCGCACGGTTAGCACCGATCGCGCCCGCTCACGACTCCGGCGCCGGCGTCCAGGCGAGCTCGGTCAGGAAGACGCCGTCGGGGGTCCGGTGGAGCCGCTCGCCGCGGCCGGTCGCGAGGTCCACCCGATGGAGCTCGCGCGCCCGCGTCTCGGAGGTCCTGGGGTCGTCGTCGGCCACGAGCAGCAGCGCCACGCCTTCGCCGACCGCCGCTCCGGCGACGACGAAGCCGGCCGGCGGCGTCCAGACCGGCTGGCAGCCTCCGCCGTAGGGATCGCAGCGCGAGACCCCGGCGTCGATCCGCGCGTAGATCCCGTCCTGCCCCCACCAGAGCGGTCGTGCGCCGAGCGGCTCGGGCGGGCCCCCCGGCGGTCCGTCGTGGACGAGCGTTGCCTCGCGCAGGTCGCGCGACACGCGGTACATGCGCACGACGATTCCGGCGCCGGGAGGCGAGGGCCGGATGCGGGAAGCGACGAGCTCGCTGCCGTCGGGCTTCCACGCGGGGCCGTGCAGGTCGTCCAGCTCGGGGTTCCTCCGAGCGACCACCGAGAGCCCGCTCTCGAACGCAAGGAGCTCGAGCGCGCCGCTACCCCGTTCGGTGTAGCGCGTGTGGGCCAGCAGCCGGCCGTCGGGCGAGGGAACGAGCGCGTCCACGTCGGGCTCCGTCGTCACGATCCTCCGCACGCGGCCCTCGGGGTCCACCAGGAGCACCCGGTGGTCCCGATCCCCGAGCGGGCTCGACGAGACCAGAAGCTCCGCTGGGGAGACCCAGTGGATCCATGCCGGACCGTCCACCGGGAGCTCGCGCGCACGGCCGTCTTCCACCACGACCAGGGCCTTCTGCGAGAACGGCTCCTCGCGCCCCCAGTGCCACACCGTCGCGATCCTGCCGGGCCCGTGGAAGGGCAGTGCGAAGTCGGGGGCGGGAAGCGGTCCGCGGTCCGGCAACGCGGGATCCGGATCGCCGCACGCGGGCCCGAGGAAGACGCAGAGCGCCAGGGGGGCGATCCGCCACGAGATCGTGTCGCGCATGCGCATCAATCTTCGTCCTCGCGGATGACGCTCAGCAACGGGATCGCCACGCGCCCGATCGGGGGACCGAGCCCGAGCGCGATCTCCCCCGGCGTCACGAACGTGCCGTAGCGATCGATCGGGAGCCGCGTGCCTCCGCCGCGCCGGTAGAGCTCGGCGGAGAACGAGGTGCAGACGTTCCCGCCGCCGTTGCCGCCGTACTGGAGGATGCCGCCGTCGAGCCCGCCGGACCGGCGGTAGTAGTCCACCCGCGATCTCACCGACGCGGCGCTGAGGGGCTCCCCGGTGCGGAAGACGTCCCATACGCGTCCACCGACGCGGCGGTCGTCGTTCTCCGCGGTGTAGCGGCCCTGGTTGTCGCTCGAGGCGACCTGGACGAACGGACCCTCCACGCCCAGCACGAATGCGCCATGACCGTAGCCCTCCATGCCCGGCACCGTCGCGATTCCGGCGGCGCTTCCGCCGTCCCGCGTCAGGAGGAGGTCCCCGAAGCGCAGATCGGACACCGTCAGCGGCGGCAGGTCGCGCCGGCGAGGGGTCCGGACCCAGCCGTCGAAGCTCGGAGGCACGACGATGCCGGCGAGCTCCAGGGAGGCGTGCCCGTCGGATGTCCACGAGACGCTCGCGTCGAGCCGGCCGCCCGTGAACGCGCCGAGGGCCGTGGCGAGGTTCGAGAGGCCGGCCGCGTTCTCGGGCCCGGTGAACTGGGAGACGGCCCCCGCGACCGCTCCGAAGAGCGCCGCGAAGATCGAGGTCTCACCGGTGGGGTCGGTGCGGCGCAGGGGATCGTTCCGCGCGTAGGCGTAGCGATTCAGCGCCTGGGGATCGGTCGGGTCGGGGACGCGCGGATCGGGCTGGAGGAACCGGCCGAGCGCGGGATCGTAGATCCGCGCGCCGTAGTCGTAGAGGCCCGAGGAGGGCAGCGAGCGCTGCCCGGTGAAGCCGAAGGCCGGAGGCGTGGAGTCACCGCCGGGGGTCGCGGCCAGACTCTCGCCCCACGGACGGTAGAGGAGGCGCTTCAGCACGACGCCTCCCTCGCCCGTCACCCAGACCGCGCTGCCGATCGCGTCCGCGTGCCTCTGGACGACGCCGGACACCGGGTCCGGATCGCCGGCGTCCGCGAGCCCGTCGCCGTCGGTGTCGGCGTCGAGGGGATCGCAGCCGGCGGCCGCCTCTGCGCCGTCGCTCATGCCGTCGCCGTCGCTGTCGGCGCTCGCGGGATCGGTCCCGGCGGCCAGCTCGTCGGGATCGGAGATCCCGTCACGGTCGGTGTCCGCCCGGAAGGGGCTCGCTCCCGCCGCGCTCTCCTGCTCCATGGACAGGCCGTCGCCGTCGACGTCGTCGCCGCCGAGCGCCCTCAGCAGCAGCGCGACGTCGCCGCCGTCCACGCGCGCCGGGCTCTCGGGCGCAGCCCCGAGCGGTGCGATGTCGCCGTGCGCGAGCTGGGCCGGCGTGCCCGTGCGCGCGCCTCGCGCGATCTCCCACGCCAGCAGCGCATCGTTCGCGTCCAGCACGCCATTCCCATCGAGATCGCCGTCGGGGAACGCGCGCAGCGGAGCGGCCACGAGCAGTACGAATGCGAAGGCCGTCCCGCCCGCCACCGCCGGCCGCGCGACGGGGACGCGCCGCCGGCGCAGCCACGCGAGCTGCGCGCAGAGCGCGAGGCCGGCTGCTGCGGACGCGAGGGCGAGGCCCGGCCCCGGCGGCGTCTCCATGCCCGCGACGGCCGGGACGAGCGCGCCCGGTGGCGCAGAGAGCCGGTCGGTCTGCGTGGCAACGGGGACGCCCCCGAGGAAGACGTGGACGTGCGCCAGCGCGCGCGTTCGATCCCAGTCGAAGTCGGGGGCCACGAGCTCGAGCGTCGTGGTGCGCCGCGGCTCGGCTGCGACGATGCGTGCCCGCCGGCCGTCCGCGTCGTACTTGTGGGTCACGAGCCAGGCGTCGTCCTGGAAGATCGCGCTCAGCTGGCCGAGCCCGTCGTACACGTACCGCCGTGCGCCGAGCGCGGCGAGGCTCCCCGCCGCGGTGTACGAGGCCGCGACTCCGTCCACCCGGGTCGGCGCGTGTGGACGGGCAGCGCCGGCGGCGGGATACACCATCGTACGTCCGCCGGTGCAGCTCGTGGGGCCCGTGGCGTCCTTGCAGGTCAGATTGCCGAGCGGGTCGTAGGCGGACCGCAGCGTGACGGGCGCGAGATCCACGCCGAACGGTCCGGTCGCGCGCTCGAGACGTCCCAGCGGGTCGTACGTGAAGCTCCGGCTGCGTCCGGCTGAGCCGAGATCGCTGATGGCCACGACCCGATCGGCCGCGTCGAAGCCGTACCGCAGGCGTTCGAGCGCTGCGCCGCCGGGACCGCGGAATTCGAGCGTGTCCAGCCGCCCGCTCAGCGGATCGAAGGCGGCCTCCGTCACGACGCCGTTCCCCGCGGTCCAGCGCGTGAGCCTCCCTCGTGCGTCCCACTCGATCGCGGTGGCATAGGTGCGTGCGGCATCTCGGATCTGCGTGACGTAGCCGGCCGGATCGTGCACCCACTCGACCGTGCGCTCGGTGGGGTAGGTCCGGGTCGCCGGCTGGCCCAGCGGGTCGTAGGTCGTGACGAAGCGGAGGCTCACGCCGCCGCGTGTATGTGCTTCCGCGAAGGGCTGTCCATTCGGGTGATACACGGAGATCTCCCGCGTTCCTGCTGCGTCGGTGCGCCGCGCGAGCAGTCCGATGCCGCGAAGCGCGGTGTCCCAGGTCCAGGTGGCATCGACCACGCCTCCCACACGTCTTCGTGTCGGACGATCCAGGGCGTCGAAGGCCCACTCCACGCGACCCGATGGGCCATCCTGGGTGACGACGTTTCCGGCGAGGTCGAGCGTGAACGCCGTGGCGCCGGCATCGGGATCGACGAGCAGCCGTCGTCGTCCGAGGCGGTCCCACACGATCTGGGTCGCATTGCCACGTGCGTCCGTGACGCGCAGCAGCTCGCCGGTCGCCGACCACGCATAGCGGGTGACGTAGCGGGCGGCGCCGTCGGTTTCCTCGACCTCGGCCACGCGGTCGAAGGCGTCGAGCCGGCGCACCACGGTCCGTCCGGTGGGATCCACGACGGTGATCCGCCCGGGCGCGTGGTCGGTCGTGGTGACGCGGCCGCCGGGGAGCTGCACCCGCGTCGTGCGGTCGAGCGGGTCGTAGCCGAAGGTCGTCGCCAGGACGGGGTCCCCGGCGAAGCGGGGGGCCGTCTCGATCGCCACGCGCCCGAAGGCGTCGAAGCTGCGCTCGGCGACGACGATCCGGCCCTGCGGCCCCGCGCTCTCGGTACGGATCTCGCGGCCGAAGCCGTCGAGCAGGGAGCGCGTCGTTCGCACGCCGCCGGCGGCCGTGGCGCGCTCGGCACGCAGCACGCTCGCGGCGAGCGGCGCGTCGACGTAGCTCCACGTCGTCTCGAACGCGCCGAGCGGGCCGCGGGTCCGCAGGGTGCGCCCGAAGACGTCGAGGCACCGGATCGCGCGCGAGCCGGTCGCCAGATCGTTCGGGCCGCGCTCCACCTGCAGAAGGCCCGCACCCATCGGGTATGCGACGGGACACGACGCATCGGCGGTGTAGCCGCGCTCGCTTCGGTGGCCGAGGGGGTCGACGCGGGCGGTCTCGAAGGCATGGAAGCGTGCGTCCCACTCGAAGCGCGTCGTGCCGCCGCCCTGGCCGGCGTTCGCGCGGGGATCGGTCCGGGCCAAGAGATTCCCGTAGGCGTCGAAGGCGAAGCGGGTCTCGGCGTCCGGCTGGCCCGGCTCGAGCAGCAAGTCGCGCTGCAGCGTCACGAGGCCTCGCGTCGGCGCGGCTCCTCCCGACGCGTCATCGTCGTAGTAGAGCTCCGTCTCGCGGAGCACGAGCGCTCCGGCGCCCACGCCCTGGACGACGCGCCTGCGCTTCACGCGGTCGACGAGGTGGAGCGCCTCGTTCGCGCGCGCGTAGGAGAGCTCGGTGGTGCGGTCGTCCGAGGGGTCGAGGTCGGCGCCCGACGGCGAGACGGCTCCGTACTCGAGGATCGAGGTCGGGTTCCCGGCGACGATCGGGCCGCCACCGTCGTAACGGATCTCCGAGCGGGTGAAGCGCGCAGCCCCGTCCGGGCTGCGCTCGACGCGCGTGACGGCGGCGACGAGGCTCGTGAAGGGCGCGGCTCCGTCCGCGTCGGCCGTGTACTCCCGATGGAGCTCCTCCCATGCGAGCCCCGCCGCATCGAGTCGGAGCGTCGACTCGACGAGCCCCGCGCGGGCCACGTCCTGGTGGAACGTCGTCACGGTGCGTCGGCCGTCCGAGAGCGTCGTCGTCACGCGACGGAAGCCGCGGAGCTCGCGCTCGGGTGCGTCGAAGAGGCCGCCCTCGTAGCTCATCGTCACACGGCTGGGTGTCGAGAAGCCGTCCACGGTCTCGATCGCGGTCACCACTTGCAGCACCTGGGGGAGGTCGGGCGCGCCGTCGTCCCCGGAATTCCCGAAGCGGGTGGACGGCGTGTACTCGATCGACACGCTCCCGCCGAGCGGCGTCGTGACGCCGGTCAGGAGATCCGGCACGGCTCCGAGGCTTCGGTACACCTCGCGCGTGGCGCCGAAGGAGCGCACCACGTCGACCATCCCGTCGCCGTCGACGTCGACGAAACGCACGCCCAGGTCCTCCCCCGTCGCGGTCACGAATGCGAGGCCGGTGGGCAGCGCCCACGGCGAGCCGGGCTGCGCGACCCACGGGCCCCGGCCCTCGTTCGCGTCGGCGTCGCCGAGCCACACCTCGCTCGTCGACGCGGCCCCCTCGCGTCCCGTCACGACGTCGAGGCGGCCGTCTCCGTTCACGTCGACGAATCGGACGCCGAGGTCGGTCGAACGGCCCTCGGAGAAGGCGTCGAGCGCCGGCGCGGGCGCGACCTCCGCGACTGCGACCGGGAGCCCCCACTCGGGCGCGGGGACGTAGCCGCCGCGCCCGTCGTTCAGCGCGGCCGAGCGCAGCTCCGTGCCGAGGTGCCGCGTCGCCGTGACGACGTCGGCGAGGCCGTCAGCGTCGAGGTCCAGCTCGAGGTTGCCGAGCTCCTGGTGACCCTGGAACGTCCACGTTCCATTGGAGAGGAGGTCGGCGTACTGCGTCGTGTTGTGATGGAGCCGCAGCGCGCACGCTGCATCCCGTGCGAGGTCGCACGGCTGGAAGGCCGTCGAAAGCGCCTGCGTCCCGCTCACGCAGCCGGCGTGCGGGAGCGGGGTGGTCGACAGCGGGGCGCGCGCGAACGCGAGCCCTCCCTGGTTGATGACGACGTAGCTGTACGTAGCTTCGTGTCGGCAGGCGCCCTGAGCGCCGATCTGGCGATCCCGTCCGCGCACGACCAGGTCCAGGAGGCCGTCTCCGGTCACGTCTGCGAGCTGCACGTTCCCGCCGAGGAACGTGAAGCGGTAGGTCAGCGCTGGCGCGTCGAATGCGATGCCCTGCTTTCCCGTATAGGCCGAGCCGTCCTGATAGATCGACTCGAACGGCAGACAGTCGAACCCCGACGCCGTCGCGCGGCACCAGCGTCCCTGGTAGCTCTGGGCCAGCGGCCCGGAATAGGCGGGATCGGCGCTCGGCACGAAGCCGATCGCGCCGACGAAGTCGGCGCGGCCATCGCCCGTGACGTCCACGGGAGTCATGCCGTTGCCCCACACGGTGCCGTCGGGGAACCGCCACGCCACGCTGAGCGGGAGCGCGTTGCCCGCGACGCCCGTGAAGACGGGCAGCGCGTACGTCGGACTCGGCGTCGACGCGAAGCCCGTGCCCGTGTTCAGGTAGACGCCGCTGTCGGCCGTGAGGGAGACGTTCCCTCCGCTCGGCGCGATCACGCCCATGGCCTTCACGAGGTCCGGCAGCCCGTCGCCGTTCACGTCGGCGAGACGCACCCCGCCTTCGCGCCGATCGGCTTCCACCAGCGCGAGGCCGGCAGGCCAGGAGAGGGTCGGGTCGAGCGCGAAGCCCTGGCGTCCGGGGACGCCGGCATTCGCGCGGTAGCGGAAGGAGGTCACCTGCGGCGGTGTCGGTTGCACGGTGGCCGCATCCGCTCCCCAGAGCTCGACGCTGGAGAGCAGCGAGCGCCCGGAGTCCGGCGACTGCGCGTAGCGGAGCGCGTAGCGCCGGATGAGCTCCCCGCCCGCGAGCACGTCGATCCGCTCGAGACGATGCGCGAGCGTTCGGGGGAAGCCCGCGAGCCGCGACGTGGGAGCGTCGGGCCGTGCCGCGAGGTTGAAGCGAACCACGCGGTCGCGCGAGGGATCGCCGTCGAGGCTCGAGAGGCCGCCGCCCGCACCACGCCGGAGCGTGTAGCGGAGCTCGGCCAGATAGGCCGTTCCCGCGTCTTGTCGGTCGTACGTCGCGCGTACGACGTTGCCGTGCAGGTCCTCGAGCTCGGTCTGGAGCCACTGGAACGTCTGGCCGGCGGAATCGTCGATGCGCGCGTCGGGCCGCGTCCCGAAGCGCAGCCGGACTCCGTCCTTGCGCGTGACGGTCCAGCTCCCATCGGCCTCGTGCACGACCCGGAGGAAGCGCTCGCGACGCGTCGAGAAGAGCCCCGGTGTGGCTGCGTCGCGGACCAGCGGCTCGCCGTCCAGCTCGAACCGGTCGCGGGCGTCGTCGTAGGAAGGCGTTCCGTGCACCAGAGAGCGCGCGATCGACGAGAGACCGAGCGTCCAGCCGTTGCCGGCCCACGAGTCCGAGCGGGCGGCGCTCGAGTAGCGGAGGGCGAGGTCGGGGAGGAGGCCTCCCGTCGCGGGCGGCAACAGGATCGGCACGGTGTAGGTGGCGGCGCCCTGGAAGAGGTCCGGCTGGACGCTCTCGGCCGCGCTCCCGCCGGAGGACACCCGTCCGCGATCCCCTGCGAGCGTCGAGCCGTCGTTCGGCAGTGCGCGTGCCACGCCCGGCGGGAGCGAAAGCTGCGCGAGGAGGACGAGCGCGAGCTCGGTCGCGCGGTGGTGTCGGGCGCGCATCGGCGAGGGCCTCGAGGCGGGGCGAGGGCGGTGAGCAAGGGGCCGGACGGGGCCGCGCGCGAAACGGCGGCCGGGCTAGCGGATCGCTCCGATCGCCGGGGCGTCGGAACGCACCGCCCCCTGCGCGTCGTAGAGCGTCGACGAGACGACGCGAAAGTCCGACGTTGCCGCGCGTCCCGCGGAGAACGGCGCGCGCAGCTCGAAGACCAGCGCGAGGGCGCCGACCGACGTGCGCGGATCGACGAAGTCGATGGTCACGCGGCCGGAGCCCGGATCGTCGCGGAAGGCGACCATCGAGCTGCGGCCGAAGTGCTGCTCCTCCACCACCGCGAGCACCTGCACCTTCTGCGTCGGATAGGCCACGACGATGCGAGCGGCCGCGGGCCACGGACTGCCGGCGAGATCGATCAGCAGCTTGGGGTGCGGATAGAGCGCGGCCACGCGCTGTCGCACGTCGGCTGCGAACGGCCCGACGTACGCGGTGGGCGGCGTCGGTTTGCCAGTGATCCCGTTCACCACCGCAGGCAGGACGCTCAGGCGCTGGGACCATCCGACACCCGGAAGCGTCTCCCATTGCGTGGTGGACACGCGCCGTCGCTGGCGGACCACCACGTCGTACGTGCCCGGCGGGGTGGTGGCGGGCACGTCCACGAGCGCGAGCACCTGGCCGAGGCCGACGTCGAGCGCCCCGGTCGTCTCCACCTGGTTCGCGATGCCGCCGTCCGAGGCCGGATCGGGCAGCGCGCGGGTCACGAGCTGAGTGACGAGCGGGTGCTCGACCCCTCCGCCCGGCGCGCGGAGCGAGAGGACGAGCTCGCCGCGCTGATCGTCGTAACGGCCCGCGGCCGCGAGCCATGCGCCGCCGAAGCCCGGCGTGCCGTCGCCGATCCGCTCGCCCATGACGGCGAGCGCCACGCTGCCCCCGGCCTGGACGGCGAGCGGAACGGGCTGTGCGCCACAGGCGCAGAGCGCGAGACACGCAAACGTGACGGACCGCAATCGCGGACAGCGCTGCATCACGACCGCTCCTCGAAGACGTCCCGAAGAGCCGGACTGCAAGGGCTGGGCCAGCGCGCGGGTGGCCGGTGGGGTCAGGCGGGGGGCGATGCGTGAAGGGTGGTGGACGCGTCCGTGAACCACGCGCGTTCGCGCACGCGACGCGTCAGCCTCCGCGCGAGCGCTTCGTGCGGTGCACCGAACGCCTCGCCTTCATCGGCTTGCGCTGTGCGCGCTCCAGCTCGGCGGTCGAGCGGATGGTGCCGCCGCCGGGGCAGCCGTCGCCGGTCTCGCAGAAGTACGCGTGCAGCACCTCGCCCGCGACCTGCGACGCGTGCACCCAGAGCCGTTGCTGCTGCACCACGACCACGGCGATCGCGACGGTCGGGCTCTCCGCAGGTGCCACCCCGGTGAACCACTCGTAGCGACCGGCGGGGTCGGTGCCGCTCAGACTCCCCGTCTTTCCCGCGACGCGGATTTCGCCGAGCAGCGGCCGGCCCGCGCCGTCGTGGAAGCCGCGCCGGGCCGTCCCGGCCTCGGTCGTCTCGACGAGCATCGACCGCAGCTCGTCGGCGAGCGCCGGAGTCAGCACCTGCCGCGTTGCGCGCCGGGGGGGAAGCGTGAGCTCCCGGCCCTGTGCATCGGTCACCTGCGCGATCCACCACGGCTCGGGCACGCGCCCGGCCGCGAGGCTCGCACCGAGCTGCACCGCGTGGAGCGGAGTGATCCAGCAGCCAGTCAGGCCGCACCCGAGGCGTCCCAGATCGTAGGAGTCCGAGCCGGCGTCGATCGTGCCCGCCGCATGGCCCGGCGCGGGCGAACGCAGGAACCCGAACCGCTTGATCGCATCCACCATCGCGTCCGTCCCGATGGCATGGACGGCGAGCTGTGCGAAGCACTGGTTGTTCGACGTGGCGAGCGCGCGCTCGAGCGTCACCGTCTGGCCGCGCCGTGGCGGGTTGATGCGGGCCGGCGTCAGGGTGTAGGGGCTCCCGAGGAAGCGGCACGGCTGCTCCGCGCGCTCGCGGTCGTGGTGGAGGGCGGCGGCCGCCGTCACCACCTTGATCAAGGAGGCCGCCGGATAGGTTCGGTTCGGGGGAAACCGTTCGGTGTCGCTCGACGCATACGCGAGCAGGCGTCCCGTGGCGGGGTCCATGACGACGACGTTCGCGAGCCGGATGCCGCGGGAGTCGAGGATCTCGAAGACGCGGCGCTCGAGGCGGCCGTCGAACGTGTACTCGACGCGGAGCGGGCTCGCGACGCCCGCGGCCGTCGGCGGGCTCGGCAGGATCTCGTAGAGCGCCGCCGCCGCCCCGGAGGCCCGGTCGTCGTCCCGGTCCGCGGCGAGGGCGGCGGGGGGAACGAGCACGTCGGGCGTGACGGGCAGGTGGCGCAGGATCTCGCCAGGGACGGGGGGACCGGGCGCCGCTGCGGGCGCTGCCACCGCGACATCGGGACGGCGCTTCGGCACGGCGGAGCCCGGAGCTTGCGGCAGGGTGGGCACCGCCGCTGCGGTCTGTTCCGCGGGCGGGGCGGCCGCCGCGGGAGGGGGGCCCAGGGACGGTCCGACGAGGGAGCCGACGGCCAGGACGAGGGCGCTGGCGAGCAGCAGCAGTGTGGCGAGGCCGCGCGCGCGCAGTCGACGCTGCCTCTTCCCCCGGCGCAGTGCCTGCCCGCGCCACTCCCCCTGGGTCATGGACTCTCGGCCTCTCCTGCTGCTCACGCTTCGCGGGCGCCGTGGGGGGTGGCGCCCGCTGCCCGCTAGACCGCCACCACTTCGGTGATCTCCGGGATCTCTTCCTTGAGACGGGCTTCGATCCCGAGCTTCAACGTCGCTCGCGAGCTCGGGCACCCGCTGCACGAGCCCTGCATGAAGAGCTCCACGACCCCGTCCCGGTAGCCCGCGAAGATGACGTCGCCGCCGTCCATCGCGACGGCCGGCCGGATCTCCTGCTCCAGGATGCGGCGGATGCGCTCTTCGACCTCGCCGGCGGGCCCAGCCCGTCTCGCCGCCTCGAACCCGGGTCCCAGTGCCTTCTCGCCCGATCCGAACGAGGTCTTGATCGCGTCGACCAGAGCCTGGGCGACATCCGTCCACTCGACGTCGTCTCGCTTCGTGACCGTGATGAAGCTGCCCGCAAGAAAGACGCCGACCACGCCCGGAACTTCGAACAGCCGGGCGGCGAGCGGGGACACTTCCGGCGTCGGAGCGGACGCGAAGTGCGCGCTGGCGCCGTCCGGCACGATGGCCTCACCCAGCACCCATTTGATGCTGTTCGGGTTGGGCGTTCGCTCGGCGTGCATGCGGAAGCCAGGATCCAAGGACGCCGCTCCTCCGGCGGTTGCTCGCCGGACGAGCGGAAGGTAGGCCGGAAGCGGTGGCCTCGGCAATACACGGAAGCGCGATGCAGCGTGATCAGGGCGCCATCGTGCCGGGGGAGGCGCCCGTGAGACCGGCCGCGCCGGCGACGAACATGCTGATCAGCACGACGAGCACCACCGGCGCCAGGGAAGCCAGGACGCAGATGAAGACGGCGCGGCCGGTGCTCACGTCGAGCGCCTGTCGCGCGGCGATGACGTAGGCGATGGTCGTGAGGACCCAGACGGCAAACGCCACCACGCCACGCAGCCCTCCGAGCGGCAGGGCGCCGAGCCCGAACAGAAGGCTGGGCGCGGAGGCGAAGCCGAGCGTGCGCAGCAGCTCCGGGTAGTCGGACGTGTGCTTCATGATCTTCACGCCGATGATCCAGACGATCGCGGTCCCGACGAACCAGCCGAGGAAGGCGCCGACGATTCCCGCGAGGACGCCCGCCTGACCCCCGTCGCTCGCCATCCCGGCGCCCTGGGCGAACGCGCCGAGCGCCACGACGAGCGCGGCCTGCGAGAGCGCGGTCGGGTCGTGCTCGACCTCTTCGTAGACCGTCGCGTCGAGCTTCAACGCGCCGAACAGGCGGTCGGTGAAGCTGCGCTTGGTCTCGACCGCAACGCCCGAGCCTCCCGGACCGAGGTTCCCCTGGCTCATGACCCCTCCTCCGGCGCGCTCCGGGCCGGTCGTTCGATCCTACTCCGGCTTCCCCCGCCGCGGGAAGTGGAGAAGAGCGCATCCACGTCTTCGAGGCGGCACACGAGGTGGCCGTGCGCTCGGGCCAGCGCGTGCTCGCGCGGACCGTTGTAGCCCCACGCAGCGAGCGCGCAGCGTACGCCGAGACGCGACACCGCATCGAGATGGTTCACCTTGTCGTCGACGAACGTGAGCTCCCGGAACGGGAGATCGAGGACGGCGCGCAGGTGCTCGAGGTGGGCGGTCTTGTGCACGCCCGTCTCCTTGTCGAGCACGAGCTCAGGTCGGAAGAGACCTCGGAGCCCATAGCCCTCGAGGAGCGCGCCCACGGACGCGCGGTCCTTCGCCGTTGCGATCGCATAGGCGGCGTCGCCCGCTCGCCGCCGGAGCGTCTCGACGAGCCGCGGATAGGGCGGGAGCAGCGCGCGCCAGGCCGCGGGATCGGTCCGCGAGAGCTCCGCCCGGACCTCGTAGAACCGCCGGTGGAAGTCGCCCAGCCAGTCTTCCGCCTGCGCGGCGTAGAAGACGTCGTAGTCCGTCTGGTCCGCCACGCGCACGCCGGAGTCGAGCGCGCGCAGGGCGACGCCGAAGTCCTCCGCCCGGTTCCCGAGCGGCATCAGGTCGACGAAGGCGGCGTACAGGGCGTCCGGGTCCCGGGAGGCGAGCCCGCTCGCGGGACATAGCTCGGTGTAGGTGCGCAGAGCCACTCGGAACGCCTCGGGGGCGCTGTCCGCGATGACGCCGTCGAAGTCGAGGACCAGGGCCTTCATACCGGGCTTCCGAGGAGATCGCGCAGCCGTCCGAGCGCGTCGGGGCTGCCGAGGACGAGCAGGCGGTCCCCGTCGGCGAGCCGGCGCTCGGGCGGGGGATTCACTTCGGTGTCGTCGCCCCTCCTCACCGCCACCACACTGGCCCCCGTGCGCGACCGAACCTCCAGCTCGGACAGCGAGCGCCCGGACGCCGGCCCGGCCGGCACGTCGATCCACTCCGTCGCGGCGTCGGCGAGGAGGTCCGCGAACCAGGGGTCGGCGAGCACCGTCGTGGGCGCGCGCAGGGCTTCGTAGCCCTCCTCGCGGAGCTGATCCGCGACGCGCGCCACCGCCTCGCCCGAGACTCCCGCCGCCTTCGCCACCGCGCTCATCATGTCGAGCGTCGCCTCGAACTCCTCCGCGATCACGGCCGACGCACCCGCATGATAGAGCGCGTCCACCTCGGCCACGTAGCGCGTACGGACGACGATGCGAGCTTGCGGCGCGATGCGCCGCACGTGCGACACGACCGCGCGCGTCGCGAACGGATCGGAGATCGCGATGGCGACGAGCTGCGCGTGCTCGACGCCGAGCAGTTGGAGCATCGCAGGCCGCGTCGCGTCGCCGAAGGCTACGGGCTCGCCCGCGCGCCGCGCTGCGCGCACGTTCTCCGGGTTCGTGTCGACGCCGCGGTAGGGGATCTTCGCTGCGCGCAGCACGCGCGCGACCGTGCGTCCGGTGAGACCGAAGCCGACGAGCAGCACCCGTGGCGCCTCGGCGGGCACGGCGTCCAGCTCGCTCCCCCCGAGCGCGCGCGCGCTGCCGCCCGAGAGGCGCGCCGCCAGCGCGGGGCCGAGCTGGATCAGGAAGGGCGCCGCGAGGAGGCTGAGGATCGAGCCGGCAATGAAGACCTGGTGCAGGTCGGGGGGCAGGAGCCCGAACCCGCGCGCCTCCTCGGCCAGTACGAACGAGAACTCGCCGGTCTGCGCGAGCGCGATGCCGGTGAGCAGCCCGAGGCGCGGGGTGCGCCGGAGAGCGAACGTCACGACGCCGAATACGATCAAGGCCTTCAGGACGACCACGGCCCCGAGATAGAGCAGGACGCCGGGCCACAGCCGGAGCGCCACCGAGGGATCGAACAACATCCCGATCGCGGTGAAGAATACGCCGAGCAGGACGCCGCGGAGCGGCACGATCTCCGCCGTCAGCTGGTGCGCCCACGGCGACGAGCCCAGCATGAGACCCGCGCAGAACGCGCCGACGGCGAGCGTGAGGCCCATCGCCTCCGCGGCGACTGCCGAGCCGACGGCGAGCAGGAACGCGACGAGGCTGAAGAGCTCGCGGGAGCGGAGTCGCACCAGCCGGTCGAGCGCCCATGGCACGGCGAAGCCGGTCGCGAGGAAGAGCGTACCGAGCGCCAGGCCGGCCTTGCCGAGCGCGAGTGCGAGCGGGCCGGGCGACAGAGCCACGACACCGGCGAGGATCGGAAGGCCCACGAGCAGCGGGACGATGCACAAGTCCTGGAAGATCAGGACCCCCACGGCGAGCTGGGCGTGGGGCGAGTGCGTCTCGCCGCGCTCCGAGAGAATGCGCATCACGAGCGCAGTGCTCGACATGGCGACGAGCCCGCCCATCACGAGGGCGTTGCGGCCGGAGAGGCCGGAGGCGGCGGCCCCGAGGGCAACGACGGCGAGCGTGATCGTCACCTGGAGGCCGCCCACGGCGACGAGCGTGCGCCACGCGCGCCTCAGAGTCTCGAGCGGAAGCTCGAGCCCGATCTCGAACATCAGGAACACGACGCCGAATTCCGCGAGCGAGCGCACCGCTTCGGAGCTCGGGGCGAGCCCGAGCACGCCCGGGCCGACGAGCGCGCCCATCACGAGGAAGCCGGGGATCGTCGGGAGGCGCAGTCGCGCGAACAGCGCGACCCCGGCCGCGGAGATCGCGAGCGCGAGCAGGAGCTGCTCGAGGAAGTGCGCTTCTCCCACCGCGCGACCATAGCCCGGGCCACCCTCGATGTGTCACGGCAGAGCGACGCCCCGCTGGGTTACGATGCGTGAATGTCGTGGAAGCCCGAGCTCGAGGAGCTCGAACGCCGCGCGCGGCTCGCGCGGGAGATGGGCGGCGAGGAGCGCGTGGCGCGCGCGCGCGCTGCGGGCCGGCTGACGGTTCGCGAGCGCATCGATCGTCTCCTCGACCCCGGCTCCTTCCACGAGACGGGCGTGCTGGCGGGCCGTGCGGAGTACGACGAAGCGGGTCGTCTCGCATCGTTCACGCCCTCGAACTTCGTCTGCGGGACGGGGTGCATCGGGGGCCGACGCGTCGTGGTCGGAGGAGACGACTTCACGGTGCGCGGCGGCGCCGCCGACGGCGCGATCGGGAACAAGATGGGATGGGCCGAGAAGGCCGCCCACGAGCTGCGCCTGCCGCTCGTACGCCTCGTCGACGGCACGGGCGGCGGCGGGAGCGTGAAGCAGCAGTCCTCGATGCGGCGGTCCTACGTGCCGGCGCTCCCGGATTGGAACGTGTCCGTCGAGCTGCTCTCGCTGGTCCCCGTGGCCGCGGCCGCGCTCGGTCCCGTCGCGGGGCTCGGAGCGGCACGGGTCGCCGCATCCCACTTCTCCGTGATGGTGCGCGGCACCAGCCAGGTGTTCGTAGCGGGCCCGCCAGTGGTGCGGCGGGCGCTCGGCCGCGAGGTGACGAAGGAAGAGCTGGGCGGATCGGCGATCCACGCGCGCGGGAGCGGAGTCGTCGACAACGAGGCGACGAGCGAGGACGACGCACTCGCGCAGATCCGCCGCTTCCTGTCCTATTTGCCGGCGTCGGTGTTCGAGGCGCCGCCCCGCACGGAGCCGACCGACGATCCGCACCGCCGCGAGGAGGCGCTGCTGTCGTTCGTTCCCCGCGAGCGCCGCAAGACGTACGAAGTGCGCCGTCTGCTCGAGCTCGTCCTCGATCGCGGCTCGGTGTTCGAGCTCGCACGCTACTACGGGCGCCCGCTCCTCACGGCGCTCGCGCGGCTCGACGGCATTCCGATCGGAGTCATGGCGAACGACCCGCGGCAGCTCGCCGGCTCTCCGGACGCCGACGCATCGCAGAAGATGGCGCGCTTCGTCGACTTCTGTGACCAGTTCCACCTCCCCGTGTTGAACTTCGTCGACAACCCTGGCTTTCTGATCGGGATCGAGGCGGAGCGGCGCGGCACCGTGCGGCAGGGCGTGCGCGCCCTGATCTCCGTCTACCAGGCGCGCGTGCCCTGGTGCTCGGTGATCGTACGACGCGTCTTCGGAGTCGCGGGCGCCGGCCACGGACAACACCACCGCTTGAACCTCCGCTACGCGTGGCCGTCGGGGGAATGGGGCTCGCTGCCGATCGAGGGCGGCGTGGAGGCCGCCTACCGCCGCCAGCTCGACGCCTCGGACGACCCCGACGCGCTGCGCGCACGACTCGAGCGCGAGCTCGAGTCGCTGCGGTCGCCGCTGCTCACCGCCGAGGCGTTCGGCGTCGAGGAGATCATCGACCCGCGCGACACACGCCCGCTCCTCGTCGAGTGGGCGCGCACCGCATACGAGATCGTGAGGCAGGAGCTCGGGCCGCGAACGCGGGGGCTGCGGGTTTGACGCTCGCTCGGGGCGGCGTTGGTGGCGCGGGATGTTGTTCCGGAGGGTGGTTTGGGGTGGTGGTGGCTGGGTCGCTGTGCAGATCGCGTCATTCCGCCCCTAACTGCCCTCCGATCCATTTCCGACGCCGCTCGCCCCGCCCACCTCCAGCACCGCAGCACCGCGAATGCGGTCCTGCTTCAGGTCGAGCAGCGCTTCGTTCGCCGCTTCGAGCGGGTACGGCGTCGTGTGCGTCACGAGCGGGATCTCGGTGGCGAGGCGCAGGAGCTCCCGTGCATCCTCGCGCGTGTTCGCGGTGACGCTGCGGAGCGTACGCTCCTGGAAGAGGTGCCGCTCGTAGTCCAGCACCGGGATCGGCGAGAGATGGATCCCGGCGACGGCGAGCGTCGCTCCGCGGTCGAGCCGCTCGAGCGCGACCGGGACGAGCTCGCCGGCGGGCGCGAACAGGATCGCGCCATCGAGCGGTCGGGGCGGCGCGTCGAAGCTGCCTCCGACCCATGCCGCTCCGAGCTCCGCGGCCAGCGCCCGGTGACGGTCTTCGCGGCTGAACACGAAGACGTCGCAGCCGCGGTGCCGCGCGAGCTGGATCACGATGTGCGCGGAGCCGCCGAAGCCCCACAGCCCGAGACTCCCGCCCGGCGGAGCGCCCGACGACACGAACGCGCGATACCCGATGATGCCCGCGCAGAGCAGCGGCGCGGCGTCGCGCGGGTCGAGCTCGCGCGGCAGGGCGTGCGCGTACGCCTCGGGCACGAGCGCGAAGTCGGCGTAGCCGCCGTCGTCGTCCCAGCCCGTGAAGCGGGGCCGGAGGCAGAGGTTCTCGGCGCCACGCAGGCAGAAGCGGCACGCGCCGCAGGTGCGGCGGAGCCACGGGATGCCGACGCGATCTCCCTCGCGGAAACGCTCCGCCCCGGCGCCGCGCCCGGCGACCACCCCCACCACCTCGTGGCCCGGTACGATCGGGCGCCGTCGCGCCGGGAGATCCCCTTCGACGACGTGGAGGTCGGTGCGGCAGACGCCGCACGCCTCGACGCGCACGAGCACCTCGCCCGATCCCGGACTCGGCACCTCGCGATCCTCGAGTCGCAGCGGCCGGGTCTCCGCGGCGGCCGGCTCCGCCAGGCTCATCGCTCGCACGCCGTCGTTCTAGCACCTTCGAGCGGGGTATGATGCGCGGTCCGTGGCCCCCGCGAAACGGCATCGTCTGCGTCCGCTCCTCCCGTGGGTGATCTCGCTCGCCGCGCTCGTCTACGTGTTCGGCTTCGCGACCGACTGGGGCGCGCTCTACGAGAAGACGCGCGAGGCGGACCTGCCCCTGTTCCTGGCGGTCACCGCCCTCGACAAGGGCATCTTCTTCATTGCGTGGGCGCTGCTCCAGGCGGAGTCGATCCGCCGCTTCGTGACGCCCGTGCCGCGCCGCTCCGTGCTCGCGCTGCGCGGGGGGTCGGAGCTCGTGCGCGCCGTGAACCACAGCTTCGGCGACGCGGCGTTCATCCTCGGGCTCACGCAGCTCGCCCCGGGCCGGCTCGCGGCGGTGATCGCCGCGACGGGTATCCCGTTCCTGTGTCACACGTTCGTGCTGCTCCTGCAAGCCACGCTCGCGCTGGTGTTCCTTCAGGGCGGCTACCAGGCGAACCGGGACGTGGTGATCGCCGCCTCCATCGGCTGGCTCACGGTCGCGATCGCCGTGGTGCTGGTGAGGGCCGGCTCGGTCCTGCGCTGGGTGGCGCGCTCGTCGCTCGGCGAGTGGCTCGCCGGGCTTCATCTCAGGCCCCTGGCGCCGTTCCTCGGCTGGTTCATGCTGCTGGCCGCTGCCGACGTCGTCGTGCAGAAGTGGACCGCGGAGAGCTTCGGGATCCACATTCCATGGTGGGCGCTCGCGGCGCGCATCCCGATCCTCTACGCCGCGCTGTCGGTGCCGTCGCTCGGGAACTTCGGAACGCGGGAGCTCGCATGGGTCGGCTGCTTCGCCGACTTCGCCGACCGCGACACCCTGATCGCCTATGCGTTCGCCACGAACGCGACCTTCCTGGTCCTGAACGTGGTGCTCGGCGTTGCCTTCCTGCCGCGGGCCATCGAGCTCGTGACGGAGCTGCGGCGCGCAAGGCTCGCCGGTACCGAGGTCCCAGCGCCGCTGCTCAGCGACCCCAGCGATCCGTGATCCGGGTGGGCGGGAAGGGCGCGGGCGCGTCTCTACTGGACCGGTCCGACGAAGATCGGGCTGGACCACGCGCGCTCCTGCACCGGCGCGAGGCAGTCGTCGTCGAAGGGGGTGCGGTAGTCGCCGTAGCAGGGCTGCGTGGCGACGGCGTTGCCCGCCGCGTCGAAGGTCGTGCGGAGGTTGGCGCCGTTCACCGCGGGCGTCTCCTGCTGGAGGACGCGCGCGTAGTAGAGGGTGTCGCGTCCCAGCTTCGGGAATTCCAGATCCTCGAACTGCACCGTGCAGCCTGCGGGATCCGGAGCGCACTCGAAGCGGAGCCACGGATCTTCGATCAGCCGGTTCACGTCCTCGCCCGGCGAGCTCTGCGGCCGGATCCGGATGATCTCGATCGCCGCGATCGGGTGTCGCGTGTCGCCGGGATTGTGGCACTCGCCGCGGCACAGCCGGGCGAGCCGTTCCGGGGTGAGGCCGCGCGTGCTGGTCTCCGGGCAGCCGGGCTGCTCGACCGCGGAGCCGACGGCGCGCACCTCGAAGCGCGGCGGGCCCGTCAGCGCGACGCTGCTGCCCATGGGGGCGGGGCCCTCGGGGCCGTTCAGCAGGTCGAACCACAGGAGGATGCGCGGGCCGCTCGTTCCGTACACCTCGCGGCGTTGGAGCGCTTCCCAGATCGCCTCGCGGCTGCGGCCCGCGCTGTGGACGGCCACGAGGCCGCCGGGGTAGAGGTAGCTGGCCACGCGTTCGACGTCGGCGCCGAGCAGGCCGTGCAGCTCGTCGACGGGCGTCGGCAGCAAGCCGTCGTTCTGCGGGGAGTTCCGTCGCCGCCGCGCGAGGTCGTCGTAGAACCTGGAGCGCGCCCCCGCGGCTTCGGTCATCTGCCGGCGGTCGTACTGCTTGTAGCCCGTTCCCGCGCGCGCCTTGTGGTTGTCGCTCGACGCGACGAACCCGTACTGGAAGCGGAGCGGGCGACCGCTCGCGTCGGGCTCGTCGAAGTTCGACAGCGCCATCGTGTACTGGACGGACTCGCGTGGGCGGTAACCGAGCGAGGGCTTGAAGCAGTCGCGGCACTGCCCGCAGTCGAGCCAGTCCTCCGCGCGCGTGTCGGGGAAGACGAGATGGGGCGCCACGTTCGCGTCCATCGCGAGGCGCTTCGCATCCTCGACGCGCCGCTCGCACTCGTCGCTGGACAAGTCGCCGCAACGCTTCCGCATGATCTCGCCGGCCTGCCAGCAGCACGGCAGATAGTCTCGCGTGGGGGCAGGGCAGACCTTCTTGCCGTCGGGATCGACGTCGAACTCCGACCACCAGCGGTACACCTCGCTGTTCCCGTGGCCGGACATGACCTCGATCAGGGGCTGCAGCGCGGGGTCGAGGTACTTGCGCGTGAGCTGCTTGTCCATCGACGTGGTGGGGGGCGTGTAGAGGCCCCACGTCGTCCCGTGAGGGATGACCATGACCGGGTAGCCCCACTGGTGCAGCTTCTCGAACAGGACGTCGGGCGTCGCAGCGCTCTCCATGCAGTCCGCGGGCAGCGTGCGGGTGTCGGTGCCGCGCGCGCAGCGCGGAAGCTGACCGATGCGGTCGATGAGCCAGAGGAAGTCCGCGTAGTCGCGGTAGCCGAGCGGATCGAACCAGCGTAGACCCTTCGCAGCCTCGAGGCCGGCGAAGAGGTTTCCGCCGTCGTCACCCTGGGCGTTGATCGGCCGCGCTGGAAGCGCGGCGTCGGCGTCGCTCTTGAAGAACACGCACTTGTGTCCAAAGTGCGTCTCCGGCGTTGCGCCGACCTGCGTCCATTCGAAGCCGGTGAAGGCGACCAGATCGGGATCCGAGGGATCCCCGGCCAGGGCGTTGCACTGTCGGACGCTCTCCCGCTCGGCCGTCCAGTGCTCCGGCGTGAGCGACTCGGCGTGGTCGGTGAGCGCGTAGAAGTCGAGTTGGGAGCAGTACCGCGCGAAGTCGCAGAGATCGGCCGGGGGGTGCGCGCCCTCGCCCGCGACGATCGGGAGCGACAGGAAGAACGCATCGATCGAGAAGGTCGTGTGGACGTGGAGGTCGCCGAACAGGATCCGCTTGGCCGGGAGCGTCCGGGCTCCGGCGTGCGCATCGAGCGCGGCGAGGGCCGTCTCCTGCGCCGTGCCTTCCGCGGCGAGGGCGGCCTCCGGTCGCCGCTTCCCCTCGATCTTGCCGTCGGGGCGGTCGCTCCCCGAGCATGCGAGCGCGAGCGCCGGTAGCACGATGGCGAGCCGAGCGGCCCGACGTCCGAGCCGCCGCCCCAACGGGCCTACGCCCCCTCGCGAGAGCGCTGGCGGTCGGCGCCGTACTCGAGCGGCAGGTTCAGCACCTCGCGCGGGAAGGACTCGACCAGGAGCTCGACGACGTCCCGCACCGAGATCACGAAGACCGGTCGACCTTCTGCGTCCACGACGGGGACGTGACGGAAGCCGCCCACACACATCTTGTTCAGCACCCACGCGATGCTCGATTCCTCGGGCAGGCGCTCCGGCTCGACCGTCATCACCTCCGCCAGGCGCAGGGTCGCCGGATTCCGGCCGCGGTCCGCCACGCGCAGGAGGACGTCCCGCTCGGTGAAGATCCCGGTGAGACGCGAGCCGGCCGTGCCGTCCTCGGTGATCACGACCGCGCCGCGATGCTCGCGCTGCATCTCGCGGATTGCCTCCGTCACCGAAGCATCGCGGCCGAGCACGAGCGGCCGTCGTGCGGGCAGGACCGAGAGCGGCTCCTCCAAGAGGCGCTTGTCGAACCCTCCGCGCGTCTCGCGGCCGGACGCGCGCCGGGGGCTCCCTCCCTCCAGATCCAGGTTGCCGGTGTCGTGATCGGGGTCGATCTGCGCGGTGGGCACGGGGGGAGCCTCCACCGACCTCTTTACCCTCGCGGCAGGTCCTCCGGCAAGGGAAAAGCGGCCGGGACGCCCGCAGGGTCGCCCGCGATTCCCGCGGCGATGCGGGCGAGCAGGTCCAACACGTCGGGGTGGAGGTCGCGGCGGTCCATCTGCCGCGCGATCCGACCGGGCGGGAGGGGACGGCCGAGCGCGCGCGCGAGCGCGCCGCCTTCGAAGAGGAGGGTCTTCGCGTGGAGGTCGCGATGGGCGCCTTCGTCGTTCGAGGGGGGGAGCACGCCTCGCAGGAGTCGAGTGGAGCGCGGGTCGTCGGGCGGGAGGCCGGCGGCGCGGAGGAGCGCTTCGGGCACGAGGAGGTAGCTCTCGATGTGCCGCCGACCCCACGTGAAGACCTCGAGGCCGTCTTCGGCCGTCGCATTCGCGGGAGGCGCTGCCCCGCCGTCGTCGCGATCGAGGACGCAGATGCCGCGTGCGCGGAGATCCACCGCGCGCACGTTGCGGAAGTGCTCCGCGGCCCGGGCGGGTTGGCGGCCTCCGAGGATCACGGCGGCGTCGCCGAGGGCGCGCGCGAGCGCCGGGGAGACGCGCCATGCCCAGGCGCCGAGGATGTCGCGATCGCTCGGGCCCTCGAGGTAGAGCACGAACCGGCCTGCGGCGGGAGCCGCATCCGCTGTCGCGCGGGGAGCCTGGGAAGCGGCCAAGTTCCTCTCCGGTGCGACCAGCGTAGCCGCCGGCGCGCAACGTGTCAGGCGTACGCCGCGCCTCGGCGCGGCGACGTCCCGCTTGGCTCGGACCTCCTCCAGGGTTATACCTACGCGCATGACCTCGATCCTGATCGCCGACGACCACGGCATCGTCCGGGAGGGCCTCCGCCGGCTCCTCGAGCGTGAGTCCGACATCACGGTCTGCGGCGAGGCCGCGGACGGCGAGGAGCTCCTCGCACGGGTCGACTCCGAGCGCCCCGACGTGGTGATCCTCGACATCAGCATGCCGAAGCTCGGCGGCCTCGAGACCCTGGAGCGCATGCGGCGGCGCTTCCCGACCGTGAAGGCGATCCTGCTCTCCGTCCACGGCGACGCGCCCCTCGTCCAGAGCGCGGTGGCCCTGGGCGCCGACGGCTACCTGCTGAAGAACGGGCCGGCTTCCGACGTGCTCGAGGCCGTCCGCGCGGTCGTGAAGGGGGGCAGCTTCTTCAGCCCTCCGATCGCGAAGGAGATCGTCGCGCAGCTGCGCACGCCCGATCGCGGCAACGACCCCTTCTCCGTGCTCTCCGGCCGCGAGCGCGAAATCGTGCACCTGATCGCCGACGGTCTCTCCGCCAAGGAGATCGCGAGCACGCTGCGCATCAGCACGAAGACGGTGGAAGCGCACCGGACGAGCCTGATGCGCAAGCTCGGGGTGAAGAAGGCCACCGAGCTCGTGCGCTACGCGCTCCGGCACGGGCTCGTCGCGCCCTAGCGCACGCGCTCCCCGGCTCCCTCCGGCTGCAGCTCCAGCTCGACCAACGCCTCCACGTGCGGCGTCTGCGGGAAGAGATCGAGCCCGCGCACCGCGGCGATCGCGTACCCGCGATCGCAGAGCACACGGACGTCGCGCGCCAGCGTCGCGGGATCGCACGACAGGTAGGCGATCCGCGGCGCGCGCAGCGCAGCGAGCGCTTCGGCCGCCCCCGGCGCGAGCCCCGTGCGCGGCGGATCGAGCACGACGGCGTCGGGCCGGCCGCCGAGGGGGGCAGCGAGCGCCGTCTCGACGCGCGCCGCACGGACCTCGACGTTCGAGAGGCCCGCGGAACGCAGGTTCCGTTCGAGGTCGGTCACCGCGCCGGGGTGCGACTCGACCGCGATCACGCGTGCGAAGCGCCGGGCGAGACCGAGCGTGAAGAAGCCCGCGCCCGCGTACAGCTCGAGCGCGACCGCTCCCGACCGCGCCGCATCGTGCACCGCCGCTGCGAGCGTCTCGAGGAGCAGCGCGTTCGACTGCGCGAAGACGGCAGGCGAGACCAGGAGGCGGTCCGGGCCGACGCGGAGCGTGATCGGGGCGCCGCGCTGCGCTCGCGCGGAACCGTGTTGGCCGGCGCGCGCGCCCCCCCGCACCCACGTGGCGCGCACCTCGTCGCCGGCGCCCGCCGCCAGCTCCCACTCGCCGGTCCGATCGCGCGCGAGACCCGGAAGCGCCGCCTCAAGCGCGGGCAGCAGGATCGGACACCGAACGGTGTCACACAGCGCGTGCGACCGCCGTCTTCGATAGCCCAGGCGGCCGTCCTGGACGACGACCCGGGCGCGTGCGCGATAGCCGAACGCCCGCGGCGACGGGGTGAACGGGATCTCGGCGGGCAGCGCGGCGCCTCCGATGCGCTCGAGCGCCGCGCGCAGGATCTCCCGTTTGGCCTCGACCTGCGCCGCGTAGTCCACGTGTTGCCACGCGCACCCGCCGCAGCTCCCGAACACCGGGCAGGGCGGTGCGACGCGCGCCGGCCCCGGCGTCAGGATCTCCACGAGCTCGGCCCGCGCGAAACGCGCGTGCTCCTCCACGACGCGTGCGCGCACGCGGTCGCCGGGGGCGGTGAGCGGCACGAAGACCACCCGGCCGCCGGGATCGTGCGCGATGCCGTCGCCGCCCGCCGCAAGCGATTCGACCCGGAGCTCGAGCTCGGGCCAGGCCGCTCCGATCGTCACGCCGCGGGGGCGTGCTTGCGCGGGGATCCGGTCGCGCGGGCGATCGCCGCTCGGGCGGGCTGCAGAGCCGGACGGGGAGCGGTCATGGGCAACCTCGGAGGGAAGGAGCCCGGCGAGTCTACCGCGCGGCCGACTCGGGTGGGGTGTGGGCCGTTGGATGGGCGTTCGCGGCGGGCAGGGGGTCGAGCCGGATCGGGACCGAATTCTCGCGATCGAACACGCGCGCGATCATGTGATCGGCACGTCCGTACTTCGCGGCCATCGCGCGGTTGACCGCGGCGCGCGTCGCCGGGTCGTCGACCGGGACGGCGCGGAACCCGGCGGTGTCGTCGCCGCGCTGGAGCTCCACCTCGGGGTGCGCGCGCAGACGCGCGAGCCAGTGCGCGGCTGGACGTCCCGCGCGGAGCCAGAGGTGGCCGCCCTCCTCGACGACCCAGAGCTGCGTCTCGAACCGGGCGCCGTTTGCATCGACGGTCGTGAGGTTCACCACCTCGCCCTCGTCGACGCCGAAGGCCGCCATGAAGACGACGAGGCCGACGATCAGGCCCGCCAGCACGAGCAGGGTCCGCATGCCGCCCGATTCCCCCAACGCGCCGGCTCCCGCAGGACGCGCGGCTCGCGCTCAATTGCTTACCATGCCGCTGGGCGCACGTCGCGCGGGAGGTGGGCTCTCGATGCGTCGCGTCAAGGGAGGCAGGCAGCGCGGGTCAGGGCTCTTCGAAGGACGGTGGTGCGCCGCCCGAGGGGTCTTCACGGGCGCCGTGCTCGCCCTGGGCGTCGCCGGCGCCGCCGCTGCGCCCGCGGCGCCGCCGGACGAGGTGGCGGTGTGGGCGGCCGCGAGCCTGCGCGAGGTCGCGCGCGAGATCGCACGGGCCTTCGAGGCCGCCCACGCCGGGGCGAGGGTCGCGCTCTCGTTCGGCGCGTCGAACGTGCTCGCGCGGCAGATCGAGGCCGGCGCACCTGCGGACGTCTTCCTCTCCGCCGACGAAGCGAGCGTCGACGCCCTCGCCGCCGCCCGCCTCGTTCGTCCCCGCACGCGGGTGGTCTTCGCGTCCAACCAGCTGGTCGTGATCGAGGCCGACGGCCTCGCGCCGCCGCTGCGCTCCCCGGACGATCTCGCACGGCCGGGACTTCGGCGCATCGCGCTCGCCGCACCACAGGTGCCGGCCGGGAAGTACGCCCGCGAGTGGCTCGCGCGACGCGGTCTCCTCGACGCCGTGGCCGGGCGGGTGATCGACCAGGAGGACGTGCGGGCCACGCTCGCCGCCGTGGACTCCGGCAGCGCCGACGCGGGCATCGTGTACGCGACCGACGCGCGGGTCGCGAAGCGCGCGCAGATCGCATTCACCGTCCCGGACGGTGAGCAGCCCCGGATCGTCTACGTGGCGGTCGGGGTCGCCGGCCGGCCCGGATCGCACACGACTCTCGCCGACGCATTCCTGGGTCACCTGCACGGCCCGGAGGCGCAGAGGACGCTGCGTGCGGCGGGCTTCAGCCCGGCGCCCGCGAGCGGCGCCGCGGCCGGCGGGGCGCCGTGAGCGGCGACGAATTCGCCTCGATGACCCTTCTCACGCTGCGCGTGGCGGGGATGGCGACGGCGGGCGCCTTCCTCCCTGCGCTGGCCGTCGGTCTCTGGCTCGCGCGCCGGGACTTCCGCGGCAAGGCGTTCGTGCAGGCCGTTCTGGCCCTCCCGATGGTGCTGCCGCCGGTCGCGGTGGGGCTCGCGCTCCTCCTGCTCCTCGGCCGACGTGGTCCGATCGGCGGCGCGCTCGCCGCGGCGGGCGTGGAGGTCGCGTTCACGTGGTGGGCGGCCGCGATCGCGGCCGGGGTGGTGGGCTTCCCGCTCCTCGCGCGCGCCTGCGAGCAGGCCTTCGCCGAGGTGGACCCCAGGTTCGAGCAGGTGGCGCGGTCGCTCGGGCTCTCCGCCGGGTCGACGCTGCTGCGTGTCACACTCCCACTCGCGCGGCGCGGGATCCTCTATGGGACCCTGCTCGCCTTCACGCGGGCGCTGGGAGAGTTCGGTGCGACGGCGATCGTGGCGGGCATCCAGCCCGGTCGGACGGAGACGCTGGCGTTGGGCATCTGGGCGCGGGTGCAGGCGGGTGACGACGCCGGCGCGCTCGTTCTCGGCGCCGCGTCCTTCGCGCTCGCGCTCGCCGCGCTGGTCGCCGCCGAGGGCTGGCTGCGGCGCGGGCGCGGCGGCCCCGCCGCCCCCGCCGTCGTGCGGGAGCGCGGCGCGTGAGCGAGACGAGCCTCGAGCTGCGCGGCCGCTGGCCCGGCTTCAGCGTCGAGGTCTCGGCGGCCTGGACGGCACGCGTCGCCGTGCTCTTCGGGCCGAGCGGATCCGGCAAGAGCACGCTGCTGGAGAGCGTCCTCGGTCTGCGGCCCGAGGTGCGCGGTCGGATCCAGGTCGCGGGCGAATGGCTCGAGGACGAGACGCGCGGCCTGCGGGTTCCGGTCGAGGCGCGCGGCCTCGGATGGGTGCCCCAGGAGCCGACCCTCCTGCCGCACCTCAGCGTGGAAGGGAACCTCCGGCTCGGTCTCCGCCGCGCGGGGAGGCGGGGCGAGGCCCACCTCGCGCGCGCGGTCGACGTGCTCGAGCTCGGCGGCCTGCTCGCGCGCCGGCCGCGCGAACTCTCGGGCGGCGAGCGCCAGCGCGTGGCCCTGGCGCGCGCGCTGGCGTCGGGCCCGCGCGCCGTGCTCCTCGACGAGCCGCTCTCCTCGCTCGACCTGCCGCTGCGCACGCGCGTGCTGCCCTTCCTGCTGCGCGTCCGGGACGAGCTCGGGCTTCCGATGCTCTACATCACCCACGATCCCGACGAGGCGATGGTCGTCGGTGAGGTGGCGATCGTGCTCGCGGCCGGACGGGTGGTCGCGTCGGGTCCGCCGCGCGAGGTGCTGTGGAGCCGTGCGGTGCTGCCGTTCTCGCAGGCCCTCGGCGTCGAGAACGTGCTGGAGGCCCGCGTCGTCCCCCGAGCCGCCGCGTGCGGCGCGATCGTGGAGACCCTGCGCGGTCTGCGGCTCGTGGTCCCGGGCGCGCCGGCGGAGGGGGAGCGCGTGCGGCTCGGCCTGCGCGCGGAGGAGGTGCTGCTCGCGGCCGATCCGCCGGGGCGGATCTCCGCGCGGAACGTGCTGAAGGCGACGATTGCAGCGATCGAGCGCGACGGCGGCGATGCGCTCGTCCGCCTCGACGTGGGCGGTGAGCGTATCGTCGCGAAGGTGACACCGGGAGCGGTCGAAGCCCTCGAGCTCCGTCCGGGCGTCGTGGTCTACGCGGTGGTCAAGGCGCAGTCGCTGCGGCGGCTGTAGGAGCCTCGGACGCGAAGGGCCCGAGGCGGCGGCGGCGGAGCTCGTCGGTCATCACCTTCCGGAACTCGCGGTTGTGGAAGATCACCATCTCGACCATGCCGAAGTAGCCGGACGGGAGCTTCGGGCTCTCCTCCCAGTGCCGCAGCTGCGCATAGGGACGCATCGCGAAGGCGTGATGGTCCGCGTGTCGCGAGAGACCCACCAGCGTGTAGAGCGTGAACCACGAGTCGGTGTCCCAGGAGTCCACGGGCAGCACACGCTTCCCGGTTCTCACGAGCCCCCAGTGCTCGAAGTAGTTGACGGCTTCGAGCAGTCGCACGGCCACGGCCGCCTGGAAGACGTAGACGACGAAGGCGCCCGGTCCGAAGAAGGCCAGGACCGCGACCGCGACGGCCCACTCGAGCACGAGCCCGTGCACCACGCGGCTCCGGAGGATGCGCCGGTCCAGGAGCGGCATGGCCTCGTCTCCGAGGCGCTTCGTCTCGAGCCGCCACGCGCTCCTGAACTGACCGGGCACGGTGCGCCGGAAGAACTGGTGGAACGTCTCGCCGAAGCGGGCGGTGGCCGGGTCGGCGGGTGTGCCGACGCGGGCGTGATGGCCACGGAGATGCTCGGTGTAGAAGTGCTCGTACAACACGCTTCCCATGAGGAGGCGCCCGAGGAGCTGGAAGTGCCGCTCGCGGCGGTGGATCAGCTCGTGTCCGACGACGATGCCCGAGTAGCCGGAGTTCACGCCGACGAGCAGCGATGCCACGAGCGTGTCGATCCGCCAGAAGCCCTGGGACGACACCATGTGCACCGTCAGCGCGAGGTTCACGACCTGCAGCACGACGAGGAGGTAGAGCAGCGCATCGAATGGCCAGGCCGGGAGGTCTTCGGCCGGCTGGCGCAGCTCACGCGGCGCGCGCTTGTCGTAGACGACGGACGCGACGAGGACGCCGAACCACGGCAGCGACGCCCACCACCGGTGCGGGGCGGTGAGCAGGAACGCGAGGGTGGTCACCGGCAGCACCAGGCAGAGCAGATGCAGGGACAGGATGTGCGCGACCTCGCGCGGAGACGTCGGGGCGGTCGTCGACGCGGGGGTGGTGCTCGCGACGGCCATGGGAGGCCTCCTCTCGTGACGGCAATTCACATACGAGCGCGTATGTCGACTTGATTCTCCACATACGAAACGGTATGTCAATGGCAATGGCGGACACCCGGGGCGCTCGCGAGGCCGCGAAGGAGGAGACCCGGGAGGCGCTCCTGCTGGCGGGGCTCGCCGAGTTCTCGGAGCGCGGTCTCGACGCGCCCAGCCTCGACGCGATCTGCGCGCGCGCGGGGTACACACGGGGCGCGTTCTACGTCCACTTCAAGGACCGCGACGAGTTCCTCGTAGCCGCAATGGAGCGCGTGCTCGGCCCCTTCCTCGACGCGGTCGTGGCGCGCGGCGAGGAGACGCACGACCTCGAGCGCACGGTCGAACGCTTCGTGACGACGGTGCTGGGGATGATGCGCCTCGCGACCGGGTCCGAGGGCGGCGCCGTACCGCTCCACCGACTGCTCGACGCATGCGAGCGCTCGGGGCGCCTGCGCGAGCGCTTCGGGCGCATCCTCACCGAGGCGATGGAGCGCGTCGCACGGTCGGCGCGCGTCGGGCAGGACGGCGGAGCGCTGCGGACCGACGTGGACGCGCGTCAGGTGGGCAGCATCCTCGTCGCGCTCGCGCTGGGCGCGATCGTCTCGCTCGAGCTCGGGGTCGAGGTGGATCTCGAGGCGGCGGGGAAGACCGTGCTGGATCTCGTCGCCGTGGCGCCGTCGCGACGCTAGCCCCGGCCGTGCAGGCGGCGCGGGTTGTCCACCATCATCGTGTGGATCTCGGCGTCGGTGGCCCCGCACGCCTTCAGCCACGGCAGGATGTTCTCGTACACGTGGCTGTAGCCCCAGCCGCCGTACGCCTTGTAGCAGGTCTTCCAGCCGATCTCGGCGCACAGCAGCACGCGGTCCGCGAGCCCCGCCTCGAGGAGGCGCATCACGAGCGCGACCTCCTCTTTGTCGGGCGAGAATCCGCGGCCCGGGCCGATGCCCTCGGCGTACTCCTCGTGGCCGAAGTGGTCGTACGAGACGTAGCCGACGCCGCGCGCGAGGAGTCGCTTCGCGATGGCGACGTCGGGGAAGAGCCCGAGGTGCGACATGTAGAGCTTCCCGAGATCGCAGCCCTCCTGCTCGAGAATGTCGAGATAGAGATCGAAGTGATCGACGGGCTTCTCGCCGTACAGCAGGAGGTGTGCATTGGGATGCAGCGTGATCGACGCGCCCGTCGCGGCCTGTGCTCGGCCGGCCGCGCGCAGCACCTTCTCCTCGGCCGGCTGGAACGGGTCTTGCGGCATCCCCGAGAGGCCGATCTCTCCAATGTTCCCGGCCCGAACGCCCGTTCCGTCGATCCCCTCCTCGAGCTCGCGGACCATGATCTCCGCGAGCTCTTCCACCGACTTGCCGGCGATCTCGGGAGGATGACACGCCTGGATGTACCAGCCGGTGGAGGCCACGACGTGGAGGCCCGTCTCGCGCGCAATCCGCTGCAACTTGCGCACGTCGCGACCCATGCCCGGCAGGTCGACGTTCACCAGTGCGCTGCCGCCCGCGGCCTTGTAGTCCGCCACCTCGCGGATCGTGAGGTCCACGTCGTCCTGCACGAGGTTGCGGCGCCACGCGAGACCGTTGCGCCGCACGCGGCCGATGCTCCCGAGCGTGAACTCGCCGTCCGCCTCCCTGGCGGCACGCGGATCGCCGTAGGGCATGTGCCAGCACAGGATGTCGATCGTGAGGTGCACGTGCGACATCGTCCCGCCGAGCGCGCTCGCGTCGATCGGCCCGAGAACGGTCTGGACGGTCGGCATCCGGGCGGCTGCTGGTGCGCTCAGAAGTTCACGGAGACGGGCTTCGAGTAGAACTGGCTGTACCACTTCCGGAACTTGCTGATGTCGCCGTCGCCCTCGGCGAGCACGGGCGCTTCGCGCACGATCTTCGTGTTCCAGAGCGGCATGTCGAGCTCCCAGTCCTTCGCGTAGAAGTCGAAGAAGCCGTCCGCCACCTCGCGGTTCGAGTCCTTGTGCAGGTAGTAGTTGTGCGTGAGCTCCATCTTGCCCGGCTCGGTGGGCGTGAGCGACTGCACCGAGACCCCGTCGATCAGGCCGGCTACCCGCGTCAGCGAGAGGCCCGGCCCGAACATGAACGAACGGATCGTGGCCATGCCCTCGGCGCTCGCCTGCGCCGCGGCATCGCGCGCGAACTCGAGGTGGAGCTTCATGATCGGCCCCTCTGCGGTCAGGTTCACACCCTTCACCTCCATCCCATGGAGGGTCTTGAAGTGCGCGACGTCGAAGCCGTTCTCGTAGAGGTCCTGGAGGTGCGCAGCGAGCTCCCACCGCCGGCGTCCGAACAGCGTGTAGTCGGGATCGCTGACCTCGGGGATCAGGTCGGGCGTGAAGTTCGGTTCCGCGCCCTCCTCGTGGAACCAGCTCGCGACGAACCCATTCTGCTCGAGGGTGCGCCACGGCGCGATCTTCGCGGCCGCGGGGATGCGCTTTGCGTACGGCACCTCCGCGCACGAGCCGTCTCCGCTCCAGCGCCAGCCGTGGAAGGGACACCGGAGGGTGTTCTCGACGACCTTGCCGCCGACGCCGAGGTGGGCGCCGAGATGCGGGCAGTAGGCATCGAGGATGCGCGCCTTCCCGTCCTCGCCCCGGAACACCACGAGATCGCGGCCCACGACGTGGACGGGCAGCACGCCGCCGACCGGCAGCTCGTCCGAGTAGCAGACCTTGAACCAGCCGTTGGGGAACGGGGGAAGCGGGAAGCGTTCCATGAGGTCTCCTCCGACCGCGACGGCGGCCGATCGGGCGGGCCGAGAAAAGTAGAACGTGTTCTAGTTCCATTCTCGCGCAGGAGCGGTGGGGCTGTAAAGGACCTTGGCTCGGGGGGGGCCGGGGCCCGGAACGGAGCCGGACCCGGAATTGTCTGCACGTAGGCGGAGCCGCCACGGGCTCGGACCGCGAGCCTGCCCGACGGTCAGCGACGCCGCCTCCGGGGCCGGGGCGGGCTCCAGCCGTCCAGCAGCGAGTTCACGGCCTTCAGGTAGGGCGCCACCTCGACGCTCGGGTCCCAGGCCTGCTGGAGCACGAAGCCGTGGAAGAGGGCGAGCATCGCCCGGGCTGCGGCGTCGGGGTCGAGCGCGCGCGGCAGGTCGCCGCGGCGCTGCCCGGCGCGCACGAGGGCGGCGAGACGGGCGCGCGGCTCGTCGGCGCCGCGGCGCACGAGCGCCCGGATTCCGTCGTGACGCAGCGCTTCCGCCCAGAGCTGGATGCCCACCCGGCGCTCCTTGCGCGCGCGGGCGTCGTCGAGGGGGAGGAAGAAGGCCCGTGCGATCGCGCGCAGTGCGGCGCGCGGGCTCGTCGCGTCGGTCGATGCGCCGAGCAGCGCGCGTTCGCGCGCGTGGCGCTCGGTCGCGAGGGCTTCGACGATCGCCTCCTTGCTCGCGAAGTAGCGGTAGATCGCGCCAGCGCTGAGACCGGCCTCGCGGATCACGTCCTGCATCGTGGTGCGGTGCACGCCTTCGCGTGCGAAGCACTCGGCGGCCGCGTCGAGGATCTGTCGGCGCCGCGCGTCGAGGTGGTCCTTGGAGACCCTCGGCATCAGCGCGCCTCGTCTCGCGCGCGGCGGACGCGCGCTTCCGCGACGCGGTAGAACTCGTAGCCCTCGAGGTGGGGCCCCGTCGGCCCCATGAGCCGTGCGCGGAGCTCGCGCGTCCCGACGTCCTGGACGAGGTCGAGGCCCCGCGCAGCGAGGTAGGCCGGAAGCTCGGCCGGATCCAGGCCGAAGGTCCACGGCTCTCCGGCGCGTTGCAGCGTGGCCACGAGCCGCGCGTCCCGGGCGGACCGGTGCCCCGGCGCGAGCACGGCGGAGTCGACGTAGGTGAACACGAACCGGCTGCCCGGAGACGCTACTCCTTCCACACTCCGGAGTGTCGAATCGACCGCCTCGGCGGTGAGATAGTTCGTGACGCCCTCCCACAGCAGGAACGCCGCCCGCTTCGGGTCGAAGCCCGCGGCGCGGAGCGCGGGGCCGAGCTCCCGCTGTTCGAAGTCGAGCGCCACGAAGGTCACGTGCCGGGGAAGGGCGCCGAGTGCGCGCCGGATGCGCTCCTGCTTTGCGGCCTGGGTGGCCGCGCGATCGAGCTCGAAGACCCGTGCGCGCTCGATGCCGGCGACGCGGAGGGCGCGGGCGTCGAAGCCGGCGCCGAGGAGGACGACCTGGTCGACTCCCTCCCGCAGCGCGGCGCGCAGGAGGTCGTCGAGGAAGCGCGTCCGTGCCACGCCGGCCGCGCGCGCGCCCGGCCAGCGGCGGTCGATCCAGGCCCGGATCCGGGCGCCGAGCCCGGGAAGGCGCGAGGCGTACACGACGGCGCGGAGAGGGAGACGCAGGAATCCGGCGGCCAGCGGGTCGTCGAAGAGACGATCGGCTGCGGGACGGCGCGCGGCTTCCAGCGCGCGGAACAGCGCCATGTACTCCGCCGTCCGGCTCGAGGAGGCGCGGCGGCCGGGAATGTCGGTCACGCGATCTCCAAAAAACGAATATTCGTTCTTTATACCCGAGCCGCTGGTCCGTCAAGCGTGTGCCGGGAGACGGGAGGTCAGTGGCCGGGGGCCGGCGGCGGGGGCGCGTGCGGACACTGGCCGGCGAGGTTCGCCCAGCAGTCCGCCCATGCCCGGTTCGCGTTCTTGTCGCCCTCCTTCAGGCCGCAGTGCCGCGCGCAGGTCTTCGTGTCCGCGTTCTCCCTGCTCCCCCAGTCCGCCTCGCACGGCAGCAGCTTCGGGAGCCCGTTGAACGGGAATACGACGCGGTTCACTCCCGCCGGAAGGTCGGTGTGGTCGATGTGCCTCCCGTTGGACGAGAAGCACTGAAAATGGACGTGGGTCGGGCTGTTGTCGTCCGGATTTCCGGTACGGCCCATCCGCGAGAGGATGTCGCCGGCCTTGACGACGTCCTGCGCGCCGCACTCGAACTTGGAGTTGTGCAGGAACTGCATGGCCTTGAACGCGGCCTGCAGCCAGGGCTCCACGGTGACGAACAGCCCGCCACCCTTCGGCTGATTCTTGACGAGCGTGACGCGGCCGCCGCATGCAGCGAATACCGGGTCGCCGACGTTGCCGGCGACGTCGATCCCGTGGTGCATCTTCTTCACGAAGTCCGCGAGCGCGTCCTTGAACGTCGTGAAGGGTCCGCTGCGGTAGAAGCGGAGATCCTTGTCGTTCGGTCGGAGCACGTACCACTCGGGCTTCCCGTCCGCGGTCAGCGCCTTCTCGATCAGGCGCTTGTCGCCCGAGCTCACGCCGTCGCGATTGGCGAGCGCACGATCGGCGTCGGCCTCGGTCTCGTGCTCCGTCACGACGCGGACGCGGACGATCTGCCACGTGTCGAAGAACACGCTGCGCGTCAGCGTGGGGAAGCCCGGAACGAGGCCGATGCCGGTGGGCACGAACACGACCTCGCGCTCGAAGCGCTCGATGAAGCCGGGGTGCAGGAACTCGAGCTGACTCCTGGCCTCGCTCTCCGAGAGGTGCGTCGACTCGTGCACGAACGTGTTGTCCCAGGTGTACCACTTGAGGCCGAGCTCGAGCTTCATCAGCAGGTCCGGTGCGGGGTGGGCGCGTCCCTCCTTGCCGAACACACCGTAGTTCCGTCCGCGCCGCGTCTTCGACGCGGAGACGAGGAGCGTCGGGTGGCCGTCCTTCAGGCCGCGCCCGTTCGAGAGGCGCGACGTTGCGTCGCCGTCCTCGAGCACGTAGCCCTTCTCTCCGGCTGGCGTCCATGCCGGCTGACACCAGACCAGGGCGTAGGTGGACTTCTCGATCGGCGGGGGCGCCCCCTTCGTCTGCTTCGTCGTGTCGAAGGGAATCGACAGGAAGTTCCGGAAGGGCGCGGAACGCTCGCCTTGCACGAGGTGCCAGTCCGAGAGCTCGGGGGGGCTCTTCGACGGCACGTCCGCCGTGCCGCTGGTACCCCCACGGTACTCGGCGCGCGGCGGCTGCTTCTTCGGGTCGAAGTTCGCGGCGTCGTCCGGGGAGAGCAGCTTCAGGTGGGAGAGCTCCACGGTGACGGAGCCCTTCTCCGCCGCTGGGAGCCCGACCGTCAACACTCCGAGCGCGTCGGTGACGAATCGACCCTGGAGCTTCTTGTAGAGTTCGCCGGTGAGGGACAGGTGCGCGTTCCGCCTGACCGAGTAGACCTTGTCGAAGATCTTCTGGTAGCCCTCCGTGAGCGCCCGCTCGAACTCCGGCGTGTAGACCCCGTCGATGGCGCCGTCCCAGCGCGAGAACGCGCGTAGCGCGCTCTGGACGTATCGCACCCACGCGATGCGGCGCTGGCGGCGCCCGACGAGGTCGTCGCGCTCCTTCTGCTTCCCGAGCGCTCTCTTCGCCTCGCCGGCTCGCTGGGCCTCGAGCTTCTTGTGCGTCGCCTTGGCTTCCGCCAGCTCCTTCTTGAGCCGCATCAGCTCCGCGTCCGGGGCGGCCTTCTTGCCCTTCGCGGGCTTGGGCAGCGCCGCCGCGCGAGTGTCGACGGCCTTCGTCTTTTCCTCGATGCCCTGCAAGGCCTCGGCGATCTTCTGGCGCGTCTCCGTGGACGTGGTCGCCAGCTCCTCGAGCGCCTTCACCGCGGCCGCGAGCCGCTTCTCGTCCGCATCGCCGAACGTCGGCTCGTAGGGCGGCGGCGGAAAGGGCAGCTCGAAGCCCGCGTCGTCCGGACACGGCAAGAGGTTGCCGTCTCCGCCCTCGATCTCGATCCGCCGGGCGGATGCACCTTCGACCGGGGCTCCGCCGTGCGCGTCCAGCACCTGGAGCTTCAGCTGCGCTCCCACCGCGATCGACGCGCAAAGGTGTTCCTGCCCGTCGCGCGGGACGCGCGCCGCGTGGATCTCGTCGATCGGGAGCTTGATGCCCGACGTCGCCAAGGTTCGCTCAGCCCGCCGACTGGTCGTCGTCGGAGGCGCTCGCGGATCCGGCTTCCGACTCGCTCTCGGGCACGTGGTCCCAGCCCGGCGTGAAGTCGAGGAGCTCGTCCGCCTCGACGGGCTCGTCTCCGAACATCGTGTCGGCAAGCGAGGTCTGCGCGTCCTGCTCGCCCGCCCCGTCGGAGGTGTCGGGTTCTCGCGGGTGCTCCTCCAGGTCCTCCTGCGGGAGCGTCTCTTGATCGTGCAGCTCGCGGAGGCGGCGGATCGTCTTCCGGTCGGGCTGCCCGGTGGCGTCGAGCCCGGCGTCCGCCTCCACCTCCTGGAACTCCTGGATTCCACGCCGCGTCTTGGGGCCGATCAGGCCGTCGATCGGGCCTGGATCGATCCCGAGGTTCCGGAGCCGCTGCTGGATGCCGCGGATCGTGTGTGCGGGGTCGAGCGCGCCGAGCATGACCGGGAAGTCGCCCCACGGCAGGTGCAGGACGACGTGCTGCGCGCGCCGGCCCGCCGTCCCGTGCGCGATGCCCTCCGCGTCCGTCTTGCCCGAGGCGGCGAGCTCCCCGTCGACGGTGAAGCGATACTCGATGTCCGGCGACGGCTTGTGGCGGTAGTCGAGCACCTTCACGCGCAGCTCGAGGCCGCCGGGACGCCGGTAGGTGTGACGCTGCTGGGTGGCACCGGAGTCGTCCTTCGACTCGAGCGCCGGGACGAAGACCCGGTCGCCCGGGTAGAGGACGTTGGGATTGCCGCGCTTCCTGCGCAGCTCCGAGTTCTCGGACGCGCGCCAGATCTTCTTCCAGGGCACGTTCCGCTCTTCGCCGATCGACGAGAGGCAGTCCCCCTTCCGAACGGTGTACCACTCGCCATCGGCCATTGGCTCGACCCCGCATCCGGTCCGTCCGTGCGTCCAGACGCCTGCTCGCCTACTCCGCCAGCTGGAGCGCCTTGGGCTCCAGGAACTCTTCGAGGCCGTAGCGGCCGAGCTCGCGGCCGTTGCCGGATTGCTTGCAGCCGCCGAACGGCGCGATGGGGTTGAAGGGTGCGCCGTTGATGTCGAGCTGCGCCGTGCGGATCCGCCTCGCCACGCGCTTGGCCCGCTCGACGTCCCGGGACCACACGGCGCCGCCGAGCCCGTAGATCGTGTCGTTCGCGATGCGCACCGCATCGTCCTCGTCCTCGTAGGGGATGATCGTCAGCACGGGCCCGAAGATCTCCTCCTGCGCGATCCGCATTCCGGTCTTCACGTTCGAGAACACGGTCGGCTTCACATAGTATCCGCGCGGCAGCGCCGCGGGCTGGTCCGCACCGCCCGTCACGAGCGTCGCTCCTTCCTCCACGCCGCTCCGGATGTAGCCCCGCACGCGCTCCTGCTGGGCTTTCGATACGAGCGGGCCGTAGCGGAACTGGCCGGAGCGCGGATCGCCGATCGTGAAGCTCTCCGCCTCCTCCTTCGCGAGGCGCACCGCCTCGTCGTGGCGGACGCGCGGGACGAGCATCCGAGTCCACGACGCGCAGGTCTGCCCCGAGTTGATGAACGCGTGGGACGTGCCCGCGCGCACCGCCTTCTCGAAGTCGGCGTCGTCGAGGATCACGTTCGCGCTCTTCCCGCCGAGCTCGAGCGACACCTTCTTCACGGTCTTCGATGCGAGCTCCGCGACGCGGCGCCCGGCTGCGGTGGAGCCCGTGAACGAAACCATGTCCACGTCGGGGTGGATCGCCAGCGCCTCCCCCACCACGGGACCGGCGCCGGTCAGGAAGTTGAAGACCCCGGGCGGGAGACCCGCCGCGTGCACGATCTCGGCGAACAGGAAGCACGAGAGCGGAACCACTTCGCTCGGCTTCACGATCACCGTGCAGCCCGCCGCGAGCGCCGGCCCCACCTTCGCCACGATCTGGTGAAGGGGGTAGTTCCAGGGCGTGATTGCGGCGACGACGCCCGCGGGCTCCTTCAGCACGAGGGAGTTTCCGATGCGCTCCTCGAACGGGTATTCCGCGAGCAGGTCGGCGTAGAAGCGCACCGTCGAGGCGGGGAAGTCCACCATGAACTGCTCGGTCATCGGCCGCGGCGCGCCGAGCTCTCCGATGATGACCTCGACGAGCTCCTTGCGTCGTTCGAGCACTCCGTCGCTGATGCGCCGGAGCGCGGCCGCGCGCTCCTTCGGTGACGTCAGGGCCCAGCCCTCGAACGCCGCGCGCGCCGCGCGCGCCGCACGATCGGCGTCGGTCGCGTCGCCCGCTGGCACGCGACCCATCACCTCCTCGGTGGCGGCGTCGTGCACGTCGAAGTGCCCCGTGCCGTGCGCTGCGAGCCACTCGCCGCCGATCAGGAACTTCTCGAAGGTGAGCATGCGGTCCTCCTCAGTGGCCGACGTAGGGCTGACCGAAGGGCGCGTAGGGGTCGCCGGGGATCTCGACCAGCTCGATCAGCGTCCCGTCCGGGTCGCACAGAAGGACGAGCTTCGAGCCGTAGCCGGGATGGTGCGTGTAGGTGTCGTCGAGCACGTGCGTGCCCGCAGCGCGGAAGCGTTCGAGCGTGGCGTCGAGGTCGTCCACGCGAAGCATCATCGCCGCGAAGCCGAGCTGATTCATCGGCCGCGGCATCCCGTCGCCGACGGGCGCCGGGTGCGCGAATGCGAAGAGCGCGAGCCGGAGGCCGTCCCGCTCGAGGAACACGGTGCGCTGGTCGACGCCCGCCAACCGCAGCAGCCGGTCGGACTCCGCGCCGCTCACGTGAACCTCCGTCAAGGGGCGGAACCCGCAGAGGTCCCGGTACCAGCGGACCGAACGCTCCAGGTCGGATACGCAGATTCCCAGGTGACCGACCCGCAAGACCGCCATCAGGCCTCCCGTTCGTCGAAGAGCGCCCGCAGGTCGGGCTTCCGGATCTTACCCATCGGCGTGCGCGGCATCGCGTCCACGAACCGGAAGTCCTCGGGAACCTTGTAGCGCGCGAGCTCGGCGGCGCAGCGGGCACGCAGCTCGTCCGCGCCGGCCACCGCGCCCGGCGTCAGCTCGACGAATGCGACGACGCGCTCCCCGAGGCGCGGGTCGGGGCGGCCCACCACCGCGCACGCCCGCACGCGCGGGTCTCCGTGCAGCACCCGCTCGATCTCCGCGGGATACACGTTCGCGCCGCCACGCAGGATCAGCTCCTTCTTCCGCCCGCGGATGAAGAGCGTGCCGTCCGCTTCGAGACAGCCCAGGTCGCCGGTGCGGTACACGCCGTCGCGCAGCGCCTCGCGCGTCTCGTCCGGCTTCTTCCAGTAGCCGAGCATCGGCGTGTAGATCCCCGCGAACCGCCCCGTCCGCGCAGGCGCGACGCAGATCTCGCCCACCTCCCCGTCCGACAGCCGCTTCCCCGCCTCGTCGCGGATCTCGATCGCGATCCACGGGAGCGGCGTTCCGCAGATGCCCGGGAGGTTCGGCGAGCCGGGCAGCGCGCGGGTCACCGCCGTCGGCGCCTCGGTCATCCCGTACCCGATCGACACGTCCTGACCGAAGCGTTCGCGGTAGAGCGTGCGGAACGCGTCCGGACAGTCCGCGCCTCCGACCTCCGGTCGTGTCAGCGTGGCGAGGTCGGCAGGCTTCACGTCGGGGTGCGTCAGGAGGTCGTGCAAGATCGCTGGGACGGCGTGGAACGCGGCGATCCGCTCGGCACGGACCCACTCCGCGACCCCCACGGGATCGATGCGGTCCATGCACACGCACGCGCTCCCGACCTGAAACGCGACCAGCGGGATCAGCACGACGAGGTTCAGGATCGTGAGCGGGAGCAGCACGCCCTGGCGCTCCTCGGCGCTCCACGTGCCCGAGGCGGCAGCCACCGAGCCGGGGACGAGGAGGTTGTGCTGGCTGTGCACCGCGCCCTTCGGAAAGCCCGTCGTTCCACCCGTGTACGCGATCGCCGCGGGAGCGAACGGGTCGATCGCCACGCGCGGCCGTTCGGCGCTCGCGGCCCCGACGCGAGCGCCCCAGGTGCCGCCGGGACCCGTCACCAGACGATGTCGAAGCGCGGGCAGCTCGCGGGCGCGCGCTTCGATCTGGGCCGCCATCTCCGGATCGCCGAGGAAGACCGCGGCCTCGCAGTCGCGCAGCATGTACGTCTTCTCGGGCGGGGCGAGGGGGCGGTTCAGGCCCACCCAGATGGCGCCGACGCGCTGTGCGCCCAGGAAGGCGACCACGAGCTCCGCGAGGTTCGGCAGCGAGGCTGCCACCCGGTCGCCGGGCCGAACTCCGAGCGAGGTCAGCGCGTTCGCGGCGCGGTTCGCCTCGCGATCCAGTTCTGCGTAGGAATATCGCGCGTCGCGGCCGACGAGCGCCTCGCGGCCCGGGTCTTCCGCGATCCAGCGATCGAGCACCTCGGCGACGGTCTGCGGGCCGCCGGGCAGAGGAGGGCGCTGCACGGGCGGGCAGAGACCGAGGGCTGCGAGGTCGAGAGGGGGCGTCATGGGTCACGGCCGCATGTAGAAGCCGCCGCTCACGTTGATCGCCTCGCCGGTGATGAAGCCGGAGCGCCGGTCCGAGGCGAGGAAGAGGATGCACTCGATCACGTCGTCCGTGGTCCCGTACCGGCGCAGGGGCGTCTTCTCGACGAGCGGCCGGAACTGGGCATCGAACTTCTCGACGAAGCGCGACCAGATCAGCCCGAGGGCGATCGCGTTGCAGCGGACGCCGGAAGGGCCCACCTCGTGCGCGACGTTTCGCGTCAGCGCGAGCAGCGCGGCCTTCGCGGCGGCGTAGGCGGGCTCGCCGCGGTCCGGGTTCGGATCGCCCACCCACGCGGCGATCGAGCCGATGTTCACGATGCCGCCGTGCCGGCGCTCCACCATCGACGGCAGGACCTTCCGCGCGAGATAGAAGTTCGCGCTGAGCGAGACGTCGATCGTGCGGTCCCAGTCCGCGGGGTCGTAGTCGACCACGTGCCCGAGCTTGTTCTCCGCCGCATTGCAGATCAGGAGATCGACGGGGCCGAGCTGACGCTCCGTCTCCTCCATCATGCGGTCCACCTTCGGCCGGTCCGCGATGTCGAGGTGGAAGTCGAGGACGCGAGCGCTCGTCTCCTTCCGGACGCGCTCGGCCCACTCGCGCAGCCTGCGCTCGTGCTGATCGCAGACCACGACGTGCGCGCCTTCCTGGGCGAACCGCAGCGCGGTGGGGCCGCCGATGCAGCCCCCTCCGCCCCCCGTCACGAGCACGACGCGATCCGCGAACTCCCGCTCCACGCTCGTCGCCATCCGGGTCTCCGTCAGGCCGGGAGGTTCACGAGACGTCGTGCGTTGTCACGCATCACCTTGCGGAGATCCGCCGGCGCGAACTTCCCCCGGATGTCCGAGAGCCATTCTTCCGGATGCGGAACGCACTCCGGGTGGGGGAAGTCCGAGCCATACACCACGTGGTCCACGCCGATCAGGTCCGCGAGCGCGACGTGGTCCTCTTCGTGGTAGGGGTTCACGTACACGTGCTGCTTGAAGATCTCGCTCGGCCGCCCCTGCACGCGCCCGCCGAGCCATGGTCCGTTCCGCCCCATGCCCTTCATCTTGTCCATCACCTTCAGCAGATAGGGCACCCAGAGCGATCCGTTCTCGACCGACACGATGCGCACGTCGGGGAAGCGGCCGAAGAGGTTGTGCAGGATCAGCGCGGAGATCGTGTCCATCACGGGCCGGTCGCCGTAGAAGTTCGTCCACTGGAAGGCCGACTGGCTGTGCGATGACGGGTTCGCCGCTTCGCCCCAGTGGACGGACATCATCTCGTTGTAGCCCGACTCGCCGACGTGGTAGGCGATCGTGATGCGGGCCTCGTTCACGCGCGCCCAGAACGCGTCGAAGACGGGATCCGCAGGGGAGCGCCCGCCGGCGGGGCCGATGCGCACGTTCACGAGGCGGGCGTCGCGCTCGAGCGCCCACTCCAGGTCCTTCACGGCCTCCACCGGGTCGAGCAGCGAGATCACCGGCGACGCGAAGAGCCGGCCCCGATGATTGAAGCCCCACGCCTCGTCGAGCCAGCGGTTGAAGGCACGCAGATTCGCGTAGGTTTGCACGGGGTCGTGCTGCATGAAGTGCTCGACGCAGACTCCCAGCGTCGGGAACAGGAAGATGGACTCGACCCCCTGGGCATCCATCAGCGCGAGGCGGGCGTCGCGATTCACGAAGGCGGGGTCCACCGGAACGTGTACGTCGTCGGCGTCGGCGGGATCGTCGTGGGTCAGCGTGCGCAGGAACGCGCGGAGTGATCCCGGCCGCAACGTCGTCTCGAAGTTGAGCTCCATGTCCGCGAGGAAGGTGAACAGGCGGTCGCCGATGCGGATCTCCTCGCTCCCGTCAGCCCGGCGCACGACCCGCACCGCTCCCTCCCGGTGCTTCGGGTCGATGTACCGGGTGAAGGCGTCGCGCGGCTCGTAGTAGTGGTTGTCCCCGTCGAACAGGCGGAAGTCGAGTCGGGTCATGGCGCGCACCCCTGGGCGTCAGCCTGGCTGGTCAAAACTAGAACGTGTTTCAAAACGCATGATGCCGAGCCGACCGAAGCTTGTCCAGAGCCCGTGCGGCACGGCCCCATTCTCGCCCCGTCGGCGGCGGACGGGGCGGAATTCGGTGCGTGTGCGGATGCTCAGCGCCGCCGGCTGCGGCGCCTTCCGCCCAGGCAGCGCGCGAGCGGCAGGACCGCGAGGGCCTCGAGTCCGAGGAGGCCGCAGCTCGAAGGGGCGACGGGCGTGAAGCTCACGCTCTCGAGCGAACGGCAACCCCCGGGGTCCACCACGACGACCGGCGCGGGCGACCCGAGCGGGAGCGACGGAACCCGAGCGAAGAGCGCGCCGCCGGGTCGCTGCACCACGCACGCGACGCCTCCGATCGTGACCCCCGCGTCGGGACCGAAGCCCGTGCCCGTGAGCTCGACCCATCCGTTGACGACGCCACTCGATGGAGTGACACTATAAAGTGTCGTATTTGCGCCAGCGCCGCACTGGTCGTCGCAGACGTCGCCCACGCCGTCGGCATCCGCGTCGGCCTGGCCCGGGTCCGCGCCGGCAGGACAGACGTCGCATGCGCTTCCGACTCCGTCTCCGTCGGGGTCCGCCTGGTCGGCGTTCGCCGTCGTGGGGCAGTTGTCGGCCAGATCCGCGACGCCGTCGGAGTCGCCGTCGCGCAGATAGGTCGCGCCCCACGTGGCTGGAGCGAGCGGCGCCGTCAGGTCGTGGCTGACGGCGCCGCCGTCCGACCATGCCGAGAAGAGCCACGCCGCGCCGAGCAGGTTCTGCGGCGAGGTCGCCGAGATGGAGTTGCCGGAGCCGACGATCACCTCGCGCGAGAACGGCGTCGCCTCCGCGTGCGAGCCGACGGCGAGGAGCAGCCCCTGCGGATCCGAGTCGAAGGAGAGCTCCACGGTCCTCGGGTTCAGCATGAGGGAAGCGACGTCCGATGCGTTTCCGGAGTCCGTCGCCGTGAGCCTCAGCTCGAGGTACGAGGGGTACTCGTGATCGGGAGCGGGGAAGGAGCCCGCTGCGACGCCCGTGATGGTCTGGATCGGATGGACGTGGCAGTTGCCGGGCGCGGAGCAGTGGTGGAGCAGGACGTCCCAGCTGAGGCGGTCCGGCGCGAGCGCGCCGTCCTGGACGTCGATCGCCGAGCCCGCGAAGTCGATCGCCTGGCCGACGACCCAGGGATCGGCGCCGGTCGGGAGCTGGATCGTCGCCACGGGCGGAGTGTTGTCCACGTCGATCGTGCGCTGCGCCGTTCCGGTAGCGCCCCGGCGATCCGTCACCTGGAGGCGCACCACGTAGGTCCCGGGCGCCGAGTAGATCCAGCTCGGCGACGCGGCCGTCGAGTCGTCGAGCCCGCCGTCGCCGTCGAGGTCCCACGCCCACGCCACGATCTGGTCGCCGGCGTCGGGATCGCTCGACCCGGCGCTGCCGAAGGCCACGGTGAGTGGCGCCGAGCCGCCGGGCGGAGCAGCCGAGATCACGGCGGTCGGTGGGGTGTTCGCGGCGACGTACTGGATCCGCCGGATCGTGCCGCCGTCGAGGTCTGCGTAGAAGAGGTCGCCGCCGGGGCCCACCTCGAGGTCCACCGGATTGGCGGCGGCCGACACGAACGTCTGTATGTTCGACTTGCTCGGGATGCCGCCAGCGCCGGGCAGCATCATCCAGATGCACTTCCTCGAGTAGTCGCCGAACACGAATGCGCCGTCGTACTGCGACGGGTAGGAGCCGCCCGCGTAGAAGGTCCCGCCGAGGACCGACGAGCTGCCGGTTCCGCACGCCTCTCCGGCTACGACCCTGTTGTTGTGGTGGTAGGCGAGGAGCGGGGCGGTGAGCTGGACGGTGGCCGTGCCGATCATCGTGGTCGGCGTCGTGTAGAGCGTCTCGCAGAGGTTGAGGTTCGTGCCGTCGTAACCCGACTGGCGCGCGCTCCCCGTCTCGTTGCCCTCGTAGCAGGGCCATCCGAAGTTCTCGACGATCGAGTCCGTCGGGTCGGGAATGCGGTCGATCTCCTCGTAGTCGTTCCAGCCCACGTCGCCGATCCAGACCTCGCTCGTTCCGGGACGGATCGCGAAGCGGAACGGGTTCCGGAGGCCGAAGGCGATGATGCGGTCGTCGTCGGAGACCGGGCCTCCGTAGAGCGGGTTGTCCGGCAGCGCCGCGCCGGTGTCGGGGTCGATGCGCAGGATCGCCCCGTCGAAGCTCACGAGGTCTCCGCTCGAGCGGACGTCCTGGCTGCGCAGCGCGCCGCCCTCCGCGGTCGGCGCGGTGAGCGTCGTGCCCACGTCGCCGGGCGGGTTCTTGTCGCCGCACGGGTTCTTCGGGATGCCCCCCGTGCCGCCCAGCTGCCCGTAGTCCACGCCGTTGAAGCTCCCGCCGTCGCCCGCGCCCGCGTAGAGGACGCGGCCCGGGCCGAACTGCAGCGTGCCGATGGAGTGGCTCGGGAACTGCTGACACCAGCGGAAGCCGCCGTCGATCAGCACCTGCTCCCCGCCGACGAGCCCGCCGGTTGCGTTCATCAGGAGGCGCGACAGTCGCGCAGTGACGACGCAGCCCGAGCCCGTGGCGCCGGGCGGGTCCGCGCAGCCGTCGCCCCAGCGCGGCGCCGATCCGGTGCCGTCCGGGTTCCGGTCGTAGGTGTAGAGCACGTACACGAACCGACGTGACGGGTCCGACCAGTCCGGGTCGATCGCCATCCCGAGGAGGCCGCGGTCCCAGAAGTTGTGCACGTTCGTCGAGAGGTCGGCGAACACCGCGGCGCTGCTCGTGAGCGTCGCGAAGTACTTGATGACCCCGCTCTTCTCGGCGACGAGCACGTGACCGTCGGGCGTGAACCGCACCTTGGTCGGATTCGTGAGGCCCGACAGGGCGGTCGATTCCTGGAAGCCCGCCGGCACCACGGCCCGGGCCGGGCCGGGCGACAGCAAGCAGCCGCCGAGGAGGGTCGCGACCACGCGGAGAGGGAGAGCTCGCATGTGCTGTGGGTGCCCGCGGGGCGGGGCGAGGTGGCGCGGAGGTGACGTCCCCCGCGACGGACGCCGTTCCCGCGCGCGCATCCCGGCCGCAGGCGGCGCCTCGAACGGCCGCCGCGCCGGGGCTTCAGCTCTTCGGTCGGATCGTGACCTGGAGCGTCGGCTTCCTCGGGAGGTGCCGCAGGCCCATCCATGCCAGCGCGGCGACGTGGCTGGCCACGAGCTCGGCCGGAGGCGGCTTGCGGGTCTCCGTCCACCACTGGCCGACGAAGGCCACCATGCCGACGAGCGCGTGGGCGTAGATCGGGGCGGCCTTCGCGTCGAAGCCCGCTCGCCGGAACTGCTCGGTGAACACGTCACCGACGCGGTCCGCGAGGTCGTACATCAGGGCCGGCATCTGGCCGCTGCGCTTCATGCGGGGCGCGTCGCGGAGCAACACCGCGAAGCCGTCGGGGCGCTCCTTCACGTACTGGAGGTAGGCGATCACGGCCTGCTCGAGCCGCTCCCTCGGAGTTCCGCTCGCGACCGCTTCCCCGATGCGGCCGACGATGTGCTCCACCTCGCGGTCGACGACGACCGCATAGAGGCCCTCCTTGCCGCCGAAGTGCTCGTACACGATGGGTTTCGACACCCGGGCGCGCTCGGCGATCTCCTCGACGGACGTCCCGTCGAAGCCCCGCTCCGCGAACACCTTCCGGCCGACCTCGATGAGCTGCGCGCGGCGCGCCGCAGCCGAGAGCCGTCCGGAGCCTTGTCGTTCCGTTCGTCCGGTCGCCACTTGACGATCATATTACGGTACCGTAAGTTACGCAACCGTAAGCTACGGGAACGTAGGAAACCGTGGGGCCGGTGGAGGACGAATGGCGAAGGATCGAGCAGGAGCGAGCCGCTCGGGCGCAGGGGGCGGGAGCGGCGGCAGGCCGGGGCGGCTGGCGCGGGCCATGCGCCTCGCCGACCGCTTCACCTGGCCGCTCCGCACCTCGCACTACGCCGAGCTCGTGAATCCCCGTTGGTCGAGCCACGCGCTCCGGGCCACCGTGGAGGAGACCTGGGACGAGACGCCGGACGTGCGGACCCTGCGGCTGCGTCCCGGACGCGGCTGGAAGGGACATCTTGCCGGGCAGCACGTCTCGCTGGGGGTCCCGGTCCGCGGCGCCTATTGCCTGCGCACCTACTCGATCTCGTCAGCGCCCGAGCGCGTGGACGGGTGCCTCACGATCACCGTGAAGGCGGTCCCGAGCGGCCGCGTGTCGCAGAAGCTCGTGCGCGAGATCCAGCCGGGCGCTTCGCTCTGGCTGGGGCAGGCGCAAGGCGACTTCGTGCTGCCCGAGGCCGGCCCGACGCGCCCCGTCTTCGTCACGGGAGGCAGCGGTATCACGCCGGTCATGAGCATGCTGCGCAGCCTCGCGGCGCGCGGCGCGCTGTCGGACGTCGTCCACCTCCACTACGTGCCGACCCCCGCCGACGCGATCTTCGGCGCCGAGCTCGCCCGGCTCGCGATTGACCACCCGGGCTACCGGCTCCACCTCGTGACGACGCGTGTCCCGGGCCCGGCTGGGCCCGAGCGGGGACACTTCGCGGCGGGGCAGCTCGGAGCGCTCTGTCCCGACTGGCGGGACCGCGACGCCTACGCATGTGGCCCGCAGAGCCTCCTCACGGACGTCGAAGCGCACTGGGCCGGTTCGGCGGCGTCGTCCCGGCTGCACGTGGAGCGCTTCCGCGCAGCGCTGGCCGAGATTCCCGTCGACGCCGTGGGCGGTCGCGTGCGGTTCGCGCTCAGCGGTCGCGAGTTCGAGGCGGACGGCCGGACGAGCCTCCTTCAGGCCGCCGAGCAGGCCGGCCTTCGGCCCGCGCACGGCTGCAGGATGGGCATCTGCCATTCGTGCAGCGTGACGCTCCGGGCGGGATGCGTGCGCGATCTGCGCAATCACACATGGACCGACGAGCCCGGCGCGAAGGTGCAGCTCTGCGTCTGCGCGGCCGCGAGCGACGTCGAGCTGGAGGCTTGACCATGGCCGAGGTGCTCCCCGTGCGACGCAAGCCCATCCGACGCGAGAGGACCGAGTTGGACGAGGCCGAGCTCCAGGAGCTCGGGCGTGCGCTCGACGCGATCCGCGACGAGGTGATGGCGAGCCGAGGCGAGAGCGATCGCCGCTACATCCTGCGGCTGATCCGCGTCCAGCGCTGGCTGGAGCTCGCAGGACGGATCGTGATCCTCGCGAGCGTCGCGCTCCATCCGAGCTGGGGGCACGTCGCGGCCGGCTGGGCCCCGTTCGGGTGCGCACTCGGCGCGGGCACACTGGCTCTCGCGCTCGCGAAGATCCTCGAGAACATGGAGATCGCGCACAACGTGCTGCACGCGCAGTGGGACTGGATGAACGACCCCGCCGTCCAATCCGGCACCTGGGAGTGGGACCACGTGTGCCCCTCCGACCAGTGGAAGCACTCCCACAATTTCATGCACCACACCTTCACGAACGTCGTCGGGAAGGACCGGGACGTCGGCTACGGCATGCTGCGCGTGACCGAGCGCCAGCGGTGGCATCCCTTCTATCTGCTTCAGCCGCTCTCGAGCGTGGTGATGGCGCTCTTCTTCGAGTGGTTCATCGCACTGCACGATCTCGAGATCAACCGGGTCCTCGCGGGCAGGAAGTCGTGGGCGGAGCTGCGGCTCCAGCTCCAGGGCGTGGGCGGGAAGACGTGGCGGCAGGTCCTGAAGGACTACCTGCTCTGGCCGGCGCTCGCCGGACCGTTCTTCCTCTGGGTGCTCGGCGCGAACGCCGTCGCCAACGTGCTCCGGAACGTGTGGACCTTCGCGATCATCTTCTGCGGCCACTTCCCGGCGGGCGTCCACCACTTCTCCCTGCGCGAGCTCGAGGGCGAGACGCGGGGACGCTGGTACGTCCGGCAGCTCCTCGGCTCCTGCAACATCCGCGGTGGACGCCTCTTCCACGTCCTCTCCGGGAACCTGAGCCACCAGATCGAGCACCACCTGTTCCCGGACATGCCGAGCAACCGCTACGCCGAGGTGGCGCCGCGCGTACGAGAGCTCGCCGCGGCGTACGGCCTCCCGTATCACAGCGGCTCGTTCGGACGACAGCTCGGAACGACGGCGTGGAAGATCCTCTACCTGTCGCTGCCCGAACGCGCGCGCTACGCGAGGCCGAGCCTCGCGAGCTGATCCGAGGGCGCCTCGAGCTCGAGCAGCGCGGCGCGCAGCTTCTCCGCGGCCTCCTTCTCGCGCGGCGTGCCGGACAGGTCGCGGTCCTCCGCGGGGTCGTCGACGAGGTCGAACAGCAGGTTTCCGGACCTCACCCCGGCGCCCCAGAACGGAATCCGGTCGCCTTCGGCGAACGGCTGCCGGATCACCGGGATGCGGGAACCGGGCATGCGGTCGAGCACGGCCCGATCGTCGGGGTCTGGCATCCGCATCTCGGGCACGCGGTGCACGGGCATCGTGGACCAGCGATTCGACCAGACGCTGAGCGGCGCATTCTCCGCCGCTGGACCGCGCGCGTACTTCGTGCGCTCGTCGATCAGGTGGACCTGCCGGCCCCACACGCCCGCGAGGCAGGAGGAGCGCACCGAGATCGCTTCGCCGCGAAGGACGGGAACGATCGAGCGGCCGTGCGTGCGCTGGCGCGTGGTCACGCCGAAGAGATCCAGGAGCGTGGCGTGGAGGTCGACGCTCGTCGTGAGCGCGTTGCGCGCTCCCGGCGCGACACCGGGCCACGACACGAGCAGCGGGATGTGGCCGAGCGTCTCGTAGACAGGGACTCCGGGCTTGCCCCACACGTCCTTCTCGCCGAGGTAATGGCCGTGATCGGTGCAGACGAACACGGCGGTCGTGTCCCAGAGCCCTCCGCGATCGAGCGCGTCCCACACGCGGCCGAGCCACGCGTCGATCATCGTGAGCTTGCCGCCGTACGAAGCGCGCACCTGGCGGGCCTGCGCGGGGGTCAGCACGCCCTTGCGCAGCGCGCCGTCGACGTAGGGGGGCCAGACGAGGTGCGGGCCTTCCCAGCCGGGGTCGTACATCGACGCATAGGGCTCCGGCGTGTCGAAGGGCTCGTGCGGGTCGAACTCGTCGACGAAGAGCAGGAACCTGTCGTGGTGGGGCGCGTCCTCCTCCAGCCAGCGCGCGGCCGCTCCGAGCGTGCGCGGGCCGGGAAAGTCGGACTCTCCGCGGAAGTGGCCGCGGGAGTCGTCGTAGGGCGTGTGCCCGCGTCCGAAGCTCGGTGCGCCGAGCCACGAGGGGTCGGGCCGCGTCCGCCACGGGTCGCCCTCGTGTCCGCGCTGGTAGTCCCACGCCGTGAAGTCGGCATGGTAGTTCTCGCCGCCCACCTCGAAGAGGTGGGGATGGTCGGTCACGAGCTTCGTCACGACGCCGGCGCGCCGCAGCGGAACCGTGATCGGCTCCTCCCAGAGCTCGATGGAACCCCACGGCTTCCAGAGGAAGTCGAGCGCGCCGCACAGGATGTCGTGACGGGCAGGCATGCAGGGGAGCGATCCGACGTAGTGTCGGTCGAAGCGGACGGCACGCCGGGCGAAGCGGTCCAGGTTCGGCGTGGCGAACTCCGCGCCCCCGTACGGCCCGATCAGATGGCGGTTCAGGCTGTCGAGCAGCACGATGACGGCGCGCGTCGGAGCGGCGACGGGCGAGCGGCTCATGAGATCCACTCTACACGACGGCCGCGGCGGGTTGCGCGCAGGGCTGGCGGCGCGCCGTCGGGCGCATTAACTCTCCCGAACCGGAGGCCCCGCATGGTGAAGCTCGCGATCGAGTTCGAGAACCCCGCGAAGCGCTGGTGGGAGAACGGCGGCCGCGACCTCTGGGAGAGCATCGCCTTCGGGTTCGACGGCAACGAAGTGCTGCTCGACGACGACGTCGCCCGGTCCTGGCTGGCGCAGGCCGCCACGATCCCCGGCTGGGAGGGCGGACCGGAGTACGCGCCCCACCCGGTGTTCGTGAAGGGCGTCGACGAGGACGAGGAGCTGTAGGGAGATGCCCGACGCCCTCGGCGCCCACCGTCCCTTCGGTCTCCGCTACTGGCCGCTTCCGGAGGACGACCCCGGCGTGGCGCTCGGTCGTGAGCCCGTCCGGCTGATCTCGCCCGACGGCGCCCTGGTGCGCGGGATCCTGTGGACGCCGCCGGCGGGCACCCCGTGGAAGACGGCCCTCGTGCTCTCCCACCCGCGCGGCGACTTCTCCGTGCACTACGCCTGCCCGCTCCTCGCCGCCGCCGGCTACGCCGTGCTCGGCTTCTCGACCCGCTATCTCAACAACGACACCGACTGCCTGCACGAAGCGTGCGTCGTGGACGTGCAGACCGCGGTCGCGTTCATGCGGCAGCGCGGCGCCGAGGCGGTCGTCCTCTTCGGCAACAGCGGCGGCGGCTCGCTGATGGCGCTCGCGCAGAAGGAGTCAGGGTGCGGCGACGGCTGGATCGGCGTCGCGGCGCACCCCGGCGAGGGCGTGTTCATGAACCAGGTGATCGACCCGTCGGTGGCGGACGAGGGTGATCCCCACTCCGTCGTGCGCGAGCTCGACATGTACGACCCCGACAACGGGTGGCGCCCCTGGCCGGAGCAGTGCCGTTACGACCGCGCGTGGCTCGAGCGCTACCGGGCCGCGCAGCTCGCGCGCGTCGCCCGCATCGACGCGATCGCGCGCCAATCGATCGACGCGGCACGGGAGGCCGGGGTCCGGCTGCGCGGGGTCGACAAGACCCACGACACGCGGACGTGGCGGCAGCTGCGCCAGCGCGCGGTGCACACCACATACCTCGTGATCTACCGGACGCTCGCCGACCCCGCCTATCTCGATCTCACGATCGATCCCGACGAACGGCCGCTCGGCTCGCTGTTCGCCTTTCCCGACCCGCTGGATGCGAACTACGGCCGCGGGGGCCTCGCCCGCACGATGACGGCGCGGGGCTGGCTCTCGACCTGGTCCGGCCTCACGTCCCGCGCGAAGCTGGCCGACACGATGGCGAGCGTGCGTGTGCCGACCCTCATCCTGCATCCTACTGCGGACACCGAGATCCGGGTCCGCCAGGCGCTCGAGATCCGCGACGCGGCCGGAAGCGACGACGTCGTCTACCACGAGCTGAAGGGCGCCCCCCACTACCTGGAGGGCCACCGGCGCGAGGCGATGGAGCGGGTCGCCGACTGGCTTCGCGGCCGCTTCCCGCACAGGTGACCCCGTTGCCGGGCGCCATCGACCCGCAGTCCATCCGGCAGATCGGCCGCTACCCGGTGCGGCGCTACCTCGCCTCCGGCGGCATGTCGTGGGTCTTCGAGGTCGAGGACGGGGTCCTCGGCGTGACGCGCGCGCTCAAGCTGCTGAAGCCCGAGGCGGCCGAGGGGGAGGAGCTCACCCGCTTCGCAAACGAGGCGCGGATCATCGCGCGGTTCAACCACCCGAACCTCTTCACGGTGTACGACTTCGGCAAGGACGAGGGCACGGGTTGCTTCTTCTATACGATGAACCTCGTCGAAGGCGTCACCTTCGGCGAGCTCGAGGTGGTGGCCAGCTCCGACTCGGACGCGACGCGACACGCAGGCGTGTCGTGCGGCGTCGCCGAGGTATGCGGCTATTTCGTGCAGGTGCTCGACGCGCTTGCCCGGCTGCACGCCGAGGGGATCATCCACCGCGACATCAAGCCGCGGAACGTCTTCCTCCAGCGCGATCGCTTCGGCGAGCCCAGGCCGATGCTGGGCGACCTCGGAGTGGCGCGGATCGAGGGCGTGAAGAGCGAGGTCACGCGCGCGGGCTACACCGTGGGAACGCCGCTCTACATGGCGCCCGAGCAGGTGCGGGGCAGCGCCGTGGGCCCCACCAGCGACGTGTTCTCCTGCGGGCTCACCCTCTACCGTGTCCTCACGGGCCGCACCGTGTACGACGACGTGAAGGACCTCGACTCGAGCAACGCATCCCAGGTCCTGGGGCATCTCGGCGGCCTGCTCATGAGCGGCAAGGAGTTCGAGTTCCGCTTCCCCGCGCTCGTCCCGGAGCCGCTGCGCCGGGTGATCCGCCGTGCGTGTCGGATGAACCCGCGCGAGCGCTACGCCGACGCCCAGGCGCTCCGCTCGGCGCTCGAGGACGCGCGGACGGAGCTCGCCGCAGCGGGCGTGGGGCGGCGCCGGGGCCGCATGGCGCTCGCCGCGGGAGCGGCGCTCGTCGTGGCTCTCCTCGCGATCGGCGGCTTTTGGCTCTTCGCCGGCAGCCGCCGTCCGCGGATCGAGGACGCCGCGCTCGCCGACCGGATCGCCTCCGCGCGGGATCTGCGCGCGGACGCGACCGCGCTCGTCGAGCTCGTGGAGTCCGCGCCGGAGCGTCCGGAGGCGCTGGCCGTGCGGGCGCGGGAGGCGCTCGGCCTCGCGAATCAGACCCTCGCGGCCGCCGAGCAGCAGTTCGCCGCGGCCGACGCGGCCGGAGCGAGCGCGGCGCAGCAGCGCGCCAGCCTCGGCTACGACGCGTTGTGCGCGCGGCTCGCGAACGGCTTCCTGGTCCCGCGCGTCGTCGCCCGGACATCCCACCTACGCGAGCTCCGCGCGCGGATCGCAGCTTCGCCGCTTGCGACGGGCGCGCAGCGCGCGGCGCAAGCGGGCGATTCCGCCGGGGAGGCCGCGCCCGCGGACGTCTCGGATTGCGCCGGCGCGAAGGCCCTCGTGCAGCGCGAGGGCGAGCGGGCCGCGGTCGAGACCGAGCTCGCCAAGCTCGACGCGGAGCTCGCGGCCAGCGAGCGCACCGTCCAGGAGGAGGAGGCGGCGCGCGTTCGGGCCGCACGGGCCGCCGAGCTCGCCGCCCGGAAGGCTGCGGCGGTCGCGGCGACGCCGAAGAGCCCCGCCGCAGGGGCCGCCGTCGCCGCCGCGGAGGCCGCGCCCGCCGCGCAGCACGCCAAGACGCAGACCGCGCCGACGTCGGAAGCGAGCGACGAGCAACAGGTGCGCGCGATGATCACGCACTGGTGCAGTGCCGCCAATCGCGGCGACACGCTCGAGATGCTGAAGCGGGCGAACATGGACGACGCCACGCGGGCGACCTTCGACAAGCGCACCGTGGGCTTCGACGAGCAGCGGTGCCGCATCCAGTCGCTCGAGGCCGACGGCGGCGGCTACCTCGTGTCGGTGCCGATCGAGCAGATCCAGAAGGACGGCGCGATGAGCAACATCATGCGCCAGTTCATCGCGCGCCTGCGGGTCGCCCGGGAGGGCGACGCCTGGCACATCGAGAGCATCCAGGGCGCCGAGCCCTAGAGCGCGCCTATTCCGCCGCCTTCTCGGACGAGCTGGCCCGCTTCGCGCGCGGATTCTCCGTCGTCACGGTCTTGCTCGCCTTGCTGTCGGGCGTCTTCGGCTGCACCGCATAGTACTGGTCGAGCTTCGAGCGGAAGCCCACCATGAACTGCTCGTCGCCGCCGAACTCCTGGGTGATCTTGTCTTCCATCGTGAGCGAATAGTCCTTGAACTTCAGCTGGTCGATCACCGCCACCGCCTCGCCCATCGTGGCGGGATCGTGCGGTCCGTTCTTGTATGCCAGCACGTGGGTCCTCGCCTCGTAGATGCGCGCCGCGAGATCGCGATCGATGTACATCTCGCGCTGAATGACCTCGCTGCCGCCGGCGGGGTCGGGCGTCGAGACGATGAGCTTGCGCGGGCGCGTCTGGAGCGACTCCGTGATCACGTCGAGCACGCTGAATCCCAGCGCGCCCTTCGAATCGGTCTTCATGATGGGACCGTCGTTGTCGTCGAAGTGGACCGCCACGTTCACGTTCGCGAGCGGAGTCTCTTCGCGGTGCTCCTTCGTCTCGCCCTCCTTCACGATCGTCTCGACCGGGCGCTTCTCGACGCGCTCCGGATCTTCCGGGTTCATGAACGGGTTCGCCGCGGCGAAGGTCCAGGCCGTGAACCCGTCGACCGTCTCGTTCGGGATCATGCCGAAGGTGAGAATGTCCCCGAGATTCAGCAGCAGGGCGAGGGGCATGCAGACGATGCCGACCGGCACCTCCCAGATCTCACGCGTGCCGTCGTAGGGCGTGTACTCCTCGTACTTCGTGGTCGAGCGCGCCGAGCTCTCGTCCGTCACGGATACCTTCATGACGTCGAGCTTGACGATGTCGGTCTCCACCTCGGGGGAGTTGGACTCGATCACGTAGGACGTCGACTTCGGGGTCGTGTCCCGCTTCTCGCTCTCGGCGTCCACGTAGCGGATGTGGTTCGCGCAGGCGGGGAGCAGGCAGAGAGGAAGCAGGATGAGCGCCCGGCGGGTCCTCACGGTGGCTCCTTCTTCAGCTCGGGACGGAACGCGAGCAGCCTACCATACGGATCGGCGGCCGAGGGCGTCCTCTGAAGCGCGGGGGCGCGGGGATTCGGCCGCATGCGCGCTAGCGCGCACGCGCGATCACCTCGTCCCCGTACTTCTCGAGCGCTGCCCGCTTGGCCTCGAGGGGCTTGCCCGGGCCGATCGTGTACGCGAGCGGCCAGCTCACGACTCCCGTCACCCCGCCGTCCTCGAGACGCCGGAGGAGATCGAGGTCGGGCGGGCAGGTGAGGGCGACGATGATCTCGAAGAGCAGCCGGTCCCGGCCGTGCTCCTTCCGCAGGGTCCGGAGGCGCTCCAGGATCGCCGGCATGTCGCCCGGCGCATTGCCCGAGCCGATCCAGCCGTCTCCCACGCGCGCGGCGCGACGCAGCGCTGCGTCGCTCGCGCCGCCGACGAAGATCGGGATGGGGCCGGAGGGGGCGGGGCTCATCTGGAGGCGATCGAAGTCGTAGTGGACCCCGTGGTGCTCGACCATCCCGCCCTTCCAGAGCGTTCGCAGCACCTCGCACATCTCGTCGAACCGCTTGCCGCGATTGCCGAATTCCTGGCCGCACGCCGCGAACTCCTCGCGCATCCAGCCGAGGCCGGCGCCGAGGGCGAAGCGGCCGCCGGACAGGATCGACAGCGTCCCGACCGACTTCGCGACCTCGAACGGGTTCCGCAGGGGCAGGATGTACACGGCCGTGGAGATCTGGAGGCGCGTCGTGGCCGTGAGCATCGCTGCGCACGTGACGAAGGGGTCGGGCCACGGCGTCGTCGGCGTGAAGGGCGGGGTGCCGTCGGCGGTGTACGGATACCGGGACGCGATCTTCTCGGGGAAGAAGAGGTGGTCGGACGCGAACGCTCCGTGCATCCCGACCTCCTCCGAGATCTTCGCGAGGGGCACCAGGTGCTCGGGCTCCGTGAACGAGAGCGACTGCCAGAACTTCATCACTTCACCGCCAGGGGATTGATGGGGGAGCCGATCCCTCCGCTCACCTTGAGCGGGGGGGCGCTGAACAGGAAGTCCCACTGCCCGTCGCGCGCGCAGTCCTCCGCAAGCGTCTCGAGGTCGAACATCTCGCCGAACGGCATGCCCATGTCGCGGATGCCGAGCAGGTGGACGGGGTAGAAGACCTCGGGGTCTTCGCAGGGCATCACCTCGATGGCGGTGTTGTCCGCGCAGATCGCGGCCACGTCCCGCGCGCGGAGCCACTCGATGCAGTCGATGCCCAGCCCCGGCCCCTGCCAGAGATAGAGCTCCTTGTCGCCGCCCTCCTTGAAGATCTGCAGATGGCCCGTCCGGACGATCACGACGTCGCCGGGATGGATCGTCACGCGCTGCTTCGCCAGCGCGGCGTCGAGGTCTGCGGGGGTGATGACGGCGGACGGCGGGAGACGCGGGAGGCCCTGCTGCCGCGGCACGTCGAGCAGCACGCCGCGCGACACGATCCCATCCACCGCGAGCTTGTCGATGCCGTTCTTCGACGCGCCCGTCACGGAGAGCGCCTCGGCGGCGGGCACGCCGTTGTAGAGGAGCCCGTCGTAGTGGACGTGCGCGAGGCTGTCCCACTGGGTCGCACACTGGAGCGGCATGCAGATCACGTCGTCGCTGTAGTGGAACCCGCCGGGCGCGCCGAACGGCGCCCCGATGGCCGTCATGTAGTGCTGGGGGTTGAACCGCCCGACCACCGTGCCCGACTGCGGCCCCTCGGCTCCGAACGCGAGCCCGAGGCTGAAGACGCGCCCGGTCCGGACGCACGCCGCCGCGCGCTTCACGACGTCGGGCGTGATGAGGTTGAGCGTCCCGCGCTCGTCGTCCTTGCCCCAGCGCCCCCAGTTGGAGACGCGCTTGGCGACGGACCGGACTCTCTCCATGGGGTCGGGCACTACTTGAACTCCGGCATGATCTTCGTCGCGAACAGCTCGAGCTGGCGCTCCTGCACGTGCTTGGGTGTCGTGCCCTGGCAGAAGAAGTTCCACGAGAGCCACCCGAGGTCGCCGTCTGCGTAGCACTTCACGAGCGGCTCCAGCTCGCGCTTGATGTCGTCCACGGTTCCGCAGAGCTGATACTTCTTCTCGATCATCCGCTTCACCGCGTCCTCGTTCGACTTGAATCGCCAGGGCTTCACGTTCGGGTCGTCCTCGGGATTGCGGAACAGCTCCAGGAAGCCGAAGTGACCGAAGTACTCCTGGTAGGAGTAGCCCGTGGTCCGGGCCGCGAGCTTGAACGCCTCGTCGCGCGTATCGCCGATGCAGATCGCGCGCACGCAGCCCGCATTCTCGCCCAACCCGAAGCGGAAGCCGTTCTCGCCCGCGACGCGCTGATAGGTGCGGCACATGTCGAGGAACTTGGGCGGGTCGCCCTCCCAGATCCAGGGCAGCCAGCCCTTTTGCGCGCAGGCGAGCAGCGAGGTCATTCCGCCCGTGACGGGCTGGCTGATCAGCGGGTGCGGGACCTGGTAGGGCCGCGGGCACACGCCGATCTTCCGGATCACTCCGTTCTCGTCGATCTCGCCTTCCGCGCCGAACTTCCTCGTATAGTGGACGGCCGCCCAGCCCTCGATGCCCTTGTCGTGGGGGTACGGCACCTGGAAGTGCTTCCCGTCGTAGTCGAAGGCGTTCTTCGTCCACGCCTCGACCATGATCTCCATGCCTTCGTCGAAGCGCTCGCGGTTCGCCTTGTCGGCGGCGTCGCCGGCGCCGGTGGCGGAGTGCCCGCCCTGGCCGAGCACCTGCATCCAGCGCTTCTGGTAGCCGCGCGCGAACGCCACGGCGACGCGTCCCTTCGTCAGCTGATCGAGGATTGCGAGATCCTCCGCGACGCGGATCGGGTTCGCCGACGTCATGACGATCGACATCGGCATCATCAGGATCCGCTTGGTGCGCGCAGCGAAGTCGGCGAACAGCAGGATCGGGTTCACCGAGAGCTCGTTGCCCTCGGTGTGGAAGTGGTGCTCGGTGGTCGAGAAGGCGTCGATGCCGAGCTCGTCGGCCATGATGCAGAGGTGCCGGAGCTCCTCGAGCATCATCTGGTAGCGCTCCGTCGAGCGCCCGACCGGTCGCAGGCGCTGGCGCTCCTCGAGCGTGGCGGGCACGGCGGGCATGGCGAACAGGTCGATCTTCACGACGAGCCTCCTTCGGGTCCGGCGGGTGCGCCTAGCAGAAGCGTTGCTGGATCCACGGCACGATGACCCCGAGCGCGGCCTGCTGGCCGCTCCGATCGCCCATGCCGCCGTCGCCGTAGCCGAGGTGGTCCCCGTCCACGGTGCGGATCGTCTTGTCGCGGGCCGGCGACGCGCGGTGGATGCCGTCGGTGTGGTAGCTGAACACCGCGTTGTCACCGGAGTACGCCACCACGAGCGTCGGCTCGGCGATGCGGCCGATGCAATCGAGCGTCGATGCACGCGAGGACAGGCCGGACCAGGTGGAGAGCCACGCGCGCGGCGTCTGGATCTTGCCGAACCCGGCCTCGAGGTAGTTGAAGACGTCAGGCCGCGGCGAGAAGAACGAGCCGATCGCGCGCTTCGAGGGCCACAGCGCGGGATCCGTGTAGGCGGGATGCGCCTCGGTGCGGTGCACCGCGAAGTAGCGGCCCGCGAACGCACGACGCTCGATCCGCTGCTGTTCGTCGACCGGCAGCGCATCCAGGTCGGGCGCTCCGAGCTTCGCGAGCCAGTAGCTCCACTCCGCGACGTGCTCGCGGCAGGTGGCGTCGATGCGCGCCACGCGCGCCTGCTGTGCGGCCTCGTAGCGCGCCAGGAACTCGGGCTCGTAGTGGCTCGGCTGCGGGAGCCGCTCGAAGCCGTTCCGCGCGTCGTACATGTCGAGGGCGGCGTCGCGCGACAGCGGATCGAGCTCGTCGGTCACCGACGGGTCGATGATCGAGAGCATGAGCTTGCCCTGGCCGAGGTGCGTCGCGAGCTGGACGACGCCGTCGGCCGGCGGCATCTCGAACGCGTTCAGGTCGCACGGATCGCCCGCCGCGGTGTCGCGGAGCCGTCCGGGCGGGGCGGTCACGGCCTGCGACTGGTAGAACGTGTAGAGCGCGCCGCCGCCGCTGTTCCCGAGCAGCACGACGCGCTGGTAGCCGCGGTCCTTCAGGTGCCGGATCGCCGCCGCCACGTCGAGGATGAGCCGCTCGTGGATCAGGTTGACGTCGTTGTTGAGATAGCGGCCGGCCTGTCCCCACGTCGCGATGCCGCCCTCGAGCAGGGCGGGCATCGCGTAGTGCCGCTGCATGTCGCCGCGCGGGTGCATCATCAGTGCGACGCACTTCTCGCCGCCGCGCGCGTAGAGCGTGCCGTGGGACTCGCCGCCGTCCTGCGCGACGAGCGGCACCGGGTGCGAGGTCACGCCGGAAGGAAGCTTGTCGAACGACCACAGCGACGGCCCGAGGGCCGGGTACCGGGCGAGCTGGGGGAACGCCACGGCGCCTAGCCCTTCTTCCCGGCGGTGAGCTGCACGTGGTCGCGCTTCGCGGCCATCGCCTCGGGCGCCATCACGAGCGGACGCACGCAGTCCACGTTGACGGCCTGGATGTCGTTCATGCCGATCTCCTGCCAGAACTGCTCGGCCAGCTTGCGTACTTCTTCGCCCGGGCCGTGCACCGCGCCGCGCGGGTGCCACATGATCGTGGTGCCCTCCATCGGCACGCCCGCGATGCTCCCCGCGTGCAGGAAGCCGATCTCGTCGTAGTCCATGTTCCGGTGGTAGTAGGGCAGGCGGGACGCTTCGCGATCGCGCTGGAACGGCGCCGGCACGAAGTTGCAGAGCACCCAGCCCTCGGCGCGGAAGAGGCCGAAGGCCGACGGAGGCACGTGATTGCGATCGGCGATGACGGGCCGGAAGTCGGTGTTGTGGAAGCGGAAGGGGAAGAGGTCGCCCTTCCAGCCCACCACGTCGAAGGGATGGCGCGGATAGAAGAACGAGGTGAAGCGCCCCGCGCGCTTCACGCGCACCTCGTACTCGGCCCGGCCGTCGCCGTCGCACGCCTTGGGCTCGGGCACGCCGATCACGTCGGGGTCGTAGGGATTGTGGCGTCCGAGCGTCACGTGCTCGATGAACGAGATCTCGCCGCGGGACTCGAGCACGAGGAAGTAGTTGCCGCGCGAGACCGGCGCGAGGCGGTGCGTGACGCCCTTCGGGATCACGAGGTAGTCGCCGGGGCGGAATTCGAGCGCCCCGAACTCCGTCTCGAGCGCGCCTTCGCCTCGGTGCACGAAGTAGAGCTGATCCGCATCGGCGTCGCGGTAGAAGTACGGCATCGGCTCCGCGCGCCGGCTCACCGACACCGTGATGTCGTCGTTGTGCCAGAGCCGCGTGGGCGTGCCCTGCGCGTCGCGCTCGTCCGCAGTGCGCACCTGCTCGCCGTCGACGTCGCCCGGGGCGAAGTCGCCCTCGACGCGGACCCAGCCGGTCGGCTCGTTCAGGCGGTAGACGTTCGCCACCCGGCCCTGGAAGCCGCCGCGTCCGATCTCCTCCTCCTTCAGCCCCTTCGGCACGGCGACGTGCGCCTGCCGCGGCGTCTGCCCCTTCGCGAGGTGGATCCAGGAATTGTTCACGACGGCCTCCGGCGCCTCCAGGCGGCGCTTTACTCGAAGAGGACCTTCTGCGAGTAGAGCGTGTCCACGTACTCCTTCACGGCGACGAGCTTCCCGCCGCGCACGGTGAAGAGGAAGTGGTAGTGGTTCCGGTAGTCCTTGCCCTGCGCGCTCCGACCCGTGATGACGATCTCGGCAGCGACCTTGTCGCCCTCGGCAACCATCCCCTCGACCGTCGGCGAGAGCGGGACGCTGGGATCGTAGAGCCCCGTTCCCGAACCGAAGAGGCCGAGCACGGCGTCCTTGCCCTCGTACAGGCCGCCGAGAGGCGAGCTCGGCAGCACCCACCAGGTGATGTCGTCGGCGAACTTCGCGATGGCCGCGGGGTAGTCGCCCTTGGCGAGCGACGCGAAGTAGTCCGTGATCAGCTGCTTGTTCTCGGCGATGCCCATGGGCTCTCCTTCCGGTGTCGGGATCAGCGTGCGGCCGGGCCCGGCGCCGCTCGCAGCGTGGCGAGCGGTGCGGGGCTCGGGCCGTAGATGTGGTCCCCCTGGTTCGATCCGTCGACGTTCGCTGCGTTGCCGAGGCCGAAGAACGCGACCTCCCCGGCGTCCGCCGCGGGCGCCACCCAGTCGAAGGTCCAGGTCGCGCCGCCGGGCTGGCCGATCGCCGTGCCCGGCACGGTGTGCTCCAGATACTCGCGGCCGGCGACGCCGACCTGCTTCTGCGTGCGGGCGGCGTCGGTCACGACGAGCTCGCCCGCGCCGTGTCCATCGGCGAGGCGGATCGCCGTCACCTGGAAGCCCCAGCGCGCGAGCGTGGGGTCGGAGTGGGAGATGCGAAACGTGACGGTGTAGCGCTGGCCGGGCTCGTAGACCTGCGGAAGCCCCGCCAGCTCGACCTTGCCCGCATCGTCCGCATTCAGCCGCTGCCCGGTGTGGCAGGAGGTGCAGTCCATCTCCGCCGCGACGCCTCCGATCGCCGGCGCGCCCGTCGTGCCGGGCTGCGGGCCCGACGACGTGGCGCGGGCGGGCTGCGTGGCGACCAGGGCGAAGAGCGCAAGCAGCGCCGCGGCGAGCTCGTACACGCCGGCCACGAAGTCGCTTCTCCGCCTCGCCGCCGCGCGCCCGATCACGGCGCCCTGACCGCGCGCCACGATCACGATGCGCCGGTCGGGCGCGCCGTCCGGCGCGGGGTAGCGGTCGAGCGTATCGACCAGGAATGCCTCGACCTGGCGCAGGCTGTCGTGGAAGGTCGCGGGATCGGGCTGGCCGTCGTCCTGCACGCGGTACCAGGCATAGCCCTCGTAGCCCGGCAGCGCTTTGCTGCCGGATTGCGCTGGATTGCGCGGGCGCGCAGCCTGGGCCGCTCGGACGGGAGCGTGCGGTGCGGCGCCGCGCGCCGCGCCCGCCAGCTCGTCCACGTCGCCGCCCTCGCCGTGCAGCGCCACCACGACGCAGCGCGGCCGCTCGTCCCCGCACGCTGCGGAGACGAGGGGCGGGTGCTCGCGGTGGACCAGGAGACTGCGCATGTGCCTCACACCGCCCTGCCGGTGGAATCGCCACCGAGGTCGCGCTCTCTGCGCGCCTAGGCGTCGCGCGTGGTGCGTGTCGCCGCATCGCGTCCCGCGATCCAGCCGAACGCGAGCGCCGGGCCGAGCGTTCCGCCGCCCGCGTAGTAGTACGCGCCCGTCGGCGACGCGATGCAATTTCCAGCACCGTAGAGCCCCGGGATCGGCGCGCCCGTGGCGTCCAGCACGCGCGCCTTCGCGTCGATCACCGGCCCGCCGTTCGTGTCGAGCGTGCCCGCGCCGAGCAGGATCGCGTAGTAGGGACCGCGCGCGGCGAACTGGTACATCGTGGGGTTCTTCCTGGACGGGAGCGGCCACTTCGTGCCCGGGTTCGGGAACGACCACACGCGCGAGCTCCAGAGGCGATCGTAGAGGCTGCGGCCGCGGCGGAACTCCGGATCGACGCCGGACCGCGCGTAGCCGTTGAAGTCGGAGATCGTCGCTTTGAGCTCCGCGGTGAAGGCCGGGTCGAGGCGCAGGCCGCCGACCTTCGGTCCGTGCTCCGCGAGCCGGGCGTCGATCTTCCTGGCGAGCTCGTCCCACGTCGCGCCGGAGAGGACGTAGGGCGCGGTCGTGCCGGGCGCGGGGATCGGGAAGCGTCCGCCGTAGAGCTCCGCCGAGCGCTGATCGTACAGCATGAAGAGCACGAGGTTCGTCCATTCGTGATCCACCTCGTCCCAGTCGAAGTGGACCTTCGTGCGCTCGTTGTAGTTGCTCTTCTCGTTCACGACGCGGCGTCCGCGCTTGTTCGCGAGCACCATGCTGTCACCCGGCGGCATGAACACGTCGTCGGGGGTGCTCGAGTACTGGAGGGCCTGCTCGAGCACGACCTCGGCGCGCCAGGCGCTCCCCATCTGCGCGAGCTTCGCGCCGAGGGGCGCCGCCAGCGTGACGAAGTCGCCCTCGTTCGTGGGCACGGCGCAGCCGCCGAAGCTCGGCCCGGGCTGGTAGTGGAGCATCAGCTCGCGGTTGTGCGTGAACCCGCCGCTCCCGAACACCACGCCGCGTCGCGCACGCAGGCGTACGACGGCGCCGTCGGGCTTCGTGGCCTCGAGCCCGACCACGACCCCGTCCGCCGCCACGATGCGGCTCGCGCGATGGCCCAGCAGCACGGGCACGCCGTACTTCGAAAGGCCTTCCTTCAGCTGGCGCACCATCTCGTCGCCGAGGCCGAACGAGCCGTCGGGCTTGCGCGGCCAGAGGCGGCGGTCACGCGGCGTGACGTCCTCGGTCGTCGTGTCGTAGTAGTCCGGCATCGGGCCGAACGGCTTGTCCGCGGGCTGCGAGATCAGCGCGCCCATCGACGCGAGCGCGTCCACGGCCACGGGCCCCTCGTCGTACAGCGCACACAGCAGCTCGTACTCGTTCCGAGGCAGCCCGAGCGTGGGCGACGTGGCGTCGTAGAGCTGCGGATAGGAGTGGCGCGCCATGAGGCGCAGCGTCTCCTCCCGCGGCTCGTCGCCGAGGCCCTGCCGGAACGAGTTGTTGGGCACCCAGTAGACGCCGCCGGACTTCGCGGTGGTGCCGCCGAAGAGGAGCGCCTTGTCGATCACGATCGCGCGCGCACCCGCGTGCACCGCGGAGAGCGCGGCGATGCTGCCGGCTGCGCCGGTGCCGACGACGACCACGTCGGTGTCGTGGTCCCACGGGCCGTCCGCGGCGGCGGGGCCCGCGGTCGCGCAGCCGGAGGCCGCGGCGACCGCGCCCGTCGCTGCCGTCGCGCCCGCGAGCTTCAGCAGATCGCGTCGCGAGAGCGTCAGATCGGCGCTCCCTCGTCCCACCACGGGGTCGAGTAGAACTGCCGGACCCAGCGGCGGTACTCGGCGATCGGTCCGTCACCGTCGCAGAGCACGGGTCGGTTGCGGAAGCTCTTCGCCTCCCAGATCGAGAAGTCCTGCTCGATCGCCTTCGACTGATCGTCCATGTAGGCCTTCAGCAGGTGGATCGTCTCCTCCTCGCTGCGCCCGTCCTTCTTGCCGATGATGCCCGTCGCGAACTCGAGCGTGTCGTCGTCGACCGGCGTGAGACCCGCCGAGACCACCGTGGTGAACATTCCGGTGTAGGTCAGGAAGTTGAAGCCGAGGCCCCAGTTCTGGGCCTCCATGTAGAGATCGTCCTGCACGCCCATCCCCTGCACCGTCTTCCGCGTGCCGATGTTCCAGAAGAACATCTTCCCGTCGAACTTGTGGCTGCGCTCGCGCGGCGGGTCCATGAGGTGGACGGTCTGGAAGTGATGCCAGTCGATCGCGTTCTCCATCACCTCCTGCGGCTGCGACTTGATCACCCAGCGATACTTCTGCCACGAGCTGGTCCAGTTGGGGTCGCCCCAGCCCGGGATCTCGGGGATCGCGTAGTCCGGCGGCTTCCCTTCTGCGTGATGCCAGACGAAGATGCGTCCGTTCACCTCCTGCACCGGCCAGGCGCGCGTCTCGGCCTTGGCCGGAATCTTCTTCGCATACGGGATGGCCACGCACTTCCCCGCGCCGTCGAGCTGCCAGCCGTGGAACGGGCAGCGGATCGTGTTGCCGATGACGCGGCCCCCGACGCCGAGGTGGGCGCCGAGGTGCGGGCAGAAGGCGTCGAGGCACACGGCCTTGCCGTCCTCGCCGCGGAAGAGCACGAGGTCGCGGCCGAAGTAGTGGATCGGCTTCACGGCGGAGGGAGCGAGCTCGTCCGAATAGCTCACGTGGAACCAGCAGTTGGGGATGCCGAACGGGAAGCGGGACATGGCGTGGGTCCTCCCCGGCGTGGGCGGTGCCGTTGACAGGCAGGATTAGAACATGTTTCAAATCGGGTGACAAGGCGCGAAGGCACGGACCGCGTCGGCGAAGCACGCGGAAGGAGGCAGGGGATGGGCGAGCGGCTCGCGGGGAAGGTGGCGATCGTGACCGGCGGCGGCTCCGGCATCGGACGCGCATGCGCGCTGCGGTTCGCCGCGGAGGGCGCGCGCGTCGTGGTGGCGGACGTGCGCGGCGAGGCCGCGGCCGCGGTCGCGAAGGAGATCGCCGCGGCGGGCGGCCGGGCGCGGGCGGTGACCGCCGACGTGTCGGACGTGCGCCAGGTCGACGCGCTCGTCGCGAGCGCGGTGTCGACCGAGGGGCAGCTCGACGTGCTCGTGAACAACGCCGCCTCGCCCGCGGGCGGGCTCGTGGCGGAGACGAACGACGAGACGTGGCGGCGCGTGCACTCGGTGACGCTGGACGGTGTATTCTATGGCGTGCGCGCCGCACTCGCGGTGATGGTGCCGCGTGGATCCGGCTCGATCATCAACATGTCGTCGGGCGCTGGCCTCGGCGGCGAGTACTCGCTGGGCGCCTATGGTGCGGCAAAGGCGGCGGTGATCAACCTCACGCAGACCGCTGCGGTCGAGAACACGCGGCACGGCGTGCGGGTGAACGCGATCTGCCCCGGTCCGATCGAGACCCCGCCGCTCCTCGGGTGGCTCGAGTACGTCCCCGGCGGCCGCGCGGCCTTCGAGTCGCAGATCCCCGCGAAGCGGATCGGACGCCCCGAGGAGATCGCGAACGTGGCGCTGTTCCTGGCCTCCGACGAGGCCTCGTACGTGAGCGGCGCCGTGATCGTGGCCGACGGCGCCGTGGCCGCCCGTACCGGCGCCCCCCGGTTCGACTAGCGAAACCCGAAACGTTTCGGGGAATGGCCTAGCTCCTCGCGCGGCGGAGGTGCCCCTCGATCGCCGCGCGCCACGCGGCGGGCGCCTCGAGCTGCGGGCTGTGACCGCCGCCCGGGATCACGGCGCGGCGCGCGCCGGGTATGCCTCGCTCCATGACGATCGCGGGCTCGAGGAACGGGGCGTCCTCCTCGCCGACCAACACCAGCGTGGGACACCGGATCTCGCCGAGGCGTGGTGTCATCGGCTCGCCTTCGCCGAGCGCGATCCCGAGCGATTCGAACGCCTCCGGATCCATCGACGTCATCTTCTTGCGGCCGCGCTCCCAGTAGGCGTCGCCCAGCTCGGCCTCGAGCCGGCGGTCCGCGGGGTTCCGCAGCGGGTTGTCGTCCGCGCGCGCCCGCATCACCTCGTGCAGCTTGCCCATTCCCGCGGCGCGTCCGATCGCGGCGCCCTTCTGCATCGCCTCGCGTGGCACGCCTCCGCGCAGCGGGGCGGAGCTCGTATCCATCAGCACGAGCGACGCGACGCGCTCCGGATGGGTGAGCGTGAAGAGGAGGGTGACCATTCCGCCCATCGAGTGGCCGAGCAGGTCGAAGCGGTCGAGCCCGAGCGCGTCGGCGAAGCCGCGCAGGTCGTCCACCAGCTGCGCGAGGTGATAGGTCTTCGGATCGCCGGTGTTCGTGGAATCGCCGTGCCCGCGCTGGTCGTAGGCGATGGTGCGGCCCAGGGCGGAGAGGGGCGGGAGCTGCGTGTCGAAGTCGCTCCGCGCCCCCGTGAAGCCGTGCACGAGCACGAAGGCGCGCGGCCCGGAGCCCGCTTCGTCGTAGACGAGATCGATGCCGTTCACGGAGAGGCGCTTCGTGTCCGTCATGCGCTCCATTCTACAGGCCCGACGGCGCGTGTGTCCCGTTCTTCTTCGAGAGGCGCTTCACAGCGGCACCTTGCGCAGCCGAAGCGCGTTCGCGATCACCGACACCGAAGAGAGGCTCATCGCCGCCGCCGCGATCACCGGCGAGAGCAGGACCCCGAAGGAGGGGTAGAGCGCTCCCGCCGCGATCGGCACGCCGAGGGCGTTGTACACGAACGCGAAGAAGAGGTTCTGCCGGATGTTCGCGATCGTCGCGCGGGACAGGCGCCTCGCGCGCGCGATGCCCCGGAGGTCCCCCTTCACCAGGGTCACGCCGGCCGACTCGATCGCGACGTCGGTTCCCGTGCCCATGGCGATGCCCACGTCGGCGCGCGCCAGCGCGGGGGCGTCGTTCACCCCGTCGCCGGCCATCGCCACCTTGTGACCCATGGCGGCGAGCCGTTCGATCGCCTCGGCCTTGGCGTCCGGCTGCACCCCCGCGATCACCTCGTCGAGACCGAGCCGCCGCGCCACTGCCTCCGCGGTCGTGCGCGCGTCGCCGGTCAGCATCACGAGGCGCAGGCCGTCGGCTTGCAGCGTCCGGATCGCTTCGGGCGTGGTGCGCTTGATCGGGTCCGCGACGGCGACGAGCCCGGCGGGCCGGCCGTCCACGGCGACGAACATCGCCGTCTGCCCGTCGGCACGCAGCGTCTCCGCGTCGCGCAGGAGCGATGCGGCGTCGATCCCGAGCGCACCCAGGAGGGCGGCGTTGCCGAGCGCGACCGCGCGCCCCTCGACGCGGCCCGTGACGCCCTGGCCGGGCCGCGCCTCGAACGCCTCCGCTGCGGCGACCGCCCATCCGCGATCCGCGGCGGCCGCGACGATCGCCGCGGCGAGCGGGTGCTCGCTCCCGCGCTCCACGCCGGCGGATAGACGCAGAACGGTGTCGGAATCGAAGCCGGCCGCCGGGAGCACGCTCGTGACCCGTGGCCTTCCCTCGGTGAGCGTCCCGGTCTTGTCCATCACGAGCGTGTCGACGCTGCGGAGCACCTCGATCGCCTCGGCGTCCTTGAAGAGGATGCCGGCCTGCGCGGCCCGGCCCGCGGCGACCATGATCGACATCGGGGTCGCGAGGCCCAGGGCGCAGGGGCACGCGATGATGAGGACGGCGACGGCGTTCACCAGCGCATGAGCGAGCCGCGGCTCCGGTCCGACGAGCGCCCAGACGGCGAAGGTGACGACCGACGTCGCCAGGACCGCGGGCACGAACCAGCTCGCTGCGACGTCGGCCGTCCGCTGGATCGGCGCGCGGCTGCGCTGCGCCTCCGCGACGCGCTGCACGATGCGCGCGAGGAGCGTCTCGCTGCCCACCCTCTCGGCGCGCATCACCCACGTACCGGTGCCGTTCACGGTCCCCGAGACGACGCGGTCCCCCGGTCCCTTCTCCACCGGGATCGGCTCGCCCGTGAACATCGATTCGTCGACGGCGCTCGCGCCCTCGAGGACGACCCCGTCGACGGGCACCTTCTCCCCGGGGCGGACGCGCAGGCGATCACCCGCCACCACGTCCGAGAGCGGGACGTCCGCCTCCGCGCCATCGTCGTGAAGACGGCGGGCCGTCGCCGGAGCGAGCGAGAGCAGGGCGCGGATCGCGGCGCCCGTGCGGCTGCGCGCACGCAGCTCGAGCACCTGGCCGAGCAGCACCAGCGTGACGATCACGGCGGCGGCCTCGAAGTACACCGCGATCGCCCCGCCGTGACCGCGGAACGACGCCGGAAAGAGACCGGGCGCGAGCGTGGCGACGAGGCTGTAGCCGTAGGCCGCACCCGTGCCGAGCGCGATCAGCGTGAACATGTTGAGGTGTCGGGTGCGGATCGAGGCCCAGCCCCGCTCGAAGAACGGCCGTCCGCCCCACAGCACGACGGGCGTCGCGAGCGCGAGCTGGAGCCATGCGAGCGCGCTCCCGGAGAGCGCGTGGCCGAGCGGATCGCCGGGCAGCATCTCCGACATCGCGAGCACGAAGAGCGGCGCCGTGAGCGCGGCGCTCCAGCGGAGACGCCGCGCCATGCCGCGCAGCTCCGGGCTCTCCTCGTCGCCGGGCGCGGCCACGAGCGGCTCCAGCGCCATGCCGCAGATCGGACAGCTCCCGGGCGCGTCGCGGATGATCTCGGGGTGCATCGGGCAGGTGTACCGGGCCCCCGGCGCTGCGCGCGGCGGGGCGGGGCGCGCCTCCGCCGGCGCGAGGTATGTCGCGGGGTCCGCGCGGAACTTCTCGAGACAGCGGTCGCTGCAGAACCGGTAGGTCACGCCGTCGTGCAGATGCCGACGGGGGTTGTCGGCCTTCACCGTCATGCCGCACACGGGATCGACGACCGCCGCGGGAGCGGATTGAGCCGTCACGGTGTCACATGGGTGGGAGTGCTGGGCGCGTGCCCGTAGTGCGTGGGCAGCGCCCGAAGCGCGTTCTGGCCCTTGCGCGAGGCGTCGATCGAGAGCCCCAGCAGACGCACGGCTTCCTGGCCGGCGTGGAAGCCCATCGAGCTCTCCGCTTGGACGAAGTCGAGCAGGAACTGGGCGCGGCGCTGCATGGCGCGGGCGGCGCCGAGCTCGCCGTCGGGCGCGCCCGCCGCCCGCGCCGCGTCGAGGTCCGCGATCAGGTCGAGCAGCGCGTCCAGCGCGACGTCGAGCTGGGTGCGCGTGCGCTCCTGGATCGTGTCGGCGCGCGCCAGGAGCTCGGCCTCCGGCACGCGATGACAGGTCTGGCACGCGTTCGCGACGTTCAGCAGCGGGCTCCGGACGTGGTGGTCGCTGATCTTCTGCGCGCCCACCCGCTGATACGGCATGTGGCAGTCCGCGCATGCGACCCCGGCCCGTGCATGCGTGCCCTGGCTCCACAGCTCGAACTCGGGGTGCTGCGCCTTCAGCACGACGGCTCCGGTGGTCGCGTGCGTCCAGTCGCTGAACCCGATCTCGTCGTAGTAGGCGAGGATCTGCTCGGCGCCGAGCCCCTTCGCCCAGGGATAGGTGAGCCGCTTCTCGTCGCCGGAGAAGAAGTACTCGACGTGGCACTGGCCGCAGACGTAGGAGCGCATCTCCTGGCGGGTCGCCATCGAGTTGGGATCGTAGTCCGCGACGCCCTCCGAGGCCTTCAGGGCCCGGATCCCCTCGAGGAAGCCGGGCCGCGTGATGCGGAGCTGGAGGGTCTCGGGGTCGTGGCAGTCGATGCACGACACGGGATGATGGACCTGCTGCCGCGCCTCGGCGTACGGCATCCGGCTCAAGCGATCGAAGCCTGCGAACAGGTCGCCGTCGCCGAGCTCGCGGTAGGGGACGTACACCGAGGCGTGACAATGGAGGCAGGCGCCGGGCTGCTTCGCGGCGTCCTGCCTCCGGGTGTAGATCTGCTCCTCCAGCATGAAGGCGTGGCCGCGCTCCTCGCGGGAATCGACGGCGAAGGCGTAGCCCGCCCACATCGTCTTCAGGCGGGGATCTTCTTCGAGGCGAGATGGGGAGGTGGCGGTCCGGGGGGCGTTCGGGACGGGGGAGCGCGGCAAAGCTTCGCTCCCCCCGAACCGCGTGCGCTCCATGTCCACGCTGCGCAGGTACCCGTCGTATTGCAGCGGGAAGTTCTTGCCCCAGGTCTCCGGATCCTCGGTCTCGTCGGTGAGCTCGACGACGCGGAAGAACGGGTGCTTCGCCTCCTGCCGCTTCTCGAAGACGTCCAGCAGGAGCGCGAGGCCGGCGGCCGTGGCGATGGCCGCGAGCCCGGCGAGGAGCAGCCAGATCCCCCGGCTCTCGCGCCGCGCGCCCCGCCCGCCCGATCCCGGGATCGTCCCACGATCCTGCATCGTCTCGCTCTCTCCACTCGCGCGAGGGATCAGTGCGCGTGGCCCACGTCGGGGTGGCAGCGCGCGCACGCGAGCGCGTCCCGGCCCGAGCCCGGATGGTCGATCGCCTCCACCACCGGCTCGTGACACGAGCGGCACGCGCGCTCGAGGGCCGCGCGGCCGCCGTCCGCGATCCGGATCGGCTCCTGGAACGCGCCGGTCGTGAACGCGAAGGAATGACGGAGCCCGTTGCCCAGCTTCACGAGCCAGCGGCCGCCGAAGTCGCGGGGCAGGTGGCAGTCGTTGCACGTCGCGACCGAACGATGGCTCGATCGGGACCAGCCGTCGAGCTGGGCTTGCATCACGTGGCAGTTGGCGCACGCGGCTGGATCGTCCGAGAGATACGAAGGGGCCTTCGCGTAGACGAACGTGGTGAGGCCGACGCCGACGGCGGCGCCGGCCACGAGCGCGGTCACTGCCGGCAGCCTCGGGGGTCGGCTCACGCCAGATCGAAGAGGAGCACGTCCGCGCGCTCCTGCGCCGTCAGGGTGACGCCGCGAGCGTCGGTCACCGCGGCGGCGTCCCCTGCGGCGAGCTTCTGGCCGTCGAGCTCGATCGCGCCGCGCGCCACGTGCACCCATGCTCCGCGACCCGCGCCGAGCGCATGGGTGACGCCGCGTCCGGGGTCGAGCCGCGCGAGCAGGAGCTCCGCGTCCTGATGGACCGTGACCGAGCCGTTGCGTCCGTCGCGCGACGCCGCGAGCACCAGCTCGTTGCGATGAGCGGTCTCCGGAAACGCGGTCTGCTCGTAGGAGGGCTGGAGGTTCGGACGATCGGGCAGGATCCAGATCTGGAGGAGGTGCACGAGCTCGCTCTGCGACGCGTTGAACTCACTGTGCGTCACCCCCGTGCCCGCGGTCATGCGCTGCACCTCTCCGGGACGCACGATCTCGCCGTTGCCCATGTCGTCACGATGCTGCAGGGCGCCGTCGAGCACGTAGGTCACGATCTCCATGTCGCGGTGCGAGTGCGGGGCGAAGCCTCGCGCGGGCTGCACGTAGTCCTCGTTGATCACGCGCAACGACCGGAAGCCCATGTGAGCGGGGTCGTAGTAGTCGGCGAACGAGAACGTGTGGAAGCTCTCGAGCCAGCCGTGGCCGGCGTGGCCGCGCTCGGCGCTTCGCCGCAGGACGATCATCGGGCGGTGCCCCGGCCCGCGAGACCGAGCGCGGGACCGAGCGCCAGCGCGCCGTCGCCGCGCGTCGCGACGAGCAGGCAGAGCTTCTGCGCGCCGTGGCAGACGAACAGCAGCCCCGAGATCGCGCGGAGCAGCGCGTAGGCGCAGGGCGCGAGCGGAGAGAGGAGGCGCTCCAAGCCGGTCTCCCTTCGTGGTCCGTGCAGGTCGAGTGTACGCCGCCCCGTGCCGGCGACCAGGGATGGGTATACTGACGCCCACCACAGCGAGGAGGGCGAGCGTGAAGGCCGCGGTGATGCGCGCATACAAGACCCCGCTCACGATCGAGGACGTCGACCTCGCGAAGCCCGGCCCGCGCGAGGTGCGCGTGCGCACCGTCGCCACTGGCGTGTGTCACAGTGATCTGCACTGCATCGAGGCCGCGCTGCCGGTGCCGCCGCCCACGGTGCTCGGGCACGAGCCGGCCGGGGTGGTGGTCGAGGTCGGACCGGGGGTCACGCACGTCGCACCGGGCGACCACGTCATCGGCTGCCTCTCGGCGTTCTGCGGCAGCTGCGCGTTCTGTCTCTCCGGCCAGCCGAACCTCTGCGGCGGCAGCGCCACCGCGCGCCCTGCGGGCGAGCCGCCGCGTCTCTCGCAGAAGGGTCAGGTGATCCACCAGTTCGCGCATCTCTCCGCCTTCGCCGAGGAGATGCTCGTGCACGAGAACGCGCTCGTGAAGATCCGCAAGGAGATCCCGCTCGACCGGGCGGCGCTCATCGGCTGCGGCGTGACGACCGGTCTCGGCGCAGCGCTCAACACCGCGAAGATCCGCCCGGGCGACACCGCCGTCGTGATCGGCTGCGGAGGCGTCGGCCTCGCGGCGATCCAGGGCTGCCGCATCGCCGGCGCGAGCCGCATCGTCGCAGTCGACACCATGGCGTGGAAGCTCGATCTCGCGAAGCAGCTCGGCGCCACCGATGCGATCGACGCATCGAAGGAGGATCCGACGCTCAAGGTGCTCGGGATGACCGGCGGGGTCGACTACGCGTTCGAGTGCATCGGGCTCAAGGCGACGGCCCAGCAGGGCCTCGGCATGATCCACAAAGGGGGCACGCTCGTCCTCGTGGGCGTGGTGCCGTTCGGCACGAACCTCGAGCTGAACGGCCTCGACATCGTGCTCCAGGGCAAGAGCGTCGTCGGGTCGATGATGGGCGGCAACCGCTTCCGCATCGACATGCCCCGCTACGTGGACTTCTACCTGGACGGCCGGCTCAAGCTGGACGAGATGATCTCGCAGCGGTTCGCGCTCGAAGACGTCAACAAGGCCTTCGACGCGATGAAGGCAGGTCAGGTCGCGCGCGGCGTGATCGCACTCTCGGACTAGCAGGGCGGCTTCGCCAGCCCGACACCGTCGAGGATCGACGACTGTGCCCCGTTACGAGTATCGGCTCGTCGACGTCTTCACCAACGAACGGTTCGGCGGCAATCCGCTCGCCGTCTTTCCGCGCGCCGAGGAGCTGTATCCCGAGCTGATGCAGCGCTTCGCGGCCGAGCTCAACCTGTCGGAGTCGACGTTCGTGCTGCCTTCGACGCGGCGCGACTGCGACTATCGCGTGCGCATCTTCACGCCGAAGAGCGAGCTCCCGATGGCGGGCCACCCCACCGTCGGCACGGCGTTCGTGCTCGGCCATGGCGACCGCGTCGTGTTCGAAGAAGGCGTGGGGCCGATCCCGGTGGACCGCACGACGAGCCCGGCGGGCGCTCCGATCTGGCGCATGACGCAGCCTCGCCCCCGCTTCGGCCCGCGCGCCGACGACCTTGCCGCGGTCGCGGCCGCGCTGTCGCTCACGCCGGCCGATCTGCTGCCGGGCCCGCCGGCCGCCGTCGTGTCCACGGGCATGCCCTACCTGATCGTCCCGCTGCGGGACCTCGCAGCGCTCGGACGTGCGCGCATCGACGCGGAGCGCTGGGCGCGCTTCGCGGGTGCGGAGCGGGACCTCCAGGCCTATCCATTCGTGCCGACCGGCGCCGGGCCGGAGGCGCCCGCTCGCTTCCGCAGCCGGATGTTCGCCCCAAGCCAGGGCATCGGGGAGGATCCCGCGACCGGCTCCGCAGCGGGCCCCCTCGGCGCCTACGCCGTCGCCCACGGCCTCGTGGCGCCCGGTGCGCCCGCGCGGCTCGAAGTGGAGCAGGGCGTCGAGATGGGGCGCCCGAGCCGCCTCTACGTCGAGATCGAAGGCGACCCCTCCGACGTCCTCGCCGTGCGGGTCGGCGGCGAGTGCGTCTCGATGGGCGGCGGCTATTTTGAGCTGTGAGATGACGGCAGCCCCCCCCACGGCCGAGCGCATCGTGCTCTTCGACGGCGTGTGCAACCTCTGCAACGACACCGTCCGCTTCGTGATGGCGCGCGATCCGCGGGGTCGCTTCGCGTTCGCTCCGCTCCAGTCGGGCGCAGGGCGAGCGCTGGTGGCGAAGCACGGGCTCCCGGCGGACCGGCTCGACACCGTGGTGCTCCTCCAGGACGGGCGGGCATTCGAGCGCAGCGACGCCGCGCTCCGGATCGCGGCGGGGCTCGGCGGCGCCTGGCCCGTGCTCGGGGCGCTCCGGCTCGTACCGCGCCGGCTCCGCGACACCATCTACGACTGGATCGCGCGCAACCGCTATCGCTGGTTCGGCCGGCGGGCGGAGTGCGCGGTCCCGACGCCGGACCAGAGGCACCGCTTCCTCGCCTGAACGCGCGGCCGGCCCCCCGTTCATCGTCACGCTCGCGGAGGTCCCATGGCGACGCTGTTCCAGAACTGGCGCGAAGTCCTCACGACGCAGAATCTCGCGTCGCTGCCCGAAGGGCGGCCGATGGACCTCGTGTCGAAGTGGCTCCTCATCACGCGCGCGAGCGTCTTCCCGATGACGCTGACGTCCGGCGCGATCGGGGGCCTGCTCGCGGTGGCGGGACCCACTCCGGCGGAGGCGAACTGGCTCTGCTTCGCGCTCGCCATGCTCGGTCTCGTGCTGGCGCACGCAGCGAACAACATGATCAACGACTACTTCGACCTCGCCGGCGGCGTGGACTCGAACGACTACGTGCGGGGGCAGTACGCGCCGCACCCGATCCTCTCGGGCCTCATCTCCAAGGCGGGGCTCGTGACTGCGATCGCGGTCGTGAACCTCGCCGACCTCGCGATCCTCGTGTACCTGACGGAGGCGCGGGGATGGGCGGTCGTGCTCTTCGCGCTGCTCGGCCTCTTCATCAGCGTGTTCTACGTGGCGCCTCCCGTGAAGCTGAAGCACCGCGGTCTCGGCGAGCCCGGCGTGGCCGTCGTCTGGGGGCCGCTGATGATCTGCGGCACCTACTTCGTGACGACGGGGCTGCTGCCGGCGTGGGTCGCCGTCGCGAGCCTTCCGTACGCGATCCTCGTGACGACGGTGCTGATCGGAAAGCACGTCGACAAGCTCGAAGCCGATCGCGCGAAGGGCATCCACACGTTGCCGGTGCTGCTCGGCGCCGAGCGCTCGCTCTTCCTGAACCAGATGCTCATGGTCTCCTTCTTCGTGCTGATCCTCTGCCTCGTGCTCGTGGGGGCGCTCGGCGCGTGGACGCTGCTCACGTTCCTCGCGCTCCCACGGCTCGTGCAGGTGCTGAGGGTCTATCAGCAGCCGAAGCCGGCGGAGCGACCCCCGAACTATCCGATCTGGCCGCTCTGGTTCGTGGCGTGGGCCTTCCTGCTGACCCGCATGGCGGGCGGCTTCTTCGTGCTGGGGCTCGTCGCGAACGCGATCTACCCGATCTTCTTGTAGGGGCGTCTTCTCGTAGGGACGTCGCGGCGCTGCCGCGGGACGGGGAAGAGAGGGGGACCGCGGGACGGCTGCGACGGGCCCGGGTTCCCTGCCCCGGCGATGATGCGCCGGCCGGGCATGCCGGGCGGGCGCCGCGCGTGGTGGCTCTGCGGCAGCCTTGCACCCGGCGGAACGCGTCGGGCCTTCCGATCCCGCAGCCCCGCCTCTCTTCCACCCGAGAGTTAGCACTCCGAGGGCCGCGGGTGGAGAATTTCTTGGAGTGTCTTCGCCCCGGGGGTATCGTGCGGGGCCTCCAGAGCGGAGAGCCCGATGCCCCCGACGACCCACACTCCGATGCGGCTCTCCGCGCCCGAGGCGGCAGCCCTGCTGCGGCCGAGCGACACGCTCGCGGTGCCCCTCGGTCCGGGCCAGCCCACGGGATTCCTGAGCGCGCTCGGCGAGCGCGACGACTGGATCGACCTCCAGGTCTTCTCCGCGCTGCTGGTCTCGTTGCCCGCTCTCTTCACACGGAAGGGTGTCACTCTCCTCTCGGGCTTCTACGGACCCGTCGAGCGCGGCCTCGCGGCCGCCGGCTACGACGTTCGCTTCGTCGCGGCGGACTTCCGGCGCTTCGCGCTGCTCGCCCGCCGTATGGCACCGCGCGTGATGGCCACCCTGGCGACGCCGCCCGATGCCGACGGGCGCCTCTCGCTCTCGCTCCACGCCGGCGCGACGGTCGACGAGCTCCACCGCGCAGGACGGGACCCCGAGCGCCTGCTCGTGGTCGAGACGAGCCCGCACCTGCCCCGCACCCGCGGGATCCTTCCGGACCACCCGCACTGGCTCACGCTCGACGAGATCGACGTGTGGATCGAGGGCGACGGGCATCCGCCCGCGCTTCCGGAGACCGACCCGACGGAGATCGAGCGCGCGATCGCGGCGCACGTCGCGAGGTACATCCCCGAAGGTGCGACGCTCCAGACGGGGATCGGCGGCATCCCGTGCGAAGTGGCGAAGCTGCTCGCGAGAGGCCCCGGAGGCGACTACGGCATCCATTCCGAGATGTTCACGACGGGGCTCATGCGGCTGCACGAGGCGGGGAAGATCACGAACCGGAAGGGCTCCTACGACGGGCTGTCGGTCTGCACGTTCTCGCTCGGGACGCCCGAGCTCTACGCGTGGTTGGACGAGCGCGACGACGTGCGATTCCTCCCGATCGACCTCGTGAACGACCCGACGGCGATCGCACGCAACCGGAACATGATCTCGATCAACGGGGCGCTCTCGGTCGATCTCGCCGGCCAGATCGTGGCGGACACGCTCGGCGGCCGGCAGTTCTCCGGCATCGGCGGGCATGAGGAGTTCGTCGCGGGCGCGTCCTTCTCGCCCGGCGGCCGGTCCCTGATCTGCCTGCCGTCCACGGCGGCCTTGTCGGGGCGGCCGGTCTCCCGCATCGTTTCGGCGCTGCCGGCGGGATCGATCGTCACGACGCCGAGACAGCAGGTGGACGTCGTGATCACCGAGTACGGCGCCGCGGAGCTGGCCGGCAGGACGGACGAGGCGCGTGCGGAGGCGCTGATCGCGATCGCGCATCCCGACCTGCGCGAGAGGTTGAGGGCCGAAGCCGTCGACCTGCTGGCGGCGCGCCGCGGGAGGTAGTCCGCGCCGCCGTCCCGCGGCTTGGCAGGGATGCCTCGTCCACCGAGAAGGAGCCTCGATGATCGCGCAGCCCCGTTTCGCCAGGATCGCCTGGATTCCCATCCTGACGGGGCTCGCGTGGCTCTGGTGCGCCTCCCACGAGGGGCTGATCGTGGGCTTCCTCTTCTCGGTCATCCCCGGCTGTCTCCTCCTGGCGTCGGGCGTCTCGACGCTGCTCTGGCCCGGCGATCTCCGGATCGCGCAGTTCACCGCGCTGGGCGCCGTTCTCGGCGTTCCGCTCGCGCTCCCGGCCTTCCTGACGCTCGGCCCGCTGCCTGCGAGCCTCCTCGTGCTGCTCTCCGCAGCGTCGTACATCGCATCGGGCGCGATCTCCGTGCGGCAGGAGCCGCACGTGGAGGAGGTGCCGACGCCCGTGCCTTCGCTGCGCCTCGACGCGGAGGTCGCGCTGGACGAGGCGCTGCTCGCGACGATGTCGGTCTCGATCCCGTTCCCGGCCGGCGACGACCGCCACCGCATCAAGGACGAGGTGAAGGCGGCGCGCGAGCTCTTCGATGGGCGCGGCTGGCTCGAGAAGCCCGCCGGGTACCACGAGGCTCCGCCCGTTCTCGAGGCGCCGGAGCTGCGGAGCGCACGCACGTTCGGCGTGCAGTACGAGCACCTCTCCTTCGAGAGCGCGTACGAGCCCCGTCCCGAAGAGCCCGGGCGGGACCGGTGGCTCGGCTACGCGGCGAACCGCACCGCTCATGCATGGGTCGCGCGACACTCGGACGCGTCGCGTCCCTGGCTCGTGTGCATCCACGGCTATCAGATGGGCGCACCGGTGATCGACTTCGGCGCCTTCCAGCCGAAGTGGCTGCGCGACGGCCTGGGGCTCAACCTCGTGCTCCCCGTGCTGCCGCTGCACGGCCCACGCAAGGTGGGCCGGCGGAGCGGCGACGGCTTCCTGTCGGGGGACGTCCTCGACAGCGTACACGCCGAAGCCCAGGCGATGTGGGACATCCGGCGCATCCTCTCCTGGGTGCGCGCGCAGGGCGCCACGAAGATCGGAGTCTTCGGACTGTCGCTCGGCGGCTACAACACCGCACTGCTGTCGTGTCTGGACGACGACCTCGCGTGCAGCATCCCGGGCATCCCGGCCACGGACTTCACGCGTCTCTTCTGGCGACACGGGCCGCCGCTCGAGATCCGCTACTACGAGCACCTCGGCTTCACGCGCGACGCGAGCCAGGAGGTGATGAGCGTGGTGTCGCCCCTCGCGCTCGCGCCGAAGGTGCCCCGCGAGCACCGCGCCATCTTCGGCGCGGTCGCCGATCGGCTCGTGCCCGCGGAGCAGGTGCGCGATCTGTGGCGGCACTGGGAGCGGCCGAAGATCGTGTGGTACCAGGGCGGCCACGTGACCTTCCGCGGACACCGCGCGGTTCGCGAGCTGATCGAGGGCACGCTGCGCGGAGCCGGGCTGGCGCGCTGACCCCGCGCGCGGGCTCACGCGCGCGCGAGCGGTCGCATGAGGGGGCTCTCCGGATCCCACGCCTCCGAGGGCAACACCACGGCGTGATAGAGCGACGCCAACGCCGCGTCCCACCAGACGAGCGCCGGAACGATCCCGAGACCGAACAGCAGGAGCCCCGCCGCGCTGGCGGCGAGACCGAGCGCGGTGATGCCGAGGATCGCGCCTTCCCGGCCGCGCGTCAGCCGGAAGCTCTCCTGGAGCGCGGCGGCGGCGTCGAGACCCTCCTCCACCACGAGGTACGGCACGAAGCGCGTGCGGCAGTAGAAGACGACGCCGGGCGCCACGAAGCACGCCAGCCCGAGCGCGGTGCCGAGCCAGACGAACGCGGTGGCAGCGACCACCTCGCGGTAGTTGTCCAGCGCCATGAGCGCGTGGCGCGGCGCGGCCGGGACCCCCCGGGCCGCACGGAGACACACGTACGCGAAGCCGGCCTGGAAGGGCGCGGTCACGAAGAGCGCGAACGCCCCGCCTCCGAGCACGCCGGCCCCGCTGCGCGAGACGCTGCCGCCGACCAGCGCCGCCAGCGTCAGCACGAGCGTGAGCGGGATCAGAGCGGCCCGCCCGCGGCGGATCGCCGTGAGGCCGTGCCCCCAGCAAGCCGCGGCGAAAGGCTCGGGCAGGGCTTCCCAGAGCGCACGATACGGGGCCATGGCGGCCACCTCCTCCGGGCGGTTGCGCCCGCCCGGGCAGAGGCGAGAGCAAGAGGCGTGCCGCGGCCCGGGAGCGCGCGGCGTGCGCTCCGGCGTTCGCGGGCCGTGCCGGATGCAGTCCCGTCGCGGCGCTGCAGCGCCGTCGTGGCAGGGCTGCGGCGCGCTCCGCGGGCTCCGTCGGGTCAGCTCGGGTCCGAGGCGGCGCGGCGGGCGTCGAGGGCGGCGCGGATCGCGCCGTGGGTCGCGCGATCGAGCCGGTAGCCGGAGGCGATCCACAGCGCGAGCCCGAGGAATCCGGCGGGCACGAGGCCGACGAGGGCGCGGATCGCGAACAGGACGTCCGGGGACTGCGTCCGCCCCGGGACGAAGCCCGCGACCTCGAGGCCGACACCCGCGAGCGACACGGCGCTCGCCCCGGTGAGCTTGCGCAGGAACGCGAACGACCCGGAGTAGATGCCCTCCCGCCGCTCGCCCGTCGCGAGCTCGTCCTCGTCGATCACGTCCCCGAGCATCGACCACGGGAGCACGTCGGTCACCGCGAAGCCCACGCCGGCGAGCACGCCGACGGCGAGGATCGTGAGACGCGACCATCCGGGCCCGGCGGCGAACAGGATGCACTGGGCGACGAGCCACCCCGACGTGCCGATGAGGAACACCGTGCGCTTGTCGAGGTAGGCGGAGAGCCGCAGCCAGAGCGGGAGCGACGCCGCGGCGGCGAGGAGCAGCAGGCCGAGCGTCAGCTCGAAGTCTCCCGGGCGCGCGATCCAGTAGGTGAACCAGAAGAGGAACATCGCCCCGACGAGATCCATCGTGATGCGCGAGCAGACGTAGAAGCCGACGAGCCGGCGGTAGGAGCGATTCGCGAAGAGCACGCGCATCCCGCGCGCGAAGGTCGTCTCGGGCGGGCGCTGGAAGCCCGGGCGTTCGCGCGTGGCGCGGTAGACGAAGATCCACGGCAGCGTGAGCCACGCGCTCGTCACGACGCCCGCTCCGGCGTAGCCCGGCGCGCCGCCCCCGAACGCTCCCGCGAGCGGTCGGAACGCCATCGCGGCGAGCACGATCGCGAGCGTCGATGCCGCCGCGCGGTACGTGCTGAGCGAAGTGCGCTCCTGGTAGTCGAGCGAGAGCTCCGGCAGGAGCGCAACGTACGGCACGGTGAGCACGGTGGAGGCGAGGCTGTGGAGGAGGTAGATGCCGGTGTAGAACAGGAACTTCGAGGCCTGCGGGCTCGGACCGAGGTCGAGCCACAGCAGGGCGAAGCTCGCGCCGAAGGGGACGGCGCCCAGGGCGAGGTAGGGGCGGCGCCGGCCCCAGCGCCAGGGCGTCACGTCGGAGAGTCGGCCCATGAGGGGATCGGAGACCGCGTCGAGCGCGCGCCCGACGAGTAGCACGAACGACGCGAGCCCCGGACGCAGCCCGGCGACCTCGGTCAGGAAGAAGAGATAGAAGAGCGAGAGCGTCGACAGCGCGAGGTTGAGCGAGTGGTCGCCGAGGGCGTACGCGAGCTTGACGCGCGTCGGAACGCGCTCTTCAGGGCGTGTGTCCAGCGACGTCTCCTCGTGTGCGGTGTGACGAACGGGCGCCGCCGTTGTACCCATGGGGCGTGCTGCGCGCAATCCTGTTCGACCTCGATGGCGTGCTGATCGACAGCTACGAGGTCTGGTTCGCGCTGGTCTCGGCAGGCGCTCGTGAGCTCGGGGGACCCGCGGTGACGCGCGAGGATTTCGCGAAGGGCTGGGGGCAGGGCATCGAGGCCGACGCGGCGCGTTGGTTCCCGGGCCGCACGATCGCCGAGGTGGAGCGTTACTACGACGCGCACTTCCTCGACCACGCGGGCCATCTGAAGATCGAGCCCGATGCGGCGCAGGTCGTCGACGCGTTGCGCGCCCGCGGTCTGCGCACCGCGCTGGTGACCAACACCCCCGCACCGCTGGCCCGTGAGATCCTGCGCGTCGCCGGCCTCATCCTCGACGCCGTGGTCGGCGGGACCGACGTACCCCGCGCAAAGCCCGCCCCCGACATCGTGCTGCGTGCGGTGGAGCTCGTGGGCGTCGCGACCAGCGAGGCGATCGTGGTGGGGGACACGGAGTTCGATCGCGCCGCGGCGCGCGCCGCCGGAGTGCGGTTCGCAGGGCTCGGGATCGAAGGAAATCCCACGCTGGCACGTCTCTCGGATGTGCTGGCCCTCGCAGGGCAGCCGCTATCATGAAGGGCCCACCAGGGAGGTGCATCCAGATGGCCAAGCGCGTACTCCTCTTCCTCGCGACCAACATCCTGGTCGTCCTCACGATCTCCGTCCTCACCAGCGTGCTCGGCATCCGGCCGTATCTCCAGGCGAACGGGCTCGACTACGGCTCCCTCGCCGCGTTCTGTCTCCTCTGGGGCATGGGAGGCGCGTTCATCTCGCTGGCGCTGTCCCGGATCATGGCCAAGCGGCTGATGGGCGTGAAGGTGATCGACCCGGCGAGCGCCGACCCGCGGGCGCAGCAGCTGCTCCAGATGGTCGGCCAGCTCGCGCGAGGCGCGAACCTCCCGACGCCCGAGGTCGGGGTCTACGAGTCCCCCGACATCAACGCCTTCGCGACCGGTCCGACGAAGGCGCGCTCGCTGGTCGCCGTGTCGAGCGGCCTCCTCCAGAAGCTCGACCGTGACGAAGTCGAGGGGGTGCTCTCCCACGAGGTCTCGCACATCGCGAACGGCGACATGGTGACGATGACGCTGCTCACCGGCGTCGTGAACGCGTTCGTGATGTTCCTCGCGCGGATCATCGCGTTCTCGATCGCGCAGGCGCTCCGCCGCGACGACAGCGAGGGGATCTCGCGGATGGTCTTCTACCTCACGACCTTCGCGCTCGAGGCGGTCTTCATGATCCTCGGCTCCATGGTCGTGGCCGCTTTCTCGCGCCAGCGTGAGTTCCGCGCGGACGCGGGCGGTGCGCACCTCGCCGGTCGCGAGAAGATGGCGAATGCGCTCGAAGCGCTGCGCCGCGACCTCGTGAACGTGCCTGCGCAGACGCCGCCGACGATCGCCGCGATGCAGATCTCGAGCCCGAGCCGGCTCGGCATGCTCTTCGCGTCCCATCCGCCGCTCGAGGAGCGCATCGCGCGGCTGCGGTCCGGGGCGGCGCTCTAGCGCGATTCGTCGAGCGTCCGGCCCGATCGCGTGCAGCGCCCCGCGCTCGAGCGCACCGTCTCGGTGCTGCGCGCGGCGATCCTGGTTGCGCTCGTTCCGCCGGCGGCGATCGCGTGGGTGGGGGGCGCGGACCTCGATCTCCCGTTCGGTGCGCGCGTCTCTTGGTTCGACGCCGCGCCCGCCGTCCTGGCGCTCGTCACGACGCTCGCGAGCGCGGCGCTGGCGCCTTCGGGCTCACGGCCGCGCGTCGCGCTCCTGCTCGTGGGCCTGATCGCCAACGCGGGCGCCGCGCTCTTGCTGTGGTGGGGAGCGATCTACACCGCCTGGTTCCACGCGACGGACGCCCTCCGTCCCGCTCTCGGCGGCGCCGCTCTCCTGGGCCTCGCCGCCCTGCCGTGGCGGGGCCGGCTCGGGCTCGACCCGCGCGCCGTCCTGCGCTCGCTCCCCGCGCTCGCGCTCGGGCTCGTGCTGCTCGGCGCCGCGGTCGGCGCCGACCGCGCGCTGCTCTCGCGCGCCCTCCCCGGGCCGGGGCCGGCGGCGCCTGGACGCGATGCGATCGTGATCCTGGTCGACACCCTCCGCGCCGACGCCCTCGGCGCCTACGGCGCCGATCCTTCACCGACCCCGTGGCTCGACGACCTGGCCCGACGCTCTGCGGTGTTCGAACGTGCGTTCGCGCAGGCGCCCTGGACCTTCCCCGCCGTGACCAGCCTCATGACCTCGCTCTATCCGTCGAGCCTCGCTCTGCCGGTGAGCATCGATGCCACGGAAGGCGACATCCCCGCGCTGGACGCTTCCGCGCCGCGCCTCGCCGCGCACCTGCACGAGCGCGGCTGGCACGCGGCGGCGCTCTACAAGAACCCGATGCTCGCACGGGGCGCCGGGTTGGAGCAGGGCTTCGACGTGTTCGAGGCGGTCGGCGGCCAGGAGGCGGAGGGCCGCTCCGCCGGGCAGCTCGTGGACGCGACGCTCGTGTGGGCGCGCGCGCTCGCCGAGCGCCGGCGCGACGGCGCGGCCGCGCCGTTCCTGCTCTATCTGCACTTCATGGACCCCCATACCGACTACGACCCGCCCGACGAGTTCTGGCCGCCCGAGGCCCGGGCCTACGAAGGGCCGGTCGACGGATCGGCGAAGTCGCTGCACAGGCTGGTGCGGGGCGGGAAGCCCCTCGCCGCGAGGGACGTGGCGCAGCTGCGGCGGCTCTACCGCGCCGACGTGGCGTATCTGGATACCGAACTGCGTCGGCTCGGCGAGGAGCTCGGGAAGCTCGGCGTCTGGACGGAGGACACCTGCGTCGTGCTGACCGCCGATCACGGCGAGCAGTTCGCGGAGCACGGCGAGTACGAGCACGGGGACGTGCACGTGGAGAACGTCCACATCCCCCTGTTCGTGCACGGCTGCGGCGTCGCACCACAGCGGATTTCCGCCGTGGTGCGCCAGATCGACATCACGCCGACGCTGCTCGAGCTCGTCGGGGCGCCGGAGCTGCCCGGCGCGGAGGGACGGAGCCTCGGGCCCCTGCTGCGCGGCGAGGCGCTCCCTCCGCTTCCCGCCATCACGGAGCACGGCGTCCGTGCGCGCGTCACCGGAGACCGGCTCTCGCTCGTGGTCGAGGGCGACCGGACGGAGCTGTTCGACCTCGCAGCGGACCCGGGGGAGGAGCGGGACCTCGCGCGGAGCCGGCCCGGCGAAGCGGCGGCGCTGGCCGCGCTCCTCGACGCGCATCGTGCGCGTCCGCGCGCGGCGTCGGCCGCGGCGTCGGCCCGCCCGCGCGTCCGGGAGGTGGACCCCGCGGTGCGCGAGTCGCTGCGCTCCCTCGGCTACCTGGACGAGTGAGCGGCGCGGGCCCTCAACCGAGCTGGCCCTGCGTGATGAGAAGGTGTTTTGGCTGGGAAGCGACGCGCTCGCACCAGCGGAGGATCGCCGGGAAGCGGGCGAGGTCGAAGCCTCCTTCCCCCGCCACGTGGGTGTACGCGTACAAGGCGATGTCGGCGATCGTGTAGCGGTCGCCGACGAAGAACGGGCGCTGCGTGAGGTGGCGCTCCATCACACCGAGCGCGGCGATCCCGCCCTCGTGCTTCTGTGCCAGCGCCTCCTTGCGCTCGTCGCCCACCTTCAGGAAGTGGACCCACCAGCGCGACGTCGCGACGTTCGGCTCGTGGCTGTACTGCTCGAAGAACATCCACGACAGCACCTGCGCGCGCTCGAAGCGGTCGTTCGGCAGCAGCGGGCTGCCCTCGGCGAGGTACCAGAGGATTGCGTTCGACTCGGGGAGCAGGCGGCCGTCGTCGAGCTCGAGCAGGGGGATGCGGCCGTTCGGATTCTTCGCGAGGAAGGCGGGCGTCCGGCTCTCCCCCCGCCGAATGTCCACCTCGACGAGCTCGTACCGAACGCCGAGCTGTGTCATCGCGAGGCGCGCCTTGTAGCAGTTTCCGGAGAGCAGGTACTCGTAGAGCCGGGGCATGGCATCCTCCTGCGGTCAGCATACCCTGCACGGCCGGGCCGGCGTCCGCGCTCCCGCGCCCCCGCCTTCGCTAGTGTCTCCCGATGCGCGCACGCTGGCTGGTTGCCGCGTCCCTGTGGATCGTGCTGGCCGGATGCGATCGGGCTCGCGAGGCCGTGTCGGGTCCGCCTTCGGGCGCGCCGCGTCGCCCCGACGTCCTGCTCGTCGTGATCGACACGCTCCGGGTCGATCACGTCGGCGCCTACGGCTACCCGCGTCCGACCACGCCTGAGCTCGATCGCATCGCAGCCGAAGGAGTGACGTTCCTGAATGCACGCTCGTCCTCCTCGTGGACGCGTCCCGCGGTCGGTTCGATCTTCACCTCGCTGTTCCCGTCCGAGCACGGCGCGGTATCCACGGGCTCCCCGCTCCGGTCCGACGTCGCGACGCTCCCCGCGCTCCTGCAGGCGGCCGGGTACGTCACGGTGGGGGTCTCCGCGAATTTCGTGCACGTGAGCGAGGCGTCGGGCTTCGCGCGGGGATTCGACGTGTTCACGACGGTGCAGAGCGACGTGCCCTCGGCTGGCGAGGAGCACGTGTGGGCGACACAGAAGCCGGATGGAAACGTGCGCTACGTGCGCGATGGGACGGGGGAGGAGGTGAATCGCGCGGTACGGGAGCGCCTCCCGCCTCCGGGCGACGCCCCGCTCTTCCTGTACGTGCAGTACATGGACCCGCACGCCGGCTACACCCCACCGCCGGACCTGCGCCAGAAGTTCGTGCGCGATCCCGCGTTCGACCGCGCGTCGCCGCCTGCGACGGCCGCGGTGCTGAATGCATTCGTCGCGCAGGGCACGCTGCCCGGGCCGCTCGCGCTGGGCCGATTCATCGATCTCTACGACGCGGAGATCGCCGCCGCCGACCGCGCGCTCGGGGAGCTCGTGCGCGAGCTCGAGGCGCGCGGGCGTCCGCTGGTGATGGCCGTCGTCGCAGACCACGGCGAGGCGTTCGGCGAGCATCACGCCCTGACGCACGGCGTGAACCTCTTCGACGAGCTGCTGCGTGTGCCGCTGATCGTCCGCGACGGCCGCGCGCCGCGGGCCGGCGACAAACGGACCGAGCCGGTGGACGTGCTGGACGTACCCACCACGCTCCTGGCCGCCGCCGGCGTGCCGGCGCCGTCGGCGCTGCGCGGACGCGATCTCCTCGCACCCGCGGCCGGCCTCCGTCCCCGCGATTCCATCGCGGAGCTCGCGCCGGACCCGCTCGCGGCCTGGTTCCTCCAGCAGGTGCGGAAGCATCGCTACGCGGTATCACGCCTGCCGTGGAAGCTGATCGTGAGCCGGGACGATCGCGAGGTCCTCTTCGACCTCGCGCGCGATCCGAGGGAGGCGGCGCCGCTCGACCCGAAGACGGAGCCCGTCGCCGCCGAGCTCGGCGCGTCCGGCCGGGCGATCGCGGGACGCCCGTCCGAGCCGCCGCAGCCCGCGGCGCCCGCACTCGACGAGCAGACCCGCGCGGGCCTGAAGGCGCTCGGCTACGTGGAGTGACGCCCCGGGCGAGAGGAGCGGGCGGGGGGCGCGAGGCGGAAGGAGGACGCCGGGGACGCGTGCGAGCGTATCGCAGCGTCCACCGGCGCCCGTGCTCCCGCTAGATCTGCGCTGCGCTCACGCCCACTGGGGCTTGCGGTACAGCGTCACCACCGCGGCGCCGCCGAGGCCGAGGTTGTGCTGGAGCGCGACCTTCGCGCCCGCGACCTGGCGCTTGTCGGCCTGGCCGCGCAGCTGCCAGTTGAGCTCCGCGCACTGCGCGAGACCCGTCGCGCCGAGCGGGTGGCCCTTGCTGATGAGGCCGCCCGACGGGTTCACCACGACCTTGCCGCCGTAGGTGTTCGCGCCGGAGTCCACGAACGCCCCGCCCTTGCCCTCGGGGCAGAGCCCGAGGCCTTCGTACGTGATGAGCTCGTTGCACGAGAAGCAGTCGTGCAGCTCCACCACGTCGACGTTCTCGGGGCCGAGACCGCTCTGCGTGTAGACCTTCTGGGCCGCCTTCTTGGTCATGTCCGAGCCGACCATCTTGATGCAGCTCTTCTCGTCGAAGGTGCTCCGGAAGTCGGTGGTCATCGCCATGCCGGCGATCTCGACCGCCTTGCCTTGCAGGCCATGCTTCTTCACGAAGTCCTCGCTCGCCAGGATCGCCGCTCCCGCGCCATCCGACGTGGGGCAGCACTGCAGCTTCGTCAGCGGGTCGTACACCATCGGCGCCTTGAGGATGTCCTCGAGGCTGTACTCGTCCTGGAACTGCGAGTAGGGATTGTTGACCGAGTGCTTGTGGTTCTTCCAGCCGATCTTCGCGAACTGCTCGGCCGTCGTGCCGTACTTCTCCATGTGCTCGCGGCCTGCGTTGCCGAACATCTGCGGCGCCGGCGGCGCCTTGGCGAACCCGCGCACCTCGACCATGAGCTTGAAGTGCTGGTCCATCGGGTTCGTGCGATCGGTGTACTTCACGCCGAGCGAGCCCTTCTCCATCTTCTCGAAACCGAGGGCGAGGGCGCAGTCGGCGAGGCCGCCTTCCACGAACTGCTTGGCCATGAAGAGCGCGGTGGAGCCGGTCGAGCAGTTGTTGTTGACGTTGTAGATCGGAATTCCCGTGAGGCCGAGCGTGTAGACCGCGCGCTCGCCGCAGGTGGAGTCGCCGTAGCAGTAGCCGACCGCGGCCTGCTCGATGGCGTCGTACGCGATTCCGGCGTCGGCGAGCGCCTTCTCCCCGGCTTCCTTCGCCATGTCCGGGTAGTCCCATTGCTTGGAGCCCGGCTTCTCGAACTTCGTCATCCCGACGCCGACCACGTACACCTTCCTGCCCATCGTCTTCCTCTGTGTGTGAAGTCTCTCCGCCTGGCGCCCCTCGCTCCGGGAGCGCGGGCCTGGTGGGAGGACCGGGGGTTTTCTGCGGGGCGCAGGCTAGCACGCGTCCCGGAGTCAGTGGGTGGTGCGCGGCGGCAGATCCGGGTCCGTGAGCGCCTCGTCGTCCGCCTGGCCGGGCGTGGCTCCGCCGCGCGGGGCCTCGGCGCGGGAGTCGATCTCGCGCGAGCCCATGCTGCCGGTCGGGACGGACGGCTCGGTCGGGCCTCCGTTCGCGCGCGCGGCGATCGCGTCGGCCGGCGCGGGCTCCGCCGCGGGCTCGCCGCCCGCCGGGAGGAGCGCCTGATCGTCCCCGGCCCCGAGCCCGGTGACGCGCTCGGGGCACAGCGTGCGCGCACCGTCGGCGAGGTGCTCGTACACCGATCGGTAATGCAGCGTCATGGTCCGCAGCAGGTCCGACGTCTTGTCGAAGTGGGTGGCCACCTCGTTGCGGTAGCGGGCCTGGCTGGCGCGCGTCTCCGCCAGCTCCCCCTCGAGCTCGCGGCAACGGCGTGCTGCGGAGCGGCCCGCCGAGCGGCCCACGGCCAGCCCGACCAGGAAGCCGCCGCCGACGAGGAGGAGGGCGATCAGGATCGAGAGGGGGGCCATCGTGGGTGCCTTTCGCAGGGGTGGGCGGACGGACGAGCCTATCCGATGGGTCGGGCCGCCGGAAGCCCGACGCTGCGCGCCGCTCTCATGACCGCACGGCCCTGGCGAGGAAGTCCGCGATCCGCCCCGCGAGCTCGGGGTGCGCGGCGAGGAGCGCCACGCCGTGCCCGCCCTCCGGGTACACGGTGGTCTGTGCCTTTCCACCACGCACCGCCGCGATCGTGCGAACGCTCTCCGCGGGCTCCGGATCGTCCGCCGCGGCGACGGCGAAGACCGGGCCGGGGAAGCGCGAGGCCGCTTCGCGGACGTCCACCCCGAAGTACGCGGTTCCCGGCGAGAGCAGGGCGATCGCGCGAACGTCCGGGATCTCCCGCGCCGCGAGGAGCGACACCGTGCAGCCGTAGGACGCGCCGACGAGCACCAGGCGGTCCACCGCGAGACCACGGGCGACGAGGAACGCGCGCGCCGCCGCGATGTCGGCCGTCCCGGCGCTCACGACCGGGCCGACCTCGCCGCGCGGCAGCTCGCGCACGCGTACCGTGCGCGCGCCCTGAGGCGTCTTCTGCTCGGTCGACTCGCCCTGCCCGCGCTGGTCGAGCGCGAGCACCGTGAAGCCCGCGCGCGAGAGCGCGGGCACGAGGCCGGACCAGGAGCGGCGATCGAGATTGAACTGATGGAGCAGGACGGCGACGGGCGCCTTCGCGTCGCTCGCGCGCCACAGCTCGGCGTGCAGCACGAAGCCGTCCGCCGTCTCGAACGTGACCGGCTCGGCGCGGGGGTCCGCAGCGCGCGCGGCGCCGACCAGCGCGACGGCCACTGCCACCGCGGCGACCGTAGAGAGGAGGCCCCGGAGCGCGGGGCGCATGCGAGCCCTTCCGCACTGCACGGCGCCATGGTACAGGGAACCACCGTCGCGCCCACCGCCCGTTTCCGTGAGAAGGAGGCCCAGTGCCGTCGATCTTCACGCGCATCATCCGCGGCGAGCTGCCCGGCCGCTTCGTCTGGAAGGACGAGCGCGTCGTCTCGTTCCTCACGATCAATCCGCTCCGGCCCGGCCACACGCTCGTGGTGCCGCGGGACGAGATCGACCACTGGCTGGATCTCCCGCCCGACCTGCTGGCGCACGTCACGAAGGTGTCGCACGCCGTGGGGCAGGCGGTGCATCAGGCCTTCCGGCCGGTGAAGGTCGGCGTGATCGTCGCCGGGCTCGAGGTGCCCCACGTGCACGTCCACCTCGTCCCCGTGCACACCCTCGGCGACTTCGACTTCTCGAAGGCCGACAAGCATCCGGATCCCGCGGCGATGGACCGCGCCGCGGCAGCGCTTCGCGAGGAGCTGCGCGCCGCGGGACATCGGGAAGTGTCGGACTGAAGAACGGAGGACGGGATGAGCGGCGCCGAGGCGGAGAAGGCTCCCGCGGTGCGCGTCGAGGGGCTCGTGAAGCGCTTCCCGGACGCAGAGGCGCTGTCCGGCGTCTCGTTCGAGGTCGCGCGCGGCGAGATCCTCGGTCTGCTCGGCCCGAACGGCGCCGGCAAGACCACGACGCTGCACCTCCTCCTTGGGCTCGTGCGGCCGACGACGGGCCGCGTCCGGCTCTTCGGCTTCGATCCCCACGACCCCCGCGAGCACGACGCGGCGCTCCGGCGGGTGGGCTTCGCGTCGCCGGAGGCGCTGATGGACTGGCGCCTCACGGTGCGCGAGAACCTCAGCGTGTATGCCGACTTCTACGGCGCGGGGCGTGAGGCGGTCGCACGCGCGCTGGCCACGCTCGAGCTCGAGCCCCAGGCGAACGTGAAGTTCGGAGAGCTCTCCCTCGGCCAGCAGATGCGCGCGGGCCTGGCGCGTGCGCTGCTCCACGGGCCGAGCCTGATCGTGCTCGACGAGCCCACGGCGAGCCTCGATCCCGACATCTCGGACAAGACGCGCCGGCTCCTGCTCGACCTCCGCCGCCGCGACGGGCTCTCCATCCTCTACACGTCCCACGACATGGCGGAGGTCGAGGCGCTCTGCGATCGCGTCGTCTTCCTGCACCGCGGCCGCATCGTGGCGGAGGGGACGCCGCTCGCGGTCTCGCGCCGCGTGCTCGCGCGCTCGGACCTCGACGCCGCGGCGATGGAAGAGGTGTTCCTCAAGATCTCGCGGGAGGGCGCATCGTGACGACCGCGACGGTCGGCCCGCCCGCGGCGCCGACCCGGCCGCTCGCGTCGCGCCTCCGGCGCATCCGCGCGCTGGTGTACCGCTACCTGCTCCTTCTGCGCCGCGACCCCGCGCGCGTGGTCGACACGTTCTACTGGCCGCTGATCGACATCACGGTATGGGGCTTCCTCACCTACTTCGTGGCGCGCGACGGGCTCCACATCCCGAACGCGATCGGCGTCTTCCTGGGGGCGGCGATCTTCTGGAACCTCTTCTTCCGCTGCGCGCAGGACGTGTCGGTGTCGTTCCTCGACGACGTGTGGGCGCGCTCGCTCGTGACGCTCTTCGCGTCGCCGCTCTCGTTCGGCGAGTTCGCAGCGGCGATCATGCTGCTCGGGCTCGTGAAGCTCACGCTCACGCTGCTGGCGATGACCGCCGCGGCCTGGCTCCTGTATGCATTCAACCTCTTCACGTTCGGCTTCGCGCTCGTGCCGTTCGTTGCGAACCTCGTGCTGCTCGGGTGGACGATGGGGCTCGTCTCCCTCTCGCTCATCCTGCGCTTCGGAGGGCGCTGGGCGATCGTGGCATGGAGCCTGCCATTCCTCCTCATGCCGTTCTCGTCCGTGTTCTATCCCGAGTCCGTGTTGCCGCCCTTCGCACGCGCGATCGCGCAGGCCATTCCGGCAAACCACGTCTTCGAGGGCATGCGGGCGCTGGTCTCCGAGGGACGGATGGACTGGCGGCGCCTGGGCCTCGCCTCCGGGCTGAACGTCGCGTACCTGGCGGTCGGGGCCTGGCTCACCGCCGCCACCTTCCGCGTGGCCCTCCGGCGAGGCCTGCTGCCCAAGGTCCGCTGACGCCTTCCGCCGCGCGCGGCCGCTTCTCGCGCGCGGGCCTCGGTGGGCCAGGGTGGATGGGGCGACGTCCCCGGTCGTCGTAGCGGAGGCTCCCGCCGGCGGGCTAGGCTCCCGGCCCCCGATGCGGACGTCCCTCCTCTTCCTGCTGCCCCTCCTCCTGCTCGCCGGCTGCGACCGTCTCGAGGAGCGCGCCGGGCGCCTCTACGATCCCTACGGCCGCGAGGTTCTGTACCGCGGCGTCAACGCCCGGGTGCAGGGCATCTTCGACGTGACCTTCGACGACGGCCGGCAGCAGGTGGAGACCGTGCCGCCGTTCGGCGCCGAGGACTGTCGCTTCCTCGCGGAAGACCTCGGTCTCAATCTGCTGCGGCTGCCCGTCAGCTGGAGCGGCGTCGAGCCGCAGCGCGGAGGCTACGACCGCGCGTACATCCAGCGCATCGTGACGCTCGTGGACACCTGCTACGCGCTCGGCGTCTCGACGCTCGTCGACTTCCACCAGGACGCGTGGTCGAAGGAGATCGGGCAGGACGGCGCTCCGCTCTGGGCGATCGTGCCGCCGCCCACCGAGCTGCTCGAAGGCCCCATCACGAATCTCGACGAGCGCCGCTTCAGCAAGCAGGCGCTCGACGCAGCGCTGTCGTTCTTCGAGAACGCGGAGGGCCTGCAGGACGCGTTCGCCGCGATGGCGCAGGAGGTGGCGCGCGCCCTCGAGGGGCATCCCGGGGCGATCGGCATGGAGCTCATGAACGAGCCGCTGCTCGGGCCCGGGCAGACGGACGACCTCTACGGTCCGATCGACGCGTTCCACCGCAAGGTCGGCGCCGCCGTCCGCACCGTGTCGCCGAAGCTCACCCTCTTCTACGAGCCGAACAGCGTGCGGAACCTCTTCGACCGGGTGCCGGTCGTCCCGAACTACCCGCTGTCCGACGTCGTGTACGCGCCGCACATCTACACTGGAGTGTTCAGCCCGGCGACGCCCGACCTCGCGAACCTCAGGAGGTCCGTGCAGGCCGCGCAGACCGAGGCGGCGAGCGTGGGGGGCGCGCTCTTCGTGGGAGAGTTCGGGCAGGACCTGCGGTCGCCGGCGCAGCGGCAGTACATCCGCAACGCGATGCAGGCCTTCGACGAAGCGCTGGCGTCGTGGACCTTCTGGGTGTACGAGGAGATCCCGCCCGCGGTCTGGGGCCTCTGGGACACGAGCGAGGATCTCTCGTCGCGCACGCTTCGCGGCGACGCCGCCGACGTGCTGGCCCGGCCCTTCCCGCAGGCCGTGGACGGCAAGCTGAAGGCCGTGGGCTACGACGTGGCGAGCCGGACGCTCACGGTGACGATCGACCCGGCCCGCCGTGGGCTGCAGCACCGGCTCTCGGTTCCGACCCGCACGTACCCCACCGGCATCCGTGTGACGTGCGACGGCACGGAGATCCCCGCGACGCCGAGCCGGGGTCGCGTGTGGGTCGCCTGCGACGGGACGCAGATCGTGCTCGCGCCGCGCTAGAGCCAGCGCCGCACCGAGGCCTTGTACGACAGATACGACCGGCCGAACTTGCGCTCGAGGTAGGCCTCCTCGTGGCGGACCGCGGTCGCGTAGACCACCGCGAGCGACACGGGCACCAGGGCGACGATCCACGCGTTTCCCAGTCCCAGGCCGATCCCGGCCTGGACCAGCGCCATCCCGACGTACATCGGATTGCGCGTGAAACGGAAGATCCCCGTCGAGACGATCTCCGGCGTGCTCTTCCACGGCGCCGGATCCTGTCCCGTCCTCCGGAAGAGACCGAATGCGAAGCCGCCGAGCGTGAATCCGAGGACGGCGAGAGCCAGCCCGACGACGATTCGGGCGCCCGTCGGGAGATTCAGCGGGAGCGGCAGGAGAAAGGCCTGCAGGAGCACGCCGACGGTCACCGCGATCAGGTAGACGAAGGGCGGCGGAAATCGCACGGCCGCACCATCGCTCGGGGCCGGTTCCATGGCCGGAGTATAGACCCGCGTCTGCCCTGGGATGTCGGGGAGACGCGGGCGGCGGGGCGGAACCTGGAGCGCGCGGCCGCGGGCCGACGGCCGGAGACGCTTGGCGGGAAGGCGCAGCGCGGACGATACTCGAGGACGCGCGCGGCCCCCGGCTCCGCGCGCGCACCTTCCGATGCGAGAGGAGTCGCGCCCGTGTTCCTCAAGCTGGCCGTGCGGGATCTCGTGATCGTCGGGGGAGCCGTGCTGCTGTGGAGGGCGGGCGCCACCGCGTCGGCCACGCCGGGCGCCCTCGCGGACTTCACGGGCGTGGTCGTGGGGCTGCTGGCGGGCGTCTGCATCTTCGTGCTCCACGAGTGGGGCCATCTGCTCGGAGCATTCGTCACCGGCAGCACGATCAGCGCCCCCCGCAGCATCCGGACGCCCTTCCTCTTCAGCTTCGACTCGCGCCGCAACACGCGGCGTCAGTTCCTCGTGATGTCGTTCGCGGGCTGGGCGGCGACACTGGCGTGCGTTTGGATCGCATGTGCGTTGCTCCCGCCGGACCTCTTCGCTGCGCGCGTGGCGCGCGGGGTCGTGATGGCGAACGCGCTGCTGGTGGTCGTGATCGAAGTCCCGCTGGTGGCGTTCTCCCTCTTCACGGGGCGCGTCCCGCCCGTCGAGACGCAGGCCGCGCCGCGCGCCTCCGGGCCGGCGACCGCCTAGGCTCTCCCCGCTGCTGGTGCTCGGCGCAGCGACGTCGCTCGGGCTCTCGCCCGCGGCCCTCATCGGCGGGCGTCTGGGGCGCGCTTCTCCCCGAGGCCGCGCGTGGTCTACGCGAAGACCGCCTCCATCGGATGCGCCGTCTCGTACGGCTTGCGCCCGATGTCGGCGAGCGCCGCCTTCAGGTCGAGCCGCGGGACGGGCTGCGGTTCGCGGCAGTACACGAACGCCGTGGCGCAGTAGTCGTCGACCCGCTCGGCGATCGCGAAGGCCCGCACCCCGGGGCGCGGGCGCTCGAACCAGCCGCGTCCCGCGGCGGGGTTCGTCTCGCGATAGCGCTCGAACTGCTCGGACTGCGACTCACCGAAGAGCACGAAGCCGATCTGCTGGATCGTGACCCGGAGGTCGCTCGCGTACACCACGGGATCGGGCACGTGCCAGCGGTAGAAGCCGACGTAGTCCGGCATCTGCGCGCCGGGGGCGCGCACGTCGAGGGGCGCGCCCTGCCAGGGCGCGGCGTGGGCGCCGAGGCCCCAGGCGCTTCCGACGTAGTCCTCGAGGCCGGTGCCGCAGATCGTGGGCAGGGCGTCGTCCCCGTCCTTGAAGATCTTCACCTCGCCCTCGCCGTACCAGTTGGCATGGTCGATCGTGCGTACGCCCACGACGCAGCCGAGGAAGCGCCCGGGTCCGCGCAGACCCTCGACGATCGTGAAGTCCTGCCGCAAGCGCGTGGGGTTCTGGCGCCGGAACGCGGCGTGGAGATACCCCGCCTCCGCCGGCAGCTGACGCTCGAGCGTGTAGTCGATCTGGTAGTAGAGCTCGATCGGGCGGTCTGCGCCGTTGGTGAGCTCGATCCGGACGCTGCGCCGGAAGGGCATCGGGTAGTACGTGTTGAACCCCCGGCCCTCCTGCGCGGCCGACAGCGACGACGCGTACGCGGCCGTCCGTCCGTGCGGGAGGCCGAAGAAGTCGAGGCACGGCACCGAGGCGCTCGGCTCCGCCTGGCCGTCGTAGTAGACCTCCATCCAGAGCGCGCGCATGCGCTCCGGGGGCGCCGGCGGGAACGTCATCCAGAAGTGTCGCAGCGTGCCGGGACCGCGCAGGTCGGCGAGCACCACCGTCTCACCCGCCTCGAGGCGGCGGCTCGGCGCGCCCTTCCGTCCGCCATGGGCCTGTCCGCCCGCGCCGCGCTCGCCGGTCGGGTTCTCGAAGGTGACTGCGCGCGAGTCGAGCGACAGGTCGATGATCGAGGGATCGCCAAACGTCATGGGGGGTGGATGCTCCGAAGCCTCCGCCCGCCGCGCGGCTTCGGGCCCATTGCTAGCCTCGCCCCGGTGCACTTCGCAAGCTTCGACCTGCGCGATCCCGTGTTCGAGGCCTCCGGGTTCGCGTTCTCGGTCCAGGTCGTGACCCTCGAGAACGTCTACGGCATCGATCCGGGCCAGACCTCGGCCCGCGAGGAGGACGGGGCGTTCGTGGTCCGGGCGGCGGGGCTCACGTGGGCCGGGGGACGCGAGCGGGCGCCCGGCGCCGTGCTGCTCCGCGTGCGCCCCGAAGGGCCAGGCCGGGTGCGCGTCCGGGTGACGCTGCGCGCCAAGGCGCCCGAGCCGATCCGCTGCACCAAGCTCGTGTTGCGCGGCCTCGCGACCCCGCTCGCGTGGGTCGAGCCCGAGGGGGAGCGCACGGTCGGCCCGCTCGGCGAGTGTCTTGCCTACCCGAACCGCATCGGCGCGCCGCTGGTGTGCGTGCGCGCCGGGAAGGAGGTGATCGGCGCCCGCTTCGAGGACGCGCGCGTCCGCGAGAAGCGGTTCGCGCTCTCCACGGAGCGGGTCGGGGACCGCGCGGGGCAGGGCGCCCTCGAGCTGATCCACGAAGACGACGCGACACGGTTCGCGCTCGAGACCGACGCCCCGCCCGTCGTCCTCTCGCGCGGCGCGGCTCCCGACGCGCTCGTGAGCGCGCACGAGGCCCATGCCCGGGACGCCTTCGAGCTGCGGAGCTGGACGGAGCGCAAGGACGTTCCGGCCTGGGCGCGCGACCTGCGGCTCGTGACGACGCTGCACGGGATGCACTGGACGGGCCGCATCCTGCTCGACTACGCGGGGATGCTCGAAGCCCTGCGCTTCGTGACCGACCGCCTGCCCGGTCGACACGTTCTTGCGTATCTCCCGGGGTGGGAGGGGCGCTACTACTGGCAGTACGGCGGGTACCGGCCGGACCCGCGGCTCGGAGGCGAAGCGGGTCTCGCCGCGTTGTGCGACTTCGCGCGCGACCGCGGTGCGCACGTCATGCCGATGTTCGGCGGGAACTGCGTGAACAAGTGGCTCCCGCGCTTCCGCGATCTCGACCCCGCCGCGGTCCTGAAGAGCGCAACCGGGAACCGCTTCCACGGCAACCAGCCGGACTGGGACTTCTCGCGCGCCCACGACACCGGCTGGCAGGCGTGGCTGAACCCCGGCCATCCCGCGTGGCGCGAGGATCTCGCCGGACAGATCGAGCGACTCGCCGCGCGCTACGGCTTCGACGCCGTCTTCCTCGACACGATCCACGTGTTCGCAAACGATCCCGACCATTCCGTGTACGAAGGCATCCGGGCGCTCGTGCAGCGCCTGCGCCGGAACGTCCCGGGCGTGCTGCTCGCGGCCGAGCACGACTACGATGCACTGCTGCCGCTCTTTCCGCTCTTCCAGCGCGCGTACTGGGGAAACGATCCGGCGTGGACCGCGCGCTACGCGCTCCGGTTCGCGCACCTCTGCGAAGGCGAGCCGGAGGGCAGGGCGGGCGTCCACGAATTCGGCGTCTGGCGGCCGGCGGGCGCGCGCGATCCGTGGAAGCCCGCGGCGGGGTTTCTCCCTACGATCGCCTTCCAGGACGACACGCTCGTGCGTTCACGCGAGAGCATCGAGGCCGCCCTGGGCCGCATCCTGTCCGACTCTCCGCCTCCGCCCGCCAGAGGCTGAGCTAGCGTGCCGCGCGTGTCTCCGTCCGGCGACGACCTCCTCGTGGTGACCGGCATCCCCCGGTCCGGTACGTCGATGGTGATGTCTCTGCTCGAAGCCGGCGGCGTCCCGCTGTTCGTCGACGGCGCCCGTCCGCCCGACGCCGGCAATCCGCGCGGCTACTTCGAGCATTCGGCGGTGATGCGCACGCGGACCGACGCGTCCTGGGTGCCCGCCGCGCGGGGCCGCGCAGTCAAGGTCGTGGCGCCGCTCCCGTGCGCGCTGCCTGCGGGCTTCACCTACCGCGTGATCGTGATCGAGCGCGATCCGCGCGACGTGCTGGCCTCGCAGCGCCGCATGCTGGCGCACGGGGGTCGCGCGGCGGACGCGGGCGACGATGCGGCGCTCGCGGCGGCGCTCGCCGGTGCGCTGGCGCGCACGCGAGAGTGGATCGCGTCGCAGCCGCGGCCCGCGGCGCTCGAGCTCCGCTACGAACGGGTGCTGGCGGATCCCGCCGCGGCGGCTGCCCAGCTCGTCGCCTTTGCGCGCGACTCGCAGCGCGGGGACGCGCCGGCGGTGTTGCGCGAGAAGCGCGCGGCCTGTATCCCGGTCCGGCGCTCGCCACCGCATTTCGCCCCGAGGGCCCTGGAGGACGCATGACCCGTCTCGTGAGCGGAGGAAAGTCCCTGCTTCTCGCGCTGACCGCGGCGATCGCGCCGGTGCTGCTGCTCGTCCACCCGGCATCGGCGGCCGAGCCGCCCGCCGTCGCTGCGCCGGAGACCTCGCCGGGGATGAGCGGGATGCCCCCGGACGAGCCGTGGGAGTTCAAGTTCGGGATGTACGGGTGGATGTCCTCGGTCGACGCGACAGTCGGTGCGGGGGGAACCACCGCGAACGTGCACGCGTCGTTCAGCGACATCTTCCAGAAGCTGGGCTGGGCCGTGATGATGGACGGGGAAGTACGCTACGAACGTGCGATCCTGCTGCTCGACACGTTCGGGCTGCAGGTTGCCGACGGCGCGACCAGCGGCGAGCGAACCAGGACGTTCGAGCGCAACATCCTCGGGCCGGTCCAGGTCACTGCGGGCCCCGTGGACGCGTCCGTCCGATCGACGATCTGGATGCTCGACACCAAGCTGGGCTGGCGCGCGCTGCACGTCCCGCTCTCGAAGCTCTGGGGACCCGCGGAGCCGGACGACCGGCGGATCTTCGACGCCGACGTCTTTGCGGGCTTCCGCTACTGGAACGTGGACACCAAGATCAGCACGAGGCTCGATCCCGCGCGGGTGACGGTGCGCGGCGTGAGCGTGAGCCTCCCAGGGGGCCGCCTGCCGCCCGTCGATCTCGGCGGCGGAATCACGCTCGGCCGAAAGGTGCTGACCGGCGGCAGGCAGACCGCGACCGAGACGATCGACTGGGCCGACCCGTTGCTCGGCCTGCGGCTCCGCACGGGAGTGACCGAGAGCGTCTCGCTGGTGTTCCTCGGCGACGTCGGGGGCTTCGGCGGCATCGGCTCGACGTCGAAGTTCAGCTGGCAGGCGATGCTCGGCGCCAACTGGGCGATGTCCGAGCACTGGAGCCTTCTCGTCGCCTACCGCGCGCTCGGCATCACCCGGTCGAACGCGCTCGAGGACATGACGATGTACGGCCCGCAGATCGGGATCGGGGTCCGCTTCTGATCGAAGGCGCGTCTATCCTGTCCGCGTGACGCCCTACGATCCCTTCGCTTCGTTCGAGCGCCGGGTGGCCGCGCTGCCGCGGCTCGGGCTCGGGATCTCGACCGAGTTCGGCGCGCGTCACCACGGGCTCGACGTCGTGGCGCTGCGCCGGGAGCGTCCGGACCTCGCGCAGTTCCTCGAGGTCGGGGTCGATCTCGAGCGCGGCGTCGACGCGGACGCCCGCGCGTGGGTCCGGGCCGGCGGCCCCACCACGTTCCACTTCCTCGACCTGAACCTCGAGGAAGCGGAGGATCTCGACGCGGCATGGCTCGCCGGGACGCTCGCCCTGGCGCGGGAGCTGCGCGCGGCCTGGCTCTGCGGCGACGCCGGACTGTGGCACCTGGGGCCGCGCGACCGCGGCCATGGAACGCTGCTGCCGCCCGTCCTCGAGCCGGGCTCCGCGCGCGAGCTGGCGGCGAACGTCCGGTCGCTGCGCGAGCGCACGGGCCTCGAGGTGCTGCCCGAGAACCCCCCCGCCCACGTCTATCTCGGCGAGCTCTCCCTCCTCGACTACTTCGCCCGCGTGTCCGAAGAAGCGGACTGCGGCCTGCTGCTCGACGTGGCGCACCTGGCGATCCACCAGCGGGTCACGGGCCGCGAGCCCACCGACGGGCTCGCGGACTTCCCGCTCGATCGCGTGGTCGAGGTCCACGTGGCGGGCGGAACCGAGTTCTCGCACGCGGGACGCACCTTCGTGGACGACGACCACACGCCCGAGCCGCTGCGCGACACGTGGGAGATCCTCGCTGCGGTCCTGCCCCGCGCCTCGAACCTGCGCGCCGTGGTCTACGAGTGCGAGCGCAACCGGGTGGAGGACGTCCTCCCCGTATTCGAGCGGATCGCGGCCCTGCTCGGCGCCACCCAGACCCCGGCCGGGGGCGCTGCCGGCCCATGAACCACCGCCGTCTCCAGCGCGCGCTCTTCCGCATGCAGCACGACCCGGGATTCGCGGAGCGCCTGCGCGCAGCCGAGCCCGAAGCGGTCGCCTCCACCGGCCTCGGCCCGGCCGAGCGCGCGTGCCTCGCGGCCGCCGATCCCGCCGGCATCGCGGCGGACCGAGACGGCAAGCGGGCGGCCCAGCTCCTCTCCAACGTGAGCTCGGAATTCCCGCTATCGACACGCGGCCTCGAGCGGGACGGCGGGCGCGCGGCGTGGACCTCGGCCTTCCCGGCGTCGCGCGAGTTCCACCATGCGGTGTCGCACGACGAGAGCCTGCCGCTGGCGTTCGCTGCGTTCGCGGAGCGCGAGGCCGCGCGGAGGGGTGGGACCGTGCTCGCCGGGCTCGTCGCGCTCGAGGCGGCCATGGCTCGGGCGCGGCGTGGCGCGCGCGCCACGCCGGATCCCGGACCGGGGGAGGTGGTGCTCGCGGGCACGGCGCACCTCCTCTCCGTGCCTTCGGGTCTCTTCGCCTTCGCGACCGGCCTGCGGGTCGCCCTCGACCGCGCCGGCGCGCCCCCGCCCCGCCCGCCCGCCGCGCTCGAGAGCGTCCGCGAGCGCGAGGACCTCCTCGTCGCCGCGGGCGCGCGGCCCCGGGCGTTCGGCCTGCGGCCCGTGCGGGTCGAGCCGCTGGCCCCGCTTCCCGCGGCGTTCCTGCGCCGGGCGCGCGCGCCGCTTCCGGCCGCCGCGCGGCGGGCCTTTGCCGCCGAGCACGACGTCGATTTCGACGAGCTGGCCAGCGTGGTGAAGGAATGGTGCGTGGAGGGTATTCTGATCGGCTCGCCGGATCCCGATTGACCGCCCACGCGAAGGAGCCCCCATGCCCAGCGCCCCGTCCATCGCGCAGATCCACCAGCTGCTCACCGCGCCCGGCGCGCCGTTCGAGATGGAGGAGGTCGAGCTCCGCGGCATCAAGACGCGCGTGTGGAAGAACGCGCCTCCGTCCCTGCGCAGCGTCCTGGACGGGAGCCGCCTCCACGGCGACAAGACCTTCCTCGTGTACGAGGACGACCGGCTCACCTTCGAGCAGCACTGGCGCGCCGCGGCCGCGGTCGCGAACGCCCTGGTGCGCGACTTCGGCGTCTCCAAGGGCGACCGCGTGGCGATCGCGATGCGCAACTTCCCGGAATGGTCGATCGCATTCTGGGGCGCGTCCGCAGCCGGCGCCGTGGTCGTTCCGCTGAATGCGTGGTGGACCGGGGAGGAGCTCGAGTACGGCCTCGAGGATTCCGGCTCGAGCGTCCTGTTCGCCGACTCGGAGCGCGCGGAGCGGCTCGCTCCCCACCTTCCGAAGCTCGCGCTGCGCGGCGTGGTGGTGGCCCGGGCGGAGCGCGGCGTCGCGGCCGGACAGCGGCGCTTCGAAGACGTGGTCGGGAGCCCGGGTGCCGACGTCAGGCTCCCCGACGTCGATCTGCAACCGGAGGACGACGCCACCATCTTCTACACTTCCGGTACGACGGGCCGCCCGAAGGGCGCGCTCGGCACCCAGCGCAACATCTGCGGCAACTTGACGAGCCTCGCGTTCTCGACGGTGCGGGGCGCACTGCGCAGCGGCGGCGCGCCGCCGAGCCCGACGGAGCCGCGACCCCAGAACGCGCAGCTCATCTCGGTGCCGTTCTTCCACGCCACCGGGTGTCACGCGATCCTGGTCACGAACACCGCCTTCGGCGGCAAGCTCGTCATGATGCACAAGTGGGACCCGGAGCGCGCCCTCGAGCTGATCGAGCGCGAGCGGATCGCGAGCTTCGGCGGCGTGCCCGCGATGGTGTGGCAGGTGCTCGAGTCGCCGAGCTTCGGCAAGCGCGATCTCTCGAGCGTCACGAGCGTGGGCTACGGCGGCGCGCCCGCGGCTCCCGAGCTGGTGCGGCGCATCAAGGAGGCCTTCCCGAAGGTGTCGCCCGGCAACGGCTACGGCCTCACCGAGACGTCGTCGGTCACGACCTACAACGGCGGCGACGACTACGTGCGCAAGCCCGAAAGCTGCGGCGTGCCGGTGCCGGTGTGCGAGCTGAAGGTGGTCGATCCGGCCGGCCAGGAGCTTCCGCAGGGAGAGGTCGGCGAGCTCTGGATCAAGGGACCGAACGTCGTGAAGGGCTACTGGAACAAACCGGAAGCCACCGCGGAGACGTTCACGGACGGCTGGCTTCACTCGGGCGATCTCGCGCGCATCGACGAGGAGGGCTTCGTCACGATCGTCGACCGCGCGAAGGACATGCTGATCCGCGGCGGAGAGAACGTGTACTGCGTCGAGGTCGAGAGCGTGCTCTACGACCACCCCGCGGTGATGGACGCGGCGGTCGTCGGACTGCCGCATCGGGTGCTCGGCGAGGAGGTCGGCGCCGTGGTCCAGGTCGTCGCCGGCTCGGCCGTCACCGAGGACGATCTGCGGAAGCACGTGGCGTCGCGCCTGGCGGGGTTCAAGGTGCCGGTGCGGATCGAGCTGCGGCAGGAGCCGCTGCCGCGCAACGCGAACGGCAAGATCCTGAAGCGGCAGCTGAAGGAAGATCTGGCGGGCGGCGCCGCTCAGTCGTAGCTGACTTCGAGCTCCGCGCTGCAGGGGCGCGCCTGGCACGTCAGGATGTTGCCGGCGGCCACTTCCGCCTGGCTGAACACCTCGTTCTTGTGCATCACCACCTCGCCGCGAAGGAGCTTGGCGGCGCACGACCCGCAGTAGCCGTCCTCGCACGCGAAGGGCGGCTCGAGCCCTCCCTTGCGCGCCGTCTCGAGCACCGTGTCGCCCGCGTGGTAGCGCACACGGTGGCTGCTCCCGTCGAGGTGCAGCAGCACCTCGTCCGGGTGCGCGCGCCCCTCCAGCTCCTGTGCGGCGACGACGTTCTCCGCCTCGACCTCCTCGTGCGAGGGAAGCGAGAGGAAGCGCTCGATGAAGATCCGCTCGCCCGGAACGCCCGCGCCCAGCAGGACGGACTCGACCACGTCCATGAAGGGACCGGGTCCGCAGATGTAGAAGTGGGAGGCCTCGCGCCCGCCCACGAGGGCGCGCACGCCGTCGGCCGGGAGGAAGCCCTGCACGTCGTCGAGGTGGTGCACGACGCGCAGACGCTCGGGATGGCGGCGTTCGAGGGCGTCGAGCTCCGCGCGGAAGATCACGGAGCGCGCGTCGCGGTTGGCGTAGACGAGGAGGATCCGCCGCTGCGTCGTCTCGAGCGCCGACTTGATCAGCGAGATCACGGGTGTGATGCCGCTGCCGCCGGCAAATAGACACAGTGGTGCGTTGGAATCGTGCAGCACGAAGAGGCCGGCGGGCGGGAGCACGGCGAGGGTGTCGCCAGGCCGGACGCGGTCGTTGAACCAGTTCGAGCCGCGCCCGGCGTCGACGCGCTTCACCGTCACCTTCGGCTGCCCGTCGGTCTCGGGTGCGCTCGAGAGCGAGTAGCAGCGGAGGAGCGTCCCGTCGTCGGTCGGGATCTGGAAGGTCAGGAACTGGCCCGCGCGATAGCCGTAGGCGGACGCCAGCTCGGGCGGCACCTCGAGCACGAACGACCTTGCATCGTGGGTCTCGTCGATCACGTCCGCGACGCGGAGGGTGTGGTAGCCGCGGCTCACGCAAGCCTTCCTAGAGCGAGAGCTCGGCGATGGCGTTCTTGACGTCTTCCGTGTTCTGGTGGAAGAGCGGGAAGTCGGTGCGCCGCCACTTCACGCGCCCGTCGCGCCCGATCAGGACGAGCGCGCGCTTCGCCATGCCGAGGAAGTTGAGCGCGCCGTACTGCTTGCACACGTTGCCCTTCTCGTCGGACAGCAGCGGGAACGGAAGGCGGTGCTTCTCGGCGAACGCCTGGTGCGAGGACTCGCCCTGGTGGTTGATGCCGATCACCTGGACGCCGAGGTCGCCGAAGACCCCGATGTGATCGCGGTAGTCGCAGAGCTGCTTCGTGCAGACCGGCGTGTCGTCGCCGGGATAGAACACGAGGAGGACGGGGCCGGCCTTCAGGAGCTTCGACAGCGAGAGCGGGCCCCGTGTGGACGGAAGCGTGAAGTCGGGCGCGGTGTCTCCGACCTGCGGTGCGGGCATGGCCGGAGGCTAGTGGAGCCGCGGCGCTTCTACGAGCCCCGGCAGGGCCTGAGAGGCTCAGAGCTCGAACCGCAGGAGGCGCACGCGGACGCCGCCGCTCGAGAGGGCGTGCTCGGCCACGGGCGGCCGGCCGAGCGCGGAGGCATGTGCAGGATCAGCGACGAGGATGCCCGCGCGCCAGCCCCGGAAGCGCTCGCGCAGCACGCGACCGAGCTCGGTGTAGATGGCGCGCGCGCGCCGAGGGTCGCCGACGCGGCGGCCCCACGGTGGGTTCGCGATCACGAGCCCGCGCGCTCCCGGCTCGCGCGGGCCCGCGGCTGCGCCGGGCGCGCGGGCCGGGCGAAAGCGCGGCGCGCGCAGCTCCGCGAGGGGCGCCGCCTCGATCGCGACGTGGGCCAGCAGGCCGGCCCGCTCGGCGTTGCGCCGCGCCGCCGCGATCGCGGCGGCGCTGTGGTCGCGTCCCACGATCGGGGCCGCGACGGCGGCGCGCTCCCCCGCCGCAGCCTCTTCGCGGAGCCGCGCCCACAGCGCAGCGTCGACGCAGGGCCAGCGCTCGAAGGCGAAGGTGCGCCCGAGACCGGGCGCGCGCCGCAGCGCGATCATTGCGGCCTCGAGCGGGAGCGTCCCCGCGCCGCAGAGAGGATCGACGAAGGGGCGCGCGGGGTCGTACTCGCAGAGCAGCAGGAGCGCGGCGGCCAGCGTCTCGCGCAGCGGAGCGTGCCCGGTCTCCTGGCGCCAGCCGCGGCGGTGCAGGAGCTCGCCCGACGCGTCGAGCGAGAACGTGAAGCGGTCGCGCTCGCCGCGCACGAGCAGCGTCGCCACTCCCGGCTCGGACTCCGCGTCCTCGGACGGATCGCGCGCCGCGCGGACGGCGCGATCCCCGAGCGCCAGCATCACGTTCTCGGCGATGGCGCCGGTGTGGTAGAGACGGCAGCTGCGCGCCGTCGCCTTGACGGCGATCGTCGCGCCGGGCGCGACGAGCTCCCCCCACGGCAGGCCCGCGGCGCGGCGGCGCAGGCGCGCGAAGTCGCGCGCCTCGATCTCTCCGACGCGGAGCAGGACGCGGCTCGCAGTCCGCAGCCACAGGTTCGCGGCGAGCCCGGTCGCGAGCGTGCCCTTGAGCTCCACGCCGCCGACGACGGTGCGCGGCTCCTGCACGCCGGGCAGCCCTTCGACCTCGCGCGCAGTGGTCGCCTCGACACCGGGGCTGGACACGGCGAACCAACGCAGGGTCCGGTCGGCGAGGCCCGGCTCGCGGACGTCGGCCCGTGGCGCCGCCGCCGGCCGGGGCTTCCGCTCGCCGGGCTGCGGAAGTCGCGCGGTGCGCCCCTCGAACCGGAGGTGCGCGAGCAGCTCCACCGTCCCACTGCCGCCGGCGATGGGCGAGTCGATCACCTCCACCAGCGCGAAGCCGAGCGCCTTCGCCTTGCGCCGGAAGCGCGCGAGCGCGTCGGCGCGGAGCGCGGGATCGGAGACCTCGCCGCCGCGCACGCGCTTGTCGGGCAGCTCGAACTGCGGCTTCACGAGCACGACGCCCTCGGCGCCCGGCCGCAGCCGGAAGGCGAGCGCGCGCAGCATGCTGCGCGCCGCGACGAAGCTCACGTCCACGGTGAAGAAATCGAAGGGTCCCGGGGCGGTGCGCAGCGACAGCGTCTTGAAGTCCGTGCGTTCGAGGCTCTCGACGCGCGGGTCGCCGTGCAGGCTCGGGTGGAGCTGGTCCCGGCCGACGTCGATCGAGACCACGGAGGCCGCCCCCGCAGCGAGCAGCGTCTCCGTAAATCCGCCCGTCGACGCGCCGACGTCGAGCGCGTGCGCCCCGGCGATCCGGGACGCCAGCCCGAAACGGTCGAGCGCCGCCGCCAGCTTCGCGCCGCCCCGTCCGACACGACCTGCGGAAGGCTCGCCTTCGCTCTCTCCCCCACGTTTCGCCGCCATCGGGCGTGTGATACCCGTCCGCGACGCGCGCCACCACTTCTTCATCCGGCCGGCGCGGAGGAGCCCATGTCGAGCAGAATCGAGATCGAGAAGAGCGAGCGCCACGGGCGCACCTACGCGAGCACGGGATCACCGTGGGAGCCGAAGGTGGGGTACAGCCGGGCGGTCCGGACCGGGGATCACATCACGGTGACGGGAACCGTCGGCCTCGCCGCCGACGGTAAGTTCCCCGCCGGCGCCGCTGCCCAGACGCGGCGTGCGCTCGAGATCGTCCAGGCGGCGATCGAGGCGCTCGGCGGCAGGCTCAGCGACGTGGTGCGAACCCGGCTCTTCGTGACCGACATCTCGCAGTGGGAGGCCGTCGGGGCCGTGCACGGCGAGGTGTTCGCGGCCATCCGGCCGGCCACGACGATGGTGCAGGTCGCGAAGCTGATCGACGACGCCGCGCTGATCGAGGTCGAGGCCGACGCCATCGTCGTCCGCTGAGGGGTCCAGGAGGCGCTGCGACGGGCCGGCGCCGCTCTCACACCTCGAAGTGCCGGCGGATGAAGCGCAGCGCGAGCCAATCGGGGAGCGCGCGCCGCGCGAACGGCACCGCCCGAGAGTCCGGGCCCACGGGATAGCGGACGCGCGGCCGCGCATCGGTGAGCGCGCGCAGCACGGCCCGGGCCACGAGCTCGGGCCCGGGAGCCTCCACGAGCGAGCGCCGGATCACCGCTTCGCAGCGCGCGATCCGCTCGCCGTAGGCGGACCTCCGCGTGTCACCGAAGTCCGTCGCTTCGTTGAAGGCGGTCTTGATGTCGCCGGGCTCGACGAGCGACACGGCCACGCCGAACGGCGCGATCTCCATGCGCAGGGCCTGCGCGAGCGAGTCGACGGCGGCCTTCGACGCCGAGTAGTGGGCCTGGAAGGGAATGGGTGCGCGCCCCGAGAGCGAGCCCACGAGCGCGACACGGCCGCGGCTCGCCCGCAGGTGGGGCAGGGCGGCCCGCAGGCAGGCGAGCACGCCGAACACGTTCGTCTCGAACTGCGCGCGCGCGGAGTCGAGCGGCGTCTCCTCGATGCTCCCGAAGATGCCGAAGCCCGCGTTGCAGACGACCGCGTCGAGGTGGCCGGCGCGCGCGACCACGTCGGCTACGGCCCGACCGACGGCGGCTTCGTCGCGCACGTCCATTGGAAGCCATGTAACGCCATGTGGTGTCGATTTGGGTGGGCGCCGACTGGTTCCGAACACGGTCCAGCCCTCGCGCGCCAGGAGGGCCGCGCTGGCCTCGCCGATCCCCGAGGTGGCGCCCGTGACGAGGACAGCGCGCGTCACGCGCGGATGCCGGCGAGCGGCTGCACGCGCTCGGGGCTGCCCGACCACGTCCACGCGAACGTGCGGCGCGAGACGCCGAGGAGGAGTCCCCCCAGCGCGGCGGGGTGGATCCAGAGATTGTCGGGCGCCGGACCCTCGCGCGGACCGGTGAAGTCGCGCGGTGCGCGTTCGAGCAGGCGCTCGCGCAGCGCTCCGGTGTCGTCGGACTCCACGTAGCACATGTAGAGCGACGGCCCGCGCCGCTCGAAGAAGCGGCCCATCGTTTTCGTACGATCGAGCGGCGTGATCGCCTCGACCCGGTCGAGTACGCCCCGCCGGAAGAGCGTGAGCGTCCCTTCGTAGCCGAACTCCTCCGAGCGGATCGGGACGAATGCGTCCGCGTCGAGGGCGAAGCGTCGCGCGAGCGTGTCGGCGGATCCCTTCCAGTCGTTCGTGAGGAGCGTGACCTCGTAGAGGAAGCTCGCGAGGCCCACGCGCTCGCGTGCCCGCGCCGGTGTGATCACGGCGCGCAGTCCCGGCGTCCCGAGCGCCTCCGCCGCCACGAGGAGCTGCTCGCCGGCCTCCTCGAACCCGACGCCCTGCGCCCGCAGCCCTGCGCGCACGGCGCCCGCGTCCGGAGCCGCGAAGCCCGCCGCGTAGATGCCGCCGCGCGTCGCGGCGAGGAAGGCGGCGACGGGGCCCGCGCCGTCCGGCTCGAGCAGCTCGAGCTCGCTCGCCCCGAGCGCGAGCGTCGTGCGGCGCGCGCCGAGGGCGGGAAGCGCGTCCTCCCGCGCGACGGCGGCGTCCAGCAGGTTCGCGAATCCCCGGGCGGCGCGCGCGCGATCCGGGACCACGAGCTGGATGCGATCGACGTGCGTCAGCATGGGGGCCTCCCGCCCGGGCGGGCTGATGCCCGGGCGCGCCCCAAGTTACCCTGACTGCCGAGGAGCCTCGATGCCCCGCGCACCCCATCCCGCCTCCGCCGTCGCCGACATCCCCGGCGCGATCTTCTCGCGGCTGGCCGACCGGATCGCCGCGCACCCCGGGAAGCTCTACCCGCTGCACGTGGGCGACACCTGGATGGAGCCGTTCGAGGGCGGCCGCATGGAGGACCTGCGCGTCGAGGCGCACCCCGGCATGCACCGTTACAGCGAGACGCAGGGCGTGCCCGCCCTCATCGACGCCATCGTCGAGAAGGTCCGCGCGCGGAACGCGCTGCCGTGCGAGCGCGCGTCGGTGCTCGTGACCGCGGGCGCCACCGGCGCGCTCGGCGCCGCGGTGGGAATGCTCGCATCGCCCGGGGAGGAGGTGCTCCTGCTCGCGCCGTACTGGCCGCTCGTGCGCGGCATCGTGCAAGCCTTCCGGGGCGTGCCCGTCGACGTGCCGTTCTACGACCGGGTCGATTCGGTCGACGCGGTCGTCGAACGGGTCCGCACGGGCATCACGCCGAAGACCGTCGCCCTCTACGTGTCGACCCCGTCGAACCCGACGGGCCGCGTCCTGCCCGCCGAATGGCTCGCCGCGCTCGCGGAGCTCGCCCGGCGCGAGGACCTCTGGATCCTGTCGGACGAGGTCTACGAGTCGACGGTCTACCGGGGCGAGCACGTCTCGATCGGGCGCTTCGCTCCGGAGCGGACGCTGACGGCCTTCTCCTTCTCGAAGGCCTACGGCATGGCGGGCAACCGCACGGGCTATCTGGTGGGGCCGACCGCGGCCGTCGCGCAGGCGCGCAAGGTCTCGACGCACACCTTCTATGCCGCACCGACGGCCGGCCAGCTCGCGGGCCTGCGGGCGCTCCGCGAGGGCGGCGCGTGGGTCGACGGAGCGCGCGCCGCCTATCGCACGGCGGGCGAGGACGCGGCCCACGTCCTCGGGGTGCCTGCGCCCGAGGGCTCGTGCTTCCTGTTCCTCGATGCCAGCGCGCACTGCGACGAAACGGGGGTGTGGGGCTTCCTCGAAGGGTGCCTCGACGACGGCGTCGTCCTCGCGCCCGGTCTCTCGTGCGGCGGGGCGTACGGCAGCTGGGTGAGGCTGTGCTTCACGTCGGCGCCGCCCGACGACGTCGCGGTCGCCGTGCGGCGTCTGGCGAAACGGCTCGGGATCGCGGCGCCGGTCAGCTCTTCCGCTTCGCGCTCTTGATCACGACGGGCTCGACCGGAACGTCGCCTGCGCGCGTTCGCACGGCCCCGATCTTCTCCACCACGTCCATGCCCGACGTGACGTGCCCGAACACGGCGTAGCCGAAGTCGCGCGCGCCGTTGTTGAGGAAGTCGTTCGTCTTCAGGTTGATGAAGAACTGCGCGGTCGCGCTGTCCTTGGCCGACGTTCGCGCCATCGCGATCGTGCCCTTGTCGTTCTTGAGGCCGTTCTCCGCCTCGTTCTTGATCGAGGCGCGCGTCTTCTTCTCCTGCATGTCGGGCGTCATGCCACCGCCCTGGATCATGAAGTCGGGGATCACACGGTGGAACACGGTGCCGTCGTAGAAGCCGGCATCGACGTACTCGAGGAAGTTCTGCACGGTGATCGGCGCCTTCTCGGCGTCGAGCTCGAGCGTGATGTCGCCGAGCGAGGTGCTGAGGACGACCACGGGCTTGCCTCCCTTGGCCCCGCCCGCGGGCGGGGTGTCTGCGCGACCGGCGGTGGTGAGAAGGAGCGCGCACATCAGCAGGGACGCGCCTGCGATCGCCACGCCGTTCTGCCGTGCCATGCTCCGCCCTCCGTTCCGCTCGCGTCCGTCGTCGCCGGTGGGCCCGGGCGCGAACGCGCCCCTCTTTACCCCGGAACGCGGCCCGTCGCAAAAGCAGGGGACAGCGGAACCTGGAGCGTCAAGCAGACCGGCAGCCCTGCCGATGGCCAGCCCGTGGACGCACGCACCCGATCCGCGGCGGTCGCCGCCGCGCTCCTCCTGCAGGGATGCGCCTGGCTTTCGCCCCCGCCCCCTCCGGCGCCCCAGGCCGAGGTGGAGGAGCCCCGGGGTGCGGACCCGGAGATCTATCGCCGGGCCGAGGCGGAGCGGGCGAAGGCCCTGGAGCGCGAGGTGGAGCGCCTGCGGGCCGACCTCCAGGACGCCGAGGCGGCGCTGGTGAGCATGGAGTCGGGACTCCGCGGGGCGCAGACGCGCGCCGCGGCGGTGTCCTCGCTGGCCGAGGCCCGCATCGACGTGGACCGCGCTGCGAAGCGCGTGCCCTGGCGTGCGGACGCCATCACGGAGGCACAGTCGAAGCTCGACGAGGCCGACCGCCAGCTCGCGGAGAACCACATCGGGCCCGCCATCTTCTTCGCGTCGCGCGCGTCGCGGATCGCGGGGGGCGTTCTCGTCGAGGCTGCGCGGGTCGAGAAGAGCCCGGGGACGCGTTGGGTGAAGTCCGCTCGGGCCAACCTCCGCGCCGAGCCGAGGAAGGACGCCTCGGTGGTGGCGGTGCTCCCAGCCGGCATCCCCGTGTTCCAGGAGCAGACCGTGGGCGAGTGGCTGCTCGTGAGGACGTCGGCGGGGCAGGTGGGCTGGGTGAACGCGGCAGTCGTGAGGGACCGCTAGGCCGGGATGCGAGGCCCCTACACCGCGGGGCGCGCCACCACGACGCAGTCCTTGCCCTGCGCCTTCGCCTCGTAGAGGGCGCGATCCGCTTCCTGGAAGAACGCCGACCGGTCGCCATGGTAGAGCGCGACGCCCACCGAGACGGTGAGCGAGAGCGGCGTCGTGCTGCCCCTCACCAGGAAGCGCTCCTCCGAGACCGCGATGCGCAGCTTCTCGGCGAGCGCGAGCGCGCCGTCGAGATCGGTGTCCGCCGCGAGCACCACGAACTCCTCGCCGCCGTAGCGCGCGACGAGATCGTGGTCTCGCGTCTCTTCGATCAGCACCGACGACAGGCGCTGGAGCACGCCGTCCCCCACGGCGTGGCCGTGCCGATCGTTCAGCTGCTTGAAGTCGTCGATGTCGAGCAGCACGAGCGCGAGCGGTGAGCCGGTGCGCTCGCAGCGCTTGATCTCCTTCGTCAACGTGTCCTGGAAGAACCGGTGGTTGTGGATCTTCGTCAGGCCGTCCGTGATGGCGAGCTGCTCGAGGGTCTCGTTCGCGCGCTGGAGCTCGTGGTTCTGCGCCACGAGCAGGCGGTTCGCGTTCTCGCTGTCCTGGCGGCTCACCTCCACCTCGAGCCTCGCGTCATGGAGGCGCTCCACCATCTCGGCGAAGGTGCGCGTGAGGATGCCGACCTCGTCTCCGCTCGACGTCACGGGCAGCACGACGTCGGTCTCGCCGTCCCGCAGCCGCCGGGCGCAGTCCGAGAGCGCGCGGATCGGCCCGACGATCGTGGCGGCGATGCGGAACGCGCCGAGGCTCAGCACGAGCACGATCCCGAGATTCAGGATCACGGTACGCTGGAGGATGGAGGCGATCGGCGCGAAGGTGTCGTCGGAGGGCTCCTCCACGACGAGCTGCCAGCCGAACCGCTCCATCGGCTGCACGCTGCTCACGACGTGCGCGCCGTCGGCTCGGTGGTACTCCCGCACCCCTCCCGCCTCGGCCCCCGCGAGCTCCCGGGGCGGGGTGAGCCCTTCGATCGGCCCGCGAGACGCGGCGACCGGCGCCCCGGCTGCATCGAACACGAGGATCCGTCCCGACCCTCCGAGCTCGCGGCTCACGAGCTGGGTCGAGAGTGCGTCGAGCCCGAGCACCGCATGGAGCGTGGCGAGGCGATGATCGTCGCGCCCGCGCACCGGGCTCGACACCACCTGGACCCGCTCCTCACCATCCTTCAGCACGCCGCTCACCGCCGCGTCCGAGATGCCCGCGAGCGATCGCAGCGTCTCCGGATCGAAGGCGACCGCATCCCCGACCGCGAGGACCACGTTGCCCTCGTCGTCGAGCGCGAAGAGCGACGCGTACTGGGGGAAGTCGTCGAGCACGTAGCCCAGGTACTTCTCGATCACCGTGCGGTCGGCGGCCGCGAGCCGCCGGGCCCCGCGCGGCGCGAGGCCGTCGACGAGGATCCCGCTGCGCGCGAACACCTGCACGTCGAGGGTCCGCTGCGCGTACCAGAACTCGACCTTGTCGTGGACCTGCGCCGCGATGGCCGGGATCTTCTGCTCGACCTTGCCGCGCAGGAATCCGCGGAGCGCGTACGCGGACGTGAGGGCGACCGCGAACGCGCTGATCAGCGCCGCTCCGAACACGAAGGAGCCCAGCCGCGCGGCAAGGCTGCGAAATGCCGCGCGGGGCAGCTCGGGGGCGGACGGGTCGTTCACGCGGAGGGCCTCCGCAGGAAACATCGGCCGTCCCCGGGGACGGCTTGACGGGGATTGGCGCCAGCCGGCGGTCGGGCCCCGGTCGGGTCGGCCGGGACCGTCGGCGTCGGGGCCTCAGCCGGCGATCAGCATGCCGCCGTCGACCACCAGGATCTGACCGGTCACGAGCTGCGAGCCCGTGACGAGGCCGAGGATGGCGTCGGCGACGTCCTCCGGCTCGCACACCCTGCCGAGCGGGGCCTTCCTCTCCATGGCGTGCTTCACGGCGTCGTAGGCGGGACCGAGCCCGCCCGCGAGCCAGCGCCCGGTGATGAACCCGGGGGCGACGGCATTCACACGGATGTGTGGCGCGAGAGCGCGCGCGAGCGTGACCGTGAGGTTGTTGAGCGCCGCCTTCGACGCGCAGTACGGGATCGAGCTCCCGACGCCCGCCACGCCCGCGACGCTCGACACGTTCACGATCGCGCCTCCTCCCGCTGCGAGCATCGGGCCGCGCGCCGCCCGCGCGCACTGGAAGGCGCCCCGGAGGTTCACGCCGAGGAGGTGGTCCCAGACCTCGTCGGTCACCTTCTCGAGGTCGTCGTGGGGGATGAACTGCGTGACGCCCGCGCTCTGCACGAGCACGTCGAGGCGGCCGAGCTCGCGGGTGGCGGCCTCGACGAGGCGCCTGCACGCAGCGTCGTCGGCGACGTCGGCCTTCACGGCCACCGCCTTCGCGCCGGTCGCGCGCACGGCGCTGGCGGTCTCCTCCGCCTCGTCCCGGGATCGGCTGTAGTTGATCGCCACCCCGCAGCCGAGCCGCGCGAGCGCGAGCGCAGTCGCCCTTCCTACGCCGGTGCCGCCCCCGGTCACGACCGCGCCCTTGCCTTCGAGGTCTCGTCGTCCGGTCGCCATGGCGTCTCCTCCGGGCCGCACGCGGGCGAGGGAGCCTACCACGGCCCGCGCGCGCGGGACTGGCGAGCCTCGGCTGCGCTGGTGGATGATCCGGCCCCGGATGGGATGGAGGGGAGGCAGCGTGCGGACACTTCGCGCCGCGTTCGCGGCGTGCGCGCTCGTCGCCTGCTCCGCGCTCGCCGCGGCCGCGCGCGAGCCCACGGTGATCGTGCTCTCGTGGGACGGCGTGCGCCACGACTACCTCTCGCGCGGCGAGCTGCCGGCCCTGGCGCGCGTGCAGCGCGAGGGGACGCGCGCCGAGAAGCTCGTCCCGGTGTTTCCGAGCATCACTTTTCCGAGCCACGTGTCGATGGCGACCGGCGCCCACGTCGATCGCCATGGCATCGTCGCGAACGCGTTCCGCGACCGCGTGCGCGGCGCGTTCCGCTATGGGAACGACGCGAGCTGGATCGAGGCCGAGCCGATCTGGGTGACGGCGGAGCGCCAGGGCGTGCGCAGCGCCGTCTACTTCTGGGTCGGCTCGGAGACCGACTGGCACGGGACGGGCGCGAGCTACCGCAAGACCCCGTTCGACCCGGAGGTGAGCGAGGACACGAAGGTCGACCAGATCCTGGCGTGGCTCGACCTCCCGCCCGCCGAGCGGCCGCGCCTCGTCCTCTCGTGGTGGCACGGCGCCGACGGGCCGGGCCACCGCTTCGGACCCGACTCGCCCCGGATCGCGCAGGCGATGCGGGGCCAGGATGCGGCGCTCGCGCGCCTCCTCGCGGGTCTCGACGCGCGGGACGCGTGGCCGGACACGACGCTCCTGATCGTGAGCGACCACGGCATGGCCAAGGTGGACGATCCGGTGGATCTCCTCGCGCCGCTGCGCGAGAAGGGCATCGCGGCGGAGCTCGAGCCCTCGAACGGGGTCGCGCACCTCTGGCTCGCCGATCCCACGCGCCGCGCCGAGACCGTCGCGCTGCTCGCGGCGCTCCCCGGCGTGCAGGCCTTCCCCGGCGACGCGGTGCCGGCGTCGCTGCGCTACGAGTTCCCGTCGCGGATGGGCGACGTCGTTGCCGTGACGAGTCCGCCACGCTTCTTCATCGCGCCGCGTACGCTCGAGGGTGTCATGATGCAGGTCTCCGCGGCGCTCGGGCGCGAGCAGGGCGCGCACGGCTTCGATCCCGCTCTGCCCGACATGGGCGGCATCCTGCTTGCGCTGGGTCGCGGGGTGCCGGCGGGCGTCGTCCTCCCGCCGGTGGAGGTGCTCGACCTGGCCCCCACCGTGGCGCTCCTGCTCGGCATCGATCCGCCGCGCGACGCCGAGGGCCACCCGATCCCCGGCCTCGCTGGAACGCCGCGCGACGGAGGCGGATCGTGACCGGAGGCCGCACGGCGGCGGCGGTCGTGCTCCTCGTCATGGCGGTCGGGATCGGGGCGCTCCTCCTGCGCGGCCGGGTCGCGGCGCCGCCCGCAGCCCCGCCGGCGCCCCCCACGGCCCTCGCGCTCGCCGAAGCGCGCGTCGTCCGGGAACTGGGGGGGCTTCCGGAGTACGCCGCGAGGCTCGGCGGCCTTCCGGAGGACGAGCGGCGCATCGCGCTCCAGGCGATCGAAGTAAAGGGGATGGGCCGGCTGTCGGACGACGCGCTGCTCCAGCGTGCGGCGCTGGTCGACCAGATGCTCGGCAGCCTCGATCCCGAGACGTGCGGGGCGATCGTCCAGGGTCGCCCCACGGAGGAGCAGCTCGACCGCGCGCTCTCCTCGCTCGGGCCGTCGGCGACGCAGGCGTGGGCGGAGCTCTCCTTCGAGGCCGCGCGCGCCGAGCTGCTGGACGCGCCCGGCCCCCCGGCCGACCCCATGGCCGTCCGCGTCGCGATGCTCACGCTCGGCAAGCGCTTCCCGGCCGCCGAGAGCAAGCGCCTCGGCGCCGCCCTCGCGAGCCTCGGGAGCCTCCCGCCGACGGACGCCTGCTGGGCCGGACGCACCGTCTACCAGCAGGTGCACGAGATCGGCGCCCCGCACGATCGCGCGCTCGCGCGGGTCCTCGCGCAGCCCTGACCCCGCCGCGGTGCGCTCGCCTCGCCGCCCGGATCGGCCGATCGAGACAGGGATTCTTGCGATGGGCGGGAGAGGCATGTAACTAGGCCGCCAGGCGTCGGCGGCTCGTTCCGATGAACCGTGGCAGCCTTGGGGGGGGGCGACATGCAGAGCCGTGGAGCATCCGAGCGTTCCGCTCCGCCCTCGCGGAGCGGACGGGGCGTCCGCGCGGGCGGCCTCTGCGCCGTGCTCGCACTCGCCTCGCTCGCGATCGCATGCGGATCCGAGAAGAAGGACGCGGGCTCGGGCGCGGCTGCCGTGGCGGCCCCGATCAAGATCGGCCACTTCGCGTCCCTCACCGGTGACACCGCGACCTTCGGCCAGAGCACCGACCGCGGGATCCGCATGGCCATCGAGGAGATCAATGCGCAGGGGGGAGCGCTCGGCCGCCCGCTCGTCCTCATCTCCGAGGACGACCGCTCGATCACCGAAGAGGCGCGCACGGCCGCGCAGAAGCTGCTCCAGCGGGACGAGGTGGTGGCGCTGATCGGAGAGGTCGCCTCCTCGCGCTCGCTCGCCGCCGCGCCCGAGGCCCAGCGCGCCCGCATCCCGATGATCTCGCCCGCCTCGACCAATCCGAAGGTCACCGAGGTGGGCCCGTACGTCTTCCGGACCTGCTTCATCGATCCCTTCCAGGGCTCGGTGATGGCGCGCTTCGCGTTCGAGGAGCTGAAGGCCCGCCGCGTGGCCATCCTCTTCGACTTCAAGCAGGACTACTCCGTGGGGCTCGCCGAGTTCTTCCGGAAGAAGTTCCTCGAGCTCGGCGGCGAGATCGTGGCCGACGAGCGCTACACGAGCGGCGACATCGAGTTCCGCGCGCAGCTCACGACGATCCGCGCCGCGAAGCCCGACGCCGTGTTCGTGCCCGGCTACTACACCGAGCTCGGGCTGATCGCGAAGCAGGCGCGCGAGCTCGGGCTGGACGTGCCGTTGCTCGGCGGCGACGGCTGGGACTCGGCGAAGACGCTCGAGATCGGCGGGTCCGCAGTCGAGGGCTACTACTTCTCGAACCACTACGCGGCGGACTCCGACAGCCCGAAGGTGCAGGACTTCGTGAAGCGCTATCGCGAGAAGTACGGCGAGGTGCCCGACGCGATGGCTGCGCTCGGCTACGACGCCGCGGGCATCCTCGCGGACTCGCTCCGGCGCGCCGGCGACACCTCGGGCCCGAAGCTCCGCGACGCGATCGCCGCCACCCATGACTACGACGGGGTCACGGGCAAGATCTCGATCGACGAGCAGCGCAACGCGCGGAAGGACGCCGTGGTGCTCAAGATCGACGGTGGCAAGTTCAAGTTCTATCGCTCGGTACCCGCCTCCTGATCGGTGGAGAACCTCCTCCAGCAGCTGCTGAACGGAATCACGTGGGGCGGGATCTACGCCCTCATCGCGCTCGGCTACACCATGGTCTACGGCGTGCTGAAGTTGATCAACTTCGCGCACGGCGACGTCTACATGGTCGGCGCGATGACCGGCTTCTACACCGCCCATGCGCTGGGGTTCGCGGCGCACCCGTCCCTGGCAGGGCTCGTCGTGACCCTCGCGGTGTCGATGGCCGTCTGCGGCGTGCTCGGCGCGCTGATCGAGCGCGTGGCCTACCGGCCCCTGCGCGGCGCCGGACGGCTCGCGCCGCTCATCACCGCGATCGGCGTGTCACTGCTGCTCGAGAACGCGGGCCAGCTCGTCTTCGGCGCCGACCCGAAGTTCTTCCCGCCGCTGCTGGAGTCGCGTGAGCTCGTGCGCATCGGCGCCGTCGCGCTCTCGAACATCCAGGCGGTGGTGCTCGTCACCGCGGTCGTGCTCATGGCGGGGCTCCAGTTCGTGGTGACGCGCACGCGGTTCGGCCGCGCGATCCGGGCCGTCTCGTTCGACGCGCCCGCCGCGTCGCTGATGGGCGTGCCCGTCGATCGCGTGATCCTCGGCACCTTCGTGCTGGGGTCCGCGCTGGCTGCGGCGGCCGGCATCCTCGTCGGCCTCTCGAACCCGAAGATCGATCCGCTCATGGGCATCATGCCGGGCCTCAAGGCGTTCGTGGCGGCAGTGCTCGGCGGCATCGGGAACGTCCCGGGTGCGATGGTCGGGGGCATCCTGCTGGGCGTCGTGGAGACGCTCGTCTCGGGCTATCTCTCGAGCACCTACCGCGACGCGATCGCGTTCGTGATCCTGATCGGCATCCTGCTCTACCGCCCGACCGGCCTGTTCGGCGCTCCGCAGACGGAGAAGGTGTGACGGCGCGGAGCTGGCTCCTGGCGGCTCTGGCCGTGGCGGCGCTGTTCGCGGTCGACACGCTGCTGCCCCGCGTCCTCAATCCCTACTACCTCACCATCCTGTCGCGCATCGGGGTCGCGGTGCTCGCGGCGGTGAGCCTCCAGCTCGTGAACGGATTCACCGGGCAGTTCTCGATCGGCCATGCCGGCTTCATGGCCGTGGGTGCTTACGTGTCCGCGGCGGTGTCGGTGTACCTCGGTGCGGACCTGCTCGCGGCGCTCGGGAGCGCGCTGCCGTCGCCGGTCGCGCGCGCTCTCTACTACCCGCTCCCGCTGGTGGCGGGTGGCCTCGCCGCCGCGCTGGCGGGCTTCGCGGTCGGCATCCCCGCGCTGCGCCTGCGGGGCGACTACCTCGCGATCGCGACGCTCGGGTTCGGCGAGATCATCCGCATCGCGATCCTGAACGTCGACGCGGTCGGCGGCGCGCGCGGATTCTCGCTGTCCGCCGCTGGCGCTCCCGGCATCGACCTCCGCTACGACGGGCTCGGAGCGATCTACGGCGTCGTCCTGCTCTCGGTCGTCGTGATCGCGCGTCTCGTGTACGCGACGGGCGGCCTCGCGTTCCGCGCCGTACGCGAGGACGAGACGGCGGCCGAGTCGGTCGGCGTCCCGACGACCCGCGTGAAGGTCGAAGCATTCGTCGTGTCCGCGTTCTTCGGCGGAGTCGCCGGCGCGCTCTTCGCGCACGCCGAGGGCTACGTCCACACCAACAGCTTCGCCTTCCTGCGGTCCTTCGAGATCGTGGTCTTCGTCGTGCTGGGGGGGCTCGGTTCGATCACGGGCGCGGCGCTCGCCGCCGCCGTGCTCACGGCTGCGCCGGAGGTGCTGCGCGGGCTCGGCGAGTGGCGGATGATCCTCTACTCGGTGCTGCTCATCGCGACGATGCTGGTGCGGCCCCAGGGGCTGATGGGACAGCGCGAGCTGCGCCTGCCCGCGTGGCTGCGTGGCGCTCCGAGGAAGCCGCGTGCCGCTGCTTGAGATCGCCGGGCTGACGGTGCGGTTCGGCGGTCTCACCGCGGTGTCGCGGTTCGATCTCGCGGTCGAGGCCGGCGCGCTCGTCGCGCTCATCGGTCCGAACGGCGCAGGCAAGACGACGGCCTTCAACGTCATCACCGGAGTGTATGCGCCGACCCGGGGCTCGGTGCGCCTCGACGGCCGCGAGATCGGCGGCTCGCCGCCGCACCGGATCAGCGCTCGCGGGATCGCGCGCACGTTCCAGAACATCCGGCTCTTCCGGTCCCTGTCGGCGCTCGAGAACGTGCGCGCCGCGCTCGTGGCCGCCCACCGCTCCGGCTGGCGCGACGTGCTGCGCGGCCCCGGCTGGCGGCGCCGCGAAGACGAGCTCGAGGCGCGCGCGCACGGGCTCCTCGGGCGGCTCGGGCTCGAACGCATGGCGGACGCGCGCGCCGACGCGCTGCCCTACGGCGAGCAGCGCCGTCTCGAGATCGCGCGCGCGCTGGCGACCGAGCCGCGCCTCCTGCTGCTCGACGAGCCGGCGGCCGGGATGAATCCGTCCGAGAAGGAGGCGCTGCGCGAGCTCGTCGCAGGGCTGCGTCGGGACCTCGGCCTCGCGATCGTGCTCATCGATCACGACGTGCGCTTCGTGATGAACCTCTGCGAGCGCATCACCGTGCTGGACCACGGGGAGAAGATCGCCGAGGGGCCACCGGAGGCGGTGCAGCGCGATCCGAAGGTGATCGAGGCCTACCTCGGCGCGGACGCGGCAGGGGCGCCGTGAGCGCGCTGCCCGGCTCCGAGCCGCTCCTGCGCGTTGCGGGTCTCGAGGTGCGCTACGGCGGGATCGCTGCGCTGCGCGGCATCGCATGCCATGTTCACGCCGGCGAGATCGTCACGCTCATCGGGTCGAACGGCGCCGGCAAGTCGACCTTGCTGCGCGCGATCTCCGGCCTCGTGCGACCCAGCGCGGGGACCATCCACTTCCAGGGCGTCGACGTGACCGCGCACGCGCCGCACGTGCTCGTCGCGCTCGGCATCTCGCACGTGCCCGAGGGTCGACGCATCTTCGCGAACCTGACGGTGCGCGAGAACCTCCAGATGGGCGCCTACCTCCGTCCCGAGACGGAGCCCGACGGCCTCGAGCGCGTGTTCGGGCTCTTTCCGCGCCTGCGCGAACGGCTGGCGCAGATGGGCGGGACGCTGTCCGGAGGCGAGCAGCAGATGCTCGCCATCGGCCGGGCGCTCATGGCCGAGCCGAAGCTCCTGCTCCTCGACGAGCCCTCGCTCGGCCTCGCCCCCCTCCTCGTGCAGCAGATCTTCGAGATCATCCGCACGATCAACGAGCAGGGGACGACGGTGGTGCTCGTCGAGCAGAACGCGCGTCAGGCGCTGAAGGTCGCCCGGCGCGCCTACGTCCTCGAGACGGGAACGCTCGCGGTGGAGGGCGCGGCCGCGGACCTGGCCCGGGATCCCCGCGTGCGCGAGGCCTATCTGGGCGAGGGCGCCGCCCACGCATGAACGGGGAGGCCACGCCATGATCGAGCCCGACACCGGTGTCAACCAGACCGTCGACGACAACCTGCGCGTGCTCGCGTGGGTCGTCGAGCATCTCGCCGCCCGCCGCCACGACGAGGTGCGTCTCGACGAGTACCTCGACTCGCGGAGGCTCGAGCCGCTGCTCCGCGCCGCGCGTTGATTTCGTCCACACGGGATCGCGTTCGTCGTAGGATCCATGCGAGGAGGTACCACGCATGAATCTCCGCGCCGTCGACGCCGCCGCCGCGCTCGTCCTGGCGACGGCGTGCGGCTCGCTGACGGGCAGCACGCCGCCCGCGGGGGAGCCGACCGTCCCGCTCTACACCGACCTCGGTACCTACTCGCATCCGATCACGACGAAGTCGCCGCTCGCGCAGGCCTACTTCGATCAGGGGCTCCGCCTGGCGTACGGCTTCAACCACCACGAGGCGCGGCGGGCGTTCGAGCAGGCCGCGCGCCTCGATCCGGACGCGGCGATGCCGTGGTGGGGCGTCGCCTACGTGCTCGGACCGAACTACAACCTTCCGTTCGATCCCTCGGTGAACGGCGAGGCCTGGGCGGCCGTGCTGGAGGCGCAGAAGCGGGCCGGGAGCGCGAGCGCCTCGGAGCAGGCCTATGTCGAGGCGATCGCCGCGCGCTACTCCCCGACCGCACCCGCGGACCGAACGGCGCTCGACGGGGCGTTCGCGACCGCGATGGCGGACGTGTCCCGGCAGTTCCCCGACGATCTCGACGCCGCGACGCTTTACGCCGAGGCGCTCATGGATCTCCATCCCTGGGACCTCTGGACGCACGAGGGACAGCCGAAGCCCGGCACCCCGGAGATCGTGGCGGTGCTCGAGTCCGTGCTGAAGCGCGATCCGAACCACCCCGGGGCGAACCACTACTACATCCACGCGGTCGAGGCGTCGCACGCTCCGGAGCGGGGGCTGTCCAGCGCGGACCGGATCGCCGGGATCGTGCCCGGCGCCGGGCACCTCGTACACATGCCCGCGCACATCTACATCCGGACCGGCCGCTACGCCGACGCTGCCGACACGAACGTGCGCGCCGTGGCCGTGGACGAGAAGTACATCGCGGAGCAGAATCCGAGCGGTCCGTACCCGATGATGTACTACCCGCACAACATCGATTTCCTCGCGGCGGCGGCGGCATTCGACGGGCGGAGCGCCGTCGCGATCGAAGCGGCGGACAAGCTCTCGACGAAGACGCCTTTCGAGATGATCGACGAGATGCCGATGCTCGAGGGCTTCGTACCGCGGCCGACGTTCGCGCGGCTGCGCTTCGGAAGGTGGGACGAGATCCTCGCGCTGCCCGCGCCGCCGGCGAAGCTCCCGTATGCGACGGGCGTGTGGCACTACGCGCGCGGCATCGCGTTCCTTCGCACCGGCAAGCTGAAGCAGGCGCAGGCCGAGCTCGCGGCGCTCCGGAAGATCCAGAAGGCGATTCCGCCGGACCAGCTCTCGACGCAGGTGAACAAGGGCTCCGTGCTGCTCGCGGTGGCGTCGAACACGCTCGCCGGTGACATCGCCGCGAAGCAGGGGCGCATGGATCGGGCGGCCGAGCTCCTCGCGCAGGCGGTCGACCTCCAGGACTCGCTCGTCTACATGGAGCCGGCGGACTGGTACTACCCGGTGCGGCAGTCGCTCGGCGCGGTGCTGCTCCAGGCGGGCCGTCCGAGAGAGGCCGAGGCCGTCTACCTCGAGGACCTCACGATCAACCCGGAGAACGGCTGGTCGCTCTACGGCCTGGAGCAGAGCCTGCGCGCCCAGCAGAAGACCGCCGAGGCCGACGCCGTCCACGCCCGCTTCCAGAAGGCATGGGCGCGCGCGGACGTGTCGCTCACGTCGTCGCGGTTCTAGCTGAGGGGCCTCGATCGGCGGGATCTTGCCGATCGCTCGATGGGGCCGGTTGTGACTGTACTCGGTGAGCCAGAGCCGTAGCGAGGCCGCTCTGATTGCTGAGGTCCGGTAGGCAGAGCGGTAGGCCCAGCGACGCTTGAGGGTCTGGATGAAGCGCTCGGCCTTGCCGTTGGTGCGAGGCGTGTAGGGCCGCGTGAACCGCTGGCGGACGTGTCCGCCAGCCGAGCTCCTGGACTCGATGCACGAGCAGCCGGCGCAGAGCCGGCGTCAGCTTCGCGTCAGCATGCAGACGCACCTGTGGGGTCGCCTCTGAGGTTTGGAGTCGTTGAACAACCCCATTCTCAGAGCCCCCGCAGGTGTCAGCAATCTATTGAGGCCCCTCAGCTAGCTAGCCCCGCCCGCGGAAGTGCTCCTTGCCTCCGGGAGAGCAAGGGAACGAGACAAGAGGGTGTTTAGGGCAAGAGCAGAGGCAAGAAGGAAGACGGCGGAGGAGTGCAGGGGCGCGTGGCGTCGCGGGGCTTCGGGCGGCCGGTGGCTTCACCGACGACGTGCGCCGGGGATCTCCGACGGATCGATGAGGCCGTGCCGCCGCCAGCCGACGCGCAGGAGCCAGGTGCGCGGGGCCGCGACTGCGGGATCGTCCACTGCCGGTGGGAGCGCGCGCCCCCATCCAGAGAACCAACGGGCAGATGACGCCGGGTCGACGGTCGTCACCTCCCGTAGCAGCCGTTGCCCGAGAGCAGCGGCGTGCTTGCGGGCATTGAGGATCACATAGGCCAGCGCGTGGCGGGCCTCGCGCGGCGAGCGCACGACACGCTGGTGGTAACGCTCCTTCAGCACTGGTCCCCGACCACCGAACACCCGGTGCGCAGCGCGTGCGATGCGGGCGCCGACCGACTTCATGCCGCGCCCGAGCGCGCGCGCATCATCCGCCTCCACGAGGAAATGGAAGTGATCGCGCTGGACGGAGTAGGCGATCACGCGAAACCCCGCGCGATCCTTCGCCTCGCGCAGTGACCGCTCGAGGTCGCGCACGAACCGCACCGAGCGCAGTGACGGAACGCCGGGTCGGACCCGGAGCGTGACGTGCGAGGGGTGATGGCGGGAGAGGGACGGACGCGAGGTATGCGGTACGCACCGCCCGGTGCCGGCCTTGCGTCCCGCGCCAATTCGCGATCCGCCCCAGCGGGAAGGAGCCTTCAGTGCGAGCTCGAGCTGAGTCGCAGTCTCCATTACAACTTGATTGTAGGCGATGTTCTCGATCGGGTCAACGTTAATTTGTGTACACACCATGAAATGTCGGACCGAACACGCGCGTCGAACGAGCACCTTCCCGCCGTGAGCCTAGGCCCTCCTCCAGGTCCCGCGCAATCTCGAGCGCCCCGCACCCACACCCCTGACTGCCCTCTGGAACCACCTTGCGCGATCTGCATGACGACCGACACACTGGAACACCCCTGTTGCCGCCCGGCTCAGTCGTGAACACTGCCGAGAACGGCCGCTTGGGCCGCGGTCGTATCCGCGGGCGCGATCTTCTCGATCAGCGTCCGGAATTCTCGAGGCTCCGATCGTGCGAGCCGCTGAACGGCGCCAGTGGGCCGCTGCTACCCCGCCGCACGCTCCGGAGCCGGCGCCCGCAGCGTGACGAACTCCTCCGCGCTCGTCGGGTGGATGCCGAGCGTGGCGTCGAGCTGGGGCTTCGTGAGGCCGCAGCGGACCGCGACCGCGAAACCCTGGATGATCTCGCCCGCGTCGGGTCCGACCATGTGGCAGCCGACCACGCGCTGGGTCGCCCGGTCGACGACGACCTTCACGAGCGTCTGCTCCGCGCGGCCTGACAGCGTGTGCTGGAGCGGGCGGAAGCTCGAACGGTAGACGTCGATCGCGGGATGCGCGGCGCGCGCCTCCTCTTCGGTGAGGCCCACCGTGCCCACGGGGGGCTGGCTGAAGACGGCCGACGGCACGTTGCGGTGGTCGGGGAGCGTGGGCGCATCGCCGAACAGCGTCCGCGCGACGGCGTTGCCTTCGTGGATCGCGACGGGCGTGAGATTGCGCCGATCCGTGGCGTCTCCCACGGCCCAGATGCTGGATACGCTGGACCGTGAGTAGGCGTCGACGACCACCGCCCCGTTCCCGTCGAGCGCTACGCCGACGTCCTCGAGGCCGAGCTCGCGCGTCTTCGGCCCGCGGCCGGTGGCGAAGAGGACGGCATCCACCTCGAGCGCCCCGCCCGGCTCGAGCGTCGCGAGGAGCCCGCCCGGGGAGCGCTCGATGCGCGTCACGTCGCACATGAAGCGGAGGTCGATCTTCTTTCGGAGCGACTCCGCGAGCGCTGCCCGCAGATCGTCGTCGAAGCCGCGCAGGAAGAGCGGTCCGCGGTAGATCTGCACGACGTGCGCTCCGAGACCGTGGAAGATCCCGACGAACTCCACGCCCACGTAGCCGCCGCCCACCACCAGGATGCGGCCGGGCAGCCGGGGCAGGTGGAAGACCTCGTTGGAAGTGATCCCGAGCTCCCATCCGTGCACGATCGGCACGAGCGGCCAGGCCCCGACGGCGATCAGGATGTTCGCCGCGGTGACGCGGCGGCCCCCGATCTCGACGGTGTGGGGATCGACGACGCGCGCCGTTCCCTCCATCCGTCGGACGCCGGCGTCGTCGAGCAGCTGCGCATACACATGATTGAGACGAGCGATCTCTCGATCCTTGGCTGCGATGAGCCGCGCCCAGTCGTGCTCGGGCTTGCCCACGCTCCAGCCGAATCCCGCCGCGTCCTCGAACGCCTCCGCGAAGTGGGATGCGTACATGAGCAGCTTCTTCGGGATACAGCCTTCGTTGACGCACGTGCCGCCGAGATGGCGCTCCTCCGCGACGGCGACGCGAGCGCCCAGCTCGGCCGACACGCGGCTCGCACGGACGCCCCCGGAGCCGGCGCCGATCGTGAACAGATCGAAGTCGTAGTGATCCAAGGGTCCTCCGGCGGGAGTGTCCCGCGGTCTTTTCGTGCGTCTCACGCGCCGCCTCCCGCGAGCGCGCGTGCCCACGCCGCGAGCAGCGCTCCCGCGGCGAGGACGCAGAGCGCGGCCTGAATCCGGCCTCCGGGCGGGCGGGGCAGGGCGGCCGCAGCCGCGCCGAGGGCGCCGCCGCACACGAGGCCGAGGAAGTGCGCCCACACGTCGCTCTCCTCGCCGGTCCCCAGCATCGCGAGGATGCCGAGCCCGGCGGCGAACGGGGCGAAGTCGCGCCACCGGCGCGCACGGCGTACGCGACGGCGCCGCGCCACGGCGAGGCTCGCGAGCGCCCCGACGGCCGCGAAGATCGCGGTCGAAGCGCCGACGGAGTCGTAGCCCGGGCCGCGCACCCCGGCAGTGAGCGCGTTGCCCGCGGCGCCGGCCATGAGCAGCAGCAAGGCCGTGACGCCGGGCCCGAGCGCGCGGCCGAGCGCGCCGACGAAGAGCAGGCAGGCGATCGCATTGCCGACCGCGTGGATCAGATCGGCATGCAGCGTGAGCGCAGTGACCGTGCGCCAGAGCTCGCCGCCGAGGATCGCGCCCGAGCGTGCGCTGCCTCGCGCGAACCACGCGACCGACGGATCGCGGACGCCGGTCGAGAAGAAGAAGAGCAGGATTCCCGCTGCGATGACCACACCGAGCTGTGTTGGTCCCCACTCGGCCGGCTCCGGTACGGCGGCGTCCTCGCGCGCCGCGCGCTGCTCTCCCTCGAAGGCCTCGAGCAGCGGACGGCTCCGCTCGACGTCCGCCGCGGGCGCGACCACGGCGATGCCGCCGTCCACCCAGAGCAGGCCGCTTTCGATCCCCTCGGCCACGAGGACCAGCACCCACTCCTCGGCGGTCCGGCGGTCGGGGGCGACGCGTACGATCTCCACGGGGCGGAGCTTGCCGCGTCCGATACCGTGTGCGCGAACCCGACACGATCACGGAAGGCGACTTGCCCTTTCCCCGGAGCCTCTGGCCCTACCTCGCGAGCCGGTTCTGCGCGGGCAGCGCGATGATGCTGCTGCGGGCGTCGGTGGCGTGGCACGTGTTCGACCTGTCGGGGTCGGCGTTCCTGCTCGGCCTGATCGGGATCGTGCAGTTCGTTCCCGCGTTGCTCCTGACCCTCGTCGGGGGCGCGATCGCCGACAGCTTCGACCGGCGCCGGATCCTCCTCCTCACGCAGCTGCCGCCGCTCGCCTGCGCCGCCCTGCTCTACACGAAGACGGCGCACGGCGGCGTCACGCTCCCGCTGCTCTTTGCCGCCGTCTTCGTCGTGGCCGTCACGAACGCGTTCGACAGTCCGGCGCGGGCCGCCTTCCTCCCGACGCTGGTCGGTCGGGAGGACTTCGCGCGCGCGGTCCCCTTCGCATCCACCACCCAGGCGCTCGCCTTCGTCACCGGCCCCGCGGTCGGCGGCATCGTGATCGCCGCGGCGGGCATCGCCGCCGCATACGCGCTCTACGGGACGCTCGTTGCGGCGGCGTTCGTGCTCCTCACGACGGTCCGGGCGCGCGAGACGCTGCCGGAGCGGCGCGCGCTGAGCGTGCAGGCGATCCGCGAGGCGCTCGCGTTCGTCCGGCGCAGCCCCGTGATCCTCGGCTGCATGAGCCTGGACATGTTCGCGGTGATCTTCGGCGGCGCGACGGCGCTGCTGCCGATCTACGCGAACGAGATCCTCCACGTCGGGGCGCGCGGCTTCGGGATCCTGTCGTCATCGCTCGAGGCCGGCTCGCTGCTCATGGCCTTCCTGCTGCTGGCGCGCCGCCGGCCGGTCCGGCGCGCGGGACGGGCGCTCTTCGTGGCCGTCGGCGTATACGGCGTCGCCACGATCGTGTTCGGCCTGTCGCGCGCCTTCCCCCTGTCGCTCGCCGCCTACGCCACGGCGGGCATGGCCGACCAGGTGAGCGTGGTCATGCGTCAGACCGCCGTCCAGCTCGCGACGCCCGACGCGCTCCGCGGGCGCGTCTCCGCGGTCAACATGATCTTCATCAACGCTTCGAACCAGCTCGGGGCTGCGGAGTCCGGCTTCGTGGCGGCGCTCACGAACGCGACCTTCGCCGTGGTGAGCGGAGGCATCGCCTGCCTCGTCGTGCTCGCGGTCGTCGCGTGGCGGCTCCCGGAGCTCCGCGCCTACCGCACGCCGATCGAAGAGCGCTGATAGACTCCGCCGGCGATGCCGTTCGGGAGAGCCACCGCGCCCGCCTTCGCGCCGCCCGCCCTCCGGGCCGTCCTCCTCTTGGCGCTCGCGTGCATCGCAGCCTGTCGCCCGGCACGGCCGCCGCCCCGCCACCTCGTTCTCATCACCGTGGACACCCTGCGTGCCGACCACCTCGGCGTGTACGGCGACACGCTGGGGCTCACTCCGCAGCTCGATGCGTTCGCCCCCGGCGCGCAGGTCTTCGACTATGCGTACTCGCCGGCGCCCTTCACGCTGCCGTCGGTGACGACGATCCTCACGGGCCGGTACCCCGGAGAGACGAAGATGATGACGAACCGCGCGACGCTGGAGAACGGCGTCCCGACGCTCGCGAGCGAGCTCTACGTCCGCGGATTCCGCACTGCGGCGGTCGTCAGCAACTTCGTCGTGCGGAGCGCGACGGGCCTGTCGCGCGGCTTCGAGATCTACGACGACGAGATGCCGCTGCGCGATCCGACCCGCAAGCTCCCCTGGCGCGACGCCGCGGGCACGACGCGCGCCGCCCTGCGCGCCGTCGACACGATCCGTGGCGACCAGCGGCGGGTCTTCCTCTGGGTGCACTACCAGGACGCGCACGGCCCCTACCTCCCGCCGCCGGCCGTGCGGCAGGCGTATCTCCCCGCGGAAGAAGCGAAGCCCGATGGTCTCCGCGAGCTGCCGATCGGGAAGACCGACACCGGCATCGGGGAGATTCCGCGCTACCAGGCCGTGGAGGGCAAACGCCAGGTGGCCTTCTACCGGGCGGGCTACGACGGCGGCGTGCACCAGATGGACGAGCAGGTCGGCGTGCTGCTCCGCGGGCTCGCCGAGCGCGGGCTCCTGGACGATGCAGTCGTCGCCTTCACGGCCGACCACGGCGAAGGCCTCGGCGAGAACGACTACTGGTTCGCGCACGGCGAGAACCTGTCGGACGAGCTGATCCGGGTGCCGCTCCTGCTCCGGGCGCCCGGTCTCGCCCCGACCCGGCGACAGGACGTGGTGGCGCTCGCCGATCTCGCGGGCACGCTCGCGCGCGCGCTGGGAGAGCCCTGGGCAGATGGCCCCGGCCGGGACCTGCTCGCGCGCGGCGCTTCGAACGGAGAGAGCCTCCCCGTCTTCTCCACTTTCGGGACGTCCACCGTGTACCGTCGCGGCCTCGTCTACGCTCGACATAAATATGTGTCAACGTCCATGCCCGGAGGGGTAGAGGAGGAGGTCTTCCGGCTCGAGCCCCGGGGGTCGGCGCGCGTTTCGGAGCCTGGGCCGCTGCTCGTCTCGCTGCGGGAGCGGATGGGCGGGCTCGCCGCGCTCGTGCCCGAGGGCCGGCGCGTCACGGTCCAGGAGCTCTCGCCGGAAGAGCGCGCGCGGCTCGAAGCGCTCGGGTACGTCGAAGGACATTGAGCCACACGGGGTGTGGTCCCCCCGCTCGGGGTTTCCACGGAGTCGAGTTCCGTACCGATTCGTCCGAAAGGCGGGGTGGGGAGATCCCTCTCCCCGGGTGATCGACCTTTGACCGATCGAGACGCAACGCAACCCTCGCTCCGGATCCTCCTCGTGGGCTTCAAGGACCCTGCGGCGGAGCGGACCGTGGCCGAGCTGCGCGCGCGGGGCATCGAAGCGCGCAGCGTGGGCGAGCCGGCGGACGCGATGATGGCTGCGCGCTCGGGCGCCGCCGACGTTGTCTGTCTGGCGGTTCCGCTCACGAGCGCCGATCCCGTCGGCCTGTGCGCGGTGTTGAAGGAGGGCCCCGCTCCTCCGGGCGTGCTGCTCGTGGACGAGGGTGGGGTGGCGGCATCGATCGCGCGCGCGCTGCCGGAGGACCTCCAGCCCGACGGCGTCATCGAGCCGCCTCTCGACGCTGCGCGGCTCCTCGTCGCAGTCGGCTCCCTGCTCGGCGGCTCGCTCCTCGGCGACGGGACCGGCCACCGCACGGCGGGGCCGTCGCTCGGCGAGATGCTCGTCGACCTGAAGGAGCGGCACGAGACCGGGGTGCTCGAGGTGCGCGCCGAAGGCATCCGCACCGACCTGCACATCCACCGCGGCGATCCGGTGCTCGCCGAGGGCGGCACGATCCGGGAGACGCTCGGCCGCATGCTCCTGCGCCGCGGGGCCCTGCGCGAGGAGGACTACGTGCGCGTGATCCAGCGCATGACCGAGAGCCTCGTGGAGCACGAGCCGCTGCGGATGGGCGAGGCGCTGGTCGAGCTCGGGCTCCTCACCCCCGCCGAGGTGCAGGAGGCGCTCGTGACGCAGATGCACGAGAAGCTCGTCGCATGCTTCCAGTGGGAGCGCGTGCAGCTTGAGTTCCGACCGGCCGCGACGCCTCCGTCGCGCGTCACGTCCTTCCGCTGCGCGCCCACGGAGGTGCTGCTCGTGCGGGGCGTGCGTGCCCACTTCGATGCCGCGCGGCTGGCACCCCTGCTCGATCCGCACGCCGCGCGGCACCCGGTTCCGGTCGGCGAGCCCGCGGACCTGGCCGAGCGCTTCCAGCTCTCCCGTCCCGAGCAGCGGTTCCTGCGCGCGTTGAACGGCCAGCGCACGCTGGCGCAGGTCGTCCGCACCGGCGAGCTCGACGAGCTGCACGCACGCCAGCTGCTCGCGGCGCTTCTCATGGCGCGCGCGCTGGAGCTGCGCGAGCGGGCCACGCCGCGTCCTCGCGAGGCGGCGCCCGCGGCGCCGCCGACGCCGAAGCGCGCGCGGCCCACGGAGGCCGCGCCGCCGGGCGTCGCCCGTCCGAAGCTCCCGGCGCCGAGGCCCATCCCCGTTTCGCCCGCGGCACCGGCTGCGCCGGCGCCCGACGCGCCTCCGCCGTCGCCGCAGCCCGAGGCGACGACGGCCGTGCGGCTCGAGCCGCGGCGCAGCGGTCTACGGCCGGCCGACGCGCTGCACCGGCTCCGGAACACGCTCACGCGGGGCAAGGCGACACCCGAGGCCGCGCTCTCCCAGAAGCAGGCCGAGCTCACGGCGGAGCAGCACTTCCAGCGCGGCAAGCAGCTGCTGACGCGGGGCGTGCCGGACGGCGCCGTCAAGGAGTTCGAGCGCGCGCTCTCGCTGCGCCCCGGCGAGCTCGAGTATCAGCTCTACGCGGCGTGGGCGTCTTCGCTCGCGACGAACGACGGCGACGCGCGCACCGTCGCGCGCGCCCGCGCAAGGCAGATCTCCCTCCAGCTGACGCGTCAGAGCAAGGGGCACGCGAAGGCACACACGATCCTCGGTCAGCTGCTGTTCGAAGAAGGCGAGACGGACGCCGCCGAGAAGCACTTCCGTCTCGCCGTGCAGACCGACGCCGGCGAGATCGACGCCGAACGGGGACTTCGCCTCCTCACCATGCGCCGCCAGCGCTAGCACCTCGGGTGCCGGGCGGACCGACCGATCGGGTGCCGGCCGGCCCTTGACCCGAGCGATCCCCCGAGCACACTCCGCGTCAGCGAGGGCAGGGGCCGGGCGATGCGCGGGCCGCTCGCGGGGGATCCATGCCGCGATCGTCTCGATCCGGTCTTGCCGACCGGGGCCGGCGCGTTCGACCGCTCCGGGCGTGCCTGTTCGCGGTCTGCATCGCGCTCTCGGGCGCGCAGGCCTCGGAGGAGGCGCCCGTCGGCGTGCTGGTGTTGAAGGAGCACGGCGTGGGCAGCCCCACCCTGGCGCAGCCCTACGTGGAGCGGTTCGTCGCCATCGCGGCGCAACAGAACGGGTGGCCCGGCGCGAAGGGCGAGTACTTCACGAGCCGCAGCGTCGCGGAGGCGTCGATCGCCGCCCACCCCCCCCACTACGGCATCTTCTCCCTCGCCGCGTTCCTCGAGATGCGCGAGAAGTACAAGCTCGAAGTCGTCGGCCGCGTCGTGTCGTCCCTCGTCGGCGGGCAGCAGTACTTCGTGGTGTCGCGCAGCGCGAGCAACCTGGCGGGTTGCAAGGGCAAGAAGCTGGCGAGCGACCACACGGACGATCCGCGGTTCGTCGAGCGCGTCGTCGCCCGTGGCGCCTTCAAGCTCAGCGACTTCACCCTCGTGCAGAACCAGCGCCCCCTCCTCAGCCTGAAGCAGGTGCTCACCGGGGCAGCCGACTGCGCCCTGATCGACGACGCGCAGCTCGCCGAGCTCGGGCATCTCGAGGGCGGCAGCGACGTCAAGGTGGTGTGGAGCAGCAAGGAGCTTCCGGCGATGACGGTCGTCGCGTTCCCGGCCGCGCCGACCGCCGAGCGCCGGCGCTTCCAGGAGACGCTCGGCGGGGTTTGCGACGGCGACGGCCAGACCGCGTGCGAGGAGGTCGGCATCCGCGATCTCGAGAAGGCGAGCCCGAGGGACTACGCCGAGGTGTTGGCCGCCTATGGTCGGTGAGCGCGCCCTGCGGCTCGCCGTTGCGCTCGTTGGCTGCTCGCTCGCTGCATGCGTGACGATGGCTCGCGGACCGGTTCATCCCGAGATCCAGGCGGCGGTCGAGGGAGGTGACGCGCTCGCGATCTCCGACGCCCTCGAGGAGCTGATCCAGCGGGGCGCCGACACGCCCGCCGATCGCGAGCTCGCCTACGATGCGGTGAAGGACGACGAAACCGACACGGCCGCCGCCACGTTCGCGCGGGCGGCGATCACGGGGCGGCTCGTGCAGCAGCGCGGGCTCCTCGGCGCGGACCTCATCGGCGACGTCGAGCGGAACGCGCGGCGCAGCCGCGAGCTCGATCCCGACTTCCGCGAGGGCGCCGCCACCCGCCTCCTCGGGACGCTCTACGTCATCGCGCCCGCCACCTATCTGAAGCACGGCGACTCGGAGCTCGGGCTCGAGCTGCTCGAGGGGCTCGTGAAGCAGTGGCCCGACGTCCCCGAGAACCACCTCCGACTCGCGGAGGCGTACATCGCGCTGCGCGATCCCGCCCCTGCGCAGCCGCACCTCTGCCGCGCGCTCGCGAGCCGCGACACGCTGCGCCCCGACGACCGCGCCCTGCTCGACCGTCTCGTCGAGTCCGCCGGCGCCCCGGAATGCGGGTCGTAGGCTAGGCGCGTGTGGCCGGCGCCGCGCCGTCCGGATGCTGGCGCGACAGGATCCAGAGCGCCCCCGGCAACGCGGTGAAGTCGGCCGCCATCGAGAGCGCGAACGCGATCGACGACAGCACGCCGAATTGTCGGAGCGGCGGCAGGTCGGCGAAGCCGAACGCCAGGAACCCGCCTGCGTTGATGAGCGTGGCGTAGAAGATCGCGCGGCCGGCGATCCGCAGCGTGTGGCGCAGCGCCTGCTGCACGGTGCCGGTGCGCCGCCCCTCCTGGAAGTGCCAGAAGAAGTGGATCTGATCGTTCTCGGACGCGCCGAGGACGGTGGACGCGATCAGGATCGTCGCGACGTTGAGACGCATTCCGGTCGCGCGCATCACCGCGAACATCACGAGGATCGCGAACAGCGACGGGATCATCGCCATGATGCGGGCGGCGCCGCTGCGGAAGACGACGAGGAACGTCGCGAAGATGATCGCCACCGTCAGCGCGAAGCTCTCGACCAGCGTGGGAACGAGGCTCTGGGCCATCTTCGCGTGGAGCGGACCGAGCCCCACCGTGGCGAGCTCCAGCGCCCCGAGCGCAGGCTCCGCCGCGACCGCCTCCTTCCAGTGTCGGCGGATCGCTTCGTCGAGCCGCTGGTACGCCGCCTCCTCGGTGGCGCGCGAGATGACCGTCACGTGCGTCTGCGCGAGCGCGTGCCTCTGGACGAACCGCCCGAGCATCGGCTCCAGCTCGACCATGCCCTCGAGGTCGGCGGCCATCCGCTCGCGGCCTTCCGGCGTGTCGGGCCACCCGTCGCCCTCGCCGCTCAGATAGCGGATGAGCCGCAGCAGCGTCGTCGGCCCGACCGCCGCGCCCACCTCGGGATCCGCCCGGAGCGCCTCGGTGAAGCGGTGCAGCCCCGTCAGCACCTCGGGCTCGGACACGCAGCCGAGGGGACCCTTGAGCCAGACCTCGGTGACCGACTGCCCCGGGATCTGGTCCTTCAGTCGCTGGATGTCGCGGTAGAGCGGAGAGTCGTGCTGGATGTACTCGACGGGGTCGGTGAGCACCCGCATCGGAGCGATCCACCCCGGCACTCCGAAGAGCGATGCGGCGCCGACGGCGGAGAGCGCGAGCGCCGAGCCCACGAACAGCCAGCGGAACCGGTACGTGACCGCCGGGAGCCACTCCGCGAGGCGCTCGAAGCGGGCGCTCGAGGAAGCCGGCTCCTCGATGCGGGTCGGGGTGCGCAGCACGCGCTGCAGCGCGGGGAACAGCGTGAACGTCACCCCCCACGCGATGGCGCAGCCGACGGCCACCCAGAGGCCCATGTCATGGATGGGCCGGATGCTCGAGATCGTGAGGGCCGCGAAGCCGACTCCCGTCGCGAAGATCGACGCCGTCACCGCGAGGAACTTGTTCTGGAGCGCGAAGAGATGGTGGTCCTCCACCGATCTCTCGGCCGGCCGCTGCACGAAGCGTGAGTGGAGATAGACGAGGCTCGAGGTCGCGGTCACCAGGACGGTCATGGGCACCATCGGGGAGACGAGCGTGAAGGTGCCGCCCGTCAGGCCGATGTAGCCCACGGACATCGCGAGGCAGGCGCCGAGCGTGATCACGAAGGCGATCAGGGTGCGGACGGAGCGATAGAGGAAGAGGTTCAGGGCGACGACGAACGCCGCGAAGAGGCCGAAGTACTTCGGCGCGTCGCGCTGGGTCTCGTCCAGGTAGGCGTTCACGAACGGCAGCCCGAGCTTCGTGATCCGCACGGCCGGCGCGTCCGGCCCGGCGGTCTCCGCGATGGCGCGGTCGATGCCGTCGAGCGCCACCTGCCGCTCCGCGGGCGTCTTGACGTCCAGCGCGAGGGCGATCGCGAGGTACCCGTCGGCCACGAGCCCCTGCCGCCGCAGGAGATCGGTGCCGGTCGCGAACGCGCGGAACGCCGCGGCGTCCTCGGGCGAGGCGTCGAACGTCGCTCGCGTACGGCGGAAGATCGAGAGGGCGGAGTTCGGGGACACACGCGGGACGCGGGCGAGCGCGCGCTCGAGGCGATCCACGCGCGCGAGGACCGCGGGCGCGAACGGATCTTGCGCTTCGGCGAGGAGCAGCGCGAACTCACCCTCTCCGAACACCTGCTCGAACGCGCGCGTGGCCCTGTAGTCGGGGTCGCTCGGCACGATCAGGCGGTCGAGCGAGTTGTCCTGACCGACCTTCACGGCGAGGTAGGCGCTCGGGGGGAGGAGGAGGGCGTAGATCGCGAGGACGGCCCAGCGGGCCCGGACGATTGCCGCGAAGGCCCGATGCAGCCGCGTGGGTGCCTGCGCTTCCTCGCCTTCGGCCGTGGTCATCGGATGGTCCTGGCCGCCGGCCGGAGGGCGCTCGCTCCCATGGCCGCCACCGTAGGGCATCCCGTCCCGATTTGCGTGGACGACGCGCGACGCAGGGTGATAGCGTTTCGCCGTGGACGGTCGCGTGCAGCGGGGGCGAGGCGCCACGATCGTCGAGACGGCGCTCGTGTTCGCGATCGCGGCCGCCATCCGCTGGCCCGGCATCACCCAGGAGCTCGGCGGCGACGAGCTCTACAACTTCCTGGCGGCGCGGCAGCTCGTCGTCGACGGCACGCTGTCGATCCACGGCGGCGAGCCCTACACCCGGGCCGAGCTGTTCACACGCATCGTCGCCGGCTTCTTCCGGCTGCTCGGCGAGGGTCCCGCCGTCTCCCGTCTCCCGGCCCTGCTCTTCGGGGCCGCCGCCGTGGCGATCGTGTTCTGGTGGGTCTCGTCGCACGGGGAGCGCCTCGGCGCGTGGGCGGCCGCGCTGCTGCTCGCGTTCGACCCCGAGGCCGTGAAGGCCTCGCAGATGTGTCGCTTCTACACCATGCAGATGGTGCTCTTCCTGGTGGCTGCGATCGCCGTCGAAGCGGCGGTGCGCCCGGGACGGCGCCTGGCCGGTGCGCTCGCGCTCGGCGCCGGCAGCCTCCTCGCGCTCCGCGTCGGCGCGGAGCTCCAGCCCGTGACGAAGATCGGAACGGGGGGCATCGCGCTCTTCGCGGGCCTCGCCTGCCTGCCGCGCGTCCTTGCCGCCGTCCGCTCGCGGCGGACCGCGCGCCTCGCCCTCGGGGCGGGGGTGCTTCTCGCCCTCGGCGTCCTCGCGCTCTGGACGGCGCACGGCGGCCTGGACGAGCTGCTCCGGCAGGCGACCTATCGCGACCTCTGGGCCCGGGGTGCGGCGGAGCGCCCGGACTTCTACGTACAGGCGCTGATCGAGGCCTACCCGACGTTCGCGACGCTCCTCCCCGTGCTGGTCCTGCTCGCAGCTCCGCGCCAGCCGATGCTCACACTCCTGTGCGTCTGCGTCTTCGGCGCATCGCTCGCCGTCCACTCCGCGATGGCGTGGAAGGCGCAGCGCTACGTGCTCTACCTCTCGCCGTTCTTCTTCGTGCTCTCGGGGCTCGCGGTCGCCGCGGCCGTTCCCGCGCTCGCGGCCGCGACCGACCGCTTCCTGCTGCCCCACCGGTGGCTCACGCAACGGCCTGCGCTCGCGCGCTTCGCGCGCGCCGCCGTGGTCGCCGGAGTGGTGCTCTTCGCGCTCGCGGCGAATCCTGCCCTTGCGCGCACGGTGAAGAGCTGGACGGTCGATCCGAGCTATCGGCACCCGGGCATGACGACGGGCACGCTCTCCTGGGCGCGGACCGCGAAGGCCCTCCAGCCCGATCTCGAGCGGGCGGGCGCCGTGGTGGCGACGGACGATCTGAAGGGCATCTACTACCTCGGCCGGCTCGACTACGTCGTGAACCTCGACCACCTGTACGAAGACCGGATGCCGAGCGAGGGGCCGCGGCCGGAGTTCACGCCCGACGAGAAGATCGCGGTGCCGCTCGTGAGCACGGCCGACTCGCTCCGGCGCATCTTCGCCTGCTACGAGCAGGGCCTGGTGGTGGCGCAGCACTGGGCGCTCGCAACCGACACCGTGGTTCCGCCCGAGACCGCGAAGTTCCTCGAGACGTGCTGCGAGCCGATCGAGCTTCCGCGCGAGTGGGGGATCGCCGCCTGGCGTTGGCGCACGCCCGCCGGCGAGCTCGCTCGCGATTGCCCGCCGGAGCCCGCCCGTGCTGCCGGTCCCTGAACGGGCAGCGGACGCTGCCGCGCCGGTTCCCATCCTCTACGTGCACTTCGGCGAGAACTGGATCCGGGGCAGCGAGCGCGCGCTGCTCGACCTGCTCGCGAACCTGGATCGCAACCGCTTCCTGCCGCACGTGTGGACCAATTGCGAGCCGCTGGCGTCGCAGGCCTCGACCCTCGGCCTGACGGCCCGGGTCGAGCCCTTCCCCCTGCTCCTCGATCACGTGCCGCCGCGCTTCGACGTCGTCTCCTACGCGCGGCTGGTGCGGACGGGAGTCCGTCTGGTGCGAGAGCACGGGATCCTGCTGCTCCACGCGAACAGCGGCGCGCCGACGCAGTGGCTCGTGCCGGTGGCGCGACGGATGCGGCTCCCGCTCGTCACGCACCTCCACTCGCCCTACGGGCTCCGCGAGCGTTGCGCCTTCCTTCTCCACCAGGCGACGTGCCTCGTCGGAGTCAGCGCTGCGATCCTGCGGGACCTGATCGCGGACGGAGTGCCGCCCGAGCGGACGCGTGTGATCCACAACGGTGTCGACCTGAAGCACCTCGCGCGAGGGGACGCACGCAACCTGCGCCAGAGCCTGGGCATCACGCCGCAGGAAGTGGTGCTCACGGCGGTCGGTTCGCTCATCCCTCGCAAGGGCTTCGACGTCCTTCTCGACGCCATGGCGCAGCTCGTGGGCCGCGGGCTCCCGGTGCGGGTCCTGATCGTCGGTGATGGACCCGACCTGACGCTGCTGCGGGAGCAGGCCCGCTCGCTCGGGCTCGAAGGCCGCGCGCACTTCCTCCGCGAGCGCAGCGACGTGGGCGCGATCCTTCGCGACGCGGCCGACGTCGCCGTGGCGGCGGCGCGCTCGGAGGCGTTCGGGCTGAGCGCGATCGAGGCCGGCGCGTTCGGGTTGCCCGTCGTGGCGACGGCGGTGGACGGCGTTCCCGAGGTGGTGCAGGATGGTGTCACCGGACGGCTCGTTCCGCCGGAGGATCCGACCGCGCTGGCCGGCGCGCTCGAGGTGCTGGTGCGCGACCCCGCCGAACGGCGGCGGCTCGGCGACGCCGGGCGCGCGTGCGTGCTCGAGCGGTTCAGCGTCGCGCGTCAGGCTGCCGCGTTCTCGGACCTCTACGCCGAGCTCCTGGCTCGGAGCCGGGCTCCCGGGGGCGTGAAGCCACCCGCGCTGCTGCCGGGACCGTGGGTTCGATTGGCGCGCGGAGCGTTCGAGCGTCGCTTCCGCGGAGGGCCGCCCCTCTGACGCGAGGGTCGCGGCTCCTCCATCCGACGTTCCCCGTCACGCGAGGTCCCTTCATGCGGCTGATGGCGCAGAGATCCTGGGGGCAGGGCGAGCCGCTCGCTCTCGTCGTGCTGCCCACGCCCGACCCGCGTCCCGACGAGGTGCGCGTCGCCGTGAAGGTGATCGGTGTGAACCCCGTGGACTGGAAGATGCGCCAGAGCGGCCCGCTGCGGCTCGCCGCCCGCGCCATCGGTCCGCAACCTCCGGTGGTGATCGGCGTCGACTTCGCCGGGGTCGTCGATGCGATCGGCTCGAGGGTCTCCGCGGTGCGCGTCGGCGAGCGCGTCGTCGGCGGCACGAACTTCTCGCGCGGGCAGCGCGGCTCGTACGCCGACACGGTCTTCGTGCGTGCGGACCAGCTCTGCGCCTTGCCCCCGGAGATCGACTTCGAGGTGGCCGGTGCGCTGCCCGTGGCCGGCGTGACGGCCTGGATGTCGGTGGTCGAGCTCGGCCGGCTCTCGGCCGGAGAGAAGGCCCTCGTCCTCGGCGCGTCCGGAGGCGTGGGACAGCTCGCGCTCCAGATCGCGAAGCACGGTCGCAAGGCCTTCGTGGTCGGCGTTTCGTCGGGGAAGAACGCGGCGCTCGTCGCCGGCCTCGGCGCGGACGTCGTCCTCGACTACGGGCAGGCCGATCCGCTCCTGGCGGCGAAGGCGCACGGTCCCTATCGGGTGGTGATCGACTGCGTCGGTAGCTACTCGGGCGCAGGCTGCCGGGCCCTCCTCACCCCCGGCGGGCGGCACGTGATGGTGAGCGGCGAGTCGCTCGGCTCGATCGCTCAGCTCTTCGTGCCGCCGTTCCGCTCGAAGGCGGTGCTCGGCCGGCCGACGCGCGAGCGGCTCGAGCACGTCGTCGCGGAAGTCGCCGCGGGCCGGCTGAAGGTGAACATCACGCAACGCTTCCCGCTGTCGGAAGCGGAGGCGGCCCACCGGCTCAGCCAGACCGGCCGGGTCACTGGGAAGATCGTGTTGCTCCCGTGAGGCCCGGGCTGCGCCGCGGAGCCGTCGACACCGCACCCCGCTTTGCCACCGAGAGACAGGCGCGCACGAGCGTCTGCGGAAAGTCGGCGGAGCGGACGCAGGCATCGTGGTCGCCCACGACCTCGAACACCTCGGCGCCGGGAATCGACTCCGCGAGCTTGCGCTGTCGCACCGGCGGAACCAGCTCGTCGAGCGTCGTCACGACGACGGCCGTGGGCACGTCCACCGCTCCGATCCAGTCGTGGGACGAGAAGCCGGTCACCGCCTCGGCCGCCTGGATGACCGTCGCCGGCTCGTGGCCCAGGAGCTCCTCGCGAATCCGATCGCGCATCTCGGGATGCTCGATCTCCCGCAGCATGCGCTGGACCAACCGTCGCTGCAGGGCCCCGGGGAAGACACGCGCCGCCGCGGCGGCCACCGGCAGCGTGACGCGCGCGAGGCGGGCGACCGATCGCGTCGCGAAGTGGCGCGCGGTGGAGCAGAGGACGAGGCCGCACACGCGGTCCGCATGGCGGCGCCACGTGAGCGAGGCGATCGGGCCACCCATCGAATAGCCGACGGCGATGAAGCGGCTCACACCGAGGCGCTCGGCGACGGCGACCGCGTCGTCGGCGCACTCCTCGAGGCTGAAGCGACGCGTGCGGAGCCCGCCGCCGTGGCCCCGCTGGTCGAGGCTCAGCACCCGGAACTCGCGGGAGAGGGGCCGGAAGCAGCGGCCCCAGTTGAGACGGGCCGTCGCGCCGAGGCCGTGCAGCAGCAGTACGACCGGCGCTCCGTCGGGGCCGGGGATGTCGCGCACGACGATCGGGTCGTGGCCCGGAAGCTCGATCGTTCGCGCAGCGCGTGCGCCTTCACTGCGGGTCGGCATGGATCCCACCGGAGCATACGCCACGGCACGACATGGGCCGCGCGTTGTTGGTCAGTGCCGTGCGGGGGCCTGCAGCGTCTCGAGGTAGGCCAGGATCAGCGCGATGTTGCCCGCGGCCTGGTTCTCGCCGCTCGTGCTCGGAGGCACGGGATCGGTGAGTCGCTTGCCCCAGACGGGCATCTTCGACGATCCGTGCGCGCGGACGTCCCGGCGCCCGTCGATGAATTCGGCGAGGCTCGCCTTGGGGAGCGGCGTGCCCCAGCGCTCGGAGAGCTTCGTGAGATCCGCGGGCGGGGGCATCAGCGCCGCGGACGCGGGTCCGTCACCCTTCGCGTCCATGCCGTGGCACGACGCGCAGTAGCGCCCGAAGAGCTCCTTGCCCTCGGCGACCCGCGTATCGTCGGCACGCGCGGCGGCGCCCAGGGCCAGCACGCTGGCGACGGCCGCCGCGATCGCTCCGATTCGGACTCCCATCACGTCACCTCCTCCGCTCCGGGGATCGGAGCGCGCCCTCCTGCTCATGCGAGAGCAAGGCGCATGCCCTCGTGAGACGGCCGGAACGGCGTCCGCGCCGCGCAGAGGGATGGGGGCCTGGGGCGCGCGGTCTCACGGCGCGACCTCCTGCCTCATGCCGGATCCCCCGCTCACGGAGCGGCAGCGCCCACCCGGTCGATCGGGGCGTGCAGCGCTTCCAACGAAATATCGTTGTACACCAATGAAAATTCGTTCAGGATGCCACATGTATGCGAAGCCCTCCCTCGGATGCACGCGCGCTCCTCTTGCGACTCGCACGGAGTCAGGAGCTCGGGGGGCTGCTGCGCTGCGCGGTTCAGGAGTTGGCCCAGCAGCCGGGCGCGGCGTTGGTACGCATCTGGTTGGTCGATCCCGACGAGAAGGCCACCCTACGGCTCACGGCGAGCGCCGGTCGGCCGCGCGGCGAGGGGCCGGCGAACTGGTCGCGCGTGGACGGCGAGTTCGGGACGCTGCGAATCGGCGAAGGGAAGGTGGGCCGCGCGGCGGCGTCCGGAGCGCTGGTGACCGTGCGGGATGTTCGGCGGGCGCGAGGCTCGATCACCCATCCCGACTGGGCCCGGCGCGAAGGGTGCCGCGGATTCGTGGCGCTCCCGCTGATGGACGGTATGCGGGTGCTCGGTGTCCTCGGCGTCTTCCGGCGCGATTCGATCGACGATCCCATCGTCGACGAGCTCCGTCAGGTCGCGGACCACACTGCGGCGGGTGTTCTGCGTGGGCTCCGCTTCGCCACGCTCGCGCTCCGTCTGGAAGCATACGAGCGCGAGAGCACGCGACTGTCCGAAGCGCTCGCGAGCCAACAGGCACGCGGGGTCGCTGCACCCCTGCAGGTCGGCGTGCTCTCGAAGGCCGCGCTGCGTGCGCTCGAGCGTGAAAACCTCCGTCGCGCCCTGACCCAGTGTCGAGGGCGAATCTACGGCCCGGACGGGGCTGCCGAGCTGCTCGGCGTGCGGCCCACCACGCTCTCGTCCCGGATCCGTACGCTCGGTGTCGAACGCGAGCGGGTGCGGCTACGGCACTAGGCGCAGTGCGGCCGAGGCGGGAGATGCGCACGTTCGTCGATCCGCTCGCCTTCGTGCGGGGCCGCTCGAAGGCCCTTCTCCTGATCGTGTCCCTGCTTGCCGCGTCGGGAAGGACGGCGGCGGCCCAGGACCCGGCCGCGACACCGGCCGAGCCGTCCCCGGCGGAAGACTCCACCCGGCCCGGCGAGCCCACGAAAGCCGAAGCACCTCCCGCAGCCAATTCCGTTCCGGCCGCCGAGTCGTCCAGTTCGCCCGAGCAGCCGCAGTCCGCGACTCCACCTCCGGCGCCGAATGCCACGCGCCTGGCCCCGGTCGTGGTGCACGGCCGCGAGGACAGTCTCGTGGGCGTCGCGGACTCGGCCTCGGAGGGCACGGTCGGCGCGAAACAGATCGACGAACGTCCCGTGGCGCGTCCAGGCGAGATCCTCGAGACCGTGCCGGGCCTCATCGTCACGCAGCACAGCGGGGAAGGGAAGGCGAACCAGTACTTCCTGCGAGGCTTCAACCTCGATCACGGGACGGACTTCGCGACGTTCGTCGACGGTGTGCCCGTGAACCTCCCGAGTCACGGACACGGCCAGGGCTACACCGACCTGAATTTCATGATCCCGGAGCTCGTGGAGCGGATCGACTATCGAAAGGGTCCCTACTTCGCCGACGAGGGAGATTTCTCGTCGGCGGGCGCCGCCTACCTCGAGTACTTCCGCTCGCTTCCCCACAACATCGCCCAGATCGAAGGCGGAATGTTCCAGTACGGCCGCGTGCTCCTCGCTGCATCGCCGCACGTCGGCGAAGGAGATCTTCTCGGGGCGTTCGAGCTGCTGCACAACAATGGTCCATGGGACGTGCCGGACCACTACAAGAAGATGAACGCCGTGGCCCGGTACAGCATCGGTGACGATTCGTGGGGCGGCAGCGTGACGGCATCGGCCTACCTCGGCGAGTGGGACTCGACCGATCAGATCGCGCTGCGCGCTCTCGACCTCCCCGGCTTCGACCGCTTCGATTCGCTCGACGCGAGCGACGGCGGCAACTCGCAGAAGTACATGCTCTACGGCGAGTGGCACCGGCGGAGCGACGACTCCGCCACGCGCGTCGTGGCCTACGGCTTCTACCAGAACCTCGACCTGTTCTCGAACTTCACCTACCTCCTCAGCAGCCCCCAGGGTGATCAATTCGAGCAGACGGACCGACGCTGGGTGGGAGGCGGGACGGCCCGACACACCTTTTACGGCGCGCTCGGCGGCTTCGAGATGGAGAACAGCGTCGGCTTGCAGCTGCGCAGCGACAGCATCTCCAACGGCCTCTTCCAGACGGTTCGGCGTCATCGGACGGCGAAGATCGACTACGACGGGGCGATCCTTCCTGCCACCACCCGGAGCGACGACATCTGGGAGCTCAGCCTCGCCCCCTTCGTCGAGAACAGGGTGCAGTGGTCGGAGAAGGTTCGCAGCATCGTCGGGGTTCGGCTGGACTACTTCCACTTCGACGTGGCGGCCGATCAGCCCGGCGGCTCCGGCACCGAGAACCCCGTGATCGCGAATCCCAAGGCGACCGTCATCGTAGGGCCTTGGGAAGACACCGAGCTGTATCTCAGCGGGGGGCTCGGCTATCACAGCAACGATGCGCGGGGGGTCACGGCAGCCGTCGATCCCGCCACTCCGCTCGTACGCAGCTACGGGGCCGAGATCGGCCTTCGTACTTCCCGCCTGCCGGGGCTTCACAGCACCATCGCGTTCTGGTGGCTCGATATCGACTCGGAGCTGCTGTTCGTCGGTGACGCTGGCAGCACCGAAGCAAGTCGACCCAGCCGCCGCTACGGCATCGAGATCGCGAACTACTACAACCCGACCGAGTGGCTCACCTTCGATTGCGACTATTCGTGGTCGCAGTCGCGCTTTCGGGGAAACAGTTCAGAGGGGGACGACATCCCCGGGTCGATCGAGAACGTCGTGGCTGCGGGCGCGACCGTGCACGATCTGTGGGGGTTCTTCGGCTCCTTGCGGCTTCGCTACTTCGGTCCGCGCGCGCTCATCGAGGACGACAGCGTACGCTCCTCGGCTACCGTGCTCTTGAGCGCTCGGGTAGGCTATCAGTTCAACAAGACGTGGACGCTCAGCGCGGAGCTGTTCAATTTGCTGAATCGCGAAGACGACGAGATCTCCTACTACTATCCGTCTCGGCTTCCAGGCGAGCCCGCCGGGCCGGACGACGGCGGGTACAACGACATCCACTTCCATCCGGAAGCTCCTGTCTCCGTCCGCGTCGCCTTGACCGCCCACTTCTGAAGCGGTGCAACGTGTTTGATCTCTTCACCAGGGGCGGCCCGATCATGTGGCCGCTCCTCGCCACTTCGCTCGTTACGCTTTCGGTGGTGTTGGAGCGACTCGTCTTCGTCGCGCGCGAATGGCGAAGGCGGGCGCCGGAGGCAGTCGATGCCGTATTCCGCGCCACGGAGCGCGGCGAGCTCGATGCCGCAGTCAACGAGGGGATGCGCTCCGCGGACCCGGTTGCGCGCTGCGTGGCCCATGCGCTCGCTCACCGCGACCAGTCCTTCGCGAGCGCGATGCTCCGGGCTGCGAATCTCGAGCTGAAACGCTTCAACCGGGGGTTGTCGGTGCTCGACACCGCGATCACCCTGGCTCCGCTGCTCGGCCTGCTCGGAACGGTGACGGGGATGATCCGCGCCTTTGGGCTGCTCGGAGCCAGCGAGCTCGATGCCCCCGCTGCGATCACCGGCGGCATCGCCGAAGCGTTGATCGCCACCGCCTTCGGCCTCAGCATCGCCATCATGGCGTTGATCCCCTTCAACTTCCTGAATGCGCGGTCGGAGGAGATGCGGCACGACCTCGAGGATGCCGGCTCCCGCATCGAGCTGATCCTGTTGAAGGTGAGAGGGACGCCATGAGGATTCCCGGCTCGGGAGGGCGTCGGCGCGCGCGGATCGAGATCATCCCGCTGATCGACGTGATCTTCTTCCTCCTGGCCACCTTCATGATGGTGTCGCTCTCGATGATCAAGAATCGGGGCATTCCCGTTCACCTGCCTGCGGCGTCGAGCGGAGGCGCGGAGGACCGTGCCAGCTCGGCTTCGATCACGGTCACGGCGACCGAGGAGATCTACTATGACAAGGAGAAGGTCGACTTCGAGGCGCTCACGGCGCACCTGAAGCAGCTCGCGGCGGCAACCGCGGACCCGAAGATCTTCCTGCACGGGGACGAGGGCGCCAAGTTCGGCGTCGTGATCGGAGTGCTGGATCGAGTGCGCGAGGAGGGCATCGCGAAGGTGTCGATCGAGACACGACCGAAGCCGCAGGATTCGGGACGCTGATGCCGGCCGCGTCGGCGCCGCCCCCGACGTTTCACGCCACGGAGTCGCGCAGGGCCGCTCTCACCGCGTGCGCGCTCCTCGCAGCGGCCGTGCACGCGGGGGCGCTGTTCGCCATCGGGTCTCCATCCGCTCCGCGGATCGTCCGCGCCGAGAAGCTGGAGCTCGCGCTCGTCGGACCCACAGCGGCCGCCGTGGCGCCCACGACATCGCCGATGACGGGCTCCCCGCAGCCGCCGGCGCCCGCGATCGCGCCGGCCCCGAAGCTGCACGCGCCGGCGACGACACCGCGAAAGGTCGAGAGTCGGGTGGCACGAGTGGCGCCGGCGATCCAGCCCATGACCCCGGAGGCGGCGCCGACTGCCGATTCCCCGACTCCGGCCGTGGCCGCGACCATCTCCGGGGCGACCGGCGGTGCGGTGGCGGCGACATCCTCGGCACCGCACGTCGCGACCTCCGCTCGGCCGAGATACAAGACGAATCCCGAGCCGTCCTACCCCGCCGTCGCCCGACGCCGCAGGCAGGAGGGCACCGTGCTGCTGTCCGTCCGCGTCGACGCGTCGGGCAGGCCGGACGCGGTCGAGATCCGGGCCAGCTCCGGATTCGCAGCCCTCGACGAGGTCGCCGTGGAGGCGGTCCGGAAGTGGGAGTTCGAGCCTGGACGCTTGGACGGCGCCCCGGTGGCGTCGCGGGTCGAGGTGCCGATCCGCTTCCAGCTCGACCGCGAGTAGCGACCGACGAACCCGCGTGAGGCGAACCCGTCTCGCGTTCGATGATGGTGGCCCAGGGGAGAATCGAACTCCCGACACTGCGATTTTCAATGCTACAAGTAACACTACGATAAGTTACTCCGCATTGCGTCGGCCTACGCCAACTGCCCGGGAAATGGTCGATTTGTGTCCCTCCAAGGGATTTCCTGTTTGCGACTTGATACGATGCGATTCGCATCCCAACTGTGACCCCGCTGTGACCCGGAACGGTGCGTGAACAGGAGGAAGCGTGAAGCTTACGAAGCGCGTCGTGGAGAGCGTGCGGCCCGGTCCTGCCCGCAAGGTCATCTGGGACGATGAGCTGCGCGGCTTCGGTCTCCGCGTGACGCCTTCGGGCGTGCGCTCGTATCTACTCGACTACCACATGCGCGGCCGCCGCCGTCGCATGGTACTCGGTAGACACGGCCCTCTGACATGCGACGTTGCCCGCAGGAAGGCGCTGGAGCATCTGGCCGCTTTACAGGTCGGCTGCGACCCGCTCGAAGCGCTCCAGGTCGAACGGCTGGCGCCAACGGTGAATGAGCTGGTCGCGCGCTTTCTTTCCGAGCACGTCGACGCCAAGCGGAAGCCGTCGACTGCGGTGGGGTACCGATCCGTGCTCATGCGGTACGTCGTCCCCAGGCTCGGCCGGATGAAAGTGGCCGACGTGACCCGTGGCCACGTGACGGATCTGCACTACGCACTTCGAAAGACCCCGTTCAACGCGAACAGGACGTTGGCCGTGGTCTCTCGCATGTTCACCCTGGCCGAGAAGTGGGGCATCCGGCCCGACGGCACGAATCCCTGTCGGCACGTCGAGCGCTACCGGGAGCGAGCTCGCGAGCGCTTCCTTTCGGCCGCAGAGCTCGCCCGGCTGGGCGACGCTCTCGCCGAGGCGGAGCGCACGAGACTTGCGCCCCCGGTGGCCATTGCAGCCATCAGGCTCCTGATCCTGACCGGCGCGCGCAAAGGCGAAGTTCTCGGTCTGCGCTGGGAGTACGTCGACTGGGAGCGCCGGTGCCTGCGTCTGCCGGACTCCAAGACGGGCGCGAAGGTGATCCCGCTGAACGCGCCGGCTCTCGAGGTGCTTCGCGGCCTGTCCCCCGATGGCAGCGACCCGTCCGGCTGGGTGATCGCAGGCCGTCGCCCCGACCAGCCGTTCGTCGGCCTGCACTGGATCTGGCACCGCATTCGCGAGCGCGCAGAGCTTGGCGGCGTACGGATCCACGACCTCCGTCACACGCATGCCAGCGTCCTGGCCGGCGCCGGCAGCTCGCTCATCGTGATCGGAAGGCTCCTCGGGCATCGCGTTGCGCAGACGACGCAGCGTTACGCGCACCTTTCCGACGACCCGCTTCGCGAGGCCAGCGACGAGGCAGGGAAGCGGATCTCGGCCGCGATGAGCGGGAGGAAGGACGCCGTCGTCGTCTCGATCGGTGAGCGGCCCTGGTAGTGGCGGGCGTCGGTTCAAGGGGAAGTCTGCGCAGGCCGTCTCGAGCGACTCCCCGCCTTCCAGAATCCCGAATTCTACAAGCGGCAGAAGCTGAGACTCTCGACCGTACTCACGCCCCGCGTGATCTCATGCGCTACCGACCTGCCCCATCACGTGGCATTGCCCCGAGGCTGCCAGGCGGATCTCGAAGCGGCGACGTTCTCGACGCCGTGGAGCGCGAGTGCGCCGAGCCGGCCGCGGTCGTTGCGGCGATAAGGCTCCTGCTCCTGACGGGTGCGCGAATGGGCGAGATCCTCGGGCTCCGCTGGGAGCACGTCGACCGCCAAGCCTGCTGTCTGCGTCTCCCAGACTCGAAGACCGGCGCGAAGGAGGTGCCCCTCGGTCGCGCCGCAATCGAGGTGCTTGACGCGATGAACGCTCCACGTCTCCGTGGGTGATACCGGGTCGCGACCCTGGCCGTCCGCTCGTAAACCTCAACAAGGGATGGCGTCGCATCCGCAAGCTGGCGTCGCCCGAAGATGTGCGGCGCACGGCGGCAAGCGCGGGTGCGTCTGTCGGGCTCACGTTGGAAGCCGTCGGACAGATCTTGGGCCACTCGCAGGCCGCGACCACGAAGCGCTACGCGTTCCTGTTCCAAGAGGCCAAGGCCGAGGCGGCCGATGCGATGAGCGAGCGCGCCGCCGCCGGGCTGCGTGGACAGGGACCACGCACAATACTCCCGTTGCGGAAACGGGTTTGGGCTCCTGGTGAGAATCGCTTCCGTGTTGCGAGCTCAGCGCGGCAAGGCCAAGCCCATCACCGCCACGGCGCGCAAGCTCGCCGTCCTGATCTACCGCATGCTCCGCTACCGAACGCCCTACCACGAGCTCTCCGCCGCAGGCTACGACCGACAGCAACGCTCACGAATCCTCGGAGGCCTGCGCAAGCGCGCGGCTTTCCTGGGTTTCGAACTCGTCGACGCAAAATCCGGACTCGTGATGTAAAGAGCGTTTTCTCAGGAGGCGGCCGACAGGAGCGCAACCCCCACAAGCACAACTCCGAAAAGCTCGAATCCCAGGAGCAAGAGGCCGGGTGACTCCGGGACCCCGTCGGCGAGAAGGCTAACCACTCGCCCGAGAACATTACCACCGAAGAGTGCGGCCGCCGCGATGAGACCCGGCCGCCAATGCCCCGTCGATACCGACCAGGCCAAGAAACAGCCAATACCGATACGAAGGCCGCCGTACACGGCTCGGAGGTCGCTGGAGGAGATGATGCCACCGAGTTCAAGCTTGATGATGGATGCATTCGCGGCAGGCAGGGCTAACGCAAAGATCCCGGCAGCGAAATAATTCGCGGCTGAAAGCCAGAGAACTAGCTGCGCGAACGACACGGGCGCCCCTCTCAAGCAAGACTTCGCCGCCTAAACGGATCGGCGCTCAGAGGATGAGCAGGAATCGACTGCGAGGCAATCCCGCAGCCCACTCGGACTGGGGGTTCGAGCCGGCGAGCTCCAGATCGGGCGGAGCGCGTTTCGCGTTCGGTTTCAGGTCAGCCCTCGAGGCCCGGAAGGCCGGTTGTGCTGTAGCGCCCCGGCGAGATGATCGAGTTCGGGTCCAGGACGGATTTGAGCCGAGCGACGAGATCGAAGAGGTCCGGCTGCAGCTCGACGAGCCGCCGCATCTGGTCGATGCTCGCCCGGTACGGCGGGAAGCCTGTCGCCACCATCTCATCCCACAGCGCCCGCTCGCACCGCTCCGCGCGTCGCACCTGTTCCGGATCGTCGGAACGGAAATGGATCGTGATGCAGCGTCCTTCCATCTCCGAAGAAGGAGAGCTTCACGTTGAGCTCGAGTCGAGCGCGGATCGCCGCGGACGATCCTCGCCGCGCGCCTGGCATATTCTCCGCGGGGCGGGACGACCGGGATGTAGCACTTCATGCCGAAGGGCGTCTGATCGGGATCGAGTGCCTGCGGGTCCGATGGAAGCGGCGTCCCGGTCAGCGCGTAGATCAGCTTGAGACTGTCGGCGTCGGGCGAACCGAGGAGCGGCTTCACCAGCGGATGCAGGAACGCCGGAAGCTCGGTGTAGGGATCCGCTCCGGTATCGGATTGGAAGGCTCCGACCGACTCGCACCAAGGCTCGAACGCTGCCCTCAGCTCCTCGACGAGGACGTCCGCGCTGCGCGCAGTGCCGGGAACCAGGGCATAGAAGTTCCAGCGCTCCTCGTCGTCGGCACGCTCCCCGCCAGCGCTGCGGAGGGAGCGATCGGCCTGCACGAACCGGTTCGCGTAGCCGACGTTCACGCTGCCGCGGTCGATAGCGCCCTGTGCGCCGAAGGAGTCGAACGTGTCGACGACCCGTTCCAGCTCCTCGTCCCGAGCGACTCCCCAGAAGAGATAGCGACGCTCGGGCTTGTGGATCAGTCGAAACGCCATCTGCGTGACGATGCCGAAGCTCGACTGAGCAAACATCCCGACGAGATCGGGCCCGGCGATGTATCGGGAGTGGTGGCTCGGCTCTCCGCTCCCGACGTTCTTCCACAGGCCACCGACCTCGAAACGCGTCCCGTCGCCCAGGACTCCGCGCACGCCCAGCAAGTCGTGCACGCGCGCCGAGGCGCCGTCGCCGCGCTCGAGAACGTTGCCGACGATGCTCGTAAAGGCGAAGGAGCCGGTGAAGTTCATCGTGAGTGAGGGATGATGCTTCTCGAGATGCGCGGCGAGCTGTGCCTGCGTGACACCCGGCTCGAGGATCGCGTAGCCAAAAGCGTCACTGACTTCGACGATCCGGTCCAGCTGGCTCAAGTCGACCAGGATGCACCCGTCGACGACGGGCAGCCTCGAGCCGAGCCCCCAGTTCTTGCCGGTGCTGTAAGGGTACAGCGGAGCGTCCTGCGCATTCGCGATCGCCACGATGCGGAGCACTTCCTCTTCGACGCGGGGCCGCAGCACGAGGGGCACGCGCCGGATCAAGGCCGTGACATTTCGCAGATACTGCAGATCGATGACGCTCGCATCGTCGATCACCGATTCCGGCGGCAGGATCTCGCGGAAGCGCCTGGCGAGGTCTGCGGGATCTGCCTGCGCGCTCGCCCGCCTCAGCGTCTGGCGGCTCCGCTCGAGAGCCGCGAGAGCGGAGCGAGCGAGCGGCTGCTCGACCTCCGCCATCTCCGCGAGATAGCGGCCGTAGGCCTCCTTGCTGAGCCGCAAGAGCGACATCGGCTCGAGGGAGACCACGTCGGCCGTGCGCTCCCCGCCCGCAAGAAGGGTGATCTCACCGAAGTGGCTGCCCGGACCGAGCACGCGGACCGCGACGGATCGGCCCGCCGGGCCGGGAACCTGCACCTCCGCCTGCCCGGATTCCACGAGATACATGTCGTCGTCCGCGTCGCCGCGGCGGATCAGGAGGTCTCCGGCGGCCGCGGTGCGTCGTTCGAGCAGCGTCGCCAGCACGGCCGCCTCGGCGCTCGACAGGCTCGCGAAGGCGTCGGTCGTGCGCAGCCAATCGCCGAGCTCGCGCAGCGCGAGGCGGGCTTCCATCGGGACGCCCTGCTGGGCCAGCGGGGCATCGGCGAGTGCTGCCAATCCGCCCGGCGGCTCCAGGCTGCTTGGGCTGCTCCGGACATCCGCCTTCAGCTGGAAGAGCGCCGCGAGCCCCTGCTTCCCGGGCTGGGCCAACGCGGCTTCGATCTGGTCCAGTCGGTCGCGCGAGATGTCGGAAGCGAGAAAAGTCGAGGGATAGCGAGTCTGACGCTCGTATGACGGGAACGGATAGGACTCGCGGGCCACGTACGGCACGACGCCGTGAACGATGACGGAGGGCACGTGGAAGAAATCGAAGACCTTGATGGCCTTGACTGCATGCTCGATATCACCGAGACAAGCCTCCACTTCGCGTCCCAAGGGTCCCGCGATTACGCGAAGCAGAGCAACCATCAGCTCGACCGGCGCGCGTGCGCTCAGATCGTCGACCGCAGCGCGCTGCTGGTTCTTCACGAAGCGCTCGAGCTCGCGCACGCGAGCAATCGGGAGATCGGGAAGGATCCGCAAGCGGTTGTACACGCCCCAGCCGAAGATCTCCTCGATGGGAAAGAGCGGCCGCTCGCGCGTGCGCAGCGTCGTGCCAGGAGGCGCCGCTGGCGGCGCCTTGATCACCATGTAGCAGAGGATCTCGCCTGTCCCCGACGCGCCCGCGATCACGTGCACGTCGTCGGGCGCCACGTTGTCGAGCGACTCGTGCTCGAGACCCGCGGCGTAGACCACGTCGAGGTTCACGTAGTCGAGCACCACGTACTGCGCGAGCCGGTACGTCATGATCGCGACGAGCTGTGCGCGGGAGAGGTCCGGCGTGCGCAGCGCCACGACGCTCACGCCATGCCGGTCGCGCAGGTGATAGAGCGCGGACGGCGGAGGGACCTCGAAGAGCTCGGGCAGGCGCAGCGCCGCCGACTTCTCGAGGAGCCTGCGGAAGAAGGCCGCGGCTTCGGGATCGCTCTCGCTCGGCTCCGCCATGAGATGTCCCTCCGTTGCCGCCGTGGGGCGCTCTACAGGGGGGTGCGGCGCGTCCCGGCGGCAACGCCTCCCTATCCTACTCCTGCCGGATCGGGATCTGATATCTCGAACTCCGCGATCACCCGGTGCTCGGAGGGGCCTGCGCGGCGAGGCCCAGGCGCGCGCGGAGCACGTCGCGGATCCGGGGCAGGGCCGCAGCGGCGCTGCGCCGGCCCGCTTCGATGATCTGCTCGGCCTCTCCGAACTGGAGGAACCAAAATTGGCCGAGCTCCGGCTCGATCGAGACGTCGGCCGCGCGCGCGGAGGCCTCTGCGAGTCGGTACCAGAGCGCCTGGAACGAGCGGATCGAGACCCCTAGATTGGCGATCCCCCTGCGGAGCCTCCGGACCGGAATCGCCTCGGCGATCCGGTGGGCTCGGACGAGGAACGTGCCCAGGGGGTCACTGCCCTGTGTTGAGAGCGCCGGAATCGGCTGGCACGCGATCACGGCGTCGGCGCCGAGCGCGCGGACGACGTCGACGGGCACGGGGTTGACCATCGCCCCGTCGATCAGCAGGCGATCGCCGCGCGCGCAGGGCGGGAAGACGCTCGGCATCGCGAAGCTCGGCCGGATCCCGTCGAGCAGGCGCCCCGAATCGAGGACCACCTGCTCGCCGGTCCGGACGTCCATGGCCACCGCCGCGAAGGGGACGTTCAGCGATTCGAAGCGGGCTTCCCCGAGACCCTCGAGGTCGGCGAGGACCTCCATCACCCGTTCGCCGGTGAGCAGCGTGTGACCGCGCAGGTCGACGTCGCGCAGGACGATCGATCGGAAGCGCGGGACGAGATACGCGGCGTACTCGATCACTTCCGCAATCGAGATGCCAAACGCGAGGATCCCGCCGATGACCGCACCGATGCTCGTCCCCGCGACGCAATCGATCGGGATTCCCGCGGACTCGAGCACGTCGAGGACGCCGAGGTGCCCTAGACCGAACGCGCCGCCGGCTCCCAGCGCGATACCCACGGTGCCGCCGGCCAGATGCCGCGCGGCACGGTCGAGCGCCGCTTCCACCGAGCCGCCGGTGATGCGATCGGGCGCCTGGCTACGGCACCCGGGGGCGAGTCTCCACTCGCGCGCTCGCACGCGCTGCAGCGACCGGTCGGCGAGGTCGTCCGCGGCTCCGAAAGGTACCAGGATGAGCGCGCTGCGATCGGTCATCAGCGCGAGTGCAGCGGCGAGCGCGCGGCGATCCGCCGTGCGATCGAGGAGCCCGCGATCTCCCGCATCGAGTGGCGTGCCATCGGGTCCGAGCGCGCGGATGTCGCGCTTCGGAAACTGTCGCCGCAAGCTCGCCACGAGATCGGGAAGCCATGCGGGGCGGGGCTCCCCCGGATCGCCGCACGCCACGACGCGGCGTCGAGCGAGCGATTCTCGGTCGTCCCTCGCTTGGAGCTGACGACTGAGTCGCTCGCAGATGCGGGCGAAGAGACGCGGGACGGCCTGGCTGAGCGTTGACCAACCCTCTCGATCGATTCGAAGCAGCGTCGCGTCGACGGCGATCCGCGCGTCGGCGCTGCGCGGGCGGGAGGTCAGAAGCGCGAGCTCGCCGAACCATTCGCCTGGCCCGGACAGCGTGAGCAGCTCGCCGTCCGGGTCGAGCTCGAGCGCGACCTGGCCGGAGAGCACGACGTAGAGCGCCTCCCCTGCATCACCGCGCCGAAACAGAACTGTTCCGCGCGAGTGCTCCTCGATCGTGACGCGATCCGAGAGCCCGGCGAGCTCCTGCGCGGAGAGCCCCGCGAACAGCGGGAGATCCAGCAGCGCGGTGTCCACCAGGATGGCCATGACGCTGAGCTCGAAATTACACCGTTCTGCGAGAGGATTGGAGGAAACTGGAGGCGCGCGCGCCTCCTGCACGATCATCTGGGCGGGGACGAGCTCCGCTGAGACGCGCGGGCTCCCTAGGCGAAGTGGCCCTGGCGATCCTCCGCGGCTGACGGCCGTCGCGGCGACCGTGTCGAAGGAGCTCCGCCCCTTCGAGCAATACGAAGGTCCGCCAGGGCCGCGAGATACAGGACTCGCGCCTCACACCGCGGCGTGCGCCGGCGCGCTCCTGAGCCGCCGCATCTCCGTCCAGCTCTCGAGCACCACGGCAATCGAGCTCGTGAACGCGACGAGGCGCCGCTCGTCGGATTCATCGAAGGTCCTGCCGCCGAGCTTGTTCAGGAGCTGCGCAGCGCCGAAGACGTGCCCGCTCCGATTGACGAGGGGGACGCAGAGGACGTCGCGTGTCCGGAAGCCGGTCTGGAGGTCCGCCGCGGGATTGAAGCGCGGATCGTCGTAGGCGTCCGCGACGCGCACGGGGCTGCCCGTCGCTACGACGTGTCCCGCGATGCCCGTCGCGAGCGGCATGCGGAACTCCACGGCGCGGCCCCCTTCCGGCTGCGCCACGCGGAGCCAGAGCTCTTGTCGATCACGATCGGCGAGGAAGAGCGAGGCGCGCTCGGCGGCGACCAGCGCGCCGAAGCGCAGGGTGAACGCTTCGAGCATCTGGTCGAGCATGCTCTCGAACGCCTCGTCGTCGGACATGGACATCGCATCGAGGAAGCGGCGGGCCTCGTGCGTCGCCTGCTCGAGCAGGCCCATCACCTCCCCCTCCGGGAGCTCGGCGAGGCGGCGGGCGAGCTCTCCCTTGCGGTTTGCCTGCGCCAGCATGCTCGTCAGGAGGCGCGTGCTCGACGCCACCGCGTCCGAGAAGGACTGGAGACGCCCGTCCTCGAGGCTCACGATCCGGTCGGCAACGTCGAGGATCCGGTTGTCGTGCGTGACGAGGATGACCGTGACACCGTGCTGCTTCGCGAGGTCGTGCAGCAGATCGACCACTGCGCGACCGGACTCCTTGTCGAGCGAAGCGGTCGGCTCGTCCGCGAGGATCAGCCGGGGGCGCCCTGCGAGGGCCCGGGCGATGGCCACCCGTTGGCGCTGGCCGCCCGAGAGCTGCGAGGGCACGTGGCCGGCGCGCTCGGCGAGACCCACAGCCGCGAGCATCTCCGTCGCGCGCGCCCGGGCCTGCGCCCGCGGCGCGTCGGGCGTGAGCAGGGCTCCCAGCTCGACGTTCTGCGCGGCGCTCAGCGCGCCGAGCAGGTTGTGGGCCTGGAAGATGTACCCGATGCGGCGACGCACGTCGGCGAGCGCCCGCGCGCTGGCGCTCCGCAGCTCGCTGCCAAGCACCTCGAGGCTCCCCTCCTGCGCCGACCGGAGCGCACCGACGAGCGTGAGCAGCGTCGTCTTCCCCGATCCGGAAGGGCCGGTCACGATCACGATCTCGCCAGCCGCGATCTCGAACGAGACGTCGAACAGGATCTGCTTGCGCAGCGCGCCCGTGCCGAAGAAGTGGCTCACGCCCGAGACCCGGATGCTCTTCTCGGCGGCCATCAGAAGACGTCGGCGGGATCCGCGGACCGGACGCGGCGGACGGCGAGCATCGCCGACGCGCCGCACATCGCGACGGTCAGGAGGAGCACGCCGATCCCGCGCGCCCACGTCAGGTGGATCGGGAGCCGCGTCGCGGCCGCGGCCGTGCGGTAGAGGAGGACCGAGATCGCAAGCCCCGGGAGGAAGCCCAGCGTCCCCAGCAGGACGCCCTGGTGCAACACGATCGCGGTGAGAAAACCGTTGGAGTAGCCCAGCGCCTTCAGCGTCGCGTACTCTGCGAGGTGATCCGAGATGTCGGAGAACAGGATCTGGTAGACGATGATCGCGCCGACGATCACGCCGACGATCGATCCGAAGCCGAAGACGTAACCGATCGGTGTCGTGGCGTCCCAGTAGGCGCGCTCGCGGGCGGCGAACTCCTCCCGCGTCAACACGAGCACGTCCGGCGCGAGCAGGGCCCGGAGCTGTGCCTGAACGCGCTTTGCGTCCTCCGATCGGTCGAGCCGCACGAGCCCCAGCTCGATCACCCCCCGCAGCTTGCCGGGAAAGAGGCGCAAAAAGTTGGCCTCGCTCGTGACCATGTTCCCGTCGATCCCGAAGGACGGTCCGAGCGTGAAGAGCCCCCCCACCTGGATCGTGCGCCGGTTCAGCTCGGTCGTGAGCTCGCCGTCCGGGAGGAAGTGATCGGCGACCGCGCCGAATTCTGGGCGCGAGGCACGGTCGAAGAGCAGCACATCCTCGGCGCGCACGCGCTCGAGCTGCCGGCTCACCTCGGGGACGTCCAAGACGTCGTCCTCCGGCCGATAGCCGACGACGAAGATCCTGCGCACCGTCTTGTCGAAGGGGTTCTTCCAGAGCGCCTGGCCGAGGTACACCGGACTGACGGACGCCACGCCCGGCACGGCGCGCGCCTGGAAGAGCCGACGGTCGCTGAAGCTCTCGGGAAGGGGGAGGAATGACGTGTCGACGCTGAGGATCGCGAGGTCGTAGCGGAGCAGCGCGTGATACCGCGTGACGCTCTCGAACATCGACTCCCGGAAGCCGAGCTGCATGAGGATCAACACCACGGCGAACGCGACACCGGCGAGGGCGACGGCCAGGCGGAGCTTGACCTGCTTGAGCTGCAGCCACGCGAGGCGCAAGGGAAGCGCCGGCCGGCCGGAACCCCGCGGCGGTGTCACGGCTGGATCACCACCTCGACCTGGAGGTTCGTGAGACCCGCGGCCGCCGCCCCATCGTCGAGCCGGATCTCGACCTCGACGACCCGGGCGTCGGTGCGCGCGGCCGGGTCGGCTCCGATCTCGTCGAGCTTCCCGATCTTACGCCCGATGCGGTCGACGGTGCCCGTGAGCGGGCCGGGCAGACCCGGGCTCGACACCTCCGCGCGTTGGCCGAGCCGCACTCGACGCACGTCCGTCTCGTACACCTCGGCGATTGCATACATCTCGTGCGTGCGACCGAGCTCGACGAGCCCCTCCGGACCGATCCGCTCGCCGTCGCGCGCGTACACGTCGATTACCTCGCCGTCGATCGGCGAGAGAACGCGCATGCGGGCAAGCTCGGCGCGCGCGCTCCGCAGGTTCGCGCGCGCGACCTCTACGCTGTGTTTGAGCTCTTCCGCCTTTGCGTCCGATACCACGTCGGATTCGTGCAGCTCGGTGTTGCGGCGATACTGAGCCTCGGCGTTTGCGAGCTCAGCGACGGCGCGCTGCTCGGCCGCGGCGCGCACCTCCGTCTCCTCCAGGACAGCGAGAAGCTGGCCGGCCTTCACGGGATCGCCCTTCTCGACCAGGAGCCTGCCCACGACGGCCACGGGCACCCCGGGGCCTGCCACGCGGAGCAGCCCGTTCTTGGGCTCGAGACGGCCCCGTGCGGAGATCGCATCGGGCGCCGCCGGCGCAGCCGCTACGTCCGGCGTACCCGAGGTAGCGGCGCCGATGCGACACGCTGTGGGGACGCAGAGCGCCGTGGAGAGCAACGCCACACAGACGAAGCGAGGCGTCACGCTCTCCGTCCACAGCCACGGCCGTTCCAGGCTCGGCGTCCTCACGTGCTCTCACCACTCTACGCTGCGGTGGTGCAGGTTTTCAACCAGCTCGGTCGCGCCGCAGCCGCGTGTCGGTAAGCCGGGCAATAGCGTGAGCGACGCCGCCACCGGACCGTCGACGTAGCAAGACGCAGAGGTCGGCGCCTCGCATCTCTTCGCTGGTCTTCTCGACGCATCCCGGGGCAGTCGCGAGGAACAGCGCGGGCAGCAGCTCCGCGATGCCCAGGTCGAGGGCGTACCGTTCGCGGAAGGGGACGCGATGGACCCGAGGCGGGAGCCGTGGTTGGAGCCGGACGGAGCCGCTGGCGCTTTGGAACTCAGGTCGCGCCCACCGGGCGGAGCGGAAGCGCGAACACCTCTTCCCGCTCCTCCCGGCCGCGGATCGCGACCTTTTCGTGTTGCACGAAGTCGGCGCAGACGTAGCCGGCGCGCGCGTGCGTCGTTGCGTCCAGCGCAATCGACGCACGAAGCTCGCGCGTCAGGCTCTGAAGACGTGCCGCGAGGTTGGTGGTGCTGCCGATCGCGCTCCAGATCAGGCGGTCCGACGCCCGGAGGTTCCCCACGAAGGCTGGGCCCGTGGCGACCCCGACGCCCACGGCGAGCGACGCTGGCATCGAGTCCACGATCTTGCGCGCCGCTTCGACGGCAGCGCGCTCCTTACCGGGCAGCGGCTCAGGCGCGCCGAAGACCGCCATCATGCCGTCGCCGTTGAACTCGACGATGACGCCCCCCTGGCTCTGCACCAGCGCCGAGACCCGCTCCGTGTGCTCGTTCACCGTCGCGAAGACATCCTCTGCAGGACGCACCGCCGCGAAGCGCGTGTAGTCGCGGATGTCCACGAACAGGATCGAGACCTCGCGCTCGCGAGGCTCGAGCTCCTTGCGGTGGGTGATCTGGTGCACGACGGCTCCCGGTACGTAGCGTCGGAGCGCCGCCTGCATCTCGCCCGCCTCGCGGGCGATGGAGTTTGCGTCGAGTCGTGCGAGGACCTCGGAGCACGCGTGTGCGACGCCGGCCAGCAGTGCCAGATCGGTCTGGGTGTAGATGTCGCCCGAGCGCTTGGGTCCGAGACAGGTGAAGGCGACGAGGGTCGTGTTCAGCAGCGTAGGTGTCACCACCTCGACGCCGAGCGTCTGGAGCGCGGCGCGCTCGAAGGGATCGAGCTTCGTAGCGCCTGCGAAGAGCGGCCGGGCCTGGCTCTCGAGGGTATGGACCAGCACACTCCCGGCCTCGAAGGCCGGTGGCGCCGCGCGTCCTCGCTCGAAGATGGGCGTGAAGGCATCGCCCGCCCGCGCATAGATGACGATCGACTCGGGGTGCAGCAATGCGTCGAGACGCGCTCCGCTGAGCTTCGTCAGCTCCTCCAATTGCGCACAAGTGGAAAGCTCGCCGAGGAGTCGCTCGAAGGACTGCGTGAGCGCGTAGCGCTCGGCAAAGAGGCGCCGGTCGATCCAGGGGCGCAGGGCCCGGTGCACCGGCACGAGCACGCCCGCGAGCGCAAGCGAGAGCATCCACTGCCCCGTCTCGGGAGCCACGCCGATGGCTTCACTCGCCGCACGCGCGATTTTCGGAATGAAAACGAACGCGCCGCCGAGCAGTGCGATTCCGACGAGCGAGTAGGACGCCGTCGCGCTGATCAGCTGGTCGATGTCGAGGAATCGGTATCCGACAACGGCAATCACGAAGCCGAGGGGAACTGCGACGAAAGCGAGGTTTAGCACGGCGAGCAGCGGGCGACTGATCAAGGGGAAGTGGATCCCCACGAGCACTGCTAGTGCTACCAGGGCCTGCGGAAGGCACGCGATGTAGATGCCGTAGAGCACCCACTTGACCTGGCGCCGTTCGAGAGGTTCCGCGCGCCGGTAGCCTCGCATGGTGCCGATCAGAGAGAGTGCAAAGAACGCGAGAACGCTGACGTATGAGATGTAGGCCGGCCACGATCCCGTAGGAAGCGTGCTCCAGATCCCGAGGACCTGGGTGATCCCGAACGCAAGGCCGATCGCCAAGAAGACGATCCAGCTCCACCTGGGCGCGGGCCCTGCGCTCTCGCTGAACTCGAACGCAGTCCAGAGTGTAACCACGATCCCGGACAACATTGCCAGGTCCGTCACGCCAATCCAGTACGGCCCCAACGGGGCGCTCGAGCCGGCGGGGCTCATGGAGCCGGCGGCAAGCGCGAGGGCCCAGAGCATCGAAGCCACAAAGGACCGGCGGGAGAGATGCCAATAGGGCGCGCGCAGGAGCAGGAACGTCGCCGCGGCCACGAGACCCGCGGCACCCGCCAGACCCGACCACCAAGAGGGGTCAGGGACCCAGTCGGGCTCCGTCTCGAAGCGTTGTCCGTCCCGCTCGACCTCGACGTGCAGCGGTGCACCTTGCCGCTGCAGCGGGGTCATCACACCGACGACTCCCGCGACCGAGAGCCCGCGGAGCTCCGTATCCCCGATCCGGATCAAACGGTCTCCTACTCGGACGGGGGAATCGGCTTGAGAGACCGTCCAGACGGAGGGGTAGCCGGAAGAGCTCGGCGCCCCGAAGACTATGAAGGGACGGAACCGGGAGCCCTGTGTGATCTGCGACTGGATGATGACGCAGAAGAGAAGCAGCCACGGGGGTAAGAACAGGGCGATGAGCACCCAATCGACGACTCGCGAGCGCCGCATGGCAGTCTCCTCAGCCCGGAAACGCACTATACGCTCGAATCGACGTTCCCAGTGGTCGCGGGCCGGGCCGCGGTGCTTCCGATTCTGGGTTCCGCCCTTGTCCTTGCCGATAACTCCATCACGCTTACGCTGCGACTCGTTCGTATCGATGATGGAGTCCGCGGACCTCTGGGAAGGCGATCACGCGTCCGAGCTGTCTCCCATGAACGCGCCGCCGCTCCGGAGCGTCCTTCTCGAGCGTCAGATGGGTGCGCGCGCAGTTGTAGTAGCGGGCGTAGTCGGAGAGGATCCGGCGGACCTGACGCTCGTTTAGCAAGATGAGGTGATCCAAGCACTCGCGACGGAGAGATCCGATGAAGCGCTCCGCGTAGGCGTTCTGCCAAGGTGAGCGAGGAGCCGCACGTGCGGCCGGCCTAGCGGCCGTGCGCGCGCCAGTGGCCCGCTCCCCGGTTCGCCGCGTAGCGCACCTTGACGACGCTTCGCTGGAGCGCCGACGGCGCCACGGCGAGGCGCGGGCTGCGCCGAATGGCCGTGCGGCTGGCGCGCCGGCCGCCGCGGATCGCGGCCCGCAACTGGCGCAGCCGCAGCGCGCTCGGCCCATCCCCCGTGCGGCGGAGACGCGCCGGCCGAAGACGCAGGTTGAACTCGTCGCGGCCGCTTTCGGACTTCACGACTCGCGCTCCCGAGGCGCCCTTGTGATGCGTGCGAGGGCCGCTCGAAGCTCCGGGACGAGCGCTCGGGGATCCGTCGCCGGCCGCAGACCAAGCGCGCGGAGTAGCGCCCGCAGCTCCTCCGCCGAGAGGTCGACGCGGTAGGCCGCGCGTGAGTTTCGATACGCGGTCCAGGTACGCTTCTCGGCGTGGCGCGCGCGCAGCCGGGCGGCTCCGCGCTCGGTGAGCTCCTCTACACGCTGGGGCGCCAGTCGGGGGAGGTGTCCGCCGATTTCGAGCAGGATTCCGAGCAGGAGATCGGGAGCAAGCGCGTCCAAGCCGGCGAGGACCACGAGGCCGCCGAGGCTCGCGAGCCGGTGGACGCGCTGCTGCGGAGACTCCGACGGAACGGCAGGTCGCTCGTCCGTCATCGCGTCGGCTCCTGTGCACTGGCCGTTCGCTTCTCAGGGTCCAGGGAGCGCTCGGCCGGCGGCCGAACCGGGGTCTCCTTCCACCATCCGAACGTGAGGAGGGCGACTGCAGAGACGCGGATCTTCGCGACGGGAATGGGCCCGAAGTAGCGGCTGTCCCAGCTCACCTCGCGCAGCGCGCCGAGCACCCAGACCTCGTTCGGTCCCACCCGCCGCGCGCCGAAGGGAGCATGCTCGAGCGCCCGCCCTCGGTGATCCGCCGGGTGTACCGCCGATCCGGGAAGCGGATGGCTGTTCACCGTGAGTCCGCCCGGTGCGAGCACGACTTCGTCGCCGGGGATATCGACGATCTCCTTCACGAGCTCCTGGGCTCCGCCGGGACATCGGCCCTCGGGGAGATAGCCACGCTCGAGGCCCAGCCGGGCCGCTCCTTCGGGCAGGCAGAACACGGCGCGCGCGCCGTGCTCGAGCTGCAGAGGGACCTCCCGATAGAGCCCGAGCGGCATCGACGACGTGGTGTTGATGCGCAGCGCCAGCGCGTGGGCAGTGGCAGCGACGATGCCACTCACGGCAAGGATCCAGAGCGGCCCGCGGCGTGCGATCGGTCGTCGTTGAAGTCTTCGCGGCTCCACGAGTGGAGATTGTCCGCATGTTCCACGAGTCGGCCAGAATCCGATCGCAAGCGTCCGTTTCGCCTTGGGTAGCGGCGAAACAGGGCGGTGTCGCACAGGCTCAACTGCAGAATGTCCGGTCTCAAGTGTGCGCCGCATCGACGCAATCTGGAAACGCGGGCGCTCCTCCTTAATCTTGCAGTGCCTGATCGCGCGCTTTGAAACGTCCGTGTTCCTGTCTCCGTCGCCTCGTGCCGAGCATCACAGCTCGCGCTGTCGGCCCCGTTCGTCGCGCGCGCCAAGGCACGATGACGAGGACCTGCGCGAAGCCCTCCACAGGCTCAGCACCGGGGCCCGCAATGTCCCCTCGACTCGCCCCGCGCGTGCTCCTTGAGCCCGTAGTGGTCCCGCTTCTACGTTGCCCCTCCGAACGACCTCGAGGTGCGCACCACGCTGCGATGCGCACCCCGAGGCCACGGCCACGGTCAGAAGTCGCTCGGGAAGCCGATCGTGACGACGGGCTCGGCAACGAGTTGCTCCTGGGCCCCGGGGTTTCGAACGACGCTCCCGCGGGCGAATTCGTGATCGCCCGCTACCTCGGCGAGCCCTTCCAGAGCTTTGGCGCCGGGCTCAGCTGCCCGACCTGCTCGTACGCTCCACCTGCCGTCTGCGGCAACGGGCTCTTCGAGTTCGGGGAGCAGTGCGACGACGGCAATACCACGGCCGGCGACGGCTGCTCGGACACCTGTCAGACCGAGCTCGATCTCGATGCCGACGGCCTTCTCGATCCGGGCGACTCCTGCGTGAACGCGGGCGGCACCCAGGACTTCCTGGGCGGGTATGCGTCCAGCATCTCCGTCACCCGAAGCACGACGGGCGCCGGCTCGAACGAGACGCTCGACCTGACCGGCGTCTTCCAGATGCCGAGCGGATGGCGTTTCGCGGAGTTCGACCCGAACGGCGCCGATCGCTACTCGGGCGGCCGCGGAGCGCAGCTCGTCATCGCGAACGGCTACCCGTCGCGCATCCTCGACAGCGTCGTCGTCGACGACGGCCCGGACCGGAGCTGGACGCAAGCGCGCAGCAACGAATGGCGCTACGTGAATCGGATCCCGGAAGACAACTACCCCGTTCTCTCCATGCTGATCTGGGACGCGGGCGCGGGCCGCGTGGGCGTGACCGCGCAAGCCCGGAAGAGCGCGTTCCAGGGTGCGGGCTCGTCGTCGCTCGAGGTTCCGCTCAAGGCCGTGATCACGCTCGGGCGGCGCGAGGGCGCGGGCCAGCACGCCGAGTGCGGCGAGAGCCACTTCGAGGCGAGGGAGTGCACCTGGGACGCCGCCGGGACGAGGCTCAGCTGCCAGCCCCAGAGCGACGGGCCGGCTGGCGGTCCCGCCTGCGGTGTCGGCGCGGAGCTCGTCGTCCTCCTCCCGCTGCTCCGTGCCTGGCGCAGGCGCCGCATGGAGCGTTCCCGGCGCGCGCCCGGCGTGTGACATGGCCTCACGAGGAAGACGCGGCCCGTGCCGTTCGGCACGGGCCGCGTCGCCCTCTGCTCGGCCCTTGGGTGATCCCGCGCCTCCGTTACGTTTCGCGTCGACATCCCCTGCACGTACATCTCGGCAATCGCCAGCTTGAGCGCCCGCTCGCTGCGCAGCCCCCGCTCGAGCGCCTGCGGGTACCACGACAGCGGCTCCCGCCCCGCCAGCCCCCGGCACCTGCGGGATCGCCATCCCGAGTCGTCCCAGCCGCGTGTTCAACGTCTTCGGCTTGAAACCGTTCGCGTGGCCGATACGCTCCGCCGTCCGCTCGTGGGGCGCGGCCCCGAGAAACCCCGCTCGCTCCAGCTTCATCGCTTCGTTGAGCACCAGCTCCACGGCCTTCGCGTATCGACTGCCTGGAAAGCGCAGGCTTCGCTGTGGAGCGTGCGCATCCTGAACGCGTCGATGTTCGGTCGTCACCCGAGCGTCGCGGCAGTGGGACCTGACGCTCCAACCTCGATTGTCTTGGCGAGACAGAAGCCCGACCGGGTAGACTCCGACGCGCATCCCCGCGGGTTCCAGATTGGGCCGGTGGGGCCGCCTCTCAGCGCAGGAGCCGCCCGACGGAGGGACGCGCGGTGATCTGTCCCACCTGCCACCGCGAGCTGCTCGCCGATTCACGCTTCTGCAACGGATGCGGCGTCGCGGTCGAGCCGCGCTGCTCGCGTTGTGGGCAGTCGAACGCCGCCGACTCGCGGTTCTGCCGGTCCTGCGGTGCCGCTCTCGCGCGCATCGAGGAGGCCGCCTCCGCCCCGCCCGCGACCGGGGATCGGCCGGCGGCGGATACCGAGCTTGACCAGCGAGCGCACGACGGCGAGCGCCGACACCTCACCGTGGTGTTCTGTGACCTCGTGGGCTCGACGGAGTTCGCGTCGCGCCTCGATCCCGAGGAATGGCGTGACATCGTGCGCAGCTACCAGAGCGCCGCCGCCGAGGTAGTGAGCCGATACGGCGGCCACTTGGCGCAGTATCTCGGTGACGGCGTGCTCGCGTACTTCGGCTGGCCCGTTGCGCACGACGACGACGCCGAGCGCGCCGTGCGGTCGGGGCTCGCGCTTCGCGATGTGGTCGGCATCGTGAACGAGCGGCTCGTCGCGATCCGGAGCCCGCAGCTCTCCGTGCGCGTCGGAGTTCACACGGGCCCCGTCGTCGTTGCTGACGCCGGCGGTGCGTTTGGGGACACGCCGAACATCGCAGCGCGCGTTCAGGCGGTGGCCGAGCCCGACTCGGTGTGGATCAGCGAAGCGACGCACCGCCTCGTGTCCGGTCTCTTCATCGTCGATCCGATTGGCCCGCACGTACTCAAGGGAGTGGCAGCGCCGCTGCCGCTCTACCGCGTCCGACAGCCGAGCGGCGTCCGCGGACGGCTCGGGGCGGCTGCTGTCCAAGGGCTCACGTTGTTCGTCGGGCGCGAGGAGGAGCGCCGCCTGCTGCGCGCCCGCTGGGAGCAGGTGCAGGAAGGGGACGGGCAGGTGGTGCTCATCACCGGCGAGGCGGGGATCGGGAAGTCGCGTCTCGTGAAGGCCCTTGAGGAGGACCTTGCCGGCACGCGGCACACCTGGCTCGAGTGCGCGTGCTCGCCCTTCTTCGAGAACACGCCGTTTCGCCCCGTGACCGAAACGCTCCAGCAGATTTTCGGTTGGCGGGAGAAGGAGACGCCCGAGCGCCAGATCGAGCAGCTCGTGGCTGCGCTCGAGGCCGCGGGTCTGGCGGCCGCCGAGACGGTGCCGCTCGTCGCGCCGCTCCTCGGGCTCTCTGTGCCGAACAGCTATCCGCCGCAGATCCTCGCGCCGGCGCAGGAGCGGCGGAAGCTCCTTGCTGCGCTCGAGACCTGGATCTTCGCCATCGCACGCCTGCAGCCCGTCGTGCTGGTGGTCGAGGACCTCCACTGGGTCGACCCGTCGACGCTCGAGCTGCTCGGCCTCCTCGTCGAGCAAGCAGCGACGGCGCCACTCCTTCTCGTGCTCACAGGGCGGCAGGAGTTCCACGTTCCCTGGCCGCTGCACGCCCACCAGCTGCAGCTCACGCTGAACCGGCTGAGCCGCCGGCACGTCCGCGCGATGGTCCGGCAGGTGATCGCGCGCGCAGCCCTGTCCGATGAGATCGTTGAGGTCGTGGTGACGCGGACCGACGGCGTGCCCCTCTTCGTCGAGGAACTCACCCGACTCATCCTCGAGAACGAAGGCAGGAGCGATACCCTCACACGAGAGATTCCGATCACGCTTCAGGCCTCGCTGACGGCACGGCTCGACCGGCTCGGGCGTGCCAAGGACGTGGCGCAGCTCGGGGCTGCGCTCGGGCGCGAGTTCTCCTACAAGCTCGTCTGCGCTGTCGCAGGCATGCCCGAGGACGAGCTGCAGGCCGTGCTCGAGACGCTCGCGCAGGCCGAACTGCTCCACCCACGCGGCCTCCCCCCGGACGCGACCTATTTCTTCAAGCACTCGCTCGTCCAGGACGCCGCCTACACATCGCTCCTCAAGAGCCGGCGACGCGAGCTGCACCAGCGGATCGCACGCGTTCTCGCCCAGAAGTTTCCCGAGCAAGCGGAGCGGGAGCCCGAGCTACTCGCACATCACCTGACGGAGGCGGGGGACGCAGAGCCCGCCGTCGATGCGTGGGGGCGTGCAGCCGTGTGGGCGATGGCGCGCTCCGCGTACGCGGAGGCGGTCGGCCATCTCAACCGAGGCCTCGCTGTGCTCGACACGCTCCCACAGACGCCCAAGCGCACGCAGCAGGAACTCCAGATGCTCCTGCAGCTCACCCAGAACCTGTTCATCGTGAAGGGCTTCGGCGCCGCCGAACCAGCCGCCGCCGCCGCGCGCGTCCGCGGGCTTACCGAGCGGCTGGGCGATTCGCCGGAGGCCTTCTTTACGATCCTCGGGCTGTGTGTATCCCTCAATTCGCGCTCGGAGTACCACGCTGCGCGAGGGCTGGCCGAGCAGCTCCTCGCGATGGCCGACCGCAGCACAATCCCGGGAGCGGCGATGTGGGCCCACTTCTTGTACGGGGAAGCCCGCTACCACGGGGGCGAACCGGCTGTAGGGCGGGAGCACTTCGAGCATGCAGTCCGGCTGTACCCGGAGCAAGCGCAACCTCTCAGCCTCGTGCTGGATCCTGGCGTGGTGACGCTCGCCTACGCGGGGCTCTCGGCCTGCCAGGTCGGGTTCCCGGATACGGGGCGCGAGCGAGTCCGCGCGGCGAGTGACCTGGCTCGACGCCTCGGCCGTGCCCACGACATGGCCCTCGCCGAGTCGCTCACCGGGATCCTCGACTTCGAACTGCGCGAGCCGCCGCGAGACGACTCGCTCGAGCGTCTCGACGCGCTGATCCGAATCAGCAAGGAGCAACAGTTCAAGCAGGTTCTCGTGCACGCGACGGCGCAGCGGGGCTGGACGTTCGTGCAGCAGGGCCGATATGACGACGGCATCGCGGCGCTGCGCGGGTCGCTCGCGACGGCGCTCGAGACCGGGCACCATCCCACCAGGATCCACTATCTCTTCGTGCTCGCCGAGGCGGTCGCGATAGCCGGGGGCGGCGACGAAGCGATGGCGCTGGTCGACGATGCGCTCGCAGCGAGCGGCGAGGCGAAGCTCGAAATGGCCGACTATCTGCGCCTGCGCGCGGATCTGCTCATGCGCGGGAACGCTCCTGCGGCCGAGGTCGAGGCGGCATACTGGGAAGCAATCGGCGTTGCCCGGCAGCATGGCACCCGCATCTACGAGCTGCGAGCGGCGATCCACCTCGGCCGCTGGCTCCACAGCCAGGATCGCGTGGCGGAGGCGCGGGCGCTGGTCGAGCCGCTCTACGCCTGGTTCACCGAGGGGGCCGAAACGCGCGCCCTGTGCGAAGCCAGGGCGCTGCTCGAAGCCCTCGCGTAGCTGTCCGTCCCGATAACTCCATCGCGCGTCACGCTGCGACTCGCTCGTATCGATGATGAAGTCCGCGGACTTCCGGAAAGGCGATCACGCGGCCGAGCTCTCTCCCCCCTGAACGCGCCGCCGCTCCGGAGGGTCCTTCGCGAGCGCCAGATGGGTGCGCGCGCGGTTGTAGTAGCGGGCATACGCGGGCGCGAGATCGTCGACGGAAGACAGAGGATCTGCGCGCTCGCCAAGAGCCTTGCCGTCGTCAGCACGCGCGCCGTGCCAGCGGTGAACAAGCCCGGAAGCAGGTTGCTGTCCTCAGGAAACGCGGCCATGGTACCCGTTACGAACACCACAGCTTCACCTGCACCTACGGAAACGGAGGTAGCCGACGCATCGTTCAGAGGCGCTCCTCCAGAAGCGCCAAAGACCTCGACGCCGAGAATTACAGTCGAGCCAAGTGCGTTCGTGCACGTGACCGCTGTGCCCAAGGCGCTGTCGTTCTTAACACCCAGGACCCGTCCACGCGTGCACGGCGTCGATACCCGAAGCAGCTCGTAGTCGCTCCGGTGTTTGTCGTGAGCTTGGTGGCCGGGTCAAGCGGCTCGCCGCAAGCCAGCTGGCGGTCGGACGACTGGTCCCTCGATCGCGGCGCCGTCCCACAGCCGGGGTTGGCGCCCGGCTAGCGCCCTCTGCCGTCGGAGCCGGTCCGGTCACGCGGCCCAGGATAGGACTCACGGTCAATGCAAAAGCCCCGGGGGGCTCCTCCTGGCTGTGACCCGGACGTGACCCGACCGCCGCGCGAGGGTGCTTGGTTTGGTGGCCAGGTCGTCTAACAATCTAGATCTATTATGGTTTTAGTGGTGGCCCAGGGGAGAATCGAACTCCCGACACTGCGATTTTCAATCGCATGCTCTACCAACTGAGCTACCGGGCCAGGGGGCGGAATCTAGCGGCCCGCTCCGCGACGGGCTAGGCGGCGGACCGCCGCCGGACGCGATCACTCGGAGAACCCGTCCCTTGCCGCGCCATCTGCGGCGCGTGGCGAGGCCTCGGCCGGTGCGGCAGCGGCTGCCGCGGGCGGTGCGTCGCCCGTCGCGGGCAGAGGAGGCGCGGACGGCGCTGCGGAGGCGGGTGCGGCGGGCGAGCCCGCGCCCGGCCGCTCGATGCGCACGGATTCGATCACGACGTCCTCGATCGGGCGATCGGCAGGGCCGTGACGCCCGAACTCGTCGCGCGGCGTCGCCACGATCCGATCGACGACGTCCATGCCCGACACCACGCGGCCGAACGCGGTGTACTGCCCGTCGAGATGCGGCTGGTCCTGGACCACGATGAAGAACTGGCTGCCCGCGGTATTCACGCCGCCGCCGCGGGCCATCGACACCACGCCGCGTACGTGCCGGGTGTCGTTGAACTCCTCGGAGATCTGGTACCCGGGGCCGCCCATGCCGTCGTCTCGGGGGTCGCGGTTGCGCGTGTTCGGGTCGCCGCCCTGGATCATGAACCCGGGGATCACGCGGTGGAACGTCGTGCCGTCGTAGAAGCCCGACGCAGCGAGCTTTTCGAAGTTGGCGACGTGACCCGGCGCCTTGTCGGCGAGCAGCTCGAAGCGGATGGTGCCGAAGCCCTTCACGTCGAGCACGGCGACGTCGCGCGGGCCGGCTGGCGCAGGCGCGGCGGGCGGGACGGGCGCGCCGGCCTTCGCGCCGGGCGCATCCTCGGAGCGCGAGCACGCGGCGACGAGACCGAGCGCGAGCACGAGGCCGAGCAGCGTGCCGAGGCTCGAAAAAAGCGCTCCGCGCAACCCCGGACCGGTCTGCGTCGCCGTCGCCCGCGTCCATGCCCGCATCGCCGTCCCCCCGCGATCGCTCGCCCGCGTGGAGTACCCGACGGGCTGCCGCGCGGCAAGCACCAGGCGGAATGGGGATCAGAACCGGTGGACGAAGCCGACGGTGCCGCTCAGCGATCGCAGGTCGCGGCCCTGTCCGAGGGCGGCTCCGACCACGACGTCGGTCAGCGGAGCGATGCGGTGCTCCATCCCGACCTGCGCCTGCGTGGCGGCCGCGGCGACCGCGTTGCGCGTCGCGCAGCCGAGCGGCTGCTCCCGCACCACGTCGACCGTGCCGTGCGTCTCCGGACCGAGCCGCAGGCTCGCGCCGAGCGCAGCGCGCCACCGCCCGGCGTCGTCGGTGAGGCTCGGCGAGCGGACCTCGCTCTGGAGCGTGAGGGCCTCGATCGGCGTCCCCGGGCCGAGCGTCTTGCGGGCCGTGGCCCGCACGCCGGGCTCGGCCCCCTCCGTGGCGATCGCGGAGGACACTCCGACGATCGCGGCGAGGTCGAGACCGGGGAGGCGCTCGGTCTCGGTCGCGACGTCGTAGTGCGCGCCGAGCTCCGCGGCGCCGGGCTTCGTGCGGTCGGTGACGACGCGCATCGCAACCGCGCGGTCCCCGAAGTCGATCCGGCGCTCGTAGCGGACGACCGTGGGATCCGCGGCGCTGGCCGGGTCGCTCGCGCGCGCCAGCGATGCGCAGAAGAGCGACGCCAGGGCGAGCGCGCCCGCGGCGCGCCGGGGTCTGCGCGGGCGCGCGCCCGCCCCCGACGTCCGTCGCCGCCCCGCTCCGGTGAGCACTCCCATGGATCCGCTTGCGGCCGACCGCGGGCGGCGCCACGTGACGCCCGTCCCAATTTCGACCCGGGGAGTCGCCGCGGCGCGCTCCTGGCCTGTGGTAGGGTCGGCGCGTGCTTCGCCGCGCCGCATGGGTGCTCGCCCTCCTGTGCGCCGCCTGCCTCGGGTGGGCGAGCGCGCACGCGGCCGCGCCGGCCCCCGCGCTCGGCAAGCACGGGATGGTCGTGACGGCGGAGTCGAACGCGACACGGGCGGGTGTCGAGCTCCTCGCCGCAGGTGGAAACGCCGTCGACGCCGCGGTGGCCGCGGCCTTCGCGCTCGGCGTCACCGAGCCCTATCACTCCGGCATCGGGGGCGGCGGCTTCCTCCTGATCCACCTGGTCGACGGACGCGACGTGGCGCTCGACGCGCGCGAGACCGCGCCCGCCGCCGCCACGCGCGACATGTTCGTGCGCCCCGGCGTCCCGAGCGACGCCTCGCGGGTCGGCCCGCTCGCGGTGGCGACGCCGGGCCTCGTTGCGGGTCTCGCGGAGGCGGTGTCGCGCTACGGGACGAAGTCCCTCGCCGACGTCCTCGCGCCGGCGATCCGGCTCGCGGAGCAGGGCTTCCCGATCTCGCAGCGGCACGCCCGAATCCTCGAGTTCGCGCGCGCCCAGGGCATGGAGAAGCGCTTCCCCGAGACGGCGCGCATCCAGTTTCCGTCAGGCGGGGGCCGCATCGAGCCCGGCTGGGTCCTCGTCCAGAAGGACCTCGCGGGGACGCTGCGCACGCTCGCACGCGAAGGACCGGACGCCTTCCATCGCGGCGGGATCGCGAAGGCGATCGCGCTCGAGATGGAGCGGCAAGGCGGGATCCTGACGGCGAACGACCTGGACGCCTATCGCACCAAGCTGCGCGAGCCGGTGCGCGGCACGTATCACGGTCTCGCCGTGCTGTCGTTCCCTCCGCCGTCGTCGGGCGGTGTCGTGCTGATCGAGATGCTGAACGTGCTCGAGGGCTTCGACCTCGCCGCGCGGGGCGCGGGCTCGTCGGCGAGCATCCACGTGATCGCCGAAGCGATGAAGCTCGCGTTCGCGGACCGGGCGGCCTATCTCGGCGACAGCGACTTCGTCGAGGTCCCGACGGCGGCGCTCGTGTCCAAGGCGTATGCGGACGGGCTCCGCGCCCGGATCGATCCGCCGTGGTGGCGCCGCGCGCCTTGGCACTGGCTGTCCGGGGAGCGCGCGATCCTCGTGTCCGGTCCCGGTGACCCGGCCCACGACGCCGGCACGACGCACGTGTCGGTCACCGACGCGGCGGGCAATGCCGTGGCGCTGACGCAGACCATCAACCTCATCTTCGGCTCCGGACTCACGGTGCCGGGCACCGGCATCGTCCTGAACGACGAGATGGACGACTTCTCGATCGCGCCCGACGTGCCGAACGCGTTCGGCCTGATCGACGTGCGCGGGGCCAACGCGATCGCGCCCGGCAAGCGGCCGCTCTCCAGCATGACGCCCACGATCGTGCTGAGGGACGGGAAGCCGTACCTCGTCACGGGGAGCCCGGGCGGTCCGCGCATCATCTCCACGACGCTGCTCAGCATCCTGAACGTCGTCGACTACGGGATGACCGCCCAGGAGGCGGTGTCGGCGCCGAGGTTCCACCACCAGTGGGTGCCGGACGTGCTCAGCGTCGAACGGGCGACACCGCGTGATGTAATCATCGGGCTCGAGGACCGCGGTCACGTCGTGGAGGTGTCGCCGCGCGACTGGTCGTCGGCGCAGATGATCGTCGTCGATCCGGCCACGGGCTGGGACTTCGGCGCCTCCGATCCCCGCAGCGACGGCCTCGCGCTTGGTCCCTGAGCCGGGGCCCGACCCGGCCGCGAGCCGCGAGGCCGAGCGCCTCCGCGCGAACCTCCCGAAGCTCTCGCTCCTCGGCGCGAGCCACATGTTCCTCGTCGCGATGCCGGTGGTCGTGCCGTTCTTCCGCGCGCACGCTCTCGATCTGCGCCAGGTCTACGTCCTCCAGGCCGTCTTCTCGGTGTCGACGCTCCTGCTCGAGGTGCCATCCGGCTACGTCGCCGACCTGCTCGGCCGCAAGCGCTCGCTCGTGCTCGCTTCGGTCTTCTACGGCGCGTCGTTCTCGCTGCTCGCGCGGGCGGACGGCTTCGCCGGGTTCGTGGTGTTCGAGGTGCTCGCCGCCGTGGGCGTCGCGTTCTTCTCCGGCACCGATCTCGCGCTCCTCTACGCGAGCCTGCGCGGCGCGCCCGAGGACGCACGGTCGGGCGGCCGCGCGGTCGGGCGTCTCGTGTTCGCGTCGCAGCTCGGCGAGACCGCGGCCGCGCTGATCGGCGGTCTCCTCGCCGGCGTGTCGCTGCAGCTGCCGGTGACGGTGAACGCAGTCACCGCCTGGGCGCCGCTGCTCGTGGCACTGACGCTGCACGAGCCCGAGGGCGAGCGTCTCGGCCGAGCGGACCATCGCGAGAACGTGCGCGCCGTGGCGCGCGTCCTCTTCGGGCAGGGGGCGCGGGTGAGCCTGGTGCTGGTGAACCAGGTGTGGCTCGGCGCCGCGACGCTGCTGGCCGTCTGGGCATTCCAGCCCTACTGGACCGAACGCGGCATCCCGCTCGCCCACTTCGGCTGGCTGTGGGCGGCGCAGAACCTCGCGGTGGCGCTCACGGCGCGCGCTGCGCATCGCGTGGAGGACGCGGTCGGCTTCCGGGCCGTGGCGGCGCTGGCGGGAGTGCTCCCGGTCGCCGGCTGCTTCGGCATGGCCTTCGGTGCGGGCGCCGCGGGCGTCGCGCTCGGCCTGGCCTTCCCGCTCTGCCGCGGTCTCAACCAGGTGGTGCTGCGGAACGAGCTGAACGCGCACGTGCCGGAGCCGATGCGCGCCACCGCGAACTCCGTCGTCGCGCTGGGGATGCGGCTCGTCTTCGCGGGATGCGGGCCGCTCCTCGGCTGGAGCATGGACGAGATGGGCGCCGCCGCCGCGCTGCGCTTCGCGGCGATCCCCTTCGCCGCGCTCGCGGTGCTCACGACCCTCCCGCTCGCGCGCACGCGCCGCCCCTGACCGCAGCTCTTCCCGGAGCTAGGGGCGGACGGTGGCGATCGTGTAGGCATCCAGCGTGAGCACGCGGCGGGCGACGCGGAGCAGGTCGTCCTTCGTGAGCGCGAGCACGCGCTCGGCGTAGCGCTCGTGCGCGTCGGCGCCGAGCTCGTAGAGCGAATCGAGCGCGATCTGGCCCGCCCGCACGTTGCTGCGCTGCTGGTCGATCGCGAAGTTGCCCACGAGGTAGCGCTGGGCGCGCTGCAGCTCTTCGTCGCTCGGCGGGCTCTCCACCAGCCGGCGCAGCTCGAGCAGGATCCCCGCCCGCGCCTGATCCAGCTTCGAGGGCGCGGTCCCGATGTACACCGCGAAGAAGCCCGGCGCGACACCCTCGACGTTCACCGCGCTGACGCTGTACGCGAGGCTCTGGCGGTCGCGCAGCTCGAGGAAGAGCCGTCCGCCCTGGCCGGCGAGCGCCTGGGCGAGCGCCTCGAGCGCGAAGCGGTCGTCGTCGCGCACGTCGAGGCCGCGGAAGCCGAGCACGAGGTGGGCCTGCGCCCGGCGCTTGCGCAGCGCGGCCTCGCGAATCGTCGTCTGCGGCGGGTCGAGCGGCGGAGAGGGCGCGGCGAAGTCCGCGCCGTCGAGATCCGCGAGCAGCGCCGAGAGGCGGGCCGCCACGGCGTCGGGATCGACGTCGCCGGCGACCGCGAGCACGAGATTCGGCGCGCGGATGAGCCGCGCGTGGTGCTCCGCCAGGGCGGCGACGTCGAAGCCGCGTACCGACGTCTTCGTGCCGATGAGCGGAAGCCGGTAGGGATGCCGTTCGAAGAGGGTCTGCGTGAAGAGGTCGAACGCGCGCTCCGCGATTCGGTCCTCGCGCCGCGCCAGCGCGGCCAGCGTGTCCCGCTTCTCGCGGCCCAGCTCGGCCGCGTCGAACCCGGGCTCGAGCAGCACCTCCGCGAAGAGATCCAGCGCGGCGTCGAGCTTCGGCGACGGCGTCTCGAGCGTGAGGCCGAGCGAGCTGCGTCCCGCGAAGCCGTCGATCTCCGCCGCCAGCGCCTCGACCGAGCGGGCGAAGTCCGCTGCCGACCGGCTTCGCGTTCCGCGCATCCACATCGACGTGAGGAACGAGGTGATCCCCGCGGTCTCCCCGGTCTCGGCGAGGAGCCCGCCGAGGAACGCGGCGCGAACCGCGACCACGGGCACCTCGCGGCGCGGCAGGACGTGGAGGCGCGCGCCGTTCGGGAGGCGGTACGAACGAAGCGGCTCTCCGCGGCCGACGGCACGGGACGGAGCGGAAACCCGCTCCGGAGGCGCGAACGCGCGGTCGATGCGGTCGACACCGCGCCCGATCGCAGCCACGACGCGCGCCTCGTCCATCTCGCCCTTCGACCGGCTCGGGAAGAGCAGGGTGGCGGTCGCGCGGCTGGGAGCCAGGTGCTCGCGCGCCACGCGGTGCAGGTCCGCCGGCGTGGCCGCGCGCACGCTGGCGAGGTAGCGCTCCTCGTCGCGGAACGAGCCGCCGAGCACCTGGAAGCTGCCGAGCTTGCGGGCGATGCCGGAGACGCTCTCGCGCTCGAAATACTCGGTCGCCAGGAAGTTGGCGCGCGCGCGCTCGAGCTCGTCGCCCGAGACCGGCTCCTTCCGGAGCCGCTCCACCTCGGCGGCCACGGCTTCGAGCGCGGCCTCCACGCGGGCAGGGTCCGATTCCGCGCTCGCGCCGAAGAGCCCCGGATCCACGGGTGTGTAGGCCGACGCGTCGATGCGGTCGGCGAGGCCCGCCTGCTCCTTGACCCGGCGCACGAGCCGGCTGCTGTCGCCCTCACCGAGCACGAAGGCCAGCAGGTCGAGGAGCGGCGAGTCGGGGTGGCGGAAGCCCGGGATGGGATACGCCAGCTCGAAGCTCGCGCGCTCGAACGGACGCCGGAGCACCGCCGCGGAGAGCGCCGCGTGGGGCGGCTCCGGGGGACGGGCGCGCCGCGTGCCCCGGGGCTGCGCGCCCTCGAAGGCGCCGACGATCGCGGAGCGCAGCTCGGCCACGTCGAAGTCGCCGGCGGCCACGACGACGAGGTTGTCCGGCCCGTACCAGCGCTCGAAGAACGCGCGCACGCGGGCGCGGTCGAACGTCGAGACGCTCTCGCGCGTGCCCAGGATGGGCGCACGGTAGGGATGGACGCGGTACGCGTGCTCGAAGACTGCGTTGCCGAGCACCTGCGACGGGGAGTCCTCACCGCGGCGGATCTCCTCGAGCACCACCTCGATCTCGCGCCCGATCTCCGCCGGATCGAACACGGAGGCGCGTACCGAGTCGGAGAGGACGTCGACCGCGACGGGAAGGCCTTCGGTCGGCACCGTCGCGTGGTACACCGTGACGTCGTAGCTGGTGTAGGCGTTGACGCGTCCGCCCACGCCCTCGATCTCGCCGGCCACCTCGCCCACCCCGCGGCGTTCCGTGCCCTTGAAGAGCATGTGCTCGTGGAAGTGCGCGAGCCCCGCTTCCCCCGGCCGCTCGTCCGCGGAGCCGACGTTCGCCCAGATCTGCACCTCGGCGACGTTCGCGACGTGCAGCTCGCGCAAGAGCAGCGTGAGCCCGTTCGGAAGGACTTCGAAGTGGATGGGAAGATCCGACAAAGCCCGGTGAAGGTACCATGCTCGGGTGCGCGACCCCACCGTCGGAATCTATCTGCACGTGCCGTTCTGCGAGCGCATCTGCCCGTACTGCGACTTCGCGGTCGTGCGCGCGCCGACGCTCTCCGCGCCGCGGGAGGACGCGTACGTCGACGCACTGGCGCGTGAGCTCGCGAGGCGTCGCACGGCATTCGCCGGTCGACGTCTCGCAACGGTGTACTTCGGGGGCGGCACGCCGTCCCTGCTCCGTCCCGAATCGATCGCGCGGCTCCTCGCCGCGGCACGCGAGGCCTTTCCGGGTGAGGAGCCCGGGGAGGTCACGCTGGAGGTCAACCCGAGCACGGTGGAGCGCGCCCGTCTTCCGGGCTTCCGGGCGGCCGGCGTCGACCGCCTCTCCGTGGGCCTCCAGAGCCTCGACGACCGTGTGCTCAAACGCCTCGGCCGCGCCCACCGGGCGGACGAGGCGCGGGCGACGCTGGGCGCGTCGCGCGATGCGGGCTTCACGAACGTGTCGGTGGACCTGATCTTCGGCGCGCCGGACCAGTCGGAGGACGACCTCGCCCGCGACCTCGACGAGGTCGCGAGCTCCGACGTCCAACACGTTTCGGCGTATGGCCTCACGATCGAGCCCGGCACGCCCTTCGCGCTCGCCGCGGCCCGCGGCCAGCTGCGCCTGCCGGACGACGACACCGGGGCGGCGCTGATGCAGCGCGTCGCCGAGCGGCTGGCTCGGGCAGGGCTGGCGCCGTACGAGATCTCGAGCTTCGCGCGGCCGGGATTCGAGTCGCGGCACAACCGGCGGTACTGGGAGCGGGAGCCCGTGCTCGGGCTCGGGGTCGGCGCCTGGTCGAGCGAGCCTCCTTCGGCCGCGGCGCCGTTCGGCGCGCGTCGCGCCAACGTGCGCGCGTTGCCGGTCTACCTGGAGCGCATCGCCCGGGGAGAGTCGGCCGAGGCGGGGCCGGCCGAGGTGCTCGCCCCGGAGGCGGCCCGCGGCGAGGCGGTCTTCCTGGCCCTCCGCACGAGCGCCGGGCTCGACGCCCGCCGGTTCGAGGCGGAGTTCGGCGGTGCGCCCCGGCGCTTCTACGCCGCGGAGATCGACGACTGCGCCGCCGCCGGGCTGCTCGAGGAGGCCGCAAGCGGGGACCTGCGCCTCACGCCACGCGGCCGGCTGCTCTCGGACAGCGTGTTCGAGCGATTCGTGTGACCCGGCCGTCCAGGACCGGCGAGAACGTCCCTCCTTGACCGTCCCTCCACGGAAGCGCGCAGCGTTGACGGGGTGCGGCGCCGCTGGTAAGGATCATCTGGAATTCGTTGAGGAATCCTCGTGACGTCCGGCCGCGATCCCCACGCGACCTCTCCCGCCGCCGAGCTGCCGGCGCTCACGGCGCGGCAGGAGCGCGTGCTGCGAGCGGTCGTCGCCACGTACGTCGGCGAAGCGAGCCCCGTCGGGTCGTCCACGATCGCACATCTCCTCCCCGTGAACGTCTCCTCCGCCACGATCCGCACGGTGATGGCGGAGCTGTCCGAGCTCGGCCTGCTGGGCAAGCCGCACGCGTCGTCGGGCCGCGTGCCCACCGAGCTCGGGCTGCGCGTCTTCGTGACGCAGCTCCTCGCGCACCGGGACCTCGCGGACTACGAGCGCCGCGACATCGCGGGCACCGTCGAGGAGGCGGACGGGGACGCGGTGATCCGCGTCGCGTCCGACCTGCTCTCGCGCCGGACGCAGCAGCTCGGCTTCGCGATCGCGCCGCGCATCGAGCGTCTGCTCCTGCGGCACCTGTCGCTCGTCCGGCTCTCCACGGAGCAGGTGCTCGTCGTGCTGGTGGCTCAGTCCGGCGTCGCTCATCGCCGGCTGATCGACGACCCGGGACGGGCCGACCAGGCCGAGCTCGACTCGATCGCGGCCGCTCTCAACGAGCGCATCGCTGGCCGGACGCTGGACGAGGCCCGCGAGGCGCTCGACCGCGAGGCGCGCGCGCTCCGCTCGCAGATGGATCGCGCTCGCGCACGGGCGCTGCGCATCGCGCAGCGGGCGCTCGCGACGACGCCAGGCGGGGCGGTCGACCTGGTGGTGGGCACCTGGCTTGCGCTGCTCGACCAGCCCGAATTCCGCGACCCCGAACGGCTCCGCGCACTGCACGAGGCGATCGACACCAAAGAGCGTCTGGTGGAGCTGCTCGACCGCATCCTCGGCGAGCGCGGCTCGCGCGTCGCGTTCGGCCAGGAGCTCGGAGAGGCGGGGCTGCGCCACTGCGCGGTCGTCGTCGCTCCCTACGGCTTTGCCTCCGCCCCGCTCGGGATGCTCGGCGTGCTGGGGCCGGCGCGCATGGACTACGCGCGCGTCATTCCGCTGGTGGACTACCTGTCGCAGCTGGTGACGGAGAGGCTCTCCGCGTGACGCGACCCTCTCGCCCCCCGGGCTCCGGTCACGAGTCGGAAGGTTGGGAATCGCTCTCGGAGGAAGGCTCCGAAGGCATCCTCTCCCCCAACGAGGAGCTCGAGCGGGCCCTGCGCGAGGCCACCGAGGCGGTGGAGGCGCGCGAGGCCGAGCGCGCGCGGAGCCACGCTGGAGCCGGCTCGGGAGCGGCCGCTGCCGACTCGGCCGAGGTGGAGTCCCTACGCGCCGAGCTCGCCGACAAGCAGGACCGGCTCCTCCGCCTCCAGGCCGACTTCGAAAACTTCCGGCGCCGGACGCTCAAGGAGCGGGAGGAGGCCCACTCCTTCGGGCACCAGAATCTCGTCAAGGATCTCCTGCCCGCGGTCGATAACCTGGAACGCGCAATCGAGCACGCCCGGAAGAGCGGGCGCGAGGACTTGGAAGCGCTTCTGCAGGGCATCGATCTGGTCCAGCGCGACCTGATGGGCGTCCTGGCGAAGCACGGCGTCGCGGAGATCGAGGCGAAGGGGATGCCCTTCGACCCGGCCTGGCACGAGGCGCTGGCGCAGACGGAAGACGAGTCGGTGCCCGCGAACACCGTCATGCAGGTGTTCCAGAAGGGCTACCGGCTGCGCGACCGGCTGCTGCGGCCGGCGCAGGTCGTGGTGTCACGCGGTGGTGTCGCCCGGCCGGCGGGCAAGAGCGAGGTCGAGGAGTAGCCGGGCCCGCGATGGCGGCCCGCGCGAGAGGGGCCGGCATCGATGGGCAAGGTGATCGGGATCGACCTCGGCACGACGAACTCCTGCGTCGCCGTCATGGAAGGCGGCTCTCCGGTCGTGATCGCCAACGCCGAGGGAGCGCGCACCACCCCGTCGATCCTCGCGTTCACCGACTCCGGCGAGAAGCTCGCCGGCCAGATCGCGAAGCGTCAGGCCGTCACCAACCCCGAACGCACGATCTACGCGGTGAAGCGCCTCATCGGGCGCAAGTTCGACAGCGCCGAGGTGCAGCGCTTCAAGGAGATCGCGCCGTTCAAGATCGAGGCCCACGAGAACGGCGACGGCTGGGTGCGCGTCGGCGACCGCAAGTTCTCCGCGCCGGAGATCTCGGCGATGGTGCTCGCGAAGATGCGCGAGACCGCGGCCGACTTCCTCGGCGAGCCGGTCACCGACGCGGTCATCACGGTTCCCGCGTACTTCAACGACGCGCAGCGCCAGGCCACGAAGGACGCCGGCCGGATCGCCGGCCTCAACGTGCTGCGGATCATCAACGAGCCGACCGCGGCGGCGCTGGCCTACGGGCTCGGCGAGGGGACGAACAAGCGCATCGCGGTGTTCGATCTCGGCGGCGGCACGTTCGACGTCTCGGTCCTGGAGCTCGGGGACGGCGTGTTCGAGGTGAAGAGCACGAACGGCGACACCTACCTCGGCGGAGAGGACTTCGACCAGCGCATCGTCGAGCACCTGATGGAGCTCTTCAAGAACGACACCGGGATCGACCTGCGGGACGACAAGATGGCGCTCCAGCGCCTCAAGGAGGCGGCGGAGCGCGCGAAGCACGAGCTGTCGTCGGCGACCACGACCGACGTCAACCTCCCGTTCATCGCCGCGGACGCGTCAGGTCCGAAGCACCTCAACACCCAGCTCACGCGCGAGAAGCTCGAGACGCTCGTGGCCGATCTGGTCGCGCGCCTCGTCCCGCCCTGCGAGACCGCGCTCTCCGACGCGGGGCTGCGCCGCGAGGACATCGACGAAGTGATCCTCGTGGGCGGCATGACGCGCATGCCGCGGATCCAGGAGAAGGTCTCCGAGATCTTCGGCAGGAAGCCGCACAAGGGCGTCAATCCCGACGAGGTCGTCGCCGTCGGCGCTGCGATCCAGGGCGGCGTCCTCACCGGCGAGGTCGAGAACGTGCTGCTCCTCGACGTCACGCCGCTGTCGCTCGGCGTCGAGACACAGGGCGGCGTGTTCACGAAGATCATCGAGAAGAACACCACGATCCCGACGCGCCGGAGCCAGGTCTTCTCGACGACCGAGGACCACCAGAACGTCGTGCGCATCCACGTGCTCCAGGGCGAGCGCGAGATGGCGGCGGACAACAAGACGCTCGGCCGCTTCGAGCTGCTCGGCATCCCGCCGGCGCCGCGCGGCGTGCCGCAGATCGAGGTCACGTTCGACATCGACACCGACGGCGTCGTGAACGTCTCGGCGAAGGATCTCGGTACGGGACGTACGCAGGCGATCAAGGTCACGGCTTCGAGCGGGCTCACCGAAGCCGAGGTGAACCGGCTCCTCGCGGAGGCGGAGTCGAACGCCGACGCCGACCGCGCGCGGCGCGACCTCGTAGACCTCAAGAATCGGGCGGATGGTCTCGTGTACTCGACCGAGCGCACCCTCGCGGAGTTCGCGGAGCAGGTGCCCGCCGAGGACAAGAACGCGATCACGGCGGCGGTCGCCAAGACGCGGAGCGCGCTCGAGCGAGGCGAGGCGAAGGCGCTCTCCGCCGCGGTTGACGAACTCTCGGCCCTTTCCTACAAGATGACCGAGAAGCTCTACGCGACACTCGGAGGGGATCCCTCCACTTCCTAGGCGATCCCTCCCAGCGAATCCCTCCGAGGCTGGAGCCTTGGCCAAGCGCGACTACTACGAAGTCCTGGGCGTCCGGCGAGACTCGGACGAAGCGGAGCTGAAGAAGGCCTACCGGCGCCTCGCGCTCCAGCACCACCCCGATCGCAATCCCGACGACCCCGAGGCCGAGGAGCGCTTCAAGGAGGCTTCCGAGGCCTACGCGGTGCTGTCGGACCCCGACAAGCGGCGCGCGTACGACCGCTTCGGCTTCGAGGGCGTCGGCACCGCGGGCGGCATGGGCGGCTCCGATTTCGGCGACATCGGCGGCTTCACCGACCTGTTCAACGATCTCTTCGGCGATCTCTTCGGACAGCGTGCGGGCGGGCGCCGGCGCGGACGCGGCCAGCGCGGCGCCGACCTCCGGTACAACCTCGAGGTCGACCTCGCGCAGGTCGTGACCGGCGTCGAGCCCAAGCTTTCGATTCCCAAGATGCGCCCGTGCGCGACCTGCGAAGGCTCCGGCCAGCGCCCGGGCACGGAGCCCGAGCGCTGCGCGCGCTGCCGCGGCACCGGGCAGGTCGTGTTCCAGCAGGGCTTCTTCCGGATGAGTCGGCCGTGCGACGCGTGCGGCGGCGAGGGCGAGGTGGTCCGCGACCGCTGCGCCGATTGCCGCGGGGCCGGGCGGATCGAGGGCCACCAGAGCATCCAGGTGCGCATTCCGCCCGGCGTCGACGACGGCGCGCGGCTCCGGCTCTCGGGAGAAGGCGAGGCGGGGATCGCGGGCGGACCGCCCGGCGACCTCTACGTCGTGATCTCGATCAAGCCGCACCCCCTCTTCGTACGCGACGGCGCGGACCTCCACTGCGAGGTTCCCGTCCCGTTCGTGAAGGCCGCGCTCGGCGCGGAGATCGAAGTGCCCACGCTCGACGGCAAGGTCACGATGCGGATCGCGGAGGGCACGCAGAGCGGGACGGTGCTGCGCTTGCGCGGGAAGGGCGTCCCAACGCTGCGTCAGACGACGCGCGGCGACCAGCTCGTCCGCATCTTCGTCGAGGTGCCGACGAAGCTCACCGACAGCCAGCGGCAGCTCCTCGAGCGGTTCGCCGACGAGACGGGAGCCGAGGTCTCGCCGGCCGCGAAGGGCTTCGTGGACAAGCTCCGCGACCTCTTCGGCTGAGCGCGTGCGGGCGACGACGCGACGTCGTGTCACCAGGCTCGGGGCCGCCGCTGCGGTCCTCGCGTTCACGCTCGGATGCTGGCCGAAGCGGCCCGAGCCGCCGCGCCCCGGCGCCGCGCGCGCCCAGCCTGCTCCCAGGCCCGCGGAGGGAACGCCGGCGCAGGCGAAGAAGGAGTACGACGCCGCCCGCGCGGTCGCCGATCGCGACCCGGTCGCCGGCGCCGAGAAGCTCTCGATCTTCCTCGCCCGCTGGCCCACGAGCCCGCTCGCCGACCCCGCCCGTCTCCGCATCGGGCAGCTGGAGCGCGCGCGGGGGCGCATCCCCTCGGCGCGCGCGGCGATCGCCCCGATGAAGATCGGGGGCCTCTCGCCGGACGAACGGCGCCAGGCGTTCCAGCTGAACGCCGATCTCGCCGCCGACGCGGGCGATCGGGTGGAGGAGATCGTCTGGCTGGCCAAGCTGCGCGCGGCGGCGCCCGACGCCGACGAGGAGGCGCTCGTCGACGTCGACCTCGACCAGCGGATCGCGAAGCTCGATTCCGCGGAGCTCGGGCGCGCTGCGGACGAGCTCGGAGACCGGGTTCCGGCCGCGCGCCTGCGCCTGCGTCAGGGCGAGCTCGCGCTCGCGCGCCGCGACGCGGAAGGCGCGCTCCTCGCCGCGGCGCAGGCCTCGCGCCTCCCGCTCACCGCCGACGAGGAGACGTATCTCGCCGATCTGGAGCGCCGCACCCACGTGCTCGAGGAGACGGGCGTATTGCCGCCGAGCGCACGGGGTCTGACGCTCGGCGGTGTCTCTGCGCTGCCGCCGCCGGCCGGGGAGGGCGGCCTCCCGCCCGCCGACCTGCTCGGCGGGAGCTCCGCGACCGGGACGATCGGCGTCGTCCTCCCGCTCAGCGGGCAGCTCGCGCGGCTCGGCGAGCAGAGCCTCCTGGGCGTCCTGCTCGCGGCCGGGGTCTTTCCAGTGGATGGTGCCCCCGCGCAATCCGGCGGCGTCCGCATCGTGGTGCGCGATACGCAAGGCCGGGCCGACGCCGCCGCGACCGCGGTGGCGCAGCTCGCCGCCGATCCCACGGTGAGCGCCGTCGTGGGGCCGCTCGGCGCCGACGAGGCCGAGGCCGCGGCGGGGCAGGCCGAAACCGCGGGGCTCCCGCTCCTCACGCTCACGGGCCGCGAGTCGGTCACCGCCCAGCGACCGTACGTCTTCCGCGTCGGCGTCACCCCGCGCGACGAAGCGAACGCGCTGGGCGTGTACGCGGCGCACGACCTCGGCCTGAAGCGCTTCGGAGTGCTGTACCCCGACGATGCCTACGGCCGTGGGATGAAGGACGTGTTCCAGCAGGCGGTGGTCGCGTATGGGGGGCAGGTGACGGGAGCGGCGGCCTACCGCCCCGGCACCACGGACTTCGAGAAGGCGATCCGCGAGCTCGTCAACGGCAAGCTTCCGACGCCGGAGGCGCCGGCGCTCCCGTTCGACGCCCTCTTCATCCCCGACACTCGCGAGAAGGCGACGCTCATTGCCCCCCAGCTCGCGGTCCTGAAGCTCACGCCGCTGCGGCTCCTCGGCCCCCACGGATGGCAGCACCCGGATCTCCTGAAGCTCGCCGGCCGGCAGGTGGAGGGCGCCGTCATGGCGGAGCCCTTCGACGCGGGGAGCAACTCCCGCTTCGTGCAGGACTTCGTGCGTGAGTACGAGGCGACGATGCAGTCGGCGCCCGACGTCTTCGCCGCGCAGGCCTTCGACGCGACGAACATGGTGCTGACCGAGCTCGCCCAGGGGTCGCACGATCGCGAGGCCGTGCGCGAAGGCCTCCTGCGCGTGCACGACGCGCCCGGGGTCGCGGGCTCGACGAGCGTGCATCCCGACGGCAACGCCGAGAAACGTGCGTCGCTCATCGGTGTGGTCTCGGGGCAGTTCGTGCGCCTCCAGGGCCCGTGAGCCACGCCGCACGCGTCCTCGCGCACGCGCTCGCCGTGTGCGATCACCGGACCTCCAGGGGAACCCGATCGCTCGGCGACCGGCCGGACGCCCCTTCCGGACTCACGCGCGGGGAGAGCGGGAAGAGCCGCGCGATCGCGTCCGGATCGGGCCTCAGCAGCACCTCGAAGCGTTGGCCTCCCTCCGCGTCCGACGTTGCGACCGGGCCCACCAGCGCGATGGGATCGCCGCGCAGCCGGGCTTCGTCGACGAGCCGCGGATACTCGGGATAGCGATCCAGTGGATCCTGCCACCGCGCGAGGATCCCCAGCTTGCTCTCGAAGAGGATGTTCCATTGGAACATCGGATCGAGGCAATAGACGTGATGGACGCCCGCGCGCTCGAGCGTTCCGATCACCTCCCGCACGTTCGCGGGCGAGATGCCCTGGTGCTGCGGGTCGGGACCGTGGATGACGGGTGTGGAGAGGGCGCGGAGCTGGACGACCGCGCCGGTCGCAAGCAGGACGGTCAGGATCGGGGCCGCGAGCCTCGCGCTGGACGCCGCGAGCGCCAGTCCGAGCGCGACGCACGAGAGCGGATAGAGCAGCAGCACGTGGCGCGGAGCCCATTGCACGGGCTGCACCAGGAGCAGCGTCAGCACGGGCACGAGGAGCGCCACGACCCACGCGGGCCGCTGCCGCAGCTGGAAGATCGCGAAGCCGAGCGCGGCGAGCCAGACGGCGGAGACGCCCGCTGCGATCGGGTCGGGATCCGATCGCCAGTTCAAGTTGGCCGTGAAGAGCGAGCGCACGACGTCGGGTGCGGCGCGCAGCATCCCCGCGAAGTCGAAGGCCTGCGCGGACGGGTCCCACACGCCGCCGGCATCGCCTGGCCGGAGCCCGAGGGCGACGGCCCCCGAGAACAGGACGAGGAGCGCTCCGAGCGCGACCCGCTGCGGCCGGGTCCGATGGAGCAGCATCCAGCCGCAGAGCGCGATCGGGAATGGCGCGACGATCGGATGGCCTGCGATCGCCAGCGGGAGGAGGAGCGCGGTCAGCGCGTCCCAGCGCGGCTCGAAGGAGAGGAGCGCGGCGAGCAGACAGGCGAGCACCGCGACTTGATGCCCGCCGCCGACCTTCATGCTCCACTCCGTCGCCTGTGGCGCCCACACGAACAGGAGCGCGGCGATGAAGGCTGCCCGCGCGCCACCGAGGCGACGTGCGAGCAGGTGGACGAGAAGCAGGATCGCGCCCCAGGTCAGGAGACCCGCCGCCTTGAGCGCGATCCCCGACACGCCGAAGAGTCGGAAGAGTCCGGCCGCCAGGTGCGTCTCGACGAACGCGCCCGCACCGTACCGGACACCGTAGGGATAGACCGGGTGGACGCCGGTCTGGAGGATGTGCATCGCCATGATGCCTTCGACCGCTTCGTCTCCGTCGGGCATGCTCTGGCTGGTGCAGAGCAGGGCCCCCTTGAGAGCGATCCCGAGCACCAGGAGCAGGACGACGGCGGAGGGGCGGAAGGCAGCGCCGTGGCCGCTCGCGGCGGAAGTGCCTCGATCTCCGGCCATCGGAGCCGCAAAGCTAGCCGAGTCGCAAGAGCCGTCGCCAACGCCTCTCCGACCCTCAAGTCTCCTCGCCGCACCGTCGATCCTCCAGGGGTGAACACGCCCCTCCCGAAGTTCGAGATCCCGGACGAGCTGCCGCTCCTGCCGCTCCGCGAGTACGTGGTGTTCCCGTACATGGTGCTCCCGCTCTTCGTCGGACGGGAGAGCTCCGTGGCCGCCGTCGAGGACGCCCTCGCCGGGGACCGGCTCGTCCTGCTGGTGGCGCAGCGCGACGCCGACATCGACGAGCCCTCTCCCGACGAGCTGCACCGCACCGGCACCGTCGCCATGGTGATGCGTACGCTGCGCCTGCCGGACGGCCGCGTGAAGGTGCTGGTGCAAGGCCTCGCGAAGGCCGGGATCGAGGGCTTCGTCGAGCACGAGCCGGCGCTGCGCGCCCGCGTCCGCGCGCTCCCGCCCGATCCGGAGCCCGAGTGGAGCGTCGAGGCCGAAGCGCTCATGCGGGCCGTGCGCTCGCGGGTCGAGGAGCTGCTGCCCCTCAAGAACCTTCCTCCCGAGGTGCTCTCCGTCACCGCCACGGTGTCGGAGCCCGGGCGGCTCGCCGACCTGGTCGCATCCCATCTGAGGCTCCGCCTCTCGGAGTCGCAGGAGATCCTCGAGACGCAGGACCCGCTCGTCCGGCTCCGCCGCATCGACGCGTTCCTGCGTCGGGAGCTCGAGGTGACCGCGGTCCAGGCCGAGATCCAGTCGCAGGCGAAGGAGGAGATGTCGCGCAGCCAGCGCGAGCATTTCCTGCGCGAGCAGCTCCGCGCCATCCAGTCCGAGCTCGGCGAATCCGACTCGCGCGTCAGCGAGATCGACGAATATCGCACCAAGCTCGAGGAGGCGGGGCTCCCCGCGGAGGCCCTCGCCGAGGCCACCCGGCAGCTCCGCCGCCTCGAGCGGATGCATCCCGACGGCCCCGAAGCGCAGGTGGTACGCGGCTACCTCGACTGGCTCGTCGACCTGCCCTGGTCGAAGTCGTCGCCGGACGAGCTCGACCTCGTGAATGCGCGCGCGATCCTCGACGCCGACCACGCGCACCTCGCGGGCATCAAGGACCGCATCCTCGAGCACCTAGGCGTACGCAAGCTCCGCCGCGACTCCAAGGGCCCGATCCTCTGCTTCGTGGGCCCCCCCGGCGTGGGCAAGACGTCGCTCGGCCGCTCGATCGCGCGCGCCATGGGCCGCGAGTTCGTCCGCATCTCGCTCGGCGGGATGCGCGACGAGGCCGAGATCCGCGGACACCGCCGGACGTACGTGGGCGCGCTGCCCGGGCGCATCCTCCAGGGCTTGAAGCAGGCAGGCACGTACAACCCCGTCTTCATGCTCGACGAGATCGACAAGCTCGGCACCGATTTCCGCGGCGACCCTGCGTCCGCGCTGCTCGAGGTGCTCGATACCGAGCAGAACGCGCGCTTCAGCGACCATTACCTGAACGTGCCGTTCGACCTTTCGCGCATCTTCTTCATCGCGACGGCGAACGTGCTCGACACCATTCCCGGTCCGCTGCGCGACCGGATGGAGGTGATCCGGCTCTCCGGCTACACGCCCGAGGAGAAGCTCGAGATCGCCCGCGCCTACCTCATTCCGCGTCAGACCGAGGAGTGCGGGCTGCCGCACGACCGCATCCGCTGGTCCGCCGCGACGATCCGCCAGGTCGTGACGGGCTACACGCGCGAGGCCGGCGTCCGGAGCCTCGAGCGGCAGGTCGCGACGGTGTGCCGCAAGGTGGCCCGGCGCGCGGCCGAGGGCAGCGCGGCGCCGGTGGTGCTCGGCCCCAGGAACCTCGCCGGGTTCCTCGGCGCGCCGCCCTTCCTCGGCGAAGACGCTCCGCGCGCCGGCGAGATCGGCGTGGTGAACGGCCTCGCGTGGACCGAGGCGGGCGGCGACGTGTTGCGCCTCGAGGCCGCGATGACGCGGGGCCGCGGGCTCGTGCTGACCGGACAGCTCGGCGACGTGATGAAGGAATCCGGCGTCGCGGCGCTCACCTACGCACGCTGGCGTCTCGGAGAGCTCGGGCTCGACGAGACGCTGCTCGCGCGCCGCGAGGTGCACGTCCACGTGCCCGCCGGCGCGATTCCGAAGGACGGTCCGTCGGCCGGGATCACCATCGCCACGGCGATCGTGTCCCTCGCGACGCGAATCGCCGTGCGGTCGGACGTGGCGATGACCGGGGAGGTGACGCTGCGCGGCCGCGTGCTCCCCGTCGGCGGCATCCGGGAGAAGGCGCTCGCGGCGCTCCGCGCGGGCATCCGGACCGTCATCCTGCCGCGCAAGAACGTTCCCGACCTCGATGAGATTCCGCGCGACCTGAAGCGCCGCATCACCTTCGTGCCGGTGGACCAGATGGACGACGTCCTGGCCGCCGCGCTCGAAGAGCCGCTGCCTGCCCGCGCCGCGGCCGCCAGCGGCCGCCCGCTCGGCGCTCCGGGGGCGACGTCCCGGACGGTGATCTCCTCCCGCTGACGCCTTAGTCTCCCCGCGTGCGGCTCCGCGACCTCGGTGAGTTCGGGCTGATCGAGCGCATCGAGCGCATCGCGGTGCGGACCGCCCCGCGCGGCGGTCCGGGCGCCGTGCTGCTCGGCATCGGCGACGACGCGGCGTTGCTGCGCCTCCGGCCCCGGGAGCAGCTCGCCGTCTCGACCGACGCCCTCGTCGAAGGCGTGCACTTCCGCTTCACGACGCAGGCCCCGCGAACCGTCGGGCGCCGTGCGTTGCTCGTGGCGCTGTCCGATCTCTCGGCGATGGGCGCCCGGCCGCTCGGAGTCACGGTGGCGCTCGCCGCGCCACCGGACCTCGACGTGAGGACGGCGCTCGACCTCGCCCGGGGCTGCGCCGACGTGGGAGCGCGGGCGGCGTGCCCCCTCGTGGGCGGCAACGTGACGCGCGCGCGTGTCACGTCGCTCACGCTCACCGTGCTGGGCGGCGTCCCGAGCGCCCGGGCCCTCCTGCGCCGCACCGCGCGTCCCGGCGACCGGCTCTTCGTGACCGGGAGGGTCGGCGCCGCCGCGCTCGCCCGGGCCCGTGCCGAGCGCGGGCCGGGTCGCCTTCGGCAGCTGCCGCCGCTCCGCCTCGCGGCCGGCCGCGCTCTCGGCCGCCTGGCCGCGCGGGGAGCCTGCATCGACGTCTCCGATGGTCTGGTGGCCGACCTGCGGCACGTCCTGGAGGCCTCGCGCGTGGGGGCGGAGCTCGACACGCGCCGGCTGCCGGTGGCGCATGGCTTCGGGCCGGCGTGCGCCCGCCTGGGCCTCGACCCGGTGCGGACCGCGCTCACGGGGGGCGAGGACTACGAGCTACTCTTCACCATACGCCCCGGCGGCCCTGGCGCCGCGACCCTGGCGCGCCGCCTCGGCGCCCCCGTCACCGAGCTGGGTCGGATCATCCGGGGCCGGGCGCTGCGGATCCTCGGGCCCGGGGGAAGGGTCCTCGCGGGGACGGGGGGCCACCGGCACTTTTGAGCCGCCGGCCCGGCCTCGCGGCGGGCCGCAGCGGCCGCTTCAAGCCCCTGCCGGGACGGGCCGATATGCCCGGGGTGCGCCTCTCGCTGACCTACAAATTCGTGCTCGGCTCGCTCTGCGTCGCCGGTCTCGCGGGCGTCTTCTCCGGGCTCGTCGATTGGCTCGGCTTCGCGGTCGAGAGCTGGGTGACGCCGTTCGTGGCCCTGGGGGTCGGGGGCGGCCTCGGCTTCCTGCTGTCGCGCTCGCTGGCGCGCAACTTCGAGGCGCTGCGCAGCGCCACGGAGCGGATCAGCCAGGGCGACCTGTCCGCCCGCGTGCTGGTCTCGCCCGAAGGGCGCTTCGACGACGAGACCCACGACCTGGCGCGCAGCGTACACCGCATGCTGTCGCGCCTGCGCGAGCTCGTCGGTCACGTGCAGCGCACGGCCGACCAGGTCACCGCGTCGGCCGGCGACGTCTCGCGTTCGGCGCAGGATCTCTCCGCCGGCAACAGCAAGATCACCGCGACGCTCGGCCACGTGGCCGAAGGCGTCGCGAACCAGCAGGAGCTCCTGGCCGGGGCCGCGCCCCTCATCCAGGACATCGCGGCGGCGATCGAGCTGACGGCCTCGCGCGCGCGCGAGGCGTTCGGGTTCTCGGCCGAGGCGAACCAGAAGGCCAACGCCGGCGTCGACGTGTCGAGGCTCGCGCTCGAGAAGATGCGGACCGTGTTCGAGCGCGTGGAGCAGGCGGGAGAGATGGTCTTCCGCCTCGAAGCGAAGACGCGTCACGTGCACCAGATCATCGAGATGATCACCAGCGTCGCACACCGCACGAACCTCCTGTCGCTCAACGCCTCGATCGAGGCGGCGCGCGCGGGCGAGGCGGGCCGCGGCTTCGCGGTCGTGGCCGACGAGATCCGCAAGCTCGCCGAGAGCGCCGGCCGGAGCGCCGACGAGATCTCGAAGCTCATCCACGAGATCCAGTCCGACACGCACGGCGTGGCCGACGAGATGCGGCAATCGAGCCAGGTGATCAGCGAGGGCCGCGAGGACGTCAACACCATCGCGCTGTCGCTGGAGCAGATCCGGAGCGCCGTATCCGAAGCCGCGACGCGCGCGGAGGAGATCTTCCAGGAAGCCGACGGGCAGGCGCGGGACGCCGAGCGCATGGTCGGCTCGGTCGCCGAGATCGCGAAGGTGGGCTCGGGCAACGCCACCGCGGTGGACGACGTCACTGGCGTGGCGGGCGTGCAGGCGTCTGCGACCGCCGACATGGTCGCGTCGTCGCAGGAGCTGGCTCAGCTGGCCGAAGCCCTGCGCGGCGTGCTGCAGCGCTTCCGGACGGCGCCCGCCGAGGACGCCTTCGGCTCGGGGAACGAGCGGTCGTGAAGGGCGGCCTTCCGGGCGCGAGCGACGCCTCCGGGGCGCGGCTTCTCACGTTCGAGGTGGGCAGCGCGGCGTACGCGCTTCCGATCGCGGACGTCGTGGAGGTGGCGGACGTGAGCCGCACGGCCTGCATTCCGACGCTGCCGTGGCGCGTCGCGGGCGTCATGAACCACCACGGTGACGCGCTGCCGGTGATCCGGCGCGAGGCCCTGTTCGGCCTCGATGCAGGCGATCTCCCCGAGCCGGAGCATCTGCTCGTGGTGGGCGACGGCCCGGGCGACGCCGGCCGGCTCGGCGTGCCGGTGGATCGGGTGCTCGGGCTCGCCGACGGTCCGGCGCCCGTGCGCGCCACCGAGCTCGTGGCGGAGAGGCGGCCGATCGACGGCCGTGTCGTACACATCCTGTCCACGTCGCAGCTCCTCGCCCGCGCAGCGCAGGCGATCGAGGGCGCCGTGGACAGGGCTTCCGGCCGGCTGGCGCCGGACCAAGGAGGGTCGTGATGAGGGGTCGTGTCCTGGTGGCGGACGACGCCGCGTTCATGCGGCAGATGATCCGCGAGATCCTCGAGGCCGAGGGCCTCGAGGTGGTGGGCGAAGCGGTCGACGGCGTGGAAGCCATCGAGCAATTCGGGAAGCTCCATCCCGATCTCGTGACGATGGACATCGTGATGCCGCGGCGCTCGGGCATCGACGCGGTCAAGGGCATCCTCGAGCTCGATCCCCGGGCGCGGGTCGTCATGTGCAGCGCGCTCGGGCAGGAGACGCTCGTGATGGAGGCGCTCCAGGCCGGGGCCCGCGACTTCATCGTGAAGCCGTTCAAGCCCGACAGCGTGATCGCGACGCTCTCGAAGGTCCTCGAAAAGGAGAGCTGAGCGTTGGATCTCGCGAAGTACAGGACGCTCTTCCTCGAGGAGGCGACCGAGCACCTCGGCGAGATGAGCCGCGCGCTGCTCGTGCTCGAGAAGGACGCGGCGTCGACGGACGCGATCGACCTCGTGTTCCGGATGGCGCATTCGATCAAGGGCATGGCGGCTTCGCTCGGCTACGACGCGATCACCGAGATCTCCCACAGCCTCGAAGACCGGATGGAGGTCGTCCGTTCCGCCGGTCGGATCGAGCGGCCCGAAGACCTGCCGCTCCTGTTCCGTGGGCTCGAGGCGCTCGAGCGCATGATCGGCGCCGTGCGCGACACCGGCGAGGCTCCGCCGTCCGATGCGGAGCTCGCCGCCGCGCTCGCGCCGGAATCCGGGCTCAAAAAAAAAGTCCTGAGGCGGCGGTAGCGCCGCCCGCGGCGCCGAGCGCGAAGGCCGGCGCGGCCCGGGCCGCGTCGCCCGCTCCTCCGCCCTCGGTGCGGGTGCGCACCGAGACCCTCGACCGGTTCCTCTCCGCGGTGGGCGAGGTGATCCTCGCCTCCAGCCAGCTCCGCACGTCGGCGACGGGGAGCCCCGCGCGCGACGCGGGCTTCGCGGGCGGCCTCGACCGCATGGACCGCGTGGTGGGCGAGCTCCAGCGGCGCGCGCTCGACCTGCGCACCGCGCCGCTCCTGCGCGTCGTCGAGACGCTACCCCGTGTCGCCCGGGAGGTCGGGCGCCGAGCCGCAAAGCAGGTCGAGGTGGACCTGCGGGGCGTCGAGCTCGAGCTCGACCGCGCGATCCTCGACCGCCTGGGCGATCCGCTGGTGCACCTCGTGCGCAACGCCGTCGACCACGGCCTCGAGACGCCCGACGAGCGGCGCGCGGCCGGGAAGCCCGAGGTCGGGCGCGTCGTCATCGACGCCCGCCGGGAGAAGGACCAGGTCCGCATCACGGTCTTCGACGACGGCGGGGGCATCGACCTCGAGGCGGTGCGCGCGAAGGCGATCGAGCGCGGCCTTCTCGTGCCGGCGCTCGCCGAAGACCTGTCTCCCGAGGACATCGCGAGCCTCGTCTTCCGGCCCGGCCTTTCGACTGCGCGCGTCGTGTCCGACGTCTCGGGACGCGGCGTCGGCATGGACGCCGTCCGGGTGACGATCGAGTCGCTCGGCGGGCGCGTGGAGATCGAGACGGAGCGCGGGCGCGGAACGGCGACGACGCTGATCGTGCCGGTCACGGCCGCGGTGCAGCGTGTGCTCCTGATCGGGCTCGGCGCGGAGATCGTGGCGGTTCCGATTGCGAAGATCGAGCGCATCCTCGAGATCGAGTCGGCGGCGATCGAGCGCACCGGCCATGACGCGTTCACGCTCATCGACGACGAGCCCGTGCTCGTGGTGGATCTCGCGGCGCGGCTCGGGCTGCAGGAGGGCGCTCCCGGCCCGCGCGTGACCCTCGCGCTCGGAGAGGTGCGAGGCGAGCGCGTGGCCCTCGTGGTGGAGCGTCTGGCGGGGCAGCAGGAGATCTACGTGAAGCCCGTGCCGCCGCTCCTCGCCGGCGTCCGCACGCTCGCCGGCCTGACGGTCCTCGGAGACGGCAGCCCCGTCTTCCTGCTGGACCTGAACCAGCTGCCATGAACGCCACCCCCGAGACACCGACGCCCTGGAGCGACGCCGACGTCGACCGCATCCGCGAGCTCGGCAGCATCGGCGCGGGCAACGCCGCGAACGTCTTCGCGCAGCTCGTCGGCCGCACGATCCGGATGCAGGTGCCGGCGGTCCGGGGCTGGAGCACGAGGCCGCTCGCGCACGAGCTGAAGGCGTGGGACACCGGCGTGTTCTTCGAGGTGCAGGGCGGGCCCGGCGGCCTGCTCGCAGTGCTCTTCTCCGGGCGCTCCCGCGACGCGATCGTGCGTCTCCTCGTGGGCGGCCAGCGCCCGGCCGACGCGGCGCTCGACCGCGAGGCGGAGTCGGCGCTGCGCGAGGTAGGCAACATCCTGGCGTCGAGCGTGGTGTCGGCCATCGCGGACGTGCTCGGCACCCGCGTCCTGCCCTCGATCCCGACCCTCGCGCTCGAAGGGGCGGGGGCAGTGCTCCAGTCGCTGGTCGCCGCCCGCGGCACGCCGCCCGCCGTGCGCATCGAGACCGAGATCTTCGACGGCGGCGGCGAGCTCCGCGGGCTCGTCGTGCTCGTGCCCGAGCACGCATAGGCGCGTCCGCGCCGCCCTGCGGCTGCCCTCCCGCTGGGATACCGTCGCAGCGTGAACCGCGACGACCTGCGTCATCTGCTCGAGAACGTGCGGAGCGGAGCGACCGATCCCACGGACGCATTCGACCGGCTCGTGGCGCTGCCGTTCTCGGACACGGCGGATGCGCGCGTCGACACGCACCGTGCGCTGCGCCACGGCGTTCCGGAGGTGATCTACGCCCCGGGCAAGACGCCGGAGCAGATCGTCGAGATCGCCCGGACGCTGCGCGGCGCCGGGCAGCCCGTGCTCGCGACGCGCGTGGACGCGGGCGTCGCGAGCGCCGTTCGAGCCGCGCTCCCGGAGGCGGACTACGACTTCGCCGGGCGCCTGCTCTGGCTCGGGCCGCAGGAGGCGCCGCTCCTCGGGAAGGGCGTCATCGCCGTGGTCTCGGCGGGGACGTCGGACCTGCCGGTCGCCGCCGAGGCGGCCGGGGTGGCGCGGCGCCTCGGCAACAAGGTCGAGCTCCTCCAGGACGTCGGCGTCGCCGGGCTGCACCGCCTGATCGCCTCGAGCGGCCTCCTGCGCTCCGCGCGCGTCGTCATCGCCGTGGCCGGGATGGAGGGCGCGCTCCCCTCCGTGATCGGCGGCCTCGTCGACAAGCCGGTGATCGCCGTGCCCACGAGCGTCGGGTACGGCGCGTCGTTCGGGGGCGTCGCCGCGCTGCTCGGCATGCTCACCAGCTGCGCATCCAACGTCACCGTCGTGAACATCGACAACGGGTTCGGAGCGGCATATGTCGCGACGCTCATCAACCGGCTCTAGCAGGGGGCGAGCCCGCTCGCGCCGCGTGCTCCATCTCGATGCGTTCTCCGGCATCGCGGGCAACATGTTCCTCGGCGCGCTGCTCGACCTCGGCCTCTCGCAGCGCGAGCTCGAGCACGACCTCGCGGGCCTCGGGGTCGCTCACCGCCTGCGCGTCACCTCGGTGCGTCGCGGCGCGCTCGGCGCGCGCCACGTCGACGTCGAGGTGCCGGAGGTGCGGGCGCCCGGGAAGCCCGGAACGAACGGGGCAGCGCGCGCGCCCGCCCGGAAGCGCGCGGCCGCGGCCGACGGCCGCGCTCGCACCGGTTCCGGCCACGGGCACGCCGATCTCGGGCACGGCGGGCGCGTCCGCGACTCCGGCCACGGGAGGTCGTTCGCCGAGATCCGCCGTGTGCTCGAGAAGGCGCGGCTCGAGGCCGGCGTGCGGGTGCGGGCGCTCGCCATCTTCGAGGGTCTCGCGCGGGCGGAGGCGCGCGTCCATCGGGTTCGGATCGACGACGTGCACTTCCACGAGGTCGGCGCGGTGGACGCGATCGTGGACGTGACCGGCGCCGCGATCGGGCTCGCGCGCCTCGGGGTCGAGCACGTCACCTGCTCGCCGGTGGCCCTCGGGCACGGAACCGTGGAGACCGGCCACGGCCGGCTCCCGCTGCCCGCGCCCGCGACGCTCGAGCTGCTGCGCGGCGTCCCCACGGTGCCCGCCCACGTCGCCTGGGAGACGGTCACGCCCACGGGCGCGGCGATCCTGAAGACGATCGTGGACGAGTTCCGCACATTGCCGGCGATGACGCCCGAGGCGATCGGGCACGGCGCGGGCAACGACCGCGCGGGCCCGCTGCCGAACGTGCTGCGCGCCGTGCTCGGCCGCGACGGCGGCGCCACGGCGGATCGCGTGGTGTCGCTCGAGACGAACCTCGACGATCTCGTGCCGGAGCACTTCGACCACCTGATGGAGTCGCTGTTCGATGCGGGCGCTCTCGACGTGTCGCTGCTGCACCAGCAGATGAAGAAGAACCGGCCGGGCTTCCTGGTGCGCGTGCTCGCACGCCCGTCCGATCGCGTTGCCCTCGCACGCGTCCTGTTCGCGCAGTCCTCGGCGATCGGCGTGCGCGCGATCGAGTGCGATCGGATCGTGCTGCCGCGCGAGACGCGGCGCGTGAAGACGCCCTTCGGGCCGATCGCGGTGAAGCTCGTGACGGACGACGAGGGCCGGATGGTCGCATCGGCGGAGTACGACGATTGCAAGCAGGCGGCGCGCCGTTCGGGCGCCCCGCTGCGCGACGTCGTCCGGGCGGCCGAGGACGCCGCGCGGGCGGAGCGATGACCGCGCCGGCGGCCGCCCTCGACGCGGGGCCCTTCGAGCTCGCGGGCTCGCGCGATGCGGCCGTTCTCTGCCTTCACGGCCTCACGGGAACTCCCTACGAGGTGCGGCCCGTCGCCGAAGCGTGCGCCGCGGTCGGCCTCGCGGCCTCGGGGCCCGCGCTGCCCGGCCATCACGAGACGCCGGAGTCGCTCGCCGCGATCGCTTCCTACGCGGCGTGGGCGGACGCCGCGCGGGCGCACGTCCGGGGGCTCCGCCAGCGACATTCGCCGGTGTTCGCCGCAGGGCTCTCGATGGGGGGTCTGCTCGCGCTCCTGCTGGCCGAGGAGGGGCTGGTCGACGGGATCGTGGTGATCGGCACGCCGCTCAGCCTGCCTCTGCCGGTGCGCGTGCTCGTACCGCTCCTGTGGCGCGTGCGCCCCTTCCAGCCCAAGACCGGCGGCTCGGACATCCGTGACGCCGCTGCGCGCGCGCGCCACCCGAGCTACGCGACGATGCCGCTGCGGAGCGTGCGGGAGCTGATGCGGCTCCAGCGGCTCGTGCGAACGGGTCTCGGACGCGTGGCCGTGCCCATCCTCGTCGCGCACGGCGCGTTCGATCGCACGGCGCGACCGCTCGACGCGCGCGTGATCCTCGATCGCGTATCGTCCTCCAGGAAGGAATTCCTGTCTTGCGACGGATCGGGTCACGTCGTCCCCGTCGACGTGGACGGGCCGTTACTGGCGCGCAAGGCCGCGCAGTTCCTATCGGATCTCGCGGACGCGGCCGGATCGTCGTCGGCGTGCGCCGCCGGGGAGCCGCCTTGACGAACGCGCGCAGCGCCTCCTACGATCCGGCGCGCATCGCAGACATCTCAGATGGGAGGGTTCCATGGGTGAGCTTCCGAACGCGGTGGTGAAGCGTCTTCTCTCCAAGCACGGCGGCGGGCTGCGGGTCTCGGGAGCGGCGATCGATCGAGCGGTCGATGCGACCGAGGACTATCTCGCGCGCCTCGCGCGCGAGGCGCAGGCGCTGGCCGAGGCGGACAAGCGCAAGACCGTGATGGACAACGACATCGACAAGGCGCGCGCGAAGTTGAACAGCGGCTTCTGAGCAGTCGCGTCCCCGTCCCGGGTCCGCATCGGCGGGGGATGCAGCTAGGGACCCGGCGGGGGCTCGAGGCTTCGCAGGTACTGGATCCAACGCGCTTCGCCGCCGCTCGCGAAGCCATGGAACCGCAGACCGGCGCCGCGCTTCCCCGACCCGGGCACGCTGCAGCGATGGATCACGCAGGCCTCGACGTCGAGCGCTTGCCCGGGCGCGGGTAGCGCGATCGAGTAGCGCTCGAGGCTCTGCAGCGGCAGCTCGCGCTCCGACCACAGGAACATGCCGCCGCGTCCCACGTCTCCCGTCAGGAACGCGGCCGCGCCCGACGCGTTCTTCACCGAGAGCCGTTCGCGATAGCGCTTGAAGCGGCGGCGCTTCGGCTGGCGCACCAGGTTGGCCAGCCCACGGGCGATCTTCTGCACCTCGATGGGCCGCACGATGTAGCCGGCCGCCCCTGCCTGCCGGGATGCTTCGCGCCGTTCCGGTCGGAGGCGATCGTCCACGAGGACGACGGGCACCTCCTCGATGCCGGCGAGGCCGCGCAGCGAGGGAATGAGCTCGATGCCCTCGAACCGGCCGAGGTGCGTCTCGGCGAGCACGAGATCGGGCGAGATGCTCTCGAACGCGCGCAGCGCCTCCTGCGCCGTTCGCGCCGGGACGGTCTCGTAGGCGCGGAGACGCAGCGACTCGAGCAGCGTACGGTCGACGGCCAGCCGCGGCCCCACCACGAGGACCCGATGGCCGGGCGCCCGCTCCGGCTGGACCGGCTGCGTCGACTCGAGCGTGTCCGCGCCGGAGAGGCGCGCCTCGCGCTGGATGCGGGCGTCGAGCCGCGCGAGCTCCTCGAGGCGCGTCGTGAGCGCGAGCTCGAGATCGAGGGCCGTGGCCGCGGCGGGGCTCGCGACGAACAACCGGTCCTCCGCCCGGCGGAGCGTGACGCCCGACAGGGGCCCGCGTCCGGGCAGCACCACGCGCCCCGGCTCGAAGACGCGACCGCGCGCGTGCGCGTCGTCGACACCGATCGGGATCGCGAGCAACGGGGCGTCGTCCGAGGCTTCCACGTCGGATCCGAGCTTCTCGAGCCAGCGCCGGGCGCGCCGCACGGTCTCGATCCGGACCGCCCAGGCGGACCGGATCCGTCCCTCGATCTCCGCCGGCGTCGCGCAATCGACGATGCGGATGAACGGGAGGTGGAAGAGCGGACGGGGCTTGACGCACTTGACGCGGTCGTCACCGATCGTCACGAAGGTGGCCGACGCGAAGCGCCGGGCGCCGCCGCCGACGGTCTCGAAGGGCTCCGGGCGCAGCGCCATGGTCACGACGAGGGCGCGGCCGCCGGGCAGCGGCTGCACGTCGAGCCCGATGCCCACGAGCCGACGGCAGACGATCTCCTGCCGGCGCGCCTCCTCGCTTCCGTCCACGGACACACCTGCCCATGCGGCACGCTGCCGCTCTCCGTGGTATCGACCCGGCGCGGAGGGTTCTTGAGGCGACCGGCAACCCTCGCGCAGGTGAGGTAGATGGGGCTCGCGCTCGGAGTCGCGCTCGGCATGCTCCACCCCGACCGTCACCTCGATGTGTCGATCGAGGCGGAGCGCCTCGGCTTCGAGTCGGTGTGGCTCCCGGAGCACCTGGTCTTCCCGCTCGCGATGTCCGGCTCGCCGCACCCCGGCGCCGAACACCCCCCGGTTCCGCCGACCACCCCGGTCTTCGACGCCTTCGCGCGGCTCTCCTTCCTGGCCGCGCGAACCTCGCGCCTGCGGCTCGGAACGAGCGTGTACCTGCTCGGGCTGCGCCATCCCTTCGCCGCGGCGCGCGCCGTCCAGACCCTGGACCTCGTGTCGGGGGGACGCGCGGAGGTGGGGATCGGGGCGGGCTGGCTGCGCGAAGAGTGGGTGGCGGCGGGCCTCGATCCCGCGACGCGGGGGCGCCGGCTCGACGAGGCGCTGGCCGTCTGCAAACGGCTGTGGAGCGAGCCGGTCGTGGAGCACCACGGGGAGTTCTTCGACTTCGGCCCCGTCGCATTCGAGCCGAAGCCCGCCCAGGCGCCCTGGCCCCCGATCCACGTGGGCGGCGAGAGCGAGGCCGCCCTGCGGCGCGCTGCCGTCGCCGGTGATGGGTGGCTGGGTCTCGCACACACCCCTGCGTCGGTGGTCCGGCCGATCGAGCGGCTCCGCCGGCTCCGCGCCGAGCTCGGCCGGGCGCGCGAGGCTTTCGCGGTGACCGTGGGCGGCGGGATCGACGGGCGGGACGACCTCCGGAGGTTCGAAGAGGCGGGCGTGTCGCGGGTGATCGTCTCGCCCTGGGCGCGCTCCCGGGAGGCGCTCGACGGTCTGCGCCGGCTGGCCGACGCCGCGTTCGGCTAGAACCGCTGCGGCGGCGTCTCCTCGAACCCCGGCCGGATCCGGTACTCTGCCGCGCCATGAAGCGCTGGCTCGACCGGCTGCGAGGCCGCCCGGCTCGGCCCCCGCTCCCACCCGCACGGCCTGCCGGGGGGCGGGCCGTCGAGAGCGTCACGATCACGACCCTCGCGGTCACGAGCGGCCCCGGCGCCGGGAACCTGCTCCGTCCCGCGAGCGGCCACCTCACCGTGGTCGAGGGGCCGGCGCCCCTCCTCTCGCGGCGCTTCGCGATCCGTGACGAAGAGGTTTCGATCGGGCGCGGCGACAGCTGCTACGTGGCGATCGACGATCCGCGCATCTCGCGCATCCACGCGCAGGTCGTGCGCGAGGGCGACCGTCTCGTGCTGCTGCATCGCAGCCAGACCAACCAGACCTTCTTGAACGGGAAGGCCGTACAGGGACGCGCGGCGCTCTCCGACGGTGACGAGATCCAGCTGGCCGATTGCGTGGTGCTCCGTCTCGAGGCGCCGGCGCTGCGCGCGGACGCGCGTTCGGGCGCGCGCTTCGGGCTCCGCGAGGCGATGGAGGAGCGGGTCGCGCTCGAGGACCGCATCGCCAGCGAGTTCGTGCGCGACGGCAGTTTCCTCGACGTCGACGTGGTCGATTCGTACCGCATGAAGGTCGGCGAAGACCGACCGGAACGCGTGGTCGTCTCGTTCGAGCGGTTCCGCGCCTACGTCGAGGGCTCGGTCGAGCAGCACGGCGGGCAGGTGCTGAACTCCAACGGCGACGAGGTCATGGCGTTCTTCCCTTCGGCCGACGCCGCGGTCGCGGGCGCCCGGTCGATCGTCGCGCTCCTTCCCGACTGGAACGAGCGCGAGAACCGGCTCGACCAGTCCTTCCGGGTTCGCATCGGCATACACACGGGGAGGTCGGCCGTCGACCTGGAACGCGGGGTCGCCTACAGCCCGGTCCTCGATGGAGCGGGGCACCTCCAGAAGGCGGCGCCCGTGAACGGCGTCCTGATCTCGCGCGCGACGTTCGATGCGCTCTGCCGCCGCGAAGGTCTCGAGCCGCGCGGCGTCGCGACGCACGGCGGGATCGAGGCGTACCGGGTGAGCGTCGCGGGGGAGTGACCTACGCGGGGGCGTCGACGAGCAGCCACGCCCGCGCCTCCTCCACTGGCTTCTCCAGGTAGTCCTCGACGCGGCAGGTGACGTGCCAGGGCGACCTCTCCCCGGCGGCCAGCCACTGCGCCGAGAGGCGGATCGCCTCCTGGATCTCGTGCGGGCGGCGGAGCGCGATGTTCAGGAAGAGCACCGCGAGCGCGAGGGCGGGCGCGCGGCCGTCGCGGCGCCTCGTCTGGCCGAGCGTGAAGGAGACGATCCGCACCTCGCCGAGCACGGACGCATCGGCGCCGAGCACGACGTGCATCAGGTCGTGCAGCTTGTACGCGCGGCGGAAGAGATACTGGACCGTGGTGGTGGGCTCGCCCATGGCGAGCAGCGTCTTGAGCGGCGTGATCCCGTTCGACTGGATGAAGCGCGCGTACTCGCGGCCGAGCGAGCCGTCGGGCAGCCGCTCGAGCCGCTCGGGCGTCACGTCGGGGTCGTAGCCCTCGCGGAAGAGGGCGACGAGCGCGGGGCTCGCCGCCTCGAGCGCGCGCGCCTGCTCGGGCGTCGTGTCGCGGAGCCCCTGGTACACGAGCGTCTGGATGCCGCCCTGGATGTCCGAGCGCGTCGGGTCCCAGACCGTGATCGCGAAGTTGCGCGCCGCCCGCCATACCGCCAGCGGCGACCGGAGACCGAGCTCACGGAGCTGCTTCCACATCGTCGTTCCTCCCCTGCGTTCCGGCGGGAAGATAATCCGAGCATATGCTCGGGTATACTCGGATTGCGTCCCGAGCCACGGGCCGACGCGGTGAAAGGCGTGGAAGTGCCTGATCTACAACCGAAAAAATGGCCTCGGCAGGCGCGGTCGCAGACGACGTTCGACCGCATCCTGGCCGCGTGCGCTCGGCTCCTCGAGGAGCGCGACCTCGCCTCCGTCACGACGAATCACGTTGCGACGCGCGCGGGGGTGAGCATCGGCACGCTCTACGAGTTCTTTCCGAATCGCGACGCCATCGTCGCGGTGCTGGCGCGCCGCCGGCTCGCCGATCTGCGCACCCGGGTGGAGGATGCGCTCGCGACCGCCGCGCTCCTCGACCCGTGGGACGCCGCACGCTTCGTGCTCGGGAGGATCGTGGACGAGGTCGCTCGCGAGCGACGCCTCTTCCGTGTGTTGCTGCGCGAGGCGCCCTTCCTGCGCGACGAGCCGGAGATCCGGCGCGCGATCGGCGCGCTGTTCGGGCTGGGCCGCCTGAGGGGCGCGCGCGGCGCGGCCGCGCACCCGCACCGGATCGATGCGGGTCTCCTCGGCCGCGTGCTCGCGAGCGCCGTCGTCGAGATCGCCCTCTCGGATGCGGGCGAGCGAGATCGACGCGCGGTCACCGACGAGCTCGCCCGGGTCGCGTTCCGGCTCGCGCTCGGGTCCGATCCGGTCTCGCGCTGACGCGTCCGCGGCCATGGCGGCGGGCCGCGGCGCGCGCATACTGCCCGGAGTGAAGACCTCCGTGCGGCGCGAGACGGTCGACCTGTCGGCGTACCCCGACCTCGTGGTGATCTATCTCGGCATGCGGGTGCGCAGCCCGCGCGGGCTCGGCACGCTCGCGCGCTTCGGACCCCGCATCCGGGGCTCGGTCGACGCGCGGCCCGACGGCCTGCTCCACCACGACCGTTTCCTGTTCGGGCTGCTGCCGCCCCACTTCGCATTCCGGCAGTACTGGCGGGACTTCGAGAGCCTCGAGCGGTTCACGCGCGCGTCCCCGCACGGCGACTGGTGGAAGACGTACCTGAAGGACACCGCCGGCACCGGCTTCTGGCACGAGACCTACTGCATGAAGGGTCTGATCGAGGCCGTCTACGTCGACATGCCGGCGCCGGTGGGCATGATGCAGTTCGCCCCGATCCGGCCCGCGCGCGGCTCGCTCTTCTCGGCGCGTCACCGGCTCGCGCGTGGGGGGGCCGCCCCGCCGGCGCCGCTCGCCGAGGCCGATCTCTACACGACGGAGTGATGCCGGGCGTCCGCTAGCGCGGGCGCGGCACCTCGAGCACGAGGCCGCTCATCCCGCGCACGTTGCTCGAGTGCATCCACTCGATGCCGTCCGCTGCGACGTTCCACTCCGGAAAGCGCCGGAGGATCTCCTCCAGCGCGACCCGCGACTCGAGGCGCGCGAGGCTCGCGCCGAGACAGACGTGGTGTCCGTGGCCGAACCCGAGGTGGAGGTCGATCCTGCGGCGGACGTCGTACCGGTCCGGGTCCGGGAATCTGCGCTCGTCGCGCCCGGTCGCCGCGTTCACGAGCAGCACCTTGGCGCCCTTCGGGATCGCGCGGCCGTGCAACGATACGTCGCGCGTCGTCGTACGGCCCTGGTACTGTGACGGCGGGTCGTAGCGCAGGGTCTCCTCCACGGCGTTCGGGATGAGCCCCGGTGCGTCGCGCAGCGCCCGCCGCTCGTCCGGGCTGCGCGACAGCCAGTAGAGGGCGCTCGCGAGGAACTTCGTCACCGTCTCGTTGCCCGCCGCGGCGAGGAGGTTCGCGAACGTCACCACCTCCTCGCCGGTGAGCCCGGTCCGTCGCCCGTCCTCCCCGCGGATCTCCGCCGCGAGCAGGGCCGACATCAGGTCGTCGCGCGGCTGACGGCGCCGCTCGTCGATCGCCGCCGTGAAGTAGGCCACCAGCCGGGCATTGCCCTCGAGCGAGCGGCGGGGAGGGAAGGGGTTCCCGGCGTCGCGGTGCATCATGTCGTTCGACCACTCGCGGACGGCCGACCGGTCCGCGGGCGGGATGCCGAGGAGCGCGCTGATCACGTCCATCGGGAGCTTCGCCGTGAACTCCTTCACGACGTCGAAGCGCTCCGTTCCGACGAGCGGATCGAGATAGCCGGCCGTGATGCGCCGGACCTCCGGCTCGAGCACGGACACGCGCCGCGGCGTGAACACCTTCGACACCAGATTGCGCAGGCGTGTCTGCCGCGGAGGATCCGTGAAGATCATGACCGGGGGCAGCGCGGGAAGATCCATCAGCTCGAGCACCGTGCCGCGCGCCGAGCTCCAGGTCTCCCAGTCGAGGAACGCCGCGAGGACGTCGTCGAAGCGGGTGAGCGCCCAGAAGTCGCGCTCTTCGTTCCGGTACACCGGAGCGCGGTCGCGCAGCTCGCGGTAGACGGGGTAGGGGTCGGTGTCGAGCTCGTAGGAGAACGGGTCGTAGTGGACGGCGTCCATCCGCGGCGCCTCCTCGCTAGAGGTTGCCGAAGCGTCCCAGATCGTAGATCCCGGCCTCCGTCGGCGCGCGTCGCCGGAAGTCGTCGCGCAGCCAGTCCGAGCTCGCCCAGAAGCCCGCGTCCGTGCGCCGGATCCCGTGGCGTCCGACGAAGCTCTCGAGCTCCGCCTCGGTCGTCACCGCCCGCAGCTCGTCCACGAAGGCCGCGGTCGCGTCGGCGTCGACCTGGAAGAAGAAGTTCGGGTAGCTCCCGAAGTGCCCGCGCACGACGGTGAGCGTGTCGTCCGCCGGGATCCGCCGATCGTCCTCGCCGAACATGAACGCCACGTTCGTGTACGCGTCGTCATGCACGAGGTTGTACACCAGATCGTGACTCCCGGTCGCGTCGACCCGGACGCGCAGAGCCGACACCTCCGGGAGGAGCGACACCCACTTGCCTTCGATCGATGCGAGCCGCTGCAGCTGGCGCTCGACCGCGCGCTCCGTCGGCGTCGCGTCGGGCCGGTCGCAGGGGGGCCGGGCGCAGCGGTTGAGCGTGTCGGGCGGTCCGGCCACCTTCGGCGAGCGGTTCAGGATCAGGGTCAGCAGCTCGGCCTTCACGTCCTTCCCCGTGAAGCGGATCTGCGTGCCGTGATCGAGCCCCCGCAGACGATCGGCGCTGAAGTAGTCGATCTCGTGCGTGGCCCCCACGTACCACGACGCGCGGATCGCATCGCGGCGATCGGCGGGCAGGAAGGTCAGGAACAGGTTCTCCGACTGCATGCGCAGATGGTCCATGTAGAGCCGCGTCGCGACCTGGTGGCCGACGTCGCCGAACACGTCGTATCCGGCGACGAGGTCGTAGTAGATTCGCTCGAAGATGGGGAAGTCCATCGTCCACGCGGTCTTCGGCATGCCGCCGAGGAAGCCCTTCACGACCGTCGCGTTGTCGAAATTCCTGAACACGGTGAGGAGCGCGTTCGGATTGGAGCCGTCGCCGTCCCAGATCCAGTCGAGCGAGGGCCCGAGATGCTTCGGGTCCACGGCGTCGTAGAAGCGCGCGCGCTCCAGCAGGTACTTGCGCTGCTTGGCGGCGTACTCGAGCCAGAGGTCTCCGGGCAGGAAGCGCCCCCGGTGCTCCGCGGGCAGGTCGAGGAGCTTCATCGTCTGCGGGAGGAACCCGGGGAGGGTGACCGACAGGTCGTGATCTGGCGCGAGGAAGGTCACGAAGAACTGGTCCTCGATCACGTCGACGGCGACCTGTCCGCGGCAGACCGGTCCGCGAATGAAGGTCATGACGAAGTACTGCGCGTCGTCGAGCAGGAACTGGTAGCGGCTGCGCGCCGGAACCTCGGCGAACGCGACGAAGGGGTTCGACGCCACGTCCGGCGCGTAGCCGGGGAAGTGCGTCGGCGTCCACGCGGAGTCCAGGAACAGCCCGCGCAGGCGGGCGAGCCGGGCGGCGCCGAGCGGGTACACGATGTGCGTCTTCACGACGATGGCCCCGCGGATCGGCTCGAGCCGGTACCAGAAGGCTCCCCCGGGATCGTCGTAGGGACGGACCGTGGGGATCTCGTCGATCGGCTGACCGGGCGCGGTGCGCGAGCGCACGACGCGGAAGAACGGGCCGGTCGGGAGGTCGTCGAAGTAGAGATGGGCGACGAACCAGTGTTCGTACAGATAGCGGCCGACGATCCGCTCCTTGAGGGAGGGGCCGTTCAGGAACGCCTCCCAGGTCACGACCTGCCGGGCTGCGGCGTCCGGCAGGGGCGCGGGCGCCGGGGGCGGCGGGGCTCCCTGCGTCACCCACGACGCCAGGACGCGCAGGTCGTCGGTCCCCAGCGGAGCCGTGCCGTAGGGCATGCCGCCCTGGGGATGCTTCGCGGCGTAGGCGTCGAACCCGCTGGAGTCGGGGCAGGTGAGCGTGCGGTCGATGCCGAGGGGCATGGCGTCGGGGAGCCGCTGCCCTGGAGGAAACGGTCGCGCGACGCCGAGCGCCAGCATGCGGAGCAAGACGGCTTCGGAGCTGGCGTCGGAGCCCAGCACCGGGAAGAAACCCTTGGCGCGCCACTCCGCCGTCGTGTGCGCGTCGATGCCGAGGCGGGTGGGGGCCATCGTCGTGAGACGGCTCGTGTCGTAGACGGCCTGCTTGGACGCGCCGCGCGTCGCACCGTCGAAGGACGACAGGAGGAGCTGGCACGGAGCGTCGTAGCAGCCGTGGCAGACGACGCAGCGGCTCTCGAAGACGGGCTTCACGTCCTCGTCGAACGAGACGGTACGCTCGAGCCCGGGGAGCTGCGGCAGGGAGGGCGCGCTGGGCTCTGGGCCGATCACCGACGGCGCCCGACACGACGACTGCGCGACCGCGGCGAGTCCGAGCAGGGCGATCGCGAACGCGAGGGACGAGCGGCGCGCCATCGAGGTCTCCCGGTGCGTGGTTGCGGGCGCAGCGTAGTGGGCGTCGCCGTGCCGGGCGACCTCCCGGAGAGAGGCCTTGCCAGGGTTCTAGGCCACGGGCGCGAAGCAGACGACGCTGATGGCGACGGCGGACGCCTTCGGGTCCAGGTTGCGGTAGCTGTGCCGCTGGTCGCCGCGAAACACGAGGGTGTCCCCCGTGCCGAGCTCCCAGCGTTCCCCGCTGGCCACGAGCTCGATCCGGCCGCGCTCGCAGGTCAGGTACTCGCGGGTGCCCGCGGTGTGGGGGATGCCGGACATCGCGCCGGCAGGCGCGAGCTCCATGCGCGAGATCTCGAGCCCGGGGATCGCTTCGGGCAGGAGCGGGCGCAGCAGCGCGCCCTGCCGTCTGCGCATCCGGGCCTCGCTCGCGGCGAAGAGGCGCGCGGCGGTGCGCGGGGGGCCGATCAGCTCCTCGATCGAGACCGACAGCGCCGCGGCGGCGCGCGTGAGGACCGCGAGCGTCGGATTCGCCGCGCCCGCCTCGAGGCTCGCCCACGTGGGCCGGGGGATCCCCGAGAGCCTCGACATCTGCTGCTGGGAGAGCCCGCGTGCGTCGCGAAGGCGGCGGACGTTGGCCGCGAGGTGCGCTCCCACGTCGTCCATGCTGCCATCACGTTGGCAGGCGGGCCGCACGGCGGCAAGCCGCGCCCGTTGCGCGGCCGCCGCGTAGTCGGTGTAGTGTGGCGGAGCCGCGATCGGAGCGGCCCGAACTTCCAAGGAGCCTCGGCCTGCTCACCCTCCATCACTCCCCGCAGAGCCGTTCGCCGAGGGACGGCGGATGAGCGACGGGCGTCCGGCGGAGCAGGGCGGAGAACGGACCCACAGCTCGCACTGGGGAGGTTTCCGGGTACGGGTGCGCGACGGCGACGTCGCCGCCGTGCGCCCCCTCCACGATCCGGATCCCTCGCCGCTGCTGCGCAACCTGCCGGGGAGCCTGCGCCACGCGGCCCGGACCGCGCGGCCCGTGGCGCGCCGCGGCTGGCTGGAGCGCGGCCCCGGCCCCGCCCGCGACCGCGGCAGCGACACGTTCGTCGCGTTGTCGTGGGAAGAAGCGGAGGACCGCGCTGCCGCCGAGTACCGGCGCGTGATCGCAGAGCACGGCAACGAGGCGATCTTCGGCGGCTCGTACGGGTGGGCGAGCGCGGGGCTGTTCCACCAGAGCCAGCGCCAGCTGCACCGCTTCCTCGCGCTGGCCGGCGGCTTCACGTCGTCCCGCAACAGCTACAGCATCGGCGCCTCGCTCGTCCTGCTGCCGCACGTGGTGGGCAGCGCGGGGGCGGTGTTCCGCAAGGCGACCTCGTGGCAGGTCATCGCCGAGCACACCGATCTGCTGGTCGCGTTCGGCGGCCTTCCGATCAAGAATACGTTCGTGGCGCCGGGCGGGATGGCGCGCCATGGGATCCGGGGGCATCTCGCCGCGGCGCGCGACCGCGGCATGCAGATCGCGCACTTCAGCCCGCTGCGCGATGACGTGGTCGCCGAAGCGCACGCGCGCTGGCACCCGCTCGTGCCGTTGAGCGACGTCGCAGTGATGCTCGCGCTCGCCCACGTCCTCGTCACCGAAGGGCTGCACGACGAGGCGTTCCTCGAGCGATGCTGCCACGGCGCCGACCGGTTCATCGACTACGTGCTGGGCGCGTCCGACGGAATCGCGAAGAGCCCGGAGTGGGCGGAGCAGAGGTCGAGCATAGCGGCAGGCGATCTGCGCGCGCTCGCCCGGCAGATGGCGGCGTCACGCACGCTGATCACCGTGTCGTACTCGCTGCAGCGGGCCGAGCACGGCGAGCAGCCGGTGTGGGCGGCCCTCGCGCTGGCGGCGCTGCTCGGGCAGATCGGGCTCCCCGGCGGCGGCTTCGGCCACGGCTACGGGTCGATGGGAGATCTCGGGAGCTCGAGCGCGTCGGTTCCCCTCCCGATGGTGCCGGTGGGGCGCAACCCCGTGCGCGCGTTCATCCCGGTTGCGCGGGTCGCGGACCTGCTGCTGCAGCCCGGCGAGCCCTTCGACTACGACGGCGAGCGGTACACCTATCCCGACATCCGACTCGTGCACTGGGCGGGCGGGAACCCGTTCCATCACCACCAGGACCTGAACCGGCTGCGCCGCGCGCTGGCGCGACCCGACACCGTGATCGTGCAGGAGCCGTACTGGACCGCGATGGCGCGTCACGCCGACCTCGTGCTCCCGGCGACGACGTCCTTCGAGCGCAACGACATCGGGTCGGGCCGCGCCGACGCCCGGGTGATCGCGATGCAGCAGGTGGTGGCGCCGATCGGCGAAGCGCGGAGCGACTACGACATCCTCGCGGGCCTGGCTGCGCGGCTCGGCTTCGCCGACGCGTTCACCGAGGGCAAGGACGAGCGCGCCTGGCTCGAGCAGCTGTACGCGGAGCTGCGTCGCGCGCTCGCCGACGCCGGAATCGCGGCGCCCTCCTTCGCGGAGTTCTGGTCCGCGGGATCGGTGGAGATCCCCGACGTCGAAGCCGACCGGGTGCTGTTCGACGGGTTCCGGGTGGATCCGAAGGGACATCCGCTGCGCACTCCGAGCGGCAAGCTCGAGCTCTACTCCGAGACCGTGGCCGGGTTCGGCTACGAAGACTGCCCCGGGCACCCGGCGTGGCTGGAGAGCGACGAGTGGCTGGGCTCGCCGAAGGCCGCCCGCTTCCCGCTCGCGCTGGTGGCGAACAATCCGGCCACGCGTCTGCACGGGCAGCTCGACCTCGGGCCCTACAGCCAGGCCGCGAAGGTGCAGGGACGCGAGCCGGTGCGCATCCACCCAGCCGACGCCGCCGCGCGTCGGATCACCGACGGCGACGTGGTGCGCCTCTTCAACGAGCGGGGGAGCTGCCTCGCCGGAGCGGTCGTGACGGACGACGTCCGGATCGGCGTGGTGCAGCTCTCGACCGGCGCCTGGTTCGATCCCGACGACCCGGGAGCCGACACGGCGATGTGCGTTCATGGCAACCCCAACGTCCTGACGCGGGACGTCGGCGCGTCCCGTCTCTCGCAGGGCTGCTCCGGACAGCACGCGCTCGTCGAAGTAGAGCGATTCGAGGGCGCACTGCCCCCGGTGCGCGCGTTCGAACCGCCCCCGATCCGGGGGTAGACCGAGCGACGTCCGCGGGTCAGCGACGCGGGGCCTCGGCCTTGCGCTTCCGCGCCATGGCGGCAGGCTCGTCCAGCTGCGCGACGAGACGCTCCGGGGCGATCTGGCGGTATGCGTCGACGACGAGATCCGCGATCTGCTCCCAGTCGGCCGGCACGTCGAGGTAGACGCCGAGCCACCCGCGAGCGCCCACGTACGGCGGAACGAAGAATCGCTCCGGCTTCGCCGCCACCAGCATCTGCTGCACGTCGGCAGCGGCCGCGCACCAGAATCCGAGCCGGTCGTCGTGGTGATGGTTTGCATACATCGCGAAGGTCCTCCTTCCACGCACGAACCAGGTCGGCTCGCCGTGGCTGAGGCGCTCCGTCACCTCGGGCAGCGCGAGACAGAGCCGCCGCAGCCGGGGGAGGGGATCGCCGCGCACGCTAGCGCTCGAAGGCGCCCAGGTCTGGACGCGCGCCCGTCCACGGGAGCGCCACGCCGTCCCCGACGACGACGGAGGAGAGCGACGGAGTGAACGAGATCCGGTTGAGCGCTCGATCAATCGACACGATCGTACGTATGGCGCCCGAGGACGCGAACTGGACGGCGTCTCCGTCCGCGATCGAATCCCCGTCGGAGAAGCTTCCCACGTCGGAGAGCTGCACCGTGGTGTAGGGAGCGACGCCGACGGCCGACACGACGGTCGCAAGGTAGGCGCCCTTGTCGATCACCGGGCTCGACGCCCGGAGGTGGAAATCGGGCGCGACCGCGTCGGGATCGACGAAGGCCGGATCCACCTCGAGGTTGCTCCGGAACAGCGTCGGATAGCGCGTCTGCGCAGCCGACACGCTCTGGCTCGGGTTGGCGACCTCCTTCACGTACAGCAGCGGCGTCCCGGTGGACGACGACGTGTCGAGGCGCACCGAGTTGTTCGCGACCACCGTGAGGTTCGGCCCGTTGACGCTCTTCGGGTCCGCGGGGACGCAGCTCGCCGGGACCGCGGAGTAGCCCATGTCGATCGAGATCTGGGTCTGGGGGGACGGGGCGGCGAGGCGGTTCCGGAAGAAGATGTTGTTCACGAGGGTATTGCCTTCCGTGTTTCCGAACGCGGTCGCATCGCAGTCGACCTGGATGGCCACGACGCCGTCCGAAGCGCCCGTGGAGCCGGCGTTCCGGTAGAAGACGTTGTGGTAGATGCGGTTCTGGCTCAAGTACCTCGCCTGTTCGGGCGAGCTCGACGGCGGCACGCCGCTGCCGCGGCCGATGGCGATCGCCTTGCCCGTGTTGCCATCGATCACGTTGCGGCGAAGGATGTTGCGCTGCGACTGGAGCTGGATCGCGTTGCCGCTGTTGCCCGTGCCCGAGATGCGATTCCCCTCGATCACGTTGTAGTACGCGAGCTCCGCGCTCGGGTCGAAGGGGCGCATGATCGAAATCGTCGTCCAACCGGCGTTGCGGATCGAGTTGTTTCGAATCCTGTTGTACGACGAGAGGATCTGGAGCGCCGCGTGGGACTTGTAGAGCGCGCCGACGGGCAGCTGGATGGTGCTGTCCTCGATCAGGTTGTTCGAAGAGTACTCCCAGATCATGACGCCGACGTTCGGGAGGCCGGTCGATGGCGTGATCTGGCTCGACGAGATGGCGTTGTACGACGCAGGGCGCAGGCCGGCGCTCGTGTTGCTCTGGATTTCGATCGCGGGGCTCTTGTTCCAGACGGACGAGCCCGGCGCGGAGGGAAAGCCGGAGATCGCTCCGACGAACTGACAACTCGAGACGGTGTTGTGCTGCCCGCCGCTGATGACGACGTACTGGCCGAACCCGGTCCGCCGATAGTCCTCCCCGACGCCACTCCCCCGCCCGTCGCAGATCACGCCGCGCACGTCGACGTAGTCGACCCGGTTGAGCTGGATGCACTGCCAGGGCATCGGTGAGGCGGCCGTGTCATTGCGTGTGATGCGCGGGAGCTGAGCGCCATAGCCCTCGTAGAGGACGTGCGCCGCCGCGGAACCGCTGCGCTGAGGCACGATCGAGTCGTTCTCGTAGGGCTGGGGACCTCCCTTGATCGCGATCACGTTTCCGGGCTGCGCGATTGCCGAAGCGTGTTTGATCGTCCGGAACGCGGTGGCCTCGGTGCGCCCGTCCCGCGAATCGCTGCCCGTAGCGACGTCCACGTAAGTAGACGGTGCTCGTGTCACAGCTCTGGAGAAGGGGCGAGAGCAGGAGGAGCCCGCCGCACGCGAGCGCATGGAGCGCTCTACGGCCGCGGGAGCCCGTCACGCACTTCCACATCGGATTCTCTCCAGGGCGGATTCTCTTCAGGGGCGAGGCACGGGAAGGGGTCCGGAGCGAAGCGTCTTCCCCTCGACGCGTCGATTCCAGGGAGGGCTCGCGCGCGGGCGGATTCTGGAGGTGCATCCGCATGCCTGTCAAGCGAGGCATGGCTCGGGAAGGCCGTGACACCTACACGTTCGCGCGCGGCTTCCGGCGCGTGCTCGATCCGCCGGGACCCCCGACTCCGCCGGCGCACTCGCGACGCCCCGGGAGCGTGCTAGCCTGTCCTCCGGCGCGGCACCCGAGCCGCCCCCGTCCTCCGAGCCAGCCCAGCCCCAAGCGCATCCGGCGGTCTCCCTGACGGAAGCTCCCTCTCGGCATGCGTGCGCCGGACGATCCGGCCTCACGACACGCCCCCACACAAGGACTCTTCGTGCCCTTCAATGCTCTCAAGCTTCATCCCAGTCTCCTCAAGGGGGTCAAGGAGCTCGGGTTCACCCGCCCGACGCCCATCCAGATCGACGCCATTCCGCCCGCGCTCGACGGCCGCGACCTGCTCGCCTCCGCCGCAACAGGAAGCGGCAAGACCGCAGCGTTCCTCCTCCCGATCCTCCACCAGCTGATCGGCCGGCCCCGCGGCACCACGCGTGCGCTCGTGCTCACGCCGACGCGCGAGCTGGCCGCGCAGATCCTCGAGGACCTGAACGACCTCGCCGTACACACGCCGATCACCGCCGCGGCGATCTACGGCGGCGTCGGGATGGGCCCGCAGGAGCATGCGTTCCGCAGCGGCGTCGACGTGCTGGTCGCGACGCCGGGACGCCTCCTCGACCACTTCCGATCCGCGTACGCGAAGCTCGGCGGACTGGAGCACCTCGTGCTCGACGAGGCCGACCGCATGCTCGACATGGGCTTCCTGCCCGACATCCGCCGGATCCTGCGCCACGTCCCCGCGCGGCGGCAGACGCTCTTCTTCAGCGCCACGATGCCTGCTCCGATCGCAACGCTCGCGCGCGAGATGCTGCGCGACCCGGCCGTCCTCCAGCTCGCGCGGAAGGCCGCACCGGCCGTAGGCATCACCCAGGCGATCTATCCGGTGGCGCAGGAGCTCAAGTCCGCGCTGCTGGTCGCGCTCCTGGAGCGTGGTGAGATGCGCGAAGCGCTGGTCTTCACGCGCACGAAGCACCGTGCGAACCGGCTGGCCGAGCATCTCGTCCGTCACGGCCTGAAAGCCGCGCGCATCCACGGCAACCGGTCGCAGGCCCAGCGCACGCAGGCGCTGGCGGGCTTCAAGAGCGGCTACTACCGCGTGCTCGTGGCGACGGACATCGCCGCGCGCGGGATCGACGTGGAGGCCCTCGGACACGTGGTGAACTTCGACGTTCCGGAGGTGCCGGAGGACTACATCCACCGCGTCGGACGCACGGCGCGCGCGGAGGCGACCGGCGACGCATTCACCTTCGTGTCGCCCGGCGAGGAGGGCGATCTCGCGCGGATCGAGCGTGCGATCGGCAAGCGGCTGCCTCGGGTCACGCTGCCCGACTTCGACTACGCGGCGAGGCCAGCGGGGCGCCTCGAGGTGCCGCGCGGAGAGCGCATCGCCGCCCTGCGCGCCCGGAAGGCGGACGACCGCGCCCGGTCGTCTGCGCGCGCGGCGCGCCGCCCGACCGGCGGGGCCCGTCCCGGCGGCGCAGGGAGCGCGGGCACGAGCCGGGCACGCCGGCCCGAATCCCGGTCAGATCCCGCGGCCGGACCGCATCCCTCGCGGTCCGGGCCGAGCCGGCGCGGACCCCGTTCGTGGGGCCGCGGCCGACCGCGCTAGCCGACCGCCGCGCCCGCCGGGTCCGCAGCGCCGGTTCGGGCTCGACACCACCGAGGGACCTCGTGCAGAGTTGGGTCATGCCCATCCTGCGGAAGCTCCTTCTCGACGTTCGCTACGTCCGCGACCTGTCCCGCGCCTACGCGATGGTGCGGAAGGTCAAGCCGGACGCGCCGACCACGATCGCCGACCTCATCGAAGCCCGCGTGGCCGAGGGGCCGAGCCGTCCGGCGATCCTGTTCGAGGACCGGGTCGTCACCTACGCGGAGCTCGACGCGAACGCGAACCGCGTCGCGCGCTGGGCCAGCGGGCTCGGCCTCGCCCGCGGTGACGTGGTGGCGCTCCTGATGGAGAACCGTCCGGAGTACGTCTTCACGTGGCTCGGGCTCGCGAAGATCGGCGCCGTCACGGCGTTGATCAACACGAATCTCCGGGGTCAGCCGCTCGCGCACAGTCTCTCCGTCGCCGAGGCGAAGCATCTCGTGCTCGGCGCGGAGCTCGCGGACGCGCTGGGGTCGGCGCGGGCGCACGTGGCGAGCTGGCCCGAGGTGTGGGCGACGGGCGCCGCCGTCCCGGACGCGCTCGACCTGGACACGGCCCTCGCGGCGCAGTCGGGCGTCACCCTCGGCCGGGAGGCCCGCAGGGGCGTCGTGGCGGGCGATCGCCTCTTCTACATCTACACCAGCGGAACGACGGGCCTGCCGAAGGCGGCGAACGTGAGCCATCAGCGCGCCGTCATGATGGGCGGCGGCGCCGCTGCGGCGCAGGGGCTCACGTCCGACGACCGGATGTACGTGACCCTTCCGCTCTACCACTCCGCCGGCGGCGTCATGGCCGCCGGCGCCGGCCTGCTGTCGGGCGGCGCCATCATCCTGACCCGGCGCTTCTCGGCGAGCCGCTTCTGGTCGGACTGCGTGCGCTACGACGCGACGGCCTTCCAGTACATCGGAGAGCTGTGTCGCTACCTCCTCCACGCGCCCGAGCATCCGGACGAGAAGCGTCACCGTGTGCGCGTCTGCATCGGCAACGGGCTGCGCCCCGAGGTGTGGGAGCCCTTCCAGGCGCGCTTCCGGATTCCGCGCATCGTGGAGTTCTACGGCGCGACCGAGGGCAACGTCGCCCTCATGAACTTCGACGGCAAGCTGGGGTCCGTCGGGCGCATGCCGGGCTTCGTCCGCCGCTTCATGGGAATCCAGCTCGTCCGCTACGACGTCGACAAGGACACGCACGTGCGGGGCGCGAACGGCTTCTGCGTGGCCTGCGGACCCGGCGAGGTGGGCGAGGCCATCGGTCGCATCACCGAGCGCTCGCGCTTCGAGGGCTACACCAGCGCGGAAGCGACGCAGAAGAAGGTGCTGCGCGACGTCTTCGTGAAGGGTGACGCCTACTTCCGCACCGGCGACCTGCTGCGCTTCGACGACGAGGACTACTTCTACTTCGTGGATCGCATCGGCGACACCTTCCGGTGGAAGGGCGAGAACGTGGCGACGAGCGAGGTTGCGGAGGTGCTGTCGCGCTGTCCCGGCGTGCGCGAGGCGAACGTCTACGGAGTGTCGGTCCCGGGGCAGGACGGCCGCGCGGGGATGGCCGCGCTCGTCGTGGACGAGGGCTTCGACCCGGCGCGTCTCGTCGAGCGGATGACGAGCGACCTGCCCGCCTACGCCCGGCCGCTGTTCGTGCGCCTGCGCGAGGAGATGGAGGTCACCGGCACCTTCAAGCACCGGAAGGTCGATCTCGTCGAAGACGGCTTCGATCCCCGCCGCGTGACGGAGCCGCTCCTCTTCTTCGATTCCGAGCGCGCGGGCTACGTGCCCCTCGACGCGGCGCTGCACGGACGGATCACGGCCGGCGCCATCCGGATCTGAGCCTCTCCGCGACCCGGTCAAGCGCCGGCGGTGAGGCGCCGGTAGAGCTCCGGCAGGCGCTCCGGGAGCTGCCGGACGCTTGCGATCGACGCAGAGCGGCCGGCGCCGAAGAGACGCGGAAGGTAGTCGGCGGCCTCGCGGTCGATCGTCAGGCAGAACGGACGTACCCCGGCGAGCTCGCCCTCCGCGATGGCCTGACGGACGTCCGCGAAGGCGTACTCCCCCGAGTACTCGTCGTCGTCGTAGGGCTTGCCATCGGAGAGGAGGAGCAGGAGCTGCACGCGCGCGGCCTCCCGGGCGAGCCGGGCCGACACGAAGCGGAGCGCGGCGCCGAGCCGCGTGAAGGACTCGGGCTGCAGGCCGCCGATGCGCGCGCGGACGCTGTCGCCCAGATGCTCGCCGAAGCGTTTCACGCGCCGGATGCGCACGCCTTCGGGTCCCCGTCCCGAGAACGCATAGACCGCGTGCCGATCGCCGAGCGCAGCGAGTGCCTCACAGAACGCGAGCGTCGCAGTTTTCTCCACGTCGATCACGCGCTCGCGCCCGTTCACCTGCGCGTCCGTCGAGCCCGAGACGTCGAGGAGCAGCGCGACCGCCACGTCTCGCCGCCGCGGGCGTGGGAGCGTGTACACGCGCCCGCTCGGGGACGCGCCTGCGCGCGCCGCGCTCTGCTCGTCGACGAAGGCGGCGAGGTCGAGATCGTCGCCGTCGAGCTGGCGGGGGGAGCGCGCGCGGCGCGGGCGGAGCGCCTCGAACCGCCGCCGGACCCGCCGGAATAGCGGCCCCCGCTCGCGCGCCACGTGGCCCGCCCATGCGGCGTCGAGTCGCTCGGCGTCTCCGACCGTCACGCGGCAGCGATCGGCGACGTAGGCGCCGCACCGGGCGTCCCACTCCGGGAACCGGAGCGCCTTGCCCGATTCGTCGCCCGCGCCGGGGGCGTCGCGACGCGCGGCGCCACGCCGGGGCTCGTCCCGCTCGAGCACCTCGCGCACGGATCCGGGCGCGCGTACGCGGGCGGCCGCGTCGAGATTCGCGAGCTCCTCCGCGAGCGCCTCGAGATCCGGCTCGTCGCCCTCGTCGCGCGGCCGCTGCACGCCGGCGGGATCCTGGACCGAGAGCTCCGGGTCCCCGAAGGCGAGCGCGAAGGCCCCGCTCCGGCCCTCGAGCTCCTCCGGATCCGCGTCGCGGACCTCCACGCGACGAGGCAGGGCATGACCCTTCGCGCGGGAAGGCCGCGGCTCCTCGAGGCCCTGTGTCGCGGTCGACGCGCGCGGCGCCGCGAGGAGATCGCCCCGCGGCACGCCCCAGTGCGCGACCGGCGCACAGCCGCGATAGGCGCGGTCGCGACGGTGGCGCGGCGGGAAGGCCCCCGTCAGGAGACGGGCGACGCGCGCGAGCGCCGTGGGCGTGGCTGCGCCCGACGCAACCTTGGCGGCCAGGGCGGCGCCGTCCGCCGGAGCGGCTGCGAGGAGGGCGCGCACGAGCGATTCGATCCGCCACTCGACGGGACGCAGCACGCAGGCCGCCGGCCGCGCGCGAAGCGCGCGGACGCGCTCGGCTCCCAGCGCGGGCGTGAGGCCCGGCCAGTGCAAGGCCAGCCACCCATCGGTGAGGGCGCCGTCGAGCGCCCAGTAGACGTCGCGCACCTCCGGCTCGTCGGGGAGCGCGGCCAGGCTGCCCCGCGCCGCGCGGCGCGCCTGGCCGAGCGCCATGAGGAGGAGAAGCGCGCGCGTCGCTTCGGGATCGTTCGCCGGGAGGTCCCGCGGCAGGAAGAGGCGCTCGCCATCGGTGAAGGCGTACGCCGCCGGCTGGTCCGACCAGGGCGCGCGGTCGCCGAGCCGACCCGCGAGCCAGCCGGCGAGCCCGTGCGGACGTGGCGGGGGATCGCAGGCGACGAGCCCGAAGCTCGTGCCGACGGTCGCATCGATCCAGAGCCCGAGGCGCCGTGCCTCCGTCGCGAGGTCGACGCCGTGAGGTGTCGCCTCGACGTTTCGCCGGCGCCACAACGCCGACACCACGTGGGTCGCGCGCTCGGCCGCGTGGAGAAAGATGTCCTCCGCCTCCGGCACCTCTGCCTCAGCCGAGAACGGCGGCGGCGATCTCGCGCACTGCGCGCGCGAGCTCGGGGTCGTCGGTGAGCGGCGCGGCGATCGCGATCTCCGCGGCGCGCTGGAGCGTGAGCCCTCCGGCGGCGAGCAGCGCCGCGTGGACCAGCAGCCGCGTGCTCGGCACCTCGGCCAGACCGCGGTCGCGGAGCGGTCGGAGCCGCTGCGCGAGCTGCACGAGCGCGCGCGCGGTCGCCGGGGCGACGCCCGACTCGGCGACCACGATCTCGGCCTCCGCGCCTGCCGACGGGTAGTCGAACGCGATCGCGACGAAGCGTTGCCTCGTGGACGGCTTGAGCTCCTTGGCGACGCTCTGGTAGCCGGGGTTGTAGGAGATCACGAGCTGGAAGTCGGGGTGCGCCTCGACGATCTCGCCCTTGCGTTCGAGCGGCAACAGCCGCCGATCGTCCGCGAGCGGGTGCAACACGACGACCGTGTCCTGCCGCGCTTCGACGACCTCGTCGAGGTACGCAACCGCGCCGGCGCGCACTGCGGCCGTGAGCGGGCCGTCCTGCCACACGGTCTCGCCGCCGCGCACGAGCCAGCGGCCCGTGAGGTCGTGGGCGGAGAGGTCGTCGTGACACGCTATGGTGACGAGTGGTCGGCCGAGACGCCACGCGACGTGACGGACGAACCGCGTCTTGCCGCAACCCGTCGGTCCCGTGAGCAGCACCGGGAGGCGGCGGGCGGCGGCCGCTTCGAAGAGCGTCAGCTCGTCGCCCGCCGGCCGATACCAGGGCGCTTGCGCCGGCCGCGGCTCGAGCAGGCTGGGAGCGGAGGCCTCCGGTGTTCGCATCTCTTCACGAAGACGGACGGGTGCGCTCATGATGACGAGAAACCCTCCTGGTCAGCGCGCCGCAACGGCGGCATTGAAGGCCGTCGACGACTGCACGGTGGCAGGCGCGCCCGCACGCACGAAGTCGAGCAGGAACGCCGCCACGCCCGCCGCGAAGATCGTCGCGGTCCCGAGCACCATCAGGTAGTGGACCTGGATCTTCTGCTGCGCCTCCACGTAGCCGAGGCCGAGGATGCGCTCGAGATAGGTCTGCGTGATGCCCGCCGCGGCGAACGCCATCGTCATCCCGAACATTCCGGCGATCATGAGCCAGAACGCCCAGAGACCGAGCCGCGTCTGGCGCTCCTCCTCGCTCCGGCCGGTGAGGGCGGGCAGGGCGTAGGTGATGATCGCGAGCACGATCATCGCGTACGCGCCGAAGAAGGCGAGGTGTCCGTGCATCGTCGTGATGTGGGTGCCGTGCGTCCAGCGATTCACCTGGGGCCAGGTGTGAGCGAGCCCCAGGATGCCGGCGCCGATGGTCGAGAAGATCGCGGAGCCCAGCGTCCAATGCAGCGCGATCACGTTGGGATGGGAGAGGCCCGAACGTCGTAGTGTGGTGTAGGAGTACATGGCCATGCCCAGGAAGGCGAGGGGTTCGAGCGCCGAGAAGGCGCCTCCCACCCACAGCCAGTAGGGCGGCGTCCCGATCCAGTAGTAGTGGTGCCCCGTACCGAGGATGCCCGAGAGGAAGGTGAGCCCGACGATCACGTACAGCCACTTCTCGAGCACCTCACGATCCGCTCCCGACAACCGGATGAGCAGGAACGCGAGCAGCGCCCCCTGGATCAGCTCCCACACCCCTTCCACCCAGAGGTGGACCACCCACCAGCGGTAGAAACGGTCGAGGGTGTAGTTGTCGAAATGGATGAGGGCCGGCACGAAGAGGAGAGCGGCGCCAGCCAGGCCGCCGATCAGCACGCCCTCGGTGGTGGTGAAGCGTCCGGCCTTCCGGATGGTCATCACGACGTTGAAGAGGAAGATGCCGAACACGACGACGACGCCGATCTTGAGCGGAAACGGCATCTCGAGGAACTTGCGACCCTCGGTGACCCCGGCCAGGTAGCACCCGATCGTCGTGACGCCGATGGCGAGCCAGAGCCCCAGCTGTACCCACGCGAGCTCCTCGCTGTAGAGCTCCGTTCGCGACTCCTCGGGCACGAGCCAGTACGTCGCGCCCATGAAGCCCGTGAGGAGCCATACCAGCAAGAGGTTGGTGTGACACTCTTTGGCTGTCGCGAAATTGAGAACCCCGAGCAACGGATCAGGTCCGAGGTACTTCGCGATCAGCAGGAACCCGAACGCCACCTGCAGCGCGAGGAGCAGGATCGCTGCGAGGAAATAGGCGTAGGCGACGCGTTGGCTGCGATGGATCATGCGGTTCTCCTACTGGAGGGTCTTCAAGTAGGCGACGAGGTCGTCGATCTGCTCGGGTGAGAGCTGCGTCCCGTAGCCCGCGGGCATGAGGGACGTGTGCGTGAGTGTCGCGAAGCGGTCCTCGGGCACCAGGAACGCGCTCGGCTCCAGAATCGACTCGCGCAGGTAGCCCCCAGCGTCCACGGCGCTCCCGTTGTACCCGACGGCGGTGACGCGCTCGGCCGCGCGTTCAGCGACACCCGCGAGTGACGGTCCCACGAGCACCGTGGCGCCGGCCACGGCGTGGCAGCTCGAACAGGCGCCCGCGCCGTTGAACAGCGCCTGCCCCCGCGCGGCCGCCCCGGTGGCTGCCGGGCTCGTCTCCAGCCCGGGCAGTCCGCGTACGGAGACGCCCGACACGAGGATGGGTCGCGGAGGCCACCCGTTCGTGTCGATCTTCCCGACCCAGCCAAGGAACGCGATCACGTCCTGGATCTCCTGCGGCGAGAGTCCGAGCTCCGGCATCAGGCGGCCGTTCCGCTCCTCCGAATAGAAGCGCGACGGCTGCGCGATGAACTGGGCGAGATACACGTCGCCGCGCTGGGCGACGATCTGCGTCAGGTCGGGCGCGAAATAGGCACCCTCTCCGAGCAGCGTGTGGCAGTTCTCGCAGTCATGGCGGCCCCAGACGCCGAGGCCGCGCCGGACGGCGTCGGTGATCTGGTCATCGTGCGTGCGGGCGGCGATGGTCGAGTGGGTCTGGATCGTGAGCCCGATGAAGATGAGCGTGAACACGATCGTCCCGCCGAAGAAGAAGCGGCGCGTGGTGGCCTTCGTCACGGCTCGATCCTCCCATCCCGGCGCGCGGGCCCACGACGGGCCGCGCGCAGGGTGTGAATGGTCGCGAGGCCGAACGCGCCGGCGCCGGCGACCGCGGCCAGGATCATCAGGGCGTTCGCCAGCACGGACAGGCCCGACCGGCCGGCGAGCGGAGCCGCGAGCACGAAGGCGATGGCCGCGAGGCCGAGCGACGCGAGCGGCGCGTCCGAGCGGGGGGTGGATCCGGACATCCCTACACCCCGATGTGCGAGAAGTTGCGGGCGGCGACGAACAGCGCCCAAACGAGGCCCCCGAGGATGGCGGCAACTCCGACACCTCCGAGGGTCATCAGCCAGAGGGGCGGAGACTTACGGACGATCACTTCCATCGGGTCCTCCTCCTGGGTCGGGCGCCCGCGGGCCCGAGCCCTGCGGGACGTTTGGCGGCCGGCCGCGGGGCGGCGGGCGGCGGCCAGGGAATGGGCGACCCTCGCGCGACCGATACGCGGAGGAGGTCGCTGAGGGTGGTGTCACGGAACGACGACTCGATCGTCGCGTAGGCGTCGTCGAGCTTCTGATGGAGGGCGCAGAGGACTTTGGCGTGCTCGGGCAGCCCGAGCGGGCACAGCACGATGCGACGCACCGGGTCCACGGCATTCAACACCTCGAGCACCGAGATCCGAGCCGGAGAACGCGCGAGCACGAAGCCGCCGCCGAGGCCGCGTTGCGAGCGCACGAGGTCCGCCCGGGAGAGCTGCTGCAAGACCTTGGCGAGGTATCCGCTCGGTACGTGGGTCTGCGCAGCGATCTCTGCGATCGTTCGCGGAGCCCCGTACTCGCGAGCGAGGAAGCTGGCGGAGCGGAGTGCGTACTCGCCGGTTTGCGACAGCATGGTGGATATCAGGATATAGTTATCCTGATATCGAGGCAACCGTCGCGTCGTGGCGCGTGAAGGGCGGCCGCGAGCAGCCGCTCCGGGTGGCGAAGAGCGCCACGCCGCCTAGGTTCGACGACGGCCGAACGCCGACAAGGCGGCCATGCCCGGCGCGAGCAGCAGCAGCGTGCCGGGCTCGGGCACCGTCGGGACGATCTCGCGGTCGATCTCGTCCCCGCCCAGCGTGAACTTCACCGCGAGCGGGAGGCCACCGATTCGCGAAGGCGAGCTGAGTCCCCGACAACAGCCCGGGGACGGGAGCGAGCAGGCTCACGTCAGCCGGGCCGGAGATGGTGACGGCATTTCCGAAGAGGACGGTCGAGATGTCGAGCACGGCCTGCAGATCGACCGCCTCGAGCGACGCCGGCCCTTCGAGGATGTCGCCGAGGTCGTTGCTCGTGTAGGCGATCTGGATGGATCCTGCGAGCGTCCCCTGCGGCGGGATGCTCACCGCGACGGGGCTCGTGCTCGACAACGAGGACCGGCTCAAGTCGTAGGTCACGAGCACGGGCGACGCCCGAGCCGCGGGCGGCGCGAAGATGCCGACACACAAGGAGATCGCGAGCGGGAATCTCGAGCGGGAGCAACGCACGGGCCGTCCTCCTGGGGCGGCCCACTCCTTCCGATCGACGCCCGTCCCTCGGTCCGGCGGAGGAGTGGACTCCCCTTCCCCTGATGTGGAGGTGGCCGACGAGCGCCTCCAGTGGCGGCGTGTGTCCCCTCGATTGCGGACAAACGAAGAGGCCCCGGAGCTCTCGCTCCGGGGCCTCTGGATCTACGCGTGGACGCGTAGGGAAGGCGGGGACTACATCCCCATCCCGCCCATCCCGCCCATTCCGCCCATGCCGCCGCCGGGCATCCCGCCGCCGCCGTCCTTCTTGTCTTCCGGCTTCTCGGCGATCATCGCCTCGGTGGTGAGCAGAAGGCTGGCCACGGAGGCCGCGTTCTGCAGCGCGGTCCGACACACCTTGGTGGGGTCGATCACGCCGGCCTTGAGCAGGTCTTCGTACTCCTCGGTCGCCGCGTTGAAGCCGAAGGCGCCCTTGCCCTGCTTCACCTTGTCGACCACGATCGAGCCCTCGACGCCCGCGTTCTGCGAGATCATCCGGAGAGGCTCCTCGATCGCGCGGCGGATGATGTTCACACCCGCCATCTGCTCGTCCGACACCTTCAGGTCGTCGAGCACGCGCTGCGACCGCAGGTACGCCACGCCGCCGCCGGGGACGATGCCCTCCTCGACTGCCGCGCGCGTCGCATGGAGCGCGTCCTCGACGCGCGCCTTCTTCTCCTTCATCTCGGTTTCGGTGGCGGCACCGACCTTGATGACGGCCACGCCGCCGACCAGCTTCGCGAGGCGCTCCTGGAGCTTCTCGCGATCGTAGTCGGACGTGGTCTCCTCGATCTGCTTGCGGATCTCGCTGACGCGGCCCTCGATGTCCTTCTTGGCGCCTGCGCCGTCGATGATCGTCGTGTTGTCCTTGTCGATCTTGACCCGCTTCGCCTTGCCGAGGTCCTTGAGCGTCACGTTCTCGAGCTTGAGGCCGAGCTCCTCCGCGATGACCTGGCCGCCGGTGAGGATGGCCATGTCCTGGAGCATCGCCTTGCGGCGATCGCCGAAGCCCGGGGCCTTCACCGCGCACGCTGCCAGCGTGCCGCGGATCTTGTTCACCACGAGCGTGGCGAGCGCCTCGCCCTCGATGTCCTCGGCCACGATCAGGAGCGGGCGGCCCTGGCGGGCGACCTGCTCGAGCAGCGGCAGGAGGTCCTTCATGCTGCTGATCTTCTTCTCGTGGAGGAGGATCAGCGGGTCCTCGAGGTTGGCCTCCATCTTCTCCGGGTCGGTGACGAAGTACGGGGAGAGGTAGCCGCGGTCGAACTGCATGCCTTCCACAACGTCGAGGATGGTCTCCATCGACTTCGCTTCCTCGACCGTGATCACGCCTTCCTTGCCGACCTTCTGCATCGCGTCCGCGATGATCTTGCCGATCTCGGTGTCGCCGTTCGCGGAGATCGTGCCGACCTGGGCGATCTCGCTCGAGTCGCGAGTCGGCTTCGACATCTTCTTCAGCTCTTCGATCACGGCCGAGACGGCCTTGTCGATGCCGCGCTTCAGCTCCATCGGGTTCATGCCCGCGACCACCATCTTGCTGCCCTCGCGGAAGATCGCCTGGGCGAGCACGGTGGCGGTGGTGGTGCCGTCGCCCGCGACGTCGGAGGTCTTGCTCGCGACCTCGCGCACCATCTGGGCGCCCATGTTCTCGAACTTGTCTTCGAACTCGATCTCCTTGGCGACGGTGACGCCGTCCTTCGTCACCGTCGGAGAGCCGAAGCTCTTCTCGATCACGACGTTGCGGCCCTTCGGGCCGAGCGTCACGCGCACCGCGTTCGCGAGCTGGTTCACACCGGACAGCAGCTTCGAGCGCGCTTCCTGGTCGAAGCGGATTTCCTTGGACATTTGGTTCGGTCTCCCTTACTCGAGCACGCCGAGGACGTCGTCCTCGCGAATGATCAGGTGCTCCTCGCCGTCGATGTTCACTTCGGTGCCGGCGTACTTGCTGAAGAGCACGCGGTCGCCCTTCTTCACGTCCATCGGCTGCAGCTTCCCATCCTCGGTCACCTTGCCCTTGCCGACGGCGATGACCTTGCCCTCCTGGGGCTTCTCCTTGGCGGTGTCGGGAATGATGATCCCGCCCTTGCTCTTCTCCTCGCCTTCCACGCGCTTGACGATGATGCGGTCTTGAAGCGGACGAATCTTCATGTCGGGGACTCCTCCGATCGCGGCACCCCGGCAGCCCGGGATTTCCTCGCCCTTCTCATGGCATGTCTTTTTCTGTGTGGGCCCCTGTGGCCCCGCTAGCAGTCGGGGACGCCGACTGCCAGAAGCGGGGCTCAGTGTATGCACCACGCGGGCGGACGCAAGCGAGCGCTCCCGGGCGGCTTGACGGCCCCCGCGGGTTGGGGGAACGTGGCCGGCGAAACTTCGACGAAGAGCCATGGCCCTCACCCGACGGCAGCGCGAGATCTTCGACTTCATCCGGGGCTTCATCGACGCTCACGGGTATTCACCCAGCCTCGAGGAGATCGGGCGTCACTTCGGGCTCACCTCGGTGGCCACCGTCCACAAGCACGTGCAGCGGCTGGTGGAGAAGAAGCTCCTGCGCAAGGGCGCGAACCGGTCGCGTTCCGTCGAGCCCGCGTCCTCCGAGCCTTCCGCGGTGGTGTCCGTGCCGCTGCTGGGCGTGGTGGCTGCCGGCGCGCCCCTCGAGTCCGTCGAGGTGCCCGAAGCGATCGCGGTCCCGCTGGAGCTGGTGCCCCGCTCCGGCCGCTGCTTCGCGCTGCGGGTGCGCGGCGACTCGATGATCGGGGAACACATCCGCGATGGCGACGTGGTCATCGTGGAGAGCCAGGCGGAGGCGGCCGAGGGCGAGACCGTGGTGGCGCTCGTCCGCGGCCAGGAGGTGACGCTGAAGAAGCTCCAGCGGCGCGGCGATACCGTCCGGCTCGTGCCCGCGAACGCCGCGCTCCGGCCGCTCGAACTGCCCGCAGCCGACGTCGTGGTGCAGGGCGTCGTGCGGGGCCTCCTCCGCCGCTACTAGCGCGACCGCCGGGCGGCCCTCGCTTGACGCTCCGGACCCCCGGGCTAGCTTCGCAATCTCCCACGGATTCCAAGGGGTTGCAGCGTTGGTGCGGATCACCCGGGCGGTCGAGTTCTCGTCCTCCCTGCGCTATCGCCGTCCCGAGCTGTCGGACGCCGAGAACCGGCGTCTCTTCGGGCGCGCCGCGCAGCCCCACGGCCACAACTACCGGCTCGAGGTGACGCTCGCGGGCGAGCCCGATCCGGTCTCGGGGATGGTGCTCGACCTGAAGGACCTGAAGGACCTGCTGGAGCGCGAGATCGTGGCGCGCTTCGACCACAAGGACCTGGTCGCCGACACCCCGTACTTCGAGAAGGACGCGCCGACGCCGGAGAACCTGGCCGCCCTCGTCTTCCGCCTCCTCGAAGCGGCGCTGCCGCCGGGAATGCTCGCCGCCGTGCGCCTCCATCAGGACGCCGACTGCTTCGTCGACGTGACCGCGCCGGAGCGGACCGCTTGATCGCCGTGACGCGCCGCTACCGCTTCCCGGCCGCCCACGTCCTGCGCCACCCCGCGCTCTCGGACGCCGAGAACGAGCGGCTCTACGGGAAGTGCGCGAACCCGAACGGCCACGGCCACGACTACGGGCTCGAGGTCACCGTGGCGGGCGAGCCGGATCCGGCGACCGGTTTCATCGTTCCGCCCGAGGCGCTCGATGCGATCGTCCGCGAGCGCGTGCTCGACCGCTTCGATCACCGCCGCTTGAACGACGATGCGCTCTTCCGCGAGCGCGTTCCGACCGCGGAGAACATTGCGATCGTCGTGCACCGTGAGCTGTCGATGCCCGTGGCCTCGGCGTGCGCCGGGAGGCTGCTGCGCGTGCGCGTGGTGGAGACAACGCGCAACCACTTCGACTACGAGGAGAGCGCATGAGCGGTCCGGGCGATCCGATCGAGGGTCTCGTGACGGCGCTGCTGAAGGAGCTGGGGGAGGACCCTGGACGCGACGGGCTCGAGCGCACGCCGGCGCGTGTCGCGCGGGCGTTCCGGTTCCTGACCGGCGGCTACGAGCAGGACCCCGCCACGATCCTCAACAACGCGCTCTTCTCGGTCACCTACGACGAGATGGTGCTGGTGAAGGACATCGACTTCTACAGCCTCTGCGAGCACCACCTGCTGCCGTTCTTCGGCCGGGTCCACATCGCCTACATCCCCGAAGGCAAGATCGTGGGGCTGTCGAAGCTGCCGCGGCTGGTGGAGATGTTCTCGCGGCGGCTCCAGGTGCAGGAGCGGCTCACCACGCAGATCGCCGAGACGATCGAAACGGTGCTCGCGCCGCGCGGCGTGGGCGTCGTGGTCGAGGCGATCCACCTGTGCATGATGATGCGGGGGGTCGAGAAGCAGAACACCTTCGCGATCACGAGCTCGATGAGGGGCGTCTTCAACAGCGACTCGAAGACGCGCGCCGAATTCATGGAGCTGATCCGGCACCGGAAGGAGCGGTTCGCCTAGCGGACGGCCTTCTGGTCGATCGCGGTCGGGTCGACCTTGTAGCGGCCTTCGGCGACCAGGGTCTCGCGGCGGGCGTCGATCCACGCGAGCTGGAGCCGCTGCCGCTTCTCCTGGTTCAAGCGGTCGACTTCGCCCGGGAGCTCCTTTGCGATCCGGTCGGCGTCGGGCGCGCGGTGATCGAGGATCTCCACCAGCACGAGCCGGTCTCCCACCTCGAACACCCGCGGCAGGCTCTTCGCATCGGCGGGTGCTGCGAACACGGCGTTCATCAGGTCGGGCGCAAGGCCGAGGCCCGCGACGAAGCCGTCCGGCCGGCGGGTCATCGGACCGGGCCGCTGGATCACGAGCTTCATGTCGCGCGCGGCGTCCTCCAGCGAGCGGCCGCCGCGGACCGCTTCGAGCAGGTGGTCTGCGTCGGCGCGCGCGCGGGCGCGCGCTGCGTCCAGGCCGAGCAGCTCCCGCGCGAGCTCCTCGCGGACCTCTTCGAAGGACCGGTTCTGGGCGGGCTGGCGCTCCTCGACCTGGATCACGTGCCAGCCGAAGTCCGTGCGCACGGGATCCGACAGCGTGCCCGGCGTGATCGTGAAGGCGACCTCCTCGAACGCGGGCACCATCTGACCCCGCTGGAAGAACCCCAGGTCTCCGCCCTTGTCCTTGGAGCCCGGGTCCTCGGACACCTCGCCCGCGACCGCGGCGAAGTCCGCGCCCTGCGCGATCCGGTCGCGGGCCGCGACCACCTTGGCGCGTGCGGCCTCCACCTCGGCCTCGGGGGCGTCCTTGCCGACCTTCACCAGGATGTGACGCGCGTGCGTCCGCTCGGGCTGGCGGTAGCGGTCTGCGTGCTGGTCGTAGGCCGCCCGGACCCGCGCCTCGTCCTTGGCCAGGAGCTCCTGCACCGCCTCCGGAGTGGCCTCGAACCCCTCGGGCGGCTTCGAGGCGTCGAGGGCAACGAGGGCCAGATCCACCTGCTCGAGGCGCTGGCCGATCGCCTCCCGCGCCTCGGCCTCCGAGACCTGCGCGCTCGATCCGATCAGACGCGCGAGCTTCTGCGCGAGGAGATCGTCCCGCAGGGCCTGGAGGAAGAGGCGCTCGGTCCCGTACTCGTACTCCACGAACGTCTGGAAGCGGTCGCGCGAGAACTTGCCGCTCTCGTCGCGGAAGATGCCGATCCCGCGAATCGTGTCGCGGAGCTCGTCCTCGCTGACGCGCAGCCCGAGCCGCTCCGCCTCGGTCGAGAGGATGGCGCGCTGGGCCACCGTGTTGGCCGCGATCGCATCGAGCTGGGACGCGGCGGCCTTCGGGTCGAAGGCGGAGCCGAGCGATCGGCGGAATTCCTCTTCCTGCTGCGCCCGGACGCGCAGCACCTCGCGCGGGCCGAACTCGCGGCCGTCCACGGCGACGACCACGCCGCTCCCGGCCGCGCCGCGAAGGAGGGGGCGCCCCAGGCCGGTGAAGAGGACGAAGACGCCGCCGACGATGAGGATGACGGCGAGCATGATCCAGCGCTGACCCTGACGGAGGACGTTGAGCATGGCCGCACAGAGTGCGGGAGCCGGGGCTGCGTCTCAAGGGGGCGAAGGCGCGATTGCGGGTTGATCGCGCGCGCGAGCGGGGGTACGATCCGCACGGTTTCCGGGCGCCGACCAAACCTTCCGAAATCGAGCACTTACAAGGACGCCCTGCGACTCGTCCCTCGGGCTCCAGCGCGGGCCCGGCGCGGGCTGGATCGAGAGGGCATCCGGGAGGCAGCCACTTGCTGCTGGATTCGATCTTGGGCTGGTTCTCCAACGATCTCGCGATCGATCTCGGCACCGCCAACACGCTGGTGTATGCGAAGGGACGCGGCATCGTCGTGTCCGAGCCGAGCGTGGTCGCGGTGCTGAAGGATGGACGCGGGCCCGACAAGGTGCGCGCCGTCGGCCGCGAAGCCAAGGAGATGCTCGGGCGCACGCCGGGCAACATCGTCGCGATCCGGCCGATGAAGGACGGCGTCATCGCCGACTTCGAGATCACCGAGGCGATGCTCCGCTACTTCATCACGCGGGTGCACAACCGCTCGAAGCTCGTGCGCCCGCGCATCGTCATCGCCGTACCGTCGGGCATCACCGAGGTGGAGAAGCGCGCGGTGCGCGACTCGGCGCTCTCCGCTGGCGCGCGCGAGGTCTACCTGATCGAGGAGCCCATGGCGGCAGCGATCGGGGCCGGGCTCCCGGTGACGGAGCCGTCCGGCAACATGATCGTCGACATCGGAGGTGGCACGACCGAGGTCGCGGTGATCTCGCTGTCGGGCATCGTCTACGCCAACTCGACACGCGTCGGTGGCGACAAGATGGACGACGCGATCATCAACTACGTGAAGCGCAAGTACAACCTGCTGATCGGCGAGCGCACCGCCGAGCTCATCAAGATCAACATCGGCACCGCGTACCCGAGCGAAGACATCCGGACCATGGAGATCAAGGGACGCGATCTCGTGGTCGGCGTGCCGAAGACGCTCGAGCTGAAGAGCGAGGAGGTGCGCGAGGCGCTCGCCGAGCCGGTGAACGCCGTGGTCGAGAGCGTGAAGGTCGCCCTCGAGCGGACGCCCCCCGAGCTCTCGGCGGACATCGTGGACAAGGGCATCGTGATGGTCGGCGGCGGTTCGCTGCTCGCGAACCTCGACATCCTGCTCCGGGAGGCCACGGGCCTTCCGGTGATGCTGGCCGAAGATCCCCTGACGGCCGTGGCGCTCGGCACCGGGCGGTGCCTCGACGAGCTCCGGCTGCTCAAGGAGGTCACGATCCGGTCGTAAAGCTCGGAGATGCGCGAGCTTCTCTATCGCTTTCGCGTACCCCTGCTGTTCGTCGCGCTCGTGGCCCTCACCTCGGCCACGATGGCGGCCGACCGCCGGTCCCTCCGGATCCTCCGGCCCGACAGCCAGGACCTCTCCACCGTCCCTGCCGCGCTCCTCGACATCGCCGTCCCGCTCCAGAGGGTGCTGACCGCGCCGGTGGGGCTCGTCCGGGGCTTCGTCAGGCAGTACGTGGCGCTGACCGGCCTCCAGAGCGAGAACGAGGCCCTCCGGACCCGGATCTCCGAGCTCGAGGACGAGAACCTCCAGTACCGGGAGGCCCTGCTCGAGAGCGAGCACCTGGACGAGATCGCGGAGGTCCGCAACGCGATCGATCTGCCCATGCTGCCTGCCCAGGTGGCGAGCCGCGATCTCTCCCCGTGGTACCGGACCGTGCTGATCGACCGTGGCCGCGAGCACGAGGTGCGGTCCGGGATGCCGGCCGTGACCGAGGACGGGATCGTGGGGCTGGTGACTGCGACGAGCCCGCACGCGGCTCGCGTGATGCTGCTGCTCGATCGGCAGAGCGCGGTCGATGTGATGGTGCAGCGGAGCCGCGTCCGCGGCATCGTCCGGGGGCTCGGCTCGGACGAGCTCGAGCTCGAATTCACGGTGCGAGGCGAGGACGTGCAGGTCGGGGACGTGGTGATCACCTCGGGCCTCGGCGGTGTCTATCCGAAGGGTCTGCGGATCGGGGAGGTGGTCTCGGTGGCTCCGGCCGGCTCCCAGCTCCTCCAGCGCGCGCGCGTTCGTCCGGCCGTGGACTTCGAGCGGCTCGAGCAGCTGTTCGTCGTGCTGTGGCGCAGCCCGACCCTCGAGCTGCTGTCGGGCGACACCGACGTTCCCGGTCCGACCTCCGTGCCCCCGGGCCCGTGAGGGGAGAGACGACGTCTTGATCGCCATCCTCGTGCTGCTCGTCGTCGGGCTCCTCGTGCTCGTCCTGCAAGGCGCGCTCGCGACGTTCCTGCCGCCCGCCTTGTGCCCCGACTTCGTGCTGTTGATCGTGATCGGTCTCGCGCTCCACGTGGGAGGCGCGCGCGCGCTGCTCGTCTCGGCGGTGCTCGGATACGCAGGAGACCTGCTCTCGGGCGCGCCGCTCGGGCAGACCGCGCTGCTCCGCGTGCTCGCGTTCGGCGCGGCGCGCACGGCGAACCGCTCCCTCGAGCTGCGCACCCCGATCGCCCAGGCGACGCTCGCGGGCGTGCTGACCCTGCTCCAGGGGGTCGTGCTCGTCGGGCTGGCCTGGCTCCTCGAAGGCCGCATCGCCGTGGACGCCCGGACGCTCGCGTGGCTCGGCGCCCAGACCGTCTTGAACGCCGCGTTCGCGCCTGGCGCGGGCATGCTGGTCGATGCGATCGCCTCGCGGACCGGTGAGGAGGAGGCGCCGAGGCGTCCCGTCGCGCTCGGCGGCGGGAGGCGGGCCCCGTGAAGGACCAGCGGGTCGGCCCTCCGCTGGAGGTACTGCCGGACGGTCGGCTGTGGCTCTTCGCGATCACGATCTTCGCAGTGTTCACGATCTTCCTGTCGCGTCTCTTCTACCTCCAGATCATGCAGGGAGACGAGCTGCGCGTTCAGTCCGAGCGCAACTCGGTGCGCACCGTCCGGATCGATGCGCCGCGCGGGAACGTGCTCGATCGGGAGCGGCGGGTGATCGCGAGCACGCGTCCCGCCTTCGACGTCGAGATCATCCCGAGCGAGCTGCGCGACGCAGATCGCGTGTATGCCGCGTTGGGGCAGCTGCTCGACCAGGACGCGGCGCGGGTGCGGGAGAGCGTCGGCAAACCGCGGGGACGCGCGCGCTTCCAGCCCGTCTCGGTTTCGTCGGACCTGTCCTTCGAACAGCTCGCACGCGTCGAGTCGCATCGCTACGCGCTGCCGGGCGTCGTGACGGAGGTGCGTCCGCTCCGCGAGTACACCGAAGGAGACGCGGCGGGCCACCTGCTCGGCACGCTGGGAGAGGTCCGGGCCGACCAGCTCGAGAAGTCCGGCTTCGAGACCTATCACCAGGGCGAGATCGTCGGGCAGTCCGGCCTCGAAGGCGTGCTCGAAGCCCCGCTCCGCGGTGCGGCGGGCGGGCGCAACGTCGTCGTGAACGTGGCCGGTCGCGAGGTCGAGCGCCTGGACGAGGTCGACCCGGTGCCCGGCAACACCGCGATCCTCACGATCGACCTCGACCTGCAACGCGAGGCCGTGGCGGCGTACCGCGGCGAGCCGGCGTCGTGGGCGCCGCAGCCCGTCGCGGCGAAGCCGGCCGACGAGCCCGAAGCGATGGGGGCGCTGGTCGCGCTCGACCCGCGCACCGGCGACGTGCTTGCGATGGTGTCGCGCCCTTCTTTCGATCCCAATGCGTTCGCCGGCGGCGTACAGCCGGCGGTGTGGCGCGCGCTGATGAAGGACGAATGGAAGCCGCTGCAGAACCGGGCGATCTCCGGCCAATATCCGCCCGGCTCGACCTACAAGGCCGTGATCGCCGCCGCAGCCCTCGAGCAGGGGGTCATCACGCCCAAGACCCGCATGTTCTGCCCCGGCTACTTCACCTTCGGCCGCCGTGTATACAAATGCTGGAAGAAGGAAGGGCACGGATCCGTGGACGTGCACGAGGCGCTCGTGCGCTCGTGTGACGTGTTCTTCTACCAGGCCGGGCTCAAGCTCGGCGTCGACGCCATCGCGCGGTTCGCGAAGGCGCTCTCCTTCGGCCGGCTCACCCACGTCGGCCTCCCCGACGAGAAGCCCGGCCTGATCCCGACGTCGGAGTGGAAGGAGAAGCGATTCCACGAGCCGTGGATGGCGGGCGAAACCGTGTCGATCTCGATCGGACAGGGCTTCGATCTCGTGACGCCGCTCCAGCTCGCGGTCGCATACGGCGCGATCGGCACCGGCGTCGTGATGAAGCCGCGGCTCCTGCTGCGCATCGAGAAGCCCGACGGCACGCTGGTGGAGGAGACTGCGCCGAAGGTGGACGTCACCGTGCCCGTCTCTCCCGAGAACCTCGCGATCGTGCGCTCGGGCCTCGCCGGCGTCGTGAACGAGCCTGGCGGAACGGGGGGCAGGGGGCGCGTGCCGGGCATCACGGTCGCCGGCAAGACCGGCACGGCGCAGGTCATCCGCCTCGAGCACTACGACGGCGTGGCCGAGAGCAAGATTCCAATGCGCTACCGCGATCACGCCTGGTTCGTGGCCTTCGCGCCGGCGGACAACCCGGAGATCGTGGTCGCGGTGCTGAACGAGCACGGCGGGCACGGCGGCAGCGCGGCGGCGCCCATCGCGCAGCGCGTGCTCTACAGGTACTTCGAGAAGCAGGGACGCGTGGTGCCCCCGGTGGTCGCGACGGCGCACGTCCCGCGGGCGTCCGCCGCTCCGGCCGCCGCCTCGGAGCCCGACGCCGACGCGAGCGAGCTCCCGGCGCCCCCCGAGCCGGCGCCCGAAGGCGGACCGCCGGTCGCACCGTCGCCGGGAGGCGTCGATGCCGCGGATTGATCGTCGCGTCCTCCAGAACTTCGATTGGCCGCTCTTCGCGCTGGCGTTCGTGCTGGCGGCCATGGGTCTCGGCAACCTCGTCTCCGCCACCCATGCGGGCTCGGTGCCCGGCGAGCTGTCGTCGGAGGTGCAGCGTCAGCTCGTCGCGATCGCGATCGGCGGTCTCGTCCTCGTCGCGCTGGTGCTCATCGACTACCGCAGGCTCGAGCGTCTGGCGTTCCCGCTCTACATCGCATCCTGTCTGCTCGTCGCCTCCACGCTGGTCCTCGCACCGATGCACCGTGGCAGCCAGAGCTGGCTCATGTACGGGCCGATCCGCATGCAGCCCTCCGAGTTCGCGAAGATCGGATTGGTGCTCGCGCTCTCGCGGTCCTTCCAGCGGCATCCGCCGACGGAGATCCGCCGGCTGCGCGACCTCTGGCGTCCCGGGCTGATCATCGCGATTCCCGTCGGCCTGATCGTGCTCCAGCGGGACATGGGCGTCGCCGTGCTGACGCTCCTCATCGGGGCGACCTACCTCCCGTTCGTGCAGATCCGCTGGCGCGCGTGGGCGAGCGTCGGCGCCGTCGGCGCGATGGCGCTGGTCGGAATCTGGCTGTTCGCGTTGCAGGACTACCAGCGCACGCGGATCGTCGATTTCCTCGAGCCCGGACGCGACCCGCTCGCTTCCGGCTACCAGGTGATCCAGTCGCGCATCGCGATCGGCTCGGGAGGGATGTTCGGCAAGGGCTGGCTCGAAGGGACGCAGACGCAGCTGCGCTTCCTGCCCACCCAGCACACGGATTTCATCTTCTCGGTGATCGCAGAGGAGTGGGGGTTCGCCGGGACCGCCGTCGTGCTCGGCCTCTACCTCACGCTCCTCCTCTGGGGCCTCCTCGTCGCGCGACGCTCGCGCGACGCATTCGGATCGATGATCGCCGTCGGCGTCGTCGGCATCCTCTTCTGGCCGGCGATGATCAACATCGCGATGGTGATCGGCCTCTTTCCGGTGATCGGCGTGGCGCTGCCGCTGTTCTCGTACGGTGGTTCCGCCATGATCGCCTCGCTGTTCGCCCTGGGTCTGCTCCTCAGCGTCTCGATGCGGCGCTACATGTTCTGACCTGGGCCCTCAGCCCCGGGACGGCCCGGTCATCCTCTCCGGCACCACGAGCCGATCGAATTCCTCCGCGCCGAGAAAACCGAGCGCGAGGCAGGCCTCACGGAGAGTGGTGTCGTCGGCGAGCGCCCTGCGCGCGATCTGCGCCGCGCGGTCGTAACCCAGAACCGGGGTCAGCGCGGTGACGAGCATCAGCGAGTCCTGCACGTGCCGGGCGATGCGCTTCTCGTTCGGCCGAAGACCGTCGACGCAGAAGCGCGCGAAGGTGGGACACGCGTCGGCGAGCAGGCCGGCGGCCTCGAGCAGCGCGGCGATCATCACAGGCTTGTAGACGTTCAGCTCGAGGTTCCCCTGCGACGCGGCGAAGGCGATCGTGGTGTCGTCGCCGTACACCTGCGCGCACACCATCGTGAGGGCCTCGCACTGCGTCGGGTTCACCTTGCCCGGCATGATGGACGAGCCCGGCTCGTTCTCTGGAAGGAGGAGCTCGCCGAGGCCGCTGCGCGGACCGGAGCCCAGCAGCCGCACGTCGTTCGCGAGCTTGATCAGGGAGCCGGCGAGCGTCCGCAGCGCACCGCTCGCGAATGCGATCTCGTCGTGGGCCGAGAGCGCCGCGAATTTGTTCGGATGGGAGCGAAAGGGAAGGCCGGTCGCGGCGGCAAGGCGCGCCGCCACGCGCTCGCCGAAGCCCGCAGGCGCGTTGAGCCCCGTGCCCACGGCGGTGCCGCCGAGCGCGAGGTCGTGCAGGCCGGGCCGCGCGGACTCGATGCGCTCGAGGCCGCGCTCGACGAGCGAGACCCAGCCCGAGACCTCCTGTCCGAGCGTGAGCGGCGTCGCGTCCTGGAGGTGGGTGCGGCCGATCTTCACCCGCGCGCCGAGCTCCTGCTGCTTGCGCGCCAGGGCGTCACGCAGCTGCGTCACACCGGGGAGCAGGCGCTCGTGGAAGACGCGCGCCGCAGCGACGTGCATCGCCGTCGGAAACGCGTCATTCGAGGATTGGGATAGATTCACGTGGTCGTTCGGATGGATGGGGGTCTTGCTCCCGAGCCGGCCGCCGGCGAGCTCGATCGCGCGATTCGCGATCACCTCGTTCACGTTCATGTTCGTCTGCGTGCCGCTGCCGGTCTGCCAGACGGGGAGCGGGAACTGGTCGTCGAGCCGGCCCGCGATCACCTCGTCCGCCGCGTCGACGATCCAGCGACACGAGGGTGTGGGGAGGAGGCCGAGCTCGTGGTTCACCTCGGCCGCCGCCTTCTTCACGAGTGCGAGCGCGTGGATCACCTCGATCGGCATGCGCCCCCTGCCGATCGGGAAGTGCACGAGGGCGCGTGCGGTGGCGGCGCCCCAGTAGACGCCGTCCGGCACCTCCACTTCGCCGAGACTGTCCCGCTCGATCCTCATCGGCCTGCCCCCGATGATAGACTGCCGGCATGGCCGTCACTCTCCCGGCGCGCGCTCCCCGAATCGGTGCGTTCTTCGACATGGACAAGACGCTGATCGCGGAGAACTCGGGTACGTTGTACATGAAGTACCGCTACCAGCGCGGCGAAGTGTCGGGCTGGGAGATGGTGAAGGGTCTCGCCGCGTATCTCCAGTACAAGGCCGGCTTCCTCGACATCTCCGCCTGGACGAAGGACGCGATGCTCGCCTTCCGCGGCCAGAGCGAGCGCGCGCTCACGCGTGAGGCGAACCGTTGGTTCCGCGAGATGGTGGTGCAGACGATCTACCCCGAGGCAGAAGCGATCGTTCGGGAGCACATGGCCGCCGGGCACGTGGTTGCGATCGTGTCGGGCGCGACGAAGTTCGTGGTGCGGCCGCTCGCCGAGCGGCTCGGCATCCGCCACTTCCTGTACACGAGGCTCGAGGTCGAGCACGGCCGCTTCACGGGGCGGGTGATCGAGCCGATCTGCTTCGAGGAGGGGAAGATCTACTGGCTCCAGCAGTTCATCGAGGAGCACTCGATCGATCTGGCGAAGAGCTACTTCTACACGGATTCGGTGACGGATCTGCCGCTGCTCGAGCTGGTAGGACACCCGGTGGTGACGAACCCGGATCCGTTCCTGTATCGCACCGCCGTGCGGCGGCGCTGGCCCGTTCGCTTCTTCACCCCGCCGCCGCCGCGGAGGAACGCAGATCCGCCGCCCGAAGCGCTCGCGGACGCGACGGAGATCCCGGTCGGCGACGGCTCCTGAGCCCGTTACGCCGTCGCGACCTTCTTGAGCATCTCCTCGAACGCGGCCTTGGGCCGCGCGCCGAGGATCTGGTCGACGACCTGCCCGTCCTTGATCACGATCACGAGAGGGATGGAGCGCACGCCGTACTTGGCGGGGGTGGACTGGTTCTCGTCCACGTTCATCTTCACGACCTTGACCTTGTCGCCGTACTGGGTCGCGAGGTCCTTCACGATCGGCGCGATCGCGCGGCACGGCGCGCACCACTCGGCCCAGAAGTCCACCAGGACCGGCACGCTCGACTTCAGCACCTCGGCCTCGAACGTCTGATCGGTCACATCCGCCACGCCGGCCATTCCATCCTCCGTGCGGGTCTTCTTCCCGCGGTCGGCCGATGCTAGCAGCCGGAAGAGCGGGCCGGGGGGAGGGCGGCGACCGGACGCGTCTCGCGTTGACGCTCCAAAGCGGCATCGGTAGACTGAGTCGGCCTTCGATCCCCTCGTTTTTTCAGCGGTTTCCGGTCCTTCGGAGGTGGCATGGCCGAGCGAGACGGCAAGCGCCTGCAGACCGACGCGCGCGCGCGCGTGCGCGCGATCCTGCTCGACAGCGCGCGCGTGAAGCAGGCGCTCGCCGAGGCGCAGGCGGACGTGATCGTGCGCGCCGCGGACCTCGTGAGCGACGCCCTCCGCAGCGGCGGCAAGGTGCTCCTCTTCGGAAACGGGGGATCGGCCGCCGACGCCCAGCACCTCGCCGCGGAGTGGACCGGACGGCTGCGCGGCGACCGCCGGGGTCTTCCGGCCATCGCCCTCACCGCGAACACGTCCGAGCTGACGGCGATCGGCAACGACTACGGATTCGAGCGCATCTTCGCGCGCCTCGTCGAAGCGCACGCGCACGCCGGCGATGTCGCGATCGCGCTCTCGACGTCCGGCAACTCCCCGAACGTCCTGGCCGGTGTCGCGGAGGCGCGTGCGCGCGGCCTCTCGACGATCGGGCTGACGGGGCGCAGTGGCGGCAAGCTGGCGTCCGCCGTCGACGTCCCGCTCTGCGTGCCCTCCGACGACACGCAACGCATCCAGGAGTCGCACATCACGATCGCCCACGCGCTGGCCGAGCTCGTGGAAGAGGCGCTCTTCCCAAGGACCGCGTGAGCCGCCCCCCTCCGAAGATCGATCGCAGCCGGATCCGCACGGTCTCCGCGCGCCGCCGGCCGAGCAAGGTACGCACACTCGACGAAGCGCGCCCGCACGAGGCCGGCGCGAGCTTCGCGACGTTCCTCGCGGCGCTGCCCGCGCTGCTGGGCGCCGCCGACCTGCGCGCGGCCATCGCGGCCGCGGTGCGCGCCCACCGGGAGCAGCGCACGCTGCTCTGGGGCTTCGGCGCGCACGTGATCAAGGTGGGGCTCGCGCCGATCGTCGTGGACCTGATCGAGCGCGGGGTCGTGAGCGGCATCCTCGTGAACGGCGCATGCTGCGTGCACGACCTCGAGCTCGCGCGGATGGGGCGCACGAGCGAGGACGTCGCCACGGCGCTCGACGACGGCACGTTCGGGATGGCGGACGAGACGGCCGCCCTCCTGAACGGGGCGATCAACGCGGGCGCGCGCGACGGGCTCGGCATGGGAGCGGCGGTCGGGCGCGCAATCCTCGGCGGGCGCTATCCGCACAAGGAGCGCTCGATCCTCGCGACCGCGGCGCGCTGCGGCGTGCCCGTCACCGTGCACGCCGCGATCGGGACGGACATCCACCACATGCACCCGAGCGCGGACGGCGCCGCGCTCGGCGCCACGAGCTACCGCGACTTCGAGACGCTGACCGGCCTCGTCGCGACGCTCGAAGGCGGCGTGCTGTTCAACGTGGGCTCTGCGGTGATCCTGCCCGAGGTCTTCCTGAAGGCGCTCGCGCTCGCCCGCAATCTCGGCCATCGCGTCCGGCGGATCACGACGGTGAACCTCGACTTCATCCGCCAGTACCGGCCCCACGTGAATGTCGTGGAGAGACCGACACGTCTCGGTGGCAGAGGCATCTCGCTCGTCGGCCACCACGAGATCCTGGTTCCCCTGCTCGCTGCCGGCATCGTCGAGGGGCTCGCCGGCTCGGGGCCGAAGCGGAGGCGCCGCGCGTGAAGGGACGCATCGTATTGCGCGAGGGCGACCTCACCGCCCAGAGCGTCGACGCGATCGTCAACGCGGCGAACAGCGCGCTCATGCTGGGCGCCGGCGTCGCGGGGGCGATCCGGGCGAAGGGGGGGGGCGCCATCCAGGCGGAGTGCGACGCGCTCGGTCCGATCGCGGTGGGAGAGGCCGTCGTCACCGGCGCGGGCGCCCTTCCTGCGCGCTGCGTGATCCACGCCGCGAGCATGCCGCCCGGCGGCGCCGCGACCGAGGCGAGCGTCCGCAGCTCTTTCCGACGCAGCCTCGAGCTGGCGCGCGAGCGCGGCTGCCGCACGCTCGCCGCGCCTGCGCTCGGCGCGGGCATCGCGGGCTTTCCGCTCCAGCGCTGCGCCGAGGTGCTGCTGGAGGAGGCGCGGGCCCACCTCGCGGGCGAAACCTCCCTGGAGGAGATCCGCTTCGTGCTCCTCGGCGAGCCGGCGTTCCGCATGTTCGAGATGGTGAACGACGCGGCGAAGGTGACGGAGGGCCTCGCGCGGATCCGGGGCGGCGCGCCGTGATCGTCCTGCTGCACCAGATCACGGCGGCGATCTACCTGGCTGCGGGCGTGCTCGCGGGCGTCGGGCTCGCGTCGTCCACGGCGCGCCTCGTGCGCGCGTCCGCCCTGGTGCTCGCCGCGGGCGCGGCCGCGCACGGCATCGCGTTCGCCGCGTTCCACCTCGCGGCGGAGCCGCCCCCGCTCACGGACCTTCCGGCTGCGGTGTCCCTGATGGTCTGGCTCGGCGTGCTGTTCTACCTCGCGCTCCTCGTCCGCGTGCGCATCGCGGCGCTCGTGGTCGGCGTCGCGCCGCTCGCGTTCCTCGGCGCCTTCTACGCGGCGCTCCGCTTCCCGCACTCCGCGCAGACCCCCTTCCTCGGCGCCGACTCGTCGTGGCCGCATGCGCACGTGCTGCTCGCGAGCGCGGGCTTCGGCTGCCTGGCGATCGCCTCGCTCGCCGGGGTCGCGTTCCTGGCCGAGGATCGGCGCCTCAAGACGAAGCGCCCCATGGCGGGCCGCATCCGGCTGCCGACGCTCGAAGCCCTCGATCGCGTGAACGCGGTCGCGCTCGCGGCCGGCTTCCCGCTGCTCACGCTCGGCGTGCTCACGGGCATGCTCTGGGTCGAGGAGTCCACCGGCCGCTTCTGGACGGGCACGGCGCACGAGACGTGGGCGGTCATCGCGTGGGCGGTGTACGCCGGACTGGTCGCGGCGCGCTTCCAGCTGCACCACGGCTCCCGGCGTGCGGCGGTCTCGGCCGTCGCCGGCTTCGCATTCCTCCTGTTCGCGGTCGTGGGCGTCGGGCTCCTCACGTGAGGCTCTTCGTCGTCGGCATGAACCACCGAACGGCGCCGCTCGAGGTCCGCGAGCGGTTCGCGATCACCGATCCGGCGCCGCACCTCGCGAAGCTCGTCGCGTCCGGCGAGATCGAAGAGGCCGTCCTCCTGTCGACCTGCAACCGCGTGGAGGTCGTGACGCTCACGCGCCAGCTCGAAGCGGCGCGCCACCGGCTGCGCTCCTTCTTCCGGCGCGACCTCGCCGGCGAGGCGTGGCCCGGCCCTGGCGCCGTGCTCGACGGCATGCTCTTCGAGAGCGTCGACGGGGCGGCGATGGGTCAGGTCTTCCGCGTCGCGGCGTCGCTGGATTCGATGGTCGTCGGGGAGCCGCAGATCCTCGGTCAGATGAAGGACGCCTACCGGGCGGCGGTCGGCGCGGGCGCGTGCGGACCCATCCTCTCGCGGCTCTTCCAGAGCGCGTTCGCGGCGGCGAAGCGCGTGCGCAGCGAGACCCGCATCGGCGAGCGGCCGGTCTCGGTGGCGCGCGTCGCCGTCGACCTCGCGCGACAGATCTTCGAGTCCTTCGAGGACAAGACGGCGCTGCTCGTGGGTGCAGGCGAGATGATCGAGGCCGCGCTCGAGGCGCTGCGCCGCGAAGGGGTCGCCGGGATCCGCGTCGCGAATCGGACGCGCGCGCACGCCGAGACGCTCGCGGCGCGCTTTGCGGCGAGCGCGCACGGGCTGGACGAGCTGCCGGCGCTGTTGCCCCACGCCGACGTGGTGCTGACCTGCATCGGAGGCGACGCGCCGGTGCTCGGCGTGCCGCAGTTCGCGGACGCCCTGCGCGCGCGCCGTGGCCGCCCGATCTTCGTGATCGACATCGGCGTTCCTCGCAACGTGGACCCGGCCGTGAACCGTCTCGACAGCGTGTACCTGTACGACATCGACGACCTCGCGGGCGTGGCCGCCGCCAACGCGGAGGAACGCCGGCGCGAGACCGCCCTGGCCGAGGCGATCGTGGTCGAGGAGCAGCAGCGTTTCGACGGATGGCTCGCGGCGCTCCAGGCCGTGCCCACGATCCGGCACCTGCGCGCGCGCGCCGAGGCCATCCGCCAGGGCGAGCTCTCGCGCAGCCTCCAGCGGCTCGCGCTCGACGAGGGACAGCGCCAGGGGGTCGAGGCGCTGACGCGCTCCATCGTGAACAAGATCCTGCACGCTCCGGTGTCCCGCCTGCGCGCCGAGGCGGAGCGCGAGGAGGGGCTGGCCTACCTGGAGGCGGCCCGCGTGCTGTTCGCTCTCGACGACGCATCGATGCCCGGCGTGCAGGACGCCGATCCGCCGGCTGCGGAGGGGTCCGACGGGTCGGCGTCCGACGACCCGGACGAGCCGTGACCCGCCTCCGCATCGCGACGCGCGGAAGCGCGCTCGCGCTCGCGCAGGCGCGCTGGGTCGCCGCGCGCCTCGAGGCGGTGCTCGGTGTCGCCACGGAGACGGTCCCGATCAAGACGTCGGGGGACCGACTCCAGGACGTGTCGCTCGCCGAGATGGGCGGCAAGGGTCTCTTCGTGAAGGAGATCGAGGAGGCGCTGCTCGAGGGCCGCGCGGACGTGGCCGTGCACAGCGCCAAGGACCTGCCGGCGCTGACGCCGGTCGGGCTCGCGCTCGTCGCCTGGCCGCAGCGCGAGGATCCGCGCGATGCGCTCGTGGGAGGCGTGCGCGGCGCGACGCTCGCGACGCTGCGGCGCGGTGCGCGCGTCGGGACGGGGAGCGTGCGGCGCGGGGCCCAGCTGCGAGCGTTCCGGGCCGATCTCCAGATCGTTCCGCTCCGCGGCAACGTGCCGACGCGTCTGCGCAAGCTCGCGGACGAGGGGCTCGACGCCGTGGTGCTGGCATGCGCGGGGCTCGAACGGCTCGGCCTCGCGGATCGCATCGACGAGCGCATCTCGCCGGACGTGCTCCTTCCGGCGGTGGCGCAGGGGACGCTCGCGCTCGAGACGCGGGCGGGGGGGGCGCTCGCCCACGAGGTCGCTCGGCTCTCGGAGCCGGCGATCGAGCGCACCGCGCTCGCGGAGCGCGCCTTCCTCGCGCGCCTGCAAGGCGACTGCAACGTGCCCCTCGCGGCGTTCGCCGAGGCCGCGGGCGGCGGCCTGCGCGTCCGGGGGCTCGTGGCGACCGTCGACGGCGCGCGGATCGTACGCGGCGAGGCGTCCGCGCAGGAGGCGGTGGCCGCCGGGGAGGCCGCGGCGGCCGCGGTCTGGTCCGCGGGGGGAGACGAGGTGCTCGCAGGCCTGCGGCGCCCGGGCGGCGCGTGACGTCGCGATCCGGCCGTGTGTATCTCGTCGGAGCGGGGCCCGGCGATCCGGATCTGGTGACGGTCCGGGGCGCCGCGCTGCTGCGCGAGGCCGATGCGATCGTCCACGACGCGCTGGTGGCGCGCGAGCTCCTCGCGCTCGCGCAGCCCGGCGCCGTGATCGTGAACGTGGGCAAGCGCGGGCACGAGGAGCCCGTGCGGACCCAGGAGGAGACGAACGCGCTCCTCGTGCACCTCGCGCAGGAAGGGCGGAGCGTGGTGCGCCTCAAGGCGGGCGATCCGTTCGTGTTCGGTCGCGGGGGCGAGGAGGCGAGCGCGCTCGCGGCGGCGGGCGTCGAGTTCGAGATCGTTCCCGGAGTCTCCGCGGCGATCGCCGCGCCGGCGTACGCGGGCATTCCGGTCACCGATCGACGACACGCGGCGTCGTTCACCGTCGTGACCGGGCACAAGGACCCCCTGGAGCCGGCTGCATCGATCCGCTGGGCTGAGCTGGCGCGGGGAGGGGATACGCTCGTGGTCCTGATGGGGCTCAAGCATCTGCCGGGGATCGCGGAGCGGCTGATCGCCCATGGACGGCCGCCGGACACGCCGGCGGCGGCGATCTGCTTCGGCTCGATGGCCGACCAGCGCGTCGTCGTCGCGCCCCTGCGCGAGCTCGCGGCGCGCGTCCAGCAGGCGGGGCTCGTCGCGCCGACGACCGTCGTGATCGGCGACGTGGTCGCTCTGCGAGCGCAGCTGGCGTGGTTCGAGCGCCTGCCGCTCGCCGGCCGACGCATTCTGGTGACGCGGAGCGCGGAGCAGGCGGGGGGGCTCGTCATCGCGCTCCGTCGCGCGGGCGCCGAAGCGGTGCTGGCCCCGATGATCCGCGTCGCCGCGCCCGAAGAGCCCGCGGGCCTCGACGCCGCGCTGGACGAGCTGTCGGCGTACGATGCCGTCCTCCTCACGAGCGCGAACGCCGTGCGCGCCCTCGAAGGCCGCGCGGCCATGCGGGGGCGATCGCTCGGCGGCGCCGGCGTACGGGCGCTGTGCGTCGGCCCGGCCACCGCCCGGGCGGCTCGCGAGGCGGGCCTCGCGATCGAGCTCGTTCCGGGCGAGCGCTTCGATGCGGACGGTCTGCTCGAGGCCGTCCTCGGCGCAGGCCCGGTGTCGGGCCGGCGTTTCCTGCTTCCGCGTGCGGCGGGCGCTCGCGACGTCCTGCCCGACGGGCTGCGCCGCGCCGGCGCGCGCGTCGACGCCGTGACGGCGTACCGGACGCTCCCGGCGGACGTCGATGCGGCCTGGCTGCGCGGACGGCTCGTGCGGGGGGAGATCGATGCGCTTACCTTCACGAGCCCGTCGACCGTGAGGCGCTTCGTCGGGTGTCTGGACGCCGCCGCGCGCGACGCCGCGGAGCGTTGCGCCGTGGTCGCGATCGGGCCCGTCACAGCCGCGGCGCTGCGCGCGGCGGGGCTGGCGCCCGACGCCGTCGCGGAACGTGCGGCGGCCGAAGCCCTCGTGGCGGCGGTCGTATTGGCGCTGCGGGCGCGCCCGGACGAGGGCGGCGGGGCGCGTCCGACCGGGAGCGCGGCACACGGAGGATCGACATGAGCTTTCCCATCGTCCGGCCGCGCCGGCTCCGCCGGACCGAGACGCTTCGCCGCATGGTCCGCGAGACCCGGCTCTCGCGCGACGACCTCGTGCTGCCGCTCTTCGTGGTGGAGGGGCGCGGCGTACGCGAGCCCGTGGCGTCGATGCCCGGCGTCCACCGGCGCTCCGTCGACGTGCTGGCCGACGAGGCGAAGCGCGTTCACGACCTCGGCATCCCGGCCGTGATCCTCTTCGGCATCCCCGCGCTGAAGGACGCGCACGGCTCGGGCGCGGACGCAGTGGACGGGATCGTGCAGCGAGCCACCGCTGCGGTGAAGCGCAGCGTCCCCGACCTGTGCGTCATCACCGACGTGTGTCTGTGCGAGTACACCGATCATGGTCACTGTGGACTGATCGAGGGGGACGAGGTGCGGAACGATCCGTCCCTCGAGCGGATCTCGTCGTCGGCGCTCTCGCACGCGCGCGCGGGGGCCGACGTCGTGGCCCCGTCCGACATGATGGACGGCCGCGTCGCCGCGATCCGCGGCGTGCTCGACGCGCACGGCTTCGAAGGGGTCGCGATCCTGTCGTACGCGGCGAAGTACGCGAGCGCCTACTACGGGCCGTTCCGCGAAGCGGCGGAGAGCGCGCCCGCGTTCGGGGACCGGCGCTCGTACCAGATGGACCCGCCCAACCGGCGCGAGGCGCTGCGCGAGATGCGTCTCGACCTCGCCGAGGGGGCCGATGCGCTCCTGGTGAAGCCGGCGCTTCCGTACCTCGACGTCCTCGCCGATGCCCGGCGCGAGCTCGACGCGCCGCTCGCCGCCTATCACGTTTCGGGCGAGTACGCGATGATCCAGGCGGCCGCTGCGAACGGATGGATCGACGGGCCGCGCGCGATGGACGAAGCGCTCGTTGCGATCAAGCGCGCCGGCGCGGACCTCATCCTCACGTACGCGGCCAAGGAGGTGGCGGCGCGCCTCGTCCCGTGACGCGGGCGCCGCCGCCGAGGGGCTTTCGGGGGTGTCCTTGCAGTACAAGGTGGTGGAGACGAGCGAGGTCACCGATCAGGAGCTCGAGCGCGTCCTCAACCAATGGACCGCCGAGGGCTGGACGTTCGATCGCATCCACTTCGCGATGCGCGAGTCCTCCAAGCGCCCGAGCATGGCCTTCGTGACCTTCACGCGCGAAGCTCCCTGAGCCCGAGGGAGGACTCGCCGGTTCACCCTTCCGCGAGCGTGGCCAGCCGCTCCAGCGATCTCCGGCGGGCCTCTTCGGGAAGGCCCGCCACCTCGCTCCGCACGATCAGGAGATCCATCCCGAGACGCTCGCGGTAGGTCGCGAGGCCGTCCGCCACCGCCGAGGCGCTGCCCACGATCACGCGGTCCGCGATCGGACCGGCGGCCGCGCGCGCGAGCGCGGCGGGGAGCGTGCGCCCCGCGCCCTGCGTCTCGGCTGCGAGACGTTCGCGGACGCGATCCGCCTCGGTGTCATCGTGTGCCACGTGGACGGTGCGCATGATCGGCGTGTGGAACGGACCTTCGATCCCGCCGGCCGGAAGATGGGCGCGATGCAGCGCGTGGTTCTCGACCAGCAGCTCCAGGGGCTCGAGCGGAGACGCGAGATAGGGCAGGCCGCGGCGTGCGGCCTGGAGCAGCCCCTTGCGCCCGAACGCCGCGACGAGGAGCGGGGGGTGGGGGCGCTGGAGCGGCCGCAGGCTCGGCTGCACCGCGCGTCCCTCCACGGTGGCGAAGTGCGCGCCCGCGAGCGCGACGGGCTCGCCGCGGAAGGCGCACACGATCGCATCGAGCGCCTCGTCGAAGCGGTCGCGCTTGGTGTGCGCTTCGACGCCGAAGGCCTCGAACAGGGGCGCGGAGAAGCCTCGACCGAGACCCAGCAGCACGCGCCCGCCGGAGAGCACGTCGAGCGCGGCCACCTCCTGGGCGATGCGGAGCGGATGGTGGATGGGGAGGAGGAGCGACGTCGTGCCGAGCCGGACGCGGCGCGTGCGCGCGGCGACGGCGCTGAGGGCGAGGAGGGGCGAGGACGTCGCCCCGCGCCGGAAGTGCCCCTCGGGCACCCAGACCGAGGCGAGGCCGCAGGCCTCCGCATGCTCGGCACGCGCGAGGAAGGCCCCCCAGCCGTCGGCCTCCGCCGGCGCACCCAGTGCGAGGCCGACCGCGAGCGGGCCCATCGCGCCGGTCAGGCCCGTCCGAGAGCGTACGGCAGCAGGGTGCGCAGCAGATCGACGCGCGAGCCGAGCGAGCGCCCGAGCCCGGAGAGGAGACCCAGGACGCGCCCGATCAGCACGACGTGGCTCGGCACCCGGACGATCGGGTTCGCCCGGATCATCTCCGGGATCTCGTCGTTCAGGCCCTCGAGGAGACGCGGATCGGCGTAGGACTTGTCGCGGAAGCGCTTCGCGACGTCGAGGAAGAAGCGCGCCACACCGACGAGCGACGCGGGATCCCCATCCTTGGTCTCGAATCCCAGGTCGACGAGCGCGCCCCCGAGCTTGTCCGCGTCGTCCCCGATCATCGCGAGCGCGAGCTGCACGATGCCCTCGCGAAAGCGCGGCGGCAGATCCTTCGAGAGCCCGAAGTCGAGCAGCACGAGGCGCGGTCCCTCGGGCTGCACCAGCAGGTTGCCGGGATGGGGATCGGCGTGGAAGAAGCCGTGGGTGAGGATCTGCCGGCAGAAGGACTCGACCAGGATCTGGGTCACGCGATCCACGTCCACGCCCGCCGCCCGAAGGCCCTCGACGTCCGTGATCTTGATGCCCGGCATGAACTCCATCACGAGCACGCGCGCGGTCGTCCACTCCCAATAGATCTCGGGAACGATGACGTCGTCGCGGCCGGCGAAGAATCCCCCCACCTTCTCGCAGTTGCGCCCCTCGTTTACGAAATCGAGCTCGCGCGGGAGGTACGTGCCGAGCTCGTCCAGCAGCGGCATCAGATCGAACTCGCGTTCGAACACGCCGACCGCGCGGAAGAGCATGCGCAGGTTCGCGAGATCGCTCCTCACGAGCGACTCGATCTCGGGGTACTGCACCTTCACGGCGACGCGTCGCCCGTCGTGGAGCTCCGCCTCGTGCACCTGCGCCAGCGAGGCGGACGCGATCGGGCGCTCACCGAAGCGTCGGAAGATCGCGCCGAGCGGCTTGCCGAGCTCGCGCTCGACCGTCTGCTTGACGACCCCGAACGATTTGGGCGGAACGCGGTCCTGGAGGCGCGAGAGCACCTCGACGTACTCGCGCGGCAGCACGTCGGCGCGGGAGCCGAGGAACTGGCAGCCCTTCAGGATGAGGCCACGGAGATCGATCGCGGTCTCGTAGATCGACTCGGCACTGTTGCGATTGAAACGCGACCAGCGCTCGCGCATGTCGGGCGGAGAGAGCCGCCGCGCGATGAACTGATTCGCCTTGATGCCGAGATAGACACGACCGAAGGTCATGCTGATGCGGCGGGCGCGGTAGATGCGCTCGCTCGTCGAAAGCGTCATGGCCTCGGTCATCCGTCCCGCCTCACCAGAGCTCCGGGGGCTTCTTGGGGCACGACCATGCCCCGCGCGCCGTCGCGTCCTCGTCCGTCCCGCCGCCGTCCGTCGCGCTCTCGTCCCCCGTCCCGCCGCCCGTCTTCGCCGCTTCGTCCGCCGCCGCCTCGTCCGCCGATTCGTCGCCATCGTCCGCCGCCCACGGCGGGTTGTACGCGCATTGCACCCAGCGGGGCGCCGAGAACTCGAGAATGTAGCTCGTGCCGAAGTTCTGGTAGGTGAAGCCTTCGCCGCTGCCGAAGCCGATCTGCGGCTGCGGGACGGCGGCGAGGTCCTTCGCGGTCACCAGCTCGTCGAGCGAGTCGGGGTACGCCTGCTCGCGCTGGTAGTAGCTCCCGAGGGCGTCGATGATCTTCTGGGCGCGATTCGTGCGGGTGACGTCGTAGTCGCGGTCCGCGATCACGTGTCCGAGCAGCAGCGGGAAGGCGACCCCGATGGCCCCGAGCGCGAGGCTCTGCGCCGCGCCGAGGCGCGCCGAGCGCGCGCGCTCTCGGCGGCCGCCGGGCGCGTACGCGCCGAGCGCGAGCGCCGCGAGCGCGAGCGTCGCGAGCTGGAGCGGCGAGTCGGTGGCCGCGTGCATGCGTACCCACGCGATGGGCGTTGCGACGGCCGCCACGGCGGGCAGGGCGGCGAGCGGACGGGTGCGCAGCGACGCGAGGGCAGGGACCGCCAGCGCCAGGCATGCGAAGAACGCGGCGATGACCCCCGCGCCGATCTCGAGGCCGAAGAACGGGATCACCGGCCACGGCGAGATCGCGAACGGCAGCGTGGGGTCGGTGCCCGTCACGTTCCGCTGGAGGAACACCACGATCGCGATCGACGGGAGATACACGGCAAGGCGTAGAGGCCAGCCGAGGTGCACCCAGCTGCGCGCGAGCAGCGGCGCGCACAGCGCGACCCCGACCACCGCTGCCGTCCCGACCATCGTCACGGAACCCCGCCAGCGGAAGAACGTCCAGATCGCCGGGCGGTTGTCCCCCGTCCCGTAGAACAGGAAGAGAAGCGTCGCGAGGACTGCACTGGTGGCGAGGGTGCGCGCGACCGCCGAACGGGTCGTCGCGAAGACCGCGAGGGCGAGCGCGACGGCCGGAAGCACGAACGCCACCACCACCGCGCGCGGGCTCTCGAGCACTTCGCCCAGCGAGGTCGAGGCGAGCCAGTCGTTCAGGAACCCCCGCGGCTGCCACCATGCGGTGGCTCCCGTCCGCCCGGAGGGCCCGATCCCGGAGTAGATGGTGAACGCATATCCGAGGAGCAGCACGAGGAGGAGCGAGCCGATCGGAAGCGACCGCCGGCTGGGCACGGCCGGGGGCGCAGCCGTCATTCGGAGTCCTTCCCGCGCAGCACGGAGATCCGGAACGGCTCTGCCGGCGTCTTCGAATCGCGCGGGAGCAGCTTGATCTGCGCCTTCACGTCGATGGTGCGTCCGGCGAGCACGCGCTCGGCGATCGCGGCGAGATCGATGCTCTCGAGCGTGCGAGCGAGCTCGCCGGCGAGCCGTTCGACGAACTCCGCGCGGGTTCGCTCGCTCTGGTCGACTGCGAAGTCGATCCAGTCCTTCGGGACGGCCTCGCCCACGGCGCGGCGGACGGCCTCGTTCGTGGTGAAGAAGCTCGAGAGCCCGAGCGTGAGCGCGCGCCGGAGCAGTTCGGGCACGACGTTCGAGGGTGACGCGGGCGCTTCGTCGCGTGTACCCGCGGCCGAGCCGCGCGCGGGCTCGCGTCTCGGCCCCCCCCGCGTACGCGCCATGGGTTACACTCCTCTCATGAAACCGTCCCGCGTGCGTGACATCATGCAGGAGAAGATCGTCACGATCAGCGCGGGTGAACGACTTTCGACGGTCGAAGATATCATGACGCTCGGTCGCGTGCGCCACATGCCGGTGGTCCACGGCGGGAAGCTGGTGGGCGTCGTCTCGGAGCGCGATCTCCTGCGCGCGTCGCTGTCCTCACTGCACACGGCGCGGGCCGAGGAGCGCCGCGCCTTCCTCCACGTGGTGGAGATCGCCCGCGTGATGTCCACGCCGCCGGTCGTGATCGGGCCCGATGCTTCGATCCAGGACGCGGCGCTGATCATGGCCGAGAAGAAGATCGGCTGTCTGCCCGTGGTGGACGGGGACGACCTTCTCGGGATGCTCACGGAGACCGACATCCTGCGGCATTTCGCGGGCGTTCCCCCGGAGCCCCGGCAGGGCTGACCCCGGCCCCCCATCGGCGCATCCCTCACAGGCGGACGTACTTCCAGCGCCCGGACGCGAAGCGAGCCGAGAGCACACGAGCGGAAAGCGCTTCCTCTTCGAGCCCGCTCGAGCGGAGCGGATGGGACGGTCACCCCGTGAGCTCGGACCCGCGCGAGAGGATGTGGTGCGCGGTCCGGTCCGCGAGCGCGGCGGTGGTGATCTGGGGCGGCGCGCCGAGCGAGGTCGGGAACACGCTCATGTCCGCGACGAAGAGACCGCGGACGTCGTGCGTCTCGCCGAAGGCGTTCACCACCGACGTGGCGGGGTCGCCGCCCATCTTGCACGTCGACTGCGGATGGGTGGAAGCGAGCGCGATCTCGCCTTCGCGAACGCCCCGCCGCTCGAGCACGGAGAGGTCGTCCCCGGGGCGCAGCTCGATCGGATCCTTCCAGTAGGGCGCGACGACGCGCGACGCTCCGCCCGCGAAGAGCACCTTCGCGATGTGCACGAGGCTGGCCGAGAGCTGACGCCGGTCCTCCTCCTCCATGCGGTAGGTGATCCTGGGCTTCGCCGGGGAGTCGCCGCTCTCCACCCGACCGCGGCTCCGGTCGTGGAGCAGCGCGAGGAGCCCGACCATCCTGGAGAAGTCGCGCATGCGCGAGAAGTGCTCGCGCCCGAAGCCTGGGATGTTCGCCGACGTGAGCACCGGGAACCCGGTGATCGGCATGAGCACGTAGCCGCGGTGCGGGTCCTTCTCGAGATCGATGAACTCGTCGATGTAATAGCTCTGCGGGATCCCGCGATAGGCGTCGATGGGCTCCTCCAGATACCCGGCGAGCATCACCGACGGATGGAGGTGGAGGTTCCGGCCGACCTGGCCGCTCGAGTTCGCGAGACCGCTGCGCAGCAGGAGGTCCGGCGACGCCACGGCGCCGGCGGAGAGCACCACCACGGGCGCCCTCACCTCGATCGCGCCCCGCGCGCCCCCGTCGTGGTCCACCACCCGGCCGAGCACGCGCCGCACCCGCCCGCCCTCGGCCTCGATCCGCTCCGCACGGGCGTTCGCGAAGATCTGCGCGCCCGCCGCGTCCGCGCGCGGCACGTAGGTCACGAGCATCGACTGCTTGGCGTCGTAGGAGCAGCCGAGGATGCAATAGCCCGCGCCGATGCAGCCCTCGCGGTTGTGCCTCGTGACGAATCCCGAGTAGCCGACCTTCTCCGCGCCCTTCCGGACCATCCGGTTCAGCGCGTTCACCTCCGCTTCGAGGATCTGCTTCACCTTCAGCGTCTTCTCGACGCGCGCATAGGAGGGGGCGAGCGCCTCGGGCGTGAGCCCCGGGAGGCCGTGCTCCTCGCGCCAGACGCGAAGGATCGGCTCCGGCGCCCGGAACGCGTAACACAGATTGTGGACCGTGGAGCCGCCCACGTTCCGGCCCTGGAGCACGGTATAGGCGCCATCCACGGTCTGGCGCATGCCGGCCTCTTCGAAGAGGCGCGGCAGCATCTGGTCCTCGCGTTGCGTGAAGTCCTGCTTCGTCCAGTGGTGTCCCTGCTCGAGCAGCACCACGCTGCGGCCGCCGGCCGCGAGCTCGGCCGCGGCGACCGCCCCACCGGCGCCCGACCCGATCACGCACACGTCCGCGCTCACCTCGAGGTCGCCGCCCCGCTCGAGGAGCTTCACGATCACGACGCCGTCCCGGCTGCGCGGAGCAGGGGACCGGCATAGCCGATCCCGGACCACGTGGCGTCCTGGCTGTAGTACCCGAGGAACGACAGGTTGCGGAGCGCGAAGAACGCCATCCGGCGCACCTCGAACCGGCTGTTCATCCACCCGGCGAGATGGGCGTCCTTCTCGGCGTCACTCAGCTGTGTGAAGCGGCGGATCCTCCAGTCGATGAGGATGGGCCCCCACTCGAAGAGCAGCAGCGCCACCGGCAGCAGGCTGGTCAGCGCCGGATCGAGCGCGCGACACGTCCGGTCGATCGCCGCGATCGCCGAGGTGTCGCGCAGGCGGGGCATGGCGGGGTCGCCGGTCTCGACCATGCGCTCCGCGATCTCGGTCAGGATGCCGGTCTGGCGCGCGTCGAAGAACGCGCCGGCCGGGGCGGTCCCGGCCGCTGCGGCGGGCAGCGCGCGCAGGCCCGCGAGCGCACCGAACGACGCCGAGGCGGCGGCGAGGCGCAGGAAGCCGCGCCGGGTCGTACGGGGCAGGGGGAGGTGCGGATGCATCGGCCGCGCCTTGGTACCACCCGCGGGCGACGCGCTCAAATGCCGCGGGCGAGGAGCCGCCGGAACGGCGCGGGGAGGTCGTCGTCGGACACAGCCCGCGGCGCGTGCGCTGCGACGTCCACACCGTTGTAGGTGTTCCAGAACAGCACCGGGCCCGGGCCGAGCTCGCCGCTCTTCGCACGCGCGAGGATCGCCGCGAGGCATTTTCCGGTGTAGGTGCCGTCGAGGCGCAGGCCTGCCGAGGCGGCCGCAGCGATGGCCGCGCGCGCGGCCGGCGTGGGGGCGCCGTAGCCCGATCCGAGCTCGCTGCGCACCAGCGCGAAGTCGGCGGCGGAGAGCACGAGGCGGGGGACGGAGGGGTCGGCGCGTCGGAGCAGCGCGACGGTGCGGCGCGCCGCGCGCGCGAGCCGCGACGGGGACGGCGGCAGGATGTCCGTCACGAGGACGCCCACGACGCGCGTCGCCAGGCCTGCCAACCGGAGCCCGGCGACCAATCCCGCGAAGGTGCCTCCGCTCCCCACTGCGAGGTAGAGCTCCTGCGGCTCCGGCAGCACGCCGGCGCGCACCTGCTCCGCGAGCTCGAACGCCGCCGACACGAAGCCCAGGTTGCCGCGCGGCGAGGAGCCGCCCGTCGGCACGAGCAGCGGACGCTCTCCGCGGAGCGCGAGCTCGGTCAGCACGCGGAGCGTCTGCGCCGCCGCTCCGAGCACGCTGCCACCGTAGATCTGGCGGGCGCCGTACGCAGCCTGGAGCCTCAGCGTCTCCCGGACCGCATCCGTCACCGGCTGGTGCACGAGGACGAGCACGGTGCCCAGGCCGGCCTCGCGGCCCAGGATCGTCGTCGCGAGGCCGTGGTTCGTGCCGAGCCCGCCCGTGGTGACGAGGGTACGAGCCCCGCGCGCCAGGGCGTGGCCGATCACGAACTCGAGCTTGCGGGGCTTGTTCCCGCCATACGCTGGACAGGATCGGTCGTCCCGCTTCACGTACGAGCGTACGCCCTGGAGGCCCTCGACCTCGAGCGCCTCCACCGGGGTCGGGCCGGCGACGAATGGCGCCCGCGGCAGTCGCTCGCGAGCGCCCGGGAACGCGCGGAAGAGCGCGGGCTCGGGAGCGGCCATGCCCCCCTATGGCATGCTGCCGGACGGCGCGCAACGGTCGGCGGCTCGCGGGCGGGAAATCAGCCTTTGACACCTCCCGCGGGGCTCTCGTACCCTCGCCCGCACACCGGAAGCTTCGGAGGCCCCTCCATGGCCGTGGTCGAGCGCGTCGAGCCGTCCACGAGCGCCCCGGGCGCTCGCCGGCGACTGCGCCTGCGAAGTCCCGCCACGCTCGACCCGATCGGTGAGATCGAGGTCCAGAACCCGGAGGACGTGCGCGCCGCCGTCGAGCGCGCGCGCAAGGTGCAGCCGGGCTGGGCCGCGCTGAGCTTCGACGAGCGAGCGCGGTACCTCACGCGCGCGGTGCGGGTGCTGCTCGAGCGCCAGGACGACTACCTCGACGTGATCGTGCGCGAGACCGGCAAGCCGCGCACCGAAGCGCTCGCGGTGGAAATCCTCGCGGCGTGCGACGCGCTGTCGTTCTACGCCAAGCGCGCGAAGCGCATCCTCGCCGATCGCAAGGTACCCGTGCACCTTCTCAAGACGAAGAAGCTCCGGCTGTCGTATCGGCCGCTCGGCGTGGTGGCGATCATCACGCCGTGGAACTTCCCCTTCATCCTCTCGCTGAATCCCACGGCGCAGGCGCTCATGGCGGGCAACGCCGTCGTGCTGAAGCCGTCGGAGGTGACGCCGTTCTCCGGGCGGCTCGTCGAGGAGCTGTTCGGCTCCGTGGGGCTGCCGGAGGGCGTGTTCCAGGTCGTGCAGGGCGACGGCGAGACCGGCGGCGCGCTCGTGGAGGCGGGCGTCGACAAGGTGTCGTTCACCGGCAGCGTCCGCACGGGACGCAAGATCGGCGAGATCTGCGGCCGCCGGCTGATCCCGTGCACGCTGGAGCTCGGCGGCAAGGACCCGATGATCGTGTGCGAGGACGCGGATCTCGAGCGTGCGGCGAACGGCGCCGTCTTCGGCGCGTTCTCGAATGCCGGCCAGGTCTGCGTCTCCACCGAGCGCGTGTACGTGGTGGAATCGGTGGCGGACGCGTTCGAGCGCAAGGTGCTCGAGAAGACCGCCGCGCTCCGTCAAGGCGCAGAGGGCGAATTCGACGTCGGCCCGATGATCTTCGGCGATCAGCTCGCGATCGTGCAGCGCCACATCGAGGACGCGGTCGGCAAGGGCGCCAAGGTGCTCGCGGGCGGGCGGCGCAATCCGGCGTGGGCGGGCCTCTTCTGGGAGCCCACCGTGCTCGCGAACGTCACGCACGACATGGCGATCATGCGCGAGGAGACCTTCGGGCCCGTGCTCCCGATCATGCGTGTCCGCGACGAGGACGAAGCGCTCCGGCTGGCGAACGACTCGCCCTACGGCCTCAACGCCAACGTCTGGACCCGGGACAAGCGGAAGGGTGAGCGCATCGCGAAGTCGCTCCAGTCCGGTGCTGCGGTCGTGAACGACTGCATGCTGACCTACGGAGTCACGGAGTCGCCGTTCGGCGGCGTGAAGGAGAGCGGGGTGGGGCAGGTGAACGGGGAGATCGGGCTCAGAGCCTACTGCCACGTCCAATCCATCCTGATCGATCGCTTCGGAGGCCGATCCGAGGTTCTGTGGTACCCCTACACCGAAAAGAAGACGGGCCTCCTGCGTCGAGCGATGCGCCTCATCTGGGGCACGCCGCTCGGCAGGCTCTTCTCGTGAGGCCCGCCCCCGGGCGGAGGCTCCGATGACGGAGACGATCCTCGTCGCGACGGACGGCTCGCCGACGGCGCTCACCGCCGAACGCTATGCGGTGTCGCTGGCCTCGCGGTTGCCGGCGCGCCTTCGCGGCGTCACGGTGATCGAGGAGAAGATCGTGGCCGGCCTCCGGGCGCCGCGGGGCGACGCGCCTCCGCCGGCGCTGGAGGGCCTGGAGGCGTTCCTGAAGGCGCGGGCGGATGGGATCTGCCGCCGATTCACCGAGCGCGCGCGGGCCGCGGGGCTCGACGCCCCGTGCGAGAGCGCGCAGGGCGCCGCCGACGACGTGATCGCCGCCCGAGGCGGGGAAGCCGACTTGATCGTCCTGGGCCGCGACGGCGAGCACAAGGCGCAGCGGACGGCGCTCATCGGCTCGACCGCGGACGCCGTGATCCGCAAGGCGACGCGCCCGGTCCTCGTCGTGCCCGAGGGCGCCGAGCTCGCCGGCGGCATCCTGCTCGCGTTCGACGGCTCGGCGGGGTCGCGTCTGGCCGCGAAGGTGGCCGTCGAGCTCGGCACCAAGTTGCGCGAGCCCACCCATCTGTTCGTGGACTCGAAGGACAAGGGCCGCTCGATCGCCCGCTTCGACGAAGTCCGCAAGCTCCTCGGCCAGATGCCGGTCTCCGGACGGGAGGCGTCCTCCACGCTCGGCCGGCCCGACGTCAAGATCGTCGACACCGCGCAGCAGCTCCGCGTGGGCCTCATCGTCATGGGGGCCTACGGCCGCAACCGGATCACCGAGTACTTCCTCGGCAGCAATGCTGCGGCGGTGGTGCGCACGTCCCCCATCGCCGTCCTGCTCGTCCGCTAGCCCGAGGTGCGCGCGCCGAACCCCATGCGGCTGCGAGAGCTGGCGAGCCGGCTGGGCCGCGACTTCGCCGGAGACGGCGACCTGTGGATCCGCGGCGTCGCCCCGCTCGACGAAGCCGGCGCCGAGGACCTCTCGTTCGTGCGGTCGGGGCGCTACGAGAAGGCCTTCGCCCGGAGCGGCGCGGGCGCGTGCGTCGTCCCCCTCGACCTCGAGACCGCCGGGCGACCCAGCATCCGGTCCTCCAACCCGGGGCTCGACTTCGCGCGTGCGGTGGGCGTGCTCGTGCCCGGGCCCCGGCCGCCGCGCGGCGTCGGGGACGGCGCGGTGGTCGCCCCCGACGCCCAGGTCCACCCCGAGGCGTCGATCGGAGCTGGAAGCGTCGTGGGTGCGGGCGCGGTCGTCGGCGCGCGGACCGTGCTGCACGGCAACGTGACGCTATACGGTGACGTCCACGTCGGTGAGGACTGCACGATCCACGCGGGCTGCGTGCTCCGCGAGGGCACGCGTCTCGGCGACCGGGTCGTGCTCCAGCCCGGCGTGGTGCTCGGCGGCGACGGGTTCGGCTACGCGTTCGACGAGCGGGGGCAGCCGGAGAAGGTGCCGCAGGTGGGGCGCGTGGTGGTCGACGACGACGTCGAGATCGGAGCCAACACCACCGTGGATCGCGCGGCGCTCGGCGAGACGCGCATCCGCAGCGGCGCGAAGATCGACAACCTCGTGATGATCGCCCACAACTGCGACGTCGGAGAGGGCGCGATCATCGTCGCCCAGGCGGGCCTCGCCGGAAGCACGAGCGTGGGGCGGGGCGCGATGCTGATGGCGCAGATGGGTGCCGCGGGCCACCTGCGGATCGGCGACCGCGCGTTCGTCGGTGCGCGCGCCGGACTGCACAAGGACGTGGCGGATGGTGCGCGCGTCTGGGGCGCACCGCCGCTGCCCGAGCGGGCCTTCCACCGCGCGATGCTGGCGCTCGCCCGGCTGCCCGACGCGCTCCGCCGACTGCGCGCGGTCGAGAAGCGTCTCGGCGTCGAGACGACGCGGGAGCCGGAGGACCCGGAGTGAGCGCCACCGGGGAGGCGCCGGGATGAACCCCGAATCGATGACGCGCACGGCCGTGGCGATGAGCGTGATCACGCTGGACACGCTGGTGTGCGGGCCTGCGGCGATCGCGCTGGGCGCCGCGCTCGGACCCACGCACCCGCTCGTCAGCCGCATGTACCGCGAATACGCGCGGGTGGCGCTCGCGGGCTGCGGGGCGACCGTGCGCGCGGCGGGCGAGCCCGGCCTCGACCCCGGGCGGCGCTACGTCTTCGTCGCGAACCACACGAGCCATCTCGACGCCCTCGCCATCCTCACCGCGCTGCCCCGGCACGGGCTGCGGTTCGTCGCGAAGGACGACCTGTCGCGCGTCCCGGTCTTCGGTCAGGCGCTGCGCGCGACCGGCAACGTGTTCGTCGCCCGTTCGGACACCCAGCGCGACATCCGCGCCCTGGAGGAGGCGCGTCGCGAGCTCGTGCGACACATTTCCGTGCTGTTCTTCGCGGAGGGACACCGCGCGAGGAGCGGCGAGCTCGCTCCGTTCAAGAAGGGCGCGGCGGTGTTCGCGCTCAAGACGCGGCTCGCGCTGGTGCCGATCGGGGTGCACGGCGCGTTCGACATCTGTCCTCCGGGCTTCGAGGTGAAGCGGTCGGGCGCGATCGGCGTCGCGATCGGGGATCCCATCGAGGTGCGCGGGCGCCGGCTCGCCGACCGCGACGCGCTCACCGACGAGGTGCGTGACGCGGTGCAGAAGCGGATGGCCGAGGCGCGCGACCTGGCGAGCCGGTAGCGGCCCAGGCGGTGCCCATCCTGCGCGCCGCGCCCGAGGACTTCCGGGTCGAGGAGGTCCCGCTCTACGCGCCTTCCGGCTCGGGCGAGCACACGTTCGTGTGGATCGAGAAGCGGCTGCGCACGACCGAGGAGGTGGCGCGCGCGCTCGCCCGGGCGGCGGGCGTACACCCGGGCGACGTCGGCTACGCGGGGCGCAAGGACCGGGTCGCGGTGGCGCGCCAGTGGTTCTCCGTGCCCGGCCTCGATCCCGAGCGCGCCGGCGAGCTCGGGCTCGAGGGCGTCACCGTGCTCTCGGCGGCGAGGCACCCGCACAAGCTGCGCACGGGGCAGCTTGCCGGGAACCGCTTCGAGATCGTGGTGCGCGACGTGGCCGAAGGGGACGCGGCGCGCGCGGCCGGGGCCCTCCGGCGGATGGAGCGCACGGGCATGTCGAACCGGTTCGGCCCACAGCGCTTCGGCCGTGACGGCGACAACGCCGAACGCGGGCTGGCGCTGCTGCGCGACGGTCGGATCCGCGTCGACCGGCGCGACGCGCGCTTCCTCCTGTCCGCGCTCCAGGCCGCGGTCTTCAACGAGGCGCTGCGCCTCCGCGCGGCCGGGCTGGACGAGGTGGAGCTGGGCGACGTGGCGGTGGTATGCGAGTCCGGAGGCCTCTTCGTCGTCGAGGACGCGGCGCGCGAAGGCCCGCGGGCGGCCGCGTTCGAGATCAGCGCCACGGGGCCGATCTTCGGGACGCGTTCGCCCGAACCGGTCGGCCCGCCCCTCGAGCGCGAGCGGGCGGCGCTCCGCGCCTGCGGGATCGACCCCGGAGCCCCGATCCGCACGCCGCCCGGCGTGAGGCTCCGGGGGGGCCGGCGGCCGCTCCGGGTCCGTCCCACCGGGATGGGAGTCTCGAGCCTGCCCGGGGCGCTGCAGCTCCGGTTCGTGCTGCCGGCCGGGAGCTTCGCGAGCGTGCTGCTCGAGGACGCCTTCGGCGTCACCGAGAGGATCGATGACACCCGCTCGACCCCCGCGCTAGTCTCGTCACGATCAGGAGGAGCCCCGACATGAACATCGCCGGCGACGTGACCGAGCTGATCGGCAAGACCCCGCTCGTCCGCCTGAACCGCGTGACGGCCGGCGTCCCGGCCGAGATCGTGGTGAAGCTCGAGAGCCGCAATCCCGCGAACAGCGTCAAGGACCGCATCGGTCTCGCGATGATCACTGCGGCGGAGCGGGAGGGGCTCATCAAGCCCGGGAAGACCGTGCTCGTCGAGCCCACCAGCGGGAACACGGGCATCGCGCTCGCGTTCGTCGCGGCGGTGCGCGGCTACAAGTGCATCCTCACCATGCCGGAGACCATGAGTCTCGAGCGCCGCATCGTGCTGCGCGCGTTCGGGGCCAAGCTCGTGCTGACCGAGGGCGCGAAGGGCATGCGCGGAGCGATCGACAAGGCGAACCAGATCTGCGCAGACCTCCCGGACGCGTTCATGCCGCAGCAGTTCCGCAACCCTGCGAACCCGGAGATCCACCGCAAGACCACCGCGGAGGAGATCTGGGCCGACACCGATGGGAAGGTCGACGCGCTCGTCGCGGGCGTCGGCACCGGCGGCACCATCACCGGCGTGGCTCAGGTCATCAAGCCGCGGCGTCCGTCGTTCCAGGCGATCGCCGTCGAGCCCGAGGCGAGCGCGGTGCTGTCGGGCGGCGCCGCGGGGCCGCACAAGATCCAGGGCATCGGCGCAGGCTTCGTGCCCGACGTGCTCGACCGCTCGATGGTCGACGGCGTCATCACGGTCAGCAACGACGAGTCGTTCGAGATGGCGCGTCGTCTCGCGGTCGAAGAGGGCATCCTGTGCGGCATCTCCTCGGGCGCGAACGTGGCCGCGGCGATCAAGTACGCGCGCAAGCCCGAGAACGCGAAGAAGCTGATCGTGGCGATCGTGCCCAGCTTCGGCGAGCGCTACCTCGCCACCGACCTGTTCGCGCCCTACCGCTACGAGGGCAGTGACGACGTCGGCGTCTAGCGCAGGCCACGTCCGCGGGGGGGCGCCGGAGGGGGCCGACGGGCCCCTCGTGCTGCCGTTCGCCGGGAATAGGCCGCGCATCCACGCGGACGCCTGGCTCGCTCCTGGCGTGACCGTGGTGGGCGACGTGGAGATCGGAGCCGGCTCGAGCCTGTGGTTCGGCACGGTGGTGCGTGGGGACGTGCACACGATCCGCATCGGTGAGCGCAGCAATCTCCAGGATCTGTGCGTGGTGCACGTGACGCGGCGGCTCTTCTCCACCTGGATCGGCGACGAGGTGACCGTCGGTCACCGTGCCGTGGTGCACGGCTGCCGCGTCGGCGACGGCGCGCTGATCGGAATCGGCGCGATCGTCCTCGACGGCGCGGAGGTGGGCGAGGAAGCGCTCGTGGGCGCGGGGTCGGTGGTGACCCCGGGCGCGCGGATCCCGGCCGGCGCGCTCGCGCTCGGCACGCCGGCGCGCGTCGTGCGCACCCTCACCGCGAGCGAGCGCGCCGAGCAGCGCGGTCGCGCACTCCACTACGTCGAGCTGTCGCGCGCCCATCGCAACGGGACGGGCCTGTGACCGCGGGCTCCGCTCCGCACGGCCGCCGCGCGCCGCGCGGGGGACGGACCAGCCCGGCCACGACGGCCGCCCGCCCGAGGCGCGCCGAGCGCAAGGCGGCATGCCGCGCGCGCATCCTCGAGGAGGCGCGGATCGTGTTCTTCCGCGACGGCTTCGTCGCGGCGAACCTCGACGAGGTCGCCGAGCGCTCGGAGGTGGCGAAGGGCACGCTCTATCGATACTTCGACAGCAAGGCCGAGCTCTACGTCGCCGTGCTGACGCACAACGGGCGGCTCTTCGAGGAGAAGCTCCGCGCGACGGTGTCGCCCGAGCTCGATCCCGTGGAGCAGATCCGCCGCACGGCGCGGTTCTACTTCGACCATTGGACGAAGAACCCGGCGTACTTCGCGATCTTCTGGGCGCTCGAGAACCAGGAGCTGATCGGCGAGCTGCCCCCGGGCGTCGTGGAGGAGGTCACGAAGCTCTGGGAGGCCTGCCTGCGAATCCTCTCCGACGTGATCGCGCGTGGAGTGAAGGAGGGCCGCTTCGCGCCGTGCGATCCATGGGAGGTGGCGAACGTGCTCTGGACGCTCGCGAACGGCCTGCTCCAGACGGACAACGTGGTGACGCGGAAGCGGCTGCGCCGGAGGCGACTCGATCGGGTCTTCGAGCACGCATTCGATCTGGTGTTGCGAGGGCTCGCGGCACCGCCCTCCGTCGGCGCTTGACAGCGACGGGGCGATCGGGGAAATTCGGCTGCGTAATGTGACCCGGAGTCACTTTTTCGGCGTTTCGACGAAGATCTGGTGGCGGAATCGGATGACGGAAGGAGGGGGGCGACCGCGATGACAGGGAAGGTTCAGGACCGCATCCGGGAGATCGTTTCGCAGCAGCTCGGGGTGGACGCCGCCGAGCTCCTGCCGGAAGCGAGCATCCTCGACGATCTCGGCGCGGACTCGCTCGACGTGGTGGAGCTGGTGATGGCGCTCGAGGAGGCCTTCGACATCGAGGTCCCCGACGCCGACGTCGAGACGATGCGCACCCTCGGCGACGTGGAGCGCTACGTCGCGGAGCGCACGGCCGCCGTCTAGCTGCTAGCGCGGCTCGCGCAGGCCCGGCAGCACCCGGGTGTAGAGGCCGAGCCCCGTCGTCACGAGCGCGGCGAGGAACGCGAGCGGCAGCCGACCGCGGATCGTGTCGTGCGCCACCTGCTGCGCCCGCGCCTGGAGCTCCGGGCCAGGCGCCATGCTTACGGCCAGGCCCACGAGGGCCGGAGCGACGAGCAACGCGCAGAACAGGAAGAAGAAGCCGAAGAAGTAGGCCAGCATCAGGCTGAAGACGGGACGGAAGGGCGCACGGCCACGGTGTCGAGGGTGCGGGCCGCTCATGTCGCGCCGAACCTACGGCTCGTCCCCCGAGCGGTCAACGCGTCGCGCGCGGCAGCTTGACCCCGCCGGAGGCGCGGCGTAGCGTGCTCCCCCGGTCGTGACGAACCCCCCGCCCGCAGCGCCGAGCGCCCCGGCTTCCCGGCTCGTCATCGTCGACGCCGCGAACACGCTCTACCGCGCCTTCTTCGCCGTCCCGCCCCTGCGCAGCTCGAAGGGCATGCCCACGAACGCGATCCTCGGCTTCGTGAACATGCTCCAGAAGGTGCTGCGCGAGATCCGGCCCGATCACGTCGTCGTCGTCCTCGACGCGCCCGGCAAGGGCTTTCGTCACCAGCTGTTCCCCGCGTACAAGGCGACGCGCGACTCCCAGCCCGAGGACCTCTCGCGGCAGATCCCCTTCGTCCTGGAGATCGCCGAGGCCTATGGAATCCCCCTCCTCCAGGTGGCCGACGTGGAAGCGGACGACGTCATCGCGACGCTCGTGCGCGGGACGCCGGAGGACGTCGCCGTCACGATCGTCTCCACCGACAAGGACCTGATGCAGCTCGTGACGGATCGGGTCGAGCTGCTCGACACCATGAAGGATCGCCACTACGGCCCGGCCGAGGTGGAGGAGCGCTTCGGAGTGCCGCCGGCGCGCGTGCTCGACATGCGCGCGCTCGTGGGCGATCCGAGCGACAACATCCCCGGCGTGAAGGGCATCGGCGAGAAGGGTGCAGCCCAGCTCGTGCGCGATTACGGCGACCTCGAGGGCGTGCTCGCCCACGCGAGCGAGGTGAAGGCGAAGCGTGCGCGCGAGGCGCTGCTCGCGCACGGAGACGATGCGCGCCTCTCCAAGCAGCTCGCCACGCTGCGCGACGACGTGGCGCTGCCGCTCTCCGGGGACGCGCTCGCGAAGCGCCCGCCGGATCGCGAGCGGCTGCGGGCGCTGTTCGAGGAGCTCGAGTTCTCGCGTCTGCTGCAGTCGCTGAGCGAGGACCCGTCGGCGCCGCCCGCCGCGCGCGCAACGGCGCCGGCGCCCGCGGACCGCGCGATCGAGAGCCTTGCCGAGGACGCTACGGCCGGTCTCCGCGTCCTCGCGAGCGAGGCGGAGCTCGGGGGGTTGGTCGACGAGCTGTCGGCGGCGCCGCTCGTCGTGCTCGAGGTCGTGGCGACGGACGAGGGCGGCGCCATGCGCGACGAGCCGATCGGGCTCGCGTTCGCGCCGGGCCTGTCCCGCGCGGCGTGGGCGCCCGTCGGTCATCACAGTCTGGTGTCGGCGCCGGGTCTCCGGCTCGACGCCGTGCTCGATGCGCTCCGCCCCGTGCTCACGGGGCCTGGCGCGCGCCCGTGGGGCGGCTCCGGCACGCAGCGCACCCAGGTCCTCCTCGGGGAGCGCGGTCTCGAGCTGCCCGCGCCGAGCTACGACGCGGACATCGCCGGCTTCCTGCTGGACCCGGCGGCGAGCCGCGGCGTCTCGCAGCTCGCGCTCCGCATGCTCGGGCGGAAGGTGCCGACGTGGGAGGACGTGGCGGGCCGCGGCGCCCGCAGCGTCCCGGCCGCCGACGTGCCGGCGGAGGCCGTGGCCCGCTATGCGGGCGCGCAGGTATCCGCGCTCGCCGCCCTGGCCGCCCCGCTCGGCGAAGCGCTGGAGCGGGACGGCCTGCTCCCGCTCCTCGACGGCATCGAGCTGCCCCTCGCGCGCGTGCTCGCCCGGATGGAGCGCGTCGGCGTGCGCGTCGACGAAGCCGTCCTGCGCCGGCTCTCGGACGCCTACACGTCGGAGATGTCCAGGATCGAAGGCGAGGTGTGGGCGCTCGCGGGCGAGCGCTTCCAGATCGGATCGCCGAAGCAGCTCCAGCGCATCCTCTTCGAGAAGCTGAAGCTGCCGGTGCTCCGCAAGACCAAGACCGGGTACTCCACCGACGAGGCCGTGCTCGAGCAGCTCGCCCCTCACCACGAGCTGCCCGCGCGCATCCTCGCGCACCGGCGGCTCTCCAAGCTCCAGAGCACCTACATCGACGCGCTCCCGCCGCTCGTGAATCCCCGTACCGGCCGCGTGCACCCGACCTTCGTGCAGACCGGGGCCGCGACGGGGCGCCTCTCGTGCGTGAACCCGAACGTGCAGAACATCCCGATCCGCACCGCGGAAGGGGTCCGCATCCGCGAGGCGTTCGTGCCCGCCGAGGGCTGTCTCCTCGTGTCGGCGGACTACTCGCAGGTGGAGCTGCGCATCCTGGCGCACTTCTCGGGTGACGAGAGCCTGATCGAAGCGTTCCGCCGTGGCGAGGACATCCACCGCCGGACGTGGGCCGAGGTCGCGGGCAAGGCGCCGGAAGAGGTGACCGCGGAGGAGCGCGCACGCGCGAAGGCCGTCAACTTCGGGATCATCTACGGATCGAGCGCGTTCGGGCTCGCGAACCAGCTGGGCATCGCGACTGCGGAGGCGCAGGCCACGATCGATGCGTACTTCGCACGCTACCGCGGCGTGCGACGCTTCCTCGACGAGACGATCGAGGCCGCGCGGCAGCGGGGCTACGTGACCACGCTCCGCGGCCGCCGCCGCTACCTGCCGGACCTCGCGTCCCGGAATCGGGTGCTGCGGAACGCGGCAGAGCGCATGGCGGTCAACACGGTCATCCAGGGCACTGCCGCCGATCTGATCAAGCAGGCGATGGTGGAGCTCGATGCAGCCCTCACCGTGGGAGCGCTGCGGGCCCGGATGATCCTCCAGGTCCACGACGAGCTCGTGTTCGAGGCGCCCGAGGCCGAGGTCGAGCGGTTGCGCGGGATCGTTCGCGACGGCATGCAGGCCGTGGGGGAGCTCCGGGTCCCGCTCCAGGTCGAGATCGGCGCCGGCCGCAACTGGCGGGAGGCCCATTGAGCGGGCTTCCGGGACTGCCGGGGGAGGACTCCTTCGGGGCCCGGCCCTCGGGACGCGAATAGGCCCCGCGCCGATGGCGTCGAAGGGACGGCGATCCGGTCCGGGTGCGTCTGCCGGGGATCTTCCGGGTGCATCTCCGGGTGCAAGTCGAACCGGAGCGGAGCCGCCCGTCGCCGATGACGAGGCCATCGCCCGCGCGCGACGGGGCGATCACGACGCCTTCCGCGTGCTGGTGGAGCGTTACCAGCAGCGGGCCTTCCGGCTCGCGCTGCGTGTGCTCCGTGACGAGGAGGCCGCGCGCGATGCAGTGCAGGAGGCGTTCCTCAAGGTGTATGCATCGCTGTCGCGGTTCGAAGGGCGCTCGAGCTTCTACACGTGGTTGTACCGCGTTGTGTTAAACCTGTGTCTCGACGTGAAGCGGCGTGATCGATCGGCGCGCCACGTCGAATGGACCGAGGAGATCGCGGGTGCAGCGGGCTCGGAGGCCGGCACCGACGAGAGCGCGGACGGCGCGCCGCCCGGCCCCCAGAGCGCGCTCGAGCGGGCGGAGCTGCGCGAGCACATGACGGCGGCGATCGAGGCTCTCCCCGACGCCGCCCGACGGACGCTGCTGCTGCGCGAGGTGGACGGCCTGAGCTACGAGGAGATCTCGCGCGCGCTCGAGATTCCGAAGGGGACGGTGATGAGCCGCCTCCACTATGCGCGCAAGCGGATCCAGAGGGCGCTGGTCGGTGCCGGGCTCGTCGGAGAGGGGGATGCGCCCGGCGGCACGACCGCGCGGCCCGGGGACGAGCCCGACGGTGACGAGCCCGGGGATGGGAGCGATGCGTGACGATCTGCCAGGACTTCGCGAGCGACCTGGAGCTCCACCACGACGGAGAGCTCGATCCGCCCGGGGTGTCGCGGCTCGAGCGCCACCTCGGATCGTGCGAGGCGTGCCGCACCCGCCTCCAGGCCCTCTCCTGGCTCGGAACCGAGCTGCGCGCGCGCGACTCCGCGGCGCCCGGCCCCGATCTGTGGACCTCGATCGCCGCCCGGCTTCCCGGGCTCGATGCCATCGCGCCGCACGAGGCGCCCTGGTGGCGGCGCGTGCTGCTGCGCCCCGGGCTGCTGCGTCCGCTGGGCGCCGCGCTCGCCTTCGCGACGATCGCGGCGGTGCTGCTCCTCGTGCACACGCCTGCCCCGATCGACATCGTCCGCTCGATCGATGCGAAGGGCCGGCCCGTGATGGTGATGCCGAGCGAGGGCGACGCCACGATCATCTGGCTGATCGACGACGGCGGAGAAGAAGCTCCGGGGAGCGGGGATGCGACGACGGGGTTCTAGAATCCGGCAGGCGATCCTCGCCTGTGTCGCCGTGCTGGCGACCTCGGCGGGAGCGAGCCTCGCGCAGCAACCTCCCCCCAAGCCGCCCCATCGAGTCCGCGTCCACGTCGTCGTGAACCACGTGTCGCAGCACCCGGGTCCGATCGACCCGGCGGCCGCCGGGCTCGCCAGCCAGCTCCGTCAGGACTTCAAGTATCAGAGCGCGCGGGTGCTCGAGACCCGGAACATGGACCTCGCGATGAACGAGGTCGGTCAGATGACGCTCCCGACCGGCCGATTCGTGAAGGTGCGGCCCCGGAAGCTGAGCGAGCGGGGCGTGCTGATGACGGTCGAGGTCGAGGGGATGCTCCGGACCAATCTGCGGGTGCCGAACCATCACCAGATCGTGATCGGGGCGCAGAGCTACGAGGGGGGCAAGCTCGTGATCACCCTCGAGCCGGAGTACCAGGAGCCCTGAGGGGAAATCCTCACCCAGGCCGACCCCCGGGCGCCGTGCCTGGGCCCTTCGAAAAAAGTTGCCGGTCTGCGTGACACTTTCCCTGCGGAGCGGCCACTCCCTCTTCAGATAGCCAAATATCCCCTTCCCAGGGAGGCCCGGTGCCGCCGCAAGGTGGTTCCGGGCCTTAACTATTTCGAACCGCGACCCTCCCCGCTCCAGCCGGCTCCCGGAGCGTCCGGCGCCAGGAAGCGGTCTGGCGTGCCCACGTGAGTGTCGTCACGTCCGGCGCGACCCACGGCCGCCGATTCCGGAGAGAGAGGGGCCCCGGCCCCGGGAGTCGCGCCATGCGTCCGGCCCGCTTCCTGGCCCGTTCGATGCGGGCGCTCTCGCTCCAAGCCGCGCTGCTGTGGGCCCTCGCGCCCTCCGCCGCGCGCGCGCAGCTCGGCGCCACCGTGCCGATCGCACCCGGCTCGACCTCACGCGAGGACGTCTCCGCCGCCCCGCTGGACGCACAGTCCGGCGCCGTCATCGCCTGGCTCGAAGCTGCGGGCGGGTGGGGCACCGGGTCGCTGAGGATCGACTTCTCGATCGAGGTGCTCCGCGCCGACGCCTCGGCGCCGGTGCGCGCCTTCACGCCCACCGCCGACTTCTACTCGCCGGACTGCGACTCCGATCCCGTGCCGGTGCCGGCGGGCGGCGCGCTCGAAGGCGAGAGCGGCTATGCGTGCGATCACGACGGCGACTGCCACCTGATCGTCCTCCACACGCCGACGCAGCGGCTCTTCGAGATGTGGCGCGCCCACATCGTCGGGAGCTCGTTCCAGGGCGGCTGTCTCGCGGTCTGGTCCACGCAGAGCGTCTACTCCCCGTCCGGGCGGGGCGAGGGCTGCACGAGCGCGGACGCCGGCGGTCTCCCGATCGCGCCGCTGCTCTTCAGCGCCGACGAGGTGGCCGCGGGCTCGATCGACCACGCCATCCGGTTCATCCTGCCGAACGCGCGCATTCGCAATCGTGTGTACGTGCATCCTGCGACGCACTCGACCGGGGCCACGTCCGGGGCTTCGAGCGCGCCGCCCTACGGCGCGCGCTTCCGCCTGCGCGGGACCTACCCCGTGGCGTCGCTCCCGAACGAGAGCGCGCGCGTCGTGGCGCGAGCCCTCCAGCGCTACGGGATGATCCTCACCGACGCCGGGAACATCGCGCTCACCGCCCAGAGCGACCGCTTCACGCAGGCGAAGTGGGCCGGACGGCTGGGCCCGCGCGATCTCGACGTCCTCCGCGTCAGCGACTTCGAGCTGGTCGAGGGCGGTCCGCGCTTCACCTGGAACGGGGACTGCGAGCGCACGCCCGGTCCGCCGGGCAGACCCGAGCTGCTGCTGCCGACCATCCCGTGAGCAGCCCAGCGCCTCATTGCTGGGCGCACGCGGGACCCCCTGCTCGCGTTCGGCGCCGGGGGCGACACGTCGACGTGCCGAGGTGCGCTCGAACGCGCCGGTGCGTGCCCCTGGCCTCTCACTGGACGCACGTTGCACGGTGGCATGTTCGTTGCATTGCGAGGGGGCGCAGGACGCCGCCGGGACACGCCAGCCCGGCGTACGCCCGGCTTCTGCGCCGAGCAGGAGCCGACGGGGGGTGGGAGATGTGGGCAGGAGCGCGAGAGCGTCTCGACACGCACCGGTATCCCGGATCGTCACCCGTGCTCGACGAGCCCGGATTCGAGATCCGTCGGCGGAGGGAAGGACGTTGCGACCTCCAGCTGTGGGGTCGCCTCCAGCCGGGTTGGAGCGGCAGCCTGGCGGAGGGTCTCGCCCAGGCCGGGCTGAGCATCGAAAACGGCTTCGCACGGAAGATCGGTCCGATGCGCTGGCTCGCGGAGTTCGATCTCGACGTGAACGGCGCGAAGGGCGATCCGCTGGCGCTCGACTACCTCGAGCTCGCCGCCCGGCCGCTGCCGCCGGGCTGGCGCACGACGATCCAGCTCCACTCCTACACGCTCGATCCGTCGGAGAAGCACGGCGGATCGCTCTACCTCGAGCTCACGGGCGACGATCAGGTCGGCTTCCTCGGCTCGCTCCTCACGCGCTTCGCGTTCCTCTCCCTCTTCCCCGAGGAGATGAAGATCGGGACGCAGGAGCGCCGCGTGCACGACCGGTTCTTCCTGACGGGCATCGGCCGGACTCCGCCACTGCCCTCCGCGAAGGAAGCCCTCGACTTCCGCCTCCGCGCGCTGCTCCGGCAATAGCGACGCCTAGGCTCCGAGCGTCCGCCGCACCGCCCGCACCACGTCGCCGACGTCGGCGTCCGTGAGCTTCCACGTAGCCCTTGTCCGAGAAGCGCCGCCACGCGTCCTTCGTCATGCCGTGAAGTGCCAGCGTGCGGACCGGGTCGGCGAGCTCGCGCGAAGCAGTGACGACCATGCCGCCCTCGCCGGTCACCGGGTTCTTCGTGACGTAGAAGCTGAAGCAGCCGATGTCCCCGAGCGTGCCGACCTCCCTCCCGTGGTACTCGGTTTCGATCGCGTGGGCGCAGTCCTCGATCAGCGCCAGCGTCGCGGCCGGATCCGGCGGACCGAGCGGCCGCGCCGCGGGAGGCGCCAGGAGGGGGACGGCATAGACGAGGAGCAGCAGCGCGCCGCCGATCGTGAGCGCATTGCGATGTCGACGATCGGTGCGTGGCCGCGAGGGATCGGTCACGCCTCTCCCCGCTCGTCGAGCCACCGGTGGAGCGTCACGCGCGCACGCACGAACCGCATGTTCTCGTGCGCCCACACGTTCACCGTGGGAAAGTTCTGGATCTGCGTGTCGAACTCCTGGAACCGGCTGCGAAGGGGACACTGCGCGTGGATCATGCGCGTCAGCACCGCGTAGCCGCCCTTGCCCTCCGGCAGGACCCCCGCGAGACCGCGGCCGATGATGCGAGGACCCCCGAGCTCGGTCTCCACGTCCGCCGCATGCTGGAAGGAGCAGAAGCCCACGAGCCTGCCCTCCCTCCGGATCGTCTGCGCTCCGTCCGCCCAGCTTCCGTCGAAGACCTTGCGGAGCCATGCGACGTACAGCGCGTCGCTCCGGTCGGGAGGCAGCCTCGGATCGGCGTGGAAGCGGTCGATGCGGTACGCGCGCCGCATGAAGCGTTCGAGCGGCTCGAGCTCCTCCCGCGGCACGAGCGGAAGGTCGTGCTTCGTGAGCGTCACGCGCTCGAAGGTCGGCTCGACCGGTGGACCTGGATGCGACGCGTGCGAGTCGTGCACCCACGTGACGAGCGTGTCGACCACGCGCCAGCCGCGGCGCTGGACGGCCCCGAGCCCCCCCACGTCGTTCACGTCGAGACGCAACGAGAGGAGCGCGAGCCCGCGCTCCCGGGCCGCGTCCTCGAGGCGTCCGAGCAGGGCGTTCACGATCTCGCCCCGGGCCCGCGGCCCGGCCGGACCGAAGAGGAACGGCACGCTGCCGATCGCCACGCCGAAGTGCTCGGTCTCCCAGGCCTGACGCTCGAGGGCGGCGAAGCCGGTCGCGCGCCCCTGCTGGAGGGCGAGCACGGCTTCGCGCTCGCCCTTCGGATCGGGGAGCCCGTCGACGAAGCGCTCGACGCCGCGCACGAGGTGTGGGGTCGCGAAGTCGAAGCCGAAGAGCCGGTAGAAGCCGTACTCCGGCCACGGGTGGAGGGCGGCGAGCTCCGCGGCGGCCCCGACTTCCGCGCGCGTCGCGGGTCGCAGCACCGTGTTCATGCGTCGTCCGCTCCCTCGTCGCGCACCACGAAGAAGGGTCGGCTCTGACCGTGGTAGACCCGCACGATGAACTCGCCGAGGAGTCCCAGCACGGCGAGCTGGAGCCCGAAGATCATGGCGAGGATGACGAGCGCCTGGACGCGCAGGCCGAGGCTGCTCCCGGTGACCACGAGCGTTCCGATGTGCACGAGGCCGACCCCGAAGCCGGCGAGGAAGAGGAGCACGCCCGCGATCCCGATGCGCTGGAACGGCTTGCGCGAGAAGCTCGTGAAGAGGTCGATCACGAGCGCCAACAGGTCCATGAACTCGTAGCTCGAGCGACCCTTGGACGACGGGGCGTGTCCGACGGGAACCTCGGACATCGAGTCCGAATAGCTCGCCGCGAGCGGCTTCAGGAAGCGCCGCATGTCCCCGCTCTGCCCGATCATCTGCGCGACCCGGCGCGTGAGGGCGTTGAGCCCGCAGCCGATGTCGTGCAGCGGGAACCCCGTCACCCAGCGGCCGACCCGGTTGGTGACGAGGGAGGGAAGCCTGCGCGCGAAGGTCGGATCCTCGCGCGACGTGCGCACGCCGCTCACCAGATCGTGACCCTCCTGGATCGCGTCGAGGAGCTTCGGGATGTCCTCGGGCAGGTTCTGCAGGTCCGCGTCGATCGTCACCGCGACCTCGCCACGCATCCGCTCGAGCCCGGCGCAGAGCGCCGCCGCCTGGCCGAAGTTGCGGGCAAGACGCAGGCCGCGCACGCGCGCATCGGCCTTCGCGAGGCGACGGATCACCGCCCAGGACCCGTCCCGGCTTCCATCGTCGACGAGCACGATCTCGAACGCGGCGCGGCGGCGTTCGAGCACGGCGACCGTGCGCGCGCACAGCGCCTCCAGGGTCGTCGCGTTGTCGCGGACGGGCACCACCACGGAGACGTCGGGCCGCGCCTGCTCCCCCGTCACCGCGGCTCCTCGCCGATGGCGTCGCGGACGTAGCGCTGGAAGGCATACACCCTCTCTTCCCGGGCGCTCAGCACTCCGCGATGCCCGCTCGCCGCGAGGCCCCGTTGGATCGAGGTCCAGAGCCGCATGTCCTCGTGGAAGACGCGGCGCACGCCGGGGACGAAGACCGCGGTGAAGAGCTGTTGCAGCGGTCGCAGGAGCACCGAGCGCAGTCTGCGTGGGACGAAGCCGTGGAGCACGTGCCGTGTGCGCGCCGGGCCGAGCGGCTCGAGCGCGATGAAGATCGAGAACAGGTCGCCGTAGTAGAAGAGGTAGTTCGGGAAGACGTGCGTCTGCTTGAAGCGCTCGCCGTCCGGGTTCGGGAGCAGCAGGGCACGGAAGCTCCGGAGGACGACCTCTGCCGGGCGCGGTCCCCACGGCTTCAGGTCGAGATAGCGTGTGTACCGCTTCGCGAGGCGGTGGTCGTGCAGATCGGGAGGGCGGAACTCGCGGAAGGTGCGCGGGTGCGCCGCGGGCACGTGATAGCTCTCGACGGCGTTCTCGGCGATCACCTTCCAGTTGACGTCGTGCTCGGTGGTCCAACGCCACACCGGGCGGTGATCCCCGAAGCAGCGGTCGAGCTCGGCCGCGAGCGGCCCGAGGGAGTCGCGGAGGCCCTCGCGCGGCTCCCCGAGGCGTACGAACGCGAGCGCGCCGAGCGTCTCGACCGGGAGCTCGGTGAGGCGCAGACCTTCCGCGCGCAGCCCGCGGAAGGAGGGCCCGTCGGGGATCCGGCGGACCTGGCCGTTCCCGTCGTACTCCCAGCCGTGGTACTGGCAGCGCAGCGTGTCGCCGCGGCCCGGACCGGGGGGCACCACCAGGCAGTGACGGTGGACGCAGACGTTCTCGAAGGCCCGGAGGCGCCCCGCGTCGTTGCGCAGCAGGATCGGGCGTCCCGCCACGTCCCGCGCGACGTGCATTCCGGCGCGCGCAACCTCGTCGCGGAGGGCCGCGAAGTGCCAATGGTTCGCGAACAGCAGCCGGGACTCCCGCTCGAACGCCTCCGCGCTCGCGTACTCGCGGGGCGACAGGACGTGCTCGAGGGATCCCACGTGCTGGAACAAGCATCGCCTCCCGACCGGACCCTGCAGGCTACACCACGGGCGACCCCCACGGGCCGCGAAGGCATCCCCGCTCGCTCCGGCGCGCGCGCGGCGTTCCCCGTCCGGTAGGCTTGTGGCCGTGTCGCAGCTCGAGCAACGCGCGTGGTCGCCGGAGGGCAAGGAGCTCCGGGCGGTCGGCTGCAACCTCTGCGGAAGCGATCGGTTCCTCGCCCTGGCCCGGGAGAACGGGCTCGACGTCGTGCGCTGCCGCGACTGCGGTCTGGTCTACGTCACTCCTCAGCCGTCGGACCGGGAGCTCGAACGCTTCTACGGCGACTACTACCGCGTGGAGAGCGAGGAGCGCTGGCGCGAGATCATGGGGCCCGTCTTCGACCGCGACGTCCGGCGTCTGGCGCAGGTGATGGGCGCGCGCGGGCGCGTGCTCGACGTGGGGACGGGCTTCGGGCACTTCCTCGACGTCCTGCGCGCCCACGGGTTCGAAGCGGAAGGGCTCGAGACGTCGCCGCTCGCGCGCGAGCGCCTCGCGGCGCGGGGCCTTCGCGTGCACGGCGGCATGATGCCCCACGTCGACCTCCCGGAAGCGACCTACGACGCGATCACCGCATCGTCGGTGCTCGAGCACGTCGCCGATCCGCTCGGCTTCCTCCGCAAGGCGCACGCGCTGCTCCGGCCCGGGGGCGTCCTCTTCGTGCGGGTGCCCAATCTCGCGCTGCTGCGCATCTTTTTCCTGGCCCGGCGCCACGAGCACGTGCGCGGCGTACGGCCCTGCTTGCGCGTCCTGCGCCGCGAGATCATGGACGAGGAGACGCTCTTCCACGTGATCGATCCGCCGGGCCATCTCTTCGGGCTCGACGCGCGTACGCTCTCCGCGGCGCTCGCCCGTTCGGGCTTCGAGCGGATCCGGGTCGAGGCCGACCCGATGCAGGCCCGGGGCAGCTGGGTGAACCGTGTCGTGGACGGCGGCGTGTACGCCCTGGCGCGCGTCCTCGGCGCGGCGACCCGGGGCGCTCTGATCCTGTCGCCCAACGTGTCGGCGTGGGCCTGGAAGTGACGGCCGGAGCGGCGACCCCGGCGGTCGGACCGCGCCCTGCGCGATGTGGTAGCCTCGACGAGCCGCAGCCGCCGGGTGTCCCGCCATGCGCTTGCAACCCGATCCCGCATACCGTCTGCTCCCCGCCGAGATCCGCGGTTTCTCGCGCGTGGAGGGGTGGCGTACGGTGCTGCACATCGCCTGGGAGTGGGGCGCGATCGTCCTGGCCGCGTGGCTATGCGAGAGGTTCTGGCATCCCGCGGCCTACCTCCTCGCGGTGGTCTGGATCGGCGCCCGCCTGCACGGTCTCGGGCTGCTCGCCCACGACGGCGCGCACTTCCTCCTCTTCTCGGACAAGCGCTGGAACGATCGGGTGTGCGAGCTGTTCTGCGCATGGCCGGTCTTCATCTCGCTCCCGGCCTACCGCGGCATCCACCTCCGGCATCACGCGAACCTCAACACGGCGGACGACCCCGACTGGGCGCGCAATCGGCCCGACCGGCTGCGCACGCGTCGCAGCACGCTCGAGCTGGCCCGGATCCTGCTCGGCATCTCCCGCGACCAGCGCGAGCTCGCGAACTTCTTCACCGCGCGGGAGGCGGGCGGCGAGGGCGGGGCGGTCGCTCTCCCGCGCGCGCGGCGCGCTGCCTACTACACGATCATCGCGGGCGCGTTCGCCGTGGCCGGGCGGCTCGACCTGCTCGCGCTCTACTGGCTCGTTCCGCTCTGCACGTGGTTCCTGTTCGCGATGCGGCTCAAGGGGATCGCCGAGCACTTCGCGGTCGAAGACGTCGACGCCGCGAACGCGAGCCGAACCACGGTTCTGTCGTGGCCCGAGCGTCTCCTGATCGCACCGAAGAACGTGCAGTACCACGTCGAGCACCACCTGTACCCCAGCGTGCCCTTCCACCGGCTCCCGCGGCTGCACCGGCGCCTCCTGGAGCAGCCCGCCTATCGCGAGCGCCTGCACCTCACGCGCGGCTACCTCGCCATGCTCCGGGAGTGCGCGCGCAGCGCGCGGCGCTCGCACGAGGCGACGGCATGACCGCCGCGAACGTCGCCTTCGCGGACGCGCCGCCGGCCCCGCCCGCGCCGCTGGGCTTGCGCTCCCTCGCGCGCCACGTCTCCGGCTCCGAGCTGCGCTCCCTGCTCCGCATCCAGCCGTGGAGGATCGCGATCGAGGCCGGCGCGGACTGGGCGCTCGTGCTCGGCTCGCTCTGGCTGTGGGCGCGGAGCGGCCATCCCGCGGTCTGGCTGCTCGCGTTCTTCGTGATCGGGACGCGGCAGCACTCGCTCGTCAACTGGATCCACGAGAGCGCCCACTACAACGTGTCGAGGAACAAGCGCCGGAACGACTGGATCAGCGACGTGCTCTTCGCGGCCCCGGTGCTCCTCGACACGGCGAGCTTCCGCCTCGGCCACGCGCCCCACCACAGCCACCTCGGCGACGCGGCCCGCGACACGGAGAAGCGACTCTGGATCAACGTCCGCGGCGTCAACCTCGCGCGGCTCCTGCTCGAGCACTTCTCGGGCGCTCGGGCGGTGCGGGCCGTGCTGCGCTACGCGCCGCGCGACCCGAACGGCGGGCGCCCTTCCCTCGTGCGCTATGGCGGGCTGGTGGCTGCGACGCAGGGCGCGTTGTTCGCGTACTGCGCCTGGCTCGGCGCGCCGTTCGCCTATCTGACCCTCTGGCTCTACCCGCTCTTCTCGCTCGGGCTGCTCCTCGTGAGCCTGCTGGCCATCGTCCAGCACCAGACGGAGGCATACGCGCGTGCCGGCGAGACCCGGCTCGAGACGAGCTTCGTGCCGCCGCTCACCCGCACGAGCCCGCGGATGAGCCTCGCGGAGCGCGTCCTGTTCGCGCCCATCGGCGCGGCGTGGCACGTCGAGCATCATCTGCTGCCCGGCGTCCCTCACACCCAGCTGCGTCGCATGAACGCGCTGCTCCGGGAGCGCGGCTTCTACCGCGGCCACCCCGAGGGCGACGCCCCCGGCTACCTGGCGCTGCTGACCCGCCTCGTGCGTCCCGGTTCCGTCTGACCGCGGCGCCCGGGCCGCTGGGCCGCGTCGCCTCGAGGTGAGATCCGCCGCATGGGGGGCGTCGAAGGGCTCGGGATCGCGGCCGTCCTCGCGATCGGGATCGGGTTCCTGGCCTCCGGCCCACGTCTCGGGGTCTTCGCCGTCTGCTTCGCGCTGATCGGGCTCGCCTACGCGATGCTGCTGCCGCGCTGCGGGGGAGCCGGCGCCTCCTGGGATGCCGTCTGGCTGACCACGGCGAGCCTTCCCCTATGGTTCTTCGGGCTCTTCGTCCTGCGTGTGATGATCCGACGCAGTGTCACCCTCCATCTTCTGACGCGTCCGTCGCTCGAGGCGGGGATCGTCGAGATGGACGCGGAAATTGCAGACCGCGCGAGCGAGCTCGTCCGCCTGCGTCTCGCCGTCCTCGAGGGAACCCGCCTGTCGGTCACGGCCCGCGGCCGCATCGCGGGCCGCCTCGCTGGGTTTCTGTACGCGGTCTTCCGGAGCGGGCGATGATCGGAGCGCTCGGCACCGGCGTCGCGTTCCTGGTGGCGGCCGGAGCTGCGCAAGGGGGGCGCTCGTCTGGGCGCAGCCAGTCGAGGGCAGGCTCCATCCTCGCGATCCATGCCGTGTGCGCGACACTCTGGTGCGTCATCTCCGCGAGGACGGGCCTGGTGGGCCCCGTGCCGATCGTCCTGTTCTGGGGCGGTGCGCTGCTCGCGTGGCTCGGCATCCGCCTCCACGTCGAGAGCTCGATCCTGCTGTCCATGCTCGACGTCGTGTTCCGCTCGCCGGGGATCGAGCGATCCGAGGTGCTGTCGCGGCTGGCCGCGGAGCACGGGGCCCGGGGGCGCGTCGACGCGCTCGTGCGCGGAGGCTTTCTCCGCGAGCGGAACGGCGCGCTCGAGCTGCGCGCGAAGGGCCGCTTCGTGGCGCGCGTCGTCTCGCTCCTCTCGTCCCGCGCGCCGTGAGCCGGCGCGATCGCCGATGCCGTATGATGCCCGCCCGGGCGACGCGGGCTCCGGAGAGCCAGAAGGAGCTGGGAACGTGAAGACGCTCGTGACCGGAGGCTGCGGCTTCCTCGGCTCGCACGTCTGCGAGGCCTTTCGGCGCGAGGGCTGGGAGGTCGTCGCGTACGACAACCTGACCAAGCACGAGCTGGATCGGACCGGCTTCGGCACGGAGGAGATCCGGTCGCACAACGCCGACGTCCTGCGCGGGCTCGGCGTCGAGGTCGTCGTGGCCGACGTGCGGGACCAGGAGCGGCTCCTCGACCACGCGTCGGGCTGTCAGTTCATCGCGCACACCGCGGCGCAGCCCGCCATGACGATCAGCTGGGAGGACCCCGCGCTCGACTTCGGCACGAACGTGCAGGGCACCTTCCACGTCCTGACCGCGGCCCGCCGCCACGCCGTGCCGGTCGCTTCCTGCTCGAGCGTTCACGTGTACGGCCCCTGGATCAACGACACGCTGGGCGAGAGCGAGACGCGCTACACGCGCAGCCCGGTCGCGGTGCGGGAGGACGAGCCGATCATGAGCGGCGGGAAGACGGGCAAGCTGTCGCCGCTCCACGTCTCCAAGGTGACCGGCGAGTTCTACGCGAGGACGTTCAGCGACATGTACGGCGTGAAGGCGGCGAGCTTCCGCTACACGGGGATCTACGGGCCCCGCCAGTTCGGCGGCGAGGACCACGGCTGGGTCGCCAACTTCGCGCTGCGGGCCTGCCTGGGCTGGCCGATCACCCTCTACGGCAGCGGCAAGCAGGTGCGCGACATCCTCTTCGCGTCCGACGCCGCGGCGGCGTTCATCGCCTACCAGCGCCGACCGATCCCCGGCGTCTACAACGTGGGCGGCGGACCCCGGAACGCGATCTCGCTGCTCGAGTGCATCGATCTGATCGCGCGCCTCTCGGGCCGCCGGCCGGAGCGGCGCTTCGGACCGGCGCGCGACGGCGATCTCTCCTACTTCGTGTGCGACGTCGAGCGCGCACAGGCGGCCTTCGGCTGGAAGCCCCGGGTGGTCCCCGAGGAGGGCGTGGCGGAGCTCCTCGCCTGGATCGAGCGCAATGCGCGCCTCTTCGGCGTGTCGTCTCCGGCGAGGGCGTGAACGCGTGCACGGCCTGAAGGCGCTGATCCTCGCCGGCGGACGCGGCAACCGGCTCGGCGCGCCGAGCGACACGGCGAACAAGTGCATGCTGCCGCTGCTCGGCAAGCCGCTCGTCCAGTACAGCCTCGAGAACGCCGTGGCGGCCGGCGTGGAGGCGATCGTCCTCGTCGTGGGCTACCGCGCCGAGGACATCATCAATCACTTCGGCAACGAGTTCCGGGGCAGCCCCATCCGCTACGTGATCCAGGCGGAGCAGAAGGGTCTCGTCCACGCCATGGAGTGCGCGCGCGGCGCCGTGGATGGCGCCGACGTGATGTTGTTCCTGGCGGACGAGGTGCTCTCCAAGCCCAATCACGACGAGATGCTGCGCCGCTTCCGCGAGGAAGCGCTGTTCGCGGTGTGCGGCATCGTGCGTGTTCGCGACCGCTCCCAGATCCGCAAGACCTACGCCCTCCTGGCGGACGAGGGGACGCGCACGATCTACCGGCTGATCGAGAAGCCCCGCACCCCCATCAACGACATCATGGGCACGGGGAACTGCATCATGCGCGCAGCCATCTACGACTATCTCGATCGCACGCCGATCAACGTCGAGCGCGGGGAGAAGGAGCTCCCCGACTTGATCCAGTGCGCCGTCGACGAGGGTCGGCTCGTGAAGTTCTTCGACATCGGCGACGGCTACATCAACGTGAACACTCCGGAAGACATCGCTGCCGCCGAGCGGTTCCATCGCGGCCGCGGACCTGCCTGATGCCCGGCCCGCGGACCCTGGTCGTGGTTCCCGCGTACAACGAGGAGGCCACGATCGCGGAGGTGGCCGTTCGAGCGCTGCGCCATGCCGACGTCTGCGTCGTCGACGACGCCTCCACCGACCGCACGCCGGAGATCCTCGCGGGCCTGGCCGGCGTGCACGTGATCCGCCATCCGCGCAACACGCACATCGCCGGGGCGGTGCTCGACGGTATGCGCTTCGCTCTGCAGCGCGGCTACGACCACGTCGTCACGCTGGACGCCGGGCTCACCCACGACCCGGACGAGCTGCCCCGGTTCCTGGACGCCGGGCCCGCGGATCTCGTGATCGGCGCACGCAGCTTCTCGCAGCTCCTCCGCAAGCCCCTCCACCGCAGCGCCCTGTCCGTCGCAGGGAGCGTGCTGATGAACGCCGTCCTCGTCGATCCGCGGCGCGACGGTCCGCGCTGGCTCAGCGACTGCACGTCGGGCTACCGCCGCTACTCCCCACGTGCGCTCGAGCTCGTCACGGGCGCGACGCTCCGCAGCCGTTCCTTCGACTTCCTGCTCGAGACGCTCGCGCTGCTCGCGCGCGCGCGGGCCTCGATCCGCGAGGTCCCGATCACGTACCGGTTCTCGAACTCCTCGCTGAACCGCCGGGTCGTGGGCGACGCGCTTCGCACGTGGTGGACGCTGCGCAGATGAGCGCGAGCGGGCGTGGTCGTCGCATCCTCGCCGCGCTGGCTCTCGCCACGATCCTGGTCGGCTTCGCGGCCGCGCTGTCGAGGGACCTCGTGCCCGGCTTCGCACTGGACGGCGCCGACGAGGCGGAGCACTTCCTGATGGCGCGGCGGCTCGTCGAAGGCCGGGGGCTCGGCGTCGTGCCCGGCGACCCGTACGAGTACGTGCCGCTCAACCTGATCGAAGGGCGCGACGGCGCATACCACCCGAAGCACCCGTTCGGGTATCCCCTGCTCCTCGCCGCCGCGTGGCGGCTCGGCGGCCCCACCGCGCCGTTCCTCGTGAGCCCGGTGCTCGCGCTGATCGCGGTGGTCGGCATGTTCCTCTTCGGACGCCTCCTCGGGGGCACGGGCGCAGGGCTCGCTGCCGCGCTGCTCCTCGCCGCGAACCCGCTGCACGGCGCCTACGCGCTCGCGGCGATGAGTCACGCCGCCGGTCTCGCGTTCACGATCCTCGGCCTGCTCCTGGTCTGGCGGTGGTCGCTCGGCGGCGGCGTCGCGACCGCCGTGCTCGGGGGCGCGCTGTGCGGATTCGCAGGCGTCGTGCGCTACGCCGAGGTGTTGCTCGTGGCGCCGATCGGCCTCGCCATCGCGCTGCGGCTCGCCGACGACTGGCGGGCGCCGACGGCGGCCGATCGCCGGCGCCGCCTCACGCGCAGCGCGCTCCAGGCCACCGCGCTGGTCGCGAGCGGGCTCGCCGCATACGCGCCGCTCCTCGCGAGCCAGTGGGCGGCCTACGGCTCGCCCTTCGTCACCGGCCAATCGATCACGGAGAGCTCCGGGATCGGGTTGCGCTACTGGGGCCGCAACTCGGTCCTGCTCCTGCGCCACCTCGGCGAGTCGGGGCTGTGGCCGATCTTCGCCCTCGGCGCGGCCGCCCTGGCCGGCATTGCCTGGCGGCGCGACCGCGTCGCGCCCTTCCTCGCGGCATGGGCGCTCGTACACTTTTTTCTGTATCACTCCTTCTACTGGCGGGACGCGCAGAGCTGGGTCGCCGACATGCGGTACTACCTCGATCTCATCCCGCCGTTGATCCTGGCGCTCGTCGCCTTCGTCGCCGCCGCGGCGCCACGCGGGCGGGCGCGGGTCGCGGCCTTCGCGGTCGTGCTGCTCGCAACCGTGCCCGCGGGCGCCGTCCAGAGCGCGAAGCTCATGGCCCTCGTCCGCCGCGGCAACCTCGCGGGCGCGCAGATCGGCTCCATCCTCCGCGCGACGATTCCGGGCGGTGCGGTGGTCTTCACGGACGAGGACATCGTCGCCGGCCTCGCGTGGCTCGGCGACTACCGCGTCTACTACGATCTCATGTTCCACGCGCGCTTCCTGGAGTCCTACGAGCCGCTCCTCGCGCGGACGGGTCCGTGGCCGGTCTCGCGCGCGCGAGTCCGGGCATGGCAGGCCCTGCTCGGAGGCCGCAGCGAGGACGACCTCGCGCAGGCGGAGCGCGAGGTCGTGGAGGGGCACCTCGCGGCCGGGCGTCCTGTCCTGTTCGTGACCGCGGGAAGCTACACGCAGGAGTGGCAGGACGTCCTCGGACCGAGATTCGAGATCGAGACCGTGCTCGAGCGCCCGCTCTATCTGGACGACGCCGACCGGCGCTTTCCGTCGCGCCTGCTCTCCGTCTACGCGATCCGCGCGCGCGGCGCCGGGCCGGCCGCCCTTCAGCCGCCTGCCGGCGACCTCGCCGCGGGCGCGCGCACGCGGTAGACGACCCCCGCCTCCGACTCCAGGACGGGCTCGAGCAGCGCGCGCGGGTCGTACCGGAGCGTGACGCCCGCAGGCACGTACACCCAGCGCGCTCCGCTCGCGGCGAGGGCGCGACCCGCTTCCTCGGGGTCGGAGCCCGCGAAGATGGCCACGAGCTCGTCGAAGCGCCGGTTGCGCTCCTCCTCCGGCAGACTCTGCACGGCGGAGAGGAGGCTGAGGTGCACGGCCCGGCCCGTGATCCACGGCACCGGCGAAGGGCGATCGGTATCGAGGATCATCGAGGGCTCGAGGACCACGTCGCCGGAGCCGGCGAGCGCCGCGAGCCGCCCGAGCAGGAGCTGCTCCCCGGCCGAGACCCGCAGTGACACCGGAGCGTCGTAGCCCAGCCGTCCGGTCACCGAGCCCGTGCCGAGCAGCGCGAGCGAGACCACGATCGCCGCGGGCGCGAGGCGCCGTCGCGCCACCAGGCGCTCGAGCTCGAGCCCCACACCGGGCCAGAGACCGAAGGTCGCAGCCCACGCGAGCTGGGCCCCGTTCAGGAAATGGGGCCGCACCACCAGGACGAGCGATGCGCCCAACCCGAGGAGCGCCGCGAGCGCGAGCCAGCGGTGCACGCCCGCGCGCGCGTCGCCGCCCCGGGCGCCCCGCCACAGCGCGGGGATCGCGGCGAAGCGCGCGCCGATCATCACCGAGAGGACGCACACCGACGCGAACGCCGAGGCGGCGAGCACGTCGGCGCGCGCGAGGTCCGAGAAGCGGAACGTGCGGAAGAGCGCGAACGAGAGCTCGTGGCTGCCCCAGGCGGCGTTCGCGAGATAGCGGGGAAGGCACGCGATGCAGAGCGCGAGGCCGGTCTCGTCGTTCGCGGCGACGGCTTGCGCGCCGACGACGCGGTCGAGGATCGACGGCAGGGATCCCGCCAGCGCCGCGACGCTCGCGAGCCGGAGCGCGCGTGCGCCCGCAGCCGGCGGCCGCAGCCATGCGACCGCGGCGAGCGACGCGAGGAGCGGCGCCCACAGGAACACCTTCCACTCGAAGGTCGCCGCCACGAGGAGTCCCGCCAGGACGGCCGCCGTGGCGGGGCGCGCCTCCCACGCGGGGCCCGGGGAGGGCGCCGCGTCGTCGGCGCACGCTTCGGACGGCCTCCCCTCGCGCGCGAGCAGCACGGCGGCGGCGAAGTAGAGGTGGACGGCGGGGGTCACGGGATTGAACGCCGCGAGGTAGGGCCCGAAGATCGCCCAGCTGTCGAGAGGCTGGACGGCGCGTCCGGCGACCGCAGCGACGGGCGCCACCAAAAAGGAGGGCTCCGTGCCGAGCGCGAGGGCCACGCCGGTCGCTCCTGCGGCAAGCGGCCCACCGCCGAGGGCGCGTGCCAAAACGACACCGGAGAGCGTCATCAGGGTGACGTCGAAGACGGGCATGACGCGGAAGAGCAGGTCGATCACGGAGAGCCCGAAGAGGAGGTGGAGGCCGGCCGGTACGGCGTAGTGTCCGTAGGACCCCGGAGCGACCCAGCCGCCGGCGAACGCGAGCGAGAGCGGGAGGCCGTGCTCCGCGAGCCGCAGCGCGGTCGCGGCGTAGACGAGCGGGTCGTTCGTCGCGTCGCGGCCGTAGAAGACGAGGTCGCCGGCGGCGTTCGCGAGGCCCGACCGCGCGACCACCGCGTGGACGAGCACGAGGCCCGCGGCCACGGCCGCGAGCGCAGGCAGCATCCGCGCGGCCGGAGGCTCCCGGACCGCGGCAGGGAGGGTGCGGCGCGCGCTCCGCTCGGCGAGCGCCGCGGCCGCGATCGAGAGGCCGGCGAACCCCAGGAGGAGCCCCCGCCCGCCCGCCGCCGTCGCGACGAGCGATGCGGCCGCGAAGAGCACGCGTCCCACGGCGGCCCCGACGACGAGCGCTGCCAGGGGGTCGCGCAGCAGCCGCAGCCCGCGCACCACCGCCCAGCCGGGGGCCACCACGGTCGCGGCGAGCGCGACGAGCCCGAACGCGAGGTCCGTCACGCGCCCTCCGTGAGGCGGCGAGGAATAGCTCTCGCGCGCTCACTGCTGCAACCGGACGATCGCCGGGCACCGGATGGAGGGCCGCCGTCGGGTGGAAGGCTACGCTCCCGCCCCGTGCCCCGCGCCCCGGTGAGACTCCTGACGCCCGTCGGCGTGATGGCAGCGCCCGCCGCCGCGGCGCTCGTGGCCTTCGCTCCGGCCCTCCGCGGCGGCTTCGTGCACGACGACGTCCCGCAGATCGTGGGCAACCCACTCGTGCGTCATCTCGGTTTCCTGCCGCAGCTCTGGTCCACGGGCGTGTGGGCGGGCGCGGGATCGGGCTCGAGCTTCTTCCGCCCCGTCTTCACGACGTCGATCGCCCTCGACGTCGCCGCGTTCGGCTCGTCGCCGGTCGCGCTGCACGCGACTCAGCTCGCGCTCGCCGCTCTCGCCGCGGCGCTGCTCGCGCGCCTCGCGTGGCGCGTCGAAGGCGACGCCGGACTCGCGCTCGCGGCGGGGCTGCTGTTCGCCGTCCACCCGGTGAACGCCGAGGCCGCCGCCTGGATCTCCGCGCGCCCGGACCTGCTCGCCGCGATCTTCCTGCTCCTCGCGCTCGCCTCGCACGGGGCCGCGCTCCGCGCACGGGCGCCGGCGCCGACGCTTCGCTGGACGGTCGCCTCGGGCCTGTGCGTGTTCCTCGCCCTCTGCTCCAAGGAGAGCGCGCTCGGCGGTGTGCCGACGCTGCTGGCCCTCGAGCGCGCGAGCGGCGCCCCGCTGCGGCCGGCCGCCCTCGCGTCCCGCTGGGCTCCGATCGCCGCGGCCGGGCTCGCCGCCGCCGCGCTCCGCACCCGGGCCCTCGGCGGGCTGTCCGGAGGGATCACTGGCGCAGTCGACCCTGCCGCCCTCGCCGGGGCCGCGGGGCAGGGCGCCCTCCGGCTCGTGTGGCCGGCTGGGCTCTCGATCTCGCCGCTGGCGCCGACACCCGGGGACGTCGCCCTGGGAGGCGCGCTGGCGTTCGCGGGCGCGGCCGGGCTCGCGCTCGCGTGGGCGCGCCGGGCGCGCCTCCTCGTTCCGCTGACGCTCTTCCTCGGCACCCTCGCGCTCGGCGCGCTCGGCGCCGCGCGCATCGGCGAGATGGCCGACCGCTACCTGCTCCTGCCGTCGGCTGCGGGGGCGTGGCTCGCCGCGCGCGCGGGCCGGGCCCTTCCCGCAGCGAGCCGGAAGCCCGCGCTGGCGGTGGTCGTGCTCGGCTTCGCGGCTCTGGCGTCCCGACATACCAGAGTGTTCGAATCCGACGAGCGGCTCTGGAGCGACGCCTTCCGGTCGAATCCGGCATCGGTGCGGGCCGCCCTCAACCTCGCCACCGCCCGCATCGAAGCGGGGAACCCCAGGGCGGCGCTGCCGCTCCTCGACCACGCCGCGCTCCTCTCGCCCGACGATCCGCAGGTGACGCTGAATCGTGCGGTGGCGGCGGAGGCGCTGGGCGACTCCGCGGAGGCGCGCCGCCTCCTCGCGGGGCTGGTGGCCGCGGAGCCCGGCTACTGGGCCGCCCAGCTGCGCCTCGGTCATCTGGCACTCGAGCGCGGCGATCTCGACGAGGCGGCCGGCCGCTATGACACCACGTTGCGTCTCTACGCGCTGTCTCCCGAAGCGTGGGCGGGCCTCGGCGTCGTGAGGGCACGGCAGGGGCGCACCGCCGAGGCCCGCGCCGCGCTCGCGCGTGCGCTCGCGCTCGATCCCGAGGTGCAGAACGCCGACGCGCTCCGCCGCATCCTCCGGGACCTTCCAGAATGAGCGCCGTGCGCGACCCCGCTCCGGGTGCGCAGGGAGCGGCGCTCTCCGATCGCGCGCTCGCGCTCTTCGCGGCGGCGATCGCGCTCCTCGCGATCTACAGCTTCGGCTACGACCGCTGGAAGCTCCCGCCGCAGATCGTCGAGTGGGGGACCTTCGGGCGCACGATCGGCGGCGACCTGCTGCCGATGCTGGTCGTGCCCTGCCTCCTCGCGCGTTTCGGGCTCCGCAGGCCTCTCGCGGAGTTCGGCTTTCGCGCCCGGCCCTTCCGCAGGGTGGCGCTCGCGAGTGTCGCGGCGTACGCCGCGCTGCTGCCCTTCGTGCTCTGGCTCCCGACGCGTCCGGAGATCCGGGCCTTCTATCCCTCGCCCGCGTTCCCACCGGCGCGCGAGCACGTGATCGGGCTCGCGTTCCTCTGGCTGCTGCACCACGTGCCCCAGCTCCTGTCGGTGGAGGCGTGCTTCCGGGGCTTCCTCTTCCTGCCGCTCGCCCGCCGCCTCGGCTTCGAGCTCGCGCTCGCCGCGGAGCTCCTGCTCTACGTCGTCCTGCACGCTGCGAAGCCGGGTCCCGAGCTCTTCCTCGCGGCGTGGGCCGCCGTTGTGTTCTCGTACGCCGCGTGGCGAACGGGCTCCATCCTCCCGGGGTTCGTCGCGCATTGGGTGCTCGCCGTGAGCATCGACCTCCTGTGCTACCTGCAGCTCCACCGCGGGCCCTGAGTCCACGGTCCGAGGAGGCGAGCGCGGGCCGCTGCGCAGGGCACGCTGCGCGACGCGTATAATGGCGCCCGGATGAGCTTCCGGCGGATCCGCGTCGCTCGCGAAGAGGGCGAGCGCCTCGACGAGACGCTCGCGGCGCTGCTGCCCGCGGAGCCGGATCTCCCGTACGCGAACTTCGCGCCCCTGGCGGCGCGACCGGGCGCCGCGGCGGCGCTCCACCGCGAGCGGTGGCGGGATGCGACGGCGAGCGTCGCCACGCTGGTCGCCCGCGACGCGGCGGACGAGCCGCTCGCCGCGGTGCGCCTCGAGGCCCGCGAGTTCGAGTCCGCCCACTTCGGCCTCCCGATGGCGAAGCTCGAGCGGCCGCTCGCCGTGCGCGAGCCCGAGCTGCGGCTCGCGGCGTTGCGCGTCCTCCTGCCTGCCGCGTTCGAGACGCTGCGCGAGCTGGGCTTCGCGCACGCGGCAGCGCGCGCGTCGACGCGCGACCGCTGCGCGCCCTGGGCGCTCCAGGAGCAAGGTGCCTTCCACGTCGACACGCAGGTCTCGTGGATGTGCGCGCTCACCGGCTCCCCGCACGACGAGTCCCTGCCGCCGCGCCTCGTGGTGGAGGCACACGACCGCGCGAGCCTCGCGGCACTCCCGGCCGCCTCGTGGAAGCGGCTCGCGGAATGGAGCGGGCGCGCCTTCGATCGCGGCCCGCTCGTGTTCGACCAGACGCTCCCGCAGGCCGCCGCGCAGGGCGTGTACGAGGCTTGGACGGCGAACGTCATGAGCGGAGCCTGGGCCGACGCGGTGCTGACGGTCCGGCGGGGCGACGAGATCGTGGCCTTCATCTCCATGCAGCACATGCCCGACGTATCGGCTGCCGCCGGAACCGTGGTGTGCGGCCGCGGGCTCGGGGCCACGCTGCCGGAGTACCGCGGCCTCTTCACGGCCATCCAGCGCGAGATGATCTCGCGCCGCCCGCTCGGCGCGAGCTTCATGGAGAACGAGACGCAGGTGGCCACGATCGGGAGCATCAACGTCTACGCGAAGCTCGGCTTCCGCTTCCTCCGCTCGACCGCGACGTTCCACCGCCGGCTCGACCGGTCGAGCCGGCGGTGAGGGTCGTCTTCGTCGGGCACGCGTGTCACCTCGTCGAGAGCGACGGTCTCAGGATCCTGACCGATCCGTGGCTCGTGGATCCGAGCTTCGAGGGCTGCTGCGAGCATGCGCCTGCGCCCGTCTGCGACGTTCCCGATCTCGGACGGATCGATGCGATCGCACTGACGCACGGACACCTCGATCACTTCAACGCGCCCACCCTCGCGCAGCTCCCGGACAAGGGCATTCCCGTCGTGCATCCGCCGATCCGCTTCACCGAGCTCGACGCCAACCTGCGCCGGCTCGGCTTCGAGAACCTCCATCCGCGCGAGGACTGGAAGCCGTTCGAGCTCGGGACGGTGCGGATCACGCCCACCCCGTCCCTGGGCGTGCTCGACGAGTGCGCGTTCTGGATCGAGGGCCGCGACGGCCGGTTCTGGAACGGCGCCGATGCGCCGCAGCCGCCCGAGGGGGTGCACGAGATCGCGCGTCGCCTCGGCGCACCCGACCTCGCTGCGCTGTCGCACAACTCCTTCGATCAGCCGGCGCTCCTCGGGCTGGTGTCGCACAAGCCCGCGGACCACGGACCCGAGGGCGCCGCCCGGTCCGCCCGCCTCCTGGGCGCGCACGCGGCGTTCGCCGGCGCGTCGTCGCTGCGCTGGCGTGGTCCACGGGGTCCGGAGATCACGCGCAAGGTGATCCGCCGCGGTCCCGACGACTTCCTCGCGCGTCTCGCAGCGGACGCTCCGGGCGTGGAAGGCGTCGACCTGCGACCGGGCGACGCGTGGTCGCGGGAAGGCGGGGTCGAGCGGCGCGTGCTCGCCGGGCGGCCCGCGCCGCGCGCCGACCACGACTACATCCATCCCTTCCTCGACACCGGGGAGCGGCACTGTCCGCCCGGCCGTCCGTCGACGGAGGACACGCTCCGGCGCGACCTCCCGGCGCGGCTGCGCGCGCAGCCCGAGCGGGCGCGCTACGTCGGCCAGCGCGTGGCGTTCGAGATCGCCGGAGACGATCCGGCGACCTTCACGGTCGACTTCACGCGACCGGAGGTCCCGCCCGCGCCGGGGGACGACGGCGCCGCCTTCGGCGTGCGCGTGCGCGACACCGACTGGAAGGACCTCTTCGAGCGCCGAGCGTCCTGGCAGGTGCTGCTCGTGAACGACGAGCTGCGCGTCACGCGCTTCCGGACCGGGGCGCCGCCGGACGGCCTGCACTTCGTCTACGCGCTGCAGGCGGTGTTTCCGTGAACGGGGAGGGAGCGCCGGGAGAGGTCGACCTGTCCGTCGTCGTCCCGGTCTACCACAATGCGTCGACCCTCGACGAGCTGATCGAGCGCTCGCTCGCGGTGCTGGGGCGCCTGCCGTTCTCCTTCGAGCTGATCTTCGTGGACGACGGATCCACCGACGAGAGCTACTCGATCCTGCGTCGGCGCGCGGCCTCCGAGCCGCGGATCCGCGCCCACGCCCTCAAGCGGAACTACGGCAGCCAGGCCGCGCTGTGCGCCGGATTCGATCTCGTGCGCGGCAAGCGGACGGTGTGCATGGACGCCGACCTCGAGAACTTCCCCGAGGACATCCCCGCGCTGCTCGCGGCCCTCGATCGTGGCCACGATCTCGCCTGCGGGGTTCGCCAGGGACGGCAAGGGTCCTGGCTGGGCCGGCGGCTGCCGTCCGCCCTGTTCAACGCGTTCGTGCGTCGGCAGCTCGGAACGACCGTCCGCGACATCGGCTGCGGGATGCGGGCGATGGACACGCACGTCGTCCGCGGGCTCGCGGCGGAGGGGGAGAAGCGGAGGCTCCTCACGCCGCTCTTCATCAGGCGCGCGCGGTCGGTGGTGGAGGTGCCCATCCAACACCGCCCGTCGGGCGCGCCCGGAGGGCATTCCTTCCTCACGCTGCTCGGCATCGCCTTCGATTTCTACCTGCTCACCGCGCACCGCCCGTTCCTCGTGACCGGCTGTCGTCTCCGTGCTGTGTACGCTCGCAGGCGTCGGCCTCGCCGTCGCCGGCGTGGCCGGCGCGGGCGCGCCGATCGGCCTGGCCGGGCTCGTGCTCGGCGTCGGCGGGCTCCTCGGCGGCCTCCTGTCGATCCTGGGCGAGTTCGTGCAGCGCAGCTACCAGCTCGGGCAGGGGCTCCCCTTCTACGAGCTCCGCGATCGGGAGCGCGGCGATCCGGCTCCGCCGGAGCGCTGAGCCGGGCCGGAGCCGGGCGGGGGCGGCATGGCCGGTGGGGAAGGCGAGACGGGGCCCGGCGACGCGCAGCGTACGCAGCGCGGGGTCTCGCGCCTGATCCCGCGCGCGCTCGTGCCGGCGGCGGAGCGCGCAGCGCCCTGGATCCTGTTCGCGCTCGTGACCGCGGCGTACCTGCCCGCGCTCGGCAACGGGTTCCTGTACGACGACCAGGAGGTGATCCTCGCGCAGCGCACGCCACGCGGGGTGGCCGACGTGCTGTCTCTCTTCGCCGAGCCCCACGGGCTTCCCTACTCGAAGCTGCCCTACTACCGCCCGGTGTCGCGCGCCTCGCTGCTGGTGCAGAAGTCGCTCCACGGCGACCGTCCGGCGGCCTTCCACCTCGTCAACGCCATGCTCGCAGGCGCCGCCGCCGTGCTCGCGCGCGGCATCCTGCTCCTGCCTGCGATCGGCGCGCGGCCCCTGCCCGCGTTCCTGGCCGCGGCGGCGTTCGGCCTCCACCCCGTCGCGTCGTCGTGCGTGTATCCGATCGCATCGGGGCGGGAGACCCTGCTTGCCGGCGGTGCTCGCGCTCGCGGCGCTGGCGGGGCTCCTCCGCGGGGGAGCGCGGGGCCGGGCGCTCTCGGTCGTCGCCTACGCGGGCGCGCTCTTCGGGAAGGAGCAGATGTTCGCACTGCCCCTCGCGTTCGCGTGGGCGGACCTCCTCGGTCTCGCGCCGCGCGCGACCGCACCGGCCCGGGACGCGCGCCACAGCTCCGTCGCGTCCGCGCCTTCCTCGCTGCGGCAGGCGCCGTTGCAGCGGTGATCCTGCTCTACGCTCTGCGCGCGGATCGCGGCGTTCCCCGCGCCCGATCCCCAGCGCGTCGGGGCGCCGCTCGCGTTCCACCCGCTCGGACCGCTCGGGAGCTGGCTCTACGCGCTCCAGGTGCTCCTGACCCCGTTCCGGGCGCTCGTCTACGAGCCCCATCTCGCGGGCTGGCTCGCGCCGCGCCGCCTTGTGGTCGCGGTCGCGCTCGCGGCGGCGCTCGGCGCGGCGACGCTGCGCCTCGTCCCGCGCGGCGGTCGACAGCTCGCCTTCTGGGCGGCCTGGCTCGTGATCTCGCAGCTCGTCACCTCGAACCTGTTCCCGCAGGAGACGCAGTACGACGAGCGCTTCGTGTTCCTCGGGTCGCTCGCGGTGCCCGCGCTCGCCGCGCTCGTCGCGTCGGCGCTCTGGGACCGCCCCCGCATGCGCGGCGCATGCGTCGCCGTCGGGGTCGCGTGCGTCGCCGTCTGCGCAGCGATCAGCGTGGCGCGCGCCGCCACCTATCGCGACCCGGTCACGTTCTTCGCGCAGTGGGCGCGCACCAGCCCCGCGAACGGGAACGCACGCCACGTCCTCGGCACCGCGCTGGCGCGCGCGGGCCGCGGCGAGGAGGCGGAGCGCGAGCTCCGGGAGGCCGTGCGGCTCGAGCCGGGGCTCGCGAGCGCGCACTACAACCTCGCGGTGCTGCTCGCCGGCGACGGCCGGCTCGCCGAGGCGGCGGAGAGCTTCGCGGCCGCACTGCGCGCCGATCCCCTCGACGCCGACGCGCACGAGAACCTCGCGGTGGTGCTCCGGCGTCTCGGACGGGAGGGCGAGGCGCTCGGGCACGAGCGCGAGGCCGCCCGCCTGCGCGCGCGCGCGGCCGGGTCTTGAGCCGCCCCGGCGTCACCCGGATGCGTCGGGCCGCACCTCCCGGCGGCGCAGCGGCAGCAGGAAGGTCAGCGCGCCCGCGATCATCACGTAGTTCCAGCCACCCACGTTCGTCATGAGCTCGAGCGAGAGGTGCAGCGCCACGAGGCCCGCAGCCCAGAGCTTGCCGACGCGCGGGAGCCACAGGCAGACGGGAGCCAGGACCTCGAGCGTGAGCGCGCCCCAGGTGCCGAGCGCGAGGAGCGGCCGCGCCGGGCTCCAGTCGAACGCGAAGCGGCCGTGGGTCGCGCCGGAGAGCGCGACGAAGACGAGCTCCCCGGCGAGCCAGCTCTCCTTGTCGAGCCGGCTCCATGCCGCCGCCACGTACATCGCGCAGACGTGGAGCTGGAAGAGGCGGAGCGGCCATGCGGGGGCGAGCCATGCCGCCGGCGGCGCGCCGCGGCGCCGGCGGCGCCACGCGTCGATCGACCAGTGCGCGCCGGACGGAGCGAGGATCACGTACAGGAGCGGAGCGTGGATGAACTCCGCCCAGCTCCCTTCGTAGGAGAAGGGATTGCGCGCGTAGAAGAGCAGGTGCAGCAGGAGGGCGGCGGTACCCGACGCGCGCGTCGCCGCGCCGAGCGCGAACGCCAGCGCGGCCGCGAGCAGCGCGACGTAGAGCCCCCAGATCACGCGCTCGTCGGAGACGAAGCGCAGCCAGGCGAAACCCTCCAGGACGTTCGGATTGAGGGGCGGGGCGCCGGGGAAGCGCTCCACGAACCCGTGTCCCCCGAAGCCTTCCGGGCCGAACAGGATCTGCGCGAAGCCGAGACGGCGGCCGTAGATCACGACGAGGCAGGCGCCGAGCAGGATGCGCGCGGCCACCATGCCCTGCATCGGCTGCGGCAGGAAGAAGAACCGCGCGACCCGACGCTCGAGGCGGCCGAGCGCGCTCACCGGGACGGCTCCTCGCCCCACAGCGCACGCACTTCGTCCGCCGAAGGCGAGCTGCGCTGCGCCACGAGCCCCGGCGGGTCGCAGCGCCACCGGAAGTAGAGCACGGGCTTCACGCGCTCCTCGCCCGTCCGGATGTCGAAGCTGGGCTGCTCCCACAGCAGCTCCACCTCCTCGAGCCCGCGGTCCCGAAACGTCCTGCCGTGGCAGAACCAGTCGCCGATCACGGCCTGCCGCATCAGCTCTCCGACCGAGGCCTCGCCGCCCGTGAGCAGGCTGCGCAGGAACCACTCGACCGGCGGCACGCCGATGCGGAGCCCCGAAGTCACGCAGCGGCCGCCGGGGGGCTGGAGCCACTCCGGCGCTCCGCCCGCGCGCCGGCCGCGCAGGTAGATGCAGTCGTTGCGCAGCACGTCGACGATGCGCTCGCGCGGCGGCTGGAACACCGAGATGCCCGCACGGATCGCGAAACGGCGCAGCACCTCGTTGGCGAGCGCGGAGGGGGCGTCCAGGAACGCCGGCCGGACGGGCCGCGGGAGCGCCGCCACGAACAACGCCACGGTGTAGAGCACCAGCACGGACAGGAGGAGGCGCTGCGAGCGCGACGGGGCCGCGGCGTGCGTCATCGCGGCGACGGTACCCTGCCTGCCAGGTGCTCGCGGGCGAGCGCGAGGTTCGCGCGGGCAGCGGCGTAGTCGGGCGCGAGTCGGAGCGCGGACTCGAACTCCTGGACTGCCGCGGCGAGGTCGCCGCGGCGCGCGAGTGCGGTGCCGAGGTTGTTGTGCGCCTCGGCGAAGGCCGGCTCCGCGCGCAGCGCCGCGCGGTACTGCACGATCGCGTCGTCGAGCCGGCCCTCGGCGGCCAGCAGGAGCCCCAGGTTGTTGAGGGCTTCGGGATGGTCCGGCGCGACGCGCAGCGCCTGTTCGAGCTCCGCGCGGGCCTCCTCCCGCCGGCCCTGCATCGCGAGGGTCGTGCCGAGGTTCACGCGCGCGTCGACGTAGCTCGGCTCGAGGCGCACGGCCTCGCGCTCCTCCGCGAGAGCGCCGTCGAGGTCTCCGGCCTGCGCCCTCACCAGCCCGAGCAGGTGATGCGCTTCGGGCGAGGCGGGGTTCGTGCGCAGCCACTGCGTGGCGAAGGCGGCGTCGTCCCGGAAGAAGCGCGCGCGTGCGGTGCTGGTGAGGGAAGCCAGCGCCGCGAGCGCCAGCCCCGCGCGCAGCGCGAGCTGCCGGGCCTGCCGCGCGAGCGTGGGCTGGGAGAGCACGGCGGCCGCGAGACCGAGCGGCGCGAGGAGGGCGAGGAACACGTAGCGCTCGTCGTAGGGCGCCTCCTGGTGGAGGAGCCGGGCCGTCGGGAGCAGCGTGACGAGCCACCAGCCGGCGAAGAAGAGCGCCACGCGCCGCACGGCCGGTGCGCTGCGCGCCGCCGCAGCCGCGAGCGCGGCCGTCGCGCCGAGCGCGAGCGCGAGCCGCGCCGGCGACCACCACACCGCGGTGTCGGGCTCGTAGGCCAGTGCGGCGAAGGGGACGAACGCCGTCTGGAGCGCGTAGAGGAGCGAGAGCGCGGGACCGAACGGAGCGTCGAGGACGGCGAGGCGCCATTCGCTCCCGCCGAAGAGCGCGGCCCGCGCGGCGAAGTAGGCCGCGAGGACGGGGACGAGCGGCGCGTAGCGGAGGAGCCACCGGCGGGCGCTCGCGCCCGGCGGGCTGTCGGAGACCCCGAGGACGTCGGCCAACACGAAGAGCGCCGGCACGACCACGGCCTGCTCCTTGGCGAAGAGCGCCGCGGCGAAGGCCGCCGTGGCGAGCGCGCGCCAGCGCCAACCGCGACGCAGATGTGCGTAGATGGCCACCAGCGCGAGCAGCGCGGGCAGCAGGGTCTCGCGGCCCGACGCGGCCGGGTAGACGCAGGATGCGGCGACCGGGTGCACGCCGAAGAGGAGGGCCGCGAGGAACGCCGGCGCGGGCCGGACCCCGAGCCCGGGGCGGCGGAGGAGGGCGAACGCCACGAGCGCGGCCGCCGCCATGAGCAGGGCGTTCACCGCATGGAACGGCGCCGGCTGCGCGCCGTGCAGCGTGCGCTGCACGAGCAGCGTGGCGCGCGTCACGGGGCGGTAGTACGGGAGCCCGCGGAAGTGGGGCTCGCGGAAGAGCCGCGCGAGATCCGCGAGTCCATGCAGGGGCGGCTGGGCCTCGATCACCTCGTGGTCGTCGTAGACGAGCGCATTCCCGAGCCCGGGGGCGTAGGTCGCGAGGACGGCGAGCGCGAGCACGAGCGACGCGGCCCACGACGCGCTCGCGCTGCGGAAGGTTGTCGCGCCCGGACGCATGGCGGCGCAGATCCTACGCCTGCCGCCGGAGAAGAGTTCGTCACCTCCCCGAGCGGCCGGGCCACGCACGGGGGAGCGGTGCGAACGGCCAGCGGCCGGGGCTCTCGGAAAGGCCCCGCGGAAAACTTTTCCCTAGCGAGGGAAAAACGGGAGAGCCGTTCGCTCCGACGGACGGGGCAGCCGCGCCCGTCCGGGTCCGCCCGGATTCGCCCCCCATCCTTCATTCCCGAATCTCTCCAGCTACTTGCGGGCACGCCGGCGAATCGCCCCCCCGCTCGGACCATGGGCGTACCGGTTGGTCCAGCTCTTGCTTTCCCTAGCACTCGCTGGGAAGGGCCCCGGGCAACTGGGACCGTGGCCGACTTCCCTGCGCGGAGCCGGCTTCGTCGTTTCTGGGGACGGCGCGCCGCAGAGAGGCCTCTACCCGGGCGCAGTGCCCGGAACGCTGGGAAGGGGATTCGATGCGCCTCGGATTACTCGCTCTCGCCGGGCTCTGCTCTGGCCGTCGCGACGCCGGCAGCCGCCAACACGCTGAACTTCGGCTCCGTCACGAACAACACGACCTGCTCGCTCGCCGGCAGCACGGGCGACCGGAGCTGCTCGAGCACCGCGAGCGTCACCAACGGCGCCAACGACAACACGGCGAGCGCGAACGTGCGTGGGCAGTCCTCGGCCGACCACAGTCGTTGACCCTCGTCGACCCGGACTGCCATCTCCGACATCACCGTGAGCTACGACATTCCGTACACCGTGACGCGCACGGTCAGCGTCTCCGGGAACGACGGGACGTTCCCGATCCAGACGATCACGTTCAACGTGAACTGGTCGGGCGAGGTGTCGAAGGACAACAGTCAGACTACCGGCGGTCTCGGCAACGCCGTCGCGTTCAATGCATCGTTCCAGAGCCTCGGTGGTCTCTTCCTTTCGACGAGCTACACGGGCGCCTCCCAGCTCGGCGGCGGCGGGCTGGCCCGCACCGTGGTGAACCGCACGGTTCCGGATCCGACATACGGCACCAGCGTCAACTTCTCCGGACCGGCGGTGGGCGAGATCACCCTGATCGGGCAGATCCCGACCGACTACCGCGCCTGGTCCGACATGCTCGCTCCCCAGCCCACGACCGCCGGCAACTACACGCAGTCCTTCACCGACACGTTGCGCGTCACCTTCCGCCTGCGCACCGAGTCCCGCCCGTCAGGCTCCGTCTCCACGACAGGTGGCGAGGCGCTCGCGTGCTTCGGCCAGACGTCCCCGCTCGGCAGCTTCGCCCTCGACAACGCGGCGAACTGCGGCACGGGCTTCGACATCACGGGCACCACGACCGTGGGCTCGAACTCGGTGGTGCAGATCGTGCCCGAGCCCTCGACGATCCTGCTGGTCGGCGGCGCGATCGCCGGCCTCGCGTTCGCCGGGATGCGCAAGCGCTCGTAGCCCGAGGCGGCGGGTCGCTGCCGCGCCCCGTCTGGGGGAAGCCTTCGAAGGGGTGGTCGGTTCTCGCGAACCGGCCACCCCTTCTGCGTTCGGCAGCCTAGAATGCCAGGCGGTGTATCGGGTGCTGCGCCGGGCAGGCGTCGTCGGGATCCAGGTCCTCCTGCTCCTCCTCGCAGTCGAAGGCGTCTCCCGCTGCGCGCTCGGCCGCCCGCCGGCGCGGCTCCCGCTCGCCGAGCGCCGACACACCGAGTACGACCCCGAGCTCGGCTGGGTGTCGCGCCGCAGCGTGCGGATCGACGACCTCTACGGGCCCGGAAAGTTCCTCCGCACGAACGCGCGCGGATACCGCGGCGCGCTCGAGACGGCGAGCACCGTGCCGGCGGGCAAGCGACGGGTCGTCTGCTCGGGCGACTCGTTCACCCTCGGCTACGGCGTCGACGACGACCACACCTGGTGCGCGCGCCTCGCCGTCCTCCGGCCCGGGCTCGAGACGGTGAACCTCGGCCAGGGCGGCTACGGCATCGACCAGGCGTATCTCTGGTATCGGCGCGAGGCGCCGGCCCTCGACCATCAGCTGCACCTCTTCGCGTTCATCTCCGAGGACTTCCTGCGCATGGAGTCGGACACCTTCCTCGGATACGGAAAGCCCGTCCTCGCCCTCGGTCCCGGAGGCGAGCTGGAGACGCGGAACGTGCCGGTTCCCCGCGACGAGCTCCGCGCGCAGTGGCTCGTGGACGAGTTTCCCGGCCTGGCGCAGCTCGCCACGTTCACCCTCCTGACGCGTCTCGCGCGGCAGCTCGCTCCGGCACGTCCCCCGCCCCGCAGCGACACGCTCGCTCTCGCGCTCCGCGTCTTCGAAGAGCTGCGCGCGCTCGCCGTCGCACACGGCAGCGCGCTCGTGCTCGTGCAGCTCCCGCAACCCGAGGACCTGAGGCCGGGCGCGAGCGACGCGGCCCGCGGGATCCTCGCGGTCGAGCTCGCGAAGCGGGGCATCGCGTACGTGGATCTCGTGCCCGCGTTTCGCGCGCTCTCCCCGGCCGATCGCGCCGCCCTCTTCATCGCGGCGGGCGCCCTTCCGTTCGACCGCGCGGAGGGCCACTACACCGAAGCCGGGAACGAGCGCGTCGCCCGGCTGCTGCTCGCGGCGCTCGAGCGGGATCCCGCCGCGCGGGCCGCTCTCGGCAGGCCGGCCGAGTGAGACGGGGGGTCGTGCCCTCTGGCGCCTCCGCCCCTGTCGCGGGGAGAGGCGGGCGACGTCAAGGTGAACTCGCTCGAGATCCGCGCGCGCGGCTACATGCCGGTGCTCTCGACCTTCGCGTGGTCGCTGCCAGCGGACTACGAGCTACTTTGTGACCTGGGTCGTCAGCGCGGGCCCTGGGACGCCCGCGGAGGTCGCATCGCCCGCCGCCGGTCCGCAAGGCGCCGGGACACCGGGATGAGGTCCAGCGCCGCGCGCAGCGCGGCGGGCCCCCACAGCTTGGAGCCCGGCACGTCGCGCCAGCGCTGGAGCGGGACCTCGAGGATCTCGCTCGCGGGGATCGGCGAGACGTCCCTCGCGCCGATCAGCAGCCGGCCGAGCAGCTCGACGTCGAAGATCCACCGCGAGACGAACGGCTCCGCGAGGGCGCCGCGCAGCTCCGGACCGACCCGGTAGCACTTCGCGCCGCACTGCGTGTCGTAGACGGAGACGCCGAGCACGATCGAGGCCCCGGTGGCGAATACCCGTCCCAGATAGTGACGCGCGGCCCGGCGCTCGATCGTGGCGCCGAGCCGCGCCACGCGACACCCGAGCACCACCTTCATCCCCTCGGACTCCAGCGCGCCGAAGAGGCGAAGGATCTCGCTCGGCGGCGTCGCGAAGTCGGCGTCGGCGTAGCCGACCGCGTCGCATCCCTCGTCGATCAGCGCGAGGAGCCCGCGCCGGACCGCCTCGGCCTTTCCGAGATTCCGGGGCAGCGAGACGACCCGGCTCCGGGCGGGATCGAACGCGGAGGCGTCTGCCAGCAGGGACCCACTCGCGTCGGACGACCCGTCGTCGACGAGGAACACCCGCAGATCGGGCTCGGCAAGGAGCGCGTGGAGATGCTTCGGGTCGAAGCGCGCCGCCTCGTTGTAGCAGGGGATGACGAGGCCCATGGACGGCAGTGGCATCACCGTTGGTGCACCCCGCGGAGCGCGGGTGTCGGAAAGCAATTTCCTCGCTCGTGCGCCATCGGGATGGAACGCCCGTTCCTACGCATGCTCTGACGCCTGCCGCGCGCGATCCGATCGCTCCCTCAACGTTCAGATCCTCTTGCTCTATCAAGCAGTTGGAGGAGGTGCAAGGCATAGGGTGAATCGCTTCGATTGCGCCGTACGGAATGGTCAGGCTCTTGCACCGGCAATTTACGCACTGGGAAGGCGTCCGGGGAAAGCAGTTCCGAGCAGCCAGAGGGGGCGATCTCTTCCGATCCGGGAGGGCGCCTCGAAGGGGTGGCGGGTCCAGAAGACCCGCCACCCCTTCTGCGTTCGGGCCCCTAGAATCTGCTCGAACCCCCGTGCGGCGAGGATCCCCCATGCCCGCAGCGTCCCAGATCACCGTCGAGACCCGCGGCGCCGTCGCGCTGATCACGCTGAACCGGCCCGATCGCCTGAACGCGTGGACCCCCGCGATGGGCGAGCAGCTCGAGGACGCGATCACCCGCGCGAACGGCGACGCCGCCGTCGGCGCGATCGTGCTGACCGGAGCGGGGAAGGGCTTCTGCGCGGGCGCGGACGTGCGGGACGCCTTCTCGGCGCCGCGTCCCCTCGACACGCCGCGTCCGACCCTGGGGCCGGGCGCGCAGGCGCCGCCGCGCGGGCGGCCGGCCGAGACCCGCAACGCCGGTCGCTGGGTTCACCTCGTGCGCGAGTCGAAGCCGCTCGTCGCCGCGGTGAACGGCGTCGCGGTGGGCGTCGGCCTCACGCTGATCCTGCCGTTCGACCTGATCCTCGCCTCGGAGAGCGCCCGCTTCGGGATGTTCTTCGTGAAGATGGGGCTCGTCCCCGAGCTCGCGAGCACGCACTGGCTGGTCCAGCGCATGGGCTTCGCGGCCGCCAGCGAGATGTGCCTCTCGGGCCGCCTCGTCGGGGCGGAGGAGGCGGCGGCCCGCGGGCTCGCGAACCGCGTCGTGCCGGCTTCGGATCTGCTCGACGCGGCGTTCGCGGACGCCGAGGCGATCGCCGCGAACCCCGACCGGCAGCTCCGGATGATCAAGGGTCTGCTGACGCGGAACGGCAGCGATCCCGACCTGGACGCCGTGATGCGCCGGGAGTTCGATCTGCTGCGCGAGTGCTACACGACGCCCGAGCATCGCGAGGCGGTCGCGGCGTTCACCGAGAAGCGCGCTCCCCGCTTCCGCTAGCTGCGCCGCAGACGTGTCGCCCGTCTTCCCCGATTTCCGGCCGCGCGCGCCCTGGTTCGGGCCGGACCTCCGGACCCTGCGCCCTCAGGTCTTCGCGCGCCGGCCCCGCTGGCCCGCGATGCGGTGGAGCGAGTACGTGAAGCTGAAGGAGCGTCCCCTCAGCCGCTGGATCCAATCCGCCGCACGGCGCTGCGCATCGTCGACCAGGGTGTAGGCCACGGGGACGACGAGGAGCGTGAGGAGCGTCGAGCTGGCCATCCCGCCGATCGAGATGATGCCCATCGGCGCGCGGAACTCCGCGCCGTCGCCGGTGCCGAACGCCACGGGCAGCATTCCGAACACCGTGGCCACGGTCGTCATGACGACGGGCCGCATCCGCGCCGCGCCCGCTTCGAGCACGGCCTCGCGTGCGGAGGCGCCCCGCCCGCGTACGGTGTTCGAGTAGTCCACGAGGAGGATGCCGTTCTTCATCACGAGCCCCATCAGCATCAGGAAGCCGATCTGGCCCATCATGTCGAGCTGGAAGCCGAAGAGCGCCATCGCCGCGAACGCCCCGACGAACGACAGCGGCGCGGACAGCATGATCGTGAAGGGGTGCACGAACGAGTTGAACTGGGACGCGAGGATCATGTACAGCGCGGCGAGCGCGAGCGCGAACGCGAAGCCGATCGCCGCGACCGTCTCCTTCATGCGCTCCGCCGTTCCGGCGGGCACCATCTGGTACTCGCCGGTCACTCCGAGCTCGCGCGCGAAGCCCTCGATCTCGGGCGCCGCGTCGCCGAGCGCCTTGCCGTCGAGGTTCGCGAGCACGGTGATCGCGCGCGAGCGGTCCTCGCGGTTGATCTGCACGGGGCCGCTCGCGATGCGTGGGATCACGAGGTTGCCGAGCGGCACGAGCGCGCCCGACGGCGCACGCACCTGGATCAGGTCGAGCTTCTGCGGGTCGTTGCGGTACTCCGGGAGCACCTGCACGCGGACGTCGTAGCGCTCGCCGCCCTCCTCGAAGCTCGCCGCCTTGTAGCCCGCGAGCAGCGCGGAGATCGTCGTGCCGATCTGGGCGGCGGGGACGCCGAGGTCGGCGGCGCGACCCCGCGCGAGCTCGAGCGCGATCTCGGGCTTGCCGGTCTCGTAGCTGGTCGACAGATCCACGTAGCCCGACGACGCACGCATCCGCTCGAGCAGTCCCTGTGCGAGCTGGTTCAGCCGCTCCGTGCTGGGTCCGCGCAGCGAGTACATCACGCCCGCGACGCGCTGGCCGGCCACGCCGAACCACTCGATGTTCTCCACCGCATAGTCCTTCAGCGGGAGCCCGAGCGCGCCGATCCGCTCGCGCGCCGCCGTCATGATCTCGGTCTGCGGGCGCTTGCGGTCCCGTTTGGGCGTGAGCTGCACGTAGAGGTTGGCTTCGTTGACGCGCTTCTGGACGCCGCCGCCGATCGTGGAGAACACCGCGCGGACGTCGGGATCCGCCCGGAGCGCGTTCTCCACCGCGGTCGTGACCTCGCTCGTCCGCCCGATCGGAGAGCCGAGCGGGAGCTTCAGGAAGACGTTGAACTCGCTGCGATCGGCCGCCGGCGCGAACGAGAACGGCACGAGCTTCGCGAGCCCGACGCCTCCGGCCAGCGCGGCGAAGAGCAGGCCGACGACGAGGGCGCGATGGTCGAGGCCCCACACGAGGATCCGCCGGTAGCCGGCGTCGATGCGGTCCCAGGCCGACTCGAACGCGGTCCACACGCGCCCGTGCTGGTGCTGGAGGCGCAGGTAGCGCGAGCAGAGCATCGGCGTCGTCGTGAGGGCGACGAGGAGCGAGGCCAGCACGGCGCACACGACCACGAGCCCGAACTCGCGGAAGAACTGACCCACGATCCCGCCCATGAACGCGATGGGCACGAACACGGCGCAGATCGAGCACGTGGTCGCCACGACGGCGAGCCCGATCTCCCGCGTCGCGGTCCCGGCGGCGGTGCGGACGTCCTCGCCGGCCTCCATGTGCCGGTAGACGTTCTCGATCACGACGATGGCGTCGTCGACCAGCATGCCGATCGAGAGCGAGAGCGCCATCAGCGTCATCACGTTGAGCGTGAAGCCGAAGAAGTAGAAGAACCCGAAGCTCGCGAGCAGCGACGACGGGATCGCGATCGCGGCGATCAGGGTCGACCGTCCGCTGCGGAGGAACGCGAGCACCACGACGATCGCCAGGAAGCCGCCCCACAGGATGTCCACGCCCACGTCGTTCACCGAGCTCTGGATGAACCTGGACGTGTCCTGTGCGACGATCATGCGGACGCCTTCCGGTAGATCCGCGCGGATGCGCTCGAGCTCGGCCTTCACCCCATCGGCCACCGCCACCGTGTTCTCGCCCGACTGCCGCCGGATCTGGATCGACACGCCACGCACGCCGTCGAGGCGCGCGACCGTCCGCTCCTCGGCCATGCCGTCCTCGACCGTCGCGACGTCGCGCAGGCGGATCACTCCGCCGTCCCGTTCGGCGACGACCATCTCCGCGATCTCGGGAACGCTCGTCAGCTTGCCCTTGGTCTTGACGGTGTACTCGCGCTCGCCGGTTTCGATGCGCCCGCCCGGCATCTCGACGTGTTCGCGGCGGAGCGCGCCCAGCACGTCGTCGACGGCGAGCGCGTAGCCGGTGAGCCGCACCGGGTCGATCCAGATCCGCACCTCGCGCGCGCGGTCGCCGACGAGCGAGACGCTGCCGACGCCGGGGACGCGCTCGAGCCGGGGCTTCAGCTTCTTGTCGGCGAGCTCGGAGAGGCTGCGGATGGACTGCTGCCCCGCGAGCATGACGGACAGGATCGGGCTCGCGTCCGGATCGACGCGATCGATCACGGGCGGATCGGCCTCGACCGGGATGTCCCCGCGCGCCGCGGCCACCTTGTCGCGCACGTCCTGGGCCTTCTGCTGCACGTCGTACTGGAGATCGAACTCCACGAAGAGCTGGGAGATCGAGTCCGCGGAGGCGCTGCGCAGCGTGCGGATGCCCTCGATCGTGTTGACCGCCTCCTCGAGCGGCTGCGTCACCTCGCGCTCGACGGTCTCGGGGGAGGCCCCCTCGAGCACCGTCGTCACCGTGACCATCGGAAACTCGACGCGCGGGAAGAGATCGACGCCGAGACGCGGGATGGCGACGAGGCCCATGACGACGAGCGCCGCGATCAGCATCACCGCGAACACGGGGCGGCGGATGGAGGCGTCGGAGAGCCTCACGTGGCGGAGCCGTCCGCGGCCCGGGCGCGCACGCGCGTGCCGGGCGCGAGCTGGCGCGCCGCTTCGCCCACGATCACCTCGGTGCCCGCCTCGAGGCCGGAGATCACCTCCACGGCTTCCTCGGTCACGATCCCCACGCGCACGGGCACCGCGACGACGACGCCGTCCTGCACGGTGAGGACGCGCGTCTCGCCGTCCTCCGTGCGCAGCGCGTCGGCGGGCACGAGCAACACCTGGGAGAGCGACTGGGGCACGATGTCGACGCGCGCGAAGACGCCGGCCTTCAGCTTCCGGTCGGCGTTCGGCACGAGCATCTTCACGAGATAGGTGCGCGTCGCGGGATCGATCGAGTCGGCGACGGCGCTGACGTGCGTCTCGATCTCCTCCGGCGAGCCCTGCACGTGGAGGAAGGCCTGGTCGCCCGGCTGCACGAGCGACAGCTGGGCTTCGGGGATTCCGACCCGCGCCTCGAGCACCTCCGTCTCCTGGAGCACGATGACGATGGTCTGCGGCATCGTGAGCGCCATCGTGCCCTCGTCGGCGAGGCGCTTCGACACGCTTCCCGCGTAGGGCGCGCGCGCGACGGTCTTGTCGAGGTTCTGCCGCGCGATCTCGACGGTCTGCGCGGCGGCCTTCTCCTGCGCGCGCGTCACCGCGAGCTGCGTCGCAAGGCGATCCATCTGCTGCTCGGACACGAAGCTCTGCGCGTGGAGCGCCTGCGCGCGCGCGAGATCGGACTCGCCCTGCATCCGCTGCGCGCGCGCCAGCTCGAGGCCGGCCTCGGCCTGGGCCAGGGCCGCGGCGTAGCTCTCCCGATCGATCTCGAAGAGCGGGTCGCCCTCCGCCACGCGATCGCCCACCGACACCAGGACGCGTTCGATGCGTCCCGTGACCTGCGCCCCGATCTGGCTCTCCCGGCGCGGCAGCAGGCTCCCAGGGGCCGTGATCCGCGGCAGGATCGCCCCGCGGCGCACGAGGGTCGTCTTCACGTCGGGCACGGAGTCGGTCTTCACCGGGGCGGCGTCGACCTTCGCGGGCGCCTTCGGATCGCCGCCGCACGCAAGGACGAGGGCCGCCGCGCCCAGCGCCGCGAGGACACGAACGCTCGGGCTCATCGGGGAGCTCCCAGCCCGCGGCGCAGCACGCGACGCAGGCCCTTCGCGCTCTCCCACAGGTCCTCCGTGGATCCGTTTCGCTGGATCCACCGCACGATGTGGTGATGGAACGCCCCGAGCATCACCGTCGCGAGCGCCACGGGATCGTCCTCGGGGAGCTCCCCGTCCTGCATCGCGCGCGCGAGCCGGCGCACCGACTCGTCCTCGAGCTCGTCGCGCAGCCGAGAGCTCTCGCCCTCGAACGGGCCGCCGCTCCAGTCCTGCCCGTTGACGCCGCGCACGTAGAGCACCCAGAAGGCGCGGTGCTCGACACAGAATTGCAGCAGGTGATCGATGACACGGTCGAAGGTCTCGGAGTAGGACGCAGGCGACCGCAGGATCGCGAGCTGCTCTTCGAGGAGGCGCGTGCCCCGCGCCTGGAGCAGCTCCTGGTACAGCGCGCGCTTGCTCTCGAAGACGTTGTAGAGGTTGCCCGCCGAGTACCCGGCTCGCGCGGCGATCTCCGCCATGGTGGCGCCCGCGAAGCCGCGCTCGGCGAAGACCTGCTCCGCGGTCTCGAGGAGCGCCTCCCGCCGCGCGGTGCGGGCGCGCTCGCGGGGCGGGCTCGGGGCGGCGGGCAGCGGGGCGGCGGGGGCCATGGGATCTCTTTCGGAGTGAACGCGGCTTCAGTGAAGTGAATTTGTCGTCAGATTACTGAACGGTCATTCACCCGCAACCCGAGGTCGGGCCCCCCGAGAGGCTGATGGGTGAAACCCGGAGCCCGGACGCTAGGTTCCGCCCCCGTATGCGGCTCCGCACCTCGGGCACCCAGCGGTGAGCCCGCGCGCCGAGCGCGTGAAGGCGTTCGCCCTCGCCCTGAACCGGCGGTTCGGGCCGTGGCTCGCGATCGGGGGCGGCATCGCGACCGCGCTCCTCTGGCGCAAGGGCATCGATGCGGTGCGCGCGTCCTTCGTGCTGGCGTCGCTCTTCGTCGCGGTGACGCTGCTCGCGGTCTTTCCGCCGCGGGCCGACGCGCGCCCCAGCGCGGGACGCGGAGCGCTGCTCCACGGCGCGGCGTGGTGGACCGCGGTGAACCTCGCGCAGGGCGCCCTCTGGTTCGTGCTCCCGTTCTATCTCGTGTCGACCACCTGGCTCTCGTGGAACGCGCCGTTCACGCTGCTCCTCGGCGGACTCGCCGTCGTGTCGTGCTTCGACGTCTTCATGCGCGACCGCGTGCTCGGACGCGGCCACGTGGCGGCCGCGTTCATGGCGCCGGCCGCGTTCGCCGCGCTCCAGCTCTTCCTGCCCGTGCTGACCGGGGTTCCTCCGCGCCTCACGAGCTTCGCGGCGGGCGCGCTCGCTGCGATGGCCGGCGCGTGGCTCGTGCTCCCCGGACGGGTGGGGCGCGGCGCCGCTGCGGTCGGGCTGGTGGGCGTCGCCGTCCTCGGTGCAGGCCTGGCGCGCGCCGCCCTCCCGTGGGTCGCACCGGCGCCGCTCCGCCTCGCTTCGGGGACCTTCGCGCTCGGACGTCAGGAGCTCGAGCCGGTCGATCCCGTGCGCACGCTCCCGGCCGGCGACGGCCGACACGTTTTCGTGTTCGTGGCGGTGGAAGCGCCGAAGGGGCTGGTCGAGACCGTCCACCTGTCGGTGGACGGCGCGGGCGAGCGCGAGGGGCGGCCGCTCGCGATCGCCGGTGGGCGCAAGGGCGGATACCGCCTCTGGGCCGAGGTGAGCCCGACGGCCCCGGGACGCGTGCGCGCCACGGTGGTCACCGACGGAGGACAGATCGTGGGCCGGGTGGAGGCGCCGGCGGAGCCCCTGCCGCCGCTCCCGCCCGGGCCCGGAGACCGGTAGGTCCGTTCACCGCCCGCGCGCGGCCGGCGCGGGCGCGGGCGTCGCGCCGGCTCCGCCCTGGCGCAGCACGAGGTACAGCATGCCGAGCCCGAACAGGAGGCCGGCCAGCGAGGCGTACTGCCCCGGCGTCCAGCCGAGGTAGCGCTCGTCCCCGGTGCGCAGCGTGTCGAGGGCGAACCGCACGGGCGAGTAGAGGACGAAGAAGGCCCCGAGGAAGAATCCGGTCGGCCTCGGCTTCCGGTCGAGCACCAGGAAGGTGCCGGCGATCGCGACCGTGTACAGCAGCTCGAGCAGGCCGAGGTCGAACTTCGTGCCGTCCGGAAAGCGGACGCCGAGCCACGACGCCGTCGCGACGCCGACGTGGTCGTGCGCGATCGCGCAGCCCGAGCGGCCGAAGATCCACGCGAACGGGAAGGCGAACGCGACGATGTCCAGGAACTCGAAGACCTGGCCTCCCGACAGCTCTCGGCGTCGCGCGATCCACCAGCCGCCGAGGAGTCCGCCGATGATGCCGCCGAAGGACGACATGCTGCCCCACAGCTTGAAGAGCTCGAGCGGGTTCTCGCGGACCAGCTGCGGGTGATAGAGCACCGCGTCGAACACGTGGGAGCCGACGAAGCCGAGGAAGATCGTCCACGCGATCAGGCTCGACGCGACCTCCCGGTCCCAGCCGCGCGCCGCCGCCCGCCGTACCACGAGCTCGTGTCCGACGATGACCGCCGCGCACACGAGGATCTGGAACAGCGCGATGTGGAGGGGTCCGATCGAGAAGACCGGCTGCTCGAAGTAGGGGAACACGGGGCGCATTCTACCCGGGTGCGCGGCGCATGGTCAGCGGCGGTGCAGCTCGGGTAGCCTCGGCGGGAGCGGGCCCTTCGGCTCGCGGAGGACCCCATGGCCAGGACGACTCCGCCCCCCGGCGACGACCTCGTGCTCTTCGAGTCGCAGGACGGCATCGCGACGCTCACCCTCAACCGCCCCGCGCGGCTGAATGCCTGGACCCCGGCCCTCTCCGCCCGCTACTTCGATCTGCTGGAGCGCGCCGACGACGATCCGTCCGTACGCGCCATCGTCGTCACCGGCGCGGGTCGCGGCTTCACTGCGGGCGCCGACATGGACGTGCTCCAGGGCAACGCGGCGGGCGCCCAGGCGGACCGCCGCCTCCAGACCCACCCGCTGTCGATCCGCAAGCCGATCCTCGCGGCCATCAACGGCCCGTGCGCGGGCATCGGAATGGTGCTCGCGCTGATGTGCGACGTGCGCTTCGCTGCGGCCGGCGCGAAGTTCACCACGGCGTTCGCGCGTCGCGGCCTCGTGGCCGAGCACGGCATCTCGTGGATGCTGCCGCGGCTCATCGGCCACGGGCGCGCGCTCGACCTCCTCTTCTCGGGCCGGGTGTTCCTCGCCGAGGAGGCGCACGCGCTCGGCCTCGTGAACCGGGTGTGCGAGCCCGAATCGCTGCTCCCGGAGACACGCGCCTACGCGCAGGACCTCGTCGCCAATTGCTCGCCCGCGGCGCTCGCAGAGATGAAGCGGCAGGTCTACGCGGCCTACGAGACCGATCTCGCCACGGCGGTCGCCACCGCGAACCGCCTGATGGTCGAATCGTTCGCGCGGCCGGACTTCAAGGAGGGCGTGATGAGCTTCCTCGAGAAGCGCCCGCCCGCGTTCCCGCCGCTGCCGCCCCGGTGGGGTACGCGGCGCTAGTACAGAAGCGGCACGAGCACGCGGCGCTCGCGCGGATAGTCGGGGAACTTCTCGTGGTACCAGCGGTGGTGCGAGCGCGCGCGGGGCGCGAGGTTCGCGAACGTGAAGAGCGCGAATGCGAGCCCTGCGCCCGACCACGAGGCGAGCGCCCAGCCCGTCCACTCCACGATCTCGGCCAGGTAGTTCGGGCTGGTGACGTACCGGAAGAGCCCGCCGTTCGGGATGCGGTAGCCCGTCTCCCCGGGCGCGCGCAGCTGACGCAGCACGGCATCGGAGTGGACGTTCGCAGCGAAGCCGGCGAGGAAGAGCGCCATCCCGACGAGGAAGCGCGGGTCGCCGAGCCAGGCGAGGTCGTGCGCGGCGAGCCGTGAGATCGCGAGCGCGTTGAGGCTGGCGTTCAGACAGTTGAAGCAGAACGCCATCGCGACGGTGGCGAGGGGCTTGCCCTTCCCGCCGGCGCGCATCCGCAGCGGGAAGACGAACGTCCGCTGCACGTAGTGCAAGAGCCACGCTGCAGCGAGCAGCAGCGCGACCGGGGACCGCGCGAAGTCGCCGCGGAGGTAGACCCACGCGAACAGGAAGACCGAAGGGGCCTCCATAACGCCCCAAGCGAGGCGCGATGCCACAGCCGGTCCCCATCCCTCGCGGGCGTGTCTCCCGTAGGGAGCGGAGACGAACAAGAGGGTTGGGAAGACCGCGACCGCCACCGCGATCAGCAGTCCGACGCCCCACTCGTAAAATCGCTCGACTTCCACGCCGCGGGTAGGTAACAGAGAGGCGGGGTCGTGGGGAGGGAGCGGTGAAGGAGGGGTCGTGGGGTCCAGCGCACGTGGTCGGGTGGGGTGGCTGGCGTTCGTCTGGGTCGTGGGCGTCGTGGGTCTGGCTCCGCGTGCCGCGCGCGCCATCGAATTCATCGACGGTCGGCTCCAGTTCCACGGGTACGTCGAGAGCCAGCTCCGTTTCCTGAACCCTAATTTCAACACGTCGTTCGTCCTCGCGCAGTGGCGCAACATCCTGAATCTCGAGACCGAGTTCGATATCGCGCCCGACGGGTTCTGGTTCCTCGACGGGGCGAGCGCGTACGTCCGGCTCGAGGCGAGCTACGACTGCGTGTGGACGCGCGCCTGCGGCCTCGTCCGCAACGCCTACAACTACGGCGACCGGATCGTGAAGGCGCCGACCTACTACACCGACGGGAAGCGCAACGGATTCGTCGGGGACGATCGGAGCGTGAATCCGGTGAACCCGCGGGAGCCGTACCAGCCCGATGCGCCGCGCCCCTCCGACTATCGCACGATCCCGGGGATCGAGGTCCTCGCGCGCAACCCCTCGTTCGCGGAGACGTTCAGCCCGATCGCGGACAAGGAGTTCGTGATCCACCAGCTCGCGCGGACGACGTCGGGCGGCGACTCGTCCGGCATCGACACGATCTTCGGGCTCTGGCGGCCGAAGGACTCGATCAAGGACGCCGCCACACTCGGGCGGATTCCGAACGTCACGACGCCGCTGCCCTATCGGCCCGACCTCCGCGGTTCTCCCGTCGGCTGGAATACGACCGCCGGCGGCCTCTACGAACCCTCCCCGGCGCTCCGGAATCTCTACGCGGACGGCGTCAGCTTCGGGAAGTTCGACCAGAACTTCTCGCAGAACTCCCTCGCATGGAACCACGGCGCGAGCCAGGACGAGCACGAGCTGAAGGAGGCCTACCTCGATCTCTCGATGCTCGAGGGGCGCCTCACCCTGCGCGTCGGCAAGCAGACCGTGGTCTGGGGCAAGACGGAGCTCTTCCGCAACACCGACCAGATCAACCCCAGCGATCTCGCGCTTGCCACACTTCCTTCGCTCGAGGAATCCCGCATCGGACTGTGGGCGGCCCGCGCCATCTACTCGCTCTTCGACGTCGGACCGCTCCAGGACGTCCGGGCCGAAGCGGTCTGGCTCTTCGACGACTTCGAGCCGAACGACGTCGGCCGCTGCGGCGAGCCGTTCTCGCCGCTGCCGGTCTGTCGCAAGCAGTCGCAGATCTTCCTGCACGGCGTGCTCGGCGCGGGCCTCGTGGGCGAGACGCGGCCGCCGAACTGGTGGGGCAGCCTGCAGGGGAACGAGTTCGGTGCGCGGGTCGAGTTCCGCTGGGATCGCTTCAGCTTCGCGATCACCGACTTCTACCACTACGACCGCATGGCGAACGTGCGGATCATCCAGTCGTACTCGCGCAAGGTCGATCCGCTGACGGGCAGGCCGCTCGCCGACAGTGCCAAGGCGACCGCGCCCTGCGTGACAGGCACGGAGCCTGGCTGCCTCCAGCCCGGATCCACCGGTCCGGCCAACGCGCTCACCGACAACCCGCAGAACCGCCAGCTCTTCGACGTGATCTGCAGCTCGAGCGTGGGGTTCTTCCCGCTCGACACCTCGGGCTGCGCGCTCACGCTCCCGAACAGCTCCGCACGACCCACCGCTGCGCCGCTGACCATTGCCGAGCTGGTAAGCGCGGCGGTGGGAGGTACGGCGGGGTCTCAGCTCATTCTCGGCACGGTGTCGGGCGCGCCCGTACAGCTCGTGCCGCTGAACGCCGACCCCTGCGACTCCTTCTTCGCGTCGACTCGCAATGGCGTCGGCTGCGGTGGCGCCCCGGACGCTCCGGGCCAGGGCTTCTTCGCGAACGTCTTCGGCGAGGCGACGCTCCAGGACAGGCTGAGCGACGAGCAGGAAGCCCTCCTCGGTTGCGGCCCGTTCTACGGCACGAACTGCGACACCCAGGGTCTCGACATCTTCAACGCGGAAGCAAGCGTCGTGTTCCAGTCGTGGCCTGGGAACAACCCGGGCAATTCAGTCGCGCGCCGCTATCGCAACGGGCGGTCCGTGATCCTGCCCGGAGCCCGCGGACCTGGAGACCCCGGCTGGAATCCCCTCGTCGATGGCTGCACGGGCCCGAGCAATCCGAGCCCGCTGTGCGCCGGCTCGACGGCGCTCATCAATCCGGTGACGAATGCACCCTTCCAGAGCGAGATGGCGGCGGCCTCCTTCAATGCGCTCGCGTTCATCGTCGCGCTCGACCTCGGTACGAGCCCGGCGCCGGGTTGTGGCTTCGCCACGAATGCCAACCCGCTCGCGCCGCTGCACTGCTTGACGGTGCAAGACTTCTTCTCCGTCACGGGGACCACGCGGCCGCAGCTCAAGGCGGGCGGCAACGGAAATTTCGGGCGACGCGATTTCGTGTGGGCGGGCGCCGGCGAGCTCCTGCTCGAGTACCAGAAGGTGAACACGCTCGGTCTCGCCATGGACTTCGCGGAGGACTACACGTCGACGAACTGGGGCATCGAGGCGAGCTGGACGCCGAACCAGCTCTACACCAACAGCGAATCGATGGACGGCCTCTCGAAGAGCGACCGCTACGCCCTCACGGTCTCGATCGACCGCCCGACCTTCGTGAACTTCCTGAATACGTCGCGGACCTTCTTCTTCAACATGCAGTGGTTCTTCGAGTACCTGCCCGGCTACGTCGGCGGCGGGGGACACCGCGGGTTCGAGGTGGCCGGCCCGTTCACGCAGCTCGGCACGCTCACGGTGCAGACCGGCTACTTCCAGGATCGCCTCCAGCCCGCCTTCACCTTCGTCTGGGACGTGCAGAGCAGCTCGGGCGCCCTGATCTTCGACACCGCGTTCCGGTTCACCGCGAACCTCAGCGTGACCGTGGGCGTCAACGGGTTCTTCGGCCACTCGCAGACGCAGACCACCTACCTCGGACTGGGAGCGCTCGGCGAGTCGAATCTGCGCTGGGCGACGGAGAAGTACGACCGCCTGAACGCCGTCAAGGAACGGGACGAGCTCTTCGCGAAGATTCGCTACACCTTCTGATCTCGGATCGGAGGGAACATGCTCGCCCTGGACCGCACGCCGGTGATCGTGGGGGTGTCGCAGCTCGTCCAGCGCGACGCCTCCTTCGAAGAGGCGCTCGAGCCCGTCGCCATGTTGGAGCGCGTCGCGAAGGACGCCGCCATCGACGCAGGCGGGGGAGACCGCCTCCTCCGCGAGCTCGACACCGTCGCCCTCGTGAGCGTCCTCGGCTGGCGGGCCACGAACGGGCCCCGTCTCCTCGCCGAGCGCATCGGTGCACACCCCGGGCGCGAGATCCTGACCGGCACCGGCGGCGAGACGCCGCTGGTGCTGCTCGGTCACGCCGCGGGGGAGATCGCCGCGGGGCGGAGCCGCGCGGCGCTGCTCGCGGGCTGCAACAACCTGCGCACGCTCCAGCGCGCGCGGCGCGAGGGCCGACGGCTCGGCTGGGCGGCGGGAGGCGAGGGCACGCCGACGGCGCTCGGAGAGCACAAGCCCGGCAGCTCGGACCAGGAGAACTTCTACGGGCTCGCCCTGCCGCCGATCGTGTATCCACTCTTCGAGAACGCCCTGCGCGCGAAGCGGGGCCAGTCGCTCGAGGCCCATCGTGCAGCGATGGCCCGTCTGATGAGCGCGCTCTCCGACGTCGCCGCCAAGAACCCCTACGCGTGGTTCCCGACGTCGCGCACGGCGGAGGCGCTCGTCACGCCGTCGGCGAGCAACCGCATGATCGCCTTCCCCTACACCAAGTACCTGAACGCGGTCCTCGAGACCGACCAGGCCTGCGGACTGATCGTGCTCTCCGCGGCGCACGCTCGCGCCCTCGGCATTCCGGAAGATCGCTGGGTGCACGTCGCGAGCTCCGCCAAGGCCGTGGAGGACGTGTGGTATCCGACGGAGCGCGAGCGCTTCGACGAGACGGACGCCCTGCGCCGCGCCGCGAACGCGGCGCTGACGCGCGCAGGTGTCGGGCTCGACCAGATCGACCACTTCGACTTCTACTCGTGCTTCTCGGTCGCCGTGGAGATGGCGTGCGAGATGCTCGGTCTCCGCGAGGACGATCCGCGGGGTCTCACCGTGACCGGCGGGCTGCCCTATGCCGGAGGGCCCGCCAACAACTTCACGCTCCATGCCGCCGCCGCCATGGTGGAGCGCCTGCGCGACGCGCAGGGGCGCCGGGGGCTCGTGACGGGCAACGGCTGGTACCTGACGAAGCACTCCGCCTGCGTGCTGGCGTCGGCGCCGACCGAGGTGGTCTCCGAGGCGGCGTTCACTCCCGACGACGGGGCGCCGGACCGGCCGCGGGCAACGCCCGTGGAGGCGGCGCGGGAGGCCTCCGGAGTCGGCCGCATCGAGACCTACACCGTGACCTACGATCGCGACGGGGCGCCCGAGCGCGGCATCGTGGTCGGCCGGCTCGAAGACGGGCGGCGCTTCCTCGCCAACACGCCCGCGGATCGCGCGCTGCTCGAAGACCTCGTGGCGCGCGAGGGCGTCGGCCGCAGGGGGCGCGTATCGCACCGGGACGGCCGGAACGAGTTCGTCCCCGCCTGACGCGGCAGAGTTCGCGCCGAGGAGTACCCTCGTGAGAGGAGCGGCGCCGTGCCGCCGCGCGGGTGCGTGCGATGAGCGAGGTGGGAGACCGCTGGCGCTTCCTGTTCGACAACGTCCCGGATGCGATCACCGAGCTCGATCCCGAGGGGCGGGTCCTCCTGACGAACCGGCGCGTCCCCGCGCTCGGCGTCGACGATCCGCAGGGCCACGTGATCTACGACGTCGTTCCGGAGTTCCTGCGCGAGGGCCTGCGCTCGGCGGTCGAAGAGGTCGTCCGCAGCGGCGAGACGCGGGCCTACGAGGCCCGCCTACCGACACCGAACGGTGAAAGCTACTGGCTCACGCGATTCGTACCGGTGCACGCGGGCGGGCGCGTCGCCCGGATCGTCGCGATCGCGACCGAGATCACCGAACGCAAGCGCACCGAGCGCGCGCTGCGCGAGAGCGAGGAGCGCCTGCGTCTTGCGATCCATGGGTCGGAGGACGGCGTCTGGGACTGGGACTGCGAGACCGGTCAGACGATCTTCAGCGAGCGCTGGGCGGGCATGCTCGGCCATGCCGTGACCGAGCTCCGCCCCCACTACGAGACGTGGCGCGGGCTCGTCCACCCCGACGACCTGCCGCGCGTGGAAGCGGCGCTGCTCCGGCACCTGAGAGGCGAGACCGACCACTACGAAGAGGAGCACCGGCTGCGCACGCGGAGCGGCGCATGGAGGTGGGTGCTGACACGCGGCAAGGTCGTCGCACGCGGCCCGGGGGGTCGCGTGCTGCGCGTGGCGGGGACGCACAAGGACATCGACGCGGAGAAGCAGGCGGACGTCGAGCGGGAGCGGCTGATCGCGGAGCTCCAGTCGGCGCTCGAGAACGTGAAGACGCTCTCGGGGCTCCTCCCGATCTGCGGCTCGTGCAAGAAGATCCGCGACGACAAGGGCTACTGGCAGCGCATCGAGGCGTACGTGAGCCAGCGCTCCGATGCGCAGTTCAGCCACGGCCTCTGTCCGGCCTGCGCCGACCGCATGAAGGCCGAGCTGCGAGCGCGCCGTCCGCGGCCGGGTGGCGGGGGCGAAGACCGGGACTGAGGACCGCGAACGGGGCGGGTTCCGCCTGTTACGCTTCGTGCCTGGGGGCGTGAGGAGGGAGGGGGCCATGCGCTGGGAAGAGGGACGCCGCAGCGAGAACGTGGAGGATCGGCGGGGCATGGGCGCGCCGCGGGGCGGCGTGCGCCTCGGTCTCGGGACGCTCGCCATCGTGCTCGTCGCGGGATACTTCCTCGGCATCAACCCGCTGACGCTGCTGGGCGCGCTCCAGGGGGCCGGCGGCCTCGACGCGAGCGTGCCCGAATCCGGGGGCGAGCAGGCGCCTCCCCTCCAGCCCGGCCAGGATCCCGCGGCCGACTTCGTCGCGGTGGTGCTGGGTGACACGGAGGACACGTGGACGGAGATCTTCGCGGCCCGCGGCGCGCAGTACGAGCCGCCGCGGCTGGTCCTCTTCACGGACGCGGTGCGCTCGGCGTGCGGCATCGCGCAGAGCGCAATGGGACCGTTCTACTGCCCGACGGACCGCAAGGTCTACATCGATCTCGGCTTCTACCGGGACCTGCGCGACCGCTTCGGCGCGCCCGGCGACTTCGCGCAGGCCTACGTGATCGCGCACGAGGTCGGCCACCACGTGCAGAACCTGATGGGGACGGCGGGCAAGGTGCACGCAGCGCAGCAGCAGGGGTCGCAGGCGCAGGCCAACGCGCTCTCGGTGCGGCTCGAGCTGCAGGCCGACTGCTACGCCGGCGTGTGGGCCAATCACGCGGACAAGGCGCGGGGAGTGCTCGAGCAGGGCGACGTGGAGGAGGGCCTCAACGCCGCGGCGGCGATCGGCGACGACCGCATCCAGAAGCAGACACAGGGTTATGTCGTACCCGAAGGCTTCACCCACGGCAGCAGCGAGCAGCGCGTGCGCTGGTTCAAACGCGGCCTCGAGGGCGGCGACCTGCGCGCCTGCGACACGTTCTCGGAGCGGGGCGTCTAGGCCGCCGGCGAGGGCGTGCTCGGCCCGGGAGCGGGGGCTGCGATGCGCACGTGCTCCGGCCGCACGCCCATGCCGACGAGACGCGCAGGGATGCGCCGCAGCACGGGGAAGCGGGCCAGGAGCCGGACCGCGAGCGGCGGTCGCAGCGGCCGCGTGTCACCGAGCAACGGAACCATGATGCGCTGCTGGATCAGGACCTGCGCGCGCTGCGTGACGCGCGCCGGCCACTCCCGCCGCCGCTGGACCCGCGCGAGGTCGGCCTCCGTCACGATTCCGGCGCGCAGCGGCTCCGCGAGCAGGTTGGCCGCCGCCACGGCGTCCTGGATCGCGAGATTGATGCCCACGCCGCCGACGGGCGACATGGCATGGGCCGCGTCACCGATGCACAGCAGACCTGGCCGATGCCAGCGGCGCAGGCGGTCCACGCACACGGTGAGGAGCTTCAGGTCGTCCCAGTCGCGCAGCTCACCGACGCGATCCGAGACGAACGGTGCGAGCCGCGCGACCTCCGTCCGGAACGCTTCGAGCCCGCGCGTGCGGATGCCGTCGAGCGAGCCCTTCGCGATCACGTAGCCGAACTGCCAGTGCTCGCCGCGGCAGATCATCACGAAGATGCGGCCCGCCTCGAACCGGCCCATCGTCTCGTCCGGATCGGTCGGACGACGCGACACGCGGAACCAGAGCACGTCGATGGGCGCGCCGAGCGCTTCGACGGACAGCCCGGCGCGCTCCCGCACGCGCGAGCTGCGGCCGTCCGCGCCGATCACGAGATCCGCTCGCACTTCGAGCGGTCCGCTCGAGGTGGTCGCCCGGACGCCCGCGATCCTGCCCTCCGCCTCGATCAGCTCCGTGACGTCGGCGTTCATGCGCAGCGCGAACGCCGGGTGGCGCGCGGCCTCGCTCGAGAGGAAGTCGAGGAAGTCCCACTGCGGCATGATGGCGATGAAGCGACACCGCGTCGGAAGATGGCCGAAGTCCGCCACCGGGTAGGTGGCTTCGCCCAGCTGCGCGCGGAGCGTGCGCGCCTCCTGATGCGGGAGCCGGAGGAGACCGTCGAGAATGCCGAGCTCGTGCATCACCTCGAGCGTCGACGGGTGGATCGTGTCGCCGCGGAAGTCGCGCAGGAAGTCCCCGTGCTTCTCCAGCACGACGACGCGCACGCCCGCGCGCGCGAGCAGGAGGCCCAGCATCATCCCGGCCGGACCGCCGCCCACGATGCAACAACGCGCCGAGAGCGCGTTCGACTCCACGTCTGCCCTCCCGACCCGGGTGAGGTCGCTGCTCCTAGAGCACTCCGTACCGCGAGCCGAACACCGCCGCGGCGACGCTCAGCGCCCAGAGCCCCGCGAGCCACAGCGTGGCCCGGCCCCCCGCGCCCCTCCGGCGCGCTCCGAGCACGGCCTGCACGCTCGACGCGACGAGCAGGGCGAGCACCAGGAACGCGAACGGGCTCCGCGAGCGCGCCGCGAACAGGAGCACCACGGCTCCGAGCAGGGCGATGTGGACGACGACGACGAACACGATCGGCCAGAGCGCCGGGTCGGCCAGGAAGTTGCTGACGAAGCGGCGCACCGCCTCGCCTGCTCCCGGCGCGCCGACACCGTCCTCGGCCGCGAGCTCCTGCACGGTGGAGACGAGGCCGCCGCTCGACACCAGCTCCGTGAGCCGGTGGTCGTCGTCGACCTCGATCCAGCGGACGAGGCGCGGGGTCCCGGTCCGCGCGAGCATCCGGCTGTTCGCCATGGGCACCAGGTCGTCGCGCGTGCCGTGGACGAGCCAGACCCGGCGCCCCTTCGGAAGCGTCGGCGCGAGGCCCTGCTCGACGGCGGCCTGGGCGAGGAGGAGCGTGGGGCCACGCCAGAGCCCGCGCTGGAGCAGCGCCACGGCGACCGCGCCCCCGAAGGACGATCCCACCACCACGTCGGGGGAGAACCGCGAGATCTCCTCCGCTTGCAGCCGGACGCACGCCTCGAAGTCCCCCGTGTCCATGGCCGGGGTGCGCGCGTCGAAGGCCTCCGCGAGGACGCGGGCCTTCGTGCCCTGGGGGCTCGATTCGAGGCCGTGGATGAAGAGGACCCGGAGCTGGCGCATCCCATCCCAGCATACGCGAGGCGGGTTGGCGCCGAAGGAATGAAGCGGGCGGCCGTGGCCTGCGTCCGAGGGCCAGGGGATCGGAGGCGACGTGTGCCGGAACCGCCGGGCTTCCCGCGTGTTGCCGGGTAACCCGCCGCGTCGTGCCGGGGGTCGAATGGGCTGGGGTAGTCTCTCGGGGGCTCTCTTCTCGAGGGAGGACCCGCTCAGGGGGGAGTGACATGCGGAAGCTGAACCGAGTTCTCGTCGGGGCCGCGCTCGTGCTGGGCGCGCTGTGCGTCGGAGCTGCGCCAAGTCACGCAGGCGGCGGCTGGCACGGCGGCTATGGGTGGCACGGCGGCTGGCATGGCGGTGGCTGGGGCGGGGGCACCCGCGTCGCCGTGGGCATCGGCATTCCCGGCTATTGGGGCCCGCCCGGCGCGGCCTTCTGGGGGTGGGGACCCTACTACCGCCCGTACGCCTACGGGTACTACGGCGGCTACTACGCGGCCCCGCCGGTCGTCTACTCCTCGCCGCCGGTCGTGATCCAGTCGGCGCCGGTGTACATCGAACGGCAGCCGGCCGAGGACGCGACCGCAGCGGCGCCGCCCGGCCCCGAGCCGGCGTACTGGTACTACTGCGCGAGCAAGCGTCAGTACTACCCGAAGGTCTCCACCTGCCGCGAGCCCTGGGTCAAGGTGCTCGCGCAGAACCCCTGAGGCACGGCGGGCGATCGAGATGGCATCGCTACCGAAGCTGGCCACGGCGCTGGCCGTCGCCTCGCTCGCGACGGCCTGCGCCACGCTCCCGACGGGCCCCAGCGTGATGGTGTTGCCCGGCAGCGGGAAGAGCTTCGACGAGTTCCGCTACGACGACGGGATGTGCCGCGATTTCGCGTCCGATCGCACCGGGACCTCGACGCAGAAGGCGGCGACGGACGCGGGCGTCGCCGCCGCCGCGATCGGCACCGGCGTCGGCGCGGCCGCGGGCGCCGCGATCGGCGCCGCCGCCGGGAATCCGGGAATGGGCGCGGCCATCGGCGCCGGGAGCGGCCTCCTGCTGGGGTCTTCGGTCGGGGTGGATCAAGCCGCGTGGGCCGGCGCATCGGCGCAGCAACGCTTCGACGCCGCCTACCAGCAGTGCATGTACGCCCAGGGCAACCAGATCCCCGTCGCCGCGGGTTCGGTGCAGCCCTACACTCAGCAGCGTACGCCGCCGCGGCCCTCTCCGCAGCCGCCGCCCGTGCGCCCGCGCCACATTCCGCCGCCGCCGCCCGGCCCGCCGCCTCCGCCGCCGCCCGACGCGGGCTGACCCCCGGTCGGCTAGCGCACGTGGCGGAAGCAGGCGCGCACCTCTCCGACGAACGCCTCGGGCTGCTCGAACGCGGCGAAGTGCCCCCCGCGCTCGAGCTCGTTCCAGTACACGAGCTTCGCGAAGCGCTTCTCGGCCCACCGCTTCGAGGAGCGGAAGATCTCCTTCGGGAAGATGCTGCAGCCGACCGGCACGTTCACGGGATCGAACGGCGGCCTGGCGAAGCTCTCCCAGTAGAGGCGCGCCGACGACGCGCCCGCCGCCGGTAGCCAGTAGAACATCACGTTGTCGAGCAGCTCGTCGCGCGTGAGCACGTGCTCGGGGTGGCCGTCGCAATCGGTCCAGGCCCAGAACTTCTCGAGGATCCAGGCGGCCTGCCCGGCCGGCGAGTCGACGAGCCCGTAGCCCACGCTCTGCGGCCGCGTGCTCTGCTGCTTCGAGTAGCCCGAATCCCACTGCTGGTAGTGCTGCATGCCCGCGAGCGCGGACTGCTCGAGCGGCGTCAGATCGTTCATGGTCGCGGGATCGGGTGCGACGATCGGCATGTTGAGGTGGATTCCGACACAATGCTGTGGATCCTGCGCGCCGATGCAGGTCGTGACCATGGCGCCCCAGTCTCCGCCCTGGGCCGCGTAGCGGCCATAGCCGAGCCGGGCCATGAGCGCGGCCCAGGCATCGGCGATCTTCTGTACGCCCCAGCCCGTGCGCGTCGGCTTGTCGGAGAACCCGAAGCCGGGGAGCGCCGGGCACACGACGTGGAACGCGTCGCGCGCCTCGCCTCCGTGCGCCGTCGGGTCGGTGAGCGGCCCGATCACCTTCAGGAACTCGACGAGAGAGCCCGGCCAGCCGTGGGTCATCACGAGGGGCAGCGCGCTCGCGTGCGGCGACTTCACGTGGAGGAAGTGGATGCCGAGCCCGTCGAGCTTCGTCCGGAACTGGGGCACCGCGTTGAGGCGCTTCTCCCGCGCGCGCCAGTCGTACTTCTCCGCCCAGTACGCACAGACCTCCTGCACGTAGGCGAGCGGGGCGCCCTGGGACCAGTCGTCGACGGTCTGCGCCTCGGGCCAGCGCGTGGCGCGGAGGCGCCGGCGGAGATCGTCGAGGGCCTCGTCGGTGGCGCGGATCTCGAAGGGGACGATCTGGGCGTCGCTCACGGGGGATCCTCCGGTGGATGGGATCGCAGTATGGGCGGTCAGCGCGCCTGTCGCATGCCGGCGGCTTCCTGCTCGCCGACGGCGGGGTCCATCAGCTTCAGCAGCGTCCGGTACTGGAGCGAGATGAACAGGACCTGCGCCTGCACGAACACGGTCTCGTGCTCCGCCACCGTGACCGCGAGGGGCGGCGTCTCCGACTGCTCTCCGAACGCCGTGAGCCGTTTCTCGAGCTGCACGCTCACCTGATGGCTGCCCGGAGGACGGTCCGCGTACAGCAGGGTCGATGGTCGGAGCTCGCCCACGGTCTCGCCGTCGACGGTGATCTTCGGGTGGTAGGTGGGCGCCCCGGTCGCCGGCGTCTGGTAGACGACGATGCGTCCCGTCCCCGGGGCGAACGGCGGCAGCGGATCGTCGAGCTCGGGGGAGCCGGACATTCCCGCGCACCCGAGCGTCAGCGCGAGACCGATGCGCCCGAGAGCGACGAGGACCCGATGGGACGGGCTGGCCGGGGTCATGCTTCCGCGCATGCTACTCGCGAAGCGACGCTCGCGCGCGGCCGGCGTGGACGAGCATCCCGCACGCCGTGAAGCCGTCGACGGCGCGCCGGCCGAAGTACTCCGCTGCGGTCCGCTCGCCGCGTCGGAGCGCGAGCTCCGCGAGGCCGAGATGGCTCTCGGCGAGCTGCGGCCGGAGGCCGAGCGTGTCGCAGATCGACACCGCCTCGAGCAGGCTCGCCTCCGCCTCGGCGGCCCGCCCCGGCTCGTGGAGCGACAGCGCCGTCGCGTAGGTCCAGAGCGCGCGCGTCCGGATCAGCCGGGGAGGAGTCAGCGCGAGACAGCGCTGCGCGAGATCGAGCGCCTCGCGCAGCTCGCCGAGCTCGAGCCGCCCGCGCGCCCGCCGATCGAGCGTGCTCGGCCACGTCGCGTTGATCGCCGCGAGCTTCTCGAACTCCGCCGCCGCGCGCGCCACGTCGCCAGCGAGGAGGAACGCCTCGCCCTTCCACAGCACGGCGAGGTACTGGCCCGACACCTGGCCGATGCGCTCGCCGGCCGCTTCGGCGAGCTCCGCCGCTTCGATCGCGCGCTCGACCGCTCCGCGGAACACCTCGACCTTCGCGAGGAAGGTCTGCGTGAAGCCGATCGCAAGCTCGTTCTCGCTCTCGTGCGCGATCGCCAGGGCCTGGTCGATCCGCACGCCGGCCTCGTCGAGGTTCCCCGCGTCGCAGTGCGTCGCCGCCAGGTTCGCGAGCGCGTAGGCGCGGCCGAAGCGGTCGCCGGCGGCCTGCGTGAGCTCGAGCACCCGGTCGGCGCTCGCGAGCGAGCGGCCGATGCCGCCGTCGATCTGGTGGAGCCGCAGGAGGTAGGTGTGCCCCTGGCACTCCATCCGGCGGCTCTCCGGGCCGTCGTCCAGCAGCGCGAGCCCGCGTTCGATCAGGGCCACGCCGCGCGCCCATTCGTTCCGGCTCGCATAGCTCACCCAGCCGCTCTCGATGCACGCGCTCGCGACGCGCGCGGAGTCCGCGGGGCCGAGGTCGCTCGTCTCGAACTGCTCGAGCACGGCGGCCGACTCGCCCGCGCGATCGAGCAGGTTGAGCGCCGACGCCAGGAGCACGCCGACCGACGCGCGCAGCATCGGATCGGCGGATGCATCGCCCTGCAGGAGCTCCCACGCGCGCTGGAGATGCGCCGCCGCCTCCGGCGTCGCCAGCATGCCCAGATAGGCATCGCCCGCGCGTGTCAGGTGCTCGATGGCGAGCGCGGGCTCGCCGGCGAGGTCGTAGTGCGTGCCGATGCGGGACGAGACGCCGGGAGAGGCCGCGTCTTCGCAGAGCCGGAGCGTGTCGGCGCAGCGCCGGTGCAGCTGCCGCCGGCGAGCGCGCAGGATCTGCCGATACGCCACCTCGCGCACGACGCCGTGCCGGAAGTCGAAGGCTCCGTCCGGCGTGCGCGCGAGGAGGCCGCGGCTCGTGAGGTCGTCGAGCAGCGCGCTCACGCCGTCGCCCGGTTCGTCGCCGGCTTCGGGCGCGAGCTCGCGCGCGAGGTCCGGACCGAACGGCAGCGCGCTCACCGCGACGGCCTCGAGCAGACGCTTCGCCCGGTCGGGCAGCGCGTCCACGCGCGCCGCCACGACACCGTGCAGCGTCTCGGGGACGCGCACGGACGCCTGCCGCAGCGACATCTCGAGCTGCGCCGATCGCCGCAGGGCGGGTGGCCCGTCCCGGAGCGCGCGCGACACCTCCTCGAGGAAGAGGGGATTGCCGCCGGCGCGTGCCACCGCGAGGCCCGAGAGCGCGCCGGACTCGGGCACGCCGCGGAGGATGCCGTGCGCGATGCCCTCCGCGTCGGCCCGCTCGAGCGGGCCGAGCTCGAGCCGCAGGACGCACGCGGCGTCGGGCAGGCTCGATCCGAAGGGCGAGCGGCTCGTCGCGAGCAGGAGGATCGGTGACGCGAACCCGCGCAGGAGCAGCGCTTCCAGCACGAGGCGGCTCGACGGGTCGATCCAGTGCAGGTCCTCGACCACGAGGAGCACGGGCTGCTTCGCAGCGAGCTCCGTGATCATTCCGCACAGGGCGGTGACGACCGCCCCGCGATCGGGCGCGCCGGGACCGGGCGCGTGGTCGAGCATGCGCTGGAGCGCCGCGATCTCGGCGGCCGCAGGAGTATCGAGCGGCCAGCTCGCGAGGCGCTCCGCCCACGGCGCGAAGGCGCGGTTCGCGTTGGTCTCGTGGCACCGGAGCTCGAGGGGGAGCGCGACGCCCGCCTGCCGCGCCGCGTGCTCGAGCGCGAGCCGCGACTTCCCGATGCCCGGCTCGCCGACGAGGCCCGCCCAGACGACCACGTTCTGCGCGGCGCGCGCCTGCGCCGCGGCGAGCCTTCGAAGCTCCGCCTCGCGCCCGACGAACGGCGTGAGCCCGCGCGAGCGTTCCGCGTCCAGCCTGCCTTCGAAGGCCCCGGGGCCGCGCAGCGCGAACGCCGTGACCGCTTCCTTCAGCCCGCGCACCTGGATCGGGCCCCGGGGCTCGAAGTCGAAGTAGGGGGCGGTCCGCTTGACGGTCTCCTCGCTGACGAGGACCTCGCCCGCCCCCGCGGCCTGCTCGAGCCGCGCCGCGACGCCGACCGTGGTGCCTTCGGCGGTGTAGTCGAGGCGCAGGTCCGTGCCGATCGAGCCCACCCAGACCGTGCCGGTGTTGACGCCCATCCGCAGCGTGAGCGGCACGCCGAAGCGCTCCTGCACGCGCCGCTCGTGCTCCTCCGCGCCGCTACGCACGGCGAGCGCTGCGCGCAGCGCGCGGACCGCGTCGTCGCCCTGCGCGCGCGGCGCCCCGAAGAGCGCCATGAAGCCGTCGCCGCGGAATTGGTCGATCGTGCCGCCGGCCGCGTGGACGGCGTTCGTCGCGAGCGCGAAGAGCTCGTTCATGATCGCGTGGACGTCCTCGGGATCGAGGGCGTCCGCCATCGCGAGCGAGCCCGCGACGTCGGCGATCACCACGGTGACCTCCTTGCGTTCGCCGAGAGCCGCCGCCGGCTGGCGCAGCACTGCCTCGAGGTGCGGCGGCGTGTAGGGCGGAGGCCCTTCACCCCCGGCGCCTTGCGCCGGCGCCCCGGCCTGCGCGAGCGCGGCGCCGCAGCGAAGGCAGTACGCGCTCCGCTCCGGGAGGTCCGCTTCGCCGCAGCGCGTGCAGGTCATCCGGTCGGCTTCGCGTCGCTCATCGGAGCGCCGGCGCCCGGACGTCGATGCGGAGCGCGAAGGGCCGCACGTCCGCGCGCAAGCTCGGGATCCACGTGATCAGGTACGCGGCCAGGGCGGCATTCCGGTCGTCGGGCGGGGCCACCTTCGCGTCGGTCACGTACGAGAAGGTCCCGAAGCCCTGCAGGCGCGGACCGAAGGCCGCGTCGTACGCCACGATCGTGTCCCACAGCGTGTATCCGTACCCCGTCCCGGCGAGGCTCGGCAGCCGGCCCTGCGCAGGATCGCCGATGAGACCGGGCAGCACGGTCTTCTCGAGCGCCACGTTCCGCTTCAGTGTCACCCTCTCGCCGCCGTAGATCAGGGGCACGGAAGCGTCCTCGGTGCCCTCCCGCGGCGCGATCGCGTACTGCCGGCTCTCGAACGCGGGCCGTCCCGCCCCGTCGACCGGCAGCGGCAGCACGAGCACCATGTCGTAGACGGCGTCGATCCGCTCGTGGTTCCGGTCGAAGCCGGAGACGCGCACGTCCCACGCCGTGCGCCCGTCGGCCTGCGGGCGCGACCGATACTCGATGCTGGCGAGCCCGTCCTCGACGTGGAGCGCCGTCGGCACGCCGGCGTCGGTCGTGGAGAAGGCCTCCGCGGAGGATCCGTTCAGGGTCTGCACCAGGTACGTCCCGTCGCCCGGATCGCTCGAACTGCCGCCGTCGCTGGCGGCGCCGGGCGTCGGTAGGAGCCACGGCAAGGCGAGGGATGCGATCGCCCCCGCCGCTCGCCGCCAATTTCGCTTCACGCGCGAACCCCGGTCAAGCCTCATCACGCCCTCCTGCTCGAGTGGAAATCGCTGGGACCTCGGCGCGGCCGGGGCTCCCGGCCGCCGCGAGCGGAGCGCGCCGGCCGCGCCGACCGCGCAGGGCAGGAGGAGGACGGCCGCGGTCAGCGGACCGTCGCCGACGCGCGAATAGATCGACGCGGACGCGCCGATCGGAACGCTCACCGTGGCGGCCGCCGCCCCACCCGAGGCGAGCCGCGAGAGCACGCGGCCCCGCGCGTCGATCCACTCGCTCGGTCCCGTGTTCGCGACCCGGACCACGGGCACGCGGTTCTCGACGGCCCGCAGGCGAGCCGTCTGCGCCTGGAGCCCGGCCGTCCACGCGCCGGTGTCGGCTTCGTTCGCGATCGTGACGAGGATGTCCGCCCCGCGACGTCTCAGGTCGCGCGCGACCTCGGGGTAGCTTGCGTCGATGCAGACGAGCGTGCCGAGGCCCACGGGTCGCGCGCCCGCGCGGACCATTGCCACGACGTCGCCCGCGCCGCCCGGCGCGAAGCGGCCCGGCCACAGTCCTGAGGCGGCGAGCCGCCGCGCGACCGCCGAGGCGGGCGCGCGCTCGTAGAGCGGCACCGGATGGCGCTTGTCCGCGGCGCGCACCGCGGCGGCGTCTGCGCCGACGTAGAACGCGGAGTTGTAGAGCCAGAGCGGGTCCGCCCCCGCCCGCCGCCATGCGCCGGTGAGGAGCGGCGCGCCCAGGTGGTGCCCGATCGCGTCGAGGAAGGGGAAGCCGCCCGGGGCGATCGACCGCTCGAAGGCCGACTCCGGCCACACGATCAGGTCGGGGCGCGTGCCGGTGACGCCCTCGGAGAGCGCGAGCAGCACGCGCAGGTTGGCGTCGAAGCGTTCGGGCACGTGGCGATCGCGCGCCGCGATGTGCGGCTGCACCGCGGCGACGCGGAGCGGGGCCTCCGCGCGCGCGGACGCGCCGTCCGGCTCCGTGAGCCCGGCGCACGCGAGGGGGATCATCAACGCGACGCCGAGACAGAAGCCGAGGACGGCGGATCGCCCCGCGCCGACGGCGGCCGCGAGGCAGGCGTTCACGCCGACGATCCACGTGGAAACGAGGTGTACGCCGCCGACCGATGCGACCTGGATCAGGCCGGGGTGGTCGGCGAGCGCGTAGCCGAGATGCAGCCACGGGCTCCCGAGCTCGACGGCGTAGCGCGCCCGTTCGATCGCGACCCAGAGCGGCGCCGCGACGGCGAGCATCGCGATCCGCCCGAACCGGCGGAACCGGGCCAGGAGGCCGCCGTACGCGGCGACGGGCAGCGCGAGCAGCGGGACGTAGGCGACGTACACGAGCGTCGCGGACAGCCGGGAGGAGCCGACGAACGGCACCCAGACGAACCCGATCCCGAACAGGGCGAGCCCGCAGCACCAGCCCGCGAGCGCGGCATGGCGCTCGCCGCCCGTCGCGTCGAGCGCGACGAGGAGCGGCGTCAACGCGACGAATGCGAGGGGTCCGAGCCCGAGCGGGAGCATCGAGACGGCGAGGAGGACGCCAGAGAGCGTTCCCGCGGCGGCCATCGACGCTCTCGATCGCGCTGCGAAGACTTCGCCCGGTGACACAGCCCGGCGTGGAGCAAGTCCCGTGCCGCGTCCGGTCGTTCACGCGTTCGCCCGCGCGGGCGCGGCAGCGCGCCCGGGAGGGCGGAACGGCCCCTCGTCGCTCTCGAACCCCGGGTCGAACTGATACGCGCCGGGTGTGACCTTGATACACTCGGGGCCCGTGGAGACCCTCACCGTCCTCGACCGGATGCGGCGGGCGCCGGCGCTCCGGCACCTCGGCCTCGGCGAGCTCGACAAGCTCGCGAGCCGGGGCGTGGTGCGCCGGTTCCGGCCGGGCGCCGTGATCCTGGCGGAGGGCGCGGCGGCGGACGGGATCTACCTCGTCCTCGCGGGCCGGATCGCGATCCGGAAGGCCCTGGCGACGGCCGAGCCACGGGTGATCGCGGTGCGCGGCGAGGGCGAGTGGGTGGGCGAGATGGCGCTGGTGGACGACGGCCCGCGGTCCGCCACCGCGTCCGCGGAGGGAGCCGTCGAGACGCTCTTCCTCCCGCGCGACCTCTTCCTGGCCGCGATCGCCCGAAGGCCCGAAGCGCTGCTCGACCTGCTCCAGACCGTGGCCGCGCGGCTGCGCGAGAGCGACACCCAGCTGATCGACACGCTCCAGGCGAAGAACCGCAGCCTCACCGACACGAACCGGCGTCTCTCGCGGGAGAACCGGCGTCTCCGCGGCGAGGTGGACGAGCGGAGCGGCTTCGACGGCTTCCTCGGCTCGAGCGCGTCCGCCCGCGCGGTGCGCGCCGCGGCGCGCCGCGCCGCGGAGAGCGACGTGCCCGTGCTGGTGCTCGGCGAGACGGGCACCGGCAAGGAGGTGGTGGCGCGCGCGATCCACGCGGGCAGCGACCGCGCCACGGGCAGCTTCGTCGCGGTCAACTGCGCGCTCTTCACGCCCACGCTGCTGGAGAGCGAGCTCTTCGGGCACGCGCGCGGGGCCTTCACCGGCGCCACCGCGGCCAAGCAGGGCCTCGTCGAGGCCGCCGACGGTGGAACGCTGTTCCTGGACGAGATCGGCGACATGCCGCACGCGCTCCAGGCCGCGCTGCTGCGCTTCCTCGAGCTCGGGGAGTATCGCCGCCTGGGCGAGACGGAGGTGCGCGTCTCCCGCGTGCGTCTCATCGCGGCGACGCACCACGACCTGGAGGAAGCGAGCCGTCGCGGGACCTTCCGGCGCGATCTCCTGTACCGCCTCGACGTGATGCCGATCGCGATCCCGCCGCTGCGGGAACGGCGCGAGGACGTGCCGGAGCTGGTGCGACACCAGATCGCGAGCGTCGCGGCGCGGCTCGACGTCGAGCCGGTGCGGATCGACCCGGCCGCGATCGCGCGCCTCTCGGCCTACGACTATCCCGGGAACGTGCGGGAGCTGGAGAACGAGGTCGAACGCCTGTACGCGCTGCTCGGTCCGGGCGCGCTCGTGACGCCCGAGGCGCTCTCGCCGAAGTTCCAGGGCGTCGGGGGGATCGAGGGCGCGGGCTACAACGACGCCGTGCGCCGCTTCAAGACCCGACTCGTGAACGAGGCCCTCGAAGAGGCCGGCGGCAATCGCGCCCAGGCCGCGAAGCGGCTCGGCGTGCACCGCTCCAATCTGGTGCGCATGCTCCGCGAGCTCGGGCTCGCGGGCCCGGGCAAGTCCGGGACCTGATCTCGCCGGCCCCGCCCCGATTCCCGCCCGGCTCCTGCCTCGTCGCCGCTCCTCCGTCATTCCCGCACGCCGGGAAGTCTGCCCGGGCCTCCCACGCCCCGCGCGCGGGCAATTCGTGGATTGATCGTCTGTTGTCTATCTGATACAAGAGTATCAATACGATCGGTAGGGCCACGGATCGCCCGCGCCCTGCCGCCGGAGGTCCCCCGATGGAGACTCGGGTCGTCGTCGCCTACGACCATCACGTGTTCCGCCAATGCCTGCGCGCACGCCTCGAACGCGAGGACGATCTCGAGGTGGTCGGCGAGGGTTGCGACGGCACGGAGGCCCTCTCCGAGGTCGTGCGTTCACAGCCCGATCTCCTGCTGATCGATCTGTGGCTGCGCGGGACCTCGGGGGTCGAGATCACGCGGCAGGTGGCGGCGCTGCGCGTGAAGACGAAGGTCCTGATCCTCCCGACCTCGTGCGCGCCGAAGTCGAACGAGGAGTTCGTGCGGGCAGGGGGATTCGGCCTGCTGACGCGAGACGCCGCGCCCGAAGCCCTGTTCGGCGCCATCCGGTCCATACACGGACACGAGGCCGTCGCGCTGCCGCTCGTCGCGTCGCTTCCCGACCCGGTCTCCCCTTCGTCGAATGGGACCGATGCATCGAGCCGCAAGCTCACGCACCGCGAGGTCGAGATCCTACAGCTGATCGTGAACGGGATGTCCGGCAGGGAGATCGCCGAGAGCCTCGGGCTCTCGGTGCGGACCGTGGAGACGCACCGCGCGCACATGATGACGAAGCTCGGGGTCAAGAAGGTGGCGACGTTGGTCGCGCTCGCGATCCGCGAGGGGCGCGTGAAGCCGTGAGCGCGATGGGCGGCGCCAGCAAGCTCGCGGTGCTCGCGATCGGCGTCGCGGTGCTCGCGTGCGGGATCCCGCTCAAGGTGCGCCGCGTCGGCGTCGAGGGCGCGCCCGCGGCCGACCCGACGAGCGAGCGCGGCGTGCGATTCCGGATCGCGCGCCCCGCCTTCCACGTCTCGCTGCTGCGGGACGAGACGCGGAGCGACCGTGTCGTCCTCTCGCAGCGGCTCGACGGACCGTCGCTCGTCTACGAGGCCGAGACGCGCACGAATCCCTTCGCCGACACCGAGATCCGTCTCGGGCTCGGGGAGGACGCGCTCCTCCAATCCGTGTCGGCCGGCGAGACCGACCGCTCGCTCGAGGTCGTGGAGGCGGTCCTCGCGCTCTCGAAGGCGGCCGCCGCATTCGCCGGCGAGCCCGGTGCGCTCGAAATCGGCACGTGCGAGCGCGCGCGAGAGCTGGCCGCGGCGATCCGCATCTATGCAGAGGCACAGGACCTCGCGATCCGCGAGCGCGAGCACGTCCTCGCCCTCGAGCGCGAGTGCCGGTCCGCGCTCCTCGTGCGGTCGTCGGGGCGGTGCGGCGGCCTGGCCGGCGACGATCCGCGTCTCCTGACGCGCATCACGGCGCTGCACAAGGAGGCGGAGCGCCGGCAGGCCGAGCTGCGTGAAGCGCGCTTCGATCTCGACCCATTCGCGGAGGTGAGGCTCGGCGATCGCGTCGTGAAGGCCGTGAGCGATCCGTGCGTCGTGATCGGGCTGGAGCCGGTCCTGTGACGGCCGGAGGAGGGTCGCGATGAAGCCCACGGGTCGGCTCGGGTGCCTCGTCCTCGTCGCGCTGCAGGCGGGCTGCGGCACGAGCCTGGTGGTCACGCAGACGACGCCGGACGCGCAGGATCCCGGCGGCGTGCCGGTCAACCGGCGCGCGACGTACCGCGTCGTCGGTCTGACGCTCGCGCCGGGCGTGGCGCCGGGATGCGACGCCCCGCCCGGCTGCAAGATCGATCTGGACCAGCGGCTCGACGCCGTCGATCCCGAGACGCTGCTCTCGGTGAACGTCTCCCGGCAGCCCTTCGCGAGCGGGAAGCTCGGTCTGACGCTCGACGCCCGGCAGGCGATCGAAGCCGTCTCGATCTCGAGCGACACCGGGCTGGTGCGCGCGGTCGAGGGAGCGGCGGAGGGGCTCCGCTAGCTCAGCCCCCGGCCGCGGTGAGGACGCCGGGGAGGACGACCCGCGTCGAGAACACCTCCTCCGCGAGGGCGCGGGCGCTGCGCGAGGCGGCCGGCCAGTCCGTCTCGACCTGGCGGAGGGCCGCGGCGGCCTCCTCGGCCGTCCGGAAGAAGTGGAGCCCGGGCGTGGCGGGCAGGTGCGCCTCGGCGCCGGTGGCCGGTACGACGCACGGGCGACCGCTTGCGAGGTAACACACCGTCCTGTCGCTCAGCCAGCCGGAGCGCGCCTTCACGTAGGCCGGCTTCGCGCACGCGAGCTCGCCGCGCGAGGCCTGCACGTAACGCCGGTAGGCGTCGGGCGTGCCCGCGACCCGGCTCGGGTCGGCGAGGCGCCAGCCGTGCCGGGCGAGCAGCGCGCGATCTTCGAGCTCGCCCGGGTGCACGTTCGCCGCGAGCTCGAGCGGAGCCGGCGCCAGCCTCGGCAGGTCGATGCACTCGAGGTAGCCCGTGCGCTTGTTGCAGTCGTAGGTCTCCCCGTTCAGGAACGCGTACTGCCTCGTCCACCACTGCGTCACCGTGGTGTAGGGGGCGCCGGGCGGTGGGGGCGCAGCGGTCGTCCACGCCGGCAGATGGACCGGCGCCCAGAAGCGGTGCCACTCGACGCCGCCCGTCGGGATCGGACAGTCGGGCGCTCCGAGGTGCACGCCGATCGTCAGATGCACGTCGTGGTCGCCCACGCCGAGGTCGTACTCGGCCGCCCAGATCTGGAACGGGCCGGGATCGAGGTCGAGGAGCGCGCAGCGCGCGAACTCGTCGCGCAGGGCGGGCGGCACGCTGTTCGCGAGGTTGAGCAGCAGCCCGTCCCGCACGCGGGCGGCGAGCTCGTCCGCGTCCATCCCGTACCGCTCGCAGCGGCCGGGTTGCTCGGCGCGGCGGCTCTCCGGGTAGTGCAGCAGCACCACGCGGTCGCGCACGCCCATCGCCTCGGCCGAGGCGAGGAAGGCGTCGGCGTAGCGCTGGTTGCGGGCGGGATCGCCCGTGGCGTAGAGGAGCTCGAGCCACCACGCGTCGACGCCGAGCGCGCGCAGCCCGAGGAGGTACTGGAGCGGCACCCAGAAGACACCGCCGCCTTCGGGGTACTGCGCGACGAACTCCGACCCCACGAAGACCGGGCGCGACGGCCCCGCGGCCATGGGTCCACCCCTCTCCCGTCCGGGATAGGCTAGAGAGCGGCTCCGTCGGCAGCCAGGGCTACTTCGTCGTCGGGCGCGTCTTGAAGGTTGCGATGTAGGCCATCACGTCGCGGATCTGCTGGGGCGTGAGGGAGCCCTTCCAGGAGAGCATCGACTCCGAGCCATGGAAGCTCTTCGCGGCGCCCTCGGAGATCGTCCGGTAGACCTCCTCCTCGCGCCCCGTGACCGAGAAGCTCGCCGCGGTGAAGTCGCGCGGCTTCACCTTCAGCGAGGCCGCAGCCGGCCCGTCGCCCTTGCCGTCGAGCCCGTGGCACGCCCAACAGATGCTCGTGTAGATGTCTCGGCCTGCGGCGAGGCTCACGCCGCCGTGCGGCGAGGCGAGCGTCTTCATGTAGGCGACGGCAGCGTGGAGGTCGTTCGGCTTCATGAAGCTCGCGAAGGCCATCGCCGAGTGCGAGGCCTGGGGATCCTTCCCACGCGCCACGAGCGCGGCGACGATCTCGTCGGTGCTCCGGGTGCCGAGGGTCGCGGGATTGGTGAGATCGGGGGGCTTCGCCGCGAAGTACTCGAGCGCCGGTCCGTCCCCGCGTCCATAGACGCCGTGACACTTCTGGCAGAACTCGCGATACACCTGCTCGCCGTGCGAAGTGTCGTCGGCTGCCATCGCGGCGGAAGGAGCCAGGAGGAGGAGTGCCGCGATCGCGAGCGTGGGCGGGAAACGGTGCGCCATCAGAGCAACCTCGGCGCCCGTGCGGACGCGGCCGCAGGCGGAGCCCGTCTCCGCACCCGGCCGTCCACGCGCGGCGCTTCGCCCTGCAGCCTACACCGAAGCGCGCGCATTCGGCGAGTACGGCGCACGATCGAGCGCGCGTCGCGTCGCCCGGGACCGGATGGCGCACGGTGTGGCGCGTTGCCACGGACCGCGCGGTCCGCGTGCCGTCCTCCCGCGGCCAGGGCTATCCTCCTGCCCCGATGGCGTTCCATCCGCTGATGATCAAGCTGGTGGCCGTGCTCCGGGCCGCGCTCCCGCCCGAGCCCACCGTCGTCGAGCTGGGGAACCAGACGTTCAAGCCGCGGACGCGCGTGCTCCCCGACGTCGCGCGGTGGCTGGCGGCGCAGGGCATCCCCCACGACGCCGGCGCGCTCGCGAAGCTCGCGTCGCTCGCGCCCGAAGAACGCGCACCCGCCACGGCCGCGTACTACCGGGCCCTGGGCTTCACCCGCCATGACGCGATCGACGTGAATGGCCGCTATGGCAGCCTGGTGATGGACCTGAACCAGGACCTGCGACGCACCTACGGATTCGCCCGCACCTTCGATCTCGTGACGAACAACGGCACGGGCGAGCACGTCTTCGACCAGCGCGCGGTGTTCGAGAACGTCCACGCGCTCGCGAAGCCCGGCGGCGTGATGCTCCACGTGCTCCCGTTCTTCAACTGGCTCAATCACGGCTTCTATGCGTTCTCGCCGCTCCTGTTCCTGGACCTCGCCGCGGCCAACGGCTACGAGATCCTGCGTCTCTCGCTCGCGGGGAACCGGGGCAGGGAGGTGACGGTCGCAACGCCGGGCGCCGGACGACCCGCGCCGGTGACGGCCGACGATGCGCGCGCGCCGTCGCTCGCCCTCGCCGCGTTCCAGGCGCGCGGAGCCGTGCGGCCCGCGGGGCTGCGTGCGTCCTTCCTGCGCGCCCTCGGGCGCGAGCGTGCGCGGCCGAGCGCGGCCGGAAGGGAGCTCCAAAGGGTGCTCCGCTGGCTCGTCGAAACGCACCCCCACGTCTCCGTCGTCGCCGCGCTCCGCAAGCGCGGCGCGGCGCCGTTCGCGCTCCCGCTCCAGGGCATGTACGGCGGCGCGAACGTGGAGAGCGAGGAGATCCGCGCACGCTACGCGCCGCCGAACGAGGATTGAGCCCGGAGGAGGGGCCCATGCAGAGCGTCCTGTCGCGCGCGGCCGGCGCGCGCCTCGAGAGCGACCCGTTCCCCCACTTCGTGGTGCGCGACGCGCTCGACGCCGCGCTCTACGCGGACCTCGTGGCGGAGTTCCCGCCGCTCGGGGTCGTGTCCGGCCAGGGGCCCCCCTGGAAGAACAACTTCCCGTACCTCATGTCCGCGCACCAGGTCATCGAACACGCAGCGGTGTCGGAGCGGTGGAGATCGTTCTTCGCGTACCACGTCTCCCACGCCTTCTGGAGCGAGGTGCTCGCGCTGCTCGCGGAGCCCCTCCTGCGCCAGCACCCCGAGCTCCCGCGCCTCGCGGGAAAGCCGCTCGAGGCCCTGACGTCCGCGCCGCGCAACGGCCCCGGCGCCGGGAGCGCCGACGTCCTCCTCGACTGCCAGTTCGCCCTCAACTCGCCGGTGCGGCGTGCCTCGACCGTGCGCACCGCCCACATCGACCGCCCGAACAAGCTCTTCAATGCACTCCTCTACTGTCCGGTGCCCGGCGACCCGACCCGCGGCGGCGAGCTCGAGGCGTTCCGCTTCGAGGGAAGGCCCGCCTTCCTGCCCGGCCGGCAGGCGCCGCTCTCGCGCATCCGCGTGGCGAAGACGGTGCCCTACGCGCCGAACACGCTCTTCCTCTTCCTCAACTCTCCGACGAGCGTCCACGGCGTGCGGCCGCGGCCGCGCACGCCCTACGCACGGCGCTACGTGAACTTCATGGCGGAGACGCGGGTACCGCTCTTCCGCGTGCCGGAGCTGGGGCTCTTGGGCCAGCTCCTGGAGCGCGTCGTGGCGACGGTGCGCCCGCGGGAGGCCGCGCAGCGCTGAGCGATCCCGAAGGTCGGGCCGGGGACGCGGGGCGCGAGCCCCGCGCCCGCGTCAGTTCCCGGTCTTCGGCGCCGTGTCGGGAGGCGTGCTCGGGGGCGGGCCGCTCTTCGGTCCCATCCCCATTCCGCGTCCCTGTCCCATCCCGGGGCCCATCTTGCCGGGACCCTTCGCGTTCGCGCAGAGAACGGCTCCCCGTTCCTTGGCGCGCGCCTGCATCGCCGCGTGATGGGCCTCCATCACGGCCTGCCGGGCCTCCGGCGTCGTCGCGGCGGCCAGCTTCGCGTGCTGCTCCTGACGTTCGGCGTCGGTCATGAGGTCGACGCCGCGCACGCAGGAGGTCGCGGGAGGCGGGGGCGCGGACGGCGCAGGATCCGCTGCGAGCGCAATGCCGCTCGCGAGGCCGAGTGCGAGGGGACTTGCTGCGAACGCGATCCAGCGAGACGCGATGCGCATGAGTGTCCTCCTTCGATGCTGGAGAAGGGGGGTCGGGCCGTTGGACACGGGGAGGCTAGCGCGTGCCTATCGATTCCCCGAGCCGACGCCCGCCGGAAGCCGCACCGTATCGCTCGCCGAGAGGCCGGAGAGCACCTCGACGCGGCCCGATTCGTCGCGGGCTCCCGTCGTCACGAGGCGGCGCTCGATCCGGCCGTCCGCTCCCACCGCGTCCACGAACTCGAGCTGCCCGACCTCCTCGACGGCGGCGGCCGGAATGCGCAGCCGTTCGCGCTCGCCTGCGGGAACGGACAGCCGACCGAACATTCCGGCGAACACGCGCGGGTTCGGCGCGAAGCGCACCTTCACGAGGAACGTCCGCGCCCCCGCCTCGGCTTGCGGCACGATCTCCTCCACCTCGCCGTCGAGGTGCTCGTCCACGGCGTCGATCACGACCTGCAGCTGCTGGCCGACCGCGAGATGCTGGGCCAGGGACTCCCCGACGGGCGCCTCGAGACGCAGGAGGCCCGGGTCGTAGATCCGGAGCAGCGGCGTTCCCGGGGCGGCGGTGTCGCCGGGCTCGGCGAGCCGGTCCACCACCCGGCCCGTCACCGGCGACCGGATCTCCGCGTGCGAGAGCCCGACTTCGGCGTCGCGCTGGCGCTGTTCCGCGCGTTCGAGCTCCGCAGTGGCGACCCGGTAGGCGGACTCCGCCCGGTCCACGTCGCGCTCCGGGGCGATGCCGGCGTTGCGAAGGGCCGCGGTGCGGCTGCGCTCGCTCGTCGCCAGCGCGAGCTGGGAGCGGGCGGCCGCCGTGGCCTCTCGCGCCTCGCGGACCCGCGCCTCCAGGTCGCGAGCGTCGAGCACGACGAGGACGTCCCCCTCCTTCACGTCGGAGCCCGCGCGCACGCGCACGTCCTCGATCCGGGCGAGGATCTTGGAAGACACCGTCGTGTGTCGAGAGGACTCGATCGACCCGCTCGCCTGCTCGACCACGGGCTCGATCGTGCGCTCCACTGCGGCCACGGTGCCGCTGCCGCCGCCCGCGGACGGGGACGCGGCGTCGCCGGGCTGGATCTTGGGGCGGCAGCTGCCGGACAGCCATGCGACCGTGGCGACGACCGCGAGGAGGCCGGCCCCCACCTGGAGAACGCTGCGCAGCCTTCCGCTCATGAGACCTCCCGCGTCGCCGGCGCGGCGAGCCCGTGGCCGGGCCGATTCCGGTACACGAGGTCGTAGACCACGGGGATCACGAACAACGTGAAGGCCGTGGAGACGAAGAGTCCGAAGATGAGGGACCATGCGAGACCGGAGAAGATCGGGTCGAGCGTGATCGGGATCGCGGCGAGCATGGCGCCTCCGGCCGTGAGGAGGATCGCCCGCGTGCGCACCGCTCCGGCCCGGAGCAGGGCGGCGCGCAGCGGAACGCCCCGCGCGAGGTCCACGTGCACGAACTCGATCAGCAGGATCGCGTTCCGCACGGCGATGCCGGCGAGCGCGATCATTCCGATCATCGCCGTCGCCGTGAAGAAGATCGGGTTGGGGAAGCCTCCCACGGGGCCTCCCGTGAACACGTCGAGGAGCCAGAACCCGGGCAGGATCCCGATCAGCGTGAGCGGGATCGAGATCATCAGCACCAGCGGCATGGCGTAGCTCCCCGTCTGCGCGACCAGCAGGAAGTAGATCCCGACGAGCGCCACACCGAAGGCGATGCCCAGGTCGCGGAACACGTCGAGCGTGATCTTCCACTCGCCTTCTCCGTTCCACCGGACGGAGGTCCCGGTCGGGAGCGACCACGGGATTCCTCCGCCGTTGGCGAGGTAGGTGCGTCCTCCGAGCGGCCGCGCTGCGCTCTGCGACGACACGCCACCGCCCGCCGGCGCGCCGGGCGCGTCGAGGTCCGCGCCGACGTCGGAGATCACCTCGGCCGGCGCACGGCCGACCGTCTCGGCGTAGACGTACGCCACGCGCTGGAGGTTCTTGTGATAGATCGCCTGCTCCGCCGGCCGGGTCTGGAAGCGTCCCAGCTCTCCCAGGCGGACGAGCGGAATCGGCGCGTCACGCGTGCCGCCGGCCTCGCGCACCTTCGCGACCCCGGGGCGGCCCTTCACCACGAGCGAGGCGAGGGCCTCCGCGCCCGACCGGTCGGCGCGCGAGAGGCGAAGGCGGATCGGGAGGGGGTTCACCTCGCCCGGCTCGTGGAGCCAGCTCGCGTCGAGCCCGCCCAGCGCGATCGCCGTCGTGCGCACCACGTCCTCCTCCGAGACACCGGAAAGTGCCGCCTTCTCCTGGTCGGTCACGAACACCAGACGCTCCTGGGGAGCCTCGACGGTGGAGTCCACGTCCGATACCAGCGGCTCCTCGCGCAGGCGACGTTCGACCACCTCGGCGGCTTCGCGGAAGCGCGAGTAGGGCACCTGCGGCGCCCCCACGATCTCGGCGGTGAGCGTCGACAGCACGGGCGGGCCGGGCGGGACCTCGACGATCGCGACGCGGGCGCCGGCGTCGCGCGCCACACGTTCGAGCTCGCTCCGCAGGCGGAGCGCGATCTCGTGGGACTGCTGGCTGCGGTCGCGCTTGCCCACCAGGTTCACGCGGATGTCGGCCACTTGGGGCCCGCGGCGCAGGAAGTAGTGCCGGACGAGCCCGTTGAAGTCCATCGGGCTCGCCATCCCGACGTAGAGCTCGAAGTCCCGGACCTCTGGCGCGGAACGCAGCACCTCCGCCAGGCGCTTCGTGACCGCATCCGTGCGCTCGAGCGTCGTGCCCTCGTCCATGTTCACCAGGACCTGGAACTCGTTCTTGTTGTCGAAGGGCAGCATCTTGAGCGGCACGGCCCGCACGAGCGCGAGCAGCATGGCCAGCACGAGCAGCCCCGCCGTCCCGCCGAGGAGCCATGCGGCCAGCCGGCGACGATCGAGCAGGGGGCCGAGCATGCGCTCGTAGAAGCGGTGCGTCGTCGATTCCTCCACCGGAGGCGCCGCGTGCCCGGGCGTGCCCTCGCCCGGGCGGCGGAGCACGTGGTACGAGAGCCAGGGCGTGACGGTGAAGGCCACGACCATCGACATCGCCATCGCGAGCGGCACGTTGACCGCCATCGGCCGCATGTACGGGCCCATCATCCCGGTGATGAAGAGCATCGGCAGGAACGAGAGGATCACGGCGAACGTCGCGTAGAGGATGGGGGGCCGCACCTCGTTCACGGCCGTCCGGATCGCCGCGAGGGGCGGCTCCCGCCGCATCTGGTAGTGGCGATGGATGTTCTCCACGTCCACGACGGGGTCGTCGACGACGAGCCCGAGGGCGAGGATCAGGGCGAACAGGGTCACGCGGTTGATGGTGTAGCCCGCGAAGTAGTTCACCAGGAGCGTGAGCGAGAACGTGATGGGGACCGCCACGGCCACCACCAGGCCTTCTCGCCAGCCGAGGGACCACGCGAAGAGGCCGATCACGATCACGAGCGCCACGAGCAGGTTCTCGACCAGCTCGTTCACCTTGTCGTTCGCGGTCTCGCCGAAGTTCCGCGTGATCCGCACGTGGACGCCGTCCGGAAGATGCGTCGCTTCGAGCTCGGCGAGCTTGGCCTCGACGCGTCGCGCGACATCCACCGCGTTCGCGCCCTTCTGCTTCGCGACCGCGATGAACACGGCGGGGAAGTACCCGGCGGGCGTCTCCGAGCGAGCCTCCGCCGGGCCGAACCCGATCCAGCCGTAGCTCGTCGCTTCGTCCGGGCCGTCGCGCACCTCCGCGACGTCGCGCAGCAGAACCGGGATCCCGTCCACCACGTTCACGACGAGCGAGCGGAGCCCGTCGATCCCCTGAACGTATTCCCCGGAATCCACCAGGAAGCTCCGGTCGAGGCGGTCGAAGGCACCGGCGCGGCCCCGCGCGTTCGAGACGCCGAGCGCCCACGCGACGTCGAGAGGCGAGCTCTGCCGCGCCGCGAGCGCTGCGGCCTGGAGCTCGACCCGAGCGACGCGCGGGCGGCCTCCGATCACCGACGTCCGGTTCGTCTGCGGCACCGACTGGAGCTCGATCTCGACCTCCTCCGCGATTCGCCGCAGCGCGTAGTCGTCGATCTGGTCGGGCTTCGAGCTCCAGAGGGTCGCGATCAGGATCGGGACATCGTCGATCTCGAGCGGCTTCACGACCCAGCTCGTGACGGCGGGTGGGACGACGTCGCGGTTGGACTCGAGCTTGTTGTAGATCTTGACGAGGCTGTTCTCGCGATCCTCTCCGACGTAGAACCGTACGGTCACCACGGCGCGGCCGGGCAACGACATCGAGTAGACGTATTCGACACCGTCGATCTGCGCGAGCAGCTTCTCGAGGCGCGTCGCGACCTGGCGCTCGACCTCCTCGACCGGCAGTCCGGGCGCGTCGACCTCGACGTCGGCGAGCGGCACGACGATCTGGGGCTCCTCCTCGCGCGGCGTGAGCCACAATGCGACTGCGCCGCCCGCGAGCGAGAGGCCGATCAGCAGGGCCGGAAGGCTTCCCGTCAGGAAGACGTCGATGATGCGGCCGAGGAGGGACGCGTCGGGTCGGGCGGTGGGGTCGCTCATGTATTCCGATATCAGAATATTGACATAGAAGGATCAAGTCAATATCATCCAGCCGTGGCCCGAATCTCCACCGCGCATCCCGTGCTCTCGGACGAGGCCGTGGCCCTCGTGGCCGAGCGCTTCCGGGCGCTGGGGGATCCGACCCGGGTGCGGCTGCTGAACGTGCTGCTCCAGGGCGAGGCGCCCGTGCTGGCGCTCGTCTCGCGCACCGGCATCGGTCAGCCGACGGTGTCGAAGCACCTCGGCGTCCTGCTCCGGGAGGGCATCGTGGCGCGTCGCCAGCAGGGCGCCCAGGCCTTCTACCGGGTGGCGGATAGCTCGGTCGCGGCGCTCTGCGAGCTCGTCTGCGAGGGGCTCGCCACGAGGCTCACCGACCATCTCGAGGCGCTGCCTGCGCGCGCTCGCGGAGCACGGCGCACCCGCGGCGGGCGCGGTTGACCAGGAGGAGGAAGACATGGATCGATCGCTGACGGTGGACGAGGGGCTCCGGCTCGTGGCCGGGCTCTTCGTGCTCGCGAGCGTCGCGCTCGGCTACTGGGTGCATCCGGGCTTTCTCGCCTTCACGGCTTTCGTCGGCGCCAATCTGGTCCAGTCTGCCTTCACCGGCTGGTGCCCGATGATGTGGATCCTCGAGCGGGCCGGGCTCCCGCGCGGGCGTGCGGTGAAGGCCTGAGGCGCGGAGACGGAGGGCTCCTGTCCGCACGCTCCGTCGGCTGGTCCGATGTGAACGCGAGCGCCCAGATGCTAAGTGTCTCCGATGCCGTCCCTTCCGCGCGTCCGTAGCGCGCTGCTCTTCTCCGACGTTCATCTCGGCTGGGCGATCTGCTCGAGCCACCACGCGCGCTGGCTCTCGCGGCTGCCCGAGGCGGTCGGCGACGCGGAGCTGATCGTCCTGAACGGCGACATCGTCGACGGCTACCGGGGCGTGCAGCGCGCCGAGGAGCGCGATCTCGTGCAGCGGCTCGCGGAGCTCGTCGCGGGCTGGCGGCGCGAGGGCCGCCGCGTCGTCTACCTCGAAGGCAACCACGACGCGTTGCCCGACGCCTCGCAGCCGCTCCGGCCCGAGGGCTGGTCGTTCGACTTCGAGACCGATCGCGGCGAACGCGTGCGCGTCCTCCACGGCCACCGCTTCTCGGAGTCCGAGCACCCGCACAGCGCGTACGACCGCGTGGGTCGCCGGGTGCTCGCGCTCGAGAATTTCCTCTACGGCCGTCTGGCGGCGCTGCGTACCCTCCATCGCCTCGGCCCCGGCTGGCTCGGCTCGGCGGTCTGCTGGCTCGAATGCTCGGCCGCGCGCTGGACCATGCCGACGCGGCTCCTGCCACATCTCGGCGCCGCCGACGTGCTGGTGCACGGACACACCCACTTCGGACCGGGGCGCGGGCGCATCGGCGCGCTCCCGACCTGGCGGACCGGCTCCTTCGTCTCCCCGGGACACATCGGGACGGCCGATCGCATGCTGCGCTACCGCGCAGGCCGCTTCGAGCGCATCGGCTGGTCCGGGGGAAGCTGGCGCGCCTTCGACGACGGCCGCTGACGCCGCGGCCTGCCGGGTCGGAGGACCGGAGACGCCGGTCGAGACCGGGCATGACCCGCTCAACGCGAGACCACTGTGACGCCGCGGGCTGTCGCGAATCGCCGCCTGCGCACCGTGCGCACTGCATACTCGCTCGCAAAGAGCAGTCCCATCAGGACGTCGGCGAAGATGCCGGTGTAGATCGTCCACCACGCCAATGGCGCCGCGACGGCGAGCGCCGCCACGACCCCTGCGTTCGCGAGGAAGAGGGCGCACCATGCGATCGTGGCCTGGCGACAGTGGGGAACCATCTCCTCCTGGAAGCCTGCTCCGCTCATCCGGCGGGCGATGCGCTCGACGAGCGGCGGTCCGCGCCAGAGTGTCACCCCGAAGACGCCGAACAGACCGAGACTCATCAGCGCAGGAAGCAAGAGGAGAGCGAGCCCCTTGCCTTGCGCGAGGGCGAAGCCTGCTGCGACGGCGGCGAGCGCGTGCTGCGCGACCAGACGCCGAAGCGGCTCGCGCGCGAAGGCGCGGCGGAGACCGAACGAGAGGCCGAGGCCGACGAGCACGACCGCTGCGGCGACGCGCGGATCGGTGTGTTCGAGCAGCGCGCGCATGAGAAATGGATAGGTGACCAGGGCCGCGATCACGGCGACGCGCAGCGCCCCGCCGGGACTCATCGTTCCCTTCGCACGCTACGGTCCGCCATCGCCATCGCTCCAGAAGTCGAAGAAATTGAACCAGTTGTCGGGCGCGAGACGACAGAAGCATTCGAGCCGCTCCGCGAAACGCTGGGCGTATTCGGTGAGCGCCTGGTCGCGCTGATTGCGCGGCAAGTGCACCCGCTCCGCGAAGGGCTCGCAGTACAAGTCGTAGCGGTTCGGGGCGTGGTACAACCCGAAGGTCAGGTAGATGGGGCACCGCAGGAGTGACGCGAGAAGATAGGCGCCGGTCGGAAAGCGCGCCTTGCCGCCGAGGAAGGTCACTTCTGCCGCGGCACCGTGACCTGCCCGATCCCCGAGGATCGCAACGAGCTCGCCGCGCTCGATCAGCTCCTTGATCTTGAAGACGAAGTCCACGCTATTGGGCGGCGCTTCGATCACGCGCGCATGCATGCCTGGGTCGAGCTTCTCGAGCAGCTCGTTGATCATGCGCGAATTGTGAAAGTCGACCACGATGTGGATCGGGATGCTCGCGACGTCACCGCGCGCGCGCATGGCCTCGAAGCTCCCGAGGTGCGATCCGAGCAGGATGGCGCCGCGCTTTTGATCGCGCAGGCGGACCAGATTGTCTTCGCCGTGGGTCGCGACTTCGAAGTACTGTGTCCGACCCTGGAGCAGGAACAGGCGATCGAGCGTGCACTGGGCGAAGCACAAGAGGTGCCGATAGACGGCCCAGAGGCCCGAAGGCAGACCCATGCGGTGGAGATACGTGCGCGAAGCGCGGCGCGCAGTCGCGTGCAACAGCGCGTAGTACAGCACGATCACGAAGAGCACGAGTCGGACCGGCGCACGTCCAAAGGCCGTGCAGAAGAACAACAGGAACCGCAGGCCTGTGACGCGACCCGCTTCGGGTACGTCGAGCCAATCTTGCCTTCTCATCGACTCCTAGTTTTCTTCTCTTCCGCAGACGAGCAGAATCTCGTCCACCCTGTCAGTCTCGATCATCCCAGGGGCCACTACCAGCTTCTTCTGGAAGCGTAGAGCGAGCGGCATGACTACCCGGTTGTACCACCACATCGCCCGTTCGTGCCGGTGCGTGAGGCCCCACATGGCGAGGTCGAGCAGGCGGGGTGACTTCGGCTGCATGCCGTAAGCGGCGCTGTTCCGCACGGAGAAGCCACGATCCGCGAGTTTCTGGAGCAGCCGCCCGGGCTCGTAGCGGCGGCGGTGCCCTACGAAGTCGTCGAATGCCGTCCACCGCTCGGGGTGGAGCGGCACCGAGAGCAGAAACGCGGCCCCGGGCCTGGCCACGCGAGACAGCTCCCTGAACGCGCCATCCTCGTCGTCGACGTGCTCGACGATGTCGAGCGCGCAGACGAGATCGAACGTGCCGTCGGCAAACGGGAGCGACGAGATGGGGCCGAGCACGGCGCGCGCTCCGCGCCGACGCAGTTGCGCAAGTGCCGGCGCACTGATGTCCACGAAGTCGGTTCCCTCGATTGGAAGGCGCGGTCGCAATCCTGGCGCGACTTCGAGCCGGCGCTGCGAGTGCGGGACGAGTGAGCGTACGAGCGGCCACGTGTTGAAGCGCTCGGGCTCCACCAGACGCGCCCCCGCCCACAGCGCATCGTAGAACCGGCGATTCGCTTCGAGGAGCTCGCGGGCGGTGCGTGCTCCCGGTGTCGTCGGCGCCCGCGGATTCATCGCGCCAGCACTCTAACAGGGGTGGGACCGACGCGTCGTGTCCAGGCAAGGTGTATCCTCGCGAACATGCACGCTCTGGGCCGCTTGGCACGAGCTTCGAACCTGCTGCCCGTGGCCGCGCTCGTGCTTCCCGGGGCGCGGTGGCCCGTCGTCGCGACGTGGGCGGCGGTGCACGCGGTCGCGGCGCAGGAGCTGTTGCGACCCGGAAGCCGCACGCTCGCGCCGAACGTGACGCGCCTCCCGCGTGCAGAGGAGGGCGTCGCGCTCACGTTCGACGACGGACCCGTGCCCGAGGAGACCCCGCGCCTCCTCGATGCGCTCGCAGAGGCCGGGGCGCCGGCGACCTTCTTCGTCATCGGACGACGCGCCCGCGCGCATCCCGATCTCGTCAAGCGGATCGCGGCGGCGGGGCACACGATCGGGAACCACTCCTTCACGCACCCGAAGTCGTGGTCGGTCCTCGGCCGGCGGAGGCTGGAGGCGGAGGTAGCGGATACGCAGGGGCTGATCGCGGATCTCACCGGGAAGGCGCCCGCGTGGCTGCGCCCACCGATGGGACACAAGAACTTCCACCTCGCCGAGATCCTCGAGCGTCATGGACTGCGGCAGGTGACCTGGTCGCTGCGTTCCTACGACACGCTGCTGCGCGACCCGCGCCGGCTGTTGCATCGGATCCTGTCACGGATGCGCGCTGGCGACATCGTCCTCGTGCACGAGCGGATCGTGGGCCCTGCGGGCGTGGGGATCGTCGCCCCCGTGATCGCGCCCCTGGTCGCCGCGTTGCGGGCGCGCGGTCTGCCGCTGGTCGGCCTTCGGGCTCTCCGCTCGAGCTGCGACGAAGCCAGTCACGTGCGAGAGTGAAGCCCGCCGCGGTGGTGGCCGTCGGCCACCACCGCAACCGGGACTCGACGGGCGGTCAGTTTCCCCAGACGATCGTGCAGTACTCTCCAACGATACCCAGAAGGTTCCTCGCCGTGTGGTCGATCACGGTGATTTCCTTGACGTTTCCGTTCTCCTTTGCGGTGTGGACGCTCGCGTCACCGCGTGCGAACAGACCCAGAATGGTGTCCATGCAGGCCTTGCCCTCCTTTTGCCCCTTGGTGTCTCCCTGTGCAAAATCGCCCCACCTCACCTCGCTACCGAACACACCCTTGACCGGCGAATCGACGATCATGCAGCCACTGACGCCCATGACGCAGAGCAAGGCTGCGATCGCAGTCAGCGCTTTGGTCATTCTTCCTCCTCGCCTGCGTTCGCAGGCTACGACCCTATATCCCCTGCCGGATCCCCCGGTCAAGTGCGGGCCGTTCGCTGAGCGCAATCCGCGTTCCCGCTGCCGAGCTCAGGCCGAGCGTATGTCCGAGGCGCGCGCAGCCTCGGCGGCGGCGCCGTTCACAGCAGTCGCGTCTGCGGGATCGGGCCAGAACGGCGCGAACTGGAACCACTGCGTCGGATGGCGACGCACCACGTCCTCGAGCTGGCGCACGGCCTCGTGCATCACGGGGTCGAGCACCTCCGGGTGGCGCGCCTCGCGCGGTACGTCGATCCGCTGCCCCCCCTGGACGTGGTAGTGCCGCCGTCCGACGCGGGTCACGAAGACCAGCACGACCGGCGCGCGCGCCAGACGCGCGAGCACGAAAGGCCCGGAGGGGAAGGGCGCGGGCGCGCCGAAGAACGGGAGCATCCGCACGCCGCCCGCACCGAGCGTGCGGTCGAGCTGGATCGCCACGATCTCGTTGCGTCGCAGCGCGTTGACGAGGCCGAGCGAGGAGAACACCGACGTGTCGGACAGGACCACCCGCACGCCGGCGCGCTCGCGCGCCGTGCGCACGAAGTTCTGGCTCGTGGCGTTGCTCTCGTGGGCCATCACCACGTTCACGGGGCGGCCGAAATCGCGCAGCGCCCTGGCCGCGATGTCCCAGCTTCCGAGGTGACCGGTGAGGACGACGACCCCGCGCCCTTCGGCGAGCGCCTGCTGCACCGGGTCGGGCTCGGGCCGGTCGACGCGCAGTGGTCCGGGTCGCGGCGAGTACTGCTCCATCGCCTCGCTCGCGCAGAACGCGAACTCCGAGAAGAGGCGCAGCGCCGCCCAGGTCGCCGTCCCCCGGTCCGCGTGCAGCACCTGCTGGAGGTTGCGGATCGCGCCGCGGCGCCGGTCGGGCACGAGCGCAAACAGGACGGCCGCCACCACCGGCGGCGCCCCGCGCTTGAACCACTCGGGGGCATGCACCGAGCCGAGGGTGGCGAGCCGGCGCCACCACAAGCCGTCGACGCCAAGGGAGAGGCCCAGGCGGCTCAGGAACGCGGGGGGCGGCATGCGGATCCACCAAGTACCCGCTCCTCGACCGCGCTGCCACCCCGCGCACGAAGAAGAGGCGCGCCACGGATCCGTCGTGCGGATCGGCTCGGCGCGATTGACAGCGAGGCCACCGCCGGGTGAGCCTGCCGCCGTGCTCGAGGTCGCGGTGCTCATTCCAGCGCTCGACTGCGAGGCGACCGTGGGCGAAGTGGTCTGCGGCGCCCGGACCCATGTCTCGCGCGTGCTGGTCGTCGACGATGGATCCCGCGACGCGACCGCCGACGCCGCGAAGGCGGCCGGCGCCGAGGTCGTGCGCCATGCCGCGAACCGTGGCAAGGGCGCGGCGTTGCGCACCGGGATGCGCATCCTGCAGGCGCGCGGAGCGACCCACGCGCTCACGATGGACGGCGACGGACAGCATCTGGCGACCGAGCTCCCCGCGCTGCTCCGCGCCGCCGCCGCCGATCCGTCCGCGCTCGTGCTCGGCGCGCGCCAGCACGAGCCCGGCTCGCTCGCGCCGATCCGCGTCTTCGGCAACCGCTTCGCGAACCGCTGGGTGCGGATCGCCTGCGGCGCAGCTCTCGACGACACGCAGTCCGGCCTGCGCGTCTATCCGCTGCGCGAGACGCTCGCGCTCGGCTGCCGCTCCGACCGATTCGCCTTCGAGACGGAGGTGCTGATCCGCGCAGTGCGCACGGGTCGGCCCGTCCGCTCGGTTCCCGTCGCCGTCTACAACCCGCCGCCCGGCGAGCGCACGAGCCACTTCCGCGCCTTCTCCGACCCGTTGCGCATCGTCCTCACCGTCGTGGCGCTGATCCTGCGGGTGTGGTGACGGCGGGCGTGCAGACGCGGATCGCGCGCGGCAGCGCGCGCAGCCGGTAGCTCGGCGCCGCGTCGATCTCCTCGCCGTCGATCAGCGCGGCGACGGGGCGGTCGGGCTCGATCACGATCTCGCGGGCGCGGAGCAGGAGCGGACTTGGCGCGGCGCGCGCGCCGCGTCGCACGCGCAGGTAGCGAAGCCATGCGCGCGGGTACTCCGCGACATAGCGCACCGCCGAGGGGACGGCGTGCAGGTCGAGGAGGCCGTCGGCGCACTCGTTCTCGCCGTCGAAGCGCAGCGGTCCCCCGTACACCGGCGCGTTGGTCACCACCGCGTTGTAGAGCGAGCGCCGCTCCTCGATGCCGTCGAGGACGAGCCGCGCGCCGAAGCGCCGCCGCGCCGAGACGATGCTCAGCGCGAAGCTCGCCAGGTAGAGGCCGTAGCCGGTGTGCACGCCGGCCGCTTCGAGCCGGCGCCGCATCCGGTTGCGGAGCCGCAGGATCTCGCCATCGAGGCCGACGGCGAAGCAGCCGAGGAAGGGTCGCTCGCCGACGACGCCCACGTCGATCGCGCGGCGCGCGCCGCTCGCGATCGCCGCGACGGCCAGCTCGACCGCCGCGCGATCGCGCTCGCGGCGAAGCGAGCGGAGCCCGAACGATCGCGCCGCGTTGTTTCCAGTGCCGAGCGGAAGAATGCCGAGCGCGGCCCTCGCCCCGTCAGGCAGCCGGAGCAGCGCAGTCACGACGCTGCCGACCGTCCCGTCGCCGCCCGCCGCGACGGCGACGTCGGCGCGCTCCCGCTCGAGCGCCGCGGCGATGCGGCTCGCGTCGTCGGCATCGCCGCGCGTCTCCACCTCGGCAACGATGCAGCTCGACTCGCGCAGCCCCGCGATCGCCGCCGCGGCGACGCGCGCGCGCGGTCCTGCACGGAGGCGCGGGTTCACGACGAGCGCGACACGCGGGACCGAACGCTCGACCCTCGCCGTGGAGGAGCCGCCTGCAACGATCAGCACATTGGCGAACGGCGTGCGCTTCGAGGCGCCGAGAACGCTGCAGGCGAGGCCCGCCGCCTCGAGCAAGCGCGTGAGCTCTCGCGCAGGTCGATAGTGGGTCGAGCGGCCGCGATTGAGCCCCGTGCTTCGGGCGAACCATTCGAACAGCCGCGTCACCGCACTACGCGCGCCCGGCCCGGCGTCGAGCTCACGCACGAGCAGCCTGCCGCCGTGATTCAAGGAGCCGGCGGCCGCCATCAGCAGCGCGTCCTGCTCGGCGCGAGACAAGTAGTGGAGCACGTCCACCAGCAGGATGGTGTCGGAGGCAGGCAGCTCGGCATGGGCGATGTCGCCGACGCGGAATTCCGCTTCGGGCCCCGTCCGTTGCGCCACGCCAAGCTTGCGCGCGTCAGCGTCGATGCCTACGAGCTTTCGCGCACGCCCGAGCTCCAGCAAGAGCAGACCGAGCTGGCCTCGCCCGCAGCCCAGGTCGAGCACGCTGCCAAAGTCTCCGGGCAAGCCCGCAATGAGACCGAAGATTGGATCCGCCGCGAGCTTGCCCGCCACGTAGTAGCGATCCGCTGGCGCCGCTTCGGCGTAGCGCGTTCGCGTACGGGCGAGCGCCGCCTCGAATCCAACCGACGGCGCCGCCGCCTCATCCGCCTTTCGCCTGCGCGAGCCCACCCGTGGAGCCTCCGATGGCCGGAATCGAACCGGCGACCTGTTGATGGCGCCTCTCTCCAAGCTCCCCGTCTGGCTAGAACCTGGCTCGCTTCTTGCTTTCACATCTCGGTGTGAGCGCCGCAGTCGTCCTGCGGCGTTTGAGCCACGGATTCGAGGCGTTTTTACACGCTCTCCTGCCTCGCCCACCCGAGCGAGGGCGGCAATGCACGCTCGCTACGCGAGAAGGCGCGCTCGCCTCCTCGAACGACCGGTCGAAGCCGAAGGCCGAAAGGACCCCCATGGACGCAAAGCGAACTCGTGCCTGTCTCATGCACGGAGTGTTGATGCTGCTGTGCTCGGTGGCTCCGGCCACGGCACAGGTGAGTGTCGGGATCGGGCTCCCCAACGTGAGCATCGGGATCAACCTACCGCTCTTTCCGGAGCTCGCGCCGGTGCCGGGCTACCCGGTCTACTACGCGCCACGCCTGGACTCGAATTACTTCTTCTACGACGGCATGTACTGGGTCTATCAGGACGATCGCTGGTATGCGAGCTCCTGGTACAACGGGCCGTGGGGACTGGTGGGACCCGAAGTCGTGCCGGTGTACCTCCTGCGCGTACCGGTGCGTTACTACCGGCTACCGCCGCCCTACTTCCACGGGTGGCGGGCGGATGCGCCGCCACACTGGGGCGAACACTGGGGGAAAGACTGGGAGCACCAGCGCGCCGGGTGGAACCGATGGAACCACAAGTCCACCCCCAGGCCCGCTCCGCTGCCCGTCTATCAGCGGCACTACGCCGGCGATCGGTATCCCCAGGTAGAGCAGCAACAGGCGCTTCAAGCGCAGCACTACCACTACCAACCGCACGACACGATGGTGCGACAACACACTGCTCACCACGGAGGTCCGCAGCCGCAGCAGGCGCCCCAGCAAGGAGCAGCCCAGCACCCGCACGAGAAGCAGCATCAACCCCAGCAGGGTGTGGCCCAGCAACAGCAGGATCCCCAGCAGGGGAAGTCGCACAAGCAGAAGGCAGGACCGCAGGATCAAGGGGCACCGGAGGGAGCAAAGAACGGGCACGGGGGCGGCGAGCAGTAGTCGCGGGAAGGCCGGGACGGCACATTGCGGATCCCTGGCCCGAGGCGACATCTTGCGTCCGCGCCGCGAGAGAGGGACGGAGAGCCTCCATGAGCACGAGCCTGCTCGTCCTCGTCGTAGTGCTCCTTGGCGTCGGCGTGGCGTGGTGGCTGCGGGAGAAGAGCCGGCGCGCGACGCACCCCGTTCCCGCCGGACATCGCCCCGAGATCGAGCTCCCGCACACGCAGGCCTTCGAGCTCTATCACAACGCGCTGTCGCTCTGCTCGATGAAGAGCCGTGTCTGCATGGCGGAGCTCGGACTTCCGTACGCGAGCCACCCGATCGACCTGATCGAGACCGGCGCCTACGAGAACATCCGACCGGCCTTCCTGGCCGTGAATCCCGGCGGAACGGTGCCCGTGCTCGTCCACGAGGGTCATCCCGTCTACGAGTCGCACGAGCAGATCCGCTACGCGGCGGACCACGCGCCCGGAAGCCCGAAGCTCGTCCCCGAGGACCGCGCTCTGCGCGACGAGATGCAGCGCTGGATCGACCGCTCCTCGCTCACCGACGACCCGCTGAACCACGGCGACGAGAGCGCTGGCAACGCGATCCCGGGGCTCACGCTCCCGCTCTTCGCGGCCATGATCGAGCGCATCGCGACGTGGAAGGTCGTCGAGGGGCTGCTCTTCCACTTCGACAAGCGACGCCCGGTGATGTTCCTGGGCTTCAAGGCGGCGGGGCTCGCGCGATTCGGCCGCCTGTCGCCCGCCGTGAAGCTGCTCGCGCGGAGCCGTAGACAGATGGGGCTCCATCTCGACGCGCTCGAGACGCAGCTCCACGCGCGCGGCGGCACCTGGATCCTCGGCGAGCAGTTCAGCCTGGCGGACGTGAGCTGGCTGGTCCTCTTCGAGCGGCTCGTGCAGACCGACGCGCTTCCCGTCTTCGTGCGCGACGATCTCCGCCCGGCGTGCGCGGCCTACTGGCGCCGGCTGAAGGAGCGGCCGAGCTACCGCGAGGCGATCCTCGCGCACGCCCACCCGACCGTCGTCCGCGGCACGCAGCGGATCCGCGCCGCGAAGGCGGCCGATCCCGCGCTCCGGGCGGTATTGGAGGGAGGCTGACGGGAGCCCGCCGGCGCTCCGCGGACGGGGCTTCAGGGCAGCGGGCAGGCGTCGAGCACTTCCCAGCCGGCGCCCACCTCCGCCAGCGCCGCCGCGAGGGCAGCTTCGCGCGTGGCGCCGCACGCCACGACCCGGCACGTGCGCGGCTTCCCGATCTGCTGGATGCGGATCGCGAACTGCTGGAGGGGAGGCGGCGGCGGGGGGAGCTCTGGCAGGGGCTTCGGCGAAGACACCGACGGGTGTGTGCTCTCGGCCGTGCGTGCGGGCGCCCGCTGGGGAGCAAGGCCCCGACGCCCGTTCACGAGCCGCTCGACGAGCGCGGCGAACTCGGGAGAGGCGTCGGACAGGACGAGACCCCACGACCGGATCGCCTTGTCGCCCCCTGCGCGACGCACCGCCCGCGCGTGCCAGACGAGGGTGTGGACCTCGAACGTCGTGCCTCCCGGCATGTGGAGGGCGACCGTGACCGATTCCCCCTGCTCGAGCGCCGGCGCGTCCGCGAGCACCCCGAGGCCGCCTGCCGAGACGTTGCGGACCTCGCCGGCCACGGCAGCGCCGCCCACGATCAGGTCGCAGGGGATGGCGCAGCGGGCGCGGGTCTGGCGGCGTCGCTCCGGGCCGGACACGCCTCGTCCCTCCGATGTGTCCATCTCCCGCATCGGCGATCGGCGACCCGGCCTGAAGGCGCGAGGCCTGTCTGACCCACGGTCGGACCCGCGCGGGCTACGACATCCTCGCCCAGCACCTCTACGACGAGTTCTACGGGCCCGTCCTCACGCCCGAGCCGACGAGCGCCGTCCTCGTCCTCCTCGGCCTGGCGCCGATCGCGGCGCGGCGGCTGAGGCGGCGCTACGCGCCGTACTCGTCGTGCCGCCGCCACCAGGAGTAGGGCGCCGTCTGCGGCGTTCCCTCCGGCGAGTCCTCCCAGCTCTCCTGGCGGCCGAACGGCGTCAGGTCGAGGAAGGTCCAGACGGGGCCGAGCGTCTCGACCCCGCGGCCGGCGGTGAAGTAGGTGCGGAGGATTGCCTCGCCGTCCCGGAGGAAGACGCTCAGGCCGAACGTCTCGCCGTCCTGGTTCTCGCCCGCCCGGGGGTGCTCGGGGCCGACGCCGAAGTCCGGGTTGAAGTCGCTTCCGAACGAGGAGAACCACGGAATGCTCCAGCCCATGCGCTTGCGGTACGCCTCGAGCCTGGCGAGCGGCGCACGCGACACGAAGACGAGCGAGGTGTCGCGCGCGTGCAGGTGGGAGAGGTGGCACACCTGGTCGGCCACCATGGAGCAGCCGGGACAGCCCGCGGTCTGGTTGGGCCCGAACATGAAGTGGTAGAGGACGAGCTGGCGGCGTCCGTCGAAGAGATCGGCCAGGCGCGCCTTGCCGTTCGGGCCTTCGAGCTCGTAGTCCTTCTCGACGCGCACCGCCGGCAGCCGGCGGCGCTCCGCCGCGAGCGCATCGCGGGCGTGCGTCGCCGCCTTCTCCTTGGCGCGCAGCCCCGCGAGGGCGGTGTCCCATTCCTTCTGCGAGACGACCTTCGGATGATGCATGGCGAGGTTCCTCCTTCCCGTCCCTGGGATCCCCCGCTACATGCGGCTGGCGCGCAGGGCGGCGGTGCAGCCATTGCGGAGATCCTCGCGGAACTTCGGATGCGCGATGGCGATGAGGGACTCGGCGCGCTCGGGGAGCGAGCGCCCGTGCAGCTCGGCGACGCCGTACTCCGTCACGATCGTGTGTACGTCGGCGCGCGTGGTGACGACGCCTGCGCCGGTGGCCAGAGTCGGGACGATGCGCGAGAGGGTGCCGTCCTGCGCGGTGGCCGGCAGCGCGATGAAGGAGCGCCCGCCCGGCGAGAGCGTCGAGGCGCGCACGAAGTCGACCTGGCCCCCGACGCCGGAATAGATGCGCGGACCGATGGAGTCCGCATTCACCTGCCCCGTGAGGTCGACCGAGAGGGCGGAGTTGATCGACGTCAGGCGGTGGTTCTGCGAGGCGGAGACGGGCAGGTTCGTGTGGTCGCACGGGTGCAGCTCGACGATGGCGTTCTCGTGGAGCCAGTCGTAGAAGGTGCGGGTGCCGAGGCAGAAGGTCGAGACGACCTTCTTGCCGTGCCGCGTCTTGAAGCGCCCGGTGACGACGCCGCTCTCGACCGCACGCATGACGCCGTCGGAGATCATCTCGGAATGGACCCCGAGATCGTCGCGACCCTCGAGCAGCGACAACACCGCGTTGGGCACGCCGCCGATCCCGAGCTGCAGGGTCGCGCCTTCCGGGATGAGCGGCGCGATGTGGGCGGCGATCTTCCGGTCGTCCTCGGGCGGGGCGTCGTCGGGAAGCTCGATCATCTCCTCCTCGGCCTCGACGATCGCGTCCACGTCGGAGACGTGGAGGAAGGCGTTGCCGTAGGTGCGGGGCATGCGCGGATTCACCTGCACGAGCACGTGCTCGGCGACCTCCGCGGCGGCGAGGGAGGCGAGCACCTCCACGCCCAGGGACAGGAAGCCGTGGCGGTCGGGCGGGGACGTCATCAGCAGAGCGACGTCCACCTTCGGCCGCTCGCCGCGCAGGAGCGCGGGGATGTCGGAGAGGTTGCAGGGGACGTACTCGGCACGGCCGTCGTTGACGGCATCGCGGTCGGCGGGGCCCACGAAGAACGAGAGGTGGCGGATCAGGCCCTGGTGCTTCTCCTGCGCGAACGGATCCTCCCCGAGCATCAGCACGTGCGCGACGCGCAGGCCCGGAAGCGCGGTGGCGCGGTCGGGCGCCACCTCGGCCGCCCGCCGCGCGAGCGCCCGGCACAGGACGCGCGGGGTCGCCGCGTTGCCGCCGACGAACACCGTCTGTGCGGGGCGCACGACGCCGACCGCGCGCTCCGCGGTCGTGAGCCGGCTGCGGTAGAGGCTCTGCCACGGCACGGGCGGAGGGTGGCACGGACCCTCGGGAGAGGCACCCGTTCCCTCGACGCCGCCGCGCTCCGGGCCGCGGAAAAACTCTTCCTCGAATCGGTAATGCCGTTCGCTCGACGGCCTGGATTCTCCCCCAGAACCGCACGCAGCGAGGTTTCTCGCCTACGAGAGATTGGTACGTGGATTGCTTTCCCGATCTTTCGGGAAGGGGAGCCGCCCGCGATCCAGGCGGTCGCTGGAAGGGACCCCCACCCGTGCTGCACCCCCTGCGCCACGTCCTGTGCGCCGCTGCGCTCTTCGTGTTCGTCGGCCCCGCCTCCGCGGCGAACTTCTCGTTCACCGGCACCCTGGCCTCCGACGACGACGTTCAGTCGTTCTCCTTCACCGCCGACGGAACGTCGACCGTCATCCTGCGAAGCTACGGCTACGCGGGTGGCGTCCAGGCCGACGGGAACGTCGTGCCCCGCGGCGGCGTCGATACCATCCTCTCCGTCTTCGACGGCAGCGGGGCGTTCATCGGCAGCAACGACGACGGCCCCGGCGCCCCCGTCGATCCCTTCACGGGATTCGCCTTCGACTCGGAGTTCTCGGGGATCCTGGCGGCCGGGGCATACACCGCGGTGCTGAGCCAGTACGACAACACCGCGGTCGGCCCGAACCTCTCGGACGGGTTCGTGAGGACGGGACAGCCGTTCTTCACGGGAACGCTCGCCTCGTGCTCGAACGGCCAGTTCTGCGACGTCTCCCAGGCCGCCCCGTACAACAACCGCACCAGCGCATGGGCCCTCGACGTGCTGAACGTCCCGGTCGCGGTGCCCGAGCCCGCGACCGGCGCCCTGCTCGGACTCGGCCTTGCCGGGCTCGTCGCGGCCCGACGATCGCGCCGCGCGTAGCCGGGACCGTCGCAGGGGCGCGTAACCCAGGAACGCGTCACGTCGCGGCCGCCGCACTTGGTGATTGACGCCCGCCCGCCCGTGGTGAGAGACTGGGGCATACCGGCCACAGCTCGTCGGATGCACCCACGCTGTCTCTCTTCGCGGCTGGAGCTAGCGCAAAATGCCTCGAATCGGTCCGTCCTCCGCTCCGATCCGCCCGTTCCTCGCCCTCGCTGCCGCGGCGCTGCTCGCGCTCGCGGCGCCCGCCGCGCGCGCGGACTGCCCCACGGGCTGCGACGACGGCAATCCGTGCACCGACGACATCTGCGACGCGCAGCTCGGCTGCGTCCACTCCAACAACACGCTCTCGTGCACCGACGGGAACGCGTGTACGACGAACGACGTCTGCAGCGGCGGCGTGTGCGTGGGAGGCGACACGGCCCCGGGTTGCACGGCATGCCAGGCGGCCGCGACGTTCCCGCCCGCGGGCGGTGTGGTCCACGGCAAGACGAGCGGAACGAGCAGCCTCACGGCGACATGCGGGGTTCCGAACAACAATTCGCCCGAGCGCGTCTTCCGCTGGACGCCCACGGCGTCGGGTCCCGCGAGCTTCCAGACGTGCAGTCCGAACACGCGCTTCGACTCCGTCGTCTCGGTGCGCCAGGGAACGTGCACGGGCACGCAGCTCACGTGCAACGACGACGGCCCGTGCGGCGCGGGCGTCAGCGGAACGGAGGCCTCGAGCACGACGCTGAACGTGACGGCCGGGACCACCTACTACGTGGTGGTCGATGGCTGGAACGGCTCCTCGGGCGACTTCGACCTCGCGATCACCGCGCCGACTGCCTGCGGCAACAACGTGCGCGAGGGCGCCGAGCAGTGCGACGGCACGGACCATGCGGCCTGCGCCTCGGGCCAGTGCAGCGTGGGGTGCACCTGCGTGGCGGTGGGCGGGGGGCTCCCCGACCTCACGCAGACCATCACCGACACCTTCCTCGCCTTCGACGCGACCGTGGATCCCGGCGACGTGGCGGAGGGCTGCGCCGAGGCGACCAGGGGCGTCGACCTGCTGCGCCTCGGCGTGAAGACCACGAACGCGGGCACGGCCGACCTCGTGATCGGCCCGCCCGGCTGCCCGTCTCCGTGCACCGCGCATCCGCTCGAGGTCTGCGGGAACCCCAAGTTCATCTGCAGCCCGGCTGCGGGCCACAACCACGGCCACTACCTGAACTTCGCGAAGTACGAGCTCCTCGACCAGAGCAACCAGACCGTGGTCACGGGGCACAAGCAGGGCTTCTGCCTGAAGGACGGCTTCGATGCCGGGCCGTGCGCCAGCTACAAGTTCGACTGCAACGACCAGGGCATCTCGGTCGGATGCTCGGACCTGTACGAGAGCACGCTCGGTTGCCAGTACCTCGACGTGACGGGCCTGCCCGCGGGCAACTACACGCTGCGCACCACGGTGGACCCGTTCAATACGATTCCGGAGCTGAACGAAGGCAACAACGTCCAGCAGGTCGCCGTGACGCTGCCGGCGAGCGCCTGCGCGAGCCCGACCGTGATCCCCGCGGCGGGCGGCACGATCAGCGGAACCACCTCCGGGCCGAGCACGCTGGTGGCGAGCTGCGGCGCCACCGACGCCGCGCCCGAGAGGGTCTACAGCTGGACGCCGGCCGTGTCGGGCACGGCGATCCTCGACACCTGCGACTCCGCCGCGACCTCCTTCGACACCGTGCTCTTCGTCCGCGACGCCAGCTGCCGGACCGGAGCGGAGCTCGCCTGCAACAACGACACGAGCGGCTGCGCCACGACGCGCGGCCAGGTCGGCTCGCGGGTCGCCGTGAGCGTCACGGCGGGCAAGACCTACTACGTGGCCGTGGACGGCGCGAACGGCGCGTCGGGCAGCTTCAAGCTCCACGTGGCGCCGCCGACCGTGACACCGCCCGGCGGCACCTGCGCGGCGCCGACCGTCCTCCCGGCCGCGGGCGGCGTGTTCAACGGCGGAACGAGCGGCGCGAGCGCCCTCGCCGGCAGCTGCGGCTCGAGCCAGCTCTCGCCCGAGACCGTCTACGCCTGGACCCCCACCCGGTCGGGCACCGCGACGATCGAGACCTGCAGCCCCGTCGCCACGAACTTCGACACCGTGCTGTACTTCCGGAGCGGGAGCTGCGCGACCGGCAAGGAGCTGACCTGCAACGACGACGCGCCGTGCGGCACCGCGCTCGACCCGGGCGAAGGCTCGCGCATCAAGCCGAACGTGAAGGCCGGCACCACCTACTACATCGTCGTCGACGGCTGGGGCGGCAAGCAGGGCAACTTCCAGCTGACCGTGACGCCGCCGTGACGGGGGAGGGGCCTTGAAGCAGCGAACTCCCGCACTCGCGGCCCTCGCCGTCGCCGGCCTTCTCGCGCGCGCGGCCGGTGCCGGGCTCCTCGACAGCCCGCCGCCCTCCTTCGACGGTGCCGCAGGCCGCGTCGTCTACCGCATGGGTCCGGTCTACTTCGAGGCCGGGAAGGCGGACACGATCGTCACCTGCACGAACGTGGGCGACGGACCGGTGAGCCTCGCGGTCGAGATCTTCGACGCCGAGGACCGGCTGGTGGCGTCTGCGACGCAGAAAGGTGTCGCACCTGGCGTCGCCGCGTCGTTCGGCACGTCGGCCGTGGCGGGACGCTTCGAGCTCGTCGTGGCCGATCCGCGCGGGCCCGTGGCGCACGGCAAGGCCCGCGTGAGCGCGACCGCGTCGACGCTCTCGTGCGTCGCCACGGAGCTCGTGCGCAGGGACGACGGAGCGGTCAGCGAGCTGCCGCTCGAGCTCGTGAAGAAGGTGGCGTTCTAGGGCGGGCCTTCGCGCACGGGCTCTCCCGGCTCGCAGCGCCGCTCCTCGATCCGTGCCGGCGACCTCGCGCTCCCAAGCAGCCCGCGCGCGGGATTCCCCTCGAGGGCTTCGAGGCGTATGCTGGATCGCAGCGATGAGTTCGCTCGCCCTGATGCGGCTCCTCGAATCGGGTCCGCTCCGCTACGACGCGGGCATGCGCGCTCTGACGCTGGGTCGCGTCGATCGGCTGCACGAGCTGCTTGCCGCGGCGGCCGCCCCGAAGCCTGGGATGCGCGTGCTCGAGATCGGCTGCGGGACCGGAGCCGTCACGGAGCGGCTCGTCGCGCGCGGCGCACGCGTCACGGCGCTCGACCAGAGCCCGGACATGCTCGAGCTCGCCCGCTCGCGGGTCGTCGCGTCGCCGCCCGGCGCGGTCGAGTGGCTCGAGCGCACCGCGTCCGAGATCGACGCGCTGCCGGCAGCGGCCTACGACGCGGTGGTGGCGAGCCTCGTGCTCTCCGACATGGCGGCGGGCGAGCGCGCCTTCGTGCTGGGCCAGTCCGCGAGGAGACTGCGCCCGGGCGGCGTGATCGCCGCGGGAGACGAGGTGGTGGCGCACGGGTCTGCGCAGCGCGCGTTGCAGCGGCTCCTGCGCGCGCCGCAAGCCGCGGTCGCGTGGCTCGCCGTGGGCTCGGTGTCGCACCCGCTCCGCGACCTCGCCGGCGAGCTGCGCGCGGCGGGCTTCGCGATCCGGAGCGAGACGCGCTGGCTCTTCGGCTCGCTCGCCGCGGTGATCGGCGAGCTTCCGTCGTGAGCGCGCGCGAGCGGGCGCGCGACGCGCTCCAGACCGCGCTCCGGCTGGTCCCCTGGCCGACGGAGCCCGGCCTGCGCGCCGTCGGGAATCCGGGTCCGCTCAGCCCGGTGGTCGTGACCGGCAACTACGACCTCACGGTGCGGCGCGTCGTGCGGGCGCTCGCGGGCGTGGACGCGTGGCTCGTCGTGGCGCCGTCGCACGGGATCAACGTCTGGTGCGCGGCGGCCGGCGGTCACCTCGGCACACACCAGGTCGTGACGGCGCTCAAGACCTCCGGGGTGGCGGAGCGCGTCCGCCACCGCCGGGCGATCCTGCCGCAGCTCGCCGCCACGGGCGTCATCGCGCGCGAGGTCGGCCGCCGCTGCGGCTGGCGCGTGCGCTTCGGTCCGGTCGACGCGCGCGATCTCCCGGAGTACCTCGCGAGCGGGCAGCACAAGACCGAGGCGATGCGCCGGGTGCGCTTCGGGATCCCGGAGCGGCTCGAGATGGCGGTGGCCTGGGCGGCGCCGATGGGACTCGCCGCCGCCGCCATCGCGGCCCTCGTGCGACCCGCGTTCGCGCTCCCGCTCTTCGCGCTGGCCTTCGCGCTCTCCGCGGCGCTGTTCCTGACCTACGACCGCATCCCGGGGCCGCGCCGCGCGCTCTTCCTGGCCGGGAGCGCTCTCGTCGCCGCCGGCGTTGCGGCCGCTGGCGGCAGCCACACGGCCGGGGCGCTCGTTGCGGCCGCGGCGGGCGCGGCGATCGCCGCCGTCCTGACCTTCGACTACGAGGGGTCGACGCCGATCGAAGGGGGCAGCCACTTCGAGGAGCGCAGGTGGCACGTCGCGCTCGACCTCGAGCGCTGCCGCGGCGTCTACCGCTGCATCGAGGTGTGCCCCGAGGCCTGCTTCGACCGACGCGAGGACGTGCGCAAGGTCGAGATCGCGCACGGCGAACGCTGCGTGCGGTGCGGCGCCTGCGTCGTGCAGTGCCCGACCGACGCGCTCGCCTTCGAGGACGAGGGCGGCCGCCGGATCGAGCCCGACACGATCCGCCGCTTCAAGCTGAACCTGCTCGGAACGCGCCGCATCGCGGCCGGCTGAGACGCCGTGACGCGCGTCCTTGCCTCGCAGGCGTTGTCCTGCGATACCTCGGGCTCATGGACCCGCTGCGCCTGTGACGCTCGACGCGACTCCGTCCCTCGCGATCCGCCGGAGCCATCTCTCCGAGCACATGTTCATGGTGCTCATCGCGATCGTGTGTGGGGCTGCGAGCGCGCTCGGTGCGGTCGGATTCCGCTTCCTGATCCGGGCCGTGCAGGAAGCCGCGTTCGGCCAGCTGCCCGCCTGGCTCGGCCTGGTGCACGGGGTGATCCCCGGCGCGACCGACGACCCGGTCGCGGCGGCGCCGCACCTCCCCTGGTTCTGGAAGCTCGTCGTACCGGCCCTCGGCGCGACGGTGGCGGCGCCGCTCATCTACTTCCTGGCGCGCGAGGCCAAGGGACACGGCGTACCCGAGGTCATGGAGTCGATCGCGCTCCGGGGCGGAGCGATCCGCCCCCGTGTCGTCGTGGTGAAGGCCGTCGCCTCCGCGCTCTCGATCGGCTCGGGCGGATCGGTCGGACGCGAGGGACCGATCGTGCAGATCGGAGCGGCGCTCGGCTCGACCCTCGGCCAGATCCTCCGGCTGCCGGGCCGGCAGATGCGGACGCTCGTGGGCTGCGGGGCCGCGGCCGGCATCGCCGCCGCCTTCAACGCGCCGATCGCCGGCGCGCTCTTCGCGGTCGAGATCATCCTCGGCGACTTCGCGGTCCCTCAGTTCAGCCCGATCGTCATCTCCTCCGTCGTCGCGACGGTGATCTCCCGCTACTTCGTCGGCGACTTCCCGGCGTTCATCGTGCCGGGGTACCAGCTCGCGAGCCCGTTCGAGCTGCTGCCCTACATGCTCGCGGGCGCCGTGGCCGGGCTCGTGGGCGTCTGCTTCATCGTGGTGCTGTACGCATGCGAGGACTTCTTCGACGGTCTGCGCATTCCGAACCTGCTCAAGCTGCCCGTGGGCGGCCTCGCGGTGGGAGCGATCGGGATCTTCCTGCCGCACGTGTTCGGCGTCGGCTACAGCACCATCAACGCGGCGCTCGTGGGGAACCTCCCCGCGCTGCTGCTCGCGGTGCTGCTCTTCGCGAAGATCGCGGCCACCTCGCTGACGCTGGGCTCCGGCGGATCGGGCGGCATCTTCGCGCCCTCGCTCTTCCTCGGGGCCATGGCCGGAGGCTTCCTCGGCACGCTCGTCCACCAGGCCTTTCCGGCCTCCACCGCCAGCTCCGGGGCCTACGCGCTCGTCACGATGGGCGCCGTCGTGGCGGCGACGACCCATGCGCCGATCACCGCGATCGTCATGATCTTCGAGCTGACCAAGGACATCGCGATCATCCCGCCCCTCATGGCGGCGTGCGTCATCAGCACGCTCGTGGCGACGTTCCTGAAGCACGATTCGATCTACACGCTGAAGCTTCGCCGCCGCGGCATCGACATGTTCCCCGAGGAGGAGCCGAACGTCCTGAAGACGCTGTTCGTGGGGGAGCTCGTCGATCCCGAGCCCGAGGTCCTGAGCCCGTCCGCCACGTTCGCCGAGGTCCTCGATCTGGCGGTGCGAAGCTCGCACTCGGAATTCTACGTGGTGGATTCCAATCGGCGGCTGCTCGGCGCCATCTCCCTCTCGGCGCTGCGCCGGCTCATCCTCGAGCAGGAGACGCTCCGGAACGTGGTCGTGGCCGCCGACCTGCTCGACTCGGATCGGCCGACGGTGAACGAGAACGACGACCTCGACCTGGCGCTCCGGCTCATGACGCAGGCCCGCCTGGGCGCGCTGGCCGTCGTCCACTCCTCCGGCTCGGGCGAGCTCGTGGGCTGCATCGACCAGCGGAGCGTGATCGAGGCGTACAACCGCGAGATCCAGCGGCGCGATCTCGCCGGGGCCGTGGCGAGCAGCGTGACGCAGGCAGGGCGCAGCAAGCACGTCGACCTCGGCGGCGGATTCGTCGTGGCGGAGATCCAGGCCCCGCGCGCCCTGGTGGGCCGGACGCTCCGCGAGCTCGACCTGCGGCCGCGCTTGGGTCTCGAGGTGCTCCTGCTCCGGCGCCGCAAGCCCGCCGCGAACGAGCCCGCGATCCGCCTCCCGCGCGCGGACGACCGCTTCGAGGAGGGCGACGTGATCGCCGTCGCCGGCGCCAAGTCGGCGATCGATCTGCTCGAAGGGATGTGAACCAGGCCGCCCTGCCTTCTTCCTTCTTCTTCGCCTTGCTCGTCCATCGGACGAGCCACGCACGGCGAGCGCAGCCGCACTAGGCAGTCGTTGACCGCCACCCCCGGAGGAGAGTAGGGTCGGAATCCCAAGCCCGAGTGCGAGGAGGCTCCCATGGGCACGATCCGACCGCACGCCGGCACCCGCCGTTCCGCTCTCTTCCTGGCAACCGGGCTGGCGCTCGGCGCCGCGGTCGTCGCAGCGTCGGCGACGGCCGACCCGGGCGGCCCGCATCGTCACGGCTCCCCGAGTCCCGAGGGCGACACGGCGCTCTACATCCTGCCGCCCGGCAACTACGGCGGCATCCCGACGACCCCGCAGTCGCGCGACCAGCTCCCGCTCTATGACGGGCTCACGCCGCTGCGCGGAGCGGTGACCGCCGCCGACCTCGACCGCCTCTTCCTCCCGGAGGACTTCGCGCCGATCGAGCCCAGCCGGGAGGAGGCCACCGGCCGACAGGGCGTGCGCATCGTGTACGACGCCTATGGCGTTCCGCACATCACCGGCGAGACGCCCGAGGACGTTGCCTTCGGCGCCGGATGGGTCACGGCTCGCGACCGCAGCGGCCTGCTCCAGCTCGGCCGGGGCCCGGCGCGCGTGGCGGTCTGCGACGTCCCGGGCATCGACGCCTTCTCCCTCGTCACCAGCCTCCAAACGTTCGAGCCGAGCGAGCAGTGCGAGGCGATCGTCACCGCGCAGCAGCGGCTCCTCGTCGATACCTACGGTGACAAGGGCCGACAGATCCTCGCCGACGCCCAGGCCACCGCCGACGGCGCGAACGCGTTCTGGGCCGCCCACCACCAGCACGTCGACCCCGTCACCGTGAACGACGTGATCGCCGTGACCGCGTTCATCGGATCGATCTTCGGCGCCGGCGGCGGCGCCGAGGCCGCGAACGCCGACCTGCTCGCGAAGCTCCAGGCTGCCCTCGGCCCCGTCGAGGGCTACGCGGCGTGGGACGACGCGATGCTCTCCCTCGACCCGGAAGCGCCGACCACGATTCGCCGGCGCTTCGAGTATGGCCCCTTCACCGGGGGGCGGGTCACCGGATCGGTGACGATCGATCCAGGGTCGATCGTTCCCCTCGATCCTCGCGCTCCGGTCGCGGTCAGCGCCGCAGGCGCCGGCGGCGGCACGGCCGCGAGCACGGGGATGGTGGACGCAGCCGCGGCGCCGCCGCGGAAGGAGGCGTCGAACTTCCTCGTGGTCGCGCCCTGGCGCTCGCGCACGTGGAACACGCTCGCCGTGATGGGCCCGCAGCTCGGGTACTACTACCCCGAGATCGTCCAGCAGATCCACCTGAAGGGCCCCGGATACGAGGCCCAGGGCGTCGCGGTGCCGGGCATGACGATGTACCTCCTGATCGGCCGCACCCGCGACTACGCGTGGAGCCTCACCTCCGCGGGCCACGACGTCCGCGACGTCTTCGCCGAGCGGCTCTGCGAGCCGAGCGGCGCCGCGCCGACGCGCGCCTCGACGCACTACGTCTTCAAGGGCGAGTGCCGTCCGCTGGAGAGCTTCGACGCCGGCCTCCTGAACGGCGAACCGCTCCGCTATCCGGTGTCGGTCCACGGCGCGGTGATCGGTACGGCGACCGTCGGAGGCCAGCCCTACGCGCTCACGCGCAAGCGCTCGACCTTCGGCCGGGACGCGCTCAACCTGGCCGCGCTGAAGGACATGACCGATGGCGAGGCGTCGACGCCCTGGAAGTTCTTCGAGGTGGCGGACGAGTTCGGCTTCACCTTCAACTGGGCGTACGCGTCGCGCACCGCGACCGCCTACTTCTCGTCGGCTCTGCTGCCGCGCCGCGCGCGCGGCCTCGACCGCCGGCTCCCGACCCTCGGAACCGGCGGCTACGAGTGGCGCGGCTTCCTCACGACCTACGAGCATCCGCACGACGTCGGCGGTCCGGACGGGCTCCTCCTGAACTGGAACAACCGCTCGGCTCCCGGCTTCATGCACGGCGAGGACGCGGGATACGGCTCGGTGCACCGCGTGGAGCTCTTCGACCGGTTCCCCGAACGGGTCGAGCTCGTGGACGACGTCGGGATCATGAACCGGGCGGCGACCGAGGACGTACGCTCCCCGGTGTGGCCCGTGGTGAGCGACGTGCTCCACACGGCGCCGGCGCCGAACGCGCTCGACGCGCAGGTGGTCGCCCTGCTCGACGACTGGGTCCGTCGCGATGCGCCGCGCCTCGACGCCGACCTCGACGGGCTCTACGACGAGGCCGGTCCGACGATCCTCGACGCGCTGTGGCGGCCCATCGCCGAGGCCGTGATGAAACCGGTCTACGGCGATCAGCTCGGCGCGCTGAACGCCGTGCGGAACCTGGGCGGGCTCGACGGCGAGTCGTTCGTCGACAAGGACCTGCGGACGCTGCTCGGCCGTCGCGTGAAGGGCCCGTTCCACCTGCGCTACTGCGGCGCGGGAGCGCTCGAGGCCTGCAGCGCGTCGCTCTGGGCCGCCGTGGACGCCGTGGCGACGCGTCTTGCGGGCGCGCAGGGGGGCGACCCGACGGCGTGGCGGAGCACGGCGTCGCGGACGCACTTCGCACCGGGCCTCATTCCGGACTCGATCCGCGCGACGAATCGGCCCACCTTCCAGCAGGTGCTGGAGCTGGATCGGTCGCCCTCGCGCTTCCCCTGGCGCTGAGCGCTTCCGCGGACGGCGTCCGCCCGATCCATGGAAGCCGTCCGTGTCCGTCCTAGTTTTTTTTGCGGCGGAGGCTCTCCCGATGACTTTCCGCACGGCGTCCCGAGCGTTGCGATTCCCCTTCCGTCCCCGCGCGGCGCTGGCGGCGATGCGAGCGACGCTGAGTCCATTCTGTGGGGCGACCCGGTCAACAAGGGCGACCTGTACATGGTGGAAACCATCAACTGGGCCCAGAACGCCTTCGGCAATGGCCAGTCCTCGCTCTGGTTCGACGACACCGACGACTGGCTGCCCGGCCCGGCGCCCGAGCCCTCGACGGGCGCGCTCCTCGGCCTCGGTCTGGTCGCGCTGGGTGCCGGCAGCAGACGCCGAGCGGAGTAGGCGCGGATCGTCTCGACGGGGTCCCGTCCTCCGGGAGTGAGTCCTCATCTTCCGTGGTAGCGCTCGGCGAGCTGGGGCGCCTGAGCTGCGAATGCCGCAAGGTCGGCTTGGAACACCGCGTCCAGCAGGTCGCGCTTCTCGACCCCAGGAGCGCAGACGACCTCGCCGAGCGTCAGGCCCCGCAGGCTCGCGGTCACGACGTCGTCCGCCGACATCCGAGGCACCGCACTCAGGTCGAATCCCTGCCGCTCGTGGAACTCGGTCGCGACGACGCCTGGGCACAACGCCTGCACCCGCAAGCCGTGGGACTTGAGCTCCTCGTGGAGCACTTGCGAGAGAGCGACGACGTGGGCGAGCGTCCCGATGTACACGGCCCGCCAAAACCGAGGCGGCACCTTCTCCAGCGAGGCTGGCCCGCCGAACGCGAGCATCCCCGACACATTGATGATCGCGCCCTCGCCTCTCGCCACCATTCGGGGGACAGCGGCCCGTGTCAGCATGGTCGGCGCGACGATCTTCACGTGGAGGAGTTCGTGTGCTTTGTCGGCCGGAAGCTGCGCGAACGGCATGTAGTGTGCGACTCCGGCGCTGTTGACGAGCATGGTGAGATCCTCGGCCGCACACACCTCCGCGACCGCCGTCACTCCACCGTCGGTGCCAAGGTCGGCGACGAGGGGACGCACGCTGACGTTGGGGAGCGCAGCGACAAGCTCCTCGAGCCGATCGCGGCGCCGGCCCACGACCACGAGGTCGTACCCTTCTGTCCCGAGCCGTCGGGCAAAGGCCCGGCCGATGCCGGACGAAGCACCCGTGACCAGGGCCAACCGCGGGTGGCTCCCAGAACCGGGGTTCGACGTGCGGGTCGGATGATTCATTTCCCACCTTCTTCGGCTCAAAGCGGAATTCGAGGAGCGGCGTCCCTCCCCTCGGACGAGAGGTCCAAGTCGGGTCTACATGCGAAAGCGTCTGCCGATAGACAATGGCGAACCACAGCTCATCTCCAACGGATCAGAGATCGCCGAGCCGCCCGATCTTCTCCTTCACCTCCCGGAGTAGCGTCGGCGGGAGGTGCCCCAGCCGCCGGCGGAGGCGGCGATTGTCGATGGCTCGGCTCTGGTCGATCATCACCTCGCATTCGCGATCGTTTCCCGCTGCTCCCGTCGGGAGGCAGACGCGCAGCAGGCTCTCGCCGGTGAGCCGAGTGGTGCACGGAACGACCCACGTGGATGGATGGCCGGTCCGGTTCAGGAGGTCGGTCTGCAGGACGACGACCGGACGAAGCTTTCCGGCCTCCGTCCCGCGCCGGGGATTCAGGTCGGCCACGAGGAGCGCCCCGTGATCGATCCGGAGGGTCAACCAAGGCCCTCGCCCGACAGATGGTCGAGTTCCGCGATCTCCTTGCGCGTGGCGGCGCGGACGGCCTTGGACGCGCGGCGATAGGCCTCCTGCAGCTCAGCCCGGTCGGTGGTCGCCTGCAGCAGACGCAGGCCTCGCCGCACGACCTCGACGTTCGTCCGGACCTTCAGCTTCGCCTTGAGGGAGCGAACGAGCCGGACCTCCTCCGCCGGAAGCGTGATGCTCGACTTGGTATTGGATTTCATACCGCCAGGGTATCACCCGGCTCCAGCCAGCGCGAGCGCCCGCCCTCGATGCCCCGCGGACTCGAAGACGAGACACCGGACGACGACGCGCAGGCGAGAGAAGGTGTGCTTCGCCAATAGGCCTACTGCACGAAGTCGCTCGGCATTCTGGACGTTCATCCCTGTCACGGTCTGGTTCCTGATCCGCCACGGCCGCCGGAAGGTCGTCCACTTCGATATCACGGAGCACCCGACCGCGCTCTGGGTGATGCAGCAGCTTCGCAAATCGTTCCCCTACGACAGCGCACCGTCCCATCTGGTGTTCGCTCGACTTCGTGCTCGACACGCTCTACGACAGCCGACGCTTCCGCACGTTGAGCGTGCTCGACGGCGGCAATCGCCAAGCGCTGGGGATCGAGGTCGCCACCTCGATCCCCAGCCAGCGAGCCATCCGGATGATGAATCAGCTCATCGAGCTCCACGGAAGACCGAAAGCACTGCGCCTGGACGACGGCACCGAGCTGACGAGCTACGCCCTTGCGGAGTGGGAGCTGACGCTCCGGCTCGAGGGCGTCTCGCTAGCGCTCCGGTACCTCCTGTCGCCTGCGTCGGAGCGCCGCGAGCAGCGGCAGGACCAGCACGAGCTCGCCCCCGAGTCCGCAGGAGGGCTGTAGGGCGGCCTGGGCCGAGGCGAACGCGTCGAGCCGGCCGAAGCCGCTGGCGTCGTCGAAGCCCACGGCCCCGATGTCGGCAGCACCCGCGCGCAGCGCGGTCTGCACCGCCGCGGGCGTCAGCGACGGATTCCTCTGGAGGAGCAGCGCCGCCACGCCGGCCGTGTGCGGCGCGGCGGCCGAGGTGCCGAAGAAGGCGCAGAACGGCGGACAGGCCGGGAACCCCCCTGCGTTCGAGATCGAAACTCCGTCGAAGCCCGCCACATCCGGCTTTGCGCGGTCCTCGCGTGTCGGGAAGTCGACGCGCGCCGGCCCGCGCGAGCTGAACGACTCGACCTGGTCGAGACCGGGATCGGCGCTGTCGATGGCGGCGACGGTCACCACCTCGCTGAGCGCCGCATGGCCGACGATGCTGCCGGCGGTGGTCACATGCTCCATCGAGCTGGCACCGAGACAGAAGAGCTCCAGGCGCCGCGGCTGGCTCTGGCCGAAGCGATCGATGACGACGTTGGCGACCGCCGGGCTGTTGCTCCGGTTCGACACCGAGACGACCTCGATCGGATCCTGCGCACCGACCTGGGGGTCGTCGCTCACTGCGATGACGTTCAGCTTCTGGTCGAGAAGAAGGAGGTCGTAGTCGTTGGCCGATGCGCCGAATGGATCGTTCCACTGCAGGATGCAGGTGAGGGTCCCGCCCGCCGGCACGACGACCGAGTCGGTGTCGTCGCCGGCGCCCCCGGCGAAGTCGTGCAGCGTCGAGCCCGGTGTGGCGACGAAGTCCTGCTCGAGGTGCTGCTGCGCCTCGTTGCCGGCCGACGAGTGGTACGACACGCCCGCCTGCACCGCCGCCCGCACGGCGTCCGCGACCGGTCCGTCCTGGAAGTAGGGCTCGCCGAAGAACCCCAGATCGTCGACGATCACGTTGGCGCCAGCGGCCGTCAGGCATTGGACCGCCTGAACCATCTCGAAGCTGTCCGCGGGCCCGGCGAAGAGCAGCTTCGCACCCGGCGCGACGTCGTGCACGATCTCGAGCAGCGCGGTGCCCTCGTCGCCGCTCCCGCGCTGGCAGCCGCCGCTCGGAACCGTCACGCCCGGCAGGTCGCCGCTCTGCTGCGCGCTCCCCACGTGGTCGACGCCGTCGGAGATGACACCGACCACCACGCCGCTGCCGTCGAGGCCCTGGGCGCGCACGAGGTTGGCCCGCGCCGCCGCGTCGCCCTCCGTCGTGGCGCTACCGACGTGCGGGACGGCCCGGTCGATCGGGCGCACCGCATGCACCCACGAGAACTCGGCCACCCGATCGAGCGCAGCAGCATCCATGCGGCCGCGGACGCGGCCTCGAATGGGCTCGACGCCGTCCACCGTCAAGCCGGCCCGCTCCAGCGCGTCCAACTGCTCGGCGCCCAGCGGCGAGCAATCCACGTACACCTGCAGCTGGCCGTCGGGCGAGCGAGGCGGGTCGGCCGGAACGAGCGGGCCGGTGCCCACCGAGCCCTCCGTGGCGCGTAATCGGCTACTCACTTTGCTGTCGACCTTCTGGCTTGCCGTGGCGAGGTCCTGGCGAGTGAGCCGGTCGTGCGTGTGCGGTGCGTGTTGCGGCGCGGCGGACGCGCTCGCGGCGAGAAGGGCGACGATCGTAGTCATGGTCAGGAAGGGTCTCATCTCTTCTCCGGTGGGCGCGCGGCTTCAGCAGTACGCAGGGGCAGCGGTTTGGTTTCAGCGCCTGGCGGCGCTGGCACCGAGACAGAAGAGTTCCAGGCATGAGACGGTCGGAAGTGCCGTAAGCCAGCTGTCCGCCAGCTGCGCCTCGTCTACGGCAGCGGCGCGGGCGTCAACGTCCCGCCCGGACGCCCAGGACTCGGGCGCCCACCAGCGCCCCGAGGCCACCGAGCACGAGCATCGGCGCCACGTGGCCGGTCAGCAGATGGGGCACGTGACCTACGGGGCACCAGAGGTCCACCAGGACGGCGGCGGCGGCGCCCGCCGCCACCCCCAAAGCGAGGCCCAGCGCCCGGGGATGAACGGGATCGCTGCTCCGGCGCTCCCAACCGAGCGCCACGAGGGGCCAGGTCGCGAAGAGCGCGGTCAGGGCGAAGCAACGCAGGCCGGACCGGTCCGGCCAGGGATCCAGCATGTGAGGCACGCTCGAGCTGGCGGCCACCTTCCAGATCAGGAACGCGATGGGCACGACCAATGCGGTGCCCAGCAATCGCCTGCGGCTGCGGCCGAGCATGCTCGTCCCGCGCCCGACCGCCGCGAAGAGCGCCACCGCGGCGATGGCCGCAGTCCCGAGCGCCGTCATCGCGAGGAGCCCGACCGGCCGCGGCCCGATCCGGGCGCCGCCGACCAGCGTGAAGAGCAGGAGCGGTACCGCGCAAGACGAGACCGCCAGGATCGCGCTCCGGGCGACGCGCTGCGGGCGGGTGGGCGACGTCTCGGAGGCCGCGGCTGTGAGGATTCGCTGCTTGAGATCGGGTGCGAGCATGAGCTTCCCCTAGCTTCGGTCGACCATGTTCCCCAGCGCACTGCGAAGCGCCACATAGGCCCGATGGGCCCGCAGCTTGACCGCGCTGGGCGTGGCACCGAGGACGTCGGCGGCCTCGCGGATCGAGAGGCCGTCGTTCTGGATGAGCTCGAAGGCCACTCGGTGGCTCTCGGGCAGGCGCTCGAGCTGGTCTTCGATGGCGCCGGCCAGGCGCTGCGCGTCGAGGAGCTCGTCGGCGGAAGACTGGTCGGCGGCGGCCTCCACGGGGCTCGCCTCGTGGCCGCCCGTCTCGAGCGAGATGGTTCGGTTCTCGTGCTTGCGCCGGCGCACGCTGTCGATGTGCAGCCGGCGGGCGATGGCGAAGGCCCAGGGCAAGACCTCCGCACCGACGATGAAGTGACCGCGGGCGCGGTGGATCCGCAGCATGGTCTCTTGCAGCAGGTCGTCCGCCCGCGCGGGGTCGCGGCTGGAGCGCAGCAGGTACTGGTGAAGGCGCGGGGCGAGCGAATCGTAGAGCTGGGAGAAAGCTTGATCCTCGCCCTGTGCGTAGCGTTCCATGGCGGCATTCGCCCTATCGCGCTCGGGGTCGCGAGCTTCATCGAGGCGCGCGGCCAGAGCCCGCTCGCCGAACCTGGGTCGTCCTTCCCGGGAGAACGGCATGTCAGCCGGCAGCCAGGTCGACGGATACGTCAGGAGACGGGACGACACGCCCGATGGTCCGCCTAGCAGTACGCAGGGGCAGGGATTTGGTTTCAGCGCCAGCTACGGACACGGGGTGCCTTTCGCTCGCGATTCGGCCGGGTCTAGAGCTCGGAGGTCCAGGCGTCGCGCGGGTCGGCGTCGATCGCGAGGTGCGTCATCTGGATGTTCGCGGGTCCGAGCCCGCGCGCCAAGCTCTGCGCCAGCGCCAGACGCCCCGATCGGGAAGTCACATTCGCGCCGAGCCGAACTCACCTCGCCACTTTTCGCGCGCGCACACCACCTCCTGTACGGGGAAGGCGTGTGGGGAGGCCGTCGTCCATGCGGTTCACACGGTTCGTCGTCGCCCTCGCTCTTCTGCTTGCGTGGGCTCCTCCCGTCGCGAGGGCTGCGGCGGTCTACCAGTACGCCGGCAACCCCTTTCAGATGGTGGCGGGTCGCTACACCACGAGCGATTCGCTCTCGGGAACGATCCAGCTCCCGTCGGCCCTCGCACCGAATCTCTCGAACGCCGCGATCACGCTCGATGGCTGGAGCTTCAGCGACGGGCTGAAGGTCTTCACCCCCGCGAACTCCACCGCCGAGCCGCCGCGGGTGAGCACGGACGCCGCCGGTCTCATCGTGAGCTGGAGCTTCGACTTCTCCGGCGGCGCGGCCGTCGGCGTGATGGGGACCTTCAACAACGGGCCCGCCGACCAGATCGACCAGGCGACGGACTTCCTCGACGGCAACAGCCTGGCCAGCAACGACGGCGTTCCGGGGAGCTGGGCGCTCGTCCCGGAGCCTTCGACGGGCGCACTCTGCGCGGTGTCGCTGTCGCTTCTCGCGGCGGCGGGAAGACGGCTCCGCCCGGCGCGGGTCTGACGCCTCCTCCCTGTCATCGAGCCCGACATTCAGTCCATCGAGCAGGTCGATCCGCCGGGCGCCATCGCGATGGGAACGTGGACGAGCCCCTCCGGTTCGACTCTCTGCAGAGGCTCGGCTAACAGGGATCGAGACGCAGGGTGATCGTGTCGGGCCCCGGGCCGTTGCCGAACATGCCGATCAGGCCCCCGAGGCGCTGCACGGCGTACTTCTCCTGGCGCAGGTCGAACGTGCGGCGATTCGCGACGGGATCGTCCACGATCCGGGGGATCACGCAGCGCGTCGCTCCCGCGCGCAAGAGCTGGAGCTTCGCGCCGTCGAGGGCGTGCGAAGCCGCCTTGCTCCGCGACATCGAGACCCATTCGGCGCCATCGGCATCCACGATCCACAGCCGCAGCTCGGCATCGGGGGCGTAGAGGACGACGACCTCCTCGAGCTCCGCGAGCGCGCCGTAGAGCGCGAAGAACAGCACGATGGGGGAGACGGCGATCGCGAGGCCGCGTGCGATCGCGGGCGTCGCGCGCGCGAGGAGCAGACCGGAGAGTACGAGGCTCAGCAGCCCACCCACCAGGCCCCGGCCGGGAATTCCGTAGGGGCCCGGGTGCCGGAGAGGAACCAGGAAGGCGGCCAGTCCGGCGACCAGTGTCAGCACGCCCACGACCGTGGACGCGATCGATCGCCTCTTCATGTCGCCCATGGCATCGCTCCTGGGCGCCGTGGACCCACGGCGCGCCGGTGATTGCGTCCGTTTCTGAAGAGGGCGGGCAAGGCCGTCTCGCGCGGCCCACTGTACCAGTTGGCGCGGTGGGCTCGAAGCCCCTCATTTGACGGTGGTGCCGGCACGGGCGGACACTGGGCCGCGCGATGATCACGGTCCGCCCCATGCCGGCGCCGGAGCTCGAGCGGATGGGCGAGCTCGACCGCTCCGAGCACGTGACGCACGAGCACGTCGACCGCACCGGCGTGCAGCTCGACATGGGCGGCGGACGGCCATGAGCGCAGGCGCCAGTCTCCCGGATCTCCTCGGCCGCACGCGCGAGGTTCGCGGCGAAGAGGTCGTCCATCGGTTCGCCAACGGCCTCACCGTCAAGACCGAGATCTTCGAGAAGAGGGACACGCTGCGGATCCTTCCGCTCGGCAGCCCACAGTGCGCGCTGATGAACCACATGGCGAACTTCCCGGAGCTCGTGCGGGGGAAGCTCGTCTTCGAGCCGTTCGCGGGCTCGGGGCCGCACGGGTTCATGGCGCTTGCGTTGGGCGCTCGGCACGTGGACTTCGTCGACATCAACCCGCGCGCTCCGGCGTTCCATCGGGACACCGCCGCGCTGAGCGGTCTCTCGACCGATCGCTTCACCTCGATCACGGACGACATCGCGCGCTTCGCGCCGAGCCGGCGCTACGACCTGGTCTTCGCAAACCCGCCCTTCGTTCCGACGCCCGACGGCATCGACGGCACGCTCACGTCGAACGGCGGTCCGGAGGGCAACCGCTTCGTCGAGATCCTGTTCCGGCGGCTCGACGAGCTCCTCGAGCCCGGCGGCGAGGCCTTCGTATACCTGCTCCAGATCGTCGCGGGCGGACGACCGCTCGTCGTCGACCTGATCCCGAGCACGCTGGATCGGCGGCCGGTCGAGCTCACGTCCGCGCAGCGGCGCGTCACGCCCTTCGACGCGTATCGCCGCGCCTACGCGAGCCTCTTCCCCCGCGCGGCGGAGTCCGTCGAGCGCTGGCGGTCCGAGCTCGTGCGGCGGCACGGCGAGGACCTCGCCGTCTGCCACTACGTCGCGCACGTGCGCCCGCGCACCGAGGCGCCGACGTCGATCGTGTTCCGCGGCGACTTCGCGCAGCGCTTCGGCGAGAGCTGGTGGGTCCCCGCGGACGTCGACGAGCAGATCGCGTTCGGCCGCGTGCTCGAGAACGTCGTCGCCATGGAGCCGGGCGCGCGCGGCTAGGGCGCCGCGATGCGCGCATCGGACCTCACGAGCATGTCGGCAAACGAAGAGCTCATCGGCATCGCGCAGCTCGCCGTGACCCTGATCGGGTTCTCGGGGCTCATCTTCGTGTTCCGCGCGCGCGACGTGACCGGGCTCGAGGCGCGCGACCTCTCGGCGCTCGCGATGATCGTGGGCTCCGGCACCGTGGCGCTCACGTTCGCGCTGCTCCCGATCCCGCTCGCGTACAGCGGGCTGTCGGAGCCCGCGCTCTGGCGGTGGTGCTCCGGTCTCTTCGCGGCCACCTTGCTCGCCGTGACGGGGGTCTTCGTCAAGGTGGATCGCCGCCTCGAGCGCGCGGGCCACGTACAGCGCGCGCCGCGCCTCAACCTCACGAGCATCGTTCTCATGCTGGTGAACCGCCCCGGGTTCTCCGGAGACTCCGTTACGTGAGTCCGACCTCCGTGATCGGGCCCTGTTGATTCCGAGCGAACCTCGCGAAGAGAAGTTGCTCCATCCGCCCGCTCGGGACGAACCCCAGCGTGCACCTCGAGTGCGAATGGAAGCGTGGCCCCGATCGTGATCCCGGTCGCCCGCCCGCCACGTAGGGCTTGACACCGGATGGCCTTCTCATGGAAGCGTCCAACCCTAGGGTGGCAAGATCACTTCGATTGCGCCTTCCGCTGTTCTTCTGCCACACGGAAGAGAATGAGTGCTGCCTCTGGGTCCCCGCTTGCTGCTCGGCCTGCAATCGCATCGAACGCCGTCCTCAGCATCTCGTCCGTTACCGGCGGAACTACTCCGTTTCCAGCCAGTTGCTCTGCCAACTCTTCCATCACAGGCGTAGCGTAGAACCGATTGCCCCCGTTACCCAAGCCGGTCACGACGTCGTGGCCAAGGCCGCAGGCAGACGCGGTGATGGCGACGAACAACAGGAGCAGATGTCTTGCAAGGCGGGTCATTCGCATTGGTGAATCTCCCTCCGGCCCCATGCGAGGTGGAAACATTCGTACCAGGCTTTGCCGTCAACCGGCTATGCCTGTCGCCTCGGTGCGAGCGAGGCGCTTACCGAGCCTACGAGGGAATATGGAGCCGATGGCCGGAATCGAACCGGCGACCTGCTGATTGCGAAGTGCCCGCGGGCCCCGTCCACCGGCGTCCATCAGCGCGTCCTTAACGCTTACCGATCAAGGGCTTGGGCGCCGGTCAGATTCCGCGGCCGTCCACCCATGGACCGAGCTGGCGCCCGGGACCGAGGCGAGACCGAGCCGGAGCGCCGCGGCTACCGCGAGCGCGCTATCGCCGCCCGGGACCGCCGAGAGCGCGAGCGAGGCCCGGCGCGACAACCAGGCTGACCCGCACGCTGCTCGAGTTCGCGCTGGAGCACGTGGCGGAGGACAGTGGCGGAGGACCTGATCGGGCGCTGCGCTGCGTGAAGCTCGGCACACGCCGGGAGCGGCTCCCCGTGCTCGAGCGCCACAGCGCAGCGCGCGCGGCCTTCACGATCGCGGCGAGTCCGGGGAAAGTGCAGTCGACTGCACTTCGGCGGCGGCCGCGGCGGCGGGCAAGACACCGGGCTCAGTTCTCGCGGGGATTCCGATCCGGCCCCGAAATCTCGCCCTCCTCCGACATCACCACCCGCTGGTGCAGCTGCGGGAAGATCGCGCGCCACGGGACCTCGGGATCTTCCACCGAGCAATCCAGGTCGCAGATCACCTGCGCGACCGCATGACCGAAGGACCAACATTGAGAGGGGGTGAGTCCGAAGAACTGCCAGTACATCACGACTCTCAGGTCGGAGTCCGACACGTCTCGATTCGTGGTCTGGGCCTCTCGTGGAGTCTCCTCGGAGACGTAGGTCAACCCGCCAACGTGATGGGTCATGTCCCCGCGAAGTTTCAGGGCAGGGGAGCGGATGGGACTCACCGTCAACAGGATGCTCGGAGACGCCTTGGGTTCGATGAACCATCGGCACAGCTCCGCATCCATAGGCTGCCGTTCCCATGCCCGCCCGTTCCGGCCGACGATGTCGGGCACGTCCGTCAGTTCTGAAGCCATCACTAACCCTCACGAGTTTACCGGACCCCACGTGTACTGCAGCGGGTCGCCGTCGGGGTCGTCCGCCGCGACGACGTACGTCGTCGCCTGCGCGGACGCCGCTTCCGATCACCGGGCCGAGGCCGAGGTGATCGAGGTTCACCGCGGCGTCCCCGAGCGGGCTGCGCAGGTCGATCAAGGTTTCCCGCGTGCCGGCCCCCAGCGGGCCGGCGGTCTCGGTCACGTCGATCGCCGCCGCCGGGTCCGCGAGCGGCGATCTCGAGCGAGCCGTCGGCCCCACCGCTCCCCGCCTCCGTCACGTCGAGCGAGTTCTGGCTGGGGTCGAACGGGAGGCGGGTCGGCTGCTGGGAGCGTCGATCCTGAGACCTGCATCGAGCGGTCCGGTCCTTCGCGTGAAATTTCCTTGCACGCCGCACCGAGCGCGCGCAGAGTCGGCGCGAGACGCCGCGCCGGTGCGCGCGATCGTTCGTCCGTCCGTCTGCGCGTGTGAAGCGCACGTGTGCCGCGACAGCTTCAGGATGTCTTCATGCAGCGATTCCTTCGAGCCTTCGCTCGAGCGACTCGACCCACCCGCCCTCGGCTCGGCACGCGAGCCCGATCGGGAAGGTGCCCGCCGCGGCCCACGATCACGCCGGTGTTCGTCGCGGGAATGGCAGTGGTCCTCGCCGCCGTGCAGGTGGACGCCGCCGGCGCGGGCCCGGGCTCGAGCCCGGCCGGCGTCACGGCGCGCTTCTCCGGTCTGGGCGACCTTGCCGGCGGAACCTTCGAGAGTCACGCGACCGGCGTGTCCGCCGACGGCAGCGTCGTCGTGGGCTACGGCGTATCCGCGGCGTCGGTGCCCACGGCCTTCTACTCGACGCACGAAGCGTTCCGCTGGACGCAAGCCGGGGGCATGGCCGGGCTCGGCGATCTGCCGGGCGGGGCGTTCTCGAGCAGCGCCGCCGGCGTGTCCGCCGATGGATCGGTGGTCGTGGGCTCGAGCGAGTCCGCGGCAGCGGGAACCGAGAGCTTGCTCGGCCAGCCGCTCGAGTCCTTCCGGTGGACCCCGGCGGGCGGCATGGCGAGCCTGGGGGTCCTGCCGGGTGGATGGCAGAGCAATGGACGTTCGTACAGCGGGGCGAGTGCCGCATCCGCCGACGGCTCGGTGGTCGTGGGCGGCGCCGTGATCGCGTGGGACAACCTTCTCGGCACGGAGGCCTACCTGGCCCGGAACGAAGCCTTTCGCTGGACGCAGGCAGGCGGAATGGTCGGCCTCGGCGATCTGCAGGGCGGGTTCACCGACAGCAGTGCCGCCGCCGTATCCGCCGACGGAGCCGTGATCGTGGGCTCCAGCGACTCCGCAGCGACGACGAGCCCCATCTCCTGGATTCCGAACGCCGAAGCGTTCCGCTGGACGCAGGCGGACGGCATGGTCGGGCTCGGCTTCCTGCCGGGGGGAGCCTTCAAGACCAGCCATGCCTCTGGCGTGTCCGCCGATGGCCAGGTGGTCGTGGGCGACAGCACTTCGAGCGCGGGCGTCGCAGCCTTCCGCTGGACGCAGGCAGACGGAATGGTCGGCCTCGGCGATCTGCAGGGCGGGTTCACCAACAGCAGTGCCACCGCCGTGTCCGCCGACGGAGCGATCGTCGTGGGGAGCGGCACCTCTGCCTCGGGCTCGGAAGCCGTGATCTGGGACGCGAGCCACGGGATGCGGAGCCTCTCGCAGGTCCTCGTCCAGGACTACGGGCTCGCCCTCACCGGCTGGACGCTCGTCACCGCGCGGGGCGTCAGCGCGGACGGCCGAACGATCGTGGGCGAGGGCAAGAACCCCAGCGGCCAGAGCGAGGGCTGGATCGCCGTGCTCGATCTCCCCGACTCCGATGGAGACGGCGTCGACGACACCTCCGACGACTGCCCCTTCGCGGCGAACGCGAATCAGGCCGATCGCGGCGGGGTCGGCGCCGGCTCCGGCCCCGACGGCATCGGCGATGCGTGTCAGTGTGGGGACGTGAACGGCGACGGCCGCGTGACGCTGGCGGACGCGGTGATCGCGCAGCGCTCCCTGCTCCAGCCGCCGACCGCCACGCTCACCAAGCCCGAGCTGTGCGACGTCGGTGGGAGCGCCGGCTGCACGCTGGCCGACGCCGTCGTCATAGGGCGTGCGCTGCTCGCGCCGCCGACCGCGGCGATCCACCAGGTGTGCGCGCCGGCGAATCCGTAGCCCGAGCCGCGGCTCGCCCCGCACTCGGGCCGATCGTGCGAGTCGCGCCGAGGCTCCCGCGGGCGCACGGGGTGGTTCTACTCGCTGGATCGCTCGAAAGGATTGCGACATGATCGGTGTGGTGGTGAGGTTTCGCTTCGGAGATGACTTTGACGAGCAAGCGATCCGTAAGATCGCCGAGACCGCTCGCGCGAGGTTCGACGGGATGCCGGGGCTTCGCTCAAAGGCTTTCACGTTCAACACTGCAAAGCGCGAGGCCGTGAACTTCTACGTCTGGGATTCAGAAGACGCTGCCAAAGCGTTCTTTACTGATCAATTGCTTGAGCGCGTGACGGGTCTCTATGGTGTGCGCCCCACCGTTGAATTCGTGCAGATCGCCACGCTCGTGGAGAATTCCCGGACGTGACGTGGTCCCGTGATTCCGCCCAACCCTTCGTTGCACCGCCTCGCTACAGCGGGCTTCGCCCGGTTCCGCGAGCGAGTCGACTCAAACGGTAGGCCCCGATGTCTGCCTCTCCCACAGCACTGGCGTCGATCGCGCTCACCGGCTTCTGGCTCATCGAGTTGTTCTTGCGCAAAGGATCGTCCGCACGGTCATGGCGCACGTCGGCCGTGGACCGCGGGAGCACGGTTGCCATCGTCCTCGTATACATCTTCGTCGCTGCCGCCCTTACGGCTCAGGTGCGCGGTCCGCGATTGCCGCCCTGGGTGCAGTGGCTCGGCGCACTGCTCGCCGTCACGGGTGTCGTTGTGCGAGTCGTCGCCTTCCGCACCCTGGGCTCAAGCTACTCTCGAACCCTACGCGTCACGGAAGAGCAAGCCTTGGTCACCCACGGGATCTATCGGCTTGTTCGTCACCCAGGCTACAGCTCGGCCATCCTCATTTGGTGCGGTGCCGTTGCAGCGTCGGGGTCCGTCCTGGCTCTCGTCGTAGTGGTCATCGTCCTCGTGGCCGTATACGTCTACCGGATCGGCACCGAGGAACGAATGCTCGTGCAGTCCTTTGGCCAAGAGTACCAGCAGTACCAAGCGCGCTCGTGGAGGCTGCTGCCGTATGTCTACTAGGAAGCTTCAGGCTGCATGGGCCGTGATCTCCACCTGGCAACCGAGGTCTTCGAGGCGGCGCACGAGGCGTCGGATGGTCTTGCGTCGATCGAAGCGATCGAAGTGGTGAGAGCCGAGATCGCGGTAGTCGACGCGGTCACGAAGGATGAAGTAGGAGGCGTTGAGCATGGAGGCAGCGACGGCCAGGATCGCCTTCTTGGCGCCTCGGCGGGCCTTGATGCGCAGGAACTGGGCGCGGAGGTAGGTGTCTTTGGTGCGCACGGCGGCCCACGCAGCGGTGACGAGAGTGGTCTTGAGCCACGGAGCGCCTTTGCGGACGCGCGTCGAGCGGCGCTTGCCGGCGCTCTCGTCGCTACGGGGGCACAGTCCGGCCCAGGAGATGAGATGCGCTGGAGTCGGGAAGCGCTCCATGTCGAGGCCGATCTCCGCGACGATGACGTGCGCCGCGATGTCACTGATGCCTGGCATCGTCGTCAGTCGACGAACCGCTTGCTGGATCGGTGCCATGGCTTTTCCCAGCGACGCATCGATCTCCCGAAGCGCCGCCTGGAGCGCATCCACGAGCTGGAGATGAAGCCGAAGCAGACCGCGATGGTGCGCAGTCACGCGTCCGCGCAGCGATTCGATGAGCGACGCGCGCTTCTTGCGCGCCGTCCCCTGCGCCAGATCGGCGAGACGCTCGGGATCGGTCTCGCCGGCGACGAGCGCCTCGAGCATGGCGCGCCCGCTCTTGCCCAGGATGTTGGACAGCACGCTCGCGACCTTCAGGTTGGCGTCCTCGAGGATCTTCTGCAGGCGCAGCGTGTGCTGGGCGATCTCGCGGGTGAGCTGCTTGCGGGTTCGCGTGAGATCGCGCAGCTCCTGGATCGGAGCGGGCGGGACGAAGCTGCTGCGGATCAGCCCGTGTGCCAAGAGATCGGCGATCCAAGCCGCATCGCCGACGTCGGTCTTGCGGCCGGGCACGTTCCGAACATGCTGCGCGTTGGCCAACACCAGCTCGAAGTCGCCTTCGAGCACGTGCCAGACGGGCTTCCAGTAGATGCCCGTGGCTTCCATGGCGACGTGCGTGCAGCCGTGTGACGCCAACCACTCCGACAGAGCCAACAGGCCGCTCGTCGTCGTGGCGAAGCTGCGCACTTCTTGATGCCGAGGCACGGATACGCAGCGCACTGCAGCGACGACCACGTCCTTGTGGACGTCGAGTCCGGCACAACGCGGGTAGAGAACCTCCATTGCTCGCCTCCTCGGTTGGGTGGCGTCGGCGTGGAGCCCGCGTCGTCGAAGTCTACTAGGCGTGCTCCGGGGCCTGGCGGCCCGTGGCGACATTGCGGGGTGCTCGTCGGGCTCCGGGTCCAACTACTGAACGGGCTCGTGGCACCAAGACGAATGCCGACCTCGGTGCCGACGCCACGCCATATCCTATCCGGATCGTCTGCCCAGCTTCATCCGGCGGGGTCGGCGATGCCGATGCGGAACTACTGAGACGGGGTGACGCCCAACAAGGTGCTGGGTCGGCGGCGGCCGCTGCGGCCACTCCGGTCTTCACGGCCTCGACGGCCGCGCTGAGGGTCCGTGAGCTGCTTGGAGATCGGCTCCAGGGCGGCCCTCACGATCGCCGCGAGGTCCGGATTTGCTGCACGCGCGTGCAGCAGTTGCGAGTCGGCGCTGCGGCCACTCCGGTCTTCACGGCCTCGACCGCGGTCCCGAGGTCGGTGATCTGCTTGGAGATGGGCAGCGCCGCCTTCACGATCGTGGCGAGGGGTCCGGATTTGCACGCGCGTTCACGATCGCGGCGAGGTCCGGATTTGCACGCGCGTTCACCGGCGGCCACCT
>CAVZDA010000008.1:0-144679 GCA_963773895.1 uncultured delta proteobacterium | reverse complement strand
CGCGTCGGTCTCGCGCCTCTAGGGCGCATTTTGCGGCGTGAACATCGCGATTGATTACCTGGAGGTTTGGCAGGCCCCAATAGGTGAGCAACTCCGGCCACTGCGTTCCCCGGTGTTCGCTCCAGACCCGAAACAGTGGCACGCGGTGATCAACGTCGGCGCTCTTCCACAGCCGTCTGCCGCTCTGGCCGCACCGCCACCCTTGCAACCGCCGGAGGAGCCGGGCGTAGCCATTCGGCACGTTCCAAAATTGCCACGCGATCACACAGGCGCAATGCCAGTTCGCCTTCATGTTAGCGCCGCTATCCCACAGATCGACATGCCAACCGAAGCGATAGACCGGCTGGCCGCACACGCAGCAGAATCCTGGACCTTGCACGTATGGCGTTCGCGATAGGGCGCGGGTGGCGCTCTATATGTGGCTGGCAATCCATTCTTGCCGGTGTCGTCGAGCTGCCAAGTCCAGCCGCTGGGCGCTCCGCTCCGAGCTGCAAGGGCTCGCGCCAGCCGATCGGCGCGGATCGGGTGGGCGCGCCAATACGAATTTATCGCAAGCCGCGGCGTCGGCGGCACGAAAGGGCGGCCGAGTGCCCAAGACATAACCGCCGATGGAAAGATGCCTGGCAATGCCCGATTGAGGCGCGCGACCGATTGACGATTTCTTTCAGCCTTTTCCGCTTGCCATTTGGACATCTTCGGCCTCCCGGTCCCCACGGCATGGTGCCATCGAAGCCGTAAAGCCTTCGTCACCTACCCCCGTTGCGGTGAGAAGCTAGTTCCCGTGATCGGCGCGCCAAGGGGGATGGCAACTCCGTTGCTCCATGATAGCCCAACGGCGGTTTCGGGGATTGAGCACCCCTTCTTGTCAGCATGAGTTAGAGCCTTCTGAACACCCGGCGTCGGTCTCCAAAAAGTTGACCCTCCCTTTGATGAGCAGCCGCTCTGCCAGCGCTTCGATGTCTGGCCAATTCTGCTCTACGAGATCGCTTGCCGCGCCGATCATTTCGTTGATGAGAGCCTCGGCATGCTCGGTATCGCGGTCAGTCGCCAGCAGCGCGAGGTTCGTTACCTTCACGCGATCATCGGCATCACCCCACGTCCGGGAGCCGATGTGCTTGCTCTCTGCAAGGCTGGCGGCAAGGAGGACTTGCAGGGCATGTTTGATCTTGTGGTCGTTTCCTCCAACCAGAGGATCCTCGCAACAGGCGTGTCCCAGTCTATCGCCGTCAGGCATTATGGTGACGTAGAGGCACCTGTAGCCAAGCTTCATCGAGACTATGGCATGCCCGGCTTCGTGGTAGGCAATTGCCTCTCTTGCAGCGGCCACAAGCCCCCTCCGGACATCGTCTTCAATCGTCACGGCCACCATACTGAAAAAATATGCATGGTTCCTTCTGGGTTCGCTTCCTCATCTAACCCGCATTAGAATCAGGCGTAGGAACATTTCTCTGCGCGCCCAGTTGGGTTGACGGATAACCCACCAAAAGCCCGCCCAAAGCCACCCTGGGCTCCATCCCAAAAGCAAGTGGCGCCGGCGGAAGCCCGACCAGAATGCGAGGAAGGAATGCACTTCGCACCGTGGTACCGACGTGAAGACTACGCGCTTATCCGGGAATTCATGGAAGACGGGGAGACGTTCCCGCTCGATTTCAATGAATGGGAGAAGAATGCCGAGAGCGAACGGGCGGCCGCAAAGCGCGAGGGAGTGAACATTTTACCCATCTTCCTCGACGCTGACGAATTCTTCACGTTCTGCAAAGAGAAGAAAATCTCACCCAACCGCACGACCGCCGCAGCATTCGCCAGTAGCCGAGGGGCGGCGAGCTACTCGTTGGGCCACTGAGCCTCACGATACTATCGGCGAAATTTCGTAAGGGGAGGTAGTTTATCGATGCACGATCTCGGTGTGATAACTAGATAATCTGTTGCTTGGCGCGGCCGACAAGGTCGTGAATAGCCGAGGGTCCTACGCCAAGCCCACGTCTGATGAATTGACCCGCGAAGTTCGCCGGGCTCCGAAGAACTCGCCGGTCGCCTCAGCTCCCAGGCGAAACTCGTGAAGCTAGCCGAAGGTTACATTGAAGGCATCTCGCCGCACTTGCACCGTGCCCTACCGGGCGCGGAATATCTGCGCGTGAAGAGGGATAGATTCATGAGCCAGACAAACAAATCCAATGAAGCTTCAAGCGAAGAGCCAACACCAATTTCATTCGCGGAGTTTTTGGAAAGCGTGCCACCTAACCAGTGGAGGAAGGTGCTTGATGGTTGTTCGATCAAGCATACTCCAGCAGGTGCTGCGTATCACGAATTAGCTAAACCTGAGCTAGAACTGCATTGTACGAGCGATACATGTAATGGTCCTCGCTTCTTCCGCTATGAAGAGGGTTCAGTCAACCTAACCCGAGGGGAGCAGAAAATGACGTATCTTACCTATGTTTGCTCCAACTGCCGGGAAGGGCGGAAGATGTTCTCCCTGTTAATCGATAGGCAAGGCGAGGATTTTACCGCGGCTTTGGCTTACAAGTTCGGCGAACAACCGAACTATGGTCCTCCCGTCCCTGCTCGACTTATCAGGTTACTAGGAGACGAGCGAGAGATTTTTCTCCAAGGGAGGCGTTGCGAAAATCAAGGTCTCGGGATCGCGGCATTCGTCTATTACAGCCGCGTGGTTGAAAATCACAAAAACCAAATTCTCGACGAGATCATCGGATTTGCTGAAAAAGTCGGAGCGCCGCCCGAGATGATAAAGACCCTCGGTCGGGCAAAGAAAGAGAAACACTTTAAGAAGGCGCTCATATCAGTCAAAGACGCAGTCCCACCAGCCCTGCTCATCAATGGGCACAACCCGTTGGTGCTATTGCATTCAGCATTGAGCGCCGACCTTCACCAACAGACAGATAAGAGCTGCCTGGAGCTTGCGCATGACGTGCGTGTAGTCCTCGTAGAGTTAGCCGAACGGCTGGGTCAATCGCTTAAAGACGAAGCCGAACTGAACACTGTGGTTACGCGGCTGCTCAAATCAAAGCAGGATGAGCGACGTTGAAACCGCTGACCCCGTTTGGCCGAGCACGACATAGCCAGTCCAAGCCGTGCGGGGACGTAAACAGTTGAGGAGGTGGTGCCGAACTATATCGGCCCTGCGGCAACGGGACCTCGCTGATTGGCTTTCAGATGATCGTTCTCAGTTACGCTCCGGACGACATGATGAGGGTAGAAAGGTTTTATCGGGCCTTCCACGAGGCCGGATTAAAACCCTGGATGGACAACCTGGACCGCCCACCTGGAGCGCTTTGGGAACGGGCCTTATCGGTTGCTATTCGCCGCTGTGACCTCCTCATAATATTTCTGTCGCAACGTTCAGTAGATAAACATGGCCTACTGCGCAAAGAACTAATTCAAGCTCTTAACGATTGGGCGGAAAAAGAAGCAGACGATGTGTATGTCGTTCTAGCTCGCCTGGAAGCGTGCAAAATACCTGACCAACTTGAGAACTTCCAGAAGTTTGAGGCCCTTGATGATCTAAAAACACCCCAGCTAGTTACACTGTTACGTGTCTTGCATGGTAAGGCGACAGGAAAACTAGATTTTCTACCGACCAGATTAGAATATAAACAACGACAAATTTTTCCAGAAAACCCGACGCACTGTGATATCGGGGTAACAATCCCCCAGTTTGACCTGGCGGATGACGACTTAATTACTGCCGCTAATTCTCTTATCGAAGGGACGGCTCAGGATATTCTGGAAGCTTTTTTGGTGCAGGCAGGCTCCGGACTTTCGGCGAAGGAAATTAAGGAGCTAGGCTTAGAAAAGTCCCCCAACGATGGTTTCTGGCTCCAGCCCATCGTCCTAACGGCGACCCGCTCTCTGATTAGTATTGAGTATTATATTTCGACGTACAGAAGGGGGGAAACGCAACGCCACCATTATACTCGAACATTAAATATTGATGTAGAGAATTCTGCGGAATTGTTCCTAAAGGACTTAGTACATAATGAAACAATGGCGATGAAATTCTTTTCTATCTACTGTGAAAACGCTTTGAGGGCCGAACCTGACTTCCATTTGACCGGCAAAGATTGGAAGTTCGATTTAGGCGGTACGTCGATCTCTCAATCCTTTGGTTTTCGAAATGCTGATCTGATTTTTATCTTTGCCCCTCGTGACATTGGGGGACACGCTTTTGGGAGAAAGGTCGTGGAACTGCCTTTCAATGATGTCTATCGATTTTTGACGGATCGAACTATCGATCTGCTGGTTGGCCAACAAGAACCTGCGGATGTGGATCTCGAGGACGGTACCTAAGTAAGCTACACACAGTTCGCCGCGCCGGACCCTTTCCGTAAGCTGCGCGTTTGCCATCCGTGACCTTGGTCCCATATAGGCGGTCGTAGCCTTTCAGCCGATCTAGCCAGCCGCGCCGAATTCTCGAGGTTCTCAAATCTAATTCACGCATTCGCAAAGCGAGTGGACTTTCAGCGCGGTTTTGTAGGGTCAAACGCGCGACGGCGTGGATCGTTCTTGTTCGCCAACTTAGCGGCGTCGTGAATGCGTTAACCAAAGCAGGCATCGAGCTTGGCGAGAATGGCAGCATCATCCCAAATTAAGTCTATGATTCTTTCTAACGGGCAACCCGACCTTGGGAGGAAGCCGTGGCACGTACGACCTATTGGCTGACACCGCCTACTAGACTGACGTTCATTGTCTCCGTGATTTTGGTGATTCTGGCTTTGCTCGTTCGCTACGCACACGTCTCAATCCCGTTCGTCAATGCTCATGTTTTTGAGACTCTGCTGATTGGCTATTTGGTGCTGCTCATCGGCAACCTGTTTCGCGGGCTTTAAGGACCCCGATCACACCCGGATTCGCGTAGTGCTTAGTTAGGTCCATCTACGGGAGGCACTCATGTTTGCGTCGAGACACCGAGGAACGGTCATTGCTAAAGGATTGAAGATCGTTGGAAGCGTCACCGCGGAGGGGCTGGTGGAGGTGAACGGGCACATTGACGGCGAACTGCATTGCACTTCGCTCATTATCTCACGCGGGGCTCAGGTCAACGGAACGGTCGCAGCCGATCGGATAGTTGTAGATGGGAATGTCGAGGGACCCATTCGGGGCGGAGATATTATTCTAAAGTCGCAAGCACATGTCGTAGGCGACATTCAACACCAAACTCTGACCCTCGAGCGCGGCGCCTATTTTGAAGGCCGCTCGGTCCATGTCGATGGACCAAACGGGCGCCAGCACGAGCGAGTTGATGCACCAAGAGAAATTTCGCAGAAAGACCGAGAGGCTGCTCCTGCAGCGGCGCGTACCGGCTAGTAAGTAATTGATCCGCTATTGGCACGAAGCAGACGAACTCGACAGGGCGCTGCGACGTCAGTTACTGACCCATTTCGGAAGTCATTCAGCCGTTGCAACCCCCCTTGGTCGACTAGGAGCGGGTCCATCTTGCGTTGTAATCGAGCCTACTGCGCCAAGGCGATGGCTGCTCTATAAGAAGAAGCCGCAGACTCCGGGGCCACCACCGACGTTAGGAGAACCGCTTTGCGGCTGATCCTCGTCTCGAATTGGGTTGCTATTCCGACTGAGAGCGGAGCGCATCGAGCTGGTGGGCTCGAGGTCGTTTTGGCGCCGACCCTGAAAAGGTATACGGGGGTGTGGTTCGGATGGAGCGGAAACGTGGTTCCACGCACTCAGGTCACCACGAAAACAATAGAAAAATCCAAACAGTCGTACGTCCTGACCGATTTAGCAGAGGAGGACTATCAAGAATACTATGGTGGGTTCGCTAACCGCGTTCTGTGGCCCATCCTGCATTACCGCATCGATCTTGCTGAGTTCACGCGGCGCGATCTGACTGGATATCTACGCGTCAACCAGCATTTTGCCGACGAACTGGCCAAAGTTATCCTGCCAAGTGATCTAATTTGGGTTCATGACTATCATTTTATCCCGCTCGGGGATGAACTACGAAAACGTGGTCACATCAATCGCATTGGCTTTTTTCTACACGTTCCATTCCCCGCGCCGGAGTTTATAACCGTCCTCCCGCGCCATGAACGCTTCCTGTCATCCCTGCTTCAATATGATTTGGTGGGTTTTCAGACGGAGGGCGACGTACGAAACTTCGTCCGCTACGTGCTCTCCGAAAATCGCGGCTCGAACATCAGGACCTTGCTAGCGACGGACCGTCAAATGGTTCTAAGTCAGGACGGTCGAAACACCCGCGTCGGTAGCTTCCCAGTCGGTATCGATACTGGCGGATTCGAGCGACTTGCGCGTCGTGCGGCCCAATCGTCGTTCGTTCGGGAGGTCGTCGAGAAGTCTCGGGGGGCGAACGTTGTTGATTGGCGTTGATCGGCTCGACTACACCAAAGGCCTCATCCAGCGTATGGAGGCATTCGACCTATTCTTTTCAAATTGGCCAGATTGGCGCGGCAAAGTCACATATCTACAGATCACGCCGAAAAGCAGGTCGGAGATCCCGGAGTATCACGAACTGGAACAGGCGCTTGGCGCCGTCGCGGGTCGCATCAATGGGAGGTTCGGCGAAGCATCGTGGACACCGATCCGCTATGTCAATCGCGCCCACAGCAGGTCAGCCTTGGCCGGTCTCTACCGCTCGGCTCGCGTGGGCGTCGTTACTCCGCTGCGAGACGGCATGAACCTAGTGGCCAAGGAATATGTCGCTGCTCAGAATGCTAATGATCCGGGGGTTCTCATTCTCTCCCGGTTCGCCGGTGCCGCCGCCGAATGTCGGGATGCCCTGCTGGTTAATCCCTACGACTTGGAACTAGTAGCGGATGCCATTGCACGGGCACTGGAGATGCCGCTGTCGGAGCGGCAGGAACGGCATAGCCACATCCTCGCCACCTTGTCGCAGAACAGCAGCGACGTGTGGGGAGCACGGTTCCTCCAGTCTCTTGAGCAACTGGAGGTGCTTGGAAGCGACGAAGAGTCCTTGCAGCGGTACGTGATATGAAAGCTAGCGGATAAAGAGTGTTGCCGCCCCGAGTCTACCGCGACGTCCGCAACTACCCAAAAGCGGACTGCAGCGGATGTCACGGTTGCCGAGTTGGCGCAACAAATGGGTTGGTTTCCACTGCGCGGCTATTTTTCGTCAGACACTTATCCAGCCTGTCGAGTGCCGCGCAACTCTGATCCAGAGGAATTCGGATTGTTGCTCCGGCACCCTCGACGACAAATGCATTGGCTGCACGAAGTCCTTCTTTGAATTTTTTCTCCGAGATAGGCACGGAAACAGAGTTAGTTTCTGCAGCTACGTCGGTGTTCCAGCTCGCAGCGCCTGCCTTCATCCGGACGGGATAATTCTTTCCCCGCTCCAATTTCCAATTTGGAGATTCAAGCGTGAGGCTTAGTCCATCACTCGTGCGTAGGAAGCTCGCTACAACCTCGTCGACCTTGCGGCTTATGGCACAATGATCAAATTTGTTGTCTTTGAAGGTCGCTTCGATTTCCCAAGGACCTATGTTGTCCTTTTTTATTTCCTCAACGGCCAAAGCCTCGGTAAAGCCGATTAGCAATAAGAGCACCGTTCCGGCAACAAGGCGCAACATGCTGTTAGAAGGCGATTGACCGTTAAAAAGTTCCAAAACCTGAGCGTTAGACTGGCAGGGAACAAACCCGGCCGCGTGAGTGCCAAGAGCGGAAGTACCGGAGGTTTTGCCAGAGTCCGCATCTGACCCAAAGTCAACTCGATAGCAGGAACGGTTGCTAGACCGGTGTGTCGCGGCCATGAACTTCCGCCGGCGGTGCCGTTGCCTCGACAGCCGTGAATGGATTGATGATTGTGTACTGATGCATCGCGCCCGCTGGCACTAGCCACGAATCTCCAGCCTTGAGGTTTAGAGTTTGTCCTTCCAAATCGAGCCTTGCGCTACCGGAGATCACATAGCCCACGGTCTCATAGTCTCTCGCGGTTGGGGCTTTGAGCTTTCCCCCCGGTTCGTCAATCCAAAGACGCATCGAAACGCGCTTGCCGGCGACGAGATATTTCTGGCCCATTTCTCCCCTCGGCGAAGAACTGGCCTCCACCTTTTTGATTGTTGTATCCGTTTTGATGGTTGCATCCGGCAAGATCGACCCATTAGCGGGTTTCGAAACGGTTGCAGATCCAGTCTCGGTCAAGAGTGACTCCAGCTCCGCGAGTCTCTCCTTAACGCGCGTTTTGGATTCGGCGCTGGTGTTTACCCACCCAGATCCTCGATCCTCTCCGGTCAAAACTTTGCTCGCCTCCAGGAGCTCGAGTTGCTGCTGCAGGCTGGCTTGCTCCTGCTTACACCAAGCGATAAATCGATCAGGTGCCGACATTGGTTGGCTTTCCTTTTAGATCACAGCCGCTACGTATTAATAATGTGATGATCGGCCGAACAGTTCCGCTCAACAAGGGAACGAGAGTTGGCGGGAGCTGTTTCTAAAGTAAAAACCACTTGGAGAAATGCCATGCTTAGAGGTGCAGCAATAAGCATAGCGCTGATCTTCCTTGCTTCCTGCTTCGGTCTTGGAATTACCTTTGCCGCTTCGCCCGACGATACGACCGAGAAGACCATTCCGCAGGGATAGGACCCACCCGGAGCAGGAGGAGCAGACTACTCAACCTCCAGCCGAACGTCAGGGCGTGATCACGCCACCTCCGGTCGGGGATGGGGAAGGAGGTGATCCCCGCTCCTGGAAGTCCAGGCGGAGATCCGAACATCGAGCCCCGCTAAGCGGCCAGTGTCTAGTTGAGATGGTTCAGCGTCGATAATCGCGAAGTCTGGGAGCAAGGGATGTCTGCTATTGGCACAAAGCAGACATGCTCAATGCGCTGACGAATGTCCGCTTTTGGGGGAAAAACGGACATGACGCGGACGTGACGCGATGCCTGCTCATAACCCATAGCGGACATTGCCTGGTCTTAGGGATGGCTTTCCGGTGACAGCGCAGGCTTCGCGGCCAGCCCTTTCGGGCCGCCCGCTTGATGTTACGAAACGAACCCTACTAGCCGCCCCCGGCGCCGATCTTCGGAGGTTTGTTCGGATCCATCGCTGGCACAGGGTCGTTATCGAACGTTTATGATGCACCGCACGCGTTAACACCTTGCGCCGCATCAAGACAGCCGCCCTAAGAACCTGCTAGCTTTCGTCATCACCGAGGTCCCCCAAGCAAACGGTGACTGAGTGCCCTCCCGCTTTGATTGTGGAGTTTGGACAATGCCTTTCAAAGAATACGCGCCATTTTTCAAGCCGGAGGAACTAGACACGCTTACGGCTGCCTTCGACGCCACATGGCAAGAGTTGAGTGCCGCGAATCCGGACTTGAGCACTGAAGACAAGATCGCGCTTATGAAGAAGAAACTGGCGCACCGCATCCTCGTGTCAGCCACGGCAGGTGGTGTCCGCGACGTGGAGACACTTAAGGAGCATGCCTTGCGGAGCCTCGGTGGTGGTTTTCGCCTAGGTGATGAGCAAACGTGTGCTCCAGAAGAGGCTGCTTAACCCTTGAATTAGGTCATTGCCGTTCTGCTCAGCTTGCATTGCAGCGTCGCGCGCTTAGACTCGTCGAATGCTCGAACGCGCATCAAGGCCTGCCGACCGTGTTTGCGGCAGAGGGCGAGTTCGGCGCGTGACTGTTGTCCGAATCATCAAGAGCATTTCGGCCCATCACCACTAAAAAACATTTGTGATGCCGCTTGCGCGGCGGACGACCATGCTTGCCGAGGCGCCGTGGTGTCTCACCTGCGGCACCGTCAGCTCAGCCTATTGAGCTAGGCGAAATTCGCTCCTCTTCGTGGCGCTCCTCGCGGTCGGCGCGGGCGCGTGGTGGCTCCAGCTCCGCCCCGCGCGGACGGTGGATGCGAGCGCGCTCGCCGCCCTGCCCGAGCAGCTGCACGAGTGGAAGGCCAGGCCGGTGGCGCTCGAGGACACGGTCGAGGCCGAGCTCCGCGCCGACCTCAACATCCAACGCCTCTACGTGCATCCCTCCGGCAAGGCCATCTGGGCCTACATCGGCTACTACGGAACCGACCGCGGCGGTCGCCCCGAGCACACGCCGCGCGGCTGCTACACGGGCGCGGGCTGGGGGATCGAGTCCGCGCGTCAGCTGACCGCCGGTCCGCCCGGCTCTCCCGACGCGGCGTTGACGCTCAACGAGTACGTCGTGGAGCGCGACGGCAAGCGCCAGCTCGTGCAGTTCTGGTACCGCTCGTATCGGCGCACGGGCATGGTGGGCGGGCTCGACCAGAACGTCGATCGCCTGCTGGGCCGGCTCATCGACGGTCGCGCCGACGGAGCGCTGATCCGCATCGCCGCCGACGTGGACGACGACGAGACGGTGGTCCGCAGCCGCCTCCTCGCGTTCGCAGCCGAGCTCGACCGCATGGTGGGCGAGCGCTGGCCCGTCGAGACCGCCCCGAACTAGGGCGTATCCCGCCCGTTCCCCGCGCGCGGCCCCCGCTTCCGCTGCCTTTGCCGGTAGTGCTTCCGGATCGCGTCCACGACGTCGTTCACGGAGTCCGTCACGTGGAAGAGCTTCAGATCGGAGCGCGAGATCATGCGCTCCGAGAGCATGCGGTCCTCCACCCATTTGACGAGGCCCGACCAGTAGTCGCTGCCGAAGAGGATGACCGGGAAGTCGTGGATCTTGTGCGTCTGCTTGAGCGTCAGCGCCTCGAAGATCTCGTCGAGGGTGCCGAAGCCGCCGGGCAGCCCGACGAAGGCGCAGGCGTACTTCACGAACATGACCTTGCGCGCGAAGAAGTAGTCGAAGTGGAGGACGGTGTCGGCGAAGCGGTTCGGCGCCTGCTCGTGGGGCAGCTTGATGTTGAGGCCGATCGACTGGCCGCGGCCGCCGCGGCGCGCGCCGTCGTTGGCCGCCTCCATGATGCCGCCGCCGCCGCCGGTGATGATCGAGAAGCCCGCCCTCGAGAGCGCCTCGGCCACGTCGACCGCGTCCTGGAAGTAGCGGTGCCCCCGCCGCACGCGCGCGCTGCCGAAGATCGAGACCGCGGGCCAGACCGGCCGAAGGGTTTCGAACCCCTCGACGAACTCGCCCATGATCTTGAAGACGGTCCAGGTGTCCTTCGAGCGCGGATCCTGCACGAAGGGCGTATCGGGATCGGGGCTGAGGGACTTGAAACCTCTAGTTCTTCTTGAACAAGGAGTCCAAAGCCGAGCGCGCCTTCTCCTGACTCTTCGCGACCGCCCCCCCGCCCCCGGCGCCCGGGGAGAACCAGTCGCAGCGGTTCGCCCGCTCGCGGTCGGACACCCATTCGGCCTGGGGCTCGCGGCACTGGTTGCTCGCGCCGGGGTCGTGGTGCGCGCAGTTGCGGCAGACGTGGAGGTCGGCGCGGCAGCGGGGGCACGCGTCGCGGAAGCCCACCTTCCCGCTCTGCCCGAGGTCCTGCTCGGCGTCGCACGCGAAGCACCGCATGCGTCCACCTTGCGCGAGCCCGCGGAGCCCGTCAACGCGTTTGGTACCCTGCGCCGCCGTGCGGCCGTCCCGTATGCGCGGAGTCCTCGTCCCCGCCCTCGTCTGCGCCGTCGCGCTCGGGCTCGCCGCGCGTGACGCGCGCGCGCAGAGCCCGGGGATGCCCGGCGCCCCGATCGACTTGAACCTCCTGGCGCTCGACTGGGCGCGCGGCCAGTTCCGCGCACCGATGATCTGTCAGGTGGACGGCGCCGCGCGCCAGGTGCTCCGTCCCGTGGTGATCGCGCCCGGCACGCTGGGCGCCTCGCCGCCCCAGAACCGCATCCAGTTCCCCGACTCCGACGCGCCGGGCGTGGCCCACTGCACGTCCGAGACCGGAACGCCCGAGCCCCGCGTCGGCGGAGCGCTGATCATCACCATCCGCGGCCGCTCGCGGCCCGACACCGTGCAGCGCGACTTCGACGTGACGATGAAGCGCGACCACGGCTTCGAGTACGAGATCCTCTCGGGCAAGCTGCGGATCGCGGTGTTCGGCGAGCCCGACGCGCCGGCGCGCGAGGTGGACTTCACGGGCGGGAAGGCGAGCTTCCGGCTCGTCGAGCTCGGGAGCGACGCCGAGCGCATCCTCGCCGACTTCCCGGGACGGCAGGGCTACACGCTCGAGCTGTCCGCGCCCGAGGGCGAGCGGCTCGTCTTCCACGTCGTGCGCGTCGCAGGGCGCTGATTGCCGGCCCGCGTGTCGGCGGGCGGGGTGCGCTGGCGGCTCCGCACGGGCGAGGATCCCGAGGCCGTGCGTCCGCTTCTGGCTGCGGCGCTCGCCGCGGTGGAGCGCGGCGACGCGCGCAACGTGAAGACGGGGCGACGCAAGGAGCTGTACCCGCTCGCGCTCCGGCGCCCCGCCCCTCCGGACCACCTCTTGAAGCGGAACCGCTATCCGCTCGCCGTGGCGCTGCGGCGCGTCGGGCGGCCGTCGCGCTCGGCGCACGAGCTCGCGCTGGCGGAGGCGCTCGCCGCACGCGGCCTGCCCGTGCCGGTGCCGCTGGCCGCCGGCGAGATGCGCTCCCGCGGGCTCCTCGAGAGCTGCTGCCTGCTGCTGCCCGTGCTCGACGGCGCCACCGACGTGCTCGACCTCGTGCTGCGCGACGCGCTCGTCCCGCGCGCGCGCCGCACGCTGGCGGCGGCGCTCGGCCGCCTGGCACGGAGCGCGCACGACGCCGGGCTCTTCCAGGACGACTTCACGCCGAACAACTTCCTGGTGCGGCCGGAGGCGCCCGACGCGCCGCTGCTGATCGACTTCGAGCGCGCCCGCCTGCGGGCGCGCGTCGGGCGCGCGGACCGCCGCTGGATGCTGGCCAAGCTCCAGCGCGGTCTCCCGTTCGCCGCCGCCACCGACCGTCTGCGCTTCCTGCTCGCCTACACCGGTGGGGATCGCGCCGAGGCGCACGCGTGGTGGCGCGAGCTCGAGACCTTCACGGCGACGCTCGCGGAGCGCGACTACGACCGGCTCGCGCGGCTCGCGACGCGCGACGGGCGCCGCTACCGGCGCGTGCGCCGGACGCAGGAGGGCTTCAGCGGCTTCGCGCGCCGCGAGCTCGCGGAGGCGGAGCTCGCCGCGTTCTCGGCGCTTCCGGCACCGTCCCCGTCCGGAGCCGGGGACGCGCCCACGGCCGAAGGCGCGCACGCCGGGGCGCTCGGGCCGCGCGCGGTGCGCTTCTACACAGGGATGGATCGAGGCGCCGCCCGTGGACTCTGGGTGGCGGCGAACTTCCTCGCGTCGCGGTCGCTCGCGCCGCGTCCGCTCGCGCTGCTCGCGCGCGGGCGCGAGGCCCGGCTCCTGCTGGGCGCGCCGAGCCCCGCCGCTCCGGGCCCGCCCGCGCGCGAGGCCGCCGCGGGGCTGCTGCGCCTCCGGGCGCGGCTCGCGGCGCAGGGCGTCCCGGTTCGCGCCGTCGATCCGGCCCGGGTCGTATGGACGCGCGAGCCGTCGGGCCGCGCGTCGGCGCAGGTGGCGGATCCGCGGGGTCTCCAGCCCCGCAGCTAGGACGGGGTCAGGACGAGCCGGGAACCGCCCGCACCGCCCGAGAGGCGGCGTCTCGGAGCACCGTTCAGTCCGGGCCGGCCTCTTCCGATAACGGGAGCATGGGCATCCAGGATGACGGGTCGCCGATCGTCTCGGCGCTCGCCGGCGACCCCGAGCTGCAGCCGCGGCTCGAGGCCTTCGTGATCGCGCTCGGAGAGCGCATCGACGTGCTCCAGGACCTCGAGAGCGCCGCCGATTGGAAGGGCCTCGCGGCGAATGCGCGCGGGCTCGGACACGAGGCCACGGCGCTCGGCTTCGCGCCTCTCGCGCTGGCGGCGGCGGCGGTCGAGCAGGCGGGCGAGCGGGCGGCCCGCGGCGTTCCGGGCCCCTCCGCGCGCGAGAGCGTGATCGCGCTGACGGACGTCGCGCGGCGCGTGCGGCTCGGGCATCGCGGCGCCGCGTACTGACGCCGGGGCTTCGCGCCTCCGCCGAAGAAGAACCAGATTTCCCTCGCGCGGAACCCCGCTTCCACGGAACGGGCCCTCCGCGATCCCGCGCGCCGCGCAGACTCGTCTCGGGTCGCCTTGCCTGCCGGGCGCAGCTGGTGCGGGGATTGCACCGGAGCGCTGCCGAAGAGGCGTGTCGAAATTGCAAAGCGCCGGGGGCGCGTCGTGTCGCCGGACGCGCGCGCCTCGCTCCTGAGAGCCCACGATGCCTGGGGGGTCGTGGGCTCTCGCACGTTCGGCCCTCCCGGCGGGCCGCCCTACCCTCGCGCCGGATCACGAGCCGGGAGGGCGGGTGCCGCAGCCGGGGGCTTCGAGTCGGGACGTGCTGCTCGTCGGCGGCGGGCATGCGCACGTGCTGCTGCTGCGGCGCTGGAGCGCGCGCCCGCCGGGAGCGGCGCGCGTCACGCTGCTCAGCGACGGTCCCGCCTTCCACTACTCGGGCATGGTCCCCGGCTTCGTCGCCGGCCAGTACGCCGCGGACGCGCTCGCGATCGACCTGCGCGCGCTCGCGGCGCGCGCAGGCGCGCGCTTCGTGCTCGGAACGGCGCGGCGCGTCGATGCGCTCGCGCGCGCCGTGGAGTGGGCGCGGGGCGGCGCCGGGAAGCCGGGCGATCCTGGCGAGTCCGCCGGAACGCTCCGCTACGACGTCGCATCCCTCGACGTGGGCGCGGGCGTCCTCGGCGGCGAGCTCCCGGACGTGCGCGCGCACGCGCTTGCGACGCGCCCGATGGCGGACTTCGTGGCCCGGCTCGATCCGTGGCTCGCGGGTGCGCTGCGGGCCGCGGAGCGCGGCGCCCCCCGCCTCGTGGTGGTGGGCGGCGGCGCGGCGGGCTGCGAGCTCGCCCTCGCGCTCCTGGCTCGCCTGCGCGGCCTCGGCGAGGTTGCGCTCGTCGAGGCCGGCGACGCGCTGCTCGGCGGGCGCACGCCCCGCCTCGCTGCGGCGGTGTCGCGCGCGCTCGGCCGGCGCGGCATCGCAGTCCGGCTCCGCACGCGCGTCGCCGAGGTCGGGCCCGGCGGCCTCGCGCTCGGCGGCGGAGAGCGGCTGCCGTGTGACGGCGTCGTATGGGCCGCGGGCCCGGCGCCGCCGCCGCTCCTCGCGGCGTCCGCGCTGGCGCGCGACGCGCACGGGTTCGCGCGCGTGCGGCCGACGCTCCAGGTCGCGGGCGACGACTCCCTCTTCTGCGTCGGAGACGCCGCCAGCTTCGATGCGGGGCGCGACGTGCCGAAGGCGGGGGTCTACGCCGTGCGTGCGGCGCCCGTGCTCGCCGCCAACCTCGAGGCCCGGCTGGCCGGTCGCTCGCTGCGCGCATTCCATCCGCAGCCGGCCTTCCTGGCCCTCCTCAACTGCGGCGACGGCACGGCGATCGGCGGCAAGTGGGGCGCCGTGTTCGACGGCCGCCTGGCGTTCCGGCTGAAGGACGCGATCGACCGCCGCTTCGTGGACGGATTGCGGGGACCGGGTTGACGCGAGCGCGTGTCAGAGGAAGTACCAGAGGTCGAGGAGGCCGCCGTGTCCGTCGGGCAGCCGTCCGGAGCCGAGCCACACCAGCAGGAAGAGCGACCCGTTCGTGACCGCGTGCACGAGCACGAGCGACCCGAGGTGGCCGCGCCGGTACAGCCAGAGGTTCCAGAGGAGGCCGGTGGCCGCCGCGACGGGCCACTCCCAGGGCAGGTGCGAGAACGTGAACGCCGCCCACGTGCCGAGGAAGCTTCGCCAGCGGAAGCGCGCCATCGGGACGTCGCGGAAGTCCTCGCCGGTGTCGAAGACGTCCAGGTAGCGGATGAGGAAGCTGCGGATGAAGAGCTCCTCCATGAACGGCGTCACGAACGCGAAGCCGAAGAACCGCACGAACAGGAGCCACGGCGCGAGCGCAGGGCCGAGGGCCTGCGGATGGAACCCCTCCCCCGCTCCGGGACGCGAGAGCCCCTGCCACAGGAGGTACGGCCCGACCCAGAGCGCCGTGGTCGCGAGGCCGAGCAGGACGTCCTGGATCACACCGCCGGGTGTCGGGCGCCAGCCCCGCAGCTCGGGATAGTCCCCGCGGCGCCAGAAGTAGACGAGAAGCCCGGCCGTGACGGCGACGCGCACCATCCGCAGGTGGGGCGCGAGGTCCTCCGGGAGCCTGGCCTGCACCTCCCCGAGCAGGAGGAATCCGAAGTACGGCAGCCAGTAGGGACCCCACCCGCTGCCGCTGCGATCCGTCGTCACGCCGCCCCCGCCCGCCCCGGCCGCGCGTCGCGCCCGGGTCGGGCGGTTCTAGCAGAGCGGGCCCGCAGCGTCGCCGGCGGCCGGGCCGGCGAGGAGCACGCGCTGGCCGCCGCGCACGCGCGCCCGGAGGCCCGTCCTCGGCTCGGGCTCGAGACGCAGCGCCCCGCTCGCGTGCCACCCGGCGATCCGGGCGCGCGGCACCCCGAGCTCGGTGGCGAGGAGGCGGTCGAGCCGGAGCGCCAGGGGGACGGCGAGCTCGAGCCGGAGGACGCGCTGGCCGGCCGCCAGCGCGTCCCCTTCGATCGTCCGCTCCACGCGATAGCGGTCGCCATCGCCCGCGGATCGCGCCGCGGACGGCGAACGCATGACTCCACGCCGTGTCGGCGTCGTTGCGCAGGAACGCATCGAGGAGTTCCCGTGCGACGTCGCACGCGGCGACGCGCTCGAGGACGGGGGCGTTCCACGTCTCGCCGCACGCTTCGCAGCGGTGCACGAGCCAGACGTCGAGCCGGCGCTTCTGCGCGTTGACCCGGAAGCGTCCCGACGATCGGAAGCCTCGCGGCGCGTCGCACCGCGGGCAGCGGCGCAGGACGCGCGGGGTGTCGAGGGGCACGATGCGCCAGCGCTCGCAGCGCGCCGCGCCCTGCGGTGTCGTTGCCAAGGCCGGGCCCTCCTCGCGGGAGGGCGCGTGCGGGAGCGAACGGACGGGGTCCGGTCGCTCGTCGCCGGGGCGGAGTGGGTCCACCCCGGGAGGAGACCTGGCGGGCGACGTGCCGAAGCTGGTTCGGGGAACGCGGCGCGACCGGCACCGCCGGATCTCGCGCCCGCGCCCGCCCTGCCGCACGCAACGCTCCGTCGTGGCGGCAGCGCGGCGCGCGTGGGTCTTCATCCGACGGCGCGCAGCGCGCGCCGTGTCTGGGACGTGGGGAAGCGAGATCCGTCAGCGCTTGGGAAGCAAGGAATGTGTGCTCGCCGTCGGTGATCGAAGGCGGGCAGCGTAGCAAGCTGCGAAGAACGTGCGCGTGGGCGGAGGGGCCGGGCACCGCGGAGCCGCGCGTTGGCTTCTTCGGACCCGGAATCGGAGGAAGGCAAATCGCTCGTGGGGCGCTGCAGTCGTGCGTACTCCGAGTATGGAATTGGAGGCTGTGAAGATCGCAATTGTCAGAGTCCGGACAGCGTCCAATTCCATGCTGAAGCCGGCGCACGGCAATCCACGTGGAGCTACCAGCCTTGATTCCAATCCGAGTCCGGAGAAGCCGACGCGCACCTCGCGGCAGCGTGGCCGGGGGTGGGGCATGTCCCGCCGACGCCTGTGAGGCGCCCACCCGATGGCGAGGGCGCAGAGGCGTCCAACGCGCCGAACCGAAGGAGGCGGGACATGCCCCACCCCCGGCCGCTCCCCACCACGCGCTCGTCGCGCCGAACCCAAGGAGGCGGGGTCTTCAGCAGCCTGGCCTCAGCCGGGCTTGCAGGCCCCCGGCTTCGCGGGGGTCGCGAGGTCCACGCCGAGGACCCAGTCCGACGGCGCGCGCTTGCCCTGCGGGTCGATGCAGCGCAGGCGCAGCTCGTTCAGCAGGGTGCCCGGGTCTTCGGGCTGACACGTGTCGGTGGCGATCCGGGGGTGCGTCGGGTGCGGCGCCCAGGACTTCGTGGCCCGTACGAACACCTCGATCTCGATCTGCCCGGTCTGGCAGCCGCCCGCCGGATAGAAGACGGTGACGGGGGCATCGCCGCCGGCCGCGACCGCCGTCCCGGACGAGAGCGCGAGCCCGAGGGCCGCTGCGACGAGCGAGGGTGTGGGGCGCACGGCGCGCGCTACCGCAGCTCCTTGTAGTGCTGGATCAGCCCGTTGGTCGACGAGTCGTGGCTCGTGACGCGCTCCGGGCCGACGAGCTCGGGCTGGATCGCCTTCGCGAGCTGCTTGCCCAGCTCGACGCCCCACTGGTCGAACGAGTTGATGTTCCAGATCACGCCCTGCACGAAGATCTTGTGCTCGTAGAGCGCGATCAGCTGGCCGAGGGTGCGCGGCGTCAGCTCGCTGGAACAGGAGGCTGTTCGTCGGGCGGTTTCCGGCGAAGAGCTTGTGCGGCACCAGCTTCTCGAGCGCGTCGCCCGACTTTCCCTCGGCCACGAGCTCGCGCGCGGACCTCGTCCTCCGTCTTCCCGCGCATCAGCGCCTCGGTCTGGGCGAAGAAGTTGGAGAGCAGGATGGGATGGTGCTCGCCGAGCGGGTTGTGGCTGCGCGCCGGGGCCAGGAAGTCGCACGGCACGAGCTTCGTCCCCTGGTGGATGAGCTGGTAGAACGCGTGCTGCCCGTTCGTCCCGGGCTCGCCCCAGATCACGGGACCGGTGGATACGTCCGCGGGCAGGCCCTCGCGCGTGGTGCTCTTGCCGTTGCTCTCCATGTCGCCCTGCTGGAAGTAGGCGGGGAAGCGGTGCAGGTACTGGTCGTAGGGAAGGATGGCGTGCGTCTGCGCGCCGAAGAAGTCGTTGTACCAGATGCCGAGGAGCGCGAGCGTCACGGGCAGGTTCTGCTCGAGGCTGCGCGGTCCGGAAGTGCTCGTCCATCTCGTACGCGCCGCCGAGCAGCTCCTCGAAGTTGCTCGAACCCGATCGCGACGGCGATGGAGAGGCCGATCGCGGACCACAGCGAGTAGCGTCCGCCGACCCAGTCCCAGAACTCGAACATGTTGGCCGGGTCGATCCCGAACGCCGAGACCTCCGCGGTGTTGGTCGAGAGCGCGACGAAGTGACGGCTCACCGCGGCCTCGTCCTTCGCGGCCGCGAGGAGCCAGCGCTTCGCGCTGTGCGCGTTGGTCATGGTCTCCTGGGTCGTGAAGGTCTTGGAGGCGATGATGAAGAGCGTCGTCTCCGGCTGACACGTACGCAGGGTCTCGACGAGTGCGTGCCGTCGACGTTCGAGACGAAGTGCACGCCGAGATCACGCTTCGTGTAGGGCTTCAGGGCCTCCGTCACCATCACCGGGCCGAGGTCCGAGCCGCCGATGCCGATGTTCACGACGTCGCGTGATCGGCTTGCCGGTGTAGCCCTTCCACGCGCCCGACCGCACCGCGTCGCTGAAGCCGCGCATGTGCGCGAGCACGCGGTTCACCTCGGGCATCACGTCCTTCCCGTCCACGAGGATCGGGCGGTTCGAACGGTTGCGGAGCGCCACGTGGAGCACCGCGCGGTTCTCGGTGACGTTGATCTTGTCGCCGGAGAACATGCGCTCGCGCCAGCCCGCGACGTCGGCCTGGGCCGCGAGCCCGCGGAGGAGACGCATCGTCTCCTCGGTGATCCGGTTCTTGGAGTAGTCGAGCAGGAGGTCCGAGAAGCGGAGGGAGAAGCGCTGGAAGCGCTGCGGGTCCTTCGCGAAGAGGTCCCGCATGTGGACGTTCGCGATGCGGCCGTGGTGATCCGCCAGCGCGCGCCAGGCGGGTGACGACGAGACCGGGGGCATCGGGGCTCCTCCGCGCGCGAGTCTAGGCAGTTCGAGTAAGCTCGCCAGCGTCCGGCGCGGCCGCCGGCCCCAGAAGGAGCCCGTGATGGTCCTGTTGTTCGAGCACCCGCTCTCCCCCTACGCACAGAAGTGCAAGATCGCGCTCCGCGAGAAGGGCGTGCCGTTCGAGGCCCGCCTGCCGGCAGGCATCGGCGCCGGCGCGACGCTCGATGCGGCGTTCGCAGCGGCGAGCCCGCGCGGCGAGGTGCCGGCCCTCGTCGACGGCGACGTCCGGGTCTTCGACTCCACGGTGATCCTCGAATATCTCGAGGACCGCTGGCCCTCCCCGGCCCTGCTGCCCGCCTCGCCGGCCGAGCGCGCCCGCGTGCGCATGCTGGAGGACGCGATGGACACGCACGTGGAGGCCATCAACTGGGGGCTCGCCGAGATCCACTTCTTCCGCCGCGCCACCGGCGACCTCGCGCGCGACATGACCGCGCGCGCGGGAGCCCAGCTCGCGCGCTGGCACGCGTGGCTGGAGCGCGCGCTCGGCGAGCGCACGTGGTTCAACGGGGACGCGTTCGGCTGGGGCGACCTGTCGGTGGTTCCCTACGTGAACGGCTCGCGCGGCTTCGGGTTCGCCCCGCCCGCGGGCTCGCGGCTCGCGGCGTGGCTCGAGCGCGCGAACGCGCGCGAGAGCGTCGCGGCCACGGTGCGCGACGCCGAGGCGGGGATCGCGGGCGCCGGCATGGGCGACGTGGCCGCTCTCGTGGCGCGGGGCCTCTTCAAGCGCGAGTACCGCGACCATCGCCTCGAGTGGATGGTGCGCACGGGCGGCCTCGAGATCGTGGTCGACGGTCTGGCGAAGGGGAACGTCCGGTTCGTGGAGGAGTTCGCCTAGGTCAGGGCCCGGTGCGCAGCGCGTCCACGATGCCGCGGAACGCCGCGATCGTCTCGAGATCGCGATCGTCGAAGCCCGGATCGGCCGACGTCTTGACCACGATCACCCGCTCGGCCGGGTTCACGTACACGTACTGGCCCCAGATTCCGATCGCCGTGAACTCGCCCTCGCCGCCGGCGGGGACCCACCACTGGTAGGCGTAGCCCACGTCCCACTCGGGCCCATAGAGGCCCTTCAGCGCGAGCTCGGGGCGGCTCGGCGTCACCGAGTCGTGGATCCAGGCCGCGGGCAGCAGCCGGACGCCCTGCCAGTCGCCGCCGCGCAGGTAGAGCCGGCCGAACCGCGCCCAGTCGCGCAGCGTCGCGTTCAGGCAGCAGAAGCCGTACTCCTCCGCGTCCGGCCCGTCCGAGTCCACCACCCAGCGCGCGTCGCGCTCCATGCCGAGTGGTCTCCAGAGCTTCGCCGACAGGTAGTCCGAGAGCGTGCGGCCGGTCGCAGCGTGGACGACGGCGGCGAGCACCTGCGTGTCGACGCTCTTGTACTCGTAGCCCTCGCCCGAGCGGTGCTGCGACGGGAGCCCGCGCGCGAACGCGTCGATGCTCGAGCCGAAGAGGAAGCTGCGCGCGAACATGCGGTTCACGTCGGACAGCGGGTTCGCGTAGTTCTCGTCGAAGCGCACGCCCGACGACATCTCGAGGACGTGGCGGATCGGCACGCCGTCGTAGCCCGAGCCCGCGAGCGCGGGGACGTAGGCGGTGACCGGGTCGTCGAGCGCGCGGATGCTGCCGTCGGCGAGCGCGAAGCCCACGAGCGCGGAGACCACGGACTTGGCCACGGAGAACGAGGTGAGGAGCGAGTCCTCGCTCGCGCCGAGGCGGTACTGCTCGAGCACGATCGCGTCGTCCTTGACCACGAGCAGACCGGTCGTGGTGGTGCGGTCGATGAACTCGTCCAGATCGCGGCGCTCTCCGCGGAACCCGTAGGTCACGTCGAGCGGGCGCTCGGCGCGCGCGAACTCGAAGACCGGGCCCGCGCGGGGCACGCGGCGGCTCGGGAAGATCTCGCCGAGACGGCGGAAGTTCGCGACGCGGCGGTCGGGCGCGAGCAGCAGGAAGACGTCGAGCCAGCGGTGGTGCGCGGCGAACGCGCCGCACGCGCCCACGAGCAGGAGACCGGCGACGGCGGCGAGCGCGGTGCGGCGGCGCATCGGGTGGACGCTCCCGCGGCTCTACGCCGTGGCGTCCGCGATCGCCTTCTCGAGCACGGTGACCGCGAGGTCGAGCTCTTCGGGCGTGATCGTGAACGCGGGGCCGAAGCAGATCACGTCGGGCGCGGGGTGCCCGCCGCCCGGGTAGAAGAAGACGCCGCGGGAGAGCCCGGCCATGAGCACGCGCGAGACGATGCGCGCCTCCGGCGGGAACGGCTCCAGGGGATCGCGGCGGCGCGCCAGCTCGACGGCCTGGAGCAGGCCCAGTCCCCGCGTGTCGGCCACGTGCGGGTGCGCGCGCAGCGCGGCGAGGCGGCGGGCGAGGTGTCGACCGAGCTCCGCGGCGCGCTCCACGAGGCGCTCGCGCTCGAGGATCTCGAGCACCTTCTCCGCCACGGCGCACGATGCGGGGTGCGCGGAGTAGGTGTAGAACATGACCTCGTCGCCGCGCGCAACGATCGGCTCGACCACCGCGTCGGTCGCGAAGACCGCGCCCATCGGCGCGTAGCCGCCCGCCAGCCCCTTGCCGCCCACCAGCAGGTCCGGCGTCACGCCCCAGTGCTCCACGGCGAAGCGCCGCCCCGTCCGCCCGAACCCCGTCATCACCTCGTCCGCGATGAGCAGGATGCCGTGGCGCCGGCAGATCTCGGCGACACGCGGCCAGTAGCCCGCGGGCGGGACGAGCGCGCCGGCCGTGGAGCCCACCACGGGCTCGGCGATGAACGCGGCGATCGTGCCCGCGCCTTCGCGCGCGACGATCTCCTCCAGCGCGTCGGCGCAGGCGAGCGTGCAGGCGCCGCGGCCGCGGCAGGCTGCGCAGCGCAGGGGATCGCACGCGGGGGCCTTCGGGTGCGGGGCGAGCAGCGGCTCGAAGCCGTGACGGCGCTTCTCGTGTCCCCCGACGGCCAGGGTCGCGAGCGTGGTGCCGTGGTAGGACAGATCGCGGCCGATGATCTTCCAGCGGCCCGGCTCGCCGCGCGACACGAAGTGCTGTCGCGCGACGCGCAGCGCGAGGTCCACCGCCTCGGAGCCGCCGCTCGTGAACATCATGCGGGTGAGGCCGGCGGGCAGCCAGCGCTCGCGCAGGCGCGCCACGAGGCGAACGCGGCTCTCGGTCGCGAAGGGCGGCACGACGTAGGTCACCTCCGCGAGCGCGCGGCGCGCCACCTCGGCGACCTCCTCGCGACCGTGGCCGATGTTGGCGACGATCGCGCCCCCGGCGGCGTCGAGGATGCGGCGGCCGTCGCGCGTGACGAGCCACGCTCCTTCGGTGCGCGCGATCTCGAGCGGCGGCGCCTTGCCGCGCGAGAGGAAGGGATAGGCGCTCGGGTCGAGGTGCATGGGCGTACCACCGTCGAGGGAGGCGCCAGTGTAGCCGCGGGCGCGGCGGGCCCGAGCCGTTCCCGGAGCGACGCCTCCGCCACGTCGCAGAACGCGACCCCCGCGCCCGCGCCCCCCGCGACCTTCCCCAGCAGCCCCTTCGCCAGCGACTCCGTGGCGGACGAGGCGCAGGTGGCGCAGCTCGTGGCCGACGCGCACGCCGCGCTCGGGGGACTGAACGGGCTCGTGAACAACGCGGGGATCTTCCGCGACGCCCTGCTCGTGAAGCAGGACCGCAAGACCGGCGCGATCCAGAGGATGTCGCTCGACCACTGGAACGCCGTGATCGGCGTCGACCTCACCGGCCCGTTCCTGTGCGCGCGCGAGTTCGCCGCGAAGGTGATCGAGACGAAGGGCGCCCCGGCCGTGATCGTGAACATCTCGTCGGCTTCGAGGCACGGGACGCGCGGCCAGTCGAACTACTCGGCAGCGAAGGCGGGCCTCATCGCCGACACGAAGCTGTGGGCGGAGGAGCTCGCGCCGCACGGCATCCGGACCGGCGCGGTCGCGCCGGGCTTCATCGACACGCCGATCCTCCGCGGCATGAAGCCCGAGGTGCTGGAGGCGATGCTTGCGACGGTCCCGCTCCGCCGTCCGGGCCAGGCGAGCGAGATCTTCCAGGCCGTGAAGTTCATCTTCGAGTGCGACTACTTCACCGGCCGCTGCATCGACGTGGACGGCGGGATCCGCACCTGACCCCGGGCAGGGCCGGTCGGGTATCATGCAGGCTCGATCGAGGAGAGCGCCATGAGCCGCCTGCCCTACCCCATCTTCGACGCGGACAACCACTACTACGAGGCGCTCGACGCCTTCACGCGCCACATGGACCGCCGCATGGCGAAGCGCGCCGTGCAGTGGGTCACGCTGAACGGGCGCCAGCGCCTGCTCGTGTGCGGCAAGCTCGACCGCTTCATCCCGAACCCCACCTTCGATCCCGTCGCGAAGCCCGGATCGCTCGACGCCTACTTCCGCGGACGCAATCCCACGGGCGCATCGATGGCCGAGCTCTTCGGCGAGCTCGAGCCGATCCGCCCGGAGTACCGCGACCGCGACGCGCGCCTCGCGCGCATGGACGCCCAGGGGCTCGAGGCCTGCTTCCTCTTCCCGACGCTCGGCGTCGGCATCGAGCACCCGATGCGCCACGACGCCGAGGTGACGCACGCCACGCTCCACGCCTTCAACCAGTGGCTCGACGACGACTGGGGCTTCGCGCACCGCGGCCGGCTCTTCGCCGCGCCGATGCTCTCGCTGATGGACCCGGCGCAGGCCGTCGCCGAGCTCGACTGGTGCCTCGCACGCGGCGCGCGGCTCGTGCACCTCCGCCCCGCTCCGGTGCCGGGCGCGCCGCACAGCCGCTCGCTCGGCGACCGCCTCTTCGATCCCTTCTGGGCGCGCGTGCACGAGGCCGGCGTCACGGTCGCGTTCCACGCCGGCGACTCGGGCTACGGCAAGTACACCAACGACTGGGAGGCCGCGGGCCAGATGGAGGCCTTCCGCGGCCACGCGTTCGGGAGCGTCACGCAGGCCGACCGCGCCATCTACGACTCGATGGCGGCCCTCATCATCCACGGCGTCTTCCACCGCTTCCCGAACGTGCGCGTCTGCAGCATCGAGAACGGCTCGGAGTGGGTGGCGCCCCTCCTCAAGAAGCTGGCGAAGGCCTTCGGTCAGATGCCGAAGGAGTTCTCCGAGCCCCCGATCGACACGTTCCGGCGTCACATCTTCGTGGCGCCCTACTACGAGGACGACGTCCGGGCGCTCGCGGACCTGATCGGCACGACGAACGTGCTCCTCGGCTCGGACTGGCCCCACGCCGAAGGCATCGCCGACCCGGCGTCGTTCGTGGACGACCTCGAGGACTTCACGGCCGACGAGGTCCGGCTCGTGATGCGCGAGAACGCAGGCGGGCTGGTGCAGCCGGCCCGCTGACCCGCGCCCCCGCTCCCTTCCCCCCAACCCGAGCGAAGGAGACCCCATGGCCCTCAAGACCGGCGACAAGATCCCCTCCGTCACCCTCAAGCAGGCGACGGCCGAAGGCCCGAAGGACGTCACGACCGCGGACCTCTTCGGCGGAAAGAAGGTCGTGCTCTTCGCCCTGCCCGGCGCGTTCACGCCCACCTGCTCCGCGAAGCACCTCCCGGGCTTCGTCGAGAAGGCCGGGGAGATCCGGGCGAAGGGCGTCGACTCGATCGTCTGCCTGTCGGTCAACGACGCGTTCGTCATGGGGGCGTGGGCCAGGGACCAGAAGGTCGGGGACAAGGTCAAGATGGTGGCCGACGGCGGCGCCGAGTTCACGAAGGCGATGGGCCTCGACTTCGACGCCTCGAAGTTCGGGATGGGCGTCCGCTCCCAGCGCTACGCGGCGATCGTGGAGGACGGCGTGATCCGGAAGCTCGCCGTCGAGGAGCCGATGAAGTTCGAGGTCAGCAGCGCGGAGGCCGTGCTGAAGGCGCTCTGACACGCAGCGTCACCGGTACGACGCGGTACGCCTCCGGGAAAATAAAGCTCCAATCCCACCCCCTCGTTCGAGTAGAGTGGCGCGGCGGGTGGGCCGGGACGTCCAGGGACGTCGCTGCACCCTCGCACACGGGGGGGTGTCGCCGTGCCCGAGCCGTTGCGGACCTCGCGCGTCGTCCTGCTTGCGTTCGCGGTCCTCCTGAGCGGCGTGCAGGGCGCGCGCGGCATCGACCTCCTCGAAGACCGCGTCCACCTCCACGGCTACTACGAGAACCAGCTCCGCTTCATCGACGACGGCTTCCACACCCAGCGCATCTACGGCAGCCGCTGGGCGAACGTGCTGCACCTCGAGCTCGAGACCGACATCGCGCCCGACGGCTGGGGCCCGTTCAGCTCGATCTCGAGCTACGTGGGCCTCACCGGCTCCTACGACTGCATCTGGACGCAGATGTGCGGTCTCGCCCGCAACTACCCCTACTGGGGCAACCGGGCGCGGGTGGCCCCGCAGAACGACACGAACGCCCGTGCTCCGACCCACACGGGCGCGATCCCGCTGCCGCCCGGAACCCCGCCGACGCAGAACGCTCTCACCGGCACGAGCGTGGCGCCCGGGGCGCTGATCTCGCCGAACGCCCGCCTCGTGCCCCTGCCCTCGGTCTCGCCCTTCGACCAGCTGGTGTCCCTCGGCAACGCGGATACCGTCGCCGCCCTCAAGCGAACGCTCGCGCCGGTCCTCGACATGGGGTTCGCACCGCGGGACTTCGGGGGAACGATCGAGCCCGACGTGCTGCCGATGGGCCCCTGGAACACGGGGGTCACGATCCACTCCAATGCGACCCTCTCGCGCATCGCGAACGTGACGCCGCAGGACCTCCTGCTGCGGCCCAAGATCGGCGCGGGCCAGACCGCGGGCGAAGGCCCGCACGGCGCGCGCGGCATCTACGTGCCCTCCGCCGCCCTGCGTGCGCGGCGCGGGAGCTACGGCGATTTCGACCAGAACTTCTCGGAGAACGAGCTCGCCCTCGACTGGGGCGCGGGCCAGCAGCAGACGAAGGTGCTCCGCGAGGCGTACCTCGACTTCGAGCTCCTCGACGGGCGGCTCTTCACCCGCCTCGGCCGCCAGACCATCGTCTGGGGCAAGACGGAGCTCTTCCGGAACCAGGACCAGTTCAACTCGCTGGACCTCGGCACGAGCCAGTTCCTGAACCTCGAGGAGTCCCGCATCCCGTCGTGGTCGCTGCGGAGCATCTACTCGTTCTACGACGTGGGGCCGCTCGAGGACGTGCGGCTCGAAGTCGCGCTGAACCTCGAGAACTTCGAGCCGAGCGATCTCGGTCGCTGCGGCGAGCCCTACACCATCTTTCTCGTCTGCGGCAAGTCCGTCGGTCTGGTCGCCCACGGCCTCCTGGGGATCGGGATCGCGGGCGAACGCCGCCCGCCGAGCCCGTACACCGACATCTCGGGCCTCCAGGGCGGCGTACGGCTCGAATGGCGCTGGGATCGCTTCAGCTTCTCGATCACCGACTACTACGGCTACAGCGATCTCCCGACCGCGAAGAACTTCAACGTCTACTCCCGCAAGGTCGATCCCGTCACCGGGCAGCCGCTCGACGTCCGCGGCCTGCCGCTCAACGCAAACGATCCCAACGTCAAGACGCAGTCGCTCAACTTCGGCGCGGGGAACCGGCAGTTCTTCGACGTCTTCTGCTCCGCGTCGATCGGTGTCGCCGGGAACGCGCTCCCGATCCCCGGCGCCGATCTCTCGAAGGAGTGCGCGCTCACGATCTTCAGCAGCCAGACCGTGATTCCGGGCGTCGGGCCCGTGGCCCGCGCGATCGGCGCCGTGCTCGCCGGCGGGATCGGCGGGCAGGCCGTCCTGAACGGCACGCTGGCGCAGGTCGATCCGACCCTCACCCCGCCCTTCCTCGCGACGCTGAACGTGGATCCGAACGACGTGAACAACACCCCGAGCGGCGGCGGCGCATTCGGGATCAGCGGCGTGCTGACGGACCAGCAGGAGGCGCTGCTCGGCTGCGGGCCCTTCTACGGGCGACCGTGCTCCGCCGCCAACCCGAACGCCGTCCAGGGGATCGACCTCTTCAACACGGAAGCGAGCGTCCTCTTCCAGGACTTCCCGATGTTCGAGAAGAACCTACAGGGCCAGCCCGGCGGTCCGGTCGGCACGCGCTACGCCGGCGGGCACGTGTTGACCCTGCCGGGCGCCGGTGGCCCGTTCACCGCGCTCGGACGTCCGTACGATCCGCGCGTCGACGGCTGCGTGTCGACGACGATCGACGGCGCCGCGCCCGCCGGCTACTGCTCGGGCGCGCAGCAGGAGCTCCTCTCCGCCCCGACCGACGTGAACGGCGATCCGCTGGTCGATCCGCTGACCGGTCAGCAGCTCACCTTCCAGAGCGAGATGCAGGCCCTCTCGTACAACCTGCTGCAGCTCCTCGCCGCCTTCGGCAAGGCCGGAGATCCCACGGGCCCGTGTCAAGTCGACCAGCCGGCCACCTGCAGCTTCGTGCGCGCCTTCTTCTCGGCGACGGGCACGCAGCGCCCCGAGCTGAAGGCCGCCGGCAACGGGCAGTACGGCCGGCGCGACTTCTCGTGGCTCTCGGGCACCGAGCTGGACATCTCCTACCGCAAGCGCAACGTCCTCGGTCTCTCGACCGACTTCGCGGAGGACGTGCTCAAGACGAACTGGGGCATCGAGTTCAGCTACGTGAGCGCGGCCGACTTCATCGACGCCTCCAGCCCTTCGAACAGCCGGTCGAGCCCGACCTACAACCTCACGGTGTCCGTCGACCGGCCGACGTTCATCAACTTCCTGAACCCGAACCGCACGTTCCTCTTCAACTCGCAGTGGTTCTTCCGGTACATCCCGAACTACGTGCACGGGAACGCCTTCAACGATTCCGGGCCGCTCACCGCCCTCGGCACGTTCACGATCTTCACGGGCTACTTCCAGGACCGTCTGCTCACGGTCCTCACCTACGTGCACGACCTGAAGTCGAACTCGGGCGCCGTCCTGCCGCTGCTCTCGTACCGCTTCAGCGAGGCGTTCTCGGTGGCGCTGGGCGTGTCGGTGTTCTACGGCAAGCCGGCGCAGTTCCGCATCCCGCTGAACCAGGTCGCGCTGCGCAACGACGGAGGCGACTTCAAGGAACGGACCGCCTATCCGGGGCTGTCGGCGCTGGCCGAGCGCGACGACATCTTCTTCACCGTTCGCTACTCGTTCTGATCCCGCGCCGCGCACCGGCCGCCGCGAGCGCGGCGAGCCCCGCGGCCGTCAGCAGCGCAGAGGACGGCTCGGGCACCGCGACGGGCGTCACGACCCCCAGCGCGTACGCATAGAAGTCGACGTCCACGGCGCCGAAGCTCGTGGACGACGGGAGCCCGAAGGTCACGAACTGGCCTGGAAACTCCGCGCCGAACGAGTTCATCACCTCGAACGTCTGGGGCGCCAGGGAGCCGTCGCGATACACGGTGACGAGGAACGTGTCGCGGCCCAGCCAGTCGGCTCCGCCGCTCGCCTGGATCGTGATCCAGAACTCGTGCCAGGCAAGCAGCTCCGCATCGGTGAGGGGCACCAGGTTCGCGACGTTCGGGGTCGCGCGGTCGGTTCCGGGCAGGAAGGCGTTCCCCTTGTTGTTCATGACGAGCCCGCTCCCGATGCCCGCGGGCGTGTCGACGTCGAGCGCGAGCGCGAATCCGATGGCGTCGGTTCCGTCCTGTTGCACCGTGAACATGCCCTTCCCGTCGTCCTTCACGTTGTAACCCTTGCCCCCGGTCGGCCAGGGCGTGATCTGCTGCAGGGCGGGCACCTCGCCTTCGGGATCGGCGTAGTCCGGATACACGGGGTCGAGGACTCCCGTCGACGCGATCCGCGCGCGGAACGAGAGCGTGATCCCGTTCGCGAGCACCGAGGTCGCGCCCGCGTGCTCGGTCTCGATGTCGTGCCCGAAGTAGATGCGACGGTTGCTCCCGAGGCCGGGCGCCCCGTCCGCCCACGGCGTCGTGAGGCCGCCGGCGCCGTCGGGCTGCGCGAGCGCGGGATTGCCGGTGTCCTGGATCCGAAGGTACGTCGTGTTCCCCTCGGTGAGCGCGGCGACGCCCCCCGGCGCATTCCCGGTCGGCGGGCTCCCGGTGTCGCCCGGCGCCGATCCGTCCCACTTGTCGGACTGGTCGTGGCGCCAGTTCCCGTCGAGCGCGTTCAGACCGTTCGAGCCGAACGCGTCGCCGGCGCCCTCGTAGACGAGATCCCAGCCGGGATCGGCGTAGAGGACGCCCGCGCGCGCGGAGTGGGCCCCGAGGCCGCTGGCCGCCGCGAGGACGACGCCGAGCCAGGGCGCGGCGCGTCGGCCTGCGATCGGGAGGTGGAGGGGCAAGGGCAACCTCTCGCCCTTCCCCGCAGCCCTTGTACTCCGCGGCGCGCCGGCGTGTCCAGCCCGCTTGCAACGCGGCGCGCGGCCTGCGTACCCTGCGCCGCGGAGAACCGGGGAGGAGACGCGGTGCGGGACATCCTGGGCTACGCGGGCAAGACGGTGGTCGTGAGCGGCGCGGCGTCGGGCATGGGTGCGGCCGCGGCGCGGACGCTCGTCGATCTCGGCGCGGAGGTGCACGCGCTCGACGTGAAGCCGATCGAGGCGAGGGTCGCGCAGGGCGTGGAGGTGGACCTTCGGGAACGGCGCTCGATCGAGGCTGCGGCGAAGCGCCTGCCGGCGCGCGTCGACGTCCTCTTCAACTGCGCCGGGCTCCCCGGCGCGCCGTTCTCCAACCTCGACACGATGCTCGTGAACTTCGCCGGGCTGCGGCACCTGACGGAGACGATGATCCCGCGCATTCCGTCGGGCGGCGCGATCGCGAGCATCACGTCCGTGGCGGGGATGGGCTACCGCAAGAACCTCGAGAACGTGAAGGCGCTGTGCGGGACCAAGGACTTCGACGAGGCGAAGGCCTGGTGCGAAGCGCACCCCGTGGAGGCGAACGGCTACCTCTTCTCCAAGCAGTGCATCATCTGGTACACGCTCCAGCGCGCGAGCGAGCTCGTGTCGCGCGGCATCCGGATGAACTGCCTCTCGCCCGCCCCGACGGAGACGCCGATGCTCCCGGCCTTCCACGCGCAGGTGAGCCGCGACTTCATCGAGAAGCACTTCCAGGCGCCCATCGGCCGCAACGCGACGCCCGAGGAGATGGCGGAGCCCCTGATCCTGCTGGCGTCGGACGCGTCGCGCTTCGTGTCGGGCGTGAACCTCTTCGTCGACTGGGGCTACGTCGCCTCCGTCGAGGTGGGAGCGCGGGTCGGCCTCCTCTAGCTGGGGCTGCGGAAGAGTTCTCGCGTGGGCCGGAGGGGCCGGGGGTGGGGCATGTCCCGCCTCCTTCGGTTCGGCGCGTTGGGTGCTTCTGCGTGCTCGCCGTCGCGAGGGCGCCTCACAGGCGTCGGCAGGACATGCCCCACCCCCGGCCACGCTGCCGCGAGGTGCGCGTCGGCTTCATCGGATTCGGACCGGAATTAAGGCTGGTAGCCCTGCGTGGGTTGCCATGCGCCGGCTTCAGCATGGAATTGGACGCTGTCCGGATCTGGAAGATTCCGGTCATCACAGCCTCCAATTCCATGCTCGCAGGTTGGAGCACTGCAGCGCCACGCGAGCAACTTGCCTTGCTTCCATTCCGGCTCAGAGAAAGCCGACGCGCGGCTCCGCGATGCGTGGCCGGGAGTGGGTCAGCTCACGCCGACGCCTGTGAGGCGCCCACCGACGGCGAGCGCGCAGACGCAGTCGTCGCGCCGAACCGAAGGAGGCGGGAGCTGACCCACTCCCGGCCGCTCCGCCCATGCGATCGAGCTCTTCCGCGGCTGCTACCGGTCCTCAGACGTCCTCGCGGTCCGTCACCGTCGCGTACCAGTCGAAGGCGTCGCGCCGCACCCAGCCGGGTTGCTTCGAGCCGCGCTTCAGGCGCTCCTCCATCTGCGGCGAGAGCTTGCCCTTCTGGAGCAGGTCGAGGAAGACGGCGCCGGCGTTGCCGTGGTCGAAGAAGTCGCGCTGCCAGCTCCACTGGTAGTTGCCGCCATAGCGGAACCACGAGCCGCCCGTGCCGGCGATCTCGAGCGGCTTGCCGTCCGGCCCGTCGTGCGGCGCGATCTGGCGCCAGATGCCGATCACCTCGCCCTTCTGGTCGTCGATCAGCGTGCGCACGTACGGATAGACCCACTTGTCGAGCCCGGCCATCTCGGTGCCCATCACGAACTTCCGGATCTCGTCGCGCCCGCGCGCCACGAACTCGTACTTCGGGCCGTTGTTCCAGGTGTAGACCGCGTCCTCGGCGTAGAAGCGCGCGAGGGGCTCCCAGTCCCCGCTCTTCCCGCAGGCGTCGTTCGTCGCGACGAAGCGGCGCATCATCTCTTCGAGCTCTGTGCGAGGAAACGCGGGCATGTGGCCTCCGGGGCTGGGGTTTTCGGCTTGCTCGGTCAGTCGTCGAGCAGGGTCAGGGCGCGCGTGGGGCAGAAGCGGACGGCGGCCTTCACCTTCGCGCGCAGGGCCTCTCCCGGCCGCTCCTCCCGCACGATCACCTTCGACGACCGCTCGTCGACCGCGAAGACCTCGGGCGCCTCCTCGGCGCATGCGCCGTGGCCCTGACACAGATCGAGGTCGACCCGGATGCGCACGGCGTCAGGGCCGCGGGACGGCGGCGCGCCGCCGGTACCGCACGCGGCACGGCTGGGCGAGCTGCACGACCATCTTCGAGTGGTCGTTGTGGTAGCTCGCCGGCGGCTGCGCGAGCTCGAACTCGAAGCCCCGCAGCAGCACGCTGAAGATCGCCTTCAGCTGGATCATCGCGAACGCCGCGCCGACGCAGCGGTGCCGCCCCGCGCCGAAGGGAATCCAGCCGAAGGGGTGCAGGCGGTCCTCCTCGCGGCCCTCCTCGTAGCGTGCGGGGTCGAAGCGCTCGGGATCGGGAAAGCACTCGGGCATGCGGTTCGAGACCGCGAGCGCGGCGCCCACCAGCTTGCCGGCCGCCACGGTCCAGCCCTTGTACGCGAAGTCGTAGACGACCTTGCGCATCACCAGGATGAGCGGCGGATGGAGGCGCAGGGTCTCCTTGATCGCGTTCTCGAGGCGCGGGATCTCGCGCAGCGCGTGGTAGGAGACCCCTTCGCCGTCGGCGAAGATCCGGTCGAGCTCCTCGAGGACGGGCTTCGCGTGCTCGGGGTGGCGCAGCAGCTCGAGCAGCGTCCACGCGGCCGTGCCGGAGGTCGTGTGGTGCCCCGCGAACATCATCGAGATGAACATCCCGGTGATCTCGTCGGCGGAGAACCGCGGCTCGCCGCTCTCGCGCTTCACGCGCATGAGCACGTCGAGCAGGTCGCCCTTCGCCTCCCCCGCCGCCGTGCGCGCCCGCATGATGCCGGTCACGAGCTCGACCAGCCGCCGGCGCGCGCGGTCGCGCTTGCGGAACGACGGGATCGGGAGGTTCGGGTTCACGTACGCGATCGCGTCCGTGCCGCGCTCCAGCTCGTGGTAGACGCGCGCGAACTCCGGCGTCAGCTCCTCGCGAAACGGCTTCCCGATGAGGCACGCGCTCGACGTGTAGATCGTGAGCTCCGCGAAGAAGTCCAGGAGGTCGAGCTCGCCCTGCTCCCCGAGCCGGGCGGCCATGCGCTCGGTCTCGGCCGCGATCACCTCCGCGTGGCCCCGCATCTGCTTGTCGCGCAGCGACTGGTTGCGGAGCGCCTCCTTGCGGCGCTCCGGGGGCGCGTCGAACACCACGCCCTCGCCGAAGATCGGCTTCATGAAGGGATACGCCGCCGCCTGGTCGAGCTGCTCGTCGGGCGCGCGGAAGAACGCCTCCTGCGCCTCCTCGCCGTACAGCATGACGAGGGGCTGCCGCGCGAGCCGCAGCTCCGCGATCTCGCCGCACTCCGTCCGCGCGCGCGTCAGGAGCTCGATCGGGCGCGAGCGCAGCTCGAGCAGGTGCCCGAGGAACGGGAGCCCGCCCGAGAGGCGCGGCGGCGGCGCGCCGCCGGGGTGGGTCGCCGCGGCGGCGGAGGCGAGGTCGGCCGCGGTCAAGCGCCGCCTCCCTTCGCGCCGGGCAGCGCCATCACCTTGGTCTCGAGGTACTCCTCGAAGCCCTGGACGCCGTTCTCGCGCCCGACGCCGCTCTGCCGGTAGCCGCCGAACGGCGTGTCCACGTCGAACCACATGCCGCCGTTCACCGAGAGCGTGCCGGTGCGGATGCGGCGCGCGACGGCCAGCGCCCGCTCTTCGCTCGCGCTCGTGACGGCCCCCGAGAGGCCGTAGATCGACCGGTTCGCGATCCGCACGGCATCGTCGTCGTCGTCGAAGGGGATCACCGCGAGCACGGGCCCGAAGATCTCCTCCTGCGCGATGGTCGAGTCGGGGTCCACGTCCACGAACAGCGTCGGCTCCACGAAGAAGCCCTTCGGGAGGTGCGCGGGGCGGCCGCCGCCCACGAGCAGCTTCGCGCCCTCGCGCTTCCCCTTCTCGATGTACGCGAGCACGCGCTCCTGCTGGCGCCGGCTGATCTGCGGGCCCTGGAGGTTCGACGGCACGGTCGGGTCGCCGTAGCTCCACTTCTCGAACGCCGCCTTCGCGATCGCGACGCCCTCGTCGTAGCGCGAGCGGGGCAGGAGCAGACGGGTGGTGATCGCGCAGCCCTGTCCGCCGTGGACGCAGATCGTGGCCACGCCGCCGAGGGCTGCCGCGAGGTCGACGTCGTCGAGGATCACGTTCGCCGACTTGCCGCCGAGCTCGAGGAACACCTTCTTGACCGTGCTGCTGGCGTTCTCCATCACGCGGCGTCCGGTCGCCGTGGAGCCGGTGAACGTCACGAGGTCGACGCGCGGGTCGGTCGAGAGGATCTCGCCCAGCGAGTGGTCGGACGACGCCACGATGTTCACCACGCCGGGCGGGATGTCGGTCTTCTCCACGATCAGCCGGCCCAGCGTCGTGGCCGACCACGGCGTGTCCGGCGCGGGCTTCAGCACGAGGGTGCAGCCCGCCGCGAGCGCCGGCCCGAGCTTCGTGAGGTTGAGATAGAGCGGGAAGTTCCAGGGCGTGATCGCGCCCACCACGCCGACCGCCTCCCGCCGCAGCAGCCGGCGCTGCGGCTGGCCGAGGAAGGAGATGTCCTTCATCGGCTGCTCGTAGACGTAGCTGCCGGCGAGATCGGCCCAGTACCCGAACGGGTCGATCGTGACGTCGAGCTGCACGTTGTACGTGAGCAGCAGGGGCGACCCCACCTCGTGCACGAGGATCGAGCGGAGCTCCTCGCGCGCCTCCTTCAGCGCATCGGCGAGCTGGCGCAGGCAGCGCTGGCGGAGCGCGACGTCCGTCGACCACGACGTCTCGTCGAACGCGCGCCGCGCCGCGCCGATGGCGGCGTGCATGTCGTCCTTCGTCCCGTCGGCGGTCGCGCCGAGCACTTCCTCGGTGGCGGGGTTCACGTTCTCGAAGGTCGCGCCGTTCGAGGCGCCGACGAGACGGCCGTCGATCAGGTTGCGCGTTTCGGGACGGAGCGGAGCGAGGGCCATGGCATTGTCTCCTTGGATCCGGCTCTTGCCTGGAGGTCACAGTTTGATCGGAAGCGCGGCGAATCCGCGCACGTTCACGGAGTGTACGCGGGTGATGCCCCCGGGCTCGACCTCGTAGTCCGGGAAGCGTCGCCAGACCTCTTCGAGCGCGATCCTGCCCTCGAGCCGCGCCAGCGCCGCCCCGAGACAGAAGTGCGTGCCGTGCCCGAACGAGAGCGACGCACGCGTCGAGCGGAGCAGGTCGTAGCGGTCGGGCGCCTCGAAGACGCGCTCGTCGCGGTTCGCCGATCCGATGAGCAGGACGGCCTTGTCGCCCGGGGCGAGGCGCGTTCCGTGCAGCTCGACCTCGCGCAGCACGATCCGCGCGAGGGCCTGCGTGGAGTTGTCGTAGCGCAGCGTCTCCTCGACCCAGCGCGGGACGAGATCGGGATCGCGGCGCAGGAGCGCGCGCTGGTCCGGGTTGCGCCAGAGCCAGTAGAGCGCGTTCGCGAGCAGCTTCGTCGTGGTCTCGTTGCCCGCGACGATCATGAGGAACAGGAAGCCCAGCACCTCGCGCTCCGAGAGCCGGTCGCCGTCGAGCTCGGCCGCGAGCAGCGCCGTCGTGAGATCGTCACCGGGCTGCGCCCTCCGCTCGGCCACGTGGCGCTGGAAGTACGAGAGGAGCTCCAGCGCCGCCTTCGCGGCCGACGGGGGAAGGCCCGCCACGCCGTCGTCTCGGTGGACGACCGCGTCGGCCCAGCCGCGCAGCAGATCCCGGTCCGCGCGGGGCAGACCGAGGAGCTCGCCCACGACGTCCATGGGGAGCCGGCCGGCGAAGTCGGCGATGAAGTCGCAGGCGCCGCGCTCGGCGCACGAATCGAGGTAGCCCACCGCGAGCGCACGGATGCGCGGCTCGAGGTCCATCACGCGCCGCGGCGTGAAGCCGCGCGACACGAGGCCGCGCATGCGCGTGTGGCGTGGCGGGTCCATTGCGAGGAAGGACATCACCGCGTCGGCGTGCGGGTGGAAGGCGTCGCGGTCGACCGACACGCCGTTGCGGCTCGAGAACGTGTCCACGTCCTTGAACGCGGCCAGCACGTCCGCGTGACGCGAGAGCGCCCAGAAGCCGAGGGCCTCGTTCCGATACACCGGCGCCTCGTCGCGCAGGCGGCGATACAGCGGGTACGGGTCCTCGTGCACCTCGTACGCGGTCGGGTCGAACGAGAGCGGCGCGGGCGTGCGGAGCGCGGGGTCGGACGGCTCGGGCATGGACCTCCCCGCGCGACTTCTACCACCATTTACATATCGCCCGCAAGGTAAATGTGATAGGGTGGCCGCATGTCGATCCGCGCGGGCTTCCTCGGCCTCGGCAACATCGGAAGGCCGATGGCCCGCAGGCTGGTCGCCGCCGGGCTCGAGACCACCGTCCACGACGTCGCCGAGGCGCCCGTGCGCGAGCTCGTGGCCGCGGGCGCGAAAGCGGCCCCGACGCCCCGCGCCCTCGCCGCGTCGAGCGACTACGTCGGGCTCTGCGTGCGCGACGACGACGACGTGCGCGCGGTCACCGGGGGCCCCGACGGGGTCCTCGCCGGCGCGGCGCCGGGGACGGTGATCGCGGTCCACAGCACGGTGCAGCCCGGCACGGTGCTCGCCCTCGCGGAGGCCGCCGCGGCGAAGGGAGTCGGCGTCCTGGACGCCTGCGTCACCGGCGGCGCCGCCGGGGCCGCACAGGGCACGCTCACGGTGATGGCCGGCGGCGACGCCGCGCAGCTCGAGCGGATCCGCCCGGCCCTCGACGCGTTCGCGAAGAAGATCGTGCACTGCGGCCCGCTCGGCGCCGGCGCGAAGCTGAAGCTCTGCAACAACCTGATGACGTATCTCGCGTGGACGGCGGCCTACGAGGCGATGGAGCTGGCGCGCGCGGCCGGCCTGCCGCAGGAGACGCTCGAAGCAGTCACGCGCTCGAACGGCAACCTGACCGAGCCCATGGCGGCTTTCCTGGCGCTCCACAAGGTGCCCGCCGAGACCGCGCGGAGCGAGGGTTTCCAGGCGTACGTGCGCGGCTTCGTCGAGCTGGCGGAGAAGGACCTCGCCGCGACCCTCGCGCTCGCGCGCGAGCACGGGCTCACGCTGCCCGGGACGGCGCTCGCAGCGCAGGGCATGGCCCGCGTGTACCGGCTCGACGACGCGCGGAGGAGATGAGCATGGCCGACGACGAGCGGCGCGCCCGCGGCGTGAAGGCGTTCGAGCAGGTGATGGGCTTCACGCCCCCTGCCCTCGCCGGCGACGCCTTCCTCGACGTCACGCTCGACCACCTCTTCGCCGACCTCTGGACGCGGCCCGGCTTCTCGATCCGCGACCGCCGCATCGTGACGCTCACCGTGCTGATCTGCCTCGGGCACGAGGCGACGCTCAAGCTCCACCTCGGCGCCGCGCTCCGCACCGGCCAGCTCACCGACGCGGAGGTGGACGAGCTCGTGCTCCACGTCGCGCACTACGGCGGGTGGCCCGTGGCGGCCGTGGCGAGCGGCGTGGTGCGCCAGCTTCGCGCCGAGCGCGCAGCGGCCGCCGCGAAGGCCGGGGCGAAGTGAGGAGCGGCGCACGCGCCCGGCCCGCTCCCGCGCGCGCGCGTCGCACGCACGCCGAGCGCACGGCGGAGACGCGCGCCCGCATCGTGGCCGCCACCGTCGAGTGCATCGCCGAGCTGGGCTACTCGCGCACCACCGCGCAGGAGATCGCGCGGCGGGCGGGCGTCACCTGGGGCGCGGCCCAGCACCACTTCGGCGACAAGGACGGCATCCTCCTCGCCGTGCTCGACGACTCGTTCGGGCGCTTCGAGGCCCGCCTCGCCGACCTCGCGCTCGCGCGGATGGGCCTCGCGGAGCGCGCGGCGCGCTTCGTCGAGCGCGCGTGGCAGCACTTCGCGAGCCGCGAGCACGCATCCACGTTCGAGATCCTGCTCGACCACCTGCGGCGCGTGGATCCCCCGCGGAGCCGTGGAGCGTCGTGGCAGGAGCGGATGTTCGCCGCCTTCGACCGCGTCTGGCGCCGCGTGTTCGACGATGCGCCCATCTCCCGCGCGCGCCACCGCGTCCTCCAGCACTACACGGTGTCGGTCCTCTCGGGACTCGCCTCCGCCCTGCTGCTCGAAGGCCCGGGGGCCCGCCCGCGCGAGGGAGAGCTCGCGCTGCTCGCAGACACGCTCGGCCGGGAGCTCGCGCAGAGGGGGAGCTAGAGTCGGGTTCCTTGGCGAGGACCCGGATGCCCCTGCTCACCGTCCGCCATCGCACGCAGTACCGCTACTCGGCGCCGGTCGCGCTCGGCCCGCAGCGGCTCGTGCTCCGGCCGCGCGACGGGCACGACCTGCGCCTCCTCGACGCGTCGCTGATCGTGTCGCCGCCCGCGGCCGCGATGCTCTGGCGGTACGACGTCCACGACAACGTGATCGCGGTGCTCGAGTTCGCGGGCGAGACGGACAGCCTCACGATCGAGAGCCGCCTGCTCGTCGACCACCGCGGCCTCGACGCGCCGGCCTTCGCGGTGGAGCCCTACGCACAGACGTGGCCGTTCATGTACCGGCCCGAGGAGTGGACCGACCTCGAGCCGTGGACGCGGCGCCAGTGGAGCGATCCCGAGGGACGGCTCGCGCGCTGGGTGCGCGACCAGACGCGGGACCGCGTCGAGGTGCCGACCCAGGACCTGCTGGTCACGCTCATGTCGCGGATCCGGCGCGACCTGCCCTACGCCGCGCGGGAGGAAGAGGGCATCCAGCCGCCGCTCGTCACGCTGGAGCGCGGCGGGAGCTGCCGCGACTTCGCGACCCTGATGATCGAGGCCGTCCGCGCGCTCGGCTTCGCCGCGCGCTTCGTGAGCGGCTACCTCTACGTCCCGCCGTCGAACGGCGGCGCGTCGTACGTCGGCGGAGGCGCGACCCACGCCTGGGTGCAGGTGTACCTGCCGGGCGCGGGCTGGGTCGACTTCGACCCGACGAACGCCCTCTACGGCGGCAAGGACCTGGTGCGCGTCGCGATTGCCCGCGATCCCGCCGCCGTGGCGCCGATCCGCGGCACCTTTGCGGGTCCGGCCGGCGTGTCCGCGAGCCTCTCCGTCGACGTGCGCGTGGATCGGGTCGACACGCCGGCGACGACGCTCGCGGAGCTTGGGGGCAGAACCGAAGTGAGGAGACACGGATGACCGCGTACGACGGGTACCAGGCGCTGAAGATCCGGATCGAGCGCGGCGTGGCGTGGGTGACCATCGACCATCCCCCGATCAACCTCTTCGATCTCGTGCTGATCCAGGAGATCGACCGCGTCGGGCGCGCGCTCGAAGCGGACGAAGCCGTGCGCGTCGTGGTGCTCCAGAGCGCCAATCCCGACTTCTTCATCGCCCACGCGGACGTGACGCTGATCCAGCTGCTGCCGAAGAACGCGCCGAAGCCGACGGCGCTCGGCGGATTCCACCAGATGGTCGAGCGCTTCCGCACGATGCCGAAGGCGACGATCGGCAAGATCGAGGGACGAGCGCGCGGCGGCGGGAGCGAGCTGCTGCTGTCGCTCGACATGCGCTTCGGCGCGATCGGGCGGGCGATCCTGGGTCAGCCGGAGGTGGCGGTCGGCATCATTCCCGGCGGCAGCGGCACGCAGCGCCTGCCGCGCCTCATGGGCCGGGGCCGCGCGCTCGAGGTCATCCTCGGTTGTCAGGACTTCCCGGCGGAGCTCGCGGAACGCTACGGCTACATCAACCGCGCGCTGCCGCCCGACGACCTCGGACCGTTCGTCGAGCGGCTCGCCCACCGCATCGCCTCGTTCCCGGCCGCCGCGATCGCGCTCGCGAAGGCGTCGGTGCAGGCGGCGGAGCTGCCGACCACCGAGGGCCTGCTCGAAGAGGAGCACTGCTTCAACCAGACGCTCGCGACGAAGGAGGCCCAGGACCGGATGGCGGCCTTCATGGCAGCGGGCGGACAGACCTACGAGGTGGAGCTCGCCGGGATCGGCGCCGACGCGCCGGGCGGCGCACGGCGCGCGACGTGAAGCCGACCGGCTCGCTCCACGCACGGCACGGCTGAAGGTCGACGGGGCGTCTGCGCGATGGAGCCGACACGCATCGCGGACGCGCTGACGCGCGAGCTGGCTCCGCTGCGCTTCGCGCCGCCGGTGGCGTTCGTCTACGCCCCGCTCACGTACGCCCGCGCTCCGTACGACGTGTACCTCCAGCGCTTCGCACGGCCCCCGCGCGAGGTCGTGCTGCTCGGCATGAACCCAGGCCCCTTCGGCATGGCGCAGACCGGTGTCCCATTCGGGGACGTCGGGATGGTGCGCGGGTGGCTCGGGATCGAGGGGCCCGTCGGCCGTCCGGCGCGTTCTCATCCCAGGCGCCCCGTGCAGGGCTTCGCGTGCACGCGGCGCGAGGTCAGCGGGTCGCGCGTCTGGGGCTGGGCGCGCGCGCGCTTCGGCACGCCCGACGCGTTCTTCTCCCGGTTCTTCGTCGCGAACTACTGCCCGCTCGCGTTCGTGACGGCGACCGGCGCGAACCTGACGCCCGACCGCCTGCCGGCCTCCGAGCGCGCGCCGCTCTTCGCGGCGTGCGATCGCGCGCTGCGCCGGCTGATCGACCACCTCGCGCCCCGGATCGTGATCGGGCTCGGGGCCTTCGCGGAGCGTCGCGCCCGGGAGGCGCTCGCGGGCCGCGGCGTGCGGATCGGCGGCGTGCTCCACCCGAGCCCGGCGAGCCCGGCGGCGAACCGGGGCTGGGCGGAGCGGGCCGAGCAGCAGCTAAAGGAGCTGGGAATCGACGTGCCGGTCGCCTCCGTGGGAGTATGATCCCTCCGGCCCGATCGAGGAGGCTTCGCCATGCCCGACCACTGGACCCTCCGCGGCGTCGAGTTCGCGAACTGCAACTGCAGCTTCGGCTGTCCGTGCCAGTTCAGCGCGCCCTCGACCCACGGCCACTGCGAGGCCGTCGTCGCGGGCGACATCGAGCAGGGACACTTCAACGAGACGCGCCTCGATGGCCTGCGCTGGGTGCTCCTCGCGAAGTGGCCCGGCGAGATCGCCGAGGGCAACGGCCGGATGCAGGTGATCATCGACGAGCGCGCCACGCCGCCCCAGCGCGAAGCGCTGCGCAAGATCCTCCACGGCGAGAGCACGGCTCCCGGCGCAACCCACTTCTTCGTGTATCACAGCACCATGTCGCAGGTCTTCGCGCCCCTCTTCGCGCCGATCGAGCTCGAGATCGACGTGCCGGCGCGCCGGGCCCGGCTGCGCGTCCCGAACGTCGTCGAGTCCGAGGGGACGCCGATCCTCGGGCCGGGCGGGAACGAGCACGAGGTCGAGATCCGGCTCCCGCACGGGTTCGAGTACACCGTCGCCCACATCGGGAGCGGTCGGACGCGCGCCCGGGGGGCCATCGAGCTCGCTCACGAGGGGACCTACGGGCAGTTCAATCTGCTGCACATGAACCAGGACGGCGTGATCCGCTGATTCCATGCGGACGCTCCCGCTCGCCGCCCGCCAGCGCCTCGCCATCCTGGCTGGGCTCGGCGGCGTGACGCTCCTCGCGTGGGCCGACCTCCTGCGCCTCGCCCGGGACATGGACGCGGACATGGCGCGCGGCGTGGCCTGCGCCCTGCATCCGTGGAGCCGCGGCGACTTCGTGCTCACCTTCGTGATGTGGGCCGTGATGATGGTCGGCATGATGGTGCCGAGCGCGGTCCCCATGTCGCTCCTCTTCGCGGCGGTCGCCCGCAAGGCGCGGGCGCAGGGCTCCGCGGTGGCGCCGACGTTCGTGTTCGTGTCGGGCTACGTGGCGGCCTGGACGGTCTTCAGCGCGATCGCCACCGCCGCACAGTGGGCGCTCGAGCGCACGGCGCTCCTCTCCCCGATGCTGGCGTCGACGAGCCCGCTCTTCGGCGGCGTGCTCCTCGGGGCTGCGGGCGCGTATCAGTGGTCGCCGCTCAAGGAGTCGTGCCTCGAGCACTGCCGCGCCCCGGCAGGCTTCCTGGCCGCGCACTGGCGGCCCGGAACCTGGGGCGCGTTGCGCATGGGCGCGGCGCACGGCCTCTACTGTCTCGGCTGCTGCTGGCTGCTGATGGGCCTGCTGTTCTTCGGCGGCGTGATGAACCTCCTCTGGGTCGCGGCGATCGCCCTCTTCGTCCTGCTCGAGAAGGTCGCGCCCAGGGGTGCGCTCGTCGGGCGCGTCGCCGGGGCGGCGCTCGTCCTCGCGGGCGGCGCCGAGATCGCCGCCTGGCTCCACTCCGTGCAATAGCGGATTGACGCCCCCGGAGCGTCGGTTCGATAGTCGCCCTCGCCCGTCGTGCCAGACGAGGAGGGGGAGCCATGGCCCGCAGGACGAGAGCGGTCGCGAGGCGCGAGACGTACACCGGATCGAGACGGCCGGCCACGCGGACGCGTGCGCGCGTCGCCTGCTGGGAGGACGATCCCGGCGATCCCCGTGTGCAGCCCGCGCGCGTGCCGATCCAGGTGCCGGCGCCGGCTCTCGAGGCGGCGCCGCTCCCGTTCAGGCTCCGCGGCCCCGCCCCGCCCCCACAGCCCCACGCGCCCGGGACCCGCGCGTTCGTGTACCAGTCGGCGGCGTGCGCGCTGCGCCGCACCGCGAACTTCTGGGGCGCCCTCCTTCCGGCCGGCGCGCCCTGGGCCGTCGGGCGGGTGCTGCCCGTCGAGATCGACGCGGGCGTCGACCTCAACGCGTACTACGCGCGGGGAGGTCCGGGCTACACGGCGGGGCTGTCGTTCTTCCACAAAGCGGTCGGCGGCGGCCGCGTCGTGTACTCGGGGGAGAGCCCGGACATCGTGAGCCACGAGATGGGCCACGCGGTGCTCGACGCGATCCAGCCCGGCCTCTTCGACGCGCAGGCGATCGAGCCCGCGGCGTTCCACGAGGCGTTCGGCGACGTGAGCGCGCTCCTCTCGGCGCTCCAGGTCCCGACCTTCCGCGAGCTCGTGCTGAAGGAGACCGGCGACCGCCTGAACCACACCTCCCGCCTCTCCCGTCTCGCCGAGCAGCTGGCTGCGGCGATCCGGGCGCTGCGTCCCGACGTCGTCGATCCCGACTGCCTGCGGAACGCGAGCAACTCCTTCTTCTATCGCGATCCGCACACGCTGCCGCCGAGCGCGCCTGCGTCACAGCTCGCCTCGGATCCGCACTCGTTCTCCCGCGTCTTCACGGGCGGGTTCCTGGACGCGCTCGCCGGTACGTTCGAGGTGCACGGCGCGCGGACCTCCGCGGGCCTCGCCGCCACCGCCCGGGCGATGGGTCGCATCCTGGTGTCGGCGGTCGGGAGCGCTCCGATCGTTCCGGAGTACTTCAGCCAGGTGGCCGCGGGGATGGTGCTGGCCGGCGAGGCGGCGCCCTTCCGCGGCCGCTATCGCGACGCGTTGAAGAGCGCGTTCGTGCGCCGGGGCCTGCTCTCGCTCCAGGCCGCCGCGGCGCTCGCGGGCGGCGCGCGACGGCCGCCGCGCTCCTCGGGTCAGGCGTCGGCAGCGGCTGCGACGCCCCCTCCGGCGTGGATGGCGATCCCCGCGACGAGCTACGGCCTCGCGAGCCCGATCCTCTGGGTCCGCCCGGCGGCGGCTGCGAAGCCCTTCTCGGTGACGGGCTCGTCCCACGCGCTCGGGCCGATCGAGCCCCGCTCGCCCCAGACCGCCGCGCAGGCCTACACCGAAGACCTGTTCCAGCGGGGCCACGTGGACGTCGGCAGACACGCGGACGCCCGAACCGGCCTGCGCAATCCCTTCGCGTTCAAGACGCACGCCGTGGTCGCGCACGGAGACGGGCTGGCGCTCGTGCGCAGGACCTTCAACTGCGGCCTCCGGGACTGACGGCGTTGCCCCGCAGGCCTCCTGCCGTACGCTGCACGGATGGCGCCGCCCACGAAGCGTCCGTCCGCGAAGGCGCGAGCGAAGCGGAGCTCCGGGAAGCGGGCGAAGCCGGAGACGAAGCGCGCGGCGAAGGCCCGCCCGGCGAGGCCGCGCGACCCGGAGTGCGACCGCTTCGTGGAGGACCTGCTGGCCCGGGGCGAAGCCGTGGAGCCCGGCCGAGGCGGCAAGCTCCCGCCCGGCGCCACCCACGTCGTCCAGAAGGCCGGCCGCGACGGAAGGGCCGCGGTGAAGCGCGTGCGATTCAAGCTGGTCTAGACGCGCCCGGCGCGAGCGGCGCGTGCCGCTCCAGCAGGAAGTAGCTGGGCGTTCCAATCCGCGCGAAGCCGAGATCGAGGTAGGTCCAGCCGAGCAATACGTCGGCCGAGCCGGGCGTCAGCGCGACGATCGGGTCGCGCACGCGCGACGTGGGATCGAGCGGTCCGTTGCCGCCGAGGCCGTAGTCGAGGAGCAGGCCGCGGGTCGCGACCGGCATCGCGTAGCCCTCGCACGAGACGACGCGGAACCGGCCGAAGGTGATCTCGCGCCCCCTCCTGCGAAGGGGCTCGAGCGGCCCATCGAGACCCTGCTGGCGGATGCGCATGTTCCAGCCGCGGACGCCGCCGGCGGGATCGCGCTCGAAGACCTTCGCGAACACCTTCCAGGCGAGCCGTTCCACCCACGCCGGGATCCCGAGGCTCGTGCCGCGATAGACGAAGTCCGCGATCGCGGCGGGATCCACCGGGTGCCCTTCGCGCAGGAGGCGGGCGAGCTCGGGGCGCGGGAGATCGACGAAGTCGCGCGCGGTCTTCACGCCGCTCCCTCGTCGGGCGAGGACGACGGGGCGTCGAGGTCGAGCTCGCCGTTGCGCCAGGCGATCCGCGTGGCGGCGGGCGTCGCCGGCTGCGCGGCGCACCACGCGAGATAGGCCTCGAGCGTGGTGTCGGCCGTGGCCGGCCCCGGGCGGACGCGCCAGTCGCCGGCGACCGCGCGCTCGACCGCCTCGACGAGGTGCTCGTGGTAGCCCTCGTAGACGCAGAGGTCGCGGAGCCACCGGTGGCGCCGCGTGTCGCTCGACACCACGGCGTGTGCACGCTGCCGCAGCTCCTCGAGGCGGCCGGGATGGCACGCGAGGATGCGCAGGTCGTAGAAGAACGCGTCGCCGTCGTGGTGCGTGCCGAGGAGGTGGGTCAGAAGCCGCTCCGGAGGGCTCGCGAGCCCGGAGAGATCGAGCGGCGCGATCGAACGCTCCCACACGAGGAAGGGGAACCGGATCGCGCGGTAGTCGAACAGGCGCGGGCGCCAGCCGCGCCGCACGGGGTCCGCACAGCTCGTCCCGATGCCTTCGGGGTGGACGACGATGCGGTACCACATGCGGAGGACGCCGAGGAAGATCTGCCAGACGTTCGGCACCCGCTCCACGATGCCCGCTTCGGCGATGCGGTCGAGGTTCTCCTGGATCTGGAGGGGACGGCGCAGCACGAAGCGGGCGTACCAGGGAAGCGGATCGCGCAGGCCCGGCCGGGACGTCATTCGCGAGACCCGGCGCTCACCAGGGGACCGGTCCGTCGTCGTTGAAGTAGCCGCCCGTCGGACCGCCGGGCGGGAGCGTCGCGAGCCGCACCGGCGTCGCCGCGCCCTGCTCCACCGAGCGCACCCCCTGGTGCCGGTTCATGTCCGTCGCCACGTAGCCCGGGTCGGCCGCGTTCACCTTGATGGGCGTGTCGCGCAGCTCGTACGCGAACTGCACGGTGATCGCATTCACGGCGGTCTTGGACGTGTTGTACGCGAGGTACTTCACGGACGCGAACGGCGACGTGGGATCGCTGCTCAGCGTGAGCGAGCCGAGCCCGGACGAGAGGTTGACGATGCGGCCGGCGTCGGACTTGCGGAGCAGCGGCAGCAGCGCCTGGATCGTGCGCACCACGCCGAAGACGTTGGTCTCGTAGGTGCGGCGCAGCACGTCCCGCGAGACCTTGCTCGGCGGCCCGTCGTCGATCGCGATGCCCGCGTTGTTCACGAGGATGTCGAGGCGCCCGCCGTTCTGCTCCAGGAAGGCGGCGGCGGCCGCCACGCTGGCGTCGTCCGTCACGTCCAGCCGGAGCGGCCGCGCGTCGATGCCGTCGGCGCGGAGCTTCTCGGCGGCCGCCTTGCCGCGCGCCTCGTCGCGCGCCCCGAGGTAGACCGTGATTCCCTGCCGGCCGAGCTGGCGCGCGATCTCGAGCCCGATGCCCTTGTTCGCCCCGGTCACGACGGCGACGCGACGATCCGCCATGCAGGTTTCCTCCGCGCAGCTCCCCCGAACGGCCGTGCGAGGGTCGCACCGGGGCTGCGTCGCCGCCACCGGCGCATCGCGTCTTCGCAGCCGTCGCTATGGTGAGGGGGTGCCGGACGCAGCAGAGCCGCGCCGTCCGCCTCGACACGTGGGACCGCACCGCGATCCCGCTCCCGTTCAACGAGATCCGGTACTACTACCGCGGTCCGTTCGAGCCGCCGCCCGACCCGGCGGACCGCGCCGCGATGCACGCCTATCACCTCCAGGTCGAGGACGCGCTCATCGACCTCGCCGCGCAGAGCTACGACGACTTCGGGCAGGCGCGTCCGGCGAGCCTCGTGAACCGCTCCGCGAAGGAGCGCGCGGAGCTGGCGGCCGGCGACGAGCGGTAGCGGACCAGGGCCCGGGAGGGAGACGACATGCGCCTCGACGGATCGTGCCAGTGCGGCAAGGTGTCGTTCACGGTCGAGTCGGAGACGCCGTACCCCTATCAATACTGCTACTGCTCGATCTGCCGGAAGACGACGGGGATGCTGACGGTGAACGTCATGGGGCGGCGCGAGACGCTGCGCGTGCGCGGCACGCGGAATCTGCGCTGCCACCGCGCGGTGCTGCGCGAACGCGGCCAGAGGGCGCGGCGCAGCCGCGGCGAGCGCTGGTTCTGCGGGCTCTGCGGGACGCACCTCTTTGTACTCGACGCGGAGTAGCCCGACGGCGTCTGGCCGAATGCGGCCGCGCTCGACACGCCGCTTCCCGAACCTCCGTCGCGCGTGCACATGATGCTCGGCTCGAAGCCGGCCTGGGTCCCGGTGCCGCGGGGCGGGAAGCGGTATCGGAAGTATCCCGAGCTCTCGATCGCGGACTGGCACCGGCGGCGCGGGCTCGGCGGCTGAACGGGCGTCCTGCGACGAAGCGCCCCGGCTCCCGAACCGCCGCCACGACGCACGGCGTCTCACCAGCGGTGCGCGAACTCCTCCGCCCAGCCGACGAGGCCGTCCACCGCGAGCTCGGTGCCGTCGACCTGCACGCGTCCGCGCCAGCGGCCGAAGGCGCACACGCCGCCGGTCGCGATCACGCCCAGGTCGAGACGCGGCGTGTGGGCGGCGACCGGCTCGAGCACGAGGTCGAGCGCTCCGGAGTGCGGCGCGACGACGCGCCAGGGCTTGCGCCACTGTGCGGCGTCGTATTCCCAGCGCACGTCTTCCATGATCTTGTGGAGCCGGCCGTTCCACAGGATGCCGTTCTCGTTCGAGCCGGTTCCCGTCGTCCATTTCGCGCCGACGTTGACGCCGAGCAGCACGTCGCCGGCCCAGCCCGTCGCGACGCCCCAGTTCCAGAACGAGCGATACGGCCACATGCCGCGGCCCCAGTCCTGCACCGCGAAGCAGGTGCGCGGGTCGAGCGCGTAGCGCCGCGCGCCCGCGCGCACCTCGCCTGCGCAGGGAAGCGCCGCGTGTTTCGAGTTGCACTGGAAGCGGGACGGCGTCCAAGGCACCACGACGTTCAGGCTCTCGTGGCCCGGCGGACGGCGCACCGCGAAGTCGGCAGCGACCTCGACGCCATCGCCGGCGCGGCCGCGGAAGCGCACCGCGAGATCGGCGCCGTCGATGCGATTGGCGTAGTCGAGCCCGCCGCCCTGGAAGGCGACGCTCGCCTCGACGTGCTCGGGAAGCGCGAAGCGGCCGGAGCGGCCGTACGACGCGCCGCTCCAGTGCGCGCCGTCGGTGAAGTCGGTGAGCGTGAAGGCGCAGAACGAGGCGAGATCGATGTCCGCGAGCGTCACCGAGAACACGAAGTCCGGTCCGATCCAGTTCCAGAAGTTCCACTTCTTCTTGCGCGGCCAGTGGCCGGACAGGTTCGCGCGCACGAGCGGGTGGCGGGAGAATCCGACTGCATCGGGGTTGAGACGGCCGCGCGCGTCGCAGAGATCGACCGGCGCCGTGAGCTCGCGCTCCACGTAGACCGCGCCGACGCGGGGGCGGGACGCGCGATCGAGGATCGGAAGATGATCGGGCAGGTGATCCATGCGAGCGCGGAATCCTCCCACCTCCCGGCGTTGACGTCCACCTCCCGCGCCCCACACTCGCGCCGCGCGCGGGCGCGGAGGGTGAGTGACGCAGCGAGGGGGCATTCTCCTGGGGATCGCGCTCGCGGGCGCCCTGGGGATGCAGCTCGCGCCTCCCGAGGGCGCCGTGCCCGGGCGCATCGCGGCGATCGTCGCCGCGGCAGAGAACCCCCAGCTGCGCTGGCCGCGCTTTCCGGACCAGCGCACGATCCTCGAACGCATCTACGGTCCGCGCGGGTATGCGCCTCTCTGGCTCGACGCGGGGCGGCCCACCCCGCAGGCCCGGGACGCGATCGAGGCGATCGGCCGCGCGGATGCGCAGGGTCTCGACCCCGCGGACTACGACGTTGCGTGGCTCGACGCAGGCCGCCGTACGCTCGATCGGGGCCGCGCCACGCCGGAGGCCCAGGCGCTCTTCGATACCGGTCTCACGGTGGCGCTCGTGCGCAACGTCTCCGATCTCCGGGTCGGGCGGGTGAATCCGCGGAACCTCGGGTTCGGCTACGAGGTCGACCCCGCGCGCTACGACTTCGCGGAGCTCGTCATCGCAGCCGTGCGCGACGACCGCGTCGGGCAGATGGTGGCGGACGCGCCGCCGAGCCTCACGGAGAGCCGCCTCCTCGCCCTCCAGCTCGCGGCCTACCGGCGCCTCGCCGCGGACCCCGCCGCGGTGCCGATCGAGGTGAAGGAAACGCTGCATCCCGGCGATCCGTTCGCCGAAACGGCGGCGCTCGCGCGTTGGCTCGCGGCGCTAGGCGACCTCCCGGCAACCTCGAGCGACCTCCCGACGGGGGTCTACGACGGTGCGCTCGTGGACGCGGTGAAGCGCTTCCAGGCGCGGCACGGGCTGACGCCGGACGGCGTCATCGGCAAGGACACGGCGCGCGCTCTCGCCGTGCCGGCCTCGCAGCGCGTCCGCCAGATCGAGCTCGCGCTCGAACGCCTGCGCTGGGTCCCGCCGCTCGAGCCGGGTCGTCTGGTGGTCGTCAACATCCCCGGCTTCGAGCTGCGGGCGTTCGACCGGGTCGCTCCGCCGGTCGTTCCGGCGCTCACCCTGCGCGTGATCGTCGGTCGCGCGATGCGGACGCAGACGCCGGTCTTCGCGGGTGTCCTGCATACGGTGCTGTTCTCGCCGTACTGGAACGTTCCCCGCAGCATCGTGGTGAAGGAGATCCTGCCGAAGGCGCGGCGGGATCCCGGCTATCTCGCGCGCGAGGAGATGGAGATCGTGAGCGGCGATTCCGTGCTCCCGGACGGCGCCGCGAGCCTCGCGCAGCTCGCCGGCGGCGGCGCGGAGCTGCGCGAGCGGCCCGGGCCGCACAACGCCCTCGGCGGCGTGAAGTTCCTATTCCCGAACTCGTACAGCGTCTACCTCCACGACACGCCCGGAAAGCAGGTCTTCGAGCGCAGCCGTCGCGACTTCAGCCACGGCTGCATCCGCGTGGCCGACGCGGAGACCTTCGCGCAATGGGTGCTGCGCGGGCGCGAGGACTGGCCGCCCGACCGGATCCGGGAGGCGATGTCGGCGGGGCGGGAGACGCCCGTGCGCGTCGATCCGCCCATCCCCGTCGTGATCTACTACACGACCGCGGTCGCAGAGACCGACGGAACGATCGACTTCTACGAGGACATCTACGGGGAGGACGCCGCGCTCGAGCGCGCGCTCGCGGCGCGCTACGTCCGCTCGTCCTGACGGCCGTGCGCGCGCCGGGGCGCCGTCATGCGAGACCCGTGATCACGCCGTCGCGCAGGTCGATGTGCTCGGCGAGGGGTCGCTTCGGCAGGCCCGGCATGCGGAGGATCTCGCCCGTCAGCACCACGAGGAAGCCGGCCCCGGCGTTGATCTGGACGCTCCGCACGGTCAGATCGAAGTCCCGGGGCCGCCCGTAGATCTTGGGGTCGTCGGTGAGCGAGCTGTGCGTCTTCGCGATGCACACGGGCAGCGCGGAGAGGCCGAGCCGCTCCACCTCGGCGAGGTCGTGCTCGGCGGCCTTCGTGAACAGCACGTTCCGCGCGCCGTACATCCGGCGCGCGACGGTGCGGATCTTGTGCGTCGGCGGATCGCCCGGTGCGTAGAGGGGCCGGAAGGGGCTGCTCCGGCTCTCCGCGTGCGACACCACGGTGCGCGCGAGCTCGAGGGCCCCCCGTCCCCCCTTCGCGAAGTGGTCGCTGACGGCGAACGGCACGCCGAGGCCGAGGCACGCCGAGCGCACCACCTCGATCTCCTCCGCGGTGTCGCCTTCGTGGAGGTTCAGGGCCACGATCGGGGACTCGCCGAAGGTGCGGATGTTCTCCACGTGCTTCTCGAGGTTCGCGAGGCCGCGGCCCACCGCCGCCGGGTCGGGCGTCGAGAGCTCGCGCAGCGCGCGTCCGCCGTGGAGGCGGAGCGCGCGCACCGTCGCCACCAGCACGACCGCCGCGGTGTCGAGGCCCGCGCTCGCGCACTTCAGGTCGAAGAACTTCTCGGCGCCCTGGTCGAAGCCGAAGCCGGCCTCGGTGAGGACGTAGTCGGCGAGGTGGAGGGCGAGCTTCGTGGCGATCACCGAGCTGCAGCCGTGGGCGATGTTCGCGAACGGCCCGCCGTGCACGAGCGCGGGCGTGCCCTCGGCGGTCCGCACGAGATTCGGCCAGAGCGTGTCGCGCAGCAGGGCCAGCATCGCGCCCGGCGCACCGAGGTCGGCCGCCGTCACGGGCCGTCCGTCGCGACGGAAGCCGACGATCGTGCGCTCGAGACGGACGCGCAGGTCCGCCTCGTCCTCCGCCAGGCAGAGCATCGCCATCACCTCGGAGGCGGCAGTGATGTCGAAGCCGCTCTCGCGAGGCACTCCGTTCGCGGCCCCGCCGAGGCCGCACACGATCTCGCGGAGCGCGCGGTCGTTGAGATCGAGCACGCGCCGCCAGAGCACCCGTCTCGGATCGAGGCCGAGCGCGTCGCCGTGCTGGAGATGGTTGTCGAGGAGCGCGGCGAGCAGGTTGTGCGCGCTCGCGATCGCGTGGAAGTCCCCGGTGAAGTGGAGGTTGATGCGGTCCGCGGGGACGAGCTGCGACGCCCCGCCGCCGGTGCCGCCTCCCTTCGCGCCGAAGCAGGGCCCCTGGGAGGGCTCGCGCAGGGCGATGCACACCGATTCCCCGAGACGTGCGAGCGCGTCGCCGAGACCGATGCTCGTGGTCGTCTTGCCCTCGCCCGCCGGCGTCGGCGTGATGGCGGAGACGAGGATCAGCTTCGGGTCGCGGACGGACCGGCGCGGTCGCGTGCGCACGCCGGGATCGACCTTCGCCGCGTCCCGGCCGTAGGGCACGAGGTCGCTGGGCTCGAGGCCGAGACGGGCCGAGGCGGCGAGGAGCTCGGAAGAGATGGAGGCCATCGGCGGATGCTCGCCGGAAGTCGCCGGGAGTGCCAGGCTGTCGGGTGGATGGGTCTCTACCGCAGACACGTGCTGCCCCGCCTCGTCGACGGCCTGTGCGGGCACGACAGCATCGCCGAGCTCCGCGCCGCGGTGGTGCCGCAGGCGCGGGGGGTGGTGCTGGAGGTGGGCTTCGGCACCGGGCTGAATCTCGCCTGGTACGACCCGGCGCGCGTCGAGCGTCTCATCGCCCTCGATCCCGCCGCCGAGATGCTCGAGCGGGCGCGCGATCGCGCCGCCGCGGCCCCCTTTCCCGTCGACACGCTTGCGCTCGACGGCGAGCGCATCCCGCTCGAGCCGTCGAGCGTCGACAGCGTCGTGGTGACGTTCACGCTGTGCACGATCCCCGACCCGCGGCGCGCGCTCGAGGGCATGCGGCGGGTGCTGCGGCCGGGCGGCAGGCTGTGGTTCTGCGAGCACGGTCTTGCGCCGGACGCGCGCGTCGCCCGCTGGCAGCGCCGCGTGAACCCCGTCTGGCGCCGCGTCTTCGGCGGCTGTCAGCTCGACCGCGACGTGCCGGCCCTGCTCTCCGAGAGCGGCTTCCGCATCGACGAGCTGGCGACGGCCTGGCTCGCGGGCGGCCCGCGGATCGCGTCCTTCACCTATCGCGGCGCGGCCAGCCCGTCCTGAGCCCGGCGCCCCCCGCGCTCCCCCGGCTTCGGGGGATCGGCGGGCGCGCCCGCGAAGCACTGCGCGATCACCATCCAACGCCTCGCGGTGTCCCCGGTCACCTCGAGCGCCGTGTCCGCGACGTTGCGGCCCTGCGTCACCACGTGACAGAAGTCGACCGCGCTGCCCGCGACCCTCTCGGTGTCGCTCGGAGCGTTCCACTCCCAGATCGCGCCGGACGGAGCGACGAGGCGCACGTAGGGGGGATCCCCGGGCGCTTCGAGGCCGCGGTTCGCGAAGGTCCACCCGAAGGTCTTCACGCCGAGGACGGCGATGTGCCGGATCCGGTCGGTGTGGACGCGCGGCGCCCGCAGCAGGTCGTAGACGTCCTGGCCGTGGGCCCAGGTCTCCATGAGCCGGGCCGTGGTGAACGTCCGCACGGCCATGTCGGGGCCGAACCAGGGAAGCCGCCGCTTCGGATCGGATGCGCCGAGCGCGTCGGCCAGCGCATGGCAGGTGTCGCGCCAGCGGGCGAGGAGCGCCGGCGGGCCCAGCGCGCCGAGCGCGCGGCGCGCCTGCTCGGCGCTGCTCAGCCCGGCGAGGCGCTCCTGCATCAACGTCTCGCGCTGCGCGGCGAAGGCCCCGGGGTCGGTGAGCGCGAGCAGCGAGACGCGGTCGAAGTAGTGCAGATGGGCGACGACGTCCCACGGCGTCCAGCCGAGGAACGGCGTCTCGCGCGACCAGTCCGCATCGCGCAGCGTCGTGAGGAACGCGTGGAGCTCGTCCGCCTCCGCGCGCAGGTCCAGGCTCTCTTGGAGCACGCGCGAGTCTCCTCCTCGGCCGAGCTGCCAGCTTACGGCGCGCGCCTCTCCGACGCGACCGGGCTCGAGCTCGCGCCGTGAGCGCGCGATCCACAGGACGTCTCAAGGAGCGCCCGGCGGGCCCCCGTCCTCCTCGAGGCGCCGCATCGCGTCCTCCGAGATCGTGTGCGTGACCTGGACGCCGAATCGCTCCGAGAGATAACGCTCGACGCGGACCCACTCGCCGTTCCAGCGAATGAGTCGCGTCCACGCGCAGATCGCGACGAAACGCTCGAGCTCCTCGCGCCGCTCGCGCTCCTCGACGTAGCGTCTCTCGACCGCGTCGAGGTGCTGTGCGAACCCGTAGATCAGCGCCGTCAGAACGAGCGTCTGCGCGACGGCGAAGATCGCGACGCCCATTTGAGTGGACCCGACCAGGCCGTGCCATTCCGCGAGCAGGCGCAGCCAGCCGAGCAGCAGCGGCAGCACCCACGCGGCGGGCAGGAGCCATCGTACCAGCGCTCCTCCCGCGCTGGCGCGGGGCGCGATCGCGAGGAAGCCGTGTGTCAGTCGCATGGCGATCAACGCGATGCCCAGCGACGATGCGCAGACCAGCGTCTGGGGTGAGACGAGGGTCAGGCCATCGACCCCGTAGAGCGGGAGGACACCGTACAGGTAGCCCGTCCACACGAGCTGGAGTGCGACGCCGGCGCCGATCAACGCGACGTCCGCGACGCGGTCGAGACGGCTGGCATGGAAGACGATCGTCGCCGCGAGCAGCGCGAAGATCGCCGCAGACCATGGCGCCATGCGACCAGGCGAGGAGGGCGACGAATCGGCGGCGAGGAGCTGGTCGATGCCCAGACTGCGGCCCGTCGCGTACTCGAGCAACGTGGCGATCGTGATCACCAGGACGAGCGCTCCGAGCATCCGGGGCAGCCGAGCAGCCCCTTTCCGGCGCTCGTTCACCCGCAGGAGCACGGCGGCGGACGCCGCGACGGCGCACAGCGCCGTGTTCGCCTTCATGAGCCAGAGGGACGGGAGGTCGAGGCCGAGCGCCGACCGGAGGAGCCACGCCGCGAGCACAACTCCGCCGATCCCGAACGGAAGCACCGCGAACGCGTTCGCCACGCGTCGGCGGCCGTCTTCGGGTGAGCGCGTCTGCACACGCCCCACCGGACCCATGGGCCTCGATGTCGCTCCGATCACCTGTCGCGTGCCTCGGGTCCCATGTACGAGAAGTCTAAGCAAGAGCCGTGCCCCCCGCGTCCCAGGGCCTCCCTCGGCGCGCGAGCGCTCGCGGACCTTCCCGTGCGGCGACGATCGACGATGCGCGCCTGGGGATCGCACGCTGAGCACCGGCTGAGACGGGCGGCGACTCCCGTGAGGCGGGCGGCCCCAGTCCATGAGGACATGAGGAAGCCGCGCAGCTCGGTGCGCGAGGCCGAAGCGCAGGCCGTCGCGCCGGCTTTCCGGCTGCACCACCCCCGACGCGTCTCAGGGGAGCGGAGCGTTCATGCTCGCGCGGAGCTCCTCCATCGACTGCTGGCTCACGCGAATCGAGCCTTCTCCGGGACGGTCGAGATCCCCGATCAGGAGCATCACCGCGGCGAAGGCGAGCGCGAGCGCGGGGGTCGCGAGCGGCCGACGGCCGCCGGCGAGCCCGCTCTGATAGCCCATCTCCGCCATCGCGAGCGCCGTGATCGCGAAGAGCGCGATCCAGATCACCCCGGGTATGCGCGACCGCTTGACCGCCATCACCCGGGTCGCATGCAGGTCGATCACCTCGTTCAAGGACTGGATGAAGAGGCCCACGACGATCGAGTTCGGGCTCTGCTCGCCCAACGCCGCCGCGTGAGCCCAGAGAAGGCCGTGAAGCTCTTCCGAGCGGCGGATCGCTTCGTCGATCCGTCCGCTCCGGATGCCCTCCAAGCGCGCGTCGACGTACTCGCGCAGGAGCTTCCGGGTCTCGGTGCGATGGGGCTCCGGAATCATGGCGGTGCGGAGGTAGGTCGTGCCGATCGCATTCACCTCCTGGAGCAGCACCTGTCGCCGGACGTCGAAGCGAGAGGCGGCCAACCCGAACGTGAATGCGAGCAGGAAGGCGAGCAGCCCGAGCGACGCGGCCACCATCGACGCGACCGACGGCTCGTGCTCGAGCTCGGCGCGCCGCGCCCTCGCCAGCCGGAAGCCGACCTCGATCGAGAGCAGGACGATCCCCAGCGTGGCCAGGAAGAACGCCCACAGCGGGATGAAGTCCAACAATCCTTGCTGCAGCACCTACCCGACCCGCCCGTTCCGACGATGTGTCGGTCTTCCACTGGCATCGATCCGCCCAGACGATACCGGCTCTCGGCGATCGGCGGTCCACCGATCCATCGGAAGGACGGACGTCGCGTCGCCCGATGCAGCGCTTGACCCCGCGGACGCGATCTGTTCCCTTCACGACGAGATGGCGAAGCGCCATCGGAGGATCCCCATGCGACGCCTCGTCACCTGCCTGCTCGCGGTCGGAGCCGCCCTCACCCTGTGGGCGCCGCCTGCGGTCGCGCAGTTCCCGCGGCCCCCCCTGCCCGGGGTGCCGCATCCGCCGGTCCCGGCGCCACCGGTCCCCCACCCTCCGGCGCCGCACCCCGAGGCTCCGAAGCCCCCGCACCACGCGAAGCACCCGAAGCATCCGGCCCCAGGCGTGCCGGCGCCGCCGCATCCCCCGGCTCCGCACCCGCCCGTTCCACATCCGCCCGGCCTGTGAGCGTCCCACCGGACGCCGATGCCCTGGTGCGCGCACGGCGTGGCCGGGCTGGACTCGACCGACGCCACGGGAGCATGATGCAGCCATGCTCGAGCGCCCCACACGGCGCTCGGGCGGCGGCGCGCATCGAGCACGTACGTGGGAACGCGCCGAATCCCTGGCGGAGGCGTTCCTGCTCACCGCGTGCCTCGGCGTCGCGGGCCCGAGCCAAGCGCAGAAGCCACAGCCGGCCGACACACCGGGCGCTGGACCCGTCGCGGCGGCAGAGGCCGGCGCACCCGAGCCCGAAGAAGCGACGCCTTTCGTTGTCGGAATCGACGGTCGCTACTGGCGCCCATGGGCGAGCGGCAAGGTCTTCATCACCGAGGGGGGCAACGCCGGCTCGGCGACCTGGGTCCATCTGCACGACGACCTCGATCTCGATCCCGCAAATGGGTGGGACGTCGGCCTCGTCGCGCGGTACGGACGGCATCGGGCCTACTTCACCTACGCACCGCTCGCCTTCGAAGGCGACGCACGCCTCGGGGAATCCGTGGTCTACAACGGCGGCCTCTTCCCGGCCGGCGATCGTGTCCGGAGCGACATCCGTCTCGATCACTACGAGGTCGGCTACGAGTTCGGGATCCTGGCGGAGCCGCAGACGGAGGTCTGGAGCGGATTGTCGGCCTGGATCTGGACCTACGACGGCAAGCTGGACGACCAGACGTCGGGATTCGACCGACGCCGCAGTTTCACGCACGTCTATCCCGTCCTCACGCTCTCCGGACTCCACCGCATCGACGTCCTGAAGCTGGCCGCCGAAGGGAAGCTCGGGGGACTCGCGGGCGACCGGTACGCGATCGATGCGGAAGCCTCGATCGGCGTCCGGCTGCTCGAGCGCGCGGACCTCGACCTCGGTTGGCGCTATCAGCGCTTCGCGTTCCACGAGACGACGAACGAGGCGCGGATGACGTTCCAGGGACCGTTCGTCCGGCTCTCCGTGGACCTCTGGAGCAGCGGGCTTCCGAAGAGGCGCTGATCCCGCGGGCGGCGGACCGTCCACGGATGAGCGCGGCTAACCTCCGCGCCGTGAAGGCGACACACCCTCCCATGCGCGCCCCGCACCCGGTCTTCACGCGGGCGCGGCTCGGCCCGATCGAGCTCCGCAATCGCGTCGTGAAGTGCGGGACGAACGAGGGGCTCGCGCGCGGCGGGCTCGTCACGGACGCGCTGATCGCGTGGCATCGGCGGTTCGCGGCGGGGGGCGTCGGCATGACGACGCTGTCCTACTGCTCGGTGTCCTCGGTCGGGAGGACGTTCGCGGACCAGATCTGGATGCGGGAAGACGCGCTCCCGGGGCTCCGCCGCTTCACGTCGGCCATGCGGGCGGAAGGGGCGCGGACCTCGATCCAGCTCGGCCACGCCGGCTGGTTCGCCCATCCCCGGGCGACCGGCGCCCGCCCGCTGGGCCCGTCGCGCACGTTCAGTCCGCACTCGCAGACCTTCTCCCGCGCCCTGAGCCAGACACAGCTCGACGAGACGCGCGCGGACTACGCGCGCGCCACGCAGCTCGCCGTCGAGGCCGGCTTCGACGCGATCGAGGTCCACGCCGGTCACGGCTATCTGCTGAGCCAGTTCCTCTGCCCGTACAACAACCGCCGCTCCGATCGCTACGGGGGGAGCCTCGAGAACCGCGCGCGCTTCCCGCGCGAGGTCCTGCGCGAGGTGCGGCGCGCCGCGGGGCCGGACGTCGCGGTGTACGCCAAGCTGAACATGCTCGACGGCTTCCGCGGCGGGCTCGAGCTGCACGAAGGGCTCGAGGTCGCCCGGATGATCGAGTCCGACCGGAGCGTCGACGCGCTCCAGCTCACGGGCGGACACACGACGCGGTCGCCCTTCTTCCTGATGCGCGGCGACGTCCCGCTCCGCCAGATGATCCGCTACGAGACCGACCGCCTCCGTGCGTGGGGCCTGCGTCTCTTCGGCCCCTTCCTGGTCCGGCCGTTCCCCTTCGAGGAGGCCTTCTTCCTCGAGGCGGCGCGCCAGTTCAAGGCCGAGCTGAAGCTCCCCCTCATGCTGCTCGGGGGGATCAATCGGCTCGAGACGATGAACCACGCCATCGACGAGGGCTTCGCGTTCGTCGCGATCGGCCGGGCGCTGCTCCGCGAGCCGGATCTCCTCCTCCGCATGCAGCGCGGGGAACGTGATGCCTCGCTCTGCAACCAGTGCAACCAGTGCGTCGTCGAGATGGAGCGCGAGACCGGCACCCGTTGCGTCTTCTGGGGCGAAGAGACGCGGACGTGAAGCTTCAGTGTCCCACGGGCATCGCGCACGCCGCGCGATGTGCATCGAGCCAGGCCCCGATGCGGGGAAAGACCTCGTCCGGCGCGTGACGGCCCAGCACGAGGTCGACGTGGCTGTACTCGTGCCCGAGGCCGGCCTCCTTGCCCGCGACGAAGAGGTCCTTGTCCTTCGAACCGATCTGCTCGTACACGTGCCGGATGTCGGCCGCCGGAGTGAGCCCGTCGCGGCTCCCCGCGATCACGAGCATGGGCGTCGCGATGCGCTCGAGGTGGTCGGAGAACGCGAAGAGGTCGTAGCGGTCGCTCATCCGCCTCGCCTCGTACCACCGGGCGAACTCCACGAGCAGCGAGCGCGGCAGGTCCTCCAGACCTCGTGTCATCATGAACCGCACCACCTCGAGATCGAGGTTGTCGTCGTGAAAGCCCCAATCGCGCAGCGGCTCGCGCAGGAGCGCGGCGATCGGGCCGGCGAGCGGCGCCCCGAGTCGCGCGAGCAGGCCGCTCGGGATCCGCGCCGGCGCGTAGCGCAGGAAGCGCCGGAGCCCGACCCAGAAGTCGAGCGTCTCGTGCCCCACGTCCGTCATGGCGGGCGACGCGATCGTTACCGCGCCCGCCACGCTGTCGCCCGCGGGCGTCATGAGGAGCGCGTAGGCCACCATGCCTCCGAGCGAGTGGCCCACCCACAGGACGCGCGGGCGGCCGGACTCCCGGCGCACGAGCCGGAGCGCGGCGGGCGCATCGTGCTGCGCGTAATCCTCGAACGACCACGCGTAGGGGACCGGCGGGAGCTGGAGCCGTCGCCTCGAGGAGCCGGCGCCGCGCAGCTCCAGCAGCCAGACGTCGTAGCCGTGCGCGACCAGGTAGCGCGCGAGGCTCGTGCGGCCGGGGCCATCGAGGTTGAAGCGGTTCGAGCCCATCCCGTGGCAGAGCACGACCGGAGTGCCGTGCGCGCGGCGGACGGGCGCGTAGCGATGGACCGCGATGCGCCACCCGTCGCGCGTCAGCGTGCGGTGGAGCACCGGCGGGGTGGAGCGGGTACGGCTCCCGCGCGAGCGGCAGCGGAGCGGCATCGGGATCGGCAGGCTTCCTCCTCCGCCTCGTCGGGACGCGGAGCTTCCGAGATTACCATCTCGGGATCCGCGACGGTGTGGGGCGGAGAGTCGCGCGTTCATCGGCGCTCAGCCGCAGCGTTCGCGCACCCCGCCCGACCTGTGTCAGGCTGCCGTCATCCGATCCGACATCGCGCTCCGCTGGAGGCCCGCATGCAACCCGTCCGTCGCCGACTCCTCGCCGCCCTTGCTCCGCTCGCGCTCGCCTCCGCCGTAGCGGCCTGCCGGCCTCACGAACGAGGGGGCTCGAACGCGGCGGCGCTGCCCGCGATCGATCCGGAGAAGCTGCCGGTGGTGGAGGCTCAGCTCGGCGTCCCGCCGCTCGCGGCGCCGCCGGTGGGACGCGACCGCCCCGCGAAGGTGGTCGTCAAGCTCGAGGTGAAGGAGGTCGTGCACGAGATCTCCGACGGCACGCAGTACACGTTCTGGACCTTCGGCGGCACCGTGCCCGGCCCGATGATCCGCGTGCGGCGCGGCGACCTCGTCGAGCTCCACCTCATGAACCATCCGGACAACACGATGCCCCACAATATCGACCTGCACGCGGTCACCGGCCCGGGCGGCGGCGCCACCAGCACGTTCACGGCGCCCGGTCACCAGTCGCAGTTCAGCTTCCGGGCGCTCAACGAGGGCGTGTACGTCTACCACTGCGCCACCGCGCCGGTGCCCATGCACGTCGCGAACGGGATGTACGGGCTCATCGTGGTCGAGCCCGAGGCGGGCCTGCCGAAGGTCGACCGCGAGTACTACGTGGTGCAGGGCGACTTCTACACGCGGGGCGGCTACCGCGAGCCCGGCCTCCAGCCCTTCGACATGGACAAGGAGATCCTCGAGCAGCCGACCTACGTGCTGTTCAACGGACGCAATGGGGCGCTCGTCGGCGACCGCGCCCTCACGGCGAAGGTCGGCGAGACCGTGCGCCTCTTCTTCGGGAACGGCGGGCCGAACGTCGTGAGCTCGTTTCACGTGATCGGCGAGATCTTCGACCGCGTGCGGATGGAGGGAGCGCGCGAGGTCGCGCACGACGTGCAGACGACGCTCGTGCCCGCCGGCGGCTCCGCCGTCGTGGAGTTCAAGCTCGAGGTGCCCGGAACCTTCATCCTGGTCGATCACTCCCTCATCCGCGCCTTCAACAAGGGCGCCCTCGGCATGCTCAAGGTGGAGGGCCCCGACGACAAGGTCGTGTACTCGGGCAAGGAGGTGGACGAGGTCTACCTCGCCGAGTACTCCGAGAAGGCGCTCGAGGCGAAACGCGCGGCGGCGGAGGCGAAGGAGAAGGCCCCGGCCGGGAGCCTCGAGGCCCGCCTCGAGCAGGGCAAGGCCGTCTTCCAGGGCACCTGCTCCACCTGCCACCAGGCGGAAGGTCAGGGCCTCGCGAGCATCTTCCCGCCGCTTGCGAAGTCCGACTACCTGATGGCCGACAAGGAGCGCTCGATCCACACCGTGCTCGCCGGCCTCTCGGGCCCGGTCACGGTGAACGGACAGACCTACAGCAACGTGATGCCGTCGTGGGCGCACCTCACGGACCACGAGATCGCGAACGTCCTGACCTACGTGCGCAACAGCTTCGGCAACCAGGGCGAGCCGGTGACGGACGAGGAGGTCGCCAAGGCGCGCGCCGCGCTCCCGAAGCCGGAGGAGGCCGGACACCCGTAGGAGGCGCGATGCGCAGGCTTCGCAGCGGAGAGGCGGTGCGAGGGCTCGCGCTCGCGGCTGCGATCGTTGCGGCGAGCGTGGCGGGCGCCGCCGAGGCGCCGCCCGGCATGCGGCTCGTCCCCGGAGGCACCTACGAGCCCTTCTACCCCGTGAAGAACGAGCGTCCCACCCCGGTCGCGCCGTTCTTCCTCGACGTCGTGCCGGTCTCCAACGCGGAACTGCTGGAGTTCGTGCGCGCCGAGCCGGAGTGGCGACGCTCCCGAGTGTCTCCTCTCTTCGCCGATCCATCCTACCTCTCGAGCTGGGCCGGCGACCTCGAGCTCGGGCCGGACGCGCCGCCCGACGCCCCGGCCACCTTCGTGTCGTGGTTCGCGGCGGACGCCTACTGCCGGCGCGCGGGCGATCGGCTCCCCACCGAGGCCGAATGGGAGCTCGCCGCGGCGCCGCCGCTCGAGGACGCCGCTGCGAAGGCCGAGACCGAGCGACGAATCCTCGCGTTCTACGCGCGTCCGCGCGGCCCGCTTCCGCGCGTCGGCTCCACGCCTCCCAACGCCTTCGGAATCCGCGACCTCCACGGCGTGATCTGGGAGTGGGTGGAGGACTTCAACGCGAGCTTCGCGGCGTCCGACGCCCGGAGCGACCGCGAGCGAGAGCTCGAGAGCGTGTGCGGGGGTGGCGCCATCGGCGCCGCCGACTCGCGCCGCTATGCCACCTTCATGCGCATCGCGTTCCGCTCGAGCCTGCAGGCGACGTACTCCCTGCATCATCTCGGGTTCCGATGCGCGAGGAGCTCGCCATGAGACGACCCCTGCTCCCGATCATCATCGCCGTCCTCGCGCTGGCGGCAGCGCCGCCGCGCGCCGGCGCAGCCGACGCGCAGGCCCCCGGGCACGAGGGACACGGCGAACACCGCGAGATCCCCGGGGACACTCCGGCCGCCGGCCGCTCGCTGTATCAGCTGCCCGGAGCGTGGACCGACCAGAACGGCCGGCCCTTCACGCTCGCTTCACTGCGCGGCAGCCCGGTCCTCCTCGTGCTCTTCTACGGAACGTGCGACTCGGTGTGTCCGGTGATCGTGCGGGACACGAAGAAGGTGGAGGCGATGCTGCCCGAGCGCGACCGCGCCCGCACGCGCTTCGTGCTCGTCACGATCGATCCGCTCGTCGACACGCCGGAGCGGCTGCTCGCCTATGCTCGGAAGAACGAGCTCGACTTGTCGCGCTGGACGCTGCTGAACGGCCCGCCGGAGCAGGTGCGCGTCCTCGCGAACGTGATCGGCTTCAAGTACCGGCCCACGGGGACGGGCCAGTACAGCCACACCATCCGCATCACCGTGCTCGACCAGGAGGGCGTCGTGGTGGACCACGCCGACGGCCTCCAGCGTCCGCTCGAACCCGTTGCAGCGAGGGTGTCGGCCCTCCTGGCGCAGGCGCCGACGGCGAGATAGCGCGCCGTCAGCGGCGCGCGATGCGCCCGGGCAGGATGAAGTCGTAGCGCCGCCGGAGCAGGCGCGTGTCGACGAAGCGCGCGAGCTTGCGCGCGCGGAGCGCGAGCTCGAGCGTCGACGCGTCCTTCGCGTAGTAGGCGCGAACGGCGCGCTCGTCGATCCGGCCGAGGCGCGCGGCGCCCGGCTGCCGCGCGATCCATCCGTTCACGCAGGCGACGCCGTCGGGGATCCGCTCGGGCCTGCCCTCCTTCACGAAGTTGCCGAGGAGATCGATCGCGGTCGTGTCGAAGCGGAAGAACGCGTCGATGTACGACTCGACGGCCCGGGCGCGTCGGAGGTACCAGCGCATCGGTGCGGGATAGGCGCGCAGGAAGAGGTCGGCGCCGATCTCGAGCGCGCCGTCACGCCGCGTGAAGGGCGTCCCGACATCGATCAGCGTGGGGAGGTCCGCGCCCTCGGACCAGTGCCAGTTCGAGAGCTGCGCATCGAGGGCGATCTCGCGGCCGTCGCTCCGCGCCGGGTTCGCGTCGAGGACCGCACGCACCAGCCCGAGCACGCGCTCGAGGAAGGGCGTCACCCCGTCGAAGGGCTCCCGCCGCAGGATCGCGTTGCCGAGACGCGCCGGATCGAGCCGCGGCTGCACGAGGTAGACGACGTGGCGGCCGCGTTCGGGCTCGAGCCGCACGAGGCCGGTCTCCACCACGGGAACGCCGAGCGCGCGGACGTCGGCCACGTAGCGTTCGACGACGCCGGCGTACGCGCGCGCCGCGTCTGCGTCCGGGAAGCCCGACATGCGCTTCAGCACGCGGCCCGGAAGGTCCGCGAGGCCGAGCACGGCCGAGACCTCGCCGTAGCCCAGGATCTCGACGCCCGTCCCGCCCTCGGTGGGACGCGCGGGATCGAGCCGGCGCTCGAGCGCGAGCAGGCGGTCTTCGACGTCGCTCACCGCTGCGTCACGCGCGCGAGAGGCGCTCCTCGCAGCGCACGATCGCCGCCTCGACGAGGCCGAGGAGCTCGTCGGCCTCCTCGCGGCGCAGGAGGATCCCCGGCTTGAACTGGAGCACCGAGCGCTCGAAGCCCGCGAAGAACGCCCACAAACCCACCTCGTAGCCGGCGGCGGTCATCAGGACGCCGCCCGCCTCGTGGTCGAAGCGAAGACCCATCACGAGGCCGTTGCGCCGCACCTCGAGCAGGAACGGATGGCGCTCCCGGATCGCTGCGAGCCCGGCGCCCAGCACCTCCGACATCGCCTTCGCGTTCTCGATCACACCCGGGCGCTCGAGGATCTCGAGCACCTTCAGCGAGACGTGGCAGCCGATCTCGGAGCCACCGAAGGTGGAGACGTGCCCCCAGCCGTTCTCCTCGAGCCAGCCCGAGACGCGCGTCGAGAGGATGGCGGCCGCCATCGGGTACATGCCGCCCGAGAGGCCCTTGCCCGTGACGAGGATGTCGGGCTCCACGCCGTAGCCCTCGACGGCCCACATCGCGCCCGTGCGTCCGAGGCCGGTCTGCACCTCGTCTGCCACGTAGAGCGCGCCCGTCTCCTCGCAGAGCGTCTTCACGCCGGAGAGATAGCCCGGCGCGGGGAGCGGGAAGCCCGACGTGGCCGGGAGCGTCTCCATCATCACGGCCGCCACGTCGCGCGCCGCGAGGGCCGCGCGCATGGCGTCGAGATCGTCGAAGGGCACCTGCACGAACTCGCCGGGCGGTCCGTCGGAGAGGAAGTAGCTCGCGTTCTTCACGTCGCCGGCAGCGAGACACAACCCGGTGTGCCCATGGTAGCTCCCGATCAGCGACACCACCTTCCGCCGCCCGGTGGTCTTGCGGGCGGTCTTGATGGCGATGTCGTTCGCCTCGCTCCCGCTCGAGGCGAAGACGCTGTAGCGCAGCGAGCCCGGCGCGCGCCGCGCCAGCGCCTCGGCGAGCCGCGCCCGCGGCTCGCTCGCGAAGTGGTGGTTGCCGACGTCGTAGCGGTCCGCCGCCTCGTGCAGCGCCGCGACGATCTCGGGATGCCGATGCCCCAGGTTGAACGTGCCGCCGTTCAGGTGGACGTCGAAGAGCCGCCGTCCGTCCACGTCCCAGAAGTAGTGGCCTTCACGCTTCCCCATCACGGGCTGCGTGCCGAGGAGCTTGAACGTGTTCACCCGCCCGGGGCAGACGTAGCGGGCGGCGAGATCGAGGATGGCCTGCTTGCGCGGGCTCGGGGTCTCGGGCGGCGGCATCGCGGTCCTCCCGGAGGGTCCAGGGCGAGGATAGGCTCGACCCGACACGGCGGCTTGTCCTACCCTGCCGCCGGGGGAGGGATGGGACATGCGATCGAGCCTTCGCATTGCCGCGTACGTCTTCCTCGCGACCTTCGCGGCACTCGCCTCGGGCGCCGCCGAGGACGCGGAGACGGACCATTCGGAACGCGTCACCGAGTTCGTCCGGATCGTGAACGCGAGCCTGCGCCCGGAGCAGCTGCGGATCCAGGCCGGGGACGCCTTCGGATGGCTCAACTACTCCAACCGGATCGCGCGCGTATCGTTCGACAAGAGCGTCGCGAAGGCGCTCACGTGCCGCTCGCCCGGCACGTTCCGGGTGACGGGAGAGCGGCTCGAGTCGGGCGACATCCAGTCGCAGCAGTTCGCGTCGCTCTGCGACCTGGCGCCGGGCACCTACCCCTACCGCGTCGAGCTTCGCACCGGGGCGGGCAGCGGGGGTGGGCTGGCCGCGACCCTCGAAGGCACGATCGTGGTGGAGCCTCGCCCCGCAGCGAAGTGAGCGCTGCTCCCGGGAAGTCGATCACGGACGCGCTGCGAGCCGCGTTCACCCGCTTCGCCAGCGCGCTCCGCCGGCGCTTCCGGCGGGCGTCGCCGCGCACCGACGCTCCCTACAACCTGAGCGAGCAGGCCCGCTCGACGTGGCAGGAGCGGGCGGAGGCCGCGGCGCGGTCCCTCCGGGACGCCGTGGGCGATCTCGCGCCCGTCGCGATCGCCGATCTCGGCTGCGGGGATTGCAAGCTGCGCACGTCGCTGCACGCCGTTCTCGGCGAGAGGCTGCGCTACAGCGGCTTCGACATCCTCCCCCAGTCCGCCGACGTCGAGCGGCTGGACCTGGAGCGGGATCCGATTCCCGGCCGCTACGACGCCGTGGCGTTGCTCGGTGTCGGCGAGTACGCGGCAGACCTGCCCGCACTGCTCGCGAAGGCCGCGCGCGTCGCGCGCTTCCTGTGCCTCTCGTACACGATCGCGGATTCGGGCCGCTTCGACGCCGCCCGGGTCGCGGAGCGGGGGTGGAAGCACCACTACCGCCGAGGCGAGATCGACGCGTTCGCGCGCGCGCTCGCGCTGCGCGAGCGGAGCTTCACCACGCTGGACGGCGGCAGGACGGGACTGTGGGTCTTCGAGTCGTCGGACGGAAGCCAGGGCGACGGGACCCGGCGCTCATGAGCTACAGCGTGCTGACTCCGGCGCTCGTCCCCGAAGCCGCGGCCGCGAGGAAGAAGCCGAACGTCGGCGACCCGCTGATCCTGGATGCCGTCGAGGAGTTGATCGGCGAGCCGGCGGCGCCGAACCGGCGCTACTCCACCTGGCAGGCGCTGAGCCCAGGAGACGTCGAGGAGATCAACACCACGAAGGCGCTCGTCCTCGCGGGCGCCAACCCGCTGCACGACGAGTACCGCATCGCGCCCGGGCTCTCGCTCGAGCTCCTGCGCCGCATTCGCGTTCCGATCCTCCCGATGGGCGTCGGTCTCTACGGCGACGACACGCGCGAGGTTCGCATGTCCGACACGACCCGGGACATGCTCCGCGCGATCCACGAGCGCATCGAGCTCTCGTCGTGGAGATGTCCGCGGACGCTGGCCTACCTGCGGCGTCATCTGCCGGAGCTCGAGCCCAAGCTCTCGATGACCAGCTGCCCCGTGGTCCACGCGGGCCGCGGGACGAGGTCGGCGGCGCCCGTCGACCCCGCGTCCGGATCCGTGGCCGTCACGGTCACCGAACGCGGCCCCGGCTGGTGGGAGCGTGAGAGCCGCATCCTGGCGCTCGTGCGGCGCGCGTTTCCCGGCCGGCGCCGGGTCCTCGTGTTGCACCAGCAGTTCGAACGGTCGCGCTCGAATCGGTTCGCGCGCCGCTGGTTCCCCGCCCGCTTCGGCGGGCCGCCCGACTTCCACGCGCTCGCGGAGCGGGACGGCATGCAGATCGCGCGGCCACGCACGACGGACGAGCTGCGCGCGGCGTACCGCGAAACCTCCGTGCACGTCGGCAGCCGGCTCCACGCGCACCTCTACTTCCTGAGCCAGAACAAGCCCTCGTACCTGTTCGCGGTCGACGGCCGCGCCGCGGGCTTCGCCGACTCGCTGCGCTTCCCGCTGCTGGACGGGAGCGAGCGCGCGCTCGACAGCCTGTGCGACTTCGGCGCGGTCCAGACCGAGATCGCGGCGCTCTGGAGGGGCCCGATGACGCGCTTCCTGGAGTCGGTCCGGAAGCACATCGCATGAGCCGTCCCGCCCTCAGAAGGCGATCGCGAGGCTGAGCACCCCGAACAGGATCTCCATCCCGATCCTGATGGCGCCCCCCCCGATCGTCCAGGCAGGGAGAGAACTCCAGGACGACAGGATCCACGCGTTGGGCCAGTCGTTGGCCATGACGCTGCCCGATGGGGCGAGACTCGTGGATCTCTACGCTGCGTTCCGAGCACAGCCCAACCTCGCACTTCTCTACTCCGATGGCGTGCATCCCAATCAAGCCGGGAGCGACGTGATCGAGGCTGCGCTCCGGCCCGAGCTACACAACTGTCCGCTCGCAAGGCCGGAGCTCTGCGACGTTGGCGGTTCGGCAGGTTGCACGCTGGCCGATGCCGTCGTCATCGAGCGCGCACTGCTCCAACCACCGACTGCGACCCTTCAGCAGGTCTGCGCACCCGCCACGCCGCAGGCGCTCCAAACGTGACCACTCCGCTCTGGGCGCTCCTCGGCTTCGCGACCTGGACCGTGCTCCTGCTCCTCGGCACGGTCGGCGTCTATCGCTCGAGCCGGATCCTCACCGGCCGCGTCCCGATGAGTCGACCCTTCCCCCCGACTCGGATGAAGGCGGTAGCGCAGCGGGCCGTAGTGAGTGGGCTTCTCGATGTGTCGAGTGGCACGTGATCGTGTTGGAGTGCACGCAGCGCGACCTGCGATCTCGAGCTCTCACTCACCGTGCGACATCGACTCACGGTGAGCATCAGGCCGCGACGGTCAGACCGAACAGCGATCCGACGCCGTGCGCGATCATCTCGACGGCGATGGCCGCGATGATGAGGCCCATGATCCGCGTGGCGATCTCGATTCCCGAGGACTTGAGGACCCGCGCCGTCGGGATCGCCAGGACCAGCGACGCCCAGGTGGCGATCCCGACCAGCACGACGACACCGCCGAGGAGCGCCATCTCTTCGATCGAGTGCGTCCGGGTCCCATAGAGGATGGTCCCGCTGATGGCCCCTGGCCCCGCCATCAGCGGGATGGCGAGGGGGACCACCGCGAAGGAGGCGTCGACGCCCCCGGCTGGCGTCTCTCCGGTCGAGGGTGCGCCGGCCCCGAAGGTCATCTGGAAGGCGATCCAGAACAGCAACAGGCCGCCGCCCACCTGGAAGGCGCCGATGCTGATCCCGAAGAGGTGCAGCAACGCGTTTCCGAGCAGCAGCGAGACGAGCAGGACCAGCGTGAGCGCGAGCGGCGCACGGCGGACGATGGCGGCACGCACGGCCGGGTCCGAGCGCGCGGTCGCGGACAGGAAGACGGGAATACCTTCGAGAGGGTTGACCAGCACCAGCACCGTGGTGAAGGCCTTGGCATAGAACTGGATGTCCGCCATCGCCTCCACTCGGGTGGCCATACCGCGTCTCCGTGGCGCCGCGGTAGCCTGCACCGCTGCGGCGCTGCCGTCAATCCGACGGGCCCGGCAGGCTACACTCGACCCGTCGATTGCCGGAGGCGCCGTTGCCGGACGCAGAGCGGAGGGAATCCCGCTGGCCGGTGAACCTCACCGTGGCCGCCGCGATCGCCGTCCAGCTGTTGCTGTCGCGCGATCTGTCGATCCGCCCCACGTGGCTGCTGCCGTCGGTCGAGACCGCGATCCTTCTGGCCCTGATCGCGCAGGATCCGGCCCAGCGCGTCCAGCACCACCCGCGATCCGTTCCACTCAATTTGGTGCTCGCCGGCGCGCTGAGCGGGGCCACCGTCGTGGTGCTTTGGCAGCTCGTCGATGCGCTGATCCACGGCTCCAACGCCTCCCCCGAGCGCCTCCTCGCGGACGCGCTGGTGGTGTGGCTGTCCAGCGCGGTCGTCTTCTCGCTCTGGTACTGGGAACTCGACGGAGGCGGACCCTCGGCGCGGTCTTTCGGAACGGGCACGGCCACGAGCGCCTTCCTCTTCCCGCAGCAGTCGTCGCCCGAGGTGGTGCCGGGATGGCGGCCGCTCTACTTGGACTACCTCTACCTGTCGTTCACGAACCAGACGGCCTTCTCACCCACCGACACCATGCCCCTGGCGCGCTGGGCGAAGGGATTGATGGCCGTGCAGGCCACGCTCTCCCTCGTGATCGCTGCGCTGGTCATCTCCCGCGCGGTCAACATCATGGCCGGATGAGCCGGAAGAGTCGGGTTGCGTCTGCGCCTCACGAATCCCAACCCGGCGAGGCCGAAGCCGAGGAGGGCGAGCGTGGCGGGTTCAGGGATGGAACCGCTGACGTTGAAGCCTGTGTTCATACCGAAACCGATGCTGCCACCGCCAAAGTTCTGGGCCCGACTGAACAGGCTACCGGAATCTCCCCCGTAGGAGTCGAAGCCACCCGTTCGGCCGCCGGCGGTGCTGTTGAAGAGCTCGATGTCGATCAAGAGGTTCCCGAGCGACGGGTCGTACGCGAACTCGTGTCCGGTCCTGGCGACGACATCGAACCGTGTGCCCACCGTCTCTCCGTGCAAGCTGAACGACGCAAACAGGGCGGCGTCCGGACCGGGGTTGTTGTGCAGATCGACGGTATCGAGGGCACCCACGACCTTCTGGGTCGTCGAGAGCGTGACGGTGTAGTCGGCCGTATTGAATTGGGATTCCGGAGCCTGGATGGCGAAGAAGGAGATGCTGGAGACGGTGATCGGACCGGGGAAGTCGCTCGACGCGTAGACCTGCTGATAGCGGCCGTTTGGAGGCGCCTGGGTGACGAAGGGAAAGCCATTGATCTCCGTTCCCGTGCCGATGATCAGCGCATGGGCTTGTCCCGCTACCGCGAGCGCGGCCGCGCCAAGGCACAGCCCACCCAACGCATCCCAAAGGCGCACCGCAGCCTCCTTGATCTCGGCCGATCGCCCCCTCCTGGGAAACGCCATCCTCAAGGGAAGTAGACCAGCCGGATCGTGTGGTGGCGAACGTCGCCCGCATCCGGGTGGCCAGGGGGGGCCCAGGCACGAAACCCTGCGCGCCGCAGGCGGGGCGAGCTGGAGAGCCGCGCCAACCGGCTCGCGGCATTGGAAGCTCAGACCGTCCGGCGACACGGGGCTGCGTCGTGAGGAGCGGCGCCGGTTGGATTCCTTGGTGCCCCCGGTAGGACTTGAACCTACGACCCGCGGTTTAGGAAAGCGGCGGAAGCATCAGGAGTGACGCTAGTTTGCATCTCCTGCCTTGCGACGGCACGCGAGGGGCGGCAATGGGCTGCAACTGCGACGGCTCCCCGGCTCTATCCGGCTCCAACCGTGATCGCTCTCGGGCTGGGAGTCGGCTTCTGTCTCGCGGGCTGCGATGGGCGGCGACGGGCGGCACTCGATACGGCGATCCGTCGCTATCCGTCGCTGCGGGAGGCGGGTGGCCAGACCCCTCCCCGGCCGTCCCCTTCGCTGTCACTCGCGCTCGCGCCATGATGCGCGCCAAAACGACCCCGACCACACGGGAGTTCTCATGGAAGCCGACGAGACGCTCGAGGCGAAGCTTCAGCAGGTAGACGCTCACCCGAAACTTGGGCGGCCGCAAAAGACAGCGCTTCGCTTGATCGCTGAGGGCCGTTCCTACCGCGAGGCGGCGAAAGAAGCGGGGCTTAGGTCGACAGCCGACCTTCGTCGACACGCTGAGCGGTTCGGCTTGCGCGTGGCGCATCTCGAGGCGCGCGAGGAACGCAAGATCGAGGAGAGCGCGGAAGTAGTGGCCGAGCTGCGAGAGGTGGCCGGGCGCGGTGCGCGGGAACTCCTTCACCGACTGAAGACGGAGCCGGATTCAATCCAGACCCGAGACCTCACGGTCTTGACCGGCGTTGCCATCGACAAGGTCGCTAAGTGGGAGCGGTGGGGGGAAGGTTCGCAGGAAGAGAGCGGCGCGGGTCTCGGCGCGCTGCTCGATCGCCTCGCCACCACCGGCGGCACCGTCTCGGTCACTGTGTCGCCGCGCGAGGCGGCGATCGACGTGACGCCGGTCAGCTCGGAACCGGAACCCCAACCTCGATAGCGGGTCGCAGCCTGTCGATTGGCTACTTGGCCATGCGGCGGCGGCCGGCCATGCAGAGCGCGAGGACGCCGGCGCCGCAGAGCAGCGCGGTGCCGGGCTCGGGGATGGTGGAGAAGTCGATCGTGAGGACGCCGAGGACCGGAGTGCTGAACTCATTGCCTGGAACGTTGCTCGCAAAGATGTCTCCACCGGTCACGAGCTTGAGAGTGCCCTCGCCCAATGCACCGCGCGCGTCGAACCCCGAGCCTGTGAGTACCGTCGTGACGCCGTTCAGCACGCCGGATTGCGTCACGCTCCCGACGGTCCAGGCGTTGCCGGTAAGCGTCCCAAGCACGATCCCCGCGAATGCATCGAAGCTGCTCGTGCCCCCCACGCCAACGGCAGAGAGCGGGAGCGCTGCCACAGAGATCGCCGAGCCAGTCATCGCGTTGGTCGAGCCGGTGATGTAGAGGCTCGCCAGCAGAGCGGATGTGCCGCTCGAGCCATTGAACGTGAGCGTGCCGTTGGTTCCGTTCGGATTGGGAGCGCACAGATCCGTGCTCGGGAAAAAGGACGTGCCGCCCGGGAGGCCCTGACCGCAGATGGCGAACCCCTCGATCAGGTTGAGGTACGGCGGACTAACCGAGACCGCCGCGCCGACCGAGAACACACCGCCGGGAAGCGTGGCGGGCCCGCCAGCCGAGCTGCTGCTTCCTACACCAGAGGCGGTAGAGGTCGTTGTCACCGTCGCTGTCGTGCTGAGGAACGGCCCCACTGTGACCGTCAGGGTCGCGGTGAAGTTCATGGGAACGGCGAGCGCCGGTGTCGCGAGTGTCACCGCGAGCACGCCCATCGCGAGGAGTGCGGCCGTTCGTATCATCGATGGAGCCCTCCGAGGAAGCGCCGGCTACCTGCCCATGCGGCGGCGGCCGGCCATGCAGAGCGCAAGGACGCCCGCGCCGAGGAGCAGCGCGCTGCCCGGCTCGGGAATCGTCGCGATCCAGGCTTGCGTTCGACCTTGCGGATCGCTTCCCGAGCCGACGATGGTCAGGCCGTCGTCCGAGATTCCGTTGGGGTAGTTGAGGGTCCAGCCCGTGAGGTCGAGCCCGTAGTCCTGCGTGAGGACGTTCTTCAGGTCTCTCATTCCGTGGATCGGATCCCAGATGAACGCGGTGTCGGGCCCGAAGTCCCCCATGCTCGAGCGGAAGCCGACGATCACGGAGCCATCGCCGGACACGGCGAGCGCCCCGCCGAAGTAAGTGCTGGGGAGAGTGCCGAGGTCGACGAATCCGCCCGCTTCGGTCCAGCGCCAGGCCGGCCCCGGGGAGGGCCCTGCCTCGCCGACGAGCACCGACCCATCCGCGGATACGTCGGACGCTCCACCCTGGTAGGAGGGCATCAGCGGCACGGTCCCTTCGGCCGCCGTCCAGCGCCACGGGCTACTGTCGCTACCGCCCGCGACCACGGAGCCATCGGCGGAAACGCCGTAGGCCCTGCCCGGGCCCAAGAAGACCGCTCCGCCGCCGGCGGTCCATCGAAATCCTCGACCGATGTCGTCACCCCCGACGATGACGGAGCCGTCGGCAGAGGTGGCCTGCGCGTCGCGTAAGCCCAGCCCGAGCTCGATCCATCCCGTGTCGGCTGTCCATCGAGACGCACGAGGTCCCACGATGCCGGAGAGCGAGATCTGGCCGACCACGACGGAGCCGTCTTCGGACACGCCTAGGGGATATGCGGAACTGGCGCCCGGGGGGATTCCTCCCAGGGCCACCGCTCCGCCCTGCGCGGTCCAACGGAACCCGCCCGGGAAGCTGGAGCCTGAACCAGCGCCGACGACGACGGACCCGTCGCCGGAGACATCGATAGCCTGCCAGGCTTCGAACGCCGTGAACGACGCGCCGGCGGCGTCTCGACCTTCGAACGCGGCTGCGAGCACGAACGCGGAGAGCGCCATGAGAGACGGAGCGTTTCGCCGCATGCCGAGATCCTCCCGAGGTGGGCGATCATTCCGAGCGTGCCCGCACTCGTCCCATCTGAGACCACGGCCCGGTCGGTGCCGCGAGCGCGAGACGCGAGACGACGATTTCCTGGGCCGGGCTGCGGCCTGCCCCACGCGGGTCGAGGGCCGGTCGATTCCATCCTACGCGCCTCGGGAGGGAGGCGTGAGTGACTTGATGTCGCACGGCTACCGACGGGTACGGAGTCCATCGCGGCCATCGCCGAGGAGCGGTTCGAGGAGCGCGGCGCCCGACCTCGAAGGCGCGGCGCATCCGTCCTACACCGTTGAGAGTCATGCAGTGCCGCGGGTTCGACCGCAGCGGCGGGAGCCGGTCCGCCTTCGTCGCGCGGCGGCGAGACCGGTGAGACCGGACGCGAGCAGCAGCGCCGTCGAGGGCTCGGGAATGAGCGTGATCAGACCACCGCCGAAGCCGGACTGGCTGCAGCTCAGCTGGCAGAACCGGGCATCGATCGGATCGCCCGACAGCAGCGTGCCGGTCAGCGTGCCCGCCGGCGCGGAGATGGGACCACTGCCGATGGGGATGCCGTCGACTGCGAAGTTCGTCCCGGCGATCGTGACCCGCGAATCGAGATGATCCACCACGAGATCTACGTCTATGGCGCCGCCACGGATTGCAACTTCTTGCGATTGCTTTACGTGGATTGTGCCCGCTACGGACCCGCCGAGGATCGTGGCGCGGGCGTTGAGTCCGTCGAAGGCTCCTACATCAATTCCGCCGGTCACGGACCCGCCGGTCATGAAGAGCCCCCCTATGTACACAAGCCTTATTTGATTGACGGAACCGCCGTTCAAGTCGATGCCCGCAAACTCCTCATAGATTGAATTCACCGAGCCGCCATTCATCGTGAGAAGCCCCTGCCCAAGAACGGTGGCGGAAGCCGCCGAGCCTCCGTTCATCGTGATTTCGCCGCTGCGCGCCTCGAGGCTTTGTGCAGTGCCGCCGTCCATCGTGAAGCGCCCGTCCAGATTGGCTTCGCCGTTCGACACGTAGCCGCCGTTCATCACGACCGTCGATCGATACACGTCGACAAGTGGCAACGAGGCGCCCGCCGCGATCTCCACGGTGGTCGGAGGCCCGGTGCAAAAAGACAGCTCGACCGGGCAGCCGCCGGCCCGCACGTAGACCGCCTCGTCGACGGTCGTGTTGATGACGTTTTCCGGGTTCGGGGGCGCGAGGCCGTTGTTGATCAGGAGCGCAGCGGCGTCGGTGCCGCCGACGAAGGCGAGAAGCGCGGTGAAGGCTGCAGCGAGGGGAAGAGCGGCGATGCGGTGGCGCATGGCGTACTCCCTCGATTCCCCTTCCCTGAGAGGGAAGTGGTCACGAGAGGCCTTGGAGTGGCGCGCGGCGCCGCGCCACGAACCAGAAGAGCCCGAGCGCGCGCTGAGTCGCGGAGCTACGACCGAGCCGTAGGGGAACGGGGAGGCACCGACACGTCCTGCCTCGCGGAGCCACTCCTCTACTAGAGGGGTGCGCTCGAAACTGCTGGCCCGCGAGAGCGACCGCAGCGCGCTCCCTCGGCCTAGTCGGGGGGAACTTGTCGATGAGGCCTATCGAGCGTTCCGTCTCTTCCTCGGGGCCCCTCGCTCTTCTCAGCCGAACGCTCTCGATTGCGATGAGCTTCGCGGTCGGCGCTCTGCTGATGATGTGCTGGACGACGCCGTCCATGGCGAATGTCCTCTATGAATACACAGGCAATCCCTTCGACTTTTTCTCCGGCGATCCATACTACGAGGGCCATTTTGTCTCCGTATCTCTCACGATGGCAAGTCTTCTTCCTCCGAACTTGGATGAGGCGGACATCGCTGCATACGTACTCGACTTTTCTTTCAACGATGGGATGCAGACGATCACGAAGGCGGACCCACGCACTGATCGACGTGCGACCGGAGCGACCTTCATCGCATCGACCGATGCGTCCAGCAGTATTACGCGATGGAAGATTTCGGCGGAAATCTACGTTCCGCCGGCTACGGCCGGCGCCCCTCAACTTTTCAGTATCGAGACGTTCACAATCCCAAACTCCGGTACCGACGACTTTTGGGACAGTGGGCGCTACGCGTTCGGCAACTATCAATTCACAAGCGGAACGGTCTACAACAACCCGGGGACTTGGACGATCGTTGTGCCGGAGCCTTCGACGCTCGTGCTCTCCATCTTGGGGATGTCGATCGTCGCTGCAGCGAGACGACTGCATCACAAGTAGATCTGCATAGCTCACCAGCCAGGCAACCAAAGATATATCGGTGTCGGCAAGTGGATCGACGCCGTCTTCGGGCTCGTCCCGTTCCTGCAGCTCGAAAACGCCGCGCGCGCTTCTACGCCCGAGAATGGATACTCGGTCAACTCCCGCTCAGAGCGAAAGCCGCCTCCGAGCTGTAGGCGAATCCCGCTGTTGCTTCGCGCCGTCGCGCAGCACTACGCACTTTTGACGACCCGGGTGCGACGAACCAAAAAGAGGGCAGCCATGATCAGCCCTAGCTCGGGACCGAGGCCACAGCCAGAACCCTCGCGCGGGTTTGCAGCGAAATTGCTGCACTGCGGGTCGGCGAGGTCAATCAACCCATCGCCGTCGTTGTCGATCCCGTCGTTGCACTGCGGGTTCTCGATCAGTGACTCCGGGCGGGCGCACCCCGGGTCCGCGGGATAGTCGACCAGTCCGTCTCCATCGTTGTCGATGCCGTCCTGGCAATCGAACTGCTCGGACACGTCCGACGAGCTACTGCAACCGGTATCGAGCGGATAGTCCTTCTTGCCGTCCCCGTCGTTGTCCACGCCGTCGTCGCACGCTGGATTCTCGATGACTGAGGAGCGAGCGGCGCAGCCGGGGTCAGCGGGGTAGTCAACCAAAGCATCCGCATCGTTATCAACGCCGTCGTCGCATGCTGGATTCTCGGTAGTCGAAGACGGGGATGCACAGCCGCGGTCAGCGGGGTAGTCGATCAGCCCGTCGCCGTCATTGTCGACGCCATCACTGCAAGCCGGGTTCTCGATCGTGGACGAGCGGGATGCGCAGCCGGCGTCAGCTGGATAGTCGATCAGCCCGTCGCCGTCATTGTCGACGCCATCATCGCACTGGGGGTTCTCGAGGTTCTGGTCCGCAGAGGAACAGCCAGGATCGTTCGGGTAATCCGTGAAGCCGTCCCCGTCGTCGTCGCGAAGGTTGGAGCACTCCGGCGGAAAAACAGCGATCCACGCTTCGAGGTCGCCGCTGCCGTTGGCGCCCTCTCCCACGATGGTACGACCGTCAGCCGACACTGCGGAAGCAAGAACGAGCCTAAAGCCGTGGAGGTCCAGGCCGTAGTCTCCGACCAGCACATCGCGCAGACTGCGCATTCCCTGGGAACGAGTCCAGATGAATGCTTCGATCGATGACCCGTCGGGCCAAACGCCCACTCCATAGTCCTGCTCACCAACGATGACAGATCCGTTGCCGGAGACGCCGTAGGCATTGCTGTATTGGAACGTGGGCGGCGGCGCCTCGTCGAGCACCTCTGCGTCCCCGCCCTCAGGCCACCGGAACGCGGCCCCGCCCGTGCTGCCGCTCAGGGCGCCGACCGCAACTGCGCCATCAGCCGAAATGGCATTGGCATAACTGTCTGGGTAGGCCGAAAGAACGGCGCCAGCGCCCAGAACGTGAGAACGATATGCCGGCTTTCCACCAACCGTGACCGACCCGTCCGCCGATATACCCGCGCCGCCTACCGCGAAGGGAACGATCCCGATGCCGAGCTCCCAACGAAACGACCCCCCAATGATCACCGAGCCGTTCGAGGAAACCGCTGTTGCGGCAGTTGCTCCGCCCCCTAGTCCCTCCATGCCTCCGCTGTTGGTCCAGCGAAACGGAATGGGAAAGCCAACGTCTAGCTCTCCTACGACCACCGAACCATCACCGGAGACACCGAACGCTCTGCTCGAGCTCCCGGGATCTCCAATGCCAACCATCCCGCCGCTCTGAGTCCAGCGGAATGCCTCTTGGCCGGTAGCCGTCGCACTTTCCCCAACGACGACTGAGCCATCCGCGGAAACGGCCGTAGCCCTGCTGGAGAACGCTCCGCCGGGGAGATCGCCCAGCCCCGAGAACCAAGGCACGGCCGACGCAGACGACGCGAAGAGCAGGGTGGTGACAAAGAAAAGTGAGCGCATCAAGTAACCCCAACAGGAGGGAGGCGGCTGGGAGCTGCTGCGCCGGCCTCTTCCCGCACCCGCTTGCACCGAATGCATCGAGCGTGCCGTGCTCCGAACAGGCCCGTGGATGACGTGCGCGAATCGGTGTCGGCGCAGGGACGAGGACCTGCGGCGCGATGCCGCAGGGCGGCGGGTGTGCCGCGACAGCTTGCCACATGGGTTCAGCGTGCCCCGTCGTGGTTGACGCGGCGGCGGTCGCAGGTCGACACTCGCGGGGGACACGGGCGGCCGTAGACTGAGCGTCCATCCGATTGGCAGCGTGAAGGAGGACCTCCCGACGAGTTCAGATGGTCTCACGCCTCCGAAGACTTCCGCCGGCGATGCGGTTCACACCGCTGTTGGCGCAATGCTTGCGGCTGTTCCGGGCGTGGGCGGCGCTGCCGTCGAGATCTTCAATGCGGTCATCGGTCCGCCTGTGGAGAAGCGCCGAGACGAGTGGCGCGAGGTGGTCGGGGAGACACTTCGCAAGCTCAAAGATGAACGCGGGGTGAACCTTGATGAACTCCGAGAGAATCCGGTGTTCGTCGACTGCGTCCTCCAGGCTACGCAGCTGGCGCTTCGAAACAGCCAGGCAGACAAGCGTGCGGCTTTGCGCAATACGATCGCCAATGCCGCCCTTCCCGGCGCTCCGAGCGGAGCTCTCCAGCAGATGTTTCTGAACTACGTCGACTCGTTCACGGAGTGGCATCTTCGCCTGCTGCAGCTATTTCATAATCCAGCTGAATGGGCGGCTCGGAACCACCATTCGTTCCCCGACTATCACGCTGCGGGGCTCTCATCACTGCTGCAAAGCGCGTACCCCGAGCTTGGTAAGAACCGAGACCTGTATGATCAGGTCTGGCGCGACCTCTACCTCCGCGGCTTGGTCAACACCGAGGGCTTGCACACGACAATGACCGGGGGCGGCTTGTTCCAGCAGCGAACCACGGAGATGGGTCAAGCGTTTCTCCGCTTCATCCAAGAGCCATTTTAGGCCGCACGCTGTCCAATAGACGCTGCGGCTGAGCGCCGCGCCGGCCGGCGGCCGCCGGTCGGTGGTTGACGCGGCGGTGTCAGCCCGTTGACACTCATTCGGCTTGTTGCCCTTCCTCGCCATGCGCTCGAGCGAGCCGTCGCGACTGCGCTCACCGGATTCGCCGCTATTCGCCGCCGCCACTAGAGCAGCTATGCACATCGGGGCTGAGTTGACGCTGCTGGCTGTCGCAGGGAGTATCGCGCAGTTACCTCGGGGATAGGGCCGGCCGCCCGAACGCCGCGAAGCTCACGCGGCTTCCCCGAGGCTCCTTGAGCAACCGCGTGGAGCGCGCGGCATGGCACCGAGGAAACGATCTCAGCCCGGGGCCCGCCGCCCGCCCATCGAGTGGCGGAGCCGAGATGATCTTCCTCCGATTGTCTATCTCGTTGACGAGACTCCCGAGTTGCCCGCTCCCCAACGGGTTCGGAACCGCAAGCAAGACACCAGCCCCGAAGATGCGCTTCGGGTCGTGGCGTACCGGGACCGTGACTCTCGCGGACGCTTCGTCTCTCGTGGAATCTTCGTCGCGGCGTACCGACCAAGAGCCTTCGTATCCGCGGTGCTAGATGCTGAGACAGAGATCAAACGGATCAATGGCATCGGCGGCGCGATAGTCCCGATCCTAGACGTTGTAACTCGCGCGAGTCGCAAGTTCTCGACCAGTCGCTACCAACTAGCCCTTGTCAGGCGCCAGCAGCGTGGCGCTCGAGCCAAATTGAGACTGCAATCAGCTGCCGAAGATGCGTTCGGCGTATTGTTCGCTAGCAAGCCCGATCCTCGAATGCTCGCGAACGCGCAGCGCGAGCTGGCGCGTTGGTTCAAGGCACGGGCCGATAGCAGAGCCGTCGAGCACGACAACAACTTGCAACTGCGCTTGCGGCAGAGCGATCCAGGCGATCGCCATTCCAGAGCCAACCCGATCTATTCAACAGCATTTGGAGAAGCTCTCCTCGAGCCGTTGTGGAGAGTGTTGCGGACTGCAGCTCATCAACTCCACCTCTCGGATCGAAGGATCGCCGAGCTAATCCATCCGATTGTGGTCACCTACTTTCCTCCACGCGTAACGAAGGGCCTCCGTTCCACATCGATTCGGTCGAGGGTGAAAAAAGCTCGCGCAAAGAAAGGCGAGTAGACCCAGCTACTTGGCGATCGCCGGCAACTCAAGTTGCCAATCACCCTAAATCACCGCTCGGTGCGGCATACACGCCAACGACGGCCCGCGATCCGTCGATTCAAGAGCGCGTCACACAATGGCGCCCCGACTCCCGGGAGAACCTTCGCGGGCCGTCTCCCGGGGGTCGGACTTTTCGCTGCCTTCGGGCTTGGCGGGGGGTGGGGGAATGGCCCGCGAAAATCAACTCGGGGTCGAGTCTTCCGATTCTGAACCGGTATGGTTGCTTGCCAAGACACTCAGAGATCGGATCGCTTGGTTGCTTGAAGAAGTTGGCCGCCTTCTGCCGTGGCACCCATGGCGAGCCCGCCGCCTTCTTCGGACAGCGGTACGGCTGCTCGATGAGACACGCGATGACCGGTAACCCGTTGGCCGCGGCTTCGCGCTATGCAGCTGGCGGTTTGTCCGTTATCCCGTGCGATGCCTCGACCAAGCGACCCCTCGTGAAATGGGAGCGCTTTCAAGCCGACCGCGCTGCAGATACGCAGGTGCGTGAGTGGTGGGAGCGTTGGCCCGATGCCGGGATCGGCATCGTCACGGGGTCGATCTCTGGGCTCGTGGTCGTGGACATAGACACGGATGCGCCCGCAGCGCCGGATGCTGTGGCCCACCGTTTTGGTGCGACTCCCAGAGCGGCCCGGACGCCACGAGGCGGACAGCACCACTACTACCGGCATCCCGGAAAGATAGTCCCCAACGCGGTGCGGCTCGCAGGCTTCGACTTCCCCGTCGATCTCCGCGGCGACGGTGGCTACGTGATTGCACCGCCGAGCGCGGGGTACAGCTGGGAAAGAACAGCGCCGCGTGACGCCCTGCCGGTGTTCCCCCTCGATGCCATCGCCAGTCGGCAGCGCAGGGAGCATCGCGCACAGACTCCCGCGGAGGGATGGCGCGGCCTCCTCAATGGCGTGCAACAAGGCAAGCGCAATGCCTCGCTAGCTCAGCTTGTGGGCGTAATGTTCGCGAAGGGCACCGATCGCGATGTCGCGCGCTCGGTGGCGCGGGACTTTGCGACGAGATGCCAACCTCCACTTGATCCGGACGAAGCTGAGGCTGTTTTCGCGTCGATCTACACACGCGACTCGAGGGAGCGCGGGCAGGCGCTCGTGGTGAATCTCACGGACGTGGTGCCCGAGCGTGTGTCATGGCTTTGGCCCGGCCGCATCCCCTTAGGAAAGGTCACACTCCTCGAGGGCGACCCCGGCCTCGGGAAGAGCGTGCTCACTTGCGACCTTGCGGCGCGGCTCACACACGGCGATCCGATGCCCGACGGCTTCGCGCCTGCGGCGGGCGGCGTTGTCATTCTTTCGGCTGAGGACGGCCTTGCCGACACCATTCGGCCCCGGCTCGAGGCCGCCGGGGCAGACCTGTCGCGCGTCGTCAGCGTCCCGGTGGTTCGCAGCGCCAAAGGCGAACGCCTGCCTGAGCTTCCTACGGATCTCGAGGAACTCGAACGGGTGATTCGAGCGGCCGGTGCCCGGCTCGTCATCATCGACCCCCTCATGGCGTTCTTGGGAAGCGAGGTGAACAGCTGGCGCGACCAAGACGTACGCCGCGCGCTAGCGCCGCTCGCGCGGGTTGCGGAGGAGACCGGCGCAGCTGTGGTGGTCGTGCGCCATCTCAACAAGGGCACTGGCACCCCGGCGATCTACCGCGGCGGCGGCTCTATCGGGATCGCGGGTGCGGCCCGCTCGGTGCTGCTCGTGGCGAAAGATCCCGAAGACGAACAGCGGCGGGTTCTGGCGCCGGTGAAGAGCAACCTCGGGGCACCGGCACCGGCACTCGCGTTCCGCCTCGAGGGCGATGCCGCGACCGGCGCTGTCAGTGTCGTGTGGCTCGGTGCGACCGAGCGCACCGCGGATGAGCTGCTGGCGATGCCGGCAAGCGTCGAGGAGCGGACCGCCGTCGAAGAGGGCGGGCGCTTCCTTACTGGCGTCCTGGCCGATGGGCCGATTCCAGCGAACGAGGTGCAACGCCAGGCTCGCGCCGCGGGGTTCTCGGAGCCGACGTTGCGGCGGGTGAAGAAGGCGCTCGGGGTGCGCGCTCATCGCCGAGGCTTCAACCCCGGCGTCTGGGTCTGGAGCCTACCGGGGGTACGAAGATGCACCGTAGATGGCGAAGATGCTCAAGCACAGAGTGTGAGCATCTACGACGCCTTCGGAGCACCTTCGGATGGCGGTATCGATGGAGGGAGCGCGTCGTGAGTGACCGCCCCGCCAATGAGATACTTGCTACCCCGCCCGCCCCCGCCGCAAAAGGCGGCCGCCCGGGCCCGCCGTTGGCCGACCGGCTCGCCCTCCGGCCCGCGGAGGCGGCGGACGCGCTCGGGATCGGTGAGCGCACACTCCGTCAAATCCTGCCGACGCTGCCGCACGTCCGCATCGGGGGGATCGTGCTCCTGCCCGTTGGTGCGCTCGTTCGTTGGCTGGAGGACCGCGCGAAGATCGAGCAGGAGCGTGCCGATGCCGTCGCCGACGAGATCATCGCGGAGATTCGGCGTGGAAAGTGATTTACATTTCATGCGATCGTGGCTAACCTTCGTATGATGGCGTCGCGGCGGAAGGGATCGGTCGGCGGAGCGCGCCCTGGCTCGGGACGGCCGGCGCTCTTCGAGGAGCGCCAGGGGTTGACGGTCCAGTTGGAGCGCACCGACTACGACGCCCTGGGCGCGCTCGCCGACGCGCGCGGGGTGAGCATCGGGACCGTCGTGCGGGAGGCTGTTGCTGCCTACCTGGCACGGCGCAGGAAGAGGTAGGCCAATGGCGGCGAAGGTCGTGTGGTATCGAGGCGCCTGGTGGCTGCGCACGCGCTGGGGCGGTGACCAGAAGCGAGACCGACGGTTCGGTCCGGCCGCTGCGGACAAGCGAGCCGCCGAGAAGAGTGCCGAGAAGGTCAACGCGGCTCTCGTCATGGGATCATGGAACCCCGATGCCGAGGAGCGCCGTCCCCTCCCCTGCGACGGTGCTGTTCGGAATTGGCACACGAACTACTCCGTCACCTTCAAGCCGTCCTACCAGGAGTCGAGCAAGGGCATCGTCGAGAATCACCTCGCCCCCTACTTCGGGCGCCGCGACGTGCGCGAGCTGCGCGAGGAAGATCTCCTGGCGTTCGCGAAGGAGAAGATCGAGGCGGGGCTCGCGCCGAACACCGTCCGGAACTGTCTGAGCGTGCTGCGCCGTGTGCTCAACCTGCTCCAGCGGAGCGGGGAGATCGAGCGCAACGTGGCCGCGCGAGTCGGGGAGATCATGCGCCGCGTGGATCGCCGCTACATGACCGCGGCAGCGAGCGTGGACGCGTGGACGCCCGACGAGGTGACGCGGCTGCTCGGGATCGCCGAGCAGCACGACCCCCGGTTCCACCCGATCCTCGCCACGCTCTTCTACACCGGGATGCGCGTCGGCGAGGCGCTCGGGCTCAAGTGGGAGGACGTGGACTTCGATCGCGGCCGGCTCCACGTGCGCCGGGCGTGGGTGCGCAGCGCATGGACGACGCCCAAGAGCGGCAAGGGGCGCCACGTGCTGCTCGCGCCGGCCCTCGGCGTCGCTCCTGCTCGACGTGCTCGCGGAGCGGCGCCGCTCGTGCATCGCGCGCGGGTGGGCGGACGTGCCCGAAGTGATCTTCTGCACGTCCGAGGGGACGTGCTGGGACGACAAGAACCTACGCCGGAGCTGGGAGCGGGTGCGGCGTCGCGCACGGGCCGACGGCATCCGGCCGTTCAAGCTCCACGCCGCCCGCCACACCTGGGCGTCGCTCGCGCTGGAGTCGGGGAAGTCGGTCCGGTGGGTGGCCGACCAGCTCGGGCACGCCGACCCGGCGCTCACGCTGCGCACCTACGCGCACGCGATCCGCGAGACCGAGGCGGACCTCTCGTTCCTCGCCTTCGAGGGCGCGGAAAACGGCGCCGAACGGCTCTATCCGGCTCCGGCCGCAACGGCCGACGACACCGAGCCCCGTAACCCCTCGGATTCCTTGGTGCCCCCGGTAGGACTTGAACCTACGACCCGCGGTTTAGGAAACCGCTGCTCTATCCCCTGAGCTACGGGGGCGCGAGGCCGGAACCTAGCGAAACCGTTTCGATTCTCACGACCCTCGCCCATGGAGGATCGCTCGTCGAAACGGCCGTGGGGGGACTCTGGGGGGACATGCGCTCACGTCGTCGTGGTGATCGCCTGCGCTCTCTTCGATACGCGCCGCAGCGCGTCCGGGCCTCGGTGGACACCTCAAAACCGGCCATGCATCGACGGGTCAAAACCGGCCATGACGTCGTGCCCGAGACGGGTGTCGTTTAGCGGTTCGCAGCGGCCTCCTGCAAGTCGGAGGTTGTCGAGAGCTTGGTGCGCCAGCTCTTGGGTCCGCACTTGAGGACGTGGGCGTGGTGCAGGAGCCGATCGAGCATGGCGGTGACGGCCGCAGTGTCGCCGAGCAGCTTGCCCCAGTCGTCGACGGGTCGGTTCGAGGTGAGGAGCGTGCTGGCCCGCTCGTAGCGACGCATGACGAGCTCGAGCAGATCCTCGGCGGCGGTCGCCGGGAGCTTGCGCATGCCGAGGTCGTCGAGGATGAGCAGCGGTACGGCGCTCATCGCGGCGAGGTAGTCCTTGCGTGCTCCGTCGAGCGTGGCGTCGGCGAGCTCTTCGAGCAGCACGTGGGCCTCGCGGTACGCGACCCTGTGTCCCTGCGCGATGGCGGCGAGGCCGAGAGCCTGGGCAAGGTGACTCTTGCCCGTGCCGGGCGGACCGAGGAGAAGCACGTCCTCGTGCTGCGTGACGAAGCGCGCGGTGGCGAGGTCGAAGACGAGCCGGCGGTTCATCTTCGGATTGAAGTCGAAGTCGAAGCGGTCGAGCGTGGCGGCGCGATCACGGAAGCGAGCTTCTTGGATGCGACGGGCGAGCAGCCGGTCCTGGCGCCGCACGAGCTCGTCGTGGACGAGCGCGGAGACGAGATCGAGCGGAGCACGGCGATCGGTCTGGGCTTCGAGGATCCGCGCCTCGAGGGTGGCGGCCATTCCGGAGAGGCGGAGCTTGCGCAGGGCGTGGTCGAGCTCGACGAGATTCATGCCGGATCTCCTTCTTGCGGGGTGGTGAGGCGATCGATCTCTTCGCGGTAGAGCGTGAGTTGCCGGATCAAGGGATCGATCTGGGTGAGCGCGGGCGCCGTCACGAGGCGGCGTGCGAGGTAGTGCTTCACGAAGCCGTAGCTCGGAACGCCGAGGGCCATCGCCGCGGCGCAGGCGGCTTCCGTCGCCGCCGTGCCGTGCTTCTTGGCGAGCGCGAGCACGCCGAGGATGCGGCGCACACCGGCCTCGCCCTCGCGGCGATGGAGCTGCTGGCACAGCGCACCGGCGCTCGGTCCGACGCGCCCCGCCCGTGCCAGCAGCGTGAGCGTGGTCGACGGCGTCTTCGCGGGGCGATCCTCGTCGCGCATGCGGCGCCGCCCGCGGACCTGGATCACGTGCTCGCGTACGAGAGCGCCCGTCGCGGGATCGAGGATCCGCACGTGCAGCCGGTCCCACTGCACGGCGACGCGGCGACCGAGCCAGCCGGGGGGCAGGTGGTAGTAGGCACCCTCGACCTCGACGGCGCCGTCGAGGTGCACGGTGCGCGTCCCATGCTGGTAGAAGCGAAACGGCTCGGCGCGAAGCGGCACGAGACTCGGCTTCTCCTCGGCGAACATCACGGCCACCTGTCGCTTGGTCGTGCCGTGGATGCGCGTATCGGCCCAGCGCTCTTCCCAGCGGTCGAGATAGGCCTGGGCCGCCTCGGGGTGCTCGAAGCGAAGCCCACGCAGTGCGCGCTGGGCGTGATCGACGCCGCGCTCGACCTTGCCCTTGCGGTCGGGATGGCGCGGCCGACACGGCAACGCTGTGACCCCGTAGTGCGCGAGCAGATCGCGGTAGAGCGGGTTCAGTGCCGGCTCGTAGACGTCGGGCGCGATCACGCCTTCTTTCAGATTGTCGAGGACGACCGTGCGGGGCACCCCGCCGAGGCGGCGGAAGGCCTCCTCGTGCAGGCGCGCCCATACCTCGCTGCTCGAGCGCCAGGCCAGCAGGCGCACCGACTTTCGGCTGTAGCCGAGCGTCAGCACGAAGAGCCGCATCCGGCGGTACTTCCCCGTCTCGGGGTCGCGCACCATCGGCCCGTCGCCGCCGTAGTCGACCTGCGCCTCCTCACCCGGCGCGGTCTCGATCACGGGATGCGCCTCGGGGCTGAGCGTGCTGCGCTCGGAGCGCAGCTTGCGCACGAAGCGTCGCACGCTCGCGTAGCCCGCCGCGAAGCCATGGTCGTCGACGAGGTCGCGGTAGATCGCGGCGCCGTCGCGCCGGTGCGCGAGCGCGCGCTCGATCGCGTCGCGGTACGGCTCGCACGCGCTCGCCTGGGGGCTGCGGCTCGGCCTCTGCGGCCCCGGCGCCAGGGCGTTCTCGACGCCCAGGTCGGTGGACGTCTGTATGGCCGGCTTTGGATCGCCCTCCCGGCGTACCCAGCCCGGGCGCCGCACCGCGATCCCCGACGCCCTCAGATAGGCGCCCACTGTCTCGCGACGCACACCCGTCGCTTCCTCGATGCGCCGCAGCGGCCAGCCCAGCCGCCCCAGCGCCACCACCTGTTGTCGCTTCTGCTCGTTCAAGACGTTGGCCATCCCGGCGGGGAACCACACGGGCTCCCTCGCCGTCAACGTTGACGCGGCCGCCCGGTACAGCCGAGACTGCGCCAGGCCCGCCAGGCCGCCGGAGGCGCGCGATGGCGCTCGAGGATCTCGCGAACTTCGGTCAGCTCGTGAGCGCGATCGCGGTCGTCATCTCCCTCGTCTACCTCGCGCTCCAGGTGCGCCAGAACACGGCGTCCCTGCGCAGCGAAGCCTACGGCCGCGCCCTCGATCGCATCTCCGAGATGCAGGGCCGCTTCTCATCCGATCCGGTCTTCGCGGGGCTCTGGGCCCGAGCCTCAGCGGACGTGGGCTCGCTCACGCCGGCCGAGCGGATCCGTGCCATGTGGGCGCTCTACGAGGTCTTCGGCGCCTTCGAGTTCATGTATCTCCAGCACTCGGTCGGGGCGCTCCCCGAAGAAGTCTGGCAGCGCTGGTCGCGGACGATCGCGTGGTGGTTCTCGAACCCCGGCATAGCCGCGATGTGGTGCGCGCGCCCGGCGCCCTTCACCCAGAGCTTCACGGCCTACGTCGAGCGCGAGGCACGCGACGCGCAGGCCGACCCCGGCGCGCAGCAGCGCTGGACCGCCTACCTGCGCGGAAGCTGATCACACCACGCCGTGCTGTCTGCGCCTTCGGTCGTGCGCGCGCGGAGGGCTCGATCGCTCACTGGACTCCCATATTTCGCCTCTACGGCATGACGATCTGACTCTTCATCCAATCGCGCGAGCAGATCCGCGGGCACCTCACCGTCGGCGAGCTCGAGCGGCTTCCGGTACGCATCGCCGCCCGCCCAGCGCGAGTAGTGCCGCGCGGTGACCGACACCCCCGAGTGCCCGAGCTGCGGCGAGATGTAGCCGAGCGGAAAGCCACACGTCGGGAGCCACGACGCGAACGTGTCACGGAGATCCTTCGGCGTGTGCTCGCCGATCGCCGCCGCGGTCAGCATGTCGCCGAAGTGGCGGTCGGAGTAGTTTCGCGGGTGGAAGCGCGCGAGGATGCGCTCTCCGGCGCCCGGCTGCACCGCGAAGGATCGATGGAAGAGCGCGCGCGCGAGCCGTTTAGGAAACCGCTGCTCCATCCCCTGAGCTACGGGGGCGCGAAGCCGGAACCTAGCGAAACCGTTTCGATTCTCACGACCCCCGCGGCTATTCTCCCGCCCGCGTGACCACCGCTCTGCTGTCCGAGCACGGAACGCCGACCGCGGCGCACCATCGCATCCTGCTGCTCAGCTGGGCGGGCTGGGTCTTCGACTTCTACGACCTCCTCCTCTACACGTTCCTCGCCCTCGCGATCGGCCAGGAGCTCGGGCTCTCGAAGCTCGACCTCTCCCTCGTGCTCGGCACCTCGCTGGCGGCGACCGCCGCGGGCGGCGTGGTCTTCGGCTTCCTCTCGGACCGCTTCGGGCGTCGCAGCGTGCTCCAGTGGACGATCGTGACCTACAGCGTCGGCACGTTCCTGTCGGGCTTTGCGACGAGCCTCACGACGCTGCTCCTGTTCCGCATCGTGACCGGTCTCGGTGTGGGCGGAGAGTGGGCGACCGGGCAGACCTACGTGTGCGAGACCTTTCCGCCGCGGCTTCGTGCCCGCTACTCGGCGTTCATGCAGACGGGCGCGCCGATCGGCATCGCGCTCGCGTCCGTCGTCGGAGGCTTCCTCGCGCCCGCGATCGGCTGGCGCGGCTGCTTCTTCGTCTCGGTCCTGCCTGCGGTGCTCGTGATCGTGATCCGTCGCGCGCTCCCGGAGTCCGACCGCTGGCTCGAGGAGCGCGAGAACACGGCGCAGACGGGGGGCGCGCTCTCGCTGCTGCTCGCGGCGCCGTATCGCGCGGTCTTCCTGCGCTGCCTCGTCCTCGCGGTGTTCACGATGTCGGCGTACTGGTTCACCTACTCGTGGCTCCCGGGCTACCTCCAGGAGGAGCGCGGCCTCTCGGTCGCCCGCTCCGCGTGGTGGATCCTCGTCACGCAGGCCGGAGGCTTCCTCGGCTACGTGAGCTTCGGCTTCGCGGCGGACCACTTCGGGCGCCGCCCGGTCTATTCCATCTACGCCGCCGTGATGGCGCTCGGCCTCGTCATGATCACCCTGCTCTGGGACCTCGTGGTCGGTCATGCCGCGACGGTGCTCTTCTGCATGTTCCTGGTGGGGTTCGGCACCGGCCTCTTCGCGGGCCTCGGGCCGCTCTTCGCCGAGCTCTTCCCGACACGCATCCGCAACGCCGCCATGGGCTCGGCGTTCAATCTCGCGCGCGGCGTGCAGTTCTTCACGCCCGTCGCCATCACCCTCGTGGCGGGCCGCTATGGCCTCGCGGGCGGCATCTCGCTGGCGGCGCTCTTCGCGCTGCTCGCGGGCGCGTGGGTCTGGACGTTCCCCGAGACCCGCGGGCTGGATCTCGCCGCGCTCGATCGCGCGCGCGGCGAGACGTAGGGGGACGATCCGCGCCCTGCCCGATCGGCTGCACGGCAGCGGTGCGGGTCGCCGACCGGGATCGGGACGTGATGTCACCTCCGTGGCGCAGAACGACACGCCGGACGGGCGCCTGGCCTCGCGCGAGTCCCGCTCCTTCGGCCCCTCCGTCCCAGAGCCCCGAGAGCGCGGCGATCCCCTCGACCGGCGTGGATGAAGACGCGTCCGGCCGGATGGCACGAGCGATGCAGCACCAGATCCCGACGCGCCGGGAGGCACGAACATGACGGAGCGCGAGCACTGGGACGCGATCGTGATCGGATCCGGACTGGGAGGGCTCACCTGCGCGGCCTACCTGTGCGCGACGGGGAAGCGCACGCTCGTGCTCGAGACCCACTACGTCGCCGGAGGCAACTCGCAGGCGTTCCGGCGGAACGTGCACGGACGCGAGTACGAGTTCGACGTCGGCCTGCACTACATCGGCGAGTGCGGTCCGGACGGGCTCGTCACCCAGCTGCTGAACGGCCTCGGGCTGGCCGAACGGGTCGTCTTCCGTCCGCTCGATCCCGACGGTCACTCCACGCTCTACTTTCCGGACCTCACCTTCCGCGTGCCGTCGAGCTGGGACCGTTACAAGGCCCGTCTGCTCGAGTCGTTTCCCGCGGAGCGGGAGCAGCTCGCCGAAGTCGTCGACGTCCTCCGGCAGGTGGCGGCGGACGGCCGCCGCTTCCAGCGCGGCGAGCTTCCGCTGGAGCGGCTGGCGCAGCAGGCGCCCGTGTTCGCGGAGTGGGGCCTTCGACCGGTGACGAAGCTGTTCACGAAGCACGGCCTCTCGCAGGCGGCGACCGCCGTGCTGCTCGGCGAGCAGGGCGACTATGCGGTGCGGCCCTCGAAGACCCCGACGGCGCTCGCCGCCGGCCTCACCGATCACTACATGCGCGGCGCGTTCTACCCGGAGGGCGGTGGCCAGGCTCTGGCGGGCCGTCTCGTCGAGGCGATTCGCGCATACGGCGGCGAGGTGCGAACGCGCGCGCCCGTGAAGCGCGTCCGCGTCGAGCGTGGCCGCGCCGTGGGGGTCGTGCTCGAGAAGACGGGCCAGGAGATCGAGGCGCCGATCGTCGTGTCCAACGCGGATTTGAAGCGCACGGTCCTCGAGCTGGTGGGCGAGGAGCACTTCCCCCCCAGCGTCGTCGAGCGCGTGCGCGCCTTCCGGATGTCCCTTCCCCTCTTCGCGGTCTACGTCGGGCTCGACGTCGACCTCGCAGCCCAGGGCCTTCCGAACACGAATCACTGGCTCTGGGGCACGACCGACATCGAGGGCATCTACGAGCAGGTCGAGAACGGCGAGCTTCCGGAGAAGAACCTCGCCTACATCACCGTCACGTCGCTCCGCGATCCCGCGAGCCGCCAGGTCGCGCCGACGGGCCACACGAACCTCCAGGTGATGACGCTCGTGCCGCACGACTACGGGATCTGGAGCGTCGAGACAGGACCGGCGGAGGGCGGGCGCTACCACCGCGACCCCGCGTATCGGCGTCGCAAGGCCGACCTCATGGAGGCGCTGCTCGAGACCGCGGAGACGATCCTGCCGGGCCTTCGGCGGCACGCCGACTGGAAGGAGGCGGCGACACCAGTGACACAGGAGCGCTTCACGCACTCCACGGGGGGCACTTCCTATGGCGTCGAGTACGCGACGGACCAGATGGGCCCGATGCGACTGGGCTATGCGACCGACGTCGAGGGGCTCTTCCTGTGCGGAGCGAGCACCCCTGCGGGCCACGGAATCGCCAACGTGATGTTCTCCGGGCTGCGGGCCGCCGAGGCGGCGACGGGGACCGACCTGCGCCGCGCCGTCCTCTCGGGCGAGGTGCTCGGCGACCGCTCGCGGCTTCCCGCCCTCGATGCGCACTGGGACGCCTGGCGCGAGAGCCACTGACGAGGAGCGCCGCGGTTCCAGCCGCTGCGCCGCCCCGCGGCCGCCGACACTCGGCGGCTGCGCAGCGGCGGCTGCCGCCGCGAATCTCCGTGACCGACCCTCCTGTGACGAGTACTCTCTCCCGTGGGCTGCATGGACCGCACGCACGACGTCTATCTCATCCCGGGCTTCCTCGGGTTCGTGAACCTCGGACGGATCACCTACTTCGGACACGTGCGGCGAATCCTCGGCGAACGCTTCGCCGCGCTGGGCCTGGATGCACGCATCCACGTCGTGCGAACGCCGCCTACCGCGTCGCTCCCCGCACGTGCGGCCCTCCTCGCCGAAGCGATCGCTTCGACGGCGCGAAGGGGCGCCCCGCTGCACCTGATCGGCCACTCGAGCGGCGGCCTCGATGTGCGGCTGCTCACCTCCCCCGGCGTGGCGCTGCCGACCGACGTCGGGGTCGAGCGGCTGGCGGGCCGGGTTCGCACGGTCGTCACGGTGTCGACGCCGCATCACGGCACCCCGCTCGCTTCCTTCTTCACGACGCTTCGAGGCCAGCAGCTGCTGCAGGTGCTCTCGCTGAACACCATCTACGTGCTGCACTTCGGTCACCTGCCCATCTCCGCGCTGCTGTGGATGGGAGGCATGGTCCTGCGTTTCGGCGACCTCGTCGTGAACAGCGAGCTGCTCGACGAGCTCTTCAGTCGCCTCCTCGAAGACTTCACGGTGGGACGACGCCGCGCAGTGCGGGCGATGCTGGGCGACGTCGTGCGAGATCAGTCCCTCATGCTCCAGCTCACGCCCGAGGCCATGGAGGTCTTCAACGCCTCGGTCCTGCGGCGTCCTGGCATCCGCTACGGCGCAGTCGTCACGCAGGCGGCGCGTCCGAGCCTGCGCGCGACGCTCGCCGCGGGCCTCGATCCGGCGGCTCAGGCCACGCACGCCGTCTACGCCGCCCTCTATCGACTCAACGCGATGGCGCCGAGCCGCCGGTCGTTGCGACCCACTCCGCCCCAGACGCGGGCCCTGAGACGCGCCTACGGGGCTACACCCTCCGCGGACGCAAGCGATGGCATCGTGCCGACGCTCTCCCAGACCTGGGGACACGTGATCCACGCGGCCGTCGCCGACCACCTCGATGCGCTCGGCCACTTCGGAGACGCGGCGCACGATCCGCCCCATGTCGATTGGCTCGTTTCGGGGAGCGGCTTCGATCGCCCACGCTTCGAGGCGCTGATGGATGACGTGGCGCGCTTCGTCGCGAGCGCCTCGCAGAGAAGATCCCCCCGGCGGCGAAGCGCATCGCGACCCAGACGATGAGCCGCCCGACGGAGACTCCCCAAGCCGCAAACGCGGGTGGGACTTCTAGCGGAGCGGAGGCCGGTCCGTCCGCTCGCCCAGGACGAAGGCGCGGTCGGAGAAGCGCGAGATCGGCTCGAACGCGCGCATGCGCAGGTCGGCGGCGGCGAGCTCGCACTCGATCTCTTCGCGGGAGCAGTACGCCTGAGCGCGGAGCTCGCGCGCCGCGCTCCGCCGTCCCTTCCGCGTCTCCGTCGTCCGGTACTCCACGAGCACGAAGCGTCGCGTCGCCGCGGCGAAGGCGCGCAGCAGCCGGAGCCGGCTCGAGCGATCGGAGAGGCCGCCGAAGCGCACCGAGGCCACGAGGTCGGGCTGGGGCAGCGCGACCGCGAAGAGGTTCTCGGCACGGGCTTCGATCGCGCGGCCCGGGGCGCGCGCGTGGGCGATGCGCTTCGCCGCCGCGGCGACCATCTCCGCGCTCGGGTCCACACACAGAATGGTGACGCCAAGCCGGTTCCAGAACGGCACGAGCCGGCCCGCGCCCGAGGGGCAGTCGCAGATCCGCGTCAGCGGTCCGGTGGTCTGGAGGCAGCGGGAGAGCGCGCGCCGCTCGGCCCAGCTCGCGTACGCACCGAAGCCGAGGCGGCCCCGCCCCTGCAGGGAGCTCTCGGGGTCGTCCCAGGCGCCGCTCTCGCCGGTCGCGGCTTCCGGTGCGGCCATCTCCTGCGCGGCGATCGGAGGTGTCCGGGGCATCGGCGATTCTCCCGTTCGTGAACGGGATGCAACCTACCGTTCAGCCGTGAAGCGCCGGTGAACCGCCGGGATGAAGCGCGCGTGAACGCGCGGGTGGAGACGTCGGGCCTCCGAATCGGACGAGCTCAGGCTTCCGCGTCGGGACCCGTCGAACCCGCCGCCGACCGCCTGCGCTGGTGCGCGATCACGCCGATCACGCCGAATCCGCCCGCCAGGAGCTCGTACGTGTCGGGCTCGGGCACCGCCGCGGTGGACACGTCGAGGATGATGTCGGCTCCGGCGGGAATGCCGAGACCCTGCACGTTCACGAAGATCGAGTTCGCCGTCGAGGACAGGCCCACGGGGTTCAACGTGCTCAGGGGATCGACGGAGACGTCCGTGATGTCCGCGCCCAGGCCGGAGAAGTCGAAGTGGTAGCCGTTGAACGACGTGGGAGTGGCGTTCGCCCCGTTCGGATAGTGCAGATCGATCATCGCCGCCGAGAAATCGATGGAAAGGGGGATCACGTTGTGTGACGCGGTGGCGACGAGATCCCCGACCCCGATCTCCACCGAAGGTCCGACCGTCGCCATCGGGGTGCTGGAGACCAGCGTCAGCGTTCCGGGGAACGTCGTGTAGACCCCGACGGTCACCGTGGATCCTTCGAGGCCAGTCGCGCGCCCGTCGCTCCCCGCGAGGAGGGCGACACCGATGATGCAGACGGACGTGATGAAATGATTCGGGAACCGTGCCATCCGAGGCCACCTCCGCTCCACCCCTCGAGTACTGAGTGGTACGGGGCCTCGGAATGTGTCAGGCTGGCACGCGATCCCGTGGAGGCCGAAGACCTCGTGCAGGAAGCCTACGCGCGCGCGTTGCGCGCCGCGCGGCCTGCCCGAGCTCGTCGAGCTCCAGGCGAAGATCGCGTCTCCCTGATCCCGACGTGCGCTGGTCCGGCAGGAGCGCGCTATCGCAGCGGAGGGCGATCCGGCCTCTCGGCCAGGACGAACGCGCGGTCGGAGAAGCGCGAGATCGGGTGGAACGCCCGGACGCGCAGGTCGGCGGCGGCGAGCTCGCCCTCGATCTCGGCGCGGGTGAGGTAGACGCGGTCGTGGCGCTCGCGCGCAGCGTTGCGTCGGCCCTTCGGCGTTTCGGAGGTCTTGTACTGCACGAGCACGAAGCGCCGCGTCGCGGCGGCGAAGGCGCGCAGCAGCCGAAGCCGGCTCTCGCGGTCGAAGTAGTAGATGAAGCGCACCGAGGCCACGAGGTCGGGCTGCGGCAGGGCGATGCCGACGAGGTCCTCGGCGCGCGCCTCGATCGCGCGACCCGACGCGCGCACTTCGGCGATGCGATTCTCCGCCGCGGCGACCATCTCCGGGCTCGAGTCCACACACAGGATTGTCACACCGAGCTGGTTCCAGAAGGGTACGAGCCGGCCCGGCCCCGACGGGCAGTCGCAGATCCGGGTCAGCGGACCGGCGGCCTCGAGACACCTGGAGAGAGCGCGCTGCTCGGCCCAGGACTTGAGGGCCCGGAATCCGAATCGGCCGCGCCGATTCAGCAGATAGCTCTCGGGATCGTCGAAGGCGCCGATCTCGGCGCCCGTCAGCTTGGGCATGGGCGGCCTCGGCGCGTGCGCGGCGCGGGGTCAAAGGGCCCGCAATTGCCCGGTCGCCGTGGCGTCCCGATGGAGGGCGAGGCGGAAGCGTGGGGGAGCGTGCGAGGACGGCGCTTCGGACGTCAGTACTGTAACACGACGTGCGTCTTCGGCACACCGAGACGTGCGCGGCCCCCGAGGGCCCGGAGCTCGATCAGGAACGCGCAGCCCACGACCTCGGCCTTCGCTTCGCGCGCGAGGCGAACGGCCGCACCGGCCGTCCCGCCCGTCGCGATCAGATCGTCGACGATGAGGACGCGCTGACCTTCGGCGACGGCGTCCGCGTGCATCTCGACGGTGTCGGCGCCGTACTCGAGCTCGTAGCTCGCCTTCACCGTGCGCCAGGGCAGCTTCCCCGCCTTCCGGACGATCACGAGGCCCGCGCCGAGGGCGAGCGCCACGGGCGCGCCCAGGATGAAGCCGCGCGACTCGATGCCGAGCACGCGGTCGACGCCCTGCCCCTGGAACGGGGCGGCGAGCGCGTCCACGGCGGCGCGGAAGGCCTTCGCGTCGGCCAGGAGGGGCGTCACGTCGCGGAACAGGATGCCGGGCTTCGGAAAATCGGGAACGTCGCGGATCCACTGCCGCAGATCGGTGTCACGCACGCCAGTCGCCATCGGGCCTCCGTGTCCGGCGCACGGCCGGCTCAGGGCAGATACAGCAGCGGGTCCTCGGGCTTCTCGGAGCGCCGGATCTCGAAGTGGAGGTGCGGTCCCGTGGCGTTGCCGGACTCGCCGGACTCCGCGATCACCTCGCCGCGCTCCACGAACTCTCCCTTGTCGACGAGGTTCTCGCGGTTGTGCGCGTACACGCTGGCCCACGTGCCGGCGTGCTTCACGATGACGACGTTACCGTACGCGCCCATGCGGCCGCTGTAGATCACCTTGCCTGCCTCGGCCGCGCGGACGCGGGTGCCTTCGGGCATGCGGATGTCGATGCCTTCGTGGGGCCGGCTGTGGCGCTCGCCGAAGCAGGTCGAGAGGTCGCCGCGCGCCGGCCACTCGAACGCAAGGTCGCCCTCGGTCCGCGCCTTGCGCTGGCTGATGCGTCGCAGATCGTCCGGCTCGCCGCACGACCGCCCGCTGCCGGCAGGTGGCTCTGCGCCCTCGCCGGTGGAGTCGGCGCCCTCGGATTCGGGCGCTCCCTCTCCGGGAATCGTGAGCCGCGTGCCGACGGGTACGCGGGTCGGGTCGTCGATGTGGTTCTGCGCGACGATCTCGTCCACCGACACGCCGTAGCGCAGCGCGATGCGGTAGAGGTTCTCGCCGCGCTCGACGACGTGCTCGCGGGTGCCCGTGCGTCCCGTCGCGCACGAAGTGAACGAGGCGCAAGCTGCGAGCGCGACCGCGAGCGCGCAGGCGCACCCGCGGCGCGCGCTCGCTACGCCGCCCATCCGTGCGCGCCGATGAGGTCGACGAAGCGGCAGCGGCCGAGGGTCTCGCGGTCGAGCGCGCCGTCCGGGTTTCTGCGCACGCGCACGAGCGCCTGCTCTTCGCGCGTGCCGAACGGACCGACGAGCCGGCCGCCGACGGCGAGCTGGTCGAGGAGGGGCTGGGGGATGGTGGGGCCGCCGGCGGTGAGGACGATCGCATCGAACGGGGCGTCGGTCGGGCGGCCGAGCGTGCCGTCGCCGAGGTACACGACGACGTTCGACACGCCGAGCGTGTCGAGCGCGCTGCGGGCGCGCGCCGCGAGCCGCCCGACGCGCTCGATCGACACCACGCTCCCTGCGAGCCGCGACAGGATCGCAGCCTGGTAGCCCGATCCCGTCCCGACCTCGAGGACGCGCTCGCCGCCGGTGAGCTCGAGCGCCTCGGTCATCGCGGCCACCACGCCCGGCGCGGAGATGGTCTGGCCGTCGCCGATCGGGAGCGCCGCGTCGCGATAGGAGTCCGTGCGAAGGGCGTCGGGGACGAGGAGGTGCCGGGGGACCGCAGCGAAGGCCTCGAGGACGCGATGGTCGCGCACCCCGGCCTCGGCGAGCCGGCGGACGAGCCGGCGCCGCGCTGCCACGAACCCGTCGTCGCGAGACGGCGAAGGTCGCCCCAACCGTTCCCCCCACGCCGAGCTTAGACCGGGGACGTTCCCGCGGGCAACGGGCCCGCCCCCGCGAAATCCCTCCATGGGCGAGGAGCTGGCGCACCGGCCTGCCGATCGGGGGGCCCCGCGACCTCCGCACTGGCACGTCCCCCGCTCGGGGGACGCGGCCGCCGGACCGTCGAAATTCGAGGCCTACCCCGGCGCGTGTGAGCGTAGAATGCCGTTATGGCCGGAAGAGGCGCACCGGCGCTCGCACTCCTCGCATTCCTATCCGTTCCGTTCCGTGCAGCCGCGGACCCCCGACCCGAGCCCCTCCCCGAGTGCGTCCCGTGGCCCGGCGAGATGAGCCCCCTCCCGGACGCCAACGATCCGGACGATCTCCAGGCGCAGTGGGCGCGCATGCGCGCCGCCGAGCTCGCCCTCCTGGCGTCGCGGCTCGAGCCGATCGATGCGATCGAGGCGCACCGGACCTGGCTCCACGCGCTCTGCCTCGATCCCGACGGCGCCGCGGTCGCGGCGGGCGTGGCGCGCACCATCACCGTGGCGGTGATGCGCGCGGCCCCGCTCGAGCCGGCGGACGACGCGGAGGCCGAGCCGCTCGCCGCCGAGCCGCCGGCGGCGCTGGAGCCGACGCACGCCGACGTCCCGGAGGAGCCGCCGGCAGCGGCGCCCCCGACGCTCCCCGCTGTCGCAGCAGCGCCCCCGGCGGCGGCCGAACCGACGCTTTTGGATGTCGCTGCGGAGCCGCCCGCCGCGGCGGCGCCCGCGGTCGAGGAGCCTCCGGCGGCCGCCGAGCCGTCCGTCGCATCCGTCTCGCCCATCTCTGCCGTCGAGGAGCCGCGCGCCGCCGAGCCCGCGCGCGAGCGCTGCGGCCCGACGCCGCGGACGTGCCCGCCGCTGCGATCGGCGGATCGCGCCCTCGCGAAGCTCGAGGCCCTCGTCCAGGGCGCGCGCTTCGACGAGGCGGTCGCATTGCAGCGCCGCACGCGCGCGGCGCTCGAGCCCCTCGGCGCGACGCCGCTCGGACGCGACCGCCGCGCGCGCCTCGAGGTGCTGATCGGGACGGCCCACGTGGCGCTCGGCCGCCGGGACCTCGCGCTCGAAGCGTTCGAGCGCGCCCTCACCGCCGACCCGACGCTCGAGCTCGACCGCGCACGCACGTCGCCGAAGGTGATGCGCGTGTTCGACGAGGTGCGGACCGGCACGCTCGCGAGGCGCGGAGGATGAGGCGCGCGCGGGCGCTCGGCGCCGCCGTCGCGGCAGCCGGTCTCGGCCTGGCGTGCGCTCCGCTCCTGCGGGCCTCGGGGCCGCCGCCCCCGGGCCAGGTCGAGCTCGTGGTGTACAGCGGCTTCTCGCGGCCGTCGGTCGCGACCGGCGTCCCGGCGTCACGCGTCGACGTCTTGGTGGACGCGACGTCCTCGATGCGCCGCACGACCGCCTCCGGGGTCACCCTGTTCGCCGAGGCGCGGAAGGGCGCCGAGGAGACCCTGCGCGCGCTCCCTCCGGATGCCGACGTGGTCGTCCACGCGCTCGGCGCCCGGGGCGGCCAGGTGTGCGGGCCGGCCGAGGTGGTGGCGGGACCCGCAGCCGGCGCCTCGCTGGCCCCGGTGCTCGCGACGCTCGCGCCGCAGAGCGAGGGGTCGCTCGTCGCGTCGCTGCACGAGATCCAGACCCGGCTCGCGGCCGAGGGCGCTGCGACACGCGCGCGTGTCATCGTGTTCACCGATCTGCACGACGACTGCGGCGGCGACCTCTGCGCCGCGGCGGAGTCCCTCGTCGCGGCCGGCGGTTGGCTCGAGCTTCGGCTCGTCGGCGACGCGGAGCCGCCCGCGTGCATCGCCGCGCTGCGCCCCTCGCCCTCGCTGCCCGGCCGTTACGCGTCGTACTTCTCGCCGCCCCCGCCGACGTTCCGCGTGAACGCGGTGAATCCGGGCGACGGACAACCCTCGGAGCTCGCGAGCGGTCGAGCCGGGGACGGCCCGGTCGAGCTGGCTCCGGGCCTCGTCACGGTGGACGTCGACCTCGTGCCGCCCGAGCGCGTCGGGCCGTTCAAGGTCGGCAGCGGCGAGCGCGTGCGGGTTCGCCTCCTCGATTTCCCGGGCGCGACGCCCCCCGACCGCGCGTGGCAGGTCGAGCGCGCGGGGGAGTCCTTCGACCGCAGGATTCCGGCGCCACCGCCCGGGACGACGGGAGATTCGATTCGATGAGGCGCTTCCTCCGAGCAGACGCGTCCGGGCCGGCCCTGCTGCGCGGAGGCGCGCTCCTTGCCGCCCTGCTGGGTGCGTTCCTCGCGCCGCCCACGTCACGCGCGGCCTCTCCGATCGAGGACGCCTTCCCCACGGCCGATCCCGGTGTGCTGCGCGAGCCGGCGCGGAGGGTGCTCGAGCGGGCGTTCGACAACCTCTACGGCTGCGACGTCGAAGAGGAGATCGAGCTGACGACGCGCGCGGCGGGGATGCCGGTGCGCAACCACAAGCTCCGGCTCGTGCGCAAGACGATCGATGGTCGCGCGTACCTGCTGGTGCGGTTCGTCACCGACAACGACTACTGGGACATGCGCGTCCTCAAGATCGAGAACGCCGACCGCAGCGACGACCACTTCATCTGGGTTCCGCAGCTCCGGCGCGTGCGCCGCTTCACGAGCGTGCAGAAGGCCGACCAGTTCCAGGGCACCGACCTCACGCTCGAGGACCTCGAGGTGCACCGCGCCGACAAGTTCGAGATCGTCGGGCGCGCGTTCTCGGTGCTCCGGGGCGAGCCGGTGCAGGTGCTCACGATCGAGCCGCTGAGCGACCTCGGGTATCGGCGGGCCATCATGTACGTGTCGCAGCGCGACTACGCGACGCTCGAGGTCCACTACTACCGCGAGACCGGCGGCTCGCGGCCCTACAAGGTGGCGCGCGCGCCGCGCGAGGACATGCTCGTGAGCAACGGCCACGTCCTCCCGCAGCTCTGGATCTTCACGGACTACCAGCGCGGGACGGAGACCGAGGCGCGCTGGCACCACCTGGAGGTGGCGGAGGGAATCGACAAGGACCTCTTCACCGCCGCGCGGCTCGAATCGCGCAACCTGCTCCAGGGATTCGGCGAGTGACCGGACGCGGCTAGCTGCGCGGGCTCGCGTGCTCGCGCGCGACCTCGGCCCGCGCCTCGGGCGAGCGGGCGAGCTCGTGCACCGTGAGGGCGAGCGCCCGGGCGGCTTCCAGCAGGCCCGCCTCCCCTTCGGACGTGATGGTCGCTTCCGCGAACGCGCGCGTGTGGAGCTCGAGCTTCTGTCCCGGACGCTGGATCGGGAAGTTCGGGTGGATGGTCGGCACGACCTGTGACACGTGCGTGATGTCGCTCGAGCCGATCGATGCATCGGGCGCGTGCCCGCTCTCGGGCAGCCCGAGGCGGACGAGCTGGCGCCGATAGGTGGCCGCGAGCGCGAGGTTCGGCCGCAGCGCGGGCGACTCCGCGTCGCCGCGGTGCGCCTCGAGCCGCGTGCCCGTGGCCTCGGCCGCGCCGCGCGCGCACGCGAGGACGCGCTCGGTCGTGGCGTCGAGGACCGCGTCGTCGAGCGCGCGGACCCAGACGCGCGCCGCCGCCCGCTCGGGGATCACGTTCGGCGCGCGCCCTCCCTCGGTGATGATTCCGTGCACGCGGGCGCTGCGCGGCAGCTGCTGGCGCAGCAGGCCGATCGCGACGAAGAGCGCGATCACGCCGTCGAGCGCGTTGATCCCGTCCTCGGGATAGGCCGCGGCGTGCGAAGCACGCCCGTGGAACACCAGCTCGAGCTTGTGGTTGCCGAGGAAGAGCCGGTGGGCGCGCCGCATGTCGGAGGCGTGCGCCATCAGCGCGACGTCGGCGTCCCGGAAGACGCCGGCCTCCACGAGCTTCCGCTTGCCGACGCCGATCTCCTCGGCGGGAGCGCCCGCCACCACGAGGTGGAGCGCGTCCTCGGGCAGGGCGGCCGCGAGCGCGCTCGCGGCGAGCAGGCTCGCGGGGCCCGACAGGTTGTGGCCGCATGCGTGCCCGATGCCCGGCAGGGCGTCCATCTCCGCGAGGAGCACGGCGGAGAGGGGCGCGTCCTCCGGACCGCGGCGCGCGAGGAAGGCGGTCTCCATGCCGCCCACGCCGCGCTCGAGCGAGAAGCCGCGCGCGCCGAGCCAGGCGAGGTAGCGGCGGCTGGCCTCGCGCTCCTCGAGCGCGAGCTCCGGGTGCTCGGCCATCCAGCGCGCGAGCGCGATCGCTTCGGCCGCGCCGGCGTCGACGGCGGCGAGGATGCGCGCGCGCTCGGTCTCGACGGCGTCCCGGCTCGGGGCCACGGGCGACCTCCCCTTCCGTTCCCTGCGTTTCGTCCGGGCGCGGCCCGGCCTGAACCGAGCATGCCGGACCGCCCGGGCCGCGGCTCGCGCGGCGCGGCTACCCTTCGCGCCGGAGCCACGACGGGAAGGACGGCGACGGCATGGGCGAGCGGATCGCGTTCCTGGGCCTCGGCGTGATGGGCGCGCCGATGGCCGGCCACCTCGTGAAGGCCGGCCACCACGTCACGGTGTACAACCGCACGGCCGCGAAGGCCGAGCGGTTCGTGGCCGTCCACGGCGGTCGCGCGGCGGCGACGCCGGCGCAGGCCGCGCGCGGGGCGCGCTGCGTGATGGCCTGCGTCGGGAACGACGCCGACGTGCGTCACGTGACGCTCGGCCCCGACGGCGCGTTCGCCGGGATGGAGGCCGGCGCGATGTTCGTCGATCACACCACGACGTCGGCCGTGCTCGCGCGCGAGCTCGCCTCGGCCGCCTTCCAGCGTGGGCTCGGCTTCGTCGACGCGCCGGTCTCGGGCGGCCAGTCCGGCGCCGAGGGCGGGACGCTGACCGTGATGGCGGGCGGCGAGCCCGCGCACTTCGCCGCCGCGGAGCCCGCGATCCACGCGTACGCGCGGTGCGCGCGGCTCCTCGGGCCGCCGGGCAGCGGTCAGCTCGCGAAGATGGTGAACCAGATCTGCATCGCCGGACTCGTGGAGGCGCTCGCAGAGGGCCTGCAGTTCGCCCGGGCGGTCGGCCTCGACGCGGCGGCGGTGGTCGAGGTGATCTCGCAGGGCGCCGCGCGCTCGTGGCAGATGGAGAACCGCGCGACGACGATGCTCGAGGGTCGGTTCGACTTCGGCTTCGCGGTCGACTGGATGCGCAAGGACCTCGGCTACGCGCAGGACGAGGCGCGCCGGTGCGGCGTCTCGCTGCCCGTGACGGCGCTCGTGGATCAGCTCTATGCCGAGGTGCAGGCGATGGGCGGCGGGCGCTGGGACACCTCGAGCCTGATCGCCCGCCTCGGGCGCGGCGGCGCAGCCGGCGCTGTCGCCGGCAGGCCCGGCGCCGCCCGCGACTAGCCGCGCGGCGGCGCCGCGGCGTGCTGCGGAAGCGCGTCGGAGATCTCGTCCCAGTCGGCCTTGGAGGCGACGAAGATGTGCGCTCGAGGGCGTACGCCCGGATCGTCGTCGAGCGAGCCCATGGGGACCACGGCGAAGCCACGGTCGCGATCGATCCGCGGCATCTTCGCGCCGCAGTCGCGGCAGAAGAACTGCGTGAAGAACTGCGCGTCCGCGACCTTGTGGCACGAGAGGCGGTCCTCGCCGCGCACGAAGCGCAGCCCGTCCGCCGGTACGAAGAGGTTCGAGGCGAAGCCCGACCCGCGCGCCTTCCGGCACCGGCCGCAGTGGCAGTTCCACGCGCCGACCGGCTTGCCCTCGACGGCGTACCCGATGCCCCCGCAGAGACAGCTGCCCTGCGGCGGGCCGGCGGACGGCTTGCGGTCGAGATCCGGGAGCACGGGTGCGGCGACCGCCGCCGGGTAGGTGTCATGCTGCGGTGTTGCATCCGCGATCTCCCACCACGGGGCCTTCGAGCCGACGAAGATGTGCGCCGCCGGCTTCACCCCGAGGTCGCCGTCGAGCGAGCCCGCGGGCACGAACACCAGGCCCTCGTAGGCGCCGCCGGGGACCGTGGACCCGCAGCGGCCGCAGAACCGGCGCGAGAAGCCGGGGGAGGTCTCGTAGCCGCGCACGGTGTCGTTTCCCGCCAGCCAGCGGAAGCCCGCGGCCGGAGCCGACACGTAGGTGGCGAACGCCGTGCCGTGGGACTTCCGGCAGCGCGAACAGTGGCAGTGCGACATCCAGGCGAACGGTCCCGCGGCCTCCCACGCGACGTCGCCGCAGAGACAGCTTCCGCGGGCCATGCGCTCTCCTCCTGCGCGCGGGCCGGTCGGCGGCCCGCGTCTCCTGTACCGTACCCCGGCCCCGGCGTTTCGTGCGACGGCGGCAGCCCCCGGAGGCCTCCCTGCTGACAGGAGTCTGGCAGCATGTTCGGCACCACGACCGCTTCTACGCGTCGGCCGTGCTCGGTGTGCTCGTGTGGGCGGCGACCGCGCGGTTCGCGCCCGCGCTCCGATTCGTGGTGGCGGGAGACGTCTTCTTCGCCGCCTACCTCGTCTCGACGGCGCTCCTCACCCTGCGCGAGACGGCGGCGGACCTGCGGGAGCGGGCGCGCTACGAGGACGAAGGCGTCCACCTGATCGTGGTGCTGACGCTCGCCGCGATCTCGCTCAGCCTGGCATCGATCTTCTACCTGCTGGACGCGAACGGCGGCCCCACTTCCGTGCGGGTTCTCTTCCCGATCGTCAGCGTGCCGCTCGGCTGGCTGACGCTGCACACGGTCATCGCCTTCCACTATGCGCGCCTCTACTACACGGCTGGCCCCGAGCAGGCCGGCGTTCGGACCGACACCCGTGGGCTCGCCTTCCCCGGCACGGAAGAGCCGACGCTCCGCGACTTCCTCTATCACTCCTTCGTCATCGGCATGACGTCGCAGGTCTCCGACGTCCAGGTGCACGGTCCGGAGATGCGCCAGCTCGTGCTGGTCCACGGGATCACGTCGTTCTTCATGAACACCGTGCTCGTCGCGCTCGCCGTGAACGTCGCCGCCAGCTACGTCCACTAGCCCAGGTCGGGATTCAGGAAACGGTGGATCGCCTGCACCACCACCGAGCCCTCGCCCACGCTCGAGGCCACGCGCTTCACCGAGCCCGACCGGACGTCGCCCACGGCGTAGATCCCGGGCTGCGTGGTCGCGAAGGGCGACGACGCGCTCGGACCGGAGGCGTCGAGCCCGGTCCGGATGAACCCGCGCGCATCCAGGGCGAGGCACCCGTTCAGCCACTCCGTGTTCGGCTCGGCGCCGATCATCACGAAGAGGTTCCCGATCGCGTGCGTCTCGCTCTCACCGGTGGTGCGGTCCGTCCAGGTGATGCGTCGCAGCAACGTGTCGCCTTCGAGGGCGGTGATCTCGGTCCCGGTGTGGAGCGTGATCCGCGGGGACGCGTCGATCCTGCGCACGAGGTAGTCGGACATCGTGGCGGCGAGGCCCTTGCCGCGGATCAGCAGGTGCACGTGGCCCACGCCACGGGAGAGGTACATCGCGGCCTGCCCCGCCGAGTTGCCGCCGCCGACGACTACGACCTCCTGGTCCGCGCAGAGCTCCGCCTCCATGGCCGTCGCCGCGTAGTGGATCCCCTGGCCCTCGAAGCGCGCGTAGTTCTCGACGTCGAGCGTGCGGTAGCGGGCCCCGGTGGCCACGACGATCGCCCGCGACTGGACGACGCCCCCGTCCTCGAGCCGCAGGCGGTACGGCGACGCCGAGCAGTCGAGCCCCGCCACCGCCCGGGAGATCGCGAGCCTCGCGCCGAACTTCTGGGCCTGCACCTGCGCACGGCCCGCGAGCGCCTGACCCGAGATCCCGGTCGGGAACCCGAGGTAGTTCTCGATCTTCGAGCTCGTGCCCGCCTGTCCTCCGGGCGCGACCGCTTCGATGACGATCGTGCGCAGGCCCTCGGACGCCCCGTACACTGCGGCGGCGAGGCCCGCCGGGCCGGCGCCGACGACGGCCAGATCGTGGACGGTGTCGGGATCCAGGTGCTCGGTGAGACCGAGCGCGTCCGCCAGCTCGGCGCTCGCGGGGTTCCGGAGCACCCGCTCGTCCGGCAGGATGACCACCGGAAGCTCGTCGGGGGTCAGGGCGAAGCAGCCGAGGAGCTCCGTGGCCTCGCCCGTGACCTCGGGGTCGAGGACGCGGTGTGGATAGGCGTTTCGCGTGAGGAACCGATGGATCCGGAGCGTGTCGCCCGCCCGTCCCGCTCCGAGCACCACGACACCGCCTTGCGTGTGGCGGATGAGGCCCACGCGCCGGAGGATGAAGGCGCGCATGATGATCTCGCCGATGTCCGGCTCCGCCGTGATGAGGCGCCGGAAGGCGGCCCGCTCGACGCGCACCACGCGGCTGTCGACGGCGGTGCGGCCGCTCACGAGGATCTCGCGGTCGTTGAAGAGGTCGAGCTCCCCCGTGAACTGACGCTCGCCGTGCGTCGTGAAGACGTGGGGCCGGCCTTCGGCGTCGCGCTCGAAGATCTCGACGCGGCCCTCGAGCACGAGGAAGAAGTCGACGCCGCGTTGGCCGCGCTCGAAGACCGCCGCCCCGGCAGGCAGCCGCTCCTCGCGCCCGAACGCCGCGACCCGCGCGGCCATCTCCGGGCTGAGGCGCGGGAAGGTCTGCGCCTCGCGCGCATACGGGTCGGTGGGGTCGAGGTCTGCGTCGGGGGGGACCGGCGGTGACGGCATGACGGGAGGAATACATAGCGGGCCCGTCAAGGGACCCGTCGCCGGCGCCCCTAGAACTTCTCCGGGATCCACTTGAACGGGAAGTCGGTCTCCCGGTAGCCCCCGGCCTTCTGGCGCTTCGGGAGCTTCACCTTCTCGCGGGGCGTGTCCTTGTACGGAATCCGGCCCAGCAGGTGCGAGATGATGTTCAGGCGGGCGCGCTTCTTGTCGTCGGACTTCACGACGAACCAGGGCGCCCAGGCGGTGTCGGTCGCCGCGAACATCTCGTCGCGCGCGCGCGAGTAGTCGTACCACCGGCTGTAGGACTTGAGGTCCATCGGCGAGAGCTTCCAGATCTTCCGCCCGTCGTCGATGCGGGCCTCGAGACGTCGCGTCTGCTCCTCCGGGCTGACCTCCAGCCAGTACTTCAAGAGGATGATCCCGGAATCGATCATGAGCTTCTCGAAGTTCGGGATGACCTCGAGGAAGCGCTTCGCCACCTCCTCGCTGCAGAACCCCATCACGCGCTCGACGCCCGCCCGGTTGTACCAGCTGCGGTCGAAGATCACGACCTCGCCCGCCGCCGGGAAGTGCCCCAGGTAGCGCTGCCCGTACATCTGCGACTTCTCGCGCTCCGTCGGCGTCGGGAGCGCCACGACGCGGAAGACGCGCGGGCTCACCCGCTCGGTGATCGCCTTGATCGTTCCGCCCTTCCCCGCGCCATCGCGCCCTTCGAACACGACGCAGACCTTGAGCCCCTTGTGCTTGACCCACTCCTGGAGCTTCACGAGCTCGACGTGCAGCTTCTTCAGCTCCCCGTCGTAGTCCTTGCCCGTGAGCTTCTCGCCCTTTCGCGCCGGGGCGCGCGCACCCTTCCTGCGATCGGCCACGACGTCGTCTCCCTGCGCCATCGGTTCGGCGCAGCAGCAGAATGGCACAGGGCCAGCGGCGACGCGCGGGCCGGTGCGTGGGTCGGAGTCAGCGTCGCTCGAGCAGGCGGCTCGGCAGCGGCAGCGTGAAGACGATCGTGTCCGGGCGGGTGCGCGCGCTGGTCCAGCGCTGGCTGGAGCCCTGGCGGTGGTTGATCTGGTTCATGAAGCCCTCGGTCGAGTGGCGGAGCGCATCCGAAAACAGGGCCGCCTGGCCGTACACGATCTCGAGCGCCTCCCCGTCCTCCGCCAGGCGCACTTCGAACGCGAGGAAGTTGTAGAGCGAGCCCGTGATCGTCGTGATCAGCTTCGCCTGCCGCGTGAGCTGATCCTTCGACTGGACGCGATCCGCCTGCTCCGCGTAGCGCAGCTGCTGATAGATCCCTGAATCGAACAGCCGATCCGCCGCGCGCGCGCCCTGCTGCCGCATGTGGTCGGGATGGCGGCGGCCGACGAGATCCCAGTCGGCCTCGAGGAGCTCGAGGAACGACTTCGCGGGGTACCACCGGCCGACGTCGATCTTCTGGCCGAGGAGCCGGGTCGCCTCCGGTCCGAGCCGCGCCGCGAGCTGGTCTCCGGTCACCCGGCCCGCGTCCCGGTGACGCCGAAGCGCGACGGCCGCCCCGAGCACGAGGGAGCCCTTGACGGACGGGGTCGGAGTGTCGGCCATCCAGGGGACGATCGACCGGTCCACGGTGCGGCTTGAGTTGGGGAATGGGCCAATTGGTCTCATGGTCGACGCTAGAGCCAACCGCTGCTGCACCAATTGTTCCCTTCTCGTAGATCCGACGTTGTAGAGAGCGTCCCGTACATGAGACACTCACGTTCCAACACACAAGCGGTACGGGTTCCGTCTCCCTCGACGCAGTGCGGCGAGGCCCGGGCGCTTCCGTGATCCGCCCACTCGTTGATCGGAGGGATGCTCGTGAATCGCATTGCACTGGCCGTGCTTGGATTGACGTTTCTCGCGCAGGGAGCCGCGGCTTCGTCGAGCTGGTCGCTGATCGCCATCGCGACGACGCCGCCGAACGCCCCGGGCGTGATGGCCGCCGCGGACAAGCTGATGAGCTCGCCGGCGGGCAAGGAGTTCCCGGGCAAGCTCCTGTTCCAGGTCTCTCTCGCCGACGGAGACAACCCGGCGACCCACAGCTTCGTTCCGATCTACAAGTCGACGGCGGACCGGGAGGCGTTCGTGCAGAAGCTCCAGGCCGACCCGGCCTGGTCCCAGTTCCAGGCGACGATGACGAAGGTGTCGGCGCCGGTATCGACGGTCCTGTACGGCCTGGTGAAGAGCTGGGGTGACATCAACGACACCGATGTCATCTGGCAGGGCCACGCGTTCGCCGTCAAGGATCCCGCGGCCTTCCTCGCGACACTCGACAAGTTCATGCTCTCCGAGACCGGGAAGAAGTTCCCCGGCCAGGTCTACCTGTCGGAGGTCGTCGCCGGCGGCCTCACGCCCATGACCCACATGATCTCCGTGGGCTTCGCCAGCGAGGTCGAGATGGCTGCATGGAGGGACGCGATGGTGGGGAACGCCGACTGGGCGGCCTACCTCGACGCCTCGCGCAAGAGCTCGGACTATCTCGGCAACACCCTCTCGCGTACGCTGAAGTCGTGGGGCAAGACGCCCATGAAGGACGTGACCGCGGGATCGGGCGCGCAATAGCGCCGGCCCGGTCTCATCGCACTCTCCGGATCTCCATTTCCGGTGCCCCGCCGGGCCGCATCCTGCAGCTCGCGGGGCGTCTCACCCGTGAGGAGGTGCCCGAGATCGAGAACGCTCTCGAAGCGGATCGCGGCGCCGCCCGTCTCGACCTCACGGACCTGCTCTCGGTGGACGCGCACCACCTCGCAGCGCTGCGACGTCTGCGCGCGGAGGGGGTCCCGCTGATCGGAACCCGGTCGACCCTTCGGGCAAAGCTCGAGGACGACGAGCGATGACCCCCCGCGCCGAGCGCTTCCAGGCCGTCGCCGCCCGCTTCCTGCTCGGTTTGCCGGGACCGCTCCAACGCCTCCTCGCCGGCGGACGCCCGACGCGGCGCGACGGCCTCGTGCTCGAGCCCGACATGCAGCTCCTGCTCGCGCTCCTCGCCCGCGCGGGCGCTCCCACCGTCGATCAGCTCGCCCCCGCCGACGCGCGCCGGGAGATCGCGCACACCTCGCGCACCATCGCGGCCGAACCCGAGCCCGTGGCGCGGGTCGAGGCGCTCTCGATCCCCGGGCCCGCCGGGCCGATCCCTGCGCGCCTCTACGCGGCGACGCGCGACACCAGAGCGCGTCCCCTCCTCGTCTACTACCACGGCGGCGGCTGGGTCGTCGGCGATCTCGACACGCACGACTCGGTCTGCCGCTTCCTCGCGCGCGAGGCCGGCGTGCGCGTTCTCTCCGTGGACTACCGCCTCGCGCCGGAGCACCCGTTCCCGGCGGCCGTCGAGGACGCCCTCGCCGCGCTGCGCTTCGCGACGCGCGAGGCCGCTGCCCTCGGCGCCGATCCCGCGCGCGTCGCCGTCGGTGGCGACAGCGCCGGCGGCAACCTCGCAGCGGTCGTGTCGCAGATCGCCGCGCGCGGCGCGGACGGCCCGCCGCCCTCGTTCCAGCTCCTCTTCTATCCGGTCACCGACCTCTCGAAGAAGCACGCCTCGTACCGTCTCTTCCCGGACGGCTTCTTCCTGACCGAGCGCCAGATGGACTGGTACCGCGACCACTACCTCGCCCGCGCGGATGACGCCTACGACCCGCGCGTCTCCCCGCTCCTCGCGAAGGACCTCGCGGGTCTCCCCCCGGCCTACGTCGCGACCGCCGGCTTCGATCCGCTGCGTGACGAAGGCGAAGCCTACGCCGCACGGCTGCGCGAGGCGGGCGTCGCCGTCACCCTGCGACGTCACCCCGGCCTCATCCACGGCTTCTGCAACGTCACCGCGCTCTCGCGCAGTGCGCGGGCGGCCATGTCCGAGGCCGCGGCGTCCCTGCGCGCCGGTCTCGGCATCCGATGAGGACGCGGACGTGACCGTGCGCCCGGCTTGCCGTCCTCCGCTCCAGGGCCCACCCTGCGAGCATGACGGCTTCCCCTCCGCGCGCGCGAGCGCTCCGGCCGCTCGAGCTTCCGAGTCGGATGACGCCCACCGACGCGCTCTTCTGGTACGCGGAGACCGTGATGCCGGAATTCCGTCCGATCATCGGCGGGCTCTACGTGCTCGACCGGCCGCCCGATCCGCACCAGATCGAGGTCGGCGCCGACGCCGCGCTCGCGCTCGTGCCGCGGCTGCGGCAGCGCGTGATCGATGCTCCGCTGCAGCTCGCCCTGCCGGAATGGGTGGAGGACGAGCACTTCGACCGCGCCTACCACCTGCGCCACCTGTCGCTTCCGGCACCGGGAACGCTGCGCCAGCTGCTCGACCTCGTGGCGACGCTCTTCGCGACGCCGCTCGATCGGCAGCGGCCGTTGTGGGAGTCCTACTGGATCGACGGGGTCGAGGGTGAGCGCAGCGCCTACTTCTTCAAGACGCACCACTCGGTCGTGGACGGCGTGGGCTCGGTGGCGATCCTCGAAGCGCTGACGGCGGCCGGGCCGAACGACCCTCCGCCGCGCGTCGTGCGCCGGCGCGGGAGTCGGCGAGGCAGCGCCGGGTCGACGGGCGCGCGCCTCGCCAGCTTGGCGCGAGACCGCATCGCGGGATCGATCGGCCTCGCGCGACGTGCGCTCGAGGCGCCCTTCGCGGTCCTCGGCCACCCGCTCGCGTCCGCCGAAACGGCGGCACGCGTCGTGCGCGGACTGCGCGGCGTCCTGGCCGATGCGTCCGTCCGAACGGACGGCCGCGATCCGCTCGCCGTGAAGGGCGCCGGCCTCTCCCGCCGGCTCGACGTCGGAGAGGTGTCGCTCGAGCGCCTGCGGAAGATCAAGGCGCCGCTCGGTGTCAGCGTGAACGACGTCGTCCTTGCAGCGCTCGCCGGGACGCTCCACGCGTATCACCGCGAGCGCCGCGTGCATGCAGACGAGCTCGTCTGCATGGTTCCGATGAACCTGCGTGGCCGGGATGAACGCGACACGCTCGGCAACCGGGTGGGCATGTTCAACATCGCGCTTCCGGTGGGAGAGCCGAGGCCGGAGCGACGTCTCGCCTGCATCGTAGAGCAGACGCGCGCGGCGAAAGCGGACCGGCGCGGCGCGGCGGCCCCCTTCCTGGTGGAGGCGCTGACGCTCCTGCCCGGGCCCGTCTTCCGCTGGATCGCGCGCCGCGCCGTCGGGCGCGTGAACGTGGCCTGCACCAACGTGCCCGGCGTGCCGACGCGGCGCTGGATGGCGGGGGCACGGGTGGACGCGATCTATCCCTTCGCGAGCGTGGTGGAGGGCACGCCGCTCATCCTCGCGATGGTCTCCTATGCGGGCCAGATGGAGATCGGCATCGACACCGATCCCGAGGCGATTCCCGACCCGCACCGGATCACTCTGCTGTTCGAGAACGCGTTGGTGGAGCTCGAACGGCTCGCGGCGGGGAGCGACGCCGCCTGAGCACGCGTCGCCGCGCGTTGCAGCCAGCCCTCACGGCCGCCGCGACGCTGGACGCCGCGAGATCGCTCCGATCGTCAGCGCCTTCTCGGACGCGAACGGGGGGTGCCGATGGGCGAGTAGCGCCGCATCTGGCGCAGCTCGACGGCGGCAGGTGCCGCGGGAAGGAGACTGGCTCAAACTCCGGGTGGGCGCGCCCTTCCCGCACGCCCTGCGGAGGCGAGATCCATGACCCCTCACGAGACGATTCAGCTGTTCACCAAGACCCTCGAGAACCTGGAGAAGTGGATGGACAAGGCCGGCGAGCACGCGAAGGCCCGGTCCTTCGACGTCGACGTGCTCGTCCAGGCGCGGCTCGCGCCGGATCAGTTCGCGTTCGTCCAGCAGGTGCAGTCGGCCTGCGACCAGGCGAAGTACGCGGCCGCGTACCTAGGCGGCAAGCCCGCGCCCTCGCACCCCGACACGGAGAAGACCTTCGCCGAGCTGCGCGACCGGATCCGGAAGTGCACGGCCTTCCTGGCGACGGTCCAGGAGAAGGACCTGGCCGGCGCCGACGATCGGAAGGTCGCTCCGCCGTGGCTCGGCGGAAGGTGGCTCCGTGGGAGCGACTACCTCGTGCACGTGGCCGTACCGAACTTCTTCTTCCACGCGACGATGGCCTACGCGATCCTGCGGCACAACGGCGTGCAGCTCGGCAAGATGGACTACATCGGCTCGCTGCCGACGCACGAGGGCTGACGAGACGCGACCGGAGACGGGTCGTCGATTCGGCCCGGCTCGCGACGCGGGAGAGCCCTCAGCGTCGTCGACGCCTCGCTGCGGCCGCGAGGCCGAGGAGGCCCCACGCGGCCTGGAGCACGCTCGCGGGCTCGGGAACGGCCACGGGCTGCGACCAGTCGACGCTCGAGTCCGAGCTGACGCCGTAGCCGGTCACGAGGTTCGCGGAGGCGTCGCGCACCTCGACGAAGCCCCCCCACACGAGCGTGTTGGAGAGGTTCGCATCGGCCGTCGAGCTCACGGCCTCGAGCCCCGCCACGGCTTGCGCAAACGCGGAGAGCGCGACGGTGAGATCGATCGGCACGCCGAACAAGAACGGCACCGGCGTGCTCGTGAAGGGTCCGATCGGATCACCCGAAGCGACGACACCGCCGCCGAGCGAGCCGAAGTCGGCCTGCTCGCCGTCGACACGGAAATCGCAGCCCATGATGCAGGTGCCCGCGTCCACGAAGAGGCTGTACTGCGCGCGCGTGTTCGACTCCGTCGCACCGCCGCTCGAGGCCGCGAGCGACCCGCTGAGAAGAATGCTGAAGACGAACGTGCCCTCGGTGAAATCGAGGTTCGGGTTCGACGGCGTGATCGTGAACGTGTCCGTCCAGGACGCCTCGATGGAGCCGCCGCCGATCCCGCCCCCCTGGTCGCCGTACGGGCCCGACGCCCCGCCCGTCGCCTGGACCCGCAGCAGCCCGTAGCGCGCCGACCCGGCCACCTGGCCGGACGCCGCGCCCGTGCCGACGGTGGCAAAGCCCTGCGACATGGCCGTGCCGCTGATCGGCGCCACGGGACCGGACTCGTCGACGGGATCCTGGACGTCGGGGTCGTTCGAGGCCTGCGAGAAGCCCTGGACGCGCAACGACGCCGCGAGCGCCGGCGTGCCGGGAAGCGCGAGCCCACAGGCCATCAGGACCGCGAGCGAGACTCCGGTGGGAAACGGGGAGCGCGAGCATCGAGGGCGCATGGGTGAGGCCTCCTCCAGCAAGCACACGACCGGCTTCCAGTGTATGAGGCCCGACACGAGCCCTTGTGGCAAGGCGATCTTGTCGCGCGAATTGGGGACACGGGCCCGCGAGACGGGCCCGTCTCCTCGCGGGCGCCGACCTGAGCGTGCTCGGAGCCGCGTGGCTCCACTGACCGAGGCCGCGGTGTCATCGGACCGATCTCGCGATCTCGGGGTGGGCCGGAAAGCGCTGTGAGGCTTCCGCGCTCCCTTGCGAGGCTCGTGGCTTCACCTCGCATCCGTGCGTGGGAGAAGGCGACGGGCGGCCCTTGCGAGCCGCCCGCCTTGGACGCCACTCCGATCAGTCGCCGGTGCCCTTGGCCGCCTTCTCCGCCTCGGCCATCCTCTTCCCCATCTCCGCCTTGATCGCGTCGAGATTGAAGCTCGCACCCCGCTGCATCGGCGGGTAGTCGAGGAAGGTCTGGATTTCCTTGGCCATCACCTGCTGGACGAACACGAAGCGCCAGAACTGGTACTTGAACCAGTCGAAGTACTGCTGCGCTCCATCCTTCGTCCCATTGCCGGGCCAGCCCGCGCGTTCGAACGGATCGAGACGAAGATTGGTGATGTAGGGAACGTCGGGGTGGGTCTTCTCACCCAGCCACCCCTGGGGTTGGTCGATGAAGCGGAACTTGTAGTCGTCGATGCGCACCGCGCCCACGGTGCTCTCGCCGAGGTAGAAGATCTCGTGACGCGCAGACGGCCCTTTGCCGGTGATGGCGGCCATCTGGTTGTAGCCGTCCAGATGGTTCTTGTAGGTCCGGTCACCGATCTTCTTGCCCTTCAGCAGTTCGTCGACGATGTTGGGGTTGCCCGCTGCCGCGACGAACGTGGGAAACCAGTCCAGGCCGGAGAAGATGCCGTTCTGAACCGAGTCCGCTGGCACGTGACCGGGCCAGCGAAGGATCGCAGGCACACGGAAACCGCCCTCGAGGACCGTTCCCTTCGACTGCGCAAACGGCGTCTGACCGCCATCGGGCCAGGTGAAGAGCTCGGTGCCGTTGTCGGTGGTGAACACGACGATGGTGTTGTCGTCCACGCCCATGTCCTTGAGCTTCTTCATCACCAGACCGATGTCGTCATCGAGCTGGGCCATGCCGGCTTCTTCTTCCGACCAGCCGTTCTCGGAGTTTCGCAGCGCTTCATACTTCGGGGAGAGATGCGTGACGATGTGCATGCGCGTCGGGTTGAGCCAGACGAAGAACGGCTTGCCGTCCTTCTTGGCCTTGTCCATGAACTTGATGGCGAAGTCGCGGATCTCGTCGTCCACGGTCTCCATGCGCTTGGGATAGAGCGGGCCGGCATCCTCGATCTTCTGTTTGCCGATCTTGCCCCAGCGCGGCATCTCGGTGGGATCGTCCTTGTCGGTGGCCCAGCTATGAACCATGTTGCGTGGGCCGACGACGTTCAACAGGTTCTGCGGATAGTTGGGATGCGCCGGATCCTCCATCGCATCGAGGTGATAGAGGTAGCCGAAGAACTCGTCGAAGCCGTGGACGGTGGGCAGGAACTCGTTCTTGTCGCCGAGGTGATTCTTACCGAACTGGCCGGTGGCGTAGCCCATGTCCTTGAGTGCCGAGGCGATGGTCGCCGCTTCGGCAGGCAGGCCGACCGACGCGCCGGCCTGGCCGACCGTGGTCATGCCGGTTCGGATCGGCAGCTCGCCGGTGATGAAGTTCGCGCGGCCCGCCGTGCAACTGGCTTCGGCGTAATAGTCGGTGAACAGCATGCCCTCCTTGGCCATCTTGTCGAGGTTCGGCGTCCTGCCGGCCATCATGCCGCGGTGGTATGCGCCGATGTTCCACATGCCGATGTCGTCGCCCATGATCACGACGATGTTGGGTTTCTTGTCCGCCGCAAATGCCGGAGAGGCAACGAATGGCAGACCCGCAGCGATTGCGGCGAGCATGCCGATGACCTTCTCCTTCACGCTCTACTCCTTCCGGGTGGTTCTCGGCCCTCCGAGCTCCGCCCAACGGATGGACTCAGGTGCGGCCGCGCGTGATGCTACCACGCCGCGTGTCGAGCACGGCCGCCCGCACTGCAGAAGCCCGCGGCCGACAGCTCCAGATACGTCTGGCTAGGCGGCAAGACGTCCAAGGCGCCTACGACGATCCATCGCTCCCTCGGTTGGCGACTTCGACCCGCGAAACCTGGTGAGCAGGCTGGCCGTTGGAGTCGATTCGCGCACGATGAACGTAGATAGACCCGAATCGCTCGTGGTTTTCTCGGACGACTCGGAGTGCCGCGACAAGGTCTTCCCGCGGAACAACTCGAAGTAACGCCCCTTCCGCTTCGATCCACCAGTGGGTCCATTCTCCACTGAGATCCGGGAATCGGCGCTCCCATCTTCGCATGAGTTCGTCGGAAGCGACGACGCCTTGCCGCCTTGTATCTCGACCCAAAGCCCTGACTTCGCGCCTTTAGACTCCGACGTGCTTTCCGGGGAGGCCGATGCTGCCTGAAGCCAAGAGCTTGTCCGTTAGATGGGCCCCCCGCCCTCTTCGCCAAAGCCGTGGAGTATCCGAGGCCCGGAAGCCTGCATCCACAAGCCGGGTTGGCGACGGTGCAGAGTCGGGGGACCGGAAAGCATCGTATACCGGGAGGGGGCGATGAAGAAGATGGTTTTCGTTGGCATCGACGTCAGTGCAGACGAGCTCGTGGTGGCCGTGGAGCGAGACGAACAGCCCCGGCCTGTGGCCACCTTCGACAATGCCGCCGGGGGCCACCGGAAGTTGCTCCGATGGCTCGCCAAGCTGGGCCGGTCTCGGACGCCGACTCCGGGATTCCCGATGCGCTGCGGCCCGTGCTCGCCGAGGCGGCGCGCGAGATCGGCGAGCTCGAAGCGCGCATCCGCGAGGTCGAGCGCTCGCTCGAGGCGATGGCGTGCGCGAGCGATCTCGCGGTGCGACTGCGCACGATCCCCGGCGTGGGCCTGCTCACCGCCACGGCACTCTTGGCCTTCGCCGGTGACGTGCAGCGCTTCCCGTCGGGACGTCACTTCGCGAGTCATCTCGGGCTCACACCTCGGGAGTCGTCGAGTGGCCTACGGCGACGCCTGGGTGCGATCAGCAAGCGGGGAGATCCCTATCTGAGGATGCTGCTCATCCACGGTGCTCGGTCCGTGCTGCTCCACGCGAATAAGGCGACGGGCGAACACGATCGTCTGCGCACCTGGGCGCTCGATCGCGAGCATGCACGAGGCCACAACAAGACCGCCGTCGCGCTCATCGCGAAGGGAACGCAATGATAGACCCACCACGCGACAGCTTCGAGCACACGACGGTGACGGCGCACCGGTTCTGACCGGCGCGGGGGAATGCCGACAACAAGACTGGCCCATCGAGGCCGCTGTCAGCGATTGGCTCCCCGCGCGCGGCTTTCCATCATGGCCCGGAGCCCGAGAGGCTCCACACGCGAGGCCGGAGATACGACTGCAGTCGGACCCTCTGCGCCGGAACCGTCGGAAGCGAGAATCAGCTTGTGGGAGGAGTCCAGATACGGCTTGTCGGGCCGCTTCACGCGCCGGGCGCGCGCGCACCCCGTAGAAGGCCTTCGACACTAAGATCTTCGTCAAGCTCCGGCCAGTGGATACCGACGCCGTTCCCGATGACACGAAACTTCTGGCGATCCGCGGGTGAGGCATGGAGCAGGCGCGGGAACCAAGCGAGAGGAACGGAGATCGTCCGTCCATCGGCAAGAACTACTGTTAGCTCGTCCTCAGTGATGTGGACTCCCCGAGCCCGCGGATCCATGTTAGTTGCCGAAGAAGTCATGCCATGCCTCCTCGAACTGCGCCGCGTGCTCGATGACGATCGCTTCGAGCCTACGCATTTCCCGGGCGGAGAACCCACTGGAAGATGCCAAACGCACCGGAATCAGCCAAAACTTGGCGACCGCATCGTCTCGCTCGACGTGCACGTGCGGCGGCTCACCACGCTCGTTGCTGAAGAAGAAGAACCGGTAGGGTCCAATCCGCGCGATCGTCGGCATATTGATGCAGGCTACCGGCTCGAACCCAGTCGGGCACCCACTTGAAGGGGCCCAACGGATCGGGCTGTGATGCGCAAGCTCCTGCATGCGATCTACGGGATCCTTCACCACGATCGAGACTTCGAGGGAGAGAAGTTCTTCGCGATCAGGACTTGACTTGGAAGAGAGTCTCTAACGGATCGGGCTTCAGCTGCGAGAGCCCGGGCCGCCCGAGCCTCGCCGAAGCCCCGACTCAGGATGCCAGACACCACTGCGGATCGGAACCCGAACCCGGGCTCTCGACAGCTGCAAGCCCTTGTTGGACAGCGCCCTTCCTAGCGGACGAGCGCGAGGAACTCCTCGACTGTGATTCCAGCCTCGCGGATCAGTGCGCGAAGAGTGCCCTTCGCGATTTCGCGGTGGTCGGGAACCGTCAGCCGGCGAAAGGGAGGCGTCGAATGGCGAAGAATGATGTGACTACCCTTCTGGCGGTCGACCTCGTACCCGAGGCGCCGGAAGGCCGCGACCGCGTCGCGACCTGAGATCCGCGGGAGGGTGCTCACACCGCGACGTCGATGACTTCCTCGTGGATCGACGGCGGAATCGGATCGCCACGATCGCGAAGGCTCTCGAGATACCCCTCGATTGCTTCGCGGACATTGGTGAGGGCTTCCTGGCGCGTGCTGCCCTGCGAAACGCAGCCGGGCAACGTGGGCACGGTGGCCACGAACGCCCCATCTTCGTCCTGCTCCACCAGGATTCTGAACTTCATCGGACCCGCCTCCGAGATTCGACAACGATCCGCGAGGGTAACGCCGGTTCCGGTTCGCGCCGAACACGCTCGTCTCTCAGCTTCTTGGCCCGGTTCGGTTGCTTGCCAGGTGCTTGCCAGGGGTCGGGGCGCCGTCAGGGGATCCGGTCCAACCCGTTGAGTTGATTGGTCGGGCCGGCGGGATTTGAACCCGCGACCTCCTGAACCCCATTCAGGGAACAACTCATCTAATGGGTTGAAATTGGGTCGTTTTTCTTAGAGGCGCCATGCTTGGAAGCGCCATGGAAGCAACCGCCGCGTCAACGTTCAGAGCTCACGAGCTCAGTAGGAGGTCTTGGGATATCTCAGGTCGAATCCGCGAGAAGAAGCTCACAAGCTGTACTCGCAGGCGGATAACGCCCGCTTCCGACATCGAGGCTAAGCGCTGGTCGTGTCCAAGGAACGAGAGCGGCACCGGTGAAATCAGGCGAAGGTCGGCGTAGTAGTCGCCCAGCCCCGGAACGTCGGGTAATGGCATCTTCGACCTACGTGTTTGGCGCAGGATCGCGTCCCGATCTGCCTCAGGGAGACCGTCGAGTCTTGCCATTTGAGCTACGAGGACCCGAGCCAGCTTCTCCTCTTTGTCGATGTCGCAGTCGTGAGACACCACGAGGGCATGCGTTTTCTCTTCCCCGGAAGAGGAAGTGTTCCGGGTCTCGCCCTGCGGATTCGTTGGAGTCCTCGACTGGGCGCCAGATCCGAACGTTCCCCTTGGCAGTTCCGCTGCGAAGTCTCGTCGGGGGATAAACCGAAACCGCGAGAGGGATCGGCGCAATGACGTCGCCCTGCGAGAGCCCTTCCGGGTTGAGACACCCACTCCACCAGCCGCCGGTCATCAGGCTAGATCAAGGGGTCCGGGTCTCCCGGTTCGCGGCTTTCGTCGCGTGGGAGCCTGCTGAATAGTACGACCAGCTTGCCCCATTCCTCCGGGTCGATGTAGTCCGCGGAGAATTCCGGCCGTGCGGCGAGCATCCCGCTGGGCTTCGCGACGCAAGTGCCCATGTCGTTGATCGCCAGATCCACGGGAAGCGCCAGTCCGGTCGAGAAAAAGCCGAAGGTCGCGGCGAGAGCGACACCTCTCGCGCGCTTCTTCAATCGGCGCCGGGCTGGCTTCACGGCTTTCACAATGCCGTGGTCGTGCCAAGCGTGGGGATCGAAGTTGTCGAGATCGTTAGTCATGTCGTTGCCTCGGGGAGGGTGGCCGATAGAGATTCCAGCTTAGTAAGCAAACTCAAGAGAACAGCGACGGACAGCTCCACGCGAACGACTGGATCAACACCGATTTCTGTTGCCCCAGCGTTCTGTCTGATCATATGCAGCGACGCAGCCGACAGGTGGTAGAAGTCCATTGTGGCCTCTCGACCTGCGCGCGCGAGCACAATTAGGTTCGCCGCAAGAGCTATCGTTTGTTCCGGTTCTTCCTTTAGCTCGAGCAAGGGAACGGTATCGACCTTGTAGTCGTGTACGAATTGCTCCGTGTCGGGAATGAAAGCCGTGCAGGTTGTAAGAAAACGATGCACCGCATCGGTGGACATCGGAACTACGATCAATGAGCGCAGCGCGTCCTCAGTCAGCTTGCGCTGACCGAATAGAAGCTTCACCTGATGCCCGTCGTAGACCAGGCCGGCAACGTCTGCCGCGTAGCGTCTCTCCGGAATCGGTGTTCTTGCGAGGTCGATGTTCAGCTTGATCGCCGATTTTCCGCTAGGCAGCGGCACGATCGTCGCGTCGACGGGGATCGCTACATCCCCGGGGCGGACAACTGAGCGCATGGAGGCTCTTGCTTTCCTGTTCATCGACGGCCTCAGACCCTTGCTCTGCCGGACTCGATAGATTAGGGCATTTGCCACGTGCCCAAGTGGACCGATTTCTACGCCCTTCGCTTGCCTCCTCGGTTCCTTATCGTCCAATCGAAACGGATACAAAAACACTAGTAATTGAGGCAGGTTATGGCATATCATCGCACGTCGTGCCATCGGTCGATGATGTCGCTCCCTCATGCGCCGCGCGTCAGCCGTACTCGCCCCCTGTCGCCGCGGCCGTCCTCGAGCTGGGCAACGAGGAAACCGCAGTAGTTGGTCGCTGTCGGAAGTCACGCTTCTTCCGCTTCCTTCGCGAGCGCGACCGCCGCGTCGGCAATCCCCTCGAGTTCGGCTGCACGGCGTCCAGGTCCCCGAGGTCCGGCGCCAAGCCCTGGCGCTCAAGCATCTCGGCGCGCATCGCGCGGAGCTCGGCCACGAGTGGGGCGGGCACGCCAGCCGCGAGTGTCACGGGCTCGGATGCGCCGGCGGCGCAGTTGCCTTCGTTGATGAGCTTGTTCGCGCGACACCGATACCCCGGACCGCGCGCTGCCGGCAAACGCGCCGATTGCGAACACGAGCGCGGCCAGGGACGCCGTTTCGCGTGAGGTCATCGCGGCTGCGGACCTCCATGCCGGCTCAGAATGTCCGGCAGATCCGACGGGCTGAATGAGACCGCGCACGCCCACCGGCCAAATCCGCCGTGCTCATTGACCGCCTGGACCCACTCGCCCAGGAACTCGCGCTTCGTGCTGTCCTGATTGTGCTCTGACCCTTTACTTCCAGCACCAGCATCTTGCCGTTCGTGAGGCGGATCAGGAAGTCCGGGCGGTACTTGCGCACGCACGCCCTGGAAGACGTAGTGATCTCAAAGCCGAGGTGGTCGTTCTTGACCCACGCGGCGACGTGCGGATCGCGGTCCAGCTCGAATGCCTCGCTGGCCTCCCACGTGCTGTCGTAGACGCAGAAGTTGATGTGCGAGCGCTTGGCTCGCTCGCACGGCTTGCCGGTGTACCAGGGCAGCATGTCGCCGTGGAGCGGATCGGGCGCTCGCGGTCGAAGACGGGCTCGAGCGTGGTCGGTGTTCTCGAAGCGGATCGCCTCCCAGATGTGCTGCACGACCTTCGCTCATGTTGAGCGTGATGATGATCCGGCGCCGCAGTCATCCTGGTCGAACAGCGGCGGCTGGATCGCGATCCGGTCCGAGCGATGAATCTGCTCGACCAGCGCGGACGAGCTGGGCAGCAGATACTCCCGGCTGCCCTTCCAGCCGGGCTTCATCTGGTCGTAGACCTCGCGCGGCCGCTTCGAAGATGATCTTCTGCATCCGGAATTGCGTCGGCCGAGCTCGTTCAGGTCGATCTCCGTCGATGCTGCGTCGACGTCCGGCTTGCCTTCGATGATCGGCGCCAGCTCGGCGAGCTGGATCGTCTCGTGCGCGTCCAGCGCCAGCGGCTTCACCTGCGCAGGTCGAGCGCCAGCGCGGGCCGATAGATCGTGGTCGATGCGGACGACGTTCGGCCAGCGATCTCGAAGGCCTTCTTGCTCGGGCACCGGCTCGATGCGCGTCTTCGGCTTCGGCGGAGGCGGCGGCGGTCCGTCGCCTCCTTCGTGGGGCAGGAACGTGAACGGCACGCCGAAGATTTCACGTACTCCGGCTCGAACAGGCCCGTCTCCGGGTCGACGTCGTAGCGACGTGCGCCGCAGGCCGCGGCCGACCACCTGCTCGCACAAGAGCTGGCTCGTGAACGCGCGCAGGCCCATGATGTGCGTGACGGTCTTGGCGTCCCAGCCTTCGGAGAGCATCCCGACGGAAATCACGTTCTGGATCTGCTCGCCGGGCTTGCCCGCTCGCCCGACCGTGTCGACCTTCTGGCGCAGCAGCTCGGCCTGCTCCTTCTTGGTCAGCTTGCGCGTCGGCGCCGTCATCCTCGCCTCTCTTCGCCATCGGCTCCTCGCCGTTCCTCGACCGTCGAGCTACCGGCTCGCTCCTCGCGGCCTCGGCCTTCTCCAGCACCTTGGAGTCGATGTGCAGCGTCCGCTCGGGATCGCACAGCTCGTCGATGTGGATCGCTTCTTGTGGTCGAAGGCATACTTGATCCGCGCCGCCGTCTCGGTGCGGTTGGCCACGGTGATCATCACCGGCGGCGTCGGCTGCCCGCCTTCCGCCACTCCTTGGCCGTTTCCAGCCAGTCCTTGCCGAGCAAGTAGTAGCCGTTGGTCACCAGATCGGGCAGCGGCTCGTGCGGCTCCGCCTTGCGGTTCAGGTCGTCCTTCACCTCAGGGTCGGTGTAGATGTGGTAGAGGCGTCGACTTGTAGTCTTGCGTCGGGCACGCCGTCGTCGCGCACCACGACGCGCGGCGTCTTCACCAGCCCCGACTCGATGGCGTCGTTCAGGCCGAAGTCGCTCACGATCCAGCCGAACAGCGCTTCCTCGGAGCTCTTCTTGCCCGACGGGACGAACGGCGTCGCGGAGAAGTCGTAGGCAGCGAGGATGCCGCGCGCGCGGTGGATGCGGTCGAGGCCGCCGATCCATTTGGTGGCCTCTTCGATTTCGTCCTTGGAGACGCCCGTGACCTTCGACTCCGGCCGGCACGCGCCAGGCGTGGTGGGCCTCGTCGTTGATGACGAGGATGTTCCGTGCGCTGGCCATCTCGCCCAGCACCTCGCGGACGTAGGCCTCGTCGCTCTTGGCTCCGCGCTTGTCCACGCTGCGCTTCTTGCGCGATCTGCTCCTCGGTCTCCCAGTCGAGCTTGTGCCAGTTGCGCACGAGCACCTTGCCCTGGCGCAGCTTGTCGCAGCAGCGCCGGCGGGACGATGTTGAACTCGTCGTAGTAGTTGCCCGGTGTCGGGGCACAGCACCTGCAAGCCGGCTTCGACCGTCAGGCCCGGCGCGACGACGAGCACGTTCTTCGAGAAACGCTTGTCCTGCGGGTAGGTGACCTTGTTGAGCACCTGCCAGGCGATCAGCATCGCCATCACGATGGTCTTGCCGGAGCCGGTCGCCATCTTGCGCACAGCGCGCGAACGGCGCCGCCGTCGCCGGGGATGTCGATCCCGACGCTCGGCCGCGGGCGCTTCGGTGAGCCAGATCAGCGTCTCGATGGCTTCGAGCTGGCAGAAGAAGAAGCGGCGGTCCTCGCGCTCCTCGGGGTCGTGCCAGTGCTCCAGCAGCCGCTTGGTGATGCCGGTGACGCCGGGATAGCCGGCCTCGCGCCATGCCTTGACGCGCGGGCGAATCTGGTTGACCAGCGGGAACTCGACGAATACGCCGGGATCGTCGAACGACTTCGAGCTTCCCGGAGCGCGATCACGTATCCGCCGGCCGGCGCTCGCCTTCGACAGCGTGAAGAGTCCGCGTCTCGCGGTCGTAGCGCCAATAGCGCTGCGGCTCCTCGTAAGGGCGAATTGATGATGAGCTGGTCGATGCGTCGTTTGCGTGCCATCTCAGTCGAGCTCCATCGATCTTGCAGGCTCTCGATTCCGCGGTCGTCGACGATCTTGACCGCGACCCGTTGTGCTCGCCGGCCTCGAACGGCAGCGACACCGTGCCGCGATAGGCCTCGATCAGGTCCTCGTCGATCTCGGCCTTTCAGGTTCTTCGCCAGCCGCGCCCAGCCGTCCTTCGTCGCCGGCCATCGGGAAGAAGACCTGGCGCGGGAACAGGCTGCGGCCGTCGTAGTCGGTGTCGAGCAGCCACATGGCGATCTTGTCGGTGTCGCCGGATTCGATCTGCGCCGGTCTTGGTGTTGTAGTAGTCGAAGCCGTGGACCTCGACTTGGTACTTGCCCTTGTGCGTCGCCCTTCGTCGATCTGCGCGCAGTTCGACGTCGGGCTGGCCGATCAGCCAGAAGCTCTCGTTGCTGGCGCGCTTCTTCTTCAGGTCCTCGGTCAGCAGGTCGGCGTTCATCTGCGCCTTGAGCAGCGTCACGCCGGCCATTTCGGGTCTCGTCGATGTCCTTGGCGGCCTCGGGATCGAACTGGAAGGCGGCGAAAACGATCATGTCGGGCTTCGGGCCGAGCGTCTCGGCTTCTTCCAGGCCAGCTCGACCTGGCGCTGTTCCAGCGGGGCGTGCTCGGGGCCGAAGGAGACACGACGCACTGCGCTCGCGGCGTTCGATCGCTCCTTTCGTTTCGCGCATCGGCGTGCAGCCAGCGCGTGCCGGCCAGCGGCTCGACGCGGGAGAAGTCGATGTGCTGGCCGCCTTTGCCGCGGATGCCGGTCTTCAGCAGCTCGTCGCGCCATTCGGCCTGGCGCAGCGTCTCGCCGGAGCGGGCGATGGATGCGTCGGCAGTCGCTCGGCGCGGCTGCTCCTCGATCTCGTCGAGCGACTTCACCGTCGGGGCCGGCACGGCCTCGACCGTGAACGGGCCGGTGACGCGCACCTTCGGTCTGTCGACGTGCGGCTGGTCGTAGAGCGTCTCCTGGTCGGCGTACTGGCGATGGCGCGTCAATCTGCTCGCGAGTCATGCCGTCGTGATCTCGGGTTGTTGGCGATGGACTTCAGCGTGACGTGCGGCACGGTCTTGTAGCGGAAGCCGCTGCCGACGCCTTCCTCGGGTGGGCCAGCTCGTAGTAGTCGAAGTCGGCGGTCATCAGCCGCTGCTTGGCCAGCGTGACGGCGACGCGCGACGTGTCGCAGGTGATCCAGCGCCGGCCCCACTGCTCGGCGACGTAGGCGGTGGTGCCGGAGCCGCAGGTCGGATCGAAGACCAGGTCGCCGGGGTCGGTGGTCATGAGCAGGCAGCGTTGCAATCGACCTTCGTGTTGTCTGGACGACATAAACTCTTGTCCGTGAAGCTGCCGCCGCGTGTCAGTCCAAATGATTGGTGAGCGGAATGCACGGGAAAGTCATCGTAGAATCGGACGTAGCGAAGCTGTTGCCCGGCTACGAGCGATCGGCTTGCAGCGAGCAAGTCGTCTGCATGCCGTCGTGCATTGTGTTTTCCAGTACTCGCCGCTGCCCGGATCGAATACGTCCTGCCCTCGAACTCGAATCGGAGTACAGTCGTATCCGTCCGGACGCCCTGGCGAGCCGTGAGGTTCGTCTCGAGATAGCTTGCGCCGTCATGGCAGTTTCGGCTCGGACGCTGCGTCTCGTCGCTGTCAGTCGTCGTCGTCGTCCATCGGGTAGTTCAACGCCACGTATATGAACTCGCCGTCAGCTCCGGATGCTCTGCGCGACGTAGAGTTGCCGATATTTCACGCTTCGCTTTGTCTTTCGCATACCAGACGAAGTAGTCGCACGACGTGCGCCAGCAAGGCTCGCGTTGAGCGCAGTCGTCTTCTTGAATGCGATCATGCGCAGACGAAGTTCCTCGCGCCGAACACTTCGTCCATCATCTCGCGCACGTGATGCAACGTTCTCGTCGCTGATCTGCACAAACACGATCCCGCTCTCGTGCAGCAGCTCGCGGGCCAGCAGCAGCCGGTCACGCAGGTACGTCAGATAGGAGTGGATGCCCAGTTCCCAGGTGTCGCGGAACGCCCGGATCATCTCTGGCTCTTGCGGTCAGGTCCTCGTCCTTGCCGTCCTTCACGTCGCGCTTGTTCACGAACGGCTGGAAATTCGAGCCGTACTTGATGCCGTAGGGCGGGTCGATGTAGACCATCTGCACCTTGCCGGCCATGCCCTCCTTTTCCAGCAGCGAGTTCATCACCAGCAGCGAATCGCCGGCGATCAGCGGTTGGACCAGCCGGCGCGTGCTTGTAGAAGTCGATCGCCTCGCGCAGCGGCGGATTTTCCTCGGGCGGCTCGAAGAGCGAGCATCTGCTGGCGCGCCGTCGCGCTGGCCGTCGCCGTTCTGTCTTGCGCACCGCCTCGATGATCGTCCGCGGGTCGATGCGCTCGTGGACGTGCAGCGAGACGGTCGGCACTTCGAACTGGTGTGCTCGGCCTTGCCCGCCCAGACGAGCTGCGGGTCGAGGTGCGGATCGTAATGCGTAGGTCTTCTGCGCCCGCCTCGGGATCGGTCTCCGGCGTGACGAGCCCGACCGGCGGATTGTTGACCCGCTTCTTGTCCTTGTGCTCGTACTGCTCGATCGGCTTCTTCGCGGGCTTCCTGGCTTTTCCGGGCGCGGGCAGCGTCGACAGGGACATGCGGGCCGAGACCTTTTGGGGGTGGCCACGGACGCGCGCCGATTGGGCGGATTGTGTGGATTTTCGGGCTTCCGCCGTCTCTTTTGCGACCACTGCTGACCTTCAACAACTGGCAGTCGAGGCGTCGACGAACTGGGCAGCTAGGGCTAACAAGCGATCGCGCACCCTGCGGGTGCCGGTGGCGCGCACCTGTTCGACTGGCGGTATTTTACCCAGCCCCCCTCCTCCATGTCGGGCTCGCCCGGATGATTTATGCAGCCCGCACCCGTTCAGCCTCGGGAGCGCGCGCCCGACGCCGCTTGTGTCGCTTCGGCTCCCTTACGTTGGCCGCTTGTATTTTCGCTCTTTGTACCCGCCTCACACTCCTCGACATCATCCAGCCGCTCGCTGGCCCCCCTTTGGCAGCGCGCCGCGCGTCGTCGGACCGACCCTTCGCGATGGCGCGCGCTACTCGCCCCGTGGCTCGCGCGCGGCGCGCGCCCCTGGTGGTTTTTGCCCCCCACCGCGTTCGCGCCTGTCGGCCTCTCCGAGCAGGGGCGCGCACAGGGGTGACTGTTTTCCAGCACCTCCACATAGTCACGGAGCCCGTCCAGCGGCCCATTCGGCCCCTCGCCGGCCGGCTTCACGTCCGCCCGCTCGAGCCACTTCGCGACCGTGCGCCGGTCCGGCCCGAGCGTCGAGCGGACAGCGCGTTCACCGCTCCACGTGTTCACTTCGCATCCCGTCCTCCGTTGTGGTGGTACAGGCGGAACCCCCTTAGGAGCCCCTGCGCCTACGGGCGCCTGGGCGCGTGCGCGCCGTCCGCTTCCGAGCCGCTTACCAAGCACCCCCTCCTGGGCGGGCGTCTCCGAACTCGGACCCGTCGACATTGTGCGTCCAGCGGGCGCACCACCGCCCGCCCCCGATGCAGGAGGACGGCGCCAGCGCGTAGCCGACGCCGCCTCCCCCTGCATAGGTCTCCGCACTACTGCCTGACGTGCGTGAGCCGGTTCGCGAGCGCAACTGCGCGGACGCCCGCCACTTATCACCCCGAAACCTGATGCTGTTGGTCATGCTGGTGTAGTTCCTGATCCTGATCCGGATGAAGAAGTAGTTGCAGTTCAGGATGAAGAGGAAGAAGAGCCTCCGGATCGGCTTTTCTTCTTCCGCTTGTTCCGAGGCAGCTCGAGGGCGCCGTCGCGGCTGCCGCGCAGGCACCGGCGGCGTCCCCGCCGCGATCTGCAGGAACCCGTCGATCCGCGAGTAGCGAGCGTCGCTGCCGAGCTCCTCGCGGTCCTTGTCGTGCGGCATCACGTCGATCACGCGCGCGATCACCTGGCAGTCGCGGAAGAGCTGTGACGGCTTGAAGCCGCCCGACGGTGGCCGGACGTCCCGGTCAGCCTCAGAAAGTCGCGCCACAGGCTCGAGCTGCGCGCGAGGCGCGGGCCGCGCGGGCGGTTGTAGAACCGCAGGAGCGGGCGACCGAAGTCGGGGCCCTGGTCGACGATCGAGAACTCCACGAACCACACCATGCGGCCGAAGACGAACGCCTCGTCCCAGTCGACCATCGCGACGGTGTAGTTGCCGGGCGCGACTAGGGTGTCGAGCGGGTCGCGCGGGTCGCGCTCGCCGAGGCCGACCTCGGCCGCCTCGGGCTCGCCGACCGGCGCGAGTTTCGGCTGTGGCTGCGACAGGAGCGCGGCAGGCGTGAGGCGGCAGACGCTGGGGGGCCGGATCCCCTGCGCGCGCTGCTTCTGCTCCAGCTTACGCTGTAGAGCGTCGAGGGAACTCACGGCTGCTCCGTCGAGACGAGCAGCGGCTGGAGGGCGCGCCACCGTTGAGGGCGACCGCGATCGGCGCCGTTGAATCGCTCGCCGTCGACGACGAGCACGGCGCCGCGCGGCTTGCGTCGTACTGCGCTGCGGGTGTAGGCTCCGCACATCCCATTTCGTCTCCGCGCCTCGCCGCATCCCGTACCACCGGGTGGCGGGCGCACGCTCGGGCTAGGCCGCGTGCTCGTGCTTCGGTTCCGCGCTCGTGCTGGTACGGAGACGCTGGCGCACGAACTCCTTCGGTCGCGCTCGTCGTACACGACGACGCCGCCGAGCTTGGCGAAGCGCGGGCCGCCGCCTGCCGTTCTCCACTTTTCCAAGGTTCTGCGGCTGATGCCGAGATGATCCGGAGCGGAAGGGGTGCGGTGACGCATTCGGTCCTCCTCGGGCGTATCCGAGGGGGACACTACGGGTGCGGGCGTATCGGTCCGGGAGAAGAATCCGACTTTCTTGGACCGATTCTCCCCACGACTAGAGGCGCCAGAGATCTACCACGCAGGCGCTCGCAAATCTCGCCGGGCCAGGCTTCGCGGCCGCCTCCCCCTCGCCATTGCGCACTTTCACGAATGTGACCTCCGCCGCAATAACCTCGCGGACCTTCCGAAGCACCTCTTTCGCTACGTCCACTAGACCGGACAGCGGTTCGGCTCCTCCGGCGGCGTTGGCGAGGTGATCCACGAACTTCAGGAAGGGCCCGGACTTCGTACTCGTAAGCTGCTTCAGCGGCCGATGCCGCAGCCACAGCATCGCAGCATGATGGACGACCTGGTGCTTCGGGCCGACCGTGTCGGAATGCGAGCACCCTCCCGCGGAGCGCTTTCGAGCGCCTCGCGGCGTCAACCTCTGCTCTCGCGCCCTCGGCTATGTCTGCGAGTTCGACCAGGCGCTCGAGCAGAGGTGCGTCGCGGTGGCGGCAAGTCGGGCAGTCGTACGCGAACAGCCAGTCGGCAAGCGCGGCTTGATGCTGATATCGGAGCTCCGTGGGCCAGAGCCCCATCAGGGCTCACTGCGCATCTGGCCCGGTGTTGCGTAGTTTGCGCGCGAGCTGCTGCGCGAGATTGCGGACCTCAGTAAGTTTCTCGATCACGTCCTTCGGAAGCGGCGATCTCTCCACCGCGGGGCTGTATTCCAGGACGTGCTCGACGATCCACTCCGCCTCCTTTCGAGCCCGCCCTCGCTTCTCAGGGACGAAAATTGCCGAGCATCGCCGAGTGCCGCGTCGATCTCTGTAGCAATCACGAGCGTCTCACCGGCATCGCAACGACGTTGCTCGGCGCCTCACCGTCGAGCGCCGCCGCAATTCTGCGCCGCCACCCGCTCGCTCGCCCGGCGCACGTCGTCGGGTATGTGATGGACGTAGGTCCGCGTCATGTCGCGGCGCCGAATCGCGTGTCCGAGGAGCTCGGACGTGAGATATGGAGAGTGGCCGAGGGCTTCGCTCTCAGACGCGAACGTGTGTCGCAGGACGTAGGGTTCTAGGTGTTCGAGCTTCGCCGCACGCAGCAGCTCCGCCCAGGGCTTGCGGAACTCCCCGACGTGCCGCTGCGGATCGCGGCGCGACGGGAACACCCAAGGCGAGTCGACCTCACGCGCAGGCTCCCTGCCCCTTCGCGGCGCTCGGACGGGAATCGCGCGGACCGACTCAAGCGATTTCTTCGCAGGTTCAGAGAGCCACACATCACGATCACCGGTCTTTGCATCTCGCAGATGCAGCACGTTCCGCCCGAGGTCGGCGTCCGCCCATGCGAGGCCCTTCACCTCGCCCGGCCGGCAGCCGGTCAGCGCGATGAGGCGCACGAGGGCGGCGACCCGGCGCGGCACCTTCCGCGCCGCGGTGAGACGCGAAAGCGCATCCCCGAGCCGGCCGAGCTCCTCGTGCGTCAGGTGCCGTGCCCGTGGTTGCTCCTCGTTCCTGTCGACATGGCGGCACGGGTTCGGGCCGGACACGAGCCCGCGTTTCTCGGCCCAGAACCAGGCGCTCGAGAGCAGGTCGAGCGTTCGGTTCGCGAGCACGGGGCGCTCGGCCAGGGCGTCGTGGAAGACCTGCACGTCCGCAGGGCTCAGGTCGGCGAGGCGACGCCGGCCGAGCCGCGGGAGGATCTCCCGGTCTAGCTGCCGCTCATATTCGTCGAGGGTGCGCTCCCGGAGCTTCCCTTTCGCGACGCGGGCGCGCTGGAAGGTCCGCCAGAGCGTGACGACCTCCGCCAGTGTCGTCGCCCGCCCGCCGGTCTCGCGGGCCGCTCTCTTCTCCTCGGCCGGGTCGCGGCCCGCAGCGACGGCGCCGAGCTTCTCTGTGGCGAGCTTGCGAGCCTGGTCGGGGGTGAGGACGCCGTGGCGCCCGAGCGCGAGGCGGCGACTCTGCCCGGCGGCGTTCCGGTACTGGACGATGTAGGTGATGACGCCGCTCGGAAGCACGCGCACGCCGAATCCGGGGAGCGTGGCATCCCATACGAAGCGCTCGGCCTCGGTCGCCTCGAGCGAGTCGATCCCCTTCTTCGTCAACCGCACGCGCGAACCCTCTTGAGCGCGCTCAGGCGCGCTCAAGCCACATCCGTGGAAGCATGGCGGAAGCACGAGGGGGCGATTTCGAGCGTAGAACGGCGAATCGGAGCGCGCCAGAAAGCAGCGCTTCACCGTCGGTATCTCCCGAGATTTTCAGGGGAAGTGTTGGTCGGGCCGGCGGGATTTGAACCCGCGACCTCCTGAACCCCATTCAGGCGCGCTACCAAGCTGCGCTACGGCCCGATCCAAGGGGTGAGTAGCGACCGGGGTGGCATCTGTCGACGCCGCACCGCACCCGGCGCGGCGCCCCGCTCACTCGAAGGTGACGTGCCGCGTCTCGGCGCTGATCTGGATGGTCCGCTCGATGACGCGACCGTCGGGCATCCTGGCCTTGAACGCGTGCGGACCCGGGAGGAGCGGAACGCCCGCGATCGGGGTCTCGCCCATGTCGATGCCATCCACCTCGACCGTCGCCCACGGCGAGGCGTTGATGTGGACGGGAATGGGGGCGGCTGCGGCGATCGCGGGATCGACGGCGGCGGGGGGTGCGGGCGCGCGCGCGCCCGGCGCGCCCGCCGTCGGGGGCCGGGGCTGCGGCGGCGCAGGCGCCGTCTCTCGCACCGGCGGCCCGGCCGGCGGCATCTCGCGCGGGGTGACGGGGGCCGGCTCCTGGGACTCCGGGAGCCGGGTCTCCACCTCCGGCTCGCGCGGCTCGAGGGTGCTGCGTGTGTCACGTACCGGTGTCGGCGCGGTCAACGCCTGGCGCATGAGGGGAACGGCGAGCGCGATCGCTCCCAGCCCGAGCACCGCGAGGAAGACCTCCTGCCACCGCAGGCCGCGCCGGAGCGTGAGCGGGGGCTTCGCGCCGTACGGCGCCGCAGCGCCGCGCCATCCGCGCGCGGCGGGACGCGGGCGGATCGGCTCGAAGGACGTGTCGTCGGCCTCGTCGTCGAACGGCTCGTCCGTCAGCGCCTCGGCGGCCGGCGTCCACGCCTCGATCGGCCCCGGTACGGGCGGGGCCTCTGCGCCGGGCGTGGCGGGCGTCTCGCGTGCGGGGGGGCCGGGGGACGGCGGCGCGGCCGCCGCCGGGATGCGGGTGGCGGTCTCCGGCGCGCGCACCGACGCCGTGCTCGCCGGCAGCAGGAGCGGCGGCTCGGACGGCGGCGCGACGGCGGCGGGCGGATCCGACCGGGGAGGAACGACACGCAGAGGTGTCGGAACCACAGGCGCCGCCGGATCGAAGGGCCGTTCGAGGGGGTCGGCCGACCGCACCGCGCGCATCGCGGGGCGACCGGAGGACGCGGGCTCCGCGCCGACTGTCGCCGCGGGAGCCGCCTCAGCGCCGGGAGACGCGGCCGAGGCGGCGGCCAGCGCGACGTCGTGAGGCCGCGTCGTCTCGCGGACGCGCTCCACCGGCCCGCGCGCGATCGCTGCGGCGCGGCCCGCAGCGAGCTCCGCGTCGTCGCCCAGGAGGAGCGACTCGAGCGGGTTCGCGGGCAGCGCCGCCGCGCCGATCCGGAGGAACTCGCCTGCGAGCGCGTGCACCGCCCGGGGCACGCCGCCGGAACGGCGATGGATGCGGTCGAGCACCACGGAGTCGAACCGGCTGCGCGCCTCGGGTGACACGCCGCCGCGCTCGAGCCGCGCCCGCACGTAGAGCGCGGTCTCCGCGGCGGTCATGGGCGCATCGATGCTCACGCGCTCCACCCGCGGGCCGAAGCGCTTGACCCAGTCTCCGACGCTGCCGTTCCCGATCCCCGCTGCGACGAGACGGAGGCTCCCGCCGGAGTCCGCTGCGAGCGCGCGCATGCGCTCGGCCGCCGCGCTCGGCACCGCGCTCGCGTCGTCGATCAGGAGGACGAGCGGCGTGCCCGCCGCGGCGCGCCGGCGCGCGGCTGCGAGGAGCCCCGCTTCGTTGTCGCCGTTCGCGGGCGCGGGCTCGCCGAGCAGGCCGAGGACCCACGCGCACAGCTCCGAAGCGGGCAGCGCCGCGTAGGCGATGTACACACACTGGAGTCGGCCGCCGAGGCGCCGCTCGGCGACGCGCAGGAGCAGGGTCTTGCCGATGCCGGTGGGGCCGCTCAGCACGACCGGCAGATCGCCCGCAAAGAGCGCGCGCTCGAGCTCGCCGAGCGCCCGCTCGGTCGCCGCCCGCGGCATGTAGGCCGCGGGATCGGCGGTCATGCCGAAGGCGTCGCCGTGCGCCGGCGCGCGGCTCATGGCGTCGCCGGGGCTTCCGCCGGCTCGCCTGTCTCGGGCACCGGCGGCGCGCCGGCATCCGGTGCCGGCGGGTCGGCCTGCGGCGCGAGCCGGGGGACGTCTGCCGGCGCGGGACCGGGGGCGGCGACGTCGGGCAACGTCACGTCCGGCGCGATCGGGGGCTCCGGCGCGGCGGGCGTCTCGGGCGCGGGGGCCGGCGGTGCGTCCAGCCCGGCGGGCGGCGGCGGCGCCGCCGGCTGCGGCGCGATCTGGGCGGGCGCCGCCACGTCCGGAGGCGCGTCCGGGGGGGGCGCAGCGGCCTGGACGCTCGGCTCGCCGCCGCCGGCTGGCGCGAGACCGATCTGCCAGTCGCGCAGCGGAGGCGTGGCGGCCGGGAAGTCGATCACACGCATCTGTGTCACCTGACCGGCCTCGAGGACCAACGGGACCGAGAGCGGCGGCGAGAGGGGGACGTCCACCACGGCGGCGCCCGGGGCGAGCGCGATCGGCGCGCCGCCGGCCACGCCCGACGCTTCCGCGCGCACCGGTCCGTCCGGCGCCGCGCGCACGCGGAAGGAGAACGGCTCCGTGTCCGTCGCCCGCGCGACGACGCCGGGCACGGAGCGCGGCGCGGTGAGGTCTGCGACGCACGCCGGTACGTCCGCGTCTCCGATCACCACGAGGTCCAGGGTGGCGCCCGTGCCCACCAGCGCAGCGGCTGCTGCGCAGAGATCGCTCCCGCACTCGTCAGACAGGTCGCTGATCAGGACCACCCGCGTTCGCTCGGCCGCGCCGGCCGCCACGATCTCCGACGTGACGCTCCCAAGTGTCTGCGAGAGCGACGCTTCGGCGACCGGGGCGAGTGCATCGGTGTGGAGGGCGAGCACGCTGGCATAGCCGACCTCCGGACCGAGCCGGATCGGTGTCGCTTCGCACTCCGGCCCCGAGGCCCCGAACGCCACGAGGGTCGCGGGCGCCTCCGGCGGCAGCGCGCGCAGCAGCTGGGCTGCGGCGGCGCGCGCCACATCGGCCCGCGTTCCGTAGCGGCCTTCGCGCGCCTGCATCGACGGCGTGACGTCGAGGACGACCTCGACGCGTGAAGTGGACGGCGCTCCGGGCGCGACGGCGAGACCCTGCATCACCCGAACGTCGAGCAGCGCTTCGGGCGGCGGGGCGGACGCGCAGGCGCCGACACCGAGGAGCGTCGCCAGCAGGGCTCCGGCGCGGGATCCGAGCAGCCTCACGGGGCGCTCCCGGCCTTGGCGGCGTCGAAGGCGCGCAGCACCTTCGGCGAGGTCTGCGCCGGATCCAGCTTCAGGGAGGGATCCGTGCGGACCGCGCGCTGGAAGCTCTCCCGCGCGTCGCCCTCCCGGCCGAGGGCGACCTCCGCCGTGCCGGTCACCACCTCGGCGCGGGCGCGCCGGGCGCGGAGCGCGGCGCCGTCGGCGCGTGGGAGCGCGGCGCGCGCCCTGGCCGCGCGGTCGAGCGCCTCCTCGAAGCGGGCCTCCCGCAGCAGGGTCTCGGCCTGGTCGAGCAGCCCGTCCGCCGCAGCGAGCTCCTGGGTCTCGGTGGGCGGGGCGGAGACGGGAGGCGGTGTCGCGATCGGCGCTCCCGGCTCTCCGGACCGCGTTGCGAGCGCGGGGGGGGCGGGAACGACCGCGGTCGGGGCGTCCACCGCGCGCACGGGCTCGGGCGCGCTCGCGGCGGGCGCTTTGGGGGCGCCCCCGGACGCCCCCGCCTGCGCCGCCGCCACCTGCGGGGCCGGCGGCCCCGCGACGCGGGGCTGGCGGCCGAGGTAGATCGGCCGATCGAGGCGGTCGAGCGCCGCAGCCACGTCGCTCGCGGCGAGCGTGTCGGGCAGATCGGCGCGCGCGACCTCCGGGCGGTGGACGCGGACGACGGCCGTGCGCTCCGCGGCCTCCCGGGCGTCCGCGCGGCGCGGGTCGAGACAGAGGGCCTTGGTCCAGAGGCGGGCCGCATCGGCGGGCGCGGTGGTCTCGAGCCGGGTGGCGAGCGCGGCGAGCTCGCTCGCGCGGAGGGCGGCCCACTTGGCCTCGAGCGCGTCCGCCGACGCCGTGGTGGGAACCGGCACCGGCTCTCCGGGCCAGGGCGTGCACTCCGCGGCCACGGCGGCCGCCGCGAGGCCGGCCACGAGGGCGGCGCAGGCAACGGCGCAGAAGGCTCGGTGGAAGGGAGAGAACGCGCTCGAGCTGCGCATGGGTCCGAGGGGCGTCGCCACGCGCGCGATTCTAGAGCAGGCGTGGCGAAGAGCGATGTCCTTGACCCCGGCTGCGGCACCCGCCTACCCTCCCCGCGAGCCGCTCACGCGTGGGAGGGGATCCAGCGATGGGCCAGCCGCAGACGGGCGCTCGCATCCAGCGCATCGTCGTCCGCGTCCACGTCGGGACGGACCGCCTGGCCGCGTCCGACGATCCCCTGTTCCTCGAGCTGCATGCCCCGCTCGGTCGCGAGTTCCGGCTCGCCTTCGCCCACGGCCACGCGCTGCGCCGGGGCGCCGACGACCGGTTCGTCCTGGCCGGCGTGGACGATCCCGAGACCAACGTCGCCCATCCCGACCTGAACGACCCCACCCAGCCCCCGCTCGACGCCAACGGCGTGGTGGGCGTGGTGCTGCGCAAGGGACAGGACCCGATTCCGAACGTGCGAGGCCGGGGCGAGCTCGACGACCGGCTGCAGCTCGTGGATGCCGAAGTCGAGCTGTACGTCGAAGGCGAGCCGAAGCCCCGGCGCTACGCGCGGCCGGGCGCGATCTGGCTGGGTCTCGTGTGCGGGATGCGCGTCTCGCTCCCGCTGGTCGACGGTCCCGAACGGGCGCCTGGGCCGGGCGCGGCGCACGGAGCGCAAGGCGTCTGATGCGCGTGATCGCCGGCGCGAGCTTCGCGCTCGCGCTCTCCGGCGCGTTTCTGGTCCTCGCTCCCCCGTCGCCGGCGGGAGAGCCCGGCAAGCCCAAGCCGGGCGCCTACTGCAAGATCCCCGAAGAAGGGCAGCCGGCGGTCTGCCTCCAGCCCGCGCAGAGCAGCTACAAGGAGTTCTTCGACGGCCTCTCGGCCGGAGCGCTCTCCGACGAGGACGCGCACCGGGTCGAGTCGGACGTCGCAGCGGGCGCGGGCGGCGAGCGTGCGTACGAGGCGCTGTCGACCCTGGCCTACGGCTACTACCGTCTGGCGCGCGCCGCGTCGACGGAGCATGGTCAGGATCCCGAGATCGTGGCGCGGCTCGAACGCTGGAACGCCCTGCTCTCGCAGGCCTACGCGCGGAGCGGCGAGGATGCGGCCTACCGGGACGCGGTGCGCACGGCGGCGCTCGACGTGCAGCACCGGGCCCCTCCCATGGGCCTGCGCTGCACGGACGCGGCGGGCAACGTGGCGCGGTGTGATTCGACGGAGGCCGTGGTGCGGGCGATGGACGAGGCACGGGACAGCTCGGGCGTGCGCGGGCGCCTCGGCGCGCTGATCGACCGCATCTTCGGATCGAAGCCGTGACCGCGCCTGCGACCGACCGGTCGCTGCTGCGTCGGATGCTGCGCGCGAGCTGCCTCGAGGCCGACCTCTACGAGGAGGTCGAGGCCGAGAAGAAGTCGATCTGGCAGGCGGTCATCGTGGTGCTTCTCGCGACCGCCGCCGGAGGGGTCGGCAGCCACCTCGGCGGACATTCGCCGCGTCACGTCGTGATCGACCTGCTCGAGCCGCTCGTCCTCTGGAGCGTCGGTTCCGTGTTCTCGTACATGGTGGGCGCCACCTTCCTGCGCGGTCCGGAGACGGCGACGGACTACGCGGAGGTGCTCCGCACCACGGGCTTCGCGTTCGCACCGGGGGTCTTCCGCCTGCTGGCCGCCGTGCCGCCGCCGGGCGTGGGCTTCGGGCTGACGGTCGTCGCCGACCTCTGGATGCTCGCCGCGGGCATCGTCGCCGTCCGCCAGGCGCTCGACTTCACGACGATCCGCGCCGTCGCGACCTTCGGCGTGTCGTACCTCCTGCTCTGGCTGACGCTCAGCGGGCTCTTGATCTCGCTACCGGTGTAGGGACCCACGGATCAGAGCAGCGCCCGGATCGCCGCGAGCTCGGCGCGGATGCGGCGGACGCGGCCCCGCGGGTCGACTTCGAGGCCCAGGTCGAGCTGCGGCGCCTCGAGCGCCTTGCCCACGCCCAGCTCGCGCAGCTTGCGCCGCGCTCCGGCGATGGTGAAACGCTCCTCGTACAGCAGTCGCTTGATCAACAGGATGGTATCGATGTCGCGGCGGCGATACAGGCGCTGCTGCGAGCGCGACTTCTGGGGAGCCATCCAGCGGAACTCGGACTCCCAGTAGCGCAGCACGTAGGGCTTCACGCCGGTGAGACGGCTCACCTCGCCGATCCGGTAGTAGAGCTTTCCTTCGTCGGGAACGGCTGCACCGTCGGCGGCGGAGCTCGCGCCCGCCTTGGCGCTCCGTGCCGAGGAACCCCGGGTGGTGTTGCGACGCGCGCTCGGCCCCTTCGAGGGGCGCGATCCGCCTCTACTCGTCGTCGGCCTCGAGGTCATCGTCCTCGTCATCCTCCGTGTCGGGATCTGCTCCCGCCGCATGGCCTTCGTTGAGGATGTTCTTTAACACGAGACTCGGCTTGAAGGTGAGGACTCTGCGGGCCGCCAGGCGAATCTCCTCCCCGGTCTGGGGGTTCCTCCCCTTGCGGGCGTTCTTCTCCCGGACGACGAAGTTCCCGAAGCCCGAGATCTTCACCTTCTCGCCAGCGGCGAGCGTGTCCTTGATGATCGCGAAGACCTTCTCCACGAGCTCGGCCGACTCCTTCTTGGAGAAGCCGACCTTCTCGTAGATGTGCTCGACGATGTCCGCCTTCGTCATGTCCGATCTCCCCCTGCGAATCCCGCCGTCCGCCCTCGGTGCGACGCCGACCTAGCGCAGCTCCCCTCCGAAACGATGCGCGAGCATGCTCACGACGCGCTCCATCATGCGCGCGATCTCCGCGTCCGTGAATGCCCGCTCCGCACGCTGGAAGATCAGGCGGAAGGCGAGGCTCACCCTGCCCTCCGGGACGCCCTTCCCTTCGTAGCGGTCGAAGATCTCCACCGAGACCAGCTGGGGGCCCGCCGTCTTGCGGATCGCCTCCAGCACGTCCCCCGCCGGTCGATCGCGCTCCAGCACGACGGCGATGTCGCGCCGCACGGGCGGCTGGTTGGACACCTCCTGGTAGCGCGCGGGCGGCGGCGGGATCTCGGCGAGCGCCCGGAGGTCGAGCTCGAAGAGCGCGCACGGAGCGTCGATCTCGAACGCGGCGGCGGCGTCGGGATGGAGCTCGCCGACGCTGCCCACCACGCGCTCGCCCACGCCCACGTCGCTCGCCGCCCCGGGATGCAGGTAGGGCTCGACGCTGCCCGCGCGGAACCAGGCCGCGTAGCCGAGGCTCGCGAGGAGCCGCTCCGCGATGCCCTTCGCCTCGAAGAAGAGCGGCGGCGGATCCCGCGGCTCCCAGAGGCTGGAGCGCTCGCCCCGCGTGAGGACGGCGGCGAGGGAGAGCGGCTCGTCCGGGAGCCCCGCGTCGGGCCCCGTCTCCGGTCCGTCGTCTAGGAACGTCCGCGACACCTCGAAGAGATGCACGCGTCCGACCTTGCGGGCGAGGTTCGAGCGCGTCGCGCGCAGGAGCGAGGGGACGAGCGTGCTGCGCATCCGCGACTCCTCCTCCGAGACCGGGTTCGAAACGCGCACGGTGCGCCGGCGGCGATCGTCGAGCGAGAGATCGAGCCGGTCGAGGTCTCCCGCGTTCATGAACGCGAGCGTCATGGCCTCGACGAGGCCCGCGGCGGCGAGGGCGTCCGATGCGCGGTCGCGCAGCTCCCGCGTGCGCGAGGGCGCGACGGACCGGAGGCGCGCCTCCGGCAGGGTGGCTTCGATGCGCTCGTAGCCGTGGAGCCGCGCAACCTCCTCCACGAGGTCCTCGGGGCGCGAGAGGTCGGGGCGGTAGCTCGGCGGTCGACAGAGCAGCGTGTCGGCGGGTCCTGCAGCGACCGCGAGCTCGAGCCGCTCGAGCAGCGCCCGCACTTCCGTCCCCGTGAGACGCGTGCCGAGGAGCCGGTTCACCCGCGCGGGGTCGAGCGCGATCTCGCGCGCGGGTGCGGCGGGCGCGCGCGCCTCCACCGCGCCGGCGCTCACCTGCGCGCCGGCGCCCTCGCCTGCCGCGACCTCGGCCAGGAGGCGCGCGGCGCGATCGGCCGCGCGCCGCACCCCGGCCGGATCGACGCCGCGCTCGAAGCGGTAGGACGCCTCGCTGCGCAAGCCGAGACGGCGCACGGTGCGGCGGATCCTCGCGGGATCGAACCGGGCGCTCTCGATCAGGACGGCGGTGGTGGCCTCGCCCACCTCGGTGTCGCGGCCGCCCATCACGCCGGCCAGGGCGATCGCGCGATCTGCGTCGGCGATCACCAGGTCGGTCGGCTCGAGCGCGCGGTCCTCGCCGTCGAGGGTCGTGAGCCGCTCGCCGGGCTGGGCGCTGCGCACGCGGACGAGCGGCCGCCCGGGCCCGCGGACCCGGTCGAGGTCGAAGGCGTGGAGCGGCTGGCCGAGCTCGTGGAGCACGAGGTTCGTCACGTCGACCACGTTGCTGATCGAGCGCACGCCGATCGACTCGAGCCGACGGCGCAGCCAGTCGGGCGACGGCCCGACGCGCACGCCCCGCACCACGCGCGCCACGTAGGCCGGACAGCCGGCCGCGTCCTCCACCTCGACGCGCACGTCGTCGGCCGCGCTCCGGGCGGCCTCCGGCGGGTCGCAGGGCGGCCACGCGAGCGTCCCGCCGTAGAGCGCGCGCACCTCGCGCGCCACGCCGAGGATCGACGCGCAGTCGCCGCGGTTCGGGGTGAGCTCGAGCTCGAGCACGGTGTCACCGACGGGGATCACGCTCGGCAGCGGCGCGCCGATCCTGGCGTCCGGATCGAGGACGAGGATGCCTTCGTGCTCGCCGCCGAGCCCGAGCTCCCGGGCGGAACAGATCATGCCGTTCGAGACGACGCCCCGGATCTTGCTGCGCTTCAGGATCGTCCCGTCGGGCAGACGGGCGCCCGGCAGCGCCACGGCGACCTTCTGTCCCGCGGCCACGTTCGGGGCGCCGCACACGATCTCGACGCTGGCTCCGCCCTCGACGTCGGGACCCACCTCGACCCGGCACACCGAGAGGCGATCGGCGCCAGGATGCGCCACCCGTTCGCGCACGAGTCCGACCCGCACGGCGGAGAGGTCGGGTCCGAAGCGCTCCATCGAGTCGACCGCGAGGCCGGCGAGGGTGAGCCGCTCCGCGAGCGCCGTCACCGGAACGCCGGGCGCGATCCACTCCTCGAGCCAGCCGACCGGCACGCGCATCAGCCCATCCCCTGTGCGCGCCGGTTCACACCTGCTCCAGCACGCGGAGATCCCCCTCGAAGAGGTAGCGGATCAGCGGGATGCCGTGGCGCAGCATGGCGGTCCGGTCGAGGGTCATCCCGAAGGCGAAACCCTGCCACTTCGCCGGGTCGATGCCGCAGTTCTCGAGGACGACCGGGTGGATCATCCCGCAGCCCCCTGCCTCGATCCAACCGGTTTGCGAGCACGTCGCACACCCGGCCTTCTGACACAGAAGGCAGCCGTAGTCCATCTCGGCGGACGGCTCGGTGAAGGGAAAGAAGCTCGAGCGGAACCGGAGATCGACGGCCGATCCCATCATACGACCCAGGAATGCGTAGAGAATGCCCTTCAGGTCGCCGAACGTGCTCTTGTCGTCGACGAGGAACCCCTCCACCTGATGGAACATCGGGCTGTGGCGGGGAGAGAGATCGTGGCGGTACACGCGGCCCGGCGCGATGAAGCGGAAGGGAGGCGTGCGGCCGCGCATCGCCCGGATCTGCACCGGCGACGTGTGGGTGCGCAGCACGCGCCCCTGCCCCACGTAGAAGGTGTCGTGCTCGTCGCGCGCGGGGTGGTCCGCGGGCATGTTCAGGTCGTCGAAGTTGTAGCGCTCGAGCTCGACTTCGGGGCCTTCCTCGACCGAGAAGCCCAGGCTCGAAAAGAACGCGACGACGTCGCGCTCGACGCGCGTGATGGGGTGCAGGCGGCCCGGCGGCGAGCCGGTGCCCGGCAGCGTGACGTCGAGCCGGTGCCCTTCGAGCGCACGGTCGCGCCCTCGGCGCGCGAACTCCTCGGCGCGCGCGTCGAGCCACGCCTCGATGCGCTCCTTCGTCGCATTCGCCGCCGCCCCGGCCGGCCCGCGCTCCTCGGGCGGGAGCGCGCCGATCCCGCGCAGCACGGCCGAGAGCGAGCCCTTCCTGCCGACGAGGCGCGCCCGGACTTCCGAGAGCGCGTGCGCGTCCAGAGCGCCCGCGATTGCGGCGCGGGCCTCGTCCTCGAGCGCCGCGAGGCTGCGCGCGGACTCCGACACCGCAGGGCGCCTAGGCGGCCTTCCCGCGCGCGACCGCGGCGAGCTCGCCGAACGCCTTCGGGTCGTTCGTCGCGAGGTCGGCCAGGATCTTGCGGTCGATCTCGACGCCCGCGGCCTTGAGGCCCGACACCAGCTTGCTGTACGACAGCCCGTGCTCGCGCGCGGCGGCGTTGATGCGCGCGATCCACAAGCTGCGGAACTGCCGCTTGCGCTGCTTGCGGCCGGCGTACGCGTACTTGAGGCCCTTCTCCACGGCCTCGCGGGCGGTCTTCAGCAGGTTGCGACGCCCGCTGTAGTAGCCCTTCGACGCCTTCAGGATGCGGCGCTTCCGCTTGTTCGCGTGCGTTCCGCGCTTGACTCGAGGCATCTTCCCTCTCCTTGCGCGCCGCCCTAGTAGGGCAGCATCTGCTTGACGCGCTTCACATCCGCGCCCGACACCAGGGCGTCCTTCCGGAGGTGGCGCTTTCGCTTCTTCGCCTTCTTGGTCAGGATGTGGCTCTTCCCGCTCTTCATGCGGACGATCTTTCCAGATCCCGTCTTCTTGAAGCGCTTGGCCGCGCCCCGGTGCGACTTCATCTTCGGCATCTCATTCCTCCGCGGGCGCCGGTGCGCTCATGGCGACACTCGCTACCGCTCCTTCCGCTTCCGCCAACGCGGCGGCCTTGGCCGCCGCCTCCTCCGCCTTGCGCGCCGCCTCCACGGCCTCGCGGTTCGGCACGAGGATCATCGAGAGGAAGCGTCCCTCCATGCGCGGCGGGCTCTCGACGGTGGCCAGCAGGCCCACCAACCCCTTCACCTTCTCGAGTTGCTGCCGACCGAGGGAGGTGTGGACGATCTCGCGGCCACGGAACATCACCGTGACCTTGACCTTGTCTCCCTCCATCAGGAAGCGCCGCGCGTTCTTGAGCTTGAAGTCGAGATCGTGCTGATCGGTGCGCGGCCGGAGCTTCACTTCCTTCAGCGAGGCCGCGTGACCCTTGCTCTTGCCCGACTTCTTCTTCTGTTCGTACTTGTACCGCCCGTAGTCCATGATCCGGCAGACCGGGGGATTCGAGTTGGGTGCGACCTCGACGAGGTCGAGCCCGTCCTCCTCGGCCTTGCGAACGGCGTCCTCCGGCGTCATCACGCCGAGCTGCTCGCCCCCCGCTCCGATCACGCGCACTTCGCGCGCGCGGATCCGTTCGTTGACCCGGGTGGTGTCCTTCTTGACTTCCGCGATGCGACGATCCTCCAACGGAACTGGGCTCATCCGCGCTTCGTGGCGATCTCGTCGGCGAGCTGCGCCACGAACGCGTCGATCGGGAGCGCGCCGCCCGGCTCTTGCGAGCCGCGCCTGCGCCGGGGAGTGACGGTTCCGTTCGCCTCCTCCTGGTCCCCGACCACGATCATCACCGGGATCTTCTGCGTCTCCGCCTCCCGGATCTTGAAACCGAGCTTCTCGTTGCGCCCGTCGAGCTCGGCGCGGATGCCGCGCGCGAGCAGCGCCTCGGTCACCTTGCCGGCGTAGGCGCCGTGGCGCTCCGCGATCGGCAGCACGACCGTCTGCACCGGCGCGAGCCAGAGCGGGAAGTCCCCCGCGGTGTGCTCGAGGTAGATGGAGATGAAGCGCTCGAGGGAGCCTAACACCGCGCGGTGCAACATCGCAGGCTGGTGCTCGGCCCCGTCGCGTCCGATGTAGCGCAGGCCGAAGCGGCCCGGCATCGCCATGTCGAGCTGGATCGTCCCGAGCGTCCAGGCGCGTCCGAGGACGTCGCGGAAGTCGCACTCGACCTTCGGGGCGTAGAAGGCCCCCTCGCCCGGCTTGATGCCGCACTTGTAGCCCGCGGCCTCGACCGCCTCGATGAGGGTCCGCTCGGCGCGGTCCCAGTCGGCCGGATCCCCGAAGAACTTCTCGGGCCGCGTCGACACCGAGACCTGCACGCCCGAGAGGCCGAGGTCGCGGTAGACCTCGTTCAGCATGGCGAAGAAGCGGTTCACCTCGTCGTGCACCTGGTCGGGCTCGCAGTAGATGTGCGCGTCGTCCTGCGCCATCGACCGGACGCGCGACAGGCCCGTCAGCGTGCCGCTCCGCTCGTTGCGGTGGAGGCGCGAGAACTCGGCGTAGCGCAGCGGGAGGTCGCGGTAGGAGTGCTTGCGCGAGCCGTAGAGCTCGCAGTGCCCGGGGCAGTTCATCGGCTTGACGCCGATCTCCTCGTCGTCCTCGCCCTGGAACATGTACATGTCGCCGAGGAAGAGATCGTAGTGGCCCGACTTCTTGAAGAGCTCGGTCCGGAAGAGCTGCGGCGTCATCACCTCCTGGTAGCCGTACTTCGGGTACAGCGACCGGATGTACGACACCAGACCGTTGTAGAGCACCATGCCCTTCGGGTGGTAGAACGGCGAGCCCGGCGAGATGGGATCGAGGTGGAAGAGGTCGAGCTCGGCCCCGAGGCGGCGGTGGTCGCGGCGCTTCGCCTCCTCGATCCGCTCGAGGTGCTCGGCGAGCTCCTTCGGCGTCGCGAACGCCGTGCCGTAGATGCGCTGGAGCATCGGGTTGCGCTCGTCGCCCCTCCAGTAGGCCCCGGCGGACTCGATCAGCTTGAACGCGCCGATCTGGCTCGCGCGCTGCACGTGCGGGCCGCGGCAGAGGTCGACGAAGCCGCCGTGGCGGAAGAGCGTGATCGGCTCGCCCTCCGGGATGTCGTCGAGGCGCGAGAGCTTCAGCTCCTCGCCCATCCCGCGCAGGAGCGCCTTCGCGTCCTCGCGGCTCACCTCCTCGCGCATGAAGCCCGAGTCCTCGGCCACGATGCGCGTCATCTCGGCTTCGATGCGCGCGAGATCATCGGGCGTGAACGGGCGCTCGACGAGGAAGTCGTACTGGAACTTCTCGCTGTGGTCGGTCCGGCCGACGTCGATCTGCGCGGACGGGAAGAGACGCTTCACGGCGTCGGCCATCACGTGCTCGGCGGAGTGGCGGATCACGTCCGCGCCCTGCGGGTCCTTCGCCGTCACGATCTCGAGCGCGACGTCCTCGCGGAGCGGCGCGCGCAGGTCCACGAGCCGCGGCGCCGCGGTCGGCCCTTCGGCGAGCAAGCGCACGCGTCCGGCGAGCGCCGCCTTCGCGAGCCCCTTGCCGATGCGCTCCGCGACCGCGAGCACGCTCGAGCCCGCCGGCAACGTGAGCGTCTTGCCGTCGGGCAGACGAACCGTGATCTCGGAGTTCATGAGCGCGGGGAATGCATCAGGTTGGATCTACTGCTCTACGGTTGAGGAAAAACTGCGTTGGATCTTCGTGCGAATTCTCTACCGGCTGCGACCACTTGCCTTATTCGAGGACGCGCCCTCCGGGCGCGTCCGCACTCTTCTCCGAACTCGAGGACGCCCGCTCCGCGGGCGTCCGCACGTCTCCAGATGGTAGGCACGGGCGGGATTGAACCGCCGACCCCCACCGTGTCAAGGTGGTGCTCTCCCACTGAGCTACGTGCCTGAAACCCTCTAACGTGGCGGACTGAGTAGCGATTTGGCCGGAGCGCGTCAATCGGTGTCCCGCTCCGGCGTGATTTGCCATGATGCGCGCCGTGCGCCCCCTCTGGATCGCCCTTCTGCTCGCGCTCGTGGGCTTCGCGGCGTGGGCGTTCTGGCCGCTCGGGGATCCGAAGTTCGCGATCCACTTCGATCCGGAGGCGACGGGCCGGACGCAGGCCTACCTGTCCCAGCCGGTGGGAAGCCCGAGCGAGCGGCCCCCGAACGTGGTCCTGATCGTCGCGGACGACCTCGGGAAGCACGACACGTCGCTCTACCGCCCGGGCGCGACCCCGACGCCGAACCTGGAGCGTCTCGCGCGCGGCGGAGTCACGTTCACGTCCGGCTACGTCACGTCTCCCGTCTGCTCGCCGTCGCGCGCCGGGCTCCTGACCGGGCGCTACCAGCAGCGCTTCGGCTTCGAGCTCCTGACGCACGACAGGTACCCCACCAACCGCTTCCTCTGGTGGGTGGCGAAGCACTTCTTCTCCGCGCATGGATGGAACGCGCTCGACGAGATCCAGGTGCCGCTGCAGCGCGACATCGACCTCCAGGGCATCCCGCCGAGCGAGGTCACGCTGGCCGAGGTGCTTCGCAGGCAGGGCTACGCAACCGGGATCTTCGGCAAGTGGCACCTCGGCACCGGCGAGCCGATGCGGCCCAATGCGCGCGGCTTCGACTACCAGTACGGGTTCTACGAGGCGTTCAGCCTCTACGCCGACCCGGGCGATCCGGACATCGTGAACGTGCGGGGCGACTACTTCGCGGACCGCTTCCAGTGGTGGCAGGGGCGGAGCGGCGACTCGGCGATCCGGCGCAACGGGACGGTGATCGAGGAGGGCGGATACCTGACCGCGCGGATCGCCGACGAAGCGTCGGCCTGGATCGCGGCGCAGCAGGACCGTCCGTTCTTCGCCTACGTGCCCTTCAACGCGCCGCACGCGCCGATGCAGGCGCCGCGCGCGTACGTCGAGCGGTTCGCGTCGGAGCCGAATCCCGACCGCCGCGTCTATCTGGGGATGATCGCGGCGCTGGACGACGCGATCGGGAAGATCCTCACCACGCTCGACCGCGCCGGCTCGCGAACGACACCCTGGTCGTCTTCGTGAGCGACAACGGGGCGGCCACCTACACCGGGATCGCCACCAATGCCCCGCTGAAGGGCGGCAAGTTCATGAACTTCGAGGGCGGGGTCAACGTGCCGTTCGTCGTACGCTGGCCGAAGCACGTGCCCGCGGGCGGAGCGTACGGCGAGCCGGTCTCGACGCTCGATGCGTTCATGACGATCGCCCGAGCCGCGCGCGTGGAGCTGCCGTCGGACCGTCCGTACGACGGCGTGGATCTCGTTCCCCACCTGACCGGAGAGGATCCGTCGGCGCCGCACGAAGCCCTCTTCTGGCGGGCCGCGGGACACCGCGCGGTGCGCGCCGGTCGCTACAAGTGGATCAGCGATCGCGCCACCGGCGCGCACGTGCTCTACGACGTGGAGCACGACCCGTACGAGCAGCACGATCTCACCGCAGAGCAGAGCGGACTCGCACGGGATCTCGAGCGCAAGCTGCTCGACTGGGAGGCGCAGCTCATTCCGCCCCGGTGGCCGCAGGTGATGGAGTACCGCTTCAGCGACGACGGGCGCGACTACGAGTTCCCGCTCTGAAACCTATCGCGACTCGACCGGAGGGAGCGCCGCCGCGGGCCCATCCGGGGCCGCGGGCGCCGCGCTCGGCGCCGCGGTGACGTGGATCCGCACGAATTCCCCCTCGGCGGGGAGCGGCTCCACGAGCAGCTCGGGAGCGAGCGCTCCGGGCAGCGCCTGCGCGAGCGCGGCCGGCGCCTGCGTCGACTCGACCTCGAGCACCGC
>CAVZDA010000007.1:0-182414 GCA_963773895.1 uncultured delta proteobacterium | reverse complement strand
TGGGCGGCGTGCCACTCGTGTCGGCGTTGGTGGGCAGCGTCAACGCGGCGCTCGCGCGTTGTCCGTGCGAGCCGATCGGAGCGCCGAAGCGCGGTTCTCGTCGCCGGGGTGATGTGCGCAGTAGCTCTCGCGCTTGCGGTCGGCGGTGTCGCAGCGGCTCGATGGGGCAACGAGGCCAGTCGCGCGCGCCGACCGACGCTCCGACTGCTGCTGGTGCAGCCCAACATCCCGGTCGGTGAGCGGTGGGCACCGTGGGTTCAAGAGACGAATCTCAAATCGATCTCGGCGCTGACCCACGCAGCGATCTCCAAGTCGAGCGAACCCTTGGACCTGGTCGTCTGGCCCGAGACTTCCCTGACGAGCCCGCTCGACCAGGCTGCCGTGCTGCAATCGAAGTTGGAGCAGCGAGTCGCGGCGTGGGGCGTCCCGCTGGTGCTCGGTGCCGTGCGCAGCGCAGCGTCCGGACGCGCAGATCGCTATCGGAACTCCGCGTGGTGGATCGAGCCGGGGGTCGGGGTGAGGGCGGTGGTCGACAAGACGACCGCAGTCCCGGTGGCCGAGGGCCCGCCGCGAGGCGAGCTCACACCCTTCTGGTCTTGGGCGCTTGGCAGAGCCGCCACCGGATCGCGTGCCGAGGCGGGCACGTCGGAAGAGCCGCTCCGCGGGCGCTTCGGCGTCCCGGTCCTGCTCTGCTACGAGGTCGTGTTCCCTGGCCTCGCTGCTGCGCGACGAACCGATGATTCCCCCTTCCTCCTGAATCTTGCGAACGACAGCTGGTTCGAAGGGTCGGCGGTGAGCGCACAGCAACTTGCGTTCGGTGCGTTCCGAGCGATCGAGCAGCGCCTTGCGCTGGTCCGCGTGGCCCATGGAGGCATCTCGGCCGTGATCGACGAATACGGCGAGACCGTCCAATCGATCCCACTCGGGACCGAAGCCACGTTGTTCGTGAATCTGCAAGAAGGCGCACGGTCGGGCGCTCTCGCGTCCCTCCCTCTTCTGGCGGTCGCGCTCACAGGTGCGGGGGCGGGCCTGGCGTTCGCCCGTGCGCTCCTTCAGGAGGATCCGTCCATGAACCGAAGTACGCGTCTCGCACTCTTCGTGGCCACCTCGCTTTGCCTCCTTTCGGATCCGGTCGCCGCGCAGGAGACGCTCGGAGTCCTGTCCTGCGACAGCTTGTCGTTCGTCTCGTTCGAGGACCTGGAGGTCCTCGCGATTCCTTCTGGAGCGACGATCACCTTTCGATTCGGCGACGCCTCCGGTGACGGGAGCGTTGCGTTCGCGATTCACCCTGAAGATGTCTCGATCCCGCCGATGCCACTGCGATCCAGCGAAGGGACGCTCAAGTACGGTCTCGCGGCCCCCGCCTCCGGCGTCATGAGGATCGCGGGTGGAACGGCGACCATTGATTTCATGGCGACGGTTCGGGTGACGTTGACCGGGCCGACCGGTGCCGGAAGTGCCGCGTATCCAATGCACTTCACGACGGAACAGACCACCGCGATGAATCCCACCGGAACCAAGGTGCTGACCGTGGAGGGAGAGGACGTCGTCCGGTCCGCGGGGTACGTCCAGCTCGTGGCGGGGACGACGAACAAGACCCAGGCCTTTCCCGAGCCGGGCAAGGCCGTCTACACCGTCCTGAGCGGCACGTTCGATCGCCTTCCTGGAGCGCCCTGACCGAGGCGGCGGCTTCTGGCCTCACGATCGACTTCCCGAGCGAGTTCTGGCCCCGCCTCGGGGCGCAAATCGCGGCGCGGTGCGTACCTCGAGATGCCTCGGAGGGGAGCCGAACTGGGACGGCGGCGGGCCCAGGGACGGCGCCCGGAGCGAGTCGAACGCACCTCACCGACCGTGAAGCTGCGCCCGCCGAGGGCGGGGCATCGATCTCCGTCAACGCGCCTTGGCGCGCGCGACGGACGGGCCGCATGGCGACCGTCGTCGAGACGCGGCGGAAACAGGAACACGAAGGGTGCAAGCGCGATCGGACCACCGCAAGATAGACGCCGGAGGGTACGCTCGAATCCTCGGCCCCAATGCGCACTTGCAGTCGGAACGCCCCCCGCGAAGCAGAGAAGCTGCCGGCCCGATTGCAGAGTTGTGTAGACCAGGCGCCACTTGCAATCGGAACCTAGCCGCATCGCATGCGCCGTGGACAATCTGTGCGATGAACACTTCGCGCATCGGGCCGCCCGCGGGTGGGCATCCGACGCGTAGTTTTCGACGGCTCTCCGTGGCGCATTCGTCGCCAGACAGCCCGTTGACGTGCCGATCAACCGCATCGCGATCGCACGGATCCGAGCCCCGTGAGCGGTCACACGACGAGCTCTCGATGCGAGTCCGGCCCCGGCGGCTGCGCCGTCCCCAGGCCGAGGCCGCGGCGCGACGCGTGCGCAGTGCGGTCGGCCGGCTCTCTCGTTCGAGCGCCGCGCCCGCGCGGAAACGCTTCGTCTGGTCGGCCCCGGCCGCGCTGCAACGGAGCATCGTGAAGGCCCGGTTCGTGGCGAACCGAGGCGCAGGATCCTGGCGCGCCCACGGCCGCTACCTCGCCCGCGAGGGCGCCCAGGAGCCGGGCCGGCCGGGGCTCGGCTTCGATGCGACCGCGAAGAGATCGACCTCCCGGGCACGCTGTCCTCGTGGCAGCGCGCAGGCGACCGGCGCCTGTGGAAGCTCATCGTCTCGCCCGAAAACGGCCACCGCATGGACCTGCGCCAGCACGCCCGCGAGCTCGTGGCGGCGATGGAAGGCGACCTCGGGACGCGGCTCGAGTGGGTGGCCATCGACCACCACGACACGGCCCAGCCGCACCTGCACGTGATCGTCCGCGGTCGCGATGCGGACGGCCGAACGCTCTTCCTTCCGCGGACCTACGTCGCCCACGGCATCCGGGAGCGGAGCCAGCACGCGGCGACCCGGACGCTGGGGCTGCGCGGGCCACGCGACCATCGCATGGCCCTCGAGCGGGCCGTTGTCGCGCGGCACTACGGCCTCCTCGACGCCGCGCTCGAGCGCCGGGTGGGCGCCGACCGCACGGTCTCCTTCGACGATCCCGTGCCGGGCTCTGTCGAGGGACGCGAGCTCCGGGTGGCGATGATCCGTCGGCTCCAGTTCCTCCAGGAGCTCGGGCTCGCGGAGAAGACGGGCAAGCGGACGTGGCGTCTCTCGGCCGACCACGGCCCTGCCCTTCGCCAGATGCAGCTCGCCCGGGACCTGCAGCGGAGCGCCCTCTCGCGCGACGGACGACCGCTCGTCGACCCGTCTCTGCCGCAGCGCCTGAGCATCCTCGAGCCAGGGACAATCGTGCGCGGGCGGTGGGCGGGACTCGCGTGGGATGAAGCGCGGGATGCGCCGTACTGGGTGGTCGAAGGGCACGGACGGCGTCACCCACTTCGTCCCCGAGCACCCCATCATGGCCCTCTCTCGGAGCGAGGATCGGGTGCACCAGGGCGAGCTCGTGACACTCGCGGGCCACCGCCGGGAGAGCGACGGGCTCGCCGTCTCCTGGGTGAGTGTCCGGCGCCATGGGACGCTCGAGCAGCCCCGCATGACGACGGGCGGTGGACGGAGCTCGACCGGGAGGCGCTGCGCCAGATCCACGCGAGCGGCGATGCGCGGCTGCTCGAGTTCGGGTCTCCGGGAGGCTTCGTGGCGCGCTACCGCGAGGCGGTGCGCAACCGGGTGTATGGCCTCGAGCGCGCGGGACTGCTGCAGGCACCCGACCCCCGGGACCGGGTGATCTATCTCCCTGTCCCCGAGGTCCGCGCGGCGGCCGAGCGTGCAATGGAGCGCCTACCGCGGGACGTCGACAGCGACTCGGCGATGCCCCGCTGGGCCCGGGACCTGGACCGGGGACCGTTCAAGCCCGCGTCTCCCCAGCTGGCTGGGGGATCCAGGGACACGTGATCGCGCATGTCGAGGACGCGGAGAAGCAGCGCTACGTGGTGCTCAGCACCGGTCTCGGTCTCACCGCGGTGCCGTGGAAGGGCGAGCGGTTCGCGGTGGGGCGCGAGGTGAAGGCGCAGCCCCTTCTGGCACCGGAGCTCGATCGGCAGCGACAGCGGGCTCTCGTCTGGCAGCTCGAGGACATCGAGCGTGCGCGTGAGCGCGATCGAGGGCGTGAGCGGTAGCGCAACCTGACGCAATAGAGCGTAGGTCGTAGAAGCTCGGCGCTCTCGCGCGCGATGGATTGCTCGCGACTCCGGCTTGCTGCTTCCACCTTCTCACATCGTTTCCCAGACGTTTCCCATTTCGGCGTTGTGAACCGTGTCCCAACTTCCGTGCTCGCGCTCTTTTCTCTCGTCGGTCCCGCCAGAGCTTTCGCCGGAGATCTTCCATGAGCACGGAACCCCAGAGCACCTCTCGTCGCAGACGGCGCAGCGTCGGTGCACGGCACGAGGTGCGGGTATGGCTGTCGCGCGACACGTACGATCGCGTCGCACGTGAAGCTTCCGCACGCCGCGGAACGCTCTCCCAGTCCGTGCGCGAGTGCCTCGAGGAGTACTTCCTGCTCAAGCAGGAGATCGCTTCGGCGCTCACACCCTCACCTGGGGAAGGGGCGACTACGGGAGAGGGCGTACGGCTCGCCCATGCGCTTCTGGATGACCAGGAACGGCGCATCGTGGCGGAGATCGAACGCCGGGATGCGCGACTCGAGGCGGTGCTCGACCACGTGCGTCTCGTGGGCTGCATGGTCGACCAGGCCTATTTCGGGCTCGTGGCCCGGCTTCCGGATATCGAGCCTGGTCTTCGGTCGGCGCGTGCGGCTGCAGCGGAGGCTTCGCGTCGCGCCTGGCGAAACCATGTGCGGGCAATGCATGCCGCCGGCAGCTGGGAGGGCGCAGAGTGAGATCCCGGCGCACCACCACCCCCATCGTCGAAGACGGAGTACTCCTCGAAGGTGGCGACATTGCAGGTTTCCTCCGCGCAGAACGGAACGGAGGACTCCGGGTGCTGGTGCAAGAGCAGCTTTAGACCCATCGGATGGGAAGAGGCATGAGCCCGTACCTCACCGTTGCCGAGCTCGCTGAGCTATTGCGGCGCAGCCCGCTCACCATCCGCCGCCGATGCCAACGGGGGTTCTACCAGGGAGCCTGGAAGGACGCAGGCCAGTGGCGGATACCGCGTGAGGCGGCCCTTCCGGCACCTGTCGCGCCGCAGCGTTCGGCCCCGACCGAGCGAGCGCGGATCATTCGGCAGATCATCGCGAAGCTCACGTAGTATGTGTGACGAGGGGGTAGACATGAGCCGCGCGTGGATCGATCAGATCGGAAACGGTCTCTACCTCTCGCGCATCACTCCCGAGGGTCGTCGTAAGCGTACGAAGGTCGCCGACGCGACGAGCGAGGGATGGAAGATCGCGGAGGGGCTCCTGGCGGATACGAACCGCCAGCTCGCCCAGGACGCGGTTATTGGCCTGGGCGGCCGAGCACCCGTTCTCTCGCAGATGGCAGACCGATATCTGCGTGAGGACACCGCACGGCTCGCGCCATCGACCCGAGGCGACCGGCCGTCCTACCTGCGTCCCGATGGGCCGCTTCTCGGTACGTTCGGAGCGCTGCGGATGGACGAGATCACGCCGGCGATGTTGCGGGCCTGGTGGGGGAATGAGGTCGAGGTCCTCGTCGAGAAGAAACGCCGAGGCGAACTCGTCAAGGTACCGAAGAGAGATCCGCAGACCGGACGCCACTACATCAACGTGCTGCAATCGATCTACGCGTACGCGATCGAGCTCGGCCTGGTCACGACCAGTCCCGTGCCGGCATTTCGGATCATGTTGCAGCGACACCAGCGCACGAAGCGAGGACGAGCGGCGAAGGACCCGGCGCAAAAGATCCGGCCGCTCTCCGTGGAGGAGATGGACCGCGTCGTCGCGGCTGCACGCGCGGAGGGGCCTGAGGACCTGGTCGTCACCCTGCTCTGCCTGGATGCCGGACTGCGCCTTGGCGAAGCGATCGGGCTCACCTGGGGCGGCGTCGTAGCCGGTGCCGACGAGATGGACGCGACACGCCACCTCTATCTCGACGAGCAGAGCAATCGCCCCCGCGGCGGCCAGGCTGGGCCCCCAAAGAGCGGACGCACACGCACCGTCGCACTTTCGCGGCGTTTGCGCGTCGCACTCCTCGAGCTCGAACGAAGGGCGTTCCGCCCGGCGCCAAGCCGGCGGGTACTGGAAGGAGTCGATCCGTCGAACTGGCGCAAACGGCAGTGGCGAAGGATCTGCGCGGGCGCTGGCATCGGCCATCGCGCGATCAAGGATCTGCGCGACACGTATGCCTCGCAGCTTCTGACCAGCGGCGTGCAGCTCGGCTACGTGAGCGTCCAGCTGGGACACTCGGACGTCAGCGTCACGGCCGACCACTACGCCCGCTGGGCGGGGGGCGACCAGTACCGGGCACCGGTCCCCCTCCTCTCGGGCGAGGTCCCGGCGGACCTCCTGGCCCGCCTGGGAACGGTGTCAGTAGAGCGTCAGCGGAGCGTCAGTGACGCTCGCAACATGGACGCCTAAGTACTGGAGCGGGAAACGGGATTCGAACCCGCGACCCTCAGCTTGGGAAGCTGATGCTCTACCAACTGAGCTATTCCCGCGTCCCCTTCAAGGTGCCATGCGGGGTCGGCGCGGGCAAGGCCGTGGGAGACCGTCCGGAGCGGGCCGAGGTGGAGCGGCTAGCGCTCCTCGTCCACCAGATCGACGAAGAGCCCTTCGATCTCCTCCTCCTTCGGCGGGCCGTCGTCCGGGAAGCCCGGGGGCTCGCCGAAGGGATCGCGCTCGAGGGCGGGGCTCTCGAAGATCGGCGCCTCCTCCGCCTCCGAGACCATCAGCGATGCCGGCGCGATCGCTTCCGGCAGCGACCCTGCGCCGCGCGCGGCGGCGCGCACCGCCTCGGCGCGCGGCGCAGACGGGGCGACGGGTGCGCGCTCCGGTGCGCGGGACGCAACGGTCTCGCGCTCGCGGGAAGCGTCCCGCTCGATCGAGAACGACGGTGACCGGGAGGCCTCCGGCGCGGGCGGCGCCTGCGCCGCGGACGGCGAGCCGTACGCGATGCCGAGGTCCGCGGCCGCGCGCTCCACGTCCGCCGCGCCGACGGTGCGGCGGCCGGCGAGGTGCGCCTCGTAGAGCGCGTTGTCGGCGAGGGTGTTGAGGATCCGCGGCAGGCCGCGGGCGCTCCGGCACAGGGCGTCGATGGCCGCGGCCTCGAAGATCCGGGGATCGCCGCCCGCCGCGCGCACGCGGTGCGCGACGTACTCCGCGGTCGAGCCGGCGTCGAGGCCGGGCAGCGCCACGCGCACCTCGACGCGCTGGGCGAGCGCCGGGTCGGCGCCCAGGCGCTCTGCGAGGTCGGGGAGGCCCACGAGCAGCACGGTCACGAGATGGCGCTCGTCGTGCTCGAGGTGGAGGAGGCTCTTCAGCTCGCCCAGGTCTTCGCGGGTGCGCAGCTGATGGGCGCCGTCGATCAACACGACGGTGTGTCTACCCTCCTCCCGCACCTCGACCAGGCGGCGGAAGAGCTGCGTGAGCAGCGCTGCGCGCTCGGTCGCGGGCTCCTCGAGGCCGATCTGCCTGGCGATGCGCGTGAGCAGCCACTGCGCGCCGCTCTCGGCCTGGAGGATCACCATCATGCTGGCTTCGAAGCGGTCCTCCTCGAGGCCGTCGAGCAGGTGCCGCGCCACCGTGGTCTTGCCCGACCCGAGCTCGCCCGTCAGCACGGCGAGGCCCTTGCCCTGGCGTACGCCGCGCGCGAGACGCCGCTCGGCATCCACGTGCTCGCGGCTCGCGAAGTAGAGCCGCATCACGGGATCGTTCACGAACGGATCCGATGCGAGGCCGAAGTGCCGGAGGTGCTCCACGCTTCTCCCCTAGACGAATGAGATCTTGCGACGTCGCGGCGGCGTCGGCGGTGAGGACGGGCCCGGGCCGGAAGGCGGCGCTTCGGCGGGGGCCTGCGGTTCGGGCGGCGCCGGCGTCACGGCGCCGGTCGTTCCCGCCCGCGCGGGCCCGGCGGCCGCTTCCGCGCCGCCGTCCGCGTAGTCCTCAGCTCCCGCTTCTTCGATCCCAGCCTCCTCGATGTCGGCATCCTCGACGTCCGCATCCTCGCCGCGCGCTGCATCGGCGCGCGAGTCGGGCCTGGCGCGCGAGTCGGGCCTGGCGCGCGAGGGGCTGAGCGCGGACTCCGACTCCGCCTCCGCGATCAGATCGTCGAACGACTCGAAGGTCTCCGTCGGCGTCTCGTCCGACGCGGCCTCCGCCCCGCTCGTGTCGTCGTCGCTGCCGAGCGCATCGAGGACGTCCGACGCGTCGTCGGTGTCGTCGCCCGCGGGCTCCGGCTCGGGCGCGTCGAGCGCGGCGATGCGCTCGGCGACGTCCTGGAAGTCGGGATCCGCGGCTGCAACGGCTTCGAATGCGCTGCGCGCGCGGCCCTGGTCGCCCTGCACCACGAACGCGCGGCCGAGATCGAACCGTAGCGCCATGACCTGCGCGTCGGGCACGCCCGGCAGCGCCAGCGCCTGCTCGAGGTGCGCCACGGCGTCCTGGGGACGCTTCAGATCGAGCGCGCAGAGGCCCAGCATGTGCAGGCAGTCGAGCCGCCGCGTGGGCGAGTCCATCGCGAGCCTGAACTCGCCCACGGCGTCCTCGAGGAGTCCCATCTCACGGTACGCGATGCCGAGGTCGTAGTGCGTCTCGTAGTCGCCTTCCGACACGGTGCGCTGTACGCCGCGCTTGAATTCCCGGAAGACGGCCGCGAACCCGTCGTCGACGACGCCGGACTGCGGCCCGGAGGGTCCGCGGCGATCGTCGTCGGCGAGCACCTCGGACAGCTCCGCGGCGAGATCGAATGCGGGCTCCGCCGGCGCGGCGCTCCCGCCGACCGGCGCCGTGTCGTCGCCGGCCGCGTCCGTGAGATCCGGATCGGTGTCGCCGAGCGAGGGCGCCGGAGCGGCGGCGTCCCCGGTCGCCGCGTCGGCCAGCGCGGGGGGCGCCTCCGCGCCGAGGTCCTCGAGATCGACCGCGACGTCCGGCGTGTCGTCGTCGGCCTCCCGCGTCTCGTCCGGCGCCTCGGCGCCCGTGCTCTCGTCTCCGGCCGACAGCTCGTCCGCCCAGCTCGAGAGGTCCTCCGAGAGACCGGGATCGGTCTCCTCGGGCCGCGCGCCGACCGGTGTCGCGGTCCGCGCCGGCGCCGGGACCGCGGCGGGCGGCGTCACCTTCGGCGCGGCCTCGACTTGCACGACGGGCTGGGTGTGCGCGATCGCCGGCGCGGGCGCGGCCGCAGCGTCCGACGCCCGAGGCGTCGCAGGGTCCTCGCCGCGGGCGGCCGCGATCTCGCCGAGGCGCAGCAGGGCCTGCGGATGGTTCGGCGCGGTCGCGAGCACCCGCTGGTAGACCGCACCGGCCTCCTCGTGCAGGCCCTGGTGGAAGTAGAACTCCGCCTCCTCGAGCTCCTCGACGATCTGCTGCGGCGTGGTGGACGAGCCGCCCGAGCCCTCGGGCTCGGACTCCCCGCCGCTCCCGCCGGGTGCGTCGACGGCCACGTCGCTCGGCGCCGAGGCGCCGGCTGCGGCTGCGGGCGTCTCGACGGACTCGCCCGCTCCGGTGTCGGCGGCCGGCAGGTCGACTGCGTCGGGGTCGCCGAAGTCGAAGTCGGCAGCCGCGCGCGACACGGTGTCGTTCCCCGGATCGGCCTCCAGGTCCTCGGGCAGCTCGGTGTCGACGTCGATCTCGAGATCCTCGGCGGCCGAGGTCGGCTCCGCGGCGTCGCCGAGGGCGCCCTCGGGACCGTGCAGGTCGACCTCGACGTCGAGGAAGGGGTCGTCGGCCGACGCGTCCGGCGCGCTCGCTTCGGCAGCGGCCGGGGCCGGCGCGGGCTCCGGCTCGAGCGGTCCGAGGCCGCGGGACGCCGCTGCGCCGGGGCTGAGCGCCTCGATGCGGTCACACAGCACGCTGTAGCCCGCGGCGTCGCCGGCGGCGCGCGCGAGCTTCGCAGCTTCGGCCCAAGTCGCGACGGCGCGCGCCGCGTCGCCGCCGACCGACAGCGCCTCGCCGAGCTTCTCGAGCGCCGCGCGGTTCTCCGGATCGCGGTTCAGCACCGCCTCGAGGCCCTGGATCGCGCGGTCGTGCTTCCCGTAGCGGAGGTAGACGCTCGCCTCGGCCAGCACCTGCTCGAGGTCCTGCTCGGGCGTCGCCGGGCCCTGCACGGGGGCGGCGGCCTCGAAGAAGGCCGCATCGTCGCCCTGGTGTGTCGCGTCGAACGAGTCGCCGAAGGCGGAACCGGGGGCCGTCGTGTCGTCGAGCGTCTCGACGTCGCTGTCGCCGCTGCTGCGGCGGGGGAAGCCCGCGAGGCCCGAGTCGTCGGCGCTCTTCTCGAGCGGCGACACCGAGACGAAACGCTGGAGGATCTCGCGCGCGCGGTCCTCGTCGCCGTGGCTCCGGTGGAGCTCGGCGAGCCGCCGGTAGACGGGCTCCATCGCGTCGACGCGACCCATGGAGCGGTAGGCTTCGGCGAGCAGCTCGAAGCCCTCGGTCGCGTCGGGCTTCAGCTCCGTCGCGCGCTTCGCGAAGCCCTCGGCGCGGTCGGGCTGCCCCTTGGCGACGAGCGCGCGGGAGAGGCCGACGAGCGCGCTCACGCGTTCGGGATCCAGCTCGAGCACGCGCTCGTACACCTGGATCAGGCCGTCGGTCTCGTCGTGCTTCGCGAGCTCGACCGCGACCTCGTCGTACTCCGCGATCGCTTCGTCCGTGAGCCCGGCCTGGCGCAGGAGCTCCGCGATCTTCATGCGGCTCGTCGTGTTGGTCGGATCGAGCGTCGCCATCTTGCGCAGGAGCTCGAGCGCGTCGCGCTTGCGGCCCTCGCGGTGGTACGAGTCGGCCGCCGTCTGGAGGGCCGCCATCGCCTCGGACGTGAGGCCGAGCCGCTGATAGAGCTCGGCGAGCGGCACCTGCACGTCGGATCGGTTCGGGTCGATCTTCGTGATCTGCTTGTAGAGAGCGACGGCCTTCGCGTCGAAGCCGTCCTTCATGAACTGGTCGGCGACCTTCAGGTAGGCGGTGATCGCCTCGTCCTTCTGGCCGAGCTTCAGATGGATGTCCCCGAGCTTGAGCCGGGAGTTGCTGTCGCGCGGATCGGCCTGGAGGAGCGACTGGTATTCCTTGAGCGCCTTGTCGAGGCTGCCCTTCTGCAGGAATTTCTGCGCCGCTTCCAGGATCTTCCGCTTGTTGATCGCCAAGGACCCCTCAGCCGCGCGATGGGGGAGCAGAGGAAGCCGCGTCTCTCCCTCTCCGTGCTCTATCGGCCGGCCCTGGGCCCCCTTGAGACCGGGCGTCGGCGGGGTGGCTCTGGCCCGGCGAGGGGATCGCGGGCGTGGCTGCGCACGCGTGCGCGGGCGTGCTCCACCTCGTCGGGGCGCAAAGCCCCCGCGACGGGCACGCGGCCGAGCCGCCGGGCGAGCGCAGCCGCCAGGGCTCCTCCCAGCGTCCGGGAGCCTCCGGACCGCTCGAAGGCCTCCCTGCCGACCACTTCGGACACGCTCGTGGCGCGCTCCGGGGCGAGCCCCGCCGCCCGGGCGGCCTCAGGCGGCTCCGGCGCGAGCCGGATGCTCCCGTGCTGGAGCACGCCGCCGCCCGCCCTGCGCTGCGCGCTGCCCACGAGCTTGCGCGCTCCCGGACCCGCGCAGATCTCGTCGGCGGCGGGGGCCACGAAGCAGTCGAAGGCGCGCGGCGCGCCGCGTCCGGGAGCGGGCCCGCGCGGGCTGCGCTGCGCCGCGACGCCGACGGCGGCGAGCGCCTCGAGCAGGGCTTCGGCCACGAGGCCGTACGCGCCCGCAAGGCCGGCCGGCAGCGCGTCCTCGGGGGCCGCGAGGGCGTAGGTCAGGTCGCTCCCGTGCAGGACGGCGGCGCCGCCGGTCGCGCGCCGCACCAGTCCCACGCCTGCCGCGGCGCACGCCGATGCGCGCGCCGGATCGGCAGGCTGTCGATAGCCGAACGAGAGCCAGTGACCTTCCCAGGTGTAGAGGCGGAGGGTGGCGAGCCCGCGGCCGGCGCTCGTCAGGAGCGCCTCGTCGACGCCCATGTTGAAGGCGCCATGGCCCGGACCGTGAGTGAGGAGGCGAAGCTCGGCGCTCATCCCTCCCGCGGCGCGCGCAGGACGTGGAGAAGCGCGTCGAGTCCGAGCGCGTAGCTCCGCGCCCCGAATCCGACGATGACCCCGCGTGCGATCGCCGACACATAGGAGTGACGGCGGAACTCCTCGCGCCCGTGCACGTTCGAGAGATGCACCTCGACGACGGGAAGTGCCGTCGCCGCGAGCGCGTCGCGGAGGGCGACGCTCGTGTGCGTCAGGCCGCCGGGGTTGATCAGGATCCCGTCGACGGCGCCCGCTGCGTCCTGGACGCGGTCGATCAGCGCGCCTTCGTGATTGGACTGGAAGAAGTCGAGCTCCGCGCCGGCCTCCTTCGCCTGGGCTGCGAGGCGGACCTCGATCTCGGCGAGCGTGACCGAGCCGTAGATGGCCGGCTCGCGCGCACCGAGGAGGTTCAGGTTCGGACCGTGGACCACGAGGACGCGGAGCAGATCCGGCACGTCGCCCCTCCTTCGAAGGCTCGCTCGCGCCGCCCCCGTCAGAGCTCGTCGCGCAGCGCGATCAGATGTCGCCGGATCAGATAGCGCGCCTTCCCGAGGTTGCCATCGGGCGCGAGCGCGAGCACGAGGAAGGTGTCGTCGTCGACGTGGCGCAGCACCAGCGTGAACCGCGCGAGACTCACCACGGTCTCGGCGAGCGCGCCGCCGCCGAGGGCGTCCGACGCCTTCCGGATCTCGTCGAGGATGCGCCCGAACTCCACGCCCGCGGCGCCGACGTCGTCGCCGAGCGGCGACGCCGCCGGCGCACTCGCCATCACCTGGTCGATCGGGATGCCGTCGTTGCCCATCAGGGCTGCGCCGAGCCCGCCTCCGCACTCGTCCACGATCGACCTCAGAATCGATGCGAAGCTCATTCCGTTCCCCTTCGCAGGTTCTCGAGCCATTGCTCGAGGGTGGCCAACACGCGCGCGCGCTGACGCGTGCGTGCGTCGGACGTGCGCCCGTCCCCGGTTTCGTGCGCGGGCTCGGGCCGCGGAGCCACGCGGGCGCGCACCGCCCGCGCGTCGTCCGGGTGCCCCTGCCGCTCGAGCAGCTCGGCCATCGTCGCGGTCGCGAAGGGCGACTCCGGCGCCGACAGGAGATGCCCCGCGTTCCCCTCCTCGACCGCCCGGATCGCCTCCTGGGCGACCTCGTTCGCGTCGAGCATACCCTCGGCCTCGCTCTCGGCTGCATCGAACGCGCCGTCGAGCTCGTCGGTCTCGATCTCCTCGAGCAGCTCCAGCGCTTCGGCGGGGGCGGGCGGCGGCACCGCGTAGCGGCGCGGCGCGGGCGGCGGCGCTTCCGGCGGAAGCGCCGCGCGGTCGCGCGCCAGCGCAGCCGAGGCGCTCGCGTGCTCCGGTGAAGCTGCGAGCGCGCGCTGCAGCTCGTCGCGTGCCGCGTCGAGCTTGCCGAGATCGATCAGCGCGAGCGCGAGCGCGATGCGCACGGCCAGCGACTCCGGCTGCCGGTAGAGCGCCTCGCGCGCGACGCGCTCGGCCTCGTCGGAGCGGCCCTCGCGGCGCCAGGCGTCCACCAGCGCGACCACCGCGGGCGAGCCGGGATCCGCGGCGCCCATGGCGATCAGGAGCGTCACGTCGGAGCCGGCGCTCCCGGCCCGGCCCTCCGTCCCCGTCCCGTCGCTCCCGGCCCCCTGCGCGAACCCGCCGGTGCTGAGCTCGTCCACGACTTCTCCTCCGCCTCAGCCGCGCGCGGGCAGGATCTCCGCGGGCGTCAACAGGACGGTCTCGGCCCGGCCGATCGCGCGCAGGGCAACGTATCGGATGCGGGCATCCCGTCTCTTCTTATCGACACGAAGCGCCGCGAGATAAGCGCGGCGCGGGAACTTGGGCAGCGCCACCGGCAGGCCCAGCCGGACCAGGAGGCGCTCGATGCGGTCCGCGGCTCCCGCGGGGCAGAGCCCGAGGGCCTCGGAGCGCCGGGCGGCGAAGACCATGCCCATCGCGACCGCCTCCCCGTGCAGGACGCCCTTGTACCGCGACAGCGCCTCCACCGCGTGGCCGAGCGTGTGCCCGAGATTCAGCAGCATGCGCAGGTCGCTCTCGCGCTCGTCGCGGGCGACGATCTCGGCCTTGATGGCGCAGGCGCGCTCGATCGCGGGCAGCAGCGCATCCGCCTCGAGCGCGAGGATGCGATCGGCGTCGCGCTCGAGGCGGTCGAAGAACGCCGCGTCCCACAGCACTCCGGCCTTCACGACTTCGGCGAGCCCGGCCGCGCGCTCGCGCGCGGGGAGCGAGGCGAGCGTGTCGACGTCGATGCACACGAGCTGCGGCTGGTGGAACGCGCCCACGAGGTTCTTCCCGCGCGCGAGGTTCACGCCCACCTTGCCGCCGATGCTGGCGTCCACCATCGCCAGGAGGGTCGTCGGCACCTGTACGAAGGGGACGCCGCGGAGGTAGGTGGAGGCCGCGAACCCGGCGAGATCACCGACGGTGCCGCCGCCGAGCGCCACGACGACCGTGCTGCGGTCGGCGCCGAAGTCGAGGAGCGCGTCGTAGAGCCGCGCGGCCTCGCGCAGACTCTTGTGCGCATCGCCGTCGCGCACGTCGAGACGGGCGGCGCGCAGCCCCGCCGCCCGCAGGGAGCGCAGGAGCGGCCCCGCGTACCGTCGGCCCACCACGGGCACCGTCACGAGCGCGGCCTGCGTCGCCTTGGTGTGTCGCGCGATCTCGCCGCCGACCCACGGCAGGAGGCCGCTGCCGATGTAAATGGGATGGCTGCGCGCGCCGAGCTCGACGGGGACCGTGGCGAAGAGGCCGGGCTCCCGGCGCGCCGCGGTCACGCGCCCTCCCCCAGACCGCGCAGCACGAGCCGCGCCACGTCCGCCGGGCTCCGCCCGTCGGTGTCGACGACGAGCGCGGCGGCCTCGTAGGAGGACGCGCGCTGCGCGAGCAGGTCGGTGATGCGCGCGAGCCGGCCGGCCGCATCGAGGCCGGCCAGCAGGGGGCGCGCCTCGGCGTCGCCGAGGCGCGCGAGGAGGGTCTCCGGGCGCGCCCTCAGGTAGACGATGCGGCCCGTGGCGGCGAGGCGCGCAGTGGCGCCGGGCTGCGCGATCGCTCCTCCGCCGAGCGCCACCACCACCTCCCGGCCCGCGACCGCCTCCACGGCCTCGCGCTCGCGCTTGCGGAAGGCGGCCTCGCCCTCGCGAGCAAACAGCTCGGCGACCGTCGCGCCCGCCTCGCGCTCGACCTCCGCGTCGGTGTCGACGTAGGGACGATCGAGCTCACGTGCGAGGAGCGGACCCACTGCCGACTTGCCGGCCCCCATCATTCCGACGAGCCAGAGCGTCTTCACTGCGGCGAGTATAAGCGACGGGGGCGAGCCCTTGCAGGCTCCCCCCCGTGTGTGTGGCTCGATCCGCCGGAGCGGAGTCGATCAGCCCGCGACCTCCGCGCTCTCGACGACGCGCGGCGTGAGGAAGATCAGGAGCTCCTTCCGGACGTCGCGGATCTCGTTGCTCTTGAACGCGTTGCCGAGGATCGGCACCTTCCACAGGTACGGCACGCGCGACTGGCGCTCCGACTTGTTGATGGTGTAGATCCCGCCGATCACCAGCGTCTGGCCGTCCTTCACCAGGGTCTCGGTCTTCGCCTGGTTCTTGGCGATGGCCGGCGAGCCCGTCGGCGTCTGTACGCTGTCGTCCGGCGCGTTCCGGGTCACCTCGACCTTCATGATGATGCTCTTGTCCGCCGTGATGTGCGGCGTCACGAGCAGGCTCAGCACCGCGTCGATGAACTCGAGCTGGGCGTCCCCGTTCTCGAAGGTCTGGAACGGGATCGAAACGCCCTGCTCGATCTTCGCCTCGCGGTTGTCGAGCGTCACCACGCGCGGGCTCGAGATCACCTTGCCCTCGCCGTTGCTCTCCGCGGCCTGGATCTGGAGGTTCACGTTCATCTTGTCGTCCAGGAGGAACGCGCCCACGTTCGCCAGGCCGGTCGCCACGCTCGTGATCGGGTTGGCGGCGATGATGTTGTTGCTGTCGTGCAGCCGGAAGTCCTGGCCGCCGAGGTCCGTCCGCGGACCGCTGGCGCTGTCGAACCCGTCGACGAAGGGCTGCGACCCGAGCGACCACACCGTGCCGACCTCACGAGCGAAGTCGAGGTTGGCCTCGACGATCTTCGCTTCGATCAGCACCTGCGGCGTCTGCGTGTCGATCGCCTTGATCAGCGCGGTCGCCTCGTCGATCACCGACGGGATGTCCTTGATGATGATGGTGCTCGTGCGCTTGTCGACGTTCACGACACCGCGCGGGGTGAGCAGCCGCTTCACCATCTTCTCGACCTCGTCGACGGTCGCGTAGTTGACCGGCTGCAGCTTCACAGCCAGGTCCTCGAGCTTCTCCTTGGCGCGCCGCTCCTGGAGCCGCGCCTCCTCCTCCTGCTTCAGCTGGTCCGTGGGGGCGATGCGGAGCACCGTGCCCACGCGCACGAAGCCGAGGCCGCGCGTCAGCAGGATCACGTCGAGCGCCTGATCCCAGGGCACGTCCACCAGGCGGATCGTGACCTTGCCCTGCACCTCGTCGCCGGCGATCACGTTGAGGTCGGAGACCTCGGCGATCAGGCGGAGGACGTCGTTGATGTCCACGTCCTTGAGGTCGAGCGAGATCCGGCGACCGTTGTACTCCTTGCCGTTGACGAGGCCACCTTCCTGCAGGATGTCGGCTGCTCCGCCGCTCTCCATCGCCGCGGGCGCGCTGGCCTGCGCCACCGCCTTGCGCGACGCCTGACCGGTCGGCTCGTCCGCCACGGCGGCCGGCGCCGCCTCGCCCTCCGCCGGAGCGGTGAGCATGGGCGGCTTCGCGGCGGCCGTGCTGCTCGGCGCGAAGTCGAGCAGGATCGAGTTGCCCTCACGGGTCACCTGCGGAGTGGCGCCCGACGCGCGCTTGATCACCACGCGCACCTCGGGCGTCTTCACCTTGGGCTGCGCGAAGGCGGTCACCAGAGACACCGGGCCCGGCTGCTCGGGCACGATCTTGAGGTCCGTCGCACCCTCGGCCAGCGCCGAGTTGCGAAGCCTCACGATGACCGTGTCCTTGTCCGGGCGCATGAGCTGGTACTTCGCCTCGCTGTCGTTCTCGATCACGACGCGCGTGCGATCGGCCTGCGGATCCAGCTTGACGCCGACCAGGCGGTTGCCCGCGGCCGGCTGCGCGGCGGCGGCCGCGGGAGCGGGATCGGCGGCGGCCGGCGGGGCCGTTGTCGCGCTGGCGGCGGGCTCCGGAGCCGGCGACGCGGCGGCCGTGGGCTCGCTCTGCGCCGTCTGCACGGTTCCCTCGCTCGACCCGAGCGCGATCACGAGGCCGTCGCCCGACGGCGTGATGCGGCGCCCGTCGAAGGGAGCCGCAGCGCTGCCGCCGTCGATCACCACACGCACCTTGCCATCGTGCTGGGCGACGCGCACGCGCGAGACCTGGGCCGTGCCCACGTCGACGCGCGACTGCGTCACGGCGTTCTTCACGCCGCTGATGTCGATCACGAGCCGGCTGGGGTGCTCGAGCACGAACGTCTCGACGCTCTCGATCCGGCCGTCGCCGCGCAGCGTGAGCGTGGTGCCGTCCGCAGCCTGCTGGGCCTCGATGCCGAGCAGCTTCGAAGCCACGCCGTTCCCGGCCGGAGCCGGAGCGGTCTCCTGGCTCGCCGGGGCGGCGGGCGCCGCGGCGGCGTCTTCCGGACCGGCCGACACGGCGGGCGGAGCGCTCTCCACCGGCGCGGCCGCCGAGCTCTGCGGCGTCAGCTGACGTACGCGGATCTCGATGCGGTCGTGGCGCGGGACCACCCTGTACTCGGCGCTCGGGGCGAGACCCACCTCGACCCGAGTGGACGCGGTGCCGTCGGCGGCGGTCAGGGGCGAGATCACCATCTCGTCCACGCCGCCGTCGTACACGCCGCGGCGCTCGAGCCGCTCGGGCTGCACGCCGTCGAGCTCGAGCACCAGGCGCCGGGGCCCCGACAGCTCGTTGCTCGAGAACTTGGGCTCCTGCACACCCAGCAGCGTCACCACGGTAGACCCGCCCATGCGCTCGACGCGCACGTCGGTCAGCGTGCCGCTCCCCTGACCCGGCGCCTGCGCCGGAGTCTGTGCAGTGCTGCAGGCCAGGGCCGCGGTGAGCACGAAGACCGCGCCCACGACGCCCAGCATTCCCCCGATTCGATCACGGTTGGATCGAGTCATCGAATCTCACCCTCCCTGGCTCTGGCGAACGCGCATCTCGATATCCTTCTCGGTCCGCTCGCCGAGATAGTCGACGTAGGTCTCTCGCACGACGACGAGGTTGTCCGCGATCTTCGTGACGACGCCCTCGTTCTTTCCGATCGGCGTTCCCTCGGCCACGATGTACCCGCGACCGGAGGGATCCGTGACGAGCGCTCGCGGGCGCGGCGTGTCCCACACCACCGCCTGGAGCGCGAGCTGCGCGAGCTCGAACTGCTCGAGCGGACCGCGATCCCGGATGTCGTGGTTCTTGGCCTGTTCGAGGATGAAGGACCGGAACGGGTCCCTCTTCCCGTCGGAGACGTAGGCCGAGCCCTTGCCCACCGAGCCGAACGACGCGACGTCGTTGTCCGCGGGCGCGGCGCCGGCCTCGGCCGGCTTCGGCGCGCTCGCCTTGGGCTTGGCCATGCGCGCGGCAGCAGCCTGCCGCTGCGCTTCGTAGTCGCTGGCCGTCACGCCGGTCTTGTCGGGCCCGCAGCCCCACGACAGAACGGCGGCGGCCACGATCGCGATCGCTCGCCTCACGCCTCACCTCCCTGCTGCCCGGCCGGCGGCTTCCGCCCCACCGGAGGTGCCGCTGCCGGCGCGCCGCTGCCCTGGCCCTGAGCGCCCGGAGCCGACACGCTGTCCAGGAAGCGGAACGTCGTCGCATTGCCCTTCACGAGGAGCCGCGTCTCGTTCGTGGTCTCCTTGGCGACGGTCATCCGCAGCTCCTGGATGTTCACGATCCGGGGGAGCCGCGAGATCTCGTCGAAGAACGACGCGATCTCGTGGAACTGCCCGTTGAACTCGATCTCGATCGGGACCTCCGCGTAGAACTCGCGCGGCACTTCCGGCTTCGGCTTGAACGACTTGAACTCGAGGCCCGCGTTCTTCCCCAGCGTGCTGATGTCGGTGAGGAGGACCGGAAGCTCCTTGCTGTTCGGGAGCTGGCGGAGCGCGATCGTGAGCTCGCGCTCGAGGCGACCCAGCTCCTCTTCGAAGGCGCCCAGGTTGGCGGCGACCGCCCGCACCTCGTTCAGCTTGCGCTGCAGCTCGAGCTGCTGGGCCCGGAGCCCTTCCAGCTCGCTCGAGGCCGGCGCGTAGAAGACGTACCCGTAGAACGCGAGCACGATGGCGAGGACGCCCGGGATCAGCGCGATCCGGTACGGCCGCGGAAGCTTGGCGAGCTTCTCGAGGCTGCCCTGAAACTTCTCGAGACCGAGGTTCATGGGGCCTCCTCCTACTGGGCCGGCGCCGCGGCGGGACGCGCGGCGGCGACGGCGGCCGGAGCCGCCGCCGCGCCCACGGTCACCGGCGCAGCGTCCGGATTGCTGAGCGTGGCGTGGATCTCGAACTTGTTGAGCTTGAGGCCGTCGCGTTCGGTGAGCTCGGTCGCCTTCAGCTCGACGTCCTGGAAGTACGGCGAGTCCTCGAGGGCCTTCATGAACGTCGCCACCACCTCGTTGTCGAGGCTCATGCCGCTGAGCGTGATGCCGGAGGCCACGGCCTCGAGCTTGTCGAGCCAGAGGCGGCTCGGCGCATGGGTCGCGAGCTCGTCGAGGACGTGCACCGGGCCGGAGCGGGAGCGGTCGAGGTTGGCGATCACCCCGAGCTTCTTCTCCATGTCGCCCTTCTTCTGGCGGTAGATGTCGACCTGGGCGAGCTGCGGCTTGAACGCGTCGATCTGCTGGGACATCTGCGCGACGCGCTCCTGCGAGCTCGAGATCTCGTGGAGGAGCGACAGGTGGAACAGCACGACGGCCGTGATGGCGAGCCCCAGCGCGAGGGCGACGGTCAGCCCGAGCTGCTGGAGGTCGGCCTTCCGGCGCGCCTCGCGTACGGGGAGAAGGTTGATACGAATCATCGCTCGTCGGCCCTCCGCAGTGCGAGACCCACCCCGACACCCAGGAACGGCGCCACCCGCTCCAGGTAGGCCGGCTCGAACCGGCTGCTCGGGAGCATCTTCGCGAGGGGATTCATGCGCTCGACCCGGATGTTCGTCTTCTCGTGGAAGAGCGTGTCGAGCCCGGAGACCTTCGAGCCCCCACCGGCCAGCACGATCCGGCTGATCCGGCTGTCGGCCGAGGTGGCGCTGAAGAAGTCGAGCGAGCGGGTGATCTCGCCGATCACGGTGTCGCTCACCGTCCTCATCGCCTGCTCCACCTCCTGCGGCACGACCTCCTGGCTCTCCTCGGCCCCCGACCCGCCGAGCTTGATGCGCTCGGCCTCGTCGAAGCTGATCGAGAGCGCCTTCTGGATCTCTTCGGTGAACTGGTTGCCGCCGGTCGAGATGTCGCGCGTGAACGCCGGCATGCCGCCCGACAGGATGTTGATGTTGGCGGTCTGGGCCCCGATGTTGACCAGCGCCACCACCTCGTCGCGGCCGGCGTCGTGGTTCGTCTCGAACGCGTTCTCGACCGCGAAGGCCGCCACGTCCATCACCACCGGCTGGAGGCCCGCCTCGGTGAGCACGTGCGTGTAGTCGTCGATCAGATCCTTCTTCGCCGCCACGAGGAGCACGTCCATCTGACCCTCGGTGTGGCCCGACGAGAGGATCTGGAAGTCGAGGTTCACCTCGTTCACGTCGAACGGGATGTACTGCTCCGCCTCCCACCGGATCGACTCCTCGAGCTCCTCCCGGGTCATCGAGGGCAGGCTGATCTTCTTCACGATCACGGAGTGGCCCGACACGGCCACCGCGGCGTTCGTGCTCTTGATGCGAGCGGACGCGAGGCACTCCTTGATGGCCTCGACGATCGCCGCGGAGTTCAGGAAGGCGCCCTGGACGATCGCCTCGGGCGGGAGCTGTGCGACACCGAGATGGAGCAGCTCGAAGCCCTTGGGCTTCACCGCCAGCTCGACGGCCTTCACGGCCGACGACCCGATGTCGAGACCCACGACCGACTTGCTCTTGCCGAAGCTCGCAAAGGGAAGCTGCACGGTTCCTCCGCTCCTCTAGCCCTGGCGACTCTCGGTCGCGGCTTTCAGGGACGAGTCCATCGAGTCGCCGTCACCGGCGCCGAAGACGCGGTCCTTGTCGGTGACCTTCAGTCCGAGGGCGAGCAGTACTTTGCGCTTGGTGTCGAGGCGGCAGGGCCGCCCGGCCTCGAGCCGATCGATCGTCAGCGTGGAGAGACCCGCGCGCCGGGCGAGCTCGGCCTTGCTCATCATCAGGCTCTCGCGAAAGCGCTGGACGTTGTTGATCGGCATCACCCCTCCGCCGCACACGCTCCCGCGCCAAGAGCGTCCTACGGCTCGACCAGTGGCCCTATCGGCCCGTGGTTCCAGGGACTTGAGCCGCCAGCCGCCGCCGCGTTGTGTCGCGAATCGGGAACATTTGGCAGGCAGCCGACCCGCATCCGACCCCCGCTGCCTGCCGGTGATCTCCTCTCGGCTTGCCGCCCGGGCGGAGAAGTGAGAGCCGTCACGGCAACTCGGACGGAAGCCGCTCAGCCGTGGGGTTTCCCCGTCCGATAGGAAGGGGATGGAGCAACGCATCCTGATCGTGGACGACGACGAGGCCCTGCGGGAGAGCCTGCACCTGCTGCTGGTGGCCGAGTCCTACGACGTCGTCGCCGCGGACGGCGCGGAGTCGGCTCTGCGCCACGTGGACGCGACACCCTTCGACGTCGTGCTGTGCGACCTGCGAATGCCCGGAGTGGACGGCCTCGAGCTGCTGCCCCAGCTCGCGCGGCGGCTGCCCGGCGCGACTCTCATCCTGATGTCCGCGTTCGGCACCGCCGACCTCGCGATCGAAGCGATGAAGCGCGGCGCCTACGACTACCTCTCGAAGCCCTTCGCCCCGTCCGAGCTCCTGCTCGTTCTCCGCAAGGCGCGCGAGCGCGAGCGGCTGCGGCGGTCGAACCAGACCCTTCGGCGCGAGGTGCAGCGCGCCGTCGGCGACCGCGCGATCGTGGCGGCGTCGCCCGCGATGATCGCCGTGCTCGAGCTCCTCGAGCGCGCAGCCGAGTTCAAGTCGACCGTCCTGCTGACCGGCGAGAGCGGCACCGGCAAGGAGGTGCTCGCGCGTGCGATCCACGCGCAGTCGCCGCGGCGCGACGACTCGTTCGTGGCCGTGAACTGTGCGGCGATCCCCGAGGCCCTGCTCGAGAGCGAGCTCTTCGGCCACGCGAAGGGCGCCTTCACCGGCGCCGACCGCGCGCGCCGGGGCCTCTTCGTCGAGGCGGACGGCGGCACGCTCTTCCTGGACGAGATCGGCGAGCTCCCGCCCCCGCTCCAGGCCAAGCTGCTGCGCGTGCTCCAGGAGGAGGAGGTGCGGCCGGTCGGCGAGTCGAAGTCCCGCAAGGTGGACGTCCGGGTGCTGGCGGCCACCGCGCGCGACCTCGAGAGCGACGTCGGAACGGGCCGCTTCCGCGAAGACCTCTTCTATCGCTTGAACGTCGTCCGCGTGAAGGTGCCGCCGCTTCGCGAGCGCCGCGAGGACATCCCGCTGCTCCTCGACCACTTCCTCGGGCACTTCCGCGAGGTGCTCGGGCGGCCCGTCCGCACCCTCACGGACGACGCGCTCGCGAAGCTCCTCGCCTATCGCTGGCCGGGGAACGTGCGCGAGCTCGAGAACGTCGTGGAGCGCGCGGTGATCCTCTCCGAGGGCGAGCGCGTCGGCATGCGCGAGCTGCCCGCGAACGTCGTCGACCCCGAACCGGGAGGCGACGACGTCGGCCCTTCGGCGGGCGACCTCTCGCTCCGCCGCGCCCGGCGCGCGGTGGAGAGCGAGCTGATCCAGCGCGCGCTCCGCGCCACGGGCGGCAACCGCACGCACGCGGCACGGCTCCTCGGCATCAGCCACCGCGCCCTGCTCTACAAGCTGAAGGAGTATGGGATCCGGGATTGAGCGAGCGGCCGGAGCCCGCGTGCGGCGGGCTCCGGCCGCATCTCACTCTTCCGCTGCGGCGGGCGGAGCCTCGGCGGAAGCCGGCGGCGGCGGCGCTCCGCGGCGACGGCGCGCGGGAGGCGCCGCCGGCGCAGCGGCCGTCGCCTCGCCGTCCTCGCCCTCTTCGACCACCGGCGTCGTCGCCGAACGCGGCGTGGGCGCCCGGGACGAGGCCCGGCGCTCCTCGCGCCCGGTCGGCGCCTGCTCCTCGCTCTTCGCGACGGGCGCGGGCGCTGCCGCCGCCGGAGCCGCATCCGTACCCACCCTCAGCTCGAAGCGCTGCGTGCCGGATCCGCCCTGGAGATCCTCCGCAGCGACCTCGACCTCGTGCTTCCCCGCCTGGGCGGCCGTGGGCTTCCACTGCATCTCGCCCGTGAGGGAGTCGACCGTCATGCCCTCGGGGCCCTTCACCAGCCGGAAGCGCAGCGTCCGGTCACCGTCCGGGTCCGACGCCGTGACGGTGTAGCGGAACGAGCCGTCGCGCTCGAAGCCACCCGGAGAGGAAGTGATCTTCGGCGCTGCATTGCCTACGCGAAGCGGCGGGCTCTCGATCGCGTTCCCATCCTCCTCGCCGTCGTTCGCGACGACGCGTACCTGGACGGTGTCGCCCCGGTGGAGTTTCGTCGTGTCGAAGGAGGGAGTGTCGTCGCCGGCCGACTCGCCGTTGACGGACCACGCGTACTCGAACCGCATCTCGTCACCGTCGGGATCTTGCGCCTGGGGCACGGCGACGACCGCGACGCCGACGTTCACCTCGCCCGGCGGCTCGAGCCGGATCGCCACGAGCTCCGGCGGCAGGTTGCCGACCTGGCCCGCGCCGATTCGCGCCGGGCTCTCCGCGCGCCCGTCGCTCGCGACGACCGCGACTTCGATCCGGGTCCCCTTCGGCAGCTCGGGAACCGTGGCCTCGGCGGTCGCCTCGGGAAGCGCGCGTCCTCCGGCGGTCCAGTGATAGGAGAGCTCGACGGGATCGCCATCGGGGTCCGACGCCTGCACGAGAGCGCGGATCCGGTGACCGGGGCGGGGTCGGGTCGGGTCGAGCCGGACGTCGCCCACCACGGGCGCGCCGTTCGTGGCCCTCGCCTGCGCCGGCGCCTGCGCCATCGATGGTCCCGACGGCTTCGGCTGCTCCGACGATCCACACCCCCAGGCGATCGCAGCCGCCGCGAGGCCCGCAGCGACGCACCGTCGCGTCAGCGCGCGTCCCGGGTTGCCTGCGTCGCGCCCGCGCGCGCCGTCGCTCGCTCCCTCTCGCATCGTCCCCTCCTTGCTCCCGGCCTACTGGCGCTCGCGCCAGTACATGAGCCCGACGCCCGATCCCGGCAGCGGCGGCGTGCAGTTGTTCTGGACGCTGTTGTCGCTCGTGATCACGAACACCTTGTTCGCGTGTCCCCCCGCGCACGGCGCAGAGCCGCCGCCCGCGGTCGGGTCCCCCGCGCTGATCGACACACGGGGGTCGGTGGGCACGCCTGTCCCGAGGGCGAGCGTCCGGTGCTGCCCCGAGCCGGTCGGGTCGAAGAAGCCCTCCGCGCACTCGACACGGAACGCGTACAGGGACGCGGTGCCGCCGGCGATGCAGGGATCCGTGGACACGGTCGGCTTGAACGACGACGTGAAGACGTACGACGCGAAGATCACCGAGTTGGTGACGAACTTCTCGTCGTCCGCAGCCCGCAGGAAGTATCCGGGCGTCGTCAGGTTCGGACAGGTGGCGCCGGTCTGATCGACGGCCAGGATGTCCGTCAGGCTCCGGGTCGGGTCGGGATTGTTCTCCGTGATGACGTCGAGCGGCGTCGTCTCGCGCTCGTACGGGTCGAGGTCGCGCATCACGTAGAACCGGTTGTTGTCGTCGGTCGCCGCGGACGGAATCGCCGGCGGCGGCGGAACGTCGACCACGTGCTGGTACTTGAGCTCCGTGCGCTCGCCGCTCCCGAAGGCCAGGTAGAGGTTCCCGTTCTTCAGCGTGCCGGCCGGCGGGAAGTAGAAGCTGCGGTAGTGCACGCCCGCGAACACCGGCGCCGCGAAGAACTTCCGGAACCGGACGTACGGGGTCGGCGTCGTCTCGTCGTCGAACACCAGGCCGTCGCTGTCGACGTCGCGCCCGATCCCGCCGATCACCCACTTCCAGAGGTTCCCGCCGAGGTCGCCCACGTAGATCACGTCGGCGTACCCGTCGAAGTCGAGGTCGAAGACCGCCGGGGTCGACGGGATCGCGTAGCGCATCTGGCGCTCGGGGTCGGACAGCGCCGCGGACGGGTCGTACTTCTTCTCCGCGAGCACCTGGCCGGTCTCCACGTCGATCATGAAGATGGCCCGTCCGAACTTCTTGGTCGTCCCGCTGCTGGTCGCGTCGTAGAAGGCCGAGTTCGGGTCACCGGTCACGTCGTAGCCGCCGGCGACGATCGCGACCCAGCGCTCGAAGCCCTGGCCGCCGTTGTCGTTGCTCCCGACCGCCACCTTCACCCGGGTGATGACCGGCTCCGACCAGGTCTCGCCGACGTAGTCCGTCACGGTCGCCGGATCGGACTCGCGCGGATACTCCCAGAGCAGACGGCCGTAGTTCGCCGCGGCCGGGTTCGTCACGTCGAGCGCGTAATACTGCCGCCCACCCTGTCGCAGGCCGCCGACGAGGATCGTGTGCCACTCGGAGACGTTGGTCCGCTTCGGCGACGTCGGCGTCGGGTAGAACCACACGTCCGCCGCCTTCGGCGTGCCGTCCACGAAGTAGAAGTTCCGCCCGTTCGTGTCGATCGGCAGCTCCTTGATCGTCTGGCGGACGGCCCACGGCATGAAGCCGAACAGCTCGGTGCCGGTGCCGCGGTCGTAGCCCGGCGGGTTCGGCACGCCCGCCGCCACCACGGTGCGCCACGTGCCGGCATGGAAGGCGTGCAGGAAGCCGTCGTTCGCACCCGCATAGATGACGCGATCGCGCGTCAGGTTGGCCGTGCGGAACTGCGAGAACGTGTTCACGGGCAGCGGCTCGCGCGCCGGGTCGTCCGCGACGCTCGTCGGCTGCCCGACCACCACGGGGTTCGAGTGGAAGATGTCGCCCAGACGCACGGTGCGCGCGACACAGGGGATGGCTCCGACGCCGGAGCCGAACGCGCAGCCCCGGACGTAGGACGTGATCTCGTCCGACAACCACTCCGCCTTCGTGGCGTTGGTGGCGCCGCCGTTCACCAGCGCGGTGCTGAGCGGATACGGCGCGGCGGGCGGATAGGTGACGCCCAGGGATGCGGCGTTGAGCTGCACGGCGGGGCTCTGGCTTCCGCCGGTGTCGAACGTGATGTCCGTTGCGCCGACGCTCACGCGCAGGGTCCGCGCGCCCGGGAGCGGGATCTGGTTCGCCGCGTTCCAGAACGGGACGGCGGTGGTCTTGATCGTTCCGCTCTCGCAGCGCACCTGGTCGGGGTCGGAGAGGGCGCACGCGCCCGTGCTGTCCTTGATCTTCCCGTCCACCGTGATCTCGAAGTTCAGGAGCTCGCCCTTCCAGAACGGGTCGCTGTTGGAGGGCACGAACTGCGTCACGTAGAAGTTGCCGCCGTCCGCGGTCCGCGACGCCGGCACGGTGGCGGCGGTGAAGGACTGCGACTTCTGGATGATGTCGTTGATCGCGCTCACGAGCGCGTTCGAGACGTCGCCCGCGGTCCGCGCCTTGTAGAACTGACCGTTGCCGTTGTCCGCAGTCCGCTGGAGGAGGTTCTCCGCCGCCACCGGCGTCTCGAACCCGACCGTGTAGATGTCGAGCGTCTGGTTCCCCGGGAGATCGGGCCGGAAGTCCTTGTCGTGCATGTACTTCGCGACGTCGTCGAGGTAGAGGTAGCCGTTGCCGCCGACGATCGCGCCGGTCTCCGGATTGCCGATGCCCGGCGGATCCGTCGCCAGGTCGGGCGCGTAGTCGCCGATCAGGTTGTCGTATACGTTGAACTTCAGCGTCCGGCTGGGTGACGCGCAACCGTTGTCGCACTCCCACTTGTCGTTGTTCGGCGCGCCGTCCGTGATGAAGATGACGAAGTTCTTCTGGCAGGAGCAGGGCTGGAGCCCGGGCGTGGTCTCGTCGCAGTCCAGCGGATCGGGGGGAATCGTGCCCGAGTTCGCGCCGTCGATCGTGTTGTAGGCGTACGCCGGGAACTTCGTCGCCCCATCCACTCCGAGCGGGAGGTTCGTCGGGTTCCGGCTCATGAAGTACGTGTAGGACTTGAAGAGCGACTCGGCCGACGGCGTGGAGTCGTCCGCGTCGAAGTTGTCGATCGTCGCGTCGAGCGCCGCCTTGTTCGTGGTGTATGGATCGATCGGGGTGGTGACGAAGCCGCCGTTCGACCCGTTGAACTTCGCGATGCCGAAGCGCACGGCGTTCTTGTCGCCCGCAGGACAGAAGAGCGTGCTGCGGTTGCCCGTGCCCGCGGTGCAGTTCGTGTCGACGCGGAACAGCACGTCGCGCGCGACCTCCTTCGCGGCCGTGATGCGCGACTTCTTGTAGAGCGGGTACGGCGTGCCGTCGATGTAGTGCGTGCCGTTCTGGTCCGCGTCGATCAGGTCCGCGGTGCTCGTGTTGCCTTCGGCGAGGCCGCCGAAGTAGGGGTCGGCCGCCGGGCTGAAGTACCACTCGTCGTAGTACTCCGACCACCAGGTCTTGTTGTTGCGACAGGCGGTCTCGCCGTCGATGTACATCCGCCGGGTCTTGCCGCAGAACTTCCGCGTCAGATAGCCCGACTGGCAGGTGGTGCGCGCAGCGCCGGCCCCGGTGCCGCACTGGTTGCCCGCCGGCGGGGCGTCACACGTCACCGTGCCCGTGGAGGTGAAGCCGGTCATGTTCTCGGCGATCTCGAAGCGGCAGTGCCGCGTGTTCGGATCGCAGTTGTAGGGCGTGCCCACCCCGTTCTGGTCGTTCATGGTGCCGCTGCCGTTGACGGGCAGCGCCCCGCTCGGCGGGTTCGTGCCCGGGGCGAGCCAGCCGAACATCTGGCAGGTCGCGTTGGCCGGGTCGGCGGCCGGGTGATACATGATCTCGTTCATCGACAGCGAGGTGTCGATGAGCAGGAGAACGTTCGGCGGCACCGCCGTCGAGAAGACCGCCGTGTCGTCCGCGCCCTCGGCCGTCCGGATCACGAGACACGTCGCCGCCGTCAGGATCGAGGCGAGGATCCGCCGGGTCGCTCGGGGGGTCTTCATGGCGCTCTCCTCTCACGTACACCAGGGGGCCCTGCGGCCCGAGGAAACGGTGTTCTCGGTGGGCGTCCGGCTAGTAGCCGGAGTCCATCACCTTGGTCGCCATCGCCTCGAGGCGCATGCGCGCGCCTTCGGGCGTGCGGCCTTCCACGCGCACCTGCCACAGCGTGTTGATGAACTGCGGCGGCACCTGGAGGCTCATGCCTTCCGCCGGTCCGCCGTCCTTCGCGAACACGATCGGGTCCGCGGCGCTCGGATCGCCCGCGTACTGCGGCTGGCCGTAGGGATACGTCGCTGCGTCCCCGAGCCCGGTCGCGGGGAAGGCAGGCTTGTCGGTGCGCTGGTCGGCCGTGCGCACCAGGTTCATGCCGACCGCGATCCCGCCTTCGGCGGCGTAGAAGGCGGTGCGGTTCCGGCTCTGGAAGCCCGCGGACTGCCTGTCCTTGGTCACCGTATCCAGCGCGGCGATGCCGATCAGGCCCATGAGCACCAGCATCATGACCGAGACCAGCAGTGCCGAGCCGCCTTCGCGGCGCGTGTTTCGTCGCGTCATCCTCGGATCCCCACGTTTCGGAGCCGGATCGTCGCGGTGTGCACGCGACGGCGGAAGCCGTCCTGTGCCACGGCGACGACCCGGTTCTCGGTGCGCTGGAACTGGCCGTCGATCAGGTTGTTGTCCTGCGTGCGCGTTCGCACCACGACGTTCGCTCGCACTTCGCGCAGCGTCCTCTGATCTCGCTGAGGCGTGTAGACCGCGGCGCCCTGGGCCCCGAGGTACTCCCCCGCATCCTCGCGCCCGTTCCCGTTCAGGTCGAAGAACCACGCCACCTGCAGATCGTCGACGTCGTCCGCGAGCAGAAGCCCGTCGCGCAGGAGCTGGGGAACGCCCGTCACCGGGTCGGGAGCCACGGCGTAGCGGTGGGCGGGCACGACCCGGAGCTCCTCGGCGTTCATCCCGCCGACCTTCGGGAGGAGGCCGTTGTCGAACACGGCGGTCAGCGACGTGGTGCTCGCGATCCGCGTGATCCGGCCGCATGCGGTGCCGCGCGTCGGGTTCGCAGCATCGATCAGAATGACGCCGCCCCCGACGCTGCCCGGAGCGCCGCAGTTTCCCGTGTCGCAGCGGAAGTCCGTGTCGGCGACCCCGTCGTTCGTGAAGTCGTAGAACGCCGCTCCGTCGAGCACGAGGTTCTTGGCCGGGTCGATCGTGAGCGTCACGGTGCCGCCCGCTCCGGGAGGCGCACCCCCGATCACCCGCGCACCGAGATCCGGCGTCTTGACCCCGGACGGATCCAGCGCCTCGGAGTCCGAGACGTAGAGGACATCGGGCGCATTGGTGTTGTCGACGCCACAGGCCGCGGCCTGCTCCGGCACCAGGAATCCCGCGACGCGCACCTCGCGTTCGATCAGCTCGGCGATCGCCCGGCCGTTCTGCTGCGCTTCGGTCACCTCCTCGGTGACCACGTAGTTGCGGTTCTGCGTCGTGAACGCGCCGAGAGCGTACGAGATCACCACGCCCATGACGGCGACGGAGACCATCAGCTCGATCAGCGTGAAGCCATGATCACGTTTCATCGCCGTCACCAGTTGTACCGGACGCTCGAAAGCGTCAGGGTCTTCGGAGCGGTGCGCTCCTTCTCGGTCCAGGCGACGCGCACGTCGATCGCGCGCGTCCTGCCCGCGGTCAGGTCCGTGATGCGCCAGCTCACGTTGTAGGTCTGCTCCACCCGGTTCGCGGGAGTCGCCTGCACGACCGTGGTGACGGGCGTGGGAGCCGTCCAGCCGCCCGTGACCGCGATGTCGCCCCAACCCATGCGCTGGAAGCGCTCGAGCTGGTCGCGCGCGACCACCGCGGCGCGCGTCGTGTGACGGCCCTGGTTGCCCTGCTGCATCGCGTGGATCTGCATGAGGGCGAGCGCGAGCATCCCGATCGCGAGGACCGTGAGCGCGATCGTCACCTCGATCAGCGTGAACCCGCCCCGCGTCGAGGCGCCCCCGGTCCGGAGGATCTGGTGGACGTTCCGATGCATCAGTTCCTCCATCCGTTCGCCGAGCGGTCGAACGCGTGGACGCGAACCCCTCCGAGCGGGGAGAGCACGACGGCGTAGTCGCGCGTCCCGTTCGTGACGTAGACCGCGCCGCCTCCCGTCCCCACACCGCCGGCGACGCAGCCCGCCGAAATTCCGAGCGGCACGCCGTCCGGACGGAAGAGCACGCGCTGAACCGGGTTGCCCGCGCCGTCGACGAAGCTCACGCCGCTCGCGATCGGTCCGGTCCCGCCGTCGTTGGGCGCTCGCACCCCGCCAGCGAACGTGAAGCCCCAGTTCGTGTCGCGTTGCGCGCTCAGCGTGCGGCGCGGCTTGCCGGGCGGGTTGTTGATCTGGCAGTTCTGGCCTGCGCTGCCGGGACGACCATCGTCGAGCACCAGCACCGGCACCGGCGCATTGTTCCCGTCCACCATCAGGGGACACCACACAGGAACGGGCGCGACGAACGCGGGATCGCAGATCCCGAAGAAGACGACCTGGTTGTCGCCGGTCCGGAGCGCCTCCGACCGTGCGAGCTCGAACGCATCCGCGACGCTCCGCGCGGCGGACTTGAGGCGCTGGTCGGCGAACCATTCCCGCATGGCCGGTGCGGCGAGCGCAGTCATGATCCCCGCGATCGCGATGACGACCGCGAGCTCGACCATCGTGAAGCCCCGGCGTCGTCGATGCCCGATCTGATCCATGGAACTCGCCTCCTCGGCGCTCGCCCACGCCAGACGAGCAAGCGCCGTGCCATGGGAGTCTCTTCGTCCAAATCACCGATTTGCTTGAGGATCCTTCGAAGCGTCGGCGCCGGCCGCGACGCCGTCGGACCGCACTTCCGTGCGTACCCCGCAAGAAGCTGCGGAGTCCGCGGACCGCAGCCGGAGCACGAACGTGGCGCCGGCGGGAGCGTCCGGGAGCCCGCCCGGGCCGGGCTCGAGCTCGAGCGAGCCGCCCTGCTCCTCGGCGAGCCGGAGCGCGTTGGCGAGCCCCAGTCCCGTGCCCTCCCCCGGCGGCTTGGTCGTGTAGAAGGGATCGAAGATGCGTTCGCGATCCTCCGGCGGGATCCCGGGCCCTTCGTCGGTCACCCGGCACTCGACGCCGTCGAACCCCTGCCGCGGCGGAGGTCCGGCGCTGGGCTCGCCGGCCCTTCGCTCGAACGCACAGCCCCGGACGTTGACCCACACGCTGCCCCCGGCGTCGCCTCGGGCTCCGACCACCGCGTCTGCGGCATTGAGGAACAGGTTCAGGAGGATTTGCGACACCGAGGCGGCGTCGGCGAACGCGACCGGCGCCTCGCCCTCGCGCGCGACGGACCACGCGACGCGCGCATATCTTCGTTGTGCGCGGACCAATCCGACGACCTCCTCCGCCACCCCCGCGACGTCGGTCGCTCCCAGGTGCGCCCGTGGGGGTCGGGAGAAGTCGAGGAGCTGGCGCACGATCGCCCGCACGCGCTCGACCTGTTGGCGCGCTCGCTCCAGGTGCGAGCGCGAATCCGGGCCGAGCGCAGGATCGCGGTCCACGAGATCGACGAACGCGAGGAGCGCGCCCATCGGGTTGCCGACCTCGTGCGCGACCCCGGCGGCCAGGCGCCCGACCGCGGCGAGCCGCTCGGCGCGAGCCAGCCCGGCTTCCGCGGTGCGGAGGTGGCGATTCGCGGAGCGCAGGTCCGCGACCGCCTTCGTGAGCGCGCCCTCACGGTGCTCGAGCGCCTCGGTCATCTCGTTGAACGCCTGCGCCACCTCGGCCGCCTCGCGGGAGCCTTCGACGGCGACGCGCGCCCCACGGTCCCCGTCGGCGATCGCGCGCGCCGCGCTCCCCAGCCGGCGCAGCGGCAGCACCACGCGCCGACGCAGTACGGTGGCACCGAACGCGGTGAAGATGGCGACGTCCCCGGCGAGCACGAGGAGCGCGATGCCGCCCGGCACGAGCCCCCGCGCAATGGACTCGCCGGCCGGCAAGCGCGCCACCGCGACGTGCCCGGTCTCGCCGAGCGGCAGCGCGAACCGGATCGGCTCCCAGGGAGCCCCGACGCGCAGGAGGGCAGCGTCCAGCGCCCTGGCTTCTTCCGCGAGGGCGAGGCTCTCGGTGTCTATGGACGCGACCGCGGTCGCGGAGCGTCGTCCCGCGTTCCCATCGGCGTCGACCGTCCACCACGTCGTCCCCGGGACCAGCGGGGACATCCGCAACGGATCGCGTGCCTCCACCGACAGCGCGCGGCCGAGCAGCGCGTGCAGGCGTTGGTCGTGATAGCGGATCAGCACGACGGCGAGCAGGGCGGTGGCGGCGACCATCACGACCGCCAGGCTCGTGAGGAGCTCGGCGAAGAGGCCGCTCCGGCGCTCCATCTATTCCTCGTCGGAGGAGGGTTCGTCGAGACCGAGCTTCTGGAGCCGGTAGCGGAACGAGCGGAAGGACACGCCGAGGAGCTTTGCGGCCCGCTTCTTCACGCCCCCCGCGCGCTGGAGCGCTTCGAGCAGGAGACCGCGCTCGTAGTCGTTCACCAGGTGATCGAGGTTGGCGCCCTCGGCCGGCAGCGTGGACGCGCGCGCGGCAGGCTCGCCCTGCACGCGCAGCAGGTTCGGCGGCAGCGCCTCGAGCTCGATCCGATCGCCGCGCGAGAGCGCGACCGCGCGCTCGATCACGTTCTCGAGCTCGCGCACGTTGCCGGGCCACGAGTGCTCGAGGAGCCGGGCCATCGCCGCCTCGCTCGCGCCCCCGATCGTCTTCCCGAGCTCGCGCGCGTAGCGATCGATGAAGTGCTGAACGAGCAGGGGCACGTCCTCGGGACGCTCTCGCATCGGGGGAAGCGCGATCTGGATCACGTTGAGGCGGTAGTAGAGATCCTCGCGGAAGCGGCTCGCGGCCACCTCGTCCTCGAGACGCTTGTTCGTGGCGGCGAGGATGCGCGTGTCGATGCGGCGGTCGCCCGTGCCGCCCACGCGCCGGATCGTCTTCTCCTGGAGCGCGCGGAGCAGCTTCACCTGGAGCGAGGCGGGCAGCTCGCCCACCTCGTCGAGCAGGAGCGTGCCGCCGTCGGCAGTCTCGAAGAGACCCTCCTTGTTCGAGACCGCGCCCGTGAATGCGCCCTTCACGTGGCCGAACAGCTCGGATTCGAGGAGGTTCTCGGGAATGGCGCCGCAGTTCACCGCCACGAAGGCGCGGTCGCGGCGGTCGCTCGCTTCGTGGATCGCGCGCGCAACCAGCTCCTTGCCCGTGCCGCTCTCGCCCGTGATGAGCACGTTCGCCCGCGTCTCGGCGACCTGCGCCACCAGCTCGTACACGCGCTGGATGGCCGGCCCGTTGCCGATCAGCGCGCGCTGGCGCGTCTGACTCCGCAGCTCGCTCCGGAGGCGGCGGTTCTCGCGCGCGAGAAGCTTCTTCTCCAGCGCCTTCTCGAGCACGAGGCGGATCTCGTCCACCTGGAAGGGCTTCGTCAGGTAGTCGTACGCGCCCTCCTTCATCGCAGCGATCGCGGTCTCCGTGCTCGCGAACGCGGTCATCACGATCGCGACGGTGTCCGGCGACGCGTCGCGCAGCGCGTGCAGCAGGTCGAGTCCCGTCTTGCCGGGCATCTGGAGGTCGGAGATCACGACGTCGAAGTCGTCGGCGTCCAACGCAACGAGCGCGCCGTCGACGTCGCCTGCGCACGTCACGTCATAGCCTTCCCGCCGCAGCAGGATCTCGAGGAACTCCTGCATGCTGCGCTCGTCGTCGACGACGAGGATGCGGGCCTTCGCGCTCACGACGGCTCCTGTCCCTGCGGCCAGCGGATGCGGAAGGTGGTCCCCAGACCGGGCGCGCTCTCGACCCGCAGCGCGCCTCCGTGCGCCTCCACGATGCGGTGCACCGTCGCGAGCCCGAGGCCCGAGCCCTCGCGCCGCGTCGTGAAGAAGGGATCGAACACGCGATCGAGGACCTCCGGCGGGATCCCCACACCGGTGTCGGCGACCGCGAGCTCCACGAAGGGGACGCCCTCCTCCTCCGCCGCGTTTCGGTCTTCGGCGGAGCGCCCTTGAGCGGACCCGCCCGCCCTGCGCGACGGCGACGCTTCGATCGAGAGGCTGCCGCCGGAGGGCATCGCCTGTGCCGCGTTGAGGCACAGGTTCCACAGCACCTGCCGGAGCTGCGACGCGTCCGCCTGTACGGCGAGTTCGTCCGGGATCGCGACCCTCACGGCGAGGGGGCCCGCGCCCGAACGGGCGGTCTCGAACATCTCCACGAGATCTCGCACCAGCGGGCCCAGCGCGACGCGCTCCAGCTTCGGGGGCGCCGGCCGCGCGTACTGGAGGAAGTCCGTGATCAGGCCGTCGAGCCGCTCGGTCTCGCGCAGCACGATGTCCATCAGGCGGCTCTGATCCTCGTCGCCCCCGCCGCGGCTGCCGCTGCGGAGCATCTGGATCGAGCCGGAGATCGCGGCGAGCGGATTGCGGATCTCGTGCGCGATCGCCGCCGACAGGCGACCGATCGCGGCGAGCCGCTCCGTGCGGCGGAGCTGACTCTCCATCTCGACCACCTGCGTCACGTCCTGGAAGATGACGACGTGGCCGGCAGCCGACCCGTCCGCCTCGCGCAGGATGGACCGAGCCAGACCGAGGTGCAGCGTCGCCCCGTCGCGATTCCGGAACAGCATGCGCGCTCGCGTGCGGCTTCCGGACGTCTCGTCGTGCGGCGCGAGCACGGCATCGCGTGCGCCGGGCAACACCTCGTCGATGTGCCGCCCGAGCGCGAGCGCCTCGGGGACGACCGTGATCCGCTCCGCCTCCGGGTTGAAGGAGGTGATGATGCCCGTGCCGTCCGTGGTGAGCAGCCCGGAGAGCAGGCTGTCCACCGTCCGCTCGTGGAGCCGTCGCAGGCGACGCAGGTCGCTGCGGCTCCGCGCGAGGTCCTCGCCGGCACGGTCGAGCTCGCGCGCGAGCCCGCTGCCGAGGAGGCCCACCACGAGCAGCGCGCCGGCGTGCACCGCCCAGTGCGCCAGCTGGACCGGGACGGCCGGGGGCACCCCGTCCACGTACACGTGCAGGAGCCCCATCCGCTCGGCGAGCAGCACGGCGCCGAAGCTCGCTGCCGCAAGCACGGCGGACGAGTACGCTCCAGGCCGTCCGAAGAGCGCGGCCGAGCAGACGACGACCAGCACGAAGAGCGGCGCGAAGACGCTCTCGCTGCCTCCGGTGTAGTGGACGAGCGCCGAGATCGTGACGAGGTCGACCCCGATCTGGAGCGCCCCGAAGCGGGCGAGCCTGCGAACGCGATGGAAGACCGCCGCATAGAGAGCGCTGGCCGCGAGCGTCACGGTGAGCGCGCCGTACAACCCGTCCGCGGCGCCTTCAGCGAAGCTGCGGCCCGTCGACTCGAGGGCGAGCGCGGCGCCGAGGAGCGCCAGTGCCAGCAGCACGCGCGCCGCCATCAGCCGCGCGATGCGCCGCCGCGTCCGCTCCGTCCGGACGTCGCCCGTCATGTCCGCCGCTCGAGCGCGTTGCGGCCGGCTACTTGACCGCGTCGGCGATCTTGAAGATCGGAAGGTACATCGCGATCAGGATCGAGCCGATCGAGCCGCCGAGGAACACCATCATGAGGGGCTCCATCATGGCGGTCAGCGCGGCGACGCCCGCGTCCACCTCGTCGTCGTAGAAGTCGGCGATCTTCGCGAGCATCGCGTCCATCGCGCCGGTCTGCTCACCCACCGCGACCATCTGCACCACCATGCCCGGGAACACCCGCGAGGCGTTGAGGGGCTCGGCGATCGTCTTGCCCTCGGCGATCGCGGCGCGCGTCTTGTGGAGCGCGGCCTCGATGACCTTGTTTCCGGCGGTGCGTGCGCAGATGTCGAGTGCGTCGAGGATGGGCACGCCCGAGGAGATCATCGTTCCGAGCGTCCGGCTGAAGCGCGCAACCGCCACCTTGCGCAGCAGCGGGCCGAAGATCGGCAGCTTCAGGAAGATGCCGTCGGTCCGGAACTTGAACGTCGCCGAGCGCTGGCGCGCCTGGAGGAACGCGATCACCACGGCGGCGACCGCACCGAGGATCAGCATGATGTAGCTCTGCATGAAGTGGGAGACGTTCAGGACCATCTGCGTCGGCGCGGGCAGCGTGCCGCCGAAGTCATTGAACATCTTCTCGAAGACCGGAATCACCTTCACGAGGAGGAGCGTCATCACGCCGAGGGCCACCACGAGGATGGTGATCGGGTAGACCATGGCGCCCTTCACCTTGCGCTTCAGGCCGTCGGCCTTCTCGAGGTAGATCGACAGCCGGTTCAGGATGGTGTCGAGGATGCCGCCCACCTCGCCGGCCGCGACGAGGTTCACGTAGAGCTCGTCGAACGGCTTCGGGTGCTTGCGCAGCGAGTCCGCGAACGTGCCGCCCTGCTCGACGTCGGACTTCACCGTCTTCAGGACTTCCTTGAAGGTCGGGTTCGGCTGCTGGTCGCTGAGGATCTCCAGGCACTGCACCAGCGGCAGGCCTGCGTCGATCATCGTCGCGAATTGCCGCGTGAAGATCACGAGCTCGCGCGTCTTGATGCCGCGCTTCAGCAGGTTGAGCCCCGCCAACAGATCGCGGCCCTTGGCCTTGACCGCCACCGGGAGGATCATCTGGGCGCGCAGCTGCGCCATCACGGCGGCTTCGTTCGCCGCCTCCATCACGCCCTTCTTCGTCGTCCCCTGGCGCGTACGCCCTTCCCAGGTGTAGACGGCCATTGGCTCCCCCTCCCGCTTCTACGGGTTTCCCAGTTCGGTCCGGATTCGTCCCGCCGCGCCCCGCGACTGCGTGACGCGCGTCTCACTCTTCCCCGGCCTATCCCGCCCCCGCGACACGACGGGCGGTCGCAGTTCCCACCCCGCCCGACGCGATCAGGCTGCGCAATTCCTCCACGTCGCTGCTCCGGCCGAGCGCATCGTCCATCGTGATCAAGCGGCGCTGGTACAGGGACGCGAGCGACTGGTTCATCGTCTGCATCCCGAACTTGTCCTGCCCGACCTGCATCTGCGAGTAGACCTGGTGGATCTTGTCCTCGCGGATCAGGTTGCGGATGGCGGGGTTCGGGATCATCACCTCGAGGGCCATGACGCGACCCGGGCCGTTCGCCTTCGGCAGCAGGGCCTGGCACATCACTCCTTCGAGCACGAAGGAGAGCTGCGCGCGGACCTGGGCCTGCTGGTACGGCGGGAACACGTCGACGATGCGGTTGATGGTCTGCACGCAGGAGTTCGTGTGCAGCGTGGCGAATGCGAGGTGACCGGTCTCGGCCACGACCAGTGCGGCCTCGATCGTCTCGAGGTCGCGCATCTCGCCGATCAGCACGACGTCCGGGTCCTGGCGCAGGATGTACTTGAGCGCGTTCGTGAATCCCTTCGTGTCGGCGCCCACCTCGCGCTGGTTCACGACGCAGCCCTTGTGCGGGTGCAGGTACTCGATCGGGTCCTCGATCGTGACGATGTGCTCCTGCCGCTCGGTGTTGATGCGGTCGATCATCGTCGCGAGCGTGGTCGACTTGCCCGACCCGGTCGGTCCGGTCACCAGGATCAGTCCGCGCGGCTTCTTCGTGAGCTCGGCCACGACGCGCGGGAGTCCGAGGTCCTCGAACGTCTTGATCTGGTAGGGAATCGCGCGGAACGCGCCGGCGACGGCGCCCCGCTGCATGAAGATGTTGGCGCGGAAGCGCGACAGCCCCTTCACGCCGAACGAGAGGTCGAGCTCGTTCTGCTCCTCGAACCGGTGCTTCTGCGCGTCGGTGAGGATCGAGTAGCAGAGCTGCTTCGTCTCCGGCGGGGCGAGCGGCGGCATCTTGAGCGGGTGGAGCTTGCCGTCGATCCGCAGCTGCGGGGGGCTGTTCGTGGTGATGTGAAGGTCCGAGGATCCCTTCTCGATCATCGCCTTCAGGAGCTGGTGAAGATTGGCCAATGGAGTCTTCTCCCCTCTAGCGGTCGGCCGAGGACACGCGGAACACCTCGGACAGCGTCGTGATGCCTTCCTTGACCTTGTTGAGCGCGCTGCGCCGCAGCGTCGTCATGCCGAGGCGCATCGCCTCGCGCTTCAGCTCCGTGGCGGAAGCGCCGTTCAGCACGAATTCCTTCAGCTCTTCCTTCAGCTCCATGACCTCGTACACCGCGACGCGTCCCTTGAAGCCCGTGTCCGAGCAGTTCTTGCACCCGCGGCCCCGGACGGGCGTCACCTCGCGCGCTTCCTCCGGCGCCATCCCGGCCTCCTGGAGGGCCTCGCTGACGACCTCCCCATCGCGCTCCTTGCACTCCTCGCAGACCTTGCGCGCGAGCCGCTGGGCCAGGATGCAGTTCACCGACGAGGCCACGAGGAACGGTTCGATGCCCATGTTGAGGAGCCGGTTCACGGTCGACGGTGCGTCGTTCGTGTGGAGCGTGGAGAGCACCATGTGACCGGTGAGCGCGGCCTTGACCGCGATCTCCGCGGTCTCGAAGTCGCGGATCTCACCGACCATGATGATGTCTGGGTCCTGCCGCAGGAACGAGCGCAAGGCCGCCGCGAAGTTGAGCCCGATGTCCTCGTGCATCTGCACCTGGTTGATGCCCTGGAGGTTGAACTCGACCGGATCCTCGGCGGTGGAGATGTTCTCGGAGATCGTGTTGAGCTCGGACAGCGCCGAGTAGAGGCTGGTCGTCTTGCCGGAGCCGGTCGGGCCCGTGACGAGCACCATCCCGAACGGACGGTGGATGCAGTCCTTGAAGACGCGCAGCTGGTCGGGCTCGAAGCCGAGCTTGGTCATGTCGAGCTGCAGGTTCGACTTGTCGAGGAGCCGCATCACGACCTTCTCGCCGAAGAGCGTGGGCAGCACCGAGACGCGGAAGTCCATCTCCTTGCCGCGGCCCATCTTCAGCTTGATGCGTCCGTCCTGCGGGAGCCGCCGCTCGGCGATGTCGAGCTCGGCCATGATCTTCATGCGCGAGGTGATCGCGTTCTTGAGCTTCATCGGGGGCTTCATCACTTCGTAGAGCATGCCGTCGATGCGATACCGGACACGGAAGTGCTTCTCGTAGGGCTCGACGTGGATGTCCGATGCGTTGCGCTTCACGGCGTCGGTGAGGATCAGGTTCACGAGCTTGACGACCGGGGCGTCCTCGGACTCCTTCGCCAGCTCGCCGAGGTCGACGTCGTCGTTGTCGTCGACGACCTCGATGCCCGAGTCGTCGAAGTCTCCCATCACCTCGGCGAGGCTGGTCGTCTGCTCGTAGTAGCGGTCGATCGCCCGCTTGATCGCGTCTTCGGCGGCGACGACGACCTCGACGTTGTATCCGGTGAGGAACTTGATGTCGTCGATCGCGAAGATGTTCGACGGATCGGCGGTCGCGAGGATCAGCGTCGATCCCGCGCGGTTCACGGGGATGACGGTGTGCTTGAGCGCGACCTCTTCGGGGATGAGCTTGATGACGACGGAGTCGATCTCGAACTCGTCGAGACTGACCGAAGGCACTCCGTACTGCTTGGCGACGAAGTCCGTGAGCTCGGACTCCTGGAGGAACCCGAGCTGCGTGATCTGCGCGCCGAGCCGCGCGCCCTTCTGGCGCGCCTCGTCCCGTGCCTTCCGCAGCTGCTCGGAGGTGAGGAGATTCTCCTTGACGAGAAGCTCCCCGATCCGCTCGTTCACCCGCCGCCCCTCCTCGAGACCCGCCATGCTCCCGCCTCGGATGGCCAGACGCCGACGCGCTCCGTTGCCTTCCGGCTGCGAGCCTTGCGCGTCTTCCTGCGCACGCAGGAAACCCGTGGGAACCCGGTCGGTTATCGGATGGCGGGGGCGGGATCTTTACCCGGGGCCTGGGGGGCCTCCCCGGCTACGGCGCGACCCCGGCCGGATCCTCGTCGTCGGGGCCTGCGTCGACCGCCGCTTCGAGGGTGCCGAGGGAGGTGTGGCCGAAGCGGAGCACGGCCAGGCCGAGGAGGGTCACGCTCGACCAGAAGGTCAGGTGGAGCACGGTGCCGAGGGCGACCGACTGGTCCTTGGGCACGCCGAATACGGCGAGCGCCATGGTGCAGGCCCCGTGGTAGAGCCCGAAGAAGCCGGGAACGGACGGGAGGGCGACCGCGAGCCCGACGAACGCGAGCATGGTGTAGGCCGCCTCGAGGTTCCGCGTGAAGGAGCCGAGGTCGATTCCCAACGCATAGAGCCCGACTACGAACGGGATCACCGAGGCGACCATCCACAACACGAGGGAGTGCCACGCGATCCAGAACAGGTGCACCCCCCCCCGCAGCGATCCGAGGCCGTCTGCAAAACGGCGGAGCAGCCCTTCGACCCGCTCGTTGAGGCGCGCGGGGAGGAACCAGCGGGCGACGGCGTGGAAGAGCCCGATGGCGAGCTCGGGGGCGACGCGCAGCGCGACCACCAGGAGGAGCGGCAGGAGCGCAGCCACGATCAGGATGGGAACGCCCACTTCGAACGCGCTCTGGAGGGCCGGGCTCTTCGTTCCCACGATCCAGGCGGTGCCGGCGAGGATCGGGAGGAAGGTCGCGGAATCGATCACGCGTTCGACCACCACCGTCGCGAGGACGGCCGCCGCGTCCGCGCCGGTCTCGCGACCGAGGTACCACGCGCGCACGAATTCGCCGGCCCGCGCGGGATAGATGTTGTTCGCCATGAAGCCCACGGCGGTCGCACGGAACAGCGGTCCCGTGGCGATCGGCTTGATGGGATCGGTGAGGTGGCGCCAGCGCAGGGCGCGCACCCACAGCGCGAGAAGGTTGGCGGGGAGGGCCACCGCGAGCAGCAGACCCCAGTTCGCGCTCCGAACGTGCTGCGCCACCTCGTCGAGAGGGACACCGCGGAGCGTATACCAGAGGCTCACGGCCGTCACCACGACGCCGAACCACACGACCGGGTTCCGCCACGCGGGCCGCCGGCCGGGCGCTTCGAGAGGCGCTTCGGGAGCGGTCGCAGCCATCAGCGCCGCGGCTCCTCGAGCCGGCGCCGCGCCTCGGCGACGTCACGCCCGATCTGCTCGCGCAGCGCATCGACGCCCGGAAAGCGACGCTCCGCCCTGAGCCTGTGCTCGAAGGTGAGCTCGACGCGGCGTCCGTAGACGTCGCCCGCGAAGTCGAGCAGATGGGCTTCGGCCACGAGGTGTTCGCCCGCGTCGAAGGTCGGCCGCCGCCCCAGGTTCGTGACCGCGGGGAGCGTCACCCCGCGCGCGGGATCGCCGTCGTCGAGGAGGCGCAGGCGGCCTGCGTACACGCCGGAGGCCGGCAGGATCTCGTTCTCGGGGGCGAGATTCGCCGTGGGGAACCCGACCGTCCGCCCCCGGCGGTCGCCCTCGACGACCCGGCCACGGATCGGATAGGCCCGCCCCAGCAGGCGCGCCGCCATCTCCACCTCCCCTTCGGCCAGCACGGCCCGGATCCGGGTCGAGCTCACGTCCTCTTCGGCAATCGTGACCTCTGGGATGATGGTCACCGCGAAGCCGAGCCACGGCCCGAGCTCGGTCAGGAGCTGCATCGAGCCCTCGCGATGGTGCCCGAAGCGGAAGTTGTAGCCGACGTACACCTCGACCGGACGCAGCCGCGCGTGCAGGTACTCCCGGACGAAGCGCTCCGGGGGCGTATCCGAGAACGCCGTCGTGAACGGCTCGAGCACGGTCAGGTCGACGCCGGTGCCGGAGATCAGCTCGAGCTTCTGCTCGAGCGTGGTGAGCAGTCCGGGGCCCCGTCCCGGGTTCACCACCTGTCGGGGGTGCGGATCGAACGTGTAGACCACGGCCGTGCCGGACAGCGCACGGGCGCGCTGCACCACGGTATCCATGATCGCACGGTGGCCCACGTGGACGCCGTCGAACGTGCCCACCGTGACCACGGCCCGCGGAGGGGGCTCCCCGAGCGCAGCGCTTCCGGCGATCACACGCACTGGCTAGACTCGCGCGGGTGCGGATCCTGTCGCGCCATCTCGTCGCGCGGTTCCTCGTGCTCTTCTCCCTGATCCTGGTCCTCCTCCTGCTCGCGGTGCTCGTCGGCGACATGCTGCTGGACTTCAGCAGCCTGCTCGACCAGAGCGACAAGCTCGGCGTCGCTGGCGCGCTGCTGCGGTACGGGCTGCGGACGCCAGCCCGCTATCTCCCGATCCTCGCCCCCGTCGCGAGCTTCGGCGCCGCGTTCCTGAGCGTGGGCCTCGCCGCGCGCTCGCTCGAGGTGATCGCCATGAAGGCGGGAGGCATCTCCCCGCTGCGCGCCGTCGCGCCCCTGCTGGGCTGCGCGGTCTGCCTCGCGGCCGTCACGCTGGTCCTGAACGAGACCCTCGTCGTCGAGGCTGCACGCGTCGCCGATCGCGTCGAACGCGGAAGCTCGCAGGAGATCGCGCTCCGGCGAGGCTCCTTCTGGTACCGCTCGGACCACCGGATCATCAACATCGACGCGTCCGATCCCGCCACGCAGACGCTGCGCGGTGTCACCATATACGAGCGCGACGACCGCGGACGGCTGGTCCGGAGCATCCGCGCGGCCAGCGCCGTCGTCGAGAAGGGCAACGGATGGGTGCTGCACGACGTGATCGTGCGATCGTTCGACCTCGCGTCGCCGACCGCAGCCCCCGGCTTCGAGCGCCTCCCGGAGCTGCGGATCGACGTGACGGCGCGTTCGACGCACGCCCTCTTCGACGCGCGCGCATCCACGCTCTCGCTCCGCGACCTCGCGAGCGTCCGCGCGGGACGTTCGACCGACGGCCAACAGGTGCGGCGGTTCCGCGCGATCCTGCACGAGCGTCTGTCCGACCCCCTGCTCCTCGTGGTGCTCGCCGTGTTCGCCATCCCGCTCGGACTGAAGGTCGAGCAGACGCGGACGCTCGCCGTGCCGGCGCTCCAGGGAGCCTTGCTCCTCGTCGTGGTCTTCACGGTGCGGAGCCTCGGCTCGACGCTCGCCGGCGAAGGCGTCGCACCGCCTGCCGCCACGGCGTGGGCGATCGTGGCGGGCTTCCTGGCGATCGGCGTCGTGAGCCTGCGCAGGGTCCCGCGCTGAAGAGAAACGCGTCGGCGCGTCGGCGTTCACGGCCCCTTGTTCTCTCGAGCCGAGTCGAGCACCCGGAAGAACTCGCTCTTCGGCGACAGCACCAGGGTCGTCCCGGGCCCGATCGCCTTCCGATACGCCTCGAGGCTCCGGACGAAGCCGTAGAAGTCGGGCTGCGTGGAGTAGGCCTCGGCGAAGATGCGCGCGGCTTCCGCGTCGCCCGCACCGCGCTCGATCTGCGCGTCGCGCTCCGCTTCGGCCACGATCACCTGCGCCTCGCGGTCGGCCCCCGCGCGGACGCGCCGTCCCTCCTCCTCGCCTTCGGCGCGCGTCTTGCGCGCCAGCCGCTCGCGCTCCGTCCGCATCCGGGCGAAGACGTTGGATTCGGTCCCCTCTGGAAGCTCCGTGCGGTTGATCCGGACGTCGTCGATCGCGATGCCTGCGGACGCCAGCTCGTCGCCGCTCTTCTTCGTCACGTCGTTCATGATCTCGACGCGCGAGGTCGTCACGACCTCGGACAGCGTCCGCTGGCCGATCACCTCACGCAGATCGGCGCCCACGATGCGGTCGATCAGGGCCTCGGCGTCGGCGCGGCCCTTGGGAAACGAGGAGTAGAACGCAACGGGGTCGGTGATGCGCCAGACGACGTAGGTGTCGACGACGATGCGCTCCTGGTCGCGCATCGGGATCAGGAGCGGCTCGGTGTTGAGGTAGAGCCGCCGCTTGTCGAACACGAGCACGTCCGTGAGGAGCGGAAGACGCAGGGCGATGCCGGGCTCCCGGGTGACGGTCACCGGGCTCCCGTAGAGCGTCACGATCTTCTGCTCGTCCTCGCGTGTGATGAGGACCGGACCGAGCCCGATGTTCCCCGCCCATACGAGCGCGGCGAAGGTCGCGAGCAGGACGAGCACGAGGAAGAGCAGGCGCCTCACGGCTTCGGCTCCGGCTTCGGCGCGCTCACGGGGGGCGGCACGGGGGCCGCGGGCGGCGGCGCGGCGCGGCCGGCGCTCCCCGGCAGCCAGGGCAGGATCTGCGCCGTGCCGGGCTCGATGACCACCGTCTCGACCTGCGGCAACACGACCTCCATCGTCTCCAGGTAGAGGCGCTTGCGGGTCACGTCCGGCGCCTTCTGGTACTCGTTCGCGAGCGCGAGGAAGCGCTCCGCGGCGCCCGTCGCCTCGGCGACGCGCGACTCCTTGAATCCCCGCGCCTGCTCCTTCTTCTCCGCCGCCTTCGCGCGCGCCTGCGGCACGACCTCGTTCGCGTACCCCTGCGCCTCGTTCACGATGCGGTTGTGGTCCTGCGACGCCGCGATCACGTCGTCGAAGGCCTGGCGTACCTCGTGGGGGGGCTGCACCTCCTGCAGCTCGATCGACAGCACCTTGAGCCCGGTCTGATAGCGGTCGAGCGTCGCCTGGAGGATCTGCTGCGCTTCGAGCTGCACCGCGCCGCGGCCCTCGGAGAGCACGTCGTCGATCGTCATCCGGCCGACCACCTCGCGCACGGCGGCCTGCGCGGCGTCGCGCAGCGTGGCGCGCGGATCGGCGACCCGATAGCGCGACTCGAACGCGTCGCCGACCCGGTAGGTCGTCACGAACCCGAGGATCACGATGTTGTTGTCGCTGGTCTGCATCGCGGCGTCGAGCATCGCGTTGCGGTCCTCGGGCTTCTTCTCGCTCACGACCGCGCCGAACTCCTCGCGCTCCACCGCGCCCACGTTCACCACCTCGTGCGTCTCGAGCGGAGGCGGCAGGTGCCAGCGCAGACCGGGCTGCGCCACGGTGCGCGAGTACTTCCCGAAGCGGAGGATCACGGCGGCCTGGCCCGGCTCGAGCTGGTAGATCCCGAAGTACGACCAGGCCCCGAGGATCCCGATCGACAGCACGAGCGTCACCACGTTCGCGACCGTGCGCTGCACGCTCCGTCGCACCCGCTCGTCGGACGGCACGTTCTTCTCGTCGCGCGCCATCTAGCGGCCCGTTCCCGGCCCGACGACTGGAGCGGTCGCGGCGGCCACGCCGGCCTCGGCGCGCTGCAGGAAGGGGCGGACGAGATCCATCGGGAGCGGGAACAGGATGGTCGAGTTCCTCTCGGTGGCGATCTCGGTCAGCGTCTGGAGGTAACGCAGCTGGAGCGCGGCAGGCTCCTGCGACAGGATGTGCGACGCGTCCGCAAGCCGCTGCGCGGCCGCGAGCTCCCCTTCGGCGTGGATCAGCTTCGAGCGCTTCTCGCGCTCCGCTTCGGCCTGCTTCGCCATCGCGCGGCGCATCTCCTCGGGCAGGTCGATCTGTTTCACCTCCACCGCACGCACCTTCACGCCCCACGCCTCTGTATGCTGGTCGATGATCTCCGCCAGCTTGCGGTTGATCTGCTCGCGCTCGGCCAGGAGCTCGTCGAGCTCGGCCTGGCCGCACACGCTGCGGAGCGTCGTCTGCGCCAGCTGCGAGGTGCCGTAGAGGTAGTTCTCCACGGAGATGACCGCCTTCTCCGGATGGATCACGCGGAAGTAGAGCACCGCGTTGACCTTCAGCGAGACGTTGTCGCGCGTGATCACCTCCTGAGGAGGCACGTCGTGCACGATCTCGCGCAGGCTGATCTTCACCATCCGATCGACGCCGGGGATGATGAAGCGCAACCCGCGGTCCTTCGACCCGATGTACCGGCCGAAGCGGAACACGACTCCGCGCTCGTACTCGTTGAGCACCCGTGCGCTGGCGAACACCAGGACGAGCAGGATGGCGATCGCGATCAAGGGTCCCGAGATCATTTCCCCTCCGAGCGCCCCCTGGCGCTCACTGCACCGCGTTCGCGGTCGGCCGCACGCGCAGGTGCAGGCCCTCGACCGCCGTGACCTCCACCCTCGCTCCCGGAGCGACCGGGCGCTCCGAGCGGGCGGCCCAGTATTCCCCGCGCACGAAGATCGTGCCCTCCGGCTCGAGCGCCGTGCTCGCCGTGCCGACCATGCCCACGAGCTCACCCACCCCGGACTGGGACGGCCGCGCGAGCGAGCGCCCCACGGCCAGCACGACCAGGCCCCCGAACAGCGCCAGGGCCCCCGCGGCCGGCACCAGCACCGACCAGAACGAGACGTTCAGGTCCGAGAGGTCCGGGCGGTCGAAGAGGCGCGCGCCCCCGATCAGGAAGCAGGCGATCCCGAGCGCGAAGAGCAGCCCGAACGACGACACGAAGACCTCGGCGACGATCAGCGTGACCCCGCCGAGCAGGAGGACGAGGCCGAGCCACGAGAACGGCAGGATCTGGAGGGAGAAGAAGCCGAGCAGCAGGCAGATCACGCCGGCGACACCTGGCAGGATCACGCCGGGCGTCGTCAGCTCGACGTACAGACCGAGGGCGCCGGCCATCAGCAGGAGGACGGCGATGTCGGGCGTCGCGAGGACGTCGAGAACGCGCGTGAGCCACGGCATCTCGATCGGCCGGATCTCGGCGCCGGCGACGGCGAGCTTCCACGGTGCTCCACGGACCTGGGTCTCGCGCCCGTCGAGCTTGGTGAGGAGCTCGGCCCGGTCGACGGCGACGACGTCGATCACGCCCAGGCGCAGCGCCTCGTCCTGCGGAATGGCGACGGACTCGCGCACCGCCTTCACCGCCCACTTCACGTTACGCTTGCGCTCCTTCGCGATCGATTCGATGAATGCCGCGGCGAAGTTCTCCGCCTTCTCCGCCGCATAGTCCCGGCCCTGCTTGGCCCCCTCCCCGCCGCCGGGCGCCCCGATCGCCACGGGATGGGCGGCGCCGATGCTCGTTCCGGGAGCCATGGCTGCGACGTTGGCAGCCAGGGTGATGAACGTCCCCGCCGACCCCGCCCACGCGCCCGCCGGCGCGACGTACACCACGACGGGTACCCCCGCGCCGAGCATGGCCTGGATCAGGTCCTTGGTGGACGCGAGGAGCCCGCCGGGGGTGTCGAGCTCGATGAGCAGGGCGGCGGCGCCGTCGCGCTCACTCTGGGCGATCGCCTCGATCAGATAGTCGACCGACGCGGGATTGATCGTGCCCGAGATCACCGCGAGGTTCACGTGCGCGGCGAGCGCGGCGCCCGGCGTCAGGAAGACCCACAGGAGCAGTGCGGACGCGCGAGCCGCGCGGTTCACTCGGCCGCCCGCGTCGGGCCCACGACCCCGCCGCGCGCCGACCGGAGCTTCTCGATCCGGTCGAGCAGTCGCGCGGCGACCTCGCTCTTCGGCAGGAGGGGCAGCTCCTCCACGTCGCCGCCGGGCCACACGAACACGACCGCGTTCACATCGACGTCGAAGCCCGAGCCTTCACGCGTGATGTCGTTCGCGACGAGGAGATCGCAGCCCTTGCGCGCCAGCTTGCGGCGGGCGGCGTCGACGAGATCGTGGCTCTCGGCCGCGAACCCCACCACGATCCGCGAGCCCTTCTGCTCGCCGATCTCCGCGAGGATGTCCGGGTTTCGGACGAGCTGGAGGGTGAGGCCGGCGTCGGCCTCCAGCTCCTCCTTCTTGATCTTCCGATCCGAGGGGCGGACCGGTCGGAAATCCGACACCGCTGCGCTCATCACGACGACGCCCGCCCGCGGCAGCTCGCGCTGCACGGCCTCGCGCATGTCGAGCGCGCTCTCCACGTCCACCCGGCGCACACCCGGGGGCGTCGGCAGCGCGCTCGGGCCCGCCACGAGCACGACCTCCGCGCCCCGCCGCGCGGCCTCCGCGGCGATCGCGAACCCCATCTTCCCGGAGGAGCGGTTCGTGATGGCACGCACGGGATCGATCGCCTCCCGCGTACCCCCCGCGGTCACGAGCAGCGACTCGCCCGCGAGCGTCGGGGCGGCGAGCAGGAGATCCGCCTCCGCGGCGATCGCCGCGGGCTCGGACATGCGCCCTTCCCCCTCCCAGCCGCAGGCCAGCACGCCGGCTTCGGGCCCCACGAACCGGACGCCGCGCTCGCGCAGGAGGGCGACGTTCTGCTGCGTCGCTGCGTGGCGCCACATGTTCACGTTCATCGCCGGGGCCGCGAGCACCGGAGCTCGCGTCGCGAGGAGGAGCGTCGTCACGAGGTCGTCGGCGAGCCCGTGCGCCATGCGCGCGAGGACGTGGGCGGTGGCCGGCGCCACGACGACGAGCCCCGCCCAGTCCGCGAGCGCGATGTGATCGATCTCGCTCTCCTCGGAGGCATCGAAGAGCGCGCTGCGCACGGGGGAACCGGAGAGCGTCTGGAGCACGAGGGGCGACACGAAGCGAAGCGCCTCGGGCGTGGCGGCGCAGCGCACCTCGTGGCCCGCCCGCGTGAGCGCGCGGACGAGCTCGGGGATCTTGTACGCGGCGATTCCGCCGGTCACGGCGAGGAGGATGCGACCGGGGCCGGTCGTCCCGCTGACGGTCCGTCCCTGCCGACCTTGCGCGCGCACGATTCGTTCGCCGCTCATCGCGAGATCCCTCGGAAAACCGTAGCGACGTCGCGGAGATTACCGCGCGCCGAGGAGCCTCGCACCCGCGCGCAGCCGCGCGCGAAGCGCCGGCTCGCTCCGTGCTTCGGCGTAGAGCCGGATCACCGGCTCGGTGCCCGAGGCCCGGAGCAGGAGGAAGCCGTCGGCGAGCTCGAGGCGCAGACCGCACGCGGTGTCGGCGCCGCGCACCCGGTCGCGGCCGACGCGATCGGGCGGCGACCCCGTGAGCCGCTCGAGCCTGGCCGCCAGCGGCGGCGTGGTGTCGACCGCCGCGCGACCGCACGCAGACGCACCGCAGCGTCGCTCGAGCTCCTGCACGATCGCGCGCAGGGGCCGCCGCTTCAGCGCGGCGAGCTCCGCGACGAGGCATCCGGCCAGGATGCCGTCCTTGTCGCGTGAGAAGGCGCCGAGCGCGAAGCCACCGCTCTCTTCGCCCGCGACGTCCGCTGCGCCATCGACGAGCGCGCGCGTGAGGTACTTGAAGCCGATCGGAAGGCGCTTCACCGAGAGCCCATGGCTCGACGCGACGCGCTCGACGAGCGAGCCGGTCGCGACCGAGAGCGCGATCCCGCGATGGATCCGGCCCGCGGCGGCCAGGTGGTCGATCAGGAGGGCCAGGGTCTGCGTTTCGGTGAGGCAGCGCCCGGCGGCGTCCACCACGGCGAGCCGGTCCCCGTCGCCATCGGTCGCGAGGCCGAGCCGCAGCCCCGAACCTCGCCGCACGGCCCGCCCGAGCCTGACGAGTCGGGGAGGCACGGGGTCGGGCGCGGCGCCTCCGAAGGCGGGATCGCTCTCACCGTTCAGTGTCGCGACGCGCACCCCGAGGCGCGCGAGGGCGGCATCGAGGACGCCCGCTCCCGCACCGTGGAGCGCGTCGTAGACCACGGTGAGGCCGGATCGGCGCAGCGCGCGCCCGTCGAGCAGGTGGACGAGATCGTCGAGATATGGGCGCAGCAGATCGAGCGGGCGTGCCGAACGAACGGCCGGTGCGACGGAAGGCGCCGCGCCGTCGCGCAGGGCCAGATTCGCGAGCGCCTCGATCCGATCGGTCGCACGCCGGTCGAGGCTCCCCCCCTCGGCGCCGAGCACCTTCAGCCCCTGGTACGACGCAGGGTTGTGGCTCGCGGTGAAGATCAGCGCCGCCCCGACACGGCGGCGGGCCACCCCGTGGGAAACGACGGGCGTCGCGACCGGCGAGCTTACTAGAGTGGGACGGAGCCCTTCGGCGGCGAGGACCCCCAGGGCCTCCGCGGCGAAGCGCGCGCCCAGGAATCGGCGATCGTGGGCCACCCACACCGTCGTCCCCGAGCTGCTCTCGCGCAGCCAGCGGGCGACTCCCGTGACGGCGGCCCGCGCGCGGGCAAACGTGAAGTCCTCGGCGAGGATTCCGCGCCATCCGCTCGTCCCGAAGACGATTCCGCGATCGGACTCCCAGCCGGGCCCCATGCTCGCCGCCCCCGCTTCCCTTCCCGGTATCGGCAGGACCCGTCCGTCTCTTCGGACGCTCAGCGCCTGGCGAGCTTCTCGCGCAGCCGCAGGGCGACCCCGGCGGGCACGAAGTCGTCGACGTTGCCCCCGAATCGCACGAGCTCCTTCAGTCGCGAGGAGCTGACGTAGAAGAACTGCTGGCTCGTCATCATGAAGAGCGTCTCGATCTCGGGATAGAGATGGCGGTTCATGAGGGCCATCTCGAACTCGTACTCGAAGTCGGACATGGCCCGGAGGCCGCGCAGGAGCACGCGCGCGCCGATCTGGCGGGCATAGTCGACGAGCAGACCCTCGAACGAGGTGATGCGGATGCCTCCGCGGCCGTCGAGCGCCGCGTGCAGCATCTCGACGCGCTCCGGGACCGTGAACAGCCCGCTCTTCTCGACGTTGGTCGCGACCGCCACGACGAGCTCCTCGAAGACCGCGGCCGCGCGGTGGATGATGTCCAGGTGACCGTTCGTCACCGGGTCGAAGCTCGCCGGAAAGAGCGCGAGCCCGTGTTGCCGGGTCTTGGTCATGCGAGCGTCGTGCCTCCGTCCGCCTCGGTCGTGCTTTCGCTTTTCGTTCCGCTCTTGCGATCGAGGCTCGAGCGGCCCCCCGGAGCCCACCGCCCGGTCCGGAAGGAGCTCGGTCACCAGTGTGTCGCCGTAGCGCCGCTCCGAGGCGACGCGCCAACCCGGCACCGCGGGCACAGGATGCCGTCGCGAGGTCTCCAATACCACCGTCCCCTGCTCGGAGACGATCTGCGCGTCGCGGAGCGCCGCGAGGACCGGACCCGCGTCGTCGGAGGCGTAAGGCGGGTCCGCGAGCACGAGATCGAAGCGCGCCCCCGAACGCCCGAGCCGGCGGATCGTGGCGAGGGCATCGCCCCGCAGGACGCGCGCCTCGCGTTCGAGATCCAGGTTGGCAATATTTGCAATCAGCACCGTGAGCGACGCAGCGGCGCGTTCCACGAAGATGGCAGCGGCGGCGCCGCGCGAGAGCGCTTCGATGCCGAGGGCGCCCGTTCCTGCATAGAGATCGAGCACGTGCGCACCTTCGAGCGCACCGAGACGCGCGAACAGCGCTTCGCGCACGCGATCGGAAGTCGGGCGCACGCCCGCCTCCGGCGGCGGCCGGAGCCGACGCCCGCCGAGCCGTCCCGCGATCACCCGCATCCCGCTCTCCAGCGACGGAGCCTCCTCACGGGGGTACGCGCATTCGGGTACACGTGACGCCGGTTCATGGTTGCTTCACGATCTCTCCATTCGGCCGTGACGCTCCCAGGTGACGTGCTAGAGTGACTCCATCGTTCATCGGGTTTCTGCTCAACATTGGGCAGCGTGACACGATAGAGTGCCAAGTGGTCAAGTCGACCGGGTCGGGTCAAGTCGACCAGGCCGGGTCACGACGGCCACATCGGGTCCGGGCTCCGCGGGCAGAGGTGCTGCGCAGGAGCCAGAACGCTGGGCGAAGGAGTGACAACACATGGCGTCAGCATCAGTCGAGCGTCTCAAGAAGCAGCTTCCGAAGAGGCTCGCCGAAGTCCGCGGGGATCGCTCCCAGCGCCAGTTCGCGCGAGATCTCGGCGTGTTCCAGCAGAACGTCAATCGATACGAGAGCGGCACCACTCCGCACACCGATTTCCTCGTCACGCTCGCCATCAAGGAGGGCGTGTCGCTCGATTGGCTCCTGCTCGGCAAGGGCAAGGCCCGCCGCGGGCGCTAGAGCGCACCCGGCGCAGACGGCGCCCGAGATCCCGGGGCGGTGACGCCGCCCCGGGACCTCGGGCCTGCGCGATCCAGCTCGCATCGCCGAGCCCCCGCTCCTCCATTCCGCCTCATCGTGTCGCATCTGCTGCGCGTGTCGCCGGATCCGATTCGATCATCGCCGCCGCGAAGCCGTCGATCGCCTTCATGGCTTCGTCGTCCCCGCATCGATAGCCGTTCACGAGGACCGAGAACACGACGACGCGTCCGCCGCGGGTGACGGCCTCGCCCGAGAGCGCCGCGACGTGGTTCAGGAGACCCGTCTTCGCGCGCAGCTCCCCGCGGACGGCGCTCGCCCGGGCTCGCAGGGTCCCGTCGAGGCCGGCGATCGGCAGGGCCGCGACGAGCTCGGGGCCGTATGCGAAGGAGGCGCGCGCGACGCGGAGGGCGCTCACGAGCGTGCGCGGCGTCACGCGGTTCTCGTACGAGAGCCCGGAGCCGTCGACCATCCGGAGCGCAGCGACGTCGACTCCGGCCCGCGCGAGCGCCGCGCGCGACGCCGCGACGCCGGAGCCCCAGTCCCCGCGGTCGGCGCCCATCGCGACCGCGAGATCCTTCGTGAGCGTCTCGGCGACCGCGTTGCTGCTCTGCTTCAGCATGAGCCGCACGCTCTCCGCGAGCGGCGGCCCCTCGAACGCGAGGAGGAGCGTCGCATCCGCCGGGGCGCGGCCGGTCTCCGGCCGCTCGGTCAGCTCGATCCCCTGCGCGCGGAGCGCGAGCGCGAGCACCGAGCCCGCATACGCCGTGGGGTCGGCGACGCTGCGACGGATCAGCGCGGGGTCGTCGCCGACGGCGATGCGTCCGCTCAGCACGACGGTCTCGTAGCCGTCCCCGAGCCCGCGATCGAGCGTGATCGAAGGCGGGGTGCCGCGCGCCGCCGTCACCGCGCGGGTGACGAGAACGAGGTAGTCCGCGGGCGGATCGACCGAGACCCGTACCGGGTCACCGGCCTCCGCCCCGGGACGCACCTCGATGACGTACACCCCCTCGTTCGCCTGGAGCGCGGCGATCGGCGCGAAATAGGGGCGGGCCGACGGCGCTCCCCAGCTCGGGTGCCACCACTGCGCGTCGAAGACCGAGTCGTCGACGACGAGGCGGCGCGCGCTCGCGAGGCCGCCTCGACGGAGGTCCGCCGCGAGGCGCCACCAGTCCTCCGAGCGCAGCGCCGGGTCTCCGCCCCCGCGCACGTACAGCGTGTCGACGCGGCCGGCGGCGTCCAGGGGCCCGCTCGCAAGCACGGAGGTCACGAAGCGGTGCGCCGGCCCGAAGGTCGCGAGCGCGGCGAGCGCGGTCAGGAGCTTCTGGTTCGACGCGGGCACGAGCGCACGATCGGGATCGCGCGAGAAGCGAACCTCGCCGGTCTCCGCGTCCACGACGAGCGCTGCCGTCTGCGCGCCGGCCAGCGCCGGCGTCGCGAGCGCGGCGTCGAGCGCGCCGGCTGCGCCGTCCCGGGCGATCGGCATCGCCAGCGCCACGACCGCGAGCAGCGTGCGGACCCATCGGCGGGGCATCGGGGCTCCCGAGCAGCGCGGGAGGATCCCGCCTCGCGTCGCTTGACGACGCCGACCGTATCCCCGAGCCTGCCGCGGGGCAATCGCACGCCGGAAGGCGTGGCGTCGGGGGGTCGGTTGCTCAACGCCATCTGGCTCGGGCTCGTGCTCGTCTCCGTCCTGGTCGCGGCCTTCACCGGACGGATGGAGGAGCTCCAGCAGCAGACGCTCGAGGGCGCGAAGAACGCCGTGCAGCTCGTGATCGGGCTGCTCGGCGCGATGGCGTTCTTCCTCGGGCTGATGCGCGTCGCACGCGAGGGCGGTCTGCTCCTCTCGGTGAGCCGCGCGCTCGCCCCGCTGATGCGACGGTTGTTCCCCGACGTCCCCGCGGATCACCCCGCGATGAGCGCGATGATCATGAACCTGGCGTCGAACGTGCTCGGTCTCGGAAACGCCGCCACGCCGTTCGGCCTCAAGGCCATGGTCGAGCTCGAGAAGCTGAACGCGCGTCCCGGCGTCGCGAGCGACGCGACGGTGCTCTTCATCGCGATCAACGCCACGGTCATCCATCTCTTTCCGCTGGGGACGATCGCGATCCGCGCGGGCGCGGGCTCCACGGCGCCGGCCTCGATCTGGATTCCCACGCTCCTCGCGACCTTCGCGTCGTGCACCACGGCCGTGCTCGCGCACTTCGCGCTCCGCCGCCTGCCGCGGTACCGCGTCGACGCATTTCCCGCGCTCGCCGCGTCCGATGCGAGAGGAGGGCCGGCCGGGCCGGTCAGCGCGGTGCCGGAGCCCGAGATGCCGGGGCCGACCGGGCCCCTCGCGCCCTCCCCGCGCGCGCGCCTCCTGATCCGCGCCTTCTGGCTCGTGCTGGCCGTCGGGCTCGTGGTTCACGTGGTGGAGGCGCTCGGCTCGAGCAGCGGCGCGGAGGTCACGCGCGACGTGCTCGCGAACTGGCTGCTGCCGGTCATGATCGCGTTCCTGCTCCTCGTCGGTGTCGGCGGCGGCGTCCAGGTCTACGACGCGGCCGTCGAGGGCGCGAAGGAGAGCCTCGAGGTCGCCACGCGCATCCTGCCCTTCCTGGTGGTGATCCTCGTGGCGGTCGCGATGTTCCGGGCCTCGGGCGCCCTCGACCTCGTGATCGGCGTGCTGGACCCGATCACGAGTCGGCTCGGCGTGCCCGCGGAGGCCCTGCCGATGGCGCTGCTGCGGCCGCTCTCGGGCTCCGGCGCGTTCGGCGTGATGAGCGAGATCATGAAGACACACGGCGCCGACTCGTTCATCGGGGTGCTGGTCTCCACCTATCAGGGCTCGACCGAGACGACGTTCTACGTGCTGGCCGTCTACCTGGGCGCCGCTGGAATCCGGGAGAGCCGGCACGCGCTCGCGGCGTGTCTCCTCGGCGATCTCGCGGGCTTCACGGTCGCCACCGCAGCGTGTCACGCCTTCTTCCGATGAGCGCGCGCGCCGAATCCGACGACCCCGCGTTCGCGACGGTGCGTCGCGTCGTCCGGGACGCCCTCCGTCGCGACGTGGCCGCGCTCGAAGAGATGCCGCGCGGGCTCGGCCTGCGGCGATTCTTCCGCGTGACACTGGCTTCGGGCGAGCCCCGCAGCCTGGTGGCACGCGTGGAGGCGCCCGAGGACCCGGCGCGCCGGCCGGCCGGCGCGAAGCCTGAGCCGCCGCTCGAGCCGTTGCGGTCGTTCCTCGAGGCGCGGGGGGTCCCGGTGCCCGCCTCCTACGGGGGCGACGCCGCAGCCGGTGTGGCGCTGCTCGAGGACCTGGGCGCGGAGTCCCTCGGCGCCGCGGCGGCGCGCGCCGACGCAGCGGAACGACGGCGGCTCTACACCGAGGCGTGCGACCTGACGCCGCTCTATCAGCGCGCAGTGGACCCGACCGGCCGCGTGCAGGCGTTCGACCGGAGCCTCGACGCATCCCTCTTCGCGTACAAGGCCGACTTCTTCGCGTCGCACGGGCTCCCGGCGGGGCTGGGGCGAGAGGCCACCTCCGCCGAGCGCGGCGCGGTGGTGGAGGCCTTCGACGAGATCGCCGCGGAGGCGGCCCGGGCGCCGCAGCGGCTCGCGCACCGCGACTTCCAGAGCGCGAACCTCCTGGTGCGCCCGGGACGGCCTCCGGGCCGTCGCCTGTGCGCGATCGACCTCCAGGGTGCGCTGCTCGCTCCGCCCGAGTACGACCTCGTGTGCCTGCTGCGGGACTCCTACCTCGAGCTGCCCGACGAGGAAGTCGCGTTCCACCTCGGCCGCGTGCGTCCCGTCCTGCCGGATGCGCCGGACCCCGACACCTTCTCGCGTCGATTCGACCTCCTCACGCTCACGCGCAAGGGCAAGGACCACGGCCTCTTCTACTACACCGCGCGGGTTCGCGGCCTGCCCGAATCGCTCCGCTTCGTACCGGCCACGGTGCGAGCGCTGCGGGCCGCGGCGGCGCGCGTCGGGCCGAGCTCCCCGCGCCTCCGTCGCCTCGCGGAGCTGATCGCCACGCTGCCGGAGTCGGCATGAGGGCGATGATCGTCGCCGCCGGGCTCGGCACGCGCGCGCGCCCGCTCACGTACCTGCGCCCGAAGCCCGCCCTCCCGGTGCGCGGGCTCCCGCTCGTGGCCTACCCGCTCGCACAGCTCGCCGCCCTCGGCGTGACCGAGGTGGTGATCAACACCCATCACCTCCCCGAGGTGCTCGTGTCCGCGGCCGAGGCCAGCCGCCCGGCGGGCCTGCATCTCGCGTTCTCGTTCGAGCGTGAGCTGCTGGGGACGGGAGGCGGCATCCGCCGCGCGGCGGCCTTCCTGCGTGAGAGCGATCCCTGCCTGATCCTCGGCGGCGACATGCTCCTGGACTACGACCTCCCGGGTCTGGTGGAACGGCACCGGCGGCGGGGCGACGCCGCGACCCTCCTGCTGCGCGACGATCCACGCGCGCGTTCCTTCGGTACGATCGGCACCGATGCGGAGGGACGCGTCAGACGGATCGGCAGTCGGTTCGACCTCGGCGGCGAGAAGCAGGCCGGGGTCTACTGCTGGGCGAACGTGATCGCCGCGCGGGCGTTCGACTGGCTCCCGGATCGCGAAGCCTTCGGGCACCTCGACGAGTGGCTCGCCCCCGCGCTCGCGGCCGGTGAAGGAGGGATCCGCGCCGAGGTGGCGCGTCCCCCGGACTGCTTCTGGGAACCGGTCGGGACGCCGGCCGAATACCTCGCCGCGAACCTCGCGCCGCTCCGGCTGTCGTATCTCGACGCCGACGCCGAGGCGACCCTGCGCGGCGCGCGCTTCGAGCCGGGGGTCGTGATCGGGGCCGGCGCGCACCTCGGCCGCGGAGTGCGCCTGGAGCGCGTCGTCGTCTGGGACGGCGAGGAGGTGCCTGCGGGCTTCATCGGTAGGAACGGCGTATTCGCGGGGGGCCGCTTCCACCCCTGCGAGCCGGATCCCCCGGGCGACGCCGCATGACCGAGCTGGTCTTCGTGGGCACGAGCGACGCGTTCGGCGCGGGCGGGCGGCGCCAGTCGGCAGCCGTTCTGCGCGCTCCGCACGGCGCCATCCTCGTCGACTGCGGCACCACGACGTGCACCGGTCTCGCCGCACTCGGGATTCCCCGCGTCGAGATCGACGCGATCGTGATCTCGCACTTCCACGCCGACCACTTCGGCGGGATCCCGACCTTCCTGCTCGCGTCGATCTACGAGGATCGCCGCCGGCGGCCGCTCCGTGTCGCAGGGCCGCCGGGGGTGGAGGCGCGCGTGCGCGCGGCCGCCACGGCGCTCGGACACGCGCTCGAGGACCGCGCGTTTCCGTTCGCGCTCTCGTTCGAGGAGCTCGCGACGGGCACTGAGCAGGAGATCGGTCCGGTCCGGGTGCGCAGCTTCGAGACCAAGCACCAGCGCGACTCCTCGCCCCACGGCCTGTGCCTGCAGGCGGGCGCGCGCCGTGTCGCCTTCTCCGGCGACACCGGTTGGTTCGACGGCCTGCCCACCGCGGTCCGCGGCTCCGACCTGTTCGTGTGCGAGTGCACGCTCGTCACCCCGCAGTTCGAGTACCACCTGAGCCTCGAAGAGCTCTCCGCCCAACGCGGTGCGTTCGACTGCGGGCGCATGATCCTCACGCATCTGGGCGAGGGAATGGCGGCGCGCCGCGGCAGCTGCGGGTTCGAGACCGCGGATGATGGGCTGATCGTGAAGCTGTAGCCGCTCGTCCGGGCTCGGCGGACGGAGCTCGGAAGGCCGGATTCGGAAGGTGACGTATCGACACTCTCCCGACACGTTTCGTCAGGAGACCTCGTTGAGCACACACGTTCACGTGTGGCCCGACCTGGGGTCGGAAACCCGCTAGCGCCACCTCACCGGCCGGGCTCCCGGCACGATCTCTCCCAGCACGGCCGCGTGCTTCGCGCCGGTCGTGCGAGGCAGGTGGTTCGGGACTCCGAGCAGGGCGTTTCGGCCCAGCAGCGAGAACGCCATGGCCTCCGCTGCCTGCGCGGGGACGCCCGCTGCGTCGAAGGGCTCGACCCGCGCGCCGGGCAGGGCGCGGGCGAGCGCTTCCATCACCGCGGGGTTGCGCGCGCCTCCCCCGCCCACCAGCAGCCGCTCCGGGCGTCCGCCCGACACCAGGAAGGTGCGACACGCCAGAGCGACGGCCTGCGCCGTGAACTCGGTGAGCGTCGCGACAAGGTCGTCGGGGGAACGGGCGGCGCGCGCCCACTCGGTTGCGAGCTGCTCCGCCTCGGCGAGACCGTAGCGCTCCCGTCCCGTCGACTTGGGCGGCGGGCGCCGCAGGAAGTCGTCGTCGAGGAGGCGTGCGAGGAGCGCTTCGTCCACGCGGCCCCGGCGCGCCCGCGCGCCGTCGCGATCCATGCGCTCGCGTCCGTCGGTCAGCGCCCGGACGACGCCGTCGACGAGGGCGTTCGCCGGGCCGACGTCGAACGCGAGCACGTCGTCGGGGCGCGCGTCGCGCGGGATCCACGTGACGTTCGCGATGCCGCCGAGGTTCAGCGCCACGCGCGACTCGGTGGGATCGCCGAGCGCCGCGAAGTGGAAGAACGGCGCGAGCGGCGCGCCCTCGCCTCCCGCCGCGACGTCGCGCGGGCGGAAGTCCGCGACGGTGGTGCAGCCCGTGCGCTCGGCGATCACGGACGGGTCGCCGATCTGGAGCGTCGCTCGCGCCTCGGGGTAGTGGGCCACGGTCTGCCCGTGGGAGGCGACGGCGGCGACGCGCTCGAGGGGCACGCCTGCGGCGGCGGCCACGCCCGCGGCCGCCTCGGCGAAGCGCTCGCCCAGCTCGACGTCGAGGGTCGCGAGCTCGCGCAGCGCCGCCGGCGCGGGCACGCGTCCCGCGGCCAGCTGATGGATGCGCGCCTGCAACGCAGGATCGAACGGCTCCTCGCGGAAGGCGACGAGGCGGAACGGACGCGCGTCCGGACCGTCGGGCCACTCCACGAGGGCCGCGTCCACGCCGTCGGCCGAGGTCCCCGACATGAGGCCGATCACGAGCACGGGCGCAGCGTAGCCGCTCGGGCGCGTTCGCGTTGACAGCGCCCCCCCTGGTGTTCATCATCCCGCCCGGATCTGCCCGGTGCGTTTGCGGGAGCGTCGCTCGACCCGCATGGGGCTTACGATTCGGGATCCGTGCCTGGTGGTGACGTGTCGCCGCCATACGGAGCCCACCTGGCTTGCCAGGGATCGAGTCCTCTCCCCGACGGCCATGGCGGATCATCCGTTTTCGCGCGCGAGCGTCGCACGCCGAGAGAGGACAGGAAGAAGGCCCGATGACCGATTCCTCACGCGCCCAGGGCGGCCTGATCTGCATCGGCGTCGCCGTCGTGGGTCTCCTCTTCCTCGTCGGCCTCCTCGAGCGGAGCTACTGGGCCCTCGCGCTCCCCGTGGCCGGCCTCGTGTTCTTCGTCCTCGGGCTCACCTTCTGGGTCGGCTGGACGATCGCAACGATCCGCGTCGAGCCCGAGGAACGCCCCGAGCCCCCTGCGCAGGACTCGCCGGCCGCCTCGGAGAGCTCGCGGTAGGCGGCCCCGTGCGCATCGCCCTCCTCACGTATCGCGGCAACATGTTCTGCGGCGGCCAGGGCATCTACGCGGCCTGCCTCGCGAACGAGTGGAGGCGCGCCGGCCACGACGTCCACGTGATCGCCGGACCGCCGCTGCCGCAGCTCGATCCGGGCATCCCGCTGCACGAGATCCCGAACGAGAACGTGTTCGGCGTCCCGCACCCCGAGTGGGCGCGCCGCGAGCACCCCTTCCGGCTGCTGTGGCCCCTCAACCTCTGGGAGCTCGGGGTGTCGCGGATTGGTGTCTTTCCCGAGATGCAGACCTTCGGGCTGCGGCTCCTCCTGCGCTGGCGGGACCTTCAGCGCAAGCACCGGTTCGACGTGGTGTTCGACAACCAGTGCCTCTCGTGGGGGCTCCTCGGGATCCAGGCCGCCGGCACGCCGGTCGTCTCGGTGATCCACCACCCCCTCCACATCGACCGGGAGGCCGACTTCGCGATCGACCCGTCGCTCCTCAAGAAGGTGAGGCGCACGCTGTACTTCCCGCTGTTCATGCAGCAGGTCGTCGCGCCTCGCCTCGCTCGCATCGTGACGGTGAGCGAGGCGTCGCGGACCGAGATCGAGCGCTACTTCGGCATTCCGGAGAAGGAGGTGGCCGTCGTCTACAACGGCACCGACCTCGACGTGTTCCATCCCGTCGCCGGCCAGCGGATCGAAGCCGACCTCCTCTTCGTCGGGCGCACCGAGGACCGGAAGAAGGGGATCGGCACCCTGCTCGAGGCGATGACGCACCTGCCCGAGCACGTGACGCTCAAGATCGTCGACGGCCGCATCCCCGACCACGGCCTGGTGCCCCGCTTCGTCCGGCAGCACGGCCTCGAGCGGCGCGTGACCCTGCACCGGCAGATGCTGACGGTACCGGAGCTCGTCGCGCAGTACTCGACGGCGCGCGCCGCCGTCGTGCCGTCGTTCTTCGAGGGCTTCGGCTTCCCCGCGAGCGAGGCGATGGCCTGCGGGCTTCCCGTGATCGCGAACGCCGTGGGCGCGCTGCCGGAGGTGGTGGGCACCGACGGCGAGGCGGGCCGGCTCGTGCCCCCGCGCGACCCGCGCGCCCTGGCCTCCGCGATCGCCGACGTCCTGTCCGATCCGGACCGTGCCGCGCGCATGGGTCGGGCCGCGCGCGCGCGCGTGGCGCGCCTGTTCCGCTGGAAGGAAGCGGCCGCGCAGCTCGCCGACGTGTTCGAAGAGACGATCCGTGCTGCTCACCGTCGATCTCGAGCGGCTTGAGATCCGACCCGGCCACCGCCTGCTGGATGCAGGCTGCGGCGAAGGGCGACACTGCTTCGGGGCGCTCGACCGCGGCGCCCGGGTCTACGGCCTCGACCTCGACCGGCCGTCCCTCGACCGCGCCTCGGGTGCGCTGCGTGCGCGCGCGAAGCAGGTCGGCAGCACCGGCGCGATGCTGCACGGCAACACGTTCCAGCTCCCGTTCGCGGACGCGAGCTTCGACTCGGTGATCTGTTCCGAGGTGATGGAGCACGTGCACGACTACCGATCGGCGGCGCGCGAGCTCGCGCGCGTCGTGAAGCCCGGCGGCCGTGTCGCCGTGACGATCCCCACCGCGACGAGCGAGCACCTCTATCTCCGCCTCGGGGACGACTACTTCGAGAGCCCCGGGGGCCACATCCGGATCTTCCGCCCGCGCGACCTCGCTCGTGGTCTCGCGGATGCGGGGCTCGCGACCACCGGTGTCGGGTTCGCGCACGCGCTGCACACGCCCTACTGGGCGCTGCGGTCGGTGATGGGCCTGCCGCGCGCGGACGAGAGCGCCCTCGTGCGCGCGTACCGTGTCTTCCTGCTCAAGGCGACGCAGTCGCGGCTCATGGACAGGCTCGAGAAGCTGCTGAACTACGTCTGCCCGAAAAGCGTCGTGCTCTACGCCCGCAAGCCCGCGTGAAGATCTGCTTCGTCGCCTACCGCGGAAACATGCACAGCGGTGGGCAAGGCATCTACCTCTGGCACCTCGCGCGCGAGCTCTCGGCCCTCGGTCACGAGGTCCACGTCACCGTCGGACCGCCGTACCCGGACCCCCTGCCCTTCGCCCGCAGCGTGACGCTCCTGCCCAATCCGCAGCTCTGGGGCAAGCGTTTCGATCCCGACCCGGCCGCCCTGCTCCCGCGCCCGAACCCCTTCCGCATCTTCGAACCGCTCAACTTCTACGAGCTCGGCGCGACCTGGTTCGGGTTCCTGCCCGAGCCCTTCGCCTTCAGCGTGCGCGCGTTCCACAGCGTGGCGGCGGCCATGAAGCGCGGGCAACGCTTCGACGTCGTGCACGACGTCCAGTCGCTCGGCTACGGCCTGCTGGCGTTGCGCGCGCTCGGACTGCCGGTCGTGACGACGATCCACCACCCGCTGTCCGTCGACCGCCGCTCGTCGTTCGCGCGCGACCAGACCTTCCGCCAGGCCCTCGGCACCATGGAGTTCTACCCCGTCGGGATGCAGTCCTTCGTCGCCCGTCGGCTGGACGCCGTCGTGACGTCGTCGAGCACCAGCGCGGCGGAGATCGCGCGCGACTTCCGCGTCCGCCCCGAGCGGGTCCACATGGTCTGGAACGGCCTCGACACCGATCGGTTTCGACCACGACCGGACGTCGCGCGCAGCTCCCACGAGCTCCTGTGCGTCGCGCGGGCCTCCGACCCGAACAAGGGCGTGCTCACGCTCGTGCGCGCGCTCGCGTCGCTCCCGCCCCCGGTGAGCCTCACGCTCGTGGACGAGGACCACGCCGGCCACGAGGGACGCAGGCTCGCGCGCGAGCTCGGCTGCGAGGACCGGCTGCACGTCACCGGACGGATGTCCGGCGACGAGCTCGTGCGGCTCTACGCGCGCGCCACGCTCGTGGTCGTGCCTTCACTCTACGAAGGCTTCGGCCTCCCGGCAGCGGAGGCGATGGCCTGCGGCACGCCGGTGGTCGCGAGCTCCGCGGGCGCCCTGCCCGAGGTGATGGGGATCGGGCGCGGCGGCCCGCTCGTGCCCCCCGGCGACGCCCCCGCCCTCGCCGCCGCGATCGCGAACCTCCTGGCGCGCCCCGACGCGCGGGCGCGCATCGGCGCCGAGGCGCGGCCGCGGATCGAGGCGGCCTTCGCGTGGCCGCGCGTCGCGCGCGCGACGGCCGAGGTGTACGCGGCGGTGGTGGAGGTAGGAGCTACCGCGGCCTTCCGGCGAGCAGCACGACGTCCGCCAGCGAGGGCGTGACGCGCGCCAGCGCGCCGAGCGCCTTCAGCGCGCGGTCCGCCACAGCGGCCGGCATGCGCTCGACCGACCGCGTCCAACCCGGCAGGCCCCACGCGAGCGAGACGCCTTCCACGTGCTCCACCACGAGCGAGCGCGAGGCCTGCTCGCGCATCAGGTCCAGCTCGTAGCGCGTGAAGTGGTCGGCCGGCACATCGTAGTGTCGTCGACCGCGCCTGACCGGTGCGGCCAGCCAGCGCTCGCGCACGGCGTCGATCCCGCGCGCCACGCGGCACGCGAGCGAATCGAAGTTCGCGATCGCCAGCACCACGCGGCCGTTCCGCCGGGTGACGCGCGCCATCTCGGCGATCGCCTCGGCCGGGCGGTCGAAGTGATCGATCGCGCCCTTGCAGAACGCGGCGTCGAAGGTCGCGTCCGCGAACGGGAGGCGGTGCGACCACGCCTGCACCCAGCGCGCCCCAGCGCCCCCTGCACGGCCGCTCTGGAGGCGCGCCCACCCGAGCATCCTCCCCGACGGCTCGGCGCCCACGACCTCCGCCCCGCGCGCGGCGAGGGCCAGGGCGTCCTGGCCGAAGCCGCTCGCGACGTCGAGGATGCGGCGGCCGGGCCCCGGCCGGGTCAGCGCCAGGGTGCCCTCGGTCATGCGATCGAACAGATACTGGGAGTCGCGCGTGGTCCCGGTCGGGATCACGTCGCTCATGTCCCGGTCGAGGTCGACGACGCGCACGGCCCGCGACGCTAGCGGCCGGCCGGCGCCCGGGGCCAGAGCCGGGCCCGGTCAGAGCCGGCCGGCGACGAAGCTGCCGAGGAGCTCCGCCAACCCCGGGTCGACCTCGCGGAAGCGGACGCCGATGCGCAAGCCGGTGGGATCGGCCCACACCACGACGCCTTCGAGCGCGAGCGGGAGGTTGATGCCCGGAAGCGCGAACTCCGAGATCACCTCCTCCGTCACGGCAGGGAGCGGGGCCGCGAGGGCGAGGCCGATCCCCTGGACCGAGAGGTCCCGCGCCGCCGCCCGCCTGCGGGCGCCGGACAGACGCAGCTCGACCCGGCTCTCGAAGGCCGCACGCTGGCCCTTGCGCTCGATCTGCGCGTCCGAAGACCCGTCCATCCGCATGTTCGACTGCAAGAACCGTGCGAGCCGAACGAAGCGTGGAGCGTTATTCTCGATCTCGCATGGCGATTTCCGTTCCGAAGGAGGGAAACCCGCTTCCTCGCGGCCTCTCGGCGCTGCGCGCCGCCACTTCGGATCGGATGCGGGGCTTCCGCCTGGTCTATCTCGCCATCTTCGCCTTCTTGCTCCTCTCCGTCTTCACCGTGAAGGGCACCGAGCGCGTCCTCGCCCGCCACTTCCAGCGTTCCGTGGCGGAGGCGGTCCGCGTGGACCCGTTCGCCGGCCCCATCGGCAAGCAGCTCCAGGAGAGCCTGGACCACGCGGTACGCGACTCCCTCTGGGTGCGGATCGGGGGGCTCCGCGTCAGCCCCCTCGTCCTGGCCGCGGACGGCGTGACCCCGCTGTACGTCGCCGGCAGGTCCCTCGTGCCGGCGGCCATCGATTCCGGACCCGCGGCCGCGCGCCTTCTCCCCGCCACCTCCGACGTGACGGTGAGCCTCCCCTACAACGCGGTGCTCTCGAACGCGATCCTGATCGTGTACGCGGCCGCCCTCCTCTGGCTGCTCTTCGCGTACAACCGCGCCGCCGCGCGACGGGAGGCGGACCGCATCGCCGCCGCCGTCGCCGCGCGCGACACGACGGCGACGCGCGCCGCCCGGATCGAGAGCGAGCTCCAGGAGGTGCAGCGCCGGCTCGCGGAGGTCGAGCCGGCCGAGGAGTTCCAGCAGGAGGAGATCCGGTCGCTCCAGAGCGAGCGGGCCGCGCTCCACGCGAAGCTCGCGGCGCTGGAGACCCGCGAGCAGGAGCTGCGGGCCCAGGCGGGCAAGAGCACGGAGCTCGAGTCCGAGCGGCGGACGCTGGAGGAGATGCTCGAGGAGGCGCTGGTCGACGTCGGCCGACGCGACGAGGAGATCCGCGCGCTCGAAGCGCGGCTCAAGCGCGCGAGCAAGGAGCCGACCTCGGGCGGGAGGGCGCGCGAGACCGAGTCGCTCGGACGGCGACTCCGAACGCTGTACAAGAACCTCGAGATCGACGACCGCGCGATCGACGACCTGGTGGACCTCCGCGACGAGGCGATGAAGCTCAAGGCGGAAGAGGCGCTGAAGCGCCTCTCCGACGATGCCGACACCGCGGCGGTACGCCGGAAGGTGGGCGGCCTGCCGCCCCAGCTCTCGATCTTCGAGCTCGGGTTCGCCGGAAAGGGCCGGATCTACTACACGCGCGGAGAGGTCCGGCGGCACCGGATCCTCACGGTCGGCGCGAAGAACTCCCAGAAGACGGATCTCGAGTACCTCTCGCGCCTCGGCTGACCACCGCGTCGCGCAGCGCGGTCTTGAGCGCCGCGTCGTCCCAGGGCTTCGGCAGCAGCGCGTGTACGCCGAGCGCCTCGAGCTCCTCCGCGGGCACCTCTTCCGTCCAGCCGGTGATGAGCAGCAGCGCCGCGTCGGGGCGTCGCGCCACAGCGCGCGCGAGGAACGCGAGCCCGCTCATCCCCGGCATCTTGTGGTCCGAGACGATCGCCTGGACGTCGCGAACTTCGAGCAGCGCGAGCGCCTCCGCCGGCGTCTCGGCCGTCAGGATCTCGTAGCCCTCGCGGCGCAGACAGCGGCGCAGCGCGGACAGGATGCGGGGCTCGTCGTCGACGACGAGGATCACGGGCGGCCCGGTCACGCGATCGGCTCGGCCGGAAGCTCGACGCCGACGAGCGGGAGCACCACCTCGAAGGTCGAGCCGGCGCCCAGCTCGCTCGTCACGCGCAACGTCCCCCCGTGTCGCCGGATGATGTGGAACGACGTGGAGAGGCCGAGGCCGGTCCCGATCCCCACCTCCTTGGTGGTGAAGAAGGGGTCGAAGATCCGGTCGAGGTTCTCGGCCGGGATGCCGATGCCCGTGTCGCTCACGGACACCACGAGCGCGTCCGCCGCCGCGCGCGTTCGGAGCCGGATCTCGCCGGTCTGGCCGCTCGATCCGACGCGCTCCTGGATCGCCTGGAAGGCGTTCACGAGGAGGTTCATGAACACCTGCTTGAGCTGCATCGGGTAGCAGCGGATGCGCGGCAGCTCGGCGTAGTCCTTCCGGAGCACGACGGTGTGCTTCATCATCGTCCACACGATGTTCGCGGTCGAGTCGAGACACTCGGTCACGTCGGCCAGCGTGCGTTCCGTGGAGTCGTTCCGGGAGAACTGGCGGAGATCCTGGACGATGTGACGGATCCGCTCCGAGCCCTCCTGGGACTCGCGGAGCGCCTTCGCGAAATCGTCGAGCACGTAGGCGGCGTCCAGCTCGGCCGAGAGCTCGCTCAGCTCGTCGGCGCGGGCGCGGGCGCTCGCGAGATCGCCCGCGGCCGCCGCGGCCTGGAGCTCCTCCACGCCCTTCCACAGGCGCCGAAGGTCGGTGAGGTACTCCGCCATCTGACACAGATTTGCGTGGATGAAGCCCATGGGATTGTTGATCTCGTGCGCGACACCCGCAGCGAGCTGCCCGATCGACGCCATCTTCTCCGTCTGCAGGACGTGTCGCTGGAGCTCCTTGATCTCCGAGAGATCCTGGAAGATCGCGACGGCCCCGACCCGCGCCCCGTCCCCGTCGTGCAGGGGCGCGAACGAGATCCCGATCGGAACCACCTGCCCGCCGGGCCGGGTGATGACCGTCTCGGCGCCGCGGAACCGGACCCCCTCCTGCAGCGTGCGCCCCAGCAGCTCGTCCCCGCGCGGCTGACCCGGAAACCACTCGTGCAGGGCGCGGCCCCGCAGCTCGGACGGCCCGACGCCGAGGATGCCCTCGGCCGTCGGGTTCGCGAACACGATGCGGCCGTCGGCGTCGACCACGAGGAGCGCGCTGTTCATGTTCTGGATGATGTTCTCGTTGTAGCGCTGGAGCTCCGCCACGCGTCGGTTCAGCGCCTCCGCCTCCGTCACCTCCCACAGCACGAAGAGCAGCCGGCCGTCGTCGTCCAGCCGCGAGAGCCGCAGATCGAAGCTCCGCGCGGAGCCGTCGGTCTGGGGCGTCGAGATGCGGAGCTCGACGGGCTGCGTCTCCGCGTCGCTCAGCAGCGTCGCGAACCGCTCCGGCGAGAGGAGGCCGGCCGGCAGCAGGCGATCGACCGGCGCGCCGGGCGCGCGCGCGGCGCCGTCGGCCGGGAGCCCGAAGGCGCGCGCGAAGGCGGGGTTCACGCTCACCACGCGGCCATCGCGGCCGAGCACCGCCACGGCGGCCGGGATGGCGCGCACGATCGCGTCGTTCAGGTGCTCGAGCGAGCGCAAACGGCGCTCGACCGCGCCGCGCTCGCACAGCGCCCGCCACCGGCGGATCTGCTCGAGCGCGACCACCGGCAGGACGCGCGCATAGTCTGCGGCCGCCGCGATGCAGTCGGCCGCGCCCTGGCGGAAGGCGTCGCGCGCGACCACGTCGCTCGGATCGACGGTGAGCGCGACGACCGGCGGGCCGGACGAGCGGAGCCCGATCAGGATCTGGCTGGCGTCGCGCCCGAGATCGAGGTCCACCAGCACGAGATCCGCCGACACCTCGCGCGTGCGGGCGAGGCAGGCGCGCGCATCCCCCACGAGCTCGGCGCGGACGTCCGGACCGAGCCGCTGGATCAGCTCGAGGGTGCGAGTCAGCGGGTCACGCGGCCGCTCGGGCTGGGCGACCACGATGCGGACGCGCGGCTGCGAGCCGGCGAGACCCGCCTCGTCGGACGGATCGGAGTCGGTCGGGATCGACGTGGCCGGATTCGATCGGGTCGGAGTCTGCTCGGTCGGAATGGACGGCCCCCCTCGGTCGAGCCGCGTCAGCGGCGCTCCGTCGGGGGGTGCCGACACTCTATCCGATCCTCGCGCCGGGCTCCAAGGGGACGGGGTCCGCCTGCGCTCCTTCGCACGCCCCCGCGCCGGTCACCCGTTCGAGCGCAGACCGTGCTTGGCCAGCTTCCGGTAGAAGGTGCTGCGCCCGATCGCGAGCCGGCGCGCTGCGAGCGCGGCGTCGCCGTGCGCCTCCGAGAGGGCGCGGGCGAGCGCGCAGCGCTCGTACGCATCGAGCGAGAGCGGCACGTCGGCATCGAGGGGCCGGGTTGCGCCGACGATCCGACGGCGCGCGAGCGGCAGATCGCTCGCGCGCAGCCGCGGCCCGCGGGCCAGCGCGAGCGCCGACTCCATCACGTTCTCGAGCTCCCGGACGTTGCCCGGCCAGTCGTGCGACACCAGCGCCTCGAGCGCGTCGTCTTCGATGCCCTCGGTCGGCGCGTTCGCGCGCCCGTGCTTCGCGAGGAAATGGTGGACCAGGAGGGGCACGTCCTCGCGCCGCTCGCGGAGCGGCGGAAGCTCGATCCGGACCACGTTCAGGCGATAGAAGAGATCGGTGCGGAAGCCGCCGGCGGCGACCATCGCGGCGAGGTCGCGGTGCGTCGCCGAGATCACCCGGATGTCGACGGGCACCGGTCCGGACGCGCCGACGGGCCGCACTTCCTTGTGTTGGAGTGCACGCAGCAGCTTCGCCTGCACGGTGGCGGGGATCTCCCCGATCTCGTCGAGGAACAGCGTACCGCGGTCGGCCATCCGGAAGAGGCCTGGCGACGCGCCCACCGCGCCGGTGAAGGCGCCGCGCTCGTGGCCGAAGAGCTCGCTCTCGATGATCGTCTCGGGCAACGCGCCGCAGTCCACCGGCACGAAGGGGCCGCCGGCGCGCTGGCTCGCCGCGTGGATCGCCCGCGCCACGAGCTCCTTGCCCGTTCCGCTCTCGCCCTGCACGAGCACGTGGCTCTCGTTGTGTCGCAGGCTCTCGATGGTGCGCGCGAGCGCCCGCATCCGGGCCGACGTCCCCACCAGCTCCGGGGGCGAGCCGCGGCCTCGCAGCTCGGCCTCGAGCTCGCGGTTCCGGCGCACGAGCCGCCTGCGCTCGAGCGCCTTCCGCACCGTGGTGCGCACGCGATGCGCATCTTCGAACGGCTTCGCGAGATAGTCGAAGGCCCCGCGGCGCATGCAGCCCACTGCGCTCTCGATGCTCGCGTGGCCGGTCATGACCACGACCTCCACCTCGGGGCGCTCGCGCTTGATGCGGTCGAGCAGGTCGAGACCCGACACGCCGCGCATCACCAGATCGAGGAGCACCACGTCGAGGTCGGGGTCGAGGAGCGCCGTCTCCACCTCCGCGGGACCCTCGGCCAGCTCGAGGCGATGTCCATCCGCCGAGAGGATGCGGCGCAGGGCGCGCAGCAGGAGCGGCTCGTCGTCCACCAGCAGGACGAGACCCGGCGCGTCCTCCGACTGCCGAGCGCTCCGATCGGGGTGAGACTCCCGCGCTTCTGCGCCCGGGAGGCCGTTCGAGGCCGTATGGGGGTCCACCCCGTTCTCATCGGTCCCGGAATCGGGACGCTTGAGTGGGAGAAACCCCGGGGTTGAACGCCCTGCTCCTTCCCGTACACTGCGCCGCGCCCCCCTCCGCCACGCGGAGGAATTCGAGCTGCGAAAGGCCCACGTCCTCGTCGTCGACGACGAGGAGCTGTATCGGCGAGCCCTCGAGCGCATCCTCGCGCGCATGGGCCACACCGTGACGCTCGCGCGCGACGCGAGCGAAGCGCTCTCCGTCGCGTCGGGCCAGCCGCTCGACCTCGTGCTGTGTGACGTGCGCATGCCGGGATTGAACGGCATCGAGCTGGTGCGCCAGCTCCACGAGCTCGACCCCGACCTCCCGTGCATCGTGATCACGGGCTACGGCAGCGCCGAGCACTCGGTGGAGGCGCTGCGCGCAGGGGCGTTCTGGTACCTGGAGAAGCCGTTCGACCAGGGACACCTCGACGTCGTCCGCCGGCTCGTGGAGCAGGCCATCGAGCACGGCCGGCTGAAGAGCGAGAACCGCCTCCTCCAGAGCCAGCTCCGCTCCCGCTACCAGTTCGAGAACATCGTCGGGTCGAGCGGGGCGCTCCGGCGCGTGCTCGACGTCGTCGAGAAGGTGGCCGATTCCGAGAGCACCGTCCTCATCACCGGCGAGAGCGGCACGGGCAAGGAGCTGATCGCACGCGCGCTGCACTTCAACAGCCGGCGCGCCGAGCGCATGTTCGTCACGGTGAACTGCGGCGCGATCCCCGAGGAGCTGCTCGAGAGCGAGCTGTTCGGACACGTGCGCGGCGCCTTCACGAACGCCATCGCCCACCGCGAGGGCCGCTTCTCGGTGGCGAACGGCGGCAGCATCTTCCTCGACGAGATCGGGGACATGAGCCCGAGCCTCCAGGTGAAGCTCCTGCGTGTGCTGCAGGACCGCACCTTCGAGCCGGTCGGCTCGTCGAAGACCGTGCGCGTGAACGTGCGCGTGATCGCGGCGACGAACCAGGACCTCGAGCAGGCGATCCGCGAGCGGCGCTTCCGCGAGGACCTCTTCTATCGCCTGAACGTGATCCCGATCGAGATGCCGCCGCTCCGCGAGCGGGGCGACGACGTGCCCCTCCTCGTACACCACTTCCTCGAACGCGTGAACCAGGGACGGGCGAAGCACGTCTCCATCGCGCCCGCAGCGGTCGAGCGGCTCGTCGCGCACGAGTGGCCGGGGAACGTCCGCGAGCTCGAGAACCTGATGGAGCGGCTCGCGATCCTGCGCGGCGAGGGCGAGATCGGCGTGGACGATCTGCCGCGGTCCCTGCGCCGCGTCACGCCCGAGCCTCCGTTCTCGGCGCCGCGCGTCCCCGCGAGCGGCCTCCCCTTCAACGAGGTGGTCGACCGCATCGAGACCGACCTGATCCGTCAGGCCCTCGAGCACACGCAGTGGAACAAGAACCGCGCGGCGCAGCTGCTCGGCCTGAACCGCACGACCCTGCTCGAGAAGATGAAGAAGAAGGGCCTCGACGCGAAGTCCGAAGAGTGACGGTTTCGTAAAGCGGTCAAAACGTCATAAATGACGCCAGTTTGCGTCGCCTGCCTTGCGACGGCACGCGAGGGGCGGCAGTCGGCTGCGAGGGTGACGGCTCCCCGGCTCTATCCGGCTCCAACCGTCGAGCGCCCTACCATCGCCGATCTCGAACCGACCGGAGCCTCTTGATGGCGGGAGCGCCCTCGCTTCTGCTCCTGCGCCACCCGATAGCCGACGCGACGCGAGCGCGACACCCATGCCCCCGGGCACCGGTCGCACTCGCCCCCCTACCGACCAGCCCTCAACACTCCGCTCACCGCCTCCGCTCATGAGGCCGATGAGGGTGGGTACCCCTCCCAAGGCGGTGCCCTCCCCGGAAAGGGCAGCGGTGTGCGGCGCCGCAGGCGAGCGAGCCCTCGCGCACACGGGCGCCCTCGGTCTGCCAGGCGGTCAGCGAAAGCGCCGCCGCGCACGCGGGGCAGCGAAGCAGGGAATGGGCGCCGCGCTTCATCGCACGCCCGGCGCATCGGCGGGCTTTTCGGCTTCCACGTAGAGCGTTTCCTCAGGCCGGTTGTCGAGCAGGCCCAGATCGGGCGCACGGCCCTGCCGGTATTCGCAGCGGACCACGTTCACGAAGCCTGTCTCGCCGAGCAGCGTCTCCAGCAGGTCGAAGTCGTACATCTACTTGTGCCAGGCGAGAAAGATCGATCGGTCCTCCACGAAAAAATAGTTCTCCAGCATTTCGCGCTTTCGTCCTTGCGCATAGAGGTCCACCGCATGCGCCAGATCCGGAACGCACACCCGAAGGATGCCGCCGGGCCTGAGGATGCGCAGCGATTCCCGCAACACCCGCACGGCCTGATCCCTGAACAGATGCTCCAGGAAATGCGAGGAGTAGACCACGTCCGCGCAGGCATCGGGAAACGGCAGGCTGTGGGCAAGATCGTGATGCACGAAGCGGTTGTCACCGAGCAGGCGGCAATAGTCCTCGCTGCTGTAATACTGGTTCGCGCCCGAGAACCGATACAGCACCCGGTGCGCGGCGCGCGGCCAGGAAGCAACCAGCGCGTTGAGGCTCGCGTCCACGTTGTTCCAGCCGGGCGCCACCGCGAGGCCGCATCCGAGGTTGATCTTGACCTTCACGTCGCGCGGATCGGCGAGCGGTGCGAGGCGCCGACCGCGGCGCAGCCAGCCGGTCGCGCCGTCGATCAATGTGCGCAGCGCGCTCAAGCCCGGCGTTCCGCCCGCGCCGCGTTCATGACGAACGCGCTCGCGCGCACCGGGAATGTTCCAGCACGTGCGGGGCGATGACGAAGTCCAACGCGTTATCGCGGAACGGCAGGTTCTCGACGAACCCGAGCACCGTCGGGCAGTCGGTGACCAGCGGCACCCTGTGCCGCTCGCGCGCCTCTTCAAACGGGAGGGCGGTGTTCGTGCCGTTCATGCCCGGGGCGCACAGCCCGGTGGCCGGCAAGAAGTTCGTGACCGTCGGAAGGCTCTGAGCGCACACTACGAAGGTGGACATGAGGTTGAAAAGCGGCGGGCTGCGCGGCGCTACCGAGCCGATCGAGAACGCGCCCCCGGGAAGCGTCGCCGCCCCGCCGGGGGGATTGCTGCGTCCCATGCCCGAGGCGGTTGCGATCGCCATCAGCGTCGCAAGATCAGTCGCTGAGTTTCCGGCGGGAAATTCGACGGTGACCGTCAAGGTCGCGGTGAAGTTCATGGGAACCGCGAGCGCTGGTGTCGCGAGTTTTTCGCCGCGCCGGCTGCGAGGAAGGCGATTATGCGCTGCATCTCTGAACCCTCCTGGCCGGTCCGCGGCCAAGCGCATCCGGGGTTCGAGGGCCGGTGGACGCCATCCTACGCTCCTCGGGAGGGAAGCGTGAGCGACTTGATGTCACACACGGCTACCGACGGGTACTGAGTCCATCGCGGCCATCGCCGAGGAGGGGCGACCTCGAAGACGCGGCACATCGGCCTACACCATTCGGCGTCGTCAGTGTCGCGGGTTCGACCGCAACGGCGGGAGCCGGTCCGCCTTCGTCGCACAGCCGCAAGGCCGGTGAGCCCGGACGCGAGGAGCAGCACCGTCGAGGGCTCGGGAATGAGCGTGATGAGACCACTCGCGACGCCAATACTGGACACGCAGCTGTGGTGGCAGAACGTGGCGTCGATCGGGTCACCCGATAGCAGCGTGCCGGTGAGCGTGCCCGAGCGCGCAGAGATCGGACCGTCGCCGACGGGAACGCCGTCCACTGCGAAGCTCGTCCCGGCAATCGTTACGCTCGACGTATCGTACCGCCACGAGATCGACGCTCACGGCACCGCCGCGGATCGCGACGGCCGAAAGGCCGGTTGCAGAGAGGCTGCCCGCCAACGAGCCGCCGCTGATCGTGACGCCGGAGTTGTTCGCGAAGAGAAGGTTGCTCACGGAGCCGCCGGTCATCGTGATGGCGGAGGAATACGCAGTGAGATGCTCCGCGGAACCGCCGCTCAATGTGATCTTCGAGATTTATCCGCAGCGAGATAGCCGACCGAGCCGCCGCTCATCGTGATCTTCCCCGACTCGCTAGCGGTAAGGAATCTCACCGAGCCCCCGTTCATCGCGACTTGGGGGTTGGTGTATTGGTCGATCCCCGACGCAAGGACGTATAGCACCGTGCCGCCGTTCATGATGAAGCGCGAGGAGTCCAACGCAGTGATCTGCGAGACGAAGCCTCCGCTCACTATGACGGTGGAGGAGTAATCGACGCTGAGCGGTGGTCTCAGAGAGCCGCCGTCCACGACCTCCACAGTGGTTGGAGGTCCCGGCATGGCGCACGAAAATGGTTCGCCGCAGCCGACGTTCGCCACGAGGATCTCCTCGTCGATGGTCGTGTCGATGACGTTTTCTGGATTCGGGGGCGCGAGGCCGTTGTTGATGAGAAGGAGCGCGGCAGCGTCGGTGCCGCTCGCGAAGACGAGAAGCGCGGTTAAGGCTGCAGCGAGGGGAAGAGCGGCGATGCGGTGGCGCATGGCGTACTCCCTCGATTCCCCTCCCCGGAGAGGGAAGTGGTCGCGAGAGGTCCTACAGTGGCGCGCGGTCTCTGACGCCTCTGGATGCCGTGCGCGATCGGTGGCGGGGCGGGGGCGACGAACTGCGGCGTGATGGCTCAAGGCGGCCCGTATGGTGCGACGGCCTGCCACAGGGGTTCCACGGTGCGGTGCCACTTCCCGCCTCGGGGAGTCACTCCTGCATTAGAGAGGTACGCTCGAAACTGCTGGCCCGCGAGAGCGACCGCAGCGCGCTCCCTCGGCCTAATCGGAGGGAACCTGTCGATGACGCCTATCGAGCATTCCGTCTCTTCCTCGGAGCCCCTCGCTCTTCTCAGCCGAACGCCCTCGATTGCGATGAGCTTCGCGGTCGGCGCTCTGCTGATGATGTGCTGGACAACGCCGTCACCGGCGAATGTCCTCTATGAATACACAGGCAATACTTTCGACGGTTTCTTCGGCGACCCATACTACGAAGGCTATTTCGTCTCCGTATCTCTCACGATGGCAAGTCTTCTTCCTCCGAACTTGGTCGAGGCCGACATCGCTCCATACGTACTCGACTTCTCCTTCAACGATGGGCTCCAGACGATGACGAAGGCCAGCGCGAGCGGAGGGCCCTTCATCGCATCGACCGATGCGTCCGGCGCCATTACGCAATGGAATCTGGACACGGTACGTCAGCAAACTTGTGAGATCTGCATGCCTACATTCTTTTACATCACGACGCGCAACATCGGTTTCGTCCAGGACGCGGGATGCCAATATGGTGGATTACCCGAACAACGATGCGGATTCGCCGACAACAATTCGGGGACTTGGACGACCATTGTGCCGGAGCCCTCGACGCTCGTGCTCTCCATCTTGGGGATGTCGATCGTCGCTGCAGCGAGACGACTGCATCATCAGTAGATCTGGATAGCTCACCAGCCAGGCAACGAAAGATATCCGTGTCGGCAAGTGGATTGACATCGCCGTCACTGTCCCGTGGAGCACGACAGTCGGCGGCTGGCCTTCTTGGCACCCTTGTGCAATTGCTAGGCCTGGCTCTCACTGTGATTGGTCCGAAGGACCGAGGCACGTCAACCCGCCTCGTTTTACACGCAAGCTCGAGGCGACGCATCGTCGATCGTGCGAATCAACGCATCCGCGACGATTCAGCGCCACGCAGCGAGCGGAGCGGACACTTCCACCATAGAGACTGTCGGCCAACCCAACCTCGAGCTGCCTTCGAGCCGGACCAGGGCTATCGGAAATACGATGCATCGAGTTATTTCGCACCGGATGGCCACCTCCATCACGGTGACGTGGCTGCTGTTGGCAGCAGCGCCCGCGCATGCAACTGTGACTTATGCATACACCGGCAATCAACTGACACAATGCCTTAGTCATGAAGGTTGCGGACTAGTTACCGGGCTGACCCTCGAGATCCGGCTCAACGGGCCCCTTGCTGCCAACTTCAGCGGCGACGTATCGGCGGAGGTCTATGCGAATGGATGGACGTTCACCGGCCCAGGAGTAACACTGATGAACGACGATCCTCTTGAGTCTTCCAGCCCTCCCAGAGTCACTCTATCCACAGACGATAAGGGCAAGATCGATTCTTGGGACATTTCTGAAGCCGGCTTTGTGGACGGGTTCCCAGAGAGTTCTCTTCTTGAGACCTGCTCCCAACCGACAGCCGCATCTTGCCTTAGCCCTCTCTACGGCTCGGTAAATGCAGCAGACTCTGCTTGGAACGACTTTTCGCTCATCTATCACTATTTCAATGAAAACAACCCCGGCACGTGGACTCTCGTCCCCGAGCCTTCGACGCTGGCCCTCGCTGCTCTGCCGCTTGTGTTGCTTAGAGCAGCCGCCAGGAGGCTTCGCGTGCGAGACCAACTTGGGCCGGTCGTACCCAAGCCACATTCGCGCGCAGCGTGAAACATCCCAATCAACACTTGTGATGCAGGGCCCCCGGGCGACCCCCCCGAGTACCACCCATCCCACACGCGGTCGCGAGTGCGAACAGGGCGGGCTCTAAAAAATTGCAAAAATCCCAGGGAGCATGGAGAATTACTCCGCACGCCCAGAGAGCGCCGCGGGCTCGACGGTGAGCCTCACGGTCACGCCGCCGCGAATCCGAGTCTGGCGCGGCTGGTGTTCCAGCGCGCGCTGCTGCTCGCGCCGGAGAAGAATGCGATCGTGAAGGCGGATCCCGCCCTGCTCCCCTGGCTGGTGACCGGCATGCACGGACTCGTGCTCGGCTATGCGACGCTCGCGCCGCTGCATCGCGAGCTGCTGGGCATCGATCCGTTCTCGGACCGAGGCGATCTCGCGCCAGGCGCGCTTCCTGCGCGAGCTGCTGCGGTTGATCGACGGCGGCTCGGAGTGAGCGGCGGGAGCACGGAGGTGCTCGTCGCCGCGCGCGCGACGCGGCGCCGCAACGCGCTCGCGGCGATCGCGCTGGCGGCGCTCTCGCTGCTCTTCGCGCTCGCGCTCTGCGAGGCTGCGCTGTGGGTGCTCGAGCGCGCCGCGTCCGCGCCGCTGCCCGAGGTCGATGCAGCGTCGGCGCCGCTCCCGCCGGAGCTGCCCGCGGCGCTGCGGGAGAAGGTCGCGCGCATGCAGCAGGCCTTCGCGATGCCGCGCGCGTGGGATCACATCGAGCTCGACAAGCGGCCCGGCGTGCGGCGGCCGTACCTGTGGCAGGGCGTGGTGCACATCTTCAACGCGGATCGCATGCGCCACGACGGTCCCTTCCCGCCTCGCGATCCGGCGCGCTTCGCTAGTGCAACGTCCTTTCTGTAAGAGCCGACGCCCCCCGGCGTAGAGTTGAGGTGGCGGACCAAGCCCGCTCTCCTTGTGGGTAACCACACACCGCAAGGAGTTTGCAGACATGGCCCACCACGAGGAGCAGCGTACCGCGATCGAGAACGTACTGGAACTGCTGAGCGAGCACGGACTTGGCGCGATGGCAGAGGCGATGCAGACGTTGCTGAACGAGGCGATGAAGCTCGAGCGAAGTGAGTTCTTGCGCGCGTCGCCCGGCGAGCGGACGGACGAGCGCACGGGCTACGCGAACGGCTTCAAGGGCAAGGCGATGCGGACGCGGCTCGGGGAGCTCGCGCTCCGGGTGCCGCAGGTGCGGCCGCTGCCGGGCGGGGAGCCTCTGGGTTTCTATCCGAAGTCCTTGGAGCGCGGGCTGCGCAGCGAACGCGCGCTGAAGCTCGCGATTGCCGAGATGTACGTCCAGGGCGTCTCGACCCGGCGCGTCACCGAGATCACGCGTGAGCTGTGCGGGCTCGAGGTCACGAGCACGGATGTGTCGCGCGCGGCGGCGGAGCTGGATGCCCAGCTCTCGGCCTGGCGCGAGCGCCCCCTCGGACGCTGCGCGTACCTCGTGCTCGACGCCCGCTACGAGAAGGTGCGCCACGGCGGCTCGGTGATCGACTGCGCCGTGCTCGTCGCGATGGGCGTCCGCGAAGAAGACGGCAAGCGGATGCTGCTCGGCGTTTCGGTCTCGCTCTCGGAAGCCGAGGTGCACTGGCGCGCGTTTCTCGAAGGGCTTCGCAAGCGCGGGCTTGAAGTGACGAGGCTCATCACGAGCGACGACCATGCCGGGCTCCGTGCGGCACGCCGTGCCGTTTTTCCGAACCTGCCTTGGCAGCGTTGCCAGTTCCACCTGCAACAGAACGCCCAAGCCTACGTGCCGCAGGTCTCGATGCGGCCCCAGGTCGCCCGCGATCTGCGTTCGGTGTTCAACAGCACCGAGCGCGCTGGAGCGGAGGAGCGGCTCGCGAAGCTGGTCGAGAAGTACCAACGGCCCGCTCCAAAGCTCGCAGAGTGGATGGAGGCGAACGTGCCGGAAGGCCTCGCCGTCTTCGCGTTGCCCGAGCCGCATCGCCGGCGCATGCGCACGACGAACGCACTCGAGCGACTCAACCGCGAACTGCACCGGCGCACCCGCGTTGCGACGCTGTTCCCGAACGAAGCCTCGCTCCTGCGCCTCGTCTCGGCGATGGCCGTCGAGATCAGCGAGGAGTGGGAAACCGGACGGATCTACTTGAACCCGGAGAGTGAGTAAGGACGCCAGATCAACCGCTCTTACAGAAGAGAAGTTGCTTTATCCGCGCTTCCGCGTGATCGTCGTCGGCGACAGCTTCACCTATGGCGAGGGCATCGACGCGCGCTGGACCTACTCCGCGCAGCTCGAGCGCGCGCTCGCGCGCGACTTCGACGTCGAGGTGCTGAACCTCGGCGTGCTGGGGTACTCGAGCGCCGACGTGGCGGAGACGACGCGCCGCCTGCTGCCGCAGCTCGAGCCGGACCTCGTCGTCTACGGCGTCTGCCTGAACGACTTCGTGCAGCAGGTCGAGCCCGAGCACTACACCGTACCGCTGCCGGACAAGTGGAAGAAGACGCTCGTGCGGCGCACGCGCGTGGGCCGCCTCGTGGCCGAGCGCTACGACGCGCTGCTGCGCCGCCTCGGCCTGCGCCGCGACTTCTACGGCGAGCTGCTCGCGCGCCTCGACGCCGAGCGCGCGCGCTTCGCGCGCGACGTCGCCGCGCTGAACGCGTTCGTGGTTGCAAACGGGCGGCCGGCCGTCGTCGCGCTCGTGCTCGACGACGTGCCGCGCGCCGGCGGTCCCGGGCAGCAGCTCGCGCAGGCGGCGGAATCCGCGCTGCGCGACGCCGGCGCCGAGGTGATCGCCAGCGACGACTTCTACCGCGCCTTCGACGGCCGCGACTTCCGCGTCAGCCGCTGGGAGGGGCACCCGAACGAAGAGGCGCACGCGATCTGGGCCGATCGGCTCGCGCGCGCGCTGCGAACGCGCGCCGATCTCGCGCGCTACCGGCGCGGATAGCGAAGCTGCGATACGAAGCCGGTCTCCGGGGAGGATCCAGCGATGGTGCGGAGGACGCGACGGAAGCAGGAGGGCGGATTCGGGTCCCGTCCGGCTCGTGGGCTACGCCCGGGTGAGCACCGAGGAGCAGCGCGACGAGGGGCGTCCTTGCCCGCCCAGCACGCGCGGCTCTGCTGTCACGTAGAGACTAGGCTTCGAGCCACTCGCGCGCGAAGGCCGCCAAGGTGCGGCGAACGATCCACCCACTTGCCCTCTACGCTATGCCCCGCGGCGACGCTTTCCCATCATCACGAGACCCAGGACGCCCGCGCCGACGAGCAGTGCGGTGGGATGGGTGAGAAGTCGATCGTGAGAACGCCGAGCGCCGGGGTACTGGTGACGGTAGGCGAACGCGCCGCGCACAAGGGCCGAGAGCGCGCGGCGGGAGGCTCCCCCGCTACGGCTGGGCCGGCGGACACCGCTGCTGAATCGTGGCTGTAGGCGGCGCCAAAAGGGCGCGCCGAATGATTGCTGCGTCGGCCGTGGTACAACCTGCCGATCCGCCTACGTCGCAGCGTTCCGGATGAGCGATGCCTGAGACCGGAGGCACGAGGCGCGACCGCAGGATGACGGTCGAGTCGCCGAGCGTGACCTTCCCGTCGCCCGTCACGTCGCCGCACTGGCAGGCGTCGCCGATGCCGTCGGGGCCTGCCGCCGCGCCCACGCCACCGTGATCCTCCTGGAGAGCGTTCGCGGTGAAAGCGCAGTTGTCGCAGGCGTCGCCGATTCCATCACCATCGAAGTCACCCTGTGAAGGGTTGTTGAGACGCTGGCAGTTGTCGATGTCATCGAGCGTGCCGTCGCCGTCGGCATCGTCGTCGCAGGCGTCTCCAATGCCGTCATTGTCAAAGTCCGCTTGGCCGGCGTTGGCGATGAACGGGCAGTTGTCGGCCTCGTCAAGCGTGCCGTCGCCGTCGACATCGGGGTCGCAAACGTCGCCGAGGGCATCGCCATCTAGATTGCGCTGATCGGCATTCGCGGCGCGCGGGCAGTTGTCCTGCGCGTCGATCACCCCGTCGCCATCCCTATCCGAGTCGCAAACGTCGCCTATTCCGTCACCGTCCATGTCCGCCTGGTCTGCGTTTCGGGTCACCGGACAGTTGTCGACGTCATTCGGGATGCCGTCGCCATCACGATCGGCTGGCGTTCCAACGTCACTCGCCACCACCCTAAAGGGATCCGTGAGGCCCGAAATGAAGATGCTCTGCAGGCCGCTCTGAGGGTCGATTCGGATCAGACTGCGAGACTGGCGATCAACGACGAGCAACGTGCCATCAGCTTCTACAGCGGTCCCGTGGTCACTCACCGCGGTCAGGAGACCCCCTTGCGATATGACGCTATCGGTGCCGGAATTCAGGTCGATCGCCAGCACTACGCCAGGGCGCGTTGCAAGGGCGACCGTGTGATCATTGATAAACGCGATCTGGCAGCATCCGGTCACTGCAGAGGATGACCAGATGAGTGTTTGGGCTCCCGTCGATGGATCGACTCGGAATAGGGCACCGCCCGTAGTTCTGTCGCCGTCCAAGACGAGTAGTTTTCCGTTTGCATCGATGAGAATATCGAGCGGGTTGACGAAACTCCCACCAATAGATACGAGAGATTGAGCCCCGCTCTGCGGGTCGATTCTGACTACGGACGCTAAGGGGTCCAGCTCGCCGCCGCCGGAACCGATATTGGCGACGTAGATGTCGCCCTGTGGAGACACCGCTACTCCAATGGGTTGTACCAACGCGCCGCCACTAGCGAGGACGGTCTTCGCGCCTGTCGTCGGATCTACCCTGTACACAGCTTTCTGATCGGCCACGACTAGCTGACCGTCGGTGTCCACGGCGACACCAGCTCCGCTCCCGAATCCGCTCGCGATGAGCGTCCGTTCGCCCGTATGAGGATCAATCTTGAACAGCGACCCATTGTCGGCATCCCCGCCGATGTCGGTGAGAACGATGTCACCTCGGCTAAACGACACCGCGCCGGCGGTATCAGTCCCAGCGATGAGTAGTGCGATCGTCGCAGCACGTAGAATAAGCAGTCGGCGCATCGGATCACCTCCCGCCGACGCCGAGGAACCGGGACGCATCGTTGACAAGACTGGCCTTCGCGCGGCTGCGGTGATTGCATCGGACATTCCACAGCTCTAGGCGTGTCTGCACGCAGCGGAGCCGAGCCACTGAGGCAGCGTGTCTCAAAAGAGTGGCGGGGCGGCGCGTGTGGTTGCGACAACCTGCCGCATGGGCCCGGTGTAGCCGGTCGGTGGTTGACGCAGCGGCGGTCGCCGGTTGACATTTGGGGATTCACGGGCGGGCGGCAGATGGCCCGGCCGCCGAATGCCTAGTCCCGAAGCTCACGCGGAGATTCATGGAGACATCTCAACTCACGAGCGCCCCGGAACGTCGCGGCTTCTCCGTTCGCATGTTCCTGCCGGACGGCGATCCCGATGGCGTCCGAGTAGTCGAGAAGTCGAACTGGACCGGCTGCGGGCTCATCATCCCGCGCCCGCTCTTCGGTGAGGCGAAGGTGCGCCCCGAGTTGGCTCGCGCCGGGGTCTATCTGCTGGTGGGGCAGGCCGAGGCTTCCCCGCTGCCGCAGGTCTACCTAGGTGAGGGGGACCCGCTTCGCCCCCGCCTCGAACAGCACGCCAAACTCAAGGACTTCTGGACGCACGCAGTTGCCTTCACGAGCAAGGACCAGAACCTGAACAAGGCGCACGTCCAGCACCTCGAATCGCGGCTCGTCGCCCTGGCCGCAGCGTCGAAGCGTTGCGTCCTCGACAACGGGAATATCCCGCAAGCGCCATCCCTGTCCGAGGCCGGCACCGCCGAGGTGGAGGGCTTCCTCGACGACATCCTCTTGTGTCTTCCACTCCTCGGGTACGACTACTTCGAGCCCGTGCCCGTGGCAGCAACGTCGGTCACCCCGCTTCACCTCACGGCGAAGGGGATCAAGGCGTTGGGCTTCGAGTCGCCCAAGGGGTTCGTCGTTCGCATGGGATCGCAGGCCGTGAAGAAGGAGGTTCCCACCATCCACGCCTACATGAGCCAGATCCGCGCGGAACTGCTCCGCCAGAGCGTCTTCGTGGATCGGGGCGACTTCTAGGTGCGGTGCTCGGCTGCAAGATCATTTCAAGTGTATGGCCTCTCCTCGGTACACCGCGTCCTGCGAGGGCTTGACCGCCCGCCCGAAGCCGCCACCCAGCCAGCCTCCGCCCTCCGTGCCGGCGGCGAGGCTACCGCGGTAGAAGATGACCCCGTCAGCTCCAAGGTCGGCTGCTCGATACAAGAATGCCTTGATGAGTGTGGACTCGCATCCGAGGAGGAGCGACGCAACCGCCAAGATGGGAATGAGCGCCATCTTCATGATCTCCGTCCTCCAGTTCGACGCTCCGGAGCATCCCAGTGTATCACTGCGCCGATTCGGAGCCGTGAAAGTTGGGGCGCCTTCGGAACTAGTGACGGCGGAGGCGGGGCGGCACCGGCCAACGTGTCTATAGGCCGTGGTGCCCGACGCGACGAACAGCCCCGGGTCGATGCTCGGTCGAAGCTCCGAGGTACCGTGGGGGATATGAATCGCCCCAAGAGCGATCGGACGTAGGGCCGCGAGCCATGGCGAAGGTAACCCGTCCTGAGTTGATCGCAGCCGGTGAGGGGCATGACTGGCCGCTCGCGTTTCTGCGCCGGCAGTTCTTCGCCGTGCTCGATCAGGAGGCCCCAGAGGTTCGCGAGGACCTGCGAGATTCGGTCCTCCCAGTCTTCCGTGAAGCAGTCGATGCGCTCGTCGCACGCGCGCGTCGCGAAGCTGCCGCAACTGGCGATACGACTCTTCCCGCTTGGTGGCCCGCGGTGCACGAAGAACCCTGGGACATCGCGTCGAGCGACAACGCGTCATCGTGGTACACCGCCGCGGTCGATCTCGCGCTCCCCGAAGTCGGAGAGCTGCGCGCGGCGCTCGACGGGTGGGCAACACGGTGGCGGCTGCACGCGGACTGGATCACCGACACGACCATCCGAACGATGCTCTATTGGCACCGTGTGCCAGATCAGGTTGGAGAGGAGTGGCAGCCGCTCCTTCCCGGATGGCCGGGAGCACTTCATGTTGGAGATCCTCCGTTCGAGTTCCACGCGAACTGGGAACCGACCATCGAGGAGCGAAGCGGGGCGAAGCGGCGCATCACCGAGCAGTTCCACGCCGAGCTGAAGACCTTCCTTGACGGCGTCGAGGCCCGCGCCAGCGAGCGCGGCTTCGTGGCGGCTGGCCGCTCCGAGGCGAAGGACGAGCACATGCACTGGCTCGTCCGCTACCAGGCGCTCGGGGAGAAGTTCACGGAGATCGCCGCCACCATCACGCCAGCCGATCCCGAAGCCTCCCGGAAGACCGTCTCCCTCGGTGTCCAGCGGGCGTCCGACCTGGTCGGCCTGCCGCTGCGCGAGCGAGATCGCGGTGCCATCGACTCCTAGCCTCGGCCGGAGCTGCCGCAGGAAAGGTGCCCGATTGGGCCTCGCTTCCGGCGTGTGCGTTCTGGGACGATGCCCCCTGTGCTCCAGGGAGGTGTCCCGTGCGTCTACTGGTAGTCCGAGAGGTGGCCGAGGCATTGCGCATCCCGAGGGCGCGGGCGTACCGCCTTGCCCGCTTGGGCATCCTCCCGGTGGTGCGCCTCGGGCGCACGGTCAGGGTGCCCGAGAAGGCCCTCGCCGCGTGGATCGAGCGTGGTGGAGCTGCTGCTCCCATCCGGATCCGCACGCGTCACGAGGTGGGCTGCGTCGATGGCGTCGATGGCGTCGATGATCCGCGCAGATCCTCACCCACCTCGCCGGGCGCTAACCCGTGACCGTCCCGATCGAGGGCGGCGGCGACGGCGTGGAGCGAGCCAGCGGCAAGCAGTCGGCCAGACTCTTGCGGCTCGTTGCAGACGCCCACCTGTTCCACACACCTGACGGCAAGGCGTACGCGACCGTGCCGATCTCCGGACACACCGAGACGCTCCGCGTGGGCTCGGGCGACTTCGAGGGCTGGCTGGCGCGGAGCTTCTACTCGTGCGAGCGCACCGCGCCGAGCGCTGCCGCTCTCAGCGAAGCGATCCGCGTCCTCGACGCCAAGGCGCGGTTCGAGAGTCCGACGGAGTCGATCGCGGTCCGCATGGCCGAGGCCGACGGCACGATCTTCGTCGATCTGTGCGATCCCGATCGTCGGGCGGTGAAGATCACCGCCGACGGTTGGGAAATCGTGGACCACACGCCCGTGCGTTTCGTGCGGCCGGGCGTCGCGCAGCCGCTCCCCGAACCGCGACATGGCGGTTCCCTCACCCGCTTGCGGTACTTCGTTAACACCCCTAACAGCGACGACTTCGAGCTTCTTATCGGGTACATCATCGCGTGTCTGCGGGCGAGTGGTCCGTACTTCATCCTGGAAAATGCGGGCGAGCAGGGGTCGGCGAAGACCACGCGGTGCAACGTGCTGCGCAGCCTCATCGATCCGAGTAGGCCACCACTTCGGGCGCAGCCGAGGGGCGAGCACGATCTTGCGATCGCGGCGCAAAATGGCTGGATCCTCGCGTTCGACAACATCTCGTTCATTTCGGCGGCCCTCTCGGATGCGCTCTGCCGCGCGTCGAGTGGCAGCGGCTACGGCACCCGCAAGTACTACACGGACAACGACGAGACCGTCTTCGAAGTGTGCCGACCGATCCTTCTCAACGGGATCAGCGAGGTGGTGGTGCGCAGCGACCTGCGCGACCGAACGATCACGCTGTACCAGCCGCGGATCCACGAGGACAAGAGGATTCCCGAGTCCGTCTTGTGGGCCGACTTTGAAAATGCCGCGCCCGAGATCCTCGGGGCCCTCTACGACGCGGTGTCATGCGCCCTCCGCAATCAGCGCACCACCTCGCTTGCGATGCTTCCACGGATGGCCGACGCCACGCTCTGGGTGACCGCGGCGGAGGAAGCGCTCGGGTGGGACCACGGAACGTTCGCATCGGTGTACGCGGAGAACAGCAACGCCGCGCACATCGCCGCAGTCGAGGGGTCGCACGTCGCATCGGCGTTGGAAGCGCTCGTCCAGCGCCGGCCGTTTACGGGCACCGCGACGGAGCTGCTCGAGAGCCTGAACTCATTGGTTCCCGACGAGATCCGGCGTCAACGCGGCTGGCCCCGACAGGCCAATCGACTGGTGGCAATGGTGCGGCGCTTGGCACCAGATATGCGGGCGGCGGGCGTGGAGGTCGAGTTCGTCCAGACCCCGGGGACCCGTTCGCGGAAGTTGATCGCGGTCCGAAGGGTGGCCTCCGATGGGATCGACGCCATCGACGCACCGACGCACCCCGCGTTCCCCTCCGACGCTGACGGCGAGGAGCAATCCACCGAGCCCTTCTCATGGCGGGACGTATGGATGCACTAGTCAGAGCGGCCCGGCAGCGCGGGCGCCCTGTTCTCTATGGTTGGCTCGCCGAGCAACCGGGGCATCGGTCCCTGCGGATTGCGCGCGAAGCGCCCGCCCGACACTGCACCGGGCCCTTGCCCCCCGCCGCCCTCGCCAATGCCGGTTGTCGTGCCACATGAGCGGCTCGCAGCCCATTCGAAGTCTTTTGATTACGGAAGCCGGATGCACGGATGCACCCCCGGGCCGGCCCCCCACCGGCCGCACCGTCCGCCACCGCAAGCGCCGTGTGGACGAGTGCGTCGCCCTGGACCTGGTCGGGCTGCGGCGCTCCGGCCTGTTCACGATGGCGAGCAGCAGCATGCTCATCGTGCGGTGGGGGTGCCCTCCGTCGGTCGGTGTCGGCTGCGTCGTCGCCGACCTCGGCGGCGATCACCTCGGCCTCGCCATCCTGGACTTCGCGAGGGCGGGCAGCCGGCCGGGCCTGCCGTTCATCCAACCCATGCTGCTGACCGCGACGCGACCTCATCTCGGAGGGCGAAGGTGGTGGTTTGAATGTCCCCATGCGGTCGATGGGCGCCCCTGTGGCCGGCGATGCCGGATCCTGTACGCGACGGGTTCGGGCGGGTGGGCTTGCCGCGTGTGCCTCGGCCTGACCTACCGGACGCGCCAGGAGCACCGTTCGTGGATCGAACGAACGACCTGGGTCTTCCGCGAGATGGACCGCCTCCACGGCGACCTTCGCTCACGCAGCCCACGGCGCAAGCTCCGTGCGCTTGCGCGGCTCGTGCCCGAACTCGGGATCGTGCTGGGCCGGAGCCGCGGATTGGGTGTCGTGAAGCGGGCCGAGGCGGAGGGCGGTGCGGTTGGCTGAGCAGGGCGACAAGCCGGTGCGGCTCGACGAGCGGCTCGCCCTCCGACCGGCCGAGGCGGCGGACGCGCTCGGGATCGGCGAGCGCACACTCCGCCAGCTCTTGCCGACGCTGCCGCACGTGCGCATCGGGGGGGTCGTGCTCCTGCCCGTCGCCGCGCTCGTCCGGTGGCTCGACGACCACGCGAAGATCGAGCAGGCCCGTGCCGATGCCGTCGCCGACGAAATCATCAAAGACTTCCGCCATGCTGGAAAATGATGTACTTTTCACAGCAACGGACGTATGCTTGCGAGATGGCGACGCGGCGCAAGGGATCGGTGGGGGCGCGCGACCGGGTTCGGGGCGACCGGCGCTATTCGAAGAGCGCCAAGCGCTCACCGTCCAGCTGGAGCGCGCTGACTACGACGCCCTCGCCGCGCTCGCCGATGTGCGCGGTGTGAGCGTTGGAGCGGTCGTGCGAGAGGCGATCGCCGCCTACCTCGCACGGCGCAGGAAGAGGTAGTCCGATGGCCGCGAAGGTTGTCTGGTACAGAGGCGCGTGGTGGCTGCGCACGCGCTGGGGCGGTGACCAGAAGCGAGACCGACGGTTCGGTCCGGCCGCTGCGGACAAGCGAGCCGCCGAGAAGAGTGCCGAGAAGGTCAACGCGGCTCTCGTCATGGGATCATGGAACCCCGATGCCGAGGAGCGCCGTCCCCTCCCCTGCGACGGTGCTGTTCGGAATTGGCACACGAACTACTCCGTCACCTTCAAGCCGTCGTACCAGGAGTCGAGCAAGGGCATCGTCGAGAATCACCTCGCCCCCTACTTCGGGCGCCGCGACGTACGCGAGCTGCGCGAGGAAGATCTCCTGGCCTTCGCCGGGGAGAAGATCGAGGCCGGGCTCTCGCCGAACACCGTGCGGAACTGCCTGAGCGTGCTGCGCCGTGTGCTCAACCTGCTCCAACGCAGCGGTGAGATCGATCGGAACGTCGCGAGCCGGGTCGGGGAGATCATGCGCCGCGTGGATCGCCGTTACATGACCGCGGCGGCGAGCGTGGACTCGTGGACCCCCGACGAGGTGTCGCGGCTGCTCGCGATCGCCGACCAGCACGAGCCCCGCTTCCACCCGATCCTCGCGACGCTCTTCTACACCGGGATGCGGCTCGGCGAGGCGCTCGGGCTCCAGTGGCAGGACGTGGACTTCGATCGCGGCCGGCTCCACGTCCGCCGCGCGTGGGTACGCCACCAGTGGACGACGCCGAAGAGCGGCAAGGGGCGCCACGTGCTGCTCGCGCCCGCTCTCGGGTCGCTCCTGATCGACGTGCTCGCCGAGCGCCGCCGCTCCTGCCTCGCGCGGGGGTCGGCGGACGTACCCGAGGTGATCCACTGCACGAGCGAGGGGACGTGCTGGGGCGACGCGAACGTGCGCCGGAGCTGGGAGCGGATCAGGCGGCGCGCACGGGCCGACGGCATCCGGCCGTTCAAGCTCCACGCCGCCCGCCACACCTGGGCGTCGCTCGCGCTGGAGTCGGGGAAGTCGGTCCGCTGGGTGGCCGACCAGCTCGGGCACTCGGACCCCGCGTTGACCCTCCGCACCTACGCGCACGCGATCCGGGAGACCGAAGCAGACCTCGGGTTCCTCGCGTTCGGGGATGCGAAAAGCGGCGCCGAACGGCTCTATCCGGCTCCCGGCGAAACGGCCGACGAGAGCGAGGCCCGTAACCCCTCTGATTTCCTGGTGCCCTCGGCAGGACGCGCCTCCGAAGGTGACGGTTTCGTAACCGGAGTACGCGCAGGGTCGTCGGATCCCTGACGCTCCTGCGGATCGGCTGCCGGGCCGCCGCAGCGGTTGGCACCCGACCTCCCCGGCCCTCCCGTCCGCGCACCCACCGCCCGCCGCGTCGAAACACGCGCGGTTCCCGGCCCTTACGCCGTTTCGCCGGGGGGTGCCCCGCCCGCCTGCGCCCGGGCTGCCGGTCGCCGTGCGTCTTGGCATGGCCCGTGCTTCAGGCGGCAGCACGCGCGCAAGCGGATTGCAGGTGCCGCGAACACAAGGGGGAGCCGGGATGGAGACGTTGCTTCGAGAGCTCAAGGAGAACAACACCGAGATTCCGTCCACGCTCAAGGAGCAGATCGTCCTCGAGCACGCCCCCTTGATCCGTTACATCGTGAACCGCATCGCCGTCCGCCTGCCCTCCCACATCGATCTCGACGACCTCCACAACACCGGCGTGATCGGCCTCATGGACGCGATCGACAAGTACGATCCCGACAAGAACTGCAAGTTCAAGACCTACGCCGAGTTCCGCATCAAGGGCGCCATTCTCGACCAGCTCCGTTCGCTCGACTGGGTGCCGCGCAGCGTGCGTCAGAAGAGCCGCCGTCTCGAGCGTGCGTACGGCGAGGTGGAGCAACGGCTGGGCAGATCCGCGAGCGAGGAAGAGGTCGCGGACTCGCTCGGCCTCCAGATCGACAAGTTCCACGAGCTGCTGAACCAGGTGCGCGGCATCTCGCTCGTCAACCTGGAGGAGATCCGCGGCTCGAGCCCCGACGGCGACCGCAACGGGAGCTTCGCCGACATCGTCGAAGACGTGCACTCCGAGAACCCGTTCGCATCGCTGAAGCTCCAGGAGATGAAGGAGATCATCGGGGACACGATCTCCACGCTCCCGGAGAAGGAGCGCCTCGTGGTGTCGCTGTACTACTACGAGGACCTGAACATGAAGGAGATCGGCGGGATCCTCGGCATCACCGAGTCGCGCGTGTGCCAGATCCACACCAAGGCCGTGCTCCGGTTGCGCTCCAAGCTGAAGGGGATGACGGAGCGCTGACCGCCCTTCCCGATCGCTGTCGCGATCGCGGCTCACGACCAGCGCCGGAGAGGCGTCAGGAGACGGCGGCCTCGGCTTCGGCCGCGCCGTCACAGCGGACGATCGCCACCGTCACGTTGTCTTCCCCGCCGCGGGAGTTGGCGAGGGCCACGAGACCCTGAGCGGCTTCGGCGGGGTCGGCGCCGCCGACCACGGCCTTCGCGATCTCCTCGTCGCGCACGTGGGTCGTGAGGCCGTCCGTGCAGAGCACGAAGATGTCGCCCGCGGCGAGCTCCAGCTCCGCGAGGTCGGGCTGCACGGCGCGGCGCACGCCGAGCGCGCGGGTCAGCACGTGACGGTGCGGATGGTCGCGTGCGGCGTCGGCGGAGAGCTCGCCGCGGCGCTGCAGCTCGCCCACCAGGGAGTGATCGTCCGTGAGCTGGCGGATGCGGCCGCGGCGCACGAGGTAGGCGCGGCTGTCGCCCACGTGGGCCAGCGCGGCCCGTCCGCCCGCCACGAGCAGCGTGACCAGGGTCGTGCCCATCCCGGAGAGCTCGGGCCGCTCCTTGGCGGTCTGGAAGACCTCGAGGTTGCCGGCGAAGACCGCCTCGCGCAGACACTCGGCGAGGCTCGGCTGCTCCTCGGCGCCGGCGCGGACGCAGCGGATGACGGCCTCGCTGGCCAGCTGGCTCGCCACCTGGCCGGCGGTGTGCCCTCCCATTCCATCGGCCACGAGGAAGAGTCCGAGCTCCGGCGCCAGGGCGTACCGATCCTCGTTGATGCGTCGGCGGCGCCCGACGTCGGAGGCGGCAGAGGAGCGCAGGTCCATCGCTGAGAGCTCCGCGGGGCCGGCGCGGCCCCGGACCAAGGGCGTATCGGAGGCGGCCGGGGGCGACTTGATCGGCTTTCGGGCGCCCCCCTTGAGCCGCGGGCGCAGAAAGCATTCAATCCCGGAGCGGTTGCCGTCGATACTACACCCGAGCTTTGGTGGGATCGGCGTCCGGGGCCCGGACGCCGTGGGGGGATCATGCCCAAGACCCTGCTCCTTGCGGACGACAGCGTGACGATCCAGAAGGTGGTCGGTCTCTCCTTCGCGAACGAGGACGTCTCGCTCCTCACGGTGGACAACGGAGACGACGCGATCGCGCAGGCGCGCAGCGCCCGCCCCGACGTCGTGCTCGCGGACGTCGTGATGCCCGGGAAGAACGGCTACGAGGTCTGCGACGCCATCAAGTCGGACGCCTCCCTGCGACACATTCCGGTGCTGCTCCTCACGGGCACCTTCGAGGCCTTCGACGAGGAGCGCGCCCGCCGCGTCGGCGCCGACGGCCACATCACGAAGCCCTTCGAGGCGCAGGCGCTCGTCGACACCGTGAACGGTCTCCTGTCGCGCGCTGCGCAGGCCGCGCGCGCCGCGGCTGCCGCGCCGCCGGCCGCCGAGCCCGTGCGCGCCGAGGCGCCGCGCGCCGCCGCGCCGGAGCAGACGCGCCCCGCTGCGGCACCGACCGCCCCGAGTGTCCCGTCCTCCGCACCGCAGGAGGACGCCTACGACTTCTTCGACGACGACCTCCTCGCCGAGGGCGAGCTGTCGCTCGCGGACGACACGCCCACCTCCGGCGACGTGATGGCCACGAGCGGGGCCGACGGCACCGTGCTGCTCGGCGATCGCGACGACGCCTTCGATCTCGGCGAGAACGAGACGGCCCTCGACTTCGCCGAAGCCGCGGACGAGGTGGACCTCGCTCCTGCCCCGCGCGAGGCATCCGCGCGCGAGGCATCGGCGCGCGAGTCGGGCCTGGCGCGCGAGTCGGGACCGCCGCGGACAGCCTCCCTGACGGCGCCCACCGCGGTCACGGCCCCGGAGCAGGGCCGCTCGGCGCCCGAGGCCACGGTCGCGCTCTTCGGCGAGGCGCCCGAGCACAGCTGGGGAAGCCTGCCTTCGCCCACGCCCGCCGAGGACGACGACCTCGGCGGCATCGAGCTCGAGGACGCGCTTGGATCGACGGGCGTCGGGGCTGCCACGACCACCCTGTTCGACGACGAGCCCATGGCGTTCGGCCGTGCGACCGGAGCGCCCGCTACCGCCGGTCTGAGCGAGGACGACCTCGAGCTCAGTTTCGAATCGCCGGTCGGCCGCCGCACGCGCGACGCGAGCGCTGGGGGCGCGGCATCGGAGGATCCGCTCGCCCGGCTCGATTCCGACGACCTCGCGCGCGAGACGGTGCTCGATCCCGCGAGCGCGCGCGGGCACGACGTGTCGTGGTCCGACCTCGGCGATCCCCTCGCCGCTCCCGATCCGGGCGCGTCCCTGCGCGGCGCCGATCGCACGGACCGCAACGAGCACACGCCCACGGCGCCGGACGTTTCCCACCTCGGCCTGTCGAGCCAGCAGACGTCGCCTGCGGCCCCGCGGCCCGTGGCTCCGTCCACGCCGCTCTCCCTGCCCTCGCTGCCGCCACTCCCCGCAGCGCCGAGCTTCGCGCCGGAGCCTGCCTTCCAGGCGGCGCCGGCGGTCCCGCCTGCACCCGCGACGTCGTCCGGCACGACGGGCACCGGCCGGGCCGCGCCGCCGGACCTCTCGCCGATCATGCGCCAGCGCATCCACGACACGCTCGAGAAGGTGGCGTGGGAGGCCTTCAGCGACGTCTCCGACACGATCGTGCGGCAGGTGCTCGAGCGGGTCGAAGCGATCGCGTGGGAGGTCATCCCGCAGATGGCGGAAGCGCTCGTGCGCGAGGAGATCCGCCGCATGAAGGGCGAGGACGAGTAGGCTCCGTTAGACTCGCCGTCCCTTGGCGGCGACCGGCGGACAGCTCCCCACACGCTTCGAAGCCAGGCCCGCCGAAGCGAAGTGGTATCGCGTGTGGCTCGAACGGGGCCTCTTCCGCGCGCACGCGCCCGGTCCCGGCGAGCCGCCGGACCCCCGGCCCGCCTTCTCGATGGTGATCCCGCCGCCGAACATCACGGGATCGCTGCACCTCGGGCACGCCCTCAACAACACGCTCCAGGACCTCCTCGCGCGGCACCACCGGCTGCTCGGCGAGAACGTCCTCTGGATGCCGGGCACCGATCACGCCGGCATCTCCACCCAGGTCGTCGTCGAGAAGGAGATCGCGAAGCAGGGCAAGACGCGGCACGACCTCGGGCGCGAGGCGTTCGTCGACCGCGTGTGGGAGTGGAAGGCGCAGTACGGCGCGCGGATCGTGCTCCAGCTCCAGGCGCTCGGCGCATCGCTCGACTGGTCGCGCGAGCGCTTCACGCTGGACCCCGGGCTCTCGCGCGCGGTGCGCGAGGTGTTCGTGCGCCTCTACCACGAGGGGCTGATCTACCGCTCCGAATACCTCGTGAGCTGGTGCCCGCGCTGCAGCACCGTGCTGTCCGACCTCGAGAGCCCGCACCGTCCGGTGGCGGGCAGGCTGTACGCGATCCGCTACCCGCTCGTCGGCGACGACGGCCGCGGCGGCGGTCCGCACGAGGTGATCGTCGAGACCACGCGGCCCGAGACGCTCCTCGGCGACACCGCGGTCGCGGTGCACCCCGACGACGAGCGCTGGCGCGGGCTCGTCGGCCGCACGGTGCGCCTGCCGCTCCTCGGCCGCGAGATCCCGGTCGTGGCCGACGCGTTCGTCGATCGCGAGTTCGGCACGGGCGCGGTGAAGGTGACGCCGGCCCACGACCCGCACGACTTCGAGTGCGGCCGACGGCTCGGGCTGCCCTCCATCAACATCCTCCACCCCGACGCCACGCTGAACGAGAACGCGGGACCGTACGCGGGGCTCCCGGTGGCGGAGGCGCGCAAGCGGGTCGTGGCCGACCTCGAGGCGCAGGGCCTCCTCGTGAGACAGAAGGACCACGCCCACGAGGTGCCGCACTGCGACCGCTGCGACACGCTCGTGCAGCCCCTCCTCTCCGAGCAGTGGTTCATGCGCATGGCGCCCCTCGCGCAGCCCGCCATCGCCGCCGTGCGCGACGGCCGCGTCCGCTTCCATCCGGCGTCGTGGGAGAACACCTACTTCCACTGGATGGAGAACATCCGCGACTGGGCGATCTCGCGGCAGCTCTGGTGGGGGCACCGCATCCCGGCGTGGCGCTGCGCGGCCTGCGGCGAGTGGACGGTGACGGTCGAGGATCCCGAGCGCTGCGCGCACTGCGGACGCGCCGAGCTCGCGCAGGAGAGCGACGTCCTCGACACGTGGTTCTCCAGCGCGCTCTGGCCGTTCTCGACGCTCGGCTGGCCCGATGACACGCCGGAGCAGCGGACCTTCTATCCCACGTCGGTGCTCTCCACGGCGTTCGACATCATCTTCTTCTGGGTCGCCCGGATGATCATGATGGGCCTCCACTTCAAGGGCGACGTGCCCTTTCGCGACGTCTACATCCACCCGCTCGTGCGCGACGAGAAGGGCCGGAAGATGTCGAAGTCGAAGGGCATCGGCGTCGATCCGCTCGACGTGATGGAGATCTACGGCACCGACGCGATGCGGTGGACCCTGACCTCGCTCGCGGCGCAGGGGCGCGACATCCGCTTCGGGATGAACGTGATGGACGGCGGCCGGGCGTTCGTCACCAAGCTGTGGAACGCCGCGCGCTTCGCGCTGATGAACCTCGGCGACTACCGGATCGCGCCCGGCGCCCCGCCCGCGGGCTCGCTCTACGACCGCTGGATCCGGACGCGCCTCGACGCGGCGCTGCGCGAGTCGCACGCCGCCCTCGACGCGTTCAAGTTCAACGACGCCGCGAGCGCGCTCTACCAGTTCGTGTGGGGCGAACTCTGCGACTGGTACATCGAGCTCGCGAAGCAGACGCTCCAGGGGGACCAGCCTGACGCCCGTGCCGCTACGCAGCGCACGCTGGTCGACGTGCTGTCGGGTGCGCTCGTCGCGCTCCATCCCGTGATGCCCTTCGTGACCGAGGAGATCCTCGCCGCCCTGCCGACGGGCGACGACCGCCTCGCGCTGGAGCGCGGCTATCCCCCGCCCGGGCCCGCCCTCTCCGCGGACGACGCCCGCGAGATGGACGCGCTCCTCGAGGTGGTCACGCGCGTACGGCAGGTGCGCGGCGAGCTCGGCCTCCCGCCGTCGACCCGCGTGCAGCTCGTCTTCCCGACGGCCGCCCGGGCCTTCGTCGATCGCCATCTCGCGGGGCTGCGCGCGCTCACCGGCGCCAGCGACCTCCGCTTCGACGACGGGCCGCCCCCGCCCCTCGCGTCGGTGGTCCAGGCCGGCGGCTTCGCCGTGCGCGTCGAGCTCGGCGACCCGGCCTTCCTGGCGGACGAGCTGAAGCGCCTCGAGAAGGTCCTGAAGACCCTCGAGAAAGATCTCGCCCTGGCCGCCAAGAAGCTCGACAATCCAGACTTTCTGGCAAGGGCCAAGGAGGAGGTCGTGGAGGCCGAGCGGGAGAAGCACGCACGCCTCACGAGCGAGGAGCGGGACGTGCGCGAGCGCGAGGCGCGCCTCCGGAAGCTCCTCGGGAGCGGCGCATGAGCGCGCGGCCGGCGCCGCCCACCGAGGCGGCCTGGGACGAGCTCCTGCGGCTCGCCCTGGCCGAAGACGTGGGCGCCGGCGACGTGACGAGCGCGCTGGTCATCCCTGCGGACCGCCGCGGCGCCGCGGTGATCGAGGCGCGCGCGCCGCTGCGCGCGTGCGGGCTCTGGCTCGCGGCGGCGGTCTTCACCCGGGTCGACCCCGCGCTGAGCGTCGCCGCGGCGTGTCGCGAGGGCGACGACGTGGCGTCCGGCGCCGCGCTGGCGCACGTGTCGGGCAGCCTGCGCGCGATCCTCACCGGGGAGCGCACCGCGCTCAACTTCCTGGGCCGCCTCTGCGGCATCGCGACGCTCACGCGGCGCTACGTCGAGGCCGTCCGCGGCACGGGCGTCCGCATCGTCGACACGCGGAAGACGCTCCCGGGGTGGCGCGCGCTCGACAAGTACGCGGTCGCCGTCGGCGGCGGCGAGAACCACCGGCGCGGGCTCTTCGACGGGATCCTGCTGAAGGACAATCACGTGGCGGCCGCGGGCGGCGTGGCGCTCGCGGTGAAGCTCGCCCGCGCCTCTGCGCCCGCGCACCTGCGGCTCCAGGTGGAGGTCGAGTCCCTCGACGACGCGCTCGCGGCGGTGGACGCGGGCGCGGACTTCCTGCTCCTCGACAACCGCACGCCCGCGGAGCTGCGCGAGATCGCCAGACGCCTGCGCGACCGGGCGACGCTCGAGGCGAGCGGCGGGGTGACGCTGGAGAACGTCGCGGAGATCGCGCACACCGGCGTGCACCGGATCTCGATCGGCGCCCTCACCCACAGCGCTCCCGCCGCGGACGTCGCCCTGGAGCTCCTGCCGGGAGGTGTACGCGCGTGAGCCCCGGCGCGGCGACCGTCCTCCTGGCGCTCCGCCGCGCCGCACCCCGCGCGTGCTCCGGTGAGGAGCTCTCCGTCGCGCTCGGCGTCTCGCGCGCCCAGGTCTGGAAGCACGTCGAGACGCTGCGCGGCCTCGGCTACACGATCGAGGGCGAGCCCGGCGGCGGCTACCGCCTCACCGGCGCGCCGGACCGGCTCTACCCCGACGAGATCCACGCCGGCCTCGAGACCGCCTGGCTCGCGCGGGACCTCCGACACCTCGACACGACGGACTCCACGAACCGCATCGCGCTCGAGTGGGCGCGCGAAGGCGCGCCCCACGGCGCGACGGTGGTGGCCGAGGGCCAGACGGCGGGACGCGGGCGGCTCGGCCGCGTCTTCTTCTCGCCGCCCCACCTGAACCTCTACAGCTCGACGGTCCTCCGCCCCTCCCTCGCGCTCGCCGAAGCCCCGACCGCGATCCTCGCGGCGACGGTCGCGGTGGCCGAGGCCGTGGCCGACACGGTGGGGCCGGCGCACGAGGTCGAGATCAAGTGGCCCAACGACGTGCTCGTCGACGGTCGGAAGACGTCGGGCATCCTGATGGAGCTGGCCGCTGAGGGCTCGCGCGTCGCGTTCCTCGTGCTCGGCATCGGCGTCAACCTGAACGTCGATCGCGCGCTCTTTCCCGACGAATTCCGCGCGTTCGCGACGAGCCTCCGGAGCGCGACGGGGCGGCCGGTCGACCGCATCGCGTTCGCCCGCCGGCTGTACCATGAGCTCGAGGGCGCGCTGGAGGCGTTCGCGAAGGGCGGCTTCGAGGCGCTGCGACCGCGGTTCGAGGCGCGCTTCCGCATGCCCGGGCGTCGCGTGCGGGTGCGGGATGCGACCGCCCCGCGCCCCGCGACCGGTGCGACGGCAGACGGCGCGGAGACGTCCGGCGTCTGCCGCGGGATCGACGGAGGCGGAGCGCTGCTCGTGGAGCGCCCGGACGGGTCGATCGCGCGCGTGCTCGCCGGCGACGTGACGGTGGTGAAGGACGCGGAATGACGAAGCTCCTCGCGATCGACATCGGCAACACCAACGTGACGCTCGGCCTGTTCGACTACACGACGGGCAAGGCCGCGCTCGCCCACCACTGGCGCATCGGCACGCACCGCGACCAGACCTCCGACGAAGTGTCGGTCGTCTTGCGATCGCTGTTCGACCAGGCCGGGACCGCGACGCGCGAGATCACCGACGGCATCGTGTCGAGCGTGGTGCCGCCGCTGCTCCCGATCTGGGAGCGCGTCTGCAGCAAGCTGTTCGACAAGGTGCCGCTGGTCGTCGGCCCGGGCATCCGGACCGGCATGCCCGTGCGCTACGAGAACCCTCGCGAGGTCGGAGCGGACCGCATCGTCAACTCCGTCGCCGCGTTCGAGATGTTCGGCGGACCGATCGTCGCGGTGGACTTCGGCACCGCCACCACCTTCGACTGCGTGTCGGGCCAGGGCGAGTACCTCGGTGGCGCGATCTTCCCGGGCATCGGCATCGCGATGGACGCGCTCTTCCAGCGCACGGCGCTCCTGCACCGCGTCGAGCTGTCGCGGCCGAAGACCGTGATCGGCAAGACCACGACGGCGTCGCTGCAGTCCGGCCTCTTGTTCGGCTACGCCGGCATGGTGGACACGATGGTGGCGCGCATCCGCGGCGAGCTCGGAGGCCAGGCGCGCTGCATCGCCACCGGCGGTCTCGCCCAGCGCATCGCGAGCGAGACGGAGTGCATCGAGCGAGTGGAGCCCTTCCTCACGCTCGAGGGCCTGCGCATCCTGTTCGAGAAGAACCACGCGGAGGGTCCGCGAAAGGAGAGGTAGCAGCATGAAGGACGTCGGCGTCCGCGACACTCGAAACTTCGCCCTGATCGGCCACGCAGGAGACGGCAAGACCTCGCTCGGAGAGGCGCTCCTGCACCGCGCCGGGGTGACCAAGGACCTGGGCTCCGTCGACAAGGGAACGTCGGTGCTCTCCCCCCTGCCGGAGGAGAAGGAGCGCCACCACACGCTGGCCTCCCACTTCTACGCGTTCGACTGGCAGGGACGGCACGTCACGCTGATCGACACGCCAGGCGATCCGAACTTCCTCGCCGACGGGGAGATCGAGCTCCCCGCCCTCGATGGAGCGGTGCTCGTGGTCTCGGCCGTCGACGGCGCGAAGGTGGGCACGGAGCGCATGTGGCGCTCGGCGACCGCCGCCGGTGACGCCGTGATCGCGTTCGTGAACGGTCTCGACCGGGAGCGCGCCGACCTGGCGGGGGCGCTCGCCTCGCTGCGCAAGCTCGGCGCGAAGCCCGTCCTGATGACCCTTCCGATCGGCAACGAGAAGGAGCTGCGCGGAGTGATCGACCTGCTCGAGCAGCAGGCCTACACCGCCGGCGGGGCGATCCCGATCCCGCCGGAGCTCGCCGAGGCGGCTGCCACCGAACGGCAGCGGCTCGTCGAATCGGTCGCGGAGTGCGACGACGCGCTGCTCGAGAAGTACCTCGGAGAGGGCGAGCTGACCGAAGAGGAGCTGCGGAAGGGGCTGCTGAAGGGCGTGCGCGAGCACGCGATCCTCGCGGTGGTGTGCGGTTCGGCGACGCTCGAGGTGGGCATCGACGTGCTGCTGCACCGCGCGATCGACGTCCTGCCCTCCCCTGCCGACCGCGATGCCTGGCCCGGCAAGGACGTGGCCGACGGCGCCGCGCACCCCCTCCCCGCCGACCCCAACGGCCCGTTCGCCGCAGTCGTGCTGAAGACGGTGATCGATCGCTACACCGGGACGCTGTCGGTGCTCCGCATCGTCTCCGGCACCGCGAAGCCCGAGATGACCGTGCTCGACGCCACCACGGGCTCGCGCGAACGGATCGGCAAGCTGTTCGTGATGCGCGGCGGCGAGCACGTCGAGGTGCCGGAGGCCGAGCCCGGCGACGTGATCGCCGTGGCGAAGCTGAAGGATGTGCACACCGGGAACGTGCTGACCGCCGAGAAGGGGGGCGTCCGGGTGCCGGAGCTGACCATTCCCAAGGGCGTGCTTTCCTACGCCATCCAGGCGAAAACAAAGGGAGATGAGGATAAAGTCTACGCCTCGCTCGGCCGATTGGTGGAAGAGGATCCGACGCTCCACGTGGGACGGGAGGCGTCCACCGGCGAGTTCCTGCTCACCGGCATGGGGGAGCTGCACCTCCGCACTGCGGTGCAGCGCCTGCGGCGCATGTTCGACGTGGACGTGGAGCTCAAGACACCCAAGGTGCCCTATCGGGAGACCATCACGCGCAAGGTCGAGAACGTGGAGGGAAAGCTCAAGAAGCAGACCGGCGGCAAGGGCATGTTCGGCGTCTGCTATCTCTCGGTCGAGCCGCTCCCGCGCGGCGCCGGCTTCGAGTTCGTGGACGAGATCGTCGGAGGCGCGATCCCGCGCAATCTGATCCCGGCCGTCGAGAAGGGCGTGCACGAGGCGCTCCTGCGCGGTCCGCTCACGGGCTTTCCCGTGGTCGACATCCGCGTGCGCTGCATCGACGGCAAGCACCACCCCGTGGACTCGAACGAGATGTCGTTCAAGCTGGCCGGCTCGTACGGCTTCAAGGCCGCCGTGGAGCAGGCGAAGCCCACGCTGCTCGAGCCGATCATGGACGTCGAGGTGTCGGCGCCCGACCACCACGTGGGCGACGTGATGGGCGACATCTCGCAACGTCGCGGTCGCGTGAAGGAGACCGAGGCGCAGGGCGCGGCGCAGGTGATCCGCGCGCAGGTGCCGATGTCGGAGATGCTGGAGTACTCGAGCACGCTCACGAGCATGACCGGAGGCAAGGGGTCGTTCCACATGTCCTTCTCGCACTACGACGAGGTGCCCGCGGCCGTACGCGACCGCGTGATCGCCGAGGCGAAGGCGAAGCAGGCCGAGGCTTCATGAAGATCCGCCTCACGGTGTCGCCCCAGGCCGAGCGCTACGTCCGCCGGGACGCGCCGGTCGAGGTGCGCCGCATGGCCGCCCGGGGCGCGCTGCCGCTCCCGCCCGCCGAGCTCGCGACCGTGCTCTTCGTGCTCCTGCACGACCCCGACGACGAGACGAAGGCCCGCGCGCGGGAGAGCCTCGAGGGCCTGCCGCGCTCGCTCGCGCTGTCGGTCCTCTCGGGCCCCGCCCACCCCGCCGTGCTCTCGTACCTCGGGCGCGTCCACGAGGGCGATGCCGAGCTGATGGAGAAGCTCGCCCTGAACGGCGCAGCGGACGACACCACGGTGGCGTGGCTCGCCGCGACGCCGCACCGGCGCGTCGTCGAGATCGTCTCGAACAACCAGCAGCGCATGCTGCGCTGCCCCGAGATCGTCGAGGCGCTCGGCTCGAACCCGCTCACGGGCCGCTCGGTGATCGACCGCATCCTGTCTTTCCTGGGAGTTCAAAAAGGAAGGGCGGAAGAGTCGGAGGAAACCAGCCAGGTCGAGGAGCTGCCGCCGACCGAGGAGGTCACCGATGCCGCGGCGCTCGCCGCGCTGCGCGCCATCCTTGGCGACGACGTCGGCGACTTCGCGCAGGAGCTGCTGGAGGAGACCGGCGGCGAGCTCGACGAGGCCGCGCGCGGCAACCTCTACGCGCTGATCCAGACGCTCTCGGTGTTCCAGAAGGTGAAGCTCGCGCGCATGGGGAACAAGGAGGCGCGCGGTCTGTTGATCCGCGACCGGAACAAGATCGTGGCGTCGGCGGCCATCCGGAGCCCGAAGGTCCAGGACAACGAGGTGGAGGGCTACGCCAAGGCGCGGAACCTCTCCGACGAAGTCCTGCGGATCATCGCCGCGAACCGCGAGTGGACGCGGAGCTACGCGGTGAAGGTCAACCTCGCGATGAACCCGAAGTGTCCGGCTTCCACGGCCGTGAAGTTCCTGAACTACCTCCAGGAGCGGGAGCTTCGCTCGATCATGAAGAGCAAGGACGTGCCGTCGGTGATCTGCACCCACGCCCGTAGACTCCTCCAGAAGAAGGGAAAGATCTGATGGATCCCGCGCAGCCGAACGTGAACGCCCGCATCGTGTACTGGGGCGCCCAGGGCGCGGGCAAGAGCGCCAACCTGCGGATGATCCACGCCAAGCTGCGCGCGGATCACCGGGGCGAGCTGCGCGAGGTGCCGACCCGCATCGATCCGTCGGTGTGTTACGAGGTCCTTCCGATCGAGCTCGGGGAGATCGCGGGCGTGCGCACGCGCATCCAGATCGTGGCTCCGCCCGGCGGGCCCGAGCACGCGCCGACGCGCAAGCAGCTGCTCGACAAGGTCGACGCCGTGGTGTTCGTGGTGGACGCCCAGCGCGACCGCATCGACGACAACGTCGCCTCCTTCGACGAGCTCCGGCGCTGCCTCGCCGCATACGGACGGGCGCTCGAGTCCGTGCCCCTCGTGATCCAGTACAACAAGCGCGACCTCGCCGATCCGTACGCGCTCGAAGAGCTCCACCGCAAGCTCGACGTGCGCGGCGCGGGCGCCTTCGAGGCCGTCGCCACCGACGGCACGGGGGTGCTGCAGACCCTCACGACGATCTCGAAGCGCGTGATCCGCGCGCGGCGCGAGACGCCCGAAGCGGCGACCGAGGCGCCGGCGCCCGCCGCCCGCCCCGTGCCGCCCGTGGCCGCGACGCCGCCGGCAGCTCTCGCGGCGGCGAAGGCTGCGGCCGCGCCGCGCCCTGCGCCGCGGCCTGCTCCGGCAGCGCCCGCGCCCGCTGCGCCGCGACGCCCTCTCGGCGCGCCTCCGCTGCGCGGCGGCGTGCCGGTCGCCCCGCCGGCGCTCCTGCCGCAGACGACGGTGTACGAACGGGTGGCGCCCCACGAGCCGGGCGCGACGGTCGAGCTCGACGCGCGCGAGATCGCCCGCGCCACGTCGCGCACGCAGGCCGCGCTCGACGAGTCCTGGCCCGAGGTGACGGGCCGCCTCCACGCGGAGGCCATGCGCGAAGCCGACGCGTCCGCTGGCGAGCTGCGCATCGCGTCGCTGGGACGCGCCGAGATCGCCAGCCCGCGGTCCGTCCGACTCCCGCTGGTGTTGGAGGACGGCGCCGGCCGCCGCCGCTCCCTCTGCCTCACGCTGTCGCTCGAGCCGCTCCTCGCTACGGCGCCGGACGACGACGCCTGATGCGGCGCCGGCTCGCACTCTACGGGGCGAGCGAAGAGGCGCTGGCGCTGCTGCCGCTCCTCGAAGCCAACCCGTCCGTCGAGCTGGCCGTGATCTTCGATCCCGATCCCGCCGTCGTGCGCGAGCGGCTCCACGCGCTCGGTGCGGAGCGGCTCGAGTGGGCGAGCGCCCGTCTGACCGACGATCCCCACGCGCTCGAGGCGATGACCCTGCACGCGGTCATCGACTCCGGTCTCGAGCCGAGCTTCGCGGAACGCTTCCCGGAGATCGCGGCGGGCGGCGTGCAGATCGTGGCGCCGCTCACCGCGCGGCTCCTCTTCGGCTACGGCGTGTCGGCGCGCGACCGCAAGGGAGAGCTGCTCCAGGCCCTGCACGAGGTCGTGGAGTCGGTGAACCTCACCGTCGACGCCGATGAGCTCTTCGCGCGCATGCTCGAGATCGCGCTCGGCGTGACGGGGGCCGACCGCGGCTCCGTCATGCTCCTCGACCCGGCGACCCAGGAGCTCACGATCCGGGTCGCAGTCGGCATCGAGCCCGAGCTCTGGCCCAAGATCCGCGTCCCGCTCGGCGAGGGCATCGCGGGGCGGGTGGCCGCGGACGCGCGGCCGCTGCGCCTGCGCGGCAAGGCGGACCGTCAGGCGTTCCGCATCGTGCGCGAGCGCCTGGACGTCGAGAGCGCGCTCAGCGTGCCCCTCGTGCACCAGGGCAAGGTGCTCGGCGTCCTGAACCTCCACCACGGCACGCGCGCAAACGCCTTCACCGACGACGATCTCGAATTCGTGGAGCAGCTCGCGCATCTCGACGCGCAGATCATCGCGCGCGCCCAGGAGCACGCGTCGCTGCGCGAGCAGGCCCTGCGCTACACGGCCGTACGCGAGGTGCGCGAGATCCTGGCGGGGCGGGACCCCCTCCCCGAGCGCCTCACGCGCCTGTGTCACGTGCTCGCCTCCCGCGCCGGGAACGGGATCGCCACGGTGTATCTCCACGATCCCGAGGAGAAGGAACTGCGGCTCGCCGCCACCTCGCTCGCCGGCGGGGGATTCGGCGGGGAGTACCGCGTGACGATCGGCCAGGGCATCGACGGCGGCGTCGCGGCGGAGCGCCGCGCCGCGTTCCTGCGCGGGGCGGGCGACGCCATCGCATTCGCGTCGCTCCCGCTGCTCGCCGGGGAGACGCTCGTGGGCGTGCTCTCGGTGCAATCCGGGACGCCGCCGCCGCGCGGCCGAGCTGCCGAGGAGACGCTGCTCGAGGTCGCGGCCGCCGCCGCCGACGAGATCGCCCAGTCCGAGCGCGAGACCCGCATCGCCGCGCGAGCGACGAAGGTCTCCGCGATCAACGAGACCGGGATCCGGATGATCTCGGCGACGGATCCCGCAGACGTCGTGCGTCTCGCGACGTCGTCTGCGGCCATGGTGCTCGAGGCCGACCACGCGATCCTGCGTCTCGCGGACGAGGCCACGGGTCGCTTCGTGATCCGATCGTACTTCGGCGGCGCGGACGGTCGGCTCCAGGAGAAGCTCTTCCGGCTCGACAAGCGAGTCTCGGTCGACGCGCTGAAGCGCCGGAGCGCGTTCTGCGTCCGCGACGTCTCGGCGGAGCCCGGGCTGCGCGACACCGATGCGGGCGTGCGATCCCTCCTCGCCGCTCCCTTGAAGCGCGACGGCCGCGTGATCGGCACGCTCGCGCTCTACGACAAGGTGGCGGCGGAGCGCTTCTATGCGGGCGCCTTCACCGAGGACGACCTCGCGATCTTTGCGAAGTTCACATCGTACGTGGAGCGCGCCGTCTCCAACGCCATCCTCTACGCCCACACGCGTCAGCACAAGAGCTTCGACGACGACACCGGCCTGCCGAACGCCACCTACCTCGCGAAGCGGATCGACGAGGAGCTCGCCCGCGCGTCGGGTCGCGCGGGAGCGTTCGCCGTCGCGCTGTGCCGCATGGAGAACCAGGGCGCGATCGCGGAGGCTTCCGGGCAGGGCCAGGTCCTGCGCGCGGTGCGCCGCGTCGCCGATGCGCTGCGCGCCCACGTCCGCGACTTCGACGTGGTGGCGCGCACCGCGGAGACGGAGTTCACCCTCCTGCTCCCGGATCCGGGCCCCGCGCCCGACGAGCGCGCGACCGCCCTCGCCCGCCAGGTGGCCGAAGAGGTCCGCAAGGACGAGCGCCTGAACGAGCCTGTCCGCATCGCCCTGGCCTTCGGCCACGCGGTCCTCGGTCCGGACGGCGATACGCGCGACACGCTCCTCGCCCGAGCGGCGGTGGCGCGCATCCGCATGGTCTAGCCCCCGCTCCAGACACGCCGAAGCGTCTCCGTCGCTGCCGTGCGCCCCGTCACACTCCTGCGGGGCGTCCCTCCGGGTGCGTGCGTGGCGTCACCGTCCGGCCCGGATCCCTGCACCGATAGGGAAGCATGCACCCTCAAGAGCTGCTGCTCCTGATGATGCTCCTCTCCCCGGCGCCCCCGGCCGCGGAGCCCTCGATCGTCGGGACCTGGCAGTCGACCCGCGCGGTTCCCATCGGGGACGTGAGCGGCCCGCCGCCGTCCGCCGGCGCGACCTACGTCCCTGCGTCGGCCACGGTCCCGCGCGAGAAGGTCCTGCTGACCTTCGGCGCCGAGCGCTGTCGCGTGCGGCAGCGCCGGATCGAGGCGAGCCATCGCTGCTCGATCCGGGCGGAAGCCCGGGACGTCTTCGTCGTGGAACGCGTCGATCCGCAGGGCCGACGCGTCCGGCGCGTCTTCCACGTGGACGGCGACCGGATGTGGACGCTGTCGCCCACGGACGGGGGCACGGAGGAGTTCAGGCGCGTGCGATCGCACTGACCCGCGGAGCGGCTAGAGCAGCTCCGCCACGTCCTTCGCGTGCTCGCCCAGGGCCTCCGCCACGCCGTCGCACGTGATCCGTCCGCGCCAGACGTTGACGCCCAGCGCGAGCGCGGGGTCGCGCCTCACCGCCTCGGCGATTCCCAGCGTGGCCATGCGCTCCGCAAACGGCAGCGTCGTGTTCGTGAGCGCGAACGTGGAGGTGCGGGGCACGGCGCCCGGCATGTTCGTGACGCCGTAGTGGATCACGCCGTGGTCGACGTAGGTGGGCGCCGAGTGCGTCGTCGGGCGGATGGTCTCGATGCAGCCGCCCTGGTCCACCGCGACGTCCACGACGACCGAACCCGGCGCCATCGAGGCGACCATCTCCTTCGTCACGATGCGCGGCGCGCGCCGGCCGCGGACGTACACTGCGCCCACCACGAGGTCGCTCTCCGCGACGGAGCGCTCGACGTTCGTCGGGTTCGAGTAGAGGGTGTTGAGGTCGCCCGAGAAGATGTCGTAGAGGTAGGTGAGACGCTTCAGATCGACGTCGAGGACGTCCACCTCGGCGCCGAGCGCATGAGCCACGCGCACGGCGTTGATTCCGACCGTGCCGGCGCCGATCACCGTCACCCGCCCGCGCAGGACGCCCGGCACGCCGCCCACGAGCAGGCCCTTTCCCCCGCGGTCCTTCTGGAGGAGCGTGACGCCGATCTGCACGGCGAGCCGACCCGCGACCTCGCTCATCGGCGCGAGCACCGGGAACGCGCCGTCTGGCTGCTGGATGGTCTCGTAGGCCACGGCGATCACGTCGGACCGGCGCAGCCCGTCGACGAGCTTCGGATTGGCCGCGAGGTGCAGGTACGTGAACAGGACCTGCCCCGCGCGGAGCCGACGCACCTCGGCGTCGCTCGGCTCCTTCACCTTCATCACGAGGTCGGCGCCGGACCAGACCTCGTCGACCGAAGCGAGCACCGCTCCGGCGCGGGCGTACTCGTCGTCGGAGAGCCCGCTCCCCTGCCCCGCGCCCCGCTCGACTGCCACCTCGTGGCCCGCAGCCACGAGGATCTTCACGCCGTCGGGCACGACGCCGACGCGGAACTCCTGGTCCTTGGTCTCTCTGGGAACTCCGAGCTTCATCCCTTCGTCCGGTACGCCTCGATCAGCACGTCGGCGATCTCCGGCCGCAGGATGCGCGGGTCGGGGCGCTGGCCGCCCTGGAGCTGGCTCCGCACCTGCGTACCGCTCACGGTGACGGGCTTCTCGTCCGGGTGGTTGTCCGTGAGATCGACGCGGCCCAGCGACTCGTAGTAGGCCGCGAAGCCGATCTTGCACGGGCGCACGTGCAGCTCGCCCTCGAGCGCGTCGAAGATCTGCTGCGCGTCGAAGTCGCCCCAGATCGGCTTGCCGTCGTCGTAGGGAGCATCGGCGTGCTTGCGTCCGACCACCAGGTCGCTGAAGCCGTAGTTCTGGCGGTAGATCGAGTGCATCACGGCCTCGCTCGGCCCCCCGTAGAACATCTTGATGTCGAGCCCGATCAGCTCGAACACGTCCGCCAGCTCGTAGCCGACCTCCGCCCAGAGGGAGGCGTCCATGTCGCCCTCTCCGAGCAGACGGCGGTCGTGGAGCATGCGGTAGGCCTGCATGCGGATCGCCGCCGGCACGTCGTCGCCCTTCAGCTCGCCGACCAGCGGGTTCAGCACCACGCCCGTGAAGTGGCCTTCGCGCGTGAGCCGCTCAGCGCCCGCGACGAGCGCGTACTCGTGCGCGCGGTGCAGCGGGTTGCGCGTCTGGAAGGCGAGCGCGCGGTCCCACTTGCGCTCGCGGATCAGCGCGCGGGTCATCCGGGGCGGCAGCATGTACGCGCCGTACTCGGGGTGGACGGGCTGTGGCAGGGCGCGGATGCGGCCGCCGACGAGCTTCGTGCGCGGATCGTCCGCGACGATGTGTCCTCCAGGATGATCGAAGCGCTCGGTGCCGTAGACACACTTCACGTACTTCGCCTTGTCCCAGGGGAACACCTCGATCTCGTCGAGCGTCGCGACGATCTTCCCGTTCTCGTCGCGCACGGCGGCGGCGCCGCCGCGCGGGAGGGCGCGCGCCTCCTCGTCGGTCACCGGCAGGGAGATCGGGATCGTCCACGCGTAGCGGCCGCCGTCGGCGCCGTGGATCGAGCGCTTGTCGAGCACCCGGTGCCAGGTCTCCGCGTCCATCGGGCCCTGGAGCGGCGACAGCGCCCCGTCCGACAGCCGGTACACGGTGGAGAGATCCGCGCGGTTCACGCGCAGCGACGGAAGGCGCTCCGCGTCCGAGAGGAAGCGCTTGCGGTCCTTGAGCGGCACGACCCGGTCCACCGGCTCCGGCAGTCCGCCGTGTACGGGCACGAGTTCCTTCACCTGACTCTTCCTCCGATCCTGGGGCGGTGTGTCTACCACACCGGCGCCTGGCCGTCGCCGTCGCCGAGCAGCGTCCTGTCCCCCGTTCCGTCGAACCTTCGGACGCGGAGATAGAAGCGCGAGTCGCGCTCCTCCACGTAGGCCACGAACCGGCCGTCGGGTGAGACGGCGGGGTGCGTCTCCTGCGGGTCCTCCGACGCGCCCTCGCCGAGCGGCAGCTTGCCGCTCCCGTCGGGACGCATCCGCCACAGGCGGTGTCCCTTCCCCGCGGTGGCGCTGTAGACGATCCACGCGCCGTCGGGCGTGAACACGGCGTCGCGGCCGCGGGCCAGGATGCGGGGCGCGGGGTCGTCCTGGAACGGATCGAGCCGCGCGATCGCCTCGCCGCCGTCCCGGCCCATCGTCCCATAGACCAGGAGGTTGCCGTCGGGCGAGAACACGGCGGCCCGGTCGACCGGTCCGGCAGTGAGCGGGCGGGGCGTCGCCCCGGGCGCCGCGAGCATGAGCCGGAGCGTGGGCCCCACGCCCGGGACCGGCTGGAAGAGCGTGTAGACGACGCGCCCGTCGGGGGCCACGGCCGCGTAGATCGCGTTGACACCGTATGGCGTCACCGGTTGGACGCTGCCCTGTGCGACGTCCAGTCCCAGCACCAGCGGCACCTCGTCGCGCCAGGTCCGGAAGACGAGGAGCTTCCCGTCACCGGACCAGCCGAGCGGCTCGGAGCCGCGCGGCACCGAATCGATCACCGTCGTCGTCTCGGTGCGGGGATCGAAGTACGACACCCGCCCGCTGAGCTCCGCGAACTCGGCCTTCACGTCCCTTCCGAGCAGCTTCTCCACGTCGGAAACGCGCGCGACACCCGGTCCGCGCGCGGAGGCGAGGTCGGGCTTCTGGTCCTTCAGGATCTCGGCGCGCCTGCGGGCCGTCTCCAGATCCCGGTGCAGGATCACGAGCGGCGCATCCGGGAGATCGGCCAGGTCGATGGCGTGGCCCGCGCAGCCGACGCTCGCAGCCGCCCACAACACGACGCTCGCGCGCGCCGCCCGCCTCGCGAACCCGCGCCACGGTGCGCGGCTCACGGCTCCTCCGCGACGAGGCGGCGGCCGACGAACGATCCTCCGCCCGGGACCTGCGAGAACGCTCCGTGCCCCAGGACGGACCCGCCGAACACCGCGACGACGATGTGGTCGGCGTCGGGGAACGGGAAGGCCGGATCCGCCGCGAACTCCTGGTCGGTCTCGGAGAAGTACGCTCCCGGTCCGACGTGCGAGTGATAGACCGCGGTGACGTGCTCACCCCGCGCGGTGGCCTCGTCCTGCACCTTCAGATAGTCGAGCTCGTTCATGTGGAAGGCCTCCCGGCCGTCGCGCGGCCAGAGGCCCGGCTCACGCCGGTGCAGCGCCGTCATCTCGTTCCGGCACCGGTGCACGCGCAGGAAGCGGCGCTCGCCGTCGCCCGTCACGAGACCGCAGCACTCCTCGGGATCGGCTTCGAGCGCGTGGGCGCAGATCTCGTTCAGGAGGGCGGCCGCGATCGGGACGGGCGGCAGCCCCGGGCTCACGTCGATCCGCCTCCGCACGAGGCGCAGACTAGCGACGGAACGGCGCGCTGCGCAGGGCGACCCGCCGAGACGCAGCGAAGCCCGGCCCAGCGAAACGGGCCGCCCCTCCGGGAGACGCGCCCTTCGACCCCGCCCGGCCCGGTGGACGGATCGCGTCACCCGCGAGCCGCCCCGTGGCACTTCCATTCATGGCGCAACGCTTCTGGACGAAGCTGCGAGTTCGGCTCCTCCTCCCGCGCATCCAGCGGGAGCTCCGAACGGTCGAGCGGCAGCTCTGCGATCCGGCCACGTCCGGCTTTCGGGCGGACCGGCTGAAGCTGCGCCGCCAGGCCCTGGTGGCCCAGCGGGCGGAGCTGCGCAGCTCCCACTAGCCGCCCGGGGCTCGATCGGGACGCCCGGCGCGTCAGATGAAGTACATGTGGGAATCCGCGTGCGCGCGGCGGACGCTCGCGCGCGCGGCCTCCCTGCAGAGCGCGTCGATCGTCGTCTTCGCGAGCACCTCGGCGATGCTCTGCGCGAGCTGCGGCCAGAGGAATCCCGGGCGATAGGACGCCTCGCGGGCGGGGGGCGCCTTGCCGGCGGGTGTGCGGCGCGTGCGGCCCTCGAGCGGCCCCTCGACGGCCTCGACCACGTCGCGCAGCGTGATCTCCGCCGCGGGACGCGAGAGCGTGTACCCCCCGCCCGGACCGCGTTTGCTCACCACGAGCCGCGCCCGCCGGAGCCGCTGGAAGATCTGCTCCAGATAGCGCGGCGGGATGCCCTGGCGCTCTCCGATCACGCGGATCTGCACCGGCGCGCCCTGTCCGTTGTAGGCCAGGTCGAACACACCGCACACCGCGTATTGGACCTGGAGGGAGAGGCGCATGGCGGGCCGGAGTCTGCAAGAGCGGGAAGGCGAAGGGAATCGAAAACCGCGCCGCCCCTTGCTCCACGGGGCGGCAGCGGGATAGCCTCGACCCGCTCCTCCCCCGAGCATCCCGACGACCGGAGCGCCTGGACACCGCCGAGCGGCTCGCCCTCCCTCCCACGAGCCCTCCTCGGCGCATCGGCACAGGCGCGCCCGGAGGCCGCACGACGTGTCCGCCATCGCCGCTCTCCTGCGCGAGATCCGCGCCCAGGCGTCGCTCCGCGACGCCCTGCGCCATCACGAGACGCTCGCGCAGCAGGCCCCCACCGCGGCGCCGCTGTCCGCGGCCTTCGCGCCGCTCGCCCCGCTCCTCGCGCGGCGCGCCATCCCCTTCCTGTACGCGCACCAGGCGCGGGCCCTCGCGCTGATCGAGGCGGGGGCCGACGTCGTCCTCGCGACGCCCACCGCGAGCGGGAAGACGCTGGTCTACAGCCTGCCCGTCCTCCAGCGTGCGCTCGCCGACCCGGCGGCGCGCGCGCTCTACCTCTTTCCCCTGAAGGCCCTCGAGCAGGACCAGCGGCGGCGCCTCGAGCAGGACGTGGCGCTCCTCGGCGCCGGAGACGCCGGGCCGACGGTGGCGATCTACGACGGGGACACGCCGCAGGGCCAGCGGCGCAAGCTGCGCGAGGCCCCGCCGAACGTGCTGATCACCACGCCGGACATGCTCCACGCCGGCCTCCTGCCCGCCCACGAGAAGTGGGCGCGCTTCCTGCGCGGGCTCCGGACCGTCGTGATCGACGAGCTGCACACCTACCGCGGGATCTTCGGCTCGCAGATCGCGCAGGTCCTCCGCCGCCTCGACCGCGTCGCCGCCTCCTACGGCGCGCGCGCGCAGTACATCGCCGCGTCGGCCACGATCGCGAACCCCGGCGAGCTGGCGGACGCCCTCACCGGCCGGACGTTCTCGGTCGTCGAGTCCGACGGTGCGCCGCGCCCGAAGCGCCACGTCCTCCTCTTCCAGCCCGACGGCTCACCCTACACCACGGCGGCGCATCTCTTCCGTCTCGCCGTCGGCCTCGGCCTGCGCACGATCGCCTTCACGAAGGCGCGCCGCGTGACCGAGCTCATGCACGCCTGGGTCGTCGAGGCGGAGCCCGCGCTCGCGAGCCGCGTGAGCTCCTACCGGAGCGGATTCCTGCCGCAGGAGCGACGCGAGATCGAGCGCAGGCTCTTCTCGGGCGAGCTCGCAGGCGTCATCTCGACCTCCGCCCTCGAGATGGGGATCGACGTGGGCGGTCTGGACGTCTGCATCCTCGTCGGATACCCGGGCAGCCAGATCGCAACCTGGCAGCGAAGCGGCCGCGTGGGCCGGGCGCGCGAAGCCGCGATCGCGCTCGTCGCGCAGCCGGACGCGCTCGACCAGTACCTGGTGACGCACCCCAGTGTCTTCTTCTCGCGCGGCTTCGAGCACGCCGTGATCGATCCGCACAACGCCGACGTGGCCGCCGCCCACCTCCCTTGCGCCGCCGCCGAGCTGCCCCTCCGCACCGACGAGCCCTGGATGACCGCCCCCGAGGCCCGCGCCAACCTCGCGCGCCTCGAGGACACCGCAAAGCTCCTGTGCAGCGAGGACGGCACCGAATGGTTCCCGGCGCGCCGCCACCCCCACCGCGACGTGGACCTCCGCGGCTCCGGCCAGAGCTACATGATCGTTCTGGAAGGCGACACCGCCGGGCGACAAGCCGATCCCGCAAAGCCCCCGCAAGGGCGCGAAGCGCCCGCGCAGCGAGGCGCAGCCGAGCGAAGCCAAATCGGACCCGAGCGAAGTCGGATCGGGACCGTCGGGGCTTCTCGCGTCTTCGCGGAGTGTCACGAGGGAGCGATCTACCTCCATCGCGGCCGGCAGTTCCTGGTGACCCGGCTCGACGTGGACGAGCGCCTGGTCCACGTCCGTGCGGTGAACGCGGGCTACTACACGCAGGCGCTGTCGGAGAAGGAGACCGAGATCCTCTCCCGCGACCGCGCGCGCCCCGCCGGCAACTTCCGGCTCGTGACGGGCCGGCTCCGCGTCACGACGCGGCTCACCGCGTTCGAACGCCGGCGCGTGCACGGGCAGGAGCTCCTCGGCACCGAGCCGCTCGACCTTCCGCCCACCTCCTTCGAGACGACGGGTCTCTGGCTCGAGATCCCCGACGAGATCCCGCGGGCCCAGAAGGAGGCCGCTCGCCACCCGATGGGCGGCCTGCACGCGCTCGAGCACGCGGCGCTCTCGCTCTTCCCGCTCTTCGCGCTGTGCGACCGCCACGACGTGGGCGGCATCTCGACCGTCCGCCACGCGCAGGTGGGACGGGCGGCGATCTTCTTCTACGACGGACACGCGGGCGGGGTCGGCCTCTCGGCGAGCCTGTTCGACCGCGCCGAGACGCTGCTCTCCGCCACGCTCGACCTCGTCGCGTCGTGTCCCTGCGAGGAGGGCTGCCCCGCCTGCGTCCACTCGCCGAAGTGCGGCAGCGGGAACCGCCCGATCGACAAGGCCTCGGCGATCCACACCCTGCGCCTGCTGCTCGCGCTCGACCCCCTGCCGGTTCCCGCCGCCGACGACGCGAACGCCGCCCCGGACGATGCGCTCCCGGCCGCGCCCGCAGCCCCGGTCGCCGCGCTGGAGGCGGCGCGGCCGGAAGTGCTGTTCTTCGATCTCGAGACGCAGCGCAGCGCGGAGGACGTGGGCGGGTGGCACAACGCGCACCTCATGCGCGTGTCGCTGGCGGTCGTCTACGACGTGCGCGCGGGCCGCTTCGAGACGTTCCGCGAGAACGACGTGCCGGCGCTCGTGGCCCGCCTCGCCGCAGCCGACCTCGTGGTGGGGTTCAACGTCCGCGGCTTCGACTACACCGTGCTGAAGGGCTACACCGACTCGGATCTCTCCGAGCTCCCCACCTTCGACCTGCTCGAGGCCCTCCACGGGCGCCTCGGCTTCCGTGTGTCGCTCGGCCACCTCGCGGAGGAGACCCTCGGCAGCGCGAAGGCGGGCGACGGGCTCCAGGCGCTCGCCTGGTGGCGGGACGGACGCCTGGCCGAGCTGGAGGAGTACTGCCGGAAGGACGTGGCCCTGCTGCGCGATCTCTTCGACTTCGCGCTGCGCGAAGGCTACCTCTTCATGCGCACCAGGAGCGGAGATCGCGTGCGCGTGCCCACTCGATGGTCGATGGACGAGCTGATGGAGCGCGCGCACGCCCGCCCCTCCCTGCCGGCGGTAGCGGCGGCGTCTCGCCGCGACCGGCGCCGCGCGCCGCGCGCATGGCCCGAGAGCGCGCCGTGAGCGCGCCCGCGCCGACGCTCCAGGAGCTCGCGCGCGGCGTGAACCGCGTTCGGCTCGGCGCGCTCGGCATCGCGGCCGCGTGCGGGCTGCTGCTCTTCGCGCGGCCCGCGGGCGAGCCGACGCCGCTGCCGGCGAACATCGACTCGGGAATCACCACGGGCGTGATCTGTCTCGCCGTCGGTGCGATCTTGCTGCGCCAGGTCGCCGGGCGGCGGAGCGCGGAGCCGCGCACGCGGGTACGGGCGCTCGTAGCGACGTACGTGTGCGCTGGGGCGATTGCGTTTGCCGGCCTTGGGATGGGGCTCGCGACGGGGGACCACACGCGTGGGCTCTTGTATGCGCTGGCCGGCGTGATCTTCAGCCTCGGGCGGCCCGGCTTCGGGGCGCCCGAGGCGCGCGGAGGACGCCTCTAGTGCCGCGTCTCGCGCCGGCGCAGGCGATCGTCGAGGAGCTCGAAGTAGAGCAGGACGAGGACGTGCTGGAGCTCGCGCTCGAGGGACGCGATGAACTCGCGTCCCGCCACGGCGGACCCGAGCTCGAGCACGTGCTTCACGGCGACCTGGATCTCGTCGAGGTGGTCGTCGACCACGCGGCGCAGCTGCTTGGCGTCCTGACAGAAGGCTTCGGTGATCGTCGACGTCTCGAAGAGCAGGTGGATGCCGCGCTCGCCGAAGTCGAGCAGCCGCTCGGTGTTCATGCCCGCTCCCTCCCACGCGCCCGCACGCGGCGAGCCCCTGCCTCGTTCTCCCCTCTCTTCGGACGGGCTCGCGTCGAGATTGAATGCCAGAACCTGCGCACGAGCTGCCGGTGAATTGGGAGCGGACGCGGAGCTTCTTCCCGGTCACTCGGGAGCTCGTCTATCTGAACCACGCCGGCGTGGCCCCGATCTCGACGCGCGTGGAGGAGGCGCTGCGCCGTTACTCCGCCGAAGCGCTGCGCCGCGGCGCCTTCGACTACGAGGCATTCTTCGACGCGGAGATCGAGCGCGTACGGGGCCGCGCCGCCGCCCTCATCGGCGCCGTCCCCGACGAGATCGCGTTCGCGAAGAACACCACCGAGGGTCTCGGCATCGTGGCGGCTGGCCTCGACTGGAGGCGCGGCGACCGCATCGTGACCTGCGACCTCGAGTATCCCTCGAACGTGTACCCCTGGTGGTGGCTGCGCGACCGCGGAGTCGAGACGATGATGCTCCGCACCGAGGAGGGGCGGCTCTCCCTCGCGCGCGTGGAGGAAGCCCTGCGCGATCCGGCAGTGCGGATGCTCGCGCTGTCCTCGGTCGAGTTCGGGAGCGGCTTCCGCCACGACCTGCCGGCGCTCGGCGCTCTGTGCCGGGAGCGCGGCGTGCTCTTCTGCGTCGATGCGATCCAGAGCCTCGGCCTGCTGCCCCTCGACGTCGAAGCCAGCGGCATCGACTTCCTCGCGGCCGACGGCCACAAGTGGCTCCTGTCCGTCGAGGGCTGCGGGATCTTCTACTGCGCGAAACGCGTCCTCGATCGGGTGACCCCGCGCGTCGTCGGCTGGCGCAGCGTCACCGACAACACGGACTACGACCGCTACCACCTCGACCTGCAGCCCACCGCCGGCCGGTTCGAGGAGGGCTCGCCCAACGCGCCGGGCATCTTCGCCCTCGGCGCGGCGATCGACCTCGCCCTCGAGCTCGGCGTCCCTGCGATCGCGGAGCGCGTGCTCGCCCTGGGCGCCCACCTCATCGCGGGTCTCGAGCGGCGCGGCGCGATCGTCGCGAGCCCCAGCGGGCCCGCCGAGCGGTCCGGCATCGTCTCGTTCCGCTGGCAGGACGAGCAGCCACGCGACACCGCCGCGCGTCTACGCACCGCCGGGATCTACGTGGTCGCGCGCCGCGGGGGGGTGCGCGCGTCGCCCCACTACTACAACACCGAGGCGGAGATCGATGCGCTCGTGGGCGCGCTCTAGCCTCGGGGGCGCTGCTGGCGCGCAGAGCTGTTCCGGAAGGTGGTTGGGGGAAGAGGGGCGGGGCCCTCTGCCGACCGCGAGGCCGCGGGGTGGTGCGGGCCGCCTGGGCGGAGGCGCGCGGAGCGACGGGCCGGGCGCGGGGGCTGGGGGACCGGCGCGGGGTTCGGGGCGGCGCGCGCTGGACTCAGCGGCGAGCCTTGCCGCCTGGAACCTCCGCCGGATCGATCAAACCGTGACGCCGCCAACCGATTCGAAGGACCCATGACATTGCCGCGGCTACCGGAGACGGGTCGTCTCGAAGCGAGACGGAGCGCGTCCAACCCCTGAACCACGCTCCAGACGAAGCCGGATCCACCGCTGCAACACGCGGCGCGTTCGTGGGATTTCGCGTCGCCTGGTGCTTGCGCACGTTGTTCAGCACGTAGACGAGCACGTTCCGCACCTCGCGCGGGGTCCGCAGGACGCGGTGGTGGTATCGATCCGTACTCGAGCGAAGACTGCTGAGAGATCCTGTCGGCAGGTCACGCGAAGCGGCGGCGCCAATCGGCTCAGCCACGCAGCGATTCGTCGAGCATCCCTAAGGCCCCCAGCCGCCCGACGCCTCGCGCAATGCACCACGTGCCGAGCCACCACCCCCCTGGAGACACCTTCTTCAACAGCCGCAGTCCGCGCACCACGTCCCGAGGCATCCCCCCTCAACGGCAGGAGCACGGCGCCCGCGGCGGGCCCCGCGGCGCGCTTGGACGGGGAGGCGGAGGTGGCCATCGATCGCCCTCCTCGCGCGCATTCTCCATGCAAGGCCCGGCGGCTGCAATCACTCCCGCTTCGGAGCCGGTGTCGGCCGCTGCTACCCTCCCCCGCCATGCTCCTGCGCCTCGAAGACATCGCGAAGGGCTTCGGCGGGCGCACGCTCTTCTCGGGCGTGGACCTCGACGTGCGCCCGGGCGACCGCATCGGGCTCGTGGGCCCGAACGGCGCGGGCAAGACCACCCTGCTGCGGATCGCTTCCGGGGACGACGCGCCCGACGCCGGACGGGTGTCGGTGTCGCGCGGGGCGCGCGTCGGCATGCTGCGCCAGGAGATCGACCCGACGCTCGATCGGCCCGTGCGCGAGGAGGTGGCGTCGGTGCTCGCGCGCCTCGACGCGCTCGAGCGCGAGCTGCGCGAGCTCGAGCACGCCATCGCCGCCGCCGGCCACGACGGCTCCGAGGTCGCGGCCGAGCTGGCCGCGCGCTACGACCGCGCCCGCGCGGCCTTCGAGCTGGGCGGCGGCTTCGAGCGCGAGGCGCGCGTCGAGCGCGTCCTCGCCGGCCTCGGCTTCGAACCCGACGACCGGGGGCGCCCGCTGCGCTCGTTCAGCGGCGGCTGGCTCATGCGCGTCGAGCTGGCGAAGCTCCTGCTCTCCGCGCCCGACGTGCTGCTGCTCGACGAGCCCACCAACCACCTCGACCTGCCGTCGATCCAGTGGTTCGAGGAGACGCTCGAAGCGTGGCGGGGCGGCGTCGTCGTGATCTCGCACGACCGCGTCTTCCTGCGCCGCCACGTCTCGCGCGTGCTCGAGCTCGAGAACGGCCGCGCCACGCTCTACGAGGGCAGCTACGACCGCTTCCTCGAGCAGCGCGAGGAGCGCCGCGCGCAGCTCCTGGCGCGCAAGGAGACGCAGGACCGCGAGGTCGCGCACGTCGAGCGCTTCATCGAGCGCTTCCGGTACAAGTCGTCGAAGGCGCGCCAGGTGCAGAGCCGCGTGAAGGCGCTCGAGAAGATCGAGCGCATCGAGCTCGAGCCCGCTTCGAAGCGGCGCATGCGTCTCCGCATCCCGCCGCCCGACCGCGCCGGCGAGGTGGTGATCGCGCTCGAGGACGTCCACAAGAGCTACGGCGACACCGTCGTGTACCGGGGCGCGGAGCTGCGCCTGCGCCGCGGCGATCGGCTCGCGCTCGTCGGTCCGAACGGCGCGGGCAAGTCGACGCTGCTCCGCATGCTGGCCGGCGTCCTGCCGCTCGACCGCGGGCGCCGCGAGCTCGGCCACAACGTGCGCATCGCGTTCTTCGCGCAGCACCAGCTCGAAGCGCTCGACCCGACGCGGAGCGTGCTCGAGGAGATCGGGGCCGCCGCGCGCACCGACGACATCCCGCGCCTGCGCGGCCAGCTCGGCGCCTTCCTCTTCTCGGGCGACGAGGTCGAGAAGAAGGTCTCCGTGCTCTCGGGCGGCGAGAAGGCGCGGCTCGCGCTCGCGAAGATGCTGCTGCGCCCCGCGAACTTCCTCGTGCTCGACGAGCCCACGAACCATCTCGACGTGGACGCGTGCGAGGTGCTCGAGGAGGCGCTGCGCTCCTACGAGGGAACGCTCGCCGTGATCTCCCACGATCGCGCGTTCCTGAACGCGATCGCGACGCGCGTCGTCGAGGTGCGGGCGGGGCGGCTGCGCGAGTTCCTCGGCAACTACGACGACTACCTGCGCAGCCTCGCCGGGCCCGTCGCCACCGGGATCCCCGCGAACCGCGGCCCCGGGGCGGTCCCGGGCCACGGCGCGCCGCACGCGGCCCCCCTCGAGGACGCACGTCCGCCAAGCGGACCGGACGGTCGTCCGGCAAGCGCACCGGACGCACGTCCGGCAAGCGGACACGGCGGACGCCCGGGCCCGGCGGCCGCCGGCGCGCCGCCGCAGACGGCGCGGCCCGACGCCGCGCAGCGTCAGGCCGACCGCGAGCGGCGGAAGGCGCGCGAGAAGACCGCCAGGAAGATCTCGGCGCTCGAAGCCGACATCCTGGCCCAGGAGAGCGCGCTCGAGGCGCTCGGGTGGAAGCTCTCGGACCCCACGGTGTACAAGGACGGCGAGCAGGTGCGCGCGCTCGAGGCCGAACGCTCGGCGGCGAAGACCGCCATCGACGCGCTGTACAAGGAGTGGGAGCGCCTCGCCGCCGAGCTCGAGGCGCTCGACCAGGTGCTCGGCTAGCGCTTCGCCCCGCCGCGGCCGCCGCCGGGAGCGCGCGCGGCCGGCGCCTCCAGCCGCTCGACCACCGAGAAGTTGATCCACGCCTTCACGGGATCGACGTCCTCCACGAGGACGCGCAGGCGGTCGCCGAGCCGCCAGCGCTCCTTCGTGCGGCGCGCCACGAGCGCGTGCGCGCGCTCGTCGAGCACGACGTAGTCGTTCAGCCGCGACACGTGGACGAGCCCTTCGACGAAGAACTCGCCGAGCGTCACGTAGAAGCCGTGCTTGGCGACGCCCGTGATCGTGCCGTCGTGCTCCTCGCCCACGCGCCTCGCCATGAACGCGCACTTCTTCAGGTCGATCATCTCGCGCTCGGCCTCCATCGCGGCGCGCTCGCGCCACGACACGCGCGAGGCGATCCCGCCCACGCGCCCGCGCCGCGCTTCGGCGCGCCCGCGCGACGCCGTGTCCCCCGCGAGCAGGTCCTTCAGGGCGCGGTGCACCACGAGGTCGGCGTAGCGGCGGATCGGCGACGTGAAGTGCGCGTAGTGGTCGAACGCGAGGGCGAAGTGGCCGCGGTCGTTCTCCTCGTAGCGCGCCTGGCGCATCGAACGCAGCGCCACGAGGTTCACGAGGCGCTCCTCCGGACGCCCGGCCACCCGCTGCACGGCGCGTGCGATGTCGCGCGCCGAGAGCGTCCGCACGGCGCCCTCCGGCAGGAGACCGAAGGCGGCCAGCAGGTCGGCGAGGATCTCGAGCTTCTCCGGATCGGGCGTCTCGTGCACGCGGTAGAGCGCGGGCACGTCGGCCTCGTCGAGCGCCTCGGCGACCGCCCGGTTCGCCACCAGCATGCACTCCTCCACGCCGCGGTGCGCGATCGTGCGCGGCGCCTCCACGATGTCGACGGGGTGCCCCGAGTCGCCGAGCACGATCTCCGCGGTCGGGAGGTCGAAGTCGATCGATCCCACCGCGAAGCGGCGCGCCGTGAGCACGCGCGCGAGCTGCGCGAGCGCCTCGAGCTGCCCGCGCACCGTCGCGTCGCGGATGCCGCCGTCGCCCGTGCCGTCCATCACCTGCGCCGCGTCGTCGTACGCGAGCCGGGCGCGGCTGCGGATCACCGTGGGGTAGAAGCTCCGGCGGAGCACGTCGCCCGACGCGGAGATCTCCAGCTCCACCGCCATCGCCAGCCGATCGACGTCGGGAAGGAGCGAGCAGATCCCGCCCGAGAGCCGATGCGGGAGCATCGGGATCGCGCGGTCGGGGAAGTAGACGCTGTTGCCGCGGCGGAGCGCCTCGAGATCGAGCGCCGAGCCCTCGGGCACGTAGTGCGCGACGTCGGCGATCGCGACCCAGAGGCGTGTCGCGCCCCCGGGCAGCGGCTCCAGGCAGACCGCGTCGTCGTGGTCGCGCGCGGTCACGGGATCGATCGTCACGAAGGGGCGTCCACGCAGGTCGACGCGCCGCGCGATCTCCTCGGGCGAGGCCTCGGCGGGGCTCGCCTCGGCCTCCGCCTCCACCTCGGGCGGGAACGCCACCGGCAGCCGGCGGCGCCAGACGACCGCGCGAAAGTCGGCCTCCGGGTCGCCCGGCTTGCCGAGCACGGCGATCACGCGCCCCGCGGCGGGCCCGCCTCCTCCGCGCGCGCCGCCGCGGGCCCCGGCGGCGCGCGCCCTGCGGGCGGGCGCCACCTCGACCACGTCGCCGTCCTTCGCGCCGTGCAGGTCGGCGGATGCGACGGTCACGCTCCAGTGCGCGTCGTCGCGATACGGTGTCACCACGCCGCCGTGTCGCTCGCGCGTCAGGATGCCCACCCAGGTGGCGCGCGGGCCGCCGCCGAGCGCGTGCACGATCTCGCCGCGCCGGAGCGCGGGATCCCCGAGCGGCCGGACGAGGACGCGGTCGCCCGGCTCGGCCCCGCCCGCGTCGGCGACCTGCCAGAGCTGTCCCGCGTCGTCCTTCACGGAGGACCACGCCGCGCGGCCCGCGCGGGCGGGCTGTCCCTTCGCGGGCGGCGGGGGCGCGCCGGCGCCCGTGTAGAGCCCCTCGACGAGCCCGTCGACCCGGCGCAGCCGGTAGCGGCCGCCGAGCCGCTCGAGCTTGCCCTCCTTCAGGAGGCTCTGGAGGAGCGGCCGCAGCGCGCCGTGCTCGTGGCGCCGGGCCGCGAGCTCGCGCAGGAGGGCCTTCTCGGTGAGCATGGGTCGCGCGCGGCCCCCGAGCGCCTCGAGCACCGCTTCACGCGTGACGGGCATGCGGTCCGAGTGTACGCGCGACCGCGCGTTGACGCGCGCCCGCCGCCTCCCCTACTGTCGCCCTGCTGCCCGGGTGGCGGAATTGGTAGACGCACCAGATTCAGGGTCTGGCGGTCGCAAGGCCGTGCTGGTTCGAGTCCAGTCCCGGGCACCACTTCTCCTTCCTTCCCGCACGGTCGCGTGATTCAACGGGAATCGGCCCGGCCGAGCCGCTATCGCGGCTCGCGTCAGGAGGGGCCCCGCGATCCAACATGCGGGTTCCGAACACACGGGGCGTGTAAGCGAGGCGGTCACAGATACGCTTGCTAGGCGGCACGTCCTGGTCCGATCGCGCTGTGAAGAAGACGGATGAACAGGACTACGGGCGCCCCAAATAGGAGCAGGGTCGCAACCAGATATGGAGTAAACGAGCGTTCTAGACCGATGCCAGTCGCATTTGTCGCGAAAAGAGCTATCGCGGTAGGGGCAGTTATGAAGATGTAAGCGCTCGCAAGCCTACTCGTTCCTGGATCGCTGAGTACGGATCTGGAGAATGCGTTATCGATGAACGCCACAACCAGGTTTAGAACCATGATCAGTGCCGCGATGCCGCTGCACCATCCCCAGATTGTTTCGCCAGTCAGGCCCGCGGAGTGGAAGGGAAACGGGAGAACAGCGAGGATGAGCACGCTGACCGTCAAGCGCACCATGGTGAAAAAGCGCACTCGATCTACAAGAGTCCACTCGCCTGCGCCTCGCCGCCCAAGGACAGCCACCACGCCGCTGAACCCTAGGACTCCGACGGAAAGGTCAGCGAGCAGCTGCAGTATGCCGGCGTAGTCCATCTCACGATCTCTTGTGCCGCCTGGCGGATGGACGCTCTGCCGCGGCCGCCCGTGTACCACCGAGTGTCGATCGGCAGACGCCGCCGCGTCAAGCACCGACTGGGAATCCCATTGACTCAGTCGACGGGCGGCCGACACTCTGGAGCATGCGAGCGCTGGGCCTTCTGTCGTCGCTAGCCTTGATCGCCTGCACACCGCGTTGGCCGCCCTGCGGTCCCGTTCGAGTCCAGTCCGGGGCACCACCCCCCTCAGAGACCGAGCGCAGTCACCAGCGCGTCCAGAAAAGTCGCCTGGGCAGGCAGGATTCGTAGACGTGCCTCGGCCAGGTCGAACCAGGCAGCCCTGTCCACTTCGGGAAACGAGCGAATCCGGCCCGAGCCCCGAGGCCATTCCATCTCGAACGTATTGCTCTGTAGCGAGCGAGGATCGAGATCGCCGCTGACCGCCCAGGCGTGCACGATCTTGCCGCCCGATTGGCGGATGCAGCCCAACGGGATTGCGCTGCCTTCGACCGGAGAGCCCGTCTCCTCGCGAAACTCCCGCCGTGCGGCGGCCAGGAGGTCCTCACCTTCGGCTGCTTCTCCCTTGGGAATGGACCAAGCGCCCAGGTCCTTGCGCTGCCAGAAGGGTCCGCCGGGGTGCACCAGCAGCACTTCCAGCCGGCTCGAGGCGGATCGATAGAGGAGAAGGCCTGCGCTGACGGTGGGCACGAGTCGAGAGACGCCCTACTCCCCCGCCGGCGTGACCCGCACCGACACCGTCTCCGCTCCCCAGCGGTTCCACAGCTCGAGCCGCGCCGCGCCGGGCCGCGAGGTCACCACGGCGCCGTGCACCTCCAGATGGTAGCCGTTCGGGTACACCGATCGCGGTAGCGCGATCCCCGTGGCCAGCACCGGCCTCCGCCGCCCGCCGGGCTGCCGCGTCGAGTACTCGTAGGTGAGGGTCTTCGTCGCGGGATCGAACGCGAGCGCGAGAGGCGTGCCGTTGGTCGTGAGGGGATAGGGGCGCGTGACCGCGTCCACCACCTCCGTGCGCAGGTTGTCCGGGGTCGGCGGGAGGGTCGTATCCAGGATCATCCGCTCGGTGTAGGACCAGAAGAGCCAAGGCAGGAGGCGCGAGTCGAGCTGGCCGCTCGTGCGGTTCACCACCGCGGGGTCGTTCGTCGCGCCCCACTCCGTCGCGAGCAGCGCGTCGCCGCTGCGCTCACCCGCGGCCACGGCGTGGTCGATCGTGCGGAGGTCGTCGTTGCCCGTCTGTCCGTAGACGTGGAACGCGAAGGCGTTGCGCGGCGCTGCGATCGGCGGCAGGAACGAGTCCTGGTGGCCGAAGTTGAAGAGCACGAAGGGCTCGACGAGGACGAGCGCGCTCGGGTCCGCGGCGCGCACCGCGTCGGAGAAGCGCCGATAGAACGGCACGAGGAGGGCGTTCTCCTCGTCGGGGCAGTCGGTGACGCACGGCATCCAGTCCGTGCCGGGCCACGGCTCGTTCATCGCCTCGTATCCGAGCACGTACGGCTCGCGACGCAGGCGCGCGGCGAGGGCGCGCGCGGCGGCGGCGTAGTGGTCCTGGAGGCCGATGCCGTCCGACGCGGGATGGTTCGCCCAGAAGTTGTCGAAGGCGCGCTGGAGCGCGGGGTTCGAGAGGTAGTAGGTCGGGAAGGGGTCCGGAGGGTTCGGCAGATCGTCGGTGAAGGTCGACCAGGCCGGCATCCCGTTGCCGTGCACCGCCGGCCCGTAGCCGTCCTGGTGGAAGTCGAGCACGACGAAGATCCGCTCCGCAGCGAGGTCGCGCACGGTGCGCGCGAGCCGTTCGATGTACGCGGTGTCGATCCGGCCGGGCTCCGGCATCAGCGCCTCGAACACGACGCCGAGGCGGAAGACGTAGAGCCCGCGCGACGCCAGGAACGCCGCGTCGTCGGGACCGAAGCCAGCCGCCGCGGGATAGAACGGCGTATTCTTCTCGACGTCGTTCACGCCGTGCAGGAGCACGACGCGCCCGGCGGCGTCGACGAACCAGCGGCCTTCGTGGCTCAGCGGGGGGATCGGATCCGAGAACCGGCCCGGGCGGCGGCCCAGGCCGGGTTGCGTTGCGGGAGCCCCTGCGGCGACCAGCGCCGCGACGATCCCGAGCCCCGCTCCGAGGGCCCACCTGCGCTTCCCGGCTCCCGCCCGCACCGCCCTGTCCCGCATGGCCCGACCCCGCTGAAAGCCGCTCACTCTACCATGGGCCGCCCGTCCTCGGATCGAGACCGTTTTGTAATCAATTCATCCGCTCCGCTCTTCCCCGCGATCCCCCGGCGGGTGTAGGGTGCACCGCGCATGGAGACCCGCGAGCACCCGAACGCGACGATCGCGCGGACGCTCTGGGACGCCGGCGCCACCGGCGACCCCGAGCCCCTCCGGCGGCTCTACGCGCCCGACGCCGTACTGCGTTCCGCGGGACACAACCCGGTGGCCGGGGAGTTCAAGGGGCTGTCCCAGATCCTCGGCCTCTTCGCGCGCACCGGCGAGCTCGTCGAGGAGCTGCGCGCCGAGCTGCTCGAGATCTATGCGAGCGACGCCGGTGCAGTGATGTGTTACCGGATGGTCGCGGAGCGCGGTCCCAAGCACCTCGACATGGAGTACATGTTCACGCTGCGCATCGAGAGCGGCCGCGTGGTCGAGGCCTCGATCGTCCCCGCGGACGAGCCTCGCAACGACGAGTTCTGGACCCTCGACTGACCCCGCGGCGGGAGCGCGGACCGCGCCGCGCGCAACGCGACCCGGGCGCCAGCCGTCACAGCGACAGCGGCAGCTCCACCGTCTTCACCTTCCGCGGCCCACGCCAGCGCACGCGCGCGAGGTCGCAGCGGCCCGCGCGGCTGAACGCGACGCCCTCGCGCTCGAGCAGGTCCTGCTGGATCGCGGCCCAGCCGCCGTGGCGGTGGCTGCAGCGGCCGGCGGCGTTGATGACGCGGTGCCAGGGGACGTCGCGCAGATCGGTGCCGCGCAGGGCGCCGAGCGCCGTGCCGACGGCGCGGGCCGCGCGGGGATGGCCGAGGATCGCGGCGACCTGCCCGTAGGTCACGACGCGGCCCCGCGGCACCCGCCGGACGAGCCGGTAGACGTGACGGTGGAAGGCGGGGGCGTTGGAGCCGGCGCGCATCGCGCCGAGGCTATCCCGGCGGCTGCCCGTTCCGCCCGCGGCGCCGCTGCGCCAAGGACCCGGCCGCTCTCCGGACGGTGGTCGCCGGGTTGACCCAGGGCCTCCCGCCCTTAGGGTTGCTCGGATCGGAGGTGTTCTTGCCCGACAACGAGACGACCCGCACCCTCGAATTCGGAGGGGAGCGGTTCGAGGTGCCCGCCGTCCTCCCGGTCCTCCCGGTGCGGGATGCGGTCGTGTTCCCCGGGGTGACGAATCCCCTCTCGATCGGCCGGCCGAAGTCCCTCGCAGCCCTCGACGCCGCGGGACAGGGAGGCTTCCTCGTCGTCGCCACCCAGCGCGACGCGAGCGTCGAGGATCCCGGTCTCGCCGACCTCCACCCGGTCGCCTGCATCGTGCGCGTGGTACGTGTGCTCGACGGCCGGCGCGACGGGAAGCAGGCGGTGGTGGTCGGGGTGGCCCGGACGCGGCTCGGCGAGGCGGTCGCCACGGATCCGCTCCGGGTCCGCATCGAGCCGATCCTCGAGACCGGCAGCGAGAGCACCGAGCGCAACGACCGCTGGCGGCGCGTCGTGGAGCTCGCGCAGAAGGTGATCGACGCGCGGGACGACCTGCCCGACGAGTGGAAGAGCTTCGTGGCGGGCATCCCGACCGCGGGCCTGCTCGCAGACCTCATCGCGAGCACCCTGCCGCTCGCGCCCGAGGACAAGATCGCGCTCCTGGCCGAGCCCGACCCGCTGCCGCGGCTCGAGCGGCTCGCGGCGCACCTCGAGCGCGAGATCACGATCGCCGAGACGCAGAAGACGCTGCGAACCGAGACCGCGGCCGAAGAGGACGACCCGCGCCGGCGCGAGCGGCTCCTCCGCCACCGCATGCGCGACATCCAGGACGAGATCGGCGAGGGTGACACCGGCGCGCGTGAGGTGGACGAGCTCCGCGAGCGGATCGCCGCCGCGAACCTGCCCGACGAGGCGCGCGCCCAGGCCGAGCGCGAGCTGAAGCGCATGGAGGCGATGCCCCAACACGCGCCCGACCGCCACATGGTGCGCACCTATCTCGAGTGGCTCGCCGACCTGCCGTGGTCGGCGGAGACCGAGGACCATCTCGACGTGGCCGCCGCGCACGCCGTGCTCGACGCCGACCACCACGACCTCGAGAAGGTGAAGGAGCGCATCCTCGAGTACCTCGCGGTGCGCAAGCTCGCGCCGAAGGCGAAGGGGCCGATCCTCTGCTTCGTGGGGCCGCCGGGCGTCGGCAAGACCTCGCTCGGCAAGTCGATCGCACGCTCGATGGGACGCAAGTTCGTGCGCGCGTCGCTCGGCGGAGTGCGCGACGAGGCCGAGATCCGCGGCCATCGCCGGACCTACGTGGGCGCGATGCCCGGCCGCATCCTCCAGAGCCTGCGGCGCGCGGGATCGCGGAACCCGGTCTTCCTGCTCGACGAGATCGACAAGCTGGGAGCGGACTTCCGGGGCGACCCGTCGTCGGCCCTGCTCGAGGTGCTCGACCCGGAGCAGAACTCGACCTTCAGCGACCACTACGTCGAGGTCCCGTTCGACCTGTCACACGTGGCGTTCATCGCCACCGCGAACACCTTGTCGACGATCCCGCCTGCCCTGCTCGACCGGATGGAGGTGATCGAGCTCCCCGGCTACACCGAGCGCGACAAGCTCGTGATCGCCGAACGGCACCTCGTGCCCAAGCAGCTCGAAGCGCACGGACTGACGCCGGAACGGGTCGTCGTGCTGCGCGAGGCGCTCGAGAAGGTGGTGAACCAGTACACCCGCGAGGCGGGCGTCCGCAATCTCGACCGCCACATGGCGACGCTCATGCGGAAGGTGGCGCGCGAGCTGGCCGGCGCCGGCCCGGACGCGCGGCTCACCGTCGACGCGGCGTTCGTGTCGAAGGCCCTCGGCGCCCCGCCCCATCTTCCGGAGGTGTCGGAGCGCACCACGATCCCGGGCGTGGTGGTCGGCCTCGCACGCACGAACCACGGCGGCGACATCCTCTTCCTCGAGGCGACCTGCATGCCCGGCGGCGACGGCGTCCGCCTGCGCCTCACCGGCCAGCTGGGAGACGTGATGCGCGAGTCGGCCGAGGCTGCGCTCTCGTGGGTGCGCGCCAACGCCGGCGCGCTCGGCATCCGCTCGCCCGCCCTCGCCGGGGGCGAGATCCACCTCCACGTCCCGGCGGGCGCCGTGCCGAAGGACGGGCCGTCCGCGGGCGTCGCGCTCGCGACCGCGCTGGTGTCGGTGCTGACCGGGCGGCGCGCCCGCAGCCACGTCGCGATGACTGGCGAGATCTCGCTGCGCGGCCGCGTGCTGCCCGTGGGCGGCATCAAGGACAAGGTGATGGCCGCCGCCCGCGCGGGCGTCGAGACCGTGATCCTCCCGCGCCGGAACCAGAAGGACCTCGTCGAGGTGCCGGACGACGTGACCGAGAAGCTCGAGATCGTCTTCGCCGACAACGTCGAAGAGGTGATCGCGGCCGCGCTCGAACCGGAGGCCGCCGCGAAGGCCCGCTGACCCGGCGGCGCGATACCCTGCCGCCGTTGCGCGTCGCCCTCGTCCACGACTGGCTGACCGGCATGCGGGGCGGCGAGCGCGTGCTCGACGAGCTCTGCGGGATCTTCCCCGACGCCGACCTCTACACACTCGTGCACGTGCGGGGCGCGACCTGTCCGCGGATCGAGGCGCGCCGGATCTTCGCGAGCCCGCTCTCCCGGCTGCCGGGGGCCGCGCGTCACTACCGGAAGCTGCTGCCGCTCTTCCCCTGGGCGATCGAGCGCTTCCGGCTCGATGGCTACGACCTCGTGCTCTCGACCAGCCACGCCGTGGCGAAGGGCGTCCGGCGTCCGCCCGACGCCCCGCACCTCTCCTACTGCTTCACCCCGATGCGCTACGTGTGGGACCAGGCCGACGCCTACCTCGGCCGCGGCCTCCGCCGCGCGCTCGCCGCCCCGCTCGTGGCCGCGCTGCGCCGCTTCGATCTGCGCACGAGCGGGCCCGACCGCGTGACGCGCTTCGTCGCCATCTCGGAGACGGTGCGCGCCCGCATCGCCCGGTGCTGGAACCGCGACGCCTCCGTGGTGTACCCGCCGGTCGACGTGGAGCGCCTGCGGCCCGACGGCCGCCCTCCCGACGACTTCTACCTCCTCGTGGGCGGCTTCGTGCCCTACAAGCGCGAGGACCTCGCGCTCGAAGCCTTCCGCGCGCTGGGCCGGCCCCTCGTGGTGGCCGGCGACGGCCCGTCGCGGGCGGCGCTCGCGGCCGGCGCGCCCGCGAACGTGCGGTTCCTGGGCCGCGTCTCCGATGAAGAGCTCGCGAGGCTCTACGCGCGGTGTCGCGCCCTCGTGTACCCCCAGGACGAGGATTTCGGCATCGTCGCGGTCGAGGCCCAGGCCTGCGGCCGCCCCGTGATCGCGCTCGGGAGGGGAGGCGCCGCGGAGACCGTGTTGCCGCTCGGTGGACCGTCGATCGCGGGCCCGCCGACCGGCGTCCACTTCGTGGAGCAGACCCCGGACGCCCTGGTCGAGGCCGTCCACGCGTTCGAGCAGAATCAAACGGCGTTTGATCCCGCGGCGATCCGGAGGCACGCAGAAGTCTTCTCGGCCCCCCGGTTCCGGCGCGAAATTCGGGCGCAGATAGACGCCGTGATCGCTGGGAAACCTCCCGTTTCCTGAAGTTCATCTCTCGCATTTTTCTGATTTGCGGTAACGGATGTGACGTTCCTCACGCGGGGGACGGCTGGGGCTTCCGACTCTCACCCCTGAGCAGCGGGACCACGCATCGCTAGAGCGGCGCTCGAGCTGGGGTGTGGATCCCGCGCTGAACGGCTTGGGGATGGGACCGTTCGTGGTACCGGGGAGCCCAGAGCATGAGCCACCGCACTCTTCGCGCGATCCTGCAGGTCTGTGTGGCGTTGGCTCTGGGCGTGGCGCCTCTCGCCGCACGCGCCGTCGATCTCACCGGTGTCACCTCCGCGAACCTGACCTGGACGCCCGCCTCCGGGCCCGTGGCGGGCTACGGCGTGTTCATCGCCCGCAACGGCGCGGGCTATCCCTCGACGCCGAATTTCACCATCACCACCACGAGCGCGACGGTGACCGGCGCCTTCGGCGACTCGCTCACGGTTCGCGTGGCCGCCTACACCGCGACCGGCGCCTATGGACCGTCGTCGCCGGACTCCGACCTGATCCGCTTCCTTGCGCCGCCGACGCCGAGCATCGCCGTCTCCACGACGGCGCTCTCCGCGTCGTCGCAAGCCGGCACGAATCCGCCGAACGGCAGCTTCACCGTCCGGAATGCGGGCGGCGGCACGCTCTCCTACAGCGTGAGCGACAACCAGAGCTGGCTCTCGGTCTCGCCCGCGAGCGGCACGTCGACGGGTGAGGCCGACGCGATCACCGTGTCGTACGACACGACCGGGCTCGCCGTCGGGAGCTACACCGGGACCATCACCGTGGGCGGTGGCGCCGGCGTACCCTCGAAGACCGTGACCGTCACGCTCAGCGTCACCGCTCCGCCCGCCGCGCCCGCGATCGCGCTCTCGACCTCCTCGCTCTCCACGTCGGTCACCCAGGGCAGCAGCCCGGGCAACCAGACGTTCACGATCCGGAACTCCGGCGGCGGCACGCTCTCGTACAGCATCAGCGACAACCAGAGCTGGCTCTCGGTCTCGCCCGCGAGCGGCACGTCGACCGGCGAGAGCGACACGGTGACCCTCAGCTACTCGACGGCGTCGCTCACGCCCGGCAGCTACAGCGCGATCGTGACGGCGAGCGCCGCGGGCACCGCATCCCGCACCGTCACGGTGTCGCTGACCGTGAACGCAGCCACGGCGCAGCCGGCGATCCAGCTGTCGACGGGCGCGATCATCGCGTCGACCGCGCAGGGCCAGAACGCCTCGCCGCAGACCTTCAACGTCCGCAACTCGGGCGGCGGCACGCTCTCGTACAGCATCAGCGACAACCAGAGCTGGCTCTCGGTCTCTCCGGCAAGCGGCACGTCGACGGGCGAGAGCGACCCGATCACCGTGACGTTCGCGACCTCGAGCCTCTCGTCCGGCACCTACACGGCGTCGATCACCGCGAGCGCCTCGGGCGTCGCGAGCCAGTCCGTGGCCGTGACCCTCACGGTGTCGTCCGTGAACGCGGGCGCGGGCCGGGCGATCCTCGTGGGTGTCGGCGAAGGCGGCTCGGGCGCAGTCGAGGTGCTGAACGCCACGGCGAACTTCGCCTGGAACCGCACGCTGGGCGTCGACTGGTCGAGCTACAACGCGTCGGTCGGCGAGACCCGCCCCGTGGCGTGCGACCTCGACGGGGACGGCAACAGCGAGTACGTGGTCGGCCTCGGCACGGGCAGCAACGGCCGGCTGGAAGTGCTCCAGGACGGTCCGGGCGGATTCGTGCACCTCGCCTGGCTCCAGGTGACCCTGTCCGCGTACGACGCCGCGAACGGCGAGACCTTCCCCGCGTGCGGCGACATCGACGGCGACGGCCGCGACGAGATCGTGGTCGGCCTCGGCTCGGGCGGCGGCGGCCGGCTCCAGATCTTCGACGACGCGACCACGGGCTACGCGGTCATGTCGGGTACGCCCATCGCCGGCGGCATCCTCCAGGTCGACTACACGGCCTACAACAACGCGAACGGCGAGACCCACCCCGCGGTCGGAGACTTCGACGGCGACGGTCGGGCCGAGATCGCCGTGGGCCTCGGCAGCGGCGGCATCGGCTGGATCGCGATGTTCGAGGACAAGAGCGCGGGCTTCGCCCCGATGGCCGGCACGCCGACCGCTGGCGGCTGGATCCAGATCGGCTGGAGCGCCTACTACAACGTGAACGGCGCGACGTACCCCGCCGCGGGCGACATCGACGGCGACGGCAAGGACGAGCTCGTGGTCGGTCTCGGCGCGGGCGGCCAGGGCTACGTGCGCGTGCTCGACGACAAGACCACCGGCTTCGCGCCCATCGGCAGCGGGTGGCTCCAGCTCGACTCGGCCTCGTACAACGCAGCGAGCGGCGCGACGTTCCCGACCGTCGGCAACCTCGACGGCGACGATCGGGACGAGATCCTGGTCGGCCTCGCGGCCGGCGCGGGCGGCCAGATGAAGGCGTGGGACGACGTCGCCGCGGGCTTCGCAGCGCTGCCCGGAACGAACGGCGGCTGGATCACCGTGAACCGCTCGAGCGTCACCGGTGGCGGCGGCGCCACGCGACCGACGATCGGCAACGGCGCGAGCGCGACCCCGCCGCCGCCCCCGGGCGTCCCCGCGATCACGCTCTCGACCACGAGCCTCTCGACGACGGGGAACCAGGGCGGCAACGCGTCGAGCCGCACGTTCACCGTGCGCAACTCCGGCTCGGCCACGCTCAGCTACTCGGTGACCGACGATCAGTCGTGGATGTCGGTGTCGCCGGCGAGCGGCACGTCGACCGGGGAGAGCGACACGATCACCGTCACCTTCCCGTCGTCCGGCCTCACCCCGGCCACGCGCACGGGCTCGATCGTGGTGTCGGGGGGCTCGGGCGTCCCGTCGCAGACGATCTCCGTGACGCTCACCGTCCTCCCGCCGGGCTCGAGCGGCAGCGGCGCCAGCGCCGGCATGCTCGCCGACTTCAACGGCGACAACCTCGCCGACGTCGTCCACTACGACGCGAGCACCGGCCAGGTGTCGGTGTCGCTCATGAACGGGTTCGGCGTGATGAAGACCGGCAGCCTCGGGACGATCGGCGCGGGCTGGGAGCTCGACGCCGTCGGCGACACGAACGGCGACAAGCGCGCCGACCTCCTCTGGCGCAACGCCTCGACCGGGGACATCGCGGTCTGGCTGGTGAACGGCACGGGCCTCGCCGGCGGCGCGATCCTCGGCAAGGCGACCTCCGCATGGCAGATCATCGGCTCGGCCGACTTCAACGGCGACAAGCAGTCGGACATCTTCTACCGCAACAGCTCGACCGGTGAGGTCGCCATCTGGTACCTGAACGGCGTCTCGCTCGCGGGCGGCGTGGTCCTCGGCACGATCACCTCGGCCTGGACGTTCGTGGACGTCGCCGACCTGAACGGGGACGGGCGCTCCGACATCGTGTGGCGCAACCCGTCCACCGGGCAGATCGCCGTGTGGCTCACCAACGGGTACGCGGTCATCGGCGGAGCGATCGTCGGAACGCCCTCGGCCGGGTGGCAGCTCCAGGGCGTCGGCGACTTCAACGGCGACAAGCGCGCGGACCTCCTGTTCCGCCACAGCAACGGTCAGATCGCCATGTGGATGCTGAACGGCGGGACCGTGGTCGGGGGCGGCGTGGTCGGCTCGATCGACCCGGCCTGGCAGATCGCGGGCGTCACCGACGTGAACGGCGACGGGAAGGCCGACATCCTCTGGAAGAACACCTCGACGGGCCAGTACGCGAGCTGGTGGATGAACGGCTATACGGCGATCGGAGCGGTCCTGCTCCCCAACCTGGCCGTCACGCCGTAGCTCGCGCGCGCCTCGGGGACCGCCGGGGCCCGCTGCGATCGAGTGGGCTCGGGCCCTTCCCCCTCACCCGACGGGCCGGCGAACCTGCCTGCTCGGTCTCCCGCCAGAATCGAGGCTCCGGGGGCATCGCGCACTCGGTGAATTAGGTCGCCATCCGCGACCCTCGACGCGCTAGAGTGCTTTCTCTCTCGATGCCGAGAGTGGAAGCCTCAGGCCTCCGAGGGATCGCCCGAGCATGAGCCACCGCACTCTTCGCGCGACCTTGCAGGTGTGTGTGGCGTTGGCCCTGGTCGCGGCGCCGTTCGCCGCGCGCGCCGTCGATCTGCCGGGCGTCACGAGCGCGATCATGACCTGGGCGCCCGCTTCCGGCCCGGTGACGGGCTACGCCGTGTTCATCGCGTGGAACCGCGCGGCCTACCCCTCGTCGCCCAGCTTCACGACCACGACCAACAGCGTGATCGTGACCGGCGCCCTCGGCGACTCCTTCACGGTTCGCGTCGCCGCCTACACCGCGATCGGCGCCTACACCGATCCGGGCGACTACGGCCCGGCATCGGCGGACTCCGATCCGATCCGCTTCGTCGCCCCGCGCGACGCCGGCATGCTCGCCGACTTCGACGGCAACCACCTCGCCGACGTCGTCCACTACGACACGGCCACGGGCCAGGTCTCGGTGTCGCTGATGAACGGCTCCGGCGTGACGACCAGCGGCATCCTCGGCACAGTTGGCCCCGCCTGGGAGCTCGACGCCGTGGGCGACGCGAACGGCGACAAGCGCGCCGACCTCTTCTGGCGCAATCCGTCCACCGGAGAGGTCGCGGTCTGGCTGTTGAACGGCACGAGCCTCGCCGGCGCCGCGATCCTCGGCAAGGCGGCCGCCGCGTGGCAGATCATCGGCTCGGCCGACTTCAACGGCGACGAGCGTTCGGACATCTTCTTCCGCAACTCGTCGACCGGAGAGGTCGCGATCTGGTACGTGAACGGGGTGTCGCTCGCCGGCGGCGCGATCCTCGGGACCATCACGCCGGCCTGGAAGCTCGTGGGCGTCGCGGACACCAATGCGGACGGCCGCTCGGACATCGTGTGGCGCAACCCGTCGACCGGACAGATCGCCGTGTGGCTCACCAACGGATACGCCGTGATCGCTGCCGCGATCGTCGGGACGCCGGCGTCCGGTTGGAAGCTCCAGGGCATGGGCGACTTCAACGGCGACAAGCGCGCCGACCTCCTGTTCCGCAACCTGGATGGAGACGTCGCGATCTGGCTGCTGAACGGTGGCACCATCGTCGGCGGCGGCGTGGTCGGATCGCTCGACATGGTCTGGCAGGTCGCAGGCGTCGCGGACGTGAATGGTGATGGGAAGGCCGACATCCTGTGGAAGGACACGTCGACGGACCAGTTCGCGAGCTGGTGGATGAACGGCGTCACCGCGATCGGAGCGGCCCTGCTCCCCGACCTGGGCATCACGCCCTAGCTCGCGTGCGCGTCGGCTGACAGGCTGCGCCCCCGGCGCTAGGGTCGCTCACCGCCCGCACGGCGGAGGGGGCGTAGCGCGAGATGCGAGACGACGGCGCGGATCGCGCGCGGCTCGGAGACCGGCTGCGGTCGCTACGATCGAGCTGGCTCGGGCTGTTCGCCGCTCACCTCGGCCGCCGACTGCTCCAGCCGCGGCCCGTGTACCTCGCGAACGACCGCGTGCTCATCCGCACGCTCTTCGGACACAAGCTCATCGTCGACACCCGCGACGTGAGCCTCGCGCCCTCCCTGCTCCTCAATGGGACCTGGGAGCCCGGCACGAGCCGCGCCGTCGTCCGCGCGCTGCGTCCCGGCATGCGCGCGGTCGAGGTGGGCGCGAACCTCGGCTGGTACTCGATCCTGATCGCCTCCGCCGTGGGCCCGACCGGGTTCCTCGAGGCGTTCGAGGCCAATCCGTCCGTGCTCGAGCTGCTGCGCACGAACCTCAACGTGAACGGCCTGCTCGGCTCCGTGCGGGTCCATCCCGTCGCCGTGACGGACCATGCGGGAACGATCACGCTGCACGTGCCGGTCCGACACCAGGGGGCGCCCTCCACGCTCGACGTCGTCGCACGACACCTCGAGCAGCTGGGAGATCCTGCGGAGGCGCTCTCCGTGCCGGCCGTGCGGCTCGACGACGTGCTGAAGGACGGACCGCCGATCGACTTCCTCAAGATGGACATCGAGGGCGGGGAGCCCTTCGCGCTCGACGGGATGGGAGAGCTGATCGCGCGCAGCCCCGGGCTGCGCATGGTGCTCGAATTCGCACCGTCGTTCCTGACGGTCGCCGGCCGGGATCCCCGCGAGTACCTCGAAGGGCTGCGGTCGAAGGGGTTCGCCCTCTGGCGAATCGAGCGGATGGGCGGGCTCCGTCGCATCTCCGTGGACGAGGCCCTCGGGCGGGAGCTGTGCGATCTCTTTCTCGCGCGATCCTGAGACGATCGAAAGGGGAAGGCGTGGACGGCTGGGCTCGGGCATGGCGACGGCGCGCAGGCGCGGTGAAGCGCGGGCTGCTCGGGACGCCCGCCTCGCCGCCTCCCCCGATCCGTCCCGGATCGGTGTACCTCGGCGATCATCGCGCGCTCACGTCGACGATCTACGGGCGCAAGCTGTTCGTGGACACGCGCGACTACACACTCGCTCCCCATCTCCTCATGGACGGCTACTGGGAGATCTGGACCACGAACGTCATCCGGAGCCTCCTGGCGCCGGGCATGCGCGTGATCGAAGCCGGCGCGAACGTGGGGTGGTACTCGGTGATCATCGCGGACGCGATCGGTCCCACGGGCTCGCTCGACGCGTTCGAGGCGAACCCCCCGGTCTACGAGCTCCTGCGTCTCAACCTCGAGATCAACGGGATGGGCGGCTTCTCGCGGGCGCACCACCTCGCAGTGATGGACCGGTCCGGCTCGGTCACCCTGCACGTCGCCGAGAAGCACAACGCGTGGAGCTCCATCCATGCCGGCCTGGAGGAGGAGTCGAAGCGCTATGGGGACTCGGTTCGGAGGGTCGAGGTTCCATGCGTCAAGCTCGACGACATGTTCGCCGACGACCCGAGGCCTCTCGATCTGCTCAAGATGGACATCGAGGGCGGGGAGGCGCTCGCCCTGGAAGGCATGCGCAACCTCATCGCGCGCAGTCCCCGGCTCCGCATGATCATCGAGTTCGGTCCGGGCTGGCTGCGCAACATGGGCCGCGATCCCGGGGCCTTCCTCAAGGCGTTCTGCGAGGAGGGCTTCGCGCTGCGGATCATCGGCACCGATTCGCGCCACCGGGCGATCTCCATCGCGGAGGCCGAGGAGATCGAGCTGGCGGACCTGCTGCTGACCCGGGTGCCCGAGGACTCGGCGGCGTGACCGCGCGGCCATGGCCCGCTCCGCCATCGTCACGCGGCTGCGCGGATGGCTCCACCGACGGAGCCCCGTCGCGGGACGGGCTCCGACGCCGTCGGCCCGCCCGCTCCCCCGCATCTCCGGTGCGCTCGCCGCGCGTCTCGACGACGGCGGGAACGAGGCGCTCGACTCGGATCGCGAGGTCCAGCGGGCGATCGACCTGCTGGGATGGGAGCACCCGACCCGCTGGAAGACCTGGGATCTCCTCAAGACCGCCACCCATCTCGCCCGACACCACCCGGACCGCGGGAGCCGCATCCTCGACGCGGGCTGCGTCGGGTCGATCCTGCTCGAGCACCTGTACGCGGAGGGGTATCGCGCGCTCTACGGGTGCGACCTGTCGAGCGTCGGCGTCCCCGACGTTCCCGGGCTCACCTTCTGGCAGGGGGATCTCACGCGCTCGCCGTGGCCCGATGCGACCTTCGACTCCATCGTGTGTCTATCCGTCATCGAGCACGGCGTGGCGTTCGATGCGTTCGCGGCCGAGGTTGCGCGGCTGCTGAAGCGCGGCGGCAGCTTGATCCTGACGACGGACTATCTCGATCCGAAGATCGACACGAGCGACGTGCCGGAGGACGTGAGCTTCGGCCTTCCCTGGACGATCTTCTCCCGCGTCGAGATCGAGCGGTTGATCGAGATCGCCGGGACGCACGGCTTGCGACCCATGGGCCCGATCGCCTGGGAGGTCTCCGACCCGCCCGTGCAGTGCTGGGGCAAGACCTACTCCTTCCTCTTCCTCGCGCTCCAGAAGGCCTAGCCCGTGCGCGTGGCGATGGTGACCACCTGGAACGATCGGTGTGGGATCGCCGACTACGCACGCCGGCTCGTGGAGGGGATCTCGAAGCACGCGCAGGTCGACGTGATCTCGCTCGACGCGGCGGAGCGCGCCGGAGGAGACGCGTTCTACGGGAAGCTCGCGAGCCGGACCGCTTCCGCCGACGTCGTTCACGTGCAGCACGAGTACTCGTTCTTCGGAGGCGGCACCGCCCCCCCCGAGGCGAAGCGTCCCCGCTGGCTCCGCTCGGGCCCGTGGCCGACACCGTCGCGGTTCTTCGAGCTCGTGCGCTCCCTCGACGTGCCGGTCGTCGCCACGCTGCACGAGCTGATCGACGGCGAGGAGCTCGCCTGGAACCGGAAGTACGCCTCGCTCTACCTCATGAACCGCCTGAACCGGTACGCCAACGGTCTCGCGTTCGGGTCGGTGGACCGCCTGATCACGCACAGCGACGAGCGAAAGGAGCGCCTCGTGGCGACGGGCGTGCCCGCGCAGCTCATCCGCGTGATCCCGATCGGTCTCCCGCCTCCGGCTCCCGCGCCGACGCCCGCGTCGGCGCGGGCGAGCCTCGGCCTCGAGGGGCGCTTCGTCCTCGCGATCTTCGGGTTCGTGAACTGGCGGAAGGGGCACCTCCACGCGGTCGAGCTCCTCTCGCGGCTGCCGGAGCACGTCGTCCTGCTCATCGCGGGCGATCGTCACCCGATGGACGCCAGCGGCTACGCGGAGGGGCTCCAGCGCCGCATCCGCGAGCTCGGGCTCGAAGCGCGCGTCCGCACGACGGGCTACCTCCAGGAGAGCGAGATCCCGGCCACCCTCGCTGCGGCGCACGTCGTGGTCGCCCCGTACGACGACATGGGCGGCAGCTCGACGTCGATCCTCGCAGCGGTGAGCGCGGGGCGGCCGGTCGTCGCCTGGCAGTGGCCCCAGATCGAGGAGCTCCAGCGGCTCCTCGGATGCTTCGTGATCGCGCGGAGGAGAGACCCCGACGATCTTCTCGCCCGGGTGCGGGAGCTGATCGACTCTCCGGAACGGCTCGCCGCGGCCGAGCGGGCGACGCGCGAAGGGGCGCTCCGCTGGACCACCGACGCCGAGGCCGCGCGGGTCGTCGGCGTGTATCGCGAGGCGCTGGCGGCGCCTCGCACCGCGGCGCAGCGACGGCGGGCGAGCCGATGGCGTTGGCTCGGAGCCGCCCGAGCCCTGCTCTAGAGGAGGAGCTCGTGGAGCTCGTGACGGAACGGAAGTCCTGCCGGATCTGCGAGAACGGCGCGCTGCGGCCGATCGCGTCCTTCGGCGAGCTCGACGTGTCGGCCTTCCCCTCCAAGGACGACGAATCGAGCCTTCGTGCCCCGCTCGACCTCGTGCTCTGCGAGGTCGCCAGGGGCGGGTGCGGACTGCTCCAGCTCCGGCACACCGTGTCTCCGCGCGCGCTGTACGGGCACTACTGGTATCGCTCGTTCACCAACGAGTCGATGCGGGTGGCGCTCGCCGACGTGACGCGCAGCGGCGAGGAGATCGTCTCGGTCTCGGACGGGGACCTCGTCCTCGACGTCGGCTGCAACGACGGGACGCTGCTGCGCTCGTACCGCACGAAGGGTCTGCGCCTCGGCGGCTTCGAGCCGTCGAGCAACCTGATCGTGTTCGCCCGCCAGGGCACCGACACGATCGTGAACGACTTCTTCCACGCCGACGCCTTCCGCGAGGCCTTCGGGGACGCCCGCGCCAGGATCTTGACCACGATCGCCATGTTCTACGACCTGGAGGACCCGAACCGATTCGTGTCCGACGTCGCGAGCTGCCTCCACGACGACGGCGTCTGGATCAACCAGATGAGCTACCTGCCGCTGATGCTCGAGCGCAACGCGTTCGACAACGTGTGCCACGAGCATCTCGAGTACTACTCGCTGACGGTGCTCGAGCGGCTGATCGCTCCCCACGGGCTCGAGGTCGTCGACGTCGAGCTGAACGACGTCAACGGCGGGAGCTTCCGCGTCTTCGCCCGGCATCGCGGCGCGGCGGAGAAGCGCACGGGGGAGTTCGGGCGTGCGCGCGTCTTCGCGATGCGGGAGTTCGAGGCGCGGCTGGGCCTCGATGAGGTGCGCGTGTACCAGGACTTCGTACGACGGGTGGCCGCGATCCGGGACGAGGTCCTCGAGCTCCTGCGCGCGGCGTCGAAGCGGGGTCAGCGGGTCTACGGCTACGGCGCGTCGACGAAGGGCAACACCCTCCTGCAGTACTTCGGGATCGACCGTTCGCTCGTGCCTGCGATCGCGGAGCGCAATCCCGACAAGTGGGGACGCAAGACCGTGGGCACGGGGATCCCGATCATCTCCGAGGAGCAGGCCCGTCGCGATCACCCCGACTTCCTGCTGGTGCTGCCCTGGCACTTCATCGACAGCTTCGTGGCGCGCGAGCAGGCCTATCTCGCAGCGGGCGGGCGGCTGATCGTTCCACTCCCGCGCGTGCGGATCGTGGGCTAGCGCGGCGTGACGCGTCGGGCGCTCATCCAGTCGGCGGACGAGACGTACCGTCCGCTGCTCGAGCCGCCCACGCGCCGAGTCAGGCGCCCTTCGCGAGCGCCAGGTGGATGCTCGTCCAGTAGCCGCCCTGGTAGTGGAAGTTGATCGACGGGAACGTCTGGAGCGTGCCCGTCCGCTGGATGTCCTGGATCGTCCGCTTGAACTCGAGGATCGGCACCTCGAGGTCGGGCGCGAGGTCGAGGGGGTCGACGGGCGCGAGCCCGCTCGCCTTGATCAGCTCCTGGATCTGCGCGGCGTCGAAGAGCAGCACGTTGTGGAAGGCCTGGAGGTCGCCCCGGAAGCGGAACTCCGTCGAGAGGCTCGCCACGCCACCGGGACGCAGCACGCGTCCGATCTCCGCCATCGCACGCTTCACGTCGTCGAGCTTCCCGAAGTGCTCGATGCTCGAGCTGCTGAAGACGAAGTCGAAGGTCTCGTCCTCGTAGCGCAGCGCCCGTCCGTCCATGTGCTGCACGACGAGCCGGCGCGGCTTCCACGGAAACCCGCGCCACACCTTCTCGGGGTCGATCAGCATGTCGGGGGGCGCGGTGCTCTGCCACTCCCTGCTCGCCAGGTAGAGGTCGGTCGCGTGCACCTCGCTGCAGTGGTTCGTGAGCCAGAAGAGCGTCGGCTCGACCCCGGCCCCGACGCCGATCGCCCGCGGCGCCGGCGCATGAACGAGCTCGCGGAAGCTGCGGATCGCCATGGCGACCTCCCACTGCTTCCGCTCCTCGCGGCCCGCCTGCCAGGGCGCCGAAGCGTCCTGCATCCACGCGGCGAGCCGCGGGAAGTCGGAGCGGTGGCAGAGCCGGTTGAAGCCGATGTCGTCGCTCGCCGTCATCCCGTTCCTCGATCGGTCGGGGGCCGCGCGCCCCGGATGGCCTACAGCGTGCGGAGAAGCCGCTCGTACCCCTCGACGAAGCCGCTCCACGGGAAGCGATGCATCGCGAAGCTCCGCGCCTCGTCCGAAGCCTTGCTCCACCGGCCCGGGTCCTCGAGCAGCCCGATGACGATCTCGGACAACGCGTGCACGTCACCGGGCGCCACCAGATGATCGGCGTTCGCGACCACCTCGGGGTGCGACCAGAGGCGGTACGCGATCGATGGGAGCCCGACGCCCTGCGCCTCGACGAGCGGCATCCCGAAGCCCTCCCACCGACTCGCGCTCACGAAGATGTCGCTCACGGCGAGGATCGACTCGACCATGCGGTTCGTGGCGTTCGTGATCAGGTGCACGTCCTTGCCCGGCGAGAGCCCCAGCGACACCGCATACGACTTCAGCGACTCGACGTACGAGCCGCCCTCCTTGGTCGCGGTGCCGCAGAGCGTGAGCTCCACCCTGCGCTCGGGCATCGCGCGGCGCACGCGCGCCAGCAGCGCGATCGCGTCCTCGTGGGACTTGTGCAACGCGAACCGTCCGACGGAGACGAGCCGCCGCATCTCCCGCGCGAACGGCGCCTGCGCGATCTGCGGCTCGCAGCCGATGTAGAGCACCTTCACCCGCTCGGACGACCCGATCTCGCGGCCGATCTCCTCGGCCGCCGCCTCGCTGATCGCGAGCACGAGGTCGGCGCGCTTCGCGCCGTCGATCATCGACTCCCGGTCCCGGGACCAGTCGCGGGCCTCCCGGCCGGAGCCCGCGTACTCGAGGGGCGGAGTCGAGTACCACGTGACCACGAAAGCGCCCTTGGGCCGCAGGTTCGTCATCGGGCAGTACTGCGCATCCACGATCCAGTCCTTGCGGAGGTGTGCGCGGAACCGGTTCTCGAGCAGCGTCCGCGTCACGTTGCTGTGTCGGATGCGGCCGAGCACGGCCGCCGTGGGCCCCGAGAACCCGATGCAGGGCGCGCGGGTGGGGATGTCCTGCAGCAGGCACAGCAGCGTGCGGTCGATCTCCCGCGGCAGATCCTGAGCCAGCCGGATGGTGCGGTGCTCGATGCCGAAGCCGGGACGCACGTAGGGGAGCGCGAGCGCCACCTTCATGTCTTGCTTGCTCCTTCGACGGTGGCCCGATAGGCCGCGATGATGTCGTCCGTCTTGCCGGAGTCGACGATCCGGCCCCGGTCCAGCCAGACGGCGGTCTCGCACCACTCGCGGACCAGCGAGAGATCGTGGGACACGAAGATCAGCGTCCCGCCCCCCTCGTGGAACCCGCGCACGCGTTCCAGGCACTTTAGCGCGAACCGCTGGTCGCCGACCGCGAGGACCTCGTCGACGAGCAGGATGTCGGGATCGGAGTGGATCGCCACCGCGAAGCCGAGCCGCATGAACATCCCGGACGAATACGTCCGGACCGGTTCGTCGATCCGATCTCCGAGCTCGGCGAAGTCCACGATGTCGGGCGTGCGCGCCCGCACCTCGCGCCGGGAGAGGCCGTAGAGCATGCCGGCCAGGTGGATGTTCTCGCGCCCCGAGAAGTCGGGGTGGAAGCCGATCCCGAGCTCGATCATCGAGGCGACGCGCCCGTCGACCTCCACCGTGCCGGAGTCCGGGGGGTAGATGCCCGCGATGAGCTTCAGGACCGTGCTCTTCCCGGCCCCGTTCGGACCCACGAGCGCGAGGCTCTCGCCCTTCGCCACCTCGAAGCTCACGTCCACCAGCGCCTCGATCGGGGGGGCGACCACCTCCGGCCGCCGTGAAGCGAACATCGACTTCAAGGTGCGGAAGTGCGTGTACACGCTGTGGCGCCGGAACCGCTTGCTCACGCCCGATAGCGCGACGGCCCGCACGCTAGAGCTCCTCCGCGAGGCGCTCGCGGTAGCGTCGGAAGCTCAGCTCGCAGGCGCAGTGGAGCAGCACGGCGACGGCGGCCACCGCGGCGAGGTTCGAGAACGACGGCATGCGGCCGTGGTAGAGGACGTCCTGGTAGGCCTCCGCGAGCAGGGTCCAGGGATTGAGCCGCACCCAGGGCCGGAGCCGCTCCGGCACCATGGCGAGCGGATAGACGATCGGCGTGGCGAAGAACGCGATCTGGATCAGGTTCCCCATGATGACCTGGAGGTCGCGGAAGTAGACGTTCCAGGTGGAGAGCATCACGACGAGCCCGAGCGACAGCAGCGCCTGGAGCGCGACGATCACGGGCAGCACGAGCAGCGAGGCGCCGAGGGGCCGGCCCACCGCGAGCGCCCAGACGATCACGAGCGGGAGCGTCAGGAGGAAGTTCACGGCGCTCGAGAGCAGCGCGACCGTCGGAAGGATCTCGGGCGAGAACCGGGACCGCGTGATGAGGGAGCTCCCGAACACGATCGCCTGCGTCCCCTCCTGCACGGAGGACGAGAACCACAGCCAGGGCACCAGGCCACTGAAGACGAAGACCGGATAGTTCGGCAGGTCGAGCCGCATGTAGATCGAGAACACCGCGGTGTACGTCGCCATGAGCACGAGGGGGTTGAGCAGCGTCCAGGCGAAGCCGAGCACCGTGCCGCGGTAGCGCGCCTTCACCGCCCGGCCGACGAGCGCGGACAGGATCGGCCGCTGCCGCACGATCGATCCCACGATGGTGCGGCGGAAGAGCGCGCTGCGGTTCAAGCAACGCTCCGGTAGACGGCGGCGGTGGCAGCCGCGCAACGCTCCCACGTGTAGGACGCGGCCCGATTCCGCCCGGCCAGGGCGAGCCGCCCCCGCAGCGGCTCGTCGTCGAGCACGCGCCGGAGCGCGGCCGCGGCCGCGCCCTGGGCGTCCGGGTCCACGAGCAGCGCTGCATCGCCGAGCACCTCCGGAAGGACGCTGCACCGGCTCGCCACCACGGGCACGCCGCGCGCCATCGCCTCGAGGGGCGGAAGACCGAAGCCTTCGAGCCGGGACAGGGTCGCGAACGCGGTGGCGCCGGCGTAGAGCGCTTCGAGCGCGTCGGGCGCGACCGGTCCCACGATCCGCACGCGCTCCTCCAACCCCAGCCGGCGAACCAGCTCGCCGGCCTCCGGGTAGCGCGGATCGAGCGCGCCCGCGATGACGAGCCGCTCCTTCCCCGCGGCCTGCCCGAAGGCCTCCACCAGCGCGCTCAGCCCCTTGTAGGGCTCCGGCCGGCCGACGGAGAGGAGGTACGGCTCCCGGCCGAGCCCGAACCGCTCGCGCACCGCGAGGATCGCCTCGGGAGCGACCACGGGCGGCGCCGCGACGCCCAGCGGAACGAAGTGGATGCGCTCCGCCCGGACGCCGAGGCGCGTCCGGATCTCGTCGGCCCACGTCTGCGTGTCGGTCAGCACGGCGTCGGCACGGCGCGCCAGCGCCCTCAGCGCGGTGCGGTACACGCGCGGGTGCCGGCCCTTCAACGAGCGCGACACCGCCTCGGGGGCCACGAGCGGGATCAGGTCGTGGATCGTCGCGAGCGAGCGCCATGCGCCGGAGAGAGGCGGGAGCGCGGCCCAGTCGGGGGCGTGATAGACGACGGGGCGCGCACGCCAGAGCGCGCGCGCGAGCTCGAGGATGCCGGCGACGGAGCGCGGTGAGGCGCGCAGCACCTCCGCGCCGTGCGACCGGCCCGGCTCCGCCCGCGGAGCCGCGCCCGCCGCGAGCTCCTGCACGAGCGGGTCCCGCGTATCTGGGAGGAGCACGTGGAGCGCGAGGTCCGGCGCTGCGGCCGGAAGTGTGCGCGCCAGCCAGTAGCAGTACTGGCCGATCCCGGAGTCCATGCGGATCCAGCGGCCGTCGAGGACGACGCGGAGCGGTAGCGCCATCCGCGCGCTAGCGGCCGCGCGAGGTCGCGATCCGCCGCCAGCGCTCGAGATCCGCGTCGACCATCATCTCCACGAGCTCGCGAAAGCTCGTGCGCGGCTTCCACCCGAGCCGGCTCCGCGCCTTCGTGGAGTCGCCGAGCAGGAGGTCCACCTCGGCTGGGCGCACGAACCGGGGATCCGTGACCACGTGCTCGCGCCAGTCGCGGCCGACGTGCCGGAACGCGACGTCGGCGAGCTCCTCGACGGAGTGACACTCGCCGGTGGCCACCACGTAGTCGTCGGGCGTCTCCTGCTGGAGCATGAGCCACATCGCCTCGACGTAGTCGCCGGCGAATCCCCAGTCGCGCTTCGCGTCGAGGTTCCCGAGCCGCAGCTCCTTCGCGAGGCCGAGGTGGATGCGCGCCACAGCGTCGGTCACCTTGCGTGTCACGAACTCGAGCCCGCGGCGCGGCGACTCGTGGTTGAACAGGATGCCCGAGCAGGCGAAGAGGTCGTACGACTCGCGGTAGTTGACGGTGATCCAGTGGGCGTAGACCTTGGCCACGCCGTACGGGCTGCGTGGATAGAAGTCCGTGCGCTCGGTCTGCGGCGTCTCGTGCACGCGGCCGAACATCTCGCTGCTGCTCGCCTGATAGAACCGGATCGACGGGTCGACGGAGCGCACGGCCTCGAGGAGGCGCGTCACGCCCACCGCCGTGAACTCCGCCGTCAGGACCGGCTGGCTCCAGGACGTCGGAACGAAGCTCTGCGCCGCGAGGTTGTACACCTCCTGCGGCTCCGCCTCGCGCAACGCCGCCGCCAGCGAGCTCTGGTCGAGCAGGTCGGCCGAGATCAGCTCGATGCGATCGATGCAGCGCTCCAGGCGCTCGAGGCTCTCGCTGCTGCTCCGCCGCGTGGTGCCGAACACGCGGTAGCCCTTGTCGAGGAGGAACTCCGCGAGGTACGAGCCATCCTGGCCCGTGATCCCCGTGATCAGGGCGCGCCGGCGTCCGTCGCTGGCCATGCTTCTTCGCCTCCCCTCCGAACGGATCAGCCGCGTGCAGCCCGGCGCACGGTCTCGGCCACGCGCTCCACCGACGCCCTCGGGAGCGCCGGATAGCTGGGCAGGGATAGCACCTCGGCGCACGCCCGCTCGGCCTCCGGGCACGTGCCGGCCGGCAGCTGTGCGTCCCCGAGCGCGGGCTGGCGGTAGCACGGGCGCGGGTAGTAGTGGCGCCACTCCACCTGGTCCGCGTCGAGGGCCGCTCTCACGCGCGCCGCGTCGCGACAGCGGATCGTGTACTGGTTGAAGACGTGCTCCTCCCCGGGAGCGACCGACGGGACCTTCACACCGTCGACGTTCGACAGCAGCTCGGTGTAGAGCCGTGCGTTCCCCGCCCGCGCCTCGGTCCACCCCTTGAGGAACGGCAGCTTCGCCCGCAGCACCGCGGCCTGGAGCGAGTCGAGCCGCGAGGTCGTGCCGGGCACGAGGTGCACGTCGCGCTGGCGACAGCCGTGAGCGCGCAGGAGCCGGAGCCGGTCGGCGACCTCGGGATCGTCGGTCGTCACGCAGCCCCCGTCGCCGGCGGCGCCGAGATTCTTGGACGGATAGAAGCTGAAGCAGCCCGCGGCGCCCCATGCTCCCGCGCGCCGGCCGTCGCGCGCCGCGCCGATCGCCTGGGCGGCGTCCTCGACCACGGGGATCCCCCGGGCATCGGCGGTGCGCCGGAGAGCCGGCATGTCCGCGCATGCGCCGAACAGGTGCACGGGCAGGATCGCGCGCGTGCGTGGTCCGATCGCCGCGGCCACCGCGCCGGGATCGAGGTTGAAGCCGCCGCGCTCGATGTCCGCGAAGGTCGGCCGGGCGCCGGCGAGCAGGATCGCCTCGACGGTGGCGAAGTAGGTGAAGGGCGAGGTCAGCACCTCGTCGCCGGGACGGACGCCCGCGGCCGAGAGCGCGAGCACGAGCGCCTCCGTGCCGGAGCCCACGCCGACGCAGAAGCGCGTCCCGACGAACGCGGCGAGCTCCTCCTCGAAGGCCGCCGTCTCGGGCCCGAGCACGTACTGCCCGGAGCGCAGGACGCGCAGCACCGCGGCCTCGATCGCCGGACCGGCCTCGGCGTACTCGGGCGTCAGGTCGAGGATCGGGATGCGCGCGGTCATCAGTACGCGTTCCTGTGCACGAGCCCGCGCCAGAGCGTCATCAGCAGGATGCGCAGGTCGAGCCCGAGCGACCAGTTCTGGATGTAGTAGATGTCGTGCTCCACGCGCTCGTGCAGCGAGGTGTTGCCGCGCCACCCGTGCACCTGGGCCCAGCCCGTCAGCCCGGCCTTCACCTTGTGCCGCAGCATGTAGCCCGGGATCTCGCGGCGGAACTGCTCGATGAAGACGGGCCGCTCCGGACGCGGTCCGACGAGGCTCATGTCGCCCCGGAGCACGTTCCAGAGCTGCGGCAGCTCGTCGAGGCTCGTGCGGCGCAGGAACGTGCCGAGGCGGGTGCGCCGCGGGTCGTCCTCCACCGTCCAGACCGGGCCCGTCTCCTCCTCGGCGTTCGACACCATCGTGCGGAACTTCAGCATGCGGAACACGCGGCCGTCGAGGCCCATCCTCTCCTGCGCGTAGAGCACGGGCCGGCCCATGCTCGCGCGCACGGCGAGGGCGAGGGCGCCGAGGATCGGGGCCGCGAAGAGCAGCGCCAGCGCCGAGACGACGATGTCCACGGCGCGCTTGCCCACCGCGGCCCAGCCGACGAGCGGGCTCTCGCGCAGGTTGATCATCGGGAGGCCGTCGAGGTCCTCGACGGAGCTCCGCAGGGTGAGCACGTGCAGCAGGTCCGGCACGAGGCGCACGCTCACCATCTCGTCGTCGAGATCGGTGAGGATCTTCTCGAGGCGGTGCGCCTCGTCCCTGGGCAGCGCGATCAGCACCTGGTGGACGGGATGGCGCTGGAGCACGGCCTTCACGCGGTCGGTGCCCGCGAGCACGGGAACGCCGCCGAGGCTCCGGCCCGCGAGGGACGGATCGTCGGACAGCGCGCCCACGACACGGACGCCCGCTTCGCGGTGGGCATGGACGCGCTCGATGACCTGCTCCGCGAGGTCGCCGCCGCCGACGACGAGCGCGTAGCGCAGGTTGTAGCCGCGGCGGCGCGCGGCGCGCAGCAGGCTGCGCACTGCGACGCGGCACGCGATCACCGACGTGGCGGAGAGCGCGAAGAAGAGCAGGATCACGCCGCGCGAGTAGAAGTAGCTGCGGAAGAAGAAGGTCGCGACGACGAGGACGCCGACTCCGATGGCCGTCGCGGCGAGGATCTGGCCCGCCTCGCGCAGCATCGAGCCCGTCCGCTGCGCTTCGTACAGGCCGCGCGCGCGGAAGAGGACGAACCAGAGCGGCAGGATCAGCACGAGCAGCGAGGCGTACGGCCGGAACCCGGGGACGCCGAGCGGAGCGTCCATCCAGCCGGAGAACCGCAGCGTATACGCCGTGAGCCACGCCGCCCCGACGAGGGTCAGGTCGGCGAGCAGGAGCAGCGTTCGCAGCACTTCGCTGTGTCGGCTCAGCACGCTACCGCCCCTCCTCCACGGGTCCGTCCGGAGGCGGAACGGCGAAGACCCGGGCCGCCTCGCCCTCCGCCTCGACCTCGTGCAGCACCGGCAGCCCCGCGGCCCGCGCACCCCGCAGGGCACGCGGCTCGGAGCCGCCGCGCCCGGCCGGACCGGCCCCGATGCGCTCCCCGACGATCAGATAGCGGGCGCCCCGGGCCTGCAGCCAGGCCACGAGCTCTCGATCGGGCGCGGCGCGCAGCGAGACGTGCGGGGCTCCCGCATAGTACGCCACGCGGCTCTTGTCCGCGGCCACGGCTCCGGGCGGCAGCCCCTGGGCGCGCAGCCACTCCGCAGCCCGCCGCTCCGCGACGCCGGTCTCGGAGGTCGGCCGCAGCCCCTTCCCGAGGCTCGGTAGGACCAGGAGGGCGAGCCCGAGCGCGAGCGCCACCCGCGGGCGCGGGACGGCCGCGGCCGCCGCGCCGCGGAGGCGCTGCGCGAGCGCCAGGAGCGCGCCGCCCGCCACGGGCACGCCGAGCCCCACCCAGCCGAAGAGCAGCGTGAGCGGAGGGAGCACGTGGCGATGGCTCACGTAGCCGTAGCGCCACGCCAGTGCCGCCAGGACACATCCGTAGAGCCCGACGAGCGCGCCGACGAAGACCGCGCGGGGCCCCGGCCTCCCCCGGCTCGCAAAGAGCCCGAGCCCGAGGAGGAGCAGGATCTCGATCCGCGCACCCGACACGAGCGTGCGTAGGAAGTCGGCGCTCACGGGACCGAGGTGGCCCGCGCGACGGATCGCGTCCGGCTCGCCGGGCGGAGGCCCGGGTGCGCCCGCCGCGGGCATGCCGGGCGCTGGCGCAACCTCGGGAGCTTCCGCGGCGGGCGGCGGCGCTTCGAAGCCGGCGAACCGCGCGACGGACTTCTTCCGGGTGAGCTCCCACGTGCCGGTCTGGAGCCGCAGCGACACCAGGTAGGGCGCGGCCACGAGCGCGAGACCGCCGAAGAGCGCGGCGATCCAGCCCAGCCAGCAGAGGCGCTTGCCTTCGCCGCGCAGCGCCGCGAGGCCGGCCACCGCGCCGCTCGCGAGCGCGACGCCCACGCCCTCCGGGCGCGTCAGATACGCGAGACCCGAGAGTGCGCCCGCCCAGCCCGCCAGCGCGGGCCGCCGTCCGCGCAGCGCCGCCCAGGCGAGCGCGACGGCGGCGAGGAAGAGCGCGAGATAGAGCCCGTCGCTCTGCACGTCCGACGAGAAGCGCACGGCGTAGGGATGCACCGCGAGCGCGAGCGCCCCGATCCACGCCGCCGGAAGGCCGAAGGCCGACCGGAGGAAGGCGTAGAGACACCCGACGGCGACGGTGCCCGAGAGGACCGACACCGCGATCGCCGCGGAGACGTAGCCGTCTCCCGTCGCGCCGGTGACCAGCCCGACGACGAGCGTCGCGAACGGGTACAGCGGATGGTAGTCGTGGCCGAGCGCGCGCGCCCAGTCCCCGACAGCGAACGCCTGCGTGAGCGCGAGGAACTCGGGCCCATCGTTGAACATCACTTCGGAGCGCCACGCGTGGAGGAGGCGGAGGCCGAGCGCGAGCGCGAGGAGGCCCGAGAGGCCGAGCCCCTCGCGTACGCGGTCGCTCAGAGCGACGGGTCCGTCCCTGGCGCTCCGCCGAGCACGGTGACGACGCCCATCCGGCGCACGGCCGCGTCGATCTCGCACACCGAAGCGAGCAGCGGATCGAGCGCGCCGAACGCGATCTGGCTCGGCCCGTCGCACGGCGCGCGATCGGGATCGGGGTGCACCTCGAGGAAGAGCGCGTCGATGCCCGCGGCCGCGGCGGCCCGCGCGAGCGGCGCCACGAAGCGGCGATCGCCCGCGGTCGCGTCGCCGGCGGCGCCCGGGTGCTGCACCGCGTGCGTGGCGTCGAAGCACACCGGCGCGAAGGCGCGCATCACCGGCAGGCTGCGGAGATCGACCACGAGGTCGTTGTAGCCGAAGGTCGTGCCCCGCTCGGTGACGAAGACGCCGGCGGCGCCGAGCGCACGCGCCTTCTCGACCGCGTTGCGCATGTCGTGGGGCGCCATGAACTGCCCCTTCTTGAAGTTCACCGGGAGCCCGGTGGCGACACACGCGGCGATGAGATCGGTCTGCCGGCACAGGAAGGCAGGGATCTGGAGGCAGTCGACGATCGACGCGACGGCCTTCGCCTGCTCGGGCTCGTGCACGTCCGTCGTGATCGGGAGGCCGGTCTCGCGCTTGACGTGCGCGAGCACGCGCAGGCCCTCGTCGAGGCCCGGCCCCCGATAGGACCGCAGGCTCGAGCGGTTCGCCTTGTCGAAGCTGGCCTTGAACACGAGCGGCAGACCGAAGCGCGCCGCCGACTCCTGGAGCTTCTCCGCCGCGTCGAGGGTGGCCCCCTCGGTCTCGATGACGTTCAGCCCCGCGATCAACGCAAGGGGCGCCCCGTCGCCGAGGGAAATGGTACCGATCCTCATGAGCTCCTCCCGATCATGACTCCCCCGCGCGGAGAGCACGCAGGTACCTGGACAAGCCTTGGGCGCCGCAAGGGGGGTGGCGGCAGTCTACGCCGGGTCCTGCCCGTCCGCCTCTACGGCCTCGCGGAGGTCGTCGAGGAACTCGGGCAGGGCCGCGATCACGCGGCTCCAGTTGGGGATGGGGGGCGCCCCCATGGGGTCGCGCACGAAGCCGAGGCCCGCGGCCCGGAGCGCCCGCGAGAACGTCTCGACGGCCATCTCCTCCTCGTGTCGGTCGAAGTTGAGCGCGTTCAGGGCCGCGTCGTCGCTGTAGCTCGCGATCGCATCCTGGGCCATGCGGACGTAGGTCGCGATCAGCGTGTTCAAAAAGCCCGACGAGAAGTCCACCCCGTAGCTGGCGAGGTTCCGGATCAGCGAGCCGGCGATGTCCACCACCATCCGGTGGAGACCGCGCGTCGCATCGGCCTCGGACAGGTCCTGGTGCTTGTGGTCGTAGTTCTCGACCAGCTCCACCTGACAGATCCGCTTCAGCGCGCAGTTCCGGTAGACCTCGGCCAGCACCCCGACCTCGAGGCCCCAGTCGCCCGGGATCCGGTTGATGCGCGCGAGATCCGTCGTCATCGAGCACTCGCCTGCCAGCGGGTATCGGAACGAGTCGAGGTAGTCGAGCGGAGGTAGCGGACCCAGCACGGATTTCATCGCGCGCAGGAGCGGCGTCATGAAGAGACGGGTGACCCGCCCGTAGAGCCGGTCGGTGGCCCGCCCGTAGTAGCCCTTCGCGAACTCGTAGCCGAGGTGGGGGTTCGCGGTCGGGAAGCAGAGGCGCGCCAGGAGATCACGGCGGTACTCGCGGATGTCGCAGTCGTGGAGCGCGATCACGCGCGCCACGTTGGTGGCGAGGACGTAGCCGTAGGCGAGCCACGTGCTGCGGCCCTTCCCGTCGCCGCCTGGATCGAGCTCCTCGTCGCGCAGGCGGCCGTAGAGCGCCTGGACGCGAGGACCGCCGTTGAAGAGGAACGTCGGCGGCTCGCCGGTGAACGTGCGCACGCCGTCGAAGGCGGCCCGCAGCTCGTCGAACTCGTCCCGGCGGTCCGTCCCCGACACGCTGACCACGAGCTGCCGCAGGTAGCGCATCGTCTTGAGCGTCTCGACGATGCCCTTCAGGGCCACGTCCCGGACCTCGGAGTGCAGGCACGGGAGCACGAGCGCGATCGGTCGGACGTCGCGGAAGGAGAGGAGCTCGCGCTCGAGGCGATCCACGTCGATCCGGCCGAGCCGGTGCAGGGTCGTGACCACGCCGGTCTGATGGAAGTCGCCCATGGGACCGCTAGGTCACACCGGGTCGATCGGGATGTCAAGCAGGCTTCCCCGGCGGGGGGACGGGCCTCGCCTGGGGGGCCTCAGGCGGTCTCGACTTCTTCGATCAGCCGGATCGAAAGCGGGTCGATCTCGATGAACTCGAGGCCTACGTCCATCGTGATGGGGTCCATGTCGGTCGCCCAGACCACCTTCCCCACGGCCACCACGGTGTGGTCGCCGACGTTGAACGTGACCCTCAGGACATCCCCGAGGTTGATCTCGCAACCCACCGCTTCGAAACGGATTCCACCGGTCGAGATGTTCTTGCTCACGGCGAGGCGGTCGCGCGTGTCGACCGGGGCGAACGAGATCATCTGATCGGTGGCGATGCGCGCGTACTTTCGCCGCTCCGAACCGTCTCCCATCGCCCTCTCCCCAGCGCGGCGGGCGCCGTGCCCCCCTTCCTTCGGCCAGGGCCAGCGGCCCCTTGAGCGGCAACCGGCGGGGGAGCCCTCTGGAGTGACGACGGAAACGCCCGGGCGCGCTGGAGCGTCAGGAGGGACGCGGGAAGAGCTCGAGCTGGCGGTCGTCCCGGCGCGCGCGCGTGAACGAGGCAAGGCCGATGCCGAGGAGCCGCACCGGACGCAGCCCGGCCTGCGTGCGCCCGAGCAGGCCCCGGGCGATGGCGGCGAGCTCGGCGGACGCGGCCAACGCGTGCGCCACGGTGATGCTGCGCGTCGTCGTCTCGAGGTCCGCGTAGCGCACCTTGAGCACGACGCGACGCGCCGCGATGCCCTGGAGCTGGAGGGCGGCTTCGAGGCTGCGCGCAAGACGCTCGAGATGCTCCGCGAGGACGGCGAGATCGGTCTCGTCCCCGTCGAGGGTGGCCTCCTGGGAGACGCTCCCGGGGAAGCGCTCGCCGCGCACCCGGCTCTCGCCCTGCCCGCGCGCAAGCCCGAGCAGCTCGAGCCCCCGGTTGCCGAGCGCCGCCTCGAGCGGGCCGCGGCCGAGCGCCGCGAGCTCCCCGATCCGGCGCACGCCGATCTGCGCGAGACGCTCCTCGGTGTGACGACCGACACCGGGGAGACGCGACACCGGCAGCGGAGCGAGGAAGGCCGCCTCGTCGCCCTGCGCCACCTCGCGCACGCCAGCCTCGCCCGCGTCCTCGGCGGCGAGCCGGGCCACGAGCTTGTTCGACGCGAGACCGATGCGGAGCGGAAGCGAGAGCTCCGTCCGCACCAGCGCGTGCAGGTCCAGCGCGACGTCGCGCGCGGGCTCGCCCGTGTCTCCGAGCTCGAGGTAGGCGCCGTGGAGCCCTTCGGCCTCGAGCCGCTCGAGGCGCCGCAGCAGCAGTGCGCGCACGCGCCGGGACGTCTCGCGGTAGCGCGGCATGTGCGTGCGCAACGCGCGCGCACGCGGGCAGCGCTGGAGCGCCTCCTGCATGGTCATGCCCGGCACGACGCCGAGCGCGCGCGCGTCGTCCGTCGCCTCCTGCACGAGACCCCGCCGGCGCGGATCGCCGCCCACGATCACCGGGCGGTCCGCGAGCGACGGATCGAGGGCGCGCTCGACGGCGGCGTAGAAGCACGGCACCTCGGCATAGAGGATCGCCGGGCTCACGCCGCGCCCCTCATCGGTGACGCGGCTCCGGCTCCAGCAGGAGGCGGGAGCGCGCGGTCTCGTCGATCAGCAGGCGGCTCGTGCCGAGGAGCCGCGGCTTGCCCTCGCGCCAACGGGCGATGCCGTCGGTCTCGTGCGCGTGACCCGGGTGCTCGGACTCGCCCGGGGCGAGCGCGGTCAGCGCCTGATCGAGCTGCGCGGTGTCGACGGCGAATCGGTACGTGGACGCCACGCGCACCTCGAATGGACGAAGCCGGTCGTACTCCGCAGCCGCGATCGTCGCCTCGTCGCCGTCGAACGGGAAGGGACCGAGTGCGCCACGCGGAGCTCCGGCCTCGGAGGCGAGCCCGAGCGGCCGGAACGTGAGGGTGTGGAGCCGCCCCCAGCCCCACTTCTCGCGGTTCGAGCCCGCCTTCACCGACAGGAAGAGCCAGCTCTCGCGCAGGCTGCGCTGGATCGCCCCCACCACGGCGTCCCGGTCGGCGCTCGTGGCCGGCCCGGCCTCGTTCGCGCGGCCGCGCGCGGGCGCGCGCGCGTCTTCGAGCAGCGTGGCGAGGGCGTGGAGCGGCGCCGCCTGCGGGAGCGCGAGGTACCGCGCCAGCAGCTCGGGCCCGAGGCGGGCGCCGAGCAGCTCGCCCACCAGCCGCTCCACGAAGACGTACCAGAGCGCGGCGCCGGGGCTGGTCGCCGTGGCGTCGCCGTCCCAGCCGGAGAGGATCTGCGCCACCTCGCGCGCCTCGGCGCCGAGCGCCTTCGGGTCGCCTGCGAGCTCGAGCGACGCGTGCAGCAGCGACAGCGTGTCCTCCGAGTGCACGTCGGCCTGCATGTCCGCGAGGTCGCGCAGCTCGAGAGGGCCGTGCGCCGTCGCTTCACGCAGCAGCGCGTCGATGCGCCTCGCGCGCGCGCCGGTGCGCCAGAGCCAGTCCCCGCGTACGCCGCCCTTCGCGAGCGGAGCGTCCGCCGCCACGAGCCAGCCCGCGCCGCCTGCGAGCGTCGCCTGGGGCAGGGCGTCGAGCGGGATCGCACCCTTCCAGTCGTACACGTCGGTGCGTCCCGGCACGGGTGCAAGGCTCGTCGCGAGGCCGCGCCGCGGCACGGTGCCCGCGACCTGGAGCCCTCCTGCGCCCTCCGTGTCGACGAACACGAACGCCAGCACCGGCTCGTGGTGCTCGGCGAGCGCGGCGCGGAACCCCGCGCCGTTCGTCGCGCGCGCGGCGCGCAGGAGCGCGCCGATGCCCTCGCCCGGACGCACGCCCGTCCAGGCGAGCGCGAGCGGCTCGCGTTCGCCGTCGAGCAGGGCGTTCACGAGCGGCCCGTGACGCGTCTCGCGCACCACGAGCTCCTCGTCGCCCTGCCCCCTCACGCGGATCACCTCGCGCCGCTCGCGCAGCCGGGTGAAGCGATCGCCGTCGTAGTAGCGCGTGCCGCTCGGATCGAGGGACTCGACGAAGACGTCGGTCGTCACCGCGCCCGCGAAGGTGGCGCCCCAGGCGACGCGGCGATTCGTGCCCGTCCAGAAGACCGGCGCGCCGGGGATCGTTCCGCCCGCGACGTCGAGCCCGCCACCGCGGACGTGCGCCTCGTAGAACAGGCCGGGCGCGGTGGCGTCGAGGTGCGTGTCGGCGGCGAGGAGCGGCTTCCCGCTCGCCGCGAGCCGGCCCGCGACGATCCACGCGCTGCTGCCGACACCCGCGCCCGAGAGGCCCGCCGCGACGCGCAGCGGGTCGGCCGGCACGGCACCCGAGGCCGCCGCGGAGCGCGCGCGCGCGTCGGCCACCCGCGGCGGCGGGCGCGTCATCGCGGCGTGCGCCTCGGGCGTCGGCTGCGCCCCGTCGCTGCCGGGGCCGTCCGGGAAGTAGAGGCGCGCCTCGAAGCCGCCGAGGTGCTCGATCAGGTCGGACAGGAGGACGCTCGCATCGAGCGTGCTGCCGAGGCCCCACGCCCAGAGCTTCACGACTGCGATCGAGTCACCGGGCGTCCATGGCTCGAGCGGTACGCCCGCCCGGTCGAGCGCGAGCGGGGCGCCCGCGCGCCCGGCGCGGATCTCCTCGATGCGCGCGTTCACGCCGGCGCAGTACGCCACGAGCGCCGCGCGCGTCGCCGGATCGAGCCGCGTGACCTCGGCGTCGGCCGCGGCGCCGATCCCGAGCGTGCGCGCGAGCCGGTCGGCAGGCAGCGCGGACTCGCCTGCCACCTCGGCGGCGCGGCCGCGTGCGCTGCGCGCGAGCCACACCATCTGCGCCAGCCGGTCCTGCGCCTGGACGAAGCCGAGCCCGAAGAAGGCTTCGGTGTCGGTCTCGGCCTCGACGTGCGGAGTGCCGCGTGCGTCCCGCGAGATCTCGATGGGATGGTCGATGCCGGTGACGCGCACCACGCCGTCGACGACCGGGAAGGCGTCGCGCTCGGCCCGCCGCTCGCGCAGCGCGGAGAGGCCGAGCCAGACGAGGACCGCGGCGCCGGCCAGGGCCAGCGCGACGCGGGCGAGCCTGCGCGTCCAGCGCCGGCGGCGGGGTCCGCTGGCGCCGCCGCTCAGCGCCACGCCGGTCCCGTGCGCCCCGCGGGCGCGCCCGGTCGGGTCCTCCGCAGTCGCCTCACGCGCTCTCCAGCAGCACGACGGCCATGGCATGACTTCGGGTGCGCGAGACCGCGAGATGAGGGGTCGCGCCGCCGAGCTCCCGCGCGATCTCCCCGACCCGCCCGTGGAGCGCCAGGACGAGCACGCCCGCCGCCCCTGCCGCCGGCGCGGGCAGGGTCTCGATGTCCACCCAGCGGACGCCGCGCGCCCAGCCCGTTCCCACGGCCTTCATGACGGCCTCCTTGGCGGCGAAGCGCAGCGCGAAGTGCGGCGCGGCGCGGCGGAACCGGCGACACGCCGCGATCTCGCTCGGGTGGAACACGCGGCGCTCGAAGCGCGCTCCCCCGCGTGCGAGCGCGCGCTCGATGCGCGCGATCTCGATCACGTCGATGCCGCTGCCGACGATCAAGGCTCCTCCGATCGGGGACCGGCGGCAGGGTAGCCCTCGACCGGCTCGGGCGGCTGCGACCGATGGCGGCTGCCCGGCGCCGTGGGTACCCTGCCCACCCTCCTGAGCAGAAGAGTCCCGAGAAGAAGAGAGGCGGGGAGGAGCTCATGTCGCTGCGCGTGGGAATCAACGGGTTCGGTCGGATCGGGCGCCTCGTGCTGCGGGCGGCTCGCGGCACGGACCTCGAGTTCGTGGGCATCAACGACCTGACCGACGCCAGGACGCTCGCCCATCTCTTCAAGTACGACTCGGTCCACGGCATCTACCCCGGCGACGTCGAGGCGGCCGGCGACGCGATCGTGATCGACGGCAAGAAGATCCCGGTGACCTCGGAGCGCGATCCGGCGAAGCTTCCGTGGAAGAGCGTCGGCGCGAAGCTCGCGATCGAGTCCACCGGTCACTTCACCGACCGCGATGGCGCGTCGAAGCACCTCGCCGCAGGGGCGGAGCGCGTCGTCATCAGCGCCCCCGCGAAGAACCCAGACGTGACCATCGTGCTCGGCGTGAACACGAAGGCGTACGATCCGGCGAAGCACAAGATCGTGTCGAACGCGTCGTGCACCACGAACTGCCTCGCGCCGGTCGCGAAGGTGCTCGACGACTCGTTCGGCATCACGCGCGGCTGGATGACCACCATCCACGCCTACACCAACGACCAGGTGACCCTCGACTTCCCGCACAAGGACCTGCGCCGCGCGCGCGCCGCGGCCGTGTCGATGATCCCGACCAGCACGGGCGCCGCGAAGGCGATCGGCGAGGTGCTGCCGTCCGTCGCGGGCAAGCTCGACGGCTTCGCGATCCGCGTGCCGACGTCCGACGTCTCTGTGGTCGACCTCTCGGTCGAGCTGAACGAGTCGACCGACGCCGCGGGCATCAACGCCGCCATGAAGGCCGCGGCGGCCGGGCCCATGAAGGGGATCCTCCAGGTCTGCGAGGAGCCGCTCGTGTCGATCGACTTCCGGGGCAACCCGCACTCCTCGATCCTCGACTCGCTGGAGACCAAGGTGATGGGCGGGAACTTCGCCAAGATCCTGTCGTGGTACGACAACGAGTGGGGCTACTCGCGGCGCGTCGTGGACCTCGCCCTGCTCATGGCGCGCTAGCCCGTCGCGCCCGTGTCCGTCCCGTCCCTCGATTCGGTGCTCGCCGCGGGCGTGCGCGGCCTGCGCGTCTTCGTGCGCGCCGACCTGAACGTCCCCACCCAGGATGGCGTCGTCGGCGACGACACGCGCATCCGCGCCACCCTCCCGACGCTGCGCCGCCTGCTCGACGCGGGCGCGCGCGTCGTCGTGGCCTCGCACCTCGGCCGGCCGAAGGGCAAGGCCGACCCCAGGTACACGCTCGCGCCGGTCGCACGGCGCCTCTCCGAGCTGCTCGGCGTCCCGGTCGCGTTCGCGCCGGACTGCGTCGGGCCGGCCGCGGAGTCGGCCGTGGCGGCCCTCGCGCCGGGCCAGGTGCTCCTGCTCGAGAACCTGCGCTTCCACGCCGAGGAGGAGCAGAACGACCCCGCCTTCGCGCGCGCGCTCGCTTCCCTCGCCGACGTCTACGTGAACGACGCGTTCGGGACCGCGCATCGGGCGCACGCGTCGACGGCGGGGATGGTGCCGTTCGTCGCGCGCGTGGCCGCTGGCGACCTGATGCGGACCGAGCTCGACCACCTGCGCGTCGTGCTTCATCCCGCGCGCCCGCTCCTGTGCGTGCTCGGCGGGGCGAAGGTGTCGGACAAGCTCGCGGTCCTGGAGGTGCTGGCCGCGCGCGCCGACGTCCTCGCCGTCGGGGGCGCCATGGCGTACACGTTCCTGCGTGCGCAGGGCGAGCCCACCGGAGCGTCCCTCGTCGAGGCGGACCGCGTGGAGGATGCGAAGCGCGTGCTCGCCGCCGCCGCGGCCGCCGGCCGCCGCGTGCTGCTGCCGACCGACCACGTCGTCGCCGAGCGCCTCGCCGCGGATGCGCCGTCGCGGGTGGTGAAGCAGATCCCCGACGGCTGGCTCGGCGTCGACATCGGCCCGGAGACCTCGGCAGCCTACGCCGCCGAGGCTCGGCAGGCGCGCACGATCTTCTGGAACGGCCCGATGGGCGTCTTCGAGATCGACGCGTTCGCGCGGGGGACCGAGACCGTGGCGAAGGCGATCGCGGAGTCCGCGGCGACCTCGGTCGTGGGCGGCGGCGACTCGCTCGCGGCGGTGAACGAGCTCGGGCTCGGCCCGCGGATCACGCACCTCTCGACGGGCGGCGGCGCGTCGCTCGAGTACGTGCAGGGCCTCGTGCTGCCCGGCGTGGCGGCGTTGGAGCGCTAGGTGCGGCGGCCGATCCTCGCGGCGAACTGGAAGATGTACAAGACCGTCGGCGAGGCGGTGGACTTCGTCGAACGGTTCCTCCCGGCCGTCCGGGAGGCGGACGCCGTCGAGATCGTGCTCGCCCCTCCCTTCACCGCGCTCGAGCGGGTCGCGCGCGCGCTGGCCGGCTCGAACGTGGCCCTCGCGGCGCAGAACGTGGCGACCGAGGAAGAGGGAGCGTTCACGGGCGAGATCTCGGTGCGGATGCTCGCGGACATCGGCTGCAAGTACACCATCATCGGTCACAGCGAGCGCCGTCACCTCTTCGGCGAGAGCGACGAGACCGTCGCCCGCAAGACCGAACGCCTCCTCGCCCACGGCATCCGCCCGATCGTGTGCGTCGGCGAGACGCTGGCCGAGCGCGAGGCGGGGCGGACCTTCGACGTGGTGGGCGGCCAGCTCGCCGGCAGCTTGGCGCGCGCGCCGGCCGCCCGCGCCGAGGACCTGGTGATCGCCTACGAACCGGTCTGGGCGATCGGCACCGGACGGACCGCGACCCCGGCCCTCGCCCAGGAGGTGCACGCCTTCGTTCGCGAGCAGCTCGCCAAGGCGTTCGGCGACACGGCCGCGCGCATGCGCGTCCAGTACGGGGGCTCGGTGAAGCCCGACAACGTGTATACGCTGATGGCGGAACAGGACATCGACGGCGCGCTCGTCGGAGGCGCGAGCCTCGACCCCGCGAGCTTCGCGCGTATCGTCCGCTTCGACCGCCCGGAGGGATCGTCGTGACCATCTTCGTGAGCGTGCTCCATGTCGTCGTGTGCATCGCGCTCATCATCGTCGTGCTCCTGCAGCGCGGAAAGGGCGCCGAGATCGGCGCCGTCTTCGGCGGCGGTGCGAGCTCGACGGTGTTCGGCAGCCGCGGCGCGGGGAACTTCCTCACGAAGCTCACGACGTGGGCCGCGGTCGTGTTCATGGCCACGAGCCTCTACCTCTCGTACGTCGGCTCGTTGCGCTTCTCGCGCGGGCTCTTCGACGAGGAGGGGAACGCGAAGCCCGCGGAGTCGAGCTCGCAGTTCGCCGAGCCGCCGGCTGCGCCGCAGCCGGCCGAGGGCGCGCCGCCGGTCCAGCCCGCGCCGGGCGGAGCGCCCGAGAGCGGCGCGCCGGCCGTACAGCCGCCGGCGAGCGGCGCACCCGCGGCCCAGCCCCCGGCGCCGTGACTCGCGCGCACGGTACGCGGTCTGTTGGGCGCACGCGGCGTCCGGTATGCTCCGCGCGCTTCGCGATCTTTCCTGCGGCAGTGGCGGAATTGGTAGACGCACCAGCTTGAGGGGCTGGCGGGAGCAATCCCGTGGAGGTTCGAGTCCTCTCTGCCGCACCAGACCCCCCTTTTTGAATCCAAGGACTAGACTCAAGAGCCTCGTCGCCCGCGTGTCGCATTGCGCGGGCACGAGGTTGCCGGCGCGGCGGCAAACGGGCGGGAACGCCGCTACTTCTCCTCGGGGCTCCCGACCGTGCGCAGGAGCAGGTGGCGAACGACCTCCGGCGCCCGGTAGTTGATCTGCGTCGGCTGGACCCAGCAGAAGCACGCCCGCCGCCGGTTCCGGCTGTCCCGTCGCAGCGCGCAGATCGGCTCGGCATTCCAGATCTCGTGGAGCGGACGCGTCGCCATGGCCGTGGAAGCAGTTGATCGTCTTGCTCGGGGAGAAGCTGAAGAGACCGGCCCGGCCGAATCCTCCCACGGGGCGCCCTGCGACCCGGCCTCAGAGGCATTGCGAAGCGTCCTCGAGGAGGACGAGGTCGCGCTCGCGACAGAAGGCGGCGATCGCCGGCAGGTTGGCGGGGAGACCCCAGAGGTGTGTGACCAGCATCACCCGCGTCTTCGGCGTGCATCGGGCCTCCGCCTGGGCGAGATCTGGCGAGAAGCCCTGACGGGAGATGTCGACGAAGACTGGCACGAAGCACGCGGCCGTGCCGGGACGCCGTTCCCGAGCCGGACTGACACCGGCGCGGCGCCGGATCGCGTCGTCTCGCCACCGGTCACGGAAGGCCGGGCGCGGCGCGCTCCCCTGGCGCTGCGTCTCGATCTCGTCGCGGCGCGTAGAGGTGGACGAAGGCCAAGCCGCGGGCGCCGAATCTCCAGTACACGCCATCGTAGGGGAATCGGACGCTGCCGAGCAGGCGGAAGTCGTCCGGGAAGCTGAAGACCTGGAGGCAGGCGGCCTGCTCGGCGGACATCGGTCGGCCCAGGATCAAGTAAGGCGGAGCATGATAGAAGCGGTTCACGTTGAAGCAGTTGAGGCGAGGGTTGTCGAAGAGGTAGAGCGTGAAGCCGGGCGAGCTGCCGCCGAGGTAGTAGACGAGCCCCGGCATGTAGTCGAGGGCGAGCACCGGGTCCCCCGGCTGGAAGCCGGCCTCGCGCATGGCCGCGCCGACCGATTCCAGGAAGTTCTTGGTCGCGAAGTCGACGCGAACCTCGGGCAGACCCTCCACCTCGTAACGCTGTTCGCTTATGTCGCGTGGCAGGCCGTAGGGCGCGATCAGGTGATGGTGGAGGAAGGCCACACTCGTTGCGACCAGCAGAACCACCGCGAGCGCGGCGTGGAGCTGCATCTGGCCGGCCCGCCGGCGGAGGTCGAGCGAGAGGACGCCGAGCGCGGCGAAGAGCGGGAGCGCGTGGGTGGGGAGCCGCTGCGAGATGGGAACGTTGGTTCCCGCGATGTCCACGAGCGGCAGCGCCATCAAGAGGAAGAGCGGTGCCAGGGCCTCGAAGCGTCCGGGCTCTCCGCGGCGCTCTCGGTGATCCAGCGCCAGGAGCAGAACCAGCGCGAAGGCGAGCAACGCGCTCAGGAGGACGAGGGACGGATGCAAGAAGAAGGGGTGGACCAGCCGGACGCTGCATGCCAGGGCGAGGGCGCCAGCGGCCAGTGAGACGGCCCGCGCGGGATCCAGGGCAAGGAAGAAGAAGCGGCGGAGCAGTGCCAGCGTACCCCCGTACACGCTTGTCAGCCAGATCACGTGCACTGCAGTCACGACCTCGCCCTTCGCGTAGAACCAGAGCAGGTGGAGCGGGTCGTAGCCGGCGCTGCGCGCGACCTCCGGCATTCGCCGGAGCTCGGCAATCAGCGAGCCGACGCCGCCGCTCACGGCGAGATAGAGACCGATCGCCAGCAGGCCACCGACGGCGTAGAGGAACGCGACGCGAAGGCGCTCCCGCGCCGCCATGGGCCGGAACACGAACCCGAGAGCGATTGCCACGACCCCCGCCAGCAGGAGAGCGGTCGGGAATTTCACACCCAGCTCCAGACCGTTCGACAGGCCCGCCACCAGCGCCCAGACGCTGCGCCGGTGCCGCCCGGGTGCGCCGGACGGAAGAGACGCCAGACAGAAGAGAGCTCCCATCGTGCCATAGCTGAACAGGTTCGTGACATCGTTGTAGGAAAGCGATCGCGTGCCGGTGCCGAGCAGCGTCCCGAGGAGGCCGAAGAGCACGAACCCAAGCCCGAGCCCGCGGTCTCGCTCGACGACACGCGCGCGCGCCCACGCCCAGACACCGGCCAGGAGCGCGGCGCTCGCCAGCAGCTCGATGGCGAGGCGGAGGAGTCGCGCATCGACCACACCGACGTGGAAGGCGTCGCCAAACGGCGTCAGCAGGCGGTAGTACTGGAAGACGACGGGCGCGTCGCGCGGGTGCTCGAGGTTGAGCAGGAAGTAGCCCTCGTCGCCTAGCTCGAAGCCCCGGTCCAGCGCCCACAGCACCGTCCCGAGCTTGAGCGCGAACCCGATCGCGAGCATCCCCGTCAGCCACCGCTGGGGTTCTGTCGGCCGCCCTGCCTCGCGTGCCACGCGGTGAGTATCGCTCAAGGACCGCCGGCGATCGCAGCGCAGGGGGGGCAAATCCACGGGACGGTCAGGGCGGGAAGCCGAGGGACCGGGCGCGGCGCCGGCAGCCTTCTGCACGCTCCGGCTGCTTGTTCAGGCGGTATCCCTCGCCCAGGTAGTACCACGCCACGGCATCCTCCGGCGCCTCCCGCACCCGCTCCTCGAGGAACGGCAGCGCGGCGTCGGAGGCCAGCACGAACCAGTAGCTCTCGAAGTAGCTTCGGCGATCGACCCGGGCCTGCCGGGCGCGCGCGCGCGCGCCCTCTGCCTGCACGGAATCGCCTGCCCGATCGTAGAGCCAGGCCAGGTAGCGGTACGCGAGCGGCGTCTTCGTGCTGGCGGGCTCGATGACGTTGGGCGTGGAATCGATCGCACGTTCGAGGAAGTCCGCCGCCTTCCGGAAGTCGCCCTTGCGGCGATACAGGTCGGAGAGCCGCATCTGGTAGTTGAAGAGCCTGAGGAAGAGCACCTTGTCGGGCGCGCTCTCCGCAAGCTCGAGCGCGCGGAACGCCGAGCCCATGCGATCCGCGTCAGCATACTCGATGGCGAGCCGGTAGTAGAACGCATCCGACGGGTGGTAGCGGACGGTCTGCTCGTAGAGCGGGATGGTGTCGCGGAAGGCGCGGACCTGCTGGCCCGCCAGCAGCCAGAGGGCGCCCCCGGCGGCGCTGGCCGCGACGAGCGCGAGCCCGGCCCTCGCGAAGTGCGGGGACGCGGTCAGCCGGCGCCAGGCGGCGGAGACGCCGAGGCCCGCGAGGAGGAAGAGGCCGATCGAGGACTGGTAGAAGTAGCGGTCGGCCGCGAGCAGGGGCAGATCGTGGAAGAACGCCGCCTGGATCGCGCTCGGAAACAGCGTCACGAGATAGAAGGCCGTGCCGAAGAAGATCCAGCGCTGGCGGCCAAAGCTCCAGACGGAGAGACAGACCAGCCCGATCCCGAGCAGCGCGTAGAGGTAGAAGTGGAGTGGAAGCCACGGCCGGCCGTCGTTCGGCAGCGGATAGAAGACACCGAGATGGATCGGCACGATCGCCTTGGCAACGTAGAAGAAGACGTTGTGGGCGATAATCACGACCCAGTCGAAGGTGTCGAACGAGACGTCCATGCGGAACGGGCTCTGGCGCGAGAGCCGCTTCGTCATCTCGGAGGCGAAGACGATCGCCGGCAGGTAGAGGAGCTTGGACGGGAGGTGGCGCAGGCCGAACGCGATCGGGCGGCGCGGCAGCTGCGGCGCGAGCGCGTAGTCCACCAGCAGCAGCACCGCCGGTAGCGTCACGGCCGTGGCCTTGGCGGTGATGGAGAGGAAGAAGAGCAGCACGCTCGCGGCCAGCATCCCGAGCGAGCGCCCCCGCCGCACCGGCGCGACGCGGGCGTAGCCGAGGTACGCGAAGGTCGAGAGCAGGAAGAAGAACAGGAAGAGGACGTTCTTCCGGCTGCTCACCCACGCCACCGACTCGACCTGGAGGGGATGCAGGCCGAAGAGCAGGCTCGCCACGGCGGCGGCCAGCGTGTCGCGCAAGAGCGTCCGGATCAGCCCGAACACGAGTGCCGTGTTGGCGAGGTGGAGCAGGAGGTTCGTGCGGTGGAAGGCGCCGGCATCCAGACCGAACAGCGCGTAGTCGACCGCGAAGCTCAGATAGGAGACCGGGAAGTATCGCCAGTCGCGCTGGTCCTCGAAGAACAGGAAGCGGATCCCGTGCGGCGAGAGATCGCGGATGCCCGGGTTCGTGGCGACGCCGTACTGGTCGTCGAGCCCGAGGAACGGGTAGCCGAGCGCCGGCCAGTAGAGGATCGCCACGAGCAGCAGGATCCCCGCGCACGCGACGACCGGCGCAAGCGGGCCGCGGAGCCGGGGCGCGCTCACGGCGCCGCCGACGGGCGGCGGGCGGAGGTCGGGTCGGTGCCGCCGTATCTCACGCCGATCGACATCCCCACCAGGTACAGCTCGGCCGCGAGCACCCGCATCAAGCCCGCATTATTCGTAAAGCGCCGGGGAATGTCACAGGCGGGCGAGCATGAGGGCTGCTCGCGGTGCGGTCCATCGCGAGGCGGTCCGCGAGCTGGCCGGCATGCGGCCGGCCGGGACCACCCGGCTCCATACGTCGGCCTGCTCCGGGCGTTCGGCGCGACCTTGCGCGCCGGGCCGGGACAGGCGCCGTCCGCAGACGGTCCGAGCCGTGGGTGCGCTGGGATGCGTCGCGTCTGACACCCCAGCGCGTCGTCTTGGTCTCTAGCCCACGTACCCGAGGGCTCGTAGCGCCCTCAGGATCTCCGGCTGGAGCTTCACCGGATCCACGTCGCGCGGATCCGGAAGGTCGGAGGACTCGACGAAGCGCGCCGCTTCGGCCCCGAGCCGGGCGGCGGTCTCCGGCTGCACCGTGACGAGATTGGAGCGCTCGCCCGCGTCCCAGCGCAGGTCGTAGAGCTCGGCGGGATAGCGGTCGAACCAGAGCAGCCGGTACGGGAAGCGCGTGAGAGCGAGCATCCGACCGCGCACCGGATCGTGCGCACCGCAGTGCCCCTCCCGCCGCAGCGCCTCGAGTGGAGGGGGGCCGAGCGACGCGGGCCAGTCGAACGAGGGAACTCACCGCCGTGAGCCAGTGCGCGACGAAGGCCGGCGCGAAGGAGCGAGCGTGCCCGCCAGGCGACCCAGCAGGAGAGAAAGCCGCCCCAGGCCACCGACGCGAGCTGCGGGGCGTGCAGCACGAGCCACAGGAAGGTGAGACCGACGAGGTGCTCGGGGGACGGGACGCCGCGGCGCTCCGGGAACGGGGGCGACCAGCCCGGTGGTGGGATCGGGCGCCGTGCCCGTTCGCGCCGCGCCCGTCCTTCTCGCGCTCGTCCTCGCGACCTATGCGGCCAGCCTCGCGAACGGCTTCGTCTACGTGACCTGGCTGCGCGGCGAGCTCGTCTTCATCGCGCTCTCGGGGGCGACGCACGGCCGCTTCCCGCTCGTGCACTGGGAGGCGCTGCGACCCCTACTCGCCCTCGGCACCTGGGGCGCCCTCGCCCTCGAGGTGGGCGCGCCCATCGCGCTCTGGCTGCCGCGCATCGGCCGGCTCTGGGCCCTTGGCCTGGTCGGCCCTCACGTCTCGCTCGAGCTCCTGACGAACGTCGGGGCTTGGAACTTCGTGATGGTGTCGGGCGCGCTCTGCTTCCTGCTACCGCTCCGGCGGGACATGGGGCGCATCGGACGTCCCGGACGGTGACGCGGCCTCCGCGCGAAGTCGCGCGGCCTCCTCCCGCCGTCCCTCGAGCTCGAGCACCTTCGCGAGATCCTCGCGCGCCTCGTCGTCGGCGGGGTTGGCGCGCAGCGCTTGCCCGGAAGTGCGCGGCCGCCTCGTCGAGTCGGCCGGCCCCGGCCAGCAGCACGGCCAGGTTGAACTGCGCGGGAGCGAGGCCGGGGCCGAGCCGCACCGCCAGCTCCAGCTGCTCAAAGCAAGTAGTATCGAGGGGTTCCAAGGGCGCCCGGAGGTTCGAGTCCTCTCTGCCGCACCACGTGACAGCTCCTGCGCTCCGCGCCCGGCCGGCGGCCCGCCTCCGATGAAGGCCGTCGCGTATCACGGACGCGAGGACTTCCGGCTCGAGTCGACTGCCGACCCCGGTCTCCAGGCCGACACCGACGCGGTCGTCCGCGTCTCGCGCTCCGCGATCTGCGGCTCGGATCTCCACCTCTGGCACGGCGGCATGCCGGTCCCCGAGACCGGCTTCGCGGTCGGTCACGAGTTCGTCGGCGTCGTCGAGGACGTGGGCCGCGGCGTCCGGGGCGTGAAGCGGGGCGACCGCGTGCTGACCTCCTGCACCGTCGGCTGCGGCACGTGCGTCTCGTGCCGCGCCGGGCTGTGGAGCGGGTGCTCGGTCACGGCCGCGGGCGGCGGCAACGTGTTCGGGTTCTCCTCGGCGCTTCCGGGCGGACAGGCGGAGGCCGTCCGCGTCCCCTTCGCCGACACCAACCTGTTCCGGATCCCGAGCGGCGTCACGGACGAGCAGGCGCTCTTCCTCACCGACATCCTGCCGACGGGCTACATGGGCGCCGAGTGGGCCGAGGTCGGGCCTGGCGACGTCGTCGTGGTGTTCGGCTGCGGGCCGGTCGGCGCGTTCGCGCAGCGCTGCGCGCTGCTCCGGGGCGCCGCGCGCGTGATCGCGGTCGACCTCGACGAGGGTCGGCTCGCACGGGCGCGCGAGCGGGGCTGCGACGCGGTGAACCCCGCGCGCGACGAGCTGTCCGCGCGCGTCCTCGAGGCCACGGGCGGCCGCGGCGCGGACGCGGTCATCGAGGCGGTGGGCCGACCGGAGCTCCTCGTGAAGGCGCTCGAGCTGGCGCGCCCCGGCGGCCGGATCGCGGCGATCGGCGTGATCGCGCAGCCGCTCGAGCTGCCGTTCTTCCTCGTGTTCCTCAAGAACCTGACGATCCGCAGCGGTCTCGTGAACCCGCAGCGCTTCGTGCCGCGCCTCTTGCCGCTGATCGAAGCGGGCCGGATCGATCCGACGGAGATCATCACGCACCGGCTCCCGCTCGCGGACGCCGTGCGCGGCTATCGGATCTTCGCGTCGCACGCGGAGGACGTGCTGAAGGTCGTGCTCCAACCCTGAGCCCCGCCCGGAGGTTCCATGCCCCGACTCGCAGGCAAGATCGCGCTCGTGACCGGCGGAGGCGCCGGCATCGGCGAGGCCATCGCGCGGCGGTTCGCGGCGGAGGGCGCGCGCGTGCTCGTGAACGACGTCGCGAAGCCGGGCGCCGAACGCGTAGCCCAGGCCGTGGGCGGCGCCGCGTACGTGGCCGACGTGTCGGATTCGGGCGCGGTTCGGGCGATGTTCGAACGGGTCGCCGAGGAGCACGGACGCCTCGACGTCCTGGTGAACAACGCCGGCATCGCGGGCCACGAGCACGATCCCGACGCCGCGGCGCTCTTCACGCGGGTCGCGCTCCAGCAGGCCCAGGAGATGGCGACCGAGGGCCGCATCCGGACGCACTCCGATCGCACCGTGAACACGAGCGACGAGGAGTGGCTGCGCATGCTCGGCGTCCACCTCAACGGAACGTTCTTCTGCACGCGCGAGGCGCTGAAGATCATGGGGCCGCAGGAGGCGGGCTGCATCGTGAACATGGGATCGATCATGGGCACCAGCGGAGGCGGCGGCGTGCCCGCCTACTCGGCCGCGAAGGCGGGCATCCTCGGGCTCACGCGGTCGCTCGCCCGCGAGCTGGCGTCGCGGAACATCCGCGTGAACGCAATCGCGCCGGGCTGGATCGAGACCGGGATGACCGCGCCCCTCGCGCCCGTCCGGCGCCTGCTCGAGATGCAGACCCCGCTCGGCCGGATGGGGAGCCCGGACGACATCGCCTTCGCCGCGCTGTACCTCGCGAGCGACGAGGCCGCCTTCGTGACCGGCCAGGTCCTGTCCCCGAACGGCGGCTGGCACATGAGCCAGTAGCCCCGCAGGTTTGCGGGCTAGACGATCGACCAGCCGCCGTCGACGGCGAGGGTCTGGCCGGTCACGAAGCTCGAGGCGTCGGAGGCGAGGAACAGGATCGGGCCGGCGAGCTCCTCGTGGATCCCCGTGCGGCCCATCGGCGTCCGGCCCCGCGCCCACTTCAGCGACTGCGCGTCGGAGAACATGTCGGCGGTCATCTCGCTCGGGAACCAGCCGGGAGCGAGCGCGTTCACGCGCACGCCGCGCCGCGCCCACTGGGCGGCGAGCTCCCGCGTCAGGTTGATCACGCCGCCCTTCGACGCCGCGTAGGCGGCCTGCGGCACCTGCCCGACGCCCACGAGGCCGAGCACGGACGCGACGTTCACGATCGATCCCCTCCCCGCTTCCAGCATCACGCGGCCGAAGCGCTGCGCGCACAGGAAGACACCCGTGAGGTTCACGTCGATCGTGCGGCGGTACTCGTCGAGCGACTGAGTCTCGGCGGGCGTGATCGTGGTGACGCCGGCGTTGCTCACGAGGACGTCGACCGCGCCGAAGCGGTCGACCGCGGCCGTGACGAGGCGGTCGACGTCGTCCTCCCGCGTCACGTCGCACGCGACGGCCAACGCCTCCGCCCCCTCCGCGGCGAGCTCCGACGCCAGCGCCTCGAGCTGCTCGCGACGCCGCGCAGCCAGCACGACGCGCGCCCCCGCGCCGGCCAGCGCGCGCGCGAAGGCGATCCCGAGGCCCGACGACGCGCCGGTGACCACGGCGACGCGGCCGTCGAGCCGGAACGCCGCACACGAATCCCTCATCTCCGTCCTCCTCCCGGCGCTAGAACGAGGCCGCGCGGCGAAACCACCGTCGGTAGACCTCGAGCGGCTGCGCGCCCATCACCAGCGCGTCGTTTCCCCGGAGCACCACCGTCGGGACGCCGGTGATGCCGAGCTCGACCGCCTGGTCGTGCTCCCCGAGCACGGCGCGGAGCAGCGCGGGGTCGTCGCTCGCAGCGAAAGCAATCGGGGGCAGGCCTGCCTCGCCCCAGAGCGCCCGCAGCGTGTCCGGGTCCGTCACGTCTCGGCTCTCGGCGAAGTACGCGTGGAGCAGCCGCTCGTGCATGCGCTCGAAGCTGGCGGCGCCGAGGCGGGCCGCCGCCTTCGCGACGAGGTGCGGCGGCACGCTGTGCGTCGGCGGGCCCGCGTCGCCCTGCCACGTTCGGAACATCCCGCCTTCGGGCTCGGCCGCGGGCCGCAGCCACGAGCGCGTGTAGGCACGGAACCGCTCGAGGTCGCGGCCCCGCTCCGGTCGCGGCCGCAGCAGATAGCTTCGCCACTCGAGGCGCACGCGGCCCTCCATCTCGTCGCGCACGCGAGCGAGCCGCACGGCGGCGTTGTAGCACCACGGGCACAGGTAGTCGGACCAGACGACGAAGGTGACCGCGGGAGGCTCGGACACGACGCGCCCGCCTAGCGGAACGGCCGGTAGTTCCCGGCGTGGTAGACGAGAGGCTCCGCGGCGCGCGTCTCCACGGCCTCGACGCTCCCGACGTAGATCACGTGATCGCCCGCGTCGTGCTCGCTCACCACGCGGCAGTCGATCGCGGCGACGACACCCGGAAGGATCGGCGCCCCCGTCACGGCCTCGTGCCAGTCCACGCCCTCGAACCGCCGGTGCTCGTCCTTCTTCGACGCGAACCGGTTCGAGAGCGCCTCCTGGCCGGCGGCCAGGATGTTGGCGGCGAAGACCCGGCCCTCGGAGATGAGGGGGTGGGTGTGCGACGTCTTGTCCGCGCAGACGAGCACGAGGGGCGGATCGAGCGATACGCTCGTGAAGGCCGACACCGTCATGCCGTGGATGCGCGAGCCCGCGCGCGCCGTCACGACGGTCACTCCGCTCGCCCAGTGGCGCAGGCCCTCGCGAAACTCCTCGGAGCTGACGGGCAAGGCGGTCTCCCGCCGGCGCGGGCCGGCGCCGGAATGTACCCGGGCCGGGGCGGGCGGGTAGAGCCCGCTGTACGCAGGGACCGGCACCGCGACCCGCCCGGCTCGGCCGTTGTCCGTCCGCCGGATCGCCCGTATCCTCGCTCCGCGCGTGCGTCTCGTACGCGACGAACGATCCGCGCTCCACGTCGCGACGCGGAATCCAGCTCGGCCCGATCATCGAGGAGTCCCGCCCATGAGCGTCGGCTACAACCGTCCCCTCTACATCCTCCCGTTCGATCATCGCGGGTCGTTCCAGACCAAGATGTTCGGCTGGAAGGGCGCGCTCACCCCGGAGCAGACGGCGGAGATCGCGACGTCGAAGCGCGTGATCTACGACGGCTTCCTGAAGGCGCTGACGCTCGGCGTGCCGAAGGACCGCGCGGGCATCCTCGTCGACGAGCAATTCGGTGCCGACGTCGCGCGCGATGCGGTGAAGCAGAGGATCGCGCTCGCGATGTGCGCCGAGAAGAGCGGACAGGACGAGTTCGACTTCGAGTACGGCGAGGATTTCGGCAAGCACATCGAGAGCTTCAACCCGACCTTCTGCAAGGTGCTCGTCCGCTACAACGTCGAGGGCGACGCCGGCATGAACGCGCGCCAGACGCAGCGCCTGAAGCGCCTCTCCGACTGGCTGCACGCGGCGGGCCGCAAGTTCATGTTCGAGCTGCTCGTTCCGGCGGAGAAGGCGCAGCTCGACCGGCTCGGCGGCGACAAGAAGGCCTACGAGCGCGAGCTCCGCCCGGAGCTGATGGGGAAGGCGATCCACACGCTCCAGGACGCGGGCGTCGAGCCCGACGTGTGGAAGATCGAGGGCCTCGACAAGCGCGAGGACTGCGCGCAGGTCGCGCAGGCGGCGCGGCGCGGCGGCCGCGAGGGCGTGGGCTGCATCGTGCTCGGACGCGGCGAGGACGACAAGAAGGTGCTCGAGTGGCTCCGCGCCGCCGCCGGCGTGCCCGGCTTCATCGGCTTCGCCGTGGGCCGCACCACCTTCTGGGACGCGCTCGTCGCGTGGCGGGAGAAGAAGATCTCCCGCGACGACGCGGTCGCGAAGGTGGCGGCGAACTACAAGAGCTGGGTCGAGGTGTTCGAGAAGGCGGCCTGAAGCGCCGCTCCGGCGGGGGAGCGGGACACCGGAAGCATGCGTCGGGAGCGGGGCTGGGCGGCCCCGCCCCCGACGCGTCTCAGTACTCGCCTTCTTCTTCTTCCGTGCCCTCGGGCAGACTGACCGCGTCGATCTTGCGCGCGTCCTTCTTGTCCCCGACGCCCGGCTTCCAGTAGACGACCACGATCTGCCCTTCCTTGAGGTCGTCCAGCTTCGCGGGCTTGGCCTTCACCGTCACCGTCGTACGCGTCAGGACGGAGCCTTCGGCCACCACGGCGAAGACGACGTCCTTGCCCTTCTCCTTGATCGAGACGGTGCCGCCTTCCTTGTCCCACTTGACGAACTTGCCGGACGTCCGCTCGGTCTTCGCCTTCTCGTCCGCCCTCGCGGTGGGAGCGGCAGCCGCCACGACCCACGTCGCCGCGAGCACGATGGCCGCGACCCGTCCGATTCCCCGAGCCGTCAGAACCTGCATGACGATTGCCTTCCTCCCAGTGCATGAGTGCTTTGCGGGCGCACCCGCCGAGGCGACAACCTACACGCTTTGGGACGTTCGGGGGAAGGGGAGATTCGCTCCCAGCGGCCCGGTCACGGGCGCCCGCCGTAGCGGTGCACGATCGGAAGGCGCCGTCCCGCGCCGAAAGCCTTGGTGGAGCAGCGCAGGACGAGCGGCGCCTGCCGGCGCTTGTACTCGTTCCGGTCCAGGCGATCCACGATCCGGCGCACCAGCTCCGGCGTGGCGCCCGGCGGCGGCGCGATGCGCGACGCCCCGAGGCCGCCCTCGATGGCCTGCTCCAGCACCGCGTCCAGCACGTCGTACGGCGGGAGATCGTCCTGGTCGAGCTGTCCGGGAGCGAGCTCCGCAGAGGGCGGCTTCGCGATCGAGCCGGCGGGAATGCGCTCGCCCACCCGGTTCGCGTGACGCGCGAGCGCGTAGACGTCGCGCTTGTACACGTCGCCCAGCACCGCGAGACCGCCCACGGTGTCACCGTAGAGCGTGCAGTAGCCGAGCGAGAGCTCGCTCTTGTTCCCGGTTGCGAGCACGAGCCTGCGCTCCTCGTTCGAGATCGCCATCAGCAGCGCGCCGCGGATCCGCGACTGGACGTTCTGCTGCGTGACGCCATAGTCCTCGCGCGCTCCGAACAGCTGGGCGAAGGCGGCGCGGTAGGCTTCGTAGATCGGGACGATGTCGACCCGCCGGACCACCATCCCGAGGTTGCGCCCGAGCGCCTCCGCGTCGGCGACGCTGTGGTCCGAGGAGAACGGGCCGGGCAGCGCGACGCCGAGCACGCGGTCGGCCCCGAGCGCCTCGACCGCGAGGTGCGCGGTCACCGCCGAGTCGATCCCGCCCGAGAGTCCGATCACCGCACCGAGCGGGAGGCCCTGCTTCACGAAGTAGTCGCGGATCCCGAGCACCAGCCCGCGCTCGAGCTGCGCGGCGCCCTGCAGCTCGACGACCGCGTCCGGGGCGACGCCCGGCTCCGGGAGCGCGAGGTCGACCACGTCGAGCGCCGACTCGAAGAGCGGAAGCGACGCGCGCACGCGGCCTTCGGCGTCCACCACGAACGAGCCCCCGTCGAAGATCAGCTCGTCGTTGCCTCCCACCTGGTTCACGAACACGATGGGCAGGCCGTGTCGCCGCGCGGTGTTGGCGAACATCTCGCGCCGGGATCGCGCCTTTCCGACGTGCCAGGGCGACGCAGAGAGGTTCACGAGCAGCGTGGCGCCCGCGGCGGCGAGCTCGGCCGCGGGATCGATGCGATAGGGCACGCGGCTCGTCCACAGGTCCTCGCAGACCGTGAGTCCGAGCGTGAAGCCTTCACGGTCGCCGAGCGCGATCGGCTCCCGCGTCTCCGCGGGCTGGAAGTACCGGCTCTCGTCGAACACGTCGTAGGTGGGTAGGAGCGACTTCGCGCGGACCGCGGCGCGCTCGCCCCGCGCCAGCAGCACCGCGGCGTTCGCGAGCTCCTTGGGTCGGCCTCCCGGCACGGGGAGCACCGCGCCGACGGCGAGGGCGATGCGACGGCTCGCCGCGGACAGCGCGTCGAGCTCGCGCAGCTGGTCCTCGACGAAGCCTTCGCGCTCCAGCAGGTCGAGCGGCGGATAGCCCGTCAGCACGAGCTCGGGAAACACGGCGAGCTCGGCGCCCGCCGCCTCCGCCTTCGCGGCGGCCTCCTCCACGAGGCGGCGGTTGCCGGCGAGATCGCCGACCGTGGGATTCACCTGGGCGAGCGCGACGCGCACCTGCGCGAGGATCGGCTCCGGTCCCCGGGGCGTCAAGCAGCCGAGGGAGCCGGGACGCCTTGCAGGAACTCGAGCACGTACGGGCCGACGACGTCGAGGGGACGCAGGCCGGGAGCGAGCTCTGCGCCGAGCGCATACAGCAGCGAGAACGCGCGGGACCACATCACGAGCCCGTCGGGAAGCTGGAAGCTCTCGATGCGCTTCATCTGCACGCGCATGCGCGCGAAGTACTCCCCGAAATCGAGGTTGGCGACTTCCTTGTGCGTCAGGTTGAAGTACGCCGGATCGAAGGAGATGCGCGCGATCTCCTTCACCACGGGCACGTCGCCGGGGCCGACGATGCCCGCCTCGACGAGCGACGCGGCGTAGAGATCGGGATCCCGCTGCACGGACGCGATCACGTTCTTCCGGATGGCCGCCCGGAGCTCGGGAGCGACGCGCTTGTTCATCCCGAAGTCGACGATGACCACCCTTCCCTCCGGATCGACGAGGAGGTTGCCGGGATGCGGGTCGCAGTGGAAGAAGCCGTCCCGAAGCATCATGTGCAGGAAGGCGCGCGACGCCCACAGCACGAGCTCCGAGAGGTCGCGGCCCTGGGCGGCCAACGCGGTGCGGTCGTTGATCCGCACGCCCTCCAGGAACTCCATCGTGAGCACGCGACGCGACGTCGTGTCCCAGCGGATCCTCGGGATGCGCACGTGCGCGAGGATCTCCGGGTCTCTGCCACGGCCAGCCCCTGCCGGTGCGGCACGAAGTGAAATTCATCCCGACCCCAAATCTAGTCTGCCGACGTTCGCACACGGTCGAGCGCGACCGCAACGACGATGATCGCACCGATGATGATCTCCTGGATGTAGTTCGGCCATCCCATCTGCTGGCTGCCGTTTCGCAGCACCGCCATGATCGTCGCACCGATCATCGATCCGAGGATCGTCCCCACCCCGCCATTCAAGGATCCGCCGCCGATGACGACCGCGGCAATCACGTCGAGCTCGGTGCCGATGGCCACCGTCGGATCGCCTTGCCGCAGGCGCGACATCTGCATCACCCCGGACAATCCGAACAACAGGCCCGCCAGCCCGTAGATGGCGACCTTCATGGCATCCACCGAGATGCCGCACGCCCGGGCAGCGGCTTCGTTCGATCCAATCGCGAACACGTGGCGGCCGAATATCGTGCGGCGCAGCATGAACGCCGCGGCGATGGCCAGCAGCACCGTGAGCCACACGCCCGGTGCCACCACGAGCCATTCGGGCCGCGGGAACGTGACCGCGAGATCGTTCACCCAGGTCTCGGGAACGTTGACGGTCTGCTGATCGGCAATCCACTTCGCCACGCCGCGCGCGATCCCGAGCGTGCCGAGCGTCGCGATGAACGGGATTACTTTGAGGCGCGTGATGGCCAGTCCGTTGACGACGCCCACGAGGCCGCCCGCCACGACGCCCGCGAGGACCGCCAGGAGCGGCGACATCCCGGCGCGCAGGACCAGCGCGGTGACCACACCCGTCAACGCAATCGCCGAACCCACCGACAGATCGATGCCGGCACTCACGATGATCATCGTCATGCCGATGGCGCCGAGGGCAACGATGACGGTCTGTGCGACGACGATGCGGAAGTTGCGGATCGAGAGGTACTGCGAAGGCGAGTCGGTCATGAGCGCGAAAACAGCGATCACGATGACCAGGCCGAGGAATGGACCCAGACGCGCCAGCGTGCGGCGGTGAGCCGACGTTTCTGACGAGGCGTCCGCGGGTGCAGTGGTGGTTGCCATGGGTCAGGCCTGACCTTCTACGTCGATCGCGGCGTGGAGCACTGACTCCGGCGTCCACTCCGAAATGGGACGCGCAGCCGACAGGCGGCCGCGACTCATCACCGCCAGGCGGTCACAGAGGCCGAACAGCTCGGGCAGATAGGAGCTCACCATGAGTACGGCCTTTCCGTCATCGGCGGCGCGGGCGACGGCGTCATAGATTTGCGCCTTGCTGCCGATGTCGATGCCGCGGGTCGGCTCGTCGAGCAGCAGGACGTCCGCCTGCTGATGCATCAGGCGCGCGAGCGCCACCTTCTGCTGGTTGCCGCCGGAGAGTGTCTTGGCGGCCTGATCCGGCGTCCTGGCCTTCACGCCGAGGGTTTGCACCCAGCGCGCCGCCTGCTGCCGCTGATCGGCTAGACGCAGCCAGCCGCGCGTCGCGCACGCCGAGAACCGCGTCATCGTGATGTTGTCCGACAGCGACATGGACAGCGCCAGCCCCTCCCCCTTCCGGTCCTCGCTCAGATAGCCGAGTCCGGCCGCCAGCCGTCCCCGCGGCGAGGCGGGATTGCGCGAATCGACCTGCCGTTCACCAGCCATCGCGCCGATACGAACGGTACCGGCGGTGACGGGAGCGAGGCCGAAGATGGCGCGGATGAGTTCGGTGCGGCCCGACCCCATCAACCCGGCGATGCCCAGAACTTCACCGCGTCGCAGCTCGAATCGGGCCTGGCGCACGGAGGGCGCGGCCAGATTCTCGACAGTGAGAAGGGTTTCGCCCGGATCGTGATGTCTGCGTTCGGGAAAGAGATGGTCTACGGAGCGGCCCACCATGTGGGCCACGAGCTCGTCGTTCGTGGCACTCGTGAGCGGGCCGGTAGCGACGCTTCGGCCGTCGCGCAGAACCGTGAAGACGTCGGCAATCTCGCGAATCTCTTCCAGAAAGTGACTGATGTACACGATGCCGATGCGCTGGTCGCGGAGGCGGCGGATGAGCGCGAAGAGATGATCGACGTCGGCGCGCTGCAGACTGCTCGTCGGTTCGTCCATCAGCAGGATGCGCGCGCGCGCGGCCAGCGCGCGGCAGATCTCAACGACCTGCTGCGCCGCAATGGGCAGATCGCCCACCAGGCGGGCGGGGTGCAGTTCGGGGTGCGGAAAGTTCGCCAGGAGCTCGCGGGCTTGTGCGTCGGCCTGCCGGCGGTCGACGAGTCCGAACCGGGAGGGCTCCCGGCCCATCAGAATGTTCTCGGTGACCGAGAGGTGCGGACAGAGCGAAAGCTCCTGATGGATCAGGGCAATGCCGTGCCGGCTGGCGTCGAGCGGCGAGGCCGGTACGTAGCGGGTGCCGTCGATGGCCATCGTGCCCGCGTCGGCGCGCAGAGCGCCCGCGAGCACGTTCATCAGGGTGCTCTTGCCGGCGCCGTTCTCTCCGATGAGCGCGTGCACCTGGCCGACGCCGAGTTCGAAGCTCATGCCGTCGAGCGCGACGGTCGGTCCGAAGCGCTTGCGCAGGCCATCGACGCGCAGCAGCGGGGGCATGCGCTGCTGATTAGATACAGACGACGGGCCGCGGTCAATTGCTACGATTGGCGCGACCCAGGGATAGCGACGACCGACACGTTATGAACAGCCAGAGTTTCGACCTCACCGACCGAGGCCCCTATCGCGGCCCGGTCGTGCTGTCGCAGGGCCTGCCAGCGCGCCCGTGGGTGGCAGCCATGCTGGGCTTCTTCTGCCCGGGTCTCGGACAGCTGTACGCGGGCTATCCACTCCCGGCCGTGCTGTGGGGGATCGGCCGCTGGCTGGCTGCGCTCCTGTTCCTCGTTCCGATCTGGATGGCGTCGGCGCGTGGCGATCGAGTCACGGCGCTGGTCGCGGCACCGGCGTTGGCGCTGGGCTACAGCGTGCTCTCGGGCCTGAACGCACGCAACGCCGCGCTCGCATGCCCCGCACCTGGACGCGCCTGGTTCACGACGTGGTGGGCCATCAGCCTGATCTCACTGCTCGTCTCGGGCGCGGACGCGGTGTTTGCAGCCGTGGTCGTGCCCCGCCTGCCACTGCAGGTCTACACCGTGGAGGGTGGCTCGATGCTGCCGGGCGTCCAGAACGGTGACCGCATCGTCAGCACACGAGGCCGCGCGGCGCGTCCGCGGCGTGGAACGCTCGTGCTGTATCACCCGCCCGACACCAACGCGATTCAACTCGGGCGGGTAGTGGCGAGCGGCGGCGAGACGCTGGAGCTTCGCAACAATCGAGCACTGGTGAACGGGGTGCCCGAGCGCACCAAGTCGCTGGTCACGGACCCGTCAGGCGCTGCAGACGAACAGGATGCGATCGCCGATCGTGCGCCACAGAAGGTACCGGCGGGCCAGGTGTTCATCCTCGGCGACAATCGCGCGAACAGCCATGACAGCCGAGCCTTCGGTCCCGTCCCGATCGAGAACATCGTGGGAACACCGACCTGGTGGCTGATCCGGCACGACTCGGGCGGAAATCTGCAGTGGTCGGACGCCGGTGAGGCCGTGAGACCGTAACGTCCGGACGTCTATTCCGCGACGACCGGATTCGACAGCACGCCAAGCCCTTCGACTTCGACTTCCATCACATCGCCCGGCTTGAGATAGACGGGCGGCGTTCGCGCGAATCCCACACCCGGCGGAGTGCCCGTCGCAATCACATCACCGGGCTCGAGCGTCACCGTCTCGCTCAGGAACGCCACGAGCTCGTCTACTCCAAAGATCAACTGCGACGTCGACGAATCCTGCATCGTCTGGCCATTGAGGCGGAGCTGGATGCGGAGGTTGTGCGGATCGGGAATCTCGTCTGAGGTGACGATGGATGGGCCCATCGGGGCAAAGGTGTCGCACGACTTGCCGCGCTGCCACTGCTTGTCGGCGAACTGCAGGTCGCGCGCGCTGACATCGTTGAAGTTGGTGTAGCCAAGCACGTACTCGAACGCACGGTCCTTGGTGACGTGCTTGGCGCGGCGTCCGATGACGACGGCCATCTCGGCTTCGTAGTCCACCTGGGTGCTCACCGCAGGCAGCTGCACCGGAGCGTTCGGGTGCTGCACGGACGTCACGTACTTCGAGAACGTGATCGGAGAGGTCGGGACCGCCATCTTGCTCTCGGCGGCGTGGTCGCGGTAGTTGAGGCCGATGCAGATGATCTTGGCCGGACGTGGCACCGGTGCGAGGAGCCGGACGTCGGCGAGAGCGACGAGCGATCCGGCACGGGGAACGGCGCTGCCGGTCGCGATCTTCGGCGCATGCGTGCGAACGTAGTTGATCGCGCGCGGGAGCCATTCCCCATCGAGGTTGTACCACGCACCGAGTGAAGGAGCGCTGCCGTCGGGATCGACCGCGCGAGCGAGGTCGAGCAGGTGCTGGCCATCAGGCAGAAGCGCACCCGCGCGTGGAACTGATCCGGACGAGCTCTTGGACGTGTAGGCGACGATTCTCATGTGCGTGGCTACAGAGGTTATTAGTGTTAGGTATTGGCATTAGAGTTGGTCCGGTGTCGGCTCGGATTCGGGCTAACACCAAAAAACTAACATCTAATACTCGACTAGAGTTCCACGACACCCTTCACATAATCCGCCTGGTTGTGCGCACCGGCGAATGCGCTCCCCACCTGATCGAGCGACGTGTAACGGTGCGTGACAATAGCCTCGACGTCGAGCGTGCCCGACTCGATGAGCTCCAGGGCACGATGGTACGTGGCGGGCCGTCCATCGGGCAGGAAGCCACCCGACGCGCCGACCGGCGACACGAGCGTCGGCTCGAGGAATTGCACGTTGTTCAAGACGCTCAGATCGACGCCGGCATGTCCATGGCCGTACAGCAGCACCGTACCCTGTTTCCGGACGACACCAGGAATCTGGCGGAAGAGAGCACCCGCGCCGGACGCATCGATCAGGTATTCCACACGACGCCCAGACGTCGCTGCGAGCACGGCCTCGGTCACATCGACTGATGGATCGAGCGCTTCGGCGCCGCAGGTTGTCGCCAGCGCCCGCTTCACCGGGTTGGGCTCGCTGACGAGGATGCGTCCATCCCACTTCAGCGCGCGGCGCAAGTACTGGATGAAAAGGAGTCCTGCCGGTCCGGCTCCTGACACCAGCACGGACTGCACCCGATTGCCGCCTGTTGCGGAGTCGAGACGATAGCGAGCATTGGCGCGCTGCACGAGGTCGGACGAGTGAACGATGCATCCGAGCGGTTCGGTCAGCGCGGCGCGCTCGCGCGGCGTCGCGCTCGAGACCCGGATGGTATTGATGGCGGGAACGGTGAGGAACTCAGCAAGACCACCGGGCAGTCCGGTGATGCCGTGCTCCCGGTAGTTCGCGCACTGATGCGAGTCGCCCGTGCTGCAGGACTCGCAAGGGGCAGCTCCGGCGCTCATGCAGTTCAGTCCCTGGTCCACGACAACGGGCTGTCCGGGCCGGAGGTCGCGGACGTCACGTCCGCATTCCTCGACGACCGCGACGATCTCGTGACCGAGGATCTGCGGCGACTCGCGGAGCGGAACAGGCTCCCCGCGTGGATTCGTGTTGTAGTTGCTGTGCCCGGCAAAGATGTGGAAATCGGTGCCGCACAATCCCACCGCGATGGGCTTCAGGAGCACATCGCGGGGGCCCGGAGGGACCACAGCGACGTTCTGGACCTCGATCCGGCCCACGTCCACGAGCACCGCAGCGCGCATATTCACGAGGGTCACAGAGTCGCAGGGTCGCATCAAGGGTCACAAGGTCACAGGGTCACAAAGTCTAAGGGTCACAAGGTCAAAGGGTCTAAGAGTCGGGACCGAGAGCGTGGGAGTCCAGAGGCCCGGAGCCTGTGGCCCGCAGCCTGCAGCCCTCAGAGTGACACCGACTGCTCGCCCCAGATTCTCGAACTCGCGATGCTTCGTCTCTTCGGCCTTCGCGAGGACCTCGCCCGATGCGACGCGAATGACATGGTCGAACACGCGCTCGCCGACCTGCTCGATTGATTCCGTCCCGTCGATGATGCCTCCGGCCGACAGATCCATGTCGCTCGCCATCCGCTTGAAGACCGGCGTATTCGACGTGAGCTTGACGATGGGCGCAATCGCGTTACCGATGGTCGTTCCCCGGCCGGTCGTGAAGACAACCACCTGTGAACCGGCGCCGACCAGTCCGGGCGTCGATTCCTGGTCGTAGCCGGGCCCCTGCATCAACCACAGTCCGTGGCCAGTCGGCACCTGGGCGTAGCCCGTCACGCCTTCGACGCGCGTGCTCCCGGCCTTCGCGATGGCCCCGAGCGACTTGATTGTGATGTTGAGGAGCCCGCCCGCGACGTTGCCGGGACTCGGATTCTCGCCGAGGACCGTGCCGAACTTCGACGCAAAGTCCTTGTACCAATCCACCATCTGGTACACGGCCTCGCCCGTGGCGCGGTCCTTCGATCGCTGCGCGAGCACGTGCTCGGCGCCGCAAAACTCGGGAACTTCCGTGATGAGCACCGTGCCGCCGGACCGAATCAGCAGGTCGGCGGCGTAGCCGAGTGCCGGATTCGCGGACAGTCCAGAGAACCCGTCGGAGCCGCCGCACTTCACGCCGAGCAGCAGCTCCGACAGCGGCGCGTCACTCCGTTCGACATCGTTGACCACTGGCAGCATCGCGGCGACTTCACGAAGGCCGCGCTCGATCACGGCCTGCGTGCCACCCATGTCCTGAATGCCGTAGCGGACGACGGGCTTCTGCAGATCCATCCCACGCTTGACCAGAAACTCCTCGACCGCCGTCAGATTGGTCTTCTCGCAGCCGAGCCCGACGAAGATGACCCCGCCAACGTTCGGGTGCGCGGCGTAGTTGGCCAGCGTCCGGAGGACCACTTCGATATTCGATCCGTCGGAGCACCCGCAACCCTTGTTGTGTGGAATGGCGACGACACCGTCCACGTTCGGGAACTTGGCGCGCGAGTACTGCGTGAACTCCGACATGATCGCGATCTGCTGCGATTCATGGCTCGCGCACATGCTCGTCGGCACGACCAGGATGAAGTTGCGCGATCCGATGCGTCCGTCGGCGCGCCGGAAGCCGCGAAACGACTTTCGCTTCGCCTCGGGGAAGTAGTCCGGCAGCGCGAGGCGGAGGTCGGCGGCCAGTTCGCGCACGACCGGCACGTCGTTGCTCATGTTCTGGACGGTGATCGGCTCACCAGCCTTGATGCCACGCGACGTGCCAATCGGCTGGCCGTACTGGCGGACGAACGCGCCAGCCGGCACGTCGGCGGTCGCGAACCGGTGGCCGGGGCCGACGGCGCCCGTGACCGTGAGCTCGCGGCCGTCCGGCATCCGGATGCGCAGTCCGGCGGGCACGCCGTGCTTGACGACGGCCACGTTGTCCTGAGCCGCGTTGACCACGACGGCGTGGTCCGAAAGAGGAGTGATCGTGCTCGTATCAGTCACAGGGGCCTCGTCTGGCAAGCTCGCGTGTCAGGCGCGCGGCGCGGGCACAGGCTCTTCGATGTCGGACGTGTCCAGCCGTCCGCCGTCACGCAGCGCGGTAAAACGGGCAATCGTGTCAGCGACGCCGGATTCGACACTCGTCCGGGGCAAGCCGGGAATCGTGCGCCGGAGCGCCGTATCGTCGAGTGCCGGCGGCATCGGGATCGGCGATCCGCCGAACGTGATCAGTCCGACCGCGGCAGGCGGCAGATGCGCGTCGATCGTGCGGACGATGTCGGCCACCTCGATGGTGGTGCCATGGATGTTGAAGACGTGGGCGCCCGCTGGTGCGTGGTCGGCGCACGCGATGAAAGCGGCCGCCGTATCGGCCACGTGGATGAAGTCGGTCGGGCCACTGAACCGGATGTGGAACGGCCGTCCGACCAGCGCGGATTTCATCGCCCGCGTGGGATCGCTCGTGATGCCTGCATCACGGCCCACACCGTAGACCGTGAATGGCCGTAATCCGATCGACGACAGGCCGTGGTCGCGGAAGTACACGCGCGCGTTGCCTTCGTTCGCCTGCTTGAAGACGCCGTAGTGCGTCAGCGGTTCGGGCGTGACCGTCTCGTCCACGGCCTCGTCGGCGATACCGAACACGGCCGCGGAGCTGGCGTAAACGATGTGCGGGATCCCGGCGGCACGGGCCGCCTCGAAGACGTTGAGCGTGCCAACAACGTTGACGAGCGCACCGAGCGGAGGATTGGCCCGGCAGGTCGGCACCTGCAACCCGGCCAGGTGGATGATGCGCTGGGCGCGGCTGGTGGCCACGGCGGCAGTGACCGCTGCGCCGTCCGTCACGTCGCCGCGGACGAACTGCACCTGGCTCAGCGACCCTGCGTCCATGATCACCGTCAGACGGCGCCGGTCGGTCCCGGTGTCGAACACGATCGGCTCGTCGCCGCGTTCGGCCAGGGCCTTGACGACCCAGGCGCCAATGCACCCCAGGGCGCCGGTCAGGAAGTAGCGGGTTCCAGCCATCGCAACCTCAAATTGTACCAACCTTTGCTCACGCCAGCGAGCGCACTGCGCGAGCTACGGTTGGCAAGCCGCGCAAAGGTTGTCCACCGTAGCCTCGGCGGAGGTGGACCAGATGTCCCAGGGCTCCGAGGTTGCAGTGCCGACGGGATATGATGCCGGAACGTGCGCCCTCCATACCTCATCGGGCTTCGTGCCCGGCTTGCCTTGCTCATCTTCGGGCTGCTGGCGCTTGCCGCCTGCCAACGACCCCGGGAGGCGGGGCGTGCCCTGTCGATAGCGGTCGTGCCAAAGGGCACAACCGCGGAATTCTGGAACAGCGTCCACGCTGGCGCGGTCAAGGCAGAGCGCGAATTGAGGGCTGAAGGCCTGAACGTGACCATCACCTGGAAGGGTCCGCTGCGCGAGGACGACCGCGAACAGCAGGTGCAGGTGGTCGAGGGTTTCACCAGTCAGGGCATCAGCGGCCTGGTGCTCGCGCCGCTCGACGATCGCGCCCTGGTACGTCCGATCGAGGAGGCGAAAGCCGCCGGTGTACCAACCGTCATCATTGACTCGGCGTTGCAGTCCGACCAGATCGTGAGCTTCGTCGCGACCGACAACTACAAGGGCGGTCAGTTGGCGGCCGATCGTCTGGCGGAAGCCGTGGCTGAGCGAGGGAAGGTGCTGCTGCTGCGTACCAGGAAGGCTCGGCCAGCACGACGGCACGCGAACAGGGCTTTCTCGACCGCATGAAAGCGGCGCATCCGAAGGTGACGGTGCTGCCATCGGAGCAATACGCCGGTCCAACGCGCGATACGGCCAAGCGCGCCTCGGAGAATCTGCTCAACCGGCTCGCCGGAGATCTGCAGGGGATCTTCTGCGTGAACGAATCATCCACCGCCGGCATGCTGCTCGCCCTGCAGGACGTGGACAAGGCCGGCAAGATTGCGTTTGTCGGCTTCGATCCCAGTCAGCCGTTCATCGACGCCCTCGCCTCCGGCCAGATGCAGGGCATCGTCGTCCAGAACCCGCTCAATATGGGCTACCTCGGCGTGAAGACGATGGTCGCGCACCTGCAGGGCAAACCGGTGGACAAGCGGATCGACACGGGCGTCTGGATGATCACCAAGGACAATCTCGCCAAGCCGGAGTCGCAAGAGCTGCTCAAGCCACCTGTCTCCCGGTACCTGAACTAGGGCCCGCGGGCGAAGGCCTACTGGGCCGCGCCAAGCGTCAGTTGCGCGCGGCGGAGAGCGTCGCGGCTGGTTGGCGTGACAGGCGCGCACTGATCGACGAGCGCGCGATAGTGCGCGAGCGCGGCGGATCGGTCGCCCGCTCGCTCGGCGGCGAGGCCCGCCCCATACTCGGCGCGGAACCGGTGCGGCTCCTTTGTGAGCACGTCTTCGAACGTCCGCTGGGCCTCCTGGAAGCGCCCGGCGTCGAACTGCATGTCCGCCAGGAGCTCCCGCGCCGGCATGAGTGGGCCCGGAGTGGCCGCTGACTTCTCCGTGGCATCTTCCGCATCAGCCGCGGCCGCGGCCAGCCGCAGTCCTCCCTCTTTGTCGCCACGCGCCCAGGCCACCCACGCAGAGGCCGCCTGGCGCTGAATCTCGCTTTGACCGGACCAGTACCTCGTCGCCCGCCCCGTGCAATCCATCTCGAATCGCTGCGAGCCGATCGAGGCTTGGGGATGCGGCGTCCGGATGCCCTGAACGCGCGGCGCCGACCGCACGCGCGAATTGGATCACGCCTTCGGCTTGCAGAGTGGCACCTTCGGCAGGAGTGAGATGGGTGGCGGCGTCCCAATCCCCACGTTCGAGCGCGTAGCGGGCCGGAATGGCCGCCACGGTGTACTTCCCGACCGATACGGGAGCTGCGCCGCCACCGGCTGCAGGAGTGTTGAGCCGGTCGCGCAAGGCGCCGGCTTCGTCAACCAGCGTACGAACTTCGTTATCGAGGCCCAGTTGGAGATACGTGTACGCCATGTAGTCCATCGCGTGGAGCTGCTCGGCCGTCGCGCCTTCGGCCGCTGCCGACGCCGCCGAGGCGAGTTGGACTGGATCGACTCCCGCCAGAAGCCGAGACGAGTGAACGTGTGCGACGGCATGTGGAGCGCGTGCGGCGCGGAGGGCGCAATCGCGGCGTAGCGCCGTGCGGCTTCGAGCGCCCGCGGCGCGAGCGCCGGCACGTCGTACGCGTGAATGATGTAGTGCGCGAGGCCTGGGTGATCCGGATACTGCGCGAACAGCTTCTCGAGGACTGCGCCCGCCGCAAGCTGTTTGGTGTACGTCTTGTCAGTGGGAGACGCCGTCTGGACCGTCGCCAGCGCGCTGAAGATTCGCGCCTCTCGATCGTCCGGATACGCCGACGCCACCCGTTGCATCG
>CAVZDA010000006.1:0-174143 GCA_963773895.1 uncultured delta proteobacterium | reverse complement strand
GATCGGAACGACGCCGCGGGGCTGGAAGGGGCTCGCGGCCGGGGACTTCGACGGCAACGGATCGCCGGACCTCCTCTGGTTCGACCCCGCCACCGGCAGCGCGATCGTCTGGTTGCTGAAGGGCCTCACGATCCTCGACACCGCCGTGGTCGCCGCGAGCCCGCCGTCGCTCCCTGCCGAGGGGTGCGTCGCGGACTTCGACGACGACGGAAAGGAGGACCTCCTCTATTCCGATCCGTCGACCGGCTCCGTGCATGTCTACCTCATGGACGGCCGCTCCGTACGCAGCTCGTTCGACCTTCCCGCGTCGCCCGCGGGGTACACGTTCGTCGGGTGCGGCGACTTCTCGGGCGACCGACGCGCCGACGTGTTGTGGGACAGGGACGCCGGCGGAGTCGGCCTCTTCTGGATCCTGGACGGCGCGACCGTCGCCTCGGCCCCGACCCTCTCGTTCGGCGGGAGCTCCCGCCACGTCGGGTCCACGGGCGGCACGTTCGGCGATCACGACGGCGATGGTCAGCTGGATCTCACGTGGTACGACGACGCGACGGCGGAGGCGGGCGTCATCCTCTTGCGAGGCACGACGGTCCTGTCCATCAGCCCCTTCCGTCCCTGATCGCAGCTCTGTCCGCCCGCGAGGCAGCAGCGGGCGGCAACGGAGCGTGTCACTGTCCCGGGTGCGGGGCGCCGGTGTGCGGACGCCCCTCGCATCGGAAGGACGGACGGTATGCGAGCACTGCGCATCCTCACGATGGTTCTCGGCGCGCTCTTCGCGCTGCAATCGCTCGCGTGGCTGCTGGATCCCGCGCGCGTCGCGGCGGGCCTCGGCATGCCGCTGCTCGACGGGCTCGGCCGCAGCACCCAGATCGGGGACTTCGCTGCGTTCTTCGCGATCGCCGGGATCACGATGATCCTCGGCAGCCGCCCCGGACGCGCCCCGCTCCTGAAGGTGCCAGCGGGCCTCTTCGCGCTGGCCGCGATCGGACGTACGCTCGCCTGGGCCCTGCACGGCGCCGCCTTCGCCACGCCGTTCATCGCGATCGAGCTCGCGACGGGCGCGTTGCTGCTCGTGGCGGCGCGGCGGTTGGACGAAGGGGGATGACCGGGGCGGCGATCGCTCGGCTGATCTGGCAAGAGGAGGAAATGATGCGGGCGAAGGGGACTCGGAACCGGGGAACGGTCGCGCGCAGCGTCGCAGTCGGCGCGGCCATGACCGCGGCCCTCGTGACCCTTGCGGCGACGGCCGGCGAGCAGCCCGAGGGACGTCCCTCGGGCGTGCTCATCGAGACCGGGCAGACGGAGTACACGCGCTACTGTGCGGCGTGTCACGGAGTCGATGCGAGGGGAAACGGTCCGGTGGCGGAGGTGCTCCGCACCGCGCCGCCCGACCTGACTCGGATCACCGCGCGGCACGGCGGAAAATTCCCCGCCGGCGACGTGGCGGCGATCATCGACGGACGTTTCGACGTGAAGGCCCACGGGACGCGCGAGATGCCCGTGTGGGGCCAGGTGCTGGGCGTGAAGATCGCAGAGGGCACGACGGAGGACGAGGTCGCGCGCGGTCGCATCGACGCGCTCGTGGCGTACCTGCAGTCGATCCAGCGCTAGGGAGACGCGGCCGGAGCCCGCGGCCGCGTCACGCCGGAGGTCGTTCTCGGATGCCGTTCCGCTACGCGGTGGTGTGTAGAGCCTCCTACCGCCCCGAAAAGCGCGGGGCGCGCTTCTCGAGGAAGGCCTTCACGCCCTCCCGGTGATCCTCCGTCTGGAAGAGCTCCGCGAGCGAGCGGGCCACCCACGCGCCGAGCGCGTCCCAGTCCGGATCGAGCGCCTCCCGCAGGCCCGCCTTGAGGCGCCGCACGGCGAGCGGAGGGTTGGCGGCGATCCGCATCGCGAGCGCGAGGGAGGCGTCGAGCAGCTCCGCGTCGGGCACCACGTGTCCCACCAGGCCGATCCGCAGGGCCTCCTGCGCGTCGACGACGTCGCCGGTGAAGAGCAGCTCGGCGGCCTTCTCGCGACCGACGAGGGACGCGAGCCGCGCGAGCCCGGCGACGTCCGAGCAGAGCCCCCGCAGCACGAAGAGCTCGCCGAATCTCGCGCGTGCGGCGGCGACTCGGAGGTCGCACATCAGCGCGAGCTCCATGCCCCAACCGACCGCCGCGCCGTTGACGGCGGCGATCACCGGAACGTCGCAGCGGAGCAGCGCGTCCGCCGCCGGCGTGAGCCGCGGCGTCCCCGCGGCGAGACGCGCGCCCGCGCGTCCGTCGCCGCCGCCCATCACCTCCTTCACGTCGTCGCCGGAGCAGAACGCCGTGCCCGCGCCGGTGATCACGAGGCACCGCGCGGTCGTCTCGCGCACGGCGCGCTCGAGCTCGGCGTAGGTGCGGAACGTGAGGGCGTTGCGCGCCTCGGGACGGTCGATCGTGACGATCTCGACGTCGCCGCGCCGTTCGACCCGGAGGTCCTGGAGGTCCATGGCGCGACATGGTCCGGCGTCGGAGGGTGCTCGGCAACCCGGAAGGCCGGGCGTATCATCGCCCCATGGGCAAGCCGCAGCTGGGCGGAGGGGGCTGGCGGCCGCTCTTCACCCCGGTCCGCACCGGAGTCTACGTGAACGATCACTGTGTCGTCCGCGCGCCCGACGGGCGCTGGCACGTCTTCGGCATCACGAAGTCGACCCCCGAGATCGCTCCCCACCAGGAGCGCTGGTTCTGCCACGGGTCCGGCGCTTCGCTCGCGACCGGGGCCTTCGAGGAGCACGGCCCGGTGTGCGACTTCGGCGCACGCGCGTGGGCGCCGAGCGTCGCCTTCGACGGCGAGCGCTGGGTGATGCTCTACGGCCCCGACCGCCTGCGCGCCGCATGGTGCGACGACCCGCGGCTCGAGGACTGGCACGAGGCCCCGTGCTCGCTCACCGGCGGGCCGGTCGGCGCGGTGCTGCGCGACGGCATGATCTTCCGGCTCGATCACGACACCTGGCTGCTCTACGCCACCGGGAAGCGCGGGTGCACCGGCGCCGTGAGCGTCTGCGTCTCGGAGAACCTGCTCGACTGGCGGTTCGTCCGCTTCGCGCTGCGCACGAGCGAGACGGCGCCGAAGCAGCCGCCCTGGGCCGCCACCGAATCGCCCTTCGTCTTCCAGCGCGATGGGGAGTACTGGCTCTCGATCACCTACACCACGAGCCTGGGCGGTCCGGACGAGTACCACGACACCCTGCTCTTCCGATCGCGCAGCCCCTTCGACTTCGGAACCTACGACGGGCGCGAGACCGAGCCTGCGGCGAGGTTGCGGGCCCACGCGCCCGAGTACCTCGTGGCTCCCGACACCGGGCAGTGGTACGTGACCAGCGCCGGCTGGCTGGGCAAGCACTTCGGGACGGTGATCCCCGGGAGCGTCGCGATCCGGGAGCTCGACTGGGTGGACTAGTGTCGCGTCCGCGAAGTCATGTTAACGGCTCCGCCGAACGGCTTTGCGGATGATGTCCGCAGGTTCCTTGGTCCAAATGAAGGGCGTGGGACGCTCGTTCCAGTGATCGATGTACGCGCGGATGTGGCGGACGAGCGCTTTGACCGAAGGGAAGGATCCTCGTCGCACCGACTTGCGGGTCAAGATGCCAAACCACGCCTCCACCATATTGAGCCACGAGGCACCCACGGGAGTGAAATGGAAGTGCACGTCGGGGATGAGCGTCGAGCCAGGCACGAACCGCGGGCGTGGTGTGCGGTCGAGGAGTTGTCGAGGATCACATGCAAGGGGCGGCGGCGATAGCAGCGATGAAGGTGCTTCAGGAAACGCAGGAAATCCGCGCCCGTGTGTCGCTCGGAACATTCTCCGACGACCCTTCCCGAAGCGACTTCGAGCGCCGCGTAGAGGCTCGTAAGCCCATTGCGCTGATAGTCGTGCGTTTGGCGAGCCGGAAGATTCGGGCGCAGCGGCAGCAGCGGCTGGGTTCGCTCGAGCGCTTGGATCTGCGTCTTCTCATCGACGCTGAGCACGACGGCATGGGTCGGCGGATGGAGATAGAGGCCGACCACGTCTCGGATCTTCTCTTCCGACCAGCGGATCGGGGCTGAACTTGAAGGTCTGCACCCGATGCGCGACCCGATGCGCCTCCTCTACCTCGACATCGATACCCTGCGTCCCGATCATCTCGGCTGCTACGGCCATCCGCGGCGCACCAGCCCGAACATCGACGCGCTGGCGGCGCGCGCGATCCGCTTCACGGGCGTGTATGCGTCGGACGTGCCGTGCCTGCCCTCGCGCACGGCGCTCCTGACGGGCCGGTTCGGCATCCACAACGGTGTCGTGAACCACGGCGGCACCGACGCGGACCCTGCGATCGACGGCCGGGACCGCGGCTTCTGGGCGCGGCTCCAGACGCGGAGCTTCCCGTCGAAGCTGAAGGCGGCCGGCCTGCGCACGGTCTCGGTGAGCTCGTTCGCGCAACGCCATTCTGCGTACCATTGGTACGCCGGCATCGACGAGGGCTACAACGTCGGCAAGTTCGGCCTCGAGACCGCGGACGAGGTCCACGCGATCGCGTCGGACTGGCTCGCGCGCAACGGCCGGTCCGACGACTGGTACCTGCACGTCCACCTGTGGGACCCGCACACGCCCTACCGCGCCGCGGCATCCCATGGCGACCCGTTCGCGTCGGAGCCGACGCCGCCGTGGCTGACGGAGGAGGTGCGCGCGGAGCACTGGAGGGGCTGCGGGCCGCATTCCGCCCGGGAGTGCAGCGGGTACGCCCCCCACGAGACGATGCGCACGCTCTATCCCCGGCAGCCGCAGGAGATCGACTCTCTGGCCGCGGTGCGCGCGATGTTCGACGGCTACGACCTCGGCGTGCGGGTCGCGGACGAGTGCGTCGGGCGTCTCCTGAACCAGCTCGCCGATCTCGGCGTGCTCGAAGACACCGCCATCCTGGTTTCGTCCGATCATGGCGAAACGCTCGGCGAGCTGAACGTCTACGGCGACCACCAGACGGCCGACGAGTTCGTGTCGCACGTCCCGCTGATCCTGCGCTGGCCAGGCCTCGGCGCGGAGGGCGTGGCCCGCGTGCACGACGCGTTCCACTACCAGATCGACGTCACCGCCACGATCCTCGAGCTGCTCGGCCAACGCGTGCCCGAGAGCTGGGACGGGCAGAGCTTCGCGTCCGGCCTGCGGGCGGGCCGGGACGAGGGACGGGACCATCTCGTCGTGTCGCAGGGAGCATGGACGTGTCAGCGCGGCGTCCGCTTCGACCGCTTCCACTACGTGTTCACGTGGCACGACGCGTATCACCTGTACCCGTCGGAGATGCTGTTCGATCTCGACGCGGACCCGCACGAGCAGCACACCCTGATCGGCAGCCGGGAGGACGTCGCGCGGACGGCGCGCGCGCTGCTCCAGCAGTGGACCGAGTCGGCCCTGCCGACGGCGGCCCGCGGCCGCGATCCGATCCTGCACGTGCTGGAGGACGGCGGCCCGTTCCACACCCGGGGCCAGCTCGAGAGATACGCAGGGCGGCTGCGCGCGACCGACCGCGCGCATCTCGCGGACCGCCTCCTCGCGCGCCGGACGACTGTGGAGCCCTAGATCGAGACGGGGAGCGCGGATGGTCGATCTTCGCCTCGGCGACTCCGCCCGCCGAACGCAGTTGACTTTCGCCCGGCGACTGCCCGACGATGGGTGGCGACGTCGGGCGGCGGTTCACCCGACGGGGCGAAGGAGTTCGACCATGGCATTCCACGTGTGCAACGGCGCGATGATCCAGTGCAGCTTCGGGATGACGCCGAGCGCGCTCATCGTGACTCCCGTGAACCGCGTGATGACCGGGGGCATGCCGGCGGCGAACATCATGGACCACGTGCCGGTCATGAACGTTCCCACGTTCGGGATGTGCATGACGCCGAGCAATCCCGCCGTCGCCGCCGCGACGGCCGCCGCGCTCGGCGTGCTCACGCCTATGCCGTGCATCCCCGTCACCACCGCGCCCTGGGCGCCGGGCTCCCCCAACGTGCTGAGCGGCGGCATGCCTGCGCTGAACAGCACGTCCCAGCTGATGTGCATGTGGGGCGGCCTGATCCAGATCACGAGCCCGGGCCAGATGACCGAGATGGTCGCCTGACCCGACCCCCCGTCGGGCGGCTCGGGTTCGGCCGGGGCGCTGCACGGCGTACGCTGGCCGAAGGGGTCGTCGCAACCGAGACGGCCCGAGCTCGTTCCCGAGCCCAGGAGACCTGATGTCGACCTCGCCGCGCATGCGCGTGTCCCGCGCCCTCCAGGAGCAGCGGCAGCGCTGGGCGACGGTCCGGTTCGCCCTGCTGGCGACGATCCTCCTGCTCTCGATCGGCCTCCTCATGCTCGCCGCCCAGCTGGTGACGTCGGAGCACCGGCTGATCCTCCGGCTGATCCTCCAGCTCGCGATGTACGCGCCGCTCATCGTGGGCGTGTACGTCGTGAGCGACAACACGCGGTTCGTCGTGCTGTGGGGCGCGGGTCTGGTGTTCGCGGTCGCGCTCGGGCTGCTCGCGATGATCCACGGCGAGCATGGGCTCCTCCTCGTCGACCTCGGGAGCCGCTGCGCGCTCATGGGCGCCCTCATGTTCTGGGTGGCCCGGGAGATGCTGCACGACGTCCGCGTCTCGCTCGACACGATCCTGGGCGGGATCTGTCTCTACATCCTGATCGGATATCTCTACGCGATGCTCTATCTGATGCTCCTCCTCGGGGATCCGGGGTCGATCCTGAGCGGAGGCCAGCCACTCGACGTCGAGCTGACCAGCGCCAACCTCCTCCAGACCGTCTCATCGATCTTCTACTTCAGCTTCACGGCGTTCACGACGATGGGCTTCGGCGACATCACGCCCGTGTCGCCCCTCGCGCGCTACGTGACGATCACGGAAGGGCATGCTCGGCCAGCTCTACCCCGCGATCTTCATCGCCCGGCTCGTGAGCCTCAACCTGGTGCACTCGGCGAGCCCGCCGTCGGAGGACTGACGGGCCCGTCCTCGGGCGCGGGGCTGCCCGCGAGCCAGCTCTGGAGCAGGGTCCACGCCACGGCGAGGCTCGCGGCGCCCACGAACATCCCGGTGAAGCCCCACGCGAGCAGCCCTCCCATCACGCCCACGAAGAGCAGCAGGGTGGAGAGCCTCGCCGTTCGCGCCATGATCATCGGCTTCACGATCGCGTCCGCGCCCTGGACGACGAGGACCGACCAGAGCGCGACGAAGACCGCCGTTCCCGTGTCGCCCTGCCACAGCAGCCATCCGACGAGCGGAATGGACACGACCAGGGAGCCCACCTGGAGCAGCGAGCACACGAAGATCAGGAATCCGAGGAACGTCGCCGCGGAGAGACCGGCGAGCTCGTAGCCGATCGCCGCGAGGACCGCCTGCAGCAGGGACGTGCCCACGACGCCGAGGGCCACGCCCATCAGCGCGCGGCCGGCGACCTCCAAGCCATCGAGCCCCTGGCGCCCCCCGATGGTGAACGCGAGGTCCCGGAGGAACCGGCGGACCGGGGGGCCGGTGGCGAGGAGCGCGCCCGCGATCACGATGCCGAGCACGACCTCGACCATCGCGCCGAGGAGCGCCTTCGTGTGCTCGAGCATCCATCCGCCGACCTCGACCAGGGTGCCCCTGTAGCGCTCCAGCCACGCGGGCAGCTCTGCGTTGGCCTGCCTCCACCCAGCGTCCAATTGCGCGCCGACGAGCGGCAGGCGCCCCAGCTCCTCCGGCGGAGGCGGCAGCCCGCGCTCGACGAGCCCCCGAGCTGCGTCGCTGACGATCGGAGCCGCCTCCCGCACGCTCCCGCTCAGATAGAAGACCGGGAGGGCGAGCCCGACGAAGAGGCCGAGGCCGATCAGGAAGGCCGCGAGACGGCGCCGGCCTCCCAGCGCCGCCGTCAGGCGCTCCGCGACGGGCCACGTGGGTACGGCGAGGATCACCGCCCAGGCGAGCGCCCCGAGGAACGGCGCGAGCACCGTGAAGCTCAGGGCGACGAGCACCGCGAGCGCGAGCAGCCCGAAGGCATACTCGACCACCCGCAGGCGCTCCGGGACCGGAGAGGAAGCAGTCACGCAGGGACCCCCGAAGTCACGCGCCGGTGTGATTCGCGGCGACCGGTCGGGCGCATCTTGACGCGTCCGGGCCCCGTGCTCCAGCGAGAGACGCCCCCGCTACGGCCGCCGCGGGAGCGCTGTTGACGCGAGCGCGCGTCGGATCGATTCTGGGAGCCTTCGTGCCGCACTCCGACGACGCCCCTCTCGTCCTCGCCATCGACCTCGGCACGAGCGGGGTCCGCGTCGGGCTGATCGACGCGAACGCGCGCGCGCACGGCTCCGCCACCGAATCGGTGCCGATGGTCCTGTCGCCGGACGGCGGAGCCGAGGAGGATCCGGAGGAGATCTGGCGCGCGCTCGGCCGCTCCGTCGGGCGCGCCCTCGACTCGGCCCCGAGCGCCCGCGCCCGCGTCACCGCCATCCTCTGCGGGAGCCAGTACTCGTCGCTCGTGCCCGTCGACGCGCGCGGCCATCCGCTGGGGCCGCTGGTGCTCTACCTGGATACGCGCGGGGGCCCCCTGAGCCGCGCCCTCACCCGGAAGCGGCCCGAGCTGTGGAAGCTCTGGCTCGAGCGTCACGGCATGCCGTCGGCGGGGGGAGGCGGCGACTCCCTCGCGCACCTCCTGTGGTTCCAGCAGGAGCGGCCCGAGATCCACGCGAAGGCCCGCGCCTACGTCGAGCCGATGGACTACATCACAGCGCGCCTCACCGGACGCGTCACCGCGAACCTGTGCACGCTCTTCCCGCTGCTGCTCACCGACAACCGGCGCGGAAGCGCCGGCGCCTATTGCGACGAGCTGATCGACGCCACGGGTGTCGACCGCACGAAGCTGCCGGAGCTCGTGGCGCCCGATGCGATCGTCGGCGAGCTCCTGCCCGAGCACGCCGACGCCTTCGGCCTTCCGCGCGGCATCCGCGTGCTCTCCGCGATCAACGACACGCACGCTCTCACGTTCGGCACGGCAAGCCATCTGGGCGATCGCCTCGGCGTGTCGATCGGGACGACGCTCGTGCCGACCACCCTCGTCGACGACATGCGCGCGGATCTCGCCCACTTCCTGCTCACGCAGCCGGCGCCCGTCCCGGACGCGCACGTGCTGATGGCCGAGGGCGGCCTCGCGGGCAAGGCGCTCGAGTTCGTGCTGCAGGGCTTGATCCACGCACACGACGTCCTCGGCGACGATCGCCGCCGGGATCCGTTCGCCGCGCTCGACGCCGCCGTCGACGCGACCGAGCCCGGGGCGGGCGGCGTGCTCTTCCTGCCGTGGCTCACGGGGGTCTGGTCGCCCGCGGCCGACGGGAAGGCGCGCGGCGCATTCCTCAACCTGGGGCTCGGGGCGACGCGCGCGCATCTCGTGCGTGCGACGCTCGAAGGTGTCGCGTTCCAGCTGCGCTGGATGCTGCCGCACATCGAGGCGCTCACGGGGCGTCGCCACGACGAGCTGGTGTTCGGCGCCGGGGGCGCGCGCTCGGACGCCTGGGCCCAGGTGCTGGCGGACGTGTGCGGCCGTCCCGTGCGCCAGCTCGCGGAGCCGACGCTCACCAATTGCCGGGGCGCGGCGCTGCTCGCGTTCCACCGGCTCGGCGCTCGCGACCTCGCGGACGCAGACGAACTGCTGGTCGTGCGCCGGCGCTACGAGCCCCGGAGCGAGCTCCGCGGCCTCTACGACGACCTGGCCGGGCGTTTCGTCCTGGCCCACGAAAGGCTCGGTCCCATCTTCCCGGGATCGTGACGAGGAGGACGAGCGATGAGCGTCACCCCTTCCCCGCGCTTCGGCTTCGACGCGCAGGGCCTCGGCCCCGCCGCCGTGCTCGCCGAGCTCGAAGCCATCTCCCGCGCCGAGGACACGGCGTGGGTGGACGGGCGCTGCTCGGGGACCATCTATTGCGGCGATCGCGCGATCTACGATCTGATCGCCGAGGCCTTCGGGCGGTTCTCGTACGTGAACGCGCTCCAGCGCGACATGTGCCCGAGCCAGACGCGCTTCGAGTCCGAGATCATCGCGATGACCCTCGACATGCTGCACGGCGAGGCGGCGCGCGCCCGCGACTTCGAGCCGTGCGGCGTGATCGGATCCGGCGGCTCCGAGAGCATCCTCGCGGCCATCTACACCCATCGCGAATGGGGCCGCGCCCAGAAGGGCATCGACGCGCCGGAGATGGTCCTTCCCGAGACGGCCCACGTGGCCTTCGACAAGGGGGCCCACTACTTCGGCGTGAAGGTGGTGCACGCGCCCGTCGATCCGAAGACCACGCTCGTCGACGTCGACTTCGTGCGCGACCACGTGAACCGCAACACCGTCCTGCTCGTCGGATCGGCGGGCAACTATCCCTATGGAACGATCGACCCGATCGGGGCGCTCTCCGATCTCGCCCTGGAGCGCGGCGTGGGCCTGCACGTGGACGGCTGCCTCGGCGGCTTCATCCTGCCGTGGGGCGCCGAGCTCGGCTACGACATCCCGGTGTTCGACTTCCGGCTGCCGGGCGTGACCACGATCTCCGCCGACACGCACAAGTACGGCTACGGCCCGAAGGGCACCTCCTTGCTGCTGTTCCGCGACAAGGCCCTGCGACGACACCAGTACTTCGCGCGCCCGGACTGGAAGGGCGGCATGTACGCGTCGCCTGGCATGGGCGGGAGCCGCTCGGGCGGCCTCCTCGCGGCCACCTGGGCGGTGATGGTGTCGCTCGGCCGCCAGGGCTATCTCGAGAAGGCGCGCAAGGTGTTCGAGACGGCCTTCGCGATGCAGGCCCACGTACGGAAGCAGCCCGCGCTCCGGCTGATGGGCGACCCGACCTTCTGCTTCTCGTTCACGTCGGACGCATTCGACATCTACCACGTCAACGATTTCATGAAGGGCCGCGCTTGGCGGTTCAACGGCCAGCAGTTCCCGAGCGCGATCCACATGTGCGTCACGGGACCGCAGACCCAGCCCGGTGTCGCCGACCGATTCGGGGCCGACCTCGCGGAGGCGGTCGCGTACGCGGAGCACCCCGACCAGCCGGTTCCCCGGAGCGGCGCGCTCTACGGAGGCCAGGGCACGCGCACCACGGCCCGGGACCTCGACATGAACCGCCTGCGCGAGGGGCTGATGCGGTACCTCGACTCGATCCTGGAGCAGCCGCGGCCGTCGGGCGGATGATCCCGCTACTGGACGAAGAGGCGTTCGCAGCCCGTGCCGGCGAGGACGTCATCGACGGCGCGGCGGTCCCCGGGCGCGAGCGCGGCGCGGCCCTCGCGCAGCCACTGGAGGCACTTGCCCTGGTAGGGAAACGGCTGTTGCACCCAGGGGCGCCCGTCGATCGTGCACTCGACGCGCTCCGCGCCCCGCGCGATAGCCTCGGCGTTCGCATGAAGAAAAGGCACGTAGACCCGGCCCACTTCCACCAATAGCTCGCGCATCGTCTCAGGGATGGAATCGCGCGTGATCCAGTCGTGCTCCGCCGGCTCGAGCCCCGAGAGGTCCTCGACGACCTCCACCCATGCGGCGACGCGCGGGGCTGTTTCGAGGGCGACGCGGGTCGGGGTGGGGTCGAAGCCCGCGAGCTGCGTGAGCTGGCCGAAGAGGCCGAAGTCCGCTGCGCCGGGGCGTCCACCCAGCACGAAGCGCGAGCGCTCGAGCTGCCGGGCGAGCAGGCGCAGCAGGCGGCGATAACTCTCCTCGATGACGGCAGCGGTCGTCGCGTTGGACCCCACGACGCCGAGCCGGCCGATCTGGCGCTCGGCGAACACCTTCCCGAGCTCGAGCGCCTGGCTCTCGGCCTGATCCGTGCGCCGCCAGCGCGGCAGGATCGCCGAGGCCTTTGCGACGTCGGGCGCGAACCGCCAGCGGTAGTGGAACATCGCCTTGGTGAGCCACTCGTCGGCGTAGTCCTCGAGCAGCGCGTCGAGGTACGCGACGGCGGGATCCGGGGGGATCACCGAGCGACCGGGATAGCGCGACTCGAGCTCGCGAATGAGTGGCGTCGAGTCGATGCGCGCCTCGAGCGCGCCGTCCCTTCCCCGCACGACCAGCTGGGGCAGGAGCTCGACGCGCGGCTTCGGAAGCGCGCGCGCCTCCGGCCCGCCCGCCTGCACCCAGACGTGCGCGATCCGTCGATAGCGCAGGACTGCGCGCAGCTTGCGGCTGTACGGCGAGCCCGGCGCGCCGACGAGGATCAGGGCTTCGTCACTCACGGTCTCGCCTCCGCGGACGCGGACGGAAGCGTCCCCACCAACGCGGTCACCATCCGGCCGAGGGCAGCGCTCGCGCGCTCCCGTCCGAGCCGCTGATCCGTGCGCAGGCGGTCCCAGACCTCGAACGAGAGGGCGACGTCGAGCGCGTCGACGAGCTCTCTCGGCGCACCTCGGAGCTCCGGGAGCCAGCCGAGCAGATCCGCGCGCAGCTCGCGCACGAGCGCCGCGTGCTGCCGCGCGACGAAGGCCGAACGCCAGCGCTGCAGGTTTCCGGACCGCTTGTACGGCGCAACCTGCTCGAAGAGGCGGATGCGTCGCTCCAGGAGGCTGCGCACGCGGGCGTCGCGCCCGCCTCGGCCCCGCGGCTCCCGCAGCAGCGGAAGCGCCCGCGTGCGGACGCGCCGGTCGATCTCGGCCAGCAGCCCGTCCATGTCCGAGAAGTGGCGGAAGACGGTGCGGAGGCCGACCCGCGCGCGCTCGGCGACCTGCTGGGCGGTGGGCTGCAGGACGCCCTCGCCGACGAGCTCGAAGAGCGCCTGCACCATCGCCGCGCGGCTGCGCTGACTGCGGCGCACGCGCCCGTCACTCACGAGGACCGGCTCCGTCACGCGAAGAGCCGTCCGCCGACCTTGCGCACGCGGCAGCCGGCGAGGTCGGCGTCGAGGTCCAGCAGCTCGGGCCCGTTCGGCAGCGGCGCGACCAGCGCCTCGATCTCCCGACGGCCCGCATCGGTCCGGACGCACTCGCGCACCACGTCGGCGACGCGCTGGAGCATCCAGACGTGGTACGGCACGACCATGCGCCGGGCGCGCAGACCGCCCAGCTCGAACTCGTGGGTCAGCGGACCCTCGCCCGTCTGGAGGGCCTCGAACCCCGGGGTCGGCGTGAAGGTCTTGCCCGGCAGCTCTCCTCCCGGCGTGTGCCGACCGCTCGCGAGATGGGCGCGCAGCGTGGCGAGCGTGCTCTTCAGCACCGGCCACATCTCCGTGAAGAAGGTCTCGAGCAGCGGGCGGAGCGTCGGCGGGACGCGATCTTCCCCGAGCCAGGCGCCGCCGTCGCTCGTGGCCGGCCGCGCCACCAGGCTGCCATCCCTGGCGAGCCCATACAGCTTCTGACCGTACGTGCGCGCGTTGAGCGCGTTCGTGTGGTTCGTGCGCTCGACCCACTCGCTCACCAGCGGGAAGCGCGTGCGCAGCGCGAAGCCCGCGACGGGATCGCGGTAGAGATGGGCGTAGAGCGGACCGAGCAGCGCGAAATCGGCCAGCGAGGGCAGCCCTCCGAGCGCGAAGTCGTGCACGGCGAGGTGCGTCTCGAGGCCCTCGAGCAGGCGGGTGTTGCTCGCCTCCCAGGCCGGGGCGGTCCGCTCGGTGGCGCCGAGCGCCACCAGCCCGGCGAAGATGCCGCGCGGCTGCTCGAACGCCTCGCGCGTGCCGAAGGCCGCCTCGAACAGCGCGCGCGCCGCGCGCCGGCGGGCCTTGCCGTCGGCGCCCGGCGCGAGGACGGCTCCCCACTGCTGCTCGTTGAAGGCGGCGTGATTCGGCTCCACGGACTCGCGTCCATACTGCCAGCGCTCGAAGAACGCCCAGACGACCATCCACTCGTCGGCGAGCAGCTCGATCAGGTGACACACGAGCCGCTGCTTCGGCGCCTCGGAGGCAGACGGGATGACGGGCGGAGCCGGGTGCGCGCGCTCGCAGACGTCGATGATCTCGCTCGAGTCCTGCACCCACGAGCCGTCGGGCGCGAGCAGCTGCGGGACGACATTCGTCTGTGTCGCAGGAACGAGGAGACCCTGGATCAGCTCCGGGGTCGCGAGGACGTCCTCGTACTCGAGGGCGCCGCCGTGAGCCTTGTAGCGCAGGAAGGCGCGGACCTTGCCCGAGAAGTAGCTGTGCTCCCAGGAGAAGAGCCGGTAGTGCGCGAGCCGGGGCGCCACGATCCGCCTTCCTCCGGGCGACTCAGGACGCGCGCGCGGCCTCGTCGATCACCTCGACGAGCGCGGGCGCCTCCTGCTCCTGGATGAAGTGCGTCCCCTCCGGGAACGCGCGGTGCTTCCGGCCCTTCGCACCCGGGACGTGCTCCTGGAACACGACGTCGAACGAGCCGAGCACCGGATCGGCCTTCCCGTAGGCGGTGAAGAAGGGCTTCTCCCACTGCTCCAGCACGCGCCAGCTCGAGTGGAGCAGCTCCAGGCCCGCCGCACCGAGCTTCTCGGGCTGCACCAGAGACGGGAAGACGAGCGCACCCGCCTGATACGAGACGTCGGGAAAGGGAGCGTCGTAGGCGGCGCGCTCGCCCGGCGAGAGGTCGATCTTCATGCTCCCTCCGAGCGCCGGGATCCCGTCCGCGACGATGTCGCCGCAATGCAGCTCCGTCGCGGCGGCGGCATACGCCTGCCAACGCGCGAAGGCCGTCGGGTCGGGCAATCTCTTCTGGGCGTCCAGCATCCGGTCGAGATGCGCCGGGTCGGGCAGCGCCCCGTTCGCGATGACGATGGCCTCGAAACGCGGCTGCTCGAGCGCCACCACGGCCAGCCCGATCAGGCTTCCCCAGTCCTGCCCGAAGAACACCGCGTCGTGCACGTCGAGCGCCCGCACGAATGCCTGAATCCATGCGACGTGTCGCGGGTAGGTGTAGTCGGATCGAAGCGTGGGCTTGTCGCTCCGGCCGAACCCGACGAGGTCGGGCGCGAGCACCCGATGGCCGCGCGCCACGAGGCCGCCGATCATCTTCCGGTAGAGGTACGACCACGTCGGCTCGCCGTGAAGCAGCAGGACGGGAGGCGCCGTGCGCGGCCCCTCGTCGAGATGGTGGACGCGCAGCCGACCCCCCTCGCCATCGGGCACCTCGACGTAGTGGGGAGTGAAGGGGTAGCCGGGGAGGCCGGCAAACCGCGCCTCGGGGGTGCGCAGGACCTCCATCTTGCAGTCCTCCTGGATCGCGTGCGGCCGACCCGAAGCTTCGTCCGGTCGGCTGATTATGGCATCTCAAATGCCATAATACGAGAGCCGCTCCGCAGCGCCGGACTCCCGTGCGCCGGCTGGGATCGAGGCCCGTTCCCGAGTAGAGTGCGCCTTCGGGCCTGGAGGAGCCGTGTCGGAAGGACCCGTGCCGCGCGAGCGGGGGCTGCGCTTCGCCATCATCGGCGCCGGGATGGCCGGCATCCTCTGCGCGATCAAGCTCCGCGAGGCGGGCTACGACGACTTCGTGCTGTACGAGAAGGCCGATCGCCTCGGCGGGACGTGGCGGGAGAACACCTACCCGGGCATCGCCTGCGACGTTCCGTCCCACGCCTACAGCTACTCGTTCGAGCCGAACCCCGACTGGAGCCGCCGCTTCTCGCCCGGCGGCGAGATCCAGGCCTACTTCGAGGGCGTGGCGCGCAAGCACGGGGTCGATGCGCGCATCCGCTTCGGCGAGGAGGTGACGCGCTGCGAGCGCGGGCCCCGCGGCCGCTGGCAGCTCGCGACGCAGAACGGCGTGTGCGACGAAGTCGATGTCGTGCTCGCGGCGACCGGCGTGCTGCACCATCCGAGGCTGCCCGAGATCCCCGGCCTCGAGCAATTCGGGGGCGCCTGCTTCCACAGCGCGCGGTGGGATCACGCCGTTGCGATCCACGGCCGGCGCCTGGGCGTGATCGGAACGGGATCGACCGCGGTCCAGATCACGTCCGCAGTGGTCCCGCGCGTCGCGAAGTACCTGCTCTTCCAGCGCACGGCGCCGTGGATCATGCCGCAGGAGAATCCGGCCTACACGGACGCGGAACGGGAGGCGTTTCGGCGCGATCCGGCGCTTCTGCACGAGCTGCACGACGATCTCGCGCAGGCGATCGCCGGGCTCTCCGCGGGGCTCATCGACGCGAGCTCTCCCCAGATGCAGTTCATCGAAGCGACGTGTCGCGCGAACCTCGAGCGGAACGTGCGCGATCCCGAGCTGCGCGAGCGCCTCCGCCCGAGCTATCGCGCTGCGTGCAAGCGGCTCATCCTCTCTCCGGACTTCTACGACGCCATCCAGCAGCCGAACGCGGAGCTCGTCACCGAGGGGATCGAGCGCGTCGAGCGCGAGGGCGTGCGCACGCGGGACGGCCGGCTCCATCCGCTCGACGTGCTCGTGCTCGCGACCGGCTTCCGGGTCGACCGCTTCATCCGTCCCACGGAGGTGATCGGCCGCGACGGTCGGCGGCTGGAAGACCTCTGGGCGAAGCGGCCGATCGCGTACCTGTCGGTCGGGGTCCCCGGCTTTCCGAACCTGTTCCTGCTGAACGGGCCGAACGGTCCGGTGGGGAACTTCTCGCTGATCCAGGTCGCCGAGCTCCAGATCGGCTACGTCCTCCAGCTCGTCGCACGGCTGCGCGACGGGCGCTGCCGCGAGATCAGCCCGACCACGCCCGCCACCGAGGCGTTCGACGCCGCGCGGACCGAGGCCGCGAAGCACAGCATCTGGAGCACGGGCTGCCGGAGCTGGTACCTCGACGACCGCGGCGTGCCGGCCACCTGGCCCTGGACCTTCGACCGCTTCCGCGAGGAGATGGCGGCGCCGAAGCTCGAGGCGTACGAGCAGGTCGGCTGAGCGGCCGGGGCGGCCGCCCGCCCCTCCATGAACCCGAATTCATGATCGGGCCACGCCCTTGCAACGGGCGGGTTCTATTCCTTCGCGACCGCCGGGAGCCCCCTGGCCCTACGAAGGAGTCGAGATCGATGGAACCCCTCCATGCCCCCTCCGCGCGCCGCCCGGAGCCCGCACCGACGCCCCGAACCGACGCGCAGGCGGCCTTCGGCCGCCTCCGGGCGCACCTCGGCGAGCGGATCCTCGGCCAGCCCGATCTCGTCGAGAAGCTGCTCGTGTGCCTCCTTGCGGACGGCCATCTCCTCGTGGAGGGAGCGCCCGGCCTGGCCAAGACCACGGCCATCAAGACGCTCGCCGCGGCGCTCGAAGGCGAGTACCACCGCGTCCAGTTCACGCCCGACCTGCTGCCTGCCGACCTGACCGGCACCGAGATCTTCCAGCCCGCCACCGGCACCTTCCGCTTCGAGCAGGGCCCCCTCTTCCACAACCTCGTGCTCGCAGACGAGATCAATCGCGCCCCCGCGAAGGTGCAGTCCGCGCTGCTCGAGGCGATGGCGGAGCGGCAGATCACGGTCGGGCGGCACTCGTTCGCGCTGCCCCCGCTCTTCCTCGTGATGGCGACGCAGAACCCGATCGAGCAGGAGGGCACCTATCCCCTGCCCGAGGCGCAGCTCGACCGCTTCCTGCTCCACGTGCGCGTCGGCCATCCCGACGCCGTCTCCGAGCGCCGGGTGCTGCGGCTGGTGCGCGACGAGGCGCTCGGCCTCGCGCGCGAACGCTTCGCGCCCGTCGCCCAGGAAACGATCTTCACCGCACGCCGGGAGGTGCTGTCCGTGCACCTCGCGCCACAGCTCGAGGAGTACCTCGTGCAGCTCGTCGTCGCGACGCGGCGGCCCTCGGGCCAGAGCGAGGCGCTCGGCCGACTCGTCCGCTTCGGCGCCAGCCCGCGCGCCACGATCGCGCTCGACCGCTGCTCGCGCGCCATGGCGTGGCTCGCCGGCCGCGACTACGTGACACCGGACGATGTGCATGCGCTGGCGCCCGACGTGCTGCGCCATCGCCTGCTCCTCAGCTACGAGGCGGAGGCCCAGGGCGTGACGCCCGACGCCGTGGTGCAGCAGCTCCTCGCGGTGGTGCCGCTCCCGTGACGGACGAGACGACGCACGCCGGAGCGCCGGGCATCGTCGCCACGCGCAGCGAGCTGCTCGCGCTCGGGGGCGTGCGGCTCGCCGCGCCGGTCCGGCGTACGCGCCGCGTCGCCACGCGCTTCGCGGGCGCACGCGCCTCGCGCTTCCACGGTTCGGGGATGGAGTTCTCGGAGGTGCGCGCCTATCAGCCGGGCGACGACGTGCGCTCGATCGACTGGCGGGTGACGGCCCGGACGGGTCGGCCGCACAGCAAGCTCTTCGACGAGGAGCGCGAGCGCCCCGTGTGGCTCGTGGTCGACCTCGGTCCCACGATGCGCTTCGGCACGCGTGGCGCCTTCAAGTCGGTCGCCGCCGCGCGCGCCGCCGCGCTCCTCGCCTGGGAGGCGCACGACGAGGGCGAGCGCGTGGGCGGCATCATCACCACCGCCGGTTCCACCGTCGACCTGCCCCCGGGCCGGACCCGCCAGTCCCTGCTGCGCTTCCTCGACGCCCTCGCCCAGGGCACGAGCGCCACGGGCGATGGAGCGGGCGACGGCCTCGAGCCCCAGCTGCGCTGGCTCGCGCCACGCGTGCGCTCGGGGAGTCGGGTGGTCGTCGCGAGCGACTTCTACGCGTACGACGAGGCGCTCGCGCTCGCCCTGCGCGTGCTCGCGCGACGCTCCCGCGTGACGCTCGTACACGTCTTCGATCCCGTGGAGAGCACGCCGCCCCCTGCCGGCCGCTATCGGGTGAGCGATGGCCGCGAGATGCGAACCGTGGCGTCGGGGCGCGGCAGCGCGTGGCAGCGGGCGATCGCAAGGCCGTTCGAGGCGCGGAGCCGGGCGCTGCGCGGGCTCGCACGACGCGACGGCATGGAGCTCGTGTCGCTCCGCACCGACGCTGCGCCGGCCGCGGTGCTCTCGAACGCCCGCGGCCCGGCGGCCTCCGCGGGAGGCGTCTGATGGATCCGACCGTCGCGTCCGCGCTCGAGGGGCTGCGCGACATCCACCTGCCTACGCCCGTGCCGTGGTGGCCGCTCGCGCCCGGTTGGTGGGCGCTCTGCGCGCTGGCCGCGCTCGTCGCCTTGGTCGCGGCGTGGACCGTTCACCGCCGTCGCCGCAGCGTGCGCCGCGCCGCCCTCGCCGAGCTGCGCGCGCTCGAAGCCGCGTTCCGCGCGGCGGCCGAGGCGGGAACGGACCGCGTGGAGCTCGCGATCTCGCTCACGACGCTCCTGCGCCGCGTCGCCCTCGTCCGCGTGACGCGGGATGGTGTGGGATCGCTCCACGGCGAGCCGTGGGTCGCGTTCCTCACCGAGGGTGCGAAGGACGCCGCGCGGTCGCCGCGCGTCGTCCGCGACCTCGTGCAGACCGCCTACGGGGGCGAGCGCGCCGCGGCAGGGGATCCCGCCGAGTGGCTCGCGTTCGCCCGCTCCTGGATCCGGGAGGTCGCATGATCGAGCTCGCGCTGCCCTGGGCGCTCGCGGCCCTCCCCCTCCCCTGGCTCGTACGCTGGTCCCTTCCGCCGGCGCGCGAGCGGGGAGGGGCGTTGCGCGTTCCGTTCTTCCAAAGGCTGGCCGCCGCCTCCGCGCAGGGTGACACCAGATCGCGGCGCGGCTGGCTCGCGGTCGCGGTGAAGGCGCTGGCGTGGGCGCTGCTCGTCGGCGCGGCGGCCCAGCCGCAGTGGGTCGGCCCGCCGCAGGCCGTCCCGACCCAGGGTCGCGACCTGATGCTCGCGCTCGACCTCTCGGGCAGCATGCGCACGCCCGATTTCGAGGTGCGGGGGCGCGCGATCGACCGCTTCTCCGTGGTGCGCGCCGTGGCGCGCGACTTCGCGCTGCACCGCATCGGCGACCGCGTCGGCCTCGTGCTGTTCGGGACACGCGCCTTCCTCCAGGCGCCGCTCACGCCCGACCTGCCGACCGTGGCGAAGCTCCTCGACGAGAGCGACGTCGGCCTCGCGGGCGAGGAGACCGCGATCGGCGACGCCATCGGGCTCGCCGTGAAGCACCTGCGCGAGCGGCCGGAGGGCGAGCGCGTGCTGATCCTGCTGTCGGACGGCGAGAACAACGCGGGCGTGCTCGATCCCAAGCGCGCCGCGGAGCTCGCGCGCGACGCGGGCGTGCGCATCTATGCGATCGGCGTGGGTACGGGCGCGCAGGCCGTGTCGACGCCGTTCGGCTCGCGCGCCGTCGGCGGCGGCAGCGGGCCCGACGAGTCGGCGCTGCGCGGCATCGCGGAGGAGACGCACGGGAAATACTTCCGCGCCGACGACACCGAGAGCCTCGTCGCCGTGTACCGCGAGATCGACGCGCTCGAGCCCACCTCGGGCGACCCGGCGACCGTGCGCCCCGTCCGCCCGCTCTTCCCCTGGCCGCTCGGAGCCGCGCTGGCGATCGCCGGACTGCTCGGGCTCGGCGGCGCCGCGGGGCAAGCGGCGCCGCTCGTGGCGGAGCGCGTCGCGACCGCTCGCACGGGGAGGATGCCGGCGTGAGCCTCGAGAGCCTCCACTTCCTGCGCCCGCAATGGCTGTGGGCGCTGGCGCTGCTCCCGCCGATCGTCTGGAGCCTGCTCCGGCGCGGCCGCGGAGCGGGTCCCTGGGAGCGCGTCTGCGATCCGCACCTGCTGCGACACCTCCTCGCGCCGGACGACCGCCGCGCGTCGCGCTGGCCGGCCCTGCTCTTCGCCGTCGCCTGGACCGGCGCGTGCTTCGCGCTGGCGGGTCCCGCCTGGGAGCGGCTCCCCCAGAGCACCTTCAAGGAGCCCTCGCGGACCGTCTTCGTGCTCGCGCTCGGCGACTCGATGAACCAGCGCGACGTGCGCCCGAGCCGGCTCGCGCGCGCACGCTACAAGCTGCTCGACGCGCTGAGCCGCACGGCGGGCTCCGTCGCGCTCGTCGTCTATCGCGAAGAGGGTTTCGCCGTGACCCCCCTGACCGACGACGCCCACGTGCTGCGCGAGGTCGTGCCGCTCCTCGAAACGAGCCTCATGCCGGGGCGGACCGTCCTCCCGGCCCGCGGGCTCGAGGAGGCCCGGCGGCTGCTCGAGCCCGTCGGCCTCCGGGGCGCACGGATCGTGCTCCTGACCGACGGCGGCGACGACGACCGGGGCGCCACCGGGGCGGCCCTGAAGGCGGCCACGAAGGACGGCGCGCACGTATCCGTGCTCGCGGTGGGCGGTGACACTGCGCCGCTGGAGGGGCTGGCCCGCAGCAGCGGCGCGGCCTTCGCCTCGCTCTCCGTCGACGACACCGATCTCGATCGCGTGCTCGCGCGGCCCTCGGACCTCGACCCGACGGCGGACGGCGCCCTCACCCGGAGCGACGTCCGCACCGAGGACTGGAAGGACATGGGCGCATGGCTGGTCTGGATCCCGCTCCTGCTCGGTTCGCTCGCGTTCCGCCGCGGCTGGGCGGCCGCGCTGCTCGCGCTGCTGTTCCTCCAGCTCTCGCCTGCGCCCGCGGAGGCCGGCGTCCTCGACGCATTCCAGCGGCCCGACCAGCGCGGCGCGAAGGCCTTCGCCGAGGGCCGCTTCGCCGAATCGGCCCAGCAGTTCGCCGATCCCGCGTGGCAGGGGGCCGCACGCTACCGCGCCGGCGACTTCGCCGGCGCGGCCCAGGCGCTCGCAGCGACGAAGGATCCCGGCTCGCAATACAACCTCGGCAACGCGCTCGCGAAGGCGGGCAAGCTCGAGGAAGCGGTCGCCGCCTACGATCGCGCACTCGCCGCCGCGCCGGGCGACGCGGATGCGAAGTTCAACCGCGACCTCGTGAAGAAGCTGCTGGACCAGCAGAAGCCGGACGCGAAGTCCTCGTCGAAGGACGGCGCGGCGAAGAACGAGACTTCCGATGCGAAGGACGGCAAGGACGGCGCGCACGAGGGCCAGCCGGACCCGAAGAACGGCGCGCAGGGCTCGCAGAGCGGCTCGGCCGACACGAAGGAAGGTCAGAAGGAAGGCCCGCAGGACGGCCAGGACGGCGCCTCCAAGGACGACGCGAAGGGCCAGACCGCCGGGCAGCCCCCGGAGGACGAGGGCGCCGGCACCCCGAAGTCCGCTGCGGAACGGCAAGCGGCGGGCGACGCGAAGGCGCAGCAGGCGCCGCAACCTTCCGACGCGTCCCCCGGAAGCGACGCGAGCGGCGGAGATCCACACGCGACTGCGTCGGCTGGCGGGAAGCCCGGGGAGCCCGAGTCGAATCCAGCCGGGCCCCCGGCGGCCGCGGCCCGCCCGATGACGCCCGAGGAGCAGGAGCGCGCCCAGTGGATGGCGCGGCTGCCCGACGATCCCGGCGGCCTGCTGCGGGAGAAGATCCGCCGCGACTACCTGCGCAAGCAGGCCGCCCGCGGCGGGGAGGACCGATCGTGACGACGCAACCCGGGCGCGCGCTCCTCCTCGCCGCCGCAGCGGCGCTCGGCCTGTTCTTCGCGTCGCCGCCCGCGCGCGCGGCGGGGCCGGACGTGGAGACATCCGTCGCGGAGACCCAGGTCACCCAGGGCGATCCGGTCCGGCTGCAGATCCGGCTGCGCGGCGCCGAGGCGGCGAGCGAGCCGGATCTGAAGCCGCTCGCGCCGGACTTCGAGGTGCTCGACGTCCAACGCTCTCACCGCACGTCGATCGTGAACGGCGTCAGCGACGTCAGCGTGGACTGGGTCGTCGAGCTCTTCCCGCGCCGTGCGGGCGAGCTCGTGATCCCCGCCCTCCCCGTCGGCGGGGGGGCCACCGAGCCACAACGGATCTCCGTCACGGCGCGCGCGGCCGAGCCCGCGACGGGCGAGGACCGGGAGGCGCCCACCGAGCCCGTCGTGCTCGAGGCCCACGTCGATCGCGCGGATCCCTACGAGCACGAACGCGTCGTGCTGCGCGTCGGGCTCTACGCGGCGGGCGACGTCCTCGAAGGCTCGCTCGGCGCACCGGAGGTCGACGGCGCCGTCGTCGAGCAGCTCGGCGAGGACCGCAAGGTCGAGAAGGAGATCGGCGGCAAGTCCTATCGCGGGATCGAGCGGACCTACACGATCGTGCCGGAAAAGAGCGGCGAGCTCGTGGTGCCCGCAATCCGCTTCGACGGCCGCGTGCGCGCGCCCCTGAGCGAGCGCACGCGCCGGCTGCGCGGCGCCTTCGGTCGATCGTTCTTCGACGACTTCTTCTCACGAGCCCTGCCGGACGACGACGTCTTCGCGGGCTTCTTCCAGAGCGAGACGCGCCGCGTGGTGCTCGACTCGAAGGCGGTCACGCTGCACGTCCGCCCGCGTCCCGAGTCCGTCACCGGCCAGTGGTGGCTCCCGGCGCGCGGGGTCGCGCTCTCGGAGCGCTGGGATCCGGCGGCCGGCCCCGTGCACGTGGGCGAAGCGCTCACCCGGCGGATCGAGCTGCGTGCCGACGGGGCGTCGCCCGCCCAGCTCCCCACCCTGCCCGCGGCCGACGTGGACGGGGTGAAGCAGTACGCCGAGGCGCCGAAGGTCACGGAGACCGTCACCGGCACCGTGAGGATCGACGAGACGACGCTGATCCCGACGCAGGCCGGCGCGCTCACGCTGCCCGCCGTCGAGCTCGCCTGGTGGGACACGAACGCCGATGCGCCGCGCAAGGCGGTCCTCCCGGCGCGGACGGTCGAGGTGCTGCCCGCGGTGATGGGCGGGAACGGCGCGCCCGTCCCGAGCGGAGCCCCGGCGACCGCGAGCGCCGCGCCGCGGACGCCCTCCCCCGCCGCACCGGCCGGCGCGCCCGCCGCCCCTTCGTGGGACGGCCGCCGTGTCGCCGCGCTGGTGGCCGCCGCAGCGCTCCTCGCGTTCCTCGCCGGCGTCGCCTTCGCGCGGCTCCGACACGGTGTCACGTCTGCCGCAGCCGCCGGCCGGTACCGGTCGCCGCGTTCCGCGGAGGGCGCCCTGCGCCGGGCGTGCAGGGCCGGCGACGCTGCGGGCGCGGAGGCCGCCCTGCGCGCCCTCGGGCGCCGGTCCGGCGCGACCGGCTCGCCGACCGCCGGCGCCCCGGGCGGCGCGTCGGACCCCGGCGCGCCGGACCTCGCTCGCGAAATCGCGGCGCTCTCCGCCGTACGCTACTCGACCGGGGAGAAGGCATGGGACGGCGCGCCGCTCTGGGAGGCATGGCGCCGGTCGCGCCGGACGCGACGCCGTGCGGTGGCGGTCGCGCCCCCGCCGCTGCCGCCCCTCTATCCCACGCCACGAACCTGACCGCCCAGGAGCGCGCACGGCGTGAAGATCCTCCTGATCGAAGACGACGCCGTGACTGCCGAGTACGTCTCGGGCGCGCTGACCCAGGCCGGGCATCGGGTCGACCATGCGGACGACGGCTTGCGCGGTCTCAACCTCGCGATGACCGGGGCGTACGATGCGCTGGTCGTGGACCGCCTCCTCCCGTCGCTCGACGGTCTCGCGGTGATCGAGACCCTCCGCAAGGCGGGCCGCGACACTCCGGTGCTGATCCTCAGCGCCCTCGATGCAGTGAGCGAACGGGTGCGCGGCCTGCGCGCCGGCGGCGACGACTACCTGACCAAGCCCTTCGCGTTCGCCGAGCTCCTCGCGCGCCTCGAGGTCCTGGTCCACCGCCGCCGCGGTGGAGGCGCGGGCCCCACGACCGTCCTGCGTGTCGCCGACCTCGAGCTCGATCTGCTCGCGCGTCGCGTGCGTCGCGGCGGCCGCGAGCTCGAGCTCAAGACGCGAGAGCTCCAGATCCTCGAGGTGCTGATGCGCAACGCAGGGCGCGTCGTGACGCGGACGATGCTCCTCGAGTCGGTCTGGGACTTCCACTTCGACCCCAAGACCAACGTGATCGACGTGCACGTGAGCCGGCTGCGCCAGCGCATCGACAAGGGCGCGGACCGCCCCCTGATCCATACCGTGCGTGGCGCGGGCTACGTGCTGCGAGCGGACTGACGTGCGCCGCGGCATCCGCACGCGGCTCGCCATCGCGACCGGTGCGCTCGTCGCGGGTACGGCGGCGCTCACGATCGGCGTCGTCTACTGGGCCGCGGTGTCCCGCGTGCAGCAGGCGAACCAGGCTGCCGCGCACCAGGAGCTCGAGTCGCTCCTGTCGACCTGGCGGTCGGGCGGCATCGAGGCGCTGACCGGCGACGTCGACCGGCGCGAACATGACCCGGCGTCGCAGGGCTTCGCCTATCTGATCGTCGAGGAGCTCTCGCTGCCGGTCGCCGGCAACGTCCGTGCGTGGCCCGACGGGATGCCCGAGGAGTCCCACGCCGGCCTCGTCCCGCTGGAGGTGAGACGCTCGAACGTGTATCTCGTCCGAGCGCACCGCCTCGAGTCCGTCCGCCTCGACGCCAAGCGCTCGCTCCTCGTCGGGCGCGACTCGTCCGGAGAAGCCCCGCTCGTCGCGGCCCTCCAGATCGCGGCGCTCGGCGCCCTCGCCTTCTCGCTGCTGCTCGCGATCGGCGCGGGCCTCGCGATGAGCCGCCGGCTCCTCGGTCGCGTCGAGGACATGCACGGGACGATCGCGGCGATTCGCAGCGGCCGGCGGGACGGCCGCGTCGCGGTGACACCCACGGGCGACGAGTTCGACGAGCTCGCCGCCCAGTTCAACGGCCTCCTCGACGAGAACGACCGCCTCGTCGCGCAGGTGCGCGGAGTGACGAACGACATCGCGCACGACCTCCGCACCCCGCTGCAGCGCATGCAGGGCCGCCTCGAGGCCGCGCTGGCCGCGCCCAGCACTCCGCCCGACGCGCGGTGGGTGCTGGAGGGGCTCGCGGTGGACACCGAGCGCCTCCTCGACACCTTCAACGGGCTGCTCCAGCTCGTGTCGCTCGAGAGCGGGGACCTGCGCCGAACGATGGCGCCGATCGACGTCGAGGCCGTGGTGCGAGAGGTGGCCGACCTCTACGTGCCGCTCGCCGAGGAGGCGGGGATCACCCTGCGCGCCGCGGTGGAGCCCGGGGTTCAGCTCACGGCCGACCGCCAGCTCCTCGCGCAGGCGATCGCGAACCTGGTGGACAACGCAGTCAAGTACGGCGCCGGAGGCGGTGCGATCGAGGTCGGTGCGCGGCGGGTCGAAGACGGCGTCGAGATCGTCGTCGCCGACCGCGGGCCCGGGATCCCGGAGGAGGCGCGCGAGCGCGTGCTGGATCGCCTCGTCCGACTCGACGCCTCGCGCGGCGTTCCCGGGACCGGCCTGGGGCTCAGCCTCGTGGCGGCGGTCGCGCGGCTCCACGGCGGGTCGATCCGGCTCGAAGACCACCGGCCGGGGGTGCGTGCGGTGCTGCGGCTCCACGAGCCGGTCGACGACGCGGGGAGCGACGCTCGCCCATAGCGGCGAGACCCCCGCTCAGTCGTCGAGTACGAAGCTCGGATCGACCGTGGCGCGCGCCCGCAGGCGCTCGCCGAGCTCACGTGCGCGCTCCGCGACCACCTCGTTGTCCAGCGTGGCCGCGAGCGCGGCGGCGAGCGTCGAGGCGCGGAGCCGCCGGCGCGGAAGCGCGGGCGGCCCGAGCCCGAGCAGCTCGACGCGACGCCCCCAGTAGTACTGGTCGGCGAGGTGCGGGACGACGATCTGCGGGACGCCCGCGCGCGCGGCAGCCGTGACCGTCCCCGCGCCGCCGTGGTGGACGACCGCCGCAACGCGCGGGAAGAGCCGCACGTGCGACACCGAATCGATCTCGAGCACGCCTTCGGGCGCCGGGCCGCCGCCCAGCCCGGCCCACCCGCGCGACACGATCGCGCGACACCCGACGGAGCCGACGGCCCGAAGGATCTCGCGCGTCGTCCGCGCGGGCTCTGGGTCGGCCATGCTGCCGAAGCCCAGATAGACGGGAGGCGGCCCCTGCGAGAGGAACGACTCGAGCTTGTCGGGAAGCGGGTCGCCCGGCGGAGGCTGCAGCGCCCGGATGCGCCGCAGGGGAAGCGCAAGGTCGCCGGGCAGTGGCGCGAGCTCCTCGTCCGCAGCGAGCGTGGGGCGCTCGCCGAAGAGGTATGCGAGCACGTCCCGCACCGGCGCGAGCCCGAAGGCCGACCGCTGCGCCGCAAGCGCCCGCCGGAACACGCCGTTGAAGAGGAGGTGCGTGAAGCGCCAGGTGAGCCGGTTGACCCAGCGCGGCAGCGTCTGCTGCGGCGTCGTCATCGAGGGGTGCTCCGCGGAGGGCAGCAGCACGGGGCAGTAGACGACGTAGCGATAGGGCACGCGGTGGAGCGCGGCCACGGACGGCCCCGCGACCTGCACGCCCGCGCCGACGATGCGGTCGACCCCGGCGGTGGCGTCCGGAAGCGCCTCGAACTGCGCGCGCTGACACGCTCGCGCGTAGCGAACGGCCTCACGCAGCGCGCGCACGGGTTGGTCCATGAGCGCTCCGGCGTGCTCCGTGAGCCACGCCTGCGCGTCCGAGCCGACGGGATGGAACGCGAGTCCGGCGGCCTCCGTCGATGCGCGGAAGTTCGGCGGGGCGCAGAGGCGGACGTCGTGCCCCTGCGCCGCGAGCTCGCAGCCGAGCACCTGCATGGGCTGCACGTCCCCGCGCGTTCCGTCGACGACCAGCGCAATGCGCATCCGGGCCCCCGCGACCGTCTCTCTCCATCGATCGCGCGGACCGCGCTCTTGAGGGCGAACGGGAGCGTCAGGTTCCCCGGGGTGGCTAGCGGTATGCCGCGGCCTGGATGCCGTAGAGCTCCGCGTACTGGCCGCGTTTCGTCATCAAGGTCTCGTGCGTGCCCGTCTCGACGACCCGCGCGCCATCGAGCACCACGATCGTGTCGGCCATGCGTACGGTGCTGAACCGGTGCGAGACCAGGAGGGTGATCCGGTCGCCGCGCGCCGCGGCGGCGTAGCGTTCGAAGAGCGCGTGCTCGGTCTCGGCGTCGAGCGCGGCCGTGGGCTCGTCGAGCACCAGGAGCAGCGGGCGCTCGCGCATGAAGCCCCGCGCGAGGGCGAGCTTCTGCCACTGGCCGAAGCTCAGATCGACGCCCTCCGGCCACGTTGGTCCGAGCTGCGTCGCGAGGCCCGCGTGCAGCTGCTGCACCACGTCGTCCGCGCCCGCGCGCGCGACGGCCCCGGCCACCGCCGCCGCATCGTCCAGACGCGCGACGTCGCCCACCCCGACCGTGTGCTGCGCGCGCAGCTCGAAGCGAAAGAAGTCCTGGAATGCGCCCGCGAGACGCGAGCGCCACGCGTCCGGCGGCATCCGCGCGAGCTCGACGCCGTCGACGAGGATGCGCCCGCGCGTGGGCTGGTAGAGGCGGCACAGCAGCTTCACGAGCGTGCTCTTGCCCGCGCCGTTCTCGCCCACGAGGGCGACGACGGAGCCCGGGGCGAGCGTGAGATCCACGTCCTCCAGCACGAGGCGCTCCGTACCCGGGTACGCGAACGACACGTGATCGAAGCGGATGCCCTGTGCGAGCGCGTCGGGCACCGCTGCGTCGCTCCCCTCCAGGAGCCGCGCCGCATAGTCCTCCAGCCACGCCATGCGGCGCGAGCCATCGAGCCAGATGCCGCGCAGGAAGCCGATCTCGCCGACCGTGGCGCCGATGTAGGCCGAGAGGCGCGAGCCCGCGGCCAGCACGAGCAGCACGTCGCCCGGGCCGGCGCGCAGGAAGGACGACACGAAGACCACCGCGCCCACGTACGCCCCTCCGAACACGGCCCAGCCGAGCGCGTGCCACGCGGCGCTGGCGCGCCGCGCGGCGGCGACCGGGCCGTACCAGCGCTCCCACGCCTCGCGCCGGCCAGCGACGAGGCGAGCGCCGATGCGCGTCACGCGCACCTCCTTCCCGGGAGGCGCGGTGGTCGCCGTCTGGAACAGATGGGCCGCGAGGCGCTGCGCCGTCGCACCCTGCTCCTCGGCCGCGCGCTCCACGCCCGGACGCCACGTCGAGGTCAGCACGGTCGGTAGCGCGAACACCGCCAGCAGCGCCAGCGCGGGATGGATCGAGACGAGCAGCGCGAGCGTCACCCCGAGCCGCAGGATCCAGCCGCAGGTGGTGAAGAGCGACATGTACATGTGGTCGAGCACGAAGACCTGGTTGCGCAGCACGGCGACGCGGTCGAGGTACTCCGGCCGCTCGTGGTGTTCGATCGTGGACACGGTCGCCAGGAGCCGCGCCACGTGCGACTCGAGCGCGATCGTGACCTGGTCGCGGAAGCGGCGCTGCGTGCGCGTGCTGACGAGCGACAGGAACCAGGTGGCCGCCGCGCACGCGCCGAGCCCGACCGACGCGCCCACCACCAGACCGTGTCGGCCGTGGAGGACGCCCTCTGCGAGGAACTTGAGCAATAGGGCGAGCAGCGCGTCGGGCAGCGCTGCGAGCAGCGCGAGGCCGAACGAGACGCTGAGGAGCAGCGGCTCGGCCTCGTAGCCGCGCTTCAGTGCCCGCCACATCGACGGGATCGCCTTGGGAAGGTCATCCGTCGAGGACATCGAGCTCCCGTTCCGCGTCTCCGTCGCCGCCGAAGCGCGAGGCCTGGAGGTCGAACATCGTCCGGTAGCGCCCGCCCGCGGCCATCAGCTCGTCGTGCGTGCCGAGCTCCACCACCTTGCCGTGCTCCAGCACGCAGATGCGGTCCGCATGGCGCACGGTCGAGAAGCGGTGGGAGATCAGGATCGTCGTCGTGTGCCGGGTGGCCGCCAGGATGCGGTCGAAGATCTCCGCCTCGCCGCGCACGTCGAGCTGCGCCGTCGGCTCGTCGAGCAGCACCAGCCCGGCGCCGACCTCGACGGAACAGAGCGCCCGCGCGAGCGCAACGCGCTGCCACTCGCCCCCGGAGAGATCGGTGCCGCCCGGGTATCCGCGCGCGAGCACGGTGTCGAGCGCAGCGAGGCCGCCCGCCCCCGCGGCCGCGAGCGCAGCCTCGATCGCCGCGTCGGGCGCGCCGGCCGGCGCCACGTTGTCGCGCAGCGGCAGCTCGAAGCGGATGAAATCCTGGAACACCGCGGTGACGCGCGAGCGCCACGCGTCGACGTCGAGCGCGCGGAGGTCGACGCCGTCGATCTCGATCGCGCCGCCCTGCGGGTCGTAGAGCCGGCAGAGGAGCTTCGCGAGCGTCGTCTTCCCGGCGCCGTTCTGCCCCACGATCGCGAGCGACGAGCCGGCGGGGATCGTGAGGTCGAAGCCCTCGAGCACCGGCTCGCCGGTCGCTGGATAGGCGAACGTGACGTCGCGGAAGCGGATCCCGCGCGCGGGCATGCCGGCGGCCGCGCGGTCGCCCCGCGCAAGCGCACCCGCCGGCGCCATGGCCGCCTGGAGCCGCAGCACCGCGCCGACCGGGGCAGCGGCGCCGTCGAGCGCCCACGACAGCCCGCCGAACGCGATCGCGCTCGTGCTCACCGCGGCGCTCGCGAAGGTCACGAGCCGGTCGAGCGGGAGACGCCCGGCGGCGGCCGCCTCCCCGAGCGACCAGAAGACCAGGATGTTCGCGGCGAGCACCACGAGCAGGCTCCAGAGCACGGGCTGCTCGCGCAGGCGTGTCGCCTCCCAGCGCAGCTCGAACAGGCGGCGGCGCCGCGACCGGAAGCGCTCCACGATCCAGGGCGCAAGCCCGAAGAGCCGCAGCTCCTTGGCCGCCGGCGGCTCGACGGCGAGCTTGTACGCGTAGTCCGCGTGGCGCTGCGCCTCCCGGACCTCATCGGTGTTGCGGTCGCGCCAGACGCCGCTCTCGCGAAGCAACCAGTGGGTGGCGAGCCAGGCGCCCGCAAGCAGGATCGGCGCCCACCACGCGTAGGCCGCGAGCACCGCCGCCGAAGCGAGGCCGGCCACGAGCTCCACGAGCCCGGCGGCGATGAAGTCCATGGAGATGCTGAGGGGCGGGCCGCTGATCCCGAGGTCGAAATCGCGCGCCATCGCGAGGTCGGCCGTGAGCTCGGCGTTCTCGAGGTGCCCCATGCCCGGCGGGCGCACGCAAGCCGTGGTGAGCTCGTCGTAGAGCCAGGCCGCGGTCCGGCTGCCGAGGTTGGCGCCGACGGCCTGGTGGATGGGCGACAGCACCTGGAGCAGCACGAACACGGCGCCGACCACGGCGAGCGGAGCTGCGAGCCCGCCGCCCTGCTGCACCGCGCCGACCAGCGCGCCCATGGCGATCGCGAAGAGCGCGGGCAGGAGCCCGCGGACGATCAGGACCCCCCACCACGCGATCGCGAGGCTCCGGTCGGCGCGCGGCAGCACGCCGGCGAACTTCCAGTCGTTGCGCGCGCGCAGGGCGTCGAGCATCGCCGCCTCTCCACCTGCCTGGTGTCGGCCCCGTCCTAGCCTGCGCCACGCGGGACGCGGGATGCAAGCGTCCACCCGCCGCGCCCGGCGGCACGGGCGGGGGCCGCCGTCGCGGCGTCAACGAGCCGGCGAAACCGGCTATCTTCGGGGCTTCCCCATGCGCGGCCTGTGGCGTCTCCTTCCCTACTACCGGCGACACCGGGGCGAGCTCTGGGCGGGTCTCGCCCTCCTGCTCCTGGCGCGCGTCTTCGAGGCCGTGATCCCGCAGCTGTTGCGTCTCGGGATCGACGGCATCGCGGCCGGCAGGGTGGCGCTCGGGCTGCTGGCGCTCGGCATCGTCGGCTGCGTGGCCCTCGAGTTCGTCGCGATCTTCTTCGGCCGGCGGGTGGTTCGCAAGCTGGGCGTCGAGGTCTCCTATGACCTGCGCAACCGGCTCTACGACCATCTGCAGAGGCAGGGGCCGGCCTTCTTCGCGCGCCACCGCACGGGCGACCTCATGGCGCGCGCGATCAACGACATCGGCCTCATCCGGCGTCTCGTCGCCCTCGGGACGCGCACCGCGGTCGTATTGGTCTTCTCCTCGGGCGTGGCGTTCGCGTTCATGGCCTGGCAGTCGCCGCGGCTCACGCTCCTCCTGCTCCTCCCGATGCCGCTCGTCTTCGGTGCGGCCTACCTGCTGTCGCGCCGGCTCTACGAGCAGTCGCTCGCGGTGCAGCAGGGCTTCGCCGGGCTCTCGGACCGCGTCCAGGAGAACGTGGGCGGCATCCGCACGATCCAGGCCCTGAACCAGGAGGATGCGGAGCTCGTCCGCTTCGACGCCGACAACGAGCGCTACACCGAGCAGAATTTCCGGCTGCTCCGCACCAACTCGCTCCTTGCCTCGCTCATGCCCGGCTTCGGGGCGCTCGCGGTGCTCGTGGTGCTCGGCTTCGGCGGCCGGGAGGTGCTCGAGGGCCGCATCACCCTCGGCACGTTCACGAGCTTCCTCTGGTACCTCAACATGGTGTTGTGGCCGGTCCGCGAGGCCGGCAACATGATCAACCTCTTCCAACGCGGCGCAGCGGGCTGCGACCGCGTGTTCGAGCTGCTCGACACGCCGCCCGAGATCGAAGACGGCGCGAGACGGCTCGCGGAGGGACAGGTCCGCGGCGCCCTCGAGCTCCGGGAGTTGCGGTTCCGGCATCCGAGCGCCGCGAGCACGGGCCAGGCCCCCTCGACCGGAGCGGAGGGAGCGCCCGCGCTCGAACGGCTCTCGCTCCACATCGAGGCGGGCGAGACGCTCGCCGTATTGGGAAGCGTCGGCGCCGGCAAGACGACGCTGCTGCACCTCCTCGTGCGGCTCCTCGACCCGCCGCCGGGCAGCGTCCTGCTGGACGGCGTCGACGTGCGCGACTTCGCGCTCGCGGATCTGCGCCGGCAGATCGCCCTCGTGCCGCAGGAGCCGTTCCTCTTCTCGGAGTCGGTCCGCGACAACCTCTCGTACGACGACCCCGGGCGCGCGCTCACGGCCCTCGAGACGGCCGCCCACGCGGCGGACTTCGCCGACACGCTCGCGCGCTTCCCGGACGGATGGGACACCGAGGTGGGAGAGCGCGGCGTGCTGCTCTCCGGCGGCCAGAAGCAGCGGCTCACGCTGGCGCGCGCCCTCGTGCGCGACGCACCGGTCCTGCTGCTCGACGATCCCTTCTCGAGCGTCGACGCCGAGACCGAGGAGCGCATTCTCGAGCGCCTGCTCGGGCTGCGGCGCGGACGCACCACCGTGATCGTCACGCACCGCGTGTCGGCCGCGCGCACGGCGCACCGCGTGCTGGTGCTCGAGGGCGGACGCGTGCTGGAGTACGGCACCCCGGCCGAGCTGCGCGCACGGCGTGGCGCCTATGCCGAGATCGAGCGCGCCCAGCGCCGCAGCGAGGCGCTGCGACGCGACCTCGAGCGCGAGGAGACGCAGGCAACCGGCGGGGAGGCGGCGTGACGGCCCGACGCCGCGATCACTCCGTCTTCGACGCGGATCTCACGGGGCGCGGCTTCGATTCGGGCATCACGCGCCGGCTGCTGCGCTTCCTGCGCCCCTACCGCGCGTGGCTCGTCGCGAGCAGCACGCTCGTGCTCGTCACGTCCCTGCTCGCGGTGTGGATGCCCGTCGTGATGAGCCGCGTGATCATCGACGGCGTCCTCTTCCCGAACCCCGGGGCGACGACGCCCGACTTCGGGATGCGCGACGCCCACGCCTTCCTCGAGGGCGTCACCGGCCTCTCCGGGCTGCCCGCGGCCTGCCTGCTCTACGCGCTGCTGGTGCTGGCGTGGGCCACCGTGGGGCACGTCCAGCGCCTCCTGCTCGCGCGCGCGTGCCTCTCCGGCATCCGCGACCTGCGCCACACCCTGTTCGCGCACCTCGAGGGTCTCGCGCCCTCCTTCTACGACCACGTCGCCGTGGGCCGCGTGATGACCCGCGTCACGAACGACGTCGAGGTGCTCCTCGAGCTCTTCTGGGGCCTCGGGATGCTGCTCGGCGAGATCGTTCCCTTCTTCCTCGCCGTGGCGCTGATGTTCGCCGCCGACGCGAACCTCGCTGCGCTGATGCTCTGCGCCATCCCCGTCGTCGGGGGCGCCACCTGGCTCTTTCGGCGTGGCACGCGCGTCGTCTACCGCAACGTGCGCCAATCGGTGTCGCGGCTCAACCAGAACCTCCAGGAGAACCTCTCCGGCATGCGCGTCGTACAGACGCACTGCCGGGAGCCGCTGAACCTCGCGCGCTACCGCGAGATCAACCGCGAGAACCGCCGAGAGGAGATCCGCGCCATCGATCTCGAAGTCACCTACGGCGGCTTCGTGGACAGCCTCACGGGGCTCGCGCTGGCCGTGATCGTGTGGGTCGGCGGCGGACAGGCGATCGCCGGGGCGATCACGCTCGGCACCGTGATCCTCTTCGCGCGCTATGCGGACATGTTGTTCCGGCCGATCGTGGCTCTCGGCGAGCAGTACAACGTGCTCTACCGGGCCATGGCGTCCACCGAGCGGATCTTCCAGCTGCTCGACTGGGACGAGCGCATCCGCGAGCCCGCCCACCCGGTCGCCCTGCCCGCGCGGCTCTCGGGGCGCATCGAGCTGCGCGACCTCGCGTTCGCGTACGCGGGCGGGCCGAACGTGGTCGACGGCGTCTCGCTCACGATCGAGCCCGGGGAGCGGATCGCCATCGTCGGCGCCACCGGGGCCGGCAAGACCACGCTGGTCCGCCTGCTCGCGCGCTTCTACGACTTCGATCACGGCGCCATCCTCGTCGACGGGATCGACGTGCGCGAGACGCACGCGCCCGCGCTGCGGCGGCGGCTCGGGATCGTGCTGCAGGACTTCCACGTGTTCACCGGGAGCGTGCGCGAAAACCTCCGTCTCGGCGACCGCGGCATCTCGGACGCGCGCGTCGAGCGGGCGGCGCAGCTCGTGCAGGCCGACGCCTTCATCCGGGCGCTGCCGCGCGGCTACGACACCGATCTCGCGGAGCGCGGCGCCAACCTCTCGCACGGCCAGCGGCAGCTCCTCGCGTTCGCGCGCGTGCTGGTGGCGGACCCGGAGATCCTGATCCTCGACGAGGCGACGGCGAGCATCGACCCCCACACGGAGCAGCGGATCCAGCACGCGCTCCACCAGATCACCGCCGGCCGGACCTCGATCCTGATCGCGCACCGCCTGCTGACCGTGCGCGAGGCCGACCGCATCGTGGTGATGCACCACGGCCGCATCCACGAGACGGGAACGCACGACGAGCTGCTCGCGCGCGGCGGGCTCTACCGGACGCTCTACGAGCTCCAGTTCCGGGAGGAGGAGGCGGCGGCGTAGCGGGTTCGGAGCCGCCACGAAGCGCAAGAACGTGCCGCGGCTACCCCGAGCGGCGTCGGGCGTGCGCGGCGAGCAGAATGGCGCCGAGACCCGTCAGGGCGAGCGTGCCCGGCTCCGGGGTGTTGCTGCCGGCGCCGTAGAGCGCGATGTCATCCACCGCGAAGTCGTTTCCGGAGCGCTCGAAATTCGTGCTCCGGAGCTCCAGCAACAGCGAGGTCGACTCGCCGGAGAACCAGCTCCCGGTGACGTCTTCCCAGAGACCGATCGAGCTCGGGGTCCGGGAGGCGATCTCCACGCCGTTCGCGTAGAACACGAGGCCCGCGACCGGCTGCTTCGCAGTCCCGTAGTTGGGATTGCAGCAGACGTTCATCACGAACGCTTCGAACGAGTAGTGCGTGTCGGAAGCGACGGAGATCTCGGTGTACCAGGCCCGTGCGTCCGTGGGCGTGCCGTTCCCCACCAGCATGTTGCCGCCCGCGCCATCGCCGTGATCTCCGGCGAGCGCGAAGTTGATGTTCCACGGGTACGGGTTCGTGGTGACGGTGTACTGCCCTTCCACGGTGTTGGCCGCGGGCGCGTTGGCATAGTCCGACCCGAAGCCCACGTTCCCGGCCTCGAAGTCGCCGTTCGGGATCAGGTTGACCTGCACGGCGCTCGCCGCACCGGCCAGCGCCAGCGCCGCGATCGTCCCCGACAGCGCAGTGCAGACCCGCGAGAACCTCATGGCGACTCCTTCGGGCACGCACCCCAGGTCAGCGCACCCGCATTTGAGTGGCTTCGAGCCTCTCAATTGTGTCAAAGCCGACGTGCACCAGCGGGTCTGCGCACGAGCTGCGGTAGGCGCCGTCACAACTGCGCGTCATCTGCGCGCACCTGTGCGCAACACAGCGGCAACTCGACCGCGAAGAGGGCGGACGTGACGTTCCTCACGCGCACGCCGCGACGCGAAACCGACCCGGGACACGACTCCCGCCGCGAGCGCTGTTCTGCGCGGACGGCCAAGGAGCGGAGGGTCGCTCGTGCAGAAGTCCGGTCGCCGTGTGTTCCTGGCCTTCGCGATCGCTGCTGGAGCCCTGCTGGCGGCTCCCGCACACGCCGTCGACATCATCGGCCTCACGTCCGGGCGCTTCGCGTGGAGCGCGGCCTCGGGCCCCGTCGCCGGCTACGCCGTCTTCGTGAACCGGAACGGCGCCGGCTATCCGGCGCAGCCGGACCAGCGCGTCACGAGCCTCGATGCCGTGATCACGGGGAGCTTCGGCGACAGCTTCGTGCTGAAGGTGGCCGCGTACGACTCGAGCAACACGCTCGGCCCCTTCTCGCCCGAGTCCGACGTACACCGCTTCGTCGCGGCGCCCGCCGTGCTGAGCCTGTCCACGACGTCGCTGACCGGCGTCGCGGTGCAGGGGCAGGCCGCCGCGACCGCGAGCTTCACCGTGCGCAACTCGGGCGGCGGCACGCTCACCTACTCGCTCGGTGACAGCGCGGGGTGGCTCACGCTCTCGCCCGCCAGCGGCACGTCCACCGGGGAAGCCGACACGATCCAGGTGACGATGGACCCCGGAAGCCTCGCCCCCGGCTCCTACAGCGCGACGATCACCTCCACGGCGACGGGCGCGACCGGCTCGCCCGCCACGATCAACGTCGCCTTCACGGTCAACGCCCCGCCGCCCGCGCTGGCGCTCTCTCCGGGCACGCTCAGCGGCAGCGCCGTCCAGGGCGGAGCCGCGGCCAGCTCGAGCTTCACGGTGCGCAACACCGGAGGCGGAACGCTGAGCTACGCGGTCAGCGACAACGCCGCATGGCTCTCGCTCTCGCCGGCGAGCGGCACGTCCACGGGGGAGGCCGACACCATCGCCGTCAGCATGAACCCGTCGGGGCTCGCGCCCGGCGCCTACACGGCGACGATCACGGCCGCCGCGACGGGCGCGACCGGCTCGCCCGGGACGATCGCGGTGACCTTCACCGTGAACGCGCCCTCCCCTGCCCTCGCGCTCTCGACCTCGTCGCTCTCCGCGCAGGGCGTCCAGGGCCAGGCCGCCGTGAGCACCACGTTCGGCATCCGCAACGCGGGGGGCGGCACGCTGACGTGGTCGGTGGCCGACGATGCGGCCTGGCTCACGCTCGCGCCCGCGAGCGGCACGTCCACCGGGGAAACCGACACCATCACGGCGTCGCTCTCGCCCGCGAGCCTCTCGCCGGGGACGTACACGGCGACGATCACCGCGACGGGGGCCGGGGCGACCGGCTCGCCGGCCGCGGTGACCGTCACGTTCGTCGTGCAGGACCAGAGCGTCCTGCTCACCGCGCCGGGGAAGCCGGTCTACGTGCCCTGACCCGAGCGCCGTGCCCGGACAGGCCGTCCCGTCCGGCCGCGGCGCCGGGCGCCGCGGAGGCTGGCGAGGGCGGGCAGCGCGACGGCGAGCTCGGGCCCGAGGCCGCAGCCTTGGGCCTCGCGCGGGTTGGCGGCGATGCCGCTGCACTGTGGGTCGGCGAGGTCGATCCGCCCATCGCCATCGTTGTCGCGACCGTCGCCGCACTGCGGGCTCTCGAAGGTGCTGGTCGCCTGCGCGCAGCCGTCGTCGGCCGGATAGTCCGTCCGCCCGTCGCCGTCGTCGTCCTTGCCGTTGCTGCACGCGGGCGTACAGATCGTCACGCGATCGGTCCCTTCGACCGTGACCCCCCCGCGCGTCACACGTGCGCGTGACGTGTACGTCCCGGGCGCCGCGGCGTAGGCGGCATCGCACAGACCGGCCGGGATCGACCAGGCGGCGTCGGTACGGCCGCTCGTGGACGCATCCGGCGCGCCGCAGGGCGGAGTCGGGCAGCTGCACCAGAAGTCGGCGTCCCAGGACCCGGTCTTCGTCCCGCCCGGCACGACGCTCACGGACTTGCCCGCGTACACCGCGGTCGCGCCGACCTCCGGGGCGACGGTGACGCTTGCCGTCAACGCCGGCGGTGGGATGACCGGAGCGTCGGGACCGCCGTAGCCGCACGTCGTGTTCACGGGGACCACGGTCGCGGTCCCGGGCGCCTCCACGTCGGCCACGTCCGCGGCCCACTCGGCGTCGGAGACGCCGGCGTTCCGCTCCAGGAAGACGTACTTCGCCTTGCGCGCTACGGCCCGGATGATCGTGGCTTCGTCGAGACCGGGCGTGGCGGGATCGTCGTAGTAGTCGTGCGGCCGCCAGGTCGCCGTCGAGAGCAACACCGTGAACGGTATGGCGGCGGCCGTCAGATCGTCGGCGATCGCGGACCAGCCCGCGAGGTACTCGGCGTAGCCGTAGTGTGCGGGCCGGGCGCTCCACAGGGTGTCGTTGACGGCCAGATCGCTCTCGACGGTCGGAGCCTTCGGACCACCCCACCACGGAGGGACTTGCGTCGGCAGGTACTGATGGAGCTTGTGGTTCAGATCCACCGCGTCGAATCCGCCGGCGGCGAGGATGTCCCGCGTCTGCTGGATCACCCACGCCCGGTACGCCGCGTTGGTCTGATCGGCGAGCGCGGAGCTCCCGTAGAAGAAGCGCGGTGCTCCCTCCACCGTGCCTCCGGACGACGGAACGATCGAGTAGAAGACCTTCGACTGGTACGCGTTCGGGCCACCCGACGCATCGATGAGGTCCCGGAGGCGGGTTCCGGGCGGCACCGGGGTGGGACCGGGCCCGTCCCCCCACTCGCAGCCGCAGGTGCACGGCGTGGAGCTGTCGAGGTGGAAGAAGTCGAGCGCCTGCGAGAACGGAATCGAGCTGTCGACGAGGAAGCGGGCCTCGAAGCCGGGCGCGGCCGCGAAGGCGCGGTCCACCAGGTCGAAGCGCCCCATGTAGATGATCGTGAGGGTGCGCCCGCGCGCGGCGGCGCGGGCACGGAGATCGTCGTGGTAGGCGCGGCTCGTCGCCTGGTTGGTCGCCCCGGTACACCCCCATGTGTCGGACGGGACGGCGTTCTGCGCCGCCGGCGTCACGAACCCGTCGAATACGAAGTCGGCGTCGCGCGCGATCGTGTCCGGCTTCCACCAGGCTTCGCACGGCGAGTAGCTCCACCAGTGCACGTCGGGTCGCACGACCACGGGAGCGCACCAGTCGAGCGGCGCCGACGCGCGCGCCGACGCAGCGCCCAGGAGGAGCAGGCCTGCGAGGAGGGCGAGGGCAGAGCGAGGCGCGGGCAACGATCCCCCCAGGTGGAAGCGCCAGCATGCCCGGCGCCCCGGCCCGGCGGGAGGCTAGAGCCCTTCGCGGTAGTCGACCACGACGCGCTGGAGTCCTGCGACCGTGTCCCGCACCTCCGGGGCGTCGTCGATCCGCGGGGCGGTCGTCTCGGCCGGCGGGCCGGGCTCGAGCTCCTGCGACCGGACGAAGCGGTCGATCACGCGGTGCAGCTGCCGCGTCGTGAGACGCCGGCGCTTGCGGAGCAGGCGCTCGGTGATGAAGTCCACGCTGTCGCCGGTGATGCGCGCGTGGGGGTTCAGGATCGAGGCCCGCCGTGCGACCTCCCCGAGGAGCGCCTCCGGCGGGCAGTCGGCGAGCTCGGCGGCGCGAGCCAGGAGCGCGCGCCAGGCCCGCTGGAGCTCGCAGGCCTGACGCGCACGGTGGGGTGTCACCGCGCGGTCGCGCCGCGACGCGTAGCTCGAGCTCGCGATCCGCAGGATCTCCTCCGCCGGAAGCCCCCTCCCCCGTGCGAGCAGCCGGGCCGGGAGCTCGCGCAGGAGGTCGCGCGTGCAATACACGGCGTTCCAGCTGAGGCCGTCGGGGACGCGGTGGGGCCCCCGCGACGAGCGCGCGCGCTCGAACCAAGCGTGCACGCGGCGCAGCCGCCGGACCTCGGAGCGCGCCTGCGCGAGCAAGCGGTCCTGGAGGACGGTCGGATAGCCGACCTTGTGCACGAAGAGCCGCTCGCGCGTGCGCTCGAACTCCCGATCGAAGAGCGCCAGCACGCGGTCCCGGCGGAATTCCGCGAGCGGACGCTTGCGGCCCGTGATCAGGAAGTCGCGGATCTGCGCGAAGTTCTGCGCGATGCGCCGCGCCTTCCGCCGCTGCTCGGGGATCGTGGTCGACATGCGGTCCACGTCTTCGAAGCGGTACTCGCGATGGAAGAGTCCGAACTGTCGCACGGAGCCGTAGTCGATGATCCCGCCGTTCGCGAGCACGTTGTCGCCGTCCCAGTCGAGCCAGCAGAAGACGTATTCGCTCTCGAACACCGCGGCGATGCGCGCGAACGTGCGCGCGATCTCGTCCGCCATGTGATTCCAGCGCTCGGCGCCGCGGCAGCGCGGCCACTCGCCGTTCGACTCACGGCGCGCGACGAAGAGCTCGCTCGCAGCGCGGAGCGACCGCAGGTCGCCCACCTTGGAGTGCACGAAGAAATGGGACGGACGCAGCAGGCAGCGGGACGCACGCACCGCGATGGCCCCGCCGTGCTCGAACTCGAGCACCGCCAGCACGCGCTCCGTCTCGATGCCGTTGCGGTGGAAGATCTCGCTCATGAGCGCGGCGGAGAGACCTTCCGCGAGCGCAGCGGTGCCGCAGCCGTAGGACGCGTAGCGGTTGCCCGTCTTGAAGAAGCGGCGCTCGTTGGCGGTGGCGGGGCACAGCCGCGTCACGCCGGTTCCGCAGCTCGACACGTCCCAGGTGACGCCGCGGTGCGTGACGCACCCGTTCCAGACGCTGCGCCCGTCGCCGGAGGTCCGGCCGCGCTTGTCCGGGTGCTGGAGCTGGAGATAGCGCGTCGCCATGTAGGTGCCCGGCAGGAGGTCGCGCGCCGGCACCTGCGTCCCGTGCTCGATGTCCCACTCGTTGATGATGACGAGCGCGAACGCATCGAGGATCGCGCTCCGCAGGCCCGGCGTGAGCGCGTCCGGATGGCGCGCCGGAAGGAGGCCCATCTCGCGCGCGAGCGCGAAGTTGAAGTAGACGACCTCGCCGCCGTGCCGACGCCGCGCGGCGTAGTCGATGTAGCCCGCAGGCACGGCACGCTTCCACGGATGCGAGCCATCGAGCGCGCGGAAGCGGCGATACGGACCGCCTTTCGTGGATTCGGCCATCACGGGCTCCCCGCGGGCGACATCGGCGCGCCCGGGAGGTGTCTTGAGGCCGAAGCGCCGACTCAGGCGCGCAGGAGCGTTCCGGCGAGCTCGCCCGTGTGCTTCCCGTCCTCGAGGAAGACGCGCCCGTTCACGATCGTCCGCTCGTAGCCCGACGCGCGCTGCACGAAGCGGCCCGCGCCGTGGGGGAAGTCGTGGACGTACTCGGGGACGGGGAGCGCGAGCCGCTCCCAGTCGATCACGTTCAGATCGGCGTACGCGCCCTCGCGCAGCACGCCGCGGTCGGCGATCCCGAATGCCGTCGCCGTGTCCGAGGTCAGCCGGCGCACCGCCTCCTCCAGCGCGAGCGCTCCGCGCTCGCGCACCCAGTAGGTGAGCAGGTAGGTGGGCGCGCTCGCGTCCATCGTCATGCCCACGTGCGCGCCGGCGTCGGCGAGACCGACCAGCACCTCCGGCTGCGCGAGCATCTCGGCGATCGCCTCGACGTCCTGGTTCAGGAACGGCCAGCAGAGGAGGAGCTTCCCGCGCGTCTCGAGCGCGAGGTCGATGAACGTCTCGGCCGGCGACACGCCACGGCGTTGCGCGATCGCGACGAGCGCGTTCTCCGGGCGACAGTCGTAGCGCGCGAGCCCCCCTTCCCCGTTCAGGACGTAGAACACGCGGACGCCCTCGCGATCGTCCTTTGCCTCGGCGACGAGCGTCGCGCGGCGCGCGGGATCCTCGAGCGCCGCGAGCCGAGCCTCGAGCGACAGGTCCGAGAGCGCACGCCACGCGGGGTGCCGATCGAAGGGCGTGCGATGAGCGAGCCCGGTGAGCACCCCGATGAAGCGCGGCGCGGTCTGGGGCCGGATCCGCGCGCCGCGCGCATTCGCCGCGCGCGCGAGCTCGATGGCGCGCCTCCAGTGCAGACCCTGGTCGCGGGTCTGCGACAGGTTGAAGGTGAGCGCTCCGCCCGAGCGGAGGCTGACCGCCTCCATCCAGGCGAGCTCGGACTCGACGCGCGGGATCGCCGGCCCCTCCCCGTCGAAGCGTGGAGCGACCTCGAACGCGCGTCCGCCGTGGCGACGCAGGACGCCGGCCACTGCGAGGAGCTCGGTCGCGCTCGCGAACGTGCCCGGCACGTAGCGCCCGTCGGGCGCCTTGTGGCGGAGCGTTCGCGACGACGAGAAGCCGAGCGCGCCCGCGCGCAGCGCCTCGTCCACCACTGCGCAGAGCGCCTCCTGCTCCGGCGCCGTGGGCTCGGCATCGGGATCGAGGCTGCGCTCGCCCATCGCGTAGTACCGCGCCGCGCAGTGACCGACCATGCCGCCGACGTTCACGCCCTTCGGCGTCCGGTCGAGCCAACGCAGGAACTCCCCGTACGTCTCCCAGTCCCAGGGCAGGCCGTCGAGGATGCTCCGCGCCGGGATGTCCTCGACCGACTCCATCAGCGCGGCCAGCGTGCCGTGATCGCGCGGTCGCACCGGCGCGAAGGTCACGCCGCAGTTTCCGATCACGACCGACGTGACGCCGTGCCAGCAGGACGAGGAGGCGAGCGGATCCCAGGCGAGCTGCGCGTCGAGATGGGTGTGGATGTCCACGAAGCCCGGGGTGACGACCCGCCCCGCGGCGTCGATCTCCCGTGCGCCCCGCCCGTCCACGCGGCCGACCTGCGCGATCCGGTCGCCGTCCACGGCGACGTCGGCGACGAACGCGGGCCGGCCCGTGCCGTCCACCACGCGGCCGCCGCGGAGCACGAGGTCGTGGGGCATCCCGCACTCTACGCCGGGCGCCTCGGGCGCATCAAGCGTGGGGCGGAAGCGTGGGCGCGCCGTCCCCGTAGATGCGCCCCTTGAGACGACGCATGCCGCGCAGCCAGCGGTCGTAGTCGAGCGCCTTGCGCTGGAAGTACTCGCGCACCTGGGGGTGGGGCAGGATGAGGAACTCCTCCCGCGCCAGGCCGTCGACGACGGCGAGCGCGACCTCCTCGGGCTCGATCATGTCCGGCGTCAGGTGGCCGCCCGCACCGGCGTCTGCCGCGCCCATCAGCATCGGCGTCCGCACGCCCTGGGGACACAAGCACGAGACGCGCACACCGGAGTCCCAGTAGTGGATCGCGAGCCACTCGGCGAGGCCGACGGCCGCGTGCTTGCTCACCGAGTAGACGAGCGTCCCGAGATCGGTCAACAGCCCGGCCGCGGAGGCCGTCTGGAGCAGGTAGCCGCTCCCGCGCTCCAGCATCGCGGGCAGCACGGCCCGGGCCGCGTACACGTGCGCCATCACGTTGACGTCGAAGCTCGTTCGCCAGACGTCGTCGGGGGCGAAGGGCCCGGCTGCGCGACCGCCGACGCCCGCGCCGAGCGCCACCCCGGCGTTGGAGCAGAAGAGGTCGATCGGGCCGAAGCGCTCCACTGCGCGCGCGACGAGCGCCTGCACGTCGCGCTCGATCGAGACGTCGCAGGCGACCGCGAGGCCCTGCGCCTCCCGCGCGACGCGCTCCGCCGCCCCGGCCTGGCGGTCCGCCACGACCACGCGCGCGCCCTCCGCCGCGAAGCGCCGGCAGAGCGCCGCGCCGATCCCGCTCGCGCCTCCGGTGACGACCGCGACGCGGCCCGCGAGCTGCATCGGGTCAGGCGATCGCTTTTGCGTCGCGGAGGGCGCGGATCTCGTCGCGCGAGAAGCCCCAGTCCGCGAGCACCTCGTCCGTGTGTTGGCCCGCGTGAGCAGGCGGGCGCTGGATCTCGGGATCCGTGCGGCTGAAGCGCGGCGCGGGCCGCGGCTGGGTCGTGCCCGCCACCTCGACGAAGGTGCCGCGCTCCCGATTGTGGGGATGCGCCGCGGCCTCGGGCATCGTGAGGACCGGCGCAAAGCACACGTCGGTGCCCTCCATCACCTTGCACCACTCGTCGCGCGTCTTCGTCCTGAAGACCGCGCGCAGCCGCTCCTTCAGCTCGGGCCACTTCGCGCGGTCCATCTGGCGCGGGAGGCCCGCTGCGTCGAGCCCGGTAAGACGCAGCAGCTCGGCATAGAATTGAGGCTCGATCGATCCGATCGAGACGTACTTCCCGTCCGCGGTCTCGTACACCTCGTAGAAGTGCGCGCCGGTGTCGAGCAGGTTCGTCCCGCGCTCGTCCGACCAGAAGCCCATCGACCGCATGCCCCAGAACATCGACATGAGGATGGCGGCGCCGTCCACCATCGCCGCGTCGACCACCTGCCCCCGGCCCGACCGCTGCCGCTCGACCAGGGCGCAGACCACGCCGAACGCGAGCAGCATGCCGCCGCCGCCGAAATCGCCCACGAGGTTCAGCGGCGGCACCGGCGGCTCGCCGCGCCGCCCGATCGGAGCGAGGGCTCCGGCGAGCGCGATGTAGTTCACGTCGTGACCGGCTGCGCGCGCGAGCGGGCCGTCCTGGCCCCAGCCCGTCATGCGGCCGAAGACCAGCTTCGGGTTGCGGGCGAGGCACACCTCCGGTCCGAGGCCGAGCCGCTCCATCACCCCGGGACGGAAGCCTTCGATCAGGGCGTCGGCGCGGCTCGCGAGCCGAAGCACGGTCTCGACCGCTTCGGGACGCTTCAGATCCACGGCGATCGAGCGGCGGCCGCGGTTCAAGACGTCGAACGGGGGAACGCCCGGATCCACGGCGGGCACGTTCTGCGTGCGGTCCACGCGCACGACCTCGGCCCCCATGTCAGCGAGCATCATCGCCGCGAAGGGTCCCGGTCCGATGCCCGCGATCTCGATCACCCTGACGCCGTCGAGCGGTCCCACGAGTCCTCCTGAGCGGCTCTCGCCGGTGCACACCATACCGCGGCGCACAGCGGCCCGTGCGCGACCGTGCGCCCCCGCTCCAGCCCGCCCGTCGGGCAGCCGACACGGAGAATTCCCTCGCGCCCCGTCCGCCGCGCACGCTAGGGTGTCGAGCGGTCGGTCCGGGGGGACCGGAACCAGCGCGGCTTCCGGACGGAAGCATCCAGGCGAAAGGGGGGGAGCGAGTGATGATGGCACGACGGGCATTCCTCTTGACGATCGCGTTCGTGTTCGCGGTGAACGCCGCGTGCGCCTCGAAGTCGGGCGGAGGGTCGAAGGAGCAGGCCGCCTCGACGAAGACGGAGCAGCCGGCGAAGAAGGAGGAGGCGAAGCCCGCGAAGGGGGTGCCGCCGCCGGCCGGCTCGCCGTTCTCGAAGGTCGAGCCCGGGATGAACGACACCGACGTGCGGAAGATCCTCGGGGAGCCGGACGACACGAACGGCTACATGACCGGCAAGCAGTTCATCCCCTGGTACTACGGCTCCGACACCTCCCGGACCGACTGGGTCTACCGGGGCAAGGGCCGAATCGTGTTCTCGCGCAACCGTTACAGCGGGAACCTGAAGGTCGTCGAGGTGCTCTACAACCCGAGCGAGAGCGGCGCGAAGGCGAAGTAGCGCGCATCGCCGCCAGCGGAACACCGTCGCGACGAGCCGCCCGAAGCGGCGGTCGCCCGCTTCGCGCTCGCTCGCATCCAGCTTCATGCCCCGACGCCCCACGCGTCACGCAGCGGCGAGCAGCTCCCGCAGCAGGGCGAACGTCCGCTCCGGCGCGTCGCGGAACGTCCCATGGCCGCACTCCGCGAAGCGCTCGAAGCGCACCAGGTCCCTGGGCAAGGCGGCCACGATGTCCTCGCTGTCGCCGATCGGCGTGATGGGATCGTCCTCCCCGGCGAGCACCAGGGTCGGGCACCGTACCTTCGCGAGGTCCGCGCGCAGGTCGAAGGCGACGTCCTCGCCGGCGCCGAACGCGAACATCACGTCGAAGTTCCACACCGTGCGGACGTTCGCGTCCGGGTCGCGCGGCGCGCGCGAGTAGAGCGGGAAGCAGAGCTTCGCGTACTCGGTCAGCGTGTCGCGCCCCGGCTTGCTCCAGTAGCGACGCGCGGCTTCGCGCGCATCGGCGCCGCCGAGCCGCTCGAACGCCTCGAGGATGCGATCGAGCCGGGTCCGCGCGGTGGTGCTCGCGAGCACGAGCCTCCCGGGATGGTCCGGATGCCGCGTCGCGTAGGACATCGCGACCATCCCGCCGAAGGACACGCCGAGCACGACGGGCTTCACGATCCCGAGCGCGTCGCAGAACGCGCGCACGTCGTCGCCCCACTGCGCGAGGTTCCACCGTTCCGGAGCGCTACGGTCGCTGCGGCCGTTCCCGCGGTGATCGAGGTACACGACCTGGGCGACGTCCGCGAGCGCCGAGAACTGCGGTTTGAAGGTCGAGTGGTCGAAGCCCGGTCCGCCGTGGAGCAGGAGCAGCGTCGGCCGCTCGAGTAGCCGCGGGCCGTCGGGAACGAGCTTCGCCCCCTCGACGTCGAAGAAGAGGCGCGTGTCACCGATCGAGACGTGCATGGGCGCTCAATCTACCGCGCCCCGAGGGCGGGCGGGGCGCGTTCGGGCGCGCGGCTATAGCCGGGGAGCGAGACCGCCGATGAGCCCAGCGCTGGAGTGGGCGAGCGAGGGCGGGCGAGGAAGCGATGGGCTCGGGGCCGACGGTCCTGCTGATCGACGACGGGGAGCTCGACGACGTGGCGGGCCTCCTGAGGGACCTGCGCGTCGAGGTGGTCCGCGTCGCCGGCCACGAGCTCTGCGAGACCGGGCGCCTGCCCAGGGCGCCGCGCGTCGTGGTCGCGACCGGCCGCCGCGCGCTGGCGCTCGACGCACTGCCCCTCGCCCCCGATGCCCCGGAGCCGATCTACGTGGCCGTCGTGACGGGCGGCTCGCGCACCGTGCGGGTGGCTCTCCGCCGCGTGGGCTTCCACTACCTGATCCATCGGCCCGTGCACCCCGACGCGGTCCGGCTGCTCTTCGCCCGGCTCCTGTACCGGGGACCCGAGAAGCGCCGCGCCGAGCGCGTGGCCGTGGGAGCGCCCGTCTCCTTCCGCGGCGGCCTGCGACGCCGCGACGCGACGCTGATCGAGCTGTCGGCGACGGGATGCCGGCTGCTGGCGGCCTCTGCTCCGGCGCGCCGCGCGCACGTCACGCTCCACCTCCCCGACCCGGACGGCGGCCGCACGCTCTCGCTCCGCGCGCGCGTGGTGCGCGTCAGCTCCTCCGAGCGCGGAGCGAACGCGCGCGTGATCGCGTTCGCGTTCGACCCGACCTCCGACGCGCTCCGCGCCCGCATCGATCGTCTCGTTGCCCTGCACCTCGACGGTCCGGCGGCCTGGGCCGGCGCACCCATGCCGGGTCCCGCGCCGACGAGGCTCCGGCACGACCCACGCCGACACCGCCGCAGCGTGTACCGCAAGCGCGTGATCGCGCTGTCCGAGGCGGGCGCGCGCGTGGTGCTCGGCCGCGACCTCTCGGTCGGCGGCATGCGCCTCGAGGCGGCTGCGGACCTCGAGCACGGCGAGGTGCTGACCGTGGCGCTGCACGGCGCGCCCCTCGACGGCCCGCTCGTCGTGCGCGCGCGCGTCGTGCGTCGCGGCGTGTCACGCGAGAGCGTGCTGCGCTTCATCGAGCTCGACGACGTCGCGCGCGAGGCGCTCGGGAAGCTCGTCGCGGACGGCCCGGAGATCGAGTCGCTCGGTCCGCAGAGCGGGATCTCCCGTCGCACGGTGGTGACGACCGTCGAGCGTGTCGCGGCCGAAGAAGCCGCGGGCTGATGCGGGCCCAGCGCGCCGCGCTGTCCGGCGCGCTCGTCGCGCTCGTCGCGCTCGCGGGCTGCGGCTCGCCGGGCGAGCCCTCGCTGTGGAACAAGCTCACGCTCGTGGCCGGCGACCGACGGATCGAGAACTTCCGGCGCATGGACCGGATCTTCCCCGAGCGCCCGGTGCCCCGCGCGGGTCCGGTCAGCGAGCTGCCGCGCGCCGCCTCTTCCGTCGATCCTCGGGAGGTCACCTACGTCTTCGACGGCGAGGAGCGCCGTGTGGCGGACCTCCTGACGGGGCGCGTCGCGACCGGTCTCGTCGTGCTGAAGGATGGCGCAATCGTGTACGAGGCCTACTACCACGGCGGCGACGAGGCGTCGCTCTTCACCACCTGGTCCGTCGCGAAGTCGTTCGTGTCGGCGCTCGTCGGCATCGCGGTGGCGGACGGCCTGGTCGCCGGGATCGGGCACCCCGTGTCCGAGTACGTGCCCGAGCTGCGAGGCACGGGCTACGACGGGATTCCGGTCGAGGACGTCCTGCGCATGACGTCGGGCGTCCGTTTCGTCGAGGACTACCGCGGGCAGGTGTCGGACATCCGCGGCCTCTTCTACCGCATGTTCTTCCTCCGCGGCCGTGTCGACGCGTTCGTCGCCGCGCAGCGGTCCGAAGCGCCGCCGGGAGCCATCTTCGCGTACAAGAGCATCGATACGCAGGTGCTGGGCATGCTGCTCGAGCACGTGACCGGGGAGCACAATGCGACGTGGCTGGCGGACCGGCTCTGGGGACCGCTCGGGATGGAGAGCGACGCCTCGTGGAGCCTCGACCGCTCCGGGCCGGACGGCCGGGAGCTGGCGTTCTGCTGTCTCAACGCCGCGCTGCGCGACTGGGCGCGCTTCGGCCTGCTGTACCAGCGCCAGGGCGAGTGGAACGGCAGCCAGCTGGTGCCGCGCGCGTGGGTCGCGCGCTCGACGGCGCCGGCCGGCCCCCTCGACGATCCCGGCGCGATCCCCGACACGTCGCTCGGCTACGGCTTCCAGTGGTGGGTCGGGCCGGACGGGCGCGGCGACTTCGCGGCGCTGGGGGTCTACGGCCAGTCCCTCTACGTGAGCCCCGCCGACGGCGTGGTGATCGCGAAGAGCGGCGCCGACCCGGACTACGCCTTCCCCGACGACGAGTCCATCGTGGCCTTCCGCGCCCTCGCGCGGGCCTATGCGGGCTCGCCGAGGCCCGCCGCGGCCCCGAGCGCGGCCGGCGGGCCGTAGCGGCCGCCCGCCGCGCGACCATGATCAAGGCCGCGGGGGAGACGCCTGCCCGACGGTCAGCCCGACCTCCTGGCCGTGCGAGAGCTCGAGCGTGTGGCCGTCGGGGTCGGAGAGGAACGCCCAGTACCCGACGGGGTACGGCGAATCGACGGGGCCGAAGCGCAGCGCGCCGTCGCTGCGAGCCTCCGCGCAGAGGCGATCGACCTCCTCGCGTGTGGCACAACCGACACCCAGATGGGACAGCGGCGCCAACGGCTGGTCCACGGTCGCACGCTGGATCAGGACGATCACGAAGGGCCGCGTCCGATCGGAGAGCCAGACGACGCCCGCGCCCGTGGCCGCGTCCTGCCTGCGGTGTACGACCCCCATCCCCGCGTACTTCGCGTAGAACGCGATGCTCGCGTCGAGGTCGCGCGCGGGCAGCGCAACGTGCGTCAGGCCGACGTCCGACAGGGGGTCCTCCGAACGCTGCGCAGTCTATCACCGGTGCTTGGGGCATACCGCCTCGGTTGCAGCGCGCGCCGTCGCGCCCCTAGACTGCGCGGCGACGTCGGGCGCAGCTCTGCGCCCGCGAGGAGGAGAAGCCATGGCGAGTCGTCCGGTCAGGATCCTGCTCTCGGTCGTGTGTGTCGCAGCGCTCGGAGGTTGCGCCACCAGCGGGCGCGTGGATGCGCTGGAGGGACGCATCGAGGCGGTCTCGCGCAAGGCCGACGACGCGGCCGCTGCGGCTGCTGCGGCCCAGAAGACGGCGAACAGCGCGGTGACACGCGCTGAAGCCGCCGAGGCCGCGGCGAAGGCCGCCGCCCAGCGCGCCGACGATGCGGCGCGCACGTCAGAAGCGATCTTCAAGAAGCGGGTTTCGAAGTAGCGACCTCGGGCGCGTCGGGCAGTGTCCCGACGCGCTCCGGGGTCCCCCGCGCTTCCTGGACGACGCGTTCCACGGTCGGCACGTCGACGCTCTCCAGGAGTCCGAGCTCGGAGAGGCGCTGCAGCGCGACGGCGGCGCGGTCGGGCACGCGGCCGTAGATGTCGGGGTGCGCCTCCACGTAGATGCCGCGCCCCAGCCTCCCGATTTTCACGGGCTGGTACTCGAGCAGCAGCGGAGTTCCGGTCGGAACCCGCTCGTAGAGCCGCTCCACCTGATCGTTGTAGAGCCGGATGCAGCCGTGTGTCGCCGTCCGCCCGATCGACCAGTCGTTGTTGGTTCCATGGATGCCGTACGACGTGTTCCCGATCGTCATCCAGCGCGTCCCGAGCGGGTTCTCCTCGCCCGCCGGCACGACCGCGGGCAGATCGGGCTTCTCGGCGCGGATCGAGGCGGGCACGTACCACGCGGGGTTCTTGCGCTTGGCTCCGACCTTGAACTTGCCGTAGAGGGACGGGTCGGCCTCGTCACCGATCGCGATCGCATAGAGCTCGGGCGTCGTGCCGTGCGTGTAGTCGTAGATCCGCATCTCGGGCACGTTCACCACGAGGCCGCGCCGCTCGCCGTCGGGGAGGATGTACTGCGTGGGGAGCTCGACCACCTCGCCCGGATCCGGGATCCACACGTTCAGCTGTGGATTGAGGCGCGCGATCGCGTCGAACCCCAAGCGATGGCGGTAGGCGACGTCCAGCAGGGTGTCGTCGGGCTCGACGATGTCCTTCGAGGGCGCACCGAGGACCGGCGGCAGCGCGTCCTGCCGCCCCGCGGGCGCGCGACGGGCGGTCTGGGCCGCCGCCGGGGCGGCAGCGAGGACGACACAGGCCACGGCGAACGCCGCGCGAGAGATCCGGGAAGGCATCATGCGCGCAGTCTAGCCATCGCGTGCGCGCTCCTCTGCGGCCTCGCCCTCGCCCTGGGCGCGTGCGCGAAGCCCCCCCCGCCCCCACGTCCCACCCCCGAGCGACCCGCGCCTCCTCCCGACCCGGCGTCCCTGCCGTGCGACACGATCGAGCGGATCGAGGTCCGAAAGGGCGCGCGCACCCTCCTCGCGATCTGCCATGGCGGCGGCGAACGGAGCTGGGTCGTCGCACTCGGGCGCAGCCCCATCGGCCCCAAGCGGGCCGAGGGCGACCACCGGACGCCGGAGGGCGAGTACCGCGTCGTCGCCGCGTCCCGATCGAGCCGCTTCCATCGCTTCCTGGCCTTCGACTATCCCGGCCCCGCCGACGCCGCCGAGGCGCTCGCGGAGGGCCGCATCGACGCGCGCACGCACGACGCCATCGTGCGCGCCCGCGACGAGCTTCGCCTCCCGCCGCAGGACACGGCCCTCGGAGGGCTCCTCGGCTTCCATGGCGAAGGCCGCCGCTGGCGGGGCGACTCGGAGCACCTCGACTGGACGGAGGGGTGCATCGCCATGACGGACGAGCGGATCGACTTCCTCACCGATCGAACGGCGCCGGGAACTCCGGTCGTCATCTATCCATGAACGGGGCGTCCGGTACCCTGCACGGGCCATGACCGGACCGAAGCGCGGCGCGCTCCGACACGGCGTCGAAGTCGCGGCGCGCAGCGCGCAGATGCTGCGTGCGAGCTCCGTCGCGCTGTTCGTGCTGCTGCGCGAGGGCCTGCGCCCAGGCAGGTCCGCCGAGGGCGGGCAGACGCGCGCACGCTGGCTGCGTGCGTCGGGCGCGGCCCTCGTCCGGCTCTGCACGGAGCTCGGCGCCACCTTCATCAAGGTCGGCCAGATCGCATCGACGCGCGCCGATCTGCTGCCGGACCCGCTGCGCCGCGAGCTCGCCACCCTGCAGGACCGCGTTCCCCCCTTCCCCTTCTCGGAGGTCCGCCGCACGGTCGAGTCGGATCTCGGCCGCCCGCTGGAGGAGCTCTTCGACCGTTTCGAGGTGGAGCCCGTGGCCGCAGCGTCCGTCGCACAGGTGCACCGGGCGGTGTTGCGCTCGACGGGCGACGTCGTCGCCGTGAAGGTGCGCCGGCCGGACATCCTCGAGAAGGTTCGCCTCGACCGCGCGATCCTGCTGTTCGTCGGACGCGTCCTCGAGCGCGTCGTTCCGACGCTGCGCCTCGTCTCCCTCGAGGGCGCGCTCCGCCAGTTCTGCCAGGCGGTCGAGGAGCAGATCCACCTGTCCAACGAGGCCGCGCACAACCGGCGCTTCACGCGCAACTTCGTCGGCGAGACGGAGGTGCGCTTCCCGCGCCTCTTTCCCGAAGCGTGCTCCGACGCGGTACTCACCATGGAGTTCGTGGAGGGCGTCCGCGAGGAGGACCTCGAGACGCGCGGCATCGAGGTCCACCGCGTGGTGGAAGCGGGCATGCGGGCCGTCTGCCGCATGATCTTCCTCCACGGCTTCGTGCACGCCGACCTGCACCCCGGAAACCTCCGATTCGTTCCGCCGGGACGGATCGTGTTCCTCGATCTCGGGCTCGTGGGCGAGCTGAGCAACGACGACCGCGTCTCGACCGCGCGTCTCCTCTTCGCGTTCGCGACCGGCGACGGCGCCACCGTGGCGCGCCTCTTCCACGAGAACGCGCCCTACCGGGCCACGCCCGACTACGCCGCGTACGAACGGGAGATCGTCGAGCTCGTCGACGACGTCCGGAAGCGCGGTCTCGGGAACCTCCAGGTGACCCTGGAGATCGGCCGGATCTTCGACGTGCTGCGCCGGCACCGCATCCAGGCGCGCAGCCACATGACGATGGTGAACCTCGCGCTGATGACGGCGGAGGGGCTCGGCAAGCGCCTCGCGCCGGAGCTCTCGCTCACCGACGAGGCGCTGCCCCACCTTGCCGAGGCGCTCGGCGTTCCGGCTCCCGCCCCTGCCCGCGCGAGCTGACGCCTCGAACGGTCAGAAGAGCTCCGCGGGTGGCTCGAGGCAGGCTGGTTCGTCCACCCGGGCGTCGTTCACGCGCGGGCCGACCGGGCGCTCCGCGAGCCAGTCGTCGGGGCACGGGCGAAGGAGCGCAGCCGCCGCGTCCACGCTCGCGTCGTCGTCCGCTCCGAGCCAGCGCCCGAAATCCTCGGGTGCGATCAGCGCGGGCATGCGGTCGTGCACCGCGGCGACGGTCGCGTTCGCAGCGGTGGTGACGAGCGTGCAGCTCTCGAGCGGCGCCGCTCCGCTGTCACCGCGCGGTGTCCAGCGTTCCCAGAGCCCGGCGATCGCGAAGGGGGCGCCGTCGCGCCGGTGGAACCAGTGCGGCCGCCGCGGCGCCCGAGCTCCCGCCCACTCGTAGAAGCCGTCTGCGACGACGAGGCAGCGCCGGAGCCGCAGCGCGTCGCGAAAGGCCGGCTTCGCGGCGAGGGACTCGGCGCGCGCGTTCACCAGGCGGTGGCCGATCTTCGGATCAACCGCCCAAGCGGGCACCAGCCCCCAGCGCAGCGACGCGACCTCGCGGCCGGACGCGCGCGCCGCGCGCACCGCGAGCACGTCTTGACCGGGCGCTACGTTGAACCGCGGCCCGGCCGAGGGCGGCGGCTCCACTCCGAAGAGCTGCGCCCAGCGCTCCGCGGGCGTGACCAGCGTGAACCGACCGCACATCGCGTCCTCCGCGGCGTTCCTCTCTATGGGTACCGCGCTACCCAGCCGACCCCCAGGGTGGCGCCGAGCTGCGCGTGCAGGCGCAGCGTGCCGCGCCTCGCGCCCTCGTCGGAAAAGGGCTCCTCCTGCACGCGGGGGGTCGGGCGCACGATTCTTGCACTCCATCGGACGAATTCCCTGCATCGAGGTGGCTCCGAATGCGCTCCCTGCTGACCGGTCGCCTCCCGTTCCCGCGCCTCCTTCTGGTGGCTGCGGTGAGCTGCGCGCTCGCGCTCGGCTGCGGCTATGCCAACGTCAACAAGAACGTCGACCGGCACCCGAACGTCATGACCGGGATGGCCGCGACCGTGCTGATGCCCGGTCAGACGGCCCCTGCGCTGCCGATCCCCGGCGCGAAGACCGCGGCCTCCCGCAGCGGACCCGGCGGAACCTCCGGCTCGTCGGGTGGATACGGCGCAGGCGCCGGCGGCCCCGGTGCCTACGGCCAGGAGTCGCCCCCTGCGCAGGCTCCGGCCCAGGCGCCGGCCGCGCAGCCGCGCAGCTCCTACGCGCCTCCTCCGGAGGCGGGACCGCAGGCCGTCCCGCAGCAGACGCCGGGCGGCAGCCCTCCGACCAACGGCAACTTCACGTTCATCGGCGGCGGGGAAGAGGACGTCCAGAAGCACCTGGAGCAGCACAACGAGCCGCTCTGGCTGAAGCCGCTGCTCTACCCGCTCGCCGTGGTCGCGTTCCCGTTCACGAAGGCCTACGAGGCGGTGGCCGGCGAGCCGACGAACGACGGGCCTTCCGTCCCGCACCCGAGCCAGCAGCCCGCGCGGCCGCCGACCCACGAGGAGCTCCAGGCCGCACAGGAGGCCGGCGAGCTCCAGTCGCTCGAGCGGCAGCTCGGGCAGCAGAAGGCCGGTCCGACGGCGCCCCAGAGCTATGCGTCGGCCGCGCCGCCGCCGGCCGGCGGCGCTCCGTCCATCGCGCAGGAGCTCGAGGCGCTCCGCGCGCGCCGCGAAGGCCGTGCCGCCCCGGCACCGACCGCCGCGACGAACGCTGCTCCGGTCACGACCGCCCCCGCCGTGGGAGCTCCGGCGCCGACACCGTCCGGCGTCGCCGCCCGCGGCGCCGGGGCGGGCGGGCTCGCCGACCTGGTCGAGGACCGCGACGGCGACGGCCGGCCCGACCACTTCGTGTACCGCGAGTCCGGCAGGATCGTGCGCGAGGTCTTCGACGACAACGGTGACGGAGCGCCGGACCGGATCCTGTACCGCGACGAGTCGGGCACGGTCGTCGTGCGCGCCGAGGAGGACACGAACGGCGACGGCCGCATCGATACGTGGACCCAGTACGAAGGCACGCAGATCGCCCGGCGGCGCGCGGACACCGACGGTGACGGCGCTGTCGACACGTGGACGTTCTACAAGAACGGCCAGGTCGCCCGGCTCGAACAGGACACGAACAACGACGGGTTCCACGACCGGATCGAGTTCTACGACGACGGGAAGCGCGTGCGGGAGGAGCTCGATCGCAACGGCGACGGACGCCCCGACGTGATCACCCAGTACGACGCGAACGATCAGCCGACGGTGCGGGAGGAGGACCAGGACGGCGACGGGGTGCTCGACGTGCGCTCCTTCTACCACGCCGGCAAGCTCGCGCGGCGCGAGGTGATGAACGAGGCGGCGCTGTCCGCGGCGGAAGGGACGCTGACCGACCCCAGCGCCGCGGCGCCCCCGCAGCGCGAGCCCGGGACCTGACCGATGCCCGCCACCATCGGCCGCGCCGCCGCCTTCCTGCTCGGCTTCTGGCTCGCGCTCTGGCTGCTCCAGCCGCTCGCGGCCCACGCCGCCCCGCCGGACCCGTATGCGGCCCTCGAGGACGGGCTCGCGGCATCGGTGAACGACACCCGCGCACAGCACCAGCGCATCGCCCTCGAGAGGCTGCCTGCGCTCGACGCGGTCGCGCGCGAGCACAGCGAGGACATGGCGCGGCGGCACTACATGTCCCACGACACGCCGGAGGGACTGAACCCGGTGGACCGGATCCAGCGGGGCGGCGTCGACGGCATGACCCTCGCCGGCGAGAACGTGGGCCTCACGAACCGCCCCGACCCGAACCGCGAGATCCTCGAAGGCTGGCTGAACTCGCCCGCCCACCGCGAGAACCTCCTCGCGCCGGCCTTCAACGCCACGGGCGTCGGCATCGCCCGCGCGGTGGACGGGACCTTCTACTACACACAGGTCTACGTCACGTTCCCACGCTGACGGCGGGTCTCGAGGGCGCCGGTCGACCCTGCGATAGTGTGTGCCTCGTGGCCCGCGTACGAACCCTGGCCGGTGTCCTCTTGGCCATCGCGCTCCTCGCCTTCTCGTTGACCACCCAGCTTCCTCGCATCCGTTCGGAGCGGGCTCTGCTCGCCGCGCTCGCCGGGGGCCCGAACCCCCTGGTCGACCTCGAGGCGCGCGTCGCCACGCTCCGTAGCGATCTGCCGGCGCGCGGCCAGGTCGGACTCGTGACGTCGCCCGAGGAGGGCGTTCAGGCCGCCCTCCTCGGATGGGTCGCGCAGTACGCGCTCGCACCCGTGGTGCTCGATCGCTCGGCGCCTCCGGGTGCGGCGATCGCCGTGGCCGCGACCGGCTCGCAGCTCGACGTGCTGCTCGTCCGGACGCGCTGGCGGGTGCTACGACGCGCGGGCGCGAACGTGGCGCTCGTCGACACCTCGGCCCGCGTCGACCCCGCCGGGGCTCGCGACTCCGCGATCGATCCACCGTAGTGATCTCTCCGGCCGTCATCTTCGGCGTGTTCGTGACACTCGCTGGCGGCGCCTGCTTCGCTCGCGCCCTGGCGCCGCGTGCGTCCCTCCTCACCACGTCGTGCCTCGGTCTCGCCGTGGGGATCTCCCTCGCGTCGTGCGCACACTACCTCTGGCAGGAGACCGTCGCGGACACCCCGGTCCCATTCGTGGTCGGCGACCTCCTGTTCCTCGCGGCAGGAGTGGGAGCGCTCGCGTGGCGATGTTCGTTCCACCCCGGGAAGCGGACGGACCGCGCGGGCGGGGCGGCGGCTCCGGCGTCGCGAGGGCCGCGGCTGCTCATCGGCGTCCTGGTCGCGGTCACCCTCGTCGTTGCAATCACCGACGCGGATTTGTTCGTCCTCCAGCAGCAGACCGGCAGCGTCGCCCAGTCGGATGCGCTCACGATGTGGAACCTCAAGGCGCGCTTCCTGGTGCGAGCGAATGGAGCCTGGGCGACCGTGCTCGGTCCCCCCTTTTCGTACACCCATCCCGACTATCCGCTCCTGCTGCCGCTCACCATCGCGCGGGTATGGCGCTACGCCGGAAGCGATGCCGCGGTCTGCTCCTCGGCGGTGGCCGGCGCCTTCGCAGCGGGTGTCGTGCTCCTCCTCGGCGCCGGCGTCCGCGAGCTCCGCGGGAGCGCGCAAGGGACGCTCGCTGCGCTCGCCCTCCTCTCGGTTCCCTATTTCTTCGACGTGGGCGCGTTCCAATACGCCGACGTGCCCCTCGCGCTCTTCGAGCTCGCGAGCTTCGTCGCCGCCGCTCTCGCGTTCCGCGGCGAGTGCTGCGGCGATGCGGCGACCGGCTGGGTGCTCGCAGGGATGTGCGCCGGCGCGGCCGCGTGGACGAAGAACGAGGGCCAGCTCTTCGCCGGTCTCTTCGCCCTGTCGGTCGCCCTCGTGAGCATCCTGCGGGGTGAAGCCATGCGCGCGCCGGGGCGCCTCGTCGCGCTCGCGCTCGGCGCGCTCCCGGCGCTCCTCGCCCTCGTCGCCTTCAGGCTCCAGCACCCGGCGTCGAACGATCTCGTGAACGGCCTCTCGCCGGCAACCGTGGGCGGGGTGCTCGAGCCCGCGCGGCACGCGCGGGTCTTGCGTCTCCTCTTTGACCGGGCACGCGAATCGAGGGACCTCGTCCCGCTCCTGTTGGTGATCGGCTACGGCGCCGTCGTGCTCCGCTCCTCCCGACGAGCCGACCGCGGCGGAGCCTCGCCCGCGCCGGTGAACGACTCCACCGGCTCGGACTGCGCCGCGGCTGCCGTGTCCATGCTCTGCGTCGCTCTGACGAGCGCCGGCTTCTACGGAGCGTATCTGGTGACTCCCTACGACGTCTCGTGGCACGTCGCGAATTCCGCGGGCCGGCTCGCGATCCAGCTCCTCCCGGGTCTCCTGTTCGCGATCTTCCTGCTGCTTCCGCCCCTCGAGCCCGGGATGCGGGGCAAGGTCGAGTGAACGAGATTGCGGCGTTCCTCGGTGCGAGCCTGGTGCTCGCGATTCCCGGCGTGCTCGCCGTCGCCGTCGCTGCGCCCCGCCTGCGCGTCGGCGAGCACTGGAGCATCGGAGCCTCGACGGGGCTCGCCGCCGCAGCCGTCGCCGCCGTCGCCATCGGTCACTCGAGCCTCCGCTTCTTCGCGCCCTTCTGGGCGCTCTGCTTCGCCGCGACGGCGCTCGCCTGGTGGCTGCGGCGCGGAGGGGGTCCGCGGTCCGCTGCGCCGCGCGGCCGACATGCGATCGGGGCCTGGCTCGGGGCCGTGCTGCTGCTCGTCGCTGTGACGCGTTTCTGGGTCGCTTCCCTCCACGTGCTCCCGCCAGGCGGGGACCCGGCGTTCCATCTCCTGCTCGCCCGGAAGATCGCCCTTGCCCAGGGCATGATCTTCGACTGGAAGCCCTTTCAACCCGTCTCCCTCAACTACCCGGTCGGAAGCCACTTTCTCGTCGTCCTGCTGTCCGAGCTCGGGCATCTCCCGCTCCACGGCGCCTTCCGCCTGCTCTGCCCGCTGCTCGGAGTGCTCCAGACCGCGTTGGTCTTCCACTTCACGGCGCGCGCGACGCGGCACGACGAGATCGCGCTGTACGCAGCGCTCGTCTTCGGACTCTGGGCGGACTACGGCAGCATCGGCTACTACGGCTGGGGAGGGCTCCCGAACCAGCTCGGCATGTGCTTTCTGCTCGCCCTGCTCACGCTCCTCCTCGAGCCGCGGCCCAGCATCGGCGAGCGCGCGGTGATGAGCGTCCTTCTCGCGGGGATCGCCGTATGCCATCACCACGTGATGGTCGTCAGCGCGTTCATCCTCGCCACGCTCGCGGTCTTCGAGTGGCTTCGACGTCCGGACGAAGCGCGGCACCTCGCGATCTTCGAGGCGGCGGGCGGCGCCGTGGTGCTCGCCGGGATCTACCTCGTCCCCTACGCATGGAAGGTCACGACGCTCGGCTCGACGTACGTCTTCCGGTTCGAGGAGATGTTCTTCGATCCGCGCGCGATCGCGCGCTCCCTGGGATGGGCGTTCGCCGCGTGCACGTCGATCGGACTCGCCCTTTCGCTCGCCGACCGGCGGGGCCGCTTCGATCCCGTGCTGCGCGGCGCAGTGGTCGTCCTGGCGGTGCTCTTCGTGCTCTGCGAGTACGTCTATCGATGGCTCGCGCTCCGGCTCCTCGGGCACGACTACGTCGCGTTCACCCCGTCCCGCTTCCTCACCGATCTGGCTTGCTTCTTCGCGGCGTATGCCGGCTTCGCACTGCTCCGGCTACGCGAGCTCATCGGCCGAAGGACACCGGTCGTCCTGGCGGCCCTGGCCGTATCGCTCACCCTCGCGCCGCGCTGGCGCGAGCTCGCCGCCCCGACGCTTCCGGACGGGTATCTCGAGGCGGGGGAATGGATCCGCACGCACACGTCGGCGGACACGATCGTGATGAACACCGAGCCCTGGACGAGCTACGTGACCTGGCGGCGGAACCCCGCGGCGCCGCTCCCCGTCTCGGAGCCCCTCGCGCAGACCGTGGCGGTCGGGCAGGAAGCGCAGGAGATCCTGGCAGGCGTGCGACCTCCGTCGTCACCGGCGATGAAGCTCGTGGGCATCGTTCCAGAGAGCAGGGTCGCACCGGGAATGCGGGTCCTCTGGCGTCACCCGGCCGGCCTCGTCGTGGTGCAGGTCTTCCCGAAGGCCTCCGGACCCTGAAGGCCGCGCCTCGATGGCGCAGCTCATGCGCGTCCTCCGCCGCTGCTCGGATCAGAACGTCGCGGTGATCCGGCGGTCGTCCCAGTAGATGTCCATCGGCTGAGTCGGGTCGATTCCCTCGGGCAGCACCATGTAGCCGAGCACGACCTCGTCGCGCTCCAGCTTCCCGAGCTTCCCCTGGAGGACGCCCATCTGGTGGGGGTCGCCGGGCTCGATCTGCGCAGCGAGGTGGCCCTGGGTCACGGTGAAGTTCCCGTGGAACGTCTCGGGGCGCTTGCTCACCGCCGTGAACAGCAGCACCGCATTCGACGCGGGCGCGCCGTTCGCGCTCCACATCGACTGGAGGCGGCTCTCGAACGCAGCGGAGCGCGCGAGCGAGACGCGGAGCGCCTCGCTCCCGTCGGCGCCGCCCTTCAGGAACTCCGCCGGGGCGTCCTTCTGGGCGAGCTCGACGATGAAGAAGAGATCGCGCAGTTCGCCGTCGGTGAGGCCGAGATCGCTCGGGCCGACGGTCGGGCGCGGGCCCGGCGGGCGCAGCGGGCCCGCCACGGGCGCCGCGGTGGCGTGCGGAGCGGTCGCCTGCGCGGCCTCGGCGCCCGGCGGACCTCCGGACACCGCCGGGGGCGGACCGCCGTTCTGGAGCGCGCGGACCTGTCGTGCGGAGTCGATGAGGTTGTAGGGATTGTTCGGGTTCGCGCTCTCGTTGTAGACCTGCCACGTGTACGGCCGTGGCAGATATTCGGGCCGGATCGGCGGCATCTCCTGCGGGTCGACCCGCTTTCCCCGCTTGCAGGGGATCTGGGCGGCGTCCTGGACGATGAAGAAGCTCCCGTCGGGACACACACCCGTGACGCTCGCCGTCGACGCATCCTTCGCGAAGAGACACACCAGTGCGACGCTGGTCGCCGCACGGAGGCGCGCCCGCGATCGACGCCGCAGCCGCGAGAACCGGAACCGGAGAACGATCGGGAGCCGCCCGTCCTGCATGAGCCGCCGCATGTACCACTTCCGTCAGGCTGAAGGACGTCTGCGCGATCTTATGCCCGATCGATGCGCAAGATCAATCCGATCGTCGCCCGCGAGACGGCTTGCGGCGTGCAGGTTCCCCGGAATCGGGGCGCGCGCGTGGGGTCCCGGCGTCCGACTTGCGCGTGCGTTGCGCACCGGTGCGCTGCGCCCGAGCGCCTTCCGCGCCTGCGCGCAGCTCCCTCGCGTGCGCGAGCACGGCTCGGCGCTCCGCGCTCGTGAGGGGACGCGCCGCGCCGGACGCGAGGGATCCGAGCTCGAGCGGCCCGAGACGCACGCGGACGAGCCGGCGCACCGGGTAGCCGAGGGCCGCGAGCGCCCGACGGATCTGGCGCTTGCGCCCCTCGCGCAGGGTGAGGTGCAGGGACGTCTCCCCGTACTGCCGGTCGAACCGAACGTGTGTCACCCGGGCCGGCGCGGTGGTGCCGTCATCGAGGACGACGCCGCGCGCCAGACGCTCGAGCGCCGCCTTCGACATCGCGCCGCGCGCCGTGACGCGATACTCGCGCTCGTTTCCGAACGAGGGGTGCAGGAGCGCCTGCGCCGTGGCGCCGTCGTTCGTGAGGAGCACGAGCCCTTCGGTGTCGAAGTCGAGACGCCCCACCGGGAACAGACGCGGCGCATCCTTCGGCAGCAGGCCGACGACGGTCGGCCGGCCGCGCGGGTCGCTGGTCGTCGTGAGCACGCCGGCAGGCTTGTGGGCGATCCAGTAGGCGGACGGCGCAGCGCCCACCGCGCGATCGTCGAGCAGGATCTCGTCGGTGTCGGCGTCTGCGGAGTCGCCGAGCTTCGCGATCCGACCGTTGACGCGGACGCGCCCGTGCTCGATCAACTGCTCGGCATGTCTCCGCGAGGCCACGCCGGCCGCGGCAAGGACCTTCTGGAGACGCGCGCGCACGCGGGCTCAGTGCGGCTTGCCGACGGGCTCCTCTGGCTCGTCCAGATCGTCCGACTCATCGAGAGCGTCGGATTCGTCGAGGGTGTCGGGCTCGTCCAGCGGGTCCGGCGCGTCGAGGCCGTCGCCGGCCTCGAGCTCGTCCCCGTCGTCGTCGGCTCCCGCGAGCGCCGCGAGAGCGTCCGCCGCCTCGAACGTCCCCGGGTCGGGATCGTCGTCGTCGCCGGGCCCGGCGAGGCCTCCGGCGTCGTCGCCTGCCGGCGCCGCGATCCCCCCGGCGTCGCCGCTCGCGAGCTCCTGGAGATCGCGCAGCGTCGGCAGCTCCTCGAGCGACGCGAGGCCGAAGAGCTCGAGGAAGCGGCGCGTCGTGGCATAGAGCATCGGCCGTCCCGGGATCTCGCGGTGGCCGGCGATGCGCACGAGATCGCGCTCGAGCAGGCTGCGCACGACGGCGCCCGCGTCGACCCCACGGACGTGCTCGATCTCCGCGCGCGTGATCGGCTGCTTGTAGGCCACGACCGCGAGCGTCTCCAGCGACGCGCGGGACAATCGCACCGGCCGCCGCGGAGAGAGCTGCTGCACGTACTCCGCGAGCTCGGCCCGCGTCCGCAGCTGGTAGCCGCCCGCCACCTCGCGCACCTCGAACCCGCGGCCCTCCGCCTCGTACGCGGCGTTGAGCTCCGCGACGAGCTCGCGCACGTCCGCCGAAGTGGCGCCGGGGATGATGGCTGCGAGCTTCGCCGCCGGCAGCGGCTCGGGCGCGGCGAGCACGAGCGCTTCCAGGATCTTCCGCTGCTCGCTTCGATCGGTCATCGCCCCGTCACCCCTCGTCTCGTCGCGACGCCCCGCATCACATGAGCTCCGAGATCCGCTCGCGGTACCCGGCGGCGCCTTCACCGGCGAGGCGCACGCGAATCGGACCCTCCGGCGCGCCCTGCCCGCTCACGCCTTGGTAGATGCGCAGCGCGGAGAGGCGCGCGAGCTCGAGGAGCGCGAGGAACGTGGTCACGACGAGAGCGCGCGTCGGCGCGCCTCCGTCGGCGCCGCGCACGAGATCGCCGAACTCCACCGACTCCGCCGCGGCGAGGCGGTCCATCACCGCGATCATCCGCTCGCGCACGGTGAGCGTCTCGACGAGGACCTCGTGCACGACGCCCGAGTCGTGCGCCCGGCGCAGCACGTCACGGAATGCCTCGAGCAGCTGGAAGAGGCTGACCCGGATCTCGGCCGGCTCGCCGTCGCGCGGCCGGGTGTCCTCCTCCAGGCCCGGCGCCCGGAAGACGTCGCGTCCGAGCAGCGGGCGGGCATCCAGCTCGCCCGCGGCCGCCTTGAAGCGTTGGTACTCGAGCAGGCGCGCCACGAGCTCCGCGCGCGGGTCGATGCCCTCCTCGTCGTCCGGGAGCCCGTCGGGCGGCAGCAGCATGCGGGACTTGATCCAGGCGAGCGTCGCGGCCATCACGAGATACTCGGCTGCAACGTCGATGTGGAGCTCGCGCATCAGGCCGAGGTACTCGAGATACTGTTCCGCCACCCGCGCGATGGGGATATCGGTGACGTCGACCTCGTTCTCGCGGATGAGGTGCAGCAGGAGATCGAGCGGTCCCTCGAAGACCGGCAGCTTGACCGCGTACCCCGCCCCGTTCGCCTCCTCGGCAGCCGAGAGCAGCGGCTCGAAGGCCGAGCGCGCCTCGCGAGGCTCCCCGGACGAGAGAGGGCGCGGCCCGGATGTCGATCCGGAATCCGGCTCGGGATTCATGTCGTCTCCGCGGAGGAGAGAAACGGCGCGGTGGGGGGCCGCGACGCGACCAGTATGAGCGACCCACCGGGTGGGGGCAACGGCCCCGGCTGGGAGTCCGAGCGGGGCCCCGGGGGGCGGGCGACGGCCGGGCACGGGGCACGGCGCCCGCCTCGCGCTCGCCCCTCCGGGCGGATCAGGCGTCCGGCGGCCGGGCCGGGCGCTCCGGCCCGGGACGCTTCCCCGCGGCCGGACGCTTCCCGACCCGCACGCGCTTCGCCCTGGGAGCGCGCGTCCAGCGGCGCCCGAGCTCGCGCGCCAGCGCCAGCGCGTCCTCCCGCGTGCGCACGGCGCCGTCCAGGAATGCGCTGCGGATGCGCCCGAGCGCGCGCCCCACGGCCGGCCCGGTGAGCCCGAGGGCCACGAGGTCCTCGCCGGTCACCGGGAGGCGGCGCGGCCGGTCCTCGACGGCATGCCGCAGGATGCGCCTCCGGACCGTCGGCGCCGCCCAGGCGAAGAGCGCGAGGGTCTCCTCCTCCGTCAGCGGCCCGAGCACGGCGTCGATCGGCCCTCGCCCGCGTGCGCGCGCGAGCGCGCGCAGCCAGGCGTCGCGCCGGCGCGGGAACGCCGCGATGCGCTCGGCCAGCTCACCGCGGAGCGCGAAACGCCCGAGCGTACGCGCACGCAGCCCGGGGTCGAGCGGCGCGAGCCACGTCGCGAGGCCGGCAGCCCAGGGGCGCGTGCGCCGCGGCGGCCACGGCGGCGCGGCGATCGCGCGGCCGAGGCGGCGCAGCGGCGCGAGCGCGCGCCGCGGCAGGCCGAGGCCGGGCTCGAGCGCGCCCAGCACGTGCCACTCCCCGAGCAGGCGGAGGGTCTCCGAGGGATCGAGGCCGAGCCGCGCATCGTCGAACAGCTTCTCGATCTCCCGCCGCAGCCGCTCGCCGGAGACGCGGCCGAAGGCCCCGTCCCGCAGCGCATCGCGCAGCGCCGAGCGCGAGCTGCGCGACAGGGTGAAGCCGAGGCGCGCCGCGAGCCGCGCCGCGCGGAGCGCGCGCGTCGGGTCGTCGTGGAAGCTCGCGGGGTGGAAGACGCGCAGCACCCGTGTCTCGAGATCGCGCAGGCCGTCGTCCGCCTGGAGCACGGGCGGCCGCCCGCGCCGTGCGTCCGCCGTGAGCGGCAACGCCAGCGCGTTCACGGTGAAGTCGCGGCGTCGCAGGTCGTCGTCGAGGGTGCCGGGGCCCACGGTCGGTAGCGCGCCGGCGTGCGCGTAGCGTTCGCTCCGCACCGTGGCGACGTCGACCACGCACGGCTCGTCGCCACCCGCGCCTTCGATCCGCAGCGTGCCGAAGCGGTCGTTCGTCACGACGCGAGCCCCTTCGAGCCCGGCGGCCTGCACGAGCTCGGCGGCCCCGAAGCCTTCGCGAGGCTCGACGAGCAGGTCCACGTCCCGCAGGACGCGGCCGAGCAGGAGATCGCGCACCGGGCCGCCCACGAGGTGCACCGCGACACGGTGGCGCGTCGCGGCCGCGAGAATGGGATCCACGAGCGCCGCGGCGCCGGCCGGGAAGGCCGCTCGCGCCTCGTCCGGGGACGGCAGCGTCACGACCGGGGCGCCCGCGCCCCGCGCGGGTGGTGCTTCTCCACGCTGTCGCGCAGCTTCCGCCGGCTCACGTGCGTGTAGATCTGGGTCGTCGCGAGGTCGGCATGCCCGAGCATCGCCTGGACGGAGCGCAGGTCCGCGCCGCCTTCGAGCAGATCGGTCGCGAAGGCGTGACGCACCACGTGCGGTGAGACGCGGTCCTGCGGAACACCGGACGCGCGCGCAAGGGCACGCAGCCGCACGAAGAAGTTCTGGCGTGTCATCGACGCGCCGCGGTTCGAGAGAAAGACGGCGTCGGCGCCTGCGGCCGCGCGGCCGTGCGGGAGCGCCGCCGTGCGCGCCCGCCGCGCGAGCGCGGGCCGCGCCCGCTCGAGGTATGCGTCGAGCGCGGAGAGGGCCGGCGCACCGAGCGGCACGAGCCGCTCGCGCCGGCCCTTGCCGACCACGCGCAGGAGGCCGCGCCGGCGATCGAGTCCCCCGAGCGGAAGCGCGCAGAGCTCCGACACGCGGAGCCCCGCTCCGTACAGGCACTCGAGCATCGCGCGGTCGCGCAGCCCGAGCGCGTCTTCTCCGCCGGCCGCGGCCAGCAGCGCCTCGGTCTCGTCCCTGCGCAGCGTACGCGGGAGGGCCTGCGACTGCCGGGGCGCCACGATGCCGACGAGGACGTCGCGACGGAGCGCCCCCGCCGCAGTCAGGTGTCGCACGAAGCGGCGGGCCGCGACGAGCGCGCGCGCCCGGCTGCGCGCCGAGAGGCCTTCGCGCTCGAGCCCCTGGAGCCAGGACGACAGATGCTCGCGCGCGACGTCCGCCGGCTGGAGCGCTCCAGCCCGCTCCGCGCGCTCGACGAACCGCCGGAGATCGCGCCCATAGGCTTCGATGGTGCGGGGCGAGAGGCCCCGCTCGACGGCGCAGTGCTCGAGGAACGCCCGTCGCGCCGCTTCGAGAGCCGAAGACGGGCTACGCACTCTGCGCCTCCCGCGACGCCGCTTCGAGCAGCTTCGTGCGCAGGCGTGCGAGGCGCGCCTCGTCGCCGACCTTCTTCCTTTCCTCGTCCTTCAGGTAGAACGTGTCCGCGACCTGATCCATCACGGTGGCGGCCTTGCAGATGTAGATCTCCAGACCTTCGGCCGCGATCGTGCTCGTGAGATCGTAGAGGAGGCCGAGCCGGTCGTTCGCAGAGACGTCGACGATCGTGTAGAAGTCCGACTCCTCGTTGGTGATCTCCACCGACGCCGGACGGGGTATCGGCGCCGCGGAGCGCACCCGACGCCGGCGGCGCAGGAATTCCTCCACGCGCACCGTGCCGGTCAGCACGGCGTGCAGCATCGACTCCACGCCCTTCCACGTCTCCCTCTGCTCCTCGGGGCCTCCGGCCGGCGTCGCCACGCGATAGACCTCCAGCGCGAGGTTCGAGCGCGTGGTGTAGACGTGCGCGCCGAGGATGTTGAGACCCTTCGCCGACAGGACCCCCGAGACGTTCGCGAACAGCCCGTGCACGTCGGGCGCGACGAACAGGAGCTCGGTCACGTCCCCCGACAGGGTCCGCACCGCCGAGGCGAAGAGCTTGCCGTCGCCGTAGCTCAGTACGAGGAGCGCGTGCCGGGCGATCTGCCGTGGCGAGTGCGAGATGTAGTAGCGGCGCGGCATCACGTCGAAGAACGCCTGGATCTTGCTCTCGCCCACGCCGAGCCCGCGGAGCTCCGCGCGCGCGGCGTCCTGCCGGCGCTCCACCCTCGCTTCGATCTGCTCGAGCGCGATCCGCGGATCGTCCGAGCCGGTCTCCAGGAATTCCGACGTGCGCTCGAACAGCTCCCGGAGCAGCTGCCCCTTCCACTCCGTCCATGCAGCGGGCGACGACGCGCGGATGTCGGCGAACGTGAGCAGATAGAGATTGCGGAGATTCTCGCGGTCGCCGCACGTGCGCGCGAACTCGACGATGAGCCGCGGGTCGGAGAGGTCCCGGCGTTGCGCGAGGTGCGACATCAGGAGGTGGTACTTGACGAGGAAGACCACGCGATCGGCGCGCTCGGTGTCGAAGCCGAACCGCTCGACGCAGGCGCGCGCGCGATCGGCGCCCCGGTTCGAGTGGTCTCCACCGAAACCCTTGCCGATGTCGTGCAGCAGGCAGCCGAGGTACAGCACGACCCGGTCGGTCGCGGCGCGCATGAGGTCGGTGAGCTCCGGCAGACCGTCGGCGTACTTTCCGCGCCAGAGTCGTCGCAGCTCCTCGATCAGGAACAGCGTGTGAACGTCTACGGTGTACGTGTGATAGATCACGTGCTGCCACCGGCAGACGATGTGCTCCCATTCGGGTACGAACCGTCCGAGCAGGCCGACCTCGTTCATCGAGGTGAGCGTGCGCCACACGCGGCGCTCCGCGTCGAGGATGCCGAGGAACACGCTCACGGCCTCCGCCGAGCGGCGGAGACCGTCGTCCACGAGGTCGAGACTCTCCCGCACGAGACGCCGAGCCGTCCGCGACAGCTCGACCCCTTCGGCCTGCGCGGTCGCGAAGACCGTGAGGAGGCGCAGGGGACGCTCGCGGAGGGTCGCGACATGCGGGATCTCGAGCCGCCCGCCGACGACCCGGAAGCCGTCCCCCGCCTCGCGTACCTCGAGCTTCGGCGCGCCGCGCCGCACGCGCGCCGCGCACTGCTCGATCACGATCTCGGAGGACGTCTGGATCGCGCGCGCGTGCCGGTAGTAGTCGCGCATGAAGCGTTCGACCGGCAGCTCCGGGAGCTCCGGCCCGTCCGGGCCGTCGGGATCGATCTCGCCGACGTACCCGAACGCGGACGCGATGCGCTCCTGGAGCTCGAAGCTCATCTGGTCGTTCTTGCGCCGCGAGATCAGATGCAGCTCGTTGCGCACCCGCCAGAGGAACTGGAGCGCGGACCGGTAGTCCTCCATCTCGCGCTCCGTGAGGAGGCCGAAGTGGAGGAGATCGTCGACGCCTCGCGTGCCCGGATGCGCGGCGCGCGTGGCCCAGTAGGCGGTGTGGAAGTCGCGCAGCCCGCCGGCGCCCTCCTTCACGTTCGGCTGGAGGAGGTAGAGCGACTCGCCGTACTTCATGTGACGCGCCCGCAGGGCGTCGAGGCGCTCGGCGAGGAACGCCTCCTTGTCGCCGAGCAGCTGCTCGAGCACCGCGTCGGAGAACTCGTGGAACAAGGCTGCGTCGCCCACCACGAAGCGCGCATCGAGGATCGCCGTGCGCACGGTCAGGTCGGTGCGGGCGAGCTCGAGCGTGTGCTCGATCGTTCGCGTCGCGCAGCCGAGCGTCAGACCTGCGTCCCACAGCCAGCGCTGGAGCCGTTGCGTGATCGTCTCCGCATACGGCGTGAGCGTCTGCGGGTGCAGGAAGAGGAGATCGATGTCCGAGTGGATCGACATCTCGCGCCGCGCGTAGCCGCCCACCGCTACGACGGAGAGCTGGTCGCCGAACGCCGCACCGCTCGCGAACCAGTCGTCCTCGGCGACCCGGAAGAGCCGTCGCACGAGCCGATCCGTGGCGTCGGAGTTCGCCTCGTTGACCGCCTGCCCGCCGACGCTGCTCCGGTGGATCTGCTCGAGATAGGCCCGCACCGCGCCGAGGTAGCTGCGCACGGCCGCCACGATGGTCGCGTCGCTCACTGCCTCGCGCGGCTGCAGCCGGTCTCCGTCGGCCAGGTACTCGTCGATCGCGGGCGCTCCGTTCACGGTCCGCTCCGGGCGAGCACCGGCGAGGCACGGTCGCGGTAACGGTCGAGGCCCTCGGCCAGCGCGTCGGCGAGGCGGTTCAGGTAGGCGCGGCTACGGAGCCGCTTCGCCTCTCCGGCGTTGGTGATGAACCCCGTCTCGACGAGGATCGAAGGCATGCTCGAGAGGAACAGCACGTAGAACGGCCCCTTCTTGACCCCGAGGTCGTTCACGTCGTGGAAGCGCTGCCGCAGGCCGCGCACGACCTGGCGATGCACGAGATCGGCCAGCAGGGAGGACGGACCGGACGCCTCGGACACGCGGAGCTGCGCGACGGTGCGCTGGAGCACGTCCACCTGGTTGCGCGCGATGCCGTTCTCGCGCGCGGCGACGTGCACGCTGTGCCGCTCGTCGCTCTCGTCCAGCGAGTAGGTCTCGATCCCGCGCAGGCTCCGCCGCGGGGCGGCGTTGCAGTGCAGGGACACGAAGAGATCGCCGCCCGCGCCCTCAGCGAGGGCCGTGCGCTCCTCCAGATCGAGCGTCCGGTCGGAGTCGCGGGTCAGCACGACGCGGAAGCCGCGCCGCTGGAGCCGTTTCCTCAGCTCCCGGGCGAGCCGGAGGGTGACGTCCTTCTCCTCGAGACCGCCCACTCCGATCGCGCCCGGATCCCGCCCCCCGTGGCCGGGATCGAGCACGATCGTACGCACGGGGCGGAGCTCGAACGGCAGCGGCTTCAGCGGCGGATCCGCCCGCTGCGCGGGGTCCGGCTCGCGGGCCGGGCCGACGCGCGCCAGGCCCGGCTCGCGCGCCGAGCCGACGCGCGCCAGGCCCGGCTCGCGGGCCGAAGCCGCGCGCGACCGATCCGACTCGCGGGCCGAAGCCGCGCGCGACCGGTCCTGCGGCGGATCGCCGAAGATGTCGATCACGATCCGGTCCGGCCCCTGGAGGCGGACGAGCCGGTGGCGTTCGTAGCGCTCGAGGTCGATGACGACTCGCGTCGTCGTGCGCGTGTTCTGGCCGAGACGCACGCCGTCGAGGAGGCCGTCGCCCACCGGGATCGGATCGCCGAACGCGCGCCCGATCCAGACGCCGTCGAGGTCGAGGTAGAGCCGCTCGGGTCGACCCGCTGCAGCGTCGGCCGGGAGCCGCACGACGCGCGGCTCCACCGGCGCCGACAGCTCGATCCACACGCGGCTGAAGCCGGAATAGGACCAGTGGCGCACGGCCCGCACGTCGGCGAGACCCGGCGGCCGCTCGAGGGGGGCGTCCGCGAAGGCCGACGGAGCGAGGACCACGAGCAGGAGGAGTCCGCGAAGCGCCGCGCGCACGCTCACGAGCCGCCCTCCCCCCGCAGCCGCGCCACGAGCTGCGCGAGAGCGGCCAGCGCGTCGATCGGCGTGGTCCGGTCCGGCTCGAGCGCGCGGAGCGCATCGAGCGCTGCGCGCTCGCCGGGTGTCACGCGAGCCGCATCGCGGAAGAGTCCGAGCTGCGGATCGCTCGCCGCGCCGGGACCGGTCCGCCCCGCGCGCGCGGACCCGCCGCGTCCGTTCGAGCTCCCGCGCGCGAGACGGGGCAGCCCCTCCTCGTCGAGCTCGCCGCCCTCGAGGTTCGCGAGCACCTCGCGGGCGCGCGCCACCACGCTCTCGGGGAGACCGGCGAGCTTCGCGACGGAGATCCCGTACGAGCGGCTCGCCCCGCCCGGAACGAGGCGGCGCAGGAACACCACGTCGTCGCCCCACTCGCGCGCTTCGAAGTGCGCGTTCCGGACGCGCGGCTTCGTCGCCGCGAGGTCCGTCAGCTCGTGGTAGTGCGTCGCGAAGAGCGTCCGTGCACGCAGGTCGGGAGAGTCGTGGAGGTGCTCGGCCACCGCCCACGCGATCGACAGGCCGTCGAACGTGCTCGTCCCGCGGCCGATCTCGTCGAGGATCACGAGGCTCCGGGGCGAGGCCTGCGCGAGGATCCCCGCCGTCTCCCGCATCTCCACCATGAACGTCGATTCGCCCCGCGCCAGGCGGTCGGACGCGCCGATCCGCGTGAAGATGCGATCGACGACTCCGATCCGCGCCGACTCGGCGGGGACGAAGCTCCCCATCTGGGCCAGGAGGACGAGGAGCGCGACCTGGCGCAGGTAGGTGCTCTTGCCCGACATGTTCGGCCCGGTGAGGAGGAGGATCTGCGCGCTCTCCGGATCGAGCTCGGTGTCGTTCGGCACGAAGCCCGAGCCTCCGCCCGTCTCCTCCGCGCGCGTCTCTTCCGCGCGCTGCTCCGGCGCGCGAGTCGGACCCGGCGCACGACTCAGACCGGCCTCCACCACCGGGTGTCGCCCCGCGCGGATCTCGAGGCCGAGGCCGTCCACGACCTCCGGACGCACCCACCCGTCGCGGCGCGCGACCTCGGCCAGCGACTGGAGCGCATCGAGCTCGCCCACCGCCTCCGCCGCCGCGCGGATCGCGGGGGCGTGCTCGAGCACGGCCTGGCGCAGCGACTCGAAGACCTCGCGCTCGAGCGCCGCGGCGCGCTCGTGCGCCCCCAGCACCTGGCTCTCCATCTCCCGGAGCTCGGGCGTGGTGAACCGCTCGGCCGTCGCGAGCGTCTGCTTGCGCTCGTAGTCCCCGGGCACGCGCGCGAGGTTGGCCTTCGTGAGCTCGATCCCGTACCCGTGCACGGGGTGGAAGCGGACCTTCAGCCCCGGAACGCCGGTGCGCTCGCGCTCGCGGGCCTCGAGGCCGGCGATCCACTCGCGGCCCTTCCGGGCGCCCTCGCGCAGCGCGTCGAGCTCGGCGCAATGGCCGGGCCGGATGAATCCGGTGTCGCCGGCGCCGCGCGATCCGCGAAGCATGGCCGGCGGCTCGTCGACCAGGCCCTCCGCGACGAGCCGCGCCGGCTCGGGCGCTGCGGCCGGGCGCGGAAGCGCGCGCGGCAGGGACGCATCCGGGTGGAGGGTCGCGCCCTCGGCGCCGACCAGGGCCGCCGCGACGGCGGGCAGGGCGTCCAGCGAGGCGCGCAGGGCCACGAGGTCGCGCGGCGTCGCCGATGGCCGCGCCGCCTTCGCGAGCAGGCGCTCGAGATCGCGAACCGCGCCGAGCGCGTCGCGCAGGCGTTTCCGGGCACGGTCGCGCTCGGCGAGCCACGCCACAGCATCCTGTCGCCCCGCGATCGACACCGTCGAGAGCAGGGGGTATGCGAGCCAGCGCGCGAGCCGCCGCGCGCCGGGGGGCGTCCGCGTCTCGTCGATGCGCTCGAGCAGCGTCCCGCGCCGCGACCCGTCCTCGGCGCTCACGAACAGCTCGAGGTGCGCGCGGGTCGCGGCGTCCATCACCATCGCGTCGCCGAGCGCATACGTGCGGAGCCGCGCCGTGTGCCGCAGCGCGAACGGCTGATTGGCGCGCAGGTAGGCGAGGAGCGCGGCCGCGGCGCGCCCGGCGGAGCCGGCGCCCGAGAGGCCGGCCTCGCCTTCGCCCGCGAAGGTCGACGCGTCGACGGCGGCGAGCGCGGCGCCGGGCAGCACGGCCCGGAGCGGTCCGGCCAGCGCCTCGAACCCGCGCGGGAGCAGGATCTCGCGCGGTCCGATGCGCGCGAGCTCCTCGAGCAGCGCGGTCGGCAGCGCCGTGGCCATCGGCGCTCCGACGACACCCACCTGCGTGGCCCGAAAGTCGCCGGTCGACGCGTCCAGCGCCGCAAGCCCGAACGTCGCGCCGCCGGGCAGCGGCGGGGCGAGCGCCACGAGCGTGATCTCCCCCGCCCCTTCGAGCCCGGTGGGATCGCCCACGAGCCCCGGCGTCACCACCTCGACGACGTCACGCTTCACCAGCCCGCGAGAGCCACGCGCCGCGGGGATCTCCATCTGCTCGCAGATCGCGACCCTGTGGCCGAGCTCGGCGAGGCGCTTCACGTAGGCGTCGGCCGCGTGCACAGGGACCCCGCACATCGGGATCGCGTCGGGCTTGCCCTTGTCGCGCGTCGTAAGCGTGATCTCGAGCAGCGGGGCGGCGACCTCGGCGTCGCGGAGGAACATCTCGTAGAAGTCGCCCATCCGATAGAAGACGATGGCGTCTGGATGCCGGGCCTTGATCCCGAGGTACTGCCGCATCATCGGCGTCGCACGCGCGGACTCGGTCACTCGCTCGTCTCCCGGGCGCGGAAGCCCTGGTGCTGAAGGCGCTGGAGCAGATCGGTGTAGGCGCGCAGAGCGTCGGGCTCGCGCCGTGCCGAGATCAGGATGCGCCCGAGCTCGTGGTGCGCCTCCAGGTGGTCGGGCTCCCGCTCGAGCACGCGGCGCAGCTCGACCAGCGCCGGCTCCGTCTCGCCCCGCGTCGCCAGCGCCCGAGCGAGCGCGAGCCGCGCTCCCGGATCCTCGGGCGCCTTCTCGAGGATGGCGTGCAGAAACGCTTCCTGCTCCCGCGGCCGGCCGAGCGCCGCGAACGTGGCCGCGAGGCGCGGATACACCTGCGGGCCGCTGCGGGGATCGATCTCGGGCACGCGGCGCCAGGCCGCCAGCGCGGCCTTCGCGCGCCCGAGCTCGGCTTCGAGCACGCCGAGCTGGATCCACGCTGGCACCGACGACGGGTCTCGCCGCAGGGCGCGCTTCACCGCACGCCGCGCGTCCGCGGTCCGGCCCTCGGCGTGGGCGGCTTCCGCCATTTCCACCAGGAGCGCGGCCTCCGAGGGCCCCGATTTGCGGCCCTCGAGCCTGGCGGCGCGCCGCTCCGCCGCGAGCGCTGCCGCGTGGTCGCGCACGTCGGCGTGCAGCCGCACGAGCGCGCGCAGCGCGGCCGTGTTGCGTGGATCGTGCTCGAGCACCTCTTCGAAGGCTGCGATCGCGCGCCGGAGGAAGCCTCCGCGACGGAAGTCGTTCGCGAGATCGACGAGGGTCTCGAGACGGACCTCCGGCGCGAGGTCCTTGCGGAGCAGGAGCTCCTGATGGATCCGGATCGCCCGGCTCATCTCGCCCCGCGTGCGGTAGAGCTTGCCGAGCGCGAGGAAGGCCCACGCGGGCGCGGCGGGCGAACGCGCCACGCGCGCGAGGGCCTCCTCCGCCCGATCGAGGTTCCGATCGAGCAAACCGAGGAGCGCGTCCCGCAGCGCGGAGTCGATGTCCCGCGGCGCGCGTGCGTCCCCCCCGAACGCCCGCGTGAGCCAGCGCATGGGGTCTACACGCTCCGGCCCGCCGCGGAACGGACCTGCAGCGCGGGCCCGTCGTCTCCCGCAGCCGGAGCCCGACGCGCGGCGTCGGGCGTGGAGAGCGGGAGCGTGCGCAGCTCGTGGAGCTCCGCCTCGAGCCGCTGGACCTGCTTCCGATAGCGCCGGGCCAGGAGCGACGTGCGAAGGAGCTCCGTGCCCGCGACGAGAAGCGCGAAGACGACGCCGAGAGCGAAGGCGCCCAGCGTGACGACCCAGACTTCGACCTCGGGCAGCTTCCCGAACACGTAGTCGACGCCGACCTTCTCCCCGTTGAGCGTCGTGAAGCACGTGCCGAGCACGACGAGCCCGGCGAACGCAGCGAGCAGCAGCACGCGGGTGAAGAGGCGCAAGATGCTCTACGCCGCGCTGTCTTCCGCTGCGCGAGGAGCGGAGCCGGCGGCCGGCTCGTCGACCATCTCCTTCAGCTCCTTCCCGACCTTGAAGAAGGGCGTGCGCTTCGCCGGGATCTGGACCTCCTCCCCCGTCTTGGGATTCCGGCCCTCCCGCGCCTCGCGCAACTTGACCTGGAAGCTCCCGAATCCGCGGATCTCGATGCGCTCGCCTTCCTTCAGCGCTTCCGTCATCGAGTCGAAGATCGTGTTCACCACGACCTCGGTGTCCTTCTTGGAGATGTGGGGCGTCTGCTCGGCGACCTTCTCGATCAGTCCGCTCTTCGTCATGGCTCCCCCCGCCCCGGCGTGGAACCCGGGGCCCGGTGACGCGGGGCGGAGGGAACCCCTCCGCCCCGCCCGTTCACTCCCTGCTCACTCCGCGCCCTTCTTCTCGAGCTTCTCGCGCAGGAGGTCGCCGAGCGTGCTCTTCTGGCTCGACGACTGCTGTACGGCCAGCTCCTTCAGGGCCTGACGCTGCTCCTTGTCGGTGACGGCCTTGATCGACAGGGAGATCTTCTGCTCCACGGGATCGACCCGCGTGACGAGCGCCTTCACGACGTCGCCGGGCTTGACGACGTCTCCCGGCTTCTCGACCCGCTCGGCGGAGAGCTCGGAGCTGTAGATCAGCCCCTCGATCCCCTCCTCCAGCTGCACGAAGGCTCCGAAGTCGGCGACGCTCGAGACCGGAGCGTTCACCTCGCTGCCGATCGGGTAGCGACGCATGATGTCGTCCCACGGGTTCGGCTGCAGCTGCTTGATCCCGAGCGAGAACTTCTCGTTCTCCTTGTCGATCTTGAGGACGACCGCCTCGACTTCGTCGCCCTTCTTGAACTTCTCGCTGGGGTGCTTGATCTGCTCCGTCCACGAGATGTCCGAGACGTGCACGAGCCCGTCGATCCCCTCCTCGAGACCCACGAAGATCCCGAAGTTGGTGATGTTGCGGACCTGCCCCGACACACGGGTGTTCACCGGGTAGCGCTCTTCGATCACGCTCCACGGGTTGGGCTCGATCTGCTTCATGCCGAGGGAGATCTTCCGGTTGCCCTCGTCGACGTCGAGCACGACCGACTCCACGTTGTCGCCGATCGACACGACCTTCGACGGGTGCTTCACCCGCTTGGTCCACGACATCTCGGAGACGTGGATCAGGCCCTCGACGCCGGGTTCGAGCTCCACGAACGCCCCGTAGTCGGTGAGCGAGACCACCTTGCCCTGGAGGCGCTTGCCGATCGGGTAGCGGTGGCCCGCGTCGATCCACGGGTCGGGCTGGAGCTGCTTCAGGCCGAGCGACACGCGCTCGGTCTCGGGGTCGAACTTCAGCACCTTCACCTTGATCTCGTCGCCGACCTGGAAGATCTCCGAGGGATGGTTCACCCGGCCCCACGACATGTCCGTGACGTGCAGGAGCCCGTCGATGCCGCCGAGGTCGATGAATGCGCCGTAGTCCGTGATGTTCTTGATCACGCCGTCCACGATCTGCCCGACCTGGAGGGTCTGCAGCGTGGTCTCGCGGAGCTTCTTGCGCTCCTTCTCGAGCAACGCGCGCCGCGAGAGCACGATGTTCCCGCGCCGCTTGTTGAACTTGATGATCTTGAACTGGAGCTTCTGCTGGAGGAGCGACTCGAGGTTGCGCACCGGCCGCAGGTCGACCTGCGAGCCCGGGAGGAACGCCTTCACGCCGATGTCGACGGAGAGGCCTCCCTTGACCCGCGACACGATCGTGCCGTCGACCGGCTCGTCCGCCTCGTAGGCGCGGCTGATCTCGTCCCAGATCTTGAGACGGTCGGCCTTCTCCTTGGAGAGGACGATGCGCCCCTCCTCGTCCTCGGCCTCCTCGACGAGGACGTCGACGACCTCGCCGACCTTCACGAGGATCGTGCCGTCGTCGTCCATGAACTCCCACGTGGGAATCAGGCCCTCGGACTTGAAGCCGATGTCCACCTGGACGTGATCGGCGTCGACGGAGAGGACGCGGCCGCGGACGACCTCCCCCTCCTTCATCTGCTTGATGCTGTTCTCGAAGAGCTCGGCGAAGGTCTCCCCGCCGGCTGCTTTTGTCTGCTCAGTCATGGTTGGTCTTTTCTACTCCTTCCGAGGCCGCCGACTTGGCGGCCGGGATTTCCGGGTTTGCGCCCCCGGATGGGCGAGCTGCGTTGGATCCGGGCGACACCCGCGCGAGGTGTTCGCGCGCGGTGCCGAGGAAACGTTCGAGCGCGTCGGCGTCGTTCGCGTCGAGCGCGCGGGACACTTCGGCGAGACGGCGGCCGACCTCCTGGAGGGGCCCGGCGATCGACTTGCGGTTGGCCACGAGGATCTCGCTCCAGAGCTCCGCGTCGCTCCAGGCGATGCGCGTGAAGTCCCGGAAGCCCGCGCCCGACACTTCGCGCGCGCCGTCGGGCGCAGCGCCGAGCGCGCGCGCGAACGCGAACGCGAGCGCGTGCGGCACGTGGCTGGTCCACGCCACCTCGGCGTCGTGGGCCGCGGGGTCGCGCAGCACGACCCGGGCGCCGAGCGCGCGCCAGAACCCGGCCACCCGCTCGACGGCGTCGGCCGGCGTCCCGCGCGTGGGCGTGACGGCGCACGCGGCGCCTTCGAAGAGGTCCGCGCGCGCGTGCGCGATGCCCCGATGATGGCTGCCGGCCATCGGGTGCGCGCCCACGAAGACCGCGCCCGGCGGCAGCAGCCCCGGCAAGACGTCGGTCAGCGGCGACTTCACGCTGCCGACGTCGGTCACGAGCGCGCCCGCCCTGAGCGCATGCGCGCAGCGCGCGAGCTCGCCCTGCATCGCCGACACCGGGGTGGCGAGCACGACGAGATCGGCGTCGCGCACGGCGTCGGGGGCGGCGGCGATCTCGTCCACGGCGTGAAGGCGGAGGGCGGCGGCCGTGCTCTCGCGCGATCGGCCTGCGCCCACGACGTGTCCGGCCACGCCGCGCGCGCGCGCCGCGAGCGCGACGGAGCCGCCGAGCAGCCCGAGGCCGATCACGGCGAGGCGCGGGAAGGCGGGTGCGCGCGCGGTCACGCGGCCTCCTGGCGCATCCGCCGCAGCGTCTTCACGAGACGCTCGTTCTCCTCGGGAAGACCGACCGTGATGCGGACGTGCTCGTCGAGGCCGAAGCCCGCGAGCGGCCGCACGATCACGCCTTCGCGCAGCAGCCGCTCGTACGTGGCCGCCCCGCCTGCACGCGCGAGCACGTAGTTCGCGTCGGTCGGCCAGACCTCGATGCCGAGCGCGCGGAGCTCCCGCGTCAGGTACTCGACCCCCTGGGCATTCGTGCGGTGCGTCGCCTCGACGTGCGCGACGTCGTCGAGCGCGGCCTCGGCGGCAGCCTGCGCCAGCAGGTTCACGTTGAACGGATGGCGCGCGCGCTCCAGGTAGTCGACGAGCTCGGCGTCCGCGGCGCCATAGCCCACGCGCAGGCCGGCGAGGCCGTAGATCTTCGAGAACGTGCGGATCACGATCGTGCCGGGACGGCGGCCGACCCAGTCGAGCGCGCGCGGGAAGTCGGGCCGGCGCGCGAACTCGAAGTACGCTTCGTCGACGGCGAGCACGACGTGCGCCGGCAGCCGCTCGACGAACCGGTCGAACTCCGCGGCGCCGACGCTCGTTCCCGTCGGATTGTTCGGATTGCACACGATCACGAGGCGTGTGCGTTCGGTGACCGCGGCGCCGAGCGCGGGGAGGTCGTGCACGAGCCCGGCGTCGAGGGGCACGCGCACGCCCGTGGCGCCGGCTCCCTGGGCGACGATCGGGTACATCGCGAACGACGGCCATGCGAACGCGATCTCGTCTCCCGGCCGGACGAACGCCTTCGCCAGGAGCTCGAAGATCTCGTCGGCGCCGGTGCCGAGCACGATCTGTTCCGGAGCGACCCGAAGATGCGTCGCGAGCCGCCGTTTCAGTCGGAAGCTTCCACCGTCGGGATAGCGGTGCACGCCGGCTGCGGCCGCACGCAGCGCCTCGAGCGCGCGCGGCGAGGGGCCGAGCGGATTCTCGTTCGAGGCGAGCTTGATCGCCCCCTCGATCCCGAGCTCGCGCTCGAGCTCCTCCACGGGCTTGCCGGGCTGATACGGCTTCAGCGCCGCGATCTCCGGACGGACGATCTTCTCGAGGGCCACGGCTAGCGGTCCCCCGCGGACGCTACGGCGCGCCGCGGGCGTGCGCTCGCGCGCGGGAACGAGCCGAGCACCTTGTGCGAGTGCGCGCGCTTCGAAGCCTCGGCGAGCGCCCGCGCGACCTGCGGATCGCTCTGGTGGCCTTCGACGTCGAGGTAGAAGAGGTACTCCCACGGCTTGCCCTTGATCGGGCGGGCCTGGATCGCGGTGAGGTTCACGCCGAGCGTCGCGAACGGCTCGAGCAGGTGATAGAGCGCGCCCGACGCGTCCTTCCGCACGGTGAAGACGGCGCAGGTCAGGTCGCTGCCGGAGGGCGGCGGCGCCTCGCGGCCGACGAGCACGAACCGGGTGGTGTTGTCGCGCCGGTCCTCGACGCCCGCCTCGATCGTCCGCAGACCGTACGCCTCCCCCGCGATCGGGCTCGCGAGGGCGGCCACGCCCTCGTCCTGAGACGCGAGCCGTGCGGCGGCCGCCGTGCTCGGGCTCTCGCTGCGCTCGACACCGGCGAGGTGCGCGTCGAGCCAGCCCCGGCACTGTGCGAGACCCTGCGGATGCGACACGACGCGGCGCACGTCCTCGAGCCGCCCGCTCTTCGAGAGCAGGTGGTAGCCGATGCGCAGCACGGCTTCGCCGCAGAGCGTGAGCTCGGAGTCGACGAAGGCGTCGAATGTCTGGGTCACGACGCCTTCCGTGGAGTTCTCCACGGGCACGATGCCGAGATCGGCCCGTCCGCGCTCGACCGCGGCGAAGATCGCGCCGATGGAATCGACCGCTTCGAGCGCCGCGGACTCGCCGAACTGCTCCCGTGCAGCGGCGTGGGAGTGGGTGCCCTCGGGCCCGAGGAAGGCCACGCGCAGCGGCTCCTCGAGCGAGCGGCACGCGGCGATGAGCTCGCGGTACACCGCGGCGACACCAGTTGCCGGGAACGGTCCCTCGTTCTCCGCCGTGAGGCGGTCGAGCACGTCGCGCTCGCGCGCCGCCGAGTACACCGGGACGCCCGCGCTCCGCTTCAGCTCGCCGACGGCCTGCGCAAGCCGCGCACGCGCGTTCAGCTGCGCAAGGATGGCGCGATCGACCGCGTCGATCCGCGCGCGCAGCTTCTCGAGCTCCGCCGTCGCGTCGAGCGGCGGCGAGAGCGTGCGGGACTTCAGGGTGTCGTTCATCGCGCTCGCAATCCCGGAAGATCGGCCGGTGATCCGTCGTTCGTCCGCGGCGCCGGGCGCGTTCGCCGGTCGTTCGCGGGAAACGTCGCTAACCCCTCGAAAAACGGGCGCAATATATCCGACGCCCCACCCGCCCCACAAGCCCCGCCGAGCGGGAATTTCTCGGCCGTACGAGCAGTTAGCCAGCAGCGTGCCCATTCCCGGCCGCCCATCAAGGCCGGGGTGCGGCCGGTCGATACGGGAAACCCCGGGAGTCTGCACGACGAATGCCGGAGCCCTGCGCGCCCGTGAGACGGCAGCCTCTGAATAGCCTCGCGACGAAGATCATCTTCTTCGTCTTTCTTTCGACGTTCCTGACGGCCCTGGCCGTCAGCTGGATCTCGATCGAGTCCACGCACCGCTTCCTGCGGAGGGGGATCGACCGGAGCTTCCCGGCCGCTCTCGACCGCGGGGTCCTGCGGATCCAGACCTGGCTCGAGGACGGCGGGCGGTACACCCAGAGCCACGCCGATGCGCCGGCGCTCCGGGCCGCGCTCGGCCGGCCAGGCGCCCCCGATCCCGGCGAGGTCCGCCGGGAGCTCGAGGCGCTCGCAGCGACCGGCCCGGGCCTCGTCCGGGGCTTCTCGGTGCTGGGTCCCGGGGGCGTGCCCCTCGCCGCGACCAGCGGGGCGGCCGAGATCCCGACCGAGCTCGCGCTCGAGATCGCTTCGACGCCCGAGGTGGGCGTGTGGAGCGCGCGCCGGGCGGACGGAAGGCCGATCGTGGTGACGACCGCGGTCGTGAGGGGTCACGACGACCAGGTGATCGGACACCTCGTGGGCGTTCTCCGCGACGACGCCCTCTCGGGACTCCTCGCCGCCGACCGCGAGGACCCCTCGAGCCGGATCACCCTGGTCGGCTCCGACGGCCGCCTCGTCGCCTCCGCCGACCTCTCCGAATCCGACGACGAGTGCCCGCTCGGTGCGGAGTGCGGTTCCGACGAGCGCTGGGGAGCCATCCCGCTCCCGCCGCCGCCCACCGGCGAGCGCGCCGTGAGCGACTACGCGACCGCCACGGGCGAGCGCGTGATCGGCAGCGTGCGCGCCCTCCCCGACCTCGGCTGGACCCTGGTGGTCGAGGAGCCCTTCGACCACGCGTTCGAGCCGGTGCTCTCCGTCGTGACCCGGATCTTCATCACCGACCTCTGCATCGTCCTGCTCTTCAGCTTCCTCGCCTACAAGATCACCGCTGCGATCGTGCGCCCGATCGAGGCCCTCTCGGAAGGCGCGCGCCGCATCTCGCAGGGCGAGCTCGACGTGGACATCTCCGACACGCGGGGAAACGACGAGATCGGCCTCCTGACGCGCACGTTCAACGACATGGCCCGCAAGCTGCGGAAGAACCAGGCCGAGATCGAAGCCGCGAACGCCCAGCTCACGAGCGAGAAGCTTCAGCTCGAGACCGCGAACGAGCAGCTCGCGCAGCTCTCGATCACCGACGGTCTCACGAAGCTGCACAACCACCGCTTCTTCCAGGACCATCTGACCCGTGAGATCAAGCGGGTGCAGCGCACGGGCGAGCCGCTCGCGATGCTGCTCGCCGACATCGACGACTTCAAGCGGCTGAACGACCGACTCGGCCACGCCGCTGGCGACGAGCTGCTGATGCGGATCGCACGGATCATGAACGAGACGATGCGCGCCAGCGACCTGCTCGCCCGGTACGGCGGCGAGGAGTTCGTCGTCCTCGCCAGCGCCACGGAGCTGATGGGCGCGGTCACGCTCGCGGAGAAGGTGCGGGAGTCGGTCGCGGAGTGCAGCTTCCTGCTCGACGAGACGATGCGGCTCGAGAAGGTGACGGTCTCGATCGGTGTCGCCCAGTACAAGGGCGACCGCAAGGCCTTCTTCCAGGCCGCCGACCGCGCGCTCTACCGCGCGAAGGCCCAGGGCAAGAACTGCGTCCGGAGCGAGGGCGACGCATCCTCGTAGGAGGCCGTGGCTCGCCTCTCCGTGCGCGTGCCCGACTTCGCGCCATCTGCGATCCTTGCTCCAATGACGCGGGTGGTGGGGCTCACGGGGGGGATCGGGTCCGGGAAGAGCAGCGTGGCGCGCATGCTCGAGGGGCTCGGGGCCGTCGTGATCGATGCGGATGCCATCGTGCACGAGCTGCAGGCGCCCGGGCAGCCGCTCGTCGACGAGATCGCGGGCGCGTTCGGCCGCGGGGTGCTGCGGCCCGATGGGGCGCTCGATCGCGAAGCGCTCGGAGCGCTCGTCTTCCGCGACGCCGGGGCGCGCGCACGCCTCAACCAGCTGGTCCACCCGCAGGTCGGCCTCGAGATCGCGCGGCGCACGCAGGCGGCCCGCGACGCCGGCGCCCCGATCGTGGTGCTCGACGTCCCCCTCCTCCTCGAAGGCCGGAAGGCGGGCACGGGCACGGCGAAGGTGGTCGGCTTCGATGCGATCGTCGTCGTCTGGGTCCCCGAGGCGACGCAGATCACGCGCGCGTCCGCGCGCGACGGCACGTCGCGCGAGGACGTGCTGCGTCGCGTCCGCGCCCAGATGCCCCTCGACGAGAAGCGCGCGCTGGCCGACCACGTGATCGACAACTCCGGCTCGCTCGGGGATACGGAGCGTCAGGTGCGTGCGCTGTGGAAGGAGCTGGTCGGCGACGGCCAGGGGCCCGCGCGCGCGACCGGCGCGGCTGGGGAGGCGCGATGAACGAGCCGCTCGAAGCGCGGCTCGAGCGCTTCCTGATCGCGCGTCACCCGGGCGCGCGCAGCGCCAAGGTCACTTCGCTCCAGCGGAGCACCGAGGGCTTCTCGCAGGAGACGTTCTCGTTCGACGCGGAGATCGCCGAGGGAGACGCCGTCTCCCGTCGCGCGTTCGTGGCGAAGCGCGAGCCCGTGGCCGGCCTGCTCGAGCCCTACGACCTGGAGCCGGAGTTCCGGGTGCTGCACGCGCTCTCCGACGATCCCCTTCCCTCTCCGCCCACGCCGTGGTTCGAGCGCGACCCGGCGGTCCTCGACCGTCCGTTCTACGTGATGGAGCGCCTCCCCGGCGAAGTGCCCGTGCCGGCGGCGGGCCCCGACGGCTCGGGTCCCCTCGACGAGCCGACGCGGCGGGCCCTCGCACCGCAGGTGATCGAGGCGCTCGCCCGCCTCCATGCCGTGGACTGGCGCGCGCGGGGATTCGCCTTCCTCGGCGCTCCGGCGCCCGGGCGCGGAGCCGCCGCGAGCGAGCTCGCCCGCTGGGAACGCCGCGTCCGCGACGCGCGCCTTCCGGTCCCGCCGATGATGCTCGAGGCGCTGTCCTGGCTCCGCTCACACCTTCCGGCGTCGGACGAGATCACGCTCGTCCACGGCGACTACCGGCTCGGCAACTGGCTCGTGGAGCGCGCACCGGGCGGCGCCCGGCTCTCGGGTCTCCTCGACTGGGAGATGGTGCACCTCGGCGACCCGCTCGAGGACGTCGCGTGGTGTACGTCCCTGCTGTGGCGGGCGGGCGGCCCGAACGCGTCCGGGCTGGTGCCCCCGGAGGAATTCCTCGCGCTCTACGCGCGCGCGTCCGGCCGCGCCGTGGATCCCGAACGTCTGCGGTTCTACGAGGTGCTCACGCTGGTCAAGATGAGCGCGATCATGCTGACGGGCATCCGCGCATTCCGCGACGGGCGCACCTCCGACCTGCGCATGGCGATCTTCGATCACCAGCTCCCGTTCCTGATGGCCGGGCTGGCCGTGGTGCGCGGCTTCCTCCCGAGCCCGGGCTGACCGAGAGGAGGGAGCTCGTGCTGATCCCCCCGGAGACCCTGATCGACGGCTGCGTGCGCACGCTGCTCGAGGCCGTGCTGCCCTCGGTGGACTCCCGCTTCGCGCGGGGCCAGGTCTACGCGGTGGTCGACGTGCTGCGCAACCTCCGCGACCGCGTCGAGGAGCGCGCTGCGCACCTCGCCGCCGAAGCCGACTCCGCGCACGCGTCGCTCGCGCGCGCCGCCGAGTCGCTCGCTGCCTGCGCGGACGGGGCCGCACGCGACGCGGGGGCGCGGCTCGCCGCGCTGCTCGCCGCCGCACCCGCTGCGCCGGTGGCTGCGCGCCTCGACGCCCTGCGCGCCGCCGTCGAGCGTGCGCTCGAAGCGCTCGAGGAGCTGGACGAGCCGACCGCTGCAGGCGCACGGGCGGCGCTGGGCGGCCACTTCGCGGCGCAGTCGATCCGCGACGTCGCGACGCTCAAGCCGTCCCTGCTGGCCGAGATCTCGAAGGGCTAGCGCGTGCTCACCCACCTCGACGACTACCCGATCCACCAGACGCCCGAGCCCGTCGCGCACCCGGCCACGGGCGATCGCAACTTCTACGACCGCTACTTCTTCCAGGGCTACACGCGCGAGGGCGACCTCTTCTTCGCAGCGGCACTGGGCCTCTACCCGAACCGGCGTGTCATGGACGCCGCCTTCAGCGTGGTGCGCGGCGGCCGGCAGCTCACGGTGCGGGGCTCGCGCCTCGCGCCCCTCGAGCGCACGGAGACCCGCGTCGGGCCGATCTCGGTCGAGGTGGTCGAGCCGCTCCGGCGCCTTCGCGTGAAGGTCGACGAGAACGCGCACGGCGTCGCTGCGGAGCTCGTGTTCGACGCGCGGACGCAGGCGATCGAGGAGCCGCGCTTCACGCATCACGTGGACGGCCGGCTCGCGATGGACAGCACACGGCTCACGCAGTTCGGCGCATGGACAGGTACGCTGACGTGCGACGGTGAGCGCGTCGTGATCGATCCGGTCCGCGTGCTCGGCGCGCGCGACCGCTCGTGGGGCGTGCGACCCGTCGGAGAGCGCGAGGCCGCCGGCCCTCCCGGCCCGCTGCCCCAGTTCTTCTGGCTCTGGGCGCCCCTCCAGTTCGACGACGTGTGCACGCACTTCGACGTGAACGAGGATGCGGCCGGCCGCCCCTGGCATGCGTTCGGGGCCGTCGTCCCGGCCGCTGCGCCGGGAGCGAAGACGCTGCCCGCGCACACGCTCGAAACCATGTCGTCCGTCGCGCACCGCGTGCGCTGGCAGCCCGGCACCCGGCGCGCGGAGAGCGCGGCGCTGGAGCTTCGGCCGCTCCGGGGGGCCACGCTGGCCATCGCCCTCGAGCCGATCCTCACCTTCCAGATGCTGGGGATCGGCTACCTGCACCCCACCTGGGGTCACGGCGTGTGGAAGGGCGAGAACGTCGTCGACGGCGAGCGCTGGACGCTCGCCGAGCTCTCGCCGATGGCGCCGCAGCACCTGCACGTGCAGGCGCTCTGCCGCGCGACGCTGGCGGGCGACGGCCGCACGCGCGAGGGCGTCGGCGTGCTGGAGCAGCTCGTGATCGGCCCGCACGGCCCGTCGGGCTTCCGGGAGCTCCTCGATCCGGCGCGCTGACGCCCGTCTGCGCGCGCCTCAGTTCCGCCGGATGCCCGCCTTCAGCTCCGCGGTGAAGCGCGCGACCGCGTCCACCGCGGCCTCCGGGGACGGCGCGGCCGCGATGCGCTCCACCACCGCGCTGCCGACGACGACGCCGTCGGCGAAGCCAGCGATCTCCGCGGCCTGCGCCGGCGTCGACACGCCGAAGCCGACGCACACGGGGATGTCGGAGATCGCGCGCACCGCAGCGACGCTCTCGCGGATTCCCTGCGCGAGGGCCGTGCGCGCGCCCGTCACGCCGGTGAGCGACACGTAGTACAGGAAGCCCCGCGTCTTCCTCGCCAGGAGCTCGCGCCGCGCCGGCGTGGTCGTGGGCGCGGCCAGGAGCACCGCATCGATGCCCTTCTTCTCGCACGCGGAGAAGAGCCCCTCGCCCTCCTCGGGCGGAAGGTCGGGCACGATGATGCCGTCGACGCCCACCTCCGCCGCCGCGGCAGCGAAGCCCTCCTCGCCCATCGCGTAGAACGGGTTCGCGTAGCCCATGAGGAGCAGCGGGATCTCGACCTTCGGGCGCAGCGACTTCACCAGACCCAGCACGCGCCGCAGCGACGTCCGGCTGCGCAACGCCCGCTCGCTCGCCCGTTGGATGGTCGGGCCTTCGGCGATCGGGTCCGAGAACGGAACGCCGAGCTCGATCAGATCGGCGCCGGACTCCGCGAGCGCCAGCACGATCGCCTCGGTCGTGGCGAGATCGGGATCGCCTGCCGTGACGAAGGGCACGAGCGCGCGCTCGCCCCGTCCGCGCAACGCGCGGAAGCGCTCTTCGATCCGTCCCATCGCGCGCCTAGTGCCGTCCGGCTGCGCGGGCGGCGAGCAGCTCCCGCACCTGCGGCGCGTCCTTGTCGCCGCGGCCCGAGAGATTCACGAGCGCAATGGCCTCCCGCGGCAGCGTCGGCACGAGCTTCCGGGCGTGCGCGATCGCGTGAGCGGACTCGAGCGCGGGAATGATGCCCTCGAGGCGCGAGAGCCACTGGAAGGCGTCGAGCGCCTCCGAGTCGGTCGCAGGGACGTACTCGGCCCGGCCGCTGTCGCGCAGGAACGCGTGCTCCGGCCCGACCCCTGGATAGTCCAGCCCCGCGGACACGGAGTGAGCCTCGAAGATCTGGCCATCGTCGTCGGACAGCACGATCGTGCGCATCCCGTGCAGGATCGCCGGGACGCCGGCGGTCATCGTGGCCCCGTGGCGGCCCGACTCGAGGCCCTCGCCGCCGGCCTCCACGCCGACGAGACGCACGCTCGTGTCGGCCAGGAAGGGATGGAAGATCCCCATGGCGTTCGATCCGCCGCCGACGCAGGCGATCACCACGTCGGGCAGCCTGCCCTCCGCCTCGAGCATCTGCCGCCGCGCTTCGACGCCGATCACGCGCTGGAAGTCGCGCACGATGGTCGGATACGGATGGGGGCCCATGGTGGAGCCGATGCAGTAGTAGGTGGTTCGCACGTTCGTCACCCAGTCCGCGCATCGCCTCGTTGATCGCGTCCTTCAGCGTACGCGAGCCGCACGACACGGGGTTCACGCGAGCGCCGAGCAGCTCCATCCGGAAGACGTTGAGCGCTTGCCGCTTCACGTCCTCCTCGCCCATGAAGACCTCGCACTCGAGCCCGAGGAGCGCGCACGCGGTCGCCGTCGCGACGCCGTGCTGCCCTGCTCCGGTCTCCGCGATGACCCGCGGCTTGCCCATCGCCTTCGCAAGCAGCGCCTGGCCGAGCACGTTGTTGATCTTGTGGGCGCCGGTGTGCGCGAGATCCTCGCGTTTCAGATAGACCCTCGCTCCGCCGAGGGCCAGGGTGACGCGCTTCGCGAACGTGAGCGCCGTGGGTCGCCCCGCGTAGGTGGAGAGCAGGTGGGCGAGCTCCGCCTGGAACGCCGGGCTCGAGGCGATGCGCGCGTACGCTTCGGCAAGCTCGTCGAGCGCCGCCACGAGCGTCTCGGGTACGTATCGACCACCATACGCTCCAAAGTGTCCCTGCGTCACGTGGCCGCTTCCCCCTTCCGGACCGCCGCGATGAACGCCGCGATCCTGGCCGGGTCCTTGCGGTGGCCCTCGCCCTCGACGCCGGTCGCCACGTCGACGCCCCAGGGGAGGAGATCGCCGAGATCGGCCAGCACCTGTCCCACGTTCTCCGGATCGAGGCCGCCCGCGAGGATCACGTCGTGGCCCTCGTCGATGAGCGGCGTCGCGTCGCTCCAGTTCCAGGCGCGGCCGCGCCCGCCGCCCTCGGTCGGATGGTCGAGCAGCAGGATCGTCCCGGGATAGCGCTCCACGGCCTCGTGGTCGGCGCCGCGCACGGCCTTGATCACCGGGAGGTCGACCTGCTCCACGTCCTCCGGCGGCTCGTCGCCATGGAGCTGCACGCGCTCCACCTCGATGCGACGGATCACGCGCTCGATCTCCTCCCAGGACGCGTTGCGGAACACCGCGACCCGCTCCACGACGCCGGCGGCCTTCGCGGCGATCGCTTCGGCGCGCTTCAGATCGAGACAGCGCGGCGTCCCAGGAACGAAGTTCAAGCCGATCAGGTCGACTCCAGCGTCGACCGACGCCTGCGCATCGTCGGGGTGGATGATCCCGCACACCTTGATCCGGACGCCGCTCACTGGTTCCCCCGTCTTGGTGGTCGATCGATCCCTCGCAGCTCGCGCAGCGCCAGCCCGAGGTCCGGCTCCCGCATCAACGACTCGCCCACCAGGCAGGCCTGCGCGCCCGCCCGCTCGAGGCGGCGCACGTCGTCGTGCGTGAAGATGCCACTCTCCGCCACGAGCACGACCCCGCGCGGCACGTGCTTGGCGAGGCGCTCGGTAACCGCGAGGTCGGTCTCGAAGGTGCGAAGGTCGCGGTTGTTCACGCCGATCAGGTCGGCTCCCGCCGCGAGCGCGTGCTCCAGCTCACGCTCGTCGTGCACCTCGACGAGCGCGTCGAGGCCGAGCCCGGCGGCGCGACCGGCGAGCTCCTCGACCGCGTGCGGATCGAGCGCCGCGACGATCAGCAGCACGGCGTCGGCGCCGGCCACCCGCGCCTCGTCGATCTGGTAGGGATCGATCACGAAGTCCTTGCGGAGCAGCGGTACGGAAACCTGCTCGCGCACGACGCGCAGCAGCTCGAGGCTGCCGCCGAAGAAGCGCTCGTCGGTGAGGACGGAGATCGCTGCGGCCCCGTTCTCCGCGTAGGCCTTGGCGCATGCTGCGGCGTCGAATCCGGGGCGAATCTCGCCGCGCGACGGCGATCGACGCTTCAGCTCCGCGATGATGCGCGGGCGCGGCGTCCCGGACAACGCCCGGCGGAGCCCCCGCGTCGGATTTCGGATCTCCCGCGCGCGCTGCTCCAGCTGCGGCGGCGGAAGCGCTCGCTTCGCCTCCGCCACCTCCTCCACCTTGTGGGCGAGGATGTCGTCGAGGATCGTCATGCGGCCGGCGCTTCCGCGGTGGCGCGCACCAGCGAGGCGAGGCGCGCGCTCGCGGCGCCCGAGTCGATGCTCTCGCGCGCGAGCGCCAGGCCGCCCGCCAGGTCGGGCGCCGCCTCCGCCACCCAGAGCGCCGCGGCGGCGTTCACCAGCACGAGGTCGCGCCGCGGACCGGCCTCGCCGCCCAGCACCGCGCGCACGATGGCGGCGTTCTCGCGCGCGTCCCCGCCCGCGAGCTCCTCCGGGCGCGCGCGCGCGATCCCGAGCGCTCGAGCATCGATCGAAAGGGACTTCACGCGCGCGCGATCGAGCAGCGCGGCGCGCGTCGGCGCGGTGGTCGTGATCTCGTCGAGCCCGTCCTCCCCGTGCACCACCAGCGCGCGCTCGCTGCCGAGCGCGCCGAGCGCCTCGGCCATCGGGACGACCAGCGCGGGCGAGTAGACGCCCACGAGCTGCCGCCGTGCGCCCACGGGATTGAGCAGCGGCCCGAGGCAGTTCATGATCGTGCGGACGCCGAGCTCCTGACGCACGGGCGCGACGAAGCGCATGGCGGGGTGCGCGCGACGCGCGAAGAAGGGCGCGATCCCGACGCTCGCCAGGATCTCCACCGCCTGCTCGACCGGCAGGTCGGCGCGCACCCCGAGCGCCTCGAGCACGTCGATGCTGCCAGCGCGGCCCGTCGCCGCGCGATTCCCGTGCTTCGCGACGGGCACGCCCGCGCCTGCCACCACGAACGCCGCGGCCGTCGACACGTTGAACGTCCCGGCGCCGTCGCCCCCGGTGCCGCACGTGTCGATCGTGCGCGGGTCGACGCACGGGCCGGTCATCGCGCGCGCGCGCAGCGCGCGCGCCACCGCCACGATCTCGCCCACCGTCTCGCCCTTCGTGCGCAGCGCGACGAGGAGCGCGGCGATCGCCACGGGAGACGCCTTGCCCTCCATGATCTCGCCGAAAGCCGCCTCGAGGACCTCGGCGGCGACCTCCCGGCCCGCGATGGCGCGCTCGATCGCCTGTCGGACGCTCATGCCCCGGCCGCGCAGCGTTCGAGGAAGTTCCCGAGGAGGTGCTTGCCCTCGTGCGTGAGGATCGACTCGGGATGGAACTGGACGCCTTCGAGCGGCAGTTCGCGGTGTCGCACGCCCATGATCTCGCCGTCCGCCGTGCGCGCCGTGATCTCGAGCACAGCCGGGCAGCTGGCGGGCTCGATCACGAGCGAGTGGTAGCGCGTCGCCTCGAACGGCTGCGGCAGGCCGCGGAAGACGCCATGACCCTCGTGCAGGATCTGTGAGGTCTTGCCGTGCATCAGCGTCTTCGCGCGCACGATGCGTCCGCCGGCGAGGAGACCGAGCGCCTGGTGACCGAGGCACACGCCGAGCGCGGGGATGCCGGCTGCGCCGAATGCCCGCAGCGCCTCCAGCGAGACCCCCGCGTCCTCCGGCCGCCCGGGCCCCGGCGACACGACGAGGCCGTCGGGACGACGCGCCACGAGCTCGTCGGCGGAGGCGGCGTCGTTCCGCAGCGTCTCCACGTCGGCGCCGAGCTCGCCCAGGTATTGCACGAGGTTGTATGTGAACGAGTCGTAGTTGTCGACCATCAGGATGCGCACTAGTCGACGCCCTCCCGTGCGAGATCGATCGCCTGCACCAGCGCGCGCGCCTTGTTCACGCACTCCTGGTACTCCGCCTCGGGATTCGAATCTGCCACGATGCCGGCGCCGGCCTGGAGGAAGACGTAGCCGTCCTTCACGACGATCGTGCGGATCGTGATCGCGGTGTCCATGTTCCCCGAGTAGTCGACGTAGCCGACGCAGCCGCCGAACGCGCCGCGCCGGACGGGCTCCAGCTCGTCGATGATCTCCATCGCGCGCACCTTCGGCGCGCCCGAGAGCGTGCCCGCGGGAAAGGTCGCACGCAGCAGATCGAGCCAGTCGAGCCCCGGCCGCAGCTCGCCCGTGACGTGCGACACGATGTGCATGACGTGGGAGTAGCGCTCGACGGTCGCGTACTCCGACACGCGCACAGTGCCCACCTCGGCCACCCGTCCGACGTCGTTCCGGCCGAGGTCGACGAGCATCACGTGCTCGGCGCGCTCCTTCGGGTCGGCGAGGAGGTCGGCCTCGAGCGCGCGGTCCTGCTCGGGCGTCTCCCCGCGCGGCCGCGTCCCGGCGATCGGCCGCACGTCGATGCGCCCGTGCTCGAGGCGCGCGAGGATCTCGGGCGACGAGCCGATCAGCGAGAAGCCTTCGCAGCGCAGGAAGAAGAGGTACGGGCTGGGATTCACTCGCCGGAGGTGGCGGTAGATCGAGAACGGGTCGACCTGGAGCGGCACCCGCTGGCGGACCGAGAGCACGACCTGGAAGATGTCGCCCGCCTCGATGTACTCCTTCGCGCGCTTCACGGTCTCGTGGAAGGTGCTGCGCGGCGTGCTCTCCACGAGCTCCATCGGCGCGCGCAACGTCTCCCGGCGCGGCTCGGCGGGCAGCGGCTCGCGGAGGCGGCGCACGACGTCCTCGAGCGCGGCGGCCGCCTCGCGGTAACGCGCGCGCGCGTCGTCGCCGGGCGCGAGCTCCACGTGGCGGACGATCCACGCGGAGTGCCGCACGTTGTCGTAGACGACGACGACCTCGGGGAAGACGAACCAGAGATCGGGGAGGCCGAGCTCGTCGGGGTTCTCGTCCGGGATGCGCTCGACGAACCGCACCCAGTCGTACCCGATCATCCCGACCGCGCCGCCCACGAAGCGGGGCAGATCGAGGCCGTCGGGCAGGACGAGACGGACCTGTCCCAGCCGCTCGCGCAGGGCGACGAGCGGGTCGCCCTCCACGCGGAGCCGGTGCGTCTCGCCGCGCTCGGTCCATTCGACGTCGTTGCCGCGCGCACGGAAGATCGCCCGCGCTCCGGAGCCGATGAAGCTCCAACGCGCCCACTTCTCACCGCCTTCGACGGACTCGAGCAGGAAGCTGGTGCGGCCGTCGTCGAGACGCCGGAAGATGGAGAGCGGGGTGTCGTAATCCGCGAGGATCTCGCGCGCCACCGGGATCAGGTTCCCCCGGGCGGCGAGAGCGACGAAGAGGTCCTCGGACGGGCGAAGCAACCGTGCCTCGGGTGGCTCGAGCGGGAGCCTGGGTCTCCTGCGGATCGAAGGGACGAAAAACCGAACAGTTTCGCTTGGTATCAAAGGGGGCGGGTGCCGTCAAGCAAACCACCGAGCCCCCCCTGCCCACTGAGCCCCCGCTGGCCCGGCTTGAAGGGCCGGACGGTGTCCTCGCCCAGCCCGAGCAGCGTGTAGTCGAATCCGAACTGGACGCCGCCGACCCGATCCTCCCGGACCTCGACGCGCACCGCCCAGCAGCGGCACTTCGAGGTGTACTCGACGCCGCCTCGATTCCCGAGGAAGAGCGACCGGTCGAAGGAGTAGCCCGTGCTGTAGGTGACGGCCCAGCTCTTCGTGAACGCTATGCGCGTCGAGAAGCTGAGCTGGTTCACGGAGCTGAAGTTGGTGGCGCCGCCGTAGCGCTGGCTGTCGTACGGGAAGTTCACGAAGAAGGCGGGCAGGTCCCGCAGGTAGCGGTAGGCGATGGACACGTCGCTGCCCTGCGCGCTGGTCCAGTACGCCTCGAGCAGACCTTCGTCGATCTGGGCGTTGTCCATGTCGACGCCGAAGATGAAGCGGCCCCCGAAGCCGCCCCCGGGATACCCGATGCCTTCGAGGTAGAAGTCGCCGACCTGGCCGTGGGCGATGTCGTAGAGCGCGGACAGGCTGACGTCGGCGAGCAGGCGCGACACCTCCTGCTCCGAGCCGCGCGAGTAGAAGCGGTTGCCGACGCCGACCGTGACCGTGTTCGCGCGGCCGATCCGGTCCGCCGGATCGAGCGTCACGTTGTCGAGGTCGAATTGGCGGATGCGCGTCTGGGCCACCTTGGACGCCGGCATGAAGATCGGGTCGTCCTGCTGCGACACGGACTGCACGAGCGCCCACCCGACGCGCGGCTCCATGAGGTGCAGGACCGAGCCGCCGGCGACGGGGGCCTCGAAGCGGCGCAGAAGGCGCGTGCGCAGGTCGAGTCGCGCGGTGAAGAGCCCGCGCTCCTGGAAGCTCACTCGGTCGGTGCCGTAGAGCGTCGTGTGGTAGCCGATCTCCGGATACATCTCGAGCGCGTCGGCCACGCGCACGGGATAGCCGACGCGCGGCGTGAGCCAGACCCGGCTGCCGCGGTCCGTCGAGAGCTCGCCCTCCTCGAAGATGCCGTCGCCTTCGGTGCCGAGCGGGAAGTCGTCTCGGTACAGATCGCCCTGCACGGGTTTGCCCGCGAAGTTGCGCTCCTGGCCGTCTGGAAGACCGTCGATGCCGCTGTCGAGGAACTTCTTGCCGTCGGTGAGTCGCGAGTCGCCGTAGAGCTTGTCCGCGAAGTGATAGGGCGTGTAGTACGTGTACTCCGCTCCGAGCGCGGGCACGAAGCCGCTGCGAACGACCTCGGTGGGGCGCACCTGGAGATCGAAGTCGGGCAAGCGCTGGAGCAGCACGCGATCCCGGTCGGCGTTCGACGGGTTCTGGAGATCGTCCGCGAGCCACACCGAGCCCGTGAACACGGCGGTGTCCGCCCAGTGCTGCGTCATCGACAGCGTCGACTGGAGGTATTGGTAGATTCGCCACTTCGTCTCGTCCACGAAGTCGAAGGGGTAGTTGTTGTCGGACACGAGGTTCAGGTCGAGCTTCGCGCGCCAGCCCTGCGGCAGGAATTGGTCGGCCCTCGCCTCGATCGCCCAGCGGTCCTGTCCGAAGGGCGTGCTGCCGCTCTCCGGATCCACTTCCTTGTCGTGGATGAACGTCGCGTGCAGCGCGCCGAAAGACCGCTCGCCCTGCACCCACGCGGCGTCGACGCTCGGCTTGAACCCACGCTTCGTCAGGTACTCCGGCGTGAGCACGAGATTGAGCTGGTCGGTCACGGCCCAGAAGAAGGGGAGACCGACGTCGAAGCCGCTGCGGTTCGTCTGCCCGAACTTGGGGAAGAGGAAGCCGGTCTGCCGCTCGCGCTTCAACGGGTAGATCATCCAGGGGAACCAGATCACCGGGACGCCGAGCACCTCGATGGTCGAGTTCCGCGCGGTGCCGTAGCCCTCGACCTCGAGGTCCGCGTGCTGCGCACGGATCTGCCAGGGCTCCCGGTCGTCCGCGTCGGGACAGCGGCAGGTCGTGAAGACCCCCTCGTCGAAGACGTACGTGTTCTCTCCCGTCTTCCGGACCTCGTCGCCCTGCATCTTGAACCGGCTGCTCTGGCTGTCGAGCCGGCCGCGAAAGACGACGCCCTGGAGGGTGTCCACGTCGAACTGGAGGAACTCGGAGGTGAGCGTGTCCTTGCCTTCCACGATCACGACGTTGCCGCTCGCCACGCCCTGGCGGGTCGCGTTGCTGAAGCTCGCCCAGTCCGACGTGAGGGTGCGCTCGGGCTGCGTGATGCGCACGTTTCCCTTGGCGGTGTAGAGCTCGCGCGTCTCGTCGTACTCGATGGTGTCGGCTGTGATCTGGACGGGCTGCTCGCTCGCGCCCTTGCCGACCGGCTCCGCATGCGAGGCACCGTCCACGAGGACGAGCGCGAGTGTCGCGACGGAAGCGCGGCCGATCCTGCGCAGCGCTCCGCGCAACGCGATCCCCCCACCCGCACGCGGGCTCGCAACGAAGCGCGATCACCCTACCCCATGGGTTCGGGCGGGGTCAAACGAAACGGGCGGAAATCGGGCTCAGTCGGCGCCGTCGAGGCAGGCGGACAGCGCGTCCAGGTCGGGCGAGACGAGCACGTCGTCCACGAAGCGGAGCAGCTTGCGTTCGAGGAGCTGCTGCAGCGCGCGATGCGCATCGAGCAGCGACAAGCCCGCCTCCGAGGCGAGGCGGCGCAGCGACGTTGGAATGCGCGCGCCCTCGGCGGAATCCTCGGCCTGGCGCACGAGGACGCGCACGACGGGACGCAGCAGGTCGTCGATGCCGAGCGCCGAGAGCCTGCCCTCGAGCTCGATCACGCGCCCTGCGAGCCGACGGATCATCCGGATCGCGATCTCCGGCCGTTCGAGACACATCTCCTGGAGCGTCTGCGCGTCGAGCTCGAGGAGGTGGGTCTCGCACAGGACGCTCGCCCGAACGGTGCGCACGCCGCCGAGCACGACGCTCATCTCGCCGAAGAACTCGCCCGGCCCGAGGCGCCCCACGAGCCGGGCGCCCGAAGGCCCGCGGCGCGTCAGCTCCACTTCTCCGCGCTGGATCACGTACAGCACGGCCCCGGGGTCGCCCTCGTCGAACACGGTCTCGCCCGCACGGAAGGCGCGCTCGTAGGTGCGCCGGACGCGGATGCCCGTGTCCTCGGCGCTGCGCGCCATCGAGTCGGAGGGAGTCGCCGCCACGTCCGGGCTTTCGACCGCCCGGCGCCCGCGCTTGAGCCGGCCGGTCAGCCGGCCTTGGCGGGGACCCCGGCCTCGGCGAGCACCTGCTGGAGCTCGGGCTCCTCGACCAGGCCCACGTGCATCGAGCGGATCGCCCCGTCCGGGCCGACGACCACGAGCGCCGGGAATCCCGGCGCGCCGAAGTCGCGGGCGAGCGCCTCGTTGCCCAGGAGGATGGTGTAGCGGACACCGTGCTTCTCGGCGTAGGGCTTCACCGCCTCGAGCCCCTCCGTGTCCACGGAGATGCCGAGCACCACGACGTCCCGGTCGTGCCAGCTCTCGTAGATGGCGTTCAGCACGGGCACCTGGAACTCGCAGGGCGGACACCAGGTGGCCCAGAAGTCGATCAACACGGTCTTGCCGCGCAGCTCGGAGAGCTTCACGGGCTTGCCGTCGAGATCGGCCAGCGTGAAGTCGGGCGCCATGCGCGCCTCGTCCTGCGCGGCCGCGCCCTGGCTCGCGGCACCTCCGGACTCGGGGGCACGGCAGCCGGACTGGACGCACGGCAGCGCACACAGGAGAACGAACGCCGCCGTCGCCACCACAGGCCGAGCCTTCATCTCTCCTCCCACGGCGCGCTCGTCACTGGAGCAGGCGCTCCGTCTCCATCACGAAGCGGCTCATGAACGTAAAGTACGAATTCAGCCGTGCGAGCTGATCGGTCATGACGAGCAGGCCGACTCCGATGAGCAGCGCCCCCGACACCAGCTCGAGCATCCGGAAGTGGTTCTTGAGACGTCGGAAGGCGCGGAAGAAGAACTCCATGCTCCACGCGGCCGCCAGGAATGGAACGCCGAGCCCCGCCGAGTAGACGGCGAGCAGGACGACGCCCTGGAGCACCGTGTCCCGGCTCCCGGCGATCGTCAGGATGCCGCCGAGGATCGGGCCGACGCACGGCGACCAGCCGAACGCGAACGCCGCGCCGACGAGATAGGTGCCGACGAGGCTCGTCCGCCGGAGCTGAACGTGCATCCTGCGCTCGCGGTAGAGCATGTGCACGGGCAGAAGGCCGGCGATGTGGAGGCCCATCAGCACGATCACGACGCCCGCGAGCTGCGCGATGCCGAGCTCGAGCCCGAAGACGTGGACGTTGAACGTGCGCAGCACCTGACCGAGCACCGTGGCCGACGCGCCGAGCACGATGAAGACGGTGGAGAAGCCGGCGATGAAGCCGAGGCTCCCGATGAGCACCCGCCGTCGGACGCCCGTCTCGGCCGACGCGTCCTGCATCTCTTCGACGGAGAGACCGGAGACGAGGGACAGATACGCAGGCATGAGCGGCATCACACAGGGGGAGAGAACCGACAGGAGACCCGCCGCGAACGCGGCTCCGAACGGGACGATCGAGGTGGCATCGGCCATGGCAGCGCACCCGCGGGCGTCGGCCGCAGCAGGTGCTTCCTGCCCCCGCCACGGCCGTCCGTTCCCCCGCTGCCTAGGATGCCCCCCGCCGCGCGCGGTGCCAATGGCCCCGGCGCGGCGCAGCGCTAGAACCCGTCGGCCGAGACGCTCGTGTCCGCCGGGATCCCGTCGCCGATCGCGGTCGTCTGGGGCTCTTCGGAGCGTCCCACGATCTCGAGCGGCTTCTGTCCGGTCAGGTTGTCGGGTGTGACCACGTAGTCGCCGAAGACCGAAGACTCGAAGACGTTCTTGGCGATGTCCGCATTGCCGCCCGTCACGGCGTAGGCAAGTCCGCTCGTGATCGTCCCGACCGTCGCCATCACGACCTTCAGCGGGCCGTACAGCAAGGTGCAGAACATGGCTCCGACCTGGAGGCCGGCGCGGCCCGCTTCGCTCTCCGCGCGTGCGGGCGCAGAGGCGAGCATGAGCGCGGCGGCGAGCACGAATCCGGAAGAACGCAGACCCAGCTTGCGCATGATTGAACCTCTCTTTCGTCACGACGGAGTGCCGTGAACCCCCCGACGTCAAGTGTGCCGGGCTCGCGGGATCGGTCAAGAGGTCGGGAAGCGGGGCGCAGCTAGAACAGCTTCGTCGTGTCCAGCAGCACGGTCACGGGGCCGTCGTTCACGAGCGCCACCTCCATGTGCGCTCCGAAGCGTCCCATCACGACCGGCACGCCGAGCGCGCGCGCCTCGGCGGCGAGCGCTTCGACGAGCGGCTCCGCCTCCGCGGAGGGCGCGGCCGCGGTGAACGCGGGACGGCGACCCTGTCGTGCGTCGCCGAGGAGCGTGAACTGGGACACGACGCCGAGCGTGCCGGCGGCTTCCCGCAACGAGCGGTTCATCCGGCCCCCGGCGTCGCGGAAGATGCGCAGGTGGACGAGACGCCCGGCGAGGTCGCGTGCGTTCTGCATGACGTCGCCGCGCGCGACACCCACGAGCGCCAGCAGCCCCGGTCCCATCTCGGCGACGACCTCCGCGCCGACGCGGACCCGGGCCGAGGACACGCGCTGGACGACGGCCCGCACGGGCGGCGCGGCCTAGGGCCGCTCCTGCACGGCGAAGCGGCCGCGGTAGGTCGCGCGGCCTTCGGTCCGCATCAGCACGAGCTGACACAGCCGCACGCCGGCATGGATCGAGAGCGGCTGACCGGACACGTTGCTCATCTCGAGCACCTGCCGGTTCGAGACGCCGGGCTGCACGAACGCGGAGGTGACGTGGATCATGAGGCCCAGGCGCGCAAACTGGCTGCGGCCTTCGAGAAACCCGCAGAGATCGTCGGGCAGGCTGACGCGCTCGCGTGTGATGCCGTGGATGGTGACGCCCGGCGCGAGCTCGAAGGGCGCGTCGAGCCGTTCGGCCCGCGTGTGCTCGCGATAATCCGTGCCCTCGCGCACGGCGATCGGACGGTCTCCGGGCACGATCACGCGGATCTCGTCGCCGAGGGTCAGGTCGATCGAAGCAGGGCCGACCTGGTCCGGCTCGAGCGGCTCGATCACGAGCCGGCCGGCGCCGAGCTCGCGCTGGATGCACTCGCGGGTGAGGACGCCCATGGGCGCGCACGATACCGTAGGCGGAATGGGCCACCCCTATTTCGAGCTGCCGACCCCGATCGTGATCGGGCACCGCGGCGCGGCGGGGGAAGCGCCGGAGAACACGCTCGCGTCGTTCGAGCGTGGGCTCGCCGACGGCGCCGCGATCCTGGAGAGCGACGTGCACCTGACGCGCGACGGCGTGGTCGTGATGCTGCACGACGAGCACGTGGACCGGACGACGGACGGCACCGGCGACGTGCGCGAGCTGCGGCTCGAGGAAGTGGCGCAGCTCGACGCGGGCCACTGGTTCTCGACCGACGAAGGCCGCACCTTTCCCTTTCGGGGGCGAGGAGTTCGCATTCCGACCTTCGAGGAAGCCCTCACGCGCTTCCCGGGGGCCCGCTTCAACCTCGAGCTGAAGGACGACGACCCCGATCTGGTGGAGCGCGCGCTCGAGCTCGTCGCCCGGACGGGCCGCGCGGAGCTCACGCTCCTCACCGCCGCCACGGACGCGTTGATGGAGCGCCTGCGCGCGCGCGCTGCCGCGCTCGGCGTGCCCGTCGCGATCGGAGCCGCCGCCGGCGACGTGCTGCGCTTCGTGCGCTCGGGCCTCGACGCCAGCGCCCCGCCGTCCGGACCGATGGCGCTCCAGGTTCCGGCCGAGTTCGCCGGGCGCCCGCTCGTGACGCCGGAGCTGGTGCGACACGCGCACGCTCACGGCGTGCAGGTCCACGTGTGGACGATCAACGAGGAGACCGAGATGTCGCGGCTCCTCGACCTCGGCGTGGATGGCCTCGTGACCGACCACCCCGCGCGCATGCGCGCCCTCGTCGCGCGCCGCAGCGCCGCGACGCGCGATTGACCGGGCGGACCGGCGCGGCCCCGCCTTCCCCCTGGTTCGTCCGCCACCAGGTCCTCGTCGCGGCCGCAGCACGGGTCGGTCCCGTTCTCGACGTCGCGTGCGGGAGCGGTCGACACACGCTCACGTCGGCCGGGCTCGGCGCCCGCGCCGTGGGCCTGGACCGCGACCCCCTCGTGCTCTCGGCCCTGTGGCGCGAGGCGGGCGCGCGGGGCCTGCGCGGAGTGCTCGCCGTGCGCGCGGAGCTCGAAGGCCCGCACCCGCTTCCCGTACGCCGGGGCGCGTGCGGAGCCGTGCTCGTATTCCGCTACCTCTCTCGCCCCCTCGCCCGCGCCCTCGCCGGGCTGCTGCGGCCGGGCGGTCTCCTTCTCTACGAAACCTTCACGCGGGACCAGAGGGAGCTGGGCCATGGGCCCAGGAATCCAGCGTTTCTGCTGGAGCCGGGGGAGCTCCGCGACCTCTTTCCGGAGCTCGAGATCGTCGCGTACGAGGAAGGGCGCTTCGGGGAACGCCCCGAGGCCCTGGCCCGACTGGCGGCGCGTCGCCCGGACGGTCGCGGCCCTCGCGCCACGTGACGCGGCGGCGGTCGCGCTGCGAGGCCCTCCGCGCGGGGTTCACTCGGCGCCGACGTGCGCGCCCTTCTCCGCCACGGAGCGACGCATGAGGAAGACGAGGATCACGAGCAGGACCGACACCCCGGCGAGGACGGCGAAGACGTCGAAGTAGGCCAGCGACAGGGCCTGGCGGTCCCGGAGACGTGCCAGGGTTTCGAGCGTCATCAGGTGCGACCGCGGGCCGTCGCCCGTGAGACTCGTGAACAGCTCCTGCCCGCGCTCGAGCCAACGGTGGAGAGCCGGATTCAGGGGATCGAGGCCCTCGTTCAGCCTCAGGGCGTGGAACTGCTCGCGGCGCTGATGAAGGATCTGCGCCACCGAGGTCCCGACGCTCCCTCCTTCGTTGCGCAACAACGCGAGCAGGCCCACGGCGGGGCCACGGACCTCCTTCGGGAGGTACTGGAACGCGGCCACGTTCAGCGGGGGAAAGCACATCGACACACCGGCGACGACGACGACGCGCGGCCACACCGCCTGCCACGGGCCGATGGACAGGTTGAGGTGCGCGAGCCAGAAGTTGCCGGCAGCCAGCACGAGCATTCCGGCCGCCATCAGGTAGCGGGCATCGACGCCGCGCGAGAGCAGCGTGCCGGAGACCACCAGCATCAGGATGGCGGACACGCCCGATGGCGACAGCACGAGCCCGGAGGTCGTCGCGTCGTAGCCGAACAGGGACTGGAGCAGCTCCGGCAGCGTGATCGTGTTGGCATACAGGACGGCGTAGATGCAGAAGATGATCAGGCAGCAGGAGCGGAAGTTGCGATCCAGCAGCGTACGGAGCTGGATGAGCGGCTCGCGGATGCGCAGCTCGCGCCAGATCAGGCCCGTCAGACCGAGGACGAACAGCGCGAGCAACGCGTGGATCCGATGGAACGGATCGCCGAGCCAGTCCCACTCCTGCCCCTTGGTGAGCAGCACCTCCCAGCAAACCATCGTCACCGAGAGCAGCGCGAGGCCGATCGTGTCGAACGGCTTGCGCTCGGACCGGCCGCGTTCGCGCTCCGCCTTCAGGTACTCGGGGTCCTCCACGACGGCGCGGCACAGAAAGAACGCCAGGAGCCCCACCGGCACGTTCAGGTAGAAGATCCATTGCCAGCCGTAGTTGTCCGTGATGTACCCGCCGAGCGTCGGCCCGACGACGGGGGCGAGGAGCGCCGCCATGCCGAACACGGTCATCGCGGCGCCCTGCTTCTCCTGGGGGAACGCGTCGAGCAGCACGGCCTGGCTGGAGGGCTGCAGGCCACCCCCCGCCAGGCCCTGCAGGACCCGCGCGGCGATCAGCACGCCGAGGTTCGGGGCCATCCCGCAGAGCGCGGAAGCGAGCGTGAAGACCGCGATGGAGAGGAGGAAGTAGTTGCGCCGGCCCACCCGGACGGCGAGCCACCCCGAGATCGGCAGGATGATCGCGTTGGCCGCCAGATAGCTGGTGATGACCCACTCGCTGTCGGTGGCGGGAGACGAGAGGCCGCCGGCGATGTACCGCAGCGCCACGTTGGCGATCGTCGTGTCCAGCACTTCCATGAAGGTCGGGATCACGACCGCCCCCGCGACGATCCACGGGCCCACCCTTCGCCGCGGCGGGGCGACGTCGACCGTCGCAGCGCCGAGGCTCAGCGGCCGGTCTCCGGTGGAGGTGTCGGGGGCGGAGCCGGGGAGGACCCCTCGGACGCAGCAGGAGCGGGGACCTCGGGCTGAAGGACCCGGCCGGCGTAGGGACCGCTCGGCGGCTCGTCGATCCGCACGTGCGGGGTGACGGAGAGCCCGATGAACAGCGGGGCCTCGTCTGGATCGTAGTCGACCAGGTCGATGCGCACGGGCAGCCGCTGCACGACCTTGACGAAGTTGCCCGTGGCGTTCTCCGCGGGGAGGAGCGCGAGCGTCGATCCGGTGCCCATCGTGAAGCCGCTGATGCGACCGTGGAACTGCTTCGCGCTGCCGTACATGTCGACGTCGAGGTCGACCGGTTGGCCGATGCGCAGCCGGGCGAGCTGCGTCTCCTTGAAGTTGGCGTCGACCCAGACCTCGGTCAGGGACCGGAGCGCCATCAGCGCCTGGCCGACGACGACGTTGTTCCCCGGATTGACGCTGCGCCGCGTGACGACGCCGTCGATCTCGGCCACGACGTCGCAGTAACGCAGGTTGAGGCGGGCTTCGTCGAGATTGCGCTGCGCCTGCGTCACCTTGGCCTCGGCCTGCTTGACGGCCGGCGCGTTGCGGAGGAGCTGATCCATGATGCGATCGATGTTGCCCTGGGGATCGCGCTTGTAGAAGTCGCTGAGCATCTGCTGCGGTGAGGAGTCGTAGGAGCTGATCACGCCCAGCTGCGAGGCGACCTGGATCAGCTTGCCCTGCGCCTCCTTGACCGCCGAGAAATTCTGGCTCAGGTCGGGAGGTACGGACGCCAGGTCCTCACCCGGCGGAGGCTGGGGTGGCAGGCCGAGGCTCAGGCGCATCTGGTACACGCCCTGCTGCGCCTCCTCCACCTCCGCCTGCGCCACGCGACGCGCCTCGTCGAACTGATCGAATCGCTGCCGGCCGATCACGCCGCTCTTCAGCAGCGCGCCCTCGCGCGCGTAGTCGGCCTGCGCCCGCGCCAGCATGGCCTTCTTCGCGTCCAGGGTCGCGACCCTGGCTCGCAGGAGCGCGACCTGGTCGTTCACGGTCTCCATGGCCTTCTGCAGGTTGAACCGGAGGCTGCGGCCCTGCCCCGCCAGGCCGCGCGTCTGTGCCTGGGCGGCGGCGAGATCCGCCTGGGCGGCGCCCACCGCGGCCGCTGCGATTGCGACCTGCATCTGGTACGGCTCGGGATCGAGCTGGACCAGCAGGTCGCCCGTGCGCACGCGGTTGTCGTCGTCCACCAGCACGCGCGCGATCTGGCCCGGAACGCGCGGCGCCACGAAGGTGACGTGGCCGTTCACGTAGGCGTCGTCGGTGGAGACCGTGACGAGCGCCCGCCGGAGGCGCGGCGCTCCGATCCCCAGCGCCGCAGCCACCAGGACGGCGCCGGCGATCCAGGGCGCCCAGCGCCGCAGGTCCCGCCGGCCGCCGGATGGCGCCGCGGGCGCAGCAGGCGCCGGCTGCGCCGGTCCCGCCATGCGCGGTGCGGGCTGGCCCGGGAGCGGTCCGTCGGCCTGGGGACTCGGAGGGTTGTCGCCGTTCGGTGTCAATGGGAGCGAGCCCTCCCCGGAGCGGCGAGGTGCGCGGACGAAGTCAGCCACCTCTACGCTCCCAGCATAACGAGACGCCATCGGATCCTGCCAGATCCGCGCCCGGGGAGGCGCCCCACTGCCTCTTCAGCGGGTCACCCGCCGAGGCGCGCGAGCGCCCAGCGCGCGTGCTCGGCGAGCAGCGGGTCGGCGCCCGCGGCGTGGCGCTCCAGCAGCGGACGCAGGGCGGGATCGCGCGCGTTGCCTGCCGCGACGAGCGCGTTGCGCAGCAGGAAGCGATGCTTGGCGCGGCGCAGCGCGGTGCGCCGGGTCGTGGCGCGCCATGCCTCCTCGTCGAGATCGAGCAGCCACGCCAGCGTGGGGCGCACCCACTCCGGTCGCGGGGCGATACGGGCACGCAGGCCGTGGACGTCGGCGGGCACGCGGCGGCGGTCGCGGAGGTTCCACGGGCAGACCTCCTGGCACACGTCGCAGCCGTACACGTGATCGCCGGTCGCGGCCCGGAGCGGCTCCGGCACGGGCCCGCGCAGCTCGATCGTCGTGTACGAGAGGCAGCGCGTCGCGTCGAGAACGTGGGGGGCAACAAAAGCCTGTGTCGGGCACGCGTCGAGACAGGCGCGGCACGTGCCGCAGTGGTCGGGCTCGGGCGCGTCGGGGGCGAGCGGCAGGTCCGTGACGAGGGCGCCGAGGAAGACGTAGGAGCCGAGATCGGGGTGGATCAGCAGGGTGTTCTTCCCGATCCAGCCGAGACCAGCGCGCGCCGCGAGCGCGCGCTCGAGGACGGGGCCGGTGTCGACGTAGGCGCGGAAGCGCACCGGGCGCCCGGCGAGCGCTTCGAGGCCGGCGCCCACGGCGCGCAGGCGCTCGAGCATCACGTCGTGGTAGTCGGCGCCGCCGGCGTAGCGCGAGACGTCCGCGGTCCCCGGCAGCCCGGCGTCGCGCGGCCCGGGGTCGTACACCAGGCCGACGGCCAGCACGCTCGCCGCACCTTCGAGGAGGAGGCGCGGATCCACCCTTGCCTCGACGCGCCGCGCGAGCCACGTCATCTCGCCGGCATGACCGCGCGCGAGCCACTCGCGCAGGAATCCGCTCGTGGGCGCGGGCTCGGCGGGGGCGACGCCGGCGAGGTCGAAGCCGAGGGCGAGCGCGAGGGCCTTGGCGCGGCTTTCGGCGTCGGATGCGCCGGCGCCAGCGGGCGCGCTCACGGCTCCGGCGCCGTCCGCCGCAGGAGGGCGCTCACGCCGAGGAGCGCGAGGCACCCGAGCACGTAGGTCAGGAGCCCGGCCGAGTCGTGCAGCACGCTCTCAGTCGCGACGCCCACGCCGACGTAGCGGGCGGCCACCACCGTCACGATCACCCGCAGCAGGTTCCCTGCGAGCGCGATCGGCACGACCGCGGACACCAGCAGGAGCCTCCGGCCGAGGGTCCGCTCCGAGTAGTACGCGAGCAGCACCGCGAGCGGCGCCAGGGTGACGAGCGAGGTGACCCCGCTGCACGCATCGGCGACGAACAGCGCCTCGCCGCCGGGAAGCGTGAGCACGTTTCCCTCGCGCGCGACCGGGAGGCCGACGCGCTGGAGGATCCCGGCGGCGATCGTCGTCACGAGGAGCCGCAGCCGGAGGATCAACGGCCCGATCCACGCGTCGGGCACGGGCACCATGAAGAGCAGGAAGCCGATCGGGAACGCCAGCGCGCGGAGCCACTGCGCGCCGCGGAGGAGCAGCACCGCCGCGGCGACGGCGGCGACCAGCGCAGCGCCCTGCACCTCGACGAGCCCGGCGAGGAGGCCCACCCCATAGACCGCGAGCGCCGCGAGGATCCAGGCGAGCCCGCGGCGGTCGGGCGCGATCGGAAGCCCGGCCAGCGCGTCCCGATCGCGCCAGGCCGCCCAGCCGGCGACGATGGGGATCAGGTAGCCGTGCGAGTAGTAGTCGACGCTCTCCCACACGCCCGCGAGCGCGACGAGGGCCGGCGCGAACGCGACCCCGAGGAGCGCGAGCAGGAGCGACGGCGGCACCGACGGCGTTCCACGCGGGATCCCAGGGGCTTCCGACTCGCTCATCGCTCCCACCGCCCCCGGGGTTCCCAGGCCTTCCTTCCCCATCGGCCGGACGGGGATCCCGCCTTCCATCTCGCTGTATACCACCCGACCTCGCGCGCGCTCCCGCGCGGGGGGTAGAATCCGGCCTCCATGTCTTCCCGCTATCGCATCGCGGGCGCCTCGGGCTTCTGGGGCGACCGCAACGACGCCCTGCTCGATCAGGTGCGCGGCGGCCCGGTCGACGTCGTGATGCTCGACTACCTGGCCGAAGTGACGATGTCGATCCTGCGCATCAAGAAGATGCGCAATCCCGACCAGGGCTACGCCGGCGACTTCCTGAAGGCGCTCGGGCCGGCGCTGCGCGACGTCGTCGACCGCGACGTCCGCGTCGTGACGAACGCCGGGGGCATGAACCCGCGCGCGTGCGCACAGGCCGTCGTCGACACTGCGCGCAAGCAGGCTATCCCGGGCGTCCGGGTCGGCCTCGTGACCGGCGACGACGTGCTGGGCGAGCTCGATGCGCTGCTCGCGCGCGGCGTTTCGCTCGCGAACCTCGACACCGGCGCACCGTTCTCGACGGTGCGCGAGCGGATCCTCTCGGCGAACGCCTACCTCGGCTCCGAGCCCATCGCCGAAGCGCTGCGCCAGGGCGCGCGGATCGTCGTCACCGGGCGGTGTACGGACTCGGCGCTCGCGCTCGGCCCGCTGCTCGCGCGCTTCGGCTGGAGGGCCGACGACTGGGATCGCCGCGCCGCGGGCATCGTGGCGGGACACCTGCTGGAGTGCGGCGGCCAGGGCAGCGGCGGGAACTTCGCAGGCGGCTACGAAGGCGTGCCCGACCTCGCGCACCTCGGCTACCCCATCGCCGAGGTCGAGGAGAACGGCGACTTCGTGGTCACCAAGCACCCCGGGCTCGGGGGCCTGGTGACGCCTGCCGTACTGAAGGAACAGCTCCTCTACGAGATCGGCGACCCCCGGGCCTACCTCACGCCCGACGTGACGGCGGACTTCACCAGCTTCCGGCTCGAAGACCTGGGACGTGATCGTGTTCGGGTGTCGGGCGTGCGCGGGGGACCGCCTCCCGCCGAGCTCAAGGTATCGATGAGCTACCAGGACGGGTGGCGCAACTCCGTCGCGTTGACGTTCGTGTGGCCGCACGCGGTCGAGCGCGCGCGGGCGACCGAGCGCCTGCTCCGCGAGCGCTGCGCGAAGCGCGGGCTCGAGATCGACGAGTGGCACGTCGACCTGATCGGTGTCGACGGAGCGCACGGTCCCATGGCGCCCGCCCCGCGCGAGGAGCCGAACGAGGTGCTGTTCCGGATGTCGATCCGGACGCGCGACCGCGAGTCCGCGAAGCGCTTCGGCGAGGAGATCGCGCCCCTCGTGCTCTCCGGCGTGCCCGGCGCCGCGTCGGGCCTCCTCTCGGGCCGCCCCGAAGAGAGCGCGATCGTGAACTACTGGCCGACGCTCGTCCCGCGCGACGCGGCGCGCGGCGTCGTCGAGATCCTCGAGAGCTGATGCGGACCGCGCTCTACAACCTCGCCCACACGCGCGCGGGAGACAAGGGCGACCGCTGCAACATCGGCTTGATCGCGCGGCGCCCCGAGTTCTATCCGGTGCTCCTGCGCGAGGTCACGGCGGAGCGCGTGAAGCGGCACTTCGGAGCGTGGTGCAAGGGGCCCGTCGAGCGCTTCGAGCTCCCGAACCTCGAGGCGCTCAACTTCGTGCTCCATCAGGCCCTCGGCGGTGGCGCCCTCGCGTCGCTGCGACTCGACACCCAGGGCAAGACCTACGGCTTCGCGCTGCTGCGGCTCGAGGTCGACGTCCCCGACGGTCTCGCATTCGAACGACTGGTCTGACACGAGGAGAGAGTCCGATGGCAGTACAGGAAGGCAAGGCGGCGCCGGCGTTCACGCTCCGCGACGCCGACGACGAGCCGGTGTCGCTCGCCGACTTCTCGGGCAAGGACGTGATCCTCTACTTCTACCCGAAGGACGACACCCCGGGCTGCACGAAGGAGGCTTGCGGCTTCCGCGACGCCTGGTCCGAGCTCACGAAGCGCGGCGTCGTCGTGCTCGGCGTGTCCGCCGACTCGGCCGCCTCGCACCAGAAATTCCGCGCGAAGTACAAGCTCCCCTTCCCTCTCCTGTCCGACCCCGACCGCAAGGTGATGACCCGGTACGGCGCCTACGGCGAGAAGATGATGTACGGGAAGAAGGTCATGGGCGTGATCCGCTCGACGGTGTGGATCGGAGGGGACGGCAAGGTGCGCAAGCACTGGGCGCGCGTCGCGAAGGCGGAGACGCACCCCGATCAGGTGCTCGCGGCCCTGCGCGCGCAGGCCTAGCGATGGCGCGCCGCTCCTTCCCGAAGGGCTTCCACTGGGGCGCCGCCACCGCTTCCTACCAGATCGAGGGCGCGTGGCAGGAGGACGGCAAGGGCGAGTCGATCTGGGACCGGTTCGCGCACACGCCGGACAGGGTCAGGGGCGGCGACACCGGGGACGTCGCGTGCGACTCGTACCATCGCTACCCCGAGGACATCGCGCTCCTGCAGGCGATGCACCTCACCAGCTATCGCTTCTCGATCGCGTGGCCCCGCATCCAGGCCGATGGACGCGGCCCCGTGAATCCGAAGGGGATCGACCACTACCGGCGCCTCGTAGACGCGCTGCTCGACGCCGGGATCCGCCCCTTCCCGACGCTGTACCACTGGGATCTGCCGCAAGCCTTGGAGGACGCGGGCGGCTGGCCGAACCGCGACACCGCCGGGCGCTTCGCCGACTACGCGGAGGCCATGGTGCGCGCGCTCGGCGACCGCGTCTCGCACTGGATGATCTTCAACGAGCCCGGCGTCTTCACCACCTGCGGGTACCTCCTCGGCGTCCACGCGCCGGGCCGGCGCGATCTCGGAGACTTCCTCCGCGCGGTGCACGTGGTGAACCTCGCGCACGGCGAGGCGTTCCGCGCAATGCGCTCGAGCAGGCCCGACGCCGTGATCGGCACGGCGTTCAGCATGTCGCACTGCGAGCCCGCGAAGGACACCGGGGCGGACGCTGCCGCCGCCGAACGCTGGCACGGCTTCTCGAACGACCTCCATCTGCGGCCCGCCCTCCGCGGGGAGTACCCGCAGATCTACCGCGACGGCTCGCCGGAGGCCGAGATGGGCGTCCGCGGCGGCGACCACGAGAGGATGCGCGCGCCGCTCGACTTCGTCGGGATCAACCTCTACTTCCGGTCGCTCGTCGCGGACGTTCCGGGCGACCCGAAGCTGGGCGCCCTCCCGTCGAACGGCGGCTGGGGCGGGAACGACGGGCCGAAGACGGAGTTCGGCTGGGAGGTCTGGCCCGACGCGCTGCACGACACGATCCTGCGCGTCACCCGGGACTACGACCGCCCCGTCATCGAGATCACCGAGAACGGCTGTTCCTACTCCGACGGCCCGGACGCGAAGGGCGTCGTGAACGACGTGAAGCGGATCGAGTTCTACCGCGGGTACGTCGACGCCGTGGCGCGCGCGATCGAGGGGGGCGCCGACGTGCGCGGCTACCACGCCTGGTCGCTGCTCGACAACTTCGAGTGGGGGGAGGGGTTCGCGCAGCGCTTCGGGCTCGTCCACGTCGATTTCGCCACGGGGCGCCGCACGCTCAAGGAGTCGGGCCGGTGGTTCGCCCGGCTCGCCGCGGAGAACGCGCTCCCCGATTGAGCCCCGAAGCGCAGCGCCGCGGGAGGTCGCCCTCCCGCGGCGCGTTCGCCGCTCCGAAACTCGCGCCCGCGGCCGGGCGCGTGCGGGGTGCGCTAGCTCCGGCGCCTGCGGCCTGCGGCGGCGAGACCCGCGAGACCCGAGCCGAGGAGCGCCATCGTGCCCGGCTCCGGAATCGTCGCGATCGAGCCTGCCATCGTTCCGAACACCGCCTGGCCCGCCCCCAGCTTGGCCGCGAAGTCCTGGCCGGCTGCCGAGAGGGTGATGTTCAGATCGACCGGATTGTTCGCGAAGGACTGCAGCGACGGATTGGCGCCCGTCACGGCGACGTTCGCGAGGCCCACCGCGATCTGCGGTGACACCAGGCCGCTCGCGCCGATCACCAGGAACTCTCCCGGATCGTAGTCGGCAGTGAGGACCGCTGCGCCGCTCCCGTCGAGGATCGCGAGCGTGTAGGGAACCGGCGGCGTGGTGTCGATCGCGTAGCTCGTCAGGCCTCCGCCCACCGGAGTCGAGCTGCCGTCGAGATACAGGTTCGACAGGACGACCGTGTATGGGAGCACCGAGGGATCGGACGCACCGCCGTCGTCCTGCGCGATGTCGACCCCGATGTCGGTGCCGAAATCGAGGGCGTTGTCGAACAGTCGGAACTGGCCGTTCTCGCTCGAGAACCCGATCGTCGCAGCGAGCGCCGCGCTCGGAGCCGCGAGCGCCAGGACCGCGATGGCCATCAATAGCCGGCGAAGAGACCCGCGCATCCCGCTTTCCTCCTTGTGCGGCCGGATGGATTCCGCCGTCACAGGGATGTGGTTTCGGGAGGCGGTTTGTGTCAGCCGTGGAGTGTGACAACCGCGTGACAGATCGAGCACATGCACCGGTCGGTGCGCACGCGTTCCGTAGCGTCCCGGGGGGCGATCAGCGGCGGGCGAGGCGGCGAAGCTGTTTCGGCGTGAGGAGCCACGAGAGCGTCGCGCCCCGGGGGCGGGGACTGCCGGGGAACGCGAGACAGGCGACGCCGCCCTTGCGCAGCGGCAGCCCGTCCGCCGCCACTCCGGTGGTGGCGAGCGCCACCAGGTGCCCGAGCGCGGGCTCGTGCCCGACGATGGCGACGCGCTCGGCTTCGTCCCGCAGGGAGCGGAGCACCGCCTCGATCCCGCCGGCGGGACCGAGGGAGTCGAGGACCGTCGGCTCGGGGCCCGGGAGCGTCGCGGCGAGGATGGCCGCGGTCTCGCGGGCGCGGAGCAGCGGGCTCGTGAAGATGCGGTCCAGCCGGACGCCGAGCGCCGCGAGGCCGCGCACGCCCTCCTCGAAGGCTTGCCGCCCGTCCCGGGTGAGGCGTCGCACGGCATCCGGGCGACCGCCCCCCCCCTCCTCCGCCTCGGCGTGGCGCACCACGTACACCTTCACGGCGGCGAGCGTAGCTCCGTCGGCCCCTTGATTTGCCCGATCCATCCCAGGCAGGATCTTCGGTCCGCCAAAGGGGGGCCCGCCGTGGAAGATCGACTGCTGTTCCTCATCGGCTCGCCACGCTCGGGGTCGACGCTCCTGGCGCGGATGCTGGGCGCGCACTCCGAGGTCTTCGCGCCGGCGGAGCCGCACCTGCTCACGCCGCTCGCCCACCTCGGGTACTACGGGTCGGTCGAGCGCGCGCCCTACGACCCGATCATCGTGCGCCAGGCCGCCCATGAGTTGGTGAAGGCGCTCCCCGGCGGGGAGGGCGACTACCTCGACGCGATGCGCGCCTGCTCGGACACGATCTACGAGCGCCTGCTCCGGGGCTCGGGCCGCAAGCTGCTCCTCGACAAGACGCCCGCGTACGCACTCGTCCTCGACTTCGTCGCGAAGCTGTATCCGGGCGCACGGTACGTCGTGCTGACCCGCCATCCGCTCGCGGTCTGGTCGTCGTTCGTGCAGTCCTTCTTCGACGGCGACCAGGAGGCGGCCCACGCCCTCAACCCCCTGCTCGAGCGCTACGTGCCGGCGATCGCCCGCTTCCTGCGCGAGCGATCGGTCCCGCTCGTCCACGTCCGCTACGAAGAGCTCGTCTCGGACCCTACGCGCGAGCTGACTCGCGTGTGCGGACACCTCGGCGTCGCGTTCGAGCCGGGGATGGTCGAGTACGGGCGCGACGAATCGGCGCGGGCGCCGGCGGCCCGGGGTCTCGGCGATCCCATCACGGTCGGGCGGGAGGCGCGCCCGACGACGAAGTCGGTGGCGCGCTGGGCGCGGGCGATGGCGGGGGACGCCGCGAAGGTGGCGCAGGCGCGAGCCATCCTCGGCGCGCTCTCGGACGAAGACCTCGCGACGTGGGGCTACGAGCGGAAGCGCATCGAGGCCGAGCTCGACGCCGTGCCGGACGTGGCGCCGCCGCGGGGGCGGCGCGCGCTCGATCGCTACACGCTCGAGCGGCGGGCGCTCGTCCTGCTCCGGCGGAACATCCATCGGAACGCGTTCGGCCGACTCGTGCGGCGCGTGCGATTCGTCTGCGACGTGCTGCTGCGCTGACCCCGGCGGGGGCTAAGCTGCCGACATGGGCGGCCTCCGCATCGGACGGGTCTTCGGAATCCCGATCTTCCTGCACCCCACGTGGTTCGTGGTCTTCCTGCTCGTCACGTTCGGGCTGGCGGGGAGCCTGCGCGCGGAGCACCCCGATTGGTCCGGCGGGCTGCGGGTCGTGGGCGCCGCCGCCACGTCCCTGCTCTTCTTCCTCTCCATCCTGCTGCACGAGCTCGGCCACAGCGTCGTGGCGCTGCGGCACCGCGTGCCGGTCCGCTCGATCACGCTCTTCATCTTCGGCGGTGTCGCGATGCTGGAGCGCGAGCCCGACTCGGCGAGCGCGGAGCTCAAGATCGCGATCGCGGGTCCGATCGTGAGCGCGCTGCTCGCCCTGCTCTTCGCCGGGCTCGCCGCGGTCGCGCCGGTCGATTCGCTGCCGGCGACGACGCTCGGATGGCTCGCGATGATCAACGCGGGAGTCGCGCTCTTCAACCTCCTGCCCGGCTTCCCGCTCGACGGCGGGCGCGTGCTCCGCGCATTCCTGTGGTGGCGCTCGGGAGATCTCGACCGCGCCACCCGCGTCGCGGCGGGCGTAGGTCAGTGGATCGCGTACGCGTTCATCGCATGGGGCGCGCTGCGCGCCGTGGGCGGCGACATCGGCGGGCTCTGGACGGCGTTCATCGGCTGGTTCCTGCTCTCGGCGGCGCAGGCGACGGCCCGCCAGGCGACCGTGGACGCCTCGCTGCGCGACCTGCGGGCGCGCGACCTCATGTCGCAGGACGTGGACCACATCGCGGCGAGCGCGAGCGTCGGGCGCTTCGCGCGCGAGCTGGTGATGCGGGGTCGTCGCTGGGCCCTCGTCGAGCGGGACGGCGCGACCGTCGGGCTCATCTCGCTCACGGACGTGCGACGGCTCGCCCCCGATGTGTGGGACGGCACCGCCATCGATCAGGTGGCCACGCCGATGGCGAAGGTCCTGACCGCGACACCCGACAGCCCTGCGCGCGATCTCCTGCGCGCGATGGCCACGGGGGAGGTCGGCCAGATCCCGATCGAAGAGGGCGGCAGGATCGTCGGCGCCGTGACGCGCGAGGCACTGGTCCAGGCGATCGAGATGCGGTCCGGTCCACGCGACCGCCTGCCTGCGGGCGCGGCCGGGGCGACCGCTGCTATAACCAAGGCATGACGAACGACATCGCATCGCAGGCGGCCGAGGTTCCGACGGGGAGCGCGACGGCGCAGGCGCGCTGGACCCCGCCGACCTTCGAGCTGATCTCGCTCGATTGCGAGATCACCGCCTACGCGCCGGACGGGGACGCCCCGCTCTTCTAGCTTCTAGCGACGGCGGCAGCTCGCAAAGGCGGGCTGGGCCGGATCAGGAGCGCTGCGCGGCGAGGCGCGCGGCAAGCTTCTGGAAGCCCGGGTTCCCGAGCAGGGCCCAGCGGTCTCCGTGCTCCAGCGCGGCCTTCACCTCGGGATCGGCCAGCAGCCGCTGGAGCTCGGGATCGGAGCGCAGGCCCGCGATGCGCGGCGCGATCGCGCGCACCACGTCGACCGTCGCGACCGCGAACTCCTGCGGGTCGCTCGCGGCCGCTGCCGGGACCAGCCCGAGTCGGGCGAAGTCCGCCCTCAGCATCGGGTCGTATGCCAGCGAGCGGAAGCTCCCGCGCGCGAGCGCGCCGGTCACGTCGCCCCGCTCGAGCGCGTCCCAGAAATCGGCGTCGTCGCGCAGCGTCGCGAGGCTCGGGCTCGCGAGCGCCCCACGCATGGCCGACAGTGTGACCGCGGGGTGGGCAAGCAGCTGCACCGCGACGCGCCCTTGCGGGGTGTCGCGGCCCATGACGGCGCCGGCGCCCACCTCCACGACGTCTTCGGCGAGGCGCGTGACGCGCGAGCCGGAGACACCTTGGAGTGTCGACTGACCCGAGGTCGGCGCGGCCTCGCGCAGCGCCTCGGTCCACGCGCCGAGCCAGCCGAGCAGCAGCACCACGAAGGCGCCGCGGAGCCCGCCCACGAGTCCACCGCCGAGAACGTCGAGCGCGCTGCGCGGGGCGTCGCCCCGCGCGCGGCGCTGACGGGCCACGATCGACCGGGACACCCCACCGAGCAGCACGAGCGCGACCGCGAAGACCAGCGTTCCGGCCAACGGCGCAGCGAGCAGCGGGGGGAGGCCGAGGATCGCCCCGAGCGCTCCGCCGAGCGGCGACATCCCCGCCACGCTCGCGGCATACGCGACGACGAGGGTCACGACGCCCAGCGCGCTGGCGAGCGCGCCGCGGCGGACGCCGAGCGCCACGAACGCCGCGAGCACCAGGAGCGAGATCGCGTCCAGCGTCATGGCGGAAGGATCGGCAAGACGCCCCTCGGCATGGAGACTCCGTGCCGGAGGCCATCCTAGCCGCCGAACCACGCTCCGTGGAAGTGGCGAACGAGGATGGCGGCTCCGACGCCGAGCGCGACGCCGACCGGCGAGAGCTCGCGGAGTCCCCGGATCGTCTCGCGGCCCGTGAAGGGCAGGAACGGGGTGCCGGCGACGAAGGCGGCGAAGCCGGGGACGCCGGCCGCGAGCTTCCGGCGATCCTGGTGCCAGGAGCCGACCAGGCCGAACGCCACGAAGCCCCCGAAGAAGACGACGTCGGCGGCGGCGCCGTTCGGGATCAGGTGCAGGCCGCCGAAGAGCGCGAGCGCCATGTTCTGCGGATGGCGCGTGATCCGGTAGACACCGTACGGCGTCGGGCTGCCCGCGACGATGCCCGCCGGGCTCGGTCGCAGCAGGCTCGAGACGAGCAGCACGAAGGCCGCGGCCATGCCCAGGTAGACGACCCAACGCCCGCCGGGCCCCACGCCCACCCCCCAGAGGACGGGGCCCTCGTGCCTGTGACCGAAGTACACGAAGACGAGCGGTACGAAGAAGGCGAATGCCACCGCGGAGTAGAGCCCGAGAAAGGCAGGAAGCCCGAGCGCATCGACGAGCCGGGCCCGCGTGGGGGCACTCGATAGAGTGACGTGGGTCGCGCCGAACCCGAGCCAGAGGAGCGCGATCGTGAGCTCGGGGGGCACTAGCCGGGCCCGTGGAACCCGAAGACGTGCGAGAGGCGCAGGACCGCGTGGTAGCAGCGCACGATCGCCAGACGTGGGTAGAGGATCATGTAGCGCGAACGCCAGGGCCCGGACTGCACCTTCCGGTAGAACTCCACCGAGTTCCCGTAGCCCCCCGTCGTTGCGGCGAAGTCGTATGCGCGCCGGACGATCGCCTCGGTGACGCGGCCGAACCCGAAGAACTCGCCGGCGCGCGGCGAGCCGAACGGCCCGAACGTCGCGTAGCGCACCGCCTCGTCTCCCAGCGTCTCGATCGCGCTCATCACGGCCAGCTCGGTGACGCCCTTCGGCGCCTCGGGATCGCGGATCAAGTGGCAGAGGTGCCAGCCGTCGTACGCGTACACGGGGTGCGCGATGAGAAGCGACCAGAGCCGATCCGAGGACTTCGGATCGTACACACCGAAGTACCTCTTCTCGTGGAGGCGTCGCCACGGATCCACCTCGAGGATGTGCGCCGATCGGCCCACCGCCTTGCGGCGCCAGGTGTCGATGAGCGCATCGGCCGAACGCTGGAACTCCGGCGGCAGCGACCGGGCGCCGGCTGGAATGGCCGTCGCCTCGACGCCGTTCCGGCGCAGCCGGCGAACGTAGGAGCGCAGCTTCTTCGCGCTGCCGCCCGCGGGCTCGTACGTGGCGGGATCGAGCTCGGGCTCGGAGGTCATCTGGGCGGCGGCGGCGCCTGCCGCCACCGCCGCGCGGGCGAAAGCCTCGGAGGCACAGAACCCGAGGACGCACCTGCCGACCGCGCTCCGCGACTCCAGGAACTCCGCGGTGACCTCGGACAGCGATTCCTCGGGCGCCAGGGGCTCGCCGATCACGGCGTCGACCCGCCCGAGGGTCCGGTAGGGCACGACCGCCCCCGGAACGCGGCCGGACTCGAAGAAGCGGTAGCGCTCCGACGACTGGATCGTGTCGAAGGAAAAAGCCGTCCGGCCCCAGCGCCGGAGCGCCAGCTCGAGAGATCGCTCGTCCATGTGGCCCCCCACCAAGCGGCGAAGACGCTAGCCAAGATCCGGTCGATCGTTCCAGCGCCCGCCCCCCCCGGGAGCGGATCCAGATCTGCTATCCGTGCCGCCGCTCATCGGCGGCCCGAGCGGCGCCGCTGAGCGGGGGGGCGCTTGGCTGGATCCTTCGACGAGGTCGTGGGGCGCGCTTGCGGTCGCTGGATCGCCTACGTCGATCGCCGCCCCGCGCTGGTGGTGGGAATCACCCTCATCCTGACCGTCTTCCTGGGCATCTACGCCGCGCTCAATCTCGGGGTGAACGCCGACCCGGACGCCATGATCTCGGCCGATCTGCCCTTCCGGCAGCGGGAGCGGGAGTTCCAACGGACCTTCCGCGCCGCCAACGACGACATCCTGATCCTCGTGGACGGCGACAGCGCCTCCGCTGCCGGCCGCGCCGCGGACGCCCTGAGGGACCGCCTCGCCCAGCGCACCGACCTGTTCGACGTCGTGCAGGTCGTGGGCGGGGGGGCCTTCTTCGACCGGAACGCCCTGCTCTATCTCGACACGAAGGAGCTGGAGGATCTCTCCGACCGCCTGGCGAACGTCCAGCCGTTCCTCGCCGAGATCGCGCACGACCCGAGCCTCGTCGGGATCAGCGATCTCCTGCGCCAGGCCGTGAAGGCCCGGCACGACGGCGTCAACGTGGGCCTCGACCTCGCGCCCGCCCTCGACCGGGTGAGCGTGGCGATCGAGGCCGCTTCCGCGGGCCGCGCCGCCCCCGATCCCTGGGGCGACGCGCTGATCGGCGGCTCGATGTCGGAGGAAGCACGACACCGGGTCATAGCGATCCGTCCCCAGGAGAAGTTCGACGAGCTGCTCTTCGCGGAGCCCGCCGTGCGCGCCATCCGCGACGCGGCGCGCGACCTCTCGCTCGACGCCGACCACGGGGTGACGGTTCGCGTCACCGGCTCGGCGATCCTCAACTACGAGGAGCTCCTGGCCGTCAACGTCCAGGGCAAGGTCGTGGCGGTCGTGTCGTTCGTTCTCTTCACGGTGGCGGTCTTCTTCGCCCTCCGCTCCGTACGCGTCGTGCTCGCGCTCGCGGTGAGCCTGTTCGTGAGCCTCATCTGGTCCAACGCCTTCGCCACGGTCGCGGTCGGCCATCTGAATCAGGTCTCCGCGGTCTTCAACGTCCTGATCGTCGGGCTCGGCGGCGAGCTCGGCATTCACGTCTGCATGCGGTACGCGGAGCTCGTCGCCCAGGGCCGCTCGCGCGCGGAGGCGCTGATCGAGACCGGAGAGTCGATCGGCAGCTCGCTCGTCTCGAGCGCCGGTACGACGGCAATCGGGTTCCTCGTGTTCCTCCCCACCGACTACCGGGGAGTCGCAGAGCTCGGGCTCATCTCCGGTGGCGGCATGCTGCTCAGCCTCGCGTCGAGCCTCACCGTGCTCCCTGCGCTGCTCTCGCTCGGCGCGGGCGCGTCGCCGCGCGTCGCTCCGGCCGAGATTCCGTGGGCCGCACGCATGCGACACCTGCCGGTGAAATACGCGCGCGCGATCCGCATCAGCGCCGCCGTGGTCGCCCTGGTCTCGGTCGTCCTGCTCCCGCGCGCCCGCTTCGATCACAACCCGGTGAACCTGCGCGACCCGAGGACGGAGTCGGTGCAGGCCTTCCAGGACCTCCTGTCGCGCAGCACGACGTCACCCTGGACGATCGACGTGCTGACGCCCGATCTCGCGACCGCCGAGGCTCTCGCGAAGCGCCTCGCGGGACAGGAGCCGGTGAAGCAGGCGATCACCGTCCTCGACTTCGTCCCCTCCGATCAGGAGGCGAAGCGCGCGATCCTCGAGGAAGCGGCGCTGTTCGTCCCGCCGGTCGGCCCTCCGGGCGCGCCGCCGGACGCAGCGGCGCAGCTCGCCGCGCTCGGCGCGCTCGAAGCGGAGCTCGCGAGGCCCGATGCGGGGGCGGCCGCGGAGGACGCGCCGCTCCAGGCGGCGGAGAAGCGGCTCCGGGACGCTCTCGCCGGCCTTCGCGCCCGCGTCGCGAGCGCCGGCGCGCCCGACGCGCTGCTCGCGCAGGTGCAGTCGAACGTGGTCGGCACCCTGCCCGAGCAGCTCGAGGGCCTCGTGACGTCGCTGACACCGGATCGAGTGACTCTCGACGTGCTACCCGCCGAGCTCAAGGACCAGATGCTCGCGCCCGACGGCACGGCGAGGATCCAGGTCTTCGCGAAGAAGGATCTCTCGGACAGCGCAGCGCTCGAGGAGTTCATGGACTCCGTCGGTGAGCTCGCGCCGAACATGACCGGCCCCGCAGTCGGCCTCGTGGAGTGGGGACGCGTCACTTCGGGAGCCATGAAGCAGGCCCTCGTCGTCGGGCTCGCCAGCATGGCGATCTTCCTGATGTTCCTGTGGCGCAACGTGTGGGACACTGTGCTCGCGTTCTTCCCGCTCGCGCTCGCCGCCGCGGTCACGGTGGCGACGATGGTGGCGCTCGGCATGCAGTTCAACTTCGCGAACGTGATCGTCCTGCCGATGCTGCTCGGCATGGGTATCGACAACGGCGTGCATCTCGTACACCGGCACCGGACGAACCCCGAAGAGGTGGACGTGCTCGGCACCAGCACGGCGCGGGCCGTGTTCTTCGCCGCCTTCACCACCATCCTGTCGTTCGGGAGCCTGGCGTTCGCCTCGCACCGGGGCATGGCCGCCCTCGGTCAGATCCTGACCCTCGGCGTGGGCGCCACCCTCGTCTGCTACGTCGTCGTGCTGCCCGCGGTGCTCGAATGGGACGACCAGCGCGCGCGACGGCGCAGGGAGCGGCTCGCCGCTTGAGGCGCGGCCGCGCGCCCCGGTCGCGCGTCACGCGGCCGATCCTTGCGTATAGTCGGCCGCCATGAGCACCGCGAAGCGGATCCTGCTCGGCCTGATGGGTGTCTTCTACATCCTGGCCGGCGTGAACCACTTTCGCGTTCCCGAGTTCTACCTGCCGATGATGCCGCCCTACCTGCCGTGGCACGTCGAGCTCGTCGCGCTCTCGGGCCTCGCCGAGGTGGCGCTCGGTGTCGCAGTGCTCGTGCCGGGTCTCCGCCGCCCGGCGGCATGCGGCATCATCGCGCTGCTGATCGCGGTGTTCCCCGCGAACCTCCACGTCGCGCTGCACGACGTGCCGATCGGCGGCGCCACGGAAGGTGCGGGCGTCCTGAACTGGGTGCGCCTTCCGTTCCAGGCGGTGCTCATCGCGTGGGCCTGGTGGTACACGGGGCCCGAGGAAGAGCGCTCCCCGCAGCCGCGCGCGGCGTGAAGAGGCGCCCGCTCCTCTCACGCCTCCTGCCGCTCCTCGGTGTCGCGATCTTCGGAGTCGTGCTCGCAGCGATCGTCGAGGAGCTGCGCCGGGTATCGCTCGCGGACGTGCTCGCGGAGGCGAGCTCCCTCCCGACCGGACGGATCGCCCTCGCGCTCCTGGTCGTCGTCGTGGGCTACGCGGCCCTCGCGTCCTACGACGTGCTCGCGACCGTGTTCCTGGGACGTCGCGGGCTCGCCGCGCGCGCCTGGGCCGTGGGCTTCATCGCGTCCGCCGTGAGCCACAACGTCGGGCTCGCGGGGCTCGGGGGCACCGTGGTGCGCGCGCGCCTCTATTCCCGGCTCGGGCTCTCGAGCGCCGAGATCGCGAAGCTCGTGGCGTTCGTCGCCACGACCACGTGGACGGGATTCGCCGCGCTCTCCGCCGTGACGTTCCTCGGCGCGCCACCCGCGCTGCCCGTGGCCTCGAGCCCGTCCACGCCCGGGATCGCCACCCTCGCCAACGGCACGGTGCGGGCGCTCGGCGTCGGCTTCGCCCTCGCGACTGCGGGCTGGCTCGTGGCGGCCTGGCGCCTCCGCGCTCCGCTGCGCGTGCGCGGCCACGAGCTCGCGCTCCCGCGGCCGGGTCTCGCCTCGGTGCAGATGGTCGTCGGCGGACTCGAGTGGGCGGGCTCCGCGGTCGCGCTCTACGTGCTCCTGCCCGCGGCGGGCGACGTCGGGCCCGTCCACTTCTGCGGCCTCTTCCTCGTGGCGCAGCTGGTCGCGATGGCGAGCCACGTACCGGGAGGGATCGGGGTCTTCGAGACCGTGATGCTCTGGCTGCTGCGGGGGCGGGGCGAGACCGCGGGGATCCTCGGCTCGCTGCTCGTGTACCGGGCGGCGTGGTACCTGCTGCCGCTCGCGGTCGCGCTCACGGCGTGGGGCGGGGCGGCGCTCCTCGGCTGGAGTCGCGGGCGATCGACTCCTCGATCATCCCATCGAGCTTCTTGAGGTCCTCGCCGGAGATCACGCTGTACGGCTCCGTCGCCCGCTCGAAAGACGCCAGGAACGGCCCCATGACCGCCTGCTGCGTCGCGTGAGCCCGGAGCGCCGCCGCCTTGCGCTCGACCTCCTCCGGCGAAAGGGGCAGCAGAACACGCGCGTATCCGCGTGTGGGCAGATCCGGCGGAAACAAGAGAGGCGCGGCGTGAGGTGCCGCCGGCGGCGGCGAGCCCGACTCCCAGCCGGGCGGCCAGTGGGGCCAGTGCACGACGTAGGTGAGGATCGTGGGCGGCCGGCGCTCCGGATCGCGTGCGCCTTCGGTGCGTCCGGTGACACGCGCCCAGTCCTCGATCGCGAGCAGCGTGAACAAGCCGGTTGCCGAATGGTCCCAGTGCTTCTCGAGCGCGTCCGGGCACGCCACGATCGTCGGACGCGTCTCCTCGAGGATGCGCACCAGCTCCCGTTTCACGTCTTCGCCGTCGTACGGCACGCCGCGCGCATAGGCCTCCGGGTCGTAGGTCTCGGTCTCGCCCGTCGTGGGGGACCGCTCGGGATGGGTGCGCATGTAGTACGGACCGAGCAGGGGTCCCAGCCCGCCGTCGGGGAAGCCGAGGACGTCGACGCGCGCCTTGCCGCCGGAGAGCGTCGCGGCAGCGGCGCGCAGCTCGGCGATCCGCCTCTCGCCATAGGCCTCGAACTCGACGGGGCGCGGCGAGGGCTCGCCCGTCGCCATCTCCACCGCCTCGACATAGCCGTCGCCCGGCGTGAGCGTGACGATCCGGACGCTTCCGCCCTTCGCGAGCACGGCCTGCACCAGACCTCCGGCACCGAGCGATTCGTCGTCCGGGTGCGGCGCGACGACCAGCAGGCGCTCGCCTTCGCCGATCTCGAGCCTCGGGAGCCCCTCGATCGTCCCGGCTCGGACCGGCGAGCAGAGTGCGGCTGCGCACAGGAGAACCAACCGCCGGAGCTGGAGGAGACCTCGCGGGCGCGCGGGGCCGGACTGCGACACGGGCGCTTTCTAGCAGACGATGCACGGGGAGCCCACCGGAATTCCGCGCTTGCTCTCCGAGCGCGTCGTCCCGTAGGCTGCGACCCGATGGGTCTCCGGGCGCAGCACGCATCGCTCCGACTCGGCGCCACTCTGGCCCTCCCGCTCGTGCTCACAGCGGCCTGCGCAGGCGGCGGCGAGGGACCGAAGGAGCTCTCCGGTCCGATCTTCCGCACGCTGAACGGCGCGCTCGACGTGGCGCATGTGGCGCCCCACGGCGGCTACCTCGACGCCGTGATCGCGGGCGAGGGTGCGGGCATCCAGACCTTCACGCCCGACAGCCCCGAGTGTCGGAGCGTCCTCACTCCCGGCACGCAGGTCCGCTACGTCGCCGGCCTCGTGGGCGGCACCTTCGTGCGCGGCGACGAGCGCTGCGAGAGCGCCGGGATCGGATCGCTCGCGTTCTGGCGGGACCGCAGGCCGCGGACGCCCGGCCCGCCGGCGCCCCGCAAGCAGGCGACCTTCCGCGCGTTCTACCGGGACGAGGACATGATCCTCGTGCGCGGGCGCTTCCCGCTCGGCGGCGAGGTGGGCTGGAGCGGCGGAGCGGACTCCGTCGTCGCGCTCCCCAACACGCCGGAGTGTGCCGCGCGCGCCAAGGAAGGCGTGGGCTCCCTGGAGTTCCGTCCGAGCGGGCCGGACGCCCTGATCCTCGTGACGGAGACGGGCGGCTGCCCCCTGCTGGGTCTGATGCGCCCGCTCCCCGACACGCCGCGCTAGCCGCGGGGTCTCAGGTTCCCGGGGGTCGGGGCTCCCGGAGGAAGGCGAGCACCGCTTCGGCCGCAGCGCCGGGAGCGTCGAGATCGACCCGGTGGCCGGCGCCTTCGATCGAGCGGATCCGGGTGGGGCCCGCGATTCCGTCGGCGAACCGCTTCGCGTAGCTCGCGGGCACGAGCCGGTCGTCGCCGCCCCAGAGGAGCAGCGTCGGCGACGCGATGCGATGGAGCCGCTTGCGCAGGCCCAGGTCACCGAGGGGCCAGAGGAGACGCGCCGCCGCTTCGGCCGCACGGACGCTCCCCACTCCCCACTCCACCTCGTCCTCACCGTGCGGAGGCGCCAGCGTCGCCGCAAACGCCTCGGGCTTCGCCGAGAGCAGGCGCGGCAGCTCGGACGCGCGGCGCGCGAACGGGTCGGCCACCGGCTCCGCTGCGTCGAACAGACCGAACGGCGCGATCAGCACGAGTCGGCCGACGGAGGCGCGGGAGAGCGCAGCGACCTCGGCGGCGAGCAGGCCGCCCGGCCCGTGGCCCACGAGATCGGCACCTGCGAGACCGGCGGCGTCCAGCAGATCGAGTGTCACCGTGATCCAGTCGAGGAGATCGTCGAGGCGGTGGTGGATGTGGCCGCCGCCCGGAAAGCCCGGCAGCGAAGGCGCCACGATCCGGCGCTCCGTCGCGAGCCGGTCCAGGAAGGGGGTCCACGCCGGAAGTCCTCCGAGGCCCGCGAGGAAGCCGACCGCCTCGCCCCGCCCGGCTTCGAGCACCCGCACGTCCTCGCCCGCGACGCGTACGAACCGCGCGCTCGCCCGCCCCGCCCCGGTCATCGCGCCACCTCGCGGGGGCGCGCGCGCTCCGCGGACGCGAGCGGCTTGGGCCACCACTGGTTCTCCCACTCGCGTTCGAAGAGATCCTTCAGCTGCGGCATCACGCGCTTCGCGAACAGCTCGGTGTTGTAGAGCGCGAGCTGCTTTCCCATGTTGCCGAACTGCAGCAGGAGCATGAGCTGTCCGACGTTCAAGGTCACCGCGACTTCACGCAGCTGCTCGGCCACCTCGTCCGGGCTACCCACGATCACGTAGCCCTTCGAGACGATCTCCTCGAACGACGGAGCTCCGAACGCGCGCTCGTCGGTCGCCCGCGCCGCCGCCTGGAGCACCTGCGACACCACCTTGGAACGGATCGTCGCCTCGCTGGCGTAGCCCGGGGGCGCCGCGAACCGGGCATCGACGTGCAGGCACCGGTTGTAGAAGTACTCGGCCGACTCGCGATACAGGTCGAGCGCCTCCTCGCGCGACTCCGCCACGCCCACGAACTGCAGGAAGCCCGCCCGGAACGGATTGCGGTCCTTCCCGATCCGCTTCATCTCCTCCCAGAACCCGTTCATCGTGGCCTGGCCGGCCTGGTAGCCGAAGTACGAGAGGTACGCGTACACGTAGTCACGCTCCGCGCACCACTGCCAGGTCTCCACGGAGCCGCCGCCGGGGATCCAGATCGGCGGGTGCGGCTTCTGGAGCGGCCGCGGCCAGGGATTCACGTAACGCAGCTTTTGATACCGCCCGTTCCACGAGAACGTGTCGGGCTCGGTCCACGCCTTCAGGATCAGGTCGTGCGCCTCGTGGTAGCGCTCGCGGAGCTGGCTCGGGTTCATGCCGTACGCGTAGCAGGTGTCCATCGGCGTCCCGACCGGGAAGCCCGCCACGAGACGTCCACCCGAGATGCAGTCGAGCATCGCGAACTCTTCGGCGACGCGAATCGGCGGGTTGTAGAGCGCGAGCGAGTTCCCCATCACCACGACCGCCGCGTCGCGCGTGCGCCGGGCGAGGCTGGCTGCGATCAGGTTGGGCGACGGCATCAGGCCGTAGCCGTTCGAGTGGTGCTCGTTCACGCAGATGCCGTCGAAGCCGGCGTCGGCTGCCGCCTCGAGCTCGTCCATGAAGTCGTTGTACATGCGGTGCGCCTTCGCGGGATCGAAGAGTCGCGAGTCGATGTCCACCCAGACGGAGGGATGGCGCTGCTTGAAGTCGTCGGGCAGGTCGGTGTACGGCATCAGGTGGAACCAGAGCAGTTTCATGGCGCGAGCCTCCCTCCGTCCCACCCCGGACGGCGTCGCCCATTCTACCCCTCCGCGCCCCGGGACGACCCGTCGCAGCCTGGCCGCCCCGGAGTGCGGGCTGGTTCGTGATCGCTCTCGACAGGTCGGATAGCATCGCGCGCGTGGCCCGGTCCCCGCTCCCGCAGACAGCGCCGCCCACCGCGAAGACGTCCACCGTCCGCCATCGGGTCCCGTTCTACGAGACCGATGCGATGGGCATCGTCCATCACGCCAATTTGGGTGCGTTACCTCGAGCTCGTGCGCGTCGTCTGGCTCGACGAGCACGACCGACCCTACCGTGCGTACGTCGCGGAGGGCCTCCACTACGCGACCACCGCGGTCGACCTGCGCTATCACCGCTCGGCCGCGTTCGACGACGAGATCGAGGTGACGACCTGGCTCGAATGGGTGCGCGGCGCCTCACTGCGCATGGCGTACGTGGTGCGCCGGGGCAGCGAGCTTCTCGCCACCGCCGCGACCGAGCACGCGATGGTGGACGGCTCCGGGCGCCCGACGCGGATCCCGCGCGACCGGCGCGACTCCCTCGCGCGGCTCGCGTCGGGTGGCGCCGATCCGCCTGCGCCGCGCCCGCCGGCGCCCTAGCCCGAATCGCCCCCCAGGTCGCCGTGGGGCCGCTCGACTCCGAGGCGCGTCGCCAGGACCTGCGCGTCGGCCCACCAGGAAGGCGGACGCGAGCCGGGGCTCGCGAGCGCTCGCGCGAGCGCCTCTCGCGCTAGAGCGCGGCGGCCGAGCGCATCGAGCGCGAGCGCGCGTTGATAGTAGAGGTGCGCCGCCGCCTCGGTGGATGGGCGGAGGACGAGCGCGCGATCGATCGCGCGGAGCGCATCGGACGGCTCTCCACGGGCCAGCCGCACGAAGGCGACCGTGTCGAGGATGTCGGAAGAATTCGGATCGGCTGCGGCGGCCCGCTGGGCGAGCGCGAGCGCGCGGTCCAGATCGCGACCGACCAGCGCGAGGTTCCATGCCACGTCGTTCTGCGCGCCCGGCGAGTCGGGCTCGAGCCGCAGGACGGTCTCGCGCGCCACGAGCGCCTCCTGGGGGCGGCCGAGCTTCTCCAGGAGATGGCCTCGCGTGGTCGCGATCAGCGTGGAGTCGGGATGCGCCCGCGCGGCCGCCTCGAGGCGACGCTCCGCGGCGTCGGTGCGACCCACGCGCACCTCCGCATAGGCGAGCCGCACGGCCGTCGCCGGCCGCTCGAGCGTCCGTGCGTCGAGGGGCTCCAGCAGCGCTTCGGCCTCCGGGTCGCGGCCGTCTTCGATCCACAGGGCCGCGAGGCGCCAGCGAACGTCGATCCCGCTCGGATCGAGCTCCACGGAGCGTCCGTACAGCTCCATTGCGCGCGCGCGGTCGCCGCGCGCCTCCGCCAGCTGACCGAGCCCCTGGTGCAGGCTCGGAGACGTGGGCTCGAGCGCGAGCGCCTTCTCGTAGGCCGCCTCCGCCTCGTCCAGCTTCTGCTGCATCAGGAGCGCCTGCGCCCGGGTCTGCGCGGCCACGGACTGCTGTCCCGGATAGCGTTCGAGCGTCTCGACCTCGCGCAGCGCCGCCTCGGGGTCCTGCGCCGCGATCGCCGCCCGAGCGCGCATCGCGGAGACGAACGGCCCGCCGCCGTGGATGCGCTGCAGGGCAGCGTGCGCCTCCGCCACCCTGTCCTGCGCGATCAGGTCGCCGACCTCCGAGATCCGCGCGAGGAGGCCCCGCTCCCACTTCGGATCGGGACCGCCGACGTGCCCGAGCTCCGGTCCGACACTGACCGGAGACGACACCACGTAGCCCAGGCTTTCGAGACGGGCGCGGTCCGCCTCCGAGAGCTCGACCGGCGCGGCCGCGGGCGCGGACCGCGCTGCGAGGGCTTCGACCTCGGATCGCAGCGCGGCGGCGTCGGCGGGACGTGCGTCGGCGAGGTTGTGGATCTCGGCGGGGTCGTCGACGAGGTCGTAGAGCTCCGGCTGCGGCGCGTCGACGAGCTTCGAGACGTCGGTCCGCAGCGCATACAGCGGGCTCCAGCCGTAATCGAGCTGCGTCGCCCAGGTCTCCATGTACGTCCGCCGCGGCTGCTTCTCGCGCCCCGCGATGAGAGGCCGGAGATCGGCTCCGTCCACGCCGTCGAGAGGCGGTGCGCCGGCCAGCCCCAGCACCGTCGGGGCCACGTCGATCAGCCGGGCGGGGTCCCGCACGACCACGCCCTTCGGGACGCCGGGCCCCGCCATCACGAGCGGAACGCGCTGCGTCGAGTCGTAGAGCGAGTAGCCGTGCGTCAGCTCGCCGTGGTCCCCCAGGCTCTCGCCGTGATCGCTGGTCACGACCACGAGCGTGTCCCCGGCGCCGAACCGTGCGCGCAGCGACGCGAGCAGACGGCCGAGCTCGCGGTCCGCGAAGGCGATCTCGCCGCGGTAGGGCGCGCCGGGGAACTCGCGCAAGAGGTCGTCCGGCGGGAGATACGGCGCGTGCGGGTCGTACAGGTGGACCCAGAGGAAGAAGCGTGGTGGCGCGCCGTCGACCCAGCGAAGGGCCGCGTCCACCACGTGGTCGGCGGTGCGCTCGGCGAACCCGATCACGCCGGGCCGTCGCGGATCGGTGGCATCGTCGTAGGTGTCGAAACCGCGCCCCAGCCCGAAGCGGGGATCGAGGACGACCGCGCCGACGAAGGCCGCGGTCGCGAAGCCCTGGGCGCGGAGGCGCTCGGCCAACGTCGCGGGCCCGGCCCCGAGCCGGTACATCGAGTTGTGGCGCACCCCGTGCCGCGGCGGATCCAGCGCGGTGAGGATGGAGGTGTGGGAGGGCAGTGTGAGCGGAACGGGCGAGAGCGCCACCTCGAACCGCACCCCGTCCGCGGCGAGCCCGTCGATCACGGGCGTCCGCGCCTGGGCGTCGCCGTAGCAGCCCACGTGGTCGGCGCGCAGGGTGTCGATCGTGACGAGCACGATCCGCTCCGGCCCCCGGGAGCAGGCGCCGAAGAGGAGCAGGCCCGCCAGCAGCAGCAGCAGACGCGGGGATCGGGGTCCGGGGCGCACGCGCCGAGGGTAGCCCGACCGCGCCACGCGTGTGGGAGCTCAGGACCGGCGCCGCAGCGCCTCCGCGGCATCCGCAGGCACGGCCGGACCGACGAGGAAGCCCTGGATCTCGTGACATCCCCAGGCGGAGAGCAGGGCCCGCTGCCCTTCGGTCTCCACGCCTTCGGCGATCACGTGAAGCCGCAGCGCCCGGCCCATCGACACGATCGCGGCGAGGAGCGCGGCCTCGTCGGGATGGTCCTCGACGCCCGACACGAACGAACGATCGATCTTGAGGACGTCGACCGGGAGCTTTCGCAGATAGCTGAAGGAGGAGTAGCCGGTCCCGAAATCGTCGATCGCGATGCGGATCCCGATCGCGCGAAGTTCGGCCAGCGCGCCCACGACGGCCGTTTCGTCCTGGAGCAGCGCGCTCTCGGTGATCTCGAGCTCGAGCCAGCGAGGGTCGATCCCGGTCTCCTCCACCATGCGCTGCACCCTCTCCACGAGGCCTCCGGCGCGAAACTGGTGAACCGAGAGATTGACCGACACGGGCAGCGGAGCTCCGCGGGCATCCCGCCACCGCGCCAGCTGGAGACATGCCGCGCGCAGGACCCAGTCCCCGAGCGGCCGGATGAGGCCGGTCTCCTCGCAGAGAGGGATGAACACGCCGGGCAGCACGAGCCCCTGCTCCGGATCGCGCCAGCGCACGAGCGCTTCGTACCCCGTGATCGCACCGCTGCGGAGGTCCACCTTGGGCTGGTAGTGCAGCTCGAACTCGTCCTGGTCGAGCGCCCGCCGCAGCTTGCTCTCGAGGATGAGACGCTCCAATGCGACGGCGTTCATCGACTCGGTGTAGAACTGATAGTTGTTCCGCCCGCGATCCTTCGCGTGATACATCGCGGCGTCGGCGTTTCGCAGGAGCGTCTCCACGTCGTCACCGTCGAGCGGGCGCGCCGTGATCCCGATGCTCCCGCTGATCACGACCTCGTGACCTTCGAGCAGGAACGGCGCGGACAGCGCGTCGAGGATGCGCCGCGCCACCTTGGCGAGGTCCTGCACGTCCTTCACGTCGGCGAGCAGGATGGTGAACTCGTCGCCGCCGAGCCGTGACACCGCGTGGTCGAAGTCCTTGCGCCCCGATCTCGCGATCGTGTCGGTCCCGCGCACGCCCGCCACCAGGCGATCCGCGACCCCCTGGAGGAGGCGGTCACCGACCGAGTGTCCGAGCGTGTCGTTGATCCGCTTGAAGTGGTCGAGGTCGAGGAAGAGGACGCCGAGGACGCCGTCGTTCCGCCGCGCCTGGGACAGCGCGCCGTTCAGCCGCTCCTTGAAGAGCAGCCGGTTGCCGAGCCCGGTGAGGCTGTCGTGATAGGCGAGATAGCGGATCTGCTCCTCGGCTCGCTTGCGCTCCGTGACGTCCTGCACCGTGCCCTCGAGCCGGAGCGGTTGCCCGGCATCGTCGAGCGAGAGCAGGACCTGCGAGTGCACGATCCGCTCGGAGCCGTCCGTCATCACGGCGCGGTGGTCGAGGTGCAGGGGGCGGCCTTCGCGGCGGCAGGCTTCGACCGCCGCCATGAGGGCCGGGCGGTCGTCCGGATGCACGCGCTCCAGGATCGACGCCTGGGTCAGGGCGCCAGGGCTGATCCCGTAGATCGCGAAGAACTCCTCCGAAGCCACCATCTCGCCCGTCGCCAGCTCCATCTGCCAGCTGCCGATCCGCGCGAGCCGCTGCGCGTTCGCGAGCTGCTCCTGGCTCTGGCGCAGGGCGGCTACGTTCTCGGCGGCCCGCAGCAGATACCGCACACGGTGCGAGAGGATCAGCCACGAGATCGGCTTCGTGATGAAGTCGGTCGCGCCCGCGTCGTAGGCGCGACGCACCGATTCGACGTCGTCGAGGCCCGTCATCATGACGAGCGGCACGTGCCTCGCGCCCGGCAGCCGCCGGATCTCTTCGCACAGCCGGAACCCATCGAGACCGGGCATCTGCACGTCGAGCAGCACGAGCTGCGGCGTCCGGGCGCGGAACACCGCGAGGCCGCGCGCGCCGTCCTCCGCCTCCTCCACGTCGAGGCCGTGCGGCTCGAGCGCCTCGCGCACGAGGAGCCGCATGGTGGGATCGTCGTCGACGACGAGCACGAGGCGTTTCTTGCGCGCTTCTGCGCTCACACCGTGACCCGCTCGCGCTCTGCGACGAGCGCCTCGCGCACCCGCAGGAGCTCCGGTCGCATGCGCTCGACGATCGCTCCCGCCTCGGCGCCCTGGCCTGCCCGCCCGAGCGCTTCCGCCTCCCGGGCCAGCTCCGCCAGCTCGCGCGCACCGACGTTCGCGCTGCTCGACTTGAGACCGTGAGCGTGCGCCTGCACCGCCGCGGCGTCCTTCTCCGACACCGCCCGGCAGAGGGCGTCGAGCGCGTCCGGGGCGCTCTGGAGATACGCGTCGATCACGCGCGCGACGATCGTGGCGCCGCGCTCGGGCGACAACGCCCGGATGGCGTCGAGCGCGCGGCGATCCAGCACGGCGCGCGCCGGCGTGGCATTGTCGGACGGGGCAGGCGCCGACACCTCCTCGCGCGCCACCTCGCCCACGAACGGCCGGAGCGCCTCGAGCAGCTCGTCCCGCCGGAACGGCTTCGTCAGGTAGCCGTCCATGCCCGCCTCGAGACACGCTTCCCTGTCACCCTGCATCGCGTTCGCGGTCAGGGCGATGATCGGCGTGCGCCGCCGCTCCCGGCGGCCGCTCGACTCCCGCTCCTCGTGCGCCCGGATCGTCCGCGTGGCCTGGTAGCCGTCCATGCCGGGCATCTGGATGTCCATCAGGATCGCGTCGTACTCGCCGTGGTAGGCGACGTCCACGGCCTCGAGCCCATCTGCAGCCACGTGCGCGCGACAGCCGAGGCTCTCGAGCATCTCGCGCGCCACTTCCTGGTTGACGACGTTGTCCTCCACCAGGAGGACCAGCGCTCCGAGGCGCGGCAGCGCCGAGCGGCGCTCGTCGCGCCCCATGGAGTGGCGGACTGCCGGCGAGAGCGGACGACCCATCACATCGGCGATCCGGTTGTACAGCTCGGACTGCCGCACGGGCTTCGTGAGGTGCGAGACGATGCCGGCCTCGCGCAGCTCCTCCCCGTCGCCCTGCACCCCCACCGACGTCAGCATCAAGAGCCGCACCGAACGGAGGGGCGGCTCAGCCTGGATCGCGTGCGCCAGCGCGAGACCATCCATGCCCGGCATGTGCATGTCGAGGATCGCGAGATCGAACGGAGCCCCGAGCGCCGCACCGCCGCGCAGCGCATTGAGCGCCGTGGGGCCGTCCGCAACGGATGTCGCTCGCATCCTCCACGACAGCACCCGGTGCTGCAGGATCTCGCGATTGGTGGCGTTGTCGTCCACGATCAACACGCGCAGGCCCTGCAGGTCGGTCTCCGGCGTCGCGTTCTCGCGCCAGCCCGCGGATGCCCTGCCGAGCGGAACGACGAACGAGAAGCGCGAACCGCGTCCCACCTCGCTCTCGACCTCGATCGTTCCACCCATCAACTCGACGAGCTGCTTGCAGATCGCGAGACCGAGCCCGGTGCCGCCGTAGCGGCGCGTCGTCGACGCGTCGGCCTGCCGGAACGGCTCGAACAGCTGCTCCTGAGCGACTCGCTCGATGCCGATCCCGGTGTCCCGCACCTCGAACCGGACGAGCGTCGCGTCTTCCGAGGAGCCGGTGGTCGACACCTCGACGACCACCTCCCCGCGCTCCGTGAACTTGATGGCGTTCCCCACGAGGTTCGTCAGCACCTGCCGCAAGCGCCCGGGGTCGGCGCGCACTGCGGGCGGAACTCCGTCATGGATGCGGCAGGCGAGCTCGAGGCCACGGCGTTGGGCGCGTTCCGCGAGGAGCGCGGTCACGTCCTCCACGATCTCCCGCACGTCGCAGTCGATCTTCTCGAGCGCGAGCTTCCCCGCCTCGCTCTTCGAGAAGTCGAGGATGTCGTTGATGACGGACAGCAGCAGCTCTCCCGAGCGGTGGACGGTCTCTGCGAGCTTCCGCTGGCGCGGCGTGAGCGCGGTGTCGAGCAGCAGATCGGTCATGCCCATGACGCCGTTCATCGGCGTCCGGATCTCGTGGCTCATGTTCGCGAGGAACTGCGACTTGGCGCGATTCGCGTCGTCCGCTTCGCGCGCCAGGTTGAGGGCGCCCTCGCTCGCGCGCTGCAGCTCGAGCGTGCGCTGCTGCACCTTCGCCTCGAGCGTGCGCTGCTGCGTGTCCACCTGACGGCGATAGTCGCGCAGGTTCTCGAGCATCAGATCGAACGCGCGCGCCACCTGCCCGAGCTCGTCCCGCCGGGTGCTGTGCACCCGGACGTCGAGGTCGCCCTGCCCGATCTGCTCTGCGGCGCGCTTGATCTCGAGGATGGGCTGCACGAGCCCCCGCGTGAGGAAGACGCTCGCGACGAACGCGGCGCCGAGCGCCATCACGCCCGCGAGGAGGAGGTTCCGCCGCGCACGCGTCATCGCCGCGCGTTCGGCGTCGAGCGAGGATGCGACTCGAAGCTCGAGCGCGCCCACGTCGCGCACCTTCGCGTCGATCCCGTCTCCGGGCCGCAGGACCTCGCGCCCGAACCGGACGTTCGCGCCGACGAGCGCGGACCACTCGTCCAGTGCCGGCTGGCCGACGGCATGGAACGTGACCAGACGTCCCACCGTGTGCCCTGCCGTCTCGAGGGGCACCGACACCGCCGCATAGGGGGTGCCGTCGGACGCCACGAGCGCCGCCGCGCGATTGCCCATCAGGGCGGGATCGAGCGACGCGTCGCCCGCAGCCGCCACGAGCTCGTCTTGCGCGTCCAGGAAGACGATGCGCTGCGCGCCCTGCTGATCGGCGAGCGTCTCCGCGTAGTGCGCGAGCGTGGGGGCGTCGCGCAGCTCGAGGTGCGCGCGGAACTGCGGCGTGCCGGAGATCGCGCGATAGCGCTCGCGGAGCGACCGGAGGTGTGCGTCCACCAGCCGATCGGCGGCCCGCGCCGATGTGTCGAGCCGGGCGCGAGCGACGAGCTCGAGGTCGCGCGCGAGCGCACGCTCCTGGAACACCAGCGCGAGCCCGGTGGCCGCGGTCGCGACGCCACAGACGATCAGGAGGACCCGCAGGAACAGCGTCGTCCTCACGGCGTCGCCTCGCCGATGGTCAGATCGACGACGACCGTCCGCCCGGACGTGATGCTCACCTCGCGCCCCGCGTCGGGCAGCCGCTCGCACCACGTGCGGAGGCGCCACGCGCCCGGTGGGACGTCCTTCAGCTCGAACTCGCCCCGGGTTCCAATCACGACGAACCACGACGTCGGCGCAACGAAGATCGTCCCGCTCATCGACTCGTGGATCGAGCAGTAGGTGCGCACGACCCCGGGGTGCCGGAAGGTGATCGTCCGCGACTGGCCGGCGGGGTAGAGGCCGAGGTCGAAGTCGTTCGGCTTCGAGTACGAGAAGACGTTGTGGTAGATCGCGTCGTCGTTCGGCATGTCGACGCTCTGGCCCGCGGCGATCGCGAGGAACGCGGGCGAGAACCGCGCGTCGTGCTGACGGACGCGGCTCGGGCGCCCCTGCGGCAGGACGGGCACCGCGCGTCCGTCCGCAGGCTCGAGGAATACGACGATCGGGCCGGCGTCCTCGATCCGCGCGCCCTCGACCGCGAGCCGCACCGCTCCGCGAACGGCCCCGGGCGACGCGTCGGCCCCCGCGATCACGGGCCACGCGAGCGCGAGCGCCGCGACCAGCATGGGGAGCCGGAGACGGGGGCTGGGGTGCACGCTCAGAAGTCCGCCCCCACCTCGAGCGCGAACAGGTTCGCGCGGGTGACGCCGTCCCGCGTCGCACTGCCGGCGCCGCGTACCACCCCGACGTCCTGGAGCGTGTACTCCGCCCTCACGGTGACATGGCGCGTCAGGTGCCAGCCGGCGACGACGGAGAGCTCCGTCAGCCACTTCATGTCGTATCCGAACGTGTCGGAGAGCCGGAAGTCGAGGAGGTAGCCCTCGTCGTCATCGAAGGTGCCGAGCCCGCTCGACCGCACGCCGAGGTAGAACGGCTGCAGCAGGGGTGACACGAGCGCGCCCTGCACCACGAGCTCGGCGATCCACTCCTGGAGCGCGCGGTCGTAGAGCGAGGGACCGCTCGAGTGCATGGCGTAGCGGCCGTAGGAGAGCCAGAGCTTCACGGCGTCGGGCCAGCGCATGATCACGTCGATGCCGGCGTAGTAGGAGTCGTCGATCTCGCTCGGTCCGGTCGGGACGATGCTTCCATGGTCGTAGGTCGGCACCGGGCTGGAGGCGCCGAGCGGCTGGGCCCAGGTCTCGCCGATCCACAGCGAGCCCGAGGCGGGCTGGTTCGAGCTCCCGAGCTGGCCGGAGCGCAGCCCGCTCACGCTGACGTGGAGCCAGTCCGTGGGGTTGGCGAAGAGCTTCAGCGTGAGCTGCTTGGCGTGGTTCTCGTCGTAGTTGAAGGGCGTGTTGCCGTTCGTGACGGAGGCCACGTAGCCGATCCGGTTCTCGAGGGCCGATCCGTAGATGCGGACGCCCTCGTCCCACCACCAGGCCCCTCCGACGGGGTTCGTCACGAACGCACGGTCGGCGTAGCCCTGGCTGTACTGCAGGTAGGCCTCGCCGACCGGCAGCTGGAAGCGGCCGACCTGGGCCGACACGAGATCGCTGTCGCCGATGCCCTGGAAGTCGACGTAGAGCTCGCCGACGTCGTTGAAGAGGTACCCGATCCGGACGAGGTCCCATTCGAACAGGAAGCCCACGTCGCGGACCAGCGTCGTCTCGCCGAGCGTGACGTCGCGGCCGAGCTCGGCCTCCACGAAGAAGCGCGAGTCCCAGATCTGGAACGAAGCGCCCTCGAAGACGCTCTCCCTCGGGCCGGCGAAGTAGCCCGCGTCGGAGCTGCCGGAGAACCGTACGTGCTGGGTCCAGTCCGACGCCGCAGCGTCCTGCCGGGCGCGCCCGAGGTCGTGGGCCATCTCGCGCGACGGAGCTTCCCGACGCTCCTGCTCGAGCTCCTCCACGCGCGCCTCGAGGCGGCGGATCTTCTCCATCAGCTCGGCCTCGTCGGCCCGTGCAGGCTGCGCCGTCGCCGCGAGGGCAAGCACGGCCGCGGCGGAGATCCGGCTAGCGGCTCGCACGGGCGGCCTCCCCGGGCCGGTCGACTCCGAGCTCGATGTCGACGAGCACGAGCTCCCCCGACACCAGGTCCACGGTGCGCGCCGCGGGCGGGAACCTCGGATGCCATGCCCGCAGGCGCTGGGTTCCGGGCGGGAGGTCGTGGAGCTCGAAGCTGCCGTCCTCCGCGGTCACGGCGAACGGCCCGGGAGCCACGAACACGAGCGCTTCGGCCGACTTCGCGTCCAGCAGGAAGAGCGCACGCTCGCCGGCTTCGGAGGCCGGGATCTCGACGCTCTCCCCGGGCGCCACGCGGCGCACGATCTGCGCCGCCGGGCACGAGACCACGTGCGGATCGCGGGCGTCGTTGCGCACGACGATCACGCCTCCGACGCCGAGCGCGGCGTGCTCGGGCGACAGGACGACACGCGTGCGCGTGTCACGGATGGCGACGTCCGCGCGGCCCCCGGGCGAGCGCCCTCCGTCGAGGTACACGACTGCGAAGCCGGGATGCGCGTAGTCGACGAACGCCACGTCGCGCAGGCGCCGGTCGCCGTACGCCCCGCCTCCGGGCCTTCCCGGCGTGACGCCCTCGCGCGGGACGAGGCGCAGCGATCCCGCCGCAGCGGTGTCCCCGGGCGCGTGATGCGCGCCGGGACCCGACGCGCAGGCGACCGCCGCGAGCGCCCCGATCCCGAAGAGACCTCGACGAAGCCCTACCCCCACGCCGCCGCCCTCACCTTCCCGGCCGTTCCGAAGCGCGAACGCATCGCCGCAGGAATCGGGACAACGCCGCGCGGGCTTTAGGAAAAACGAGAGCGGGCCGGGCCTCGCGCCCGCGCGCAGGCCTCGCGGCCCGGGACCTCGAAGCGGATCGTGAGAGGCTCGCCGGCTGCGGGCGGCGGTGGCTATAGTGCTCGCCAGAGCGGACGCGAGCCTCGCGTCCCCCAAACGACCCCGCGCTCCAGACCGCGGACAGCCGGAGGAACCCATGCAGGATCGGCTCCAGTTCTACATCGACGGCCAGTGGGTGGACCCGATCCAGCCCAGGACGCTCGAGGTGATCAATCCCGCGACCGAGCAGCCGATCGGCCGCATCAGCCTGGGCAGCGCCGCCGACGTGGACCGCGCGGTGAAGGCCGCGCGCGCCGCCTTCGAGACGTTCTCGCAGACCAAGAAGGAGGAGCGCATCGCCCTCCTCTCCGACATCGCGCGCATCTATCCGACCCGCTACGAGGAGATCGCGCGCACGATCACCAGCGAGATGGGCGCGCCGTCCTGGCTGTCGAAGGCCGCCCAGGCCGCCACCGGCATCGGGCACCTGAACCAGACGATCGCCGTCCTCAAGGAGTACGAGTTCACCGAGACCCGCGGCACCACGCTCATCGCCCGCGAGCCCGTCGGCGTGTGCGGCTTCATCACGCCGTGGAACTGGCCGGTGAACCAGATCATGTGCAAGGTCGCCCCGGCGATCGCGGCGGGCTGCACGATCGTGCTGAAGCCCAGCGAGATCGCGCCGCTGAACGCCATGATCCTCGCCGAGATCTTCCACGAGGCGGGCGTGCCGAAGGGCGTGTTCAACCTCGTGAACGGCGACGGCCCGACGGTCGGAGCCGCGATCTCGTCCCACCCCGGTATCGACATGGTGTCCTTCACGGGCTCGACGCGCGCGGGTGTCGCCGTGGCGCAGGCCGCAGCGCCGACCGTGAAGCGCGTCACCCAGGAGCTCGGCGGCAAGTCCGCGAACATCATCCTCGACGACGCGGACTTCGCGTCCGCGGTGGCGGGCGGCGTGCGCGGCTGCTTCCTGAACAGCGGCCAGTCGTGCAACGCGCCGACGCGGATGCTCGTGCCGGCGAGCCGCCAGGCCGAGGCGATCGAGATCGCGAGGGCGACGGCGGCCCAGATCAAGGTGGCCGACCCCGACGCCCAGGGCGTCACGATCGGCCCGGTGGTGAGCCAGGCGCAGTTCGAGAAGATCCAGGGCCTGATCCAGAAGGGCATCGACGAGGGCGCGACGCTGGTCGCAGGCGGCACGGGCCGCCCCGAGGGCCTGCCGAAGGGCTACTACGTGAAGCCCACGGTCTTCGCGAACGTGAAGAACGACATGACGATCGCACGCGAGGAGATCTTCGGCCCGGTGCTGTCGATCCTGCCGTATCGCGACGAGGAGGACGCCATCCGGATCGCGAACGACACGCCCTACGGTCTCTCGGGCTACGTGTCGTCGGGAGACCTCGACCACGCGCGCCGCGTCGCCTCACGGCTCCGCACCGGCAACGTCCACGTGAACGGCGCCGGCGCCGACTTCGCAGCGCCGTTCGGCGGCTACAAGCAGTCGGGCAATGGCCGCGAGTGGGGCGAGTTCGGCTTCGAGGAGTTCCTCGAGGTGAAGGCGGTGCTCGGGTACAACGCCGCGAAGTAGTCCGGGGGCGCGGCGGGCCGCGAGCACGCCGCGCCCTTCCTGGCTCCCCGCGCGCGCGCGACTCACCGTCAGCCCGCCGCAGGTCCGCCGAGAAGGCTATAGGCGAGCACCGCGAGCACGATCAGCGTCACGCCGACGTAGAACCGGTCGCCCTCCAACCCGAAGGCGACGACCGAGAACGCGACCCGCGCCACCGGCGTCGCCAGCAGCACGAGCAGGCCGAGCTGGATGATCCCGCGCCCGCTTCCCGCGAGCGCGTCCTGGACGATCGCCGTCGCGCTCGTCAGGTCCGCCGGCTCTCCGACGAACACGCGGTAGTGTGGTGCTTCCGCGCCGTGCCGGACGAGGTAGGTCGCGCCGCCCGCCACTACCAGCGCGGCAGCGAGCCCGAGGCCCGCGCGGAGGATCCGGCTGATCGCGGCCTCCACCCGCACGTCGGTCCAGCCCGGGACGCCGTCGCTCACTTCGACAACCTCCCCGTCAGCGCCTCGAAGATCATCTGGATCCCCAGTGCGACGATCACGGCTGCGAACACGCGTCGCAGCGCGCGGCTCTCGACGTGTGCGAGGGTCCGCGCGCCCGCGAGCGAGCCCAGCAGGACGCCCAGCATCACCGGCATGGCGAGGCCAGGATCGATGTAGCCGCGGTGCAGGTACACGCCCGCGCTCGCCGCGGCGGTGACGCCGATCATGAAGTTGCTCGTCGTCGTCGAGACCTTGAACGGGAGGCGCATCGCACGGTCGAGCGCGAGCACCTTCACCGCGCCAGACCCGATGCCGAGGAGCCCGGAGAGCCCGCCCGCCACGAGCATGAGCCCCCAGGCCGCGGGCACGCCGCGCACGTGGTAGGCCTGATGTCCCGAGGGCGTCGGGTACGTCGAATCGAGACGCAAGCGAACCGCGAGGGGATCGGGCGGGTCGGAAGCGGGGGAATCTTCGTGGCTGCGCAGCGACAGGGCCGCCGACAGCAGGAGCACCACGCCGAAGATCACGGCAATCGTCGCGGCGGGGATCCACGCCGCGAGCAGGGCGCCTCCCACCGCCCCCAGGCTGGTCGCAATCTCGAGGAACATGCCCACGCGCATGTTGCTCCAACCTTCCCGCACGTACGCCGAGGCTGCGCCGGACGAGGTCGCGATCACCGACACGAGCGCCGCGCCGGCCGCGTACCGGATGTCGACGCCGAGCACGAGCGTGAGGAGCGGAATCACCACGATCCCGCCGCCGAGGCCCGTGAGCGAGCCGAGGAAGCCGGCGGCGAGCGAGCCCGCGAAGACCGCGGCCGTCAGCTCGAGGACGTTCATCCACCCGTGTCTAGCACCGGTCGCCGTGGAGGGACGAGCCGATTGACGCCTCCTCCGGTCTGGCGTACCCGAGAGCGCCGTGACCTCGCAGGCGACGCCTCGTCCTTCGCGCCGCCCGGGACGCACGTTCGCGCTCGTGGCGTTCGTCGTCGCGGTCGCGACCGCTGCGCTGTTCGCGCTCGGCCGCGACGGCTGGCCCGGAGCGCCGAACGGGTGCATCGGGCGCGACACCTGTTTCTGCGAAGCGTTCCACGAAGGTCCGGTGAAGCAGCCGGCGAACACGTGGTCGAATCTCGGCTTCGTGCTCGTCGGCCTCGCGATCGCCGCGCAGCGCGACGCCGACCGCCGGAAGCCGGACGCGCGCCTCGAAGGCCGGCCGCTCGCGTCCTCGGACTACCCCGTCACGCTGCTGGCGCTCGTGACCGGCCTGCTCGGCCCCGGGAGCATGGCGCTCCACGCCAGCATGACCTGGTGGGGAGGCCGTCTCGACGTGGGATCGATGTACCTCTGGGCGTCCTTCCCCCTCGCCTACAGCCTCGGTCGCGCGCTGCGCTGGTCGCCCCTCGATTTCACTCTCGCGTACCTCGCGCTCGCCAGCGTGCTCGTCGCGAGCCTCTTCTCCCCCCCTGCGTGGAGCGACGCCGTGTTCGGCGTCCTCGTCGCGGGCATCGGCGGAGCCCAGCTCCTCGTGCGCCTGCGCCGCCCCGACCTGCGCTACGACGCGCGCTGGCTCGCCGCCGCCGGGCTCTGCTTCGGGCTGGCCTTCGCGCTCTGGCTTCCGTCGCGTCGGAGCACGGGCGCGCTCTGCGCTCCCGATTCCTGGCTCCAGGGTCACGCGGCCTGGCACCTCCTCTGCGGCACGGCGACGGGGTGCATGTACCTCCACCTGCGTTCCGAGCGATCGATCGCCGCCCCGCAGACTTGATCCGCACCCCTCCGCGGGGCGAGACTGTGCGACGGGTCGGGACGCCGGCCCGGGAGGTCGCCGCCATGCAGGCGCTGCAATTCCACATGAACGTCCCGAAGATCGTCCTGACGCGCGCGCTCGGGCTCTTCTCCTCCGCGGCGTACACGGGCCGCTACGCGCCCGTGGCGCTCGAGGAGGTCCCCGACGCCCGGCTGCGCGGAGATCGCTGGGTCGTCGTGCGGCCCGCGCTGACGGGCATCTGCGGCAGCGACCAGAAGCAGATGCTGCTGAAGGGGAACTTCGACAACCCGATCTCGGGGATCATCTCCTTCCCGCACGTGCTCGGCCACGAGTCGGCCGGCCTGGTGGCGGAGGTGGGAAGCGCCGTCCGGACGGTGCGTCCCGGCGACCGCGTGGTCGTGAACCCCTGGCTCTCGTGCGAGCCGCGCGGCGTCACCCCCGTGTGTCCTGCGTGCGAGGAAGGCAACCTTTCGCTGTGCGAGAACTTCGATCGCGGCGGCCTCGCGCCCGGGCTGCATCTCGGAAATTGCAAGGACGCTCCCGGGGCGTATGCGCCGCGCGTGGCGCTGCACGAGAGCCAGGTGTTTCCGCTGCCGCCGGAGGTCAGCTTCGAGCAGGCGGTCCTCGCCGATCCGTTCGCCGTGTCGTTCCACGCCGTGGTGAAGGACCCTCCGGACGGCGACGCGCCGACGGTGCTGGTGTACGGCGCCGGCACGATCGGGCTCGCGGCGGTCGCGGCCGTCAAGATCGCGAAGCCACACGCGCGCATCTTCGTGATCGCGCGCTACCCGCAGCAGGTCGAAGCGGCGCGCAAGCTCGGCGCAGCCGAGGTGCTCACCGCCCGCCGCGGGAGGGACCTGATCGACGCGATCGCGAGGCTCACGGGCGCGCGGCCCTGGGGCTCGCGCTTCCGCGGGCTCCCGATGCTCTCGGGCGGCGTCGACGCCGTGTACGACTCGATCTGCTCGCCGGAGACGATCGAGATCGGCGTCCGCATCCTGCGGCCGCGCGGCCTCCTCTCGATCATCGGGGTCGAGGCACCGAAACGCTTCGAGTGGACGCCGATCTACTTCAAGGAGCTGCGCGTCATCGGCTCGAACGCGTTCGGCGTGGAGGAGTTCCGCGGCGTCCGGAAGCACGCGATGGCGCACTACCTGGACCTGTGCGCCTCCGGCGAGGTCGATCTCGGCTTCCTCGTCACGCACCGCTACCCGCTCGACGACTGGCGCGCGGCCTTCGCGACGGCGATGCAGAAGAAGACCGGTTGCGTGAAGGTCGCGTTCGCATTCGGCGACGCCGCAGCCTGAATCGACGCGGGCGCCGCCCGTCGTGACGGAGCCCGCCCTCCCCGAACGGTCCACGCATGCGCAACTGACGACACCCCCGCCCCGACGCGAGGCACTCACTCCATAGGAGGGGCACCGCCGCGAAGGGGAGCCCATGCGTCCGGGGACGCTCCTGCTGCTGCTCTGCCTCCTGCCCGCCGGTGCTTCGGCCCAGGGCGGGCCGGCGCCCGACCACACGTTCTCCGTGCTCACCTACAACGTCGCGGGGCTGCCCGAAGGGATCTCGGGCTCCACCCCCTTCGTGAACACCGTACAGATCAGCCCCCTGCTCGACGCCTTCGACCTCGTCGCCGTGCAGGAGGACTTCGCCTACCACGAAGACCTGGTGTCCGCCGTGCACCACCCCCATCGCAGCGTGAAGGACACGAGGCCCGGCCGCTTCGGCGAGCTGGTCGGCTACGCCTTCGGCGACGGCCTCAACACCTTCTCGCGGGCGCCCTTCTCATACTTCACCCGGATCACGTGGAACGACTGCCTCGGGGTCTTCTCGAACGGGAGCGACTGCCTCACGCCGAAGGGCTTCTCGTTCGCACGCGTGTGGCTGGAGCGAGGCGTGTTCGTCGACGTCTACGACTGGCACGCGGACGCGGGCAACGCCCCGGAGGATCGGGCCGTCCGCCGGGCCAACGTCCGACAGCTCGCGGCGTTCGTGGCGTCGAACTCCGCCGGGAACGCGGTGATCGTGCTCGGCGACACGAACAGCCGATATACGCGGACGGGAGACGCGCTGCCGGAGCTGCTCGCCACGGTCGGCCTCACGGACGTCTGGGTCGAGCTGGAGCGCGGCGGCGTCCTGCCGCCCCTCGGGCCGAACCTTCGATCCGGCTGCGCCACGAACCCTGCCGGCGGGGAGTGCGAGCGGCTGGACAAGATCCTCTACCGGAGCGGCGCAGCGCTGGAGCTGACGGCGCTCTCGACCGACGTGCCGCCCCACTTCGTGGACGCCGGCGGGGCGCCGCTCTCCGACCATCGGCCGGTGTCGGCGGTCTTCTCCTGGCGGGTGGTGTCCGAGGCGCCGACCGGGACGGGGACCGGCGCGCCGGTGGCCAGCGCGCCGTAGCTCCTAGTTGTTGTCGCGCCCGCCGAGCTGGACGTCGAGGCCGAGCATCATGCGCGGGCCCTTCTTGGTCACCTCGGCTCCGAGCCGCAGCGTCGAATGCCGGTAGTCGAAGGGGAGAATGAGCCCACCGAACCCGGTGAAGCCTCCCTTCGTCTTCCCCGCGCCGAGGCTCAGATACCCCCAGCTCGCCATCGCATCGAATTGCTCCCGCTTGTCGAAGCGGACGCCGTACGCGATGTCGAACGCCCGGCCCTGGAGGAGGTAGGTCCGCCGTGCGTTCTCCCGGCTCGAGTTCCAGCCCGGCGCGAGCGAGGTGCGCAGGTGCCAGAAGCCGGGCCGGAGCGCGGCGCCCTCGACGTCCGGCGGCGGAGCGAAGATCGGGCGCTCGAGCAGAGCCCGCGCATCGAGGGCCGTCGCCGGGGGCAGGTCCGGAAGCGGCGCCAGCGGCGGCGTTGCGCCGCTCTCGAGCTCGGCCAGGAAGTCCTCCGACGTCATCGTCGGCGCCTCCATCGGGCGCTCGGAATCCTGCGCACGGGCGGGATCGGGACCGGTGAGAAGGACGGCGGCGCACGCGAGCGCCGGCGCCAGACGATTCGTCGTGGAATGGGTCATCGCCACCACCTCTGCTGCGCCCCAGCTTCAACCGTTGGATCGAATCCCTCCCCGTTGTGGAGTGCTCCCGACGGCACGCTTGGTGACGTCGGAGGCGTCGGCCAGCGCTGCGGAACGGGCCGGTCACGAGGGGCGCGCTCGCGCCCGTCCGCTGTCGCCTTCGCGCGGATCATCCTCCCGTTCACGGCGCATTGGAAGCACGATTCTTCGTGTCACTCCATGGTGGCGGCCCGATGCGCAACTCGTGCGCAGCTACGCGAGCCCGTTCGCGGTAGCATCCCTCCACCCACGACACCGGGAGCCTCCTTGCCGACCTCAGCCCGCCTTCCCCGATCGCATCCCGAGCGCGGCCACGCCGTGAGCGCCTCGTTCACCGCGCTGTACTCGTGGCAGTACGAGCCCGAGATCGACCAGCTGCGAACGCTCTACGCGAACGGGCTCGAGCGCCAATGGATCGCGATGCGCGACCTCGACTGGCAGCGCGGGATCGATCGCGAGGCGCTCACCCGCACCTTCACGATGGGCGGCATCCCCGTCGCCGAGACGCGCTTCTGGCAGGAGCTGCCGCTCGAAACGCGCTGGCAGGTGAGCCGGAGCTCGGCGTCGTTCATGCTCTCCAACTTCCTGCACGGCGAGCAGGGAGCGCTCATGGTGGCGGGGCAGCTCGTGAGCGCGGTGCCGCACATGGACGGCAAGTTCTACGCTGCGACGCAGACCCTCGACGAGGCCCGACACGTCGAGGCGTTCGCCGCCTACATCGATCTCCTGGGCGGCATCCAGGCCATCTCGCCCGCCCTCGAGGAGCTCCTCGACGCCGTCCTCTCGACGGACGACTGGAAGCGCAAGGCCGTCGGGATGCAGGTGGTGACCGAAGGCCTCGCCCTCTACTTCTTCCGCGACATGCGCAACCAGACGGAGGAGCCGCTGCTGAAGAAGCTCCTCACGTACGTCTGTCGCGACGAGGCGCGCCATACCGGATACGGGATCAAGTACCTGGGTCACGTGATTCCGACGCTCCCGGAGAGCGAGCGGCGCGAGCTGGCCGACTTCGCCTTCGAGACGACGCGGATGCTGATGGCCTCGCGCGCCGGGAACACGATGCGCAGCAACGTGGAGAAGATGTGGCTCGACGCGGGCTACGACCCCGCCGAGGTGCTGATGCGCCTCGCGAACGAGCGGGACGTGATCGCGCGGAGCGCGCAGGCCACGGGCGGCCGCTACGGGCCGGTGAGCGGCTTCATCATCCCGACCCTGCGCGCGCTCGGCCTCTACGACGCACGGATCGCGGGCCAGTTCAAGGCGATGTGGACCGAGACCCAGGGCCGCGAGGCGGCCGAGCGCTACGCGAGCTCCGACGCCACGCTCCCCGACGACCTCGAGCAGTGGGTGAACGAGGGCTTCGAGCACCTCTAGGCGGGCGTGCTCCGCTCCCCGGCTCCCGCCGCCGACGTCGGTCCGATCCCCGACCCGATCCTCGCGCGTCTCCTGGCGTCGGCCTAGGGCACGGCGGCATCGCACTGCTGCGCGATGCTGCCGGTCGGAGGATTCAGCAGCGCGCGCCGGAGGATCACGGAGTCGCTGAGCGAGCAGCCTGCCGACGCGCCGACGTCGCACAGGCTCTCGTTCCGTGCGGCCGTCGGGGGGTTCAGCAGCGAGCGCTGGAGCAGCACGGCGTCGGTCAGCGTCACGACGCCGTCGCCGTTGTGGTCCCCGCACTGGCAGGCGTCGCCGTGCCCGTCGGGCGACGAGCCGCTCCGCACGCCGCCCGCGTCCTGTTGACCGGCGTTCGGCTCGTACGGGCAGTCGTCGTCGACGTCGCATACACCGTCGGAGTCGATGTCGGCGCACGGGCCGGGCGCCACTTCGAGCCAGCGCTGGTCGCCGACGAAGCCCCACAAGACGACGTTTCCGAGCGTCAGCGGTCCCGTCTGGTGCACGAAGCCCGTCGAGCGGTCGTAGGCCGCTGGCGCGGGGAAGCCGAACGCCCCCGCAGCGCACGCCCCGCCCCCGAGCGAGCTGAAGGCATCGGAGCAGAAGCGCTTCAGGCCGCCGGGATCGGTCTCGAACCCCGCGGAGGTGCCGGGAATCGCGCCGACGAGCGGGCTCGTCCAGGGACCGCCGTTCGTGCCGCCGTCGAAGGCGAACGGCCCGTTCGCGAGCGTGCCGCCGGCCTTCGAGGAGAGCACGGCGCCCGTGGCGACGTCGACGGTGATCACCCACTCCGGGAGCGGGCCCGGCGGCGTGATGCCGAACTGGATCCCGAGGAGCCGCTTCACCTCGCTGCCCGGGAGCTTGATGAGGCCGGTCGTCCCGTTGGACGTCCAGATCCCGCGCAGCCGCGCGACCCCCAGATCGCCCACGAGGACCGCGCGGGGATCGGGGCCGAGCAACGCCGGGTCGGGATCGAGCTCCACGTCCACGTGTACCGCTCGCTGCGTCGCGTCCGTCGTGTCGAAGGGCGCGGGCAGCTCCTTCACGACGATGGACTCCCACCCGTCGCTGAAACGCGCGCCGAACGCCACGTTCGAACGCGACGCACCGTCGCGGGCGAGCGTCAGGTTGGAGATCGTGCGTCCCCCGATCACGTCGTTCGCCTGCACGACCTTCTGGAGTCGGCCGGTGAGGGTGGTGTAGATCCCGCGGCCGTCGGCGCTGTTGCCCACGAACGTGACCGCGCCGTCGTCGTTGGAGACGTCGTCCCCGAAGAACGTGAAGGTGCCGGTCCCGCCGGGGACGGGCGTGGTCTTGTCGGCCACCCGGACCAGGGTTCCCTGGTTCCAGCGATAGATGCCCTCGCCGCCGGCCGTCGTGCGCCCGTGGAACACCACGCTCCCGGCGGCGGTCTGGAAGCCGTAGTCGTTGAAGAAGCCTCCCCCCGGCGCCGGGGTGGCGGAGTCGAGCAGGATCTCCGGCGCTCCCCAGATCGGGCCGCCGGGCGAGCCCGTGGCCTGGATGCGCAGCATCACGTGCTCGCCGGTGTTGGTCGTCGCCGTGCCGTAGCAGTTCGTGAGGTTCGCGTTTCCGGCGTCCGTCGAGCAGTCGAAGGTGTTGAGCGCGGAGATCGTCTTCGTGTCGACGACGGCGCCCTGGGTCATGAACGTCGTCCCCTGCGTCCACTGACCGAGGGCGTCGCGGCAGATCGCGGACCAGTAGGGGACGAAGGTCGCGTCGCGCAGCGTCGCGAAGAAGCAGGGCTGCGTGCCGATCGCCGTCGCGCCGCAGCGGTTGAAGCCCTTCATCGGGATGATCGTGCCGGGGATGAGGTTGCCGTCCTCGATCACCACCACGTCCGAGAAGCCGGCGCCCACCTGGCTCAGATAGTGGAAGGCCTGCTTGCCCGTGGGCATGTCGATGAGCGACGTCCCGCGGTCCCACACGTTCAGCCCGCCCTTCACCACGTGGAGGTCGGAGTCGAAGAGGTAGGTCGGGGCGATCGCGAGCTGCGTCGGCGGCGCCGCGAGCAGACGCGGCCCGAGCGTCGTGTAGTACCCCTTGTTGCCGATGATACCGCTGTAGGTGCCGACGTAGTACGGCTGCGGCGGGCCGGCGGCATCGAGCTCCCCGGAGAGCAGGCCGAAGGCCGTCGCGGGGTGCTCGGTGAGCAGCTCCAGCTCGTCGGGGCCGGGGTCGTAGGCGGTGATCGCATCGATCTCCTCGGTCGCCGCCGCCGTCACGTCGAGCTTGGTATACGGGATCGCCACCTGGGTCGGCGCGGGGAACACCTGGAGGATCGAGTCCGGTCCCCCGGCGCGCGTCGGGGACGCGGTGTCGAGCGACACGTAGACCACATCCCCCGCGTCGAGCGCGCCGATCGTCCCACCGTCCTTGATCGCGAGCCCGTCGACGTTGTCGGTGGGCTGGAGTCCGAGCTGCGCGGCCGTGGCGTAGAGCACGGGCGCCGTGATCCCGGGCTCGGCGACGTACCAGACGTCGGCGGGCGCCTTCACGCCCCCCCGCCCCACGGTGTAGTACACACCCTTGCGCGTTCCGGACGGGTAGGAGAGACCGTCGATCTCCGATTGCGACGGCGGCAGGGGCGTGAGCGTGTGGTCCTTCGAGTCGGACTCGAGGAAGGGCCCGACGGTGCGCCCGTTGCGCAGGATCAGCATCGCGAACTCGTCGCCGGCTGCGCCGTTGCCCTGGACCTGCTTCGTCACGGCGCCGCCCGCGCCGACCGTGGCTCGCGACACCGAGAACTGGAGGCTCACGTAGAAGTTCGGGCCGAGCGGCCGCAGGATGTCCTTGCCGTAGCTGAAGTCCTCGAGCTGGTCCGTGCCGAGACCGAGGCTCGCGGCGTCGAGGTGTACGCCTCCGCCGTTCTCGTGGATGATGTCGTTCTCCGAATACCGGAGCTGCGTGACCTCCGGAGACGCCGCGTCGACGGTGAAGTCGTAGGCGGAGACCGCAGCGGGGGAAGCCACGGCGAGGGAGGAGAGAAGGATCGCGACCCGTCCGGACATGGCAGCCTCCGCAGCGTTCGGGACCAGCGCCAGCGTCAGTCTGCACCCTCGGTGCTGCTCCAATCCTGAGATTTCGCTGAACCTTCGGCTCCAACGCGGGCGCGCGACCGGGTACCCTGTGGGGCGTCATGCGCTACCGGTTCCTCGGGTTCGAGCTCGACACGGCCCAATTCGCGCTCATTCGCGGCGCCGACTCGCGCACGCTGAGCCCGAAGGTCTTTCGAGTCCTCGAGGCCCTCGTGAAGAGCCCCCATCGGGTCGCGACGAAGGCCGAGCTGCTCGACGCGGCTTGGTCTGGGCTCAGCGTCACCGAGAACGCGCTCAACCAGTGCATCCGCCAGGTGCGCGAGCTGCTCTCGGCCGAGCCGGGGGGCGACGGGGCCATCGAGGCGGTGTATGGGCGGGGCTACCGCTTCCGAGCAGCCGTCGAGGTGGTGCGCGACGCGCCCTCCACGCCCGGGCTCGACGACGCGTTCTGGCAGCGGCCGGGCGTCGCGGTGCTCCCTTTCGACGCGGCCGAAGGGATCCACCCGGGACTGAGCCGCGGGATCAGCGAGGACCTGACGCACCGCATCGCCTCCTACCGCTGGTTCCCGGTGGTGGCGCATGCCACCGTGCAGGGCTGGCAGGACAGGGGCGGAAGCATCGCCGACGCCGCGGAGGAGATCGGCGCGCGCTACGTCGTCCGCGGTGCGTTGCGCGGCGACGGCCGGCGCTTCCGCGTCCGCGCCGAGCTGATCGACTCCGCTTCGGGCCGGCTGGTCTCGGCGGAGACCTACGAGACCGAGTTCGCCGAGCTGTTCTCGTTCCAGGACGAGGTCGCGAGCGCGCTCGCGTCGACGCTCGAGCCCGAGCTGCGACGCGTCGAGATGTCACGCGCGTTGCGCCGCGACCCCGGGACGCTCGACGCCTGGGACGAGTTCCTGCGTGGCCTGTTCCACCTGTGGCAGTACACGCGCGAGACGAACCGCGAGTCGCGCACCTGGCTCGAGCGCTCGGTGCGCTCCGATCCCGGGTTCGCCGCGCCGCTCACCTTCCTCGGGCTGTCCCACCTGAACGACATCAACGCCGGCTGGTCGGAAGACCCCGGCCGTTCCGGGGCGCAGGCCATCCAGTATGCGCAGCGCGCGGTTGCGCTCGATCCGCGCGATCCGCACGGCCCGGCCCTCCTCGGCGGCATGCTCGCCGTGTTCGGCCAGAGGGAGCAGGCGCTCCTGCTGCTCTCGGATGCACTGCGGGACAACCCGAGCTTCGCATGGGGCCATTGGGCCCTCGGCCGCGGCCTCTCGCTCTGGGGCCGCCCCGACGAGGCGATCGCCCACCTCGACGCGGCGCGCCGCCTCTCCCCGCGCGACCCGCTGCTCGCGCACTTCCACGAGGGCCTCGCGTTCGCGCACTTCGCGCGGCGCGACGCGGAGGGCGCGCTCGCGTCGGCGCGCGAGAGCGTACGCCTGCGGCCCGACTGGCCGCGCGTCCACCAGGTGCTGTGCGCCGCCGCGAGCGCAGCGGGCGAGCGCGACGCTGCGCAGCGCGCGTACGCGCAGGCGCTCGCGCTGGGGGAGCAGCGCAGCCTCTCGGCCCTCCGGCGGGGATTCGAGCGGGCCGGTGCCGAGGCCGGCTTCCTCGAGCGCTACGTGGGAGCGCTCGCGGAGGCGGGCTGGGCGTAGCCCCGCGACGCGAAGGGTCCACCTGTTCGTGCGGGCCTCAAGCGCCGCGCTCCCGCGGACGAAACCGAGGGCGCGGAGGTTCCGTGGGCATCGCGCTGATGGCGCTCGTGAGCCTGGCGTTGGCAGCGCTCGGAGCGCGGCTGCTGCGGCTGTCGCGCCGGAGCGGCCTCGAGCCCGAACGCTGGCTCGGGTTCGCGTTCTCGAGCGCGGGCGCGAGCGCCTGGCTCCTCCCGCTCGCCGCGAGCGGGTCGCTCGCGCCGGAGACCTCGCGCATCCTCGCACTGGTCGCGCAGGTCGGGCTGACCGGCGCCGTCTGCGCCTTCGCGGTCTTCACCTGGCGCGTGTTCCGCTCCGACTCGCCGGCCGCGCGCTGGCTCGCGCTCGTCGTCGTCGTCGCGAACGTCGCGGCGGCCGGCGCCGTCGTCGCGAGCGGCGTCCCGATCCCCACCGGTCCGGCGGGGCTCGCGATCGTGCTCGCGCGCTGCGGGGCCCTGCTGTGGCTCTTCGTCGAATCGGCGCTGTGCGCGCGGCGCGCACGGCGGCGCGTCCGGATCGGGCTCGGGGACCCGATCGTGGCCAACCGCTTCGTCCTCTGGACGGTCTGGACGGGCACGCTCGCCGCGATCCCGCTCTTCGTCCTCGGGCTCCGAGCCGCCGGCGCGCTCGAGGCGCCCGTCGCGGGCGCCCCGCTGCCGCCGATGCTCACGGCCGTCCTGGTGCTGCTGGGCGCGGGCGGCGCGGCCGCAGCGCTCGCCGTCTGGCTGGCCTTCTTCCCACCCGCGGCCTACCGGCGCTGGATCCTCGCGGGCGCGGCGCGGGCGACCTGAGGCCGGCCGTCGAGTACGCTTGGAAGATGTAGCCCCGAGCGCTCGCATTCCGCCCCAACCCCCCACCCGAGGAGCCCCCATGTCCGCCTCGATGTACTCCTTCAGCGCGCCGGTCTATGCGCGCATGCTCGGCAACCTGCTCACCTGGCTCGAGAAGGCCGAGGCGTACGCCAAGGCGAAGGGCTTCGACCCCGACGTCCTGCTCACCACCCGCCTCGCTCCAGACATGCTGCCGTTCGCGGCGCAGATCGGGATCGCCTCGGATGCGGCCAAGTTCGGCGTGGCCCGTCTCGCCGGCGTCGACGCACCGAAGTTCGCCGACGACGAGAAGACGCTGGCCGAGCTGAAGGAGCGCGTGCGCAAGACCATCGCGTTCGTGTCATCGGTCCCCGCCGCGAAGCTGGAGGGCACCGAGGACAAGGACATCGCCGTTCCCGCCCGCGATCGCACGCTGACCTTCAAGGGCGAGACGTTCCTGAAGGCCTTCTCCCTGCCGAACTTCTTCTTCCACGTGACCATGACCTACGCCCTCCTGCGTCACAACGGCGTCGACCTCGGCAAGATGGACTTCCTCGGCGCCCCGCAGTAGAGCCGCGTGCGCCGGGCGCCGTAGCTCGCGACGGTGGTGCGGAGGCGCTAGAGAGAGACGCGAGGCCCAGGTCCCATGCTCGATTTCGACCGTCCCGGCGAGCGTTCCCACGAGTCGCCCGAGTGCACCGGCTTCGCCCGGCTGCCCGCGCGCTCTCCGCTCGTCCCTTTCCCCGACGCCGTCGGCGCGCGCACGGGGGACCGAGCGCGGTCACCCTGGTTCGCGTCGCTCGACGGCTCCTGGCGTTTCCGGCTCTGCGACCGGCCGGAAGCCGTTCCCGCGACCTTTCCGCGTCCGGACGAGGACGACGGCGGGTGGGACGAGACGCCGGTCCCGTCCAACTGGACGATGCAGGGCTACGACCGCCCCATCTACACCAACGTCCAGATGCCGTTCCGGGAGCGCCCGCCGCGCGTCCCCGCGCAGAATCCGACGGGCCTGTACCGGAAGCGGTTCACCCTGCCCGCGGCCTTCTCCGGCCGCCGCGTGGTGCTGCACTTCGGCGGCGCAGAGAGCGTGCTCTACGTCTGGGTGAATGGAGCGCCCGTCGGCTACACCAAGGATTCCCGCCTCGCGGCCGAGTTCGACGTCACCGCGCACCTGCGGCCCGGCGAGAACGTCGTGGCCGCGGCCGTCGTGCGCTGGTCCGACGCGAGCTTCCTCGAGGACCAGGATCAGTGGTGGATGGGCGGCCTCCACCGCGAGGTGTACCTCGTGGCGACGGGGGCCGACACGTGGCTCGACGACGTGCACGCCTTCCCGCAGCCCGCCGCGGACGGCGCCGAAGCGCAGCTGCGGCTCCTCGTCGACCTCGGCAGCCGCGACGGCGCGCCGGACGCCTGGAGCGTCTCGGCCGAGCTCCTCGATGCGGACGGTCGTCCCTGCCTCCCGAAGCCGCTCGAGGGACGGATCCAGCACCGCGGGAATCCCTACCTCTTCCTCGGCGATCGCGTGGAGCTCTTCGGCAGCGTTCCGGACGCGAAGCCCTGGAGCGCCGAGGCCCCGAACCTCTACCGCCTGGTGGTGTCGCTCCGCGATCCTGCCGGTGACACGACGGAGGCGGTGAGCCTGCGGATCGGGTTCCGGAGCGTGACGGTCGCGAACCGCGAGCTGCTCGTGAACGGCAAGGCCGTGATGATCCACGGCGTGAACCGTCACGATCACGACGACGCGCGCGGCAAGGCGGTGACGCGCGAAGGCATGCTGAAGGACGTGGTGACGATGAAGCGCTTCAACGTCAACGCGGTGCGGACGTCCCACTACCCCAACGATCCCTGGTTCTACGAGCTGTGCGACGAGTACGGTCTCTACGTCGTCGACGAGGCAGACCTCGAGACCCACGCGTACTGGCGCAGCCTCGCGGACGACCCCCGCTACACGAACGCCATGCTCGAGCGGGGCGTTCGGATGGTGCGGCGGGACAAGAACCATCCCTGCGTGATCCTGTGGTCCCTCGGCAACGAGAGCGGATACGGCTCGGCCCACGGCGCCATGGCGGGGTTCATCCGCGCCTACGATCCCACGCGGCCCCTGCACTACGAGGGCGCGCTGCGGATGGGCTGGCACGCGGATGCCCTCGCCACGGACGTGATCTGTCCGATGTATCGCGCGGTGGACGACATCGTGAAGTGGGCGCGCACGACGAAGGATCCGCGCCCACTGATCCTCTGCGAATACTCGCACGCGATGGGCAACAGCAACGGCTCCCTCGCCGACTACTACGCGGCCTTCGAGCGCGAGCACGGTCTCCAGGGCGGCTTCGTCTGGGAGTGGGTGGACCACGGCCTGCGTCAGCAGGACGAGCGGGGCGGCTGGCACTGGGCCTACGGCGGCGACTTCGGCGACCAGCCGAACGACGAGAACTTCTGCTGCGACGGCTTCGTCTGGCCGGATCGCACGCCGCATCCCGGGCTCTTCGAACTCAAGCACCTGGCCCGGCCGGTCTCGGTCGAGGCGGTGAACCTCGCGCGCGGGATCGTGCGAGTCCGCAACAAGCGCGACTTCACGACCCTGGACGGCCTGCGCGGGAGCTTCCGCGTCGAGGTCGACGGCCGCGTCGTGCAACGCGGCCGCCTCCCGCGCCTGCGCACCCCGCCCCAGCAGAGCGAGGACGTGAAGCTCGCGCTGAGGCCCACGCAGCTCGCGCCGGGCGAGGAGGCCTTCCTCCTCGTGGCGTTCGAGACCGCGCGAGCATCGGCGTTCGCACCCGAGGGACACCCCGTGGCGCAGGACCAGCTCGCGCTGCCCTGGCGCGCGCCGAAGCCGAAGCCCCGGCGAGCCCGCACGGAGGCGCGGCTCGCGCGGGACGCGGGACGCGTCGAGCTGAGCCTGGCCGCCACGTCCGCCGCCTTCGACGGTGACACCGGCGCGCTCCTCTCGCTCGAGCGGGAAGGACGCAAGCGCGTGCTCGACGGGCCGCGACTCTCGCTCTGGCGCGCCCCCACCGACAACGACGCGCGCACCTTCGTGCACCTCCAGGAGCGCGGGGCGGTGAAGTGGGCGGACCTGGGCCTCGACCGGCTCGAGATCGTGACTGCGCGGATCGCGGTGCGCGAGCGCCGGGGCGCGCCGCCGACCGTCTCCGTCGACCAGACCCTCCGGATCCCCACCTCCGGGGCGTCCGTGTCGTTCCAGCGCCGCTATCGACTGCTCGGCGGCGGCGCGCTCGAGGTCGGCCACGTCGTGCGGATCGATCCCCAGCTGAAGGATCTCCCCCGCGTGGGCGTCGTGATGGCGCTCGATCCCGCGCTCGAGCGCCTCACGTGGCTCGGCCGCGGCCCGCTGGAGAGCTACTGCGATCGACGCGCGACCGCGGCGGTCGGTCGCTACGAGAGCACGGTGAGCGGGCAGTACGTCCCCTACATCCGCCCGCAGGCGCACGGCAACCACACCGACACGCGCTGGATGGCGCTCCGGGACGCCGAAGGCGGCGGCCTGCTCGCGACCGCACGCGCGCCGTTCGACTTCACCTCGCTCCACTTCGCCGACGACGACCTCGCACGAACGCGCCATGCCCACGAGCTGGTCGCGCGGCCGGAGGTGATCCTCCATCTCGACGCGAAGCATCGCGGCATCGGGACGGGCTCGTGCGGACCGGACGCGCTGCCTCGCTACCGGATCCGCCCCGGACTGCACCGCTTCACCTTCGTCCTGCGACCCTTCGGCGCGGACGAGGATCCCGCGCGGCTGGCGCGCGGCGGGTGGTGAGGAGCGGCACCGGCCGGCGCCGTTCGGCGCGTCCAGCGCGCCAGGGAGGTGAGCTCGTGCACGAGGTCTTCCCGATCGTTCCCGCGTCCTCTCGGGCCCTCTACTTCCTGCTCGCCGTGGGCGCGGTGCTCCTGCTCGTGTCGCTGCTCCTCGGCTGGGTGGCCTTCTCCTCTCGTCACTCCCGGGTGACCGTCACGTCCGACTCGATCCGGATCGTGGGCGATCTGTGGGGGCGGACCGTGCCGAAGAGCGCCCTGGTGCTCGGGCGCGCGCGCATCGTCGACTTCGCCGCGGATCCGGAGCTGACACCACGGTCGCGTCGGTTCGGGACCGGTCTTCCCGGGTACGCGGCGGGCTGGTTCCGCCTCGCGAACGGCGAGAAGGCGCTCGTGTACGTCACGACACGGGACGGCGTCGCCTACGTTCCGACGACGGACGGGTACTCGCTGCTCCTCAGCGTGGAACGTCCGGAGGCCTTCCTCGCGGCCCTGCAACGGCGGTGAGGGGGCCGCTCGGGATCCGGTCGCTCCGGGCACGTCCTCCCCGGTTCAGGTCCGGGCGAAGGACGGGGCGCGGGCGGCTGCCCTTCTCGCGGCCCGGCGTTCGCTCCAGCCCTGCAGCACCACGTAGAACACGGGAACGAAGAGCACCGCGAGGAACGTCGACGTCAGCATGCCGCCGAACACCGCCGTGCCGAGCGCGCGGCGGCTCGCGGCGCCCGCGCCGCCGGCCACCACGAGCGGATACACGCCGAGGATGAACGCGAAGGAGGTCATCAGGATCGGGCGGAAGCGAAGCCGCGCGGCCTCGGTGGCGGCCTGGGCGAGCGGCACGCCCCGCCTTCGCTGCTGCCGCGCGAACTCGACGATCAGGATCGCGTTCTTGCTCGCGAGCGCGATCAGCAGAACGACACCGATTTGCGTGTACACGTTGTTGTCCATGCCTCGCACCGCCACCGCGATCACCGTGCCGAGCAGCGCGAGGGGCACGACCAGCACCACGGCGGCGGGGTTCGTCCAGCTCTCGTACTGGGCCGCGAGCACGAGGTACACGAGCGCGACGGCGAGGACGAAGATGAGGATCGCCTCGCTCCCGACCTTCTTCTCCTGGTAGGACATGCCCGTCCACTCGTAGCCCATGGACGGCGGAAACTTCGCGGCCGCCATCTGCTCGATGAGGTGGAGCGCCTGGCCCGAGCTGCGCCCCGACGCCGCTTCTCCGGTGATCGAGGCCGCCGGGTAGAGGTTGTACCGGCTCACGGTCTGCGGCCCGAGGATCTCCCGGACGTCCACGAGCGTTGCGAGCGGCACCATCTTGCCGTCCGGGTTCCTGACGTCGAGCCGCTTGATGTCGTCGGCCGTCGCGCGGAACGACGAGTCGGCCTGGACGCGCACCTGATAGGTTCGGCCGAAGCGGTTGAAGTCGTTCACATAGGACGAGCCGAGGTACGCCTGCAGCGTCTCGAACACGCTGTCGAGCGGGATGCCCAGCGTCTTGACCTTGGTGCGATCCACGTTCACGTAGAGCTGGGGTACGCCCTGACGGAAGGTCGTATTGAGGGACGCGAGCCCGCTCTGCGCGCTGCCGTCCCGGATCATCTCCTGGACGATCTGCTGGAGGGCCGCGCGTCCCGCCGAGCCACGGTCCTCGACCTGGAGCTCGAAGCCGCCCGTGACGCCGAGACCCCGGATCGCCGGCGGCGGGAAGACGACGGCGGTCGCCTCCTGGATGCCCGAGAACTCGTGGCGGAGGCGGGCGAGGATCGCCGGCTGCTGGAGCTCCGGCTTGCGCCGCTGGTCCCAGGGCAGGAGGGTCACGAAGAACGTCGCCGCGTTCGCGGAAGCGCTGCCGTCGAGGATGGAGAAGCCGCCGATCGTGCTCACGGCGGCGACCGCCGGCTCCGCGTGGAAGATCTCGTTCATCCGCGTGACGACCGCGCGGGTGCGCGCCTGGGACGCCGCGTCCGGGAGCTGGATCGCCGCGATCACGTAGCCCTGGTCCTCGACCGGCAGGAAGCCCGTCGGCAGCGAGACGTACCACCAGAGCGTCCCGGCCAGCAGCGCGGCGAACGCCCCGAGCATCGCGCGCGGCCTCCGCACCATGCGCGAGACCAGCGCGACGTACAGGGACTCGGTGCGCGCGTACACCGCGTTGAAGCCGCGGAAGAACGCGTTGTGGTAGCCCGACGTCGGGCGCAGCCACACGGCGCACTGCGCGGGCTTCAGCGTCACGGCGTTGATCGCGCTGATCACGGCCGTCACGGCGATCGTGAGCGCGAACTGCCGGTAGAGCTGCCCCGTGATGCCGCCGAGGAACACGGCCGGCAGGAAGACGGACATCAGCACCGTCGTGATGCCCATGATCGGCGCGGTGACCTCTCCCATCGCCTTGATGGTGGCCTCCCGTGGTGGGAGGTCCTCCGCGTCGATGTGGTGCGAGGCGTTCTCCACGATCACGATCGCGTCGTCGACCACGATGCCGATCGCCAGCACGAGTCCGAACAGCGTGAGCAGGTTCACGGTGAATCCGAACAGCGCCATGCCGGCGAACGCGCCGAAGATGGTGACGGGCACCGTCGTCGCAGGCACGAGCACGGCGCGCCAGTCCTGAAGGAAGACGAGGATCACGATCAGGACGAGCGCGCTCGCCTCGATCAGGGTCCAGTAGACCTCGCGGATCGCGCTCCGTACGAAGAGCGTCGTGTCCAGCGGCACCGAGTAGTCCACCCCCTCCGGGAACGCGAGCTTCATCCGCTCCATCGCCGTGCGCGCACGGTCCGCGGTCTCCAGGGAGTTCGCGCCCGGAAGCGGGTAGATCGCGATGCCGGCGCCAGGCTTTCCGTCCTTGAGGAAGTACTGGTCGTAGGTCTGGCTCCCCAGCTCGACGCGCGCCACGTCGCGCAGGCGGGTGATCCGTCCGCCCTCCGACTTGACGATGATGTCCTCGAACTGCGCGGCGTCCGAGAGCCGGCCGAGGGTCGTGACGGTGTACTGGAACTGCTGGCCGGACTCGGCGCCGGCGGCTGGCCGATCTGACCGGCGGCGACCTGGACGTTCTGCTCCCGGATCGCCGCGACCACGTCCTCCGTCGTGAGGCCCCGCGACTTGAGCTGCGGCGGGTCGAGCCAGACCCGCATGCTGTAGGCGCTGGCGCCGAACACCGTGACGTCGCCGACGCCGTCGATGCGCGAGAGCTCGTCTCGCAGGCGCAGGTTCGCGTAGTTCGCGAGGTAGAGGCTGTCGTAGCGGCCGTCCGGCGACGTGAGCGTGATGAACATGATGATGTTGCTGGACTGCTTCTTCGTCGTGACGCCCTGCCGCTTCACCTCGTCGGGAAGGAGGGCCTCCGCGATGGCGACGCGGTTCTGCACGAGCACCTGGCCGATGTCGAGGTCGGTGCCGACGTCGAAGGTGACGGTGAGGCGGTAGGAGCCGTCGCTCGCGCTCGAGGAGGACATGTAGAGCATGCCCTCGACGCCGTTCACCTGCTGCTCGATCGGCGTCGCGACCGTGTCGGCCACGACCTGCGCGTTCGCCCCCGGGTAGCTCGTGGTGACCCGCACGGTCGGCGGCGTGATCTGCGGATACTGCTCGACCGGCAGCTTCCGCAGCGTCACGAGGCCGAAGATGATCGTCACGATCGCGATGACGTTCGCGAAGATCGGATGGTCGACGAAGAAGCGCGAGATCACGAGGCGTCCGTCCGTACGGGCTTGACCTCGACACCGGGCCGTGCGCGCTGGAGGCCGTTCACGACGACCCAGTCCGCGGGGCCGACGCCGTCCAGGATCACGCGCTGCTCGTCGTCCACCGCAGGCCCGACGTGCACGCGCCGGTACTGGATGAGGTTCTTGTCGTCCACCACCAGCACGTATTGCCCGCCTTGATCGGAGCCGATCGCGGCGTCGGGCACGAGCGCTGCGTGCTGGCGGCTCATCGGCAGGCGGACGCGCGCGAAGAGCCCCGGGACGAGCGCGCCATCGGGATTCGGGAACACGGCGCGAAGCTCGATCGTTCCGGTGTCGGGATCGACGCGGTTGCTCGTGTAGTCGACCCGTCCGACGTGCGGGAAACCCGTGTCCGTGGCGAGCGCGAGGCGCGCCTCGTCGCCCGGATCCGCCGTCCCCTGCGCGGCCTCGCGCTCCGCGCGGTAGCTCAGGAGCTCGGCCTCGCTCATCTGGAAATAGACGTAGATCGGGTCCGACTGCACGATCGTAGCGAGCAGCGTCGCACCGCCGGAGCCTACGAGGTTGCCCACGTCCACCAGGTTGCGATCGATCACGCCGTCGAACGGGGCGTAGATGTGCGTATAGGAGAGGTTGAGCTCCGCGGCGGCGAGGTTCGCGCGCGCGTTCTCGAGCTCGGCCTTCGCGAGATCGCGCGCTTGCGTCTTCGCCACGAGGTCGGTGCGGCTGCCCGCGGACTTCTGGAAGATGGTCTGGGTGATCTCCAGCTGCTGCTGGGCGGCGCGGGAGTCGGCCTCCTTCGCGGCGAGCGTCGCCTTCGCCTGATCGACCTGCGCCTGGAAGAGCGCGGGCTCGATCACGAAGAGGAGATCACCCTTCTTGACCGCGGACCCGGGCTTGAAGTTCACGCTCTCGAGGTAGCCCTGCACCCGTGCGCGGATGTCGAGCGTCGCGATCGCCACGGTGTGGCCGGTGAACTCGCCGTGGATCGTCACGTCGCGCTCGACCGGGTGGCTGACCGTCACCTCCGGCGGCGGCGGCGGGGCATACTCGTTGCCGCGGCCGCACGCGACCGCGGCGAGCGCGGCCGCGCCCACGCATGCGCGAGCGACCCGCCGCCTCACCACCGGGGCCACCACCAGCGCCACTGCCACCACGACGTCTTCTCCGCGTCCGACCCGGCCTCGTCCACGTCGCGGCTCTGCCCTTCGGCCGACAGCAGCCCGCCCCAGCGGGTGCGCGCGCGCATCTCCTCGCGCGTCCCGGCCGGCACGAAGTCCCGACCCTCGCGCATCTCCCAGCCGCCGCCGAGCGCCTTGTAGAGCGAGACGACGCTCACCGCGACGATGCCGCGCTCGTTCACGAGCTGGTCGTCCTCGCGCAGCTTCGACTGCTGCGAGTTGAGCACGGACGTGAAGTCCGTCGCGCCCTCCCGGTACTGGATCAGCGACAGGTCGACGGCGCGGTTCGCGGCGTCGACCGCGGCCTCGAGCCGCTGGATGCGCTCGGTGCCGCGCAGGTAGCCGGCGAGGGAGTCCTCCACTTCCTGCTGCGCAACCAGCACGCTGTTCGCATAGACCGTCGCGAGCTCCTGGAACGTCGCGTCCTGGAGCCGGACGTCGTTGATGAGACGCCCGTAGTTGAGGACCGGCCAGGTGACGGCGGGACCCGCCACCGCCTCGAACGACCGCCCCTCGAAGAACTTGGCCGCCGACTCCGCGCTCAGCCCGAGCGAGCCGGTGAGCTGGAAGGCGGGCAGGAGCTCGGCCGACGCGACGCCGATCCGGGCGCTCTGCGCCGCGGCACGGAACTCCGCCGCGCGCACGTCGGGGCGGCGCCGCAGCAGCTCGGCCGGGATGCCCACGGTCACCTCCACCGGCACCACGGGGATCCGTCCCGGTCCGCCGAGCTCGCTCTCGAGCTCCTGGGGCGGGAGACCGAGCAGCACGCAGAGCGAGTCGATCGACCGGCGGCGCAGGAGCTCGAGCTGCGGGATCGTAGCCTCCGTGTCATGCAGCAGTGTCGCCGCTTGCTGGACGTCGAGATCGGACGTGCCGCCGGCCTCGTAGCGCACGCGCGCGATGTCGAGGCTCTCCTGCTGCACGCGGACGTTGTCCTCGGCGACCGCGAGGCGCTCGTCGAGGGCGCGGACCGTGAGGTAGGTCGCCGCCACCTCGGCCACCAGGCTCACCAGCACGTCGTCGTAGGTCGCCACCGCGGCCAGGAGGTCCGCGTCCGCGGCCTCGATCGCGCGTCGGAACTTGCCCCAGAGATCGACCTCCCACGCCACGTCGAAGCCCGCCTGCCAGAGGTTCAGGCTGCGCGTGCCGAGCGCGCCGGCCGGCGCGTTCTCGCTCAGGACTTCGTGGGTGTAGCCGCCGACGAGCTCCTGCTGCTGCGGGAAGAGCGTGCCGATCGTGATCGCGCGGCGCGCCTGGGCCTGGACGACCCGGAGGCCGGCGCTGCGGAGCGTCAGGTTCTCGGCATACGCGGTGTCGACGAGGTGGATGAGGATCGGGTCGCCGAACACCTCCCACCAGCGGTCCGGCGCGGCCGCATCGGTGCGGACTTCGGGTTGCCCGGAGTCCATCCAGCTCCCTTCGAGGCTGGATGCGGGGCGTGAGAACCCCGGCCCGACCATGCAGCCGCCGAGCCCGAATGCGGTCGCGAGGAACGCGATCGCTCCGGCCACCACGGCAAGCCTGCGGGCGTGGATCTCCTGCGGAGCGATGCTCTCTCCTCTCCGGGGGCGCGCCGGGGCCGGGGCCCGCTCGGAGCCCTCCGGGAACGCTACGCTGCGCTGGAGCGCCGGCAAGACCGCAACGGCGGGAACCGACGTGCCAGGATTGGAACGACCCTTGGAGCGCCTCATCCTCGACCTGAAGGACCTGTCGATCTTCGTGCGCGCCGCGGAGCTCCAGAGCCTCTCGGCCGCCGCGGCCGCGCTTCGCGTCCCGAAGTCGACGGCGAGCCGGTCGATCCTCCGGCTCGAGGCGCGGCTGGGCGCCGCCCTCCTCCGCCGCACGAACCGCAGGCTCGTGCTCACCGAGACCGGGATCCTCCTCCACCGGCACGCCCTTCGGATCCTCGGCGAGGTGGAGCAGGCCGAGACCGCAGTCAGCCGCGTCCGGGGGGCGCCCCACGGCCTCCTGCGGGTCACGGCGCCGCTCACGTTCGGCCGTGCGTTCGTCGCGCCGCTCCTCCCCGAGTTCCTGGCGCGACACCCGGAGATCCGGATGGCGCTCGAGCTCACGCCCGGCGGCGTCGACCCCGTCGGGTCGGACGCCGACGTGGCCATCCGCGTGGGACCGATCGAGGACTCGCGCCTCCGTGCGCGCAAGCTCGGGCGCGCCGAGGTATGGCTGTGCGCGAGCCCCCGCTATCTCCAGCGTCGCAGCGCGCCCAAGCAGATCGCCGACCTGGAGACGCACGACGTGCTGGACTGGTCGGGCCCCGACGGCCGGCGCGACTGGACGCTCGTCGGCCCCGAAGGCGTGGAGACCGTCCACGTGACCCCGCGCCTCGCCGTCAACGACGCGTCGGTGTTGCGGGTCGCCGCCATCGCGGGGACCGGAATCGGTTGGATCCCCGCCTTCCTCTGCGACGCCGACGTCCGGAACGGCCGGCTGCGCCGCGTGCTGCCGGATTGGGAGCGCGAGCCCGCCGAGATCTACGCGCTCTTCCCGGGTGGCCGCGCGCTCTCACCGAAGGTGCACGCGTTCGTCGAGTTCCTGGTCGAGCGCCTGCGCGTACGGGCCCTGGACCGCGACACCGCGCTCGCAGGCGGGCTCGACGACCTGGTCGGATGATGCGCGCTCGCCCGCCCCGCGCGCAGGGGAGCGGCAGCGCTGCCCCGCCCCCGCGCACCTCCGATCCCGCGGTGGCGCGGCTCGCCGAGCTCTTCCGCGCGCACCCCGCATGGGTGGCCGCCGCGCGCTCGCTCTCGGACTCCTCGACGAGCCGGGTCTTCTTCTCGCACCGGCCCGGAGAGGCGTGGCACCTCGCCCGCCGGAAGGGGGAGACGCTCCTGCTCGCAGGCGACACCGCCGACCCGGACCTCTGCTTCCGGTTCCCGCGTGGCGCGATCGAGCGGCTGGCGTCCACCCGGGGAGGGATCGGGGACTTCGCCGTCGAGCTGCTCGGCCTGATCGCCACGGACGAGCCCGACCTGCACGTCGACCTCCGGATCGCTGCGCCGTTCGCGCGCCTGGCGCGCCGCGGCTACCTCGCGCTCCTGCTGCGCGGCGGACCGAAGGTGCTCGCATTCGGCGCAGCACACGGGGTGCGCACGCTCACCGCGCTGCGCCGCTTCGTCGCCACGCAGTCCACCGGCGGGCCCGCTCCGTGGGAGACGGCTCCGAAGGCCTGAGCCTCACACGAGCGGCCATGGTGTAGACGACGTCCGGCGCGTACGTCGCCATCACGCCGGCCACGCCGGGTGCGGTAGCCTCGGCGCGTTCGCGCGCGGCTGGAGGGGAGGGAATCCATGGGGGTCGCGGCGGTCACCGGCTCGGCCTCGGGCATCGGCGCTGCGATCCGCGCGCGGCTCGAGTCGGAGGGCGACACCGTGATCGGCATCGACCTCCGGAATGCGGAGGTCACGGTCGACCTCGGCTCGCCCGCCGGCCGCGCGGACGCCGTGGCCGCCGTGCGCGAACGCGCCGCAGGCCGCCTCGATCGCCTCGTCGTGTGCGCCGGTCTCGGCGCCCACGTGCGACCGCCCTCACGCGTGGCCTCGGTGAACTACTTCGGCGCCATCGACGTGCTCGACGGGCTCCTCGACCTGCTCTCGCGCGGCGACTCGCCCGCGGCGCTCGCACTCTGCTCGAACTCCGCGCAGATGGCGCCGCTCGACGATCACCCGTACGTGAATGCGCTGCTGGCGCACGACGAAGAGGGCGCACGCAGGATCATCGACGAGACCGACAGCCCGATCGTCGCCTACATGGGCTCGAAGCACGCCCTCGGCCGGGCGGTGCGGCGCCGTGCGGGCGAGTGGGGCCGCCGCGGGGTGCGGCTCAACGCCGTGGCGCCGGGTCCGGTGCGCACGCCGCTCCTCCAGGGCGGTCTCGACGATCCGTCGACCGGCGCCGCAATCCGCAACGTGCGCATTCCCCTCGGCCGCCCCGGGGAGCCCGACGAGATCGCGGCGCTCGCGGCCTTCCTGCTCTCCCCGGCCGCGGGCTGGATCCACGGCGCGGTGTACTACATCGACGGCGGGAACGACGCCGAGATCCGGCCGGACGAGTTCTGATGGACTACCCGCACGAGTGGGAGCGCGACGCGGTCCTCTCCGACGGCGGCAAGGTGCACCTTCGCCCGGTCCGGCCCGAGGACGAGGAGGCGATCCTCCGCTTCCATGCCGGCCTCGACGACGAGTCGATCTACCTCCGGTTCTTCTCGCCGCTCCGGCGCCTGCCGCCCGCCCTGCTCCAGCGCTTCACGCACGTCGACTACGACCGTCGCATGGTCGTGCTGGCGCTCCTCGGCGACGTGGTGATCGCGATGGCCAGCTACGATCGCGAGGAGGGCGGCGCGGCAGCCGAGATCGCATTCGCGGTGGAGGAGGATCACCAGAACCGCGGCATCGCCTCGCTGCTCCTCCACCACCTCGTTGCGATCGCGCGGAGCCACGGCATCCGCTCGTTCGTCGCCGACACACTGCCGCACAATCGGCCCATGCTCGCGGTCTTCCATCACGCTGGATTCCACATCGAGAGCTCGCTCGAGCACGGCACCGTCCACATCCGCTTCCCGATCGATTCCGCCTGACGCGGCGCCGAGCCCCAGCAAGCCGCTATGCTCGCGCGTCCGCAAGAAGGAGATCCCGTGACAGCCGAGGTCCCGACGCCGCCCCTGCCGATCGATCACGTCGTCCATCCGACCGACTTCTCGCCGGCGAGCGAGGTCGCCCTGGCCCACGCGCTCACGATCGCGCTCCGGGCGCGCGCGGCGCTCACGCTCCTGCACGTGGACCGCTCGAACAGCGAGACGTCGTGGAGCGAGTTCCCGAGCGTGCGCGGGATGCTCGAGCGCTGGGGCCTGCTACCGCCCGGGAGCCCCCGAAGCGCGGTGCCGAAGCTCGGCATCGTGGTCGAGAAGGTGGTGGCGGCGGCCTCCGACCCCGTGCGGGCCATCGCGAACTTCCTGCACGAGAACCCCGCCCACCTTCTCGTACTGGCGACACAGGCGCATGACGGCATCGCGCGCTGGACTTCCCGGGCCGTCGCCGAGCCCCTGGCCCGCGAGGCGCGCCTGCCCGTCCTGTTCCTGCCGGACGGCGTGCAGGGCTTCGTCTCCAGGAGCGACGGCGGCGTGACGCTTCGCCGCGTCCTCCTTCCCGCCGACCGCGATCCCGCGCCGCGGGCGGCCATTGCGATGGCGGTGCGCCTCGCGCACGCCTTCGACCCCGGGACGCGCTTCTCGTTGCTGCACGTGGGCGAAGCGGACGCGGCGCCGACGCCGCGCCTCGAGCCCGCGGCGGCCTGGGAACGCATCGTGCGCAGCGGCCCCGTGGTCGACGAGATCGTGGCGGCCGCCGAAGCGCTGCCCGCCGACCTGATCGCGATGACGACACGGGGGCACGACGGCTTCCTCGATGCGCTGCGCGGCAGCACCACGGAACGCGTGCTGCGACGCGCGCCCTGCCCCGTGCTCGCCGTCCCGGTCGGGTGATGCGGCGCCCCCGTCTCGCGCCGCGCCGGCGCCCGATCCGGGATATGCTGTCCACGGAGGTTCCAAGGTGAAGCCGAGCCGAGTCCCCTGGTCGTCGCTGGCCCTCGCCCTCTGTGTCGGCTGCGCCACGGTCCAGGTCGAGACCGACTGGAACCCGGGCACCGACTTCTCGAAGCTCCATTCCTACGCCTGGCTCACCGAGCAGCCGCTCAAGACGGGCGATGCGCGCTTCGACAGCCCGCTCGTCGACCAGCGCATCCGCAGCGCCACCGCGGAGACGCTCGCGGCGAAGGGGTTCGTCACGGCGTCGCAGGCGAGCGCCGACTTCCTGATGGCCTACATGATCACGTCCCAGCAGAAGACCGACGTCAACACGATCTACGAGGGCTACGGCTATGGCTATGGGGGCTGGGGCGGTCCGGGCTACGCGCGGACCTACGTCACGCAGTACGAGCTCGGCACGCTCATCCTGGACGTGCTCGATCCCAAGACGAAGACGCTCGTGTGGCGCGGCTCCGGCTCCGCCGTCCTCGGCGAAGCGCTCACGCCCGAGGACCGCGACCGGCGCGTACGCGAGGCCGTGGAGGAGATCCTCGCGAAGTTCCCTCCGCCGCCGGGCACGCGCTAGCCGCCAGACGTCACGGCGCCTCGAGCCTGCCCTGCGCCTCGACCGTCACGTCCACGAAGCGGTCGACCCGCAACACGAAATTGCTCGGATCGTGCACGTTCCAGTCGACGTAGGCGAGCCTGAAGCTCGACGCGATCGACACGCCGTCGGCCGTCCGGGCGAGCTTCGCGGGGATGGTGAACGGGCGGGTCTTCCCGTGGAGCTCGAGGCTCCCGACGAGGCGGATCTCGGCGCTCCGGTCATCGCGGCGGACCACCTCGAGCGTCTCGGGCCGGAACTTCACGTACGGGTAGCGATCGCTCTCGAGCACGTCGCGGTGCATGTTGGCGTCGCGCTTCGCGCTGCCGGTCTCCGCGCTCCTCGCGTCGAGCACGATCTCGCCCGAGGCGGCGCCGGAGTCCGGGTCGAACCGGACCTGCGCGTGATCGAGCCGGATGCTGCCCTCGGCCGTGTGCAGCGTCGCGCCGAGCGTGAACTTCACGTGGGTCGTCGCGGGCTCGAGCAGCAGCTGCTGCTCCGCCGCACGCGCGGCCGTCGAGAGCAAGAGCAGCGCCGCCGCCAGGACGGCCGCATGCCGGGAAGGGGGCCGGGTCATGGGGTGCTCCTCGTTCGCGTCGGGCCCCCGCGCTCCAGCAGCAGCGCCGCTGCGGGAAGCAGGAAGGGCCGGACGATTCCGGTGTCGATCAAGACGCCGATCGTGATCCCGACCCCGACCTGCTCGAGGAAGGTGATCCGCGAGAGCGTCAGCGTCGCGAACGTTCCAGCGAGCACGAGCCCGCAGGAGGTGACGACGGGACCCGTCGCCTCGAGCGCGCGTGCGAGCGCCCCCTCGAACGGCAGCCGGCCCGCCTCCTCCCGAGCGCGCCCGAGCAGGAACACGCCGTAGTCCGCTCCGATCGCGACCAGGAGCACGAACAGGAAGAACGGCGTCTTCCAGTCGATGCCCGCCCAGACGCCCGCGGCCGCGAGCATCCGAAGGGCGCCGAGCGCGGCGAAGTAGGAGAAGAGGATCAGCGCGGTGATCGCGGCCGGCGCCGCGAGCCCGCGCAGCAGGAGCACCAGGAGGACGAAGACGCCGAGCACGATCCACTCGTCGAGGCGCGCCATGTCGGACCGGGTGAGCGCCGCGAGGTCGCGCGTGATGGCCGTCGGGCCCGCGAGGCGCGCCTGCGCCGGACCGAAGCCGAGCGCCGGGAGCAGCACGGCGAGCGTGCGATCCAGGTGCTCCGCCGTCTCGACCGACTCCGGGGAGTTCGGCGCGGCAGCAAGCTGCAGCTCGAAGCGCGCGGCGCGGCCGTCTGCGGACAGGTAGTGCGCGAGAGCGCGCTGGAGATCGGTGGAGCTCGCGACGTCGTCCGGTGTCAGCGCGAGGTGGTCGAGGAGCCGCGCGGCGCCCGGCGCGCGGCCGAGCGCCGAGAGACGATCGCGCCCCTGCGCGATCCCATCGCGCAGCTGCACCGCGCCGCGCTCGGCATCGACGATCCCCGCATCGAGCCTCCCGAGCTGCGCGTCGAGCGCGTCGAGCTCGCTCCGGGCCTCGGTGAAGCGCTCGGGCGCGAAGGCCCCGAGCAGCGATCCCTTGCGCTCCGCATCGAGCGCCGCCTTCCTGGGGCCGAGCCCCGCGCGGCCGCGCTCGAGCTCCCGTGCGGCGCCGCCGAGGCCGGTCGCGAGGCGGTCTGCGCCGTCCGCGGCCCGCGCAAGCCCCTCGCGCACGGTCTCGAGCTGGCTGCGGAGCGTCGCCCGGGAGAGGAGACCGGGCGTGCCCGTCGGGCGTGTCGCGCTCCACACGCGCGCGACACCGGGCTGCGCCGCGAGGAGCTCCGTGAGCTGGTAGAGGCCGTCGAGCGCGTCGACCCCGCGCAGCCCCTCCCCGTCCGACGGCAGCTCGACGACCAGCGTGAGCGGCGACACCTGGGCCGGCTCGAAGTGGCGCACGAGGGCCGCGAACCCGGCCTCCGACGGACTGCGGGCCGGAAGGTCGAGCTCCACCTCGAACGACGGCGTGACGTCCAGGCCCGCCCACGCGAACGGCGCGACGACGGCGAAGCTCGTCGCGAGCACGATCACGGGGCGCGCGACCACGAGCTGCGCGATGCGGGGCCAGAGCCCGCCCTGCGCGCGGAGCGCCGGCCCGCGCGGCCAGAAGAGCCGGTGACCGGCGAGCGAGAAGAGCACAGGCGCGAGCGTGAGCACCGCGGCGAGCGTGACCGCGACACCGAGCGCAAGCGCCGGCCCGGAGTCGGCGAACAGGCCGAAGCGCGCGAAGCCCATGAGGGAGCACGCGAGCACCACCGCGAGCGCGCTCGTCACGAGGACGCCGACGCTCGCGCGCAGCGCCCGGGTGACCGCGTCGGGCACGGAGACGTCGCCCGCTCGCGCCTCCTCGCGCACGCGGGCGAAGAGCAGCAGGCAGTAGTCGGTGCCGACGCCCCAGACGAGCGCCACCAGGAATCCGCGCGACTGGAACGCGACCGGAACACCCAGGTTCGCGGCCGCGACGACCGCGCCGCTCGAGACCGCCACTGCCACGCCCAGCGTCGCCAGCGAGATCGCCGCGGCGAGCGGCGCGCGGTAGACCAGCAGGAGCGCGATCGCCACGAGCGCGACGGTCGCCAGCGCCGAGCGTCTCGCGCCCTCCTCGATCGCGTGCAGCGAGTCGCGGCCCAGCGCGCCGTCGCCGGTGATCGAGAAGCGGAGGCCGGGCGCGCCTGCGGATGCCTCGCCGACGATGGCTTCGGTGCGAACGACGATCGCCGTCGCCTCCTCGGAGGCGAAGCCCGGCACGAGCCGCAGCACGATCAGCGCCGCCTCGCCGTCGCGCGAGACGAGGCGCTCCTCGAGCACGGGGTCGTCGGTGGGCGAGAGCACGCTCGAGACCTGGTCGGCGTCGAGCCCGGCGCGAAGCGACGCCGCGAGCGCCGCGAGCCGCTCCTTCGCCGCGAGAATCGGCTTCCCGCCCTCGCTCTCGCACACGAGGACGATCTGGCTGGCGGCCTGCGCACCGGGGAAGAGGCGGCCGAGAGCGGCCGTGGCGACGCGGTTCGGCGTCTCCACCGGGAAGAACTGGAACGGATCCGTGACCGCCACGCTCGCGAGACGGGGCGCAAGAAGGAGGCCGCCCGCGAGAGCGAGGCCCCAGAGCGCGACGACGGCGGCGGCGAGCGGCTTGCGCGGCGTGGGGATCTCCCGGACCCGTCGCGTCGGGCTCCGCATCGCGACGGTAGCCGGGCGGCGCCGTCGGCGACGAGCTCCGCGCCTGCCAGCGTCGGGGCGGGTCCGGGTGGCCGATCCCGATCGGCGACGCTCCTCCGCATGGAAGGTGATACCGTCGCGCCGGATCGCGTGCATCCCGCAATTCCACCAGGAGGCCGGACCCATGGGTGACAAGTCCCCCAAGGCAAAGAGCAAGCTCAAGAAGCAGGACGCGGCGGACAAGGACCAGAAGAAGGCCAGTGCGTTCGCGAAGGCGCATCCGGCGCCGGGTGCGCAGGCCAAGAAGGGCAAGTAGTCCCCGGCCGGGCGCCGTGCGCGCGCGCATCGGAAGACACCTCGAGCGGCACCGGACGGGCCGCATCGGCTGGCTCCGCGCAGCGGTGCTCGGCGCGAACGACGGGATCGTATCGACGGCGAGCCTCGTGCTCGGCGTCGCCGCCGCGGCGGGAACGCGCGGCGAGGTGCTGACGGCGGGCGTCGCCGGGCTCGTCGCCGGCGCGATGTCGATGGCGGCCGGCGAGTACGTCTCCGTGAGCTCGCAGCGCGACACCGAGCAGGCCGACCTCGAGCGCGAGCGCCGCGAGCTCGCGAGCGATCCGCTCGCCGAGCGCGCCGAGCTCGCAAAGATCTACGTCGATCGCGGCCTCGATCCGGGGACGGCGAAGCGCGTCGCCGAGCAGCTGATGGCGCACGACGCGCTCTCGGCGCACGCGCGAGACGAGCTCGGCGTCACCGACGAGCTGGCTGCGCGTCCGATCCAGGCCGCCCTCGCCTCGGCCGCGAGCTTCGCGGCCGGCGCTGCGATGCCGTTGCTGGCGGTCTCCGTCGCTCCGGAGCCGCGTCTGATCCCGATCGTCGGCGGCGCGTCGCTCGTCTTCCTCGGGGTGCTCGGCGCGCTCGCCGCCGCCGCGGGCGGAGCGGGCGTCGCCGCCAGCGTCACGCGGGTCGTGTTCTGGGGTGCGCTCGCGATGGCGATCACCGCCGGCGCGGGACGCCTCTTCGGAGCGATCGTCTGAACCCCATCCGGAGCGGCCAGGCGAGCACACGCTCGGAGCCGAGCCCGCAGCCGCACTCCGCTGCGCACGCGAACTCCCGAACGAGCGAGCCGGTGCTCGCCCGATGGCTCATGACCGCGTGCGTGGCGGGCGGCCTCGCGCTCGCGATCGTCAAGGCGGCGTGGGCGCCGATCACCACCGACGAAGCCTGGTCGTTCAATCAGTGGGTGGTCCGGGGGTTCGGGTTCATCTGGACGGACTACGGCGCAACCAACAACCACCTCCTCAATACCCTCGGCATGCGCATCGCTGCGCTGCTGTTCGGAACGAGCGAGCTCGCGCTGCGGCTCCCAGCCCTTGCGGGCCGCGCGCTGCTCCTCGTGGCGTCGGCGTTCCTGGCGCGCCGTCTGCTCGCAAGCGCGGGCCTGCGCGTCGCCTTCGTCGCCGCCCTCGCCTTCCATCCCTATCTGCTGGACTTCGGAGCGCTCGCGCGCGGGTACTCGCTCGGCATGGGCCTTCTCGCGCTGGCCATGCTCGATCTGTGCGCGGCGCTGGACCGGCGAAGCGACGCCGACGCGCCACCCCTCGGCGCGGTGGTGCGGGCGTCGATCGCCTGCGGCCTGTCCGTGGCGGCGGTCCCGGTGATGCTGACTCCCGCCGCGGCCCTGCTCGCGGCCTGGCTCGTGCTCGACCCGCCCCGCGGGCGGCGCGATGCAGCGCAACGGTTGGCGGCGCTCGTGCTGCCGGCCGCAGCCGTCGTGCTCGCGGCCTACGCCGGCGTCGCCCGCCAGATCTCGGCCACGCAGCTCTACTTCGGGGCCCCGACCCTCGCGCGGAGCCTCCACTCGCTCCGCACGATCTTCTTCTACGACTGGCCCGTCCCGCAGTCTCCGGCCCCACCGAATGGAGCTGCGCCGCCCGAGCTCGCCGTTGCCATGGCGCTCGCCCTCGTGGCTCTCGCCGCGATGGCGCTCACGTGGGCAGCGCGGCGGTCCGAGGCGCGCCGAACGACGGCCCTCCCCGCGCTGACGCTCCTCGGCGTCGGTCTCGCGCTCGGCGTGCAGCACGGCCTCCTGGGTCTGCCCCTGCCGAGGAGCAGGACGTGGCTCGCGGTCGCCCCCGTGTGGGTCGTCGTGGCGTTCACGGCAGTCGACGCCGCGGCGAACCGCCTTCGAGGTCGCACCGGGCGCGCGCTCGGCCTCGCCTGCGCCCTGGCCTCGCTCGGCCTCACGGCCGCCCTCGCAGGCCGGATCGACCTGCACGTCTACTGGGAGTGGCCGGAGGATGCGCCGCTGCGCGAGGTCGCCGGCGCGATGGCGACCGCTGGCGCGGGCGCACATCGGACGTCGCTCGAGTTCCCGTGGCCGCGGCACGCGCCGCTCGCCTACTACCGGGACCGCGGACGTCTCACGGGCCTCGTCCTGCTGCCGAAGCAGCCGGATGCAGACCTCGGCGCCGACTTCGTGCTGACCGAAGGCGACGAGATGAGACAGCGCTACCGGCGCCTCGAGCTGGTGTCGGAGTTCCCGCGGTCGGGCGTCGCACTCCTGCGCCGCGTCCGCCCGGGCGGCCATGTCCCCTGATCAGGGGACGCCGCGTCACGTCGCCTGCCCTCCGCCGTCGCTACCGCCTTCAGTGAAGGCGCATCGCGGCGCCCGTCGGCGCGCCGCTGGATCCCGTAGGTCCACGACCGGGGCCTACACGCGGGCGAGGCGGAGCGGGAGGCCGTCCTTCGGCCTCGAGATCGGGCTCTGCTGCACCGGCATGGTGTAGGAGTCCGGGACGCTCCAGCGGAACCGCTGCACCAGCTGGTGCATGATGGCGCGCACCTGGATCTCGGCGAACCGGAAGCCGATGCACATGTGCGCGCCGCCGCCGAACGGCACGAAGCCGTGGGAATGCCGCCGGTGCTCCTGCCGCTCGTCCGAGAACCGCTCGGGGTCGAACTCGAACGGGCGCGTCCACCACTCGTCCATGTGGTGCTGGTGGATCGGGAAGACGATGACCATCGTGCCCTCGGGCACGCGGTAGCCGCCGTACTCGAAGTCGCGCACGGCCATGCGCGGTATCGTCGAGAGCGGCGGATAGCGCCGCAGCGTCTCGTTCATCACCAGCTCGAGCGCCGGCAGGGCCTCGACGTCGCCCATCGCGATCTGGTCCTTGCCGAGCGCGCGGCTGTCGTCGCGGACGCGGTCCTGCCACGCGGGATGCTTCGCGAGCTCGTAGAGCATCGACGTCAGCGTGCTGGTGGTGGTGTCGTGGGCCGCCATCATCAGGAAGATCATGTGGTCGATGATCTCCTGGTCGGTGTAGGCCGCGCCCGTGTCGCCCCGGGCGCGACAGAGCTGGCTGAACATGTCGGAGCCGTTGCCCCTCCGTCTCCCCGGGATCAGCCTGCGGAAGAACTCGACCATGTACTCGCGACCCTCGAGCCCGCGGGTCCACGGCAGGCCCGGCAGGCGCACGCGCAGCACCGCCATCGACGCGGCCACCGTGTCCTCGAAGGCGCGGTTCACGCGCTCCGCCTCCGGACCCAGCTCGATGCCCAGGAACACCGAGCACGCGAGATCGAGGGTCAGCCGCTTCCACGCCGGATACGCGAGGAAGCGGTCCCCGGGCTCCCAGCGCGACAGCCGCTCCTCGATCAGCGGGTTCATGCGCCCGAGGTATTCCTCGAGCGCCGGCCGCTTGAATGGACCCTGCATGATGTTGCGTTGATGCCGGTGGTCGTCCCCGTCACGAAGCATGAGCCCGTTGGTGAAGATGCGGCCGATGATCAGGTCCCACGCGCGCTCGCTGGAGAAGATCCCGTCCCGGTTCAGGAGCACGTGCTTCACGGCGTCGGGCCCGAACAGGTTGACCGACCGAAAGATCCCCATGCGCTGGCCGACGACGGGCCCCTGCTGCTCGTACATCCGCCGCGTACACGCGAGCGGGTCGCTGCGCATGAGCTGCACGCGGAAGAGCGTCTCCAGGAGACCCGGCTCGGGCGGCTGCGGCAGGTCGCGGGCAGCCACGGCGGCGGTCGTCATGCCCCTTCATCGGCGGGCGGGCGCGCCGGGCTGAGGGGCTTTCCCGGAAGCCCGGGGCCGCCGAGGCCGGGCGGCTACGAGGCGCGGCGCTCGAAGCGACGGCGCCAGGCAGTGGGCGCCGCGCCCGTGCGGCGCTTGAAGAGCGCGCGGAAGAACGCCGCGTCCTCGTAGCCGACCGCCGCGGCGACCTCCCCCAGCGTGCTCGCCCGGCTCTCCAGCAGGTGCTTGGCGGCCTCGATGCGCAGAGCATGCAGGTATGCGAGCGGCGGCTCGCCGGCGGCCTGCTTGAACCGGCGCGCGAAGGTGCGCGGGCTCATCCCGAAGCGGCGCGCGAGGTCGTCCACGCGCAGCGCCTCGCGGAGGTGCTCGCGCATCCACTCCTGCGCCGCGGCGATCTCCGCGTCGCCGTGATCGTCGCGCCGCGCCGGCACCGAGAAGCCCGACTGCGCCGTTCGTCGCGTCTCGACCAGCAGCGCGCGGGCGGTCTGCATGGCGACGTCGTAGCCCGCGTGCCGCTCGACCAGGTGGAGCGAGAGATCGAGCGCCGCATACACTCCGCCCGCACAGAAGACGCGGCCGGCGCGCGTGACGAAGCGATCGGTCTTCCAGTCGACCGCGGGCCAGCGCTCGCGAAAGCGCTCGGCCAGCGCCCAGTGCGTGGTGGCCGGCTTGGCGTCGAGGAGCCCCGTTTCCGCCAGCAGCGCGACGCCCGAGCACACGGCCGCGAGCGCAGTCCCGCGCGCGTGCCAGCGCCGCAGCCAGGGCACGACCGCGGCGTAGCGCTCCAGCGCGCCGTCCACGTCGAGGCCGACCGAGGGCACGACGATCAGATCGGTCCGCCGCACGGCGCGCAGCGCGCGGTCCGCAAAGATGCGCAGCCCTCCGTCGCAGCGCACCGGCCCGCCATCCAGCGACGCCGTACCGACCACGAAGCGCGCCCGCGCGCCCTCGCCGCGCAGCGCCTGCCAGAGCACCCCGGCGCTGCGGAACACCTCGATCGGCGCGATCGCCGTCGAGGCGTGGCCGCCGTCCAGCAGGAGGACCGTCACCTGGATCACGGGCAGCTCCCAGCGGTTGGCAGGATCACCTGTTTACTATGTCAGATCTGCCACCTGGCGTCGAGCCTGGATGCGCGAGACCCTGTCCGCCATGGCCGGACGGACCTGGCCACACGAAGGAGAATCCCATGCGACGCTTCCTGATCGAACGCGAGATCCCGGGCGTGGGCGCGCTCGATGCCAGGGGCCTGCGCGACGCCGCGCGGACCTCGAATGCCGCGCTGGCCAAGCTCGGAGCCGAGGTGCAGTGGGTCGAGTCCTACGTCGTCGAGGACAAGACCTACTGCGTGTATCTGGCGAAGGACGAGGAGGGGATCCGCGAGCACGCGCGGCTGTCGGGCTTCCCGGCGACGCGGATCTCGGAGATCAAGGGCAAGATCGATCCGGCGACCGCGGAGGAATGACCCGCGGCCCCGCGCGGCGCCCTCGCAGCGGCGGGGCCGAGGGCGCCGCGCAACCGCCGCCAGCCCACGTCCGCCGGCGAGTCTGGGGGCCGAGCCGCCGTCTCGACAGCCAGGCGGCTCCGCGTCACAGTGACCCCGGCTGCCGTGCGCGAGCCGTCTGGCTGCTCGGAGGCGGGGCGACTGGAGGAGCGAGATGGCTGGCGATCGCGTCGCCCGGAATCTGGCGGCGGTGGAGAACCACTTCCACAGCGAAGCGCGCAACGAGGTCGAAGCCGCGCTCGAGACCTTCACCGACGACATCGTCTGGGAGGCGCCGGCCCTGAATGGCCTCGATCGCTCCTTCACGGGCAAGGAAGCGGTGGCGAGGAACTATCGGGCCCTCTTCGAGTCGATGAAGGAGGTCAAGTTCCGTTTCCTCCAGCGCTTCGCCACCGACGATCGCGTGGTCGACGACGCCATCGTCACGTTCGAGGTGGTGAAGGACGGATACTGGCACTTCCCCGTCGGGAGCAGGGTCGAGATGCGCCTCGTCCACATCTTCGAGATGCGCGACGGGAAGATCTCCCGGGAGCTCGTCTTCGACATGGGACGCACGGCGTAGCTCGCGAGACGCAGCGCGCCGACGCGCGGGCATGTCGAGCCGCAGCTCGATGGCCATGCGCTGGGGTTCGTGTGGATGGCGGATGCGACGCGGTGACGATTGCGCTCCGCATCGTCGATGCGGCGGCATTCTCGAGCGCATGGATGGCCCTGGCGGCCGCGGCGCTCGTCGCCGCGAGCTCACATGCGCTCGCGGTGCCCCTGGATCCGCGGGCGGTTGGACTCGCTCTCGCCGGTACGTTCGCCGTCTACAACATCGACCGGCTGCGGGACCTGGAGCATGACCGCTCCACCGCGCCGCTGCGCACGGCCTTCGTCCTGCGACACGAGACCGCGTTGCTCTGGTGCACGGCCGCGGCGCTGCTGCTGGCGCTGCTGCTCTTCGCGTCCGCGGGAATGGCGGCCGGCGTCCTGCTGCTGCCCGTTCTGGCGCTGGGTCTCGCGCATCGACGCCTGAAGCACATCGCATTCTTCAAGTCGATCTACATCGTGGCCGCGTGGCTGACGGTCGTGGTGGGGCTCCCATGGCGCCTCGCCGCCGGCGCCCGGCCCGCGATCCGGGTCGAGCACGCCGGCTGGCTGGTCGTCATCCTCGCGCTGAGCATCCTGGCCAACGCCATCGCCTCGAACGTCCGCGACGACGAGGCCGGCGCCGCGCGCCTCGGCTCGCACAGGGCCCTCGCCGTTGCACGCGGTCTGGCGGCGATGGGCGTCGGCTGCGGAGCGCTCGCACCTGCGCCGGTTCGCGCGCTCGTCGCGGTTCCCGCCGCCACGCTCGCCGCGCTCGTCTCGTTCCGCGCTTCCGAGCGCTATGGGCTCGTCATCGTCGACGGCGCGTTGCTCGCGGGAGCGCTCGTCAGCCTCGTGCTTCCCGCCGCATGATCGGTGATCGGCGGGCGGGCATCGTCCGTCGGAATCCCTCGCCAACTCCCACGACACGTGACAGACTGTCCCCATGCCCGACTACAGCCTGTTCGGCGACGAGCACGTCCGCCGGTACGAAGCGACCGGCGGCAAGACCGGCCACGACTGGAACGGCACGAGCTGCCTCGTGCTCCACACGCGCGGCCGGAAGTCCGGGGAGACACGGAAGTTCCCGCTGATCTACGGCCGCGACGGCACGGACTACGTGATCGTGGCTTCGCGCGGGGGCTCGCCGGAGCATCCGGGCTGGTACAAGAACCTGCTCGCCCACCCGGACGTCACGATCCAGGTGTGGGACCGCCTCATCCCCGTGACTGCCCGCACCGCCACGGCCGCCGAGAAGGCGCGGGTCTGGCCGGTCATGACGGCGCAGTGGCCGGACTACGACGCGTATCAGGCGAAGACGACCCGCGACATCCCGGTGGTCCTGCTGCACCCGCGGTAGACCGGCGGCGACGGGAAGGAGCTCGAGCGCGAGAACCTCGAGCTTCGGCGCGCGAACGAGATCCTTCGCAAGGCGTCCGCCGTTCAAGTAGCTTTACGTCCCCTTCCGTGGGGACGACGCCGCTTCGAGAGGGTGAGATGCTTCTCGGCGTCCCATCCGGCGCAGACGCCTTCGGGACCGCTCGCGAAGAACGCTGTGCCGGCGCGGAGTTCCGCTCGGTCCGTGAATGATTGTCAACCATCAAACTGCTAGCTTGCCGCCGGTCGCACGCGGGGCGTCGAGCACAGGGGAGCTTCGTGCCGCGAAGGATTGCCGAGCGGATTCTCGACGGCGCCGAGCAGCCTTCGCCGAGCGCGGCATGCACGGACTCGAGCTCGGCTACGCGACGCTCGCGCCGCTGCATCGCGAGCTGCTGGGCACCGATCCGTTCTCGGACCAGGCGATCTCGCGCCAGGCGCGCTTCCTGCGCGAGCTGCTGCGGTTGATCGACGGCGGCTCGGAGTGAGCGGCGGGAGCACGGAGGTGCTCGTCGCCGCGCGCGCGACGCGGCGCCGCAACGCGCTCGCGGCGATCGCGCTGGCGGCGCTCTCGCTGCTCTTCGCGCTCGCGCTCTGCGAGGCTGCGCTGTGGGTGCTCGAGCGCGCCGCGTCCGCGCCGCTGCCCGAGGTCGATGCAGCGTCGGCGCCGCTCCCGCCGGAGCTGCCCGCGGCGCTGCGGGAGAAGGTCGCGCGCATGCAGCAGGCCTTCGCGATGCCGCGCGCGTGGGATCACATCGAGCTCGACAAGCGGCCCGGCGTGCGGCGGCCGTACCTGTGGCAGGGCGTGGTGCACATCTTCAACGCGGATCGCATGCGCCACGACGGTCCCTTCCCGCCTCGCGATCCGGCGCGCTTCCGCGTGATCGTCGTCGGCGACAGCTTCACCTATGGCGAGGGCATCGACGCGCGCTGGACCTACTCCGCGCAGCTCGAGCGCGCGCTCGCGCGCGACTTCGACGTCGAGGTGCTGAACCTCGGCGTGCTGGGGTACTCGAGCGCCGACGTGGCGGAGACGACGCGCCGCCTCCTGCCGCAGCTCGAGCCGGACCTCGTCGTCTACGGCGTCTGCCTGAACGACTTCGTGCAGCAGGTCGAGCCCGAGCACTACACCGTACCGCTGCCGGACAAGTGGAAGAAGACGCTCGTGCGGCGCACGCGCGTGGGCCGCCTCGTGGCCGAGCGCTACGACGCGCTGCTGCGCCGCCTCGGCCTGCGCCGCGACTTCTACGGCGAGCTGCTCGCGCGCTTCGACGCCGAGCGCGCGCGCTTCGCGCGCGACGTCGCCGCGCTGAACGCGTTCGTGGTTGCAAACGGGCGGCCGGCCGTCGTCGCGCTCGTGCTCGACGACGTGCCGCGCGCCGGCGGTCCCGGGCAGCAGCTCGCGCAGGCGGCGGAATCCGCGCTGCGCGACGCCGGCGCCGAGGTGATCGCCAGCGACGACTTCTACCGCGCCTTCGACGGCCGCGACTTCCGCGTCAGCCGCTGGGAGGGGCACCCGAACGAAGAGGCGCACGCGATCTGGGCCGATCGGCTCGCGCGCGCGCTGCGAACGCGCGCCGATCTCGCGCGCTACCGGCGCGGATAGCGAAGCTTCGCTCGCCTGCGGCTCG
>CAVZDA010000005.1:0-256815 GCA_963773895.1 uncultured delta proteobacterium | reverse complement strand
CGTACCTGAGCCTCGTGGCACGGCTTCCGGACATCGAGCCGAGCCTTCGCGCGGCACGCTCGCGGTCGCGGAAGACAGCACGCGCCGGTGGCGGCAGGTCGTTCGGGAAATGCACGCCTCGGGAGGACCAGGGAGCAACGCAGAGTGATTCTGCGAAGGCGAAGCCTCGAGACCGACGAAGAGCCTATGTCGAACCCCGCTCGCACCTTCGCGCCTCGCCGTGGTATGGATTGGCGCATGGCAGCGAAGTCTGGGCGTGTCGACGTCTCTCGCGGACAGCCGCGCATCTACATCTTCGGTCGATACATCTACTCGGACCGCGGTCAGCCCTTCGAGAACGTAGAGCACGCCGAGGCGATCCTAGCGGGCATTCGACACCAGCTGACCAAGCGCCCGCGCGACATCGTTCTCGCCCGCTACCTGCCCTTGACCTCCGACGCGTTCTCGGTCGCACGCTGGCTTCCGCGTTGGATCGATCACCACGAAGCCCAGGTGGCTTCGGGACAACGGAGTCCGGGCACGCTGCGCGAGTATCGGCGCTACGCCGCAGAGGGCGGCGAATTCGAGGCGATGCGTGCGCTATCGCTGTACGAGATCACCTACGAGCGCCTCGATGACTGGCGAGCCGCGTTGCTCCATCGCCGGAACCGGCGAACCGGTAGACAGATCACACCCAAGCTCGCAAAGAACATCCTCGGAGCGTTCCGCGCGTTCATGCGCTGGTGCAGACGGCGCGTGCCCGATCTCTCCATCCCCGACTTCCCGGCCGTCGCGGTACCGCAGCACACCTACGTCAAGGTGAGCCCGAAGACGCGGATCGCGGTGATCGGGGCCATTCCGGAACCTCGGAGAGGCGCGTTCCTCGCGGCGTGCCTGGGTCTGCGGCCGGGAGAAATTCGAGCGCTCGACGTTCGGGACTACGCCGACAGGGAACTCACGATCGCTCGCGCCCTCAGGACGCCGAAGGCAACGGATCCCGCGGGACCCACGAAGGGGCTGCGCTCGCGATCGCTCCCGGTGCCCGATGAGCTCGCGGCGTGGATCGGCTCCTGGCGAGAGGGTGCGAGCCCTCACGACCCGCTCTTCCCGAACCCGACGGCGCAAAATCGATCACGGCGCTGGCACGCGAACGCCCTGCGCGAGGAGTGGGTGCGCGCATGCCGTTCGGTCGGGGTGCAGGTCAAGATGTACGAGGGCACCAAGCACAGCTTCGCCACCGAATTGGTCGAAGCCGGAGTCGATCTCGGTCTCGTACAGCGATTCCTCGGACACGCGGATCGACGTTCGACGGACCACTACACCCACCGCGCGACGGCCGCTCTGGTTGCCGTGCTCCGCCCTGCGGACGAAGTGATTTTTGGTCTGGACTTGGTCTGCTCCAGAATCAGGGCTGCTAAGTGGCTGAAAATAAAGAGTAAACTGGCGGGGCGGACGGGACTCGAACCCGCAACTTCCGGCGTGACAGGCCGGTGCTCTAACCGATTGAACTACCGCCCCCCAAGACGGACGCGCGCCCCGGACCGGGCCGGAGCGCGCCCGTCATTAGCTCACATCATCACGGCCTGCATCTGCATCATGAGCGCCATGTCGCCGGCGATCTGGATGCGTCCGCCCATGAAGGCCTGCATCGGGTCGAGCTCGCCGCGCTCCATCGCCGCCGCGTCGTCGGCCGAGATCGAGACGGTCGTCGTCGGCTCGGCGGGGATCGGTCCCGGGCCGAGCTTGAAGTTCGTCTTCCACTCGCCGCCAGGGCCTCCCGAGACGACCATGCGGATCATGCCGCGCAGCGCCTGGAGCTTGCCGAGGGCCGCGGGGTCCATCGGGCGGCCGCCCGGACCTGCGCCGCCGGCCGCGGCCTGCGGAGCGCCCGGCCGGAAGAGGCCGGAGGCCTGCTTGCCGAACGCGCCGCCGCGTCCCTCCCACAGGGCGCCGCGCCAGTCGGTGACGCTCTGGACGAGCGTGAACGCGCACTCCTCGGTGCTGCCGGGCGTCACCGTCACGTTGCCGTGATCGATGTGGAACACCCAGTCGCCTCCGCCGTCGCCTTCGAGGCGGATGCCGAGCTTCACGTCCGCGCTCTTGGCGTTGTCCGGCACGCCGGCCTCGGCGATGGCCTTCGGCAGCCAGCCTTCCATGAACTCCTTCGGCGACGTCGAGGCAGGGGGGAACTCGGACATGACGGGGACCTCCTGGGTTCGACCGAACCGACCGCGCGCGAGTCTATCGCAGGACCGCGCCCGCGCGGAGCGGGGCGCAGGGTCCGGCGCCGGACAATCCTCCGCCGCACCGATACCCTCCGGCCGCCCATGGAGCCGCGCGCGCGATGACGCCCGCCGGGGCTGCGACGAGGGAGCGCGCGGGGTGGCTCGGCGCCGCGCTCGCAGTGGCCGTGGTGTTCCTCCTCGCGAACCGCGATCTCGTGACCGGCGCGAGCGTCCCGCTCTGGGACGCCGACCAGCTCTACGGCCCCTACCAGATGCTCGTGGCCGACCACGCCCGGGCCGGTCGCCTGCTCTCCTGGAACCCCTGGACGCTCGGCGGCGCTCCCGACTTCGCGGAGCCGCAGGCCGGCGCGGCGTCGCCGCTCGCGATCGGGTTCGGCGCGCTCGCGGGCGGCACCCTGGCGGGCTTCCGCGCGTACTGGCTCTTCGTGTGGGCGCTCGGCGGCGCGGGGCTCCTGGCCCTGGCCCGACACCTGCGTGCGACACCCTGGGGCGCCTTCGTCGTGACCCTCGGCTTCCTCTTCTCCGGGCTCTACCTCGGACACGCGTCGCACACGTCCTACCTCTCCGCGTTCGCGTTCGTCCCCTGGTTCTTCTGGCGTCTCGACGTCGCCGCCGTCGAGCGCCGCTTGTGGCCCGCGGTCGAGGCGGGCGCGATCTGGGGGCTCTCGGGCCTCTCGGGCTATCCCGCGATGACGATCCTCACGCCCTGCTTCGGCGCGGCGTGGATGCTCGGACGAACGCTCTTCCCGCCCGCGGGCTCGGTGGCGCGAAGGCCCGGCGCGCGCGACCTCGCGTTCGTGACGGTCGCGCTCGGCGTGGTCTTCGTCGTGGGCGCCGTCGTGCTGGCCCCGCCCTACGTCGGCCTCCTCCAGGAGGGCGCAGGCGTGACCCCCCGGATCGGCCCGCGCGCCCGCGAGATCGCGATCGGCGACAGCGCGCTCGCGCCGGGCGCGCTGCTCACGTTCGCCGGCCCCGGCCTCGCGTCGCTCAAGCTCGCAAACCCGGAGCTCTGGCCCTATACCGACGTGACACACGCGAGCGTCTCCCTCGGCGCGCTCGTGCCTGCGCTCGCGCTGCTTGCGCTCGCGGTCGCCCGTGATCGGATGCGTTGGTGGATCGCCGCGCTCGCGACGGCCGCCCTCGCGCTCTCGCTCGGGCAGACCCTCCCCTTCCGCGGCTGGCTCTACGACCTCTTCCCGCCGAGCCGTGTCTTCCGGCACGCCGGGCTCTTCCGGAACTACGCGCTCTTCTTCGTCGCCGTGCTGGCGCTGCTCGGGTCGCGTGACGTCGACTCCGCCCTCGCCCGCGCGGACCGGCGCACGCTCGGACGTTGGCTCGGCGCGAGCGCCATCCTGGGAATCGCGGCCCTGGCGGCCTACGCGGCGCTCACGACCCGCGTGCGCGCCCCCGGCGAGCACCCTGCGCTCGGGCTGGTGCACCTCGGGCTCGCCTGGGGCGGCGCGTGCGCGGCCGTGGCCGCCGCCACCACCGGGGTCGTGCGCGCGCGCACGGCGCTCCTCGCGCTCGCCGTGCTCGCCGCCGCCGAGCCGTTCTTCGCGCGCGCCCTCTCGGGCACCGTGGCGACGCAGGACGCCCGCGCGCTCGAGCGCTGGCGCAGCATCGACGCGCGCCGCAGCGCGAGCCTCGACCTCACTCCGCGCGGCCTCGCGCGCGACCTCGTCTTCGACGACCCCTTCGGCGTGTCGAACAAGAACCTCCCGCTGAAGACCGCCGAGCTCCGGGGCTACACCTCGTTCACCAACCCCTTCCACGACGCCTGGGTCGCGGATCGCGTCCTTGCGGCGGCCGCGCTCCAGCCCGCCCCGGCGGCGCGACCGGAGCTCCAGCGGTCGTGGTTCGCGCCCGACGCTCCGATCGTGCGTCCCACCGGCGGCGGCTTCGCGGCGTTCCGGCAGCGCGCCGACGCGCTCGGACGCGTCACCATCCTGCGTCACCCGCGCGACGCCATGCCCGGCAGCGCATCCGCCCCGGCCGACCCGTCCGAGCTCGCGGCGATCGGCGACGCGGCGCCGGCCCAGCGGATCGGCGTCGAGGTCGTCGCCTACCGTCCCGACGCGCTGCTGCTGCGCGTCGACGCTCCCGCGGCCGGATGGCTGCTCGTGACGGACCGCTGGGCGCCGTCGTGGCGCGCGCGGGTCGACGGCGTCGAGACCGAGGTATGGCCCGCGGACTTCCTGTTCCGCGCGGTCGCCGTCCACGCGGGGCGCAACGAGGTGGCCTTCGACTACCGGCCCTTCGGCTTTCCCTGGCTGGCCCTCTCGAGCGCCTCCGTGCTCGCCGCCGTCGCGCTCGGCTCGGCGGTGCGGACCGTGCGCGGCTCCGGCGCCTCCGGCACGAGCAGCGCGAGCAGCGCCTCGGCGTAGAGACGGTGGCCGAAGTCGTTCGGGTGGTTGAGCTGGTTGCCGCTCAGATCGACGTACGCCTTTCGCGTCAGCAGCGTCTCCCAGAGCGCCGTCAGGTCCACCACCGCGATGCCCCTGCCGCGCAGATGCACGAGCGCGTCGCGGTACGCGCGCTGCAGCTTCACGTCACCCTCGATCCAGGCCGGATTCGCGAGCAGGGGCGCGATCAGGATGAGCTCCGCTTCGGGCCGGGCCGCCCGGACCGCGGCGACGATGCCGCGGACGTTGCGCTGCAGCTCGGCCGCCGGCCGGCGCGCCGTCAGGTCGTTCAGGCCGAGCGCGACCACCACGAGATCGGGGCCCGTCGCCCCGACGCCCGGCGCGAGCTCGAGCGCGGTCGCGGTGTCGAGCCCGGGCACCGACGCGTTCGCGAACGCGATCTCCGCGCCGAACGCGGCGCGCAGGCCCTGCACGAAGAGCTCGCCGAAGGGCGACTGATAGGGCGGCGCTTCGGTGAAGCCCGACGCGTCGAGCCCGTACGGGATGCTGTCGCCGAGGATCGAGACGCGCAGCCCCTCCTTGCCGCGCAGCCGCGCCACGGTGCGCGGAAGGGCGCTGCCGGCATAGCGCGGCCGCGGTCCCGGCCAGGCCTCGTCGTGCTCGTAGGTCACCGCGACCTGGAGGTCGTGGAGGACGTGGCCCTCGGCCGTGAAGAGGTCGTTCTCGCCGGGCGCGCCGCGCACAGCCGTCGGGCTCGCCCCCGGCGGCGGTCGCAGCTCCGCGCGGGTCTTCCACGGGATGCGCGAGCCCGGCGGCAGCCGGAGCGTCCGCGTCCCCGGCTCCAGCACGTAGTCCACGCCCTCGCTGTAGGCGGACCGCCCCGTCGCGCTCCGGAGCGACACGATGCGCGACGGCGGGAAGAAGAGCTGTGCGCGCGGCGGAGCGCCGGGCTCGTCCTGGACGAACAGCGCGCTCTCGCCTTCGACGATCCGACCCTGCCACGGCGCTCCGCTGCGGGTGGCGGGAGCGTCCGACGAAGCCGCCGGCTCCCCTGCGCGCGACGACACGGGAACGGCGAGCACCAGAGCGACGACCGAGGCGGTGCGCATGCGCCGTTGCAGCGTGCTCAACCAGCGCACCTCCCCGTCGCGGAGGCGACGGCGCATTGAAGCGTGTCAGCTTAGACGATGTGCGGACGCGATTCGTGCTTGCCCGCATCGCCGCCATGCGTCAGGCTGGCGCCGCTCGATCGGGAGACACGACCAACCCATGACGACATTCCAGGTGCGCAGTTCACTCGGGCTCGGCTGCATCGCCCTCCTCGTAGGGGTCTGCGCCGCGCCCGTCGGCGCGGTCGCCCAGACACCCGAGACGCCGCCGGCCGCGGATGCGCCCCCCCCGCTCAAGGCCGAGGAGATCGATCAGCTCGTCGCCCCGATCGCGCTCTATCCCGACTCCCTGCTTGCACAGACGCTCATGGCGTCGACCTATCCGCTCGAAGTCGTGCAGGCTGCCCGCTGGGCCAAGGAACCGGCCAACGCGAAGCTCTCGGGCACCGCGCTCGACACCGCGCTCCAGCAGCAGACCTGGGACCCGAGCGTGAAGTCGCTCGTGTCGTTCCCCCAGGTGCTCACCATGATGAACGAGAAGCTCGACTGGACCGAGAAGCTCGGCGACGCGTTCCTCGCCCAGCAGAGCGACGTGATGGACGCGGTGCAGCGCCTGCGCGCGAGCGCGCAGGCCGCGGGGAACCTCGAATCGACGAAGGAGCAGAACGTGATCGTCGAGCAGGCGCCGCCCCCGCCGCCGGGCGCGCCCCCGCCGCCGCCGACCGCGACGACGACGATCATCAAGATCGAGCCGGCCAATCCGCAGGTGGTGTACGTCCCGACCTACAACCCGACCGTCGTCTACGGCGCGTGGCCCTATCCCGCGTACCCGCCCTACTACTACTACCCGCCCGGCTACGTCGCGGCGACGTCGATGCTGTCGTTCGGCATCGGCATGGCGGTGGGCTCGGCGATGTGGGGCGGGTGCAACTGGGGCTGGGGCCATGGGGACGTCGACATCAACGTCAACCACTACAACAACTTCAACTCGAACGTCACCCGGAACTACAACCGGAACAACGTCAGCAACAACATCCAGAGCGGGAAGTGGCAGCACGATCCCTCCCACCGGAAGGGCGTGAACTACCGCGACGCCTCGACGCGCGAGAAGTACGGGAAGGGCGCCTCGAAGGACGTCGCGTCGCGCGAGCAGTTCCGGGGACGCGCCGAACAGGGCGGGCTCTCGAAGGGCCCCGGGGGCCAGGGCGGCGGGCAGCGCGGTGGCGACCTTGCGAGCCGCGGGCCCAGCGCAGGGACCCGGGATCGGCCGGGAGGCGCGGGCGGCGGCGCCGGCGGGGCCCAGAATCGGCCCGGCGCTTCGGGCGGAGCTGGACAGATGGATCGGCCGGGCGGCGGGGCGACCCGTCCCAGCCAGGGGCAGGCCTCGCGCGATCGCGCGCAGGCGAGCTCGCAGCAGCGCGCTCCCGGCGCCTTCGAGGGCGTGAACAAGGGCTCGCAGGTGCGCGCAGACTCCAGCCGCGGGCACGCCAGCCGGAGCAGCATGGGGTCGAGCGGAGGCTCGCGAAGCGGTGGCGGCGGCGGTGCTGCTCGTTCGGGCGGTGGCGGCGGGGGCGGCGCACGTGCGCATGGTGGTGGCGGCGGCGGCGGGAGGCGGCGCTAGCGATGCGACACATCATGGTGACTGCGGTGATCGTTCTCGCCGTGCTCCTCGGCGCGCGACCGGCCCTCCCGGCGGCCGGCGCCCAGACCACGTTCGCCACGCCCGAGGAGGCGGTGGAGGCGCTCGCGGCGGCCTCGAAGGCGGGAGACCTGCCGGGGCTCGACGCCCTCCTCGGTCCCGACGCCCAGAAGGTCCTCACGTCCGGCGATCCCGTCGAGGACGCGCACGCGCGCGAGGACTTCGTGGAGGCGTGGAACGCGTCGCATCGCCTCGAGAAGGAAGGCGACGCGAAGGTCGTGCTGATTGCCGGGACGGACGAGTGGCCGTTCCCGATCCCGCTCGTGCAGACCGACGGACGCTGGCGCTTCGACACGAAGACCGGCGAGGAGGAGATCCTCGATCGCCGCATCGGCAGGAACGAGCTCGCCACGATCCAGGTGTGCCTCGCCATCGTCGATGCGCAGCGCGAGTACGCAGCGAAGGACCGCCGCGGCACGGGCTTCCTCGAGTACGCGCCGAAGTTCGTGAGCACGGCGGGCCAGCACGACGGCCTCTACTGGGAGACCGCCGAAGGCGAGGCGCCGAGCCCCCTCGGCCCGCTCGTCGCCGACGCGCGCGCCGAGGGCTACCGGAAGGGCTCCTCGGGCGAGCCGACGCCCTATCACGGCTACCTCTACAAGACGCTCTCGGGCCAGGGCTCGCACGCGCGCGACGGGGCCTACGACTACACCGTGAAAGGTCACCAGATCGGGGGCTTCGCGCTGCTCGCCTACCCGGCGAAATGGGGAAGCTCGGGCGTGATGAGCTTCCTCGTGAACCAGGACGGCATCGTCTACGAGAAGGACCTCGGGAAGGACACCGGGAAGGTCGCGCTCGCCATGAAGCGCTTCGACCCCGACGACACCTGGGTCCAGGTCGACACGACCGGATCCCCGGCGACTGCGGAAGGCGGCTCCGCCGCGACGCCGCTCGTCGGCAAGTCGTGGCTGGCCGAGGACATCGACGGCGCGGGTGTCGTGGACGGCGCGCAGTCGACCCTGCTCTTCGAGACGGAAGCGCGCGCCGCCGGCTCCACGGGCTGCAACCGGTGGTTCTCTTCGGTCGAGCTCACCGGCACGACGGTTCAATTCGGCGCGGCGGGAAGCACCCGCCGCGCGTGCGTCCCTGCGGTGATGGACCAGGAGAGCAGGTTCCTGGCCGCGCTCCTCGCGGCGCGCACCTGGAAGCTGGACTCCGGCAAGCTCCTGCTGATCGACGAAGCGGGCAAGACTCGCATGCGGCTCTCGCCGCACGAGGACGAGTCGACGGCGGAGGAGTGACGGTTCTCGCAACGCCCTCGCGACGCTAGTTCCCGAAGTCCCAGCATTCTCCCGCGTGGTATCGCCCGAGCACGTTCTTCGCGATCAGGATCTTGTGCACCTCGTCCGGGCCGTCTGCGATGCGCAGCGTGCGCGCGCCCTGGTACATCGCCGCGAGCGGCAGATCTCCCGAGACGCCCGCCGCGCCCCAGACCTGGATCGCTCGATCCACGACCCGGTGATAGGCCTCCGGCACGAAGACCTTGATCGCCGAGATCTCCGTGCGCGCATCGAGGCCGCTGTCCATGCGTTCGGCGCAGTGGATCGTCATCAGGCGCGCCGCCTGGATGTCGATGTACGAGTCCGCGATGAAGCCCTGCACGAACTGCTTGGTCTCGAGCTTCCCGCCGTGAACCTCCCGCTCGGCGGCGCGCTGGACCATGAGATCGAACGCGCGCGACATCTGCCCGACGGAGTTCATGCAGTGGTAGACGCGGCCGGCTCCGAGGCGGTCCTGCGCGGCGTGGTGACCGGAGCCGGTCTGGCCCAGCTGGTTCTCCAGGGGCACGCGCACGTTCTGGTAGAGGATCTCGCAGTGGTCGCTGTCGCGCCCCCACACCGACACGCCCCTCACGATGGTGAGGCCCGGGGAGTCCGCGGGCACGATGATCTGCGTCATCTTCCCGTTGCGCTCCGCGGGCGCGGTCGGATCCTCGGTGCGGCACATCACGATGAAGAAGTCCGCTCGCTTGCCGTTCGACGTGAACCACTTGTGGCCGTTGATCACCCACTCCCCGCCCTCTCGGCGCGCCGTGGTCTTGAGCGAGCGCGGATCCGAGCCGGCGGAGTCGGGCTCCGTCATCGAGAAGCCTGACTCCAGCTTCCCCTCGGTGAGGGGAATGAGCCACTTCTGGATCTGGTCCGGCGTCCCGTACTTCGCAAGGATCTTCTGGTTGCCGGAGTTCGGCGCCACGACACCGAACAGAGCCGCCCCACCCATGGTGTAGGCGAGCACCTCGTTCATGTAGGCGTGCTCGAGGAAGCTGAGCCCGCAGCCCCCGTACTCCTCCGGCAGGTGGGGCGCCCAGAGCCCCGCCTGCTTCACCTTGGCCTTGATGCCCTCGCGCAGCTCCCGCGCGCGGGCCTTCGCCGACTCCGGTGCGTCGTCGCTGCGCGCCACCCAGAGCTCGTTCTCGTGGGGAAGGATCTCGTCGTTCACGATCTTCGCGGTCAGCAGGCGGATCTCGTTGATGCGGTCGCTGACGCCCGCGATCGCCTGGACGTTCATGGGCACGGGTGGACCTCCTTGCGGTGTCGGAACATGCTAACGCCTTCCCCGCGGTGTCCGCTGGACGACAGCCGGACGCCGGTCGGAGCTGCCGGCGCACGTGACACGCCATGCGGAGCGCCTAACTTTGCATGGTGCAGACACCGCATTGGGAGACGATCGGCCCTCCGCCCCTCTCCCTCTTCGTCCTCGAGCAGGGCCGGGCCGCGCTCGAGCTCGCGCGTGTGGGCCCACGCCGGAAGGCGCTCGAGACGGCGCCGCGCGGCGACGGTCACCCGGTCGTGGTGTTGCCCGGTCTCCTGGCCGGAGACCTCTCGACCCTGCCGCTCCGCGGCTTCCTGCGCGCGCTCTCCTACGACGCATGCGGCTGGGGCCTCGGCGTGAACATGGGCCCGACCGATGCGCTGCGCCGGAAGCTGGACGATCTCCTCGTGCGAACGCGCGAGAAGCGGGGGCAGCCCGTGAGCCTCATCGGCTGGAGCCTCGGCGGCATCTACGCACGCGAGCTGGCGCGAGCGCATCCGGACCTCGTGCGCTGCGTCATCACGCTCGGCACACCCTTCCGCGACATCTCCGCCACCCACGCAGCGCGGCTCGTGCCGATCCGGCCCGGCGGCCGCTCGCTTCGCGAGGCCCACGACCTGCGCGCCCATCTGCGTACACCCGTTCCCGTGCCGGCGACGTCGATCTTCAGCAGGACGGACGGCATCGTGCACTGGCAGAGCTGCCTCGAGACGGAAGGCGCGGAGCGTGAGAACGTCGAGGTCGTGTCCAGCCACACGGGCATGGGCTTCCACGCCGAGGCCCTGGCCGTGGTTGCGGATCGCCTGGCGCAGCCGATCGGGAAGTGGCGACACTACGCGAAGCGCGCGTGAGGCTCGCACGGTCCGGGCGGACGCCGCCCGCCCCGGCCGACGGGCTCAGTCGAGCCGCGATGCGATCCAGCGCAGAAGCCGCTGCACCGGATACCGCTCGGGGTCGTTGGACCGGATCTCCCGCAGCTGCGCGATCCCGCGCTCGATCGCGGCCTGCACCTCCAGGCGAAGCGCGAAGCAGGCCTGCGCGTCCTCGTGTCGCCCTGCGAGCTTCCGGGTTTCGATGGGCTCCGCGAACAGGAAGTACTGGCGCTCGATGCGGGGCAGGCCTGCCGGCCCGGTGCCGCGCGCGATCGGCGGCAGGATCTCACCATGGCGGAACCACGCCTGCTCGGTGACGCCGAGCGCGCGCAGCAACGCGCCGACCGGCGATTCCAGCACGTCCTCGGCATCGAGCACGATCTCGAACATGTCCTCGACGCCCACGGCTGCGAACGGCACGATGGGGACACCGTACTGGATCGCGAGCCGCGCGAACCCGACGCGCTCCTTCCAGACGAGCTGGTACTTCTCCCCCTTGTGCTTGAAGACCTCCCGCCCGCCGCCAGGAAATACGAGCACCGCCTCGCCAGCCTCGAACAGGCGCGCACAGTTCTCCCGCGTGCCGCGAACCGCGCCGATGCGACGGAGCAGATCGCGCCACACCGGCAGCGCGAAGTGGTTGTGGTCGCCGAGACCGCGCACCGCACGGCCCGTCCGCTCGTACAGCTCGAGCCCGAGCATCGGGATGTCGAGCAGGCCGTAGATCGAGTGGTTGCCCGCGAGCAGCACCGCACCTTCGCGGGGCACGTGCTCGAGACCGAGCGAGACGGGAGAGAGCAGCCGCTTGAGCGGGGCGAGGATGCGATCGAGCTCGACGACCCAGGAGGGGTCGAAGGCGATGTCGTCGCCCTGCGCCATGACGATCCCTCCCACCGAGCTCTGGCGGCGTCGACGCCGTGGACCGGTCGGATGCGCCATCGCGCCTCACGGGCCGATCGGCCCATCCCCGAGTAGTGTGGACGGCACGGAGCAGACGCAAGATGGCCCCCACCCCCTCTCCCTCGACTCCGCTCTCGCCGGAGGATCTCGCCTTCTGGTACGCGGATCAACCGCGGCAGCGCACGACGATGGCGATGCTCCTGCTGCTGGACCGGCGCCCGGACCCGGAGCGCCTGCGCGCCGCGGCCTGGCGCATGGCCGAGAGCGTGCCGCGCCTGCGGCAACGGGTCCGGGATGCGCCCTTCGACCTCGCGCTCCCGCGCTGGGAGGACGATCCGACCTTCGATCTCGATTTCCATCTGCGTCGCTACGCCCTCGCCGCGGACGCCGGCTCGCCGGACGAGCTCGACGCGCTCTTTCACACCATCGGTCCGATCTACGAGCGTCCCTTCGATCGCACCCGCCCCTTGTGGGAGATGATCGAGATCGAACGTCGCGGCCCGGGCGCCGCGATCTTCTTCCGCCTCCACCATGCGGTGGCCGACGGCGTCGGCGGGAACGCGATCCTCGCCGCGCTGACGGACGCGGAGCGCGAGGGAACGGCGCTCCCGCCGCCCAAGACCGAGGCGCCCGGCGCATGGCCGGAGCCCGGCTTCATGGGAAGCCTCGCGCGGGCGCTCGGCGAGCGCGCCCGGCAGGATGCGGCGCGCGCGAGCGCCGTGGCCGGAACGCTCTGGCAGGCCGTGCGCGAGCCCGCATCGATCCCGCGCGCCGCGCGGATCGCCCGTGCGCTCGCGACCGATCTCGGACAGGCGAGCGGGTCGCCGTTGCGCGACTTCGGCCGTGCACGCCGCCTCGCGGGGCTCGAGCTGCGGTTCGAGCCGCTCCGCGGGGCGAAGCGCGTCCTCGGCGGCCAGATGATCGACCTCATGCTAACCGCGGTGGCCGGGGCCGTCGGCGCGTGGCACCGCGCGCACCATCACGGATCGGTGTCAGAGGTGAACACGCTCGTTCCGATCAACCTGCGCGCGCGCGCCGCGCAGGGGCTCTCCGCAGGCGTCGGCAACCGCGCCACGGGAATCGTCGTGCGGCTTCCCCTGCGCATCCGCGATCCGAAGAGGCGATTCCGCGAGATCCACCGGCGCGTCGAAGAGCGCAAGCAGCACCCCGCCGCCACCTTCTTTCCGCTCGTCGCGAGCGTCCTCGCGACCCTTCCGCGCCCGCTCTACCGGGCCCTCGCCTACCAGAGCGCGAAGGCGATCGATCTGATCGTGACGAACGTCCCGGGCGTCCCGGTCGTGAGACACCTCGCCGGCGCCGAGATCGAGGCGGCCTATCCCTTCGCCCCGGTGGCCCCGCATTGCCCGGTGAGCATCGCGCTCTACGGCTACCGCGACCGCCTCTACGTGGGGCTCGACACGGACGCGACCGCCCTCCCGGATCTCGACGCGTTCCGGCGCCTCCTGGCGCGGTCGTTCGCAGAGGTGGTGGAGGCTGCACAGCCTGCCGACGCACCGACGAGCCGAGGCTGATGCGTGGGCGCGGCAGGGATCGAACCTGCGACCCCCTCGGTGTAAGCGAGGTGCTCTACCGCTGAGCTACACGCCCGTGCCGCGTACCGTAGCCGCGCGAAGCGCGGCACGGAACGAGGAGCCCGGAGGCCTCGATCCCAGGGACGCGGTGCTGAGCCGCGGCGCGAAGCGCCGCCGGCCTTGCCTTCTAGTTGACCCCGGCCCCCGCCGGCAGCGGCGTCGTGCCCGGCGCGTGGGGCGCGGGAAGGCTCTCGTAGATCCCGTCGAGCGCGTGGTCGCCCTCCCGCAGCATGTGCTCCGGGTCCGGCGAAGCGAGCGCACGGACGAGCACGTCGTCCATGTGGCTCACCATGACGATCTCCACGTTGCGCTTGATGTTCGCGGGGATCTCCTTCAGGTCCTTCTCGTTCTCCTTCGGGATCAGGATCGTGTCGATGCCGCCGCGGTGCGCAGCGATCATCTTCTCCTTGAGCCCTCCGATCGGAAGCACCCGTCCTCGCAGCGTGATCTCGCCCGTCATCGCGACGTTTGCCCGCACCGGGATCCGGGTGAGCGCCGAGGCGATCGCCGTGGCGATCGTGATGCCCGCGGAGGGGCCGTCCTTCGGAATGCCGCCTTCCGGCACGTGGATGTGGATGTCGACCTTCGAGTAGAAGTCGGACGTCAGGCCGAGCTGCTTGGCACGCGAGCGCACGTAGGAGAGCGCGGCGTTCGCGGACTCCTGCATCACCTCGCCGAGCCGGCCCGTGACCTGGAGCTTGCCCTTGCCCGGGGTCACGGAGACCTCGGTCTGGAGCAGCTCGCCGCCCGTCTCGGTGTACGCGAGGCCGGTGCACACGCCGACGCGGTCCGCCTCCTCGGCCTTCCCGAAGCGGAACTTCGCCACGCCGAGGTACTTGCGCACGGCCTGCGCCGTGATCCGGCTCGTCTTCGCGTTCGCGCCGGCCTTCACCACCTCGCGGGCCACCTTGCGGCAGATCGACGCGATCTCGCGTTCCAGGCTGCGGACGCCCGACTCTCGCGTGTAGTGGCGGATCACTTCGAGCAGGCCCGAGTCCTGGAAGTCGATGTGCTCGGGCTTCAGGCCGTTCGCCTCGCGCTGCTTCGGCACGAGGAACGAGCGCGCGATGGAGAGCTTCTCCGACTCGATGTAGCCGGGGAGCTGGATGATCTCCATGCGGTCCTGGAGGGGCCGCGGGATCTGGTGCAGCACGTTGGCCGTGCACACGAACATCACGCGCGACAGGTCGTAGTCGAGATCGAGGTAGTGGTCGTTGAACGAGTGGTTCTGCTCCGGGTCGAGCACCTCGAGCAGCGCAGCCGACGGATCCCCGCGGAAGTCCATCGACATCTTGTCCACTTCGTCGAGCAGGAACACCGGATTGCCGGAGCCGGCCTTCTTGAGGCTCTGCACGACCTTGCCGGGCAGCGCGCCGATGTAGGTGCGCCGGTGGCCCCGGATCTCGGCCTCGTCGCGGACGCCGCCGAGCGACACCCGCACGAAGTCACGCCCCGTGGCGCGCGCGATCGACTTGCCGAGGGACGTCTTGCCGACGCCCGGCGGCCCCACGAGGCAGAGGATCGGACCCTTCATCTTGTCGACGAGGGCCTGCACGGCCAGGTACTCGAGGATGCGTTCCTTGGGCTTCTCGAGGCCGTAGTGGTCCTCGTCGAGGATCCGCTCGGCCTCGACGATGTCCTTCTTCTCGTCCTTGTAGGACTCCCACGGGAGCGAGAGCAGCCAGTCGATGTAGTTCCGCACGACGGTCGCCTCCGCGCTCATCGGCGACATCATCTTGAGCTTGCGGATCTCCTTCTTGGTCCGCTCGTGCGCCTCCTTGGGCATCTTCTTCTTCTTGAGCGTCTCTTCCAGCTCCTGGATCTCGTTCTTGAACTCGTCGCGTTCGCCGAGCTCCTTCTGGATCGCCCGCATCTGCTCGTTGAGGTAGTACTCCTTCTGCGAGCGCTCCATCTGCTTCTTGACGCGGCTCCGGATCTTGCGCTCGACCTCGAGCACCTCGATCTCCGCCTGGATCAGCCCGAACACCTCTTCGAGCCGCTTCGCCGGCGACAGCAGCTCGAGCAGGCGCTGCCGGTCCTCCAGCTTGAGGTTCAGGTGCGCGACGATCGTGTCGGCCAGGCGCGCGGGCGCGGTGATGGTGGAGACGGAGTTCAGGATCTCGGGCGGAACCTTCCGGTTCAGCTTCACGTAGTTCTCGAAGGTCGCATGGATCGTGCGCACGAGCGCTTCGAGCTCCACCGAGCGGTCGTCGGTCTCGGCGACGAGATCCACCTCGCACGCGAGGAAGGGCTCGGAGCCCGTGAACGCCTTGATGCGCGCGCGCGACTTGCCCTCGACCAGCACCTTCACGGTGCCGTCGGGCAGGCGGAGGAGCTGGAGGATCGCGCCGACGGTGCCGACGCGGTAGACGTCCTGCTCCCGCGGATCGTCGACCTTGTGATCGCGCTGCGCCACGAGGAGCAGCTCGCGCGAGCCCGCCATGGCGTCTTCGAGCGCACGGATCGACTTGGCGCGCCCCACGAACAGGGGCACGACCATGTGCGGAAACACCACGATGTCGCGCAGCGGGAGCAGGGGTACGCCGGGAGCGGCCTTCGGTGTCGCCGGGGGGCTCTTGCTCTCGTCGTCGCTCCGGAAGAACACCATCGGCTGCGCCCCCCTGTCCGCGCCTAGGCGGACTCGGCCTCCCGCTTGAACACGAGCAACGGCTTCGCGCCCTGCTCGATCACTTCCTCGCTGATCACGCACTCCTCCACGTCGTCGCGCGACGGGATGTCGTACATCAGCTCCAGCATCACGGTCTCGAGGATCGCACGCAGGCCGCGCGCACCCGACTTGCGCTTCAGCGCCTGCCGCGAGATCGCCCGGAGCGCACCTTCCGTGAGCCGCAGCCGCACGTCCTCGAGCTCGAACAGCTTCTGGTACTGCTTCACCAGCGCGTTCTTCGGCTTCGTGAGGATCTCGATCAACGCGTCCTCGTGGAGCTCGTCCAGGGTGGCCACCACCGGCAGCCGGCCCACGAACTCCGGGATCATGCCGAACCGCAGCAGGTCCTCGGTCTCGGCCTCGCGCAGCACCTCGCCGAGCTTCCGGTCCACCCGCTTCTGGATATCGGCATTGAAGCCCATTCCCTTCACCCCGATCCGCCGCTCCACGATCTTCTCGAGACCGCAGAACGCGCCGCCGCAGATGAAGAGGATGTTGGTCGTGTCGATCTGGAGGAACTCCTGCTGGGGGTGCTTGCGCCCGCCCTTCGGCGGCACGCTCGCCATGGTGCCCTCGATGATCTTCAGCAGCGCCTGCTGTACGCCCTCGCCCGACACGTCCCGCGTGATCGAGGGGTTTTCCCCCTTGCGGGCGATCTTGTCGACCTCGTCGATGTAGATGATCCCCCGCTGCGCGCGCTCCACGTCGTAGTTCGCGGCCTGCAGCAGGTTCAGGATGATGTTCTCCACGTCCTCGCCGACGTAGCCCGCCTCGGTCAGGGTGGTGGCGTCGGCGATCGTGAACGGCACATCGAGGATCTTCGCCAGCGTCTGCGCGAGCAGCGTCTTCCCGGTGCCCGTGGGCCCGAGCAGGAGGATGTTCGACTTCTGGAGCTCGACGTCCCCCACGAACGCCTGGCTCTCGATCCGGCGGTAGTGGTTGTGGACGGCCACGGAGAGGATCTTCTTCGCGGGCTCCTGGCCGATCACGTACTCGTCCAGGATCTTCTTGATCTCGCGCGGCTTCGGCACGCGCGAGGCCTTGGTCGCGACCTCTTCGCGTCCGTACTCCTCCGCGATGATGTCGTTGCAGAGCTCGATGCACTCGTCGCAGATGTAGACGGTCGGACCGGCGATCAGCTTCTTCACTTCCTTCTGGCTCTTGCCGCAGAAGGAGCAGGAGAGATTCGCGTTGTCGTCCCGTTTCTTCATGCCGACTGGCCTCCGCCTCTCGACTTTTCGACCGACCTCGCAACCGGCAACTTCGAGAATTCCCGCCGCGCCATGACCTGATCGATCACGCCGTAGGCCTGGGCCTCGGCCCCGGACATATAATAATCCCGCTCGGTGTCCTTCGCGATCTGGTCGAGCGGCTTGCCGGTATGATGCTCGAGGATCTCGTTCAAGCGCTGTCGTAGCTTCAGGATTTCCCGCGCCTGGATCTCCACCTCAGTTGCCTGTCCCTGGAGGCCGCTGATCCAGGGCTGGTGGATCATGATGCGCGAGTTCGGGAGGCCGAAGCGCTTGCCCTTGGCGCCCGCGGCGAGCAGCACCGCCCCCATCGAGGCCGCCTGCCCCACGCAGATCGTGGCGATGTCGGGCTGCACGTATTGCATCGTATCGTAGATGGCGAGGCCGGCCGTGAGGGAGCCGCCCGGGGAGTTCACGTAGACGTGGATGTCCTTCTCCGGGTCCTCGGCCTCCAGGAATAGGAGCTGCGCGATCACCAGGTTCGCGACGTCGTCGTCCACCTGGCTGCCGAGGAAGATGATGCGGTCGCGGAGCAGTCGCGAATAGATGTCGTAGGCGCGCTCGCCGCGGTGGTCCTGCTCGACGACGATCGGAACGAGGGGCATCGGGCTCCTACTCCAAGGCGAGCTGCGCGCTGGCGCGACGGCTCGCACGATCGATTCCAGGCATTGCTTCCGTGTCGCGACGCGCGCATCGGGGGGAGGAGGCGGGCCGCGCGAGCCGCTGCCGCACGACCCTAGGTCGCCGACTCTTCTTCGATCTTAGCTTCACGGCACAGGTACTCAACGGCCTTCTCGTCGACGATCTGGGACCGGACGACCTCCAGCAGGTCGGCTTCGCGATACGCCTTCCGCAGCCGCGCGACCTCCGTGCCCTGCTCCCCCGCCATGCGCTCGATCCTGGCGTCCACCTCGGCGTCGTCCGCCGAGAGACCCTGCGCGCGCGCCACGGCCTCGAGCAGGAGCGCCTCGCGCACCTCGCGTTCGGCGAGCGGACGCCACTCCTCCTGCCACCGCGACAGCTGCTGGTGCAGCGCTTCGTGGGGAACGGAGCGCTCGAGCTCGCGATGCGCCGAGCTCAGGCGGCGCTGGAGGCGCCGCTCGACCATCCCGGCGGGCACCTCGAACGGCGTCCTGCCGATCAGCGCGTCGAGGACGCTGCGCTGCAGCACGTTCGTCGCCTCGCGCTCCCGCGCGGCGGACAGATCCGTGCGTACGCGCATGCGCAGCTCTTCGAGCGATGCGAACTCTCCGACGTCCTTCGCGAACTCGTCGTCGAGCTCGGGCACCGCCCGGCGCCGCACGCTCTGCACGGCGACGTCGAACACCGCCTCCTTGCCCGCGAGATCCTCGTTGCCGTAGTCCGCGGGGAAGTGGACGGTCACCTCCCGCCGCTCGCCGCTCCGCGCGCCCACGAGCTGCGACTCGAAGCCCGGCAGGAAGCGCTCCGAGCCGAGCTCCACCGCGACGTCCTTGCCGGCGCCGCCCTCGAACTCGCGGCCGTCGATGCGGCCGGTGAAATCGACGTGCAGCACGTGGCCGGGAGCGGCCACCGTGCCCTCCGGCTCCTCGACGATCGGCGCGTGACGCTGCCGGATGCGCTCGATCGCCTCCTCCACCTCCGCCAGACCGATCTCGACCGACGGCTTGCGGCCGGGCAGCCCCTGCAAGGGAGGCAGGGCGAACGTCGGCTTGACCTCGATCCGCGCCGTGTAGCGGAACGGCAGGTCCGCCTTCGGCGGCTGCGCCTCGATCGCCGGCTCGCTGACCGGCACGAGTTCGGACTGGGCCAGCGCATCGGGGAGGGTCTCGCCGACGAGCGCACGCTCGATCTCCTCGAGCACACCCGGCCCGTACATCTTCTCCAGCACCGAGCGCGGCGCCTTGCCGGGCCGGAAGCCCGGCACGCGCGCGCGCTTCGCGAGATCGCGGTACGTCCGTTCGAACACGCGCGCGACGTGCGAAGCCGCGACCTCGATGTCGAGCGCGCGGACGACGCTGCTGACCTCACCGACCTGCACGCGCACCGTGGAGGACGCAGTCTCGTTCGCGGAGCTGGGATCAGGGCTCATCTTGCGTCCGGAGGACCTTCGGGGGTGCCGGGGACAGGACTCGAACCTGCACGTCCTCTCGGACAGTGGCTCCTAAGGCCACTGCGTCTACCGGTTCCGCCACCCCGGCGCGGGCATGAGCTCATTCGCGGCGAGCGTAGGGGGAGTGGCGGGGAGCGTCAATCAAGCGCGACGCGCGGGACGCAGGCCGTCCCGCGCGCGAAGATGGTGAGCGCGGAAGGAATCGAACCTTCAACCTAGGGATTAAGAGTCCCTTGCTCTGCCAATTGAGCTACGCGCCCGTAGCTCGCCGACGGTAAGACGCGGACTGCGGCGTCGCAAGCCCGCGGCCTACGTGCGGGTGCGTCCGATCGCGTCGCCGTACAGCGCCTTCCGCAGGTCGAGCGCGAGGCGCGTGCCATCGAGCAGGAGCCGGCGCGGATTTCGGCCCTCGGCCCGCACGACCACCGCGAGCTCGTGGGGCGCGAGGTCCGAGGGCGTGGCGAACCCGAACACGCCGCCGGGTCCGGTGCGCCCCTCGGCGACGCGCCTCGGCTGGCCGTCGGTCCCGGGAGCGTGCGCCTCCACGATCACGAGCGCCCCTTCGACCGCAGGCCGCTCCCCCGAAGGCAGCGCGTCGTTCTCCTCGACCAGCACGCGCGCGGTCCGGCCGTCGTTCGCAGGCTCCACCGCGACCGCGACGTCGCGCAGCCAGATCATCGGCTCGGCGACGACCGCGGCCATCCCGATCCGCTCGACGTGTCGGGCGGGATTCGCGCGCAGCGCGACGTCCTGGGGCGACATGCCGTGGTCGGCGGTGACGACGAAGCAGGTCTCCTCGAGGAGGCCGCGCCGTTCGAGCACGTCGAGCACCCGGCCCACCCGCCGGTCGCTCTCGTCGAGCGCGGACGCAAGACCGGCGGCGTGCGGGCCGTAGTCGTGGCCCGCGCCGTCGGTGAGCGTGAGCTCGTGGAACACGAAGTGCGGCGGGTCGAGGTCGGGCCGCGTGAACAGCTCGATCACCTGCGCGATGCCGCGCGCGTCGAGCACGGACTCGCGCGCGACGCTCGCCTGCCCTTCCGCCTCCCAGCGCGGATCGCAGTCCGCGAGCAGCTCCTCGGTGAGCGCCCTCAACCGGGCGCGGTCGCCCAGATTGCGCCCTTCGAGCACGGCATGGTCGGCGCCCCGACCGAGCGGCTCGTAGATGTTCGCGGTCAGCGTGCGGCGTCCGCGCACGCGGTGGAAGGCCTCGTAGAGCGTCTCGACGCCTGGGGCCACGAATCCCTCCGTGCGGACCTGTTGGCCCTGCGGCGACACCAGCTCGCGTTTCTCGCGCAGCCAGTACGAGGGGTTCACCACGTCGTGATGTCCGCACCAGGCGCCCGTGCCGATCGTGGTATGGCTCGGCCACGTGATGGACGGGAAGTTCACGATCGAGCCCGAGGCGACCACCGCTGCGCGGGCGCGCAGACGCCGGAGGTTCGGGAGCGCGGCGGGGTCCGCCTCGAGCCGGCGCTCCAGCTCGGTGTGGGACAGCCCGTCGAGCAGGAAGATGTACGCGCGCTCCGCCGCCGGCGCGCGCGCGTCGATCACCTCGGACAGCACGCGGCCGTCCTGCCGCGCGAGGTACACGTCGGGCGCCGCACCCCGCTCCGACGACGTGCGTCCCGTGGCGTCCGCGCCGTCGATCTTCGGGAACCCGCACGCGGCGAGCAGCGTCGGGGCGATGTCGACGGCGCGCGCCGCGAGCTCGTGTCGGCCCGCGCGCACGCGCGGGCCCGCGAACCAGAGCGGCGCGCGCGACTGCCGCACGTTGAGCGCGCCGTGCGTCCCGAGCTGGATGCCCTGGGCCCAGTCCTCGGGCGAGACCGCGAGGTCGGGCGCATGCGGCGAGTCGAAGAGCTGGGCGACGCGCTCGTACGCGAAGGGATACGTCTGGTGCGCCGCAGCGATGAACCGGCGCGCGGGATCGTCGCCGTCGAAGCCCGACGCGCGCGCCGCGGCCGATTCTTCCGCCACGCTGCGCAGCGCGTGCGGATCCTGCCGCGCCAGCGGGTTCTCGCCGATCACCTCGATCACGTCGAAGCGCAGCACGCCCGCGGCATCCGCGGGCCCGCCTGCGCGGTCCGCGCGTCGCACGAACCGCACGAGCCCGCGTCTCGACCACGCCTCGTACGCCGCCGCCCGGCCGTCGGTGGCGGCGCGCCAGGTGAGGACGAGGTCGACTTGGTCGCGGGTCTCGGGATCGGTGAGGAGGGCGAGGATGGCGCGGTTCCCCGACTCCTCCTGTTCGGGATCGAGGCCCTGGCCGCCGGGGCGCTCGGGGGCCAGCGAACCGGTCGAAACGGCGGAGGCGGCGTGCGTCTCGTCCATGGCGCCGAGGGTATCACGCGGCCCCGCGCGGACGGGCGAGCGTGGACAGCACCCGCCGCACGACGGCGCGCGATTCCGGGACGCCCGCGAGCGCCGATCCGGCGAGATACAGCCCGCCGAACAGCGCGAGCACCAGCCCGCCGCCCACGAGCGGGCCGAGGCCGGCCACCCACGGCCGCACGGCCCAGGCGACCGCCGCCGCCAGGGCAGCCACGGCCCAGAGGCGCGCCCCGAAGGCCGCGCCGAGCGTCACGTGTCCGATGCGCGGGACGAGCGAGCGCCGCAGCAGCGCGAGCTCGAGCCAGCCCGCGAGCCCGCTCGCGAGCGGCAGGCCCGCGGCGCCCCAGCGCGGCTCGAGTCCGATCCAGACCGGTGCGCGGAATGCGAACAGGAGACCGAGCGCAGCGCCGACCGCGAGCCGCACGATCGCGTAGTACAACGGCCGGCGTGCGTCGCGCAGCGCGTACCACGTCGATGCGTAGAGGCGGCTCTGGGTGCCGGCGAGGATGCCGACCGCCGACGCCGCCAGCAGCGACCAGACGTAGCGCACGTCGCCCGCGCCGAAGCGTCCGGTCTCGTACACCGCGGCCGTCACGACGTCGCCGAGGACCGCGAACGCCACCGCCGACGGGACGATCAGGAACGCCACGCGGCGCAGGGCCGAGGCGAGCCGCTCGCGCAGCTCGCGCGCCACGGCGGCCTCGTCGCCGACGGCGCGCGACATCGCCGGAAGCTCCGCTGCGGAGATCGCCATCCCGAATAGGCTGACCGGCAGCGTGTAGAGCGTCTGGGCGTAGCCCAGAGCGGCGACCGCTCCGACCGGGAGCAGGCTCGCGATCAGCTGGTCGACGTAGGCGCTGATCTGGACCACGCCGCGGCTCACGAACGCCGGCGCGAAGTTCCGGAAGACGGTCCCCACCTGCGGGTCCCGGAACGCGACGTTGCCGGGTCGCAGGTGGCGCGCGAGCCGGAGCGTGGTGGGGAGCTGCACCGCGAGCTGCGCCGCGCTGCCCGCAACTGCCGCCCATGCGGCCGCCAGCGCGAGCCCCTCGAGGTCGCGCCCGCGCGCGAGCGCGACGAGCGCCGCGACGATCACGAGGTTCCACACCACGGGGGCCGCGTAGGAGAGGAAGAAGCGGTGGTGGCTGTTGAGGATGCCGAGACACCAGGCGGACAGGACGAGGAGACCCATTCCGGGGAACAGGATGCGCACCATCGCCACGGTGAGCTCGCGGCGCGCGCCGTCGAAGCCCGGCGCGACGAGGTCGACGAGCCAGGGTGCGAGCGTGACGCCCAGCGCGACCGCGACGGCCATGGCGAACGCGAGCGCCGCGCCCACGCTGCCCGCGACCCGGTCGGCCTCGGCTTCGTCGTGCGAGGCGAGCAGGCGCGCATACACCGGAATGAAGGACGCGGAGAGCACCCCCTCGCCGAAGAGGTTCTGCAGGAGGTTCGGGATGCGGAACGCGGCGCGCAGCGCGTCCGCGACGCCCGAGCTGCCGAAGTAGTGGGCGATCACCCGCTCGCGCACGAGGCCCGTGAGGCGAGACAGGAGGATGCCCGCGCCGACGAGCGCGGCGAATCGACCCGACGATGCAGGCTTCACTTCGGGTTCGGCTCGCGCCAGACGTGGCCTTCCCAGGTCTCGAGCACCACGTCGTCCCCCTCGCGGCCCCGCACCCAGGGGTGCGCGAGCGGCACCTTCCCGTGCGGCGTGTCGAGCACGTAGAGCGGGATCGCGAACCCGCTCGTGCGCCCGCGTAGGCTCCGGAACAGCTCCACGCCCGACTCGATCGGCGTGCGGAAGTGCGCGGTGCCCTCGAGGAGCTGCGCCTGGTAGCAGTAGTACGGCCGCACGCGCATCCGCACGAGGCCTTCGCACAGCGCGCGCATCGTGGGCTCGTCGTCGTTCACTCCGCGGAGCAGCACGCTCTGGTTGCCGACGGGGATGCCGGCGCGCAGCAGCCGGTCGCATGCCTCCGCCGCCTCGGGCGTCAGCTCGCGCGGGTGGTTGAAGTGGGTGTTCACCCAGATCGGGTGGTGGCGCTCGAGCATGCGGCAGAGCGCGTCGGTGACGCGGAACGGCAACGTCACCGGGAGCCGGGTGCCGAGGCGGACGATCTCGACGTGGGGGATCTCGCGCAGCTGCTCCAGCAGCCACTCGAGCCGGTCGTCGGAGAACACGAGCGGGTCCCCGCCCGTGAGCAGCACGTCCCGGATCTCCGGGGTCCGACGGATCCACGCGAGCCCGTCTTCGAGCTCGCGCTTCTTCATCGTCCACTCCTCGTCGCCGACCATGCGCTTGCGCAGGCAGAAGCGGCAGTAGAGCGCGCACTCGTTGTTCACGCAGAACGCGATCCGGTCGGGATAGGCGCGGATCACGTTCTTGACGGGCGAGTGTCCGACCTCGCCGAGCGGGTCGGCGAGGCCCGCCGGATCGTCGAGCTCCGCCATGCGCGGCACCACCTGGCGGCGGAGCGGACACTCCGGGTCGTTCGGGTCCATCAGGGACGCGTAGTAGGGCGTGATGACGAAGTGGAACCGCTCGGCGAGGAGGCCGATCGCGCGCACTTCGTCGTCGGTCGGGTCGATCCAGCGCGCGAGCTCGTCGGCCGTCCGGATCCGGTGGCGCATCTGCCACGTCCAGTCGGTCCAGTCTTCGCGCCCGATCCCGGCCGGCGGGCTGCCGCCGGCGACGCGCGCCGAGACCGCGCTCATGACGCGAGGCCCAGGCGGCGCAGGCCGCCGTCGATCACCTCGGCGAGCAGATCGTCGAGGGGACGTCCGAGCAGCTCGGCGGTGATGCCGAAGGAGCCGTCGGGGGCGAAGGTCGGAAGGGGGTTCAGCTCGAGGAAGCACGGCTCGCCGGCGGCGTCGAGCCGGAAGTCCGCGCGCGCGAAATCGCGACACTCGAGCGCGCCGTAGGCACGGCGCGCGAGCGCTCCGAGCCGCGCTTCGAGCGCCGCGTCGAGACGGCCCGGGATCACGTGCGCGAGCATCCGGCCCGTCGCGGCGGCGTGTCGCTCGAGCGCGTGCACGCCGATGCCCGTCTCGCGCTCCAGCGCGCGCTGGAGCACCGGCAGGGCGCGCGCCGGGTTGCCGATCACGGTCACCGTGTACTCCGCCCCGGGCAGGAACGCTTCGACCAGCGCGGGCTGGGCGTAGGTCGCGGTCACGCGCGCGACCTCGCGCGCGAGGGCGTCCGCGTCCTCGACGCGCGACGTCGCCGCGATCCCCTTCGCCGTCCCCTCCCAGCGCGGCTTCACGAAGAGCGGGAAGGGCGCGGGGAGGCGCGTGGTCGCGAGCTCGGCCGGGGAGCGCACCGAGACCCCCGGCGCGACGGGCACGCCCGCGGCGGCGACGACGTCGCGCGTCCACGCCTTGTCGAGCGAGAGCGAGAGCGTCAGCGCGTCGGAGCCGAGCGTCGGCACCGCCAGCATCTCCATCAAGACGGGCGCCCATGCCTCGCGATTCCGCGAGCCGTAGCCCTCGGCGATCGTCAGCGCCGCGTCGAGCGGCGGCAGCTCGCCCTTCCCCGCCCGCGCGAGCACGGCATGCGGGTTGCCGAGCCGCACGGGCGCGTGCCCGAGCCTCCGGATCGCGGCTTCGAGGCCGGCGACGGTCGCCTCGGGCTCGTACTCCGCGTCGGCGTCCGGGGGATCACCCGGGCGGCTGGGATGCGTGCCGAGGAGGTCGTAGACGAGACCGATGGCGAGGGGCGGCATGCGCGCGGCAGGATACCCCCCGGGCCCGCTCCGAGCGACGCGCGCGGCCCGGGGGTGGTGCCGCGTGGCGTGTGGGGTGAAGAGGGACGGCGCGCTCCGCGGCGAGGTCGTACGGGCCTGGCTCGCGGTCGGGCTCTGGACCGCGCTCGTGTGGACGCTCTCGAGCGACGCCTTCTCCGCGGGCGAGACCTCCCGCGTGCTGGAGCCGCTGCTGCGTCTCGTCTTCCCGGGTCTCGATCCGGACGCCATCGAACGGATCCACTTCGCCGTCCGCAAGGCCGCGCACGCGACCGAGTATGGTGTCCTCGCCCTCCTCGCCCTGCGCGCCCTGCGCCTCGGCGCGCGGCAGGTCGCACGCCCGCTGCGCTGGTCCGCCGTGCTGGCGCTCGCGTTCGCGGCCTCGGTGGCCACCGCCGACGAGCTCCGGCAGGCGCAGAGCCAGGCGCGGACGGGCTCGCCGAGGGACGTGGCGCTCGACGCTGCGGGCGCGGCCGCCGCCCTCGCGGGCGCCCTCGCCGTGCGGCGGTTTACCCGGTCGCGCCGCGCTGGTACCGGTACCGCTTCCACCGATCCCCGAGAGGAGCGCCCATGGCGAAGACGTATGAGGAGGTGGTCGCCCAGCTCACCGGACCGGGGGCGCCGTTCGAGATCGTGACCGAGCCCGTCCGCGGGCTGCCGATGAAGAACTTCAAGGCGCGCGAGAAGTCGCTGCGCGAGAAGGTCGCGAACTCCGCCCTGCGCGGCGACGCCGTGTGGATGGTGCAGGGCGAGCGCCGGATCACCTACGCCGAGCACGCGCGCCTCGTCTGGGGCGCGGGCCGCGCGCTGAAGGAGGGCTTCGGCTTCCGGCCGGGCGACCGCCTCGCGATCCTCGCGTACAACTCGCCCGACTGGCTCGTGTCGCTCTTCGCGACCGCGTCGATCGGCGGCATCGGCGTCGGCCTGAACGGGTGGTGGACCCCGGAGGAGATCGAGTACGGCCTCACCGACTCGGGCAGCCGCTACCTGGTGGTCGACGAACGCCTCTACCCGCGCGTCGAGCAGCTCGCTGGCCGGCTGCCCGCTCTCGAGCGCATCTTCTTCATCGGCGACCGGCCCCCTCGTGGCACGGTGCCGATCGCGGAGCTCCTCCAGCCGCACGCCGAGATGCCGACCGACCCGATCGCCGAGGACGATCCCTTCATCCTCCTCTACACGTCGGGCACCACGGGGCGGCCGAAGGGCTGCATCACCACGCACCGGGGGACCATCACGCAGGTGCTGGGCGTGATCTTCTCCGGCCTCGCCGGCGCGCTGATGGGCGGCGCGAACCCGATCCCGTCCGACGGCGGACAGCCGGCCAGCCTGCTCACGTCGCCGCTCTTCCACGTCGGCGGCATCCACTCGGGCGTGTGCACCGCGCTCACGGCGGGCGCGAAGGTCGTGTTCTCGTCGGGCAAGTTCGACGCGGAGCAGGCGATGCAGCTGATCGAGCGGGAGCGCATCACCGTCTGGGGCGCCATCCCGACGATGCTCCATCGCGTCGTCCACCATCCGAAGGTGAAGGACTACGACCTCTCGAGCCTGCGCTCCATCTCGTTCGGCGGCGCGCCGACGCCGCCCGAGACGATCGAGAAGGCCCGCGAGGTGCTGCCGATCGAGCCCTCGTTCGCGAACGCGTACGGGCTGACCGAGACCCACGGCGTCGCGACGCTCAACGGCGGCAAGGACCTGCTCGGGCGCAAGACGTCGATCGGGCGTCCGATCCCGGTGCTCGAGATGAAGATCGTCGACGAAGACGGACGCGCGCTCGGCGAAAACAAGCTGGGGGAGCTGCTGATCTACGGACCGACCGTGACGCCGGGCTACTGGAACCGTCCGGAAGCGACCGCGGAGACCGTCCGCGCGGGCTGGCTGCACACGGGCGACCTCGGCTACCGCGACCGGGAGGGCTTCTACTTCGTCGTCGACCGCGCCAAGGACATGATCCTGCGCGGCGGGGAGAACGTGTACTGCGTGGAGATCGAGAACTGCCTCGCCGACCACCCCGAGATCGACGAGGCCGCGATCGTCGGCGTCCCCGACACCGAGCTCGGGGAGCGGGTCAAGGCGATCGTGCGCCGCGTGCCCGGCTCGACCCTCGGCGACGACGCGGTGCGCAAGCACGTCGCGGCGCACCTCGCATCGTTCAAGGTCCCGGAGCTCGTCGAGTTCACCGACCGGCCGCTGCCGCGAAACCCGGCCGGGAAGCTGCTCAAGAACCTGCTCCGCGGCGGGAGCGCCGGGGCGTTCGATCCTGCTTCGTTGGAGGGATAGAAAGTCGGCGCAAGGCCCTGCTCGGGCGTAGAATGCGCGCTCTGGTACGGCTACGAACCCCGAGCGGTCCGCCGCAGCCGTGGACTCCCGCGCGCTCCCTCGATCCGAGCGCCGCCCTTCAGCCCGGAGGCCGCTGCAACATGAGCCACACCCACCCTGCAACGCCGCTCCCCTCCAAGGGCCAGGCCGGCGCCGATCCCTACTCCATGCCGCTCGAGAGGATCGACGTCTCGGACTCCGAGCTCTTCGAGACGGACACGCACTGGCGCTACTTCGAGCGCCTGCGGAAGGAGGATCCGGTCCACTACTGCGCAACGAGCGACTTCGGACCGTACTGGTCGGTCACGCGCTACGACGACGTCGTGCACGTGGAGAAGAATCCGGAAATCTACTCCTCGGCGCGCAGCATCGTCGTGGGCGACCCGGATCCCGACTTCCCGCTCGAGGCCGGCTTCATCACGATGGACGGGGCCAAGCACGACGCCCACCGCAAGGTGGTGCAGCCGATCGCCTCCCCCCGCAACCTGGTCGTCCTCGAGCCGCTGATCCGGCAGCGGGTGCGCGAGATCCTGGACGGCCTTCCCGTCGGCGAGACCTTCGACTGGGTCGATCGCGTCTCGATCGAGCTGACCACTGGCATGCTCGCGACGCTGTTCGATTTCCCGTACGACCAGCGGCGCAAGCTCACGCACTGGTCCGACATGGCGACGGCCAGCCCGGCCCAGGTGGGCTCCGGCGACGCCACGGAGGAGCAGCGTCGGGCCGCGCTCATGCAGTGCCTCGAGGAGTTCACGGCGCTCCGCAGGCAGCGCGAAGACCGTCCGCCCACGGAGCGGCTCGACTTCGTCACGGCGCTCGCGAACGCCGAGGCCACACGCGGCATGGACCCGATGGAATACCTCGGGACCCTGATCCTCCTGATCGTCGGCGGCAACGACACGACGCGGAACTCGATCTCGGGCGGCGTGGTCGCGCTGAACGAGAGCCCGGCCGAGTACCAGAAGCTGCGCGACGACCCGAGCCTCGTCCCCAACATGGTGAGCGAGATCATCCGCTGGCAGACGCCGCTCGCGCACATGCGCCGCACGGCGACACGGGACGCGCAGCTCGCGGGCAAGGCGATCGCGAAGGGCGACAAGGTGGTGATGTGGTACGTCTCGGCGAACCGCGACGAGGCCGTCTTCGAGCGGCCGGACGAGTTCCGGGTCGATCGCGCCAATGCGCGACAGCACCTCGCCTTCGGGGTCGGCGTGCACTTCTGCATGGGCAGCCGCCTCGCCGAGATGCAGCTCCGCGTGACGTGGGAGGAGACGCTGGCGCGCTTCCGCACGGTGGAGCTCGTCGGACCGCCGCGCCGCGTGCGCTCGAACTTCGTGAAGGGGTACTCGCACCTGCCGGTGCGCGTCCATCCGTGGTGAGGGCGGCGCCGTCCTCCTCGCGATCCGCGCCCTCCGTGCCTCGTCACGTGACCTCCAGCTCGTGGGATGGGTCACCGTGAGGCGTCCACACGGCCGCGTTCCCCACGCGCGCCTGGGGATCGAGCACCCGGATCACACCAAGGTGCGTGATCACCGCCACCGCGCCCGACGCATGCTCCGTGACGATCTCTGCCAACGCCGCGCGCACGCGCGTCTCGAGGGCGAGGCGGGTCTCGCCGCCGCCGGGGCGTAGCTCCGGGTCGCCCGCGCGCAGGCGCGCCACGTCGGCCGCGTGCAACCAGAGGACCTCGTCGTGCGCGAGCCCGCTCCACGTCCCGACGTCGCGCTCGCGCAGACGCGGGTCGAGCCGGAGCCCGACGCCGAGGCCCGACGCGACGATGCGCGCGGTCTCGGCGGCGCGGAGCAGATCGCTGGCGACCACCGCGCGCACGCCGCGCCCGCGGAGCTCTGCCGCGAGCGCCACCGCCTGCGTGCGTCCCAGCGCGGAGAGGGACGGATCGCCCTGGCCCTGCCAGCGCCGTTCCGCGTTCCACGTCGACTCCGCGTGTCGCGCGAGCAGGATCGAGACGAGCCGGCGCTCTCCCATCGCCCTTCCCCGCTAGATGCGCGGGAATGCCCACCCGATCTTGAGGAGCAGCTGCAAGAGGCGGAGGATGTCGAGGGAGAGGAACGGCTTGCCCGTGGTCAGGATCGCGACGGACAGGGCGCGGTCGGGATCGGCCCAGGTGAAGATGTTCGTGAAGCCGACATGGCCGAACGCGCGCGGAGTGTCCGGGCCGAAGAGCGACAGGAGCTCGGCGCCGAGCATGAACCCGAGGCCGTAGCGCAGCGGCAGGCCGAGCGTGAGATCGACCTCCCAGTAGGACTGCTCGGACGTCGCATGGCGGACCGTGCGCGGCTCGAAGACGCGCACGCCGCCCAGCTCGCCTTCGTCGAGCAGGCACTGGTAGAAGGCCGATGCCTCCTCCGCGTTGGAGACCACGTTGGCGGCGGGGATCACGCCCGTGAGGAAGCGCGGATCGTTCGCGAGCTCGACCGCTTCGCGAAAGCTCACCCCGAGCGCGCGGTGCAGCAGCAGCGAGAACGGCGGCAGCACGGGGAGCCCGGTCACGGCGTTGTGCGCGACCAGCGGCACGTCGATCGGCGACACGCCGTAGTTCATCCAGCGGAACCCGAGGGGCTCCTGGATCTCCTCGCGCAGGACCTCGCGCACCGACTTGCCCGTCGCGCGCTGCACCACCTCGCCGAGCACGAAGCCGCCGGAGACCGCGTGATACGCGAGGTTGCGCCCCGGCCGGGAGACCGGACGCGCGGCGCACAGGATCTCGACGACCGCCTCGGGCTTCTCGAGCAGATCGAGATCGAGCGCGCCCGGCGGCAGGTTCGGGATCCCGGCGCGATGACACAGCACGTGTCGGATCGTGATCCGGTCCTTCCCGTGGCTCGCGAACTCCGGGATGTACTCGCACACGCGGTCCTCGAGGTGCAGCACCCGCCTCTCGTCGAGCTTGTGGATCAGCATCGCGGTGATCGCCTTCGAGGCGGAGTACAGCAGGATCGGCGTCTCGGGAGTGACGAGCGTGCGTGGACCATCGATCGAATCGCCCGGCGCGTTGCCGGACGCGTGGCCGATCGCGCGGTGCAGCACGATCTGTCCGCGCCGCCGTACACAGACCTGGATCGCCGGGTAGAGCCCGCTGCGGTACAGCGTCTCGACCGCGCCCCAGACGGCTTCGACTGCGCCCTGCCCGATCCCGACCTCGCGGGCGGGGGTCTCCGGGGCCGTCGTCGTGATCTCATCGAGGTGGCGCGGCACCCGGCAGAGGGCCGCGAGCGGACGCATCGGGAGCGTCAGCAGGCCGAGGGCATCCATGGGTAGATCCTACTTGTCTCCGGCACGAAGCCGGATTTGGAGTCTATCGGTCGGACGGCGCGGCGCGGCATCTGCCAGCGCCCTGCGCGAGCCCTCTGGCGCGGGTCCTTTACAATGACCAACTAGTCAGTCATGATTGGGCATGCCGAGAATGGCTGCCGGCCAGAGGGACGCGCTCGGGGATGCGCGGCGCACGCAGATCGTGGAGGCGGCCGTCCGGGTCTGGCTCCGCGGCGGGTTCGACGCCACGCCGGTGGACGCGATCGCCCGCGAGGCGGGCCTCGCCAAGGGCACGCTCTACCTCTACTTCCCATCCAAGGAGGCGCTCCTCGACGAGGCGATCCGCCGCTACTCGCTCCTGCCCGCCATCGGCGAGGCCGTGCGCGCGCTCGACGACGTGCCCTGGGAGGAGGCCGTGCCCCGGATCGTCCGGGAGCTGTGGCGCAGGCTGCGGGAGCAGTCGCCGATCGTGGGTCTGATGCTCCGCGAGATGCCGCTGCGGCCGGACACCGCGCGCGCCTTCCTCCAGAAGGTCGTCTTGCCGGCGAACCGCCTGTTCGGGGACGCCCTCGAGCGCGGCGTGAAGACCGGCGCGCTGCGGCCTCTCGACGCCTTCGTCGCCGCGCGCGCACTCGTCGGCATGCTGATGATCTTCCTCCTCACCCAGGAGGTCTTCGGAGGTCGCGACCTCGTTCCGATCTCGGACGCCGCGATCACCGACACCGTCTCGGACCTCTTCCTCCGCGGCGTGCTGCGCGCCGGCGACGAGGCATGAGGTCGATTCCGCGAAGGAGACTCGCGCCGTGCCCGAGCTGATCCTGTTGACCGCCATCGTCGTGTGGGTGTTCGCGCGCTGGGTGCGCGGCTGACACTTCTCCGGGCCCCGGGCCACTACCCTCCGAAGCACTTCGGCGGGGCACCGGATGGCCAGGCGCGTCTTCGACCACCTCGTCCTCGAGCTCTCGGTGGCAACCGGCTGCGCGCTGCCGCGTTACGCCTTGTGGCTGCGCTTCCGCGAGCGCGGCTTCGATCCCGAGGATCTCTCGCGCAGCGAGGCGCTCGCGTTCTTCGACGACGGGCTCGCGGAGTTCCTCGACGAGCGCGGGCTGCGGCTGCCGCTCCGTGCGTGGACGCGCGTGCGCCGCGCGCTCGCCCGCTTCGATCCCCACCACCCGACGCCGTACGAGCGCTTCGCGCGCACCTGACCGGCGGGAGGTCGGCAACTCGCGCGCGAATCGTTGACCCCGGCGCACGCGCTCCGCTAGGGTGCGCGCGATGGCTCGCCCGAAAGCCTCCCGTCGCGACCTCGCAGGTCGTGCTCGCCGGATCCGCGCGGGCGCCTCGTTCTCCCTGTTCGCCCTCCTCGCCACGCTCCTCCTGCTGCCCCTGCACGGCACGCAGACGTCCAGCCCGTCCTCGCGGCAGGCCCTCGCCGCCCCGATCGCGGCCGCCGCGACGCCGGCGCCCGCCGCGACCATGGGAGCCCCGGCCAGGGGCGCACCGGTCCACGACGCCACGGACTGCCCGCAATGCCGCGCGCTCGCGCAGGCCCGCGCGGCCGTCGCCGCGGCGCCGCCCGTCGCGCGAAGCTGGGTCCTGCTCACGCGGGCGCCGCGCGCCGAGGGCATCCCGCCGCTTCCCGGCCGGCCCGATCCGGGTCCTGCCCGCCCGCGCGCTCCGCCCGCCTCCCTCTCGATCCTCGCAGCCTGATCCGACGCCGTCGTTCGACGGTGTCGCTTCTCTCTCGCGCCGCGCGCACGCGCGCGCGGAGCGATGCCGGTACCGCGGACCCTCCGCGGTCCCGTGGAGGATCGCATGCACCGTCCTACCCGCTGTACGCGCCTGCTCGCGCGGCGGGCCGGCCTCGTCGCCGGTCTCGCCGCCTGCGCCTGCTTCACCGTCGCTGCGGAGAGCCGGGCGGAGGACTCGCCCGAGGTCGCGAAGCTGAAGAGCGAGCTCGCCGCCACGCAGGGCGAGCTCTCGCAGACGAAGTCCGAGCTCTCGAAGACGCAGGAGACCGTCGCCGCGCTCGCGAGACGCGTCGACGCGATGGCCGCGGCGCCGCCTCCGGCGGCGTCCTCCGCCGCCGCCGGCGCGCCGACCGCCCGGCTCACTCCCGTGAACGCCGACAACCCCGCGATCAGCTTCGTCGTCGACACGACGGCGCAATCGAACACGCACGGGGACCAGGGCGTGGGCTTCGCGCTCCGGAGCGGCGAGCTGTTCATCTCCGCGCCGATCGATCCGTTCCTCCGCGGCTGGGCGACGCTGAACGGGAGCAGCGAACAGGGCTTCGACATCGAGGAGGCGGCGCTCGTCACGACTGCGCTTCCATGGAACTTCACCGTGAAGGGCGGCCGCTACTTCGCCGAGGTCGGGCGCCTCTCCCACTGGCACGACGAGGCCCTCCCCTTCGTCGACCGGCCCCCCTCGATCGACCGCCTGATCGGCGGCGAGTCGCGGGCGGAAGGGCTCGAGCTGTCTTGGCTCGCGCCGACGGAGACGTTCTTCCAGATCACCGGCGGCGTGTACAACCAGATCGGCGAGCAGGAGGGCGCGGAGCCCGTCTCCAGCATCTTCGGACGCCGCTCCTTCAGCGAGCTGACCTGGCTGATCCGGCCGCAGACCTACCTCGACCTGACCGACACGCTCAACGTCGAGATCGGGGCGACCTACTTCGGCGTACCGCAGGGGCGGGATCGTAACCTGTACGGCGTCGACGTGACGATCCGGCACCAGCCGGGGACGAGCGAGTTCTACCAGGGCACGACGTTCGGCGCCGAGTGGATGTGGAACGACGAGAAGTTCACGAACCAGAAGCCGCTCTTCGACGCCGCGGGCGCCCCGCTGTTGGCCGATCCGACGGCGCCCTTCAACCCGAACACGAATCCACAGCTCTTCGGGAGCGAGCGCTTCTACCGGCAGGGCGGCTACGCGTACTTCGAGTCGTTCTTCGCGCGGCGGTTCTCCGCCGGATTGCGCGTCGACTACTCGGAGGCGCCGAGCGACGACGTGGACGTCGAGTCGCTGTTCACGTCGCCGGTCAGCCCGAGCGCCGACCGGATCCGCACCTACTCGGCGTTCGTGACCTACATGCCGTCGGAGTTCCAGCGGCTCCGGCTGCAGCTCGATCAGATCGTCGCTCAAGGTCAACCCAACGATCAGCGCGTCACGCTTCAGTGGACCGCATTCCTCGGGAGTCACAGCCATGGCTTCACGACTCGCTAGCCTCGCTCTCGTTCTCGTCTCCGCGGCGCTCGCCCAGCCCGCCGCGGCGGTGGTCCGGGTGGTCGCATCGGTGCCCGACGTGGCGGACATGACGCGCCAGATCGGCGGCGACCAGGTGGAGGTCGTCACGATCGCCGAGGGCAGCCAGGACCCGCACAAGGTCCCGGTGAAGCCGAGCTTCGTCACGAAGCTGAACCGCGCGGACGCGGTCGTGGTGCAGGGCCTCGGCCTCGAGCACGCGTACCTGCCCGCGCTGCTGGAGGTCGCCCGGAACGACGCGATCCTGCCCGGCAACCGGGGCTACATCGACGCGTCGCTCTACATCGAGCCGCTCGAAGTGCCGACCAGCCAGAACCGCAGCCAGGGCGAGCTCCACCCGCTCGGGAACCCGCACTTCAACCTCGATCCCGTGCGCGGCAAGCAGATGGCGCGCGCGATCGCCGAAGGGCTGGAGCGCGTCGACCCCGATCACGCGGCGGCGTACCGGGACGGGCTGGCGCGCTACACGGCGCTGCTCGACCGCAAGATCGCGGAGTGGGAGAAGCTCGCGGCGCCGCTGCGCGGAGTGAAGGCCATCTCCTACCATCAGGACCTGGTCTACCTCGCCGAGCGCTACGGCCTCGAGCTCGAAGGCACGATCGAGGACAAGCCCGGCATCCCTGCCACGCCCGCGCACCTGCAGGAGCTGATCGAGCGCATGAAGGACACGAACACGAAGCTCGTCATCCGCGAGATCTCGTACGATCAGTCGCTGGCCGACACCGTGGCCGAACGCACTGGCGGTCGGGTCGCGATCGTCTCGTCGCTGGCCGGCGGCCTCCCGGGTACGCAGGGCTACGTCGATTCGGTCGAGGCGAATCTGAAGGCGCTCGTGAACGCCGTCGGCCCCGCGGGCGGATAGCCGTGGCCGACGTACTGCTGCGCGCGGAGGGCGCTGCGTTCGGCTACGACGGGCGCAGCGTCGTCTCCGATCTCGACGTCGAGCTCCGGGCCGGGGAGTTCGTCGCCCTGCTGGGCCCGAACGGGAGCGGCAAGACCACGCTGCTCCGGGGGCTGCTCGGCTTCGTGCCGCTCCTGGCAGGCCGGATCGAGCGCCGGCCGGGCCTGCGGATCGGCTACGTCCCGCAGCGCGAGACCCTCGACCCGCTGTACCCGCTGTCCTCCCGCGACGTCGTCCTCCTGGCCACCTACGGCGACACTCCACCGTGGCGGCGCACCGGCCGCACCCAGCGCGCGCGGGCGGCCGCCGCGCTGGAGGCCGCGCACGCCATGCCGCTCGCGCGCAAGCGCTACGGAGAGCTGTCCGGCGGCCAGCGCCAGCGCGTGCTGATCGCGCGCGCTCTCGCCGTCGAGCCCGAGCTCCTGATCCTCGACGAGCCGACGGCGGGCGTCGACCCGGAGACCGCGGAGGGCATCCTCGCGATGCTCGGCGAGCTGCGCCGCGCGCGCGGTCTCGGCATCTGGATGGTGAGCCATCACGTCGGCCCGCTGCGCGCGCGCGTCGACCGCATCGCGACGGTCGAAGACGGCCGGCTCTGCTTCGAGGACCCGACCCGATGAGCTTCCTCTCCCCCGACTTCCTCTTCCGCAACGCGCTCGCCGGCGGACTGCTCGTGGCGCTCCTGTGCGGGATGCTCGGCGTCTACGTCGTGCTGCGGCGGTTCGCGCTCCTCGGCGTCGCCCTGCCGCAGGCCTCCGCGGCGGGCATCGCCTGCTCCTTCCTCGTGCTCGGCCACACGCACACCGCGGGCGGGACGCCGCACGCGGCCGCGCTGGTCGGGTCGCTCGCCGCCACGTTCGGCGCGCTCGCGCTGCTCGTGTTCACGAAGCGGCGCTCCCAGATCCCGGAGGACGGGCGGATCGGCGCGCTCCTCGCCGTCGCGTCCGCGCTGACCGTGCTCTTCGTGGCGGCGAACCCGAAGGGCGACTTCGAGCTGACCGGGCTGCTGCGCGGGGAGCTGCTCGCGATCTCCGACGGCGATCTCGCGCTGCTGGGCGGCGCCGCGGTGGCGACGGGCGCGCTCTTCCTCCTGTTCCGCCGCGAGCTGCTGCTCGCGTCCTTCGATCCGGACTTCGCGCGCACGATCGGCAAGGATCCCCTGCGCGCCGACGCGCTCCTCTACTCGCTGCTCGGCGTCACGATCTCGATCGGCGTGATGACCGCGGGGCCGCTCGTCGTCTTCGGCTTCCTCACCCTGCCCGCGCTGTGCGCGCTGCGCGTCGCGCCCGGCATCGGGTGGGCGTTCGCGATCGCCGCCGCCGCGAGCGCGTTCTCCTCCCTGGCGGGGTTCGGGATCGCCTACGCCGCCGATCTGCCGGCGGGGCCCGTCGACGTCGCCCTGGCCGCGGGGCTGTGGCTGGCGGTGAGCGGGGTCGCCCGGCTGCGCGCGGCGGCGCGCGCGCGCGCCGCGCTGGCGCTGCTCGTCCTGCTCCTCGTCCCCGCAGGCCTCCTCACCGGGGGCTGCGCCGGCCTGCTCGGCTCGGGCGATGGGGACGAGACGCAGGACGCGGCGCTCGCGCCGCTGCCCCGCGGCACGCTGCCCGACCCGAGCCGACCCGTGGCGGTGTTGCGCTTCCGGAACGAGACCGGTGAGACGCTTCGCCTCGCCGATCCGAACCCGCTGAAGGATCTCGGCCGCGCGGCAGGCGATCCCTTCGCGAAGAAGGGACTGACCGCAGTGGACCAGCTCGAGGCGATCGCGGCCGAGGAGCTCGCCCGCCGGGGGTTCACGCTGGTGTCCTTCGAGGAGGCGCGGCGGGCGGCCCCCAGCCCGCCGGCCGATCCGGCCAGCGCGGCGTTCGCCGCGCAGCGGGCCGGGCTCGACGCGCTGGTGCTCCAGGGGACGCTGAGCCGCTTCACGCTGAGCCCGAGCCGGGTGCTGCTGATCACGCTCGAGCTCGCGCTCGTGGACCCGCGCGACGGGCGCGTCGTGTGGTCGGGCCGCGCCCAGGGGCCCTTCCCGGTGCCCGCGGCCATGACGCTCCAGGAGGCCGTCCGGGACGCCGGCCCCCCGGTCTTCGCGCGCGCCTTCGGGGCCGGTTGAGCCCGACGCGACTCCCGGATGTGGCGGCTCCCCCTCGGATCAAGCCCTCTCCCGGGGCCTCCGATAGCGAGCCAGGCGGTTCGCGCGATGTCCAAGGATCGTTCGGTACTCCTGCTCGATGGGTCGGCGGGGCGGCTCGCCAGCCTCCGGGATCGGCTGGCGGGGCTCGGCCTCTCGCCGATCCTCGCCCGCGATCCCGCCGAAGCCCTCCGCGGTCTCGCCAGCCCCCTCGAGCCCCGTGTCGCGCTCGTCGTTCCCGACTTCGCGGGCCCGGCGCTCGCCGCGACGCTCGCGCAGCTCCTCGCCGAGGCGCCCGAGCACGAGCTCGGCTTCGTCGCCACCGGTCCCGCGCCCGCCTCGGACACACGGGCGTGTCTGCGCGCAGCGGGCATCCGCCTCGCGTTGTGGGAGCCGTTCGACGACGGCGCGCTCCGCTTCCAGCTCAACCGGGCGCGCCATCACAAGAGCGACGGCCGCGAAGAGCTCCGCATCCCGACCACGCTGCTCGCGCGCGTCCACGCGACGGACCGGCCGCGTGACGCGATCGTCTACAATCTCTCCGCGCGCGGAGCGTTCCTCGAGACCCCGCGCGCCTCGCTGCGCGGCGCGCAGGTCGAGCTCGACCTGCCCCTTCCCTCTGGCGCGCTGCGCGTCAAGGCCCGCGTCCGCTTCCACAACGTCGCGGGCAATCTCCAGCGGCCCAACCTGCCCTTCGGGATGGGGATCGAGTTCATCGCGCTCTCGCGCGACGCCGGCGACGCGATCCGCGTCTACGTGGAGGAGCGCGCGAGGGGCTTCGTCGTGTGAGCGCGGCGGATCGCTAGAGGCGGGCGCGGATCGCGTCGCGCAGCGCAGCGAACGCCCGGCCACGGTGCGAGAGCGCGTTCTTGTCGGCGGCCGGAAGCTCGGCCATCGACCGCCCCCCCCTGCCCTCCATTTCGAAGATCGGGTCGTAGCCGAAGCCCCCGCGACCGCGCGGCGCTTCGAGGATGCGGCCCGCGCACTCGCCGCGCGCGACGACGGTCTCGCCTTCATGCGTCGCGAGCGCGGCCACGCACACGAAGCGCGCGCGGCGCGCGTCCGGCCGCGCGCCGGCGAGCTCGCCCAGGAGCCGGGCATTGCGGCCGGCGTCGTCGAGGCCGGCGCCGCCGTAGCGCGCGGACCGCGGGCCCGGGCCGCCCGCGAGGCCTTCCACTTCGAGGCCGGAGTCGTCGCCGAGCGCGAGACGGCCGGTCTGGCGCGCCGCGGCGCGGGCCTTCGCGACGGCGTTGGCTGCGTAGTCGTCGCCTTCGTCGGGGAGCAGGACATCCGGGAACGCGTCGAGCGAGCGGAGCGAGATCGCGAGGTCGCCGAGGATCGCCCGGACCTCGAGCAGCTTCCCGGGGTTCCCGGTGGCCAGCACGACCTCGCGGTAGTGCGCGCCCGGTGTGGCGGGCTGCGCACGGTCCGGGCCCCCGGCGCTCACGGACGCCGCAGGGGGGCCGACGCGATCGCCTCCTCCTGCCGCAGGACGAGCTCGGCGATGCCCATGCGCGCGAGCCGGGTCATCGCGTCGAGGTCTTCGGGCGAGAACGTGCCCTGCTCGGCCGTGCCCTGGACCTCCACGAAGCGCCCGCGCCCGGTGGCGACGACGTTCATGTCGACCTCCGCGCGCGAGTCCTCCTCGTACGGCAGATCGAGCACGGCGCGTCCGTTCACGATCCCGACGGACACCGCGGCCACCGAGTCGCGCAGCGGCACCCGTGCGAGCGCCCCGCGCGCCGCCAGCCGGCGCAGCGCGATCGCGAGCGCGACGTACGCGCCCGTGATCGACGCCGTGCGCGTGCCGCCGTCGGCCTGGAGGACGTCGCAGTCGATCCAGAGCGCGCGCTCGCCGAGGCTCTCGAGCTCGGCGACGGCGCGGAGGCTGCGGCCGATCAGCCGCTGGATCTCCTGCGTGCGCCCGCTCTGCTTGCCGCGTGCGGCCTCCCGCTCCGTCCGGCGATCGGTCGAGCCAGGCAGCAGCGAGTACTCCGCGGTGATCCATCCGCGTCCCGAGCCCTGGAGCCAGCGCGGCACCGACGCCTCCTCGCTGACCGTGCACAGCACCTTCGTGCGGCCCATCTCGCAGAGCACCGACCCGAGCGGGTTCTCCGTGAAGTCCGTGACGAAGCGCACGGGGCGGAGCTCGTCCACCTTCCGACCGTCCGCTCGCGCGACATCGACACCATGCTGCGTCACCTGACGACGTCCTCCTGAGGAGCCTCCCGGCCCGCCCCGGAACCTTCCGCTCCGGTCACGATCCACCGGAGGGCGCGCTCGCCGGCCCGTCGTGCGCCACGCCGCGGCGCGCGTCGTAGCGCCGGCCGAACTCGAGCACGGCGCGTGCGAGCGCCTCCGCGATCTCGTCCTGCCGACGCGCCGTGCCGAGGGCGCGCTCCTCGTCGGGGTTCGTGATGAACCCGATCTCGACCAGCGTGGCGGGCATCTGCACGCCCATCAGCACGTAGAAGGGCGCCTGCTTCACGCCGCGGGAGGGATGCGTGTCGATCGCGGCGAGCTCGCTGTGCGCGAGGCGCGCGAACTCGTTCGATTCCTCCACGTACTCGGTCATCGTGAGGTCGCCCAGGATCGCGGCGACGGGATCGCCGCTCGCAGCGCCCCTGCCGTCGCGGCCGAAGGCCTCGTTCTCGCGGGCGGCGACGCGCTGCGCCGCCTCGTCGCTCGCCTCGAGCGACACGAAGAAGGTCTCGATCCCGCGCGCCTGGCGGCTCGGCGCCGCGTTGGCGTGGATGGAGACGAAGAGATCGCCATGCGCGCGGTTGGCCGTCGTCGCGCGCTGCTCGAGGCTGACCGCGCGATCCGCGTCCCGCGTGGACGTGACGCGGAGACCCCGCTCCGCGAGCTTCCCGGCCAGCCGGCGGGCGACGTCGAGGACGACGTCCTTCTCCAGCAGGCCTCTCGGCCCGCCCGCGCCGTGATCGTCGCCGCCGTGACCTGCGTCGATCACCACGCGGTCGAAGCGATCCGCCGCCGCGGCCGCTCCCGGCTCGGCCGCGCGGGCGGCTGCCGTGCCCCCGATGAGCGTGAGCGCGAACGCTCCCGCGGAAACGATGGCGACGCGCGCGCGCAGACCGGAGAGCCTCAACACCGATCCCCCCGGCGCGCACGGTACCCCGCGGACGCGGGCCTCGCCGCCCGAGCGACGCGGCGATACGGTCGCGCCGTGCGCGTGGAGCTCGCATACGGGCGCGGCGCGCGGACGGTGGCGCTGCCCGACCCGCCCCGGACCGCCGTGGAGGTCCTCGAGAAGGCCGACGTCGAGCCCCTCGCCGACCCGGTTGCGGCGCTCCGCGCGGCGCTCGCAGCGCCGATCGACGCGGCGCCGCTCCGCGAGCTCGCGCGCGGCCGCCGCGACGCCGTGATCGTCATCTCGGATCGGACGCGTCCCGTGCCGAACGCCCTCCTGCTGCCACCGATGCTCGACGCGCTCCGCGCGGGCGGGCTCCCCTCCGAGGCGGTGACGGTGCAGGTCGCGACCGGGCTGCACCGGCCGTGCACCGCGCCCGAGCTCGACGAGATGCTCGGGACCGAGCTCGCGCGAACGCTCCGGATCGTGCAGCACGATGCGCGGGACCCCGCGGCGCACGACGACCTGGGCGTCACGCGGGGCGGACTGCCGATCCGGATCGACCGGGCGTTCCTGGCGCACGACCTGCGCATCGTCACGGGGTTGATCGAGCCGCACCTCATGGCCGGCTACTCGGGCGGGCGGAAGGCGGTGTGCCCGGGCCTCGCGGCAGTCGAGACGATCCGCATCGCGCACGGGCCCGCGATGCTCGAAGGGCGGATCGGTCCGGGCCTCCTCGACGGCAATCCGCTGCACGAGGCGCTGCTCGAAGTCGCGCGCCGGGTGGACGTACACTTCATGGTGAACGTCGCGCTCGACCGCCGGCGCCGCATCGCGGGGGTCTTCTGCGGCGACGTCGAGGCCGCCCATGCGGAGGGCGTATCGTTCGTCGAAGCAGAGTCGCACGTCGCGCTCGACGACTTCGCGGACCTCGTCGTGGTGTCGGGCGGCGGCGACCCGCTCGACGCCACGTTCTACCAGGCCATCAAGGGAATCGTCGCCGGCGCAGCGATCGTCCGGCCTGGAGGCGCGATCCTGCTGGCCGCCTCGCTGTCGGAAGGCGTCGGCAGCCCGTCCTTCGAGAAGTGCCTGCGCGAGTCGGCCGGGGCGGCCGCCTTCGAGGAACGTCTCTCCGACGACCGCTTCTTCGCGATCGACCAGTGGATGGTCCAGCATCTCTGCCAGGCCCTGCGCCGCGCGCGCGTGCTCCTGTTCAGCGACGGTCTTCCCCGGGAGACCCAACGCGAGCTCTTCGTCGAGCCCGTCGCGAGCCCGGAGGCGGGCATCGAGTCGGCGCTGGCGGGCCTCCCGCCGCGGCCGAGGATCGCGGCGATCCCGCAAGGTCCCTACGTCCTCGCCACCGTGCGCGGGCGGAAGCGTCCGCTCGGCCGCGCCTTCGACCCGGGCTAAGCGGGCAGCGGATCCGGGGTGAGGTGACGGAGCGGACCCTCCGGAAGGCGGAGCGTCGGGTGCACGGCGGCCGGACGCCGGGCGTCGAGGGCAACGAGGTCGGCGAGCGTCGAGACGCCCGCACGCTCCCACGCGAGATCCAGGAGCCGCAGCCACACGCGGGCGGTGGCCTCCGCGTCGCCGAGAGCGCGGTGCGGGGCGGCGTTCACGATCCCGAGATGACACGTGAGATGCCCGAGCGCGAGCCTGCGCAGCTCCGGCAGGATCCGCTTCGCGAGCCGGCGGGTGCACAGGACGTGGCGGTCGAGCGCAGGGAGACCGAGGCGCTCGAGCGCGCGCGCGATGAAGCCCGCGTCGAAGGTCGCGTTGTGCGCGACGAACGGAGCGTCGGGGCAGAGCGCCAGCCAGCGCAGGAACGAGGGCATCGCCTCCGCGAGGCGCGGCGCGCCGGCGACCATGCGGTCGTCGATGCCCGTGAGCGCGCGGATCGACGCGGGGATGGGGGCGCCGGGATCGACGAGCGTCGCGAAGCGGTCCCGCTCGCCCCGGGCGCCGACCCGTACGGCCCCGATCTCGAGGATCGTCGCGGTCCGCGGAGAGAGGCCCGTCGTCTCGAGGTCGACGACGACGAACTCCGCGGCGTCGAGCGCGAGGGCGGGAACCGGCGGCGTCTCGTGTGCGCCGCGCGCACCCGCCCTCGGCCCCTGCGACGACGGCGACGACACCCGGCGGCAGCTCAGATCCAGCGGATCCGCCAGCGCCTCGCACGGCGTCCCGAGCACGGCGGCCACGACCCGGCGCGCGATCGCAGCCGGCGGGGGCGCTCGTAGCGACAGGAGCGCGGCCGCGAGCTCCGCGAGCGCGATGGGCTCACCGCGGGCGCGCAGCGCAGCGAGCGCGCGGTCCACGTGTCGTTCGGAATCGAGACGCACGAGATCACATCCCGGAGGAGCGTTCCTGGCGGAGGGGCGCGCGCAGGCTATCGGCGCCGGGCCGCACCGGTCAAGGCCCCTGACAGCGACTTTCGCGTCTCGTATCGTCGAGCGCGATGACTGCGAGCGTTCGCTCCGCCGTCCTGCTCCTCGCCACGACTGCGCTCGCGCCGCTGCCGGCCCTGTCCCCGGGGCGCGCGCGCGCGGAGACGCTGCCCGCCGTCGCGCGGCCGACCTTCCAGGTCGGAACCGAGCTGCGCGCGGCCGGCACCGCCTTCTTCCTGAAGTCGCCGGACGAGGTCGGCGTGGCGGCGGTCGCGGCGGCGCACTCCCTGAACCTCGACGAGCTCGCCCAGACCCAGGAGGTCGAGTTCCGGCTCGGGCAGACCCAGCAGCGCGTCGCCGTGTCGAGCCGGTTCCTCGCGCGACCCGGCCGGCCCTACCACGCGCCGGGCGCGACCCTGCGCGACGACTACCTCGTGTTCGCGCTCGATGCAGAGCCGCGCGGGGTGCGTGTGCTCGAGGTCGACCCGCGGCCGCTGGTCAAGACCGGCGAGCGCGTGCAGATCCTCGGAGTGCCGGCGTCGATCCCGCAGGACGAGGACGACATCTTCGGCAGTGTCGCTTCGGTCTCACCGGACAAGATCGAGATCGACCTCGATGCGAAGGCCGATCTGCGGGGCTGGGGGGGCGCTCCCGTCCTCTCGCACGACACCCACGAGGTCATCGGGATGGTCCAGGCGGCGCAGCCCAAGGGCGGGACGCTACGTCTCTCGGTGTCTCCCATCGAGGCGATCGTGTCGGCGATCGCCGCGCCGCTCGACGGCGGACTGGGACGCCCCTTCGCAGGCTTCCGCGCCGAGGACGGCGGCGCCGCTCCGCGCGTCCCGCCGCCCCAGGTGGCCGAGAACACCGCCGCGGCGCTCCCGGCAGCGCAGCGGCCGCTCCCGAAGAAGGCCGCCGAGACGGTGCCCGTTCCGACGTCCGCGGTGGCGGCGGCCGAACCCGCGGAGCTCCCGCCGGCGAGGAAGGGCCGGCACGCCCCTGCCGCGGCGGACGCCGCGGCGGTGCTCCCGCAGGGCGCGGGGGGCCGCAGCGACCTCCAGCTCGTGATCGAGCAGCCGACCGACGGCGAGATCTTCGGCGAGGTGAACGGCGCATTCGTCGCCGGCCGCGCCCTCGCGCTCCGCGGGACGATGAAGCACTTCGACGTGATGATCGTGATCGACACCTCCGGGTCGACGATGCAGTCCACCGGCGCGGACGTGAACCACAACGGCGTGATCGGACGCGACCGCTTCGGGGGGTTCTTCGGCGTCCAGTCGACGGACCCGGGCGACTCGATCCTCGCGGCCGAGGTCGCGGCGGCGCGCACGCTGCTCAAGGGCCTCGATCCCCGCAGCACGCGCGTGGGGCTCATCACCTTCGCGGGCCAGCCGCCCGACGGCGGTGGCGGTTTCGTCTTCCGGACGCGCCAGCCGCGCGCCGCGATCACGGAGGAACCGCTCACCACGGAGTACGGCAGGATCGAGCAGGCGCTGCGGCAGGTGCTCGAGCGCGGCTCCGAGGGCGCGACGCACATGGCGGCGGGGGTCGACCAGGCCACGATCGAGCTGCTCGGGCTCGAGGGCGGGCTCTCGGAGCCGGACAGGAAGAGCGACAAGTTCGTGCTCTTCCTGACCGACGGGCAGCCCACCCTGCCCTACGGGCCCGGCTTCGATTCGGACAACGTCCGGGCGGTGCTGCGCGCGGCGGATCGCGCCCACAAGGCGGGCGTCAAGGTGCACTCCTTCGCGATCGGTCCCGAGGCGCTCGACGGGCCGGTGGCCGCCGTGGAGCTGGCCGAGCGCACCGAAGGCCACTTCACGCCCGTCCGGAACCCGGGTGAGCTCACCGACGTGATCGAGCAGGTCTCGTTCGCGAACGTCGAGGAGATCACGATCCGCAACGCGACGACCGGCAAGCCCGCGGACGTCCTGCAGGCGAACGCGGACGGATCGTTCGGCGCGCTCGTCCCGCTGGCGTCGGGGAAGAACAAGCTCGAGATCACCGCGCGCGCGAGCGACGGCGCGACGGCCCTGTCGGTGGTGACGGTGATCTACACACCTGGGGTTCAGGACCCGGTGATGCCGGTGGAGCTGGTGGCCCTCCACAACCGGCTGCTCGAGCAGAAGCTGATCGAGCTGCGGCGCGGCCGCATCGAGTCCGAGCGCGCGGAGGTCGAGCAGACGCGCAAGGAGCTCGCCCTGCAGATCGAGAAGGAGCGGGCGCAGGCCCAGGACCGCGCCGCGCAGCAGCGCAAGGAGCTCGAGCTCGAGGTGGACAAGACGCCGCCGAAGGAAGGCGCGACGACGCCCTGACTCGAGCTCTCGGCCGGAGCTCCCTCCGTCAGGCGCGGGCCGGCGCCACCGGGAGCTTGAGGTCCGTCACCTTGACCCGGCGCAGCTCCGCCGGCGTGCGGGTGCGACCCCGCTGGCGATTCCAGGCCTGGAAGCGTCGATGGGCGGTCGGCCGTTGGCGCGCGAGCCACGCGAGGAACTGGTCGGGCGTCTCGAAGAGCCACTTGTCCGGCGGGTCGTCGGTCACGTGACGCTCGCAATCCTTCCAATCGAAGTCCTTGCAGATCGCGGGCCGCGTCTCGTACACGCCGCACAGCCCCTGCGGCGTCAGGTGACGGCAGCGGGTCTCGAACTTCACGAACCACGCGCCGTCCCAGTCGACGAACACGCTCACCCGGTCGTGGTAGAGGTACCAGACGAGATAGTCGTACTCGCGGTTCGTCGTGGGCGCGTCGATCTCGACGGCGATGTAGGTGCAGCAGAGCGCGCACTCGAAGCACGGGTGCGCGGACTCCTTCTCGAGAACGGGCAGCAGCACGGGGCCGCCCGATCCGTTCGACGGGCCTGCCCCGTTCGCGCCGTTTCCGCCGTTCGCCGCCGGCGCTGCGTGTTGCCTGATGCCGTGATCGCCCATCCACCCCCCGAAATGGTCCGTGGCGAAGCTGTCGAACGCGTCAGGAGAGCTGATCGAGATATTCGGAGAGTCCATAGCCCGTGCGGCCCTCGCACGTCCACTCCGTCATGCCCTCGCTGATGCGCGTGACGTGGCCGCTGCGCTGGTTCCGCAGCGGGATGAGCTGCAGGACCCGGCCCTGGACCTCGAGGGTGCTCCCATCGGCGCAATCGAGGCGCGCACGGATGCGATCGTGGACGCCGTCCGGGCCGGTGAAGTCGGTGTCGATCTCGATGCCGCGCACGATCACCAGGCGCTTGCCCCGGTGGACGAAGCCGCCGCGCGTCTCGCTCCCGTCCCGGGAAGCGACCAGGCTCCCCATGAAGCCGAAGTCGTCGCCGAAGTTCGCGGTGAGCCAGCGGTACCACGCGGGCGCCTGCCACGAGCGCGGCCCCCACGAGTGATCGCGCAGCCCGAGGCCGCGGAACGCGTGCTCGCGGCCGTCGATCACCACGCGGCCGGACGCGCGGTGGTGCTGCTCGTAGTGTCCCTTGGCGAACTCCATCTCGTGGGCGCTCGCGCCCTGGCTCGTGCGCTCGCCGCCGAACATCGGTCCGACGCCGTCGATCGCGAGCTCGATCGCGACGTCGACGAAGGGGTTGCTCTTGAACGCGGTGCGGGGATCGTTCATCTCCAGCGGTCGCGCGAGCCGGCACGCCTTGCCGGCGTACGTGACGTGCAGCCGCTCGAACGGGGTCTCGACGCGGAAGCCCATCCCGCCGGCCTCGAACCGGTCGTTGCCGGCGATCGGCGCGCGCTTGAAGTTGAAGAGCACGGGACCGGCAGGCTCGTAGAGGCAGACCGTGGTCTCCGCGTACCCCTCGTTCGGGCGGTTGCCGATGCGCAGGAAGCCGCCGAGACGCTGTCCGGCGTCGAAGAAGTTGAAGTACATGCTCTCGTTGAAGTGGGGCTCGCCGGTGTTGGCGTGCAGGTACTCGTCGGCGGGCTCGAGCCGCACGGACGGCGTTTTCGGGTCGGACACGGTCTCTCCCCTCGTGGCGGTAGCGGCGCGCATTCTACCCGCGCGGGAGCGGGGACGCTCAGTGCGACTCGCGCCGATAGGGCCGCCCGAGGTCCTCGGGCGCGCGCCCGCGCGTGCCCGCGACCGCGAGCACGACGAGCGTGACGGCGTAGGGGAACATCAGGAACAAGGGGTACGGGATCCCGACGCCGCGCGCCTGGAACCGGAATTGCAGCGCGCTCGCGGCGCCGAAGAACAGCGCAGCCAGGACCACGCCACCCGGCCGCCAGCGCCCGAAGATCACGACGGCGAGCGCGATGAAGCCGCGCCCCGCCGTCATGCCCTCGGTGAAGCTGTTCGACTGCGCGAGCGGGAGCGCTGCACCGGCCACGCCCGCGAGCGCGGCCGCCACGAGCACCGCCGCCACGCGCACCGCGGTCACGCCGACGCCCTCGGCGTCCGCGGCCCGCGCCGCTTCGCCGACCGCGCGCAGGCGGAGGCCGGCCCGGGTCCGGGCGAGGAAGACCGCGACGGCGCCGGCGAGCGCGAGCCCCCCCCACTCGAATGGCGTCTGGCCGAAGAACGACGGACCGAGCCAGGGGAGCGCGGACAGCGCGGGCACGTCCCGGTCCGCGAAGGTCGGCGCCGTGGGGGCTCCGCCCGGGAAGAGCGCGCGGAGCGCGAGGCCGGTCGCACCGAGCGCCAGGAGGTTGAGCGCGGTGCCGACGACGATCTGGTCCGTGCGCCGCACGACGGCGAAGAGCGCGAACAGGCCGCCGAGCGCGCATGCCGCCCCGGCGCCCGCGGCGACGCCGGCCGCCGGCGAACCGGTGGACGCCGCCGTCGCGAACGCGGCGAACGCGCCGGTCAGCATCATGCCCTCGAGCCCGATGTTGATCACGCCCGCGCGCTCGACGAGGAGCTCGCCGAGCGCCGCGATGAGGAGCGGCGCAGCGAGCCGCACCGTGGCCGCAAGCACCTCGTCCACGCCTACGCGTCCTCCGCTTCCCGCTCCGCAGCGGCGCGCGCGTGACCGCGGGCGGCCACCCGCGTCGCCAGCGGAATGCCGACCACGAGCAGGATCACGAGCCCCTGGACGATCTGCGTGACGACCGCCGGCACGCCGGCGACGCGTTGCATCGCGCCCGCGCCCGCTTCGAGCGCGCCGAAGAACAGCGCGGCCGGCACCAGCGCGAGCGGCGAGAGACGCCCGAGGAGCGCGACTGCGATCGCCGTGTAGCCGTAGCCCGGCGAGAGGCCCTCGTAGAGGCGGCCGGTGACGCCCGCGACTTCGAAGGCGCCGGCGAGGCCGGCGAGCGCACCCGCGATCGCGAGCGCCACGATCCCGTGCCGCTCGGGAGAGATGCCCGCGAACCGCGCCGCCAGCGGGGAGAGGCCGACCGCGCGCAGGCGGAAGCCGAGCGCGGTGCGGAAGACGAAGACCTGCGCCAGCAGTGCGAGCGCGAGCGCGCACGCGACGCCCGCGTGGACGCGTCCCCAGATCGGCAGGAGCGCGGCTCCGGGCAGCGCATCGCTCTGGGGATAGGCGGCGCCGGCCTCCTGCAGCGGGCCGTGCACCGCGAGCGCGACCGCCTGGATCGCGACGAAGTTGAGAAGGATCGTGGAGATGACCTCCGACACGCCGCGGGTGGCGCGGAGCGTCCCCGCGATCGCAGCGAGCGCTGCGCCTCCGGCCGCACCGGCCAGCGCCACGAACGGGACGAGCACGAGCGCGGGAGCGTCGCTCGCGAGCCGGGTGGCGACCGCGGTGGCGACGAGCGCCCCGGCGTAGAGCTGCCCTTCGGCGCCGATGTTCCACACGCCCGCACGGAAGGAGAGCGCGACCGCGAGGCCCGTGAGGAGCAGCGGACACGCCTTGAGCAGCGTGGCGGTCCACGCGCCGCCGCTCCCGAACGCGCCCAGTGCGAGCGCCTCGAGCGCGGGACCCGGGGCGTAGCCGAGCACCGCCAGCAGGACCGTGAGCAGCGCGAGCGCACCGAGCGCAGCGATGAGCGGTGCGGCGACCGCGCGTAGCGTCACGCAGCCGCCTCGGCGCCGCCGTCGCCCAGGAGAATCGCGCCGAGTGCCGCGCGATCCGCCCCGGCCGGGACGGAAACGCAGCGACCGCGAACCAGCGCCACCACGCGGTCCGCGAGCGCGAGCACCTCGTCGAGCTCCGTGGATACGAGCAGGACCGCCCGCCCTTCGGCGCGCAGCGCGAGCAACCGCTCGTGCACGAAGCGCGTCGCGAGCACGTCGAGTCCGCGGGTCGGGTTCACCGCCACCAGCACCCCGGGCCGGGAATCGAGCTCGCGCGCGACGGCCACCTTCTGCGCGTTGCCGCCCGAGAGCGTGGCGATGTCCGCGGCCGGGTCCGGAGGCTCGATGGCGAAACGGCGCACGGCGTCGAGCGCCGCGCGGCGCGCCGCGGGCTCGTCCACGAACCCGCGGCGGAAGAAGCGCGAATCGTCGTAGGAGCCCTTGAGGATCAGGTTCTCGGCGACGCTCATGCCGGACACCAGACCGCCCCGCTCGCGCTCTCCGGACAGATGCGCGACTCCGGCGGCGCGCAGCGGGCGCACCCCGGGCTCGACGGGCCGGCCGTCCACCAGCAGCGTGCCGGCAGTCGCCCGGCGCACGCCGGCGAGCACCTCCTCGAGCTCGCGCTGGCCGTTGCCGTCGATTCCCGCCACGCCGACGATCTCGCCGCGCCAGACCGAGAGCTCGACGCCCTTGAGGCGGCTCGCCTCGCGCACGCCGGGCGCCTCGAGCCCGCGCACCACGAATGCGGCCGGCGCGCCCGGCGGGATCGTCGGCGCGGGGAGACGCGCGAGCGGCGGAACGTCGCGACCGAGCATCAGGCTGCCGAGCGAGCGTGCGTCCGCCGATCGCGCATCCTGCACGGCCACGAGCTCTCCGCGACGCAGGATTGCGACGCGGTCGGCGAGACCTTCGATCTCGTCGAGCTTGTGGGAGATGAAGACCAGCGAGCATCCCGCGTCGCGCAGCCGCCGCAGCGCCGGAAAGAGCGCGCCCGTCTCCCCCGGCGTCAGCGCGGCCGTGGGCTCGTCCAGCACGATCACGCGCGCCCCGCGCTGGAGCGTGCGAAGGATCTCCGCGCGCTGCCGCTGTCCCACCGACAGGTCGGAGACGGGGGCTTCGAGCGGCACGTCGAGCTCGAAGCGCCGCGCCAGCTCGGCGACCCGCGCGCGCTCGCGGGCCGGCTGGAACCAGACGGGTCCGTGCGTCCCGCCGAAGGCGAGGTTCTCCGGCACGGTCATCGCGGGCACCAGCGTCGAGTGCTGGTGCACCATCCCGACGCCGTGCCGCAGGGCCGTCGCCGGCCCGTAGCTCCCGAGCTCGACGGCGCGTCCACCCAGCGCGAGCACGCCGGCGTCCGGGCGGACGAGCCCCACGAGGACGTGCATCAGGGTCGACTTGCCCGCGCCGTTCTCGCCGAGGAGCGCGAGGATCTCGCCGGAACGGACGTCGAGCGAGACGTCGCGCAGCACCGGCCGATCCGCGACGAACGCCTTGGAGATCCGGGTGAACCGGACGGCGGGCGTGCTGCCGCCCCCGGGCCCGACGCCGGGCTGCGTCAGAAGTCGCCCCTCGGCACCGTGAGCGATCCGTTCCGGATCCGCCCCTCGATCGCAGCGAGCTCCGTCCGCACGTCGGGCGGGATGCGGCCCTCGAGCTTCGGGTTCAGCACGAAGCTCACCGTCCCGTCCTTCATGCCGAGCCGCAGCGGCTCCGCCCGGAAGCCGCCGTCCCGCACGCTCGTTGCGACCCGCACGAACGCCGAGGGCACGTCGAGCACGGCGGACGCGAGCACCACGTCGGGCGCCAGGTCGTTCTGGTCCTTGTTCGTGCCGAACGCGTAGGCCACGTGGCCTGCCGCCGTGCGCTCCGAGACGGCCTGGAAGACGCCACGGCCCGCATCGTTCGCCTGGTGCAGAAGCGAGTCAGCGCCGGCCTCGAGCAGCGCGAGCGCGGCCTCCCGCGCCGCGCCGGCGTCCTGGAAGCTGCCCGTGAAGACCTCGCGCACCGAGATGCCGGGGACGACTGCCTCTGCGCCGCCCCGGAAGGCGAGGAAGGTGCTGCGAATGGAAGGGAGGTCGATCCCGCCCACCAGGCCGAGGATCCTGCTCTGGCTCATGCGCGCCGCGAGCACGCCGCACAGGTAGGTCGCCTGCTCCAGCTCGAAGACCATGGGGGCCACGTTCGTGCGCACCGTGTTGCCGGAGGTGGTGATGAAGACGGTGTTCGGGAACTCGGAGGCCACCTTGGCCGCCGCCTGCTGGTACTCGAACCCGTGTCCGAAGACGAGCCGGTAGCCGCGGCTCGCGTAGTCGCGGAAGCCCTCCTCGAATTGCGCGGGCGTCTTCGTCTCCTGGTGGTTCACCTCGGCACCGAGCTCGTCCCGGATGCGAAGGAGACCTTCGTACGCGGCCTGGTTCCAGCCTCCGTCCGAGATCGAGCCGGGGGTGAGCAGCGCCACCTTGAACGGGGCGGGGCCCCCGTCCTGCGCTCGCTTGCAGCCGAGCGGAAGCACGAAGAGCGCACACGAGACGACGAGGAGCAGCCTTCGGGGCATCGGCGGCGGAGTATGGGAAGCGGCCGCGGGGGCGTCAACGAAGCGCGACGGGACGCGCTCAAGCCTCGCCGCTCGGAATCCGAACAGGGGGTCGATGGCCGACTCGCCCGCCTTCAACCGCACGTGCGAGCTGTTGGCGGAGCACACCACGTTCTCGGATCTGGAGGCGCGCGGGACGGTGCGCCTCGCGCTGAAGAGCCTCGGCCAGAGCGCGAAGACCGTGGCGAAGTCCGAGATGATGATCGCCGTGCGGAGCGCGCTCGAGCCCGAGCTCGTCGCACGAAGCGTCCCGGACCCAGGCACCGTCTGCCGCAGGATCCTGGACGGCCTCGCCGCCCTCGAGTCGAACGAGCAGAGCCCCTACGAGATCTTCTCGCGCCTCGGCTGATCCAGCCGTTACGGTGCGCGGCGCGCCACCGCGCCGGCCTTCGTGAGATCGCTCGACCGCACCGTGTACTCCGCCCGCTCGGTGAAGAGCTTGAGCGGCGCCCACGCCGGGAGCTCGGAGAGGTGCGGCATCCCGCTGGTCATCGCGCCGGTCGGATCGATCACCCACGGATCGTCCGGACTCTCGAACCACAGGGTCACCATGTGGTGCTGGCCATCGGACGCGCGGAACACGATCGCGCGATACACCTCTTCCGGTCGGAAGCCGAGATCGAGCAGGAAGTGGAAGGAGAGGAGCTCGAGACCGTCGCAGTCGTCGCCGTTGTGCGCGAGCGTCTCCTCCAGCGTGGCCCAGTGGTCGACCGGACCATCGGGAATGTAGTGCCGCTTCGCCTCGCCCTGGATCCAGCCCGCGAGGTCGCGCGCGAGCTGGCGCTTGCGCTCCGCGCGGAACGAGAAGTATTCCGCGCGCAGATCGCCGCGCGTGCCGGTCGCGGCGCCCGAGCCGCCCTCGGAAACGGCGGCGTCGCCGGGCGCTGCATCGGGCCGGAGCATCTCCGTATCGGGCACCGCGAGCTCGCGCGCCTGCCAGCCGGAGATCTGCGGCGTCCACGCGTCACCGGCGTCGGGCGTCTCGAAGAAGCGGTAGCGCGGACCGGACGCGCCGGTCCCGGCGCACCCGCACCCCAGCACCGCCACTGCAGCGAGGAGTGCGCGCGCGAAGCGAAGCGAGCTGCGTCGGGAGGAGGATCGGGCCATCTCCCCGCACGGGTCGGCGCCGTCGGAGCGCAACTTGAGCGCGAGCGTGGCCTCGCGCGCGGGGATTCGTGGCACCCGCTGGAATCACGGGACGCGTCGCACGCGGGCGGCGCCAGCTGCCGCCCCACGCGCGAGAAGGGAGCCGGCAACCGCCGCGCAACGCATCGGCAACCGCGACGCAGCCCGGGCGGGCGCGATCAGGCGGGGATGTTGCAGGCACGTACGAGCAGGAACAGGACGACGAAGACCCCCACCATCACGGGGATTCCGCCCAGGACGTAGAGGTAGGAGACGGTGTCGAGCTTGCCTCGCGCCAAGGATCGGGCCCTCCAAAGTTCGGCGCGGCGCAGGCTAGCGGGGGCCCGCAGCGGCGTCGAGCGGCGGCATCACCTTCACGCGCGCCCCGTCGTCCGGAGGCGGAGTCGACACCACCAGGGCCTCGCCCCCCTCGAGCCCGCGCGCGATCCGCACGCGGTCGCCCACGATCCCGGCCGCTTCCACGTCGCGACGGCGCGCGTGTCCGTCCTCCACGGCGAGGACGTAGGTGCGGCCGTCGCTCTCCCGGTGCAGCGCCTCGGACGGGACGAGCACCGCGCGCTCCGGCGCGGCGCCCGACGCCGGGGCGTCGGGCAGGAACGACACCCGTGCGCTCATGTCGGGGAGCAGCTTTCCTCCCGGCTCGAGGATCCGCACCTCGACCTTGAGCGTCCCCTTCTGCCGGTCGATCTGCGGGTAGAGCTTCACGACCTGCGCCGCGTAGCGGGCCGTGGGGTCGGCGTCCGGCGTGACCAGCGCGCGTTGTCCGAGATGGATCTGCGCGAGATCGCTCTCGTTCACGTCGAGCTCCGCGCGGAGGTCGGCGAGATTCGCGAGGCGCACGAGGTCCCCGGATCCGGAGAAGCCGCCCGGCACGGCGATCTCGCCAGCCTCCTTGAGCTTCGCGAGCACGACGCCGTCCGTCGGCGCACGCAGCACGGTGTACTCGACGTTCACCTCCGCCTGCGTCACCGCGGCCTCGAGCTCCCTCACCGTCGCCTCCGCCACCTCGACCTTGTTGCGCCGCACGTCCAGCTCGTCGGGCGACAGATAGCGCTGCCTGGCGAGCTCCGTTCCCCGCGCGAGCTCGGAACGCGCGAGCTTCGCGTTCGCGCGCGCGACGTCGAGCTGCGCGCGCGTGCGGGCGAGCGTGGACTTGTACTCGCGGTCGTCGAGCTGTACGAGCGGGTCGCCGGCCTTCACCACCGACCCGTCGTCCACGAGGTAGCGTTCGACGCGTCCGGGCACGCGCGCGCCGATCGAGACGGCGCGGTCCCCCGGCACGATGTACCCGGAGCCCGAGAGCACCGGCGTGTCGGCGAGCGCGGCCGCGTCGGTGACCGTGGCAGGCGTGACATTGACCGGTGTGGCGCGACGAGACGCCCACGCCGCGCCCGTCAGCACGCCGAGCGCGACGAGCGCCCACTTCCAGCGGCCGCGGCCGCGCGCGAGCGTGGCCGCGGGGGGCGGCGCGGCCGCCCGCTCCATGCGCAGCGCGGCCAGATCCGCCCGGAGCTTCTCGTCCCCACCCATCGTCACGCCATGCGTCTCCCCGAGCGCGCCCGCCGGCCGTCCCGGTGCGCGAGCGCAGTCTAACCGAGCCGTCCCCGCGCGATTCATGCCTTCCGGAGGGCCTCGATCGGGCGCAGATTGCCCGCGCGCCATGCCGGTCCGAGGCCACCGAGGAAGCCGATCACGACCGCGAGCGTCCCAGCGACCGCGAGATCGCCGGCTCCGATCCGCAGGCTGACGACGTTCGTCGTGAAGGTCGCGGCCGAGAAGGCGATGCCGCCGAGCCAGCGGCGCACGAGCGCGGAGAGCCCGACCGAGAGCGCCGCGCCGGCCGCGAAGCCGCCGAGCGCGAGCGCGAGCGCCTCGATCTGGAACGCCGCGAGGATCGACCCGCGCGTGAAGCCGAGCGCGCGGAGGGTGCCGATCTCGGCGGTCCGCGATTGGACGGCGGCGTACATGGTGTTCGCGGAGCCGAAGCCCGCCCCCACGCCGGCCAGCACCGCGATGATCACGACGAACACGTAGAGCGAACGCGAAGTCTCCGACTGCTTCGCGTAGTAGTCGCTCTCGCGGGACGCTTCGAGCGCGTACTGCGGATCGGCGTCGATCCGCGCCTCGAGGCGAGCGAGATCCGCTTCGCTCCTGGCCTTGAGACGGACGCCGGAGTACGTGGCGCCGCGTCGCGCGTCGGCCGCGAGCTCGGTCACGTCGGCCCAGACCTCGCTCTCGAACGACGACCCGCCCGCGTCGAACACGCCGACCACGGTCCACCGGTTCCGTCCGAAGGGGATCTCCTGCCCGAGGGCGGCGCCTTCGTAGCGCCCCAGGACGCCGCGGCCGACCAGCACCTCGTGGAGCCGCGGGCGGAACATCCGCCCTTCCGTGATCCGGACCCGCGAGTGCACGTCGAGCGCCACCGGCTCGACGCCGCGCACGAGGACGTTCTCGCGCCCGCCCGCCAGGGTGCGGAAGAAGGGCTGGACCACGAGCTCGGGCGACACCAGCGGCTGATCGTTGGCATCGCGCGTGATGCCCTCCAGCCAGCGGATCGACGCGACCGCGTCGCGGCTCAGCTGGCTCGCACCGTCGTTGTCCGATCCCTTGCGCAGCACGACGAGGTTCAGCGGATCGCCGCTCGAGACGAAGCTGCGCCGGAGGCTCGAGATCAGGCCGAGGAACAGGCTGCAGGCCACCACGACGAGCGCGATCACGGCCACGGACATCACGCTCCGCAGCGGCCGCGCGAAGACGTTCCGGAGCGGATACGAGAGCGGCAGCATCAGAACACCTCGCGCAGCGTGTCGGCCACCGGCTTGCGCGCCGCTCCGAGCGCGGGCGCGAGCCCCGCGAGCACGCCGATCGCCAGCGAGAGCAAGAGGCCCTGCACGATCAGTCCGGGGGTGACGAAGAAGCCCCCGAGCGGGCCCAGCGCGGGGATGGTGGCTCCGAGCGCCCGTAGACGGAGCATGAGGGCCCACGCCAGGAGCACGCCCACGCTCCCAGCGCCCGTGGAGAGCAGCACGGTCTCCGCGAGCAGCATCGAAAAGATGACCCGGCGGCGGAAGCCGATCGCGCGCAGGACGCCGATCTCGCCGGCGCGCTCGCGCACGGCCATCGACGCGGTGTTCGCTGCGATGAACACGATGCACAGCGAGACGAGGGCGGTCACGATCATCAGGATCGCGATGAAGCTCTGGAGCGAGCCGATGAAGGTGGAGAAGAAGGTCTTCTCCGTCTGCGTCGTCGTCTCGTAGTCGCTGTTCCGCGTCAGGGCCTCGACCCGGAGCATCACGGGATTCACCTGGTCCGGCGAGGCGACGCGCGTCCACACGATGCCCACCATCCCCAGGCCGGCGCGGCCGCTCGCCTTGAGCGTCTGGTCGAGGTACTCCCGGTTCACCCAGACGAGCGGCGACCGGTCGTTGGGGATCTCGCCGACGATCCGCAGGTCGAGGTCGACGTTCCAGACGTTGCTGCGAAGCGTGATGCGCTCGCCCACCTTCCACGCATACTTCCGCATCGTCTGGCGTCCCACGATCGCTCCGTCCCGATAGCGCCGGAACGCGGCGAGCTCGTCGGGCGCGATGTTCCAGTCCGGGTACACGCCTGGGATGTGGTCCACCTCCACCGCGAAGCTCGGGAACGTCACCCGACCCGCTTCCTCGAATGCGCCGCCGAACCAGACCATGCCGACGGCGTCGGTCACGCCCTCCAGACCGCGCACCTTTCGCGCGAGGGAGTACGGCATCCAGTAGACGAGGCCGGCCTTGTTGATCACCGAGATGCGGGTGTCGCTCGCGATGCGGGTCAGGAGGGCGTCGAGCCCCGCGGGCATCGCCATGAGCAGACACACGAGGAGGACGGCCAGCGCGACCGCCCCGCCGGTGAGCGCGCTCCGCAGCGGATTGCGGCGGAGGTTCGCGAGCACGAAGCCGACGAATCCCACGTCAGCTCCTCGCGGGACGCAGCGCGCCCCCGGCGGTCCCTCCGGCGGCCACCAGGAGCGCCTCCGCGGCGCGCGCCTCCGCCTCCCCCTCGAGCAGGACTCCCTTGTCGAGGTGGAAGACCTTGTCGACGAAGCGCAGCGCGCGCGAGTCGTGGGTGACCATGACGATCGTCTTGCCGAACTCCGCGGAGAGCTGGTGCAGGAGGGCGAGCACCGCCTCCGCGTTCCGCGCGTCGAGGTCCCCGGTCGGCTCGTCCGCCACGATCAGGTCGGGATCGGAGACGAGCGCGCGCGCGATGGCCACGCGCTGCTGCTCGCCGCCCGAGAGGGTGCGCGGCGAGTGGGCGAGCCGGTGGTCGAGCCCGACGACGCGCAGCGCGATCTCCGCGCGGCGCGCGCGTTCGGCGCGATCGAGCTTCGTGAGGAGGAGGGGCAGCGCGACGTTGTCGCGCGCCGAGAGCACGGGCACCAGGTTGAAGAATTGGAAGATCAGGCCCACGTGACGCGCTCGCCACGCCGCCAGTGCGTCCTCGGTCAGCTCGTTCAGGAGCTGGCCCGCGACCCAGACCTCGCCGGCGCTGGGCCGATCGATCCCCGAGACCAGGTTGAGCAGCGTGCTCTTGCCCGAGCCCGAAGGACCCATGAACGCGACGAAGCGCCCCCGCTCGATCGAGAGCGAGCAGGGCTCGAGCGCGTGCACTTCGTCGACGCCCCGATGGTAGAGACGCGACACCTGGTGCAGGAGGATCAGCGGCGGTGCCGGGGAGGCCGATGCGAGCGCCACGGCCGTCGATCCTAGCTGGCGGGCGCGCCTCGGGCGATACTGCGCGCGCGCGGGGGGTGCTTGTCGTTCCGTCGTCCGCTCACGGTCGTCGCTGCGCTCTACTTCGTGGAAGGCTTCCCGTTCGGGATCTTCCGCGACGTCTGGGGCGCCTACTACCGCCTCCACGGCGCCTCGCTCGAGAGCGTGGGGGCGATCTCCGGCCTCTACCTCGCCTGGTCGCTCAAGTTCCTCTGGTCTCCGCTGGTCGACGCCTGGGGCGACGCGCAGCGCTGGATCTGCGGCTCCCTCGCGTGCATGGCCGCAACGTTGCTCGTGCTCTCGGCGCTCGACCCGTCCGTCCTCGACGGCGCGGCGTGGCTCGTGCTCACGGCGTTCTGCGTCGCCTCCGCCACACAGGACGTCGCGATCGACGGCTACACCATCCGGTTCCTGGCCCGCGGCCAGGAGGGTCCGGCGAACGGCGTCCGCATCACGGCGTACCGCGCCGCCCTCGTCGCCGGTGGCGGAGCCCTGGTGCTGCTCCCGCGGTTGATCGGGTGGGCCAATACCTGGTCCGTCGCCGCGGCCGTGCTCGCTGGTCTCGCGTTCCTCGTCTGGCAGACCCCGCGCGTCGCGCCGCGCGCGCGCGCGCCCGGCCTCAATCCGATCGCCGCGCTGCGTCCATGGCTGGCCCGGCCGGGCGCGCTCCCGGTGCTCGCGTTCGTCCTGCTCTATCGGCTCGGCGACCTCGGCATGGGGCCGATGGTGAAGCCCTTCTGGGTGGATCGGGGCCTCTCGCTCGAGGAGATCGGACTGGTGTCGACGACCCTCGGCGCCGTCGCCACGGTGCTCGGCGCGATCGCCGGGGGCGCGATCGTGGCGCGCCGGGGGATCGCCGAGAGCCTGCTGGTGCTGGGCCTGTTCGCCCTCCTCTCGAACCTCGGCTACGCCGCGGCCGCGGCGTTCCCCGAGACGGGACGGCCCGGGATCTACGCCGCGTCCATCCTCGAGTCGTTCTGCGCGGGCCTCGCCTCGGCGGCGTTCCTCGCCTTCCTGATGCGGATCTGCGAACGCAAACACGCTGCAGTGCAGTACGCGTGTCTCACCGCGCTGTACGCCCTGCCCGGAACCTTCGCGGGAGCGGCGTCGGGGTGGGCCGCGCAATCCCTGGGCTATGCGGGCTACTTTGCGGCGACCGCCGCGCTCGCGCTGCCCGCGTTCGCCTTCCTCCCCCGCGCGCGGGCGTGGCTGATGGAGCCCGACGCGGCCGCGACGGAGGAGGCGCACGCATGACCATCGACGAGCGTTCGGCTGGATCCATCGTCGCGCGCGTCGGCGGCGGGCTCGCGCTGCTCGCCTCCGCCGTCCTGGTCCTCCAGCCCTTCCTGGTGCCGATGGCCTGGGCCGCGATCCTCGCCTACGTCACGTGGCCGATCTTCCGCTTCCTGCGGCGCCTGACGGGCCGACCGCACGTCGCGGCAGCCACGCTCACGGTCGCCGCGGCGCTGCTGCTCGGCGTCCCCGTCGCCTCGATGCTCGTCGCGCTGGCGCAGGAGGCCACGAACCTCGTGAGCGCGGCCCGGGAGTGGGTCGCGCAGGGGGCGCCGCTCCCGGTCTGGGTCGAAGCCCGGCCGTGGCTCGCGTCGCGCCTCGGCGAGGTCCGCTCCGAGCTCTTCGTGGATCCGAAGGTGATCGCCGACTACATCACGCGCTTCGGCAGCCAGGTATCCGGTCCCCTCGTGAACCTCGCTGGGGGGATCGCGACGAACGCCTTCAAGTTCGCGCTCACGTTCGTGACCGCCTACGCGTTCTACATCGACGGCGAGCGTCTGCTGATCCACGCGCGCCGGCTCGCGCCGGTCGTGTTCCCGAGCGCGGGCGCCGAGTTCCTCGATCACGTCGGCGGCGTCGTACGCGCCGTGGTGTTCGGGCTCCTCGGCACGGCGATGGTGCAGGGAACCATGGCCGGCATCGGCTTCGCGCTGTTCGGCGTGCCCTCCCCCGTCGCGCTCGGCGTGGCCACGTTCGGGCTGTCGTTCGTCCCGGTCGGCCCGCCCCTCTTGTGGGGCGGCGCGGCGATCTGGCTGTTCGTCCAGGGGCTCCATGGCAACGCCTTCGGCATGGCGCTCTGGGGCCTGCTGCTCGTGAGCTCGGTGGACAACGTGCTCCGGCCGCTGCTGATCAGCTCCGGGCCCACTCCCATCCCGTTCCTGCTCGTCCTCTTCGGGGTGCTCGGGGGGCTCAGCGCGTTCGGCATGCTCGGCCTCTTCCTCGGGCCGGTGCTGCTCTCGATCACCTTCGCGTTGCTGGCGGAGTTCCCGACGCGCCGCGGTGCGCAGGCCGCCCGACCCTAGGGTGCGGGGACCTCACGCCATTCCTGCGGAACGCCGGCGAGGTTCGCCTCGACGTCGAGATCGCGGAGCTTCTTCTCGGCCCGCTCCACGGCCTCGCGCTGGCGTTTGACCTCCTGCGTGAGCGGATAGTTCGCGCTCACGTCGGTGTTCGACGGGACGCCCGGCGGCGCGACGCTCCACTGGGTCGCGTTGGTCGCGCCCTGCTCGAGCGCCTTCTGCGCCTTCTCGAGGCCGGCCCGCGCTTCGGCGAGCTCGCCGCGCGCCGTCGCGTACCGCGCCCGCCACTCCGTCCGCGTCGCCCCGCCCTTCTTCTCGACGTCGTACTGCACCGAGGAGGGGAGCTTCAGGAGGCGATCGAGGTCGACCGGCTTCGCCGGTGCAGGCGCGGGCGCGTCGTCTCCCCACGAAAGACCAGGCCCGGCGAGGAGGGCGCCGCACAGCGCGAGGCCGAACGCGACCCTTCGAGCCTTCTGCCGGGGCCGCCCCGCTCTCCACGCTCCCCATCGCCGCTCGTCTCGCGTCACTTCGCCCCCCGGGTCCAAGCAGCGAGTGTAGCGGCGGGGGCGGACGAGGCCGGCCCGGGCCGGCCGCGCGGCGAGGGCGGCACCGGCATGGTCAAGGCAGGAGGCCGCACGCCGATACGCTCAGGGCAGGGACTCGGGCCCCGGCCGGATCGGCCGGGCTCGCGCGCCCGGCCCGCTCCCCGGCGTTCCGGGGACCTCGGAGGGCGTTCCGGGATGGAACGGGAGAAGGTCTACCGGCTCCTTCGACTCGGCCTCGAGAAGGGGGCCTCGGACATCCACTTCCAGGTCGGGTACCTGCCGCTGTATCGGTTCCACGGCGACCTCGTGGAGCTCCGCTACAAGGTCCTCACGCCGACCGACACCGAAGAGATCGCGAAGCTCCTCCTCGAGAACGACCCGCGCCAGGCCACGATGGCGTTCAACGAGGTCGACCTCGCGTTCGAGTTGCCCGGCGAAGGCCGCTTCCGCGTGAACATCTCCCGGCAGCGGCGGTTCTTCAACATCGTGCTCCGCGTGATCCCGCTGCAGATCCGGAGCTTCGAGGACCTCAACCTGCCCGGCGTGCTGCGCGACATGGCGCTCGTGCAGCGCGGCTACGTGCTCGTCACCGGCGCGACGGGCATGGGCAAGTCCACGACGCTCGCGACCATGATCAACGAGATCAATCGCACGCGGAAGGCGAAGATCGTGACCGTCGAGGACCCGATCGAGTTCGTCTTCACCCACGACAAGAGCATCATCACCCAACGCGAGATCGGCACCGACACCGGCTCCTTCCCGGACGCGCTCCGCGCGGCGCTGCGGCAGGACCCGGACGTCATCATGGTCGGCGAGATGCGCGATCTCGAGACCGTGGACACGTCGCTCAAGGCCGCGGAGACCGGCCATCTCGTGTTCTCGACGATCCACACCAACGACGTGGCGTCCACGATCAATCGGCTCGTGTCGTTCTTCCCGACCGAGGAGCAGCCGCAGGTGCGCGTCCGGCTCGCCGAGAACCTGAAGGCGGTCGTCTCGCTGCGGCTCCTGGTCAACAAGAAGCAGAACGGGCGCGTGCCGGCGGTCGAGGTCATGCGCAGCACGCGCATGATCCAGGAGTGCATCAAGGATCCCGCGAAGACCGCCCAGATCACGGAGTTCATCGCGCGGGGGCGCTCGGAGGGCATGCAGTCCTTCGACCAGCACCTGCTCGACCTGCTCCGTGCGAACAAGATCTCGGTGGAGACGTCGCTCGCGGCTGCGTCGAACCCGACGGATTTCAAGACCAAGCTCGAGCTCGAGGGCGCTGCAACGCCGAGCGACGACGAGCCGGGCGAGAAGCCCCTCGAGCGCTACGAGATCGAGGCCGACGATCGCTTCTAGACGGCTGCACGCCGGAAGGCGGAGGCGCGAGTGACCAGAGGATCGGATGGACGCCCCGCAGGCGACGGCGGGAGCGCCGCGTCGGGCGGCGAGCAGCCCGAAGGCCTCGCGGGAGCGCTCCGCGCGATCGCGTCGCGTGCGGCGGAGCAGGCCGGCGGCGGCATCGCGCTCGTCTACGGCGCGGGCTCCGCTCCGGACGCATCGAGCGTGCGCCTGCGCGCCGCGGCCGGCTTCCCGTCCCCGGCTTCCGCGCGAACCGTGGCCGCGGAGCTCGGTCCCGCGGTGCTCGAAGCGCTCCAGTCCGGCAAGCAGCGCGCGCTCGGACCGCTCTCTTCCGTCGGCCCGCGCGGCGCCGGCGGCGTCGTGATCCTCCCGCTCGTGTTCGAGGATCGCACGCACGGCGCGCTCGTCGTGGCCGGCCCCGCGAGCATCGACGGCCCCGTGCTCGACTCGCTCTCCCTGCTAGGCGCGGTCGCGGCGATCCGCATCGATCACGCGCGCCTCACGCAGGAGGCGGAGTCGCTGCGTGGGCGCGTCGCCGAGATCGACCAGATGGCGGATCAGAAGAGCGACGAGATCCTCAAGCTCTCCGAGACCCTCTTCGCCCAGGACATCGAGCTCCTCCGCAACCAGGAGAAGCTCGGCAAGATCGAGAAGCTGAAGAACGACTTCATCGAGAAGATGTCGCGCGAGCTGCGGACCCCGCTCAACAGCATCATCGAGTCGGTGATCTCGGTGCTCGCGAACGAGAACGAGGCGCTCTCGGACGGCGGGAAGCTCGGACTCCGCTCCGCGCTGGACGACGGCACCGCCTTCCTGCGCACGCTCCAGAACATCCTCGATCTCTGGCGGATCAAGCAGGGCGAGCTGCCGGTCGAGCTCCAGGAGGTCAGCTTCCGCGACGTGATCGACGAGGCGATCTTCAGCGTGCAGGACACGCTTGGCGACAAGCCTGTCGAGATCGAAAAGCAGCTCGCCGAGCCCTTCCCGAAGATCCGGACGGATCTCGCGAAGCTGAACCAGATCCTGTTCCTGCTGCTCGACAACGCCGCGAAGTTCACGCCGAAGGGCCGCATCGTGATCCGGGCGTCGGTTCGCGACGGCGAGCTCCACTGCGAGCTCGAGGACACGGGCATCGGGATCTGCCCGGACGACCAGCAGGTCGTCTTCGACGAGTTCTACCAGGTCGACGAGCTCGAGTCGTCGCGCTACCGCGGCGCCGGCCTCGGCCTCGCCCTGGTGCGCGACCTGCTCGTGCTGCTCGACGGCAGCATCACGTTGTCGAGCGAAGTGGGACGCGGCACCACGGTCGGCTTCCACCTCCCCGTACAGGTGACGCGCTAGGAGCTCCTGACCGCGGCGCTAGTCCTCGGCGGTGAAGTTCTCCGGATAGTCGGGCTGGATGTAGCCGGCGGCGATCTCGCGGAGCGCGATCACCACCTCCTTGTTGTCCTCGGCCTGTACGAGCGCGCGGGCGCCCTTCTTGAGCTGCTTCGTGCGGACCGACGCCATCTGGACGAGATGGAAACGATTCGGAACCCGCTCGGTGCAATCCTCGATCGTGATGCGCGCCATCGTTGTGTCCTCTCCGCGGCCGGCGTGAATCCCGTTTGGGCCGCCGAGGGTAGGACGAGCGACCTCCAAAGGAAACCCCGGCCGGATCGCTCCGGCCGGGGTCCGAAGAGCCTTCCCTGAGGAAGACCTCGCGGCGAGCACTGCCCGCCCCCCCAACTACATCATGGGGGCAGCGGCTGCCTTCCGGCGGCGGCGGCGCGTGGCCTTCTTCCGACCACCCTTCTTGCGCCCGGCCTTCTTGCGCCCGGCCTTCTTCCGCGTAGCCTTCTTCCGCCCGCCCTTGCGAGCGCCCTTCTTCCTCGTTGCCTTCTTGCGAGCTGCCATACTGGGTCACCCCCCTGTTGCTGGTCTCGATCGTGGTCTCGCGCTCCGCGGCTCAACAGCTTCGGGACCGCGAGGGCATCGAGTGAGCGACGATCGCTCTGGTCACGGCGCGCACTGCGCATCCATGACCGCTTTGCTCCTGCCCCCTATCGGAACCCGGAACCTGCGACTTGACGGCACGCGCGCCCGTTCCAGTCGCAAACCGCGGCTCTAGAGCCACTCTTGCCGCTCACGCTAACACTCGAATTTCGAGCTCGTCAAGTAATAAACGCAAAAAAAACAAGGCGATGGCCGTCGAAGCTGCGAACCGGGGGATGACTTCGGCGGGATTCGTGCAGCCGGCCCGCCAGTCGCCCCTGCGGCGCGCGAACTTCCGACGCTTGCGCGCGCGGCGGCTCGAGCGCGACGGCGCAGGCTCCGCGCACGCGCTCGTACTGCGGGGGAACGATGAAAATTGTCGAGTGGGAACGAGGGGAAAGCGCGCGGCGCTAGCGCTTGCGCTTGTGCCGCGCCCGCTTCAGCAGCTTCTTCTTCTTGTGCTTCCGCATCTTCTTGCGGCGCTTCTTGATGACGCTGCCCACGGGCTGCCCTCGCTGACGAATGCGCGAGGTGTGTAGACGCTCCGATGGTTCGCGTCAACCGTCGCGGGACGCGGCGGCCGGCTCAGGCGGTGCCCTCGTCGGCCGCCGTCTCGAGCGGATCGCCGCTGAACCGGCGGCGTACGTGCCCGAGCCAGCGGTTCAGGACGTGGCGCCGGGGAAGGAATTGCAGCACGGGCTCCTGGCGCTGACCGAGGCGCTTCAGCGTGCCGCGAATCAGCTGGTTGCCCGGATCGATCATCAGCCCGCGGCGCAGGTAGCGCATGCCCTCCGCCTTGAAGCCGAACGCGAGGTGCACGCGGGCGAGGTTCAGGTACAGCTCGGGATTGAAGAACTCCTCCTTCACCGCCGTGCGGCACAGCTCGAGACCCTTGTTGAAACGTCGTTCGACGAGCGCGAGACACAGTCCGTAGTAGGACGCGTACTTCGCGCTCGCGCGCCGCAGGCCGTGGGCCGCCCGGAGGTGCTCGAACGCCGCCTGCTCCTGACCCGCCTGGAGCAGTTCCTTGCCGCGCGTGAAGTGCTCTTCTGCCGAATAGGTCGCTTCCATGCTTCTGCGCTCCCCCTGCCGACCGTGACCGGGCTCACCGTCTGGCCGGAGGAGAGCAAGGCGCGTGCCGCGCGAGTCGCACCGGCAACGGGACGCGGAGTCCCGCGTTCGGACGCGGGGATCGCGCGGGTGCACGCGGGGGGCGGGAAGCCGGCGAAGCACGGTTTCGTGCTTCGCAGGTTCGAGTTGGTAGTTGCGCGCCGCGCTATGGGCGGTCGAGGACGTCCAGGCGCTCGGCTGCTTCGAATTCGACCCTCAGACGCTCGAAGTCGTCCTTCGAGAACGGGAGGAACGCGGTGTCGCCCCTGCGTCGCCACCACAGCGAGGCGTCGGGAAGCCGGCCGCGGTGGTAGTGCGCCCTCTTCAGGTTCCGCACCAGGATCTTCTGCGTCTGGGTGAACTCGAAATCGTCCACCACGCGGACGAAGTCCGGCATCCACTTCCGATCCATTCCACCCTCGCGGATCTGCCGCTCGCAGAAGTCGAAGAAGCCCTTGGGATCGAACTCGGCGCCCGGGCGGATCTGCAGCGCCGCCATCACCAGCTCGTCGGAGACCGCGCACGGCACGCCGTAAGCCGCCGCCAGCGTCACGTCGGGATGCTCGGCGAGCAGCCGCGCGACCTGCGCCGCGGAGAAGTTCTCGCCGTCCTTGCGGATCCAGTCGTCGGTGCGCCCGTCGAAGAACAGGTACCGCTTTCCGTCGCGGACCACGATGTGACCGAGATCGCCGGAGTGGTAGACACCCTGGCGGTACTTCGACGTGTTTGCCTCGGGGTTGTCGAAGTAGCCCTGGAACAGTCCGGTGTCGGAAGACGCGCGGCAGATCTCCCCCACCGCGTCCGCGTAGTTCAGGATCTTGGCGTCGGGGCCCAGCTCGGCCGCCGGACACTCCTTCCCGCGCTCGTTCAGGATGCGAACGGCCGCGTCCGTCACCTCGCCGACGCTCGCGCGCGGATCGCCCTTGCGACGGAACGTGCTGATCGCGGCCTCGGTCGAGCCGTAGAGCTCGAACATGTCCTCGAGGCCGAGCCAGCGCTGGAAGCGGTCGATGTCCGGAGGTGAGGCTCCATTCCCGACCGCGTACGCGAAGCGGTTTCGCGGGTCGTTTGCGACCTCGGCGAGGATCCGGGCCTCGTCTCCTCCGTACTCCTTCTCGATCGCGTTCAGGATGTAGTGGACCGGCTCCCCCACGTAGTTCCAATAGGTGACGCCGTGCTGGAAGACGTCGGGGACGAAGCTGCTGGCGCTGAAACGCTCGCGGATCGCGAGCCTGCCCCCCACCCAGAACGCCGGCGAGAAACCGAGGAACATCGCGTTCGAATGGAAGAGCGGCATGCACGCGTAGCCGACGTCCTCGCGTCCGAGCTCGAGATTGCGGGAGACGGCCATCCCGGTCGCCAGCAGCTTGAAGTGGTTGTTGTTGATCCCCTTCGGCAGACCCGTGGTGCCGGACGTATAGATGACCATCAGGTTCGAGTCGGGAGCCACCGCGACGTCCGGGGCGTCGAGCGAAACGCTCTCCGGACCGATTTCGCGCGCGAGGCACCCGGCGAGGTCGTCCGGAGCGTGGGTCCTCGCGCCGGGGTCGCGCCGCACGAGGATGTTCTCCGCAGCCACGTGCTTCAACCCGCTGCGGATGCGCTCGACTTCGGGAAGGAGCCGCTCGTCCACCACCAGGAGGCGCGCGCGCGAGTGATTCAGCACACCGGCCAGCGTCTCTCCACGCAGGCCCGTGTTGACGCCAAACAGCGTGAGGCCCGCGTATGCGCATCCGCCGTAGAGCGCGAGCAGCTCGAAGTGGTTCTCCAGCAGCATCGCGACGTGTCCCGGCCGCTCCGCGTCGGCCGGCCCGAGCCTGCGACGCAGGAGATGCGCGGTGCGCACGCTCGCATCGCGGTACTGGCGATAGGTCCACGTGCGGTCGCCCTGGAGGAGGAACGGGGCGCCTGACGCCTCGGGGTGCGAAGCCCGGGCTTCGATCTGTGCGCCGACGGTGAGCGGGGCCTGGAAGGTGAACGGGAGGGAGGGCACGGGGGTCTCCTTCGTTCGCGGACGACGGGTCACGTTACCAGAGCCCGTGTCCTCCGAGCGAACGGGAGTTCCCCCGGATCAGTGCTCGATGATCTCGAGGATGTACCGCTTCTTCTCCTTGCCGCTCGCTGCGGCCATGATCGTGCGGATCGCGGAAGCGTGCGCCCCGCCCTTGCCGATGACCTTGCCCAGGTCCTCCTTGGCGACGCGCAGCTCGAGCACGTGAGCGTGCTCGCCGATCACCTCCTTGATCTGGACCTCGTCGGGCTTGTCCACGAGCGCCCTCACCACGGCTTCGATCAGCGATTTCATGGGCCCCTCCACGGCAGCGTCCTGGAACGACGCGCTCCCCACCCCCCCACAAGGCGTGCTCGCGCCGTCCGTTGCGCGCAGTCTACGCCCAAGCCGCGTCCGCCGGGAAGCGAATCTCTCGTCATGGCGCGAGGAAACGACGGGTGTCGTGCACCGACCTGCCGGCGCACGCACACGCTCCGCGCGGGGAATCACCCGCGGTTCCCTTCAGGTTTCCGCCCCGACGGCCGATGCGGTCCTCATGGACGCGGTCCGCCTCGCGGGGGTGTCGGTGCGCTTCGGCGAGCGCAGCGTCCTCGTTTCCATAGACATCCGGCTCGAACCGGGCGATGCGGTGGGGCTGTCGGGCCCGAACGGCGCTGGCAAGTCGACGCTCCTGAGAGTCATCGCCGGCCTCCTGGCCCCGGCCACGGGAACCGTTCGTGTGTTGGGGCGCGCGCCCGAGGCGGCCAGCGCGGGCGGGCTCATCGGCTGGTGCTCCGGCGGGGAGGCGTCGTGGACGCGGCGCCTGCCGCTCGCCCGCTGCCTCTCCTTCCACGCGGCCCTGGCCGGTCTGGGACCCAGGACGGCCTCCGCCCGGATCCACGAGCTCGCCGAGCGCCTCGGCTTCTCGGAGCACCTGGCGGTGTCGGCGGACCGCTGCTCCACCGGCATCCGCCAGCGTGCGGCGCTCGCGCGCGCCCTGCTGCACCGTCCGCCGGTCGTGCTCCTCGACGAGCCGCTCCGCGGCGTGGACGCGGCGTCACGGGGCGTCCTCCTCCCGGCGCTGCGCGACGAGCTCGAAGGGCGAACGGCGATCTGGGTGTCGCATGCGCCGGCCGAGCTCGCGGCCGTGTCGGGCCGCGTCGTGACGCTCGATGCGGGCGTGCTGCGCGAGCCGCCGCGGCTCTGCAGCGCCGCGTGGTCGGCGCCGGGCGCCGCGTGGTCGGCGCCGGGCGCCGGGTGAACCGGCTTCTGCGCCAGTGCACGGCGGTGGCGCGGCGCGACGTCGCGTTGCAGCGGACCTACGGCGTGTCCGTCGCCCTGGGTGCGCTCTCCGGCGCCCTCGGTCTCCTCTCCTACCACTTCGTGGGGAGGCTCGTGCCCGCGGGCGGCGCCGTCGCGCTCCCGACCGCGGGCTATTTCCCGTTCGTGTGTACGGGGCTGATGCTCCACGGGATGGTGGCCGCCCTGCTCGGAGCGCTCGGCGGCGTGCTCGCGCGCGAAGCGGCCGACGGGACGCTCGAGCCCGCGCTCGCATCCGGCGCCGCTCCCACCGCCCTGCTCGCCGGCGGCGCCGTCGTGCCCGTCGGGCTCGCGCTCGTGCAGGCGCTCGTCTACGCCGCCGCGGGAAGTCTGCTGTTCGGCGTCGCGTGGTCGCAGGCCCACCTGGCTCTCGCCGCACTCGCGGCCACCGCAACACTGCTCGCCTGCGCCCCGATCGGGCTCGCGGGCGCGGCGCTGTGGCTCCGGCTGCGACGGCCGGGCCTCGTCACCACCCTCACGGCCTTCGCATTCGGACTGCTCGGCGGCGTCTACTTCCCCGTCGTGCTGCTGCCCGCGCCGCTTCGGGTGGTCGCCCGCTGGGTGCCGCTCACCCTCGGCCTCGACGCCTTCCGCAGCGCGCTCCTCGAGGGCGCGAGCGTCGGGGACTGCGCCCCTGCCCTGCTACGGCTCCTCGCCATCGCCGCGTTCACGCTCCCGCCGTCGGTCTGGGCCCTGCGCCGGGCCTGGCGCTCCGCCCGCGAGCACGGGTCGCTCGCGCTCGTCTGACCGCGCGGCCCAGCGCCGCGCCCACACTTCCCCAGCCGCGCTCCCAGGGGCCGTCGAGACGTCGCCACGCCATCGTGTCGCCTCGTCCACCTCGCGCGACGGCCACGGCGAGGATGCGCTCGCCCGGAATCCACCCGTCGGAGTCGATCCGTGCGTCGCCGCGCAGGAGCCACCGCTCGCCGCGACGGCGGACGATGCGGTGCAGGACGAGGCGCGCCTCGATCACCGCGAGCACGATCTCCCCGCGGCGCGGGGATCGCGCCACGAGTCGCACGCGTTCGCCCGGAAGGAGACGGGGACGCATGGAAACGCCGCCTGCGACGACCTCGACGGGGCCCGCGGCGAGGGCCGCGCGCAGGGCCGCGAGGTGCGGTGGCCGCGCAAGCAGCGCCGCGTGGTCGGCGCCAAGCGCCGCGTGGTCGGCGCCAAGCGCCGCGTGGTCGGCGCCGAGCGCCGCGTGGTCGGCGCCGAGCGGTGCGCGATGGGCCGCGATGGGATCGCTCAGCAGGCTCTCGCGGCGAACGCCGGTCCGGAGGCGCCGGGCCGTTCGACCGCCGCGGGCGCGCTCCACGCGAACGACACGACGCGCTCGTCGCGGGCGAAGCCGAGGCTCCCGATCGGAACGCGCGCGGCGAGGCGTTCGGCCAGCTCGAGGGTGCGCTCGGCCGACACGCGATCGTGGAACGGCGCGAATGCGTTGCCGAGCACCGCCGCCGCGCCCTCCGCGCCTCCCAGGGGCCGCGGCTCGACGCCCGGTGCGTGACGGATCAGGTGGATGCCCGCGAGCTCCGCAGACGCCGCGAGCGAGAGCGGCGCGTCGCCGTGCCACGGCGTGCCATGCGCCCGGAAACCGGTCGCATCCTCGCGGATCACGATCCGGTCGTCCGAGAGCACCTCGACGGCGGCGTGCTTCTGCATGAGACGCGCCATGGTCGTCTTCCCGGCACCCGATGGTCCGCTGAAGAGCAGCGCCCGCCCACGCCTCACGACGCCGCAGGCGTGCAGCAGGAGCCCGCCCTCGCGCGCGAGCCGGTGCAGGAAGAGCACCTCGTCGAGGGGATAGGCGAGCGGGTAGTGACACTGCCTCGCGTAGAACGAGTCGGGATCGACGATCACCTCGCCGGCCCGGAAGTCCGCGTCGAAGCGCGCGAGCCGCTGGAGCCGGCCCCGGATCCGCAGCGCGATCACCCAGTCGCTGCCCACCTGCGCCACGTCGAAGATCCCGCCCCCCGAGTCGTACCGCAGCGAGTCGCCGGGCGGGGCCTCGGCCCGCGCGACGCGAACCCCGACGTGGAGATCCGCATCCTGCGCCTGCGACACGAACCGCTGGAGCGGCCCCACCGGCCACCGCCACGGCAGCGCCGAAGGCGCCTCGACGGCCATCCGAAGCCCTGCAATCGTGATCCCGAGCAATCGCGTCCGCCCCATCCAACCCCTCCGCAAGGGCGGGCAGGCCGGCGAAGCCGGCCGACAAACCCGCTAAGACCCGATGTTCATGCACATGACCGTGGGCTGACTCGACTGCTGGCACGAGCCCGCCGCGCCGCCGAAGCCGCCGGTCCCGACGTCCATCTTGCAGTTGTCCGGGAAGCTCGCCATCACGTCGAGCTCGATCAGGCGGAGGCGCGGCGCCTCGTAGGGCCGCCGGTTCGAGTCGTCGTCCCTGCTCATCGCCCTCCCCCGATCTGCAGCAGCCCGCCGCTCCCGCTGCTCCCGCACGCCCCGCTCCCACAACCCCCGCCTCCGCTCCCGCAGCCGCCGCCCGGCGCCGGAGCCAGCGCGTCGGCGAGCGCTCCGGTGTAGGTGCGCTCGCGAACCGCCGTCAGTCCGCAGAGGAAGTCGACGTTCGAGTCGTTCCGTCCCGTCTCCCACAACGCCATCCCCGGGCAGTTGTTGCACGTCGCCCGGCTGCGGCAGCTGCCGCACTTCGAGCCGACGTCGCGCTTCAGCGCGAGGATCTTCGGGAACTCCTCGAAGTAGATCTCGTCCAGGCTCTGCTCGCGCAGGCTGTGCTTGAAATTCTTCACCATGAGGCAGACCTGCACGTTCCCGTAGGGATCGACGTGGAGCGAGTTCTTGCCGGCGCCGCACGAGAAGAGCGCGTCGCTCGCGATCCTCGGTTGGGTCTCCTCGACCAGGTACTTGCGCCAGGCGCGGTCCTTCTCGAGGTCCGCGGCCTCGAATGCCACGATCTCCTCCGCGCTGAGCCGGAGCGCGTGGGGATGCTGCTTCCCCTCCATGGTCGCGAGGAGGACGGGGTCGTACCGGAAGTCGACTCCGAGGTCCTTCGCGAGCTGGGCGATCCCGGGGATCTCGTGGGCGTTTTCGCGCGTGACCGGACACTTGAGCGCGAGCGGATGCCGGCCGTCGAGCACGCGCGAGATGCCCGCCAGACAGCGATCGTACGATCCCGGAACGGCGACCACCTTCTCGTACACCTCGCGCGTGAGACCGTAGAGCGAGATCTCCACCAGATAGGGCGGGAGCTCTTCCCAGAGCGCGGCGATCCGATCGTCGATCAGCGTGCCGTTGGTGAAGACCGTGATCAGGAGGCCGCGCTCCTTTGCGTGGCGATAGAGCTCGGCGAAATCCTTCCTCAGCAGCGGGTCGCCGCCCGTGAGGAGCAGGAAGAGCGTGCCGAGCTCGGCGAGCCGATCGATCACGCCGCGCAGCTCCTCGGTCGAGAGCTCGGCGCTGCGATCCCCCGGCGGGCAGTAGCAGTGCCCGCAGTGGAGATTGCAGCGGTAGGTGAGCTCGATCGACGCCGACACCGGTGTGCGATCGGAGGTGATCCGCCGCTTGTACTCCTTGCTGAGGGAGTCGCTCCGCACGCGCTCGACGCCCGACGCGGCCAGCCCCGCGAGTGCGAAGTTCATCGTGCCTCCCCGGTCGCCGGCACGGCGCAACCGCTCCGTTCGAGCTCGGACGCGAACGCGAGCACGTCGTCCGCGGCGCGGGCCCGGTCGACGAGGAACGCCTCCGCCACCTCGCTCGCGATGCCTGCGAGCGGTCGATGCCCGTCGAGACGCTCCCACACGAAGGTGCCCACCTCGTTCAAGGTGAAGAGGCCCATCTCCTGCGCGCGCCTGCGGACGGGCACGAGGATGGTCTCGCCCGCGATCGTGCGCGCGATCACTCCCGGCGCCCGGTTCATCACACGATCTCCTGTCACGACGTTCGCCCTCCCGCGTCGAGCAGCGCCCGCGCCGGCTGTCGAAGCCGCCGACGCAGCGTTCCAGGCTCACCGCGCGCGGCGTACCATGCGGTGCCCGGCAGCGTGGCCCAGGCCGCGGTCCGCGCGACGTCCCACCAGCTCTCGCCGAGCAGGAGCTTCGCCATCCGGCCCGGGCGGCGGCCCGCGCCGTCGCGCATCGACGCCGACAGCGTCCGGTGGAGCAGCTCCCGTCGCACCACGCCCGGCGCCAGGTCCGCGAGCACCTCCTTCGGCACTGGAGTCCGGAGGAGCTCGCGCGTCGCGACGAGGCCCGCATACACCGCACCGCGGGCGCGCAGCGTCCGCGCGCCCGCGACGAGCGCGTCCCAGTCGAGCGGCGCGGCCACCACCTGGAGATGGAGGTCGAGGAGCCAGATCCACCGGTCGAACGCGTGTCGCGCTCCGTGCAGCGCCGTGAAGAGGAGGTGCCCGAGCCGCGTCGGGCGCGCCACGCCGCTCCGCCCGGAACGCGCGCATAGCGTACGCAGGATCACGTCGCCTTCGAGCGCCATCCCCCTCAGCAGGCTCTCCCGACCCGCGGAGGCCCAGTGCAGCTCGACGAACACGTCGACCCCGGCGTCGCGGCGATGGAACGCGATCTCGTGTCCCCCGGCGTAGGCACCAGAGCGGACGGCTTCGGGCTGGACCGGCGCGAAGCCGACGCCTCGCAGGAGCTCGGCCGCGCGGACGCGGTCGGCCCGCGCGACCACGAGGTCGAGATCGTCCATCGGGCGGGTGCCGGGATCGGGGTACAGCGGTCCGGGGGCGCCGACCCCGGCGCGCGGCGCGGTGAGCAGCACCCATCCCTTGAGCGGCGCTGCGCCGATGCCGTCGGCGTCGAACGCCGAGAGGACCTCTTCGCCCGCCGCGAGCGCGAGGAGGTTCTTGCGGAGCGCCGCCCAGTACGCGCGCTCGCACGACTCCACGAACGCAGCGGGGAGCGCGTCGGTGATGCGCCCATCTCCGAGCGCCCGGTGCAGGAGCGGCGCGACGCGCTGCTTCAGCGCGAGCTGCGCCGCCGCGCCGGCGTCGAACGCGAGGTCGTCATCGAAGCGGTCGCCCGCGCGGATCGCCCCGCACGACGCCCGCAGCAGGTGCGCGAGCCAGCGCCGTGCCCCGGACGCGTCCCTCGGTACGACGATCACGCGAACCTCCCGTCCCCGCCGCGACACGCGACGGTCATCCCCTCTCTTCGACCGTCGGGCGGAATCCCTTGAGCCCGGATTTCCTGCAGCGGAACGGCGACTTCCCGCGCGCGGTGCGCGCGCGCGAAGCGGCAGGAGGGGGTTCAGGCGGCCGGGGCGGAAGCGCGCAACGGCAGCGCGAGCTCGCGATAGGCGAGCGCGATCCGCTCGAACACGGCCCGCTCGTCGAAGTGCTGCGCTGCCCGCTGCCGCGCGGCGCGCCCGAGCGCTCGACGCCTGGAGGCGTCGCCCAGCAGCGACTCCAACGCGCTCCGCAGGTCGCGCGCGCGGGCGGGCGGGACGAGCAGGCCCGTCTCACCCGCCAGCACGGCCTCGCGGCAGCCGCGGATCGAGGTCGCCACCACCGGCCGCTCCATGGCGGACGCCTCGAGTAGGGTGCGCGGGAAGCCCTCCCGCCAGGAAGGCAGCGTGACGACGTCCATCGCGGCGTACAGCGGCGGCATGTCCCGCTGGAGGCCGAGCCAGCGCACGTTCCGGAGCGCGGTGAGCGCGCTCGGCTCGAGCGCGTCGCCCTTGGCGCCACGCTCGTCGGGGCCGACGAGCCAGACACGGGTGCCGCGCAGCGAGCCGGCGGCGACGAGGAGCTCCTCCACCCCCTTCTCGCGCACCAGGCGTCCGACGAAGCCGACGACGCGCTCACCCGGTCCGACGCCGAGCCGCCGCCGCACGGCCGCGCGGTCCTCGCTGCCGAAGCGCTCGGGCGAGAACTTCAGGAGATCGACGCCGTTCCCGAGGGCACGCAGGCGGCCGTCGGGCACGATCCGTCGCCAGCGGGCGGTGCGCACGTCCTCCGCGCTCTGACACAGCACCAGATCCGCGAGCCGCGCGGAAGCCGCCTCGAACGCGCGCCACACCCGCCGCACCGCCGGCCGTTGGCGCTCGTGCGAGTAGAGCCCGTGCACCGTCGACACGACGCGCGGTACCCCCGCCAGGCGCGCACCGAGCGCGGCCAGTGCATTCACCTTCGGATTGTGCGTGTGCACGACGTCGAAGCGCTCGCGCCGGAAGAGTGCGCGGTAGCGAGCGAGGGTCCGCAGGTCGGCGAGCGGATCGACGCGGCGCGAGTTCTCCACGACGTGTACCGGAAAGCCTTCCGCCTCGAGCTCGGTCACGAGCGGACCGCCGCCGCACACCACCTCGACGGCATGGCCCTCTTCGCGCGCGGCGCGGAGCTGGCCCCGGAGCAGGAACGCGCAGAAGTAGTCCGTGTTCGCCACGTGGGCGATCCGCATGCCCCCTCCCCTCACGCCGCCGGCCGCAGCCCGCCCGATCCGGTGCGAACCCGCTCCGGGGCGATGCGCGAAAGCCAGGTCTGCAGGACGACGAGGCTCCAGAGCCGCCACGCATGATCGACCCGTCCTGCGTCGTGCTCCGCGAGGAGCCGGGAGACCGCACCCGTCTCCAGCCAGCCGGTGCGCGCCAGCGCGGTCGGCGCGAGCACGTCGCGCGTGAGCGCACGCAGCGGGTCGCGCAGCCACGCGCCGATCGGCGCGTCGAAGCCGGCCTTGGCCCGGCGCCGGACGTGGGGGGGAAGGTCGGCGCCGAAGACGTCGAGCAGCGCGCGCTTGCCCCGGCCTCCGCGGAGCTTGAGACGGGACGGCAGCAGTGCGGCGTGCTCGACGACGCGATGGTCGAGGAATGGCACGCGGACCTCGAGGCCGTGCGCCATGCTCGCGCGGTCGACCTTCACCAGCATGTCGTCGGGGAGCGCGTGCGCGAAGTCGACCCGCAGCCGTGTATCGAGCTCGTCTCGTCCGCCCGCCGTCGCCCGCAGCGCGCGCAGGCGCTCGAGGCCGGCGCCCTCGACGTCCACGAGGCCGGGCGCCACCGCCAGCTTCTCGGCCGAGCCGAAGATCCGGGCGAGCGCGAGGGCGCGCGCCTCGGGTGCGAGGGAGGCGCTCGCCATCACCTTCCGCGCGCGCCGCACCAGCTCCCCGCGCGCCGTGGCGCGGTCTTCACCGAGCCTGCGCAGCAGCGGCTCGGCCACGCGCGCGCGGAGGGGGCCGGGCACCCGGCGCCAACGCGCGATCCAGCGATCCGCCTGGTAGCGCCGATAGCCCGCGAACAGCTCGTCGGATCCGTCGCCCGAGAGCGCGACGGTGACGTGCTCCCGCGCGGCCTTCGACAGCACGTGCATGGGAAGGAGGGACGAGTCCGCGAACGGCTCGTCGACCGCGGCGAAGAGCTCGAGCGCCGTGCCTTCCGCGTCCCCCGCGAGGATCGACACCTCGTGATGTCGCGTCCCCAGGCTGCGGGCGACGGCCGCGGCCTGCGCGCCCTCGTCGAGGCGGGTCGACTCCGGGAAGCGGGCCGAGAACGTGTCGATCACGCCGCGCTCGCGCACCGCGAGCGTGGTGACCAGCGTGGAATCGATGCCCCCCGACAGGAACGCGCCCACGGGAACGTCGGCGCGAAGCTGGAGGGACACGGCATCGGAGAGACGCTGGTGCAGCCCTTCGCGCCACCCGGGCGCCGCGCCCGCGCCGCTCGCGGCCTCGGGGAGGGACCACCAGCGCGACGCCGCCGAGCGTCCGTCGCGCCATTCGAGGATCGACCCGGGCGGGAGCTTCGCAAAGCCGTCGAGCACGGTGCGCGGCGCGCCGACGAACCCGAAGTCCAGGTACTCCGACAAGCCGCTGGGATCGATCCGCGGGCAATCGCTGCCCGAAGCGAGCAGGGCCCGCAGCTCGGAGGCGAACGCGATCCCCCCGGCGGAGGCGCGATAGAACAGCGGCTTGATGCCGACGCGATCGCGCGCGAGCACCAGGGTCCGAGCGCCGGCATCCCAGACCGCCAGAGCGAACATCCCGTTCGCGCGCTCGAGCGCCGCGCGGACGCCGATCGCCTCGCAGAGCTCCAGCAGCACCTCGGTGTCGGTGCCCGATCGGAACGCGAACCCGGAGAGGTGTCGTCTCAGCTCGGTGTGGTTGTAGATCTCGCCGTTCAGCACGAGCACCGTGCGCCCGGACCGACTCGCCATCGGCTGGGCGCCCGCGGAGCTCGGGTCGAAGACCGCGAGCCGACGATGCGCGAGACCCACCTGCCATTCGTCCCCTGCGGCGGCGAAGGGACGAGAAAGGAAGCGGCCCTCTCCGTCGGGGCCGCGGTGGGCGAGCGCCTGCGCCATCGTACCGAGGCGGACGTCGTCGACGCGCCCGCGCGTCAGGAGCCCCGCGATCCCGCACATCTCAGCGCTCCTCCACGCGTCGCACCGCCGGCCCCGCGTACCCACGCAACGCCGCCCGCTCGCGGAGCGACGCCGGGACGCCATGGAGCTGGTCGCGCAGCGCCGCGCGGAGGTGCGGCCGGCGTGCGCTCTGCACCGCCTTCGCTGCCGAGAAGAGCGCGAGGCCCGGCAGCTCGCGCAGGAGCTCGCGTCCACCCGCGTTCCGGAGGGTCAGCCAGAGCCGGTTGCGGACGAGGTGGTACTCGACGAAGGCCGCGCTCGCGCCCGAGCCGCCCCGCAGATGGACGGCCTCCGCCGTCGGCGCGTAACGCGTCCGGAAGCCGGCGCGGCGCAGCCGCCAGGCGAGATCGACATCCTCGTAGTACATGAAGAACCGTTCCGCGAACGGCGCCGAATCGCCGCGGCAGAGCCCGCGCAGAGCCGCGCTGCGATAGAGCGCCGCGGCCCCGCACGCGCCGAAGACGTCCTCCTCGCGCGCGTATCGATCCGCGGCCTCGGACCGGCCGCGATCGACGAACCGGGTGCGCGTACGCGCGATGCCCGCCGAGTCGAGGCGTCGTTCGGGGCCCGGAGCGAGCAGCCGTCCGACCGCCGCGCCCACTCCGGGCTCGCGCTCGAGCACGCCCACCAGGACCTCGAGGTGGCCCGGTGCGAGGATCACGTCGGGGTTCAGCGCGAGGAAGAACCGCCCGCGCGCGCGGGCGAAGTTCAGGTTGTGCCCCGCGGCGTACCCGACGTTGTGTGCGAGCGCGCGCAGCGCGACGCGCGGGTCCCGCTGGAGGTGCTCCGCGGTGCCGTCGTCGGACCCGCTGTCCACCAGGAGCACCTCGCGCACGACCGGCCCCTGCGCCGCGACGCCGGCGAGACACGTGTCGATGCACGCGCGGCTCCGGTGCGTGACGATCGACACCGACACGCCGCTCACCGCGCGCCGCCGCGAGCGCTGCGCTCGAGCGCCGAAACGAGACGGGTCATGGTGCGCGCTGCGGAGAGTGCGTCGCGCGCGGCCGCGTCCGGGCGCGCGGCCGAATGGCCCCCGAGAGCGCCGTCGCGCAGCTCCTCGAGCGCTGCCACGACGGCGTCCCGACGCTCGGGGTCGACCACCCGCCCGAGGCCCCGTCCACGCACGAGCCGCGCGAGCGCACCGGGCGGCGCCAGGGCGAGCAGTGGACGGCCGGCTCCGACCGCGTCGAAGAGCTTCCCCGGAACGGGATCGCCGCCGCGCTCCCCCGCGGGCGCGATGTACACACATGCGTGTGCGCCGCGAAGCAGGGACGCGAGCCCGGCCCGGGGGACGCGCGGCTCGATGCGAACGATCCCGCCCACCCCGTGACGCGCGATGCGCTCCTCGGCGCCCGCCTCCGCCCCCACGAGCCGCAGGAGCACGGTGCTCCGAACGCGCGAATCCTTCTCCTGCCACGCCGCGAGCGCGCCGAGCAGCCGGTCGAACGCCCGCTCCTTCCGGTCCAACGCGACGCTGCCGGCATGGACGAGCACCAACCGGTCGGCCGGGGGCAGCGCCGCCGGGTCCGGGCCGAACTCGCGCGCATCGAAGCCCGTGAGCACGGTCTCGCTGCGCGCCGCGAGCCACGGAGCCCGGCGCAGCGCGCGCTCCCGCGCACCGTCCGAAGCGAACACCACGCGATCAGCCGCACGCAGCACACCGCGCTCGAGCGCGGCCTCGATGCGGCGTCGCCACTCGGGCAGGCCGGTCCGCGCGTGGTTGTCGGTCCAGCTGTCCCGGAAATCGGCGACCCAGGGCGCTCCAGCGGCGCGCGCGGCCCAGCCCGCGAGGTGCGCGGAGTACGGCGGCGCCGTGGTGTAGACCACGTCGATGGCGCGCGCGGCGGCCAGCGTCGCAGCAGCCGCCGCCGCGAGCGCGCTCCACCCCACGTGCAGGTCCGGCACGAGCCAGCGCTGGAGCCGGCCCCGCCCGTTCCCCGGCTCGGGGCCTCCGCGCGCGCGCGCGCGCAGCGCCACCCTGCCCCAGTCGGGATTCGGAAGGCGCAGCACGGTGGCCTCGTCGGGTACGTCGGCGAGCAGCCCTGGATCCTGCGGCCATGCCGCCTGGTCGACCGTCAACACCAGGGGGTGCCATCCGCCCGCCGCGAGCGCGCGCACGAGCTTCAGCGACCGCGAGACGCCGCCGCCACCCACGGGCGGGAAGTAGTAGGCCACGACGAGCGCCCGCTTCCGCCTCATGCGCGGTCTCCGCGCGACGCGGCGCGCACGGCCACGCCGCGTCGCATCCCCGGGGCGCAGGCGGGCTCCGCCAGCCACGACGCGAGACGCGCCGCGGCGCGATCCGCCCGGAAGCGGGTGAGCGCGGTCGTCCTCGCCGCGCAGGCGAGGCGGCGGCGCAGCGGGGCGTCGCCCAGCAGCGTCGCGAGCGCGGAGGCGAGCGCCCCGGCGTCGCCCGGCGGCACGAGGAGGCCGTTGCGCTCGTGGAGGATCGCCTCGGGGATGCCGCCCACGGGCGTGCTCACGACGGGCAGCCCGCTCGCCATCGCTTCCAGCAGCGCGACCGGGAGACCGTCGTGCCGCGCTCCGCCGCGGAGAGGGACGCACGGGAGCGCGAACGCGGTGGCTCGGCGCAGCGCCGCGGCGACTGCCGGCGGTGTCGCCGCGCCGGCGAGCGTGACCCAGTCGCCGAGACGCCGCTCGTCGATCCGGCGCGCCAGGGCGTCGCGCAGCGGACCGTCGCCGAGGATGCGCAGCCGGAACCGCGGCACGCGCGCAGTCGGTGCGGCCATTTCGGCCGTCGCGTCGATGAGCTGCTCGATGCCCTTGGTCGCGGCGAGGCGGGCGACGCACAGGATCTCCGGCGGACTCGCGGGAGGCGCCCCATCCGGTCGGAAGCGGTCCACGTCCACGCCGAGGTACCCGACGCGAACCCGGCCGGCGGACTCGGGAGACCGCGCGAGAGCGCGCAGCGTGACGGCGGTGTCCTCGCTGATGGCGCGCACGAAGGCGGCCTCGTCGAGCACGCGCGGGAGCCATGGGCGCGGCTCCTGCACGTCGTAGGCGTGGGCCGTGACGCTGAACGGGATGCTGGCGAGCCTCGCCGTCGCCGCTGCCAGCCAGGCCGGGAACGTCGCGAAGCTCGCGTGGACGTGGTCCCAGCCCTCGCGGCGCGCGCGCCGCGCCAGCGCGGCCGCCAGGGCGGAGAGGCGCAGTGGGGCGCCTTCCGACACCGCACAGTGTAAAACCGGCGCCAGTCGCGCGCCGGCCCGCGCTCCGTCCCGCAGCGCCCGGGTCACCCAGCGCCCGCGGCTCCTCGGGGGATAGTCCACGGCTCCCCCGAACGACTCCTCCCAGTCCGGGGCCGGGCGGAACGCGGAGGCCACCGCGACGTCCACGCCGGCGGCGCGGAGCGCCGCCACCTCGTCGCAGACGAAGGTCGCCGCACACTCGACGATCAGCCCGACCCTCACGCCGGGAGCCGCCCGAGGGTCGGGTGCGGCTCGCCCTCCGGCGTGGCCGCCCTGCGCCCCGAGGCGTCGAGGCGCTCGCGCCGCCGGGCGAGCCCCACGGCGCCGAACACGAGGAACAGCACGACGACCTGCGCGCGATGCCGGTAGGCCGTGCCGAGGTTCGACTCGACGAGCGCATAGGACACCGTCGCGAAGAGCGCGAAGGTCGCGATCGGCAGCGCGCTCGCAAATCGGCGTCTCAGGGTGTACGCGATCCCGGCGACCACCTGCGGGATGAGCGCGTACCACGCCAGCATCTCGGGCAGCGTGAGCAGCTGCCGCGTGTTCCAGACCTGCCAGGGGGCGGGCGCGAGGAGGAAGTAGGTGAGACCGAGGGGCAGGAAGCGGAGCGCGTTCCCGGGAGTCGACACGTCGGCGTCGCCCTGGTAGGCGGAGGCTCCGATCGCGAGCTCGCGGCGCGCGCGGTCGAGCGACTCGAGGCTCGTCTCCTCCCCGAGACCCTCGATCGGACCCAGCGACACCACGGCGATCGCACCGAGCGCGAGGAGCGCCACCATCGCAATCGGCGCACGCGGCCCCTGGAGACGCGGAAGCACGAGACCGACGCCGACCGCCGCGCCGGCCACCACCGCCATGTAGCCCCGCAGCTCGCCCAGGCCCGCGATCCCGATCCCGACCTCGGCGAGCGCGAACAGCGAGGGGCCGGCGGCGAGGCGCTGCGCGCCGCGCAGACACAGGAGGATCGCGACCAGCGCCCACGGATCCTTCAGGTTGAGGCTGGACCACAGGACGAGCGAGGGGAAGAACGCGGTCAGCAGCGCTGCGATCCGCGCAGCCTGGGGGCCGCCGAGCTCGCGTGCGATCCGCCAGGCGAGCACCACGGCCATGCCGCCGAGCACGCCGTTCAGGAGCGTGACCGCGAGCGGCACGGGCCCCACGACCGTGTAGACCAGCGCATTCCAGGCGTAGTAGCCGATCGCTCCGTGAAGGTCGGCGGGGAACCCGGACTCGCCGGCCCAGTGGCGCGCCAGCTCCCGTCCGAGCGCCGCGTAGCGCTGGTCGTCGAGGGCGAAGTAGCCCTCGGGCGTGGCGTAGGCGACGGCCAGGGCGACCGAAATCCGCGCGGCGACGGCCGCGAGGAAGATGGGAACGAGCGTGCTGCGCTCTTCCGGATCGCCGCGCATGGCAAGCCAGAGCGCAACGAGCATCGCCGGCGGCGCGGCGACCGCCAGCGCGAGCGGCACCTCGTGGGGGAGCACGGCGCAGAACGTCGCGAGCGTCGCCCCCGCCGCCGCCGACAGCGCCCAGCCCCGCGCCGTCACGAGCGCCCATCCATCTCGTGGAGCACGGGCGGCGCGCTCCGGAGGCCGGAGAGCTCGGCCGCAAGCCGTGTCTCCCCGGGGACGCGTTCCAGCGCGCGCAGCAGCACCTCTTCCGCGGCCCGGGAATCGCCCGCGCGGCGCAGCGCGCGCGCCGCTGCGAGCGCGGTCTCCGGATCGCCCGGGGCGAGCGCCGCCGCCCGCTGGAGCTGGTCCGCCGCGGCCTGCACGTGCCCCGCGTTCGCGAGCACGAGCCCCGCGCTCCGCCGCATGTCCGCCACATCCGGCGCCGCGACACCCACGAGCGTCGGATCGCCCGTCGCTCGCAGCAGCGCCGCGAGCGCCGCGTCGGCGCTGCGGGGAAAGCGGTCGAGCGCCGCACGTACCGCGAGCGCCGCGTGGTCGCGTCGGCCCGCCGCGAGCCAGAGGCGCGCGAGCGTCACCTGGCGCGCCGGCGAGGAGGGCTCGAGCCTCGCCGCCTCCTCCGCGGCCGCGAGCGCTCCGACCGGATCGCCGGCGAGCGCGCGGGTGCGCGACAGCGCGGCGCGCGGCTCGGGATCCAGCGGAGTCGCAGCGGCGGCGCGCGCGCGCAGCGCAAGAGCGTCCGCGAGGGCGTGGCTGCCGCCGCCGCCGAGCCGGTAGTCCTCCTCCGCGGCGTCCGCCGCGAGCGCCAGCAAGGCCGGGCGCTCCGGGCGGAACCGCAGGGCGCGCTCGGCGGCACGCGCGGCTCCTCCGAAGTCACCGGCCGCGAGGCGCTGGCGCGCTGCGGCCTCGCCGGCCACGCTGGCGGCCTGCGTGCCGGCCAGCAGCGCCAGCACGACGCCGATCGCACCGAGGGAGCGGCGCGCGCTCCGCTCGAGACGCGGCGCGGACCGGTCGGCACGAATGGGCACGGGCGGACGCGAGCGGGCAGCGGACGCCTCCCACGCGAGGCCCGCGAGCGCGAAGGCCGCGAGTGACACCGCGGGCACCCGCAACGGGAAGTCCACGAGCGCGTGTCCACCCAGCGCGAAGAGCCCGGCGGCGGGCGCCCACGCCCGCGTGTCGCCGGACGGAGTCCGGGCGATGCGGCGCGCGATGGCGACCGCGGCGACGGCCGCGAGCGCGAGACCGGGCAGGCCGAGCTCCACCACGGCGTTCACAGGCTCGCTGTGAGCGTGCACGACGGCGTACGGAAGGCCCGAAGGACGCCCGGCCGTGTAGAGATCGGGCGATGCGCCCGCGCCGGCCCCGAGCGGAAGGGCGGCCCACGCAGCCCGGGCCGCTCCGTTCCACACCTGCCAGCGCAGGCCGGCCGACAGCTCCCCCTCCGCGCCCGTGGGCGGGACGAGGTTCGGGAACGCCCAGGGCAGGACGAGCGTTGCGACCGCCGCGGCCGCGAAGCCGCCGATCACGGTCCAGGCCCCTGCACGTGCCGGGAGGGTGCGCAGCGCGACCGCCGCGCAGACCGCGGCGAGCGCGCCGACGCCGGCGCCGAGGGATCCGGTCGCTGCGATGGCCGCGCCGACGACCCCGAATGCGCCGAACCAGAGCAACGCCTCTTCACGCTTGCCGCGCCGCCCGAGCTCGAAGCCGACGAGGCGGGCGCACGCGACGGCGGCCGGCAGCAGGAGCCACGCGGCGAGGTGGTTCGGGTTTCCGAGCGGAGCGCGTGCGCGGCTTCCGGCAGGCACGGCTGCCAGCGCGGCGCACGCCACGATCACGCCGAGGAGGGCGAAGCCCCCGAGGAGCCAGCTCGCATCCCGCCGCGAGAGGGCGCTCGCGCACAGGAAGAACGCGACCGCCGCCGAGAGCACGGGCACCGCCGCATCCAGCGTTGCGTCCGGGGCGACACTCCAGAGGGTCGACGCCAGAACGAGACCGCAGGCGCCCAGCGTCACGCCGAGCGCGCCGCCGGAGACCGGCCGCAGCGGACAGAGCGCCGCAGCGCCCACGCCGAGCGCCGCGACCGCCAGCCCGAGCGCCGCGCCGCCTGCGGGGCTCACGCCGCCGCACAGCGCGACTGCTCCCGCGATCACGGCGAGGAGAACGAGGCCGACGCCGCGTCCCGCGCGGCTCTCGCTCGGCGACGCGGTCACGCCGGGCCGCTCCCCGACCCGACGGCGCTCGCCTCGGTGGCCGCGTCCCTCCCATAGGCGTAGTTCCGATAGACGCCCGCGTGCTCGTCGCGCGGAGTCTTGTTGAGCACCACGCCGTAGAGGCGCGCGCCCGAGCGCTCGAGCTGGCGCACCGTGCCGCGCAGGATCCGCCAGTCGAAGCGTCGGGGCTCGACGACGAGCAGCACGCCGTCGGCGAGGCCGGCCAGGAGCGAGGCGTCGATCAGACCCCCCGCGGGCGGCGAGTCGAGCAGCACGTAGTCGTACTGCTCCCGCAGGACGCGCAGCAGCTCCTGGAGCCGCGCCGACTCGATCAGCTCGGCCGGGTTCGCGGGGAGCGTGCCGCACGGCAGCGCGTCGAGGCCCTCGACCTGGGTCGGGCGCATGGCGTCTTCGAGCGCGGCGTCGCCGGCGAGGTAGTCCGCGAGGCCGCGGCTCTTCGCGAGCTCGAAGAGACGATGCAGGGACGGTCGCCGCAGATCGGTGTCGATGACGACCGTGCGCCGCCCGGATTGCGCCAGCGACACGGCGAGATTCGCGAGCACCGTGCTCTTGCCCTCCTCCGGCCCGGTGCTCGTCACGAGCACGACGCGGCGCGGCCGGTCGACGTGGCTGAAGCGCAGGTTCGTGCGGAGGGCGCGGAACATCTCGCTCTCGAGCGCGCCCGGCACGTCCGCCACGAGTGCGCCGCCCCGCCTGCGGGGGTCGAAGCGGCCGACGGTGCCGAGCGTCGGAAGCCCGAGGACCCGGGTCACGTCCTCCGCGCTTCCCACGCTCCGGTCGAAGGTGTCGATGAGGTACGCGAGCCCGATCGCGAAGCAGAATCCGAGGACGACTGCGACGGCGAGGTTGCGGGCGGTGCGCGGCTCCGTGGCGAAGCCTGGCTGCTTGGCCGCCTCGAGGACGCGGAGATCGAAGTCGCCCGCCCCCGCGGAGAGGTCGGCCTCCTTCAGCTTCTTCAGCAGCACCTCGTACATCTGCTGATCGAGGTCGGCGTCGCGGCGAAGGATCCGGTACTGGATCAGCTTCCGATGCTCGCCCGTGCGCTCCGTCTGTCCCTGCGTCAAGCGAGCGCGCAGGCCTTCGAGCCGCAGCCGCGCCTCGACGACCTTCGGATGCTGGTCGAGGTAGCGGCGGCGGAGCTGTGCGAGCTCGATCTCCGCGGCGGCGGACTCGGCGCGCAGCGCTTCGTCCGTGGCGTCGGAGGCGAGCGGCGCCGCCTCCTGGGCGCCCGACAGGTCGAGGCGTTCCGTCGAGAGGTAGTCGACGAGCCGCTCCTCGGACACGCGGAGCTTGTCGCGCTGGCTCTCGAGCTCGCCCGTGAGCCACGCGATGGAGCGCTTGCGGCCCTCGTCACGCTGCTCCTGCGAGTAGGCGATGTACGCCTCGGCCACCGCGTTGCAGAGGTCCCTGGCGCGCTCCGGCGCGCCGGCCCGCGCATGCAGGAGCACGATCCGGGTGTCGCGGAGGTGCTCGACGTCGAGCGCGCCCTTCACCTCCTGGATCACCGCCTGGGCGCGGTCCGGCGGATCGTTCTCCGCGAGCCAACCGAGCGCGAGCGCGGCGCGGCGCGCGACCGGCTCGCTGCGCACGACCTCGAGCTCGGTCTCGAACGAGCGCCGCTCGAGCAGATAGCCCTCCATCGGGCTCGAGCGGTCGGCGAGCGCGCTCGCGGGCGTGCTCACGGAGATCACGAGGCGCGCCGTCGCGAGATAGACCGGCGGGATCCGGTAGTTCCAGATCGCAGCCACGGTGACGAACCCGAGGAACGCTGCGACCAGCGTGCGCCACCGGTGCCGGAGGACGCCGAGCTGGTCGGTCCAGTGTCCTTCGTCGGGAGCGGGCCTCTGCGCTTGCATCACGACCTCCGCGGCAGCCGGTCTAGAAGAAGGCCTGGGGCACGACGATCAGGTCGCCGTCCCGGAGCTCGACGTTCGCTGCGTCCTCGTCCCCCTCGAGCAGGTCCTCGAGGTGGACGCGCTCCTCGAGGCGGGCCCGGCCGTCGCCCCGCACGAGCCGCGCGCGATTGCCCGCCGCGTACTCGGTGAGCCCGCCCGCGAGCAGCACCGCATCCAGCAGGGTGGGCGCCTGACCGAGGGCGTACGTGCCCGGGCGCGCCACCTCGCCCACCACGCGGACGCGCTGCATCGGGCCGTCCGGCATCGACGCCGCGCCCGCGCTGGAGCGCGAGACGATCAGCACGTCGCCCGGAGACACCGGAGGGTTCGCGCTCGCGTCCCCACCGCTCAGGAGCGCCTGCAGGTCGAGCTCCACGGGACCTGCGGGCGCGCCTTCCGTGGGCGCCGCGGCCACGCCGGCAGCCGCGCCTCCGTTCCGCAGCAGCACCGCCGTCGAGCCCGCGCCCGCCGAGAGGCCGCCCGCCGCGACGAGCAGGTCGAGGACGCGCATCGGCTCGCGCACGGGGTATGCGCCCGGTCGCTCCACGGGCCCCAACACGGAGGCCGTGCGCCGCGCCGAGTGCTGGAGCGACACCGCCACGCGCGGCGCGCGGAGGTAGCTCTTCTCGAGCCGGGCGCGGAGGTCGTCGGCGAGCTCCTCCTCCGTGCGCCCCTCCGCGGGGACGCGTCCGAGCAGCACGTGGTTCACGGTGCCGTCGTCCTCGACGCGCAGCGGGCCCGAGAGATCGGGCTCCTGCCAGACCTGCACGTCCACGGTGTCGCCCGCCACGATGCGCGGCGAGCTGACGTCCGCGCGCGCCGGTGCGGAGAGGAGCGCAGACAGCGCGAGCCCTGCGAACAGGATCGCCTGCACGCTTCGAGACTGTCGATCAGCGTCGATATTTGAGCTCAAGGATCACCCTGTTCTGTGTGACGTCGTGCAGCGAGCCGTCGCCGTTGGTCTGCCAGTGCCGGAACACGAGGCCTGCCTGCATGGTCCGGTTCAGCTGGCGACGCAGCGCGGTCTCCACGGCCCAGTACGTCTGGTTGCCGACGTCAGGCGCTTCGGAGTTGAACTGTCCGCCCGAGAACTCGACGGTCGCCCGCGTGCGCGGCCCGAGCTCCTTCTCGAGCCCCACGCGGCCCGAGGTCTCCGCGTAGTCGTAGATCGAGAAATCCGTCGTGAAGTTGCGCGACACCCCGGCGTGCCAGCGCCAGCCGCCGTCGAGCGCGCCACGCAGCTCGATGAGGCCGAGTGCGGTCGGCTTGGCGGGTCCGTCGCGATAGTCGAGGTGGCCGTAACCGCCGGCGATCTCGAGCTCCGTCTGCGCCGGGCCGCGGAGGCGGAGGCCGAGGAGCCCGGAGAACTCGACGAACGAGTACTCCGTCGCCGATTCATAGGCGCGATCCCGGGCGAGGATGCGTGCGAAGGCGACCGTGCGCCGATCGAACCCGCGCTGCAGCTCGAGCCGCCCGGTGACGTCCCAGTAGTCGACGTCGATCGAGTCGCCCTGCGTGGAGAAGCCTCCGAGCTCGGCGTCGTGGCGAACCTCGTACGGATCGGCGTCGAAGCGCGTCCCGAGCAGCGAGAGGTCGAGCACGAGCTCGCGCGGCAGCTCGCGGCGCAGCCGCGCCTCGGCCTCGACACGGTTCGACTGCACCAGGTTCGCGGCGTCGTCGTCGGGAAGGCCGAGGTTGAGCGGCTGCGGCGCCCACGCGTCGGCGAGCCGGACCGTGACTCCCGGCAGCGGCGCGAGCTCGGCGAAGCCCGCCACCCGGCCGTAGTACCCGTCGAGGTGGATGGGCCCGAAGTAGCGCTGGAGGTCGGCGCCGACGTCGATGCCGGAGCGGAAGATGCCCCTCCGGTAGTTGGCTTCGATTCCCGGCGAGAGCCACATGCCGAACTCGCCCGTCCCGTCGCTGGGCTCGAGGAGGACGTTCGAGTTGTAGACGCCGCTGAGCGTCGCGTAAGGGTGAAGGGACAGACCCTCCCGCGGCCCGATCGCACCCGGCTCCGCGATCTGCGCCACCGACGTCGCGGCCTGGAGCCAAGCGACCGCGAGCGCGCCGGCGCACAGGAGCTGGAGCGCGGCCCGGCGCACGGTCACAGCTCCCCCGGCACGAACGGCGACAACGGCCGCGTGTAGAGGCGCTCCTGATCGTGCTCGATCAGCGCGAGACCGTTCGCCGGCAGCCCGGCCGGACCCATCAGGAAGCCTGCGACCAGGGTGCGCAGCGTCGGGTTCGAGAGGTTGGCCTCGGCGGATGCGTCGTCGACGAGCGCCTCGGGCGCACCCTCCTTCACGCCGAGCGCGTCGAGCACGGCCAGGTAGTCGGTGTCCGCATCCCGCCGCCGCTGGAGACGCATGACGTCGACGCCGGATCCCCGCGCGAGACGGACGCGCACGGATACCGGGCCGGCGGCGAGCGGGAGGGTCGCGATCTCGGTCCAGACCCAGCCTTCCGCTCCGGGCGGAGGCTGCACCGTTCGCGGGGCGGCGTCGCCGATGAACCAGACCTGGGGCTTCGCGCCGTGCAGCCGCGCGAGCAGCGTGACGACCCCGGCGTCGTCCGCCTCGAGCGACCAGCGCAGCTCCGCGCCGTCACCCTCGCCCACTGCCCACAGCCCTCCCGAGGCGGGCGCGGCGAGCGGGTGGTCCGACACCTCACCGTGACGAGACGCGCGATCGAAGGTCTCCGCCTCGACGATCTGCGCCGGTCCTTCGACGGGCAGGCGGCCCTCGAGCCCGAGCGCGCGCACGAGCGTTCGCGCCTTGTCGGCGAAGCGGAGAGACTGGCCCGCGGCCCATCCGTCCCGCGGCTCCACGCACACGCCGCGGTACGGCCGGAGCGTGACGCGCGTCGCCGACGAGGTGGATTCGAAGCTGCCGACGACCGTCTGGGGGCCGGCGGCCAACGGCACGACGTACGGCGCGACGGCGACACCCCAAGGCGTCGGATTGACGTCGCCGGCGGGACGCCCGCCGGCGCGCCAGCGCTGCGCGCCCCTGCCGTCCACCTCGACGACGTAGAGCCCGGGATGCGGAACGTCGATCCGCACCGGGACGTCGCCGGCGCCGCCGTTCCAGCGCGGCAGGTCCGCGGACACCGCCTCCACCCGGACGTCCGTCGCATGCTCCGGACAGAGCAGCGCGAACACCTGTTCCGGCGGGGCCCCGGCCGGCATCGCGCTCTCGAGACCGAGCGCCGCGGCGAGGCGATCCGCCCACTGATCCTGGCGCACGAAGGGCCCGGGCGAGGCGAGCGGGTCGACCGCGCGCGGCGCGACGTCCTGGGCCTGCGCCGCGGCGATGCCGCCGAGCGCCAGCAGCAGGCCCGCTGCGCACCTGACCGCGCCGTTCCGGACGAAGAGCCAAACCATTCCGTACCGCCGATGCGCCAGGGCACACCCCGAGGTGAAGGTCAGGGTGCAAATCGGCTGCGCGGAGCGTTCTCTTGATCCGCCCGCTGCCACCGCGTGACGCCTCCCGCACGCACGGCAGACCTCCGGGCAGGGGCTTCTTCAATCAATTCGAGCGGATGGGAGCCTCCTTGCAGGTGGAGGTCGAAGGTCCCTCGAGCGGCAGGGAGGGCCCGCGACCCCGCATGGCGCCCGCGCTTCTCGCGCAGGCCGGCGGCAGGGGACCTGCAGCTCGGGTGCAGATCGCCCGCTCGACGGGAGCGGTCGCTAGCGCGCCGCCACCGTCACGATCTGCCAGGGACGGAATGCCAGGGTGACACCGCCGGATGCCGGATCGACCGGAAGTGCGCCGCCTTCCGGTCGCCCCGTGAGATCGACCCGCTCGAGCACGCGTGGGCGGTGTCCGTTCCAGCGGAATCGGGTCGCGCGGGCGACGCCCGACGCGTTCCAGACCCGCACCTGGGCCCCGCCCTCCGCGAGAGGCTCGATCGCCGACACCACGAGCTCCGGATCGTCGACCTCCACGAGTCGCGCGCCGTCGGCGAGGGCCGGCTCGCCGCTCGCTCCGGCAGCCGCGAATGCGAGCGGCGGGTGCGCGAACGCATGCGCGCGCGCGGTCCGCGAGGGATCCCCGGGGGCGTGCAGGAAGAAGGCGACGTCCGCGCGGTGTCGGCCCGGCACCTGCGCGCCAGGCGTCGCGAACGGCGGCCCGGCAGGCGCAGGCCGGAGGCCGAGGCCGGCCTGCGAGAGCCACCCGACGGCGCGGAGCAACGTGACCGCAGTGGACGTCGTGTCGTCCGGCTCGGGGACGGCCTCGACCTCGGCGTTGCCCCGGCACGCCACGGTGAGCGCGTGGGCGGTGCCCGCGATCGTCGAGAACGTGCGCTGCGGACACGCGCCGATCGGGCTCTCCTGGGGTTTCGCGCTGCCGAAGTCCCCGGGCTGCGGCGCGATCGGTCGCTCCGCCAGCTCGAACGCCGACTCCACCTCGAAGCGCCGCGCAGCGAAGGGCGCGCGCACGTGCAGCCGCAGGCGGTGGTCCTGCGCGGTGTTCTCGAGGTCCACCGACGCGTCGACACGGTCGAGCCCGGGCGCGAGCCGCACCTCGAGCCGCACCGGCAGCGGCGCGGTGCGGGCGCTGCGGGATCGGCGGTCCGCGGCGAGGCGCTCGGGCACCCGCAGCCGCAGATCGATGGCGAGCGCGGCCTCCGCGCCCGCTCCGCGCACGAGGCGAACGCGCGCGCGGGGGACGGGGGCCGCGGCCGGCTCCGTCACCGGATCGAAGTTGTACTCGTCGCCGCGGTCGCCTTCCGACACGATGCGCAGCGCATCGCGCACGACCACGCCGTCGCTCCGGTGCGTCAGCGTCACCGCGCCGTCCGCCAGCGCCTCGACGCGCCAGAACGCATTCTGGATCCACGCGGACGCGTCGGCTCCGCGGCCCGATTCGAGCGGCTCCGCGGTCCGCGCCCTGCCCTGCGCGACGCGATAGGAGCGCAGGCCGTGCGCGGGCAGATCGTCCACGAACCGGAGCCGCACGCGCGGCGGGCGGCGGGCTTCGATCGCCACCTGCTCCACGCCCGGGGTCGCGAGCGCCGCGCGCAGGTCGCGCTTGATCCCGGCCGCGTCGAGCTCACCCTCCGGCGCGCTGCCGAGCCGCGCCCGCACCACGAGCCGGTCCCCGTCGACGTGCGAGCGCACGTCGTTGACGAAGTAGCCCAGCACCTCACGGCCGAGGTCCGGGAGCAGCGACGCGGCGAGCGGCTTCGGGAACGTCCCGCCCCACACGCTTCCGAGCGCACGCACCTCCACGTGCGCGGGGAGACGCCGCCCGCCCGCGTCCCGCAGGTGCGCGGCGACGATCTGGCCGGAGGCGCGCAGCTTGCCCGGCACGTCGAGCTCGAGCTCGGCGTCGACCTGCGCGCGGCCCGCGGCGCCCGGGTTCCACACGACGAGGGCGTCGCCCGCGGCCTCGCCCGGCCGCCGCGGCGGAACCGCGACGCGCGCGCCGAGCTGGCGGGTCACCGACGCGAGCTCCGCCGTCGCGATCTCCTCGACACGCTGGAACCGCGCCTCCATCTGCGCGTGGACCGCGTCCACCGAGCAGCCACAGATCGAATCGTGCGGATGGTTCTGGAGCGCGACCTGCCACGCGAAGTCGAGGAGGCCGTGGTCGACCTCGCCGCCGAGCGCCGCGGCCCACGCGGCGAGCGGCTCGAGGTAGCAGGTCAGCAGGCGATCGTTCCGGAAGTCCGACTGCTTCTGCGGCATGCGCGCCGACGCGCAGCCCGGGAGCAGCGGCGCCCGCAGACCCGACCGCAGCTCCCCGCGGTGCACGGGGAGAGCGTCGCCGGCCTCCGCCCGCGCGCGCGCCAGGTAGCCCGGAAGCGTGCCGAGCTCGAACGTGACACCAGGGAGCTTCGCCACTGCGGCCTCGAGCGCGGCGGGCAGCCCGGGCTGCGGCTCCAGGTGGTCGCTGCCGTTCATGAGGAGGAGGGTCGGGGTCGGCGCGAAGCGCTCGAGCGCAGCGATCTCGCGTCCCAGCCGCTCCGCCAGCGCGTCGGGATCGAGGGGCAGGAGCGCGCCGTGGCCGTAGCCGCGCGGCAGATACGCCACCAGGACGCGGCTCCCGTCCGGCGCCTCCCACTGGAACGGAGTCTGCGCGATGTCGTCGCCGACCCCACGCCAGAGGGCCGACGTCTCGAAGCCGAAGCCGCGGAAGATCTGGGGCAGCTGTCCCACGTGACCGAATTGGTCGGGCACGTAGCCGACCCGCATGCCGCCGCCGAAGGCCGCCGCCTTCCGCAGGCCGAGGCGGAGGTTCCGGATCAGGGCCTCGCCCGACACGAGCCACTCGTCGGGCAGCACGTACCAGGGTCCGATCAGGATGCGTCCGTCGCGGATCAGCTTCTCGAGGCGCTCGCGCGCCGCCGGGCGCACCTCGAGATAATCGTCGAGCACGATGGTCTGCCCGTCGAGCATGAAGTGCCGGAACGCGGGGTCGCCCTCGAGGAGGGCCTGCAGCCGGTCGAGAAGACGCAGCAGGCGGACGCGGAACTGCTCCTGGGTCAGATACCATTCGCGGTCCCAGTGGGTGTGCGGCACGACGACGAGATGACGGTTCACGGCAGCTGCCTCCGGGACCATCCTACCTCGCCCCGGGACGCGGGGTCACGACGCCCACGGCCTCAGCCCGGCCCGGAAGAGCGCGTACAGACCGACCATGACGAGCGCATGGAAGCCCAGGTAGCTCGCGGGCCCCGTCCAGCCGAACGCGACTTCCGACACTGGCCGGTGACGCACGGCGCACGGGCGGAGCACGAGCGCATGGGCCGCGATCCCGAGCGCGATGCCGGCCACCGCGTCGGCGACGTAGTGCTGCTTCACCGTGCAGACTGCGACGGACACCCCGCCGAGCACGAACGCGCCGAGCGCTCCGTAGGCGCGCCGGGCCTTCGCCGCCGCGAGCGCCGCCAGCGTCGCGGCCGCCACGTGGAGCGAGGGGAACAGGTTGAACGGCGGATCCAACATGAAGTTGAGACGGACGCCCCATTCGTGGAAGCGTCCGTCCGGCAGCTGCCCCGGCTCCGGCCGGAAGCCGAGCGACGTCACCGGGAAGACCGCGAACACGACGAGGCACACCGAGACGGCGACCGCGTACGCGAGGGCCACGCGGCGGAAGAGCGCGCGGCAGCGGACCGTGAAGGCGGGATACAACATGGCGGTGTAGATCCAGACGTAGAGATAGATGGTCAGCGGGACGAACGGGATCGCATCGTCGAGGGGCGTCCGAAGGCTGTGCGCGGCGCCCGGATCGGCATGGAGTCCGATCGCGTAGTACCCGCTGAAGGTGAACAGGAACAGCGCCGCGATCAGGGCGAGGCGCTCCAGAAGCGCCGCCCACCCGATGCCCTCCCGCCCCGAGCTCCCCGTCATCCTCGCGAACGTAGCGGTTGACCGCCGAGCGACGGAGGGCGAGGATCGCCGAGGACCCCGCGTGGGCGCAGAGGGCTCCGCGAGTCGATCGCGGGGTGCGCCCGAGGAGACCCCGCATGGACCTCCGGTTCACTCCGGAGCACGAGCGCTTCCGCGCCGAGCTCCGCTCCTGGCTCCGCCAGAACCTCGCCCGGCCGTGGATCGAGGAGCAGCGCGACCCCGCCAACGACGACGACAAGCTCTTCGAGATCCGCCGCGGCTGGCAGCGCAACATGAACGACGCGGGCTACCTCGGGATGGACTGGCCGCGCGAGTGGGGCGGCCGGGGGGCCACCGCGGTGGAGAAGGCGATCTTCACCGAGGAGACCTACCGCGCCGACACGCCCCCCATCCCGAACCTCCTCGGCATCTCGCTCCTCGGACCCGCCCTCATCCACCACGGCAGCGAGGAGCAGCGCCGCCGCTTCATTCCGAAGATGCTCTCGGCGGAGGAGATCTGGTGCCAGGGCTTCAGCGAGCCGGATGCCGGGAGCGACCTCGCCGCCCTGCGCACCCGCGCCGAGCCCGACGGCGAGGACTTCCGGCTCACTGGTCAGAAGGTGTGGACGACCTTCGGGCCGTGGGCCGACTGGATCTTCGTGCTCGCCCGCACCGACGCCGCCGATCGGTACGGCGGCATCACCTTCTTCCTCGTCCCGCTGCACCAGCCGGGCGTCGAGGTGCGCGGCATCAAGCAGATCTCCGGCGAGCGCGAGTTCGGCGAGGTGTTCTTCGACGGCGCGCGAGCGAAGCGCGAGCACGTCGTGGGCAAGCTCGGCGAGGGCTGGCGCATCGCAATGACCGTCCTGTCGTACGAGCGCGGCGCGATGTCCCTCGCCTACCCCGCCCAGTACGACGGCTACCTCGACGACCTCGTGAATGCCTGCCGCGAGAACGGCACGCTCGACCGCGCGGACGTGCGGGAGCGGCTCGGCCGCCTGCGCGCGGAGAACGAGGTGATGCGTGCGAACGGCCTGCGCAACCTCGCGACCATGGCCGGCGGGCGTGCGCCGGGACCCGAGGCGTCGATCGAGAAGATCTTCTGGTCGGAGTACGCGAAGCGGCTCGCCGATGCCGCGCTCGATCTGATCGGCCCCCAGGCGCAGCTCAAGGTCCGCTCGCCGCACGCGCGCAAGGAGATGGACTGGGCCTACGAGGCGCTCTGGTGCCGCGCGGGAACGATCTATGCGGGCTCGTCGGAGATCCAGCGCAACATCATCGCGAAGCGGGTGTTGAAGCTGCCGGAGGCACGATGAACTTCGACCTCGACGAGGATCGCGCGCTCCTCAAGAGCTCGACGCGCGAGCTGCTCGAACGCGAGGCGCCGCTCGCCGACACCCGCGCCTGGATGGAAGACGGAAAGGAGGGCTTCTCGCGCGCGTTCTACGCCCAGCTCGCGGAGCTCGGCTATCTCGGCCTCACCCTCCCCGAGAGCGCAGGCGGCGCCGCGGCCGGGCTGCAGGGGCTCGTCGCCGTGCTGCACGAGATGGGACGCGTGGCGCTCCCCGGACCGTATCTCGACCTCGTGCTCGCCGGTGAAGCGCTCGGCCGCGTCGGCGCCGACCCCGCGACCGCCCTGCTGCGGGACCTCGTGACCGGTCGCAAGCTCGTCGTGCTCGCGCGAGAGGAGGGCGTGTCGGGCTCGAAGAGGGCGACACCGGAGACGCGCGGCGACGGCGGCCGCGTCCGGGGCCGGAAGGTGTTCGTGCCCTTCGGCGCGTCGGCCGACGCGCTGGTCGTGACGACCGCCGCCGGGCTCGCGCTCGTGCTGCGCCCGGCGGCGGGGTGGAGCGCTCGGCCGCTCGAGACGCTGGACCACGCGCAGCGCTTCGTGGAGCTCGACCTCGATGCGCCCGGCACGCTGCTGTGCGACCGCGCCCGGAGCCTCGCCGTGCTCGAGCACGTCGATCGCGTGGGCGCGCTCGGGGCCGCGGCGCTCCTGCTCGGTCTGATCGAGCGCGCGCTCGAGCTCTCGGTCGCCTATCTCTTCGAACGCAAGGCGTTCGGCGTGCCGATCGGCAGCTTCCAGGCGCTCCAGCATCGCGCGGCGGACATGGTGCTGCGCGTCGAGAGCACCCGATCGGCGGTGTACCGCGCGGCATGGGCCATGGACGACGCGCCGGAGACGGCGGACCTGCTCGTCGCGGCCGCGAAGGCCTATGCGGGAGACTCCGCGCGCCTCGTCTGCGGCGAGACGATCCAGCTCTTCGGCGGCGTGGGCTACACGTGGGAGTACGACCCGCACGTCTACTTCAAACGCGCCACGACGCTCGAGCACTTCTACGGGTCGACGCGCGAGCAGCTCGAGCGCACGCTCGAGGCCGCCGGCGTCTGACGACGCGAGCGGCGGAGGGATCCACCGCGCCTAGCCGAGCCGGGGGCTCCCGACGAATGCGCGCGTCAGCAGCTCGCCGACGACGTCGCGCCCGATGCGGCCTGCCAGGCGCCGGCGCGCCTCGACGTACGCCGGGAGATAGCGCAGCCTGCGGGGCAGCCACGGGTACACCATTGCGAGTCGACGCAGGGTGGCGGCATTGCGCGCGGCCCCGACGTCCCCCCCTCGCTCGAGGCCGAACCCCCCGGCGAGCCGCTCGGGCAGGAGCCACGCCGTCACGAGCCCGTAGCGCCGCATCACCGGAGCGAGGCCCGGCAGCGGCGGCCGGAAGAGGAACCGCGCCATGTCCGCCGCGACCGGCGTGACCGCGAGGAGGTCGCTCGCCAGCATGCCATCGACGTAGGTCCGGAACGACTCCCAGTCCGGAGGCAGGACGTCGTCCGGGATCCCGAAGAGGAAGGCGAAGCGGCGGGTCTCGTCGTAGTAGCGCCGCTTCTCGTCGAGCGGGAGCGGGCGGACCAGGGTCTCGTAGCAGAGCACCGACGAGTCCCAGAGCGTGGCGTGCACCCAGAGCAGGGCGTCCGGCGCGTTCGCATGGTAGGTGGTGCCTGCCGGCAGGCTCCCCGCCCGCTCCGGCAGGACCCCCGACACACGTGTGTGGATGCCCCAGACCGCGCGCGCCGCGCGGAAGGCCCGGTCGACGTCGCCGAAGACCATCGAGAACACGTGGTCGAAGGTGCGCTGGAAGCGCCCGAGCGGGTCGTCCCTGGTCTGCGAGTGCTGGTCGATGGCGTGCGCGACGAACGGGTGCGCGAGCTGCAGCAGCGCTGCACGCCCCGCCCCGAGGAAGACCGCGGCCTCCTTGTTCACCGTCCACACCTGGCTGCCCGGTCCGAAGATCCCCGCGGTGGGATCGCGCACGAGCGAGCGAACGCGCGCGAGCCGCTCCTCCAGCTCCGCGCGCGAGACGAGCCGCTCGTTCCGGGAGCTCGCCTCAGTCCCGCGCATAGGTCCGTTCGAGATAGGCGACGATGTCCGCCGACTCGAAGAGCTCCGTGCCCGTGTTCGGATCGGAGAGCCACGGGACCATCATCTTGCCCGAGCGCGCGACGAACGCCTCCCGTCGCGGGCTCCCCTTCGCGACGTTGTGCAACACGTAAGGCAGCTCGAGGGTACAGAGGGCCTCGCGCGCGATGCGGCAGAACGGCGACGCCTCGAAGCTCCACAGTTCGAGCGGTCGCTCCGGCGCCCGCGCGGGCCGATAGCGGACTCCGGTCACCGGGCGGAACGCCGAAGCGAGCGAGGCCGAGGCGTTCGTGAGGGGACCGAGCGCGAGGAGCGCAGGGACGCGCCCGTCTCCGTAGGTCTGGAAGAGATGGCGGACGATGTCGTCGGACTCGTACATCGCCTTGCCCGTGTTCGGGTCGGAGAGGTATGGGAATTGCGCCTTTCCCGCGCGCTTCTCCAGCTCGACGCGGAAGCGCGGCCCGCCCTTCGGGCACGGATGGACGAGCGCGTCGAGGTCGAGGATCGACAGCGCCTCGCGCACCTTCCGACAGAACGGACAGCCCTCGAACTCCCAGAGCTCGAGCGTCTTCTCCGGCCGCGCGCCGAGCGTACCCACGGAAAGCCCGGCCGCACCGCGAGCCAGCGTGGCAGCCAGGGACGTCGCGACGTCGAGCGCTCGGTTCATGGGGGTGCCTCCGGCGAGCAGCGTACCACGAACGGAGGCAGCGACGACTTCCCCCCTCGTGCAGTCCGCTGGATCCGCCTACCCCCCCGCCCCGCCCCAGATCCACGGCACGAGGGTGCTACACAGGATCGTGATCAGAACGATCCCCGCGAGATCGAGCGCCGCTCCCGCCCGGGCCATCGCCCCCATGGAGATCCAACCCGTTCCGAAGACGATGGCGTTCGGGGGCGTCGCGACGGGCAGCATGAAGCCGCAGGACGCCGCGAGCGTGGCGGGAACCATCAGGGCGAGCGGGGGTGCGCCGATCGCCGTTGCCGTCGCAGCGAGCACGGGCATCAGCATCGTGGCCGTCGCCGTGTTGCTCGCGACTTCGGACAACAGCGTCGTCGCGAGGCAGAGAGCGGCGATCACCACCGGGAGCGGAAGCGCCCCGAGCCCGCGCAGCTGCTCGCCGACGAAGCGCGACAGGCCCGTCGCCTCGAACGCCGCGGCGAGCGCGAAGCCCCCGCCCATCAGGAGCAGGACCCCCCACGGCACGCGCTCCTGCACGGTCGTCCAATCGAGGAGCCGGGCGGTCCTTCCCAGCGCCGCCGCAGCGCCGCGCGCGGGCACGAGCATCAGCACCAGCCCGATCCCGACGGCCACCGTCGCGTCGTGCACGTACCCGGGCTCGGGGAGCAGCGACGACCAGCCCGGCAGCCTTCGCCCCCCGATCTCGAGCGGGGCGCGAGAGACCCAGAGCAGCGCCGCGGCGACGAACCCCGCGAGCACGAAGCGTTCACCCTGGCTCATCGCGCCGAGCGCTATGCGCTCCTCGCGAAGCGCGTCGCGTCCGGCCTCGCCGAAGGAGAATCGGCGCAGCGACACCTCTGGCGCGAGCTTCAGCAGGATCGGATACGCGAGCGCTACGAGACCGAGCACGAGCGGCAGCCCCAGCCCGAGCCACGAGAGGAAGCTCACCTCGGGCAGCGCGGGGAAGAGCTTGCGCAGCGCGCCCGCGAACACGAGGTTGGGCGCCGTGCCGACGAGGGTCCCCAACCCGCCGATGCTCGCGCCATAGGCGACGCCGAGCATCACCGCTGCCCCGAGACTCGCCCGCGCGGCATCCGACGCGTGCTCTCCGCGATTCCCGTCCAGGGCGGCGCCGGCGCACACGTGCTCCACGACCGCGACGCCCACCGGGAACAGCATCAGCGTCGCCGCGGTGTTGTTGATCCACATCGACACTCCGGCAGTCGCGGACAGGAAGCCCAGCACGAGCCGCTCCGGCGTCGCGCCGATCGCGGAGATCATCGCGAGCGCGATGCGCCGGTGGAGCCCCCACCGCTCCATCGCGAGCGCGATCATGAACGCGCCCAGGAAGAGGTAGACGATGGGATCCCCATAGCTGGTGGCCGTCTCCCGGGCGCCGAGGATGCCGAGGAGCGGGAACAGCACGAGCGGCAGCAGCGAGGTCGCCGCGATCGGGAGGGCCTCGCCGATCCACCAAGCGCTCATCAGGAGCGCCACCGCGCCGGTGCGCTGGGCCCGCGGCGAGAGCCCCTCCGGCGCGGGGAGCAGGAGCGCTGCGGTGAAGAGCAGGAGCCCGGCCCACAGAGCGACACGGCGGGCTGTCACTACGCCAGGCCACCCACGAGGCGCGCGGCGGCGCGCAGGAGCGCGCGCAGCGCGTGCGGGGCGCGGGCGAGCTGCGCACGCAGCACGTCGGGCTCCCTTGCGGCGGTGCCGTCGGCCAGCGCCTCCGCCGCGTCCGACAGCTCGGCGAGGACGCGCGCGTCCTTCTCCGCCAGCCAGCCCTTCGTGCCGAGACAGGCGAACATCCCCGCCTCGGACTCCGGCGCGCCGAGCGCCCCCGCTGCGACCAGCTGCGCCGCCAGCCGCGCGCCCGTGCGGAGCGCCTGCTCGAGCACGCGTTCCGCAGCCAGCCACGCATCGCTGTCGGGGTGCGAGCGCGACACCCGCGGGAGCCGCTCTTCGAGCGCGGCGGTCAGCGCCTCGATCCGGCGCAGCCGCGCGACCGCGACCTCGCGGTCGAGCGCCTCGGGGCGGAGCGAGGCGTCCGGGCGGAGCGACACGTCAGGCCGGAAGCACGCGCCCGGCCCGCGCGGGAATGCGGGCGCGGCCCTCGGAAGCGACCGCGAGCCGGTGGAGCGTCGCGGCGTCGAGCGCTTTGCACGCACCGCGCGTCGCGGCGAAGCGCTCGAGCACGCGCGCGACGAAGCGGCCCCGCCGCCGCGCGTCGGTGTCGCACAGGAGCACGCCGTCGCGGATCACGCGGTGCGCGAGCAGCACCGGCGCGGTGCCGAGATCGACGACCGAGACGAGGAAGGGCGCCACCGCGGCCGCGGCCTCGCGCTCGAGCCGTGCACGGTCGCGCCGCAGGTCCGAGCGGGCGTGGGCGGCCCACACGACCGCCAGGTCGACGTCCGAGGAGGCCCGCGCGTCGCCGCGCGCAACCGAGCCGTAGAGCCAGACGGCGGCGACCGGGGCGCGGGCGAGCACCGCTCCGAGCGCACGCGCAACCTCGCCGGGTGTCGGCGGGGGCGCCAGGACGTCCGCTCGGATCACGACCGGGGCGCGGCGCGAGCGGGGCCCCGGCCGCCCACGCCGCCCAGGATGCGCTCGACGTAGCGCTTCACGTACTTCCCGAGGACGTCGGCCTCGAGGTTCACGCGCTCGCCGGGGCGCCGGCGGCCCAGCGTGGTGGCCTCGAGCGTGTGCGGGATGAGCGCGACGTCGAAGCCCGCGGACCCCGCGCTCACGACCGTGAGCGACACGCCGTCGACGGTGACCGAGCCCTTGTCGACGAGCAGGTCCGCGAAGTCCGCGTCACAGTCGACGTAGAGGCGGACGTCGTCGCCCGAGCGCTCCAGGCTCCGGATCCGCCCCGTCGCGTCGACGTGTCCCTGCACGACGTGGCCGTCGAGGCGCTGGTCCGCGCGGACTGCACGCTCGAGGTTGACCGGGGAGCCTGCGACCAGCTCCCCGAGATTCGTCCGGAGCAGCGTCTCGGCGACGGCCTGGAAGGTCACCTTCGCGCCGTCGATCCCCGTGACGGTCAGACACGCGCCGTTCACGGCGATGCTGTCGCCGAGCTTCACGCCCCCGGTCACGGCCGGAGCCTCGACCTCGAGGCTCGCCAGATCGGCCGAGCGCAGGATGCGCGCCACCTTGCCGACCGTCTCGATGATGCCCGTGAACAAGCTACGCCTGCTTCCCGAAGCGCAGCTCGATCTGACGCATCATCTCGTCGCGCACGGTCTCGTAGCGCGCCGGGAGCTCGATCGGCGGATTCGGCAGCTCGGGCTCGATGCCCTCGAGCGTCATCGAGTGATAGCGGACCTTGAAGTCCGTGAACTTGAGGCCGTGGGCGGTCGAGATCACGACCACGCGGTCGCTCTTCCGGATCACCCCCCGGTCCACCAGCTTCCGGGTGGCGGCCAGCGCGACGCCCGTGTGCGGGCAATTGAAGAGGCCCGTACGGTCGGCATGGGCGCACGCCTCCACCAGCTCCGCCTCGGTCGCCTGCTCCACGATGCCGTCGTAGCGACGGATCGCGTCGATCGCCTTGTCGATCGACACGGGGTTGCCGATCTGGATGGCCGACGCGAGCGTCGGCCGCGCCGCGATCGGCTCGAACACCCGGAAGTCGCGCTGGTACGAGAGATAGAGCGGATTCGCGGCCTCGGCCTGCGCGCACACGATGCGCGGGCGGCGCGTCACGAGGCCCAGCTCGAGCAGCATGTCGAGGCCCTTGGCGAGGGCGGATACGTTCCCGAGGTTGCCGCCGGGGATCACGATCCAGTCCGGCACCTCCCAGTCGAGCTGCTGGACGATCTCGATCCCGACGGTCTTCTGCCCCTCGATGCGCAGGCTGTTCATCGAGTTCGCGAGGTAGATGCCGTCGCGCTCCGCCACCTTCCTGACGATCTCCATGCATCCGTCGAAGTCGGTGTCGAGCGCGAAGACCATCGCGCCGTTCGCCACGGGCTGAATGAGCTGCGCTACGGAGATCTTGCCGCGCGGGAGGAACACGATGGCCGGGATGCCGGCGGCCGCCGCGTACGCGGCGAGCGCCGCGGAGGTGTCCCCGGTGGACGCGCACGCCACGGCCGGGATGTTCTTTCCCCGGGCGATCATCTCCTTCACCATCGACACGAGCACGGTCATGCCGAGGTCCTTGAACGAGCCGGTGTGGGAGTTGCCGCACTGCTTGATCCAGAGGTCCTCGACCCCGATCTCCCGGCCATAGCGCTCGGCCCAGAAGAGGTTCGAGTGGCCCTCGTACATCGACACGACGTTCTCGTGGTCGACCTCCGGGCACACCCACTCCTTCTTGCCCCAGACCCCCGAGCCGAACGGCCAGTCGTTCTTGTGCGCGCGCTCCTCGAACCGGCGCTTCCACTCCGCGCCCGGCGTCTTCCGGAGCTCCGCCATGTCGTGCACGACCTGGAGCAAGCCGCCCGAGCCGTCGGTGTAGACCACCTCGTCGAGCGCGTAGCGCTCGTCCGGATTGCGGATGCTCGCGAACCACGCGCGGTAGACGGGCTTCGCGTCGTCCTTCGGCATCAGCTCTCCTCCTCGATGCGGAGCAGGCACGTGGGTGCGGTCACCTCGTCCATGCGATCGATGCGCTCGAGGGCGCGGCGCACGGACGACTCCAGGGCCGGATGGCTCATCACCACCACGGGAACCGACTCCGTAGCGTGTCCCCTTCCCTTCTGGATCACGGACTCGATCCCGATCCCCTCCTCCCCGAGCACGCCCGCGATGCGCGAGAGCACGCCCGGGTGGTCCTTCGCGGTGAAGCGGAGGTAGGCGCGGCCGTGCAGCTCGCCCATCGGGACCAGCGGCTTCGGGCGGAGCGCCTCGGGCAGGTACGAGAGCGGCGCCACGCGCCCTGCCGTGCCGCGCCGGATCTCCCGGGCGATCTCCATCAGGTCTGCGACGACTGCGCTCGCGGTCGGCATCTCGCCCGCGCCGGCGCCGTAGAACAGCGTCGGGCCCACCGCGTCGCCGCGCACGGCGATCGCGTTCATCGCGCCGTCCACCTTCGCGAGCAGACTTGCGGCCGGGATCAGGGTCGGGTGCACGCGCGCCTCGAGGCGCTCGCCCTGCGGGTCATCGCGCAGCTTCGCGATCCCGAGCAGCTTGATCCGGTAGCCCAGCTCGCGCGCCGCCTCGAACTCCACGGGGGTGAGACCGCGGATGCCCTCGGTGTGGATCTCCTCGAACGTGAGCTGCGCGCCGAACGCCATCGTCGCGAGCAGCGTCAGCTTGTGCGCAGCGTCGATGCCGTCGACGTCGAACGAGGGATCCGCCTCTGCGTAGCCGAGCTGCTGCGCGTGGGCGAGCACCGCATCGAAGGCCTCTCCCGTCCGCTCCATCTCCGTCAGGACGTAGTTCGTGGTGCCGTTGATGATGCCGTGGATGCTCAGAATGCGATTTGCGGCGAGCCCCTCGCGCAGCGAGCGCAGGATGGGAATGCCGCCGCCCACGCTTGCCTCGAACGCCACGTCGACGCCCTGCTTCGCCGCCGCGTCGAAGATCTCCCGGCCGTGGAGCGCGAGCAGCGCCTTGTTCGCGGTCACGACGTGCTTCCCGCGCTCGATGGCGCGCAGGATGAGCTTGCGCGCCGCCCCGTAGCCGCCGATCAGCTCGATCACGATCGACACCGCGGGGTCGTCCACGAGCCCCTCGGCGTCCGCGTCGAAGCGCGCGCCGCCGAGGTCGACGGCGTGCGCGCGCGACGCGTCGAGGTCCGCCACGCGCACGAGGCGCAGCGGGAAGCCGAGCCTCTCGCCGATCACCGCGGCGTTCCGCTGGAGCAGCTTCGCGACGCCGACGCCGATCGTGCCGAGACCGACGAGGCCGACGCTGACGGGCTTCGGCACGCTACTCGTCCCCGCCGCGCAGGAAGCGCCGGATGCCGCGGACGGCCTGCCGGATGCGCTGCTTGTTCTCGACCAGCGCGAAGCGCACGTAGCCCTCGCCCATCTCGCCGAAGCCGAGACCGGGCGATACCGCGACGCGGGCCTCCTGGAGGAGGCGCTTCGAGAACTCGAGCGAGCCCATCGCGCGGAAGGCCTCGGGCAGCTGCGCCCACACGAACATCGTGCCGAGCGGCTTCTCGATCTTCCACGCGCCCTCGCCCGGCTGCGCCAGGCCGTCGATCAGCGCGTCGCGCCGGTCGCGGTACGTGTCGACCGCCTCCTGCACGCAGTCCTGGGGACCGCGCAGCGCGACGATCGCGCCGATCTGGATCGGCTGCGGCATGCCGTAGTCGAGGTAGCTCTTGATCCGGCCGAGCGCATGGATCATGTCGGGGTTGCCCGCGGCGAAGCCCACGCGCCAGCCCGCCATCGAGTGGCTCTTCGAGAGCGACCCGAACTCGATCGCCACGTCCCTCGCACCGGGGACCTCGAGGATGGACGGCGCCTTGTAGCCGTCGAAGCAGATCTCCGCGTACGCGAAGTCGTGCACGACCATGAGATCGTTGTCCTTCGCGAAGGCGATCACCTTCTCGAAGAACGCCCGGTCCACGACCTGCGTCGTCGGGTTCGCCGGGAACGAGAGCATCAGCAGCTTGGGCTTCGGCCAGGTGCGGCGCATCGCCGTCTCGAGATTCTCGAAGAAGTCCGAGTCCGGCGTGAGCGGCACCGTGCGCAGGTCGCCGCCCGCGATGATCACCGAGTACTGGTGGATCGGGTAGGCTGGATCGGGACACAGCACCACGTCGCCCGGACCCACGGTCATCAGGACGAAGTGGGACAGGCCCTCCTTGGCGCCGATCACCGCGATCGCCTCGCGCTCGGGGTCGAGGTCCACGTCGTGCCGCCGCTTGTACCACTCCGAGATCGCGGCGCGCAGGTTCGGCAGTCCGCGGGACGCGGAGTAGCGGTGGTTGCGCGGGTTGTGCGCGGCCTCGCAGATCTTCTCGATGACGTGCGGCGGCGTCGGGAGGTCCGGGTTCCCCATCCCGAGGTCGATCACGTCCTCGCCCGCGCGGCGCGCCGCCGTCATCAGCGCGATCACCTCGGCGAAGACGTAGGGCGGAAGCCGGTTGAGCTTGTGGAAGTCGTGACGGACTCGCGGGGACATGGGCTCCTCAGGCGTGGGGGGAGGTTTCGGACGCGACCCGGCGGACCGCCCGCAGGGTCTCTTCGGCATGGTACGACGACCGGATGAGCGGGCCGCTGGCCACGTGCAGGAAGCCGAGCGCACGGCCGTCGGCCGCGAGCGCGTCGAACTCGGCGGGCTCCCAGTAGCGCTCGACGGGCAGGTGGCTGCGCGTCGGCCGCAGGTACTGGCCGATCGTGACGACGTCGGCGCCGGCCGCGCGCAGCGCGCGGAGCACCTCGCGCACCTCCTCCGCCGACTCGCCGAGCCCCAGCATGAGGCCCGACTTCACCACCGCGTCCGGCCGCAAGCGCTTCGCCCCGGCCAGCACGAAGAGCGACCGCTCGAAGGCCGCGCCCGGCCGCACGCGCCGGTAGAGCCGCGGCACGGTCTCGACGTTGTGGTTGTACACGTCGGGGCGCGCAGCGCACACGGTCGCGACGGCAGCGAGGTCGCCGCGAAAGTCGGGCGTGAGCACCTCGACGGTCGTCTCGGGACGCGCGCCGCGGATCGCCGAGATCGTCGCTGCGAACTGTCCCGCGCCGCCGTCGGGCAGGTCGTCGCGGTTCACCGACGTGAGGACGACGTGCGAGAGCCCGAGGCGCCCTACCGCCGAGGCCACGTAGCCGGGCTCGCGCGGGTCGGGTCCGGCGGGCGGACGACCCGTGGCGACCGCGCAGAAGCGACACGCGCGCGTGCAGACGTCGCCGAGCAGCATGAACGTGACGTGGCCGCGCGCCCAGCAGGCGCCCCGGTTCGGGCAACGCGCCTCCTCGCAGACCGTGTGCAGGTCGAGCGCACGGAGCATCCGTTCGAGGCGCGGCACTTCGGGCGACGGGGTCGGAGGCCGCACGCAATGCGGCGGCAGCCGGCGGTGGACGAAGGCCCCCGCGCCGCGCCCGATCGACACGACCTCGCTCCTCGAGAGCTCGCTGGACACGCCCGACCTCGGTAGATGCCCAAGACTATTGGAGAAAATGGGCCGGAGCAAGGAACGGACGGTGGACGTCCCAGCAGCGATTCCCTAGGGTGCTTCGCGCATGCTCGGAGCGCGCTTCATGGCGTGTCTGCTCACGGCGGTCGTCGCGCTCGCGTCCGTCGCGCCGTGTCCGGCCCCCACCGCGGCACACCACATGCACGGCAGGGTCGCGACCGCACCGCACGGGCAGGGAACGCACGGCGCGTCAGGATCGTCGCATGCCCCGGACTGCCACCACGCTGCGGCGGGCTGGGCGGCGACGTGCCCCTGCGGCTGCGGTGAAAGAGCGGTCGCGGCGGGGGCGCACGGCCTCGACGTCGCGCTCGTCTCGGAGGCCCCGACCCCGCTCGTGTCGCCGGCGGCTCCAGCGCCCGCTCCCGAACTGCCCGCCCTGCCCTCCCCTCCCAGCCTCGGCCTCGACCCCGTTCCACGACGGACCTGATCCCCGGCGTCTCGAGACGTGCGCGCCCGGCCGCAGCGCCGCTGCGGTCGCGCGCGCGGGATCCCATGGCAAGCGAACGGAGGTTTTGCGATGTCTCCCACGATCTTGCGGCGAGCGCTGCTCGCTGTCGCTCTCTGCTGCGCTCTTCTCGTCTCACGCGACACGCTGGCGTGTTCGGTCTGCCTGGCGGGCGATCCCCGCTTCTCGGGCAACGGTGCGACCGCGCAGGAGGCGGGCAGCGTCACCGCCTATCTCGAGTTCCAGGCCTGGCGCAAGACCAGCGGGCTCCTGCCCGAGGACGGCGTCGTCGAGGAGGGACGCGAGGTGAACCAGAGCGCCGCGCTGAATCTCTACCTGAATTGGACGCCGATCGACCGCGTGACGCTGACGCTCACCACGCCGTACAAATTCAACGCAATCACGGAGGAGCCCGCGGGCGAGGGAAAGACGCACTCCACGCTCTCCGGCTTCGGCGATCTCTCCCTGCTGGCGAGCGCCGTGATCTGGCGCAACCGCGACGTGCTCCCGTCGAGCTGGGTCGAAGGACGCGTCTTCGGGAAGTTCCCCACCGGCCAGAAGTCCCAGACCGTCGACGGGAACACCGATCCGCATCTCCAGCTCGGCACCGGCTCCTGGGACTGGGGGCTCGGCCTCGCCGGCGCCCACCGTCTCGACTGGGCGTCGCTCTACGCGAGCCTCTTCTGGCGCTGGAACAACCATGGTGCGCTCCACTACCAGTACGGGGACGTCGGTCTCGCGAACCTCGGCGTCGAGACGCCCCTCGGCCATGTCTTCGGCGTGCCGGGTCTCGACGCGCTCGTGCCGGGCCTCGAGCTGAACTTCCGCTACGCGGGCTACGACCAGTCCGAGGGTGAGCGCTACGTGGACAGCGGGGGCTCGGTGCTCTACCTCACGCCATCGTTCCGGGTCGGTCTGCCGTGGTTCGAGGGAAGACGGGCGCCGGCCGTGCGCATCGCCGTACAGCTTCCCCTCGGGCAGACGTGGCTCCACAACCAGCAGCACGAAGGGGTGACGTGGTCGTTCGGGCTCCTCGCGCCGTTCTGAGCCCCCGCCGTCGTGGGACGGTGTCGGTTCTGCTCGCGCTCCTGCTCGTGGGCGCGGAGGGTGAGCCGCGGCTCACCCTCCGCACGCTCGACGGGACCGCGGCCGAGCTCGGCCGCAGCGACGGCGAGCGCGCCCTCGTCGTGCACTTCTGGGCGACCTGGTGCACGTCCTGCGCCGAAGAGCTGCCGGCCCTGTCGCTCGCCGCAGCGGCGTGCGGCAGCACGGTGCGGATCGTCGCGGTGGACGTCGACGAGGCGCCGGAAGTCGTGACCGCGTTCGTCACCGAGCACCGCATCGCGCTGCCCGTCCTGCTGGACCCCGGCGGCGCGGAGTGGCGACGCGCAGAGCTCCCCGGGCTGCCCGCGAACCTCATCGCGACCGCGGACGGTGTCCGCCGCACGGTCGGTCCGACGGACGAAGCGCATTGGCACGAGCGTCTGCGCAGCATCGGCTGCGGCGGCTGACGCCGGGCCTGGCGGCTACTCCACGAACCGGATCGTCATCGAACCGGGCTCGTCGGGCGAGATCACGTAGCGCTTCACCCGCGGCAGCACGCGTTCGAGCGTCTCGAGGTAGAGGCGCTCCTCCAGCAGCACCGGCTCGCGGCGATGCTCGGCGTCGAGCCGCGCGAACGCGTCCGCCGCGCCCTGCGCCGCACTCACGCGCTGGTTCCGGAACGCCTCCGCCGCATTGACGCGCCCGTCGGCCTCCCCGCGCGCCACGGGCAGCACCCCGTTCGCATAGGACTGGGCCTCGGAGATTGCGCGTTCGCGGTCGGCCTTCGCGTTCTGCACCTCCTGGAACGAGGCGAGGACCGTGGCCGGCGGCTCGATCGACTCCACGTTCACGCCGACCACGGCGAGCCCGACGCCGTAGGCGTCGAGCAGCTCCTGCGACCGCTTGCGCACGCGGTCGATCAAGGCGAGGCGGCCCGAGGTGAGGAGATCGTCGACGGGAAGACCGCTCGTGGCCTCCGTCAGCGCCGACCCGACGACTTCGCGCAGCACCTGGCGCGGATCCTCGCTGCCGAACAGGAACCGGGCGGGGTCGGCCACGCGGTAGTTCACCTTCGCGCGGAGCTCGAGGATGTTCGTGTCGCCCGTGAGCCAACGGCCGAGGGCGAGCCCCGAGGCCTGGACCGCGGGCTCGTCCGCCGCCGCGTATCCGATGGTGAGGGTGAAGTTCGGCGTGACCTCGACGCGGTCGACGCGCCCGACCGGAGACGGCCACCACCAGTGCACGCCGGGGGCCACCGACGCGTCGACGACGGCGCCGAACAGCCGTGTGACACCGAGGCTCGTCGCCGGCACGGTGAAGGCGCCCGCTGCGAGCCACGCGAGCGCAGCCAGCGCCGCCATGCACGCGAGCCCCGCCGGCCGGAGGAGCGCCGCGCGAACACGTGCAGGGGCCCCGGTCACCGCGGGCTCCGGGCGTTCGGAGCGCCCGCCGGACCGTCGACGAGCGTGCGCATCAGCGGCGAGTCGGCGGGCAGCACGAGGGTCGTCTTGTCGTCGACGATCTTGTCGTAGGCCTCGAGCGTACGCACGAATCGGTAGAAGGCGGGATCGGTCGACAGCGCGTCCGCGTAGACGCGCGCGGCCTCGGCCTCCGCCTGGCCGCGGATCTCCGCGGCCTTCTTGTCGGCCTCGGCGAGCAGCCGCGAGCGCTCCCGGTCGGCCTCCGCGCGGATCTTGAGCGCGGCCTCCTCGCCCTCGGACCGGAACTGCCGCGCGATCCGCTCCCGCTCGGCGCGCATGCGCTGGAAGACCGCGCTCTCGTTCTGCTGGGGAAAGGCCAGGCGCTCGAGCCGCAGCGACACGACGTCGATCCCGTACTCACGCGCAGCGGTGTCGCGGACACGGGCCTCCACCGCCTCCCCGAGCTTCTCCAGCTCCATCTTCGACGCATCCACCGACACGAGCGACTCGAAGGGCACCGAACCGAACGCCGCTCCGAGCTCGGAGCCCGTCACCGCGGTGAGCCGCGCCTCGGCCGATTCGCGCAACAGCAGCGTCTGGAGGAAGCGCAGCGGGTCGTGCACGCGCCACGCGAGATACGGGCGCGCGATCACGTTCTTCTTGTCGAGCGTCAGGTACTCCGCCACCGGCGGCTCCGTCAGGAGGAGGCGCGCGTCGATGCGGACGACCTGGTCGACGAGCGGGATCCGGAAGTGGAGACCCGGCTCGGTGTACGTGGCGACGGGCCGTCCGAAGCGCGTGACGACCGCGAACTCCGTCGTGTCGACCACGAACGGGCTCAGCGCGACCGCCGCGGCGACGACGGCCGCGAGCGCGAGCAGGACGAACGGACGGAGCTTCATGGCGACCTCGGTGCCGCGCTCGGCGGCGGGGGCTGGATCGGGACGGAGCCCGACGGCGGCGCGGGGGCCGCGGGCGGCCGCGCCGTCGCATCGGGAGGCGCCGACGGGAGGGCCGGGGCGGGCGGCGCGAGCGGCCGGGTGACGGGCGGGAACGTCGCGATCCCTTCCCCCGACGCGCGCAGCCAGAGCTCGTAGCCGCGGCCCTGCTCGCCCCCCGGGCGGACGAGCTTCCGGGCGCCGGGGAGCGCGCGCTCCGCCGCCTCCAGGTAGAGCCGGTCCTCGAGCGCGCGCGGCGCGCGGCGGTGCTCGGCCGCGAGCGCGCGGAACGCCGACGCCGCCCCTTCCGCCGACGCGGTGCGCTCCGCGGCCTGCGCCTCGGCGCCCGCGACCACGCTCTCGGCCTCACCGCGTGCGAGCGCCACGACGCCGACGGCGTACTCGCGCGCACGATGGATCGTGGTGAGCCGGTCCTCGTGCGCGCTGGCCACGTCCCGGAACGCATCGTGCACGCCCGACGGCGCGTGCACGTCCAGGAGCCGGATCGCGAGGACGTCGACGCCCAGTGCGAGCGCGGCTGCGTCCTGCCGTACGGAGGCGAGGAGCCATGCCTCCACCTCGGAACGCGCGTCGGTGTAGACACGATCGATGGACCGCCCGGCCATCGCCTCCAGCAGGCGCGAGCGCAACAGGCTCGAGAGCAGCGCGTCGGGCCGCTCGACGCCCAGCCGGAACGCGACGGGGTCGGCGACGCGGTACTGCGCCTCGGCGTGCAGGTCGATCTCGTTCTCGTCGCCGGTCAGGTAGATGGCCTCGTCGAGCACGGGCGTGCGCGCGAGGGACGGCGAGAGCCGGCGATAGCCCACGGCCTCCTCGCGGACGCTCGACACGTGCACGATCTCCACCCGATCGACGGCCGGCAGCGCGACCACGAGCCCGGGCGGTCGGGGCGCGCCGTCGAGCCGGCCGAAACGCTGCACCAGCGCGACCGCTCCCGCGGGCACGGGCACGAGCGCCGGCGCGAGGAGGGACAGCGCCCCGAGCGCGACTCCCCCCTGCACGATCCGGCTGCGCAGCACGGCGCGGGGCCGCAGCGCCCGCAGCCAGCCCCAGGCCGCCACCGCGTTGTCGCGAAGCTCGCGGAGACCGGGCCGGAGCCCCGTGCGGCGCAGCGAGAGTGCGATCAGCACGGTGAGCGCGACGGCGCCCACCGTCCGGGCGACGCCCAGCACCGGCGCGTCCGCGCCCCCACTGAAGGTCAGGCCGCGGCCGAGCTCGGGCGCCAGGAGGTCGAGCGCGAATCCCGCCGCGAGCGCGACGCCGATGACCGCGCCGAGATAGACCCGAAGGACCGGCCGGCCGAGCAGGCGCGACACCGTGCCGAGCGTCGCCGCATTCGTGGCCGGGCCGGTCAGGAGGAACACGAGGGCCGTGCCCATCGACGCGCCCTTCGCCACGAAGAGCGCGGCGAGCGGAGTCGAGGCGCTCGCGCACACGTAGAGCGGGATGCCGACCGCGACCATCGCGAGCATCGGCAGGAGCTTCCCCGGGAGTACGCGTGCGAAGAAGTCCGGCGGAAGAACCACGGAGAAGACGCCGGTCAACAGGATGGCGAACGCCAGCCAGAAGCCGAGATCGTCGAAGAGATCCACGAACGCGTAGCGGGCCGCGAGCCGGAAGTTCGCCAGCCGTCCCGCGTCCGGGGGCGGCGCTCCGGCCGGCGCCGGCTCGATGCCGTGCGCGTGGGGGTGCGGATCGGCCCCGTCGACGCCCTGCGGCACGCCCTCTCCGGACACGCCGTCGTCGCCGAGCCGCAGCGAGAACGCCGCCGCCACGAGCCCCGTCAGGATCGCCACGACCGGACGGACCACGGCGAGCAGGGGCCCGAAGAAGGCCCACGTGACAGCGATGGAGTCGACACCGGTCTCGGGCGTCGTGATCAGGAACGAGAGCGTCGACTCGCGACTCGCGCCCTTGCGGCGCAGCGAGAGCGCCATCGGCAGCACGCCGCACGAGCACAGGGGGAGCGGCGCCCCGAGCAGCGCCGCGACGGCCGCGGAGCGCAGGCTCCTCCCGCCGAGGTGTCGCACGATCCGGTCGGGATCGAGCAGCACGTGGATCGCGCCGGCGATCGAGAAGCCGAACAGGATGAAGAGGCCGCCGTCGTAGAGCACCCAGAAGGTCTGGAGCACGACGGCCGAGAGGAATTCGAGCAGGAGCACGGGCGCCCAATGGACCACACGGTCCCAGGGGCGTCAAGCACTTGACTCGTCTCCGCGTGCCGACGAACCTGTCGCGCGCCGAGGTGTCACACGTCCCCGATCGTCTCAGCGCTTCTCGCATCTCTCCTGGTGAGCGCGATCGCCCTGGTGGGCATCATCTTCACCTTCTCCAAGCGCTTCACGAGCGAGCGCTCCGAGATGCTCCTCTTGAGCTTCGCGGCGGGCGTGCTGCTCGCCACCGTCTTCCTCGAGATCCTGCCGGAGGGCGTCGAGCGCGCGGCGGGCGAAGGCAACGTCTTCATCGCCACGCTTGCCGCGATGATCGGCTTCTTCTTCCTCGAGCGCTTCCTGCACGGCTTCCACGTCCACGAGGACAGCCGCGCCGTGTCATCGCGCACGCTCGTCCTGATCGGCGACGGCGTCCACAACCTCATCGACGGGATCGTGATCGCGGCCAGCTTCCTCGCGAGCCCGAGCCTCGGCATCGCCACCACGGTCGCGGTCTGCGCGCACGAGATCCCGCAGGAGATCGCGGACTACGTGATCCTCGTGCGGGGGAAGCTCACGCCGCGGCGAGCCCTCCTCCTGAACTTCCTGTCGGGGCTGACCTCCCTCGTCGGCGTGCTGCTCTGCTTCTGGCTGGAGGACCAGGTGGTCGCGCACCTCTCGTGGTTCCTCACGGCGACGGCCGGCATGTTCATCTACATCGCGGCGTCGGATCTGATTCCCGAGCTGCACCACCCGCGCTACCGGGGGCAGTGGATCTACAGCGCCCCGTTCCTGCTCGGCATCGCGCTGATGTGGATGCTGAGCGCCGCCACCGCAGGACGCTAGAGCCCCGGGTCGGAAACGCGGGATCGGAACGCGCGGACGAGACCCGCCGGCAGGGGGGCCCGACCGGTACCCGCCGCCTCTAGGCCCCGGGGCGGCTCGGCGCGCGACGGCGTCCGAACGCCAGGTAGAACGGGATGCCGGTCGCGGCCACGCCCAGCGCGATCGCGCACTCCCTCGGCCTGCCCTGGAGCATCACGAATGCGATGACGGCGTTCGCGACGAAGTAGAGCGCGGGCACCCACGGATAGCCGAAGGCGCGGTAGGGCCTCGCCCGTCCGGGCTGACGGACGCGGAGCGCGTACAACGCCGCGGTATCGGCCATGGTCGCCACGACGATCCCGAAGGTCGTGAAGTCGAGATTGCTCTGGAAGCTCCGCAGCACGAGCAGGATCACGACCGACGCGACGCCCTGCACGACGATCGCCACGTGCGGCGTGTCGAAGGTGGCGTGCACGCGATCGACTCCTCCAAAGAAGCGCCCGTCGATCGCCATCGCATACGCGATCCGCGGGCCCACGAGGATCGTCGCATTGAGCGTTCCGAGAATCGACGCAAGCACGAACGCGGCGACGAGCGTGCCCCCGACCGGGCCGAAGAGCGCCCCCGCCGCCGCCTCACCCATGTTCGCCACGCCGCGCTGGGCGACGGCCGGCACCGCATAGAGGTAGACGACGTTCACGAGCAGATAGATGGCGGTGCAGAGCGCGAGGCCGAGGAACAGGGCCCGCGGCACGTTGCGCTTCGGGTCCCGGATCTCGCTCGCGACGTACACCGCGGCGTTCCAGCCGAGATAGCTGAACAGCACCGGCGACAGCGCGAGGCCGAACCGGGTGAGCGGCACCTCAGCGGCCTGCGCCACGACGGGCGAGAGGTTCGCGACGTTGCCCTTTCCGAGGAGAAGCCCGAAGAACACGAACGCGATCAGACCCCAGATCTTCACCAGCGTCGTGAGGTTGTTGAAGCCCGCGCCGAGGCGCACCCCCGCGTAGTTCAAGGCCGACATCGCCACGGTCATACCGATCGCGAGAGCGAGCTCGCCCCGGGGCCCGAGCGGCACGAAGTGGGAGAACGCCGCCGCGAAGCCGGCCGCGAGCGTGCCGATCGTGCCGACGTAGATGGCGAAGAACGAGAGCCATCCGACGAGGTACCCGGCGAGGGGATGGAAGGCCTCGCGGAGGTAGACGTAGTCGCCGCCGGCGTGCGGAAACATGGCGCCGAGCTCCGCGTTCGCGAGAGCTCCGGCGAGGGAGAGCGCGCCGCCCGCGAGCCACACCGAGAGCACGAGCCCGGGGTGGGGGAGCAGGTCGGCAATCGAGCCCGGCGCGAGGAAGATGCCCGACCCGATCACGGACGCGACGCACAGCAGCGTCGCATCGGTCAGCGAAAGCGCCGGCCGCAGCCGGTCGTGCGGGTGCCGGTCGTCGGCCTCGGCTGAGCCTCCCGAGGCCGCGCTCACCACGGGCTCAGTGCGTGAGGAAGGGGATCAGCAGGAGCGCGACGATGTTCACGAGCTTGAGCATCGGGTTGATCGCCGGGCCGGCCGTGTCCTTGTAGGGATCGCCGACGGTGTCGCCCGTGACGGCGGCCTTGTGCGCGTCGCTGCCCTTGCCGCCGTGCGCACCGCTCTCGATGTACTTCTTCGCGTTGTCCCACGCCGCGCCTCCGGTCGTCATCGAGATGGCGACACACACGCCCGACACGATCGATCCGATGAGCAGCCCGCCGAGCGCCTGCGCGCCGAGAACCAGGCCGACGACCACCGGGATCACCGCGGGGATCAGCGCCGGCGCGATCATCTGCTTGAGCGCCGCCGCGGTCACGAGATCCACGCATGTCCGGTAGTCCGGTGACGCCTTCCCCTCCATGAGGCCCTTGATCTCACGGAACTGGCGCCTCACCTCCTCCACCACCTGTCCGCCCGCGACGCCCACGGCGTTCATGGCGAGCGACGCGAACACGAACGGGATCACGGCCCCGAGGAAGAGGCCGGCGAGGACGTAGGTGTTGCTGATGTCGAAGCTCAGGTTCTGCACGGCGGCGCCGCCGAGACGCTTCAGGTCCTCGATGAACGTCGCGAACAGGACGACCGCCGCGAGACCCGCGGACGCGATCGCGTAGCCCTTCGTCACGGCCTTCGTCGTGTTGCCGACGGCGTCGAGCGGGTCGGTGACGGACCGGACCTCCTTGCCCATCTCCGCCATCTCGGCGATGCCGCCCGCGTTGTCCGTGATCGGGCCATAGGCGTCGATCGCGACCACGATGCCGGCCAGCGAGAGCATGCTCATCGCCGCGATCGCCACTCCGTACAGGCCGGCCAGCGCATGGCAGCTGATCATCGCGAGGACGATCACCAGCACCGGCGCCACGGTCGACTGCATGCCGACGGCGAGCCCGCTGATGATGTTCGTCGCGTGACCGCCCAGCGAGTCGTTCGCGATCTTGATGACCGGACGCGCCTTGCTGCCCGTGTAGAGGTCCGTGATGCCCATCATCGCCGCGGTCACGATTCCGCCGATGGCTGCGCAGGCCACGAGGCCCGTGGCGGTGAACGCCGCGCCGGCCGGGATCTCGAGCCACGCGCCCGTGACCACCGCGAGGAGCACCAGCGACAGCACGGTGGCGATGCCGAGCCCGAGGTACATGGCCCCCATCACGTTGGGAGTCTCGTTGTTCCGCGCAGGACCGACGCGCACGAACGGGATCGCGACCACGGATCCGACGATGCCGACCGCGCCCACCAGGAGCGGGTAGACGAACATTCCGGCGCTGCCGGGGAAGAGGATGTGCGCGAGCAACATCGCCGCCGCGGCGGTGACGGCGTAGGTCTCGAAGAGGTCGGCCGCCATGCCCGCGCAGTCGCCGACGTTGTCGCCGACGTTGTCGGCGATGACGGCGGGGTTTCGCGGGTCGTCCTCGGGGATGTTCGCCTCGACCTTGCCGACGAGATCGGCGCCGACGTCGGCGCCCTTGGTGAAGATGCCGCCGCCGAGCCGCGCGAAGACCGAGATGAGCGAGCCGCCGAAGGCCAGCCCGATCAGCGCGTCGGGGCTCGCCACGCCCGCGCTCTCCATCGCGGCAGCGAGCCCGGCGAGGGACAGGAGGCCCAGCCCGACGACCATGAGGCCGGTGACCGCGCCCCCCTGGAACGCGAGACCGAAGGCGCGCTGGAAGCCGTCCTTCGCAGCCTCGGCCACGCGGACGTTGGCCCGCACGGAGACGTTCATCCCGATGATGCCTGCGGACGCGCTCGCCAGGGAGCCGAGCACGAAGCCGCCTGCCGTCCAGCCGCCCAGGAACACCGCCAGCAGGCCCGCGATCGGGACGCCCACGAACGCCACGGTGCGGTACTGCCGCGAGAGGAACGCCTGCGCCCCAGTGCGGATCGCCCCCGCGATCTCGAGCGCTCGCGGCGACGTGGCCGGGGCGCTGAGCACGCGGCGGAACAGCCAGAAGCCGTACGCAAGGGCCAGGCCGGCCGCGAGGAAGGCGACGGTGATCGTGGACATGTGTGTCTCCCGGTTCTCACGAAGCTGCGCTTGGCGGAGCGAGCCGGGCGGCGCCCGGCCCGGCCTGCGCGCCCGGGGTCTGAACCTCGAGCAGGGGAAGGAGCGAGGGTCGCAGCCCCGCGAGGCACCCCCAGGCGGCGGCACACACTAGACGGCTGCCCTCGGATCGTCCAGCCCGCATTGGGTTTTCGTGTTGTACGCTGGCGGCGCCATGGACCGCCCCCCCACCCCCGGGCGCGGCGCTCCCGATCCGGATCCGGACCGGCTCGTGGGCATCGCCTCGTTCGCGAGCCCCGTCGAGGCGCACCTCGCCCGAGGACGCCTCCTGGCCGACGGGATCGAGGCCGCGCTCACCGGGGAGCACACCGCGGGCCTCCTGAGCGGGCTCCACGGCGTGCGGCTCTGGGTGCGCGAGCTGGATCGCGAGCGCGCCCTCGCCTTGATCCCGGCGGAGGGTCCCGGCGGCGGCCGCCGGTCGGCCCACTTCGTGACGGCCGACCTCGATGCGCCGCGCTGCCCCCGCTGCCGGAGCCTGGCCGTCGAGTCCGACCCCCTGCGGCGGCCCCTCCTCGCCTTCGCGTGGCTGGTCCTCGGGATCCCGCTCCCGGGCCTCCGGGCGCGTCTGCGCTGTCGGCTCTGCGGGAAGGGCTGGCGCGCGGACTAGGGTCTCCGGCTGCGGCCCGGCGCGCCGGGTCAGTCCATGCGGGGCGAGCGCTCGTGCACGTACTTGCAGGGCACCCACTTCGTCTCGACGAAGAGGATCCGGTTCCGCGCGGCGACCTGACACGACGTCTGATCCGGCGAGACGTCGGTCATCACGCCCTCCCCGTCCCACCAGTCGCCCGAGCGATGGTCGAGGTACACGAGCGTGCCTTCGGACGGGAGCGTCACGCAGCCGCCGAGGCCGCTGGCGGCCAGGCCGAGCGCGAGGGCGAGCGCGTGGCGCACGGTCCGGTGACGTCGCACGTCAGGCCGCCCGCTCGAGCACGCGCACCATCTCCTCGCGCACCGGGCCGAGCGGCAGGTCCGGCGGGCGGCGGTCGCGCTCCCGCCACGCGGCCAGCACGCGGCCCATCACCTCCCCGTTCGCGAGGAGGGACTCGGGGGTGTCGAGCAGGTTGAAGTTGCGCAGGAAGGCGCGCATCACGACGGCGTCGGTGCGCAAGGCCGGCAGCAGGCCGTCGCGCAGCACCGACCGCATGAACGCCTTGGGATCGACCGCGTTCGAGGCGCCCTGGCCGGCGGACGCGAACGGGTCCTCCCCCCGCCGCTGCTTCTCCGCCACTTCGCGCGCGTCCCGATCCTGCGTCAGCGCGGAGCGATACCACGGCTCGATCTCGCGCCGCGTGCCCTCGTGGAGGGCCAGCGCCACCGCCGCGGCGTCCCCCCCGTGGTCGCGGATCGCGTCTGCGAGGAGGAAGGCGTGGACGAACGCGAGCGAGCAGCCGCGGCCGTAGAGCGGGTTGGTATGGATGGCGGCGTCGCCGATGGCATGGACGCCGAGCGCGACGGGGGCGCCGTCGCGCACGAAGCAGCGCCGGCGGTTGCGCAGACCGGCCATGCTGTAGACCTCGGTCACCGGCTCCGAGCGTCCCGGCTCCAGCCACGCGCGGATCGTGGGGATGGCGTTCGCTGCGGCCTCGAACGGGCCCGGACGCAGCACGGCGCGGAGGGGCGCGTCGTCGGGCGACGCCGCGAGCGTGATCGAGAAGATGCGCGAGTCGCCGTTGAAGACGGCGAACTTCATGTAGCCGAGGTCCGCGCCGATCGGGCCGTCGCGCGGCGGCTCGACCGCGCCCGGAAGCAGGCGGTAGAAGCGCGAGGAGTAGAAGATCCCGCAGTCCTCGGACTCGTCCTCGATCGGGGGCGCGCCGATCTCCCCGAGCCAGGACGCGAGCGGGGAGCGCCGGCCGCTCGCATCCACCACGAAGTCGGCGCGGAGCGTCTCGGCCGCCCCACCCGCGCGCTGCGCGCGTACGCCGACGACGCGCGGCGGAGCGCCGCCGGCGCCGGGCACGGCTTCGAGCCCGAGCACCTCCACGCCGTCCCGCCACGTGACGCCGGGGCTCGCGGCGACGATGCAGTGCAGCACCCACTCGAACGTGAGGCGCCGGCACCCGAGCAGCACCAGATCCTCGTCGCCCGGCTTCGGCGAGCGGTCATCCATGGTCGGCGGCAGCATCTCGAGGATGCGCAGGTCGTAGGCGCCGTTGGCGAGCAGCGCTTCGAGCACGTCGGGCGCGCGATCGCGGAGCAGGTTCCGCAGCCGGGCGAGGAACGCGTGCGAGTGCCGGACCTGCGGCGCCCCGCGGCGGTCCCAGCGCTCGAAGGCCTCCACGGCGGTGTCGGGCAGCGGCGTCGCGTCCCGCTCCAGCACCGTCACGGCATGTCCGTCCCGGGAGAGAGCGAGCGCGACGCCCAGCCCGGCGATGCCGCCCCCGATCACGATCCCTTCCGCCAACGTCCTGCTCCTTCGCCCGCTGCCAACGGAGTGTAGCGCCGGCGCGCGCTCATTCCTGCGGGCGGAAGACGTCGGGCTCCAGATAGATCATCCGCGCCGCCGGCACGCGCGCCCGGACGCGCGCCTCCGCCGCGTCGATTGCGCGCGCGAGGGCATGCAGGTCGAGGTCGGGCCGGAACTCGACCTTCGCCGCCACGAGGAGCTCCTCCGGCCCGAGATGCAGGGTCTTCAGGTGGATGACGCGCAGGATCTCGTCGCCGGTGCAGAGCGCCGTGCAGATCCAGCGGATGTGCTGGGCGCTCGCCCCTTCGCCGATCAGCAGGCTCTTCATCTCCGCCCCGAGGATCAGGGCGATCGCCCCGAGGAGGACGCCGATCGCGATGCTGCCCGCGGCGTCCCAGCGCGGCTCGCCGGTGACGAGCGCGAGCCCGACGCCCGCGAGCGCGAACGCGAGACCGAGCAGCGCGCCGAGGTCCTCGAGCAGCACGACGGGGAGCTCCGGGCTCTTCGCGTGGCGGATGAAGCTCCACCAGGAAGCGTCGCCGCGCAGCTTCGCCGCCTCGCGAATGGCCGTGCGGAACGACAGCGCCTCGAGCACCACCGCCACCCCGAGCACGCCGATCGCCCACTGCGGCGACTCGATCGCGTGCGGACGGAGCAGCTTCTCCAGGCCTTCGTAGATCGCGAAGATCGCGCCCATCGAGAACAGCACGAGCGCGACGACGAAGCCCCAGAAGTAGCGCTCGTGCCCGTAGCCGAACGGGTGCTCTGGCGTGGCCTTCTGCCGCGAACGCGCGCCTCCGAGGAGGAGGAGCACCTGGTTGCCGGTGTCGGCCAGCGAGTGGACCGCCTCGGCGAGCATCGAGGCCGCCCCGGTGAAGGACCATGCGATGAACTTCGAGAGCGCGATCCCGAGGTTCGCGAGGAACGCCGCGACGATCGCGCGGCGGCTGCCGTCGGTCATGGATCCCCCCTGGCGCGAGGCTACCAGAGGCGACGACGCGCGCGCCGGACGCCGCGCCCGGGCTAGGCTCCGCGCGCCCGCCGCACCCGGTGCGCCGCGGGCCGGAAGGAGGCGGCATGGCGCGGGGCGAGGGACCGTCGAGCGAGCGGTTCGCGGACAAGGTCGGGTTCGTGTCGGGAGGCGGCACGGGGATCGGCCTCGCGTGCGCGCGCGCGATCGTGGAGGGCGGCGGGTCGGTCGTGCTCGGCGGCCGACGCACCGATGTGTTGAAGGCCGCGGCGGACGCGCTCGGACCGCGGGCGGGATGGGTCGCGTGCGACGTCACGCAGGACGCCTCGGTGGAGGCCGCGATCGCGGACACCGTCCGGCGGTTCGGGCCGCTCGGACTCGCGGTGAACTCCGCCGGCGTCGGCTCCGTCGGCAGCGTGCTCAACTCGACGCCCCAGGAGTTCGCTGCCACGCTCGACACCAACCTGACCGGGGTCTTCCGCTGTCTGCGCGCCGAGGCGCGCGCCATGAAGGCCGCCGGCGGCGGCAGCATCGTCAACATCGGCTCGATCGCGGGCGCCCTCACCCATCGGTGGATGACCTCGTACTGCGCGTCGAAAGCCGGCGTGAACATGCTGACGCGCTGCGCGGCCGACGATCTCGGCGAGCACGGCGTCCGGGTGAACGCGGTGATGCCGAGCCTCGTCGAGACGGATCTCGCGGTTCCCCTCACGTCGAACGCCGACGCCCGCGCCGAATACCTGCGACGCATGCCCGTGTCGAGGATCGGCGTGCCGGGAGACGTGGGGGCGATCGTGGCCTTCCTGCTCTCCGACGAGGCCGGCTGGGTGACGGGTCAGGTGATCGGCGTGGACGGCGGCCACACCCTGCGACAGGGGCCCGAGCTCACGCCGCTCTTTCGGATGATCCTCCCCGAGGAGCGCTGAGCGCAGCGGCGCCCGAGGCGCAGTAGCGCTCCCCCACGAAGCCGAGGGCGAGCGTCGAACCCGCGTTGCCGGGATTGAACGAGCCGTGGAAGGCAGCTCTGGGCGAGGACGAGCGAGAGGAAGCTCCGCGAGAGCAACCGGGACACGGGGCGAGGATGGCCGTAGACTGACGGGCGGGCGGAGGTGCACCGATGGACGTCCAGGCGCTCAAGCGCGAAGCGTGCGCGACGATCGACGGGCTGCGGACGGATCTGTTGCGCGTGTCACACGCCATCCACGCAAAACCGGAGCTCGCATTCGAGGAGCGCGAGGCTGCCTCCCTCCTGTGTCGCGCGATCGAGCAGGCGGGCCTCCCGGTGTCGCGGGGCGCATATGGTCTCGCGACCGCGTTCGAGAGCGAGTTCGCAGGGGCGATCGGGTCCGCGGGACCGCGGGTCGCGCTCCTCGCCGAGTACGACGCGCTCCCGGGGATCGGCCATGCCTGCGGCCACAACCTCATCGCCACGGCCGCGCTCGGCGCCGGCCTCGCCTTGGGTGCCCTCGGTCCGAGGCTGCCGGGCCGCGTGCGCCTCCTCGGCACGCCGGCCGAGGAGCGTGGCGGCGGCAAGGAGCTGATGGCCGAGCAGGGCGCGTTCGAGGGCGTCGATGCCGCCCTCATGGTGCATCCGTCCGGGGTCGACCTCGCCACGATGCCCTGCATCGCGGTCGCCGACCTCACGGTCCGCTACCGCGGAGTGGCGGCCCACGCGTCCGCCATGCCCGACCGCGGCGTGAACGCGCTCGACGCGCTCGTGCTCGCGTACCAGTCGATCGCTGCGCTCCGGCAGCACATCAAGCCCACGGAGCGCATCCACGGGATCATCACGCAGGGAGGGCTCGCGCCGAACATCGTGCCGGACGAGTCGGAGGGGCGGTTCTACGTGCGCGCGCGCAATGCCGAGGAGCTCGCTCCGCTGAAGCGCCGCGTCGAGGGCTGCTTCCACGCGGGCGCGGCGGCCACCGGCGCGACGCTCGACATCACGTGGCACGCCCCCGACTACCTCGATCTGCGCACGAACTGGCCCCTCGCGGGCGTCTACCAGCGCAATGCGGAGTCGCTCGGGCGACGCTTCTTCCCCTACGACAAGCTTCCGCCGGGCGTGCAGGGCAGCACGGACATGGGCAACGTGAGCCAGCGCGTCCCTTCGATCCATCCCATGATCGCCGCGGCCCCGCCGCACGTCACGATCCACAATGCGGAGTTCGCCAGATGGGCGGCCTCCGACCTCGGCGACGCGGCGGCGATCGACGGCGCGAAGGCGCTCGCGATGACCACCCTCGACTTCCTCTGCGACGCCAAACTGCGTCAGGACGTGCGCGAGGCCTTCGTCGCCGCAGCGGCGCTGAGCGGCGGCCTCTGAAGCTCCGGCCAGGCTAGGCGATCGCCGTCGCCCGCGCCGAGCAGATCCTCCGCACGTCGTCGTCGTCCACCTCGCGCTTCGCGTCCGCGAGCTGCTGGAAGCGCTGGAACGCGCGCTGCAGCGCCCCGCCCTCCAGCGCGAACCCCAGCGCTCGCGCACGCGCCGCGAACCCCGCGCGCCCCGAGAGCTTGCCCAGCACGATCTCCGTGCCCGTCGGATGCCCGATCTCCGCCGGGTCGATCACCTCGTAGGTCTCGCGCTGCTTGAGCACGCCGTCCTGGTGGATGCCCGACGCGTGACGGAACGCGTTGCGTCCCACGATCGCCTTGTTCGACGCGACGGCCATCCCGCTCCGCGCCTCCACCAGCTTCGAGAGCGCGAAGATCCCGCGCGGGTCGACGCCGGTGCGTACGCCGAGCGCGGGGCCGTGGACGCGGAGCGCCATCACGACCTCCTCGAACGAGGTATTCCCGGCGCGCTCGCCGATGCCGTTCACCGTCACCTCGAGCTGCCGCACGCCGGCCGACACCGCGGCGATCGCGTTCGCCGTGGCGAGGCCGAGGTCGTCCTGGCCGTGGAACGACACCACGGCGTCGTGCAGCTCCGGGACGCGGGCGTAGAGCCCCTCGATCAGCACGCGCAGCGCGTCCGGCAGGATGAAGCCGACCGTGTCCGGCAGGTTGATCGTCGAAGCTCCCGCCGTGAGCGCGGCGCGCACGAGCTCGGCGAGGAAGGCGGCGTCCGCGCGCGTCGCGTCCATCGGGCTGAACTCGACTTCCGCCGCGCCCGAGCGCGCCTGTCGCACCGCGATCCGCGTCATCTCGAGCACGGCTTCGCGCCCCTTGCGCAGCTGGTGAGCGAGCTGCATGTCGCTCGCGTTCACGAATACGTGGATGCGCGGATGGGCGGCGCAGTGCAGCGCCTCGACCGCGGCCTCCACGTCGCCGGGCACCGCGCGCGCGAGCCCGCAGACCACGGCTCCGCGGATCTGCTGCGCCACCGCGCGGACGGACGTGAGCTCCGCCGGCGACGCGCCCGGGAAGCCGGCCTCGATCACGTCAACGCCCATCGCGGCGAGGGCGGCGGCGATCTCCAGCTTGTCGCCTCGTGAGAAGCACACGCCGGCGGACTGCTCGCCGTCGCGCAGGGTGGTGTCGAAGATCACGACGCGGTCGCCCGTTCGCTCGTCCATCACACGCTCCTCGGTGCCGGACCGGCGGGAGCGGGAGGCGCGTCGGGCGGGGCGGGGCCCCAGAGACACGAAACCCTCTCCGGCCGGGCTCGGCGGGAGAGGGTTTTCGTTCCAGCGACTTCGGCTTAGCGGCCGAACGCCCCCTCTCCCGCCCCCGTAAGGAGGAGCAGGTGGAAGAGGGTCGCGAGCTGCCGGGTCGCCATGCCGTACTCTCTAGAGGAGCGCAGCGGCGCAGTCAAGGCGATGACTGGGAGGACGCCGGATCGGTGCGCGGACGCCCCGGATGGACCTGTAGCGAAGGGTACGTCGGCCAGGTTCCGTCCGGTTCACTTCGAGATCACAACTTCCCGTGCCGCCCGGCGGCATCCTACGCAGCGGCGCACCCGGATCGCGGGTCGATGGGTTGGAGGCCGGAGTGGGCCCGACCCAGGCCGGCGCGTTCCTTCTCGCGATGGACGACCCCCTCGGCTCGTCGCGAGCGAGGATCCGGCCGTGCCGGTCAGGGCGACTCGCGTCGCCGGCGAAGGTGACGCCGGACCGCCGTGTCGGAACGCTTGGTGTGGCACCCACCATGGCGCTCCGGCACGGCGGTTCCTTTCTTGGAGCGCCGGCCCATCGCCTGGACTCGAAGAAACGTCCCCGGCCTTCACGTCTTCCGTGGGGACGGGTCAGCTGGCGAGGGCGGCGGCGCGGCGGGCCCAGCCGGGCATGCCGATCGTCGCGAACTGCCGCCGGGCGGCGGCAAGGAAGGGCTTCGCGCGGGCGGCGTCGCCGGGAGCACCGCGCCGGAGCCACATCCGGGCCTCGTCGTAGTCGGCCAGCGCCCGAAGCGGTCGGGCGCCCTGCTCGTCCAGCACCTCGCGCGCCCACAGGAACCACTCCGCGGCCTCGTCGTGACGGCCCTGGAGCGCGCAGAGGCGCGCCAGGGAGAGCCGCGCGTCCGCGTGCGGATAGCGGAAGTCGGGGGCGAGCGTCTTCTCGCGCAGGTGGAGCTCCATCGGTTCCGCGAAGTCCGCGCGCCCGGCCGTCCAGGCGGCGGCGATCGCGAGATGGATGACGAGCGTGTAGTTCACGCTCCAGCCGGGCGCACGCTCGATCGCCGGCATGACGGCGGCCACCGCGCGCATCGCGTCGTCCGTCCGATCCGCTTCTGCGTAGGCGAGCGCGACGCCGGCGCGGGTGAGCGCCATCGCCCACTGGTTCTCCGGAGCCGCGAGGCGGAGGAGGCCCTCGTACGAGGGGATCAGCTCCGGCAGGCCCGCGCCGCGGAGCACGGCGTGCTCCGCGGGCACGGCGCCGAGCCACAGCGCGACGAGAGGCGCAGGGGGCACGCGCGCGGCGAGGGCCGTCGCGCGGGCGTAGGATTCGTGCGACGCGGCGAGGTTGCCGAGCGCGGATTCGAGGCGGGCGACCAACGACCACATCATCGCCCCCCGTGCGATCTGGCCGCGCTCGTGCGCGGCTTCCGCCCAGTCGCGCGTGCGCGCGAGCGCACGGCGGTAGTCCCCGGCCCAGAAGCCCGCGAAGTGGGGCACTTCCACCGCCCGCTCGAGCACTGCGGAGCGCGACGAGAAGATTGCATAGCGCCAGAGCTCGTTCTGGTGGTGGAGCTCGAGGGCGTCGGGGTTCGCGAGGACGACGTGTGACAGCTCGCGACGCTCGGGGCTGTCGAGCGGAATGCCGGGGTGCACGGGATCGGTGCCCTCCCGCCGGTTCAGGTCGTGCGCCAGGAGGCGCGCCCACGTGAGGTCGCGCCGGCCGCCGGTGTGGCGCAGACCCTCCGCCGCCACGCGCCACGCGCGGGTGTCGAACGCGGCCCACCAGATCGCATCCGCAGCCTCCGCCGCGTACTCGGCCGCGGCGGCCGCGCCCTCCTGGGCTGCGAGCAGCGGCACTGCCCCCAGGGCGAGGCGCGTCGCCTCCTCCGCAGCCCCGCTCCATGCGAGCGCGCGGCCGAGGCGCGCGAGCATGCGAGTGCGGCGCGGGTCGTCGGGCGGTACGAGCCGAAGTCCCATGCGGAGGAACGCCGCGGCGTCCGCCTGGGCGGGCGCGCGCTCTGCGTGGTCGGCCGCAGCGAGGCAGTGTACGACGCCGCGCTCCGCGCCGGCGAGCGCGGCGCTCCGGTAGTACTGGTCCGCCACCTCCCCCGCCCGTTCGGCGGCGAGCTCGCCGAAGGCGCGCTCCATCTCCTCCGCCAGGCGACGGTGCAGCCGCACCTGGCGCGCGGTCGTCATGCTGGTGTAGAGCACGTGCCGGAACAGCGCGTGCGTGAATGCGTACGTGTCGGGCTCGTGCTCCGGACGGACGAGCTGCGCTTCGACCACCTCGTCGAGCGCGTCCAGGGCGCGACGCTCCGCAAGGTCGGCAGCCCGGTAGACCACCTCGAAGCGGAACGCCGCAGGGCAGCCCGCCGCCGCCGTGAGCAGGCGCCGCGCCTCATCCGACACCGTAGAGAGTCGCCTGTCGATGAGCGCGCGTACGCTCTCGGGGACGCCGAGCGCGTCCACCTCGAGGTCCGTGGTCCAGCGCCCGTCCTCCCGGTGGATCCGCCCGTCCTCGAGCCAGTGGAGCAGCAGCTCCCGCAGGAAGAACGGGTGGCCATTCGTCTCGCGCTGCAGCGCCTCCGCGAACTCCGGCGCCACCTCCTGGGTGGACACGGTCTCGAGCAGGCGCCGGATGTCCACGTCGGCGAGGCCTGCGAGGCGGAGCTCCGCAGTGCCTTCCTCCCGCCGCAGGACGGGCAGCGCGGCCGCGAGCGGGTGCTCCTCGCCGACCTCTTCCGCGCGGTAAGCGACGGCGAGCATCAGCCGGGTGGACGGCGCGAGCCGGGCCAGGTGACCGAGCAGCGCGAGCGTGGCGGCGGACGCCCAGTGCAGGTCGTCGAGCAGGATCATGATGGTCTCGCGGCGCGCGACGGCCTGGACGAGCTGCGCGATCGCGTCGATGAGACGGTGGCTCTCCTCGTTGGGCCGGAGAGCGGCCGGCTCCCGCAAGTCGGCGAGCTGCTCCCGGACCGCAGGGACGAGCCTCGCGAGGACTCCCGCCGAGAGCCCGAGATCGCGCGCCAGCTCACGCGGCGTCGCGAACCGCGCGTACCTGTCCAGTGCCTCGGCGAACGCGGCGAAGGGCGGCGCAAAGTCGCCTTGCGGGCAGCGGCCGTACAGGACGCGGGCGCCCCCGCGCCGGGCGCGCTCCGCGAGCTCCTCGAGGACGCGCGTCTTCCCGATTCCCGCCTCGCCGCTGACGAGCACGAGGCCCCCGCGCCCACTCTGGGCCGACGCGATGAGCCGTCCAAGCTCCGCGATCTCGTGCTCCCTGCCCACGAACGGCGGACGGGCGAGCAGCACCGTCGGCCGCGTGGGGTCGTACACCACACTGTGCACCAATGTCGCTTCCCGGTCCGCCCCGGTCCGCGCAGCACGGGCGGCAGCGCGGAACTGGAACGCTTCGCGGCCCTCGAGCGGCGCGCGGACGGCCTCCGCGCAGAGGATCTCTCCAATCGACGCCCGACGCGCGAGGCCGAGCGCGCTGGTCCGCGCCTTCACGTCGACGCCCGCATCGATGCCGACGCGCAGCTGGCCGCCCGCCGCTCCGGGCTGCTGCTGCGCCGATGCCTGCTGGAGCGCGATCGCGCACCGGAGGGCATCCGCGGGCGCGTGGAACGCCGCCAGCAGCGCCTCGAACCGACCGCCCCTCTCCTCGCCCCCGGTCGCTGCGATCACCTCACGCAGCGCCTGCCAACGCGCTCCGCCCGGCCGCCCGGTCCCCGGGGAGACCCGGACGGCGAGCGTGCACGCGCCCGTCGGGGCGTCCGCCGCGCGACTCGCGACGCCCGGCGCCTCGACGCGCAGCCGGTAGCCACGCCGCGCGACGGTCTCCACGTAGTGGGGACGCCGGGCCGAATCGCCCAGCGCGCGGCGCAGCTTCTTCACAGCCGTGTTGAGGCTGCGGTCGAAGTCGACGTAGGTCCCCTTGGGCCAGAGCTTCGCGCGCACCTCTTCGCGCGTGACGAGGGCTCCGGGGCTGGACACCAGGAGAGCGAGCAACCGGAACGGCTGCTCCTGGAGCTGGACCCGATCGGCCCCACGATGGAGCTCACCCGCGTCGAGATCCACCTCGAACGGCCCGAGCTTGAAGGTCCGATGTGAGGATCGTGCTTCGGCCAAGACGACACTCTCGCGTGGTGTCTGTGCTTGTACCCGCCGCGAGCAGCGCGGGCAAGGCGACGCATCGCGGGTGTCGGGCAGCCGACATCGCTGTCAGTAGTTTAGCCGACGCCAGCGAGAGCGAGCCGTTCGCCCCAGCGAGCTTCGACCGCCCTCGCCAGCCCCGGCGACCGACGCAGCCCCGCGTCGCGACGGACTGCGTCGAGCGCCGCTTCGCGCGCGACCGAGATGAGCCGGGCGTCGCGCACCAGGTCGGCGATCCGGAGATCGGGGATCCGACCGCTCTGGCGCGTGCCCAGGAACTCCCCCGGACCGCGGATCCGCAGATCCGCGTCGGCGATCGCGAAGCCGTCCGTCGATTCCAGCATCGCACGCAGCCGCGCCTCGCTCTCCTCGGTCGCGCCGCGGGCCATGAGCAGACAGCGGCCCGGACGGACGCCGCGCCCCACCCGGCCCCGCAGCTGGTGCAGCTGGGCAAGACCGAAGCGCTCCGCATGCTCGATCACCATCAGCGTGGCGTTCGGCACGTCGACGCCCACCTCGATCACCGTCGTGGAGACGAGCACGTGCACATCGCCGCGCTCGAACCGTGCCATCGCCTCCGCCCGCTCCGCCGCATCGAGCCGCCCGTGAACCAGGTCCACCCGCAGCATCGGAAACGCAGCCTGGATCTTCCGCGTGGACTCGGTCGCCGCCCTGAGGTCGGTCTTCTCGGACTCCTCGACGAGCGGATACACGACGTACACCTGCTCGCCGCGCGCGGTCGCCTCGCGGATCGCGGCCGCGATCCGGGTCCCCTGCCCCTCCCGCAGGAGCTCCGTCGCCACCGGCGTGCGGCCGGGCGGAAGCTCGTCGATCACCGAGAGGTCGAGGTCGCCGTAGACCGTGAGGGCGAGCGTTCGCGGAATCGGCGTCGCCGTCATGACGAGCACGTGAGGGCTCGCTCCTCCGACACCATGCCGCGACAACGCCTGTCGCTGGAGCACCCCGAAACGGTGCTGCTCGTCCACGATCGCGAGCCCGAGCCCCGCGAAGCCCACGTCCTCCTGGACGAGCGCGTGCGTGCCGACCACGAGGTCGATCTCGCCTGCGGCGAGCGCCCTCCGCACGGCGTTCGCGTCAGCGCGCGAGAGCGAGGCGGTGAGCAGCGAAAGACGGAGCGCGAGCGCACGTCCGCCCGACGCCATCAACCGTCCCAGCGTGCGGGCGTGCTGCTCGGCCAGCAGCTCGGTGGGCGCCATGAGGGCGGCCTGGAGCCCGCTCCTCGCCGCGGCGAGCGCAGCGAGGAACGCGACGACCGTCTTGCCGCTCCCGACGTCGCCCTGGAGAAGGCGGCTCATCGGATGCGGGCGTCCGAGGTCCGCCCGGATCTCACCCCACGCCCGGCGCTGCGCGTCCGTCAGACGGAACGGCAGCGCGTCCACCGCGGATCGGGGCGCGTCACCGTCGGCCGCGCCGAGCGGAACCCCCGGCTCGCGCGTGCGCGCAGCTCGGCGCAGCGCGAGCCCGAGCTCGAGCAGGTAGAGCTCCTCCAGCACGAGCCGCTCGTGCGCCGGGCTCGTGCGTGCGGCGAGCGCGGCCACTTCGGCCTCGGGGCCTGGCGCGTGGAGCGCGCGCAGAGCCGCCGGCACCTCGGGCAGTCCGCGCTCGCGGACGAGCGGCGCGGGAAGGAAGCCCTCCGCGAGGTCCGCGTACTCCGACACCACGAGCGACACCAGACGGCGCAGGGCGCGTGGATGCACGCCCTCCGGCGACGCGTAGTCCGGCACGACGGGATCCGCGCGCACGCCGGCTGCGCCGTCGACCGCGGGCTCGTCGGCGACGAGCTCGATCTCGGGGTGGAGCAGCTCCTTCGCGAAGCGATACCGGCGGACCTCGCCCGTGATGCGGAGGGTCGCGCCCTTCCGGGCGATGCCCTTGATCGCGTCGCCGCCGCGGAACCACTTCAGGTTCACCGTTCCCGTGCCGTCGCCGACGACGGCCTGGAACGCCCGCGCCGGTCGGCCGCCGCGGCCGCGCGCAGCGATGAAGTCGCTGAGCAGGACGGTCGCTACGAAGCTCGCCCGGTGCCCGACCTCGAGCTGCCCGACGGACTGCAGGGCGCGGCGGTCGTCCCAGCGGACCGGGAGGTGGAAGAGCAGATCGGCGATCGTGCGGAGGCCGCGCTTCGCGAGGGTCTGCGCGCGCTTCGCGCCGACCCCCGGAAGGGCGGTCAGGGGACGCGCCAGGGCGGCCGCCGCGAACTCCGGCGCGGCGAGCGGCGCCAGCAGCGCGAGGGCCCGCGGCGCGGCGGCGCGCAGCGCCACAGCGTCGAGCGGTTCGAGGAAGAGCGTGCGCACGGCCTCGAGCGCCCGGCGTGCGTCGCGCGGGATCGCGAGCGCGAGCGCGCGGTCGGCGGCGGCGCGCACGGCCGCCTCCAACCCGCGAACGCGGTCGGCGTGGGCGAAGTCGTCGTGCGCGGCGAACGCGATCGGCTTGCGCACCGCCTCGATCGCCGCCGCGAAGGGAGAGGGCGTGCTCACGGTCGCTCCTCGCGCGGGAACTAGCCGGGGTGGATTTCCTGGAGGGACCGCACGCCGATGGACTCGAGCCGCAGCGCCTTGATCGCGCCGGCGGCGGCGCGCGCGGCGGCCGCGGTCGTGAAGTACGGCAGGCCGCGCTGGAGCGCCGCCCGCCGGATCTCGAAGGAGTCGCGCACCGATACGGGGTCGGATCCCACGGTGTTGATCACGAGGTCGACCTCGCCGGCCTGGATGCGGTCGAGCACGTCGGTTCTTGCCCCGCCCCACCTTCGGCACGCTCGTCACGCGGATGCCGAGCTTCTCGAGCCCCTCGGCCGTGCCCGGCGTGGCGAGCACCTCGAACCCGTTCTGCGCCAGCTCGCGCACGGCTTCGCCGATCCGCTCGCGGTCCTCGGCCCGCACCGACACGAGCACGCGTCCGCTCGTCGGCAGGCTGTTGCCGGCCTCGATCTGCGCCTTCGCGTAGGCGCGCCCGAAGTCCGAGTCGATGCCCATCACCTCGCCCGTGCTCCGCATCTCCGGTCCCAGCAGCACGTCCACCCCGGGGAACTTCACGAACGGGAACACGGCCTCCTTCACGCAGAAGTGCTTCGGCCAGATCTCCTCGGTGAAGCCCAGCTCTTCGAGCGTCTTGCCGACCATGACGAGCGCTGCGAGCTTCGCGAGCGGACGGCCGATCGCCTTCGACACGAACGGCACCGTGCGCGATGCGCGAGGGTTGACCTCGAGCACGTACACCTCGCCGCCCTTCACGGCGTACTGCACGTTCATCAGCCCGCGCACGCCGAGCTCGAGCGCGAGGCGCCGCGTCGACGTCAGGATCTCGTCGATGACGGCCTGCGGCAGCGAGTACGGCGGGATCGAGCACGCGCTGTCGCCGGAGTGGACGCCGGCCTCCTCGATGTGCTCCATGATGCCGCCGATCACGACCCGCTCGCCGTCGCAGATCGCGTCCACGTCGACCTCGGTCGCGTCGGACAGGAACCGGTCCACCAGCACCGGGTGCTCCGGCGACGCCTTGACGGCGAAGCGCATGTAGCTGCGGAGCGACTCCGCGTCGTGGACGATCTGCATCGCCCGGCCGCCGAGCACGTAGGACGGGCGCACGAGCACCGGGTAGCCGAGCCGTGCCGCGACGGCCTCGGCCTCGTGCTGGCTGCGCGCCATCCCGGCCGGTGGACGCTTCAACGCGAGCTTCTCGAGCACCTGGTCGAAGCGCTCGCGGTCCTCCGCGCGGTCGATCGCGTCGGGCGAGGTGCCGATGATCGGCGCGCCCGCCCGTTCGAGCGCGACGGCGAGCCGCAGCGGCGTCTGGCCGCCGAACTGGACGATCACGCCTTCGGGCTGCTCCTTGTGCACGATCTCGAGCACGTCCTCGAGCGTGAGCGGCTCGAAGTAGAGCCGGTCGCTCGTGTCGTAGTCCGTCGAGACGGTCTCGGGATTGCAGTTCACCATGATCGTCTCGAAGCCCGCGTCGCGCAGCGCGAAGACGGCGTGCACGCAGCAGTAGTCGAATTCGATGCCCTGCCCGATCCGGTTCGGTCCGCCGCCGAGGATCATGATCTTGCGACGCGCCGTGGGGCGCGCCTCGCACTCGTCCTCGTACGTCGAATAGAGATAGGGCGTGAACGCCTCGAATTCCGCGCCGCACGTGTCGACGCGCTTGTACACCGGACGAACGCCCGCCGCGTGGCGCAGCGCGCGCACCTCCTCCTCCGTGACGCCCCAGAGCGTCGCGAGCCGCTTGTCCGAGAACCCGGCCTGCTTCGCGGGACGGAGCCAGGCGGATCGGTCGCCCGCGCGGGCCGCGGCGAGCGAGCTCTCCAGCTCCACGATCTCCGCCAGGTTGCCTAGGAACCACGGATCGATCGCCGACCTCCGGTAGAGCTCCTCGATCGAGACGCCCCGCCGCAGCGCCTCCACGAGCGCCCACAGCCGTCCCGGACGCGGCACGTCGATCTGCGCCCACAGGGCGTCGAGACCCGCTGCGCCGGCGGGCGCGTCCGGCGGCTCGAAGCCCGCGTGGCCGATCTCCAGCGAGCGGACGGCCTTCTGAAGGCTCTCCTTGAACGTACGGCCGATCGCCATCACCTCGCCCACGGACTTCATCTGCGTCGTGAGACGATTGTCCGCGTTCGGGAACTTCTCGAAGGTGAAGCGGGGGATCTTCGTGACCACGTAGTCGATCGTGGGCTCGAACGACGCGGGCGTCTCCCGCGTGATGTCGTTGCGGAGCTCGTCGAGGGTGTACCCGACCGCCAGCTTCGCCGCGATCTTCGCGATCGGGAAGCCCGTCGCCTTCGAGGCGAGCGCGGAGCTGCGCGACACACGGGGGTTCATCTCGATCACCACGAGGGTGCCGTCCTTCGGGTCCACGCCGAACTGGATGTTCGAGCCGCCGGTGTCGACGCCGATCTCGCGGATGATGGCGACCGCCGCGTCGCGCATCTCCTGGTATTCCTTGTCGGTGAGCGTCTGCGCGGGGGCGACGGTGATCGAGTCACCCGTATGGACGCCCATCGGGTCGAAGTTCTCGATCGAGCAGATGATCACGACGTTGTCCGCCGTGTCGCGCATCACCTCGAGCTCGTACTCCTTCCACCCGAGGACGCTCTGTTCGATGAGGCACTGGTGGCGCGGCGACTGCTGGAGCGCCCACTCGACGAGGGGCTCGAACTCCTCCGCCTCGAACGCCACGCTCCCGCCGGTGCCGCCCAGGGTGAAGCTCGGCCGGATGATGGCCGGGAGCTTCGTCTCCTGGAGGATGCGCCGCGCGTCCTCGAGCGAGTGCGCGACGCCCGAGATCGGCACGCGCAGGCCGAGCTTGCGCATGGCCTCGCGGAACAGGTCGCGGTCTTCGGCCTTCAGGATCGCGTCGAGCTTCGCGCCGATCAGCTCGACGCCGTACTTCGCGAGCACGCCCCGCTCGGCGAGCTCGACCGCCAGGTTGAGCGCGGTCTGGCCGCCGATCGTCGGCAGCAGCACGTCGGGTCGCTCGCGTTCGAGGATGCGCTCGACGGTCTCGACGGTCATCGGCTCGACATAGGTGCGGTCCGCCGTCTCCGGGTCGGTCATGATCGTGGCGGGGTTCGAGTTGAGGAGGACGACGCGGTAGCCCTCCTCGCGCAGCGCCTTGCAGGCCTGCGTGCCCGAATAGTCGAACTCGCACGCCTGTCCGATCACGATCGGGCCGGAGCCGACCACGAAGATCGTGGAGACGTCGGTGCGCTTCGGCATCTACTTCACCGCCGCGATCGCTGCGCCGGTCACCTTCTCGCCCGCGCGGTGCCGCGCGACCATCTCCCGGAACCGTCCGAAGAAGTACGCGGCGTCGTGTGGGCCCGGCGACGCTTCGGGGTGGTACTGCACCGAGAAGATCGGCCGCGTCGCGTGCGCGAGCCCCTCGACGGTCCCGTCGTTCAGGTTCTTGTGCGTGACCGCCACGGGCTCGCCGGCCGCGGTGAGCGACTCGGCCTCGACCGCATAGCCGTGGTTCTCGGCGCAGATCGCCACCTTGCGCGTCGCGAGGTCCTGCCCCGGCTGGTTGCCCCCGTGGTGACCGAACTTCAGCTTCCGCGTCTTCCCGCCGAGCGCGAGGCCGAGGATCTGGTGCCCGAGGCAGATCCCGAAGATCGGGAGATTGCGGTCCGCGAGCTCGCGCACGATCGCGGGGACGCCGGCGACCGCCGCCGGGTCGCCGGGACCGTTCGACAGGAAGATGGCGTCGGGGCGGTGCGAGAGCGCCTCGCTCGCCGGGGTCTTCGCCGGTACGACCGTGACGTCGAACCCCTGCTCGACGAGCCGGCGGAGGATGTTGCGCTTCACCCCGAAGTCGTACGCGACGAGGCGGAAGCGGGTCTCGGGTCGGGTCGCGCGCGGCAGCTGGCCGGCGACGCCCGGCCAGGTTCCCTCCCGGAACACGTAGGTCGAGCGCGTCGTGACGTCGGCGACGAGATCGCGGCCCTCGAGCGTCGGCGCGGTGCGCGCGCGCTCCACGAGCGCCCGCTCGTCGAGCGCCTTCGGGTCGCTGCACAGCACTCCGGTCTGGAAGCCGGTGTCGCGGATCCTTCTCACGAGAGCGCGCGTGTCGAGGCCGGCGATGCCCGGGACGCCGTGGCGTTGCAGGTACGCGTCGAGCGATTCGCGCGCCCGCCAGTTCGACGGCGTCGTGAACAGCTCCTTCACCACGAAGCCCGCGAGCGAGAGCCGGCTCGACTCCTCGTCCTCCGGGTTCACGCCGACGTTTCCGATCTGCGTGTACGTCATGGTGACGATCTGGCCGGCGTACGAGGGGTCGGTGAGGATCTCCTGGTACCCCGTCATGCTGGTGTTGAAGCACACCTCGCCGACCCCGGTCGCTTCGGCTCCGAAGCCGGTTCCGCGGTAGACCGTTCCATCGGCGAGCGCGAGGAGCGCCGGCCGCGGGGGAGAGCTCGCAGGCGTCACGGGAAGAGGACTCCTCTCTCGACGTCGTAGACGATGCGGCCTTCCACGACGGTCCACAGCACGCGGCCGAGGAGCTTCGCGCCCGACCAGGGGGAATTGCGGCTCTTCGACCATCCCTTCGCGGGGTCGTAGACCCATTCCCGCTCGGGATCGGCCACGACGACGTCGGCCACCGAGCCCACGGCGAGCGAGCCGAGCTCGGGCTTGCGCAGGATCCGCGCGGCGTTGGTCGCGAGCCGCCGCACGAGCTCGAGCGGGGACAGCTCGCCTGCCCGCACCAGATCCAGCACGACGGCGAACGCGGTCTCGAACCCGAGCACGCCGGGCGGGGCCGTGGTGAACTCCACGTCCTTCTCGTGCGGCGCGTGCGGCGCGTGATCGGTGGCGATGCAGTCGATCACGCCCTCGACGAGGCCCTGCCGACACGCCCGCACGTCGACGGCCGAGCGCAGCGGCGGCGCCATCTTCGTGTTCGTGTCGAACCCCAGCGTCGCCTCGTCCGTCAGGGTGAGATGGTGCGGAGTGACCTCGGCGGTGACGTGCACGCCGCGCTCCCGCGCCTGCCGGATCAGCGCCACGGCTCCGGCCGTCGACACGTGGCCCACGTGGAGGTGCCCCCCCGTGAGCTCGGCGAGCACGAGATCGCGCGCGACGAGGACCGTTTCCGCCGCCGCCGGGTTGCCCGGGAGACCGAGGCGCGTCGACACGGCGCCTTCGTTGACGACGCCGTGCCCCACGAGCGTGCAGTCCTCGGCGTGCACGGACACCGGAGCGCCCACCATGCGCGCGTACTCGAGCACGCGTCGCATCACCCCGCCGTCCATGATCGTGCGCCCGTCGTCGCTGAACGCCACGGCGCCCGCCTTCTGGAGCGTGGCCATCTCCGTCATGACCTTGCCTTCGAGGCCCTTCGTCGCGGCCGCGATCGGGAAGACGCGCGCGGGCGAGTCCTGCCGCGCGCGATCGAGGATGTAGTCGGTGACCGCGGGGTCGTCGTTCGCGGGGTGCGTGTTCGCCATGCAGCAGACCGTCGTGAACCCGCCCGACACCGCCGAGCGTCCGCCGGACGCGATGTCCTCCTTGTACTCCTGGCCGGGCTCGCGCAGGTGCGTGTGCAGATCGACGAAGCCGGGGGTGATCCAGCGGTCGCGGGCTTCGATCACCCGCGCGCCCGGTACGTCGAGGGCCGCCTCGACGGCCGCGATCCGGCCGTCCTCGATCAGCACGTCCGCCACGGCGTCGCGGTCGCTCGACGGGTCGAGGACGCGGCCCCCGCGGATGAGCAGCAGGCTCATTGCGGGGACCCCGCGCCGGGCGTGTGCGGCCTGCCCGTCAGCAGGTAGAGGACCGCCATCCGCAGGGCGACGCCGTTGCGCACCTGGTCGAGGATCACGCTCGGCCGCCGGTCCGCGAGATCGTGCGCGATCTCCACGCCCCGGTTGATCGGGCCGGGGTGCATGACGATCGCGTCCTCCTTCGCGAAGCGGAGCTTCGCGCGATCGAGACCCCACGTCGCCGAGTACTCGCGCACGCTCGGCACGTAGGCGCCCGACAGCCGCTCGCTCTGGATGCGGAGCGCCATCACCACGTCCGCGCCGTCGATCGCTTCGCGCAGCGACGTGTAGGCCTTCACGCCGAGCGTCTCGATCCCGGGCGGGCAGCAGCGTCGGCGGCCCGGCAACGCGCACCTCGGCGCCGAGCTTCAGGAAGCCGTAGATGTTCGAGCGCGCCACGCGCGAGTGCAGGATGTCGCCCACGATCGCCACCGTGAGGCCGTCGATCCGCCGCTTCTCCTCGAGGACGGTCAAGAGGTCCAGGAGCGCCTGGGTCGGGTGCTCGTGCGCGCCGTCACCGGCGTTGATCACCGGAGCAGTCGAGCACGTCGGCGATCCGCTTCGGGACGCCGGCGACCTTGTGGCGGACGATCACCGCGTCCGGCGCCATGGCGTCGAGCGTGCGTCGCCGTGTCGAGGATGCTCTCGCTCTTGGAGAGGCTCGAGCTCTCCGCAGAGAAGTTGATCACGTCGGCCGAGAGCCGCTTGCCCGCGATCTCGAAGCTGGTGCGCGTGCGCGTCGACGACTCGAAGAACAGATTCATGACCGTGCGGCCGCGGAGCGTCGGGACGCTTTTGATCTCGCGGAGCCCCACCTCCTGCATGCGCTGCGCGGTCTCGAGGATGCGCTCGATGTCCGCGCGGTCGAGGTCTTCGATGCCGAGGAGATCGCGCCCGATCATCGTTCCCCCTCTCCGGAGACGCCGCGTGCGCCGTCGGCCCGTTCACCCTCGACACGGGACGCCTTGACGCACACCTCCAGCGGCGGCTCGAGCGTCCCGTCGCGTCCGCGCAGCACCACGAGCTCGCGCACCTGCGTGGGGATGTTCTTCCCCACGTAGTCGATGCTTGATCGGCAGCTCGCGATGGCCGCGGTCGACGAGCGCCACGACCTGCACCGCGCGCGGGCGGCCGAAGTCCATGAGCGCGTCCATCGCCGCGCGGATCGTGCGGCCGGTGCTCGCCACGTCGTCGACGAGCACGACGATGCGGTCGTCCACGGCCGAGGGCATTTCGGTGAGGCGCAGCGGCGGGCCGCTCGCCGCGGAGCGACAGGTCGTCGCGATAGAGCGTGGTGTCGAGGACGCCGACAGGCAGGTCGAGACCCGAGATCTCGCGCACGTTGGCGGCGAGCTGCCGCGCGAGGGGAACGCCGCCGTTCGGAATGGCGACGAGATACAGCGCAGCGAGCGTCCTCGTTGCGCTCGACGATCTCGTGGGCGATGCGCACGAGGGCGCGGCGGATCGCGGTGTCGTCGAGGACGATGCGATCGGGCACGACCGATCCGGACGCGGCGGAGGGGCCCTGCGGCTGCTGGGAGGCGTTCTGCACCGGAGCACCTTTGTCCGACTCGCAGGACGGACTTAAAAGGAGCGGTCTCTGGGGACCGGGCGAAGCAGGGGCATTCTAGCGGTCGCTGCGGAGGCCCGTCAATCGAAGGCGCCGGGCGGGGCGGGTCCGGCCGCTCAGGAGATGCCGTCGCCGATCCGGCTCCAGCGCATCCTGTGCACCATCAGGTCCCACCACGTGAGCGGCGAGAGCATCGACAGCCAGCTCCCGTCGAAATCCCACGACCAGTAGATCACGAACGCCGGCCCCTTGATCTCCGCCTCGCGCACGAACCCCCAGAAACGGCTGTCGCTCGACTGGTCGCGGTTGTCGCCCATCATGAAGTAGCGGCCGGCGGGCACGGTCCACACGCCGTCCGCCCGCGACTCCCGCGGGTCGTCGAGGACGAGGTGCGTGTGCCCCTCGAGTCCGCTCCCGGTTCACGATCGAGCTGCGCGCCGCGACCGTCGGGAAAGGTCTCGCCCGTCGGCTCCTGGGGCGATCGGGGTCCCGTTGATCGCGACGGCCCCCGCGCGCACCTCGACGACGTCGCCGGGCATGCCGATGATGCGCTTCATGAAGCTGTCGGTCGGGAGATCCGGGCCGCTCGTCGGCCGGATAGATCCCGCCCGCGCTCTCCCCGCGCGCGGGTCGCGGGCGACCGTGAAGACGACCACGTCGCCCCGCTGCGGAGCGCGGATCCCCGGCAGGCGGTGGTCGGTGAACGGGAGCTTGATCCCGTACAGGAACTTGTTCACGAACAGGTGGTCGCCGATCAGCAGCGTCGGGCAGCATCGAGCCCGAGGGGATCCGGAACGGCTCGATCACGCACGCACGGACGCCGAGCGCGATCAGGATCGCCAGGGCGAGCGTCCCGAACTGGTCCCACGTCGTACGGAGCCAACCGGGCGCGGGGCGCTCCTCGGCCGAGCCGGCGCCCGCCCTTCCCTCCGTCCGCGATTGGGCGGGCGCCACTACTCGTCGCCCAGGCGCAGCGCGGCCAGGAACGCCTCCTGCGGAATCTCGACGGAGCCCACGCGCTTCATGCGCGTCTTCCCTTCCTTCTGCTTCTCCAGCAGCTTTCGCTTGCGCGTGATGTCGCCGCCATAGCACTTTGCGGTGACGTTCTTGCGGAGCGCCTTCACGTTCGTCCGCGCGATGATCTTCGCGCCGATCGCGGCCTGGATCGCCACGTCGAACATCTGGCGCGGGATGAACTCCTTGAGCTTCGACGCCAGCTCGGTGCCCCGCTGCTGCGCCTTGTCCCGGTGGACGATCAGGGAGAGCGCGTCCACCGGGTCGCCGTTCACGAGGATGTCGAGCTTCACGAGGTCCGCCGGGCGGTAGCCGACCAGCTCGTAGTCGAACGAGCCGTAGCCCCGCGTCACGCTCTTCAGACGGTCGTGGAAGTCGACCACGACCTCGGCCAGCGGCAGCTCGTAGCGCACCTGCACGCGGGTCCCGTGGACGTCGAGGTCCTTCTGCACGCCGCGGCGGTCCTGGCACAGCGCGAGGACGGCGCCGAGATACTCCGACGGCACGTGGATCGTGGCCTGGATCATGGGCTCTTCGATCCGCTCGATCTCGGTGACGGTCGGGAGGGCCGCGGGGCTCTCGATCTCCTTCGTCGTGCCGTCGGTCTTGACGACCCGGTAGCGCACGGTCGGCGCGGTGGTGATCAGGTTCAGGTTGTACTCGCGCTCGAGCCGCTCCTGGATGATCTCCGCGTGGAGGAAGCCGAGGAACCCGCAGCGGAAGCCGAACCCGAGGGCGGCGCTCGTCTCCGGCTCGTAGCTGAACGAGCGAGTCGTTGAGGCGCAGCTTCTCGAGCGCGGCCTTCAGGCTCTCGTAGTCCTCGGCGTCCACGGGATAGAGGCCCGTGAAGACCATCGGCTTCACCTCGCGGAAGCCGGGCAGCGGCTCCGCCGCCGGCCGCGCGGCCTCCGTGACCGTGTCGCCGATGCGGACCTCCGCGAGGGACTTGATGCCCGCGATCACGATGCCCACCTCGCCGACCGACGAGCGAGTCGACCGCTCGCGGATGCGGGTCGATGACGTCGAGCTCGTCCACCTCGTGCTCGTTGCGCATCGGCCATGAGCCGGATGCGCATGCCCTTGCGGAGCGTCCCGTCGACCACGCGCACGAGCATCGCGGTGCCGACGTACGAGTCGAACCAGGCGTCGAAGACCAGCGCGCGCAGCGGGCGCCGACGGATCGCCGGTCGGCGGCGGCACGCCGCTCGCACGATCCGCTCCAGCAGCTCCGGCATGCCCTTGCCTTCCTTCGCCGAGATCGGGAGCACGTCCTCCGCCGGGAGCCCGATCACGTCCTCGATCTCGTGCGCCACGCGCTCGGGGTCGGCCGCGGGCAGGTCGATCTTGTTGACGACGGGCAGGATCTCGAGGTTCGCGTCCACCGCGAGGTAGGCGTTCGCGAGGGTCTGCGCCTCGATGCCCTGGGATGCGTCCACCACGAGGACGGCGCCCTCGCAGGCGTGCAGTGCGCGCGACACCTCGTAGGAGAAGTCGACGTGGCCGGGCGTATCGATCAGGTTCAGCACGTACTCGAGGCCGTCGCGCGCCGTCCAGCGCATGCGCGCCGTCTGGGCCTTGATCGTGATGCCGCGCTCGCGCTCGAGATCCATCTTGTCGAGGAACTGCGCGCGCATCTCGCGGGCCGAGAGCGACTTCGTGGCTTCGAGCAGCCGATCCGCGAGCGTGCTCTTCCCGTGATCGATGTGCGCGATGATGCAGAAGTTCCGGATGCGCGAGGCCTCGGTCACCGGTTCGCCTTCTGCTCCCTGGCTTCGCGCGCCAGCGCCTCGACGAAGTAGTCGCGCGTGCGGTCGAGACCTTCGTCCACCGACACCTTCGGCTCCCAGTTGCCGAGCACGCTTGCGCGCCAGCGTGATGTCGGGCCGGCGCACCTTCGGGTCGTCCGGGGGCAGCGGCCTGTAGACGATCTGGCTCTTGCTCCCGGTGATCTCGATGATCTTCTTCGCCATGGCGAGCAGCGTCATCTCGTTCGGGTTGCCGATGTTCACCGGCCCGACGTAGTCGCAGTGCAGCAGGCGCGAGGATGCCCTCGACCAGATCGTCCACGTAGCAGAACGAGCGCGTCTGCGAGCCGTCGCCGAACACCGTGATCGGCTCGTTGCGGATCGCCTGGGAGAAGAAGTTCGGGATCGCGCGGCCGTCGTGCGACCTGCATGCGCGGGCCGAACGTGTTGAAGATGCGGACGATCCGGACGTCGACGCCGTGGTGCCGGTGGTACGCCATCGTCATCGCCTCGGCGAAGCGCTTGGCCTCGTCGTATACGCCGCGGATGCCGATCGGGTTCACGTTGCCCCAGTAGGTCTCGGGCTGCGGGTTCACCTCGGGGTCGCCGTAGCACTCCGACGTGCTCGCGATCAGGAAGCGCGCGCCTGCTTCGCCTTGGCGAGCCCGAGCGCCTTGTGGGTTCCGAGCGATCCGACCTTCAGGATCTGGATCGGAAGGCGCTCGAAGTCGGCAGGGCTCGCCGGCGACGCGAAGTGGAGGATCGCGTCGAGCTCCCCGGCCACGTACAGGTAGTTCGTGACGTCGTAGTGCTCGAACGAGAACCGCGGGTGCCCGAGCAGGTGCTCGATGTTGTCCATCCTGCCCGTGAGCAGGTTGTCGAAGACGCGGACCTCGCAGCCCATCAGCAGCAGCCGGTCGCACAGGTGGGATCCGATGAAGCCGGCGCCCCCCGTGACGAGGACGCGTCGGATCCGCCGTTGCGAGCTCATGTCGAACCTCCGAGGGGGTGGAGCGGGGACGCTTCCGAGCCGAGATACCCGGCGACGCCCTCGCGCCAGGCCGGAAGCACCACGCCAGCTGCACTCTGCCTTCGTGCAATCCAGGGCCGAGTAGGCCGGACGCGGCGCCGGCCGCGGGAACTCGCTCGTGCGGACCCGCTCGATCGCAATGGTCAGCGGTAGCCCCCCAGGTCCAGGGACTCCGCGGGCCACCTCCCACCAGGTCGCGATCCCCGCGGTTCGCGAGATGATAGAGGCCGCGAGCCCCCCGCTCCACCAAGCCGACGAGGCCCTCCGCCAGGTGCCCGGCCCAGGTGGGTGAGCCGAACTGGTCGTCCACCACGCGCAGCGGCGTCGCGTCCCCGCGCGCCCGGCGCGCCGCGGCCTGCTCCAGCATCGTCCGCACGAAGTTGCGTCCTGGACCGAAGAGCCAGCTCGTCCGCACCACGAGGAACGACGGCGACGCCGCGAGCACCCGCTCCTCCCCGGCGAGCTTCGTGCGGCCGTAGGCCGAGGTGGGGCGACGGTCGATCCTCCTCGGTGTAGGGACGCGACGCGCGGCCGTCGAACACGTAGTCCGTGGACAGATGGACGAGCTGGACGCCCGCCGCGAGGCAGGCAGCCGCGAGCCAGCCGGGAGCGTCCCCGTTCACGCGCTGCGCCAGCGCCTCCTCCGTCTCGCAGCGGTCGACGTAGGTGAACCCTGCGGCGTTCACGAGCACGTCGGCGCGGCCGGCGTGCTCGTCCACGACGCGGGCGACGGCAGCGGGATCGCCGAGATCGAGCGCGGCGCGGTCGAAGGCCGCCACGAGCTCGTGCCGGGGCGACGCCTCCAGCGTGCGCGCGAGGCAGCGCCCGAGCTGGCCGCCCGCGCCGGATACCAGCCAGCGCATCACGGAAGTTCGGTGAGGACCCAGGTCGGGAGCTGCTCGGTCGTCTTGAGGCGCTCCGCGACCCGGTCCGCCTCGAGGCGCGAGTCGACCGGCCCCACGCGGACCCGCCAACGGGAGTCGCGGGGCCCGGTCCCCGGCGTCACGTGGACCTCGAGGCCCTTGCGCCTCAGACGCTCCGCCAGCTTCTCGGCCTGCGCGCTCTCCGCGAACGCGCCGACCTGCACCGCGTAGCGCGGGCCGGCGGGCGTCCCGGCCGGAGCGCGTTCCGGCGGTCGGGAGGCGCCGACGGGCGGCGGCGACGACACTGCCGCGGAGGGCCGCGCGGGCGGTGCGGGCTCGGAGGGGGGCATCGAAGCCGGCGTGCGCGCAGGCGCAACCGCGGGCGCGGGCTCGGACGCCGGCGGGACGGCGGTCCCGGGCGCCGGCGCGGGAGCGGGCACCTCCTGCGCGTCCGACGAGAGGTGCCGCAGCACGAGCTCGGGCTCGTCCCGCGCCGCCCCGACGAAGACGCCGAGGACGAAGCCCAGCACGACGAGGACGAAGCCCCCCAGCAGCGTCGCGAGCCATCCCGGCCCGGGGTGGTCGCGCTCGGCTCCCGATCGTCCCCGGCCGTCGCTCACATCTGCTCCGGTGCGGAGAGCCCGAGCAGCGCGAGGCCGTTCGCCAGGACCGTGCGGACGGCGAGCACGAGCCCGAGGCGCGCGGCCGTGAGGCTCGGATCGTCCGACAGCACACGGTGTCGGACACCGTCCTGCACGTACGGGTTCCACAGACCGCGCGAGATCGCGCAGATAGTAGGCGACGTGATGCGGCTCCTTCGACTCCGCCGCTCGCTCCACCACGTCCGGGAACTCGCGCAGCTTCTTGAGCAGCGCGAGCTCCTCGTCGAGCGCGAGACGCGAGGCATCGATCGCGTCCACCGACGGCAGCGCGACGCCCGTGCTCGCGCGCCTTGCGCTCGATGCCGTGCGTACGCGCGTGCGCGTACTGCACGTAGTACGCGGGGTTCTTCTTCCAGTCCTTGTCCTTGGCGAGGTCGACGTCGAAGTCGAGGTGGCCGTCGGCCTTGCGCTGCGATCATGAAGAAGCGGAACACGTCTGCGCCGACTTCCGCCACGAGCGTCGTCGACGGTGACGTAGGTCGCGCGCCTGGTCGACTGCTTCACCTGCTGCCCGCCCCGCGTGAGCGTCACGAACTGGTGCATCACGAGCTCGAGCGGCCGCGGGGTCGCAGCCGAGCGCCGCGGCCGCCGCGCGCACGAACGGGAACTGCTCGATGTGGTCGGCGCCCTGCACGTCGATCACGCGCTCGAACCCGCGCCGGAACTTCTCGCGGTGATAGGCGATGTCCGGGCAGCAGGTAGGTCGGCTCGCCGCGTGCTCTTCACGAGCACGCGGTCGCGGTCGAGCCCGAGCGCCGTGGCCCGCAGCCAGACCGCGCCGTCGGCGTCGTAGACGAGCCCCTTCGCGCGCAGCGTCGGCGAGCGTCGCCTCGATCTTGCCCGTCTCGTAGAGCGACGTCTCGTTGTAGTAGACGTCGAAGCGTACGCCGAGCGACGTCGAGCGTCGCGTGGATCTCCTCGAAGATCCGCTCCTCCGCCACCTCGCGGAAGAGCCCGTCGCCGGGCTCGTCGACCAGCGTCTCGCCGTGCTCCGCGCGCAGCGCGGCGGCGATCTCGCGGATGTAGTCGCCCTGGTAGCCGCCCTTCGGGAACGCGATCGGCAGGGCGCCGATCGACGCCGGCCACTCGGCGCTCGGCGTCGGCGAGCAGCGTCGGCGGGCGGCGGCGCCGCGCGCCCGAGCTGCTCGAGGTAGCGCGCCTTCACCGATTCGCCGAGCACGCGCATCTGCCGCCCGCCGTCGTTGAAGTAGTACTCGCGCGTGACGGCCCAGCCCGTGGCCTCGAGCAGGCGCGCGATGCATGTCGCCGAGCACCGCCTGCCGGCCGTGGCCGAGCGTGAGCGGGCCCCGTCGGGTTGGCGGACACGAACTCCACCTGCACGCGCGGCGCCGTGTCCCGCCTGGCTGCGCCCGAAGGCCGCGCCCGCGCGGAGGATCTCCCGCAGGAGGTCGTGCCAGCGCTCTCCCGTGAGCCAGAGGTTCAGGAAGCCCGGGCCCGCGACCTCGGCGCGGGCGACCAGGCCCCCGGCGTCCCCGACCGCGGCGAGCAGCCGCTCGGCCGCCGCCCGCGGCGGACAGCGGAGGCGCTTCGCCAGCAGCAGGGCGGCGTTGCACGCGAAGTCCCCGTGCTCCGGCGATCGGGGCACGTCGAGCGCGAACGCCGGCGGGTCACCGACGTCGCCGGCGTCGGTCAGGAGCTGGCGCACCGCCTTCGCGAGCGCGTCTTGCAGCCGGTCCTTCATGCGGGCCCGAGCATCGCGGTCCGTCCCCCGGGCGTCAAGGAATTCGCGGGGTTCCGCCCCCGGAGCGCGGCAGCCGGACCACCGTCTCGCCCGGCTTCGCGAGGTCGAGATCCTCGCGGATCGCGCGCTCCGTGGCGAACGGGTCGCTCTTCAGGGCGTCCCCCTCGGCCCGCAGCGCGTCGACGTCGCGGCGCAGCCCTTCGATCCGCGTGGTCGACGCGGCCAGCGTCGAGCGGAGACGCAGCCATTCGCGTACGCCGGAGTCGGCGTCGAGCAGCGCGTACACGATGGCAACGACGAGGCATACGGGCACGAGCAGGAAGCGCTTCACCCACCCCCCAGTGGCAAAGCAGAACGGGCGCTTGCGGCGGAGGGCCCGGTGGCCTTCCGGCGTCGAGGCTAACGCGCCGGGGGGACGCGTTTCAAGCCGGTGTCAGCCGCGTGGGGCGGGCACGGCGTCCACGAGCTCGCGGATGCGGTCCACGTACGCCCCGGCATCCCACTCCCGCGGTCCCACGAACCGGGCGACCACCTTGCCGTCCGCGCCGATCAGGAACGACTCGGGATAGCGGAAGCTCTGGTAGGCGTGCGCCACGCTCTTCGAGGGATCGAGCAGGATCGGGAAGCTGAGCCCGAGCCGCTGGCGGAACGCCTCGACCACCGCGCGGTCCGTCGTCGACCGAGACCGCCACGAGCTCGAACGGCTTGCCCGCGAGGGTGCGGTGAAGCCGCTCCATGGCGGGCATCTCCTCCTCGCACGGCTTGCACCAGGTCGCCCAGAAGTTGAGGAGCACGATGCGGCCGCGCATGGAGTCGAGGCGAGACCTGGGCGTCGCCCGAGAGTGACGGCAGAGCGAACGCCGGAGCGCCGGCTGTCCCGCGCCGATCGGGTCCGGCGTGCGCCCCGAGAGGATCGCGAACAGCGCGCCCGCGGCGACCACGAGCGCAATCAAGACGAGTCCGCTGCGCCCTTCCATGGAGAGCCCGGGGGCCGCTCGCGCTAGCCCGTCTTCTGCTTCGTGCGGGAGCGCTTGGGCGTCTGCGCCGGAGCCTTCTTGTCGGCCTTCGGGGCCGGCTTCGGCGCCCTGGCCCCGGTCTTCTCGGCCTTCGGGGTCGCCTTGGCGGCGGGCTTCTTCGCCGCCCTTCTTCGGCTTCTCGGGCGCGGCCGGGCCCTGCACGAGCTCGACGATCGACAGCGGCGCGGCGTCGCCGACGCGCACACGCGACTTCAGCACGCGCGTGTAGCCGCCCGGGCGCGCGCGGAAGCGGTCGGCCAGATCGCCGAACAGCTTCGATGCCACCTCGCGCGTCGCGGATCACGCGAAGGGCGCGGCGGCGCGCGTGCAGGCTGCCGCGCTTCCCGAGCGTGATCATGCGGTCCGCGATCCGGCGGCATCTCCTTCGCCTTCGCGTCGGTGGTCTCGATCCGCTCGTGGTCGAGCAGCGAGGTCACCATGTTGCGGAACAGCGCTTTCCGGTGCGCGCTCGTCCGCCCGAGCTTCCCGCCGTAGTTCCCGTGTCGCATCGCCTCTACGCCTCGCGCTGACGCGACTCTCGAGCTCCTTCCGCGACGGGAAGTTCGTCGAGACGCATGCCGAGGGAGAGCCCCATCGACTGGAGCACTTCCTTGATCTCGTTGAGCGACTTCCGGCCGAAGTTCTTCGTCTTCAGCATCTCGCCTTCGCTGCGCTGCACGAGCTCGCCGATGTAACGGATGTTCGCGTTCTGGAGGCAGTTCGCCGAGCGCACCGACAGCTCCAGCTCGTCCACCGAGCTTGTAGAGGTTCGGGTTCAGCGGCGTCCGCCTCCTCCTGCGCCGGCGAGGGACGACTTCGGTCGGCTCCTCGAAGTTGATGAAGATCGAAAGCTGATCCTTCATGATCTTCGCGGCATAGGCGACGGCGTCGGCGGGATTGATCGCGCCGTCCGTCCAGACCTCGAGGTTCAGGCGGTCGAAGTCGGTCTCGCGACCGACGCGTGCGGGCGTCACCGTGTAGTTCACCCGGCGGATGGGCGAGAAGATCGAGTCGATCGGGATCGTCCCGATCGGCGATCTCCTCCGTCTTGTTCCGCTCCGCGAGCACGTAGCCCTTGCCGCGTCGACCGGTGACCTCGAGCTCGAGGTCGGCCTCCGGCGCGAGCGTCGCGATCCGGTGCTCGGGGTTCAGGATCTCGACCGAGGAGTCTTCGCGCGGCGAGCTCGCCCGCCGTGAGCACGCCCTGGCCCTTCTTGTGCACGCGCAGGACGCTTCGGCCCCTCGGCGTGCAGGCGGAGCCGCACCTCCTTGAGATTCAGCACGATGTCCGAGACGTCCTCGAGGACGCCCGGGATCGTGGAGAACTCGTGGAGCACGCCCGTTGATGCGCACCGTGGTGATCGCCGCTCCCTGGAGCGACGAGAGCAGCACGCGACGCAGCGAGTTGCCGAGCGTCTGGCCGAAGCCGCGCTCGAGCGGCTCGCACCAGAAGCGGCCGTAGGTCGCGGAGGCCCCGCCGTCCTCGACCTCGAGCCGCCGCGGGTCGGATGAGGGCCCGCCAGTTCTTCGCCACGAGTTCCGCGCGCATTCCTGATTGCTGCATTCGATGTCCTTCCCTAGCGCCGGTCAGCGCGAGTAGAGCTCGACGATGAGCTGCTCCTGGATCGGGAGCGTGATCTCCTCGCGCACCGGCAGTGCCTTCACCGAGCCCTCGAAATTGCTCCTTGTCGATCTCCAGCCACGCGGGACGCTGCGCCGCTCCAGGGCCTCGAGCGCCCCGGTGATCCGAGCGATCTGCCGCGGAGCCTTCGGCAACGTGACGCGGGTGCCCGGCCGCACGAGCAGCGAGGGCACCGTCGCGCTGCGTCCGTTCACCAGGAAGTGTCCGTGGCGGACGAGCTGCCGCGCCTCGGCGCGCGACGTCGCGAAGCCCAGCCGGAACACCACGTTGTCCAGCCGCCGCTCGAGCAGCTGGAGCAGGTTCTCGCCCGTTCGGCCCTTCATGCGGTTGGCCGCGGTCGATGGTGTTCTCGAACTGCTTCTCCAGCAGGCCGTACATGCGCTTCACCTTCTGCTTCTCGCGGAGCTGCACTCCGTAGTCCGAGAAGCGCGGGCGCTCCTGGCCGTGCTGGCCCGGCGGGTACGCGCGCCGCTCGACGGCGCACTTCTCGCTGAAGCAGCGGTCGCCCTTCAGGAAGAGCTTCGTGCCCTCGCGCCGGCACAGCCGGCAGACGGGTCCGATGTAGCGGGCCATGCATCTTCTCCTAGACCCGGCGCCGCTTGGGCGGGCGGCAGCCGTTGTGCGGGATCGGGCGTCACGTCGCGGATCATCGCTGATCTCGAGGCCTGCGGCCTGGAGCGCGCGCAGCGCCGACTCGCGGCCGGCGCCCGGGCCCTTCACGTACACGCCGAGCGAACGGACGCCGTGCTCCATGGCCTTCTTCGCGCAGTCCTCGGCCGCGACCTGCGCGGCGAACGGCGTCGACTTCCGCGAGCCCTTGAAGCTCTGCTGTCCCGCGCTCGACCACGCCAGCGTGTTCCGCCCGACGTCGGTGATCGTGATGATCGTGTTGTTGAACGTCGACTGGATGTGGGCGATCCCCGTCTGGACGTTCTTCTTGACCTTCTTCTTCGTGCCCTTCTTCTGACCATCTTCCTACTTCTTGGTCGGCGCCTTCTTCTTGCCGGCCACGGTCTTGCGCGGGCCCTTCCGGGTCCGAGCGTTGGTGTGCGTGCGCTGCCCGCGCACCGGGAGGCCGCGCCGGTGGCGCAGGCCCCGGTAGCAGCCGATGTCCATCAGCAGCTTGATGTTCTGCGCGACCTCGCGGCGGAGGTCGCCCTCCACCTTGTAGTCGCGCTCGATCGATCTCGCGGAGGCGGACCACCTCGCCCTCGGAGAGCTGGTCCGTCTTGGTGTCGCCCGTCGACGTGCGCCTTCTGGCAGATCTGACGCGCCGAAGTGCGCCCGATCCCGAAGATGTACGTGAGCGCGATCTCCGACCCGCTTGTTCCGCGGAAGGTCGATGCCTGCGATGCGTGCCATCGATTGTGGACCTCTCCTGCCCCGCCGGGCTCAGCCCTGGCGCTGCTTGTGCTTGGGGTTCTCGCAGATCACGCGCACGACGCGCTTGCGCTTGATCACCCGGCACTTGTCACAGATCTTCCTGACCGACGACCGGACCTTCATGACGTATCTCTCCTAGTGCGAACCGGCCACCCGCGTCAGGATCTCCGGCCCGTGGTCGGTGATCAGCACCGTGTGCTCGAAGTGCGCGGACAGCGACCCGTCCGCCGTCACCGCCGTCCACTCGTCCTCGAGCATCCTCACCTCGGGACCACCCGCATTCACCATCGGCTCGATCGCGAAGACCATGCCCGGCAGCAGCCGAGGCCCGCGGCCCGGCGGCCCGAAGTTCGGGATCTGCGGCGTCTCGTGGAGCTTCCGCCCGATGCCGTGGCCCACGAACTGCCGGACCACCGAGAAGCCCGCTCCCTCCGCCCGCTTCTGCACCGCGTGACCGATGTCGGAGAGCCGATGGCCGGGCACCATCTCCGCGATGCCCGCGTAGAGCGCTTCGCGCGTGGCGTCGACCAGCTGCTGCGTCTTCGCGTCGACCGCACCGATCGTCACCGTCACCGCCGAGTCCCCGTGCCACCCGTCCACTGCGACCCCGAAGTCGAGGCCGAGGATGTCCCCCTCCTTGAGCTCGCGCGGTCCCGGGATGCCGTGCACGATCTCCTCGTTCACCGAGAGGCAGATCACGGCCGGATACCGGGGCAGCCCGTGCGGTCCATAGCCCAGGAACGACGACGTCACGCCTCGTTCCGCGATGGATCGTCGCGCGCGTTCGTCGATCTCGCGCGTCGTGACACCCGGGCGCGCCAGCTCGCGCAGCTCGACCAGGATCTCGCCGACGTGACGCGCCGCCTCGCGCATCACCTCGAGCTCGCGCCGCGTCTTGATCGGGATCGCGCCCGAATCGCCGAGGACACCCATCATGTCGATTGGGCCCTCACGCTGCCAGGGCCTCGTCGATCCGGCGGGCCACGTCGTCGACGCTGCCCCGCCCGTCCACCTCCACGAGCGTCCCTCGTCCCCGATAGTAGGCGATCAGGGGGGCGGTCTGCTCGCGGTAGACCTGCATCCGCTTGCGGATCGCGGCCTCGCTGTCGTCCGCCCTGCCCTCGATCTCCGCCGCTTCCGGAGACGCTGCACCAGCTCGTCCTCGTCCACCTGGATCGCGACGCAGCGCTCGAGCCTCTGGCGGAGCTCGGCCGAGGAGCGCGTCCAGCGCCTCCGCCTGGCCGACGGTCCGCGGAAACCCGTCGAGGATGAAGCCCCTTCGACGCGTCCGGCTGCCCGAGGCGCTCGCGCAGCGACGCCCGATGACCACCGCGTCGGGCACGAGCTCGCCGCGGTCCATCACCGCCTTCGCCTGCCGGCCGAGGTCGGTGCCCGCGGCCACGGCCGCCCGGAGCATGTCGCCCGTCGAGAGCTGCGGGATGCCCAGGTTCGCCACGAGGCGCGTGGCCTGGGTGCCCTTGCCCGCGCCGGGCGGTCCGAGCAGCAGGAAACGACGCGCGCTCATCGGCCGAGCCTCCCCCGCAGGCGGGTGCCCTTCACGAAGCCCTCGTACTGTCGCGACACGAGGTGCGACTCGATCTGGCCGATCGTGTCCAGCGCCGACGCCCACCACGATGAGGAGCGCGGTGCCGCCGAAGTAGAACGGCACGCCGAAGCGCACCGAGATGATCGTCGGCAGCACGCAGACCGCCGCGACGTAGAACGCGCCGACGAGGGTGATGCGCGAGAGCACGCGATCGATGAACTCGGCCGTCTTCTTGCCCGGCCGGATGCCGGGGATGATAGCCGCCCGAACTTCTTGATGTTCTCGGCCACGTCCATCGGGTTGATCACGATCGGCCGTGTAGAAGTAGGCGAAGAAGACGATCAGCGAGACGTAGATCGACTCGTACAGCCACCCGCCGTAGTGCAGGTAGTCCTGGAAGAACTGGTTCACCGCCGGCGAGTGCGCGAATCTGGCCGATCGTGAGCGGGAACATCAGGATGCGACGACGCGAAGATCGGCGGGATCACGCCGGCGGTATTCACCCGCAGGGGGAAGTAGCTCATCCCGCCCTGGGTCACGCGTCGGCCGACGACGCGCCGCGCATGCTGGATCGGGATCCGCCGCTGCGCCGCGCTCGAAGAACACCACGACGCCGGTCACGAGGACGATCATTGCAGCCAGGACGAGCAGGCCGAGCGAGCGAGAACTGGTCGGTGCGGATCAGCTCGAACAGCTGGCCGAGCGCCGACGGGATGCGCACGATGATGCCCGCGAAGATGACGAGCGAGATCCCGTTGCCGATGCCGCGCTCGGTGATCTGCTCGCCGAGCCACATGATGAACGCGGTCCCGGAGGTCAGCGTGATCACGGACATCAGACGGAAGCCCCAGCCCGGGTCGAGCACGGCGCCTTCGCCGAACTGCCCGTTCTCGAGCGCTACCGAGATCAGGAAGCCCTGGATCACGCGAGAGCACGATGGTCCCGTAGCGCGGTCCACTGCGATGATCTTCTTGCGGCCCGACTCGCCTTCCTTCTGGACGGCCTCGAGCTGCGGGATCACCATCGCGAGGAGCTGGAAGATGATCGATGCGCTGATGTAGGGCATGATGCCCAGCGCGAAGATCGAGAGCTGCTCGAGCGCGCCGCCCGAGAACAGGTTGAACAGCGCCGAAGACGGATCCCGACATCGAACGGAAGAACTCGCGGATCACGTCGGGGTTGATGCCCGGCGTGGCGATGTGCGAGCCGACCCGATAGACCGCGAGCATCCCGAGCGTGAAGAGGATCCTCTTCTGGAGCTCGGGGATGCGGCCGATGTTCTGGATCGCCGCCGGTCAAGCCACGATCTCCACGCTTCCGCCCGCCGCCTCGACCTTCTTCTTCGCGCTCTCGCTCGCCGCGTGCACGTGGACGCGAAGGCCACGCGGCGCGTCGCCTTCGCCCAGCAGCTTGACGCGGCGCGGCCGCTGCGGCGGACGAGGCCGCGGGCGACGAGCGCCGCCGGGTCGACCATCGGCGCCCTCGCCGAAGCCGGCGAGGGACGCCGATGTTCACGATCTCGACGTCCTTGCGGTGCGCGGCTCTTGAAGCCCGCGCTTCGGCAGGCGCCGCACGAGCGGCATCTGGCCGCCCTCGAACCAGAAGGGCGTCTCGCGGCCGGACGAGCGCTTGCCCTGGCCCTTGATGCCGCGACCCGACGTCTTCCGGTGTCCCGAGCCCGGTCCGCGGCCCACCCGCTTCGTGCGGTGGCGCGCGCCGGGGCGCGGCTGCAGGCGATCCAGCATCGTCTAGCTCCTCCACCCGCAGAGGTGCCGGACCGGCGCGATCATGCCGCGCACGGCGGGCGTGTCCTCGACCTCCACGGTCTGACGGATGCCGCCGCAGACCGAGGCCCCGCAGCGTCGCGCGCTGGCGCGCGGTCGTAGCCGATCTGCGCTCCGCACGAGCTGCACGCGGACCTTCGCACCGGTGCTGGCCGCTTCACCTTCTTCCCCGTCTTCCCCTCGGCCGCCGTCATGCCGTGGCCCGCCCGAGCTCGCGCATCCGATCCGCCGGCTCGCGCAGCATCTTGAGCGCCGCAGGGTCGCGCGCACCACGTTGTGGGGATTGTTCGTGCCGAGGGTCTTGGTGAGCACGTCGCGCACGCCGGCCGACTCGACCACCGCGCGGACGCCGCCGCCCGCGATCACGCCCGTCCCGGACGAGGCCGGCCGCAGCAGCACGCGCCCGGCGCCGAAGCGTCCGAGCGACCTCGTGCGGCAGCGTCCCGTCGACGAGCGGAACGCGGATCAGGTTCTTGCGCGCGCGGTCGACGCCCTTGCGGATCGCCTCGGGCACTTCGCCCGGCCTTGCCGAGACCGACGCCGACCACGCCCGCTCCGTCGCCCACCACGACGAGCGCGCTGAAGCTGAAGCGGCGGCCGCCCTTCACGACCTTCGCCACGCGATTGATGTGGACGACCCGATCGTTGAGCTCGTAGTCGTTCGGGATTGAGCGTTCCGTCGGCATGCTCGCCTCGCTTCCTCAGAACTGGAGGCCGGCTTCGCGCGCGGCCTCGGCCAGGGCCTTCACGCGCCCGTGATACAGGAATCCATTCCGGTTGAAGACGACCTTCTCGATCTGCTTCTCGCGAGCCTTGGCGGCGACCGCCTCGCCGACGCGCTTCGCCGCGTCGACGTTGCTGGCCTTGTCGGCGCCGAGGACGCCTTCGGTCAGCGTCGACACCGTGGCGAGGGTCCTCCCCGACACGGGATCGTCGAGCTGCGCATAGATGTGCTTCGTCGTGCGGAACACCGTCAGCCGCACCCGGTTCGTGTCGCCGAGGGTGCGCAACACGCGCGCGCGGCGCGCCAACCAGTTCGTCTTCTTCGCATTCCGTGACTTCGGTTTCATGTGTCGTCCTCACGCGGCCCCGGCCTTGCCGACCTTGCGACGCACGCGCTCGGTGGAGTACCGGATGCCCTTGCCCTTGTACGGCTCCGGCGGACGGATCGCGCGCACGTCCGCCGCGAACTGACCCACGGTCTGCCGGTCGATGCCCTCGATCGGATCCGACGTTCCGCTCGACCGCCGACCTTGAGGCCCTGCGGGATCTCGAGCACGGACGGGTGCGAGAAGCCGAGCGCGAGCTTGAGCTTCTTGCCGTCCACCTCGGCGCGGTAGCCGACGCCCTCGATCTCCAGCTCCTTCGTGAAGCCCTCCGTCACGCCCCGCACCATGTTCGCCACGAGCGCGCGCGCGAGAGCCCGTGGAGCGCGCGCGTCGGCTTGCGATCGTCCGCCGCGCGCGAAGCGCACCTGCGCCCTCCTCGATCTCGACGGTCGATGCCGCGGCGGCACGCCCTGCGCGAGCGCGCCCTTCGGCCCCTTCACGCGGATCTCGTCCCCCGCGCGCTCGACCTGCACGCCGCTCGGGATCGCGATCACCTTGCGACCGATGCGCGACATGGCTACCAGACCTCGCAGAGGAGCTCGCCGCCGACCGACTGCTCCTGCGCAGCGCGCGTCCGAGAGGACGCCCTTGGAGGTCGAGAGCACGGCCACGCCGAGCCCGTTGCGGACGCGCGGAATCTCCTTCGCGCCGACGTACACCCGACGGCCCGGCCGCGAGACGCGGCGGATCCCGTCGATCAGCGCCAGGCCCTCGCGGCCGTAGCGCACTTCCATCACCAGCAACGCCTTGCCCTCGTGGGCCTCGACGCGAACGTCGCCCAGGAACCCTTCCTGCTGGAGCACCTTCGCGACGGCGAGGCGCAGCTTCGACGAGGCGCAGCGCACCTCGCGGTGCCGCGCCTGCCCGGCGTTGCGGATCCGGGCCAGCATGTCCGCGATGGGATCGGTCAGCATGGCGCTATTCCCTCGGTCCTACGCGCGGAACGGCATGCCGAGGTGCGCGAGCAGCGCCTTCCCCTCCGCGTCCGTTCCGCGCCGTCGTGCACACCGTTACGTTCATTCCGGTGATCTTCTCGACCTTGTCGTAGTCGACCTCGGGAAAGATGATCTGCTCGCTGATGCCGAGCGTGTAGTTTCCGCGCCCGTCGAACGCCTTCGGCGACACGCCCTTGAAGTCGCGCACGCGCGGGCAGCGCGACGTTCACGAGGCGGTCGAGGAACTCCCACATCCGGTCGCCACGCAGGGTCACCATGCAGCCGATCGCCTGGCCCTGCGCGCAGCTTGAAGTTCGCGATCGACTTCCGCGCCTTGCGGACGAGCGGCTTCTGGCCGGTGATCGAGGCGAGCTCCTCGGTGGCCTTCTCGAGCAGCTTCGCGTTCTGCGTCGCCTCGCCGAGACCGATGTTCACGACGATCTTCTTGACCTTGGGCACCTCGTGGACGTTCTTGTATCCGAACTCCTGCGAGAGCTTGGGCGCGATCTCCTTGCGTATTTCTCCTGCAGTCCGGGCGGCCATCTACAGCACCTCCGGCGCGAGCGAGATGATCTTCATGAAACGGCGGGCGCGCAGCTCGCGCGCCACCGGCCCGAAGATGCGCGTCCCGATCGGCTCGCGCTGGTTGTCGATCAGCACGGCAGCGTTGTCGTCGAAGCGGATGTAGGACCCGTCGGGACGGCCGACCTCCTTCCGCGTCCGTCACCACGACCGCCTTCCGCACTTCGCCCTTCTTCACGCGCCCGTTCGGGATCGCGTCCTTCACGGACACGACGATGACGTCTCCGATCGACGCGTACTTGCGCCGCGAGCCGCCGAGCACGCGGATGCACGCCACCCGGCGCGCGCCCGAGTTGTCGGCGACGTCGAGCTCCGATTCCGGCTGGATCATTCGGCGATCTCCACGCGCGCCGGTCCGCCGGTCGCCAGCTTCTCCTGCACCTTCCAGCGCTTGCTTCCGAGACAGCGGCCGGTGCTCGATGATGCTGCACCTTGTCACCGACGCGACAGGTGTTCGCCTCGTCGTGCGCCATGAACTTCGTGAAGCGCCGCACGTACTTCTTGTAGCGTCGGGTCCTGGTACGAGCCGCTCCACGCGGACGACCACCGTCTTGTCCATCTTGTCGCTGACCACCGTGCCGACCAGCGTCCGGCTCACCGCCCGCTTGCTCACCGCGCACCCCCACGCTTGTGCGTGAGCACCGTCTCCACGCGGGCCACGTCGCGGCGCAGGCGGCGCAGCTTCGCCGTGTTCTCGAGCTGGCCCGTCGAGTGCTTCACTCGGGCGCTGAACAGCTCGCCTCGCAGCTCGCTGGACTTCGCGCACGAGCTCGTCCACCGAGAGCTCCCGCAGTTCCTTCGCCTTCATCGCGTGTCCTCTCGCGCACCACGAAGCGCGTGGCCACCGGCAGCTTGTGGGCCGCGAGGCGCAGCGCCTCCTGCGCGATCTTCGAGCGTCACGCCCTTCCATCTCGTAGAGCATGCGGCCCGGCCTTCACGGCGGCGACCCACTCCTCCGGGTTGCCCTTGCCCTTGCCCATGCGGGTCTCGGCGGGCTTCTTCGTGATGGGCTTGTCCGGGAACACGCGGATCCAGACCTTGCCGCCGCGCTTCACGTGGCGGGTCATCGCGATCCGCGCCGCCTCGATCTGGCGCGCCGTGAGGCAGCGCGGTCCCGATGCGCCTGGAGCCCGAAGTCGCCGAACGCGAGCGTGTTGCCGCGCATGCGCCTTGCCGCGCATTCCGACCCTTCTGCTGCTTGCGGTACTTGACCTTCTTCGGCTGCGAGCATGCGTCTACCTCTGCGGCTCCTCGTGCAGGCGCTGGGACAGTGCGCCCTTGCGCATCTCCTTGTCCGCGACGTCGCCCTTGAACACCCAGCACTTCACGCCGATCACGCCGTACGTGGTCTTCGCCTCGGCGAACCCGTAGTCGATGTCGGCGCGCAGCGTGTGGAGCGGCACGCGCCCCTCGCGGTACCACTCGCGGCGGCCCATCTCCGCGCCGCCCAGCCGGCCCGACGCACTGCGATGCGGACGCCGCTCGGCGCCGAACTTCATCGTCGACGTCACGGCCTTCTTCATGGCGCGCCGGAAGGCGACGCGGCGCTCGAGCTGGAGCGCGACGTTCTCGGCGACGAGCTGGGCGTCGAGCTCCGCCTTCCGGATCTCCTTGATGTTGATGAAGATCTCGCTTGCGGGTAGAACTGCGCCAGCTCCTTGCGGAGCGTCTCGACCTCGGCGCCGCGCTTGCCGATCAGGATGCCGGGGCGCGCGGTGTGGATGTTCACCACGAGCTTGTCGCCCGTGCGATCGATCACGACCTTCGAGATGCCGGCGTGGTACAGCTTCTTCTTGATGAAGTTCCGGATCTTCAGGTCCTCGTGGAGCTGCTCCGCGTACTTGCCGCTCCGCGAACCAATTCGACTGCCACCCGTAGAGGGTGCCGAGCCGGAATCCGTAGGGATGGACCTTCTGTCCCACTTCGACCTCTCTCCTACTTCTCGTCGAGCACGATGTTCGATGTGCGCTGGTGCGCCGCTGGATCCACGTCGGCGCGGCCCTGTGCGCGCGGCATGATCCGCCACGAGCTCGGGCCCTCGTCCACCGTGACTGTCGCTCACCACCAGGTTGTCGATGTCGATCCCGGCCTTCTCGCGATTGTTCTTCTCTTCCGCGTTCGCCACGGCGGATCGGACGAGCTTCGCGATCGGCCGCGCCACGCGCTTGGTCGAGAGATCGAGGCAGCGCGAGCGCCTCCTCGACCCGCTTGCCCCGGATCTGGTCCGCCACGAGCCGCGCCTTCTGCGCGCTCACGCGGTACCCCTTCAAGTAGGCTCGGACACCCATCTCAGACCTTCTTCACCTTCCGGTCGGACGCGTGACCGGTGAACTTCCGCGTCGGCGCGAACTCGCCGAGACGGTGGCCGACCATGTTCTCCGTGACGAACACGGGCATGAAGAGCTTCCCGTTGTGCACCTGGAACGTCATTCCCACGAAGTCGGGCGTCACCATCGAGCGTCGCGACCAGGTGCGGATCACCTGCTTCGTGCCCGAGCGCACCACCTTGTCGACCTTCCGCTGAAGGCTCCCTTCGACGTACGGCCCCTTCTTGAGCGAGCGTGCCATTACTTCCTACCCCGTCGCTTCACGATGTACTTGTCCGTGCGCGCGGTTCTTGCGCGTCTTGTGGCCCTTCGTGGGAACGCCCCAGGGCGTGCACGGGTGACGTCCGCCCGACGTCTTGCCCTCGCCGCCGCCCATCGGGTGGTCCACCGGGTTCATCGTGACGCCGCGGTTGTGCGGGCGCTGTGCCGAGCCAGCGCGAACGGCCCGCCTTCCCGATCGCCTGGTTCTCGTGGTCGAGGTTGCCGACCTGCCCGACCGTGGCCTTGCACCTGACGCGCACGAGACGCTGCTCGCCCGACGGCAGGCGCAGCGTCGCCATGCCGCCTTCGCGCGCCATCAGCTGCGCTCCGCCGCCGGCCGAGCGCACGAGCTGCGCGCCCCTTGCCAGGCTTCAGCTCCACCGCGTGGACGACCGTGCCGAGGGGAATGTTCTGGAGCGGGAGCGCGTTGCCGGGGCGGATGTCCGCCGCCGGGCCCGACATCACCGAGTCGCCGGCGGAGAGGCCCGCGGGCGCCAGGATGTAGCGCTTCTCGCCGTCCACGTAGTGCAGCAGCGCGATGTGCGACGAGCGGTTCGGGTCGTACTCGATCGCCGCGACCTTGGCGGCGATGCCGTCCTTGTCGCGCCGGAAGTCGATCCGCCGGTACAGGCGCTTGTGTCCACCGCCGCTGGAAGCCGCGTCGTCGTGTGGCCGTGGGTGTTGCGCCCACCGGCCTGCGTCGTGCGCCCCTCGACGAGGCTGCGCTCCGGACGCTTGCGCGCGAGATCGGAGTAGTCCACGACGCTCTCTGGCGGCGGCCCGCGGACGTCGGCTTGTAGATCCGGATCGGCATGGCGGCGCCCCTACACTCCCTCGAAGAACTCGATCGTCTGGCCTTCGGCCAGCCGCACGATCGCCTTCTTCCATTCCGGCCTGTGGCCCATGTGTCGCCCCACGCGGCGCGTCTTCCGCGGCTGCCGCATGGTGTGGACGTCGAGCACCTGCACCGAGAACAGCGTCTCGACCGCGCGCCGGATCTCGTGCTTGTTCGCGTGCGGGATCCACGGCGAAGGTCACGACGTTCTGCGTCCTCGCGGCCGATCGTGCTCTTCTCCGTGACGAGCGGCTTGCGGATGACGTCGTGCAGGTTCACGCCTTCGCTCCCTTCGTGGCCTTCTGGTCCCCGCTCTCGCCGAGGCGCTGCTCCACGGCCTCGACCGCCGCCCGCGTGAGGAGCAGGTGCTCGTGGCGCAGCACGTCGTGCACGTTCAGCCCCTCGGCGCGGAGCACCGACGACGCCGGGGAGGTTCCGTGACGAGCGCTCGACCGATCGCGTTGGGCTCCGCGAGCACGATCAGCACCTTCGCCTCGCCGAAGCCGAGGCCGCGCAGGATCTCCGCCATCCGCTTCGTCTTGATCTTGTCGAGCTCGAGCGCGTCGACCACGTGCACGGCGCCCTCGCGCCGCCCGCAGCGACAGCGCGCTGCGCAGCGCCGCCGCGGCGCACCTTCTTGGGCAGGTCGTGCGCGTAGCGAGCGCGGCACCGGGCCGAACACGACGCCGCCGCCCGCCCACTGCGGCGAGCGGATCGAGCCCTGGCGCGCGCGGCCCGTGCCCTTCTGCTTCCACGGCTTGATGCCGCCGCCGGACACCATGTGCGCGGTTCTTGGTCGAGTGCGTGCCGGCGCGGCGCTTCGCGAGCTGGCGCCGCACCTCCGCGTGGAAGAGGTGCGGCTTCACCGCCGCGCTCGAACACCACCGGGTCGAGCTCGACGCTGCCCGCCTTCGCATTCGCCGATGGTCACGATCTCGACGGAGGCGTTGCGTCACAGCTTGATCTCCACGTCGACGCCCGCCGCGAGCTCGAGCTTCATCAGCGCGTCCACCGTCTGCGGCGTCGGGTCGAGGATGTCGATCAGGCGCTTGTGCGTGCGGATCTCGAACTGCTCCCGCGACTTCTTGTCGATGTGGGGACCGCGCAGCACCGTGAACTTGTTGATCGTCGTCGGCAGCGGGATCGGGCCCGCCACGCGCGCGCCGGTCCGGACAGCGGTGTCGACGATCTCTCCGGCGCTCTGGTCGAGCAGCTTGAAGTCGTACGCCTTCATCCGGATGCGGATCTTCTGGGAGCGCAAATCTGCCACGGCCGATTCCTTCCGCCCTGCACGGGCGATGCGCGACCCGAGCTACTCGATGATCTCGGCGACGACGCCGGCGCCGACGGTGCGGCCGCCTTCGCGGATCGCGAAGCGCAGCTCCTTGTCCATCGCGATCGGCGTGATCAGCTCCACCACCATCTCCACGTTGTCCCCGGGCATCACCATCTCCGTCCCTTCCGGCAGGTTCGCCACGCCCGTCACGTCCGTCGTCCGGAAGTAGAACTGCGGCCGATACCCGTTGAAGAACGGCGTGTGACGACCCCCCTCGTCCTTGGTCAGGATGTACGCCTGCGCCTTGAACTTCGTGTGCGGCGTGATCGACCCGGGCTTCGCCAGCACCTGGCCCCGCTCCACGTCGTCCTTGTCCGTCCCGCGCAGCAGGCAGCCCGATGTTGTCCCCCGCCTGACCCTGGTCCAGCAGCTTCCGGAACATCTCCACGCCCGTCACCACCGTCTTCTTCGTGGCCTTGATCCCGACGATCTCCACCTCGTCGCCCGACCTTCACGATCCCCTGCTCCACGCGGCCCGTCACCACCGTCCCGCGGCCCGTGATCGAGAACACGTCCTCGATCGGCATCAGGAACGGCTTGTCCAGCGCACGCTTCGGCTCCGGGATGTACGCGTCCAGCGCATCCATCAGCTCGTCGATGCACTTGTTCGCCGCGTCGTCCGCAGGGTTCTCGCCAGCGCCTTCAACGCCGCTCCCCCGGATGATCGGCGTCGTGTCGCCCGGGGAACTCGTACTTGCTCAGCAGCTCCCGCACCTCCAGCTCCACCAGCTCCAGAAGCTCCGGATCGTCCACCATGTCGCACTTGTTCAGGAACACCACGATGTGCGGCACGTTCACCTGGCGCGCCAGCAGCACGTGCTCCCGCGTCTGCGGCATCGGACCGTCCGCCGCCGACACCACCAGGATCGCCCCGTCCATCTGCGCCGCACCCGTGATCATGTTCTTCACGTAGTCCGCGTGGCCCGGGCAGTCCACGTGCGCGTAGTGACGCGTCTTCGACTCGGTACTCCACGTGCGCCGTCGCGATCGTGATCCCGCGCTCCCGCTCCTCCGGCGCCTTGTCGATCTGGTCGAACGGCACGAACTGCGCCAGACCCTTCTTCGCCTGGCGCTGCGTGATCGCCGCCGTCAACGTCGTCTTCCCGTGGTCCACGTGACCGATCGTCCCCACGTTCACGTGCGGCTTCGTCCGCTCGAACTTCGCCTTGGCCATTCGACTCTCTCCTGAACGTGTTCCGCATGGCTCTGCGGCGACGGACGTCCGGGACCTGCGCGTAGTGCGAGAACTGCATGGTGTAGGTGGCGCGCCCCTGCGTCATCGAGCGCAGGCTGTTCACGTAGCCGAACATCGTGGCGAGCGGCACCTGCGCATCGGATCACCTGCGCGTTGCCGCGCATGTCGAGCCCCGTCAGGTTCCCGCGGCGGCTGTTCAGGTCGCCCTGCACCGCGCCCGACGAACTCGCTCGGCGTGACCACCTCGACCTTCATGATCGGCTCGAGCAGCACGGGCTGCGCCGTGCGCAGCGCCTCGCTGCATGGCGATCGAGCCAGCGATCTTGAACGAGCGCTCCGACGAGTCGACGTCGTGCGCCTGCCCGTCGACCAGGCGCACCTTCACGTCGACCACCGGATAGCCGGCCGAGCGCGCCGCTCTGCGCGGCCTCCTCGCAGCCCTGGCGCACGGCGCGCGAACGTACTCGCGCGGCACCGACGCCGCCCTTGACGGCGTTCTCGAACGTGAAGCCCGGAGCCGGGCGCTCCCGGGCTCGACCTCGAGCACGACCACGCCGTAGTCGCCGGTGCCGCCGGTCTGCTTGATGTAGCGGCCCTCGACCCGCACCGGCTTCGTGATGGTCTCCTTGTAGGCGACCTGCGGCGGTCCGACGTTGCGCGTCGACGCTTGAACTCGCGCAGCGAGCCGGTCGGTGATGATCTCGAGGTGGAGCTCGCCCATCCCCGAGATCAGCGTCTGGCCGGTCTCGGGATCGGTCGAGACGCGGAACGAGGGATCCTCCTGCGCGAGCCGCTCGAGCGACTCGCCGAGGCGGTCCATGTCCGCCTTCGTCTTCGGCTCGATCGCGATCGAGAGCACCGGCTCCGGGAACTCCATCGGCTCGAGCAGCACCGGCGTGGCCCACGTTGCAGAGCGTGTCGCCGGTCGACGACGTCGCTTCAGCCCGACGACCGCGGCGATGTCGCCCGCGAAGACCTCCTCGAGTCTCCTGGCGCTTGTTCGCGTGCATCTGCAGCAGGCGACCGATCCGCTCCTTCCGGCCGCGCGCGGCGTTCAGCACCTGCATCGCCCGTCTTGGCGTGGCCCGAGTACACGCGGATGTACGTCAGGTGGCCGACGTGCTTGTCGGTCATCAGCTTGAACACGAGCGCCGCGAACGGGCTCATTGTCGTCGGCCTTGCGGACCACGACGTCCGCGCTGCCGGGCTTCGACGCCCTCGACCGGCGGCACGTCGAGCGGCGACGGCAGGTAGTCGACGATCGCGTCGAGCAGCGGCTGGACGCCCTTGTTCTTGAACGCCGAGCCGCAGAGCACCGGCACGACCTCGAGCACGAGCGTCGCCTGGCGCAGTGCCTTGCGGATCGCATCCGGCGGCGATCGGCTCGCCGCTCGAGGTACGGGCCATGCAGCGCGTCGTCGAAGTCGGCGGCGGCCTCGATCACCTGCTCGCGGCACTCCTCGACGGCGCCGCGAGCTCGTCCGGAATCGGCTCCTCGTGGAAGCTCGCGCCGAGGCTCTCGTCGTCCCAGATCACCGCGCTGCCGCGTCGACCACGTCGACGACGCCGCGGAACGTCTCCTCGCTGCCGATCGGAAGCTGGATCGGCACCGCGTTCGCGCCGAGGCGGTCGCGGATCATGCTCGACGCAGCGCGGCGAAGTCGGCGCCGATGCGGTCCATCTTGTTCACGAACGCGATGCGCGGAACGCGGTACTTGTCCGCCTGGCGCCACACCGTCTCCGACTGCGGCTCCACGCCCGCCACGCCGTCGAACACGGCGACCGCGCCGTCGAGCACGCGCAGCGAGCGCTCGACCTCGATCGTGAAGTCGACGTGGCCCGGCGTGTCGATGATGTTGATGCGGTGCTCCTTCCAGTAGCAGGTGGTGGCGGCGGACGTGATCGTGATGCCGCGCTCCTGCTCCTGCTCCATCCAGTCCATCGTGGCCGAGCCCTCGTGGACCTCGCCCATCTTGTAGTTGACGCCGGTGTAGAAGAGGATCCGCTCGGTGGTCGTGGTCTTCCCGGCATCGATGTGCGCCATGATGCCGATGTTCCGCGTTCTTTCGAGCGGGGTCGTGCGGGGCATGATCGGTCTCGGAGGCTCTCGCTCCGCTACCAGCGATAGTGGGCGAACGCCTTGTTCGCGTCCGCCATGCGGTGCGTGTCCTCGCGCTTCTTGCACCGCTCTCGCCGCGCTCGTTCGCGGCGTCGATGATCTCGTTCGCGAGCTTGTCGCTGCATGCTCTTGCCGTCCGCGGGACGCGCGCGTACTGGACGAGCCAGCGCATCGCGAGCGAGGTGGCGCGCTCGGGCCGCACCTCGATCGGGCACCTGATAGGTCGCGCCGCCGACGCGCCGCGACTTCACTTCGACGCGCGGCCGGACGTTGTCGAGCGCCCGGCGGAACATCGCCAGCGGGTCGTTGCGCGTCTTGCGTCTCGATCACGCCGAAGCGCGCCGTACAGGATCCGCTCGGCGGTGCTCTTCTTGCCGTCGCTGCATGATCATGTTCATGAACCGGCCCACCATCCGATCGCCAAACCGGGGGTCCGGCGTGATCTTGCGCTTTTCGACGACTCGACGTCGCGGCATCTCGCTCGATCACCCTCTCCGCGGATCTCGATTCGCGGGCTCCAGGACGCCAGCAGCCGGTCGGGACGTTCCGGACGCCCCGCCGGCCGCTGACACAAGGCGGCTACTTCGGCCTCTTTGCTCCGTACTTCGACCGGCTCTTGTGGCGATCGGCCACGCCGGTGCGTGTCGAGCGTTCCGCGCACGATGTGGTAGCGGACGCCCGGCAGGTCCTTCACGCGGCCGCCGCGCACGAGCACCACGGAGTGCTCCTGCAGGTTGTGGCCGACGCCGGGGATGTACGCATTCACCTCGCGTCCGTTCGTGAGCCGTACGCGCGCGACCTTGCGGAGCGCGGAGTTCGGCTTCTTCGGCGTCTGCGTGAACACGCGCATGCACACCGCCGCGCCGCTGCGGCGCCGCCTCGAGGTCGGGCGCTTTCGACTTCTTTCGCTTCCGCGCGCGCCCGAGGCGCACGAGCTGCTGGACCGTCGGCATTGGATCTCGCACGGGAAAGACAGCGGTCGCGTCCGGAGCGCCGGCTCGCGGGAGCTGGCGGGGACGCGACTGAGAGCGGCCTGCGGACCCGGAAAAACCGTCGCAGTCTAACGGGGTTGGTACCCCTGTCAACACGTTGGTGCGCGAGCGAGTCCGAGGACCTCCCGGCCCGCACCGCCCGCCGCCGCGACGTCACCCTTCGGTGGCCGGGGGCGGCGGTCGCGGCGGGCGGCGACGCGCGGAAGCAGCTCGTCCTCCTCGGGACCCTGCGCCATGCCTTCGGGCGCCTCGATCTGGATCCCGATGTTCTTGTACCGGGCGATGCCCGTCCCAGCCGGGATCAGGCGCCCCATGATCACGTTCTCCTTGAGCCCGTGCAGGTGGTCGGTCTTGCCCCAGATCGCGGCCTCGGTGAGCACCTTGGTCGTTTCCTGGAACGAGGCCGCCGAGATGAACGACTCGGTCGAGAGCGAGGCCTTCGTGATGCCGAGGAGCAGCGGCTCGGAGATCGCGGGCTGCTTGCCCTCGGTCTGCATCCGCTCGTTGGCCGCCTCGAACAGCACCTTTTCGACCTGCTCGCCGACGAGGAAGTCGGTGTCCCCGACCTCCTTCACCCGGACGCGCCGCAGCATCTGGCGCACGATCGTCTCGATGTGCTTGTCGTTGATCTTCACGCCCTGGAGGCGGTAGACCTCCTGCACCTCGTCGACGAGGTACTTCGCGAGCTCCTTCTCGCCCTTGATCCGCAGGATGTCGTGGGGGTTCGACGACCCGTCCATCAGCGGCTTCGCCGGCGCGCACGCGGTCGCCCTCGTGCACGCAGATGTGCTTGCCCTTCGGGATCAGGTACTCCTTGCGGCTCGCCGCCGCCGTCGGTGGCGTCCGGCGTCACGATCACGCGGCGCTTGCCGCGCGAGTCGCTCCCGAACGACACGATGCCGTCGATCTCGGAGACGATCGCGAACTCCTTCGGCTTGCGGGCCTCGAAGAGCTCGGCCACGCGCGGCAGACCACCCGTGATGTCCTTCGTCTTCGTGGTCTCGCGCGGGATCTTCGCGACCACGTCGCCGGCCGCGAACCTCCTCGCCCTCGGTCGTCGCCACGTAGGCGCCGACCGGGAGCAGGCAGCGCCCGCCGGGCTGCGTCACGCCGCTCTCGTCCTTGACCGAGATGCGCGGGCGCAGGTCCGGGTCCTTCGACTCGATGATCACCTTCGACGACAGGCCGGTGAACTCGTCCACCTGCTCCTGCATCGTCACGCCTTCGATGATGTCGCCGAACTTGATCCGGCCGGCCACCTCCGAGAGGATCGGATTGGCGAACGGGTCCCACTCGAGGATCACCGCGCCGGGCTCGACGTGCGTTCCGTCGGCGCACGAGCACCTGGGCGCCGTACACCACGGGGTAGCGCTCGCGCTCGCGGCCGGTCATGTCGAAGATCCCGATCTCGCCGTTGCGGTTCATCGCGATCATCGTGCCGTGGCGGTCCTGCACGACGCGCACGTTGTTGAAGCGCACCTCGCCCGTCGCTGTGGATCTCGACGCTCGACTGCTCCGCGCGCCGCGTCGCCGCGCCGCCGATGTGGAAGGTCCGCATCGTGAGCTGGGTGCCGGGCTCGCCGATCGACTGCGCGGCGATCACGCCGACCGCCTCGCCGAGGTTCACCATCTGGCCGCGCGCGAGGTCGCGTCCGTAGCACTTCACGCACACGCCGCGGAGCGATCGCGCAGGTGAGCACCGACCGGATCACGACGCGCTCGATGCCTGCATCCTCGATCACCCGGACCTTGTCCTCGTCGATCTCCACGCCGAGCGGCACGAGCACCGCGTCGGTGATCGGGTCGCGGACGTCCTCGAGCGCGACGCGCCCGAGGATCCGCTCGCCGATCGGCTCGATGATCTCGCCGCCCTCCACGAGCGGCCCCATCTCGATGCCCTCGTCGGTCTCGCAGTCCTGCTCGCCGGATGATCATGTCCTGGGCGACGTCGACGAGGCGCCGGGTCAGGTAGCCCGAGTTCGCGGTCTTGAGCGCCGTGTCCGCGAGACCCTTCCGCGCGCCGTGCGTCGAGATGAAGTACTGGAGCACCGAGAGCCCCTCGCGGAAGTTCGAGGTGATCGGCGTCTCGATGATCTCGCCCGACGGCTTGGCCATGAGCCCGCGCATCCCGGCGAGCTGGCGGATCTGCTGGGCCGATCCGCGCGCGCCCGAGTCGGCCATGATGTAGATCGGGTTGAAGCTCGGGACGCTTCACGTCCCGGCCGTCCGCGTCCTTCACCACGTCGGTGCCGAGGCGGTCCAGCATCTGCGCGGCGACCTGCTCCGTGGTCTGCGCCCAGATGTCGATCACCTTGTTGTAGCGCTCACCGTCGGTGATGAGACCTTCCTGGTACTGCGGCCTCGATCTGCGCGGACCTGCTCGTTCGCGGCCTCGATGAACCGCTCCTTGTCGCTCGGGATCTGCATGTCGTCGATCGAGATCGAGACGCCGGCCGACGTCGCGTGCTGGTAGCCCGAGCGTGCGCAGGCGGTCCGCGAGGATCACGGTCGCCTTGTTCCCGAGGCGGCGGTAGGCCTGGTCGATCAGCTCGCCCAGCGCCTTCTTGTCCATGACCTGGTTGATGATCTCGAACGGGATCTCGTCGGGCACGATCTCGCGCAGGAGCACGCGACCGGTCGTGGTCTCGGACAGGCTCGAGCCGTTCATCCGCACCTGGATGGCGGCGTGCAGGTCGATCTCGCCGGAGTCGTACGCGACGCGCACCTCGCCGGGGTTGGCGAAGCGCCGGCCCTCGACCGCGCGCGCCGGGGCGCTCGCGGGTCATGTAGTAGCAGCCGAGCACGATGTCCTGCGTGGGCCCGATGATCGGACGTCCCGTCGCCGGGGAGAGGATGTTGTTCGTGCTCATCATGAGCACGCGCGCTTCGATCTGCGCCTCCACCGAGAGCGGGACGTGTACGGCCATCTGGTCGCCGTCGAAGTCGGCGTTGAACGCCGCGCAGACGAGCGGGTGCAGCTGGATGGCCTTGCCGTCGATCAGCATCGGCTCGAACGCCTGGATGCCCAGACGGTGGAGCGTCGGCGCCCGGTTCAGCATCACCGGATGCTCCTGGATCACCTCCGCCAGGATGTCCCAGACCTCGGGCCGCTCCTTCTCCACCATCTTCTTCGCGGCCTTGATCGTGGTCACGTACCCGCGCTGCTCGAGCTTCGAATAGATGAAGGGCTTGAAGAGCTCGATCGCCATGCGCGAGGGCAGCCCGCACTGGTGCAGGCGGAGCTCCGGACCCACCACGATCACGGAGCGGCCGGAGTAGTCCACGCGCTTGCCGAGCAGGTTCTGGCGGAAGCGGCCCGACTTGCCCTTCAGCATGTCGGAGAGCGACTTCAACGGGCGCTTGCTCGGACCGGTGATCACGCGGCCGCGCCGGCCGTTGTCGAACAGCGCGTCGACGGCCTCCTGGAGCATCCGCTTCTCGTTGCGGATGATCACCTCCGGCGCGTTCAGCTCCTGGAGCCGCTTCAGGCGGTTGTTCCGGTTGATGACGCGCCGGTAGAGGTCGTTCAGGTCGCTGGTCGCGAACCGCCCGCCGTCGAGCGGGACGAGCGGGCGCAGGTCCGGCGGGAGCACCGGGATGACCTCGAGGATCATGTGCTCGGGCTTGTTGCCGGACTCGCGGAACGCGTCGAGGACCTTGAGGCGCTTCGCGAGCTTCTTGCGCTTCGCCTCGCTCGTCGCCTCCTTCATCTCGACGCGGAGGACGCGAGCACTCCTTCTCGACGTCGATCCGCGAGAGCATCTCGCGGATCGCCTCGGCTCCGATGCCGAACTTGAAGCCGTCGCGCCCGTAGGCCTCCTTGGCCTCGACGAGCCGCTCCTCGTTGAGGAGCTCACCGAACTTGAGGTTCGTCTCCATCGGATCGGTGACGACGTACGACTCGAAGTACAGCACGCGCTCGAGGTCGCGCAGCGACACCTCGAGGATGTTGCCGATGCGCGACGGCAGCGACTTCAGGAACCAGATGTGCGCCACCGGCGTGGCGAGCGTGATGTGCCCCATGCGCTCGCGGCGGACCTTCGACTGGATCACCTCGACGCCGCACTTCTCGCACACGACCCCGCGGTGCTTCATGCGCTTGTACTTGCCGCAATTGCACTCGTAGTCCTTCACCGGGCCGAAGATCTTCGCGCAGAACAGCCCGTCGCGTTCCGGCTTGAAGGTCCGGTAGTTGATCGTCTCCGGCTTCTTGACCTCGCCGAACGACCACTCCCGGATCTTCTCCGGCGACGCGATCGAGATCCGGATCGAGTTGAACGCGAGCGGATCCTTGGGCTTCTCGAACAGGTTGTAGAGGTCGCGCAACTGTCGTCCCCCGTTATTCCTTGGCTTCTATGAGCTCGACGTTGAGACCGAGCGCCATGAGCTCCTTCACGAGCACGTTGAAGCTCTCCGGCAGGCCCGGTTCCAGCACGTTGTCGCCCTTCACGATCGACTCGTACATCCGCGTGCGGCCGAGCACGTCGTCCGACTTCACGGTCAGGAACTCCTGGAGGCGCGAAGGCCGCGCCGTACGCCTCGAGCGCCCACACCTCCATCTCGCCGAGACGCTGTCCACCGAACTGCGCCTTGCCGCCGAGCGGCTGCTGGGTGACGAGGCTGTAGGGCCCGATGCTCCGGGCGTGGATCTTGTCGTCGGCCAGATGGTGGAGCTTCAGCATGTAGAGGATGCCGACGGTGACGTCGCCGTCGAACGCCTCGCCGCTGCGGCCGTCGAACAGCACCGTCTGACCCGAGGTCGGGAGCTTCGCGCGCTTGAACTCGCCGCGGATCTCCTCCTCGCTGCGCCCCGTCGAACACGGCCGTGGCCATGTGGATGCCCGTGCGGACGTTCTCCGCCAGCGACCGCAGCGCGCCTCGGGCCCGCGCCGTCGAGCGCCTTCGTGACGTTCGGATCGGCGTAGACCTCCTTCAGCTTCGTCCGCAGCTTCTCGTCCGAGTACTCGCGCTCGAGGAATCGCGCTGACCTGCTCTCCCAGGCCGCGGGCCGCCCACCCGAGATGGGTCTCGAGGATCTGCCCCACGTTCATGCGCGACGGCACACCGAGCGGGTTCAGCACGACGTCGACGGGCGATCCGTCGGCGAGGTAGGGCATGTCCTCCTCGGGCATGATGCGCGAGATCACGCCCTTGTTGCCGTGACGTCCGGCCATCTTGTCGCCGACGGACAGCTTGCGCTTGATGGCGACGTACACCTTGACCATCTTGAAGACGCCGGGCGGCAGCTCGTCGCCCTTCTTCAGGCGCGCGATCTTCTCGTCGAACACGGTCTTGATGACGGTCGCCTGCTCGTCGACGCTGGCGAAGATCCGATCCACCTGCGTCCTGGACGCGTGAGTCGGAGATCTGCACCTCCTTCCAGCGGCGCTGCGGGATCTCGGTCAGCGTCTCGTCGGTGATGGAGTCGCCCGAGGAGAGCCAGACCTGCTTGCGGCGTTCGTCGGCGACGCGGTTCGCCGCCTTCTTGCCGACGAGGAGCTCGCGAACCTTCAGCATCGCGCTGTCGCGGATGATCCGGATCTCGTCCTCCTGGTCCTTGCGCAGCCGCTCGATGTCCTGCTCCTCGATCGCACGGGCGCGCTCGTCCTTCTCCACGCCGCGGCGCGAGAAGACCTGGGCGCCGATCACCGTGCCCGACACTCCGGGCGGAACGCGCAGCGAGGTGTCGCGGACGTCACCCGGCCTTCTCGCCGAAGATCGCGCGGAGCAGGCGCTCTTCCGGAGAGAGCTGCGTCTCGCCCTTCGGCGTGATCTTGCCCACGAGGATGTCGTCGGGCTTCACCTCCGCGCCGATGCGCACGATGCCCGACTCGTCGAGGTCCTTCAGGGCCTCCTCGCCGACGTTCGGGATGTCGCGCGTGATCTCCTCCTTGCCGAGCTTCGTGTCGCGCGCGACGCACTCGAACTCCTCGATGTGGATCGAGGTGAACTGGTCGTCCTTGACCACGCGCTCGGAGATGAGGATCGAGTCCTCGAAGTTGTATCCGCCCCACGGCATGAAGGCGACGAGCACGTTGCGGCCGAGGGCCAGCTCGCCACGCTCCGTGGCCGGACCGTCCGCGATCACCTGGCCCGTGCCGCACGCGGTCGCCCGGCTTCACGATCGGCTTCTGGTTGATGCAGGTGTTCTGGTTCGAGCGCTGGTACTTGATGAGGTTGATGATGTCGACGTTCGACCCGGTCCCGTCGTCCTCGTCGGGCTTCATCACGATGCGCGCGGCGTCCACCGACGCGACCACGCCGTCGCGCTTGGCCACGACCGTCACGCCCGAGTCGCGCGCCACGACGGCTTCCATGCCCGTCCCGATGAGCGGCGCCTGGGTGCGCATCAGCGGCACGGCCTGCCGCTGCATGTTCGAGCCCATGAGCGCGCGGTTCGCGTCGTCGTTCTCGAGGAACGGGATCAGCGAGGCGGCCACCGACACCAGCTGGTTCGGCGAGACGTCCATCATCTCGATCTCGTCGGGCGCCAGCATGGTGAACTCGCCCTGTCTTCCGCGCCGACACCTGCTCGCCGAGGAAGCGCCCCTGCGCGTCGATCGGCACCTTCGCCTGGGCGATCGCGAGCCGCTCCTCCTCGAGCGCGGACAGGTACTTCACCTCGTTCGTCACCTGACCATCGCGCACGACGCGGTACGGCGTCTCGATGAAGCCGTAGTCGTTCACGCGGGCGTAGGTCGACAGCGACGCGATGAGGCCGATGTTCGGCCCTTCCGGCGTCTCGATCGGGCAGATCCGGCCGTAGTGGGTCGGGTGCACGTCGCGCACTTCGAAGCCCGCGCGCTCGCGCGTCAGGCCGCCCGGCCCGAGCGCCGACAGCCGCCGCTTGTGCGTGACCGCCGACAGCGGGTTCGTCTGGTCCATGAACTGCGAGAGCTGGCTCGACCCGAAGAACTCCTTGATCACCGCCGAGACGGGCTTGGAGTTGATCAGGTCGTGCGGCATCAGCGTCTCGATCTCCTGGAGCGACATCCGCTCCTTGATCGCCCGCTCCATGCGCACGAGGCCGATCCGGTACTGGTTCTCGAGCAGCTCGCCGACGACGCGGACGCGCCGGTTGCCGAGGTGGTCGATGTCGTCGATGCGCTTGTCCGGGTCGGACCCGTTCTTCAGGTCGACCAGGAACTTCACCGCCGCGAGGATGTCTTCCGGGCGCAGCGTCGGCAGCTCGCCGAGCGGCACCTCCTCGCGGCCGCCGCCGGCCGCGACCGCCATCACCCGCTCGTCGGCCTCGAAGCCGAGCTTGTGGTTCAGCTTGAGACGGCCGACGCGCGACAGGTCGTAGCGCTCCGGGTTGAAGAACAGGTTGTGGAAGAGGTTGTTCGCCGTGTCGATCGTCGGCGGATCGCCGGGGCGCAGGCGCCGGTAGATGTCGAGGATCGCCTCGTCCTGCGTCGCGGTCTTGTCTGCGAGGAGCGTGTCCCGCAGCGACGTGCCGGTGGAGATCGGATCGAGGTACAGCAGCGGGAATTCGAGGATGCCCCGCGAACGCAGGTCTTCGAGGTGGGCCTCGGTGATCTCCTCGTTGCACTCGAGGATCACCTCGCCCGGTGCTCTCGTCGACGATGTCGATCGGAGCGACGCGCTTCACCGCGTCGGTCGCGGATCACGTCGTCGGCGCCGACCTGGATCCACTCGATCCCCTCGGCGACGATCTTCTTGACGGCGGCGCTCGTGAACTTCTTGTCCTTGCGGACGAGCACGTTGCCCGCCTCGTCCTTGACCTCGCGCGTGCAGCGCTGGCCGACGAGGAGCTCGGGCACGACCTTCTTGAGGATGCGCTTGCCGTCCAGCTTGATCGGCTCCGCCTTGTAGAAGTAGGCGAGCAGATCCTCCGGCGTGTAACCGAGCGCCTTCAGCAGGACGGTCGCGAAGATCTTCCGGCGCCGGTCGATCCGCGCATAGATCAGGTCCTTGTGGTCGAATTCGAGATCGAGCCACGATCCGCGGTACGGGATCACGCGGCACGAGTAGATCTTCTTGCCGGCGGCGCTCACCGTCGACGACGTGGACGTGTCGAAGAAGATGCCGGGCGAACGATGGAGCTGAGACACGATCACGCGCTCGGTGCCGTTGATGATGAAGGTGCCGTTGTCGGTCATGATCGGGATCTCCCCGAAGTAGACCTCCTGCTCCTTCACGTCGCGAATGGTCTGCGAGCCCTCGGACTCGTCCCAGGCGACGAGGCGGATCGTCACCTTGAACGGCGCGGCGTACGTCATGCCGCGCTGCAGGCACTCCTGCACGTCGTACTTGGGCTCCTCGAGCACGTAGCCCACGAACTCGAGGGACGCGGTGTCGTTGAAGTCCTTGATCGGGAAGACGGAGTTGAAGACCGCCTGGAGCCCGGTGTTCTCGCGCTTCTCCAGCTCGACGTGGGTCTGCAGGAAGCGCTCGAACGATTGCTTCTGGATCTCGATCAGGTTCGGGATCTCGAGGATCGCGCGGAACCTTCGAGAAGTCCTTTCGAACACGGGGTGCGTTCTCGGAGAAAAAGGATTTCGGTCACGGGTCCTGGCTCGGCCCTCCGAGTTCGGGTGTACCGAATGGCTCGAGGCGCGGGCCGCCCGGGCAGCGCGTCGCGCCGCGCTCCGGTCGCGCTGGCGCGCGAGGCGCTACTTGACGTCGACCTGGCCGCCGGCCGCCTCGATCTGCGCCTTGATCTTCGCGGCCTCGTCCTTGCTCACGCCTTCCTTCACCGGCTTCGGCGCGCCCTCGACCAGGTCCTTGGCCTCCTTGAGGCCGAGGCCCGTGATCGGCACGGACCTCCTTGATCACCTGGATCTTCTTGTCGCCCGCGGTCACGAGGATGACGTTGAACTCCGTCTTCTCCTCCGCGGGCGCTGCGGCTGCCGCGCCGGCGCCGGCGGCGGCCACCGCGACGGGCGCGGCGGCGGAGACGCCCCACTTCTCCTCGAGCAGCTTCGCGAGGTTGGCGGCCTCCATGACGGTGAGGCCCGAGAGCTGGTCTGCGATTGCGTTCAGATCGGCCATGTCCCTCTACCTTTCTTGTGTTCTCGCGGGTCTCTCGCGCGGAGCGCCCGCATTCGGGTCCGGACCGCGCGCCCTAGGACGCGCCGGCGGGAGCTCCCGCCTCTTCCAGCGCCTTGCGGCGCGCTTCCACGACGCGGGCCAGCTGACCCGCCGGGCGCAACCATCAGCCGCGCGAGCTGCGCCGCCGGCGCCTGCAACAGCCCGACGAGCTTTCCGCGCAGCTCATCGAGCGACGGCAGCGTCGCGAGCGTCGCGATCTCGGCCGTTGCCGAGCGCACGCCCATCGAGCATCGCGCCGCGGAGCAGGAACCGCTCGTTGATCCTTCGCGTAGTCGACGAGGATCTTCGCGAGGCGCCACCGGGTCGCCGAAGGAGATCGCCACCGCCGTCGGGCCCTTGAAGTGGCTCGTGATGCACTCCACCACCGAGCCTTCCGCAGCGCGACGCAGCAGCGTGTTCTTCGCGACGCGGTACTCGTACGCGCCCTTCCCCTCCGCGCGCATCTTGCGGCGGAGCACGTCCACGGGGTGGACGCCGAGCCCGCGATACTCCGCGACGAAGACGCTCGTCGCTCGCGCGAACTTCGTCTTGAGCTCGGCGACCTGCTCTTCCTTCTGGGCGCGCGTCAGCACGTCGTTCTCCCTAGGCCGCCTTGCCGATCGCAACGACGGAAGGATCGACGCGGATCCCCGGTCCCATCGTGGTCGACAGCGTGATCTTCTTCAGATAGGTGCCCTTGGCTCGAAGCGGGCTTCGCGCGCAGCCACGGCCTCGAGCAGCGCAGTGGCGTTCGCCAGCAGGGCCTCCTGCGCTGAACGAGCGCTTCCCGACGGAGACGTGGACGATGCCCGGTCTTCTCCACCCGGTACTCCACCTTGCCCGCCTTCGTCTCGCGCACTGCGCTGCCCGACGTTCATCGTCACGGTGCCGAGCTTCGGGTTCGGCATCAGGCCGCGCGGGCCGAGCACCTTCCCGAGCCGTCCCGACGACGCCCATCATGTCCGGGCGTCGCGATCACGCGGTCGAAATCGAGCCAGCTCTCGTCGGTGATCTTCTTCGCGAGGTCTTCCGCGCCCACGAAGTCGGCCCCCGCCTCGCGCGCCTCCTTCTCCTTGTCGCCCTTCGCGAACACCAGCACGCGCATCGACTTGCCGGTGCCGTGCGGCAGCACGATCGAGCCGCGCACCATCTGGTCGGCGTGCTTCGGATCGACGCCGAGGTTCAGCGCCAGGTCGACGCTCTCGTCGAACTTCGCGGGAGGCAGCGACTTGAGGAGCGCCACGGCCTCGCGCGAGGCCGTAGAGCCTGGTCCGGTCCACCGCACCGTGCGCCGCCTTGAATCGCTTGCTGACCGCGCCCATCGGCTAGCCCTCCACGACTTCGAGGCCCATCGAGCGCGCGGTTCCCTCGACGATCCGCATCGCCGCGTCGACCTCGTGGGCGTTCAGATCCTTCAGCTTCAGCTCGGCGATCTCGCGCACCTGGCGCTTCGTCACCGAGCCGACCTTCGTGCGGTTCGGCTCGCCCGAGCCCTTCTCCACCTTCGCAGCCTTCTTCAGGAGGACGGCCGCGGGCGGGGTCCGCAGCTCGAACGTGAACGTGCGGTCGGAGTACACCGTGATCACGGCCGGGATGATCAGACCCGCCTGGTCCTGCGTGCGCGCGTTGAACGCCTTGCAGAACTCCATGATGTTGACGCCGTGCTGGCCGAGCGCCGGACCCACCGGGCGGCGACGGGTTCGCCGCGCCGGCCGGACACTGCAGCTTCACGATCGCGATGACCTTCTTCGCCATTTGCTCGTCCCTAGGCCTTCTCGACCTGCATGAAATCGAGCTCCACGGGCGTGGCGCGGCCGAACACCTGCACCATCACCCGCACCTTCTCCTTCTCGGGCCGGACCTCGTCGACGAACCCGGAGAAGTTCGCGAACGGGCCGCTGACCACGCGCACGTTCTCACCCTCTTCGAACCGGATCTTCGGCTTGGGCTTGACCGCCCCTTCCTTGATCTGCTGCGTCATCCGCGCGACCTCCTCGTCGGAGATCGGCGTCGGATTCGTTCCACCGCCGACGAAACCGGTCACCTTGGGCGTGCCGCGCACGATGTGCCAGGTCTCGTCGTTCAGCTCCATGTGCACCAGGATGTAGCCGGGGAAGAACTTGCGCTTCGACGTGCGCTTCTCGCCCTTCACCACCTCGACGACGTTCTCCTCGGGGATCAGGACCTCGTCGAAGAAGCTCCTCCTTCCCATCGCGCCTTCGCGCGCTCGAGCAGCGCCTGCTTCGCCTTCGCCTCGTAGCCCGAGTAGGTGTGGACGATGTACCACTTCTTCGACATCGCGATTTCCGCCGCCTGCGTTTCGGTCACGGAACGACCAGCTGGATGACCTTGGCGAGCACGAAGTCCACGACGCCGAGCACCAGGGTCAGGATCGCTACGATCACGAGCACTCCGATCGTCCCGCCTACGTACTCCTGCCGGCTCGGCCACGTGACCTTCCGGAGCTCCGCGCGCACCTCGTCGAGGAACTGGCGCGACTGACCGATCCATTCCGCCGGGTTCGTCATGGCCCTCGTCACCTGCTCACTTACGCTTCCACCTGGCAGGCGCGGAGGGACTCGAACCCCCAACCCCCGGATTTGGAGTCCGGTGCACTACCAATTGTGCTACGCGCCTTCAGCCCTCGTTACTCGATGATCTCGGCGACGACGCCGGCGCCGACGGTGCGGCCGCCTTCGCGGATCGCGAAGCGCAGCTCCTTGTCCATCGCGATCGGCGTGATCAGCTCCACCACCATCTCCACGTTGTCCCCGGGCATCACCATCTCCGTCCCTTCCGGCAGGTTCGCCACGCCCGTCACGTCCGTCGTCCGGAAGTAGAACTGCGGCCGATACCCGTTGAAGAACGGCGTGTGACGACCCCCCTCGTCCTTGGTCAGCACGTACGCCTGCGCCTTGAACTTCGTGTGCGGCGTGATCGACCCGGGCTTCGCCAGCACCTGGCCACGCTCCACGTCGTCCTTGCCCGTCCCCCGCAGCAGACAGCCGATGTTGTCGCCCGCCTGACCCTGGTCCAGCAGCTTCCGGAACATCTCCACGCCCGTCACCACGGTCTTCGTCGTGGGCTTGATCCCCACGATCTCCACCTCGTCCCCGGGCTTCACGATCCCCTGCTCCACACGGCCCGTCACCACCGTCCCGCGACCCGTGATCGAGAACACGTCCTCGATCGGCATCAGGAACGGCTTGTCCAGCGCACGCTTGGGCTCCGGGATGTTCGCGTCCAGCGCATCCATCAGCTCGTCGATGCACTTGCCCGCCACGTCGTCCGCAGGGTTCTCACCCGCCTTCAACGCGCTCCCCCGGATGATCGGAATCGTGTCGCCGGGGAACTCGTACTTGCTCAGCAGCTCCCGGACCTCCAGCTCCACCAGCTCCAGAAGCTCCGGATCGTCCACCATGTCGCACTTGTTCAGGAACACCACGATGTGCGGCACGTTCACCTGGCGCGCCAGCAGCACGTGCTCCCGCGTCTGCGGCATCGGACCGTCCGCCGCCGACACCACCAGGATCGCACCGTCCATCTGCGCCGCACCCGTGATCATGTTCTTCACGTAGTCCGCATGGCCCGGGCAGTCCACGTGCGCGTAGTGACGCGCCTTCGACTCGTACTCCACGTGCGCCGTCGCGATCGTGATCCCGCGCTCCCGCTCCTCCGGCGCCTTGTCGATCTGGTCGAACGCCACCTTCTGCGCCAGACCCTTGTGCGCCTGGCGCGACGTGATCGCCGCCGTCAACGTCGTCTTCCCGTGGTCCACGTGACCAATCGTCCCCACGTTCACGTGCGGCTTCGTCCGCTCGAACTTCGCCTTGGCCATCTCTTCCTGTTCTCCCGGCGTCTAGAAGTCCCTGAGATCTGGAGCCCACGAGCGGGATCGAACCGCTGACCTCGTCCTTACCAAGGACGTGCTCTACCGACTGAGCTACGTGGGCGTCGGTCCGTCCCGTTCGATCCGATCGTCTTCACCTGCCCGCAATCAAGACGTTCACCGGCTCTGCGTGGCCCGGCCGCGCGTGGAGCGGGAAACGGGATTCGAACCCGCGACCCCGAGCTTGGAAGGCTCGTGCTCTAGCCAGCTGAGCTATTCCCGCCCGCGCGCACCCGTACCGGGCAGCCCCTCGCTCTCGACTGTCGGACGCGCCCGTGGTGGAGAGGGGAGGATTCGAACCTCCGAAGGCATGAGCCAGCAGATTTACAGTCTGCCCCGTTTGGCCGCTTCGGTACCTCTCCGCTTTCCTGCCCGCCTTCCCTTCCACGAGCCACGCCGCGTCCTACCCGCAGCCTTCGGTCTTCCGAAAAACATCCCCGGGAGCGTTCCCGGAAAAAGTGTAAGCAGCCCCCACCCCCGGGTGCTCACCGTTTTGCACGATGCGCCCCACGACCGCGGGATTGCTGGAGTTCTGTGCCCTCGTTGGCTCGGTCCGACCCTACCGTGTGTCGGACCGGATGTTGGACCAGACGGACCCTCGACCGCACGACCGCTACGTCCCCAAGATCCGGAGCTGGCGAGGGGACTCGAACCCTTAACCTGCTGATTACAAATCAGCTGCTCTACCGATTGAGCTACGCCAGCCTTGTTGGGAACGCGGGGCAATATAGGGCCGGCCTCCGCAGCCGGCAACGCCCGGACCGTTCGGGCCGGGCGTCAGCCGCCCTCGGAGGGCGGCTTCGGGCTCCCGGACCGCCGCCGGAGCTCGAACAGGAAGACCGCGGCCGCGGTCGAGACGTTGAGCGAGGCCACCCGGCCCGCCATCGGGATGCGGACACGATGGTCGAGGCCGCCCGCCACCCGCGGGCGGATCCCCTTCCCCTCCGCGCCGAGGACGAGCACGACGTCGCCTCGGAGGATCCGGTCGGGCAGGGCAAACAGGTCCTCGCCGCCCTCGGGATCCGCGCCAAAGCACCAGAAGCCCCGCTCCTGGAGCTCGACGAGGGCGCGGCTCAGGTTGGTGACCCGCGCGACCGGGAGGTGCTCGATCGCCCCCGCGCTCGCCCGCGTCACCGCCGGGCTGAGCGGCGGCGCCCGGTGGCGCGTCAGCACGAGGCCCGCGACGCCTGCCGCCTCCGCGACCCGGGCAACCGCACCCAGATTCTGCGGGTCTTCGACCCCATCGAGGGCTACGATCCGGCGCGCGCCCGGCTCTCCGGCCGCCAGCGCGTCGAGCGCGACCTCGGGGAGCGGGCCTGCCTCGAGCACCGCGGACTGGATCCTCGCCTCGGGACCGGCGCGTTCCATCAGCCGAGCGCGGCTGAGCACCTCGACCGGAATGCCAGCCTCCTCCGCCAGCGCGCGAAGCTCATCCGGCCGCCCAGCGCCCCGGTCGTCGAGGACGGACAGACGGATCAGCTTGCGCCGCCCTGCCCGGAGCGCTTCCCGAATCACGTGCTGGCCGGAGAGGGCCTCGATCCGGTCCGTCAACGCTCCACTCTCTCTCTCGTGCCGAAGGCCGGGCTCCCCGCGGGACCGAAGGGCGGGCAACGGAGCCGAGCTGGAAGGAGGTCAGACCTCGATCCTAGCTCGCAGGTCTTCGAGAGCGGACAGGAAGCGCTCGGGCTCGCGGATTCCGGGATGGTTCATGAGCTCGAACTCCACGTAGGACACGAGCTCGCCGAGCGCGGCCGCGACTTGCCCCTCGCGATCGCCGGCGAGGCGCAGCGCACGGCGCGCGAGCTCCTCCGGATCGAGGGCCGCCCCCGCGCCGACCGCGACCCCCTTCAGGAGCGCGGGGAAGCGCTGCGCGGCTTCCTGGAGGATGGGCTCGAAGCGGCGTGAGAACGGCGCGCTGCCTTCCACGGCGACGATCGGCGCGGCGAGCTCGGAGAGGAGCTTCAGATGGTTGGTCACCGCGGTGCGGACCGTCTCCTCGTCGTGCCGGCGCAGGTCGGCCTCGCCGAGGAACCCTTCGTCGTCGCGCGTGCGGACGAGCTTCACCGCGCCTACGAGCCGGAGCAGCTGCACCGTCCGTGCGGCGGAGAGCGGGTCGAGCCCGACGCGCCGGCACAGCGCGGGAAACGCGCCCTCGGCCGCCAGCCCGTCGAAGAGCATGCGTTCGTTGCCCGCGAGATTCGCTTCCTTGCCCGCCACCGGGGCGAGGGAGACGCGCGGGTCTTCGAGCAGCGCGAGGAACTTCAGCAGCTCGTCCCGTCGCTGGATGCCTTCGGCGACGAGACGCCGCGTCGGCAGCGAGAGACGCACGACGTTGTCGGGCTGCACGTCGCCTTCCCAGAAGTAGACCGTCCCCGACGTATGGGAGAAGAGCGAGCGCACGATCTCCTCGACCTGGTACTTGACACCGTGCCACAGCTCTCGCGGCGTGAGGAAGCCGCGCTCGACGAGCGTCTTGCCGAAGCGATCGGGGGGAGTGAAGCGCCGCTCCGCCTCGCGAAGCTGCTCGAGCGTGATCACGCCCGCGCGGAGCAGACACTCGCCGAGACGGTCCACCCGCTGATTCGAGCTCGCGAAGACGACCTCGCCGCGATGGAAGTACACCGCCTTCGCATGCTCGCCGAACGTGAAGTAGAGAAACCCCGACTTCCCGGCGCCGTGCACCAGGCCGAGCAGATCGGCCAGCGGGAAGGCGCGCACGTTCGCCGTGAACACGAGATCGTGGTCCCACGGCAGCGCTCCGCTCTCCGGCCCGCCGCAGCGCTCGAGGAGGATCGTGCGGACGCCCGCGTCGAGCAGCCGCACCGGCTCACTCTCGCCGATCCCGAGCTGCTCGCGCAGCCGTGCGTCGACCTCGATTTCCCCGAGCGGCCTGGCCCGGGACGACGCGTCGCCCATGTCCCCTCGCACGGTCCCGCGCGAAGCGGCGGGCCCCGGGGTCTCTTCGACGCGGTGGGCGCCCAGCTTGAGGGCAGGACTTGCGCAGGCGCGGCCCTCAAGCCCGCCGGTCCGCAGCCGATGCCGTGGCCGGGGGGTGTCGTCATGGAAGACTCCGAGGAAGGCCGCCGCCAGCGGCGTCATCAGCGCGTGTCCGTCCAGGTGCCCGTGCGCATCTCGACCATCGATCCCGAGACCGATCCGTACACCGGGCGTCCGTTCTTCCGCGCGTCGCGGGAGTGGTGCGTCAACGTGTCGCGCGGCGGGGTGTTCGTGCGGACACCCGAGCCGCTCGCACCGGGGCGCCGCGTCCTGCTCGAGCTCGCCCTGCCCGACGGGACCCCGCTCGAAGCGACGGGCCGGGTGGCCTGGGTGCGCAGGGTGCTCGCCCCTCGCGACGAAGGTGCGGGGATCGGCATCGAGTTCCTCGGCGCGAGCGAGCGCGGCCTGGGCGCGCTCGAGAGGCTCCTCTCGCCCGAGTCCGCGCCAGCTGCGGGACCTGGCGCGTGAGCGCCGCGTTTTCTCGGGTTGAAGCCCGCGCCTCGTTGCGGGTATGCTCCGCCGCGTCATGAACCCCCACGGCGCGTACAAGCTCGCGAGCCGCAACCGCAGCTTCGAAACGCATCTCGATCCGTCGCTGCGGAGCCAGCGCCGCGTGCATCGGATCGTGACGTCCCTGCGGAACGAGATCGTCGGGGGAGGCGGCGGAGAACGGTTGCGCATCCGCCGCGTGATCAAGGATCCGCGGGAGATCTTCCGGCTCGAGCTCGACGTTCCGGAGCTCGGCTATCAACGCACGACCCTCCTCGACCGTGAAGCGCTGGAGCTCTTGCTCCAGGCCGAGGAGGTGCGGGCGCTCGTGCGCCCGTCTGCGCTCAATCGCTGACCGAGATCGTGGTGCCCGGGGCAGGGTTCGAACCTGCACGGCACGTGGCCAGGCGATTTTAAGTCGCCCGCGTCTACCGGTTTCGCCACCCGGGCGGAAGCTGCGGAGCCAGGATAACAGCTCGTCGTGTTCCACGGGAAGAAGATCGTCGTCGTGATGCCCGCGTACAACGCGGCGAAGACGCTCGAACGCACGTATCGCGAGGTGCCGCTCGACCTGGTGGACGAGATCGTCGTCACCGACGATGCGAGCCACGACGAGACGGTGCGCGTCGCGCGCGAGCTCGGGCTCCGGACGCTCGTTCACGAGCGCAACCGCGGCTACGGCGGGAACCAGAAGACCTGCTACGCCGAAGCGCTGCGCCTCGGCGCCGACGTCGTCGTCATGCTGCACCCCGACTACCAGTACTCGCCGCGCCTGATCGCACCGATGATCTCGATGATCACCGACGGCCCGTACGACGTGGTCCTCGGCTCGCGCGTGCTCGGAGGTCGCGCGCGCGCGGGCGGCATGCCGCTCTACAAGTACGTCTCGAACCGGTTCCTGACCGCCGCCCAGAACTTCCTGTGCGGCGCCAAGCTGTCGGAGTACCACACCGGCTACCGCGCGTTCTCGCGCGAGGTGCTCGAGAGCCTGCCGCTGCTCGAGAACTCGGACGACTTCGTCTTCGACAACCAGATGCTCGCGCAGATCCTGTACGGCGGATTCGAGATCGGCGAGATCAGCTGCCCGGCCGCCTACTTCGACGAGGCGTCGTCGATCAACTTCCGCCGTTCCGTGACCTACGGGCTGGGCGTCCTCGGCGTCTCGGTGCAGCACTTCCTCCAGCGTCACGGCTGGAGCCGCTTCCCGATCTTCGATCCGGCGGGCCGGAAGCTCGACCTCGGCTCCGCTGCGCCCCGCGCGAACGCCGCCCTCGGCTGACGCTCACGGATCGCCGCGCCGGACACGCCGGAGCAGGTCGAGCGCCGCGGCGAGCCGCTCTGCGCCCTCTTCGTCGGCAGTCGCGACGAACACCGGCTCGTCGACACCATCCAGGGTCAGCTCCACTCCGGACCCCAGCGCCCAGCGCCGCACCGCGACCGCGGAGACGTGAGCCATCGGGATGTAGAGACGCGAGGGCCCGACGAGCACGCGCTCCCGGACGCGCCGCGGCGGCTCGGGCGCGATCCCGATCTCGATCCGGGAGAGGTTGGTCGCCGTCGGGTACTCGGTCCGCTCCTGCCACTCCCAGCGCCATGCGTCAGCCGCGAAGCCGTCCTCGCCCAGCACGAGGCCGGGATCCTCGGCCGCCGCGCGACGGACGTCCGCTTCCGCCCGGGCGAGATTCTCGTCCGTCACGGGGAGCGCCTGCGGAGGCGTGAGGCTCTCGCAGGCCGCGAGCGCGCAGACGAGGGGGGCTGCCAGCGCTCCGCCGAGCCTGCGACGGCGCCGCACGCTCGCTACTCCGCCGGCGTCCTGCTCACGGGGGTCCGGCCATGGGCTTCACGGGGGTCCCCCGTCGCTTCGGCACCGCCGTGCGGCTCCGAGTAGAACTGTCGCGCCCAGCGCCGCAGGAGGGCGATCGGCCCGTCGCCGTCGCAGAGCACGGGACGCGTCAGGTGGATCTTGTTCTCCCAGATCGGGATGTCCTGCCCGAACTGGCGGTCGATCTCTGCGACGAACGCGCGTCCCACGCCGCGGGTCGCGTCCTCGCTCGCGAGCTTCCGCACCATGAAGCGCAGGGTCGTCTCGGACCAGTCCTCGTCGATCGGCGCTCCCGTGATCACCACGAGCGTCTCGATCACGCCCGTGAAACGCGTGCACCCGAAGCCGAAGCCGTAGGACGCGATGTCGATGCGGCCCTCGGTCTCGCCGCGCGGCGTGCCGACCTTCGAGACGGAGGTCACCCGGAACACGTGCCCGTCGATCGTGGCGGTGCTGTGCGGCATCGAGCGCGTGCCGTGCACGTACTTGAAGTGCGCGTCGTCGACGACGTTCTCCGCCATCTCCTGGCAGTGTGCGCGCACGCGGAAGCTCCGGCGCACCGGCGCGCTCCAGCCGTCTGCGCCCCATTCGGCGACGACGGGGACCTCCCAGCTGGGGGGAAGCCCGTTCGCGTGGTGCCATGCGAAGATCGCCCCGTTCCGCTCGACCGTCGTCCACGTCGCCAGCGCCGCTCGCGGGGGGACGCGCTTCGCATAGGGGACCAGGGCGCAGGCTCCGTCCGCCGCGAACCGCCATCCGTGGAAGGGACAGCGCAGCGTGTCACCGATCACGCGACCACCCACCCCCAGGTGGGCGCCGAGGTGCGGGCAGTGCGCGTCGGCGAGCGCGGCGTCACCGCCTTCCGTGCGCCAGAGGACGAGCTCCCGGCCGAAGTACCGAAGGGGCTTCACGTCCCCGGCCGCGAGCTCGTCCGTGTCACCGACGCAGAACCAGCCGTTCGGGTACGCGGGGAACGGGTAGCGCCTGCTCACTCCGGCCACTGAACCCCCCTGCGCGGCATTCCCAGGCGATTCTAACACTCCGTCAGATTCCTCGGGTAGACTGGGTCGGTGACGTTCGAAGCGCCGCAGCTCGGTCCGGAGCCCCGCGATCCCGCGCAGGCGTTCTGGGATCCCGAGTCGCAGACGCAGGACCGCGAAGCGCGCGCAAAGCTCCGGGATGCCCGGACGCGGGAGCTCGTGCGGCGGATCCTCGAGACGCCGGTCCCGTTCTTCCAGCGCAAGCTGCGCAGCGGCGGCGTCGAGCGCGTGGACGACGTGACCGGAGTCGCCGACCTCGCGCGCGTGCCGCTGACCCGCAAGCAGGAGCTCCGCGACTCCGAGGCCGAGCGGCCGCCGCTCGGCGAGTACCGCTTCACCGATCTGCGTCGGTGCGTGCGGATCGGCCAGTCGACCGGCACCACCGGCACGCCGACCACGATGCTGTGGACGCGGCGCGACCTCTGGGTGGAGCACGAGTCGGGCGCGCGCATGTTCTGGCGCTCCGGCCACCGCCCGGGGATGATCGCCACCCACGCGCACCCCGCGTATCTCTACGGCGGGGGAGCGATGCTCTCCGGCACCTACGAGTACTTCGGGCTGGTGAACCTCTGGGTCCCGCCGCCCGACACCGACGCGCTCGCCGAGCAGGGCATCCGCGCGTGGATGCGCTTCAAACCCGACATCCCGTTCGTCGGCTTCTCGCTGGGCCGCTTCTTCGAGGTGTCGGCGAAGCTCGGGCTCGACCCGCGCAAGGACGTCGGCCTGCGCATCCCGTCCATCGGCGGCGGCGGCAAGGGCATGCCGCTCATGACGGCGGGCCTCGAGTGCTACTGCTACGTGGGAAGCCCCTGCGCGAAGTCCCCCGGCGCGCACCTCAACGAGGACTGGGCCGTGGTGCAAGCCGTCGACCCGGCGACCGGACGCGAAGTGCCCGACGGCGAGTGGGGCAACCTCGTCGTGACGACGCTCGATCGCGACAACGGCATGCTCCGCTACGACCTCGAGGAAGCGTGCGCGATCGTGCGCGAGCCGTGCCCGTGCGGCGAGACGACCGCGCGCGGCTTCTGGGGCGGGCGCTTCAAGGATCTGCTCGCATGCCAGGGCAAGCGGTTCCAGCTCTCCGAGCTCGACGCGGCGCTGCGGATGGTGCCCGCGGTCGCCGAGCCTTCGCTCGAGTACGCGGTCGTCCGCCCAACGGACGGAGAGGCCCCCCTCGCGGTGCGGGTGGAGCTCGGGAGCGGGAGCGCGGCCGATGCGTCCCGCGCCTGCGTCGACGCCCTCGCGACGAAGCTCGGCGTGCGAGCAGCGGTCGAGATCCTCGCCCGCGGCACGCTCGAGCGCTCGGGCTACAAGACGAACCGCCTCGTAGATCGCTGACCCACGCCGGAAGACCTGCAAGCCGGGGACGTTCTCGCGGCTTGCGAACGGTCACCGCCGCTGCGGCTCTCCGGGGTAGCCGCCGCCCCCGAAGCGCGCGTCCAGGGCTTCGTAGTCGACCGCCGATCCCCGCCGCGGCAGGTGTTCGACGAACTCCACCTGGCTGGGCTTCTTGTACGATGCGATCCGCGCGCGGCAGTGCTCGACGAGCTCGTCGGCGCTCACGTCCTTCTCTGCCTTCCGGACGACGATCGCGAAGACGCTCTGACCCCACTTCCGGTCCGGGCGCCCGATGATGGCGCAGTCCAACACCGCGGGATGTTGGCGGAGGCAGGCTTCCACCTCGGCAGGATAGATGTTCTCGGCCGCGCTCTTCAGCAGGCGCGTCTTCGGCCCGACGAAGCTCAGCGATCCGTCCAGCTCGCGGCGGCCGAGGTCGTTCGTGTGGTGCCAGTCGCCTGCGCGCCGGCGTGCGCTCTCCTCCGGCCGTGCGTGATAGCCGTGCATCAGCGTCGGCCCGCGCGCCACGATCTCGCCGACCTCCCCGGGTCCCACCTCGTGTCCCTCCGGATCGACGATGCGCACCTGCGTCACCGGCAGCGCCCGCCCGTGGCTGCCGGTCGCGCCGATGCCGAGGCAGGCGAGCGTGAGCAGCCCGCCCGTCTCGGTCTGTCCGTAGCCTCCCGGCCGCCGGCCCCAGAGGCTCGTGTCTTCGGAGGTCATCGCGTTCCACGCCGGCGCGGCGCGAAAGCTCCGCAGGCTTCCGAGATCGAAGCGGCCGTCGTGGTTCGCCTCCGCCATCTGCTGCATCGTGGGACCCATGACGAACGCTCCGGTGCACTTCTCGGCGGCGACGAGGCGACACAGCTCCTCGGCGTCGGCGCGAGGGGTGAACACGTTCGTGCCCCCCCACACGAACGTCGCGAGGGTGGTCATGAGCGTCGCGATGTGGAACAGCGGTCCGCAGTTCAGGTAGACGTAGTCGCGGTCCACGTCCTGGATCTTCGAGATCACGAGCGCCTGGAGCAGGAGCCCCGTGTGGGAGAGCAGCGCCGCGGCGGGGCGTCCCGTGAACGCGGCGGTGTACATGGCGAGCACCGCCGAGGCAGGATCGACGACCTCCGGCGGCGGGTCGTCGCGCGCGCCCGAGAGCAGGGACTCGTAGCCCTCGCCGCCCTCCGCATCGTGCTGGATCCAGACGGCGCCGCCGGGATCGCGCTCGCGCGCGCCCTTTGCAGCCGCACCGATCTCGCGCTCCTGCCACAGCACGACGCGGGGGGAGAGGTCGCCGATCACGAACGCCAGCTCGTCCGCCGTCTGACGCCAGTTCGCCGGGCAGAACACGGCGCCGATCTTCGCCGCGGCGAGCAGCGTCTCGAGCACGCGATGGCAGTTCTGGCCCAGCCACAGCACGCGGTCGCCCGGACCCACCCCGTGGGCCCCGAGCGCCGCAGCGAGGCGGTTCACGCGGCCATCCAGCGACGCGTAGCCGATCCGCCGACCCTCGCACACCAGCGCCGTCTGGCCGGGGCTCCCGCGGCGATGCTCGTGCAGGACGTCGCCCAGAGTGATCGCATGCATCAGCTCCACGTGGAGTGACCCCGTTCAGATGGCGCGCTCGCGTCCCTGCCAGAAGGGATCGCGCAGCCGGCGCTTGTAGAGCTTGCCGTTGGGATCGCGCGGGAGCGAGTCCACGAAGTCGACGCTTGCCGGGCACTTGAAGCGCGCGAGGCGCTCGCTGCAGAACGCGAGAAGCTCGCGCACCAGCGCCTCACCCGCGCTCGCTCCCGGCGCCGGCTCCACCACGGCCTTCACGCGCTCGCCCCACTCGTCGTCGGGCACGCCAAACACCGCGACGTCTCCGACGCTCGGATGTGTCAGCAATACGGCCTCGATCTCCGCGGGATACACGTTCACCCCGCCGGAGATGATCATGTCGATCTTCCGGTCGCACAGGAAGAGGTAGCCGTCGCCGTCGAGGTAGCCCACGTCGCCCACGGTGAAGAACTCCCCGCGCCGGGCCGCGCGGGTCTTCTCCGGGTCGCCCCGGTACTCGAACGGCTGGAGAAGCTTCAGATAGACGGTCCCCGCCGTCCCGGGCGGCACCTCCCTGCCGTCGTCGTCGAGCACGCGCACGTCGGCGCCCGCCCACGGGCGCCCGACGGTGCCCGGCTTCCGGAGCCACTCCTCCGGCTTGACGAGCGTGCCGCCGCCCTCGCTCGCGCCGTAGTACTCGTAGAGCACCGGGCCCCACCACTCGAGCATCCGCCGCTTCACCTCCACCGGGCACGGCGCCGCAGCGTGCAGCACATGGCGGAGCGACGACACGTCGAAGCGTGACTTCACGTCGGCCGGAAGCTGGAGCAGGCGGTGGAACTGCGTGGGGACCATGTGCGTCGTCGTCACACGGTGCCGCTCGATCGCGGCCAGCGCCCCGCTCGGGTCCCAGCCGTCGAGCAGCACGACCACGTGCTCGAAGTGGAGCGAGAACCACGCGTACGCGAGCGGCGCGAGATGGTAGAGGGGCGACCCGCAGAGGTGGACGTGGTCGCCGCCCGGCGCGATGTCGAACTTGAGCAGGTGCGCGGAGTAGGCCGCGATCAGGGTCTCGGGATCGACGGGCGGCAGCTCGCGGTGCACGCCCTTCGGCCGGCCCGTCGTGCCGGACGTGTATTGGAGGATCTGGCCGGCGACGCGGTCCCGCGGCTCGGTCGCCGGCTCGCCTTCCCGGAGCGCCACGATCGGCGAGAAGCCCGGGATGGAACCGTCACAGAACCGTGCATCCGGCGCGACCCCGGCAGCGTCGGCCGCACGCACGCAGCGCTCGGCGATGCGCTCTGATCCGAAGAACGCCCGCGCGCCGCTGTCGCGTACGATGTAGGCGATCTCGTCGGCGGTCAGGTGGACGTTGATCGGCACGAGGTGCCAACCGGCCTGCAGCGCGGCGAGCAGGAGCTGGAAGAACGGCGCACCGTTGGGCAGCGCAAGGGCGATCACGTCGCCGCGGTCCAGGCCGAGCGCGCGCAGCGCGTGCGTCAGCTGATGCCCCGCGGCGAGCAGCTCGCCCGCGGAGAACCGCCGTCCGTCGGGGTCGATCAACGCGACGCGCTCGGGCCGCGCGGCGGCGGCGCGCCAGAAGCCGCGGATCTCCATCGCGCCCTCCCGGATCCGACGATACATCAAATGATTTGACGCCCCCTCAGATTTCGGCGCAGGATGGCCCGCGCGGGAGGCTCGCATGTATCGCGACTACGGCGTGATCGACGCGGACGGCCACGTGATGGAGCCGCCCGATCTCTGGGAGCGCTACATCGACCCCGAGTTCCGCGCGCAGGCGCCGAAGGGCGTGGGCATCATGACGATCGACGTCCTCGGGCACCGGATGCCCGACGTCCCCGGGTGGCGCGAGGAGGCCACCGACGCGCGCACGGTGTTCGATCCCCGGTTCGCCTTCGCGGCGGAGCGCGGTTACGACGCGCCCAGCCACATCGAGGCGATGGACCGCGAGGGCATCGACATGATGGTGCTCTATCCCTCGCGCGGGCTGTTCGTGACGTCGGCCGACGCCCTGCCCCGCCGCTACGTGGGCGCGGTGTGCCGCGCGTACAACCGCTGGCTGGCGGACTTCGTGAGCCACGATCCGCGGCGGCTCTTCGGGGCGGCGCTCGTGGCGCTCCACGATCCCGGCATCGCCGCCGCGGAGGCACGCTACGCCGTCGAGGAGCTCGGGATGAAGGCCGTGTTCGTGCGCCCGAACCCGGTGAACGGGCGCACGCTCGACCACCCGGACCACGACGAGTTCTTCGCGGAGGTGGAGCGCCTCGGCGTCCCGATCGCGACGCACGAGGGCGCCGGCGTGCACCTGAAGCAGTTCGGCCGCGATCGCTACGACAAGCTCTTCAAGGTGCACATGATCTGCCACGCCGTCGAGACCATGGGCGCCTGCATGGACCTCATCGTCGGCGGCGTGCTCGAGCGCCACCCGCGCCTGCGCTGCGCCTTCCTCGAGGCGTCCTCGGGCTGGGCGCCGTGGTGGCTCGAGCGCATGGACGAGCACTTCGAGGGCTTCCACGGCTCGCGCGAGGCCGGCGGGCTCTCGCTGAAGCCCAGCGAGTACTTCCGGAGGCAATGCTTCGTCTCGTCCGAAGTGGACGAGCGCGCCGCACGCTACGTCGAGGACGCGTTCGGGACCGACCTCCTCGTGCTCGGCAGCGACTATCCCCACGGCGACGGCAGCTTCCCGCACGCGATCGCCGACTTCGTCGCGGTCGACACGCTGTCCGACACCGCGAAGCGCAAGGCGCTCTGGGACAACCCGATCCGGCTGTACGGGCTCGAGAAGGAAGCGGCCGCGACCAGCGCCCGGCGCGCGTAGGCGCGCTGCGCTCCGGCGCGACGGGGGAGCGAGCATGCAGCTCGGCGTCATCGGTCTCGGAAACATCGGCGGGGCGATCGCAGCGAACCTGCTCGCGGACGGGCACGCGGTCTCCGTGCTGGACGCCGAGCCGGCACGGTGCGCGCCTCTCCTCGAGGCCGGGGCGACGCCCGCCGCCGGAGCGGCGGAGGTCGCCGAGAACAGTGAGCTGACCCTGCTCTCCCTCCCGACGCCGGCCGCCGTGGATGCCGTGGCGGAGCGTTGGCTCGCGGGCGCGCCGCGCGGACGGCTGCTGGTCGATCTGTCGACCAACGCGCCCGAGCGCGTGCGCGCGCTCGGCGCGCGCGTCGCCGCCGCGGGCTGTCAGCTCGTCGAGGCCCCGCTCAGCGGGGGCGCGATCGGCGCACGCTCGCGCGCGCTGGTGTTCATGCTGGGCGGGGACGCCGACGCCGTGGCGCGTGCGCGTCCAGTGCTCGAGAAGCTTGGCCGCGCGGCCTTCCACGTGGGCGCCCTCGGGCAGGGCAACGTCGCGAAGCTCGTGAACAGCCTCGTGGCATTCTCGACGACGTGGGCGTCGCTCGAAGCGCTCGCGCTCGCGGCGAAGGCCGGGCTCGACCTCCGCACGACGCTCGACGTCGTCCGCACCGCCGGAGCAGGCAACTTCTTCACGAACTTCGCCGTCGAGGGCCTGAACCAGCGCAACCGACCACCGCAGTTCGCGCTCGCCCTGGCGGCGAAGGACGCCGGCCTCGCGCTCGAGCTCGCGCGCGAGCTCGGCGTGCCCACGCCCGTGGCCGCGCAGATCGGTCAGGTCCTGGTGTCGGCCGTGGGCGGCGGCCTCGGCGATCGCGACTGGACCGACCTCGTCGAGCTGATCGAGCGACAGAGCGGTCAGAGGCTCACGCTGCCCGCGCTGCGCGAGGGCTCGGTCCCGCCCCGGCTCTAGCCCGCTCAACCTCCGGACCCGACCCGCCGAAACGGGGGTCGGGCGGGGGTATGAAGACCATCATCGGTGTCGGCTTCGCCGCGTTCTTCGTCTCGAGCCTCGCGATCGGCCTGCGGCTCGTCTGGTTGGCGCGGCGCAACCGCGGACTGCCCGAGCTCCTGATCGGTCTCGGGATCCTCGGCATCGGGCCCGCCGGCTTCGCCTGCTCGATCTTCGCGCTGCTGGCCGGCGAGGGGCGGCCCGCCCTCGCCAGCGCGCTCCTCGTGGGCGCCCAGCTCGCGATCAGCGTCGGCGCGCTCTCGGCCTACGTCTTCAACTGGACGGTGTTCCGCCGCTCGGAGGCGTGGGCGCGGCTCGTCGTGGGAGGCGCCGCGGTGCTGTTCGCCGGGGTGTTCCTCGGCCGGCTCGCGACGGATGGGTTCACGCTCCCGATCCGGCTCGGCCCGCTGTTCCACCTGAGCTCGATCGGGACCACGGGCTGCCTGCTCTGGGGCTCGTTCGAATCGCTCCGCTACTACGCTCTCATGCGTCGCCGCGCGCGGATCGGCCTCGCGGATCCCCTGCTCACCAACCGGTTCCTGCTCTGGGGCCTCGGGATCGGGTCCGCCGGCGTGGGGTCGCTGATCTCGGTGGGCGTGATGATCGTGACGGGTCAGGCGCTGCGCGAGCTCGACTGGCTGACGCTCAGCAACTCGCTCTTCGGCCTCGCGTCGGCGGTGCTGATGTGGGTGGCGTTCCTGCCGCCCGCCGCGTACCGCCGGTGGATCGAGCAGACCGCACCGAGCCCCGCCCGCTGATTCCGCGTCAGGGGTTCCGGAGCACGTCCGCGGCGGCGTTCAGCGCGGAGACCGCCGCAGGGATGCCGGCGTAGCACGAGGTCTGCATCAGGACCTCGATCAGCTCCTCGCGCGTGATGCCCAGCGCGAGCGCGCCCGCGAGATGGGCCCGGAGCTCGTCGGTCCTCCCGAGCGCGGCGAGCTGCGCCACGGTGCAGAGGCTCCGGCTGCGGAGATCGAGCTGCGGCCGCGACCAGAACATCCCGAAGCAGGACTGCACGACGAGCGCGAAGAACTCCGGTGCGAGCTTCTGCGCGGGGAGCTCCGCTCCCCCGCGCGCTCGCCCCACAGCTTCTTCGTCACGGCGAGACCCTGCGCCATCAGCTCCGCGCTCGTCGTCACTCGCGTCCCTCCTTCCGGGCGCTGCGGCCGCTCATTCCCGTCGCAGCAGGTTGACCGTGCAGACGCTCCCTCCGCCCACGAGATGGGCGAGGCCCACGCGCGCGTCCGCCACCTGACGGGGACCGGCCTCCCCGCGCAGCTGGAGCACCAGCTCGTGGATCTGCGCGAGCCCCGTCGGCCCACCGGGATGGCCCCGCGCGATCAGTCCGCCGTCGGTGTTGAACGGGATCCGGCCTCCTGGTCCCGTGTCACCGGACTCGAGCAGCTTCTCGCCCTCGCCGTCCGCACAGAATCCCAGCAGCTCGTAGTACTCCAGCTCCTCGTTCGCGAACGCGTCGTGCACGAGCGCGAGGCTGACATCCTCGGGGCCGAGGCCCGCCTCCTCGTAGGCCTGGCGCGCGGCGTCGCGCGTCATGCTCGCGGGCCCGACGACCGGACCGAGGAAGGTGTGACCACGGGTGTAGGTCTCGCTCTGGAGCGAGGACGAGAGCGGCGCGACGAGGGGCCGCCCGCGCGCCAGCTTCCGCGCGAGATCCTTGCGGGCGACGATCGCGCACGCGGCTCCGTCGTCGACGGGACAGGCCATCATCGCCGTGAGCGGCTCGGCGACCTTTGGAGAGGCCAGCACCTCCTCGATCGTCACCGGATGGTCGGGCTGGCGGTGCGAGAAGGGGTTCAGCGCCCCGTAGTTCAGGTTCTTCGCCGCGATCCGCGCGAAGTGCTCGGGCCGGGTCCCTCGATCGTGCATGCGGCGCATCGCCCAGAGCGCGAAGTACGCCGCGGGCAGGATCACGCTGTCGATCGTGTCGCGCCCGACGCCGCGGCCCTGCGCGCCGCCCGCCGCCATCTCCGTCATCTTGTCGAAGCCGAGCGCCATGGCGACGTCACAGCGGCCGCTCGACACCGCGTGGGCCGCCTCGCGGAACGCCACCAGACCGGTGGCCGAGGCGTTCTCGACGTGCGTCACCGGCAGACCGGTGAGCCCGAACTCCTTCATGATCTTGAGGCCGGTCATCGGCGCGGGCGTCATGTATCCGACGAACGCCTCGCCCACGTCACGGAACGAGATCCCCGCGTCGTCGAGCGCGCGCAGCCCGGCCTCCCGCGCGAGCTCGGTGAGCGTCCGGTTCTTGTACACACCGAAGCGTGTCATTCCGACGCCGATCACCGCGACGTCATGGAGCCTCACCGGGTGGCCCCCGACGCGTCGCGTGCGGGGCGGAAGCGGAAGATGACCACGTCCTCCCCCTTCGGCGTCTCGCGCAGGACCTCGAGCTCGAGCTCCATCTCCATCCCGATCCGGAAGTCCTCGGGCCCTCCGGACAGCACGGCCTGGACGCGCGGACCCTCCGGCAGGTCCACCTGGCCCACGCCGTACCCTCCGGCGTCCGCCCGCCGGGAGCCGAAGAGCGGGAAGCGCGTGTAGGTCCAGGTGTGGAGCGTGCCGCGCGGACCGAGCTCCACGTCCTCCGTGTCGCGCGCGAGGCACCGGGCGCAGATGCCGCGGCGCGGAAAGAACACCTCGTCGCATGCCGTGCAGCGCGATCCCAGGAGGCGCGGCGTCTGCGCGCGGTCCTCGGGAATGGTGAAGAACCCCGGCTCGATCGGGATCCACGGACGAATGGCCTCGGTCACGCGTGCGCTCCCCGGCTCCTGGCGCCGTCCTTGTACCGCTGGATCTGACGGTCCGTCAAATCCTGGTATAACACGGCGGGCGCGGCGGGAGGATCGGACGATGCGCGAGGACGCGCGGATGATCGAGATGGGAGCCCGGGTCCCGGGACCGGCAGCCGGCGTTGTGCTCGCCGACTGGGGCGCCGACGGGGCGGAGCCCGAGCCGCCCGGGGGCGGCCGACTCCGGCATTTCGCGGCTCCGCGTCCCCGGCGTGGTGGGAGGCTGATTCGATGACACAGCTGCGTGTGGTAGGGATCTGCGGGAGCCTGCGCAAGGGGTCCTTCAACGCCGCGCTCCTCCGCACGGCCATCGAGCTCGCGCCCCCGGACGTCGCGATCGAGCGCGCCGAGCTGTCGGACGTGCCGCTCTACAACGGCGACGTGGAGGCGCAGGGCTTCCCGGCGTCCGTGCAGCGCCTGCGCGACCAGGTCGCCGCGGCCGACGCGCTGCTGATCGCGACCCCGGAGTACAACTACTCGATCCCCGGCGTCCTCAAGAACGCGATCGACTGGGTGTCGCGGCCCGTGAAGGGAAGGCAGCCGTTCGACGGAAAACCCGTGGCCCTGATGGGCACGGGCGCGCGGTTCGGCACGGCCCGGTCGCAGTACCACCTGCGACAGGTGTTCGTGTTCCTGAACCTGCTCCCGATCAACAAGCCCGAGGTGCAGATCGCGAACGCCTGGGAGGCGTTCGACGCCGAGGGACGGCTGAAGGACGAGACGGCGCGCAAGGGGGTGGCGCAGCTCGTCGCGAGCCTTGCGGCGTGGACGCGGCAGCTTCGAAGCGGGGCCCTTCCCTAGCTCGCGTCACGGCCGTACCGGTGGCCCTCCACCATGGCGCCCTCGCCTTCGAGGCGGCGCAGCGCGGTCTCCCGGAGCGCGGCGGGCTGGATCTTGCGGTTGCCGGTGAAGACGAGCTCGTCCTCGCGGAAGAAGAGCACGCGCCGCGGCACCTTGTACGCCGCGAGACGCTCGCGCAGGAAGGCGCGCAGACCCGCCTCGTCGACCACCGCGCCGCTCGCCGCGAGGGCGCACAGCACCACGATCTCACCCAACGAGGGATGCGGCACCCCGACAGCGAGGCCGACCTTCACCTCGGGATGCTCGGCAAGCGCGTTCTCGACCTCGACCGGCGACACGTTCGCGCCTCCGGTCTTGATCAGCCCGGAGAGCCGACCGGTCCAGTGGAGCACGCCCTCCGCATCGAGGAACCCGCCGTCCTGCGTCCGGAAGAAGCCGTCGGGATCGAACACCCGCTCCGGCGCCACGCGGTGGTAGCCGCGCATGAGCGTGAGCCCGCGGACCGCGATCTCCCCCTCCTCGCCGGGCGCGAGCGTCGCCCCGGTGTCGGGGCGGACGACGCGCACCTCGGTGCCGCCCAAGGGAGGACCGCTGTTGCCGCGCCGCACGCTGGCGGGGGTGCGGGCGGGATACGCGGTCGCGAGCGTGAACGTCTCGGTGAGGCCGTACGAGGAGTGCATGCTCCACACGTCGTCCGTGACCCCGCACCGCGCCGCGAGCGGCGAGTCGAAGCGCAGCTTCGTGACGCTGCGCAGGTCCCTCGTCGCGGCGTCCGGGTGCTCGGCGAGCGCCTTCTCCTGGTGCGGGAAGGCGTGGAGGACGGTGATGCGCTCCGCCTCGATCGTCGCCAGCGCGGGGCCCGGGGCGAAGAGCTCCTGGAGCACCAGCTTCGCCCCGGCCGCGAGCGTGGCGCCCATGGACATCGCGAAGCCAGCCGTCCAGAAGAACGGCTGCGCGGTGAAGATCCGGTCGTCCGGAGCGAGGTCCATCAGCTCCGCGAAACGCCAGCTCTGGATCACCGGCGCGCGCTGGAGGTGCAGGATGCCCTTCGGGTGCGCGGTGGTGCCCGAGCTGTAGAGCAGCACGCCGTCGTCGCTGGGCGTCACCTGCGCGGACGCCGCGTCGAGAACGCCGTCGGGGAAGCCCGCCCCCTCCCAGGTGAGGTCGGCCCACGGCTCGACGGCTCCCCAGCGCTCGCCCCGTCCGAGACAGACGATCCGGCGGAGGTGCGGAAGCGCCGGGTCGCGCAGCCGGCCGGGCGCTGCGTCCTCGAGCGCGGGATGGCGCTCCGCCAGCTCATCGAGGAAGTCCCGGCTGCCGAGCCGGCGCTGCAGGAGCAGCACCGCCGCATCGCTGTGGCGGAGCACGTGATCGGCCTCCGCGGGCGACGCGAGCGTGTTCATCGGAACGACGATCCCGCCCGCGAGCGCCACGCCGAAGGCCGCGAACACCCACTCCGGCCGGTTGCCCATCGACACCGCGACACGCGCGCCCTTCGCGAGACCTCCCGCGAGCAGGCCACGCGCGACGGAGCGCGCCTCCGCCGCGAGCGCGTCGTAGGTGAAGTCCGTGCCCTCGAAGCGGAGGGCGACGCGCGGCCCATAGCGTGCGCGCACGTCCTCGAGGAAGCACGGAAGCGTCCAGCGCGCGGGATCGGGCTGCGACGCGAGCGCGAGCTCGGAGCGCGCCGGGATCAGGGCGGGGCCGGGGCGGGCCGGTGCTCGGTGGGCATGCGCAGCTCGGCGGTGCCCTGCGCCATCACGGCGCCGCGGTGGTTCGTCATCACGACCTCGACGTGCGCGATCGGCTGGCCCGACGGATCGTCGTGCGAGAGCCCCTTCACCTCCGCGTTCAGCCAGGTGAGCTCGCCCGTGAGCGCGGGTGAGCGGTACGACATGCGGCTGTGCAGGATCTCCCCCCACTCCCCCGCCCAGTTGGCCAGGTAGTCGAGGATCCACGCGCCCATCGAGGCGCCGTAGCCGTAGCCGCGCGGCATGCCGATCAGCTGCGCGTAGCGCGGCTGCACGTGACCCCGCGACGGACCCTTGTAGAGCCCGTCCCCGAGCGACGGGTCGATCTTCGCACCCTCGAGGTCGCGCGACATCTCGTCCAGCCAGCCCGCCTGGTAGAGGGACGACGGTCCGTCGTCGCGCGCGAACGCGCCCCACACCGTCATCAGATAGGAGCGCCACTCCGTGGTGAAGGTCATCAGGCTGTGGGGACCGATCGGCCGCGACGGGAGCTTCTCCGCCGGCTTGACCGGGATGCGCCGGTCGTGCCCGAGGTCGAGGAACGTGGCGTAGTACTCGAACTTTGCGCGCTCGATCTCCTCGAGCTGGACGTCCGTCCACTCCGGGTCCGCCGTCTCGTCGAACTGCGCAAGCCGCCGGGCGTCCTCGGCCCGGTAGCGGATGGAGGTCGACCGCTGCTTCGCGACTGGCTCGCCGCTCTGGTTCACGTAGGTCGTGTCGCCCCGCGAGAACATCGTCGGTCCCGCGAACTTCGTGTCGCGCACCTTGTAGTCGAAGAGCATCCGGTCGACCTGGCGGATCCGGTCGCCGGGGCGGATCCGCGGCCCGAAGAACCACCACTCGTCGCCGCCGAACAGCATGTGCGTTCCGGGAATCGTGCCCTGGATCGCCGGCCCTGCGCCGTGGCTGTCGTCCGTGCAGACGCAGAACGACTGCGGCGCCACGATCCCGCCGAAGCGGCTCGCGCGCGCATAGTCCGCGTCGAAGTGCAGGGGATTCGGGTTCTGCATGCCCTGCGCCCAGCGCCGGATGTCGTTCACGTGCACGTCGTCGCGCATCTGCCCGCCGCCGAGCGGGACGCCGATCCAGCGGTCCACTTCCCTGGTGTCGAGGGTCTCCGTCACGGCGGCACTGCTCCTCGCTTCGCCCCGGGTCCACGCCTTGCTTCGAAGCGCGGATCTGATGGGGCGTCAGATCCGATCCTATCATGCCGGGGGAGCCGTGCTCGTCACGCGCGCCCCACGGTGACCACGTAGTTTCCGTGTTCGTCGAGCTCCGCCGCGTGCCCCGGATAGAGCACGAGCGTGGTGAACCGCTCCTCCACGATGGCCGGCCCCTCGAGCCGGTGCCCGAGCCCGAGCGCGTCGCCGTCGTACACCGGCGTGTCCACGAAGCGGCCGTCGAACCAGGCCGGCCTGCGGCTGCGCAGAGCGCGCGCCACGGGCGTCGACACGCGCGCCTGCCGCCGCGCCGGCGGTCGCCAGGTGCGGCCGCTCGCGTGCAGCCGGACGGACCGCAGGATCGGCTCCTCCTCGCGCACGGCGTAGGTGTGAAGCTGCTCGTGCAGGTCGTGGAACGCCTCGACGGTCGCGGCGATCACGGCGGCGGTCACCTCGCCCGCCGACGTGAGCAGGACGGACATGTCGAAGGTCTGCCCGGGGTAGCAGAGGTTCAGGTACCGGCGCAGCGCGAGATCGCCGCGCCCGAGTCCCGCCACGCGCAGCTCGCGCTCGGCCTGCGCCTCCATCTCGGCGAAGAGCGCGGCCACGCGGGAGGCCTGCGCGCGGCGCGAGGGCGTGATGTACGAGCGCTGGAGATCCACGCCGTAGTCCGCCAGCAGGAGACCCAGCGCGGAGAACGCCGGCGAGGTCTTCGGCACGAGCAGCTTCCGGATTCCCAGCTCCTCGGCCTGCTTGCCCGCGTGCACGGGGCCGTTGCCCCCGTAGACGACCAGCGCGAAGTCGCGCGGGTCGAGACCGGCTTGCGACGACACGCGGCGGATCGCGTTCGTCATGTTCGCGTTCACGATGCGGAAGATGCCGTGGGCGGCTTCCACCACGTCCATCCCGAGCGGGCCGCCGATGCGCTCCGCGATCGCCTCGCGCACTCCGGCCGTCGTGAGCTTGAACTCCCCGCCGCAGAGGGCTTCCGCGTTCAGGTAGCCGAGCACGACGTTCGCGTCGGTCACCGTGGGCTCGCGGCCGCCGCGCCCGTAGCAGATCGGCCCGGGCTCGGCCTTTGCGCTGCGCGGGCCGACCTGCAGCGCGCCCGCCTCGACCGAGGCGATCGATCCGCCGCCCGCGCCGATCGCGTGCATCTCCACCATGGGGAGACCGACGAGGTAGCGCTGCTGCCAGCTCCAGAAGCTCCGCACCGTGGGCCGGCCGCCGCGGATGCAGCACACCTCGTAGCTGGTGCCGCCCATGTCGATCGCGATGAAGTCGGACACGCCGGCCTCGGCGGCGCACGCGCACGCGCCCATCACTCCGCCCGTGGGACCGGAGCCGAGGGCGGCCACCGCCTTCCGCGCCAGGAAGTCCGCGGTCATGATGCCGCCGCTCGACTGCATCAGCAGGAGCGCGTGTCGGTAGCCCGCGTCGCGCAGCGCGCGCTCGAGGCGCTCGAGGTAGCGCTGCACCCGCGGACCGACGTAGGCGTCGACCAGCGTCGTGGACGTGCGCTCGAACTCGGGCGCCGTGGGCATCACCTCGTGGGACAGCGACACCCGTGCCTCGGGGTGCTCCTCGCGCGCGATCTCGCGCGCGCGCAGCTCGTGCGCCGGATTCAGGAACGAGAACAGGAACACGATCGCGATCGACTCGATCCCGTCGCGGCGCATCCGCCGCACGGCCCGGCGCACCGCGTCCTCGCCGAGCGGCGTCACGACGGCGCCGCGGAAGTCGAGCCGCTCCGGGATGCCGAAGCGGTGGCGGCGGCGCGCGATCGGAATGGGCGGGGGGAACGCGGGGTCCCAGATCTCCTCCTTGAAGCCGCGGCGGATCTCGATCTCGTCGCGGTGGCCCTCGGTGGTGAGCAGCCCCACCTTCGCGCCGTTCATCTCGATCAGGGTGTTGTCGGCGGTGGTCGTGCCGTGCACGACGAGGTCGGTGGCCTCGAGCAGCGACCGGGCGGACCTGCCCTCCTTCGCCGCCAGCGCCGCGATGCCCTGCATCACGCCCTCGGACTGGTCGGCCAGCGTGGTGGGCACCTTCGACAGCACGATCCCGCCGTCGGGCCGCGCGAGCACGAAGTCGGTGAACGTGCCGCCGACGTCGACGCCGAGCCGGAAGCCCACGCTACGGCGCCTCGCGCCGTGCGGCGCGGAGCGCGGCGGTGGCCGCGGCGTCGACGCGGAGATCTCCGGAATCGGCGCTGCCCGCGAGCACGACGCCGTACTCGCGCTCCGCCGCCTCGGGCGAGACGTACTCGTCGAGCACGTCGTCGAGGACCCGCGCCGGGTCGCGCAGCAGCGGATCGCCCCAGCCGCCGCCCCCCCCGTAGACGTACTCGAAGGCTTCGCCCGCGGCGTGCATCACGCCGTTCGCGAGGCGGGTCACGTGCAGCGCGTCGGGCGTGTCCACGCGCACCACGAGGTGGTTCGGCGAGCCGTCGCGGCCGCCCGCCACGCCGGCCATCGGGTACTTCATGCCCACCATGTAGGTGGACACCGCGGACGGCACGAGCACGCGTTTCACCACGCGCGAGCCCGGGCAGCCGCGCCACTGGCCTGCCCCGCCGGTGTCGGTGGCGTAGTCCGACGACTCGTGGCGCACGGGCACGATCGACTCGTTGATCTCCGCCGTCGCACGGATCAGATTGCCGAACGAGGCGGGCATCGAGCCCCAGCCGTCGAGCCCCTTGACCGCGTTGCAGTACGCCGCGAGGCAGTCCACGGAGTGATCGATGAACATCTGCCCGGTGTCGGGGTGCGTCCCGAAGATCACCGTCGGCATCCCGAGCTTGTAGATCTGCGGGCACGCGCGCTCGGGCAGCACGCGGGCCAGGGCCTTCGCGATCGCCTCGCCCACCTCGACGCCGGGGTGGTGGGTGCCCGCGGCGACCGTCTTCCCGTCCTCGGGGTTCAGGCAGCAGCCCTTCGGCACGACGAGGTCGATCGAGTCGAAGAAGCCCTCGTTCTTCGGGATCGACGGATCCATCATCGTCGCGAGCTGCGCCACGACGTAGCCGCGCGTGTTGCCGAAGGACGAGAAGGCCTTGAGCTCCTGCCGCGTGTCGGAGCCGGTGAAGTCGACGCGCAGGCGCTCCCCCGAGACCGTGATCTTCACGTGCACGCGGATGTCCTCGTGCCCGACGGGATCGTGGTCCACGAACGCGTCGGCCTCGTACTCGCCGTCCGGCCAGCGCGCGACCTCCTGGCGGAAGCGGCGCGCCGCGTAGGCGATGGCGTGGTCCACCGCGCCCGACACGGCGGCAGCGCCGTAGCGCGCGAGGAGCTCGCCGAGCCGCTTCGCGCCGAGCTGCGCGGCGCCGATCTGGGCGCGCAGGTCGCCCATGAAGGTCGGAGTGCGGTTGTTGACCTTCATCATGTAGAGGACGTCGCGGCGCTCCACGCCGCGGTCGACGACCTTGATTGCCGGGAACCGCACGCCCTCCGCCCACACGTCGATCGCCTCGGCGTTGTAGCCGCCGGGCATGCCGCCTCCGGTGTCGGCGTGGTGGCACTGGATCGACGCGATGAGCGCGATCTTCCCGTCCACGACCACCGGCGAGAAGACGTTGTAGTCGGGGAGGTGTCCGCCGCCGTGGTACGGGTCGTTCGCGACCAGCACGTCGCCTGCGTGGAGACCCTCCTGCGCGAAGAACTCGAGCGCGAAGCGTACGGGCAACGTCGAGGACAGCATGAACTGCGGGATCCCGACCGAGAGCGCAGCGAGCCGCCCGCGGCCGTCGAGGATCGTCGCATTGCGCTCGTTCGACTGGTTGAGGATCGGCGTGGTGGCGGTGAGCGAGACGTGCGTCGCCATCTCGAACGCGACGGTCTCGAGCGCGCCCCGGATCACCTCGGCCGTGACGGGATCGACCGGTGCAGCCGGGCCCTCGGGCCGTGCCTGCGCGGGAGCGGAAGCGATGAGCGAGGGCGCGCGGCGCGACATGGCGATCCCCCGGGATCTGACGGTCCGTCAAGTATCGTTCCGATGCCCTCGCCTTGTCCAGTCTCGCGAATCCCGCCTTGACCCATCTGCGCCACGTCTCTAGGGTGCTCCCATGGCCGTTCAGCGCGTGTCGCACCTCGGGATCTGCGTGTCGGACCTGCAACGCTCGCTGCGCTTCTACCGCGATCTGCTGGGCTTCCGCGTGGAGTCCGAGATCGATGTCACGGGCCCGCACGTCGACCAGCTGCTCGGCCTCACCGGAACGAAGCTGCACGCCCTCTACCTGGAGCGCGACGGCCTGCGTCTCGAGCTCCTCTCCTACGCCTCCCCCCCAACGCTCCCCCCGACACCCCTGCGCCCGATGAATCAGCCGGGCCTGACGCACCTCTCGCTGCGCGTGGAAGACATGGAACGGACACTCGGAGATCTGCGGAGCGCAGGAATCCAGGTGCTGGAGACGACGAAGATCGGAATCCCCGCCCTGCACACCGCCGCGATCTTCATCGTCGATCCGGACGGCACGCGAATCGAGCTGGTGGAAGCCCCCGGCGACCCCGCCTCCCCGCCCGCGTAGCCACCCAGCCCACCCCGCACCGCGGAAGCGCGCGCCGGCCGTCCGAAGCAGCCGTGCGGCACGCCCGTCGAAGAGAGCCTACCGCCTCCCGCCCAGCCCGAGCCCCTGCCGCGCCACGACCCCTCGCATCACCTCCGAAGTCCCGCCGCCGATCGTCTCCCACGCGCTCTGCCGCCAGAGGAACTCGAGCGCCCCGCCCCGCACGAGCGCGTCGGCTCCGCCGAGGTCGAGCGCCGCGCGCGCGATGCGCTGACAGACCTCGGTGTGCGCGACCTTGTTCGCCGCCGCCTCGGTGACGGACGAGCGGCCCTTCTCCGCCGCCTCGAGCACGCGCAGTGCGTGCACCTCCACCTCGCGCACCTCGACCGCGAGGTCGGCCACGACGCGCCGCGCGTGGGCGTCGCCGGCGAGCCCGCGCTCGCGGACGAACGCGACCAGGTCCTCCAGATCGCGCCGCACCCGGCCCGGTGGGAACTGCACGTGGCGCTCCACCGCGAGCGCCTCGTTCATCATCTTCCACGCGCCGTTCTCGAGCCCGATGCGCTGCTCCACGGGGACCCGCACGTCGTCGAGCGTCACCTCGTTCAGCTGCTCGTCGTCCAGCGTGGGGAGAGGCGAGACGCGCACGCCCGGTGTCGCGAGATCGACGATCAGCAGCGTGAGACCGTCGCCGCGGCTCTCCTGGCTGCCGGTGCGGCAGAGGAGCCACAGATGGTCGGAGTCCTGGGCGTAGGACGTCCAGCACTTCTGCCCCTGCACGACGTACACGTCGCCGTGTCGCTCGGCCCGGGTGCGGAGCGCCGCGAGGTCCGAGCCCGCCTCGGGCTCGCTGTAGCCGAGGGAGAAGTGGATCTCGCCCGCGCGGATCGGAGGGAGCCAGCGCGCGCGCTGCGCCCCGGTGCCGTGGCGCACGATCGTCTTCGCGACGATGCCCGCGCCGAGGGGCGGGCGCGCCACGCGCGCGTACGCGCACTCGTCCCAGAGCAGGTACTCGTAGGACGGACCGCGGCCGAGCCCGCCGGCCTCGCGCGGCCAGCCGAGCGCGAGCCAGCCGCGCGCGCCCACCGCCCGGAAGAACTCGCGAACGCGCGGCCAGCGCCGGCCCTGGAAGTGGAATCCGTCGAGGTCGCACCAGTCGGCGAGGAAGGCGCGCACGTCGGCCTGGAACGCACGCTCGTCCGGACCGAAGCCCGGGTTCACTCCTCGTCCCCGATCCGCGCGTTCGGGTCGGGGTTCCACTTCGGCTTCCGCTTCTCGCCGAACGCGCGAGGCCCTTCGCGGAAGTCGGGGTGGCCCCAGTGGAGCCGCAGCAGCGCCCACGCGTACTGGAGCGCTTCGGTGTATCCACGCTCCAGGGCGCCCCACACCGCCTGCTTCGAGAGCGTCATGGCCTGCGGCGAGTTCTCGAGCATCGCCTCCGCCATGCTGCGCGCGAGCGGCAGCAGATCGGCCGGCGTCGGCACCAGCTCGTCCACGAGGCCGAGCTCGTAGGCGCGCCGCGCCGGCATCCGGTAGTGGCGGCCCATCAGCGTGAGGCGCAGCGCGGCGCCGAGCGGAAGGCGGCGCGCGAGGCCCACGTTCTCGAGCGCGCCCACCATGCCGACGTTCACGTGCGTGTCCATGAACGCCGCGTTCTCCGAGGCGATCACGATGTCGGCGTCCACCACGAAGTGGAGGCCAGCCCCGACCGCCAGGCCGTTCACCGCGCAGATCACCGGCTTCCACACGCCGTTGTGCCGGGGGGACCAGAAGACGTCCTGCTCGAGCGGCAGGTTGTTCGCGACCGCTCCGCTCCCGTCGACCGAGGTCACGTCGAAGCCCGTCGAAAAGTGCTTCTCTCCCGTGGACGCGAAGATCGCGACCCGCACCTCGGGATCGTCGCGCACGTCCGACCAGACCGCGCGCAGGATCTGCTCCATCCGCTTCGTGAGCGAGTTCCCCCGGTCGGCGCGATCGAGCGTGATCCCGGCGATCCCGCCGTGCTTCTCGTAGCGGAGGCCCTCGAGCGGGCCCGCGAGGTCGATCTCGCCGTAGCGGAAGCGCGCGCTCACGCCGCGCTCCGCGCGGGGTCGAGCCCGAGCCCGCGAAGCACCGTCTCGCGCGCCGCGTCTTCGCCGGGAGGAGTCGACGCCGCCTGGCGGATGCGCCGCACGAGCGGCCACGCGGGGCCCTCGCGCAGCACGCCCATGGCGCCGAAGGCCTGCGTGCACACCTCCGCCGCGCGCAGCGCGGCGGCGCCGGCCGAGAGACGCGCGACGGCCGCGTCGGCTCGCGCCCGACGTGTTTCGGTGTCGGTGACGCGTCCGGCGGCCAGGAGTCCCGAGGCGTCGAGCCCCGCCGCCGCGGCCCGCGCGAGCGTGCGCGCCGCCGCGAGCCGGATGGCGCAGTCCGCGAGCGGGTGCGCCACCGCCTGGAACTCCCCGAGCGCGCGCCCGAACTGCTTGCGCGTGCGCGCGTGCTCGGCGGTCGCGTCGAGCAGCGCCCGTCCGGCGCCCCCCAGGTAGGCGGCCGCCGCGACCTCCGCGAGCGCGCGCGCGGCCCCCGCACCCGGGAGCTCGGCGCCGCGCTCGAGCGACACGCGCCCCCACGGCTCTCCGCCGAGCGTGTCCACCGCCTCGACCCCTCCCAGGGGACGGGCCCGCCACGCACGGTCGTCTTCGAGCCACACGAACACCACCGCGCGCGGCGCGAACGGCAGCAGCGGCGGAGCTCCTGCCGCGACCATCGCCTGCCCGCTCGTCACCGCGTCGCGGTCCGGGTCGTCGGGGGGCAGCAGGCGCGCCGCCAGGAACGCTCCCGCCAGCGGACCGGGGAAGCCGGCTGCGCCCAGCGCCTCCATCACGGCGACGGCGTCCACCGCGCCGCCGTCACCCCCAGGTGTCGCCACGGCGAGCGCGCCGAGCGCGCCGAGCGCGCGCCAGGCCGCCTCGGGGAAGGCCCGTCCCGCGAGCTCCCCCGCGCGATCGCGGCAGAGCTGCGCCACCGCGTCGGCCATGGCGCGCTGCGCGTCGTCGAGCTCGAAGTCGAGGCTCATCTCGGGGCGTTCCCCTCCGCGTTCGCGCGGGTGTCCCCGGCGCGCGCGCCGCCCCAGCGTGCCCGCGCGAGCGCCCGCCGGTGGCCGCCGACCCCGCCCAGCTCGAGCCGCAGCGCCTCGAGACGCATGCTGAACACGTGGAGGTCGTGCTCCCGCGTGTAGCCGATGGCGCCCGAGAGCTGGTGCGTCTCGAGGAAGACGCGCGCGGCCGTCGCCATCGCGTAGGATGCCGCCGTCGCCGCGGCCTCCGCCGGCGCGCCGTGCGACGCCGCCTCGTACGCGAGCCAACGGGCGCCCTCCGCCATGACCGCGCACTCCGCAAGGCGATGCTGCACGGCCTGGAAGGAGGCGATCGCGCGGCCGAACTGACGCCGCTGCTTCAGGTACTCCACCGTCACCGCGAGCGCCGCGCGCACCGTGCCCGCCGCCTCGGCGGCCAGGGCGACGCGCCACCACGCGAGCAGCCGCTCGCGCGTGCCGACGCGCTCGCCTGCGCGCTGCACCGCGCGCGTCACGCGGCCCATCGGATAGCCGAAGTTGGAGCGGACGGGCTCCGCGTCGCCCGGCGCGAGCGTGACGAGCCGCGCCTCGTCGCGCGCCGCGTCCGCGACCAGCAGCGTGCGCGCAGAAGCGCCGAAGCGCACGAGCGCGCTCCCGGCGGCGTCGACGAGGGCGATCGGTCCGGGAAGCGCGCGTCCGGTGACGCCCGGGGCCACGAGCGCGGCGGCGCCGAAGGCCACCGTGCCCGCCGTGCGCGCCACGGCCTCGACGCACAGCGCAGCCTCGAGCGGGCCGGTCTCCTCGCCGAGCGCGACGCTCGTGAAGCCCGCCCCTTCGAGCGCGGCATCGAGGTCGTGGTCGTACGCCCCCTCCTCGAAGAGCTCGATCGCGCGCTTCGGCCCCGCGTGCTGCGCCAGCAGCGCCTCGATCGCTTCGAGGATCGCGCGCTGGTCGTCGCCCGGCTCGAAGTCCACGCCCTACTCCTGCGGGAGGCCCAGGAAGCGCTGGGCGATCAGGTTGAGCTGCACCTCGGTGGCGCCCACGGCCACGCCGGCGGTCATCGCGAGGCGGAAGTTCGAGTCCGCGAAGGTTCCGTACTCGAACGCGTCGGGGCCGAAGAGCTCGAGCGCGAGCTCGCCCACGACGCGATCGGCGAGCGTCCCCGCCACGCGTGCGACGTTGGAGTCGGCGGACGGCGGCCCGCCGTGCGCCCGCAGGTCGATCACGCGGTAGGACAGCATGCGCGCCGCCTCGCAGAGCGCCCGCGCTTCACCGAGCTTCTCCTGCACGGTCGGATCCTCGAGCGCCGCACCGCCGTCGCGTGCGCGCAGGCGCTCCACGAGGCCGTCGAGGGTCAGCGCAGCCCGGGCGTAGCGGGCGGCGCCCACGCGCTCGAACTGGAGCGCGTGCGTCACCACCGACCAACCCTCGTGCTCCGGTCCGAGGCGGCAGGAGACCGGCACGCGGACGTCGGTCAGGAACACCTCGTGGAAGTAGCGTTCGCCGACCACCGACGGGATCTCCCGGATCTCGACGCCCGGGAGGTCCATCGGCATGAGCAGGACCGAGATCCCGCGATGGCGCTTCGACTCGGGGTCGGTGCGTACGACGAGGAAGCAGAACTCGGCGTGATTCGCGTACGACGTCCAGATCTTCGAGCCGTTCACGACGTACGCGTTCCCGTCGCGCAGCGCGAGCGTGCGCAGCGCGACGAGGTCCGACCCCGCCTGCGGCTCCGAGAAACCCTGACACCAGAGAACGTCACCACGCGAGATGCGCGGCAGGTGGAGGCGCTTCTGCTCCTCGGAGCCGTACGACATGATCGTCGGCCCGATCCAGTTCACGTTCATGTACTGCGGACCGCGCGGCTCGCCCCGCGCCCAGAGCTCCTCGCCGAGGATCGCGTGACGCCACGGCGACGCGTCGAGACCGCCGTAGGCCGTCGGCCAGTGCTGCGTCAGCCAGCCCTTCCCGGCCAGTTTCGCGCAGAAATCGCGGGAGAAGACGGCCTGGAGATCGCTGCCGGGCCCGTGCTTCGACAGCTCCTCCCAGTCCGCGGGCAGCGCCTCGTCGAGGAAGCGCAGGAGGTCGCGCCGGAAGGCCTGCTCGTCTTCGGTCCAGCCGAACTCCATGGCGGCCCTTCTTCGATCTGCACGCTGTTTTCGCCGTCGACGAATCTGACGCGTTGTCAGATACTTGGCCCGTCAGAATAGACGAGCGCTCGGAGGCGCGCGATGGCTTTCCCCGGGTTCACGCCGACCGTGCCGGTCCTGCTCCGCGCCGTCGCGGCACGGTCCGGAGACCATCCGCTGATCGTGCTCGGCGACCGTCGTCTCACCTACGCCGGCGCGGCGCGCGAGTCGGCCGTGCTCGCCCGGGGGCTCCTCGCCGCCGGGCTCGGCAAGGGCTCCCGCGTGGGCCTGTGGATGCCGAACGGGCCCGACTGGGTGCTCGCGTTCCTGGCCGCGGCGCGAATCGGCGCCCTCGTCGTGCCGATCAACACCTTCTTCCGCGCGCGCGAGCTCGGCTACGTGCTCCGCCACGCCGACGTCGCGACGCTCCTGTGCGTCGACACGGTCGCGCGGCAGGACACCCTCGCCCTGCTCGAGGAGGCCGCGCCGGAGCTCGCCCGCCAGCGCGCCGGCGCCCTCTTCGCACCGTCGCTGCCCTGCCTCCGCGCCGTCCGCGTCTGGGGCGAGCGCCCGGCGCGGCCGGCGTGGGCGAGCGACGGGCCGGGCGGACTGCGCGCGCTCGCGGAAGGCGCTCCCGCAGCCGACGACGCGCTGCTCGCCGCGATCGAGGACACGGTCACGCCCGCGGACCCGCTCGTCGTGATCTACAGCTCCGGGAGCACCGCCGACCCGAAAGGCGCGGTGCACACCCACGGCGCCGTCGTGCGGCACTCGTTCCAGCTGAACGGCTACCGCGACCTGCGCGGCGACGACCGGATCTACTCGCCGATGCCGTTCTTCTGGGTCGGCGGGCTCGTCTTCACGCTCTTCGCCGCGCTCCACGCCGGCGCGACGCTCGTGTGCGAGGAGGTCTTCGAGCCGGGACGCACGCTCGAGCTGCTGGAGCGCGAGCGCATCACGCTCGTGGCAGGCTGGCCGCACTACGGGAAGGCGATGCGGGAGCACCCCTCCTTCGCGGCGCGCGACCTCTCCGCGATCCGCGGCGGGAACCTGTACGACGTGCTGCCCGGAGCGGCGCGGCCGGTCGATCCGGAGCTGCGGTCCAACTCGCTCGGCATGACCGAGACCTGCGGCCCCCACACCATGGACCGGATGGACTACGACCTGCCGGAGAAGCTGCGCGGCTCCTTCGGGCGCACGGTGCCCGGGCTCGAGCACCGGGTGGTGGACCCGGAGACGGGCGCGGTGCTGCCGCCCGGGCGCGCGGGCGAGATCTGCGTGCGCGGCTACAGCGTGATGCAGGGCCTCTACAAGCAGGAGCGCGAGCAGGCCTTCGATTCCGACGGCTTCTACCACACGGGCGACGCCGGCTACTTCGACGGCGACGGCGTGCTCTTCTTCCAGGGCCGCCTCGGCGAGCTCATCAAGACGGCCGGCGCCAACGTGACACCGCGCGAGGTCGAGGCCGTCCTGCTGGCGCAGCCCGAGCTGCTGGAGGCGCACGTCGTCGGGCTCGCCGATCCCGCGCGGGGACAGAACGTGGCCGCCGCGCTCGTGCTGCGGGAAGGCGCCGCCCTCGGCGCAGACGACCTGCGGGCGCGCCTGCGGCGCGAGCTCGCGGCGTACAAGGTGCCGCGACACGTGTTCTTCCTGCGCCGCGAGGAGCTGCCGATGACCACCAGTGGCAAGATCGACAAGGCCCGGCTCGCCGCGGCGCTCAGCGAGCGGCTCGCGGCGGGGTGACGTGCGCGCCTTCCGGGTCGAGCCGCAGCGCGCGCGGCACGCCGTCCTCGATCTGCCACGTCGGCGAGTTGGAGCTCGACGTCCAGACGCGGCCCTCGGCGTCGAAGTCGATCTCCCGCGTGTACGTCACGCGGGTCGGCAGGGGGTACACGGTGAAGCGCCCCGCGTCGGGCTCGAAGCGCACGAGCGTGTCGCTGTTCGTGCCACAGATCCACACCGCGTTCGTGCGCCGGTCGACGTTCAGCGCATAGGGCAGCTCCGATCCCGCCGCCCCGGCCGGCCCGCCCGGGAGGGTCCAGGTCTCGAACCGGCGCGTCTCCGGCGTGAAGCGCGCGACGAGGCCGCCCGAGAAGGACGGGATCCACAGCCTCCCCTGCGCGTCGAAGCGGAGCCTGCGGGGCCCCGGGAACGGCGTGTCGAACGTCTCGACCGCGAGCGTCACGGGATCGATGCGGCCGATGCGCTTCGCATTCAGCTGGCTGAACCACACGCTCCCGTCTGGCGCGACGTCGATTCCGTATGGGACCGGCATGTTCAGGCCCGTGCTCTCCGCCGCGGCGCCGCGGAGGTCGACGTGCCGCCCGAGCCACAGCAGGAGCGGGAGCGCCGTCAGCGCCGCGGACTGCGCCCAGGTGTCCGCCGGGAGACGCACGAGCGTGTTGGTGCCGGTCGCAGGATCGAAGCGGCCCACCTGGTTGGACGCGGCGAGCGTGTACCAGATGCGCCCTGCGCGGTCGAAGCGCAGCGTGTGCGGATACCACCCGCCCGGGAGCGCGTGGATCTGCCAGGTCTCGGTGCCCGGGTCGAAGCGCGCGAGCTGGTTCGCGAGCGAGAGCGTGAGCCAGATCGAGCCGTCCGGGGCGGCCTGGAGCGAGTGCGGCCCGACGTGCGCGTCGGAGGGCAGGAGCGCCCGAAGGTCCGCCCCCGGCTCGTCGAAGAGCCCGCCCAGCGGCAGGTCGCCGTGGGGGATCTTCCACGCGGCGCGCGATCCCTCCGGCGCCGTGGGATCGAGGCGCAGGAGCACGTCCTGGTTCATGTCCGCCGCGTAGATCCGCCCGTCGGGGTGCACCATCAGGTCGTGCAGCATCGAGAAGCGCCCGCCGAGCTCCCACTCTTCGATGGCGGCGCGACGCGCGGCCGGGTCCGGCGGCGGGGCGAAGTCCCCGGCGTCGCGCGCGGCGGTGAGCGCGGGGACCGCGTGCTCCGGCGCGTAGGCGGCGGCGAACGCCGCGGGCAGGACGGCCCGCAGCCCGGGCGAGAGGATCGCCCCGCGCCGCCCCATGCGCGCGATCACCGTCTGCCACTCGCGCGTGTCGCGCGGGCGGCGCGTCGCCGCGCTGCCCTGCTGATGGCAGAAGGTGCACTGCCGCTTCATCTCCTCGCGCGCGGCATCGTCCGGCAGGCGCTCCAGCACCAGCTGGTCCCAGCGGCTTGCCGGGAGCTGCGCGGCCAGCGCGGCCGGATCGGCCTCGCGCTCGAGCACGAGCGGGAGCGCCGGTCCCGCGCCGGCTTCCGCCGGAAGGTCCCGCCAGAGGTCGCGGAAGCCGATCCGGCGCACGCGCAGCGAGAGCGGGCCCGGCGGCGCCGGGATCGCGAAGCGGCCCTGCGCGTCGGAGAAGACGGTCACCGAGTGGAGCGGCTCCGGCGTCTGGAGGGTGACCATCGCCCCGACGACCGGAGCGCCGCCGGGGCTCACGGCGGTGATCCTTCCCGTGAACACGCGCGTCGCGTCGCCGGCTCGCGTAGAGTCGGCCGGCACGACGGCGAGCGCGATGATCGCCCAGCCGAGGAGGACGAGATGCCGCGCGCGAGCACGCGTGAGCCCGGAGCCGCCCTTCGCGCGGAGGACGTCGCCGCGTTCCATCGCACGCTCTCGAACTGGGGACGTTGGGGCCCGAAGGATCAGCTCGGGACGCTCAACCTCGTCACCCCGCAGACCCGCGCGGCGGCGGCCGCGCTCGTGCGGAGCGGACGCACGGTGTCGTGCGCGCGGCCCCTCTCGACCGAGCCCGGCCCGTCGAACCCGCAGCCCGTGCTGCACCACATGACCGGCACCCACGGTGAAGGCTGGGGCGGAGACTTCTTCGGGCTCGCGCCCCACGGCTACGCGACGTCCCACGTGGACGCGCTCTGCCACATCTTCTACGAAGGTCGGCTCTACAACGGCTACGCGTCGGAGCGCGTGACCGCCCACGGCGCGCTCGACCTCGCGATCGACGCCCTGCGACATGGCGTCGTGTCGCGCGGCGTGCTGCTCGACGTGCCGCGTGCGCTGGGAGTACCCTTCCTCGAGCCCGGCGACCCGATCCATCCCGCCGATCTCGAGCGCGCGGAGGCCGCCGGCAGCGTGCGCGTCACGTCCGGCGACGTGCTCCTCGTCCGCACCGGGCGCTGGGCGTGCGTCGCGGAGCGCGGCGACTGGGACCCGCGCGAGCGTCTCGCGGGCCTCCACGCGGCGTGCCTGCCCTGGCTCCACGAGCGCGGTGTCGCAGCGCTCGGCTGCGATGGCGTGTCGGACGTGCACCCCTCCGGGATCGGCGACGTGCGGCTCCCGATCCACGTCGTCGGGATCGTGGCCATGGGGCTCACGCTCGTCGACAACCTCGACCTGGAGGCCCTGGCAGTGGCCTGTCGCGAGGAGGACCGCGCCGCCTTCCTGCTCACGATCGCGCCGCTCGTGCTGCTCCGCGGCACCGCCTCGCCCGTGAACCCCATCGCGCTCTTCTGACGCGCCGTCCGTCCCACCCGTGCCCGCGCGCCCTACCCGCATGCCGAGACGCCGCCGTCCACGACGAGCACGGTCCCGGTGACGAACGCCGCGGCGTCGCTCGCGAGGTACACGACCGCGCCCTTCGCGTCGTCCGCGCCGCCGCTGCGCCGGAGCGGGACCTGCGCCTCGAACGCGCGGAGCGCGGCGGGGTCGTGGCGGACGTGGTTCATCATGTCCGTCAGGAACGGTCCCGGGGCGATCGCGTTCACGCGGATCCCGTGCGGCGCGAGCTTCACCGCGAGGTCCCGGGTCAGCGCGATCACCGCGGCCTTGCTCGCCGGGTACGCCACGACGGGCTGCTCCTCCTCCCGGGAGCCCGTGAACGCGGAGATCGAGGCGACGTTGACGATGCTCCCGCCGCCCGCCTCCTTCATGTGTCGGGCGACGCGCTGGGACAGCAGGAAGAGTCCCCGCACGTTCAGGTCGAACACCCGGTCCCAGCCCGCGAGCGGGTACTCGAGCGTCGGCGCCGCCCACACCATGCCGGCGTTGTTGACGAGGATGTCCAGCCGGGGGGCCTCCGCGAGGACGGCGTCCACGAGCGCGTCGACGCGGTCGGGCTTCGCGACGTCGGCCTCGAGCGCGACCGCGCGCCGGCCCGTGCTGCGCCGGATCTCCTCGGCGGCCTCCTCGCACGCGGCGCGCTTGCGCGACGCCACGAACACGTCGGCGCCCGCCTCCGCGAGACCGAGCGCCAGCTGGCGGCCGATGCCCCGCCCTCCGCCCGTCACGAGCGCCGTCCTGCCGGTGAGGTCGAACAACGCCTGGACTCGCACCGCCACCTCCTGCGGGACCGAGGCTATCACGCGCGCCGGGAAATCTGACGGGGTGTTAGAATGGCGCCATGGCGGGTCCGCTGGCCGGCATTCGCGTGAACGCGATGCTCGACGCACCAGGGCCTCGTGCCCTGCGCGACAGGATCTCATGGAGACGGGGATGAACCTGCGCGACACGCCGGCCGAGGCCGCATTTCGGAGCGAGGTGCGCGCATGGCTCGCCGCGCACGTGCCGGCCGTCGGTCCGGAGCCCGAGGGCGCGGACGAGAAGGTGGCGTTCGCGCGCCGCTGGCAGCGGGTCCTGTTCGACGGCGGCTGGGCCGGGCTCGACTGGCCGCGCGAGCACGGCGGGCGCGGCGCCGGCGCGATCGAGAGCCTGATCTGGAACGAGGAGTACGCGCACGCAAGCGGCCCCGACCGGATCCAGCTCGCGGTGGGGCTCGGGCTCGTCGGTCCCACGCTCGTCGGCCATGGCACGCCCGAGCAGAAGCAGCGCTTCCTGCCGCCGATCCTGCGCGGTGACGAGATCTGGTGTCAGGGGTTCTCGGAGCCGAACGCCGGCAGCGACCTCGCCGCGCTGCGCACGCGCGGCGAGCTGCGCGGCGACGAGATCGTCGTCACCGGCCAGAAGATCTGGACCAGCTTCGCGCGCTCCGCGGAGTGGTGCATCCTCGTCATCCGCACGAACCCCGACGCACCGAAGCACAAGGGCCTCACGTTCCTCCTCGTCGACATGGCGACCTCGGGCATCACGATCCGGCCGCTGCGCGAGATGACCGGCGAGGCCTGGTTCAACGAGGTGTTCTTCGACGGCGTGCGCGTCCCGCGCGCGAACGTGGTGGGGGAGGTGGATCGCGGCTGGGACGTCGTGGTCACGACGCTGTCCCACGAGCGCGTCTCCTCGTCTCCCCACGCACGGCTCGGCGGCGAGCTCGACCGCCTCGTGCGGCTCGCACGCGCGACACCCTACCGGGGCGGCTTCGCCGCCGACGATCCGATGATCCGTCAGCAGCTCGCCACCTTCGCCACGGAGATCGCGATCCTCCGCACGATCGCGTGGCGGAGCGCCGGTGAGATCGACCGCCACGGCGTGCCGGGGCACGAGGGCTCGATCCTCAAGGTGATGTGGAGCGAGCTCGACCAACGCATGAAGGAGACGGCGCTCGCGCTGCTCGGGCCCGCGGGCACGGTGCCGCGCGGAGACCCGTGCGCCGTGGACGGCGGCTTCTGGAGCCACGAGCTGCTGTGGTCGCGGGCGGCCACGATCTACGCCGGCACCTCCGAGATCCAGCGCAACATCATCGCGCAGCGCGCGCTCGGGCTGCCGCGCGCATGACGCCGGGCAGGAGCGACGACCAGTTCTTCGGAGAGAGCGCCTCGCGCAAGGGCGCCGGGGAGAAGCCGTGACGGGTGCCGACCGGGCGATCGACGCGTGGGTGAACGTCAACATGGCCGAGCTCGGGCGGCCCGGCTATCTGGTGCGCGTGAAGGAGGACTACTTCAAGGGGGGAGACGACTTCTTCGCGAATCTCACGGTGGAGTCGACGCTCGAGCAGATGGACGCCGCGGGCATCGAGCGCGCGATCCTCACGACCGACGCCCTGCACCCGTCCCCGCACGTGCTCTCGTTCCCGAAGGCGCGGCCCGACCGCTTCGCGCTCTCGCTGACGCTCGATCCGCGGCGCGGGATGAAGGCGATCCGCGCGCTCGAGGCGCTGCGGCGCGCCGAGCCGGTGGTGCTCGCGCGCATCGTGCCGTTCTCGATCGACGTGCCGCCGAACGACGCCGTCTACTACCCGGTGTATGCGAAGTGCATCGAGCTCGGGCTCCCGATCTCGGTCAACACCGGCATCCCGGGGCCCCCCGCTCCGGGCGAGTGCCAGCACCCGATGCACCTTGATCGTGTGTGCCTGCACTTCCCGGAGCTCACCCTCGTGATGGCGCACGGCGCGGATCCGTGGTGGAGCGTGGCGATCCGGCTCATGCTCAAGTACCGCGGCCTCCACCTCATGACCTCGGCCTACCTGCCGAAGTACTTCCCTCCGGAGCTCGTGCACTTCATGAACACGCGTGGGCAGGACAAGGTGATCTTCGCGTCCGATCACCCGGCCATCGCGATGGGCCGCGGCATCGACGAGGCGCGGAAGCTCGACCTGCGCCCCGGCGTGCTGCACAAGTTCCTCTTCGCCAACTCCGCACGGCTTTTCTTCGGGGAGAAGCTGGGCTAACCCACGGACAGTCGTGGGCGTCGCAGACTTTCCGCCGAGCCTCGCGTCCTACGCGGATGGGCATCTCACGTCGGTCGCGGACGTCCTGGCGCACCGCATCCAGGCCGAGCCGTTCAATCTCGTCGCCACCCTCATCTTCCTCTGCGCGATCCTCCATACGTTCTTCGCGAACCGCCTCAACCAGTGGGCGCACGCGCGCGAGCGCGCGCACCGCGAACGGCTCGTTCGCCTCGCTGCGGCGGGACGGGCCTACCACCCCGCCGGTCGCGAGCCAGTGTCGTTCTCCGCCACCCTGCTGCACTTCCTCGGAGAGGTGGAAGCGGTCTTCGGGATCTGGGCGGTCGTGCTGTTCGCGACGATCTTCTTCTGGTTCGGCTGGGACCACGTCACCGGCTACGTCGATCACGTGGACTTCGCCGAGCCGCTCTTCGTGGTCGTCGTCATGGCGATCGCGGCGACGCGCCCCGTCGTGAAGGCGGCCGAGACGGTGGCGGGGCTCGTCGCGCGGCTCTTCGGTGGCAGCCCGGCCGCGTGGTGGCTCGCGATCCTCTTCCTGCTCCCGCCGCTCGGCTCCTTCATCACCGAGCCGGCCGCCATGACGATCGCAGCGATGCTGCTCTCGCAGAAGTTCTACGAGCTCGAGCCGTCGACGCGCTTCAAGTACGCCACGCTCGGCCTGCTCTTCGTGAACGTCTCCGTCGGCGGGACGCTCACGCACTTCGCCGCGCCTCCGGTCCTGATGGTCGCCGCGGCGTGGAAGCTCGACGTGTCGACCATGTGGGCGACCTACGGGTGGAAGGCCCTGGTCGGCATCGCGCTCTCGAACGCACTCACCTTCGCGGTGTTCCGGGGCGAGCTGAGGGCGCTCCGTGACCGCGCGCGGGCGGCTGAGATGGCGGAGGCGACCCGTCTCGCGGACGAGCCGGTCCCGCTCTGGGTCACCGGCGTGCACCTCGTCTTCCTCGCGTTCACGGTGCTCGCACTGCACCACCCGCCGCTCGTGATCGGCTGCTTCCTCTTCTTCCTCGCCTTCACGGCCGCGACGGGGCACCACCAGTACGACCTCTCGATCCGCGGTCCGCTCCTCGTGGGCTTCTTCCTCGCCGCGCTCGTCGTGCATGGCGGTTTCCAGGCTTGGTGGATCGCGCCCGTGCTGTCGAGCCTCGGCGAGCTCCCGCTCTTCGTGGGATCGATCGCGCTCACGGCCTTCAACGACAACGCGGCCATCACGTACCTCGCGTCGCTCGTTCCGGCCCTCGATCCCGCGCGCGCCGCGGATGCCGCGGCGGCGCTCGCGCTCCAGTACGCCGTGCTGGCGGGAGCCGTGACGGGCGGCGGTCTCACCGTGATCGCGAACGCGCCCAATCCGGCGGGCCAGTCGCTGCTGGCGCGACACTTCGGAGGCGGCATCGCCCCCGGCGGCCTGCTGGCCGGCGCGCTCCCGCCGACCCTGCTCGTGGCGCTCTGCTACTGGGCGCTGCCGTAGGACCACCCGCGAGCGTCTTCGTTCGCGTGGGGCCACGCGACGGTACGCGACCCTCAGATCTCGAGGCTCGACCAGCGTGCGCCGAAGTCGTCCAGACGGGCGCAGAAGCGATCGCTCCCGGCTACGCGAGCAGCTCCCGCGCCGCAAGCTCGCGGTTCGTCGCGCCGTCTCCGCACGTCACGCTCGAGAGCGCGGCGCGCTTGAAGTAGAGATGGAGGTCCTGCTCCCAGGTGAACCCGAGACCCCCGTGGATCTGGATCCCGTCGCCCGCGACCCGCAGGTACGCGTCGCCGACCCACGCCTTCGCCTCGCAGGCCGCGCGGTGCGCATCGGGCTCGCCCTCGTCGAGGCACCACGCGGCGCGCCACGTCGCGGCCTTCGCTCCTTCGACACGGACGAGCATGTCCGCGCACTTGTGCTGGATCGCCTGCTGCGTGCCGATCGCCCGGCCGAACTGCTCGCGCACGCGTGCGTAGGCAACGGAGAGCTCGAGCACGCGCTCCGCGCCCCCGCACGAGTCGGCGCACAGCGCGACCTTCGTGCGGTCGAGCGCACGCTCGAGGAGCGGCGCCGCCGCATCGACCTCGCCCAGCACGTCGGCCGGGCCGACCGGGACGTCGGCGAACACGACCTCGCAGTGACGCCGCGTGAGGTCGGTCGTCTCGACCGGCTGGAGCGAGAGCCCGGGCGCGTGCGTGTCCACGAGGAAGAGCGTCACCCCGCGCGGGCCCGCGCCCGACGTCCGCGCCGGCACGACGAGCCAGTCCGCCACGTCGGCGTCGGGCACGAAGCGCTTCGCGCCACGGAGCCGGAAGCCCGAGCCCGCGGGCCGCGCCTCGAGCGCGACGCCGGCCGCCTCCCACCGCCCGTCCGCCTCGAGCACCGCGAGCGTGGCGCGGCGCTCCCCCGCGGCGAGCGCGGGAAGGACGCGTCGCCTCACTGCGTCGGTCGCGCAGTCTGCGACCGCGAGCGCGGCCACCACCGCGCCGAGATAGGGCCCCGGCAGCAGCACGCGGCCCATCTCGGCCAGGACGATCGCGAGCTCGACCTGTCCGAGCCCCCCGCCGCCGTGAGCTTCGGGGAGACAGAGCCCGACCCACCCGAGCTCGGCGAGCTTCTTCCAGAGCGCATCCGGAAGGCCCTGGCCCGCGAGCGCGAGATCGCGGGCCGCCGCTGCGGGACATTCGCGCGCGAGGAACTCCCGAACCCCGGACCGCAGCAGCTCCTGCTCTTCGCTGAAGAGCACGTCCATCGCGCGCGCCTCCCCGCACCGATCTGATGGAACGTCAGATTACCGTACGCTCGACCAGCCGAAAGCGCAGGGCGGCGGCCCTCCCCCCCCCCGACCTACACGCGCTCCGGTTCAGAAGCGGCGCCTCCCGGCGCCGCGCTTCGGTAGGTCAGGAGGATCATCGCGACCATCGCCGCTGCGATCCCGAGCGACGACGTGATGCGGCCCAGATCGAGGCCGCCTTCGGAGTGGGGCTTGGTGATCACGTCGCCGAGCGTGGCGCCGAGGGGACGCGTCAGGACGTAGGCGGCCCAGAAGGTCACGCTGTCGTCGATCTCCCCGAACGTGTGCGCCGCCGCCACGACCGCGAGCAAGCCCGCGAACACGAGCGCGCCGCCCTCGAAGCCGAGCCCCGCGTCGGTGGCGACGAAGTCTCCGAGCGCGGTGCCGAGCGTATTCGCCACCAGGATCGTGACCCAGTAGAAGGCTTCGTCGCCTCGGGTGAGGATGGACTCGAACTCGATCCGTCCCATGACGCGGCGCCACGCCAGGAGGACGGCGATGACCGCGCCGAGAAGGAAGACCGACGACTTCACGTAGCCGAGCTCGAGGGTGCGGTCGAGATAGTCCGACACCGTCGTGCCCACCGTCGTGGTGGCCACCACCACGGCCCAGTAGACGAACGGCCGAAAGCGGCCCACCGCGAGCTGCGCCATGAGGGCGACAGCGAAGAGCCCCAGAAAGATCAGGCTGCTGACCGCGTAGCCGAGCTGCAGCGTCATGGAGAGGGCGTCGCCGCCCGTTTCGCCGAGCGTGGTCGCGAAGACCTTGATCACCCAGAACATGAGGGTGACGTGCGGGACCTTGCTGATCCAATGCCTCGCCCGGGCGTCCATGCTCTCCCTCCCCTCCCGTTTCTTCGGCCTCTCGGAGGGGAACCCATAGTCGGCAGGCGTGCCCGACGCCCACTCGGGATGAAGGAAATAAAGAATTCGAAGCCCGCCGACCGAGGGTCGGCGGCTTGCCGTCAGCGCACGCGCCGCGCCCCAGACCCGCCAGCAACGCCCTTCTCCAGTCGGCGCGCGCTCGTCAGAGATTCCAGCGCCGACAGGAGCAACCCATCGACTCGGCTGCCCAGGCGCTGTTCCACAATCGCATCCACCAGCTGCCAGAGTGCGCCGTACAACGGAATCCGCCAGGCAAGGTCGTCGACGAGCACCCCACCCGGGTCATAGCCCTCCAGCAGGAGCGAGAGCGAGGACGCATCGGCACGATGCGCGAACCGTGCGACGTCCCAGAGCGGGTCGCCGACGACCGCATCGCCCCAATCGATCACGCCAGCCAGGCGGTCGTCATCGACGAGCACGTGTCCCATCTTCAAGTCGCCGTGGCAGAGCGAACCGACCTCGACCGCGGCGATCGCATCCCGACGCGCGCCGACCGCGCCCGCGGCCGCCTCCGCGACCGCGCCCGCCAGCGCGTAGCTGGCTGCAAGAGCGCGGATCTCTCCGACGATGCCCTCCAGGAAGCCGCGCCAGGAGGCGTGCCGCAGCGAGAAGCCCCGCGTGCCGTCCCACGAAGCGTCCGACAACGCGCCGAACCCCGGCACCCTCACTTCGTGCAGCTGGCGAAGATGCACACCTACCTCGCGCAGTGCGGGATGCGGTCCCGCGAGCGAGAAGCCGTCGACGAGGCTCATGATGAATGCGCTCATGCCTGCGCCGGCGCCCAAGCGCCCGAACCCGAGCACCGCGGGAACGGGACACCCAGCGCCCAAGCCCTGACCACACGCCCACGCTTCGCCACGGAGAGCTTCATGCATCGGCGAAGCCTTGACCACGAGCCGATGCCCGCCAGCCTCCACCTTGTAGACCGCGTTGGTCGCGAAGGCGGGCACCCGCTGAACAGCCGTCGGCTGGCAGCCGAGCTGCTCGACGACGAACGCCGCAACCGCAGCGTTCCACCGATCGGCGGCGGCGTCGGTGCCGGCAACCAGCGGATCCGTCATGAGCAGGAGCCTAGTTCAGAGACCAGCCGCCGGCGTCTTCCGCTCTGCGGAGGCGGCGCGTCAGGTGGGGTTCTTCTCGTGCGTCCTGGTGCCTTGCGGCAGCCGAACCCAGGGATGCCTGCGGCAGTCATAGACCGAATCCCGAGGCGCAGGAAACCTCGGGTCGGCGAACGCTCCGACGGCGACACTCACAGCCGACTGTTCGTGACCCTCTTCGGTGTGGAACACGGTCGTCCCGCAGACAGGGCAAAACCTGAATGTGTACCTCGATCCCCGGTCCCCGACGCGAACGTACTCGGTCGCAGTGCCAGAGACCTTGTAGGGGGCGGCGAAGCCGGCCAGCGCTGCAAAGACGCTGCCCGTTCGGCGCTGGCAGGCGAGACAATGGCAGACGCCGACTCCGCGCGGGTCTCCCTGAACTTCGATGCGCAGCTGGCCGCAGGAACAGGAGGCCGTTCGGGAAGGCATCGAGCACCTCGTGCACACTTCTCGTGCCGTCTCGCGGATGGCCGCCGAGCTGCCGGCGCGCGGAAGCCTACCACGCCCGAAACGACAGGAAGCATTCTCCACAGCCCCTGCGTGCGGATCTGATATACAGTCAGATTCGATGCAATCCCCGGTGTACGGGCGACGACCCGACCCTTCCGGCGACGGATCCGCGGGCTAGGCTGCGCACGGTGGCTCGTCCCAAGAAGACGGTGGATCAGAGCGGCCGCGTGGTCGGGCCGCGCGGGCTCCAGACCCGGCAGCAGCTCCTCGACGCCACGGCGGCGCTGTTGACCGAACGCAGCGTCCGCGAGATCCGCGTCGTGGACGTGGCGCGCCTCGTGGGTACGTCGCCCGCCACCTTCTACCAGTACTTCCAGGACGTGGAGGAGGCCGCGCTCCGACTCGCCGAGCAGGCGGCCGAGGGGATGCCGTCGATCCTCGAGACCATGGGGAGGCCCTGGCGTGGGAAGGAGGGCTTCGACACGTCGCTCGCCGTGGTCGAAGCGTTCATCCGACACTGGGATGCACACCACGCCGTGCTCCGCCTGTCGAACCTCCGCTCCGAAGAGGGCGATCGCCGCTTTCTCAAGCTCCGGCGCGACGTGATGACGCCGGTGCTCGCGGAGCTCGCGAAGCTCGTCGAGGAAGGGCAGCGGGCGGGCCGCGTGTCGAAGCGGCTCCAGCCGCTCGCGGCGGCGGCGGCCCTGGCGTCGATCCTCGAGCGCCTCGCGGCGTACCACACCTCGCTCGAGGGGCTGGGCGTCACGCGCGAGCACCTGGTGGAGACGTCGGCCAGCATCCTCTACGCGACGGTCACGGGCCGACACGTCCCGTGACCCGAGAGCCGGATCCTCCACGTGGCCGACCGACCGTTTCGCGTCCTCCCGGCGCTCACGCCGGAGAACGAGCACTTCTGGACGGGCGGGGCGCAGGGCGAGCTGCGCTTCCTCCGCTGCCGCGCGTGTCGGTGGCTCGTCCATCCGCCCGCTCCGGTATGCCCGGAGTGCCTCGGGCGCGAGCTCGACGCCTCCGCGGTGTCGGGCCGCGGCGTCGTGGCGGCAGTCACGATCAACCACCAGCCCTGGATCCCGGGCTTCGACCCGCCCTACGTGATCGCGATCGTCGAGCTCCCCGAGCAGCGCGGCCTCCGGCTCACGACCAACGTCGTGGGCTGCGACCCCGCCGAGGTGCGCATCGGGATGCCCGTGCGCGTCACATTCGCGGACTACGATCCCGTGTGGCTGCCGCTCTTCGAGCCCGATCGATGAACGAGGTGCTGGAGCGGCGCGCAGCGATCACGGGCATCGGGCAGTCGGACGTGGGTCGGCGGCTCGGCCGCGATCCGCTCGCGCTCACCATCGACGCGTGTCTCGCGGCGATCGACGACGCGGGGCTCCGTCGGGAGGACATCGACGGCCTCGCCACCTACCCGGGAGGCAACCTGCCGGGAGCGCCCGGCTTCACCGGCGCGGGCATCCCCGACGTGCAGGACGCGCTCCGGCTGAACCTCGACTGGTTCACCGGGGGCATCGAGCTGCCCGGTCAGCTGGGGTCCGTCATCAACGCGTGCCTGGCCGTGGCGACGGGGCTCGCACGCCACGTGCTGTGCTTCCGCACCGTGTGGGAGTCGACCGCGCAGGGCGGCGGCCGCCGCGCGGGCATCGGGATGGGCGGCGCCGGGCCCGGCTTCCGCGCGACGGGGACGCTCCAGTGGACGCTGCCCTTCGGCGCCGCATCGGCCGCGAACTGGGTGGCGCTTCTGGCCAGCCGACACTTCCACGAGTATGGTACGACGCGCGAGCAGCTGGCCTGGATCGCGCTCAACGCGCGCCGGAACGCCGGCCTCAATCCGAAGGCGATCTATCGCGAGCCGCTGACGCTCGAACAGTACCTCTCCGCCCGCGTCATCTCGACGCCGTTCGTGCTCTACGACTGCGACGTGCCGGTCGACGGCAGCACGGCGGTGGTGGTGTCGCGGCGGGAGGAGGCGCGCGACCTCCGCCAACCCGTCGTCGCCGTCGAAGCCGTGGGCTCCGCGCTCCGCGGCCGTCCGTCTTGGGACCAGTTCGACGACCTGACCACGATGGCCCTGCGCGACGCATCGAAGATGATGTGGGAGCGCACCGACCTGCGCCCGTCGGACGTGGGCGTGGCCGAGCTCTACGACGGCTTCAGCTTCATCGCGCTGTGCTGGCTCGAAGCCCTGGGGTTCTGTCGGAAGGGCGAGGGCGGACCGTTCATCGATGGAGGCGCGCGCATCGCGCTCGACGGTCAGATTCCGCTCAACACGCACGGAGGTCAGCTCTCCGCCGGGCGCCTCCACGGCTACGGCTTCCTGCACGAGGCGGTGGTGCAGCTTCGCGGCGACGGCGGCGACCGCCAGGTGGCGGGACCGCCGCGGGCCGCGGTCGCAGCGGCGGGCGGCGGCCCGCTGGCCGGCTGCCTCCTCCTCACCCGCGCCTGAAGGCCTGCAAGCCCGGGGACGAGTCGGCTTGACTTTTCTACCTGCGCGCAGGTAGAAGAGCGGGCATGGGTGCCCCCGCCCGGCCCTCGCCCCGCTCCGAGCGCACGCGCGCCGCCATCCTCTCCGCCGCGGAGGAGGTGTTCGCCGAGCGCGGGTACGCGGCGACGCGGCTCGAGGACGTCGCCGAGCTTGTCGGTATCCGGCGCGCCTCGATCTTCTACTACTTCTCCGACAAGCCGACGCTCTATGACGCCGTACTCGCGAGCGTGCTCGGTGCGCTGTTCGACCGCATCTCCGCCGCGCTCGAAGCGAAGGGCGACCTCGCCGCCCGGATCGAGGCGGCGGTCTCGGCATGGGTCGACACGGTGGGCGCGCGGCCCGCCCTCGCGCGGCTGCTGCTCCGCGAGGCCGCCGACGCGACGCCCGAGGCGCCGCCGCCGCTCGTCCGCCACACGGCGCCCTTCGTCGAGCTCGCCACGCGGGTCGTGCACGAGAGCGCGGGCGACCCGCTGCTCGCGGCCGCACCCATCGACCCGCTCCATCTCGCGAGCACGATCGCCGGCGCCACCGTGTTCTTCGTGGCCGCGATGCCCGTGCTCGCCCCGACGCGCGGCTTCGATCCCCTCGACGCCGCCGAGCTCGCGGCCCACAAGAGCGAGGTGCTCCGCATCACGCGCCGCCTGCTCGGCGCTCCCTCACCCCGGCTCCGCCCCAGGAGGACGAGATGACCGACCGACACTCATCGGCGTCGCACCCGCCGCAGGGAGGGGACTACGACCCGTTCGAGGAGTTCAACCGGATGCAGGGGCGTAGCCTGGTGCGCACGCCCTATCCGCAGTTCGAGGCGCTGCGCCGCCAGTGTCCGGTCCAGAAGATCGACCTCCGCGAGATGCTCGGGCGCGACGTCCCCCTCCCGCCCGGCCTCGTGCTCGACGTGTTCGCGGCCTTCTCGCACGACGCGGCCTCGGAGGTCCTGCGCGACCCGCAGCGCTTCACCTCGAAGGGCTATGCGATGAGCATGGGCACGGTGATGGGCCACAGCATCCTCGAGATGGACCCGCCCGAGCACACGCGCTACCGCAGCCTGATCCAGCACGCATTCACGAAGCGCGCGCTCGACCGCTGGGAGCGCGACCTCGTCGGGCCCGTGATCCACGGCCTGATCGACCGCTTCGTGGACCGCGGCAGCGCGGACCTCGTGCGCGAGCTCACGTTCCCGTTCCCGGTGTCGGTGATCGCCTGGATGATCGGCATCCCCGAGGACCGCCACCGCGACTTCCACCGCTGGGCGGTCGAGCTGATCAGCGTGCAGTTCGCGCCGGAGCGCGGCATGGCCGCGTCCGAGAGCCTGCGCCAGCTCTTCGCCGGCATCCTCGCGGAGCGCCGCGTCGCGCCGCGCGAGGACCTGACCAGCGTCCTCGCGCACGCGGAGATCGACGGCACGCGACTCTCCGACGACGACATCTTCGCCTTCCTGCGTCTCCTCGCGCCCGCCGGCGCGGAGACGACCTACCGCTCCACGAGCAACCTCCTCCTCGGCCTCCTCACGAATCCCGACCAGCTCGACGCCGTGCGCAAGGATCGGTCCCTCGTGCCGCAGGCGATCGACGAGGGGCTGCGCTGGGAGTGCCCGCTGACGGGCATCATGCGCATCGCGACGAACGAGACGGAGGTCGCCGGCACGCGCCTCCCGGCCGGCGCGCTCGTGAACGTGAGCCTCGGCGGCGCGAACCACGACGCTACGCGCTACGAAGCGCCCGACCGCTTCGACATCTTCCGCCCGCGCAAGGCCCACCTCGCGTTCGCGCTGGGACCGCACACCTGCCTCGGCATGCACCTCGCCGTGATGGAGAGCCGCGTCGCGCTGGAGGCCGTGCTCGATCGTCTGCCCGATCTGCAGCTCGACCCCGCTGCCGTGGACGTCCACGTGGCGGGCATGATCTTCCGCTCGCCCGCCGCCCTGCCGGTCCGCTTCACGCCTGGCCGGCCGCGCGCATGAGCGCGGGCTTCCTCGTCGGTCTCGATGCCGGGGGCGGCGGGGGCCGCTGCCTGCTGCTCGACGTCGGGTCCGGCGCCGTCACCGCCGCCACGCGCTCCTGGACGCACGGCGTGACGCCCGACACGGGGGGACTGGGCCGCGATCTCGACCTCGACGCGCTGTGGGCGTCCCTCGCCGACGCTGCGCACGAAGCGATGGCGCGCGCCGGTGCGACACCGGATCGCGTCCTCGGCATCGCCGCGACGAGCATGCGCTTCGCCACGGTCGTCCTCGACGAGAACGGCGCTGCGCTGCTGGCCGCGCCGAACCGCGACGCGCGCGCCAGCCTCGAAGGGCTCGCGCTCTCCGCGCAGCACGGCGCCGAGCTCCACGCGGCGAGCGGCCACTGGCCGAACCCGATCTTCACGGCCTCGCGCCTCCGCTGGCTCTCCGCGCGCGACGCCGTTGGCGGCCTGCACGCTCGGGACGCCACCGTGCTCGCGCTCTCGGACTGGCTCACCTTCCGCCTCTGCGGCGAGCGCGTCGCCGAGCCCTCCCACGCGGCCTCCTCCGCGCTCTTCGATCTCTCGCGCGGAGACTGGGCCTTCGACGTCATCGACCGGCTCGGCCTCCCGCCCTCCGCCTTCCCGCGGCTCGTGCCGTGCGGCACCCACGTCGGCTTCCTCACCGCGGACGCCGCGCGCGCGCTCGGCCTGCCGCCCGGCCTCCCGGTCGGCATGGGCGGAGCGGATACACAGAGCGGTCTGCTGGGCGCCGCCGCCGTGGAGTCCGGGCATGCCGCCGTGGTGGCGGGCACGACCGCCCCCGTCCAGCTCGTGACGGGCCGGCCGATATTCCATCCCGACGGACGCCTCTGGACCGGACACCACGTCGTGTCGGACCGATACGTGCTGGAGAGCAACGCCGGCTCCGTGGGCGAGACCGTCGACTGGATGGGCCGACTCCTCTTCCCGGACGCACCGAACCCGGCCGCGCGCCTCCTGGCCGAGGCCGCGGCCGCGCCGCCGGGCGCCGGCGGCATCCTCTCCACGCTCGGGGCCGACGTGATGGACGGGCGCGACCTGAAGCTCCCGCTCGGCAGCGTCACGCTCTCGCACCTCTGCGGTGCGGCCGACGCCGACGCCCGTGCGCCCTTCGCGCGCGCCCTCGTCGAGGGCATGGCCTTCGCGCTACGCGCCAACCTCGAGCAGGTGACGACGCACGCCGCCGTCGCCCCCACCGCGCTCCGCCTCGCGGGCGGGATGTCGCGCAGCGCGTTCTTCGCGCAGCTCCTCGCCGACGTCGCAGGCCGGCCGGTCGACGTCTGTCCGCAGCCCGAGGCGTCCGCACTCGGCGCCGCGCTCTGCGCCGGAGTCGCCGCGGGCGTCTGGCCCGACCCCGCGACGGCGGGCCGTTCGCGCGCGCGCGCGCTTCGTACCGTCGCTCCGGACGCGGCGCGGGCGGCGCTCTACGCGCCGCTCTACCAGAGCTGGAGCGCGCTGCGCGCCGCCCAGGCGCCCGCGAACGCGGCCGCGATGGGGACGGTCCTGCCGGCCGTGATCTCCGCCGGCGCGAGCGCCGCGCCGACCGCATCCGCTCCCGTGCGCCCGCGCATCCTCGTCACCGCGGACATGGACGCGGCCTCGCTCGACGCGCTGCGTGCGCTCGGCGAGGTCACGCACGAGAGCTTCCGCGAGCGCATGCGGCTCCTCGCGGGGCCCGGCCTCGTCTCGGCGCTCGCCGGCTACTCCGTGTTCGTGACCGAGGTGGACGTCCTCGACGCCGCCGCGCTCGAGAAGCTCCCCGAGCTGCGCGTCGTCGCCGCGTGTCGGGGCGACGCCGTCAATGTCGACGTGGCCGCGTGCACCGCGTACGGCGTGCCGGTGCTCCACGCGCCCGGACGGAACGCCGGGGCCGTCGCCGATCTCACCCTCGCGTTCCTGCTGATGCTCGCGCGCAAGCTCACCGCCGCCGCCGCGTTCCTGCACGATCCCACGATCGAGCCCGGCGACCTCTCGCGGATGGGCCAGGCGTTCACGCTGCTGCGCGGCCGGGAGCTCTGGCGCAGGACGGTCGGGCTCGTCGGGCTCGGCGCCGTGGGCCGCGAGGTCGTGCGGCGGCTCGCGCCGTTCGGACCACGCATTCTCGTGTACGACCCGTACGTGTCGGCCGAGGCCGTGGTCCGTGCGGGCGCGGAGCCCGCCTCGTTGGACGAGCTGCTCGCGGTGAGCGACTTCGTCAGCCTGCACGCCGCGGTGACGGATGCGTCCCGGGGCCTGATCGGGGCGGCGGAGCTCGCGCGCATGAAGCCCGGCGCATGCCTCGTGAACACCGCCCGCGCGGCGCTGGTGGACGAGGAGGCGCTGGCCGACGCCCTCGCGCGCGGGCACCTCGCGGGCGCCGCCCTGGATGCGTTCTCCGTCGAGCCGCCCGGCGCCGACCATCCGCTCGTCGCGCTCCCGAACGTGATCGCCACGCCCCACGTCGGCGGCAATACCCACGAGGTGGCGATGCATCAGGGCCGCATCATCGCCGACGAGCTCGCACGGCTGCTCCGGGGCGCTCCGCCGCGGCACGCCCTCGACCCCGCGGCCCTGGAGGGCTTCTCGTTCACGCGGCCGCGGCGCGCGCCCTCGCGAAAGGCGCTCGCCGCGCTGGCCAGGCGCCCGGCGCCCACCGTGACCGACCTCCAGCGCGAGCCGAAGCGCGCGCCGGCCGCGGCGCCCCGCGCCGGCGCGGAGGGCGCCGGAGCGGAGCCCGCGGCGCAGCCCGCGCAGGCGCGGCCCGCGAACGGCGCTTCGGCCGCGGCATTCGGCCGGATCCTCGAGGCGTTCAGCGCGGGCATCGCGCGCGACGACCGCCTGCGCGCGTTCGCGGGCGACCAGGACGTGACGCTCCACTTCCGGATGCCCGACGCGGGCCGCGAGCTCTGGTTCCGGCTCCGACACGGCGAGGTGTCGAGCGGGCTCGGCGCGCCGGAGGGCCGGCCCGAGGTGGTGCTGCGGCTCGGGGCCGACGTGCTCGACGGCATGTTCACCGGCCGGGTGAACCCGATGGAGAAGGCGATGAGCGGCGGGCTCTCCTTCACCGGCGATGCGGCCAAGGCGATGACGCTCCAGCACGTCCAGGCCGATCTCCGCAGGCTCTATCAGGCCGCCCGCGACGCGGTCGGCGACCCGGGCGATCTGACGTCCCTCGCCGCCGGCGCGGCGGGCGCGGCGGCGGCGGCGCCCGTCCGGTCGGGCGACGAGCGTGAGGAGCTCGTGGCGGTGGTGCGCGAGCTCTACGCGCAGGGCGTCATCACGGCGACCGGCGGCAACGTGAGCATGCGCATCCCCGACCGGGACGAGCTCTGGATCACGCCCAGCCAGCTCTTCAAGGGGGACCTCCGGCCCGAGATCCTCGTGCGCATCGACCTCGAGGGGCAGCCGCTCGACGCGGCCGCGCACTCGCCGTCGAGCGAGCGCCTCATGCACTGCGCGGTGTACCAGGCCCGGAAGGACGCGCGCGCCGTGGTGCACGCGCACGCGCCGCACGCCACGATCCTCGCGAACGCCGGCCTCCCCTTCCTGCCGATCTCCACCGAGGCCGCGTTCTTCGGCGAGATCCCCCGCGTGCCCTTCATCATGCCGGGCACGTCCGCGCTGGCCGACGCGATCCGCGACGCGGTGCGCGAGAGCTGGGCGGTGCTGATGGTGAACCACGGGCTCCTCGTGGCAGGCCGCAGCCTCCGCCGCGCGGCCGACATGGTCGAGATCGTGGAGCGCTCCGCGCAGCTCATCCTCGGCTGTCACGCCGTCGGGCGGACCCCGCCCACCCTTCCGGACGACGTGGTGCGCACGCTGCGCAAGATGGGCGACCTCGTTGCGTGAAGCCTCGCCTCCGGGCGAGAATGACGCTCCGCACCCGAGGAGCTCCATGGATCGCGCGACCGAGTTTCCGCTCCACGCCCGGCTCGAGACGCAGCTCACGGGCGCGGGCGCGCCGTTCGAGATCGCCCCGGAGGACGTGCTCGGCGAGCGCATGGCGGTGTTCAAGGAGCGCGCGCCCTCGCTGCGCGCGCTGCTCGAGGCCTCGGGCGCGCACGGCGACCGCGAGTACGTCGTGCAGGGGGACCGGCGCCTCACGTTCGCGGGCCACCTGCGCGCCGTGGCGTCGGTCGCCCGCGCATTGCAAGACCTCTACGGCGTCGGGCCCGGCGATCGCGTCGCGATCCTGGCCGCGAACCGTCCCGAGTGGATCGTGACCTGGTGGGCCGCCGTCAGCCTCGGAGCGATCGCGGTGGGCCTCAACGGCTGGTGGGTGCGCGACGAGATCCTCTACGGCCTCGGCGACTGCGAGCCCAAGGTGCTCGTCGCCGACGCGAAGCGCCTCGATCGGATCCGCGGCGAGCGCGTGGCTCCGGCGGTGGTCGAGATCGAGCGCGACTACGAGGCGTTGTGGCAGTACGCCCCGGGCGCCCCGCTCCCCGACTCGCCGATCGCCGAGGACGACCCCGCCTGCATCCTCTACACGAGCGGCACCACCGGCCGGCCGAAGGGCGCCGTCAACACGCATCGCAACATCGTCGCGCTGCACCGGCTCTACACGTTCCACGGCCTGCGCCTCCTGATGATCGCCGGCGCGAAGGCCGCAGCGCAGCCGGCGGGAGCGGCTGCGCTGCCTGCGCCGCCGGCCGGTCCGACCGTGCCGCCCGGGCAGCCGGCGAACTGCGCGCTGATGACGACGCCCCTCTTCCACCTCTCGGGGCTCTACACCGGCGCGGTGACGCTGCTCGCGAGCGGCGTCAAGACGGTCTGGACGCACGGCCGCTTCGACCCCGTCCAGGTGATGCAGCTGATCGAGCGCGAGCGGGTCACGAGCTGGGGACCCATGGGCACGATGTTCCACCGCGTCGCGAACCATCCCGAGGTCGGGCGGTACGACCTGTCGAGCGTGCGCCAGATCGGCTCGGGCGGCGCGCCGATCTCGCCGGAGCTCCAGCAGCGCATGCGCGAGCTCTTCCCGAACGCGCGCGCCTCGATCGGCCTCGGCTACGGCCTCACCGAGGCGACCGGCATGGCGACGATCAACTTCGCCGACGAGCTCGAGCGCCATCCCGCCTCGGTGGGCGCCGCGCTCCCGACCATGGAGATCGAGATCCGCGACGCCGACGGCAAGCGCGTGCCCGATGGCCAGGAGGGCGAGATCCACCTGCGCGGACCGCTCGTGATGAAGGAGTACTGGCGCAACCCCGCCGCCACGCGCGCATCGATCCTGCCGGGGCGCTGGCTCCGTACCGGCGACTGGGGCCGGCTCGAAGGCGGGTTCCTCACGATCAACTCGCGCGCGCGCGACATGATCCTGCGTGGCGGCGAGAACGTGTATCCCGCCGAGATCGAGCTGCGCCTCGAAGCGCACCCCGACGTGGAGGAAGCCGCAGTGGTGGGCGTCGACCACCCCGAGCTCGGACAGGAGGTGAAGGCGATCGTGGTGCCCCGTCCCGGACGCACCCTCGATCCCGCCTCGCTCGCGCGCTTCGTGGCCGGCTCGCTCGCGTACTACAAGGTGCCCGCACACTGGGAGGTGCGCGTCGAGCGGCTCCCGCGCAACGCCACCGGCAAGGTCCTGAAGGACCTCCTCGCCACCGGCGCCGCCGCCCCGTTCGTGGAGGAATGAGCGCCATGGACTTCCGCGGCCGGGTGGCGGTCGTGACCGGGGCGTCCTCGGGCATCGGCGCCGCCACCGCACGCGCGCTCGCGCGCCGCGGCTGCACGGTGGTCGGCGTCGCCCGGCGGGAGGACCGCCTGGCGGAGATCGCGCGGGCGTGTCAGCAGGACGCTCCCGCTTCGAGCTGGCTGGCGGGAGACCTGCGCGACCGGGTCTTCGCGGAGCGGGCGATCTCCGACACGGTCGAGCGACACGGCCGCGTCGACGTCCTCGTGAACAACGCGGCCATCCCCGTGCGGAAGGAGCTCTACCGCACCTCGGTCGAGGAGGCGGAGGACGCGCTGCGGATCAACTTCCTCTCCTGCCTGTGGACCACCTTCGCCGCGCTTCCGGTGATGCTGCGGCAGGAGGAGGGCTGGATCGTGAACGTCTCGTCCTTCGCCTCGAAGGTCGTACCCACGCACGAGTCGATCTACGCCGCGTCCAAGTCCGCGCTGAACGCGTTCACCGAGGGCCTCTGGAACGACCTTCGCGGGTCGAACATCCACGCCGCGCTGATCCATCCCGGGCCGATCGACACCGAGATCTGGGAGAAGGGCGATGTGCGCGACACCTATCGGGGTCGCAAGTGGCCCGCGGAGCTCGTGGCGGACGGCATCCTCGAGGCGATCGAGAAGCGGCGCTTCGAGCTGACGCTGCCGCGGTTCAGCCCGCAGCTCCTCGCCGCGCGGTTCCTGCGCCTCGTCACGCCGGGTCTGATGCGCTTCGCCATGGCGCGCTTCGACGGCGTCGCGCCAGCGGCGGTGGAAGCGGCGCGCGCCCGCGCCCGGGACGGCAAGCGGCTCGGGGAGTGACCCGACCCGGGGACCGCGAGCACGCCGCCCTGCGCTCCCGCGATCCACGCCATGCAGGCGAGGATGCGCCCTGCGCCCGCGCGCATCGACGACACGGCTGGCGCGCTATCCGATCCGCACCGGGAGCGCGACGGGTCCGCGCAGCACGGTGTTGCGGCCCCACTCGATCCGGCCGTCGCCGAGGCGGAGCCCCGGGAGGCCGCAGAGGAGCCCCTCGAACGCGATCCGCGCCTCGAGCCGGGCCAGCTGCGCGCCGAGGCAGAAGTGCACGCCGTGTCCGAACGAGAGCGGTCTCACGTCGTCGCGCGTGACGTCGAGCCGGTCCGGGTCGGGGAAGCGCTCGGGGTCGCGGTTGCCCGCGGCGAGCACGAGCACGAGCTGCTCGCCGCGGCGCAGCGGCCGGCCGTCGAGCTCGCCGTCGCTCATCACCAGACGCGACGTGAGCTGCACCGGGCTGTCGTAGCGCAGCAGCTCCTCGATCGCGCCGGGGATGCGCTTCGGCTCCGCGCGCAGGAGCTCGAGCTGCTCCGGGTGGCGCAGGAGCGCGAGCGTGCCGTTCGCGACGAGCTTCGTCGTCGTCTCGTTCCCCGCGACGAGCAGCAGGATGCAGGTCGCGAAGAGCTCGTCCTTCGTGAGGCGGTCGCCCTCCGCCTCGGCCGCCACGAGACCCGAGAGCAGGTCGTCGCGCGGGTCGGCGCGGCGCTTCTCGGCCTCGACCTCGAGGTACGACGCGAGCTCGTCGAGGCTCACCACGGCGCGCCGCCGGTCGGCGTTCGAGCCGTCGCCGAGCAGGCCCGTCGCTTCGTTCGACCAGTGGCGGAAGCGCTCGCGGTCGGCCACGGGCACGCCGAGCATCTCGGCGATGATCGTCACCGGAAGCGGCGACGCGAAGTCGCGCACCAGCTCGAACTCGCGCCTGCCCGCCAGGCCCGCGAGCAGCTCCGCCACGACGGTCTGGATGCGCCGACGCATGCGCTCGACGGCGCGCGGGGTGAACGCCTGGCTCACGAGGGTACGCAGACGCGTGTGGTCGGGCGGGTCGATCCGCAGCATCGAGGTGAGCCGCGAGTCGTAGGGATCGGGCAGCCCGGCCCGGAGCATGCGCCGGCGGATCCCCTCGTGGCGCTTCCAGTTCCGCTCGTCCGAGGAGAAGGCGCGGTCTCCGAGCACGGCCAGGATGTCGCGATGGCGTGTCAGGATCCAGCCGCCCGCGGCCCAGCTCCGGTGGACGGGGTCGCGCTCGCGGAGCTCCCGGTAGAACGGATAGGGGTCGGGGCGCAGGCTCGCGCGGCTCGGATTGAAGACGATGCCCGTGCGCAGCCGCTCCCACGCGACGCGTGCGAGCAGGTCGGCGGTGGAGACGACGGTGTCGAGGGCTTCGATGAATCGCATCGGTGCTCCGGACCGCAGCGTGCGGCACGGAGGGCGGAGACTGCAACCGCCGTGCCGGCGATCGGGCGCCGGCCGGCGCGCGGGGCGCGCGCGGAGACCCGGCGCCGCAGCGCCGCGGCGCCAGCTGCAGCGTCGGCCCTGCGCCGCCCTCCCCGTGCCGGCGCCAGCCCGCCCTTTCGTTTCGTGCGCAGCCGCCCGATCATGGGCCGGCGCACAGGGGCCCGATGATCGCGACCGTCCAGATCGCCGTACTGCTCCTCGTGGTGTTGGCTGCGGTCGCGCTCGCCGCGCGCCGGCTGCGCCAGCCGCCGGCCATCCTGCTCGTCGTGGTGGGCGCCGGACTCGCGCTCTTACCGGGCCTGCCGCGCGTCGAGCTCGTGCCCGAGCTCGTGCTGCTGCTGGTGCTCCCGCCGCTGATCTACTCCGCCGGAGTCGCGATGAGCTGGCGGGAGTTCCGCTTCAACCTGCGGCCGATCACGCTCCTCGCGATCGGCTGCGTCGTCTTCACCACGGCCGCGGTGGCGGCCGTGGGTCACGCGCTGCTCGGCCTGTCCTGGCCCGTCGGCTTCGTGTTGGGCGCGATCATCTCGCCGCCGGACGTCGTCGCTCCGCTCGCGATCGCACGCCGGCTCGGCCTGCCCCGCCGCCTGCTGGTCGTCCTCGAGGGGGAGGGTCTCGCGAACGACGCGACGGCGCTGATCCTCTACCGGTTCGCCGTCGTGGCGGTGAGCACCGGAGCCTTCTCGCCCGGTCCCGCGGTGGGCACCTTCAGCGCGATCTGCGTCGGCGAGATCGCCTGGGGAATCGCCGTCGGCTGGGGGATGCTCCACGTCCGCCGGTTCGCACGCGATCCGCGCGTCGAGGTCACGCTCTCGCTGGTGACGCCCTATCTCGCGTTCTGGGCCCCGGCCCACCTCGGCGGCTCGGGCGTGCTCGCGACGGTGGCGACCGGCCTGTACGTGAGCTGGAACGGGCCCATGCTCATCTCGGCAGCCACACGGCTCCAGGGCGTCTTCTTCTGGGACCTCCTCACCTACCTCATCGAAGGGATGGTCTTCCTGCTGACGGGGCTCCAGGCGCGGACCCTGCTGGACCGCATCGGCGACCTCCCCCCCTCGATCTGCTGAGCTCGGCGGCGCTGATCTGTGTCGTCGTCGTGGTGGCGCGGTTCGTCTGGACGTTCCCGGCCACCTATCTGCCGCGCTGGCTCTTCCGGTCGATCGCCCGTCGGGATCCCGCGCCTCCCTGGCAGGCGCCCTTCCTGCTGGCGTTCACCGGCATTCGCGGAATCGTGTCGCTCGCGGCGGCGCTGGCGATTCCACTGGTCACCGCCAGCGGCGAACCCTTCCCCGACCGCGATCTGATCCTCTTCCTCACCTTCTGCGTGATCGTGGCGACGCTGATCGGACAGGGTCTCCTCCTCCCGACCCTGATCCATCGGCTCGGCCTCGCCGAGCTGGGCCGCACCGAGCGCCGGGGCGAAGCGGTAGAGGAGCTCGCGAGCCGGCGGCGGACGATCGAGGCCGTCCTGCGGCGGCTCGACGGGCTGGCCGCCGAGCGGAACCTGCCGCCGGAGGTCGTCGAGCCGCTGCGCGTCCATCATCGAGACCGGCTCCAGCAGCTCGACTATCGTGTCGGAGCGGAAGAGCGGCACCGCGAGCTCGCGCGCCTGTCGGACGAGCTCGAGCGGGAGCTGATCGACGCGGAGCGCGAGCACCTCTACGAATTGCTGTGCAAGGGAGAGCTGAAGGACGACGCGCGCCGCCGCATCGAGACCGAGCTGGACCTCCGCTGCGCGCTCGTGACGCGCAGCGCGCCACCCAACGGCCGCGACGGCGTCTAGCCGGGCCGCGCGAGGAAGGATCACCGTGCAGACCCGGCCGATCCGGACGCTCGGCGCCATCTTCTACGAAGGCTTCGAGCTCCTCGACGTCTACGGTCCGCTCGAGATGTTCGGAAGCCTCGGCCCGGAGCGCCTTCGCATCGTGAGCGTCGCCGAGAAGCCGGGTCCGGTCGCGTCCGCGCAGGGCCCGCAGGCGCTCGCGACACACGGTTACGACGACTGCCCCCGGCTCGATCTCCTCCTGCTCCCCGGCGGCATCGGCACGCTCGCGCAGCTCTGCAACGAGGCGCTCCACGCGTTCCTGCGCGCGCGGTCGCGCACCGCGGAGGCGACGCTGTCGGTCTGCTCGGGCTCGGCGATCCTCGCACGAGCGGGCCTGCTCGACGGCCGCCGCGCCACCTCGAACAAGCAGTTCTTCTCGCTCGCGACGAGCCAGAGCGACAAGGTGGCCTGGGTCGAGAAGGCCCGCTGGGTCGAGGACGGACCCTTCGTGACGTCCTCGGGTGTATCGGCCGGGATGGACATGGCGCTCGCGGTGATCGCGAAGCTCTGGGGCCGCGAGGTCGCGGAGCTCGTCGCCGCCGGCACGGAGTACGAGTGGCACACCGACCCCACCGACGACCCCTTCCACCGGTTCCTGAACCAGGGCGCCGCGCTCGCTGCGAAGGCGAAGGGCGGGTGACCGCGCGCCGCCGCGCGCCCGACGAGGCCCGGGGCGTCGAGGTGCCCTACACGGCGCTCGCACCGGACGTCCTGCGCCGCGTCGTGGAGGAGTTCGTAACCCGCGACGGGACGGACTACGGAGCCGTCGAGCGCGAGCTCTCCGAGAAGGTCGCCGCCGTGATGCGGCAGCTGGAGCGCCGCGAGGCCGCGATCGTGTTCGACGCGGAGAGCGAGACGGTCGACGTCGTCGTGCGGCGCTAGCTCCGCTTCCTCGAGAGCGCCAGGACCCCGAGGCCGGACAGCAGCATGACGAAGGTCGTGGGCTCCGGCACGACGCCGACGAAGCTCAAGGAGACGTCCAGCGACGTGGCCCGCACGCCGGTACCGGTAGCGACCATCTTGTAGGTGCCGGGGCCGATCGTCCCGTCGAACGTCGAGTGGGCGAATCCCGCCAAGGTGCCCTGGAACGCGTCGCTCAGGACCAGGTTGTTCAGCGAGTCGAAGATGTCGATGTTGACGCCGACGAGACGCGGCCCGTCGCCGTCCGCGGTCGTGACCTCCCACGCGGCGGCGCCCGTCAGGCTGCTGACGGCCGACCCGAGCGTGAAGGTGACGGATTGCAGCAGCGGCCCGGTCTCCGTCGTGACGACCGTGTCCATGAGCAGCGTGTCCGCGGGATCGAACGGTGTGGCGACGGTCGCGCTCGCCGTCAGTTGACTGAAGAACACGGGCACGGTCGCGGCGTCCGCCGTGCGCGAAAGACCGCACACGGCGAGCAATGCGGCCAGGCTCGTCCCGCACCATCGCATCCGCATCATGTGAATTTCCTCCCAGGCGGAGCGCACTCGAATTGCAGCTCGCCTGAGAGGGAAGTGGAAGGTTCAGGGCGCTTGGTGGCGGTCTTTCACTGTGGGTTGCGATCCGCGGAACGCGAGAGGCGGGACGCGAGGAAACCGACGACGAGCAGGTTGAGCGAAAGCATCGAGACGGCGAGCAGACCCGGCCTGCGAACGAGCTCGAGCAGATCGAACGGCACGTAGATCAGGCCCGATGCGACGCCGAACCACTCGGCCCAGGCGCGTTCGTTCCAGAGCCCGTAGGCTTCGGTGAAGCGCACGGCGGCGTAGGCCAGGACGCCGAGCGCGAGGAGCCCGAGGTGCGTCTCCGCCCCATGGATCGCGGACCACATCACACCGCCGTGTAGTCTGCCGGGATCCAGGTGGAGGTGCCGAACGAGCGCATCTCCCACGGCCTGCGCGTCGGCATTCCAGAGCAGCAGCAGGCCGGAGCCCCCGAGCAGCGCCACGGCGCCCTTGGCGGCCTCGAACGTCGCCACCGCGCGAAGACCCGCCGCACCGGACGCCGTGCCCCTCGCCACGCTCCATCCTCCCTGGGCCGGCGGGCTCACTCCTCCCACCGTCCGGAACGAGCGCAGGATCATGCCCGCGCCGGGCCAGATCGGGTAGGCGGCTCCGGCCCACTTGATCAGGCGGAAACCCTGCGAGCGCCTTCGCTCCTCCCACGCCGGCTTGCCCTGCGGCGTGAAGTCGTCGTTGGTCGTGATCGCCGGGCGGCGTCGAGAGCCACGCCCACCAGTAGGTCCCCGCGAGCCAGGGCTCGTGGCCGAAGACCTCGATCGCGATGCGCACGATCTGCCGCTGTCGCGCGAGATCGACGGGGCCGTGGCTCTGCCAGTCGTGAGCCGCGATCGCCGCGCGCGACACGCTGCGCGCGCCGATCTCGGTGAACAGGATCGGCTTGCGCGTGTCCGCCGCGAGGCGCCGCAGCGCATCGCGGCGCTGCTGCGCCAGCCGCCGCACGTCTTCGTCGCTGGCGCCGTCGCGCGCTTCGAGCAGCGCGTATTCGTCGACGGCGACGTAGTCGAGCGCGTCCCAGAAGCGGATGTCCGCCTCGCGGCCCCAGTTGGCCGCCCAGGTGACCGGGCCCGGAAAGACGTCGCGCACCGACGCGATCACCGCGCGCCAATCCACCTCGCTGGCGCGTCGCGTCGAGCTCGACGGCGACCGAGAAGAGCTCCACCTGCTCCTCGCGCGCGAGCTGCGCGTAGTGCTGGATGAAGCGCGTGTAGCTCGCGAACCAGGCGGCCCACTTCTCGGCGCTGGTCATCTGGATCTCGCCGCGCCAGCCGTCGCCGAGCAGATCGATCTGCGGCTTCAGGAACACGTGCAGTCCGCGCGCGCGCGCGCGGAGCGGATCGCTTGCCGGACACTCTCGTCCGACGGGCTGCGATCGTCGTGCGACGCGATCCCCGTCGAGTTGCGTTCGGCCTGGAACCAGCGCGCGGTCAGCTCGACCCAGGTGACGCCGGCCGCTTTCAGCGCGTCGAACTGCGCGCCGAGCGTCGGCGCGAGATAGTCCTCGCGCGACCAGCCGCCGAGCGCGACGCCCTTCTGGAAGCCGGCGTCGCCCACGCCGGCGCGCGCCGCGAACGCGCTGGCGACGAGGACCAGACACGCGAGGAGGACGCGCCGCTCGGAGCCCATGGCGCTGGCGATCGGGATCGACCGCTCGGCGCGAGCCCTTGTGCGACGCACGAGCCACCCCCGCCTTCCACGCGCACCGGCGAGAAGAGGATGTGACCGGCGACGCGCCGCCGCGTGGCACGCGCGGGTCGCGCTCTCGCCTACGCCTTCACCTCGAACACCAGGTTGAACGGGGTCTCTGCGGCCCTGCGGATGCGCGTGAAGCCCGCTCGGGTCAGCACCTCGCGCAGCCGCTTCTCGCCGGCCTGCGCTCCGAGAGCGGCTCCGACCTCCTGGGCGAGCGACGCCTGACAGCAGACCAGGGTCGACACCGAGTAGAACAGTCGACCGAGCGAGTGCAGGTTCTCGTGCACGTGGTCGCCGGCCCGCGGCTCGACCAGCATCCAGGTGCCGTCGGCGGCGAGCGACTCGCGCACGTGCGCCGCCGCGCCGACGGGGTCGCCCATGTCGTGCAGGCAGTCGAAGAACGCGACGAGATCGTACTCGCCGGGATAGCTCTTCGCGCTCGCGACCTCGAACCGGGCGCGGTCCGAGACGCCGGCTTCCGCCGCGCGCGTCCGCGCCCGCTCGATCGACGGCAGATGATAGTCGAAGCCGACGAACGTCGAGCGCGGATAGGCCCCGGCGAGGATGATCGTGGAAGCGCCATGCCCGCAGCCGACATCCGCGACCCGCGCCCCCGACTCGAGCTTCTCCTTCACCCCGTCGAGAGCGGGAATCCACGACGAGACGAGGTTCGCGTTGTATCCCGGCCGGAAGAACCGCTCGGTGCCCGCGAACAGATCGGGCTCGTGCTCGTGCCAGCCGAGCCCCTTCCCGGTGCGGAATGCCTCGAGCACCTTCGGCGCCGCGCGCGTGGCCGCAGTCATCGCCTGGAAGCCGCCGAGGACGCACGCCGGGTTGCCCTCGTCGGTGAGCGCGATCGCGTGCTCCTCGCTCAGCGAGTAGCGGCCGGTCTTCGGGTCGTAGTCGAGATATCCGGCGGCGGCCTGTGCCGCGAGCCACTCGCGCACGGAGCGCTCGTCCGTCGCCGTGCGCTCCGCGAGCTCGGCCGAAGTGAGCGGCCCGGCGCCCGCCAGCGCCCGGTAGAGGCCGAGCTTGTCTCCGATCATCACCAGCGATGCGGTGAGAGCCGCGCCGAGATCCCCGAGCGCCTTGTTCACGAACGCATCGAGCTTGTTCGCGTCCACGCGGGCCTCCGAGTTCCGGGGTTGCCCCTCGATCATACCTCGCGGGCGCCTCGCGCGATGCGCCGTCGGTCGAGCGCTCGGCCCGCTGGGCAGCGCGGTCCCGCCGCGGTGCCGGAGGGCCCGATCGGCCGGCGGCGGTCGCTCCGCTCCGGCGACGGGGTGGCCGAGAACGACGCGGGCGCCGCAGGGGTTCCTCGATCCTGCCGGGATCCCTGGAGCGACGCGACTCCCGCGGGCTCCCTTCGCCGGCGCTGCGAACGAAGAAGGAGCCTCGGGTCAACCTCCTTGGGGATGAACCGGCTTCGAGCGGCCGAGGGCCCTGAGGAAGGCCTCGACACGAAGGACCTCCGGGACGCGAGGGCCCTGCTCGAGAGCCTCGGCCGACGCTGACGCACTCCCGCCCGGGAGCCGTCTCGCGAGTTTCTTGACCCGCATCCCCGCGCCGCCGTACCGTAGCCCGATCCCGAGGAGGAGCCCCGATGGCCGTCTCCACGCCTCCCGCCGCCGCGACCTACGACTTCACGCGGCGCCTGCGCGTCGTCTCCGACAAGGACGTGAGCCACCTCGACGAGCACTTCCTCGAGCCCGCCCGCCGCTTCGATGCCGCGGAGCTGGGCGATCACCGCCTCTTCCCGTGGGAGATGACGTGGTTCTACGGCGAGCCCGTCTGGCATGCGCTGTCCGGGGAACAGAAGCTGAAGCTGAACCGGCTCACCTTCTGCCAGAGCTACCTCTCGACCGCGGTCGCCGAAGCCGCGACCAACACGCTGAACTTCGCCGCCGCCCTCGAGACCTTCATCCGGGAGGATCCGGAGGTCGCGCAGTACATGGCGCGCGAGGTGGTGGAGGAGACCACGCACATCCAGTCCTTCCTGATCGTGATCGGGAAGGTGCTCGCGCACTACGGCATGACCCTGGACGAGCTCCGCGGCGCGAACGTCTCGCTCTCGATGGCGACGCGCTACGTGCAGGCCCACGCGCTCCTCGGCTGGCTGCGCGGCAGCTTCGACTACTACTACTTCACGCGCTTCGCGCTGAACGTGAACCAGAAGACCGTCGAGCGCTGCACGATCGACGAGCCGCTCATGGACCCGTGCGTGCGCACGATCCTGAAGAACCACGCGATCGACGAGGCGCGGCACATGCAGATGTCGCGCGGCACCGGGAAGGTGGCGCTCTCGCGCATGAAGAGCGGCTTCGCGCGCAACGCCGCGTGCGTGGGATTCGCCCACTTCGCGGCGAACCTCTTCATCGGCCGGCACTCGAAGGACAGCCGGCTCACGCGCGGCACGCGCGTGCGCACCCTCGAGCTCTGCGGCGTGCCGCGGGTGGAGGCGGAGCGCGCGTACGTCGCGTGGCGCGACCGCACGAACCAGCCCGACGATCCGCCCCTCGTGCAGGCGGGACGCGTCTACTACCTGAAGCAGATGCAGTCCTACGTGGACGACCTGCCGGGCGTGGGGCCGCGCATGAAGGCCTACATGCGGCGCGTGATCGAGGCCGCCTACGCCGACGCGGTGGTCGCGATGGAGAAGCGCGGCACCAGGCCGCTCGAGTTCGGCGAGCTCTCGCGCATGGCCTAGCGGGGAGTGGCCGTTCCCGCGACGCGCAAACGGCAGATGCGTGTGGGGTGCAGGATGTGGATCCGAGGGGCCTCGAGAGTGAGTCGACGACACGCCTGCGCGATCACGAGACTCGACTTCGCGCGCGAGGAGAGTGCGGCCTGCCAGGGCGCCAGGATCGCGTCCGCGTGGGCGTCAGGTCTCGGTTCCTTGCGCGGATTGGGGATCGCTGCCCGAGAGCATGCGCCGTTCCGCCCGGGTGAGCGAAACTCGCCCCAGAGCCTCGAGGTTCGAATGGAGCCGGCGTAGCCGAAGGAGGCGCTCGGAGAGCCGATTCTGCCGCGTTGGTCCGCCGTCGTCGGCTGAATCTCCGTGCGAAGCGACCTCCATCCTCGCCTCGAGTCGCGCGATGTCTGCAGCAATGGACTCTCGGATCCTTCCAGGCCTTCCAGGCGGAGCTTGGCCGTCCGTCAAGCGAAGAGAGTCGGCTCGAGGCATGGATGCTCCTTTGTCCCTCACACCGGCGCGAGCCGAGATTGCCATAGATTCCGACGCGCAACACGGTCCGCACGCGGCCTCGGATCGCGAGCGGATCTTCTCCGTATCTTCGGCGAGGTACGGCGTCAGCAGACAGATGTCACACGCGACGTTCTGGTAGCTTCCATCGAGGGAGGCATCGCTTGGACTCCCCGGGTACGGGTCCGTGGCGCGCCGATCCCCGGACCTTCCAGTCAACTTGGAGCGGGGGCTGACCGTGACCATCAAGTCTTTGAGCCCGGCCACGCGTGAACGGGTGCACGGCCTCGTTGCATATCTCTCCTCGTCCTTTCCAGAGTCGAGTTTGGACGAGGCCCTCGAGTCGGTAGAGACCGACGCCGTCTTCATCGGAATCAACCGGCACGACGACGGGTGGCTCTTCGTGGGCGTGTCGGGTCCGGCGATGACACGCGCCAAAGAGACCCAGCTCTCCGAGATCGCGGCAGCCCTCCATCTCTCCGCCGCGCTCGATCGCGCTTCGGAAGATGATCGCATCTGGATCGACACCGACGGTCCGACCGGATACGGGCTCCGCGTGACCAGCAAGGACGACCACTCGCCCCAACACGGAAGGTCGATCCCCTGAAGGCTGCTCCCCTGAAGCTCGACGACTGTCAGCATCCCGTTCCGCGGCCAAGGGCCCCCTGAGGTGCGGCGCCTTGCGCCCGCCGCCGCTAGGGTGGACGGGTCGCCACAGGAGATCCGCCGTGGACGATCCGCTCCTCCTCTCCCGCATCCAGTTCGCCCTCACGATCATGTTCCACTACCTGTTCCCGCCGCTCACGATCGGGATGGGCGTCATCCTCGTCTACCTCGATGGCATGTCGCTCCGCACGGGCGACGCCCTCTACGCCATCGCGACGCGTTTCTGGACCCGGATCTTCGCGCTGAACTTCGCCATCGGCGTGGCGACCGGCATCGTGATGGAGTTCGAGTTCGGCACGAACTGGGCCACCTACTCGCGCTTCGTGGGCGACGTCTTCGGCTCGGCCCTCGCGGCCGAGGGCATCTTCGCCTTCTTCCTCGAGTCGGGCTTCCTCGCCGTGCTCGTCTTCGGCTGGAATCGCGTCGGTCCGCGCCTCCACTTCTTCTCGACCTGCATGGTGGCCCTGGGCTCGATCTTCTCGTCGATCTGGATCGTGGTGGCGAACTCCTGGCAGCAGACGCCGGCGGGCCATCACATCGTGCCCATGATGCGCGACGGCGTGCCCTGGGTGGTGGATGGCGCCCCGGTGATGCGGGCCGAGATCGTCGACTTCTGGGCGATGGTCCTGAACCCGTCGTCGATCCATCGCCTAGTCCACGTCTGGATCGGCTGCTTCATCATGGGCGCCTTCTTCGTGATGAGCATCTCGGCCTGGTACCTGCTGCGCGGGCGCCACCGGGCCTTCGCCGAGCGCTCGTTCCGCGGCGCGCTCGTCTTCGGCACGCTGGCGTCGCTCGCCGCGCTCGTCTCGGGAGATCTCCAAGCGCGGAACGTCCACGTGCACCAGCCCGCCAAGCTCGCGGCCTTCGAGGCGCACTTCGCGACGGGGCCGGCCGATCTCTCGATCGTCGGGCTCCCGGACCCGGCGGCCGGCCGCGTGGACTTCGACCTCGCGATCCCGGGCGGTCTGTCGCTCATGCTCTACGGCGACCCGAACGCGCCCGTGCTGGGGCTCGAGCGCTTCCGCCCCGAAGATCGGCCGCCGGTCACGATCCCGTTCCTCGCCTTCCATCTGATGGTCGGCCTCGGCACGGGCTTCATCGCGCTCACGCTCGGCGCCTGCTTCTTCTGGTGGCGCGGCACGCTCTTCCAGCAGCGCTGGCTCCTTTGGATCTTCGTCTTCGCGGTGCTGGGCGCCGTGGCCGCGAACCAGGCCGGCTGGGTGGTGGCCGAAGTCGGCCGCCAACCCTGGATCGTGTACCCGCCGATGCCCCTCGACGCCGCGGGCCAGCCCGTGCTCGACGCCGACGGCTTCGTCGCCTACGACGCGACGCTGGGCCTCCGCACGGCGGACGCCGTGAGCCCCGTGCTCACCGCCGACCAGGTGCGCGGCTCGATCGCGCTCTTCGGCGTGATCTACGCGCTGCTCTTCGCGGTGTGGCTGATGGTGCTGAACGACAAGATCCAGCACGGGCCCGAGGCCCTCGAGCGCGACGCCGCGCCCCCGCGGCCCGGCGAGGAGGGCTTCTTCGGCGCGGCCGCGCGGCGGACGCGGCACGAGGACTCGCTCACCCAAGCCGGCGCGGAAGGCGAGGCGTAGCGATGGCCGAATGGCTCCCGCTGATCTGGTTCGGCCTGCTCGGCGTGCTGCTCGTGGGCTACGCGGTGCTCGACGGCTTCGACCTCGGCGTCGGCATGGTGCACCTCTTCGTCGCCGAGGACGACACCGAGCGGCGCATGGTGATCAACTCGATCGGCCCGCTCTGGGACGGCAACGAGGTCTGGCTCGTGACCTTCGGCGGCGCCCTCTTCGCGGCGTTCCCCGAGGCCTACGCCACCCTCTTCTCGGGCTTCTACACCGCATTCATGCTGCTTCTCTTCGCGCTGATCTTCCGGGCCGTCTCGATCGAGTTCCGCAGCAAGCGGCACAGCCGGTTCTGGCGCCGCGTCTGGGACGTCGGCTTCGCCTCGGGCTCCTTCGCCGCGACGCTGCTCTTCGGCGTCGCGGTGGGCAACGTGATGCAGGGTGTGCCGCTCACGGCGGCCGGCGAGCTGCACGGCCGCCTCGCCGACCAGCTAGGCCCCTTCCCGCTGCTCGTGGGCGCGCTCGCCGTCACGCTCTTCGCGATGCACGGCACGATCTACCTGCACCTGCGCACCGAGGGCGCGCTCCAGGCCCGGACCCACCGCGGGATGTGGCGCAGCTTCGGCCTCTTCCTGGTCGTCTTCATGCTGACGACGATGTACACCCTGGTGAAGGTGCCGAGCGCGGTCGCTGGCTTCTCGCTGCATCCGCTGCTCTGGGTCATCCCCGTCCTGAACGTGCTCGCGATCGCCAACATCCCGCGCGCGATCTTCCTCGACCGGCCCGGCTACGCCTTCGCGAGCTCCTGCTGCACGATCGCCGCACTGGTCGTGCTGCTGGGCGTCGCGCTGTTCCCGAACCTGGTGCCCTCGAGCCCCCATCCCGAGCACAGCCTCACGGTCTGGAACGCGGCCTCGAGCCCGAAGACCCTCGGAATCATGCTCCTCATCGCCGGCATCGGAATGCCGTTGGTCCTCGGCTATACGTCGATCGTGTACTGGACCTTCCGCGGGAAGGTGGAGCTGGACGAGCACAGCTACTGATGGTTTCCGGCTCCCGGCCGGGGAGCTCCACGGGCGCGTAGGAAGAACGAGACCGCATGCTGCCGCCCCGGACACGAGATCTCGTAGCGCTCACGATTGCGGTCACGGCGCCGCACTTCTCGCGCTTGCCGTAGGCGCGGTCGCCGCTTGCAGCGACGGCGGCCTCGAGAGTGACTCGATGGTGGTTCGGTCTCCTCCCGGCGCGGCGGCCGCCGACCCAGCGGCTCGGGGCCTTCGCAGAGCGGTGGGCCAGGTCACAGCCGCGGCGGCGTGCGGATCCCATCCTCGGGTTCGGCCGCGGGCCCGCGGCAGGCGAGCCGAGTAGGATCCTCGGTGGCGAAGGAGCGCCCGCGATGAACTGCGCGAGCTGCGAACACACCAACCCAGCGGGCTCCCGCTTCTGCAGCGGCTGCGGGGCGTCGCTCGCGCCGCGCTGCCCAGCCTGCGGAACCGAGACGCCCGCGGGCGCCCGCTTCTGCAACGGCTGCGGGAGCGCACTGGGCGCGCACAACGCGCGTCCCGCCTCGGATGGCGTCTCCCGCAAGATTGTCACAATCGTCTTCGCCGACCTCATCGGCTCGGTCTCGCTGCACGAGCGTCTCGACGCCGAGTCCGCGCGCCGGGTGATGGATCGCTACCACCGCGCGATGGCGGCGGCGGTGGCCGTGCACGGGGGGCGCGTGGTGCAGCTGCTCGGCGACGGCGTGCTGGCGGCGTTCGGCGTGCCGCGCGTGGCCGAGGACGACGCGATTCGCGCGGTGCGGGCGGCGGTCGGCATGCAGCGCGCGTTCCGCGAGCTTTCGCGCGAGCAGGGCGCGGCGATGGAGCAGGTGGGGCTGCGCGTTGCGGTGAACACCGGCGAGATCGTCGTCGGCGACGACGAGAACAGCGTGATGGGCGACCCGACGAACGTCGCGTCCCGACTCCAGCAGGAGGCGCTCGACGGCGACGTGATCGTCGGCGAGGGGACGCAGCGGCTGGTCGGGGACCTCGTGACGCTGGCGCCGCTCGGCACCTTCGCGCTGCGCGGGCGGACCGAGACCGTCGCGGCGTACCGCGTGGTGTCGTCCGACCGGCCGGCGAGCCGCCAGGCGACCGCGTTCGTCGGGCGCGACGAGGAGATGCGGCGGCTCCAGGGCGTGTACGACGCGGCGGTGGCGACGCCCGCGGCGCGCCTCGCGGTGCTGCTCGGCTCGCCGGGACTCGGCAAGTCGCGGCTGGTGGCGGAGTTCACGCGCCGCACCGCGGAGCGTGCGACAGTGCTCGCGGCGCGCTGCGACGCGGACGGCGGCGCGACCTTCGCGCCGCTCGCCGGGGCGCTGCGCACGCTGCTGCGCATCGACGAGGGCGCGGGTGGCGCCGCCCTGCGCGCGGCGATCGACGCGGTCGTGCCCGGCGACGAGGCCGAGCGCACGCGCATCGCGACCGGCATTGGCGCGCTGCTCGCGGGCACGCCGGCGCCGCCCGAGGAGACCTTCTTCGTCGTACGCCGGCTGCTGGCCGCGCTCGCGGCGGTGCGGCCCGTGGTGCTGGTGATCGACGACCTGCAATGGGCGGAGCCGCTGCTGCTCGACCTGGTCGAGCACCTGGTGCAGTGGAGCAGCGGTGTGCCGTTGCTGCTGCTGGTGGCCGCGCGCCCCGAGCTGCGCGACGCGCGCTCATCGCTGACGATCCCCGGCCCGCTGGTGGCGGACGTCGTGACGCTCGCGGGGCTCGACGCCGGCGCTGCGACGCGGCATGCGGCGAACGCGATCGGCGGCGCCGAGCTCCCGGCTGCACTGGCCGGGCGCGTACTCGCGACCAGCGAGGGCAACCCGCTCTTCGTGAGCGAGCTGGTGCGGATGCTGGTGCAGGACGGGACGCTGCAACGAGACGGCGATCGCTGGATCACCACGGTCGAGGTCGCGAAGCTCGACATGCCGCCGACGATCCAGGTGCTGCTCGCCGCACGCATCGAGCGGCTGCGGCCCGAGGAACGCAGTGTGCTCGAGCGCGCCGCGGTGATCGGGCGCCAGTTCTCGCGCGCCGCTGTGGCGCACCTGCTGCCTCGCGAGGCACACGGCCTCGACGCGCACCTCGAAGCACTCCGCCGCAGCGAGGTGATCGAGCCCGACACGGGCTGGTTCCTCGGCGAGCCCGCGCTGCGCTTCCACCATGTGCTGATCCGCGACGCCGCCTACCGCCGCGTGCTGAAGGAGACGCGCGCGGAGCTCCACGAGCGGCTCGCCGACTGGATCCTCGGGCGCGTCGGCGAGGCCATCGAGCACGACGAGACGATCGGCTGGCATCTCGAACAGGCGCACCAATGCCGGCGCGAGCTCGGCGCGCTCGACCGGGACGCAAGGAGCCTCGGCGAGCGTGCGGCGCGACACCTGGGTTCGGCCGGCCGGCGCGCGCTCGCACGCGACGATCTGCCGCTCGCGGCCGGTCTGCTCGGGCGCGCGATCGATCGACTCGACGCCGCCGATCCGGCGCGCGCCGATCTCGCGCTCGACTGGTGCGAAGCGCTGCTCGCCGCGGGCGCCGTCGGTCCCGCCGCCGCGGCGATCGACGAGCTCGCCCGCTTCTGCGCCGACTCGGAGCGGCTCCGCGCATGGCACGTCTGCTTCGTGGGCCAGCTCGCGGTGCTCACCGACCCGCAGGCGCTGCACACGACCGCGGACGCGGTGGCTGCTGCGGCCGAGCAGCTAACCGCGCTCGAGGACGCCCCCGGCGCGGCGAAGGCGCACTTCGTCCACGCGATGGCGCTGGTGCGGCTCGGCAGGGTCGGCGACTGCGAGGCCGCGCTCGATCGCGCGCTCGCTGCGGCACGCCGCGCGGGCGACCGGCGACGCGCCAACGCGGTGCTGGCCGGCGCGCCGGTCGCCGCGCTCTGGGGACCGAGTCCGGTGACGCGCGCGAGCGGCCGCTGTCTCGACGTCGTGCGCGTGCTGCGCATCACGCAGGGAGCGCCCGCGGTGGAAGCCGTCGCGCTGCGCTGTCAGGGCGTGCTCGAAGCGCTGCGCGGCCGCACCGACGCGGCGCGACGCATGGTCGAGTCGTCCCGGAAGCTGGTCGAAGAGCTCGGGATCACGCAGCGCCTGCTCGAAGCCGACGTCTTCGCCGGCCACGTCGAGCTGATCGAGGGCGACCCCGAAGCGGCCGAGCGCTGCTTGCGCGCGGCCTACGACGGACTGCGCGATCTCGGCCTCGCCATCGACGCGGCGCAGGCCGCCGCGCTGCTCGGCCGCGCGCTGCTCGCGCAGGGCCGGGCGGCGGAGGCCGAAGCGCTGAGCCACGAGAGCGAAGCGCTCGCCGGCGACGACCTGAAGGCCGCCATCACCTGGCGCGGCGTGCGCGCCGAAGCGCTCGCGCGCCGCGGCGAGCACGCGGCGGCGATCGAGTTCGCGAGCAGAGCGGTCGAGATCGCGGCCGCGACCGACGACCTGCTCGACCACGCCGACGCGCGCCAGTCGCTCGCGGTCGCGCTGCGCGCCGCGGGGCGCGATCGGGAGGCGGACGCGGAGGAGACGCGAGCGATCGAGCTGTGGGACGCGAAGGGCGCAACGCTGCTGGTCGAGCGGGCGCGCCGCGCGTGGGGTGGGGTCGTCGCGGGCGACGGCGCGCGCGCCGACGCGACGGAGACGCCACTGCCCGCGCGACGCCAGGTGCAAGCGAACTTCGCGACGGAGAACGTCCGCCGCCTCGACGCGGCGGTGGCCGACGGCGACGCCGAGGCGATCCGCGCGCTCTTCGCTGACGACGTCGTCTTCGACCAGCGCTTCTACGGCGTGCCGCAGGGCCAGCGCGAGATCGTCGCGGGGCTCGAGGGTCTGCTCGGCAACCAGCGGGGCGTAGCGTTCCGAAACGAGCCCCTCGCCACGCTCGGCGACGCGTTGGCCCTGCACCGCTGTGACATCAGGTTCGCGGGGACCGCCGCGGCCTTCGACGTTCCGGTCGGCGCGGTGGACATCCATTGGATCATCCTGACCGAAGCCGGCGCCGACGCGCGCGCCTCGCGCGTCGAGATGTTCGCGGACGGGCATCTCGCCGACGCGTCGGCGCGGCTCTACCAGCGCTACGCCGAGCTGTTGCCCGATGGTCCCGCACGCGAACGGGCGGCGGCGACGGCCCGCGTGATGGAGTCGGTCGCCTCGGGAGAGATCGAGGTCGACTCACTCGAGCGCATCTTCGCGCCCGGGATCGAGCTCGTCGATCATCGAACCGCCGGCCTGCCTCCGACCCGTGGCCCGGAGGCGCTGGCGCGTGCGCTCGCCGCCGCGAGCGAGGTCGGCGACGACCTGGTCGACCGCCTCGACGACGTTCTGGCGGCGGAGTCGGGCGCGGTCCTGATGCGCTGGACGACGACGGGACGCGCTCGCGAGGGCGGCGGCGCGTTCGAATGGCCGCATCTGCGGCTGACGATCTTCGGCGAGGATGGTCGCGCGACGCGGGTCGAGGTGTTCGCGGTCGACCGCGTCGAAGACGCCCTCGCGCGCTTCACCGAGCTGATGCCGTTCCGAGCGCCGGCGCGCCGCGTGCATCCCAACACCTCGGCGCTCTGCGGAGAGCGCATCCGCGCCGCGGCCCACGCGCGCGACCTCGATGCAATCGCCGCAGTGATCGCCGACGACTTCCACTTGCTCCACCATCCCACCAGCGCCGTGGTCGATCGCGAGGCGGGTTTGAAGCGGTGGCAGCTGCTGCTGCGGGCCAAGGACCTGCGGATCTCCAACGAGCTGCTCGCGGTGTTGGGCGATTCGCTGGCGCTCGGTCGCGACGTCACCTCGTTCACGGGCCTCTCCCAGGACGGGCTCTCGTTCGGCGCCTCGCAATCGACCACCCTCGTGCTCTTCGAGTCGAACGCGGCGGGCCAGGCGACCCGGATCGAGGTGTTCTCCGAGGAGCATCTCGCCGACGCCATCGTCCGTCTCTACCAACGTCACGCCGAGCGGCTCTCCGCGGGTTCCGAGCAGATTCGCGCCGGCGCGATCGCACGGTCGGTAGCCGCGGTGCTCGACCTGGCCGCCGACGACTCCGCGTTCCGGATGGCGCTGTCGCCAGATCTCGAGTTCGCCGATCACCAGATCCTCGGCTTCGGGGCGGCACGCGGCGGCGACCGGGCCGCACGCGGCCATCGCGTGTCGCAGGAGGTGGCAGAACGGATCACCAGCCGCGTCGACGATCTCCTGGCGCTGCGGAGCGACGGACTCGTTGCGCGCCGAACGATGCGAGGCGTCGACCGCGCCGGCGGCGGCACCTTCGAGAGGCAGCAGATCGACGTGTGGGTCTTCGCGAGCAACGGCCTGCTCACGCACCGCGAACGTTTCGACGCCGCGGATGCGCTCGCCGCGGTCGCGCGCTTCGACGCGCTGGCTGCGTCGCCCGCCGGACCCATGCGGCGCGTGCGGCCGAACGCCGCGACCGCGAACAACGCGCGCCTGGAAGCAGCGGTCGCCGCGCGGGACGCGGAGGCGATCGCGTGCATCTTCGCCGACGATGCGCAGACCGATCACCACCCCACCGGAATCTCGTATGCGCGGGACGTCTCGGTCGCGCGGCTGCGCGCGATTCTCGAGGCGCGCGACCTCGTCCGACACGAATCCATCGCAACGCTCGGCGACTCGCTGGCGTTGTGCCACGACCGGACCTCCTACAGCGCGTTGGTCGAAGGCGACATCGACATCGGCGCCGTCGAGCGCGACCAGGTCGTGCTGACGGAGGTCGATGCGCGGGGGCAGCGGCGTCGAGCCGAGTTCTTCGCGGAGGATCGCCTGGGCGACGCCATCGCGCGGCTCTATACACGTTACGCCGAGCTGCTGCCCGACGGCTCCGCGCGCGACCGGGCCGCAGCCACCGCGCGATCGGTCGCGCGGTGGCTGCATCCGCTCGACCACGCCGAGCGCTTCCGAGGCGTGCTGGCCCCCGACGTAGAGTTCGTCGACCACCGACCCCTCGGCCTTGGCTCCGGCCGCGGAGCCGAGAGCTTCCAGCGCGGCCATCGCGCTCAGCTCGAGCTCGCCCGCGACATCGCGCTCCGCGTCGACGATGTGCTTGCGCTCGAGCCTGCCGCGTTCTTGCTGCGCACGCTGACTTCGGGGATCGATGGCGCCAGCGGCGGCGCATACGAGCGACCGCTGCTGCTGCTCGGTGTCTTCGGTCGCGACGGCCTCGTGGTGCGCGCCGAGTGGTTCGATCCCAACGCCGACGCCGAGGCGCTCGCGCGCTTCGACGAGGTTGCCGCCGAGCGCGCGTCGGACTTCGCGAACGCCGTGACGCGGACCGAGGAGCGCTTCCAGCGCGCCTGGAATACGCGCGACTGGGAGGCCTTCGTCGCGCTCACGTCGCAGGGCTTCCGCAGCATCGACCGCCGGCCGCTGATGCACCTCGAGGTCGATCGTGACACGATGCTGGCCGGGATGCGCCCGTTCTTCGAGATGGGCGTCAAGCGTTCGTACGAACTGCTCGCGACGCGCGGCGAGCGACTGGCGCTGTTCCGCATGCACCTGCGCGGCGGTGACCAGCTCGTCGGGCCGAGCGAGGTGGAGTGGGTCCAGGTGATCGAGACGGACGAAGAGGGCGCGCGCATCGCCGGGATCGCATTCGCGCCCGAGGACCTCGACGCCGCCTACGCCGAGCTCGACGCGCGCTACGCCGCGGGCGAAGCGGCCGCCGAGCGACGCGCGGCGGTGACCCGTGCCTTCAGCCGCGCCTTCGCCGAGCGCGACTGGGATGCGCTCGCCGCGCTCTTGGCGCCCGACCTGGTCGTGCGCGATCACCGGCTGCTCGGCTGGGAGCCGCTGCACGGCCCCGATGCATACGTGGAGGCGCTCAGATCGCTCGTCGATCTCGCACCGGACGTCCGATTGCGCATCGATCATGTCTCGATCGCGGCGCCGCGGTTCCTGTACGTGACGACCTGGGTCGGAACACGCGACGGCGGCGCTTTCGAGACGCCGAGCGTGATCGTCGCGGAGGTCGACAGCGAGGGCCGCATCCGCGGCTTCGACCAGTACGACATCGATCGGCTCGACGAGATCCGCGCGCGCTTCGGAGCGGTTGCGGCGAGCCCACCCCGCGATCCGCTGCGCATCCCGCCGAACGCGGCGACGCGCGCGAGCGCGCGCTGCCAGGAAGCGCTCGGGGCCGCGGATTGGGACGCCCTCGCCCGCGTGTGCGCGCCGACCATGATCTTCGACGACCGCCGCACCGGAGTCCTGCTCACCGGCGATCGGGACATGTTCCTCGCCGGCAACCGCGTGATTGCTTCGAGCGGCGGGCGTCCACTGCGCACCGTGCTCGCGACCGCCGGCGACCGGCTCGCCTTGGAGCACCTGCGCTGGACCGGGGCGGGCGGAGACGTTGGAGCCTTCGAGGCCGAGAACCTCTCCGTGATCGAAGTCGACGCCGAGGGTCGCATCGCCGCCATCGTCGCGTTCGACGCAAACGATCGCCGCGCTGCGAGCGTGGAGATGAGCGAGCGGTGGCTGCGCAGCGACGAGGCGCCGCCCGCCGCCGTCGCCGGAGCGGCCGCGATGCGCGGGCTCTTCGAACACGACCTCGCTGGGCTCAGCGCCGCGCTACCCGACGATTTCTTCGTCGACGATCACCGGCACTTCGGGATGGGCCGGGTCGAAGGCGCCGCCGCGTTCGTCCACTCGTTCGCGGCGCTCTTCGAACAGTCGGCCGATCTCGTCCTCGAATGCCTCTACACCGTCGCAGCGGCCAACCACGCAACCCTGGACGTGGCACACATGTTCGGGACGGTCGCCGCGACCGGCGGCGAATTCGAGAGCGTCTACGTGCGCCTTCTCGTCTACCGGGACGATCGGGCGGTGGGCCTGGAGCTCTTCGACATCGAGGATCTCGCCGCCGCGCGCGCGCGTTTCGAAGCACTGCGCCCCGATCGGCCGGGGACTCCGTCGAACGTGGCGTCGCGTGTGTCCAGTCGGATCGGCGAGTGCTTCGCCTCCGAAGAGTGGCGAGTCGCGCTGCGCGCGTTGGCGAGTCCCGCGTTCCGCTTCGAGGACCGCAGCCGGCGCGCGCTGGTGGACGGCGACCTCGAGCTCTGGATCCGGAACCTCGAAGTGGTTCGTGCGTGGCCGGGCCGTCCCACCCGGGTCGAGACGATCGGCGCGTTCGGCGATCGCATCGTGCTCGAGCATCTCCGCTTCTCGGGCGGGTCCGACGGCGGCGACTATGAGGGCGAGTTCCTGCGCCTCGTCGAGGCCGACGCGTCGGGTCGACTGTGTGCGGTGATCCACTTCGATGCCGACGATCGCCGCGCCGCGTTCGAAGAGGCGGAGGCGCGTTTCGCGGCCGGGGAACGCGCGCGCGTCGGAGGGCAGGCGTGACGCGAAGCGAACGCGTCGCGCCCAGAAACCCCGCTTCTTGCGCCTACGCGGCGAGCCGTTCGCCACGCGCCCTGCCCGCTGGCCGCACCCGCGGAGCTACACAGACACACGTCACGGTCGCTTCCCTTGAGCGCCGGATCGGATCCGGCGTGCACGACAAGATCTGTTAGACGGCCCGGAGAGGAGGGATCGCCATGCTAAGGCTCCTGCTCTGCTGCGTGGCCGCAGCCGCGACGATCCGGTCCGCGTGGCTGCTCGTGGGGTTGGTTCGGGTGATTCCGGTTCACCTCCGAGCGCGCACACGAAGGTGGGGCGCCCCGGTTCCATATCCCCCGGCAACTGAGGTTTCCCTCGTCCTCGCGGCTGTCGGAGCGCTGCTCGCACTCGCGGGCGTTGCTCTCTCCATCTGGGCAATCGCAACCACCGTTCGCCGGCGTGTGATCGTTGACGCCGGTCACTTCGTGAAGCAGGAGCACCCGCACGGAGAGCTTGGTCAGCTCGCTCTCGAACGCGCCGCTCCTCGAGATTGGACCCGGGACCGAACGGCCTACTCGACGTAACCCAGTGCCCGCAGTCGCTCGTGTTCCTCGGGGGTAAGGTCGCGGGGCTTCCCCTTGCTCGCGGAATCGGATAGGTGGAGCTGCGAAGCGGCTTCACGCCGCATCGCTGCTGAAGACTGGGGGAGCGCATCCGCAGTCACGCGAGATCTCTCGGCTGGATCATGCTCCTCATCGAACCATTCCTGGGCACCGTCTCGATGACCGATCAACTTCCAGGGCCAGCGGGTCAACGAGAAGCGATGCTTGCGCGGACCGAAGAACTTCTCCGTCACCGCGTCTTCGTGAAGCTCCGCCAATAGATCCCTGGCCGGAAGATCCGGAGAAACCGAGAACAGGTCGCGGCCTCTCATCCCGCCCGAGATCGGCACGCCCGCCATCGCGAGAAGCGTGGTGGGAACGTCCATGAGGTCCACCGGCTCGTCACGCGCGACTCCACCTCGGTCAGTGCGCGAGTCCGTGATGATGAGAGGAATGGAGAGGCACTCTGAATAGAGCGTGAGGCCATGGAAGAAGCCTCCATGATCTCCGAACTCCTCTCCATGATCCGCCACGACGACGTAGACGGTGTTCCGGTCGAGGCCCCGTAGTTTGATCTCCTGCAGGAGTCGCCCGGCTCCTCGATCGGCGCTCGCGACCTCGGCGTCATATAGATCGATGAGGCGATCTAGAGCCAAGGGAGAGAGAATGATTCGCTTCGTGGCTGCTGCATTCACGTATTCGCCCGTAGCGGCCGGAGATGCGCGATCGACCTCCGGATTGCGAACGAATCGCTTCCGGAGGTCGAGAGGCGGCGTATAGCCAGAGTGAGGATCTGTGTAGTGCACGTACAGGAAGAAGGGTTCTTGCTCGCGGCTTGGGAGGTTCCTGAACACGACGGTATTCAACTCGGCGGCACTTGCGTCGCGAATCTTGTGGAGCTCTCCCTTCGCATCTCGTCCGGCCCATAGGTAGTCGGTGCTGGAAGGATCCACATCGATGCTGATGGCGGTGAACTCGTCGAAGCCCTGTGCGAATCCCGTCTCCTTGCTGACGTGCGCGAAGTTCGCGGAGATCCCTATGGTCCGGTATCCGGCGGACCGCAGAAGCTCGGCGAGCGTTACGGCCTCGTCTGGGAGCGGCCGATCAGCCGTGACCGCACCATGCTCGGACGGGAGGCGCGACGTGAAAAGAGATCCGATCGCGGGTCGTGTCCAAGAGCTCGTAGATTGCGCATGGATCCATCGGGTCCCGTGGGAAGCGAGTTCATCGAGACCAGGAGTGGTTGGGCGAGGATAGCCGTAGGCGCCCACGTGGTCGGCTCGTAGGGTGTCGATCAAGATCAGCACGATGTTGGGCTGATTCGGTATGGATGGAGATCCACACCCCATGGTCGCGAGGGAGAGGAGCCCAACCACCAACCAACGCATCACTACCTTCCGCTGTCCGAGGCGGGAATCAACGCGGACAGCAGCACTGCGCAGAGATCCCGGTGACCGAAATCGTTCGCGTGATCGAGATTGTTCCCGCTGAGCTCCACATACCGCTTTCGCTTCAACAGCTCATCCCACATCGTCGTGCAGTCCACGACTGCTACTCCTGGACTCTCCAGCTTCCGAAGCTCCGCGATGCATCCCGTTCGAGCGGCAGGTCGGCCCGGACCCACTCCGGATTCGCCATCATCGGCGCGATCAAGACGAACTCAGCCCCCGGATTGCTCTTGCGAATGGCCTTCATCATCGTAGGGAGGTTCTGACTGAAATCCTCCGGGCTCCTCTTCCCCGCGGCATCGTTCAGCCGAATCGCATTCGTCGCCGCCTCGGCGACGCGGGTGGGCTTCGTGACTTTGGCGTCAATTTGATGACCCTGCCACCGGGCGGGTGGTCAAGCCAACGCCATTGGCACAGCCATGAGGACGAGTTCGTGTATCTGCTCGAAGGGGAGTTGACGCTGGTCGAAGACCACGGCGAGACGCTGCTTCGCGCCGGAGAATGCGCGGCTTTTCCAAAGGGCACAGGCATCGGCCACCATCTGAAGAACCGGTCTTCGACCGTGGCCATCTATCTGGAGGTCGGCTCGCGAAACCCCAACGACCTCACCACCTGTTCGGACATCGACATGATGAGCTCGAACGCCGATGGTCGGTTCGTGCACAAGGATGGCACGCCGTATACTTAGGCCGATCGACGCGCTCTCTGGGGCCCTGCTAGCTACGACGCAAGATCAAATGCGTCGCGCGTTCTCCCGCGATCCGGTCCGTGCACTGGTAGCCGAGGCTTGGCAGGTCCAGGCCAACGAACAGATTCTCGCCACGGCCTGACAACACCGGCCGCTGCGCCAGGTGCAGCTCGTCGATGAGGCGGGCCTGCAGGTATTGACGGACGGTGGCGACACCGCCGCCGATGCGCACGTCGCGTCCGCCGGCCGCCCGCTGCGCCCGCTCGAGCGCTGCGTGAATGCCATCGGTGACGAAATTGAAATCCGTGCCCTTCATGTGAAGAGTCGGCCGTGCGTGATGCGTGAGCACGAACACCTGGCAGTGATAGGGCGGTTCCTCGCCCCACCAGCCCTTCCACTTCTCATCGGGCCACGGCCCGCGCACGGGGCCGAACATGTTGCGACCGAGAATCCAGGAGCCAACGTTCTCGAAACTCTTCTCGGCCATGGAATTGTCAACGCCGACCTCGCCGTCACTCTGGCCGCCGTGCATGGATTTGAAGAAGCGCGTCGGAAAGAACCAGCCCATGACTTCCGGGAAGCCGACGCCGAGGGGATTCTCGAGGCTCTGGTTGGGTCCCGCGCTGTAACCATCCAGTGAAACGGCGAATGCCGCCACGCGTACCTTGCCCATTCGATCCTCCGTGAGTGAAGCAACCGCGCTGGCCGCCAGCAGGAACGCGCCGACGCCGTCAGACTGCGTGTCGCTTTCGGCGACCTGGTCGGGCCGGTCGCTGACCTGCTGCACCCAGCCGAGACGTCCATCCTTGTCGACAGCGCGCGTGAGCGCGGCCCAACCCTTGTCGATCGCCGAACGATAGTCCGTGCCATCTGACAATCTGTGCTTGACGCCCCAGGCGAGACCATACACATAGAAGCCCGTGCCGCTGGTTTCCGGTGGAGAATTTTCCGGCGCCAACAAGGAAGGCGCCCAGTAGCCGTCGGCCTTCTGAAGCGCGTAGGACAAACGAGCCCGCATTAATTCTACATCCGATAAGTAGCTTCCTGCCTATCGCCCTCGCTCAGCTCGTGACCGCGTCTGACACGCGAGTGGGAGAGGATGCCCTCCAGCCATCAAGATGCGGAGGGCTCAGGAATGAAGTTTCCGAAGACGTTGCAGGAGTTTCAGGCGACGTTCCCCGATGAGCAGGCCTGCTGGGAGACGCTGCGGCAGGCCCGCTGGCCGGCCGGGTTCGCGTGCCCCCGCTGCGGGCACGGCGAGAGCTCTTGGATCTCCACGCGCCGCCTCGAGCAGTGTCGGGGATGTCGCTACCAATGCTCGGTGACCGCGGGAACGGTCTTCCATCGCACGCGGGTCCCGCTGCTCACCTGGTTCTGGGCGATCTTCTTCCTGGCGCGGCACAAGAAGGGAATCTCTGCGCTGCAGCTCCAGCGCGATACGGGTTTCGGGAGCTACGAGACGGCCTGGACGATGCTTCACAAGCTGCGCTCGGCGCTCGGAGCCCGCGCCAAGGATCGCTTGGCGGGTCTGGTCGAGGCCGACGAGACCTACGTGGGCGGGCCCGAACGAGGGCGACGCGGAGGGCGCGAGGTGCTGCACAAGAGCATCGTGGGGGGTGTGGTCGAGCAGCGGCCACAATCCGCCGGCAGGGTGCGGCTGGCGGTGCTCGACGGGGTGAGTTTCGAGTCGGATCTCGGCCCTTTCGTTCGGGGCGTCATCGATGCCCACGGCACCACGGTCCGCACGGATGGCTTCGGCGGCTACCTCGGGCTGAAGGCGGCCGGGGTGCGACACGATCGGAGGATCCAGGGGCCGGACCGATCCCGCGCGGAAGCCATACTTCCCTGGGTTCATCGCGTCTTCGGCAATCTCAAGACCTGGCTGCGGGGAACCTTCCACGGTGTCAGTGGAAAGCATCTCCAGCGCTACCTCGATGAGTTCGTCTACCGGTTCGATCGTCGATGGCGAGAGGGCGAGCTCTTCGGATTCGTCCTCCGCCGCGCCGCCCAGGGCGAGCCCTTGCCCTACCACCGACTGGTGGCTGAGGCAGGGCGATAGGCAGGAGTAGCTTTACGTCCACTTCCGCGGGGACGAAGCCGCTTCGAGAGACTAAAGGTGCGACTCCTTGACCCACTGCTCCGCGTGCTCGAAGCGGTGCTGGTAGGCCGAAGGCTCGGGCGGGGGTGCCCGCGCGCACGCGGCGAGCGTCGCGCAGCAGCTCAGCAAGAAGAGGAAGGTCCGCACGGGTGGACTCGTCACCCAAGACGCGCCGCTCTGCCCTCAGTCCGTTGCTTCACGACCTGGCGACGGCGAGCCACGAGCTGGCGGAGCACCAAGCCTCTCGCCTTCCGAGCTCCAGCTCTGGCAGGAAAGCGCCGACCCCCACGGTGAAGGAGTACATGGCCGCCGCGGTGAAGTGCACGACGAAGGACGGCGTCGGCGCGCGCGAGGGAGTCTCGGGCACGACCGGACGCTAAGTGCCTTGGGGGGGCTGCGGGCCGAGGGCCCGGATTCGGACATCAAAACGTCCGGTAGAGCCCAACGTAGAACGACAGCTCATTGGCGGCCGTGTTCTCGAGGTTGCGTCCGGCCGAGAAGAGCACCTGGTAGGGGCCCCCGGCGGTATAGGCGCCCCCGAAGTCGAAGCCCAGGCTGTCGCGACCGGCCACCGTATCGGCCGTCTCATAGAAGATCTCGCCGCCGAGCGACAGGCGCTCGCCAAACTGGCGCTGCACCACCACGCCGCTGTACCACCAGTTCTGGTTGCCGTCGCCCGGGTGGATCCAATACCCGCCACCCCCGTACATGGTCCACGGGCCCCAGTCCTTTTGCAGCCAGATCGGCAGATAGACCTGCGCCTCGCCGGCGCCGAGGCCGCGCCGCCGGCTTCCCGTCGGCAGCTCCACGAACGGGAAGACGGCGACGTCCGGCAGCCACGTGCTCTGCTCGACGAAGCGCCATTTGAAGCCGAGCTCGACGTCTCCCACACCGTATGCCGCTCCACCGTCGTCGGGATCGGTGTACGCCAGCGGCACCACCAAGTGCGCGAAGGTATTCGCCAGGAAGCTGTAGTTGAGCTCCATGCCCGGGGCCGCATCGAGCGTCGTGCCGTCGGCGCTGCGGCTGCCGGAAGCGAACAGGTACCCCTCTCCGTGGTGATAGGGCAGCGGCTCCGGATCGTCGGTTTCGAAGGGCGGACCAGCGTGCGCCGTCGCCGCCATCATCAAGACGATGGCTGCAACCGCAGTTGCGAAGGCGCAGAGGACACTTCCCGCAACGACGCCGGGAGCGCCCGAGGGTCGAGCGCGCTCGATCTGCCTCCCACCCGCCACCACCGCGGTCGGGGAAGACGACCGGTCGGGTGCACCCATCCCCGGCGGCGACGTCCGTTCCGCAACACTTCCAGCCGATTGCCGTGGCTGGACCACAATCACCGCCTTCTCCTCTCGGAGTCGCCTGACCCGCCATGGCGCATGCGACGCGCTTACTCGAGCCTCGTGCCCGACAAGCAAGCCGACGGTGCCCGCGGGTCCTATTGCACGAGCTCGACGGGCACCGGCATGAGATTCCACGTAAACGCGGACCCCACCGGTTTGCGCGTGTGGATCACCTCCTTCTCGAAGCGTCCGTCGTACCACACGTACCGACGGATCTCTCCTTGGTCGTCGCTGGCGACATAGAGCTCGTCGCGGCCGTCCCCGTCGATGTCTCGAACCAGGATCTCCGTCGCATGGCGATCGCCGAGGTCGGCGACCTCCACTCTCTCACCCTTGGCCGGCAGGTAGCGCATCACTTTCCCTGACTGCTCGCTGCCGTCGAGTCGATTGGGCTCGCTCAACGTGGCGTAGAACTCGACCGCGCCGTCGCCGTCCACGTCGCCGGATTCGATCTCATGACCGAACGTATCCTTCTCATGATCGATCTCCTGGACCTCCCAGCGACCGCGCCCCGGTGGCATGTGCGCCGCGCCGTGCTTAGGCACGATGGTCGCGATCACGCCCTGATCGTGCGTCGCGACGGCGAAGCCGAAGCGCCCGTCACCGAGCACGTTCTCGATCTCCGCGTCGCGCATCCGACTGAACTTGCCGCCGAAGTCCTTGGTCCAGAGCGTCTATGCGGTGAAGCCCTGCGGCCCCCGGCGCCAGAGCTTGATGGCCGCCTTCGTGCCGCCGAGTGTCGCGATGATCGGGCCATCCGGAGCCTCGTAGACCATCGCCTTGTGGAAGACGTTGCTCTCCGGATCGACCATTGGAGGCAGCTCCTTCCACTCGCCTCCCTGCCGAACCAGGATCTCGAGCCGGCCCGGGCTTGGGCAGCACCTTTCCATCGGGTCGAATCCCTCCCGGCGCGCCAGTCTTCTCGCGGCGTTGGCGAGTTGCAGCGCTTCACGCGTCGCTTGCGAGCCACTGGCGCAGCGGCGGTTCGAGGAGCGTCTACGCCGCCTGCCGCCGCTCGACGGTCAGCTTGAGGCCGAGTGCGCGGAGTAGCTCCATGATCGTCTCGATCTTCGGATTTCCCCGGCGCGACAGGGTGCGGTAGAGACTCTCGCGGCTCACACCCGCCGCGCGCGCAAGAGAGGCCATCCCGCCCTTGGCCATCGCGACATTACGCAGCGCCTCCAACAGAACGGCCGGCTCGCCGTCTTCCAACGCCGCGTTGAGATACGCGACGACGTCCTTCTGCGTCTTCAGATAGTCGGAGCCCTTGTATGCAGACACCCTCATGCTTGCCTCCGATACTCTCGCCAATACGACTTGGCTCGCTCGATGTCGTCGCTCTGCGTCGATTTTTCGCCCGCGCAGAGCAACAAGACGACGGTCGCGCCCTCTCATGCGAAGTACACCCGGTACCCCTTGCCTTCGCGTATGCGAAGCTCGAAAACCCCTGCACCGACCGCCTTCCAGTCGCCCGTGAGTCCGACCCGCAGGCGGTCGAGCTGAACGAGAATCCGCGCCTTCGCACGGGCATCCCTCAGTTTCGCCATCCACCGATCGAACGGAACCACGCCATCGGCACGGCGATACTTGCGGATCTCGACCACCAG
>CAVZDA010000004.1:0-526496 GCA_963773895.1 uncultured delta proteobacterium | reverse complement strand
GGAGGCGGCGCCCGGATTCGAACCGGGGATCAGGGATTTGCAGTCCCATGCCTTACCACTTGGCTACGCCGCCGCGGAGGGATCGATCCGTGCCGGCGGGCCGGGCCCGCCGGGCGTGGGACGCTCTCTATAGCCCCTCACGGCGCCGGCGCGCCACCCGGCTCCTGCCAGCGCGCGAGGCGGGCGTCGATGTCCTTCGCGAGGTCGGCCTGACCCCCCTCGCGGGCGCGCGCGGCCGCGCGCCGCGCCGTCGCGATTGCGTCCTCGCGCCGGCCTGCGGCCTCGTACGCGGTCGCGAGGGTATCGAGCATGGCCGCGTCGCCGCCGCCGGTGGCGCCCACGACACCCTCGGCGAGGGTCACAGCCTCGTCGGGCCGCCGCAGCTCCGGGTCGGCGGCGGTGGCGAGGAGCCACGCCAGGTTGTTCGCGGCGGCCGCGTCGCCCGGCGCGAGACGGACGGCCTCGCGCCAGCGATCGATCGCCTCCCCGATCCTGCCCTGACGCTGGAGGTTGTCGGCGAGCCCGCCCTGCACGCGCGCCTCGTCCGGCGAGAGCGCCGCGGCGCGGCGAAGCTCCGCCTCCCCTTCCGCGAGCTGGCCCTGCTGCGTCAGCGCGACGCCGAGGTTCGCGTGCGCGACGACGAGCTCGGGGCGGACGCCGAGCGCGGCGCGGTAGTGGCGTACCGCGCCTGGCAGGTCGCCCTGCGCAGCGAGCGCGAGACCCACGAGAACCTCGATCTCCGGCTGCGCGACCTCGAGCCCGCCCGCCTGCGCCTGCGTGAGGGACGCGAGCGCCTCGCTCGAGCGACCGAGCGACACCAGGATGCGTCCCATCGCCGCCCGCGCGAACAGGAGGGTCGGGTCCATCTCGAGCGCACGCTTGTACTGGACCACGGCCTCCTCGAGCTTGCCCTCGCGCTCGAGCACGTCGGCGAGCAGGACGTGCGGCGCGGCGGCGCGCGGATCGAGCGCCAGCGCCGCAGCGATGTTCAGCCGCGCGCGCGCAACCTCGCCCCGGGCGATGAGCGCGCTCCCCACGACGGTGTGCGCCGTGGCGCTCGCAAAGCCCGCCTCGAGCGCATGCTCCCCGAGCGTCACGCCGTCCTGCCACACGGCGATCTGACGCTCGGTCTGGACGAGGAGCGCGGAGCATGCGACCACCGCTGCCGCCGCGAGGGCGATCCGCAGCGCACGACGCCGCTCGGCCCACGCGCGCGCGCTCCACGCGACGGCGATCACGACGCCCAAGAGCGGCAGATAGGCGTAGCGGTCGGCGAAGGCTTGCGCCCCCACCTGCACGAGCCCGATCACCGGCACGAGCATGCCGACGAACCAGCCCCAGCCGACGGCGATCCAGGGCGCCCGGCGGAGCGCCAGCAGCGCGCCGACGGTGAGGACCGCGAGCATCAGCACGTCCGGCGCCGCGCCGCGCAGCGACAGCCACGCCGGATGCAGCGGATAGAAGAACGCCAGGCGCTCCGGCCAGAACACGCGCTCCAGGTAGGCGACGTAGGCCTGCGGCGCGTTCAGGAGGCGCGCGCGCAGGGGGATGCGGTCGAAGGACGCGACCGCCCCGGCCGACTTCTGGACGAGGTACGTGACGGCGCTCGAGGCGGCCGCCAGGGCGAAGAGCGGAAGCTTCTCCGCCAGAAGCCGCGGCAGGGCGGCGCGCGCACGACGCAGATCGGTGACGGGCAGCCGACCGAGCGGCCAGACGTCGAGCAGCAGCAGCACGAACGGCAGCGTGACGAGCATCGGCTTCGCGAGGAGTCCCAGCGCGAAGCAGGCCAGGAGCGCGGCGTAGCGTGCGAGGCCCGGGCGCTCGACCCAACGCCCATAGGCCAGCAGCGCGGCCATGAAGAACACGCCGGAGAGGACGTCCTTGCGCTGCGAGACCCAGGCCACGGCCTCCACGTGGAGGGGATGGAGGCCGAACACCGCGGCCGTGAAGAGGCTCGCGCCCGGCGCGCCCGTGAGGCGCACGAGCGCCAGGAACAGGAGCGCCGTCGCAGTGGCGTGGAGGAGGAGGTTCGAGAGCAGGTACCCGCCCGCCCAGAGGCCCCACAGCCGATGGTCGACCGCGTAGCTGAGCATCGTGAGCGGATGCCAGTTGTAGAAGTACGGCTCCGTGAAGGTGCGCACGAGGCCGTCGCGCGTCAGACCCTGGGCGAGGCGCGCGTTCTCGGCCACGTACTGCGGGTCGTCGAAGGTGACGAAGTCATGGTTGCGCGTCGGGAGGTAGGCGCCGGCCGTGATCAGCCAGAGCGCGATCGCGAGCCCCGCCCGGTTCCAGCGCCACCCCATCGCGGGTGGGTTACACCGCGCGGGCGCGGTGCGTCAAGGCGATGCGTGCGCGCAGCCGTGGTAGCTTCCGCGCGTGCGCTGGGCACTGCTCTTCCTCGGCGGCGGCATCGGGACGATCCTGCGCTACGAGCTCGCGGGCCTCGTGCAGGGGCGCACGGGCGCGACCTTTCCGTGGGGCACGCTCGCGGTGAACGTCGCGGGCTGCTTCGTGATGGGAGTCGCCGCGACCCTCGCGGACGAGCGCGCGCTCCTCGGCTCTCCGGCCCGGCTCTTCCTGGCCGTCGGGATCCTCGGCGGCTTCACCACCTTCTCCACCTTCGGGCTCGAGACGTGGCGCCTGCTCGAGGGCGGCGACCTCGCGCGGGCGCTCGCGAACGCGGCGGGCAGCGTCGCGGCCGGAATGCTGGCGCTCGTCGCGGGCGTGTGGCTCGCGCGGCTCGCCACGTCGTGAACCGAGGCGGACGACGCCCGGGGCCGGGCTAGGATCCGAAGATGGCCAGTCTCGACCCCCGGGCCATCGCGGAGGCGATGCGGCGTCCGCGCAATCTCGTGCTGCTCGGCCTCGTCGTCCTCGCGATCGGCGTCCGCATCGCCCTGCCCGAGGTGCTCCGGCGCGTGATCGTGTCGCAGGCCGACGCCGCGCTCGTCGGCCGCATCGAGCTCGACGACCTCGACCTGTCGGTCCTCTTCGGCGGCGTCACGTTCAAGGGCCTCCGGGTCTACACCGACGAGCTGCCCGCCCTGGCATCGGGTCCGACCGCGACGCCCACGTCGCCTGCCGCGTCCGCCTCCGCGCCGGACGGCGCGCCCCCTGCCCCGCCCGCGGACGTCAAGGCGCCGCTCTTCTCGGCGAAGCGCCTGGCCGTGGACCTCGGCTGGCTCGCGGTCCTGCGGAAGACGGTGGACATCGAGAGCGTGGAGCTCGAAGGCTTCGCCGTGCGCCTCGACCGCGCAGCCGACGGCGGGGTCGTGCTGCCGGCGCCGGTGCCCAAGGAAGGCCCCGCCGCGCCCGAGCCCGCGAAGCCTGGCTCCCCCTGGAAGGTGCGGATCGACGCGCTCGCGCTCCGCGATGGACAGATCGGCTTCCGCGACTTCGCCGTCGGGAAGAAGCCCGCGCAGTTCGAGGTCGGCCTCGACTCGCTCCAGGCGAAGGACCTGGCGCTCGTGATCGACGCCTCGGGGTCGAAGCCCGGCGAGATCCACCTCGCCGCCGAGATCGGCGCCGCGAGGCTCGCCCTCGATGCGGTCTACACCATGAAGGCCGCGGGGCCCGCGGTCGACGCGCACATCCACCTCGCCGACTTCCCGATCGGCGGCGCGCGCGTCTACCTGCCCGACCTCGGGTGGAGCGACCTCCAGGGCAACCTCTCCGCCGAGATCCATCACGTCTTCGAGCTGGGCGGCGCGCACACGCTCTCCGGCACGATCGTCCTGGCGGACGTCGGCGTGACCGTGCCCGGCATCGAGAAGGCGCCCCTCGCCTGGAAGCGCCTCGAGGTCGAGATCGGCCAGGTCGACGTGATCGGGCGAAACGCCGCGGTGTCGAAGGTGACGCTGACCGGGCCGTACGTGCTGCTCGATCCGCTCGGGCAGACCCCCGTGCCCGCCGTGCGGTTCGGGTCGAAGGCGCCCGAGGCCGCCGCCCCGCCGGTCGCGCCGCAGCCTCCGCCCGCTCCCGTCGCACCGGCCCAGCCTTCGCCGGCCTTCGCGTGGAAGGTCGACGAGATCGATGTGGTCGGCGGGCGGCTCGACGTGCTCGGGGGGCCGCAGACGCTGGAGCTCGGCCTCGACGGGAAGGTGACCGGTCTGTCGAGCGACCTCGCGAAGCCCGCGGCGCTCGCGGTGGACGTGACGGAGGGAACCGGGTCGATCCACCTGGGCGGCGCCTTCACCGCGCAGCCTCCGGGCTTCGACGGCAGCCTCCAGATCTCCGAGCTCGCGCTCGGACCGATGGCCGCTCCGTTCGCGCCTCCGATCGGTGCGCTGCTGCGGAGCGGCGTCGCGCGCGCGGACCTGAAGGTCGCAGCCGGTCCGCCCGCGAGCCCGCAGGCGCCGCAGGCGGGCGGCGCGCGCGTCTCGGGCTCGCTCGCGGTGACCGGGCTCGAGGTCCGGGAGGGGGACGGCAAGGACTTCCGGCTCGCGTGGAAGGAGCTCGCGATCGACGCGCGCGAGCTCACGGTCCCCGGCGTGCTGGCGGCTGCGGACGCTCCGAAGTCCACGGATCCCATTCATGTGACACTCGATCGGTTCAACCTCGTCGAGCCAGCCGTCCGGCTGACGCGCACGGAGCAGGGCATCGCGCTCCCGCAGACCTCGGCCCCGAAGGCCGGCGGCGAGGCGGCGCCCGCCCCGCCCGGAGAGGCTGCTCCGGCGCTGCCCCCCGCTCCCGAAGTCGCCGCCGCGCCGGCGCCCGCCGCCGCCGACCCCGTGATCGCTGAGATCGCCAAGCTCGCGCTCGAGCGCGGACGCATCGAGGTGACGGACCGCACGGTGAAGCCGTTCTACCAGGCGAACGTCTCGCCGGTCGACCTCCGCGCGACCGGCGTCCGCTGGCCCGGACCGGTGGCGAAGCAGCTCGAGCTGACCGCGAAGACCCGAGAAGGCGGGCTCTTCACCGTGGCGGGCCATCTCGATCCCAAGGGCTCGGTGCTGGACGCGAAGCTCGAGAAGCTGCCGCTCGCGCCGTTCAATCCCTACGCCGCGAGCACGGGCTACAGCCTGTCCGACGGCGACGCGTTCCTCGAATCGAAGATCCAGTTCGCGGGCAAGCGCTACGACGTTTCGAACCACGTCGTGATCCACCAGCTGGACGTGGCCGGCGCGCAAGGCGATGCGCTCTTCCTCCAGCAGTTCGGCGTGCCGCTCGAGCTGGCGCTCGCGCTCCTCACGGACGTTTCGGGCAACATCGTGCTCGACGTGCCGGTGACGCAGGACGAGAGCGGGACGAGCGTCGGGCTCGGCACCATCATCGGCGGCGCGCTCACGCACGCGCTCGTGAACGCGATCGCGTCTCCGCTGAAGCTGCTCAACGCCGTCGCCGGCGGGGGGGCGGAGCGGCGCCGACGCCGCAGGCGGTCGCGTTCCTGCCCGGGCGCACGGAGCTCGCCCCGGGCGCGCCCGAGCTCGTCGACCAGCTCGCGGGGCTCCTCGCCCGTTCGCCGGCGCTCGGCGTCGGCCTGCGCGGCAGCGCCGGCGCGGACGACGCGCGCTGGCTGCGCGAGCAGTCGCTGCGCGCCGAGCTCGAGGGCGGCGGCGGTCTCGGCAGCCGGATCCGCGGGCTCACGACCGAGCGAGGCGAGCAGAAGGCGGTGCTGGCCGCGCTCGCCGCGCGCGCCAGGGGCGAGCCCGGCGAGATTCCCGAGGAGTACTCGGCCTGGTTCGAGGAGAAGGTCGCCGCGCAATCGCTTCCGAGCGACGCGCTCCCGAAGCTCGCGAGCGCGCGCGCGGAGCTGCTGCGCAGCGCCCTCGTGGGCGACCACGGCGTCGACGCGGAGCGCGTGACCGTCGAAGCGAGCGAGGCGGGCGTGGCGGGTGGGGGCCGTCCCGAGGTGGCGCTCGCGCTCGTCGCCGCCCGGCGCGCCGCGCAGGCCGACGCGCCACCCGACGCCGGCCCGCCGGGCGAACCGAAGCCCTGATCCCGCGCTCGTCCTGGCGAGCGGTGTCTCGGGTGCAAGACACGCTCACGTGCTCCACGATCGGGACCGTCACGTCTGCGAGCGCGCCCGGTCCTTCCGCCTCCCCACGCCCTTTCGCGAGCCGTAGTGCCTCGAGTAGACCTCGGTGAATTCGGCGCCGATGAGCACGATCTGCGCGGAGTAGTAGATCCAGAGCAGGAGCAGCACGAGCGACCCCGCAGCGCCGTACACCGACGCGCGACCGGCATGGGCCAGGTAGAACGCAATCGCGCCCTTGCCGAGCGTGAAGAACGTGGCGGTCGCGGCGGACCCGATCCAGACGTCGCGCCAGTCGAGCCGCACGTCGGGCAGCACCTTGAAGATCAGCGCGAACCCCGCCGTGACCGTCACGAAGGAGACCGCCAGGTTGAGGTGCGGCAGCAGCGCGCCGAACACGGGAGCGTGCAGTTCCACGGCGTCGCGCACCACGCCCACGACGGCGGAGACGACCAGCGACAGCAGCAGCAGCATCCCGATCGAGAGCACCATGCCGAACGACATGACGCGCCTTCGCAGCACGTCGCGGACCGCGTCCGCCCGCCCCTTCCGCGTCCTCGGCGCAGCGCCCCAGATCTGGTTCAAGGACGCCTGGAGCTGACCGAAGACGCCCGACGCCCCGAAGACCATCGTGACGAGGCTGATCACCGTCGCCGTGATGCCGGTCGCGGGCCGGCTCGCCTGCTGGATCAGCTGCTGCACCGTCTTCGCGACGTCCGCCCCGACGGCGCCCTGGATCTGCCCGACGATCTCGCCCTCCGCCGCTGCGCGGCCGAAGGCCATGCCCGCGACCGCGATCGCGAGCACGAGCACCGGCGCCATCGAGAAGAAGGTGTAGAACGAGATGGCGGCGCCGTGCGCGACGACGCCGTCGTCCACCCATTCGTCGTACACCTCGCGCAGGAAGTCGAGCACGGACCGCCCATGGGTCCGCAGCCGATCGGCCCTCATCGGATGGCCGCCTCGGCGCGCTGTCAACGCCGCGCGAGGAGGTCGCGGATCTCGCGCAGCAGGACTTCTTCCGCCGGCGGCGCCGGCGGCGCGGCGGGCGCCGGGGGGGCCTGCCGCTTCAGGCGGTTGATCATGCGCACCACCAGGAAGATGACGAAGGCGAGGATCACGAAGTTGATGATCGTGTTGAGGAACGCGCCGTAGGCGAGCACCGGCGCCCCCGCCTTCTTGGCCTCCGCGAGCGCGGTGAAGCCCTTGCCCGACAGGTCGATGAAGAGGTTCGAGAAGTCCACCTGGCCGAGGACCATGCCGATCGGGGGCATCACGACGTCGTTCACGAGGGAATTCACGATTCCGCCGAACGCCGCGCCGATGATGATGCCGACGGCCATGTCGACCACGTTCCCCTTGACCGCGAACTCCCGGAACTCGCTGAGCATCGACATCGCGCACCTCCTGTTCAGACCCTACCTTGCCACGGACGCGGTCCGAGCGGCCAGGTTTCTCTCAGAGCGGCGGCAGGCGTGTCGTTCGCCCCCCGATCACCAGGACGAGACCTTCCGGCGCCTCGGCGACCGCCGCGAGGACCTCGCTCTGCGCGGCGTGGGTGAAGCGCGCCGGGAGCCCCGCACCGGCGAGCTCACGCTTCACCGTACACAGGAGCGCCCCGTCGAGGCGCGACGTGCGCAGGCTCGCAGGCTCGAGCGCGTCGCGCGAGCCGTCAGAGAGCACGACCTCGCCCCGGTCGAGATCGACCTCGCGCACGAAGAAGCCCGCCTCCTCCACCTCGATCTCGCCCCGGAAGCGCCCGAGCTGCACCACGTACTTGCGCTCCACGGGCAGCCAGCGCACGCCGCGGTCGAACGCGGCGCGCAGGCGTTCGTGCGTGATCGCGTGCCCCTCGTGGGTCCAGGTGCCGTCGTGATGGAGGACGAGGCCGAACGGACCGCCCAGCGGACGTCCGCTCGCCTGCCCCTCGCTGCGCGCCGGCTGCGCCGGCTTGCCGGGCGGCGGGCCGGCGCTCACTTCGTCGGGAGCGGTTCCGGCTCGAGGCTTCCGTCGTGGAGGACGCGGAAGGCGCCGAGAAAGTCGTAGCGGTGCCAGAGGACGACGCGGTAGACGTCCTTGGCGCCCTCCGTGCGGTACACCCACTGCTCGTTCCAGCTTCATGCCGTGCGTCTCGTGCGTGCGCGGCTCGTTCACGCTCCCGACCTGGTCGGTCGGGGCGCCGAGGAGTCCCCAGACCGTTGCGCGATCCGGCGCTCGCGCGGCCGCGGCGGTCATCGGTCGCACTCGCCGCCGATCATGTTGACGAAGTCGAACGTGGGGATCAGGTCGGCGAGCAGCGCGCCGCGGATCATGAGCGGCATGGGCTGGAGGTTGATCAGGCTCGGCGGGCGACAGCGCACCTTGTAGGGCACCGCGGACCCATCGGAGACGAGGTAGAACCCGAGCTCGCCGTTCGCCGACTCGATCGCGAAGTACGCCTCGCCGGCGGGGACGCGCGGCCCCTCGGTCACGCTCTTGAACTGCTGGATCAGCTCCTCCATGCGGTTGAAGACGCGGCCCTTCGCCGGCCACCGCACGCGCGGGTCGTCCACGTTCACGGGGCCCGGGCCCGTCCGCTGGAGATGTTCGAGGCACTGCTCCACGATCCGCAGGCTCTGGTGCATCTCCTCGACGCAGACGAGGTAGCGGTCGTAGTTGTCGCCGACGCTCCCGATCGGGACGTCGAAGTCGAGCTGCTCGTAGATGAGGTAGGGAGCGTCCTTGCGCAGGTCGAGCGGGACCCCGGCCGCACGCAGGAGCGGGCCCGTCACGCCGTAGCGGATGCACTCCTCCTTCGCGATCCTGCCCGTTCCGCGCAGCCGGTCGACGAAGATGCGGTTGCCGGTGACGACGTCGTCGAAGTCCTTCAGCAGGCCGCGGATCTTCCCGATGCTCTCGCGGCACTTCGCCGGGAACCCGGGCTGCATGTCGTGCTTCACGCCGCCGATGCGCACGTAGTTCGACGTGACGCGCGCGCCGCACAGCATCTCGCACAGGTCCCAGATCAGCTCGCGCGCCTCGATCCCGTAGAGGAAGGGCGTCATGGCCGCGAGCTCGAGGCACGCCGCGCCGCAGCGCGTGAGGTGGTCGCCCACGCGCGCGAGCTCGCCCGCCATCACGCGCAGCCACTGGCAGCGCTCCGGGGTCTCGAGCTCGAGCAGCTTCTCGACCGCCAGGCAGTAGCCGAGGTTCGCGAGGATGGCGGAGTTGTAGTTGAGCCGATCGGTGTAGGGGATCGCCTGGTACCAGGTGCCGCTCTCGCACTCCTTCTCGAAGCCGCGGTGCAGGTATCCGACCTGGATGTCGATGTCGACGATGCTCTCGCCGTCGAGCTCGATCACGAACTTCACCGTCCCGTGGCTCGCGGGATGCGACGGCCCCATGTTGAGGATCTGGTGTTCGGTGTGGAGGTCGGCCCCGAGGTCGTCGGCCGCGGTGTCGCGCTTGCGGTCGGTCACCTCCCGCGGTTCGGCGGACATTCGGCTAGTTCCTCGGCCCGATGAGCGGCTGGCGCCGCTCCTTGGGATAGTCCTTGCGCAGCGGGTGACCCTCGAACTCCTCGTACAGGAGGAGGCGACGCAGGTCGGGGTGACCTTCGAAGCGGATCCCGTACATGTCCCAGATCTCGCGCTCGAGCCAGTTCGCGCCGGGCCACACCGGAATGAGCGTGTCGATCCGCGGATCCTCCTCGGGCACCCGCGCCTTGATCCGCACCCGGTGCTTCCGCGAGATCGAGAAGAGGTGGTAGACGAGCTCGAAACGCGGCGTCTCTTCGATGTAGTCGACGCAGGTTGCGTCCGAGAGCATCTCGAACTCGAGGCCCGACGTGTCGCGGAGGAAGCGCATCACCTCGACGATCCGCTCGCGCTTCACGAGCGCCGTCGCGTCGCCGAGCCGGGCGTGCGTGCCGACCACGGCGTCGGGAAGCGCGGCGAGGAGCCGGCGCAGCGCCTCGGACCCGTGATCCTCCATCACGCCGCCCCGCCCGGCGCGCTCGGCCCGTGCTGAGGACCGGGCGGCGCGTGGGCGCGGTCGTACTCCGCGCGGATGAACTCGAGACGTCGCTTGAGGAGCGTCTCGGGCACGAGCAGCTCCTGCTTGTGGAAGAGCATCGAGTCGCGGTCGTAGGTGGAGAGCTCGACCTCGCGGCTCATCACGATCGCCTCTTCGGGGCAGGCCTCCTCGCACAGGCCGCAGAACATGCAGCGCGACATGTCGATGTCGAACGCCTCGGGATAGCGCTCGATGCCGGCGTCCGGGAGCTCGCCCGGCAGGATCGTGATGCAGTCCGTCGGACATGCGAACTCGCACAGCCCGCACGCGACGCACTTCGGCTGTCCATTGTCGAGCTGCACGAGGACGGGCATCCCGCGGAACGCGTCGGGATAGTCGACCCGCTCCTCGGGGTACTGCACGACGAAGGCGGTGGACTTGCCGGAGACGAAGCCGATGAGGTTGTGGAAGAAGTGGCGGCTGGTGACCCAGAGGCCCTTCAAGATCGCCGGCAGATAGAGTCGCTCGACCAGTCCCAGCTTGGCCCTGCGATCGACGACGATGACACGCCCCGGCATCGGCGCGCACTATAGGAAAGCGGCCCGGGTCAGGCCAGACGACCGGCGAGCTTCTCGGCGTGGTAGGAGCTGCGCACGAGCGGTCCGGCGGCGACGTCGCGGAAGCCCAGCGCCCGCGCGCGCCCGGCCCACGCGTCGAACTCCGCGGGCGGCACGAAGCGCTCGACCGGGAGATGGTCCGGCGACGGGGAGAGGTACTGCCCGAGGGTGAGGAGCGACACGCCCGCGGTGCGGAGGTCGGCGAGCGCCTGCGCCACCTCGTCGTCGCGCTCGCCCAGCCCGAGCATGAGGCCGCTCTTCACGGGCACGTCCGGACGCAGCTCCGACGCGCGGCGCAGGAGCTCGAGCGACCGCTCGTACCGCGCCGCCGGGCGCACCCGCCGCTGGAGGCGCGCCACCGTCTCGAGGTTGTGGTTCAGCACGTCGGGTCCCGCGTCGAGCACGGTGCGCAGGTCCTGCTCGCGGCCCTTGTAGTCGGGGATGAGCACCTCGACGCCCGTGCCGGGAGCGGCGCGCCGGATCGCCGAGATCGTGGCCGCCATGTGGGCCGCGCCGCCGTCCGCGAGGTCGTCGCGCGCCACCGCGGTCACCACGGCGAACCCGAGGCGCAGGCTCGCCACCGCGCGGGCGACGCGCTCGGGCTCCAGCGCGTCGAGCGCGGCCGGCCGCGCGGTCGCGACGTCGCAGAAGCCGCAGCGCCGCGTGCACAGGTTGCCGCCGATCATGAAGGTGGCGGTGCCGCGCGCCCAGCACTCGCCGAGGTTCGGGCACGCGGCGGAGAAGCACACCGTGTGGAGCTTCTCCTCCTGGACGATGCGGGCGACCTCCTCGAACTCCGGCGTCATCCGCAGCCGGACGCGGAGCCACGGGGGCCGGACGGCCTCGCTCACGCGAACCTCGCCGAGAACGCGCCGGCGACCGCGTCGAGCGCCCGGGCATCCAGCGCGGCCGCCGCCGGCGCAGCGCTCCCGAGCTCGCGCGCGACCGAGGTCATGCGGACGTTCGCGAGGCCGCACGGCACGATGGCCCCGAACTCCTCGAGCGCGGCGGTCACGTTCAACGCGAAGCCGTGGTAGGTCACCCAGCTCCGCAGACCGATGCCGATCGACGCGATCTTTCGAGGGGTTGCGGGCCCGGGGCTCGTGTCCTGCATGAAGACCCCCGTGTAGCCTTCCCGGCGGCCGGCGCGCACGCCGAGCGCGGCCAGCGCATCGATCAGCCCGGACTCGAGGGCGCGCAGGAACCGGTGCACGTCGCGCTCGCCGCGGGCGGCGAGGTCGCAGACGAGGTAGCCCACGAGCTGGCCCGGTCCGTGCCACGTCACGTCGCCGCCGCGCGTGATGGTGTGGACCTCGACCCCGCGGGCCCGCAGCGCCTCCTGCGACAGCCGCACGTGGGCGGGGTCCGCGCGCCGGCCGAGCGTGATCACCGGGGGGTGCTCGAGCAGGAAGAGCGTGTCGGGCGCGGCTCCGGCGCGCACGGCTTCGACCCGCTTCTCCTGCAGCTCGAGCGCATCCGCGTAGGGCACGCGTCCGAGGCGCTCGACGGCGAGCTCACGCGCCATGCGCCGCGTTGCTCGCGAGCAGGTCGTCGGGCCGCTCGAGGATGCGCTTCAGGCCGGCCAGGAATTGCGCGGCCTTCACCCCGTCGAGCACGCGGTGGTCGACCGCGAGGCCGAAGTGGATGCGCCGTGCGGGCCGGATCTCGGCACCCTCCGCGACGGCGACCTCGCGGACTGCGCCGACCGACAGCACGCAGCTCTGCGGCGGCGTGATGATCGCGTAGAAGCTCTCGACCCCGAACATCCCGAGGTTGGAGACGGTGAAGGTGCCGTCGGAGTAGTCGTCGGGCTGGAGCTTCTTCTCCCGCGCCTTGCGGATCAGCGCATCCATGCTCGCGGCGAGCTCGTCGAGATCGCGGCCCTGGCAGTTCTTCACGACGGGCGCCACGAGCTCGTCCTGCACGTCCACCGCCACCGCGATGTTGATCGGGTTGTACCGCACGATCCGATCGTCGCGGAACGTCGCGTTCACCTCGGGGAAGCGCTCGAGCGCGAGCGCTGCGGCCTTCACGATCATGTGCGTGTAGGTGATGCGCTTGCCCGCCTGCGAGAGCCGCTCGCGCAGCTCGCGCATCGGCTCTGCGTCGACGTCGAGCGTGAGGTAGAAGTGCGGCGCGGTCTTCTTGCTCTCGACCATGTTGCGGATCAGGAACTTCCGCTTCTGCGACAGCTTCACCTCGTCGCCGTAGAGCTCCATCTCGCGCGCCGGTCCCTCGCGCTCCTCGCGCTCGAGGTGCGCCCGCAGGTCGCGCTTGGTGATCCGGCCGCCGGGGCCCGTGCCCTTCACCCGCGCCAGGTCGATGCGCAGCTCGTCGGCGATGCGGACCGCGACCGGGGTGGCGTGCACGTCGCCCTCGAGCCCGGCCTCCTGCGCGGTGTCGAGCTGCTCGAGGTACCGCTCCACGTCCGGGACGAGGACGGCGCCCTCCGGACCGGTGCCCGCGATCTCCGACAGATCCACGCCCTTCTCCTGGGCCACGGCGCGCGCGCGCGGCGTCGCGCGCACCCGATCGGGGTCGGGGAGCAGGAACGGGATCTTCGAGGTCGGCGCTCCGAGCGCGGCCGCCCGTGACGCGGCGGCCGCGGCCGGCGGCGCGGCGGCCGGAGCGGGACCGGGCGCGCCCGCCGCGGACGGGCGCGAGGCGGGAGCGCTCGCGGGGCGAGGAGGCGGCGGCGTGGCGGCGCGCGGCGCGGACGCGGGCGCTGCCGCGGCGCCAGCAGCCGGCGTGGCGGCGACGCCTCGCTCCGCGAGGAAGGCCTGGACGTCCGCGTCGGTGTCGCTCTCGAGCCGCACGATCGCGATCGGCGTCCCGACGGGCACGGTCGCTCCCGTCTGCACGAGGATCTTCTGGAGCGTCCCGGACATGTACGCCTCGAACTCCATGTCCGCCTTGTCGGTCTCGACCTCGAGCAGGATGTCGCCCTTCCGGACGGCCTCGCCCTCGCGCTTGCGCCAGACGTTGATGGTGCCCTCCTCCATCGTGTCGGAGAGCTTCGGCATCTTGATCTCGCGAGGCATCGCTCCCTCCGGCCGGCCGGCGGCGGCGCGGTCAGGTCGTGATCTTGAGCGCCGCGCGCACGATGTCGTCCGCGTGCGGCAGCGCCGCCTGCTCGAGCGCCCGTGCGTAGGGCGTCGGAACGTCCACCGCCGCGACGCGCTGCACCGGGGCGTGGAGGTCGTAGAAGAGGTTCTCCTGCACGCGGGCGGCGATCTCGGCGCCCACGCCGAGCGTCCGCCAGCCCTCTTCCGCCACCACGCAGCGCCCCGTGCGCGCGACGGAGGCATAGACCGCGTCCCAGTCGAACGGGTCGAGCGTGCGCGGGTCGAGCACCTCGGCCTCGATCCCCTCCTCCGCGAGGTGCTCCGCGGCGCGGAGCGCCTCCGAGACCATCTTGGACCAGGCCACGATCGTCACGTCGGAGCCGCGGCGCTTGACGTCGGCAACACCGAAGGGGATCAGCAGGTCGCCCTCGGGCACCGGGCCCTTCGTCGAGTACAGCATCTCGTGCTCGACGAAGAGCACGACGTCGTCGCTCCGGATCGCCGTCTTCAGGAGGCCCTTCGCGTCGGCCGGCGCGCCCGGGATCACCACCCGGATCCCCGGCGCGTTCACGAACCACGACTCGATCGAGTGCGAGTGCTGCGCGCCCTTCTGGGTGCCGCCGCCCCCCGCCGCCCGGATCGTGATGGGCAGGTCCAGCTGCCCGCCGAACATCGACCGCAGCTTGGCGGCGTGGTTGACGATCTGGTCCATGGCGACGAGCGCGAAGTTCATCGTCATGAGCTCGGGCACGGGGCGCAGGCCGGCCATCGCCGCGCCGATCGCCAGGCCGATGATGCCCGCCTCGGCGATCGGCGTGTCGCGCACGCGGCGCGCGCCGAACTCCGCCATGAGGCCCTCCGTCACGCGGAAGGTGCCGCCGAAGAGGCCGACGTCCTCGCCCATCAGGAACACGGCGTCGTCGCGCCGCAGCTCCTCGGCGAGGGCCTCGTTCAGCGCCTCCCAGTAACGGAGCTCACGCATGCGGGTCGCTCGGGTAGCGCTCGGCGAAGACGTGCTCGTAGAGCGATGCGGGCTCGGGGTCGGGGCTCGCCTCGGCGAACGCCACGGCCTCCTCCACGCCGCGCTCGATCTCGCGGTCGATCTCGGCGAGCCGCTCCTCCGTCGCGATCCCCTCGGCGACGAGCGCCTTGGCGAGGCGCGGGATCGGATCACGCTTGCGCCACAGCTCCTCCTCGGCGCGCGCGCGGTAGCGGCCGGGGTCGGTCATGGAGTGGCCCTGGTAGCGGTAGCAGACGGCCTCGATCAGGGCGGGCCCGGACCCGCCGCGGACGAGCTTCACGACCTCGTCGCACACGCGGCGCACTTCGAGGACGTTCATGCCGTCGACCTTGTAGCCCGGCATGCCGTAGCCCGACGCCTTCTTGTGCACCTCGGTGACCGACGACGAGAGGCGTACGTCGGTGCCGATGCCGTAGAAGTTGTTCTCGCAGACGAAGATGACGGGCAGGTTCCACAGCTTCGCGAAGTTGAGCCCCTCGTGCCAGACGCCCTGGTTCGTGGCGCCGTCTCCGAAGAACGCCATCACGATGCGGTCGTCGCCGCGGTAGTGGCACGCGAGACCGAGGCCCGCCGCGATCGGGATCGATCCGCCGACGATTCCGGTCCCGCCGAAGAAGTAGTGCTCGACGTCCGCGAGGTGCATCGAGCCGCCCTTGCCCTTGCAGCAGCCCGTGGCCTTGCCGAAGAGCTCGGCCATGAAGGCCTTGGGGTCGCCGCCGCGCGCCAGATAGTGGCCGTGATCCCGGTAGGTGTCGATCACGTAGTCGTCGTGGTTGAGCGCGCTGATGCCGCCCACCGCGACCGCTTCCTGCCCGATGTAGAGGTGCGTGAAGCCGCCGATCTTCTGCTCGCCGTACATCTCGGCGACCCGCTCCTCCATCCGGCGGATGAGGAGCATCTGGCGGTAGAGCTTGATCTGATCGGCCGCGGGGATCATCGCCTTCTCCTCGGCAGGCCGCGCCCCCTCCGTTAGAGGTCGAACTCGGCGCTCTCGAGCAGCTCGCGGACCCGGTGCAGGAACCCGTTCGCGGGGGCGCCGTCCACCGCCCGGTGGTCGTACGACAGGGCGAGATGCATGATCGGCCGGATCACGATCGCGTCCTCCTCCTCGACCGTGCGCACCACGGGCCGCTTCACCACCTCGCCCATCCGCAGGATGCCGACCTGGGGCTGGTTGATGATCGCGAAGCCGTACAGGTTCCCGTGTCGACCGGGGTTCGACACCGTGAACGTGCCGCCCTTCAGCTCGTCGGCGGAGAGCCGCTTCGAGCGCGCGCGGTTGGAGAGGTCCTCGACCGCCTCCGCGAGACCCGCCAGCGAGAGCCGGTCCGCATGGCGCACGACCGGCACGACGAGGCCCTTCTCCGTCTCGACCGCGATCCCGACGTGCACGTCCTTCTTCTCGACGATCGCGTCCTCCACCACCGACGCGTTGAGGCGCGGGAACTCCCGGAGGGCACGCACGGTGGCGTGCACGACGAACGGGAGGAACGTGAGCGAGAAGCCGTGGGCGGCCTGGAACTCGCGCTTGTTCGCGTCGCGCACGCGCACCACGCCGGAGAGGTCGATCTCGGCGACGGTGCCCACGTGAGCCGACACGCGCTTGCTGAGCACCATGTGCTCGGCCACGAGCTTCCGGAGCGGCGTCATCGGGATGACCTTGTCGCCGGGCTGCAGCTGGTAGGTCAGGAACGCCGGGCGCGCCGGCTCGCGCGCGCTGGCCCCGGTCCGCACCGCGCGGGCGGGACGCGACGCGGCGGCCGCCGGCGGGGGCGGAGCCGCGCCCCGCTGCTGCACGTCGCGCTTCGTGACGCGCCCCGACGGGCCGCTGCCCTCGACCGCCGTCAGGTCCACGCGCGCCTCCTCGGCCATGCGTCGCGCCACCGGCGTGGCCCGGGTCGCGCCACCCGCCGGTGTCGCCGTGGCCGCAGCAGCAGCCGGCGCCGTCCTCCGGACCGGCTGCGACGGGGCGGCGGCGGCCGCCGGCGCGATCCCGGAGGCGGCCCCGTCCGGATCGATCCGAGCGAGCTCGGCGCCGACGGGCACGGTGTCACCCTCGGCCACGAGGATCTTCTCGATCACGCCCGCCGCGGGCGCGGGGATCTCGGCATCCACCTTGTCGGTCGTCACCTCGACGAGCGGCTGGTCGCGCTCGACGCGTTCGCCCTCCTTCACCAGCCAGCGCGCCACGGTTCCCTCGACCACGCTCTCGCCGAGCGCCGGCAGCTCCACTCCGATCGCCATCGTCGCCCCTCTGACTGCGGGGACGCCGGGGCACGCCCGGCCCGCGCCGCTAGATGTTGATGCTCCGCCCCTCGGCCCCGAGCGCCGCCTCGAGGATCGCCTCGGAGAGCGTGGGGTGCGCGTGGGAGGTGCTCGCGATCTCCGTGGTCGTCGCCTCGAGCGTCATCGCGAGCGCGATCTCCGCGATCAGCTCCGTGGCGCCGTAACCGACGATGTGCGCGCCGACGATCTCGCCGTAGCGCGGCTCCGCGATGATCTTCACGAAGCCCGCCGTGTGCGCCGCAGCGACCGCCTTGCCGAGCGCCGTGAACGGGAACTTGCCCACGCGGATGCCGTCGCCGAACTCCTCGCGCGCCTGTGCCTCGGTGCGGCCGATCCAGGCCACCTGCGGCTGCGCGTAGATGCAGCCCGGGATCTTCCAGTGATCGAGCGCCGGCCGCGCCACGCCGCACATCGTCTCGACGGCGGCGATCCCCTCCTCGCTCGCCTTGTGTGCGAGGAGCGGCGGCCTCGTCACGTCCCCGATCGCCCAGATCGAAGGCACCGCGGTCCGCAGCACGTCGTCGGCGGGCACGAAGCCGCGGGCGTCGAGCGAGAGCCCCGCCGCCTCGAGCCCGAGGTCGTCGGAGAGGGGCCGCCGGCCGATCGCCACCAGGAGCTGATCCGCCTCGAGCTCCTCGCCCTGGTCGCCGCGCGTGACGCGCACCCGCACGCCGCCGTTCGCGGTCTTCGCCTCCTCGAACCGCGTGCCGAGGCGGACGTCGATCTTCTTGCGCCGGAACTCGCGCTGCAGGGCCTCCGCCACGTCGGGGTCGGCGCCCGGGAGCATCTGGTCCGCCATCTCGAGCAGCGTGACCTGCGCGCCGTACATCGCATAGATGTACGCGAACTCCACACCGACGGCTCCGGCGCCGATCACGACGAGCTTCGCCGGCACGACGCGCGACTCGAGCGCCTCGCGCGAGGTCAGGATCCGCGTGCCGTCCACCGCGACGCCGGGCGGCACCCACTCGCGGGAGCCCGTCGCGAGGATCACGTTCGTGGCCTCGACCACGGTGTCCTGCGGACCGGTGACGTCGACGCGTGTCGGGCTCGCGAGCCGGCCGCGGCCGCGCACGAGCGTGATCTTGTTCTTCTTGAAGAGGGATTCGACGCCCTTGCAGAGGCGGTCCGCGGTCTTCCGGCTGTGCGTGATCACCTTGTCGTAGTCGAGCGTGAGCCCGCCGGTCGAGATCCCGAAGGTGTCGCCGTGGGACCGGAGGTTCTCCACGAGCTCGGCGCCCGAGAGGAGCGCCTTCGACGGGATGCAGCCCCAGTTGAGGCACACGCCGCCGGCCCGGTCGGCCTCGATCACGGCGACCTTCTGACCGAGCTGGGCGGCACGGATGGCGGCGACGTAGCCGCCCGGGCCGGAGCCGACCACTGCGAGATCGAAGCTGGCTTCGCCGCTCAACCGAACCCCCGAACGAGACCCGCGCGCGGTGCGCTACGCGACGGGCTTCTCCACGACGGCCAGCGGCAGGTCGCGCAGCTCGCGATGCCGTCCGGTCTTCGGGACCTTCTCCTCCTGGACCCGCGCCTGGAGCTTCATCAGCCCGTCGAGCACGGCCTCCGGGCGCGGGGGACAGCCCGGAATGTAGACGTCGACGGGGATGATCGTGTCGATGCCCTGGACGGTGGAGTAGTTGTTGTACGGACCGCCCGAGCAGGTGCACGCGCCGAACGCGATCACCCACTTCGGCTCCGCCATCTGGTCGTAGACCTTCTTGAGGATCGGCGCCTGCCGGTGGCTGATCGTGCCGACCACCATCAGCAGGTCGGACTGGCGCGGAGAGAAGCGCGGAAGCGCGCAGCCGAACCGATCGAGGTCGTAGCGCGGGCCCGCGACCGACATGAACTCCATGCCGCAGCACGCGGTCACGAACGGGTACAGGAACATGGAGTACTTGCGGCCCCAGTTCATGACCGTATCGAGCTTCGTGGTGACGAACGACTCGCTGCCCTGCCGCAGGTGCTCGAGCATGCGCGTCGCGCCCGCGTCGCGCCCGACCGTGGTCGGGCTGACCGAGCCCGAGATGCTTCCCGGCTGATCGACCATCCCTGCTCCTGGCGCCTCCTGGCGGCTTCCGTGGGCACCCGACGTCGCACCTGCCATGCCGCGGATTCCATCGGTCGTGCGCCAGGTTGCGCTCGCGGGCGCCCGTTGCCGTTCATCGGAAGGTGTCGGGTTCGACTATAGCGGCTCTGGTAGACTGCGTCCCATGACGGCGCCCGCCACCCCCGCAGCATCGCCCGTGCGTCAGACGCTGGCGTGGGGCGTGCACGCCTTCACCGCGAGCGGCGCCGTCATCGGCGCCGTCGCGCTGCTCGCGATCGCGGCGGGCGACCTCTGGCGCGCGGCCATCCTCATGCTGCTCGCGCTCGCGATCGACTCGGTGGATGGAACGCTCGCGCGGGCGGTGGGCGTGCGCGACGTCCTGCCCACCTTCGACGGACGCCGCCTCGACGACATGGTCGACTACCTGAACTACGTGATCGTCCCCGCGGTCTTCATGGTGTGGGCGGGGAGCCTCCTCTCGTGGCAGTGGGCCATCCTGCCGATCCTCGCGAGCGCCTACGGATTCTCGCAGGACCAGGCGAAGACGGACGACGACTTCTTCCTCGGCTTCCCGTCCTACTGGAACGTCGTGGCGCTGTACCTGTGGCTCTTCCAGGCGTCTCCGCTCGCCGGCACGGTGCTCGTGACGACGCTGTCCCTGCTCGTCTTCGTGCCGTTCAAGTACGTCTATCCGAGCAAGATGCCGGTCTTCCGGCGCACCACGAACGTGCTCACCGCGGTCTGGACGCTCGCGCTGACGGCGTGCGTGATTTCCCCCGCCGAGGCGGCGGAGCGTCACGTGCTCGGCCTGACGCTGCTCTTCCCCGCCTACTACTTCGCGGTGTCGCTCTGGCTCGGGGGGCTCCACCGGAGACGCTCCTGAGCGCTCGCGGACCGGGCCTCGCCGTCCCGCCCGAGACCGTCCCCATCGTGGCCGAGCCCGACGTGCTCGTCGCCGGCGGCGGCTCGGCGGGCTGCGCGGCCGCGCTGACCGCGGCCCGCCTCGGCCTGCGCACGGTGCTCGTCGAGGAGATGCCGTTCCTCGGAGGCATGAGCACGGGCGGCTGCGTGGGCACGTACTGCGGCTTCTACCTCATGGAGCGGGACGGCGGCCTGCGCTCGCTCGTCGGCGGCCTCCCGGCCGAGCTCGAGGCGACCCTGCGGGAGCGCGGCCACGCCTATGGTCCCGTTCCATTCAAGGAGACGGGGGCGCTCCCCTACGTGCCATGGGGTCTGAAGCTCCTGCTCGAAGAGCTCGTACGCCGCGAGCCGCTCCTCGAGGTGCGGCTCCACGCGAAGCTGACCCACGCCATCGTGGCGGGGGGTCGCCTGCGGGGCGTCGTGGTCCACGGGCGCGGGGGCCGCTCCGCCTTCCGGGCGGGGGCCTACGTCGACGCGACGGGCGACGCGGAGCTCTCCCGGCTCGCGGGCGTCGCGACACGCAAGGGTGACGCGATCCAGTATCCCTCGATGATGTTCACGCTCCAGAACGTCGCACTGGACGAGGCGCTTCCGGCCCTACGGAGGCTGCCCGAGCTGATCGCGGAGCACTTCGAGCGCGAGGGCCTGCCGCGCCGCGGCGGGAACCTGATCCCGACTTCGCGTCCGGGCGAAGTGCTCGTCGCGATGAGCCGCGTCTCACTCGACGGCCGCCCGGTCGACGGCTCCGACGACGCCGAGCTGACCTACGGCGAGATGGAGGGACGCGTGCAGGCCGCCCGCCTTGCCGACTTCCTGCGGCGCTGCGTCCCGGGCTTCGGCGCGGCGTTCGTGTCCGACGGCGCGCCCCGCCTCGGTGTGCGCGAGACCCGGCGGATCGAAGGCGAGTACGACCTGACCGAGGACGACGTGCTCGGCGGCCGCAAGTTCGACGACGGGATCGGCCGCGCGGCGTGGCCCGTGGAGCGGCACGTGGCCGGCGGCGAGACGGTCTGGAAGTTCCTGCCGCGCGGGTCCTGGTACACTCTTCCGTGGCGCTCGCTCGTGCCGCGGGGAATCGACAACCTGCTGGTCGCGGGACGCTGCCTCTCGGCGGAGCCCGATGCGTTCGCCTCCGCCCGCGTGATCGGCCCGTGCCTCCTCGAGGGCCAGGCCGTCGGGGTCGGCGCGCGCGACGTGGCGCGCAAGGGCGTCGCGGGGCGCGACGTCGACGTGGACGCGGTCCGAGCGGAGCTCGCCGGGCGGGGCGTGCCGCTCTGAGCGATCCGTCCGTCTCTGCGCGGCGCGCGCCGCGCATGGCCCGGCGCGCGCCGGCGGCTAGCCTCGGCGCATGACGATCGAAGGCCGGCGCACCGGCGTCCTGCTGCTGAACCTCGGCACCCCGGCCTCCCCGAGCGTCCGCGACGTCCGGGCCTACCTCCGGGAATTCCTGTCGGACCCGCGCGTCCTCGACCTGGCCGCACCGCTGCGCTGGCTCCTGCTCCACGCCGTCATCCTGCCCTTCCGGCCCCGCCGCTCGGCCGCCCAGTACGCCTCCATCTGGCGACCGGAGGGCTCGCCCCTCCTCGTGCACGGCCGCGCGCTGCGCGAGGGCGTCGCCAAGACCCTCGGCGACGGCTTCTGCGTGGAGCTCGCCATGCGCTACGGCGAACCCGGCATCGCGGCGGCCCTCGCGCGCCTCGCCGCCGAGGACGTGGCGCGCGTCGTCGTGCTGCCGCTCTTCCCGCAGTACGCCTCTTCGGCGGGCGGCTCCGCGCTCGAGCGCGTGATGCAGCTCGCCGCAGCCGAATGGAACGTGCCGGCCCTCGTGACCCTCCGGGACTTCCACGACCAGCCGGGCTTCATCGCGTCCTTCGCCGCGGTGGCGGGCCCCGTGCTCGACGCCTTCCGGCCCGACCACGTCCTGTTCTCGTATCACGGCCTGCCCGAGCGCCACATCCGGAAGAGCGACCCCACCCGCCAACACTGTCTTGCGTCGGACGCGTGCTGTGACGCCCCGGTCCCCGCGAACCGCGCGTGCTACCGGGCCCAATGCGCCGCGACGACGCGCGCCCTCTCCGCCGCCCTGCGTCTCCCCGCCGGTGCCCATTCGATGTCGTTCCAGTCGCGCCTGGGCGGCGACCCCTGGATCAAGCCCTACACCGACCGAGTCCTGCCGGAGCTGCGCCGCCGCGGCGTCTCGCGCGTGGCCGTCCTCTGCCCGGCCTTCGTGGCCGACTGCCTGGAGACCGTGGAGGAGATCGGCATCCGTGCGCGCGACCAGTGGCGCGCCCTCGGAGGCGAGGCGCTCCAGCTCGTGCCCTCGCTCAATGCCCATCCGGTGTGGGTCCAGGCGGTGGCGGAGATAGTGCGGGGGCTGGCGGGAGCGGAGGCGGGCGGGGCTAGCTAGGACTTGCCAGCCGCGCGGGCCGGGCCGATGGACCGGAGCGGGATTGCGGAGACGGACCGGATCGGACCGGAAGCGGTTGGGGGAAGAGTGGTTCCTGGCGCTGGGCGCGGGGCTTCGGCGTCTACGCGGGGCGTGGAGGCGTGGGGCGATGGACGTGCGGACCCTTCGGTGGGCACGCGGGGCGTGGGCGATGGAGGTGCGGAGCACGGGCGGCAAGCCGGTAGATCAATCGCTCACGCCGCTTGGACTACTGACACCTTCTGTCAGTAGTGATTACTGAGTACACAGATTCACGTTGACACCATCGGGGATCATCGCCAGAATCGAGTTCGATGATCCACTCGCGTCGTCGTTCCGACTCCCAGCTCGCGCTCGATCTCCGGCCCGCTCCTCGCTGGGGTGGACGTCGTGCCGGCGCCGGGCGCAAGCCGAATGCGCGGCGGCGTGTGCCGCATCTGCCGCGAGCCCGCTTCACCGCCCACGAGCCCGGCCATGTGACGCTGCGCGTGCGCCGGGGGCTGCCGTCCCTGCGCGATGGCCGGCTCGTGCGCGAGGTCGCGCAGTCCTTCGCGCTGGCGGCGGACCAGGGCGCGTTCCGCGTCGTGCAGTTCTCCTTGCAGCGGGATCACGTCCATCTCCTGGTCGAGGCGGAAGGGCCGGAGGCGCTCGGGCGGGGGATGAAGTCGATCGGCGCGCGGATCGCGCGCGCCGTGCACCGGGTATTCCGGCTACGCGGGCGCGTGCTCGAGGAGCGCTACCACCACCGGGTGATCCGCACGCCGCGCGAGGCCCGGAACGCGCTCGTCTACGTCCTCCACGACTTCAAGAAGCACGCCTCGCATCGTGTCGTCCTGCGTGCGGCCGTAGCGCGGACGATCGATCCGGCGTCCTCAGGCGCGTGGTTCGAGGGCTGGACACGGCGCGTGGCGCGAGGCGACGGGCCGAAGCCCGTGGCACCCGCGAGGTCATGGCTGCTGCGGATCGGATGGCTGCGCCACGGACGGATCGATCCTGCCGAAGCGCCGGCGGGCCATCACTGACCCGACGAACGCTGTGCCCGCCGCGGCGCCCCGAGCCGCCCTGCGGCCGCGAGCGAAGCCCGAGAGGACCGCGCCTCCGCCTCTTCCCCCAACTGCTTCCGGTGCAGCGTTCCGCGCCACCCAAACCCGCGAGCGAAGCGCCAAGGCCCCGCTTCGCCGCGGCGTCGCGAGCGAACCCCAGGGACCCGCGGCGCGCATCCGCTCTCAGGCCGCATCCGCACGCCATCGCGCGCAGCCGCAACCGCCTCCTAGTGCGGCCACGGAACCAGGATCGGATCCGGGATGAAGAGCCCCACGCGCCCGGTCAATGCTGCGGTCGTGACCGGCATGCCCTGCGCGTTGCTCGGCACCTCGAGCGTGGCCGAGTAGGTGCCGCGCGCGAGGAGGCCGCCCGGCGCCGAGAACACGATGGTTGCCGTGCAGCTGCCGCCGACCGGGACGCTGCGCCCTGAGCACTGGTCGTTGGTGATCCCGAAGCGTGTCGCGTTCGGGCCGCTGAGGCGCAGCGCCCCGACCGCGAGGGCGTCCCAGCCCGACGCCGACACCGTGACCGTGCGGGAGCCGAGCGATCCTCCGGTCGCACCGATCACCACGGGGTTCGGCGCGAGGCTCGCCTCGGCCCACATGCGCGGCCCCACCGAGACGGCCACCGGGTCGTTGCCGGCGGGCAGGTGCACGGCGGCGCCGGCGGGCGGGACGATCGACACGCTGCCGAAGCCGGGGGGCGCCAGGCCGCTCGCGTCGCGGTCGTTCGCGATCACGATCACGCGGTCCGCGCTCGCGTCGGCGTCCCGGGGCTTCGCGCCGTTCGGCACCGTGATGAGCCCGCCGAAGATGCGCGACACCTGGCTCGCGTCGGGGTTGGTCACGAGGATCACGGCGCCGAGCCCGTTCGCGCGGTCGACCCCGATGCGGCCGGGGCGGAACCCGCTCGTCACGTTGGAGAGCGGGAACGGGTTGCCGTTCGACGCCACCGAGAAGACCTTCACGTTCTGGTTCCCGGTCGATCCGACCCAGACCGAGCCGAACGTATCGACGGCGATCCCGCTCGGCGCGGGCATCTCCCCGCCGGAGAAGAGCCTGCGGGAGGTGTTCGTGCGCACGTCGAGCTGGTGGATGTCCCCGCCGCCCGTCACGGCATAGAGGTAGTTGCCGAGGGGGCTCATCGCGATGTGCTTCACGGACGGGGTGGGGAGCGTGACGGAGCCCAGCGTGCCGTTGGAGGGCGTCACGAGCGAGAGCTGCGCGAAGGCCCCGTACGACACGAACGCCCGCGTCCCGTCGGGGTGCAGCGCCACGCCCGTCGCTCCCGGGAGCGGGAGCGCAATCGAGGACGTCGTGAAGGCGCGCGTGTCCACCACGACCATGGTCGAGTCCCCGACCACGAGGGCGGAGCGGCCGTCCGCCGACACGACGACGTCGGACGGCACGATGCCGACCGGCACTGTTGCGCGCACCGTGTTCGTCGCGAGGTCGACGACGGTCAGGTCCAGCGAGCTCTTGTTCGCGACGAAGGCGTAGGGCGAAGCGGCGGCCTCGCGAGCGAGGGCGAGACCGAGGAGACAGGCGATCCCGGCTCGAAGCGTGCGTGCCATGGTGAGCTCCCTCCGTGCCGCGGTACGGGCGGCGCGAGGGAGCATCGGCGCGCGGACGATCGCGGACGATCGCGCGAACTGGGGAGCGCGGGACGCGGCGCGTCACGCGAATTGGGGACGGCGCGGCTAGCGGTCCGCGAGCGCCGGCAGCACCTCCTTGCCCAGGGTGCGCAGCGGCGTCAGCTCGTGCGCATCGGGCAGGTTGAAGATCGCGTGCTGGATGCCGAGGCCGGCGAGCTTCCCGCAGTGCGCGATCACGTCCGCGGGCGATTGCTTCGCGAGCCGGATCGTGCCGAGCGTAGTCTTCTCGATCGCGTCGAACGGCCGTCCCTCCGCGTCGCAGTGACGCCGGAGGACATCGAGGCGCTGCGACAGCACGTCCGGTCCCGCGAAGTCGAAGAGGTTGCATGCGTCGGCATAGCGCGCGACGAGCCGCAGCGTCTTCTTCTCGCCCATGCCTCCGATCAGGATGGGCGGGTGCGGGCGCGCGACCGGGGGCGGACTGCACAGCGTCTCCGACAGCGCGTAGTGTCGACCGGCGAAGGGCGCAGCCTCGCCGCTCCACATCTGCTTGACGATCCGGAGCGCCTCCTCCAGCCGCTCGAAGCGCTCCCCGAGCGGAGGGAACGGCACCCCGAGGCCGTGGTGCTCCCGGTCGAACCAGGCGGCCCCGATGCCGAGGTACGCGCGTCCGCCGGACAGCACGTCCAGCGTCGTCACCGTCTTCGCGAGCACGCCCGGATGGCGGTAGGTGACGCCCGTGACGAGGGTCCCGAGCTTTGGCCGCTCCGTGACGCCCGCGAGGTATGCGAGCGCGGTGTATCCCTCGAGCATCTCCTGCTCGGCAGGGCCGACGATCGGGATCTGGAAGAAGTGGTCCATCACCCAGAGGCTCGCGAAGCCCGCGTCCTCCGCGGTGCGCGCGACGTCCGCGAGGCGCGACCGGATGGCCGCCGGGCCTCCGGGCCAGCTGAAGCTCGGGATCTGCAGTCCGATGCGCATGTCTTCCTCCTCCTGGACGTATGGTGACGAGCGGCGACTAGGACGGCGAGAGCAGAGCGAGGAGCCGGGCGGCGTCGTCCTCCGTGGTATAGAAGTGGGCGCCGCCCCAGAGCGCGCCGTCCCGCATCCCGATGCGGATGCGGGCCTTGTGGGCGCGGGCGTAGAGCTTGCCGGCGTCGACCGCGGGCGGCGGCTCGAGCAGCACGATGCCCGACCATTCGCCGGAGGCCCGGGGGCCGCGGACCCGGCCGCCCGCCGCCTCGAAGCCCCGGCACAGGTGGTCGGTCACGGCGCGCACGCGCGCGCCGATGGCGTCCATCCCGACGCGCTCGAGCAGCGCGAGGCTCTCGCCGAGCGCGGCAATGCCGAGCAGGTTGCGCGCGCCCTCCTCCACGCGCCTCGCGGCCGGGACGAGATGGACCTCGAACGGGTCGCCCGGGCCGTGGAGTCGATCCGCGTCCTCCATCGATCCGACACCGAGGCGGATCGGCACCAGCTCGGCCAGCCGCGCGCGACGCACGTAGAGGACGCCGAGCCCGGGCAGACCGAGCAGCCACTTGTGCGTCCCCGCGGCGAGGAAATCGATCCCGCACGCGTGCACATCGAGGGGCAGGACCCCGAGCCCCTGGATGCCGTCCACCACGAACAGGACGCCCGCGTCGGCGAGCACGCGACCCACGGCGGCAAGATCGGCCCGCGCGCCGGTGTCGTAGCGCACCCACGAGAGGGCGACGGCGCGGGTGCGCTCGCGCAGCGCACCCGCCACCAGCGCCGGCGTCACGCGCCCCGCGTCCGTCGGCGCCACCCGCACCGAGACGCCCTGGTGTGCCAGCGCCTGGAAGGCGTGGACGACGCTGCGGTACTCGCCGTCGAAGACCAGCACCTCGTCCCCCGCACGCCAGTCGATCGACTCGGCCGCGAACGAGAGACCCTCTCCGGTGTTGCGCACGAAGCCGATCTCGTCCGCGTCCGCGCCGAGCAGGCGGGCGACCTGCTCGCGCACGCCGTCCACCTCGCTCTCGAGCTTCGCCACCGCGCCATAGCCCCGCCGCACGAGGTCGTCGGCCGCCGCAACCACCCGGTCGCGCGCGGGGAGCGGCAGGAGGCCCTGCCCGTTCGTGGCGAAGTACGCGCTGTCGGTGAGCGCCGGGAAGAGCGCCCGTGCGTCGGTGAGGTTCACGGCTCGACCACCACCTTGATCTCGTCCGCTCCCGTCGCGAGCGCGGCCATCGCGTCCGCGGTCTCCTCGAGCGGCACGCGGCGGGTCACGAGCCCGCGCGCGTCCACCTCGCCGCGCGCGAGGAGGTCGACCGCCCGGCGGTGCTCGGGGCGCTCGCACCCGAGGCTGGAGCAGAGCGAGAGCTCCTTCAGCATGAGGCGCATCGGCCGCAGCGGAACCGGCTCGAGGCAGACCCCCATCACGAGCACCGTGCCTCGCGGCCGCACGAAGCGCAGCGCCTGATCGATCGTCTCGGGGAGACCCACCGCCTCGATCACGAGCTCGGGGCCGTGGCCGAACGCGCGCCGCACCGCGGCGGCGACGTCCTCCCCGGTCGGGTGCACGACCTCGTCCGCGCCGAGCGCCAGCGCCGCCGCGCGCCGCCGCGCGCGGCCTTCGATCGCCACGACGTGCGCGACACCGGCGCGCTTCGCGGCGGCGAGGCACACGAGCCCGATCGGGCCCGCGCCGATCACGAGCGCGCTCCGCGCGCGCGCGGCCTCCGGGCGCTCCAGCGCCCGCAGCCCGTTGGCGAGCGGCTCCGCGAACGCCGCCACGGCGAGGTCGAGGCCCGGCGGCGCGGGCAGGAAGAGGTCCGCCGGGGCGCACACGTACTCGGCCAGCCCGCCGTTGCCTCGGCCGGTGCCGAGCGCGAGCCCGTCCTTGCAGTAGTACGCGAGCCCGTCGCGGCAGCGGTCGCAGCGGCCGCACGGCCGGCCCGTGTGAACCGCGCCCGTGTCACCCGGGCGCAGCCCCGCGACGTCCTCCCCGACCGCTGCGATCTCCCCGGCCACCTCGTGACCGAGCACGACCCCGGGGCCGTAGGTCGCATGCTTCCAGAAGTGCAGGTCGGACCCGCAGAGACCGTTCGCGCGCACGCGCACGAGCACGTCGCCCGGCCCGGGCCGCGGGAGCGGGATCTCCTCCACGCGCAGGTCCCGGGGACCGTGCTGCACGACGGCGCGCATCCTCTCCGGCAGGTCGCGCTCCAGCCTCATCGGCCCTCCTTGCGGGACGGCGGCCGCGCCGCCACGGCGTCCCGTGCCGCGCGGACGAGCGCCGCCCGCTCCGCGCTCGTGTTCACGGGGAACCGCTCGAAGTCCGCGCCCCGCTTCAGGTCGGCGAAGAGGCCAGCCGGGTCCTCGTGGAAGTGGAGGAAGGCCGACGACTTCCGCTGGAAGATGCCCGGCCGCGTCTCGACCAGCGTGGGGAGCGCGCGCAGCTGCGCGAGCAGCGGCTCGAGCCGGGCCACGGCTTCGGGGCCCGCGTGCTTCACGGCGCAAGCCCCGCGCACAGCTCGTGCGCGGCGCGTGCGCCACACGCGAGCGTGTCGGCGATCGACACGCCGTCGAGCCAGGCGCCGGCCACCGTGAGGCCCGGCAGGGGCGCGAGACTGCGCCGGAGCGCGGCGACGAGCGCGGGATGGTCGCGCCCGGGCTGCGCCACGGCGCGCGGCCAGCGCGTGATGCCGAGCGGCTCCGCGGCGCCGCGCAGGCCGACCGTGCTGCCGAGCTCGTCGTGCAGCCGCGCGAGGAGCGCGGCGTCGGGCTCGTCCAGCGCCTCCGGCCAGCGCGCCCCGCCGACGAGGCACGTGAGGAGGACGCGGCCCGCGGGCGCACGGCCCGCGAAGAGACGGCTCATGAAGAGGCAGCCGAGGAGCCGCAGCCCCGCGCCCGCCGGCACGAGGAAGCCGAAGCCTTCGAGACGCTCGCGGGCGTCGCGCGGGTCGACCGAGAGCGACGCGCTCACGACGGGGACGTAGGTCACGCGCGCTGCTGCTTCGGCCGCGTCCGGCGCGATCGCCTTCAGCAGCGCAGCTGCCTCCGGCGCGGGCGCCGCCACGACGACGCCACGCGCGTGCAGCTCGCGCGCGCCGCGCCCGCCGCCGACCTCGACGCGGAAGCCGGCGCCGTCGCGTGCGAGCGCCTCCACGCGTGCGCCCAGCACGAGCGCTTCGCCGAGCGGCGCGGCGAGCGCGCTTGCGAGCCCGCCGAGACCGGTCGGCAGGGAGAAGCTCCCGGTGAGACCGCGCGGCGCGGCGCGGCGTCGCAGCGCGCCCGCGAGCGCGCCGCGCACGACGCTGCCGTGCGATCGTTCGAGCGCGGTGGCGAAGCCGAGCACGGCGTCCGCGCCGAGCTGCGTCTCGTCGCCGGCGTAGATGCCGGTGAGGGCGGGCCCGACGAGCCGCTCCACGACCTCGGACCCGAAGCGTCGGGCCATGAACTCGGCGGCCGATTCGCTCCGCGCGTCGCCGCGCCTCACGAAGGGCTCGGCCGCGAGCCGCAGCTTCCCACGGACGGACAGCAGCGGGGTGCGCACGAACGCGACCGGCCCGCTCGGGACGGGCTCCAGCCGTCCCCCGTGGAAGAGGAAGCGCAGCCGGCTGGCCGGCTTCGCCGCCACGAGCGCCGACTCGAGCCCGTGCGCCCGCAGGAGCTCGAGGGCCGGGGCCTTCGCCTGGAGGGTGTTCGGCCCGCGCTCGACGAGGTGACCGCGTACGGTGTCGGTCCGCAACGCGCCGCCCGGACGATCCCCCGCCTCCAGGACGACGACCTCCAGCCCCGCGCGTCGAAGCTCGAGCCCGGCGGCGAGCCCCGCCGCACCGGCGCCGATCACGATCACGTCCGCGTCCCGGGAGACAGACATGCGCGCTCCGCTGCGCCCGGCGATCGCCGGGTCCGGAGGGAGACTAGCCCGCACGAGGCCGCCTCAGCGCGCCTCCCGCTCCAGCAGCAGGTTCACGAAGAGGCCGTTGCCGAGCGCGTTCTCCAGGGCGAGAACTGCGGCCGTGACGGCCGTGAGCAGGGGGCTCCCGTCCATCCGCGCCCGCGCGAGCCGATCGAACCAGAGCGCGCGGATCCGCAGGCCGGCGGCGTCGGCCAGGCGCTGCAGTCCCGGGCGGCTGAAGAAGACCAGGTGGTGGGCCTCGTGGGTCCGGCGCGCCGGCCCGGTCAGGCGGCCGCCGGAGGCGGCGTAGAGGACACGACCGAGTGTCGGAACGACGCTCCGCTCGTGGATCGTCTGGACGAACACGACGCCGCCGGGCGCGAGCCGCGCTGCGAGGGCGCACAGGACCTCCCGCGGGTCGACGAGGTGCTCGAAGACGTCCCACAGGGTGACGAGGTCGAACGCGCCCGGGAGCAGGCCGAGCGCGAGCGCGACGTCCCCCGTCTCGATGCGCGCGCCGGGGCTCGCCGCGCGCGCAGCGGCCGCCCGCGCCGGATCGAGCTCGATGCCGCAGCGTTCGGCGCGGGGGTGACGCTCGGCCACGTAGCGCAGGAAGTCGCCGCGGCCGCAGCCGACGTCGAGCACGCGCGGCGCGGCTCCGTCGCCCGGCAGCGCTCGTCCGAGCAGGTCGTCCCAGCGCGCCCGGTCCTCGTCGGCGTGGGCGAAGTACGCTTCGGGATCGAACGTCGTGCGCGCGTCGCGCGCGAGCGCGTCGCTCGACCACGAGCCGCACGTCCGGCACTCGAAGAGGCGGTAGTCGCCGAGGTCGACCGCAGCCCGGGCGCTCGCCCTGCAGACGGGACACCCGCCGCCGCCCAGGGTCGTGAGGTCGGGGCTCGCGCGCGTGGCCTCAGACTGCGACACGGAGGGGCAGCGTCCCGGAGCGCTCCGGGCGCGGCGGCCGCCGGATGAACCAACGCTGCCAGAGGTCGACGAGCCCGACGCGCCAGAACCAGTAGCTGGTCCTCCCTGGAGTGATCGAGAAGTCCATTACGCGCACGTGACCGAGCACGCGCTTCGTCAGGTAGAGCGTCCGCAGCACCATCCCGAGGCGCGGGTACGTCTTCTGCGGCTCGGAGCTCGCCCGCACGCGCTGCAGCAGGCGGTCCCAGAGCCAGCGCGGCGGACGCCAGAGGACCAGCAGATAGAGCAGGAGGTTCGCGACGCGCGGCGGGACGATGAGGTAGCTGTCGTCGATCTCGTCGAGATCGATGCCGCGCGCCTTCATCGCCTCCGCGAGCCCGGTGTTCGGGATCACCTTGAGCGAGTAGATCAAGAGCGTGTAGGGCCGCGCGAGCTGGTAGAGCAGCTCGAGCGTCGCGACCACGTCCTCCCGCGTCTCGATCGGATTGTCCATGATGATGTCGTACACCGGCGGGATGTGATACTTCGGCGCGAACGACGACGCGACGCTTCCGGCGCCGAGGATCTTGTCGGGCGGCGTCGGCCGCTTGTAGAAGTCGAGGATCGCCTTGCTCCCGCTCTGGATGCCCATGCGGATGCGGTTCATGCCGGCCCAGGTGAGCAGCTCGAACTTGTCCTGCTTGACGTAGGTGGGGATCACGCCGTACACGGCGAAGGGGAGCGCGACCTCGCTGCGCCAGAGCTCGGCGAACTCCGCGAGCTCCTCGTACCGGATCGCCATGAAGCTGTCGTCGTGGAAGCTGACCTGCGAGAGGTGCGGGAAGCGCCGCTTCGCGTCCTTCACCTGCTCCACGATGTAGCGCGCGCTCGGGTGCCGGATCTTCTTGTACTTCGGGTCGTTGGCGATGAACTTCGTGTTGCCGCAGTAGCTGCAATGGAGCGGGCACCCGATCGACCACAGCGCGGGGTAGCCGAGGCCGTCGTTGTGCAGGTAGTCGTCGACCGTGGTCGGCACGAAGCCCCTGCCCTGCTCGTAGATCGTCTCGCACGCCGCGCCGTACTGCGGGAACGGCAGGCTCTCCATCTCCTCCGGCGTCTGGAGCGGGAGGAAGGCGTTCCTGATCACCTCGCCGCCCCTGCCCTTGAACCAGAAGTTCCGCGTGCCGGTGACGTCGCGGCCTTCCCGGAGGCCGTCCAGGAGCTGCTCGAAGGCGAACTCGCCCTCGCCCGTGCAGATCGCGTCGACGTCCGCCGTGATCGCGTCCTCGGGCTGGATGATGGGATGGATGCCTCCCCAGATCATGTACACGGACGGGTTCAGCTCGCGGACGCGCTGGATCACGCGGCGCGTGAGCCCCGCGTAGCCCGTCATCGACGAGAAGCCGAGCAGGTCGGCCTTGCAGAGGCCCTGCGCGATCTCCTCCACCTGCTCGCGGTCGTGCAGCGCGGGGAGGGTGCCCATCGTTCCCGACACGGCGGCGCGTACGGTGCGGTAGCTGCGGGTCGAGACGTAGCACGATTCCGTGCCCGGGTGCAGGCGCTCCGCGTACGCCGCGAGCTTGCGGAAGCCGCAGGAGGTGATTCCGTCCTCGAGGCACACCAGCTGGATCCGCATTCGATTCTCCGAGCAGGGCCGACCCGTTCGACCGGCTGGACAGTCTACACCCGGGCGGGGTGGATCAGCGAGCGGGAGGGCGCGCACGCGCGTCGCGGACGCGGCGGAGGTTCTCCTGCGCCTGTGCGTGCCCGGGATCGGCGCGCAGCGCGGCCTCGAACTCCGCCTCCGCTGCGGCGAGGTCGCCGTTCGCGCCCAACGCGATGCCGAGCCAGTTGCGTGCTTCCGGACTCCCGGGATCGAGCCGCACCGCCTGCTGCAGGTGCTGCTCCGCGCCCGGCAGGTCGCCCGCCGAGAGCAGGGCGGACCCCAGGTCCGTCTCGAACGCCGCGTTCGCCGGCTCGAGCCGCACGGCCTCCCGAAACGAGGCGATCGCGCCGTCCCGGTCGCCGAGCGCCCTCCGCATCGCTCCGAGCTCGTGGTGCGCCGTCGCCGACGTCGGATCGATCGCGAGCGATTCCTCGACCCTCGCCGCGCCGCCTCCGAGGTCTCCGCCGCCGCCGAGGGCGACGCCGAGGTTGTAGAGCGCCCAGGCGTCGCGCGGCCGGATCTCGAGGGCGGCTCGCAGGTGCTCGGCCGCCTCGCCGAAGCGGCCCTGCTCGATCAGGACGACGGCCAGGTACACCCGGGTGTCGGCGAAGTCGGTCGGCTCGCCGACGCCGGACAGCGCCCGCGTCAGCTCCGCTTCGGCCTCGCCGAGGCGGCCGAGGCTCGAGAGCGCGGCCCCGAGGTTGTTGCGGATGCGCGCGTCGTCGGGCCGGAGCCGGCTCGCTTCGCGAAGCGGGACGATCGCCTCCGCGTAGCGGTGCTGGTTCAGCAGGTTGCGCCCGAGATTGTTCTGCGCGGCCCACGACCCGGGATTCGCTGCGACGACGCTCGCGTACAGCGTCAGCGGGTCGTGATACACGCGTGTCTGTCGGCGGGCCTTCGCTCCGAGCGCCAGCAGGAGGGCAGCCGCGAGCCACGGGGCCACCCAGGCGGCCCGCCGTCCGAGGCGCCGCGCCGCGAGCGCGCTTCCCGCTACGGCCGCGGCGATCAGCGCGATGCTCGCGTGGTACTGGAAGTGGTCCGCGACGAACGAATAACGGAAGGGGAAGACGTCGAAGAAGCCGAGCGCGGGCGCGAGGACGCCCACGAAGACGAGCACGGCCGCGAGCGGTCCGCGGCCGATCCGCCGGCGCGCCAGCCAGAGCCCCGCGACGAGCGCGATGGCGGCCGCGGGGAATAGGAACTGCCACGCCGCGCCTGCGTCGATCGTCCACCGCGGATAGAAGAAGATGAGCGGGTCCGGCCACGCGAGCTTCCCGGCGTAGAACCACACGGCTCGTCCGGCGACCAGCGCGCGCTCCACGAGCGAGAGGCGCCATTCCGGCCCGACCGCGCCGACGTGGGTGCGCTCCATCCAGACGGTCACGGACGAGAGCGCGAGGCCGATCGCGAAGAACGGCGCGAGCCACGCGACGTCGCGCCACGCGATCCGCCCACGCTTCCACCAGGCGATCACGAGCAGTACGGCCGGCACGGCCGAGGTGACGGTCTTCGCGAGGAGCGCGGCCACGTAGAGCACCAGGGCCAGCCCGTAGCGCCACGCGGGCGTGGGCCGCACGCCGGGGGCGGCCTCGGGGGGCGCGGCGCGCAGATACGCGAGCAGCGACCCGAGGGCGCAGGCCAGGGAGAGCACGTTCTTGCGCTCCGTCACCCAGGCGACGCTCTCGACCTGGACGGGATGGACCGCGAAGACCGCCGCGGCGAGCCACGCACCGGGAACCTCGAGCCGCGCGAGCAGGCGCCAGAGCAGGACGGCCGCCAGAGCGTGCAGCGCGAGGTTGACGGCGTGGTAGCCGCGCGGGTCGAGCTGCCAGGCGTGGTACTCGACCCAGAACGACGTGTGCACGAGGGGGTAGTACTGCGGCGTCGCGCCGAGCTCGAGCCAGATCTTGCCGAGGCCTTCGGGCGTACGGAGGCTCAGGTTGTTCTGAACGTACGCGTCGTCGTCCCACACGAACCCGTTCTCGAGGGTCGGCCAGTAGACGCAGGCCACGAGCGCCACGAGGAGGGCGCCGGCGGCCGACGCCCGGGCGGCCCGCGACGCGCCGGAGAGGCCCGGCCAACCGGGCCGTCCGGCCATGTCTGGCGCTGTTGCGCGACGCACGCGTCCCACGACCCCGGCGTGATACAACACGCGTCGCCGAGTTTCTCACCCGAGCGCCGGAGCTCCCGCCGTATGTCCCGACCGACCCTCGCCGTCGCCCTCACGGCCGTCTCGATCGCGGTGCTCAGCTGGGTCCTCGCGGACCGCCCGATCCTCGACACGGACTACTTCTGGCACCTGCGGACCGGCGCGCTGATCGCGGAGACCGGCGCGGTCCCGCGCGTCGATCCCTACAGCTACTCGGCGGCGGGAGCGCGCTGGATCGACCTGCACTGGCTGTTCCAGGTGGGGCTCGAGCAGCTCTACCGGGCCGGCGGTCACGAGGCGAACCGCACCGCGGGCTTCCTGCTCGGGCTGCTCGTCGTCGGCGTCTCCGCAGCGGGTCTCTGGCGGAGCGACCGCCCCGCGGTCTGCGGCGTCGCGCTCGGCCTGCTCGTCGTCACCGCGTGCGTCCGATTCCTGCTGCGACCGGACACGGTGAGCCTGGTGTTCGCCGCGACGGTCCTCGCGCTGCTGCGGCGCGACGAGGAGCGGAACGACCGGTGGATCCTCGCCGTCGTCCCCATCCAGCTGCTCTGGGCGAACGTCCACGGCTTCCAGGCCGTGGGCGTCGCGCTCGTCGCGATGGCCCTCGTCGCCGAGCGCCTCTCGCCGTGGGTCTCCGGCGGCAGTCCGGCGCGCCCGGACCGGATCCGGCGGCTCGCGCTCGTGCTCGCGCTCGGGGCGGCAGCCGCGCTCGTGAATCCGAACGGCCTCGACGGCGCGCTCCTGCCCTTCCGCCAGCTCGCGATGATCGGTCCCGCCGAGACGCGCGGCGTCTTCGGTCACGCGATCGACGAGCTCCGCTCGCCGTTCGCCGCGCTCGACGCGAACAGCGCGCCGGCGCTCGCGGCGTGCACCGCGCTCGCCGTCCTCTCCTTCGCGTCGCTCCTCCTGGACCGGCGCCGCTTCTCCCTCTTCGACGTCTTCGTCTGGCTGTCGTTCTTCGCGCTCGCGCTCTCCGCGGTGCGCAACATCGCCCTCTTCGCGGTGGCAGCCGCGCCGATCTTCGCGAAGCACTTCTCGGCCTGGCTCGACGGGACGGCGCGCGTCTCCCGTGCGCGCCAGCGCGCCCTCGGCGCCGCCACGATCGCGGTGCTCGCCGTGGCCGCGGGCGCGGTGGCGTGGGTGGACCACGCGCGCGCGAACGGCCCGCGCGCGTCGTCGAGCCCCGCGCTCGCGAGCTTCTGGTTCCCCGAGCGGGCCGTCGACTGGATCGCGCGCGAGCGCCCTCCGGGCCCGCTCTACCACCGCATGGGAGACGGCGGCTTCCTCATCTGGCGGCTCTGGCCCGACTACCGGGTGCTCTCCGACGGACGCCTCGAGGTGTATGGCGAGGATCTCTACGCCGACCTCGAGGTCGTGGGCGACGGCGGTCCCGACACCTTCCAGCGTCTCGACGCTCGCTACCATTTCGGCACCGCCCTCCTGCACTACGGGCTCTTCCGCGACCTCTCGCTGCTCTCGTGGCTCTACGTGCAGCCCGACTGGAGGCTCGTGTACGTGGACGAGGTGGCCGCGGTGTTCGTGCGCGCGCCCGAGGGCACCAGCGCTGCGCGCTGGCCGGCGGTGAACCTCGACTCCGCGATCGTGTTCGAGCCGCTCGAGCCGCGTCCGCCACACCCCCTCGACCTGTGGCGCCGGAAGTCGCGGATCTCGGTGCTCACCGCGGTGGGGCGCCTGGGCGCGGCACGCGAGCTCCTCGAGCAGACGCGGGCCCTCTACCGGGACCCGGCCCTGGAGCAGATGAAGCGGCTCCTCGCGCAGGCCCCGGATGGCGCCGGCGCGCGCTGAGGCCAGGCGCGGACTCAGCTCGCCGGCGCCGCGCCGGAAGGAGGCGGCGGGGCTGGGAGTCCCTGCCGGAACGCGAGCCCCTGCCGGTAGAGGCGCGCCCGCGCTTCGATCGTCTCCGCGAGCGGCGCCTTGCCCGCGCTCCGGGCGAGCGCTTCGGCGCGGGTCGCGGTCTCGACCGCCGCCGCGAAGCGTCCGGTCTCCGCGTACGCGGCCGCGAGGGTGTCGAGCACCTCCGGCGTTTCGCCCGCGGCCGTGCCGCGCAGCCGCTCCAGCAGGGCGACCGCCTCCGCCCCGTTCCGCACGCTCGCGTCGGGAGACGTGACGAGGATCCACGCGAGGTCGTTCGCGGCGCCGGCGTCCTCCGGCGCGAGCCCGATCCCCGCGCGCAGCTCCCGCGCGGCCTCCCCCAGCTCGCCGCGCCGCGCGAGCGCACGACCCAGATCGATGTGGACCGCGGCAGTGTCGGGCACGAGCGCCGCCGCCCGGCGCAGGTGCGCGAGCCCGTCCTCCGACCGCACGTCGCGGCGGAGCAGGAGCGTCGCGTAGCCGTAGTGCGCGTCCGGGAGGTCCGGCAGCAGGCGGACGGCCAGCGCGAGCTCCCGCTCCGCGAGATCGATCCGGCCCTGCGCGGCCAGCGCACGGCCGAGCTGGTAGTGCGCGAGCCCGAAGTCGGGCTTGAGACGCACGGCCTCCTCGAGGCTGTGGGCCGCGGGCTCGGTGCGGCCCTGCTCGAGGAGCGTGAGGCCCAGATCGAACCAGGTGATCTCGTCGTCGCGGTACTGCGGCAGCGGCCAGTTCGCGGCGACGGCCACGCTCCCCGCCAGCAGGAGCCCCGGCGCCCACTCCGGGACGCCCCCGCGCCGCCGCAGCGCGCGCACCATGTCCGGGGCCGACGCGAGCGCCGCGCCCGCGAACACCGCGAGGATCGGGACCATCGGGAAGCGATAGCGCGCGAAGACGTAGAAGAGCGCGACCGAAGCGGCGAGCGCGAGCAGCAGCGCGTACAACACGGCGAGGCGTCGCCAGTCGCGGCGCGTCGCCCAGATTCCGAGCACGGCGAGCGGAAACAGGACCCCGAAGCCGAGCACGGCGCGGAGCGCGCGCAGGACGACAGCCTGCCCCGCGAAGACGTCGATCGATTCGGAGTCGGCGAGCTCGAGCGCGTGAAAGGTGAGGAACGCCTTCCGGGCCATCAGGCGGAGCCACGCGGCGGGCTGCTCCGCGACGAATGCGAGCGCCCTCCCCGTCCAGTAGTCCGAGACCTCGCGCGGCGTGAGCCTCCGCCCCTCCGCCTCCTCGGCCAGGCGGACCGCGTCGGCCCGTTCGGCGCGCGCGTCTCCGCGGCCCGGCACCAGCGGCGCATACAGGCCGTTCGCTCCGGGGTGGTTGCCGATGAAGAGGTTCGGCCCGAGCTGAGACGTGGACACGAAGAGCTCGCCGCCGACGCGGTAGTTGCGCCACGCCACGGGCAGGAGCACGCACGCGGACGCAGCGAGGAAGACCGCGACGAAAACGCCGCGCCGCAGTGCGGAGACGCGCGGGAAGGAGAGCCCCAGCCAGGGCACGAGCACCCCGTACATCACGCGCGCGTTCTCGCGGTTCAGCGTCAACGCGCCGACGGCCACGCCGAGCGCCGCGAGCAGCGTCACCCGCTGGCGCCGAAGGAACGCCGCCAGCAGCGCGAGGACGACCGTCGTCAGGAGGAGATCGAGGGACGACTTCTGGATCAGGCCGTCGAAGAAGATCGCCGGGGGGTATGCGGCGAGCAGGAGGCCGGCGCAGAGCCCCGCACGGCGCGAGATCAGCCGCGTCCCCGCGAACGCGAGGAGCACGCACGAGGCGGAGCCGAGCAGGGCCTGGACGGCGCGCACGAGCGGCAGGCTGTGATCCCCGATGGTGTAGATCGCGGCCAGGAAGTAAGGATAGAGCGGCGCCTGGTAGAACACCTCGTGTCCCATCCAGTCCCCGGCCGCGATCGCCCTCGCCCACTCGTCGTACTGTTGTCCGTCGCCGAACAGCACGGTGAAGAGCAGCGAGTCGTGCAGCTGAAGCAGATACGCCGCACGCAGCGCGAGGGCGACCGCGAAGACGGCGAGGAGGCCGGCGACGGAGGGCGATCGGCGTTCGGCGGCCGCGGCCACGCTACTTCCTGCGCGTGTCGTAGAGGAGGATCGAGCCGATGCGCGCCACGGGCTGGTAGGAGCGAAGCCACGCTGCGGTGTCGCCTGCGATCCCCACCATCGAGCCGTCGGGCGCCACGGTGAGGTACGCCATCCCGCGCACGAAGTTCTCGCTGACCGCGACGATGCCTTCCACGGGCGTCGCCGGGACCAGGTGGTAGGAGAGACCGTAGAGCGCGGGATCGGCGTGACCGAAGTACAGGAGATAGAGCGGCGCCTCGGGCGCGAGCGCGTTCACGGCCGCGGGCACGCGGTAGAGGTCCTGTCCCCAGTCGAGGTTGGAGTCGATCAGCCACTCGCCCCCCCGGGCGGGACCGCCGGCGAGCGCGTTGAAGAACGTCAGGTAGTCCGGATGGAGCGTGGCGACGTTCACCACGGAGGCCCCGAGCGCGCCCGCCAGGAGCGTGAGCGAGAGCCGCTCGCGGCTGCGGCCCGGCGACGGGAGGAAGACCGGCCCGAGGAGCAGGAAGAGGAACGGGAGCGCCGGCAAGACGTGACGGAGCCCGATGTCGAGGTTGCTGGCGGTCGAGAATGCGCCCACGAGCGTCACCAGCGGCACGAGCAGGAACCAGAGCTCGCGCCGATCCACGCGGCTTCGCCACCAGAACGGCCCCGCGAGGGTGAGCAGGCCGAGGACGAGGATCGGCAGCTTCACTCCGAGCGCCACGAGGTCGTAGTACCACCAGCCCCGCTCCGACCAGCGCCCCATCAGATAGCCGCCGAACTCGCCGTGCTCGGCGATCTCCTTCGCGCCGTCGAATCCGAGCACGTACTCCCGCGGCAGCGGCACCGGGAGCCACTCCGGCAGGGCGGCCTGGAGACCCGTCGCGAACTGCGAGCGCAGCGCGTACCCGCCGAGCGGCGCGAAGGAGCCGGCGAAGGCGACGGTCGCGTTCACGACGACGAGCGCCGCCACGAGCATCCACGCGAGATCGCCTGCCGCCCGCAGGAGACGCACCCCGATGGGGCTGTTCGCCGCGCGCCAGCGCGCGCCCGCCGCCAGGACGACGAAGACCGGCAGCAGCAGCACCGCGGTGAACTTGGCGGCGAGGGCGAGCCCGAGGGCTGCGCCCGCAGCGAGCAGGCGGGGCGGGCTCGGGGCCCGGGTGGCCCAGCGGAGCGCGAACACTGCCAACGCGGTCGTGAGGAGCGCACCCATGTCGATCGTGGCGAGGTGCGCGTGCGCGAGGATGTTGGGACAGAGCAGGAAGAGCGACGTCACGGCGGCGGCGGCCCGGAGGCCGAACGCGTCGCGGGCCCAGGCGAACACGACCGCGCCCGCGAGGAGACCCAGCACCACCGCGACGCAGCGGGCGCGGAACACGAACCCGAGATAGCCCTCGCGGTTGGCGCGCATGAACCGATGGCCGTACTCCCAGGGGCCCCAGAGCAGCGGCGTCTCGCGCACCGGCGGATCGATCACCGCCCCGTCGACCGCGAGCGGCGCGGCGAGCAGCAGCTTCGTGAGAGGCGGATTCGACCGGTAGAGATCGGTGCGCCCCTGCCGCCACGCGGCGAGGCCCGCGGGCACGTGGGCGAACTCGTCGACGGTCGGGGTCTCGACCCGCGCGGCGTGCAGCGTGAGCAGGAGGAACGCCACCGCGCTAGCGGCGGGCAGCAGCATCCACGCGCGCGGCTCGCGCGCAGCGGGCGCGACGCCCCCACCGCTCTCCGGAATCGCACCCATCCCTGACACGGAAGAGTACCGGCGTACGACCGGTCTTGACGATGGGCTCCGGGCCGAGGCAGCGTCGCCGCGTGCTCCGCATGTCCCGGCAGCGGCTCGGCCTGGCGGCGGTCGCGCTCGGGCTGAGCGGCGCGTGGTGCGAGCCGGGCTCGGTGCGCGTCACGGCGCTGCCGCCGCCCGCGCTCGTCGACGAGCGCGGCCGCGTGGACGCGGACGCCTTCGCCGCGCTCGTCGCCGCCGCGGAGGAGCAGCGCGGGCTGGGATTCATCCAGCGGCCGACGCTCGAGCTCCTCGCCGCCGACGACCCGCGCCTGCCCGCGCTCCGCGACGCCGTGCGCGCCCTCCAGCCCTGCCCCCGCGCGGCCTCCGCGCCCTCCCCGCCCCGGGCAGGGGAAGGTGGAGCTGCGCCGGGCGCCGCGCCCGACGGCGCGTGTTTTCCCGACCCCGGTCTCGAGCGCGTGCTGTGTCTGGCGCCGCCGGACCGCGACGCGGCGTCGCGCGCGCTGCTCCGCCTGCTCGACGCCCAGAACTATCCCCGTCTCGCGCGCGCCGCGCCGGAGCTGCGCGGCGATCCGGGCGTCGCGGTGCGTTCGCTGCTCGCAGCGAGCGTTCAGCGCGAGGCCATGGTGGGCATCGCGCCGGCGCCCGGCGCCGCCCCCTACGAGCTGCTCGATCAGCCCGCGCTCGAGGTCCGGCCCCAGGCCGCTGCCGCGGACGTCTGCGAGGCCATGGCGTTGAGCTTCATCGCGGGGCAGCGCGATCGCGAGGCGCCGTTTCGCGCGCCGCCGCTCTCGACCAAGCAGCTCGTGAGCCCGCGGGCCTGGGCCGCGGGGGAGCGGCCGCTCCTGCTCGTCGGCAGCCCGCCGGAGCTCGCGGGCTGCCGGGTGGTGGACGACGAGAGCGTGGGCGTCGCCCGGCTCCTCGTCGAGCGGCTGGCCAAGGGCGGCACGATTCCGGGCCGGTCGCTCGCGAGCTGGGCGGGCGACCGCGGAATCCGCTTCGACTGCGCCGACGGACGCCGTCCGTGGATCTACGTGGCGCTCGTCAGGGACGAGGCGGCGGCGGCGCCGTTCGCCGCGGACGTGCGCGACCTGCTGCCCGCGGAGTTCGCCGGCGAGCCCGACACCGCCACGTTTCACAGGCGCGTCGTGCTCTGGTCCGGGCTCACGGCGAGCCGTGCGCGCGCGTTCGCGACGACGCTCCGGGCGCAGGAGCTCGTGCACCTTCCCGGACCCGACGGGCTCGACTGAGTGCGTGCCCGGTCGGGTGTCGCCGCGCAGGCGGCCGTGCTCGCGTCCGTCGCCCTCCTCGTGCGGGCCCTGCACTTCCGCGCGATGTCGCGCTCGCCGCTGTACGGCGTCCTGCTCGGCGACGCCGCGGCGTACGATCGCTGGGCGCAGCAGCTCGCCGCCGGCGACTGGATCGGCACCGGCGTCTTCTACCAGACGCCGCTCTACCCGTACCTGGTGGGCGCGCTCTACCGCGTCTTCGGACACGACCCCTGGGTGGTGCGCGTCGCACAGGCCGCCTTCGGCGCGCTGTCCTGCGTCCTCCTCGCACGGGCGGGAGCGCGCCTCTTCTCCGAGCGCGTCGGGTGGCTGGCGGGCGGCCTGCTCGCGCTCTACCCGCCCGCGCTCTTCTTCGACGGCATCCTCCAGAAGGCGTCCCTCGACCTCCTCCTCATGACCGCCTTCCTGTGGATCCTGTCCGGAGACGACGTCCGGCGCGCTGGCCTGCGACTCTTCGGCGCCGGAGCGCTGCTCGGGGCGATGATCCTCAACCGCGAGAACGCGGCCGCGCTCCTGCCGGTGCTGCTCGTCTGGATCGCCTGGCGCGCGTCGCCGGGCGGCACGGCCCGTTCGCTCGCCCTCTGCACGGTCTTCGTGCTGGGGACCGGTGCGGTGCTGCTGCCCGTCGGCCTGCGGAACCAGGTCGTCGGCGGCGAATTCCTCCTCACGACGTCGCAGATGGGCTCGAACTTCTACATCGGGAACCATCGCGGCGCCGACGGGGGCTACACACCCATGCGCGCCGGCCGCGGCGAGGCGGCGTTCGAGCGCGACGACGCGCGGCTCCTGGCGGAGGACGACGTGAAGCGGCCGCTCCGGCCGGCGGAGGTCTCGGACTACTGGCTCGCGCGGGCCTGGTCGGACATCCGCAGCGCGCCCGGGGAGTGGGCGCGGCTCCTCGCTTGGAAGTGGCTCCTCACGTGGAACCGCGTGGAGCTGGTCGACGCCGAGGCGCTCGGCACGCACGCGCGCGAGTCGTGGCCCCTCTTCGCGCTCGGCCTCGGCCTCCACTTCGGGATCCTGTGTCCGCTCGCGGTGATGGGCGCATGGTGGACGCGGCGCGACTGGCGCCGCCTCTGGCTGCTCTACGCGATGGCGCTCGCCTTCGCCGCCGCGGTGACACTCTTCTACGTCTTCGCCCGCTACCGGTATCCCGTCGTCCCGATCGCCGCTCTGTTCGCCGGCGCGGGGCTGGACGGGCTCACCCGGCGCCTCCGCGACGGCGGGCGGACGCGGGAGCTCGTCGTGGGCCTCGGGCTCGGGGCGGCCGCCGCGGCCTTCTGCAACTGGCCGGTCCGCCAGCTCTACTCCGACGATGCGGTCACCTGGTACAACGCGGGCACCGCCCTGCTCGACGCCGGCCGCACCCGGGAGGCCGTGCGGCTGCTCGAGCGCGCGCGCGACGCCGACCCGGGCTTTCCGGAGACCTACAACAACCTCGGTCGCGCGGAGATGGAGCTCGGCGACCTCGACGCCGCGCGCGCCGACCTCGAGCGCGCCGCCGCGCTCTCGCCGCGACACGCGCTCGTGCAGCTCAACCTCGCGGCCGTGGTCTCGAAGCAGGGAGACGCCGCGCGCACGCGCGCGCTGCTCGCCCGCGCGATCGAGCTCGATCCGCTCCTCGCCCGCGCCTACGGCCCCCTGGCGGAGCTCGAGCTCCGCGCCGGCGACGTGGACGCCGCCGTCGCCCACCTGCGCCGTGCTGCGGAGCTCGAGCCGGGCTCGGCGGCCGCCCATGCGGACCTCGGGCTCGCGCTCATCGTGAGGGGGAGTCCGCGCGAGGGCGTCGCCGAGCTGCGCACGGCCTTGCGGCTCGATCCCGCGCTGCTCCCGGTGAGGAACCGGCTCGCCTGGATGCTCGCGACGAGCGGTGATTCCGAGGTCCGGGACGGCGCCGCGGCGCTCGCGCTCGCGACGGAGACGTGCCGCGCCACGGGCTGCGATCGGCCCGAGCTGCTCGGGACGCTCGCGGCGGCGCATGCGGCGGCGGGCGACTTCGGCGAAGCCCAGAGGATCGCGACGCGCGCGATCGACGCGGCGCGCGCCGCACGGCAGCCCGAGCTCGCCGAGCGGATCGAGCGGCAGCGCGCGAGCTACGCCGGAGGACGTGCGCTGCGCGACGGTCCGGTCACTGCGCCGGCTCCCTGACCCCGCCCGGGTCCTCCCCGTACTGGCGCAGCTGCGACTCGATCGACGCGACGGCGTGCGCATCCCCGGCCTTTCGGGCGAGCGCGAGGGCCTCCCGGCCGGACTCCGCGGCGGCCGGCAGGCGACCTGCCGCCGCGTAGGCCGTGGCGAGCGTCGCGAGCGAGGCGTACTCGCGCCGCTGGCCGGTCACCTTCTCCGCGAGCGCGACGGCGCGCGCCGGGTCGCGGACGTGCGGGTCGGGGCTGGTCGCGAGCAGCCACGCCAGGCGGTGGTTCGCGTCGTAGTCGTCCGGCGAGGCGGCGAGCGCGTGATCCAGCGCGCCCAGCGCGGCCGTCACGTCCCCGCGCTCGAGCGCGATCTCGGCGAGCTGGGTCCACAGCGTGGAGGCGACGAACCGGGCGTCCTCGTCGGAGAGCGCAGGCTTCCGCGCGAGGAGGAGCTGGAGGACGCCGACGGCAGCGTCGGGCTGGCCCGCGGTGGCAACCTTCCGCGCGAGATCGATCGACACGACCACCTTGCGGGGATCGGCCGCGAGGGCCTGGTCGAAGAGCGTCGCGGCGCCGGCCGCGTCGCCCGAGAGCGCCGTGGCGGTCGCGAGCAGGTAGGACGCCTCGAGGTCGCCCGGATCGAGCTCGAGCGCGCGCCGGAGCCGCTCCGCGCCGCGCTCCGGCTCGCCGAGCTGGACGTCGATGCGCGCAGCGTCCCGCAGCAGGACCGCGGAGTCGGGATCGATCTCGAGCGCGCGCTCGTACTTCTCGCGCGACGCCGGGAGCTGGTGGGTCTTCGCGAGCACGCCCGCCCAGTTCGCGAAGATCATCTTCCTCAGGTAGGCGGACGTGCTGGATCTGATCTTCGAGGCGGCGCCCATCAGGTTCAGCAGGGCGAGGTCGTAGTCCCCGCGCTCGCTCAGGAACCACCCGAGGTTCATGAAGCCGATCGGGTCGTCGGGGTCCTGCAGGGTCGCGAGCTCGAACTGCTCGCGGGCCCGGTCGGGCTCGCCGGTCTCGTAGAGCGCGAGGCCGTAGGTCGTGCGGATCGGGCCCATGGAGCGCCCGAACTTGAGGGCCTCCTCGCTGTGCGCGATCGACTTCGCGAAGTCCTCGCGGCCGAAGTACACGCTCGCGAGGTAGCCGTGCGCCATCCAGTTGCGGTCCGTGCTCGCCACCGCGTGCTCGAACAGGGTGATCCCATCGTGCCACGTGCGCGCCTGACGGCTGGTGAGAACGCCCCACACGCAGAAGAGCGTCACGACCGCGAGGCCGACGGCCAGGCGCGCGGAACGCAGCGGGCGCAGCCGCAGGACGTCCTGCGCCGCCCACGCGAAGGCGATCGCGAGGCCGAGGAACGGGACGTAGACGTAGCGGTCGGCCAGGGACTGCATGCCCACCTGCACGAGACCGATGACGGGCACGAGCGTCCCGAGGAACCAGAGCCAGCCCACCAGCAGGTAGCGGCGCCTGCGGCCGAGGGCGACGACGCCCGCCGTGATCGCGAGCAGCAGCGTCACGCTCGCGCCCACGCGCGCGGGCGTGAGCTCGTCCAGGTAGAGCGGATAGAAGGCGGCGAGCCGCACGGGAGCGAAGAACAAGCCGAGATACCGCACGTACGCCACGGCCACGTTGGAGAGCCGGGAGAGCAGCGGATAGGTATCGATCGGCGACATCGCGTCCTGCTGCGCGAAGAACGTGATGACCGAGGCCGCCGTCGCGAGGGCCAGGAACGGGAGCTTCTCTGGCGCGAGCCTCCACGCCCCTCGCGCGAGCGCGCCCCACGTGGGGCCGCGGTCCGACCCGCCTTCCAGCTCGGCGCGGCGCAGCGGCCAGTAGTCGAGCAGCAGGAGCAGAAACGGCAGCGTGACGAACATCGGCTTCGACAGGAGCGAGAGCGCGCACGTGACGAGGCTGGCCGCGTAGGGACGGCGTCCGCCGCCGCCCGCGTAGCGCGCATAGCTCCAGACCGACAGGAGCGCGAACCCCGTGCAGAGGAGCGTCTTCCGTTGCGCGATCCAGGCCACGGACTCGACGTTGCCGGGATGCAGCGCCAGGACGCCGGCGACGAAGAGGCTCGGGGCGTCATCCTTCGTGAGGGAGCGCAGGAGCAGGAACAGCAGCACGACGTTCACGAGGTGGAGCACCACGTTGGTCGCGTGGTGGCCCGCGGGCTGGAGCCCGAACAGCTCGACGTCCAGCATGTGGCTGATCCACGTCACGGGGTGCCAGTTCGCGAGCTGAACGCCGGTGAGCGCCCAGCGGACGTTCTCGAGCCGCAGGCCGGTGGCGACCCGGGGATTGAGCGTGACGTAGCCGTTGTCGTCGAAGTTGACGAAGCCGGCCTGGAAGACGGGCTGGTAGCTGGCGGCCGCCAGGGCGACCAGCGCGACGAGCGGAACGATCCAGCGGAGCCTCGGGGACATGCCTGTCGATGGGCCTCGCGTCGCTCGGACCACGCACGAGGTTACCCGAGACGGCTCGGACCAGAGGATTGCCGCGCGCCCGCGGAAAAGGTTTTCCAAAGGCGCGGAAGTCCGCTTCCGCCGGCGCTTCTTCCGGCCGGCCCGATTTAGGGCACTTCAGCTTCTTTTACGGTCGTTTAGCGCGTCTTCGACCGATTGGTACATGGATTGCAATACCCTCGGCTCGCTGGATCATCGGCTTACCTGGGAAGGAGCCTCAAGATGACTCGTGTGTTGACCCGCGCCCTGGCCACGTTGGCCGTCTGCGCCCTTGCCTCGCCTGCCTTTGCCGTTTCCGTGAGCTGGGACGTCGAATCGACCCAGAGCAGCTTCAAGTTGGCCATTCCCGATCAGCCCGTCACGCTGGGAACCCTCTCCGCGACGATGCGGCTGCGCAACCAGAACAACGCGACCTGGACCACGAACACGGCTCCCGTGGACGGCTTCCTGGCCACCGACGTCGGCTCGGGCATCACGAGCGTCCAGTTCCTGGGTGGATCATCGACCCTCTCGGGCGTGAACACCGGGAGCTACCGCCCGAATCCGGCGGCCTACAACACCGCGTCGACGGATGCGAACAACACGGCCGGGCAATTCCAGAACACGAGCGCGGCGCCCGCCGTCTACGCGGCTCGGGTGAACGCGCAGGTGTCGATCATCACGGTCAACGCCGGGTACATCAGCTTCACCAACGTGAGCTATGACCTTGCGAGCGCCGTGCTGGCGGTGACGGGGACCTCGTTCGTCTCGAACACCACGACCATTGGCCTCGCCGACTCGACGATCAACTTCGATTCGGTCAGTTCCGGGACGACCGCCATCGGCGACACGATCGGCAATACCGGGCCGATCAACGCCGTCAACAGCGGTGGCGGCGCGGGCTCGATCGTGGCGTGCCCGATCGTCACGGGCTCGTGCCTGTACGGCGGCGTGAACCTGTACAAGCTGACGATTCCGATCAACCTGCCGGTCTCGGTGAGCCTGTCCGGTGTCAACCTGAACGGGACCGCCACGGGCTCGATCGTGGGCTACGCGACGATCGTGCCGGAGCCTGCGACCCTGCTGGCGACGGCTGCGGGCCTCGTCGGCCTGGCGATCGCCGGACGGCGGCGGTCGCGCTAGGGGACCAGCCGGGTCCAGGACTCCGGCTTCTTCTCGGAGGCCCCTCCTCGCCCCACGGCGAGGAGGGGCTTCGCCGTCTGGGGCCGCGGCCTCGTAGCGGCCCGCGTCGGGGATCACGGCCGCGCGTCGGCGGAGGAAGCGTCTCGCGGCGGGGGAGCGAGCGCGCGGGCTCGCGCGGCGAGCCGCTCGGCCCGCGCGGGATCGCGCACCGCGGGGTCCGTGCTCTCCGCGAGGAGCTTCGCCAGCTTCGAGTTGGCGGCGGGACTGTCGGGCCAGTCCACGAGGGCGAGCTCGTACTCCGCGGCGCCGCGCGCTCCGTCCCCTTCCCCGACGAGGAGATCGCCGAGATAGAGGTGGAGGGTCGACGTGAGCTGGGGCCGGCGATCGTCCGGGAACCCCCGTGCGGCCTCGAGCGCGTCCCGCAGGCCGGCTTCGGCCTCACCCGGACGCCCGAGACGCACGGCGGTCCGCGCACGCTCGATGCGTGCATCGAAGTCTCTCGGCGCAAGCGCGATGAGGCGATCGAGCGTCTCCGCCGCCTCGCTGAGGTTCCCCTGCCGCAGCTGCGCCTGCGCGAGCAGCTGCGTCGCGCGAACGCTCTGCGGATCGTGCTCGAGCGCGGCGGTGAGCACTGGGACCGCGAGCGCGGGCTTCTCGAGCTGGAGGTAGACCCACGCCAGATTCGTGAATCCTGCGATCTTCTGGGGCGCGACGCGCGTGGACTCCTGCAGCCGCTCGATCGCCTCCGCGGTCGCGCCCGTCTGGAAGAGGGCCATGCCGTAGATCGGAAGGATCTCGCCGAGGTCGCGCGGATGCTTCATCCCCTCCTCCGCGTGGTGGAGGGCGCGCGCATAGTCGCCCCGGTTGAAGTACTGCGCCGCGAGGGCGCGGTGCGCCACGTAGTTCCCGTCGTCGGCGGCGACCGCGGACTCGAACAGCGCGATCGAGTCGTGCCAGCGCTCCGCCTGCCGGTGCGTCAGGAAGGCGAGTCCGAGGAGCAGCGCCGCGGCGCCGCCCGCCGCCACCGGCCGCCAGGCGGCCCCGCAGCGAGGGGACCGCACGGCCTCCCACGCCGTCCATACCCCCGCCACCAGGAGCCCCCAGCAGGGGACGTACGCGTAGCGATCGGCCATCGCCTGCGCGCCGACCTGCACGACACCGACGACGGGCACCAGCATCCCCAGGAACCAGAACCAGCCGACCACGAGCTGGCGGCGGGTGCGGCCCAGCCGGCACAGGACGAGCGTCAGCGCCAGCAGCAGCACCCCGGAGACGGCGACACGCAGGAGCGTCACGTCCTCCTCGCGGAGCGGATAGAAGACCGCGAGGTGCGTCGGCCAGACGAGCGTGCCGACGTAGCGGCCGTAGGAGAGCACGGCGTTCCCGAGCCGGACCGAGAGCGGGAACGTCGCACCCGTGGCGATCGCCTCGCCTTGGGCGACGAGCGCAGCGACGCTGGCGCCGATCGTGAGCAGCAGATAGGGCAGCTTGTCCGGCAGGAGACGGAGCCATCCGCGCGCGAGCGAGCGCGCCGTCGGGAGCTCCCCGGGCGGGGGCTCGAGCTCCGGTCGGCGGAGGGGCCAATAGTCGAGCAGGAGCAGCGCGAACGGCAGCCCAGCGAACGCCTGCTTGGCGAGGAGCGACGCCGCGAACGCCACCAGGCTGCCCGCGTAGGCCCACCGCGCGCCCGTGCGCGCAAACCGCGCGTAGCCCCAGAGCGCGAGGAGCCCGAACAGCGTGCTGAGCGTCGTCTTGCGTTGGGAGATCCAGGCGACGGACTCGACCTGGATCGGGTGGAGCGCGAAGACGCCGGCGACGAGGAAGCTCGGCGCGAGCTCGCCCGTCATGCCCACCAGCAGCGCGAACAGCAGCAGCACGTTGGCGACGTGGAGCGCGAGGTTCATGGCGTGGTGGCCGCCGGGCTCCAGGCCGAAGAGCTCCACGTCGGCCATGTGGCTCAGCCACGTGAGCGGGAACCAGTTGCCGGCATGGGTGCCGGTGAACGCCCAGACCACGCCGTCGGCCCGCAGCCCGGCCCTCACGACGTCGTTCTCCGGCACGTAGTCGGCGTCGTCTACGTCGACGAAGCCCGCAGAGAAGACGGGCGTGTACGCCGCAACGGTCGCCGCGCCAAGGGCCACCGCGAGGAGCAGCATGCGGAGCCGGCTGGACAACGTGCGCTCACCCCCGGTTCGCGGGAACGATATCTCTCTCCCCGGGGCTTGACGCGCGGCCGCGGCGCGGGCGAGGCTGCGCCCTCCCATGCCGCGGCGCCGACCCACCGTCCCCCCCGGAGTCTTCTGGGTCACCTCCGCGGTGTTCTTCCTGTCGGGTGGATCCGGTCTCGCCTACCAGCTCGTCTGGTTCAAGCGATTCGCGCACGTCTGGGGGAGCTCGAGCCTCGCCTTTGCAGCCGTCGGCGCCTCGTTCCTCTTCGGCCTCGGGCTCGGGGCCGCCCTCATCGGGCGCGTCGCAGACCGCGTGCGGTCTCCCCTGCGCGCCTACGGCCTGTGCGAGCTCTCGATCGGTCTGCTCGCGCTCGTCATCCCCTACGAGATCGCGGCCCTCGTCGGCGCATCGGTCGGGCTCCACGCCAGCCTGCCTGCACGGCCGCTCCTCCGCTTCGGCACCGAGTTCGGCGTCACGCTGCTGGTGATCGGACCGCCCTGCGTCCTCATGGGGGGAACGCTGCCGCTCCTCATCCGCCAGCTGACCCTGCGGGAAGGCTCGCTGGACCAGGCCACGGCGTGGCTCTACGCCGTCAACACGTTCGGCGCCGCGCTCGGCTGCTACCTGACCGGCTTCCACCTCCTGCCGTGGCTCGGGCTCCTCGCCACGAACCAGCTCGCTGCAGCGATCAACCTCGCGATCGGCTCGCTCTCGCTCGTGGCCAGCCGCGGCGCCGCCGTGCGACGCCTCGCCGGGCCCGCCCCATCTCCTTCCGCGGCGCCTCCCGCCGCCCCCACGGAGCGGCTCGGCGGCCTTCTCACGGCCGCGCTCCTCTCGGGTGGCGCGGCGCTCGTGCTCGAGATGACGTGGAGCCGGCAGCTCGCCCTCGTGCTCGGCGGCTCGACCTATGCGTTCACGGCGACGCTCTTCGTCGTGCTCGTCGGGATCGCGCTCGGCAGCCTGATCTTCCATCTCTGGGTCCGGCCGGTCGCCTCGTCCGACGCCGTCCCGCTCGTGGTGATCGGCGTGCTCGTGGCGAGCACGCTCCTCGGCAAGGCCCTGTTGCCGGCGCTCTCGCTCTTCGTGGCCGCCGACGGCGTGCGCGCGCTGCGCGGCGACGCCTTCTGGAACGGGCTGCTCTCCGTCGGCGTGAGCGCAGCGCTCGAGGCGGTTCCAGCGGTGTGCATGGGCCTCCTCTTCCCGCTGTTCGTCCACCTCACCCGGTCGAGCGCAGCGCGCGTCGGCGAGGCCGTCGGCAGGATCTACGCCTGGAACACGCTCGGCTCGATCCTCGGCGCGAGCGCGACCGCGATCGTGCTGTTCCCGTGGATCGGCACGGCGGGCGCGCTGGCGCTGGCCGCGGCCCTCTATACGCTCTCGCTGCTCGCGATCTGGCCCTGGCGCAGCGCGGGGGCACGCTGGCGCGGCGCGGTCGCGGCCGTGGCGGGCGGCGTGATCGTGGCGGCGCTCGCGCGGCCGCTCGACCCTCGCGTCACGAACCTCGGCCTCTATCTCTACGGCGATCCGGCCCGCGACTACGCCGCGCTCGCGCCCGGCGCAGACTGGACCGCGGCGATCGTCCCGCTCTTCTTCCGCGAGGGCGCGTCGACCAACGTCTTCGTGCACGACGTCCCCGGTCGCGCGCGCAGCCTGCGGCTCAACGGCAAGGTCGATGCGAGCACCGGTCCCGACATGCTCACGCAGCTCGGAGCCGCGTATCTCCCGAGGTTCCTCGCGCCGGACGCGCGGGACGTGCTCGTGATCGGCTTCGGCAGCGGCGCCACGCCGGGCGCGAGCCTGCTCTTCCCCGACACGCACGTGACGGCGTGCGAGCTCGAGCCCGCGGTCTACGAAGCCGCGTCCTACTTCGCCGCGTTCAACCATCGCCCGCACGAACGGACCGACGGCCGCTTCGACATGGTGTTCGGCGACGGCCGCACCGCGATCCAGGGCAGCTGGCAGCCCTACGACCTGATCATCTCCGAGCCGTCCAACCCGTGGCTCGCCGGCGTGTCGAACCTCTTCACCCGCGAGCACTTCCGCGCCGTGCGGGAACACCTGCGCGAAGGGGGCCTCCTCGCGCAGTGGGTGCAGACCTACAACTTCACGACCCGCGACTACGCGATGATCCTGCGGACCGTCCGCAGCGAGCTCCCCTACGTCGGCGTCCTCACGTTCGCCGGCGGCGCCGACACCGTCGTGCTCGCGTCCGGGCGGCCGATCCTGCCGGACGCTGCGGGTCTCCAGCGTCTCCAGGACACCATCGACGCGACGCCCGCGATCCGGGACGACCTCGACCGCTGGTTCGGGACGAGCGACGCGCGACAGCTCCTGCTCCTCCACTATGCGCTCGGCCCGGACCAGCTGGCGGCGCTGGTGGAGAAGGATCCCGGGGGCCCGGTCAACACCGATCTGAACCTGCTGCTGGAGTTCGACGCCCCGCTGCACCTCTTTCGCACGATCCCGCCCGCGGAGAACGCCACGCTGGCGCTCCTCGCGGCGTTCGAGCGCCCCTGGGTCGAGAGCCTCGCGGAGACGCTGGGCTTCGCGCCGGGGTCGGGCCCGGAGCACGCGGCGCTCGGCGAGCACGCCCTCGACCTCACGCTGCGGGTCACCGGGAACGATCCCGGGTCGGCCGGCCCCCTCCTCCAGGAGGCGGCCGCGCAGTTCGAGGCGGCCATCGCCGCGCAATCGGACCTCGTCTTCGCCCACCGTGGCCTCGCGCGCGTGCGCCTCAAGCAGGACCGTCGCGCCGAGGCCGCAGCGGCCATGGAGCGGGTCGTTGCGCTCGACCCCGGAGACGCGCTGACGCACGCCGCGCTGGCCGAGGAGCTGCTCCGGCTCCGCCGTCCCGGCCGGGCGGTGACGCACTTTCGTGCAGCCCTCGAGCTCCGGCCGGAGCTCTCGCCGGCCGACAGCAGCGTGATGTGGGCGAACAACCTGGCGTGGGTCCTCGCGACGAGCCCGGACGCGTCCCTGCGCAATGGAACCGAGGCCGTGTACTGGGCGACACGCGCGAACGATGCGGTGGGACACGAGGACGCGGCGCTCCTCGACACTCTCGCCGCCGCGCTGGCGGAGGCCGGCCGGTTCGACGAGGCGATCCAGATCGCCCGTCGCCTCCAGGCGCTGGCCGGCGGCGACCCCGAGGCGCGCTCGGCGGCCAACGCGCGCCTTGCGGCCTTCCAGGCATCGAAGCCCGTGCGGGCAGACTGAGGCGCCGACGGTGGACGGGCTCCGGCGGCTCCAGGTCGCGAGCGCGGCCCTCCTGGCGGTCGCCGTCGCCGGGATGCTCGCGAACGACGTGCTGCGCTCGCCGGAGGTGCCGTTCCTCCCGCAGGACGGCACGCCGTGGATCGTGGCGCAGACGCCGATCCAGACCCATGGCATGGTGATCGAGCGGGCGCACCCGCCGCTGAGCTTCTTCGAGCTCCGCTTCCGTGCGGCCGAACCACACCGTCCGGTGACGCTACGCGTGCGCGCGCTCCGGGACGCATCGCTCGTCCTGAACGGGAAGGAGCTGCCGCCCGGAGGACGCGCCGGGGACCGCTGGAAGGAGGCGGCGGTCGTCGACGTCACGTCCGACGTCGTGGCGGGTGACAACGTGCTCTTCGCGCGAGTCACCAACCCCGACGGGAATCCCGCGCTCCAGATCCGGATCGACGGGCTGGTCGGTACGGACGGACGGGACCTGCCGCTGCAGACCGACGAGGCGTGGACCGCGGCGTGGGAGGGAGATCCGGCCGCCCACGCCGCGCTCGCGGACGACGTGCTGCGTCACCCCGAGAGCGCGGACCTCCCCGCACCGCCTGCTGCGCTCGCGGCGAACGCGCTCCCGGTCGCGCTCCTCGGCGGCGTCGGCGCAGCGCTCTTCCTGTTGCTGCGGCGCAGGCCGGGCGCGGCGCGCTGGGCGCCCGCCACGGCGCTCGCAGCGCTGGCGCTGTTCTGGTCCGTCTTCTTCGCGAAGGTGATCGTCCGCCCGGCGGAGATCGGCTTCGATGCCGCCGCGCACCTCGCGTACGTCCGTTGGATCTTCGAGCACCACGCGCTCCCGCTCGCGAGCGACGGCGCCGTGATGTACCACCCGCCGCTCTTCCACGCCGTCGCGGCGCTCCTGCTCTGTGTCACCGGCCCGGACGGCCCGCTCGCGCGCGCAGCCCTGGTGGCGGTGCCGATGCTGTCGGGCTTCGGTCTGGCGCTCGTCGGGCGGGGCCTCGCGCGCCGGCTCGTCCCGGGCGCACCCTGGGTCGAGGCCGGCGCCCTCGTCGCAGCCGGGCTGCTGCCCATGAACCTGACGCTCGCGGCGTGCGTCTCGAACGAGGCGCCCCACGCCCTGCTCGCCGCGCTCGCCGTGTTCGCCACCGTGTGCGCCCTCGTGCGCGAGCGCGCCACGCTCCGCGACGACCTCGGCCTCGGCCTGCTGCTCGGCGCCGCAGTCCTGACCAAGTACTCGAGCCTCGTGCTCCTGCCGATCCTGGTCGGCGCGCTCGCGACGAAGCGGCTCGTGGCGGAGCGAACGAGCCTCGCGCGATCCGTGTCGCGCGGGGCGCTGAGCCTCGCGATCGCCGCGGCGCTCGCGGGCTGGGTGTACCTGCGAAACCAGCAGCACTTCGGGAACGCACTCGTGTGGAACCTGAACGTCGACCCGGCGCAGACCTGGTGGCAGCTTCCGGGCTTCCACACCGCCGCGTACTTCCTGGGCTTCGGGGATGCGCTCACACGCCCCTGGTTCTCGAGCTTCCACTCGCTCTGGGACGGGCTCTACACGACGCTGTGGGGCGACGGCCTGCTGAGCGGCGCGACGTCGCCGGCCGGCGCGGGCGCGCGCTGGCGCTACGACTGGATGGCCGCCGCCTTCCTGCTGGCCCTGCCGGCCACGGCGCTGCTCGGCGTCGGCTGGGCGCGGCTGGCGTTCCGGGCCCTGCGGGGCGGCGACCTCGGCCGCCGCCTCGCGGATTCCCTGCTGGTGCTCCTCCCGGTGCTGTTCCTCGTATCCCTCGTGGGCGCGCTCCTCCGATACCCATTCTGGTCCGGACCCAAGAGCTTCTACGGACTCCTGCTCACCCCCGAGCTCGGGCTGCTCGGCGTCCTCGGCTTCGCCGCCCTGGACGACCTCCTGGCGCGCCGCGCCCCGCTCGCCCTGCGGGCCCTGCCCTGGGGCTGGGCGGCGGCCTTCCTGGGCGCCATCGCCTGGGCCTTCGCGGGCTAGGCCGTCCGCAAGGCGGCCGCGCGCGCTGGTAGACTGGGCGGTCATGCTCGCACGCCAGGCAGAGCCGCCGACCATCGCCGTCGTGATCCCCTGCCTCGACGAGGAGACGACCCTCGCGAAGGTGATCGCCGACATGAAGGCGGCGCTCCCGGGCGCGGAGATCACCGTGTTCGACAACGGGTCCACGGACCGGACCGCGGAGATCGCACGCGCGTCCGGGGCGCGCGTCGTCCACTCGCCGATGCGCGGCAAGGGGAACGTGATCCGGCACATGGCCGGCGCGATCGACGCCGACGTCTACGTGCTGATCGACGGTGACGACACCTACCCGGCCGACGCTGCACCCGATCTGCTGAGGCGCTTCCTCGAGTCCGGCGTGGACATGCTCGTGGCGACGCGGCTCGACGACCACGACCCCGGGGCGTTCCGGCTCTTCCACAAGGTCGGGAACCGCGTGATCTCGCGCGCGATCGCGCTGCTGTTCCGCGCGCCGATCACCGACGTGCTCTCGGGCTACCGGATCCTCTCGCGCCGCTTCGTACGCCTCGTCCACCTCCGCTCCGACGGCTTCGAGATCGAGACGGAGATGACCCTCCAGGCGCTTGCGAAGGGCCTGCCGATCCTGGAAGTCCCGATCGAGTATCGGTCCCGACCTGCGGGGAGCCGCTCCAAGCTCGACACCGTGAGCGACGGACTGCTGATCTTCAAGTGCACCTTCCTCCTGTTCAAGGACTACAAGCCGCTCGTGTTCTTCACCACGATCGCGGGGATCCTGATGGTCCTCTCGCTGGTGGCCGGCAGCGCGCCGGTGCTCGACTTCTATCAGTCGCGGTTCGTCTTTCACGTGCCGCGCGCGATCCTCGCCGCCGGGCTCGGCGTGCTCTCCGCCGTGAGCTTCGTCGTGGGCCTCCTGCTCGACACGATCTCCCACTACCACCAGGAGACGATCGAGCTGTGGAAACGATCGATGCGGGAGTGATCGCAGGTGGAGCGGACCTTCGAAGGCGCCCACCTGATCGACGCGATCGACCAGGCCGAACGCTACAACCGCTACCTCCTCCAGCAGGCGCTCGGGTTCGCGGGCGCGGCCCGCAGCGTCCTCGACTTCGGCGCGGGGCGCGGCCGGCTCGCCGGCGCGTTCCGTTCGCGCGGCTTCGAGGTCGCGTGCGTGGAGCCCGACCCGGAGCTCCGGCGGCGGCTCGCGGCCGACGGCCTCGTGAGCGTCGCTGCGCTCGGCCAGCTCGAAGGCCGCCGCTTCGACTACGTGGTCTCCGTCAACGTGTTGGAGCACTGCCCCGACGACGCCGCCGTCGCCCGGGAGCTCCACGCCCGCCTCACGCCCGGCGGACGGTGTCTGATCTACGTGCCCGCGTTCCGGCTGCTGTGGAGCGCGAACGACACGCTCGTGGGTCACCAGAGGCGCTACGGGAGGGAGGAGCTGTCGCGGGTGTTCCGCGCCGCGGGCTTCGTCGTGACGGACGTCCGCTTCGTGGACTCGCTGGGATTCCTCGCGGCCCTCGCCTACCGCTTCCTCGGCGACAGGAAGGGCGAGATCACCGCGCGGTCGGTCCGCCTCTACGACCGCCTCGTCTTCCCGGCGAGCCTGCTCCTCGACCGCCTCTTCCACCGGCTGGCGGGCAAGAACCTCCTGCTGCGCGCGACGCGACCATAGACACCGGATTGCCCGCCCACCCCGACCGACGCTCGGCCGTTCGGACGCTCGCCCTCGGGGCGCTCGTCGTCGGCGTGACGTTCGCGGTCCGCGCGCCGCTCCTCGAGGTCCCGCTCGAGCGCGACGAGGGCGAGTACGCGTACATCGCGTGGCGGCTCGGACACGGCGAGCTTCCGTACCGCGACTGGGTGGACCAGAAGCCGCCGGGCGTCTTCTGGACCTATCGCCTCGCCCTCGCCCTGCCGATCGACCCGATCCCCGCGGTGCACGGCGTGGCCGCGGCGTTCGCGGCCGCCTCCGCCGTCGCGCTCTTCTGCCTCGCGCGCGGCTTCACGAACGAGGGGTGGGCGGCGGCCTCCGCGGTGGCGTTCGCGCTCCTCTCCGCCGATCCCGCCGTGCAGGGCACGGCGGCCAACACCGAAGTGTTCATGTCGTTCCCCCTGATCCTCGCTCAGATCGCCTTCTTCGCCGCGGCGGCGGAGGGGCGGGGGCGCGTTCCCTGGAGCCTTGCGTGCGGGGCGCTGATGGCGGTCGCAGTCGCGTTCAAACAGGTGGCGGCGGTCAACGCAGTCCTGCTCGTCACCCTCTACCCCGCGGTCGCTCCCGGCACGAGGCGACTGCAGCGAGCGGCCGCCTTCGCGGGCTGGTCCGCCGTCGCAGGAGCGGCGGTCTGGGGAGGCGTCGCGCTCTTCTTCTTCTCGCAGCACGGTCTGCGAGAGCTCCTCTCGGACGTCTTCATGCACAACCTCGAGTATTCGAACGCCTTGCCGTGGTCGCTGCGCGTCGGGGCGCTCGAATCGGCCCTGGCCGCGCTGGCCCCGTCCCAGGCAGCAGTCTGGGCGCTCTCCGTCGCCGGGCTCGTCGCGCTCCGGCGCTCGGGCCGGACTGCGCTCCTGGTCTTCCTCGCGGGCTGGCTGCTCACGGCGGGAGTCGGCGTCTCGGCGAGCGGCTACTTCTTCCCGCACTACTTCCAGCAGCTGTTGCCTCCGCTCGCCCTGACCGCCGCGCTCGGCGCCGAGCGCGTGGCGTGCGCGCGCGCGTGGAGCGGAGCACCGCGCGCCGCGCGGATCGCCTTCGTCTGCGTCGCCCTCCTCGCGCTGCCGGCGATCTCGCTCTACCCCTTCCTGACGCGCTACACGCCCGCCGAAGCGGCGCGGAAGATCTACCCCACGAACTACTTCGCGGAGATGCCTGCGCTCGCCGCACGGATCGCCGCATCGACGCGCCCCGAGGACCGCGTGTTCGTGTTCGGGGCGGAGCCGGAGCTCCTCTTCTACGCGCGCCGGGTCTCGGCGTCGCGGTACATCTTCCTCTTCCCGCTCTACGGCCCGTACGCGAACGCGCTGGAGCGGCAGCAGGCCGCGGCAGAGGAGGTCTCCCGCGCGCGGCCTGCGGCCATCGTGATGCACCCGAGCAATCTCTTCTCCCTTCCGGGGAGCGAGCGCTTCCTCACGCGCTGGACGGAGGCCTACGTGCGGGAGGGCTATCGGGCGGACGCGTTCCTCGCGGTCGATCCGGCGGGGGGAGCCGAGCTCGTCGTGGGCGCGGGCGATCGCCCCCCGGCGGTCGGGTTCGGCCGGGAGCCGGTCGCCGGGCTGTACCTGCGCGTCCCGGAGGGCGGTCCCTAGAGCGCGCGGACGGGAAGCGCCTTGGCCGCTTCGACGAAGGCGCGCACGCCCTCGACGGGTGTCTCCGGGAGCACCCCGTGGCCGAGGTTCAGGATGTGGCCCCGCGCCGGAGCCGCGGCGGCGGCGATCTCGGCGACGAGCGCCGCGATGCGCGCCGGCGGAGCGGCCAGCGCACACGGGTCGAGGTTGCCTTGCAGGCTCGCGCGCGCCCCCGCGAGGCGCGCAGCCTCCCCGATGTCCACGCGCCAGTCGAGGGAGAGCACGTCCGCGCCCGACTCCAGCATCGGCCCGAGCACGTGCGCGCCGTCGTTCACGTAGAGCACCAGCGGTGCGCGCGACCGCGCCACCCGAGACGCGATCTCGCGGTGGATCGGCGCCGCCCACGCGCGGTAGTCGGCCGGCGAGAGCAGCCCCGCCCAGGTGTCGAAGAGCTGCACCACCTGCGCGCCGGCCTCGATCTGCGCGTTCAGGTAGCCGATCGTCATCTCCGTGAGGCGCGCCAGCAGCGCGCGCAGCACGTCCGGCGCGCGATACATCATGCGCTTCAGGGTCGCGAAGTCCTTCGAGCCCCTTCCCTCGACGAGGTACGCCGCGAGCGTGAAGGGCGCTCCGGCGAACCCGAGCAGGGGTACGCGTGCGGTCGCGAGCTCACCGCGCAGCGCGCGGAGGATCTCCAGGACGTAGGGGACGGACTCGCGCGCGTCGGGGACACGGAGCGCGGTCACCTGCTCCAGCGAGCGGATCGGTTGGGCGATCACCGGCCCCGGGGCGAAGTCGAGGTCGACGCCCATGCCCGCGACCGGCACGAAGATGTCGGAGAAGAGGATGACCGCCTCGACACCGACGAGATGCAGCGGCTGGAGCGAGACCTCGACCGCCTTCTCCACGCGGCGGCACATCTCGAGGAACGGCACGCCCTCGCGCGCCTTCCGGTACTCCGGCAGGTAGCGCCCGGCCTGGCGCATGAGCCACACGGGCGCCCGATCGATCGGCTCGCCGCGGCAGGCGCGCAGGAGGCGAGTGGTGGGGTCAAGCTTCACGAGAGCCCGCTCGCTCGGCGCGCGCGCTCAATACCCCGAGAGCCGGGCCCAGCGGTCACGATGGAAGGCGGCGTCGCCGAAGGTGATCTCCGCGACGCGCGCACGCTTCAGGTAGAACCCGATGTCGTACTCGTCGGTCATCCCCACTCCGCCGAACATCTGGATCGCCTCGTTGGCGACGAGGATGCCCGCCTCGGAGCAGCGCGCCTTCACGAGGGACGCCAGCTTCGGCAGGTCGGGCGCGTTCTCGTCGACCGCCCGCGCCGCCGCCATCACCGTCGACCGCGACAGCTCGAGCTCGATGTACATGCGGGCCGCGCGGTGCTTGAGCGCCTGGAACGAGCCGATCGGGACGCCGAACTGCACACGCGTCTTCAGGTGCTGGAACGTGTCGTCCGCCGCCTGGTGCATGGAGCCGAGCATCTCGGCGGAGAGCCCCACGATGCCGCGGTCCACGACCCGCTCGAGCAGGTCTCCGCCCTCGTCGAGCGGGCCGACCACGTCGGCGCGTCCCACCGTGACACCGGAGAGCTTCACCAACGCGGCGTTACGCGAGTCGACCCGCCACTGGCGCGTGACGTCGAGCCCGCGAGCGCCCTTCGGTACGAGGAAGAGCGTGATGCCCTTCGCATCGGTCTCGCCGCCCGACGTGCGGGCAGCAACGACGAGCGCGTCCGCGACGTGCCCGTCGAGCACCTGGATCTTCTCGCCCGTGAGGCGCCAGCCGTCACCCGCCTTCTCGGCGCGCGTCGCCACGCGACGGAGGTCGTAGCGGCTCTTCGCCTCCTGGAACGCGAGCGTAAGGACGCGATCGCCGTGGACGAGCGGGGCGAGCCACTCCTTGCGCTGCGCGTCGCTCCCGCCGAGCAGGACGGCCTGCCCTCCGAGGAGCACCGTCGACAGGAACGGCTCGGGCGCGAGCTTCCGGCCCAGCGCCTCGAGCACCAGCGCGAGCTCGGCGAGCCCGAGCCCCGCCCCTCCGACGCTCTCGGGAAACGGGATCCCGACCCACCCGAGCTCCGCCATCTGCTTCCAGAGCTCGCGGGAAAACCCGACAGGATCCTTCGAATCGCGCAGCTTCCGCATCCGAGAAACCGGCGAGTGCTCGGCAACAAAGTCGTTCGCGGTCTTGGCGAGGAGTTCCTGATCTTCCGAGAGCACTAGTTCCACCGATTACCCCTAGGACCCCGCAAGCGCCGAAGGCGCGCGCAGCGAGGCGAAGCCGAGCGAAGTCAATCGAGCCCGAGCGAAGAAAAGTGGCCCGGATCTAGTCCGGCAGTCCCAGCACGCGCTTCGCGATGATGTTGAGCTGGACCTCCGACGTGCCCCCCTCGATCGAGTTGCCGCGGGAGCGCAGCCAGTCGCGCGTGGTGTCGAGGGCCGAGTCGTCGAAACCGGGTCCCTCCCAGCCGATCCCGTCGGGTCCGAGCGCCTGGATCATCAGCTCGTGCCGGCGCATGTTCAGCTCGGTCGCGTACACCTTGAAGATCGAGCTCTCCGGCCCGGGCCGATGGCCCGCCTTCGCGCCGTCCTTCGCGCGCTGTACGGTGTAGGCGAAGGCGCGCGTGTCCATGTCCTCGAGGGCCACGCGGTCGCGCAGCACCGGGTCGGAGACGCGCCCGTCGGCGCCCGCGAGCCGCTCGTGTGCGAGGTGCGCCAGCGCGCTCATCCGGCTCGTGCGCTGACCCCCGCCCCCGCCGCCGCCACCGAAGGCGTCGGCGATCATGCTCCGCTCGTGTCCGAGCAGGGCCTTCGCCACGGTCCATCCGGCGTCGATCTTGTGGACCACGTTCCGGACCGGCACGCGCACGTGCTCGAAGTGCGTCTCGCAGAACGGCGACTTCCCGCTGATGAGGAGGATCGGCCGGACCGAGACGCCGGGCGTCTGCATGTCGATCAGGAGGAACGTGATGCCCTCCTGCTTCTTCGCAGCGGGGTTCGAGCGCACGAGGGCGAAGATCCAATCCGACTTGTCTGCATAGGAGGTCCAGATCTTCGTGCCGGAGACGACGAACTCGTCGCCCTGGCGCACGGCCCTGGTCTGGAGCGACGCGAGGTCGGAGCCCGCGCCGGGCTCGGAGTAGCCCTGGCACCAGCGGATCTCGCCGCGACAGATGCGCGGGAGGTGCTCGCGCTTCTGCTCCTCGTTGCCGAACTGAAGCAGGGTCGGGCCGATCATCGTGAGGCCGAACCCGATGAGGGGCGGGGGGATGCGCAGCTTCGCCATCTCCTGCGCCAGGACCTTCGCTTCCGCGGCCGAGAGCCCGCCGCCGCCGTACTCCTTCGGCCAGGTCGGAGCGGTCCAGCCGCGCGCACCCATGACCTCGAGCCAGGTCTTCATGCCGGGGACGGCGAAGGTCGCCTTGCGTCCGCCCCAGGTGCCCTCGAGGTCGTTGGCAACGAGGCCGATGATGTCGGGCGGTGCGTTCTTCTCGAGCCAGTCGTGCGTGTCGCGACGGAAGCCGTCGAGGTCTGCCATCCAGGTTCTCCTGCTCGCGGTCCCGACCGGGGAAAACTCGCGGCCCGGAGTGTACCTCGCGGGGTCCGCCCTCCAAACCCCCGATCACGCTGCTACCCTGCGCGCCGTGCGCGTCCTGCTCGCCAATCCCCGCGGCTTCTGCGCCGGCGTCGATCGCGCCATCGAGATCGTGGAGAGCGCGCTCGCGCGCTACGGCGCCCCGGTGTACGTCCGACACGAGATCGTCCACAACCGCCACGTGGTCGACGCCCTCCGCGCCAAGGGCGCGATCTTCGTGGAAGACCCGGCGGACGTTCCGCCCGGGGCGCTCCTCGTGTTCAGCGCGCACGGCGTCTCGCCGGCCGTGCGGCAGGCGGCGTCCGAGCGGGGCCTCCGCACCCTCGACGCGACCTGCCCGCTCGTCACCAAGGTGCACGTCGAGGCGCAACGCTTCGCCCGCTCCGACCACGAGATCGTGCTGGTCGGCCATGCAGGACACGTCGAGGTGGAGGGCACGATGGGCCAGGCGCCGGAGCGCATGCACCTCGTGCAGGACGTCGCCGACGTGGCTGCGCTCGAGGTGACGGATCCCACGCGGCTCGCGGTGCTGACGCAGACCACGCTTTCGGTGGACGACACGCGCGACGTCCTCGACGCGCTGCGCCGCCGGTTCCCGGCGATCCAGCTCCCGCGCAAGGACGACATCTGCTACGCGACGCAGAACCGCCAGAACGCGGTCAAGGAGCTCGTCCGCGAGGCGGAAGTCGTGCTCGTCGTCGGCGCGCCGTCGTCGTCGAACAGCAACCGACTCGTCGAGCTCGCCGCGAAGTCGGGCGCGCGCGCCCATCTCGTGCAGGGCGCCGACGAGATCGAGCCGGCCTGGCTCGAGGGCGTGTCGTGTGTCGGTGTCACCGCCGGAGCCTCGGCTCCCGAGCTCCTGGTGGAGCAGGTGGTTGCGCGCCTGCGCGCGCTCACGGACGGCGACCTGCGTGTGGACTCCCTGCCCGCCGCCGAAGAAGGCGTCGTCTTCCAGCTTCCCGCCGAGCTTCGCTAGTGCCTTCGCGTCCAGGAGACGAGCCCGAGGCGGAGGCCGGCCCCGAGGAGCCGATCGACGATCCGGAGGCCGGGCCCGCCCTGCCCGCCGCGGCGCTCGCGGCCCACGCCGCGAGCGGGCCGGCCGCGCCCGCGAAGCGCGGCCGGCCCCGCACCGAGCTCGAGATCTGGACGCTCGCGTGGCCCGTCATCCTCTCGCAGGTGCTCGCGAGCATCGTGAGCCTCATCGACATCGGCATGGTCGGCCGCCTCGGACGCGACTCCGTGGCCGCGGTCGGGTACACGACCCAGTTCCTGAACCTCGCGCAGAGCGTGCTCTTCGCCGTCGGCATCGCGTGCGTCGCCATGATGGCCCGTGCGATCGGGGCGCGGGACGAGGCACGCGCCCGGGCGGCGTTCGCCGGCGCGCTGCTGGTGTCGGGCCTCATCGCGGCGGTCTTCACCGGCGTCGTGCTGTCGATCCCGCGACAGCTGCTCGGTCTCCTCTCGGCCGCGCCGGACGTGATCGAGGCGGCGATCCCGTATTTCCGCCTGACGCTCGGCTCGACGCTCCTGCTCGCCGTGTCGATCATCGTCGAGTCGGCGTTTCGCGCGACGCGCAACACGCGCACGGCGATGGGCATCGCCGTGGCGGTCACCGTGGCGAAGACGGTGCTCAACTACCTGCTGATGTTCGGCACGCTGGGATTTCCGCGCCTCGAGCTCGTGGGCGCGGGCCTCGCCACCCTGCTCTCCCAGGGCGTGGCCCTCGTGCTGTTCTCCGCGGCGGCGTGGCGTGCGCGCGACGGCGGCCCCCTGCGGCTCGGCGTGGCGGACTTCGCCGCGGCTCGCCCCCTCCTCGGCACCACGATGCACATCGCGCTGCCCGCTATCGGGGAGCGCGTGATCCTGAACGTCGCGATCATGGCCTACTTCGCGGTGCTCGGGCACTATGGGACCGCGGCGATCGCCGCGTACACGATCGGCGTGCGGCTCCTGTCGTTCTCGTGGATACCAGGCACCGGCTTCTCCGTCGCGGCAGCGACGCTCGTCGGCCAGGCGCTCGGCGCGAACGACGCGCGCGCCGCCGAGCAGGCCGGCTGGAGAGCGGCCCGCCTCGCGCTGCTCGTGGCGACCGTGCTGGGAGTCGCGTTCGGCGCGGCGCGCGTGCCGATCGCCCGGGTCTTCACCTCCGACACGACGATCGTCGAGGCGCTCGGCCCGTTCATGCTGATGCTCGCCCTCGCACAGCCGCCCATGGGTCTGCACTTCACCCTCGGTGGCGCGCTGCGCGGCGCGGGAGACACGTGGACGCCGCTCGTCGCCGCCACGCTCGGCAACTGGGGCTTCCGCGTTCCCCTCGCCTACATCGCCGCGTCGGTCCTCGACCTCCCCGTCGTCTGGGTGTGGGCCGCCCTCATCGGCGACCACTTCGCACGCGCGGTGTGGCTCACGCTCTCCTTCCGGCGCGGGAAGTGGAGGGAGCGGCTGGGGACCGGCTGACGGCCGGAATCAGGACGGTCGGATCTCGATGACCGCGCGGTCCGCGTAGCGGCCGGAGAGCCGCGAGAGCAGCAGGCCGAGGCGCAGCTGCCAGCCGTACTTCCGCAGCAGCGGCGCGAAGCCCTGCTCGCGCTCGCGCGGGTCGTCGAGCATGCGGCTCGTGCCGTCGGTCCAATCACCGCGCACCTTCCCGCGCAAGTCGCACGCCGCGAGGCGCACGCGCTTCGTGGCGCGCACGCGCTTCACCTTCCCCGATCTGGCGTTGGTGTAGACGTAGAGGCGGCCGTTCCCGCCCGCGATCCACACGGGCGTGCGGACCTCCCGCCCATCGCGCCGGAACGTCGCGAGCGATACGTAGCGCTCGTCGGCAAGCCGTCCGCTCATCCCGCGCTCACGATCTCGAACGTGAGACGGGGCGGCTCGTCCGCCGCCAGGTCGACGCGGACGGTCCCGCCCTTCGCGAGCCGGCCGAAGAGCAGCTCCTCGGCGAGCCGGTCCTTCAGCTCCACCTGGATCACGCGCCCGAGCGGGCGCGCGCCGAATCAGCGGGTCGTAGCCCTTCTGCGCCAGCCACGCGCGCGCCGCCGCCGTGAGCGAGAGCGTCACCTTGCGGGCGCGGAGCTCGCGCTCGACCTCGCCGACGAACTTGTCGACGACGCGCTCCATCACCTCGGGCGAGAGCCGCGCGAACGTGACGACCTCGTCGAGCCGGTTCCGGAACTCGGGGCTGAAGAGGCGCTCCGCGGACTTCGCGCCGTCGCCCTTCGGACCGCCCTCGAAGCCGATGGCCGCGCGCCGTCATCTCCCGCGCGCCGACGTTCGAGGTCATGATCAGCGTCACGTGGCTGAAGTTCGCCTCGCGGCCCGGTTGTCGGTGAGCGTAGCGTGGTCCATCACCTGGAGCAGGATGTCGAAGAGGTCGGGGTGCGCCTTCTCGATCTCGTCGAGGAGCACCACGGCGTAGGGGCTGCTTGCGCACCTTCTCGACCAGCTGGCCGCCCTGGTCGTAGCCCACGTATCCCGGCGGCGCGCCGATGAGACGCGCCACGGCGTGCTTCTCCATGTACTCGCTCATGTCGAAGCGCAGGAACGGCACGCCCAGGCTGTGGGCGAGCTGCTTCGCGAGCTCCGTCTTGCCCACGCCGGTGGGGCCCATGAAGAGGAACGAGCCGATCGGCCGGTTCTCGCCGCCGAGGCCCGCGCGCGAGCGCCGCACGGCGCGCACGACGGTCGAGACCGCCGCGTCCTGGCCGAACACCGCAGCACGCAGGTCCTCCTCGAGGCTCTGGAGGCGCTTGCGGTCCGACGTCGAGGCCTGCGAGAGCGGGATGCGCGCGATGCGCGAGACCACACCCTCGATCTCGCGCACGCCCACCGTCTTGCGCCGCTGCGACGCCGGGCGCAGCCGCTCCGCCGCGCCCGCCTCGTCCATCACGTCGATCGCCTTGTCCGGCAGGAAGCGGTCGTGGAGGTGCTTCACCGAGAGGTCCACCGCCGCGCGCAGACGCCGCCGCGGTGTAGCGGACGCCGTGATGCTCCTCGTACCGCGGGGCCAGCCCCGAGAGGATCCGCACCGTCTCCTCGCTCGACGGCTCGTGCACGTCGATGCGCTGGAAGCGCCGCGAGAGCGCGCGGTCGCTTCTCGAAGTGGCGGTACTCCTGGTACGTGGTCGAGCCCATGCAGCGCAGCTCACCGGACTGGAGCAGCGGCTTCAGCAGGTTGGAGGCGTCGACCGTCCCGCCCTGCGCGGCGCCCGCGCCGAGGATGGTGTGGATCTCGTCGATGAAGAGGATGGGTCGCTCGCGGCCGCGGAGCGCGGTGATCAGCGCCTTGAAGCGGGCTTCGAAGTCGCCGCGATACTTCGTGCCCGCGAGGAGCGCTCCGATGTCGAGCGCGTGGATCTCGGTGCCGCGCAGGTCGTCGGGCACGTCGCCGGCGTGGATGCGCAGCGCGAGGCCCTCGGCGATCGCCGTCTTCCCGACGCCCGTCTCCCCGACGAAGATCGGGTTGTTCTTGCGGCGCCGCGCGAGGATGTGGACGGTGCGCTCGAGCTCGGCCTCGCGGCCGACGAGCGGATCGAGCTGACCCTGCGCGGCACGCTCGGTGAGGTTCGTGGCGAAGGCGGCGAGTGGATCGGCCGGCAGCTCCTCGTCGCCTTCCACCGCGCCGCTCCGGGCCGGATGCGCCGGACGCTCCGCGGCGTCGCCCTGCGGAACCTTCGCGATGCCGTGGGAGACGAACTTCAGGACGTCGAGCCGCGACATCCCCTGCGCGCGCAGGAGCGCCACGGCGTGCGCGTCGGGCTCCTGGAAGAGCGCGGCGAGGAGGTCGCCCGCGTCCGCCTCCTCCTTCTCCGCGTTCTCGACCTGCTGGAGCGCGTGCTGCACCACGCGATGGAAGGCGAGGGTCTGGCGCGTGTCGACCTCCCCCTCCCCGGGGACGGACTCGAGGTCCTCCGCGAAGAAGCGCGCGAGCTGCGCCTTCAGCGCGTCCACGTTGCCGCCGCACGCGCGCACGATCTCCGCGCCGCGATCGTCGTGGATGAGAGCGTAGAGGAGGTGCTCCACCGTGAGGTAGGTATGGCGACGCACCATCGCCTCGCGCACGGCAGCCTGGAGGGTCATCTGGAGGTCGCGGCTGATGCCACTCACTCGTTGCGCCGCCTCATTCGGCCTCGACTCCCGCGCGCAGCGGATAGCCGCGCTCCTCGGCCTGCTTGTGCACGAGCGACACCTTCGTCTCCGCCACCTCGAGGACGTACACGCCCGCGATCCCCGCTCCGCTCCGATGGATGTGCAACATGATCTGGGTCGCCTCTGCGGGTCCCTTGCCGAAGATCTGCTCGAGCAGCGCCACGACGAACTCCATCGGCGTGTAGTCGTCGTTGTAGAGCACCACCTTGAACCGCGGCGGGCGGGCCGTCTTCCGGCGCGTCCGGGTCGCGATGCCGGACTCGCGCTCGCGGCCTCGCTCCCGGTCGATCCTCGGGTCGCCTCCGCCGCCGTCGCGGCGCTCCGCCCGCCAGGTCATGGCGGGAAGATAGGAGGCGGGCGGGCGCGGCGCCCGGGGGCGGGGCATCTTCGCCGCGCGATGTCGGAGATCGAGCTCGCGGAGGGCGTGGCGGCGGTCGCGCGAGACGACTGGAACGCCCTCGTCGGCGACGGGTCGCCGTTCCTGGAGTGGGACTTCCTCGCGTCGCTCGAGCAGGCGGGCTGCGTGGGCGCCGACTCGGGCTGGGCGCCGCGGCCGCTGCTGCTGCGCGAGGGCCGGTCGCTGGTCGCGGCGTGTCCGCTCTACGTGAAGGGACACAGCGAGGGCGAGTTCGTGTTCGACTTCGGCTGGGCCGACGCCGCGCAGCGAGCGGGCATCCGCTACTACCCGAAGCTCCTCGTGGGCGTTCCGTTCACGCCGGTGACGGGCGCGCGCTTCCTCGTCCGCGCGGGAAGCGATCGCGCGGCGGCGATCGCACGACTCTCGTCCGCGCTCCGCGAGCTCTGCGAGTCGAACGGCCTCTCGAGCGTCCATGTGAACTTCTGTCGCGAGGACGAGCTGCCGCCCCTCGAGCGGGCGGGCTTCCTCCCCCGGATCGGGCTCCAGTACCACTGGCGCAACGCCGGCTACGCGCGCTTCGACGACTTCCTCGGCCGGTTCCGGAGCAAGCGGCGCAACCAGATCGCGCGCGAGCGGCGCGGCCTCGCGGAGGCGGGCGTGACGCTGGAGACGCTCGTCGGCGACGCGATCCCCGACGCCGTTTTCCCGCGGATGTTCGAGCTGTACCTCTCGACGATCGACAAGAACCCCTGGGGCCGTCAGTACCTGAACGCGCGCTTCTTCGAGCTGCTGCGCGAGCGCTTCCGCGAGCGGCTGTGCTTCGTCCTCGCGCGACAGGGCGGCGACGTCGTGGCAGGCACGATCAACGTGCAGAAGGGCGACGCGCTCTACGGCCGCTACTGGGGCGCGCTGCGCGAAGTGCGCCACCTGCACTTCAACGTCTGCTACTACGCCGCCGTCGAGCACTGCATCGCGGAGGGGCTCTCCCGCTTCGAGCCCGGCGCCGGCGGCGACTACAAGCAGGTGCGAGGCTTCGACGCGACGCCGACCTTCAGCTCCCACTTCCTGGCCGAGCCGCGCCTCGCCGCCGCCGTGGGGCACTTCCTCGAACGGGAGCGCGCGCAGGCCGACGGCGAGATCGCATGGCTGCGGGAGCGCAGCGCGCTCAAGCCGCCGCCGCGCGACGGGGACCTCGGCTAGCATGCGCCGCGGAGGAAGTCTCGGGTGAGCGACGCGACGAGCTGGAAGCGCTGCAGCTCCTGCAAGACCCCGATCGTGTTCGCGGCGAAGCACTGGGTCTGCAACGTCTCTACCTGCAACCGGCCGCGCACCGGGCTCGTCTTCTGCACGGTGTCGTGCTGGGAGGCCCACGTCCCCGTGATGCGACACCGCGAGTCGTGGGCGCTCGAGCGCACGGCGCCGACGAAGGCGGCGTTCGAGGCCGAGAGCGCCGGCCAGGCAGGCTCCCCGGCGGCGCGCCCCAGCTCGCCGCCGCCGGCCGTGGCCGCGCGGAGCGCTCCCGAGCCGGCCCGCGCCGCGTCACCCGCCGTCGCCCCGCCCCGCGCGCCCGCCGCCGACGTACCCGTGGACGTGCTGGTCGTCGCGTCGAAGCTCAAGGCCTACGTTCGCGCGCGTTCCGGCATGAACACGTCCGACGGCGTGATGGAGGCCCTCTCCGACTTCCTGCGCGCGCTGTGCGACGACGCGATCCGCAAGGCCGGCGCCGACGGACGCAAGACGGTGATGGATCGCGACTTCCCGCGCAGGCGCTGACGGAGGCCTCGTGAAGCTCTACGACTCGCTCGGCCCGAACCCCCGGACGGTCCGCATGTTCCTGCATGAGAAGCAGATCCCGCTTCCGACCCTCCAGATCGACATCCTGGCGGGCGAGAACCGGAGGCCTCCCTACACCGACAAGAATCCCGCGGGACAGATGCCCGCGCTCGAGCTCGACGACGGGCGCGTGCTCTCGGAGACCGTCGCGATCTGCGAGTACCTGGAGGAGAAGCACCCGAAGCCCCCGCTCATCGGCAGGACGCCCGAGGAGCGCGCCGAGACGCGGATGTGGCAGCGCCGGCTGGAGTTCGCGATCACCGAGAACCTGTACAACGGATTCCGCTTCGCCGAAGGCCTCGCGATGTTCGAGCGGCGCGTGCACGTCCTTCCCGAGGCCGCGGCCGGTCTCAAGGCCACCGCCCGCGAGAAGCTGGCCTGGCTCGACGGGCTCCTCGAAGGGCGCGAGTGGATCGCGGGCACGCGCTTCACGCTCGCCGACATCGTGCTCTTCGTCGCGCTCGAGTTCGGGAGCACCGTCGGGCAGCCGGTCGATCCGAAGCTCTCCCGGATCGGCGGCTGGCTCGCGCGCGTCGGTGCGCGGCCGAGCGCGAAGGCCAGCCTGCACCCGGCGGCGGTGGCCGCGGGCATGAAGGGCTGAGGACGGCGGCGGCCTCACCCGAAGAGCGGCCGCACCTCGACGCAGCCCCGCTTCGCCGTCGGGATCCTCGCCGCGACCTCGAGGGCCTCGTCCATGTCCTTGCACTCGAGCAGGTAGAAGCCGCCGAACTGCTCCTTCGTCTCGGCGAACGGACCGTCGGTGACGACCACGCGCTCGTCGCGCAGACGGACCGTCTTCGCGGTGCGCGTGGGCTGAAGCTTCCCGGCCGCGTGCAGGGCGCCGCGGCTCGCGGCGTCCGCTCCGACGGCCTGATATCCGGCCATCGACTCGTCGAACCCGGGGTCGCCGGGCCGGAGCTGCTCGGTCTCGACGTCGCACAGGATCATCAGGAAACGCATCTCGGAACCTCCTCCTCCCGGGAGCGCGGCTCCCGTCTCCTGGGGAGTCGAACGCGCGGGCGCGGAATCGACGAGCGTTCACGGCCGAGGCTGCGGGTCAGCGCAGACGGGCGCCCAGGCGTTTCAGCACGTCGTCGATGCCCGCCTGCGGGAGGCCCATTCCGCCGTCCACCACCAGGTTCTGGCCGGTCATGAAGGCGGACAGCTCGCACGCGAGGAAGAGCACGACCGCGGCGACGTCCTCGGCCGATCCGGTGCGCCCGAGCGGCGTGGCCGCGAGCACGGGGTCGAGCGCCTTCGGGATCCCGAAGAGCGGCTCCGACAGCGGCGTCCGGATCACGCCGGGCGACACGCAGTTCACGCGGATCTTCGGCCCGTACTCCTGCGCGGCGCCCTGCGTGAGCGCGATGACGCCCGCCTTCGCCGCGGAGTAGGCCACCTCGCCGCGCGTGGGCCGCGGCCCGCTGCCCGACGCGTTGTTCACGATCGCGCCGCCCCCGGCGAGCATCCGCGGGATCGCGGCGCGCATGACGTGGTACACACCGTCGAGGTTCACGCCGAGGACGCGCTTCCAGTGCTCGGGCGTCGTCTCGTGCAGGAGCGCGACGTGCCCGCAGCCCGCGTTGTTCACCACGACGTCGAGGCCCCCGAGCACGCCGCACGCCGCATCCACTGCGCGGTCGACCGCCGCGCCGTCCGCCACGTCCACCGCGTGCGCGCTGCCGCCGAGCTCGGCCGCAGCGCGCGCTCCGGCCTCCGCGTTCAAGTCGAGCACCGCGACGCGGGCGCCCTCCCGCGCGAAGCGGCGCCCGATCGCGAGGCCGATGCCCGACGCGCCCCCCGTCACGATCGCCCGCTTGCCCTCGAGGAGACCCATGGCCGCGCAGCCTACCACGGAGCGCGGCGCCACCGGCCCTTGTCGCGCACGCCCGCGGCGGCCTACCGTGACCTCCGATGGACAAGCGCGCGCTCGTCGCCCAGCTCGTCGCCCGCTTGCGCGAGACGCTGCGCGTGGCGGAGATCGCCCGCGACGCGGCCGAGGAGGAGGCCCGCGAAGGTGCGACGCCCGCCGAGAAGCGCGAGGACGCGCGGACCGCGCTCGAGTTCCAGAGCCTCGCGAAGGGACAGGCGCAGCGCGTGATGCGCGCGCGCGCCGAGCTCAGCACGCTCGATGCCTTCGCGCCTGGCGACTGGCGCGACGACGACCCGGTCGGGCTCGGCGCGATCGTGGAGGTGGAGCACGATCACGGCGGGCTCACCCTCTTTCTCGCCCCGGTCGGCGCCGGGGAGGAGCTGACGGGGCCCGGCGGCGACGGCTTCCTCTCGGTCGTGACACCGGCGTCGCCGATCGGCCGCGCCGTTCTCGGCAAGCGCCGGGGCGACACGTTCGAGACGCGGATCGGCGGCGAGCTGCGCGAGTGGACCATCACGTGGGTCGGGTGAGGGCGCCCGCGACCGACGTCGAGGGCTCCCACGCGGGAGCCTGGCACCGCGTCGCCAAGCTCGCCGACCTCGTCCCCGAGCAGCCGAAGCCGGTCTCCGTGGCCGGCCTCGCGCTCGCGCTCTACCGGATCGGTGACGCGGTGTACGCCACGCGCGACCTCTGCACCCACGCCTTCGCGTGTCTCTCCGACGGCTGGCTCGAAGGCGAGGAGATCGAGTGTCCGCTGCACGGCGGGCGCTTTCACGTGCCGAGCGGCCGCGCGCTCGGCGGGATCGTGACGGAGGACGTCGAGACCTACCCGGTGCGGGTCGAGGACGACGTCGTGCTCGTGCGCGTGTCCCCGGCGCGATGACCGCGCGGATCCCCCGTCTCGGCGAAGCCGAGCTCGAGCCCGGGCTCGCGCGCGCGCTCGCCCCGCGCGTCGCGCGGCTCGGCTACCTGGGGGAGTTCTTCCGCGTCGCCGCCCACCAGCCCGACGCCCTGCGCGCCTTCGTCACGTTCACCGAGGCGGCGAAGGGCGGCCTGCCCGAGCGCCTCGTCGAAGTGGTGGCGCTCTCGATCGCCGGCGCCACGGGCAACCGCTACGAGCGTCACCAGCACGAGCGTCTCTGCGTCCGTCAGGGCCAGGGCCGCGACTGGGTGGCCGCGGTGAACGCGCTCGCACCCGACGCCTCCGGTCCGCTCCGGGACGACGAGCGCGCGGTGCAGCGCCTCGCCCTCGCGCTGCTGCGCGACGCCGGCCACGGCGTCGCCGTCGAGCTCGACGCGGTCGTGGACGCGCTCGGACCGGCGTCGGCGGTGGCGGTGCTGCTCGTCGCCGGCCGGTACGTGACGCACGGCCTGGTGGTGAACGCGCTCGCGCTCGAGCCGCCGGTGCCCTCGATCTTCGAGGACGGCTTCGAGGGATGAGCCCGGCTGCGCCGCTCTGGCTCCGCGAGGCGGACGTGTGCGCCCTCCTCGACCTGCCCGCGGCGATCGACGCGCTCGAGCGCGGGCTCGCGCTCGAGGCCGCCGGCGAGGCGGCGAACCTCGAGAAGACGCATCTCGCGCTCCCGCACGGCGGCACGCTCCACGCGCTCGGCGCCGCGATCCACGGCCGCGATCTCGCTGGCGTCAAGAGCTGGGCGCACACCGCGGGCGGCGCGGCGCCGCTCCTCGGGCTCTGGGACGCCGCGGAAGGCGGGCTGCTCGCGGTGATCGAAGCATTCGCGCTCGGCCAGCTTCGAACCGCCGCGGTGTCGGGAGTCGCCACGCGCTGGCTCGCGCTCCCGGAAGCCGACGTGATGGCCATCGTGGGCACCGGCAAGCAGGCCCTGCCGCAGGTCGCCGCCGTCCGCGCCGTACGGGCGCTGAGGGAGCTGCGGGTCTTCGGCCGCGACGCCGCCCGGCGCGCCGCCTTCGCCGAGCGCGCCCGCGCGGCCGGGCTCGCCGGGGAGGTGCGGGAGACGGAGACCGTCGCCGAGGCCGTCCGGGGCGCGGGCATCGTGACGCTCGCGACGCGCGCGAGCGAGCCGTTCCTCGAGGCGGGGATGCTCGCGCCGGGCGCGCACGTGAACGCGATCGGAGCGATCACGCCCGACCGCGCGGAGGTGGCCCAGGACGTCTTCCCCCGCTGCACCGCCCTCGTGGCGGACGCCCCGGCGACGGCCCTCCGCCTCTCCCGCGAGCTCTCCACATGGTACGGCGCCGACGCCGACGAGCGGCCGGTGCTCGAGGCCCTCTCGGTGCGCGTGGCCCGCCGGACGCCACGGCCGGCGAATGCGGACCTGACGCTGTTCAAGGCCATGGGCATGGGCCTCTCGGACGTCGCGCTGGGCGCGGAGGTGCTGGAGCGGGCGCGCGCGGCGGACCGCGGCCTCCGGCTCCCGGCCGCCGAGCCGATGGCCCCGCGCCTGCGCTGAGGCGGCAGCGCGCGTGTAGGATGCCTCGGATCGGAGGAGCGATGAGCGGACCCGCGGCACGCTTCGTGGATCTCACCGGCAGGGCGGAGCCCGAGCGGGAGCTCTGGCCGGCCCTCGTGATCCCGCGCGAGGCGATCGAGGCCGAGGTGGAGCGCCTCGCAGCCCTGCCGCGTCCCGACACCGGGAGACGTCACTCGTCGATCGTTCATCCCTCAGCAGCCGGGCCGGGGGCCGGCCTCGCCCCGGGGATCCGCGTCACGCTCGAGGTATTGCTTCCCGGCGAGCGCACCGCGCCCCTCCGTCACAACTCGACGGCGATCCAGTTCTGCATCCGGGGGAGCGGCCGCACGGTCGTCGCGGGTCGCGCCATCGACTTCGGGCGGTACGACGTCTGGAACCTGCCCTGCTGGTCGACCTACTGGCACGAGAATCCCGGTCCGGATCCCTCCGTGCGCCTCGTGTACTCCAACGCAGCCCTGCTGGAGAAGCTGAACGTCCACGAGATGGAGGAGCGCCCACCGGAGGCCGTCGATGCGGCGGCCGAGCCCGCCGCGGAGCCTCCGCCCGCACGCACGCTCCCGACCTTCCCGTTGAACGAGGGCGGCGCGTGGCTCATGCCGTACGAGACCCTGATCGATCCGGAGGCGGTCGAGTCGCGCGCGCTCCACTGGCCGTGGCCCGACGTGAAGCGTCACCTCGACCGGCTCTCGGCGCTCGGAGCGGGCTACGTCGGCCGGCGGCTCTACCTGCTCTACAACCCCCGCACCGGCCGGACCAACGGCACCACACCGAGCTTCTTCGCGACCATGACCGTCCGCCCTCCCCGCATCGTGGACCGCCCCCACCGGCACACCTCGGCCGCGATCAACTACTACTTCTCCGGCAGCGGCCGGAGCCAGGTCGCGGGAGCCACCCATGAGTGGAAGGCGGGCGACCTGATGCTCTCGGCGCCTGGGTGGGCCGTGCACAACCACGCCTCGCACGACGAGCCGGTGTACGAGCTCACGGTCCAGGACCAGCCGTTCCACCTGGCCCTCGAGTCGCTGCTCTGGCAGGAGGACCTGACGCGACCCCTCTCGGTGCTCGGCGCGCAGCGCGGCTTCGCGACCAACCGCGACGAGGACGGAGGTCGATGATCGCGCTCGCTCCCCACGCGCTGCGCGGCTCCTACCCGCCGCTCGTGACGCCGTTCCGCGATGGGAAGATCGACGAGGCCGCGTACGCGCGGCTCGTCGAGCGCCAGGTCGCCGCGGGAACGCACGGTCTGCTCGTCAACGGGACGACGGCGGAGCCCAGCACCCTCACCATCGAGGAGCGCAACCGGCTCGTGGACGTCGCGGTGGCGGTCTCGGCGGGGCGCGTGCCGGTCTGCGCGGCGACGGGCTCGCAGTCCCACGCCGAGACGGTGGCGCTCTGCGCCCACGCCGAGCGTGCCGGAGCGGACTCCCTGCTGGTCGTGACTCCGTACTACGTCCGCCCTCCGCAGCGCGGCCTCGTCGAGTACTACGCCGACCTCGGCGCCCGGACGCGGCTCCCGCTGCTCCTCTACCACATCCCTGGACGTAGTTCGGTGTCGGTGACGCTCGATACGCTCGAGCGCATCCGTGAGCGCGTTCCGCACTTCGTCGGCATGAAGCACGCGGCGGACGACCTCGCGCTCGTCACCGGGGCGCTCGCGCGCTTCGGACCGGAGTTCCGGATCTTCGCCGGTCTCGAGGAGCTGTCGTTCCCGATGCTCGCGCTCGGCGCCTGCGGCGTGATGAACGCGGTCGCAAACCTCGCGCCCGAACGTGTCGTCGCGCTCTGCGAGGCCGCGGCCGGCGGCCGGCTCGCCGATGCGCGCGCCCTGCACTTCGAGCTGTTCGAGCTCTCGCAGTCCGTCTTCTTCGACACCAACCCGATCCCGCTCAAGTACATGCTGCGCCGGATGGGGCTGCTCGAGACGAACGAGCACCGCCTGCCGATGCTGCCTGCGACGCCGGAGCTGGCCGCGCGGCTCGACGGCGTGCTCGCGCGGGCCGGCCTGCTCGCCGATCCGGCTCGCGTTCAGACCGGATAGATCAACGAGTTCGGCACGAGGGTGCTGTCGAAGACGCAGCGGCGCTGCTGGAAGAGAAGGCGTCCGTCCTCGCGCACGAGCACGTCCACGTAGCGGCCCGCCTGGAAGACCTTCGTCTCCTCGTCCACCAGGGTCTGGAGCACGCAGTAGTTCGCGCGGCTCCGGATCACCCCGCTCGCGCTCGACTCCACGCGCACCGACGATACCAGGTGCCGGAGGTAGCGCGGCGCATGGAGCTGGGTCTTGCGGATCGCGAGCACGCGATCCCGCAGCATGCCGCGGCTCTCGCACCGGAGCGTGGCGAGCGGCAGGCCACGGTCGAAGTTCTCGCGCGGGATCACCTCGTAGAACGCATCGGCGGTGAAGAATCCGCACCAGGCGTCGAGGTCCCCGTCGTCGAGGGCCGTCACGTACGCGTCATAGAGGTCCCACACCTCGAGCCACAGCGCGGCGTCGATCACAGCTCCATCACCCGGCGATAGTGCGCGTAGAACGCGCGCACCGCGGCCTCGGTGACCATGTGCGGCTCGTCGCCGGTGCCGTGTCCGCCCAGCTCCAGGACGCCGGCCGCGTCGGGGTACGGCGCCAGCCCGTCCTGGCCGAGCTTCATCACCTCGCTGTCGTCGGCGGAAACGAAGCCCGCCGGACCCATGAGGTTCGCCTGACGCAGCCGGCGCAGCGTCATCGCCTCGTCGTCGTCGGCGTAGCCGAAGAAGGTCCAATCGAGGCGGAACGCGCCGGTGCCCCGCGGCACGAGCTGGCGGAGCGCGAGCGTGTTGGACTGCTGCTGGACGATCAGGCTCGGCCACAGCGTCTGCATCACCACGGTGTCGTCGCCGTTGAATTCGCGCACCGGGTCGAGCAGCCGCGGATCCTCGAGCGCGAGGTCCGGGCGGAGGCTGCGCAGGCCGGCCAGCTCGCCCGCGGCCTGCCCCTCGCCGCGCCGGGAGATGAGACACGCGTGGCGGCCCGTCGCGTCCATCTTCACCGCGGACGGCTGGTCGGCCCGGAAGAGCCCGAAGGACACGAGGAACACGTGGAGGAGGCTCGCGTGATAGGGGTCCTTGATGTTCTCGAACATGAGCTTCCAGTTCGCGGGCACGAGCTGTCGCGAATAGCCGAGGAGCCGCAGCTCCCGGCCGTCGAAGACGCGGTCGAAGTACGGGAGCATCGCGGGGCCGAGATACTCGGCCAGGGGCTCGGTCTGCGGATCGAACGACGCGAACACGACTCCGTGTCGTTCCGCGACGGCCAGCGGGCCGAGCGCGTGCGCTTCGAGCCGGAACTCGGGCGGCATCCCGCCCTGGCCCCGGACGCCGCGCCGGAAGGGCACGCCGACGAGGCGGCCCTTCAGGTCGTAGGTCCACTGGTGGTAGGGACAGACGAGCTCGCGGGCGTTCCCGTGCGGGCTGCGACAGAGCTGGAGCCCCCGGTGCGCGCAGCGGTTCTCGAGGACGCGGAGGATGCCCTCGTCGTCGCGCAGCAACACCACCGGACGCTCGCCGACGAACGAGCGCTTGAAGTCGCCCGGCTCCGGCACCTCGACCGCGAGCCCGACGTAGCACCAGCTCCGGCCGCCGAAGATGCGCGCCTGCTCGCGGGCGTACACCTCGGGATCGGTGTAGAGCCAGTTGGGAATTCGCGAGACGCCCTCGCCCGGCCAGTCCGCGCGCACCGCCCCTTCCTAACGGGCCGCCGCCGGCGGGTCAACAGACACGCGGCATCGGCGGGTCCGCGGCGCCTATGCCGCTGCGGAGATCCGGCGCCGGCGCGAGACCCGAGCAGCCCGGTACGCGGCCGGCTCGTGCCCGAGGCGGCCGTGCGTCGTGAGCGCGAGCCCGAGGAAGCCGAACGCGAGCAGCATCTCCGCCGGCTCCTGGTCACCCATCGCGAAGAAGTCCCAGTAGACGCGGCCGTGGATCTCCGCGGCCGGCGTGAGCTGGAACACGAGGTAGATGGCCGCGGCCGGAAGGAAGTACCCCATCAGCCACCACGGCGGCGCGACCCAGGACCCGAGGCCCCGGGGCAGGAGGCGGTCGGCCCAGGGAACGAGGAGCCAGGCGAACGCGCCGAAGAGGCCCACCGCGATGTACCCGTCGTGGATCCAGCGCGGCACGCCAGGCTCGTTGTGCAGCGTGAGCTCGCCCTGGAGGTTGTCGGCGAACGCCTCGGGCGTGGCGAACCCGAAGACCCGCTGGCCCCAGCTGATCTCCTCGCCCGCGACACCGAAGAGGGCGAGCGCGAGCCCGAGGTAGAGCGTTCCCTCGAGCGCGCGTCCCGTGGCGAAGAACCGTGCGGAGGATCCCACCGCGACGACGCCCGCCGCGGCGTACGCGAGGAACGTGAGCCACTCGACGAGGCTGTCCTCGTGGGTGGCCATCAGGTAGAGCGGATGCTCCGGTCCGAACACGGCCTTGAAGCCCAGGATGAGGGCCACCGCGACGAACGGGAGCGCCGCGAGCACGGGGCGCCGCACCCCGTCGCGATCCTCGATCAGCCCGCGCAGCCCGAGCGCGACGCCCGCCAGCGTCACCCCGGCGACCGCGGACCCGAGCCGGAGCACGGCGAGGCGGTCCCGGTCCCAACCGTCGAGCGAGGCTCCGGGCCTGACAGCGAAGCGTGTCACGACGTCGGGCGTGGCGAACAGCGCCGCCGCGACGCCGACGAAGCCGGCGATGCCGAGCAGGACCCGCGCCCACGGAAGCACACGCGCTTCCACGTCCAGCGTCGATCGAGCTCCGTCCATGACGACCTCCCTACCCCCGGTACGCTTCCTTCTCCCGTCCGACGCGACGAGCGGGGGCGCTCCCTTCCCGTCGGGCGACCTCCGTGAGTCGCCCTTCGCCCCGCTTCGGTGTCGGGCGGGCCTGCGAGCCCCTCTCCCGCCGGCAGGCCGGCGGCAGCTCTCTCCCGACGCGACCCCGCAAACCCCATCACGGTGGGCGCCGATTGCCCAGAATCCCCCCTGCGGCCGCGCATCGGGCGAGCGGCCGACCGATTCCCGCTTCGAGCGGGCTCGGCCGCCACGCGACCGCGCGACGCGGCCTTGCGGACGCGGCTGCGCGTTGCCGTGGGTTGGCATGTGATCTGCGTCACCCGTGGCTCGAATCCTGGGAAGGAGTCGAGTCATGCGCCGTCGTCTGGGCCTCGTTCTCGGTAGTGCATTGGCGCTCGGTGCAGCCCTGCCTGCGCATGCCACACCGCGCGATTTCGTGGGGACGCTCAGCGTCACCATGGGCAGCTTCGCTCCCGTGGTCGCGACCGCGTCCGGCGTCGGCGACTCCACCACCGTGGGTGGCGCCGCGTCGATCCCGTCGGTGTTCTCCGTCGGGGCGACCGCGCTCATCTCACCGTCCTTGTTGGGCCTCATCGGCGGCTTCGCCGTCTGCGCCCAGGGGGTGGCGAACGGCACGACGTTCTCGGTTCCGAGCGTGGGCCTCGGGACCTGCGCGCCGAGCATGAACGGCACCCTCGGAGCGCTCGCCTGGAACGGGTCGACCGGCACCGCTTCGCTCGCAGCGAGCGCCTACCTCACGGGCATCCCGTCCATGGGCGCGGCGATGAGCGTGGCGGCGATCCCGCTCCCGGTCGTCGGCATGGGCGGAACGGCGGGCTTCAACATCTTCGGGCTCATCAGCGGCACCGTGTACGGCAACGCGTGGCAGCTGGGCGCGGTCACGGTGACGGGCGTGCTGAACGGTGTCACCACCACGCTCACCGCCGCCGGGTTCGACGCACGCGACGCGAACGGCGTGGGCACGCTCCAGCTCGTGACTACGACGAACGCGGTGATCGGAGCCATGGGCAACCTGCCGGCGATCGGCGTCCTCACGCTGACCTTCATCCCCGAGCCCGGGACGCTGCTGCTCCTCGGCTCCGGGATCGTCGGGCTGATCGTCGCGGGACGGCGGCGGGCCGCCTAGAGGTCGCGACGGCGTCCGCTCCTTCCCCCTCCAAGGAGCGGCGCCCGCGAGCGAGCGCAGCGGGGAGGCGTGGGGGCTCTCGCCTCCCCTCCTCGCTGCGCTCCAGCTCGCGTCTCAGGCCGGGCGGAGGATCTGCCGGAGGCGGTTCTCGAGCCGGCTCGCGCCCGCGCCGGGATAGGTGCTGCGGCGCTCGCCGCCCGTGTAGATCACGTTCATCGGAAGGGCGTCGACCTCCGCGAGCCAGGGGTTCGCGCGCTTGAAGGCGACGAGCCCGCCCTGATCGAGCAGCAGCTTGCCGAAGCGGACGTCGGGCCAGTCCTGGCTCTGCTCGAGGAACGCCTCGAGCTCCTCCGTCCAGCGCGCGCACGCCTCGCAGTCGCTCTTGCCGAGCATGAGGACGGCCGCCGGCGCAGCGACGAAATCCTGCACCGTGCGGCCGTCGAGCTTCTCGAGCCGACTCATGCGGCGAACTTGTCGCCCTTCTTCCAGTTCGCGCCGCACAGCCCGCCGCTCTGCAGCGCCTGGACGGTGCGCAGCGTCTCGGCCGGGCTGCGGCCCGCGGAGAGGTCGTTCACCGCGATCGCGCGGACGATGCCCTTGTCGTCGACGATGACGGTCGCGCGGTAGGCCACGCCCTGGTCTTCCTTCAGCACGTCGAACGCCTTCGAGACGGCGTGGCTGGTGTCGCCGATGACGGGGTGCGTGATCTCGGCCGGGAAGGTCTTCCGGTCGGCGAACCACGCCTTGTGGCTGAAGAAGGAATCCGTGCTCGCACCGATCACCGAGATGCCGTCGGCCTCGAACTCACCGAGGAGCTCCTGGAAGCCCTTGATCTCCGTCGGGCAGACGAACGTGAAGTCGAGCGGGTACCAGTAGAGGACGTGCCACTTCCCCTTGTAGTCCTCGCTCGAGATCTTCTTCTCCTGGCCCTTCACGTAGGCCGTCGCGGTCCAGGCGGGCTCCTTCTGTCCGATCAGCGACATGTCGTACTCCTCCTCCGCCGGGCGGGGGCCGCCCGGCGCTCAGTGGGAATCACCCTCGGGTTGACGCTTCGCAAAGCGAGCGCCCCCGGGCGTCGAGCCCCGGGGGCGCACCGGAAGCCTGGAGCACGAGACCGGATTCGAACCGGCGACTTCCACGTTGGCAACGTGGTGCTCTACCAACTGAGCTACTCGTGCTCGACGGATCAAGCTGTACGAGACGGGGACCGGGCCGTCAAGGGCCGCTCGTTACAGCTTGCGGATCTTCTCGCGGCCCGCGCGCACGTCCTTGCACGCGTTTCGCGTGTCGTAGACGCGCTGGGCCCTGGCGACCACGCGGTCGTAGTCCACCGCGGCGTGATTCGTGATGATCACGACGAGGTCCGCCGACGCGAGCCCGTCGTCCGTCAGGTCCACGCTCTTCAGCGTGGCGCCGTCGAGATCCAGCTCGGCGACGTGCGGGTCGTGGTAGGTCACGCGCCCGCCCTTCTGGAGCAGCAGACGGATCACGTCGAGCGCGGGCGACTCCCGCATGTCCGAGACGTCCGGCTTGTAGGCGGCGCCGAGCACGAGGATGTTCGAGCCGTTGATCGGCAGGCGCTCCTCGTTGAGCAGCGTCGCCCACCTTCTCGGCGACGTACTCCGGCATGTGGCCGTTGATCTCGGTGGCGAGCTCGATGAACCGCGCCGTGAAGTTCAGCGCCTTCATCTTCCACGCGAGGTACGTCGGATCGACGGGGATGCAGTGCCCGCCGAGCCCCGGGCCCGGCTGGAACTTCATGAATCCGTAGGGCTTCGTCGCCGCAGCGTCGATCACCTCCCACACATCGAGCCCGAGCTTGTCGCACATCAGCGCGACCTCGTTGGCGAGGCCGATGTTGATGGCGCGGAACGTGTTCTCGAGCAGCTTGACCATCTCGGCGCTCTCCGACGAGGACACCGGGACGACGGTCTCGAAGATCTTGGAGAACACCTGCGCGGCGAGCTCGGTGCAGAGCGCGGTCTCGCCGCCCACGACCTTCGGCACGTTGCGCACGTGCCACTGCTTGTTCGCAGGATCGATGCGCTCCGGCGCGAACGCCACGCAGAAGTCGACGCCGCACTTGAGGCCCGCGGCCTCGAGCATGGGCACGAAGAGCTCGTGCGTCGTGCCGGGATAGGTGGTGCTGCCGAGGATCACGAGCTGCCCACCGCGGAGGCGCTTCCGGATGTCCTCGACCGCGCGCACGATGAAGGAGACGTCGGGGTCCTTGGTCTTGGTGAGCGGCGTCGGCACGCAGACGTTGATGACGTCCATCGCCGCGAGCTCGCCGAAGTCCGTCGTCGCCGAGATCTGGCCGCTGGCGCGCAGGCGCGCGACCTCGCTCCCCGGGACGTCCTCGATGTAGGACCGGCCCGCCATGAGCGTGCGCACCTTCTCACCGTCGAGCTCGAAGCCCGTCACGCGGTAGCCCGCCTTCGCGAACTCCACGACGAGCGGAAGCCCGACGTAGCCGAGACCGAGGACGCCGATCCGGGCCTCGCGCGACTCGATCCGGGCCTTCAGATCCTGCAGACGGCTCATGCTTCAGAACCCTCCGCCGGCCCCGTCGGGGCGGCTCCGTCCAAAGTAATCGGCAAAATAAGCGTACCCCGACCACAGCGTGAGTGCCGTCGCCAATCCCAGAAGTGACAGTCCGATCGCGTGCGCGGGCAGATCCAGGGTGGGATCGGGGAAGAGCAGCGCCCCGATCGCCACGTTCTGGGTCAAGGTCTTCGCCTTCCCCAGCGAGGACGCAGCCATGACCCGCCCTCCTGCCGACGCGATCCCACGCAGGCCGGTGACGGCGAGCTCGCGCCCGATGATCACGACCACCATCCAGGTGGCCCACGCCGGGATGCGGCCCACGGACACGAGCACGACGAGGGCGGTCGTCACCAGGAGCTTGTCGGCCAGCGGGTCCAGAAGCTTTCCGATGCTCGTGACCTGCTGGCCGCGGCGTGCGAGCCAACCGTCGACGAGGTCCGACACCGCGGCCACGATGAAGATCCAGGCGAGCACCTGGCTGCCGGTGCGCCCGCTCGCGAGCGGCAGGATGAGGAGCACCGGGACGACCGCGGCGCGCAGGACCGTGATCGTGTTGGGGAGGTTCCAGAATCGCTCGTCTGCCGGGTGGGTCGCGACGGCCGCCTGAGGCCCCCGTCCGGGCGGGCCCGCGGGTCGCTCAGGAGCGGAAGTCACCATGATAGTGCCGATAGTAGGACAGAACCCTGCGCACGTACTGCTGGGTCTCCGGGAAGGGCGGCATGCCGCCGTAGCGCTCGATCGAGGAGGGGCCCGCGTTGTAGGCTGCCAGCGCGTGGGTCAGGTCTCCGAAGCGCTCCCAGAGCTGGCGCAGGTAGCGCGCCCCGCCGTCGACGTTCTCGTCCGGCTGGAGCGGGTCGACTCCGAGCATGTCCGCCGTCTCCGGCATGAGTTGCATCAGACCGAGCGCTCCCGCGGGCGAGACGGCACGGGCGTTGAAGTTCGACTCCGTGGCGATCACCGCCTTCACCAATGCGGCGGGGAGGCCGTGCTGCCGGGCGCTGTCGACGATCAGCCGGTCGTACGCGCGCACCACCTCTCGGGGGGGCCGCGCGAACGACGTCAGCCCATAGCCCCGCCTCGAGAAGCTCATCTGGCGGATGTCGACCGGCTTGAAGCGGCGGTCGGTCGGTGCGTCCGTGAAGTGGATCACCCCGCGGGAGTCCACCCAGCGATAGAGCTCCGCCTGCGCCGGAGCCGCCCACGACAGCCCACCCAGCGCGAGGAGACCGAGAAGCGCAGCTCTTCCGCCGACCATGCGTCTCCGCCCCGTGCCTGGCGGCCCTGTGGGGCCTGCCGGTAGACTCGAAGCTCGTCCCGTCTCCCGTATCGGACCGCCCCCGCCCAGAGGTGAGGCCCGGCTTTCGGAGCCGCCCCCGGCGGGACCGGCCGACCCCGTGGGGGCACCGTGTCCGATCGTCGCGACTTCGACTTCCTCGTGATCGGGAGCGGGATCGCCGGCCTCTTCTTCGCCCTCCGTGTCGCGGATCACGGAAAGGTGGCGGCTCGTCACCAAGAAGCGGGCCGCGGACTCCGCCACGAACTGGGCCCAGGGCGGCATCGCCGCCGTCTCCTCCGACGAAGACTCGTTCGAGGACCACGTGCGCGACACGCTCGTGGCCGGCGCCGGGCTGTGCCGGGAGCCGGTGGTGCGCTTCGTCGTGGAGCGCGGTCCGGCGCACGATCGAGTCCCTGCTGAAGCTCGGCGTCGAGTTCGACCGCGAGCCGGGACCCGACGGGGCGCGATCGTCCTTCGATCTCGGGCGCGAGGGCGGCCACACGCGCCGCCGCATCCTGCACCATCGCGACGCGACGGGCCGCGAGATCGAGCGCGCGCTGCTCGCCCGCGCGCGCCGCGCACCCGAACATCACGCTCTTCGAGAACCACTGCGCGGTCGATCTGCTCACCGCGCGCAAGGTCGGACTGCCGGGCGGGAACCGGGCGCTCGGCGCGTACGTGCTCGACGCGGCCACGGGCGAGGTCGAGCGCTTCCAGGCGCGCATGACGCTGCTCGCGACCGGCGGCGCCGGCAAGGTCTACCTCTACACGACGAACCCCGACATCGCGTCGGGCGACGGCATGGCGATGGCCTATCGCGCAGGCGCCACGCTCGCGAACATGGAGTTCATCCAGTTCCACCCGACGTGCCTGTACCACCCGCAGGCGAAGTCGTTCCTGATCAGCGAGGCGGTGCGCGGCGAGGGCGGCGTCCTCCGAACCCGGTCGCGGCGAAGCGTTCATGGCGCGCTACCACGCGATGGCCGACCTCGCGCCGCGCGACGTCGTGGCGCGCGCGATCGACTCGCGAGCTGAAGCGCTCGGGCGACGAGTGCGTGTCGCTCGACATCACCCACCGCGATCCCGACTTCGTGCGCGAGCGCTTCCCGACGATCTACGAGCGCTGCCTCGCGTTCGGGATCGACATCACGCGGCAGCCGATCCCCGTCGTGCCGGCCGCGCACTACTGCTGCGGCGGCGTGCGAACCGACCTGCGCGGCGAGAGCGACATCCCGAACCTCTTCGCCGCCGGCGAGGTGGCGTGCACGGGCCTCCACGGCGCGAACCGGCTCGCGTCGAACTCGCTGCTCGAGGGCGTGGTCTTCGCGGACGCTGCAGCGGACGAGTGCCTGGCCCGGCTGCACGACCTCCCCGACCGCGAGCCCGACGCTCCGCACTGGGAGTCGGGCCTCGCGACGCAGAGCGACGAAGCGGTCGTCATCACACAGAACTGGGACGAGATCCGCCGCTTGATGTGGAACTACGTCGGCATCGTGCGCACCGACAAGCGCCTCGCCCGCGCGCGCCGCCGCATCAGCCTCCTGCAGGAGGAGATCACCGAGTACTACTGGAACTTCCGCGTGACGCCCGACCTGGTCGAGCTGCGGAACCTCGCGACCGTCGCCGAGCCTCATCGTGGCTGCAGCGGCGAGCCGCCGCGAGAGCCGCGGCCTCCACTACACGCTCGACCATCCCGACCGCGACGACGCCCACTTCCTGCGCGACACCCTGCTGAGGCGGGACGGCGCCCCGGAGCTGGCGTAGCTCGACGGCTCCGCGTCTCTTGCGGCCGGATCGAAGACCAACGTCGCCCCATCGGAAGTGCCCGGCACGCGCCATCGCTGAAGCCGCGAAGCCGCCCGAGCGCCCGCGACCGCCCCCCCGCCCCGTGAACGGGTCCTGTCTCCTCCTCCCCCAACAGCCTCTTCTCTTGCTGCCTTGGCCTTCCGCTCGCCGCACCACCCCGCGAACGGATCTCCTCTTCTTCTTCCCCAACCGCTTCTTCTCTCGTTGCCTTTGCTCCCCACGAGCTCGCTTGCCCCCGCGCCTCCCCTCCCGGAGCCCCGCGCTTGACTCCGACCCCGCACCGGGGTTCTCTGCGGTCGGTGCGCGCCCACGCCCCTCGCCCTTCGACGCTTGCCCTGACGCTCGCCCTGGCGCTCGCGCTGGGGGCCCATGGGGCCGGGTGCGCCGGGGGCATCGATCCGATCCCGAAGCAGCGCCCGCCGACGGATGCCGAGGCGGCGCGCTTCGTCCGGCTCCGCATCGACGACGCGAACGCGTTCCGCCTCCAGCACCGGCTCGACGACGCGGAGGGGGCGCTGGAAAGGGCGCTCGCCGTCGCGCCCGACGACCCGGCGGCCCTCCGTCTCCTCGCGCGCGTGCAGGCCGAGGCCGGACGCGCGGACGACGCGCGCGAGACGCGCGCGCGTGCCGACGCCGTGGCGCCCGCGCCCCCGCCGCCGCCCGACGGGCCGCTGGACGTCGCGGGCGAGGACGTGCTCGTGGTGCTGTTGCCGCCCGAGCCCGAGGAGGAGAACGCGACGGGCATTGCAGACGAGTGGCCGGATCGGCGCGCCGCCGACGTGCTGGTCGGCCGCCTGAAGAAACGGTTGCCGCACGCCGGTGTCACCGAGCTCGCGCCCGCCACCGTCGCGCAGGCCCGAGCCTGGTTGCAGCTGCGGCATCCGCGCGCCGTGATCTCGATCCGCGTCGACCGGGCACTGTGCGGCGATTCGGTCAAGGACGGCCCGTTCGCGCTGGCCGCGCTCACCGCCGCGGCCGGGACGAGCGCGCGGCTCGAAGCGCCCGCGCGCGTCTACCGTGAGGTGGACTCGGACCCCGCAGTGGGCCGCAGCTGCGCCGATCGAGCGCTCGCGCGGGCGCTCGAGCGCGTCCTCACCGACGCCGAGGTGGTGGCGGCGCTGCGGGCCTCGGCGAGCGGGGACGTGATCGCGAGCGCGTGGCCGTCGCCGGAGATCCGCGCGTTCTTCCCGGCGCTCGGGCTAGGCATCGCGGCGGAGATCGAGCGCGGGCGCGCGCGCCTCGCGGTCGGACGCCTCGCCGATTCTGCCGAGTCCTTCAAGCGCGCCGAGGTGATCGATCCCGACGACGGCGACGTGCGTGCCTACGTGCGGGAAGCCGAGGAGACCCTGGCCCTCGCGCGCGAGCTCCAGCCGACGCTTCCGGCGCCGAACGCCGCCGCGCTGCAGGGCGAGCTGCTGGAGGTCGAGCTCACGGCGGCGCAGCGGGCCGCCGCCGAGCGCCTCCTGGCCGAGGAGCGCGCCCGGCGCGATGCGCTGCTCGCTGCGGTCGCCATGGTGAGCGACGAGGGCGCAGGGCTCTCCCCGACCGTCGTCGCCGCGCTGCGGCCGGTCGAGCTCGGCGATCCGGAGGCCACCGGCCCGCGGCTCGGGCGACAGCTCGCGCGCGGCCCGGTGGTGAAGCGCGCGATCTTCGCGCCCGACGGGCACGTCCTCGCGAGCTTCTACGCGCCGGCCGCGGGCGGACCGCCCGTCTTGCGCGAGGAGGACTCGAACGGCAAGGGCGGACCGGACCGCTGGACTGCCTACACGGGGGAGCGTCGGTCGGAAGCCTGGGAGGACCGCGAGGACAGCGGGGTCCCCACCGCGCACTACGTCTTCTCGGCCGATGGGTCGGTCGAGACGATCGAGATGCTGCGTCCGGTGGGCGGCGCCCCGTCCCGCGTCTTCCACTACGCCGGGGGGCGCGTGGTCTCCGAGGGTCAGGACACGAACGGCGACGGCGTGCTCGACCGCTTCGAGACGTTCGACGCCGGCGGCGAGGTGCAGCGCCGGGAGGAGGACCTGAACGGCGACGGCAAGATCGACGTGCGAAGCCTGTACGAGCAGGGAAAGCTGGTGCGCCGCGAGATCACCGACCCGTCGCTGGTCGATGGCCTGGTGCCGAAGTGACTAGGGCTTCCGCGCCGCACCGGCGTCGACCGGCGCCTCGGGATCCGGCAACCCCAGGACGCCGCGTTCCACGAGCGATGCGAGCGCGACGTGGATCTCCACGTCGGAGACCGGGATCACGTCGCAGATCCGCCCGAGCGGGGCGCCGGCGGCGGCCAGGTCGAGGACGGCCTGCTCGTTCTTGTCGAGGTCGTCCGCAGACCGCTCCAACGCCTTGCCACGCACCCGGAACGCCGTGCGGGGAGGCACGGCGGCGAGGGGCGACCGCGCGAGCTCGTCGACCTGGCGCACGGCCTCGAGCAGCGCGGCGTCGAGGGGAAGCGGCGGCTCGCCGTCGCCCTGGACGTCGGCGCTGCCGCGGTACTCGAACGTGCCCTCGCGCCACGCGAGCAGCCGCACGAGCGCCTTCAAGCCCGACACTGCACCGAGTCGGACGGCGACGAGCATCCCGCGCTCGAAGACCACCGTTCCGTCGCGTCCGCCCGACGCGAGGAACAGCGTCCCCTGCTGCGCGCCCGTCGCGAACATCTGGAGCAGGTTCGGAACGCCGAGCTCCGCGATCGAGCCCGCGATGCCGCCGAGCTTGCGCGCGTGCTCCGCCGCCTGGACCTCCTCCACGAAGCGCTCGACCTCCATCCGCTCGGACGCATCCGGCGCGAAGCGGACGGCGACCGAGGTCACTCCTTCCTCGCCTTCCACATGACGCACCACCGTGGCAGGCACCTCGAGCGTCTGGCCGCGGGTCGGATGGACGAGCGTCACGCGCACCTCGTCGCCCGTGGGCAACGGCTCGCCCTCCAGAGCGATGAGCGCGCCGCTCGTCGAGAGGTCGCGCGTGCGCGCGCCCGCGCTCTCGTCCCCGGTCGCGACGCGCGCGGGCACGCGCGCCGGCGCGCGCCGCGCATCGCGGCGGTCCGCGGGCCCGGGAGGCGCCTTGGGCGCGGGTCGCTCGGGGGCGAGCGACGCGAAGGGCTGGAGCCGCGCGCGCAGCTCCCGGGCGCCTTCGAGGATCTGCACGGCGATGCCCGGCTCCGCGCCGGCGCTCGCGAGCTCGGGCGGCCTCCAGTCCACGACCTCGCCCGGCAGGCGCAGGACCTTTCCGCAGAAGGCGAGCACGAGCTCCACCTCGACGAGCTCGCGCAGGTCGAAGGTGTCCTCGGTCGGCACGAACAGCCCGCCGTTCGAGAGGTTGCGCTCGTACTCCTCGCGGAAGACGAGAGCGTCCTCGAAGCGGACACGTAGGCGCCGGGGTTCACCGGGCCGTTCGGGATCGAGATCCCCGGGGAGCATGCGAGCAACCGCCTCCGGGGGGCGGTATCGGCCGAACGCAGGAGCCCCTGGAACGGGTGATGGCCTCTACCCGCGGCGTGCGCCCGCAGCCCGGACGAAGGCGGCGAAGAGGCGGGGATCCTCGGGCTGCATCTCCGGGTGCCACTGAACGGCCAGCACCCAGGGACGGCCCGCCACCTCCACCGCCTCGATCGTGCCGTCGGGTGCCCACGCCGAGGCCGCGAGCCCCGCGCCGAGGCGATTCACCGCCTGGTGGTGCCACGAGATCGTCCGAAGCTCGGTGCTCCCGTAGATCTTCGCGAGGTGCGAGCCCGGGTCGAGCCGCACGGAGTGCTCGATCGGCCGCCGCTCGGGGTGGCGGTGGAGCACGGCCTCGCCATAGACGTCGGGGAGATGGACGTGGAGGTCCCCGCCCTGGACCACGTTCAGCACCTGAAGACCGCGGCAGATCGCGAGGATCGGCGTCTCGCGCTCGAGCGCGCCGCGCATCAGCGCGAGCTCGAAGCGGTCGCGCTCGTCGTCGACCCCGTACTGCGTGGGATGCGGGTCGGCCTCGAAGTACGAGGGATCGAGATCGCCGCCGCCGGAGAACACGATCCCGTCGACGTGGTCGAGCACGTCCTCGGGCCGCTCGTCGCCGGGCGCGAGCAGCAATGGGAGCCCGCCCGCGCGACGGACCGAGTCGACGTAGGCCGTAGGCAGGAAGAACGCGGGCCGGTCCTGGCCGGAGCGCGGGTAGGTGGTGACACCAATCAGGGGCCGTCCGGGCGTCAAGCGGAGCGTGGCCTCTCGCGTCCACGCGAGGTCTGGCGGGCCTCCTCGGTCTCCTCCTCCACGCTGCGGAAGAGCGAGAGCTGGGGCACCGCCTCGTCGTCCGACACGGCCACCGGGATAGTCGTCGGAGAAGCAGGCGTCGCAGATGCCGTGCTTAGCGTCTGGCGCGGCCACGCGGCGCATGCCCTCGAGCGAGAGGTAGCCGAGCGTGTCGCGCCTGGATCTGCCGCCGGATCTCCGTCGACCGTGTGACGGTGCGCGATCAGCTCGTCGCGCGTGGGCGTGTCGATGCCGTAGTGGCAGGGACCGATGATCGGCGGCGACGAGACGCGCACGTGCACCTCGCGCGCACCCGCCTGCCGCAGCATCGTCACCATCTTCATCAGCGTCGTGCCGCGCACGATCGAGTCCTCGACGAGCACGACGCGCTTGCCCGCGAGGATCCCACGCACGGCGTTGTGCTTGACCTTCACGCCGAAGTGGCGGATCGACTGCGACGGCTCGATGAAGGTCCGGCGCACGTAGTGGTTGCGGATCAGCGCCGTCTCGTAGGGGATGCCGGACTCCTCGGCGTAGCCGAGCGCCGCCGAGGTGCCGGAGTCGAGCACCGGCACCACCATGTCGGCGGCGACCGGATGCTCGCGCGCGAGCACGCGGCCGAGCTCCTTGCGGAACGAGTAGACGTTCTGGCCGCTGCAGGTTCGAGTCGGGACGCGCGAAGTAGATGTACTCGAAGACGCAGAAGGACTCGCGCGGGGCGCGCGCGAAGGGCCGCAGCGTGCGGAGGCGGCCGCGGCGGATCACGACCATCTCGCCGGGCTCGATGTCGCGCTCGTAGGTCGGCGCCGATCAGGTCGAGGGCGCAGGTCTCGCTCGCGACGACGAACGCGCCGTCGAGCCGCCCGAGCGACGAGCGGCCGGAAGCCGCACGGGTCGCGCGCCGCCACGAGCGCGTCGTCGGTCAGCATGAGGAGGCTGAAGGCGCCCTTCACGCGCGAGAGCGCGTCGATGAGGCGGTCCTCGAGCGGCGGTCTCGCGCGAGCGCGCGAGCAGGTGGACGATCACCTCGCTGTCGACGTCGAGCTGAAGATCGCGCCCCGGCCCTCGAGCTCGCGCCGGATGGCGACGGCGTTCACCAGGTTGCCGTTGTGGGCGATGGCGACCGGGCCGCCGTCGGTGGTCGCGCAGAACGGCTGCGCGTTGCGGAGCGTGCTCTCGCCCGCCGTCGAGTAGCGCACGTGGCCGATCGCGTGCCGGCCCGGAAGCTTGCGCGAGCTTCGCCTCGTCGAACACGTCGACCACGAGGCCCATGCCGCGGTAGGCCAGGTGGTCGTGGCCGTTCGACGCGACGATGCCCGCGCTCTCCTGGCCGCGGTGCTGGAGCGCGTAGAGACCGAGGTAGGTCGATGTGGGCGGCCTCGGGGTGGCCGTGCACGCCGAAGACCCCGCACTCGTCCTGGAAGCGGTCGCCCTCCGCGTGCGGCGAGGAGCTCGCGCGCCTCCTCCGGCGTCAGGGCCGCCAGGATGCCGTGGGGATCGAGCTCGGGGGGAATGGTCATGTCGCTCCTTCCGGCTTCGTCCAGCCGGTTCTCGTCAATCCTCTTCGACACGACGCGGGATCGCGCCGCGACCAGATCGACTCGAGCGACGCCAGCTCCGCGTCGATCCAGGGCGCGTCGTTCGCGCCGGCGATGCGCAGCCGGGCGCCGCCCGTCGTGCCGATCCGCGCCGCCGGCACGCCCGCGCGCGGCCGCCGCGGCGAGGAGCCGCTCCGCATCGCGCGTCGCCACGATCACCCGGCCCGTGCTCTCGCCGAACAGCAGCGCGTCGACGCGCAGGCCGCCGGCAAGCTTCACCTCCGCTCCGATGCGCAGCCCGCGCGGGCCCGTGAAGCCGCACTCCGCCAGGGCGACCGCGAGCCCTCCGCGCCGACACGTCGTGGGCCGTGACCGCCAGGCCTTCGCGCACGACTTCGGCGAGCAGCGCGCCGAGCCGCGCGCTCGTGCGCCAGATCGACGCGGGGCGGCGCACCGGCCTCGAGCCCGCGCCGCACCGCGAGCCACTCGCTGCCGCCGAGCTCCTCGCGCGTCTCGCCGAGCAGCACGATCGCGAGCCCGGCCTCCGGGAAGTGGGACACCGCGTGGCGCTCCCACGGCTCGAGCAGGCCCACCATCGCGATCGTGGGCGTGGGGTAGATCGGCCGGCCGCGCGGTCTCGTTGTAGAAGCGACACGTTGCCCGAGATCACGGGCGTGCCGAGCGCGCGCGCCGCGTCGCCCATCCCGACGGGTCGACTCCGCGAACTGCCACATGATCTCCGGCTTCTCCGGATTGCCGAAGTTGAGGCAGTTGGTGAGGGCCAGCGGCCGTGCGCCCGTGCAGGCGACGTTGCGCGCGCTCTCGGCCACCGCGGCGATCGTGCCCACGTACGGATCGAGCCAGCACCAGCGCGGGTTGCAGTCGACGGACAGCGCGAGCGCCTTGCGCGTGGGCGTCCCGTCCTCGCGCTTCACGCGCACGAGCGCGGCATCGCCGCCCGGTCCCAGCACGGTGTTGCCCTGCACGAGCTGGTCGTACTGGCGGTAGATCCAGGCCTTGGAGCCGAGGTTCGGCGAGTCGAGCAGCGCCTCGAGCGCTCCGGCGGGATCGTGCTCGGCGGGAACGCCGGCGAGGTCGAGGGCTGCGGCGCGCCCGCAGGTCGGCGGGCTCGCGCACCGGCCGGTCGAGCACCGGCGCCTTCTCCGCGACCGGGTCCACCGGGATCTCGACCACGGTCTTGCCGTGCCAGCGGACGCGCATCCGTCCGTCGCCGGTCACCCGCCCGACGACCGCCACGTCGAGGTCCCAGCGCTCGAAGATCTCGCGCACCACCCCTTCGCCGCCCTGCTTCGTGACGAGGAGCATGCGCTCCTGGCTCTCCGAGAGCAGCAGCTCGTAGGGCGTCATGCCCGACTCGCGCTGCGGCACGAGGTCGAGGTCCATCTCGATGCCCGTGCCCGCACGGCTCGCCATCTCGAAGGACGAGCAGGTGAGGCCGGCGGCGCCCATGTCCTGGATGCCGACGAGCACGCCGCTCCGCATCAGCTTCGAGGCACGCTTCGATCAGACACTTCTCGGTGAAGGGATCGCCCACCTGCACCGTGGGGCGCTTGGCCTCGGCGCCGTCGTCGAACTCGGCGGACGCGAGCAGGCTGGCGCCGTGGATGCCGTCGCGCCCGGTCTTGCTGCCCACGTAGATCACCGGGTTGCCGATGCCCGATGCGCTGCCCTTCCAGAAGCGGTCGGCCTCCACGAGCCCCAGGTTGAAGGCGTTCACGAGGATGTTGCCGCGGTAGCACTCGTGGAAGCCCGTCTCGCCGCCGACGGTCGCCACGCCCACCGCGTTGCCGTAGCCGCCGATCCCGTCCACGACGCCGCGCAGGAGATGGCGGTGGCGCGGATCCTCGAGCGGCCCGAAGCGCAGCGAGTCGAGCGACGCGATCGGCCGCGCGCCCATCGCTGAAGATGTCGCGCAGGATGCCGCCCACGCCGGTCGCGGCGCCCTGCTTCGGCTCGATGAAGGACGGGTGGTTGTGGCTCTCGATCTTGAAGATCACGGCGAGGCCGTCGCCGATCGCGACGACGCCCGCGCCCTCGCCCGGGCCCTGGAGCACCTGCTCGCCCCCGGTCGGAAGCTCGCGCAGGTACTTCTTGCTCGATTTGTAGGAGCAGTGCTCCGACCACATCACCGAGAAGATGCCGAGCTCCGGGAACGTCGGGGACGCGGCCCAGGATCTCCAGGATGCGCGCCGTACTCCTCGTCCGTCAGGCCGTGCTCGCGGGCGAGCGCCAGATCGACGACGAGCTCGCGGGGCGCGCTCATCGCGCGTTCCTGCGAGCGCTGTCGATCAGGGAGCCGAGGAGCAGCGCCCCGTCGGTGCCGCCGATCGCGCCCTCGACGGCGTGCTCGGGATGGGGCATCAGGCCGAACACGTTGCCGCGCTCGTTGATCACGCCCGCCACGTTCGCGAGCGCGCCGTTCGGGTTCGCCTCGGGAGTGACCGCGCCGTCGGCTGCGCAATAGCGCAGCACGATCTGGCGCCTGGCTTCGAGCGCGCTCAGCACCTCCGGGGGAGCCACGTAGCAGCCCTCCCCGTGCTTCACCGGGAGGCGGAGCACCTGCCCCGGGCGCGTGCGCGAGGTGAAGGCGGTGTCCGAGCGCTCGACCCGTACGTGCACGAACTCGCACACGAAGTGGAGATCGCGATTGCGCATCAGCACGCCCGGCAGGAGACCCGCCTCGCACAGCACCTGGAAGCCGTTGCACGTGCCGAGCACGAGCCCGCCCGCGTCGGCGAAGCGCTTCACGGCCGCCATGATCGGCGAGAAGCGCGCCATGGCGCCGCAGCGCAGGTAGTCCCCGTACGAGAAGCCGCCGGGCAGGAGGACGCCCTGGGTGTCGGGCGGGAGCTCCGGGGTCTTGTGCCAGACCAGGGCCGCGGGCGCGCCGAGCGCGGCCTTCAGCGCGAACTGCATGTCGCGGTCGTCGTTCGAGCCGGGGAACTGGATCACCGCGAACACGGGGACCTCGCGACCTCCACCGGACGCTGGGACGGCGCGGGGACGCCGTCGGCTTGGATGACTCACGGGGACGCCGGGAGTGTAGGCACGGGGCCCTGGGGGGTCAACGCGTGGTACGCTGGCGCCACCGATCCGAGAGGGAGGGACGAGGCGTGGGCATCGATCTGGGGCTTCTGCGAGACCAGTGCGCGCGGACGCTCGCGCGGACCGACTTTCCGGCGCTCGGCACGCGGCACGAGGGCAAGGTGCGCGACAGCTACGTGTCGGGCGACCGGCGCACGATCGTGGTCTCCGATCGCGTGAGCTGCTTCGACGTCGTCGTCGGCACGCTTCCCTTCAAGGGCCAGGTCCTGAATCAGGTGGCCGCCTTCTGGTTCGAGAAGACCCGGGACGTCGCCCGGAACCATCTCGTGTCGGTCCCGGATCCCAACGTGTCGATCGTGCGCGAGTGCCGGCTCCTTCCCGTCGAGTTCGTGATGCGCGCGTACCTCACGGGTGTCACCTCCACGTCGATCTGGACGGCCTACTCCCGCGGCGACCGCGTGTACTGCGGGCACCGCCTCCCGGAAGGCCTGAAGAAGCACGAGCGCCTCCCGGAGCCGCTGCTCACGCCCACCACGAAGGCCGAGCACGGGAGCCACGACGAGGTGGTCTCCCGCGACCAGCTCATCGCGCGCGGCGCGATCACCGAGGCGCGGTTCGACGAGGCGGCGCGGCTCGTGGCCCGGCTCTTCGAGGTCGGCAGCCGCTTCGCCGAGAGCCGCGGCCTCATCCTCGTCGACACGAAGTACGAGCTCGGTCTGGACGCTGGCGGCGGTCTCGTCGTGATCGACGAGATCCACACGCCCGACTCGTCCCGCTACTGGTATCGGGACAAGTACACCGTGGCGATGTCACAGGGCCGCGACCCCGAGGCGCTCGACAAGGAGTACCTGCGCCGCTGGCTCGTGGAGCAGGGCTACCGCGGCGAAGGGCCGGTGCCGGAGATCCCGATCGAAGTGCGCTGCGAGTCCGCGCGGCGCTACATCGAGGCCTACGAGCAGGTCACGGGCAGGGGCTTCGAGCCGAGCGTGGAGGACCCGCTCCCGCGGATCCGGCGGAACCTCGGGATCGCGTAGGGCCTGCGCCCGTCGCATCTCCAGATCCGGCGATGAATACAGCTCACCGGCGCGCGCCCCTCCCCGTCCTCCCGGACGCGCAGCGCGTCACACGAGGTCCGTCTCCCCGAGCTGCCCGAGCGCCCGCAGCTTCCACCAGCGGCGCAGCAGGAAGCTCCCGAGCCCGATCGGGCCCGCCATCAGCGTGAAGAACAGGTACGCGCGAGGCTCGACGTCGAGGCGGCGCGCCTCGCGCACGATCCACGCGCCCGTGAAGAGGTCGAAGCACAGGTAGTGGGTCCAGCCCGCGAGGAAGCCCAGCGGGCTCGCGAGCACGGCGCGCAGGCCGTCGAAGTCGAAGCCGCCCGCTCCGTCGCCGGAGGTCGTCGCGGCGACGAGCAGCACGGTGTAGATCGCGGCGAGCGCGAGGAACACCGCGCCGTGCGAGGCCGCACGCGCGGCCCAGCGCGAGCGCGGCGCCGCGAGCCAGAGCACCCACCACGGAAGCACCGCCAGGTTCAAGAGCTGGAACGCGCCCTGGGCGGTCATCGGGTGCCCTCCGTCTTCGGGGTGACCACGCCGGCCTCGAGCGCCACGCGGGCGATCTCGTCCGCGATCAGCCGGTGGCCGAGCGCGCTCGGGTGGACGTCGTCCTCGGGGACGTAGAGCACGCTCTCGTCCCGTCCCTCGAAGACGCGCTGGAGCCTCGCGCTGGGCGCGCCGTACTCCGCCGCCACGGTCTCCAGGATCGCCTGGTACCGGGGCACGAGCGGGTGCCGCTCGCCGAACCGCTTCGCGACGGGCGGGAGCAGCACCAGCGCGGCCGCGCCGGCGCGCCGCGTCGCCTCGAGCATCGCGCGCAGGTTGCGCTCGAACGCCTCCGGCGGGACGCGCGTCTGCTCCGCGCGTGGCTTGAGCCGCCGCACCACGCGGTTCCAGGCGAGGTCGGTGGCGAGCTCGAGGCTGCGGAGGATGCGCACCCTGTGCCACGCGGACTCACGTCGCGCCATCCGCGCGGGGATCTCCTCGTCGGTGAAGTAGCGGGCGCGCGTATGGTCGTTGCGGGCGCCCACGTAGAACACGACGAGATCGGGCGCGTAGGCCAGCAGCCGGTCCAGCACGACGCGCGACTGGTACGAGCTCCAGCCGGGGTTCGCGCCGATCGTGTACTCGAAGCGGGTGCCGGGGAACGCGGCGGCGAGCTCCGCTGTCGCGAGCGCCGCGAAGGTTCCGTCCTCGGGCACGCCGAGGCCGAAGCAGCTCGAGTCGCCGATGTAGACGATCCGGAACGTGCCCGGCGGCTTCGCGAGCGCGAGCACGGGACCGCGCATTCCGAGCGCGTTCACGGTGGCCGGGCCGATGGTGGCGCCCGGGCGCAGCCGGAAGCCGAGCTGCGGCTCGGTCTCCCACACGTTCTCGAGGTCGATGATGCACGTGTCGTCGTGCGGCAGGTCGAGCGCGCGGAGCACGGGCTCCAATGCGAGCAGCAGGACGAGCGTCGGGAGCGCGCGGAAGAGGATGCCCTTCAGCACCCTCAGCCCCTACGGGAGGAGCTCGACGACCCGGAAGTCCTCGATGACGGGGTTCGAGAGCAGCTTCGCAGCGAGCTCGCGCACGACGTTCTCGGCGCGGCTCGCATCGGTGCCGGGACCGAGCTCGAGCTCGAAGTACTTGCCCTGCCGCACGCCCGTCACCTGCGGGAACCCCAGCGAGCCGCACGCGCGCGAGATCGCCTTGCCCTGCGGGTCCAGCACGTCCGGCTTGAGCGTCACCACCACCACGGCCTTCATCCCGCGCCTCCCTCACGTAGCGTCCGCTCGAAGATCGCGTCGACGTGGCGCAGCGCCTCCTCGAGCGAGAAGGCGCGGTCCAGCGCCTCGGGCGGCAGCACCTTCGCGATGGCGCCGTCGGCGGCGACCCGCTCGCGGAAATCGCCCCCCTTCTCCCAGGTCTCCATCGCGTGGCCCTGCACGAGCCGGTACGCGTCCTCGCGCGCGAGGCCCTGCGCCGCGAGCGCGACCAGCAGCGTGACCGCTGAACACGAGGCCGTTCGTCAGCTCGAGGTTCGCGACGCATCCGGTCGGGGTAGACGACGAGCGTCTCGACGAGGTGCGCCGTGCGCTGCAGCATGAAGTCCAGGGCAGTCGTGGCGTCGGGCAGCACGATGCGTTCGACGGACGAATTGCTGATGTCGCGCTCGTGCCACAGCGCGGTGTTCTCGAGCGCGGCGGTGGCGTAGCCGCGCACGACGCGCGCGAGGCCCGACACGTTCTCGAGACGCCACGGATTGCGCTTGTGGGGCATGGCGGACGAGCCCTTCTGCCCCTTCCCGAACTCCTCCTCGACCTCGCGAACCTCCGTGCGCGCGAGGTGGCGCAGCTCGACCGCGAGCTTGTCGAGGGAGGACGCGATCAGCGCGAGCGTGGCGACGAACGCCGCGTGGCGGTCGCGCTGGACCACCTGCGTCGCCACCGGCTCGAAGCCGAGGCCGAGCCGACGGCAGGCCTCCTCCTCCACGCGCGGCTCGAAGTGCCCGAACGTGCCCACCGCGCCGGAGAGCTTGCCGACGCAGACCTCGTCGAGCGCGCGCTCGAGCCGCGCGCGGTTGCGCCGCATCTCCTCGTGGAACACGAGCAGCTTGAGACCGAAGGTCGTGGGCTCGGCGTGGACGCCGTGCGTGCGTCCCACGCACGGCGTGCGGCGGTGCTCGAGCGCACGGCGGCGCAGCGCCGCGATCACGCGCTCCACCCCCGCCAGCAGCAGACGCCCCGCGTCGCGCAGCTGGAGCGCGAGCGCCGTATCGATCACGTCGCTCGAGGTCATGCCGTAGTGGAGCCAGCGCGCCTCGGGGCCCACGTGCTCGGCGACGTTCGTCAGGAAGGCGATCACGTCGTGGCGCACCTCGCGTTCGATCGCGTCGATGCGCGCGGCGTCGAAGCCCGCCTTCGCCTTGATCACGTCGATGTCGCGGCGCGGAACGGTGCCGCGCCTCGGCCAGCACCTCGCTCACGGCGAGCTCGACCTCGAGCCAGCGGCGGTACTTCGCCTCCTCGCTCCAGAGGGCGCGCATTTCCGGTCGCGAATAGCGCTCGATCATCCTGCTTCCTTCAGCCCACGCGCAGGTACGTGTAGGCCAGGAGCCCATAGTACATGACGGGGATCGCGAGCAGGTTCGAGTCGATGCGGTCGAGCACGCCGCCGGTGCCGGGGATCAGGTTGCCCGTGTCCTTCACGCGCGCGTCGCGCTTGAGCAGCGACTCGACGAGGTCCCCGATGATCCCCACGATCGAGAGCACCACGCCGAAGAGCAGCGCGGCGAGCCAGGACAGCGGCTCGGACAGCGCCGGCCAGAACACGTCGAAGATCCCCTTCGCGAGGAGCGCGATCGCGACGCCGGCGACCACGCCCGAGAGCGCGCCCTCGACCGTCTTCCCCGGGCTGATCTGCGGCGCGAGCTTCCGCTTCCCCCACGCGCGTCCGCCGAAGTAGGCGCCGGCGTCGCAGCCGATCACCGTGGACACGGTGAAGAGCATGAAGAACGCCCCGGCTCGCGGATCGATGTCCAGCGCGGCGGCCGCGCCCCACTTCGCCGCCACCACGTCGTGGAACCCACGGAGGACGATCGCATGGGAGAGCAGCCAGCCGACGTAGAAGACGCCGAAGAACGTGCCCGAGATGCTCGCCAGCGCCTCGGTGATCTGCGCCTTGCCCGACCTGCGCGACCATCACCGCCAGCAGCACGGCCGTCATCAGGATGGTCGCGTGGTACTCGTTGCCGACGTAGGCGACGACCGGGATCGCCACGCCCGCGGCGAGCCCGAACCCCACCAGCGGGTGCGCGCCCTTGTCCTCGATCAGCCCGTAGAACTCGCGCAGACCGAGCAGGATGATGCCCACGACCACGGCGAGGTAGAGCAGCCCGCCGACCCAGATCGTGTAGATCACGGGCGGGATCAGCAGCGCCGCGGTCAGGAGCCGGAGCGCGAGGTTGCTCGCGGGGCGCGACTTGTGCGGGGGCAGCGGCGTCGGCGGGCGCGGGTGCACGCCGTCGGCGGCCGCGACCTCGACCTCGACCTCCGGCGCAGTCATCGCGGGCTCGCGCGCCGCGCGCGCGCGCGGGCCGGCTTCGCCTTCGCCGCCGGGGCGCGCCGCCCGGTGTGACCGAAGCCGCCCTTGCCGCGGCCGGTGCCGTCGAGCGCGGCCACTTCCTCCCACGCGACGGCCGCCACCGGCGCGAACACGAGTTGCGCGATCCGGTCGCCGCGTCGCACCACGAACGGCTCGTGCCCGTCGTTCTGCAGGATGACCTTGACCTCCCCCCGATAGTCGGAGTCTATCGTGCCGGGAGCGTTCGGGAGCGTCACGCCGTGGTGGAGGGCCAGACCGCTGCGCGGCCGGACCTGTCCTTCGAGGCCGGGCGGCACGGCGAGCGCGAAACCGGTCGGGATGAGGGCGCGCGCGCCGGGCTCGATCACGACCTCGCCGCGCACCGCCGCAGCGAGGTCGAGCCCCGCCGCGCCGGGTGTCGCAGGCGCCGGGAGCGCCAGATCGGACGCTCCCGGCAGCCGCGTGATGCGCACGCGCCGCGCCCGGGCGCCGCATCAGCCTCCTTGGCGGCGGCCGCGTCGGCCAGGGCTTCCTTGCGCGAGAGCCGGATCCGGCCGGTCGGGTCGATGTCGATGCACTTCGCGAGCACCTCGTCGCCCTCCTGCACCACGTCCGTCACCCGCTCCACGCGGCCTTCCGCGAGGTGGCTGATGTGGATCAGCCCGTCGGTGCCCGGGAAGATCTCGGCGAAGGCGCCGAAGTCGGTGATGCGCTTCACCTTCGCGGCGTAGATCCGACCGATCTCGGCCTCCTGCGTCAGCTCCTGCGACCATCGCACGGCAACGCTCGAGCGCGTCACGGTCCGGGCGAGAAGAGCGTCACGCGTCCCGAGTCCTCGACGTCGATCTTCGCGCCCGTCGTCTCCTGGATGGCGCGGATCACGCGGCCGCCCGGGCCGATGACGTCCCGGATCCGGTCGGGCTTGATCCAGATCACCTCGAGGCGCGGCGCGTAGCGCGAGAGCTCGGTCCGGGCGGCGAGGCCCGAGAGCTCCTGCCCCACTTCGCGCTCCATGGCGTCGAGGATGTGGAGGCGCCCGGCGCGCGCCTGGTCGAGCGCGCGCTCCATCACCTGCCAGTCGACGGCCGGGATCTTGATGTCCATCTGCACGGCCGTGACGCCGTCGCGTGTCCCGGCGACCTTGAAGTCCATGTCGCCGAGGTGGTCCTCGTCGCCGAGGATGTCGGAGAGCACCGCGACGCGGGCACCGTCCTGGATGAGGCCCATCGCGATGCCCGCGACCGGCGCCTTGATCGGAACGCCGGCGTCGATCAGCGACAGCGTGCCGCCGCAGATCGTCGCCATGGACGACGAGCCGTTGGACTCGAGGGTCTCGGACACGATCCGGATCGTGTACGGGAAGTCCTCGTGCTTCGGGAGCACCGCCTTGAGCGCGCGCTCGGCCAGGTTGCCGTGGCCCGACTTCGCGCCGGCCGGGCCCGCGGAGCGGCCGCGCCTCGCCCACCGAGAACGGCGGGAAGTTGTAGTGGAGCAGGAACTGCTTGCGGTAGCGCTCGGTGAGCGCGTCGATGGTCTGCTCGTCGTCGGAGCTGCCGAGCGTCGTGTAGACCAGCGCCTGCGTCTCGCCGCGGGTGAAGAGCGCCCGTGCCGTGCGCCCGCGGGACCACGCGCACCTCGCACGCGATCGGCCGGATGTCCGTCGTACCGCGTCCGTCGATGCGCTTGCCGTCATCGAGGATGCGCCCGCGCATCAGCTCCGAGCGGATGTCGTGGAGGATCCCCTTCGTCCTGTCCACGAGCGCGCGGTAGCCGTCGCGGCGCTGCTCCACCGCGTCGAGCGTGTCGAGCGTCACGCGCTCGCTCCTGTACCCCTTCGCGATCGCGTCGACGACGGCGGTCTCCGCCACCTTGATGGCCGCGTAGCGCTCGGCCTTGGTCGAGATCCGCACGGCGTCGCGCAGCGGCGCCTCGCCGAGCTCGCGCACGCGCGCGACCAGCGCCGCGTCCGTCGCGGGCGGCGTCACTTCGCGCTTCGGCTTGCCCGCGCGCCGCGCCAGGTCGGCCTGCGCGTCGATCTGCGGGATCAGCGTGCCGTGCGCGAACTGGAGCGCCTCGAGCAGCTCGCGCTCGGGGACCTCCTGCGCGCCGCCCTCCACCATCACGAGCGCGCCGCGCGAGCCGGCGACCACCAGGTCGACGTCGGCGCCGGCGAGCTGGGAGTGGAGCGGATTGACGACGAGCTTCCCGTCGATCCGGCCGATGCGCACCGCGGCGATCGGGCCGAGGAACGGGATGTCCGACAGCGTGAGCGCCGCCGACGCGCCGATGAACGCCGGGATGTCCGGGTGGTGCTCGCCGTCGGCGGAGAGCACCGTCGCGGTGATCTGCGTCTCGTCGCGGTAGCCGTCGGGGAAGAGCGGGCGGATCGAGCGGTCGATGAAGCGCGACACCAGGACCTCGCGGTCCGCGAGGCGCCCTTCGCGCTTGAAGAAGCCGCCCGGGATCTTGCCCGCGGCCGAGGTCTTCTCGACGAAGTCCACGGTGAGCGGGAAGAAGTCGATGCCCTCGCGCGGCTTCGCGCTGACGGCGGTCACCAGCACCACGGTTTCGCCGTAGGTGACGAGCGCGGCGCCGGCCGCCTGCTTTGCGAGTCGGCCGGTCTCGATCGTCATGGGACGACCGCCGACCTCGAAGATCACGGTTTCAGGCTTGAACCAATAAGGCATGGATTGACGCACTCCTCTCCGGCCCCGTGAAGGGGCCGGAGCGATGGTGCGGCGCGGAGGCGGCTGTTCGGGGAGCGAGGGAAGAAGGAATGCGGGATCTGCGATGCGCGAAGGGAGGCCGGCGCCGGGCTCACTTCGCGTATGGCGGACTCCCGCATTCGAGAGGAACTTCCTCGATCAGCTCCCAGGACGGCGCTCTGCGCCGCCGCTCGGGAACGAGACCACCCGACCTGGGCGGTCCGGTCAACGGGCGTACGGATCTGGAACCTCGAACTTTCGGAAACTTCCGGGCGCCGGACTTCGCTAGCGGCGGAGCCCCAGACGCTCGATCAGGGCCTGGTAGCGCCCTGCGTCGTACCTCCGGAGGTAGTCGAGGAGGCGGCGGCGCTGGCTCACGATCTTGAGCAGCCCGCGGCGCGAGTGGTGATCCTTCGAATGGAGCTTGAAGTGCTCGGAGAGCTCGTTGATCCGCTCCGTGAGGAGCGCGACCTGAACCTCCGGCGAGCCCGTGTCGGACTCGTGCGTGCGGAAGGATTCGATCAGTGAGTGCTTGCGCTGGGCGGAAACCAAGGCGGCCAACTCCTCCAATTGCGCGGGAGGTTTAGCCGAGGGGTCCGGCAGAAGCAACCCGAGGCCAGACGCCTACGACGCGCAGGGGCCGCAGCGCCCGGTCGGCTCGCAGCTCGAGCACCGCGAGCAGCGCGCCGTCGGGCGCCGACCGCGGCGACGCGTGCGCCGGTGGGCGCGAGCCCCGGCGCGGCGTCGATGTCGCCCCCGTGGGCCACGCGCCGCGCGGCGTCCGGCCCGAGGGCGACGACCGGGAGCCCGAGCGCCTCGACCGGCGTCACGAGCGCCGCCGCGAGCGCCTCGGCGCTGCACGCGTCGAGCTCCGACACCGGCCGCGCCTGCTCGATCCGGAACGGCCCGCTCGCGAGACGGCGCAGCGCCGCGAGGTGCGCGCCGCAGCCGAGCGCCGTGCCCAGGTCCGCGGCGAGCACCCGCACGTAGGTGCCCGGCGAGCACGTGACGTCGATCTCGACCTCCGGCGGCGCGCAGCGCAGGAGCTCGACGCGCGTGATGCGGACGGGCCGCGGGGCGCGCTCCACCTCTTCGCCCCGGCGCGCGAGACGATGCAGCGGGACGCCGCCCTGCTTCACCGCGCTGTACATCGGCGGCACCTGGAAGCCCTCGCCCTCGAGGGCGCGGAGCGCCGCTGCGACGGCGTCCGCGTCGGGGAGCGGCCCCGCGTGGGTGCGGCGCACCTTCCCGTCGGCGTCGAGCGTGTCGGTCTCGACACCGAGCCGGATCACCGCGCGGTAGCGCTTGCTGCCGGCGGCGAGGAACGGCGCGAGCTTCGTCGCTTCGCGCACGGCGAGCGGCAGCACGCCGGTCGCGAGCGGGTCGAGCGTGCCGAGATGGCCGACGCGCCGCGTCCCGAGCCAGCGGCGCGCGGCGTCCACCACGTCGTGCGAGGTCCAGCCCGCCGGCTTGTCGACGACGAGGAAGCCGCTCGGACCGGGCCGCTCGCTACTCCTCTTCATGGCGGAGCTCGCGCAGCAGCGCGAGCGTGCGGTCGCCGAGCGCGAGCGAGGGATCGTGGTGGAAGTGGAGCTCGGGCATGCGCCGCAGGGGGAGCTCGTGCGCGAGCTTCCGGCGCAGGAACGGCGCGGCGTGCTCGAGACCCTCGGCCGTGGCTTCGAGGCCCGGCGAGCCCGCCGTCTCGACCGCGCTCCAGAACACATCCGCGCGCGAGAAGTCCGGCGCCACGTCGACGCGGATGAGCGTCACGAGACGGATGCGCGGGTCCGCGACCTCCTCCCGCAGCAGGCGCGCGATCTCGGCCCGCAGCTGCTCTCCCACACGCTCGGTGCGGCGGCTCATTCCGGGTCCTCTTCCTCGTCGGCGTCCGTCGCGCGGGACGACACGTCGCGGTGGGGCAGCGTCAGGATCTCGACGTCGGAGTCCAGGAGCTCCGCCAGCCCGAGGCCTTCGATGAACGCGAGCGCGCTCTCGAGCACGGCGCGCACGCGCTTCGGGTCGCCGCCCACCGTGGCGAGCCCGAGCTGCGCGCGCTGCCACGTGTCCTGGCCGCCGACCTCGGCGATCGACACCGTGGCCCGGAAGCGGTTGCGGACGCGCTGGACCACGCTGCGCACGACGCCGCGCTTCTCCTTCAGCGACTGCGATCCGTGGACGTGGAGCTCGACGACGGCGACCCCGACGATCATCAGAGCGTCGCCGGCTGCTCCTCGCGGGCGTAGGCTTCGATGATGTCGCCGACCTTCAGGTCGTTGTAGCCATCGATGCCGATGCCGCACTCGAAGCCGGTGTTCACCTCGCGGGCATCGTCCTTGAAGCGCTTGAGCGAGCCGATGCGGCCTTCGTAGATCTGCACGCCGTCGCGCACGAGGCGGCACAGCGCGCCGCGGCGGATCAGGCCCTCGAGGACGTACGAGCCGCCGATCGTGCCGATCTTGGGCACGCTGAAGGTGCGCCGCACCTCCGCCCGGCCGAGCGCCACCTCCTTGATCGTGGGCGGCAGCAGGCCGGCCATCGCCTTGCGGACGTCGTCGGTGGCCTCGTAGATGATCTGGTACAGCCGCAGGTCGACGCCCTGCCCTTCGGCTGCACGCCGGGAGGCGGGATCGGGACGGACGTGGAAGCCGATCACGATCGCGTTGCTCGCCTTCGCGAGCATCACGTCGCTCTCGGTGATCGCTCCGACACCCGTGTGGATCACATCCACCTTCACGGCGTCCGTGCTGAGCTTCACGAGCGCGTCGCGCACGGCCTCGAGCGAGCCCTGCACGTCGGCCTTCAGGACGATCGCGAGCTCCTTCACTCCGCCGTCCTGCGTCTGCGCGAAGAACTGCTCGAGCGAGAGCCGCGGCCGCGTCTCGACCGGCTTGCCGCGCAGCTCCGAGACCCGGTGCTCGACGATGTCCTTGCCGATGCGCTCGCTCTCGACGACGTTGAAGACGCTGCCCGCCTCGGGCACCGCGGAGAGGCCGACCACCTGCACGGGCGTCGACGGCGCGGCGACGTCGACCTTCTGGCCGTGCTCGTTCTCCATCAGGCGCACGCGGCCGTAGCCGGTGCCGACGACGATCACGTCGCCGCGCCGGAGCGAGCCGTCCTGCACCAGCACCGTGGCGACGGGGCCGCGGCCCCGATCGAGCTCCGCCTCGAGCACCACGCCCGTGGCGCGGCGGGAGGGATCGGCGCGCAGCTCCAGGACCTCCGCCTGGAGGTGGATCATCTCGAGCAGCTGATCGAGCCCCGTGCGCTTCAGGGCCGACACGTTCACGCAGATCGTCTCGCCGCCGAACTCCTCCGGCACGAGCCCGTGCTCCATCAAACGCTGCCGCGCGAGCGCGGGGTTCGCGTCCGGGAGGTCGATCTTGTTCACCGCGACGATGATCGGCACGCCCGCGGCCTTCGCATGATCGATCGCCTCGACGGTCTGGGGCATGATGCCTTCCGTCGCCGCGACGACGAGCACGACGATGTCGGTCACCTGCGCGCCGCGCGCGCGCATCATCGTGAACGCCTCGTGGCCAGGCGTGTCGATGAAGGTGAACTTCCGTTCACCGACGGTCACCTGATACGCTCCGATGTGCTGCGTGATGCCGCCGGCTTCGCCCGCGACGACGTTCGCCTCGCGCAGCGCGTCGAGCAGCGACGTCTTGCCGTGGTCGACGTGGCCCATGACGGTGATGATCGGCGGGCGCAGCTCGCGCCCGGCGCCGCCTTCGGCCGGGATCTCCGTCCCGCGGATCGCCTCGTCCTCGCGGAAGCCGACGTCCTGCACCTCGAAGCCGTAGCCTGCCGCCACCTTGCGCGCGGTCTCGAGATCGATGACCTGGTTGATCCCGACCATGGTGCCGAGGCCCATGAGGCGGCCCTGCAGCTCCGGCGCCTTGACGCCGAGGAGCTTCGCGAACTCCGCCACGCTGACCGAGCCCTCGACCCGGAGCGCGCGCCGCGCCGGCTTCGCCGCCGCAGCGGCGGCAGGCCGTGCAGCCGCGGGAGCGTCGCGCCGCTTGCGGCGCGGCGACACGAACGCGCGCGGATCGACCGACACCGGGCGGCGCACGGCGACGCGCCCTGCCACCTGGCGCGCGATCTGCTCCTGCTCGCGCAGGTTCACGACCTCGCGGACCCGCTTGCGCTGCTTGCCCTTCCGGTCGGCGGCGCCCGCTCCGGCCGCGGCGTCGCCGTCGGTGGCCGCGGCTGCGACGCTCGGCGCGGGCTCGAGCGCGGGCCTGCCTCGGCCGGGCTCGCTCCCCGTGTCCGGCGTCGGCACCGGCTCGGCCGGCTCGTCGATGGGCGCAGGCAGCTCCGGCGCGGCCGCGACGACGGGCTCGGGCGCATGCTCGATGGCCGGGGGCGCTCCGACTTCGACCGGCGGCGGCGCGGGCTCGGGCGGAGGCGCCACGATGCGCTTGCGCCGGCGGATCACGGCGGTTCCGCTGCCGCTCGCGACGCGTTCCTCGACCATCTCGGACGGCGCCTTCGCCGCCCCGAGCTTCTCGCGCAGCAGCGTGATCTCGTGGTCCTCGAGCGACGCCATCGGGCTCTTGAGATCGATCCCGAACGTGCGGGCCTTCTCGACCAGCTCGTTGCGGTCGATCCCCAGCTCTTCGGCGATCTTGTAGGCCCTGATCTTCGACAACGTCACTCCGTCTTCGGCTGGATCTCTTCTTCGCTCGGCGCCGCCGCGGCGCTCGCCGCCGCCGTGGCCGCCGCAGCGGCCTCCGCCGCCTCGGCCGCGAGGCGCGCCTCTTCCGCCACGCGCTCCGCCGCCTCGCGCGCCTCCTGCTCGGCCTTCTCGCGCGCCAGCTCGAGCGCGCGGGACTTGATCGACTGCGCCCCCGCGTCGTCGATGCCCGGCAGCGACGACAGGAACTCGGCGTCGGACTCCGCCAGGTCCTCCAGCGACGTGATGCCCCGCTGGAGCAGGAGCTCGGCCTCCGGCTCGCCGCAGCCCTCGACGATCGAAACCGCTTCGGCGAGCCAGCGCGCCACTTCGCGCATCTTCGACTCGCTCTTGATGTCGATGCGCCAGCCGGTGAGCTGCACGGCGAGGCGCACGTTCTGGCCCTTGCGTCCGATCGCGAGCGAGAGCTGGTCGTCCGGCACGATCACGTCCATCGACTTCGCCTGCTCGTCGATGATCACCTTCGACACCTGCGCGGGCGACAGCGCGCTGCAGACGTACCGCGCCGGGTCCGGGCTCCACGGCACGATGTCGATGCGCTCGCCGCGCAGCTCCTGCACGACGGCCTGCACGCGGCTGCCCTTCATGCCGACGCACGCGCCGACCGGGTCGACGTCGCTGTCACGCGACGCGACCGCAATCTTCGAGCGCCCGCCGGGCTCGCGCGCGACGGCGACGATCGAAACGATCTTCTCGTAGATCTCCGGCACCTCCTGCTCGAAGAGCTTGGTCAGCATCTGCGTGCAGGCGCGGGAGAGGATGATCTGGGGGCCCTTGGTCGCCTTCGTGATGTCGAGGACGTAGGCGCGGATGCGATCGCCCGGGCGGTAGCTCTCGCGGGGCACCTGCTCCTTCATCGGCAGGATGGCCTCGGCCCGGCCGAGGTCGACGATCAGCGCGCCCTTCTCGAAGCGGCGCACGATGCCGTTCACGACCTCGCCCTTCCGGTCCTTGTACTCCTCGTAGACGTTGTCTCGCTCCGCGTCGCGGACGCGCTGGATGATCACCTGCTTGGCGGTCTGCGCGAGGATGCGGCCGAAGTCCGCGGTGTCGAGCTTCACGCCGATCTGATCGCCCTCTTCCGCCTCCGGGTCGAGCGCCCGCGCCGGCTCCATCAGGATCTGGTTCTCGGGATCGGTGATGGTCTCGACGACGGTGCGGAACTCGAACAGCTCGATCTCGCCGAGCTCGTCGTTGAAGCGCGCCTCGATCTCCTTCTCCTGGCCATACTTGCGCCGCGCCGCCTGCTTCATGGCCTCTTCGAGCGCGCCGATGATGACGCGCTTGTCGATGCCCTTGTCCTTGGCGATCTGGTCGATCTCGCGCTTGAGCCCGCCGAGTAGCATGCTGTCCCCGTCTCAGTTCCGCGGCCGCGCGAAGTCGGCGCGCGTGAATTCGTAGATGCGGTTCGCCTTTCCGATCTCGCCGAACGGGATGTCGATCTCCCGTCCGTCCACGTTCACCCGGGCGACCCCTGCCTCGAACGCGACCAGCCGGCCCCGGAACCGCCGCCGTCCGTCGAGCGGTCGCCGCGTCTCGATCTGCACGGTGTGCCCGCGCGAGGCCTCGAAGTCCTTCTCCCGCGCGAGCCGCCGGTCCAACCCCGGCGACGACACCTCCAGCCGATACCGCACCGGGATCGCGTCCGTCGCGTCGAGGTGGGTTCCGATCTCCCGCGACACCTCGGCGCAACTTTCGATCGACACCGCACCGTCGCCGGACGGTGTGTCGACCGTGACGCGCACCTCCCACGGACCCCGCCCCCGCACGAGCTCCGCGTCCACCAGCTCGAACCCCCGCGCCTCGACGACGGGCTCGATCAGCGCGCGCAGCTCCTGCGGGATGTCCCGATACACCTCGGCCCAGCCAACGGAAAGGCCCGACGAGCGAACGCAAAGCCCAGCATCGAAAGCAAGGTCGAAAGCAGAGCCCAGAAACGAAAAAAGCGGACGAGAAGTCCACTTTCCCCGGCGCAAGCGGGCGTAACCTATCCGAATTGCTGGGGGATGGCAACCGCGAAAACCCGGCCCAGAGGCGATCGGAGGGCGAATCAGCGCGGGCCCGGAAGCTCCAGCGCCCCCACGAGGTCGGCGACCCTGGAGAACCCATGCCGGGCGGCGTAGGCGCGCACCCCGTCCGCGACCTCGCCGGCAGCGGCCGGATTCAGGTAGTTGGCCGTGCCCACCTGCACCGCCGTCGCCCCGCAGAGCAGGAACTTGACCGCGTCCTCGGCGGTCGAGATGCCCCCGATCCCACAGATCGGGAGCGTCACCGCCCGCGCGGCCTGCCAGACCATGCGCAGGGCCACGGGCCGGATGGCCGGGCCGGAGAGCCCCCCGAGCACGTTCCGCAGGGCCGGCCGCCGCGTCTCCACGTCCACCTCCAGCGCCTGGAGGGTGTTGATGAGCGAGAGGCCGCTCGCGCCCTCCCCCTCGCAGACCCGCGCCATCTCGGCGATCGAGGTGACGTTGGGCGAGAGCTTCACCAGCACGGGCAGCGAGGTCGCCCGGCGGGTGGCGCGGACGAGCTGCGCCAGCAGCCCGGCGTTCTGGCCGAACTCGATGCCGCCGCTCTTCACGTGCGGGCAGGAGGCGTTGACCTCGATGCCGGCGACGCGCGGCACGCCGGTCAAGCGCTTGCAGACCTCCGCATAGCGCTCGATCTCCGTCTCGAAGACGCTCGCGACCACGACCACGCCCTCCGCGAGGACGGGAAGCTTGTCGCGCACGAACGCATCGACCCCCACGTTCTCGAGGCCGATCGCGTTCAGCATGCCGGCCGGAGTCTCGTGGATGCGCGCAGGCAGGTTCCCGACCCGCGGCTCGAGCGTGAGGCTCTTGGACACGATCCCGCCGAGACGGCGCAGGTCGAGGAACGGCGCGAACTCCGTGCCGTAGCCGAAGGTGCCGGAGGCGGTCAGCACGGGGTTGCGGAGCGCGATGCCTCCGAGGTCGACGGCGGGGTCGACCTGGCTCGCCGACAGCGGCGGACGTCCGGCCGCGCTCACGCGAGCTCCTCCCATGCGATCGCCGCGGAGTCGAACACCGGGCCATCGCGGCAGACGAGCGAGAAGCCGCCGTCGGCGCGCGGCGCGGCGCAGCCGAGGCAGACTCCGAAGCCGCACGCCATCGGATTCTCGAGCGACACCAGACAGCGTTGGCCGGCCGCAGCCGCGAGCTCCGCCGCGCGCCGCATCATCGGCGTGGGACCGCAGGCGTACACGACTGCGGGCCCCTCGCGAAGCGCGCGCTCGAGCAGCGCCGTGACGAGGCCGCGCTCGCCGCGGCTGCCGTCCTCGGTGGCGAGCTCGAGCCGGACGCCGAGGCCGGCGAAGTCGTCGCTGCCCATGGCGTCGTCGGCGCTGCGCGCGCCGAGCAGCACCCGGACGTCCCGGGCGGCGCCCTCCGCGGGCGACGCGAGACGCGCCGCCAGCTCGTAGAGCGAGGCGATCCCCGTGCCGCCGCCCACCAGCAGCGCGCGGTTGCCGTCCGTCGCGGCTCCAACCGCGGTCCCGAAGCCGCGGCCGAGCGGCCCCACCAGACCGATCTCGTCGCCCGGCACGGCGTCCGCGAGGAGCCGCGTCCCGCGACCGCTGATCTTGTAGAGCACCTCGACGTCCGCTGCGCCGCCGCCGATCGCCGCCGCGCGGTACACCGCCATGGGTCGCGGGAGCAGCGGGTCGAGCCGCGTCACCTCGCCCACGGGACCGGGCGAGAGCATCAGGAATTGGCCGGGCTCGAAGCCCGGCCAACGCGGCGTGCGGAGCACGAGACGAAAGCTCCGTCCCTCCGGGCGGTTCGCCACCACCTTGGCGCGGACGCGCACCGGCTCCGGGGCCGGTTCCCGCTCGAGCGCGAGCGTCATGACGAGCGCGTCCTCCCCATCCGAGTAGTACCGCGTGCGAACGGCGACCCGAAGGAAGCCGAGGCCCGCGTAGAGCCGGTGCGCCGGAACCGATCCAGCCCCCGCCCGGACCTCGAGCCACGCGACCCGCGCGCCGGCGCGGGCGCCCTCGCCGAGCTGCGCATGAAGCAGGGCGCGGGCGACGCCGCGACGACGCTGCGCGGGGTCCACCGCGACGGACAGGATGTGTAGCTCGTCGGCGACGAGGTGTGCGATCGAGTAGCCGACCACGCCGGCCGCGCCCGGCTCGCCCGTCCGGGCGATCGCGACGCGGGCGAAGGGCAGCGCGAGCTGCTCCGCGTATGCGGGGCCCGACCAGGCCTCCCGCAGCGACGCGCGGGCGATCGCGACGATGCGCGGAACGTCGTCCGGCCGTGCCCGCGCGACGTGCAACCGGGCCTCGCCGCCGGCGCCCTCGGCCGGGCGCGCCGGCTCACTCACGCTGCGCTTCGATCTTGTGCTGGCGCAGCTTGCGAGACAGGCTCTCGCGCGCGAGGCCGATCGCCTCCGCCGTGCGCGAGATGTTGCCCCCGTGCTCGCGCAGCTTCGCGATGATGTACTCGCGCTCGAAGGCCCGGCGCGCCCCGTCGAGGCCCGCGCTCGCGGCGCCGGCGGGAGGCGCGGCGCGCAGCGTCTCGGGGATGTCGTCGCTCGTGATCCGCGGGCCCGGCGTCATCAGCACGAGCCGCTCCATCAGGTTGCGGAGCTCGCGCACGTTGCCCGGCCAGGCGTAGGCCTGGAGCACGTTCATCGCGCGGGGCGCGACCTCCTTCGGCTTCACGCCCGACTCGACGCAGAACTCCACGACGAACGCGCGGACGAGGATGGGGATGTCCTCGCGGCGCTCGCGCAGCGGCGGAACGTGGAACGGGATCACGTTGAGCCGGTAGTAGAGGTCCTCGCGAAAGCGGCCGGCACCGATCTCCTTCTCCAGTGACTTGTTGGTCGCCGCGATCACCCGCACCTCGACCTCGATCGTCTCGCTGCCGCCGACGCGCTCGAACTTGTGCTCCTGGAGGATGCGCAGGATCTTCGCCTGCGTCTTGAGGCTCATGTCGGCGATCTCGTCGAGGAAGATCGTCCCCTCGTGCGCAAGCTCGAATTTCCCGCGCTTCTGCGCGATGGCCCCGGTGAACGCGCCCTTCTCGTGGCCGAACAGCTCCGACTCGATGAGCTCCTCGGGAATCGCCGCGCAGTTCACCTCGACGAACGGCTTCTCCGCACGCTTGCTCTGCAGATGGATCTGGCGCGCCACGAGCTCCTTGCCCGTTCCATTCTCGCCCGTGATGAGCACCCATCCGTTCGTTGGCGCCGCAAGCGCGATCTGTTCCTTCAGCTTCCGCACCGGGTCGGAGGTGCCGAGGATCTCGTGTGCACGGAGGGCCTCGGCGCGCAGCCGATGGTTCTCCCGCTCGAGCTCTGCCCGCTCGATCGCGTGCTGGATGGTGAGGAGCAGCTTGTCGACGGAGAGCGGCTTCTCGATGAAGTCGAACGCGCCGAGCTTCGTGGCGCGCACCGCGGTCTCGATCGTGCCGTGTCCGCTCATCATGACGACGGGCAGGTCGGGCCAGCTCTGGCCGAGCTCCTGCAGGATGTCCATTCCGTCGCGTCCGGGCATCGCGATGTCGAGCAGCACCAGATCGGGCAGGCCCGCGCCGCCCCCCTCGCGCAGCTGCGCCAGCGCCTGCGTCCCGTCGTTCGCCGTACGCGGCGTGAACCCCTCGTCCGAGAGGATGCCCGCCAGCGAGCGCCGGATGCTGTCCTCGTCGTCCACGATCAGGATGCAGGACACGCGCTAGGCCCCGCGCACGGGCAGCTCGACGATGAAGCGCGTCCCGTGCGGCCGGTTGTCGTGCACGCGGATGTAGCCGCGATGGTCCGCGACGATGCGCGACACGATCGCGAGACCGAGTCCCGTACCGGAGCGCTTGGTCGAGAAGTACGGCTCGAAGATGCGCCGTCGGTCCTCGGGGCGGATGCCCGTGCCGTCGTCGGAGACCTCGACGCGCGCCGTCGCGAGGGGCGCGTCCCAGACCGTGCGCAGCTCGACGCGGCCCGCCGGCGGCCGCGGGGACCCACCCTCCCCGCGCTCGAGTGCGTTCGCTCGCTCCTCCCGCACCGCGGAGATCGCGTTGTCGATGAGATTGGTCAGCACCCGGCGCATCTGCTCGCGGTCCAGCTCGACGCTCGGGAGTGTCGCGTCGAGATCGGTGCGCAGCTCGATCCCCTCCGTACCCGCATAGCTCGCCACCGCTTCCTCCACCAGCCGGTTCAGGTCGTCGGGCTTCGGGCTCGCGGTCGGCAGCCGCGCGAAGTTCGAGAACTCGTTCACCAGGAGCTTCAGGCTCTCGACCTGGCTCGTGATCGCGTCGAGGCACTCGTCGAAGACCTTCGCATCCTCGGGCGCCCGGGAGAAGCGGTCGCGGAACCGCCGGCGGATGCGCTGCGCGGACAGCTGGATGGGCGTCAGCGGATTCTTGATCTCGTGCGCGATGCGGCGGGCCACCTCGCGCCACGCCTCCATGCGTTGCGCCTTCACGAGCTGGGAGTAGTCGTCGTACACGAGGACCATGCCGAGGCTCCGGCCGTCCTCGTCCTGGAGGAGCGTCATCGTGACGAGGAGGGTCAGGACCTCGTCCCCCGCCGGCACCTGCACCTGGCGGCGGATGCTCTCGCGCACGCCGGCGCGCAGATGGGAGGCGAGCTCGCGCACGATCTCGACGTGCTCCGGCCGCGCGAGCACGTCCTCGAGCTTCCGCCCGACGACCTGCATGCCGGGGGCGATCCCGAGCAGTCGCTGCGCGGATGGGTTCAACGTGTTGATCACCCCGCTCGCGTCGATCGACACCACGCCCGCTCCGACGTTGCGGAGCACGATCTCCATGTAGCGGCGGCGTTGGTCGAGCTCGGCGTTCGTACGCTCGAGGCCGCCGCGCGCGTCACGGATGTCGCGCGTCATCTGGTTGAAGGAGTCGACCAGGAGCCCGATCTCGTCGTCGGACGTGGGCTCGACGACGACGTCGAGATTTCCGCGGGCGACCTCCGCCGTGCCTGCCGCGAGCGCGCCGATCGGGCCGGTCACGCTCTTCGCCATCCGGAAGCCCCACCACGTGGCGAGCAGCACGATCACGAGCGAGACGAGCAGGAGCTCCATCTGGTACAGCGTCCGCACGCGCGAAGCATTCGGCAGCAGCGCGCGGTATTCATCCATGGCGCTGCGGATGTCCTCCACCTTGCGCGTGAGCGAGACCGGAACGAAGTGGTTCACGACCACGGCGCCGACCGTCTCCTCCGGCCGGAACGACGATGGGATCGGCACCGCGCCGCGGATGACGTCCGCGCCTCCCGCCTCGTCGACCCGGGAGGCGGCCACGCCGCCGAGCGCCGATTTCACGAGGTCGCTGTCGGGGCGCGAGAAGGTGGTCGCGGGGATCTCCGGGTTGATCGCGGTGACGAGCTCCTCGCCCGTGGCGCTGAACACCTCGACGACGCCGAGGTTGTAGTCGCGCTGGAGCGCCTGTACGCGCTCCGAGAGGTGCTTGCGCTCCTCCTCGCGCAGGAGCCGCTGCCCCGTGATCTCGGCCGCGATGCGGCCCCCGTAGAACAGCGCGTTGCGCGCGGAGGAGTCGTAGTAGGCGTCGGCGACCTCGCGGCTCTGATCGAGGGCGCGGTCGATCTTGTGGCTGAACCATCGATCGATCGAGTCGGTGAGGAGCAGCACCGACACGAGGAAGAGAACCGCCGTCGGCGCGCTCGCGATCAGCACGAAGGCCGACACGAACTTCGCGTTGAGATGCGCCCCGAGGAGTCCGCGCCGCCGCTCGAACACGAGCTTCACCAGATTGCGGGCGATCAGGAGGACGAGGACCAGGATCAGGATGACGTTGATCGCATTGAGGGCCAGGAACAGGACGCTGTCGCCGATCGGGAGCGACCGGGAGAGCACCGAGACGCGCTGCTCGAAGAACACCACCACGACGATCGCGAGCGAGACCCCGACGGCGATCCAGAGCTCGCGCTTCCGGCGCCGCTGCTCGGCCGTGGGCAGGCCCGCGTAGCGCGAATCCGACGCGTCCGGACGCTCCCCGCCGGGCGGGAGGTTCGGTCGCGGAGACGGGGTCTGCGGCGGCGTGGTCGCCGGGGTCTGCGGGGCGGGCATTCGCGTCTTGACCCCTCGGAAACACTAGACAGCGGGACCCCCGACTGCAACCGCGGGCCGGCTCGGCGAGCGGGTCACTTGGCGTCAAGACTTGCCGGCGGGAGACCGATGGTGCTCCAGGGCCTCCCGGTCCGGCTGCGTGCGCCCGTCCGTCGCCGGTCCGGGGAAGCCGACTCGACACAGGGGTGGGTGCGCCCGGAGGGGGATGCGTGGCCTCGTCGTTCGATCGACACCGAGAACGGTTCGACGCCGATCGCGGCGACGGCGTCGCCTTCGCCGCGCTCGAGGAGCACCACTTCCTCCGCGGCGAGTGGCACGAGCTCGTCGCCCTGTACTGGAAGCGCCTCTCGGCGCCGGCCCTCGCCGACAACGCGCGGGAGCGCGGACGCCTTCTCTTCCGCCTCGGGCAGGTGCTCGAGGAGCGCTGCCTCGAGCCCGACCACGCGCTCGCCTGCTACCGCCAGGTCGTCCAGCTCGAGCCCTTGTTCCGGCCCGCCGTGCGGCAGCTCCGCCGGCTCCACGAAGCCCGCTCGGAGTGGGTGCTCTCGCTCCAGCTTGCCGAGATCGAGGCCGCGACCCCGATGCGCCCCTACGAGGCTGCGGCCTTCCACGCCGAGGTGGGCAGCGTCTGGCTCCACCGCATCCACGACGCCCCGCAGGCGCTGTCCCAGTACGACAAGGCGCTCGAGTTCGATCCGCACAGCCGCGAGGCGATCGAGGGCCGCGCGCGCGCGCTCGAGCTGGAGGGGCGACACGCGGAAGCGGCGGAGGCGTGGGGCGCGCTCGCAGCGGAGCTGCGCGGCGCCGAGCGGGCACCGGCGCTCGTCGCGCAGGCGCGGGCCTACGACCGCGTGGGACAGGCCGACCGCGCCGAGGAGTGCTACCGCCGCGCGATCGCGGACGACCCGCGCAACGAGGAATCCGTCGAGGCCCTCCACGCCCGCGCCCGCGACCGCGGGCAGTGGGCCCTCGTGATGGACCTCGAGGAGCGCCGGTTCGACCTCGCATCCGGCGCGGCGAGGCGCGTCGCCGTCGCGCTCGACGCGGGGCGCGTCGCGCTCGACCGTCTCGGCGACCTCCCGAAGGCCCGCCTCTGGCTCGGCCGCGCGTGCGAGCTTTCGCCGGAGGACGTGGAGGTCCACGCCGCGCTGGCCGCCGTCGAGCGGCAGGCCGGCGACCGGCGCGCCCTGCTCGCGCGTCTCGAACGCCTCGCGGAGCTCGCCGGCGAGGCGACACCGACGAGCGTCTGGCTCGAGGCGTCCACGCTCGCGGCGGAGCTCGGCGACACCGACGCCGCGCTCGCCCGGCTCCGGCGCGCGCTCGACCGCGGCGCCCGGAGCCCGCAGCTCTTCGACAAGCTCGCGGAGCTCCTCCTCGCCGCGGAGCGTCACGAGGAGCTCGTCGACGTCCTGGAGCAGCGCGCGGCGCTGGCGACCGATCCCGCCGCGCAGGCCGGGCTGTGGCTCCGGCTCGGCGCCCTGCACCAGGATCGCCTCGGCGACTTCGAGGCGGCGCGGGAGGCGTTCGAGCGCGCGTTCGCGGCGTCGCCCGCGACGCCCGGCGTGAGGGAGGCGCTCGAGCAGGTCTATCGCAAGGCCGAGGCGTTCGGCGAGCTGCGCGCCCTGCTCGAAGCGTCGGCGGCGAACGCCGACGGAGCCGCCAGGGTCCACGCGCTGTGCGCGCTCGGCGACCTCCTCGTCGACCACTTCGGCGACGCCGGCGCCGCCGGACCGGTCTTCGAGCAGGCCCTCGCGCTCGATGCAAGCGCCGACCGCGCGCTCCAGGGTCTCGAGCGCGTGGCGCTGCTGGGCCAGGACCCGTCCGCGGTGATCCACGCCTACGAGCGCGAGGCCGCCGTGACCTCCGACCGCGAGCGCCTCGCCTACCTCGTCGGCGAGCTCGTGCGCCGGCACGAGGCCACCGGCGCCATCGACGCGGCCCTGCGCTGGGCCACGAAGCTGGCGGAGCTCGCTCCCTCCGCAGACGCGCTGGAGACCTGCGCGCGCCTCCACGAGGCGTCCGGAAATGACACCGAACTCTGTCGCGTGCTGGAGAGGCTCGACCCGCTGGTGGGCGTCTCCCGCCAGGCCGAGCTGCGCCGCCGGCTGGCGACGCTGCACGCGGCGTGCGGGCGCCCCGACGACGCTGCGTCGGCGTGGGCGCGGGCGCTCGAGCTCGAGCCCGAGCACGCACCGAGCGTGGTGGCGCTCGCCACCCTCCACGAGGCCGCGGGTCGGCTGCGGGAAGCGGCGGTGCTCCGGCGGCGCCTCGTGGACCTCGTGCCGCACGCGCGCCAGGCCTCCCTGCGCACGCTCTCGACGCTCCTCGACGAACGGCTCGGCGACGTCGACGGGGCCATCGATGCGCTCGCCCTGCTCACGCGCGAAGGGCTGGGGGACGCCGGCGCGGACGCGCGTCTCGAGACGCTGCTCGAAGCCGCCGGGCGCTTCGAGGACCTCGCACGCCACCTCGCGGACCGCCGCATGCGGGCGGGCGAGCAGCACGGTGGGGAGGCAGCCGCGCTCGACCTGCGGCGCGCGATCCTGCTCGAGGAGAGGCTCGGACGGCCGGAGGAGGCCGCAGGGCTGCTGCGCTCCGTGCTCGCGGCGGATCCGGCCTCCGAGGTCGCGCTCTCGCGGCTCGACCGGGTGCTGCGCGAGCTCGACGACGCCGACGGGCTGGCTGCGCTGCTCGGCGAGCGCGCCGCGCGCGCGCGCAGCGCCGACGAGCGCGCAACCCTGTGGCTCGAGCAGGCCGTCCTGCTCGCGGAGCGTCTCGAACGCAGCGGCGAGGCCAAGCTGCTGCTCCGGAACGTCGCAGAAGGCGACGCGGAGCCCGCGCTCGCGGCCGAGGCGGCGGCGCGGCTCGAGCGGCTGCTCGAGCGGCGGGCGGAATGGGACGAGCTGCGCGCCGCGCTCGAGCGTCGGCTCGCCGGTCTCGGCGGATCGTCCGACGCCGGGGCCCGTTTCGCGCTCCACTCGCGCCTCGCGCGGCTCTGCCGCGACCGCCTCCTCGACCGCGACGGCGCGGTGCGGCACTTCGAAGCCGCTGCGGCGATCGAGCCCGAGCGCGCCGAGCTCTGGCAGTCGCTCGCGCTCCTCTACACCGAGCAGGATCACCCGCGAGAGCTCATCGCCGCGCTCGAAGGCGAGCTTCGCGCGGAGCCCGAGCTGCCGCGAGAGCTCGCGCTGCGCGTGCGCGCCGCGGAGCTGTGCGCGCGGCAGCTCGCCGACGAGAGCGCCGCCGAGGTCCACTGGGCGCGCGTGCTCGAGCTCTCGCCGGGTCACGCGACGGCGGCGGAGTTCCTGATCGCGCGGCTCGCAGCGGACGGACGGCACGCCGAGCTCGTGGGCGTGCTCGAGCGCCGCCTCGCGGCGCTCGAGGCCGCGCCGCCGATCGACCGTGGCGCGGACGCGCTGCGGCGATTCTCCCTGCGCCAGCGCATCGCGGAGCTGCGGGGCGGCGTGCTCGACGACCTCGCCGGCGCGATCGAGACGCTGGAGCCCGCCCTCGACGAGCTCGGCCCCGTGTCCGCCGTGGCGGAGCCCCTCGCCGCACTGTACGCGCGGGGGGGGCATGGCGCGGCCCTCGCGGATCTCTGCCGGACCGCCGCCGAAGCGGCGAGCGCTCCCGCGGAGCGCGCGGGCTGGAACCTGCGGCTCGCGGACGCGCTCCACGCGCTCGGCCGGGACGACGAGGCCGCCGAGGCGTACCGCCGCGTGCTCGCCGATCGACCCGACCATTCCGGCGCCCAGCTCGCGCTGCGCGAGCTGTACCGGAAGAGCGGCGACGCCGCGCCCCTCGCCCAGCTCCTCGAGCTGGAGATCGCGCGGGTCGCCGGTCCGGCCGAGGTTCCGCTCCGCCTCGAGCTCGCCGGGCTCTACACGGACCGCCTCGCGCGCCCCGCGGATGCGCTCGTACAGCTCCGCCGCGTGCTCGAGCTCGAGCCCGGACACGGCCCCGCCCTCGCGACCGCGCTCGAGCTCGCGCGCACCCTCGACAGGCCGGGTGAGCTGATGGCGCCGCTCGATCGCGCCATCCGCGCGGCCCGCGAAAGCACGCGCCGGGCGGAGCTCCTGCTCCGCAAGGCCGATCTGCTCGCCGGCCCGCTCGCGCGGCCCGCCGAGGCGGTGATCGCCTACCGCGAGGCGCTCGCCCTCGACGCGACGCTCGCCCCCGCGCGGAGCGCGCTCGTGCGCGTCCTCGCCGCGCTCGAAGACTGGCCGGCGCATCTGGACGCGCTCCTCGCGGAGGCGCAGGGCGCTCCGCCGGACCGCCGCGCCGAGCGGCTCGCCGAGGCCGCGCGCGTGGCGGAGGCGAAGCTCGCGCCCGGGGCGGCCCTTCCCTGGCTCGAGCGGCTGCGCGCGCTGCGTCCCGGCGATCCCGAGGTCCTCGCGCGCGTGTCCGCGCTCCTGCGCCGCACCGGGCCCCCGGCGGCGTTGCTGCGGTCGCTGGAGGCGGAAGTCGCCGCCACCCGCGACGCGACGGCCCTGCGCGCGCTCCACGTCGAGCGCGCGCGCGTGCTCGCTGCCGACCTCGCGGCCCCTGCGCGCGCCGCCGCCGCGCTCGAGGACGCGCTCTCCGCCGTGCCGCAGGATCGCGAGGCGCTCGCCGAGCTCGACCGGCTCTACACCCTGCTGCGACGGCACGAGGACCAGGCGCGCACGCTCGAGCGCGCGCTCGCGCTCACGAGCGGCGCCGAACGGATCGCGCTCCGCAAGCGGCTCGCCGCGCTGTGCGCCGGTCCGCTCCGGCAGCCCGACCGGGCCGCGGACCAGCTGCGCACCGCGCTGGCCGAGGGAGACTCCGCCGGCGCACCCCGCCTCGAGGGCGTGCAGGCGCTCGGCGACGCACTGCTCGCGACCGGGCGCCGCGACGAGTGGGCGGCCGCAGCGGAAGAGGAGCTCCGGCTCCTCGACCGCGACGCGCCGGTCTTCGCCGAGCGCCGCCGCATGCTCCATGCGGATCTCGCCCGCGCCTACGCCGAAGAGCTGGGGAACCCGGACGCGGCGCTCCGCCATCTGCGCGTGCTCGTCGACGGCGCGGCCGGTGCGACCGGGGACGGAGGCGATCCGGAGGCGCTCGCCGCGGAAGACCGCCTGCTGGCGCTGCTCCGTGCGGAGCGCGCGGACGCGGAGCTCGCGGACCGGCTCGCGCGGCGGCTCGCGCGCCTCGACGACGACGTGGCCGGCTGGCTCGAGCTCGGCCGGCTCCGACACGAGCGACTGTATGCGTTCGCGGGCGCCGCGGCCGCGTGGCGGGAGGCGCTCGCGCGATCGCCCGGCGAGCTCGAGGCGCTGCGCGGGCTGCGTGCGGTCTCCGAGCAGCTCGGTGACCCCGAGATCGAGGCCACGACGCTGGAGCAGGAGCTGGCGCTCTCGAAGACCGCCCCCGCGGCGGAGCGGGCGGCGCTCTACCGCCGTCTCGGCGAGGTCACCTGGCGCAAGCTCGGCTCGACGACGCGCGCGAGCCGCGCGTTTGCGTCCGCGCTCGAGGTCGACCCGCACGACCGCGTATCGCTCCACGCGCTCGAGGCGCTCCTCGAGGCCATGGAGGACTGGCGCGGGGCCCTCGACCTCTACGAGAGCGAGATCGAGCTGATCGACGCGAGCGACGCCCCGCGCCGGAGCGCGATCTGGCTGCGCGTCGCCGAGATCGCGCGCGAGCGCACCCACGATCCCGAGCGCGCGATCGCCGCGTTCGAGCGTGCAGCGGAGCTGGCTCCGCTCGCGCTCGACCGCCGGGCCGCCCTGGCCGAGCTCCTTCGCGAGCAGGGGAACCTTCCCCGCTTCGTCGAGGTCTACACGACGGTGTGCGACGACCCGCAGCGGCCCGCGGACGCCCGCGGGCAGCTCGCGCTGGCGCTCGCGCTCGAGACGCAAGGCCGCGCCCCGGAGGCGTGCGCGCGCGCCGAACGCGCGTTCGCCCTGGACGTCCGCGATCTCGCGGTGTGCGACGCGCTTGCGCGCCTGCGCGAGCGGACGGGCGACGCCGCAGGCGCCGCGGAGGCGCTCGCGCGCGGGGCCGAGCAGGCGCCCGACGACGGCGCCGCGGAGCGGCTCGTGCGCGCCGCGGCGCTCGTGGAGAGCGCCGATCCCGATCGCGCGGAGGCGCTCGCCCGGCGCGCCGCGGAGCGCGATCCCGCGTCGCCTTCGGCGCAGGCGATCCTGGCTCGTGTCGGGGCGGCCCGGGGACGCCACGAGGAGGCCGCGCGTGCGGCCGCGCGCGCGCTCGATCTCTCGACGGCGCGCCCCGAGCTCGACGCCGACGCCCGCCTCGCCGTGGCGCTCGCCGGCGCTGCGTCGGCACGGAAGGCGGACCGCCTCGACGACGCGGCCCGTCTCTTCGGCGCAGCCCTCGCGCTCGCGCCGGATCATCCGACGGCCGCGGGCGACCAGGGTGAGGTGCTCTGCGAGCTCGGCGACCTCGCGGGCGGCCGGCGACACCTCGAAGCGTGGCTCGAGCGCGCGACCGGCGACGCCGCGACGCGCGCGCGCCGGACCGCCCTGCTCGCCCAGGCCCTGGACCGCCTGGGCGAGGGCGCGCGGGCCGTCGCGTGCTACGCGCAGGCGATCGGCCTCGACCCGAAGCGCTGGGACGCGCGCGAGGGGCTCGTCTCGTTGCACGAGCGCGCCGGCCGCGTCCCGGAGGCCGTGAGGGCGCTCGACGACTGGGCCGCCGTCGCGGATGTCGCGGCCCGCGCGACCTGTCTCACGCGCGCGGCGGAGCTCGAGCTCGCCGCCGGAGGTCTCCCGGCCGGCGCCGAGCGGCGCCTGCGCGACGCGATCGCCGCCCAGCCGGGCGAAGGACGGCCCTTCGCGCTCCTCGCGACGCGGCTCTGGGACGCGGGACGCGCGGAAGAGGCCCTCGCCGTGGCCACGGAGGGTCTGGAGCGCGCCCGGAGCTCCGGAAGCCGCGGCCCGTTGCTCCTGGTGCGCGCGCGCACCCTGGAGGCGCGCGGCGCACGCCGCGACGCCGCGGCCGCCTACCGCGAGGCCGCGGAGTGCGACCCCACCTCGCTCGAGTCCGCCCTCGCCGCCGCGCGCCTGCTGCGCGCGCTCGGCGAGTGGCGTGCTGCCGCCGACGCGCTGGCGGCGTTCGCTGCGCGCCATCCGTCGGACGACCGGACCGGCCTCGGCGAGCTCTTCCTCCAGCTCGGCCGGCTGCGCGCCGGGCCGCTCGAGGATCTCGACGGCGCGATCGAGGCATACGAGCGCGCGCTCGCCGTGCAGCCGCAGCAGCGCGAAGCGCGGGAGGCGCTCGCGGAGCTGCTCACGCACCGCCCGCTGCGGTGGGACGAGGCCCGCGCGCGCCATCGCGAGCTGCTCGACGCACACCCGACGCGTCTCGCGTCGATCCGGGGTCTGCTGCGCATTGCGCGTGGGCGCGAGGGACGCGGACGGGCCGCGGTGGACAACGGTCTCGCGATCCTGCGCGCGCTCGGAGCGGCTTCGCCGGAGGAACGCGCGGCCGGCGGCCACGCGTTCGCGCTCCCGATCGCGCGCGGAAGCGCGCTCGAGAACGTCGTGTGGGAGCGGGCGCGGAGCATGGTGCGCGAGGTCGCGCAGGAGATCGGGCAGGGTCTCGGCGGGCCGGCGCCGGCCGGCGAGCCGCCGCAGGGAGCGGGCGGCGTCACGCGGTTCCGCCATGCCGCGCTGGCGGCGGAGGGCGCGCTCGGCGCGCCCGCGCTCGTGCCCCTGACCGCAGAGGAGATGGGCACCGTCGTGCGCCTCGTCGCGAATCTCGCCCAGGAGCGCGAGCAGCTCTCTGGCGACGGCCGGCTCGTCAACGCGCTGTCCGACGCGATCGGGCGCTGGGCGCGGCGCCGCCTCCGGAAGGCCCTCGGAACCTGCGCGCCGGAGGAGATCGCCGAGATCGACTTCGGTGCCTGGCGCAGCGAGCTGCGTTCGCTTGCGCACGCCGAGGCGCTCGACGCCTGCGGAGGCGAGCTGAGGACCGCGCTGTGCGCGCTGCTGCAGGACGCCGGGCGGCTGACGGGTACGCCTCCCGACGACACCGATCTGACGGCCCTCGTCGATGCGGCGCCCGAGGCGCGCGAGCTGCTGCGCCGGGTGACCGTCGCCTGGTCCGACACCGTCTAGCGACGAAGGGCGCGAGGAGGCTCCCGCATGGCCGATCGAGACGCGAACGCTCAAGACCGGAAGTTCCGGCGGCGCACGGTGCGCATCCTGGTCGACTATTCGTCGGAAGCGGGCGTCCACTGCGAGTACGCGACGACCCTCGGCGCCGGCGGGCTCTTCATCGAGAGCGAGCAGCCCCTGCCGCGCGGCACGCCGCTCAAGGTCCGCTTCCGCCTGCCCGGAGGCGAGGGGGTGCACGAGATCGAGGGCCGCGTGGCGTGGGCCCACGAGCCGCGGCCGGGCGAAGGCGGCGGACGTTCGCCTGGGATGGGGATCGAGTTCACGGACGCCGTCGCGTCCGCGCGCCTCGCGCGCCAGCTCGAGGATCTTCCCGAGCGCTGAGCCTGGCTCGGACGGCGCTTCAGCCGTTCGAGACGAGCCGGGCGGGTGCGTCGAGCGCGAAGGTCGGCCAGCGGGTCCCGCCCGCGATCTCGTAGGCGCTGGGATCGCGGAACAGCTCCTCGATCAGCCGCTGGTGCAGCGCATGCCCACCGCGCTCCACCTTCACGTGCCCCTGGAGCGGCATCCCGATCAGCGCGAGATCGCCGAGCAGGTCGAGCACCTTGTGCCGGACGAACTCGTCGGGCATGCGCAGCCCTTCCGGATTCAGCACGCGCCGTTCGTCGAGAACGACGGTGTTGTCGAGCGAGCCGCCGCGCGCGAGACCCGAGCGCCAGAGCGCCTGGACCTCGTGCAGGAAGCCGAACGTGCGGGCACGGCAGAGCTTGCGCTCGAACACGCCGTCCGCGATCTCGAGGTTCTCGATCGACTGCCGGCCGATCGCCGGATGCGCGAAATCGATCGCATACGACACGCGGAACGAGCGGGACGGCTCGACGCGGATGCGCTTCGCACCGTCGACCACCTCGATCGGGCGCCGCACCCGGAGCACGCGGCGCACCGCCGGCTGCTCGTAGATCCCAGCGGCGCGGATCAGGAAGACGAAGGAGGCGGCGCTCCCGTCCATGATCGGGATCTCGCGGCCGTCGAGCTCGATGCGGACGTTGTCGACGCCGAGGCCGTAGAGCGCGGCCAGCAGGTGCTCGACCGTGCTGACGCTCCAGCCGCTCGCCCCGAGGCTCGTGGCATGGCGGGTCGCGACGACCGACTTCCCCCGCGCGGGGACCTCGATCGGCCTCCCCTTCACATGCCCCGCGAAGACGATCCCGCTGTCGACCCGCGCCGGATGGAGCGTGAACTCCACCGGGGAGCCGGAATGGAGCCCGACCCCCGTGCACGAGATCTTCTCGGCGATTGTCCGCTGTCGCACCGCCCCTCCCCCCCGAGAGCGCTGGACCGAATTTCCGTGATGGCCCACTGCTGGGCCGGGGGATAGCAAGCCCCGTGCCCAGATGATGGCGTCATGAAGGCGTCAATCCGCGACGCTGTTTCCTCTTCCGTTCCGCCCGCCTGCGGTGATCGGCGTCACAGAATCAACCGGTCTCCCAGCCCTGGTTCCCGGAAACGAGCCGATCCGAGTGACATTCTCGTTACGGTCGTGACGAATACGTCACACAAGCCCGCCGCGCCGCATCATGCCTTGCGAGCGCCGAGGCCCCCCTGGCTCACGGCCGCCCGGAGCTCCGAGAGGATCTCCCGCGTCGACTGGTAGCGGTCCGCGGGGTCCTTGCGCAGGCAACGGCTGATGATCTGGGCGAGGGGGAGCGGCAGGTTCGGGTTCACGCTCCGCGGGTCGGGCGCGGGCGTGTGCACGTGGTGGTAGGGGACGTTCCCTTCCTTGAACGGCAACGAGCCCGTGGCGAGCTCGTAGATGGTGACGCCGAGCGAGTAGATGTCGGTGCGGTGGTCGACGTTGCGCCCCAGCGTCTGCTCGGGACTCATGTAGTACGGCGTCCCGGAGACCAGGGTCGTGTGGTTGCGGACCTCCTCGACCACCTTCGCGAGGCCGAAGTCCATGATCTTGGCCTTCTTGTCCCCGGTCCACATCGTGTTCGCGGTCTTGATGTCGCGGTGCACGATCTTCTTCTCGTGGGCGTAGGCGAGGGCCTCGCACATCTGCACCAGGACGTGGAGGACCCCGCTCGCGGCAATCACGTTGCGGCGCCGCAGGATCTCCTTGAGCGTCGTCCCGTCCACGTACTCCATCGCGATGTAGTACCGGCCGTCCTGCTCGCCGGCGTCGTACACCGTGACGATGTTCGGGTGGTTGAGCTGCGCGGCGCTCTTGGCCTCGCGGAGGAAGTTCTTCAGCGCCTGCGGATTCTCCTTCAGCGCATCCGGCAGCACCTTGAACGCAACGACGCGGTCGAGGATCGTGTCCTTCGCCTTGTGGACGATGCCCATCCCGCCGCGGCCGAGCTCTCCGACGATCTGGTAGCGGGCGGGCTGTCCGGGCGCCGGCGTGGGGCGGTCGCCCGTCGATGCTGCGAGCGAGGGTTCGGAAGCGACCAGGGACGCGGCCTTCGCGCGCGCCGCCGCGAGCCGCTTCTCGACGTCGCCGAAGTGGTAGTCGAAGGCGAGGATCTTCTCGAAGAGATCGACGGCCTCGCGCAGCTCACCGTTCAGCTCGTGCACCTCGGCGAGCGCGTAGTAGGCCTGCACCGTCTCGCGCGAGAGCTCGGCGCTCCCGATGGCCTGCTGGAGCTTCTTCACCGCCAGCGAGTGCATGCCCTTGGCGCGGAAGATGGCGCCCAGGAGGGCCGAAGCCGGGCCGAACTCCGCGGTCCCCGGCTCGACCTTCTGGAGCAGCTTGATGGCGTCGTCGTCGCGGCCGAGCCCGTGGAAGAGCTCGCCAGCGCGCAGCAGGCGTCCCGCGCGCGCCAGCAGCTCCGCCTCCTTCGCGACGTCGCCGACGGCGTGGAAGCACTCGGCGGCGTCCTCGAAACGGCCGGCCTTCTCGTACATCGAGGCCGCGCGGACGGTGTCGCCCGCGAGCCGGAACATCTCGGCCGCGAGGCTCGCGTCGCCCTGCCGCTCGTAGCAGCCCGCGGCCTCGGCGTAGCGCTCGAGCTTCCGGAAGAGGTCGCCGGCGGCGGAGTGCTCGCCCGCCTGCTCGAAGCACGCCGCGGCTTCCTCGTCCTCGCCACGATCGCGGTGGTACTCGCCGAGGAGACGTGCGGCCTCACCGTGCTCGCCGAGCCGCTGCAGCGCCTCCGCCGCGCGCATGGGTTCGTGCGCGCGCTGGAAGAGCTCCGCGGCGACCGCGAAGCGCTCGAGCCGCAGCGCCACCTCGGCCGCCTGCGTGAAGCACGTACCGCGCTCGAGCACCGCGAGCGCCTTCTCGGGGTTCCCGGCCTGCTCCCACAGCTTGCCGGCCTGGAGCACCAGCGTCCGCAGCTCCTTCTGCTTCTTCGGGTCCTGTCCGGTGTTGCTGCGGGCGAACTCCTCGAGGATCACCTCCTCGAGCGCGCCGGCCGCCTTGCCCCAGGCCTGACACTTCACGAAGGACTGCGCGGCGTGCCGCTGGAAGCCGACCGCTGCGTAGCACTCGCCTGCGCGGAGATGGTTCTCCGCCTTCTCGAACATCTCGGCCGCGACGGACAGCCGGTTGGCCTTCGCGTAGCACTCCGCGGCGCCCGCGAAGTCGCCCTGCGTGGACAGGATGGTGCCCGCCGTGTCGAACTTGCCCGCGCGCCGGTAGAGCTCGGCCGACTCCGCGAAGCGGTTCTGGTCGTGCCGGATCTCCGCGGCCCGGTGGTAGAGCTCGGCCTTGATGAAGAGGTCCGCCGCGCGGTCGAGGGAGCCGCCCTCGACCAGGAGCTGCGCGGCTTCCGCGAGGCTGCCCTTCTTGGCGAGGCCGTCGGCCTGCTTCTCCACGCGCTTGCGCGTCTTCTTGTCGACGACGGGCGCATCGTGGCGGCCGTCCTCGGCGAGCTCGGGCTCGGCCGGGTCGCGCCGTCCGCGCAGGCCGAGGAACAGCCCCACCGCACCGATCCCGAGCAGCCCGTACGCGAGGGGCCCGCCGAGCAGCAGATCGCCCGCTCCCGACATGCCCGCCAGGCCCCCGAGAGCATTCACGCCGGCCGCCGCAAGGGCTTGCGCTTGCGCGACCGCAGGGACGCCCGGAAGGAGCAGGTGGGCCACGCCCGAGGCTCCCAGCGCCAGAAGGAGTGGCGCGAGGAGCAGGAGAAGCGGACGCATCAGCGCGCGAAGACGGGCCACGGCGATCCCTCGTCCACCGATCCGGTCCCCGTCCTATCGGCCGCCCCCACCGCGGGTTTGAGCCGCGGCGCGAGGCCCAGGGGAAGGCCCGAGGCATCGGCGTCACGCGGGTGGAACCACGCGGAAGGCATCGCCTACCGTGGCTCCGTGGGCCGTCCGCTCCGCTGGATCCTCCCTGGCCTCGTGCTCGCGAACGCGATCCCGTCTTTCGCCCAGGAAGGGCCATTCGCGCCCGAGTCGCTCCGGGTTCCCGGCCGCCCGGTGGAGGTGACGCCTGCGCGCTTCGGCGATCGGGCAGGCGGCTTCGCCCAGGGGCTCGTCGTCGCGTGCGTGTCGGGCACGCCGCCCGACGAGGTGCGGCGGCTCGCGTTCTTCCCACCCGACGCCCGCGGCCACTACGCAGCCGAGCCGGCCGGCCTGCTCGAGCTGCCTGCGGACGTCGTCGCCTACGACCTCGCGCCCGAGGCGGTGGGGCCCGGCGACCGGATCGCCCTCCTCTCGAGCGACGCGATCGTGCTGGTGTCGCCGCTCTCGCAAGCCGCGCGTATACGGATCCCGCTCGAGCCCCGCGCGCCGCTCCCGCCGCGCACCCGGGACGTCTCGCGGCTGCGGTTCATCGACGCATGGGATGGCACGGCGGTGCGATCGGCGCTGGTGCCGATGCTCGCCGGAGCGCGCCTCGTCGCGCTCGAAGGGGGCGGCGCGGCGGCACGCACGCTCGAGCTGCCGCTGCTCGCGGAGTACGCGATGGCGGGCCCGGGTCCGCCCGCCCAGGACGAGCTCCTGAAGACGCTGGTCGAGTGGCCGGCGCTCGCGCTCGGCGACGACGACGGGGACGGCCGCAAGGACCTCTTCGCGCTCGCGCGCTTCGGAGTCTGGATCTTCCACGGAGGGCCGGACGGGCTGCCGTCCTCCCCCAGCCGGCGGCTCGCCGTGCGCGCGTTCACGGCGGCGGAGGAGCTCCGCTACCGCGCGACGTCGCTGCTCCTGATCGCGAGCGATCTCGACGGCGACGGCCGCACCGACCTCGTGGTGCACCAGACGTCGGGCACGCTGCTCAAGAGCCGCTCCGTGACCGCCGTCCACCTGAACCCCGGGGACGGCGTCCGGCTCGACCAGCCGCCCGATCTGCTGCTGAACGAGACGGACGGGCTCGCGAGCGTCGACGTGCGCGACCTCGACGGCGACGGCCGGAAGGAGCTCTTCCAGTCGAAGCTCGCGTTCGGCATCGTGCAGATCGCGCGCGCGCTCGCGATGCGGCGCGCCGAGATCGAGCTGCGCGTCTATCCCCTCGTGCGCACCGCGGGCGCGCCGCCGGCCGCATCGTGGTCGGGCTCGGTGAGCCTCCCGCTCGATTTCGGGCAGGGCCGCGTCGGGGGGCTCCTGCCGACGGCCGAAGGCGACTGGAACGGCGACGGCCGCCGAGACCTCATGTACGGCGTCGGGCGCGACGAGATCGCGTTCCAGCTCGGTGTCGCGGGCGCGACCGGGCCGGGCTTCGGGCCGCGCGTCGCGACACAGCACGGGCCGGCGGAGGGCTCGTTCGCGGTGAGCGATCTCGACGGCGACGGGCTCGACGACCTCGTCGTCTACGACCCGCGTGACACCGAGGGCCGGGTTCAGGTGCTCCGCAACGCCGGAACGCTCCCGGGCACGCCGCCGAGCCTCCGGCGCGTGGGCAGCGGCCCGGACCCGCTCGCGAACCCGCCGCCGCACGAGGAGCCCGCCCCGGGACCCGCGACCGGCTCCTAGAGCAGCTTGGTCTGCGCGGGGATCCGGGGCGACGGCCGCTCGAGGCCGAAGTGCTCCCAGGCGAGGCGTGTGGCGAGGCGTCCGCGCGGAGTGCGGTCCAGGAAGCCGTTCTGGATCAGGAACGGCTCGACCAGGTCCTCGAGCGTGCCGCGATCCTCCCCGAGCGCCGCCGCGAGCGTCTCGACGCCCACCGGACCTCCGTCGAACTTCTGGATCAGCGTCGAGAGCAGTGCGCGGTCGAGCGCATCGAAGCCCGCATCGTCCACCTCGAGCCGGGCGAGCGCGAACCGCGCGCGCTCGCGCGTCACCTCGGAGCGTCCCCCGTCCTCCACCTGCGCATAGTCCCGCACGCGGCGGAGCAGGCGGTTCGCGATGCGGGGGGTCCCGCGGGAGCGGCGCGCGATCTCCTCGGCTCCCTCGGCCGAGAGCCCCACTCCCAGGATGCGAGCGGCGCGCACCAGGATGCGCTCCAGGTCGGCGGGCGGGTAGAAGTCGAGCCGCGCGACCCACCCGAAGCGGTCGCGCAGCGGAGAGGAGAGCAGCCCGGCGCGCGTCGTGGCCCCGATCAACGTGAAGCGCGGCAGGTCGAGCCGGATCGACCGCGCGCTCGGGCCCTGCCCGATCACGAGGTCGAGCTGGAAGTCCTCCATCGCCGGGTACAGGATCTCCTCGACGACGGGGTTCAGGCGGTGGATCTCGTCGATGAAGAGCACGTCCCCGGCCTCGAGGTTCGAGAGGAGCGCCGCGAGATCGCCCGGACGCTCGATCACCGGACCGCTGGTGGCGCGGAACTGGGCCTTCATCTCCAGGGCCACGATGTGCGCGAGCGCGGTCTTGCCGAGCCCGGGCGGGCCGTGGAAGAGCATGTGGTCGAGCGTCTCGCCGCGGCCACACGCCGCCGCCACGAACACGCCGAGGTTGTCCTTCAGACGCGCCTGTCCCACGAACTCCGCCAGCGACCGCGGTCGAAGCGTCTCCTCCACGCCGCGCTCGTCGGCGAGCGCGTCGGCCCGGAGCGTGTCGCGGGGACCGAAGGGGTCGCCCATCTCGTCCCTCCCTTCCCTGCCGCCGGCAGCGGTCATCGCGAGAGCCTCCGCAGTGCGGCCCGCAGGAGCGACTCGAGCGCGACGCCCGCTCCCGCCTCCGCGGCGGCCTCCTCCACGACGCGCTGCGCCTGCGCTCGCGTGTAGCCGAGGTTCAGCAGGGCCGACAGCGCCTGCTCCTCCGCGTCGCTGGCCACGCTCCGGGCCGGGGACGGCCGCGGCGGGGCGCCGTCGTCGGGCGTCTCTGCGAGCTCGGCCGCGCGGTCCCGCAGCTCGACGACGATGCGCTCCGCCGTCTTCAGGCCCACGCCTGGCACCGACCGCAGCGCAGCCACGTCGCCGCTCGCGATCGCAGCCACGAGCCGGTCCGTGGCGAGGCCCGAGAGCACGGTCAGCGCGAGCTTGGGACCGACGCCGCTCGTGCGGAGGAGGAGCTCGAAGGCCGCGCGTTCCCGCGCGGTCCGGAAGCCGTAGAGGAGGATCGCGTCCTCGCGTACGTGCGTGTGCACGTGGAGAGCGACGGTCTTGGCCTCGTCGGGCAGCTCCGTGAACGTCGAGAGCGGGACGAACACCTCGTAGCCCACGCCCGAGACGTCGATCACGACACGCGACGGTGTCTTCTCGAGCAGGGTCCCGGCGAGTCGCGCGATCACGGGCGCAGGGCTCCCGCCGCGCGGGCGGCCACGAAGCGCGTCCACGCGGCGCGCTCCGACGACCCGCGGCCCCGCCGCGCCTCCCCGTGCAACGCAAGCGCCCCGGAAGAACCATGGCAGAACGCGGCGGCGAGCGCGTCCGCCGCGTCGCGGGGCGGCGGCAACGAGAGCACCAGGAGCCTCTGCACCATGGACTGCACCTGGCGCTTGCCGGCCGCGCCCGTCCCCGTGACGGCCTGCTTGATCTGGGAGGGCGCGTACTCGTGGAGCGGGAGCCCTGCCGCGCCCACCGCCGCGAGCGCGACGCCGCGGGCGTGACCGAGCACGAGGGCGGCGCGGGGGCTCACCGCGACGAAGACGCGCTCCACCGCGGCGACTTCGGGCCGCTCGCGCGCGATCAGGTCGGCGAGCGCCTGCTGGAGGAAGGCCAGACGCGCGGCGAGCCCGCCGCCGGGGCGGGGCCGGATCGTGCCGTGCGCCACGTGCACCAAGCGCGATCCCGTGCGCTCGACGACACCGAAACCGGTCACCGTCGAGCCGGGATCGATGCCGAGGATTCGCACCGGGCCTCCCCATGCCCCGCTCCCCGGGGAGCGAAGCGGTGCCGACGGGCGCGTCGCAGGGGCGCGTCCTTCGGGTCCGTTTCTCGGGCTCGGCCGGTGGGGGTGCCCGGCGCTTCAGGCGATCTTCGCCATCTCCTCGTCGGAGATGTCGAAGTTCGCGTAGACGTTCTGGACGTCGTCGAGGTCTTCGAGCGCATCCGCAAGCCGCAGCATCGACTCTGCGTCCTTGCCCTCGAGCTTGCTCGTCGTCGTCGGCTGCATCGCGATCGCCGCGTTCACGGCGGTGAAGCCGCGCTTCGCGAGCGCGTCGCGCACCTTCTCGAAGCTCGCGGGGGTGGTCGCGACGTCGAGCGTGGTCTCGCTCTCGATCACGTCCTCGGCCCCGGACTCGAGGGCCGCCTCGAGCAGGGCGTCGGGGTCGAGGCCAGCGCGCTCGAAGGTGAGGAGGCCCTTCTTCTCGAACAGGAAGGAGACGCAGCCCGAGGCGCCCAGGTTGCCGCCGAACTTCGAGAGCACGTGGCGGATCTCGCCGACCGTACGGTTGCGGTTGTCGGTCAGCGTCTCGAGGAGGATCGCGGTCCCGCCGGGCCCGTAGCCCTCGTACACCACCTCTTCGTACTGGGCGTCGTCGCCCTCGCCCGTCCCCTTCTTGATCGCGCGCTCGATGTTGTCCTTGGGCATGTTGGCCGCGCGCGCCTTGTCGATGACCAGCCGGAGGCGGGGGTTGCCGCCCGGGTCGCCTCCGCCGATGCGCGCCGCAGTGGCGATCTCCCGGATGATCTTGGTGAAGATCTTGCCCCGCTTCGCGTCCGCGGCGCCCTTCTTGCGCTTGATCGTCGCCCATTTGGAGTGGCCGGACATGGCCCGGGAGGTAGCACGAGCGCCGACCCCGGGCGACCCGCGGCCGCCGGGAAGCGTTCAGGGGACGCGGGGTTCTGCCGATAGATGGGGCGCCGCTTCCGCCCGGCCGCCGCTCCCCGTGCGGCCCGCGGCGGGAGCGCGCCGGGAGGGACTGTAGATGGCCGAAGTCGCCATCGGGATCGACCTCGGGACCAGCAACTCCTGCGTCGCCGTCGCTCGCGGCGGCAAGGTGGAGGTGCTGCCGAACACCTACGGCGAAAGCATCACGGCCAGCGTGGTGGCCTTCGCGCAGGACGGGTCGATCACCGTCGGAAATGCTGCCAAGGCGAACATCATCCACGACCCGCACCACACGATCTACAGCTCCAAGCGTCTGATCGGGCGGTACTACTTCTCCGAAGAGGTGAAGAAGGCGAAGGCGATCTGCTCGTACAAGATCGCCGAAGGCCCGAACCACAGCGTGCGCATCAAGGTCCGGGAGGAGGAATTCTCGCTCCCCGAGATCTCGGCGATGATCCTGCGGGAGATGAAGTCGATCGCCGAGACGCGGCTCGGCCAGGCGGTGACGAAGGCGGTGATCACGGTCCCCGCGTACTTCAACGACAACCAGCGCCAGGCCACGAAGGACGCCGGACGGATCGCCGGTCTCGAGGTGCTGCGCATCCTGAACGAGCCGACCGCGGCCGCGCTGTCCTACGGCTTCGGCAAGGGGTTGAACCAGCGCGTCGCGATCTACGACCTCGGCGGCGGAACGTTCGACGTCTCGGTGCTCGAGATCGGCAAGGACGTGTTCGAGGTGCTCTCGACCTGCGGCGACACGTTCCTCGGCGGCGACGACTTCGACGACCGGCTGATCGACCTCCTCGCCGACGAGTTCGTGGCCAAGGAAGGCATCAATCTCCGCAACGACCCCTACGCGCTCGAGAAGCTGAAGGTCGCCGCCGAGGCGGCGAAGAAGGGGCTGTCGGTCGAGGAGGAGGTCGAGATCCGCATTCCCGACGTGATCGTCGGGCCCGACGGGCGCGGCCGCTCCGTGGAGCGGCGCATCACCGCTCCCGAGTACTCCTCCCTGGTGATGGACCTCGTGATGCGCACGTTCAAGGTGTGCGACGAGGCCCTGCAGCAGGCGAACGTGGTGGCCCGCGACCTGGCCGGCGTGATCCTCGTCGGCGGACCGACGCGCCTCCCGCTCATCCGGCACGCCGTGAAGGAGTACTTCCAGCAGGAGCCGCGCACCGACGTGAACCCCGACGAGGTGGTCGCGCTCGGCGCCGCGATCCACGCCGCGTCGCTCCTGTCGCCGCAGCAGCAGGCGTTCCTTCTCGACGTCACGCCGCTCTCCCTCAAGATCGGGGTGGCGGGTGGGCTCGCGGAGACGGTGATCGACCGGAACACGCCGGTTCCCATCGAGCAGACACGCGCGTTCACCACGTTCCAGGACAACCAGGAGAGCGTGAAGATCCGCGTCTACCAGGGCGAGTCGCGTCAGGCGTCCGAGAACGAACTGCTCGGGCAGTTCGAGTTCGGCGGCTTCAAGAGGGCGCGCCGTGGCGAAGTGCGGATCGAGGTGACCTTCGAGATCAACAGCGACGGCATCGTGAACGTGACCGCGCGCGATCCGGCGACCGGACAGCAGGCGTCGACCCAGATCACGCTCTCGTCCGGACTCAGCGAGGACGAGATCAAGCAGATCATCCAGCGTGGACGCACGAGCCAGGTGGTGCCCACGGGGGAGGCCCCGCATGCCCCCGCTGCGCCCGCGCGGATGGTCGCGCCCACGCCCGGGATCACTGCAGCGGCGACGGCGGCTGCGGCCGCCAGCGTCACACGTCCGACACCGCCGCGCGTCGAGGCCGCGGCCGCGGCGCCGGCGCAGCCCGCGCCGATCGCGCCGCTCCCGGCCGCCGACGACGACCTCGAGGTGCTGCCGGACGACCTGCCCGCGCTGCCCGACCTCGACGCGCCGCTCCCGGCCGAAGAAGCCTCCGACGCCCAGGAGCTCATCCCGCTCGACGAGGAGTCTCCGATCCTGGGCCGACCCGGCGAGAGCGAGCTCGAGATCACCGGCGGCTTCTCCCAGCTCCAGCCTGCGTCGGCGGTGCAGAAGGAGGCCCTCGACATCGGGGACCTCACCGGATCGCCGGACGATCAGGTGCCGATCGAGACGCCAGCCGAGGATCTCTTCGATCGCAACTACAAGGACCTCTCCGCGTCCTCGAACGACATCGCCGTGGAGCTCGAAGTGGACGAGGAGCGCAAGAAGCCGTGACCTCTCCGGTCTCGAATGGCTCAGGCGGCGAGGGCCGGTCGAACGGGCCCGGCGGCGCGGGCCGGCCGCCGGGACCTGCCGGGACCCCGCTCCTCGGACGGGAGGAGATCAAGGCGCTCGCCCGGCTCGTGGACGACCTGGACTACTACGACATCCTCGGAACGCAGCGCGGCGCCACCGCCAGCTCGCTGCGCGACGCGTACCACGCAGCGCAGCGCAAGTTCCATCCCGACGGACATCGGCACCTCGATGGCGAGCTGCGCGAGGCGGTCGAGCGCATCGCGAAGCGCGTCACCGAGGCGTACTCGGTGCTGCGAGACCCCCGCCGCCGCAAGCTGTACGACGAGCGGATCGCAGTCGGCGCCAAGACCGCCGTGCGGATGCAGCTCGTCGAAGCCACGGCCGAGGCCGGCCGCCGCGACGCCGCGGAGCGTGGGGGCAGGACTCCCAACGGGCGGCGCTACTTCACGCTCGCGCAGAATGATCTGGCCAAGGGCGACCTCGGCGCGGCCGCGCGGAACCTCCAGATGGCCGCGACCTTCGAGCCGGCGAACGAGCTGTTCAAGCAGAAGCTCGCCGAGGTGCGGGCAAAGCTGCGCTGACCGCACCTGCGATCCCGGGGCCGCGCGCGGCTTGCCCCCCCAAAGCCCGCTTCCTATTCTGCCGCGCGTGCGATCGTGGATGTGCGCGCTCGGGCTCGCCGCCGGCCTCGTCTTCGCCTGCGGCGACGCGGGCGCGCCGTCGTCGAAGGCGGCGCCGGGCGCCGCGCCGAAACCGGCCCCCACCCCTTCGGCTTCGACCGCGCCGCCGCCGGAGACGACTCCCGCGACCGCGAAGCCCGCGCGCAAGGAGCAGCCGCTCCCGGCCTTCGAGGGGACGACGCTCACCGGGGAACGCCTCTCGGTGTCCACCCTGCTGGGCAAGCGCCTCGTGCTGTTCTTCTTCAATCCCGAGGTGCCGGAGGCGCCGATCGTCGCGAAGGCGGTTGCCTCGGTCGCGAAGCTCCAGGGCGAGCAGAACTTCCGGATCATCGGCATCGCCGAAGGAGGGAATCGGGCCAAGACCGAAGCGTTCGTGCGGCGGGAGGGGATCGACTACCCCGTGATCGACGATGCCACGGGCGGGATCGCACAGAAGATCGGACTGCGCGTGCCGGTCGCGCTGCTCGGCGCCGACGCCGAGGGCTACGTCTCCTTCGGTCTGGGCGGATTCCAGACCGACATCCCGGAGCCCGCGCGCGCGGTCGAGACCCAGCTCCGGTCGGCGCTGCGGCTGCCGGCCACCGGCGCGGCGACCGAGCCCGAGCTGGGCGACAGACCGAAGGCGCCCGACTTCTCCGCGGTGCGGCTCGCGGGCGGCGAGCCGTTCAAGCTGGCGACGACCCGCGGCAAGCCCGTGGTGCTGATCTTCTTCCTCCACACGTGCCCGCACTGCCATCACGCGCTCGAATTCCTGAAGGCCTACCTGCCGACGATTCCCGAGGACAAGCGTCCGGTCCTCGTCGGCATCTCGGTCTCGGATCGCGCGGATGCGGTGGAGACGACGCTGAAGAGCGACGGGCTCGACTTCTTCCCCGTGCTGCTCGATCCCGACTTCAAGGTGCGGGAGGCGTACGGCGTGCTGGCGGGAGTGCCCGACACGTTCCTGATCGACTCCGACGGGCGGATCGTCTCGCGAACGCAGGGCTGGCGCGACGACCGCGATCCCCCGCTCATGAAGATGCGGATCGCGAAGACCGCGGGCGTCCCCGTCCCGATGCTGCTCCATCAGACCGGCTTCAGCGGGAACGAGTTCTGCAGCGTGTGCCACACGAAGGAAGCCGAGACCTGGGACCTCACGAAGCACGCCGGCGCGTTCCAGACCCTGGTGACCCACGGGGCGGACAAGAGCCCGGAGTGCGTCAGCTGTCACGTCGTCGGGTGGAACAAGCCGGGCGGCTACACGATCTCGCCTCCCACGCCGAGCCTCGAGGATGTGGGCTGCGAGGACTGCCATGGCCGCGGCGGTCCGCACCTCTCGCCCGGCCTCGTGAAGAACGGGGACTACGAGCCGCAGTGTCTCGCGTGCCACGATCCCCAGCACTCGCTCGGGTTCGAGTACGCGAAATTCCTCCCGAAGATCTCGCACGCGGAGAACGCGAAGCTCCTGAGCCTCCCGCTCGAGGAGAAGCGCAAGATCCTGGTGGCCCGCGGCAAGCCGCGGGCGGACCTGCTCCCGACCACGGCGGCGTACGTGGGCTCGCAGGCGTGCGAGAGCTGTCACTCCGGCGAGTACGCGACGTGGAAAGCCGGCCCGCACGCGCACGCCGGCGACACGCTCGCGAAGAAGGGGAAGACGGACCAGGCCGACTGTCTGAAGTGTCACACGACGGGCTACGGCCGCACGGGAGGCTTCCCAGCCGGCGGCAAGCTCGCCGAGCACGCCGGGCTCGGCGGCGTGGGGTGCGAGTCCTGTCACGGTCCCGGCGGCGACCACGTGCAGTCGGGCGATCCGAAGAAGATCGTCTCCCTCGGCGACAAGTGCGACTCGTGCGTGATCCTCCAGATCTGCGGCTCCTGCCACGACGACGTGAACGACCCCGGCTTCGAGTTCGAGGTGAAGAAGAAGATCGAGGCCCAGAAGCACGGCACCAAGCCGCCGACCGCGGGCCCGGGCCCGGACAAGAGCGCGCGGGCGGCCCCGCTCGCCGGCGGGGCGGAGATCGGCGCGCTGGAAGGCGCGTTCCGCGCGCTCGACCGCGAGGGCTGACGGTCGTGGCAAACGTCCTGTCGTCGATCGCCGACACGGGTGTGTGCACGATCACCATCGATCGAGAGGACAAACGCAACGCGCTCGATCGGTCGACGCTCGACGAGCTCGAGGCGCGCTTCACGGACGCCGGGTCGGACCCGGCCGTCCGGGCGATCGTGCTGCGCGGCGCGGGCGAGCGCGCGTTCTGCGCGGGCGCCGACCTCGCCGAGCTCCTCGCTCACGAGACGATCGAGGCCTACCGCCGCCACTTCGACGGAGTGGCGCGCGTGATCCACGCGATGCACCGCGCGGGCCCCCCGGTGATCGCGCGCGTCCAGGGATTCGCTCTCGCCGGCGGCTGCGGCCTGGCCGTGGCCGCGGACTTCACCATCGCGGCAGAGAGCGCGGTCTTCGGCCTGCCCGAGATCGGCATCGGCCTCCTGCCGATGGTCGTCTCGGCCCCGATCCTTCGTGCGACCGGGAGCCGCAAGACCGTGCTCGACCTCGTGCTCACCGGCCGGCGCGTGGAGGCTCGCGAGGCCCGCGAGCTGGGTCTGGCGACGCGCGTCGTGCCCGACGCCCGGCTCGACGTCGAGATCGACACGCTCGCGCGTACGCTGGCATCGCACTCTCCGGCGATCGTCCGCCTCGGGAAGGAGGCGGTCTATACGATGTGCGAGATGGAGTACGCCACGGCCTTGCGGTATCTGCGGGAGATGGTGGTGCTGACGGCACAGACGGAGGACTCGAAGGAGGGCCTGCGGGCCTTCTTCGAGAAGCGCCCGCCGCATTGGAAGGGCCGGTGACGAACGAGCTCAGGTCCCTCCTCGCCTCCGCCCGCGCCCTCGTCGCGGAGCTCGTCGAGGAGGGTGTGGACCGCATCGAGCACGCTGCCCTCCCCACCCGCCCCCCCTCGCCTCTCCCCGGTGACGCCGCTCCGCTTCGGCCCGCGCTCCCGGTCGAAGCGCCGGCCGGCGCCCGACCGACCCTCGAAGAGGTGCGCACGGTCCTCGGCGACTGCCGACGCTGCCGGCTGTGCGACGGCCGGACGCAGATCGTCTTCGGCGACGGGAACCCGAGCGCAAAGCTCCTCTTCGTGGGCGAGGGCCCCGGCGAACAGGAGGATCTCCGCGGCATCCCCTTCTGCGGCCGGGCTGGAGAGCTCCTCACGAGCATGATCGAGAAGGGCCTCGGGATCCCGCGCAGCGACGTGTACATCTGCAACATCGTAAAGTGTCGACCACCCGACAACCGCACGCCGCTCCCGGACGAGGTCGCGTCGTGCCGGCCGTTCCTCGACGGTCAGATCGAGGCGATCGCGCCGCGCGTCATCGTCGCGCTGGGGAAGCCCGCGTCCAGCCTGCTGCTCGGCCGCGACATCGCGATCACGAAGGTGCGAGGCACGTGGCACGAGTATCGCGGGATTCCGGTCATGCCGACGTTCCATCCCGCCTTCGTGCTGCGGCAATACACGCCGGAGAACCGCCGCCTCGTCTGGGAGGACCTGAAGGCTGCGCTCGCGCGGGCGAACACCCCGGCCTAGCGCTAGAGCGGGCCTTCGGGAATCGCTGCCGCCTGCTCGCGGCGGAACTCCGCCAGGCGCTCCCGCAGCGCGGGATCGGTGCGCGCGAGGAACGCGGCCGCGAGGAGCGCCGCGTTGATCGCGCCGGCCTTGCCGATCGCGAGCGTGCCTACGGGTATGCCTCCGGGCATCTGGACCGTGGCGAGCAGCGCGTCCATGCCTCGCAACGCCGAGCTGTCGATCGGTACCCCGAGCACCGGAACGAGCGTGAGCGCCGCCGTCACCCCGGCGAGGTGCGCCGCTCCGCCGGCGCCGGCGATGATCACGTCGATCCCGCGCGCTTCCGCGCCCCGGGCGAACTCGTGGAGCCGCTCGGGCGTGCGGTGGGCGGAGATCACACGCACTTCGTTCGGCACGCCCAGCTTGCCGAGAGTCTCCGCGGCGTGGCGCATCACCTCGAGGTCGTTCTTGCTCCCCATCAGGATCGCGACGCGCGCGCGTCCTCCTTCCGACGCGGGCCGCGCCGAGCGCGCCGCGCGCGCGGCAACGCCGAGCCCCGCCTTCCCCTTGGTCCGCTCGAGGCGGCCCGATCTCGCTCCCGGTCTCCGCTCGACCACTGCCACGCCAACCCCCTCCTACAGGTTCTCGATCGCCCGCAGTGTAGGTGTCAGACGCCGCCTGTTCGAGAAGTTGTGCTCCTCCGATGGGTCCTGGCACGGGGGGGTGCTCTTCCGCGAGCGGCTCCCCCCAGGACCGAGCTCCCCGAGCCCCTCGCCCTGGACGGCTTCGGGTCCTTCGAGTTCAGCCAGTACACCCCCCTCCACCTCCACATCGCCGTGGGGGCCGCTCTCGCCCCGAATGCGACCCGCGGACCGCCAAAGACCCAATCGTCGAAGCACAACCTATTCGATAACCTGCGGCGCACCGACAAGGAGAGGGCGATGCGAGCGGTCGTCGTGAGCGGGCCCAAGACCCTGGCCGTCGAGCAGGTCGACGATCCGACGCCGGGCCCGGGTCAGATCGTCCTGCGCGTCTCGGCCTGCGGCATCTGCGGCAGCGATCTCCACCTCCACCAGCTGGGCATCCTCCCGCGCGGCGCCGTGATGGGGCACGAGTTCGCTGGCGAGGTCGTCGAGTCCGCGCATGGCTGGAAGGCGGGCGACCGAGCCTGCGCGATTCCGGCCCTGTCGTGCGGGGCCTGCGACCGCTGCCTCACGGGGCTCGGCGTCTTCTGCGAGAAGGGAATGAAGGGGCTCGGTCTGGGGCAGGCGCCCGGCGCCTACGCCGAGTACGTCGCGATCTCGGCGCACCATGCGATCCGGCTGCCCGCGGGCGTGGACGACCGTCACGGCGCCCTCGTGGAGCCGCTTGCGGTGGGCCTGCATGCGATCCACGTCGGTCAGCTGCGCACCGCGCAGAACGTGCTGGTGATTGGCGCCGGTCCGATCGGCCTCGCCTCGCTCCTGTGGGCGCGTCACTTCGGCGCGCGCTCGGTGATCGTGTCGGAGAAGTCGCCGGGGCGGCGCGCGATGGCGGAGGCCCTTGGCGCCTCGGCGGCGGTCGACCCGATGGACGGAAGCCTGCTCGGGGCGATGAACCGGATCGCCCCCGGCGGCTTCGATCTCGTCGTCGAAGCGGTCGGGATGCCGGGCCTCATCGCGCAGGCGATCAACTCCGTGAGGTTCCGCGGACGCGTCGTCGTGGTCGGAGTCTGCATGCAACCCGACTCGTTCATGCCGTTCGCGGGCATCGCCAAGGAGGCGTCGCTCCACTTCGTGCTCGCGTACGAGAAGCGCGACTTCGAGTACGCGGTGGACATGCTGGAGCAGGGTCGGATCGCCCCGACGCCGATGATCACGGACGTCATCGGTCTCGACGGGGTGGCCGGCGCGTTCACGGCGCTCGAGCGGCCGACGACGCAGTCGAAGGTGATGGTTGTCCCCTGAGCCGTCCGCGCGCACGGCCCTGTGCGCGATCGTGCTCCATCCCGCGGGTCATACGCGCTCGCCCGCCATGCACCACGCAGCGTTCGTCGCGCTGGGCATCGACGCGGTCTACGTGGCGTTCGACGTCGCGCCCGCTTCGCTCCCCGCGGCGATCGCGGGCGCACGAGCGCTCGGCATCCGACAGCTTGCAGTGTCGATCCCGCACAAGGAAGCGGTCCTCCCGCTCCTCGACGAAGTCGACGAGATCGCGCGCCGCATCGGCGCGGTCAACACGGTCACGCTTCGCGAAGGCCGCCTCGTCGGCTCGAACACGGACTGGATCGGCGCGGTGCGTGCACTCGAGCGGGAGACGAAGCTCGCGGGCGCGCGAGCGGTCGTGCTCGGCGCCGGCGGTGCGGCCCGGGCGGTGGTCTTCGGGCTGCTCGAGCGCGGCGCACGCGTGACGGTGCTGAACCGCGCGCCGGACCGCGCGCGCGCGCTGGCCGACGCGCTCGGCGCGGACGCAGCGGGAACGCTCGACGACCTGCGGCGCACGCCCTGCGACGTCCTCGTGAATGCCACGAGCGTGGGCTTGCGCGCCGACGCGTCCCCCGTGCCGGCGGAGGCCCTGCCGGGCGGCGCCGTGATCATGGACGCCGTCTACGATCCTCCGCAGACGCGCCTCCTGCGCGACGCCGAGGCGAGGGGCGCCCGGCCCGTCGCCGGCAAGTGGATGCTCGTGCATCAGGCCGCCGAGCAGCTCCGGCTCTGGACGGGGCGCGAGGCGCCCGTCGACGTGATGGCCCACGCCTTCGACCGGGCGGGCTAGGATCGCGGCGGGGACGTCGGAACCGGGAGGAGAGCCATGCAGCTCGGAATGATCGGCCTTGGACGCATGGGCGCGAACATGGTGCGGCGGCTCCTGCGCGCGGGTCACGCCTGCGTCGTGAGCGACGTGACGCCGAAGGCCGTGCAGGAGCTCGCCAGGGAAGGCGCCGCGCCGTCGTCGTCGCTCGCGGACTTCGTCGCCAAGCTCGCGAAGCCGCGAACGGTGTGGCTCATGGTCCCCGCCGCGGTCGTGGACGAGACCCTCGCGCAGCTCGAGCCCCTGCTCGAGCGAGGCGACGTGGTGATCGACGGAGGCAACTCGTACTACCGCGACGACGTCGACCGCGCGAAGCGGCTCGCGCCGAAGGGCATCCACTACGTGGACTGCGGGACGAGCGGCGGCGTGTGGGGCCTCGAGCGCGGCTACTGCCTCATGATCGGCGGCGAGACCGACGTCGTGCGGCGACTCGACCCGATCTTCGCGACGCTCGCGCCAGGGATCGGCGACATCCCGCGCACGCCAGGGGCGGAGAAGCGTGGGACCACGGCGGAGCGGGGCTACCTGCACTGCGGCGCGAGCGGAGCGGGACACTTCGTCAAGATGGTGCACAACGGCATCGAGTACGGCGTGATGGCCGCGTACGCCGAAGGCTTCGGCATCCTGAAGCACGCGAACGCGGGCAAGCACACCCGCGAGATCGACGCCGAGACGACGCCGCTGCGCGACCCGCAGTACTACCAGTACGAGCTCGAGCTCGCCGACGTCGCCGAGGTGTGGCGGCGCGGGAGCGTGATCTCGTCGTGGCTCCTCGACCTCACCGCCACGGCGCTCGCTCAGAGCCCGGACCTCTCGGAGTTCCACGGGCGCGTGTCGGACTCCGGCGAGGGGCGCTGGACGGCGATCGCGGCGATCGAGGAGGGCGTTCCGGCGCACGTCCTGACGGCGGCGCTCCAGGAGCGGTTCTCGTCGCAGGGCCACGCCGACTTCCAGGACCGCGTGCTCTCGGCGATGCGCTTCGGCTTCGGCGGCCACGTCGAGAAGAAGGGCTGAGATGACGGCGGCCGCTCCCTCGGACGCCCTCGTCTTCTTCGGGGCCACCGGAGACCTCGCGTACAAGAAGATCTTCCCGGCGCTCCAGGCGATGATCCGGCAGGGGCGCCTCGAGGTGCCGGTGATCGGCGTCGCCAAGGCGGGCTGGTCGATCGACCAGCTCCGCGAGCGCGCACGTGCGAGCGTCGCCGAGCACGGCGGCGGCGTGGACGCCGCGGCGTTTCCGAAGCTGCTCCAGCGTCTGCACTACATCGACGGCGACTACAACGACGCCGCGACCTTCGACGCTCTCCGCAAGGAGCTCGGCGGGGCGCAGCGGCCGACGCACTACCTCGCGATCCCGCCGAGCCTCTTCCCGGTGGTCGTCCGCCATCTGGGCCAGTCGAGCTGCGCCAGGGACGCACGCGTGGTGATCGAGAAGCCCTTCGGCCACGACGGAGCGTCTGCGCGCGCCCTGAACGAGACGCTGCATTCCGTGTTCGACGAGAAGCGCGTCTTCCGGATCGATCACTACCTCGGGAAGGAGGCAGTCCAGAACATCCTGTTCTTCCGGTTCGCCAACACCTTTCTCGAGCCGATCTGGAATCGGAACTACGTGGAGAGCGTCCAGATCACGATGGCGGAGGCGTTCGGCGTGCAGGGCCGGGGCAAGTTCTACGACGAGACCGGCGCCATCCGCGACGTGATCCAGAACCACCTGCTCCAGGTCGTCGGGTACCTCGCGATGGAGCCTCCCGTGACCACGTACCACGAGTCGATCCGCGACGAGCAGGCGAAGGTGTTCCGCGCGGTCCGGCCGCTCGCAGCGAGCGAGCTCGTGCGCGGTCAGTTCCAGGGCTACCGGAGCGAGCCCGGCGTGGCCGAGGACTCCACGGTGGAGACCTTCGCCGCGGTGCGGCTCCACGTGGACTCGTGGCGCTGGGAGGGTGTTCCCTTCCTCATCCGCGCCGGCAAGTCGCTGCCGGTGACCGCCACCGAGGTCGTGGTGCAGCTGAAGCGGCCACCGATCACGAAGCTCGCGCCGGGCAAGGGCAACTACCTCCGCCTGCGTCTCGGCCCCGACGTGAAGATCGGTCTCGGTGCGCGCGTCAAGCAGCCGGGCGAGGGGATGACGACCGTGCCGACGGAGCTCGCGCTGGTGCACCAGGCGAGAGGGGTCGAGATGGACGCGTACGAGCGCCTCCTCGGCGACGCGATGGACGGCGACGCCACGCTCTTCGCGCGGGAGGACGCGGTGGAGGCGGCCTGGGAGGTGGTGGAGCCGATCCTCGGGAACGTCGCGCCCGTTCACCCCTATGAGCCGGGGTCGTGGGGCCCGGTCGAGGCGGGCAGCCTCACGAAGGGTGTCGGTGGGTGGCACTGTCCGGACGCGTGATCCCGGGAGGGCGAGGCGCGCGAACCTATCCGGTGTAGCCCCAGCGCCGCTTGTTCTCGCCGATCGCTTCGGGCGTGGGACGCTCCTTGTCGACCTTCGCGGGGACCTTGAACTGGTCCTTCGCCTCGACGATCTTGGCGTTGAGCGCGATGTCCTCGCGGAACACACCCGGCACCTGCTCGTCCTCGAAGATCGCCTCCCAGGGGCACTCCGGCTCGCACACGCCGCAGTTGATGCACTCCTCGGGGTCGATGAAGAGCTGGTTCGGGAAGGTCTCCGTGTCGCTCCCCGTGTAGCCGTAGATGCAGTCGACGGGACAGACCTCGACGCAGCTCTGATCGACGCAATCCCGGCAAAGACGAGTGATCACCCAGGCCATGGCTTCTCCTGCTCCAGGGGTCGACCGCGCGCTGCGGCGTTAGCGCAGCTTCGTTTCCTTGTACACGACGTGCTTGCGCGCGACGGGGTCGTACTTCTTCAGCTCGAGCTTGTTCGGCGTGTTCGTGCGGTTCTTGGCCGTAGTGTAGAAGTGGCCGGTTCCCGCGCTCGATTCGAGCTTGATCTTCTCGCGCTTGCTCTTTCTCGCCATCGGATCCTCGGGCGGCCACGGCCGCGGGGTGGGTGTGCTCTGGGTGTGCGCTAGCGGCCGCTCGGCTCCGGAACGGCCGCCCCGCCCTTCGCGAAGACCCGGACCCGCCGCTCGCCGTCGGGCTTGATGCGGACGCGGCTCGGCTTCCCGCTGGCGGCGTCGACGACCATCACGTTCGAGAGGTGGATGAAGCCCTCCTGCTCGACGATGCCCCCCGTCTTGCTCGCCTTGCGGCCGGGCTTCACGTGCCGCTTCTGCATCCGCACGCGCTCGACCCGCACGCGACCGCGCTCGCGGTCGACCTGCAGGACGCGGCCCTGCTTGCCGCGATCGGCCCCGGTGATGACCTGGACCAGGTCGCCCTTGCGGATCTTGAGTGCCATGACGGGAAGCCTCCGGTGGGCGGAGACAAGTGCTTCAATCGACGCCGGGAGTCAACCCCTGCGCGGTCCCCCGAGCAGCCCGCGCAGTCCGCCGCGCTCCCCGGTCCCTTGCGGACCGATGTTATCCTCGCCGCCGTGCCCAGCGCGGTCCGGAAGCTCCTCCTCGCCGTGGGCGTGACCGTCGTGGCGGGGGTCGGGGCCTGCCATTTCCTCCTTCCCGAGCGCTTCGCCGTCAACGCCCCCCTGGGTCAGCTGCTCTTCGGTCGGGGCATCGAGCCGCCGCCGGCGGAGACCGTGGCCCGGCGTCTCGTGGCGCCCCCCGGCTTCAGCGTGGGCCGCTTCGCCGAGGGCCTCCCCGGGGCGCGCTTCCTCCGCTTCACGCCGAACGGCGATCTCCTCGTCAGCCTCCCGCGGGAGGGTCGCATCGTCCTGCTCGAGCGCGACGCGAACGGCGACGGCCGCGCCGACGGAGCGCGCACGCTGATCGACGGGCTGAACCGCCCGCACGGCATCGAGCTCCACGACGGCTGGCTCTACGTCGGCGAGACGGACGCGATCGGGCGCGTGCGGTTCGATCCCGCGACCCGGGCGGTGACCGGGTCGTTCGACCGCATCGTGACCGGACTCCCCGGCGGAGGGAACCACTGGACGCGCACGATCCGCTTCGGTCCGGACGGACGCCTCTACGTCAACGTGGGCTCGAGCTGCAACGCCTGCATCGAGGGGGATCCGCGCCGCGCTGCGATGCTCCGCTTCGAAGCCGACGGGTCGCACCCGGAGATCTTCGCGAAGGGCTTGCGGAACTCGGTCGGCTTCGACTGGAAACCCGGTACGAACGACCTCTACGCGACGGACAACGGACGCGATCTCCTCGGCGACGACTACCCGCCCTGCGAGCTCAACCTCGTCGTGGAGGGCGGCTTCTACGGCTGGCCGTACGCGAACGCAGACGGCAAGCCCGACCCCGATCATGGGGCGGGACACGAGGCGGAGATCGCGCAGACGCGTCCGCCCGTCCACACCTTCCGGCCGCACAACGCGCCGCTCGGCATCACGTTCGTGCGTAGCCCGAGCGCGCCGCCGGAGGTGCGCGGCGGCGCGCTCGTCGCGCTCCACGGCTCGTGGAACCGCTCCCAGAAGGATGGGTACAAGGTCGTCTCGCTCCACTGGCCGGACGGCGGCGGCGACGGTGCGATCGTCGAGCGGGACTTCCTCACGGGCTTCGAGCGCGGGGGCGACGTGATCGGCCGCCCGGTCGACGTCGCCGAGGGCCCCGACGGGGCCTTCTACGTCTCCGACGACTACGCCGGATCGATCTACCGCGTCGCCTTCGGCGAGGCGCCGCGTGCTGCGGCGGAGGAGCCCGCGGCGCCCGCCGGATCGTCCCCGCCTGCGGGACCCGGACCGCTGGCCGCGCTTGCGCCCGACGAGGTCGCGCGTCGCGACGCGCGCGGCCGCGCGCTCTTCGAGCAGTACCCGTGCGCGAGCTGTCACGACCCGGCGCGCGCCGAGCGCGGCGTGGTGGCGAAGCCGCTCGCGGGGCTGGCGGCGCGCTACACGCTCGCCAGCCTCGAGGCGTTCCTCGCCGCCCCGACGCCCCCGATGCCCGTGTTCCCGCTCTCCGACGAGGATCGGCGCGACCTCGCAGTACACCTGCTGGTGACGCACCCCTAGCGTCCGGCACGAGGGCCCTGGAGCCGGGGGGCGTGGACGATCGCGCCGTCGGTGCGCCGGCCCACACGGGTGCTCCCGGCGTCCTCCAGCACGTCGAGGCCGCCGATCACCATCAGCATCCGGGTGCGCATCTGCGTGATCGGATCGGCCTTCGGGAAGAGCGCCCGCCACACCTCCCATGCCGTCGCCTCGCCGCGGGGGCCGGCGACCTTCTCCAGGGTCCGCGCGATGCGCTGCACGCGCACGTCGTAGAAGAGCAGCGCCTCGTCGATCGCGCCGGAGGGCCGCTCGATCACCCCGCCGTGCGCGGGCAGCACGATCCGGAAGCTTCTCCCGCGCAGGCGCCGCAGGCTCGCGAAGTACTCCGGCAGGCCGCGGAAGCGCGGACGGCGCTGGAGCGGATCTCCGGCGTCGGGCGGATCGTCGGTGAAGTACGTGTCGGTGAACGGGACGGCGTCGCCCATCAGGTGGTCGCCCGTGATCAGCAGGCCGCTCGACGGCTCCGAGAGGAGGAGATGGCCCGCGGTGTGACCGGGGGCGTGGATCACCTCGAGCTCGTAGTCCTTGAACGCGATGCGATCGCCCTCGCGCAGGCGCCGGTCCACGCGCGTCGCCTCGCAGAGCGGAGGGTCCTCGGCCAGCCAGCGCCGGCGCATCACCGTCTGCCGTTCGATCACGTCCTCCGGGACGCCGTACTCGCGGAACAGCTCGTTCGTCGCCTCGATCGCCTCGTCGCGCTCCGCGCTCCAGGCCTCGATCGTCGGCGCCTCGACCGCGTGGGCCCAGACCTCGAGGCGCGCGCCGGCGTCGCGCAGCGACTGCGCCTGCCCGAGGTGGTCGCCGTGGTGGTGCGTCAGGATCACGCGCTCCACGTCCTCGGGCTCGAGGCCGAGGGCGTCGAGGGCCGCTTCGAGCGCCGACCACGACCCCGGGCTCTTGACGCCGGTGTCGATCAGCGTGACCGGATCGCGCGCGTCGAGGTAGATCTGCACCGGCCCGACCTCCCACGGTGTGGGCAGCACCAGCTGGTGCAGGGTCGGCCGGTCGCGCACGGGCGCACGGTGCAGGCCGAAGGGACGGCGCAGACTTTCCCGGTCGCTCATGGGAGGCGGAGTCTAGCGGCGGTACCGTCGGTACGGAGATCAGGAGGAGCAGATGAGCTACCGGAACGTCGCCGTCACCCACGAGGACGCGTTCGCGTGCGTCACGATGCGCAGGCCGGAGCGGCGGAACGCGCTGTCGGAGGAGCACCTGCGTGAGCTGCTGCACGCGCTCCGCGAGATCGGCGACGGCAAGGCGCGCGGCGTGATCGTCGCGGCGGAGGGGCCCGTCTTCTCCGCGGGCCACGACTTCGCGGACATGGACGGGCGTGACCTCGCCGGCATGCGGCGACTCCTCGCGGTGTGCGCGGAGGTGATGCAGCTCCTGCCCGCCCTGCCCCAGGTGGTGATCGCCCAGGTCGAGGGTCTCGCGACGGCTGCGGGCTGCCAGCTCGTCGCCAGCTGCGATCTCGCCGTGGCGGGCGCCTCCGCGCGCTTCGCCGTCCCGGGCGGCCGCGGCGGCTGGTTCTGCACGACCCCCGGCGTGGCGCTCGCCCGCTCGGTGGGCCGCAAGCACGCCCTCGAGATGCTCCTCACGGGCGATCCGATCGACGCCCAGGCGGCGCTCGCGTGGGGCCTCGTGAACCGCGTCGTGCCGGACGAGCGGGTCGCCGAGGAGACGCGGGCCCTGCTCGCGCGGGCGACCCGCGGGAGCGCGAGCTCGAAGGCGATCGGGAAGCAGGCCTTCCACCGTCAGGTGGACCTCGATCTCCCGGCGGCCTACGCGTATGCGAGCGAGGTGATGGCGGCCGCGTCCCAGACCGAGGATGCACGGGAGGGCGTCCGGGCGTTCCGGGCAAAGCGCCCCCCGAGATTCACCGACCGCTAGAGCCCCCGCCCGCCACCCGCGCGCGATCTGCGCCTCAATTGCGCGCACCGAACGGCCGATACGGCCGCCATGGTGGCTCCTCTCGACCGGGGCCCGGCGCGTCGCCGCCGGGCTGCCGGACTCCCGTCCGTCGTGCTGGCGCTCCTGGCCCTGTGGGCCCTGACCGCGCCGGGCGCCGCGTTGGCCGCGGTGCCGGCCGGGAGCTACTGCGTCGTCGGCCTCGGCCCCACGACCGCTGGGGCGGCCGACGGCTGGCTCGCGACCGTGACACCCGCCGGGGTCGTCACCGCCCGGGCGCTCCCCACCGCGCTGATCAATCCCTGGGACTGCGCGATCGACCCGACGACGGGCGACATCATCGTCGTGGACGAGGGCAACACGGGCGCGGCCACCGACGGCCGCCTCTTCCGGGTCGCGATCAACGGAGCCACCGTCACGCAGACGACGCTCGTGAACGGCGCCCCGCTCGTGAACCCGCGCGGGGTCGCCGTCGCTACGGACGGCACGATCTACGTGGCGGACGTCGGGGCCACCTTCAACACCAACGACAACAACGGCGCGATCTTCGCGATCTCGTTCCCAGGCGGCGTCACGACGGTGAACCGGCTCACGGCGGTGGGTGACGGCAACGTCGACAGCCCCGTGGACCTGGACATCGACCCGCGCCCGTTCGGCGCTCCGAGCGCGGGCGTCAACGTGGTGTACCTCGAGCGCACCGGGCAGATCCGGCGCGTGCCCATCACCCTGCCCGGCCCGAACACGACGCAGAACGTCAGCGCTACCCCGGCCGGCAACAACTGGGAGGGCATCGAGGTCGGGCCATACGGCAACTATTTCATCGTGAACGACTCCGCACCCGACGTGCAGCGCTACGACCGGCTCAGCAACTCGTTCACGCAGGTTCTCGCGCTCGCCGGGAGCGCGACGCCCCGCGGCATCACCGTGGACTACTTCACCGGCGACCTCGTGATCGCAGACTCCGACGCCGCGGCCACGGGCGGCGTCGTGAACGTCCCGCCCAACAGCTACCTCGCGGGCGCACCGGCGCGGACCGTGATCGCGGCGCCGGGCGCGCTGCCCGGAACGAACGCCGCTGGCGTCGGGTTCTCCCCGCCCCTCGAGAGCACGAGCCCGAGCTCGAACTTCGGCGTGCCGACGCGCCGCGCTCCGATTCCCGGCGAGGCGTTCGCGCTGCTCGGTCCGACCTATTCGACCGACGGCGGCGAGCCCGAGGACGAGCTCAACCTCTTCATCGAGGTCACGGACACCTCCAGCCCGCTGATGATCCGCATCTTCGATCCGAACGTGCGCGACGGGTACGACGTCCCCCTGACGGGCGCCTTCGACACGCCCGTCCGCTACACGCTCTACGACCCCGCCGGGACGCAGCTCACGCAGGTCACGATCGCCGGCAACGGGTCGGTGGACCTCGATCAGCGCATCGCCACCCTGAACAGCGGCAACACGCTCACCGTGCGCGGCGCCGGAGTCGCCCTCGCCGCGAATCGGCAGGGTCTCTACCGGCTGCTGATCGAGCTCACGGCGTCCAACGACTGGCAGGGCTTCGGGGTCTGGGTCGATCGCTTCAACACGTACACCTACAACTTCGCGACCGGAACGTCCGCGACCACCGGCGCGGCTCCCCTGCTGATTCCGCAGAGCCCGTTCCGCATGTATCCCTACCTGGAGCGCGGCTGCGAGTTCACCACCAGCATCTTCGACGGCGACAGCGTGGCAGGCACGGCGATCCCGATCGAGTCGCGCCTCGGTCAGGCCTTCACGACGACGATGTCGGGGAACGGCGTCCATGCCGAGACCACGATCGCTCCGACCCCCGGCGGAAGCCCCCGGTCGAACGTCGAGACCGATTATGGCCTGTACACCATGGAGGGGACCACGGCGCCGAACCTGACGGAGTTCAACATCATCACGTATCGCGCACCCGACTTCCAGGGATGGACCGACGCAGGCGGGACCGGCGTGCCACTCCCGGCGCCTCGCGGGAACACGCCGGCGGATCCGACGCCGTCGCTGCGAACGAGCCCCGGGCCCGCGTATCCGCAGGCCTTCAGCGCGACGTCCAACAACTTCGTGCGTCACTACCTGCCGCGCTACGACGAGGCCCCCACCCAGGAGGTCTCCCCGTACGCGCCCTACGTGATGCACTCCGCAACGCCCATCACCGGGGATCCGCCTGCCGTCGGCGTGCCGGCCCGCTACGTCGTCCTCGCCACCGTCGTGAACCCCGACCCCGTGAACGCGATGACGAACGTCACGCTGACCTCGCCCGTTCCGGCGCCGACCCTCTACGTCGACTCCGGGACCGGCGTCACCAGCGGGGCCAGCGCGACGGGCGGCGGGAGCGTGACGACCTGCGCCGCTCCGTGCTCGGGCACGATCACGACGACGTGGGCCACGATCCCTGCCGGCTCGGCGGCGACGCTCTCCTACGCCGTGCAGGTGACCGCGACGAGCGCGGGCCAGAGGCTCTATCTCACGGGCGGCCCGCCCCTCCGCGGCGGCGGCGCGACACCGGCCGCGAACACGGCGCCGACGCCCGGCACGAGCGCGACGTTCAGCCCAGCCTGGTCGAGCGCGGCGTTCGCGCGCACCGAGAGCCTCGGACCGCTGTGCGACCTCTCCGTGCTGCAAGGCACGGTGAGCCCCGTCGCAGTGTCGCTCGCCAGCTTCGAAGCATCCGCGGGCGACGGCGAGGCGCTCCTCGTCTGGGAGACCGCGTCGGAGTTCGAGAACCTCGGATTCCACGTGTGGCGCCGGCTCGAGGGGGAGCTCGAGTTCTCGCGCGTCACGCCGTCCCTCATCCTGGGCCGCGGCACGACGGATCTCGCAGCGCGCTACGCATGGCGCGACCTCGGGCTTCCGAACGGCGTCCGCGCCGAGTGGCTGCTCGAGGACGTCGAGCTCGACGGACGATCGGCCTGGCACGGCCCGGTGTCTGCGACACCGGAAGCGGGCGCCCGCGCCGTGCCGCTCGACCCTGCGGAGCACGCGCTCCTCGGGACCGCCGTGCCCCTTCCCGGCTCCGGCGTAGAGCCGACGCCCGTGGAGACGGCCGCGTCGCCCGCGCTGCCGCCGCCGGCCACCGGCGGCTCGCCCGCGATCGACGCCGGAGACGCGCGCGTGATCGCGCGCGACGCGAGCGGAGTCTGGGTCGAGGTGCGCATTCCCGGCGTCCAGGAGACACCGATCTCCGTCGATGGCGCCGCGTTCACCCGCGTCGCGATCCCGGGCTGGGACCACACGCTCGCTCCCGGCCTTCCCGAGCTTCCCGAGCGCACCTTCTGGCTCGAAGCTCCCGCAGCGGCGGCCTACGCGCTGCACGTGGTGGAGCGCGACGGAGCCGTGCGCTCCCTCTCCGCGCCCGTCGTACCCGTGCCCGCCACGACGCTGGAGGGTGACACGGTCACCGCGCTCGATCCTGCAGCCGACCCGGCGCTCTCCCCAGACTCCGCGCCCTGGCCTCGCGTCGCCGCCGAAGTGGCGGGGAGCGCTGCCGACGGAGCGGGCTCGCGCCTCCTTGCGCTGCGCGTCCACCCCGCGCGCATCGCCACGGCCGCGACCGCGCTCGACGTCGATTCGCGGCTGCTGCTGCGGATCGACGGCGCGCCGGCCGCGCAGCGCCTCACGGCGGCCCCGGAGACCGCAGGCGCGAGCGCCACCGCGAGCGTCGCGGCGCTCCCGGCCCTCGCGCTCGGCGTCCGCGGACGGGGCCTGGTGCGGATCACCGGCGCGGAGCTCGTGGCCGCCGGGCTTGACCCGGCGACCGACCCCCGGACGCTCCAGCTCTACCGGCGCGGAACGCCCGTGCCCGCCCGGATCGACGGCGAGAGCGACGGCGTACTCGGTCCGGCCGACGCGCTGATCTTCCACGCCGACGGCCTCGACACGCGCTACTCCGACGAGGAGACGTTCTTCCTGGCGCCCGTCGCGGGCGCGCCCGCGCGCGCTCCGGCGCTCCCCGCTGCGCCGGTCGGACCCGCTGGACCCGCCACTGTCGCAGCGACGGGGCGTGCGGAGCCGCAGTCCACGTACCTGCCCGGCATCCTGAACGGCGAAGGGGACAACTTCGTCGGGCCCTACGTCTTCGACCGCGCCGTGGCCACCGCCGTAGCGACACCGGGCGCTGTCGCCGGCCCCGCGACACTGCGGGTCCGGCTCCGCGGAGGGACGACGTACGCCGACCTGCCCGCGGACCATCACTTCGGCGTGCGCGTCGCGGGGACCGACGTCCTCGACGCGCGATTCGACGGGTCGGACGCCTACGACCAGACCGTGAGCCTGCCGCCGGGGCTCGTCGTCGACGGAGACACCGCGGTCGAGATCGTGCCGCGCTTCGATTCGGGCGCCCCGTTCGACCTCGTCTACCTGGATTCGCTCGAGATCGGCTACCGGCGCGCCACCTCGCTGAGGCCCGCGGACGCGGGACGGCTCGAGCTCGTCGCGGACGCGTCGGGGACGATGGTGGTCACGGGCGTATCGGGCACCGACACCCGGGTGTGGAACATCAGCGATCCCGGGGCGCCGTTCGAGCTCGCGAACGCGACGCGCGCCGCGGGCCTCCTCTCCTTCCAGGCGAACGCCGGCGCGCGCTATGCGATCTCCGACCCGTCCGGGCTCCGCGCCGCCTCGAGCCTGCGCCCGAACGCGCCGTCCAGCTGGTCGACCGCAGGAGGCGCGGACTGGGTGGCGATCGCGCCCGCGGCCTTCCTCCCCGCGCTCGCGCCGCTCGCCGCGCAGCGCGAGGCAGACGGTCTGGAGATCGCGCTCGTGGACGTACAGGACGTCTACGACGAGATGTCGGGGGGCGACTTCACGCCGGTGGCGATCCGGGACTTCGTGCGCACCATCGCCGCGCGCTGGAATCCCGCGCCCCGCTACGTGCTGCTGGTGGGGGACGCCACCTACGACTACCGGAACTTCCTGCACGGCGCGGCCGTGAACGCGGTGCCGACGATGCTCGTGGACACGACGTTCGTCGAAGCCGCCTCGGACTCCTGGTTCGGGACGCTCGACGACGCCGATCTCGCACCGGACGTCGCGGTGGGCCGCATCCCCGCGCGCAACGCAGCGGAGCTCGCGGGCATCGTCGCCAAGCTGGTCGGCTACGAGTCGCTCGCCCGCGCCCCGGGCGCCCTCGAGGCGCCCTGGCGCTCGCGCGCGCTCCTCGTCGCGGACGACGGCCTCGGCGCCGGGAACGACGTCGAGGCGGAGCAGTTCGAGTCCGTCCTCGAGACCTGGCGTCGCGCCCTGCCACCGGACTTCGCGCACGCCTCCGTGACGCTCCGCGAGCTCCCGGAGGCCGGACAGGGCGCGGCCGCGAACGCCGCGATCCTCGGGGCGCTCACCGACGGCGTGGCCCTCGCGGTGTACGGCGGTCACGGCGGGGCGCAGCTCTGGGCCGACGAGCTGATCTACGGGGCCGGCGACGTCGCCGCGGTGGCGAACGCTCCGGCGCTGCCGCTCTTCGTGGTGCTCGACTGCCTGAACGCCTTCTTCGACGCGCCGAACGAGGACTCGCTCGGGGAGGTCGCGCTGCGCGCCGCCGACCGCGGGGCCGTGGCGTTCGTGTCGTCGACCACCGTCTCGGCGTTCGGCGGCGAGGAGGCGCTCTCCGGCGCCCTGGCGCAGCGTCTCCTCGGCGCCAACGTACGCCGCGTGGGCGACGCGCTCTCACAGGCGATGCAGTCGATCGCTGCGACCGCGGGCGCCGAGGACGCGATCCGTAGCTTCGTCCTGCTCGGCGATCCGGCGACGCAGCTGGGTGTGCCGCTCGTTCCCATCGCGGACGCGGGTCCCGACGCGACGACGACGCGTGGTGCGCCGATCTTCCTCGACGGAACGGGCAGCGCGGCGCCCGACGGCGCGCCGCTCACGTACGCGTGGCGCGTCGCCAGCGAGCCCGTGCCGGGCGCCGCGACGCTGCGGCAGGCGACGACGAGCCAGCCGGTCTTCGTGACCGTCGTCCCGGGCAGCTACACCATCGAGCTGTCGGTCCACGACGCCCATCGCGCGAGCGCGCCGGACGCGGTGCACGTGCTGGTAACCGGCGACACGAGCGCCTGGACCTGCGCAGGGCCGGGCGGCGCGGCGCCGAGACAGGTCTCGAGCGTCGACGGGCTCTACTTCCTCGTGCCAGCGGTCCTCGCGCGCGCCCTGCGCCGCGCCGGGCGCCGCCGCCCCGAACCGGACCCGGATCGGGACTCGGAGCGCTGAGCCGCTAGACTGATCCCCCCGGATGATCGTCACGGTCACCTTGAACGCTGCGATCGACCGCACGCTGCGCGTCCCCGCGCTGACGCCAGGGGCCCTGCACCACGCGGAGTCCGACTGCTCGCAGGCCGGCGGCAAGGGCGTGAACGTGGCGCGTGTGCTCCACGCCCTCGGCGTGCCCGTGCATGCGCTCGTCGTCGTCGGTGGGGAGAGCGGCGCCTGGATCGAACGCGACCTGGCGCGCGCGGGGCTTCCCTTCAGCGCGATCCGGGCGCCCGGCGAGTCGAGAACCTGTCTCGAGCTCCTCGAGCCGGGGAGCAGTCGCGTCACGCAGGTGCACGGACCGGGAGTCCGGGGCGACGACGCCGTTGCAGGCCAGGTGGTCGCGCGCGTCGCGGAGGTCGCCGCCGGAGCGGCGTGGGTCGCCTTCTGCGGGAGCCTGCCACCGGGCCTCGCCTCGGGCGTGCTCGCCGCCGCGCTCGCCGTCGCCCGGAGCGCGGGCGCGAGCGTCGCGCTCGACACGAGCGGGGAACCGCTGCGCGTCGGCTGGGCCACACGTCCGGACCTCGTGCGGGTGAATCTCGACGAGGCGCGGGGCGCAGGTGGGCTCGAGGGACGGGCCGCGCTCGAGGTCATCTCCGACGGTGCGGGCCCCGTGCGCGCCCGTCGCGCGGACGGCGAGCGGTGGCGCGCGCTCCCTCCGACCGTGCGGGTGGGCAATCCGCTCGGCTGCGGCGACGCGATGATGGCGGGCCTGCTGGCCACGCTACGCGATGATACGACGCTCGAGAATGCGCTCCGGCGCGGGATTGCTCTCGCGGCGGCTCAGGCGGAGTGCGACGTGGCAGGACGCGCCGACCCCGCGCGCGCATCGGCACTCGAGCGAGACGTCCGCCTGCAGCGCGAGTGAAGGCGCGGAAACGAGGAAGGCGCCGGCCTCTCGTCCTCGTGGAACGATCGACCGGCGCCTTCGAAGAGGATCCCACCGTCGCGCTACTCTCCCACCGGGGAAGCCCGGCAGTACCATCGCCGAAGTCGGGCTTAACTTCCGTGTTCGGAATGGGAACGGGTGTGGCCCCGACTCTATGGACGGTGGGAAAACGGGTTGTCACACGCGGCGAGCGCGCTCCGACAAGCGAATAGCTTTCTGGGCACAGAGCGAGAGTGCGCAAAACGGGCTGTGGTCAAGCCTCACGGGCGATTAGTACCGGTCAGCTCCACGCATTGCTGCGCTTCCACCTCCGGCCTATCGACGTCCTCGTCTCGGACGGCCCTTCAGGGGACCGAAGTCCCAGGGAGATCTCATCTTGGAGTGGGCTTCCCACTTAGATGCTTTCAGCGGTTATCCCATCCGCACTTGGCTACCCGGCGGTGCCGCTGGCGCGACAACCGGTACACCAGAGGTGCGTCCATCCCGGTCCTCTCGTACTAGGGACAGCTCTCCTCAAATCTCCAACGCCCACGGCAGATAGGGACCGAACTGTCTCACGACGTTCTAAACCCAGCTCGCGTGCCACTTTAATCGGCGAACAGCCGAACCCTTGGGACCTGCTTCAGCCCCAGGATGTGACGAGCCGACATCGAGGTGCCAAACCTCCCCGTCGATGTGAACTCTTGGGGGAGATCAGCCTGTTATCCCCGGCGTACCTTTTATCCGTTGAGCGATGGCCCTTCCATGCGGAACCACCGGATCACTAAGGCCTGCTTTCGCACCTGCTCGACTTGTAGGTCTCGCAGTCAAGCTCCCTTATGCCTTTACACTCTACGGCTGGTTTCCAATCAGCCTGAGGGAACCTTCGCGCGCCTCCGTTACTCTTTTGGAGGCGACCGCCCCAGTCAAACTACCCGCCACGCAGTGTCCCCGTCCCGGATCACGGGACTGGGTTAGAACGGCAGCACAATAAGGGTGGTATTTCAAGGTTGGCTCCACCGAGACTAGCGTCCCGGCTTCAAAGCCTCCCACCTATCCTACACATGTTGAACCGACGTTCACTGCGAAGCTGTAGTAAAGGTGCACGGGGTCTTTCCGTCTTGCCGCGGGTCGACGGCATCTTCACCGCCTTTTCAGTTTCGCTGAGTCTCTGGTCGAGACAGTGGGGAAGTCGTTACGCCATTCGTGCAGGTCGGAACTTACCCGACAAGGAATTTCGCTACCTTAGGACCGTTATAGTTACGGCCGCCGTTTACTGGGGCTTCGGTTCGTCGCTTCGCACCCGAAGGCACTAACAAGTCCCCTTAACCTTCCAGCACCGGGCAGGCGTCAGACCCTATACGTCCACTTCCGTGTTCGCAGAGTCCTGTGTTTTTAGTAAACAGTCGCTACCCCCTGCTCTCTGCAACCCCAGGAGGCTCGGGGAGCAAGTCCCTTCACCAACTGGGGCACACCTTCTCCCGAAGTTACGGTGTCAATTTGCCGAGTTCCTTGACCAGAGTTCTCTCAAGCGCCTTGGCATGCTCTGCCCACCTACCTGAGTCGGTTTACGGTACGGTCACCAGAAGAACTCCCTACGAGGCTTTTCTTGGAAGCATGGGATCATCGACTTTGTGAGCCTTGCGGCTCTCGACGTCACCTCTCGGTGTTAACGGAAGCGTGGATTTACCTGCGCTCCCCACCTACAGGCTTGAACCACCATATCCATCAGGTGGCCCGACTACCCTTCTCCGTCCCCCCTTCGGTCGAACGTTCTTCTAGTGGTACGGGAGTATTAACCCGTTTCCCATCACCTACGGCTTTCGCCCTCGGCTTAGGGGCCGACTAACCCTGAGAAGATTAACTTTACTCAGGAACCCTTAGGCTTACGGCGAACAGGTTTCTCACCTGTTTTATCGCTACTCGTGTCCGCATAAGCACTTCCAGGACCTCCACCCGTCGTTTCCGTCGAGCTTCACAGGCGACTGGAACGCTCCCCTACCACGTATGACACCCGAAGGTGTCATGCATCCGCAGCTTCGGTACCATGCTTGAGCCCCGTTACATTTTCGGCGCGGGTTCACTTGACCAGTAAGCTATTACGCACTTTTTAAAGGGTGGCTGCTTCTAAGCCAACCTCCTGGTTGTCTGAGCGCTCCCACATCCTTTCCCACTTAGCATGGATTTGGGGACCTTAGCTGGCGGTCTGGGTTGTTTCCCTCTCGACCACGGACCTTATCGCCCGCAGTCTGACTCCCTCGCTGCACTCATCGGTATTCGGAGTTTGGTTGGGTTCGGTAATCTGGTAGGACCCCTAGCCCATCCAGTGCTCTACCTCCGATGGTGATCGCGTGAGGCTATACCTCAATATATTTCGGGGAGAACCAGCTATCTCCGAGTTTGATTGGCCTTTCACCCCTAGCCACAGCTCATCCGGGTAGTTTTCAACCTACTGCGGTTCGAGCCTCCACTCGGTTTTACCCGAGCTTCACTCTGGCCATGGCTAGCTCACTCGGTTTCGGGTCTACCCCCGGCAACTTGACGCCCTGTTCAGACTTGCTTTCGCTACGGCTCCGCCTTGCGGCTTAACCTTGCTGCCGAGGAGTAACTCGCGGACCCATTAAACAAAAGGTACGCAGTCACCCATTGCGACACCCGAAGGTGTCGCCATAGGGCTCCCACTGTATGTAGGCAAACGGTTTCAGGTCTATTTCACTCCCCTCACCGGGGTTCTTTTCACCTTTCCCTCGCGGTACTGGTTCACTATCGGTCGCCAGGTAGTACTTAGCCTTGGATGATGGTCCACCCGGATTCCCACGGGGTTTCCCGTGCCCCGTGGTACTTGGGATGCTCCTAGGGCTCGCTTGGATTTCGCATACGGGGCTATCACCCTCTGTGGCCGGCCTTCCCAGACCGTTCCGCTATCCGCACGAGTCCCACGTCGGAGTCCCGCAACCCCGGCCCGAATTTCTTCGTTCCGGTTTAGGCTGATCCCCCTTCGCTCGCCGCTACTGAGGGAGTCTCGATTGATTTCTTCTCCTCCAGGTACTTAGATGTTTCAGTTCCCTGGGTTTGCTTCCCGCACCTATGAATTCAGTACGGGATGACTGGGCATGACCCCAGCCGGGTTTCCCCATTCGGACATCTCCGGATCAAAGCCTGGTTAGCGGCTCCCCGGAGCTTTTCGCAGCTACCCACGTCCTTCGTCGCCTCCTGGCGCCAAGGCATCCACCGTTTGCCCTTACTCGCTTGACCATAAGCCCGTTGCAACTCCGCGCTTCCGGCGAACCGGTCGCGCGGCGCATGCTTGCAGCGCACTCAACGCTCTGGACCCAAAAAGCTATTCGATTGTCAAAGAGCGCCGGCGCCCGAGGCGATGCGGCTCCGGCCTGTTTCGGGCCGGGCGTTCTCGAGGAACGCGCTTTCAAACATCTCGCGCGGCTTCCTGCGAAGCACCACGCGCTGGATTCTGGTGGAGCTGATCGGGTTCGAACCGACGACCTCAGGCTTGCAAAGCCCGCGCTCTCCCAGCTGAGCTACAGCCCCGACCCGATGACTCCCGAAGACTCACTCGGCTGGAGCGTGGTGGGCCTAGGTAGATTTGAACTACCGACCTCCCGCTTATCAGGCGGACGCTCTAACCAACTGAGCTATAGGCCCGGCTCCTGAACAAAGCCCGATCACAGCCCGACCAAAGCCTGAACGAAGCTCCGGTCTCCAAAAACGAAATAGCGTGCGGCGACGGTGAAAGGCGAACCGACCGAGAGTCCCCCGATTGAACGAGTCACCGGGAGAACCCGGGATTCAGACTCTCGCGTCGATCGCACCGGCTTGCGCCAGCGCGATCTCCTCGTCGGCCTTGACCAAGTTGCGGGTCGGCGTCATCCGCCGACCGTGCACCTTAGAAAGGAGGTGATCCAGCCACAGGTTCCCCTACGGCTACCTTGTTACGACTTCACCCCAATCACCACTCAAACCTTGGACGGCTCCCTCCTTGCGGTTGGGTCACCGGCTTCTGGTTCAAGTAGCTTTCGTGGTGTGACGGGCGGTGTGTACAAGGCCCGGGAACGTATTCACCGCGGCATGCTGATCCGCGATTACTAGCGATTCCGCCTTCATGGAGTCGAATTGCAGACTCCAATCCGAACTGAGACCGGCTTTTTGGGATTTGCTCCACCTCGCGACTTCGCAGCCCTTTGTGCCGGCCATTGTAGCACGTGAGTAGCCCTGGACATAAAGGCCATGAGGACTTGACGTCATCCCCACCTTCCTCCGGCTTAACACCGGCAGTCCCACTAGAGTGCCCGGCTTGACCCGTTGGCAACTAATGGCAGGGGTTGCGCTCGTTGCGGGACTTAACCCAACACCTCACGACACGAGCTGACGACAGCCATGCAGCACCTGTCTCGCGGCTCCCGAAGGCACTCCCCTGTTTCCAGGGGATTCCGCGGATGTCAAGTCCAGGTAAGGTTCTTCGCGTTGCTTCGAATTAAACCACATGCTCCACCGCTTGTGCGGGCCCCCGTCAATTCCTTTGAGTTTTAGTCTTGCGACCGTACTCCCCAGGCGGGGTGCTTAACGCGTTAGCTACGGCACCGCGGGGGTCAATACCCGCGACGCCTAGCACCCAAAGTTTACGGCGTGGACTACCAGGGTATCTAATCCTGTTTGCTCCCCACGCTTTCGCGTCTCAGCGTCAGTCACCGTCCAGGTGGCCGCCTTCGCCACTGGTGTTCCTCCCGATATCTACGAATTTCACCTCTACACCGGGAATTCCACCACCCTCTCCGGGACTCGAGCGAAGCAGTTTCGAGTGCAGTTCCGGGGTTGAGCCCCGGGCTTTCACACCCGACTTGCCAAGCCGCCTACACGCGCTTTACGCCCAGTGATTCCGAACAACGCTTGCGCCCTCCGTATTACCGCGGCTGCTGGCACGGAGTTAGCCGGCGCTTCCTTTAGAGGTACCGTCTATTCCCCGGGATTGTTCACCCCGAGAACCTTCTTCCCTCTCGACAGAGCTTTACGACCCGAAGGCCTTCATCGCTCACGCGGCGTTGCTGGGTCAGGCTTTCGCCCATTGCCCAAAATTCCCGACTGCTGCCTCCCGTAGGAGTCTGGACCGTGTCTCAGTTCCAGTGTGGCTGATCGTCCTCTCAGACCAGCTACCCATCACTGCCTTGGTGAGCCGTTACCTCACCAACTAGCTAATGGGACGCGGGCTCATCTTCAGGCGATAGCTTTCAAGAAGAGGCCACCTTTTACCGCAAGATCCGAAGACCTCGTGGTCTTGCCCGGTATTAGCCCAGGTTTCCCCGAGTTATCCCGAACCCGAAGGCAGATTACCCACGCGTTACTCACCCGTGCGCCGCTGTACTCAGGGCCGAAGCCCCTTTCTCGCTCGACTTGCATGTCTTAAGCACGCCGCCAGCGTTCGTTCTGAGCCAGGATCAAACTCTCCAGTTTGAACCTTGCCGAGAACGGCACTTCACTTTCGCGAAATGCCGACTCGTTGTTCGGATGAACCAAAAAAATGCAGGCCCGTCACCGTCTTCGCGGGCGCCGCTCGTGGCGAACGCCCGCAAGACCGCACGCTATTCCGTTTTCAAAGACCGAAACGAAGCCCATCAGAGCCTGTATCGAGCTCTCATGAGCGGAAAGAACGCTTTCAGATGACCCCGCCGAGATTGGAGATCCCGGCGAGGAGCGGAATCTATGCGAGGCCGTCGGGGGCGTCAAGGGTGAAGGGCGGCCGGGAGGGTCTCAGCCCTCCGGGGACTCCCCCCTGGCCGGCGCCACCCGGACGAGCGCGTGGCGTCGGCCGACCCGGAGGCGGTGGGATCCTGGGCCGAGACGGATCGCGGCGTCCTTCACCACCTCTCCTTCCAACTTCACCGCGCCCTGCGCGACCAGGCGGCGCGCCTCGGAGTTCGACGCGACGCCGAGCGCGCTGCGGAGCACGTCGAGCAGGCCCGCGCGGCCGTCGGCAGCGGCCACGACGTCCACCTCGGGGATCTCCTCGGGCTCCTCCTTGCGCTGGATCACGCGCCGGAAGTGAGCCGCCGCACGCTCCGCCGCCTCGGGCCCGTGGAAACGCTCGACGATCTGCGACGCAAGCGCGTGTTTCAAAGCGAGCGGATCCCCGCGTCCTTCACGGACGGCGCTCGCGCCTTCCGCGAGGTCCTGCGAGCGGGCGCAGGCGAGGATCTGCAGCCACTCCAGCATGAGGGAGTCCGAGACGCTCATCACGCGGCCGTAGATCTCTTCCGGCGCCTCCGTGATCCCGATCCCGTTGCCGAGGCTCTTCGACATCTTCTCGCGCCCGTCGGTACCCACGAGGAGCGGGTGCGTGAGCACGATCTGCGGACGCTGTCCGTAGTCGCGCTGGATCTCGCGGCCCACGAGCAGGTTGAAGAGCTGGTCCGTTCCGCCGAGCTCGACGTCCGCACGCAGCGCGACCGAGTCGTAGGCCTGCACCAGGGGATACAGCAGCTCGTGTATTGCGATCGACTCGCCGGCCGCGTAGCGCTTCGCGAAATCGTCGCGCTCGAGGATGCGCGCCACGCTGTAGCGGGAGCAGAGCCGGACGAAGTCCGCCGGCGCCATGCGGTCCATCCACTCGCCGTTGTACCGCACCTCCGCGCGAGACACGTCGAGCACCCGGCCCACCTGCTCGACGTAGGTCGCGGCGTTGCGGCGGACCTCGGCCTCGTCGAGGGCGGGCCGGGTCTTCTTCTTGCCCGTGGGATCGCCGATCCGCGCCGTGAAGTCGCCGATCAGGAAGATCGGAAGATGCCCGAGCTCCTGGAACACGCGGAGCTTCTCGAGCACGACCGTGTGCCCGAGGTGGAGGTCGGGCGAGGAAGGATCCATCCCGAGCTTGATGCGGAGGGGCCGTGCATCGCGCACCGATTCGGCGAGCCGGGCGCGGAGCTCGCTCTCGGAGACGACGTCGCTCGCGCCCGCGCGGATCAGCGCGAGCTGACGCTCGACCTCCGCCTCGCAGGATCCAAGGCTCATCTCGCGCCCCTCACCGCCGATGCGTCGCCGCTTCGGTCACGACGAGGTCCATCGCGCGATCTCTCGTCCCGTGCGGCAGCTCGCTCACGATCTGGACCTCGTAGCAATAGCCGACGAGCGTCGGGCCTCCGTCGGCGCCCGGAGGGAACGTGCGGTCGAACCACCCCCCTCCGCTGCCGAGACGGTTCCCGTGACGATCGAACGCGAGGCCTGGCACGACGATCAGATCGTCCGGGCCGAGCCGCTCGGCCGCGCCCCCCGGAGGCTCCGGCACGCCAAGCTCCCCCCGCCGCAGCTCCTCCCACGCGCGAACCGGCCGGAAGGCGAGGCACCGCGACCCCGGGTCCATCGCGGGAGCGAGCGCCGGTTTTCCCGCGGCGAGGATCGCGTCGAAGAGGGGCCGCGTCGAGAGCTCTCCGCGCAGCGCGGCATAGAGCCCGACGCGGCGGGACCGCGCGAACTCAAGCGTCGCTCCGGCGCGGCGCGCGGCGGCATGGGCCGCCGCCGCGGCCTCCCCCGCAGCGATCGCACGGCGCACCACTCGCATCCGCTCGCGGAGCGAGCGCTTCCGCTCGTCCAGGTCCATCGGCTGCGGAGCTCAGCTGAGGCCGGCTGCGGCCGCGGACTCCGCGATCTCGATCAGCGCGTGGAGGCGATCCGCGTCCACCCAGGCGGCATCGGCGTCCCGGGAAGGGCCGGCGGCGCGCAGGGCGAGGAGGTCGTTCGCGAGATTCAGGGCTGCGAGGATCGCGAGGTCGAGCGAGTCCACCGTCCGCGTGCGCTCGCGGATCTTCGCCATGGTTTCGTCGACGTAGGCCGCGACGCGCTGGATCGCAGCTTCGTCGGAATCGCTGCGGATCCGATACTCCTGCCCGAGGATCCGTACGGCGATCGAGCGCTTCGTTGCCATCAATCGCCGGCGGCCACCTGGACGTCGATCTGATCGATCTGCGCCAGCAGGTCGTCGATGCGCTTGGCGACGTCGCGGCGCCGCTGATTCAGCTCGAGCGTCTCGCTCTCGAGCACGCGAATGCGCCGGTCGCGCTCCTCGATCTCGCGACGGAGCTTCTCGTTGTCGCGGGTCGTCTGCTGGTGGCGACGCGCCAGCGCGATGACCGCGCGCTCGAGGCGTTCGAAATCGCGTTGCCGGTCCGCGAGCTGCTGATCGCCTGCGCGCGGGTCGGCGCGGTTCGGGTCGAGACGGTTCGGAATCGGCGTCCCTCCTCCCACGCGGTCGATCCTACAAACCCGCGCCGAAGAGCGTCAAGCGAGATCGTGGGGATTTCGCAGAGTCTCTCGCCGGTCGCCCAGCAGCCAACGCGCCGGGCCCTCAGACGTGCATGTTGCGCGACTGGAGGCGCGACTCGCCGACCAGATAGCGATCCACCGCGCGCGCGGCCTCGCGGCCCTCCCAGAGCGCCCACACGACGAGCGACTGTCCCCTCCTGACGTCCCCCGCTGCGAAGACGCCAGGCTCGCTCGTCGTGAACTCGCGTGTGTCGGCCGCGACGTTGCCGCGAGGATCGAGGCGCACCCCGAGCTCTGCGAGCAGCCCCGCCTGGACCGGGTGCACGAATCCCATCGCGAGGAGCACGAGATCGCAGGGCAGCTCGAAGTCCGAGCCGGGGATCTCCTCCAGCGCGCGGCGCCCGGAGACGTCGGGGGCCCCGAGACGCACGCGGACGGCGTGCAGCCGTTCGACGCTGCCGTTCGAGCCCGCGAAGCGCTTCGTCATCACGCCGAAGTCCCGCACGCCCCCCTCGTCGTGGGAGCTCGAGCTCCGGAACATGACGGGCCAGTTCGGCCACGGCGTGGAAGGCGACCGCTGGTCGGGCGGGCGCTCGAGCAGCTCGAGCGAGGTCACCGACCTCGCCCCCTGCCGGTGGGACGTTCCGACGCAGTCCGATCCCGTGTCTCCCCCACCCAGCACCACGACGTGCTTCCCGGCCGCCAGGATCGGAGCCGCCTCCACCACGTCGCCCGCGCCGCGCCGGTTCTGCTGGGTCAGGAAGTCCATCGCGAAGTGGACGCCTCCCAGCTCCCGCCCCGGGATCGGCAGGTCCCGCGGGTGCTCCGCTCCGGCGGCGAGCAGCACCGCGTCGAAGCTGCGACGGAGATCGCGTCCCGACAGGTCGCGCCCCACGTGCACTCCGGTCTGGACGAGCACGCCCTCTTCGCGCATCTGCTCGACGCGCCGATCGACGATCCACTTCTCGAGCTTGAAGTCGGGGATGCCGTAGCGCAGCAGACCCCCGACGCGGTCGTTCTTCTCGAACAGCGTGACGGTGTGGCCGGCGCGGTTCAGCTGCTGCGCGGCAGCAAGGCCGGCAGGTCCGGAGCCCACGATCGCGACCGAGCGCCCGGTGCGACGGGAGGGCTTCCGCGCCCGCACCCAGCCCTCGTCGAAGCCGCGCCGGATGATCTCCCACTCGATCTGCTTGATCGTCACCGGATCGTCGTTGATCCCGAGCACGCAGGCCGCTTCGCATGGCGCCGGGCAGACGAGGCCCGTGAACTCGGGGAAGTTGTTCGTGGAGTGCAGGCGGACGAGGGCGTCCTCCCACTTGCCGCGGTACACGAGGTCGTTCCAGTCGGGGATCACGTTCCCGAGCGGGCAGCCGTTGTTGCAGAACGGCACGCCGCAGTCCATGCAGCGCGCGGCCTGCGTGCGCGTCTTCTCCTCCGGGAGGTTGTCCTGCACCTCGTGCCAGTCGTGGATGCGATTCGCCGCCGGACGCATCGGCGTCGCTTCGCGGCGGTGCTCCAGAAAGCCGGTCGGCTTACCCATTCCCGCTCCCCGCTCGAATGCGATCGGACAGCGCGCGCTTGTAGTCGCGCGGCATGACCTTCACGAACTTCGCTGCGAAATCGTTCCACTTCCGGAGCACGTGATCGGCGCGACGGCTCCTCGTGTACTGGAAGTGCCGGCGCAGGAGGCGAAGGATCGTCTCCTCGTCCTCCTTCCCGATCTCCTCGAGATCGACCATCCCCGGGTTGCAGCGCTGGGGAAAGTCACCCGTCTCGTCCAGGACGTAGGCGATGCCGCCGCTCATCCCGGCGGCGAAGTTGCGTCCCGTCGCCCCGAGGATCACGACGTGGCCGCCCGTCATGTACTCGCAGCCGTGATCCCCGACCCCTTCGACGACGGCGTCGGCGCCGCTGTTGCGCACGGCGAACCGCTCGCCCGCGACGCCGTTGAAGTACGCCTCGCCAGCGGTGGCTCCGTACAGCACCACGTTGCCCACGATGATGTTCTGCTCGGCCGCGTAGCTCGCGCCCGCCGGGATGCGGACGGAGAGCTTTCCCCCCGAGAGCCCCTTGCCGCAGTAGTCGTTCGCCTCGCCCTCGATCGAGAGCGTGATGCCCGACGGCAGGAAGGCGCCGAAGCTCTGCCCGGCGGAGCCGGCGAAGTTCACGCGGATCGTGTCCTCGGGCAGGCCTTCCGCGCCGTACCGGCGGGAGACCTCCGAGCCGAGGATCGTCCCGACCGTGCGGTTCACGTTCCGGATCGGAAGCTGGAGCTCGACGGCTTCGCCGCGCTCGAGCGCGGGCTTCGCGAGCTCGAGCAGGCGCTGGTCGAGCGCGCGCTCGAGCCCGTGCTCCTGGCCCTTCACGCAGCGCGTCGCCCACTTCACGTCGGGCCGGTGGAGGAGCTGGGAGAAGTCGAGGCCCTTCGCCTTCCAGTGGTCGATCGCGGGCTGGAGCTCGAGCAGGTCGGAGCGTCCGATCGCCTCGTCGACGGTGCGCAGCCCGAGCTGCGCGAGGATCTGGCGCAGCTCCTCGGCGACGAAGAAGAAGTACTGCACCACGTGCTCGGGCAGCCCGGTGAAGCGCTTCCGGAGCTCGGGGTTCTGCGTCGCGATGCCGACGGGGCACGTGTTCAGGTGACACACGCGCATGAGGATGCAGCCGAGCGCGACGAGCGGCGCGGTGGAGAACCCGAACTCGTCGGCTCCGAGGAGCGCCCCGATCGCCACGTCGCGTCCGGTCTTCAGGCCGCCGTCGACCTGGACGCGGATCCGCCCGCGCAGGTCGTTCAGCACGAGGGTCTGCTGCGTCTCCGAGAGGCCGAGCTCCCAGGGCGAGCCCGCCGACTTGATCGAGGTCTGCGGTGACGCTCCCGTTCCGCCGTCGTGGCCGCTGATCAGGACGCCGTCGGCCTTCGCCTTCGAAACGCCCGCAGCCACCGTGCCGACGCCGCTCTCGGCCACGAGCTTCACCGAGACGCGCCCCCTCGGGTTCGCATTCTTCAGGTCGTGGATGAGCTGGGCCAGGTCCTCGATCGAGTAGATGTCGTGGTGCGGGGGCGGCGAGATCAGGCCTACGCCCGGCGTCGAGTGCCGGATGCGCCCGATGTACTCGTCGACCTTGTGTCCGGGAAGCTGGCCGCCCTCGCCCGGCTTGGCGCCCTGGGCCATCTTGATCTGCATCTCGTCCGAGTTGACCAGGTACCAGCTGGTGACGCCGAACCGACCGGACGCGACCTGCTTGATCGCGCTCCGCCGCAGGTCGCCGTTCGCGTCGGGCGTGAAGCGCACGGGGTCCTCGCCGCCCTCTCCCGTGTTGCTCTTGCCTCCGAGCCGGTTCATCGCGATCGCGAGCGTCTCGTGCGCCTCGCGTGAGATCGATCCCAGCGACATGGCCCCGGTGCAGAAGCGCTTCACGATCTCGCTGGCGGGCTCGACCTCCTCCAGCGGGACCGGCCGCTCCGCGTTGCGGAATCGGAAGAGCCCGCGGAGCGTGCAGAGCCGCTCGGCCTCGTCGTCCGCCGCGCGCGAGAACTCACGGAACGTCTCGACGCTCGCGTCGCGCACCGCGTGCTGCAGCTTCGCGACGGAGTCCGGGTTGAACGTGTGCCGCTCGCCGCGGCGCCGCCATTGGTAGAGGCCACCGGGGTCCAGCTCGGGGAACAAGTAGGCATCCCCTGGGAACGCGCGCTGGTGTCGGATCACCGCTTCCCGCGCGATCACGTCGAGATCCGCGCCCGATACGCGCGACGGTGTGCCCGTGAAGTAGCGCTCCACGAGGTCCGCGTGGAGGCCCACGGCCTCGAAGATCTGCGCGCCGCGGTAGCTCTGGAGCGTCGAGATCCCCATCTTCGCGAAGATCTTGAGGAGTCCCTTGTCGACGGCCTTGATGTAATGCTGGGACGCCTTCTCGAGCGTCAGGTCCTCGGGGACGTACGCGCCGTCCTCCACCAGCTCGGCGATCGTCTCGAACGCGAGATATGGATTGACCGCCCCAGCGCCGTACCCGATCAGCAGGGCGAAGTGCGCAACCTCGCGCGCCTCGCCCGTTTCCACGACGAGTCCGCAGCGCGTGCGCGTCTCCTCGCGCACGAGGTGGTGATGGATCGCGCCCGTGGCGAGCAGCGAGGGGATCGGCGCGAGATCCGGCGAGACGCCCCGGTCCGAGAGGATCAGGAGGTTCGCGCCATCCGCCACCGCGCGCGACGCCTCCCGGCACAACGCGTCGAGCGCGGCGCGCAGACCTTCGCCGCCCTCGGAGGCCTTGAACAGCATCGGCAGCGTCCGCGCCTGGAAGCCGGGAAGCGAGATCTGCCGGATCCGCTCGAGCTGCTCGTCCGTGAGGATCGGGTGCTCGAGCTCGAGCAGGCGCGCGTGCTGCGGAGTCTCCGCAAGCAGGTTGCTCTCCGCTCCCAGCGTCGACAGCGTCGACATGACGAGGCGCTCGAGCAGGGAGTCGATCGGCGGGTTCGTCACCTGCGCGAAGAGCTGCTTGAAGTAGTGGAACAGGAGGCGCGGGCGGTTCGAGAGCACCGCGAGCGCGGTGTCGTCGCCCATCGAGCCGAGCGCTTCGACACCCGTCGCGATCATCGGGGGCAGGAGCGTCCGGAGATCCTCGAGCGTGTAGCCGAATGCCTGCTGGCGCTCGAAGCGGGTCTCCTGGTTCGGCCGGTGCACCACTTCGACGCGCGGGACGTCCGCGAGCCGGACGCGGTTCTCCTCGACCCAGCGGCGGTAGGGCTTCCGGCGGACCAGCTCGGCCTTGATCTCCTCGTCCTCGATGATCCGACCCTGCTCCGTGTCGACGAAGAAGATCCGACCGGGCTGGAGCCGCCCCTTGCGCAGCACGTTCTCGGGGGCGATCTCGAGCACGCCGGCCTCGGACGCCATCACGACGAAGCCGTCTCGCGTCACGGTGTAACGCGAGGGCCGGAGCCCGTTGCGGTCCAGCACCGCGCCGATCTTCCGCCCGTCGGTGAAGGCCATGGAGGCGGGGCCGTCCCACGGCTCCATCAAGCAGGAGTGGTACTCGTAGAAGGCGCGCCGCTCCTCGTCCATGCTCTCGTGGCCGTCCCATGCCTCGGGCACCATCATCATCATCGCGTGCGGGAGCGACCGCCCCGCGAGGACGAGCAGCTCGAGGGCGTTGTCGAACTGCGCGGTGTCGCTGCCGCCGGGGATGATGACCGGGAAGAGCTGCTTGAGGTCGTCGCCGAACAGGTCGGACTGGAGCGTGCCCTCCCGGGCGTGCATCCAGTTCACGTTCCCGCGCAGCGTGTTGATCTCGCCGTTGTGCGCGACGTAGCGGAAGGGCTGCGCGAGGTCCCACGTCGGGAAGGTGTTCGTGCTGTAGCGCTGATGGACGAGCGCCAGCGCGCTGTCGAGCGTCGAGTCGGCGAGATCCGGGTAGAACCCTTCGATCTGGTGCGCGAGCAGCAGGCCCTTGTACACGAACGTGCGACTCGAAAGGCTCGGCACGTGGAACGCCTTCGCCTCCGGACCTCCGAGCGCACGGACGCGGTGCTCGGCGACGCGGCGCAACAGATAGAGGCGGCGTTCGAACGCATCCTGCGGAAGCCCGTCCTCCGCACCGACGAAGATCTGACGGATCGCCGGCATCGCATCGCGCGCGATCCAGCCGATCCGGGCGGGATCCACCGGCACCTCGCGCCAGCCGAGGACCCGCTGGCCGTGCTCCGCCACCGAGCTCTCGAGCGCGTTCTGCTGGAACCGCTGCGCCTCGGGATTTCGCGACAGGAAGACGAGACCGGACGCGAAGGCGCCCGGCGCGGGAAGCTCGAACCTCTGCTTCGCGGCCTCGCGTCGCAGGAAGCTGTCGGGCAGCTGCAGCAGGACGCCCGCGCCGTCGCCGGTGTCGGGATCCGCACCGGTCGCGCCGCGATGGGCGAGGTTCCCGAGCACCTGGATCCCGCGCCGGACGACGTCGTGCGACTTCTCGCCCCGGATGTTCGCGACGAAGCCGACCCCGCAGCTGTCGTGCTCGAAGCGCGGGTCGTACAGGCCCTGGCGCGGCGGCAATGCCTTGGCTCGGGTCATCGTGGGTCGTCTCCTCCAGGCAAGAGGCGGGCGTCCGACCTGCGGAGCCGGTTGCGACGCGCGCGGCGCCGCGGCGCGTCGGCTCCCTCGAGCGGGATCCGCGGACGCTCCGCTCGCGTGGAGAGGACGATCATCGTCTCGGTGCGGCTGACCCCGTCGATCGAGCGGATCCGGTCGATCAGCCCCTCCAGCGTCTCCGTGTTCTCCGTCTTGATCTTCAGCATCAGCGTGTGGCCGCCGGTGACGTGATGACACTCGAGGACGTCGTCTACGGCGGCGATCTCGCGCTCGAAGCTGTCGATGAGCCGGGGATGGCCGATCGCGACGCCGATGAAGGCCGTCACGTCGAGTCCGACGCGCCGCGCGTCGAGGAGCGCGACGTAGTCGGTGATCACCCCGGACTGCTCGAGCTTGTGGATCCGCTCGGTGACGGCCGGAGCGGAGAGTCCGACCTTCTCGCCGATCGCGGCGAGCGGCCGTTTGCAGTTCTCCTGCAGCAGATCGAGGATCCGCAGATCCGTGGCGTCGAGCGAAGGCTCGGCGAGCTCGTCCTCGGTTCGGTCCGGCCTCATCGAGGCCCCCGGGCGGTTCGGAGAAGATCCTCGGGAGGAGAAGATCTTTAGGTGAATCGCCGCTACGACCGAATGAATAGAGGATCCAGACGCCCTGCGTCAAGAGAAAAGGCGCTTGCTTCCCCCGCGGGGTAACCTCCTTCCGGGCGATCCCCGCCCGCGTGTGCGGCTAGCGGCGCGGCACGAGCGCCCGCAGGCGGTCGGGGAAGTTCGTGAAGATCCCGTCGACGCCCCGGCCGAGGAACTCCCGGAGCTCCGGCTCCGCGTCGACGGTGAAGACGTGGACGTCGAGCCCGGCGCGATGCGCCGACGCGACGAAGTCGCCCGTCGCGATCCCCTCCTCGGGGTTCACCGCCTCCGCCCGGAGCGCCCGCGCCCGATCGAGCGCGCCCTGCGGGAAGCGCCGGGACACCAGGAGCGCGAGGCGCGCGTCCGCGGAGAGGGCGCGCAGCCGTGCCAGCACGGGGTCGTAGAACGACGAGAAGAGCGTCCGCGAGAGGAGCCCCCGGCGCTCCACCGCGGCCAGCGCCGCCTCCTCGAGGCCCGGGTACGGACCGCGCGTGCCCTGCTTCAGCTCGAGGTTGAACGGGATCCGCGCGCCGAAGCCGTCGAGGACCGCGTCGAGCGTCGGGATCTGCTCGCCGCCGCCGGCGTCGAGGCTGCGCACCTCGTCGAGCGTGGCGTCGGCGATCTCGCCCTTGCCGCCGAGGCCGGCGAGCTCTTCGTCGTGCGTCACCACGATGACACCGTCACGCGTCACGTGGAGATCGACTTCGATCATGTCGGCGTCCTGGTCGATGGCCAGCGCATACGCGGGGAGCGTGTTCTCGGGCCGGTACGCCGATGCGCCGCGGTGCGCGATGACCTGCGTCGGGCGTCCGCTGCGGGTCATGTGCCGATCAGCTCTCGATCCACTGGCGCGAGCGCTCCACGGCGCGCTTCCAGCCGGCATAGAGGCGGTCGCGCTCGCCCTGCTCCATCCCCGGATCGAAGACCGCGCCCTCGCGCGGCGCCGACGCGAGCGCGCGGCGGTCGCGCCAGACGCCGACGGCGAGCCCCGCGAGCGCCGCCGCGCCGAACGCGGTGACCTCCAGGACGCGCGGGCGCCAGATCGGGATCCCCAGCACGTCGGCCTGGAACTGCATGAGGAAGTCGTTGCGGGACGCGCCGCCGTCGACGCGCAGGAGGCTCGGGCGCAGACCGGAGTCCGCGGCGAGACACTCCACGACGTCGCGCGTCTGGTAGGCGATCGACTCGAGCGTGGCGCGGATGAAGTGCGCGCGGCTCGTGCCCCGGGTGAGCCCCACGATCGTGCCGCGCGCGCGCTCGTCCCAGTAGGGCGCGCCGAGCCCCACGAACGCGGGCACGACGAACACGCCCCCCGTGTCGGGAACGGACCGCGCAACGACCGCGGTCTCGGCTGCGTCCTTCACGAGCCCGAGGCCGTCGCGCAGCCATTGCACGGCTGCTCCCGCCACGAACACGCTCCCCTCCAGCGCGTACTCGAGCTTGCCGCCGAGGGACCACGCCACGGTCGTGATGAGGCCGCTCCGCGACGCGGGCGCGGACGAGCCGGTGTTCATCAGCAGGAAGCAGCCGGTGCCGTAGGTGTTCTTCGCCGCGCCGGGCTCGTAGGCGCCCTGGCCGAACAGCGCGGCCTGCTGATCGCCCGCGATCCCGGTGATCGGGACCTCGGCGCCGAGCCACTCCGCGTCCGCGGCGCCGAAGACGCCGCTCGAGTCGCGCACGGCGGGGAGGATCGCGCGCGGGATCTGCAGCTCGCGCAGCAGCAGGTCGTCCCAGTCCCCCCGGTGGATGTTCCAGAGCATCGTCCTGGACGCGTTGGACGCCTCGGTGGCGTGAACGCGGCCCTTCGTGAGGCGGTGCAGCAGCCAGCTGTCGATCGTGCCGAACGCGAGCTCCCCGCGCTCGGCGCGCGCCTGCGCGCCGGGAACGGCGTCGAGGATGAACCGCACCTTCGTCGCCGAGAAGTACGCGTCGATCACGAGGCCGGTCCGCGCGCGGACCTCGCGCTCGAGCCCACGCGACCGCAGGGCGTCACAGATCGGCGTCGTCTGTCGCGACTGCCAGACGATCGCGCGGTGGATCGGCTCGCCGGTCGCGCGGTCCCAGACCACCGCCGTCTCGCGCTGGTTCGTGACGCCGATCGCCGCGACGTCCTTCGGCCCGACTCCGGCCGAGGCGAGGGCGTCGCGCGCTGCGCGGAGCTGCGTCTCCCAGATCTCCCCGGGATCGTGCTCGACCCAGCCCGGCTTCGGGTAGTGCTGCACGAACTCGTGCTGGCCGACGGCCACCACGGCGCCGCTCTCGTCGAACAGGAGGGCGCGCGACGAGGTCGTCCCCTGATCGAGCGCCAGCACGAGGCTCATGTCGTCGCTCCGGGCGCGCCCTCGGGCGCTTCGAACAGCGCGTCCACGAACTCCTGGGCGGAGAAGTCGCGGAGGTCTTCCACGCCCTCGCCCACGCCCACGAACTTCACGGGAATACCGAGCTCGTCGGCGAGGCCGACGATCACGCCGCCCTTCGCCGTCCCGTCGAGCTTCGTGAGCACCAGGCCGGTGACGCGGCCGGCGTCCGTGAAGACGCGCGCCTGGGACAGCGCGTTCTGACCCGTGTTCGCGTCGATCACGAGCAGGCTCTCGTGCGGCGCGCCGGGCACCTCGCGGTCGATCACGCGCACGATCTTCTTGAGCTCCTCGATCAGCGGCACCTTCGTCTGCAGACGTCCAGCGGTGTCGATGATCGCCACGTCTGCGCCGCGCGCGACGGCCGCCTTGAGCGTGTCGAACGCCACCGCGGAGGGATCGCCTCCGGGGCGGCCCGCGATCACCTCGCAGCCGGCCCGCCCTCCCCAGGCTTCGAGCTGCTCGATCGCCGCGGCACGGAACGTGTCGCCCGCGCCGAGCACGACCTTCCGCCCCGCAGCGACGTAGCGTGCGGCGAGCTTGCCGATCGTCGTCGTCTTGCCCGAGCCGTTCACCCCGAGCACGAGCACCACGTGTGGCTTGCCGCGCAGGTCGAGGGAGGTCCCGGCCGGAAGCTCCACGCGGCGGAGCTTCTCGAGGATCGCCCCGCGGAGCACGCCGCGGACCGTGGCGGCGTCGGCTCCCGCGGCCTTGCGCCGGACGGAGTCGAGCAGACTCTCCGCCGTCTTCACGCCCAGGTCGGCGGTGAAGAGCAGTGCCTCGAGCTCGTCCAGCAGCCCGGCATCGACCTTGCGCCCGCCGATCACGAGCTCGAGCCGGCCGATCAGCGCCTCGCTCGTGCGCGCGAGCCGATCGCGCAGCCGGCGCGGAAGGGGCGCCTTTGCGACGGGCTCGGGCCGGACGGGCGCCGGCGCGATCGGCTCCGGCTGCGTCGCGACGGGCGCCGGCGCGGGTGCGACCGCCGCAGGCTCGGGCTCCCGTGCCGGCTCGCGGGCCGGCTGGGCGGCCCTCGCGCGCCCGCGGCCGCGCAGCGCGCGGACTACCGCAGCAGAGAGGAGCAGCAGAGCGCCCGCGACGCCGCCCGCGACCGCCTCGGGGTGCGTCTGCACCCACGCGAGCGCGATCTGGACGTTCGGGTCGGAGAGCAGCTCGGCCATGGGCGCCCGAGGATACCAGCGGCCCTCCCGAGGTCACCCCGCGGCGGCGAGGGTCGGGTGAGACGCGTCCGAGACGATGAAGAGCCGTTCTGTGTTCCGCAGGCGTCCGACCCTTCCGACCTTCACGCCGGCCGGATTGTGGATCCCGATCCGAGCGCCCACGTAACGCGGGAAGTCCACCTCCACGACGGCCACCCGCCCGCGCCGCCGGAGCAGTGCCTCCAGCTCGGCGCGGCCCAGGTAGCCCTCATCGTTGAAGGACACGACGAGGTGCCGCGCGCGCAGGGCCGCGACGACGTCGGCGAGCGCGGGCTGGATGCGCTTCCGGGAGTTGAAGTCGCTCTTGTAGCTGCGGCAGTCGACGCGCTTGCAGGCGACGCCGTACGACTCCGGAGCGTCCCAGCGCACGAGCGTCTCCCAGACGTGGTAGTTGCCGAGATAGCGGTGCTGGTTGTACGGGGGATCGAGGTAGGCGACGTCGGCCTCGAGCGTGCTCGCGGCTTCGAGCGCGTCGAGCCCGAACGCGCGACCGGCGCCGGGCAGGACGTCGGGCAAACGGAGCTCGAGGGCGTTCTGCGCGCGCGGCGCCCAGTCCTTGAGGTAGGCCATCTGCACGCCCGTGGTGGAGTCGACGCGGTCCGCCGCCTCCATCAGCGACGTCAGCAGCACCGCTTCGAGGTCCGGCTCGAGGGAGCGCGCGGCGATCGCCTCGCGGATGGCCTCGATGCGCTCGCCGTTGCGCGGCTGGAAGAAGCGCGACCTCACGCAGAACGTCTCGGTGAACCAGCCCGCCCTCCCCGGCAGCGCCGACAGCTCGCGCAGCAGCGTGCGGGCGTCCGCGAGGACGCGATCCGCGTCGGCCTGTACGTAGCAGCGCGCGAGCACGTGGGCGTAGGCGTTGTGGTCGTTGGCGATCACGTCGTAGCCCGCGCGCTTCAGCGCGTGGCCGACGCGGGACGTGCCCGAGAAGAGGTCGAGCACGCTGCGCGCCCCCTGGAACGCGCCGATCGCGGACAGGATGCGCGGAACCAGGAGCCGCTTCGAGCCCAGATACTTGATCAACCCGCGACGCCCGAGGCTAGTGGAGCTCGACGGAGACGAGCTTGCTCACGCCCTTCTCCTCCATGGTGACCCCGTAGAGGAGGTCGGCCACCTCGATCGTCCGCTTGTTGTGCGTGACGAGGAGGAACTGAGAGTCCTTCGCCAGCTCCTTCACGATCTCGTTGAAGCGACCCACGTTCGCGTCGTCGAGGGCCGCGTCGACCTCGTCGAGCAGGAAGAACGGCGACGGACGCACCTGGAAGACGGATACGAGGAGCGCCACCGCCGTCAGCGTCTTCTCGCCACCCGAGAGCGCGTTCACGTTCACGACGCGCTTGCCCGGCGGCGACGCCATGATCTCGATGCCCGCCTCGAGGACGTCCTCCTCCTCCGTGAGGTGGAGCGTCGCCTTGCCGCCGCGGAAGAGGCGCGGGAAGTTCTGCTCGAAGCGCGCGTTCACCGCCTCGAACGTCTCGCGGAAGCGCTTGCGGCTCGTCCGATTGATGCGCTGGATCGCCTCGCGCAGCGACGCGAGCGTGCTCTCGAGATCGTTCCGCTGCTCGGACAGGAAGCGGAACCGCTCGGAGAGCTCCTCGTGCTCCTCGATCGCGCCGAGATTCACCTCGCCGAGCGCCTCGACGCGCCGGCGCACGTCCTCGAGCCGCGCGCGGCGCTCGTCCCGCGGCAGCGCCACGAGCTCCGCCATCGCGCGCGGCGTGAGCGCGGCTTCCTCCTCGGCCTCGATCGGCGTGCCGTCCGCCGATACCGACCCCTCGCCGGCCTCCGCCGCCTCGTCCGCAGCACCGGGCTCCGCGGGCCCGGCGACCGGCGCCTCCGCGAGGCCCGCCAGCGTCGGTGCGACCCAGCTCGCGAGATCGACGCCCCAGCGCTCGCGCACCGCGTCCTCGAGGTGCGTGAGCCGCAGCTCGGTCTCGCGCCACTCGAGCTCCGCGCGGCCCGCCTCCTCGCGTCGCCCCGACGCCTCGCCGCGCAGCGCGCGCAGCTCCGCGTCCAGCCCCTGCACGGCCGCCGCCTCGCGTTCGTATGCCTCGCGCTTCTCCTCGCTCGACGCCCGCGCCGCCTCCTCTTCGCGCAGGCGTTCGGCGAGGGTGCTCTCGGCCCCGCGGATCGTCTCCGCGAGCGCGGCGCGGCGCGCCTCGGCCGTCGCGATCTCCACCTGCCGGCGCTGGATCCAGTCGCGCGTCTCGCGCACCGCGGTCGCCGCCCGGCGCTCCGCGTCGCGCAGCGCGTCGCGCCGCTCGAGCCGGCTCGCGTGCTCCACGCGCCGCGCGGAGAGCGCGGCCTGCTCCCGCGCGAGCTCGCGACCCGCCTGACCGACGCGCAGCACGAGCCCGTCGAGGGCGCGCTGGCGATCCGCACGCTCGCGTCGCGCGTCCTCGAGCGCCTGCGCGAGGCGCGCCGCCTCGACCGCACGCGCCTCGACCTCGGCGACGAGCTCCGAGCGCTCCGCGATGCGGCCGTCGTGGGCCACGCCCAGGGCCTTCACGCGGTCGCGCGTGCGCTCGAGGTCCTTCTCGTGGTTCGCGACGGCGAGCGCCGCAGTGTGATGGCGGTTGCGCAGGTTCTCGAGCTCGTCGTGCGCGGCGATCTCGGTGCGCTCGGCGGCGGCCCGCACGGCCTCGCGCTCCTCCACCTCGCGATCGAGCAGGGTGGTCTCGTCCTCGAGCTCGCGCACCTCGCGCACCCGCGCGAGGAGCCCGCTGCCCGCCCCATCGGCGCCGCCGCGCACCACCCCGTCGGGCGACAGCAGATCGCCCTGTCGCGTGACGAAGGTCGCGGGCAGGCGCCCGTTGCCATACACCGACACGGCCTCGCGCAGGTCGTCGACCAGGTTCACGCCGGCCAGCAGCGCGCGGGCCACGCCCTCGAAGCCTTCTCGCGCGCGAACGCGCTCGAGCAGGGGACGGCCGAGCGGCACGAACCCCGACGGCGTGGAGTCGAACGGCGGCTCCACCAGGAAGACGCCGCGGCCCGCCGAGGCGGCACGCAGCGCGTCGATCGCGGCGAGCGCGCTCGCGAGGTCGCGGACGACGAGCGCCTCCGCCCGTTCGGCGAGCACCGCTTCGACCGCCCGCTCGTCCTCGCGCTCGACCTCGAGCACGTCGCGCGCGAGCGCCCGCAGCCCGAGGGCGGCGCCGGCGCTCTCGCCCTGCTCGAGGAGGTGGCGCGCGGCGGCGCCGAGGTCTTCGCGCCGCTCGAGCACCTCGCGCAGCGAGGCGAGGCGCGCACGGCGCGTCTCGCGGCGCTCGCGCGACTCGCGCAGCGTCTCCGCCGACTCCCGCGCGCGCCGGCCCGACTCCTCGCTGCGCGCCTGCGCCGCGCGCAGGTCGTTCATGAGGCGGTCGCGGTCGGCCAGCAGGTTGCGGAGCCCCTCCGCCAGGCTCTGCTCCTCGTGCTTCGCATGGCTCTCCTCGGAGCTCTGGAGCTCGAGGCTCTCGTCCGCAGTGCGCAGACGGCCGTCGATCTCGGCCCGCCGGTCCTCGAGCGCCGCGAGCCGGTCCTCCGCGCGCGCGAGGTGCGTCAGCACGTCGACGAGCGCCCCGTTGGCGGCGTCCCGGTCGCGCTCGCAGGTGCGGAAGTGCTCCTCGGAGAGCCGCGCAGTCGCCTCGGCGGCGGCGATCGCCGCCGCCTCTGCGTCGAGGCTCGACTCGAGCGCCGCCAGCTCGTCGCGCGCGCGATCCGCCTCCGCTTCGCCGGCGGAGAGCTGCTCGCCGAGCGTGGCGAGCTCCTCGCTGCGGGCCACGTTCATCTCCGCCAGCGACTCGCGCTCGCGCGACTCGTACCCGATCCGGCTCTCGAGCTGCTTGATCTCGCCGCGGAGGCCGACCAGGACCTCGTTGCCCTGGTTCACGATCCGCTCGCGCTCCGCGAGCTCGAGCCGCGCGGCTTCGAGCGCGAGCTCGCGCTCGGAGACGCGCGCGTCGAGCGCGAGCGCTTCGTCGCGGAGCGACGTGAAGCGGCGCTCGGCCCCCGCCGTCTGGGCGCGCAGATCGGCGCGGTCGTCGGTGGCCAGCGACAGCTCGAGCAGGCGCTGCGTCTCGCGCAGGCGCTTGAAGCGCGCGGCCTTCTTCGCCTGGCGCTCGATCGAGCCGATCTGGCGGCGGATCTCCCCGAGCACGTCGTTCACCCGCACGAGATTGTGCTCGGTGGCCTCGATCCTGCTCTCCGCCTCGCGGCGGCGCGCCTTGTACTTGCTGATGCCGGCGGCCTCTTCGATCAGATAGCGCCGCTCTTCCGGCTTCGCGGACACGATGCCGGCGATCTGGCCCTGCTCGACGATCGTGTAGCCGCGGGTCCCGATGCCGGTGTCGCGGAAGAAGTCCTGCACGTCGCGCAGTCGGCACGGCACCTTGTTGATGAGGTATTCGGACTCTCCCGAGCGGTAGATCCGGCGCGCGACCGCGATCTCGCTGAACTGGGCGTACGCGGGCGGCGCCACCCCCTCGCTGTTGTCGAAGGCGAGCACGACCTCGGCCATCCCGATCGGGGCCCGGGACTCGGAGCCCGCGAAGATCACGTCCTCCATGCCCTTGCCGCGCAGCCGGCGGGGCGACTGCTCGCCCATCGCCCAGCGCATCGCGTCGACGACGTTCGACTTGCCGCAGCCGTTCGGGCCAACGATCCCGGTGATGCCGGGCCGGAACGAGAACAGCGTCTTGTCGACGAACGACTTGAAGCCGTGGATCTGAAGCGACTTGATGCGCACGAATCCCCCGCCGCGCCTGGCGCGGCTCTCGTCGCACGGACCCGGTGGTCGCGCGCGGCACATGCGATGGGCACAGCGGCCCTCGCTCTACGAGCGACCACGGAGGATGGGGGGGTGCGGTCTAGTTACCACCGCTCGGGAGAGGGGGCAAGGAACGGAAGCGGCCCCGGGCCGGGTCGGCCCGGGGCATCGGATCCCCTACTTCCGGCGGCGATACAGCGCGTACCCGATCACCGCAGCGCCGACGCCGAAGGCGGCGATCGCGGCGGGCTCCGGAACGGCCGGGGGAGCGTTGTAGGTGCTCCCGGAGCCGGGACGGGGCGGGTAGTGGCCGAGGGCGCTCGCGGGATCGGCGAGCACCAGAGCAGCCAAGAGAGCGAGTGCGTAGCGCATGAGATCTCCTCGAGCGGCGCGGGGCCGGTCCTGGTTCGTGAGTGCTCTCAGGCGGCCAAAAGGTTGCGGCGCCTCGTCTTCCCGTGGCGCGCCGGGCCAATCGCGAGCGACCTGCGCGCGGTCTGCGGACGCGAGAGAGCGAGCTGCCGGCCGCCGTGTCAGCCGGGTCAGGAGGCGCCGGCTGCGGTCGCCACCTGCGTCGCTTCGGCCGGAGGGCGGCGGTACTGGAGCTGGTAGAGCCGATGGTAGACGCCCCGCCGCGCGAGCAGCGCGTCGTGGGTCCCCTCCTCCACGATGCGTCCCTTGTGCAGCACGAAGATCCGGTCGACGTCCTGGATCGTCGAGAGGCGATGGGCGATGACGAGCGCGGTGCGGCCGTCCCAGAGCTTGCGGAGCGCGCGCTGGATCACGGCCTCCGTCTCCGTGTCGATCGAGCTCGTGGCCTCGTCGAGGACGAGCACCTCCGCGCCGTGCGCGAGCGCGCGGGCGAAGGACAGGAGCTGCCGCTGGCCCGAGGACAGGTTCGTACCCCGCTCGCGCAGCTCCGACGCGTAGCCCTCGGGCAGCCGCTCGATGAACCGATGCGCCTCCACCGCGCGCGCCGCGTTCTCCACGGTGGCCAAAGGCACGTCGTCGCGCCCGAGCCGCACGTTGTCCGCCACGCTGCCGCTGAACAGGAACACGTCCTGGAGGACCATCGCGACGTGCTGGCGCAGCTCGGCTTGCGGCAGCTCGCGGAGGTCGACCCCGTCGATCAGGATCCGTCCACGCGACACCTCGTAGAGGCGGGTCAGCAGCTTGATGAGCGACGTCTTGCCCGCGCCCGTCGCTCCCACGAACGCCACGCGCTCGCCCGGCGCCACGCGGAACGACACGTCGCGCAGCACCCAGTCCTCGCCCGAGTACGCGAACCACACGTTCTGGAACTCGACCGCGCCCCGGGTCCCGCGCGCGGGGAGGAGCTTCCGATCCGCGGGCGCTGGGTCCGCGATGGCGGGCCGGGTGTCGAGGAGCTGGAAGATCCGCTCGCAGCTCGCCATGGACGACTGCATCACCGAGTACTTCGCCGACAGGTCCTGGAGGGGCATGAAGAATCGGCGCATGTAGTCGATGAACACGTACATGGTCCCGGCCGCGACGAGGCCCGCCCCGTACCAGATGATGACCGCGATGCAGATCCAACGCGCAGCCTCCACCACGGCGAAGAGGCCCGCGTCGTAGCGGATCGAGTCGTACCAGGCGTCCCGGTGCTCCGCGTTCAGGTGGGCGAAGTCGCGGAGGTTCCGGTCCTCGCGCGTGAAGAGCTGCACGACCTTCATGCCGGTCACCGTCTCCTGGAGCACGGCGTTGATGCGCGCGATCCGCACGCGCACCGCCCGGAACGCGTTGCGCACGCGCAGCCGGAAGACCACGGCCGCGACCGCCAGGAACGGCACCACGAGGAACGTCACGAGCGCGAGGCGGGCGTCGATCAGGAACAGCACGACCGCGAAGCCGATCATCTTGAGCACGTCGGTGACGAGCGCCACGATCCCCGCCGCGAACATCTCCGCGACGTTCTCGACGTCGTTCGTCGCGCGCGTGACGAGGCGGCCGACGGGATAGCGGTCGAAGAAGCCGAGGTGCAGCTTCAGGATGTGGGCGAAGACGTCCGCCCGCAGGTCGCGCATCGCCGACTGTCCCGTGCGCGCCATCACCGTGGTGTAGACGTACTGGAAGTACGCGCTGGAGAGCATCACGAAGACGTACAGCGCGGCGAGCCAGACGATCGGAGTGATGCCGGCGGGAGGGTGCACGAGCCACGCGAAGCGGGGCGCCTCCGTCACCGCCGGTCCCGCCAGCGCGCCTCCGCCGAGGGAGGGGGCGAGCACGTGGTCGATGCCTGTCTTCACGATCCACGCCGGAGCGATCTCGAGCACGAACATCGGCGCCACGAGCCCGAGTGTGAGCCACACCTGCGCGCGGTAGGGAGCGACGTACCGCCAGAGGCGGCGCATGAGACGGCGGTCATAGGCCTTCCCGAGCGCCTCCTCCTCGTGGATCGCCGCCAGCGCCCCGCTGCCGGGACCCGCGCCGACGGACTTGGCTCCGCCCTGCGGCGCGCCGGCGCTCACGCGACTGCTTCCACTTCGGCGAGCTCCTGCTCGAGGGCCTGGTCGCGGGCGAGGCGCGCGTACAGCCCGCCGCCCGCCACGAGCTCCTCGTGCATGCCGCGCTCGCGGATCACCCCGTCCTCCAGCACGATGATCTGATCGCAGCCCCGCACCGTGCTGACGCGATGGGCGATCACGACGACGGTCCGGCCCTCGAAGCTCTGCGCAAGGCCGCGCTGGATCGCGGCCTCGGTCTCGGCGTCCACGCTCGAAAGCGTGTCGTCCAGGATCAGGATGCTCGGACGGAGCGCGAGCGCGCGCGCGAGCGCGGCGCGCTGGCGCTGGCCACCCGACAGCATCACCCCGCGCTCGCCCACGATCGTGTCGTAGCCCTGCGGCAGGTCGGCGATGTCGCGCGCGAGCTGGGCGCGCGCCGCGGCTTCGGCCACGATTGCCGGGTCCACCTCGGGGAGGCCGTAAGCGATGTTCTCCGCGAGCGACATCGAGAACAGGAACGAGTCCTGCGGCACCATCGCGATGCTCTTGCGCAGCGTGCGCAACGGAATGCGGTTGATGTCGACGCCATCGAGGAGGACCTGCCCGTCCTCGACCTCGAAGAGCCGCGGGATCACCGACGCGAGCGTGCTCTTCCCCGCGCCGACCGGACCGACCACGCCGAGGCTCGTGCCCGCCGGGACGCGCAGCGACACGTCCCTCAGCGCGGGCGCCCGCCGCGGGCCCGGGTGGTGGAACGTGAGGTGCCGGAACTCGATCTCGCCGCGCAGGCGGTCGACCGGCACGGCGTCGGGCCGGTCGGCGATCGAGGGCTCCACCGACAGCACCTCGTCGATGCGCTGCATCGAAGCCGCGCCCCGCTGCACGAGCGCCACCACCCAGCCCATGATGAAAGTCGGGAACGTCAGCTCGTAGACGTACATCGCGAAGGTGAAGAAGTGCGCGAGGGTCATCCCGCCGCTCGTCATCTCGCGTCCGCCGACCAGCAGCACGATGCACATGGCGGCCGCCGGGAGGAGCGAGAGGATCGGCTGCATCGCGGCGCTCACCCGCACCAGGTCGAGCTGCCGCCCGAAGAGCCGGTCGTTGACGGTGTCGAAGCGCCGCGTGCTGGCGCCCTCCATCGCGTAGGCCTTCACCACCGCGATGCCCGACATGGTCTCCTGGAGGCCGTTGGAGAGGTCGGCCAGCCCCTCCTGCACCGCGAGGTTCGTGCGGTGGAGGGCGCGCCCGAACCCGCGCGCCACGAGGATGAACGCGGGATAGGGGAGCAGGACGAGGAGGGCGAGGCGCGCATCGAGCGCGAGCATCGCGACCAGGACGGACACGAAGAGGATGGGCGTCTGGAGCAGGTTCAGGATGCCCGGCCCGAGCAGCAGCCGCACCGAGCCGAGGTCGTTCACGCAGCGGCTCATCAGGTCGCCGGTGCGCCAGCGGAAGTAGAAGGACTGGGGCAGACGCTGGAGGTGCGCGAAGAGGTCGTTGCGCAGCTCGTACTCGACCTCGCGCGCCGCGTTGAAGACGAGCGTGCGCGACCAGTAGCGGAAGCCGCCGCGCGCCACGGTCACGGCGAGGATCACGGCGCAGCGCTTCGCGATCTCGCGGGACGGGAGGCCACCTTCCACCGCCGCGATCGCCCAGCCGACGAGGAGCGGAAGCGCGACGAAGGCCGCGACATAGACGAGTGTCGTGACCGCCCAGACGAGATACGTGCCGCGGTTGTGGGCGATGTAGCGGAGGAGGCGCCGCAGGCCCGGACGCGCGCCGGCGGGCTGCGACGCCGGCGCGCCCTCGGGGCTCACCGCGGACCCGGGGCGCTCGCCCCGTGATACCACGCCGCGATGCGCGCGCGGTCGAGACCGAGCCACCACGCCAGCGCGGCGACCCAGTTGCGGAGCATCGCCCGGAGCGGGCCGCGCGCCCGGTAGCGACGCGCGGACGTGACGGCCGGCAGCGGCAGGAGGGCGAGGCGTCCCTGGCGCCGGAGCGCCGCGACCAGGTCGAGGTCCTCCATGATCGGGGCCTGCGGAACGCCTCCGGCGGCGGCCAGCGCCCCGCGCCGGACGAAGAGCGCCTGGTCACCGTATGGAAAGCCGAAGAGCCCCCCGCGGAGCCGGGCCCCCCACTCGACCAGGGCGAGCCCGAAGCCGAGCCGGGGTGCCCCCGCGCGGTCGAACCGGAAGGCGAAGGCCCCGCCCACGACCGCGGGCTCCGCAAGGGCGGCCGCGACGGCCGCGGGCCAGCCCTCCGGAAGGACGGTGTCGGCGTGCAGGAAGACGAGGACGTCGCCTCGCGCGGCGACCGCGCCACGCGCGAGCTGGGCGGCGCGACCGCGTTCGGAGGTCACCACCCGCGCCCCGGCCGCCGCCGCCCGCGTCGCGGTGGCGTCGCGGCTGCCCCCGTCCACCACGATCACCTCGGCGTCGGGCGCCACCGCGCTGTGCACGGTCGCCTCGATGCGCTCGGCCTCGTTCCATGCGGGGATCACGACGGAGAACCGCACGTGGCGACGTTACCCCGATTGACAGCAATCGTCCCACCTCGGTATTCATCGCGCGTGACGACCCCCCGCTCGACCAAGCCGTCCGATCCCGACGCCCCCGCCCAAGCCAGCAGCGCGCCGAGCTACGCGCGCGCGGGCGTGGATCTCGACCACGACGAAGGCTTCGTGGACGAGATCAAGGACATCGCGCGAACGACCTTCCGGCCGGAGATCCTCTCGTCGATCGGCGGGTTCGCGGGCCTCTTCAAGACACCGGAGCGGTATCGCGATCCCGTGCTCGTGGCGGGCACGGACGGCGTCGGCACGAAGCTCAAGCTCGCCTCCCGGATGAAGCGGTACGACACGATCGGGATCGACTGTGTCGCCATGGTCGTGAACGACCTCATCGTGCAGGGCGCCGAGCCGCTCGTCTTCCTCGACTACCTCGCGATGGGCGAGCTCGACCGCAAGATCGCCGCGGAAGCTTTGCGGGGTGTCACCGAAGGTTGTCGGCGCGCCGGCTGCGCGCTGCTCGGCGGAGAGACCGCCACCATGCCCGGCTTCCATCCGCCCGGCGAGATCGAGCTCGTGGGCTTCGGCGTGGGCGTCGTCGAGCGCGACAAGATCATCGACGGCTCCACCATCCGCGAAGGCGACGCGCTGCTCGGCATCGCGTCGAGCGGCTGCCACAGCAACGGCTACTCCCTGGTGCGCCGGATCCTCGAGCAGGGCGAGCACTCGAAGCAGCTCGACTTCTTCGCGGAGCACCCCCTGCTCAACACCTCGCTCGCGGGCGCGCTGCTCGCGCCGACGCGCATCTACGTGAAGCCGATCCTCAACCTGCTCCGCGACTTCACGATCAACGGCATGGTGCACGTGACCGGAGGAGGCTTCGAAGGCAACGTCCCGCGTGTGCTGCCGAAGGGCGTCCGCGCGCACGTCGACCCCGCGTCCTGGCCGCGTCCCCCGATCTTCGGCGTGCTCCAGCGCGCCGGGGAGATCGACGACCGGGAGATGCTGCGCGTCTTCAACTGCGGCATCGGCATGATCCTGGTCGTGCCGCGCGCACAGGCCGACGACATCCAGCAGCGGCTCCAGGGCATGGGCGAGCGGACGTATCGGATCGGCGAGATCGAGCGGAAGGCGGCCGGGGATCCGCCGCTCCTCCTGGGCCCCCTCTCCGTCGCGCCGCCGGCCCTCCCGACCGGCAGCCGCTCGCGCTGATGCGCGGCATCGGCGCGCCGAGCCAGACGGCCGGCCTTCGCGCCCGCCGCTGGGACGCGATCGTCCTGGGCACCGCGCTCCCGGGCCTCGTCGCGGCCGCGCGCCTCGGCATGGACGGCCAGCGCGTGCTGGTCGTGGAGGAGGAGGGCGCCGCGCGCGCCCCCAGTGCGCTGCGCGAGCCCTTCCTGCTCTCGGGCGCGGCGGCGGGCGGTGTGCTCGACACGTGCTTGCGTACGCTGACCGTGCCGCTGATCGATCGCAAGAAGCTCGAGCCCGACGCTCTCTCGTATCAGCTCGTGCTTCCCGAAGCGCGCATCGACGTCGGCGATCCGCAGACCACCGCGGAGGAGCTCGCCTGCTGGGGCCTCGCGAAGGCCGAGGAGGCGCGCGATCTCGTACGAGCGCTCCTCGACGCAGCCTCCGCCGAGCGCGTCGCGATGCTCGAGGCCGCGGTGGTGCGCGCGGGCGGGCTCCGCGCCCTCGCGCGCGGCGCCTCCACCCCGCGTGCCGCGCGCCACGGCCGCGGCCTCCCGCTCGAAGTGGCGTCCCCGTCGCCCGCCCTCGTCCCCTTCCTCGACGCCCAGGTGCGCGCGCTCTCCGGGCTCGCGGAGGCCGCGCCTCCGCCCGAAGCGCGCGCGCGGCTCCTCGGGAGCGCCCTCGAGGGAGGCGCGGGCTTCGCGAGCGCCGCCGAAGGCCAGCTGCGGGGTCTCTTGCGACGGCGCATCCAGGCCCTGTTCGGCGAGTTTCGTGCGATCTCCGGGCGGTTCGAGCTCGTCGAGATGGGCAACGCCCCGGGGATCACGGTCGAGGGCTCCCAGGACGTGTGGCTCGGCCGCGTGATGCTCCTGAACGCGCCCCGGGCCTCGCTCGCGGCCGCGCTCGCGGAGGGCCCGGGGGGAGCTCCCGCCTTCCTCGGCGGGCCCGCGCCGACACGCCGCCGCGTCAGCGTCCTCCTGCGGGGCCGGCGCTCCACCCTGCCGGAGGGCATGGCGCGACGGGTCATCCACGTGCCCGACCTCGCGCGTCCGCTCGACGGCGCGAACGTGCTCACGCTCTCCGTGCATCCGGCGCAGGCTGGGGGCGACGCCGTGGACCTGGTCGCCGCAGCCACCGTGCCTGCCGGCGACGTCGGGCTCGCCGAGGATGCGCTCGAGGGCGCGGTGCGCGGCCTGATGCCGTTCTCCGAGGGCTCGCTGCGGCGCGAGCGCAGCCCGGCGGTCCGCTGGGACGAGGACTGTCCCGGTGATCCAGGGCTCGGTGAGGGCTGGCCCGGGGACGTGGAGATCCGCGTCTCCTCGCGGCCCCCGATCTACCTGCTGCCACGCGAAGGCGTGGCCTCCCTGGGCTTCGAGGGCGACCTGCTGCTCGGCTGGCGCGCCGGGGACGCCATCCGCGCCGACGTCGGCTGAACCGCCCCACACCGCGGGTTGCCGGTGCGCGACCCGTGGGCTAAACCCCGGCCGTTCCTGCGGTCCTTGCGGACCGCGCTCCCGGGCCGACCGGCCGCTCCGTGCCGTCGAGAGCCCTGCCGAACGACCCTAGAGATCAGCGAGGAAGCCATGGCCCAGGTCTGCGAGCTCTGCGGCAAGCACCCGTCCACGGGGCACATCGTCAGCCACTCGAACCGCAAGTCGCCGCGGACCTGGAACCTGAACCTGCAGACCACGCGCGCCCTGGTGAACGGCGCGGCGAAGCGCATCCGCGTGTGCACCCGCTGCATCCGCTCCGGGCGCGTGACCAAGGTCGCCTGACGCCGGGCTCGGACGACAGCGCGATCGCGCGGCGGTCCAGCCTCTCCGTCATCGGCCGCCTGCTCCGCTTCGCGCGACCGTACGTCGCCTGGATCGCGCTCGGCTTCGCGTGCGCCGGCCTCTACACCGGGGCGCGCAACCTGCAGGCGTACCTCCTCAAGCCGCTCCTGAACGAGGTGCTCGTTCCCGAGCAGGCCGGCGTGCGCGCGGTGCCCACCTCACGCCTCTCGCGCTGGTTCGGCGCGTATACGCGTGAGGAGAAGATCGAGACGAAGACCCGCAACCCGGCGGCAGAGGCGCCGCCGCTGGACGAGAGCGAGCGCCGCGCACGCCTCGATCGCGGCGTGCGTGACAGCCTGTGGCGGGTCGCCGCCGTCTTCGGCGTGCTCCTCTTCCTGATCCCGCTCGCGGAGTTCGGCAAGAGCTACGGGATGGAGTACGTGCTCGGCCGCGTCCTCGTCGACATCCAGAACGCGCTCTGCTCGAAGCTCCTCTCGCTGCCCCTCCGCTTCCACCATGACACCACGCGCGGTGACACGCTCTCGCGCACCCTCAACGACGTCGGTCGCGCCCACCGCGCGCTCGATCTGATCTTCGCCGACCTCGTCCAGGCTGCGATGTCGCTCGTGATCGGCGCGGTCGTGTTGTTCTCGATCTCCTGGCAGCTCACGCTGCTCTCCCTGCTCGTCGTGCCGCCTCTCGTGCTCGTCGTATCCGTGTTCGGGAAGCGGATCCGGCGGACGGCGCGCCGGCGCCAGGAGCGCGTCTCGGGCGTGACCCAGCGCCTCTTCGAGATCCTCGCCGGGATCAAGCTCATCAAGGCGTTCCGCGCGGAGACGGCGGAGGAAGAGTCCTTCGCCCGCGAGAACCGCCGACTCTTCCGGACGAGCATGCGCGTGGTGAAGAACCGCGTCCTCGCGAAGAGCCTCACCGAGATGCTGAACAACGCGGTCGTCGTCGGCATGCTCGTCGCCGGCTCGCTCCTCCTGCTGCGCGACCTGTGGGGCCTCACGGTCGGCGATCTCGCGGCGTTCCTCGGCGTGATGTTCCTGACCTACGGCCCGACCAAGACGCTCTCGAAGGGATGGACCGACCTGATGGACGCGGCGCCCGCGGCCGAGCGCTTCTTCGAGCTGCTGGACGCGCGCGAAGAGGTGCCCGATCGGCCCGACGCCGTGCGGATCACCGGGGTCCACGAGGGCATACGCATCTCGAAGCTCGCATTCTCCTACGGACGCGAGCCGGTCCTGCGCGACTTCTCCCTCGACGTGAAAGCCGGCGAAGTGGTCGCGATCGTCGGCCGCACCGGCGCCGGCAAGAGCACGCTCGCCGACCTGCTGCTCCGGTTCTACGACCCGGACGAGGGCTCGATCGAGATCGACGGCGTCGACCTGCGGCGGATCGCACGCGACTCGCTGCTCGACCACGTCGCGGTCGTGACACAGGAGCCGTTCCTCTTCGCCGGCTCGATCCGGGACAACATCCGCTATGGCAAGCGCGATGCAACCGAAGAGGAGATCCTCGAGGCGGCGCGGGTCGCCCACGTCGACGAGTTCGCAAGCACCCTTCCCGACGGGTACGACACCGAGGTGGGTGAGACCGGCGTCAAGCTCTCCGGTGGGCAGCGCCAGCGCGTGACGATCGCACGCGCGATCCTGAAGAACCCCGCCATCCTGATCTTCGACGAGGCGACGAGCTCCCTCGACGCGAAGAGCGAGCGCTACGTGCAGGAGGCGATCGACGCGCTGCTCGGCGGGCGCACGGTATTCGTGATCGCCCATCGCCTGTCGACGATCCGCGACGCAGACAAGATCGTCGTGCTCGAGGGCGGGTCGGTGTCGCGCGTGGGCACGCACGACCAGCTCATGGCGAGCGACAACCTCTACCGCGAGCTGATGAGCCTCCAGAACCGCACCGACTGAGCGCCGCTCAGGCGCCGCCGGCGGGCTCGAGCGTGAGCGGCAGCGTGGACACCTGGAGCTCCGCCTCGAGCCGGCGCGCGAGACGGTCCCGTTCCGCCGGGCCGCGCGTCACGAGCTGCGCGCACCCGTCGCCCTGGGAGCCCACGCCCTTCCCACCGAACGCGAGCTCGCGCACCGCCGCCGAGACCAGCACCTCGTGGAGGCGAGGCGCGCGCAGCTCGGGACACGCCGGGGCGACGAGCGCATCGAAGGCGGCCTGCGCCTCTGTCATCAGGGCGCCGAGCGCCGCGGCGTCGCCCGCGCGGAGCGCAGCGCGCGCGTGCGCGAGGAGCGCGGCGTTGCATGGGCCGAGCGCGTCCCGCACTCCGCGCGCGACCGGGCCGGGCGTCGCCGGAAAGCAGGCGTTCAGGTCCTTCAGGATCCGCCGCGTGTCCTTGGCGTGCTTCAGGTCGACGATCAGCAGCGCGAACGTCCCGCCGGGCTCGAGGGGCTCGAGCGCGAGCTCGGGCCCGTCGAAGCGCAGCCACACCGGACGGCGGCCGAAGGCGCACACCTGGTCCATCCGGCCGCACTCGGAGCCCGCCCGACGCTCTCCTGCGTAGGCGAGCTCCATCTCGTCGCGTGGGCCCAGCCCGAGCCCGTAGGCGCGGCTGAACGCCCGCGCGACGAGCACGCAGAGCGCCGCGGAGCTCGAGAGCCCCTTCCCCATCGGAAGGTCGCCGCGGATCGCGAGCCGCAGCCCGCCCACCCGGTGCCGCTCGGCGACCTCCGCGGCGACACCGGCCGCGTAGCTGAAGAAGCCGCCCCGCCGTGCGGCCGCGTCGAGCGCTGCCGCGTCGGCGGGAATGCGTTCGGGCCCGGCGAGCGTGCCGTCGGGACGGAGGCTCGTGAGCTCCAGGTCCCTGGGGGTCGGCGTGGCGGTCGCGTGGAGACCCTGGTCCGTGCCCGTGACGAGGCAGTAGCCGGGCTCGAGGTCGGGCCGGACGCTGCGCCACGCCCCCGCCCAGTCCGAGTGCTCGCCGAAGAGGCACAGCCGTCCCGGAACGAACACCTCAAGCACGCGCCGCCTCGTACAGCGCGAGCACGTCGGAGGCGTAGCGGTCCGGCGCGAAGCGCACGGCGGCGCGTTGCGCCGCCTGCGCTCCGAGCGCCGCGCGGCGCGCGGGATCGGAGAGCAGCGCGCCCCACGCCTTCGCGAGCGACTCCGGGTCCTCGTCCACCAGCAAGCCCGTCCGCCCGTCCTCGACCAGCTCCGGCAGCGCCCCACGCCGCGTCGTCACGGCGGGGATCCCGCACGCCTGCGCCTCCAGCAGCGCGCGGCACGTGCCGTCCGAGCCGGGCACGAGGAAGGTGAACACGTCGATCGCGCGCAGCACGTCCGCGTAGTCGCCCGCGCGGTAGCCGGCGAAGACGACGCGATCGGCGATGCCGAGGCGCGCCGCCGGCTGCTCGGCGAGCTCCGCGCGCCGCGTGCCGCGACCGACGACGAGGAGACGCGCGTCGGGGTCGGCCGCGAACAGACGCGCCGCGCCCTCGAGCAGCAGGTCGAAGCGCCGGTGCGCCTGCACGCGCGCCACGATGCCCACGACGCGGTGCCGGGGCTCGAGCCCGAGCGCGCTCCGCACCCTCGGGTCGGGCGGCCGCGGCCGGTAGCGCTCGAGGTCCACCGCGCCGAGGACGCCCGCCACGGGTCTGCCACCGCGCAGCGGCCGGCAGCGCTCGGCGCTCCCCTGCGAGACGCACACGAGCGCGTCGGTCGCGGGTCCGAGGAGCCAGCGCGCCCACGGCGTCGCGCGGGGCGGATCGGCGCTGCGCAGGCTGCGCACGAGCACGGTGCGCCCGGTCCGCCGCCGGGGCCCCACCGCGGCGTGGGCGAGGAGGTGGTCCCGCGTGTGCCAGGCGTGGACGACCTCGACGTCGCGTGCGTCCAGGCAGGCACGCAGCGCTCGCGCGTCCCGCGCGTCGCGCGGGACCCGCAGCCCGCGGCCCCGTGCGAGCGTCACGGCCGGCGGAAGCCCCGCGCCGCGCGCCTCCTCCGCGAGCGACCGGCCCGCGCCGGGCGGAGCCTCGGGCGCAGCGATCGAGACCTCGTGCCCGCGTGCACGCAGCGCGAGCGCGAGCCGGAGCATCGGCTCGGCAGGCCCGGTCCACTTCCAATCGCTGGTGATCTGGAGGATCTTCACCGTATGGTGTCGGCTGCCGGCCTCGTGCCGTCGGCTGCCGACCGAGCGCTGTCTCCTGCCGACGCGGTCGCCTTGCCGCTCGCGGGCTCGGCGCCCGCACCCTGCCGCAGCTCCCAGAGCTTCGCGTACTTGAGGAAGACGTGGAACGCGGTCGCCGCGGCCACCACGAAGCCCGCGACGCCGTCGCGGAAGCCGCCCTTCAGCAGGTACGCGCGCAAGAAGCGCGCAGGAGGCCGGACGACGAGATCGGTGAGCCGCACGCGCCGCCCCCCGGCGGCGAGCGCGCGCGCCTGGACGCGGCTGAACTCCTGGATGCGCTGCACCTGGTCGGCGAGGTCGCGGTAGCTCCAGTGAAGGAGGTCGCCGGAGAGCCGCTGCACGGAGCCCCGCACCGACACCCGTCCGTGGGGATCGGTCCCCGCCCAACGACCCCGCCCCCGCCGGAAGACGCGGAGCTGCCAGTCGGGGTAGAAGTCTCCGTGTCGGATCCAGCGTCCGAGGTGCCAGGTGAGGCGGTTCACCTCGAAGCCGTCCACGCCCTCGGCCGCCGCCGCGATGGCGCGGCGCAGGTCCGCCGCGAGCTCCGGCGACAGCGCCTCGTCCGCGTCGAGCGCGACGATCCAGTCGCCGGTCGCGAGGTCCAGCGCGGCGTTCTTCTGGCCGACGTTGCTCTCATAGGCGCGGACGACCACCCGCGCGCCGCGCGCCCGCGCGATCGCCTCGGTCGCATCCGCGCTCCGGGCGTCCACCACGACCACGCGCTCGTCCGCGAAGCCCGCGGAGTCGAGGCAGCGCGGGAGGTTCGCCTCCTCGTTGCAGGCGATGACGCAGACGCTCGTGCGCGGGGCGCTCAATTCCGGACGCGCTCGACCGTGAGTACGCCCTTCACCTTGGCGATCTCCTTCATCACGGAGTTCAGCGTCCGGACGTCGGCGACCCACACGTCGAAGCTCGAGATCGCGCGGCCCTCCTGCGTGGTGGCGACCCGCGCGGCGTCGATGTTGATCCGCGCCGACGAGATCGACTTCGTGATCGTGGCGAGGATGCCCGGACGATCGACCGACACGACGCGGATCTTGATGCGCCGGGGCACCGCCGCCTCGGTGTCCCACTGCACCTCGATCTTGCGGTCCGGATCGAGCGCGAAGACCTTGCCGCAGTCGCGCGTGTGCACGGTCACCCCGCGTCCGCGCGTCACGAAGCCCACCACCTCGTCCCCCGGCAGCGGCCCGCAGCACGCGGCGAAGCGCACGAGCACGTCGTGCAGGCCCGACACCCGGAGGCCGGTCCCCGTGGGCGCAGGCGCACGCCGGAAGAGGCCGCGGCGCTTCGCCGGCGCCGGCTCCGGTGGGGGAGCCGCGGGCCCGTCCCCGGGCCTCAGGCGCCGCAGGACGTCCGCCGAGCCGACGCGCCCGTAGCCGACGGCCGAGCACAGCTCGTCGACGGAGCCCTGGTTCTCGAGCCGTGCGACCTCGGCCAGCTCGCCGCCCTCGAGCAGCCGGGCGTAGGAGAGGCCGCCGCGCCGGAGCTCGCGCTCGAGCATCTCGCGCCCGAGGTCGCGGCTGCGCGTCTGCTCCAGCGCACGGATCGCGTGCCGGATCTTCTGGCGCGCGCGGCCCGATACGACGAACTCGAGCCAGTCCTTGCGCGGCTGCTGCTGCGGGCTCGTGAGGATCTCGACGGTGTCGCCGTCCGCGAGCTTGTGCCGGAGCTGCACCAGCTTGCCGTTCACGCGCGCGCCGCTGCAGTGCGCGCCGACCTCGCTGTGGATGGCGTACGCGAAGTCGACGGGCGTCGCCCCCTTGGCGAGGTTGATCACCTCGCCCTTCGGCGTGAAGACGAAGACCTCGTCGGGGAAGAGATCGACCTTGACGGTGTCGAGGAACTCGTGCGGATCGGAGAGCTCGCGCTGCCACTCGAGGAGCTGCCTCAGCCACGCGAACTTCCGCGTGTCCCCGCCGTGCTCGTCGATGCCGCCTTCCTTGTACTTCCAGTGGGCGGCGATCCCGTACTCGGCGTTCCGGTGCATCTCTTCGGTGCGGATCTGCACCTCCATCCGCTCGCCGTAGGGACCGATCACCGTGGTGTGCAGCGACTGGTACCCGTTCGGCTTCGGCAGGGCGACGTAGTCCTTGAAGCGCCCGGGCACGGGCGTCCAGGTGCCGTGAACCACGCCGAGCGCGCTGTAGACCGACTCCTTCGGACCCTCGAGGATCACGCGGAACGCGATCACGTCGTAGATCTGGTCGAGCGAGACGCCCTGGCTCTGCATCTTCGCGTGGACCGACGCCAGCTCCTTCAGGCGCCCGGTGACCTCCGCGCGCAGCGAGACGCCCGAGAGCTTCGTCGAGAGGATGCCGATCACCTCCTCGATGTAGCGCTCGCGCGCCTTGCGGCTCGAAGCAAGCTGCTTCTCGAGCTCCGCGACCGCGGCCGGATTGAGCGCGCGGAACGCGAGATCCTCGAGCTCCTGCTTCATCCAGTGGATGCCGAGCCGGTGCGCGAGCGGCGCGTAGATGTCCTGCGTCTCCTGGGCCACGCGCGCGCGCGACTCCTCCGGCATGAAGCGCAGCGTGCGCATGTTGTGCAGGCGATCGGCGAGCTTGATCAGCAGGATGCGGATGTCCTTCGACATCGCGAGGAGCATCTTGCGGAAGTTCTCGGCCTGTCGCTCGCGCGCCGAGGTGAACTCGATCTTCGCGATCTTGGTCAGGCCCTCGACCAGGAACGCCACCTCGTCGCCGAAGAGGCGGCGGATCTCGCCGGGCGTGGTGAGCGTGTCCTCGAGCGTGTCGTGGAGGAGCCCTGCGGTGACGGTCACCTCGTCGAGACGCATCTCGGCGAGCACGCCGGCGACCTCCACGGGATGGACGAGGTAGGGCTCCCCCGACAGCCGCTCCTGACCTTCGTGGACCTTCGCGGAATAGACGTAGGCGCGCTTCAGCAGGGACAGGTCACTGCTCGGGTTGAACTCGAGCACGCGGTCGGCGACGTCGTTGAAGCGCAGCATCCTGGGGCGGATTCCCTTTTGGGGACGATCCCTTGCGAATCTAGCGGACGGCCCTCTCCGGGTTCAACCGGGCGCGCACCCCGGCCGTGTCGCCGCTGCGCTCGGCCCGCACGATCTCGAGCACCGAGCCGATCGCGCGCTCGAGCTCGTCGTTCACCACCTGGTAGTGGTAGCGCGGCGCCTGCTCCATCTCGTCCCGCGCGATCGCGAGGCGTTGCCGGATCGTCTCTTCCCCATCGCTCCCCCGGCCGCGCAGCCTCTGCTCGAGGACCTCGAAGGACGGGGGCAGCAGGAAGACCAGACGCGCGGCGGGAAGCCGCTCCCGCACCTGGGCCGCTCCGGCCGTATCGATCTCGAGCAGGACGTCGCGCCCCCGCGAGAGGGGTGCGTCGATCGCCGCCCAGCTCGTGCCGTAGAGATGGCCGCGGTATTCGGCGTGCTCGAGGAAGGCCCCCTCCGCGACGAGGGCCTCGAACCGGTCCTTCTGGACGAAGTGGTAGTCGACCCCGTCCTTCTCCCCCGCGCGCGGCGCGCGTGTCGTGTGCGAGACCGAGAAGACGATCCCCGGATCGCGTGACACCACTGCGCGACAAATCGTCGTCTTGCCCGTCCCTGACGGTGCCGAGACGACGAACGGGATCCCCCGGCGCACGGTCACGCGCCCCCCCGTCGCCCGCCGCATCGGGTGCGAGCCGGGCGGCGATCGTCTCGGGATTGAGCGCCGACAGCACGACGTGGTCGCTGTCCGTCACGAGGATGGAGCGCGTCCGCCGGCCCTGCGTCGCATCCACGAGCTTGCCCCGGCTCGACGCCTCCTCGCGCAGGCGGCGCATCGGGGAGGACTGCGGCGACACGATCGCCACCACGCGCGCGATCGCCACGAGGTTGCCGTAGCCCACGTTGAGGAGCCGCAGCGCGGGAGGCGCCGGGTCGCTCGCGGGCGACGCGGGGGGAGCCGGCTTCGGCTCGGCCTGGCGCTCGGGCTCGCCGCCGCGCTCGCGGAGGGCGCGCCCGCTCCGCGGCGCGCGCCGCGAGGGCCGCGCCCGCCCGCCGCCGCCTTCGGGCCCCAGGATGTCGATCGGTCCCGTCACGGTGCGGCCCTACTCGACGTTCTGCACCTGCTCGCGCACCCGCTCGAGCTCGGTCTTCAGCTCCACCACGAGGTGGGCGACGGGTGCGTCGCCGCCCTTCGATCCCACGGTGTTCGCCTCGCGGCCCAGCTCCTGGAGCAGGAAGTCGAGGCGGCGCCCGCCGGGCTTCCCCGGGCCGCTCTCGTCGAGGATGCGCCCGAACTGCTCCACGTGGCTGCGCAGGCGCACGATCTCCTCGGTCACGTCCATCCGGTCCGCCGCCATCACGAGCTCCTGCGCGAGGCGCGACTCGTCGACGGGCCCGGTCTCCTGGCGGAGCTGCTCCGCGCGCTTGCGGAGCCGCTCGCGGACGGACGCCTGCACGAGCCCCGAGCGCTGCTCGAGCGCCGTCGCGAGCTCCAGCACGCGCGCGAGGCGCCCGCGCAGCTCGCGCTCGAGCGTCGCGCCCTCGGCGGCGCGCATCGCCTCGGCTCCGGCGAGCGCCCTCTCGACCGCCGCGTGGAGCGCAGCGCGCAGGGGCTCCTCGTCCAGCTCCCGGTCGATCGAACGAGCCACGCCGGGAAGCGCCAACACCGAGGAGACGTCGAGCGACCCGAGGATCCCGTGCTGCTCGCGGAGCCGGTCGGCGGCCGCCAGGTACTGCGCCGCCGCACCCAGGTCGACCTCGAGCCGGGGCGCCGGGGCGGTCCCCGCGCTGAGCGAGACCGATACGTCCGACTTCCCGCGCGAGAAGCGCGCCTGGACGAGCGCGCGCAGCTCCGCCTCGTGGGACGCGAGGAACCGCGGGAGGCGCACCCCAACGTCCAGGAAGCGATGGTTGAGGGTGCGCACCTCGACGTCGAAGTGGGCGCCATCGACCTCGAAGCTCGCCCGCCCGAATCCGGTCATGCTGCGGATCACGACTTCCTCCCCGAGTGCAGGGCCGCGCCGCCGCGCGCGGCCTCGAGCGCCGCCGGCAGGAACTCCCGGACCTCCGCGGGGCTGGCGGTCGCCGTGCCGATCTTGCCGACCACGACGCCCGCCGCCGCGTTCGCGATCACCGCCGCCTCCAGCAGCGTGGCGCCCGCACGCAGCGCGAGGACCAGCGCGGCGATCGTCGTATCGCCCGCGCCCTGCACGTCGAACACCTCGAGCGGCGCGGTGGGGACTTCGAGCCCCGGGCCGTCGCCGCTGAACAGCATCATGCCCTCGCCGCCGCGCGTCAGCACGACGTCTCCACCGCCGATCGCGCGCCGAAGGCGCGCCGCCGCACGCGCCGCGTCGCCCGGCTTGCCGATGGCGACACCCGAGAGCGCCGCGGCCTCGCGCAGGTTGGGCTTCAGCAGCGATGCGCCGCGGAAGGCGGCGAGGTCAGCCTTCGGGTCGGCGGCCACGAAGAGCCGTGCGTCGCGCAGCCGACGCATCGCCGCGCGCGCGAGGCGCGGCGCGAGCACCCCCTTCCCGTAGTCCTCGAGCACGGCGCCATCGGCGGATGGGAGCGCGGCATCCACCGCTGCGAGCAGCGCGCGCGCCGCCGCGGGCGCGAGCGGCTCCATGGTCTCCCGGTCGAAGCGCAACATCTGCTGCGAGCGCGCAACCACTCGCGTCTTCCGGGTGGTGGGGCGTCCCGGCACGGCGACGATCCCGCGCGGATCGACCCCGAGGTCCTTCAGCAGATCCACGACGCGCTCGCCCGCCCGGTCCTCGCCCACGACCGCGCAGAAGCTGCACGCGCCGCCGAGGGCCACGACGTTGCGCGCCACGTTGCCCGCGCCGCCCAGCACGGTCGATTCGCGCGACACGTGCACCACGGGGACCGGCGCCTCGGGGCTCACGCGCTCGACGTCGCCCCACAGGTACTCGTCGAGGACCACGTCGCCCAGCACGAGAAGCCGCACGCGCGGGAAGGCGGCGACGATCGACTCGAGCCGGCGTCGGTCCAGCTTCGCGCGCGGCGCGTCCCCCGTTCTCACCCCTGCCCTCCGGGCGCGCGGCGTGCCGCCGCCGACACGTGCTCGAAGTACGCGGCGGTCGCGAGCCCGCCCGTCGCCGGACAGCCCTTGAGGTGCCACGCGAGCACCTCCCAGCGCGGTGCGAGCCCCGCGCGCGCCGGTCCGCGGAGCAGCGCGGCCGGCACGCGGGCCAGCGTCTCGACGAGCGCCTTCAGGACGCGGATCGCGACGACCAGGCCGGCTTGCAACGTCCCCCTCCGCTTCCGGAAGAAGCGGTACAGGCCGCGATGGTACTCGATGCGCGTACGTCCGGGGACCTTCCGCTTGCTCGACCCGCCGAAGAGGTGGACGACGTGGGCGTCCGGCAGGTGGACCACTCGGAAGCCCGCCGCGTGGACGCTCCAGCACCAGTCCGTCTCCTCGAGGAAGAGGAAGTAGTCCTCGGGCAGCAGGCCGACCTGCTCGAGCACCTCGCGCCGGACGAAGAGACAAGCGCCGAGGACGGCTTCGACGTCGATCGGGCCTGCGATCGGACGCCGCTTCGACGGGAACCGGCGGGGCAGCAGCCACTCGAGGATCCCCTTCGGCACGATCTCGGTGACGAGACTCGGAAAGTTGTGGATCGAATTCTGACGGCGGCCGTCGGGGTGCAGCAGCTGGAGACCGACCACGCCGACGTCGGGATGCGCGTCCAGGTAGGCGACGCAGCGCTCGAACGCTCCGCGCCGCACCTGCGTGTCGGTATTGAGCAGTACGGCGTACCGGCCCCGGGCCCGCCGCAGACCCGCGTTGTTCCCGACCGCGAACCCCACGTTCGCCGGAAGCGCGATCACCTCGACCCACGGATGACGCCCGCGGACCGCCTTCACCGTCCCATCGGCCGAGCCGTTGTCGACGAGGATCGTCTCGGTGACGAGGGGCGCCGCGCCGCCGGGCGCCAGCTCGCGCACCTCTCGAGCGATGGCGTCCAGGCAGCCGAGCGTCAGCTCGCACGTGTTCCAGGACAGCACCACGATCGAGAGATCGGTCACGACGGCGTCGCGAGCGCCGGGAGCGCCGCCGCGATCGCCCGCTCGGGGGCCAGCCGGGTGAGACACCGGTGGTCGATCGGACACACGCGGTGGTAGCAGGGGCGGCACGGGACATCCTCGGACAGGGCCTGGACGCGCTCGAGGTTGAGGTTCGTCTTCTCGAGGCTGGTCGGTCCGAAGAGCACGACGCATGGCACGCCGAACGCCACCGCGACGTGTCGCGCTCCCGCATCGTTGCAGACGAGAACGCGCGAGCGCCGGAGCACCGCCTTCAGGAGACCCAGGCTGCCGCGCGTCACGAGGTCGGCGGCGGGCGCGCGCATCGCGGCGCGGACCCCGGCGGCGAGCGACGCCTCGCTGGGCGCGCCGACGAGCACGACGCGAGCGCCCGCATCGGCGAGCGCGTCGCCGACGCGGGCGAAATGCGTCACCGGCCAGAGCTTCGACGGCCCGTACGACGCCCCGGGAGCGAGCGCCGCGAGCGGCTGCCTCGGCGCCACGCCCGCCGCCGCGAGCTCGCGGTCCGCGAGCGCGTCCTCTTCCGGTGTCACGAAGAGCTCGAGCCCGGTGCCTCGCGGGATTCCCCCCACCGCTTCGACCAGCCCGAGCACGTGGCGCTCGCGCGCGACGCGCGCGCGCGCGCCACCGGGCCACGGGGGCTCGACTGCGGCGTGGAGGAGCGGGCCCCGGCCCGTCCCCGCGTACCCGACGACGCGGCGCACACCGGCGAGGCGGAGCTGGAGCGCGGACGAGAACGAGTCCGGGAGACACAGACCGAGGTCGAAGCGCCGCCGGCGCAGCGCCAGGGCCTCGCGCACGAGCGCGATCGGCCGGCCGCCGCCGGCGGTCGCCGGGAGGATCTCGTCGAACCAGGGACTGCCCGCGAGGAGCGGAGCGAGCGCCGGTCGGACGAGCAGCGCGATGCGCGCGCGCGGCAGGCCCGCGCGCAGCGCGCGAAAGCCGGGCGTCGCCATCACGAGGTCTCCCGCCCAGTTCGGCGCCCGCACGACGACCCGCGAGAACCCCGTGCTCACGCTCAGGAGGCGACCCCGTGGGCCCTCGCGCTGCCCGCGTGCGCGGGCGACGTCCCCGTGCGGTCGCCCGGACGCAGGGCCGGGCGCGCTCCTGCGGCGAACGGCCGCGGGCGCCGGGCCTCCACGAGCAGCTCGCGCGCGGCGGCGATCACGACCTCGGCGGGGACGACACGCATGCAGGTCGCCGCCGCGCAGCCCCTACGGCACGGACTGCACGCGACGGGCACGCGGACCGTGCGAGACGGGGTCCCCGGCCAGGGCGCGTTCTCCACCGGGTCGGTGGGTCCGAGGATCTGGACGACCGGGGTACCCACCAGGGACGCCACATGGAGCGGACCGGTGTCGCTGCCGACGTACAGCCTCGTGCACGCGAACAGCGCCGCGAGATCGGCCAGGGACGGCGTCGGCGGTGCGAGCCGTGCGGCGCCTCCCGACGCCGCGACCACTGCGTCCGCGAACGATCGATCGGAGCGTGCGGGCCCGAACGTCACGATCGACGACACGCCGTCGCGTTGGAACAGCTCGCGCGCGAGCCGCCCGTAACCCTCCGTCGTCCACCGCTTGTGCGGCGTCGCGTCGCTCGTGCCGGGATGGATGGCCAGAGGCGCCGGGCCGTCGCCGAGGGCCGACTGGTACGCGCGGACGCGGGCGAGATCGACGCGAAACGCGCCCGGCCACGGTTGCGCGCGAACGCCGACGAAGCGCAGGAGACCCGCATTCCGGTCGAAGCGGCTGGCACGCGCGGGTGTCAGGCGAGCGCGGAGATCGTGGAAGAGCCAGGAGAGCTCGCGTCCGTACGGCGGCGCGAAGCCCACGCGGAGCGAAGCCCCGCTCGCGCGCGCGAGGAGCCCGCTCTTCAGGATCGAGTGGAAGTCGAGCACGAGGTCGAAGCGGCCGCGGCGCAGCTCCCGCACGAAGGCGTGCAGCTCCCGCGCCGCGTCGAGGAGACGAAGACCCACGAGAGCGTCCCGCAACGACTCGCGGGGGAACACCAGCACCTCGTCGACCCAGGGCTGACCTTCGAGGACGCCGGCCGAGGCGCGCTCGACCAGCCATGCCACGTGCGCTCCGGGGTACGCGGCGCGCAGCGCGGAGACCGCCGGCAGCGTGCGCACGACGTCGCCCACGGCGCCGAGGCGGATCACGAGGATGCGATCGGCGATCGGCGGCGCCGGCAGGGGATCGGGACAGGTGACCGTGGACGGTGCGATGGCACGCCTCGCGCGGGTGGGGAGCGGCGGGTAGTCTAACTCGCCATGCTCTTTCCCCGCACCCTGTCCCGCTACGTCGTGCGCGAGGTGCTGGAATACACGGGAATCGGTTTCCTGGCCTTCTCCACCATCCTGGTCACGCAGAACCTCCTGCGTCGCCTCGACGACCTCGTGGCCGTGGGCTTCCGCTCCGACGACCTGATCGCCGTGCTCGGCTGCCTGCTCGCCATGCTCACTGCCTACGCTGTCCCGATCGCGTTCCTGTTCGGCATCCTGCTCGCGATGGGCCGGCTCTCCGCCGACTCCGAGATCACGGCCATGCGGGCGTGCGGGCTCGGCATGCGCCATCTCGTGATTCCCGTGCTCGTGCTCGGCCTCGCCGTGTCGGGCCTCACCGCGGTGCTGATGCTCCGCACCGAGCCGAAGGCGCGTCTCGCGCTGCGCAACGTGCTCCAGAACGTCGCGGCGCGCGGTGCGATCCTCGAGCCAGGCAAGTTCCGGACGATCGGCAGCCGTGTGGTCTACGTCGAGGGCCGCGACCGCGAGAACAATCTCACCGGTGTGCTCGTCGCGGATCGCACCAACGCGGAGCGGCCGTTCGTCGTCTTTGCCGAGGCGGGCCGCTTCACGCTCGACTCGGAGAACGCCGAGATCCGCCTCGAGCTCGAGCGGGGCGACATCCACCTCGAGGAAGGCGGCCCGGACGACGATCGGCACCGCCGCATCGCCTTCGACGAGCTGTCCTACGTGATCGACGCGCGGTCGCTTCTCGACGTGGAGGGCTACGAGACCCGGCCGCCCGAGATGAGCATGCACCGGCTCCGGCACGTCCTGCGCCGCGCCGCTTCGGGCGATGCGCTCCAAGACCTGCGTGAACGCGACCCCGTGCTCTACGAGCTGCAGATCCATCGCCGCCTCGCGCTGCCCTTCGCCCCGCTGCTCTTCGCGCTGGTTGGCGTTCCGCTCGGGCTCCGCCGCTCGCGCGGGGCCCGCTCGTGGGGAGCGCTGCTCTGCGTCACGATCGTCTTCGCCTATTACGCGCTGCTGTCGCTCGCGGAGTTCCTGGTCGAGGAGGAGGGCGTGCCCCCGGCGCTCGCGCTCTGGCTCCCGAACGTCGTCTTCGCGCTGGGCGCGATCCCGTTGCTGCGCCGCGCGAGCCGGGGCGAGAGCTGAAGGTGGCGGCGCGCCCGGCCTTCAGGGCGCTCGCGCGCGGGGACACGCTGCTGGTCGTCGATCCCGAGTTCGAGCGCGACGCGATCCGGCTGGGACTGCTCGAGCCGGGGTCCGCGAAGGAGATCCTGAAGCTCGCGGGCGGCCTCGCGGGCCGTGGGCGCGTCGCCGTGCTCTCGCTCCCCGACCGGTCCCAGCGGCTCGCCCTCCGGCCCCTGCGCCACGGCGGATTCCTCGGTCCGCTCCTCCGGAGCCTCTATCTCGGGACGGGGCGGCCGCGGCGGGAGCTCGAGGTCACGGCCCTCCTGCGGGCCGCCGGGGCGCCGGTTCCGCGCCCGGTGCTCGCCGTGAGCCAACGTGTCGTCGGCCCCCTCTACCGCTCGATCGTCGCCACGCAGCTCGAGGAGCCGGCGCGGGACTTCGTGGCGCTCCTCGAGGCCGGGCCCGCGCCCGGGGACCTCTCCCGCGCCTGCGCGGCGGCGGGCGCGGCCGTGCGGCGTTTCCACGACGCCGGCGGCCGCCATGCCGATCTGCACGTGAAGAACCTGCTCGTGCGAGAGCGCGCAGGCGCGGTCGACGTCCTCGTGATCGATCTCGACCGCGCGCGCGCCGGCGCCGTCCCGGACCCGGCGCGCCGCATGGCCGAGCTGATGCGCCTGCACCGTTCACTCGTGAAGCGCAAGCTGCTCTCCCGCGTGGGCGCACGAGGCCTGGCTCGTTTCTTCGGCGCCTACACCGCAGGGGATCGCGCCCTGCGTCGAGCGCTTTGCGATCGGCTGCCGATCGAGCGCGCCCGCACGCGGCTCCATGCGCTGACGTGGCGGACGCAGCGCAGGAATCGCTAGAAGGACATCAAGACAAGAAGCAGTTGGGGAGAGGAGGGAAGAAGAACCTGCAAGGTGGGGACGTTCCTTGCCGTCTTGCAGGCAGCGAGAGAAGAAGCTGTTGGGTACGGAGCGGCAAGGGGCAAATCGGAGGCGCAGGCGAGGCGCGGGGCCTCGAGGGCGCCGGACCTCACTGCGTCAGTGACGCCGCGCGCCGGCAATCTCGGACGGATCGAGCAGACCGTGGCGCCGCCAACCCACCCTCAAGAGCCAGGTGCACGGCGCCACGACCGCTGGCTCGTCCTGCGGCGGCGGTGGCGGTCGCGTCCACCCAGCGAACCAACGACCCGACGACGCAGGATCGACGCGTGTCACGCTCCACAGCAACCGCCGTCCGAGCGCCGCGGCGTGTTTGCGCCCGTTCAAGATCACATACGCAAGCGCATTGCGGACCTCGCGCGGGGAGCGAACCACGCGCTGGTGGTAGCGCTCCGCCAGCACCGGGCCCTGTCCGCCGAAGGCGCGGCGCACGGCGCGCGCGATGCGCGCGCCGATCGCCTTCATGCCCCAACCAAGAGCGCGCGTGTCATCCGCCTCCACCAGGAAGTGCAGGTGATCGCGCTGGATGGAGTACGCGACCACCCGGAACCCGGCGCGCTCCTTCGCTTCGCGCAGCGAACGCTCGAGGTCGCGCACGAGCCGGGCCGAGCGGAGCGAAGGCACACCAGGGCGGACCCGGAGCGTGACGTGTGAGGGATGGTGCCGGGAGAAGGACGGTCGCGAAGCATGGGGCACGTGCCGCGCGGTACCGGGCTTGCGCCCCGCACCTGGTCGCGTTCCGCCCCAGCGAAAAGCGGGCCTGAGTGCGAGCTCGAGCTGGGTCGCAACTCTCATCGCACTCGATTCTAGGCGATGTTCTCGAACAAATCAACGTGAACGTGTGTACACCAGCGCCGCGAGCCCCGAACTCGCGCGCGAAATGGAAGCCCCGCACCACCACCCCCCATATCGACCATCCGGGACGGCGTCGCGCGATCAGCACGACCATGGAGCCAGCGCGGACGCTTTCGCGCGCAGAAGTGTCGCCTCAGGACCCACCGGGATTGTTTCCACGAACGGCGACCGACCGACAGCCACCACGCCGACGGCTTCCTGCGCGTCATCCTCCGTGAACTGCGCGAGCGGCTCGGGCGCGCGATGGCGCTCGAGCTTCGCATGGATGGGGCCTTCTTCATGCCCCATATCTTCGCGTTCCTCGACGACGCAGGCGTGGACTACGCGATCAAAGTGCCGTTCTGGCACTGGCTCGGCCTGCAGCCGAAGGTCGCCGCCCGCACCCACTGGACGCGGGTCGACGCCTACATCGACGGCTTCGAGATGGTGCTCGCGATCCCGCAGTGGGAGCGGTCGGAGCGAGTCGTCGTCTACCGCAAGCGCGTCGCTCACGAGAGCCGCAAGAACTTCCAGCTCAGCACCACGTCGCCTTTCCGCGATCCCGACGAACGACCGCATGGCCAACAGCGCCTGGCAGATGCTGTCCGCGCTGACGCTCAACCTCGTGCGCAGCTTCCAGATCGCAGCGGGTGCCGCGCCGCGACGGCGCACCTGGAAGCACACCTTCGGCTACGTCTTCCCCTCGCTGCAGACGCTTCGCTTCGAGCTGATCCACCAGCCCGCGCGAATGGTCCGGCCCGCGGGCCGCACCGCGCTGCGCTTTGCGGTCTCCGGCGCGACCCGTCGCCGGATCGAGCACGTCGAGCGCCAGCTCAAACGCGCGGCGTGAGCTCCCGAGCCGCCGCGCCCAGCTCCGCGGACCCAGTCCCGGGACGCCGGGGAGCGCCTCCCTACGCATCGACGCTGTCCCCGAGCCCGCCACGCTTCTCCTCCTCGGTTCGGGTCTGGCCGCCCTCGCAGGCCTCCACAAGAAGCTCCGAACGTAGGGCCGGCTTCGTCCCGACCGGAGAGCCCCGCGTACTCCCACAACCGCCTTCCGGGAACCAGGCCACGCGGCCAGCACGATGTCCGCTATCTCAGCCTCGACTCCACGAAGTCCAGCACCCGGCCCGGATCCTCGACCGCGAGCTCGATCGCCAGCACGCGGACGTCCGCTGCCCCGACCCAGGACGCGACGATCTTCAGGGCGTCCTTCTCGGTCGTGACCCACACCTTCGTGTGTCGATGAAGGTCGCGCACGTCCATCTGCCGGTAGTCGTGATGATCGGGAAAGGTGCGCTGGGCCACGACGCGCGCGCCGAGCGACTCGATCGTGCGGCGCAGACCGTCGGGACGCGCGATGCCGGCGAGGACGCCGACCTCGAGCCCCGCGAGGGATCCCGGCGGCGACTCGGGGCCGCCGCCGAGGGAGCGCACGCTGCGCGGCCTGCGGCGCGCCGTGAAGCGGAAGGCCCCGGGCGCGAGCCCGTCGATCCGCTCCGCGTCGCCCGCAGCGAGCGGGCCGTCCACGATCCCGATCGCGTCGGCGAGGCGGAGCGCGCGGACCGGTTCGCGGAGCGGTCCGCGCGGAAGGACGCGTCCGTTGCCGAGCCCGAACCCCCCGTCGACCACCACCAGGTCGACATCGCGCGCGAGTCGATGGTGCTGGAACCCGTCGTCGAGCACGAGGACCTCGGCGCCGAAGGCAGCGATCGCGCGCAGACCGACGACGGCGCGATCCCGCCCCACCAGCACGGGCACGCCCGGCGCTTGCGCCGCGAGCAGGAGCGGCTCGTCGCCCGCCGTCGCCGTCGTGGCGTGCACGCGCATCCCGTCGGACACCACGACCACCGGCTCCCGCGAGCGGCGGCCGTACCCGCGGCTCGCGAGCGCCACCTTGTGCCCGCGGACGCGCAGGCCCGCGGCGACCCACGCCGCCGTCGGCGTCTTGCCTGACCCGCCGACGGTCACGTTGCCCACGCTGATCACGCGACACGCGAGCCGGCGCGGAGGCCTCCAGCCTCGTTGGTACACTGCCCGGTGGAGCGACGCGCCAGCCCCGTAGGCGAGAGCCGCCGCGTCGAGGGGCAGGAGGGCCGCTCGCATCCAGACGGGCTCCTCGCGCCGTTCGAGCCACGGAAGGCGCACCGCTAGGCCTCGCGCGGCGCGCGCGCGGCGGACGGGACGGCCGAGGATGCGGCGCGCGCGGCGATCGCCGCCTCGACCAGCGCGGCCGTTCGCTCCACGCTGCCACGGTGCGCTTCGAGCGCCTGCAGCCCCGCGGCCCCTCGCAGCGTCGCCGCAGCCGGATCGGCCAGCGCGCGCACGACCGCGTCCGCGAGGCCGGTGGCGTCGGCCACGCGCTCCCCTGCCCCGCAGGCGAGCAGGAGATCCGCGGCGGCGCGCGCGTTCTCGGTATGCGGCCCGAACACGACCGGCCGCCCCGCAGCCGCAGGCTCGAGCAGATTGTGCCCGCCCCGGGCGACGAGCGACCCGCCGACGAACGCGACCGTCGCGCACGCGAAGACGCCGGCGAGGTCGCCGATTCCGTCGAGGAGGAGCACTTCGCCGGGGGCGAGGCGTGCGCCCGGCGGAGCGGAGCTCCGCACGACGCGGCGCCCGGCCGCCTGCACGAGACGCTCCACCTCGCCTGCGCGCGACGGGTAGCGCGGCGCGAGCACGAGCGTGGCGCGAAGGCCGCTCGCCTCGGCGCGCGCGAGCGCGGCGAGGGCGGCCTCCTCCTCGCCGGGATGCGTGCTCCCCGCCACGAACAGCGGGCCGCCCGTCAAGCGGTCCACCAGCTTCGGCGCGAGACGCGGAGCCGTGTCGGGAGGACCGAGCTTCAGGTCTCCGCACACCGAGACCCGCGCTTCGAGGACGCCGAGCGCGACGAAGCGGCGGGCGTCCTCCTCGCTCCGCGCGCCGACGGCGTCGAGCCGACCGAAGGTGCCGCGCAGCAGGGGCGCGAGCCTTCGATATCGGGGGAACGAGCGGTCGGAGATCCGGCCCGATGCCACGACGACCGGCACGCCCCGCCGTTTCGCGGCGGCGATCCAGCTCGGCCAGAGCTCCGTCTCGATCAGCACGAGCGCGCTCGGGCGCACCCGCGCGAGGACGGCGTCGACGATCCACGGGTGGTCCAGGGGTGCGAGCCCGCACGGGACCTCTGGCCGTGCGCGCCGGAACGCGTCGCGTCCGGTCACCGTCACCGTCGACACGACGGTCGTGTGACCCCGCGCGCGGAGCCGGTCCGACAACTTCGCGCCGGCGAGGATCTCCCCGACGCTCGCGCCGTGGATCCAGACTGCGCCGAGCTCCGGGCGGGGCCCGGTCTGGGGCGCGCTGCCGAGACGCTCGCGCAGGCCGGCGCGGATGCCGGGACGCAGCGCGAGCGCGCCCAGCAGCACCGAAGCGCCGGTCAGCGCGGCGAGCGCGGCGAAGCTATGACCGAGCGGGCCCAGCCAGCATCTCCTCGGCGATCGCCGCGGTGCGCGCGGCGGCCCCGCCGCGACCGAATCGCGCCTTCACTTCGTGCAACCGCTGGAGCGCGAGCTCGCGGGCCGGTCCGGCGAGCAGCGCCTCCACGGCCAGTGCGACGCGCTCGGGACGCGCGTCCTCCTGGAGGAACTCCGGCACGATCTGCGCGCCGGCGATCAGGTTCGGCATCGTCATCGAAGGTAACGCGACGACACGACGAGCGACCGCCGCCGAGAGCGGGTTCGCGCGCCCCACCACCACGAAGGGCCGCTCGAGCAGCGCGAGCTCCACGGTCACCGTGCCGGGCTTCGCCACGGCGACGTCGGCGGCGAGCATCGCCTCGCGCGCCCGCCCGGCGATGCGGTCGAGCCGCAGCGTCGCCGGAAGCCGGGCCGCACGGACGCGCTCGTCCACCCAGTCGAGCGACAGGGTCGGTGCGACCGCGAGCGCGAAGTGGAGCTCCGGACGCCGCGCGTGCAGGAGGCGCGCGGTCTCGAGCATGCGCCCGAGGTGGTGTCGGAGCTCGTTGCGCCGGCTGCCCGGCAGCAGCAGGACCAGGGGCGCGACGGGGTCGAGGCCGAGCTCGCTGCGCGCGCCGGCGCGATCGGTGCGCGCCGCCAGGGCGGCGAGCGGCTCCACCAGGGGGTGTCCCACGAAATCCACGCGGAGGCCCGTGCCGGAATAGATCCCCGGCTCGAACGGGAAGATCGCGGCGAGCCGGTCCACGCGGCGCGCGATCTTGCCGATCCGACCGCGCCGCCAGGCCCACACCTGCGGGCTGACGTAGTACAGGATCGGCACGCCCGCGCGTTGCACGCGACGCGACAGGGGCAGGTTGAAATCCGGGGAGTCGACGAGCACCACGAGCGCGGGGCGCAGGTCCCGCAGCGCGCGCCCCATCCGGCGCCACGCCGAGACCACTCGGGGCACGCTCGTCAGGACCTCGAGGAACGCGCCGATCGCGAGCTCGCGCTGATGCACCAGCAGCTCGACGCCCGCCTTCTCGAGAGCCTCGCCGCCGAGACCAGCGAACCGCAGGTCGGGCCGCCGCGCCGCGAGCTCGCGCACGAACCCTGCCGCATGGAGGTCGCCCGACGCGTCCGCCGCGGAGATCAGCACCCACGTCATGCGAGCTCGTCGAGCGGGGGCATCGCCTCGACGACGCGCAGCGCCGTCCGGAGCGCTCGGACCGCGTCCTCGCCCGACACCAGCGGCGCACCGCGGCTGCGGATGCACTCGAGGAACGCGCGCTGCTCGTTCTCGAGCGCGTCCTCGCGGTCGATCTCGAGGCGCTCCATCTCGATCCGCGGCGCGGCGGCGCCCGGGTCCTGGAACCGACGGAAGATGACGACGGATTGCGCGAGGAAGTCGACCGAGAAGTATCCGTCGCGCTGGAAGAATCGCAGCTTGCGCATCGGCGTCGGCGAGACTCGGCTCGCGGTCAGGTTCGCGACACATCCGCCCGGGTAGGTGAGGCGTGCGTTGGCGATGTCGACCTCGTTGGAGAGGACGGGGATCCCGATCGCCTCGACGCGCGCCGGCTCCTCGCCGAGCAGGTCCTGGATGATGCCGAGGTCGTGGATCATGAGGTCCCGCACGACGTCGACGTCCGTCGCGCGAGCCGGGAACGGGCCCATCCGATGCGCCTCGATGAAGCGCGGCCGTCCAATGAGACCCTCCACCCGACGCATCGCCGCGTTGAAGCGCTCGACGTGCCCCACCTGGAGGATCTTGCGGGCGCGGAGCGCCTGCGCCAGCAGGGCTTCCGCGTGGCGGAGCGTGGCCGCGATCGGCTTCTCGACGAGGACGTCGAGACCCGCGTCCAGAGCGTCACGGACGATGTCGTAGTGGTGGATGGTCGGCGCCGCGACGATGGCGGCGTCGCACGCGGCGAAGAGCTCCCGATGCCCGGACATTGCAGCCGACCCCGTCTCCTGGGCGAGCGCCTGCGCACGCTCCGGATGGACGTCTGCAATACCCGCCAGGGTCACGCCCGCCCCCGCCTGCTGCAGGCGCACGATCTTCTGCGCGTGGAGGCGGCCCATGTGGCCGGCGCCGACGACGCCCAGACGGATCGGCCCGGACGTCACCGCTGCTCCGACCCGGCTCCGCCGGCGGGAGAGACTCCAACCAACGCGATCCCGTGTCGGTCGGCCTCGGCGACGAGCGCCTCGCGGTCGAGCAGTAGCGTGCATCCGGCTTCGACCGCGAGCACTGCGCACCTGCCCGCCGCCATCACCGCCAGCGTCCGCAGCCCCACGGCGGGCACGTCGAAGCGGGGGTCCTGGCGGGGCTTCGCCACCTTGATCACGCAGGCGCCGGGTCCGCCGAGCGCAGCCCCGCGCTCGATTGCCGCATCCGTGCCCTCGATGGCCTCGAGGGCGAGCACCGCGCGCTCGCGCACCACGACGGTCTGGCCGACGTCCACGCCGCCGAGCGCCTTCGCGACCGGCCACCCGAACGCGATCTCCGCCCGTTGCTGCGCGGTGGGAACGACGCCCCCGAGCGTCCCCTCTCCGGCCAGCAGCTCGGGCACGAGGGCGCTCTGGGACAGGAGCGTGATGCCTTCGGCGCCGAGGGTGTCGGCGAGCGCGGTGAGGATCGAGTCGTCGTTGCGGCTCGCCAGCCCCGCGATGAGCTGCAGGGCACGCGCGTCGGGCCGCAGGCTCCCGAGATCGCCGAAGAGCTGGGTCTTCACCACCTTCCCGGCCATCACCGCCTCTCGGACGCCGCCGCGCCGGAGCGTCTGGATGAGCGTCTCGAGCTCGCCGAGGTGCTGCCAGTGGAGCTCGTCGACCTCGTTCGCGAGCGCGGGATCGGTGTCGCCGTGGAACGCGATGCCGACGACGCGGGCGCCGCGCCGCCGCGCCGCGCGCGCGAGGTCGAGCGGGAAGCGCCCGAAGCCCGCGATCAGGCCGAGCGCGCCGCCGCTGCCGGCGGGCCGTGCGCTCAGCGGCAGAAGCCCCGTTCGGACTTCTCGAGGAAGCGCACGAGATGCGCGACCTCGTCGGAGGCCGGGAGCTCCTCGCGCACCCGCGCGAGGGCCGGCTCGAGGCGCAGCTTCGAATGGAATACGAGATGGAAGGCGCGCTTCAGCGCCTTGAGCGCTTCGCCGTCGAGCCCACGGCGCTTCAGCCCCACGCTGTTGAGTCCGGCGAGCCGCGCCCGATCCCCGGCGACCATCGAGAACGGTGGTGCATCGAGGGAGAGCTTCGCGTTCGACGCGCACATGACGGACTCGCCCACCCGGCAGAACTGGTGCACTCCCGTGTAGGCGCCGAGGACCGCGTAGTCCTCGACGAGCACGTGGCCCGCGAGGCCGGTGAAGCTGGCGAGGATGGTGTGGGAGCCGATCTGGCAGTCGTGCGCGATGTGCACGCAGTTCATGATCAGGTTGTCGTCGCCCACGCGGGTGCAGCCGCCGCCGCGCGGCGTTCCCACGTGGATCGTGACGTGCTCGCGGATCACGTTGCCGGCGCCGATCTCGAGGTGCGTCGGCTCCCCGGCGAAGCTCTTGTCCTGGGGCTCGCCGCCGATCCCGGCGAACGGGAAGACCCGCGTGCCGGCCCCGATCGACGTCCGCCCCGTGACGAAGACGTGGGCCGCGATCTCCACGTCGTCCGCGAGCGTCACGTCGGGCCCGACCACGGAGAACGGCCCGACGCTCACGCCCCGGCCGAGGCGCGCCTTCGGATCGACGAGGGCGCTCGGATGGACCTTCGTCACGCCGGGCTCAGCCCTTCTTGTTGAACTTCTCGACCACGAGGTCGGTCATGTCGATCGCCTCGCGGTTGTAGATCATCCCGCCCGCGCCGCGCGCGAAGATCATCGTGTAGCCCTGCTCCTTGCCGACCTCGCGCACGATGTCGACCATCTTCTTGACGAGCGGGCCGCGGATGCGCTCGGCGTCGACCTTGAGATCGTTGTCGAGCTGCTTGAGCTTCGCCTCGACCTCGTTGCGCATCGAGACCAGATCGAGCTGCTTCTGGTAGAGGGCCTCTTCGGAGAGCACGAACTTCTTGCTCTTGATCTCCTCCTCGAGCGCCTTGTACTTCTCGACCATCGGCTGCACCTGGGCCTCGGCCTCGCGCTGCTTGCGCGCGACCTCCTCGCCCGCCTTCTTGCCCTCTTCCGTCGACACGAGCGCCTGCTCGAGGTCGACGACCCCCACCTTGATGGGCTCGTCCGTCGCGGCCGTTCCCCAGACGAGGATGATCGCGAGCCCGAGCAGGATGATGGCCTTGTGGATCCGCATGCCCTTTTCCCCTCGCGCTCTCTCGACGCGTGCTGTCGAGGAGCCGTTCTCGCACGTTCGATCGTGCGGTCTCAGAAGTTGGCGCCGCCCACGGAGAACTCGAAGACGACGCTGTCCTCGATCTCCTTGTAGGGATTGATCGGGAAGCCGAGGAAGCCCTGCAAGGGCCCGAACGGCGAGAACCAGAGCGCCCCGAATCCCGTACCGTAGCGCCAGTTGCCGAAGTCCACGACGCTCTCGTCCTCCGCGAACGCGTTGCCCGCGTCGAAGAACAGGATTCCCATGAGACCGAGCGCCTCGGAGATCGGGAACCGGTACTCGATCGAAAGCGACAGGAACTTGTTTCCACCGATCGCGTCGGTGTCCTTGAGATCGGCGAAGTCCTTGAACTTCCTGGCGTGGATGTCGTTGCAGGTCGGCCGGCTCAGGTCCCCGCCGACGTAGCCGTCACCCCCGTTGCCCTGGTTGACTGCCAGCTGGGTGCAGACCCCGTTCTGCGCGACGCCGAGCGGCGCGAAGGGGGCTTTGGAGTTCTTGTCCACGTTTCCACCGAGCGCCGCGCCGAGGCCCGTGGGATAGAGGACGGCCCGGCGCGGCCCGACGGTGCGCGCCTTGTAGCCTCGCAGCTGGAAGGTGCCGAGACCGCCGAGGAAGTAGCGCTCGGAGAGCGGCAGCTTGAGGTCCCGGTCGATCGCCCCGAGGAAGCACGCCTGGCCGTCCGAGCTCGGCACGCTCGGGTCGCCGGGAAGACACGCGTTCTTCCCCTGGTTCCCCAGATCGTACTCGGAGAGGCTGTTGAACGGGATCGTCCAGCCCGCGCGCGCTCCGAGCAGGAACGTCGACTTGAGCGGGAACCACTCGGGCACGGGGATGTACCAGTTCGCGCGGGTCTCGAGGCGCAGGAACTTCGTGAAGCCGCCGAGCCCCGAGTACTCGAGCGAACCGCCGTACTGGAAGCCCTGCGTGGGCGCGATCCGGTTGTCGATGTCCTCCCCCCGGAACGAGATCGAAGCCATGCTCGTGCTCTCCTGACCGGAGATCGTCTCGCGGAAGATCATCGCCGCGGCGCGGACGTTCGAGTCCTGCTTGATCTCGCGCAGGGCGAAGCTGTAGCCGGCGAAGCCGCGCGCGGTGTTCGACTCGTTGAGCGCGTGACCGAACGTCAGGTCGCCGCCCGTCCGCTTCTCTTCGAAGTTGTCGTACTGCACGTTCGTCTTGAATGCGGTGAGGCCGAGGCTCCAGTCCGAGTCGAGGAAGTAGGGATCGGTGAACGACAGGAAGAAGCGCTGGGCGTTGCCGCCGAAGTCGCCCGAGAGCTGGACGCCGTAGCCGTAGCCGAACAGGTTGCTCTGCGAGAGGCTGCCGGAGAAGATGAACTTGTCCTGCGACGAGAACCCGGCGCCGAACGACAGCGACCCGGTCGGCCGCTCCACGACCTTGACCCCGAGATCGAGCTGCCCCTGCGTGTCCGTCGGCTTCGGCTCGAAGTTCACCTCCTCGAAGAAGCCGAGGTTCTGGAGCCGCTGCTTGCTCGTGTCGATCGCTCGCGCCGACCAGAGCTGTCCCTCCACGAGCTGCATCTCGCGGCGCAGCACGGGATCGACGGTCGTCGTGTTGCCCGACACCTCGATCTCGCGGATGAAGTAGAGCGAACCGCGCTCGACCTGGTAGGTCACGTCCACCACCTGGGTCGTCGGCTCGAGCCCGGTCTGCGGATTCACGGTCGCGAAGTAGTAGCCGCGGTCCGTGTACTCGTGCGTGAGGAGCTCCACGTCCTTGGTGAGAAGCGACCGGTTGAACACGTCGCCGGTCTTGAGCTTGAGCCGCTCGACCAGCGCTGGCACGTCCGCCGTGGTGTCGCCCGCCACGTCGATCTTGCCGACGTGGAACTGCTTCCCCTCCTTGATCGGCACGGTGACGATCAAGCCGTCCTTCGTGGGGTCGACGCGGGGCTCGCCGATCTCGACCTGGATGTAGCCGCGATCCGTGTACTTCTGCTCGATCGTGCGCAGGTCCTGGGCGAACACCGGCTCGGAGTACGTCCCCGACTTGTCGAGGTAGGTCGTGACGTAGGAGTAGAAGTGCCACGGCTTGGTCTGGAGCCCGGAGAGCAGCTCCGAGGACGAGAGCGCCTCGTTGCCCTCGAACACGATCTCCTCGAGCCGCAGCTTCTCGCCCTCGTCGATCTCGAACGTGACGGCGACCGCCTCCGGGGACAGCGGCTGGATCGTGTGCGTGACCTTCGCGAGGTAGTAGCCCTGCGCGCGATAGAGGGCCTCGATGCGCTCGGTGTTCTCGTAGAGGAGCGGGTAGTCGAGCGTGGACCCGGTGGTGAGGGTGAGGGCGTCGCGGATCTTGTCGGCCTCCAGGCCCTCGTTCCCCGAGATGGCGACCTGCCGGATGACCGGGTTCTCCTCGACCTCGAAGGTCACGATGCGGCCCGCCGGCGTCTCCTCCGACAGGACCTTCACGTTGCGGAAGAAGCCGAGCCCGAAGACGGCGTGCACGTCGTTCGCGATGCGCTGCTGCGAGTAGGGATCTCCGGGCTTCGTCGAGATGCGCGCCCGGATCGCGTCCGCCTCGATGCGCCGGTTGCCGCGGATCCGGATCTCGGCCACGCGGTCCTCGTTGGCAGTCGGCTTCCCCCCGCCCGAGAGGAGCCGGCCCGCCGGGATCACGCGGAAGCGCACGGCCACGCCGCCGGCGCGGTACTCCGTCGCGACGGTCGCGGTCCCCACGCCGGGCACGGACTTGAGCAGCGTCACGTCCTCCCGCGCGACCTCGGCGTCGTACGGCTGCCCGACGCGGGTCTTGATCCGCTCGCGCAGCGCGGGGTCGATCTCCATCGGGCTGTCGAACTGGACGTCGAGCACGAGCGCGCGCTCCGCGCCCGACCCGATCGCCACCACACGGTCGGCGAGCTCGTTCACGCGCTCGAGCAGCTCGTCCTCGCTCTCGGCGGTGAACGCGATCGACTGGCTCGCCGCCTGCGGGGCCGCGGGGGTCACGCGGGCGTCGAGGCTGTAGCGGCCGGCGAGCTCGGTGAGGCTTCCCGTGACGACGTACTCGGCGCCGAGCTCGCGCGCGAGATTGCGCAGGGCGGTCTCGTCGCCGGGATCACGCAGGTGCGCCGCGGCATCCTTCACCACGGCCGGGTCGATCACGTCGATGCGGCCCGCCGCTTCGAGCCTGCTCTGGAGCAGCTCCGGGATCGACTTCTGGAGGTGGTCGAGGGGCTTGGCGCTGTGCAGGGCGAAGGGCAGCACGGCCACCTTGACCCGCGCGGGCGGGGCGCCCGAACCGGACGGCTGCGCGGCGCGGGCGGGGACGGCCCAGCCGACGAGCATCACGAGACACCACGCGGTGGCGACGCGGCCGACCGTTCCCACGCGGCGGTGCAAGCGCAATGGGTTCCTCTGCGGGCACACCCCGCGCGGCCGCGGAGTCGCCCGGGCGGCGCCCTCGTCGGGACCGGCGGGCCGTGAATGGTCTACGAACACCCCCATCGGGCGGCCGCATTCTACTCGCCGCGGACCGCCGGAGGCAACCCCGCCGGATGGTTTTTCTGCTGGCCCTGCGCGGAGTTGACAGCGGAGCCGCCGCCTAGAGCTTTCCCTCGACGAGCGTGGCGGTGCGCCCCAGTCGGGAGGCCAGGGCGGGGTTGTGGGTCACGATCACGAGCGCGGTCCCGCGGGTGCGGTTCATCTCGAGCAAGAGGTCCTCGACCCGCTCTCCCGTTACCGGGTCGAGGTTCCCCGTGGGCTCGTCCGCCAGCACGAGCGCAGGGTTCAGGACGAGCGCCCGCGCGACCGCGACCCGCTGGCGCTCGCCCCCCGAGAGCTTCCCGACCCGATGGCGAAGCCGATGACCCAGGTCGACCTCCTCGAGGATCGCCGTCGCCCGCTTCCGCATGTCCGCGAAGCCGATCCCCCGGACGAGGCCGGGCATCATCACGTTCTCCACGGCGTCGAACTCGGGCAGCAGATGGTGGAACTGGAACACGAAGCCGAGCGACTCGCTGCGGAACCGGGCGAGCTCTGCGGGCGTCTTCACGAACAGATCGTCGCCGCGGAACAGGACGCGGCCCCCGGTCGGATGGTCCAGCGTGCCGAGGATGTAGAGCAGCGTCGACTTGCCCACCCCGGACTGCCCGACGATCGCGAGGCGCTCCCCGGGACGTACGACGAGGTCCACGCCGCGCAACACCTCGACCCGCCCCTCGCCGGTCACGAAGGTCTTGCGCAGCCCCTCGACGCGAAGGAGCTCGTCACTCATACCGGAGCGCCTCCGCCGGATCGAGCTGCGCGCCCTGCCGCGAAGGCAGGAGCGTTGCGCCCAGCGACAGCACCATCGCGATGACCGCCACGAGGGCGATCTGCGTCACGTCGATCTCCCAGGGGAGCGTCGACAGCTGATACACCGACGCCGGCAGGGTATCGATCCCCGTGAGCGCCTCGATCTGCTTCTGGATCCAGTCGAGCTGCGTCGTGACGACGATCCCCGCAGCCACGCCGACCGCCGTGCCCACGAGCCCGATCAGCGTGCCCTCGATCGCGAAGATGCGTTCGATGCTGGAGTCCTCGGCCCCCATCGTCTTCAGGATCGCGATGTCGCTGGATTTCTCCATGATCATCATGATCAGCGTCGCGACGATCACGAATGCGGCGACCACCATGATCATCGTGAGCAGGAAGAACATCATCACGCGCTCGGTCTTCAGGGCCTGGAAGAAGGAGGGGAAGTACTCCTTCCAATCCCGTGTGTAGTACGGGAAGCCGATCTTCTCCTGCACCGTGCGCGCGATGCGCTGCGACCGGTAGAAGTCGTCGACCCTCACCTCGATGCCGTCGACCACGTCTCCCACGCGCCGGAAATCCTGGGCGGCGGGGATGCTGGTGTAGGCGAACGCCTCGTCCCACTGGAAGAAGCTCGTCTTGAACACGCCCGCGACACGGAAGCGCTTCAGCCGCGGCGCGGGGCCGAGCGGCGTCGGCGGACCGCCGAAGGGCGACACGAGCAGCACGGGGTCGTCCACCGCGAGCCCGAGGTGCGCCGAGAGCTCGCTCCCGATGATGACGCCGGGCAGCGCCTCGCCGGCGTCGGCGCTCTTGCCGCCGATCGGGCGGGGCTCGAGGTCGTCGATCCGGCCGGACACCACGTCCTGGGGCAGGTCGGTGACGTCTCCGACGTGTTGCGGGTCGATGCCGCGCAGGCGCACCGCGACGATCTCGCCCGCGCCCCCCCGCACCATCCCCTCGGCGTCGACGTAGGGTGCAGCGCCGAGCACGCCGGGCATCTGCCGCACTTCGTCCACCACCTCCGGGTAACCCTCGAACGCGCCCAGGCCGCTGTGCACGGTGAAGTGGGCGCGGTTGCCGATGATCTCGTCGCGCCACGTCCGCTCGAACCCGTTCATCACCGACAGCACGGTGATGATGAGCCAGACCCCGACGGCGACGCCGCCGACGCAGATGCCGGTGATGACGGAGATGAAGGTCTGGCGCCGCTTGGCCACCAGGTAGCGGGCCGCAATGAACCACTCGGCCGAGCGCCGCATGTCGAGCAGGCCTGCCCCCGCGAGCGGCAGGAGGCCGAGCACGATCGTCGCGCCCAGGATCCCGAGCAGACCGGCACCGGCGCCCGCCACCTCCTGGCGGGGCTTCGGCAGGGCGAGGGCGATCGCGACGCCCACGAGGAGCACTCCTGCGAGGAGGAGCAGCAGCCGCTCCACCTCCCCGCGTTCCGGCTCGCCGCGCGCGCGGCGGCGCAGGGCGAGGGCGAGCGCGGCCGCGGCCGCGACGGTCGGCGGCGCCGCCGCCCACAGCAGCTGGTCGGTGCCGCCGACGACGAGGGCGTACCCGAGACCCAGGAGGACCAGCGCGATCGCCCCCAGCCGGGCGGGCGCAAGCCGCTTCAGGGTGAACCGGACGAGTGTCGCCGTCACCGCGATCACGACGAGGGCCCAGGCGGCGCCGAGCCCCCAGGCCCGCAGCGCCGACAGGCCGCCGGCCGAGATCTGGTGGGGCACCATCGTGTCTGCCGCGAGCCCGCCTACCAGCGTGGCCACGCCGGCCGCCATCAGGGCGATGCTCGAGAAGCGGCGCGCCGCGCGCGCGAAGCGTTCGAGCACCACGACCGCAGAGCCCACGAAGAGCAGCGTGAGCGCATTGATTCCGAGCGCGAGCGCGATGATGAACGCCAGCGCGAGCGTGCCGCCCGCTGCCGTCGCCACGTCCCAGGCCCCGACCGCGAAGGCGCCCATCAGGAACGCTCCGGCCGCAGGTGCGGGAACAGGATGGTCTCGCGCAGCGAGGGCGCATCGCCCAGCACCATCACGAAGCGGTCGATGCCGAGGCCGATGCCTCCGGTGGGCGGGAGGCCGTGCTCGAGCGCCCGCAGATAGTCCTCGTCCATCGGGTGGGCCTCCTCGTCGCCGTCGCCGGCGTCACGCCGCGCGGCCTCGAACCGTTCTCGCTGATCCATCGGATCATTCAGCTCGCTGAACGCGTTCGCGAGCTCGAAGCCGGCCGTGAAGAGCTCGAAGCGCTCGACGAGACGGGGCTCGTCCGTCTTGCGCTTCGCGAGCGGGGAGAGCTCGATCGGGTGGTCGGTGACGAAGGTCGGCTGCACCAGCGTCGGCTCCACGAATCGCCCGAAGATCTCGTCCACCCCCCGCGCCCACGTCGGCTGCGGATCGAACTCGAGCCCGGCGCCCTTCGCGGAGGCGGCGAGGCCGGCCGCGTCGGCGGACGCGAGGATGTCGACGCCGGTGCGGTCGCGGATCGCCTCGCGCATCGTCACGCGGGGCCAGCTGCCGGCGAAGTCGATCTCCTTGCCCTGCCACGAGCAGCGCAGCGTCCCGAGCACGCGCGCCGCTGCCTCCTGCACCATGTCCTGCACGAGGTCCATCATGTCGCGGTAGTCCGCGAACGCCTGGTAGCACTCCAGCATCGTGAACTCGGGGTTGTGCTTGCGCGACACGCCCTCGTTGCGGAAATCGCGGCCGATCTCGTACACGCGGTCGAGGCCGCCGACGACGAGGCGCTTCAGGTAGAGCTCGTCCGAGATCCGGAGGTAGAGGTCCTGGTCGTAGAGGTTGTGGTGCGTCGTGAAGGGGCGGGCCGTCGCGCCGCCGTAGAGCGGCTGGAGCACCGGCGTCTCCACCTCGATGAACCCGCGCGCGTCGAGGAAGGCGCGCAGCGCCGTCACCGTGCGGCTGCGCACGAACGCGATGCGCCGCGCGTCCTCGTTCACCAGGAGGTCGAGGTAGCGCTGGCGGAACCGCGCCTCGACGTCCGCGAGACCGTGCCACTTCTCCGGCAGGGGACGCAGGCTCTTGGCCAGCAGGTCGAGCGCCACCGCGGAGACGGTGAGCTCGCCGGTCCGCGTGCGCCACAGCCGTCCCGCGACGCGCACGAAGTCGCCGACGTCGAGCTGCTCGAGCAGCGCCCACACCGCCTCCGGCGCCTCGCCCTTCCGCGCGCTCGCCTGGATCCGGACGCCGTCCTCGACGAGATCGAAGAACCGCAGCTTCCCGAAGCTCCGCAGCGAGAGGACGCGGCCCGCCACCGCGGCCGGCCGCGGCTCCGCCTCGAGCGCAGCGGCGTCGAGCGCGTCGGCCTCGGCGCGCACCTCGGCGATGCGCGTGCGCTCGCCGACGCGCGCGGGGAACGGGTCCACGCCCTGCGCACGCAGGGCCTCGAGACGCGCACGGCGGCTCTCTCGCTCGGCGTCGCTCATGCCTTCCCCTGTCCACCGATCACGTGGGAGTTCGCGCGCTGGAGCAGCGTCGCGCGGATGAACTCGTCGACGTCTCCCTCGAGGACGCCCTGCGCGTTCCCCACCTCGACGCCCGTGCGGTGGTCCTTCACGCGCTGGCTCGGGTGGAGCGTGTACGAGCGGATCTGGCTGCCGAAGTTCACGTCGCGCCGCTCGCCGCGGAGCGCGGCGACCTTCGCCTCCTGCTCCTCGCGCGCGCGCTCGTAGAGGCGTGCGCGCAGCACCTTCATCGCGGCCGAGCGGTTCTTGTGCTGCGAGCGCTCGTTCTGGCACTGGACGACGATGCCAGTCGGCAGGTGGGTGAGACGGACCGCGGAGTCGGTCTTGTTGACGTGCTGGCCTCCGGCGCCCCCCGCGCGGTAGGTGTCCACGCGCAGATCGTTCTCGTCGATCTCGACCTCGACCTCGTCGTCGATCTCCGGCACCACGGACACGCTGGCGAACGCGGTGTGGCGGCGGTGCTGCGAGTCGAACGGGGAGATCCGCACCAGCCGGTGTACGCCCTCCTCCGTCTTGAGATACCCGAACGCGTAGTCTCCGGAGATGGTCACCGTGGTGCCACGGAGACCGGCCTCGTCGCCGGGCTGGGCGTCGAGGATCTCGGCCTTGAAGCCCTTCCGCTCCGCCCAGCGCAGGTACATCCGCAGCAGCATCTCGGCCCAGTCGCACGCGTCCGTACCGCCCGCGCCCGCATTGATCGAGAGGATCGCGTTGCTCGCGTCGTGCTCGCCGCCGAGCAGCCGCCGGAGCTCCGCCTCGTCGAGGGCGCGCGTCGCCTCGTCGAGCTTCTCCGCCGCCTCCGCGCGCGTGGCCGCGTCATCGGCTTCGCCCGCGAGCTCGAGCAGGACGGACGCGTCCTCGAGGACCCGGTCCTGGCGGTCGAAGAAGTCGAGATCGCGCTCGACGGCGCGCTTCTCGCGCAGGATCTTCTCCGCCCGCTCGCGGTCGTCCCACAGGTCGGGACGAGCGGACTCCCGCTCGAGCTTGTCCTTCCTGGTGCGCAGTCCAGCGAGGTCAAAGGCGCCCCCGGAGCTCGTCGAGCCGAACCCGAAGGCGGTGGAGCCGATCGTCGAGCAGGGCGGCGTCGTGCGCCGCGGGCGCCGGGCCGCTGGACTCGGTCATCTCGGGGCCTCCTCTCGTCTCCGTCGCAGCGCCCCCCACGCCACGACGAACACGCAGCAGCTCCAGGCGAACACGTCGCCGTGTCGGACGTAGAACGACCTGGCCGCCGCATCGGGGCGAAGCGGCACGTCCGCCACCAGGAACCCGCGCTCGAAGATCCTCGTCTGGCTCCGCACCCGCCCCCGATCATCGATGAACGCCGACACGCCGGTGTTCGCGGCTCGGGCGGTCCACACGCAGGTCTCGGCCGAGCGGAGCGCGGTGATCGCGAGGAACTGGTACGGCGCCCCCGTCCGCCCGTACCAGGCGTCGTTCGTGAGCGCGAAGAGCACTTCTGCTCCGTCCGCCACGAACCGCCGCACCAGGTCCGGGAAGAGCAACTCATAGCAGATCGGAACCCCCGCGGGCACGACGGGCGGCGCCTCGACTACGCGCGACGGGCCGGGTCGGTCCGGCAGCGGCAGCGGCAGCGCGCGGGGGGCAGGGCCCGGCGTGACGTTGTCGGTGGCCATCCCGCGCGCCACGGCGCCGAGGACGAGCCCGAGCAGCTCCCGGAGCGGCACGTACTCGCCGAAGGGGACGAGGTGCGACTTGTCGTAGCGGTGGAGGCGCCGCCCTTCCGTGTCGAACACGTAGGCGCTGTCGTAGTAGCGGAGGCCGCGCGCGTCGTCCTCGATGCCCACCGCCCCCACGACCAGCACGGCGTCGAGCTCGCGGGCGAGCTTCTCGAGGCGCGTCCGGAAGCCTGCGTCGGTCTCCAGCGAGGCGGGCACGGCGGTCTCGGGCCAGAGGATGAACTCGGCGCCCTGCGCCGCCGCCTGCCGGGACAGGTCCTCGTAGATCCGCATGGTCTCTTCCTGGAAGGCCGCGCTCCACTTGATGCCCTGGTCGATGTTCCCCTGGACGACCGCGATGCGGAGGGAGCCCGGAGAGGGCGGCGTCTCGCGCGCGCCGAGGGCCAGGCCCGTCGCCAGCGCGAGGGCCACGACGGCGGTCGCGAAGCCGACCTCGCGAGGCGGACGGCGACCGGCGCGCGCGGCGCCCACGAGCGCCACGGCCGCGGCGGAGCCGAGCACGGTGACGAACGAGAGCGCATAGACGCCGCCGAACGGGGCGAGCGCCATCAGCGCGCGGTCGTCGTGCTGCGCATAGCCGATGACCGCCCAGGGGAAGCCCGACAGGAACAGGTGTCGGAACCAGTCCAGTCCGGTCCAGAGGGCGGCGAGCGCGAACGGACCCGCGGCTCCGCGACGCTCGAGCCATGCCGCGCCGGCGCCGAACGCCGCGCCGAACAGCGCGATGTAGACCGCGAGGCCGATCGGAGCGAGCACGCCCACGATCGGCGGCGCCTGGCCATACACCACCGTGACGACGTAGATCCAGTGCAGCACTGCCGAGTGCGCGACGAGTCCCGCGACGAAGCCGACGCGTCCGGCGGCGCCCGGCGGAAGCCCGCTCACGCCGGCGATGAGGCACGCCGGCGCGACCCAGGCGAGCACGAAGCCGAGGTCGACGACGCCGTTCCCGACCGGGTGGGGGAAGGCGAGGAACGTGCTCGCGGCGTAGGCGAGGATCCAGCCGATCCGCGCGCGGATCACGAGGCCAGCACCTTCGCGAGCCGCCGCTCCTCGGCGCGCATGCGGCGCGCCTCCTCGCGCTGCTGGTGGTCGTGCCCCAGCAGGTGCAGCACGCCATGGATCAGGAGACGCGCCACCTCGTCGTCGAGCGTGCGCCCCCCCGCGCGGGCCTGACGAGCCGCGGCTTCGAGCCCGATCACGACGTCGCCGAGCAGCGGCCCGGCGAACCGCGCGTGCGAGCCTTCGAGCAGCGAGAAGGACAGCACGTCGGTCGGATGCGGCCGGCCGCGGTGGGCGCCGTTCAGCGCGGCCATCGCGGCGTCGTCGACGAGGGTGACCGACAGCTCGGCGTCCCCGCGGCCCACGGCCGCCAGGACGCGACGCGCGCGCATGCGCAGGAGACGCCGGTCCGGAGACGGCCGCGTCCGGCTGCGTCGCGGACCCGACAGGCGGACGATCATTCGCTGCCGGCGTGCTCCGAGTCCTCGCGGCGCGTGGGGCTCCCGGCCGAGGCGCGGTCGTAGGCTCGGATGATGGATTGCACCAGCGGGTGTCGGACCACGTCCGCCTCGGTGAATCGCATGAACGCGATGCCCTCTACGTCTTCGAGGATCCGCACGGCTTCGACGAGGCCGCTCTTCTTGTCCGTGGGCAGGTCGATCTGCGTGACGTCGCCCGTCACGACGGCCTTGGAGTTGAAGCCGAGGCGCGTGAGGAACATCTTCATCTGCTCGCTGGTCGTGTTCTGAGCCTCGTCCAGGATCACGAACGAGTCGTTGAGCGTCCGCCCGCGCATGAATGCCAGGGGCGCGACTTCGATCGAGCCGCGCTCCATCAGGCGGTTGGCCTTCTCGAAGTCCATCATGTCGTGCAGCGCGTCGTAGAGCGGCCGCAGGTAGGGGTTCACCTTCTCCGCCATCGACCCGGGCAGGAAGCCCAGCTTCTCGCCCGCCTCGACCGCGGGCCGGGTCAGGATCACGCGCGAAACCTCGTGGCGGTTGAGCGCTGCGACCGCCATCGCCATGGCGAGATACGTCTTGCCGGTGCCGGCGGGCCCGACCGCGAAGACGAGGTCGGAGGTTCGCATCAGCTCCACGTAGCGGCGCTGCGACAGGTTCTTCGCGCCGATGCGCCGCCGCGAGCCGACCGCGCCGAGCACGTCCTCGTACACCTCGGAGAGTGGCGTCGCGGGCTGCTGCGTCGCCATGCGGACCGCCTCGCGGACCTCGCGCGCATGCACCGGCGTGCCGGCGCGGAGGAGCCCGTACAGCTCCTCCAGCACCTTGCGTGCGACGGCGACCTCGTCGACGCCGCCGACGAGGCGCACTTCGTTGCCCCGAGCGCGCGCGTGGACCCCGAGCTCCTGCTCGAGGATGCGGAGCGTGCGGTCGCCGTCGCCGTAGAGCTCGGCGGCGGTGTGGTTGTCGTCGAAGATGAGGGTCTGGCGGGTGGAGGCCTGCTCTCGCGTCAGGGACGGTCCGCCTTTCCTGTGGCTCCCGGGACGTCCGAGGGTCCCGGCGCTCCGGAGGTTGTCGCGGTGCCTGCGATCGTACGCTCGGGGGCGAGCAGCTCCGCGCCGTCCGCACGGCGCGCGTAATAGTACGGGCGTGCCGCCCGCGCCGCCAACGCGTCCGGGGGCAGGTAGCCCTCGCGGACCAGCGCTTCGAGGCTCTCGGGCCAGTCCGCCAGCGGGTCCTCGAGGCGAACGCCCGCCGTGGCCTTCAGCGCCGCTGCAGCCCGATACGCATCGAGCGCATTCCGCACCCGGCGGAGCTCGAACGCCGCGCGCGCCTCCTCGAGCGGCTCGCGCAGCGTGGGGGGCGATCCCGCGGGCCGCGGGGCGAGGCACGCCACGGCGAGCAGGAGCCCCGCGACCACGAAGGGCGCCGCGAGGGCGACCTTCGTGGCGAGCCGGCTCGGCGCAGGCGGCGCGAGCCGTGCGCGACCACGAGCGCGATCCAGTTCCTCGGGGTCGAGGGCGGCGACGAGACCGGCGCGCTGGAGCTCGACGAGCCAGCGCATCGCCTCGAACGTGCCGAGGCGCGACAGATCGATCACGCGGCGGACCGGGAGGCGGCCGTCGATCATCAGGAACATGCGCTCGGCCGCCGCGAGCCGCGCGTTCGACTCGCCGCGCGCGTGGGACCGCAGCCGATCGAACGGACCGGTGCGCCGAAACACCGTGGTGTCCGCCGGCAGGCGGCCGGAGAAGCTCCGCCACTCGTCGACCATGCGAAGCCCGTCCATCAGGATCTGCTCGGCGCCCAGCAGGCTTCCGGCGGCGCGCTCGTGCGTCACGGGCTGGGCCACGAAGTGGAACGATCCCCCTTCCCGCCGCAGCAGCGCGAAGATCGTCTCCTGCGTGAGCAGATCCTCGATCGCCTCGACCTCGGCCGCGCCCAGGAGCTGCTTGTTGACCACGAGCTTGGAGAGCGGCAGGAGCGTCGACGTCCGCTCGCGCTCGAGCTCCTCGAGCGTGTCGGGCGTCAAGAGGCCGCAACGGACGAGCATCTCGCCGAGGGCCGCCTGGTCGTAGGCGCCGGCCGGGGCGGCGTACACCACGGACCCCCCGTCGAAGTGCAGCTGGATCCGGTCGCCGTCGCCTGCCACCTCGAGCACACCGGTCTTCCGCTGCTGTCCGATCAGCTGGAACACCTCGCCGACGCCGAAATCCTTCAGATTGCCACGGAGGGCGACCGACACGCTCAGTCCCTCCGTCCGCGCAGCGCCCACACCGCGGTGACCACGTGGGTCGCGACCAGACCCGCCGCCACGAGCGCGAAGGCCGCCGCGCCTGCGAGACCCGCCGCGGAGGGATCGGGCACGCCGTCCCGCGGCCCGATCGCGGTCACGACCGCGCTGCACCCGGCGATCGCTCCGACCAGTCCGAGGAGCGGTCGGTCGGTCCAGAGCCCGGCCGCGCCGGGCACGAGCGCTCCGGCGGCAACGCCGATGCGCTCGCGCCAGCGCTGCCGTGCCCGGAGCTCGTTCAGCCGTTCGATCCGCAGCGCGGGATCCGTGGTCTCCGGTCGGTGCGTCAGACGCGCGCACGCTTCGCACAGATCTGTGTCGGCTTGGGCGTCGTCGCAGCGCGGACAGCGGCGCGCGCCGCAGCGGGAGCACCAGCCCGTGGGCCGTGCGCCTCGCGTGGCGAGCGCCCCGAGGAGCGCGACTGCGGCGAACGCGACACCGAATGCGATCGGGCTACGCCCGAGCCGCCCGGGCGCGACCGACTCGCGCAGCTCCTCCGCCACCGCGACGCCGGACGGGCCGCGCGTGAGCCGAGCCCGCAGGAGCGACGCCGGGATGGGGAGATCGAGCACGAGGCCGCGCTGCGCACTTCCCAGGAGATCCGTCAGCTCGCCCACGACATCGGCGTCGAGCTGCTGCGCGCGCGCCAGCGTCGCGTCCTGCAGGTCCGGGTGGATCGCCGCGCCGTGCGCATGGGAGAGATTGAACAGGAGGGTGGGATCGTCGACGCGGGCAGTGGCCTGCTCGTAGAGTGCGATCGCGGCCCGGCTGTCCCCGAGCGAGAGGCGCACGTTCGCCGCGTTGTTCACGAGGATCGGATCGGCGGAGCCGCCCTCGAGGAGCTGGGCGTAGCGCGCATCGGCCTCGGCCAGCGCGTGCAGGCGTCGCGCGCGCACGGCCAGCGCCCGCGAGGCCAGGGGATCGGAGTCCGCCGCCCGCTCGAGGCGCGCCAGCTCGCCCGTCGTCACGGCTTCGCGCTCGACCGCGAACGCGGCCAGCGCCACGCGATCCGACGAGAGCCCCGCGAGCGCGCCGCCCGCGTGGTCGAGCACGGGGAACAGCGCGGCGGCGAGCGCAACGGCGGCGGCGACCTGCGCCCTGCGCCCGCGCGTTCCGCTGCTCGCGAAGGAGAGCCCGAAGAGGCCGAGCGCCAGCCCGGCCATGCCTTCGCCGAGCGCGAGCGGAGCGAGGACGAGGCAGCCGAGGAGCAGCATGCGGCTGAACTCGGGAGCCCCCGGCAACACGCGGTCGCCGAGATCGTGCGCGGCCCGGCGCGCACCGAACGCGCAAGCGAGCGCCAGGAACGCGAGAGCTCCGCCGAAGAGACCCAACGCCGCGGCGAGCAGCCCGTTTGCGCGCCACCAAAGCGACGCTTCGAGGTGTCGATCGAGCAGAAGGAGGCCCGAGACGAGAGCGCGCGCGCTGCCGATCGGGTCGCCGCCGTGCTGCCAGCGCGCTCGGGCGAGCGCTCCCCAGGCGAAGGGCAGCCCGGGCGCGACGGCCACCGCGTCCTCCGCGCGCTCCTCCGGCCCGCCTGCTGCGGGATCGGTCAGGAGTGCGCGGGCGGCGGCGTCGAAGCTCCCCACGCCGAGCTCACGGACCACGGTGCGGGTGCGCTCGACCCGCTCCGCGAGCGAGATCCCCGGCGCGGTCCAGACGGTCTGCACGTCGGTCCTGGGCGGCGCCGGCGGGGCCGGGTCGCCAGCGGAGCTCCGAGGAGTCGGCGCGAAGCCCGGGGCGATCACCAGCGGCGGCGGCTCCGGGGACGCGACCGGCATGGCGGTCTCGGCGGCCCCCGCCGCGAGCGGGCCCAGCGCGAGGACGAGGCCCGCCGTGACCCGGAGGCGCGCGAGCCTGCCCGTGAAGCCTGCAATCAAGCCGATCCCCTCCGGGCGCGATCGCCCGCCAGGCCTATCGGCCGGACGCAGGAGTCCCTGAATCCCAGCGAAAGGGGGGGCGTGTGGCCCTGCCGCGGGCCGCCCAGCGAGTCGACACCGCCCGGACCGGCGAGTAGACTCCGCGCGCCCTGAACACAGCCTGGAGGTCCGGAGTTGGCCAACCACAAGTCGGCGGAGAAGCGTGCGCGCCAGTCGGAGCGGCGTCGCCTGCGGAACCGCAACGTCCTGACCCGGACCCGCACCGTCGTGAAGGACTTCCTCACCGCGCTGGAAGGCGGCGAGGCCGGGGCCGGCGAGAAGCTCCGCGCGGCCGAGCGCGCGCTGCGTCAGGCCGCGAGCAAGGGAGTCATCCCGAAGCGGCGCGCGAGCCGCCGCGTCTCCCGTCTCGCGAAGCGCCTCGCCAGGTCCTCCAAGAACTAGCCCTCGGGCGTCAGGAAGCGAGTCCGAGCACGAGGCGCTCGAGCGCGAGCTCGGGAGAGAGTCCGCCCTGCCCCTTCAGCGCCTCGTCGGTCGTGTGGATCGCCGCCAGGTGCTGCACGAGACGCCGCGGCGTGTACCGCCGCGCCTGCGACTCCAGCTTCTGGACGACGAATGGCGGGCCCGCCACGGCGCCGCCCGTCCGCACGCGGGCGAGCTTCCGGAAGTGGGACGCGAGGCTCGCCAGGACGACGGGCTCCGGCGCGCCACCCCGGAGCAGCCGTCCGAGCAATGCGACCGCATCGCCCGCCCGGCCCTCGCCGATGGCGTCCGTGAGGTCCCAGATCGGCTCGTCTGCGACGTCGATGGCCGAGCGCAGCACGTGGTCGCGCTCGAGCTTCGTCGCGGGCGCGGCCAGGAGGGCGGTCTTCGCGATCTCCTGGCGCATCACCAGGAGCTGCGGGCCGATGCGCTCGGCGAAGATCTCCGCGACGCCCGCTGCGAGCGAGACGCCCTGACGCACCGCCTCCTGACGCACGAATGCGACGAGCGCGGCGCGCCCCTTCGGCGGCTCGCACGCCACGAGCGCGGCCGGATCGGCGAAGGCGCGCACCCATTTCTCGCGCCGATCGACGCGCGCCGCCGTCACGACGAGCACGACGTCGTCGCGACCGGCCACCTCCGCCACGGCGCCCGCGAGCGCCTCCTGCGGGCCGGCCGTCTTGCCCCTGGCCTCGCCGGGCTCGCGGAGCCACACGAGCCGCCGCGGCGCCATGACAGGCAGCGTGCGCAGCGCGTCCATCAGTGCGGGGCCGCTCGTGGTCGCGCCGTGCAGCCGGTCGAAGTTGAAGTCACGCGCCGCGGGGTCGACCGCGGTCTCCCGGATCGCGGCGAGCGCGTCGTCCCGGAGCAGCAGCTCTTCCCCCGCGAGCAGGTATGCGGGACGGAGCCGCCCGCGTCCGAGCTCGGCGTGCAGCTCCTCCGGTGTCATGGCAGGAGGCGCTCGTACAACGCGTCGTGCACGCGCTCGGCGAGCACGCGCGAGACGCGGTGCATCGCCTCCTGACGGTTCTTCCGGGATACCTCGACATCCGCGCTCGCGAGGTAGATCTCGGTCTGCGAGAGGGCGTTCGCATCGATCTTGATCTCGCGGCCGTCCCGGCGCTCCGCCTTCAGATCGAGGCGTACGGTGACCTGGTACTCGAGGGCGAGCAGCACCGAAGAGAAGCTCCGGCCGGTCGTCGTCACGGGCAGCACGCTGCCGGTGATCACGAGGTCGGCGCTCTCCGGATCGTCCACCACCTCCACCGCGCCGCGCCGCATGAACTCGCGGACCAGCGCGTCGGTCACGACGGCCTCGTAGCCCGGGTCGAAGGAGTCGTTCCGGAGGGTCTCGATCTTCACGCGCCGCACGTCGCCCAGGGAGCCGCGGTAGTCGGCGAACTGGTAGCCGCAACCCGTGGCGAGGAGGGTGACGAGGGCGAACGGCGCGAAGCCGGGGAGCAGGCCCCGCAGCCCGGGACCGCGCATGCGAAGACCGGAGACGACCCGCCCCCTCACGGCGGGCAGGTATATCACAAGCCCGGGCGCCCTACTCCAGCTTGAGCAGGCTCCGCGCGACCTGGAGCACGCGATTCGATTGGATCGGCTTGGTCAGGTATTCGTTCGCGCCGAGCGCGAGCGCGCGCTCGCGGTCCTCCTGGGCGCCCTCCGTGGTGATCACCACGATCGGCATCTCCTTCAGGTTTTCCTCGCCCCGGATCAGACGGATCAGCTTCAGGCCGTCCATCACGGGCATGTTGATGTCGATCAGGGCGAGATCGAAGTGGTCGCTCGACACCTTGCGCAGACCGTCCATGCCGTCCTGCGCCTCGATCACCTCTGCGCCCTTCAGACGCTTCAGCGCGAACACGAGAAGTTGTCGCATCGTCGGGCTGTCCTCGACGATCAAGATGCGGTGTCCTGCGCCCATTCCTTGCTCCTCCGCTCCCCTCGAGCCGGCGGGTGAGAAGTCCTACTTCGTCAGCAGGTCGATGAAACCCTGGATCGTGTTGCGCTTGCGCTCCGACTGCGAATACAGCCGCGCCGAGAAGATCGACGTCGCCGCGTGTCCTCCGAGCAGGGTGAAGAGCTCGTGGTCGAGCGGGCTGAAGCCGGACTTCTGCTGGAGCAGCCGGTAGATCGCGACCGCGCCGATCGGCCGGTCCTGGACCCGAAGCGGGATGCACACCACCGGGGCGTGCAGATCCGTGGATCCGGAGGGATCGCCGCACGCGGTCTCGCCGCTCGCCACCGAGGCCCCGATCACTCCGGTTCCGAGCTGCACCTTCGGGAAGGTCTCGACCGCCTCCCCTTCGGCGGCCACCGCCTCGAGGCGCCCGGTCTTCTCGTCGAGCATGTAGACGGCGAACATCTCCGCGCCGATCAGGTTGATCACGATCTCGATCACGATCTTCACGACCTCGGAGAGATCGAGCGTCGAGTGGAGCTGGAAGCTCGCGACGTAGAGGTTCGCGAGGTTGTTGTTCTCCTCCTCGACCTCGACGTAGCGCGTCGCGAACTGGTGGTTCTCCTCCTCGAGGTGCCGGAGCCGCTCGAGCGCGTTCGACCGCTCCTCCTCGAGCCCCTCGATGCGGTGCAGCAGCTCCGCCCGGAGCTTGTCCCACTCGCAGTCCTCCCGCGCGGCGAAGTGCTGCCTCTGCTCGAGCTCGAGGATCCGGCGGCGCAGCCGCTCGTTCTCCGAGATCAGCTCCTTCGTGAACTCCGCACCGCGCCGGAAGAGATTCATGAACTCTTCGGCCCGCCCGAAGAGACCGGGGCGTTCGTCGCTCATTCCTTGACCTCTCCCCGCGCCGAAGCGGCCTTCGTACGCACCACACCCGATTGGATCGCCGCCGCCATCGCGTCGAGCGGAAGCACCGCGTCGACTGCTCCGGTGCGGATCGCCTGCTGCGGCATCCCGAAGATCACGGCCGTCTCCTCCGATTCGGCGACCACCGTCCCCCCTGCCTCCCTCACGGCCACGACGCCCCGCCGCCCGTCGTCGCCCATGCCGGTCAGGATCACGGCCAGGAGCCCCGCCCCGTAGTGCTTGGCGGCCGACGTCAGCATGCGATCGACCGAGGGCGCATACTTGTCTTCGGGCTGCTTTGGCGCGATGCGCGTCACGACGCGTCCACGGACGTGCTCGAGCTCGAGATGGCAGCCGCCCGGCGCCACGAGCAGCGTGCCGGCGGCGGGCTCGTCGCCGTCTTGCGCCTCGCGTGCGCGCAGCGGCGTCAGGCGGTCGATGCGCTCCGCGAAGCCCCTGGTGAAGCCCTCGGGCATGTGCTGCGACACGAGCACGGCGCATGGCGGGGGCTCGATCAGCGACGCGAAGATCCGCATGAGCGCGGCCGGGCCGCCGGTCGAAGACCCCACGGCGACGACGCGCGGACGCGTCGCCTGCTCGGCCTTCTGGCCGGGCGACGGCACCATCGGCGGCGTGGCCGCGATGCGGTCCCGCACCTTGTCGATCCGCAGCTCGCGAATCGCGTGCACCTTGCGGATCAGCTCGGCCTGGATCGACTCCAGCTCCGGCGTCGCGCGTGCGGTCGGCTTCGCGATGAAGTCCACGGCGCCCAGGTCGAGCGCCTTGAAGAGCTCCTGCTCGCCGCTACGCCCGCTGATGACCATGACCGGCGTCGGCTGCCGGCTCATGACCAGCCGCAGAAACGTGAACCCGTCCATGCGCGGCATCTCGAGGTCGAGCGTGATGAGGTCGGGCTTCAGCTCGAACGTCTTGCGCAGCGCGTCCTCGCCGTCCCGGGCCACGTCGATCACGCGAACGAGCGGCGACGTCTCGAGCATGCGGGTGATCGTGCGCCGGCTGAACGCCGAGTCGTCGATCACGAGCACGCGGATCAGGCCCCGGGCGCTCATCGCTCGCGCCCTCCGAGCGGCCCCACGGCGTCGGCCGGTTCGGGTCCGAGCCCCGCCTCGACGCGCGCGAGCGCGGCGGCGGCGGCCCCGTGCCACGGCTCGCGCTTCGCCTCGCCGGGCGCCGCACGGCGATACACCATGTCGTGCCGCAGGTGCCGCAGCTCGAACGAGGTCGAGAGATTGATCAGCGACTCCGAGTGCCCGAGGAGCAGGAATCCGCCCGGCCGGAGCTTCTCGTAGAAGGTCTGGATGACGTTGCGCTTGGTCTCGGCATCGAAGTAGATGATCACGTTGCGGCAGAGGATCACGTCCATCTGCCCGAGCAGCGCGATGCGCGAGCGGTCGAACAGGTTCAGGTGGATGAAGTCGACGTGCTTCTTCACGGCGTCGCTGATGCGCCAGAGCCCGTCCTTCTCGACGAAGTATTCGAGGCGGAAGCGGTCCTCCACCTCGCGGAACGAGGCCTCGCGGTACACGCCGCGCCGGGCCTTCTGGAGCGCGGGGCGCGAGATGTCGGAGGCGTAGACGCGGACGTCGCGGCCGGGCTGGAGGCCGGCCTCGAGCGCGAGCATCACGATCGAGTACGGCTCCTCGCCGCTCGAGCAGCCGGCGGACCAGATGTTGAGCGGCCCGCCCCCCTGCTCGCGCCGCCGGATCTCGAGCTCGGGCAGGACCTCGTCGATCAGGGCGCGGAGCTGGTTCCGCTCGCGGAGGAAGTACGTCTCGTTGGTCGTGAGGTCGTCCACGAGCTTCGCGAGCTCGGGATCCACCGAAGTGTCGTGCCGCAGACGGTAATGGTACGCCGCAAAGCTCCCGATCTCGAGGTCGCGCACGCGCCGCGCGATCCGCTTCTCGAGCAGGTACCGCGAGTCGGTCGCGAAGTGCAGGCCGCAGTGCGAGCGGACGAGCTCACAGAACATGCGGAACTCCGCGTCGCTCATCGCGAGCTCCCGCTTCTCGTCTCCCGTCGTCATTCCGCTCACGCTCCGAGCCGGGAGAGAGCGCGCAGGATCGCGTCGCGAACGAAGTCGTCCTGCTCGATCTCGAGCCGGCGCAGGATCGACGGAACCGCCTTGCCCATACCGCGTTCGGCAAGGGTCGAGATCGCCTCGGCGCGCACCGACCAGTGGTCGTGCGAGACGAGCGGCAGAACCCACTCGAGCGCCGTGGCGTCCCCGTGCTGGCCCACGCAGCCGAGGGCGGCCTGGACGAGCTCGGGCTCCGCGCGACCCAGCAGGCCCTGCGAAACGCGCACCGCCACCGGTCCGCCGATGGTGGCGAGCGCCGCCACGGCGGCCATGGCCACCGGGCCTTCGTCGCCCGTCGCCCGCTCCAGCAGCAGGAGGACCGCCTCGCTCGCGCCGCCCATGCGTACGGCGTGCGCGCCCAGCGCGCGCAGCGCTGCCGCGCGCACCCACGGGTCCCCGTCCTCGGCGAGCCGCCCGAGGTCGTCGCAGGCGCGCGGGCTCGTCGAGGCTCCGAGCGCATTCGCCGCCGCCACCCGCACGAGCGGGCTCTCGTCGGCGAGCGCGAGACGGACCGGTTCCGGGGCTTCACCCGGCTCCAGCCGCGCGAGCGCCTCCACCGCGGCGCGTCGCACGCGATCGCTCTCGTCCTTCAGCAGGAAGGTCACGAGCTGCGCGTCCTGCGGCCGTCCGACGCGACCCAGCACCGTGGCGATCGCCAGCCGCACCGATTCGTCCGCGCCCTCGAGCCGCGCGCCGAGCAGGGACACCGTCTCGTCCGCGACCGTCGGGTCCAGGGCGCCCGCGGGCTGCGCCAGGGCCACGAGCGCGGAGACCACCGCGCCGACCTCCTCCTCGAGGTCGGGATCGTCCTCGGCGGCGGCCGCCTCGAGCCGTCGCACCAGCGCGGGGAGAACCTGCGCTCCGCCGCGACGGCCGAGGGCTGCTGCGGCGGCGCTGCGGATCTCGGGCTGCGGATCGTCGAGCGCGGAGACGAGTCGCGTCCCGCCGCAGAGCCCCTGCGTCCGTCCGAGCAGGACGCAAGCGAGCCGTCGCGCCGGAGTGTCCAGCTCGGCGAACGCAGCATCGATGGCGCGCTCCGCGGCGTTCCCGACGGCCTCCAGGCTCGCGAGCGCCACCTCCGCGAGCGCTTCATCGCACCCCGCGCGCAGCACGGGCACGACGGTCTCCGACCGGCGAAGGAGGCCGAGGAACTGCACGAGCACGAGGCGCGTCGCGAGATCGGCCGTGCGCAGACGCTCGATCGCGTCGGCCACGAGCCCTGGGCTCGCGGCGACGGCCTCACGCGCACGCTCCACAAGCCGATCGGCGGCGACGCCGTCGACGCGCGAGAGCCGGCGGAGAAGGGCCTCCATCGCAGCCTCGCGAACGGGCCGCGTGCCCGCCGCCAGCCCCTTCAGGAAGTGGTGCTCCGCCTCGTCGTCGTCGGCCGCGCCAAGCGCCGCGAACGCAACCGGACGCAGCCACGGGTCTTCGAGCGCGCCGACGAGATCGCGGGCGCGGAGCGGCGGCTCGAGCCGCCCGAGGGCGCGCAGCGCGGAGAAGCGCACCAGGCGGTCCTCGTCGCTGCGGACCGCGGTGCGCACGAGCGCCTCGACCGGAGCCGCGCCGCCGGTCGCGCCCAATCCGTCGGCTGCCGCGGCTCGGACGTTCGCATCGGGATCGGCGAGCAGGACGAGCAGCCTCGGCAGCGCGCGCTCGTCCCCGATGCCCGCGAGCGCGTCCACCACGAGCTTGCGGACGTCGACGTCGGGGCTCGCGCTCGCCTCGAGCAGCGGCGGCACCACGCGCGCTCCGCAGCGCACCAGCGCCTCGACCGCGGAGTTCCGGCGTCCCGGATTCTCACCATCGGCCAGCGCCGCGATCAGCGAGCGCGCGGCGACCCACGCCTCCGGCGCATGGACGAAGCGCTCGACGGCGGCCTTGCGGACCCGCCAGCTCGGATCGCCGAGGCGCTCGACGAGCCGCGGCAGCGCCTCCTCGGGGGGCAGGCCGGCGAGGCTCTCCACCGCGAGGCGGCGGAGCTCCTCGTCACTGCTCGAAAGGCCGAGCTCGATGCTTTCGCGCTCGCGCGCGTCCATCTCGCGTGTCACCTCATGCCACGTGTTCGCGCCACCCGCAGCAGCTCTTCGACCAGGTAGTCCCGCTCCTCCCGCACGCGCGGATCGATCCGCTGGCGGAAGAGCCCACGCCCCTCCTCCAGGTCGGGATCCAGCAGCTCCACGACGCGACCGGCCGCGATCGCGCGGTTGAACTTGTCCTCGTTGTAGAGGATCACGTCCGACACGATGATGCGGGCAAGGCGCTCGGCCTTCGCGCGCTCGTCCGCGAGCCCGTCCTGCGCGGCCGCCGGCGCCGGTGCGACTTCGCGCGCCGGACCGAGCGGAGCGGGGGGCGGCGCGGCGACCCGCGGAGGCGCGGGCGCCGCGGACGGAGGCACCTGCGGCGCGGGGCGCGCGCGCGGCGGCTCGAACTGCGGGGGCGGAGCCGCGAACTCGGGCGCCGACTCGATCTCCGCGGGCTCGTCGTCGAGGAGCGGCGGAGGCGGCGCCGGTGCGGGCCGCCGGACGGCGGGGGGCGCGTTCCCGCCCACCGGAAGGCCGAGGTCGCGCAGCGTGCCGGCCAGCCCGTGCGGAAGGTCCGGCCGCTCGAGGTACGCGTCCGCGCCGTAGAGCTCGTTCGGCGAGCGGCGGTAGCGGTCGCGATGGTGGATCGCACCCACGAGCACCACGCGGATTTCGCGCAGCTCCGCGTTCCGCTTCATCAGCTCGCAGATCTGGAACCCGAACATCTTCGGGAGGGCGGCGTCGAGCACGACGGCGCGCGGCAGGTTCCGCTGGATCGCAAGGATGGCCTCGACACCGTCGTGCGCCAGCAGGGGAGAGAGCCCCCAGCCCGAAAGCGCGGCCGCCGTCGCCTTGCCCGCCTCGAGATCGCTGTCGGCGATCAGCACGAGCCGGGTCCGATCGGGCGGGTGCGGCAGGGGCGTCGGCTGAGCGTCGACCTGCGGCTCGACCAGCGGCGCGACCGCGCCGGGCGGGCGGACGCGGAACACGGCCTGGCAGCGCGTACAACGCAGGCGCACGCCTTCCGTCTTCAGGCGGTCGTTCTCGACCCGGTACCGCGTGCTGCACTTGGGACAGGCCGCGATCATGGACGACTCCCTTGCCTCGTGGCGCGCGCGCGCGCCCGCGCTAGAGGCGGAACCGCTGCACGTCGCCGCGCAGCGTCTCCGCCTGCTTCAACAGACCGCGCATGGCATCGCCCATGCGCCTCGACGACTCTTCGTTCGAGCGTGTCCGCTCGTATACGCGTTCGAGCTGCTCCGCGGCCTGTCGGCACGCGGCGGACTGCTCCTGGAGCGAGCGGTTGATCCGATCCACCGCGCCGCGCACGCTCTCCACGCTCTCCCGGATGCGGCCCGACCCGCGGGCCTGCTCCTCCGTGGTGCCGCGGACCTGCGTCGCGACCTCGCGCATCGCGACGGAGCTGCGGAGGACGAGCTCGTTTCCCCGCTCCTGCTCGCGACCTGCGAGGCGGATCTGCTCGACGCCGCCGCGCACCCGGTCCATGAGCTCCACGACGTGCGTCGCCGCCTTCGACTGCTCCTGCACGGCCGACACGATCCCGGCGATGCGGAGCCCGCTCTCCCTGGCCGCGGCCGTGATCTCCTCCAGGGAGACTCCGGCCTCCGCCGAGAGATCGACGCCGCTCTGCACGCTCTGCGAGCCGCGCTCCACCGCGCCGATCGCGTTCGCGCTCTCGCCCTGCACGCCGTGGATCAGTCCGCCGATCTCCTTCGTGCTTGCCAGGACCCGGTCCGCGAGGTCCTTGATCTGGTCCGCCACGACGGAGAAGGCTCGACCCTGATCTCCGGCCTGCGCGGCGATGATCGCCGCGTTGAGGGCCAGCAGGTTGGTCTCGTCGGCCACGTCGTCGATCACGCCCACGATGGCGCCGATCTCCTGGGCGCGCTCGGCGAGGTTGCGGATCACGCGCTCCGCGGTCTCCGTGGCCTCGCGGATGGCCGCCATGCCCTCGATCGTCTGCCGCACGCGCTCGCGGCCGCTCTCGGAGCTCGCGACGACGGCGCTCGACAGCCGAGCCGTCTCGGCGGCGTTCGCATCGACCTCGCGGAGGGAGCTCGCCATCTCCTCCATGCTGCTCGAGGTCTCCGCGGCGGCCGCGGCGAGGCCCTCGGCGTTCTGCGCAACCTGGCGGACGCTCCGGATCATCTGCTCGATCGAGATCGAGACCTCGTCCACCTTTCCGGAGAGGACGGAAGCGTTCCCGTTCAGCTCCTCGCCGACCGCGCCGAGCTCGAGGATCGAGCTCGACGACTCCTCGACCGACACGTTGAGCGCGCTCGCCGACTCCGCGATGCCGTTCACCTGGCCGTGGATGTTCTCCATCGAGAACGTGGCCTGCTGGATCCCCCGCACCTGGTCGACGGTGACGCCCGCGAGGCTCTCGGCCACCGCGGAGATCTCCCCGGCCGCGGACTCGACGCGGTCCGCGGTCTCCGCGACGCGGCCGACGGTCGCGCGCAGCCCCGCGGCCATCGCATCGAACGACCGCCCGAGCTGACCGAGCTCGTCCTCGGACTCGAACACTCCCCGACGCGTCAGGTCACCCGCGGCGATCCGCTCCGCCTCGCCGCGCAGCCTGCGCGCCGCCTCGTCGACGTCCCGGCCCGCGAGCCATGCGACGCCGAGCGACACCGCGGCCGAGAACGCGATGAGCAGGCCGTATACGACCCTCAGCTCGCCCAGATCGCCGCGCAGCTCGTCCCACGGCGCGACGGCGGCGAGCACGCGGCCCTCGCTCGGGATGCGGAGCCACGTGAAGACGTGCTCGGAGTCGAAGCTCCCGCTGGACCCGCCGGCGTCCGTGCTCCGCAGGACCGTCGCCAGCTCGGGCTCGGACAGGGCGTTCGCCGGACCCAGCACCGCCCGCCCCGTGCGCCCGTCGAGGAGGACCAGATCGCGCGCGAGGCCGAGCCTCGTCGCATCGGCTCGGGCCCGCTCGAACGCCGCAGCCCGCTCCGCGGGCGGCGCCTCGGCGACGCTCTCGAGGAGGCCGCGCTGCGCACGCGTCGCGAACGACTCGATCGGACGCTGCGCGCGCGTGCTCGCCAGGAACACCGCGAAGAGGAGGGTCACCAGCGTGACTCCGGTGAGGGACACCCGCAGCTTCCAGCCGAGCGACACGGCGGTAACGAGGCGCTCGCGCTCCGCGGGATCGGGGATCTCGCCGCCGAAGGCCTCGCGCAACGGCTCGAAGCGTCGGCGCAGGACGAAGTAGAGGAAGATCACCTGGACCAGCCCGCCCGAAGCGGATGCAGCGACCATCACGACGCCGGAGAACAAGCGGAAGTCTTCGTGCGCGACGCGCATGGCCGTGGCGACGAGCGCTCCGCCCGCAACCCACCAGGCCCAGCCGATCAGGAAGATGCGCCGCGGCAGATCCACGATTCTGGCGAACCCGTCACGGATCACGGAGGGCGTCGCGCGGCCTTCCCGCATCGCGTCGAGGGCGCGCACGATCGGCACGTCGATCCGGCGGTTGACGACGCTCGTGAGCACGCTCAGGATCACGAACAGCACGCCGACGATCCAGCCGAAGCTGCGCCATTGCTCCGCGGGAAGGCGCAGGAGGGCCATCAGGTACACGCTCATCAGCGACACCGCGACGAGGGACGCCGGCGTGGTCAGCACCACCAGGGAGCGGCGGAACCCGGATCCGCTCGGAAGGTCACGCGGCTCGATCATGCCGTCTTCCCTCCCGGCAGCGCCGAGCGATAGATGTTCTCGAGCAGGTGATCGAGCGAGAGCACGAGCACCGGGGACTGTCCGGGGCGGCGCACCACCGCCCGCACCGCGTCGTAGCCCGCCTGCATCGCGAGCGCGGGCGGAGGCTCGACCGTGGCTCCATCGAGCGCCAGCACGTCGACCGCTGCCGCGACGCGCAGACCCAGGACCAGACCGTCCACCTCGAGCACGACGATGCGCGCGCGGGGGCTGCGCTCGATCGGAGGGCCGCCGAGGGCGCGTCCGAGGTCGACGACGGGAATCACGGACGAGCGGAGGTCGACCACGCCCTCGATCAGCGTGGGCGCCTCGGGCAGGGGTGTGACGTCGTGCCAGCGCACGATCTCGCGGATCTGGAGGACGTCGATCGCCAACACGTTCCCGTGCACCTCGAAGCACGCGAGGTCGCCCTGCCGCGCCGCCGCCTCGCGCACGCCGTCAGAGGTCGCCGTCAAGATCCAGCACCCGGTCGAAGTCGAGCACGGAGACGAACTGGTCGCCCCGCATGCACAGCATGGCCACGTGCGAAGCGTCGCCCTGGCCGTCCGAGCGGATGGCTTCGTCCGTCACGCGCAGCACGTCGGTCACCGCGTCCACGAGCAGCCCGGTCATCTTCCCGTCCTCGCCGTGCAGCACGACGATCCGGCTGGCCCGCGTCGGCGCCGCGGAGGCGAGCCCGAGGCGGAGCCGCAGGTCGATCACCTGGACGATCTCGCCGCGCAGCGAGATCACGCCGCGCAGCGCCGCGGGCACGCGCGGGATCGGCGTGACGGGGCGCATTCGGACGATCTCCCGGACCCGCTCGACCGGCACGGCGTACGGGTCGCCGGCGAGCGTGAACGTCAGGAACTCGCGGAGCAGCGTCGCTTCGTCGCGCGACACCCCGCGAGCGGCCGCGCGCGAGAGCGCCTCCCAGTCGAGGCCGCGGGCGGTCCCCTCCCCCACCTCGCGGAGCTGCGCAGCGCGCCTGCCGGGGTCGCCGGTCATGCGGCCTCCCGACGCCGTACCGCGTCATCCACGAGGGCGGACACGTCGAGCACGAGCACCGCGCTCTGATCGCCGAGCTCGGTCGCGCCGGTCACGCCGCGGACGTTCTGGATCGGTCCCTGGATCGGCTTGATGACCGTGTCCTGCTGTCCATCGAGGCGGTCCACGAGCAGACCGAGCCGCGCGTCCCCGAGCCCGAGCACGACCACGTACGGCTTCGCCCCGGCGCCGTCCTCCGGGAGGCCGAACTCCCGGGCCAGCCGCCGCAGCGCGAGCGGCTGGCCGCGCAGGTTCAGCATCTCGCGGCTGTCGCTCCGCTGGATCGAGGCGGGCTCCACGAGGAGCGTCTCGAGCACCGACGTGAGCGGGATCGCGAACCGCTGATCCGCCACGCCGACGATCAGCGCCTGGATGATGGCCAGCGTGATCGGAAGCGTGAGGCTGATCCGCGTGCCGCGGCCGACCGTGGAGTCGACGTCCACGAGGCCGCCGAGCGCGGTCAGGTTCGACCGCACGACGTCCATGCCGACGCCGCGCCCGCTCGTCTGCGTGACCTCCTCGCGGGTGGAGAGGCCGGGCGCGAAGATCAGGTCGAGCGTCTCACGGTGGGTGAGCACCTCGCCGCGCGTCACGAGGCCGCGCGCCTCGGCTCGGGCGCGCACGGCTGCGGGGTCGATGCCGCAGCCGTCGTCGGACACGTCGATCACCACGTGATTTCCGCGCTGCGACGCTTCGATCCGTATCGTGCCCTCGACCGGCTTGCCCGCCCGGGTCCGGTCCGCCGGCGTCTCGATCGCGTGGTCGAATGCATTGCGCACGAGGTGGACGAGCGGATCGACGAGCTCCTCGACGATCAGCTTGTCGAGCTCGGTGTCGGCGCCCTTGATCTCGAGCCGCACCTCCTTGCCGAGGTCCCGCCGCAGCCGCCGGACGACGCGCGACAGCTTCTCGAACACCTGACGCAGGGGCACCATCCGGACCTCGAGCACGCCCGACTGCAGCTCCTGCAGCTTGCGATCGAGGCTCTTGTGGACCTTCGAGAGCTCGGCGCCCACCCGCGCGGTGACGGGATCGGCGACGAGGCGCGCGGCGATCGATGCGATGGCGGAGCGCTGGATCACGAGCTCGCCGACGAGGTTCATCAGCTCGTCGAGCTTCTTGATGTCGACGCGCACCGTGTCGCTGATCGACTTGAGCGATTCGAGCTCCGACGGCGTTCCAGGCCCCTCGATCGCGCCGCCCGGCGGCTGCGCCGGCTCGTCGTGCGTCGGAACGGCCGGCGGTGCGCCTTCCTGCGCCGCGGCCGCCCGGCTCGCGGACGGTCCCCCCACGCTTCGCACGACCGCGTGCGGGAGGTCGAGCCGGCGCTCGAGGGCGCCGGCATCGAGGTCGGTGGCCGCGAGCAGGGAGAACCGGATCTGCGACTCGGGCGCGTCGCCCGGCGCGGGGAGCGTGGAGAGCACCTCGCCGACTTCGCGGACGGCCTTCGTCAGATCCGCGAGGCCCTCCTCGAACGAGAGGATCTCGAAGCTCGCCTCGACGAGCACGATCCGGCGGCCGCGCCGCACGTTCTCGCGCAGCCGGTGCTCCTCGTACTCCGTGAGGGCGCGCAGCAGCGCCGGATCGAGCGCGAGCTCCGCGATCGGGTCGGCGCTCGCGGCGCTCGCGGCAGGCGCTCGCACTGCAGCCTCGATCCGCGTCACGAGCTCGGCGATCGCCGCCTCGGCCACGCCCGCGTCTCTGGGAGCGTCGCTGCCATCGCCGCGCCCCTCGGACATCTCCTGCGTGAACGCGCCGAAGACCGCCACCGCCTCATCGAGCAGCGCGACGGCCGGGGAGTCGAGCGACACGCGGCCGAGGCGTAGACCGTCGAGCACGTCTTCGAGGTGGTGCGCGAGCTGGCTGATCGCGTCGAGACCGAACATGCTCGCGAGTCCCTTGAGGGAGTGCGCGGATCGAAAGAGACGGTTCACGAGATCGGGCTCGACCTCGGTGTGCGCGGCGCGCTGGTCCGACAGGTCGGCGAGGTCCGCGCGCATCCGCTCGAGGATCTCCTCGGCCTCGGAGACGAACTCGCGATACGCCTTGCTCCGGGCGCGCCCGGTCTTTCGGCGTGCGGCCACGCCTAGCCCTCCCGCCGCTTCGCGAGGAGCTCGGTGGCGACGCGCCGCAGAACGTCGGGCTCGAAGGGCTTGACGAGGTATGCGTCCGCGCCGAGCTCGAGGCCCTTCTCGCGGTCGCGGTCCGAGCCTTCGGTCGACACGATGATGAGCGGGATGTCGCGGTAGGCGGCGTTGCCCTTCACGAACGACAACAGCTCGAGGCCGTTGATGTCGGGCATGTTGATGTCCGTCAGGATCAGGTCGAAGGCATCACGCGGCAGGAGGCGCAGCGCCTCGAAGCCGCTCGCCGCCTCGGTCACCTCCACGACCGTCCCGAGATCGGACAGCGTGGACGCGAGCAGCGACCGCATGGTCGCCGAGTCCTCTACCACGAGGATGCGTTGCACGGACCCCCCTGCGCCGCTCGGAAGACGGGAGCGAGCCGGGGGGTTTATCGGTCGCGAGAGCCGGGTTCTTGAGCCGGACGGGGCACTTCCCCCCCTTAGGCGCGCAAGGCGGGAGGGCCCGGAGGAGGCGCGCAGTGGAGCGCGCGGAGGCGCGCAGTGGAGCGCGCGGAGGCGCGCAGTGGAGCGCGCGGAGGCGCGCAGTGGAGCGCGCGGAGGCGCGCAGTGGAGCGCGCGGAGGCGCGCAGTGGAGCGCAGTGAATCAGCTCTGGGGACCGGAGCCGCGCGTCTCGGCCTCGGCGAGGGCGCGCTCCAGGACGGCGCGGTCGAGGGCCAGGCCGGCCTCGTGGAGCACCACTTCGAGCGCGCTCGTGTCGCCGATCGGCGCTCCGCCGGGCAGATTGTCGCCGTAGAGCACGGCGACGACGCGATCGCCGCTCTCGATCGGAGCGACGTACGCTTCTCGGGGAGCCTGCGCGCCGAGCAGCGTCGCGAGCCGACGATCGCCGTCGTCGGACGGCCCGGCTCGCACCGACGCGCGTCGCTCGAGCACGGTGCGCAGCCAGGCGGAGTCCGCCGCCGGCATCCGGACGAGCTGGAGCGCGGCGTCATCGGGGCCCCCTGCATCCGCGAGCCCGAGCTGCGCGATGCCGACCGCAACATCGTCGCGCAGCATGAACATCGCGACGCGCGAGAAGGTCTCCCGCGCGAAGCCCATCACCAGTGGCAGCACCGCACCGCGCGACGACGGGTGGCGCAGGCGCGCGCTCGCGTCGCGCAGACGCTGCACCTCGCCGCCGCGACCGTTCCGCGGCTCCGCACTCGCCGCGGCCCGTCCGATCCAGGTGACGAGCGTGTGCTCGAGGCGCCGCGCCGTCTGCGCCACGCCCTCCGCGAGCCGCGGATTCGCGAGATGGCCCGCCGACGGACGCAGCACGACGCCGTCGGCGGCGCCCTGACGCGCGGCGGCTCGCGGCGACGCGCCGTCCCCCTCGACCATCAGGAAGACCGGCGTCCGCGGGGACTGCGCCTTGATGCGCTCGATGATCTCGCGCGCATCGCGCGCGCCGGAGAGCGGGTCCGGCGGCGCGCGGTCGGACACGACGACGAGGGGAGAGTCACCGCGTAGCAGGTACTGACGCAGGCGCGTGATGCCCTGCTCGGAGGCCTGGAACACGTGAACGCGCGAGAATGCCTTGGCGAGCCCCTGCTTGACCCATTCGAGTGTCGCGAGCTCGCGGTCGACCACGATCACCGGGGGCGCGGGCGCGCGCACCGGCTCTGCGGTCGCAGGCGTAGGCTCCGTGGACGCGACCGCGGTGGCGTCGTCGGCGCCGACCGCGGCCGCCGGGGGTGCGTCCCCTTCGTCCTCGCCGGCCTCCGCCTCGACCGCGTCGAGCTCCAGCACGTCGTCGGCCAGCTCGTTGACGCCTTCACCAGCGCCGATCGCGGCGGCCGCCACCAGATGGGAGGCGCTCGCTCCGGCCGGCGTCAGCGCGACACCGTCGGACGTCGGTTCGGGGTCCTCGCCCGAGAGCTGGAAGCCGCCGCCGTCGCCGCCCTCGAGCGCGTCCCCCCCGCCGTCGCCCGAGCCGTCCTCGTCGCGGAGCCGGGTCGCCTCCATCGCCAGGTACTGCGCGGAGATCCCCTGCGTGAGCAGGAGACCTGCGTCGCGCTCCCCTTCGCTCTCGTCGCGGATCTCGAAGCTGAAGTCGCCGGCCCGCCAGCGGAACATCTCGACCACCGCCGCTTCGGAGGAGGTGCGCCGCAGCTCCTCCAGCCGGTCGGCGCCGACGGCGGGCGCAGCCGCGAGGGCCGCCTCGAGCGTCACACCGCGGGTCCGCGCCTCGGCGGCCAGCGCGTCGAACGCAGCGTCTTCGAGCGCGCCGCTGCCGACCACGAGCCCACGCAGATCGCTCGGCCCGCCCTTCACGAACGCGCCGCGCACTAGACCGTCGAGGAAGACGATCCGGCCTTCGCCGCGGGCGGAGCGGAGCAGCAGCAGCCCGGACTTCCGGGACAGGCTGATGATCTGCAGGATGTCCCCGAGGCCCAGGTCCTCGAGGCTGCCGACGAGGCTCATCCCCCCTCCGGGCAAGGCAGGCCACCGGGGGAGAGGACCCCGCAGCCAAGACCTTCTTCCAACGTCCGCGCCGGGCGCAGATCCGCCGCTCCTCCCGGGGTTCGCCCGGGACGGACTGCACCTACGGGAAGAGATCGGCGGTCCGGCGCGTGACTTGACGACCGGGCTACCGGCAGGTGTCGGCGTCCGCCGGCGCCGGCGCGTGCGGTCCGCGGGCCTGCGTCAGCGGGCGGCGGGGGGCGGGACTTCCCGCCCCGGACGGAGGGCGGCCCCGGGCAGATCGCGCGGCGCGGGCGGGGACTCGATCCCTGCCACCCGGACGAGGACGCCACCCTCTCCGAGCTGCCGAACCGCGGTCTCGAGACCGCCGAGCGCGCGGGCCGCCGACCCCTCGGGCACCATGAGCCGAAGGCGCAGCCCCGCCCCGAGGGCGTCGAGCGCGGCGACCGTGCCGCGGAGGACCGCCGCCGCGCACGGGCCGACCGGCAGCAGCCCCGTCCAGTGTCCGGGCAGCGCGAGCGCGGCCGTGCGCACGCGCAGGGCCACGAGCCGTTCCACGGCCGCCCGGCCCACGGCCTTCACCTCGAGGGCGCCGAAGCCGTTGGGCGACCCGAGACCGAGCACGAGCACGCGGGGCGCGCGCAGCCGGCCGAAGGTCGGCACCAGCGCGGCCTCGCCCGCGCTGCCCCGCAGCGCCCCACGGCCGATCAGCTCCGAGAGCATGCCGCACAGCCGCCAGTCGACCCGGCCGGCCTCGCCGCGCAGCGGCCGATCGGACTCGAACAGACTCACGACGGCCACGTCTACGGCGGCCTTCTCGATCGATCCGACGTCGACGGCGACGGCGAGGGCGCCCCGCGGAGCTCCGCTCACCGGGTCGGCCCTTCCGCGGAGCCGCCGCGCGCCCGGCGAGCGAGCGCGTCGAGGATGCCGTTCACGAAGCCGGGCGAGCGCTCGCCGCCGAAGCGGCGCGCGAGCTCGACGGCCTCGTCGATGACCACGGGAGCTGGCGCATCGGTGTGTAGGAGCTCGAACGCCGCGAGCCGAAGCACGTTGCGATCCACCGCGGCCATCCGCGGCAGCCGCCAGCGCTGGGCGTGACGCGCGATCTCCAGGTCGAGGCTCTCCCCGTGGAGCGTCACGCCGGCGACCAGCTCCTTCGCGAACGCGCGCGCGCCCTCCGGAAGCTCGAAATGCTCGCAGGCGCTGTCGAACACGGCGTCGGCGCCGGGCCGACGCACCGCGTCTCCACGCTTGCCGAGGTCGATGGCGTACAGCACCTGGAGCGCCGCTTCCCGGGACCGATGGCGTGACGCGCTCACGAGCCGGGCCCCTGGCACGCGTCGGGCGGCCGCTCCAGCTCGGGGACGAGACGCGCCATCTCGAGCGCCGCAAGGGCGGCGTCGACGCCCTTGTTGCCACCTTCGCCGCCGGCGCGCGCGAGCGCCTGGTCGACGTCGTCCGTCGTCAGCACGCCGAACGCGATCGGAACGCCGGTCTCGCGCATCGCGGCGGCGACGCCGTCGGTGACGGCGCGACACACGTAGTCGAAGTGCGGCGTTCCGCCGCGAATCACGGATCCGAGGGTCACGATCCCAGCGTAGCGTCGCGTCGCCGCGAGCGCGCGCGCGGCAAGCGGGATCTCGAACGCGCCCGGCACCCAGGCGACGTGCAGGTCCGCCGGGCTCGCGCCCCGGCCCTCGAGCTCGGCGACGCAGCCGGCGAGCAGGCGCACGGAGACGAGATGGTTGAAGCGCGACACGACGATCGCGAAACGCAGGCCGCGCGCGTCGCGCGGGGCAGACCACGTCTTCAAGCCGGCTCTCCTCGTCGCGGGCGCCCGCGCACGTACAGGTCGGGACTGCCGCCCGAGCCATCGCCGAGGACGCGCACCTCGACCGACTCGAGCGCCGGCGCGTCCGCCAGGCGCCGGAGGCCCAGCGGACCGAGCGCGGCCATCCCGTCCGCCCCGAGGAGCCTCGGCGCCACGAGCCAGTGTATCTCGTCCACGAACCCGCCCCGAAGCAGGGCCGCGCCGAGCCTCCCCCCGCCCTCCACCAGGATCTCCGTCAGCCCCTCGCGCGCCAGACGGCCGAGCGCTTCCGAGAGCCGCAGGTGCCCGCCGCTTGCGCGCACCTCGATGAGACGCGCCCCGGTCGCCGCGAGGGCGCTGCGCTGGTCCTTCGGGGCGCGGGCCGAGCACAGCACCCAGGTCCGCTCCGCGAAACCATCGCGGAAGAGGCGCAGCGTCGCCGGCGCCCGCAGCAGCGAGTCCACCAGCACCCGGACCGGACGATGGATCACCTTCGCGTCGCGCCGCGCGGTGAGCTCCGGATCGTCCGCGAGCGCGGTCCCCGAGCCCACGAGGATCGCGTCCGTGCGCGCACGCAACGCGTGCACGGCCGCCCGCGCGCGCGCGCCGGTGATCCAGCGCGATTCGCCGCTCGCGGTCGCGATCCTCCCGTCGAGAGACGACGCCAGCTTCAGCGCGACGAAGGGACGCCCCGACGACTGCACCGACAGGAACCCGCGGTGCTGCTCGCGGCAGTCGGCCTCGAGCACGCCCGATACGACCAGGATGCCGGCGGCGCGCAGCGCGCGGACGCCGCGTCCACCGACGCGCGGATCGGGGTCTTCGTGTCCCATCCACACGCGGGCGAGCCCCGCCTCGATCACGGCGCGGCTGCAGGGACCGGTCCGGCCCTCGTGACAGCAGGGCTCGAGCGTCACGGCGAGCGTCGCGCCTCGCAGGGCGCGCTCGCCGAACCGGTTCGCGGCGGCCGAGAGGGCCACGACCTCTGCGTGGGGACCCCCCGCAGGCCGGGTGAAGCCCCGCCCGAGCACGCGGTTCCCCCGCAGCACGACCGCGCCGACCGGCGGATTCGGAAAGGTGCGGCCGCTCGCGCGCCGGGCCTGCGCGAGGGCGAGGCGCATCGCCTGCTCGGGCTTCACCCGCGGAGCTCCGTCATTCGGAAGAGTCGTCGGACAGCTTCGCTGGCGGACCCACCGACGCGAAGAAGCGCGCGTAGTCCTCGGCCTTCTCGAATTCGAGGAAGACCGACGCGAAGCGCGCGGCGGCCATCGGATCGAGCGCAGAGAGCTCTTCGAGCACCCGCTCGCCGAGGAGGCGGCTCTGAACCTCGCGCTCGCCGCCCTCCTGGAGCCGGCGTTCCAGGCGATCCAGCAGCCGCTCGATGGCGTCCACGGGCAGCGGCCGCTTCGAGCACGCGCGCTGGATGCCCGCGAGCAGCTTCTCGCGGTCGTACTCCTCGCGCCGCCCGTCGCGCTTCGCGATCCGGGGGAGGACCTCCTCCACGCGCTCTCGTGTCGTGAAGCGCCGGCCGCACTCGTCACACTCGCGACGCCGGCGGATCTCGCTGCCCTCGCGCCCCAGGCGGGAATCGATCACGCGGTTCGCTTCGTCGCCGCAGTAGGGGCAACGCATCTACGCGGCCCTCGGCTGCGCGGGCATCAGGTCTCCCAGCGCGTGAAGACGAGGCTCGCGTTCGTGCCCCCGAACCCGAAGGAGTTCGACAGGGCGACGCGCGCTGCGACCTGCCGCGCCTTGCCGACGACGTGGTCGAGCGCGCAGTCGGGGTCCGGGTCGTCGAGATTGATCGTCGGCGGGAGCAGCGAGGTTTCGAGCGCCCGGATGCAGAGCAGCGCCTCCACGGCGCCCGCCGCGCCGAGGAGGTGACCGGTCATCGACTTCGTGGCCGACACCGGAAGCCGGTCTGCGTGGGCGCCGAACACCGCGCGAATCGCGCGTGCTTCGGCGGGATCGCCGGCCGGCGTGCTGGTCGCGTGCGCGTTCACGTAGTCCACCGATTGGGGGGAGAGCTCGGCGTCCGCGAGGGCGAGGCGCATGCAGCGCTGCGCCCCGAGCCCGGCGTCATCGGGCAGCGTCATGTGGGATGCGTCCGCCGTGGCGGCGTATCCGGCGATCTCGGCCCGGATGCGCGCCCCGCGCGCGCGGGCGTGCTCGAGGGACTCGATCACCAGAACTCCCGCGCCCTCTCCGATCACGAAGCCGTCGCGGCCGCGGTCGAAGGGGCGACTCGCGCGCTCGGGATCGTCGGAGCGCGTGGAGAGCGCCCGCATCGCCGCGAAGCCAGCGACACCGAAGTCTGTCAGAGGAGCCTCGGTGCCGCCCACCACCATCAGGTCCGCATCGCCGCGTTCGATCAGCCGCGCGCCCTCGCCGATGGAGTGGGCGCCGGTCGAGCACGCGCTCACGTGGCAGAGGTTCGGGCCCCGCAGGCCGTGGCGGATCGACACGAGCCCGCTCGCCATGTTGCCGATCGCCATCGGGATCGAGAAGGGAGAGACCCGCCGCGGCCCGAATTCGAGCAGCGCGCGATAGCCCTCGGTGATCGTGGTGAGCCCCCCGATGCCCGAGCCGACCGCGACGCCGGCGCGATCCCGGTCCAGCGTACCGCCGGCGATCCCTGCGTCGGCCCACGCTTCGCGCACGGCCGCGAGGGCGAACAGCGTGAAGCGGTCGAGCCGGCGGATCTCCTTCGCGGCAAGGTCGCCGGGGTCGACGGCCGCACGCACCTCGCCCGCGATCCTGACGGGATAGGCGCTGGCATCGAACCGGGTGATCGGACCGACGCCCGAGACACCGGATACGGCCGCTGCCCAGGTGGAGGACACGTCTCCGCCAAGAGGTGTCACACAGCCCAAGCCGGTGACCACCACGCGTGTGCGCTCGGCGCGCCGAGGTCGCATGGAATCACGTCTCGAGTTTTTCCTTCAGGTACGCGATCGCATCGCCGATGGTCTGGATTTTTTCGGCGTCGTCGTCCGGTATCTCCACGTCGAACTCCTCCTCCATCGCCATCACGAGCTCGACGATGTCGAGTGAGTCTGCGCCGAGGTCGTCGACGAACGAGGCTTCGGGGACCACTTCGTCCCGTGACACGTTCAAGTGCTCGACGATGATGTCGGTGACGCGTTCTTCGAGCGCCATGCTGTCCCCCACCTTCGAACGCCCGTCTCCGGCGAGCGCCGTGTGGGCCCCATCCTACCCGGCGCGGGCGGCCAGCTCCACGGCGGCGTCGAGCTCGCGGAACGTGCCGAGGCTCCGGCGGGCCAGGCCCGGCGCGATGCGCGCCACGAGGCCGCTGAGAACCCGCCCCGGTCCGACCTCGAGGACGCGCGTGACTCCCCGCCCGGCGAGCTCCTCGACCATCTCGGTGAAGCGCACGGGCGCCGTGACCTGGGTCCGCAGGAGCCCGGCCACCCGGCTGCCGTCGCCGTTCGGCGCAGCCTCGACGTTCGTGACGACCGGCGGGCTCGGATCCGCGAAGCGGACGCGCGCCAGCTCCGACCAGAGCTTCTCCGCCGCGGGGGCCATCATCGGGCAGTGGAACGGTGCGGACACGGGGAGCGGCACGATGCGGCGCGCCCCTCCTTCCCGGGCCCGGGTGCACGCCATCTCCACGGCGACGGCTTCGCCCGCGATCACGGTCTGCTGCGGCCCGTTGAAATTGGCCGGGGCGACCACCCGCCCCGTGGCCCGCCGTGCCTGCTCGCAGGCGCGCTCCACGACGTCGGGACCGCAACCCAGCACCGCGGCCATGGCGCCGCGGCCCTCGGCCACCGCCTCCTGCATGAAGCGGCCGCGCTGATGGACGAGCCGGAGCGCCTCGTCGAGGGGGACCGAGCCGGCGGCCACGAGCGCCGTGTACTCGCCGAGACTGTGCCCGGCGACGTAGACGGGCGCCGGCGTGCAGCGCTCCTCGAGGGCTCGCAGAAGGGCCACGCTCGTCGCGAGGATCGCGGGCTGCTGCAGCTCGGTGCGGCGCAGCTCCTCCTCGGGGCCCCCGAAGCACAGCCGGGTGAGCGAGAACCCGAGGACCTCGTCCGCGGTGTCGAAGACGGCGCGCGCGGCCGCCGACGCCTCGTAGACGTCTCGGCCCATGCCGACTTCCTGGGAGCCCTGGCCGGGAAAGAGGAGGGCGAGCATGCCGTCTCCTACTCCTCGTCCGTCTGCACCACCTCGCGCCCTCGGTAGGTTCCGCAGTTCGGGCACACGCGGTGGGGCGCCTTCGGCGTTCCGCACTGCGGGCACTTGGAGCGCGCAGGCGCGCGAAGCGCGTCGTGCGAGCGGCGCTTGTTCTTCTTCATGCGCGAGGTCTTGCCCTTCGGAACCGCCATCAGCCTTCTCCTCCCGACTTCGTGCCGCGCAGCGCGCCGAGCACGGCGAAGGGCGAGGTCGGGCTCACCACTTCGCACTGACACGTTTCGATGTTGCGATCGACGCCGCACCGCGGGCAGAGCCCGCGACAGTCCTCCCGGCACAGGGGCTGCACGGGCACTGCGAGCGCGATCCACTCCCGGAAGAACGGGCCGAGCTCGATCTCCCGACCCTTGAACCACCCGGTCTCGAGCTCGTCGCCCAGACAGAACCCGTCCCGCGCCAGGGCAGCGGCCGCCTCCGGGTCGGCGGGCACGCGCTCTCCGGCGGGCTCGAGGATCAGCCGGAACCGCTCGTGGAGCGGAAGACGATAGCGCGCGAGGCACCGCCCGCATGTCAGCGAGAGCTCGCCGTCGATCACGCCCTCGAGGTAGACGTCCTCGCCCATCCGGTGCGCCTCGACGTCGAAAGCGAAGCGCTCGCGGGACGCACCCGCGAGCTCCTCCAGCGTCGCCGAGGCCTGCTGCCACCAGGCGGACCCCGCCTCGAACCGCGTGTGCGTCGGAGAGTCGGTGAGACGATCCAGGAGGATCTTCATGGGACCGCCTGCGCAAGAAAAATCGTTCCAGAACGAGTGGTTGCGCCTGGTTCGAGTAGCAGACGGTCCGTCCGACCGCTACCCGGGGCGCTCCTGTAGAGTTCCGCGTCATGACACCGCCCCGCACGCGCTTCGCCCCGAGCCCGACCGGCTTCCTGCACCTCGGGAGCGCGCGAACCGCCCTCTTCAACTGGGCCTTCGCGCGCCGGCACGGCGGCCGCTTCGCCCTGCGCATCGAGGACACCGACCGGGAGCGGTCCACCGCGGAGTCGGAGGCCGCGATCTACGACGGCCTCGAATGGCTCGGGATCGAGTGGGACGAGGGACCGGTCCGGCAGAGCGAGCGCACCGCGCGCTATGCCGCTGCGATCGAGGAGCTCCTCGCCAAGGGTCGCGCCTACCGCTGCATCTGTACGCGCGAAGCGCTGGAGGAGCGCAAGCGGGCGACGATCGCCGCCGGGCGCAAGTGGACCTACGACGGGCGATGTCGGGAGGCGGGCCACGGTCCCGATTGCGGCCCGCACACCGTGCGTCTCCGGCTGCCCCTCGAAGGCAGGCTCGCGTGGGACGACCTCGTGTACGGGGCGAGCGGGCAGGACGCGCGCGAGATCGGCGACATGATCGTGCGCCGGACCGACGGCGGTGCGCTCTACAACCTGGCGGTCGTGGTCGACGACGTCGACATGTCGGTCACCCACGTGATCCGCGGCGCCGACCACCACAGCAACACTCCGCTCCAGATCGCGATCTACCAGGCGCTGGGGGAGGAGCCGCCGCTCTTCGCGCACGTGCCGCTCATCGTCGGCCGCGACGGCAAGAAGCTGAGCAAGCGACGCGATCCCGTGTCGATCCAGCAGTTCCGCGACGAGGGCTTCCTGCCACAGGCGATGCGAAACTGGCTGGCGCGGATCGGCTGGTCCCACGGCGACCAGGAGATCTTCTCGCGGGAGGAGATCGCCGCCCAGTTCGATCTCGACGCGGTGCACCGCGCGAGCGCGCAAGCCGACCCCGCGAAGCTCGCGTGGCTGAACCAGCACTATCTGAAGACCCTGCCCGCGGCCGAGCTCGAGGGGAGGCTGCTGCCCTTCCTCGAGCGTGCCGCGGGCCGCGCGGTGGCCCCCTCCCCGGCCCTGTCGCAGCTGGTGCAGCTCCTGCGCGATCGCAGCCGGACGCTCGTCGAGATGGCGCAGCTCGCCCGCTTCCTCGTGGTCGACGAGGTCGTCCCGGACCCGAAGGCGGCCGCGAAGCACCTTCGCCCCGAGATCCTGCCGATGCTTGGCGAGCTGCACACGCGCCTTGCCGCGCAGGACGACTGGAATGCTCCGGCGCTCGAGGCGATCTTCGACGACGTGCGAGCGCACCACGCTGGAATCGCGATGGGCAAGCTCGCACAGCCCGTGCGCGTGGCCGTGACGGGAGGCGACGTGTCTCCGCCGATCTTCGATACGCTCGCGGTGCTGGGAAAGGCGCGCTCGCTCGAGCGCCTTGCGCGCGTCCTCCCGGGCGCAGCGCCGGCTTGAGGCAGCGCGGAGCGTCGGTTATACCGTCCGGCGCGCACCGCTCCCCGGTCGTCTAACGGCAGGACAACAGGCTCTGAACCTGTTTATGGTGGTTCGAATCCATCCCGGGGAACCAACCCTCCTCCCGATTCAAACCAGCGTCATCACTCGCGTTCTCGGCGTAGCCGTCGGTAGGTACTTCGCGCGTCAGATTGTCGCCTGGGGTCACTTTGGGGTCACTTCGGAACGCGTCCACGACGAGACGTGCGAGAAAGTCGGCCGGCACGTCGCCCGGCGCGATCCACAGCGAGCGGGCTCCGTAGCGTGCCGGCACCCTGCGCGCCGCGCGCAGACGCTCCACTCCCCGGGGCTCCCCTCGGTACAAAAAGACCCATCGCGCGCAGGTACAGAAAGACCCATCGCCCGGAAAGACCTGCAAGCCGAGACGTCCCACGCCGCGCTGACCTCGTGCGCAGCGCTCCCAGCTTGGCACGACAGTTGCTCTCCAATTGATCTGTCCGCCGGGCCTCCGGCTCTCGCTCCGAAACGGGTGGGTATGCGCGGCGCAATCGAGAGGGGGAAACCAGATGAGCACGAAGTCCAAGGTCGACGAAGCGAAGGGTCGCGTGAAGGAAGCCGCGGGTGCGCTGATCGACGACGACAAGCTGCGGCGCGAAGGTAAGCGCGACCAGGTCGCCGGCAAGGTCGAGGGCGCCGTCGACAAGGTCGTCGGGAAAGCGAAGCATGCAGCGGACACGGTGCAGAAGAAGGCCGAAGCGGTGGTGGATCGCGCGCGCGACGCCGTTCGACGCCCGAAGACCTGAGCAACCCGATCCGAGCCTGGCCACACAGCCCAAAGCTGGGGCTATGGCCCCAGCGGGTTGGCCGGTGTAGTCGTGGTCGTTCTCATCATCCTGTTGCTCACGGGGCGACGTTAGAGCTGCGCTCGAGACCTCGGCTGCCGTCGCTGCCCTCCAGCGGTGCGAGGGATGGGTCATGGAAAGCGCCACGTTCCGAAGATGGTTGGCCGAGCGCGGCTGCACTTTCGAACGGCATGAGCGCGGCAAAGGTGGTCGTGGTCAGGTCATGATTCGCCTGAGCGACCGCCGTGCGGAACTGCGGGACAGCAGTACCAAGAAGCGGCTGCACGACGACATCGTCCGACAGATCGTGGCCGACCTCGGCCTCAGGTACGACGAGCTTCCCGGCCCGAAGAGCCGTACGTAGAAGGATCGCGAGCGAATGCACCCGGGAATCTCGGGACGGTAGTCATGCTGATCGAGGAACTGACTAGGCGGGCGAGTATGCAACTCCTCGCACGTGCCCGCCTCGGTAGACTCGCGTGCGCCGAAGGGGCCCAGCCTTACGTCGTGCCAATCTATTTCGCCTACAACAAGCGCCACCTGTATAGCTTCTCCACGGTTGGGAAAAAGATCGAGTGGATGCGTTCCAACCCGCTGGTCTGCGTCGAAGCGGACGAGGTGGTCAGCACCACCCAGTGGGCGAGTGTCATCGTCGTTGGTCGATACGAGGAGCTACACGACACGCCCGAGTGGAAAAGTGCGCGAGAACATGCCCACGAAATGCTGCGCCAGTACCCCATGTGGTGGGAGCCCGGTTTCGTGAAGACGATCCTCCACGGCACACAGCGCCCGCTGGCGCCGGTGTTCTACCGCATTTCTGTCGTCCGAATCACCGGTCATCGCGCGACCCCTTGATTGGGGTTGCCTGGCGGCTTCAAGCAGTGAACGCAACGCCCGCGTCGGACCGTCATAGTCCGATTCGTTCCAGCGCCTGGTGCGGGCCGGCGAAATCAGTGCGGCTGCACGACACGGCGCGCCACGGAAGCGACGGCCTACGGGGCGCGAAGCCGGAACCGTCGATAGGTTTGCAACGATGAGCGCTCCCAGACAAGGGCGGCAAAGATCACCGACCCTGAATTGCGAGAAGACCAAGCGCGACCATGGCTGCGGCTCTATCGCTCACTGCCCCCCTGGCGCCATCGCCGTCACCTGCGATTTCGTCGGCGTCTGCGACGAGGCGCGAAAGAAGGTCCGCAGGCACCTCACCCATCCCCACCTCTAGCGGCTTCCGATAGGCATCGCCGCCCGCCCACCGCGCGTAGTGCCGTGCGGTCGTGCTCACGTCGGAGTGGCCGAGCTGGAGCGAGACGTAGCCGAGCTGGACGCCCGCGGTTAGAAGCTGCGAGGCGAAGGTGTCCCGCAAGTCCTTCGGTGCGCGCTTCCCGATGCCCGCGCGATCGCAGATCCGCCGCCAGTCTCGATGGTAGAACTGCTGGGGGTCGAGGCCGGCGAAGACGAGCGCCTCGCTGCTCGGCTTGAAGCGAAGGCGGTAGACCTCCTCTAGCGCGCGCCGCAGCCGGCGAGAGAGTGCGACCCGGCGCGCGCGGCCGACGAGCCCCTCGGCCCCGCCTTCCTTCGCCAGCTTCGGGCGGCGTCGCACGAGCAGCGCCGGCGTGTTCCACCACTCCCGGAGGAGAGCTGGGGTGATCTCGTCAAGGCGCCGCGCGCCGAGCGGTCCGATGATCGGTCCGTCCGCCCTCAGCTACCGCGGCCGGTCGTGCTTCGTGGTTGGCGCGAGATGATGGGTGTCCTCTTCTAGTCTAGGTAACGCTTTGCAGAGTCAGCGAGCCGTGGAGAGTCGCCCGACACGAACGCACGTCGGCCGATGCCCTTCGCCTGCTCGTAAGCATCGCGCCGCGCCGCGGCCTCTTCCCAGCTCGACGTTTCGAGGGTGCGCTTGAAGCGACGCGCGCCGACCTTGCGCACGTAGTAGATGCACCCACCGCGCGCGAAGAGGTTCCGGTATCGCGGTCCGGCCGCCGCGATTCTCTCGCGAAGCACCGCCGTGACGTCAAGGATCCTCCGCTGTTTCTGTCCGGCGCTCATCCGCCGCGCGCTCCTCGCGGCGCTCCCTGGTGGGCCTCGGGCAGGGAGCGGAACGCGCTCCTCTTCGGCTGGCCGGCCTAGCCCGAGGTGGCCTCTACACCGTTCGGCGTGGGGTCACGATGGGGTCACTTTCGTTCCATCGCAAGCCATCCGCAACCACGTTTTGGGGGCTGAAGCGCAACCTGGTGCATTCTCACTGCTTTTTCAACGGCCGCGCCGTCTCTGAACCTGTTTATGGTGGTTCGAATCCATCCCGGGGAACCAACTCTCCTTCCCAAGCAGCGCAGGGCCTACGCCTGCGCCCTGACGAGCCACAGCGCGGCGTCCATCCACACGCCACCATCGCGCTCGTACGGTGCGAGCGCCTCGCGCACCGCGGCAACCACCGCCTGGCGCAGCTCGGGGCCGGCGTTCGCGGCACGGAGGGCCGACGCGGCCGGGCCCACTTCGAGCGTGAACTCCGTGGCGCGGTCGACGTCCCCTCCGCCGCCGACCGCGAGCGAGAACTCCGCCCCCTCGATTGCGACGTCCGAGAACCCGCCGCTCGCAAGCACTTCGCGCACGCGCGCCGGATCGGCGAACGCGAACGGTCCGGGCGCCGCCGGATCGGGCGGGGGCAGCGGCAGATGCCGCCCCACGGCGAGAGCGGGAAGCAGCATCCAGGGATTGCGCTGCACCGGCTGCCAGCATACGAACGCCACACGTCCGCCGCGCTTGAGCGAACGCCGCAAGTTCCGGAACGCCGCAGGCGGGTCGGCGAAGAACATGACGCCGAACCGGGAGTAGAGGACGTCGAAGCGATCGCGGCCGAGGTCCGCCGTCTGCGCGTCCGCGCGCTGGAAGCGCGCGTTCGTGACCCCAGACTCCGCGGCGCGCGTCCGGGCGCGGCCCAGCATGGGCTCCGAGAGATCGACGCCGAGCACCTGGCCCGTCGGGCCCACGCGGCGCGCCAGCTCCAGCGTCGTGGAGCCGCAGCCGCAGCCCACGTCGAGGACGTGCTCGCCGACGGCTGGAGCGCCGGCGTCGATCGCGCGCCGTCCTGCCGGCGCGATCGCCGCATCGAGCAGTCCCTCGCGCGCGACCCACAGAGGTCCGGCGACCTCGTTCCAGTACTTCACCTGCTCCGCGTTCGGATCGTCGGACGGCTTCTGCGGCGCGACCATCGTTGCCTCCTCCCGGCGGGAAGGCTATGCGAGCCCACCGGAAGCCGCTCGAAGACCGGCAATCCGCCGAGCCGGGGACGTTCTTGCGGTCCGCCCCGAGCACGGCTGCGCCTCAACCCGGAGGAGCGTCCCCGACTTGCGAGGTCAGCCGCCGTTCTCGACGCGCAGGGCTTCCGCGTCCCGACCGTCGCGCCGGAGCAGGAGGGCGAGGTTTCGCCGTGCTCCGGCGTAGCCGGGGTGGGTCTCGAGCAGGTCGCGAAAGAGCGCTTCGGCGCGGCCGACGTCGCCCCGCGCGGCATACACCACGGCGAGACGGTTCAAGAACGGGGGCTGCGAGGCGAACGCGCCTGCGAGCGAACGCTCGCGCGCAGAGTCGGCGTCGCGCCCGAGCCTCGCCAGCTGGATCGCGAGCGCCATGTGCGCGCTGCCCGAGCTCGGGTCCAGGCGCAGCGCCGCCTCGTATGCCGCGCGAGCGCGCTCGATCTCGCCGACACGTTCCCAGGTCGCGCCGAGGCGCTCGCACAGGCCGGCGTTCGCGGGCTCTTGCGCCTTCGCCTTCTCCGCGATCGCCTCCGCTTCCGCGACGCGCCCCGCGCGCGCTGCTGCCCACACCGCGCCGATCCGCGCCTCGCCGCTCTCCGGATCGCGCGCGGCCGCCTCCGCGTAGGCGGCGATCGCACCGTCCGCGTCGTTCGCGTCCGCCGCCGCCAGCGCGACCAGCAGATGCGCCTGCGCCGATGCCGGCACGAGCTTCGCCGCGGTCTCCGCGTGGACGCGCGCGAGGTCGGGACGCCCCCGGGCGAGCAGGAGGCGCGCAAGCAGCTCGTGCAGCTCGGCGCTGGCCGGCATGGACGCGAGGAGCGGCGTCGCGATGGCCTCTGCGCGGGCGAGGTCGCCCCCATAGAACGCGCTCTTCGCGGCGACGAAGTCGCCGACGAAGCGCAGTCCGTCCTTCGGGTCGATGCCGTTCGCCGGCACCGGCGTCGCGGGGAGGGCGTAGCCGAGCGCCACGAGCTGCTCGCGGGTGGCCTCGTCGAGCGCGACCGCCCCCGACGCGGCCGGCGCCGCGTCCGCCCGGGCTCCCGCCTCGAGGCGCTGCGCGATGCCCGCGTCGAGACGCGCGATCTCCGCACCCACCTGCGCCGACGGCTGCACCGCGAGGTTCGTGCGTTCACCCGGGTCGCTGCGGACGTCGTAGAGCTCAGGCCGTGGAGCGCGAACGTAGTGATGCGTCGGCGAACGGAGCGCGTGGAGCGGGCTCCAGCCGTGATCGATGCGCGTCGCGAGCGTCTCGGCGTACGCCACCTCGTCCGCGGGCGCGCTCCCGTCGGTCCAGCGTTGCGCCAGGTCGCGACCGTCGACGCCCGCGAGCGGCGGCTGGCCGAGGAGCGCCAGGATCGTCGGCGCCACGTCCACCGTGCTCACGACGCCGCCGAGCACGCGGCCGGCCGGCACGCCGGGCCCGCGCAGCACGAGCGGCACGGCGAGCGTGGCGTCGTAGAGGCCGTAGCCGTGCGTGCGCTCGCCGTGCTCGCCGAGGCTCTCGCCGTGGTCCGCGGTCACGACGACGAGCGTCGACTCGAGCCGCCCCGATTGCCGCAGCGCGCCCACCACCCGGCCGAGGGCCGCGTCCACGGACGCGATCTCGCCGTCGTAGGGACGATCGCGAAACCTTTCTGCGTAGGGAGAAGGCGGCTGATACGCGGCGTGGGGATCGTAGTAGTGCACCCACAGGAAGAACGGTCGGTCCCTCCGGGACAGCCACTCGATCGCGCGATCGCTGACCGCGGCCGCCGAACGCTCCGGGTAGCCCGTCGCCGACGCGCGCTGCGACGACATGTCCTCGTCGTAGGTCGCAAACCCGCGGCCGAGCCCGTAACGCTTGCCGAGCACGATCGAGCCCACGACCGCTGCGGTGTCGTACCCCGCGGCCGCAAGCCGCGTGGCCACGGTGTCGATGTCGGGAGCGAGCCGGTGGATGCCGTTGTGTCGCACGCCGTGCCGCGGCGGGTAGAGGCCGGTGAGGATGGAGGCGTGCGACGGCAGCGTCAGCGGCGTGGGCGCGATCGCCTTCTCGAACCGCACGCCTTCCTGCGCGAGCCCGTCGATCACGGGCGTCTCCACCCCCTGCGCCCCGTATGCGCCGACGTGATCCGCGCGCAGCGTGTCGATCGTGACGAGCAGGACGCTCGGGCCCGCGGGCAACGGCCTCGTCTCGGGGGCGGCTGCGGGCGGCGGAGCCGCCCCGTCGGGAGCGGCGGCGACGCGCGGCTCGCAGGCGGCCAGCGCGAGCAGCGCGAGCGGCGCCCACCGACCGAGACGTTGCGCGGCGCGGGACATGGAACCTCCCGGAAGAAAGATCGGCACGCGGCGACGAGGCGTTGAGCGCCGCGTCAGACCGGCAGAAGCGGGGGGTGGGGGACGAGGACCACGAGCAGCGCGCCGGCAGCCAGCGCAGGGCCGAAACCGAACGGCGCGTTCCAGCGGCCGGTCGCGAGCGCCCAGCCCACGCCGAGCAGGAGCCCAGCCACCGATGCGGCGAGCAGCGTCTCGATCACGCCGCCCGGTCCGACGAACGCGCCGATCATCGCGAGGAGCTTCACGTCGCCGAAGCCGAGGCCCGGGAACCACGTCCAGTAGTCGAGCTCGGTGGGACGCGGATGGGCCGCGCCGTCCCCCGGCCAATGGTCGAACGAGCGTCCCAGCGCCGTGGAGAGGCGCGCGTGCGCGAAGCCGACGCACCAGAGGAGCCCGCCGCCGAGCACGGCGCCGCTCATGGAGTGGAGGAGCGCGCGCGCATAGGGGACGCCGTCGCACGTCGCGACCGCCGGCACCAGCACGAGACCGGCGACGAGCCCTCCCACCGACAGCTCGTCCGGGATGATGCGGTGCTCCGCGTCGATCGCGGCTGCGGCCACGAGCGCCGCCGCGAATGCGCACCAGAGGACGACGGAGGGACGCGGTCCGACCTGCCACGCGATCGCGGAGAAGAGGAGGCCCGTCAGCAGCTCGATGGCCGGGTAGCGCAGGCCGATCCGCTCGCCGCACCCGCGGCAGCGGCCGCGCAGGAGGAGGTACGACAGCACGGGCACGTTCTCGTACGGACGGATCGGCCGCGCGCACTTCGGGCAGCGCGAGCCGGGCCACGCGATCGACTCGCCGCGCGGCAGCCGGTGGATCACGACGTTCAGGAACGATCCGACGACGAGACCGAAGGCGAGCGCGATCGCGGCGGTCACCGTGCGCAGGGACGCGACGGCGTCCGGGTCCATGCCGGTCAAGGTAGCCGGGAGCGGGCGGGCGAGGCGAGCCCGCGCGCGGCCGCGGGCGCGCGGCTCACCGGAAGTCGCGGCGCTCGAACGTGAGCGACGCCGCGCAGAGCAGGAGCGCCGCGTAGCCTGCACCGTAGAGCAGCGGCAGGAGCACGTCCGAGGCGGTGATGGGAAGGCCATGGACCGCCTGCACGGTGAGGTTGAAGCTCTCGAGGTCGGGCAGCGCCCGGTACAGGACGGACGTGATCGCCTTCACCGACCCGACGCCGGACTGCTGGCCGAGCTCCCGCAGGTCGCGCGAGAGGTGACCGACCACCCAGAGACCCGTGGTGAAGAGCGACGCGAGCATCGGTGTGGTGAACGACGAGAAGAGCGTGGCCACCGCGACGACGACCGCGAGCTCCACGGCTACGAGCCCCAGCGCCACGACGTGCGCGCCATGCAGCGGAGCCCCCGCGAGGAGCTGCGTCACCGCGAACGCCGCGCCCATGATCGCGAGCTGCAGCCAGAGGGTGGCGACGAGCCCGAAGTACTTGCCCAGGAGGAACTCGGTCCGCGAGATCGGCTTCGACAGGATCGTGTAGATCGTCCGCCGATCCACCTCCTTGTAGATGAGGCCGATCCCCACGTAGATCGCGATCGCCACTCCGAAGAGCCGGATCGCGGCGAACCCGACGTCCTGGAGGATGCTCTCCTGCTCGACGTAGGAGAGCGTCGACAGGAGAACGCCGGTGCCGATGAGGAGCACCGCGAAGAAGACGAGCGTGTAGAGCACCTTGCTGCGGATCGCCTCGCGCACCGTGTTCGCTGCGATCGTCGCTACGCGCCGCACGGCCATCATCACTTCGCCTCCCGGGATGGCGCGCTCGCCACCGCCGACAGGAAGATCGACTCGAGCGACGCCCGGTGCGGAAGCACGGAGACGATGGTCGCCCCTCCCTCGAGCGCAGCGCGCAGCAGGGCCGACACGTCCTTCTCCTTCACCCGCGCCTCCACCCGATCTCCGAGGCCCCTGAGCTGCGCACCGCCCTGCTCGAGCCGCGCCGCGAGCTCGGGGGAGAGGCCGCCGAGCACGACGTCCGTCTCCCGGTCGCCGCCCTCGAGGAACTCCTGTGGCCGCCCCTCGTACCGGATGCGGCCCTTCACGATGATCGCGACGCGGTCGCAGACGGTCTCCACGTCCGAGAGGATGTGCGTGTTCATGAATACCGTCTTCCCCTCCTCGCGGAGGCGCAGCACCAGGTCGCGGATCTCCTTGCGGCCGATCGGGTCGAGCCCGCTCATCGGCTCGTCGAGGAAGACCACCCGTGGATCGTGCACCAGCGCCTGCGCGATGCCCGTGCGCTGAAGCATGCCCTTCGAGTACGTGCGCAGCCTCGCGTCGGCGGCGTGCACGAGGCCGACCCACTCGAGCAGCGTCTGCACGCGCGTCTCGATCCGTCGCCGGTCCACCCCACACAATCGCGCGTAGAACCGCAAGATCTCGCGCCCCGTCAGATACTCGTAGAAGTAGGGATTCTCGGGCAGGAACCCGACGCGCTCTCGAAACGCCGTCTCGCGTACGTCGTGCCCGAGGATGGTCGCGGTCCCCTCCGTCGCGAAGATCAGGCCCATCAGGACCTTGAGCGTCGTGGTCTTGCCGGCGCCGTTCGGTCCCACGAACCCGAAGATCTCGCCCTCCCGCACACGGAAGGAGATGCCGTCGAGCACGCGCCGCTTGCGCAGGCCGAGCCCGATCCGGAAGTCCTTGACGAGGCCCTCGACGGAAACGATCTCCGGATCCCGGCTGCTCACCCCTCTCCTCCGTCGCGCTGCGCGCTCCGCCGCAACATCTCCTGTCGGTTCCTCTCGCTGACGCCCTGACGGTGGACCTCGTAGCGCACGCGGTAGTAGGTGGAGACGATGCGGTCCGTCTCCGGATCGAGGCTCCACTCCCAACCGTTCGGCTCCGCTGGGAGCTGGCGCAACACCGGATTCCCCCCTGCGAGCAGATCCGCGACGCGGGTGATGTCGCGGCCCTGGCGGCGCTTGTACTCCTCACGCGCCCCGTCGAGGAATCGCGCGCGCCGCTCCGCTTCGATCTCGTCGAGGGCCTTCTCGTACTCCGCCTTCGCATAGCCGTCGGGGGCGGAGCGGACGAGCTCCTGGAGGAAGAGCGCCGACGCTTCGAGGCCGTCCGTGTCGATGCGCAGCCGGGCGACGAGGCGGGAGAGGTAACGCGGTGCGCCGGGCAGCTTGAGCGCGGGCTCGAGCGTCTCGATCGCCGCGGGATTGTCCTCGAGATAGAAGAACTGGTTGAAGCCGAGATAGAAGCGGTTGCGCCAGTCCAGCGGGTGGTAGGCGATGCCGCGGCGCAGGATCTGGTTCGCGAGACGGATGCTCGGGAGGCTGTCGATCATCCAGAGGGCGCCGAAGCGATAGGGATGGTCCACCCACGGATCGAGCTGCGTGACGACGTCGACGAGCCGACCGAGCAGCGGGCCGTGCTCCGAGGGATCCGCGTTCGAGGCGCCCACGACCTGGACGGCCTGGATCCAGTAGTAGTCGGCCACGAGCGATTCGAAGCCGAGGGACGCGACGCGCAAGAGCTCCGGGCGGGGAACGACCCGGGCTTCGTCGGCGTCACCTCCGCCTTGCGTCGAGATGCGAGCATGAGCGGTCGCCGTGGCGACCGCCACGGCGACCCACAGGACGATCCAGCCCAAGCGGCTCATCGAAGCGCCTTCGCCTGTCCCCTCACGAGCGCCGGCTCACCAGTTGTCGGTGAACGCGGGCGAGAGCTCCGGGGCGGCCAGCGGCCGGTCGTGCACGGCCATGCCGGCGGTGTCCTCCGGCAGCGCGCCGAGCACGAGCTCGGGGCAGTCCGCATTGGCCGTGTCCGGGTGCGCGAGGATCACCAGGGCGATCTGCCCATCCGCATCGAGGTCACCGTAGGCGGCGGCGGTGAAGCAGTTGTTCGCCGCGCACCCGCACCCCGTGTTGGAGTTCGAGCTGTAGTCGTAGTAGACGCTGCCCTCGGGTCTCCAGCCGATCGGTCCCCAGTCCGTCTCGGCGGCGGCCGTCCAGTTCCGTTTGACCGAGCCGCTCGCTCCGCCCGGCTGGGAGGTCGGAGTGCTGCGGTAGGCGCTGTATTCGGCGTAGAGCGCGTCCTGGCTGCGGAGGATCGCGCTGAGATTCGTGAAGGCTTCGCTGCGTCGCGAGCGAAGCTGGTACATCTGGAACGTCGGGATCGCGATCGCCGCGAGGATGCCCATGATGGCCACGGTGATCATCAGCTCGATCAGCGAGAAGCCCGACCGCGTCTTCTTCGGCGACATGACCGACTCCCTCCGGAACGGAGTGGAGAGGGCCGGGTGACGAGCACCCGGCCCTCCCGTGACTCGCGAACTAGAACTCGCTCTGACCGTCGGCCTGCTCGCAGGGGCCCACCGTGTTCAGGAGGGGCTGCGCCGGAACGGCCGCATTGTAGGTGCCGGTGTTCGCGCACATGCCGTTGCCGACCGCGGGCACCGCAGACACGGTCTGGTCCGAAGCCGGGTGGATGTAGGCGAAGTCCGACGTCGGGCCGGCGCCGTCGAGGTTGCCGCCGGCGGCCGCGCTGAACGCGGTCATGTTCGTGCCGCCGAGATCGACGTCGTAGTTGTAGAACACGTCGCCTTCCGGCGACCAGCCGAGCGTGTCGAAGCCGTTGCCCGCGGCCGCAGCGCCAACCGGCCACTGCTGCTTGGCAGCCGTCAGAGCGCCGCCCGGAACCGCCATGCCCGGATCGACATACACACCGTACTCCGCGAAGTAGCCTTCCTCACCGGTCCGAATGGCCGCGAGGTTGGTCTTCGCCTCACCCGTCTTGCTGCGCAGCTGGAAGCGCAGGAAGTTCGGGATGGCGATGGCCGCCAGGATGCCGATGATGGCGACGACGATCATCAGCTCGATGAGCGTGAAGCCACCACGTCGCGTGCTGAGCTTGTTCATATCCCTTCTCTCCCAGTGACCACGACTCGTGTCGTGCGCCGGCCGGAGGTCGTGGGAGCGACTTGCCCCACCTCGTCCTTCCGCCGCGATCGGCGGCCGACCTGGCCGCGCGCTCGGATCGTGGTTGTGCTCCCCTGGAGCAACCTGCGTGCCAAGGGGAGCCTGCGTGCTCACGCATCGGCAGGAGCCGGCCCTCACCTGAGTCCGTGCTGGAGACTCCGCCCGGGGCCTGCCGGCCCCGACTCCTCGCGGGTGGGCTCCGCATCGCGCGAAAGCGACAGTTTTCGGCGTCGCCGGTGACGGGAAACGTCACCTCGCCTCAAGACGGGCCGCAACGGACCGAAGAAGAGAGGAAGCGGTGCCGCGGACACGGGGGCCGGGCGCGAGAGGAGAGGCCCGTGGGACGCCGAGCTGCGATGGCTGCCTGCCTCGTCTTCTCGGGCCTGGCCGCGCTCGTCTACCAGGTGATCTGGACGCGCCTCCTCGGCTTCGCGTTCGGGACGACGACCGAGGCGATCGGCAGCGTCCTCGCCGTCTTCTTCGGCGGCCTCGCCCTGGGCAACTGGATCGCTGCCCGGAGCATGCGCCGCGTCGCGCGTCCCCTTCGCGTGTATGCGTTCCTCGAGCTCGGGATCGGGCTCTGGGCCCTGCTCTCGTTCCCCATCCTGCGTCGGCTCGACCTGATCTTCGCACTGGTCGGCCCCGACCCCGGCGATCTGACGCTGCTCGCGACGCGGCTCGGTGCCGCGGCCCTGCTGCTGCTGCCGCCGACGCTCGCCATGGGCGCGACGCTCCCGGTCGTGGCGCGGGGCCTGGTGGGCGAGGACCGCACGCTCGGCCGCTGGAGCGCCATCCTGTACACCGCCAACACGCTCGGCGCCGTGGCGGGCGCCTATCTCTGCGGCTTCTGGCTCGTCCCGATGCTCGGGCTCCAGCGCAGCGTCTTCGGCGCCGGCGGAGTCAACCTCGCCGTCGCGATGTTCGTGCTCGCCGTCGGCCGGGGGCTGCGGGCGCCGGCGGAGACCGCAAACGCCGTGGAGCAAGACGAGAGATCCGCCGCGGCGACACACCGCGGCGTCTTCCTCGCCCTCTTCGCCGTCTCGGGCTTCGTCGCGATCGGCTACGAGATCGTCTGGTCGAAGGTGCTCGGAATCGTGATGGAGGGGACGCTCTACGCCTTCTCCGCGGTGCTCTCCGCGTACCTCCTCGGCATCGCGCTCGGCAGCCTGGCGGTCGCGCGCTTCGTCGACCGCATCCGGGACCTCGCGCGCGCCTTCGCGCTGCTCCACGTCGCGATCGGCGTGGCGGTCAGCCTCGGAACCCTCGCCGTGCCCTACCTGCCCTTCGGCCTCAAGCAGCTCGCAGCGTGGCAGGGCGGCGGCGACGCGATGCACCTCCTGTTCCTCGCCGCCGCACCGATCGTACTGCTGCCCGCCGCGCTCTTCGGCGCCGCGTTCCCGGTGCTGATCCGCATCTACACCCGCAGCGCCGCGCGCGCTGGCGAGGGCATGGGCATCGCCACGGCGGTCAACACCGCCGGCAGCATCGCGGCGAGCCTGCTCGTCGGGTTCCTTGCGATCCCCACGGTGGGCATGGACGCCACCCTCTACGCGCTCGTGCTGATCGACCTGTCGGCCGCCCTCCTCGTCCTCTTCCGCTTCCAGAGCGCCTCCGCATCCCCGCGCACGCGGGCGATCGGGCTCGGGTGGGGGCTGGCCGCGCTCATCGTGGTGGCCGTGACCTTCTCGGGCGCGCAGGCGGACAAGGCCGTCGCGGGGCGCAACGTCGTGGCCACGACCTTCGAGGAGTACCGCCGCGGGCTCGCCGAGTTCGTCGCGTCGCAGGTCTTCGTCGCGGAAGGCCGACACTCGATCGTGACCGTGCACCGCGGTGCGCTGGGCCGGAGCCTCAAGAACAACGGGCTCCCCGAGGCCGGGCTGACCGATGCCCCGCCCTACCTCCACCTCGAGGAGGTCCTCCTCGGCGTGCTTCCCTACCTCCTCGCCGCGTCGCCCGAGCGGGCGCTCGTGGTGGGCCTCGGCGGCGGCAACACGGTCGACGCGCTGCGCCGGACGGAGGTCGCGCGCATCGACGTGGTCGAGCTGGAGGCGCAGGTGCTCCAAGCGCTGCCGGTCGTGTACGCGGGGCGCGAGAGCCCGCTCGCCGACCCGCGGGTGTCGGTCCGCGTGAACGACGGGCGGAACGAGCTGCTGCGCGGCCGCTACCGGGAGTCGCCGCGCTACGACGTGATCGCCTCGCAGCCGAGCCATCCGTGGCTCGCCGGAGCCGCCAACCTGTTCACGCAGGAGTATTTTGCGCTCGCGCGGGAGAACCTGACCGACGGCGGCGTGTTCGCCCTGTGGGTGAACGGCTTCCGCACCGATCCCGAGTCGCTGCTCGCGATCCTCACGAGCTTCGAGCGCGAGCTGCCCGGCGGCATCCTGATCGACGCAGGCGCGGGCCAGCCGAACCAGTCCCTGATCCTCCTCGGCTCGAGGCGCCCGCTGCGCGTCGACCTCGCACGCGCGCGCGCCAGGCTCGCGGCGCCCGCGCTCGCGAACCTGCTCAAAGCGTTCTCGCTGTCGAGCGTCGAGGATCTCCTCGCGCGCAGTCACGGATCGATCGCGACCTTCGCGAGGATCGACCCCGCCGCGGCGAACACCGACGACGACGCGTTCGTGGAGGCTCGCATCCCACGCCGCGTCGAGGAGAAGAACCTCGACTTCGGCGCCATCGAGCGTCGGCTCGCGCCCGACGCGCCGGTCCTGCCGCCGCTCGATGGCGACGTCGACGTAGCCGTCGTCGCGCGCGACCTCCTCGAGCTCTTCTCGGGCGCCCCGGAATGGGCCTACACCGAAAAGTTATCGCGCCTGCTGCGGAACGACGGCGCCGCGCTCGATCCGGTCCAGGCCCGCACGCTGCGGCTCTCCGGCGAGCTCCGCCGCAGCGCCTCGCGGGCGGCAGCCGAGCACGGCTTGCGGGCCCTCGCGCTCGAGGCGACGGACCGGCCGGAGCCCCTGCGCGCGCTCGGTCTCCACCGCGCCTCGCGCGACCGCAACTTCGCAGACGCAGCGAAGCTCTTCGAGGAGGCATGGGCGAAGTCCGGCGCCTCGCAGGACGCCTTCGATGCCGCGCGATCATGGTTGCAGGTCGACCCCGCCCGCGCGTTCGTGTGGGCCGATCGCATCCCGGCGTCCGAGCGCGCCGCCTACCCGAGGCTCTGCGTGATCGAAGCGGAGCGCGCGCTCGCCAGGCACGGCGACAGCAAGGAGCTGGAACGGCGCATCGCCGCGCTGCTCGCCTATCGCGACACGCGCGAAGGGCGACGGGTTCCGGGCGTGAACGGCGTGCTCGCCCGGCTGGCGGACGCCGCGGGCGACCCGAAGCGTGCGCGACGCTTCGCCGATCTCGATCACGACGAGCGCGAGGCGCGCGCGCGCTCGGGCGTGGCGCACGTGCAGGAGGCGCTCAAGATGCATCGTCTGGAGGAAGCGGCGACCGCCCTGGCGGAGCTCGACCGCACGCTGCCAGCGAGCCCGCAGGTGGCAGAGCTGCGCGCGCAGCTCGCGCTCGCGCGTTCGGACCAGCGCGCGCTGTCGGAGGCGCTGGCGCAGGTGCGGTCGTCGGCTTCGACGGTGGAGGCTGGGATCGGCGCCGAGAACCGGCTGCGCGCTCGCCTCGGGCTTCCGCTCCTGCCGATGTTCCCGGCGGTCGGTCGCGAGACGGCGCTCGCGCCGCGGTCCTGACCGGGGCGCTTCAGCGTTTCGGGGGCTTCGGCTCGGGGGGCGCCTGACCGGTGGCGCGGATCGCGCGATCCGCCGCCTGCTTCTCGTGGAGCTTCTGTCCGGCCGCGTCGCGGCGCACCGAGTCCGCACACGGCCGGCAGATCCGGCCGTTCAGCTCGCGTTCCTCCTTCTCCTTCCCACACACCAGGCAGCGCTGCATCTCTCGATCCCCTCCCGTGTACGGCCCGCAGCCGTCAGAAGATCGCGGCCTCGTCGATCTCGCCGGTCCGGATGCGGAAGGCCTCCGCGACCGGCAGGACGAGGACGTCGCGGTCTCGATCGGGGTCGGATTGGACCGCGCGGCGGATCGCCTCGACCACGCGGTCGACCAGGTCGTCGTGCACCACGATCTCCAGCTTGAGGCGCGGCGCGCGCTCGATCCGCTGGGCCCGGTAGCTCTCTGCACGCTCGTCGCGCGGGCGGCCGAGCGCGACCACCTCGGTGGCGGTGAGGCCGGAGACCCCGGCGTCGCGCAGCGCGTACTTGACCGCCTCGATCCGGTGCGGTTTCACGAACGCTTCGATCCGCTTCATGCACGGGAGTACAGCACGAACGGCGCGGACGGCCAACGCGCGGCCCCGGACTGCCGCTCGGGGATCGACGACTCCGCCCGACGGCCGCGCCCCAGTGCGGTTGACAGCCCGAGCGGGCCGTCGCTAGTTTGCGCTGCTCCGCCGGCAAGCTGCTCCCATCGTCTAGTGGCCTAGGACGTGGCCCTCTCAAGGCCAAAACACGGGTTCGACTCCCGTTGGGAGCACCACGCCTCGCCTTCATCTTCGGGCACTTGCGGCGGCGCAGGAGTGCCCGGACTCAAACTGGACGCGAGGGTGAACAGGTTCACCGGCCGCACGTTCCTCACGTAGAACCCGACCGACTTCGCCTCCGCGTGGCCCATGCCCCGCTGCATCTCCTCCCAGGGCACACTCGCGAGCGCGGCCGCCGTCGCGGTGCTGTGCTTCAGCGCGTTGTACATGCCCACCTTCACGCCGACCTTATTACACGCCCACTCCCAGCTGTCGCGGAGGGCGAAGTCGAGGAACCGGCGGTCCGCCGTCCGGCCGTCGGGGTTCACGAACAGGGGCTCGCCCAGCTCGGCGTTGCTCCGGTACTTCACCAGCCACTCCCCCAGCTCGCGGTCCACGGCGATCGGCGCGCGCGCCTTCTTCGACTTCCTGGGCCCGCGCGGCGCGTCGCGGTTCGCGCCCTGCATCGCGTGGGAGACGACGAGCACGCCGAAGGGGTAGCCCGGCACGTCGCGCTTCCAGTCCTCCACGTTCAGCGCCCTCGCCTCCCCCGGCCGGATGGTCGTCCGGAGCGCGAGGTAGATCCCGCGGCGGTCCTCGCGGATCGCGGCGAGGATCTGTGCCTGCGCCTCCAGGCTGATGATCGTGGGCTGGTGCTCCTGCGCGGTCGGAGCCGGCGGGAACATGACGTCCTTCGTCAGCTCGCCGCGCACCCGCAGCCATTTCACGAACTGCTTCAGGATGCCCTGGGCGTTGCTGACGGTCTTCGCGCTCCTGCCCGAGAGGAGGAGCGCGTTCTGCCAGTCCTGGATCACAGCGAAGTCGAGCGCGTGGATGGAGCGCGGGAGCAGGCTCGCGAAGTAGTAGGCGGGCGAGAGATAGCGGCGCTCGTCGCGGAGCGTCGTGGCGCTCAACTGCTTCGTCGCGAACGCGGCCTCCCGGTGCGTGATCCAGGCCGCGAACTTCACGGCGAAGCTGTTCTCCTTCGCCTTCGCTGGGCGCCGCTTCGCGATCACGACCTCCGGATGCTCGTGTCGCATCTCGTCGCGGATCGCGGCCAGGGTGGACTCCGCGTCCGCGCGCGAACGGAACGCATCGCCCCGGTCGGTGTAGAGGAAGTTCCCGTGCGGGCGGACGTCGATCCGCCACGACCCCGCGCGGCCAGGCCGCTCCTCGACCCGGCCGAACTCCGCGGCCGTCTCGCGATCGGTCGGCTTCTTCGGCCACGCGCGGCCGCGCTTCCGCTCGCCGCGCAGGCCCACGTCGCGCCGGTGCGTCGTGTCGCCGGCGATGCCGGACTTATAGGGTCGTCTCCGCTTCCGCATGATCCTCCTCCCGGAGCCGTGGGTGGCCCGCCTCCGGCGCGAGGTGACGCGCGCGACCCGCGGTTGACTCGCTCGCGTGTCCGGAACGTCCGGCTGAACGCGGCTCCTAGAACTAGCTAGGCCTGCGGGTCGCGCGCGTCGGGAACCTCCGCCGGCAGCATCTTCACCAGGACCTTCCGGACGGAGCCGGCGTCGAATGCCGGCGTCAGCTGTCGGCGACGCGCGGACTCCAGGACCCGCTGCCCGTAGCCCTCCACCAGCACGGCCAGGGTGTCGGTCACGGCGTCCGCGATGCGGTCGCGTTCTTCGGCCGTCACGAGGCGTCCGTGGGCCCGCTACCGGAGCGATCGGGCGGCGGGTTGAACCGACCCAGCTGATCGTTTCGCGACGCCCAGCCCGCCACGCCCGCGTCGTTCACGTCTCCCGCGTGATCCACGCGCGCGGCGTACTGGTCCAGGAAGGCCACGCGCTCGCCGAGCGTCTGCGCGCGGATCAGTTTCCCGGGAGGTTGCTCCGGGAACTTCACGAGCACGGCCCTCGCCGTGGCCTTCCCCAGCCATCCTTCCTCCACGATCGCGACGCCGACCTGGTCGAGCTGGGCGCCGTCCTTCACGAGCTGGGCGACCAGCTTCTGGTCAGCCTCCGAGAGGCCCAGCGCCTTCGCGTCGTCCGCCACCAGCGCGGACCGGAACTCCGGACTGATCCTCTGCGCCTCGCGCGCGGCGGCCATCCGCGCCAGCTCGCGCTGCGCGCGCGCCATCCGGCCCGCGTCAGCCTCCGCACGCGCGCGATCCTCTACGCCCACGGCCGGACGGTCGAGGCGGCGGGAGGTCACCGGATCGAGGCCGGTCGCGAGCGCGCCGAGCGCTTTGAGGAGAGCGGCCTCCCGGATCGGGCCCAGGTCCAGGACCTCCTCACCGTCGGCGGGGGCTTCACCAGCTGCCAGGACGCGCACGCCGGCCGCGCGTTCGTCCGTGGCGACCTGCTGGAACAGGTTGCCGGCCAGAGGGCGGTCGATCTTCTTCCTCACGATCGGGAGGCCCTGCTCCATCGCCTGGCGCGCGGCTTCGTGCCCGATCATGCGCGTCAGCTCGCGGAGCGTCTCGATCCCTGCGGCCTGGCCCAGCTCGGCGGCGAACTCGCTCGCGGCGAACTGCTCGGCCTGCTCGGCCAGCTTCTGGAGGTACTGCTCTCGTGTCATACATTCCTCGGTGTTACTTGTTTTCGATGCCGGGCGACTTCATCCCGGAAGGCTTCGTTCGCCAGCCTGCGCCCGCGTTCCTGGTCGGCCTGGACGAGGAGGAGCGACAGCTTGACCCTGGAGACAATCTCCAGGCCCGCGCCGGGGATCGCGTCGATCCGGAGCGTCCCGTCCCGCAGCTCGACCAGCAGGAGCTGCTCCAGCTCGGCCTGGTCCGACTCCGTGAGGACGCCGTAGAGGTCGCGCGGGACCGCGAGGCCGAGCGCCTTGCAGATGACGCGAGCGGACTTCATCCGCGAGCTGGACCGCGGCTCGCTCACAGGGCGAGGTTCTTCGCGACGCGGGCGCGCGCTTCCGCGGTCAGCTTCTCCAGGTCGAGGCCGCGCCCGTCGGTCCGCAGCTCCGCGAGGTGGACGACGTCGGCGGCGAAGTCCACGAAGAGGTGGAGGCCGGTGGGGTTCTCGCCCGCCTGGATCATCGCGATCACGGGGCGGAGGGCAGCGTAGATCCGGGCGCGGCTGCCGAGCGCTAGGCGCACGGCGTCCAGGAGGGCGAGGGCGGCCGCGTCGTCGGCGTCGAAGTGGAGGGTCGGCTTCCCGGGGAGCGCGAGGCGCTGAGCGCAGGGGACCAGGACCCCGCGGCGGACGAGGGACCGCACGAAGGCGGGGTCGGTGCCGATGGCGTTCGCGACGGTGGGAGCAGAGTGGAGCACGTAGCTGGGCCTCCTCCGCCTTGCCGGCGGTCGAAGTGGGATGACGACGAAGGCGGGGAAAGGGGCGCTGGGCGCCGGCGGTAGGCCACAAGGGGGCCCCGGTTCCGCCTGATACTCTACCCGGAGAGCGAAACCTGTTCCGGGCCGAGGCCGGAACCAGCGCGCCGGACACGGGATACTCTACCCGTTCCCGTGTCGCTGTCCGGGATACTATACCGGCCAGCCCATCAGCCTGTCCGGACGCCGTCGGAACCGGCGCTCACATCATATACTCTAGCCGGAGCGCGGGATCTGTCCCGGAGACGGAGACGCGCATTACACCGGCAGGCGTTACGCAGCTCTAGGTCAGCGGCCCGCGCAGTAGGAGCCGGTCGGACCGGAGCTGCCGGGTACCTGCCGGCTAGAGACTCCCCTCCCCCTGGTTCTAGGCGGAGGTCCGAGCAGAGCACGAAGCGGGAGGCCTCGCCGGATTCCTCGCCCTTCGGACCAGCGCGCCAGGGGATGCGCAACCACATCCGAGGATGGGCTACAGCGAGGCCAGCCGATGGGCTGGTCCGCAGGGCGTCGTGGCGCGCGATCACCGCGAAGGTGAGGCGAGGCGCGAGCGAAGGGCGGGGCTGGTGGGAGAGCCGAGGTCAGGGCTGCTCGGGGTCGGTGGCGGGCGTGAAGCCGGCGCAGACGCCGGAGGCCTCAGCCCTCTTGACGGAGAGGCGACGCGCGCAGACCAGGCGGAAGCCCGGGCAGATGGACTCCGCCTGGGCCTGGCGATCCGGGCGGGTGACCAAGTGGGCGCAGCCGGCGCAGGGCGGGCGCGGGGGTTCCAGGGACTCGAACGTCTCGGCGATCACGAGGACGGCCCCTTCAGGGCGCGGCGCACCGTCGGGCGTGACACGCCCACCGTCCGCGCGATGTAGGAGACGGTCTGCCCAGCGGCGGCCAGGCGACGGATGCGCGCTCGGCTGGAGGCGTTCGTGGACTCGGGTCGCCCGAGGCGCTTCCCGAGACGGCGCGCGCGGGCGAGGCCGGCGAGGGTCCGCTCCCGGATCAGGTCAGCCTCCAGGGCGGCGACCGCACCGAGGGTCACGAAGAGGAAGCGGCCGGCGGGCGTCGTCGTGTCGATCGCCTGCTCCGTGGCGACCAGGTCGACCTTCAGGGCCTCCAGCTCGTGTCCGACGTTGACCAGGTTGCGGACGGATCGGGCGAGGCGATCGAGGCGCACGACGGCCACGACGTCGACCTGGCCGGCGCGGGCAGCCTTCAGGAGCGCGTCCAGGCCGGGGCGCCTGTCCTTCTGACCGGAGAGCACGTCCGAGAACTCGCCCGCGATCGTCCAGCCGCGGGCGGCCGCGTGCTCGCGGAGCGCGTGGAGCTGGACGTCCAGGTGCTGGTCCCCCGTGGACACCCGGGCGTAGATGGCGGCGCGCATGGGGCTCTCCTTCCTGGAATCAATCGGTCGATAGTATCCAGGTCTGAAGCGAAGGTGACGACCCAGCAGGGACGCGTGGTTACGGCCGGCGGGCGGAGGTTCGGAGGTGGGGGATTGCGACCAGGCCAGGAGGTCCGGGGCGGGTGCGAGGCCGGCGGAGAGGGGGCGCCGGAGGGGCTCCAGGGGTAGGCGGAGCTGGAGTGGCCCGCCTGCGGCACGGAAAGGCTCGGTCCCCGAGGGAGAGGCCGCGGCGGTCGCGAGCCCGATTCTGTGACGGAAGAAGGGGTCCGTCACACTCGGGAGGACACGGGAGGACACGGGGAGGACACCACGAAAACGGAACATTTCGTAGCAGAATCAGTACGTTAGATGCTGGAGGACAGGGAGGACACTAAATTGTTCTCCCAGTGGGAACGAAATCGGAAAACACGATGATTCCGGACTCCCTCCCTACAACGCTCTTATAGGAAGTGTCCTCCCTGTCCTCCGGCCGGTAAGCTATTGATTTCGTTCTTGAAAACACAGTTTTCCGGGTGTCCTCCCCGTGTCCTCCGTGTCCTCCATCCCGCCGCCGAGCGCGAAGCGCGAACGCCGACCCGCTCCATTCCCCGCGGGAATCAACCCACCCGAAACGTGACGGACGTCACAGCTGCGCCCCAGGCCACCCCCGAGAGAAGGAACAGGGGAGGGCTCCATGCAGGCGTTCGGAATCCTGATGATCGTGGGCACGCTGGGGGCCTACCTCTGGCTGCTGGTGGGGCATCCCCGGGAGGCCGACCGCTGGCTGCTGGCCGTCCTGCCCATCGTGGTCCTGCTTCTGGAGCTGCTCCGGCCCGGGTTCCCGAACGCGACACGCGACAGCCCCACGCCATCAGCGATCGAAGGGCGAGGACTGGATCACCGGCGGCCGCGGAGCCTGGGCCGGCACTCTTCGTTCGATGATGACGGTCCGCTGCCGCTGACGAACCGGGTTCGGGTAGATCCCACTCCCTAGGTGGGCGCCTGGTCGGGCGCCTTGAAGGTCTTCCCAGGTCGCGGGGCCACGTAGGTCGGCGCGGGAGCGGCCGGTTGCGGCGGCGTCGGCAGCCACAGCCTCGGGTCGGAGAACGCGCGCGGCCGATCGGACGAGGGCTTCGGCGCCACCGCTGCCTTCGACGCGGCCTCCACCTTCTGCCATGCGGCGTCTGGCGGGATCGCTGCCCGGTCGTCGGTCGTCCCGCTCCGGCCGTCGATGGTCTGCCAGGAGTAGAGGTCGGCGTCCGCGGGCTCGGCGAGAACTAGGGCTAGGGCCAGGGCGAGGCGCCGCATGGGTTTCTTATCGGACGCCGCGGCCGCGGGCTGAGCGCCCTGGCGTTCTACCCGAGCCGAGCCCCATGCGCGACACTCCATTGCGTGGAGAAGACCTCGTGACGAAGGGCGAGAAGAAGAAGAACAACAAGAAGAAGAAGGCCGCGGCGAGGCGGGCTGCTCACGCCACCGTCCAACCCGCCGGGAGCGCTGCGCCAGTTCGCTCTGAACCGGGGCCTGAGAGCGAAGGAGAGGGGACGGGAGGTTCATGGAGTCTGCCGACGAAGATTGGCCTTGCGATTGGCGCGGTGGCGGCACTTGTTGGCGCGGTGGCGGCACTGGCGGCGTGGCCGATTGTCAGCGTTCCGGATCTGGCCCCTCTTGATTTCGCCGACGAGCAAGACGATTTCGTCCGCTGGAGACCCATACACGTTCCCGTTGTTCGTCGAGAACCGCAGCGATGGCCATCTTGAAGACGTGGGATTGCTGGTCACCTTGAGTCCGTCCCCGGTTCAGCCTGGGCACTTCTTCCTTCAGGCACCGACCCATGAGGAGATCGAACACGGCGAGTCCCGTGACTTCGATCTCGGCTCATTGACGGTCGGTTGGGACAAGGACGGAAAGTCGTACATGTTGACGAGGATCGGCACGCTGAACGCGCACAAGCGCATCGACTTCGACGCCCACTTTCGGACGCCAGGCGAATCTCTGCCTGTTCGCGTGACCTTTGAGCAGGTTCCATTCCAAGAGCACTTCGAGCGCTTCAAGAAGATGCCAATGGAAGGGAAGCTGTGGGGGTGGGACGAAAAGCCGCTGCCTCCTCGCGATGGCCCACAAGAGGACCGGCCCAGCTTCTGATCCAGCCGACCTAGTGAAACCCGTGCTTGGTGCGACACAAGCGGCATACCCGTAACGCGGCCATCCCAAAGTACCTGTCGCATGCGCGATCGGACCTTCACAGACTCGGCAGGTCCACTCCTTGCGCGCCACCTTCTCACGCGCCGAGTCCTTGAAGATGTGTTCGCCTTCATCCATCCATCGCTGGACTCGAGCGGCGGTTTCACCCTCGGCGTTCGTGCGGAGTCCAACATTCCCCTCGTGTTCCTTCGCGTGACAGAGCGCGCAGGTCAGCGTCAAGTTCCCGAGCGAATGGTCTCCGCCCTCGCTGACGGGGGTGATGTGATGAACGTGTCCGCCGCTCACGAAGCGATCCTTGGGCTCTAGCAGCTCCGGATCGCGCGCCCAGAGCCGCTCTTCGAGATGGGAAGTGGTCGCACAGAAGGACTGGCACTCGGAGCACATTCCACGATCCCGCAGAAACACCAGCGCTCGTCGGATCTCCCAGTCAGGCGGATACCCCGGGCGGTGCGACCGATGGCAAGGTCCGATCTCCGCGCGGTATCGACGCTCGCGTTCGACGCGTTCCGCAGCGCGTGTCGTGCTGGCGCGGGACTTTCGGACGTAGTCGGCTACCCGGAGGCCCTCTCCAATGAGAGCGGTTCCGAGGAGGCAGGCCGCCCATAGGAGCAACGCCAAGAATCGGACTCCCGCGACGATCGCCATGCCGCGCCTCGATGCACCAGCCTATCACCGACCGCGGCCGCCACGACCAGCGCCCGGCGCCGCCGGCACTCGAAGGGCGACAGCCGGCAGCCCCGCAGGTTCTAGTCCGACCAGGCCTTGACCATGCCGGTACGCTCATTCACGTAGACGTACTGGGTATCGCGGCGCGTTCGATAGACCCACTGGGCTGGGCCGTAGCTGGAGCGGTTGATCGTGGTCGGGCGTCCCCACGACGCGAGCGGCTGCACTTCGTCATGCCGACGTAGATCTTCTTCTCCCGAGCTGCGGCTGCGGCGTTGGGCGCGATAGCCTCGCGCCTCTCCAGCTCGTCGATGATATCGAGCCGGGCGTCCTCCCGGAAATACTGCGGCGCGTCCGCGGCGGCCTCGCAGAGGGCGTCGCCGCCCCACGTGCCCATGCCGTCGCGCGGGGGGATGACTCCGGCTGGCGCGCAGCCGATGAAGACCAGCGCTCCGACTACGGCTGCACGCACCGCGCCCGTCGGACGAGCATCGAGCCGAAGCCGAGAGCTAGCAGGGTCGCGGTGGACGGCTCCGGCACGGTCGGTGCGAGCGCGGTCACGGTGCCGGAGAACCCGCCGCCGAAGTTCCCGCCGACTCGGCCGGTCCCGTCGAAGAACGATCCGCGGAGCACCGCACCGGAGAACGATCCGAGAGGCGGAAACGGTCAGCAGCCCCACGCCCGTGATAGCGGAAGTCGTGTTGTCCCACATGTCGAACTCGAAATCGTCGAGGTGGTAGCCGTTGACGAGGGGCCCCGTCGTCTCATCTCAGCCGTTGTCGCCCCCTACGTTGTCGTTCCCGACGGAGGCGTAGTAGGCGTCGTCTAGCGCACCATCGCGCACGTCGATTCGGCCCACGTTCTCCACGTGGATCGAATACATGCCGACCGTGAGCGAGTCGGACATGATCGCGAAGTAGCTGGCCTGGAGCCCGCCCCCGGTCGTCGTCGTCACGGTGGAGCAGGAGTGTCCGACTCGAAAATATAGACGCCAGAGAAGGAGTCCCCGGGCTGGATCACCGGCGACAGGCTCGGCCCGGCCGTGTCGATCGTCCCCGAGAACTCGACCGTCACCGGAACGGCGGCAGCGTCGATCGCCCAGAGGCCGAGGAGGGTCAGGAGGAAGAGACGGCGCACGGTCGCCGATCCTATCACGCGAAAGGGTGCCTAGAGGGGCCGCACCTCGCCCAGGAGTGCCGCCCGCCACCGGGGACCAGGCCGGCGACGGGCGGCTATGTCGCCGGGACCGACTCCGGCGACGATCAGAGCGGCGAGGCGACCTCGGGCTCCTCGGCAGAAGGCCACGAGCAGCAGGCCGCCGTCCGTGCCGCCCATGACCACGCACGCCAGCGGGACGCCGAGCAGGAGGATGCCCACGACCAGAAGCGTGCGCTCGACCAGGCGGGACTGGGCTTCGTTCACCGGCTGGTCACTTCAGCGCAGACCATGGCGGCGTCAGCCCTGCTGAGGACGCCTTCCCTCTGCCCGCCGCCGAGTTCATACTACTCCCGACGGAGGCGAAGGACGGTGACTCGGAAACTACTCAACCTCGTGTTCCTGCTGGCCTGGGTGGCGCCCAGCGCTACGGCCGCTCCGCTGTTTCACGGACTCGGCTTCCTGCCAGACGGGAGGGAAAGCAGGGCGACAGGGGTATCCGCGGATAGTTCGGTGGTCGTGGGGTACGGTGACGTGTACGTTGACGACTTCCTGTACAGCTATCAGGCGTTCCGCTGGACAGCGGGCACAGGCATGGTCGGGCTCGGCTACCTGACGGGCGGAAGCAACAGCCGCGGCCTGGCGGTTTCGGCGGACGGCTCCGTGGTCGTCGGCTCCGCCGATCCTCCGATGGGCGCCCAGCAAGCATTCCGCTGGACTGAAAGCACTGGCATGATCGGGCTCGGGCCTGAGACGTATTCGAGCAATGCGTTCGGCGTCTCGTCGGATGGCTCCGTGGTCGTTGGGTCCGCGCATCTCGTTGCCGGCGGGAGTGCTCAGGCGTTCCGCTGGACAGCGGGCACCGGCATGGTGGCACTAGAGCCGGTGGGCCCGAGTATCGCCAGCGGCGTGTCCGCTGACGCTCCGTGATCGTCGGCGGGCTGCCCTGCTGTGAAGCATTCCGTTGGACAGCAGAATCGGGAATGGTCGGCTTGGGCTTTTCCCCGGGCGTAAGTTTGAGCGACGCGTCCGGCGTTTCTGCAGACGGGTCTACGGTCGTTGGGAATAGCGACAGTGCCTTCCGGTGGACAGAAGCTGATGGCATGGTCGACCTTGGAGTGCTCCCGGGCGGGAGGTACAGCATCGCTACCGCTGTTTCCGGGGGCGGCTCCGTGGTCGTCGGGTACAGCAACGACTTCCAGGCCTCGCAGGGATTCATCTGGGACCCGATCCTGGGAATGCGAAGCCTGAAAGCTGTGCTTGTAGATGCCGGTCTCGACCTAACGGGATGGGAGCTCACCACGCCGACCGCGATTTCCCCCGACGGCTCCACGATCGTCGGCTACGGCAGCCACAATATCCACGGCGAGCCCTTCCCCCTCCAGGCGTGGATCGCTGTCATTCCCGAGCCGGGAACGCTCGTCCTTCTCACCGCAGGCCTCGTCGGTCTGGGGGTCTGTCAGCGGCGCTTGGCGTAGGCGCCGCCCGCCGCCGGCGACCAGGCCGGCAGCGGGCGGCGACGCCACCGGGACCGACTCCGGCGACGCTTCGAGGGGCGAGGTGCCCTCGGGCTCCTCGGCCTCGTCCTTCAGCTCCGCGGCCGTCAGGCTCCGCAGGCCGCGGATCACCCGCAGCGTGCTGCCACGGCCGGCCTTGCCCGCCCCGTGGCCGAGCTGGCGCAGGCCCTCCAGCCAGTCGCCGTGAGAGAGCGGCTTCACGCGCAGGTCGTGACAATGCTGCATGTAGGACTGCCGCAGGTCCGCGGTCTTGACCCAGCCCTGGGGGTCCGCCGCATAGGGCGCGGTCGAGAGCCACGGGCGCAGCGGGTGGAGGTCCTCGCGCGCGCTATCGCGCCACTCGATCACCTCGGGCGGGAGCACGTAGCCGTTCTCCCAGTAGTCCTGGAGGCCGTCGACCGCGAGGCGGAGAAAGCGCGAGAGCGCCTGCGGCGTCCGCAGCTTCTTGTGAAGGTCCCGGTCATGCTGCGCGGGCTTCGCCGTGCGGACCACGAGGAGCCGCTGCCAGACGGCGTCATCGTCGAAGTCGATCAGCATGAGAGCGTTCGAGGACAGCCAGATTGTGAACTTCGGCGCGTAGGTGAATGGCAGGCCGTACTTCTGGCAGACGGAGATAGTCTCGCGCCCGGTGATCGCCTTCAGCTTCGCGCCGTCCAGGTGGAAATGGCGATTCGCCTCGGCCGCACGGACCATGCGGACGTTCTCCAGCTTCGCCAGGTGCGGCGTGTTCTCGGCGTCCGAGCGCCGAGCGGCCAGCTCGGAGAACGGGATCACGTCGGAGTAGGAGCCGAGCGCCGTGGCGAACCCGTTCGCCGTCTCGGACTTCCCGGAGTCCTGGGGGCCGACGAAGAGGAGCACGAACTTTTCCACGACCTTCCCGTAGGCCGACACGCCGGCGTGCTGGAGGACCAGCCTGCGGACGCCGGCGCAGGGGAACGTGCTCTCGAGGAAGGCGTCCACCTCGGGGCAGGCGGCATCGGCATCCCAGCTCGCCGAGGCCTTCCTCCGCATCAGGGCCTTCGGATCGTGAGGCGTGAGGGTCTTCGTCCGGAGGTTGAGAATCCCATTGGCGACGCAGAGGAGGTCCGGGTCAGCGTCGAACTGGTCGAAGCGCGCGAGGTGCCGGGCGCGGACCCGCTTCAGGACCTTCTCCACCTTCGGCGTGCTGCGCAGGTCGTAGACGCTGCTCGCCCAGGTGTCGCGGCGCGGGTCGCCATCGTCCAGGAACTGGGCGGCCGCCTCCACGCCCGACACAAGCACGTTGTACTCGTGCTCCACGGCGCGCACGCCCGCGGCGCCCGTCTCCCAGATTCCGCTGGAATAGGTCGCCCAGTCCTTCGCCTCCGCGGCCCAGAGGATCCTGGAGCCGGCGGCCTGGACGAAGAGGTCTCCGACGTGAACGTCGGAGTTATCGCGCGGGAGCAGAGCGTCAGGCGGGATCGTGGCCTTCATCTCGTCTAGGCCTGACACCGTGGGGGCGTCGTGGCCGAACGAGGTCACGAGGGTCCGGTAGCGCTCGGCGTCCTGCGCCCTCCGCTCCTGGGCGAAGGCGAGGCCCTTGCCCGCCGTGGAGGTGTAGTAGCCGGGCGCGCGGTTGCCGGCTTTCCTATGGAGCCTGGACGCCATGAGTCCATGGATCACCTCCTCCGCGCTCGCGCCGCGGAGCGCCAGCATGGTCGCCAGGGAGAGGTCCACGCCGCTCGCGGACTGGTCGGAGTGGTCCCCAGGCTCGCCGTCGAAGCGGTCGCGGAGCGCCTGGTCCGTCTGAAGCCAGCCGCCTACGCGCGGCGGGATCTCTCCGCTCCAGGGCGTCACGCCGTCGATCGGGACGGCCTCGGCCGTGACCTTTGCTCCGTGGGCTTCGCCGGCGAGACGTTCCGGGTGGAAGTCCTCCAGCGTGTAGGAGGTGGCGTCCTCCGCCAGGATGGAGCACGGGGCGGGCGTGCGGCCGCGCGCGCGCTTCTTCGCCTTGGGATAGTTCACGGTGCCGGCCAGGCGGAGGATGCGCGCCGGGTCGCACGCTCGGAGGTCGCCCTGGAGCGCGAGCGCCAGACCCGTCGTGATCCGCTTCAGGTGTAGCTGCGCCTCGGCCGTCGTGAGGTCCAGGGGCTCGGCCAGGCTCCAGTAGACGTGAAGGCCGCCGCCGCTGTCCACGATCATGCTCGGCCGGTGGCGGAAGGCGGCAATGCGCGCGCGCGCCGCGTCCTTCGCCTCGGTGATCTTCAGCATGGCGTCGGCCGATGACGTGCCCTCGGGCAGCTCGGGATCAATGTCCACCCAGACGACCCGGACGGATTTGAGGTTGCTCGCCTTCCCGGAGGTCGAGTCGCGCCTGGTCGCGAGGCCGGGGTAGACGTTCAAGCTGTTCCCGTTCTGCTTCTTCGCGTCCTTCGCGGCCTGCTCGGGCGTGTCGTAGAACTTCGTCACGCGCGCGTTCGCGTCTTCGTTCAGGTAGCGCAGCTCGATCTTCCCGTCGGGCTGGTCCCCGAACAGGAACTTCAGGTGCTTCAGCGTGTCGGTCTTCGATGACATTGTGATCTCCAGGTGGGCGCGGGCTGGTCTAGGTCCTGCGCGGGTAACGGACGGCTCGCGACTTGCGAGCGTCCCCTACAGCTCTCCGATCGTGTTGAACGTCTTCTTCGTGATAGCCGCGGCCAGGTGACCGATGGCTTCAACCTGCCGGGATTCGACGTCGTCGAAAACTTCGGCAAGGCCGACGCCTTCGGTCGTGAGGGCGTCCGCGATCTTCTCCAGCGCGTCGGCGATCCGGTTCAGGGTGTTCTCGTTCATGCGGTTCTCCTTCAGGTGGTCAGCGGACTCGGGGCGCCCACAGGCGCCGTCGGCAGCGAGAGGAGCAATCGAGGTGCCAGCCCTGGCGAGCTGCGAAGCGCGGAGAGCGATCCGCACGGCGTCCAGGCCAGGGTGATCCTGGGCGCGACGTGGCGTTCCATGAAACGGCACGGTGTTACCCACGCGCAGACTTCTGCGGCCTCTTTCGCCTGGGTGTCGGCGTGGCCGTACTCGGCGGCGGCGCCGCAGGAGCGGGCGCCACTTCGTCGACCAGGGCCGCCCCGACCAGGAACACGGCCGCCGTGATCGTCTCGCCTGCGGCGAGGACGGCCGCGGAGACGTGCTCGGCGCCGACGGTGCGGCCCGCGCGCTCCAGGTGGGCGTTTGCGCGCTGCGCGGACGCCGCCGCGAGCTGGGCCAGGTGCTCCGCATTCCCCGCGAGCAAGTGGAGCGTCATCGCGCCCGCGCCTTCCACGCGTCGATCACGGCCTGGTAGGCCTCCACCAGCTCGGCGCGCTGGTCTTCGTCCAGCTCGCCGTGGAAGTCGAGCAGGCCCACGCGGCCGATGCAGTCGAGCCTCTCCAGCAGGGCGATGCGGAGCGCCGCGCGGTCATCCTCGGCCGCGTGCGAGCAGAAGGCCTCCAGCTCGTCGTCGGTCGGCCGTCGCGGTTCGCCCTTCAGCTCCCTCGCATTCGACCAGGCCGTGGCAGCATCCAGGCCTGCGCTCACGCCCTCCGACAGCTCCGCCTTGCTCATCAGCGCGATCTCGGGCGCGTCGGCGCGGACCTTCTTCAAGGCGGACACGGCCTGGGCGATGGCCTGCGGATTCGACGTCGGGTCGGCGTTCAGCTCGCGCAAGCGATGATCGAGGACGGCCTGGGCGTCAGCGACGGGGTCGCGCTCGTCTCTCGGCGCGCGGCCAGGAGCAGCTGGAACTGGGGCTTGGCTTCGTACCGCTGCGCCGCCCCGCGCGAGATGCCGGCGCGCTCGCAGGCCTGACGCTGGGAGAGGCCAGCCCCTCGGAACTGCGCGTAGAGCTGGAGGCGCGCGGGAAGCGTTGCCATCAGCGGGCCCGGTCATGCGCGAGCACGGCCACGAAGAAACACAAGTCCGCCGGGCTCGATCGTGAGCCAGAGGCGCGAGAACAGGTCGCCGTACTCGCGGCGCAGAACCTCCACCAGCGCCTCGAAGCTGGCGCCTTCGGCCACGAGCTGGTGGGCCCGCTGAAGCGCGACCTGGAGGGCGGGCGTCCGGAGTACCGACGCGGCCTGCTTCGTGTTCAAAGGCCTGCGTTCGATGACGGGGCGTCGTCGGGCCATGGAAACTTCTCCATCTGCGGCGTGCTCGCCGCGGTTCGGGTCAGAGGGAAAGGCCGGCTCCCCCGGGCCCGATGAAAGTGGGGGTCATCGGGGAGGAGCCGGCCTGGCGCCAGCACGGAGGAGCTGCTGCCGCCCTACTTCGCGGGTACGCCCTGCCCGTCCTCCGAGCCCAGCTGCGGCTGGGGATCGGGCGTCGGCGTGGAGCCAGCAGCGGACAGGAGCGCGAGGCTGCTGCCGTCGCTGGCCGCTGGACTCAACCTGGACTCAACCGTCTCGGCCTCGTGGGCCAGGTCGAGCAGTCGGAGAACATGAACGAGAGCGCCGACTTGGAAGACGTCGATGACGGCTGCGCTAGCCTCGGCCGGCTTGCGGGATGCGTTCGACTCCCGTTGGGAGCACCACGCCCGACCCCGGGCGACGCAGCGGCGGAAGGATCCCGAGCCGCGAAAGGACGACGGCAGTGGCGGAGTTCGCGTTCGCCTTCATGGACTGCGAGTTCGGCGGCCTCGATCCCGAGCTGCACGACATCACCGAGATCGCGGTGATCCTGACCGACTACCGGCTGGCCGAGCTCGGCGTACGCGAGTGGAAGATCCGGGCGCGGGCCGATCGCATCAGCCCCGAGGCCGCGCAGATCTCGGGGTACGACGCCGCTGCGTGGGCCGACGCGCCGCCGCTCCGCCGGGTGCTCACGGAGCTCAGCGAGATGCTGCCCAAGGGCAAGACGATCGTGCCCGCGGGCCAGAACGTGCGCATGGACGTGCAGTTCATCGAGCGCGCGTACAAGAGCTGCGGGATGCCGTATCCGTTCGACTACCACGTCATCGATCTCGCGACGCTCTTCTACGCGTGGTCGCTGGTCGCGGGCGAGACCGTTCCCGCGCTCTCGCTCCGTCAGGCGGCGACCGTGGCCGGCCTCGTGGACGGCGCCGTTCCCCACCGTGCGCTGGCGGACGCGCGCCTCACGCTCGAGACGTTCCGCCACTACGTGGGGCGCCTCGCGCCGCGTGCGGCGTCCGACGCGCCCCAGCGCCCGCTCTAGGGACGCCCCGAGGCGGCTCCGTTTGCGCCGAGCCGGTCCTTCCACTTCCGCAACGCCTCGAGATCGAAGCGCGCGAGCAGCGGCAGGAGGATGCGCGCGCCGAGCCCGCCGGGCCGGAAGCACACCGCCGACGCGAAATCGATGAGGATCGGGTGACCATCGGGCCCGGCCATCACGTTCGTGCGATGGCGCAGGTCGAGATGGGCGACCCCGCGTTCGTGCATGCCGCGGATCGCGTCCTCGAGCTCCCGGGCGAACGCCGCGGGCAGCTCGCCCGCCAGCTTGCGCGACATCTTGCGGCCCGGCCGGTACTCGACCGCGAGAGCGAAGGGGTCGACCTGGCCGTAGAACTGCGGCACGTGGGGATGCCCGGCAAGCGCGCGGTATGCACGCGCCTCGCGAGCCGTCATCCAGCGACCGATCAGGTGCCTCACGAAGAAGCCCCGCGGCGCAAAGTCCTTGACGACGACGTCGCAGTCTCCCAGACGCGCGAGCGAAACCACGGGATCGCGTCCGCTGCCGGGCTCGAGCACTTCGATCACGTGCGCTGTGAGGTTCGGCCGCGAGAGATCGAGCGGAACGGACGTCTGGGCGCCGGGCGGCCTCAAGCCGGGAGGAGCGGTCGCAGCGCCAGGACGAGCACGGCGAGCGCCACCGCGATCGCGGCGCCGTCTTCGTGGTTGTCGCGCAGCTTCGCCGCGCTCCACGGAGCTCCGCCCGGCGCTCCCGGATCGTGGAAGGCGGCCAGCGCAGGGAGGAGCGCCGGCACCGCCGCGCGATAGCGGGCGTAGGGCGCACCGTAGAGGCGCTCGAGCCGGGCGCTCTCGATGCGCTCCTTGTACGGGAAGTAGTGGACGAAGAAGAAGCCGAGGCCGATCGCGAGCAGCCAGGGCGACGCCGCGCCCCCGCCCATCCAGAGCAGCCCGGTGCCCACGAGGAGCGTTCCGGCGTATAGAGGGTGACGCAGGAATGCGTAGGGTCCCGAGATCGTGAGACGATCGTTCTTGACGAGATGACCCGCTCCCCAGATCCGGAGCGCCTCGCCCACGACGACGAACGCAAGCCCGACCGCGACCCGCCCCGGAGTGGGTCGCGCGTACCAGAGCAGGACGGCAGCCATCGCGTACCACGGAAAGATCTTGGGACGCAGGATCTTGCGAACGAATCGGGGCTTCATGGGCGCGGGAAGCTAGTGAGCCGGGTCCGGCGCCGCAACGCGGCGGTCAGCGGTCCGGTTCCCCCGGGTCATCGGGGTCCGCCCCCTCCCGGGCGAGCACGATCTCCCACAAGCGACGCCGGAGACGCTCCTTGAACGCGGGATCGGCGCGCACGCCGAGCCGGTCCGCCTCGAGAAACTCCCGGAGCTCGTCGTCCGTGAAATCCGCTGCCGGCATCCCTTCGCGCACTTCCTGCTCCCGCTTCTGGCTCGACTCGTTCGACTCGGCGTCCCCGGACGACTCCCTCCCTCCTCGGAGGAAACCCTTCACACCCACCCCCAATCCGTGTTCAGGGCACGGTCACCGCGACACCGGGGTCGCTCGCTTCGATGAGCAGCCGCTTCACCCGGTATAGGCTCGATCGGATCGCATCACTCGAGCGCGCCGTGCGACGTGCGATCTCTCGAATCGGCAAGTTCTCGACGTGGCGCAACACGAACACTTCCGCCTGCCACTCCGCAACGGAGTGCAAGCGGTCGTGGATCGCGTCCGCGAACCGACGCATCGACAGCTCGTCTTCCGGCGTCGTGCCCGTCACTGCCGAAGTCATCCAGAGGTCGGGCTCCGCGCGCTCGAGCCACGTCTCTCGCGCCCTTGCCCGGCGTAAGTGGTTGTTCACCGTGTTCTTCGCGATCCCGTAGACCCAGGAGAGCAGGGTCGACTGACCGCGGTACGCATCGATGGACCGGAACACCGCCGTGAAGGTCTCCTGAGTGATCTCCTCGGCGTCGGCGTGATTCCGGATCCGCACGTACGCGAAGCTGTACACCCGCTGGAAGTAGCGCTCGTACAACTGATTGAAATGCGATTGGTTGCCTTCCCGGATGCCGGCGATCAGCACCTCATCGGAGAGCGGCGTGATCGTGGGGGCGGCGGCAGCGGCAGCTTCGGAACGGGCGCGGCGATTCGATCGGGGCAACGCGTACTCCTGCGTCGTCCCCTTCCCAGCGGGAGGCAACCCCCCGACAGTTAGGTGGCCGAAATGAACGAGAGGTGGCAAGGAGTTGCCGGTGTTTCTCGCCCCGAGATGCGGAAATGGGGGAGGCCCGGGACGGGACTCTCCCCGCGGGCTCAGGTCGAGAGCATCCCGTCGAGTCCTGGCACGCCCTGCTCGAGCGCGCGGCGCATCCGGTAGAGGTTCGCCTTCACGGCGTCCTCCGACTTGCCGAGGGCCCGGGCGATGGCCCGGATGGGCTGCCGGCGCAGGTGCTTCAGGTGGAAGATCCGGCGCTGGAGCGGCGTCAGCTCCTGTTCGATCACGGCCTCGCAGCGACTGAGCATCCGGCGCGCGTCGACCGCGCGGTCCGTGGGCACGTCGTCGCCGGCGAGCTCCGCGCTCACGCCATCGTCGATCGACTCGAGACGGGGCCGGCGGCCGCGGAAGCGGCGGTTCACCTTGTTGCGGGTGATCCCGAAGATCCACACGAGCAGCGTCGAGTTGCCCGCGAACGAGTGCAGGCAGCGGAAGACCGTGATGAAGACCTCCTGCGTCACGTCCTCGGCCTCGCCGGCGTCTCCGAGGCGCTTCAACGCGAAGCGGAACACGCGCGGAAAGTAGGTTTCGTACAGCAGCTCGAAGTGCTCGCGGCTGCCGCCGAGGATCGCCGCGACGAGCTCCGCGTCGCTGGACCAGGCGCTGTCGTTCCGCGGGCTCGGGCTCTTCTCCGAAAGCGTTTCCGACTGCTGCACGATCGGCTCTCCTGCGGCTGACCCGAGGAGTCTCGATCGGAATGGGTCGGGTGACCACACTCGAATTGGGGACACGCAACGGTCGGCGCAACCCGGCGTGCCGCGCGCGCGTCACGTCCGGCGCTCCGCCCGGCCCGCTGTGGGCCCAGGCGGCGGGAACGCGCCGAATCCGGGGGGGGAGACCCGCCCGCGTCCCTGAATCCTGTGAAGCTCCCTTGGCCTTTCCTTTCGATCCTCGCGGATCCGTGGGCTTTTCAAAGGTGGGGACTCGCGTCCCGCGCCGGAGGAGAGCAAGCGTCATGCCATTGGACTCGGGTGAAACCCCATGTGCAAATGCCGCCGGAACGAATCGAGATGCCGGGGTTTTATGGAGTGTGACCTGGATCACCGAGGGGCGCTGGGAAAGCCACCCGAGAAGAACAGTTTTTCCCTTTGTGTTGAGAGATGTTCACTCCGCGTCAGGTCTGCGGCTCGGCCCCCTCGTCGGCGGATCGCAGCACGCGCTCCACGTAGGAGCGCAGGGCCTGGAAGGCCGCGGCGCCGGGCCCGTCCGCGAAGCGCAGCGCGAAGCCCCCCGTCCGGCCCGGATCGCTGCGAATGACCGTCCCGGAGAGGCGCAGGAAGGCCGGCTGCCCGGGGAGCTCGAGCAGGAGCTGCGCCTCGGAGCCGACCGGCGGCGGATCCGGGGCCCACAGGTAGACGCCGCTCTCGGAGAGGTCGCGCGTGCGCAGGAACACCTGCCGGCCCGCGTCCTCGTAGGCGGCGTCGAGCGCCGCGAGCACGCGCTGCGCCGCGCGCGTCTCGCGCGGCGTGCGCCGCACGCCATCGGGGCTCACGGTCGGCCCGGGACGATCCACCACTTGCCGTCCGCGCGCTCCCAGCGGTCCTCGCGCTCGATCGACGTGCTCCAGAAGCGCAGCGGGAGCCCGTTGTCACCCACGAAGCGGTACTTCACCCGTGCGTGGCCCGGCTGGTCGAACACGAACTCGCGCACCTCGGCCTCGAGCGGCCGGTTCTTCTCGAAGTGCGCGGCCGTGAGGGCCTGGGCGAGGTCGGAGTAGTAGTCGGAGTACTGTGCGTCGGTCTGGAAGTACTCGCGCAGCACACGATCGTTGAAGGTGGCGATCGTGTTCACGCGGCGGCGCGAGAGCCGATCGTAGAAGGCGTCGGCGCGCGACTGGAACTCGATGATCGCCGGATCCTCCACGACCTCGACGCCGAAGGCAGGGTCCGCCTTCGGGCCGTCGCTGGCGCAGCTCGCGAGCACGAGCATGGCGGCCGAGAGCCCCGGCAGCGCCCTTGCGCGCCAGGTCACCGGCGCGTCCTCCGGAGCTTCGGGGCCGACATCTCGATGGCGGCCTGGGCCGCCGCGAGCCGCGCCACGGGAACGCGATACGGAGAGCACGAGACGTAGTCGAGACCCGCGCGGGCGCAGAACTTGACGCTCTTGGGGTCGCCGCCGTGCTCGCCGCAGATCCCGACCTTGAGATCACGCCGCGTGCGCCGCCCGTTCGCGACGCCCAGCTGGATGAGGGCGCCGATGCCCTCCTCGTCGATCGACACGAAGGGATCGTCCTCGAGGATGCCGGTCTCGATGTAGGCGCCGAGGAACTTTCCAGCGTCGTCGCGGGAGAGCGCATAGGTCATCTGGGTCAGGTCGTTGGTCCCGAAGGAGAAGAAGTCCGCGTGGCGCGCGATCGCCTCGGCGACGATGCACGCGCGGGGCACCTCGATCATGGTGCCGATGGTGGGCCGGACCTTCGCGCCGGGGTGCCGCTTCAGGACCGCGGAGATCTCGTCGTCGATCAGCGGGCGCAGCCGCTCGAGCTCGCCCACGTGGGACACGAGGGGGACCATGATCTCCGGCTGGACCTTCACTCCCGACTCCGCCACCTCGCACGCGGCTTCGGTGATCGCACGGACCTGCATGCGGTAGATCTCGGGGAACGTGATGCCGAGGCGGCAGCCCCGGTGCCCGAGCATCGGGTTGAACTCCTTCAGCGAGTCGATCATCCCGCGGACCTTCGCGGCGTCGCTGCCGAGCGCGGCCGCCACCTCGCGGATCTCCTCGTCCTCGTGCGGCAGGAACTCGTGCAGCGGCGGATCGAGCAGGCGGATCGTGACCGGCAGGCCCTCCATCGCCTGGAAGATCCCGACGAAGTCCCCGCGCTGCATCGGCAGCAGCTTGTCGAGCGCGCGCTTCCGCTGGGTGTCGTCCGACGAGAGGATCATCTCGCGCACGGCCAGGATGCGGCCCGGTTCGAAGAACATGTGCTCGGTGCGGCAGAGGCCGATGCCTTCGGCCCCGAACTGGCGCGCGATCTTCGCATCGTTCGGGGTATCGGCGTTCGTCCGGACGCGCACCTTTCGCACCTGGTCGGCCCACCGCATCAGCTCGGAGAATTCGCCGCCGAGCTCCGGTGTGACGGTGCGAACGCGCCCGCGCATCACCTCGCCGGTGCTGCCGTCGATCGTGATGGGATCGCCGGCGCGGATCACGTGCTCGTCGATCGACATCTCGCCCTTCGCGTAATCGATCCGCAGCGAGCCGCACCCCGCGACGCAGCACTTGCCCATGCCGCGCGCCACGACGGCGGCGTGCGAGGTCATGCCGCCGCGCGCCGTGAGGATGCCCTCCGCGGCGTGCATGCCGTGGATGTCCTCGGGCGACGTTTCCACACGCACGAGGATCAATTTCTCGCCCGCCTTCGCGCGGGCCTCGGCCTCGTCGGCCGAGAACACGACGGCGCCGACGGCCGCACCTGGAGACGCCGGGAGCCCTCGCGCCAGCACCTCGCGGTGCGCGTGCGGGTCGATCGTCGGGTGGAGGAGCTGGTCGAGCGCTCGCGGGTCGACGCGGAGGATCGCTTCCTCCCGCGAGATCAGCCGCTCGCGCACCATGTCGACCGCGATCTTCACCGCGGCGCGCACGGTGCGCTTCCCGCTTCGCGTCTGCAGCATCCAGAGCTTGCCGCTCTGGATCGTGAATTCGATGTCCTGCATGTCGCGGTAGTGCTTCTCGAGCCGCTTGTAGATCCTCACGAGCTGGGCATAGGCCCGGGGCATCTCCTCTTCGAGGGTCGGGAGATGTCCCTGATCCGCCCGGCGCGCAGCCTTGTCGATGGGCTGCGGCGTCCGGGTCCCCGCGACGACGTCCTCGCCCTGCGCGTTCTTCAGGTACTCGCCGTAGAACGTCTTGGCGCCGGTCGAGGGGTCGCGCGTGAAGGCGACGCCGGTGGCGCAGTCGTCGCCCATGTTCCCGAAGACCATCGCCTGCACGTTGACCGCAGTCCCCCACGACTCCGGGATGCCGTTCAACTTGCGGTAGCGGACGGCGCGCTCGTTCTTCCACGAGCGGAAGACCGCGGCAACGGCGCCCCAGAGCTGTTGCTCGGGGTCCTGCGGGAACGGCTGGCCGGTCACCTCCTGCACGACCTCGAGGTACTCGCGCACGAGAGCGCGCCAGTCGTCGGCCGTGAGCGCCGTGTCGAGGTCGGTCCTGCGCGCGTGCTTCAGCGCCTCGAGCCGCTCGTCGAAGCGCTCCATCGGCACGCCCAGCACGACGTCGGCGTACATCTGGATGAAGCGCCGGTAGCTGTCGAACGCGAAGCGCGCGTCGGCGGAGGCGGCGAGCCCGAGGACCGTCTTCGCGTTGAGCCCGAGATTCAGGATCGTGTCCATCATTCCGGGCATGGAAGCACGGGCGCCCGAGCGCACCGACACGAGGAGCGGGCGTACCGGGTCGCCGAAGCGCGCGCCCACCGCCCGCTCGACGCGGGCCAGGGCGAGCATGGCGGCGCGCTTCACGTCCTCGGGGATGCGGCCCCCAGCCGCGTTGTACTCGTGGCAGACGGCGGTCGAGATCGTGAAGCCCGGCGGCACCGGGACACCGAGGCGCGTCATCTCGGCGAGATTCGCGCCCTTCCCTCCCAGGAGCTCCTTCATGTCCGCGCGGCCATCGGTCTTGCCCGCGCCGAAGAAGAACACCTTCTTCAAAGTCCGACCTCCAGCTTGTCGTGGAGCCAGGCCCGCACTCCCTCGATCGGGATCCGATCCTGGGTCATCGCATCCCGATCCCGGACGGTCACCCTGCCGTCGGCGGCCGACTCGAAGTCGTAGGTGACGCAGAACGGCGTGCCAACCTCGTCCTGCCTTCGATAGCGGCGGCCGATGTTCCCGGACTCGTCGTAGAAGGTGTTCCAGCGCCGGCTGAGCTCGCGCTCGAGCTTCCGGGCCGGCTCCGCGAGCTTCTTGGAGAGGGGCAGGATCGCGACCTTGATCGGCGCCACCGCGGGATGGAGCCGCAGCAGCGTGCGCATCTCGCCGTCCTCGAGCCTCTGCTCCTCGTAGCCGTTCACGAGCAGGGCCAGCGCGGTCCGGTCCACCCCTACCGACGTCTCGATCACCATCGGCAGATAGCGTTCCTTGGTCTCCTCGTCGGTGATCGAAAGGTCCTTGCCGCTGAACTGGCTGTGGCGCGAGAGGTCCCAGTCGCCGCGGTCGTGGATGCCCTCGATCTCCTGCCAGCCGAACGGGAACAGGAACTCGATGTCCGCGCCCGCCTTCGCGTAGTGCGCGAGCGTTTCGTGGTCCTTCACGCGGAGCCGATCCGGCCGGAGCCCGAGGTCGCGGTGGAAGCGGACGCGCTCGTCCCGCCAGTGCTCGAACCATTTCTCCCGCTCGGAGGGGTGGACGAAGAACTCGAGCTCCGCCTGCTCGAACTCGCGTGAGCGGAACGTGAAGTTCCGCGGGTTGATCTCGTTGCGGAAGGCCTTCCCGATCTGCGCGATGCCGAACGGGATCTTCTGTCGGGCGGCGTCCTTGACGCGCTTGAAGTCGTTGAAGATCGCCTGACAGGTCTCGGCGCGCAGATACGCCACCGCCGCCGCGTCCTCCGACGCGCCGATGAAGGTCTTCAGCATCAGGTTGAAGTGACGCGGCTCGGTGAAGTCGTGCTCGCTCGTCCCCTCGCGCGAAGGGCACGGTCCGGCGTCGTCGAGCTGGTCGGCTCGGAACCGCTTCTTGCACGCGCGACAGTCCACCATCGGATCGCTGAAGTGCTCGACGTGGCCCGAGGCCTCCCACGTCCGCGGGTGGCAGATGATCGAGCTGTCGAGACCCTCGACGTCCTCCCGCTCCCGCACCACCCGCTGCCACCAGAGCGATTTCAGGTTGTTCTTGAGCTCGACGCCGAGGGGTCCGTAGTCCCAGAAGCCGTTGATCCCGCCGTAGATCTCGCTCGACGGAAAGATGATCCCGCGGCGGGCGCAGAGCGACACGAGGTCGTCCATGCGCCACGGATAAGCGGACTCGGTGGCTTCTGCGGAGGGCATCGGCACCCTTGACGTCGGTTGTGGGGCGTGGGGCCGACGAGTATTCCGTCCGGCCGGGAGGGGTGTCAAGGCGCCGGGGGCCGCGCCCTCGCCGACGCCGGACCGGCCCGCTCGAGGACCACGAGCAGCTCCCCGGTCGGGGCGCGGAAGGGCGCCCGCCCGAGCAGTCCGACCCCGGGCGGGAGCCACGTGCCGAGCGCCTCCGAGTATGCCTTCAGGTATGCGGCGGTGAAGGTCTTCCGTACGCCCGTCTCGAGCCGGGCGATCCTCCACCCGATCGACTCAGAAAAGTGTCGAAGCGCGGAGGGGGTCCAGAAGTAGAGGTGCTCCGGGGTGTAGTGCGGCCAGCGGCGGCCCAAGGCGCGGCGCATGAGGCTGGCGGCGTTGGGCAGCACCGCCAGCGCGACCCCCCCGGGCGCGAGCCGTCCCGCGAGCGTCGCGAGCAGCGCGGCCGGGTCCGGAACGTGCTCGAGCACGTCGATCAGGGTGACCACGTCGAAGCGGAGGCCCGGAAAGGCGCGCGCGTCCAGCGGCCCGGCGTAGACGCGGTCGCCCAGCTCGCGCCGAGCACGCGCGATCGCCTGGGGATTGCGGTCGAGGCCGTAGGCGTCGAAGCCGCGTTCCCGCGCGACGGCCACCGAGTACCCGAGCGCGCAGCCGACGTCGAGCAGACGGCCGCGGGCGACCCGCGTCGGAAGCGCCGCCAGGAACCGCGCATAGGTCGCCTCCTTCGCGACCCGCACGGCCGGGTCTGCACCATGCGAAGGGCCCCAGCGCGTGAAGTAGTCGACGTCGTAGAGGCGCGCGAGCGCCTGCTCCGTGGGGAAGGGCGTACGCCATTCGAGCCCGCACGCCGGGCACCCGATGATCCGCGTCTCGCCCTGCGCGAAGCGCGGCCGGGGCTCCGCTCCGCAGGCGATGCAGCGCTCGGGCGCGCCCGTCAAGCGCTGGCGCGGCGCTGCGCCGCCCGCTCGGGGTCGGGCGCTGCGAGCAGCGACGCGACCGACGCGAGCACGTCGGCCGGCTGGATCTGGCTCATGCACTCCGCCTGCGCGAACCAGCAGGACGGGACCTTGTTGTCGTGCACGAACATGCAGGGCGAGCAGCCGAGCCCGCGGTAGTGCACGCGATGGCGCTGGCCCTCCCGCGAACGGAGGGGTCCGTAGAGCACCGGCGTTTCCGGTCCGAACAACGCCGCAGTGGACACTCCCGCCGCGCACGCGATGTGGAGGGGGCCGCTGTCGTTCGTCACGAAGACGTCCGCGCGCTCGAGGAGGGCGACCAGCTCCTCGAGCGACAGCCGACCCGAAAGGTCGATCAGCCGATCCGCGACCCCCGAAGCCGCGGCGACGGATGCGACGTACTCCGCCTCCGGAGGCGCTCCAGTGAGCACCACGTTCGCATCGTGGCGTGAGACCAGTCCGACGAGCAGCGCCGCGACCCGGTCCGCCGGCCAGCGCCGCTCGAGCGCCATGTCGCCGGCATTCGGGTTCACCACGACCAGCGACAGCCCCCTTCGGTACGCGGCCTGGGCCTCGAGGGCGCGCGCGCAGCGCGCGCGAGCTTCGGCGCCGGCAGCGATCCGGGGAAGGAGGACGTCGCGCTCGACGTCCGAGTCGGGGGGCGCTTCCTGGGGTGCAGCGCGCAGCAGCGAGAGGAAGTTGGAGACGACGTGCCGGTAGCCGCTGAACGGAACCTCGACGTCGTGCAGACGCCCACGCGCGCTCCCCTTGCTGCTGAAGCCGTGGCTCCGCGCGCCGCGCGCGAGGAACGAGAAGATCGCCGAGAAGCGGGTGAAGAACTCGAGGTCGAGCACGAGGTCGTAGCGTTCCCGTCGGACGCGCCACAGCAGCGCGGCCGTCTCGCGCAGGAAGTGCATCACCCCGCGATCGAGGTCGACGGTGAGCCGCCGCGCGATCTGCGGATAGAGCCGCAGGATGGCCTCGTTCGCGCGGAGGGTGACGACGTCGATCTGCGCTCCGGGGTGCCGGCGCGCGATCTCCACGAAGAGCGGCGAAGCCAGCACGAGGCTTCCGATGCCCCAGAACTTGACGACGAGCACGCGCTGCACGCGGCTCGTCGCCGGCGGGCGCCGGAACCGCTTGGCGAGCGCGAGCGCGCCGCAGGCCACGGGCCCGACCCGGCGGTCGAGCCACAGCGCGAGCCGGTAGAGGCGCGTCGGACGGGCGGGCTTCACGGCCCGAGTCTACCCGCCCGGCCGCCTGGGCCCGCTGGAGATGACTGCACCCTGCGCTCGAAGACTTGCACCGACCCGATCCTCTCGGTCGGCACGTAGGTCTCGAGGATCCAGTTCGTGAAAGCGGACCCGAAATAGTCCTCGTGGGGGATGCCGTCGATGCTCGGCGCGAGGAGCGAGAACAGCAGGAACCGGGGCGGCGCGGCGCGCAGGCGGTCCAGCGCCTCTCGCCGGTGCGCGTCCGTCACCATCTGGTGCCCGAGGACGAAGCGCGTGGGGCTGCGCTTGTCCGTGAGATAGTAGGACCCTCCCTCGTTGGGGAGGAACAGCACCGCGTCGCCGGGCGACGCATGCTCGCGCACCCACGCGGCGACGCGGAGGACCTCCGCGTTCCCGCTCGGGAGCGGGCCTTCCGACGGGTCGGGCGCTCCGGCGAACGCGATCCGCAGCGTGTCCGCGAGCGCAGCGCTCGCGTGGGGCACCGCAAGACCGACGAACCCGCCGACGACCGCTGCCGCCGCCACCCCACCGAGGCGGAGCGCGCCGAGGGGGCGCGACCGGCGCGCGACGTCGAGCGCGCCGTCGACGGCGACGCACAGCAGGACCGACGCGGCACCGCTGGCGCGGAGGGTGTTGTGGAGACCGCTCCGCCCGAGGGCCGAGCGGAACGCGACCAGGCCGAAGACGGCGACCGCGGCGACGGCAAGGCGTCGCGGCTCCGCGAGGAGCGCCTCCCGCATGGCGCGCAACGACCGAACGGGGTGCCGGGGGTCGAATCGGTCGGGCCGCAGGGACCAGAGGAGCGCGGCCCAGAGGACGAGCGGCGTCGCGTAGGAGAGCCGCAGCGCGACCGCCGCCTGCGTGTGAAGGTCCGCGAGAGCCAGCGGAAGGCCCGCGACCGCCGACGGGAACGGCAGCTTTCCGAAGCCGGCCAGCACGAGCGCGGGGTAGCCCATCAGGTCGCGCAGCAGGGGGACGAGCGAGCCCGTCGCCGTGAGCCAGGCGACGCAAGGCGCCGTTCCCGCCACGCCGCCGGCGGCGAAGGCGGCGGCCTCGCGCGCGCGGCCGCGCAGCGCCAGCACGCTTGCAGCAGCGATGACGAAGGCGACGGCGAACTCCTGGCTGAAGCAGAGGCCGACCCCTGCAACGGCGCCGGCGGCCGTCAGCCAGGCGAGGCTGCGCCGCTCGAGGCCGCGGGCAAGGCACGCGAGCCCCGCGAGGCTCAGCCCATAGCGCAGCTCCAGCCCCTCTCCGTAGTCTCGCACGACCGGGAGCAGGACCCACGGCAGCGCGAGGGCCAGCAGGCGCCGGCGGACGAGCGCCGCCGCCAGCGCGATCGCCGCGAGCACGGCGAGCGCGCAGAGCGTCGCGTAGTAGAGCTGCCATCCCTCGATGGAGCGGCCCGTGAGCGCCCAGGTGGCCACCAGGCCGAGCGGGTAGAGCGGGCCGTACAGCGTGTAGAAGTCGCGGCCGGGCAGCTGGCCGGCGCGGAGCGCGTCGGCCCACGCGAGGAACTGGCCCCACTCGGCCTGGAAGAGCCAGCTATCGCTGGCCCAGGCCGCGTCGGGAACGCCGCGCCGGAGGTCGGCGAGCGTGCGCCAGACGTCGGGCGAGAGCGCGAGCGCGAGCCCGACGGCCGCCAGCGCGAAGGGAACGGAGCCGCGCGTCTTGTAACACTCTTCGGTGTCGATCGGGGCGACGGCGTGCGCGCCGCCCCGACGGACCCCCTCCCAGATCGCAAGAGCGCAGAGCGCCCCCACGCCTGCTGCGATTCCCGCCGGGAGAAACACGACCGCCAGAAGCGACGCGGCCGCCGCGCCTTCGCACATGACGCGAGCCCGTGTCGAAGGGAGCGACCGGGCGAGGAGACGGGCGAGGAGCCACGCGAACCCGCTCGCGACGACGAGGGCGAGCGCATACCAGAAGGTCTCCTGCGCCGGGGCGTACCCGTTCCGGGTCGCCCAGCTCACGATCCCCTGCGGATTCGGCGGCGGCGGAAACCGCACCGGCAGCGCGCGTACGACGAAGAAGGTCGCGACCGCGGCGAGAGGCGCTGCGACCCAGAAGCCGCCAGCGGCGCTCTCTCGTGTCCCGGGCGGCGGCGCGCCGGTCGACGGACCGGTCATCCCCGTCCGGCCGCGGCAGCGTGCAGCACGTCGTTCAGGAAGCGCTCGCTCTTGAGCTCGATCCCGACGTGGAAGCGGGTGAACCGCGCGAGCAGCCGCCGCGCCTCCTCGAGCGCGCCGGGCGCGATCGCGAGACGGTCGAGCTTCTCGTCCGGGAGCCGGAGGCCCTGCTCCAGCGCTCGGAGCGTCCCGAGGTGGACGCGGAGGAGCCCGTCCATCCCATTCGAGGCACTCCCCCGGAGCCCGCACGCCGCGCAGACCGGCCCGCCCTCCCCCACGTGGAACCCGACTTCGCCCGCCGACGCCACGTCGCGTCCGCACCGCACGCAGCGTCGGAGCTCCGGTCGGAGCCCCAGCGCGTCGAGCGCCCGCAGCTCGAGGAGCGTGCGCAGACGCCCGTCGGGCGGGCGGGTCGCGATGGTCTCGAGCGCGGCGAGCGCGAACCGGAAGAGGCGCTGCGCGTCGGGCTTCGCGCCCTCCTCGGGCGCCAGCCTTCCAAGGAGCTCGAGGAGGTAACAGCCGAGGCCGAACCGGGCCGGGCTCTCGCGGAGCTGGGTGAAGGACCGGAGCAGCGCGGTGTGCTCGAGCCGCGCCATCGCGCGACCCGGCCGGCGCTCCGCCTGGATGCGGAGGTGGTTGAAGAGATCGAGGGTGCCGCTGAATCGTTTCCTGCTGCGCTTCGCGCCCTTCGCGATCGCCGTGAGACGGCCGGTCTCGGGCGTGAGGAGGTGGAGGATGCGATCGGACTCGCCGAACTCGACCACCCGCAGCACCAGCGCCTCGGTGACGAGGGTCGCCATGGATACACTTCAGGGCGTCGCGGGCTTGGCGGGCGTCGGGGCGTCGTCCGGCGCAGCGGCGGCCGGCGAGGCGGGGGGCTCCTCGGGCGGCGCGCGCAGACGCCGCTGACGCGCCTCCTCCAGCAGGGGGCCGATGGCGTCCCGCCGATGGACGAGCGGCCGCTGGATCTCGCTGGCGGGGCTGGAGCTCGGCAGCCTCAGCACGCCGGCCACCCAGAGGACCACGGGAGCGAGCACCAGGAGCGCTGCGCCGGCGACGAACACCACGCGCCGCGCGCGGAGACGACGCGCCCCTCGGCCCAGGGCGTGCGGGACCGCCTCGGCGAGGAGACGCGAGACCGCGTCCTCGGGGTCGAGCCCGAGCGCGCTCGCGACGGTGCGCACGAAGCTCCGCGCGAACGCGTCGCGATCGCGATCGTAGGCGCCGGACTCGAGCCGCTCGAGAGAGCGACGCGGAATGCGCGTCGCCGCCTCGAGCTCGTCGAGAGAGATCCCGCGCAGCGTACGTTGGCGCGACAGGTACGCGCCGATCGAGGAGCGCGGCGCCGCCGCGTCCTCCACGCCTGCTACTGCAGGATCTTCAGGTACTCCTCGGAGCGCTTCCCCCACTCTCCGCTCCGGCGGCTCTGGGTCGCCGCCGTCAGATGCTGAACCGCGCGATCGCGCTGGCCCATCGACACGTAGATCTGGGCGATGCGGTAGTTGACCTCCGCCTCGGGAAACGCCCCTGGCTTCGCAGCCAGCACGCGAACGAAGAGCTCGAGCGCCACGGCCTTGTCGCCGGCCTCGCTTTCGAGGATGCCGAGGTTGAGCTGCGCGCGCCAGAAGTCGCTCTTGTATTCGAGGGCCTGCCCGAGGCTCGCGCGCGCCGCGTCGAGCCGGCCGAGCTTGTACTCCGCCCAACCCTTGTTGCTGAGGGCGAGCCACGGCGCCGGAAACGTGGGGTCCTTCACGAGGACGTCGCTGACCGTCACTGCGTCGCCGTAGCGCTCCATCTGGATGTAGAGCGAGGAGAGCGACAGGCGCGCGAGCTGGACGGTGGCTCGGGACTTGGTCGGCCCGTCCTTCGCGGACCACGCGATGCAGTTGAGGAGGTGCTGCTCGGCATCGGCGAAGTAGCCCTGGCGCCGGTAGGCCTCGGCGAGACCATGCTGGATCTGGGGATCAGTCGGGGAGAGCTCCTCGGCGGCGAGGAATTCCCGCAGCGCCAGCGCGTCGTTGCCCTTCACGAGGTAGTCCCCCCCGAGATCTCGATGGGACGCGGCCTGCTTCTCCAGATCCGGGGCTGGACCCTCGGGAACCGTGGCGCAGGCGAGCCCGAGAACGAGCGGAAGCCCGAGGACGGCGAAGCTGCGCCAGCTCCCCGGCCACCGGGCGGAGCGCCTGGCAGCAGGGGAGCGATCGGTCGGGTGCAGCGGCATGGAGACCCTCCTTGGAGACCGGTCAAAACGAGCCGAGGAGCCGCGCGAGCCAGCTCGCAGGCTCCACATCGTCGCCTGCGCGCCGCCGCTTCACGAGCTGGAGGCGCCCGAGCGCCGGCCCGTGGGGCGTCATGAGCACCTTGCTCGGCGCTCCCGCGGCGGGCGCGGCGGCGCTGCCTGGCGCCGGAGCGCCGGGACGCGCGGCTTCCGCGCGCTTCCGGAACTTGGTGAGCGTCATCGGCCCCGGGGCGCCCCGGGCGGACTGCGCGTCCGCTGTGGCGGGCGGGACGGGGCGCGGCGCCGGGGCCGCGGGCTCCTCGAGCGTCACCGTCTCCTCGAGCACGAGCTCTTCGGCGTCACCGTCGTGTCGTTCGCTGTCTGCCTTCCGCCCGGCCGCGGCAGGGACGCCCGCGAGCGGGCGTGCCTCGCCCACCACCTCCCGCCAGCGGGTGATCGCCCGCCGCCGGTTCGCCGGGGTGTCGGTCTCCAGCATCTCGTCGTCGAAGAGGAAGCCCATCGCCTCGGAGAACGACAGCGCCGCGTCGATCGCACCCTGCGCCGCGCCTTCGATCGACAGGTCTTCGTCGAGCGTGTAGAGGACGGTCTCCCCCGTCCGCAGGGCACGCAGCGCCACCGTGAGGGCACGCTCCCCTCCCTCTTCGAGGTGCACCGCGATCGCTGCCGTGGCCGGCCCGTTCGGAAGGTCCTGGATAGCGATCACGGGCGTGTTCAGCGCGACGCGCAGGCCCAGCAGGCTGGCGTCGTCCAGCGCGAGGGGCAGGGAACGAGGGAAGAACATGCCGGGGCTATCGGCCCGCCGGGGGCACGGCTTGAGGCTCACGCTGGCGCAGCCGGAGCCCGGAACGCGGCTCTCCGCCAGCGCTTTGCGTCCTCCTGAACCGGCAGGACACCGCCCGCGAGGCCCTTTCGCGACGGGGACGCGGGGATAGAATGCGTATCTGGAGTCACGTGCAGCGAGGTGCACACCCTTTGAGCCCGTCGTCGAGCCCTGCAGGCCCGAGCCCGTCCTCCAGCCTGGAGGGACCGAGTCCGACCGGAAAGCGCGTCGAGGAGCTCGAGCGGGTCGCGATCCGCTTCACCGGCGATTCCGGCGACGGCATGCAGCTCACGGGCACGAAGTTCACCGAGACCACGGCGCTCGCGGGTAACGACCTCTCGACGTTCCCGGACTTTCCCGCCGAGATCCGCGCGCCGGCCGGCACGTTGGCCGGCGTGTCGGGCTTCCAGATCCATTTCTCGTCGCGGCACATCCGCACGCCCGCGGATCACCCGGACGTGCTCGTCGCACTGAATCCCGCGGCGCTCCGGTCGAACGTCGGCGATCTGCGGCCGAAGGGCATGCTGATCGTGAACGCGGACGCGTTCGTCGAGAAGAACCTGAAGCTCGCGGGCTACGACGCCGACCCCCTGCCGGCGCTCCGCGACCGCTACCAGGTCGTCGAGATCCCGCTGACCAAGCTGAATCGCGAGGCCTTGAAGGACCTCTCCGTGTCGCAGCGGGAGGCCGACCGCTCGAAGAACTTCTTCGCGCTCGGGCTCATGTACTGGCTGTATCACCGCGACCCGAAGCCCACGCTCGACTGGATCGAAGCGAAGTTCTCCGGCGACGTCCGGGAGGCGAACCGCCGCGTGCTCCTCGCGGGCCACGCCTACGGCGAGACGACGGAGCTCTTCCCGGTGTCGTACGTGGTGCCGCGCGCGAAGATCGAGCCCGGGGTCTACCGGAACATCACCGGGAACCAGGCGCTCGCCTGGGGCATCGTCGCCGCGGGCGTCCAGATGAAGCGCCCGGTGTTCCTCGGCGCCTATCCGATCACACCGGCCAGCGACATCCTGCACGAGCTCGCGAGCTATCGACACTTCGGAGTGAAGACCTTCCAGGCCGAGGACGAGATCGCGGCCGCGAGCGCAGCGATCGGCGCGTCCTTCGCCGGCCACCTCGCAGCCTGCACGACGAGCGGGCCGGGCTTCGTGCTGAAGCAGGAGGCCCTGAACCTCGCGGTGATGGTCGAGCTGCCGCTCGTCGTCGTGGACGTCCAGCGGGCCGGCCCGTCCACGGGGATGCCGACGAAGGTCGAGCAGGGAGACCTCCTGCTCGCGCTCTTCGGACGCAACTCCGACAGCCCGCTCCCCGTGATCGCCCCGTCCGGCCCTGGCGACTGCTTCTACTCCGTGCTCGAGGCCTTCCGCATCGCCGTGAAGTACATGACGCCGGTCGTCCTGCTGTCCGACGGCTTCCTGGCGAACAGCGCGGAGCCGTGGCGCATCCCCGACGTCGAAACGCTCCAGCGCGCGCCCGTCGAGCTCGCATCCGCCGGGAACGAGCCGTTCCACCCCTACGTCCGCAACCCGGACACGCTCGCCCGCGGCTGGGCGATCCCCGGCATGCCCGGGCTCGAGCACCGTGTGGGCGGGCTCGAGAAGGAAGACGGCTCGGGCAACATCTCGTACTCCCCGACGAACCACGAGCGCATGACGCTGCTGCGCGCGGAGAAGGTGGCGCGGATCGCCCAGGAGATTCCGCCAGTCGAGGTGAACGGCAACGCGCGCGGCGGCGGTCTGCTCGTCGTGGGCTGGGGCGGCACGTACGGCGCGATCACCTCGGCCGTCGAGGAGGCGCGCGCCGAGGGGCTCGACGTCTCGTCGATCCACCTGCGTCACCTGAACCCGTTCCCGTCGAACCTGCGCGAGGTGCTCGGCCGCTTCCGCCGCGTGCTCGTGCCCGAGCTGAACCTCGGCCACCTCGCGCTGCTCCTCCGCGGCGAGTTCCTCGTGCCCGCGGAGCGGCTGTCGAAGGTGCAGGGCCAACCGTTCCGGGTGGAGGAGATCAAGTCGCGGATCCGCGAGATCCTCGCGCGACCGCCGGAGAAGGCTTCTTGACGACCGCCGCCCCCGCCCCGCTCAGCCGCAAGGACTTCGTCTCCGATCAGGACGTGCGCTGGTGTCCGGGCTGCGGCGACTACTCGATCCTCGCGAACGTCCAGAAGGTGATGCCCGAGCTCGGCGTGCCGCGCGAGAACGTGGTCTTCGTCTCTGGCATCGGATGCTCCAGCCGCTTCCCGTACTACATGAACACCTACGGGTTCCACACCATCCATGGACGGGCGCCGTCGTTCGCGACGGGCATCAAGGCGAGCCGGCCGGAGCTCTCGGTGTGGGTGGTGACGGGGGACGGCGACGGCATGTCGATCGGCGGCAACCACCTGCTGCACACGATCCGGCGCAACCTCGACCTCCAGATCCTGCTGTTCAACAACCGCGTCTACGGCCTCACGAAGGGCCAGTACTCGCCGACGTCGCGCTTCGGCATGAAGACGAAGTCCACGCCCCAGGGCTCCATCGACTACCCGGTGGATCCGCTGACCTTCGCGCTCGGCGCAGGCGCCACCTTCGTGGCGCGCACGGTCGACGTGGACGCGAAGCACCTGCAGGAGGTGCTGCACCGCGCGCACGCGCACCGCGGCACCGCGTTCGTCGAGATCCTCCAGAACTGCCCGGTGTACAACGACGACGAGTGGGGCGAGATCGAGGACAAGACCACGCGGCTCGAGACCGGTCTCGTGCTGGAGCACGGCCGTCCGCTCGTATTCGGTCCGAAGGGCGCTCGCCGGGGCATCCACTTCGAAGGCGGCGTGCCGCAGGTGGTCACGCTGCGCGACGACGAGGACCCGGTCGCCGCCGGCGTCGCCGTGCACGACGAGAGCCACGAGACGCCGGCCTACGCCTTCGCCCTCGGTACGCTGGCGCGGCCGAGCTTCCCGATCCCGATCGGGGTCTTCCGCGCCGTGGACAAGGCCTCGTACGAGCGCCTCCTCGAGGCGCAGGTCGCGGACGCGGTGGCGAAACGGGGAGCGGGGGATCTCCGCGCCCTGCTCCATTCCGGCGACACCTGGAAGGTCGAGGCCTGATCGGGGCGGGCCGGCGCGGCTAGCTGGCGCCGGAGACGCGGTAGACCTGCCCGATCTGCTCCGGGCCCGTCACGCTGACGCCGAGGTCCCGGATCAGCCCGTCGGCGACGTCGTACACCCAGCCCTCCACACTGAGCGGCGCCCCGCGGCGCCACGCGTCCTGTACGATCGTCGTGTGGCAGACGTTCGCGACCTGCTCGATCACGTGGAGCTCGGTGAGCCGATCGCGGCGCTTGCGCTCGTCGGCGATGCCGTCCAGCTCCTCCTGGTGCGCGCGGTACACGTCCCGGACGTGTCGCAGCCAGTTGTCGATCAGGCCGAGCGGCCGGTCGTTCGTCGCCGCCATCACGCCGCCGCAACCGTAGTGGCCGCACACGATCACGTGGTGCACGGCGAGCACCTCGACCGCGTACTGGAGCACGGAGAGGCAGTTGAGGTCGGTATGCACCACCACGTTCGCGACGTTGCGGTGGACGAAGATCTCGCCGGGGGCGAGGCCGACGATCTGGTTCGCCGGAACCCGGCTGTCCGAGCACCCGATCCACAGGAAGCGCGGGCTCTGCTGGGAAGCGAGCCGCTCGAAGAACGCCGGGTCGCCGTCCTTCATGCCCTCGGCCCAGCGCCGATTGTTCTCGAGCAGGAGCTCACGCTCGTCCATGGCCAGCCTCCGGCGGTTCCGCGCCGTTCCGCGCAGGGTATCCTGACATCGTAGCGTTGCGGGGGGTACCGGATGGATCGCGACAAGGTCGGCGCCTTCATGGAGAGGTTCATGGGCATGGCCACGGGCTCGGCCCTCCTCGCAGTGACGGCCGTCGCGGAGCGGGCGGGCCTCTTCTCGAAGCTGGCCGGTCAGGGCGCGCTCGCCGTCCCGGCGATCGCAGCCCGCACCGGCCTCGACGCGCGTTACCTGCGCGAGGTGCTTTCCGCGCTCGCCGCGGGTGGGCTCGTCCGCTATGACCCCGCGGACGAGACCTTCGAGCTCCCGGAGGAGGCCGCGGCCTGCCTCTCCGATGAGCGCAGCCCGTACTTCCTGGGGGGTTGGACGCAGCTCCTGCCGGCGCTGTATCGCGCGATCCCAGGCGTCGCGCAGGCCATGCGCGACGGCGGCGGCGTACCCTACGAGGTGTACGGCGCCGAGGCGTCGCTGGGCATCGATCGGTCGAACAGCCCCGGTCTCCGCGTGCTCCTGACCCGCAAGTGGCTGCCCGCCCTGCCGGACGTCGTCGCGCGGCTCGAGTCCGGCGCGCGCGTGGCGGACGTCGGCTGCGGCTCCGGCACGTCGACGCTCACGCTGGCGCGCGCGTATCCCCGCTCGGAGGTGACGGGCTACGACATCGACGCCGCCGCGCTCGAGCGCGCGCGCGCAGCGGCGGAGCGCGACGGCATTCGCAACGCGCGCTTCGAGCAGCGGTCCGCGGAGGAGCTGCCGTCCCAGCCCGGGAACGCGCTCGTCACGGCGTTCGACGTGATCCACGATCTCGCGCGACCTCGCGCGGTGTTGCGTCGGATCCGCGAGTCGCTGCTGCCCGACGGCGCGTTCCTGCTGGTGGAGCCCGCGGCGGCGGACACGCTCGCCGACAACCTCCACCCCGGCGGCGCCCTGCTCTACTCGATCAGCACGCTCTACTGCATGACCGTATCGCTCGCGCAGGGCGGCGAGGGCCTAGGCGCCGCCTACGGCCCGAAGCGCGCCGAAGCGCTGTGTCGCGAGGCGGGCTTCGGCCGCTTCCGCAGGCTCGAGATCGAGAACCCCTTCAACGCATTCTACGACGTGCGGCCGTAGCCGGGCCGCGGGCCAGGGCGCCGTGATATGGTGCCGGATCCCGCGTGCGAGGAGATCCCGCCATGACCGCAGCCTCCCTCGAAGAGGCCGAGCGCAGCCCGTACCTGGCCGGCAACTACGCGCCGATCGACACCGAGATCACGGCGGCCGATCTCCACGTCGTGGGCGTCCTGCCGGACGATCTCGCCGGCACCTTCGTCCGCAACGGCTCGAACCCCAAGTTGCCGCCGAAGGGCCGCTATCACTGGTTCGACGGCGACGGGATGATCCATGCGGTCGAGCTCGGGGGCGGGCGCGCGACGTACCGCAACCGCTACGTGCGGACCGAAGGTCTCGCGGCCGAGCTCGCGGCAGGCCGTCCGCTCTGGACCGGGCTCCTCGAACGGCCGGACTTCAGGAACCCGGGCGGCCCGTACAAGGACACCGGCAACACCGACCTCGTCTGGTTCCGCGGCGAGCTCCTTGCGCTCTGGTGGCTCTCGGGCAAGGCCCGGGTGATCCGCCTGCCCGAGGTCGCGACGGTGGGGGAGGAGACGTTCGGCGGAACGCTTCCGCGCTGCATCTCGGCGCACCCGAAGGTGGATCCGCGCACGGGCGAGATGATCTTCTTCGACTACCAGCCCGCCCCGCCCTACCTGACGTGCGGCGTGATCTCACCCGAGGGCCGCGTCGTCCACCACGTCGCGATCGACCTCCCGGGGCCCCGCTTCCAGCACGACATCGCGATCACCCCCCGTTACACGGTCCTGTTCGATTTCTCGCTGCAATGGGACGAGGCGCAGCTCGCGCGCGGCCGCAGCAAGCTCGTCTTCCGGCGTGACCGGCCGACCCGATTCGGTGTGATCCCGCGCTTCGGGTCCGGCGACGAGGTGCGCTGGTTCGAAGCGTCGCCGTGCTTCATGTACCACACGATCAACGCGTGGGAGGAGGGCGACGAGATCGTGCTGATCGGCTGCAAGACCCTGAACCCGCTCGCCGCGGACCCTTCGAATCCGCCCGCGCGCGGCGCGGCGCCCGTGCTCGGACACCTGCGCCTCGAGCCCGTCTTCCACCGGTGGCGCTTCGACCTCCGCACGGGCGCGACGAAGGAGGAGACGCTCGACGACGTGAGCACGGAGTTCCCTCGCATGGACAACCGCGCGCTCGGGACGAAGAGCCGGTGGAGCTACCATGGCCGCTTCGCGGGCGCGGAGTCGATGCTCTTCGACGCCTGCGTGAAGTACGACGCCGGGAACGGGAGCTCGAAGGCCCACGCGTATCCGAAGGGCTGGTACGGAGGCGAGACGGCCTTCGCGCCCCGGATCGGATCGCGCGCGGAGGACGATGGCTACCTCGTGACGTTCGTGGCGAACGAGGCGAGCGGCGAGTCGGAGCTCTACGTCATCGACGCGCGGAACGTCGACCGCGAGCCCGTCGCGCGCGTGCGCATCCCGCAGCGGGTGCCCACCGGCTACCACACCTGGTGGGTCGCAGCGGACGACCTCGCGGCCCAGCGCTCCTAGCGTGCCCGCTCCCGTCTTCGTGCTCGGGGGTCACCAGACCGACTTCGCCCGCTCCTTCACCCGCGAGGGTCTGGGCTTGGCCGACCTGTGCGCCGAGACCGTGAACGGCGCGCTCGCAGCGACGGCGGTGGACGCGCACGAGGTGGAGGTCGGCCACGTCGGAAACTTCGGCGCCGAGCTCTACAGCGGTCAGGGTCACCTCGGCGGCCTCTTCGTCGAGGCGCACCCCGATCTCGCGGGGCTGCCGACGAGCCGGCACGAAGCCGCCTGCGCCTCGGGCGGCGTCGCGGTGCTCGCGGCGATGGCCGATCTCGAGGCGGGCCGCTACGACGTCGCGTGCGTGCTCGGCGTCGAGCTGATGCGCACCCTGCCCGCGTTCGACGCCCAGCAGAAGCTCGGCGCCGCTGCATGGGTGCCGCGCGAGACCGACGGCGTGGACTACCCCTGGCCCGCGATGTTCAGCATGCTCGGCGACGAGTACGAGCGGCGCTTCGGCCTCGATCCCCGCCATCTCGCGGAGATCGCACGCAAGAACTTCGGCAACGCAAAGCGCAACCCGAACGCACAGACGCGCGCCTGGCGCCTCGACGATCGGAGCTTCGCGCCCGATTCCGAGCACAACCCCGTGGTCGCGGGCCGGATCCGCCGTCAGGACTGCAGCCAGGTCTCCGACGGCGGCGCCGCAGTGCTGCTCGCCTCGCCCCGCTTCGCGGGTCGCTGGGCCGCGCGGCAGGGGCGCTCGCTCGACGCCGTGCCGCGCATCCTCGGCTTCGGACACCGGACCGCGCGCATGGCGTTCGCCGACAAGCTCGCGGGGAGCCGCGACGGCGAGTACGTGTTCCCCCACGTGCGCGGCGCCATTCAGGACGCATTCCGGCGCGCGTCCCTGCGCGGTGTCGAAGACGTGGACTGCGTGGAGCTGCACGACTGCTTCACCACCACGGAGTACATGGCGATCGATCATCTCGGGCTCACTCCGCCGGGTCAGAGCTGGCGCGCGATCGAGGACGGCACGGTGGGCCCCAAGGGCCGCACGCCGCTCAATCCGAGCGGCGGGCTCATCGGCGGCGGCCATCCCGTGGGCGCGTCGGGCGTGCGCATGCTGCTCGACGTCGCGAAGCAGGTGGGCGGCGGGGCGGGCGACGTGCAGGTGGAAGGCGCGCGCCGCGGCGCCACGCTCAACATCGGCGGAAGCGCCACCACCACGGTCTGCTTCGTGGTGGGCCGCGGGGAGGGCTGAGCCATGCCGGAGTTCTGCCGGGTCGAACGCGACGGCCGCATCCTGACCGTGACGCTCGACCGTCCCGACGTCCTGAACGCCCTCCACGCGGCGGCGAACCGCGAGCTGGCCGGCGTGTTCGACGCCTTCGAGGCCGATCCCGAGCTCTGGGTTGCGATCGTGACGGGCGCCGGCGAGCGCGCGTTCTGCGCGGGCAACGACTTGAAGGTGCAGGCGGCCGGAGGCGTGGTGGAGTTCGCGAAGTCGGGCTTCGGCGGGCTCACGTCGCGCACCACCTGCACGAAGCCGCTCATCGCGGCCGTGAACGGCGTGGCGATGGGAGGCGGCTTCGAGATCGTGCTCGCGTGCGACCTCGTCGTCGCGTCCGAGCAGGCGGTGTTCGCGCTGCCCGAGCCCCGCGTCGGCCTCGCCGCACTCGCCGGCGGCATCCACCGCCTGCCGCGCCAGATCGGTCTCAAGCACGCGATGGGGATGCTGCTGACCGGACGGCGCGTGTCGGCGCAGGAGGGCTTCGCCCTCGGCTTCGTGAACGAGGTGGTGCCGCACGCGGAGCTGATGGACGCGGCGCGGCGCTGGGCCGCGCAGATCCTCGAGTGCGCGCCGCTCTCCGTGCGCGCGACGAAGGAGGCCGCGCTCGCCGGCCTCGACGCCGACAGCCTCCAGGCCGCGATCGACGGCCGCTACGAGGGGATCGGCGCGATGCTCCGCAGCGCCGATTTCCGGGAGGGGCCGCGCGCCTTCGCCGAGAAGCGCAAGCCGCGCTGGGAAGGGCGCTGATCAGCGGGGAGCGAGCGCGCCGAGCAGCAGGAGCCGCAGCTCCTCCTTCCGGATCTTGCGCGCCTTCGGTGAGAACGGCTCGGGCCCGGCGATGATCGCCTGCTCGCCGGCGATCGCGGGATACATCAGCATCACACCGATGAAGTTGAGGAGCGCCTGCCGGAGGTTCACCGGACGGATCGACCCGTGCCGCTTGGCCCGCTCGAGCCAGTCCCAGATCAGCGCGTACACCTTCACGACCGGCTGCTCGACGTCGTCGAGCGACACCGGAACGTGAACGTCGGAATCGCTGGGCGCGATCATGAACGCGAGGATGAGACGCGCGGCCGCGGGCTCCTCCGAGAAGTGGTCCACGAGGCCGTCGGACACCGACAGGAGCGTCTCGAGACGCGGAGGCTGGTCCCGCGCGAGCGGCTCGACCCTCTCCACCACGCGCTGCACCGCGGCCTCGAACACCTCGCGCGCCAGCTCGAGCTTCCCGCGGTAGTGGTGGAAGAGCGAGCTCTTGTGCAGGCCCACCTCGTCGGCGATCATCTGGAGCGAGAGCCCCTCGTAGCCGTAGCGTGCGAGCAGCGCGAGCGCGGCGGCGTGGATCCGCTCCTTCGAGCCGTCGACGTCGGGCGCCGGGCCCCGTGCGCGCCGCATCGGCCGCCGCGCCTTCATACCGGCAGCAGCCGCGCGCCGACGTCGATCGCCATCTGCACGATGCGCGAGCTGAGCGTCCTGCGCCGTCCGGGGCGCGTCACCACGAAGTCGAGGCGGTCCTCGTAGTCCGACTCGGCGGGGTTCGCGGTGCGGAAGTACGGCTCGTCGGTGCCCGGGATCGTGCCCAGCTTCTGGGCGAGCTCGTGGAGCACCTTGTCGGCGCGCCGGATCAGCTCGCGCGGCTCGAGGCCGAGCGCGCGGTAGTGCTTCGCGTACCGCAGCTGCGTCGCCGCGAAGAGATCGCCGATCGTGTGCACCTTGGAGCCGAGCTTCCGGCACTGCCGCGGCGTGAGCGTGGAGAGCAGCTGCGGGAGGTGCAGCACGCCGAGCCCCACGTGCCGCGCCTCGTCCTTCTCGATGTACGGCAGCAGCTCGCACAGCACGGGCTCGACGTGGCCCTCCTCCAGGAAGCGGAAGATCGCCACCGCGGTGCCCTCGGCGAGGATCTGCATTGCGAGGAGCTTGAGGCGGAGATCGCGGGTCGAGAGCAGCGCGCGGGCCGCGATCGCGAACGGCGGATCGAGCTTCGGCACCGGGACATGCAGGAGCGCCAGGTAGTCGCGAAGCGTGTAGAAGTGCCGCGCTTCGTCGAACACCTGGCTCGAGGCGGCCATGCGCGCGTCGGCGTCCTCGAGGCGCTCGGCGAGCTCCGCCGACACGATCCATGCTGCGAGCTCGCCCCACATCAGCATGCTGATCGGGTGCGCGAGCGCGACGCGCTTCTCGTGCGCCAGCTGGATGCCGCCGTGCTTCGCCACCGCCTCCCGGAAGAGGGTCGGACCGTCCCACGCGTCGCGCATCGCGTTCGCGTAGATGCGGCGCAGCCGCTCGGTGCGCTCCTCCGCGAGCGCGAGAGGTGCGTCCAGCAGCAGCGCGTCCGAAGGCCAGCTCCGGAAGCGGCCGAGGCGCGTTCCCAACGACGTGCCGATGGCGCGACCGAAGCTTTTCGAGACCGCGACGACGAGACTCATGTCGGCGTTCCTCCCCCAAAATGCCCGGCGTCCGGACTCGCCCCAACCGATCGGTCGGGTCAAACTAACCGACCGGTTGGTTGGGTGTCAAGCGCGAACCGGCGCAGCGGGGCGCCGCTACCCTGCAGCCGGCCCGCCGTTCCAGCGCCCGGGCCGAACACGAGGGGGACCTCCCGATGGACCGCGACCCGGTGCGGCACGAGCTCTCGGACGGCGTCCTGCTGCTCACGCTCGATCGGCCGAAGCAGAGGAACGCGTTCCACAACCAGATGTACGACCGCCTGCGGGACCTCCTGGCCGACGCGCAGGCGCGCGACGACGTGCGCGTCGTCGTCGTGACGGGGGCGCCCGGCGCGTTCTCCGCGGGTCAGGACCTGGGCGAGATGAGGAGCCCGCCCGCGAGCGACGGCGCACCGCACGGCTTCGGCCCGTTCATGGACCGCCTCTGCGCGTTCGACAAGCCGCTCCTCGCCGCGGTGAACGGCGTCGGCGTCGGGATCGGACTCACGTTCCTGCTCCACTGCGACGCGGTGTACATCGCCGAGGGCGCGCGGCTGCGGGCGCCGTTCGTCACCCTCGGCGTGGTGCCCGAGGCGGCGAGCAGCCTGCTCCTCCCGCTCCTCCTCGGCCACCGCAGGGCGGTGGAGGTGCTCTACACCGCGGAGTGGATCGATGCCCCGCGCGTCGTCGATCTGGGCATCGCGAACCGCCTGTGCTCTCCCGACCAGCTGCTCCCCGCCGCGCTCGAGCACGCGCGAAAGCTCGCGAAGCTGCCGCCGCGCGCGCTCCAGCACACGAAGCGCCTCCTGCTCGCGACGCGCGAAGACGCGGTGCGCGCGGCGCGCCGCCGCGAGGACGAGGCGTTCGCGGTGCGCGTGGGGAGCCCCGAGAACGTGGAGGCGATCCGCGCATTCTTCGAGAAGCGGGAGCCTGACTTCTCGAAGCTCTAGTCGTGCAGGGCGATCGCTTGCGCGCTTCGAACCCGTATCATCACGACCTCCCGAATCAGGTCTGCTCGTCGAGGGGTGCCGAGCCCATCCCACCCCGAGTCAGACCCAGCCCTTCGGGATCAGCCTCTTCTCGCGCGCCTCGCGCTCGAGCGATTCGCGGAAGTCCGGGTGCGCGATCCCGATCAGCGCGCGGGCACGCTCGGGAACCGACTTCCCCTTCAGGTTCACGAGCCCGTACTCGGTGACGACGTACATCACGTCGGTTCGGGGCGTCGTCACGACGTTGCCCGGAGTCAGCGTCGACACGATGCGGCTCCGGCGCGCGCCCCGCCTCTCCCAGGTCGACGCGAGGCAGATGAACGACTTTCCTCCGCGGGAGGCGTAGGCGCCCCGCACGAACTGGAGCTGGCCCCCCGTTCCGGTCAGGTGACGGTGGCCGTCGGACTCCGACGCCGCCTGGCCCTGGAGGTCGATCTGCGTGGTGTTGTTGATCGACACCACACGGTCGTTCTGGCGGATGTTCTCGGGCAGGTTCGTGTAGTCCACGGGGTGCGACTGCACCAGCGCGTTGCGGTCGATGAAGTCGTACTGGCGGCGCGAGCCCGCCGCGAACGTGAAGGCCATCTGGTAGCGATTCAGCGCCTTGCGCGCGCCCGTCACGAGGCCCGCCTCGACGAGGTCGATCATCCCGTCGACGAGCATCTCGGTGTGGATGCCGAGCTCTCGAACGCCCGCCTCCTTGAGCAGCGCGCAGACGGCGTTCGGCATGCCGCCGACGCCGATCTGGAGGCACGCGCCGTCCTCGATCTCCGCGGCGATGAGCGCAGCCACGCGCCGGTCGACGTCGCTCGCCGAGGGATTCGCGAGCTCGGGCAGCGGATCGTTCGCTCCCTCGACGACCCAATCCACCTGGCTCGCGTGCACGCCGTTCTGGGTGCCGAACACGTAGGGCATCGCTTCGCAGGTCTCGACCACGAGCACCTTCGCGCGCTCCGTCATCGCCTTGTGGTAGGTGACGGCGCCGCCGAAGTTGAAGAAGCCGTGCTCGTCCATTGGCGTCGTCTTCACGCACACCACGTCGATGGGATCGAGGAACCGGCGGTAGTAGTCCGGCGCCTCGCCGAAATTCATCGGGATGTAGCTGGCGCGGCCGGCGTCGTGCTGCTTCCGGTCCCAGCCGGAGAAGTGCCAGTCGAGGAGCTGGAAGCGGTCGCCCTCGGGATCGGCCTCGACGACGGCGCGCGGCCGGAACGAGAACGCCGCGCGAACCTTCACCCCGCGCAGCTCGTGGACGCGTCCCGCCAGCGCGCGATCGAAGAGATCGGGCTGGCCGAGGCAGAACCCGTAGTCGACCCACCCCCCGGACGGCACGAGCGCCGCTGCGCCCTCGGGCGAGATCCTCGGAGGCGGGGTCGGGCGCGCCATGGCGGCGAGATAGCCGAAGGCCCGGGCCGCGCCAAGAGCGCGGGGATCCGTCCGCCGCTAGAGGCTCCGTACGATGTACTCGCTCATCACGACGGTCTGGATGCGCTCGAGATCGAGGAACTCGCGGCAGTCGTCGAGCACGCGCTGGATGTTCCGCTTCCAGTCGCCCGACACACCGTAGAAGCGCTGCGGATCGGTCAGGTCCTCGGGCGTGCGGAACTGCTCGTCCACGATGCCCTTCCAATCGGGCCCGTCGGCGGTGAGGCGGCGTGCGACGACGTTCCGCACGTAGCACCACATCGGGTGGATTTCGAGCGAGAGCGGCGTGTGGGAGCCGTGCCAGCGCTCGATGAACCGCTCGTAGGTCAGCCGCGCCGGCTGCTCGAAGAGGGTCACGAGCTTCACGCCCGGCGTGCGCGCGCCATCGGGCCACGTGCGCCGGTCGTAGTCCCGGGGCACCGACTCCGTGACGAGGTAGCCCGCCTGCCGCGCCGTGCCCTCCCGCAGGATCGCCTCGATCGATCCGCGGTCGTCAACGCACGGGAGCCACACCGAGACCGTCGCCGCGACGCTGCCGCCTTCGTCCCGCACGGGCACCGTGCCGCCGAGCGAGGCTTCCACGTCGGCGACGTTCACGGTGAGCGCGCGCACCCCGTCTGCGAGCAGCCGCGGCGCCGCCTTCGCGAGCAGCGTCTCGCGCAGCGCGTCCGGAGTGGTGGCCGCGTCCTTCCAGAGCGCGTAGACGAGCTTCTCCATGGCTTCCCCCTCAGGTGAGCATGCCCCCATCGACACGGATCTCTGTGCCCACGAGGTGGCGCGCATCGTCCGACACGAGGAAGGCGATGACGTTCGCTGCCTCCTCCGCACCGCGGAATCCGTCGAACGGCAGGATCCTCCGGAGCAGCGTCTTGTCGGCGCCTTCCGGGAACCGGAACGCGCCGTGGATGGGCGTCTCGATGCCGCCGGGGCAGATGCAGTTGACGCGTAGACCCTGCCGGCCGTACTCGATCGCGAGCGCGCGCGTGAGCGAGAGGATCGCGCCCTTCGATGCCGAGTAGGCGGCGCACCACGGATGCGCCTGCAGCGCCGCGGTGGAGGACGTGTTCACGATCACGCCCTTCGTCGCCAGGAGATGCGGGATGGCCGCGCGGCTCATCAGGAACGTGCCCGTGAGGTTCACCGCGAGGATGCGGTTCCAGTCCTCGAGCGTCTCCTCGTGGCTGTGCACGAAGCGGAGGATCCCTGCGATGTTGCACAGCGCGTGCAGTGCGCCGAAGCGCTCCACTGCGCCGGCGATCGTGGCGTTCGCGGCGGCGGGATCCGACACGTCGCAGGCGACGGCCTCCGCCGTCCCTCCCGCCTCGCGCGCCCGCTTCGCAGTCGCTTCCGCGGCTTCGACGTTGACGTCGGCGCAGACGACGCGGCCGCCCTCGGACGCGAGCCGCAGCGCCGTCGCCTGCCCGATGCCCGAGCCCGCGCCCGTGACGACCGAGACCCTTCCCTCGAATCGACGCATCGACGTGTCTCCTCGGACGCCGGCTACGCGAGCCAGCGTCCCACCTTCGTTCCCCACAGGAACCGCATGAACTTCTGCATCCCCGCGTCTCGCGCCGCACTGTAGGGATAGTGGCCAGACGTCGAGCGCCCGCCCAGACGATCCGTCAGGATCGGCTGGACGTGGCAGTAGCCGAGCAGCGCGTCGGGGCCGTTCACCGATCCGACGCCGCTCTCCCGCCGCCCGCCGAACGGCGCCTCGAAGGCCCCGTAGGTCATCATCATGTCGTTCACGCACACGCTGCCCGAATCGATCCGGCGCGCGAGCGCCTCCCCGTGCGCGGCGGACCGCGTCCACACGTTGGCGCCCAGGCCGTAGCGCGAGTCGTTGGCGAGACGGACGGCCTCGTCCTCGTCGCGCACACGGAGGATCGGAAGCACCGGGCCGAACGTCTCCTCGCGCATGATCTTCATGTCCTGCGTGACGTCCACGAGCACCGTCGGCTCGTAGAAGAGCCCGCGCAGCGCCGGGTTGCGCCGCCCCCCGCAGAGCACCTTCGCGCCCTTCTCCACGGCGTCCGCGACGTGCGACTCGACGATCTCGAGCTGCCGCGGCCAGATCATCGGTCCGACGTCGAACTCGCCCTCCGTGCCCTGCCGCAGCGCGCGAGCGCGCTCCACCACGCGCCGCGTGAACTCCTCGGCGACGGCGTCGACGACGTACACGCGCTCCGTGCTGAAGCAGACCTGGCCGGCGTTGAAGAACGCCCCGGCCACCGCGCCGCCGGCGGCGCGGTCGAGGTCCACGTCCCCGCACACGATCATCGGATCCTTGCCGCCGAGCTCGAGCGTGCACGGCAGGAGCTGGCGCGCGCAGGCCTCCGCCACCTTGCGGCCCGTCGACACGCTTCCGGTGAAGGAGATCTTGTCCACCCCGGCGTCGACGAGCGCGGCGCCCGTCTCTCCGTCGCCGAGCAGCACGGCGAGCAGACCCTCGGGCAGGCCCGCTTCGGCGAACAGCTTGCCGACGAGCGCGCCCGAGCGGGGCGTCACCTCCGACGGCTTCAGGAGCACCGCGTTGCCGGCGACGAGCGCCTGCACCGTCGGATTGACCGAGAGCACGAACGGGCCGTTCCACGGGCTGATCACGCCGATCACGCCCAGCGGGCGCGGAACCAGGGTGAGCTTCTTCACGAAGCGCAGGACGCCGTGGAGCGCCTGGCGCCGCGGCCGGAGCATGCGCGGGGCCCGCTTCGCGAAGTGCGCGAGCGAATCGCACGCCGCGAACAGCTCGATCATGAGCGCGTCGGTGCGCGGCTTGCCCGACTCGCGCTGGACCACGTCGAGGAACTCGTCCTGACGCTGGAGCAGGATCTCGAGCGCGCGCCACAGAACCTTCGCGCGCTCCTCCACGGGCCGGGCGGCCCACGCCGGCTGCGCCGCGCGGGCGGCCGCGAGCGCGCGCGCCACGTCCTCGCGCGTCGCCACCTCGATCTCGTCGATGGCCTCGAGCGTCGCGGGGCTGGCGAGACGGAGGCGACGCCGCGCTCCCGGCTCGCCCTCGATCGGTGTCACGATGGCCATGCGAGCGGGACCTCCTTCAGCCGGGTGAGGGCAGACCCAGCAGCTTCGCGAGGAGCCGGGTCGGGATGTTGTCGGTCTCGAGCTTCGCGTCGGCGGGAAGGACGCCGCCCGCCACGAAGCCCTGGGCGACGCGGATCATGATCACGGAGAAGCGGAACGCGGCGAAGACCTCGTAGTAGTCGAGGTCGCGCGCCGACAGGCCCGTCCTCCGCTCCCAGAACTCGATCGTCTCGGAACGTCCCGGGAAGCCCGCGAGCCGCGGCGCGCCGAGCCCTTCGCTGTGGTGCCGGTCGAGGAACAGCCACCAGGCGAGATCCTGCACGGGATTGCCGAGGGTGGCCATCTCCCAGTCCAGCACGGCGACGCAGCGGCCGTCGCGGAAGATCATGTTGCCGGGCCGGGCGTCGCCCCAGCAGAAGCCGACGGGCTCCGTCTCCTTCGGACGGTTCTCGCGCAGCCACGCCAGCGCGGGCTCGCACGTCGGCTGCGGCCGACCGCGCGCGGCCCAGCGGAGGAATCCGGCGTAGTCGTCGAGCTGGCGACCGACCGGCGTGTCGCACGCGCCGGGCGTGTCGACGAAACCGAGACCGAGCGCGCGCCAGTCGAGGCCGTGGATCCCGCAGAGCGCGTCGATCCCGCTCCACCACAGCGCCTCGCGCTCGGCGGGCGCGATCTCGGTGGTCCAGCCACCGACGTGATACGGCGGATTGTCGGTCGGGATCCGCCCGTCGATGCGGTCCATCACGTAGAAGGGCGCGCCGAGCACGTCCGCATCCTCCTCGAGCCACGGCGCGGAAGGCACGGGCACCTTCGTCCCAGCGAGGATGCGGAGGATGCGGAACTGGCGGGCGACGTCGTACTCGGGGAACACCTGATGGCCGAGCGGCGCGCGCCGCACCACGATCCCTCGCGTGCGCGCCGCACCGGCCTCGCGCCACGCGAGGTCGAACAGCAGCGTGTCGCTCGAGAACCCCGTCGCCACGGATCGCGGAATCGCGGTCACCGCGAGGTCCTCCGCGCGCGGCAGCTTGGCCCGGAGCCAGCCGGCCAGCGCGCGCGCGAGGCTCTCGGGTTCGTCGCGTCCCGTCACGACGGACCTAGGCGGCCGGCTCGGGGAAGCGGTTGAACTCGACCCAGCCCAGGAGGGGCGCGCCGCCGCCGTCCGGTGTCGCGCGCACGAGGGCCCGCCGATAGAGCGAGCGGCGCGGCGGCACGAAGGTGTGCGTGAGATCGATCTCGGCGCCGGTCAGCGCCTCGATGCGGGCGGCGAAGCGCGCCCCGGTCTCGGTGGCGATCGAGAAGCGACCTGACACCGGATGGAGTACGTCGTCCGGGGGGTACGCGAAGTCGAACGCCGCCTCCTTCACGGTCACCATCGGGCCCTCCTGGAAGTAGCCGGCGACGAAGCTCCCCACGTTCGGGATTCGCGCCTCGGCGCACTGGAGACGGAGGCTCTCGCCGTTCAGCACGAGGAAGGTCCACTCGAGGTTCCAGTGGCGCGGACCCCACGAGTGGTCCCGCTCGCCGCGGCCCGAGAAGGGCTGCGCGTCGTTCCCGACGCGCAGCTCGCCCAGGGCACGGATCGGCTGCTCGAATCGCGAGGCGGCATACGCGTCGGCGGCGCTGTGGCCCGGCGCGTTCGCGCGGCCGTGCGAGTGCGGCGGCCCGAGGGCCGAAACCTCGAGGTCGACACCGACGGGCGCCACCTGTCCCGTGCGGCGGCCCGACACGACGCGCCCGAAGCCCTGCACGCGGAGACGACCCGCCTCGAGCGGCGCGCGCGCGTCCCACGAGCAGGAGAGACCCCAGCGGTCGTACGCCAGGCGACCGAGGTCCCAGTCCGAGAGGGGCAACCGGGGCTCCTCGAGCGCCACCCACTCACCATCCTGGTGCAGGAAGAGCCAGAGCCACGCCCGGCCCTGGTTCGGGTGCACGCCGATCCGACAGTGACCGGCGCGCTCGCCCCCCGCGTCGAACCAGTCCCAGAACCACGACTCGTTCCACCATTCCACCGTGGGATCGAAGGGGTGCGGGCCCTCGTCCTCCAGGCGAAGGCCGAACTGCGTGAGCTCCGCGGGGGTGAAGCGGCGGTCGGTCATGATTTGAAACATGTTATAGTTTTCGCGCCCGGGCCGCCGCAAGGAGAAAACGGGATGGGACGCTTCTCGCGCGACGACGTCGACCGGGCCTTCCGCCGCTACTGGCAGACGGGCGCCGTCGGCGAGCGCTGGTCCGACTGGGCGGACCTCTTCACCCCGAACGCGCAGTACATCGAGCACGTGCTGGGCAACCGCAACGGCCGCGAGGAGATCCGGAGCTGGATCATCCCCACCATGGCGAAGTACGGAGAGATCTACACGGCATACGAGTGGCACCTCGTCGACGAGTCCGGACGCGCGGTCGTGTACATGCAGAACCGCCGCGACCATCCGTCGGGCCGCGGCGTGATCGACTTCCCGGGCGTGACGCTGCTGCAATACGCGGGCGACGGCCTCTGGAGCCTCGAGGAGGACTACTGGGCGGTGCCGCAGGCGACGCGCGCGTTCCAGGAGTACGCCGAGGCATGCAAGCGGTACGACCCCGACCACGCTCGGAAGATGACGCGGCTCGACTGGGGCAAGGGGCCCGCCTGGACGCAGGGCGCGCCCTCGTACGCCGAGCGCGCCGCGCGCTGACCCGCCACCCCACGGGCATCCCCGCCGTGGCATACTGCCGAGATCGACCAAGGGGGCGCCTTGACCGCGAGCCAGACCTACACCATCCAGGGTCGAACGGTGAAGATGCCGTGCGTCGTGCGGGACGCCTCGAGCGGCTCGGCGACCTATCTCGTCGACGCCGCCGCGGCCCGGCGGCTCCTGCCCGGCCCCGAGCTCGACGTGGTGGAGCTCTGGCCCGGCCGCGCGCTCGCGAGCCTCGCGTGCATCGACTACAAGGACAACGATCTCGGCGACTACAACGAGATCTCGGTGGCGTTCTTCGTGCGGGAGCGCGGCGCGGCGCGCGGGCTCCCCGTCGTGTCGCCGCTGATCGACTTCGCGCGGGCGCGCCTCGCGACCTACATCCACCGCCTGCCGGTGAACCAGGCGTTCACCTGCGAGGCCGGTCGCACGATCTGGGGCTTCCCCAAGGTCGTGCACGACATCGAGTTCACGTACGCGGACGGCCGCGCGGCCTGCGTCTGGCAAGCGGACGGCAAGCGCGTGTTCACGTTCTCGGTCCCGCGCGGCGGAAGGCAGCGGATGCCCGACGCCAACCTCGTCACCTACACCTGGATCCACGGCGCCCTCCACCGCACCGCGTTCGTGTCGGGCGCCGAGGGCCTGGGATTCCGTCTCGGCGGGGCCACGCTCGAGCTCGGCGACCATCCGATCGCCGCCGAGCTGCGGGCGCTCGGTCTTCCGCGCCGCGCGCTCGCCACCAGCTGGATGGAGAAGATGCACGGGCGCTTCGAGGCGCCCGAGAAGCTGTGACGACGGCGGTTCCGGACCCGCTCGCTTCGGCCGCCGAGGCGGCCGCCCGCGGCATGCTGGTGGCCTTCCACGCCCGCCGGGCGCCGGGCCGACTCGCGATCGTGTCGCCTGCCGGAGACCGCACCTTCGAGCAGCTCGCTGCGCGCGCGTTCCAGGTCGCGCGTGCCCTCCGGGCGCGCGGCGTGGGCCCGGGCGACTCCGTCGCCCTGCTCTGCTCGAACCGGCCCGAGTTCGTCGAGGTCTACGCGGCGTGCCAGTGCGCCGGGCTGCGCATCACGCCGATCAACTGGCACCTGACCGGCGAAGAGATCGGCTACATCGTCGCGGACTGCGAGGCGAAGGCCCTGCTGGCGGACGTCCGCTTCGCCGCGGCGGCCCGCGAGGCGGCCGAGCAGGCGCCGCTGGCTCGCGCGCGGCTCGCGATCGGCGGGCCGATCGACGGCTTCGAGGACTACGAAGCGGCGCTGGTGAAGGAGCCTGCGGAGGCGCTGCCGGAACCCGTGCTCGGTACGTCGATGCTCTACACCTCCGGCACGACGGGTCGACCCAAGGGCGTGTATCGTCGCGCGGTGCCACGGTCCCCTCTGACCGCGCCTCTCACGAAGACGGCGGCGTTCCGGCCCGAGCAGGATCTCGCGCTGGTCACCGGTCCGCTCTACCACGCCGCCCCCCTCGCGCTGAACCTCGCGTTCCCGCTCGCCTCGGGCGTGGGATGCGTGCTGATGGATCGCTGGGACGCCGAGGACGCGCTGCGCCTCGTCGAGCGCCATCGCGTCACCCACACGCACCTCGTCCCGACGATGTTCCACCGCCTGCTGTCGCTGCCCGAGGCGACGCGGACCCGCTACGACGTCTCCTCCCTCCGCTGGGTGCTGCACGGCGCGGCGCCCTGCCCCATCCACGTGAAGCGCGGCATGATCGACTGGCTCGGTCCGGTGCTCTTCGAGTACTACGCCGCCACCGAAGGCGGCGGCACCTTCATCACGGGCGAGGAGTGGCTCTCGAAGCCGGGGAGCGTCGGCCGCAGGCTCGCGGGCCAGCCCGTCGAGATCCTCGACGAGGCCGGCGCGCCGCTCCCTCCCGGTGATGTCGGCACGGTGTACTTCGGGGCGCCGCCCGTCGGGCGCTTCGAGTACTTCAAGGCGCCCGACAAGACGGCGTCCGCGTACCGCGGGGATGCGTTCACGATGGGCGACCTCGGCTACTTCGACGGCGACGGCTTCCTCTTCCTCACCGGACGCAGCGCAGAGGTCATCATCTCCGGCGGCGTGAACGTGTACCCGGCGGAGGTCGACGCGGTCCTGCTCGAGCACCCCGCGGTCGCCGACGTCGCCACCGTCGGCGTACCCGACGAGGAGTGGGGCGAGGCGATCAAGGCCGTCGTGCAGGTCTCTCCAGGTCACGCCGCGTCGCCGGAGCTGGCGGCGGAGCTCCTCGCCCACGCGCGAGCGCGGCTCGCGGCGTTCAAGTGTCCGCGCAGCGTGGACTTCACCGACGACCTGCCGCGCATGCCCACCGGCAAGATCCAGCGCCGGCTCGTGCGGGACCGTTACTGGCAGGGGCGCGACCGATCGATCTGAAGACCAGGGGAGGCGCTCGATGAGCGGGCTGTGCGAGGGACGCGTGGTGATCGTGACGGGGGCGGGGCGCGGGATCGGCCGCGGGCACGCGCTCGAGTTCGCGCGCCAGGGAGCGAAGGTCGTGGTGAACGACCTCGGCGGCGCGATGGACGGCAGCGGCGGGTCGACGTTGACGCCCGCGCAGAGCGTCGCGGAGGAGATCCGCACGCTCGGAGGCGAGGCGATCGCGAACGGCGACGACGTTTCGGACTGGGAGGGCGCGGAGCGCATGGTCCGCTCCGCGCTCGACACGTTCGGGGGCCTCGACGTCCTGGTGAACAACGCGGGCATCCTGCGCGACCGGATGCTCTTCAACATGACGATCGACGAGTGGGACTCCGTGATCCGCGTACATCTGCGCGGTACGTTCTGTCCGACGCGACACGCTGCGGCGTACTGGCGGGAGCGCGCGAAGAGCGGAAAACCCAACCAGGCGCGCGTCATCAACACCACCTCGGTGTCGGGGCTGTATGGGAACGCCGGACAGTCGAACTACGGCGCGGCCAAGGCGGGCATCGCGGCGTTCACCGTGATCGTGGCGAAGGAGCTCGAACGCTTCGGCGTGACCGTCAACGCGGTGTCGCCCGGGGCGCGCACGCGCATGACGGAGAACCTGCGTCCGGGCGCCGCCGCCGTTCCCGAGGAAGGCTTCGACGCGCGGTCGCCCGACAACATCGCGCCGATCGCGGTGTGGCTGGGCAGCCTCGAGTCCGGCGACGTGACCGGGCGCGTCTTCGAGGTGATGGGCGGGCGGCTGTGCCTCTCCGAGGGCTGGACCCGCGGACCGGAGGCCGAGCGCGACCGGCGCTGGGACCCTGCCGAGCTGGGTCCGGTGGTGCGCGACCTGCTCCGCAAGGCCCGCCCCGCCGAGCCGATGAGTCGCCCCCGCCCCTGACCCGCTTGGGCATCAGCCGCAGGCCTCCACGACCGCGCGCGACAGGGCCGTGCGCACGCGCAGTGCGTCGCCGCCTGCGAGCGTCGCGTTCGTGAGGAGGACGAAGGTCAGCGCGCGGTCGGGGTCGGCGAACACGAGGACGCTCGACAGGCCCGCGTGTCCGAACGCGCGCGGCGACGCGGCGCCGAAGCCGAAGAGAGGCTCGGGCGGGTCGCCGCGCAGCCGCCAGCCGAGGCCCCACGTCGTGGGGCCGAGGTCGAGCGCGAGCAGCGCGGGCGGCACCCCGGGCCATGGCGGCACCCCCTCGCGAAGCCCGGGGAACTGCACGCGCAGGGCCTCGCGCACGGTCCCCGCCCGCAGGACGCGGCGTCCCTCCCACTCTCCGCCTGCGAGCCAGCACCCGAGAAAGCGCGCGAGGTCGCCGGCGGTCCCGAACGCGCCGCCCGCCGGGTGCGCGGCGCCGCGAAAAGTGCCGCCGTTCACCGCCGCCGCCCACCGCGCGCCTTCGTCGTCGCGCGGGTGGACGTATGCATGCGCGATCCGCGCCGCGGCGGAGGCCGGCACCGGGAAGAACGTGTCGCGCAGCGCGAGCGGCTCGAGCACGCGCTCCCGCAGACCGGTGGCCAGGGGGACTCCCGTGGCGCGCTCGAAGATCTCGCCGAGCAGCGCGTATGCGGTCTGCCCGTGATAGAGCGCCCGCGCGCCCGCCGCCGCGTGGGGCGCGAGGTCCAGGAGCGTCGCCGCGTACTCCGCGCTCGTCGCGAAGTCGTGCAGATCCGGACCGGGCGACACCGGGATGCCCGCGGTGTGCGTCAGCAGGTGCCGCACGGTGATCGCGCCCTTGCCCCTGCGCTCGAAGCCCGGCAGGAAGCGCGCTGCCGGATCGTCGAGCGCGAGCTTTCCCTCGTCGACCGCCGTGAGCAGGGCGGTCGCCACGAACGGCTTCGTCACCGAGTAGAGCGGGAAGAGGGTGTCGAGCGCGACGGGCACGTCCGGTGAGCGCCGCGCCAGCCCGCAGGCGTGCGCCCCGAGGATCGCGCCCGCGCGCGTCACGTGGAGCGCGGCGCCCGGGAAGAGCCCCTCCTCCACGAAGGCCTCGAGCAGCGCGAAGGCGGTCGCGAGCGGCGGCGGAGCATCCATCGACGGTGACCGAAGCGCTAGCGACCCGGTCGGGCGATGAACTCGAGGATGTGTCCGTCCGGATCGCGCACCCACATCTGGCCGACGCGCGGGCTGGTGGGGAGCACCTCCACGCCGTGCCGACGCAGGTGCGCGAGCATCGCCTCGTAGTCGTCCGTCGCGAAGGCCTCGTGGCGCGCGATCGGATTCAGAGCCGGCGGCGCCGCTCCCACGTCGACACCCGGCGGTGTCTCGATCAGGTGCACTTCCGCCCCGCCCGCCCGGTACCAGACGCCTCCCACCCGCAGCTCCGGCGGACGGGGGATCTCCTCGAGCCCGAGCACGCCCTCGTAGAAGGCGCGGGAGCGCGCGAGGTCCTTGACCGGGAACGAGGTGTGATGGGCGGTGAGGCGCGGCGCCATGGGGGTCTCCTTCGAAGGGTCGACCCTGGTATCGTGCGCCCGGGAGCGCGGCTGCGCGAGGGCCGCGCCGGACCGCCCTGGAGGAAGCCCGATGAGCGTCTCCGTCCCCGAATCGCGCCCGCGTGCCGCGGCGGCCGCCCCGGCCGAGCTCGTGGACCAGGAGCGCCACCCCGTCCTCGACCTCGCCTCGGACGGCGGCAGGCGCGCGGTGGCCGCCGCGCAGGCGCAGCTGCGGTCCAGCGGCGCGGCGGAGCTGCCCGGATTCGTGCACGCACGCGGCCTCGCCGCGCTCGTCGCGGACGCCCGCCGGCTCGCCCCCGCGGCCCATCGGAGCGCGGGAAGGGGCACGGCGTACCTCGAGCTGCCCGACGCGACCCTTCCCCCGGACCACCCGCGCCGACATCTCGCCGACTTCGGCGTCGGCGTCCTCGCCTACGACCAGTTCCCGGCCGACTCGCCGCTGCGTCGCCTCTACGAGTGGGAGCCGATGATCGACTTCATCGCCGCGATCCTCGGGCGCGGCAAGCTCTTCCGCTATGCCGACCCGCTCGGCGCGCTGAACCTCGCCGTGATGGGCGACGGCGACGTCCTCCAGTGGCACTTCGACCAGACCGACTTCGTCGTGTCCATCGCGCTGCAGCCCTCCGACGACGGCGGCGACTTCGAGGTCGCGCCGTTCATCCGCACCGCGACCGACGAGCGCTACGACCGCGTGCGCAGGGTGCTCGACGGGACTTCGGACGAGGTCGTCACGCTGCCCATGACGCCCGGCACCCTGCTCGTGTTCGAGGGACGGAACTCGATCCACCGCGTGAGCCCGATCCGCGGCGCGACCGACCGCCTCGTCGCGCTGCTCGCCTACGACACGAAGCCCGGCACCACGAGCACCGAGCTCCTCCGTCGCGCGCGCTACGGGCGTGCCGGATAGGCTGGTGCCGTCGACCCGGATCGAGCGCGACGCGCTCGGCGAGGTGGAGATTCCCGGTGACGCGCTCTGGGGCATCCAGACCGCGCGCGCCCGCGCGAACCTGTCCTTCTCGGGCCGCACTCTCGGCGCGTGCGCACCCTACGCGCGCGCGCTCGCGGTGGTGAAGCGCGCGTGCGCCCGCGCGAACGCGGACGCGGGGGTGCTGCCCGGCGACCTCGCGCGCGCGATCGACGCGGGATGCGCCGCGCTCGCCGCCGGCGAGCACCGCGAGCAGCTCGTCGCCGACCTGTTCGGCGGAGGGGGCTCGATCGGCGTCCACGCCAACGTGTGCGAGGTGATCGCCAACCTCGCGAACGAGGGCCTCGGCCGGCGCCGCGGCGAGTACGACCCCGTGCATCCGAAGCGTCACGTGGGAGCGTCGCAGTCGACGGCGGACGTCTGTCATACCGCGCTGCGCCTCGCGATCCTCGTGGAGGGCGGCGGGCTCGTCGCAGCGCTCTCCACGCTCGTCGTGACGTTGGAAGCGAAGTTGGCGGAGCTCGGCCCGGTACCGACCCTCGCGCGCACGTGCTTGCAGGACGCGCTGCCCACCACCCAGTCCCTCCTCCTCGGCGGCCACGCCGCGCTCGTGCGGCGCAGGGCCGGCGAGCTCGTGCACAGCCTCGAGCCGCTGCGCGACGTCGCGCTCGGAGGAACCGTGATCGGCGCCGGCGACGGCGCGCCTCCCCGCTACCGGGAACGCGTGGTGCCGGCCCTCGCAGCGCTCACGGGGACTGCGCTGCAGGCCCACCCCTCTCCCCCCGATGCGCTCCAGAACGGCGACGACGTCGCCGCGGTCTCCGCCCAGCTGGCGCTGCTGGCGCACGGGCTCCTGAAGATCGCCTCGGACCTGCGGCTCCTCGCGTCGGGTCCGCGCGGAGGCTTCGGCGAGCTCGCCCTTCCGCACGTCCAGGAGGGCTCGAGCTTCTTCGCAGGCAAGTCCAACCCCGTGGTGCCGGAGACGCTCATGCAGTGCGCGTTCCAGGTGCTGGGCTGCGATCGCGCGGTGCAGGCCGCGGCCGAGCGGGCCGAGCTCCACCTGCACGTGTTCGACGGGCTCGCCGCCGTGAACCTGCTCGACGCCATCGGACTCCTGACGCGTGCCATCACGCTGTTCGACGAGCGCTGTCTGCGGGGTCTGCGCGCGAACGAGGCGCGCTGCCGCGAGCTGGCCGCGTTCGGGCGGACGGCGTGACGGGCCCGGCCGCACCGGAGCTCGAGCCGCCGCGGCTCGCGTGGGCCGCGGAGTGGCTGGGGAAGCCGAAGCTGCTCTATGCGGGCGGGAAGTTCGTCCCCGCCTCTGGCGAATCCGCGCACGAGGCCACGAACCCCGCGAACGGCGACCGCCTCGCGCCCGTGCCGATCGCGACGCCCGGGGACGTCGACCGCGCGGTCGCCGCGGCGCGCGCTGCGTTCGCGTCCGGCCCCTGGCCGGCGCTCGCGCGCCGGGAACGCGGGCGGCTTCTGCAGCGCGTCGCGGACGTCGTTCGCGCGCACCGTGCGGAGCTCGCGACGCTCGTCGCGCTCGAGAACGGGAAGCTCTACCGCGAGGCCTACTTCGACGACATGCCCGACACCGCCGACGTATTCGACTACTACGCGGGCTGGGTGGACAAGCTCTACGGCGAGACCTGCCCCGTGGACGGGCCGTTCCTCAACTACACGCTGCGCGAGCCGGTCGGCGTGTGTGCGCTGATCGTGCCGTGGAACTTCCCGCTGCTGCTGGCGGCCTGGAAGCTCGCGCCCGCCCTGGCGATGGGCAACACCGCCGTGGTGAAGCCGTCGCCCTTCACGTCGCTCTCGCTGCTGCGCTTCGTCGAGCTCGTCCACGAGCACGTCGATCTGCCGCCCGGCGTGCTGAACGTCGTGACCGGGGACGCGCCGACCGGCGAGGCGCTGACCCGCCACTCCGGCGTGGACAAGATCGCCTTCACCGGGAGCACCACGACGGGAAGGCGCGTGCTCCACGGCGCCGCGGACTCGAACCTGAAGACGGTGTCGCTCGAGCTCGGGGGCAAGTCGGCGAGCATCGTCTTCGACGACGTGCCCGACCTCGGGTTCGCGGTGGAGCGCTCGTTCCAGCTGATGTTCTCGCAGAAGGGCGAGAAGTGCTCGGAGCCGACCCGCTTCCTGATCCAACGCGGCCTCTACGACGGCTTCGTGGCGCAGCTGGCGGCGAAGGCCGAAGCGGTCGTCTGCGGCGATCCGTTCGATCCGGCGAGCGATCAGGGGGCGCAGTGCAACGCGCCGCAGCTCGAGAAGATCCTCGCCTACATCGGCGTCGGGAAGCGCGAGGGCGCCCGGCTCCGCGCGGGCGGCGAGCGCGACCTGCGCGGCACGAACGCCCGCGGGCTCTTCGTGCGCCCCACGATCTTCGGCGAGGTGCGGCCGGCGATGCGGATCGCCCGCGAGGAGATCTTCGGCCCGGTGCTGTGCGTCCTCCCCTTCGACGACGAGGACGAGGCCGTGCGGCTCGCGAACGACGTGGACTACGGCCTCGCGGCCGGCCTCTACACGCGCGACGTGTCGCGCGCACACCGCGTAGCGAGGCGGCTGGACGCGGGCATGGTCTTCGTGAACCGCTACGGCTGCTACGACTTCGCGAGCCCCTTCGGCGGCTTCAAGCAGAGCGGCTGGGGCAAGGAGATGGCCCTCCACTCGCTCGAGGCGTACACCCGCACGAAGTCGGTCTGGATCGCGCTGTGACGAACTGATTGTCTCACGGCGCGCGTTCCGCCTGCTCGCGGATCGCGCGCAGCATCTCGCGTCGGATCAGGCCGCTGCCGAACCGGATCGCCATCCAGTACAGGCGGAAGCGTCGGCGGCTCCGCGCGTCGAGGCACAGGATGCGCGTCTCCGTCGCGAGGAGCGCGCCGCCGGCACGCGGCTCCACCCTCAGGTTCCACGCGACCTTCGCGAAGCCCGGACGCTCGAAGGCCAGGAAGCCCGCGGGGTCGACGCGCTGCACGTCGCCGCCCGGCGTCCAGAAGCGACCCACGAGCCCGAGCACGAGCTCCCGCGGCGGATCCTCCTCGAGCAGGACGAAGCCCGCGTCGCGCAGGCCGGCGAGACCGCGCCCGCGCGCGCGCAGGCCGCGGAGCCGGAGCAGGATGCGGATGAGGGGTGTCGCCCCGAGGTCGAGCTCGCGCGCCGCGTCGAAGACGCGGTCCGCTGGAGCCCGCACGGAGACCCCATGCCGTTCGGAGAAGTCGAAGCGCGGCAGCCAGGCGTCGAGACGCAGGCCGCCGACTCCGCCCGGAGCGCGGCTCAGCGGCCCTCGAGGACGACGACGGGGATGTTGCGGTCGGTGCGCGCCTGGTAGTCGTCGTAGTCGCGGTACATCGCGACCAGCTTCGGCCAGAGCGCCTTCTTCTCGGTGTCGCTCGCGATGCGCGCGCGCATCTCGCGCCTGTCGGAGCCCACCTCGACGGTGACGTCCGGATTCTTCTCGAGGTTCAGATACCAGGCGGGATGGTGGGAGAATCCGCCCTTCGATGCGACGATCACGAACCGATCCCCGTCGGCGAGGTACAGCAGCGGCGCCGTGCGGCGCTCACCGGACTTGCGGCCCGTGGTCGTGAGGAGCAGCACGGGCGCCCCGCGCAGGAAGCGGCCGCCGATGCGGCCGCCCGTCGCCCGGTACACCCAGGTGTTGAGGGCCGACATCACCTTGATCACCACGTTCCCGAAGCGCTCCTGCGCCGGCGTGAACGGGGGCAGCTTCCGATCGCTCGTCGCCATGGGCCGTCCTCCTCGAACCGAATGGATGGGGGCCTGCCGCGCGGTCTCGGCGGCTCTGGCCGCATGCTAGCCTCGGACGATGTCATTCTTCCAGGACGCGCCCCGCCTCGACAACCAATGGCGCGCCGACCGCCCGCTCCGCGCCCTCCTCCGCCGGGTCGTCCCCGCCGACGCCCTGCGCGAGATGGAGCCTTCGCTCGACCGCATGGGCGCCCTCGCGGCCGGCCCGCTGCGCGAGCTCGCACTCGCGCACCGGCGCGACGAGCCGGTCCATGTCCCCTTCGATCCCTGGGGCCGGCGGGTGGACGAGGTGCGCGTGAACGCGGCGTGGGAGGAGTACGCGCGCGTCGCTGCACGCGAGGGCCTCGTCGCGACGGGCTACGAGCGGCGGCACGGAGCGGCTTCACGGCTCCACCAGTTCGCGTTGGTCTACCTCTTCGATCGCTCGAGCCAGGTCTACACCTGTCCGCTCGCGATGACCGACGGCGCGGCGCGCACGCTCGAGACCCTCGCGGAGCCCGCGCTGCGCGACCGCATCCTCCCGCGCCTGCTGTCGCGCGACCCCGCGCGCGCATGGACCTCCGGACAGTGGATGACCGAGCGCATCGGCGGCTCGGACGTCGGGCTGTCCGAGACGATCGCGCGCCGGGACTCCGGAGGCTGGCGTCTCCACGGCACGAAGTGGTTCACGTCCGCGGTCACGTCCCAGGTCGCCCTCACCCTCGCGCGCCCCGAAGGCAACGGCCCTGGCGGCAAGGGCCTCGCACTCTTCCTCGTCGAGCTGCGCGACGCCGAAGGGCGGCTCCAGGGCATCACCGTCAATCGTCTGAAGGAGAAGCTCGGCACGAAGCTGCTCCCGACGGCCGAGCTCACGCTCGACGGCACGCCGGCGATCCCGCTCGCGGGCCTCTCCGACGGCGTGCGGCAGATGGCCTCGATGCTCAACCTGACGCGCACCTGGAACGCGGTGTGTTCGGCTGCGAGCCTGCGGCGCGGCGTGGCGCTCGCGCGCGACTACGCGAGCCGGCGGGTCGCGTTCGGTGCGCCCCTCGCGGACAAGCCGCTGCACCTCGAGACGCTCGCGGACCTCGCCGCCGAGCACGAGGCCGCGCTCCAGCTCGCGTTCCACGCCGTCGCGTTGCTGGGCCGCGAAGAGGCGGGCGAGCTCGACGCCGCGGCCGTCGCGACGCTGCGCCTCCTCCAGCCGATCGCGAAGCTCACGACGGCGAAGCTGTGCGTCGCCGGGACGAGCGAAGCGCTCGAGGCGTTCGGCGGCGCGGGCTACGTCGAGGACACGGGCCTCCCGGAGCTCCTGCGCGACGCGCAGGTGCTCGCGATCTGGGAGGGCACGACGAACGTCCTCTCCCTCGAGGCCCTGCGCGCGGCCCGCCGCGCCGACGCGCTGGCACCGTTCGCTGCGGACGTCGCCGCCCACGCGGGGCTCGCGCGACACGCAAGCCTGTCAGCCCCCGCGAAGGCCGCGCGCGACGCGATCGCCCACGCCGGGGCGTGGTGGCGCGACGCTCCGAAGCTCGGGCCCGCCGCGGTCGAGGCCGGCGCGCGCCGCTTCGCGCTCACGCTCGGCCGCTCGATGGCGACCGCCTTGCTGGTGGCGCAGGCCCAGTGGGCGCTCGATACCGACGGGGATGCCCGCAGCGCGGAGGCGGCCCGCCGCTTCGCGGCGCGGGGCGTGGACTTCCTCGCGGAGCCCGCGGGCGAGGCGTCCGCCGCGCGGGCCCTCGCGCTCGACGAGCCCTTCCCGGGCTGACTCCGCGTCGCCACCGCGGGGCGGTGCGCGTCTCAGGCCGCAGCTTCCCGCCTTCGCGCGAGCCGCCGCAGCACGGCGACGAGCCAGGTCGCGAGCCACAGGCCCGCGACGAGGGCGGCCGCGGCCAGCGCCACCGCGATCAGGGGGTGCGCGAACACGAGCCACAGGACGCCGGCTACCGAGACGTCCTCGCCGAGGGAGAGCCCCCAGTTCGACAGCGGCTCGGGGCTGGCGTTGGCCGCGAGCCGCGCGCCCGCCTTCACCCCGTGCGTCGACAGCGCCACCCCGCCGCAGAGCAGCGCGGCGACCGTGCGCCACGGCTCCGCCATGTCGCCGAGCGCCGCGAATCCGAGCACGCCCGCAGCGGGGACACGGATGAACGTATGGATGCCGTCCCACACCGAATCGAAGATCGGGATCTTGTCCGCCACGAATTCCGCGACGTACAGGACGCACGCCAGGACGAGGACCGGGGTCGAGGCGATCGGCTCGAGCCCCGGCGGCAGATGGATCACCCCGAAGCGTTGGAGGAGACCGAGCGCGGCCACGGTGCCGTAGACGCGCAGGCCGGACGCGAGCGCGCTCCCGGCGGCGAGCCCGAGTTGCGCCAGCAGCTCCGGGCTCACGCGCTCGCGCTCGGTCGGGCCGACATGGCCGCGTGCCACCGCGCGAGCGCGGCGAGCGACGGATCGGGCGCGAGCTCGATCATGGCCGAGGCGAAGTCCATGGTGCAGAGCGCCGTGATGTCCGCGATGGAGACGCGCTCGCCGGCGAAGAACGTCCGCCCCTGGAGCGTGCGGTCCATCAGCTCGAAGAACTGCTCCGCCCGCTTGCGGTTCGGGGCGACGTTCTCCGGGATCTGCTGGACGATCTGGGCGGTGAGGGGCGACCCGTGAGCCCAGACCATGCCCGCGGCATTTCCGAGCACGAGCTCCACGCGCCGGTTCCACATCTCCACCTCCGCGCACTCGCGCGGGCTCGCACCGAACAGCGGGGGCTCGGGATGGAGCTCCTCGAAGTAGCGGCAGATCGCGACGCTCTCGGAGATGTGCGAGCCGTCGTCGAGCTCGAGCACGGGGATGCCGCCGAGCGGGTTCTTCGCCAGGAAGGCAGGCTGCCGGTTGTCGCGCTTGAAGATGTCGATGGTCTCGACGGGGACCGAGATGCCCTTCTCGGCGAGGAAGATGCGCACGCGCCGGGGGTTCGGCGCACGGGGGAAGGAGTAGAGCTTCATGCCGAGGGCTTAGCCTACGGGCCGGAGCGTGGCGAACCGGCGGCGTCCGGCTCGAGCCGCAGCCACAGCTGCGCGTCGAAGGGCGCATGGCTCTCGGGCGACACCAGCACCTTTTCGACCGCTCCCACCCGGGCGCGCGCCCCGACCGCGGTGAACGCGGGATCGAGCGGCCGCAGCAGCCCCGGCTCGCCGAGCAGGTGCGCCACGAACGCATTGCTCCCGCCCTTCCGCGGCCGCCCCCGCTGCGCGTCCCACTCGGGCGAGGCGAGCGCGGCGCGGGAGAGCGCGTCCGAGAGCCACGGCAGCTCGACGATCCGACCCAGGTGCAACGCGACCGGCGCGCGCAGCGGCGCCCCTTCCGGGAAGTCCTGCGCGAGCAGGGTCGTGAGGACCTCGCGAGCGTGATCCTCGTCGAGACCGCACGACGTGCGGAAGAGGAGGATCGCCTCGTGCGGCGGCGACGCGAGCGACACGTCGCACCCGCGGATCAGGCGGCGCACGTCGATCGCGCGGCCGTCGACGTCGGCCTGCGCCGGGGCTGCGAGAGTCGCGATCCACGCGACCAGCAGCGCGGCGCGACGGACCGTCACGGACGGGGAGCGGCGTGCGCGAGACCCAGGAGCTGGACCGCGACGAAGGCGCCGATCCCGAAGAGACACGCGAGATGGTCGCGGCAGATCGAGCGCGCCAGGTCGGTCTGCCGCGCGGTGCCGTCGGCGCGGGTGCCGAGGCGGATCGCGTTCGGGACCACGCGCCTCGCCGCGAGGCCGATCGGGAAGCCCGCAAGGGGCAATGACGCGAGGCCCACCCAGCGCGCTCCGTCCCCGCGCGCGATCTGGAGCGCCAGCGCCACGAGCAGGACGCCCATCACGCCGCCCACGGCATGGCCGAGGGGCCGCGCCGTCGTCGTGACCCGCCGGTAGTAGGCGGCGATCGACGCCAGCACGTCTTCGGGCAGCTCCGGCGCGCCGCGGTGGCGGAACACCTGGACGTCGAACAGGAGATCCATCCAGAGCACGGCAAGGAGGAAGCCGCCGCACAGGATCAGGACGGGCGCCGCCACCGGCTAGAGCGCCGCGTAGAGCGCGGCCGCAAGGCCGACCGCGCGCGTATCCCCGAGCGTGCCGGGGGACATCTTGTTCATGACGTAGGACCACGAGACCCGCGCGTCGAGGTCGACGATGCCGAGCGAGCCGCCCCAGCCGCCGTGGCCGAAGCAGCTCGGATTGGGGCCGAGCGGCAGCGTCTCGCTCGTGAGCATGAAGCCGAGCCCCCAGCGCAGGGGAACGCCGAGCACGAGGTCGCGCCCATGCGACTGCTCCTCGATGGCGCCCGCGAGCGTCTTTGCGCCGACGAGCCGTACACCGTCGAGCGTCCCGCCGCAGGCGAGCGCGGACAGCAGACGCGCCACCGAGCGCGCGTTGCCGTGGCCGTTCGCGGCGGGAATCTCGGCGGCGCGCCACGGCCGGCGGTTCGCGACCTCCGGCGAGACCGCGGGGTTGGCCATCACCTTGCCGAGGAGCGACTCGGGGTCGAGCGTGGCGGCCGCGCCGAGCGCCCGGACCTCCTCCGCCGGGGGCGGCACCATCTCCGCCACGCGGCCGTCCTCCGCGGCGGGGAGACCGATCGCGAAGTCGGCGCCGAGCGGAGCCGCGATCTCGTCGCGGAAGAACGCGCCCGGCGTCTTCCCGGTGACGCGCCGAATGAGCTCGCCGACGAGGAAACCGAACGTCATCGCGTGGTACCCGCTCGCACTCCCCGGCTCCCACCACGGCGCTTCGGCCGCGAGCGCGTCCGTCATGCGCCCCCAGTCGTAGAGCGCCTCCGTCGGCAGCGGCGGGCGGAGCGCGGCGAGCCCGGCGCGATGGCTGAGGAGCAGATGGACGGGCAGCCGCTCCTTCCCGCCCTGCGCGAACTCGGGCCAGTACCGCGACACGGGCGCCGAGAGGTCGAGCGCGCCGCGCTCGACGAGCACGTGGGCGCAGAGCGCGGTCATCGCCTTCGTTGTCGAGAAGACGTTCGCGATCGTGTCGCGCGCCCACGGGCGCGCACGCGCCGCATCGCACCACCCGCCCCACAGGTCCACGACGGGCCTTCCGTCCACGGTGGCGGCGAACGAGGCCCCCACCTCACGCCCGGCTGCGAAGTTCGCGGCGAAGGCTTCGCGCACGCCTTCGAACCCCGGGGCGCAGGTGCCTCCGATCGGAGCGGTCGACGTCATCGGTTCCTCCGCGGAGCGCCGTCGGGCGGGGGCTCGACCACGAGCAGGGAGGCGAGCGGAGACCGTGCGGGAGCGCCGTCCATCCTCGCTAGGCTACACCACCCCGATGACCGAACTGCTCTCGAGCCGCTGCGACGAGACGGGCGAATGATCAGCGCCGAGGAGTTCGTCGAGCGGCTCTGCCTGGTAGCGGCCGCGCGGGGACCGCGCCGCTTCCCGCGGAGCGCGCGGGACCGCGAGATCCTGATGAAGAGCATCCGCCTCGGCCTCGATCCCCGACGGACGTACCGGGAGCCGGAGGTGAACGCGCTGCTCCAGGGCTGGCTGCGCGACGTCGCGCCCGCGCTCGACGTCGACCACGTGACGCTGCGCCGGCTCCTCGTCGACTACGGGCACCTCGAGCGGACGGCGGACGGCCGCGGCTACCGCCTCGGCTATCCGTCGCGGCCGCTCGCGTTCTCCCTGGAGGTGGACGAGGTGGACGTGCGGGCGACCGTCGCCGCCTACCGGGCGCACGAAGACGAGCGGCGGCGCGCCTCCCGCGCCCGGGCGAGACCGAGCGCGCGCTGAGGCCTCAGGCGCCTTCCTGCGGACGGAACCGCCGGCGCTCCGCCGACGGACGCCGTCCTCCTGCGAGCCACGTCGCGAGCTCCGCCCGATCGAGGGGGTCCTTGCCCGCGAGGTGGAGCTCGAGGAACGGGAAGTCGTCGTAGCCCCAGAACAGCTCGTCCCCGACGGTCATCGCCGGCACGCCGAAGACGCCCGCCGCGATCGCGGCGTCGGTCTGCGTCCGCAGCCGGGCCTTCGTCTCGGGGCTCTGCGCGTCCTCGACGATCCGCCGGCCGGGCAGCCCGGCCTCGTCGGCGAGCGCTTCGACCACCGCGGGCTCGCTCACGTGCAGGCCCCGCACCCAGACCGCTTCGAAGAGCAGGGTGATGAGCGCGCGCCGCTGCTCGTCTTGGAGCGCGAGCGACGACGCCCGCAGCGCGAGCAGCGGGTTGAACGGGTGATGAACCGGCCGGTGGAGCGGGACCCCGAGGAGCGCTGCCTTGCGCAGGTTGTTCCGCGCCATCCAGAGCGCCTTGGGAAGCACCTCCGCCGGGCCGAGCTGCCCGTGCGCTTCGAGGAGGCCGGCGAAGAGCACGGGCACCGGCTCCACTTGGACACCGTAGCGTGTCGACAGCTTCGGCAGCTCGAGCCACGCGAGATACGCGTTCGACGAGATGTAGTCGAAGTAGAAGCGGATCACGGAAGACCCTGGAAGTGTTTCTGCTGGCGCAGGATCTCCATGAACTTCTCCCCGTACGCCGACTCCGGGTCCTCCCGGACCATGCGGTCGATCGCGTGCGCGTCCTCGCCGATCAGGATGCGCCATGCTCCCCGGCGGACGCCGTCGAGGATCACCGTCGCGGCCTGCGCGGCGGTCACCGGCGCATTGTCGCGGAAGCCCACCGCGATCTGGTGCATCACGGCGCGGATCTGGTCGTCCGTCAGGTTCGCGACGGGAAGGCCGCGCTTCACCAGCTGGTCGCGGAGCGCCGCCACGTCCTTCGCGCCCAGCTCGAGCGCGCCCGGCTTGCCGAGCACCTTGGCGCTGTTGAGCACGATCGACGTGCCGATGTGGCCGGGCATCACGACCGCCACCTTCACGTGCGGAGCGTTCAGGCGGAGGTCGACCAGCAGCGCCTCCGAGAAGCCCTTCACCGCGAACTTCGCGCTGCTGTACGCGGTGTGCGCGGTATTCGGCCCGAGGCAGGCCCAGAAGCCGTTCACGCTGCTGGTGTTGACGAGGTACGCGCCGTCGCTCGCCACGAGCAGCGGCAGGAACGCGCGGGTGCAGTGGTAGACGCCGAACCAGCAGACGCCGAACGTCCTGTCCCAGTCCGCGCGGTCGTCGAGGAGGAAGCTCCCGCCGCCGCCGATGCCCGCGTTGTTGAACAGCAGGTGGAGATGGTCCGTCTGGTGCTGCGCCTTCACGGCGTCCCGGAAGGCGATCACCTGCCGTTCGTCGGAGACGTCGCAGAGATGCGTGGTGATCCGCGCGCCGGCCGTCGCGCCCGCCTCGCAGAGCCGCTTCGTCTCCGCCATGTTCTCGACGGAGACGTCGCAGATCGCGACGTGACACCCTTCCGCCGTCAGTTGCTCCGCGAGCGCGCGTCCCATCCCCGTGCCGCCCCCGGTGACGACCGCGAGCTTGCCCCGAAAGTCCCTCATCGTCGTGTCTCCTCCCCGCGAGCGGCCAGTATCGACCGCTGGCGACGCCGGGGCCAGCCCTACCCCGGCCTCGCGCGGGCGGGCGCGCTATGCCTCGCGCCGGGACGAACCGGGAGGAGCCGCGCGTGGGGACCGAGGAGAACAAGCGGGTCGTGGCCAGGCTGTGGGAGTGCCTCTACCGGAAGGACTTCGACGGCGTCGCCGCCTGCATCGCCCCGAACGGCCACTACGAGGACGTGCCGACACCGGACGCGGGCGCGCGGGGCCCTGCGAACGTCGTGAAGCGTCTGCGCGTCGGGCTCGATCCCGTCGTGCGCTTCGAGCACGATGTGCACCGCGTCGTCGCCGAGGGCGATCAGGTGGTGATCGAGCACACGGAGACCTGGCATTTCGAGACGGGCGAGAAGCTGACGAACGACTTCGTCACGATCCACGTCGTCGAGCACGGCCTCGTCGCGCTGTGGCGCGACTACTGGGACCTCGGAACGATGATGGCGCAGGCCCCGAAGTGGTGGATCGAGCGCATCGCGCAGCACGGCGCGGAGGAGTGGAGCGGGTGACACCGCTTCGGTGCGTTTTGCGGAACGCGAGACGCTGCTCCGGATGGCGGTTGACGGGTGTGATGACGCGTGGCGCTTGCGGCTACGCGAGGCTTCGGGGCGGCTCGAGGGCGGGATGTGGCAGCAGAACAGGGTCGGTCGATGCGTCTTACGCCAAGCCTACATCTTTCGGTGTGAACACACATTCCTCCTCCTCGCTGGGGAGGACCGCGGCCCGGCGCGGGACGCAAGCCCGGCACCGCGCGACGCGCGCCTCATGCGTCCAGGCCGTCCTTCTCCCGCCACCATCCCTCGCACGTCACGCTCCGGGTCCGGCCCGGCGTTCCGTCGCTGCGTTCGGCGCGCCTCGTGCGGGAGGTCGAGCGCTCGCTGCGCGAGGCGAAGGAGCGCGCGGGGTTTCGCGTGGTCGCGTACTCCGTCCAGCGGGATCACGTGCATCTCCTAGTCGAGGCGGAGGACCACGCGGCCGCGCTGGGACGGGAGGTGCTGCGCCACGTGACGAGTATCGATCCGGCGTCCTCCGGGCGCTGGTTCTCGGGTTGGGCGCGCGCGCTGCCGCCCCCGCCAGACGAGCCCGCGGTCGCAGCCCCGCGCACGTGGCTCCTGCGCGTCGGGTGGAGGCGTCACGGCCTGATCGACCCGTCGGAGATCCCCGGCGCGCGCCATCGCTGAATCGGGCTGACCCCCCGCCCGCCTAGAACGCCGCGCGCTCCCCGACCATCTCCTCCGACGCGTCCCAGAGCCTGCGTGCGCTCACCGGGTCCAGCGCGTGCGCGTGCACGCCCGCGAAGGGCTTGTCCGGCGTGGCCGGCCCGCTCTCGTTGCAGTCCTCCAGGTAGCGGCCGCCGTGCCCCTCGAGCTCCGGCGCCGTCGCCGCCCAAACCGATGTCGCCGCGCCCTGCGCGGGCGTCTTGAAGCCCACGCGCGGCCTGCCGTCCGGGCCCAACCAGCCCATCGCATCCATCTCCTCGCGCGTCAGGTGCTGCTGCAGGCCCGTCATGATCCCGCCCGGATGGACGGCGTTCGCGGTGATGCCCAGCGCCTTGCCGCGGCGGTCGAGCTCCACCGCGAAGAGTGCATTCGCGGTCTTCGATTGCCCGTAGGCCATCCACTTCTGGTACTCGCGGCGCTCGAAGTGGATGTCGTCGAACACGATGCCCGAGATCCGATGGCCGGTGGACGACAGGGAGACGACTCGCGAGCGCTTCGCCGCGCGGAGCGCGGGCAGGAGCCGGACCGTCAGCAGGAAGTGCCCGAGATGGTTCGTCGCGAACTGCGACTCGTAGCCCTCGGGCGTCCGCGCCAGCGGGCACGCCATGATGCCGGCGTTGTTCACGAGGATGTGGAGCGGCTCGCCGCGGCTCAGGAACGCGTCGGCGAAGCGGCGCACGCTCGCGAAGTCCGCCAGGTCGAGGCGTTCCACGCGGACCCCGCCGCCCACGTCCGCGGCGACCGCCCGCCCCTTCTCGACGTCACGCACGCCGATCGTCACCGCGGCGCCTGCGCTCGCGAGCGCGCGCACCGTCTCGACGCCGATCCCGGACGCGGCGCCGGTGACGATCGCCTGGCTCCCGGTGAGATCCACGCCCCGGGCGACGTCGAGCGCCGTCGAGCCGTGACCGAACTTCGACGTGATCCGCTCCGCCATCGCTGCCTCCCGGGCCGTCAGTGGTCCGTCGTCTCCTCACCCGCGAGCTGCAGGTACATGAAGGCCGCCGCCTCGTCGCTGAGCTCGCGGTCGCCGAACGAGTCCAGCCACGCCGTGATCTCCGCCTGGTGCGGCGCAAGCGCCTCCCGGAGCTCGGCGCGCTCCTCGTCGGTCGCGTCGTCCACGCGCGCGGCACGCAGCGCGTCGTCGCCGATCCCCCACTCCTCCGCCAGCGGCACGAGCGGGCGGAGCTTCTCGGGCACCTTGCTCGGATCGAGCGCAACGGCCTCGTCGCCCTCCATGTCCTCGGTGTCGACGTCCGCGGTGTCGGCCGGCGTGGGCGGCTGCCGGTCGCAGCCGCCGAGGGAGACGGCGAGGAGGCAGCCGAGGAACAGAGCGGAGGGTTTCGTCATGGGCGGCTCCGGAGGTTCCCCTGAGACTCGCACGGCGCAGCGGGGCGGGCAAAGCCGCGCGGCCGCTCGTCTTCGCGAGGAGCGCGTCCCTCCGCCCCGGAGCGCCTCTCCCCAGTCCCTGAACTCCGCGGGCCACACGAACCGGCCGCCGCTCCGCAGGAGAAGCCCGACGCCCGTCACCGCCGGCAGCGCGATCGGTCCGTAGACGTGCGGAAAGAGCGCGCCGGGCGCGAGGTGCGACCGGCCGCCGCCCGCGATCGGCGCGGGCGCCTCGAACACGACCCGCGCCGCGAGCCGCGCGGGATCGATGCGCAGCAGCAGGATCGGCCCCTCGGCCTGCGCGTAGTAGTCGTCGGCCACGGCCAGCACGACGTCCCGACCCGCGGCGCAGTGCACGAACCCGTCCTCGGCGAAACGCGCTGGTGTGTAGGCACCGCCGCCGATGCCCCGGACCAGCTCGGTCTCGCGAACGATGTGGTAGATCGGCTCGCCGGAGAGTGCGTCCACCGCGGCTACCGGTCGCGCCAGCGGATGCGCACCCGCCGCTCACCCCACGCGCGCGCGGCCTGCACGTCGTTGCCCATGTAGAGGTCGATCTTGCGGCGCCAGCGGCCGCTCATCCGGTCGCCCACCGTCCATTCGCCCTCCTCGCCCACGATCGTGAGCAGCACGCCTTCGCGCAGCCCGACGTCCTCGAGGTCGCGCGACACCGCCACGATGCGCATCCCCGGGCGGAGCGTGAGACCGAAGGCCGTCAACGTGGGGTGGTCCGAGGTCTGTCCGGCCACCGAGTTGTAGGCCGTCGCCGTGACTTCCAGCTCGTGCCACGGACCGCCGGGCGCGGGCACCGCCTCGGGCGCGGGCTCGGAGCGAAGCATGGCGCAGGCGCCCAGCGTGAGCGCGAGCACCACCACGACGAGCGCACGCGCTGCGCCCGCCGGCCCTGCCATTCTATCCAGCGAGTCCTGGACAGCGCTTCGCGAGCGTCGCGCCGATGTCCGCCGGAGATCGCGCGACCGTGACGCCGCAGCGCTCGAGCGCGGCGATCTTGTCCGAGGCGCGCCCCTTGCCGCCCGCGATGATCGCCCCAGCGTGGCCCATGCGCTTTCCGGGCGGTGCGTTCTGTCCTGCGATGAACGCGATCACCGGCTTCGTCATCTTCGTCCGGACGAACTCCGCCGCCGTCTCCTCCGCAGAGCCGCCGATCTCGCCGATCATCACGACGGCCTTCGTCTGCGGGTCCGCCTCGAACAGCGCGAGCGCGTCGACGAAGGTCGTGCCGATCACCGGATCGCCGCCGATCCCCACGCAGCTCGACTGGCCGATGCCGAGGCGCGTGAGCTGGTCCACCGCCTCGTACGTGAGCGTTCCCGAGCGCGACACCACGCCGACGGGGCCTGGGCGCGTGATCTGCGCGGGCATGATGCCGATCCGACACTGACCGGGCGTCACGACCCCCGGACAGTTGGGACCGAGGAGCCTCGTGCGCGAACCGGCCAATGCGGCCTTCGCGCGCGCCATGTCGATCACCGGGATGCCCTCGGTGATGCAGACGGCGAGGTCGAGCTCCGCGTCCGCGGCTTCGAGGATCGCGTCGGCCGCGCCCGGGGGCGGGACGAAGATCACGGAGGCGTTCGCGCCGGTCTTGGCCCGGGCGTCGCGAACGGTGTCGAACACGGGGATGCCGTCGACGACGGTGCCTCCCTTCCCCGGCGCGATGCCGCCCACGACCTGCGTGCCGTACTCGATCGACAGCTTGGCGTGGAATTGGCCCATCTTGCCGAGGCCCTGGACGATGAGGCGCGTGCTGGCGTCACACAGGATGGACATCGGCTGACTTCGCTCGCCTCCGGCTCGCTGCGCGGGCGCTGCGCGCCCCCGCCGCTCAGCCCTTCGATCCTTGCGCCGCGGCGACGACCTTCTCGGCCGCCTCCCCCAGCGTCTCGGCAGTGGTGATGTCGAGGCCCGACTTCCCGAGGATCTCGCGGCCCTGCGCGGCGTTCGTGCCCTGGAGCCGCACGACGAGGGGCACCTTCACGCCGAGGTCGGACGCCGCTGCGACCACGCCGTCGGCGATCAGATCGCACCGCACGATGCCGCCGAAGATGTTGACGAGGATCGCCTTCACCGCGGGGTCGCGCAGGATCAGCTTGAAGGCCTCCTTGACCTTCTCCTTGTCGGCGCCTCCGCCCGCGTCGAGAAAGTTGGCCGGCTTCCCGCCGCAGAACTGGATCATGTCGAGCGTCGCCATGGCGAGCCCGGCCCCGTTCACCATGCAGCCGATGTCGCCGTCGAGCCCGACGTAGGCGAGGTCGATCTCCTTCGCCTCGCGCTCGCGCGGGTCTTCCTCTTCGGGATCGCGCAGGTCGCGCACGTCGGCCTGCCGGTAGAGCGCGTTGTCGTCGAAGTTCAGCTTCGCGTCGAGCGCGAGCAGCTCGCCCTGCTCCGTGACGACCAGCGGGTTGATCTCGACGAGCGATGCGTCGCGCTCGAGGTAGAGGCGCCAGAGGCCCGAGAGGAAGGTCTCGAGCTTCTTCACCTGCGCAGCGTCGAGCCCGAGCCAGAAGCCGATGCGCCGGCAGTGGAACGGCTGGACGCCGACGTTCGGATCGACGTGCACCGTGAGGATGCGGTCCGGCGTGCGCGCCGCGACCTCCTCGATGTCCATGCCCCCCTCGGTGCTCGCGATGACCGCGAACTTCTCCGTCGCGCGGTCGAGGAGGATCGCGAGGTAGAGCTCGCGCGCGATGTCGGACCCGGCCTCGACGTACACCTTGTGGACGATCTTGCCCTCGGCGCCCGTCTGGTGCGTGCGCAGCGTCATCCCGAGGATCTCGCTCGCCACCTTCTTGGCCTCGGCCGGCGACTTCGCGAGCTTGATGCCCCCGCCCTTGCCGCGCCCTCCCGCGTGGACCTGCGCCTTCACGACGACGACGTCGGCGTCGAGCGCGCGTGCGGCGGCCTCCGCTTCCGCGGGGGTCGTGGCGAGCCTGCCCTCGGGGACCGCGACGCCGTACTGGCGCAGGAGCGCCTTGGCCTGGAATTCATGGACGTTCACAGCTGGATCTGGCCGATGAGGGTCCGGACGTGCTCGATCGACGCGTCGAACAGCTTGCGCTCGTCGGGGTCGAGCTGGATCTCGAGCACGCGCTCGACGCCCCCGGCGCCGAGCACGCACGGCACGCCGACGTAGAGCCCGGAGACGCCGTACTCGCCCTCCAGGTAGCAGGCGCATGCGAGCACGCGCTTCTTGTCCTTGAGGATCGCCTCGGCCATCTCGAGCGCCGACGCCGCCGGCGACACGAACGCCGAGCCCGTCTTCAGCAGGTTCACGACCTCGCTGCCCGCGTTCTGGGTGCGCTTCGAGATCTCGTCGATCTTCTCGGCCGAGAGGAGCTTCGTGACCGGGATGCCGGCGACCTGCGAGTAGCGCGGCAGCGGAACCATGGTGTCGCCGTGCCCGCCGAGGACGAGCGCGGTCACGTCCTCGACCGAGACGCCGAGCTCCCACGCCACGAAGGCACGGAAGCGCGTCGAGTCGAGCACGCCGGCCATGCCGACGACCCGGTTCTTCGGGAAGCCCGAGATCTGCTTGAAGGTGTAGACCATCGCGTCGAGAGGATTCGAGATCACGATGACGGTGGCCTTCGGCGCGTTGTCCTTCACGCCCTTCGCCACGGACTTCATGATCTCGAGGTTCTTCGCCAGCAGGTCGTCGCGCGACATGCCGGGCTTGCGCGCAAGGCCCGCGGTGATGATCACGAGATCCGAGCCCGCGATGTCCTCGTAGCGGTTCGTACCGACGATCCTGGCGTTCGCGCCGACCACCGGAGCGCCTTCGGCGATATCGAGCGCCTTGCCCTGGGGCAGACCCTCGACGACGTCGAACAGCACGACGTCTCCGAGCTCGCGGTAGGCGATCTGCTCTGCGAGCACGCCGCCGATGTTGCCGGCGCCGATGAGCGCGATCTTGGTCCTGGCCATGGTGTGGGGGGCCTCCTGGCTCGCGGCTCACCGCATGTTCGCGATGATCGCGTCGCCGAACTCGCTGCATTTGAGGAGCGTCGCACCGTCCATCAGGCGATGGAAGTCGTAGGTCACCTGCTTCTCGGCGATCGCGCTCGAGATGCCGTTCTCGATCAGGCGCGCCGCGTCGTGCCAGCCCAGGTGGTCGAGCATCATGACACCCGACAGGATCACCGAGCTGGGGTTCACCTTGTCCTGCCCGGCGTACTTCGGCGCCGTGCCGTGCGTCGCCTCGAAGATGCCGTGCCCCGTCAGATAGTTGATGTTCGCGCCCGGCGCGATGCCGATGCCGCCCACCTGGGCGGCGAGCGCGTCGGACAGGTAGTCGCCGTTCAGGTTCAGGGTGGCGATCACGTCGAACTCGCTCGGCCGCGTGAGCACCTGCTGGAGCGTGATGTCGGCGATCGAGTCCTTGACGAGCAGCTGGCCCTTCGGCGGATTGCCGCCGCAGTCGTCCCAGCCGATCGCGCGTCCGGCGTACTCGCGCTTCACGAGCTCGTAGCCCCAGTCCCGGAAGGCGCCTTCCGTGAACTTCATGATGTTGCCCTTGTGCACGAACGTGACGCTCCTCCGCTCGTGCTCCAGCGCATAGTCGAGCGCGGCGCGAACGAGCCGCTCGGTGCCCTCGCGCGAGACCGGCTTCACGCCGATCCCGGACGTCTCGGGGAAGCGGATCTTCGTGACGCCCAACTCGTTCTGTAGGAAGGCGATGAGCTTCTTCGCTTCGGGGGAGCCGGCGGGCCACTCGATGCCCGCGTAGATGTCCTCCGAGTTCTCGCGAAAGATCACCATGTCCACTTCCTCGGGGTGCTTCACCGGGCTCGGCACGCCGGGATACCAGCGCACCGGACGGAGACACACGTAGAGGTCGAGGAGCTGGCGCAACGCGACGTTGAGGCTGCGGATGCCGCCGCCCACCGGGGTGGTGAGCGGACCCTTGATCCCGACGAGATGCGTGCGGAACGCGTCGAGAGTGGCGTCGGGCAGCCACTCTCCCGTCTGCTTGTACGCCTTCTCTCCGGCCAGCACCTCGACCCAGGCGATCTTCCGCTTGCCGCCGGAGGCCTTCGCGACGGCGGCGTCGAACACGCGCACCGAGGCGGCCCAGATGTCCGGGCCCGTTCCGTCGCCTTCGATGAACGGGAGGATCGGACGATCGGGCACGCGGAGACGGCCGTGGTCGAAGGTGATGCGCTGCCCGTCGGGCGGAGGCGTTACGGCTTGGTTCGGCATGGTGGGGGGCATTTATCCAATTCCCGGGGCCTCTGCCATCGCCGCGGCCTCCCGGGACGCGACGTCGATCGATGTGACGGCCGGCTTCCGGGCCGCCGCCGCGCGTGCGGCGAGGTCGAGCTGCACGCGTTGGATCGGCACCTGCGTCGGGCAGACGCGGTCGCACGCCCCGCACGCGGCGCACGGGGCCGGCTCGTCGACCGGCAGCGCGAGACGCACGACGTCGATCGCGAGACGCGCAGCAGCGACGACCGCGTCCATCGGATCGAGCGGGGGCGTCCCGCCGACCCGGGCGCACTCGAGCGTGCAGAGACCGCACGCGACGCAGCGCTGGGCTGCGAGCCGGAGTCGATCGCCTGCCGCGTCGGGGAGCCGCACGCCGTCGGCCGCGTAGTTCTCGAGGAAGAGGCGCACGGGATCGAGCCCCGGCTGACGGCGCGCGCGGGCAACCATGTGCGCGATACCGGTGCGCACCTGAAGCAGGAACGCGCGGGCCGTGCCCGTGCGCGAGAGCTCGCGCAGGAAGCCGCGATATCCCCGCATCACCGCGCGACGCCCTCCGCGAGCCGTGCGATCTCGTCGGCGGCCCGCAGCCCCGAGAGCAGCGCGACCCCCAGGCCCGTGCGCTCGCACGCGGGATCGAAGCCGCCGAGCAGGTCCCCCGCGGCGAACGCGTTCTCGCACGCGGGCCGCCCATCGGCGGCGAGCGGACGCAAGCGTGCGTCCGTGCAGACGCCCGACGAGAAGAGGCTCTGCGCGTCGTCGGGCGACGGCCGCACGAGGCGGCGCGCCTGCGTGCCGTCGACGCGCACGCCCCGCCCGTCGTGGAGCGGAAGACCGAGGATCGGCTCGACCAATCCCGACTCCCCCTCGACGAGCCCGCCGCCGAAGAAGCGGCCCGTCGCGAGCAGGAGGGCGTCGGTGGCGAGGCGCTCGACGACGGACTCGGGCACGGCGTTCGCGGCGGCGTCCCCCGCGCGCTCCGTGACCACGCGCACGGCCTCCACGCGCCGCTCCACGCGCTCGACGGCGACGACGCGCGCTGCGCACACCGTCACGCCCCGTCGCGCGAGCGCGGCGTCGAGCGCGCGCGAGAGGCGAAGGCCCGAAGGGCTGGCGGGCGCCGCCCCCATGAGCTCGGCCACGCGACAGCCGGCCGCCTCGCGCAGGCGCACGAGCTTCCCTTGCATGCCCTCGAACCCGAGGATCGGAGGCAGGAGCAGCAGCCGCCGCTCGCCGTCGCCTCGCGCCGTACGCAGCGGCCGATCCTCCCGGCCGCCGCGCCGCGCCACGGCGGCGACGAGCGCATGCATCCCCTCCTCGGTGTCGGCGCGGGCGCAGACGCGTGCGAGCGCGCCCCCGGCCGGCACGAACCCTTCGGGCAACCCGAGCGGGACGACGCGGAGCGAGGGACACGGGACGCCGAGCGCAGCGAGCTCGGCCGCGACGGCGCGCGCGAGCGGCCGCGGGTCGACCTGCGCGAGCCCGGGGACGAGCGCGATCTCGACCTCGAGCGCGGTCGCGAGATCGCCCTCCGACGGACCCGAGAGCGCCAGATCTGCGACGCGCACCGCGCCGCGGACGTTCGCGAGCAGACGCGCCGCGTCGAGGCCCCCGTCCACGCGCAGGCCCGACGGCGCAAGCCAGCCGTCGAGCGCGGCCGTCGCGCGCTTCACCGCGTCCGCAGCGGCCGACTCCGCGGCGCCTCCCGCGCCCCGACCGAAGAGCGTGGCGTAGGGGTGACGCGGCCTCGCGCGCAGGCAATGCGCGAGCCGCTCGCGCGGCGAGAGCGTGCGCCCCTGGGACGCCTCGCGCAGCGGAAGCCCGAGGGGGTCGGGCGCGGGCACGGCGACGTCGATGGTTCCCCACGACGCAGCGGTCGCCCCAGAACCGTGACGCACGAGCGTGACGCCGAGACCGCGCTCGGCCAGCTCGAGCGCCGCCGCCGCACCCGCGAGGCCGCCGCCCGCGACGACGACCCTCATGCGCCGCCGCCGGCGCCCGCACGCGGAGGGGCCGTCGCGAAGTCCGGCCGGTCGGCGCGCGCGAAGCCGCGGGCGCCGACGTGGACGGCGCGGTGCAGCTCGAGCGCCGCGAGCTGCGCGCCGGCCGCCGCGGGCGTCGCAGCCCGCCAGCGCAGGGAGGCGAGCGCGTGCGCTTCCTGGGCCGTGCGCTCCGCGCTCCAACCGAGTGTCTCCGACAGCACCGCGGCCGCGGCGCCGATGCAGGACGCTCCCTGACACGCCCCGAGCCCGAGGCGCACGCGCAAGGCGCAGTCGGCGAGCGTGCGCAGCCCCTCGTGGCGCGCCACGTGCAAGAGCTCCGCGTCGGTCACGGGCTCGCACGCGCAGATCACGCGCGGCGCGCTGCTGCCGCTTCCCGAGGTCTTCTCGTGCGGCGCCAGCACCTGCGTCGCCCGCGCTCCATGTCGGAAGGCGAGCCGCAGGACCGCCGGCCACGACACACGAAAGCGACGTGAGGTCTCCGCCACGTCGAGCGGCGCCTCTCCGCCAGGCAGTGGCGTCGCCGCCGTGCGGCACGGCTCGCGTACTCCGAGCTGCGCGCACAGCTGGTCGGCCGCGTCCTCGGCCATCAGCCGGTACGCCGCGAGCTTTCCCCCCGCAATCGTCCACAGGCCCGCGGCGCCGTCCCGCGCGTGGTCGATCACCTGGTAGTCGCGCGAAAGCTCGTCCTCGTACCGTCCGAAACCGAAGAGCGTCGGACGCACTCCCGCGATCACGTGGCTCACGCGGTGCCGACGGATGCCGGGAATCGAGCGCTCCATCGCCTGCGTCACGTAGGCGACCTCGTCCTCGGTCGTCTCGAGCCGGTCGGGGTCGCCGTAGAAGTCGTCGTCCGTCGTGCCCGCCATGCTGTTCTGCTCGTGCGGGAACGTGAACATGTCGCGTCCGTCGATGCCCTTGGCGTAGATCGCGAGGTTCGACACGCGGCGCTCGAACACGAGGTGGATGCCCTTCCCCGGCCGCAGCCGCACGTCGAGACCGGCGAGCCGCGCAACCTTCGGCAACCATGGCCCCGCCGCGTTCATCACGAGCTGCGCCTCGATCTCCCACTCCTCGCCCGTCAGGCCGTCGCGTACGCGGGCGCCGCGCACGCGGCCCGTGCCGCCCTCGCGCAGCAGCTCCACGGCCTCGGTGTGCGTGCGTACGAGCGCACCGCGGTCGGCCGCATCGAGGGCGTTCGCGGCGCAGAGGCGGGCGGCGTCGACACCCCACTCATCGAGCGTGAACGCGCACTCGATGTCCGGCGCGATCGCCGGTTCGAGCAGCCGCGCCTGCTCGCGCGTGAGCCGCGTGTGCGGCTTGCCGTGCTTGAAGGGCTGGAAGCGGTCGTACATCTCGAGCCCGATCTCGACGAGCTCCGCCCCGATCGGATCGTCGCGGAAGACGGGCATCAGGAAGGGAATCCGGAAGATGAGGTGCGGTGCGATCCGCTGGATGTTGCCGGAGTCCACGCAGGAGTGGAGCGTGACCTCGGGGTCCTTCTGGAGGTAGCGCAGGCCGCCGTGGATCATCCCCGACGAGGCCCAGGAGGTGCCGCCGCCGAGCTCGCCCTTCTCCACCAGGGCGACGCGCACCCCACGCAGCGCGAGATCGCGCGCGATGCCGGCGCCGTTGATGCCGCCGCCGATCACGAGCACCTGCGTCGACGTCGTCCGACTCACCTTTGCGTCGAGCCGGCCGGCTCCCGCTCGCCCTTCGCGCCGAGCACGCTCCGTTCCGCGGCGTCGACCTCGGGAATCGAAAGCTTCTGCCCGGGATACAGCCGCGCGGGATCCTTGATCTGGTCGCGATTCGCGCGATAGAGCGCGGGCCAGAGGGCGCCGTTGCCGAGCGTCGCGGCAGCGATCTTCGAGAGCGTCTCGCCCTGCCTCACCACGTGGACGCCGTCGTCGATGCGCGCATCCGCGGCCGAACGGTCGGCAGCGGGCGCGCGGTGGGGCCCGGCGCCGGTCGCGGCCGCGAGGATCAGGAGCGCTCGGATCGATGCCGTCACTCCCTCCTCTCCTGCGGCACGACGCGGAGCGCAAGCTCCTCCAGCTGCTTCGGATCGACCGCGCTCGGCGCGTTCATCAGCAGGTCCTGACCCCGCTGCGTCTTCGGGAACGCGATCACGTCGCGCAAGCTGTCCGCCCCCGAGAGCAGCATCGCGATCCGGTCGACGCCGAAGGCGAAGCCGCCGTGCGGCGGCGCACCGGCGTCGAGCGCGTTCAGCATGAACCCGAAGCGCTCCTCCGCTTCGGCCTTCGAATAGCCGAGCAGCTCGAGGATGCGGCGCTGGACGTCGGAGCGATGGTTCCGCAGGCTGCCGGAGCCGAGCTCGAGGCCGTTCATCACGACGTCGTAGTGGGTGCCGCGCATGCGGTCCGGGTCGCTCTCGAGCAGAGGCAGGTCTTCCTCGACAGGAGCGACGAACGGCATGTGCATGTACGTGAGCTTGCCCTCGTCGTCGCGCTCGAACACCGGGAAGTTCAGCACGAGGAGCGGCGCCCACGGACGGCCGTCCACGCGTCCGAGCTGCCGGCCGAGATCGACGCGCAGCCGACCCAGGATCGCGTTGGCCTTCGCGGCTTCGTCCGCGGCGAAGAACAGCACGGTGCCCGGACGAGCGGCGGTGAGGCGCGCGATCTCGCCGCGCTCGCGCTCGGAGAGGAACTTCGCGATCGGCGACTGCCAGGCGCCGTCGTCGCCGACGCGCACCCAGGCGAGGCCCTTCCCGCCGAGCTCCTTCTTGACGAAGGCCTCGAGGCGGTCGATCTCACCGCGGGAGAGCGCGGCGCCGTCATGGATGGGCAGGCACTTCACGAGACCGCCCTTCTCCACCGTCGCCCGGAACGCACGCAGATCCGTCTGGCGGAAGACGTCGGTCAGGTCGACGAGCTCGAGCAGCACGCGCGTGTCGGGCTTGTCGACGCCGTAGCGGCCCATCGCATCGTGGTAGGACATGCGCGGAAACGGGCGCGCGAGCTCGATGCCGCCGGCGTCGCGCCACGCGCGCACCACGATCTCCTCCAACACCACGAGCACGTCCTCGACCCCCACGAACGACATCTCGAGGTCGATCTGGGTGAACTCGAGCTGGCGATCCGCGCGCAGGTCCTCGTCGCGGAAGCAGCGCGCGATCTGGAAGTAGCGGTCGAAGCCCGAGATCATGAGCAGCTGCTTCAGGATCTGCGGCGACTGCGGCAGCGCGTAGAAGGATCCGGGCTGGAGCCGGCTCGGCACGAGGAAGTCGCGCGCGCCCTCGGGCGTCGACTTCGCGAGGATCGGCGTCTCGATCTCGAGGAACCCCTGCTCGCTCAGCGTCCGGCGCGCGGACTGGAAGAGCTGGTGCCGCACGCGCAGCGCCCGCTGCAGCGGCGGACGCCGGAGGTCGTGGATGCGGTGCCGTAGCCGCACCAGCTCCTCGGCGCCGGAGTCCTCCTCGATCGCGAACGGAGGCGGCGTGGCCGTGTTGAGGATGCGGAGCTCGTGCGCCGTGACCTCGACCTCTCCCGTCGGAAGACGGGGGTTCACGGTGTCGGGCGACCTGCGCTCGACCACCCCGCGGACGAGCACCACCCATTCGCTGCGCACCGCCCCCGCGCGGTCGTGGACCGCCTGCGCCACCTCGGGCTTGCAGACGATCTGGACGAGGCCGTCCCGGTCGCGGAGATCGAGGAAGATGACGCCGCCATGGTCGCGGCTCCGGTGGACCCAGCCCGCGAGCACGACCTCGCGGCCGACGAGGTCGGCGTTGACGTGTCCGCAGGCGTGGCTACGACGCAGCGCGCCGAGGCCCTCGAGCCCGGGCGGCTGCGGACCGGCGGCGCCTTCGGAGGCTGCGCGAGGGCCCTCGGACAACGAAAACCTCAATGAATGGAAAGGCTTCGGTAGCAGACGACGACGCGGGGTGTCAATCGAAGGAGCGCGTCGGGGTCGGCTCGGCGTCGAGGCCGAAATGGCTCGCCGGTGCGCGGCGCTCGCCGGAGTTGCTTGCAGGTCCCGGTTGCTCTGGCCGGGGGCACCCCCTGTCCGCTCCGCCGCGCGCGCGGTCGGAGTCGGTGGCGTGCGGGAAGCCGCCTTCCGCACGGACACGTGACTTGGGTCCGATTCATAGGAGCCCCGGGGTCGGCCTTCTGCGAGGGCGACTGCTCCGCACGCGCGCGCGGCTCCGCGGCCAGGGGGACTGCCCCCGGCCCACAGGCCTGGTTGCTTACCGGCACTTCTCTGCGCGCTGGCAGTCGATGACGAGTGGCCACAGGTCCGGACTTCTCCGCGCACGCTAGGCCGGGTGGCGATCCCCGGATGGCGTAGCGGCGCGCGCGAGCGGGCCTACCCGGTCGCGCGAACTGGGGTGGCAAAGCCTTGGCGCGGGCGGACGCACGTCCCGTGTCGGTGCGGAAGGAAGCCTGCGCCAACCCCCGACTCCGACCGCGCGCGCCGCGGAGCCAGCCGGGGTCCCACCCGGCCTGGCAGCGCGGGACGGACAGCAACTCCGGCTCCGGTCCGGGTCCGGCGAGCGAGCGCAGGGCGACCACGACGGTGTTGAGGAAGGGGGGAGCTAGGAGAGCTCGTTCGCGCTGCAGACGCGGTTTCGGCCCATCGATTTCGCGCGGTACATCGCCTTGTCGGCCAGGTCGAGCAGCGTCTCGCGCGTCGTGCCGTGGGTCGGGTAGGTCGACACGCCGATGCTCACCGTGAGGCGCAGCGAGCCGCCGCGGCCTCCGTCGAAGAACGTCTCCTCCACCGTCCTTCGGATCCGCTCGGCGATGCGCTGGGCCACCTCGTGGTCCGTGTCGACCAGCACGATCGTGAACTCGTCGCCGCCGTAGCGGGCGAGCGTGTCCACCTGACGCACGCACTGCAGCAGCACCTGCGACAGCTGGCGCAGTGCGCGCGAGCCGACGAGATGGCCGTGGCGGTCGTTCACGAGCTTGAAGCGGTCGAGGTCGAGGAAGATCACGCTGAGCTCGCTCCGGTAGCGCTCCGCTCGGCGGATCTCGTGGTCCATCGCGGCCAGCAGGTAGCGCGCGTTGTAGACCTCCGTGACGTCGTCGATGAAGGCACGCTCCTTCGCGCGGTTGTAACGCTCGGCGTTGTGCAGGGCGAGCTCGGCGTGCCCGGCCACGATCTGCGCGCGCGACAGCTCGGTCTCGTCGAAGGGGCGGTCGTCCTCGAGCACCCACACCACGCCGGCTTCGATCTCCCGCCCGCGGATCGGTACGGCGAGGACGCGGGCGGCCGCGATTCCGGCGTCACGCAGCGCGCTGTGCGCCGGACCATCGGTGCCGATCTCGATCTGGGTGACGCCCTCGAGGTTGACGGGCTTGTCGTGCACGAGGGCCTGGCGCATGCGGCTGGCTTCGGTCTCGGAGAAGCCGCGAAACGCCACCGCGTCGGAGACGGACATCGACGCCCGGTGGAACAGCGCGAGGCCGCGCCACCGCGAGAGGGTGCGCAGCAGCAGATCGAGGGCGACGGCGTAGACCTCGCCGGCCTCGAGGCACGGCGTGAGGGCGCGACACGCCTCGAGCGTCGCGAGCTCGTCGCGCAAGCGGGCGTTGTCGGCGAGGAGGCGCCGCTTCGCGATCGCCCGCTCGACGATGAGCGCGAGCTCGTCGGTCTGGACGGGCTTTCGCAGGTAGTCGGTGGCCCCCATGCGGAGGGCCTCGATCGCGCTCTCCACGGTCGCGCTGCCGGTCAGGAACACGAAGTCGAGGCTCGGATGCTCGCGGCGGACGCGCGCGAGGAGGTCGAGGCCGGACATGCCGTCCATGTGGAGATCGGAGAGGATGAGATCGGCCGGCTCCCGCCGCAGCGCTTCGATCGCCTCCTCGGCGGATGCGCACGCCTCGACGTCCGCCAGGGCGGCGACGGTCTCGCGCACGAGCTCTCGCTCGAGGCGGCTGTCGTCCACGACCAGGACGCGCGCGCGGCGGGGCGGATCGATCATCGCGTCGGCCTCCCTACGGCGAGGCTGCGGGCTCGCGCCATGACCCTGGGCGCGGGCAGACGGCATCTCCGCGAGGATCGGCCCCCCGCCCCCCGCTCTTGAGGGGGTAGCATCGGGCTTGCGCACCAGCACGAGGCGAGGGGGATTCACCAGGGACGCGCGCGGGGCGCGTCGGGCTCAGTCCCCGGCGACCTGCTGCGCCTTCACCGGCGGCAGGACCTGCTTCCAGGTGACGCCGTCGTCCTCGCTGCGGAGGACGAGGCCGGTCTGGCCCACGATGAATCCGACGCGGTTGTCGCGCGAGAACCCGAGGTCGCGCATGAACGTGAAGATGGGGGGGAATCCATCCTTCGGAGTCTGCCAGGTGGCGCCCTTGTCGGTGGAGATCTGCACGAAGCCCTTCTCGCCCACCGCGATGGCGCGCTTGTCGGACATGTCCACCGAGAAGAGCGCCTGGCGGCGGCTCGTCTTCTGGTAGGTCCAGGTCCTGCCGCCGTCGTTCGAAGCGAGCATCAGCCCGCCGAGCGCCGAGATCAGCCCCTCGCTGTCGTCCTTGAAGCGGACCGTGAAGAGGTAGGGATTCTGCGCGACGCGCACGTCGACGCCGGGCTGGGGCGCGGAGCGAGCATCGAGGTAGCGCTTCAGGAAGGTCGGATCGCTGTCCTGGAAGTCCTCGTAGTCCCAGGGCGGCGTGCCGCGCATGCGGATGCGGTCGGACAGGATGCCCGCCTCCTCGATCACGCTTCGCACCGCGGTGAGGCGGGCGTCGAGGATCTCGAAGAGCGGCGTCGGGTCCTTGCCCTTCACGAAGGTCGCGATCTCCTGCGGCGTGGCGCGCGGTTCGATCTCGACGTTCAGATGGCTCTCGCCCTCGATCTTCTTCGCGAAGACCTGGAGCTTCGCGATGTCGTCGGGCTTGAGGTCCGTCTCGTTGTATCCCAGGACGACCGGCTCGGGGGCGATGTCGCCCACGATCGCCCCACGCTCCCAGGTGTTGCCGATGTTGTCGGTGTAGAAGATGTACCCGAACTCGCCGGCGATCCAACAGTGCTTGCTTGGCTGGGGCAGGCAGGTGACGGAGTTCAAGCTCACGTCCTCGTACACCTTCTCGCCCTTGCGCACGCGGTCCTGGTCCACCGGCGGGAGCCAGACGAACTGCGGGTGGCGCTCGTCGATCGTGAGCGAGAAATCCTGCCAGGTCGCGCCGCCGTCGTCGGTGAAGATGCGCGTGCCCCACTCGCCCACCGCCCAGGCGGTGTTGGCGTCGACCGTCTGGACGCCGAAGAGCTGCGAGCCTTCCTTCTCCTTCAGGTTCGGCTGTTGCTCCCAGGTCACGCCGCCGTCGACGGTGCGCAGGATCAGTCCCGCCTGCCCGACCGCCCATCCGTGCTTGTCGTCCGCCATCGAGACGCTGTAGAGCGAGCGCAGCGTTCCACTCTCGCGCTTGTCCCACGTCGCTCCGCCGTCCGACGTGCTGTAGATGGCTCCGTAGTACCCCACCGCGATCACGTGGTTGTCGTCGATCACCGAGACGCTGAAGAGATCGTCGTAGATGCCGATCTCTCCGGGCTTCGCGATGCGCTCGACCTGGATGTCGTGGCAGCCCACGAAGGCGAGAGCTGCTGCGATCACACCTGCGATGCGGCGGGTGACGGCGGGCATCCGGGACTCCTATGCGTCGGGTACGGCTGCGGGAAGGCACCAAGGGCGGGGCGCCATTCGAGCGCCCCGCCCAGGTGTGTGCGACGCGTGCCGGATCAGCGGCCCATCGTCAGGCGTCCGACGTCGATGTAGCGCCGGATCTTGCCCTTGTTGCTGTAGGGCACGCCGTTCTTGTCCCAGAACTCGATCCGGTTGCCCGTGCCGGTCTGGACGTTGACGATCATGTCCGACACTCCGGTGTTGTCGCGGGGCTTCGCGATGCCCTCCCAACCCGGGTACCACGACGGATCGTCCTCGCTCCACCGCCCATTGTGCCAGATGATCTTCCAGAGCTCTTCCTTCTGGTCGTAGGCGAAGGAGTACATCGCGCGCATGTCCTGCTTGTCGATGTAGATGTCCTTGTGATGGTACGGGTGATCCTTGTTCTTGGGCGTCATCCGCACTTTGACCGCGTGCCTGAGCTCCCAGCGGTCGTCGGCGTAGGACAGGCCGTACGGACCGAAGTTGTGGTCCTTCGAGTACGGATACGCCTTCACCTTCGAGTTGACCGGCGCGATGATGTCCATCTCCCCGAGGCAGGTCCACGTGTACTGCGGGACGATGCCGGCGAAGCTGCGCAGGTCGTCGAACGTGAAGTCGGTGCCCGACACCGAGTCGGTCCGCTGGGCGGTCGAGATGCGGCGTACCCGGCGGAGCGTCGGCACGTACACCCACGTGTCGTCGTTTTTCGCCTGGTCGCGCGGGCCGTCGGTCGACTTGTAGCGGTAGGTCATGAGGGCGATGCCGCGCGCGTCGAACGGTGCGCTCACCTCGACGCCGAACGCGAGCTTCCGCTTCTCGCCGCGGAAGAGGTCGCCTTCCTGCTCGTCGAGGTACTCCTTCTCCACCCGGTGCGAGAGCTGGATCGTCTTCGACGTGCCCTCGTAATAGAGCGGGAGCTGCTCCCCCCGGTCCCAGTAGGAGTAGAAGTAGCTGGCCTGGGCGCCGTCCCCCTCCCACTGGTAGTCGAAGTCCCACATGATCTTCACGCCTGCCTGGGGATCGCCCTTGCAGTCGATCTGCTCGATGGGGAACGGGGAGCCGGCGGTGTAGTTCTCGAGGCTCTCGTCGGGACCGATCTTCGCCTGGCCCGCGAACTTCTTGGTGGCCTCCACGTACTCCGCCGCAGGCGAGTAGTCGCGGAACGAGGGCCCGACCTCGAGCTTCATCCCCTCGTAGAAGAAGAAGTCGCGGTTGTTCCAGAACTCAGGCGGAAGGAACGGCTTCAGCGATTCGATCTTGTCGAACGAGATCACGTCGCCTTCCTTGAAGGACGGCCCGACGGCCCCGGTGTCCTCGGCCTTCTTCTGGGCCGACGCCGGTGCAGCAATCGCGAGCGCGGCGACTGCCACCGCGGCGATCCTGCAGAGTTGATTCCCTGCGGACGAGAGCATGAAGAGACTCCTCCTGGTTCTGGCTTCCCTCGAAGCGAGCGGGACCACGCGGGACGAGCCGAGCGCGGGAAGGTGCGTCCACCCGGATTCTGGTCCGCCCCCCTGAGGCGAACACCACGCTCTGGGCGGTCCGGGACACGGCACCTTCCCTTGGGAAACGGCGATCTCTCTCTAAACTAGGGCTCCGCTCGTTGTCAAGGAGAAGGACGCTGAGCATGGGCCCCGCGCCGTCCGCCGCCTCCCCGGCGACGCTCGACGCACCGGCACTCCCGAGAGTTCGACGACGCGAAGGTGGACTTCGTTTCAGGCTCCGCACGTCCGGGATCGGGCCCGGCCTACGGCTCGTCCTCTGCGCGCTGCGCGTGGGCGCCATGCTCGCCTTCGGCTGGCTCTCCGACGCGTTCCATCCGGCGGCCGCCCGCTCCACCCGCCGTGCGGAGCGCGCAGCGAGGGCGGCGCGCGCGCTCGTCGCGGTGCTCGGCGATCTGAAGGGCGCCTACGTCAAGGCGGGACAGTTCGCGGCGCTGCGGGTCGACCTCCTTCCGCCGTCGGCGCGGGAGGCTCTCGCCACACTCCAGGATCGCGTGAGCCCCCTCTCCCTCGAATCCGTGCGCGCGGTCGTCGAGGACGAGCTCGGCGCGCCGCTCGAGTCCATCTTCCCGCGGTTCGATCCCGTCCCGCTCGGCACGGCGTCGATCGCCCAGGTCCACCGCGCCGCGTTGCCCGACGGGACCGAGGTGGCGGTGAAGGTGCAGCACCCGTGGCTCGAGGCCGCGCTGCCGGCCGACCTCGCGCTCATCCGCGGCCTCGTGGGCGCCCACACCTTCGTGCGTGGCCGCGGCCGTCTCGACCGCCAGCGCTTGTTCGACGAGTTCGCTGGCGGCCTCGCCGACGAGCTCGACTTCGTGCGCGAGGCCGAGGTGGCCTCCGAGATCGCCACGAACCTCGCGAACGAGCCGCAGATCGTCGTGCCCCGCATCGTTCCGACGCGCAGCACGCGCCGCGTCCTCACCATGAGCTTCCACCCCGCGGTGTCGATCACGGATCGCGCGGCGCTCGAGCGCCTCGGCGTCGCGCCCCGCGACGTGCTCGAGGTGCTGGCCCGCGCCTACGCCAAGCAGGTGTTCGTGGACGGCGTGTTCCACGCCGATCCGCACCCCGGCAACCTCTTCGTGCTCGACGAGCCCCCTCCCGACGGGCGGCCGCGCGTCCTGTTCGTCGACTTCGGCCTGTCGAAGCGGCTCGACCCCGAGCTGCGGCGCGAGCTGCGGAAGGGCATGTTCGCCCTGCTCCAGCGCGACCTCGACGGCTTCCTCGCCGGCATGAACCGCATGGGCATGATCGCACCGGGGTGCGAGCCTGGAATACGCGCTGCCGTGTCGGCAATGTTCGACCGTCTCGGCAGCGCCTCGGGCGGCGCGCTCGGCCTCGGGGGCGGGGCCGTGCTCGCCCTGAAGGACGAAGCGAAGGCCCTGCTCTCGGACACGCCGGGCCTCCAGCTGCCGAACGATCTGCTGCTCTACGCGAAGACCCTCTCCTATCTGTTCGCGCTCGGCGCCGTGCTCGACCCCGAGGTCGACCTCATGAAGATCTCCGTGCCGTACCTGCTGCGGTTCCTTGCGGAGCGGGAGTAGGCCGCACCGCCTTGCGATTGCGGCTCCGCGCTCGCGCCGACGCGGTGCCGATCGCGCGGCTCGTTCCGGAGGTTGGTTAGGGTGTGGTGACGCGTGGCGTTCGTGGCTACGCGCGACTTCGGGGCGGCTCGTCGCGCCGGAGGGGCGGCGGCCCGATGCGCAGCTGGCGCTCCGACATCCTACGGTGTGTACACATATTCACGTTGACTCGATCTAGAACATCGCCGAGAATCAAGTGCGATGGAGACTGCGACTCAGCTCGAGCTCGCACTGAAGTCTTCTTCTCGCTGGGGTGGACCGCGTGCCGGCGCGGGACGCAGGCCCGGCACCGGGCGGCGGGTGCCTCACGCTTCGCGCCCGTCCTTCTCCCGCCATCATCCGTCGCACGTCACCCTTCGCGTCCGGTCCGGCGTACCTTCGCTTCGCTCCGCACGCCTCGTGCGCGACCTCGAGCGCTCGTTGCGCGAAGCGAAGGAGCGGCCGGGGTTCCGCGTGGTTGCCTACTCGGTCCAGCGCGATCACCTGCACTTCCTGGTGGAGGCCGAGGACACGCGTGCACTGGCGCGCGGCATGAAGTCGGTCGGCGCCCGCATCGCTCGCGCGGTGCGCCGGGTCTTCGGCGGGCGGGGACCGGTGCTGGCCGAGCGCTACCACCACCGCGTCGTGCGATCGCCGCGCGAGGTCCGCCACGCGCTCGCCTACGTCCTTCTGAATGCGCGCAAGCACGCGGCCGCCCTCGGGCGGGAGGTGCTGCGGAGCGTGGCCACGGTCGATCCGGCGTCGTCGGGGCGCTGGTTCGGGGGCTGGTCGCGCGCGCTTGCGCCGCCGCCGGATGAGTCCGCGGTCGCGGCGCCGCGTACGTGGCTCCTGCGCGTGGGATGGCGGCGTCACGGCCTCGTCGATCCCTCCGAAGTGCCCGGAGCGCGCCGCCGCTGAGAGCGGCCGGGTCGCCCAAGGGCCTGCGACCAGAGTAGAAATATCTACACAATCCTCGTCGCTCAGTTCGCGGGCTACTACCCGTCGCGTCACCCCAGGATCTCGGGGTACTTCGAGCGATGGAGCGGCGCGCAGAGCGCCGCCGTCTCGGCGGTGAGGCCGCGCACCACGGCGACCGTGCGGGTCAGCTCCGCAGGCGCCCCGCCCGGCTGCGCCAGCGCGAGCGTGAGGCGCGCGGCGAAGTCGGCGGGCTGGGCGGCGAAGCGCGCGATCTCCGCGAGCGCCGTCTTGTCGCTGGTGAAGAACACCTCGTTCCATGCGAACAGCACCTGCACGAGGGAGCGCGCGATGCGGGTCAGACAGCCGACGGTGTGCACCACGTCCCCGCGTTCCGCGTAGGTCGCGGCGTGCACCCCGGTGAACTCGGCCGACCAGAGCTGGCCCCGCACGACGGCTTCGCGCAGCGTCGGCGGGTACGTGGTCACGCGCCTGCGCAGCGCCATGATGGCGCCGGCGGGGTCGTGGAGCGGCCGACACGCGTGGAGGTCGCCGAGATAGGTCCACGAGAAGTACCCGAACGGCGGCTGCTGCTCGTAGTGCGTCTCGATCCGGCCCGCCTGGCAGTCCGCGACGACGCGCCGCACCTGGTCCAGGTTCCGGTACAGGAGATCGACGCGCTGCCCCCCGACGGTGAGCCACGCCCCGCCGTTGACCCACGGGCCCCACTCGTAGAGCGCGGTGACGACGGGCGGCCCGAGCCGCTCGACGTCGTGCAGCCGCGCGGCGACCTCGCGCACCGCGCCGAGGTCGAGCGGCGCGCGCTCGTCGTAGAAGAGCGCGACGTCGACGTCCGACCCCGCCCGCGCCGTCCCGCGCGCGTGGGACCCAACGAGCGCGAGCGCACGGAGCCCCGAGACCGGGGCGAGCTCGGCGACGATGCGCTCGAGAAGAGCTCGCGGAGGGGACGCCACGAGCACTCGGTAGCAATACGGAGGCGCAAGGGCGACGCACGCTCGGGTATGCTGGCGCGTCAAGCGACCGGAGCCCCGATGGTCCTGCCCGAGCAAGCCGCCCGCGAGCAGATCGGAACGCGCAGGACACGAAGGGCGGCGCGGGGCAGCACTTCACCCCACGGCCGCTCATCCAGGCCATCGTCGAGGTGATGCGTCCGATGCCAGGCGAGACGATCTGCGACCCGGCGTGCGGAACCGGCGTGACGGGCGAGGGCGAGACCACGCGCGAGTCGCTCGTGGTGACGCGCGAGGACTTCTGGGCGACGACCGGAAGCCCGGCAGCGAGACGCCGTGGACGAAGCAGCTCTGGATCTACGACCTGCGGACCAACCAGCACTTCACGCTGAAGACGAACCCGCTCCAGCGCACGGACCTCGACGAGCTCGTCCTGCGCGACAAGTGCAGCCTCGACCTCTTCTGGCTGAGGGACGAGAGCCTCGAAGCGTCGGAGAACCTGCCCGAGCCCGACGTGATTGCGGCGGAGATCGCCGAAGACCTGCGGGCGGCGCTCGAAGAGTTCGAGGAGGTGGCGAACGATCTCCGCGGACCTGTGGAGCCGTGAACCATGCCCCCCGTGGTCGGGTGAGCACGCGACTCCATCGCGCCGAACCGAAGGAGGCGGGTCATGCCCCACCCCCGGCCGCTTCGCGCGACGCACCAGGAAGGCCCTACACCGACAAGGGAACGCGCGCCAGGAAGTCCGCGATCGCGACATGCTCGTAGCCTTCGAGCGCTACGCGCCGCGGTGTGCGCGCCTACGCCCCGAAGCTCTTCCCGCAGCCGCACTCGGTCTGCGCGTTCGGGTTCGTGATCTTGAAGCCCGACTCGTTCAGCCCGTCGAGGTAGTCGATCTCGACGCCCTTCAGGTACTGCACGCTCATCGGGTCGATCACCACGCGCACGGGGCCGGCCTCCACCTGGTGGTCGAGGTCATCGATCTTCTCGTCGAAGAAGAGCTGGTACTGGAAGCCCGAGCAGCCGCCTCCGATCACCTTCACGCGCAGGCCCGCCGTGCCGAGCTTTCCCTGCTGCTCGAGCATCCCCTTCACCTTGTCCTGTGCGGCGGCCGTGAGCGTGATCATGCTGCGTCCCCCCTCGGCCGGAGCCGGAGCCCCTGGAGCCGGATGAAGCCCGTGGCGTCGGCCTGGCGGTAGGTGTCCGCCGCGCCGGCGTCCTCGAAGGTCACCGTCGCTTCCGAGTAGAGCGACACGGGCGAGCGTCGCCCCGTGACGCGGGCATTGCCCTTGAACAGCTTGAGACGCACGTCGCCCGTGACGTTCCGCTGCGAGTGCTCGATCGCCGCGCGGACGAAGTCCATCTCCGGCGAGAACCAGAACCCGTTGTAGATCAGCTCCGCGAACCGTGGCGACAGCCGGTCGCGCTCGTGCATCACCTCGCGGTCGAGCGTGATCGACTCCATCGCGCGATGGGCGGCGTGCAGCACCGTGCCCCCCGGCGTCTCGTACACGCCGCGGGACTTCATGCCCACGAACCGGTTCTCCACCATGTCGATCCGCCCGATGCCGTGCGCGCCGGCGAGCTTGTTCAGGCGGTCGAGGAGCCGGGCGGGCGCGAGCCGCTCGCCGTCGAGCGACACGGGCGTTCCGCGCTCGAAGCCCACGAGGAGCTCCTGCGGCCGGGGCTCGGCCTGCTCGAGCGAGCGCGTCAGCACGAACATGTCCTCGTCCGGCTCGCGCCAGGGATCCTCGAGGATGCCGCCTTCGTACGAGATGTGGAGGAGGTTGCGGTCCATCGAGTACGGCTTCTTGATCGTCGCAGTGATCGGAATGCCGTACTTCTGCGCGTAGGCCATGCAGTCCGTGCGCGACTTGAGGTCCCATTCCCGCCAGGGCGCCACGACCTTGAGCTCCGGCGCGAGCGCGCGGTACGCGAGCTCGAAGCGCACCTGGTCGTTGCCCTTGCCCGTCGCGCCGTGGGCGACGGCGTCGCAGCCCGTCTCGCGCGCGACCTCGATCTGGTGCTTCGCGATCACCGGCCGCGCGAGCGAGGTGCCGAGCAGGTAGGTGCCCTCGTAGACTGCGTTGCCGCGAAGGGCCGGGAAGACGAAGTCGCGCGCGAACTCCTCGCGCGCGTCACGGATCACGCAGTCGACTGCGCCCGTGGCCTTCGCCTTGTCGGGCAGGCCCGAGAGCTCCTCCTCCTGGCCGACGTCGAGGCAGAACGCCACGACCTCGCAGCCGTACTCCTCGATGAGCCAGCGCAGGATCACGGAGGTGTCGAGACCACCGCTGTAGGCGAGACAGACGCGCTTCACGGAACCGCGCCGCCCTGCGGACGCCGGACTGGGCATGACCTTCGACCTCCGGAGCCGAGTGTACCGGGAGCGTGCGAGGGATGCTGCGGGAGCCGCGCTGCGCGGCGGCGTCGGGACGCGCCTAGAGCGGGGCGGCTTCCAGGTGGATCGCCGTGGTGCGGCCGCCCTCCTCCGTCGAGGTCACCCGGATGCCGCCGCCGGCGCCCGTCACGGCGTCGCGCACGAGCTCGAGCTCGGGCTCGGGCGGCGGCGCGAGCGCGGCGCGGACCGGCGGACCCTCGGTCACGAGCAGCAGGACGGATGCGTGGGCGCCCACGGGCAGGGCCTTCGCGGCGAGGGCGAGCTGCGTCACGGGCCGGCGCGCGATGCGGGCGCGCAGCCAGTGCACCAATGCGGCCTCGAGACGCTCCCCGTCGCCGCGCACCGCGGGCAGCCGCGCCGGGACGAGCACGTCGACCGCGCCGCCGGAGGCCTGCACGTCGCGCTCGACGCTCGCGGCGACGCGCCGCACGAGGCGCAGGGGATCGAAGCGCTGCGCCGCGCCCTGCGCGGCCGGGCGCCCGAGGGCGATGCTCTGGAGCTCGTCCGTCCATTTCCGCAGCCGCTGCAGCGCGCGCAGGCTGTCCTCGACGAGCGCGCGGTAGCGTTCTGCGCGGCGGCCGCCGGTCTGCTCGAGCAGCGTTTCGAGGCACTGCGACAGGTCGTCCACCGGCTCCTGCACCGCACGGTGGAAGGCGAGCAGTTTCTCGCCGCCGATCGTCTCCTCGGTGAGCAGGAGGATCGCGCCGATGCGCGCCTGGTCGGTCACGATCGGGGAGATCATCGCGGTGTACCCCACGCCGGCCATGCGCAGCCGGAACCGCGCGGGCGGCCCGCCGTCGCAGACCTCCGCGAAGGCGCGCAGGACCTCCTCCCGTCCACCGGACTCGAAGAGGGTCGCGAGCGCCACGCCCTGGGCGCCGCCCTGCGGCAGCGCGAAGCGCGACTCGAAGCACGGATTCGCATACACCGCGCATCCGTCGGGATCGGCCACGAGGATCGGGGTCTCGACGTAGGAGAGGAGCGAGCGCGATCTGCCGGCGTCGGCGCCGGTCACTCGAGGCCCCCGTGCCTGCGCTGGCGCGTGCCGATCGGCTCGACGGCCAGGATGCCGGCCTCGAGGAGCCCGTTCAGCACGCGGAGCGCCTCGAATGCGTCCATGCCCGACAGCGAGACGACGTCCCCGATCGACGTGCCGCCGTCCACCAGCGAGAGCAGGAAGCCCGCATGGGCGGGCAGGTTGAACTTCATCACCTGGTCGAGGCCCATCCGGAGTTTCGGCACGTCCTTCAGCTCGCCGATGCGCTCGCGGTACTGCTTCACCAGGCGGCTGCGCACGTTCTCGATGTGACCGTGCACGTCGAGCCGCATCGGATCGCGGCGCGCCACCGCCTCGAACAGGTCGAGACCCGCTTCGAGGTCGTCCGCGCGCACGAGGCGCTGGCCCTCGGTCACGAGCCCGTCGAGCGGGTCCTCGCTGCGATCCTCGAAGCTCTCCGCGGGCGACGCCGCGGGCGGCGGCGGAGCTGCGGCGGCGGGCTCCGTCCGGGGCGCGGGGCGCGGGGCAGCGGGAGCGGAGGCGCTCGCGGCCTCCTCCGCCGTCGCCACGAAGTCGTGCGCGTCCGCGTGCTCGGGGTCGAGCCGCAGCACCTCTCGCCAGCAGCGCAGCGCCTCCTCCACGTGGCCCATGCCGTAGTGGTTGAGACCCTCGCGCATCAAGCGCTCGATCGTGTCCTGTCGCGACTCCGTCATCGGGGCGCCGATCTACTCCTTCAGCTGCACTTCGTAGAGCTCGTTCTCGTCGATGATGCGCTGGATCTCCTCGTCGGAGAGGGTTCCGGTCGCGTTCACCTGGATCGACTGCTCCTTGCCGGTCGCGAGATCGCGGGCGGAAACCGACACGATGCCGTTCGCGTCGATGTCGAACGACACCTCGATCTCGGGCTCGCCCTTGCGCGCCGGTCGGATCCCCGAGAGCACGAACTCGCCGAGGAGGTCGTTCTCGTTGGCGGTGTCGCTCTCACCCTGGAGAACGCGGATCTTGACGGCCGACTGGTTGTCGCGCGTCGTCGTGAAGATGTGTCCCTTGCGGACGGGCACCGTGGTGTTGCGCTCGATCAGCTTCGCGAAGTGGCCGCCGAAGGTCGCGATGCCGAGCGAGAGCGGCGTCACGTCGAGGAGCAGCAGGTTCTTGTCCTCGCTGAGGAGCGCCTCGCCCTGGATCGCCGCTCCCACGGCCACGACCTCGTCGGGGTTCACGCCCTTGTGCGGGCGCTTGCCGAAGAGCTCCGCCACCGCGTTCTGGACCAGCGGCATGCGGGTCTGACCGCCGACCAGCACGATCTGGTCGATGCCGTCGGGAGCGAGGCCCGCGTCGGTCAGGCAGGACTCCACGATCTTGACCGTCTGGCGGACGATGTCGTCGACGAGCCCTTCGAGCGTCTCGCGCGTCACCTCGATGTTGAGGTGCCGCGGGCCGCGCGCGTCGCTGGCCACGAACGGCAGGTTGATCTCGGTCACCTCCCGCGACGAGAGATCGCACTTGGCCTTCTCCGCCGCGTCCTTCAGCCGCTGCAGGGCCATCGCGTCGGCGCGCAGGTCGATGCCCTCGGCCTCCTGGAAGCGCTCGAGCAGGTGGGCCACCAGGCGGCGGTCGAAGTCCTCGCCGCCGAGGAAGGTGTTGCCCCCCGTCGCCAGCACCTCGAGGACGCCGCTGCCGAGCTCGAGGATCGAGATGTCGAAGGTGCCGCCGCCGAGGTCGTAGACCGCGATCTTCTCCTCGCGCTTCTTCCCGAAGCCGTACGCGAGCGCCGCCGCGGTGGGCTCGTTGATGATGCGCAGGACCTCGAGACCCGCGATCTTGCCGGCGTCCTTCGTACACTGGCGCTGGGTGTCGTTGAAGTGCGCGGGCACCGTGATGACCGCGTCCCGCACGGGCTCGCCGAGGTGCTCCTCCGCCACGCGCTTCATCTCGCGCAGGATGAGCGCGGAGAGCTCGGGGCAGGTGAACGTCTTCTCGCCGATGCGCACCCGCGGGTCGTCGTTCGGACCGCGCACGATCTCGTAGGGGCAGAGGTCGATCGCCTTCTGCACCTCGGGCGCGTCGAAGCGGCGGCCGATCAGGCGCTTCGACGCATACACCGTGTTGCGCGCGTTCGTGATCGCCTGGCGCTTCGCCAGGTGTCCGACCAGGCGCTTGCCGTCCTGGGAGATCGCGAACATCGACGGCGTGGTCTTGTAGCCGCCGGCGTTCGGGATCACGGTCGGCTGACCGTTCTCCATCACCGCCACGCACGAGTTCGTCGTGCCGAGGTCGATTCCGATCACGCGTCCCATGTCCCCTCCCCCCTTCGGATCACTTCTTCGCGAGGTCGCGGAGCTCCCGCTTCGCCTCCGCGTCCTTCGGATCGATGCGCAGCGCCGCCTCGAGCTCGCGTCGCGCGTTCGCCACGAGGCCCGCCGCCTTGTAGATCTGACCCAGCGTGCGCCGGTACTCCCCCACCTCGGGGCGCAGCTCGCACGCGCTCACCGCGTACTCCTTCGCCTTCCGGAGATCGCCGGCCACGAGCCACGCAAGCCGCGCTGCGGTGTGGTTCACGTCGGGATCGTGCGGGCGGTAGAGCAGCGCCTCTTCGAAGAGACGCAGCGCTTCCGGGCCGTGGCGCAGGTCGAGGCTCGCGTGCGCCTCCTTGAGGAGCTGCTCGGCACGCACCTCGTTGGCCTTGCGCTGCACCTCGCCGAACGACTCCTTGAAGCCCTCGTTCCACGGATCGAACGCGATCGCGAGCCGCACGCTCGCGGCCGCGTCGCGCCACTTGCCCTCGCGGTACGCCGCCATGCCGGTCTCGAAGAAGCTCTTCGCCTTGGTCTTGCGCTCCGCGAGCGCTCGCAGCTGCGGCGCGTGGAGGTGCAGCGGCGGGAGCTTCTTGCGGGGGCCCGCGGGCGCCGCGTCCGGGGCGGCAGCGGCGCTCGGCGGCGGGGCTTCCACGACGTTCTTCTGCACCTCGGCGCGGGTCGCCGGGTCGGAGAGGAGCTCGTAGGCCTCGACGATCCGCTTGAAGATCCGCTCGAGCCGCGGCGCGAAGGGGCCGATCTCGCGCCGGAAGTAGCGGTCGGGGTGATACTCCTTCGAGAGCTCGAAGTAGGCCCGCTTGACCGCCTTCACGTCCGCGTCGGCGGGAACCCCGAGCACCTCGTGGTAGGGGCGACCGAGCCGCAGCTCGAACTCGAGGATCCGCTCCTGGGCCTCGATCGAGAGATCGAGGTTCGAGTCCGTGGCCGGGGGCGCCTTGGCCGATGCCTCCGCGGCTCCTGCCGGGCGCCGCGCGGTCTCGCTCGAGCCGATGGGCCCGGTCCGGACTCCGGCGGCATCGATCACGACCACGCCCTCGGCGAGCCAGCGCTCGAGGCAGCGATCGACGTCCGTCGGCGCGACGCCACCCACCTGGCGCAGAACGGACCACGGGGTGCGGCCATCGATCCGGGAGAGGAGGTACCCCTCGGCCGGGGAGAGGGGGAGCGCGTGGGGGTCGCAGCCCGGGGCGAGCCTCGGGATGCCCGCGAGCGTACCCGCGGCGGGCTGAGCGCTTGCTCCCCCCACTTGCATGGCTCCCCCTGCGGGCCGGACGAGGTCCGGCTCGCTCTCGGTGGTCATCGGCGCGACGGGGGGAAAGGCTGAGGGGGGACGCGTGGATCCCCGGCCGAGTCTCCGGGCGGCGGGGGGCTGGGCCCCCTCCCTCCCGGGCTCAGCCCCGGGCGGGCCGGGGGCCGAGGAGCAGGCGCTCCAGGACCGCCTTCTGCGCGTGGAGGCGGTTCTCCGCCTGGTCGAACACGATGCTGCGCGGCCCGTCCAGCACGTCGCTCGTGATCTCCTGACCCCGGTGGGCGGGCAGGCAGTGCATCACGAATGCGTCGGGTGCGTGCTTCAGGAGCCGGGCGTTCACCTGGTAGGGCTCGAAGAGGGCGCGGCGCTCCTCCTCCTCCTCCTCCTGGCCCATGCTCGTCCACACGTCGGTGTAGACGAAGTCGGCGCCGCGCACGGCCTCGGACGGATCGTCGGTCATGCGGATCTGCGCCCCGCTCGCGGCGGCCGCCGCGGCGGCGGCGCGGCGGATGCGGAGCGCGGGACGATGGCTCGAGGGCACCCCGAGACGCAGCTCGAGCCCCAGCACCGCGGCTGCCTCGAGCAATGAGTTGGCGACGTTGTTGCCGTCGCCGACGTAGGCGATCCGGGCCTTCGCGAGGTCCACCCGCTCCGCCACCGTCACCAGGTCGGCCATCGCCTGGCACGGGTGCAGCAGGTCGGTGAGACCGTTCACGACCGGGATCGCCGCCGCGCGTGCGAGCTCCTCGACGAGGGCGTGGCTGTAGGTCCGGGCGAGGATGCAGTCGACCCAGCGCGAGAGGTTGTGCGCGACGTCGGCGGGCGTCTCGCGCGTCCCGATGCCGACCTGATCCGGCAGCAGCAGCAGGGCGTGCCCCCCGAGCTGCGTCATGCCGGCCTCGAAGGTGACGTGCGTGCGCAGCGACTGCTTCTCGAAGTACATCGCCAGGGTGCGGCCCTGGAGGGTCTGCGGACGCTGGCCGCGCTTCTGGAGGTCCTTCAGCTCGCGCGCGCGGTCGAGCATCCCGAGGATCTCGTCGCGGGACCAGTCGAGGAGGGAGAGGAAGTCCTTGGGCATGCCCTCGCCTCAGCGCGAGATCAGGGTGCCTACACCGAAATCGGTGAAGACCTCGAGTAGCACCGCATGGAGGATCCGGCCGTCGATGATGTGTGCACGCGCCACACCGCCCGTGAGCGCGTCGATGCAGCACTCGATCTTCGGAATCATCCCACCGGTGATCGTGCCCTCGGCGATGTGCTTCCGCGCGTCGGCGACCGTGATCTGCCGCAGCAGCTGCCCGCGCGCGTCCTTCACGCCTTCGACGTCGGTGAGAAGGATCAGCTTCTCCGCGCGCAGCGCGCGCGCGATCGCGCCCGCCGCCTCGTCGGCGTTCACGTTGTAGGTGAGCCCGTCGAGGTCGACGCCGAGCGGCGCCACCACGGGCACGAACCCGGCCTGCGTCACCGCGTGGATCGGCCCCGCGTCCACCTCGACGATCTCGCCCACGCGGCCGAGGTCCCGCCCGTCCTGGAGCCGGCGCCGGACGCGCAGCATGTGTCCGTCGCGGCCGGTGAGTCCGATCGCCCGGCCGCCGCCCTGCTCCACCAGACCGACGATCTCCTGGTTGATGCGGCCACCGAGCACCATCTCCACCACCTCCATGGTGGCGTCGTCGGTGACGCGCCGGCCGTCGACGAAGGTCGAGGGCCTGCCCATGGCCTCGAGCGTGGCGCCGATCTGGGGGCCTCCGCCGTGCACGATCACCGGCCGGATCCCGATGTACTTGAGCAGCACCACGTCGCGGGCGAAGGAGGCCTGGAGCTCCTTCTCGGTCATGGCGTGGCCGCCGTACTTGATCACGATGGTCTTGTCGAAGAAGCGCCGGATGTAGGGAAGCGCCTCGATCAGGACCTCGGCCTTGTCGATCAGCTGTTGCAACCGGTGACTCTCGTGGATGTCGGGGCGGGGCGGTCCGGCCCGCTCGTTCGCTGCGGCCGCTAGCCGAGCCCGCCTTCTTTCCGGGCCCGCGCGACCTCCTCGATGCTGTCCAGGAGACTACGATAGAGGAACACGTTCCGGACCGCCGCGGACAGCGCGGCCGCGAGCACCTCGCCCGTCCGCGCCGACGGCGCAGCTCCGTTACGCGGGAATGCGCGCAGGACGCCGAGGTTCTTGCCCCGGAAGCGAAGCGGAAGGCAGAGGAGCGGCGCGGGCTCCCGGCCCTCCGGTGTGTCGACGTCGGGATCGAAGCGTGGATCGTCCTGGGGGCGCGCCGTCGCCACCAGGCTGCCCGTCGCCAGCACGGCGCCGGTGAGGCCGCGCTGGGCGGGAAGGCGCGCACGGTCCGCGCACCGGCCGCCGTCCACCTGGCCCTCGCACACCAGATCGCCCGTCTCCGGATCGCGGAGGTAGAGCGCGACGGGCGCCGCCTCGAGCGCGAGCGCGATCGGACGGAGGGCCGCGTCGAGCACGCGCGAGGGCTCGACCTCCGCGCTCACGGCCTCGCAGATCTGGCGCGCGAGCTCGGCATCCGGCGGGGCCGGCGCGGGCTCTTCGCGCTGCGCGGGCGCAACCGGCAGCGGCTCGGGCAGGGTCACCTCGAGGTCCCCACCGTCGTCCACCTCGAGCTCGGGCTCGGGTGCGACCATGGCTCGCCGCGCGATCGCGGCCCGCCGCTGCGCGAGCAGCTGGCCGACCTGGCCGGCGAGGATCCGCAGCAGCGCGAGATCGGTCTCCTCGAACGGCGCCCCGCCGCTCCGGTCGGTGGCGCACAGCACGCCGAGGACACCGTCCGGTGACGCGACCGGCGCGATCGCGAACGAGCCCGACTCGTAGCGGCCAGTCTTGTCGACCGTCGCCTCACCCATCCGCTCGTCGCTGGCGGCGTCCTCGACCAGCAGCCCCTGCGCACGGGCGAACGCGCCCCCGGCGACGCCCTCGCCCACGGGAACGGCGTCGAACTCGTCGAGGCGGAGCTTCCGGCCGGTGACGGCCGCGACGCGCAGCCGCGCGCCGTCCGGATCGACCAGCAGGAGCGACGTCTTCCCGGCCCCGAGCACGTCGGCGACGGTCTCCGCGGCGCGCGCGGAGAGATCGGCGCTGCTCTCGTCGGCCTCGGTCTCCTGCGCGAACCGTGCGAGATCGCCGAGCTTCGACTCGAGCACCGCGAGCCGCGCCCGGAGCTTGTCCCAGCCCGAGGCGATCGCGTGGGTCTCGAGCGCACGACGCACTGCCAGCACGAGCTCCTCGTCGTGGAGGGGCTTCGCGAGGTAGTCGCTCGCACCGAGCCGCAACGCTTCCAGCACGATCTCCTGATCGGTGTGGGCGGACAGGATCACGACGCGCAGCGCCGGGTGGCTCTCGCGCAGGCGCCGGAGCACCTCGATCCCGTCGATGCCCGGGAGCTGGATGTCGAGCACCACGACGCCGAATTCCGCCTCGCGCGCGAGCTCGAGCGCCTCCGCGCCGTTGGCGGCGGTGACGCAGTCGAGGCCCGCAGCCTCCAGTGCGTCCCGGATCGCCTCTCGGAAGAAGCGCTCGTCGTCCACCACCAGGATCCGAGCACGGCGTTGCGTCATGGGAGCCCCCTCACTGCCGGGCGGTCGGGATGACCCCGGCCCGGGCCGTCGCGGCGCGCGGGGGGGGCGCACGCCGAACGGTCGTCACAGAATGTATCTCGACAGATCTTCGTCGCGCACGAGGGCGCCCAGCCGGTCCCGGACGAACTTCTCGTCGATCACCAGCCGCGTGGACCCGAGGTCCGGGGCGTCGAAGCTCAGCTCCTCGAGCAGCTTCTCCATCACGGTGTGGAGGCGACGCGCCCCGATGTCGTCGGTCCGCTCGTTCACCTCGGCCGCGATCGCGGCGATGGCCCGCACCCCGTCGTCCGTGAAGTCGATCTCCACGCCCTCCGTCTCGAGCAGCGCGCGGTACTGGCGCACCAGCGAGTTCCGCGGCTCGGTGAGGATCCGCACGAAGTCGTCCCGCGAGAGGCTGGTGAGCTCGACCCGGATCGGGAAGCGGCCCTGGAGCTCGGGGATCAGGTCGGAGGGCTTCGCGACGTGGAAGGCGCCGGCGGCGATGAAGAGCACGTGGTCGGTCCGCACGGGCCCGTGCTTCGTCTGGACGGTCGACCCCTCCACGATCGGCAGGAGATCGCGCTGCACGCCCTCGCGCGACACGTCCGGGCCCTGCTTCTGGCCTGCCCCGCTCGCGATCTTGTCGATCTCGTCGAGGAACACGATCCCCGACTGCTCGACGCGCTCGATCGCCAGCTCGCGGACGCGGTCCATGTCGACGAGGCGCGCGGCCTCCTCCGACGCGAAGGCCTCCCGCGCCGCGGGCACCTTCATGCGCCGGCGCCGGGTCTTCTTCGGGAACATCCCGCCGAGCAGGTCCTTGAACTGGACGCCCATCTCCTCGACGCCCTGCGGTGTGAAGATCGACAGCTGTGGGCCGCCGGTCTCCGCGACCTCGACTTCGATCTCGCGATCGTCGAGCGCCCCCTGACGCAGGAGGCGCCGCATCTTCTCGCGCGTCTCACCGCCCTCGGGCAGTGCGCCGGCCGCTCCGGGCTGGAAGCCCGTGACGGGCGGGGCGGACGGGAGCAGCGCGTCGAGCACGCGCTCCTCGGCCCGCTCCTCGGCCTTCGCACGGACGTTGCGCTTCTCCTCCTCGGTCACGAGGGCGACGGCGAGCTCGGTGAGATCGCGCACGATCGACTCGACGTCGCGTCCCACGTAGCCGACCTCCGTGAACTTCGAGGCCTCGATCTTGAGGAACGGCGCCTGAGACAGCTTCGCGAGGCGGCGTGCGATCTCGGTCTTGCCCACGCCCGTGGGTCCGATCATGATGATGTTCTTCGGTGCGATCTCGTCGCGCAGGTCCTCGGCAACCTGGCTCCGCCGCCAGCGGTTGCGGAGCGCGATGGCCACGGCGCGCTTGGCCTCGCGCTGTCCAACCACGTAGCGGTCGAGCTCGGACACGATCTCGCGGGGGGTGAACGCCTTGGCTTCGCTCACGGCAGGCTCACGACCGTGATCTGGTCGTTGGTGTAGATGCACAGCTCCGCGGCGATCCGCAGCGCCTCCTCCGCGATCTCGCGCGGACCCAGCTGCGTGTGGCGCGCGAGGGCACGCGCGGCGGCGAGCGCATAGGAGCCCCCGGACCCGATGGCCACGATCCCGTCGTCGGGCTCGATCACGTCGCCATTGCCCGACACCACGAGGACGCGCTCCGGGTCGCCGACCAGCAGCATCGCCTCCAGCCGGCGCAGCATGCGGTCGGTGCGCCAGTCCCGCGCCAGCTCGACGGCCGCGCGCCGGATGTTCCCGGGGTACGCCTCGAGCTTCGCCTCGAGCCGCTCGGTGAGGGCGAGCGCGTCGGCCGCTCCGCCCGCAAAGCCGACCACGGCCCTGTCCTTGCCGGCGAGCCGCACCTTCTGCGCGCTGCGCTTCATCGTCACGTTGCCGACGGTCACCTGGCCGTCGGCGGCCATCGCGATCCGTCCGCCGCGCACGACGGCGAGCACGGTGGTGGCGTGGATCTCCGGGAGCGCGCTCATCGATCGACTCCCCGCGCGCGCGCGGGACCGCGCGCGCGGGGGCTCGGCCCGCCCGCGGCGGACCGCGGGCCCTCCGCCTGCGCGCGCGCGGGACCGCGCGCGCGGGGGCTCGGCCCGCCCGCGGCGGACCGCGGGCCCTCCGCCTGCGCGCGCGCGGGACCGCGCGCGCGGGGATGCGCCCCGTCGTAGACCTGCAGCAGCCGGTCGACCGACACCGCCGTGTACTTCTGGGTGGTCGACAGGCTCGCGTGGCCGAGGAGCTCCTGGATCTCCCGCAGATCGGCGCCCATGTCGAGGAGGTGCGTCGCGTAGCTGTGTCGGAGGCGGTGAGGGTGGACGTGATCCGCCACTCCCGCGCGCTGCGCGATCGCGGAGAGGACGCGGCGCACGTCGCGCTCGCCGAGGCGTCGAGGCGCGGGCGAGCCTCGTCCCCCGCCCCGCAGCGAGGTGAACAGCGGCTCCGCGAGCACGCCTTCGCGGCGGCGGGAGTCGAGCCAGGCGCGCAGTGCGGCGCGCGCGGCGGCAGGGAGGGGCACCACGCGCTCCTTGCCTCCCTTGCCCCACACGCGCACGTCGCCGCTTCGGAGATCGACGTCGCGCACGTCGAGAGCGACGAGCTCGCCCACGCGCAGCCCCGCCCCGTAGAGCAGCTCCACGAGCGCGCAGTCGCGCAGCATGCGCGACGGAGGTTCACCCGGAGCGCGTCCGCGTGCGGTCGACGGGCGCGTGCGTGCGGTCGACGGGCCGCGTCCGCGCGCGGCCGGCGGGCCCGCGCGGGGCCGTGCGGCCGTGGTGGCCAGGGCTTCGCAGTCGTCCACCGCCAGCGGACGCGGCAGGCGCGGCGGCAGCTTTGGGCCCGGGAGCGCGGCGGTCGGATCGAGGGTCGCGACGCCCTCGCGCACGAGGAAGCGGAAGAACGACCGCAGGGCGTGGAGCTTGCGGGCGAGACTCGCGGCATGGCGCGTGCGGTGCAGATCTGCGAGGTGCGCGCGGACGAGGGCGGGCGTCACGCGGGCCGGCGCGACGCCGGGCCCGACGAAGGCCGCAAGCTGGGCGACGTCCGACACGTAGGCGCGTTGCGTGTGCGGCGAGAGGCCGCGCTCCGCGCGGAGCCACAGCGTGAACGCCCGCAGGGCCTGCTCGAAGCTCATGCCGGCAGCACCCCCGCGCCCCCCGCCCACGCGGCGAGATCCGCGAGGGCCCGGCTCGCGAGAGCCTCGTACTTCTCGCGCTTCGGAGCCCGTCGCGGGAGGACCTCCAGCGGCGGGAACAGACCGTAGTTCACGTTCATCGGCTGGAAGTGACGCGGATCGGCGTCGGAGAGGTGACGCAGGAGCGCCCCATGGGCCGTGGTGCCGGGGGGGCGGACCGGCGTCTCGCCCCGGGCGTCGAACGCAGCGAAGACGCCCGCGAGCCAGCCGAGCGCGGCCGACTCGACGTAGCCCTCGACGCCGGCCATCTGTCCGGCGAGGCGCACGCGCGGCCGCGCGCGGAGCTCGAGCGTCGGCCCGAGCTTGGTCGGCGCGTTCACGTAGGTGTTGCGGTGGACGGAGCCGTAGCGGGCGAACACCGCCTCCCCCATTCCAGGGAGCGTGCGCAGGATTCGCTGCTGCTCGCCGACCTTGAGCTTCGTCTGGAAGCCCACGAGGTTGTAGAGGACGCCGCGCTTGTCCTCCTGGCGGAGCTGCACGACCGCGTGTGGCCGCACCCCGGTCCGGGGATCGCGCAGGCCGACCGGCTTCATCGGACCGAACGCCAGGGTGTCGCGTCCGCGGCGCGCCATCTCCTCGATCGGGAGACAGCCCTCGAAGTAGAGCGACGCCTCGAAGGCATGGAGCGGCACCGTCTCGCCGCCCAGCAGGTCCGCCACGAATCGCTCGTACGCCGCTCGATCGAGCGGAAGGTTCAGGTAGTCGCCCTCCCCGTCCTCCCAGCGCGAGGCCCGGAACGCGACCTCCGAGTCGATCGAGTCCGCGTACACGATCGGCGAGATCGCATCGTAGAAGTAGAGGTAGCGCTCACCCAGCAGGTCCTGGAGGTCACGCGCGAGCTCCGGCGCGGTGAGCGGACCGGTCGCCAGCACCACGCGGGCGTTCTCCGGGATTCGCGACACCAGCTCGCGTCGCACCTGGATGCGCGGATGTCCCTCCACGGCCTCGGTGATCCGGCGCGAGAATGCGAGACGATCCACGGCGAGGGCCCGGCCCGCCGGCACCGCGGTCTCGTCGGCGGTCTGGATCACGAGCGATCCGAGCCTCCGCATCTCCTCCTTCAGGAGGCCGACGGCGTTGCCGAGCCCGCTCGCGCGGAGCGAGTTGCTGCAGACGAGCTCGGCCATCTCGGGCGAACCGTGCGCCGGAGAGAAGCGAAGGGGCTTCATCTCGTACAGCGTGACCGACAGGCCGCGCTGCGCCGCCTGCCACGCGGCCTCGCTGCCGGCGAGGCCCGCGCCCACGACGATGAGCTCGCCCGCGCCGTCGATGAGCTCTTCCGCGCTGTGCATGAGCGCGGCGAACGTAGCAGACGGCCCGCCCCGAGCGGCCTACGTGCCCTCGCTCGCCGCGTGGAGTCGGCCGTCGCGCTCCTCGACCACGCGACCCTCGAGCTCCAGCTCGAGGAGCGCGAGCGCGAGCTCCGGGGGCGGGAGGCCGAGGCGCCTTCCGAGCGCGTCGCGCGTGGCCGGCTCGTCGCGGAGCGCGCGCAGCACCGCCGTCGCGGCCGCCGCGGTGGCCGGACGACGGGCCACCTCGGCGGGCTCCGCTCCGGCGGCGGCGCGTGCGGTCTTCCGCGACCGCACGAGCCCGAGGCGCAGCAGGACGTCGTCGACCTCGAGCAGCGGGAACGCTCCATCGCGCAGCAACCGGTTCGTGCCGGCGCTGGTCGGCGCGCCGATCGGGCCCGGCACGGCGAAGACGTCCCGCCCCTGCTCGGCGGCGTGCATCGCGCTCGTGAGCGAGCCGCTGCGCTCGCGCGCCTCCACCACGATGAGGGCCCGGGCGAGCCCGCTGATCAGTCGATTCCGCAGCGGAAAGTGGTATGGGAGCGGGGGCGTTCCGGGTGGAAACTCGGTGACCACTGCGCCGCTCCGCGCGATGCGGGCCGCCAGCGCCCGGTGCGAGCCGGGGTACACACAGTCGAGTCCGCAGCCCTGCACCGCCACGGTGAGGCCGTCCGCATCGAGCGCCGCCGCGTGTGCCGCCGCGTCGATGCCGAGCGCGAGCCCCGAGACCACGACCAGCCCCGCCCGCGCCAGCGCTCCGGCCACCGCGCGCGCGACGCCGCGGCCGTAGCCGGTGGGCGCGCGCGCGCCCACCACGGCGATCGCCGGCGCGAGGAGCGTGGAGGCGTCCCCGCGCACAAAGAGGAGCGGGGGGGCGTCGGGCAGCGCCGCGAGCCGGGGCGGATAGGCGGGCGCCCCGATCGGCAGCGCGATCGCGCCGACGCGCACGAGTGTCGCTATGTCGCGCGCGAGCAGCGCTTCGTCGCGCGTCCCTCCGGCGAGGCGCACGGCGTCGCGCGGGCTGCCGGCCTCGGCCAGCGCTTCGCGGGCGAGCACCGGACGCAATGGGAACGCGCGCTGGAGCGCCAGCCAGTCGTGGAGGGTGCGGCGGGCGGCGCGCCCGTCGTCGTGGGGATCGAGCGCTCCCGGCGGGAGCTCGGACGCTTCGCGCGGCGGGCTCGGAGCCACGGGTCGACCCGGGGGACCGGGGCGCTCGCTGGATAACGCGCCGTGCGCCGCGCCGCCATCGCCGTGACGCGCGACCCGCCGGCTACGCCCGCGGCCCCCGCTCGGCCTCGAGACGCCGCGGAGGAGGCGGGACCGCCGCCCCCGCGCGCTAGGGCTGCGGCGGCGTGCGCACCAGGTCGCCGCGCTCGATGCCGCCGGGCGCGGCGCGGGTGATCAGGCCAACCGACGTGGTCGGGCGCGCGGACACGATCACGACCTCGCCGAGGATCGTGTCGGCGGTATGGACGCGGCGATCCCGCACCTCGTCCAGCACCTCGTAGCCGGGGCGGTACACCTCGAGCGAGTTGCCGGCACGCACGCCGTCCTCCGTGCCGCGATCGAGGAACACGACGTCCATGTTGCCCATCCAGCCGCGGCTGTTGGGCGTGAACACCACCTGGCCTTCGACGCCCGGCCGCGTCGGCACGAGCGCGATGTCGGTCGGCGCCTTCTCCCGGCGCACGACGTGGTCGTTCACCTCGATCTCGCGATCGGCCCGGTGGATCCTGAACTCGGAGGTCTCGGGGTGCACCGAGACGACCTCGCCCCAGCCGAGCACGTTCACGTAGCTGCCGATCTGCAGGCCGCTGCGCGGGTCGAAGACGTCCTGCTGCTCGCGGAACACGGTGAACTGATCGCCGACCTGCACCTCGCCCGCGCCGAGGCCGATCTGGATCACGTCCGGCTGCCCGAAGATCGTGCGGCTCGAGAGCCCCTCGACGACGCTGGTCGCCGCGGCCATCTCCTCCGCCGACACGAAGCCCACCCTCTCGGCGGAGGGGAAGTGGATGCTGCGGGTCGCTGCGCTCTCGTTCGGCGCGTCGCCGATGGACGCCGGCACGGCCGGCGCGGCCGCCATGAGCTTCCGGGCCTCGTCCTCCGAGATGGGACGCATGATCGTGGACGTGATCCAGAGCCGGTCACCGGGGTGGATCAGGTCGGGATTGTGGATCTCCCGGTTGTCCGCCCAGAGCGACGGCCACACCCAGGGCGTTCCGAGGTAGGCGTCCGAGATGTCCCACAGCGTGTCGCCACGCACGACGGTGTGGATCCGGCCTTCGACTCCCGCGTCGTCGTGACCGATCGGCCCCAGCGCCACCCGGTGATGCGGCTGCGCCTCGGGCTGGGCGGCCGCTTCCGGAGCGGGCACGGGGGCCGGCGCCGTGGGAGCGGCCTCGGCCTGCACCGCCTGAGCCGGAGCGGGAGTCGGGTCCGCCGCCGGGGCGGGGTCCGCCGCGCCGGCCGACAGGGCGAGAGTGAGTCCGACGGCCGGACCAAGAGCGAGCGCCAGAGCCTTCATGCGATCCCTCCGCGTGCGTGCGCCCGGCGTCCCCTGGACCGCTCGTGCGCTGTCGGTCCCGCGGGGGCCGGGGCGCGCACCCGAGCCGGCCCGCGAGACGTGGGCTTTGGCTCTATCGACCTGCGCGGGAGACGGCTTGAGGCTGGCGTGGGCGCGTTCTTCGCACCCCCGGGGCCTACCCCTTCTCGGGGGCGGGCGCGGCGCTGGCCTGCGCCTTCAGCCGTTCGAGCGTGGAGCGCAGCTGGGTCGCGGCGGGCGACTCCTGTGCGGTCTGTCCGCCGCCCGGCCGCTCCTTCGCCGCGTCGAGGCTCGCGACCGCGCGCTCGGCGGTCTCGCGGGCCTTGTTCGGCTCGTTGTTCGCCTCGTACGCCTGGACGAGGTGGAGACGGATGACGACGAGGCTCGGGTCGTCGGGCGGGGTGCCGCCCTCGGCTTCCCGCAGATAGCCCACGGCAGCCGACGCCACGCCCTTCTTGTAGAGCACCCAGCCGAGGGTGTCGGCGGCGTTCGGGTTGTCGGGCAGCCCGGCCTTCGCCTCCTGCGCGAGATCGAGCGCCCGGTCGAGGTCCTTGCCCTGCTCCGCGAGGAGATACGCGAGATTGTTCTTGGCCGCGGCCAGGTTCGGGTCGAGCTCGACGGCCTTCTGGTAGTGCTCGATCGCCTTGTCCGTGTCGCCGCCGCCTTCGTAGAGCGAGCCGAGGATCAGGTTCAGCGCAGCCGAATCGGGCCGCGCGGCGAGGGCCTTCTTGTACGTCTCGAGACTCTCGTCGCGCCGGCCGGTCACCGCGAGGAGCTGCGCGAGGGTCTGGTAGGAGGCGACGTCGTTCGGATCGAGCTCGATCGAGCGCTTCAGCGCGCGCTCGGAGTCCGTCGGTCGTCCGGCGTAGGCGAGCGCCAGGCCGTAGAGATGCTGGATCTTGGCGTTGTTGGGCGCCGCGGCGACCGCGCGCTCGAGGCGCTGCAGCGACGTCGCCATCTGGTTGTTCCGCTTGTCGATGATGAGCAGGGAGTTCAGGATGTCCGGCTGGTTCGGGAGCATGGCGTCCGCGGCTTCGAATCTCTCGCGCGCCTCATCGATCTTCCCGAGCGCGAGGTACACGCGACCGAAGGCGTAGACGGTCTCGGCGTCCCGCTTCGGCTCGGGGATCTGCTCGAGCTCCTTCAGCGCCTCCTGGAAGCGCTGGCGTCGCACGAGGCTCTGCGCGACGAGGATGCGCACCTTGACGTCGTCCGGGCTCTCGCGAAGGACCTTCCGTCCCTCTTCGATCGCGAGCTCGTCCTCGCCGAGCGACGCCTGGATCGACGTGAGGAGCTTCCGGGCCTCGATCAGGTCGGCGTCGATCTCGAGCGCGCGCGTCACCTCGGCGCGCGCCCCGTTCCGATCGCCCTGGAAGAAGAGCGCGGACCCCAGCAGGAACTTCGCCTGCGCCCAGTCGGGCCGGATGTCGAGCGCGTGACGCAGTTCCGTGGCGGCTTCGGCCTGGTGACCCTCCGCCATGTCCATCTTCGCCTTCACGAACATCGCGTCCGCGCTGTTCGGATCCGTCGCGAGGACCGCGTCGGCGATGCTGCGACCTTCCGCGATCTTCTCCTTGTTGCCCTCGCGGTAGCCGATGTCGAGCAGCAGCTCCGCCTTTCGCAGACGGGCGGGCTTGCTGTCGGGCGCGACCGCGAGCGCTGACTCCGCTGCGGCGAGCGCCCCCGGGAGGTCCTTCTTGCGGCCGCGGTAGGCGGAGAGCACCAGGTACGGCGCCACGTCGTCGGGCTTCGCCTTCGTCGCTGCCTCCACCATCGCGTCGGCCTTGCTGTCGTCGCCGCGCGCGGCGTAGAAGCGCGCGAGCGAGTAGATCACGTCGAGGTCGCCCGGCTTCTTCTCGAGGGCTTCATTCAGCGTCGCCTCGGCGTCGTCGAAGCGATCGTTCGTGTAGTAGAAGCTGGCGAGGGTGCGGTACGCGAGCGAGAGCTCTTCGGGCGTGGCGTGCGACAGCGCCTCCTTGTACGCCGCCTCGGCCTCGGCGCTCCGTGCCTTGTCGCGGGCGAGGAATCCCGCGAGCGCGCTGCCCGACTGGAAGCCCGGCTTGGCCTCGGCGAGCCTTCGGAACAGCGGCTCGGCCGACGCGTTGTCGCCCTGGCGGACGTAGAAGTCGCCGAGCAGCAGGAGCGGCGCCGGTTCCGCCGGGGCGACCTCGACCGCCTTCAGGTACGCCTCCTTCGCCTCGTCGGGCCGCTTGAGCAGCTCGAGCGCCTGCCCGCGCAGCACGTACGCGAGGCCCTTCTTCGGATCGGCGGCGATCAGCTCGTCCGCCTGCTTCAGCGCCTCGTCGTTCTCGCCGGCGAGCCGGGCGAGCTGCCCGTACTGGAGCTTCGCGTCGAGGTTGGTGGGATCGAGCCGCGCCGTCTCGCGCAGCTCCCAGTAGCCCTCCTTCACCTTGTTCAGCGCGAGGTACGACTTCGCAAGCCCCCAGTGGGCGGCCGCCGCGTTGGGATCGATCTGGAGGACGTTCTTGAACTCGATGATGGCTTCGGCGTGCCTGCCGTCGGTCGCATACGCCTCGCCGCGGCTCTGGTACGCGGCCTTCTTGGCCTCGGTGCTCTGGCAAGCCCAGGCCGTGACGCACACGAGAGCGAGGACCAGGGCGCGGACGGCGCCCCCGCGGACGCGGAGCATCAGGCAACCCCCGGGATGGTGAGCCGGAGTGTGGTATCCGAAATCGCAAGAGGATTCAAGGAAGGCGGTCGGGCGGGACCGGCGCCTCGGAAGCGCCGCGGTGGCGGCGCCAGGACGGGTGGGTGAGCCCCATGCTCGCGATCATGTAGTTGAGCTTGCGCCGCGTGACGCCGAGGAGGTTCGCCGCATCCTTCTGCACGTAGCGCGCCCGCCGCAGCGCCTCCTGGATGAGCGCGCGCTCCATGCCCTCGAGCGAGAGGTCCGGCAACGAGAGCAGCGCCGAGAGCTCCGGGCCCCCCGCCACGCGCGCGGCCAGCGCGGTGCCCTCGGAGAGGCCGATGTCGGAGGCATCGATGCGCGCGCCGTCGGCCATCAGCACCGCGCGCTCGATCGCATTCCGCAGCTCGCGCACGTTCCCCGGCCACGCGTGCCCGCGGATCCGCTGCAGGGCGGCCTCCGTGAAGCCGGTACGGGGCCGGCCGAGATCGCGTGCGAACTCCCCGAGGAAGTGGTGCGCGAGCGCCTCTGCGTCCTCCGGCCGCTCGCGCAGCGGCGGCAGCGGGATCGCGGATCACGTTCAGGCGGAAGTAGAGGTCCTCGCGGAAGCGTCCCGAGCCGATCGACACCTCGAGATCCTGGTTCGTCGCGGCGACGATGCGCACGTCGGTCCGGATGGCGCGCGTGCCGCCCAGCCTTTGGAACTCCTGATCCTGGAGCACCCGCAGGAGCTTCGCCTGCGTCGCGGGCGACATGTCGCCGATCTCGTCGAGGAAGAGCGTGCCGCCGTGCGCCTGCTCGAAGCGCCCGATGCGCGTGCGGTCGGCGCCCGTGAAGGCGCCGCGCTCGTGACCGAAGAGCTCGGACTCGAGCAGCGTCTCGGGCAACGCCGCGCAGTTCACCTTCACGAACGGCGCCTCCGCGCGGCGCGAGAAGCCGTGCACCAGTCCGGCGATGACCTCCTTCCCGGTGCCGGTCTCTCCGGTCACGAGCACCGTCGACCGCGTCGGGGCCACGCGGCGCGCCAGCTCGACGGCGGTCCGCAGCGCGGGGCTCGCTCCGATCACGCGATCGGGCGCGAAGCGGGCGACGCGTTCGGCGCGCAGCGACGTCACCTCGCGCAGCAGCCGGCCATGCGCGGCGGCCTTGCCGACGCGGGCCTCGAGCTGCTCGAGGTCGAACGGCTTCTGCACGAAATCGAACGCGCCGAGCCGCATCGCCTCGACGGCGGTCTCGACGCTGCCGAACGCGGTCATCAGGACGACGCTCGTGCGCTCGTCCCGGTCGCGCGCAGCGCGGAGGACTTCGATTCCGTCTGCGCCCGGGAGACGCAGATCGGTGACGATCACGTCGTACGGCTCGCTGGACCGGTCGGAGAGACGCTCGATGGCGCGTTCCCCGCTGGCCTCCTCGTCCACCTCGGAGAACCCCTCGCGGAGCGCGCGCGCGATGCCGCGGCGCAGGGCGTCGCCGTCCTCGACGACGAGGATCCGCGCCCGGACGGGCGTCCGCGGCGCCGTCACGCCCCGGCTCCCGGCCCGCCGAGCGGCAGGCGCAGGCGGAAGCGCGCGCCGCGGCCGCGCGAAGGCTCGAGGGCGAGGCTCCCGCCGTGCGAGGCGACGACCTTCTGCGCCATGGCGAGCCCGACGCCCGATCCTCGCTGCTTCGTCGTGAAGAACGGATAGAAGATGCGCTCGCGCAGATCCGGCGCGACGCCGGGTCCATTGTCGTCGATCCCGATCACGAGCGCGGGCAGCATGCTCGGGCACGTGGCCAGGGCGACACCGGCGTCGTCGACCGCCCACCGGACGTCGGCGATCGCTCTCTCGGCGGCATCCCGCCGCACCGAGAGCCGGAGCCGCCGGCCTCCCTCGGGCTCGTCGCGCATCGCTTCGAGCGCGTTCACCAGGAGGTCGGTGAGCGCACGCAGGATCTGCTCACCGTCGACGGCGACCTGCGGCAGCGCGGGCTCGTAGTCGCGCTCGACCGTGACCTCCAGCGGAACGCGGGCACGCGCCTTCGCGAGCGCTTCCTCGACCAGGCCGACCGCGCTCTGAGGGGCGTGGACCGGCGCGAGCGGCCGCACGAACTCGAGGCCGGCGGAGACCGTGTCGGCGAGGGATCGCAGCTCGCCGGTCAGCTCCGCCAGCAGCGAGAGGTCCTCCGCGCGACCCTCGAGGCGGCGGCGGAGGAGGCCGGCGATCACCTCCATGCCGGCCAGCGGATTGCGGATCTCGTGCGCGAGCCCCGCGGCCATCGTGCCGAGCGCGGCGAGCCGCTCGCGCAGCCGCTCCTGCTCGTCCATGCGCTCGAACGGCGTCAGGTCGCGGAAGAGGAGCGCGGCGCCCTCGACGCTCCCGGCGGCGTCGCGCACGGCGCCGAGCGTGAATCCGATGGTCCGCCCCGGCCGGCCCGCGGCCGGCTCGAGCACGAGCTCGGCGCGGCCGGGTCGCTCGCGGCCGTCGAGGGCCTCGAGCAGGAGACGGCAGAGCGTCGCCTGCGCGCCGAGCGCCTCGCGGCAATCGCGTCCGAGCGCGGCGGATGCGGGCCCGTCCGGGCAACCGAGGATGCGCTGCGCCCCCTCGTTGAGGGCGGCGATGCGCCCGCGGCGGTCGACGGCGACGAGGCCGGACCGCATCGACTCGACGAGGACGCTGGCGAAGGCGGGCTCGCAGGGCGGCACGCCTCCGTATCGGACGGAGGGGGCCGCCGCCTGATGGCCGTCCGGCCGGTTCTAGTCTTCGGCGACGGGGACGAGGTAGCGCTTGCCTTCCTGGAGCAGCCAGCCGGCCTGCTTCAGGTCCTTCACGACGCGGGTCACGGTCTCGCGAGACGTGCCGATCATGTCGGCGATCTGCTGGTGCGTGAGCCCCGGCGTCGTCCGCCGCTCCGGATCGGCGGCACCCTCCTCCGCGAGCCGCCGGAGCAGGCCCTTCGTGCGCTCCTTCACCCGCTGGAACGAGAGCGAGCTCGCCTGCTCGTCGACCTCGCGCAACCGCCGTACGAGCTCCTGGATCACGGCCATCGCGAGATCGGGGCTCGTGCGCAGGGCGTTCAGGAAGTCGCTGCGGGAGAGCGCGAGGAGACGCACGGGCTTCAGCGTCTTCACGGAAGCCACGCGCGGCGCGCGATCGAGCAGCGCCATCTCGCCGAAGAAGCCGCCCTCGTCGAGGAAGTTCAGGATCTTCTCCCGCCCCTCGTCGGAGAGCTTCGTCACCTTCACCCGTCCCTCGCGGATGATGTACATGTAGTCGCCCGCGAGCCCCTCCTCGACGATCGTCGTGTTCCGCGGATACCGCCGCTCGATCAGGAGCGAAGCGATCAGCTCGAGATCGGCGTCGCCGACCTGCGAGAAGAGCGGGATCGCGCGCAGCGACTCGAGCGCTTCCTTGCCTCGCGTAGGGTTCGACGTGCTCAGAGCAGATCCTCCCGGCCGCGCGCCCGCAGGCGCTCGACCACGCGGCGGACGTGCTGGCTCTTGTCGAGGCGCGCCACGAGCAGCGCGTCGGGCGTATCGATCACGGCCAGCCCTTCGACACCGAGGAGTGCCACCAGACGGCTCCCGCTCCAGACGAGGTTCCGGCGGGCGTCCTCCTCGACGACTCCCCCCCGAAGCCCCCGTTTCCGTTCTTCTCCACGCCGAGCTCCTCCGCAAGGGAAGCCCAGCTTCCGACGTCGCTCCAGCGGAAGCTCACGGGCAGCGTCCAGACGCGCTCGCTCCGCTCGAGCACCGCCACGTCCACCGGCAGCGACGGGGCGCGCCGGTACGCGGCCTCGAGCGTCGCACGCGAGAGCCGCCCCCGCCCCGCCGCGCGCACCGGCGCGAAGGCCGCGTGGAGCGCCGGTGCGTAGCGTTCGATCTCCTCGAGCACCGCGCGCGCGCTCCAGACGAAGATCCCCGCGTTCCAGAGGAACGAGCCGCGCCGGAGAAAGCGGCCCGCGGTCTTCGCATCGGGCTTTTCGACGAAACGCCGCACGCGATGAAGGCCCCCGAAGCCGGGGGCCGCGGCGCCGCGCTCGATGTAGCCGTAGCCCGTCTCGGGGCGGGTGGGCGTGACGCCGAGCGTGACCAGGACCTGCGCCTCGGCGGCGGCCGGCAGCGCGCGCGCAATCGCGCGGGCGAAGGCGGCGCCGTCGCGGATGCGGTGGTCCGCCGGCAGCACGACGAGGAGCGCCTCGGGATCGTGCGCCGCGATGCGGGTGGCCGCGAGCGCGACTGCCGCCGCCGTGTTGCGCCGGAGGGGCTCCACGAGCGTGCGAGCCGCCGGCAGGCCCGCGTCCTTGCGCATCGCGGCCGCGTGCTCCGTACCGCACACGAGCCATACCTGGTCCGCCGGCGCGCAGCGCCGCGCGCGCTCCACCGTCGCCGCCGAGCAGGCTCGTGCGATCCCCGAGCGCGAGCAGCGGCTTCGGATGTCGACGCCGGGAGCGCGGCCAGAAGCGCTCACCCGCGCCGCCCGCCAGGATCACTGCGTGGGTCCGCCGGCGGAGGGAGGGCGGGACGGACATGGCCGGGTCGTCGCGACTACCCGCGTCCCACGCACGTGTACCGGAATCCGGCTCCGCGCATGGGCTCGGGCTCGTAGACGTTGCGCAGGTCGACCACGACGGGGTCCTGGAGCAGGCCCTTCACGCGATCGAGATCGAGCATCCGGAACTGGTTCCATTCCGTCACGATCACGAGCGCGTTCGCGCCCTCGCACGCTTCGTACTCGTTCGCGCACATCTGCACCTGCGGCATGAGCTTCTCCGCCTTCGGCATCGCCGCCGGATCGTAGGCGCGGATCTTCGCGCCGCGCCCGATGAGGCCCTGGAGGATCTCGACCGCGGGCGCGTCCCGCATGTCGTCGGTCTCGGGCTTGAACGACAGTCCGAGCACGGCGATCGTCTTGCCCGACACGTCGCCACCCAGGGCCGCCACGATCTTCTCGAGCATGATCACACGCTGGTGATCGTTCACGCGGATCACGGCCTCGACGATCGCGAGCTCACCGCCGAGCTCGCGCGCGAAGTGCGCGGCCGAGCGGGTGTCCTTGGGGAAGCACGAGCCGCCGAAGCCCGGCCCGGGATGCAGGAACTTCTGGCCGATCCGCCCGTCGAGACCGATGCCGCGGGCGATCGCGTGGACGTCGCCGCCGATCTTCTCGCACAGGTTCGCGATCTCGTTGATGAACGAGATCTTCGTGGCGAGGAACGAGTTGGCCGCGTACTTCGTGAGCTCGGCGGTCGGGATGTTGGTGAGCACGAACGGGGCCTGGATCAGATAGAGCGGGCGGTACAGGTCCTTCAGGATCGCGGCCGCCTGGTCGTCCTCGGTGCCGACCACCACGCGGTCGGGCCGCATGAAGTCCTGGATGGCGGCGCCCTCCCGCAGGAACTCCGGGTTCGACGCGACGCTGAAGCGCACCTTCCTCTTCGCCGCGGAGAGCTCCTGCTGCGATCAGCTCCTTCACGCGCTGCGAGGTGCCGACCGGCACCGTGCTCTTGGTGACGACGACCTTGTAGCTGTCCATCGCGCGGCCGATCTCGCGAGCGACCGCCTCCACGAACGTGAGGTCCGTGCCGCCGTCGGGCCGCGGAGGCGTGCCCACCGCAATGAACACGACGAGAGCGCCCGAGATCGCCTCGGCGGTGTTCGTCGTGAACGAGAGGCGCCCGGCGGCCACGTTGCGAGCGACGAGCGCGTCGAGCCCGGGCTCGTAGATCGGGATCTCGCCGCGCTGCAGCGCCTTGATCTTCTCTTCGTTGTTGTCGGCGCACACCACCGTCACGCCGAATTCCGCGAAGCATGCGCCCGTCACGAGCCCGACGTAGCCGGTCCCGACCACGCACACGTTCATCTTCTCACCCCACTTTGCGGAAGCTCTCGATCGTGCGCGCGAGGCCCTCGTCGAGGTCGACGGCGGGATCGTAGCCGAGCAGCTGAGCGGCGCGGTCGAGGCTGGCGAGGCTGTCGCGCACGTCGCCCTGGCGCGCCGGCTCGTACACGGGCTCGACGCTCGCGCCCGTGTTCTCCTGGATGACGCGGAAGAGCTCGTTCAGGCTCGTCCGGCGGCCGCCCGCGACGTTGACGACCTCGCCGCTCGCACGCGGCGAGCGCGAGGCCAGGATGTTGGCCTGCACCGCGTCGGCGACGAAGGTGAAGTCGCGCGTCTGCTCCCCGTCGCCGTAGATGTGCGGGGGCTCGCCCCGCAGGCACGAGCGCACGAAGCGGGGGATCACCGCGGCGTATTCGCTGTTCGGGTTCTGTCGCGGTCCGTAGACGTTGAAGTAGCGGAGCGCGACCGTCTCGAGGCCGTAGAGCTGGTGGTAGAGCCGGCAGTACACCTCACCGGAATACTTCTGGAGCGCGTACGGGGAGAGCGGCGTCGGGGGCATGCTCTCGACCTTGGGCAGCTCCACGGTGTCGCCATATGCCGACGACGAAGCCGCGAACACCACCCGGCGGACGCCCGCCTGCCGCGCGAGCTCGAGCACGAGCAGCGTCCCGTCGACGTTGACCTGATTGGTTCGCACGGGCTCCGCGATGCTCCGCGGCACCGAGGGCACCGCCGCCTGGTGGAAGACCAGGGAGCAGCCCTGCACCGCACGCGCGAGCACGGCCTCGTCGCAGATCGAGCCACGGATCAGCTCGATGTGCGGCTTCGCGCGGTCGAGGTTCGACTCGCGCCCGCTCGAGAAATCGTCGAGCACGCGCACTTCGTGTCCGTCGGCCACGAGGCGGTCGACGAGGTGGCTTCCGATGAAGCCGGCGCCTCCGGTCACGAGGGCCCGCGGTGCAGCCTGCCTTCCCTTCACGAACGCTCCTTCAGCCACTCGGAGAACCGAGCGATGCCCTGATCCAACGGTGTTGCCGGCGCGTATCCGAGGGCCTCGCGCGCCGCGGAGACGTCGGCGCAGGTCCGCGTCACGTCTCCGGTCTGGCGCGGCAGCCACTCGATCCTCGCCGTCACCCCGAGCGCCTGCTCGAGGAGGCGGACGACCTCGATCACGGAGCACGTCCTGCCCGCACCGAAGTTCAGAATCGCGAAGCCGAGCGGCCGGTCGATCGCGCGCACGAGCCCGTCCACGAGGTCGTCGACGTACGTGAAATCCCGCACCGCAGAGCCGTCGCCGAAGACCGGGACGGGCCGGCCCGCCAGCATCCGCTCCGCGAACCGCCGGATCGCGAGGTCCGGGCGCTGCCGCGGCCCGAACGCGGTGAAGATGCGGGCGCACGTCACGGTCACGCCTTCGGCCGAATGGAAGCTGTGCGCCACCAGCTCGCCTGCGCGCTTCGTCGCGGCGTAGGGAGAGATCGGTCGGTCCACGGGGTCCGTCTCGCGGAAGGTCCCCTCCGGGCGCTCGCCGTACACGGACGACGACGACGCGAAGACGACGTGAGGCACGCCCGCGCGCACGGCAGCCTCGAGCACGCACGCCGTGCCGTGCACGTTCACGTCGGCATAGCGCGCGGGCTGCTCGAGGCTGGGACGCACGCCCGCGAGCGCCGCGAGGTGGACGATCGCGCCGAACCCCGCTCCGCCGACGACCCGCGCGAGCGCCCCGCCGTCGCGGATGTCCCCGCGCTCCAGCCGGAAGCGCGGATGGGCGAGGGCGCCGCGAAGATTCGCGCGTTTCTCGGTCTCCTCATAGTAGGGGTCGAAGGAGTCGAGGGCGACGACTTCACGCCCTTCGGCGAGAAGCCGATCCACCAGCGTGGATCCGATGAAGCCCGCGCCACCGGTCACGAGCACGCGCTCCACGCCGCGATTCGCCCCAGGCCGACCGCTCACGCGCGCCCGCTCCCGCCGGCCCCCGCCGATCCCCGGGTCCCCGCGTTCTCGTCCGGGGGAACGTCGAAGAGCCCGAGGTTCCGGAGGAGACGGTAGGTGAGCGCGATCACGGCGAGCAGGAAGAGGATGGACGCGAGCCCTTCGAGCTTCGTGAACGACAGCGCGATCACGCAGAAGCACGCGGTGAGGAAATAGAGCGACAGCACGGCCGACCGTTGCGAGCCCTCGGATTCGAGGAGCCGGTGGTGCATGTGCTGGCGGTCCGCGCTGAATGGGTCCGTGCGGCTCCGCACGCGGCGCAGGATCGACAGCCCGGTGTCGATGATGGGAACGGCGAGCGCGAGCAGGGGTACGACGAACGTGAGGAGCGTGACCTTCGCATATCCCTCCAGTGCGAGGAGGGAGAGCAGGTAGCCGATGAAGAGCGCGCCCGTGTCGCCCAGGAAGATGCGGGCGGGCGGGAAGTTGAACGGAAGGAAGCCGAGCAGCGACCCGACGAACGCGGCGCCGAGGATCACCCCGACGGGCAGAGAGAGCTGCCAGCAGATGAGCGTGAGCGTCGCGCCGATGATCGCCGCGATGCCCGAGCAGAGGCCGTCGAGACCATCGATCAGGTTCATGGCGTTCGTGACGCCGACGATCCAGAGCGACGTGACCACCCAGGACGCGACGATCGGGATCGGCTGCGACGTGTGCGTGAGCGGATCCGTGAAATGCGAGATCACGAAGCCGTAGCGGATCGCGATTGCCGCCGCGAGGAACTGCACCGCGAACTTGGGGAACGCCGTCAGCGTGAAGCGGTCGTCGAAGACGCCGATCGCGAGGAGCAGCACGCCGCCGAGGAGCAGGCCCTCGAGGTGCCCCCTCACGGGCAGCGCGCTCGCGAACAGGATCGCGGCGGCGAGGCCGACGAAGAACCCGAGCGCGACCGCGATGCCGCCGAGCAGGGGGATGTTCTGCCGCCGGTTGACCTTCCGTTCGCCCGGCTGGTCCACCACGCGGAGCGCGCGCGCGAGCCGCGACACGATGGGCGTCGAGAGCGCGGCGACGACGCCAGCCGTGACGAACGGAATCAGGATCGTCAGGAAGTCCACCGCGGCGTTGCCTCTCGTCCGGCCCGAAGGCGACCCGTGAGCCTAGTAGCCGTAGTACTGCGCGTCGACGTGCGCGCCGTTCAGGACGATCCCGAGGACGCGCCGCCGGTCGAGGATGTCGAGCGCAGCCTCTACGTCCTCCTGGGGCGTCGTGTCCGCCCGCACGACCATCACGAGCCCGTCCGCGATCTCCGAGATGCTCTTCGCGTCGGGCAGCGCCAGCGTCGCGGGCGTGTCCAGGATCACCAGGGGGTAGCGCCGCGACAGTTCCTCGACGAGCGCCTTGAACTTCGCGGAGCCGAGGAGCTCCGAGGGGTTCGACGGGGTCTTCTTCACGGACAGCACCTCGAGCGCGCCGCCTTCGAACGCCGGGCCCTCGACGCGCACGATCGCCTTCTCGAGCGGGACCTCCCCGGCGAGCACCTCGGCGAGACCGGCCTCCGGGCGGAGGCCGAGCGCGCGGTGGATCTTGGGCTTGCGGAGGTCGCAGTCCACGAGCAGCACGCGGCGGTCGAGGCTCATCTCCGTGACGATCGCGAGGTTGATGGCGGCGGTCGTCTTGCCCTCTCCCGGAAGCGCGCTCGTGATCGCGATCGTTCGAAGCGGTCGCTGCGCCGCGAGCGCGTCGAGGCGCGCGCGCAGGGTGCGGAACTGCTCGGCCACGAAGGAGTCGGGCATCAGGAGCGAGATGCGCCGCTTGTTGCCCGCGTTCGGATCCTCGGGCGCAGGCCTCCGTCCGAACAGGGCGAGCAGGCGCTTCACGAGCGAGCTGTTCCTTCTTGCGAACCGGAGCACTGGTGGCGGGACCACTCGGCGACGACCGGTGCAGGGGCGCCGGCCGTCCGGCCTCGCTGCTCCTCCGCGCGTCGCAGTGCGTCGTATACCTTTCCCATCGCGTTCCCCTTTTTCAGCGTCTAAGAACGGAACAAGCCGAAGAGCCCGCGTCGCGCGCCGGCCGGCGGCCGGCTCGGGCGCCGCCAGCGCTGCCGCGGGCGGCGCCTCCAGCGCCAGATCTCGCGCCACCTCCCGGATCACGTCGCGATGCACGCGTCTCGAGCTCCCGCGCGTAGCCGAGCAGGAGCGCGCCGTCGCAGATCGACATTCAGCAGGCGCGGGATGCCCGCCGCTCTGCTGGTGCAGCTCCGCGAGCGCCTTCCTGTCGAAGAGACCCTTCCCCGTGTAGCCCGCCAGGCGAAGCCGCTCCTCGACGTACGAGCTCGTCTCGCTTCGGGTCGAACGGTCGCAGGTGGTGGCGGAGCACGATGCGCTGCCGGAGCTGGCGCAGCTCGGGCTTCGCGAGCAGCGTCTGGAGCTCCGGCTGCCCGACGAGCATGATCTGGATCAGCTTCGAGCGTCGGCGTCTCGAGGTTCGAGAGCAGCCGGATCTCCTCGAGCATCTCGGTCGAGAGGTTCTGCGCCTCGTCGACGATCAGCAGCGTCGGCTGGTTGCGCTCGAGCCGCGCGATCAGGAAGCGGTTCAGCGCGAGCAGGTAGTCCGCCTTCGTGCGGCAGACCTCGTCGATGCCGTACTCGTCGAACAGCACCCGGAAGAAGTCGAGCGGCTCGAGGCGCGGATTGAAGATGAACGCCGACGCGCGTGCCCGCGTCGAGCTGCGAGAGCAGCGCGTGCAGCAGGGTGGTCTTTCCGGTCCCCACCTCGCCCGTCAGCAGCACGAATCCCTTCCGCGCGCGCACCCCGTAGACGAGCGTCGCCAGACCTTCGCGGTGCGCTTCCCCGAGATAGAGGAAGGCCGGGTCGGGCGTCATCTCGAACGGGCTGCGCACGAGCCCGTAGTAGGTGAGGTACATGGCGCGGCGCCTTTCAGTTCCTGTTCCGGTGGCCGGAGGCTCGACGTCCTCGTCGGTGTCGGTGTCGGGGATGGCGGGGCGCGGCCTCACGACGGGGGCTCCTGTGGGTGCGAGCGCGGGCGCCGGGGTGGGGGTCGCCGCGGCCGGCGCGGCGGCGCCTGGACCCGGCGACGAGAAGAAGCTCGGCAGGCCGTTGTTGTAGAGATAGCCGCCCATCGCGGCCAGGAGCACGACGCCGCTCACCGACGCGACGGCGATCGCGTGACGTACGTTCCGCCTTCGGGCCGCCGCACGGTCCGCGTCGAGCAGGATCGACGGGATCGCCGCCAGGACCGGAACCCGGAGTGCCGCCTGCAGATCCCGCGCGACGTGGAAGGAGGAGTCGGCGCTCTCGAGCATGATGCCGAGGCCAACGCCCATCGCGAGCCCGAGCATCGCGCCTACGACGACGATCAGGAGGCGGTTCGGCGAGCTGGGCTCCGGCGGCGGAACGGCAGTGTCCAGCACGCGGAACTGCTCGCCCTTCTGACGCCGCTCCATGTTGGCCTGCACGCCGGCCTCGAGCCGCTTGTTGCTGAACTCCTGGTAGCTCTCGGACAGGTGCTTGTACTCGCGCTCGAGCGCGAGCAGCTGCTCCTGGACCCGCGGCGTGTCCGCGAGGCGCGCCTGGATGTCATCCACCTGCGCCTGGACCTTCTTCAGGGCCTCCTGGGCGGACAAGACCCGCAGCGCCGCGCGCCGCCGCTCGGCCTCTGCGTTCTGCTGCGGGACTGAGAGCACCGAAGCCGAGTCATCAGCCCCGGATTTCCTCGATCCGCTGCTCGAGATCCGCGATCTCGACCTGCGTCGCCATGACGTCGGGGTGCTTGTCCGTGAAGCCGCGTGCTCGGTAGCTTGCCGAGCAGCTGCCGCAGCGTCTCCAGCCGAACGGTTGGGCTCGTCTGTTCGTTCGCGATGGGCGTCGTCGCGGACACGAGCGACTGCTGTTTGTAGAACGCCTCGTCGCTCTGGGCCTCGGCGAGCTCCCGCTGCACGACGCGAAGGTCGTCGATTCCGCGCTCCAGCAGCCGCTGGTTCGCGTCCATGTCCTCCGGGAGCCGCCCCGGGTTCTCGCTCTTCACCTGCGCCACCTGCGCCTCCACCTGCTGGATGCGCGTCGCGAGGCGCTGGAGCTCGCTCTCGATGAACTCGGAGGTGTCACCGGAGACCTGCACGCGCTCCTTGATGTGCTCCTCGATGAAGTCGTTCGCGAGCCGGTTCGCGACGTCCGCGGCGGTCTTCGCCGACTCGTTCACGAAGACGAGCTGGAAGGTGTTGATCTCGTAGTCGACGTTCTGACGCCGGAGGGCAATCTGCGACTGGGTCTCGAGCTCCGGCAAGACCGGCACCACCTGGATGCGCTTCCGCATGTACTCGATCACTTCCTCCCGGGTCATCTCCTCCGACTGTTCGGGGTAGAGCTTCAGGTCGTCGATGATCTTCGACAGCCGCGGCCGCGAGAGGATCTGCATGGTCATGATGTGCAGGCGCGCGTTCAGGTCGCTCTTCTCGACGCCCGCCTCGAAGAGCTTCTTGTGATGACCTGCGGCTCGACCAGCAGCGTGGTGCGCGCCTCGTACCGGTTCGGGAGCCAGAAGGCCACGAGGATCGAGGCGAGGAAGATCCCACCCGCGACGACTCCGATCACGGACGCGCGCCGGCGGAGGATGCCGCGCAGATCGCTGAGCTGGAAACCTTGGTCGACGTTCATGGGGGGCTCCGTCGCTAGAGGTGGTACGGATCGAATTCGAACCGGACGCCGACGTTGAAGCGCGTCGCGTCGTAGTTGAGGTTCGCGCTGGTGCCCAGGCTGTTCTTCTGGGTCTGGTAGAAATAGATGAACGAACCGTAGACGCTGAGGCGCTTCCAGATCTTGCGATCGACACGCAGGGAGACGATGTAATCCTGGATGTCGATCGCGCTGTTCGATGCCTCGAGGATGAACGTCGACGATCCCGCGAGGTCACGTCGGGTAGACCTGGCGCGCTCAACACCAGGGGAGCCACGGTCAGCCGCCCCGTGTTGAATTGCTCGGTCTTCGACTCGCGCCGATTCCAGAGCGCCGTGAGCGCGATGTTCCACATCTCCGTGGGACGCCACGTCACGATCGCGGTGACGCTGTCCAGCACGGAAGAGGCGTTGGTGCCCTGGCTCGACGCGCTCCGCGAGTAGCTCAGCCGGCCCGTGATCGTCTCCCACTCCTTCGTGAGCGCGATGTTCGGCGAAATACGTGAAATCGGTGCCGCCCGTTCCACTGGTCGGCGATCAACGGGATGTCCACGATGGTGTTGACCTGGCCCTGAATCCGAAAGAAGTCCGTGCAGTCCTGGAAGAAATGGAGGCCCGAAGCAGAAGGCGGGCACGACGAGAAGAAGGCGCCGCTGCCGTCGGACGTCAACGCGATCTGCGGCGCCCCGATGGTTTGCGCAGTCACCTTCTGCGGGCTGGCATCCACCAAGGTCGGTCCCGCCTGTGCGTCCAACTTGAGCGTCGGGCTGAAGTCGTGCCTCCAGAGCCCGAACACGTTGTAGTACTCCGTGTGGGTCGAGCCCCGGTTGTTCGTGGCCAGGAACTGCTGCGCGGTGACGCCGACTCCAGCGCCCAGCTGATCGACTTCATCGAGCTGATAGATCATCGACCCTTGACCGACGGTCGTGTCGGAGGAGACCGCCCCCACCTCGCCCCGCGGGTCGTAGTAGCTGTTCGAGAGCTCCAGCTCGGTGAGCCACAGCGGGGAGAAGGCATGGGACAGGGTCACACTGGCGTTGTTCAGCAGCACCCGGTTGGTCCCGAGCACCGTGAGGACCTGCCCGGGCACGGGCTGACCGTTGATGGCCGCGAGGTTCTGGTACTGCGAGCTCCCGACGGGATAGAACTGGAACAGGTTGCCGAAACGGACCGTGGTGGTCCCGCTGAATCGGTACGACCCCGTCAGATTTGCGTAGTGCTCCCAGCCGTCGAGCGCGTGCAGATCGTAGTAGGTGTCGTAGCGCGCTCGGTAGAGCAGGTCGAACTGGAGGTCGCCCTGCGGCTCATCGACGTGGATGAACGGACCGACCTTCCCCGTCCAGGAGGAGGGGCCGTTGGGTGTGTTGACAGCGTTGCTGTTCCAGCCCCCTTCCGCCTCGGCGCCGCCGCTGAGCTCGACGGCGCTCGCCGTCGTGACCACGAAAGGGAGGAGAAGCGGGAGCAGGCGCCATCCAATCATGCGCTATTCCGGCACCACGACGGTGTCGCCCGGCTCGAGGAGGCCATTGGACCCGGGAGCATCGCCGGCGACGAACGCATCGTAGTTGAAGCCATAGGCGCTCAGCGACCCGTCCGCGTTGCGGCGGAGGATCTTGATCCGCTTGCGGCTCGCAAAGGGCGTGAAGCCCCCCGCCTGCGTGAGAGCGTCGACGACGCGCAGGTCGGCGAAGAGTGGCACTGGGCCGGGCCGCTGCACCGCGCCCTCGACCGACACGCGGCGGCTGTTCATCTGGATGACGATGACCGTGACGTCGGGAGCAGTCACGTACTCCGACAGCGCCTGCGTGAGGACGTCCTTCAGCTGGAGGGGGGTGAGCCCCGCCGCCTGGACGTCGTTCGCAAGGGGGATGCTGATCTTCCCGTCCGGACGGACGGGGACCCCTTCGATGGTGAGCTCGGGGTTCTTCCACACGCTCACCTTCAAGATGTCCGAGGGGCCGATCACATAGCCCGCCCGCGACGCCTGATCCGGATCCGAAGGCAGCGGCGGGAGGTTGGCGCAGCCGCTGGGCAGCGCCAGCAGCAGCGCCAGCAGCACGGCCGGCCGGACGGCGATCCCGGTCATTCGCATCACGCTCCCCCGGCGCGCCCTCAGGCGCGCTCGCTCAGGCCCGCTTCCTTCATCTTGTAAAGCAGGGCTTTGTAGCTGATCTGGAGGCGCTCCGCGGCCTCCTTGCGGTTCCAGCGCGTCTGGTGGAGCACCCGCTCGATCACCCGCTTCTCCGCCACCTGGGCGGCTCGCTTCGCGATCGCCTTGAGGTCGACCCCCTCCCCGTTCGCGAGGTCGGCCCCGAGGGAGTCCAGGTCGAGGCCCGCGCTGGAGTCCCCGCCGTGGGCCTCGCGGTCCCGGTCTTGTGCCGCAATCTCAGCCGATCACCGTGGCCTCGTTCCCGAGGACCACCATCCGCTTCACGATGTTCTCGAGCTCGCGGACGTTCCCAGGCCAATGGTAACCGCATCATGACGGAGAGGGTCTCGGGCGAGAGCTGCTTCAGGCTCTTGCGGTACTGCTCGCTGTACTTCCGGAGGAAGTAGTCGGCGAGGACGCGGGATCGCGTCCCGGCGCTCGCGCAGCGGCGGCAGATGGATCGTCACGACGTTCAGGCGGTAGAAGAGGTCCTCGCGGAACGCGCCGTCCTGCACCGCCTTCTCGAGATTGCGGTTCGTCGCCGCGATGATCGCGCGTGTCGACGCGGACGTCGTTCTCGCCGCCGAGCCGCGAGAACTCGCCGTCCTGCAGCACCTGGAGCAGCTTCGCCTGGAGGTTGGGGTGCATCTCGCTGATCTCGTCCAGGAAGATCGTGCCGTGGTTGGCGAACTCGAACTTCCCGAGCTTGCGCTTCTGCGCGCCGGTGAACGCGCCCTTCTCGAAGCCGAAGAGCTCGCTCTCGAGCAGCTCCGACGGGCAGCGCCGCGCAGTTGACCTTCACGAACGGCCGGTCGCGCCGGTTCGACAGCTGGAACACCGAGCGCGCCACGAGCTCCTTGCCGGTTCCGCTCTCGCCCCGGATCAAGACGGTGATGTCGGTGTCGGCCACCTGTTCGATGATCTCGCGCACCTCCTTCATCTTCCGGTTGTCGCCGTCGAGGAGGAGCATCTCGGTCTCGGTCCGTGCGCGGCCCCGCAGCTGCTCGACCTCGGCCTTGAGCGCCCGCTTCTCGAGGGCCTTCTGGAACGCGAGCTCGAGCTCCTCCACCTCGAACGGCTTCCGGAGGAAGTCGGACGCCCCGAGCCGCATCGCCTCGACGATCGTGCGCGCCTGTCCGTGGCCGGAGAGCATCACGACGGGAACTTCCGGCATGCGCTGCTTCAGCTCGCGCAGCGTCTCGAGGCCGTCCATGCCGGGCAGCACCACGTCCAGTGTCACCAGATCCGGACGTGTGTCGCTCGAGCCCCCGCAGCGCCTCCTCGCCTCTCGGCGACGGCGAAGACCTGGTAGCCCTGACGCGACACCAGAGCCTCGAGGTAGTCGCGCACTCCCGGATCGTCGTCGATCACCAGCACGCGAAAGCGATCGTCATGTCGGGGCTTCCTCCCCGCATCGGGCGAGGCCTCGCCCGGCCGTGAGGCCAGCGGCGCTCGAGCTCCGTGCCCGTCCCGCGAGTCTCCGCGAGGCCACGCTCCGGCCGAGGATCTTCGTGGATTGGGAATTTGCTTTCCATCAATGGGAAGCGGCGGTTTCGAGATAGGAATTGATTTTCCTCTTCGCTCGGGTCGCTCGGGGCAAGGCTCCTTCCACCTTTGTGGCCATCGCGGCCACTCATGTGGCAGAAGCGCCTCCTGAACTCGGCAGGCCTCGAGCCACGGCTGGGCGCTGGGGACATGCTCCCGGCACCGGGCGCGGCGGCTGGGGTGGCTGGTAGTCTGTAGGGTTCCCTGGAGGCGGGTTGGTCGGGCCGGCGCCCGGGCCGGCGCGGAGGCGATCGAGCGGCATGGGTGAGTCAGGCGGATTGGCGGATCCGGGTGGTGGCGGTGGCTGGTGCGCGCCCGAACTTCATGAAGATCGCGCCCCTCCTGCGCGAGTTGCGACCGCGGGGGCGGTTCGAGCGTGTTCCTGGTCCACACGGGCCAGCACTACGACGCCGCGATGTCCGACGCCTTCTTCGCCGACCTCGGGATCCCGGAGCCGGACGTGAACCTCGGGGTGGGCTCCGGCACCCATGCCGAGCATGACCGCCGAGGTGCTGCGCCAGATGGAACGGCATCCTCCAGCGCGAGCGTCCGGACGTCGTGATCGTGGTGGGGGACGTGAACTCCACGCTCGCCGCCGCCCTCGCGGCCGCGAAGCTCTGCATCCCGGTCGCGCACGTCGAGGCGGGACTGCGGTCGGGCGACCGGACGATGCCCGAGGAGATCAACCGGCTCGTGACCGACGCCGATCTCGGATCTGCTCTTCACGACCGAGCCCGCCGGCGACGAGAACCTGCGGCGGGAGGGGATTGCACCTGCCAAGCATCCACTTCGTCGGCAACGTCATGATCGATACCCTGCTCGCGAATCTCGAACGGGCGCGCGACGCTCGACGTCCTCGACCGGCTGGGACTGCGGCGGCGGGGGTATGCAGTGCTCACCCTGCACCGCCCGAGCAACGTCGATCGGCCCGACCGCCTCCGCGCGCTGTTCGCGCTGCTCGAGAGCATCCATGAGGAGATTCCGATCGTGTTTCCCGTGCACCCCCGAACACGTGCGGCGATCGCGCGATCCCTCGGGGGACAGGAGCCGAGGCTGCGCGACCACCGAGCCGCTCGGCTACCTCGAGTTCCTGCGGGTGATGGCCGATGCGCGCGTCGTGCTGACGGACTCCGGGGGCATCCAGGAAGAGACCACGGTCCTCGGAGTGCCGTGCCTCACCCTCCGCGACAACACCGAGCGCCCCGTCACGGTCACCCACGGCACGAACACGCTCGTCGGGTCCGATCCGGCGGCGATCCGGGCCGCGGTGCGAAAGGTGCTGGACGGAGGTGCGAGGCGCGGCCAGGTGCCGGAGGGCTGGGACGGCGGCGCGGCGCGGCGCATCGTGGACGTGCTGGAGCGCGTGTTCGGCGGCACCGCCGCCGCGCCGCGGAGGGTGGCGGGAGCATGACCGGCGGGAAGCCTTTCTGGCGGCGCTTGTACGAGGGGTGGCTCGTGATCGCGGGCAGGTTCGCCCACGTCCAGACCCTGGTGATTCTCTCGTTCTTTTACGCTTTCATGATCGGTCCCGCTGCCGTCGGCATCGTGCTCGGACGCGGCGACCTCCTCGCGAAGCGGGGGCTGCGCGAAGGCGGCTCCGCCTGGCGCGAAGCTGAAACCACGCGACCCGAGCTCGAACGGGCGCGCCAGCAGTTCTAGGCGGGAAGGGCATGAACATCCTCGGGGTCTCCTGCTACTACCACGACTCGGCTGCCGCGTTGCTGCGCGACGGCGTCCTCGTGGCGGCCGCGCACGAAGAGCGCTTCACGCGGAAGCGTCACGATCCCGATTTCCCGCAGCAGGCGACGCAGTACTGCCTGCGCGAGGCGGGCCTCCAGGTCGCGGACCTCGACTACGTCGTCTTCTACGACAAGCCGCTGATCAAGTTCGAACGGATCCTGAGCACGTATCTCGCGACGTTCCCGCAGATCGCTCGCCTCCTTCACGAAGGCCATCCCCGTCTGGATGAAGGAGAAGCTCTGGGTCCCCCACCAGATCCGGAAGGCCCTCGACTACGACGGCGAGATCCTGTTCGCCGAGCACCACCAGTCGCACGCGGCGTCGGCCTTCCTGCCCTCCCCCTTCGAAGAAGCCGCCATCTTGACACTCGACGGCGTCGGAGAGTGGGCTACCGCGACGCAGGGCGTCGGCCGCGGCAACTCGATCGAGCTCATCCGCGAGATCCGTTTCCCGCACTCGCTCGGGCTGCTCTACAGCGCTTTCACCTACTACCTGGGGTTCAAGGTGAACAGCGCCGAATACAAGGTGATGGGCGCTGCGCCGTATGGGAAGCCGGTCCACTACGACACGATCCTGAAGGAGCTGGTCGACCTGCGGGACGACGGCTCGTTCAAGCTCAACATGAAGTACTTCGCCTTCGACTACGGCCTCACCATGACGAACCAGAAGTTCGCCGACCTGTTCGGGCACCCCGTCCGGGAAGGCGAGTCGAAGATGGAGCAGTTCCACTGGGACATGGCCGCCAGCGTCCAGAAGGTGACCGAGGAGATCGTCCTGCGGATGGCGCGCGACCTGCACGCGCGCACGGGCCTCGAGAACCTGTGCATGGCCGGCGGCGTGGCGCTCAACTGCGTCGCGAACGGACGCGTGGTCCGCGAGGGGCCGTTCAAGGAGCTGTGGGTGCAGCCCGCGGCCGGCGACGCAGGTGGCGCGATCGGCGCCGCGCTGTTCGCGCACAACTGCGTGCTCGACAAGCCGCGCAGCTTCAGGATGGACCACGCCTTCTGGGGCCCTGCCTTCTCGGACGCGGAGATCCGCAAGTTCCTCGACGAGCGCCAGCTCCCGTACCAGGCGCTCTCGCGCGCGGAGATGCTGAAGGAGACTGCCCGGCTGCTCGACGAGGAGCAGGCGGTGATCGGCTGGCACCAGGGCCGCATGGAGTGGGGCCCGCGCTCCCTCGGCGCCCGCAGCATCCTGGCGGACGCGCGCAACCAGGAGAACTGGAAGCGCGTCAATCTGAAGATCAAGTACCGCGAGAGCTTCCGCCCCTTCGCGCCCGCAGTGCTCCGGGAGAAGGCCGGGGAGTGGTTCGACCTCGACCGCGAGAGCCCGTACATGCTCCTGGTGTGCCAGGTGAAGGACCTCCAGCCGATGCGATGGAGCTTCCGAGCGGACCGGTCGAGGGGTACACGAGCGCCCTGCCCGCGGTGACGCACGTCGACGGGTCGGCCCGGGTCCAGACCATCACGCGCGAGCAGAACGCGGAGTTCTACGATCTCCTCTCGGAGTTCGACCGCCGCACGGGCTGCCCCGTGATCATCAACACGTCGTTCAACGTGCGCGGCGAGCCGATCGTCTGCACGCCGGAGGACGCGTATCTCTGCTTCATGCGCACGAAGATGGATGCCCTCGTGCTGGGCAACCAGATCCTGTACAAGCGCGACCAGCCGAAGCTCAGTGAGGACTTCGATTGGCGTGAAAAGTATGCACTCGACTGATCCAGGAGAATCCCTAGATGGCTCAGACCCGTGGCAAGTCTCACAGCCGGCTGTCGATCTTCGGAGAGCTCTGGTCGTTCATGCGCGTCCGGAAGAAGTGGTGGCTCGCACCGATCCTCGTGACGATGCTGCTGCTCTCCGCGCTCATCGTCCTCACCCAGGGCTCGGCGGTGGCGCCGTTCATCTACGCGCTGTTCTAGGGGCGAGATGACAGAGGGGAGCGCGCAGGTGGACTCGGCGGTTCCGCGCACCGGTATCGGGTTGGCCGCCGCGTCGGGCACCCGTCGCGGGAACGTGATCACGTTCTGCGTGGCTCTCGCCGCCGCGTTCGCCATCTGGTCCCCCATCCTCTACTGGATGGGCGTCAACTGGTACGAGGTCGAGGACTATTCTCACGGCTTCCTGATCGTGCCCCTCGCGCTCTATTTCGCCTGGGAACGCCGCGAGGCGCTGGCGGAAGCGAGGATCGCGCCGAGCTGGTGGGGGCTCGTGCCGCTCGCGGCGTCGGTCGCAACGCTCACCGTCGGTACGCTCGGCGTCGAGTACATGACGACCCGCGTCTCGTTCGTGTTCGCGCTCATGGGGCTCGTGCTGCTCCTGCTCGGACGAGAGATCTTTCGCGCGATCGCATTCCCGCTGGGCTTCCTGTTCCTCATGGTCCCGCTCCCGCAGTCCCTGGTGAACACCATCGCGTTCCCGCTCCAGCTCATCGCTGCGGACTTCGCGGTGGATGCACTCTATTGGATCGGCATTCCTGCGCTGCGCGAGGGCAACATCATCCACCTTGCGAACAGCCGGCTCTTCGTCGCGGAAGCCTGCAGCGGATTGCGCTCGCTCATGGCGCTCATCACGTTGGGCGTCGTCTTCGCATATTTCTTCCGCAAGAGCTTCGTCGAGCGGGTGATCATCGTGGCGTCGGCGGTGCCGATCGCGATCCTCGTGAACGCCTTCCGCGTCGCCCTGACCGGCGTCCTGACGCATGTCTGGGGAGAACAGGCTGCGGGCGGCTGGATCCATGAGATGCAAGGTCTCTTCACCTTCAGCATCGCATTCGTCCTGCTCCTCGCAGAGGCGCGTCTCCTTCAGTGGGTGGTGCCGCAGTCGTGGCGAGGGGGCGACGAGGTCGAGGAAGCAGAGGAGGAGCCGGGGGTATGACCAAGGCGATCGTGGCCGCTCTCTTCCTCGTCCTCCAGTTCTACGTCTACTACCACCTCGCGTCGGTGGAAGTGCACCCCCAGCGAAAGAGCCTCGCGGCATTCCCGATGGAGCTCGGCGACTGGCGCTGCGGGCAGCGCGACTACATGGAAGCAAGGGTCATCGCGAATCTCGGCGTGAGCGACTACTTGATTTGCGAGTACCGCAACGCAGCAGTGGCGACGGCGGCTCCCGTCGGTGTCTACGTCGGATACCACGCCTCGCAGGTGAACACGGCGGGCGGCGAGGAGACGCGGATCCACCCGCCCGCCCACTGCCTGCCGGGCTCCGGGTGGGACATCATCGCGGCCGAGGACACGGCCATCGACGTGCCCGGCCTGCCTCAGGTCCCCGCGAAGGTGAAGCGCCTCGTGATCGCGAAGGGCGATCAGCGCCAGCTCGTCTACTACTGGTACCAGGAGCGCGGGCGGGTGATCGCAGACGACTGGCGCAAGATCATCGACCTCTTCTGGGACCGCGCCCGCTTGAGCCGCAGCGATGGCGCGCTCGTGCGCTTCACCATCCCCGTCGGGCGCGGCGAGGAAGCACGGGCCGAGGAGGCCTTCCGCGGCGTGGCGACGGCGCTCGTGCCCTTGCTGCCCGCGTACGTCCCGAACTGACGGGCGAGCCTTTGAAGATCCTCTTTCTCACGCACTACTTCCCACCCGAGGTGAACGCGCCCGCGAACCGCACCTTCGAACATGCTCGCCGCTGGGTCGCGGACGGTCACGACGTGACCGTCGTGACCGGCGTTCCGAACCACCCGAGAGGCGTGGTCTTCGAGGGCTACCGGAACCGCGTGCTCCAGGAAGAAGCGATGGACGGGATCCGTGTCGTACGGGTCTTCACCTTCATCACACCGAACGAGGGCTTCCTGCGGCGTTCTCTCAACTACGGCGTGTACGCCGTCGCAAGCGTGCTGGCGTGCCTGCGCCTGCCGCGACCGGACGTCGTGGTGGCGACGAGCCCGCAGTTCTTCTGCGGGCTCGCCGGCGCGGCGGTCGCCCTCCTGAAGCGTCGGCCCTTCGTGCTCGAGGTGCGGGACCTCTGGCCCGATTCGATCGTCCAGCTCGGCCAGCTCCGGAGCCCACGGCTGATCCACGCGCTCGAGGCGCTCGAGTCCTTCCTCTACCGCCGCGCCGACGGCATCGTCGTCAACACGCGGGCGTTCATCGCACACATCGCCGCATGCGGGATCCCTCGCGACCGGATCGAGCTCGTGTACAACGGGATCGACGGCGCGCTCTTCCACCCGCGGCCCCCCGACGCGGCGCTCCGGCGTGCACACGGGCTCGACGGCCGCTACATGGTCGCCTATCTCGGAACCCTCGGGCTGGCCCACGGCCTCGTGACCGTGATCGACGCCGCCGAGCGGCTCCGCGATCGCCGCGAGATCGTGTTCCTGTTGATCGGTGACGGCGCCGACCGCGTTCGGCTCGAAGCCGAGATCGCGAAGCGCGGCCTCGACAACGTGCGTCTGCTCGGGCTCCGGCCCCGGACCGAGATCCCCGGCTGGCTCTCGACGATCGACTTGACCCTCGTCGTCCTCCGCGACCTCCCGGTGTTCGCGACCGTGATCCCTTCGAAGGTGTTCGAGTACCTCGCGCAGGAGCGGCCGATGATCCTCGCCGCGCCCCCGGGCGAGATCCGCACCCTGGTCGAGGAGGCGAAGGCCGGCTTCGTGATCGATCCGGAGGACCCCGCAGCGCTCGCGCAGGCGATCCTCGACGCGAAGGCTCATCCCGAGGACGCGTCGACGCGCGCGCGCGCCGGACGCGCGTGGGTCGACGCCGAGTTCCAGCGCGACCGCCTGGCGCGCCGGATGGCGGCGTTCCTCGAGCGGGTGGCGGGATGCCGGGCGTGAGACGGCTCCTCTACGAAGCGTTGCCCATCTTCGCACAGAACGTCGCGTGCAGCGCGGAGGGCTACCGCCGCAGCCGCTCGCGGTTCACGCCGCACTTCTATCGGACGCTCGCCGAGTGGGAGGCGTCCGTCGACGGACCGCTCGAGAAGCTGGTCGCGCTCCAGCGGCGCCGTCTCGACACGCTCGTGGAGCGTGCGCGCCAACTCGTCCCCTACTACCGCGACCTCCCTCCGCCGTCGGACCACCCGGACGACCGCGAGGCGATCGCGCGCACGCTCGCGACGGTCGAGCCGGTCGAGAAGCCGACCTTCCGCGAGAAGTACCCGACCTTCCTCGCCAACGACCGCCGCCAACGCGAGCTCGTGCAGACGGCGACGAGCGGCACGACGGGCACGCCGCTCCTGCTCTGGCACACGCCCGAGCGCATCGGCGAGGGGTACGCCGCCGTGTGGCGGCAACGCCGCGCGTTCGGTGCCGACATCTCGGACCCGTTCATGACGTTCGGCGGCCAGGTCGTCGTGCCGCTGCGGCAGATCCGTCCCCCCTACTGGCGCACCAACGCCTACAACGGCCAGACCCTCTTCTCGATCTACCACATGTCGCCGTCGCAGCTCGTCCACTACGTCGACGCGATCCATCGCACGCCGGCGACGTACGTGCAGGGTTACCCCTCGGCGCTGCACCTGGTCGCGCGAGCGATGCTGGACGCAGGCCGCCCGCTGCCCGAAGGCCAGCTCGTCGGCATCTTCACCTCGTCGGAGTCGTTGCTCGCCTTCCAGCGCGAGGCGATCGAGAAGGCGTTCGGGGCTCCCGTGCGCGACCACTATGCGGCGAGCGAGCTCGTCGTCTCGATGACCGCCTGCGAGCTCGACAAGCTCCACGTCGACATGGAATTCGGCATCGTCGAGGTCGAGAGCGAGGACGAAACCGACGAGTGGGAGCGGGGGCCGCTCGTCGTGACCGGCCTCGGCGAGGACGCGACGGTGCTCCTCCGCTACCGCATCCGCGACATCGGCACGCGCATGAAGAAGCCCTGCGAGTGCGGCCGTCCGGGGGACGTGTTCCTCGAGGTGGAGGGACGCGTCGAGGACTACGTCGCGACGCCCGACGGGCGCCTCATCGGCCGGCTCGACCACATCTTCAAGGAGCAGTTCGACGTCGCCGAGGCCCAGATCCTCCAGGAGGACAAGGACTCGATCGACGTGCTGGTCGTACCCCGGTCCGGATACAGCGAGCGCAGCGAGAAGCGCCTGATGCGCGAGGTCCGGATGCGCCTCGGCGACCAGATCAAGGTCCGCATCCAGATCACGAAGGCGATTCCGCGCGAGCCGAACGGCAAGTTCCGCGCCGTGCGGTCCGAAGTCGGGAGAAACATCCCGTGATCCCCGTGGGACTCGCGCGCACGGCGTCCGGCTATGGCGGCGTGGTCGTGCCCTACCCGCCGGGCGAGCCGTACCCGGAGCTCGAACCGCTGTTCGGGTCCGGCGCAGCGGCAGCGGGCGCCGCTCGCCCGAATCCGGCCTACGCAGCCGTGCGGGGAGCGCTCGCGGGCCTCGGCCTCGATCTGCCCCGCTTCGGACGCCGGGAGTGGAACCCCCTCGGCGCGCTCGTCGGCCCCGGGCGGCACGTCGTGCTCAAGCCGAACTTCATCCGCCACTGGAACCCCAACCCGGAGGGGACGCTCGACAGTGTCGTCACTCACGGCTCGGTCCTCCGCGCGATCGCCGATTACGCGTTCAAGGCGGTCGGCCGCGAGGGCCGCGTGACGATCGCCGAGGCGCCGCAGCAGGACTGCGACTTCGACGCGATCCGCGCAGCCATCGGGCTCGACGCGCTCGTCCGCTTCTACGAGGGCGTGCTCGCGCGCGAGCTGCACGTGATCGACCTCCGGCGCGAGGCGGTCCGCTTCGAGGGCGGTGTGATCGTGGCGCGCCGGTCCCTGCCGGGCGATCCGGAGGGGTACCGCGTGATCGACCTCCAGCACCGCAGTGCGTTTCACGCGTCCGGGCTCGATCCGAAACGCTTCCGTGGCGCCGACTACGATCCAGCAGTCACGTCGAACCACCACGAGGGCGGGCGGCACCAGTACCTGCTCTCCGAGACCGTCCTGAAGTGCGACCTGATCGTGAACCTGCCCAAGCTGAAGACCCACAAGAAGACCGGCGTCACGCTCGCGCTCAAGAACCTCGTCGGGATCAACGGCGACAAGAACTGGCTGCCCCATCACTCCCTGGGCGCGGACGGCGAAGGCGGCGACGAGTATCCCACGGCAAGTCTTCTCGACCGCATCCGCAGCCAGACGACCGAGCTCGCACGCCCCTTCCTGCAACAAGGACGGCTGCTGCGCTTCTTCCGCGTCGCACGCCGGCTCGAAAGCGCCGTACGCGGGGAGGAGTTCGTGCGAAGCGGAAACTGGTGGGGGAACCGGACGACCTGGCGCATGTGCGTCGACTTGAACCGCTGCCTCTATTACAGCGACCCGTCGGGCGAGCATCTCGACGCGCCCGCGCCGGTCCGCACCGTGCTGACGGTCCTCGACGGCATCGTGGCCGGCGAGGAGACGGGGCCGCTCGCGCCCCGCGACCGGCCGCTCGGTGTCGTGCTCGCGGCGACCGACCCCATCGCGCTCGATCTCGTCGCCGTGAGGCTCATGGGTTTCGACGAGGCGCGGATCCCCAAGGTCCTGGAGCCCATGCGGGCCGGGGAGATGCGCGTGACCGCCGTGTCCAAGCCTGAGGACGTGAAGATCGTGGAGGTCGAGACGCCGAGCTTCGCGCGGCAAGAGCTCGCGCTCGACGAGCTGCGCTGTGACGCGGCCTTCCGGCCGCATCCCGGCTGGCGCGGACACATCGAACGGGAGCTCCGATGAAGCAGATCCTGCAGAGCCCGCGAACGGGGTCGCTCGAGCTCGTGGACGTGCCGGCTCCCAGTCCGGGTCGCGGCAAGGTCCTCGTCCGGAACCACTACTCCGTCGTGTCGCCGGGAACCGAGCGCATGGCGATGGAGTTCGCCCGGAAGACGCTGCTGGGCAAGGCGCGGAGCCGACCGGACCTGGTGCAGCAGGTGACGCGCAAGATGCAGCAGGAAGGACCGCTCTCGACCTATCGCGCAGTCATGAGCCGCCTCGATGCCCCGCAGCCGCTCGGCTACTCCTGCGCCGGGGTGGTCGAGGAGGTGGGACCGGGCGTGCGCGCCTTCGCGCCGGGCGATCGCGTGGGGTGCGGGGGCGCGGGCTACGCGAACCACGCCGAGCTCGTCGTCGTCCCCGAGAATCTCGTCGTGCACGTGCCGGACAGCGTGTCGCTCGAGCACGCCGCGTTCGTGACCCTCGGCGCGATCGCGCTGCAGGGGCTGCGCGTCGCCGAGCCGACCCTCGGCGAGATCGCTGCCGTGATCGGCCTCGGCCTGATCGGCCAGCTCGCCGTCCAGCTCCTTCGCTCGAACGGGTGCCGCGTGCTCGGGATCGACATCGACGCCGGGCGCACGAAGCAGGTGGAAGACATGGGAGCGGAGTGGGCGTTCACGACATCCGATCTCCCGACGTTCTGGAAGGAGGCAGCGACGGGAGGACACGGCGTCGATCTCGCGATGGTGGCGGCGTCGTCGGAGAGCGCGGCCCCGATCCAGCTCGCCGCCGAGCTGTCGCGGATGAAGGGGCGGATCTCCGTCGTGGGAGCGATGCCGATGGATCTCGACCGGCGCACGTTCTACGACAAGCAGCTCGAGCTGCGGATGAGCACCTCCTATGGACCGGGACGTTACGACCGCAACTACGAGGAAGGCGGCATCGACTACCCGCTCCCCTACGTGCGCTGGACCGAGAACCGCAACATGCAGGCCTTCCTCGCGCTCCTCGCATCGCGCAGCGTCCGGCCCGATCTGCTCGACACCAAGGTCGAGGCGTTCAACGACGCCGAGCGCGTGTACGAGCAGCTCGCGGAGGGCGAGGTCTCGAGCGTCGCCGCCGTGTTCCGCTACGACGTCAAGCGCCCGGTCGAGCGGTCCCTGCCGATCGCGCGAGCGCGCCGGCGCGCGGTGCGCAAGGGCGACCTCGGAATCGCGTTCCTGGGAGCCGGCGTGTACGCCAAGGGCGTCCTCCTCCCCGCGCTCGCGCGCATGAAGGGACTGCGGCGTGCGGCGCTCGTGACGGCGACCGGATCGTCCGCCCAGCGCACGGGTGAGCGCTTCAAGTTCGCGGTCTGCGGAACCGACGCCGCCGCGGCGATCGACGATCCGAGCGTCGGCCTCGTGTTCGTCGCCACCCAGCACGACAGCCACGCGAGCCTCGCAGCCCGCGCGCTGCGCGCAGGCAAGGCGGTCTGGCTCGAGAAGCCGGTCGGCATGCGCCCCGAGGAGGTGGACGACGTCGCGGCTGCTGCGCGAGAGAGCGGGGGGTTCCTCGTCGTTGGATACAACCGCCGCTTCTCCCCGCACGCACGCGCGGCGCGCAAGGCGCTCGCGGGCCGCCAGGGCCCGCTCGTGATCCGTTACACCGTCGCGGCGGGTCCGCCACCGCGAGGATCCTGGGTCACCGATCCGTCGTCCGGCGGCGGGCGCATCGTGGGCGAGGTATGTCACTTCGTCGACCTCTGCGCGTATCTCGTCGGGCAGCCGCCGTCGACGGTGTACGCGCGAAGCGCGGTGCACGATCCCGAGTCGGACGACTCGATGATCTCGATCCTCGGCTTCGCCGACGGCTCGACGGCCACCATCGAGTACCTCGCGCGCGCGAGCGGAGAGCTGCCCAAGGAGCGGTTCGAAGCTTCCGCCGACGGCCGCACGGTCGAGTCGGACAACTTCCGCGTCACGCGTGTCGTGGGAGGGGAGCGCTTCAAGACGTTCAACCAGGACAAGGGGCAGGAGACCGCGCTCGCCGAGGTGATCGAGGCCGTACGGATGGGACGCCCGTCGCCGTTCGATCTCGCGGAGCTCGTCGCGGTGTCGCGAGCGACGTTCGCGATGATCGAGTCGGCCGCGACGAGGCGCGAGATCCGGCTGGACGTCTAGGCAGTGACGCGGCCGCACGAAACCCTGCCGATGCTGAAGTGAGGATCTGACCCGATGGTCGACCGTCCCTATCAGATCTGCGCGAACTGCGTGATGGACACGTCGGATTCCCGCATCCGCTTCGATGAGCGCGGCGTGTGCGACCACTGCAATACCTTCTACTCGACCATCCTCCCGAATTGGCACACCGACGAGCGGGGTGCCGCCGAGCTCCAGAAGATCACCGAGGAGATCAAGGAGGCGGGACGGGGCAAGGACTTCGACTGCATCATCGGCATGAGCGGCGGGATCGACAGCTCCTACCTCACGTACCTGGCCAAGGAGAAGATGGGGCTTCGTCCGCTGGTGTTCCATGTGGATGCCGGCTGGAACTCCCAGGAGGCCGTCAACAACATCGAGAAGCTGGTGGACAAGCTCGGGCTCGACCTGTTCACCGAGGTGATCGACTGGGAGGAGATGCGCGACCTGCAGCTCGCCTTCTTCAAGGCGGGTGTTCCGCACATCGACACGCCGGACTGCGACGGCGTCATGAAGGGCTATGACCTCGAGCTGGCGACCCAGGTGCGCAACGCCATCGGGCCGCCCCTGACGATCCTGGGCGGCGCCGGGTCGTTGGCCGACATCCAGGGGCTGATCCAACGATTCGGGATCATTGGCGCCTCGGCCGGCAGCCTCTTCGTGTCCAAGGGTGTTTACCGGGCGGTGCTCATCAACCATATACGAGCCGGATCGAGAAGATGCAGATGATCGAGACCGCGCGAGGCGCAGCCGACGGTGCTTAGTCGTCGATCGGGCCTCGCGCCGCAGGATGTCATCGTCGCGACGCAGCCGCGCCACCAGGGGGGATGAAGCGATGATGTCCCGGATCGTGAAGCATCTGCGCGCGCGCATCTTCGCCTCGACGCCCCGGGACCGGGACGCCTATCACGCCGAGATCGAGAAGCGTCTCGCATCCGGCATGACCGTGCTCGACGTGGGCTGCGGCAAGGGACGCCTCAACCCTTTCCCATGGAACCGGCACCCCGAGGTGCGGGTGATCGGCATCGACCCGGACCCCGAGGCCGGGTCAACGAGCTGATCCAGGAGTTCCACCAGATGCAGCCGGGCGAGCCCTGGCCGGTCGCGGGACGAGAGCATCGACCTCGCGGTCTGCCGCTACGTCGTCGAGCACGTCGAAGATCCGGACGAGTTCCTGGGTGACGTTCGGCGGGTGCTTCGACCGGGCGGGCGTTTCGTCTTCCTGACTCCAAGTCGATACCACCCGGTGATGCTGGTCTCGTCGATGCTCCTCACGGCCTCCACCAGGCGATCCTGGCTCGCACCAAGCGGAGCGCTGGCAACGACGTGTTCCCGACGTACTATCGAATGAACTCGAAGCGCTGACCTTCGCGCCTACGCGCAGCCAAGGGTTCTCGGTGGAGTTGCTCCTGCAGCGCGACTTCCAGGCGTCGGACTACTTCGACTTCAACCTCGTTCTCTTCGGCTTGCACCTCGGTGCCTACTACCTGGGCGACTCGTGCGGCTCGATCGGCAGATCGGCGCGTCATTGCTGGGTGTCTTCGCGAAAGGCTGAGCGTCACGTGATCCGAACGCGGCGAGGCCGATGGTACGACTCACCACGCTATGAGCGGACTCCCAACCCGGACCCGCGAGGCTCCATGCACGATCCCATGCCGAAGGTGCTCAGCCTGTTGCCGCTGGTCGGCCAACCCCGCTATTCGAAGCGCATTGCCATGCTTTCAGGAAGCCGGTTGCACGGTGGAAGCACTGGCCTTCGACCGCGACTACCACCAGGGGGATTGCCCGACGTGCCCCGTGACGAGCCTCGGGCGCATTCCGCACGGCCAGTATCTGCGGAGGGCCTTCCGGTTGCTCGGTGCCTCCCGAAGATCCGACGCGGCTGCGCCAGAACGATCTCGCCTACGCATCGGGCGCAGACATGGCGCTCGCCGGAATCGTCGCCGGGATCGGACTCGCGCGACCGATGGTGCTCGAGGTCGGCGACATCCGACGGGTGCAGATCGCGAAGGGCTGGAAGGGGGCCCTCGCTCGATCGCTCGACCGATTCATCGCGCGGCGTAGTCGCCTGCTGGTCGTGACGGCACCGGGATTCGTGGACGGGTACTACCGCGCTCGCCTGCAGGAAGAGATCCCGAGCCTCGTCGTCGAGAACAAGCTCGACGAGCTGGCGATGCCCGGGCCCGCAGCGAGAACGCTGAAGCCGCCGCTGAAGGCGCCCGATGGCTCGCGGCGCCCGATCCGCATCGGCTACTTCGGCGTCCTCCGTTGCGACTGGTCGTGGTGGCTGCTCGAGTCGATGGCCCGCAGCCATCCGCAGGACGTGGCGGTCGTGGCCGCGGGCTACCCGATGAGCCCGGCGGACCTTCCCGAGCGCGCGAAGGGCCTCGCGAATGTCGAGTATCTCGGCCAGTACAAGTCCCCCAAGGATCTCCCCGCGATGTATGCCCGAGTCGACATCGTATGGATGTGCTATCCCGCCCCGGCGCTTCACGATCCCGATTGGCGGTGGGCTCAGGAAGTCTGCCGATCCAACCGCTTCTACGAGAGCTGCTACTTCCGCACGCCGACGATCGCGCTCGCGGGAGGCGCCGACGGCGTAGAGGTTGCGCGGTTGGGCATCGGATTGACCCTCCGCGATCCGGGAGACGAAGCGGTGCTCCACGCGATCCGTGCGATCACCGACGAGGACCTGCGCGGGTGGCGACGGAAGCTCGAGGCCCTACCGCGGAGCATCTTTGTATACACCGACGAAGCGGAGCGCCTGGGCAGCGCGTTGGCGGGCATCGTGCGGAGGAACGCGACATTCCGAAGGCGGGCGCCCCCTCTCGGCGCCGGGACCCACGCATGAGGGACACGTTCCGGCTCAACAACTTCGACCTGCTCCGCCTGGGAGCCGCGCTTGCAAGTGGCATTGGAGCACGCTGCGTTCCACCTCGAGGTCCGGAGGGATGGTGGGGACGCGTCTCGCTGCTCATCCCCGGCGTGCCGATCTTCTTCTTCATCAGCGGCTTCCTGATCAGCCGCTCCTACGAGTCCAACTCCAGGCTCGACGAGTACTTTCGGAATCGCGCGCTCCGGATCTACCCCGCCCTGGTCGTGTGCACGGCGCTCTCGCTGCTGAGCGTCACCGTGGCTGGCTACTTCGCCACGGTCGAGTCTCCGTCAGCCCACTTCGTCGCATGGATCCTCGGGCAGATCACCGTCCTCCAGTTCTACAACCCGGACTTCATGCGTGCCTTCGGGACCGGCGTGCTGAACGGAAGCCTCTGGACGATCACCGTCGAGCTGCAGTTCTACGTTCTGATCCCTCTGCTCTACTGGGTCTTTCGGCAGCTCGAACGGCGTCGGATCGGGACCAACGCCGCGCTCTGCGTGCTGACGCTCGCTTTCCTCGCGGTGAACGTAGCCTTTCACTCGCTGGGCGTGCGGACTCCGAGGAAATCGCGTTCAAGCTGATCAAGGCGTCGTTCCTACCCTGGTTCTACATGTTCCTCGTCGGCGTTCTCGCGCAGCGGAACTTCGCGGCGCTCCATCGATGCCTCGCGCATCGCTTCTGGGCGATCGGCCCCGGCCTACCTGCTCGGCGCGCTCGCTTAGCGTCCAACTGCTCGGCCTCAGCGCCGGGAACCGCATCCATCCGCTGCTCTTCGTCGGGCTCGCGGCGGCCCTGTTCTCGGGCGCCTACTCGAGGCCGGAGCTCGCGGAGCGGCTGCTCCGACGGAATGACGTCTCCTACGGCGTCTACATCTATCACGTACCGGTCATCAACCTACTGATGTATTACGGGCTGTGTCGGGCGGCTGCGCTACGTCGTATCCACGGTCGCGGGCGCGATCATGCTGGCGGCGCTCTCCTGGTTCTGGGTGGAACGACCGGCGATCCGGCGCAAGAAGCACCCGCTCAGTCCGTTGCCGGGTGCCGCGGCAGCACCGTGATCCGCATACCAGCGTCGTTGGACCCGACACCGCTGCGTTCACGATGCGCCCACCTCTCCGCCCGCGAGGCTCCGGGCCCCGCGACGCTCGGCGCGGATCGTCCGGATCGCGTCCGCGACGCGGACGGCCCATGCATCGGCGTTGTGGAGCCGCGCGATCTCGCGCGAGCGCCGTCGCCATCGCCGCGCGTTCCTCGGTGCCGAAAGGCTCGCGAATCGGCTCAACGTCTGCGCGATCTGCTCGACGTCGAGCGGGTCGATGCCGAAGCCGTTCGCACCTTCCTCCAACAGCTCCGGGAAGCAGCCGCACTGCCGGCTCACGATCACCGGAGCGCCGCAGTCCATCGCCTCGTTCACCACGAGCCCCCAGTTCTCGGACACGGACGGAAGCACGAGGCAGCCCGCTCGCGAGTACGCGCGAGCGAGCGCTTCGATCTGCAGGTGCCCCAGGAAGGCGACTCCGGGAACGCCGAAGCCGCCTCGGCACGCAGCGTCGTCTCCTCGTCCCCGAAGCCGACCAGCTCCAGGCCCCAAGTCCCGCCCGCCGCGCGGTAGCCGCGCGAACGCGGAGATGAGGCGTGGGAGATTCTTGAGCCATAGAAAGCGTCCAGCGAAGAGGAACGTAGTTTGCCGCGGGACGTACCGCCCTCGCGCACCGCGATCTCCGAGAAGCGGCTGTCCGACGGATTGCCGCATTCGAAGATGCGCTGCGGCGGCACGGCGAATGTTTCCAGATATGCGCGCGCCCGGCGTCCCCGTGACGAGGTAGCCGTCGAAGCGCCGATACAGGAAGCCCTTCAGGTACTCCCTCCACGCCTTGCGCTCGAAATCGAGCTCGGTCGAGGCCCAGCGCGTGAATGCGAGCATGCCACGGCGGCGCGCTATGGCGGCAAGGACCGACTGCACGGGATCCGATGGCTGGTCCACTATGATCGCGTCCGCGCGCGACCGCGCGAGAAGCCCGCGTCCCGCTCGGATCACTCGAAGGCGCGACTGGTCTTCGTAGACGCCGACGACCAGTGTCTCGAACAGGTCGACGTCTTCCTCGCCGGGGCGATAGTCCCGCGAGCGCTCGCGCGACGCGAGCTGGACGCCGCGACAACGGATTCCCGGCTGTCGATCCAGTGCGCGGATCCGTGCGAAGTGGGCAGGTCCGAGGGTTGGCTGGATGTACAGAACCAGGAGGTCTTGCATTTCGGACGAGGACCTCGGCGCGAGTCACGCTATGAGCTTGGAATCATAAGGAAGGAACTTCCTTCGTGCCGATCTCAGAGAGCTCCCGCACACCGCGGACGGACGGGACGGAACCCGCAGATGGATCGGGCGCGCGGTACGCGTGATGCGAGGCCCGCCCCCCACGTGCCGTCCCGCAGTGCGGAACTGCGGCTCCAGCCCGGTTGGAATCGATCATCGTGCCTATCCATGTCGTTCAGTTCGTGACCGGAGGCGTCACGGGCGCGAGCGAAGCTCGTCCACCGGAACGAGCTCGCGTGCGAGGTGGCGACGGCTGCGATCACGGACTACATCGAGGACCTCCAAGACCCTCGCCGGAGGCATTTGTCGCTGGGCTACGTCAGGCTCGCTGGTGTTCGAACCGCAGTACGCCATGAGGGCGATGGCTGTACCGTCATGGCGCGGCAGCGGGGGGAGCCTCATGCCGAGCTCGAATGTCCTAGCAGTTCGCAATTGCTACCCGGCCAAGGACGGCCGAGATTTGAAGCTCAGAAAGAGCTATCTCGAGAGGTTCGAACTCGACCAGCTTGCCGAGGATGAAGCATGAAATCGAGAGGTAGGAACATTCTATTCGCGATGGTTATGATGTTCGTTTCTGTCAGCTTCACCTTGCTTGTAGGGGAAGGCGTAGCCAGGCTCATTGTTTACCCTGGGGACTACCTTCGGCCTGAACTATCCCCGGATCCGATATTGGGTCAGAAGGTTCTACCAGGTTCTGCTGGGCACGACGAATGGGGGTTTCGCAACCGCCATGTGCCAGTCAGTGCAGATATCGTTGCAATTGGCGATTCCCAGACCTATGGCGTCTCCGCCAAGGGCTCACAATCATGGCCAGCGCAGTTGGCACGGATAACGGGGTCGGACGTATACAACCTCGCACTCGGCGGCTATGGGCCAATGGAATACGACTATCTGCTTCGCAACCAGGCTACGCGTCTCAATCCGAAAACGATTGTTGTCGCTGTCTATTTTGGGAATGACTTTATGGACGCTTTCCGCACTGTGTACGGTAGGCCCGGGTGGGAGCATCTGACAACTCGTCGGAAGGACTTTGTGCTCGACAAGGGGAATGCGGCTCAAACGGCGCCGCCAGTTCTGTTCGCCGGCACTAGAGAGTGGCTCGTTTCCAATAGCGTCATCTATCGCATGGCAGCGTTCTCATTTGGAGAGTTTGTCCATCGGCTGGAGGTGCAACACCAAGCAGGTACGGCCACAAAGAATTTTGTCGTCTTATCTGATCAATCCGGCCGATTGGTTACTGTGTTCACTCCCAAGACCAGGCTGAATGCCCTGAACACAGCATCCGATGAAGTGCAGGAGGGAATTCGCCTGACGGCGGATGCATTGGTTGGGATGAAGGATTTCGCCGACCGCAAGACAATCAGATTCATGGTGATCTTGTTGCCAACCAAGGAAAGCGTCTATTGGCCCGTAGTCGTCAGAGCATCAGCGCATCCTGATGAAGACCTGGCGCAGTTGGTCCAACAGGAAGCATCTGCACGGGCCATGTTGACGGAGCGCCTCGAGAAGAGCGGCATATGCTTCGAGGATATGTTGCCGGCCCTCAGGGCCAAGGTCGACGAGGAACCGCTCTATCCCAACAACGACGATGGCCACCCCAACGAGCATGGATACCAAGTGATCGCTGAGAGGGTTTCCCAAGTACTTGCAATCGACCAGCAATGTGGAGGGAAATGATGACTGTGATGCTCTCGTCGAGTCGCCTGATCCGGTTACCCACAGCTCATTCGACGTGAACGTGCCTGTACATGTCTCTCAGCTCGTGACCGGACGCGATGATCGAGAGGCCCAGGCGAGCGAGGCCGACATCCCCGTGCGCGGGCAGATTCCGTGGCTCGACCCGCCATCTCGAGGCTATGGTCCGGCCGGTCGGCACGCGGTCCGGTCGGTGGCCACTCGTACATGGCGGTTGGAGGGAGTTCTGCGGATTCTGATTCCCACCGACCGGATTCATGCGGGCGCTCAAGCCGCGGTCGCGCTTGACGATGGAACACGCGTGCATGAGACTCGAGCGCGGCATCAGCTCGCTTTGGCGACCTCCGCGCCCAGCTTCCCCGGCAGCGGGGTTGCCCACGCTGGGACCCCACCTTGGCCGGGGGGCCCATCGCGTCCTCTCGCCGACGCAGTCGTTCAGGCGTGACCCCGTCAAAGATCTTCGAGAACCTCGCGATAGCTGATCCGATGCTCTTCGACGTCGAGCACGTGGCGGTCGCAATCGCCGCGCCGTTCTGCACCACACGCGGGGGGGGCGCGGCATGAAGCAGGTGCTCTTCGATCGGTCCGGCGCGGTGCACGTAGACGAGGTGCCGGCGCCCGTGGTCGCGCCGGGCACGGTGCTGATCCGCGTCGCCCACTCTGTGATCAGCACGGGCACCGAGATGGCGATCTACGGGCGGGGCGGGGTCGTCACCGAGGTGTCGAGCGATCCGAGCGTCCTCGGCAAGGTAGTGGATCGGGTTCGCACGGTGGGCGTGCGCGGCGCCGTCGAGCAGGTGCGGGAGCGCCTCAACGAGCGCACGGGGCGCGGCTACTCCGGCAGCGGCATCGTGTTCGAGGTCGGCGAGGGCGTCGTCGACCTGCATCCCGGCGATCGCGTCGCGTACGGCGGCGAGTTCCACGCGGAGATCGTGTGCGCGCCCCGAAACCTCGTCGCGAAGGTGCCGGACCGTGCGCGGCTCGACCACGCCGCCATCACCACGATCGGCAGCATCGCCCTCCACGGCCTGCGCCTCGCGGGCGTCGGCCTCGGCGACGTCGTCGTTGTGGTGGGTCTCGGGATCGTCGGCCAGCTCACGGTCGCGCTGGCGCGTGCGATGGGCTGCCGCGTCGCCGGCTGCGACCTGCGCGAGGAGCGGGTGGCCCTCGCCCGTACGCTCGGCCTCGAGCTCGCCCTCGACGCGAGCGACGCGGCCGGCGCGGAGCGCACGCTGCTCGCGTGGACCGACGGCGTCGGCGCCGACGCGGCGCTCGTCTGCGCCGCGTCGAGCTCGAGCGAGCCGACACGCCTCGGCATGCGACTCGCGCGCGACCGCGGGGCGGTGATCCTCGTCGGCGCCGCAGGTCTCGAGCTCGAGCGCGAGCCGCTCTTCCGCAAGGAGCTCGAGTTCCGCGTATCGCGCTCGTACGGCCCGGGTCGCTACGACCCCGCGTACGAGGAGGCCGGCATCGACTACCCCGTGGGCTACGTGCGCTGGACGGAGAACCGCAACTTCATCGCGTTCCTGCAGGCCCTCGCGAGCGGCGCGATCGACGTCGCGCCGCTGCTGAAGCGCCGCTTCCCGATCGCGGCCGCGGCCGAGGCCTACGCCGAGCTCGGCCGCAGCGGCGATGCGCCGCTGACCGCGCTCTTCGACTACGCGCCGGAGGCCGCACAGGAGCCCGCGCCGAGCCGCCTGGTTCTGCGCCGCGCGCCGAAGGCGACATCGGGCATGCTGCGCATCGGCCTCGTCGGCTGCGGCAGCTTCGCGCGCGCGATGATCGTGCCGGCGCTTCGCGCGCAGACCGGCGTGAAGATCGCAGCGGTGGCGGCGGCGACCGGGGTCTCGGCGGCCAACGTCTCCAGGCTCGTCGACGCGGACTACGCCACGACGGAGTACGAGAAGATCCTCGCGGATCCCTCGATCGACGCGGTGGTGATCTCGACCCGCCACGACCTGCACCATCCGATGGGTCTCGCTGCTGCTCGCGCGGGCAAGCCGTTCCACGTGGAGAAGCCGCTGGCGCTCACCACGGCCCAGTGTCGGGAGATCGTGGATGCGGTCTCCGCCGCCGGTGTGCCGGCGGTGGTCGGCTTCAACCGGCGCTCCGCCCCCTTCGTGCAGGCGCTGCTCGGCTGGATCGCCGGCCGCACCGGTCCCGCCCAGATCCTGATCCGCGTGAACGCCGGCGCGCTCCCTCCCGGTCACTGGGCCGTCGATCCGCAGGAGGGCGGCGGGCGGCTCGTCGGCGAGGGTTGCCACTTCATCGATCTCGCGGCCTTCGTCGCGGGAGCGCCGGGCCGCGTCGTCGGCGCCACGGTCGTGCCGGCCGCTCGCGGCGAGGATCCCGAGGGCAGCACGACCCTGCTGATCGCGTATCCGGACGGATCGCACGCCACGGTCGTCTACGGCAGCGCCGGTCACCGCGCCCTTCCGAAAGAGCGCATCGAGGTGTCGTGGGACGGCCGCTCTGTGGTGATCGACGACTTCGTCCGGCTCGAGGCTCACGGCGTGGGTAGCGCGCGGAAGCTCCGTGCCCCCGACAAGGGCGTCGGCGCGCACTTCGCGAACTTCGTGGACTTGCTACGGGGACGGGCCGAAGCGACGGCCCCGGTGCAGACCGGCCTCGACGTGGCGGAGCGCATCGACGAAGCGCGCGCCTTCTTCGGCCGCGCCGAAATGCGGGCCTAGGCAACGCGCATGTGCGGGATCGTCGGCGTGATGCAGCTTCGTCCCGGCCGCGAGCCCGTGCGCCCGGAGGTGCTCGGCCGCATGCGCGACACGCTCGCCCACCGCGGCCCCGACGGCGCGGGCCTCTGGATCTCGCCTGACGGCCGCGTCGGCCTCGGCCACCGCCGGCTCGCCATCATCGACACCGCTGCAGCGGCGAACCAGCCGATGTCGAACGAAGACGGGAGCGTCCAGATCGTCTTCAACGGGGAGATCTACAACCATGCGGAGCTCCGCCCGGAGCTCGAGCGTGCGGGACACCGCTTCGTCACCGACCACTCCGACACCGAGGTGCTCGTCCACGGCTACGAGCAGTGGGGCGAGGCGCTGCTGCAGAGACTGCGCGGAATGTTCGCGTTCGCGATCTGGGACGCGCGCGCCCGCAGCCTCTGGCTGGTGCGCGACCGCATCGGCATCAAGCCGCTCTATTTCACGCGAGGCCGGCGGACGCCTGCTGTTCGGCTCCGAGATCAAGGCGTTGCTCGACGATTCCGCGGTCGCCCGACGAATCGACGAAGAATCGCATGTTCCACTACCTGTCGTTCCTCACCTCTCCGGCGCCGCGTACGCTCTTCGAAGGTATCCACAAGCTCCCCGCCGGCTGCTCGCTCCGCGTGCCGCTCGACGGGCCGCTGCCCGAGCCACGGCGCTGGTGGGAGCCTTGGGATCACGTGGAGCCGCTGGTCGGCGTCCCCGCGGCCGAGATCTCGGAGCGCGTGCTCGGCGAAGCTGCGGGAGGCCGTCCGCTACCGGAAGGTGAGCGACGTTCCCGTCGGCGTATTCCTCTCCGGCGGCATCGACTCGAGCACGAACACGGCGCTCTTCGCCGAGGGCGAGCGCTCTCCGGTCAACACCTTCTCGATCGGCTACGAGGGCGAGCACCAGAGCTACAAGAACGAGCTCGAGTACGCTGCGCGTGTGGCCCAGCGCTTCGGCACCCTGCATCACGAGCGGCGCCTCGAGCCCGACGACCTGCTCGACTTCCTGCCGCGGATGATCCACCACCAGGACGAGCCGCTCGGCGATCCGGTCTGCGTGCCGCTCTACTATGTCTCCGAGCTCGCGCGCGGGAGCGGGGTGATCGTGTGTCAGGTCGGCGAGGGCGCCGACGAGCTCTTCTGGGGCTATCCCGGCTGGAAGCAGAACCGCACCGCGCAGCGGCTCGACGATCTTCCGGTGCCGCGGGCGCTCAAGCGCCTTGCGGCGGCCGGCCTCGCGCACACGCGCTACCGCGACCACGCGTACGCCGAGTGGATGCGCCGAGGCGGCGCCGGCGAGCCCATGTTCTGGAGCGGCTCCGAGGCGTTCGGCCAGGAGGCGAAGATGCGCCTTCTGGCCGATCCGCTCCGCCGCCGCTTCCGGGGGACGACGTCGTTCGAGTCGCTGCTCCCGATCCGTCGCCGCTACGAGGAGAAAGCCTGGGAGCGGGCGCCGCTGCAGTGGATGACCTTCATGGACCTGAACCTGCGCCTGCCGGAGCTGCTCCTGATGCGGGTCGACAAGATGTCGATGGCGGTCGCCCTCGAAGCCCGCGTGCCGTTTCTCGACCACGAGATGGTGGAGCTCGCGCTCTCGATCCCGGAGTCGGTGAAGACCGCGAACGGCGAGCTCAAGGGCGTGCTCCGACGCGCGGTCCGCGGTCTGATCCCGGACTTCGTGCTCGACCGGCCGAAGCAGGGCTTCGGCGTACCGCTCAGCGAGTGGCTGCTCGACCGCGTCGGCGACGACGCCCGTGACGAGCTTTCGCACTTCTGCCGCGCCTCGGGGCTGCTGGACCAGGCGGAGGTGCTGAGGGTGCTCGCCACGCGGCACGGCCACCACGTCTTTCCGCTGCTGAATCTCGCCCTCTGGTGGCGCCGCATCTTCGGCGATGGCCGGGGGCTGGCCGGCGCGGTCGAGCCCGCCGCCGCCAGCTCGCAGCCCGCGGCGAGTCGGTCGTCGTCCTCGACTACTTGAAGCTCGGTCGCTGGCGCCGCGCCGTCGCGCTCGCGAGGCTGTGGCTGCTGGTCCTCGCAAGAGCGTTCCGGCGTCGGGTGGCGTGCCGCTCGATCTGCGCCTGAGCGCGATGCCGCAGGTCGTCCCTTCGAAGAGCGGATGGATCCTCATCGACTCCCGCGCCGGAGGCCCCGTTGGCGAGTCGGAATCTCGAGGGCCTCGTCGCTGCTACGACGCGAGTCTTGTCCGCGGCGTGCGCGGATTCACGCTAGGCTGGATGGTTCAAACGGAAGCCCCCGCGAGCCGGAGGGGGCGCGGGGAGGCGACGATGACGTTGAACGAAGAGGTTCGCAACTACTGGGAGGCGGAGCCTTGCGGGACCTCGAAGCACGTCGTGGAGTCTCTGCCCGCGCGTTCCCGCGAATGGTTCGAGCAGGTCGAGGCCTACCGCTATAGCACGGAACCATTCATTTTCTCGGTGGCCCAGTTCACCCGCCATCGCGGGAAGAAGTTGCTGGAGATCGGCGTCGGCGCAGGCACCGATCATCTACAGTGGGCGAGGGCAGGAGCGATCTGCCACGGTGTGGACCTCACCGATGCTGGCGTCGAGACGACCCGTTCGCGCCTCGCGCTCTACGGATTCTCCTCCGAGCTACAACGCTGCGACGCTGAGAAGCTCCCCTACCCCGACGACACCTTCGACATCGTCTACTCCTGGGGGGTGATCCATCATTCGGAGCGACCGGACTTGATTCTGGAGGAAGTGCGCCGGGTCCTGAAGCCCGGTGGCCTGTTCCTCGGAATGATGTACGGGCTGCATTCCCTCTGCGTCCTCCGGCTTTGGGTCAAGAACGCCTTGTTTGCCGGCAAGCCCTGGCGCGGAGCTCGCGACGTCGTGTGGGATCACATCGAGAGTGTCGGCACGAAGGCCTATACACTTCGGGAGTTCGACGCGATGTTCTCGCGCTTCCGGAACTTCTCGGCGCAGCCGTTCATCACGCGGTCGGACACGCTCCGCTGGCCCGGCTGGCTCCATTCATACCTTCCCCCGCGCTTCGGCTGGTACGTCGGGCTCCGCGCGGAGAAGTAGCGCGGACGTATCGCCGGGCGCCTTCCGCCGTGGGCAGCGCGTCGAGGCACTTCCTCGATCTCGATCCGCAGGACGAGACGCCTGACCCAACGCATGCATCGCCTGATGAGACTGTCCTGCGCTCGCGATCTCTACGGCCATCGCAAGACCCATCGGGCGACGACGCATCGGGCAGGCCCCCGCTCGGTTCTCCCGCGAGGGCGTCACGCGCCCGATGGTCGAGATCTATCGACGGCTCGCGGCATTCCGAGAGGGACTGCGCACGCGTGCGATCGCCCCCGGCCACGGGCGTGTCGATGGTAGGATGCTCGCCATCGAACAGGGTGGAGGTCTGATGCGTGGGCGGGCCGGAAAGCTCGGGTGGAGTCTCCTGGGGCTCGCCCTTTCATCGGTGACGGCTTCGCTCGCGTCGGCGGCGACCTGCGTGTCGACCGGCTCCTTCGTGTGGAACGGCGTCGGATCGGGCTCCTGGAGCTGCGGTGCGGGCGGGCCGGCTGACATCTACGAGATCGCGAACGGTCACTCCGTGACGCTCGCTCAGGACGCCGTCCTGGCCGCGAGCGGAAGCATCGTCGTGCGGAGCGGGGGCTCCTTCGTCGCACGGGGGGCGCTGCGCCTCGTGCTCGGGGCGTCCGGGCTGCGCTGCGATCCTGGATCGCGCTGTGAGCTGGAGGGCCCCGGCATTCGCACGCTGTCCTCGAGTGCGCCGGCCCTGCTCCCGGCTCTCGACGGCGATGGGATCGCCCGCGTTCAGACGCTTCGCCACTGTCCCGTCAGCGGAGGGGGATCAAACTGCGACGACACCGTCGCCGGCGGCCGGATTCGCCTGGCCTTCCCGTACGGCGCGCCTCCTGGGCTCGACTCCATCGCTCCGGGGGACATCCTCTGCTTCGGCGATGGCGGCATGAGCGGTGTGGGCCATCCCGACGACGGCGCCTGCTACGAAGTGCGGAACGACCCCGGCACCTCCGATCCCGAGATCGAGCTCGACGTCACGCAGTCACCGAGCGGCCGGGACGCTGCCGGGTACCCGCTCGTGTGGCGGCGAATTCGCGCGTCGGCCGTCCGCGACGCCGCGGGGGTTGCGCGTGGCCTGCGGACCGTGCTCGTCGATGGCGCGGTGGCGAGCGCGGGACAGCCGATGGCCGGTCGCTGGGTCCGCTTCGCGGATGCCGCAGGAGCGCCGGAGCCGCGCGCGTACAAGCTCGTCGGAGTGGTCGATGGCGGAGGCGACGGTCACGACACGCTCGCGATCGGCTCGGTGACGGGATTCGAGCGTCCCTATCCGGCCGGGAGGGCGCTCTGGGTGGACGCCGGGTGGTCGTACGGAGACCCGTTCTTCGTATGGCAGCCCCTGCGCGTGAGCAGCGCGACCGCCGCCGAGGCGGATACCCCCGTCGATTTCGCCGGAGAGACCACCGTGCGACGCGTCGTCTTCGACGGCATCGGGAACACGCAGTCGACTTACCCTATCCACATCTCGGCGGGAGCGGACGTGGAGTTCGAGGACGTCTGGCTCGCCGATCCGGCCGCGCCGCCATCGGCCAGCTCGGTCATGATCGATTCGGTCTCATTCCTCCGGGTCCGGCGGTTCCAGCAGACCGGGGGAACGAGCTCCACGTCGGGATGCGTCCCCTACAGCTTCCAGTGTGCCGCTTACCTCCACGTCTTCGGATTTCGTGGCTCGCTGCCGGACGTGCGGTTGGAGGACGTCGTGGTGCGACATCATGGCGACGACGTTCTGGTGAGCGCCGGTGCGTCTCCGTTCAATCTCGTCGTCCGTCGCCTGCATGCGGCCTTCACGTCGCGCTACGCATCCTCCGGCAATCTCCTCGACGCCTCCGGCTTCGCGATGAACGTGGACCTCGAGGACGTGGTCTGCGATGACTGCACCTCGCCGCCCAACGGTGCCGATCTGGCGGGCTCGCTGTTCTCGTCAACGCGGTACACCTCCGGCCGGGTCGACGGAATCCTCGTGTGGGGAACACGCGGCGGCGCGGCATGCGACGGCGCCTTCGCGTGCAGCGACGTCGTGGCCATCGGCAGCGTCGGCGGGCGCGGGTACTTCGTGGGAGGCCACTCGGAGCGGGTGCTGGTGCGGGACACGGACTTCGACGGCGCGCCCTCGGGCATCGCCGTTCCCAACGAGTCGCTCACGCTCCTTCAGGCTCTGATCCGGGACTCTTCGTTCGCGAACGATCGAGGCATGTACCTCCCGACGCTCCCGTCCGCGCCCATCGACGTGGAGGAGACCGTCCTGCTCGACGTGAACGGGTTTGACGTCTCGTACCTGTGGGCCGGCGGACCGCCAGCCGCGCCTGTACGCTTCCACCACGTCTCGGCGGTGTGGACCGGGTCTCACACCACGGATCGCTTCGTCACGTCCGCTGCCCCGATTCCACCCTCGACCGTGACCCTCGACTCGGTGCTCGTGCAGGGCCTCGACGGCCCCGGGGAGGTCGCCGTGGCGCTTCCGCTCGCGCAGATCTCCGCGCCCGGTACCTCGTGCTTCTTCGAGGACACGGCGGCATGGCCGTCGGCTCAGGATCCGTTCGTACCCGCTGGCTGGCTGTTCTCCAATGCGCTCGGCCCGAGCGAGCCGCCTCGCACGGCCAGCTATCCATGGATCTCAGGGCTCGGCTGTGGTGCCGGAGGAACGGTGGGCGTGTCCGCCACGCGCTGGCTGCATGGCAAGTCGAGGATCGCGCCGGAGTTCTTCGGCGACCCCGATGGGGACGGCATCCCATCGCCCGTCGACGATTGCCCGCTCACCTTCGATCCCGCTCAAGTCGATACCGATCGGGACGGCGTCGGCGACCCCTGCGACGACGAGTGCACGGCGGGGGGACCGACCATCCTCGCTGAGGCCGTCCCCGCAACGCTCTCCCCCGGGCAGCGTGGTCGAGGTGAGGGCCCTCGGTGTCGGGCCCTCTACGAGCGTGTGGTTGGGGGGAGTTCGGATGCAATCGGTCGTGCAGGCGGGAAGGCTGCTCGCGAAAACGCCGCCCCTCCCGGTGGGCCAGGCCTACCCGCTGGTCGTCCAGAATCCGGAGGGCTGCCGGTCGCAGGAGCGCGTCACCCTCACCGTGGTACCCGTGGTACCGGCGAGCTGCGGACTGCTCGGGATCGAGGCGGCTGGGTTCCTGGTGCTCGCACCAGCGTTCCGACGTCGGGCGGCGTCACGCTCGATCGCCGGCGCCTGAGCGCTGAGGGCCGAGCTCGTCCATCGGCGTAAGTTCGCAACGCGTGAGGCGCCGATCACGGACTACGTCGAGAACGGTTACAACACTCGCCGGAGGCATTCGTCGCTGGGCTGCGTTAGCCCGTGGGTGTTTGAATCGCAGGACGCCACGGAGGCGATTGCATGATCACGGTGTCTATGGAAGCGGCGGCAGGCTCATTCCGGCCATGACGAGCGACGCGGCCGAGCGGCCCGAGGGTACGCGCGCCCTCCCCCTTTCGCGACGCGCGATGGACTGTCCGACTGCAGGTCGTATCTCCGGCCTCGTGAGTGAAGCGCTCGGGATCCGGGCCATGATGAAAAGCCGCGCGCCGGGAGCCAATCGCTGACACGGCCTCGATGGGCCAACCCTGCTATCGGCATTCCCCCGCGCCGGTCAGGACCGATGCGCCGTCACCGTCGTGTGCTCGAAGCAGTCGCGTGGTGGACCGATCATTCGGTTCCTTTCGCGGTGGACGCGCCGAAGTCCTGCTCTCGACGCCACACCGCCCAGACGATTCGTGCGAGCCTGTTCGCGACCGCCACTTGTTGTGACCTCGTGCGTGCTCGCGGTCCAGCGCCCAGGTACGCAGCCGATCGCGTTCCCCAGTCTTCTTCGTGTGGAGCAACACGGAGCGGGCACCGTGGATGAACAGCATCCGCAGGTAGGGATCGCCCCGTTTGCTGATCGCACCGAGCCGTCGCCTGAGGCCACTCGACGACCCCCGCCGCGTGAGCCCGAGATAGCTCGCGAAGTGGCGCCCCGACGGGAAACGCTGCACGTCGCCGACGAAGGCGACGACCGCCGCGGCGGTGAGCAGCCCTACGCGCGGGATCGTGCGCAATCGTCCGAGGACCTCACTCCCACGGGACATCGCCCCGAGCGAGCGCTCGACCTCGCGCACGCGGAACTCGAGCTCACGGATCTCGCGTGCCGCTTCGGCCAGCACGGGGCGTAGCGCATCGGGGGTCCCCGCGTCGGTGTCCGAGACGAGCGTCCACACCTGGGGCACCACCTGCCGCGCACCCACCGGAATCGCGAAGCCAAGCTCGCGCAGCCAGACCCCGCACCGTGTTCAGCCGCGCGGTCGCCTTCCCCGCCTCGAGAAGGCAGCGGTTGCACTGGCAGCGCTCGAATCAGGCCGTGATTCGCTCGTCGAGGACTCTGCGCTTCCAGTGCAGGAAGACGGCGACGATCCAGATTTTGTACATCGTGCGGACGCGCACGTCGGTCCTGAGGCCGCCGGCGCGAAGCCGAGCCACCAGCCCTTCCACCGCTCCCACTTCGAAGAAGTCCGACGCGTCGCCATCGTGCAGGAGCGAATCGAGGTGGGGCCAGAAGGCGTCTCCGAGAAACGCCTCGAGGTGGACCGCGAAGCCCTTCTTCGGACGGTGCAGCACGTCCCACGGCAGATGACGGGCGAGCACCTGCTTCAGGAGCGGCTTCGGCACCGCGGGATCGAACTTCGCGGACGACGGCACCCGGCAGAGTCGCTCGAAGAGCACGTGGTCCACGTAGGGGACGCGAACCTCGACCGAGTGTCCCATCGATGCCCGATCGGTCTTCGTCAGCATGTAGTCCGTGAGCTGCTGGAGCACCATGAAGCGGTAGAGGTTCTCGAAGCTCAGGCGGTCGTCGTGCAGGCGGAGCTTCTCGCGCAGGTAGAGCGACTCGTGCTCCAGATCCAGACCGGCGAGGCGTTCGGCTCGAGAGCAGCTCGGATTGCTCGGCGAACGGGAAGAAGCCCTTCTGGTGGTGCAGGAAGTCGAGCATGCTCCACTCCGCGCATTCGAGCGCACGCCGGATCCGGGCTCCCTGAGGGAAACGCAGGAAGCGGTCGAAGGCGCGGAGCCGGCGGGCGACCGCGGACGGAAGCACGCGCTGCAGACGCTGGATGCGCTGGAGGCGGGCGTAGTCCTCGTAGCCCGCGAAGATCTCGTCGGCTCCGTCGCCCGAGAGCACGCACTTCACTCGGCCCTTCATCGCCTGGATCACGGAGTGCACGGCGATCGCCGAGGGACTCCCGAAGGGCTCGCCGTAGACGTCGACCAGGAAGTCGAGGAGCCCGACCTCGAAGCGCTCGCCGGCGTTCAATGTGACTTCCACGTGCTCGGTGCCGCAATGGCGCGCGACGCGTTCGGCCCAGACACGCTCGTCGTAGTCCGGGTTCTCGTGGACGAGGCAGAACGTCTTCGCCTGCGGGGCGAAGCGGCTCATGTACGCGACGATCCCGGACGAGTCGACGCCACCAGAAAGGAACGCGCCCACCGGCACGTCGGCGTTCAAGTGGATCCGCACGGTGTCGGCGAGCAGCGCGTCCAGCTCGTCCTCGAAACACTCGCGCGAGAACTCCCGATCGGCCGGCGCGCGATCCAGGAAATCGGTCGCACGCCAGTACGCGCGCGTGGCGACGCGTCCATCGCGGAAGGTGAGCACGTGGCCCGGCTCGAGCGCCTCGACGCCACGCACCATCGAGAGCGGCGCCGGCACGTAGTAGAAGCACAGGTAGCGGGACAACGCCGACGCATCGATCTGGCGCTCGACGAGCGGACAGGCGAGCAGCGCCCGGAGCTCGGACGCGAACGCGAAGCCCCCCGCGCGCGCCGTCCAGTAGAGCGGCTTCATGCCGAAGCGATCTCGGGCGAGATGGATCTCGCCGGACCGCGCATCGAGGATGGCGAAGGCGAACATCCCACGCAGCTCATCGACGCAGGCGATCCCCTGCTCCTCGTAGAGGTGCAAGATGACCTCGGAATCGCTCTGGGAGACGAAGCGATGCCCCCGTGCCACGAGCCCTTCCCGCAGCCCGTGATAGTCGTAGAGCTCACCGTTGCAGACGAGCGCGACGTCGCCGTTCTCGTTCAGCATGGGCTGGTTGCCCTGGGGCGACAGGTCGACGATCGACAGCCGGCGATGGCCGAGGAAAGAGTCGCCGTGTCGGAACATGCCCTGGCTGTCGGGGCCGCGCCGGGCGAGCCGCGCGAGCATCGCGTCGAGGATGCGCTCGCGCTCGAGCCCTGCGCCGGTCAGATGGAAGCCCGCGATCCCGCACATGGCTAGCGGAGCACCTCCTCGTACAGGGCGAAGATGGCTGCCGTGTTGCGGGCGATGTCTTCGCTCACGAACGCGCGATTGCGCTCGATGCTGGTCGGGTCCCGCTTCTCGAGCAGTGCCCGCAGTCTGGCCCCGAGCGTGTGCAGCTCCGAGAGAGCGATGCGCTCGATGCCCGGGGGTCGGTTCGGAAGGTCGGTCGCGAGCACCGGCGTCCCGACCATCATCGCCTCCTTCACGGTATTCGCATCGCCATCGACGTCGGTCGCTCGCACGAAGACGCTCCCCCTCGCGATCACGGCGAGGGCATCGTCCACGTCGCGCAGCAACAGGACGTGGGGCGCGAGGCCCGTCTCGCGCAGCGCGGCATCGTAGGCCGCTTTGCCGATCGGGTCCTCCGCCCGGGACGCGAGCACCACGAGACCGAGCTCGGGCGCCCCCCTGGGCCTCGTCGTGCGGGCCTCCGCCACGCCGCGCACCACGGCGTCGATGTGATAGAGGGGCTCGAAGCGGAAGCCGGCGGTGACGACGCACTGCAGGTGGGCCGCGAGGAACGCTTCGACCTCGGGCGTCAAGGGCCGCGCTGCCTCGTGGCCGCCCGGGTCGAGGAACGTCCCGACGACACGACTGCGCTCCCCGATTCCGAGCTCGCGGTAGGCCTCGAGGATCGGATCGTTCTTCGCGATGCCCGCGCGAACGCCGGCGTAGAGCCAATGGTAGAGCCTGCGGAGCCGCGGCCCCGTTCGGGCCAGCGCCGCCGGGACGAGCCCGTTGCCGCACGAGACGATCCAGGGACCACGCTTCATTCGCAGGACGGCGAGGAGGGCGATCTGCAGCGCGAGGGCCATGGGATGGCGCATGCAGATCCCGTACGTGGAGATGTGATCATGGACGATGTCGGCGGGCGTCATGAGCACGCGCCCGAGGTAGCGGAGCTCCGCCGCGAGGAGGCGCGTGCGGCGCAGGAAGCGGGGCGGAGGATCGGGCTCCCGCGGGCGCGCCACGACCGTCACCTGCCAGCCGCGTCTCGTGGCTTCCGCGCGCAGACGCTGCGTGTGCACCGCGAGACCTCCATAGGGCGGGGGCAGATTGCTCACCAGGAGGAGTCGCCACTTTCGTTCGGGCGCGCTCACGCGGGGCGGAGCCTGCGCGCGAGCTCGCGAACGCGGGCGAGGTCGGTGGCCGCGAAGAAGCCGGACCCGACCAGGATCGCGGGGAATGCCAGGAGGAGCAGCCCCTTCAGCGCCAGCGATATCGCGAGAGGTGTCGGGGGGACGAGCCGCGAGAGCGCGTGGAGACCGACGAGCACGCCGACGAGCCACGCGATCTTCGCGGGTCGGAACGGAATCGGATAGAGCCGCTGCGAGACTCGCCAGAAGCCGAGGTTGATCGCGAAGTAGGTGGCGACGGTCGCCGCCGCCGCGCCCATCATCCCGAAGCGAGGAACGAGAGCTGCGAGGAGGAGGAGATTGAGCACCACGCCGACCCCGTAGATGGCGACCGACAGCTGGTTCCGGCGCACGACGTTCATTCCGGTCATCGTGATGAAGGTCATTCCCCGGAAGAGGATTCCCAAGCCGATCCAGAAGATCACGCGCTCGGCATCCTGGTAGGCGGGATCGGAGATCAGCCGGATGATGTCGCCACCGAAGAGCGCCAGCCCGAGCGCGATGGCTCCCGCCAGGAAGCTGAAGTACTCGAGCACGCGCGCGACGACCTCGCGATGATCAGGCTGGCTCGTGATCGAGTAGAGGTAGGGGAACCAGGCGAGGGTAAACGGCGAAACGAACACCGTGCCGAGCGCGGAGCCGAAACGGAACCCCAGCGCGTACAGCCCGAGCTCGGTGAGGGAGGCGTAGTTCTTCAGGAACCAGCGGTCGGCGAGGCCCAGTCCCCAGGCCGCGAGATTCGCCGGCAGCAGGGGGAGCGAGAACGCCAGCATCTCGCGCAGCGCGGCGCGGTGGAATCGGGGACGCATCGTGGGGAGAGTGGCCCCGAACGCGAGGCCGACCTGCACGAGCACGCCCACCAGCTGGCCCTCGAGCGCGCCCAGGACGCCGCGATCGAGACCGGCAACGAGCCAGATCGAGGTGCCGCACGAGGCGAGCAGTCCGAGCAGACTGCACGCCACGTAGACGCCGGCGCGCTTCTCGACTTGAAGCGTGCTGAGCGCGACGGCGTTCAGCGCAGAGAGGCTGAAGATCACGATCGCGAGGCGCACCCAGCTCGCCCCGCCCGAGAAGTCGAAGAACGCCCGATCGATCGCTGGCGCTGCCAGGAGGAGGCAGAGCGCCACCAGCGCGCTCGAGACGAGAGCGAACGTGTACGCCGTGAAGACGACGCGTCCGCGCTCCCCCGCCTCCTCAAAGAGGAAGAAGATGCGGGTGAGGCCGGAGTTGATGCCGAGGGCCGCCGCGAGCATCAGGACGCCCCCCGCCGCCGTCAGCAGGGCATAAGCGCCGTACTCGTCCGGCGTGAGGTAGCGTGTGTACAGCGGCAGCAGGATGATCGCGAGGGTTTGGTTCGCGACGCTCCCGAGGCCGTAGATGACGGAATCCGAGGCGAGGCGCCGCATCGGCCAAGACCCTTCCATTTGCTTTGGCGCGTTCGGTATAGCCCAACCGGAGGTGCGCTAAAGGCGTCGGGGGCGGTCGCGGCGCTCGAGGCGATCCCGGGAGGGCCTGCTGCATCGTCGCGTGGATCACACTGACCAACGCTTTTGGAACTGAAAGCGGCCGATTGGTTCCCCCGCGAGGGCGTCACGCGCCCGATGGTCGAGATCTATCGACGGCTCGCGGCATTCCGAGAGGGACTGCGCACGCGTGCGATCGCCCCCGGCCACGGGCGTGTCGATGGTAGGATGCTCGCCATCGAACAGGGTGGAGGTCTGATGCGTGGGCGGGCCGGAAAGCTCGGGTGGAGTCTCCTGGGGCTCGCCCTTTCATCGGTGACGGCTTCGCTCGCGTCGGCGGCGACCTGCGTGTCGACCGGCTCCTTCGTGTGGAACGGCGTCGGATCGGGCTCCTGGAGCTGCGGTGCGGGCGGGCCGGCTGACATCTACGAGATCGCGAACGGTCACTCCGTGACGCTCGCTCAGGACGCCGTCCTGGCCGCGAGCGGAAGCATCGTCGTGCGGAGCGGGGGCTCCTTCGTCGCACGGGGGGCGCTGCGCCTCGTGCTCGGGGCGTCCGGGCTGCGCTGCGATCCTGGATCGCGCTGTGAGCTGGAGGGCCCCGGCATTCGCACGCTGTCCTCGAGTGCGCCGGCCCTGCTCCCGGCTCTCGACGGCGATGGGATCGCCCGCGTTCAGACGCTTCGCCACTGTCCCGTCAGCGGAGGGGGATCAAACTGCGACGACACCGTCGCCGGCGGCCGGATTCGCCTGGCCTTCCCGTACGGCGCGCCTCCTGGGCTCGACTCCATCGCTCCGGGGGACATCCTCTGCTTCGGCGATGGCGGCATGAGCGGTGTGGGCCATCCCGACGACGGCGCCTGCTACGAAGTGCGGAACGACCCCGGCACCTCCGATCCCGAGATCGAGCTCGACGTCACGCAGTCACCGAGCGGCCGGGACGCTGCCGGGTACCCGCTCGTGTGGCGGCGAATTCGCGCGTCGGCCGTCCGCGACGCCGCGGGGGTTGCGCGTGGCCTGCGGACCGTGCTCGTCGATGGCGCGGTGGCGAGCGCGGGACAGCCGATGAGCCGGTCGCTGGGTCCGCTTCGCGGATGCCGCAGGAGCGCCGGAGCCGCGCGCGTACAAGCTCGTCGGAGTGGTCGATGGCGGAGGCGACGGTCACGACACGCTCGCGATCGGCTCGGTGACGGGGTTCGAGCGTCCCTATCCGGCCGGGAGGGCGCTCTGGGTGGACGCCGGGTGGTCGTACGGAGACCCGTTCTTCGTATGGCAGCCCCTGCGCGTGAGCAGCGCGACCGCCGCCGAGGCGGATACCCCCGTCGATTTCGCCGGAGAGACCACCGTGCGACGCGTCGTCTTCGACGGACTCGGGAGCGCGACCAACAGCCAGCCGTCGACGGGGGCCATCCGTCTTTCGGCGGGAGCGAACGTGGCGGCATTCGAGGACGTCTGGCTCGCCGATCCGTCCGCCCCGCCCGCGGCGATTTCCGTCGTGATCGATTCGGTCCCAGCGCTCGCCGTCCGGCGGTTCCAGCAGACCGGGGGAACGAGCTCCACGTCGGGATGCGTCCCCTACAGCTTCCAGTGCGCCGATTACCTCCACGTCTTCGGATTTCGTGGCTCGCTGCCGGACGTGCGGTTGGAGGACGTCGTGGTGCGACATCATGGCGACGATGTGCTCTTGAGCCTCGGTGCGTCTCCGTTCAATCTCGTCGTCCGTCGCCTGCATGCGGCCTTCACGTCGCGCTACGCATCCTCCGGCAATCTCCTCGACGCCTCCGGCTTCGCGATGAACGTGGACCTCGAGGACGTGGTCTGCGATGACTGCACCTCGCCGCCCAACGGTGCCGATCTGGCGGGCTCGCTGTTCTCGTCAACGCGGTACACCTCCGGCCGGGTCGACGGAATCCTCGTGTGGGGAACACGCGGCGGCGCGGCATGCGACGGCGCCTTCGCGTGCAGCGACGTCGTGGCCATCGGCAGCGTCGGCGGGCGCGGGTACTTCGTGGGAGGCCACTCGGAGCGGGTGCTGGTGCGGGACATGGACTTCGACGGCGCGCCCTCGGGCATCGCCGTTCCCAACCAGTCGCTCACGCTCCTTCAGGCTCTGATCCGGGACTCTTCGTTCGCGAACGATCGAGGCATGTACCTCCCGACGCTCCCGTCCGCGCCCATCGACGTGGAGGAGACCGTTCTGCTCGACGTGAACGGGATTGACGGCTCGTACCTGTGGGCCGGCGGACCACCAGCCGCGCCCGTACGCTTCCACCACGTCTCGGCGGTGTGGACCGGGTCTCACACCACGGATCGCTTCGTCACGTCCGCTGCCCCGATTCCACCCTCGACCGTGACCCTCGACTCGGTGCTCGTGCAGGGCCTCGACGGCCCCGGGGAGGTCGCCGTGGCGCTTCCGCTCGCGCAAATCGCCGCGCCCGGTACCTCGTGCTTCTTCGAGGACACGGCGGCATGGCCGTCGGCTCAGGATCCGTTCGTACCCGCTGGCTGGCTGTTCTCCAATGCGCTCGGCCCGAGCGAGCCGCCTCGCACGGCCAGCTATCCATGGATCTCAGGGCTCGGCTGTGGTGCCGGAGGAACGGTGGGCGTGTCCGCCACGCGCTGGCTGCATGGCAAGTCGAGGATCGCGCCGGAGTTCTTCGGCGACCCCGATGGGGACGGCATCCCATCGCCCGTCGACGATTGCCCGCTCACCTTCGATCCCGCTCAAGTCGATACCGATCGGGACGGCGTCGGCGACCCCTGCGACGACGAGTGCACGGCGGGGGGACCGACCATCCTCGCTGAGGCCGTGCCCGCGACGGCTTCCCCGGGCACCTGGTCGAGGTGAGGGCCCTCGGTGTCGGACCCTCTACGAGCCTGTGGTTGGGGGGAGTTCGGATGCAATCGGTCGTGCAGGCGGGAAAGCTGCTCGCGCAAACGCCGTTCCTCCCGGTGGGCCAGCCTACCCGCTGGCCGTCGAGAATCCGGAGGGCTGCCGGTCGCAGGAGCGCGTCACCCTCACCGTGGTACCCTTACAGCTGCGGACTGCTCGGGATCGAGGCGGCTGGGTTCCTGGTGCTCGCACCAGCGTTCCGACGTCGGGCGGCGTCACGCTCGATCGGCGCCTGAGCCCTATTGGGGCGACGTAACCAACAGTCGGCGAAGCAGCGCGTCGCCCGCCTTGGTGATCCGCAGCTGGGAACGTTGTCCTCCCGAGTCCCGCTGTCGCGGTCGCAGCCCCAGATACGCGCCGACATCCCGACTCTTGGCGAACCCACTCCCCCTGACCGTCCATCGCGTAGGCCTCGGTGAAGCGGTCGCTCACGTCCATCCCGATCGTGATTCCGTGCTCCGTCGTGATACCCTTCGCCACGCCTTTACAGACCTCACGGTACTGCGCTCAGGAGGCTGGCCTTCTTATCCCATCTCATGTGGATGCCGCGCCAGCGCTCGGTGCCGCGGATCAACGCGGCGTACATCGAGCTTCAGCACGGGCCGCTCGCCGTGGAAGAAACTGGGGATGATCTTGGTCCGCCGGCGCTCCTCGACGAAGAGCCGCTCGAGCAGGTTGGTGGTGCGGATGACCTTTCGGTGCGCAATCGGGAAGCGCAGACGCGCGATGCACGCCTCGAAGTCGTCCTCGAAGCAAGCAACGGCTGCAGGGAAGGTCTTGGCGTAGCGATCGACGAGGCCTTGGCGCAGTGCACGCGCCATCTCGAGCGACGGCGCCTCGTAGCAGGCCTTCACGTGCACGCGAAACACCGGCCACTCGGCCTCGGCCTCGGTCACCTTACTCTGGAGGTTGCGGCTGCGATGCGCCAGACAACGCTGCCGGTGCGAGCGCGGGAAGCACTCCTCGACTGCGCGGATCAAGCCCGGTGCGCCATCGGTTGCCACGAGCAGCGGATCGGGAAGGCCCCTTCGCTTCAGGTCCTGGAAGAAGGCGCGGCAGCTCTCGGTGTCCTCTTTCGTGCCCGGCGCCAGGTGCAAGAGACCGCGGGCGTACATCTCGACGGCGAGCTCTTCGAGCGCCTGCGTGCGTTGCCCGAGCTGCTCGCGGATGCGCGAGCGGAAGGGCTCCGTGCGATCCGCCACCTGTGGCGCGCCGTACTCGACCACGCCTTCGGCCGTCTTCAGTCTTCCCGTCCGCGTCCCGTTCCGATCGGCGCGGCCAAGCTCGCCGCCGCGCTCGTTGTAGCCGCGACCGAGCGCGTCCGACACCTCCGCCTCGAGCGCCTCCTCCACGATCTTCCGCATCCCGAGCTTCATCACTTCGGACAACGCCTCCCCGTCGGGAAGATCGCCGAGCAGCTCACGAAGCCTTTGACTCGTTCGCTCCGACGCCGGTACTCTCGTCGACACGGGGATACCTCCTCGCCCGAAGCGGCGCGTTGCCGCCCGGACTTCTGGTTGTTCTCACCAATGAGGTTGCATCCCCCTCCCTCCTTCCAGCAAGCCAGGACGTGACCTCGATGGGTCGCGCGGTGCCACGCAGCTGGATCATCCGCCGTGCGCTGCTTCAGCCGCCGACGCCGAGCGATCTACAAGTAGAAGCCCACCCCCTCTTGTGACCGCGCGAACCTGCGATGCTCGCCGCACTGCACGTCGGAGGGTCGCCCATGCTCCACGATGCAGGCGGCTCGGCGCTGAGGCAGCGCTCCCCAAGTAACGACTCGACGCGCTGCCAACATCGATGTTCGTCGCCTGGCTGGCAGAGCTACGAGTTCTACTCGCGGTGTAGTCGTCTCGCTGCAGCGATGATCGACATCCCCAAGATGGAGAGCAGGAAGCGTCGAAGGCTCCGGCACAACGGTCGTCCAAGTCCCTGGGTTGTTCACGGCCAATCCGCATCGCTGTTCAGGTAATCCACCATATTGGCATCCTTCGTCAAGGACGGAACCGATGTTGCTCGTTGCGCAATGGCGCCGGAGGCATCGGTCGATGCGATGGCAGAAGCGCCCGCGCTCGCCTTCGTGATCGTCTGGAGCCCATCGTTGAAGGAGAAGTCAAGTACGTATGGAGCGATGTCGGCCTCGACCAAGTTCGGAGGCAGAAGACCTGCCATCGTGAGCGATACGAAGACGAAATGGCCCTCGTAGTAGGGCTGGCCGAAGAAAGAATCGAAGGGATTGCCGTATTCATAGAGGGCATCCGCGGGTGACGGGGTGGTCCAGCACATCATCAGCAGAGCGCCGACCGCGAAGCTCATCGCCATCGAGGCCGTTCTGCTGCGAGAAGCGAGGGGCTCCGAGGAAGAAACGGAATGCTCCATTCATGCCTTCCGCAGCGCGTCGGCTGGTACGTCGGGCTCCGCCCGGAGCAGTAGCGCGGACGTATCACCCGGCGCCTTCCGCCGTGCGCAGCGCGTCGAGCGTTTCCTCGATCTCGATCCGGACGGCGTCCGCCGCGTTCCGGTCCTTGCTCGCGCTCCAGGCGAACTCACTCGCACCGGGGGCGGAGAGGACCCGCCCGGTGGCCGCCTGCGCGAGCGCGCGCGCCCGCGCGAGCACGGGATGGCCGGGATCCGTGCGCGCTACCTCCTCGATCCGCTCCCGGAGGCGCGCCAGCACCTCGTAGTCCTCCGCGCCCTCCCGGATCGCCTCCATGTGCTTGCCGCCGGTGACGTCGTCGCGCGAGAGGAATAGCGGCGTGAAGGACCGCCGCGTCGCCGCGAACTCGTTCCACGAGCTCGCGCCTCCGGTGTCGGCGAAGGCCCAGAAGTGGATCGCGTCCGCGCCAATCGCGGCGGCATGCCAGGCCTGCAGGCGATAGTACGCATAGGGATCGAACGTGCGTGCGGGGCCCGCCGCGCCGTAGAGCTCGATCGTACGCGTCGCCGTCCGCCGGCTGCGGAAGAAATCCCAGTAGGAGGCGCCGCGGAGCTTGCCCAGCAGGCGATTCGCGCACAGGTGGTCCGTCGAATCGAGGAACGCGGCCGGGATCTCGGAGGGGTCCTCGCGCGTCGGGTTCTCCCACACGCCGATGCCCGTTCCGGAGGCGCGTACCGCGGTGGCCCAGGCGACGACGCGCCCCTCCTGGTCACTGGTATGCGGCTCGTCCACCAGCAGCAGCGAGATCTGCTCCGGACGCACGCCCCGCGTCTTCGCGTGGTCCGCCCAGAACCGGAGCCAGGTGCCCACGGCCGACGCGAAGCCCGGCGTTCCACGCGGGACCCCGGCAATGTCGTCCCGGCCATTGACGAAGACGAGGTAGCGCCGCGCGCCCGGCCAGCGCGCGATCCAGCGGTCGAACCGGGCGGTGTCCGGCGCTGCGGTGATACGACCCGAGGCGTCGAGCTTCGGGAAGGCGAGCGCCGGTGCCATGCCCCACGGCGAGTCGACGCCGCGCTCGCGCAGGTGTGCGATCAGCGGCGCCACGTTCGCCGGCGTGAGCCCGTAGTGGTCGTCGGAATCCGTGTCGTCCCAGCCTCCGACGTGGAGCCTCGTCGATGGCGGAAAGCTCTCGGCGAACACGCGGAGCTCGAGCGGGAGCTCAGCGGACGGGCCTCCCTCGACGCGGACGCGGATCGTTCCGGCGTGACGGCCCGGCGGCAGATCCCGCGGCGCGAACGACAGCCAGACTTGGCGCGTGATGCCTGCCGGCACCTCAACGCGGTAGACGTTGCCGTCGCGCGGCGCCGGCAGCAGCGCGGCGGCAACGGGAAAGCCGGCGGCGGTCTCGGTGAACGCGACCGACGACACGGCAATGAACGCGGGGTTCGTGCCGCCGGGAAGCCCTTCGATCGAGAGCCGCACGGAGAGGGGCCTCTCGCCCGCCGCGCGCAGGTTGATCGCGCCCGCCCGGATCTCGCCGTTCGCCGCCGCCACGCGCACCAACCCGGCGCTCGCAGGCGAGGCGCCGTCCGGCGCGAGGGGCGCCCAGGGATCCGCGGCCCACGCCGCGAGCGGCGGCGCGCCCGCCGCCGCGTCGAGCGCGCCGATCACGGCGAAGGCTGCCGCCTGGGCCTCGTTCATCGGGAGGATCGCCCGGAACGTCGCGGGATCCGGCGTGGGCGTTCCGGCCAGCGCCTGCTCCGCGGCGTCGAGCGTCTCGCCGAGCCGCCGACGCAGCGTGGTGTCCGCCGCGCCATCCGCGAGGCGCCGCCGCGCCGTCGCGAGATCGCGCTTCGTCGCCTGCTGGATCCCCGCGCGCGTTCGCGCGTTCGCGAAGTAGTCGGCGCCCGCGGCGGCCAGCGCGGGTGGCCCCGCCGCGGCGCGCGCCGTGCGCGCGGCCGTCCCACTGCCGGCGAAGACCTCGATCTCGTCGACGAACACGTATGGACCGGGCCCGTCGTCCACCATGAACCGCACGTAGCGGCCACGTCCGACGATCTCGGTGGACTCGAACCGGTGGATGGCGAAGCCGCCGGTCGGCGGAGGGGAGCCCTTCGAGGAGAGCGCGACGAGATCGCCGAGCTCGGTCCACGTAGCGCCGTCGTCGCTGGCGAGGACGAAGATCGACGCCGGCCAGACGACGCCGGCCTTGCCGGCGGCGGTCTCGTAGGAGACGCCGCCGATCGGCTGCGAAGTGCCCAGGTCAATCGTGATCGTGACGGGCTTGGTGTGCTGCCAGCCGACGGAGGGCCAGCCGACGGAGGGCCTGTCACCCCAGAGATTGCCCCCGGCATGAAGGCCGTCCGTGAGCTGCTTCGCATCCCCGGGATCGGGGGAGTAGGTGTAGTTCGGCGCAGGGTCCAGCGTGTACGGGCGCCCGAGCGCGATGTTCCGGCCGTGCGCGTGGTCCGCCGCCTGTGCTGCCGCGGCGTCGGTCAGCGCGTAGGCGAGCGCGAGGGCGAGGTAGCGCATCGTCTCCTCCCACAGAAGCCCACGCATGACCGCGCGGGGTCGAGATGCCGGGCGAGCCCGCTCAGTCCGGAGTGACCCGCCGCTCGCCGGCGAATACGCGATCGTAGAGCCGGTCGAGATCCGGAACGGCGGCGTCCCAGTGGAACTTCTCGCGCACGACCAAGGTCGCCTCGCGCGCCCGCGCGAGGCGCTCGGGATCACCCAGCAATCGATCGATGGCCGCGGCGATCGTCTCGGGATCCGAGCTTTCGAAGCTCTCGCCGATCGGGTACGCCTTCATGACGCGCGCCACCTCGGGGAACGCGCAGCCCACCACCGGCACGCCCGCCATACAGTACTCGAAGAGCTTGTTCGGCGCGCAGAGGAAGTTGTTGCGCGGTGTCTCTGCGTACGTGACGAGGCCAGCGTCGGCGCCGACCGTGTACGCGGGGAGGAGATCCGAGTCGATCCGGCCGTGGATCAACACGCGGTCCGGGATGCCGAGGCTGTCCGCCTGCGCTGCGAGCGCGTTGTTGAAGGGGCCCGCCGGACCGATGAGCACCAGCACCACTGGCGCGCCCACGTGGGCCATCGCGGCGACGATGCGGTCGAGGTTCCGGCCCTGGGAGATCACGCCCTGGTAAAGGAGAATCAAGGGGTGTCCGCGCCCCTGCTCGAGCACGAACTTTCGCAGCGGAGAAGTTTGGCGCGGCGGCAGCGCGGCAACAGGCTGGTACCGCGGGTAGTTCGGGATCACGAATGGCGGCGGCGACCCGAGCTCCCGGATCATCACCTCTGCGCGTGACTGATTCACTGCGATCACGGCGGTGACGCGAGGCAACACCCAGCGCTCGACGGCCGCCAAAAACCGCGCCGCGAGGGTGTCTGGTCGGCCATCTCGCTCCACAGCTCGTGGGAGTCGTAGACCACCGGCGCACGGCACATCCAGGAGGCGAAGATCGCGGCCGGAACCGTGATCAGATCGTGAGCGTGATAGGCGGACGCCCGCATGCCGCGCCGCGCGCCAGGCCATCCGCAGCGTGAGCTCCACGAACTTGATGCCCCAGTAGAACGTGGTCTGCGGTAGATCCCGGGTCGCGAGCTGGAAGCGCTCGATCTCGACGCCTGCCTCCTCGCGGACGCCCGGTTCCTGATCGCGCTCGGCCATCTGGAGCGACGCGTACGCGGGCGCGCCGAGCGAGGTGGCGCGCCTCGCGCTTCACCCGGGCGTCGGTGTCGTAGTTGGAATGGAGGAGCATGCAGATCGACCGCCGGGACTCGTCCTGCATCGATGAACTCCTGGAACCAGAGGTTGGTCATGATCCACACGGAAAATGTGGTTTGCCGAGGTCGACCTTACCAGGGACGTGGCGAGCCAGCGCCTCGTCGAGACGTTCCGGATCGAAGATGCCGCGCTCGCGGCAGCGCGGCGAGCTCAGCACCGGATACGCGGTCAGCTCGGGGTGATCCCCAGCCAGCGTGAGGCCGGTTGAAGCGAGCTTGCGCGCGGCGCGGGATCCACGCCGGCCTCGCGGCGCACCGCCTCGCGCAGCACCACCTTGCCGTCGCCTCCTGCACCTTGAACGCGTCCGGAAGGCGGAAGCCGAGCTCGACGAGGCGGTAGTCCATGAACGGGAGACGCGACTCGATCGAGTGCGCCATCGAGATCGCATCGCCGTAGTGCAGCAGCGCGACGAGCGTGCCGGAGTGCTGTTGGTGCAGCGCGGTCGTGACGTGGTCGCGGAAGTGCGGTCGATCGTCGGGCAGGGGCGGCATCGGCGCGGGCTCGGCGAGAGCGCCGGAATAGACCTTCTCGTCGCCGCGGAGGCGGCGGAAGATCTCGTGCGTCCACGGCGCCACCTCGCGCACGCACCAGAGCAGGGGCGACTTCCACCCCACCTGGTGGCTCTGCGTGCGCCATGCCGCCAGTGCGGCGCCGTAGCCGGCCGCGCCCCAGCAGGTCGGCCAGGGCATGAGGGAAATTCATGTCGACGTAGCCGCCGAAGAGCTCGTCGGCGCCCTGGCCCTCGATCGCCACCGTCACGTTGTCGGCGCATGTCGCGCATGATGTTCCAGAGCGGGAGCATGGCCGGCGAGTACGTGGCGGACTCGACGTGATGGACGATCTCGCGCAGCCTCGGCAGGAACTCGCCGGTCAGCGCGGGCACGAGGTGCGGCTTCATATGCAGCGAGAGCGCGAGCTTCTCTGCAACGGCGGCCTCGTCGAAGGGCTCGCCCGGATACGCGGCGGTGTAGGTCTCGAACGGCGCGTCGTGGAAGGTCCGCAGCAGGCAGGCGATGGCGGAGGAGTCGACGCCGCCGGAGAGCGTCATCGCGACCGGCACGTCGCTCCGCATGCGCAGTCGGACCGCGTCCACGAGCAGCTCGCGCACGCGCGCCGCGGCTTCCTCCATCCCGATCCCGTCGAGGGCTCCTGCGGGTAGTCCCAGTAGCGCCGGAGCTCGATCCCGGCTGCGCGTCACGATGAGGTTGTGCGCGGGGCGCAGGCGCTTCACGCCGGCGAAGAAGGTGTCCTCGAGCTGCTCGCCGATGTGGTTGCGCAGCAGCAGCGAGATCGGCGCCCAGTTCGGGCGCGCAAGCCCGGGCGCCACCGCGAGCATCGCCTTGATCTCCGAGGCGAAGAGGAAGCGGCCCTCGTGCACCGCATAGCTGAACGGCTTCACGCCGAAGCGGTCGCGCGAGCAGAAGAGCAGGTCCCGGCGCCGGTCGTAGATCGCGAAGGCCCACATGCCGTTGAAGCGGCGAACCGCCTCCTCGCCCCACTGCTTGTAGGCGACCAGCAGGACTTCCGTGTCGGAGCGCGTGCGGAAGCGGTGGCCGAGCGCCTCGAGCTCGTCGCGCAGCTCCACGTAGTTGTAGATCTCGCCATTGAAGGTGACGACGTAGTCGCCGTCGTCGATCTCGAAGGGCTGATTGCTCTCAGGGCGGAGGTCGAGGATCGAGAGGCGTACGTGGCCCATGCCTGCGCCGGGCGCCACCACCTTCACGCCGCGCGCGTCGGGGCCGCGGTGCGGCATGGTGCCGATCATCCGTTCCAGCGCGTCGACCGAGACGAGGCCCGTCTCGCTCATGTGAAACGACCCCGCGATCCCGCACATGCGCTGCGACCCCCACAGCCGTCTCCATGCGGCCCGCGGAGAGTGGCACACGTCTTTTCGCACTACCAACCGTCCGGCGTTAGACTGCGGCGCCCGGCACCCTCACGACGGGCTCAGAGAGGCGGAGAAGGTCGAGTGCCCTTCAAACTTCCTACGCCTTCGTTGCCGGCTTCTTGCCGGCGGCTTTGCTGGACTTCTTCCTCCTCGGTCGCTACCGGGATCCGCGCCGGGCGAAAGCATGGCTCCTCGCGGTTTCGCTGGCGTCGGGCGCGTTGGCGAATCCGCGCCAGATCGCCCTGCTCACGGCCTCGGTCGCGCTGAACCTTCTCGCCGGGGACTTCCTCGCCCGAGAGGGCGTCCCGGAGCCCCGTCGGCGCAGGGTCCTCACGTTCGGCGTGGCGGCGAATGTCGCCGCGCTCGCGATCTCCAAGTATGCGGTCTACGCGATCGACAACCTGAACACGCTGCTCGGCAGCGCCCTTGCCGCGCCGAAGCTCGGATTCCCGCCGGGGATCAGCTTCCTCACCTTCCTCCAGATCGCGCTCCTCGTGGATCGCTTCCTTCTGTTTCAGCTCGGATCCGATATGACCGGGATCTACTACCGAGCGTGGCGCCGTCCAGTGGATCTCGCCGCGCGTCTCGAAGAGGTCGATCGCTACGCGAGGAAGCACGGCATCACGCTGCGCTTCGCGATCCCCCCGGCCCACGTGGATCTGCAGGCGGAGCCCGCTGCGTACGGTCTCGGGGATGAATTCGAGGAGTATCGTTGTGAGTTGGCGAAACGCGCCGATGTCGTCGATTTCGACTTTCTCAGCCCACTCACGAACGACGCGGAGAACTTCAAGGATCCCTATCACCTGAACGACACGCGCACGCGCGAGGTGGTCGCCGACTTCGCTGCCGGAAGCAGGCGATGGAGCCGTCACTGCGGGCCGTCGGCGTTGCCCACTCATTGCGAGGCAAAGGCAGGCGCGTCCTTCCCACCTTCTGCCGGCGCCTCGGGGCCGCCGTGAGCGAGGCCAAGCTCGCGAGCCGCCTCTCCCGCGATCCGCGAGCCGATGCCCCGCTCCCGATGTTGATCCTGGCCTGGCTCGCGGAGTGGGGCGCCACGAGGCTCCGGGAGTGGGCCCTTCGGCCGGACGGCCCGTTTCGCGTCGTGGCGACGCGGCTCTCCGGCGCCCCTTCGTTCGGAGCGGACCTGGCAGCGCTCCGCGCCGCGCCGTCGCCGCTCGCGGTCGCGAGCCTCCGCGAGCCGGAGGCGACGCGAGCGCTCCTTCGCCGCGAGGCTCCGGCGCACTGTGACGCGGTGATGCGCGCCGCCGAGCGCGTCCTCGCGGGCGAGATCACGCTGCTCGGCGCGCGCTGGAGCGGTCGCCCACCGGACTGGCACCTCGATCCGCCGAGCGGCACGCGCTGGGACCCCGCGGCTCCGGGACGTTCGATGCTCGCCGCGCCTCCCGTTCCCGGCGCCGATCCGAAACTGCCGTGGGAGCTCGCGCGCTTCCAGTTCGCCCTTCCGCTGGTGCAGGCGTTCTTCCTCGAACGCGATCCACGACACGCGCGAGGCGTACCTCGATCTCGTCGACGACTTCCTCGACCGGAACGCCTGCCCGCTGGGCGTGAACTGGACGGTGGCGATGGACGTCGCGCTACGGGCGTTCTCCTGGACGCATGCGCTTTGGCACCTGCGTTCGTCGCCCGCTCTCGACGATGCGCGCTGGCGCCGCTGGCAGGCCTCCCTTCGCGACCATCGCCGCTACGTGCGCTGGTGTCTCGAGTGGGGCCTCCTCTATCGAGGCAACCACTATCTCGCGAACGTGATCGGGCTCGGAGCGATCGGCACCGGCGTTCCAGGCATCGCCTCGCGACGAGACGCGGCCCGGCAGGCCCGGCGCCTCGCGCGAGAGGCACGAGCGCAAACGCTCGAGGACGGCGCCGACTGGGAGGGATCGACCGGGTACCACCGCTTCGTCGTGGAGATGTTCCTCGGCGGCGCGCTCTGCGGACTCGCGCCGGGCGCCGGGTTCGATGCTGCGGTCCGGAGCCAGCTCGTCTATCTCGACGCGCTGTGCCGAACCGACGGCACGATTCCAGCGATCGGCGACGATGACTCGGGTCGCGTGCTGCCGCTCGATCCCTCTGGGACCCGCCGCGCGCTCGGTGCTGGATCTCGGCTTTGCGCTAGTCCCGGAGGCCCCGCGTCGGGAGGCGCCGGAGGGGCCGGCGCCGGACCTGCTCTGGGTGGGAGGCGAGGCGGCCTATGCGAGATGGCGTCAGACGGCGCCCGCGGCGCGACTCGCAGGCTGGCGCTCGTTCTCGACGGTTGGAGTACACGTGCGGCGCGCAGGCGACTGGCATGTGACGGCGGTCTCCGGACCCGAGCGCAGCATCGGCGCGGGCGGCCACCTGCACGCCGACGTCCTGTCGGTGGTCGCCCACGTCGGGGGCGCCGAGCGCATCCTCGACCCCGGCACGCTCACCTACGCCGTGGGCCGGGAGCTGCGGGATCGCTTCCGCTCTGCGCGTCTTCACTCGACGATCGCGATCCCCGGTGTCGAGCCCCGACCGCTGCTGCGCGAGTTCCGTACCGGCCCGGGACGGATCGCGGACTTCCGGATCGAGGGAGAGACGCTGGTGCTGGAGCTCGAGCTCGCGACCGGCTGCCGGGTGCGCCGCCGGATCGCCGTCGACGAGGCGAGCGGGCTCGTGGTCGAGGACCTGTGGACGCGAGCCCGCCCCGCGCGATCGAGGTGGGATTCCTGCTGGGCGCGCCGGCGCCCGAGGTGCTGGAGCGCGGCGAGGGAACGCTCCGCCTCTCGCAGCGTGACGCGCGCGGGGAGCTTCGCTTCGAGTGCGTGGCGACGACTTCCCTCACCGGGCGGGTGGAGCCCGCCGAGGCGGCCGCCGGCTACGGCGTGCCGCGCGAGGCCCATCGCGCCCTCGTCGCGGGCGTCGCTGCGACGGGCACGCACGTCATCACGCGCATCTCGTTCATCGACGTGACGTCGCCGCAGAAGTCGCAATGAGGGCGCCGGCCGGCGCGAACGCGGTGTGGGCCGTCACTGTCACGCTCATGGCGCGCCGGCTCGAGGCGCGCCGCGCTGCGGACACCTCGGCGGGAAGATCCTCGCCGACCGTCTAGTACTACTGTGTCATAAACGGAGTCGTGCCGCAGGACGGGCAGCACGGGAGCCGGGTGGTGATCTCAGCGCGCCTGGCGTACGCGCAGCGTCGTGAGTCGACGCGGGATGATGACGCTCAGGCCGCACCGGGAGCGCCGCGTGGACGGAAGCGTGCGGGTACGCGAGCGGCGCGGAGGAAGGCAAGAGGTGCTGGGGGGGAAAGCCGAGCGCGCTCGGCCACGAGGAAGGCGTAGGCCGCGATGCATAACGACGCCGTGGTGGTGGAAGCCGGGCCAGCCGCGACCCTCGTAGTGATCGAGGCCGAGCTCGTCCTTGAGCTCCTCGTAGTCGCGCTCGATCCGCCAGCGGATCTTCGCAAGCCGCACGAGATCTTCGATCGAGGCGGTCTCGGGCACGCTCGAGAGCCAGTACTTCGTGGGCTCCGGCTCACCGCGGGGCCATTCGATGAGCAGCCACTCGGGCTCTCGGGGGGCGGCGCTGCGCTCATCGCGATGCGCGGCCCGCACCCGCACGCCGGCGAAGCGCGATTGCATCGTGCCCTGGGTTCCTTCGCGCCAGCGCACCGTCTTCCACGCACTCGCCACCAAGGACTCGGCCAGGGTCTTCGCGGAGACGGGAGAGTGGCGCGGGGTCCTGCGATAGCGCGTCGGAGGACGGCCTCGGCCCGATCCAGCGCGCGGGTGGCACGCGGGCCTTGCCCGGGAGGCCACACGCGAAGTGTCGGCACTTGATGCCGACGGCGTAGGAGAGTCCTCCGCGCCAGAACGCCCTCTCGGAACGCGGTCACCGACGCCGTAGCCCGCATCGGCCACCACGGGCGCGCGCGGGCAGCTCGTCCGCCAGCAGCGCATCGATCTTCGGCCAGGACGATCGCCCACTTCGGCGCAAATGCGATCGAGTCGGGAACCCTCGCCGCTCGGCGACGCGCGGTCGTGCGGCCCACGACTCCGGAGATACAACCGGTACGGCGCTCGGGATGCTCTAGGACGCGCGACGCCCGGGAAACGCGGGCTCGGTGTCGGAGGGGAAGGCCGTCGGCTCCTCGCCGTGCTCGGTCCGCTGCGCGCTCGCGACTCCGCTCCGGAGCCCCGCCCAGATCGGCGCGGCCGACCCCATACCCAGCAGGACCCAGAAGATCCGCTGGAACTTCAAGCCGTTGTGATAGAGCGGCTCCGTGATCCCGCCCAGGAGAAAACCGGCGAGGCCCACGAACAACGCTGTCGCTGCCGTCTTCGCATGCGGGCTGCCGCTGCTTCGCGCCCTCCACAGCTGGCGCATCGACGAGCCCACGATCCAAAGGAAGGCGACGAGCCCGAAGATCCCAATCTGGCTTGCGAACTCCAGATAGAGGTTGTGCGGGGTGTTCGCACCGAGGCGCAGCGTGTCGCCGAAGATGAGCGGATCGAGCCCGATTCCAAAGGGGTGGTTCAGGATCGATCCGATCGTCCTCGCCCAGAGCTCGTAGCGCACGTCTTCGATGCCGTGGCTCTGGAAGCGCTCCAGGGTCAGCTCGAGGCCGCCCTGGACGAAGGTCGTCACGGTGAGGTACCCGACCGCGACCGTGACGCCGCGCCACGAAGAGCCCGCCGATCGCGCGTGCTCAAGCCTGATGGGGAGCAGCAGCACGCCCACGCAACAGCGCGACGATCGTGGCGGCGGTGCCGCCACGGCTCCCCGTGAGCGCGAGGGACCCGAACATGATCGCCGACGAGAAGAGGATGAGCAGGCCCGTCCGCGGGCTCGGTCGGGACCACCCCATGCGGCAGATCAGCGCCATCGGGAGAACGACGCGCGTAGAAGTCGGCGAGCGAGTTCGGGTTCGCGAAGACGCCCCCGTATCGCCAGAACTCCGCTCCGGCGGTGCGCACCTCCGTGTTGGCGCTCGCATAGAAGGTGTATCCCGTCGCGACGCTGAAGTAGTGAAGGATCGCCGCGCCCGCGCCGAAGAAGATCAGCCAGTGCAGCAGCCTTCTCGCACTCGAGCCCGTCACGGACGGCCGTGCGCCCGATCCAGAAGAATAGGAGTCCCTCGAGATAGAACTGCTGGAAGTAGAGCCAGTTGGTCGCGGCGTCACTGACCCGGCTGGTGCTGCCGATCAACACGGCGACGAGGGCGCTCGAGATGAATAGGATCCATGGGAGGCCCAGAGCGAGCATGCTGCGCCGGGCCTCGGGCTGCGTGAGCAGCGAGGCGGCGATCACGTAGGCCATGGCGCCCGTGAGGCTGAACGCGATGTAGCCGATGGGGCGCCACGTGAGCAAGACGGCTTCGACAAAGACGAGCATGAAGAGCAGGACAACGGTCTTGAGCCACCGCGACCTGATCATGAACAGCGTCAGCAGGAACGGGGGACCGACGGCGAGATAGAAGGCCCAGCGCGTCCAGTCGAGTCTCATGGCGGCTCCCAGGCCGAGGCTCGTGAAGGTCGAAGCGAAGGTATCGCCGATCCGCCCTGGCCATCCAGTCCGACCTCCCGTTCGGGATCAGGACGAACTCATGGCTCACGGCTTGACGATCGTCGGCCTGCCGGGCACTCCCGGCACCGGCTGGCCGTCGCCGCAGGACCAATCGTAGGGGATCACCGTGGCGCCATACGAGCGCAGCTGAGCCTCGACCGTGGCCCAGGTCGCGGCGGCCGCCCGGAGGCCGCCGTCCATGAGCACCATCTTCGCGCCGCGCATCACCTCGCGCACGAGCTCGCCTTCGTCGACGGAGAGGGTCGACGGATCGTCGTAGTAATTCCCGGTCCATGCTTTCAGATTCATGTTCAAAGAGTAGGGAACGCCCGCGTTCCGCATATCGCGCCCGAGCTGCGCCCATCCCTGCACGTACTCGGAGTAGCCGTAGCCGCGCGGCGGGGCGCTCCAAAAGGTGTCATCGTGCGCGTTCAGCGTGGCGACGTTCGTCACCCCCGGCGGGCTGCCAGCGCCGAACCACCAGCCGCCCGGCTGCCACTGCTCGAGCTTGTGCGAGAGATCCACCATGTCATAGCCGCCCACACGAATCGCCTCCTTGAACTCGGCCACGCGCCAGGCGCGATACTGCGGGTTGCGCAGATCGGCGATGGCGGAAGTCGCCCAATACACGGGAGGCGTGGGGCGCGAGAGGTAGTAGACGATGCGCTGGTACTTGTTCGCGCCGCCGCTCGCGTCGACGTAGTCGCGCAGACGGCGCGGCGCGGGATTGCTCTGCGGATTCCCGGTGTACGAGTCGCTCCAGATGCAGGGCGTCGTCGCGCAGGCCGCGCTCCTGTCGTTCGAGAAGAAGCCCGTGACGTCCGACCACGGCCGATCGGTCTCGAGCAGGAAGCTGGCCGAAAAACCGGGCAATGCCGCGAAGGTGTAGGGGACGAGCTCGGACCGCGACATGTGGACGATCCGGAGCGGCGGATTGGTCGTCTGGGCGCGCGCGGCGCGCAGGGCCTGCACATACACCGCATTCGTATCATGGCTCGCGTTCGGGGTGCACCCCCGAGTGGGCATGGGGATCTGCGGATGAGCAACATCCAGGAACTCGCCGATCAGCACGACCTCCGCGCCGGAAGCGATCTCCGCCGCGCTCCACACGGGGTTGCAGGCGCCCGGCTCCTGGAAGCGCTGGTCCGGACGCACCACGATCGGCGAGCACCAGTCGTACTGCGCACCGTTGAGCGCGCGTGCTTCTCGGGTGGGTGCGACAAGGATCCCCAGCACCCCGAGCGCGATCGCCGCGATCGCCCTTCGAGGTGCGCGCGGACTTCGCCCCGTTCCTGCCCGTGATCCTTGCAGCATCCACCCCCCGCCGCAGGCGCCGCCCCCCAGTCCGTCGGCCTCCGCATCGGTCCATCGGGTGATCCCGGTCACGCGACGAGGCGCACGCGCGCCCGCAAAGCGATCACCCGAGCCTCCCGAGGGCCGCGTAGACCGCGAGGCCCAGGTACTCGCGCAGGACGTGCGTGGTGAGCGCCAGGGAATCGGCGCTCGGCAGCACGAGGCCGACCAGGCCGCGCACCACGCCCCCGTCGAACACCGAGCCTCGCCGATCGACGGACCGGAAGTCGGTCGGCGCGGGCAGGACCTCGAACGCCATGTGACGGAAGAGCCCGGCGGCACGTGGCATGTGCATGGCCGAGGTGACGAGCAGGATGCGTCGCACGCCTCGCGGCTCGAGCAGGCGCCGCACCTCGAGCGCGTTCTCCCAGGTGTTGCGGGAGGCGCGCTCCTCGACGATTGCCTCGGCTGGCACGCCGAGGAAGACCAGCATCTCCGCCATGGCCGAGGCCTCGGGCTCGGGGGTGAGCGAAGGATTCGACCGGCCGCCGCAGACGACGACGATAGGTGCCTTGCCGGCCCTCCAGAGCCGCGTCGCGTACAGGAGGCGGTCGCCCTCGTCTCCGAGCTCCACCGTCGTGCGCGGAGGCAGCGCGGGCCCCGCTCCGCCGCCGAGCACCACGATGGCGCCGGCGCTGCCGAGTTCGCCCTCCGGCAACACGCGGCGCTCGAGGGAGCGCGCAAGGGGCTCCGAGACGAAATCGCTGCCCGCGAGCCAGAGGAGCAGCGCCGCCAGGGCGAGGGCCCGGCGCCAGCGGGGTTCGCCGCCTCCAAAGACAGCGACGACGACCATGGTAAGAAGCGCAATCGACAGGGGAGACAGGAACTCCGGCAGGATCTTCGAGGCCGCGAAGAAGAAATCGGACATCGGGCAGGGACTCTAGCGATCGTTCCGATCCACCCAACAGCGGACCTTTAGCGGGGGGCTCGGATGCCGAGCGGTCCGGGCCCACGCGGCAGGCGGTAGATCGCCGAGCGGTCCTGGATCGTCCTGAGGGGATTCAGGTAGATCCACGCCGAGCTCCCCTCCCCTCGCGCGAGGCGCACGCCGGGATGCGGTCGCGTGGGATCGGGCACCATCGCCCACGCTGCGATCCGGGAGGCATCGCCGGAGCCATCCACGCGCCAGGCCTCCGCGGTCAGCTCCGAGAGCCCCACGAGCCCTTCGTCCGGGCCGATGCGCTGGGCATAGAAGCTGGGCCCCGGCAGGCGCGCTGCGCTCGGTGCGGCCTTCTCCCGCTCCCGTTCATAGATCCAGAGCGCATTTTCGCGGCGCACGGCGTCCGGGCCCCAGACCACCGTAGAGGGAAGGAACAGCAGGCTGCAGGCGCGGAAGTCCTGGGTCCCCCCGCCGATCCAGGTGAACGACCGAGCCTGGTCGACGGACCAGCCGATTCGGCTCTCGTCGTTGGCGTCGCCGGTCGTCACCCAGAGGCGTCGCCCTTCTCGGTCCCATTGCACCCCGTGCACGTGCCGGACGGAGGTGGGCGCAGCGAACTCGTGAGCCACCAGCCAGGTCTTGCCACCGTCATCACTTCGGAGGATCTGGATGGTGCGGGCGGGCGACGCCGGAGCAGTGGGATACTCCCCGAAATAGATCGAGCCCCGATCGTCGACGGTATCCCGTGAGGCATCACGCCGCGCCCCTCGCCGCGTCCGAAGTAACGGAGCCGGTGCACCCACTGCTGTCGGCCCGAGTCGAGCTGGACGCGATAGACGTCCCCACCGCCGAAGACGAGCACCGTGCGCGCGTCGAGCGGAACGACTTCGATCAGCTCCTGATAGCCGAAGCGGTCGCGGAGGAACTCCGAGAACCCGGCCCATGCGAGACCGACCCGCGGCCAGAGCGTGAACTCCCGAACGAACGGGCCGCCCTCGTGGCTTCGGTACACGCTGAAGCCTCGCGAGGCCCACACGTCGCCTCCGACTTCCTGCTGGAGAACGAGCCCCTCCGCGCGCTCCACGCGGCGATCGTCGATCGAGGCGGGGAGCCAGGGTACCTGCGCAGGCGTGTGCAGGTCCCAGCCGAACAGGGCGGCGGCGCACAGGAACAGCACACCGGCGAGTTTCCGTAGGTGGGGCCCCGTTCCTCGCGGCATCACTCCTCACGCCCGGACGTGACCTGGTGTCTCATCGCCTATACTACGAAAGCGGCCCGAACTCCGTCGTCCACGACCCGGCTCGGCGTCGATCCCTCGCGCCCGAGCGCCGGAGAGCCCCGATGAACCGAATGCAGATGATCCGAACCCTCCGCAGGCGCACCTCCTGGGTCTTCTCCGGGCTCGGGCCGCGCAAGCTCCTGAACATGCTCGTCGGCGGCTTCCAGTTCGCCGACCAAGCAGGAGCGGATGGCCTCCTGGCCCGTGATCCTCAAGATCGACATCAGCCCCGTCTGCAACCTCCGCTGCACGATCTGCGTCCATGCGGATGCCCACGGCAACCCCGCCCTCGAGAAGCAGGACTTCCGCGGGACCCACCGCATGTCGATCGACCAGTTCCGCAGGATCGTCGAAGAGGTGGGCGGCAAGTCGAACGCGGTCTCGCTCTACACCTGGGGCGACCCGATGACCCATCCGGACCTCGACGAGATGTGCGGGATCGCGCGACGGCAAGGGCTTCAGGTCCACATCAGCACCAACTTCAGCTTCGCGCTCTCCGACGATCGGATCCGCAGCCTCGCCACGAGCGGTCTCACGCATCTCACGGTCTGCGTCGACGGCCTCAGCCAGGAGAAGTACCAGCGCACCCGGGTGGGCGGACGGATCGACTGGGTCATCGACAACCTGCGACGCGTCACCGCTCTGAAGCGTGAGCTCGGCCTCACGTATCCGATCGTCGAGGTCCAGTACGTCGAGTTCCAGCACAACCTCGACGAGGTCGACGCGGCCCGGAAGCTCTGCGAGGAGCTCGGCGTCGACGAGTTCTCGCCGATCCCGGGCGGTCTCCACAACTACACCGACTACGACCCCGGCAAGTTCATGATCCACGGGCCGAAGCCGAACAAGCGGATCCCGCAGTGCTACTGGCCTCACTTCGCGATGACGATCAAGTGGAACGGCGACACCCTGCCCGTGCTGCACGTACCGGATCGGCGCACAGCACACGCCTCAGCCGAATCCGGAGGCACGCGTGATGGGGAACGTCTTCGCCACGAGCGTGAGGGAGGTCTGGAACTCCGAGGCCTATCGGATGTCGCGCCGACTCGTCTCGAATCCCGAGCGGGACCGCACCGAGCCGGCCCTCCGCGAGAGCTTCTGCCACGGCTGCTGGATCATCTACGACACCGACGCCAAAGCGAAGTGGAAGATGCACGAGCGCCATTCCTACGAGGACCTGTTCCGGCTCGACGATCGCGGACGGCCGATCCGGATCGAAGCGGTGGGCATGGGCTCACCGGCCGCCGCGGACCCTGCCGGAGCGACGCGTCCTGACGCCTCCCTTTGCTCCCGTTGCGCGGCGCAAGCCCGCGCGCAACCTCACGCCTTCCAAACCTGCCCAGGCTGCTTCGCGACGCTCTCCATCGGGCCCGGGCGCAGGCCGAGGTCCTTGGTATCGCGGCGATCGCGGCCGACGCCCTTCCACGGGATCGCCCCGTCGCGCGACACCCGAGCATCCGTCCGCTCAGCTGCGGCTCATCGGCTCCCGCAGCGCGGATCGGCCGCCAGGATCCGCGAAACCGACTCGGCGATGATCTGGTATCCATGCTTGTTGGGATGGCCGCCATCGTTGTTGGGATAGAGCGCTTTCGTTTCGACCTGGGCCCTCAGGTCGGGCAGCACGTCCTCGACACACACGCCGCCCTTTTCGAGGCGATCCACCAGCATGGCCTTCGCGAGGGCCTCCTGCTCGATCAATCGCACCAGCGTCTCATCGGGATGCTCCGACATCTTGACGGTCACGGGCCAGTAGACGCTCTCCTTGCTAGGGATCAAGATCACCTGGAACCGGATCTTCCTCGCTTCCGCGAAGTCCCTCATCCCGACCAATACGTCCCCGGAAAGGCGAATTCCTTCCTGCACCTCCCAGGTCGCCGTGTTCACGGCGTATAACCCGCTCTCGGGAGTGAACACGGTGATCAACCGGCCATCTCGATCGGACAGGATCAAGAAGTTCTTCGTGGACTTCCGAGCTTGTCTCTCGACGTCTAACCGATGGACGAGCTCTCCGAACGAGAACGCGGCCATGCGGTAGACCACGCTGTGGGAAACGAGCCACTCCCTCGCGCCAGCGAACATGACACGGGAGAACTTGGGCTCTGGCCCTGCCGGGACAGCGCCCCCTCCCTTCAGCGGGTGGCCGTCCCGGCTGGCCCTCAGATGCTCCCTTCCGGCCCTTCGATAGACGGCGTTGTAGGCGTTCAAGAGGTCGTTCCCGAGATAGACTCCGACGACGACGGTCTTCGGATCGAGATGGATCGCGCGGGTGCGAAGCAGATAGTCGTATTCCATCGGCCCGTATCCGCCGAGCGCGAGGTTGTAGACCTCCGACTTCGTGATCCGTGCGAGCTGAGCTGGCCACGATTCCGAGCCCTTGGCCGAAACGCCGTAGGTCTGGGAATCGCCGATCGCGACGATCTCTGCGCTCGCCGGGACATGGTGGTTGCGAAAACCCCATTCGTCGTGCCCGGCAGAGCCCGGGAGAACCTTGACACCCAGAACGGGATCCGGATCCAGCCGAGGCCGAAGGTAGTCGCCGGGATTGACGATGAGCCGGACGACGCCTTCGCCCGCAACCAACGTGAAGCCGATCGAGACGAGCATCATCGTCATGGCAAGCAGCAGATTCCGGACTCTCGATGTCATGGTTCGTCCTCGGCAGGTTGGATCGGGTTCAAGACGCGTCCTTCTACCCCCCTCGGCGGCGGCTCCGGCGAGGAGGCGCCGCTACGGAAGCCTCCCGTCCCGTTGGGGCGGTGTCGGTCGATCGGGCGTGAGCAGCAGACCCGCGCGCGTGAGGTGCTCGGAAAGCAGAGTGGCGAAGACATGACTGCCGGCCGAGTTGGGATGGCTGTCGATGATCGAGTTGGCCAACTCCCCCGGGGGGGTGCGCTTCCAACGCGGGTCCTTCGACGGGGACAGATCGACGACCGAGAACCCCTCGCGCTGGCCCACGCCCTGGACCATCCGGAGCTCGTTGGAGGCCTCCCCCAACCGCGTGAACACGACGAGCGGAATGCGTCGTTCGGCGCAGCGCTGATGGATCTCCGTGAGCGACCGATCGATCTCCTGCCAGCGCGGGCTGTCGGGCCGATACTCGCCGACCGAAATCAGCTCCCCCGGTCGTCCGACGGCGGCTCGGAGCTGCCGCACGAGCACGAAGATCAGCGAGATGCCGTAGCTGCGTTGCGCCAGGTTGGCATACCACACGCTTCGTTTCTCGAAGACCCATTTCTTCCGCTCGATGTCATTCTGCGAGAAGAGAAGAATCGCCAAATCGGGTTCGAGTGAGAGCCCGAGATCGTTCAGCTGGATCAACTCCTGCAGGGTGTTGTAGGAGGGGACGCCCATGTTGAGCGTCCGGTAGGTGCGCCCTGGTTCTGCGGTGGCGTTCAGGAGTTGCTCGAGCTGATACGGAATCGAGTCTTCGTACCGCACTCCGATGCCGAACGGCACGGAGTCGCCGATCACCAGAACGCGGAACTCCCCGGATGACTTCGGCGGAACTTCGCGGTCTCGCATGCCGAGCGAGTTGATGCGGACGGGCGCGCCGTAGAACGTGCCCTGAAGGCCAGGCCGATTGCGATAGCCGATCGGCTCTTCCAGGATCATCGTATCGAGGTATCTGGCTGTCTCGGGGTAGTACGAGATACCGATCGGATCGAAGATGCGGCAGACCACTTCGAGCAGCACGAGCGTGACAGCTACCTGCAATCCCACGAATCCGATCCATCTGGCGAGTCTCATGACGGTACGCGCCCGTTTGTCCGAGTCATGGTTCCTTCAAGTCGCCACCCGCCCAGCGTGACAGCAGCAGATTCGAGAGTTCCCGCCAACTTGGCGTTCAGAATGCGAAACACAGATCGGAAAAACAAGCGTGATGGGGAACGTCTTCGCCACGCGAAGTGGAAGATGTACGACCTCAACTCCGGGCCCGCTGGACCGACGCGATCCTGACGGGGGAAACGAGGCGGTTTCTTGGCTGTACCAGACGCCGGTGCTCGCCAGGAACCGTCATGCCTTCCAGACCTGGCCCGGCTTCGTCGCGACACCCGCCATCGCATTTCGCGTGTCCACGATGCATCGCGCCCATCCAGCGAGCTCCTGGTAGTTCGACGCACGCGTGATTGGTGGCGATGAGCACCGAGATCGTACGCCGCGATCGTCTCCTGGTTCCACGCCACGGATTCCGTGCCCGCCCAATGTGCATGTTCGCGCGTCGGACGGATCACCGGCACGTAGGGATCGTAGTACGCCACCTTCGCCCCGCGCGCCTGCAGCAATTCCATCAGCACGTAGCTCGGCGACTCGCGCTCGTCGTCCACGTTCGGCTTGTAGGCCAGGCCGAGCACCAGGATGCGACTGCCGTTGACCGGCTTTTCGCTGCTCGTTCAGCGCCTCGGCCGACGCGGTGCACGACGTAACTGGGCATGGCGGTGTTGATCTCGCCCGCCAGCTCGATGAACCGCGTGTTCTGGCCGTACTCGCGCGCCTTCCAGGTGAGATAAAACGGGTCGATCGGGATGCAATGCCCGCCCAGGCCCGGCCCGGGATAGAACGGCATGAAGCCGAACGGCTTGGTCTTGCGCGGCGTTGATGACCTCCCAGACATCAATGCCCATCGCGCCGTAGACGACCTTGAGCTCGTTGACGAGCGCGATGTTGACGCTGCGGAAAATGTTCTCCAGCAGCTTGGTCGCCTCCGCCACGCGGCAGGACGAAACCGGCACGACGGTCTTGACGGCGCTTGGAATAGAGCGCCGTCGCCTTCTCCAGGCAGGCCGGGGTGTATCCGCCGACGACCTTGGGAATCGATCGCCGACCTTGCTGTCCGGATTGCCCGGGTCCTCGCGCTCGGGCGAAAACGCCAGATGAAAATCGCGGCCCGCCTCCAGCCCCGAACCGCTCTCCAGCACTTCGCGCAGGTCCTCGTCCGTCGTGCCGGGATAGGTCGTGGATTCCAGCACGACCAGCTGCCCTTCCGCAAGTGCGGCGCGATGCCTTGCCGGTGTCGATGATGTAGCGAAATGTCCGGCTCGCGGTTCTTGTTCAGCGGCGTGGGACGCAGATGACGACCGCCTCGACCTCGCGGATGCGCGCTGAAATCGCGTCGACGCCGAGAACGAGCCGTGCCTCACGGCCTCGGCAACCACGCTCGGCGTGATGTGCTTGATGTAGCTTTGGCCCTGGTTGAGGGCATCCACCTTGCTCGGGTCGATATCCAGCCCCAGCACCGTGACGCCCGAGCGGGCGAATTGCAGCGACAACGGAAGACCGACGTAGCCCAATCCCACGACTGCAGTCCGCATCCCTTTCCTGCCTCCCAAGGTCTTTGGCCGACCGCCGCGCCGACTCCGACACGATCCCCAGCTACGGTCCCTTTTTCGGGCGCAGGCTAGGCGAGGGCGCCGCCCCATCCCACGCGCGGAGCCGACCGAAAAGTCGGCGTCCGGGTCGTGCGCCCGATGGTAGGATGCATCAGAGCGCCTCACGAGGATCGGGTCACCCATGCACCGAGCGCAGCACGAGGGATTGGTCGTACGGATCGCCGACTGGCCGAACGACGCGACGTCGCCCGTCTGCCTCATGATCGACGACCTCACGGACGGCTGGATCGACCGGGACGGGAGCGGCCTGCCGCTCGGCCGGAACGACTGGGGTGCCGGAATGGACGAACCGAGGCTCATCGTTCCGGTTCCTCTGCGACGGGCTGCTCTCCGCCTATCCCGAGGTGCGGACCACGTTCTTCGTGCCGGTTGCGCGCGCCCCGGACGTCTCCCCCGCGCACTTTCCCTGCACCTACCGACCGATCGACGAGCGGCCGGAGTTCGTGCGCTTCCTGCGCTCGCTGGAGTCCGATCCGCGCTTCGAGTGCGCATACCACGGCAAGGAGCACAGCGTCCCCGGGCCGACGGCGGCGGACTTCGTGGCGGAGTTCGAGCAGCACGGTTCGGTGTCGGATGCCCTCTCTGTGCTCCGCGCCGGTGAGCAGATCTGGAAGGGTGTCTTCGGCACGAGCCCGAGCGGCGGGAAGTACCCCGCGTATGCTCGGGGCGCGCACGGCGACGCGGCCGTAGACCTCGCGCGCTTCGCGTGGTGGTGCCGCCGCTGGGACCGCGGCCTCGCCGTCCCGGACGATTCGGCGGCGTTCCACCCGCGCCTGTTCGGCGAGAGCGGCGTGGTCGACGTCCCGTCGACGGTGAACGGTCACCTCATGACGCTGCCACCCTTGCGCGAGCTGCGGGGGCCCCGCGCGTGGGTCTACTACGCGCGCGTGCTGCTGCGTTCCGGCGCATGGCTCGACGCGCAGCTCGACGCGCTCCTTGCGCAGCGCGCCGTGATCACGGTGCAGGAGCACATCACCTCGTCGCGCCCGGACGGCCTGCACCCAGACACCGAACATCTACGATGACGGCCGGACGCTGCACCGCGTCTTCCGGCACCTGCGGCGCCACCGCGTCTGGCACGCGAGCTGCGGCGAGATCGCGTCCTACTTCCGGACCCGGGAGCGGACGAGGGTCGCGGTGCTCTCGGACGACCGCTTCCTGGTGCGCCGCGAAGAAGAAGCGGGGCTGGTCGCGCCGCTCTCGCTCGTCGTGAATGGTGTCCGGCTGCCCGAAACCTTCGTGCTGCGGGGACCGAAAGGCGAGATCCGGGTCCGTGTCGTCCACCGCAGCGGCCGCTGGACGAGCCGTCACCGAGCCGATCGTGCTCGATCCCGGCCCGTACGAGATCCTGGGGCTCGAGACGAGCTAGCGGAGAGCCGCCGCCCGAGCTGTCGGAGTGGGGGCCGGGTGGCGCCCCACCGGCCGCCGCACCGGAGCCCGGCCGACCCTCCGGGGCCCTGAGGACAGCCCGCGGGAGAGCCCCACCGAAGAGCCCGAAGCGAGGTCGTGCCGCGTGATCCACTCCTGGGCCAGGGGATCGAGGACGCCCCGGACGAGGGACCGGACCCCGAAGCCAGCACCCACGAGCGCGATCGCAACCACAATTCCGATCTGGAGCTCCATTGAGGTCACGGGACACCTCCCCTCTCCTAGGGGATGTGGGCGCGAGCCTGCCCTTGGTGTCAGCTGGGACGGGACAGCTCCGGCTCGTCCCCCCACCAGCGCTCGGGAATCGGGAGGATCGGGACGTCGCCGGTGTTCGACCCGATGAGCATCGGCTCCGGGAACCCCTCGTGCCCGGGCCACCAGACCTGGATCGGATTCGAGGGCAGCTCGCGAAACCCGAGACGGCGCAGCGCCTCCTGGACGGCCGGACAGGTGGCCGTCGTGCTGACGCTGGCGGCCGCGAACCCGTCCGACACGACGACGAGCTCGGAGAGCATCCAGGCGTAGAGGTCGGCGTCCGGGTCGGGCGCGAAGAGATCGATGACCTCCGCGTCGCAGCCCTCTTCCGTCGGGTGGATGCGGAGCAGCGCAAAGGCGCGCAGCGTTCCATCCCGGACGAAGTAGAGGGGAAGATGACGGCCGATCCCGGCGAAGCCGGCCAGGAGCCAGCGTAGGAGCTCGGGCGTCCAGAGGGGAACGGTCCGGTACCCGCTCGGCCCGCGCTGGAGCCGGAAGAGCTCCTCGCCCGGCAGAGCGACCGGCACGACGCGACCGCCCGCCGGCAGGCAGCGGCGACGGGGCCGCCATCCCGCGATGCGTCGCGCGAGCGGCGCGGCGACGCGCGCGATTCCCCGCGGCAGGCGTGTGCGACGCTCCAGGCCCTGGGTCATGAGCTCGAGCCCGATCGGCAACACCCACCGCGACGCGCTACCCACGATCTGCCACTTGAGACGCGGCAGCAGCCCCTGGGTGTCCGCCGTGCCGCCGACGAGGAGGAGCGGATTCGGCTCCTGCATGATAGCGCTGCATGATGCGCACGCCGAGTCCGGAGTTCCGCAGCTCGGGGAGGCAGAACCAGTCGAAGACCTCGAGGATCTCGACGATTTCGTCACCCACCCGATAGGGATGGCGGAATGCGCTCTCCATCGCGAGGCACTCGCCGTCCCGCATCGCGAGGAAGGCCCGATGGAAAGCGGGCTCCTGATACCGCCAGCGGTGAAGTCGAGGCTGCGGGGCCGCTTCCAGACCCGCTCGGCGAAGCGAAGGAGCGCGGGCTGAAGCTCCGGCGTGAGGGGCACGATCTCGGTCGGCACGGGCGGCAGTATGAACTCGTTGAGTCGCGCGGCGCCAGCCCATAGGATGCTCGGAATTCGCCTGGATGAGACGAGGGAGACCGCATGAAGGTGGCTTGCCGCTATGGATCCGCATCGGATGACGTGAGCCGCGAGCGGGGCGACCGCCTCGTCGCGTGGCTGCGTGACTACGCGGAGCGCCGGCTGAACGCCCGCCTGATCGACGAGCGCCGCACGATCCCCGCGTACGTGGGGATCGACCTCGGCAACCAGGGCGTCTTCGGCGTCCAGGTCGAGGAGAGGTACGGCGGGCTTGCGCTGCGCAGCCGGGAGATCGCGCGCGTGCTCGAGCAAGCAGCGGGCATCGACCTCGGCCTCGGCACCTGGCTCCTGACTTCACTCTTCCCGGGCGTGCGCCCGATCGCGACCTTCGCGCGCGACGCGCTGAAGGGCGAGATCCTTCCCCGCCTCGCCGCAGGGAGGATGCTCGCGGGCTACGCGCAGACCGAGCCCGAGGCCGGGACGCACTTCCCGGCGATGGCGGCCCGCGCGGAAGCGCGTCCCGGCGGCTGGCGCGTGTCCGGCGACAAGGTGTGGATCGGCAACTCGTCGTGGGCCGGCGTGCTCACGGTGATGGCTCACGAGGTCGGCGCCGAGGGGCGGCGGCGGGGGCTCACCGCCCTCGCCGTGCCGATGGATCGCCCGGGCGTCGAGCTCGGGCGCGAGATCCTCTCCATGGGCATGCGCGGGATGGTGCAGGGGGAGGTGTCGTTCCGCGGTGTCGAGGTGGACGAGTCGCACCTCCTCGGCGAGCGCGAGAAGGGTCTCGAGGTCGGCGTCGATTCGATGTGCTGGAGCCGCTTCGCCATCGCTGCCACCTGCATCGGTGCGAGCAAGCGCGCGGCGCAGCTCATCCTGCGCTTCGCCGGCCGCCGGCACATCGCGACAGGACGCCTGGTCGATCACCCCTGGCTGCGATCGACCCTCGGTGAGACCGCGGCCGAGATCTCGCTGGCGGAAGCGCTCCTCTATCGCGTGGCCGAGATCCTCGACGACGGACGCGGCGTGCCCGTCGACGCCTTCGCCGTGTGCAAGATCGTCGGGTCCGAGTTCCTGTGGAGCGCGTCGGACCGCCTGGTCCAGGTGCTCGCGTCCCGGGGCTACGACGAGGCGAACGGCGCCGCGCAGCTCCTGCGCGACGCACGCGTGACGCGGATCTTCGAGGGCACCACCGAAGCGCTGCTCGCCTTCGTCGGGTCGCAGGCGCTCGTCGCGACCTCCGACCTCTACGCTTTCCTGCGCGACGAGCTTGGTGGCAAACGAAATCGCGGAGTCCCTCGAGGACGCCGTGAAGGCCCTGCGCGGCCGGCGCTTCGAGGGCGCCCCCGGCGCGGCGGAGCCGCCCAGGCCGTGGCAGTGCGCCCTCGCCGGGCGGGCCGGGTGCTGGGCGCTCATCCTGGCAGCTGCGGAACGGGCGGCGGAGCGGACGCGTGGACCGGCGACCGACCTCGCGCGCGACGCAGGCCGGCTCGGCTTCGAGCGCGCCTGCGGGCGGCTGCGCGCGGCGCCGAGTGAGGAGCGGGCGATCGTCGACGTCGCAGCCGCAGAGGCTTGTGTGGCGTCCTTCGAGCGATCGATCGGAGACGTGGAGCAGACGCTTCCAGGCGAGCGACACGAGCGCGACACGTTCCTGCGTCGCGAGCCCTAGCCCCGATCCGACGATCTCGAGGTTGATCGCAGATCGGAATTGAAAGTGGCTCCGACGGTGTGCGAGATGGAGTTACCACGCTTCATCCCACATCCGAGGAGCCCCAATCGTGAGGTTATGAACGCGTTGGTCATGCATGCCCAGGAGCCGCCGCGCGCGCAGGTCGCCGCGGGTCGCGAGCCCATCGAGCTCCGCGTCCGGGATCGCTCGATCGTCGATCAGGAACAGTCCTTCCGCGAACTTCTTGGCGTAGAAGCGGACCCGGTTGACGTCACCGGGGGGAAGCACATGGAGGCGATCCGGGAGGGCGCGGAGGACTACGAGCTGCTCGCGCGCCTCCGCGAGCGCATCGCGGATGTCGCGGGCTCGAGCGAATTCACCTGGAGCGCGAGCAAGGACCGGAGCGCGGCGGACGCCGTCCGGATCGAGATCGAGGAGTTGCTCGACGCGCTGCGGTAGGACGCGGGCGGAGAAGGTGCCGATAGACCCCCGATCACGACGCAATCGGCGGATCCTCGAGTCCGGCAGACGCTCTCGCGGCAACTGCACGGAAGATTGAGCGAAATTGGGGATCCAGGCCTCTGGGTGCTAGCTTTCCGGGTCCGGACGGGGGATCCGAAGATGGCTGCTCCGGAAGAACCGAGCCTGCGGAATCGTCCACTGCGCCCTCGGGATGCACCCGGCCGCGAGGAACAGGAGAGGACGAGTCAGCTCGCCTTCTGGCTGGCGTGCGCGATCGGCGCAGCGTGGGCCGTGAACTACCAACTCTGGCCCGGGGCCTTCGCCATCGTCCTCGCACTGCACGGAGGGGTCGGTGCCGTGCTGGACCGCGTGCTCCCGCCGCTCGCGAGACGCCTCTCTCCTCGCGCGCCCCGAGCGGCAGTTGCGCTCGCGGTCTTCCTCGCGCTCGGGGCGGCACCGGCGGCGCTCGATCACTTCTCGACCGTGACCCTGTCGATGGTCGCGCGGTCCGCGCTCTTCGTAGGCACGATGGTCCTCGGCCTCGCGCTCGGCCTCCAGATCCCACGCCTCGGCATGGGGGCGGCGGGCGCCGCTGCTCTCGTCGCCGCTGGTGTCGCGTTCGTGAGCGCGAAGCCCGACGTCGACCAGCTCCCGAAGGCTCCGGTCGTCGTCGTCGAGCCCTTGCCGGGTCCCATGAAGCGCGTGGCCGTTGTCGGCATCGACGGCGGCGACTTCCGGGTGATCGATCCGATGATCGCTCGCGGGGAGCTGCCGACACTGGCCTCGCTGCGAGCGCGCGGGATCCACGGCGTGCTGGAGTCGATCGAGCCCACGTACTCGCCCGTGGTGTGGTCTTCGATCTTCTCGGGCAAGTTGCCGGAGAAGCACGGCATCACGGGTTGGCACGAGTCGCATGCCGCCAACATCAAGACCGCGCGACTGTGGCGGCTGCTGGAGAGCGCCGGGATGCGGTCGGTGGTCTCGAACGTGCCCGGCACGTGGCCGCCGCGATCGACGACCGGCGCCATGGTCTCCGGCTTCCCGATACCCTCGCCCTTCGAGCACCTGGGCGAGGACAACATGTTGGTCGGCCGTGTGTTCTCCATCGGCGAGCGGGACGGCTTCGTGCCGACCACGGTCTGGCGATCGGTACCCGACGGAAGTTTCGAGGCGGAGCTTCCGCTCGGAGAAGTGCCGGTCGTGGCGCGCAGCCGGCTGCGCAACGGCCTGATGGAGTGGTCGCGGCTGCGCTCGCTGCTGCCGCATGCCGTGGTGGTTGCCCCGCTGAGGATGAGACCGGAGGCGAACGACGGCGCTCGCGAGTTCGAGATCGGAGGGTGGAACGGGTCGCTCCTCAGCGGCGCCTGGTCGCCGTGGATCCGGCTGAAGGCCGGCGATCACGGTGTGTATGTGCGGGGGCGCCGGCTCGGCAGCGGCGACCTGTACCTCACGCCGGCGTTCCAGGACCCGAGGCAGCCGATCTACTGGTTCACCGACTCGCAGGAGACCCTCGATCGCATCACCCGCGGCGGCATGTACGTGGTCGAGGGCGCGGGCTGGCGCGCGGCGGACGACCCCGAGGTGCGCGACGCGCTCTATGAGCACCTCGAGGATGTGGCCACGCAACGATTCGAAGCGACGCTGCGCGTGCTCGACGGCACGTCCGACTGGCGCCTGCTCGCCTTCGTATTCACCCTCACCGACCGCGTATCGCACGCCTTCTGGCGCTTTCACGAGCCAGGGGCCTATGCCCCCCTCCCACCGGAGGAGCTAGCCGGGAGCCGTACGCGGGTGGAGGACGCATACCGCTGGGTGGACGCACACATCGCCATCCTGCTGCAACGCCTGCCGGCGGACACGACGATCTTCGTCGTGAGCGACCACGGCTTCCAGGCGGAGCCGAGAAGCGGTCACGGGACGCACCGCAAGGAGGGCATCTTCCTGGCCGCGGGCCCGGGGATCGAGCCGAGTGCCACGCCGATGACGCTCTCCGTGCTGGATTTGACGCCGACCGTGCTGGCGGGACTCGGCCTGCCGGTCGGCGAGGACATGGACGGCGCGGCCCAAGCGTCGGTCTTCCACGCGCTCGGCAGCGTGCGACGCATCGGGAGCTACGACGTGAAGAGCGCCGAGGCGCAGGCGCCCGTCGTGAAGAGCTCGGCGAAGATCGACAAGACGACGGAGGAGCAGCTTCGCGGCCTCGGCTACATCGAGTGATCCCTGGCCCGCCTCGGCCGCTGTGCGCCCGGAAGCTACTTCCCCGCGGGAAAGAAAAATTCTTTCTGACACCTCAGGCCCGCAAGCGACCACTCCCCTCATGAACGAGCAGAGAGAGGGGTCTGCGATGAAGCTGGTTCTGATCACGATCGCGCTCACGTTCGGGCTCGGGCTCGCCTCGCTGAGCCCGCATCTCGCGGCTTCGCCCAAGGATCGCGATCGGGAGGAATGCGCAACCCGCCTCGAGAGCGCTACCCCATCCTCGACCGCCGACTTCCTGGCCTGCATGGAAGCGCGGGGCTGGGCCTACCACCGGCCGCCCCTGCCCGGCGAGCGCGACTAGACCCTCCGACGGGATCCGACCGAGAGACCGGGCGAGCCTGAGAACGCGGCGCGCGAGGACCTCCCGCGTGGCCAACGCGATGCGGATCGAGATCGAGGAGACGATCCACCGGCTGCGCAGGATCGCGGGCTAGCTAGCTCGGATGGCCGAACGACGCGGCAAGCACCCGTCGCGTCGCTATGACGAAGCTCGCGAGATCGCGGCTCACGATCACCACCGTCCCCTCCGGGCGAGCGACGCCGTCGCTGGCGACCACGGGGCGGCCGAACTGGAGCGCCTCACGAATGCTGACGGCGTCACAGTCGGTGGTCGTCGGCCGCAGCAGCACCGTCGCCGCCTTGAGGAGCGGCCAGAGCTCGCGCTGGCCCGTCATGAAGTGGATGTGCCGCGGCGCGAGATCTCGCTCCGGAGCTTCGCGAGGTACGGCGGATCCCCAACTTCGGCGAGCGCGAACAGCAGCCCGACGCTGGGATGCTCCTTCCGGAGGGGCGCGACACGCTCCTGCGTCGCGAGCGCGGCGAGCGCGTCAGCGGACTCGACGCAGCAACCGCTCGACCTCGTTGAGCGCGGACTTCGCGGAGCCCGGCACGTTCAGCGCCTTGCGCACGAGGGAGCTCGCCATCAGCACGTTGTCGGAGCTGCGGTAGAGGTCTAGGCGGAAGAGGATCTTCGCCGGCACACGATACGGCACGGAGACCGTTGGAGCCGGGAAGGTGTCGGCGGGAAGGAGCGTCGCAAAGACGCGAATCTCCACCACATCCGATGGGCTCGCGTTCGCGAAGAAGTACGCCTTGCGGTGCTCGGTCGAGAGGTACGAGACGAGCTCGGTGGAGATCGGCCACGGCAGGCGCTCGCCGAGGAAGACGCGCTCGCCGTAGTTCATCATCGCCTCGTAGCGTGCGAAGTAGACGAGGCCAGCGCCGTTGAGATCGCTCTCGGGCACGATCCGGTAGCGGATGGGCTCGCCCGTGCGGTCCGTGAGAGGGACGCCGCCCTCGAGCGACGGGCCGAGGGGCTCGATCTCGCCGCTGGCCTGCACGCGTCCCTGCTCGACGATCCCGAGCGGCGTGTCGTGCATCTCCGGGACGTCCGGCCCGTCGGCGCCGACGGGCTTGAACACCTTGAGCCGGACGTTGCCGCCCGAACGCGCGATGAACGCGTTGGTCATGCACGCCCAGGAGCCGCCGCGCGCGCGCAGGTCGCCGCGGGTCGCGAGCCCATCGAGCTCCGCGTCCGGGATCTCTCGATCGTCGATCAGGAACAGTCCTTCCGCGAACTTCTTGGCGTAGAAGCGGACCCGGTTGCGGACGTGGATGCGGACGTCCTCTCCGAGGATCTCCATGCTGTGTCGCTCGCCCAGGTGAAGCTCGACGTCGATCACCGAGCCGTAGAGCCGCTCGTGCTGGGCGTTCACGATCGCCGGCGGCCGGCGACCGAGGGCGCGTGCGATCGCCTCCCACTGGTAGGCGGCGAGCATCTTCAGGAACTCGACCTCCGAGAGCTTCTCGCCCGGCGCCATGTGGGGCATCTGTACGACGAGCTCGAAATCGTTCCACTCGGACGCCACGGCCGCGCTCCTCAGAGGCTCTGGTGGATGCGCTCGGCGACCGCCCGGAGCGTCGTGAGCTTCTCCACGAGATCGACATCCTCGATCTGCGACGCCCCAGCGCTCCTCGATGTGGGCCAGGAACAGCACCGCCGACAGGGAGTCGACGTAGCCGTAGTCGAAGAGATGGCCCGCCGGATCGATGGCGTCGGCCGTGAGCTTGCCCTCCGACATCTCCGCCAGCTTCCGCCGCAGCTCGTCCACGAGGGCGTCCACGCTCATCCCGAGTCCTCTCCGTACGGCTCACGAGATCCCGGCCACTCACGGCCAACCCGGGATCGCGAGCGATCGTCGCGTGCTTCCGCGGACCTGGGCCGCGGGGTTGCCGGTTCTCCGCCATCCTGGCCCAGGCTGCATGACCTTCCAGTATAACCCGGAGACTCTCGCGACCGTGCAATCCATCCGGCGGAAGGTGGCAAGGTCGTGCCTCCTTCCCGGTCACGGCCGCCAGCCCGTTTCGCGAGCTGCGCGAGCCGCCCGCTCGGGTTGACGGGACGAGGCGCGCGGGCCGACACTCACTGCAGAAGAGGCGGGAGGAGTCGGATGAAGCGAGTCGTTGCATTCCCGCCTCGCCTCCTCCTGGCGTTGGTCTTCTTCTTCGGATCGCTGGCATTCCCTGCATATGCGAAGAGCGTCGTAGCCACGTTCGGAGACTCGCTCACGCAGAACAAGAGCTGGACGCAAGATCTTCGGGACGCGTACACCGTCATCGACCTTGGGCAGGGCGGGGAGCGGGCCACACAAGGCGTCGTGAGGCTCGGCCAGTGGCTGGCTGCAAATCCATCCACGGCACACTTCGTGGTGTTGATGGAAGGCACCAATGACGTGTTCGCTGCCCCCTACGACCCGAATGCGCCGCTCACGGCCCTCCTTCAGATGGCGAACATGGTCCTCGCGGCAAGTGCAATCCCGATCCTCATGGCGCCCCCCCCGATCATTCAAGCAGGACAAGAGCTCCAGGACGCGAGGATCCACGCGTTGGGGCAGTCGTTGGCCGTGATGCTGCCCGATGGGGGGAGATTCGTGGATCTCTACGCCGCCTTTCGAGCACAGCCCGACCTCGCGCTTCTCTACCTCTCCGATGGTTTGCATCCCAGTCAAGCCGGGAGCGACGTGATCGAGGCTGCACTCCGACCGGAGCTTTACAACTGCCCAGGTGGCGCTGACCCCACCGATACCAACTCGGACGGCATCGGCGACGCCTGCCAGTGTGGAGACGTGGACGGAGACGGGTGGGTGACGCTCGCTGACGCCGTCGAAATTCGACGCTCGCTGCTCAACCCGCCGACGGCGACGCTGGCGAGGCCCGACCTGTGCGACGTGGGCGGGAATGCCGCGTGCACGCTCACCGACGCGCTGATCGTGCGTCGCGCCCTCCTCGATCCGCCGACCGCGAAGATCCAGCCGGTATGTGCGCCCGCGCGGCCATAGGGTGCTCGTCTAAGCCTCGCCTTCGTCTTCTGCCGAGGCTGCCCAGCGGGCGGAGATCAGCGTGCGGAAGCCCTCACCGGCCTGGGCGCTCGATCCGACAGCTCGTCCCGGTCGGGTCCCAGGGATAGAGGCGCGCGTCGGGGGACGTCCCCGCCACCACGTCCCCGCACGATCCGGCGCGCCACTTCGGGCTCCAGGTGATAGGGATCGACGAAGGCGGCGTCGTCGCGCGTGAGCGCGTTCGGCCAGTCGAAGTCGAGGACCGGCGCGAGGCGGGCGAGCTCGCAGCGGTAGGCCGCGAACTCGCGTGCGTGACCGAAGTCGGCGACGCGCGCCTGGAGCTGCACGTGCGTCGGGGGGATCACGATGCGGAGATCGATCCCGCGCTCGCGGCAGTGCTGCGCAATGCGCTCGAGCTCCGGCCAGAGGTCGTCGGGAGGCGCCCACGTCGCGAACTGCCGCGGTGCCGTGCTCTCGAGCTGGACCTTCCAGAACGCGGCGCGATCGGACGACGGCCTGCCGAGCTTCAGCGCCTCCCCGGTCCATTTCGCCCGGAGGTTCTCGTAGGACGCCTTCGTCACGAGCGGCGAGAGGTAGTAGCGGATCGGGTCGTCCGCGATCTCCCGCGCCTGCGGCATCAGGGAGGCGGTGCTCTCGGCGCTGTACATGCTGAAGGGGACGCAGAGGTACACGCGTTCCAGCTTCTCGTGGGCGTCCGCGAACCAGAACGCGTCGATCGCCTCCTGCAGGCTGCCGCCGCCGAAGCTGAAGTTGTAGACGTGGGGCAGGCCCTCCTCGGCGAACCACGCCGCGTGCCAGGCGAGACAGCGGCTGTCTCCGAGCACGAGGACCGGCTCCGGGTGCGTCGCGTACTCGAGGCTCTTGTACAGCCTCCAGTCGATGAGCTGCGACGTCGTGCTCTTCGGCAGGCCGAGATCGAAGCGGCCGTTCCGGTTGAACGGGTCGACGACGTAGTTGAAGCCCGCCAGCAGGCCGAAGATGCCCGCGAGACAAGCCAACACGCGGAGGAAGAAGCGCTTCTCCATCACGCTTCAGAACTGCACGTACACGAACTCGGTCACGCGGCCGAGGTTCAGGACGGCGATCACGACCAGAGCGACGATGGCGACCGCGTGCACGAGATCGAAGCGGAAGGTGTCGCGCAGCTGCCGCGAGTTGCGCGTGGCGAGCACGAGCGCGAGGCAGGCGATCAGGAAGCGCATGGCCTCGGACGACTCCGGCAGCTGCGGCAGCGGCCCGAACGTGACGCCGACCCGGGAGAGCCAGCCGAGCCCGTGCTCGAGCTTCGGCGCGAGCACGACGCCGTGCAGACCCGCCATGCCCTTCAGGAGCTCGAAGGCGCGCGGAAAGTCGGGTGCGCGGAAGAACACCCAGGCGACGTTCACGAACAGGAACGTCACGAGCCACGCCAGCGGCCCGGGCAGCGCGCGGCCCCGCGCCTTCCACAGCCGGTGGACCGAAGCCGCGAGCCCGTGCAGCAGTCCCCACGCGACGAAGGTCCAGCCGGCGCCGTGCCAGATGCCGCCCACGAGGAAGGTGAGCACGAGGTTGCGATGGGTGATCGCCTCGCCGCGGCGGTTGCCGCCGAGCGGGACGTACACGTAGTCGCGCAGGAAGCGTGACAGCGTGATGTGCCAGCGCCGCCAGAACTCCTGGATGTCCCGCGAGCGATAGGGCGAGTCGAAGTTCTCCGGCAGCCTGAGGCCGAGCAGGAGACCGACTCCGATCGCCATGTCGGTGTAGCCGCTGAAGTCGAAGTAGAGCTGGAACGTGTACGCGAACGACGCCACCCAGGCCTCGAGGAACGTGACCGCTCCCGCAGCGTCGAAGCCGGCGTTCGCCCAGACCGCGAGCGGATCGGCGAGCATCACCTTCTTGAACAGCCCGATCGCGAACACGAAGAGACCGAGCGAGAGGCAGCGCCAGTCCGGCTGCGCGAGTCGCTCGCCCGCGGCGCCCGAGAGCTGCGGCAGGAGCTCCGTCGACCGCGCGATCGGACCGGAGGCGATCTTCGCGAAGAACGAGACGAAGAACGCGTAGTCGAGCAGCTCGCCCCGGGACGACCGGCCGGCCCCGACGTCCACCAGATACGCGATCTGCGCGAACGTGAAGAAGCTGATGCCGAGCGGAAGCACCAGGTCTGGCGCGGCGACGTGCGCACCCGTGAGCCACGCGACGTTGCCCGCCACGAAGCCCGCGTACTTGAAGACCCCGAGGAGGAGGACGTTCGCGGTCACGCCGAAGACGATCCAGCGGCGCCTCGTCCGCGCATCGAGCCCGGGCCGGACCAGGCGGCCGCCGACGCTCCAGTTGAGCGCAACGGAGAGCGCGAGGATCGCGAGCGAGCCGGCGCCGGCGAACGCGCAGTAGGCGACCGAAGCGCCGAGGCCGAAGCGCTTCGCGGCGCGCGCGCCGCCGACGCTTCCGGCGAGGTACCAGCCCGCGACGGAGAGCGGAAGGAAGAGGAACAGGAAGCCGTAGCTCTGGAAGGGCACGGGTGCGTTCAGCCCGGCGCGGGAGGAGCGCCACGGTGTCGCGCAGCGACGAGGCCCATGGCGGCGGACGTTAGCGCTCGCACGCCCCCGCGAGCGCTCGGGCCGCGCGACCCGGGCTCAGACCTCGGGCTCGAGCCCGCACTCCCGGATCTTCTGGAGCAGCGTCTTGTAGCTGACGCCCAGCAGCCGGGCGGCCTGCTTGCGGTTCCACTCGGTCTGGAACAGCACGCGCTCGATCGCCTCGCGCTCCGCCTCGAGCGCGGCGCGCGCGCCGACCTCGCGCAGGGGCAGATCGCCCGCGGTCTGCTCGAGCTCCGCGAGGAGCGCCTCGAGCGCGCCGCCCGCTCCGGCGTTCGCTCCGCCCGAGCAGCTCCTTCAGCACCGACACCTCGCTGCCGAGCACGACGATGCGCTTGATCATGTTCTCGAGCTCGCGGACGTTGCCCGGGAACGGATGGCGATCGAACGCGCGCTGGAGCCGCTGCGAGAGCCGGGGGCGCGGCTTGCGATAGCGCGCGCTGTAGCGCGCGCAGGAACGCGGCGACGAGCGCCGGCACCTCTTCGCGGCGCTCGCGCAGCGGCGGGATCTGGAGGCTCACCACGTTGAGCCGGAAGAAGAGGTCCTCGCGGAATCCGCCCGCCTCGACCATGGCCTCGAGCTCGCGGTTCGTGGCGCACACCACGCGCACGTCGACGCGCACGTCCCGATTGCCGCCGAGCCGCGTGAAGACGCCGTCCTGGAGCACCTGGAGCAGCTTCGCCTGGAGCGGCGGGCTCATCTCGCCGATCTCGTCCAGGAACATCGTGCCGCCGTCCGCGACCTCGAACTTGCCGGGCTTGCGCCCGACGGCGCCGGTGAACGCGCCCTTCTCGTAGCCGAAGAGCTCGCTCTCGAGCAGATCCGCGGGGAGCGCGGCGCAGTTCACCTTCACGAACGGCCGATCGGAGCGCGTCGAGTAGCGGTGCACGGCCCGCGCCACGATCTCCTTGCCGACGCCGCTCTCGCCCTGGATCAGGACCGTGACGTCGGTGTCGGAGACCTGGTCGATCACCTCGCGCGTGCGGCGCATGGCCGGGGAGAGCCAGATCGCGCTGTCCGGGTCGTAGCCCGCCTCGCCGATCAACCGCTCCCGCTCGCGCTCGAGGTCGCGCTTCTCGAGCGCGCCCCGCAGCACGAGATCGAGCTCCTCCTCCTCGAAGGGCTTGTTCAGGTAGTCGATCGCGCCGAGCTGCATGGCCTCGACGATGGTCTGCGCGCGCCCCACGACCGAGAGCATCACGACGTTCAGCGCCGGGTCGCGCTCGTGCATCCGCCGCAGCGTCTCGAGGCCGTCCATGCCCGGCATCATGACGTCGAGCAGGATCACGTCGGGGTCCGCGCCCGCCTCGAGGAGCGCGAGCGCGCGGCGTCCGTCCTCCGCGGTGTCGACGGCGTAGCCGCGCAGCTCGAGCAGGTTCGCGAGGTAGGTGCGGATGCCCTCGGCGTCGTCGACGACGAGGATCCGGCGGCCCGCCTCGCGCGGACCGGCGCCCTTGGATCGCGACATCAGCCCCTCGCGGTCGGCGCCGCGCTCCCGGCGGCCGGCAAGGTGAACGAGAAGCGTGCGCCCGGCGCGTTCTCGCGGTCGGTCACGCGGATGCGACCCCCATGGGCGTCGACGATGCGCTTGCAGATCGCGAGCCCGAGCCCGAGGCCGCCCGCGCGGCTCCCCTCGCCCGCCCGGACGTACGCCTCGAAGATCCGCTCGCGGTCGCTCAGCAGGACGCCGGGGCCGTCGTCGGCCACTGCCACCTCGACCCCGGGCCGCTCGCCGCCGCCGGCGTCGTAGGTGACCGGACGCGTCGAGATCTCGATCGAGCCGCCGGGCTGCGCGTACTTGATCGCGTTCCCGATCAGGTTGGTCAGCACCTGCTCGATGCGCAGCGGATCGAAGCGCGCGCGGGGCCCGTGCGGGGTGCAGCGCGAGCCGGATCTCGAGGCGGTGCTCCTCGAGGAGCGGCTTCAGGAACGTGACGACCCCTTCGATCGTGGGCGAGAGCGAGGTCTCGCAGACCTCGAGCACCCCGTCGCCCGAGACGTCCCGCGCCGCCTCGATCAGGTTGCCGATGAAGCTCGAGAGGCGCTGACAGCTCTTCGCGCTCTCGTGGAGGAAGCGGCGCTGCTCTTCGTTCAGGGGCCCGACCTTCTCGCTGAGCAGGAGCCGCGCGTAGCCGGCGATCACCGTGACCGGCGTCCGCAGCTCGTGGCTCACGACCATCAGCAGCTGCTCGCGCTCGGCGGCCTCGCGGCGATGCCGCTCGCGCAGGGCGGCCAGCTCGCGGTTCGCGTCGTGGAGCGCACGCCCGGTGCGGAGCAGCTCCTCCTCGAGCGCCCGCAGGCCCGCCCCGGACGCGCCGTCCGGCCCCTCCCCGTTCCCGACCTGGGACCCACGCTGCGCCATGCCCGTCCGGGCCCCCTTCGGGCGGGCTCCGGGCTGCCCGCGGGTGGTATGTTCCCCCGGCCGGATGCCGGTCGCATCTGGCCACCATCTTCTTCGCCCGGGTCCGGGCCGACCTTTAACCGGGCTCGCCCCTCGGAGATTCGAGGTTTGACCGCCGAGGATCGCGCCGCCGCCGAGCGCCGGATGGAGCACCTCGCAGCGGAGCTCTCCCGGCACGCGCGCCTGTACTACGTCCACGACAAGCCCGAGATCTCGGACGCGGAGTACGATCGTCTCGTGCGGGAGCTCCAGGCGCTCGAGGCGCGCTGGCCGGACCTTCTGCGCCCCGACTCCCCCACGCAGCGCATCGGCGCCCCGCCGGCCGAAGGCTTCACCCCGGCTCCGCACCGCGTTCCCATGCTGTCGCTCGACAACGCGATGGACGAAGCCGAGATGCGCGCATTCGACGAGCGCGTCCGCCGCATCCTCGGCAGCGCCGAGCCGGTCGCCTACGCCGGCGAGCCGAAGCTCGACGGCGCCGGCGTCGAGCTCGTCTACGAGACCGGACGCCTCGCCGTCGGCGCGACGCGCGGCGATGGGCGCGTCGGCGAGGACGTGACGTCGAACCTGCGGCTCGTGTGGAGCGTTCCCGCTCGCGCTCGGTGTCGGCGGGCCGACGCCCCCGCCGCTCGTCTCGGTGCGCGGCGAGGTGATCCTCCCGCTCGCCGCCTTCGAGCGGCTGAACCGCGAGCGTGTCGCTCGGGGCGACGAGCCGTTCGCGAACCCCCGCAACGCGGCGGCGGGCTCGCTGCGGCAGCTCCACGAGATCGACACGCGCCGGCTCGGCGCGCTCGAGTTCCGCGCCTACGCCCTGGGCGAGGGCGTGCCGCCGGGCGTGCGGACGCAGATGGACGTGCTCGCGACCCTGCGCGCCTGGGGCTTCGTCGTGAGCCCGGAGAGCGAGCTCTGCCCCGACGTCGACGCCGCCATCGCGTACCACGGGAAGATGCTCGCGCGGCGCGCGTCGCTTCCGATCGAGAGCGACGGCGCGGTGTTCAAGGTGGACCGCCTCGACCTCCAGCGCGAGGTCGGCGAGCTGCCGCGGTCGCCCCGCTGGGCGATCGCGTACAAGTTTCCCCCGCAGCAGGAGACGACGGTCGTCGAGGCGATCGAGGTCAACGTGGGGCGCACCGGAGCGCTCACCCCCGTGGCGAAGCTGCGGCCCGTGCGCGTCGGCGGCGTGACCGTCTCGAACGCGTCGCTCCACAACGAGGACGAGGTCGAGCGCAAGGACGTGCGCGTCGGCGACACCGTCGCTGATCCAGCGCGCGGGCGACGTCATCCCGCAGATCGTGATGACGATCCTCGAGAAACGCCCGCCGGGAACGCGCCGCTTCCGGATGCCGGCGGAGTGCCCGGTGTGCGGCGGCCCGGCGGTGAGGCTCGAGGGCGAGGCCGTGACGCGGTGCACGAACATCGACTGTCCGGCGCAGCTGAAGAACAACGTGCTCCATCTCGCGAGCCGCGGCGCGCTCGACGTCGACGGGCTGGGCGAGAAGCTCGTCGACCAGCTCGTCGAGCGCGGCCTCGTGCGCCGCGTTTCGGACGTGTTCACGCTCGACGCGGCGACGCTCGCGGAGCTCGACCGCATGGGCGAGAAATCTGCCGCCAACCTGGCAGCGAGCCTCGCGCGCGCGCGCAAGACCACCCTGCCCCGCTTCCTGCTCGCCCTCGGCATCGGGCACGTCGGCGAGACCGTGGCCCAGCTCCTCGCGCGCCACTTCGGCGATCTCGACCCGCTGATCGCCGCGACGACCGAGGAGATCGACGCGGTGCCCGGCATCGGAGGCACGATCGCGGAGAGCGTCGCGCGCTTCTTCGCCGACCCGCGCAACGCCGCCGAGGTCCGCCGCCTGCGCGACCTCGGCGTCACGTGGGAGCGCGCCGCGGTCACGCCGCGCCGCGACGGACCGCTCTCGGGCAAGTCGTTCGTGCTGACGGGGACGCTCTCGGGCACCACGCGCGAGGACGCGAAGCGGAGGATCGAGGAGGCCGGGGGCCGCGTGACCGGCTCGGTCTCGAAGAAGACGGACTACGTCGTCGCGGGCGAGGAGCCCGGCAGCAAGCTCGCCAAGGCTCGGGAGCTCGGCGTCACGGTCGTCGACGAGGCCGGCCTCGAGGCGCTTCTCGCGGGTCAGCCGGCCTCGTGATCGCGTCCGCGACGCTGACGCGCAGGCGCGCCGCGCCGAGCCTCTCGGCGCGTCCCACGAGCGCTGCGCGGTCCTGCGTCCGGCCGAACTCGGGAAAATAGGGCGCGCGCTCCACGCGGAACCGGAGCTCGCCGGGAAGGTCGAACCGCACCCAGGCGCCGCTCGGGAGGCGCACCCTCGCGCGTCCGGCCTCGAGCCGCGGCTCGAGCCCCGGCGCGAGCGGCAAGGCGAAGCGGACGCTCCGGGCGCGGCCCTCCAGCGCGTCGCGCACCTCGAGGGCGTCGGGTCCGGCCTCGATGACGCGGCGGTGGACGCTGTCCGGCGTCGACCATCCTGCGCACGTCGCCTCGAGGCGGCGGCCGGGCTGCACGGCGCCGAGCGACACCCGGGGCCTCCCGCCGACGCGGTGCGCGGCCCAGAGCTCCGCCTGGTCCGCGTCGCCGATCTCGAGCGTCGCGTGCGAGCGCGTGGCGCGGCTCGCCTCGCGCAGGGCGCCCGGCACGTACTCTGCGACACCGGTGTCGGTCACCACGCGCTCGTCGCCGATCGACAGCTCGAAGGCGAGGGCATCGCAGTGCGCGTGACCGGGCTGGTAGGACGGCATCGGCCCCGCCGTCGATGCGATCAGGGTGAAGGGGCCGGACGCGAGCCGCACGTAGCCCGCGGCGTCGAGGACGCCCGGCCGCGCTGGCCCCGACGCGGCGATCCCGAGCGCCGCGGCGTACGCGGCGAGCGCGCCGGGCGGGTGCGCGATGCCGAACGCCGAGTCGCCGAAGAGCGCGATCTCACCGTCGGGGTGCGTCAGGACGGCGAGCGCCCCGAGCATGCGCGCGATCGTGTCGCGCAGCGTGCGGACGAGCGCCTCCGGCGCCCGCTCGCCCGACGCGGCCGCGACGTTCGCGAGGTCGCACAGGCTCTCGAGGACGAGGCTGTGGTACATCGGGCTGCGTTCGACGTGCGCTCCGTCGGCGAGCACCTGCTCCGCGAGCTCGCTGCGCAGCAGGCGTTCGAAGCCCAGCCAGCGGTCGGCCCGTCCGCCCGTGAAGGCGAGGCCCGCGAGTACCAGCGCGACGAGGTTCGAGAGATAGTGATTGGCGAGGAGGTGCGTCTCGAGGTTCTCCGCGAGCGTCTCGAGCTGCGTCGCCAGCGACGAAGCGATGCGCGCGCTCGCAGAGGCGTCGGATGGGAGCGCCCCGGGCGTGAGCAGGAGCTTGATCCAGCTCTGCGAGCGAAGGCTGATCGGACCGGCGTCCCACCCGACGCCCTCGCGGTGTCGCTCGATCCAGTCGAGCACCAGCGCGCGGCGCGCCTCGGGCGGGAGGCCGGGCCGCCTCGCATGGTCGAACTGGTGCAGGTGGTAGGCCCAGAGGGGGCCCTCGCCGGCGTGATCCCAGTCGGGACGCTCGGGGAACACGACCTCGCGATTCAGGAGGCGGAAGCGCCGCCACCCGTCGGTGTAGGCATGGGCCGGCGCGCCGAGGAACGCCCGGGACGCCCTCGCGAGCCCCAGCCGCGGCGGCGGGCCGTCCTGCACCGCCGGGCGCGCGAAGCCCCGCAGCCGGTGGCGGACCTGTCCCACCACCTGCCGGGGCTGGAGGAAGCGGACGGTCCGCAGGGCCCGTGCGAGCTCGCTCCCCGTCACGCGTCCTCGCGCCGGGCGGCGGACGCGCGCACGACGCGCGCGTAGACCTCCCGCTTCGGCAGTCCGAAGGCGCCCGCGAGCGCAGCGGCGATCTCGCGGGCGGGACGGCCCGCGTCGAGCAGGTCGCCGATGCGCCGGTCGAGGTCGGGGGCCGCCGCGCCTGCGGCCGCGGGCGGCGCGGCGCGCGCTGCCTCGCCGGACGCGCCCGCGACGACGATCGTCACCTCGCCACGCGCGCCTTCGCGGAAGCGCGCGGCAAGCTCGGACAATCTGCCGCGCGCGAGCTCCTCGTGCAGCTTGGTGAGCTCGCGCGCCACGCACGCGGCGCGATCTCCGAGCACGGCAGAGAGCGTGGCGAGCGTCTTTCCGACGCGCCGCGGTGACTCGAAGAGGACGAGCGCGTTCGGGAGGGCGGCGTGCGCGGCGAGCAGCGCCCGCTGCGCGAGCACGCGCCGCGGAAGGAAGCCCAGGAAGGTAAACGTGTCGGCGGGGACGCCGGAGGCGGTCAGGGCCGCGAGCACCGCGGACGGTCCCGGGACCGGCACGACCGTGTGTCCCCCGGCGATCGCGGCCGCCACGAGCCGGGCGCCCGGATCGGAGACCAGGGGCGTGCCGGCGTCCGACACGAGGGCCACGTCGGCGCCGGCCTCGAGCGCAGCGAGCGCTTCGTGCACACGGGCGGCCTCGTTGTGGGCGTGGAGCGAGCGGGGCCGGGCGGGGATGCCGTGGCGGTCCAACAGGATGCGCGTGCGCCTCGTGTCCTCCGCGAGCACCAGACCGGCCTCCCGCAGCACGCGCAGGGCGCGCAGCGTCACGTCCTCGAGGTGGCCGATCGGAGTGGACACGATGTGCAAAACGCCCATGCGCTAGAGTCGCGGCCTCCCCCGCTCGAGAGTCCCCGGAGCTCCGGTCCATGCACGATGATCGCCGCGCCCTCGGCGCCGAGGGCGAGGCCCGCGCGGCCGCGCATCTCGCCGCGCGAGGTTATCGCATCCTCTCCCGCAACGTCCGCATCGACGGCGTCGAGATCGATCTCGTCGCCGCGCGCCCGGGCCTCGTGGTGTTCGTCGAAGTGAAGGCGCGAAGGTCGCGCGCGCGGGGTCTGCCGGAGGAGGCGGTCGACGCGCGCAAGCAGGCCCGCCTGGTGCGGGCGGCGGCAGCGTGGCTCCACGCGCATCGCGGTGTCGCCGTGCGGGTTCGCTTCGACGTGGTCGCCTGCGAGTTCGAGCCCGACGGCAGCGTGCAGCTGCGCCACCTCGAGGGCGCATTCGACGCCGGCGGCTAGCTCGCGGTCTCGCTCGGCGGCTCGGGCGCGGCGATCGCTTCGACCGGCGCAGCAGCGGCGGCGGTTCCGGCGGCGCCCTCCGGCGCCACGAGGCCCGACAGGTCGCGGAGCTTCGAGCGCAGGCGCGCCGCCTTGCCCTTCAGCTCGCGCAGGTAGTAGAGACGGGCGCGGCGAACGTGGCCGCGGCTCTTGATCTCGACCTTCTCGACGATCGGCGACTCGACCGGGAAGATGCGCTCGACGCCGACGCCGTAGGAGATCTTGCGCACCGTGAACGTGGCCGACGCTCCGCCGCGTCGGCGGCGGATCACGACGCCCTCGAAGACCTGGATCCGCTCCTTGTCGCCTTCCTTCACCTTCACGTGCACGCGGACGGTGTCGCCCGAACGGAACGGCGGCAGGTCCCGGCGCAGGAGGCTCTGCTCCACGAGGTCCATGGTCTTCATCGCTCTTCCCCTTCCCTCGGGCCTCGCGGCCCCCTTTTGCCTTCGCCTTCCGCCGCCAGATCGGGGCGCCGCTCCCGCGTCGCGCTCCGCGCCTGCTCCGCCCGCCAGCGCGCGATCGCGGCGTGGTCGCCGGACCGCAGCACCTCCGGCACCGCGCTCCCGCGGTACACCGCGGGACGCGTGTAGTGCGGACCCTCCAGCAGCCCGCCTTCGAACGATTCCGTGGACGCCGACGCCGGGTTGCCGAGGACGCCCGGAAGGAGGCGCGTCATGGCCTCGATCAGGGTCATTGCCGGCAGCTCGCCGCCCGACAGCACGTAGTCGCCGATCGAGACCTCCTCGTCCACCGCGAGGTCGATCACCCGCTGATCGACGCCCTCGTACCGCCCGCACACCAGCACGAGCCTCGGCTCGCGTGCGAGCCGCGACACGTGCGCCTGGTCGAGCCGCCGCCCCTGCGGCGTGAGCAGCACGACCCGCGCGCACCGCTCCGGACCCCGCGCACCCGCCAGCGCCTCGATCGCGGCGCACAGCGGCTCCGGCTTCAGCACCATCCCCGGGCCGCCGCCGAACGGCGCATCGTCCACCGTACGGTGTCGATCCGACGTCCAGTCCCGCAGGTCGTGCACCACGACCTCGAGCGCCCCGCGCTCCCGCGCGATCCCCACGAAGGCCTCGTCGAGGAACGCGGAGAACAGCCCCGGAAAGATCGTGATGACGTCGACCCGGAGCACGCTGCGCTCTCACCTACACCGGATCGAGGAGACCGGGGATCGCCTCGATCACGATCCGCTTCCCCTCGACGTCGACCTCCCGCAGGAACTCGCTCGCAGCCGGGATCAGCCGGCGGCGGCCATCCTCTCCCTCGAGCACGAGCACGTCGTGGGCTCCGGTCTCCCACAGCTCGCTCACCACGCCCACGCGCTGCCCGTCGGCCAGCTCCACCCGGCAGCCCACGAGCTCGAACCAGTAGTGCTCTCCGTCCGCGAGCGGCGCGAGGTCCGCCGCCTCCACGATCGCCAGCCGACCGCGCAGCGCCTCCGCGTCCTCCCGCTGTGTCACTCCGGAGAGCTGGAACCGGACCTCGCCCGGCCGTCCCGCACCGCTCTCCACCACGTCGTAGGTCCGCACCGCATCGGAGCCACCTCCGGGTCCGCCTGCGTCCCTCGCGAGCGCCAGCCGGCGGAGGCGGAGCAGGTTCTCGGGCCCGTCTCCGTAGACGGCCACCCGGATCCAGCCGCGCACGCCGTGCGCCCCGAGGACGCGACCCAGCACCACGCGTCGGGCCTCCATCTCTGCGTCTGCGGGCCTCGTGGCCCCTTGCGTCGCCTCCGTGACCTCAGTCGACGATGTCGAGGCGATGGTTCGCGCCGACGCGCGACGCGGCGAGCACCGCGCGCATCGCCTTGGCCACGCGACCCTGCCGGCCGATCACGCGTCCCCGGTCGTCGGGCGCGGTCTCGAGCTCGAGACGTCCGCCGTCGAGCTCGCGGACGCGGATGGCGGACGCGTCCGAGACGATGCTGCGCGCGATGAACTCGACCAGCTCGGCTGCGGTGCGGGCGGCGGCCATGTCACGCCGCTCCTGCCGCGGCACCGCGCGCCTTCACCTGCTTCAGGAGCGAGCGCACGGTGTCGGAGAGCTGCGCGCCCTTCCCGACCCATGCGTCCACGCGCTCGGTGGCGAGCTGGATGACCGCCGGGCTGTGGCGGGGATCGTAGGTGCCGAGGAACTCGAGCGCGCGGCCGTCGCGCTTGCGCCGCTCGTCGAGGACGACGATGCGGTAGAACGGGCGCTTCGTCGCGCCGGCGCGAAGCAGCCGGATCTTCACCATGACGGGGCTCCTGGAAGTGCGTGCACCGAAGTGCGCGGATCGTACGTGGACCGTGCTCGGGCGGGCGGGGGCGCCTCACGCGCCGCGCACCGGAAAACGGCGGCCCAATCTAGGGAAGCGGGCCCCGAGGGTCAACCTGCCGGAGCCGAGCTAGCCGCGCTCGAGCCCCCGGCGCTGCTTTTCCTTCTTCTCCGAGCACGCGGGGCACGCGTAGCGCTCGACGTGGGGGGTCCGGAGGCGCTCGTAGCCCCGATCGAGGGCGACCCGCCGGACGGCGGTCACCTGCTGCCCGCAGAAATCGCAGCGGAGCCCTCCCCACGTGGGATCGCCGCCGTCCGATCTTGCCTGATCTGCCATCTCCCTCCCCCTCGCCCTCTTGGACAGCCTAGCCGACCCGGAACCACAGCTCGGACGGCGCCTCGACCCCGAACGCCGCCTCGAGCCGGCCGAGGAGCTCACTGCGGCGGAGCTGGAGCTCCTGGCACCACACGCTCGAGTCCACGGTGGCTTCGAGCACCTTGCCCCGGAGCGCCGTGGGCTGCGAGTGGCGGGCAGCCTCCGGCCCGGCCAGCTCCTCCCAGCGGTCCGCGATCTCGACGACGAGCGCCGTGCCGCCGAGACCGAGCTCTCCGAGGAGCCGCGGGACGACCCGCGACAGCGGGACGGGCTCGCTGCGCCGGGGCCGCCTCACGGCGCCGCCTCGAGCAGCCGGAACACGAGGCCGCTCGGGAGCTTCGGCAGGAAGAACGTCGACTTCTGCGGCAGCACCTCGCCGCGGGCCGTCACCCCGAAGACGTCGTCCGGCGTCAGCGGGTTCAGGTAGAGCGCCACCGCTCCGCGCCCCTCGCGCACGTCGCGTGCGCTGCGCAGCGCGTCCTTCGGATAGTCGATCGCCCCGTGGCGGACGGCCTCCTCGTCGAGCCCGAATACGCCTTCCACGACGTCCCGGTGGATCGCGCGGATCGAGAGCTCGCCCGGCTGCGCCGCCCGCCAGAAGATGCGGAGCTCGCCGGAGCCGTCGTCGGCCGCGAACGAGGGACCGGCCCGATGCTTCGCGAGCCGGTCTGCGAGCACGGCCGGCAGCTCCTCGACACGGGAGAGCGTCACCCTTTCGGAGCTCCAGCCGGGGAGCCGATCGCGCCAGGCCGCCTCCGTCGGCGCGGGTCCCTTGCGGATCACGCGATGGATCGGCAGCAGCAGCGTGCCGGGGGCGTACGCGTTCGCGAAGTAGGCGAGCGTGTAGTCCCACGGTGCGCTCTGCGTGGTCCCGGGTGCGCCGGCGCGACGCTCGGCAGCGTAGGCCAGGGCCGTCTCGTAGCGATGGTGGCCGTCGGCGATCACGACGGAGCGGTCCGCCAGGAACGCGCGCGCGGCCGCGTGCACGCGGGGATCGTCCAGCCGGTGGAGCGCGTGCTCGATGCCCGCGTCGTCCCGGGCCACCGCGAGCGGCCCGGCAGCGAAGGCCGGCGCGAGCTGCGAGGCGAGCTCGCCCGCGCGGTCCTGGTACAGCAGGAACACGGAGGAGAGGTTCGCGCGCGTGGCGCGCAGGAGCTTCAGCCGGTCGGCCTTCGGGCCGGCCAGCGTGCGCTCGTGCGGACACACGATCCGCCGCTCGTAGGGCTCGAGGGCGAGCGCCGCGAAGAAGCCCTCGCGTTCCAGGGTCTGGCCGTCCGGCGCCCGGAAGCGCTGCCGGAGCCCGTACAGCGCGGGCGCGCCGTCCTGGATCAGCACGCCGTCGCGCCGCCAGTCGGCGAGGGTGCGGGCCACGTCCGCGTAGTCCGCCGCGGCCTCGAGCGCGACGTCGCGCGTCAGCTCGAGATGGATCGCATTGTGCGGATCGCGGTCGTAGTAGAGCGCGCGTTCGTCGGGCGCGACGACGTCGTACGGCGGCACGATCACGCGCGAGAGGTCGATCTTCGTGGTGTCGTAGCGGAAGCCGCGGAACGGGAGGATCTCGGTCATCGCGCGGCACCCTCTCCGCTCGCCGCGAGCACCGCACGCAGCGCCGCTTCCGGGACGGCACCCTCGCGCAGCACGCGGAGCCGGCCCCCGCGCGCGTCGACGACGGTGCTCGCGATCCCGCCGGGCTCGGGGCTGCCGGGCGCGTCGAGGAGCCACGGCGCGCCGCCGGCGGCGCCGCCGGGACCGCTCGCGCACAGCGCCCGCGCCTCGGCGCGCGTCCGCGCCGGCGGCGCGCCCGTGCGGTTCAGGCTGGTCGACGTCACGGGCCCCACGCCCGCGGCGGCCGCGCGCTCGGCGAGGCGACGTGCCACGGGGTGCGGCGAGCAGCGCACGCCCAGGCCCCCATTGGCGACGCCCGCGGCGAGGCGCGCGGCGCAGTCGAGCACGAGCGTCAGCGGCCCGGGCCAGAAGGCGGCGGCGAGGCGCCGGGCGTCGCGGCCGAGCGCGCAGCCGAGCGACTCGAGCGCGGCGGCGTCGGGCACGAGGACGGACAGCGGCTGGTCTGCGGCGCGGCCCTTCCACGCGCGCAGCGCCTCCACGGCGGCTTCCGAACGCGCGTCCACGCCGACCCCATAGAGCGTCTCCGTGGGGTACGCGACGAGCCCCCCGGCGCGAAGGCGCGCGACGGCGGCGTCGAAGACGTCGGGAGCGACGCTCACCCCGCCTCGTTCCTCACCGCGCCCGGAGCCCGCGCGCGGCGATGTCGCGCCGAAGGTGGACGCCCTCGAACCGGATCCGGTCCGCCGCGGCGTACGCGCGCTCGCGCGCCGCCGCCACCGTGGCGTCGCGCGCCGTGACGCCGAGCACCCGCCCGCCGGCCGTCTCGAACCCGCCCGGCGGGCCGTGCGGGGAGCGGCGCGTCCCGGAGTGGAAGACGACGACCCCCGGGTCGCGCTCGGCCGCGTCGATCCCGGTGATCGCCTTGCCCGTGGCGAACTCGCGCGGATAGCCGCCCGACGCGAGCACCACGCAGACCGCCGCGTCCGCGAACCGCGGGCTCGTGGCCGGGTCGAGCCGGCCCCGCGCGGCTCCGTCGAGCAGGGGCACGATGTCCCCATCCATCCGCACGACGAGCGCCTGCGTCTCCGGGTCGCCGAAGCGCACGTTGAACTCGATCACGCGGGGCGCGCCGGACGCATCGATCATCAGGCCGACGAACAGCACGCCGGTGTAGGGGCTGCCCTCCGCCGTCATTCCCCGGATCACGGGGTTCACGATCTCCTCGAGCACGCGCTTCTCGACGGCCTCCGTGAGGACGGGCGCCGGCGAGTAGGCGCCCATGCCGCCCGTGTTCTCCCCGGCGTCTCCGTCGAGGACGCGCTTGTGGTCCTGCGCCGCGCCGAACGGGACCACGCGCTCCCCGTCGCTGATCGCGTAGTAGGACGCCTCCTCGCCCAGGAGGCGCTCCTCGACCACGACGCGCGCGCCGGCGACGCCGAAGCGGCGCTCACCCATGATCTCCCCGAGCGCGCGCTCGGCCGCGTCGGGCCCGTCGCACACGAAGACGCCCTTCCCGGCGGCGAGCCCGTCGGCCTTCACCACGCAGGCCCCGCCCCGCCTCCGCACGTACGCGCGGGCGGCGTCGAGATCGTCGAAGGCCTCGAAACCCGCAGTGGGGATCGCATGCCGCGCCATGAAGTTCTTGGCGAACGCCTTGCTGCCCTCGAGCCGCGCGGCGGCCGCGGAGGGCCCGAACACCGCGATCCCCGCCGCGCGGAACGCGTCGGTGACGCCCGCCGCGAGCGGCGCCTCGGGCCCGACGACGACGAGGTCGACGGACTCGGCGCGGCACAGCGCCACGAGCGCAGCCGCGTCCTCGCCCTTCACGTTCGGGAAGCACTGCGCTTCGCGCGCCATGCCGTCGCTGCCGGGCGCCGCGAGGACGCGCGTCACCCGGGGGCTGCGCGCGATCTTCCACGCGAGGGCGTGCTCCCGTCCGCCGGAGCCGATGACCAGGACGCGCATGCGGCTCCCGTTGCCGGCCTAGTGCCGGAAGTGACGCACGCCGGTGAACAGCATCGCGATGCCGAGCCGGTCGGCGGCCGCGATCACCTCGGCGTCGCGCGTGGACCCGCCGGGCTGCACCACCGCCGTCGCTCCCGCAGCGACCGCGGTCTCGAGCCCGTCGGGAAACGGGAAGAACGCGTCGCTCGCGAGCGCCGAGCCCGCCAGCGAGTTCCCGACGCGCGCCGCCTTCTCGCGGGCGGCGTGCACCGCGTCGACGCGCGAGGTGGCGCCCCCGCCGAGCGCGAGCGTGCGGTCCGGCCCGGTGAAGACGACGGCGTTGCTCTTCACGTGCTTCACGATCCGCCAGGCGAAGGCGAGGGCGCGCCGCTCGTCGTCGGTCGGCTTCCGCGCCGTCACGACCTGCGCGTGCGCGAACTCGTCGGCCGCGCCGTCGGCCTCCTGGACGAGCACGCCGCCGTAGACCTTCTTCCAGTCGTGCTCGGCGCGGTCGATGCGCTCGGGGTGGAAGCGGAGGAGGCGCCGGTTCTTCTTCTTCTTCAGCAGCTCGAGCGCGTCGGGCGCGAACGCGGGCGCGATCAGCACCTCGGTGAAGATCTCGTCGACCGCGCGGGCGAGCTCGAGGTCGAACGGCCGGTTCACCACCACGATGCCGCCGAAGGGCGATTCCGGGTCCGTCGCGAACGCGTGTCGGTAGGCCTGCGCCGGCGTCGGGGCCACGCCCGCGCCGCAGGGCGTGTTGTGCTTCAGGATCGCGCACGCCGTGCCCTCGGCGGGGTCGAACTCGCTCACGAGCGCGAGCGCCGCCTGGACGTCCACGACGTTGTTGAACGAGAGCTCCTTGCCGTGAAGCACCTCCACCAGCTCGAGGAAGGTGCCGTACAACGCGGCACGCTGGTGCGGGTTCTCGCCGTAGCGGAGCGTGGCCGCGCGGGGCAGGTCGACCCGCAGCCGCGCCGGGAAGGGGTCGCCGTCCCCTTCTCCGCCGGGCTCGGAGGAGAGGTAGGCGTGGATCGCCGCGTCGTAGGCCGCCGTGCGCGCGAAGGCCTTGGTGGCGAGCCGCGCGCGCGTGGCGTGGGAGAGCGCGCAGCCGCCGGTGCGCAGCTCGGCGAGCACCCCTGCATAGTCCGCCGGGTCGACCAGCACGGCGGTGTAGCCGTGGTTCTTGGCGGCCGAGCGGATCATCGACGGACCGCCGATGTCGATCTTCTCGATCGCTTCGGCCCGCGTGGCGCCGGGCTTCGCGACCGTCGCTTCGAACGGGTAGAGGTTCACGACCACGAGGTCGATCGCGCCGATGCCGTGGCGAACGAGGTCCGCCCGGTCCTCGGCCAGGTCGCGCCGGGCCAGGATCCCGCCGTGCACCTTCGGGTGCAGCGTCTTCACGCGGCCGCCCAGCATCTCCGCGCTGCCCGTGAGCTCCGACACCTCCACCACCGGGAGGCCCGCCTTGCGGAGCGCGTCGGCCGTGCCGCCCGACGCGACGAGCTCGACGCCGAGCGCCACCAGCCCCGAGCCGAGCTCGAGGAGCCCGGTCTTGTCGGACACGGACAAGAGGGCGCGCGCCACCCGACGCTCGGGCGCGCTGGGAGATGAGGTCATGGGGGGCCTCCGGCGAGCCCAGGCTCGCGACGACGCTTTCCGGACGACGAGGGGGCGGCGGGGACGCAGGACGTGTACCGGCGCGGCCTTCCGAAGTCAAACCTTGGGCGCGTGCTCGTCACCGACGGTGACGCGCGGCACGCGCGACCCGACACGCACGAGCAGCTCGTATGCGAGCGTACCGGCCGCCTCGGCCACTTCCTCCACGGGCAGCCCCGCGCCGAAGATCACCGCCTCGTCCCCCGGCGCGACGTCCTCCGTGCCGGCGTCGACGGTGATCGAGTCCATCGACACGCGTCCGACGACCCTCGCGCGGCGCCCGCCGAGCAGGACGACGCCGCGGTTCCCGAGCGACCACGGCACGCCGTCCGCGTAGCCGACGGCGAGCGTCGCGATGCGTCCCGCCGAGGGCGCGCGCCAGGTCGCGCCGTAGCCGACCGCGTCGCCGGCGCGGACCTCGCGGACCTGCGCGACGCGCGCGCAGAACGTCATCACGGGCAGGAGCGGGGCGCGCTCGGCCGGCGCGATCCGCGGCTCGACCCCGTAGAGCAGGATGCCCGGGCGCACCGCCCCGGCCTCGGGCAGCTCCTTCCCGAGCCGTGCGTCCGCGAGCAGGCCCGCGGAGTTCGCGGCGTGGACGAGGAGGCTCCCCAGGCCGCGCGCGCGGACGTCCTCGATCACGCGCCGGAATTCGCGCAGCTGCTCCACCGAGGCGGACGCGTCGGGCTCGTCGGCGCGGGCGAGGTGCGTGAACACGCCCTCGAGGCGCAGTGCCGGTTCCGCCGCGACGCGGCCCAGGAGCTCCGCAGCCGCAGCGGCGGGCACGCCCAGTCGACGCATTCCGGTGTCGATCTCGACGTGCACCGGCGCGGCGCCGCTGCGCCGCCGGGCCGCGTCGGCGAGGAGGGCCACGTGTCCGGCGTGCGACACGACCGCGGTGGCGTGGAGCGCGAGCGCAGCGCGCGCCTCCTCGGCGTCGTGCACCCCGCCGAGGACGAGGATCGGCACGGCGAGGCCCGCTTCGCGCAGCGGCGCGACCTCGGAGACCCGCGCCACGGCGAGCCGCTCGCAGCCCGCCCGGACGAGGGCGCGCGCCACGGGCACCGCGCCGTGGCCGTAGGCCTCGGCCTTCACGACCGCGATGACGCTGCGCGCTCCCGCCGCCCTCCGGGCGAACGCGAAGTTGGCGGTCAGCGCCGCGAGGTCGATGCGCGCGTAGGTCGGCCCCGGAGGGTGCACGCGGCGGTTTATAACCCATGGAAAATGGGACCGAAATCCGCGCGGCGCGGTTTGACCCACGCCCTCCCGTCGGGTAGCGTCGCGTCGTCCCGTCGCGCCGACCGGCGCGCCTTCGAAGAGCGACTCCGATGCGATCCGAGGCCGTGTCCGAGCGAGCGCTATCCATCCGGGTGAACGGCCAGACGCGGGCGGTGGCGCCGGGCACGACGGTCGCGCGCCTCCTGGAGGACCTCGGCCTCGCCAGCCGGCGCGTCGCCGTCTCCGTGGACCGCGGCATCGTGCCCCGCTCCACGTGGACCGAGCGCGCCCTCGCGGCGGGCGAGCGGGTCGAGATCCTCGAGGCCGTCGGCGGAGGCTGAAGCATGACCGAAGCCAGTGGCTACACGCTCGGCACGCACACCTTCCGGTCCCGGCTCATCGTCGGGACCGGCAAGTACGCCTCGCTCGAGCAGAACCTCGCCTGCATCGAAGCCGCGGGCGCCGAGATGGTGACGGTGGCGCTGCGCCGGGTCGCCTTCCCCGCGCGAGGCCTCGGCGCGAGAGTCGCCTTGCCCGCGCGAGGCATCGGCGCGCGAGTCGAGCCGGGCGCGCGAGCCGAGCCTGAGAACCTCTACGAAGCCCTCGCCGCGCGCGCCCTCACCATCCTGCCCAACACCGCCGGCTGCTACACCGTGGAGGACGCGGTCACCACCGCCCAGCTCGGCCGCGAGCTCCTCGCGACCCCGCTCGTGAAGCTGGAGGTGATCGGCGACGAGCGGACGCTCTTCCCCGACACGACGGCGACGCTCGAAGCCGCCCGCATCCTCGTGGCGGACGGCTTCACCGTGCTGCCGTACATCGGCGACGATCCAGTCGCCTGCCAGCGGCTCGCCGCGCTCGGCTGCGCGGCGGTCATGCCGCTCGCCGCTCCGATCGGGTCCGGGCTCGGGATCCGGAATCCGGCGAACCTGCGCATCATCCTCGAGACCGTCGAGGTGCCGGTGATCGTGGACGCGGGCGTCGGCACCGCGAGCGACGCCGCGGTGGCGATGGAGCTCGGCGCCACGGCGGTGCTCATGAACACCGGGATCGCCGCGGCGAAGGACCCGCTCAAGATGGCGCGCGCGATGCGGCTCGCGATCGAGGCCGGCCGCCTCGCGTACGAGGCCGGCCGGATGCCGCGACGCCTCCATGCGTCGGCCTCGAGCCCGCTCGACGGGCTCGCCGGCTTCTGACACGCAGCGCGCGCGGCCGATCCTGTGCCTCGTGACGGACCGCGCCGTCTCGCGCCGTCCGCTCGAGGAGGCGATCGCGGAGGCCGTCGCGGCGGGCGTGGACTGGGTGCAGGTCCGCGAGCGCGGTCTCGATGCGGCCGCGCTCCTCGCGCTCGCGCGACGCATCGCCCGCGCCGCCCGGGATGCGGCGGCGGAACGCGGCGCGGCGGAGGAGGTGCGGGTCGTCGTGAACCGCCGGGTGGACGTGGCGCTGGCGCTGGGCCTCGCCCCCGCCGTGTCGCCGGAGGGCGGGCGGCCCGGCGCCGCGACGCCCGGAGCAGCGGTGGACGGCGTCCACCTCGGCTTCGACGCGATGACGCCGCGCGACGCGCGCCGGCTCCTCGGGCCGCGCGCGTGGATCGGCGTCTCGGCGCACGCCGCCGCCGAGCTGGCCGACGCGGCGGCGTCCGGCGCGTCGTACGCGCAGCTCGCGCCGATCTTCGCGCCGCGGTCGAAGCCCGGGGGCCGGCCCGCGCTCGGCGAGGAGGCGCTGCGCGGCGCGAGCGGGCTCGGACTCCCGGTCCTGGCCCAGGGCGGCATCGGGGCCGGGAATGCGCGCCGGGTCGTGGAGGCGGGCGCAGCGGGCGTGGCGGTGACGGGCGCGATCCTGATGGAGCCGGAGCCGGGCGCCGCAGCCGCAGCGCTCCGGGTGGCCCTCGATGCCGCACGTCCCGCGCGCTAACTCGGGGGCCGCGCCGGGGCCGTCGAGCGGCCGGGTCGCGACCGGGGAGGTGAGGTGACAGCTCCGCGTCGAACTCTCGGGTGGGGCGCGGCCGCCGCGGCGGTCCTCGTCGGTCTCGCGCACGCGGCCCCCGCGCGTTCGCAGGAGGCGCTCGACCAGCTCCAGGAGAAGATCATCGCGGTCTCGGAACAGGTGAAGCCGTCGGTCGTGCACATCGAGGCGATCGTGAAGGTCGACGACCGCCGGAACCAGATCACGGGCTCGGGTGTCATCGCCAGCGAGGATGGGCTGATCCTCACGAACCATCACGTCGTGGAGCGCGCGGAGAAGGTGACCGTCACGGTGCCGGGCCGGCGGACGAAATACCCCGCGCGCATCCTCGGCGCGGACAAGCAGACCGACCTCGCGGTGCTGCGGATCGAGCCCGAGACCAAGCTGCCCGCTGCCGCGTTCGGCAGGACCGCGGACGTCCGCGTCGGCCAGTGGGTGCTCGCGATCGGCAACCCGTACGGCCTGGACGGCACCGTGTCGCTCGGGATCGTCTCGGCGAAGGGCCGCAACCTGGAGATCGACGACGTCCTGAACGACTTCATCCAGACCGACGCGATGATCGACCTCGGCTCGTCGGGCGGCCCGCTCGTGAACCTCGCGGGTCAGGTCATCGGCATCAACTCGCGCGGGCAGGGCCGCGGCATCGGATTCACCATCCCGGTCGACACTGCGCTCGACGTGAAGCGGCAGATCGAGGAAGGCGGGATCGAGCGCGGCTGGATCGGCATCACGATGCAGCCGCTCGACCGCGACCTCGCGGCCTACTTCGGTGTTCCCGACGCCACGGGCGCCGTCGTGAACAGCGTGGTCGCGCGCTCCCCGGCGGCGGAGGCGGGAATCCAGGAGGGCGACATCCTCACGCGCCTGAACGACACGCCGCTCGAGGCCGAGAAGGACGAGGATCTCGGGACCTTCCAGCGGCTCGTCGCGCGCGTGCGGCCCGGCCAGGTCGTCGAGCTGGCCGTGCTCCGCAAAGGCAAGCCGCGCACGATCAAGGTGACGGTCGCGACGCAGCCCAAGGTCGAGCCCGCGGTCGCGGAGAGCGACACCGGCTTCAATGCGCAGGAGATCACCGAGAGCGTGTACCGCGAGCAGCGGCTGTCGACGCGGCGCGGCGCCTACGTGTCGTTCGTGGCGCGCGGATCGCCGGCGAGCGAGGCGGGCCTCGCGCCCGGCGACGTGGTGGAGCGCATCGAGAAGGCCGAGATCGGCGACCTCGGGGACTTCCGCTCCGCGATGGACGCGATCGCGAGCAAGCAGGCCTTCCTCGTCACCGCCAAGCGCGGGAACGAGACCAAGTTCCTGCTGATCAAGCGGTCGACGACGCTGAAGGCCGAGGAGCCGCGGGCCGGCACCGGCAAGACCGCGCAGGGCGCGGAGCCGGCCACCGCCCCGCCCGCCCCGTGAATCCGCCCCTCGCGTCCCCCGTCTCGTGAGTGTGAAGGCGATCGCCGCCGCCCCGCATTCCGCCGCCGCGCGGCTCTGCGCGCTTGCAGCCGTCGTGGCGCTCGCCGGCCCGGCCGCGGCGGGCGACCCGTTCCTCCGTCACACCGCCACGGTCGACGTCGTCCGCAAGGTCGGCCCGGCGGTCGTGAACATCACGACCGAGCGCGTGGTCGCCGGCGCGGGCCCGTTCCAGCCGTTCCAGAACCCGTTCGCCGACCGGTTCTTCCAGGACTTCTTCGAGCCGCGGGCGCCCCAGACCGTGCAGAGCCTCGGCTCCGGAGTGCTGATCGACTCCGAGCGGCACGTCCTCACCAACGAGCACGTGATCAGCAGCGCGAGCCGCATCCGGGTGACGCTCGCCGACGGACGCGAGTTCGACGCGACGCTGGTCGGCGCCGAGCCGAACCAGGACCTGGCCGTGCTGCGCGTCGACACCGCGGAGGCGTTGCCGTGGATCCCGCCCGCGACGTCCAAGGACGTGATGGTCGGCGAGCCCGTGATCGCGATCGGCAACCCGTTCGGCCTCTCGAACACCGTGACCACCGGCGTGATCTCCGCCGACGACCGCTCGGTGCGCACCGAGGCGCGGGTGTTCCACGGGTTCCTCCAGACCGACGCGTCCATCAACCCCGGCAACTCGGGCGGCCCCCTGCTGAACGCGGAGGGCGAGCTCATCGGCGTCAACACCGCGATCTACGGCGGCGGCGCGCAGGGCATCGGCTTCGCCATCCCGATCGACGTCGCGAAACGCATCGTGGACCAGCTGATCGCGCACGGCGAGGTCGCACCCGTCTGGATCGGGCTCGACGTGCAGGACCTCGACCCGCGGATCGTCGAGGTGATGGGGATCCCTCGCGGCGTCACCGGCGCGCTCGTCTCGAACGTCCAGAAGGGCGGGCCGGCCGCGCGCGCCGGCGTGCAGACGGGGGAGCTGGTGACACATGCGGGCGGTCACGCCCTCAAGAACGCGCGCGAGTTCTACGAGGTGCTGGAGTCGGTCACGGTGGGCGAGGACGTGCCGCTCAAGCTGTGGCGCGACGGCACGGCGCGGAGCGTGCAGGTCTCGGCCGGGCCGGTGCCGGACGGCGCCGTCGACGAGATCGCGGAGCGGCTGCTCGGGCTCCGGCTGAGCGCCCGGAAGACCGGCGGTTTCACGGTCTCTTCGGTCCGCCCGGGAACCGGGGCCGCCCGCATCGGGTTCCAACCGGGCGACCTCGTACTCGGCATCAACGGCCGGGAGCTGGCCGACAAGACCGCGCTGCGGCGCGCGGTCCTCGACCTGCGGGGCCGCCAGGTCGCGCTCATCGTGGTTCAGCGCGGACCGGGCCGATACCATGTGAACGTGCCCCTGTCTTGAAGGGCGCCAAGGAGCAAGCGATTCCATGAAGGCTTTCCGAAGGGTCCTCCTGCTCGCGGCGATCGTCGGTGCCGTGGCCTGGGCCGCAGGCGTGCCGGAGGTGAAGGTCTGGTGGCCGAGCAACGCCGCGACCGCGCAGGATCTCGGCACGGCGGTCGTCGGGCGCACGACGAACGTGGCCGCGAACGCGTCGCCGTTCTGGACCGAGAGCACCAAGCCCGCGGCCGAGGCGTCACCCCACGACGCCCAGCACGGCTTCGCCGACCTCGCGGAGAAGGCGTCCCCCGCAGTCGTGAACATCCAGACCTCGAAGACGGTGAAGGGCGGGCAGATGCAGGTTCCGCAGCCGTTCGAGGAGTTCTTCGGCGGCCAGCTCGACGAGCTCTTCCGCCAGCGCGAGCAGAAGGTCCCGAGCCTCGGCACGGGCTTCGTGATCTCGTCCGACGGCTACATCGTCACGAACAACCACGTCGTCGAAGACGTCGACGACATCAAGGTCGCCTTCCTCGACGGTACGGAGCTGAAGGCCGAGATCATCGGCCGGGACCCGAAGACCGACATCGCGCTGATCCGCGTGAAGACCGACAAGCCGCTGGCGTCGCTGCCGCTCGGCGACTCCGACCGCGTGCGTCCCGGCGACTGGGTGGTGGCGATCGGCAACCCCTACGGCCTCGGGCACACGGTCACGGCGGGCATCGTGTCGGCGAAGGGCCGCAACATCGGCCAGGGCCCCTACGACAACTTCATCCAGACCGACGCCGCCATCAATCCCGGCAACTCCGGCGGTCCGCTCATCAACCTCGACGGCGAGGTCGTGGGCATCAACACCGCGATCAATCCGCGCGCGAACACGATCGGCTTCAGCGTCGCGATCAACGGCGCGAAGGAGATCCTTCCCCAGCTGAAGTCGTCGGGGCACGTGACGCGCGGCTGGCTCGGCGTCGTGATCCAGCCGATCACGCCGGAGCTCGCCGAGTCGTTCAAGCTCGACGAGAAGAACGGCGCGCTGGTCTCGAAGGTGGATCCGAAGGGCCCCGCCGCCGTGGCCGGCATCCAGCGCGGCGACGTGATCGTGCGCTTCGACGGCAAGCCCGTGAAGCAGATGGAGGAGCTGCCCCGGCTCGTCGCCGCGACGTCGATCGGCCGCGAGGCCGACGTGGTCGTGATGCGGGACGGCAAGGAGAAGACGTTCCAGGTGAAGGTGGGCGAGCTGAAGGACACCGAGGTCCAGGCCGCGGCCGGGAAGCCCGGCGAGTCGGGCCCCACGGCCCTCGGCATGCGGGTGCAGAACCTGACCCCGGAGATCGCCGAGCAGCTCGGGCTCGAGGACGACCGCGGCGTCGTGGTGAGCGCGGTCGAGCCGGGCAGCCCGGCCGACGAGGCCGGCATCCGCCGGGGCGACGTCATCCTCGAGGCCGACCGGCAGGCGGTGAAGGACGTGAAGGAGCTCCAGGAGCGCCTCGGCGACTCCAAGAAGGGCGCCCTGCTCCTCGTCCGCCGCGGGGACGCCAACCTCTACGTGGCCCTCAAGAAGAAGGACTAGCCCGGCGGGTCGCCCGGGCTCGCGGACCGGCAACTCTCCACCCCCCGGACGGGCTCGGGCTTGCCCGCCCGGGGGGCGTGTTTAGCGTTCGGTCCATGCGACAAGACAAGCTCACCATCAAGAGCCAGGAAGCCCTCTCCGAAGCCCAGAATCAGGCGGCCACGCGCGGACACGGCGTCGTCGAGCCGGCGCACCTGCTGCGCGCCCTGCTCGCCCAGACCGAGGGCGTCACGGCTCCGGTCCTCCAGAAGCTCGGCGTGCCCCTCGACGCCCTCTCGGCCGAGGTCGAGCAGCTGCTCGCCCGTCACCCGAAAGTGACGGGCGCCGCGCAGCCGCGTCTCTCCGACGCGCTCTCCCGCGTGCTGGAGCGCGCCTTCCGCGAGGCCGACGAGCTGAAGGACGAGTACGTCGCCACCGAGCACATGCTCCTCGCGCTCGCGGCCGACACCGCGGACGCCGCCGGCAAGGCGCTGCGGACCGCGGGCGCGACGCGCGATGCGATCCTCAAGGCGCTTGCGACGGTGCGCGGCGGACAGCGCGTCACCGACCCCGACGCCGAGTCCAAGTACCAGGCCCTCGAGAAATTCGGCCGCGACCTCACCGAGCTCGCGCGCCGCGGCAAGCTGGACCCGGTGATCGGGCGCGACGAGGAGGTGCGGCGCGTCGTGCAGGTGCTCTCACGCCGCACGAAGAACAACCCCGTGCTGATCGGTGAGCCCGGCGTCGGCAAGACCGCGATCGTCGAAGGGCTCGCCCAGCGCATCGTGGCGGGCGACGTCCCGGAGACGCTGAAGGAGCGCCGCCTCATCACGCTCGACGTCGGCGCGATGATCGCCGGCTCCAAGTACCGCGGCGAGTTCGAGGACCGGCTGAAGGCCGTGCTGCGCGAGGTGTCCGAGGCGCAGGGCCAGGTGATCCTCTTCATCGACGAGCTCCACACCATCGTGGGCGCCGGCGCCGCCGAAGGCGCGGCCGACGCCGCGAACATGCTGAAGCCCGCGCTCGCGCGCGGCGAGCTGCGCTGCATCGGCGCGACGACGCTCGACGAGTACCGCAAGCACATCGAGAAGGACGCCGCGCTCGAGCGGCGCTTCCAGCCCGTGCTCGTGGGCGAGCCCAGCGTGGAGGACACCATCTCGATCCTCCGCGGCCTGAAGGAGCGCTACGAGGTGCACCACGGTGTCCGCATCCAGGACTCCGCGCTGGTCGCCGCCGCCACGCTCTCGCACCGCTACATCACCGACCGCTTCCTGCCCGACAAGGCGATCGACCTCGTGGACGAGGCCGCGAGCCGCGTCCGCGTGCAGATCGACTCGATGCCCGAGGAGCTCGATCAGACCGAGCGCAAGCGCATGCAGCTCGAGATCGAGCGCGAGGCGCTGAAGAAGGAGAGCGACGCGGCGAGCAAGGAGCGGCTGCGCCGCGTCGAGTCCGAGATCGCCGAGCTGCGCGAACGCAGCGACGCCATGAAGGCGCGCTGGCAGAACGAGAAGACGGTGATCCAGCGCATTCGCGAGGCCAAGGTGAAGCGCGAGGAGCTGGGCGCCGAGCTGAAGCGGGCCGAGCGCGCGGGAAACCTCGAGCGCGCGGCGGAGATCCGCTACGGCGCGCTCGTCCAGGTGGAGAAGGAGCTCGCTGCCGAGCAGGAGACGCTCGCGAAGATCCACGAGAGCGAAGGCTCGCTGCTCTCCGAGGAGGTGACGGCGGAGGAGATCGCGGAGATCGTCTCCAAGTGGACCGGCGTGCCGGTCGCCAAGATGATGGAGGGCGAGCAGGCGAAGCTCCTCCACATGGAGGAGAACCTGCGCCGCCGCGTCGTCGGCCAGGACGAAGCGCTGCGCGTGGTGTCGAACGCCGTGCGCCGCGCGCGCGCCGGGCTCCAGGACCCGAACCGCCCCATCGGCTCGTTCATCTTCCTGGGCCCGACGGGCGTCGGCAAGACGGAGACCGCGCGCGCGCTCGCCGAGTTCCTGTTCGACGACGAGCACGCGATGATCCGCATCGACATGAGCGAGTTCATGGAGAAGCACTCGGTGTCGCGGCTCATCGGCGCGCCGCCGGGCTACGTGGGCTACGAGGAGGGCGGAGCCCTCACCGAGGCCGTGCGCCGCCGGCCCTACAGCGTCGTCCTCTTCGACGAGATCGAGAAGGCGCACCCGGACGTGTTCAACGTCCTGCTCCAGATCCTCGACGACGGGCGCCTCACCGACGGCCAGGGCCGGACCGTCGACTTCAAGAACGTGGTCTTGATCCTGACCTCGAACATCGGCAGCCAGCACATCATCACGCTCGGCGAGAGCGACCGTCCGGAGATGGAGAACCGGGTGATGGAGGCGCTGCGCGCGCACTTCAAGCCCGAGTTCCTGAACCGCGTCGACGACGTGATCATCTTCCACCAGCTCGGCCGCAAGGAGATCGGCCGCATCGTCGAGATCCAGCTCGCGCGGGTGCAGAAGCTCCTGACCGACCGCCGGATCGAGGTGGAGTTCACGGAGGAGGCGAAGCAGCTCCTCGCGGACAAGGGCTACGACCCGCACTACGGCGCAAGGCCGCTGAAGCGCGTGATCCAGCGGATGGTGCAGGACCCGCTCGCGGTGCGGATCCTCGAGGGCGAGTTCCCGGAGGGCTCGCGCATCCTCGTGGACGCGCGCATGTCGGGCGACGCGCTGGAGTTCCGGAAGGCGTAGGGCTGGCCTGCGTCCGCCGGCGCGCTGGCGGAGGGGCGGGGAGTGGGTCAGCTCACGCCGACGCCTGTGAGGCGCCCACCGACACCGAAGAGGAACAGAGGTCCAACGCGCCGAACCGAAGGAGGCGGGACATGCCCCGCCCCCGGCCCCTCCGCGCTCCGCGCCACGGACCTGGTCTCTCGGCGGGCAGCTAGATGATGCGGAACTCCCGCCCCACCTTGTGGAGCGCGTCGAGCGAACGCTCGAGGTGCTTCCGCGTGTGGGTCGCCATGTACGAGGTGCGCAGCATCGCGCGTCCCGGCGGAACGGCCGGGCTCACCACGGGGTTCGCGAACACGCCCTCTTCCTGGAGCCGGATCACCATCTGGTAGGCGGTCATGTCCTCGCCGACCACGAGCGGAATCACCGGTGACTCCGACGAGCCCGTGTCGAAGCCGATGCCCCGGAGCTCGCGCTTCATGAACTCCGTGTTCTCCCAGAGCTGCTTGCGGCGCTCGGGCTCGCGCTGGATCAGGTCGAGCGCGCGGATCACGGCGCCTGCGGAGGCAGGCGGCGGCGCGGCGGAGAAGATCGCCGAGCGCGCGTGATGCTTGATGTAGTCGATGACGCGGGCGTCGCCTGCGATGAAGCCGCCGATCGCCGCGAGCGACTTCGAGAACGTCCCCATCAGGAGATCGACGCTGGCTTCCACGCCGAAGTGCTCGGCCGTCCCGCGGCCGTGCTCCCCGAAGACGCCGAGGCCGTGCGCGTCGTCGACCATGACCCGGGCGCCGTGCTCGCGCGCGAGCCGCACGATCTCCGGGAGCGGCGCGAGATCGCCTTCCATCGAGAACACGCCGTCCACGACGATCAGCCGGCCGCGGTCCCTGGGTGCGCGCGACAGCTTGTCCGCGAGGTCGCCCATGTCGTTGTGGCGGAACTTGAAGTCCTTCGCGAAGCCGAGCCGCGCGCCGTCGATGATGCACGCGTGGTCCAGCGCGTCGAGAAACACGGTGTCGTGTCTCCCCAGCAGGCAGGACAGGACGCCGAGGTTCACCTGGAAGCCGGTGGCGAAGGTGAGCGTGGCGGGGCGCCGCGTGAACTCCGCGAGCCGCTCCTCGAGCTCGACGTGGATCGCGAGCGTGCCGTTCAGGAGCCGCGATCCGGCGCAGCCCGTGCCGTAGCGCTCGAGGGCCTCGATCGAGGCGGCCTTCACCTCGGGATGGTTCGTGAGCCCGAGATAGTTGTTGGAGCCGAGCATGACGACGGAGCGCCCGTCGATGACGACCTCGGGGTCCTGGGCGGAGGAGAGCACGCGATAGTAGGGGTAGAAACCACCCGCGCGACCCAGGTCGGCGAGATCGAAGTCCAGACACTTCTGGAAGACGTCCATCGGCACCCCCTGTCACGCCGCCTCCATGCGGCCGCCGTATCCTTGCACGCCTTTGACGGATCGTCTGCCCCCGGGATTTCTCCAGCCCCGGTCGGCCCGTCCCTCCGATCGATGCCGGCGGTCTGCGCCGGATTCAGCGGCGCGCCCGCAGGGCCAGCGCGAGCGCCGCTCCCCCCAGCGCCAGCACCGGCGCCCAGCTCGCCACGGGCGGCGGGAGGCGTCCCCCGTAGCCGATCGAGGTCGAGATCCCGCTGAGGAGGACGTACCCCACGGCGATCGCAGCGCTCACCAGGAGGCTGCGCGCCGGCCCCGGGGGAGTGCCCGCCCCGATCGCGAAGAAGAGGGCGATCGCGGGAAAGAGGGCGCAGGCGAAGGGCGCGGCCAGCCGGGACTGGAGGTCCACCCGGAAGGCGGTGGTGTCGTAGCCCCCGGCGGTCGCCGACCGGATCTCGCGCGCAAGGGCGTGGACGGACAGGTGCATGGCATCCTGCCCGGTCGGGCCGTTGCGGCCGAGCTCGACGTCCGCGGGCGCCTCGGTCTGCTCGAGGCCGCGGTCGGTGATCTCGAAGCGCCGCGCCTCGCGCAGCTCCCAGCGACCGCGTCCCACGTGCCGCGCCGTGCGCGCGTCGATCCGGGCCGTCGGGAAGCCGTCCGGTCCGAGGAGGTACACGGTGAGATCGCGGGCCTCTCCGCCCGACGGATCGAGGCGGTCCGCCCGCACCACCCGCTCGCCGTCGCGATACCAGATCTCCTGTCCCCCGCTGGCGGCGGTGTCGTCCTTGATCTCCTCCACCTTGATCCGGTCGGCCAGCGCGTTCGTGCGCGGCACGACCGCGTCGCACAGCAGGAAGTAGAGCGGGGCCGCGACGAGGCCGCCGAGCAGGATGGGCGCGAGCCCCCGCTCGAGGCGGATGCCGCAGCTCTCCATCGCCACGAGCTCGCCCTGCGCTCCGAGCAGGCTGACCGTGAGCGACGCCCCGGCGAGGAGACCCATGGGCGCGATGCGCGAGGCGAGGAGCGGGATCCGCGCACCGTAGAAGCGCAGCACCTCGCCCGACTCCGCGTGGTGTCGCGCGAACCACTCCAGACGTTCGAGCACGTCGATGAGCAGATACCCCGCCACGAGCGCGCCGAACGAGAGCAGCGAGAGCCGCACGAAGGTGGCGAGCACGTAGCGTTCGAGCGGGCGCGGCCACGAGCGCGCGAGCGACGCCGCGCGCCGCATGCCCGCCGGCCCGCGCTGCGCGTCCACGGCGCCCGAACGCAGCCGGGCGAGCAGGATCACGGCGGCGAGGCCGCCGACGACGTTCGGCAGCCAGACCGCGACGGCGACCGGCACGCCGTCGATTCGGAGCAGCCCGTTCCCGAGCTGGACGAGACCGTAGTAGGCGACCGTCACGCCGAGGCCGAGCACCGCTCCGGCGGAGCGCGAGAGCGCACGGCCGCCGAGCGCGAGCGGCGCAGCGAGCAGGCCGAAGACGAGCGCGGCGACCGGCAGCGCGACGCGGCGCTGCGCCTCGGCGCGCGCGAGACGCGCGGTGGTGGGCGGCGTCGCGGGATCGAGGGTCGTCGCGCGCAGGTCGGCGGCCGTCGCGGACGCGAGCCGCTCGCCCGGGGAATCGAGCAGCGGCGATTCCTCCTGGTGCAGCACCGTGCCGAACCGATCGAAGCGGAGGTACTGCGCGCCGGCTTCCGGCGCGCGCACCATCGCGCCGCCGTGGAGCTCGAGCGCGAGGTCTCCGCCCGGCGCGGGCGACACGTCCGCGCGATCGGCGAAGAGCGTCTCTCCGAGGTCGGGCACGAAGAGGAGCACGCCGCGCAGCTCGCTCCCGTCCGGGGAGACCTCGCGGGCGAGCAGCTTGTGCCGGCCGAAGTCGATCACCGAGCCCGCGCGGAGCACGGCGCCCGGATGATCGCGCAGCATGGCCTCGAGCGACCCCGTGAGCGCGCGGTGCGCCCAGGGCGCGCCGACCTGTGCGAGGAACAGCCCGGCGAGCGCGACGGCCGCGGCGACGGCGAGCACGGGGCCCGCGACACGCGCGGGCGACACCCCGGCGGCCTCGAGCGCGAGGATCTCGCGGTCCGCCGCGAGGCGGCCGAGGGCGACGAGCACGCCCACGAGGAGGGCGAACGGCAGGGTCCAGGCGAGGAGCGGGACCAGCTGGTACAGGGCGATCGCCGCGACCGCCGGCGCGCCGAGTCTTCTATTAACGACGAGGTCCGCGTAGCCGAGAAGATCCTTGGCGAGGACGGCCGTGGTGAGGCCGAGGAGGGCGGTGAGGGTGGGCGCGACCAGCTCCCGTGCGAGATACCCCGAGAGCGTTCGACCGAGGGGCCGGCGCACGTCCCCCCGAGGGCCGGCCGCAGGAATCCCTCGTCGGGTCCCGAGGACCTCTCCCCCTGCCGGCGTCGCAGCCATTTCGCGCTGGTGCTCCCATGACTTCCACGTCTCGCTCGCTATCTATACGGGGTCTGCGGCACGGTGGGGGGCCGTCCTGGGCGAAGCACGCCGTGATCCCAGCGACCCGCAAGGCTGCACTTCGAGAGGGCTGGGATGAAAGCGATCATCTTGAGCGCCGGCCAGGGCCGGCGGCTGCTTCCCCTTACCCGACGTCTTCCCAAGTGCATGCTGCCCGTGCTCGGCAAGCAGCCCGTGCTCGAGCACCAGCTCCGGGCGCTGGCGCGGGTCGGCGTGGAGCAGGCCGAGGTGCTCATCGGCTTCGGGGCGGAGCACGTGGAGCGCTTCATCGCGGAGCACGGGGTCCCGGGCATCTCGGTGCGGACGCGCTTCAACCCGCTGTTCGCCACGACCGACAATCTGATCACCGCCTGGCTCGCGACCTCGGAGCTCCGCGAGGACTTCCTGCTCCTGAACGGCGACACGCTCTTCGAGGCGGGCGTGCCGCGCAAGCTGCTTGCACCGGGCAACGAGACGGTGCGCATCGCCGTCGACCGCAAGCCGGCCTACGACGACGACGACATGAAGGTCGTGCTCACGGGGGATCGGCGCGTCACCGCGATCGGCAAGAAGCTCGACCGCGACGTCGCGAACGGCGAGGCGATCGGCATGTCCGTCTTCCGGGGCGACGGCGTCGCCGCGGTGCAGGACGCGTTCGACCGCGCGGTGCGGCACCCCGAAGCGCTCCACGCCTGGTATCCGCCCGTGCTCGCGCAGCTCGCCGCCACCCGCCCCGTACACGGGGTTTCGATCCACGGCATGTGGTGGGCGGAGATCGATTCGCAGGACGACCTCGAGGGGGCGCGCGCCGCTCTGGCCAGGCAGCATACCGCGACGGACGACGTCGCGGCGGCACGCCGCCCGAAGGCCTGACCGGGCGCGGGCACGCCGACGTGTCCGGATGCATCTGGGTGCTCGCGGGCGACAAGCCCGGTGACAACGCGCAGTGTCTCTCCCTCGCCGCAGCGCTCGGCTGGCCCACCGAGGTGAAGGACCTGCGCTACCGGCGCCTCGAGCGCCGCGGACGATTCCCCTTCCGGTCCGCGGTCCGCTTCGAGCTCGACGTCGCAGCGTCGAGCCCGCTCGCGCCGCCCTGGCCGGAGCTCGTGATCGGCTGCGGGCGCCGCAGCGTCCCCGTCGCGCTGGGCATCCGCGAGCGGGCGGGAGGGGGCACGCGCCTCGTCCAGCTCGGCCGGCCCCGGGCGAACCTCGCGGACTTCGATCTCGTCGTGACCACACCGCAGTACCGGCTGCCCGAGCGCGCGAACGTCCTCCAGCTCGGCGCGCCGATGCACCGCCGCGACGAAGCGGCGCTCGCGCGCGCCGCGGCGGAGTGGGAGCCGCGCCTCGCGCACCTTCCGCGGCCGCGGATCGCGCTCCTCGTCGGCGGCCAGGCCAAGCCCTTCGTGTTCCCCGCCGAGCGCGCTCGCGCGCTCGCGCTCGAAGCGAGCCGCCTCGCCGCGGCCGAAGGCGGCGCCCTCCTGGTCACGACGAGCCGGCGCACCCCCGAGGACGCCGTGGAGGCGCTCACCGCAGCGCTCACGGGACCGCACCACGTGCACCGCTGGTCGGGGGGCGGGGACGCCAACCCCTACCTGGCCTTCCTCGCGCTCGCCGACGCGTTCGTCGTGACCGGCGACAGCGCGTCGATGCTGGCGGAGGCCTGCGCGACGGGCCGGCCGGTGTACCTCTTCGACCTCCCGCAGCACCTTCCGGCGAGCTGGCGGCGCGAGCGCTTCCTGCGCAACCTCCTGCTCGCGCCGTCCGGCTGGGCCGCGGGCCGCGGCGGGATCGTGGAGCGCATCGCGCGCCTCTCTGCGGAGATCCCGGCGCGCGGCTGGATCCGCTACCCGCGCGATCTCTCGCGCCTGCATGCCTCGCTGATCGCGGAGGGCCGCGTGCGCCGCCTCGGCGACCGCTTCGAGCGCCCTCCCCCGCCCCCCATCGACGAGACCGAGCGCGCCGCGCAGCGCGTGCGCGCGCTGATGGCGGAGGCGCGGTAGCCCGAGCGCAGTCGCAGCCCCGCGCACGAGGCTTCGTCCGCCTGGGGTGGCGGCGTCACGGCCTCATCGATCCGTCCGAAGTGCCCGGCGCAAAGCGTCGCTGAGGGGTCAGACGGCCCGCCGTTCGGGCAGGCTGCGTCAGGACGCCGCGCCCGGACCGAGGGCGAGCGAGAGCGCGTCCGGACGGACGTGGCGGCGCGCGATCTCCTCCTCCACCACCTCGCGTGAGATCACGCCCGTCTCGAGGCACTCGCGCAGGAGGCCGAAGAAGAAGCGCTCCTGCGCGGCGTCGGGGTGCGCGCGATAGCGGCCCGTCGGGCCCTCGCGCCGCCCGCGCAGCCGGTCGCCGACGCGGGCGAGGAACGAGCGGTCCGGCTCTCCCCGGTGTCGGCCGTGCGGCGTGAAGTCCGCGGGGAGACCCGTCTTCCACGGCTGCGTCCGCCGGTGCGTGTTGTGCAGCAGCTTGGTCTTCGCGGTCAGCGTGTCGAAGTGGTTCCACTCCTCCTCGAGCTCGCCCACCGATCCCGGCGGCTCGCGCAGGAGCCACATCCAGTCCACGTAGTCGACCTCGAACGCGAAGAGCCGCGCGAAGTCCTCCTCGCAGCGCCAGTGCGTGAGCTTCGCGCAGTCGAGGAGCATCACGCTCGACGCCCAGTGCAGCGGCTTGCGGCCGTCCGCGGGCATGCGCTTCGCGAGCACGGCGCAGCCCCGCATGTCGCGCCGGAGGAGCTCGCGCACGTCGCCCACGGCGAAGACGTCGGGGTCGATCACGACCGCGCGTCCCGCGTAGCCCATGACGCGCGGCACGTCGAAGCGGAGCGGAGGGAACGACTGGAGATCGTCCTCGCACCACTCCACCTTGCGCCCTTCCCGCAGGTACAGCTGCCCATCGCGCGCCCGGATGAACGGCTGGTCCTCGGCCCAGAGGATCCCGACGTCGAACGCCTCCGGCTCCGCGGAGCGCGTCTTCAGGGAGTGCGCCGACACGAGGGCGCCGAGCCGCTGCTTGCGGTTCGTGTGGATGAACACCGTGTCGCCCATCTCTCCCTCTCCTCCCTCTCCTCAGCTAGGCGGACTTCGCGACGCCGTCCTCGATCCGGTACACGCGGTCCGCGAGGTCGATGATCGCGCGCTGGTGCGAGATCGCGAGGATCGTGAGCTCGCCGCGCAGCGCCGCGAGGCTCGCGCAGACCGACGCCTCGGTCTGGGGATCGAGCGCGGTCGTGGCCTCGTCGAGGATCAGCAGGTCGGGCCGGCGCACGAGCGCGCGCGCGATCGCGATGCGCTGGCGCTGACCGCCCGAGAGCAGCGCGCCGCGTTCGCCCACGACGGTCTGGAGGCCCTCCGGCAGCGCGGCCACGAACTCGGAGGCGCCCGCGCGCCGGAGCGCGTCGTGGACGTCCGCCTCGGTCAGGTCGCTGTCGCCGAGCGTCACGTTCGAGAGCACGGTGTCGTGGAGCAGCAGCATCTCCTGCGGCACGTAGCCGATGTCCGCGCGCCAGCGGCGGAGGTCGAGCGCGGCGAGCGGCACGCCGTCGACGAACACCTCGCCTCCCTGCGGCCGCACGAGCCCGACGACGAGGTCGGCGATGCTCGTCTTCCCCGCTCCCGACGCGCCGACGAGCGCGGTGAGGCGTCCCGCCGCGATCTCGAGCGTCACGTCCTTTAGGGCGGGACGATCGCCGTAGGCGAGGCTCACCTCGCGGAGCTCGATGCCGCGCGCGAGGGTGGGCGCGACGCCGGTCGCCATGCGCTCCCGCTCGGCTTCGGCGTGCGTGATGGTCGAGCGGAGCGACCAGTAGGCGGCCTCGCGCGTCGCGAGCCCCTGGTACTCGCGCTGCACCCGGTTCATCGACACGAGCGTGCGTGTGAACAGGAGGCCGAGCGTCAGGATCTCCGGCAGCGGCAGGTGGAGGCGCGTCAGCGCGAGGTAGAGCCCGAGCGCGAGCGCGCCGGCCAGGATCGGCTCCTGGAGCGCCTTCAGCGCCTCCTTGTTCAACACTTCGCTGCGCAGCGCGCGGTCGAGGCGGTGCGTCTCCTTCTCCAGCAACGGCCCCATCAGGGACTCGCGCGCCATCGCCTTCAGCGGCTTCACCGCCTGGAGCACGTCGGCGAGCCGACCGAGCGAGCTCCGGAGCAGCCGGGTCTGGCGCTGGCCGGCGCGTCGTGTCGCGCCGACGAGGCGGTGGAGCAGCCCGACGGTCAGCGCGCCGACGAAGAGCGACGCGAAGGTCGCGGGCCAGGAGATCGCGCACGCGATGCCGAGCAGCACCAGGGACTGGATCACGCCGGCCACGACCATCGCGCCGTGCAGGTAGCCGAACGACGCGCGCTCGGCCTCCGTCGCGAAGGCGTTCGCGATCGCGCCGATCGGCTGGCGCGCGTAGTACTCCCAGCGCGCGCCGAGGAGGGCGCGGATCAGCACGAGCCGCAGGTCCGTCGCCACGTGCGCCACGGTGTATCCGACGCGGCGGTTCGCCAGGAGCAGGAGCGCGGCCTTCACCACGCTCGCCGCGACGATCAGACCGAGCAGCACGCCGGGCGTCGGTTCGAGCCCGACGAGCGCGAGGCCTCCGCGCACCGCCGCCTCGAACTTCGGCGCGAGCGACTTGCCGCCGGCGGCGCCAGCGGCCTCCGGAGCGGCGAGCTGGAGCAGCGGGAGGATCGCCGAGAGGCCGACGCCCTCGGCGATTCCGGCCAGCAGGAGGCACAGCAGCGTGACCACGCTCTCGCGCGGGTAGGCTCGCGCGTAGATCAGGAGGAGCCGCACCGGCTCAGGCCGCCCCTGCGCCCGCCGCCGCGCGCTTCGCGTTCCAGAAGGCGGCGAGACGCTGTCCGTGGAAGAGGAGCGTCGCCACCTGCCAGCCGAAGATGATCCACCAGGCGGCCAGCGGCGCCCCGACGATCAGCCCGACACCGAACAGCGGCAGGTTGATGTTTCGACGGGAGATCCAGGTGCGCATCCGGACGTCGAGCGGCGTGTAGGCGTGGATCGACCGGGTCGTGCGCCAGGTGAAGAGTCGGATCACGATCCGGTCCACGAAGTAGATCCCTGCGAGCCAGATCGACGCATGGAACAGGGGCGACGCGGGACCGCCGCCGATCGCCCAGGCCCACGCGGCGTACCAGAACGGCGGATGGACGAGATCGAGGCCATGATCGAGCACGTTCCCGAGGACCGAGGCGCGGTAGGTGAGCCGCGCGAGCTTGCCGTCCACCGAGTCGAGCACGCTCATCACGTACGCGCACACGAAGCCCGAGATCCACCAGCCGTCCGCGAAGAGCGGCACCGCGCCGAACGCCAGCACGCCGTTGAGCAGCGAGATCCAGTTCGGGTGTACGCGCCAGCGCGCGAGCGGCGGGAGGAGCCGCCAGACGAGCGGCGGGTAGACGTACTTGGTGAAGAAATCGGTCGAGCCCTTGTAGTTCGACCAGAACAGGAAGCGCGCCGTGCGATCGATGCCCGCCGCGTCGTGGATGCGGAAGAGGTACGCGGGGACCTGGCGGCGCAGCTCCCTCACGTAGCCGGGAACCTCGGCCAGCGGGAGGTCCTGCAGCGCGCCGGCCGCGAGCCACGCCCGCGCGACGGCGTCGAGCCCGCCGGGGCCGGCCGACACCGACGGCGGCTTCTCGAGCCGCAATACGGCGGCGCGCTCGTCGCCCTCTCCGCCGCAGACCACCCGCGATCCCGACGCTGCGGCGACGCGCGCCAGCACGCGCGGATCGATCACGCAGTCCGCCTCGAGCGCGAGCAGCACCTGCTCCGGCCGCGCGGCGAACGCGCGCGCGAGGCGCTCGGCCGTCGTGCCCTCGGCCGCGGACGTCCGCAGCGGGAGGCGCCTCGCGAGGTCGGCAGGAAGGCGCGGCTCCGGGGCACCCGGCGCGAGATCCACGCAGATCTCCGTGGGCACGAGCCCTGCCTGGAGGATCCCCCGGAGCGCCCGCTCGAGCAGGCTCATGCCGAACAGCGGGAGCGCAGCCGCCGGGCGCGTCGCGTCGATCCAGATCCGAAGGTCGGGCATGCGTTCTCTTTGCTCGGGGTGGTCGGAAGCTCGGGCGGGGGTGCGGCGAGCATAGACGATTCCCGCGGCCTTCGGTGCCGGGGCGCGGCCGCTGCGATATCCGTCCGGCCGTGCCCGACCCCACCCGCCGACCGGATCCGCCCCGCCCGCCCCTCCCCGCCCTGGTGCTCGCGGGGCGGCGCCGGTCGAGCGATCCGGTGGCCCTCGCCGCCGGGGCGAGCCACAAGGCGCTCGTGCCCGTCGCGGGCGTGCCGATGCTCACGCGCGTGATCCGGAGCCTCCGCGCTGCGCGATCGGTGGGACGGATCGCCGTGAGCATCGACGAGCCTGCGCGGCTCGACGCCCTGCCGACGCTGGCCGCGCTGCGCGACGCGGGCGCGCTCGTGGTCCACACGAGCCTCGATTCGCCGAGCGCGAGCGTGCGCGACGCGCTCCGGTCTGCCCTGGGCGGACCGCCCGTCCTGCTGACGACGGCCGATCATCCCCTCCTCACGGCCGAGATGGTCGACCACTTCGTCGCGGCGGCGCGCGGCGTAGACGCGGACGTGGTGGCCGGAGTCGTGACCGAGGAGGTGCTGCGCCGACACCACCCGGAGTCGCCGCGCACGATCGTCCCCCTGCGCGGCGAAGGCGTGACGGGCGCGAACCTGTTCCTGCTGCGGACGTCCGAGGCCGAACGCGTCGTCGCGTTCTGGGCCAGGACGGAGGGCGTGCGCAAGCGGCCGTGGCGCCTCGTCTCGCTCTTCGGACCGGTCGCGCTCGCCCGCTTCGCGCTCCGCACCCTCGATCTCGAGGCCGCGGCCCGCGTGGCGTCGGGCCGGATCGGGGCGCGCGTGGCGGTGGTGCGGCTGCCGTTCGCCGAGGCCGCCATCGACGTCGACCGGCCCGCGGATCTGGCGCTCGCGACGCGCATCCTCGGCGCGCGCGAGGACGGCGCCGCGCCGTCCGGCGGCTAGAGCGTCTCGGCTCCCTGCGCGACGAAGCGTCCGGTCGCGGGATCGAGGCCCCGCACCTCGACCGACACGCGAAAGGGTCGGCCCGCCTCGGGGTCCGCGCGGTCGATCGCGTAGACGTGGTACTGCGCGCGGCGGCCGGGCTTCCGGCCGAGCGCCGACGAGGACGGGACGCCGATCACCGGGATCGCTCCCTGCGGGCCCGGCACCGAGCCCACGCTGCGCCGGTGCATGTGCCCGTGGAGCACGAGCTCGGCCCCCGCCCGCGCCAGCACGCTCCGCAGCTCCGGCGCGTCGGTGAGCGCACGGCGCGGCGAGATCCCTTCGGCCGGCGGGTGGTGGATGAGCACCACTCGACACATCCCCGCGACGGCGAGCTTGCCGAGCGCCTCTTCGAGCCGCGCGAGCTGGTCCGCTCCCACGCTGCCGGTGGCGAGGCCGAACGCCGTCCGCTCCGCCGACGAGACGCCGACGAGGGCGACGCCGCGGTCCACGCGCACCATCGGGAAGTCGCCCACCGGGGCGGGGCCCGCGACGCCGCCGGTCGAGCGCACGTAGTCACCCCAGCGCTCGAGCGCGAGGTCGCGCGCGCCGGGGCCGTACGCGTCGTGGTTGCCCGGCACGAGCGACACGCGGCCTGCGCCGCCGAGGCGCTCGAGCCACGGGAGCGCGGCGTCGATCTCGCCCGCGAGGCCGAGGTTCGTGAGGTCGCCGGTGATCGCGACGTGGTCCGGCGACACCGCCGCGAGATCCTCGAGCAGCGCGTCGAGCACCCGCGCGCGGTGCTCCTTGCGGCGGCGGAGCCGCCACGACGCGAAGCCCAGCGCACGCTTCGCGGTCAGCTCCCGTCCCCAGGGAAAGCGCGGCGGTGTGGCGTGGAGGTCGGACAGGTGCGCGAGACGAAACATGGGCCGAACCCCCCGCTTCAGCCTACTGAACGGGCATCCGCTGTGGTAGCGTGAACGGAACGCGAGATCCGAAGGGGGGTGAGATGCTCGCGCCTGCCGCCGGGCCGGCGCACGAGTGCGGCGCCGGCGAACCGGTCGTCGGCTCGGGCGCGGAGCCCCTCGCCTCGACCCAACCGCCCGTCTGGATCGTGTCCGCGTCCGGGGCGGCGCTCCCGCGCGTCTTCGGGCTGACGGGCGAGGAACGACTGCGCCGCGCGCTCCCCGCCGGTCGCGAGAGCTTCGCCGCTGCGCTCCCCGCCGGCCACGTCGACCCGGGAGCGCCGGTCGTCGCGTTCCGGGCCGATCACGTCTTCGACGCGCGGCTCGTGCACGCGCTCCTCGCCGCTCGCCCCTGCGCGCTCGCGGCGCGCGACGGCTGCACCGTCGCGGCGGCGAGCGGACCGCTCGCGCGCGTCGCGCGGGCGCTTTCGGGCGCGGGGAGCGAGCTCCCCCTGGTCTCCCCCGACGCGCTCGTTCCGCCCTACACCGCGCAGTTACGCAAGCGCGACCCCGCCCTGCTCCTTCCGCTCCTGCCGGGCCGCGAGCGCGAGATCGAGGCCGCCCTCTTCGCGGCGTCCTACAAGGGCGTCACCGACTTCGTCACGAAGCACGTCTGGCCCGCGCCGGCGCTCCGGGTGGTCCGCGTGCTGGCGCGCCTGGGTGTCACACCGAACGCCGTCACGGTGGCGAGCTGGGCCCTCGTCGTGCTCGCCACGTGGCTCTTCTGGCGCGGCGAGCACGGCGCCGGCCTGGCGGCCGCGTGGCTCATGACCTTCCTCGACACGGTGGACGGCAAGCTCGCGCGCGTGACGCTCCGATCGAGCCGCCTCGGCCACGTGCTGGACCACGGGCTCGACCTCGTGCATCCCCCGCTCTGGTACCTGGCCTTCGGGCTCTCGCTCGCGAGCCCGCCGGCGTGGGTGCCGCTCGCGCTCTGGATCACGCTCGGCGGCTACCTCGTCGGCCGCGGCATCGAGGGCCTCTTCCTCCTGCTGTTCGACCTCGAGATCCACTGCTGGCGGCCGCTCGATTCGTGGTTCCGGCAGCTGACCGCACGGCGCAATCCGAACCTCGTCCTGCTGACGGTGTTCACGCTCGCGGGACGGCCCGATCTCGGCCTCGGCGCCGTCGCGCTCTGGACCGTGGCGTCGATCGCGTTCCACACCGTGCGGCTGCTGCAAGCGCTCGGCGCGCGCGCGCAGGCCGGCGCCCTGCGCGGCTGGCACGAGGAGCCCGCAGCGGGCGCGGCGCCGCCGGCGCAGCCCTCGCGATGAGCGCGCGCTCCCGCGTGCGGCGCCTCGTCCCGTGCCTGCTCGCGCTCGCGACGCTCGCCGCGGGCGCCCCGAGCAGCGCCGCGCCCGCGCCGGCCCGCGCGGGCGGGACGGCGCTCCTTCCCGGCCTGCGCCTCGGCACCGGAGAGTTCGCGTCCGAGTCGTTCGAGCTCGTGGCGCGCTTCGACTCCGGGCACCGGCTCTTCCTCGAGGTGCTCGTCACGAACCTCGGCCTCGGCGACCGCAACGCCGCGGTGATCGGACACGTGATCGCCCCCGACGGCCGCGTGCAGCGCTTCCGGAAGGCGGAGCGCGAAGGCGAATGGACGCTCTCCGCCGACGGCCTCCGCATCGCGCTCGGCTCGATCGTATTCGATCGCGGCGAGGCGCGGCGCTTCGCGATCGACAAGCGGCTCGTGAGGATCGACCTCGCGCTGGGGCCGTCGCGGCCGGCCGTGGCCTGGCCGCCGTCGGACGCGGCCTTCGGCCTCGAGGTGCTCCAGGCCTCGGGCGAGGTCACGGGCAGGCTCTGGACCGACGGCATGGCCGAGCCGCTCGCCGTGCGCGGAACGGCGGCGCTCGTCCACCGCTGGAGCGACGGCCTCGAGAGCCGGCGGGTCGCGCGCCGAATCGAGCTCTTCGCTCCGGCTACCGACACCGGCGTATACTACGTCGAGCTCTCCGCCCGCGACGTGCCGTCGCAGCGCTGGATCGTGGTCGAGCGCGGCGGGCGCGTGCTGCGGGAGTCGGAGCACTTCGCCGCGCCGCCGGAAGACGGGCCGCTCGCCCTCCCCCGCGCGCTCGCGCTCGACGCGCCGGGGATCGCCGGACGCGCCACGCTCGGACCGGAGCTGCTGCGCTTCGACCCGCTCCAGGACCTGAAGGCGCCGATGCGCGCCATCGTGCGGCTCGTGGTGCAGCCCGAGTCGATCTGGAGCGCCGCCGATCTCGCGCTCGAGCTCCCGCCCGCCGGCGGGGCGCCGGCGGCGCGGATCGCAGGGACCGGCTTCGCGAACGTGACCTTCTACGAGCCCCCCGAGAACGTCCGTACCGGCGACGAGCCGGCCGACGAAGGGAGGACGACGTGCGCATCGGCGTACTGAACAACCTGCGCGCAGGGCGCAGCGACTCGCGCGTCGCGCACGTGCTGCGCGTGCTCGAGCGACACCCCGAGGTGTATCACCTCGAAACGCAGAGCGGCGCCGCCGTGCCGGGCGCGCTCGAGCTCATGGCCAAGGAGAAGGTCGAGCTCCTGGTCGTGAACGGGGGCGACGGCACGCTCCAGCGCGTCCTGACGGAGATCCTGGCCCCGAAGGAGCGCACGTGGCTCCCGCTGATCGCGCCGATCCGCGGCGGCCGGATGAACATGACCGCACTCGATCTCGGCGCGCACCGGCGTGCCGAGGCCGGCCTCACGAGCCTGCTGCGCGCGTCGAGCGCCGGCCGGATCGAGGAGCGGATCGTCGAGCGGCCGGTGCTGCGCGTCTCGATCGACCCGAGCGCGGGGCCGCAGTTCGGCATGTTCTTCGGGGTCGGCATGCTCCACCGCGCGATCGAGCTCACGCACCGGATGTTCCCGCCCGGCCGGGCGCAGGGCGTGCTCGGCGCAGGGATCGTGACGGGCGGCCTCATCGGACGCGTGCTGCTGGGGCAGGAGCTCGACGGCGTGCTCGTCCCCGATCGGATCCAGTTCCGGTGCGACGACGACGCGCCGTTCACCGAGGAGTGTCTGCTGGTCATGGCGACCACCGTCGAACGGCTGTTCCTGCGCATGCGTCCGTTCTGGGGCCGGGAGCCGGCGCCGCTGCGGTTCACGGCGATCGCGGCGCGCACGGCTCACCTGCGCCGCAATGCGGTGGGCATCCTGCGCGGCCGCCCCGGCCCCCGGATCACCCACGAAGCGGGCGCGACGAGCCGAAACCTGCATTCGCTCGAGCTGACGCTCGACTGCGGCGCGATGCTCGACGGCGAGATGTTCGACCCGAAGCCCGGACGCGTGGTCCACGTGAGCGCGCACGATCGTCTCCGCTTCGTCCGCGCGTAGCCCGTGGGCGGCGATTCCGACGCGCTGGAGGGGATCGTCGCAGCGGAGCTCGCGCGTCCCGCGCCCGAGCCGGCCGTCGTCCTCGCCGACGCGATCCGCCGCCGCCACGGCGCCACCGTCGCGGCGGTGCTCTTCTACGGCTCCTGCCTCCGCAAGGGAACGACCGAGGGCGTGCTCGACTTCTACGTCCTCGTCGACGCCTATCGCGACGCCTACGCCTCCCGCTGGCTCGCGCGCGCCAACGCGTGGCTGCCGCCGAACGTGCTGTATCTCGAGGCTCCGCACGCCGGCGGCGTCCTGCGCGTGAAGTACGCCGTGGTCTCCCGGGAGGACTTCGCGAAGGGCTCGGCAGGAGTCGGCCTCGACGGCCGGATCTGGGCGCGCTTCTCCCAGCCCGCCCTCCTCGTGTTCGCGCGCGACGCTGCGGTGCGACGCGAGACGGTGTCGGCGGTCGCCGCGGCGGTGCGCACCTTCGTGGAGCGCCTGCGGCCGCTGCTGCCCGCGAGCGGCGCGATCCAGCACGTCGTCCCGGCGGAGCTCTGGCGGACGGGGCTGCGGGAGACCTACCGCGCGGAGCTCCGCAGCGAGGCCGCGGCGTCGATCGAAGCGCTCTACGCCGCCGATTCCGGTCGCTACGACCGCGTGACCACGGCGGCGCTCCGGGACCTCTCGGCGCGCGGGGGCTGCGCGCTCCACGAGGACGGAACGGGCGGGCTCTCGGTCGAGGCGGACGCCGCCGAGCTGCGGCGCGCGCGGCGCGCCTGGCGGCTGCGGCGGCCGCTCGCGAAGGCGCTCGCGGTGCTCGGCCTGCTCAAGACCGCCGGGACCTTCGACGACTGGGTGTCCTACGTGCTGTGGAAGCTCGAGCGGCACAGCGGCCGGAAGATCGAGGTGACGGAGCGCCAGCGGCGCCGCCCGCTCGTGTACGGGTGGCCCGTGATCTTCAGGCTTCTCCGCGAGCGCGTTCTCCGGTGACGGGCGCGTCGGGCGCGCTGGCCTGCGCGTCGTAACCCGTCCGCACGAGCAGGGCGCGCAGCGTGGACAGCACGCTCCGCCCCTCCGTGGCGCGGTAGACCGAGCGCTCCGGCAGCGTCTCCAGCAGCTCGCGGTGCACCCGGCCGAGGCTGTGGTACGGGAGCGCGGGCATCAGGTGGTGCAGCGCGTGGAAGCGCAGGCCCACGGGCGCCGCGAGCAGGGTCCAGAGCCCGTCGTTCGTGAGATTCACGGAGTCCGCGAGCTGCGACTCGCGGTCGAGCGGCTCGCCCTCGCTCTCGTAGCGGTGCGCGGCCAGCGTGCGGAGCTGGTTCACGAGCAGGAGGCCCGCACCGATCGCCCACCACAGCAGCAGCCAGTGGGGAGAGAGCGCGCCCGTCCACACCGCCCAGGCCACCGTCCAGACCGCGCCCGCCGTGCCCATCTCCTCGAGCGCGAACCGCGCGACCTCGCGCTTGTTGCGCGGGTACTGGCGCCGGTAGCGGACGTTGATCACGAGCGTCGACGCGGACGTCACCGCCCAGTCGCGCAGCGGCGGAACGAGATAGGAGAGCGGCCCCACGACACCCCAGCGGATCACGAGCAGGAGCGGGACGAAGAGCACGCTGAGGGACGCGAAGGCGACGCGCACCGGGCTCCAGTGCGCCATCGGCTCGTACTCGGGATCGAGGGACGTTCCGTAGAAGGCGTTGCGGTGATGGTCCGCGTGGGTCCCGACGTACATCAGGCTGGGCACCAGCAGCGGGATGCCGACGATCAGGTTCCAGACGGCCTCGAATCCCCGCAGGGACCCGCGCTTCAGATGGGCCAGCTCGTGGATGAAGAGGGCCGCCCGGTAGAGGGCGAGGCAGGCCACGATCCCCGCCACCACGCCGAGCACCGACCCGCGCTCGCTGGAGCCCGCGACGTAGAAGGAGCCCCAGCCGACGGCGGCCGATAACAGCATGTCCGTCCAGAAGATTCCGGGACGGATACGAAAGGCGTCCGCAAAGCGACGGTGCAGCGCGGCCGGACCGAGCTCCGGCTCCGCGCCCGCCGGCTCCCGAACGGAGCCCGGGCCTGCGATCTCCAACGATGCCCCCCTCCTGCTCCGCGCCAGCCCTCCTTGGGGGGGAGGCTCCGGGGCGGCCGGATGCCGAGGACGTTATCGGAGCGTCACGGCCCCGCCACTAGGCCTTTCGGAAAAAAAGTGAGACGGGGATCACACCGAGGTGGGGAGCATTGGCCCCATCAGGTCCGCGAAGTTGTCGCAGTAGAACCGCTGCTTCGCCCGTTCCGAGGCTCCGGCGAGGCTCGCCTCGAAGCGGCGCAGCGGATGCCGGCCCCCCTCGACGTGGGGGTAGTCGGAGGAGAAGAGGCAGACCTCCTCCCCGGCGTTCGCCACGATCCAGCCGACGTCCTCGTGCGGGTACGGCGTCACGCGGATCTGCCGGCGCACGTACTCGCTCGGCTTCAGCGACAGCTTCTGCAGCCGCTCCTCGTTCTTGCGGAAGGCGTCGAGGGCCGCGTCCATCAGACGCATCCAGCCCGGCACCCAGGAGGCGCCCTGCTCGATCACGCCCACCTTGAGCAGGGGGAACTGCTCCAGGACCTGATCGAAGATCATCGTCGAGAGCGTCTGCATGGGAGGGTAGGGGATCGCCATGAAGTCGACGGAGCGGAAGTTCTCGGCGCCTCCATGGAAGTCCTTCACCTCCGGCAGTCCGTTCACGAAGTACGCGGGATCGAGCAGCTGGCCGCCGCCGCCCACGTGGAAGACGATCGGAACGCCCGCCTCCTCCGCCTGCGCCCACACCGGGAAGAGGCCGGTGTGGCTGGGCGAGTGCCCGCGCGGGCAGGCGGACGGGATCATCAGCGCCTTGCAGCCCTGATCGATCGCCTCGCGCGCCATCGCCGCAGCGCGCTCGAAGTCCGCGAGCGGCACGTAGCCCACGGGGAGCAGGCGGCGGTCGGCCGCACAGAAGTCGATCATCGCCCGGTTGTGGGCGCGCGCGAGCCCGTATGCGAACGCGACGTCGTCCGCGTGCTCGGAGCGCTGGAGGGTCTTGTTCAGGAACGTGTTGAAGACAAGCTGGGACGAGAAGCCGAGGAGGTCGAGGGCCAGCGGGCGGTCCTCCTTGAGGAACGACCCGGTCGCCTTCCAATTCTTCCGGAGCATGATCTCGGCCTCGTCCCGCTCCCGGAACGCCGGGTCGCGGTGGGCGCGGCGCAGCTGGTCGATGAACGACTCCTCGCCCGGCGCCACCGTGCTCACGTAGACCGGACGCAGCTTCGCGCGTACGTCCGCGTCGGCGAAGGGATGGAAGAACTCCGGGGTCTCCATCACGTGGGAGTCGGCGTCGTGGTAGGTGCGGCCCGAGGCGTAGGGCATGGGGGGTCCTCCTGCGCCGTCGAGCCTATCCCGCCATAGATCCGACTTGCAACGCGCGCGAGGCTCCGGTACAAAGGCGCTTGGATTTTCGAGATGGGTCCCATGCGCCGTACCTCCCCCAACTTTACGCACTTCGATGTCGCGTCCTGGCTCACGCCGGGGCTGCGGGGGACCGTTTGATCGGCTGACGCCATCGCGAAGCCAGGAACCCCGAAGCCCCGAGAGACCTCCTCTCGGGGCTTCGTGCTTCTGGCGCCGGATCGGGGGAGCGCATGCTCACGAGAGAGGACGAGAAGATGATCGAGCGGATCGAGGACCGGAACGTCAGCGAGGTGAAGCCGCTCGAGCCCCCCCGCGCCGTCAAGCGGAAGCTCCCGGCCCCCGAGGAGACCGCCGCGCTCGTGGCCTCCTCGCGCGCCGCCATCCGCGACGCGCTCCACGGGCGCGACATGCGCCGCCTCGTCGTGATCGTCGGCCCGTGCTCGATCCACGACGTGGCCGCGGCGCAGGAGTACGCGGAGCGTCTCGGGCGCGTCGCGCGCGAGACGGCGGGCGCGCTGATCGTGGTGATGCGCACCTACTTCGAGAAGCCGCGCACGACCGTCGGGTGGAAGGGGCTGATCAACGACCCGCACCTCGACGGCTCGTGCGACGTGGCGGCCGGCCTCGAGCTCGCGCGCAACGTGCTGCTCGGCGTGAACGCGCAGGGCGTGCCGTGCGGCAGCGAGATGCTCGATCCGATCACCCCGCAGTACGTCGCCGACCTGATCTCGTGGGCGGCGATCGGAGCGCGGACGACGGAGAGCCAGACGCATCGCGAGCTCGCGAGCGGGCTGTCGATGCCGATCGGTTTCAAGAACGGAACGGACGGAGGGTTGCAGGTGGCGGTGGACGCGATGGTGTCGGCGAGACATCCGCACAGTTTCCTGGGCATCGACGCCGACGGACGATCGTCGGCGGTGCGCACGCGCGGAAACCCGGACCGCCACATCGTGCTGCGCGGCGGCGGCGGCCGCGCGAACCACGGGCCCGACGACGTGGCGCGGGCCGCGGCGCTGGTCGAGGGCGAGGGCGTGGCGCGGCCGATCCTGGTGGACTGCTCGCACGGAAACTCCGCCAAGGATCACACGCGTCAGGGGTCGGTCTGTCGGGACGTGCTCGCGCAGGTGCGCGGAGGAGAGGACCGGATCCTCGGGCTCCTCCTCGAGAGCAACCTGCGGCCGGGCCGGCAGGATTGGCTGCCGGGCCGGGCGCTCGAGTACGGCGTCTCGATCACCGACGCCTGCCTCGGCTGGGAAGACACCGAGAAGCTGCTGCACGAAATCGCCGAAACCGTGGCCGCGTGCTCCTGAGCGCTCGGCCCTCTGGGGGCGCCGCGCGAACGTCGCACGATCGACGCGCGGGGCGTCTCAAGGGTTTCGCAGAATGCCCGATGAGGAGGCCTTCTCCTCACCGAGCGATGCCTGGAGAACGACCGTGGAGACCTGGAAGTTCGTGGCTCTCTTCCTCGCGCTGTGGGTCCCGCTGTGGATCTACTTCGAGATCCTGATCCGTGCGGACGACGAGAGCGACGGATAATCTGCGCCACGCATGAACCGCTTCGACGCCGACACGGCCGTTGCTCGCGTCGGCGACGCCGGGACCGCGACGGCGGCCCGTGCGCTCGCAGGACCGCAGGCGCAGCCGCAGGAGCCCCTCGCGCTCGAAGCACGGCTCGACCGCAGGTGGTGGATCGTCCGCGGACCGAACGGTGGGTACCTCGCCGCGATCCTGCTGCGCGCCATGACCGAGGTCGTCGGCGATCCGGCGCGCCACGTCCGCTCGCTGACCGTCCACTACGCCGCGCCGCCCGCCGAGGGCCCGGTGCGCATCCTGACGACGGTCGAGCGCGCGGGCCGCTCGCTCAGCACGGTGTCGGCCCGCATGCTGCAGGAGGGCCGCGTGATCGCGCTCGCGCTCGCGGCGTTCTCCGCGCCGCGCGAGCACCTCGAGCTGCACCACGCGCGCATGCCCGAGGTGGCGCCGCCCGAGTCGCTCCCGCCGCTTCCCCGCCGGACCGACGGGCCCGAGCTGCCGATGCGCGGCCGCTACGAGCAGCGCTGGGCGATCGGCGCGCCGCCGTTCAGCGGCGCGCCGGAGGCGCTCGCCGGCGGCTGGATCCGCTTCGCCGAGCCGCGCGTCGCCGACGCGCTCCTCGTCGCCGCGCTGACCGACGCCTGGCCGCCCGCGCTCTTCACGGTCGCGCAGCCCGGCACCCCGATCGGCGCCGTCCCGACGGTGGACCTCAATGTCCACTTCCGCGTGTCGCTCCCGCTCGCGCAGGCGAAGCCCGAGGACTGGCTCCTCGCCGTCTTCCGGGTGCGCGAAGCGCGCGAGGGCTTCTTCGAGGAGGACGGCGAGATCTGGAGCCGCGACGGCGTGCTCCTCGCCCAGTCCCGCCAGCTCGGGGTCCTGCTGTAGCCCCGCTGCGGCCCCCGGCCGTGGTGTAGGCTCCCGGCGCGATGCCGTTCCCGCGCCTCTTCTCCCCGCTCCGCATCGGACCCCTCGAGTCGCGCAATCGCGTCGTCTGCGGCGCCCACTTCACGCAGTTCACCGACCCGAGCCCGACCTGGGGCGAGCCCGGCTTCTACGGCGCGCGCTACGGGCGCTACCTCGGCGAGATCGCGGCGGGCGGCGCGGGCGTGGTGATCGCCGGCCAGGCGCAGGTGCACCCCACCAGCGCGTACCAGATGCCGAACAACGCGGCGGCCTGGCCCGAGGCGGCGGTGCCGGGCTTCCAGCGCGTCACCGCGGAGGTCCACGCCGGCGGCGCGCTCGCCTTCCTGCAGCTCGCGCACAACGGCGGCGTGAACCACGGCGCGTGGTCGAAGCTCCCGGCCTGGGCGCCCTCGGACGTCGCGAACTACCACGAGCCCCCGAAGGCGCTCGAGCTGGCCGAGATCCGCGAGCTCGTGGAGCACTTCGCACGCTCGGCGGCGAACGCCGCGCGCGGCGGCTTCGACGGGATCGAGGTGCACGGCGCGCACGGCTACCTGATCCACGAGTTCCTCTCGCCGCGCTCGAACCGGCGCGCCGACGCCTACGGCGGATCGCTCGAGAACCGGATGCGCTTCGGCGTCGAGGTGCTGCGGGCGGTGCGCGACGCCGTCGGCACGCGCGTCGCGGTCGGGCTGCGGCTCGTGGGCGACGAGGAGGCGGGGCCGAGCGGCCTCTCGGCCGCGGACTGCGCGGCGATCGCCGCGGCCTTCGAGGCGACCGGGCTCGTCGACTTCCTGAACGTGAGCATCGGCCTCTCGGGCGTCGGCATGGTGCGGCCGGTGTACGCGCCGCATCTGCTGGGGGTGTACGCGGCCCGCGCGGTGAAGGGCGCGGTGCGCCGCACGCCCGTCTTCGCCGTCCACCGCATCCTCACGCCGGAGGAGGCCGAGGGCGTGCTGGAGCGCGGCGAGGCCGACGCGGTGACGCTCGCGCGCGCGCTCATCGCCGACCCCGAGTGGCCGGCGAAGGCGCAGGCGGGCGCCTCCGACACGATCCGGCGCTGCACGGGCTGCAATCAGGGCTGCTACGGCAACCTGATCCAGGCGCTGCCGATCACCTGCGCCACGAACCCCGCCGTGGGCCGCGAGGCCGCGCTCGGACGCGGGACGCTCTCACGCGCGGCGACGCGCAAGCGCGTCGTCGTCGCCGGCGGCGGCCCGGGCGGGCTCGAGGCCGCGTGGGTGGCCGCGGCCCGCGGCCACGACGTCGTGCTGCTCGAGCGGAGCGACCGCCTCGGCGGGAAGGTCCGGCTGGCGGAGCGCCTCCCCGGCCGCGCGGAGCTCGCGGACTTCGCCGATTGGCGCGCCTTGGAGTGCGGGCGCCGCGGCGTCGATCTGCGGCTCGGGGTCACGGCGACGGCCGAGCGCGTGCTCGCGCTCGCGCCGGACGCCGTGGTCGTCGCGACGGGGGGCGTCGCCACGAAGACTGGCGCCGCGAAGTGGCACCCGCTTCCGGTGCCCGGCTCGGAGCAGGACTTCGTCCTCGACCACGAGCAGGCCCTGACCCGGGCGGACGGGATCCGCGGCCGCGTCGTGATCCTCGACGCGGTGGGCCACATCGAGGCGATCGGGCTCGGCGAGCTGCTCAGCGCGCAGGGCTGCGAGGTCACGGTCGTGACGTCCCTGCCCTCGCCGATCGCGCTCGACGCCGAGACCCTCGCCGCCGCGCTCCCGCGCGCGGGCCGTGCGGGCGTGCGCTGGCGGCCGAACACGCTGCTCGCGTCGATCGGCGCGCACGCGGTGACGCTGCTCGACGTCTTCTCGCTGAAGCCCGAGACGCTCGCGGACGTCGGCACCGTCGTGATCCGCACGCACGGCCTCCCCGACGCGGCGCTCTACTTCGCATTGAAGGACCGCGTGCCCGAGGTGGTGCGCGTCGGCGACGCCGTCGCGGTGCGCACCGTGGACCGCGCGATCTTCGACGGCCACCTGGCCGGGCGAGCGCTCTGACGCGGCCTCCGGCTTTCTAGCGAGAGACGGGCAGGAAGATCGCGGAAGCGCGGCCGGGCGCGTGGTGCACGGCCTGGTCGGCGGCGCGCAGCGTCGTGGCGGTGGCGATCGGCTCGCTCGTGCCGAGGTTCCGGATGAAGCGCGGGTGCGCGCCGCTCGAGACCTGCACGCGGATGCGGTGGCCCGCGCGGAAGCGCTGCGCCGTGGGCCACAGGCCGACCCGCACGCGGTGCACGCCGTCCGGCCCCGGCGGGCTCGTCCGCGCGTCGACGCGCTGGATCCCGTCGCAGACGTTGGTCGAGGCTCCATTGGGGTCGACGTCGCAGAGGCGCACGAACACGTCGAAGTGCTCGAGGCTCGACGAGACGAAGACCTCGGCCTCGACGTCGCCGATCACGTCGAGATCGCGCGGCAGCGGGTCGCTCGTGTAGAGCAGGACGTCGCTGCGCGCCTCGGTCGCGCGCTGGTCCCGGCGGCCGCCCGCGGCGCTCAGCAGCGTGCCGCCGACGATGGGCGTCGGGTCGGCGGGGTCGTAGCGGTAGCGGTCGGGCGCCGACTCCGGCGCGGGCTCGGCGCCGAACCCCCCGCCGGGCTGGAGGTGGAACGCGCGCGGCTCGAAGCCCGGCGGCGGCCAGCTCGCGAACTCGCGCCACGCGCCGGCGCCCATCACGTACACGCGAACGCGTTCCTTCCGCTGCGCGTCCGGATCCCCGCAGAGGTGCGCCTTCAGCGCGGCGAGCGCCTCGCGCACCTGCTCGCCCATGCCCGCCGGCGAGGCGTGGGTCCACGGGCCGATCGTGACGTGCGGCGGATTCCCGGCTGCGGCGAGCTTGCGCCAGTCGGCGAGCTGGAGCGGCAGGAAGATGTCGTACCACCCGCTCACCATGCTGACGGGCACGGTCACCTGCGCCACGCGGTGCGAGTGGTCGGCGGGCCCCCAGAACGGATCCTCGATGGAGGCGTGCTCCACGAAGTCGCGCCAGAACGGCACGCGGCGGCCGACGATGCGCTCGTCCAGCTCGATGAGCGGCAGGTGGCCGATGTGGCGCGCGACCTTCCGCTCGTGGGTGCGCAGCAGGGTCGCGAGCAGGCGGAACGGCTTCTCCTGCGACGACACCATCGCCGTCCAGCCGATCGCGTCGTCGAGCGAGAACGAGCCGCCGCGATACCAGTGCGACGCGAGGCTCGCCATCGTGATGTTCGGGCAGATCACCTTGAGCGACGGGCCCGCGTCGCTCGCGATCGCCCACTGCACGTATCCGAGGTAGCTCGGTCCGACCATCGCGAGCCGTCCGTCGAACCAGGGCTGCGCCTCGATCCAGCGCAGGGTCGCGAGACCGTCGTCGCGCTCGTTGAATTGCGGGTTGAACGCGCCGCCCGAGCCGAACGTGCCGCGGCAGCTCTGCACCAGCGCGCGGAAGCCGCGGCGGGCGAAGACGCCCCCGCAGATCTCGCCCCAGACCGAGCGCCGGCCGTAGGGAGACCGCACGAGCACCGTCGGTGCGCGGTCGTCGCCGCCCGGCGACCAGATGTCGGTGAGGAGGCGCGCGCCGTCCGCAGCGGGCACGGGCACGTCGTGCTCGACGCGCGCGACCCGGTGCGTCGGAGGCGGCAGCTCGAAGAACCGCTCGACGAGGACGCCGAAGAGGCTCACGCCGGGGCCCGCGGTGGGCCGAGACCCGCCGCGTCGCGCGCCGCGCGAAGCACCGGCGACGCCAGCGCGCGCGCGCGGCGGGCGCCGTCGGCGAGCACGTCCTCCACGAGCCCGGGCTCGCGCTCGAGCGCGGCGCGCTTCTCGCGCATCGGACCGAACGCGGCGAGCAGACGCGCGAGGAGGTCCTTCTTCACGTCGCCGTAGCCGAGGCCGCCCCGCTTCGCGCGCTCGGCCATCTCGCGCCGCTCGTCGGGGGTCGCGAACAGGTTCCAGAGCTGGAACACCACGGCCCCGGGGTCCTTCGGCTCCGCGACGGGCGTCGAGTCGGTGACGATCGCCATCACCGCCTTCTTCAGCGCCTTCTCGCCGTCGAACATGCGGATCGTGTTGCCGTAGGACTTGCTCATCTTGCGCCCGTCGATCCCGGGAACGACGGCGACGTCGTCGAGGATCATCGGCTCCGGCAGCACGAACACCTCGCCGTAGGTGTGGTTGAAGCGCGCGGCGATGTCGCGCGTCATCTCGAGGTGCTGCTTCTGGTCCTGCCCCACCGGCACGAGGTTCGCGTTGTAGAGCAGGATGTCCGCGGCCATGAGGACGGGGTACGCGAAGAGTCCGTGGTCCGACGCGAGGCCCTGCGCCGTCTTGTCCTTGTAGGCGTGGCCGCGCTCGAGGAGCCCCATCGGCGTCACCGTCGAGAGGATCCACTGGAGCTCGCACACCTCGGGCACGTCGGACTGGCGGAACAGGATGGCGCGCTTCGGGTCGAGCCCGCAGGCCAGGTAGTCGAGCACCTGGGTGCGCACGTACTCCCGACGCTGCGCGGCGTCGCGCACCGACGTGAGCGAGTGGTAGTCGGCGAGGAAGTAGATGGCCTCGTTCGCGCTCGCCTGGAGCGCGACGTGCTGCCGGATCGCCCCGAAGTAGTTGCCGATGTGCGGGACGCCGGAGGCCGTGATGCCGGAGAGGACCCGCACTAGGTCTTGCGCGCGCCGGCGTCGGCGCGCGAGTCGGACCCGGCGCGCGAGTCCGGCCGGAGATACGTGAGCCACGCGTCGAACGCGGGCTCGCGACCGCTCACCACCTGCTCGAACCGCTCCGCGAGCCGCTTCGACACCGGGCCGGGCTTGCCGTCGCCGATCGGCCGGTCGTCCACCGACAGCACGGGCCAGACCCCTGCGGACGTCGCGGTGAGGAACACCTCGGCCGACGTGAAGAGGTCCTCGGGACGGATCGCCTCCTCCGACACGGCGATGCCGTCGTGCTTCGCGATCTCGATCATCGAGCTGCGCGTCACGCCGTGCAGCACGTAGTCGAGCGAAGGCGTGCGCAGGCGTCCGTCACGCGACACCAGGAAGACGTTCTCCGTCGACGCCTCGGCGAGGAAGCCCTTCTCGTCGACGAGCAGGATCTCGTCGTAGCCCGCGCGGCGCGCGGCCCACTTCGCGATCATCGGCGACGTGTAGTTCGCGGACACCTTCGCCTGCGGCGGGATGATCTCGGGCCGCATCTTCCGGCGCTCGCGCTCGAGCCGCACCCGGAGCTCCGGCTTGAAGTACGGGATGCCGGCGTTGTGCGCGACGATGTCGGCGAGCGTGTCGTAGGCCGCGATCGCGATCGACACGCGGTCGTCGGACGGCACCACCTCGACCTCGATCGACGGCAGGTACGCGCACACCTTGACGGACGTGCAGCCCGGGTTCGCGCGCACCGTCTCCACGACCGCGGCGCAGATCCCGGTCTCGTCCATCGGCATCGGGAGCCCGATCAGCTCGGCCGACCTGAGGAGACGCCGCACGTGCTCGCCCATCCGGAAGATCGCGGGCCCCCGGGGCGTCTCGTGGACGCTCATGAAGTCGAAGATCAGCGAGGCCCGCTGGAGGCTGTGGCTCAGCACGTGGACGGTCGCCTCCGCCCACGGCACCAGCCGGCCGTCGATCCAGAGGCGGCGGTCCGGCGGGGCGCTGGGTACGGGGCGGGGCTGCGTGAGGGCGGGTCGGAGGGGACCAGAGCTCGGCATGCCGAGGAGAGTGGAACACGGGTCCGGGGCGGGCAACGGGCCGGGTGCAGGCGTGCGCGCCACCAAAGCCCCCGAACGGCCACCTAGAGGGTAGGAGCCCGACGCTCCAGCTGGGGGTCCGAGATGAAGACCGTGATCCGCAAGGCCGCAGAAGTGGTGACGACGAGCGCCGGGCTCTACCGCGAGCTGGCGCGCTCCGCGCTCCGCCTGGTGGCCGGCCGCTAGACCCGGGCGCTCAGCGGCCCGCCGCCGCCTCGTTCCGGCGACCCACGGGGGCCGACCGGACGCCGGGCGGGTCGTGCGCCGTCGCGTCGTCCGCGTCCTCCTTGAGCCGCTCCAGCCCGTAGGACCCGACGAGACGCCTCGCCACGAGGCGCGGCTCGTTCGCCTTCACCCACGTCCGCGCCGCGAGCGTCAGCGCGAAGAGCAGGCAGGCGACGGCGGCCAGGAGGAAGTCCATCGCGGTGAGGGAGAGGATCGAGACCCGATCGTTCATGGCGATCGACACGAACTTCAAGACGAAGGCGGCCAAGAGGCCCGTCCATCCCATCAGGATCAGCAGGTCGATCAGCGGCAGCACCGGCATCACGCGCACCTCCGGCCCCGGGTCGCCCCAGGACCCTGCAGCCGCGCGGGCGGGGCGGGCACCTCCCGCCCCTGCGGGCGCGCTCGCGCCCATCCTACGCGCCGGGGCGGCGGGGGGTCAATCCATCTGCTGACAGCCGCGTCAGGAGCGACCGCCGTTGGCGTCGCCGGGCCGCGCGGGTACATTCCGCGCCGTCTCCGCCCGCCGCGCCCGCCTTCAAGCCGATGTAGCTCAGCTGGTAGAGCAGCTGATTCGTAATCAGCAGGTCGCCGGTTCGATTCCGGCCATCGGCTCCATCTTTTCAACCACTTACGAGACTCGCCCGCTCGACGTATCCGGTCCTTCCATCCGTTGCAACCACACTGCAACCACCGTGAGCGCGCTGTGCGACGTCGCCCCTTCGGGCTCGAGGCCGCATCCTTGGTTCCAGTCACCAAGCGGCTCCGCCTCCAAACGTTCCTCCCGCGCGCGACGACCACCACTCGATGAGCGAGTGCATGACCAGGGCTACACGCGTCAGCCGAAAGGCGAGAACGAAGCGGATCGAGCGGTACGAGGCCGGAAGCTCTGTCCGCGCACCCGGTATCGGCGCGGCAAGAGTCGCGCGTATGACTTGTTCGACAACCATGCCGCGCACCAATCAGTCGAGGGCATGGCAGTCAGCTCGCGACCGACTGTTCGTTTGTCTTCACCAGCGATTGTCGTACCAGCGGCATGAGGTGCCGCTCGCGGAGCTTCGCAAGCGCGCCCTCTTTGTCCGGACCGAGAGTTATCCATTTGGCTTCGGTCTCCGATTCAATCGGCAAGCGCCGGCAGATCAGGTCCGCCAACGCCACATCCTCGACGGCACATATGATCTGGCGACCCTCGGCTACGAGCTGCGCCAAGACCTCAGCCAGGTGCACAGTTCGGAAGTCATTGATGTGCTGGACGGGGTCGTCCAAAAGAATCGAGTGCCACCGACTCCAGGCCAGAGCGATATTCACTGACAAGAGGAACGCGAAGCCGGTGGCACGACGCTGACCACTCGAGAACAAGAATTGTGGATTCAGTTCTTCTCCCACCTGCAGCTTCAAGAACCGCTTTACGTCTCCCCGAATGGAATACTCGATGTCGCGCCAAAGCGGGTGAGGATGCAGACGTCGGTACAGTCTCGACATCAACGGGAAGGACGCGCTCGAGTCGTCGATCAAGCGTTTCACCGGCCGCTCTTCGGGCAGCGTCGCGGGGTCGCCAGTGGATTCGGCCTTCCTGGCCTTACCGAAACGATCCGCGGTACGTTCGAGCCGCTCCTTGGCGTCGATCTCGGCTCGCTCCGCCCGTTCCAACTCAATATTCAGCCTCATCGTCTCGAGGATGCGGAGATCATTCTGCGCGCTGACAACAATCTGTCGGAGCTCGGTGAGGCGCGCTGATACACTGTCTAACGTGCTCTCATCGCTGAATCCCGCACACCCTCCTTTGGCGATCGAATGCTTCTATCACACTAACGGCAGTCAGGTGCGCAGAGTTCGCTGTCTCCGCAGCGCGTTGGCGTTCGCAAGCCGCGCCTCAGCCGCAGCACGCGCCTGCTCCCGCGCCGCCTCTCGAGCAGCTTCCTCATCGAGACGCCGCGCAATCGCTTCAGCGACGGCCGCTCCGTGACTGAACTCCGCATCGGACTGGTTCTTGCCGCACAACGGCAACCCCCGTCTCGCAGACCAAGTCTTCGCCCGAGTGCGACAAGATTCATGAGGTCGCGTGCCTCAACGGAGAGCGATGAGGCGGATACTATTGTTCCAGCGGCGGATACCACCGACTCAAGGTGCGCGGGCAGCTGCATCCGTCTCGCGATTCGCCGCGTTGACCTCCTCCGTCAATGCGCCAAGCCGCGGCCGCTCACCTGCAACCGTGCTCCACCGGGCGACGAGCGTCTCGATCGCCTTTTCATTTGCGCCGCGAGGGCAGCGATACGTTCGCGGACAGGAGCGACCAGCCGATCAGGTGCCACCTGACTGTTGGCGAAATTCCGAACGCTCAACCACCTCTGCCATCGAGGCCTCGGATACGATGGCTGCACGCACCTCGTCGATGCGGCGAGACGCAGCCGCAGTTTCGCCATTGACCACCGTCACCTCTTGCTGAATTGTCGCTACGCGACGCTTCGTGGATGCCACCAGACGGGCAGCACGAGCGATCCAGACGTCGGCGTCGATTGCGCCCAGCGCATCGCGCAGCTTCGCGTAGCGATCGGCCTCCTTGAGGTCAAAACAACGAGACTCTCGCGCATGCCGGTCGCGGATGATCGAGGTGGCACAGAGTTGATTGAGAGGAGACTGGGTGAACCGTGTCGCAAAGTCTCTCGGTCACCCTTCGGAGACTGCCGGGGTCGGGTGCATCGAACTGGGTGCGCCGGATCGTGATCTCACCGTCGGAATCAGTGAATCCCACTTCGACAAATCGATCCTCTGGCGCAGGGCCCTTGCCTGTCCACCAGAGGTAGTCCGCGATGCTTTCGCCAGCAGCCTTGGCATCGCCGTACTTACCGATGGTCCCAGTGAGGCTAAACTCAACAGCGTCAAAGATCGTGCTCTTGCCCACACCATTCCGGCCGTCGATGATCGTAAATCTATCACCGAAGTTGATCCGGAGCCTCTTGCGATAGCCGCGGAATCCGCAGAGATCCACGTAGGAGACCTTCACGGCGCCTCCTCCTCTCTAGCACTTGGACTACGACAGCCTCTTCCGCGTTTGACAAGAATGCCTCGACGGCACGAGCGGGAAGCGTGGTTGTTCGCTGACGGATCTCCGCGAGAATGTCGACCGCCTCGAGGCGGGGCGCGGATTGCAGTCGAAGCAACGGCAATAGTGCTGCCTGCACGTCGGAGATGCTGGCGATGCCGGCGCGTGCGATCTTTCGGGTGCCAGTCAGGTCTTCCTCAATCGCTCCGAGCGCTGCCGATTCGGCATAGCCCGCGTTCCCGGCCGCCAACAGCACCAAGTATGCGTTCCACGCCTTCTTCCCTGCACGGCGTAGGCCGAACTGGTGGCTCTTGACCGCGCGATCCGCGGCCTCGGCCCAGCATTCGATCAGATCCTGCGGACCTCGATAGACAAACAGAAACCCGAGGACCGTCGCATCCTCGAATAGGAGCAGCTCGCGGTCGTCAGCTGAGGCCGAGCTAATCAAGAAGCCCGCTCCACCGAGTACTTCAGCGCTCGCGGCCAGTATGTCCATCAGAGACCCAGTTCCTCGACTGCTTCTGGGCGAGCCATCGAACGGCTGGCACTCCTCGCGCAATCGTTGGCTGGCCTCCTGCGCGAGCTACGTTGAACGCCAAGGCCTGCGACTCGGCTCCGACGGCGATCACGACGTCGGGCGCGACAGCGGGAGCGTCCTCGCGCTCGTGCGCAGCCTGCACCCGATGAAGGGGCTGATTCGAGGCGCGGAGGATCCGAATCCGGAGATCTTTGAACAGCCAATACGGGCCGTCGGCAACGGCGCCCCCAGCCCGCAGCTGGAGTAGGGTAAGACCGAGCAGGGGTTTCTTCCGGCGGAATGCGCGCTCGCGCGGGCTCGTTCGGAGTGCAGCCCTCGAGGTCTCGCCGCACCTGCCAAAGCACCTCGTTGTCGAGGGACGGCGGCTCCGTCCACGCCGCGACCGCGCAGTGGCCGATCTGAGCCCAGAACCCCCGACACCACTGTGGAGCACGCGACGCACGAAGGACCTCGCGAAGGTCAAACGAAGCGCATCTAGGAAGTCGGCGCCCGACGCTCGCACATGATGAAGGACGCGGACTCACGCTGCCCCAGCGCGTAAAGGCCCGGCGCTTTCGATTGGAATGCCGCCGCGTCGCCTGGATCAACTACGATGACACGCGCCGGCCGAACCGCGCCGAGCGTCCTTGCGAGCACATCGTTGAGATAATCCCAGTCGGTCGAATAGCCAACGACCATCAGATCGCGGTCAAGGAGACGAACACTCAACCACTGCTCGCTCGACGCGATTCAGCTTGCCACAGGGCCGACAGTTAACTGGCCTCGCGCCCAAACCATGTGATTCGGGTCTACGAGCCGGCAGCCGTGTACTTTTAGCAACGGCGAACAGTCGGGTGGGAGCGCAGCAACGCTCGAGCCATCAATACCCGCGCCGACCTGGCCGAAAAGGTACTGCCCAGCTGTTTCGATCAGAAGGTCGATGTTGGAAGTAACAGCCGTCTGCATCCGCGAACCAGGAGCAGATCCGCCATCGCGTAGTGACCAGGGTTCGGTCGGCCAGCGAACGCATTGAAGTCGATGAGCGTCCTGAATAGACTGTGGCGAGTTCGCCGCGCCAAAGAAGTATTCGGCCTGTTCTTCGATCCCGACCGGCAGCGGAGCGCGGGTGGCTCGATAGAGTGCGTCGTACTTCTGTTTCGCAGTGGCTGCAACGGTCGCAGCGTTTGGGAGAGAACTCGGCGGCGCCATGGATAGGCCAGCGCCACACAGGACCGCCAGGCGGTCGCTGAACAGTGCGTCCAGCACGCGGTCGATTCCCTCATCGAAGCTGATTTCCTGCATGGAACGAGAACTCCCTCCGGTTCGCGCAATACGTCCGCATCGCCGCCCTTCTCGATCCCCCCGCGGCCCAATCGCGGTCGCTACTCCTTCTCGAACCCCTGGCTCGTGAACTTCAGCGTCCGGCTGTTCTCGGTCACGGTGCGCACGACGTGGTCCGGCGCGCCGGAAGGGATCTCGGCCTCGATCTCGAGCGTGACCGTCACCTCCGCGCCGACCAGGCCGGCGAGGTGCGCGATCACCTCGTCGGCGATGCGGCTGGCGTCGCGGCCGACGCGCGTCGGGTCGAGCGTGACCGTGCCGTGGAATCGCTTGGGCTGCGCGGCCGCGGTGCACGGCGTCGCGCCGGTGCGGTCCCGCGCCCGGACCGGCGTCGCTGCCGTCGCCGCCGCGCCGGTCGCGTCACCGGCGCGTCGCCCGGCGGCGCGCTGCGCGTCTCGGCGTCCAGCTGCCGCCGCGCGACGTCCGGCTTCACCAGCAGCCCGGCGCTGTCGGCATCGACGATGCGACACGACCTGCCCGCCGCGCAGGCCCCGGTAGCGGCCCGCGGCCTCGTCGTAGCTCTCGGCGTAGGCGAAGGTGTCCTGCTGCCAGGTCAGCAGCGCGAGGCCGTCGCGGATCGCCTGCACCAGCACCGTCGGGTCCTGCGAGCCGCGGCAGGTAGAGGTAGCGCGCGAAGTCCTCGACGAGCTGCTTGATCGCGACGTGGTCGCCGCGCCAGAGCGGCACGCGTCCAGCTCCATCCGCAGGCGCGTGCGAGCCGAGCGTCGGTCACCAGCAGCTCGTCGCTGCGCAGCTTCTTGCTCGCGCGCACGGCCAGCGCGTCGCTGCCCGGAGAGCCGGATGGCCTGCCACGTCGATCGGCGCCTGCGGCGTCGCCTGCACCGGCACCAGCAGCCACTGGTAGGTCTCGGGCAGCCGCGCCGTCACCGCGCCGTCGGCGGCCTGTCTTCTGGGTCTCGGCCTGCTTCACCTGGTGCGGGTCGAGGTTCGAGCGTCTCCTTCTCGGCCAGGATCGACTCCCACGCCAGGTACTTGCGCACCGCCTCGTCCAGGTCCTGCAGCCGCGTCTTGTCGGCGGCGAGGAAGACCAGCGTGTTGCGGTAGAGGCGCGGCGTGTTGCCGCGCGACTCGAGGATCGCCTTGCGCCGCCGCCTCGGCCGCGCTGCCCGGCTCCTTGCTGTAGGGATGGTCGACGCCGCAGCACCACCAGCCGCGCGTCGAGGTCGTCGGGCACGTCGGCGCCCGACTGCGGCAGCGGATGGATGCGGCGTGAAGTCGCCCGTCTTGCGCAGGTCGGCGCGCAGCCGCTCGTCCAGCTCCTGCGCCACCTTGTCGGGGTCGCGCTTCAGCTGCTCGGCGCGGTCCTCGGCCAGCTTGGTGACCGTGGGCTGGGTCGAGTACCAGTAGCGCGGGCCGTCCTGGTAGAGGTAGGTCGCCGCCGCCGGCGAGCCGCCGCAGCGCGTCGCCGAAGACCGCCGGCGACTCGCCCGGCATCACGCAGCCGAGCTTCACCCGCCGGTCCTCGAGCCCGCGGTGCGCCGCCGTCGCCGTGGGCGCCGAGCCGAGGTAGATCGTGCGCGCCACGCGCCGGCAGGCGCGCGAAGCTTGCCGAGGTTGGGCACCTCGCCGTCGATCCGCAGCGGCAGCGAGTTGGGCCCGTCCACGTCCTTCTCGATGACCGGCACCCAGTTGTCCGAGAGGTAGCGCGTCAGCTCGAACTGCACGCGCGGATCGTCGATCGGGATGTTCGCCGGCAGGATCAGCGGGTTGCGGTCGCCCTTCTCCCACAGGCTGTGGATCACCGCCGCCATCAGGCGCAGCACGCCGCGGGTGCGCTGGAACTTCACCAGCGTGGACCAGTCGGTGTAGAGCCGGTCGAAGATCTCCGGGTGGATCGGGTAGGCGGCCTTGATGCGCTTCTCGTAGTCGGCGTCGCGGCACTCGGGCGGGAACTCCTGCGTGCTGCGTGCGGTAGAGGTCGGCGAAGGCGCGCGCCACCACGTCGCGGTCCTTGAACTGCGCCGGGTCGGCGAGCGGCTCGAACAGCCGCCGCCGCACGATCTCGAAGCCCTCCTCGGCGCTCGCCGGCCGCCACGACGACTCCACCCGCCCGACCACGTTGCGCAGCCGGTCGAGCGCCTCGCGCCCGCGCATGCCGCCCACCTCCACGTCGTCGGCCTGGGTGTGCGGCGAGCCCGCGGTGTCCGAGGCCGGCAGGCTGATCACCAGCAGGCAGTTCTTCGCCAGCTTGGCCGACTCGGTCAGCACCTGGGCGAAGGTGAACTGGGTCTCGAAGCCGCCCGCCGGCAGGTCGCTCTGGTCGTGGAGCTGGCGCGCGTAGGCCACCCACTCGTCGATCAGGATCAGGCACGGCCCGTACTCGTTGAACAGCTCGCGCAGCACGTCGCCGGGGCTGGTCGCCTTCTCGTCGTCGGCCTTGACGCGCGCGAACGCCTTCTTGCCGCCGAGCTGCCAGGCCAGCTCGCCCCACAGCGTGCGCACCACGGTGCCGTCGGGCTTGGTGACGGGATTGCCGGGCGAGATCTTGTTGCCCACCAGCACCACGCGCTTCGCCGTCGGCAGCGTCTTCGCGCCCGGCCTCCGCCAGCACCGCGTCGATGCCCGCCAGCTCGCTCGGCGCGATGCCCGAGAACAGGTGGTAGAGCGCCAGCATCGAGTGCGTCTTGCCGCCGCCGAAGTTGGTCTGCAGCTGCACCACCGGGTCGCCGCCCTTGCCCGGCGAGGCGCTGCACCGCGCCGACCAGCAGCCGCTTCAGGCTCTCGGTGAGGTAGGTGCGGCGGAAGAACTCGACCGGGTTCCGGTACTCGTCCGTGCCCTCGCCCAGTGCACCTGCCAGAGGTCGGCGGCGAACTCGGCCTGCTGGTAGCGGCCGCTGGCCACGTCCTCGTGCGGCGTCACCACCTCGCGCCAGGGCTTGAGGTTGCCGGTCGCCGCGCTCTCGATCAGCGGTGCCGGCGCTCTTGCGCTTCTCGCTGCGCACCTGCTCGTCGAAGCGCAGACGCGCAGCAGCTCCATCTTCATCTTGCTCGACCTCGTCGGCCTGCGGCGCCGAGACGGCGGTGAGCAGCCGCGCCATCGAGTCGAGCGCGCGGTCGGCGTCGTCGCTGGAGAACGGCTCCTGGTGCGCCCACTTGTTGCGGACGGTCGCGCAGCTCGCTGACCAGGCTGCGCTCGGCGCGGCCCGAGCGTGCTGCGGAAGACGTCGTTCCACGCTCCCACATGAGCTTGAGCAGCGCCGCCGACGTCCCACTCGGCGATCGGCTTCTTGCCGACGTCAGGCGGTCGTCGCCGAGGTAGCGGCGCGCCGCCTCGGCGGCCTGCGTCCTTGTAGCTGGCTCTTGAACTCGCGCTCGACGAAGGGCGCGAGCCCCGCCTTGAGCAGCTCCATCGCCTTGCCGACACGTTCCTGGTTGGTGATTGCCATGGTTTATTCCTCGTCTCCTCGAACAGTCGCGGCTTGCTCGGCTCGCGGCTTGCCGCCCTCGCGAGCGAGGCGGGTGATCTCGGGCCAGCTCTGCACGAGGCCGTTGTAGGCCAGCGCCTCGGCGGCGCGCTTCTTGCGCTCGCAGAGGGTGTAGAGGCGGTAGGCCAGCTCGCGGGCGATCTCGGCCTTGGCGCCGAGCTTCGCGACCAGCTCGGCCGCCGCGCCTTCGCCGCCGCTTCGAGCACGCGGATCAGGTGGTGGACGATCTCCCAGGCGGTGAGGCGCGGGTCGGTGGTCGGGTCCCAGTCGGCGGGCAGTTCGTCGGGCTTGAGCAGCCGCACCTTGCCGCGCTTCGATTCGAGGATGCCGGCCTCGACCATGCCGGCGACGCTGGTGTTCTTGGACTTGGAGAGCTGTCTCGGCCACGCCGTACTCGCCCTCGGCGAAGCCCGACTGCTCGAACCAGGCCAGCGCCCAGCGGCTGTCGGCGTCGAAGTCGCCCTCCTGCTCGGCCAGCGCCTCGTCGAGGGTCTGGTTGATGAGCGCCAGCGCCTCGCGCACCGAGAGCGGCTTGCCCTCGGCGTCGAGCACCTTGGCGTAGCGGGTGTAGACCGCCATGCCCGGGCCGATGGCCGCCTGCGCCAGGTCCACCGGCGCGATGTTGCCGCGCTGGAGGTGGGCGAGCGCCACGGGCAGCTCGGCCTTGAGCGCGGTGACGAACTCGCGGCGCGTGGCGGTGGGCGCGTCGGCCGCGCGCGGGCGGCAGACGAGGACGATGCTGGAGGCGAGGGCGTTGGTGCCGATGCCCGATCATGCGGTCTGCTCGCTCCGTTCGCATCGGCCAAGTGCCGCTGATGGCGAAGCCGGCGCGGATCACTGCGTCGAGGAAGGTCTCCCAGCCGGTGCTTGCTGTGCCTTCGTCGCCATCGCTCTCGGACTGCTTGAAGGCGTAGTAGATGGTGACCGGAAAGGCCGGGTGCGCCTGCTCGGCGAGGCGGTGCATCGCCTGCGTCATGCCGTCGAGGAAGAACGCCTCCGCCTTCTCCTTGCTGCCGTGGCGGTAGGGCGTGGCGACCAGTTCCTCGGCCTTGGGCACGGCGAGCGTGGCGAAGAGGTCGGGGAAGACTGGTCTGCAGCGAGCGACGCAGCCAGACGTAGAAGAAGTCCGACAGGTCGGCGTAGCCGATGTTGTCGTAGTAGGGCGGATCGGTGGAGACGACTCTGTCCGTCGCAGATCGCTGGTCTGCAGCATCCGCTTGACTGCGCTGCCCGAGCCGCGCCTGCGGCAGCATCGCAGACACCTTGCGCACTGCATTCGACGCGATTCCGAAAGTCTCCCGCCGACGTCGCGAAGTGGATTTGCCTCCGCGATAGTCCCAGACCATCGGGAGTGCTTGCCGGCCAAAGGCTGCGTCGAGCTCGTCTCCGCGTCAGCCTGCCAAGCGCAGAGCGCGATGTTGTAGTCAGTCGGCACTTGCTCGACAGCGAATGCCAAGATACACCGCCACCGCCTCGGCGTAGGCGGTGGCGCCGGTGCCGCCGTCGCGCGAGGGGCTTGCCGTCGTCGGGCAGGCCGGCGGCGAGCGCGTCGCGCTTCACCCGCTCGCGCGCTTCCTGCACCAGGTCGGAGAAGGTCGTCAGCGCCACGAGCTGGCGGGGGGTGAAGAGGTCGCCGCACGTCGTCATGCCGTAGTTGGCGACGCTGAAGCCAGCGCGTGCTCGCAGGCAACGTCGACGTCCGGCTTCCACGTCGGCTTCGCCTGTCGCGCGACGGCTTCCATGCTCTGGCGTCGGCGCGAGATAGACGCGCCCGCGCTCGCCCTCGGCGACGATCGCCATCAGCCGCGCGCCCATGCGCCCGGCCTTGCCCTCGGCCTTGATGTAGTCGCCGGCGATCGGCGTCCCCGACATCAGGCACGCGAAGTTCGCGCCGCGCGCCAGCTTGGTGCCGTTCTTCGCCGCCTCCGCGTCCTTCGGCTTGCCCACCTTCACCGTGAAGCGGTAGCCGCCGTCCTCGATCACCGGCTCGACGTACGCCTCCTTGCCCGCCTTGGTGGAGAGCATGAAGGTCGAGGCGAGCGGCACGTCCACCTGCGCGAAGGCCGGGTTCGGGCTCTTCACCGTGCGCGCCCAGAGCCAGGCGATCACGGTGAGCTTCTGGCCCACGTACGGCTTCAGGTCCGGCCGCTCCTTCGCCATCTCGGCCGTGACCTCGACCTTCGGGTAGAGGTGGCCGATGCGCTTCTCGGCCTCGTCGCGCATCCACTGGCCGTAGTAGCGCACGTCCTCGGCCAGCCCCTGCGCGCCCTTCCACTCTCGTGCGAAGAGCGTCTTCTCGCTTGCGCGCCTCCGGGTTCACCGGCGGCTTGCCCGCGAACTTCGGCGGGATCTCGATCATCGCCTTGTTGATCAGCACCGCCACCGGGTTCAGGTCGCTGGCGTAGCTCTCCAGCCCGAGCCGCTGCGCCTCCAGCGGCAGCGCGCCGCCGCCGGCGAAGGGGTCGTGGAAGGCGGGCAGCTTGTGGCGGTCGAACAGCTCCTTCGCGCGCGGATGGTCGGCGTTCTCGGCGCAGGCGTCGCCGCCAGCTCTGCCAGATCTCGTCGCGCGCCTGCTGCAGCACCGTCTCGTTGGTGGTGTTCTCCCACAGCACCAGGTCCTCGATGATGCGGAACAGCCGCTGCCGCTCCTTCTCCTGCGCCTTCTCGGTCGGGAACAGGTCCGGATGCGCCGACGGGTCGTCCACCATCTGCGCGAAGATCACCGCCCGCGCCGCCGCCAGCGGCCGCCGCGCCCACCACAGGTGCAGCGTGCTCGGGTGCCCGTGCCGGATCGACTTCTCCCGCGCCGAGGCCTTGTTGATCGCCTCCAGCGGCAGGGCGACTTCGATGAGCTTCTTTCTTCGGGTCACCACGATCTCTTTCTCGCGACTTCGTTGCGGTCACCACCCAAAATTGCCCGATGGTGCCAGTCGATCAAACTTAATTCCATCTAAACAGCCTCAACCCGGCTTCCTTCTCGAGTTCGGAACAGATGATCTCGAGTCTCTGCCGCCGGAATTTCTCAAGCCTGGTAGGATCTCCCCGGTCCCGACACCACTGTCGCTTGTGACGGGGATCAGGTGGCTCATCATCACGCGACGAAATCGCTGGCGCCCCTGCCTCCTGTATTCAGCTCCTCGGGAGTCGCATAGCAAAGACGAGAAGCTGAATCCAGGTACTGCACAAGGCAGA
>CAVZDA010000003.1:0-14440 GCA_963773895.1 uncultured delta proteobacterium | reverse complement strand
AGCCCGCGCCCCCCGAAACCCCTGCCAGTCGATGCCGAGCTTGCGCATGCGTGCGCGCAGCGTGTGCGGGTTGATGCCGAGCAGCGCCGCGGCGCCGCGGCGCCCTTCGATGCGACCGCGGGTGCGTTCGAGCGCCGCCTCGATGTGGCGCGCGCATCGCGGCGTCGAGGGTCGGAAGGTTCGGCACCCGCTTCGGGCCGGCGGCGATCGGAAGCGCAGGGCCGGCGCGCGGCGCGGCGCGCGACACGGGCGCGGGTGCCAGCGCCCGAGCGCCGTCGCGACTTCGAGCGTGCGGCCGTCGCCGAGGATCACCGCGCGTTCGATCACCGAGGCCAGCTCGCGCACGTTGCCCGGCCACGCGTAGGCGGCGAGCAGGTCCATGTCCTCGGCGCGTCGGCATCAGCGGCGCCGGCCGAAGCGCGTCGCCGCGCGCAGCGCGAAGTGCGTGCGCGAGCGCGGGGACGTCCTCGCGGCGCTCGCGCAGCGGCGGCAGCGGATCGGGAACACCGCGATGCGATACCAGAGGTCCTCGCGGAACGCGCCGTCGGCGACCATCGCCCGCAGGTCGCGATGCGTCGCGGCGACGATGCGCACGTCGACGTGGAGCGGCCGCTGCCCGCCGACGCGTTCGAAGCGTGCCGTCCTGGAGCACGCGCAGCAGGCGCACCTGCGCCGCGGCGGGAGCTCGCCGACCTCGTCGAGGAACAGCGTGCCGCCGTCGGCGCGCTCGAACCAGCCCTTGCGCGCGACGGCCGCGCCGGTGAACGATGCCGCGCTCGTGGCCGAAGAGCTCGGAATCGATCAGCCCGGCGGGATCGCGCCGCAGTTGACGCGCAGGAACGGTCCGCTCGCGCGCCGCGACCGCGTGTGGATGGCGCGCGCGACGACCTCCTTGCCCGAGCCGGTCTCGCCCAGGATCAGCACCGGCACGTCCGACGGTGCCACCAGGTTCACGCGCTCCATCGCCGGCCGGAAGCCGGCTTCGGCGCCGACGATCGTCTCCTGCGATCCTGTCGCCCGAGTCGCGACAGCAGCGACGCGCGGTCGGCCTCCGCCGCGGCCCGATGCGTGGCGAGCGCGCGCACGCGGCGGTCGTTCTCGAGCGCCACGCCGAACGGGTCGAGCAGCGCCTGCACGATCGCGACGTGCTCCGCGTCGAAGCGGCGCGCGCCCTGCGCCGCGACGACAGGATGCCGACGGTGCCATCCTCGCCGGCAAGCGGCCCCGCGATGACGTCGCCGTCGAGGTCGTCGGGCAATAGACCCGGCAGGCGCTCCGCGAGCGCGGGCGCGCGGCGATGCACGACCCTGGCTTCGTGCGCCCACGCGACGAGCGACTCGAGTTGGGGCGCCTCGGTTCCGCTGCGCACCGTTTGTGGCAGCGCGCCCGAGCGACACGCGGCAGCGGCAATGGTCTCGATGCAGCCGCGGCTCGTGTCAATGCGGCGCACCAACAGCGATCGAGCGGCAGTCGCCGCGCAAGCAGCGGTGCGACGCGGGCGAGCGACTCCTCGATCTCGATGTGCCGGCAGCCCTCGCGCCAGACGTCGAGGAGCAGGGATGCGAAGCGTTCCATGCGGTCTTCCTCGATCCATGACTAATGACGGAAAAACTATCTCATATTGAAGAGACGTCAGCATTAAAATCGGCAATTTCGAAGCTTATATCACGGAAATTGTCTTTCCCGGCGGGAGAGGCGGTCAGGACGCGCGCCGATTTATGGCACGCGCCTTGCTCCTGCGTGCGGGCTCGCCGCCGTGTGGCGGAGAGAGGAGACCCACGGATGGAATCGGCTCGGAGGGGACGGGGGGCCCGGCTCGGCGCGGTGGCGTTGGCGGTCTGGATCGCGGTGGGACCGGCAGTGGCGCGCGCCGCGTCAGACTCCGACACGCAGGAGCTGCGTCAGCGGCTCGAAGCGCTCGAGCAGGAGACCGCCGTCCTGAAGCGCAAGCTCGAGGTGAAGGAGGAAGCCGACACCGCGAAGGCGAAGGACGCTCCCGTGGTCGGCGCCGGGCGGAGGGCTTCTTATCAAGTCCGCCGACGGCAAAAACGTGCTCAAGATCCGCGGCTACACGCAGGCCGACTTCCGTGCGTTCGGCGAGGGCAGCAACTCGAACCCCAGCACCTTCGCCTTCCGCCGCGTGCGGCCGATCCTCGAAGGCACGGTCTTCGAGTACGTCGACTTCAAGATCATGCCCGACTTCGCGGCGGGCAACGGCGTCACGCTGTACGACGCGTACGCCAACATCCGGTACTTCGAGAAGGCGCAGCTGCTGGTCGGCAAGTTCAAGCCGCCGGTCGGCCTCGAGCGCCTCCAGTCGGCGACGAACCTGATGTTCATGGAGCGCGCGTTCCCCACGCTCCTCGTCCCGAACCGCGACCTCGGGGCGCAGATCCACGGTCAGTTCGGCGAGGGTCTCATCGGCTACCAGCTGGGCGTCTTCAACGGCGCGATCGACAACAGCTCGAGCTACAACGGAGACATCGCCTCCGCGAACTCCAAGGAGGTGGCGGCGCGCATCTTCACGCATCCCTTCAAGACCTCGGACGTGGAGTTCCTGCGGGGTCTCGGCATCGGGCTCGCCGGCACGTACCAGGATCCGAACAACGCCCTCGACTCGCTTCGCTACCGCACGTCGGGCCAGCAGACCTTCTTCCGATACAACCCCGCCGCGATGGCAGGGCTGCCGGCCGTCGTGACGAACGAGGGCGCGCAGTACCGGCTGTCCCCGCAGGCCTACTTCTACTGGGGGCCGTTCGGGCTGATGACCGAGTACGTCCTCGAGAACGAGAAGCTCGTCCGCGGCGGCGCGCAGGCCTACGCGACGAACGAGGCCTGGCAGGCCGCGTTCTCGTACGTGCTGACGGGGGAGAACGCGTCGTACAACGGCGTGATCCCCCGCGCTCCGCTGTCGCTCGACGCGAGCGGCCTCGGGGCCTTCGAGCTCACCGCCCGGGCGCACCAGATCAAGATGGACTCCGACATCTTCCCGCTCTTCGCCAACCCGAACAGCTCGGCCGCCGGCGCGTTCGCGTTCACCGTCGGAATGAACTGGTACGTCAACCGCAACCTCAAGGTCGTCTTCAACTACGAGCGCACGACGTTCAACGGCGGCGCTCCCGACGATCACAACATCGAAGCGGAGAACGCGTTCCTGACGCGCCTCCAGGTCGCATTCTGATGAGGGGGGAAATGAGGTCTCTGGCTGGCTTCCGGATCGCGGCAGTGCTCGCCCTCGGGCTCACCACGGCGGCGGGCGCCCGCGCCGACGTCACCCTGCTCAACGTCTCGTACGATCCGACGCGCGAGCTCTACGTCGACTTCAACGCGCGCTTCGCCGAGCACTGGGCGAAGGAGCACGCGGGCAGAAGGTCACCGATCAACCAGTCCCACGGCGGCTCGGGCAAGCAGGCGCGCGCCGTCATCGACGGGCTCGACGCCGACGTCGTGACGCTCGCACTGGCCTACGACGTGGACGCGATCTCGAGCGAGGCAAGCTGATCCCACAGGACTGGCAGAAGCGGCTGCCGAACAACAGCGCGCCCTACACGTCGACGATCGTCTTCCTCGTGCGCAAGGGCAATCCGAAGGGCATCAAGGACTGGGACGACCTCGTGAAGCCGGGCATCGGTGGTGATCACGCCGAATCCGAAGACGTCGGGAGGCGCACGCTGGAACTACCTGGCGGCCTGGGGCTACGCGCTGAAGCAGAACGGCGGGGACGAGGCGAAGGCGCAGCGAATTCGTCGGCCCAGCTCTACAAGAACGTGCCGATGCTCGACTCCGGAGCGCGCGGCTCGACGACGACGTTCGTCGAGCGCGGCATCGGCGACGTGCTGCTCGCGTGGGAGAACGAGGCCTTCCTCGCAGTGGAGGAGCTCGGTCAGGGCAAGTTCGAGATCATCGTGCCCTCGCTCAGCATCCTGCGCCGAGCCGCCGGTCCGTGGGTGGACGCAGTCACGCGCAAGAAGGGGACGGCAGAGGTTGCGAAGGCGTACCTCCAGTACCTGTACACGCCCGAGGGGCAGGAGATCGCGGCGAAGCACTTCTACCGGCCGCGCGATCCGGCGGTCGCGGCGAAGCACGCCGCGGTCTTCCGAAGCTGGACCTGTTCACTATCGACGAGGCTTCGGCGGCTGGAAAGCCGCGCAGACAGACGCACTTCGCCGACGGCGGGATCTTCGACCAGATCTACCAGCCCGGGCGCTAGGGGACGGTCGGGAGGAGGGCGATGTCGAAGCGGGTCTGGAAGGAGAAGTCCGTATGCCCGGGTTCGGGATCTCCCTCGGCTTCACGGCTCTTCTACCTGACGGTGATCGTGCTGATCCCGCTCGCGGGGCTCTTCGCCAAGACGGCGTCGCTGTCCTGGGTGGAGTTCCTCGCCGCGGTCACGAGCCCGCGGGCGCTCGCCTCGTACCGCCTCAGCTTCGGCGCGGCGCTCGCGGGGGCCGCGGTGAACGCGGTGTTCGGCCTGATCGTCGCGTGGGTGCTGGTCCGCTACCCTTCCCCGGCCGCCGGCTCGTCGACGCCCTCGTCGACCTGCCGTTCGCGCTGCCGACCGCCGTCGCCGGCATCACCCTCACTGCGATCTTCGCGAAGAACGGCTGGGTGGGCAGCCTCCTCGAGCCGCTCGGGATCCAGGTCGCCTACACACCGCTGGGCGTCGCCGTGGCGCTCACCTTCATCGGCCTCCCGTTCGTGGTCCGCACGCTCCAGCCCGTGCTGCAGGACCTGGACGCCGAGGTCGAGGAGGCGGCCGCGAGCCTGGGCGCGAGCCGCCTGCAGACCTTCACGCGCGTGCTGTTCCCGGCGCTCTGGCCCGCGCTCCTCACCGGCTTCGCGCTCGCGTTCGCGCGCGCGGTCGGCGAGTACGGATCCGTCGTCTTCATCTCCGGCAACATGCCGCTGCGGACCGAGATCGCTCCGCTGCTCATCGTCACCAAGCTCGAACAGTGGGACTATGCGGGCGCCACGGCGATCGCCGTCGTGCTCCTCGTCTCGTCGTTCGTGCTGCTCTTCGCGATCAATGCGCTCCAGGTCCTCGGCCGCCGGCGCGTGGGCGCGGACGCCTAGGGAAGGCGGGAGGCGCCGATGTCGGTCGAGCTCACGATCGATCCCGCCGTCGCGTCGAATGCGAGGCCGCGCGCCATCGAGGAGCCCGCGTTCGTGCGGCGCGCGCTGATCGGCATCTCGATCGCGTTCCTCGGGCTCCTCCTCGGGCTGCCGCTCGTGGCGGTCTTCGCACACGCCTTCTCGGCGGGGCTCGGCGGTCTTCACCGCAGCGATCGTCGATCCCGCGGCGCTGTCCGCGATCCGGCTGACGCTCCTCGTGGCCGCGATCTCGGTGCCCCTCAACACCGTGTTCGGGGTGGCGGCGGCCTGGGCGATCGCGAAGTTCGAGTTTCCGCGGCAAGGGCGTGCTCACCACGCTGATCGACCTGCCGTTCGCGGTCTCGCCCGTGATCTCGGGCTTGATCTTCGTGCTGTTGTTCGGGCTCCAGGGCTTCTTCGGGCCGCTGGCTCGCCGAGCAGGACATCCGGATCATCTTCGCGGTGCCGGGGATCTGCTGGCGACGACCTTCGTCACCTTCCCTTCGTCGCGCGCGAGCTGATCCCCCTGATGCAGGAGCAGGGCTCGGAGGAGGAGGAGGCCGCGATCTCGCTCGGCGCCAGCGGCTGGCAGACCTTCCGGCGCGTGACGCTGCCGAACATCAGCTGGGGCCTGCTGTACGGCATGGTGCTGCTGAACGCGCGCGCGATGGGCGAATTCGGCGCGGTGTCCGTCGTCTCCGGCCACGTACGCGGCCAGACCAACACCATGCCGCTGCACGTCGAGATCCTCTACAACGAGTACCAGACCGCCGCCGCGTTCGCGGTGGCGTCGCTGCTCGCCCTGCTGGCCCTCGTCACGCTGATCCTGAAATCCGCGCTCGAGTGGCGGATCGGGCGCCGGAGGACCAAGGGATGGAGCATCGAGGATCGAGGGCTCTCGCAAGCGCTTCGGCGGCTTCGAGGCGCTGCGGGGGGTGTCGCTCCAGGTGAAGCACGGGCGAGCTGGTGGCGCTGCTCGGGCCGTCGGGCTCGGGCAAGACGACGCTGCTGCGGATCATCGCGGGGCTGGAGTTCGCCGACGCGGGCATCGTGCGCTTCGAAGGCGAGGACGCGACCGAGCGCCGGCACGCGACCGGCGCGTCGGCTTCGTGTTCCAGCACTACGCGCTGTTCCGGCACATGACGGTGTTCGAGAACGTGGCGTTCGGGATGCGGGTGCGGCCGCGCGGCTCGCGTCCGTCGTCGGGCCAGATCGCGGAGCGCGTGCACGAGCTGCTGCGCCTGGTGCAGCTCGACGGCCTGTCCCAGCGGCTGCCGTCGGAGCTGTCGGGCGGCCAGCGGCAGCGGGTGGCGCTGGCGCGGGCGCTGGCGGTGGAGCCGCGGGTGCTGCTGCTGGACGAGCCGTTCGGGGCGTTGGACGCGCGGGTGCGCAAGGAGCTGCGTCGGTGGCTGCGTCGGCTGCACGACGAGCTGGGCCTGACGAGCGTGTTCGTGACGCACGACCAGGAGGAGGCGCTCGAGCTGGCGGACCGCGTGGTGGTGATGAACGAGGGGCGCATCGAGCAGGTCGGGACGCCGGAGGACGTCTACCACCGGCCGGCGAGCCCCTTCGTCTACGAGTTCCTCGGCGACGTGAACGTCTTCCGCGCGCGATTCGAGGGCGGCCGCGCGCGGGTGCACGACGCCTCGTTCGAGGTGGCCGAGGGCCTTCCGCCCGCGGCGGAGCAGGGGACCCTCTACGTGCGTCCGCATCTCCTGGACGTGCAGCGCGACGCGGACGTCGGCGCCCTGCGCGCGCGCGTGGAGCGCGTCCATCTCGCGGGGCCCAGGGTCAAGGTGGAGCTCGTGACCGACGGCGGAGAGCTCGTGCAGGCGGAGCTCTCGCAGGAGCGCCAGCGCAGCCTCGTGCTGCAGCGCGGCGACGACGTGTTCGTGAAGCCTCGCCACCCGACGGTGTTCGTCGAGGACTACACGATCTAGAATGGCCGGATGGCCGATGTCCCGTCTCCTCCGAGCGCGCCGTTTCCGACGAACCGGTACTCCGTGGTCCGTGTGTACGACGCGTGGTATGCCGCCGTTCGCAGCGACGACCTCCGGGACGCGCCGCTCTGCCGCACCATCCTCGACGTCCCGATCGTCCTCTTCCGCGACGTCGACGGCCGGGCCTTCTCCCTCCTCGACCGGTGCGCCCACCGCAACGCGCCGCTCTCGCACGGCGCCGTGGACGCCGCGGGACATCTCGCCTGTCCGTATCACGGCTGGCGCTTCGACGGCAGCGGGGCCTGCCGCGAGGTTCCGGGCCTCGCGCAGGGCGATGCCGCGGGCGTCGGCCGGAGCGTGCCGGCGTTCGCGACGTGCGAGCAGGACGGGTTCGTCTGGATCTGGGCCCGCCACGGCGCGGCGCCCCGGGGCCTCCCGATGCGGATCCCGCACATCGACGATGCCGAGTACCTGACGGTCCTCCGCGAGTACGACGTGGAGTGCACGCTCCACGCCGCGCTCGAGAACGCCCTCGACGTGCCCCATACGGCCTTCGTCCATCGGGGCGACTTCCGCGGGAAGGGGAGCCGCGAGCTCGAGGCGGTACGGCGGCGGATCCCCGGCGGAATCGAGGTCGAGTACCTCGGCGAGCCGCCGCTGTCGGGCCCCACCACCGACGCCGCCGGACACCCGATCGTGTCGCAGCACTGGGACCGCTTCTTCCTGCCCGGCGTGGCGCAGGTCGAGTATCGGACGAGCAGGGTCGCCACCAGATCAGCACGCTGCCGCACACGCCCGTGAGCGACTTCCGGACCCGCTTCTGGCTCGTCTCGTGCTGGAAGGTGCCGGCCGAGCGGCGCGACGAGATGCGGCCCATCATCGAGAAGCAGCTCGACACCATCCTCGGCCAGGACGTCGAGATCCTGCGCCTCCAGACGCGCCGGATCCGGGAGCTCGGCGGCGAGTCCTACCGCTCCACGCCGCTCGACCTCATGGGGCCGGAGGTCCTGCGCATGCTGCAGCGCGCCGCCGAGGGGCTGCCGGCGGACGACGCGCCGATCGATCGGACCCTCGAGCTCCGGGTGTTCTGAGCGGGCCCGCGGCGCCGCTACTCGCCGCGGGAGAGATCGAACGCCTTGATCAGGTTGTAGAGGTGGGAGCGCGCAAGATCGAGACGCCGCGCGGTCGCGACGACGTTCCACCCGGTCTCGTCGAGGGTGCGCTCGAGCAGGAGCTCGCTGGAAGCGGCGCGTCGCCTCCTGGAACGTACGCTCGCGGCCGCGTCTCGGCGGCGTCCGCCGCGGCGCCTCCGGGAAAGACGTGGTCGCGCCGATCTGCGTCGCGCGCCTCGCCGGCCGCGCGGACCACCGCCGCCTCGATCGCGTGCTCGAGCTGCCGCATGTTGCCCGGCCACTCCGCGGCCTCGAGCGGCCGGAGCGCCCCGATCGAGAGCTCGAGGCGCGGCAGGCCGTGCGCTCGCGCACGCCGCGCTGCAGAACGCGCGGCCAGCTCGGCGACGTCCTCGCGCCGCTCCGCGAGCGAGGGCATGCGGATCGGCAGCACCTGGAGGCGGTAGAAGAGATCCTCGCGGAAGCGTCCGCTCGCGACGGCCGCCTGAGTCGATGTTCGTGGCGGCGATCATCCGCACGTCGGCCGCGCTCGGGCTCGTCGCGCCGAGCGGATAGTATCGCTTCGACTGCAGGAGCTGCAGCAGCTTCGCCTGCGCGGCGGGCGGCAGCTCGCCGACCTCGTCGAGGAACAGCGTGCCGCCCTCGGCGGCGCCGACCTTGCCGTGACGCGACGGTGGCGCCGTGGAGTGGCCCCGGGCAAGGCGCCGAAGAGCTCGCTCTCCACGAGCGCCTCGGGCATGGCGCCGCAGTTGAGCTCGACGAACGGGCGGCCGGCGCGCGGGCTGTTGTCGTGGATGACCCGCGCGATCGGCTCTTGCCGGTCCCGGACTCCCCGGTGAGGAGCACGGTCACGTTCAGCGGCGCCACGAGCGCGATCTGGCGCAGCGTGGTCGCGAGCGCCGCGCTCCGCCCGACGACCCCTCGACGCGAAGCTTCGCGCGATGCGCGCGTGTGTGGTCCGCGGCATCCGCCGCGCGCCGTCGCAGGATGAAGTTCTCGGCGATCGGCGCGAGATGGCGGGCGATGAGCTCGACGCGCGGCGCGGTCTTCGTCCGCGAGCGCCCCCGGGCTCGCGTCCCTGCAGGTAGAGCGCGCCGCGCGGCGGACCCCCGCCGATCGGCGCACAGAGCACGCGCTCGATGCGGGCCGCTGCACGCTGCTCCGGCTGGTGAAACGGGGATCGAGCAGCGCGGACGCGGTGTGACCATGCGCCCCGTGGAGAGCGCCTCGGCGATGATCCCGGTGGAGACACGCCGGCGCACCTCCTCGACCTCCTCGGGGGCGAAGCCCTCCGAGATCCACCAGGTGGCGTCGTCTCCGCGCTCTTCGTCCCGGAGCTCGAGGTAGCCCTCGCGCGCGCCCACCATCTCGACGACGAGGGCCAGCGCGTCCTTGAGGAAGCTCTCGAGCTCGCCGTGGGCGCCGAGCTCGAGCAGGCGCAGGTAGAGGTCGCGCTCCAGGCCGGTTCGCTCGAGGTCTGCGGGGCTGGCGGTCATCCGGATCTCCGCGGCGATCATACCCCGGCCCGGCTTGCACCGACGCGACGCCGCGGAACCGGCCATCCCCGCGTGTCCAGCGAAGTGGACATGCTCGCCGGGAGCCGTCCGGAATCCGGGACGGTCGAGGCCTTGCGCAGCGAGGGGAGCGCGTCGCTCGGCAGCACGGGGTGGTACGGCTCTTGCTCTTGGGACGGCCATGACCAGCCCGACTCCGTTCCCGCTCCCTCGCCCCGCTTCGGTCGATCTGCTGCGCGTGAGCAAGGTGCGGGCGCGGCGGTCGCTGCTCTGCAGCGACATCGTCGGCTACACCACGCTCCTGTCGCGGCTCGGCGACCTCGCGGCGCTGAACATCGTGCGGCGCCACGATGCCATCGTGCGCGCCTGCGCCCGGGCGCACGGCGGGGACGAGCTCGAGCTGCGCGGCGACGGCTTCCTGATGAGCTTCGCGCGCCGCACCGACGCGCTCGCCTGCGCCATCGATGTGCAGCGCGCGCTGGCGGCGGACCGCGCGGCCCATGGCGACGGCGGCGTCCACGTCCGCATCGGCCTCCACACCGGCGACGTGCTCCTGGAGCGGGGCCGCTACTTCGGCCTCGAGGTGGTGGTGCCGTTCCGGCTGCTCGACTTCGCGGGCGCGGACGAGATCTGGATCTCGGGCGTCCGGGACCCGTCCGGCCTCGGAACGCCGGTCCGCGGAGCGCGCGAGCTCGACCTGAAGGGCATCCCGCGGCCGGTGCGGGCCTTGAGGTGGACTGGGAAGCGGCGCCGCGCGCCGCGGTGGACGGCCGTCCCGCGCGGCCCCGCGCCCCGGAGTATGCGCACGCGTGAGCGACCGGCCGCAGGACGAGCGGTGCGCCTGGTGCAGCCGCGGCCCGGAAGCGCTTCCGAGCGTCGCGAGCCATGGGATTTGCCCCGCCTGCCTGGCCCGCGCCCGCGCCGACCTCGACACACGCTCGCCCCCGGCCGCGGGGGATTCGCCCCGTGAGTCGAACAGGGAAGAATGTCGGGAGGCTGCAGATCCTGATGGCAAGTAGCGGTCCGTTGCGCGTAGATTGATCACCGATCTGCGTCACTCATGGAGGGAATCGACGTGTCGGATCTCACCGGTTTCGTCTCTCGGCGAAGGCTCCTTCAGATCAGCAGCCTGGCGCCGTTCGCCATTCTGGCCGCAAGCGGCGCGAGCCATGCCCAGGTCGTGCAGTCCTGCAAGGACCTCGACAACGTCCCTCCGGCGACCCTGGACGCGATCCAGAATCTGGCAGTTGCGGACGACCCGAACGTCGACAAGGAGCACTTCCGATGCGTCGTCAAGATGCTCTGGTACTACTATGCGCTCGGTGCGGACCCGACGAGCTTCTCGGAAGCGCTACAGCTCGACATCCTGACGGCTGCCTACCAGAAGAAGAACAGCAAGGACGAGGTGTCGGGGAAGCTGATCGTGCAGCGACTCGGGGCTTGGGATGCAACTGGAAACCATTCGGCCACGAACATCTGCGCGTTTCTCTGCGGGCAGAACACCGTGGAGATCGCCGCCAAGAAGAAGGTCGCGATCGACGTCAAGATCTTCCGTCTCGCTTGGAACAAGACGGAGCTGGACATGACGGTGAGGCTCGATCGCGCTCGATCCATCGCGAAGGCTCAGGGGGAGAACCCTGAACGAGCACGCGTGGGGGAACGGCTGTTAGGGCGGGCGAGAGGAGACGGAGATGGCGGACATCCCCCCGAAGACGATGGAGAAGCTCGTGGAGCTGGCGACGGACGCCGGCCTCCCTTCGACCGATGAGAGCAAGTTCCAACTCGTCACCAAGGTCTTGTGGTCGCACTTCGAGGAACACGCGAAGCCCGCCTCGATCAGTCGCCCCGATCTCGTGCTGGTGAAGGCGTACAAGATCGAGGGCGTGAAGAAGAAGAGGCGCTTCGGCGATCTCATCGTCGAGAATCTCGACAAGTTCGACGACACCACTGGAGATCACAAGGCGACGAATCGCTGCGCGGACCTGTGCGGGACGCGTGCCACCAAGGAGGCACTGGACAGCGGTGACCTCGACGTCGACGAGAATGTCTTCGAGCGCGCGTTCACATACACGGAGACGAGAACGAGCAGCATCTTGAAGCGAGCGCGCAGGATCGCGCGGAAGCGAGGTAGGACGCTTCGCGGAGACACGAGGGGAAACGGCTGCTAGAGCGATACCATGTCCCCTGAATGACGCGGGGGCGCGACGCTGTCTCGTGGCGGCGCATCTGGGTGTCGGTGGTCTGTGCTGCCGCGCTTCTCCAGATCGCGCTCGGCCTCGCCGGCCTCGCCGTCGCGACCGCGGGCGTCGAGTGGACCCGGCCCACCGCGGTCCAGGACTGGCAGCGCGCGATCGAGATCCTGGCGTTCGGCGCGCTCGCTGCCCACCTGCTCCTCGGTGCCCGCCGGGACGTCCGCGCCCAGCACCTTGGCGTCCTTCTCCTCCTGATCGCGGTCTTCTTCGCCCACCCTCCATCCTCGCGCTCGCCCAGGCGCTCCCGACCGGGTGGGCGCGCGTCGTCCTGGGAGCCCGCGCGTTCACCGTCGACGCCTTCACGCCCGCGATCGCCTGGCTCTTCGTGCGTGACTTTCCGCGCGCGCTCGAATGGCGACGGACCGCGGCATTCGTCCGGTCGATGATCGCGCTCTCGGTCGCGGCCGCGCTCACCCTCATCGCAGCGAACGTCGCCATCGCGGTTCGCGGGGAAGCCGGCCCGCTCGCTTCGTTCGCGCGCACGGATCCCGATTCGCAGTACTGGGCCGTTGTCTTCGGACTGCTGCTCCCCGTACTGCCCTTTGCGCTCTGGCGGACGCGCCACGCCCCGCGTGACGAGCGCCGGCGGATCGGGCTGTTCGCGGGTGGGCTCGCGGCCGCGGCCGTCCTTCCCGTCCTCGTGGCCGTGCTTCCACCGCTCTCACCCACGCTGAAGGTCTTCATCCACGGTCCCTGGGCCAGGACCTTCCTGATCCCCCTCAACCTCCTCATGATCTTCGCCGTCGCCGCCACGACGACCTACTCGGTCGTCGTCGAGCACGTGCTCGACGTCCGCACGGTGTTGCGGAAAGCGGCGCAGTACTGGCTCGCGTCCGCCGTCGTGGCGGCGCTCGCCGGGATCCCCTTCGCGCTGCTCCTCGGCCTGCTCTACGGCGCGCGCGAGCAGCCGCTCGCCGGCTTCTTGAGAGGTTCCGGCTGCTGGAGGTGCTCGCGCTGCTCGTCTTCGCTGTCGTCGTGTGGCGCCTCCGCCGGCACGTGATGCTGGCGGTGGACCGCCTCTTCTTCCGGGAGCCCTACGACGCCGGGCAGATCCTCGCCGTCCTCGACCAGAGCGGCAGGACGTCGGGCTCGACCGAGGTGCTCGCCCGTGCGGTGATGGAGCAGGTCGAGCGATCGCTCCACCCGATCTCGACCGGTGTCCTGGCGACGACGCCGCAAGGCGGAAGCCTCGTGCCGGTGGCATCCGCGCTGCGCCCGCTCCCGCAAGCCTCCCTGCTGGCCGCGAAGCTGCTGACGCACGGGAAGCCGTGGACGGTCGATCTCGCGCGCGCCAGCGGGCCCTTCCGGGATCTCCCCGAGGAGGACAGGATCTGGCTCGGGGACGCGGGCGCCGCCGTGCTGGTCCCGTTGATCGGCTCCGCGGGTGAGCTGGACGGCGTGCTCGCTCTCGGGCCGAAGCGGAGCGAGCTGCCCTACTCACGGCAGGATCACCTCCTGCTCGAGGCGGTCGGCGGCGTGACCGGCATCTGGTTCGAGAGCCGCCGGCTCCGGGGCTCGCGGGCCGCGCGCGACGTGCGCGCCGACGAATCGCGCGCGACCGAGTGCGTGACATGCGGCCGTGTGGCCGGGTCCGACGCGCAGAGCTGTCCGGAATGCGGCCACGCGATGCGCGCTGCGGCTCTGCCGGAGCAGCTCTTCGGGAAATTCCGCCTCGAGCGCCGCATCGGGGAAGGCGGGATGGGGATCGTCTACGGCGCCACGGACCTGACGCTCGGCCGGCGCGTGGCGCTCAAGACGCTCCCCCGCACGAGCCCCGAGGACGCCGACCGGCTGCGGCGCGAGGCGCGCGCAATGGCCTCGATCACCCATCCCAACCTCGCGCTCATCCTCGGCGCGGAATCCTGGCTGAGCACCCCGGTGCTCGTGCTCGAGCTGCTCGCCGGGGAAACATCGAGACCCGGATTGCCGGCGGGCCCCTTCCGCCGCGGGAGGCCTTCGAGATGGCGTACCGCATGGCGCTCGTGCTCGAGCGCCTGCACGCGTCCGGGCTGTTGGAGCTGGGACGTGAAGCCCAGCAACGTCGGATTCTCGGAAGAGGACGAGGCCCAAGCTGCTCGACTTCGGGCTCGTCGAGATCCTCCGCGACGTCGTGCCGCGGCGTCCTCTCTCCGTCGACGTGTCGATCGAGGAGTCCGGCTTCGCGGGAACGCCCCTCTACATGTCGCCGGAAGCGCTCGAGGAGCGGCGGCCAGAGCCGGGTTTCGACCTCTGGGGGCTCGCGGTCGTGGCGTTCGAAGCGGTGACGGGACGTCATCCGTTCGAACGGGACGCGACTGCAGCCACACTGGCCGCGATCCGCCGGGGCTGGACGGACGAGCTCCGCGATCGCCTGCCTTCCGGAGCGGGCGCGGCGAACGCCTTCTTCGAGACCGCGCTCTCGGCGGAGCGACGCCGCCGGTTCGGGACGGCCTCCGACCTGGCCGAGCGCCTGCTCGAGACCGCGAGCTCGCTGAGCTGAAGTCCCTAGGCCGGGGTCCCGCTCTTCGTGGCGA
>CAVZDA010000002.1:0-72939 GCA_963773895.1 uncultured delta proteobacterium | reverse complement strand
CCCCAACAAGCCCAACGGCAGCAGCTGCGGCGGGGTCAACCAGTGCGTCACCAGTGAGACCTGTACGGATGGCGTCTGCGGCAACGGAACGCCGGTCGTCTGCGACGACCATGACGTTTGCACCACCGATACCTGCGTCCCGACCCTCGGGTGTCTCTCCGAGATCAGCGTCGAGAGCCCCGAGTGCGGATCGTGCGCGGACGGCATCGACAACGACGGCGATGGGGTCTTCGATTCCGAGACGTCCAACTGTTCCACGTTCTTCCAGCTGCAGCGGTTCGCCATCATCGGTAACCGCCACCACTGGAGCCGCAGCGTCCGCCTGCACCGCAAGATGCGGGTGATGACCGAGGGGGCGAGCGATGCGTCGGCCGGCCATTTGGCTGGAATCCGTGCCGGCGTCTGCGGGTCGATCTCCTCTACGCCAACGGCGTGCGCGTCGACGGCAGCACCGCCGCCGAGGGCCGCTCGATCCTGCGCGGCGGCAACCCGCCGATCGAGATCGGCGTGCAATTCCTCGATACGCAGGGCATCGCGGTGGTCCAGACCGGATTTCCCGAGCCGTTGGTTGGGCCGCTGGCGATGTGCTCGGATGAGCCCCCATCCGTGCGTCGGTCCGGCCGATTGCCCGCCGCCTGACTCGTGTGCCTCCGTCGCCGAAGTGGAAACCCTCAATCTCTCCAACCCCTGGGTCGACGTCACCGGTACCGCCGCCGACATGATTCGCTGCAACACCGCGATCCATGAAGTGCCGGTGCTCTCGGCCCTCGTCGCCGGACTGGTGCCCACCGAGTCGCTCGGGACGATCAAGCTCAGCACCGGCGGGTCCACCACCATCGACCTCAGCAGCGTGGGCAGCACGTGGTGGCGATCGATGCCTTCCTGGTCGGCCGCGGCGGAACCGTGCGCATCAAGGGACACGTAACACCACCACGGCCGTGCTGCGTGTCCTGGGCGCCTTCCGCTTTGGTACCGTGCTCGACCCTGGTGCTCGAAGGCATCCTACCTGACCATCTCCTGTGGAACATCGAGGCACCGGGGCACTCCGCCAAACTCGGCGAGAGCACCACCTTCGCCGGCACCATCATCGCCGCTCAGCGTCCCAAGATCGCCGTGCGCGCGTACTCGACGCTGCAGGGTGCCCTGATGAGCAAGCGCGTCCTGATGGGACGCTCGACGGTCGTCGAGCACATGCCATTCGTGCCGATGCTGACGAACCCGAGCCCGGTGCAGCCGCGGTTGACCATCCGCAACGCATCGCTGCGCTTCAACCGGACCGGCAACGCGCCTATACGGGCGGCTGAAGCTGACCGCCGTGCTCGATGATCGCGATACATTCCCGGCTGACGATCCGACCAGCTTCCCCAAGAGCCTGCTTGCCGGCGTGGTGAAGGTCCACGTCACCGATGGCGCGCTGTTCAACGCGACCCTGTCGCTGACCGGCTGCTCGGGCGGCAGCACGATTCGCTGTCGCAGCGGTGACGGGACGGTCCTCGCCAGCGTCGTGCCGACCCACCAGGATCCGCGCGAGTTCTATTTCAGTGTGGTCGGCAAGCGGCTGGGGAGCACGACCACCGGTCCGCTACAACCGGTCGGCCCGGTCAACGCCGTCGTGATGCAGGCCGGCGGCGTCACCCGCAGCGGCCAGATCGGCGGGACCGCGCCGCCGAGTGGCGCCTGCGATGAGCGCGGCTCGCTCAGCCTGTTCTGTCACTGGCCGTAGCCGGCGCGAGCCGGTGTCCGTCGCGGCGGCTCGGCGCGGCGGCTGAGGTGAACCGCGACCACGCCTCCTGCGGCGCAGCCGGTTGCAAGTTGCGGGACAATTCACCATAGGTGATGCGCTCCGCAGGGCGCGTGTCGGTCGCGCTCGGGCGGTTGGACGAGATCATGCCGCAGCGCCCGATCAGCGATTTCATCCGCCACCACTACCGCCACTTCAACGCCGCGGCGCTGCTCGACGCCGCCGAGGGCTACCAGCGCCACCTCGAGCAGGGCGGCAAGATGCTGGTGTGCCTGGCCGGCGCGATGAGCACCGCCGAGCTCGGCCTCTCGCTGGCCGAGATGATCCGCCAGGACAAGGTGCACGCGATCTGCTGCACCGGCGCGAATCTCGAGGAAGACCTCTTCAATCTGGTCGCGCACGATCACTACGAGCGCATCCCGAACTACCGCGAGCTCTCGCCCCAGGACGAGCAGCGCTTGCTCGACCGCCAGCTCAACCGCGTCACCGATACCTGCATCCCCGAGGAAGAGGCGATGCGCCATCTCGAGCACAACCTGGCGCAGGAGTGGCACGCCGCCGACCGCGCCGGCGAGCGCTGGCTGCCGCACGAGTTCTTCTACAAGCTCATCCGCAGCGGCCGCCTGGAGCCGTCGTACCAGATCGATCCGCAAGCACAGCTGGCTGCTCGCCGCCTGCGAGAAGAACCTGCCGCTGTTCGTGCCCGGCTGGGAGGACTCGACGCTCGGCAACATCTTCGCCGCCCACTGCATCGCCGGCAAGGTGAAGCGCGTCGAGGTCATGCGCGCCGGCATCGAGTACATGATCGCCCTCGCCGACTGGTACCGGCCGGACCTCGCCGACGGCACTCGATCGGCTTCTTCCAGATCGGCGGCGGCATCGCCGGCGACTTCCCGATCTGCGTCGTGCCGATGATGGAGCAGGACCTGCGCATGGGAGGCATCCGCAGCTGGGGCTACTTCTGCCAGATCAGCGACTCGACGACGAGCTACGGCTCGTACTCCGGCGCGGTGCCGAACGAGAAGATCACCTGGGGCAAGCTGAGCGTCGACACGCCGAAGTTCATCATCGAGTCCGACGCGACGATCGTCGCGCCGCTGATCTTCGCCTACGTGCTGGGCCAGTAAGCCGGCCTCCGTGCCGATGTCGCGCGCGACGATGGAGTCGGTCGCCTCCCCATCACCCGCGCCGCCGCCGGTCTCGCCGCCTTCCTCGCCGTCGCCGAGGTGGTGCGCAACTGGGGCGATTGGGGATACTGGCCGTTTTGGCTGGTCGACTACCTGTCGGTGGCGCTGCTGCTGCTCGGCGCCCGCCGGGCGCTGCGGCCGCTGCCGAGGCGACGCACGGCGCCGCTGGCCGGCGCCTGGGGGTTCACCGGCGCGATGTTCTCCATGAGCTTCTTCTCGCACCTCGAGCGTCTGCAGGAGCCCGATCACGGGCCGATCGCTCCGCTGCCGCTGACCGTCGCCATCGGCGTGCTCTTCGCCCTCACCGTGGTCGGGCTGCGGCTCAGCCTCGGCGCCACCGATCGGCAATGACCGACCTGCGCTGCGGCGTCTACCTGCCGAACTTCGGCGCCTTCGGCGACGCGCGCGTCCTCGCCGCCACCGCCGCGGCGGCGGAGGCGGCCGGCTGGGACGGCTGCTTCATCTGGGATCACGTGGCGCGGCCGCTGGCGCTCGAGCTGGTCGATCCGTGGTGGCGCTGGCGGCGATGGCGTTGTCGACCACCCGCATCCGCCTCGGTGCACTGGTCACCCCGCTGGCCCGCCGGCGGCCCTGGCAGGTCGCGCGGCAGACCGTCGCTCTCGATCGGCTGTCGGGCGGCCGCCTGGTGTTCGGCGCCGGCATCGGCAGCGGCCGCAGCGTCGAATGGGACGACCTCGGCGATGCGGCCGATGCCCGCACCCGCGGCGTCATGCTCGACGAAGGCCTCGCCGTCCTCGCCGGGCTGTGGCGTGGTCTGCCGTTTGAGCTTCGCCGGCGCGCACTATCACGTGAGGGACGCCTGCTTCCTGCCGCCGCCGCTGCAGTCGCCGCGCATTCCCGTCTGGCTCGCCGGCCACTGGCCCAACCGCCGCCCGTTCGAGCGCGCCGCGCGCTGGGACGGCATCTTCCCCGAATTTCCGCACGGCGGCGATGAGCCGGCGCAGCTGCGCAAGTGGTCGCCTACGTGCGTGCGCGGCGCCCGCACGGGGCGCCGTTCGACGTCGTCTACGCGAGTACACCGCATGCGTCGCCGAGCGATCTCGCGACCTACGCCGCCGCCGGCGCCACGTGGTCGCCGCGAGCATCAAACCGCAGCACTTCGGCGCCGACTGGACCGATGCATGGCCGATCGAGCGCATGCGCGCGCACGTGGCCGGTGGACCGCCGCGCGCCGGACGATGAACGGCGCCGCATCCCGGAGCGCGCGATGAGTCGGACATCCTCGATGAGCAGACATCCCGTGGTCGCCGACCGTCCGCGTCGTCGGTGGCGCCCCCCCGCGGGCGGACGCGGCGGTCCGCCGCCACGGCGGAGATTCTGAGTTTCCAAGGAGAGAGGCATGCAGGCATTCGAGAACAAGGTTGCCGTGGTCACCGGTGCGGCGAGCGGTATCGGCCGCGCCCTGGCGCTGCGCTTTGCGCGGGCACGCATGCGCGTCGTGCTCGCCGATGTCGAACGGGCCGCGCTCGAGGCGGCGACCGAGCGGTCGACGCCCTCGGCGTCGAGACGCTGGCCGTCCCCACCGACGTGTCGCGCTACGAAGATGTCGAGGCGCTTGCCCGTCACGCCGTCGACGCCTTCGGCGCGGTGCACGTGCTGTGCAACAACGCCGGCGTGTCGGTCGCCGGCCCGGCGTGGTCGGCGACCCTGGCCGACTGGCAGTGGGTGCTCGGCGTCAATCTCTGGGGGGTGATCCACGGGGTGCACGCCTTCGTGCCGCGCCTGCTCGCCCAGGGCGGCGAACGCACATCGTCAACACCGCCTCGGTGGCCGGCCTGACCTGCCTGCCGGGCACCGCCGTCTACACCGTCAGCAAGCACGGCGTGGTGGCGCTGTCGGAGACGTTGCATCACGAGCTCGACCACGCTCGGCGCGGCGCTGAAGGTGTCGGTGCTCTGTCCGGGGTTCGTCTCCACCCGCATCCTCGAGTCGGCCCGCAACCGCCCCGCCGCGCTGGCCGACACCGCCGCGGCGCTGCCCGGCCGTGCCGCGCAGCGCGCCGCCATGCGCCAGCAGCTCGCCGCCGGCATGCCGCCCGAGCAGGTGGCCGAGGCAGTCTTCGACGCCGTCGGCGCCGGCCGCTTCTGGGTCTTCCCACACCCCGAATGGAAGACGCGCGTGCAGCAGCGGATGGAGGACATCGTCGCCGAGCACGAGCCGCGCGCGATCGATACCGGCGCGCTGCTCACGCGGTGACGTGGCGGACGATTTTTTCTGAAACTCACTCGCCGCCTCGAGCGTACTCTCCGGTGTGACGATCGATCGCTCACCCGGTGCGCCCCGATGACGGCCGCGGAGGCGAGTCGCCGCATGCCAGCCGACCCAAACCAGCCGGACAGCGATGGTGCGCTGCTGGTCCGCCATCGCAACGGCGATGCGGCGGCGTTCGCCGAGTTGGTCGGACGCACCCAGCGCCTGGTCTACGGATATCTGCTGCGCTGCGGGGTGGAGCGCGCGGCGTGCGACGATCTCTTTCAAGAGATCTTCGTCGGCGTCCATGCGGCGGCGGCGGCGTATGATGCCGGCCGGCCGCTGAAACCGTGGCTGCTGTCGATCGTCGCCAACACCGTGCGCAGCCACCACCGACGCAGCCGTCGGCACGACACCGCGCTGGCAAGCGGCCGCCTGGTCGAGGATCGCGCTGCGCTGCCCGACGGCCAGCAGCTCGCCGAAGCGCGCGAGACCGTCGCCTGGCTCGAGCGCGCCCTCGCTGCGCTGCCCCTGGCGCAGCGCGAGGTGGTGGTGCTGTGCTGCGTCGAGCAGCTGCCGCAGGACGAGGTCGCCGCCGCCCTCGCCATGCCGGTGAACACGGTCAAGACCCACCTCAGACGGGCCCGCCTGACCCTGGCCCAGGGGCTGGCGCGGCGCACGGCGGCGCTGCGACGGGAGGTATCGTGAAGCCCACGTGCACACGGCTGCAGGCGGCGCTCGCCGCACCCCGGCCGCCCGGCGCGGCGTCCGATCCGATCGCCGAGGCCCATCTGCGCGACTGTCCGGACTGCCGCGCCGTCAGCGCGGCGCTGCGCGATCTCGACACGGCGTGGGCGGAGCTGCCGGCGTCGGACGCACCGCCGCCGCTCGTCGCGCGCGTCATCGAGTCCGTTCACCGCGCCGCACGGTCGGCTGTGCCCGCCGTGAACCCGAGCCCGGCGGCGGTCCGAACGCCGCGCAGAAGGAGCCTGTCATGCGACGTCTCGCCCATTCGCGCGCCATCGATGCCGACGGCCACATCCTCGAGGCGGCCGATCTGTGGGAGCGCCACCTCGAGTCGCGCTACCGCGACCGCGCCATGCGCCTGCGCATCGACGCGCAGGACTAACACGCTGAGTTCGAGCAGCAGCATCCGACGTATTGCTCCTCTGCGGCAAATGATCCGCCAACCGGGCGCTCACTTCTCGCAACAACTGGACGAACCCACGCCCGGCCTCGGGAAGCACTTCCGTGCGAACACCGGCCTCCCGCGCGCCAGCCAGGCGCGCCAGGCGTCCTTCGTTGAGCGCAAGCAGACGAACGTCGACCTCGGGGCGCTGCACCTGTTCGCGAAGCAACGCTGCGACAACAGACTCCGCACCACCCCACACGTCTCCCGACACCAAATGACACACACGAAGCACGGACTTCGACTTCATCGGATCAGATCTCGCTCGTAGCGGTAGCGGCCGCGTTCTACCCGGCACCGCAAGAGCGGCCGGAATCCAACACGCTCAAGCGTCCTGATCGACCGCACGTTGTGTACGGCGACGGTGGCGAAAACCCGGTCGCAGCCACGGCGTGCAAGATCCTGGATCCAGAGCGAAAAGAAGAGGGGTGCGAGCCCTCGACACACGTAGATCAGGGTCCACGCGCACGTCCATTCCCATCGTATCCCGATCTGTCAGGACGACATTCTGAATGGAGTTAGATGGCCCCAGACCTACCCGAACCGACTCGCTGCCATCTCCCCTTGAGGAAGAGAAGATGCAACTCGCAACCTTGCACGAGCCGTCCCCCCGTCTTCGTCGCCTACGTCGAAGCGTCGACGCGCGCCACGGTTTCTGCGCGCTCATCGGGGGTGAGCTGTTCGAGTGACTGTACGACTCGGATCGAAGCTCCTGGCGGAGCTTCGATCCGCAGAACCTCACCTGCCGGTATCCAGTAGATGACTTCCCACGGTTGAACGACCCGTTCTCTCAAGACCTCCGCCGCCCTTGCGAGCGCCGGCCGGACGCCATCGCGTCGCATCACCACGCCCAGCGCACGCAAGCTCTCCCCGAGGCTCATTCTGACCCCCGGAGCCGCCGGAGGCGCGCTCCGAGTCGCTCCTTGCGGGCACTCCAATCGTAGGCGCCGTCGAATTTCAGGATTGCGGTCGCGAGGGGATCAAGTGATCCAAGGCCCACGCGGCGCATCCGAAACCGCTCCGATGGATGGCTTCCGCGACCGAAGTGTGTCGAGCAGGCAGCATCGAATCCGGCAGCCACGGCGCCTGTTCCGCCGCGACGTCGAAATCATCGAGCTGTCCGTAGGGATCACTCAAGATCGACCCGGCCACGGGTAACTTCCCTCGAGACGAGCGCGTGCCTCGACAGTCTCCGCATGCAGCGCATCGGGCCCGAGGCCGGCGAGACGGTGGTGGGCAAGACCATGCGCGCCGATCTCGACCACCGTCGAGTCGAGGGCCCGAAGCTCACCGACAGTGAGAATCTTGCGCTCCGCCGCGTATCCGGCGTCCCATGTGTTGGATCCTCCGACGTGCCCAGCGGGCACGAAGACGGTCGCGTGGAGACCGCGCGTCGCGAGCTGCGGCACCGCCAACTCGGCGAAGTCCCGGTAGCCGTCGTCGAACGTGATTGCAGCGAGCTCCGACGCTACAGGCGTTCCGAGCGCAGTGACCGCTTCGCCGAGCGGGACGACACGGCGTCGTTCTCGGAGCGCGTCGAGCTCGGCCTCGAAGAGGGCAGAGGACACGCCGTCCCGCACTCCTCCCAGGCCGTGGTACATGACAATCAGCGGCCCGGGTGAGCTCAAGCGGCGGTGCAGGCCGCTCGCGGCGAGTGCTGCCACTATTCGATCCACCGCGCTCACCGGCTCCCCGCAGCTCCAAGTCCGAGATAACCCTGCGCCCTGATCGCGTCGTAAAGTGCCTCCGCGGCGATTCGCATGCCCGTGGCGTTCGGATGGAGGTCGTACGCGAGGAACGGATTCTCTCCCGCGTGAAGCGAGGCACGGTAGAGTGGCGTCAAGTCGATGCCAGCTGGCAAGCCGGTCGGCTGCCAGTAGTAGATCTCTCGAAGCTTCTCCGCGAATACGAGGTCCGGAAAGTCGTGTCGAATCTCGTTCTCCGACGGGAACACCAGCAGGATCACCGGCGTGTGGTGCGCGTTCGCGGCGTCCGCCAGTTCGAGTAGCCGCGCTGCGGTCTCGCGCCAATAGGGCTCGACGATTGCCGCGTCTCCCGAAAGCAACGCGCGCTGCACGATGTTGTAGCTGTCGGTCGGAGGCGAAAGTTGCGCTGCAATCGCCTGCGTACCCGTAACCGCCAGATATAGCAGCACACTCTTTCGGCAGCGCGTTCCGAATCGGCGCCTGCAGGGATCCAATGGTGAGTCGATTCTCCACCATCGGCTGCCTGCTCACGCGCGATCCGAGGGGTGGTCGCGAGGTCCGGGATCGGGTCACTGTTGCCGACGAGATCATTCCAGGAGAAGCCAAGCACGATGAGATCTGGCTCGAGCTCCACACCGAGCGTGAGGTAAAGCGGACCAAGCTCCTGCCGCGTGTTGTAACCGGCGACACCGGCGTTGATCATGACCTGGAAGCGCTCACCAGCGTTAAGGGTAGAAAGGCGGCCGTTCGAGCTGCTTGGCGTACAGGTCTTCGAGGCGGACGCCGAGTGCGAACGTCAAGGCCTCGCCGAGGCAAAGCACCCGCTTGGTGCCCGACGGCTTCTCCACAGTCATCTCCTCGTCTCGCAGGCCGAGGGGAGTTCACGCGCACGGGCGCGTCGATTGTCCATCCGTCCGAGGACGGTGGCAGGACCCATCCCACGAGCGGGCTCTTCAGGTGGCGGATCTGGGGGGTCGTGCCAGGTCGGAGGAACGGGGTAGAAGAGCCTCATTACTAGCTCTAGCCCTACGAGCGTGAGCGCGACCGAGATCCCGAGGAGCGTCAGGTTCCGCAGCATGCAGGCTCCGTATCGGCGAAACGACGGCCTCGCCGCAGCGCGATTGCCGAGGCGCCTAGGCTATCGATTCGGAGTCCGCGTCGCCGCGCGCTACGGACACTTCGACCAACCGCTCGCTGCTGGGTGTCAAGGTGGGAGAGTCCCGTGGGCGGAAGCACGGGCGGGGGGTCCTATGAAATATCCCTGTCGTCAGGCCTCTATTGGCGTGACAGACTCGGCCGCCCCACGCGCCCGCCGCAGAGGAAGGAATGCACCCGGCCGTCCGATCTCCGTCAACCTGGCTCAGGGTGGGGGCAGTCATCGCCTTTTCCCCGGCCCTCGCGGATCTGGCCCTCCACGCGCTCTCCACGCCGCGGGCCATCGCTCCCGTGGTCGCTGCGGCCCTGCTCATCGCGGGCACGGTACGTTCGCGGGCGGAGCCTGCCTCGAATCGGCGAGCGGCGTTCGCGGTGCTCGCGTTCGCCGCCTCACTCGAGGAGCTCGGCATCGTGGCGAACATCGCTGCGCTGTCGCGCACCAGCGTGACCCTGGCCGTCGTCGCGATGGCTCAGCTCACCGGTCGTCCGCCTCTCACGACTGCGCTGCTGTCGCTCTGGCTAGTGCCGATTCCGGTCTCGCTGCTCGAGCCAGTACGGGGGCGGATCGAACACGCTGTGGCTGTTTCATCGCGGCTGTTGCCGGGCTCGCGAGGCCTGAAGCCACCGCGGTCGGCCCGATAGTGCGCGTGGGCGCCCTGAGCTTCGAGATCGATACACGCGAAGGCGGGCTGCATCTCGCGCACCTGCTCGCGCTGCTTGGCCCCCACGGGCCCGGCGCTGTGCGGGATGAGCCCTGGGCGGCCGCTTGGAGCGCAGCAAAGGCCGCTTTCCTGGTGCTCCCCCTGCAGCCGCTCTTTCTCGCGCTCGCAGCCCTGGTCCTCGTGGTCGGTGGGCCAACGGGAGCTCGAGCCGCGCTCACGATCCTGCCGGTCATGGTGGTGGGTTTCGGCATCCCCGGCAGGCGGAGCGCTTGCGTCGCGCAGCCCACGAGTAGCGCAAGACCGGCTCCGCTGATCCCTCGCCCGGAATGCCGAAAAGCAGTGGCCCGGGGCCGCGGCTATCGTGCCCGCGAAATCGCCTACGGTGGGGGTTCTCGCTCGATGTGCGGAATCGCTGGGCTTTGGGTCCCCGAGCCCGCCGCGCGCGTCACCGAGGCGGAGCTCCTCTCCCTGCGGGACGCCTTGCGTCACCGGGGGCCCGATGCCGAGGGCGTCATGGTCGACGGGCCGTGCGGCCTCGTGCACACGCGGCTCGCGGTTATCGACCTTTCTCCCCGTGGACGTCAGCCGATGACGAGCGCCATGGGCGATTCGTCCTGACCTACAACGGCGAGGTCTACAACTATCGCGAGCTCCGTGACGCGCTCGTACGGGCAGGACGCCGCTTCTCGTCCGAGAGCGACACCGAGGTCATCCTCCACATCGCGGAGGTCCACGGGATCGAGGGACTCGCGCGGCTGGAAGGCATGTTCGCCTTCGGGCTCTGGGATCGCTAGCGCCGCGAGCTCGACGCTCGATGCGCGACCGGCTGGGCATCAAGCCGCTCTTCTGGACCGAGTCGGCGGGAGGGGTCGCGTTCGCTTCCGAGCCGAAGGCACTGCGCGGCCTCGCGGCGCCATGGTCGCTCGGGCCCGATCGCGTGGCGGAGTATCTCGCCTTTCGTCACCTCGCAGAGCAGGAGGCGATGGAGCCTCCGATCCGGACGCTCCTGCCGGGACACCGGCTCGTCGCGTCCGCCGCCGGCGTTCGGATCGACCGCTGGTGGAAGCCCGATCTCACCCTGAGAGCGATCCGAACGACACGTCGCGCATCGTCGTCGCTGCAGTACGCCGCCAGCTCATGAGCGATGTGCCCGTAGGCATGTTCCTGTCCGGAGGCATTGATTCGGCCATCGTGGCGGGCGCTGCGAACGACGCGATGCCGTCCATCAGCACGTTCACGGTTGGCTTCGAGGAGCAGGGCTGGGACGAGACCGAACGGGCTGCCTACATCTCGACTGCGCTGCGAGCGGATGCACGTGTCTTGCGCCTGGACGAGGCCCAGTACGCCGCGGGTCTCGGACCGGCGATCTGGCATCTCGATGCCCCACTGAATCATGCTCATTCGATTCATCTCATGGCGCTCTCAGAGCTCGCCCGTAGACACATCACAGTGGCGCTCACCGGAGAGGGCAGCGACGAGCTCTTTGCGGGCTACCCGCGCTATCGACTCCACCTTCTCGCGCGCAAGCTGTCCCGGGTGTGCCCTCGCGCCGTCGGAACGCTGGCTCGGGGACTGCGGCGCAGCCGCCCGCGCTGGGCGCGTCTGCTCGAGGCGGCGGCTGCCGACGCATCGACGGCCGCCGCGACCAACGCGGCGTTCATGCCCCCCGACGAGGCCGCTCGCCTCGCTGGCCTCGCAGATCCCGGACGCGCCCTCGACCAGCGCCGAGCCATCGTGGATGAAGCGGCGAACGCCGGGCTCGGCGATCTCGACACGCTCCTCGAGCTCGAGCGCCGGACGTACCTCGTCTCGCTCCTTCAGCGCATGGATCGCATGAGCATGGCGGTCGGTCTCGAGTGCCGTGTCCCCTTGCTTGACGAGCGCGTCCTCGATCATGCTCTGGGACTTTCCGTTCGCGATCGGATCGACCTTTCCGCGACCAAGCGTCCCATGCGCCGGGTGGCAGCGGAGCGCTTCGGGCACGCGCACGCACATGCCCCAAAGTCGGGCTTCGGCGTCCCGCTCGGCGTGTGGCTTCGGGGGGAAGGGCCCGTTCGCGAAGCTCGCCGGAAGCCGTTCTGGGGGATATGCGCACTCGCCAGCGCGGTTGGTTCGACGCGCAGCTCGCGAGACGCTACCTCGCGGAGCACCGCCGCGGGGACCGCGACCACACGGAGGCGCTCTGGGGTCTTCTCAATCTCGAGCTCTGGGGTCGCATCTGCATCGATGGCCAAGGCCGCGGGCGCGGCTCAACTCTAGATGGCTCTCGATGACCGTGCTCGTGACAGACGGCGACGAGCGCGCGGCGCTCGCGGTGGTCCGATCGATCGGCCGGCGCGAGATCGTGTACGTCGCGAGCCCGTTCGCGGTCGCTCGTCTGCCGGCGGATCACGGGCGGCGGGACCGGAAGTGCGGCTCCCGAGTCCGCTGTCGATGCACCGGACGGCATTCGCGCAGGCGACGCTCCGAGATCGTGCGGACGCTCACCGGATCGATGCGGTGTTCCCCGTCTCGGACGCGACGTGCCGCGCCCTCATCGGCGTGCGCGAGAGGATCGGCACCGCGCGCTCGTGCTCGCTGCCCGAACGAGGCGCGTACGACACGCCTCAGCGACAAGATCGAAGTCGCGCACCTCGCCCGCGAGCACGGACTTGAGCGCTCCGGTGGGGCGCGAGGTTGCCAGCCTCGACGCCGCGCTGTTTGCCGCCTCCGAGCTCGAGTATCCCATCTTGCTGAAGCCCTCGACGTCGGTCGTCGATCTCGCCGAGGGGGCAGCGCGGAAGGTCGGCGTCGTCGCGTTCGCCGATCGCGGCGGCGCTCCGCGCGCTTGGTCCGCACTCGGGGCGTCGCATCGTGCCCCTTCGTCCAGCGCGTCGTCCCCGGTTGGGGCGAGGGCATCTTCCTGCTGCGCTGGCGCCGGCCAGACACGCGCGAGCGTTCGCCCATCGGCGTTTGCGCGAAAAGCCCCCCTCCGGCGGAGTCAGCGTGCTGTGCGAGAGCGTCGCGCTCGACCAGCGACCGTGCTCGCCGTGTCGAGGCGATGATGGACGCCGTGGGCTACGACGGCCTCGCGATGGCCGAGTTCAAGACCGATGGGCGCGAAGCCTGGCTCATGGAGTTCAACGCACGACCATGGGGCTCCCTCCAGCTCTCCGTGGATGCCGGAGTGGACTTCCCGTGGCTCCTCCTGGAAGCCTTTCGGGTGCGCCGGACCTCGGGCGGCCCGCAGTACGCCGGGAACACGATCGCGGTGGCTCCTCGGCGACTCGACCACGCAATCGCGCTCGCGCGCGGCGCGATCGACGCTCACGGTCGAAGGGGCTTTCGGGCAGCTCTGCGAGCTCTTCTGCGACCCGCCGGCCCGCGTTGTCGATGGGAAGACCTTCGACTCCAGGACCCCGCGCCTTTCATTCGAGCCCTTGGCCACTGGCTGCGCGAACTCGCACGGTAACACGAGCAGGATCAACCCGGTGCAGCGGTCGCCAACGCCCGCAGCAGCTCCGCGCGTACTCGACACATCCTCGTGGAGGCCGATTCGGGGGAGGGCCCAGCGGTCACATCGGCTCGTGGCGAGGCCGAGCCTCGTGGCGAATGCCGCCCGGTAGCCAGCCTCCTTCGCGAAGCCGCGAACGCGTTCATCGTGCGCGCCGGACGGGTAGGCGAGAAGTTCCGCGGTCCCGAGCCCGCGCGCGCGGAGCGTCTCTCGCGACGAACCGAGCTCGCGCTGCACGTCCTCGTTCTGCTCCACGCGCGTCAGGATCGCGTGCGTCGCTCCGTGCGACTCGAACGAGATGCCGCCGCGCGAGAGGCGGTGGATCTCGTCCCAGTCGAGCAGCTCGCGCTCCTTCGAGCGCTCGCCGCCCGCGGCCTGCCGGAGGCGCTCGAGCACGCCGGGGCGCTCCGCCTCGGCGATCTGCTTGAGCGCGCGCAGCGCGGCCTGCGTCGCGTCGGGAGCCGGCTCCCATCCGAACGACCGCACTACGTCCGCCGCAGCGGGACCGGCGAGGCCGCCGAGCCATCGCGCCACCTCGTCGGGCCAGAAGGCTCCGGTCGTCCCCACGCGCTCCGTCACCAGGAAGATCGTCGCCGGCAGATCGCGCTTCGCGAGCGCGGGGAAGGCGTGCTCGGCGTTGTCGCGCCAGCCGTCGTCGAAGTGATCGCGCAGGCGCGGGGCGGCAGCGGCCGGCTTCCTTCCAGCGCCTCGACGATCTCCGCCAGCGGGAGCACGCGAAAGCCGGAGCCGAGCAGCCAGTCGAGGTGTCGCCCGAACGTGTCGGGCGTGACGAACATGCCCGGCTCCACGCGGCGCGCCTCCGCGACCTCCCGCGGCAGCACGCGGTGATACATCAGCACCGCGCAGCGCGTGCCGTCGAGCGCCGCGCACCCGCGGCTCGTTCGACCCGACCAGAGCTCCGTCTCGGCGCGCAGGCGGCGCGCCACCCCCCGCAGATCCATCTCACTCCCCGTAGAGGCGGCGATAGGCCGAGACCATCGCCTCCACCGAGAAGAACCGCTCGGCGCGCGTGCGCCCGGCCGTGCCCAGCGCGGAGGCGAGGCCGGCCGTCTCGAGCACGCGACGCAGCGCCGACGCCAACGCGTCGACATCGCCGGGCGCCACGAGCACCCCGGTCTCGCCGTCCATCACCGCCTCCGGAATCCCGCCCACGCGGCTCGCCACGACCGGAAGACCGGCTGCCATCGCCTCCAGGATCGCGAGGGGGAGGCCCTCGAGGCGGGAGGGATGCACGAACACGTCGCCGGCGCGGAGCACGCGATCCACGTCGTCGCGCAGCCCGAGCAGGTGGAGGCGCTCAGGACCCCGAGCGCTCGCGCCTGTCGCGGAGGCGTCGCTCCTCCTCGCCTCGGCCCGCGATTGCGACGCGCACGTCCGGGCACATGCGCCAGCGCTGCGACGAGCGTCGCGTGGCCCTTCACCGGATAGAGGTTGCCGACCGCGACGGCGAGCGCACCGCCCGCCGGAAGGCCGAGCTCGGCGCGCGCCTTGGCCGACGCTCAAGGCGTCGCCGGGCTCGGGGAGCGGCGGCACCGGGATACCGTTGTGCACGACCTTGAGCGCGCTGCGCGGGACGCCCAGGCCCTCGGTCAGGAAACTCGCGAGGTCATCGGACACCGCGACGAGCCGCATGCCGAGGCGGCGCAGCGACCCGGTATGCGAGGGCACGGCGTGGCTTCCCCGTGGCCCATTGATGTCCGTGGACCGTAGCCACGCTGGGAACTCCCGCGAGCCGCGCGGCCGCCCCGCCGTACACGTTCATCGCGAACTCGTGGCTGTGGAGCACGTCGACCCGCTCCCGGCGGAGCCGCCGCGCGAAGGACGGGCACCCAGCCGGGATCGAGACCGGGCCGCTGGGGAACGAGCCACACCGGGAGGCCCGCGGCTTCCGCGCGCTACGTCATCCAGCCTGGACGAAGCGTCGCGACGACCGGGTCGTCACCCGCTGCACGCAGGCCTTCGGCGAGCCGGAGCACCATGTTCTCGGCGCCGCCCGGACCGCTGGACTCGAGGGCGAGGACCACGCGCCGCCGCTTGCGCCCCGCTCACGGAATCGACCCGGCGTTCTCGGATCGGCCGCCGTCTGCTCCGCCTCTCGCTCGGGGAGGCCGCGCAGGAATGCCGCGATGCCGCGTCGCATCGGGGTGCCGTCCGCCACGATGTGTCGCGCCGGGTCTCTTTGGTCACCTGCGGGAGGCGCAGGACGAGGCCGTACGCGTGCGACCCCGTCCGCCCCGGCAGTCACCGTGCCACCCACGAGCACGAGGGTGCGCGGCCCGAGCTCGAGCTGCTCGAGGGCGTCGAGCAGACGGCGCACCGCGGGGTCGAGCGTCCCGGGGTTCGGGGAGGCGCCCACGGCTCCATAGTCACCACCAGAACACGGGGGAGGTCGCGCGCGTGGCGCGCCACCAGAGGAGCCAGTCGAGCGCGGCGCTCGTGAGCTGTGCGGCCGAACGTTCCGAGCCCGTCAGTCCGAGCGTTGCCCGGGCGGTCGCGGGCAGGGCTAGAGAGCGTTCCCGGCGGCCGTCCGCGACGCGATGGCTGCGAGGAGGCCGCCTGGACCCGGCGTCGCATCGACGTCGCGCCGTCGTCGCGTCGTCAGCGGTCACGGGAGGTCTCCGCTCCACGCAAGCGCGGGCGACGTCTTCTCGGCGTCTTGCTCCGGCACATCCCGCAGGAAGTCGGCGAGTGCCGCGGCCTCCTCCGGCTGATCCACGACGGTGTCCCGCAGCGCCTCGCGGCTCACGGGGGCGGCCGCACGACCAGCCGGTGCCGAGGCGCGCCATCCGGGCCCGCGCGCAACCGAGCCGCCCACCAGCACTAGGGTGCGCGGCGTGAGCTCGAGCTGCTCGAGGCCGTCGAGAGGCGACGGAGCGCGGGGTCGAGCGGCTCGGGGCCGGCGGAGGCGACGGTGCCATAGTCCACCACGAGGAAAACCGGCGAGACCGAACGGGTGGCGCGCCACCAGCGCAGCCAATCGAGCACGTCGCCCGTCAGCTGCGCGGGCGTCCGCTCGTCGCGCGCGAGACCGAGGGCCGCGCGGGACCGGGCGGGCAGGGCGAGGACCAGCGGACCGGCCGCGGTCCGCGCCGCGACCGCGGCGAGCAGGCCGCCGGGGCCCGGCGTCGCGTCGAGGTGCGGCGCCGCAGCGCCGCGCCGCGCGCGGCGTCGCGGGCGAATGCGCCCGTGGCGTACCCCCGTGCGGCGACCGCGGGCAGGACGGGCCGCGCGCCCGGCGGGGCCAGGATCGCGGCCGCAAGGCTCGGCGCGCCGGATCCGCGGAGGTCGTCGTAGCGGACGCCTTCCTCGGCGAGCACGGCGACGTCCGGCCCGAGCCAGGCTTCGGGCGAGCTGACCCCGCCCCTGATCGCCCTCCAGAGCGCCGAGATCGACCAGCAGCACGCTCGGCGGCCCGATCCGGGCGGGCGGTCCTCCCCTGGAAGAGAAGCCATGGCAGGGCCCTTGGCAGCGACCGGGGCGAGCGCCGCGACCAGCGAGGAGCAACGCGAGGGTCCGGCCCCACGGCCAGGGGACGGCCCCGCGGCGGGCGCTCCAGCGGGCGGCCACGGTGGCGAGGACCGCGACGCCGACCAGCAGCAAGGCGGCAGGCAGGAGGAACCGCGCGCCCGCGCCGCCCACCGCAGCGGTCTCGCCGAGCGCGAGGAGCGCGGCGACGAGGGCGAAGACGATCGGACCCGACACCGGAGAGCCCGCATCCTCGAGCCGTCCGAAGGTGCGCGCCGCGAGCGCGCCCGCGGCGCCTGCGCCGATGACCGACAGCAGAGCGGCCGCCACGCCGCGCCGGCGGAGCGGACGGCGTCTGCGGTGAGCCGGTCACGAGCGCGAGGCAGGTACGCCGCGATCCCGCCGAGCGCGGGCGCGAAGAGAAGCGGACCCACCATCGCGCCGACGAGCGTCGAGTGGCTCGTCGCGCGGCCAGTCGCGCTGGAGCGCGACACCCAGCAGTGTCGCGGGGACCGCCACCAGCAGCGCGGCGCCAGCGAAGAGGGGCAGGGCGACGCCGGCGGCAGCCGCACGCCCGCGGCCCACTCGAAGCGCCCACTCCGCGAGGCCGAGGAGGAGCCCCGCGACGAGCCCCGCGAGGGCCCAATCACGGCGGCGCGGGCGGGGCGGGAGGATGCGTACGGAGGGCGCGCCGGCCGGGTCGTCCGCGGCCGGAGGTCATTCCACCGGCGACGGGGACCGAGCGGCGATTGGCGCCGACGGCCCGGACGGCCGCGTGGCCGGCACGCGGTTGCGATCGATCCAGCTCTCGACCTCGCCGCGGCGGAAGCGCAGCGTCGCGTTGCGTCCGTCGCCGATGCGATAGGCCGGGAGGCCCCCGCGCTTCACCAGGTCCCAGAGCTTCGTGCGTCCGATCTGGAGGAGCTCCAGCACCTGCTGGCGTGGTGAGCAGCTCGGGATCACGCATCGTCGCCGACCTCCGGCTCCTCGTTCGGCTCGCCGTACGCGTAGCGCGCGTAGGCGTCGTAGTAGTAGTAGCGGCGGAAGGAGCCCGGGCTCACCTGGTTGAACACGAGGCCCGCGCAGTCGCGGAGCTCGCGCAGCGAGCGGCCGACCGCCTCGCGCGGCGTCGCATCGGCGCGCACCACGAAGAGCACGAGGTCGGCCATCTTCTTGAGGAAGCGCGTGTCGACCACCGGCATGAGCGGCGGCGAGTCGATGAAGACCGCGTCGTAGCGCTTGCGCGCCTCCTCGAGCAGCGCGAGGAAGTTCGGGCTGGTGAGGAGGGCCAGCGGGTTGCTGACGGGCCGGCCGGCCGGCAGCAGCGTGAGGTTCGGGATGCGCGTGTTGAGCGCGGCGTCGGCGAGGCCCGCTTCGCCCTTCAGCACGTCCACGAGGCCGAGCTTCGGGCGGATGCGCAGCAGGCGGTGGGCCGTGGGCCGCCGCAGGTCGCCGTCGATCAGCAGCACGCGGCGGTTCAGGTCGCACGCCACCGTGAGCGCGAGGTTCATGCACGAGAGCGACTTGCCGTCGCCGCGGGCCGCGCTCGTCACGAGCACGACGCGCCGCTCCGTGTCCTCGAGCAGAGTCGGGATGAAGCTCCGGTACTGCTCCGCCGGCGCCGACTGCGGCGCAGTGAATACCACGAGCCTCGGATCGACGTGCTCCGCCGGCGGGGTCTCGAAGATCTGGTCGTTGTCGATGCGCGGGATCGATGCGACGACCGGCAGGCCGAGTTGCCGGGTGAGGCGGCTGACCGACCGGAATGCCGGATTTCGGAACTCGGCGAGCGAGGATCAGGAGGCCGCAGATCGCCGAGCCCGAGCCACGAGGCCGCCCGGGCAGGAACATCAGCAGCGTCGGGGAATGCCGGGCTCGTGGGCACGTCGGCCGGCCGCAGCACCTTGAAGCGCTCGCCCTTCTGGGCGGCCTCGAGGTTCTTCGCGAGCGCCGCCTCGTACTTCTTGGCGAGGAGGTGCTGGTAGGTGGTGGTGAGGTTCTCGTAGTCGCGCGTCAGCGCCACGAGCTCCTCCTCCATCTGCGGCGTCTTCGCGACGCGCGCCTGGAGCTCGGTGATCTGCTGGCGGATCCGCTCTTCCTCGCGCTTCCGCGAGCCGGCCTCGAGCTGCGCCGCGGCGATCTCGCCCTGCACGGCCATCACCGAGGGATCGAGCGAGGCGCCGCGCGACGAGCCGCCCTTCTTCACCTCCTGCTCGAGCCGCGCCACCTCGGCGCGCAGGCGGCGCACGTTCGGGTGCTCGTCGGTGTAGACGCGGAGCGCGTCGTTGAGGGCGGTGCGCGCGTTGAGCAGCGCCGCTGCGCTGCTGCCCGGCGTGGGCCCGACCGACGTCACCGCGCCGGCCGCCGTCGTGACGGAGCCCGAGAGCTGGCGGTTCAGCAGCGCGGTGCGCTGCGCGATCGACTCCTGCGCCTGGAGGTTCGCCGCGAGCTCGTTGTTCATCCGGTCGAGCGCGCGCAGGTTCGTCTCGAGCTCGCCGGGGAGCGAGCCCATGCGCTCCTCCTTGAACTTCCGGAGCTTCTCCTCCTGGGCGGTCACGTCGCCGCGCAGGCGGTCGAGCTGGCGGTCGAGGAACTCGGAGGTGGCCGTGGCCTGCTGCTCGCGGTCCTTCAGGTTCTCGGTGATGAAGAGGTTCGCGATCTCGCGCGCGACGTCGGCCGCGACCTGCGGATCGCGGGCCATGTAGAAGATCTCGAAGACCGCGGCTCGCTTGGATTTCGCCGAGCCGATCTCGACCTGGAGATGGCGGGCGATGTACCCGATCAGCTCCTCGCGCGTGAGGTCGGCGCCCGGGGCGAAGCGCTCCGCTCCGATCCGGTCGATCAGCGCGGACACGTTCGCGAAGCTGGTCACGCGCTCGCGCAGCGTATCGAGGCGCTCCTCGATCGTCCCCGTGATCGTGCTCTTGATGTAGTCCTCGGGGACGCCCTGGGGCTCCACGAGGATGGTGGTGCTCGACTGGTAGCTCGGCGGGATCACGAAGTAGAGGCCCGCCCCGAGGGCCAGGCCCGCGACTGCCGCGATCGCGATCCACCACTTCCGCCGCTCGACGATCTCGATCACGTCCTCGAGCGCAAACCCGCTTGCCGGAGCTCCGCTGCCGTCGGTCGTCATCTGCTGCACACCCCGTAGGTCACCGGTCGCCCCTGGAGAGTACCCCTACGAGTTCGAAAGGTGACGAACAACTCCGAACGAGACGGAAGGGGCTGGGTCACGCTGCTGCGGCCAGCCCACCCAGCCCCAGGGACGAGAGACTCTCGCAGGGGAGCCGGCCTGCCTGTTCGAGCGTGCGCAGAACCTCTCCCATGGTCGCGAACCGGAAGCGTTCCAGGAGGCCGCGCAGCCGGGCCTCGACCCGGTCGAGGTTGTGATAGTGGTTCCAGCGCACCCGCCACCCCACCTCCTGGCGGGGCTGATCGGGATCGATCTCCCAGGGGTGCAGGTACAGGACGGTGGGCTGGCCCGACCGGACGAGCGAGCCGAAGCCCCAGCGGAAGAACGCCGCCGGGAGGAGCCGCAGGTAGGCCCCGCCCGCGAGCGGCACCGCCAGGGGGCCCAGCGCGAGCGTGGTGAGGGGGAACTCGCGGAGCAGCCGCCCGCCGCCGAGATCGAGCGCCACCGGGTGGCGCGCGAAGCCCGGGATGCCGTAGCGGGGGTGGTGCACCGGGAAGATCGACGAGTCGAAGGTGAAGCCCTCGTCGGCCAGGATGTCGAGCGCCCACAGCGAGTCGCGCGTGATCGAGTAGCTCGGCGCGCGGTAGCCCTGGAGCGCGACGCCGGAGGCGTCCTCGATCGCCTGCCGCCCGCGGCGGAGGTCGGCGCGGAAGCGCTGCGGGCCGAGGTCGTACACCAGCTCGTGTCCGTAGCCGTGGCAGGCGAGCTCGTGCCCGCGCGCCACGAGCTCGCGCAGGAGGCGCGGGTTGCGCTCCGCCACCCAGCCGAGCACGAAGAACGTGGCGCGGTTGCCGGTGGCCTCGAAGGCGTCGAGGAGCCGCCGCGTGGCGTCGACGACGCGCGAGGGCAGGGCGTCCCACTTCTCGCGGTCGACCACGCCCTCGAAGTTGGAGACCTGGAAGTACTCCTCGAGGTCCACGCTCAGCGCGTTGATCGTCGTGGCGGGCTCTTCAGCGGGACGATCCCTCAGGACTAGATGCCCGACATGAGGACGACGGTCTTGAGGGTCTTCCAGAGGATGAGGAGGTCCATCGTGAAGGAACGATACTTCAGGTAGTAGAGGTCGAGCGCGAGCTTGTCCTCGTAGCCCGTGACGTCGTTCACGTAGCCGTGGCGGATCTGGGCCCAGCCGGTGAGGCCCGGCTTGAGGGACGCGCGCAGCCGGAAGTAGGGGTAGCGGCCCGAGAGGCAGTCCGCGAACTCCGGGCGCTCGGGGCGCGGGCCGACCATGCTCATGTCGCCCTTCAGCACGTTCCAGAGCTGCGGGATCTCGTCGAGGCGCGCCATGCGCAGGATCTTGCCGACGCGCGTCTTGCGGTCGTCCTCGTGGCCGGCGAAGACCGCGCCCGTCTCCTCCTCGGCGCCGTCACGCATGGAGCGCAGCTTCCAGCAGGTGTAGGGGTGCCCGTTCTGGCCGAGCCGCTCCTGGCCGAAGAACACCGGGCCGCGGGAGTCGAGCTTGATCGCGAGGGCCGAGAGCAACAGCACCGGCAGGCCGAACAGGAGGCCCACGCCGGAGATCACCACGTCCATCGCGCGCTTCGAGCCCTCGAGCCAGCGCCCGCCGCGGAAGCCCTCGGAGAAGATCAGGTAGCTGGCGCGCAGCTCGCGCAGGTAGATCCTGCCCGTCACGCGCTCGTAGAACGCGACGCCCGACTCGACGCTGAGACCCTCGAGCTTCGCCGCGAGGAGCTCCTCGGCCGGGAAGTACTCGTCGCGGCGCTTCGAAGCCACCACGATCCGGCCCACGCCGTCGCGCTCGACCACCTTCTCGATCTCGTGCACCGGACCGAGGACGGGATAGCCCTCGATCCACGCGCCCTGGTCGTCGAGATCGTCGGACAGGAAGCCCGCCACCTCGGTGCCGAGGTTGCGCCGCTCGCGCACCGCGCGCGCGATCGCGCGCGCGAGGTCGCTCGTGCCCACGATGAGGACGCGCCGCTGGAACCTCGGATGCGAGGAGAGGACCCGGAACCCGAGCCGCCCGGAGAGGACGAGCACGATGTAGAGCGCGGCGACGTCGGCCATCGTCTCGACCGTCGTCGGGTGATACCGGAAGACGAAGTGCGAGGCGAGCAGGATGACCGCGCCGATGCCGAGGCTCACGGTGACGCTCGCGAGCGTCCGCCGGCCGCTGCCGAGCACGGTGAGGCCGTAGGCGTCCGCGTAGTAGAGGAGGACGAAGTTCCCGAGAGCGGCAGCCGCGACCGCGGTGCCGTAGCCCTGGAGCGTGTAGGGCGGCGAAACCATCCACCAGGTGACCGCCGCCGCGACGGTGAACGCCAGCAAGTCGGTGATCGCGGCCAGCGCGACGCGCCGGATGTAGAGATTCAGCAAGTAGTATCGCATCCGCTTCTGCCAGCTCCGTCACGCCCAGGGCGTGACGATCGGTCCCTCGTCCACACCACCGCAGCCAGTTACCCCCCGAACTCGGCTGTGGCCTCCTTTCGGTGCGCCGCTTGGCGCGGCGCGTCTACACGGGTGAGTGCCTGTGTTCCCGCCCCAGGTGTCAGGCCTCGGTCACGTGCACCGCGGGACCGAAATCCGCGCACCGCTCTCGGGTCATCCCCTGCGCTTCGGCCGGTGCGCGGCGCTTCCTGCCTCGGATCTGCGACGCGGTCGCATCTTAGAGGGCCACGACGCAAGGTTCCAGAAAAATGTCTGCGCCCTTCCGGGTTTTCTCTCGGCTAGTTGCAAGGACAAGCTGAGACGGGATGGCGCCCCTGCGACGCGCTGCGGCATGGGATTCCCGAGGCGGCCCGGGGGCTTCCGCGGACACCCTGCATTGGAATCAATGGGCGGGAGCGGGCCCACACAGGCACATCGCAGCGCATGCGCAAGCGCCGGCGTGTCGCACGAAAAAGGGACAAGACGCGGGGAGGGTCGACCCTCCCCGCGACGCGACCCTAGAACGCGCCTCCGCTGAACACCTTCACCGCCACCTGGCTGCCGAAGCCGATGAGCTGCTGGAACGGGAAGAAGAAGCCCGCGAGCGCGTAGCCGATCTCGGCCAGCACGGTCGGCGGCACGTAGATCACGTCGCCGCCGGCGAGCATGATGTTCGTCCGCAGGTCGCCGCCCTGGATGGCGTCGATGTCCACGAGGATCACGTTCGCCTGGCCCTCCGACGTGCGGATCACCCGGACCCGGTTGCTCGCCGCCAGGTGTGTCGGCCCGCCGACATGCCCGATGGCCTCGACGACCCGCGTGTCCTTCGTGAGCGGGAACGCCGTCGGGTTGCCCACCTCGCCGAGCACGGTGACGGTGACGCTGAGCGCGCTCGTCACCGACACGGTGACGACGGCGTCGCGCTTGTACTTCCCGATGCGCGCCTGGATCTCCTTCGCGATCTCCTCGGTGGTGCGGCCCGCGGCGTCGACGTCGCCGACGAGGTCGATCGAGACCTTGCCGTCCGGGCGCACGACCACGGTGCGGTCGATGGCGGGCTCCGGCAGGACGTTGATGAGCAGCTGGTCCGGCGGGGCCACGCGATAGGTCGGGATCGTGATCGGCGCCGGCGGCGCAGGCTGGACCGACGCGCAGCCCACCGCGCTGGCGGCCCACAGCAGGGCGCCGAGCGCGAGACCCGCACGCCGTCCCCGATTCCCCTCGACCTGGCTCGTGATGATCATGATGTGCTCCCTCCCTTCGACGTTTCCCTTCGGCCGAACCGCGACGCCACGCAAGGGCGTCGCCGCGACGTGCACGCTCTATACACCGCGGCCGTGCGCCGCGGCAGGCCGAAGCGCACCGGGCGCTCGGCTAGACTCGCCGCGATGCGCATCGAAGCCGTGCGGGACCCCGGCGAGGAATGGGACGCGTTCGTCGAGGCCCACCCCGCGGCGACCCTTGCGCACGCGGCCGCGTGGTCCCGGGTGATGCGGGAAGCCTACGGTCTGCGCTCCCACTACCTCCTCGCGCGCGACGGCGCGGGCCGGGTGCGCGGCGTCCTGCCACTGATCTCGTTCCGCACGCTCCGCGGCGCGCTCGAGCTCGTCTCGATGCCCTTCCTCGACACGGGAGGCGTGCTGGCGTCCGACCCCGAGGCGGAGCGCGCGCTGCTCGACGCCGCGCTCGCGCACGCGCGCGCGGTCGGTGCGCGCGCGCTCGACCTGCGCCAGCGCGACCCGCTCGCGTCGGCGACCGACGCCTCGTTCGTCGACCGCGTCGACCTCGCGCTCCCGCTCGAGTCGAGCGAGGACGCCCAGTGGTCGGCCCTCTCCGCGAAAGTCCGCAACCAGACGCGCAAGGCGACGCGTGAGGGCCTCGCGCCGGCCGGGCCGGACTACGACGTCCTGCGCGGCTTTCTCGACCCGTTCCGGGTGAACATGCGCGACCTGGGCTCGCCGGTGCACGCCGACGCCTTCTTCGCGTCGGCGGCCGGGGCGTTCGGGCCGCGCCTTCGCTTCTGCGTCGCGTGCGACGGCGCGCGCTCCGTCGGGGGCCTCGTCGCGATCCACTACGGCGGCAGCGTCACGATCCCGTGGGCCTCCACGCTGCGCGCGGAGCGCGCGCGCTGCCCGAACAACCTGATCTACTGGGAGGCGCTGCGCTGGGCGGTGGCCGTGGGCGCACGCGAGCTCGACTTCGGACGCTCGCCGCGCGACGCGGGCACCTATCGCTTCAAGCTCGGCTGGGGCGCGAAGGAACGGCCCCTCGCGTGGATCCGCCTCGGCCCCGACGGCCGCACGCTGCCCGCGGCCGCGCCCGGCGACAGCCCGGTGCTCCGCCGCCTCTCGGACCTCTGGCGGCGCCTGCCGCCCGCGCTGACGAATCGCCTGGGGCCCCGCGTGAGGCGCCGGATCTCGAGCTAGCCGCGCCCGGTCTCAGCGGATCAGGAACTGGAAGAGGGTGTGGCCCACCTGGATCTCGTCGCCGTGGCTGAGCACGGCCGAGCGGACCTTCTTGCCGTTGAGCTTCGTCCCGTTCGTCGACTGGAGGTCCTCGAGCGTGTGGGTCTGGTTCGTCTCGTCCCACGAGATGAGCGCGTGCTCGCGGCTGATGCCTTCGTCGAGGAGCGTGATGTCCGTGGTCGGGTTGCGGCCGATCAGCGTCTCCTCGCCCGTGAGCTCGTAGGTCATGCCCTCGAAGCCGCCGTTCCGGATCACGAGCGCGGCCCGGCCCGTCGCCGCGGGCGCGGCGCCGGAGTCGGCCGATCGGCTCTTGTCGCGAGGCTCGGGCATGGCCAGGGAGCTATCGGCTCCCGGGGGATAGCCCTTGAGACTGCCGGCTCGTGGAGCGGAAGCGTGCGGCTCGGGACTGCTGAAAGACTCGATCGCGTAGGCGGAGGGGCCGGGAGTGGGTCGGCTCCCGCCGACGCCTTCCATGAGAAGGCCTCCCCCGTCAAGGCACAAGGCCGACTTGGCGGCCGCTGGAGCGATCCGGTCTGCCAGGCTTCCATTCGCACTCTTGGTGAGCTCGGCCTGCGAGCTCGGTGCACGTAGGGTTCCGGCAGGAGTCGCATGCTGCAGTCTGTGAGACGGGCTTTTGCCGAAGGCGTCAGTCGCAGTCATGCGGACTCGGCAGATCCAGGTTCGCCTGCTTCGGTCTCCTTCGTCGGTTCCGTGCCTGTGTTCCTATCCTCGGCTACGCAGCGGCGGACGCGACCGCAGCCCCCTGGCGCACCGGCTCGTACTGCTCTCCAGTGATCCACAGCCGGTGCAGGAGCACGGCGAGCTTGCGCGCCACGGCGACCGTGGCGCGTTTCTTCGCCGCCTTGCCTCCTCGCTCCGCCAGCCGTTGTCCAAAGCGCCGCAGATCGCAGTCAGGCCCGAAGGGACCGAGGATGTAGTGCGCGGCCTGGACGAGCAGCCCGCGCAGCGCACGGTCGCCTGCCTTGGTGATCCGCAGCTGCGGATCGCGCTCTCCCGACTGCGATCGCTTCGGACGCAAACCCAGATAGGAGCCCACGGCGCGGCTCGTTCGGAAGCGGTGTGGATCCTCGAGCGTCAGCACGTAGGTCAGCGCCGTCAGCGGCCCGACACCGGTCACCTGGCGCAAGACCTTCGTCTCGGGATGAGCGTCACGCGCCATGCGCCCGATCCGTCGGTCATAGGCTGCGATTGCCGTCGTGAGCGCTGCAATCTGATCGAGGACCGGTGCGACCGCATCACCGACTTCCGCCGGCACGTGCGGGAGGACACGCCGTGCAAAAGCCTCCGTACTGACGGCGGGCAGCCGTCCCCCCGCCGCTTTCACCGTCCCTCGCGCGTGGTTCACCAACGCGGAACGCGCACGCACCAACGCCTCCCGCGAACGGAGCAGGGCCAGGCTCGCCATGGTCTCCGCGCGACGCGGACGCACCGCGCGCAGCAGCTTCGGGTCGGACCGCCCCACCCGGGCCAGCATCTCCGCGTCGATCCGATCACTCTTGCTGTCACTCTTCGAGATCAGCGCCATATGCCGCGCATTGGCCACGTACACCTCGTGGCCCAACGCCTCGAGCAATCGGCTGACCCAAGGCGCGTGCGTCCCCGTCTCGAGTACGATCCTCATCCGCTGAGTCGCGCTGAACCGGGCACGCAACGCCTCGGGGCGCGTGGCGACCCGACCCTCTTCGATCACCTCGCCCGTACCATCCAGCACGCAGAGTCGGCTCACCCGGTCCCCCAGATCGATTCCCACCGTGAGCTCACTCGACCGGATACAATCCTCCATGGCCAACCTCCTCTTGGGCTTAGAGCCCGTGGCTTGGGACCCGTTTTACGGGATCCCGTGAGGGGGTTGGCCTTCTCATCTCTATCTGTGAGGCGCCCACCCAAGCGGCGAGCGTGCAGACGCGTCCAACGCGCCGAACCGAAGGAGGCGGGACATGCCCCACCCCCGGCCCCTCCGCCCACGCGATCACGCACCCGCCTAGAGCCGGCGGTGCGCGAGCGCGGGCAGCGACGCGCGCACGCGGTCCTGCTCCTCCAGCGAGAGGTCCGCCACCGCCACCGACGGCCGGTCGCCCGCCTGGGCGAGGACGAGGCCCCACGGATCGACGATGAGCGACCGCCCGTAGCTCGACCGCGCGTCGCTGTGCCGCCCGCACTGCGCCGGCGCGAGGACGAACGCCTGGTTCTCGATCGCGCGCGCGCGAAGGAGGACCTCCCAGTGATCCTTCCCGGTGTGGGGCGTGAACGCGCTCGGCACGGCGAGGAAGCGCGCCCCGCGCGCGGCGAGGTCGCGGTAGAGCTCGGGGAAGCGCAGGTCGTAGCAGATGGAGAGGCCGAGCGGTCCGAAGGGCGTCTCCGCGAGCACCACCTCCTTGCCCGGGGCGATCGCCGCCGACTCGGCGTAGTGCCCGCCGCCCTGCGCGCGCAGGTCGACGTCGAAGAGGTGGATCTTCCGGTACGCCGCGACGACGTCTCCGGCCGCCGAGACGAGCACGCTCGTGTTCCACACCCGGGTGTCGCCCGGAACGCGCTCCGGGAAGCTGCCGCCGAGGATCCACATGCCGTGCGCGCGCGCGGCGTCGCGCAAGGCGCCCACGATCTCGCCGTCGAGACCCTGCGCGCACGGGATGGCCGTGCCCTCGCGGCGCAGGAACGCGAAGTTCTCGGGCAGGGCGGCGAGCTCGGCGCCGCGGTCGGCGGCCTCGCGCAGGAGGGCGCGCGCGGCCGCGAGGTTGGCCGCGACGTCGTCGGTCGAGGTCAGCTGCACGACTGCGGCGCGCACGGAGCCCATGGCCCCGAGCTTATCAGCCCCGGAAGCGCGCCGGATCGATCCCCGTCCGCCGGATCACGTCGTAGAAGTCCTTGCGGTCCTTGCGCGCCAGCCGCGCCGCCCGGCTGATGTTGCCGCCGCAGCGCCGCAGGAGGCTCATCACGTAGCGCGCCTCGAACGCCCGCTTGGCGTCCTTGAAGCTCGGGATCTCCTGGTCCTCCGCGGCCAGCAGCAGCGCCTCCGCACCGACCGCGCCACCGCCCGCCAGGCGCACGGCCTGCTGCACGCGGGTGCGCAGCTCGCGGACGTTGCCCGACCACGGCTCCGCGAGCAGGTACGCGCGGGCGTCGGACGTGAACCCGATCGGCTTCACGCCGTTCTCGGTCGCGCTCGTCCCGAGGAAGTGCGCGGCGAGCGGCAGGATGTCCTCGCGGCGATCCGCGAGCGCGGTGAGCGCGATCGCGTGGTGCGGCAGCTCGCCGAAGGGCGAGTCCGACGCCAGCGCCGTCGTCACGATCACGCGTGCGCGCAGCGGCGTCGCCTCGCGGCCGCCCTCGGGCGTGAAGCTCCGGGTCGAGAGCGCGCGCAGCAGGGCGGCGCGCAGATCGGGGCGCAGGAGCTCGATCTCGTCGAGCAGCACCGTCCCGTCGCCGGCGCGCTCGAGCGCACCGACGTGCGCATCCGGCGCGAGCGCGTGCAGGCCGGCCGCGGAGCCCAGCAGCTCGCGACCCTGGAGCGACTCCGGGATCGAGCCGCACGCGAGCGTCACGAAGGGCCGTGCGGCGCGCTCGCCCCAGGCGTGGATCGCCCGCGCCACGAACTCCTTGCCGCTCCCCGACGGTCCCGCGACGACGACCGGCAGATCGACGCGCGCAGCCGCGCTCGCCTGCTCGATCACCCGCTGCGTCGCGGCGCTCGATCCGACGATCCGGTCCTCGCGCCGCCGCCCGACGGGCCGATCGGCGCCGATGCCGCCGAGCGTCGCGGCGGCCCCTCCCAGGTGCTCGGCCATGGCCATCGCAAACTCCCCCCCATGCGGTCTCCCCGCGAGCGAAAACTATTCGAGAATCAAGGACCTTGTCAACTGATTTGCGAGTCCGTGACCGGGCCGGGCAGAAGCCGGCCCGCAGCCCGGCCCGGCTTGACGCCCTGCCGGGGTGCGTGTTAGCCGACGGGGGAGGGGAGGGTTTCTTGATTCCGCCGGCCCGCGTGCGCGTCCTGCCCGACGCCCTGATCGACCAGATCGCGGCGGGCGAGGTGGTGGAACGCCCGGCTTCCGTGGTGAAGGAGCTGGTGGAGAACGCCCTCGACGCGGGCGCCACGCGGGTGCGCGTCGAGGTGCGGGAGGGGGGCGCGGCCCTCGTCGCCGTGACCGACGACGGCTGCGGGATGACCCCGGACGACGCGCGGCTCGCGCTCCTGCGCCACGCGACGAGCAAGCTCGGGACGGCCGACGACCTCTCGCGGATCCGCAGCTACGGCTTCCGCGGCGAGGCGCTGCCGGCGATCGCGTCCGTCTCGCGGCTCCGGCTCCTGACCCGGCCGCGCGGCGCGGAGGAGGGCTTCGAGCTCCGGGTCGAGAGCGGCGAGACCGTGCGCGCGGCCGCGGCGGGCGGACCCGAGGGCACGCGCATCGAGGTGGCCGACCTCTTCGGCTCCGTGCCCGCCCGGCGGAAGTTCCTCAAGTCGCCCGTCACGGAGTGGGGGCACGTCGCCGACTGGCTCGCGCGCGTGGCGCTCGCGTGCCCCGCGATCCACTTCGACGTGCGGCGCGACGACCGCGCGGTGCTCACGTGGCCGGCCGCGGCGGATCCGCTCGACCGGATCGCGGCCGTGCTCTCGGACGACGAGGCCTCGGCCCTCGTGCCCGTCCGCGGCGAGGCCGGTGCGGCGCGCCTCTCCGGCTTCGTCTCGCAGCCCGGCTGGCATCGCGCGACCGGCGACGGCATCCACCTCTTCGTGAACGGCCGGCCGGTGCGCGACCGGCTCCTCCGACACGCCGTGGTGGAGGTCTACCGCGACCTCCTGCCGCGCGGCCGCTTCCCGGCGGCGGTCCTCTTCCTCGACCTCCCGACCGGCGCCGTCGACGTGAACGTGCACCCCGCGAAATGGGAGGTGCGCTTCGCCGACCCGCGCGGCATCCACGAGCTCGTGCGGCGGAGCCTGCGCGACGCCATCGGACGGCGGGACTGGATCGCGGGCGCGGGTGCGGATGCCGGGAGATCTACGCGCAGCGGTGTCGGGAGCGCAGGGGCCGAGCGGCTCGCGCCGGACGCCGTCGGTACGGGGTCGACCCCGCAGGCCACGGACTGGATCTTCGCGGTTCCGCCCGGGACCGCGGCGCCCGGGACCGCGGCGCCGGGGGCCGCGGCGGAGCCCGGCCGCGGGGCGGGGCTCGCCGGGCTCGCGCAGGGCGCGGGGGAGGCGTCCGCATCGGCCGGGATGCGCTTCGCCGACCTGCGCGCGGTCGGCCAGCTCAACGCCACGTACCTGGTGCTCGAAGCGAAGGACGGGCTCGTGCTCGTCGACCAGCACGCGGCCCACGAGCGCGTGCTCTACGAGCGGCTGCGGGCGAGCCGGCTCGAGGGCGGGGTGCCGCGCCAGGGGCTGCTCGCGCCCGCCGTCGTCGAGCTCGAGGCCGCGTCGGCTTCCGCGCTCCTCGCCGCCGGCGCGTCGCTCGAGACGCTCGGCTTCGAGCTCGAGGGCTTCGGCGCGGGCGCGGTGGCCGTGCGCGCGATCCCCGCGCTGCTCTCGGGCCAGGACCCGGCGCCGCTCGTGCGGACGCTCGCCGAGGAGCTGCGCGCGGCCGACCTCGCCGGGGCGGGCGCCGAGGCGGGGCTCCGGCTGCTGCCGGTGCTCGACCGCGTCTTCGCCACACTCGCGTGTCACGCGGCGCGCCGGAAGGGCGACGTGATGTCGCCGCGCGAGCAGCAGGCGCTGCTCGAGGCGCTCGACACGATCCCGTGGGCGCCGACGTGTCCGCACGGCCGCCCCGTCGCCGTGTCGCTCGATCGCAGCGAGCTCGAGCGCCGCTTCGCGCGCCGCTGACCTCGGCCGCCGCCGGACGCTACCCTCGCACTTTCGGACGAGGAATCCCCACGTGAGCTCGAGCGCAGCGGACACGCGACCGCCCGTCGTGGTGGTGACCGGGCCCACGGCCTCGGGCAAGAGCGCCTGGGCGATCCGGCTCGCCGAGCGCTTCGACGGCGAGATCGTGAACGCCGACTCGATGCAGGTCTACCGGTACATGGACATCGGCACCGCGAAGCCCACGCCCGCGGACCGCGCCCGCGTTCCCCATCACCTGCTCGACGTCGTGCTGCCGGACGAGCTCTACAGCGCGGGGCGTTACGCGATCGAGGCGCGCGCCGCTGCGGCGCTCGTGCACGGGCGCGGACGCCTGGTGCTGCTCACCGGCGGCACCGGGCTCTACGTGCGCGCGTTCCTGTCGGGGCTGCTCGGAGGCGGCGGCGCCGACGAGGCGCTGCGCCGCGAGCTCGAGGAGGAGCACGCCGCGGCCGCACGCGCCGGCGATCCGCACCGGCTGCACGGCCGGCTCGCCGGGCTCGATCCCGAAGCGGCGCGGCGCATCCATCCCAACGACCTGCGGCGCGTGATCCGTGCGCTCGAGCTCTGCCTGCGCGCGGGCGGTGCGGCGTCGGCCCTGCGCGTCGCCCACGCGTTCGCCGACCGCCCCTACCGGGTGCTGCACCTCGCGCTCGATCCCGGGCGGGACGAGCTCGACCGCCGGATCGACCGGCGGTGCGAGGCGATGATCGAGGGCGGCCTGCTGCAGGAGGTGCGCGGGCTGCGGGAGCGCGGCTACGGACCGGAGCTGCGCTCGATGCAGTCGATCGGCTACCGGCACCTGGCGGCGGTGGTGGACGGCTCCGACACGCTCGTGAACGCGCTCGCGTCGATGAAGACCGACACGCGCCAGTTCGCGCGGCGGCAGCGCACCTGGCTCCGTGGCGTGCCCGAAGCGGTGTGGCTCTCCCCGGACGACGGCGGCGCCATCGAGAAGGCGGTCGAGCGCTTCCTCGGGGCCTGACCCGCGCCCGCGCCGACTAGGACGGCGGCGACGTGTAGTCGATGCCGAACTTCACGTCGGTGACGGGGTTCGGGAAGTCCACCAGTGCGTCCGCGCGCTGGACCGGGTCGAAGAGCGGGCTCATCTCGGTCCCGGGGAAGGGCAGCAGCACGATGCCGGGAATCAGCTCGAGCATCCCGGTGGCCTCGCGGATCACGGCCGCGCCGCCCTGCACCGCGGTGAGCCAGAGGAAGCCCGGCACGGTGTAGGCGATCTGGACGCCGAGCGTGTCGTCGATGTCGCGCAGGTGCTCGTACTCCGTCTTCCCGGCGACGACCGGGGACAGCACCGCATCGAAGGGCGCGAAGAGCATGTTGGAGATCGAGCGCTTCAAGGTCTGGTAGCCGGCCTCGGCCGGCGTCGGCGCCACTGACACGACTGTGAGTACGAGCGCAAGGCCCGCCACGAGACGCGCAAGCGGGTTCACGGCCACTCCTTCCGAGGGTCGAGCACGCTCGACCGCTGCTCCACCGGGTTGTCTCGACCGGGTACTCGAACGCCACGGCCGCCGGCGACGGCCGCGTCCCCCTAGGTCACCCGCGGCGAGCCTACGGGCCGCGCGCGTCGATTGTCAAGCAATCCTTGCACGAACGCCGGGGTGGAGCGCGCTTTTGCGAGTGCGCGAAGGAGCGGCGCCGGGCGGAGGCGCGGCTTCCCGCGCCGGGTCGGTGCGCCTACCCTACGACGCATCGTGTCGAGCCCGCTCCCCATCATCGCCATCGTCGGCCGCCCGAACGTCGGCAAGTCGAGCCTCTTCAACCGCTACGCGGGTCGGCGCCGGGCGCTCGTCGAGGACACGCCGGGGATCACACGCGATCGGATCGTCGAAGAGGTGAGGGTGGGGGACCGCCGTGTGCTCATCGTCGACACCGCGGGGCTCGATCCGGACGCCGAGGCCGGGCTCCCGGCGGCGATCCAGGCGCAGGCCCGGGTCGCAGTCGCCGAGGCGGACGCCATCCTCTTCGTGACCGACGCGCAGACCGGCCGCCTGCCCGGGGACGACGCGATCGCGCGCGCGCTGCGCCGCACGTCGAAGCCCGTGACCCTGGCGGTCAACAAGATGGACCGGCCGTCCCACGCGGCCCGGATGGCCGAGTTCTACGAGCTCGGGATCGAGCGGACGCGGGCGGTGTCGGCGGAGCACGCGACCGGCGCGTGGGACGCGCTCGAGGAGCTCGTGGCGGCGCTGCCGCCGCCGGCCGAGGCCGAGGCCGCGCCCGACGACGGCGCGGTGCGCATCGCGATCGTCGGCCGCCCGAACGTGGGGAAGAGCTCGCTCGTGAACCGGCTCGCGGGCAGCGAGCGCGTCGTCGTGGCCGACGCGCCGGGCACGACGCGCGACGCCGTCGACACCCGCGTCGTGCGCGGCGGGAAGACCTACGTGCTGGTGGACACCGCGGGCCTGCGGCGGCCCGGGAAGCGCACGCAGGCCGTCGAGCGCGGGAGCGCGCTGATGGCGATCCGCAGCATCGAGCGCGCGGACGTCGCGCTGATCGTGCTCGACGCGGCGGAGGGCTTCACCGACGCCGACGCGCGCGTCGCCGGGCTCGTGCGCGAGCGCGGCTGCGCCGCGGCCGTCCTCGCGAACAAGTGGGACCTCGTCGAGCCGCGCGGCGCCGACGCCCGCAAGCGCGTGCGCGAGGACATCACCCACGGCCTGCGCTTCATGGCGGACGCGCCCGTGGTCCAGATCTCCGCGCGCACGGGCAAAGGGCTCGACGCGATCTTCGCGACGCTCCCGAAGCTCGCCGCGGCCTCGCAGCGCACGATCACGACCGGCGAGCTGAACCGCTGGCTGCGCGCGACGGTCGCGCTCCACGAGCCCTCGATGGCGCAGAGCGGGCCGCGCAAGCGTCCCATCAAGTTCTTCTACGGCACGCAGACCTCCGTGCGGCCGCCGACCTTCGTGCTGTTCTGCACCGAGCCCACGGCCGTGAAGGCGTCGTACCGGCGCTTCCTCGAGAACCGCCTGCGCGAGAGCTTCGACCTGGTCGGCACGCCGATCCGGCTGCGCCTGCGCGGCCGCAGCGATGCCGCCGACGAGAAGCCCGGGCGGCGCGCGCGCCGCTGACCACGCGCCGGGCGAGGCGATACACTGCGCGGCCCCCGGCGCCGGCGCGCGGGGTGCGCGCCCATCCGAAGGCGGCCGGAGGATCCCTTGGCTCGAAGCTCCGAGACGACTCCCCACACCACGCTGGAAGAGCTGGAGAGCTACGCCGATCGCATCGCGCACTGGATCGCCACGAACCCGATCGCGGTGGTCGCGATCATCGCCGCCATCCTGCTCGCCGCCGCGGGCTACGGCGGCTGGACGGCCTATACGGCGCACCGCGAGGACGCGGGCTCGGCCGCGCTCGCGAAGGTCGAGCGCGAGTTCCTCGACGCCATGGGCGCGAGCGCGGGATCGACCGAGGTCGTGGAGCCGGCGAACCCCGAGACGGCGAAGGCGGTCCGGCGCGAGTACGCGGAGAAGCTGCTCGCGGTGGCGAACGAGCACGCGGGCTCGGCCGCGGCCGCCGTGGCGCGCATCACGGCCGGCGATCTGCTCGAGAAGGCCGGGGAGCCGGGGCAGGCGACGGAGGCCTGGCAGGCCGGGATGGCCGGCCTGGGGAGCCGGGATCCGCTGCGCGGGATCGCGCTCCAGCGGATCGCCGCAGCGCGCGAGGCGGAGGGCAAGTGGGCGGACGCCGGGGCCGCCTACCTCGAGGCGGCCGAGCTGCCGGGATTCCCGCTCCAGCAGTGGGCGCTCGCCGACGCCGCACGCTGCTACGCCGAGGCCGGCGAGCTCGACCGCGCGACGGGCATCGCCAACCGCCTCGCCGCGGACGCCGACTCGAGGGAGCTCCCGCCGCACCTCGCGCAGCAGATGGCCGAGCTGCGCGCGCGGGCGGGCACTGGAGCGGCCAGCGGGCCCATGGTCAGCGGGAGCCCGGAGCCGCCGGCCGCCGCGCAGCCCTGACCGCTTCCTGGGTGACGTTCGCTCGGAAGGACGGCAGTTACGGCACGACTCCGCGGCACGCCCACGCGGTGGCGGCGAAGGAGCGCGGGCCGTCGGGCTCGCCGCTCTCGTACGCCGCGCGCAACGCCCGCTCCAGCCGCGCGCGTGCGTCGGCGGCGAGCCCGCTCGCGTATTTTCCGAGCGCCGCTTCCCCCGCGGCGATCGGTCGCCAGAAATCGTCGAAATCGGCGTAGTCCATGCGGATCGTCAGCATCGTCTGGCGGACGTCGCGCAGGCCGAGGCGCGTCCACGCGGCCGCCATCTCACCCGGCGCCGCCATCGGCCGGAAGTACGCTTCGCGCCGCGCGGCCGCCGCCGCCGGATCGAGCACGGCGGCGGTGTCCCAGAACATCCGATAGAAGGGCAGACCGCCGAAACCGTCCCAGACCGTCGCGGCGACGACGCCGCCGGAGCGCACCACACGGCGCATCTCGGCCACGGCGCGCGGGGCGTCGGGGATGAAGTGCAGGACCAGCAGCGAGAGCGCGCGGTCGAACTCGCCGTCGGCGTAGGGCAGCGCGCAGGCGTCGCCGCGCTCGAATCCGATCCGAGGATCGGCGTTCGCGAGGCGCGCCGCGTCGAGGTAGACCTCGGCATCGTCGATCGCGGCGATCCGCGCGACCCGCGCCGCCTTGGCCAGCGCGAAGGTCAAGCTCCCGGTGCCGCAGCCGACATCGAGCACCCGCTCGCCGTCGGCCACGCCCGCGAAGGCGATGAACGGTGGCGCGAGCCGCCGGCTCCAGCGGCCCATGAAGAGCTCGTAGGCGTCGGCGTTGCGGGCGTTGAAGGTCGTGGACACTTTCTGGGCTCGCGGGCGGATTCTCGCAGTTGCCGCGCTCAGCGCGCCAGCGCTCCCACGCGACGCCCACGATTCGAGTCCGGCGTCGCCCTGCGCCTACACGACAATTGTTTACGTCCGGGAGGTGGTGTTCCGTCAACGGGGCCGCGGACCGAGGGGCTCGTCGGAGACCGAATACGCGGAGCCCTGCCGAGCCCCTACGAGCCTTCGGGTGAGCCCAGGGGCCCAGGTCGCCGATCATGCTCCGCGACCGAAGCGCAAGAGGTGACGCGCGGTTACGCGAGAGCGCACCGGGCGTCATGGGTGCCACCGAGGACGACCGACGGCCCCCAGGCGTTCCGACCGTCCCCCCGAGCTTGACAGGTGACTACTAGAGACTACCTTCGTCTCGATGCGAGCGGTCGGCATCAAGCAGCTGAAGGCGAAGCTCTCGGAATATCTTCGTCTGGTGAAGTCGGGCGAGACGATCCTGGTGACCGAACGGGAGGCCGTCATCGCCGAACTGCGCCCGAGCCGTCGCCAGGGGCTCGCCGCGGAGTCTCCGGAGGCCGTGCTCGAGGCGCTTGCAGAGTCCGGCGAGGTGACGCGTGCGAGCGCTTCGAAGGAGGGCTGGCGCTGGCGGCCTCGCGGTCTCGGCCTCTCCTCGCAGCAGGTCCAGGCCATCCTCGAAGATCTCCGAGCTGATCGGTAGATGGCCAAGTCCGAGCGCGGTCTCTACGTGGACACGTCGGCGGTGCTACGCGCCGTGCTGGAGTCCGGCGCCTCGCCCGACGTGGAGCAGGCGCTACGCGAGGCGAGGGTTCTCGTCACGTCGCGCCTGTCCCTCGTGGAGTCGCAACGCGCGGTATTCCGGCTGCGTCGCGAGGGATCGATCTCGGAGCTTCGCCTCGCGGATGCAGAGCGTGAGATCGGCAGCTTCTGGAGTCGGTGCGACATCTTCGAGCTGTCGCCGGGCGTCTGTGAGCTCGCAGGGCAAGTGGCGCCAACGTTGCCGTTGCGCACACTCGACGCGCTCCACGTAGCGACCTTCGTCCTCGCCCGCCGCCGCATGCCATCGCTGGCGCTCCTCACTGCGGACGAGCGCCTGCGCGCCGCCGCCGGTGTTCTCTAGTCTCCGCCGCGCGCCGCTGCGTCCAACGTCGCTCGGCCACGCGGCCCAGCACCTCCAGCCGGTCGAGCTCCTTGGCGCTCATCGTCACGGTCCCCACCCACGTCATGTCGGCCTCCAGGTGCCCGGAACCGGACATTTCTAACTGGGAGAAACCGGACATTTTCACTTTGCGCCTACACGACAACGTCCGATAAGATTGATTATGTCAAATCATGCAGCCGCCTGGACGGAGGCGTTCCTCCTCCAGGCCCGGGCGCCTTGGAACCCGAACGAACGTCCCTCCCTTTCCGGTCTGGCGCCTCGGGGCGGCCGCTCGGAGGGCGATCTCGCCTAGGGTTTTGCACCCCCTGCGCGCTGTGCTATTGCGCCTCCCGCTTTGCAAACCGACGCCGCGATGCAATCCCGATCCGCCGGTCCCACGACCAGCCTTGAGGAGCTGCGCGAACGCTTCGCAGCCTTCGACCAGGCGCACGTCTTCCGGTTCTGGAATGCGCTCGACGAGGCGGCGCGCGCGCGACTCGCGCGCCAGGCCGCGGGCATCGATCTCGCGTCCCTCGCGAACGCCCACGTCGCGACCCGGGCCCTCGCCGCGCCCGGCGCGCGCCGGCTCGAGCCAGCTCCGATCGAGCGGCTGCCCGAACGCGGCGGCGACCCGCGCGCAGCGGCCGCTGCCCTCGAACGCGGCGAGGCGCTGCTCGCCGAAGGCCGGGTCGCCGTGATGGTGGTGGCTGGCGGTCAGGGCACGCGGCTCGGCTTCGAGGGGCCCAAGGGCGCCTACCCGGTCGGTCCGCTCAGCGACCGCACCCTGTTCGCGCAGCAGGCCCAGAAGCTCCGCGGGCTCCGGCGCCGCTACGGCCGCGCCGTCCCGTGGTACGTGATGACGAGCGGCGCCACCGACGTCGAGACGCGGGCGCTCTTCCGGCGGGAGAGCTGGTTCGGCCTGCCCGAAGGCGACGTGTTCTTCCTGCAGCAGCAGATGGTTCCGGCCCTGGACTTCGAGGGCCGTCTCATGCTCGAGCGGCCGGACCGCATCTTCGAGAGCCCGAACGGCCACGGGGGATCGCTGACCGCCCTCCTTTCTTCGGGCGCCCTCGACGACATGGAGCGCCGCGGCGCCAGCTCCCTCTTCTACTACCAGGTGGACAACCCGCTGGTGCGGATCGCCGATCCCGCCTACCTCGGGTTCCACGCCGCCGCGGGCGCACGCATGTCGTGCAAGGTGATCTCGAAGATCGATCCGATGGAGAAGATGGGCGTCGTCGCGCACGTCGACGGCCGGATCGGAGTCGTCGAGTACACCGAGCTCGACGATGCGAGCCGCCACGCCCGCGGGCCCGACGGCGAGCTCCTCTTCTGGGCCGGCAGCATCGCGATCCACGTGCTCGAGGTCGACTTCGTGCGGGAGGTCGCCGCGAACGCCGACCGCCTGCTCCCCTATCACGCCTCGGCGAAGAAGATCCCGACGGTCGACGCGGACGGGCGCCCGGTGGCGCCCGCGCAGCCGAACGGCCTCAAGCTCGAGCGCTTCGTGTTCGACGCGCTGCCGGCCGCCGACCGCGTGATGATCCTCGAGACGAGGCGCGAAGAAGACTACTCGCCGATCAAGAACGCGAGCGGAAGCGACTCGCCGGAGACCGCTCGTCGCGATCTGATGGCGGTGTATCGTCGGTGGCTCCTGGCAGCCGGCGTCGAGGGGGTCGACGCGACGGCCGCGATCGAGATCGACCATTCCGTGATCGATGGACCCGAAGACTTGCGCGCGAGCAGGATCCGCCGCATCGCCGATGCCGGCGATGCGATTCGCATCGCGCCCGGAGCCGCTGAATGACCACGACGCGAAGCAAGAAGAAGCAGAGCCGCAAGCCGGTCGAGCGCGGACGCACGGCGAGCGACGCCCAGACCGAGGACCGCAAGGCCAAGCTCGGCGCCAAGCACGCCTGCTACTCCTGCGGCCAGCGCTTCTACGACCTGAACAAGCCCGAGCCGATCTGCCCCAAGTGCGGAACGGACCAGCGCACGAAGCCGAAGGAGTCGGCCGGAACGGCGCCGCCGCCGCAGCCGAAGCGCCCGCCCCCGCGTCCGATGCCGGCGCTGCTCGACGACGAGGAGGGCGAGGCCGCTCCCGCGTTCGAGGACGACATGGACCTCGATCTCGGCGATCTCGACACCGGGGCCGAGGAGCTCTTCGAGGACGACGCGGACGCCGCGGAGCCGGACGAGCCCGAGGTCGACGAGTCCTAGCTGCGGATCGGCGCGAAGCGGGCCGGTCCCAGCTAGAACGTGAAGGCGAGCCTCAGCACGCGGGCCGCCTCGCTCTCGCCGTCGTTGCCGCGCTTCGCGCGTTCCTTCTCGAGCTGATCGAGCATCACCTCGAGGTCCGTCAGCTGCGTGGACAGCTCGCGCGACCGTCCGGCGTGTCGCTGCACGCGCTCGAACTCGCGCACCTGGTCCCCGATCAGTCCCCCGCTCCGCGCGTCGGCCCGCACCGCGCGCGCGCCTGCCGCGCGCGGGCGCAGCCTCGCGATCTCGGAGCGCTGGGCGGCGATCAGCTTGTCGAGGTCTGCCGTCGCGTAGCCCTTGAAGGGCCGGTACTCGGCGGCCTCCTCGGCGGCGTGGCGCTGATAGTTCCAGGCGCCGACGCCCCCCGCGCCCGCCACGAGGAGAAGGAGCAGCAAGAGGCCGTTCTTCGAGCTCGAGCCCGCCATGGCGCACCTCCCGGACGCGTCGGTCCTGGGGTGGGATCGGCAGGACGGAGCTCCGGGAAGAGGACACCGCGCCTAGAACGCGGGGCCGCGCCAGGGCTGCGGGGCGTGCGACGCGAGGAATGCCGCGAGGTCGGCGGCGCTCGGCAGCCCGCCCTGCGCCCCCAAGGCGCGGCAGTTGAGCGCGGAGGCCGCGTTCGCCGCGCGCAGGATGCGCTCAGCTCCGTGCCCCGCGAGGAGACCGTGCACGAACGCGGCGTGGAAGACGTCGCCCGCCCCGGTCGTGTCGCGCACCTCCACCGCGAACGCGGGGCTCGCGACGAGACGCGCGCCGTCGTACGCGAGCGCGCCGACGTCCCCAAGCGTCACCACCGCGAGCCGCGCGCCGAGACCGCACAATCCGCGGAGCGCGTCCGCGACGTCGTCCGTCCCGAAGAAGGCACGCGCGAAGTCCCGCGAGACGACGGGAAAGTCGACGTGCGCGAGCAGCTCGGCCATGCCGGCCGACGGAGTGTCGGCATCGAGCACGACGGCCACGCCCGCCTCCCGCGCGATCTTCGCGGCGAACGCGCCGGCGTCGGGATCGCCGCCGTCGAGATGGAGCGCGCGCGCACGCTCGATCTCCTCGCGGCGGACGTCCCCGCGCGAGAGCGCGAGCCGCGCGTCGCGGTGCCAGAGGACGGTGCGCTCGCCGCTCTCGCGGTCCACCAGGATGACGGCGAGCTGCGTCGGCGCGCCCGCAATCGTGCGAACGCCGGCGAGGTCCACGCCGGCGGCGCGCAGCGGCTCCAGCACCTGGCGCCCCGCCTCGTCGTCGCCCACCCGGCCGACGAACGCGGCGCGGAGGCCGAGCCGCCGGCACGCCAGCACCGCGGTCGCCACCTGCCCTCCGGGCATGCGCTGATAGCTCTCCATCCGCGCCTTGCCGGCGAAGCGCGGCAGCCCGTCGACCAGGCAGACGTGATCGAGCGAGCTCTGGCCGATGCCGAGCACGTCGATCTCCGCGGGTGCGCGGCGGCGCGCCTCCCCCCAGAGCGGCGCCTCGCGGGCGGTCACGGGTAGAGCACCCGGTAGGCGTGGAGACTGCGGAGGACGCGCTTCACGTAGCCCCTCGTCTGGTCGTAGGGGATCGCCTCGACCCACTCGTCGTCGGGGAGCGTCGCGCGCTCGGCGAGCCAGCGCGACACCGTTTCCGGGCCGGCGTTGTAGCTGCCGATCGCGGCCGAGAGCCGGCCGTCGAAGCGGCGGCTCAGCTCCTCTAGATACGCCGCGCCGAGACGCACGTTCACCTCGGGCTCGAAGAGCGCATCCGCGGTGAAGTCGCCCACTCCGGCCTGGCGCGCGAGACGGGCGCCGGTCTCCGGCATGATCTGCAGCAGGCCGCGCGCGCCCGCAGGTGACACCACGGCAGGTCGGTATCCGCTCTCCTCGCGCATGATCGCATACACGAGATCGCGGAGGCCGTCGCCCTTGCCGGCCACGGCCACCTCCACCGGGCCCGGGAACGCGAGCGGCCACGCGAGGAGCCAGGGCTCCTCCGCGCTCGGCGGTGCGCCCCGCGCGAGGCTGTCTCCGAGACCGTCGACGATCAGGCCCTGCGCCCGGCTCGCGTCCCCGGCCTGCGCGAAGAGGCGCGCGAGCTCGACGCGATCCGCCGGCGCGGCGTCGCCCGGGCCGCCGGCGCGGCGCAGGAGGCGCGCCGTCTCCTCCGCCGCGGCGCCGTCGAGGCCCGCTTCGAGCAGGATGCGGGGCCGCGCGAGATCGTCCGCGCCCAGCGTCGGCGGACCGAGCGCGACCGGCGGCGGCGCGAAGGGGGTCTCGACCGCCGGCGCGCGCTCCGCCGCGCGCCACCCGTAGTAGGAGAGCGGATAGTCGCGCGCGAGGGCGGCCCACGCGGCGTTCGCCTCGTCCGGCTGACCGGCCTGCTCGGCGGCGCGTGCGTTCCAGTAGCGCCCCTGGAGGCGCGTCGGCTCGTCCTGGGCGGCGGCCTCCATCTGCTCGAAGTAACCGCGCGCCGCCGCGAAGTCGCCGAGGCGATAGGCCGCGAAGCCGAGGCGCCACAGCGCGTTCGGCACGAGGCTCGGATCCGCCCTTTGAGCCGCGACCGCCGCGAAGCGCTCGCGCGCACCCTCGATCTCGCCCTCGCCGTCGAGCAGGAGGCCCGCGTACCAGCGCGCCTGCGCCGCGTTCCGCGGCTTCGCGCGCTCGGCCAGCCCGTCGAGGAGCGCGACGCCGCGCGGCACGTCGCCGCCGCGCGCGGCCGAGCGGGCGCGCATGAGCGCGGCCTCTTCGTCCGGTTCGAGCGCTGCAAACGCGCTCTCGGCCTCGGCGTAGCGGCGGAGTCGGAAGAGACACTGCGCGCGCTGGAGCGCCGCCGCCTTGACCGCCGCGGCATCGAGGCCGGGCTGCGCTCGCGCATGGTCGAGCTCGTGCAACGCCTCTTCGGTGTAGCCCGATCGGAAGAGGACGTCCGCGCGCGCGAGATGGTCGGCCGCGCGCCGCGCGTCCTTGCCCGTGGCGGCGGCATCGGCGTCGAGACGTTCGGTCGCGCGGCGGCCGTCCGGCGTGAGCGGAGCGGCGCGCCAGAGCTCGAGCCAGAGCGGACGCGCGGCCGCCGCGTCCCCCGCCGCATCGAGGGACGTCGCGAGACGGCCGCGCAGCACGGCCTTCCGGTCCGGGTCCTGGGTGCGCGCCAGCGCCGCCTCGAAGGCCTTGCGCGCGGCCGCGCCATCGCCGAGCCCGACTTGCGCATCGCCGCGCGCGAGCATCAGATCGGGCAGCACCGGCGACCCGGGGCTGCGCGCCTCGCCCTCGCGCGCCGCCGCCAGCGCCTCCTCGAAGCGCTTCGCGTCGAGCCACGCGCGCGCGCGCAGGAGGTCGGCCCAGTCCGCCACGATCGCGTGTCGCGCCGCGATCGCCGAGAAGCGCGCCGCTGCGCCGTCGACGTCGCCGGCGCGCTCGGCGGCGAGCGCCTCCCGCAGCGCGGGCCCGGGCGGCAGCGGCGCCTCGGTCTCCGCCGCCGGCGGCGCGCCCTCGGGCGCAGGCGGGACGGGCGGCGGGGCGGCGTCGGGCACGCTGGGCGCGGGAGCCGCCTCGGCGGGCGCGACGCCCGGAGCGGCCGCGGTGGGCTCTGGCGCCGGCGCGGCGTCCGGCGGGGTCGGCTCGATCGGTCCCGGCACCGGCGCGGCGTCCGCCGCGGTGGGCGTGACCGACCCGGCTGCCGGCGGGGTCGGAGTCGCGGCCTGGCCGGGCGAGGCCTCGCCCGCCGCCGCAGGAGCGGCGCCTTCGCCGGACGGGGCCGGCTCACCCTCGGGCTCCGCCCGCGCGAGCGTTCCCAGCGCCAGCAGCGCCGCCGCGAGAACCCATCTCCCCCACATCGCTGCGAGTGTGCGAGAGGCGCGGGCCCGCATCAACGCGCCCGCGCTAGCTTCGGCCGCCATGCCCTCCCCTCGCCCTCCGGCGCCGCGTGGCGCCTCTCCCTTCTTCGGTCGGGTCGGGGCGGTGTGCGCGCTCGCTGGGATGGTGGCGGTCGTCCTCGCGTGCGGCGCGGGCTCGTCCACGCACGCGAGCGACGCGCGGGGCGGAGAGGCTGCGCCTCTCCCCGCGGCGTCCCCCGCCACCGCGCAGCCGGCGCCCGGAGGAAGCCCCTCCCCGGCGCCGGCCTTGCGCCCCCGGCTCGGACTCTGGGTCCTGTGCGAGGGCTCGCAGCGCGTGCTCGAGCATCCCGAGCGCGTGCCCGCGCTGCTCGACGCCGCCGCCGCGCTCGGCGCCACGGACCTCTTCGTGCAGGTCTACCGCGGCGGCCGGGCGTGGTTCGACTCGTCGCGCGCCGACGCCTCCCCGTTCGTGGCCGCGCGCGCCGCGGCGGGCGCCGATCCCCTGCACGCGCTGATCGCCGTCGCGCACGCCCGCGGCCTGCGCGTGCACGCGTGGGTGAACGTCCTGTCTCTATCGTCCAACCGCGCTGCGCCGATTCTGCGCGAGCTCGGCCCGGGCGCCGTGCAGGTGGACCGGCGCGGCCGATCCGTGCTCGACTACCCCGCCTTCGAGCTCCCCGCGCCGGACGCGGCGTTCCTGCGTCTCGGCACGCCCGCGGTCTGGCTGGACCCGGCTGCGCCGGGCGTGGCCCCGTGGCTCGCAGCCACGTTCGCCGAGCTCGCGGCGCGCTACCCGGAGCTCGACGGCCTGCATCTCGACTACCTCCGACACCCTGACGTGTTGCCGTTCTCGCCCGGGTCGCGCTTCGGCGTGGGCCTCGACTTCGGCTACGGCGAGGCCGTGCGGGCGCGCTTCAGCGCGGAGACCGGCCTCGCGGCGCCCCTCGGCGACTCCACCGCGAACGCGAACGAGTGGGACGCCTGGCGCAGGGCGCAGGTGACCGCGGCGCTGCGGAGCATCCGCGACGCCGCGCGCGCCGCGCGGCCGGGGCTCGAGCTGTCGGCGGCGGTCTGGGCGCAGCCCGCCCGTTCCTATCTCTCGCTCTTCCAGGACTGGCCCGGATGGATCGACGAAGGGCTCGTCGAGTTCGCCGTGCCCATGATCTACACGACCGACGACCACCTCCTCGCGATCGAGCTCGCCAGCTACCGCGGCCTCGGCCCCGGGCGCCTCTGGGCGGGCCTCGGCGCCTGGCTCTTCGCGGCGACGCCAGAGCGCGCCGCCGCCCAGCTCCGGGCCGCGCGGGCCGCCGAGCTCGCCGGCGCGTCGCTCTTCTCGTGGGACGCGCTCGCCGACGACCCTGCCCTCCGCGCGGCGCTGGCCGCCGAGAGCGCGCGTGGCCGCTGACGGACCGACACCGGACGGCGTAGTGCCCGGGATCGCCCGCGCGCCGCGAGGTCGGGCGCACGACGAGGCGCGCCATGTCCCGGAGCTCGACCTCTACGACTTCGCACTCCCCGCCGACCGCATCGCGCAGGAGCCCGCGCCGGAGCGCGAGGCCGCGCGGCTCCTCGTCCTCCCGCGCGCGGGCTCCGAGCCGCCGGCGCACGCGAGCGTGCGCGGCCTGCCGCGGCTCCTCCGCGCCGGCGATCTCCTGGTGGTGAACGCGACGCGCGTCGTGCCGGCCCGCCTGCGCGGCCGCAAGGACACCGGCGGCGCGGCCGAGGCGCTCCTGCTCGGGCCGTCGGCGGCGGGCGGCCGCTTCCGCGCCCTGCTCCGCTGCCGCGGCCGGCAGCGTCCCGGCCAGCGCTTCCACTTCGGTCCCGCCGGCGAGGAGCTTCCCGCCGAGCTCGCGGCCGTGCTCGCCGACGGCGAGGTCGAGCTCGCGTTCCCGCCCGGCGTGTCCCCGTACGGTGTCGGAGAGGCGCCGCTTCCTCCGTACATCCGGCGCGACGCGCCGCGCGCCGAGGATTTCGAGCGCTACCAGTGCGTGTTCGCGCGCGCACCGGGGTCGGTGGCCGCGCCGACCGCGGGCCTCCACCTCGGCGAGCCGGTCCTCGGGGCGCTCGAGGCGGCGGGCGTCGAGCGCGCCGAGGTGGTGCTGCACGTCGGACCCGGCACGTTCCGTCCGCTGCGCCCGGTCGACCTGGAGACGGGCCGCCTCCACGCGGAGCGCTTCGAGCTCCCCGTCCCGACGGCGGACGCGATCGCGCGGACGCGCGCGCGTGGAGGCCGGGTCGTCGCCGTCGGCACCACGACGACGCGGGTGCTCGAGTCGCGCGCCGCGCCCGGCGGCGGCGTCCTGCCGGGAAGCGGCGAGACCGACCTCTTCGTGCGGCCGGGCCACCGCTTCGCCGTGGTGGACGCCCTCCTCACGAACTTCCATCTGCCGCGATCGAGCCTGCTGCTCCTCGTCGCCGCCTTCGCCGGCCGCGAGCGCGTGCTCGACGCGTACGCCCTGGCGATCGCTGCGGGCTACCGCTTCTACTCGTACGGCGACGCGATGCTGATCCAGTGAGGGCGCAGGGCTTCGCGTTCGAGGTCGTCGCACGTGACGGCGAGGCGCGCGCGGGCCGGCTTACGACACCGCACGGCGTCGTCGAGACGCCGGCCTTCATGCCGGTCGCCACCTACGGCGCCGTCCGCGGCGTGGCGCCGGACGAGCTCGCCGCGGCGGGCGCGCAGATCCTGCTCGCGAACACCTACCACCTGCACGAGCGGCCGGGCGAGGACGTGGTGGCCCGCGCCGGCGGGCTGCACGGCTTCACGGCCTGGCGCGGGCCCTGGCTCACGGACAGCGGCGGCTTCCAGGTGACGTCGCTGGCCGACCGCGCCCGGATCGACGAGGACGGGGTGGCCTTCCACTCGCCGCTCGACGGACGGCGGCGGCTCCTCACGCCCGAGAAGGCGATCGAGGTGCAGGAGGCGCTCGGCTCCGACGTCGCGATGGTGCTCGACGAGTGCGTGCCCGACGAGGACGCGACACGCGAGGGTGTGGGCGCGCCCACCTTGCGGGCGCGGGCGGCGATGGAGCGCACGCTGCGCTGGGCCGAGCGCGCCCAGCGCGCGCGCCGGAGGGCGGACCGCGCGGTGTTCGGGATCGTCCAGGGCGGCTTCTCGGAGCCGCTGCGACGCGAGAGCGCCCGCGCCACGGCCGCCCTCGGCTTCGACGGTCACGCGCACGGGGGCCTCGGCCTCGGGGAGACGCCGGAGGCGCGCGCCGACCTGGTGGCCGCGGCGCACGCGGAGCTTCCGGCGGATGCGCCGCGCTACCTGATGGGCCTCGGCCGCCCCTCCGACCTGCTCGACGCGATCGCCGTCGGCGTCGACCTGTTCGACTGCGTGCTGCCGACGCGGAACGGCCGCCACGGCCTCCTCTTCACGCGCGAGGGCACGCTGGCCGTCCGGAACGCGCGCTACCGGGACGACCTCTCCCCGCCCGAGGAGGGCTGCGACTGTCCCACCTGCACGCGTCACTCCCGTGCGTACTTGCGTCACCTCCTGCACGTCGACGAGGCGCTCGGCGCGCGCCTCGCGACCCTGCACAACCTCCGCTTCTACCTCCGCCTGCTCGAAGAGACGCGCGCCGCGATCGCCGCGGGCGCCTTCGCCGCCCTGCGCGCGCGCGTCGCCCCGGCGACGCTCCGCCGCCGCTAGCGCCCCCCGCGCCCTCCTCAAGGGACTCCCGCGCTCCGCCGATTTCCCCGCTGGACCGCCGCGCTCGTGCGCGGGACTGCCAGCGGGGGATCTCTCGGGTGAACGCCTCCCACCACGCACGGATCTCGAGCGGCGCGACGCGCCGGATGGTTCTGCTCGCGGGGGCGGCGCTCGCGCTGGCCGCCGCGCTCGCGGTCGGCGCCTCCGCGCTGCACGCCTCGGGCGAGGTCGCGGACACGCGCGCGGCCTGGGCGCGCGCGACGGCGGAGGAGCTCGCCGCGCTCGCCGCGCCGGCCCTCGCGGCGCCGGGCCTGCCGGGCGCCACGGGGCAGCTCGCGGCGGTCGTGGCCGCGGCGGCGGCGCTGCCGGGCGTCACCGACGCGGCGGTCGTGGACGCGGCCGGCCGGACCCTCGCCTCGACGCGTGCGGGCACGGGCGGCGCCGAGGCGCCGGCAGGCTGGCGCGTCTCCCCGACCGGCGACACCGCGGCGTACGACCGCGGCTCCGAGGAGGCGGGCCCCGACACCGCGCTCGTCGTCGCGCCCGTGCGCCTCGCGAGCGCCCCGCGCGCGGGCGACCCCATCGGGACCTTCGTCCTCGAGCTCGACCCCGCCGTCGGCGCCGGCGCCGCGCGCCGGACGCTCGTCGCGGGCCTCGGCGTCGCGCTCGTGAGCGTCGGCCTCGCGCTGCTGCTCGCGGCTCGTTCGCTCGGAGGTCTCCTCCGGCCCATCGCCGAGGCCCAGCGCGTCGTCGCGGGGCTCGCGTCCGGCGACGTGACTGCCCGGGTCGAAGCGGGCCACACGGCCGCGTTCGGCGGCCTCGGAGCCGCGATCAACGGCCTCGCCGAGGCGCTCGGCGCCGTCGTCGGGCGCGTGACCGAGCTCGCGAGGCGCGTGCAGGGAACGCCCGACCGTGTACACCAGGCGATGGAGGAGATCGCCGCCGGCGCGGAGTCCCAGACCGAGGCGGTCGAGGAGACCGCATCGCTCCTCGCGAACATCAACACGTCCATCAAGGGCATCAACGCCGAGGTCGACAGCCTCTCCCGCTCCGCCGAGGAGGCGTCGTCGTCCGTGCTCCAGATGGGCAGCGCGATCGACGAGGTCGCGCGCAGCGCGGGCGCCCTCCACGAATCGGTCGACTCCTCCACCTCCTCCATCCACGAGATGGGCGCGAGCATCCGGCAGGTGGCCGAGAGCGCCGACGCCGTGCAGCGCATGGCCGAGGAGACCGCTTCGTCGATGACCGAGATGGACCGCACCATCCAGGAGGTGGGCGACCACGTGCGCGAGGCCTCGGTGCTGACACAGCAGGTGAGCCAGGGCGCCGAGGTAGGCTCGAAGGCCGTCGCCGCGACGATCGAAGGCATCGAGGAGATCCGGAGCCTGACGCGCAGCTCGAAGGACGTGCTCGAGCGGCTCGCGGCGCGCATCAACGAGATCGGCGAGATCGTGAACGTGATCGGCGGCATCAACGACGAGACCAACCTGCTCTCCTTGAACGCGGCGATCATCGCGGCGCAGGCCGGCGAGCAGGGCAAGGCCTTCGCGGTGGTCGCGAACCACGTGAAGACGCTCGCGCAGCGCACCGCGTCGAGCACCCAGGAGATCGAGCGCCTGATCCGCGCCGTGCAGGCGGAGTCGGAGAACGCGATGCGCGCCATGGGCGCGGGCATCGATTCCGTCGAGGCGGGCGTGGCGCGCTCCTCGCGCGCGGGCGAGGCGCTCTCGGTGATCCGCACCTCGGCCCGCGACGCGAGCGCGCGCGTGGGCGAGATCGCGCGCGCGGCGCAGGAGCAGACCCAGAGCTCGCGGCACGTGGCCGAGGCGGCGCAGCGCACGTCGGCGATGGTGCAGCAGATCTCCGCGGCGATCGGCGAGCAGTCGCGCGCCAGCGAGTCGATGCTCAAGAGCTCGGAGGGCGCGCTCGAGGTCTGCCGCCAGGTGCACCGCTCGACGTCGGAGCAGCGCGAGACGGCGAAATTCATCACCTCGAGCATCGCGTCGGTGGCGGAGATGATCCGCTCGATCCAGGAGAACACGGCGTCGCATGCGAAGGCGAGCGAGTCGGTGTCCGACGCGGTGACCCGCATCCTCGACAGCGCGCGCAAGAGCAGCGAGCGCATCCCGGACGTGCTCTCTGCCGTGGAGGAGCTGCGCCGGGACGCGGATTCGCTCGCGGGCGAGGTGGCGCGCTTCAGGTCCTGAGCGCGGCCGCTTCGAGGCCTTCGAGCGCCACGCACAGTCCGGCGTAGTAGGGCAGGCGTTCGCCCAGCGCCGCGGCCACGATCCGCACCTCGCGCGCGAGCCCCGGCCAGAGGTGGGCGAGAACCGCCCGCCGCACGGGCTCGAGACAGAGCGCCTCGCCCGCCGCCGCCGCGATCGTACCGAGCACGATCACCTCGGGCGCCACCGTCCCCGCGAGCGACACGAGCCCGCGCGCCACGTAGCCGTTCCAGCGGCCCAGCTCCGCGAGCGCGAACGCGTCGCCTTCTCGCGCCGCCGCGACCACGTGCTCGGGCAGCACGCGGTGCGCTCCGCCCGCGAGCTCGGCGACGCGTCCCGCGCCGGGCGCGAGCGCGCGCAGCCGGCGCGTCCAGGCCAGGCCGCCGACGTACGCCTCGAGGCACCCGCGCAGTCCGCACGCGCAGGGCTCGCCCTCCCACTCGACGGGAACGTGTCCGACTTCGCCCGCGTTCCAGCCCGCACCGCGATGGAGCCGGCCGCCGAGGACGAGGCCACAGCCCACGCCGCTCGAGAGTGTCACGTACGCGAGATCGCGCGCGCCCCTCCCCGCCCCGAAGCGCCACTCCGCGAGCGCGGCGGCGTTCGCGTCGTTCTCGAGGTGCACCGGACGTCCGAGCGCCTCGGCGAGCAGGTCGGGCGCCGGGACGTCGAGCCAGCCCGGCAGGTTGGGCGGCCCCTGCACGCGGCGGGTCGCGGGGTCGATCGGACCCGGTGCGGAGAGCCCGATCGCGGCGAGCTCGCGCGCCGCGACGCCCGCCTCCGCCAGGACCTCCCGGGCGTCGGCGGCGATGCGGGCGACGTCGCGCGCGGGATCGCCGGAGGGCTCGGTAGGCCGGCGGCGCTGCGCCCGGAGCCCGCCCGCGGCGTCGCCCACCGCGAGCGCCACCTTGGTGCCCCCGAGGTCGATGCCGAGCAGGAGCGGCGGGGCTGCACCGGGGATGTGGGGGGACCTCTCCAGCGCCCGCGGGGGGGCGGACGCGCGCCGAGCCTATCACGTGGCCGCAGATGCCTGTAAGGACCGGCGGCGGGCTGCCGATAGGGAGAGAACGCGAAAGATTCCCCCCGCCTGCGGATTGCGCTGCGGGCGAGTTGCCGGAAGGGAGAGTGGATGAACCGTACCGCGCGTTCGGGTCTCTCGGTCTCGCATGGTCTCACCGCGCTGTGCTTCGCGCTCACGCTCGTCGCGCTCGGCGGGTGCGCCACCGTGAAGAGCTGGGACCTGCTCGATCACGAAGGCGACTTCGAGGACATCCACAAGAAGTACACGCAGGACATCCGCTGGGGCGACTACGAGAAGGCGCGCGTCTTCGTCGCCGACGACGCGATGGACGGCTTCCGAGCGCAGATCCCGGAGCTCGAGGACATCCGCTTCACGGACTACGAGATCCGCGAGTACGACTTCGCGATCGACCGCGACACGGCGACCGTACGCGTCACCTACCACGGCTACTCGATCAAGACGATGGTCGAGCGCAGCGTCGAGGAGACGCAGGCATGGGAGATCGTTCCCGAGACGCGGGAGTGGCGGGTCCGTCCCGACCTCACGATCCTGCGCGCCGGTGTGGTGGGCGCGCGGCCCTGAGTTCCGCGAAGCGCAAGGCGCGTTCCGAGGGGGGCCCGGTGGACCAGGCTGCAGAGCCCGCTCGCACCATCCTGTTCGTCGACGACGTACAGATGTTCCGCGACCTCGGCGCCCTCTTCCTCGCGCGCTCGGGCAAGATCGTGACGGCCGAGGACGGGCTCGAAGCGCTCGAGCTGATCCGGAGCGACCGGCCCGAGATGATCCTCTCGGATCTCGTGATGCCCCGCATGGACGGCGCCGAGCTCTGCGCCCACATCAAGAGCGACTCCGAGCTCCGCACGATTCCCGTCGTCTTGATCACCGCGAGCGAGCTGGCGGCCGACCACGCGCGGGCGATCCACGCCGGCGCGGACGACGTGCTGTCGAAGCCGCTCTCGCGCGTCGCCCTGCTCGAGACCGTGAACCGCTTCCTGCGCTTCACGCGCGTGCGCGGACTGCCCCGGATCACGATCGAGGCGCCGGTGCGGATCCGCGCCGGCGCGACCGAGGGCTGGGGCCGCGTCCGGAACGTGTCGCGGGGGGGCATCTTCATCGAGGCCGACGTCGCGGTGTCGCCGCAGTCCGAGGTCGCGCTCGAGTTCGAGCTCCCGGAGACGCCGCGGCGTTTCTCTCCTACCGCGAAGGTGATCTGGCGCAGCCCGACCGGGCTCAAGGACGCCGCGGGCGCGCCGCTCACGGGCCTCGGCCTGCGCTTCGTCGGGCTCGACGCACGCAGCGCCCGCTACCTCGAGGACTACGTACACGAGCGGGCGCCGATCGCGCCCGCGGCCGCAATGGCCGAAGGAGGCGCATGACCGCTCCGTCCCCCCGCGCGCTGGTCTTCGGCGTGGCGCTCTCGGGGTTCGCGCTGCTCTCGCCTCCCGGCCTGGCGCAGGAACGCACCTACCAGCCGAAGCCGAGCGACGACTACACCCATGGGGCGAAGCCGAGCGACGACGACACGTACGACGGGGCAGCGTCCGACGACGACACCGACGTCGCTCCGCTCGGCGACGACGGCGAGGAGGCCGCGAAGCCCGACGCCGCGAAGGAGGGCCGGTCGACCGACGGGGTGTACGAGGGCAGCGACGACGGCTACGCGCCGTCGACGGGGTCGGCGGTCGCGCCCGCCGCCCCCAAGCTGCCGCCGAACCCCGATCTCACGAGCCCCGATCCCGACCGCCGGCTGCGTGCGGAATGGGAGCAGCGGGCGCAGCTCGCGCAGGCGCGCGTCGCCGCGGCGCAGGCCCGGGTCGCACAGGCCGAGGCGGCCTACACCAGCATGATGACGCGGAACTATCCCCGCGGAGACGCGAAGCAGGCGATCATCGAGGAGCGCAGCAAGGCGCAGGCCGAGCTCGCCGACGCCCAGCGCGAGCTGGCCGACCTCCCGAGCGAGGCCCGCGCCGCCGACGTCCCTCCCGCCTGGGTCGAGCCCTAGGCCGGACGCGGATCCCGGGCTAGCGCCGCTCGAGCTCCCGCTCGTCCTGGAAGTCCAACGTGTTCGTCGTGCCGATCACGCGCGGTCGCGGCTTCACGACCGCGATGACTCGGTCCCCTTGACGTACCACGGTGTCGGTTCGCGTGACGATCCCCTCCGCGATCCGGAAGCGTCGCTCCTCGATGATGACGGGGCCCGCGTCGTCGCGTCCCCCCACCTCGACCGAGGGTCCTTCCTTCGGGTTCATGCGCACCGACGGAGCGCTCGACCCCTCCCCCGCCGCCACGGCCATCGCAGGGGGCTGGCCGGCATGCGCCTGGTCGTAGGCCACGTTGAAGGCACGCAGCCGCTCGAGCCGCTCGCTCAGCGCGTCCCGCGATTCGGGCGTCGTGGTCGGGCCCGGCGTGTAGCGGTCGTAGCCCTCGAGGCGCCCGGTCGAGATCAGCTTCGCGGTCTTGCGATAACGCTCGGGAATGCGCTTGGCGTCGTCGGTGTATGCGTAGCCTCCATCGTCGGTCTTCCAGCGGTAGAGGTCGGCGGCGAGCGCCGGAGTGGCAATCGACAGGCCGAGGGCGGCAGCGGTGAGGATCTTCGGAGCGCGGCAGCGGAGCGACAGCGTCAGCATCAGCATTCCTCCTGGGAAAGGCCCATTCCTACCCCAAGTGAGTGGCTAGATGTGACGAAAAATGTCAATCCACCAGTGACTTGCAGGTGCAGAATGCATGCAACGCATCACCGTTGACGCTGCAAGCTCGCGCACCTACTCTGCGCCCTGCTTGTTGCGGGGTAGAGCAGCCTGGTAGCTCGTCGGGCTCATAACCCGGAGGTCGGGGGTTCAAATCCCCCCCCCGCTACCACTGATTGCCGACGCCCGGGACTTTCGTAGTCCCGGGCGTTCGGCGTTTCTAGGGACAGCGCGAAGACCCCCTCCACCCGGAACCCGAGCTCGGGGTCGGGACCGACCCGCATCCGTCGATCGCCGAGCAGACTGCGGAACGCGGCGCGCCGGTCTTCCAGGGACGCCTCGAACGCAGCGCGCATCTCCCGCACGCGCACTTCGATCACCGCCCGGAGAAGATCCGGAGCGATCTCGGCCTGCCCTTCTCGGCCGGCGGTACCCGCGAGGCTTGCCCGTTCCGCTTCGAGCTCGGCCACGACGCGCCCCAGCTCACGCAGACGGCCACTGCGCGCAGCGACGCGGCGAAGCGTTGCAAGCTCATCGTCGATCTCGGCGAGTCGATCGCGCACGTCGGCGGGCTCGGCCTCCGGTGCGGCGAGCTGTGCGGAGACGAGATCCGCGGCCGTCTCCACGGCTCGTGCGACGACCTCCGGCACGAGGATCCGCTCGCGGATCGCGCCGAAGATCCGGTCCTCGAGCGCCCTGCGTTGGACGGTCAGGCGGCTCGCGCAGACCACCGGGCCCCGGCCCCGGTGCCAGCCGCAGCCGTATCGCTCGGCGCCGTTCTGCGCGTGGAAGCCGCCGCCACAGATCGCGCACTCGAGGAACCCCGAGAGCACGTGCCGGCTCGGACCTCGGTGGCCGCGTCCCGGAAGAGTTCCTGCGATGCGACGCCCATCGGCCTGCCGCTCGTACGGAGCGATCTGAGAGCGGCGGCGCATCTCCGCCTGCACCGCCGCGCGGGTCTCTCGCGAGATCACCGCGAGCTCCGGGCATTCCTGGCGGATCCATTCGGACTCCGGACGTGCGAACCGCCTGCGCTTGCCCGTCTCGTGGTCCTTGATCCACTCCGATCGATTGAAGATCCGTTCGCCCGCGTACAAGGGGTTCAGCAGCATCTCTCGAATCGCCGTAGGAGACCAAGATGCCTGCCGCCTCCGCAGGGCGCGCGGCCGTGGCGGCGGCGTGCCCTCGGCGTTGAGGCGGTGAGTGATGTCTCGCAGCCCCGAGCCCTTCAAGTAGAGGTCGAAGAGGCGCCGGACAACGGCCGCTTCCGGCTCGTGAACGACGATCCGACGCCCTGCCCGCTCGACGGGCATCCCCCGGTCGTCGACGGCGGCGGGGACTGAGCGGTAGCCGAACGGGAGGCCCCCGGCGGAGAGTCCGCGCTCGGCCCTCCCGAGAAGCCCGCGAAGCGTGTCGGCGCGGAGCTTCTCCCGGTACTCCTCGTCGAAGACACCCATCACCTTCGAGCCGACGTTGAAGAGGTCGAGCCCGGTCTGGACGAACACGGCGGTCTTCTTCGCCGCGGAGAGCTTGTTTCGGATCCAGCCGAGGTCTTCGACGTTGCGGGCGAGGCGCGCCGAGTCCCACGCCAGGAGGACGTCCCACTCGTCCAGTCGCGCGATCACTTCGAGGAGCCCAGGACGGTTGTGTCGAGACGCGCCGGAGAGTCCGGCCTCTTCGACCACGAGCTCGTCGAGGACGTGCCAGTTCCGGGCTGCCGCGAACGCGCGGCAGCGCGCGATCTGATCTGCCGGCGAGTCGGCCGACTGCTTGTCGGTGGACATGCGCGCGTAGATTGCGGCGCGCAGCGCTGCACTACTCCCCGTCGTCATCCTTCGCATCCCCCCTGCGCTCCTTGAGCTTCCCGGAGAGGATGCCCCAACGGCCTGCTCGAATCTCGCGAAGAATGCTTGCCGCGACGGCAGCCGCCAAGTGGTCGGCGAACGCCCGGACGTTGGGCGGGAGATCCCGGACGCGCGCTTCGTTGCGCCTTCGCTTGGGCGATTCTGCGCGCCCGGCCATCGAGCTACTCCCGCGCCGCAGATCTGCGGCCAGAGAAGCACCTGCGCGTTCTGAGGGGCAACCACCACTCGACCCTCGTCGGACGATCGTTCATACGCATCACCGCCTAGACCGCTCAGCGGCGCGGAACGTATGAGCTCACGAAAGTGTCAACAACGGAAAAGCAGGGGAAACGACCGGAAAGCGCCGAGAGCGTTCGCTGTCGCAAGGATGCGTAGGCTGGAGTAGCGCTCGCGTCGTGGAGCGACGGAGAGGTGGCCCAAGCCGCGGCTCAGCGCTTCGCCGAGGACCTCAGCACGACCTCCGCGCCGCACGCGTTGCCAGACTCAGCGCCCTCTCCCGCGATCGCAGGTCGTGACCGGGGCGCAGACCGAGCACCTGCATGGCGAGTACCTGACGCCAGGGGCGGATCTTCCCGGCCTCGAGGACCGTGCCTTGACGCGCGCAACGGACGGGGCGAACAGCGCGAGTTGTCATGCTCGCCATGAGGCGACGAAGAGGGGAACACGGAGGCTTTGAAGCGCGCGATCAGGCACTGCAAGATTAAGGAGGAGCGCCCTAGTTTCCGAATTGAATCGGCGCGGCGCTCGCTTGAGACCGGAGATTCCGCATATTGGCCTGCGAAACACCGCCCGGTTTCGCCGATTGGTCAAGCGACACGATCGCTTGCGCGCGGATTTTCTGCCCGATACGCGAAGCGCGCGGCCAGTCTGCGCCAACCGCCTCGCTTCCGATCGCAAGCGCGCGCCAGGACTACACAGTTGTGCGAGCAATCCGGTTGCTTGCTCGCTTCGCCGGGGGCACTCCGACTGCAAGTGCGCTTTGGGGCCGAGGATTCGAACGCACCCTACGGCGTCTATCTTGCCGGCTATGTCGTTCCTCCATCGCCGGACCGCGCAGCGGCGATGAAACTCGGGTGCATCGCACGAAGCACGGAGCGCCGCCGCGCGATCGAGCAGGAACTCTCGCCTCGAGAGTGACCGAGGAGCTTCGTCGATGTCCGTGGGATCACGCGAGACGCCAGGTCTGCGCCCTTCCGGCAGGTGGAAAGACGCGACGAGAGTTCCGGATCGACGTCACAGCCGAAGCGATCGAAGCCCTTGCCACGACTCTCGCTCGCGCAGACGCCGTGGTGCTCGAGCGACCTTCCACACCTGGGCGATCCATTCGATCTTCGCCCGCTTGGTGGACCGGGTCGTGGTTGCCAACCCGCTGCAGGTGCGCGCCATCGCCCTTGCCAGGATCAACACCGACAAGATCGATGCCCACACTGTCCCAGCGCTGCGCATGGACTTCCTGCCCGAGGTGGAGCTCCCGGGCCGAGAGGCCTGGGGGCTCCGCCAGCTCGTGGCTCACCGTCGCCAGCTCGTGAAGCAGCGAACCGGCGAAGAACACGATCCACGCAGTGTTGCACCGCTGCCTCATCCCGTACCCGCGGCACACCTTGCTCACAGGCAAGGGCATGGCGTGGGTCAAGCGGGTCGAGCTCGCGTCGGGCGACCGCTTCATCCTCACCAGCCAGGTGAGGCTCCTCGGGGACATCGAGTCGCGGATCGAGGCGGTGACCGAGAAGCTGTGGAGGGAGTCCGTCCTTCAGTCGAATGGCGAGGGTCGCTTCAAGTGCGGTTCGTGCTCGAGTCCAAGAGCACGAAGCTGCTCAAGCCACGTCTCCTTCGAGAGCGAGTCCCAAACATTCCCCGATTTCGTATCAACGATGAAGTAGCCCGCCTTCTGCCTGGGTGGAGCAGGCTGCTGTGCCGACCCTTGTTGTGGGAACGACGGGATCTCGGCGAAGCCCGCCACCATCTCCTCCCACACCGCGTACTCACGTACGTCGGGGTCTACCAACAGGCGGTTGTCTGGAAGGAAGATCGCCCTTTCAGCGCCGTTGAGACGGACGAGTTGATAGCCATTCGGCAGCCGAATCGAGTAGTCCCAGCAGCTAGCTTCGCTAGCAGCTAGCACTCCCAGCGCCAGGAGCAGCGTTGCGGTCCGTCTCTCGGTCACTGCAGCCTCCCTCCTCCCGAAGTGGTGCCCGAAAACGAGTGGACGATCGGATACGCCAGCCCATGACCAGCAGCAGAAGCACGCAGCGAGGTGCGTACAGTGAGGCCTTCAGTTCCCGTAACGCACGGAGCTGCGCCCCGTGTATCTCGTGGTGAACGGCGCCCCGGGAAGCCGCTGCCCAACTCGCGTGGAAAATTCCTTGGCCGAGAAGTGCAACGGTCGAAGGAGTCCCAAACCTGAACACCCCGCCGACGGAGCACCTTTATGCTGCATAGAGTGTGTGTGAGCGAAGGGGAAAGTCGCGTTGATCAGGAGCCTCAACCGGGAGAAGTGTCTGGTCACCAAACCTAAGTCCTTCTACGGACTCAAAGCCGCTTGACCAGACTCTCCATCACGGCGCGGCCCCGACACGACCGATAGCGATCTGGTCGATGTATTCCAGCACGCTCTCGATCGGCTCCAGTTCGTAGTCACTAGCCGCGCGCGCGTAGTCCTCGATGTACTCGTGGATCGCAGCGCTGCCGATGGCGAAGAGTCCATTCGAATTGATCTGGCTGATATAGGCGGGGAATGCGCTCGGCCTTTGGAATAGACCCTGCAGCAAGAGCGACCCATATCCGCCACAGAATACATCGACCCCCAGCCACGCGATCTCAAGCGGCGTCTCGAAGTGTCCCTTCTTCCTCGAAAGCTGCTCAGAATACACGGCATAGATCTCATTGCGGTGTTGGTCGCGATTCATGCACTTCAGGAGAGTGAGCGCCTCCCCATATTCCGAGCAGATCATCACGTCCCGATCCGCGCGATTCTCACGGATGAGTTTATCCCGCAACGCAACCGCTCCGCTTGGTAGTCTTCCGGCTGCACTTGAATCATCGAGATCTACCCAGGGCATTCTGTCGATCCCGCCGTAGGGTATGTCCCGAACTCTCGGTACGTGTCGAGGGAATGCGAGCCGACCTTCACGATCAAAGTTCTCGGCGGGCTTACGCATTGCCAAGAACCCACAAACCCTAGCGGTCATCTCGGTCTCGCAGGAATGTGGCGAATGCCCGAACCTGGAATGTGAATGTGAGGCCCTCCTTCCCAATGCGCTTCGTCGCGATCGTCTCTGGCGCCTTTGATTCCGAGTTCGTTCGCTAAGTCGAGCGCCGCGTCTGCATCATCCGATGTGAGGGGCTTGTTCCCTTGATTCGTCAGATCATTCAGCAGATCATTGAGCGCCTTTCGTTCCTCGTCGTGCTCATTGGTCGGCGCGGGGCAGGTCTGACCGTCGTCCGCCGTCGCTTCCGGATCCGCGGCTTCATGGAAGAACTTACCAATCCAATACGCCGCAGCACCGGACAAGGCGACGTAGCCAGCCGCTTCCGTCGCTTTGGCGAAGGCGGCGAGCGCAAGGCCCTCGCCAACGCAGAGATCTTCGACACACAGGCCAGCGCGATCGCTGAAGCGGAGGGGGGTACCGGCAGCGTACGCGTATGTTGCCAGCGTTCCGCTTCTACTGCCCGGGTCCGACTCCAGGTAGCGTCCAACGGCTGGATCGTACGTACGATAGTAGTTGTAGTGCAGCCCGCTCTCCGCATCGAACACCTGCCCGGGAAAGCGGACATCGAGCGCAAACGCGATTCCATCGCCGTCCGGATCTTGATTCACCGTCGCGAGCCCGAACGGCGCATACGTCGCCCGCCACACCACCTTCTCGGCCACCGCCGGTGGCGGATTGTTCGTCACGGCCAGCGGCGTTCCGAGATGATCCCCGTGGACCCAGTAGAAACTCGTCGTCGGGCCGCAGGTGTCGGCCACAAGGACGAGCGCCGCGACGGACACCGCCGCCGTGACCGCGCGCGTCCCGCGCCTGCGCACGGGCACCAGGACAAGCACGGTGCCACTCGCCGCGAGCAGCGCGATCCAACCGAGCGGCACAAACTCGCGCGGGAGCTCCCGGAGCACGGACGGGAGGCCGGCGGTCACTCCCACCTCGACCTGCTGGTCCACGACACCCACCAGCTCGTCTTCGAGCCAGACGTGCGTCCGCGAAGGATCGGCGCTCGCGGCGTTCACGCGCACCCGCTCGAGCAGGTGGCCTGCCAGGTCGTAGAAGAACAGCGTCTCCTGGGTCCCCACGAGCTTGCGATAGCGACGTCCGAAAGCATCGTAGGCGTACTGGCCGAGCACGGCCTGCGTCGCCGGGTCGCGCACCTCGACCAGGCGGTTCGATTGGTCGTACACGTGCGAGGGCGTGCCTGCATAGGCGCTGGCGCCCGCCCAGATGCGGTTCCCGAAGGCGTCGTGCGCGAAGTACCGGGGGCTCGCACCGGTGGACTGCGCAATGCGGTCGGTTCCGGTCGCGTAGGTGGTGTTCGTGACACCCGCAGCGGTCGTCTCCTGGGTCCGGTTCCCGACGGCGTCGTACAGGAACTGGTGCTGGACTACGCCCGCCGTGGACGTCTGCTTCCAGAGACGATCGAGCCCGTCGTAGAAGAAGTAGCGGCTCTGGCTCGGGTCGCGGTGGTCGTCGACGAAGTCGAGGTTCGGTCCGGGGTCGGTCGGCGCCGAGCCGCCGCCCGTGAGGCGGTAGCTATAGCTCTGGTCGAGGACCGTCCCGCCGAGGCCCGCGACGTCGAGCTCGGTGAGCTGATAGCGCAGGTTGTAGTCGCGGGTGCTGGTGACGGTGTTCACCAGCGGGTCGGCCGACGACTCGGGCGGAAAGATGGCCTGCGTCCTCGGACCGAAGGGGCGGAACTCGATGCCCCGGATCACGTGGACCGCGGAGGCCGTGGCCACGGCCAGGGTCGTCGGGCGGCTCCCGGCGTAGCTCGTCGTCAGGGTGACGCCCGAGGGCGTGGTCACGTTCGTGAGGTTCCCGCCGGCGTCGAAGCCATAGGTCACCGAGTAGCGCTTCCCGCCGAAGACGGTCGACTCCTTCCCGACCTGCCCCCGCTGCGTGTACTCGAGCTCCGTCGTGACGACGCCGTTCGTCACCGAGGCGAGCCTCCCCTTCTGGTTCTTCGACACGTCGCTGTCGTAGGTGAAGACCCAGTCGGGGTCGCTCGGGAAGTCGATCCGCGTGAGGCGGTCGAGCCCGTCGAAGGTGTACAGCGTCGTCCGCGGGCTTCCCGTCGCGTCCTCGATCTTCTGCACGAGGTTGCCGGCGGCATCGAAGAGGTATCGCGTGGTGCCGGTGTCGGGCGAGATCACCTGGGCGAGATTCCCCGCGTCGTCGAACTTGTAATCGGTCGCCTTCACCGCGGCGTCGGTGACCTGCTTCACGTTCGAGAGCGGATCGTACGCGAAGCGGGTGGTGTACGTGGCGGTCCGGATCTGCTGGATCTCGGTCAGCCGATCCAGGGCGTCGTACACCAGGGTGTCGCTTCGACCGTTCTCATCCTGGACACTGGTGGGGTTGCCGTTGCCGTCGGGCGTGAGCTGGGTGTAGACCGAGTCGTCGGCGAAGAGGGGGTTAAAGGCCTTCGCGAGGCGCCCGGCCTGATCGAACGAGAACTTCCCGTCACCGACCAGCGTCCCGCGGCTCGCGAGATCGACGAAGTTCTTATAGAGCGCCTCCCGGGTGGCGCGGCCCGCCGTGTACTCGTAGACCATCGCGTTGCCCCGGGCGTCGGCGAGGAAGGTGATTCGGCTCTTGGTGTCGTAGCCGAGGCGCAGGAAGTACGGCTGCCCGAGAGTGTCGGGCGGGAAGTCCACGCGCACGAGATTGCCGTCGACGTCGTACGTGAAGGAGATGGTCGGATCCGCCCCGCCGTAGGGGGGCTTCACGGTCTTTACCCGCCCAGCGGTGTCGTAGGTGAAGAGGGTCTGGCGGCCGTTGGGCTCGGTCACGGTCTGCGGGTTCCCGCGGCCGTCGAAGTTCGCGTAGGTCGTTTCCAGATAGCTCGATCCCGAGCCGTTCAGGTAGCGGCGGGTCGCCGTGCGGTAGCCCGTGACGGCGTCGTAGAGGTGCTCGGTCAGGTTCTCCGTGCGCGGGCCATCGACGCGTGTGACCTGGCCTGCGGCGTTGTAGGCGAACTTCGTCAGTGTAGAGAGCGTCGTGACCGCGCCGCTCGCGTCGAGCCTCTTGCCCGTCAAGAGCCGTGCGTACACGCGGTCGGTCGGCTTGTCGTTTGCGACGAGGGGGTTCTGGGTCGCGTCGGCGGGGTCGTCGAAGTCGAGGGTCGTGATGCGCTCCATCATACCGGTGAGCGCCGACTGCTCGGTGATCTTCGTCGGCCGTGCGAGCCGCGGGTGGTACTGGTACTCGCGGAGCCGGGCGAAGCCGTCGGCCGTCGTGAAGACCCCGGCGGGTGCCGCATCGTCCTTCCAGCCCTCGACGATCCTTCCGGGGTTGCCGCGCTCGTCGTAGCTCTCGAAGAGCGTCAGGTTTCCGTTCTTGTCGGTCTTCGTGCGCCAGCGCCAGTTCGAGATCCCGCTCACGGCCTCCGTCGTGCCGGCCCGGAACGGGACGGGCACACCGGCCCCGCCGAGGGGCGTGGTGGGGGAAGCCGACTCGACCGACGAGATCATCCCGTTCACGTTCGTGTACACGGCCAGCGTCTCGGTGGCGGAACGCTTGACAGTGGTCTGGAGCCCGTCGTCACCGACCGCGGAGTAGCTGAACGTGAGCGGCTGCTCGAGCGCAGGCTCGTCGGCCGCCGTCACGCGTCCTCCGGCGATCGTCCAGCTCGCGACGGGAGTCGTGACCCCTCCCACGGTCCGCGACAGCCCCGTGAGCTGCCCTCCGGTGTAGGCGTAGGTGAAGGTGATTGTGTCCGTCGTGCTCGCGGTGGACGGGTCGGGAGCCGTGACCGTCGTCAGATTCTGGCTCGAGTCGTAGCCGTAGAGCCACGTCTCGCCGCCTGCCGTCACGGTCTCGACGCGCCCGGCGTTCACACCACTCGCGTAGGTCGTGATCGTGAGGCTCTGGTTCGGGGTCGCGTAGATCGCGGCGTTGCCCGCATAGGTAACGGAGATCGGGAGCGCACCCGGCTCTTGAAGCGTGCGCAGTCGGTTCTGGTCGTCGAAGTCGGCGCGCGTGCCATCGGCGCCCACGAGATGGACCCAGCCGCTCGCGTCGACCGAGACGGCGCCGCCATCCGGACCCGGGGAGAAGCCCGTCGGAGCGCCGAGATCGATGAAGGCCGTGAACCGGCCGAGAGCCGGCCGAACCGCGATCACCGCGCGGCGGAATTCAACCGTTCCCGGTGTCTGCGTGCGCGTCACCTTCCACTCCAGCGAGTGGCGCCAGCTCCGGCCCATCGGACCGATCTCCGTGCTCGTGTTCGAGTAGGAGCGCACGAACCGCAGGCCTCCGCTAGTGCAACGTCCTTTCTGTAAGAGCCGACGCCCCCCGGCGTAGAGTTGAGGTGGCGGACCAAGCCCGCTCTCCTTGTGGGTAACCACACACCGCAAGGAGTTTGCAGACATGGCCCACCACGAGGAGCAGCGTACCGCGATCGAGAACGTACTGGAACTGCTGAGCGAGCACGGACTTGGCGCGATGGCAGAGGCGATGCAGACGTTGCTGAACGAGGCGATGAAGCTCGAGCGAAGTGAGTTCTTGCGCGCGTCGCCCGGCGAGCGGACGGACGAGCGCACGGGCTACGCGAACGGCTTCAAGGGCAAGGCGATGCGGACGCGGCTCGGGGAGCTCGCGCTCCGGGTGCCGCAGGTGCGGCCGCTGCCGGGCGGGGAGCCTCTGGGTTTCTATCCGAAGTCCTTGGAGCGCGGGCTGCGCAGCGAACGCGCGCTGAAGCTCGCGATTGCCGAGATGTACGTCCAGGGCGTCTCGACCCGGCGCGTCACCGAGATCACGCGTGAGCTGTGCGGGCTCGAGGTCACGAGCACGGATGTGTCGCGCGCGGCGGCGGAGCTGGATGCCCAGCTCTCGGCCTGGCGCGAGCGCCCCCTCGGACGCTGCGCGTACCTCGTGCTCGACGCCCGCTACGAGAAGGTGCGCCACGGCGGCTCGGTGATCGACTGCGCCGTGCTCGTCGCGATGGGCGTCCGCGAAGAAGACGGCAAGCGGATGCTGCTCGGCGTTTCGGTCTCGCTCTCGGAAGCCGAGGTGCACTGGCGCGCGTTTCTCGAAGGGCTTCGCAAGCGCGGGCTTGAAGTGACGAGGCTCATCACGAGCGACGACCATGCCGGGCTCCGTGCGGCACGCCGTGCCGTTTTTCCGAACCTGCCTTGGCAGCGTTGCCAGTTCCACCTGCAACAGAACGCCCAAGCCTACGTGCCGCAGGTCTCGATGCGGCCCCAGGTCGCCCGCGATCTGCGTTCGGTGTTCAACAGCACCGAGCGCGCTGAAGCGGAGGAGCGGCTCGCGAAGCTGGTCGAGAAGTACCAACGGCCCGCTCCAAAGCTCGCAGAGTGGATGGAGGCGAACGTGCCGGAAGGCCTCGCCGTCTTCGCGTTGCCCGAGCCGCATCGCCGGCGCATGCGCACGACGAACGCACTCGAGCGACTCAACCGCGAACTGCACCGGCGCACCCGCGTTGCGACGCTGTTCCCGAACGAAGCCTCGCTCCTGCGCCTCGTCTCGGCGATGGCCGTCGAGATCAGCGAGGAGTGGGAAACCGGACGGATCTACTTGAACCCGGAGAGTGAGTAAGGACGCCAGATCAACCGCTCTTACAGAAGAGAAGTTGCTTTATCAGGCCTCCTCCGAGGTCGATGTCGGTGGGACCGAGTCCGAGGGCGCCGGTCGTGAGGTCGACGGGGTCGCCGACCGTGTTCGCAGCGTCGGAGGTCGCGTTCTGCATCGAAGAGAAGAGCGGGTTCGAGCCGGCGGAAGCGTTCACGCAAGCGGTGGGCTTCTTCTGCTTCTCGCAGGTGTTCGCGATGTACGTGCTGCATGGAACATCGGCGACGCAGCTCGGCCAGGAGAGCCACGCGTAGTAGGGGAAGCCGGAGTAGGCCACGATCTCGTCGGGCGTGAGGGTGCTGCACTCGTTCACGTCCGGCGGGCCACCCGTTTCGCAGTCGATGGCGACCTTCGGGACCCAGAAGGTCTTCAGCCCACCCGCGCAGGTCCCGTCCTGTTGGCAGGACCAGATGAAGATCCCGCGGCAGGTGGGCTTCGGATAGGCCGTACGCGCCTCTAGCGGTATCAAAAGTGCGACGATGCACAAAACCGAAGGCTTCCAGCGCAGTGAACGAAGAACTGTCATGTCACCTCTCCAGCATCGGTACTTCTACGTATCCGCGCGTCGCGCGCGCCTACGCCGTCATGGATCGGATCCATGAAGCGATTTCGCCTCGATGTCAAGCTGAACGATGGGATTTCGCCCTGATCCGGTCGTGCAGGCGAAGTGGCTGTTCCGCGTGGAGACCCCGCGGCTCCCGAAGTGTCCCTCACCCAGGGACGATGGCCGATGGTCAGATCTGGCCGCACGAGTCCCTTTGGCCGAACGCTGATGCTGCTCGTTTTCGACTAGAACCTGGGCGCTTGCTACCGACGGAGTGGACGGAACGCTACGCCGCCCAACTCCATTCAGGCTGCAGCCGTGTGATCCCTGGAGTCGGCAATCGCACGGAGCGCCCCCCCGCTACCACCGTAACGAATGCCCTCGGAGGCCGGCTCCGAGGGCATTCGTATTTCCAGCCTGAGAAGCCCCTCGACTCGAAAGCCGCGCTGCGGATCCGGAGCCACTTGGAGTCGCCGACCGGGGAGCAGTCGGCGCAGCGCCTCCCGGGCGCGGTCGGGAGAAGCACGGAGCGCCGAGCCCAGGTCCGCCAGCGCCGCCTCCAGCGGGGGGCGCAGCTCTTCGGCGTCCGGCACGGCACTGCTCCCGAGGCGCGCGCCGAGGATCTCGCGCTCTCGCTTCAGCTCGCGGATGCGCGAGGCCACCTCGTCGAGGTCGCCCACTCGCGCGGCCAGGCTCACCAGGTTCCCCACCTCGGCATCGACCTCGCGTAGCCGACGACGCTCGAGATCCCCGCCCCGCCCTGCGCGCTCGCGGGCCAGCTCGAGCGCACGGCGAACGACGTACATCGCGTGGTCGGGGACCAGGATCTGGTCGCGGATCGCACCCAGCACGCGGGCCTCGAGCGCGGTGCGCGGGACCCGCAGGCCATTCGAGCACACGGCGGGACCCCGGTCGCGGTGCCAGCCACATCCGTACGTCGACTGGCGGCTGAGCGCGAAGAATCCGCCCCGACACTCATCGCACTCGAGGAGACCCGAGAGAAGGTGGCGCGAGGTGACGGTGTGTGACCCTTTCGTCCGCCCCGTGAGCTGGCCCGTGCCGCTGCGCGGATAGCGGCGCCCACGCTCCGCCCGCGTCGTCTGAACCTGCGCCCAGAGACCCGGCGGCACGATCGCCAGCTCGGGAATCTCGCGGCGGAGCCATTCGGACTCGGGCCTCTCGAAACGCCGGCGCTTGCCCGTGTCGTGCTCCTTGATCCACTCCGACCGGTTCCAGACGTAACTGCCGCGGTAGATTGGGTTTTGGAGCATGGCCTGGAGCGCCGAGGAGGACCAACCTTTGCCGCGCGGAGAGCAGACGCGACCGGCATTCAGACGTTGGGCAATCGTGCGCAGGCCCTGCCCGCTCGCGTAGAGCTCGAAGACTTGCTGCACAACCTCGGCTCGGGGCAGATCAATCACGAGCCGATACCCGGCTGCGATACTGCGGCCGTGCGGGTCCACGCGGCCGCTCGGGATCTCCTCCGTGCGGTAGCCGTAAGGCAAGCCTCCGGCGAAGAGGCTGCGTTCCGCTCTACCCAGCAGCCCGCGATGCGTGTCGGCCTTCAGCTTCTCGAGATACTCGGCCGCGATGATGCCTTCGACGCGCGAGCCCAGGTCCTGGATCGAGCGCCCCGTATTCACCGCGTAGGCGGTCTTCTTCGCCGCCTTGAGCCGGTTCCTGACCCAACCGAGGTCTTCTTCGTTTCGCGCAAGGCGAGCGAAGTCCCAGCACAAGAGAACGTCCCACTCGCGGATCCGCGCCATCAGCCCGAGAAACTGCGGCCGCGCATGGCGCGAGGCCCCGGAGATTCCCGCGTCCTCGACGATCAACTCCTCCGCGACTGTCCATCCACGTGTGACGGCGAACTCGCGGCAGCGCGCGATCTGGTCGGCGGGAGAGTCAGCGGACTGCTTGTCCGTTGACATGCGAGCATAGATGGCTGCTCTCATCCGGTCCCTCCGCGCCGCTCTTCAGCGGATCCTCGCCAGACGGTCGCACCGCTCCACGTTGCGTGGAGCCCTGCGGACACACCGGAGTCTGCCGCTGCCCAAGCACATGGTCCAGAAGTAGCTCGGCGAGCGCGTCGAGGAACGCCCGGAGATTTGGACTCATGGGCTGAGGCGGGTCCGTCCGCTGCGGCTCGTCGGCTGAAACCGGGCCTCCGCCCCGGGAGTCACTCGCGGGAGCGCGCGCATCAGCACCGTATTCGCGACGACCTGGATCATCTCGGGGGACTTCCCGCTCAGCCTGGGGTGTGCGAGGAAGCAAGCAGACCTGGCGGCGGTGGGGATCGGGGACGGCGTATCGATCGGTCATTCGCATCACCGCGTAGACAGCTTCAGCAGCGTGGAGCGTATGAGCTCACGGAAGTGTCAACAACGGAAAAGCGAGGGAAAGGACCGGGAAACCGGTGAGAGCGGTCGCTGTCGCAAGGGTGCGTAGGGTGGAGCAGCGCTCGCGTCGTGGAGCAACGGAGAGGCTGGCCCGAGCCACGTCTCAGCGCTTCACCGAGGACCTCACGCACGACCTCCGCGCAGCAGTGCGTCGGCCTTCAGCGCCCTCTCCGCGATCCAGCTCGCGGGTGTCTTCGAGCTGCCAGACGATCCGCCGTCGCTCGTGCTCCGGGTGCTCGACGAGATGCGATCTCGCACGCACTTCCTTGCCGAGCGCGAGGTCGCGCCGGTTCGTCGGGATGGCGGTGAGGACGCCGCCCGTCCGGAGGACGGCGTAGCGACCTCCCGCTTCGTCATAGGCGTAGGCCACGAGGGACCCTCGATACAGGCCGCCCGCGATGCGGCGGGCGTGCTCGATCTCCCGGCCGGGAAAGAGGCGCTGGACTTCCTCGAAGGTGAGCGCCGTCCGCAGGCGCTGCTTCATCCTCGCCTCGACCTCCCGCTCGAGCTCGTCCAGCGATCGGGCTTGCGCGCGTTCCGCGCTCGCTCCTAGAGCACCTGCCCCGAGCATTCCCGCGCGCTCGAGGAGCGCGCGTCGCCGCTCGAGCGCATCGCGCCAGCGCAGCGAGAAGCCGCGTGCGCTGGCCTCCGGGGAAGGTCGCGAGAGAAGCGCGACCTCGCGCAGCGTGCGGATCGCCTCGAGGTCGAGCACGGTCACGCCGACGGGCGCCCCCTCGATCTCCTCGAGGCGGCCGTGGTGGAGCGGCTGGATCACCGTCCGCCCTCCCCCTTCGGCGGATACGAGACGCACCCCACGCAAGCTCACGACGTCGCCTGGCTCGAGCCGTTCGCTGCTCCGCCACTCGCCCAGCGCGGCGCTCTCGGGCACCACGTGGACGCGCCCTTCGACGCCCTCGACGATCCAGTGTCCCTGGCTCTCCTCCTCGGGCCTCGTGACACCGACGAAGCGTCCCAGAACGTGGGTGCCGGCCTCGATCCGCGTGAATCGCATCTCCGCATCCGGGTCCCCGAGCACGATCCCATCGCGGGCCAGGCTCTTCTGGACATCGCGCCGAAGCGCCATCTCGCCGAGTGCCGGTCGAAGCTCCGCCGAGAGCTCGAAGGTCACGCTTCCCACGCGCCGTGCGAGCCCCCGGTCCCGCAGGAAGGCGAGCCGTTGGAGGAGGAGCAGGCGCTGCTCTCGCGCGGCTGCAGAGTCGGGGATCGGCCCCTCGAACGAGACCCGTCGTGCCCCGTCTGACCGCGCCTCGAGGGTGGCGTCGAGGCCCGTGTAGCGGGCGGCCTGGACCCCTTGCTCGCGCTCCCGTCGCAGCTCGTGCTCGGTGCGCAGGCCGAGCACGCGGGTCGCCAGTGCCTGGCTCCACGAACGAAGCTTCCTGCGCTGGAAGACTTCGCGGGGGATGCGAAGCGCGTGGCCTCGCTCGTGGACGCCCCGCAGCGCGACATGCACGTGCGGATGTCCCGTGTTGTGATGGTCGATCGCCACCCACTCGAGCTCCGTGCCGAGCTCGTCCTCGAGCGCGTCCATCAGGCGTCGCGTGTGCTCGCGGAGGTCGAGGCGAGAGCCGTTCTCGGGAGAGACGATGAGCTTCCAGAGTCGCTCGTCCCCGGCCTCCTGCCAGGCGTCGAGCTGCGCTGCGATCCCGATTCCGTCCTCGTGCTCGCGGTCGAAGCCCATACCGCGCTCGTCCTCACGCTGGGCGCCTTCGCGCGCCAGGTAGCGCCCATGCGCGCGCCAGTGACCCCGGCTGCGAGGCGCGACGTAGCTCACCTTGACGGTGCTGCGCTGGAGGCGAGAAGGCGCGGTCAACGAGGCCAGGACGAAGGGGCGACGGCTCGGTCTCGGTCGCCCGAGGCGGCGCAGACGCGCGCGCACTCGCGCCATCCGACGAGCGCTTGGACTGGTGCCTCGCTGCACGGTACGGCGCGGACGAAGGGTCACGCTCAGGTCGCCGTCGTCGCGCGTCTTCACGCCTCGTCCCTCCGCGCTCGGAGCCATGCAACGGCCGCTCGTCGAGTCGTTCTCCTCACCGCGAAACGGCCGCCGCCCGAGCTTGCAGACGCTGCCGCAATGGGTTGCATCTGACACAATCTAGCGTGATCCCGCCTGTGCGAAAGAATCCGGCGCGAAGCGCGCGCCGCGGCTCTGCAATCCCGTCGACCCTCCGCCCTCTTTATCTTGCGCTCCACGTTCGTTGCGCTATCGAGAACCCCGGACGTCGCGGTTCCCGCGCTGCGACTGCACCGATCTATCGCCTGGCTGCGCACGCTTCCACGCGCGCCGGGGATCGGAACCTCGAACGAGACCCGTCGCACCCCGTCTGCCCGCGCTTCGAGGGTGGCGTCTGCGCGGGTCACGAGCGTCGTGTCGAGCCGGCTGCACCCGCCTCGCGATGATCGCTTGTTCGAGCCCCGGTCGCAGGTCGTGACTGGGACGCAAACCGAGCACCTGCATGGCGAGTACGTGGCGCCAGGCGCGGATCTTCCCGACCCCGAGGGCCGTGCCTTGGCGCGCGCGACGGGCGGAGCCGACATCGCGACTCGTCATGGCCTCCACGATGCGACGGAAAGAGAAACACGGAGGGTTGAGAGCGCGCGATCAGGCACTGCAAGATTAAGGAGGAGCGCCTGGGTTTCCGAATTGGGTCGATCCCTGGCGCACTTGAGACCGGACATTCTGCAAACCATCGCGCGCGACACCGCCCTGTTTCGCCACTTCGTGAAGCGACACGACAGGTTACATGCGGATTCTGTCCGAAGCGCCTGGCCGAGCTGCAGTCAGGTATCCAGTTCGACTTCTCGACGATGAGCGCGCCCGCGCGAGGAACCGGTGCAGCCTCCATCAGGCCAGGCATGAGGCCAGGCGAGCGGGCCTCTGTGAACGCTGGTCGCTCTCGCATGCGTGAACCCACCGTCACCTTCGTCGCGCCTCGCGCCTCGAGCCGCACGGAGGGTCCCCTTCGCACACGGCACGGCGTTGGCAGTGGCGCTGGGCGTGGGCGTCGAACCGACTGAGCCGCACGGCCGGCAACCGGCGCCGGGCGGCGCGCGCGAGCGCCTCTACACGCGCCGCCGCCCCGAGGAGAGCGTCCTCTACGGCGTCGTGCAGGCCGAGCTCGAGAGCTTCCTGGCCCACGCTCGCGCTCGCGAGCGACCGGTTCCGAGGTTCGTGGAGCGCGAGCTTCGCGCGTTCCTCGCCTGCGGGATCCTGGCCCACGGCTTCGTGCGGGTGCGCTGCGACGCCTGCGCGAGCGAGCGCGTCGTGGCGTTCGCGTGCAAGGGCCGCGGCTTCTGTCCCTCGTGCGGGGGACGCCGCATGGCCGACACAGCCGCGCACCTCGTCGACCGCGTGCTGCCCGAGGTTCCCGTGCGGCAGTGGGTGCTCTCGCTGCCCTTCGCGCTCCGCTATCGCCTGGCCTTTGACGGCCCGCTCACGAGCGCGGTGCTCGGCCTCTTCGTGCGCGGCGTCTTCGCGTCGCTGCGGCGGCGCGCGAGACTTCCCGCATGTCGCTCGGCGGAGTCTCCAGTGCGGCGCCGTCACCTTCGTGCAGCGCTTCGGCGACGCGCTGAATCTGAACGTCCACTTCCATTCGCTCGTGCTCGACGGCGTCTACGCACAGGTGCGGAGGGAGGGCTGCGCTTCCATCCGCTGCCCCCGCCCGAGGATGCCGAGGTCGAGCGCGTGACGCGCCAGATCGCGCGCTGGATCGCCCGCCTGCTCGAGCGACGAGGGCTGCATCCCGAGCCCGATTCCGAAGACGCCGATCCGCTGACCGAGGAGCAGCCGTTGCTCGCGACGCTCTATGCCGCATCGGTCGCGGGACGGGTCGCCACGGGAAGCCGCGCCGGGCGGCGCATGCTCCGCGTCGGCGATCGCATCGATCCCGAAGCCCTCCCCGAGTTGCAAGGGGAGCGCTGCGCCAGCGTCGACGGCGTGAGCCTGCACGCCAACGTGGCCGTGCCAGCGCGGGATCGAAAGCGCCTCGAGCGCCTCTGCGCGCTACGTCGCGCGCCCGCCCGTGGCGACCGAGCGGCTCTCGCGATTGGAGGATGGGAGACTTCTCTACCGCCTGAAGCACCGCTGGCGCGACGGCACGACCCACGTCGTCTTCGAGCCGCGCGAGCTCGTGGAGAAGCTCGCCGCCCTGGTGCCGCCGCCGCGCTTCCATCTCGTGCGTTACCACGGCATCCTCGGGCCGTCCGCGAGCGAGCGGGACCGCATCGTGCCCGAGCCGGCGAGGCCCGCGCAGGGCCGGCTCTCTCGGATGGCTGCGCACACGCGGGCCGCGAGCAGGGCGAGCCCATCGCGAGTCGCTTGCCGCACAACGGGCCACGCCGGAACGAGGTGCGACCGCGCGCAGGGAGCCGGGCCCACCCGACCCAGGCGAGCGTCCACCGGGCTCTCGGCTGCGCCGTCCGCCACGAGCTCGCGCCGCCGCGCCGGCTCGGCTGGGCGGATCTCCTGCGCCGCGTCTTTGCGATCGATATCCTGCGATGCCCGGGCTGCGGCGGACGCATGCGGATCCTCGCCGCCATCCACCCACCGGAAGCCATCGCGGCCATCCTCGGGTGTCTCGGGCTCCCGGTGCGCGCCCCACCGATCTCGTTGGCGCGTCCCGAAGATGCGGGAGCCGCGGAGAGGTGGGCGGAGTTCGTCGACTCTCCGCCCGACGACTTCGGCGCCTGATCGCGAGCTCACGGCCGCCCTAGGCGGCCCACGGGCAGTGGTGCGCCTGACGCCCGGCTCCCACAGGCCGCCGCGGAGCGACAAGCGCCCCCTTGATTCCCCCGCGCCTCAGCTTCGTCCGCTTCGTCCCCACGGAAGTGGACGTAAAGCTACTTCCCGGACGTAGAATGCGGTCTTGTTTTTCCTACGCACTACCCGCAGCGCGAAGCAGGTACTCGACCAGGGGGCGTCAGCGATTCGAGAGCACGCATCGCTGCCGCCGAAGGGCTACTCGTTCAGCTGCGACCGTCCATGTAGCGAACTAGTGTCATGAGCGACGCAGTCCTTCGTCAAGTCGGCCCGGCGACACTCCGGTGAACAACCTAGCCCGCGGCCGTCAGGTGCGGCGTCTTAGATGCAGGCGTGCCGGGATTCGTTCAACCGACACTCACAGGCAACACTTCGAGGTGGACTCCCTATGCCTCTCGGACGATACGGGCACCTTAAGCGCGGTGAGCGAGACGATTGCATGAGTCACCACCCGTCGCATCAGAGAAGATGGTGTCGTTTAGTACGTCGAGCAGCCGCTTTACGAGGTTGTCGAGGTCTGGGCCATAACGCAGGTTTGTCGGGTACTTGTTCGGAGGCAAGAAGAACGTCGCCTTGAAGAGGCAAGCCTCTCGAATCTTTGGCAAGTGCATCGTCTGCAATCTAACAGCATCATTCCAGCGCGACGTGGCGTTGTGATCGCCCCTACTCTTGAGCTTGCAGTACGGAATCCCACGGATCATCCTTGAGATGTAGCGATTGCCCCGTGAAGGCATCCGAGCCCCCAATCCCAACGGATGGACGCACAGCTGCGGCCGCCCGTGTACTCGTCAGTGTCGTGTGAAACGCAGGCCTTCGTCAAGCGCCCAACAAGGGCGCTCCCGCGAACTACTTAGCCCGCGGCCGTCTGAACTTCCCAAGAAAAGTGGAACCGACGAGCCTACCATCGCCCAGAGAGAGGTGTCCGCATCACTCGCAACGACCGCATCCGCAGAACCTTCCCTTCCCAGTTCAAGAAGGACGCTGTCGCACTCCTGAAGGAAGGCCGCTCGGCGACCGATGTCGCCCGCAACCTCGGCATCGCACGAAGCCTCCTTCAGCGCTGGAAGGACCAGCTCGACCAGAAGCGACCGCCCGAGGAGTTCCGGGCTTCGGCAATCGCACCCCTGATGCCCAGGAAGTCGCCGAGCTGCGCAAGAAGCTCCGCCGCGTGACCGAGGAGCGCGACATCCTGAAAAAAAGCACTGGCCTTCTTCGCGGAAGACGAGCTGAGGTTCCGGTTCATGGACACCCACCGCGGGGAGTTCCGGATCGAAACCATGTGCGAGGTGCTCAGGGTCTCGCGCAGCGGCTACTACGCCTGGCGAAGAAGGCCTCGCAGCCAGCGCGACGAGACCAACGCCAGCTCACCGAGACCATCCGGCGGATTGACGAGGAGAGCCGCCGGATCTATGGATCGCCGAGGACTACGCAGCGCTTCGACGCCGTGGCATCGCCTGCGGACGCCATCGCGTGGCTCGCCTGATGCGCGACGAGGGGATCCGTTCGAAGACGAAGCGCCGGTTCCGCTCCATCGCCACGAAGCGCGAGGAGACGCCCACCGCCCCGAACCGCCTCGAGCGCTGCTTTACGCACCGCGCGCGAACCGGGTCTGGGCCTCCGACATCACGATCGTGAGGACCGCTGAAGGATGGCTGCACGTGGCGATCGTGCTCGATCTCTTCTCTCGCAAAATCGTCGGCTGGGCCATGAGCAAGACTGTCACGCAAACGCTTCGCTCGAAGACTTGCAGATGGCGTTCGCGCATCGGAGTTCGAACGCGGGCCTTGTGCATCACTCCGATCGCGGGGGGCAGTACCTGTCGACCTCCTACCAGGAACTGCTCGACGAGCATGGAGCGCTCTGCAGCATGAGCCGACCGGGCAACTGTCTCAACAACGCCGTGGCCGAGAGCTTCTTCCAACGCTAAAGACCGAGCTCGTCTATCGACACCACTACCGAACGCGAGACGAGGCCCGCTTGTAGATCCTCGATTACTCGAGCCTTCTTCAACCGCACGCGCCTGCACTCGACCTGGACTACCGATCACCGGAAGAGTATGAGAAGAGTGTCGCTTAACCCCGCGTCCACTTTCTCGGGGGAAGATCAGGCGGCTGCAGCGGCTTGTCGGGCGGACTTCCTCGCAACACAGGTCATTGAATCCGCTGGAGCAACAAAGGATCACCGCTCGTGCGGTTCAATGCCTCGACGTAGAGAGCTC
>CAVZDA010000001.1:0-178048 GCA_963773895.1 uncultured delta proteobacterium | reverse complement strand
TGGTCGAGCTTCGAGACCCAATGGGGCATCGCGAAGTCGCGGTCGTCGTCGCGCGGAAGACGCGCGATCGCGCGCTCGGCCGCCTCCCGAATCTTGTCTGCGCGCGGCTCGGTCGAGAGCGAGTTTGCGTCTCGCATCGGCAGAAGTCCCGCACGCTCGAGGACCTCGAGCCGCTCGCGGATCGCCTCGCGGTACCGCGCCGCGAAGCCCGACGGAGCGCCGAACCCGGAGAGCGAGGCATCGCCGCTCGCGACGAGTTGGCGCAGCGCCTCCCGATCGAGCTCGGTCCCGGGCCGGGTCGTCCGGCGCAGGTCGTCGAGCTCCCCGTGCCGCGCGATCGTGACCCAGGAGACCACAAGTCCCGCGCTCTTCCGGGCGTGGCCGGCGAGCGTTACGAGCTCGCCTTCCCGCAGCCGATTGCGCATCCGAGAGAGCGCCAGGATCGGATGCTCGGGGACGAAGTGAGTGATCCCGTCCGTGCCTTCGAGCACCCAGTACGGCGCGTCCAGGGCCTCATCTCTTGCGAGCCCCACCCAGCGTCCTTGCACGATCGTCCCCGGCTCGAGGACGTTCAGCCGCTGACGCGCGGAAGGATCTACCAGGGGTCTTCCATCGCGCGAGACGGCGCTCCGCTGCAGGTCTCGGGTGAGCTGCATCTGGCGAAGGGCAGGGCCGTGGTCCGCCGAGAGACGCCACGCCCGGGCGCCTGCGCGTTCCGCGAGACCCATCTCCTGGAGGAACTGGAGCCGTCGGATCATCGCCACCCGCAGCTCGCGTCCCTCGACAGAACCGGGCACGGGACCGTCGAAGAACACTGCGCGCTCGGCGCTCATCCGCCGCTCGAGCACGGTGTCGAGGAGGCTGTAGTGCCGCGCGACAACGGCCCGCTCGAGGGCGTGCGCGTGGTCACGCGGCCCACGGATTCCCAGCGCCCGCGTCGCCACGTGCTGGCTCCGCTCGCGAATGCCGTGGGACACGTAGGTCCGCGGCAGGAGGAGCGTGCGGCCGGCCTGATCCCGACCTCGGATGATCACGTGCAGATGAGGCTGAGCCGTGTCGTGGTGGTCGATTGCCACCCACTCGAGCTGCGTTCCGAGGTCACCTTCCATCGCCGCCACGAGCTCGCGGGCGTGCTGGCGGAGATCCATACGGTGTCCGTTTTCGGGCGAGACGATGAGCTTCCACAGGCGCCGGTCGCCCGCGCGCTGCCATGAGGAGAGCGTGCCCGGGAGGTCGACTTCATCGCGGCTCGCGTCGAAGCCGACGCCCAGCCGACCCGGTTCCTGGGCGCCCTCGCGCGCGAGGTAGCGGCCGTCCGCGCGCCAGGATCCGGAACCTCGGTTCGCTACGAACCGGGCCTTCACGATGCTGCGTTGCAGTGCGGCCGGGGCCGACCAGACGAAGGTTCTCCGCGCGGGCGCGGGCCTCGAACGGGCGAGCCGACCGACCGCGCTGCGCACGCGGCGCGCCGAGGCGTCCGCCTGGGAACGTCGCAGCCGCCGCGGCCGCACGCGCATCGAGAGCTCGTCGCTGTGACCGCTCACGGGGCTCCTATCTGGGCCGTCGCGATGCGGCTGATCCACGAATCAACGCGCCGCCCGGCGACGGAAGCGACTCCATCGAGCCGCCGAAAAACCACGCGTCGCTCGCTCACGCGGGGAGCCAGAACGTTGCCGCGAAGTAACCATCGCGCCGATTGTCCACGCCGCGCGCGATGCGTCTAGGTTCCGATCGCAAGTGTGCGCGTGGGCTACACAGTCCTGCAATCGATCCGGCAGCGTCGACGTTTCGCCGGTGGCGCTCCGATTGCAGGTGCTTGTCGGGGCCGAGGATTCGAGCGCACCCTACGGCGTCTATCTTGCGTGCGCTGGGCAACTTGGTGGAGGAGGACGCACGATGACGTGATCGAAACCTTCAGACGGGACCCAGCGGGTAGCCAACCCCGCCCGGTAGCGCCTGGCCAGCGGCCGGAAGCGAGTCTTGCGTGGTGAAGGGGCAACCCTTGCTGCGAAGCGTAGACAGCGAGCACGTGAGCCGTGTGATGGAGCCCCGAAAGAAGCAACGCGTGGGAGCCGTGTCTGTGCAAGAGGACCCGGCCACGGTGCAGCACTGCAACGGCCTGGTGTCGCACTCCCACCGGGGTCTGAGAGCAGGGCGCGCGTGCATGGGGGTCCCCCAGGAACCTAGGAGACCCGAGCGACTCTCCGCCTCGTCGAGCCTTGGCTCGCCGGTGCGGAGGACCACCAAGCGAAGGGATACGAAGCGCGGTGGGGTGGTCGCTCGGGAGTCGGAGCCTCTCGTAGTACCGGCGAAGCCGGGGAACTTGACCCAGAGGACCCGGTGAAGGGAAGGAGAGGCCGGAGCATGGCGCGTTGGGGGGAAAGATGACGGGTACTCAGGAACCCGGAAGCGAGCTCGCACGGCGTGGCGCTGGTGGAACTGTGAACCCACCCTGCGATCGAAGACGCGAGGGTGGTAGCCCTCCGTCAGCATCGCGTGTGCGCGAGCCCGAGATCATCTCCACGAAACTCCAGCGCATTGCAGAGCGGGCGCGCAAGTCGCCCGAGATGGTGTTCACCTCACTGGCTCACCACATCGACATCGAGTGGCTGCGCGAGGCGTACCGGCGCACGCGCAAGGACGGTGCCCCAGGGATCGACGGACAGACGGCCGAGGCGTATGCAGAGGATCTCGACGAGAACCTCCGCGATCTCCTCGAGCGCATGAAGTCCGGCCGCTACCAGGCGCCGCCCGTGCGACGCGCCCACGTGCCGAAGGGCACGGGTAAGGAGCGGCGACCCATCGGCATCCCGACGTTTGAGGACAAGGTCCTCCAGCGGGCCGTGCTGATGGTGCTGGAGGCGATCAGCGAGCAGGACTTCTTGCCCTGCTCGTATGGCTTTCGGCGAGGTCGCTCCGCGCACCAGGCGCTCGATTCGCTTTGGGTGCAGACGATGGAGATGGGGGGATGCTGGCTCGTCGAGGTGGATATCCAGCGCTTCTTCGACACGCTGGATCGAGATCATCTTCGGAGCTTTGTGCGCCGACGGGTACGAGACGGGGTGCTGCTCCGTCTGATCGGGAAGTGGCTACGCGCGGGAGTGCTCGACGCGGGGCGGTGGGTCCGCCCCGAGACGGGGACTCCGCAAGGCGGAGTGATCTCGCCTTGGCTCGCCAATGTCTATCTGCACGAGGTCCTGGATCGTTGGTTCGAGGAGCAGGTCAAGCCGCGGCTGCACGGTCGCGTGTTCTTGATCCGCTACGCGGACGATCTGGTCCTGGGCTTCGAGCAGGAGCAAGACGCGCGGCGCGTGTGGGAGGTCTTGCCGAAGCGCTTTGCGAAGTACGGTCTTCAGCTCCACCCGAAGAAGACGAGGCTCGTGGACTTCCGACGGCCCAGTTCTTCCCATCGGCGGCGATCTGCGCCGACGGAACCTCGCCCTGGGAGCTTCGAGCTACTCGGCTTCCTGCACTTTTGGGGACGATCCCGCAGAGGGAAGTGGGTGGTGCGGCAGAAGACGGCCAGCCAGCGCTTCACGCGCTCGATTCAACGCGTGCGTGAGTACTGCCGGACCTCTCGCCACCGGCCGATTGCAGAGCAGCACGAGGGTCTCTTGCGGAAACTCCTGGGCCACTATGCCTACTTCGGAGTCTTCGGAAATGGCGAGCGGCTGTTTGCGTTTCGGCACGAGACCTTCCGCGCGTGGCAGAAGTGGCTGGATCGTCGCTCCCACCGCGCGCGCATGACGTGGCCACGATTCAATCGCATGCGGATGTACTACGCGCTGCCGCTCCCACGGTTCGTGCCCGCGCCTCGCCGACTCGCAGCACATCCATGATCCGAGGAGCCGGATGCGGGAGTCCCGCACGTCCGGATCTGAGGGAGCCCCGGGCGGGTGACCGCCCGGGGCCACCCGACATCACTGATCGCGCGCCTTCGATCCTTCTGCGTGTCGCTTCCCAAGCCACGTCTACTCGGCGTCTCGGATGGCCTTCTCGGCGCGCGTCAGAACCACCCGATGTCGACGCGCGGAAGCGGGGTGGGTCATCACGACCTCACGTGGTTGGAAGAGCACGTGAGTGCTGCCTCACGTCAAACACGACAAACTTCATCGAGGACGAGCACCAGAAACAGATGGCAGGGTCAATCACAGGAAGCGAGCGAGAACGTTCCTCGACCCCCTACACGGGAACCCACCGCCACGGTCCGTCGAGCCGCGCGCTCCCAGCCGCACGGGGCGCCTCTGTCGCACCTGGCACGACGCTGGCAGTGGCACAGCACGTGGGCGTCGAACCGACTCTGCCGCTCACCCCGCAAGCGTCGCGTGGCCGCGAGCACCTCTACGCTCGCCGCCGCCCCGAAGAAAGCGTCCTCTACACGGTCGTGCAGACCGAGCTCGAAGGCTTTCTCTTGCACGCCCGGGCTCGCGACCGAGCGGTACCGCGCTTCGTCGAGCGCGAGCTGCGCGCCTGCCTCGCCTGCGGGATCCTGGCCCACGGCTTCGTCCGCGTACGCTGCGACGCCTGCGCTTGTGAGCGACTGGTCGCCTTTTCTTGTAGGGGCCGCGCCTTCTGTCCTTCATGCGGCGGCCGCCGCATGGCCGACACCGCCGCGCACCTGGTCGACCGTGTCCTGCCTCGCGTGCCCATCCGGCAATGGGTGCTCTCGCTACCCTTCGCACTGCGGTATCGACTGGCCTTCGATGGCCCGCTCACGAGCGCGATCCTCGGCCTTTTCCTGCGCACCGTCTTCTCCTCGTTGCGGCGTCGGGCTCGGCTCCCCATCGAGGGCCGGAGGAGCCTGCAGTGTGGTGCGGTCACCTTCGTGCAGCGCTTCGGCGATGCCCTGAATCTGAACGTCCACTTCCACTCGCTCGTGGTTGATGGCGTCTACGCACGCGATGCGGAGGGCCGGCTGCGCTTCCACCCGCTGCCTCCACCGGATGATGCGGAGGTGGCGCGACTCGCGCGTGAGATCGCACGCCGCATCGGCCGCCTGCTCGAGCGACGCGGACTCCACGCAGAGACCGAGGCCAGCGACGCCGATCCCCTACCCAAGGAGCAACCGTTCCTCGCCTCTCTCTACGCCGCCTCGGTCGGGGGCCGGCTCGCCACGGGAAGGCGCGCCGGGCGGCGCATGCTTCGCGTCGGCGATCGCATCGATCCCGACGCGCTCCCCCTCTTGGAAGGCGAGCGCTGCGCCAGCGTCGACGAGGTGAGCCTGCACGCGAACGTGGCCGTCCCGGCGCGGGATCGGACGCGCCTCGAGCGCCTATGCCGCTACGTGGCTCGTCCCCCGGTCGCCACCGACCGGCTCTCGCGGTTGGAGGACGGACGCCTCCTCTACCGCTTGAAGCATCGCTGGCGGGATGGCACGACCCACGTCGTCTTCGAACCCCGCGAGCTCGTAGAGAAGCTCGCCGCGTTGGTGCCGCCGCCGCGATTCCACACCGCGCGCTACCACGGCGTCTTCGGGCCGTGCGCGAGCACCCGCGGCCGCGTCGTGCCGTGCGAGAGCGAGACCGTGCTTCCGACCTGCAACGCGCACGCGGAGCCGCACCGCGCTCATCCCGGTCACAGCCGCCCACCCCCGGCGTCAGCGCACGACGCCTGCGACCTCACCGACCAGGAGCCGTCCGCCGCTTCGGCAGCCACGCCTTACCGAAATCCCGCAGCCGCGCCCGATGCGCGTCCGCCGTCCGACGCCGCACCCCGTCCGTGCCGGCTCTCGTGGTCGGAGCTGCTGCATCGAGTCTTTGCCATGGACGTGTTGCAGTGCCCCGATTGCGGAAGCCGCATGCATCCTTGCCACGATCCACCCGCCCGAGGCCACCGAGGCCATCCTCACGTGCCTCGGGCTCCCGGTGCGTGCCCCACCGATCGCGCAGCCTCAACCCGACGACGCGGCGCCGGCGGAGGACTGGGCAGACTGCGTCGATGCACTCCCGCCCGACGACATCGACACATGACGACAACCGGCGGAGCCGCGGAGCGCGATCCGTTGCCCCCCACGCCGCAGGGGAGCGGTGTGCGCGACGCCGCGCGGATGCGGCAGCCGCCCCCGGCCAAGAGCCCCGCGGCCCGCTTTGATTCCCCCGCATATGGGGGGGTGTTGCTCACGGGCTTTTGACGTAGCGCTCATTCCCGGACGTAGAATCTCCGCTTGAAAGTACTATCCGCGCGGGTCGAGTGACTGGAGGTGTTCGCCGAGGCCGAGCGCTTCGGCGACGTGTGTCGTCGACTCCGACAGCGAGATCACGCGCCGCGGCGGCGGCTCCGCACCGCAGGCGAGAGTCGCCGCGAGGAGCGCGCACAAGGCCAGGCCCGCGAAGTGTCTGCCCCGATCCCCCACGGTCGGCAGGATAACGCGCTCGCGCAGCTCAGGCCGTCTTTTCGCCGCTCCCGTGCTCGAGCCAGTCCGCCGCATCGGGAGGCAGGAGCTCGGCGACGCGGCGAGCGTACGCCGAGACCTCTTCCGAACTCAGCACGTCTCGCCAGCGGCCGTTCGTTCCCTTGAAGAGAAAGCTCTCGGCGCCCCCCTCGAAGTTCCAGAAGCTGCCGATCTCGGCCGGCCGCGCGCGCATCGCTTCGAACGTGCAGCGCTCGACCACGGCCGGCCAGAGTGAAGCGGGCGGCTCGAGGTCGAGAAACGCGGCAACCCGGCGCATCTCACCCGCCAGATCGGCTTTCAAGTCGGCGTAGTGCACGAAGAGGACGTTCGGGTCTCTGCGGTGCTGCCAGAAGCTCGCCACGTGGTGGAGCAGGGCCGCGTCCGCGAGCCAGCCGGCGAAGAAGCCGTGGACGTCTCCGTTCCAAGGCGGCATCGGAGGAACGCCCTCGGCGAGGGCGCGGACGTTCAGTGACTCGCGGAGGTCGTTGCGAAACACCTCGCGGTGGTGGCACATCGACATGAACACGTCGCGTCCGTCGCGTCCGACGAACAGGTACTTCGCCTCGGGAAAGAAAGGAATGCCGTCGGCCGGCGTGTGACTCTTGATGAACCGGCGGTGGGTCTGCGCCTCGTAGCGCGCGCGAATCTCGGCCCAGTCGAGAAACTTCGCTTCGACCCACGGGCTCAGCGTCATCACCGAGTCGGGTGCATCGCCTTGCGGCCAGAGGAGGCTCGCGACGATCGTCTGCATCCAGGTGGTTCCGCACTTCGGCGGGGTACACACGAAGATGTCGTCCGGACGCGCGACGAAATCGTCCCAGCGACGATTGTCCGTGGTGACGCTTTGGTAGAGGCGGCGCTCACTCATGTACGAGAGTGTCCGCCGCCCGTGTCGCAGCGTCAATGAGCTCGTCGATCACGACCACGATGTAGGGAATGCGCCGGAACTCGACCTCGCGACCCTCGGTCTCTCCCGGCTTGGCCTTGAGCCGGAAAGTCTTCTTTCCCGCGGCGAGCTCCTCGTCCACGCGCGTGTTGAACTGATCGATGCTGCGGGCGCCGAGCGCCGACATCATCTGGTATCACTCTTCCATCTTGAGGACGATGCCACCCAGCGCCGCCGCTGCTCGCTTCGGATTCGTGACGACGTCGGCGATGAGATGCGAGATTCCGCGTATGGGGGGTGTTGCTCAGGGGCTTTGACGTAGCGCTCATTCCCGGACGTAGAATTGAGAGGGGAAGGCCCGCTTGTTCCGCCTATCCGCGAAGCGCCTTGTACGACACTGGCTTGGCGAGGTAGTCGTCCATGCCGCCGGCGATGCACTTCTCGCGATCGCCGGCCATCACGTGCGCGGTCATCGCGATGATCTGCGTGCGGCGCGCGGGACCTTCTAGCTCGCGAATCCGTGCGGTCGCCTCGTAGCCGTCGACCAGCGGCACCTGGCAGTCCATGAGCACGACGTCGTAGGTCTATCCGCTATCCGCGTTGCCGCTATCAAGGCTGTAGTCGATGCTGATCGCGATCGCGTGGATCTTCGTCGTCCGCGCGTCAACGTGCTACGGGCCAGTCGAACCCCTCGCTCCGACGAGGACGATGCCGTGGATCTCGAGCGCCCGCTGCAGCTGCGGATCGTCGACTGCGATCACGGATGCTGCGTAGTTCGACGCGAGGGGATGCTCCTCCGCGTCTCCGACCGGCTCGAAGATCGCCCAGTTGCGGAACTCGTCCCCGAGGCGAGAGAGGTAGGAGATGCCATCGAAGGCGCGCTGGCCGGACGGAGACGTCTGTTCGTAGACGTGGCGGGAGATTTCCTGCGTGAGCCGCCGCGGGACGGAGAGGCGAATGGTGGCGGCATCCAGGTCATGCACGCCGAAGTGCACGATCCGAGACGCCAGGTCGCGCCGGAGTCTGGCGAGGGATTCGCTGTGTCCGATATCGGCGAAGCGTCCCGTCACGGTCGCCTCGCCCAGCCGGCGCCTCTCGAGCCACGAGATGTCGAGTTGCCCCGGCGGCACGAATCGATCCGAATCAGACTCGTCACCCGCAATGTCCTGGAGTTCCTTCAGCACGTGGGGGTCAGGTCGGAATCGCGCCAGAACCTCCACGAAGGCTCCAAGTCGATCACTCCCCGCGTAGAGGACGCGATAGGAGCCCAGCGGGTCGTCGTATCGGTTCCCGAAGGTTCCGTCGGCCGCAGCGTTCGCCCAGTCGGGCCACGCCCAGGGATCGGGTGCTCGTCCGACGCGGTGGAGCGGGTTGCTCGGAGAGACCTCCCGGAGACCGCTCATCACGTGTCCTACCCGCCGCTCACGAAGGCACGCGCCGCGGACAGCACCAGCGGGCCGACCTCGTCGAGCTCTCCCTCGCGCAGGATGCGGGCAGGGGAGCGATCGTCGAGCTGTGGGTTCAGCCCCTGGAACCACGCCTGCGCGACGCGCGGGTTGTCGTGGCGCGCGAGCAGGAGCGCGATCTGCAGCGCCAGGCGTAGCCGGGCAGGGATCGGATCTCGTGCTTCGCGTTCGCGATCGGCCCACTGCCGCACGGCACGGGTTTCGGTGACGCCGCCCAGGTACGCCACGAGCTTCGGGCCCAGGAGGTCCGCGAGCTCCTTCACGACCACGGGGAAGTCGATGCGGGCGGCATGCTCGTAGGCTTCGAGGTCAGGACGTCGGCGCTCGACCTGCATGGGATCCTCCTCCCGTAAACAGGATAGAGCCTAGCAAAAAACGACACAATCCCATCAGAAAACCACTTAAACCATATCGCATTACCGGCTCAGTAACTGAACGGCGGTCCTCTCGCCTGAGGCTGTCGCCGGGGCGCGCTGGAGGGCGGCGGCGCTCTGGGGACAATCTGGGGACAACGTTCCCCTCGGGATGTATTTGATTATATTTACTTTTATTCGCTTTGACGCGGGTTCGATTCCCGCCGCCTCCACCACAAACCCTTCGAGTTCGCAGCGGTTCTTCCGGCGCTGTCGCGCCCCGCGCCGCGGGACATGCGGAGGCTCCTTCGAGCGAGCGAGCCGAGACCATACACGCCCGAGCTCCAGGGGGCGCTACGGCAGCAAGAGCCGCGCGACGAACTCCGCGTGCGTCTCGATCGCCTGCTCGGTGGCGGGGTCGAGACCCGTGAGCCGGCGACACTCGGGCGCCACGGCGAAGATCAGCGAGCCGGCGCCCGCCATCACGTAGTAGGCGTGGGGCAGCAGCGCCTCGTCGAAGACCCTCGAGCGGGCACCGCGAGGCCGCATGAACTGCTCGAAGCGCGGCTTCAGGTGGGTGTCGACCAGCCACTTCATGCGCGGCTCGGAGTTCTTGCCCTCGTCGACCATCAGGCGGAAGAGCTCCGGGTGCTCGGCCGCGAAGCGCACGTAGATCCGGATCGTCTCTCTCGCGCGCTCGCGCGGATCGGTGGGCCCGAGCGCGGAGAGCTCCTCGGTCATGCGCTTCGCGAGCAGGCCGAAGATGCGGTCGGCCGCCGCCTGCCAGAGCTCGTCCTTGCTGCGGAAGTGGTACGTGATCAGACCCTGGTTGGTGGCGGCGCGCTTCGCGATGTCGCGCGTGCTGGCACCGTGGAAGCCCTTCTCCGCGAACGCCGCGAGGGCAGCCTCGACGATGCGCTCGCGGGTGGTCTCGCGCTGCTCGGAGCGGGTCTTCGGCTTCCGCGTTCTGTGCGTGGGCATGCGCCGCCTCAGGTCCGGTTGAACACGGGCTTGCGCTTCTCGAGGAACGCGCGCGCTCCCTCGATCTGATCCGGCGTGCCCATCGTCTCGTGCACCGCACGGCGCTCGTCCTGCAGCGATTCCGCGAGCGTCTTCGCCTCGCTGCCCACCAGGCACCGCAGCATGGCCTTCACCGCGAGCCGAGGCATCGACGCCAGCTCCTCGGCGAGCGCGATCGCGCGCGCCTTCAGCTCGGCGTTGGGCCAGACCTCGCCTACCAGACCGATGCGCAGCGCCTCCGGCCCGGAGACCGTCTTCGCGCGCAGGATCATCTCGAGCGCGCGGTCGCGGCCCACGCGGCGCGCGAGCCGCGCACTGCCGCCCCACGCGGGGACCGTTCCCAGATCCATCTCCGGAAGGCCGATCCGGGCGCCGTCCTCTGCCGCCAGCCGGAAATGGCACGCGAGCGGCAGCTCGAGGCCGCCTCCGAGGCAGTAGCCGAACAGCGTGGCGATCCACGGCTTGCCCATGGTCTCGATCGCCGCGAGCACGTTCAGGCGCTGGTCGAAGAGCGCGTCGACGCCGCCCTTCTCCTTCACGCCGCGCGGCAGCTCCTTCAAGTTCATGCCGACCGAGAAGTTCTGATCGCCCGCGGCGGTGAGCACGACGGCTCGGATCGCGTCGTCGCTCGCGAGCGCCGCGACCTGCTTCTCGAGGCCATCCATGAAGGCCAGCGACATGCGGTTGTACGGCGGATCGTCGATCGAGACGACGACGACCGGGCCGCGGCGCTCGACCTGCAGGGCGTCCGTGGGCATGGGGCGAAGTTATTCAGTTGACAAGCAAAAGGCAAGCCCCTAGGATCGCTCTCAATTGGCTTGTCAGATGACAAGCAGAACTCGGAAACCCGGGAGGACTCCATGACCGCGCGCGTTCCCGACCCCGCCCCGCCGCAGCTGCGGCCGTCGCGCTTCTCACACCTGGTGCTCCAGACGCCGCGCTACGACGAGATGGTCGCCTGGTACAAGACGTGGCTCTCCGCCGAGCCCATGCTCGAGAACGGCGTGGTCTGCTTCCTCACCTACGACGACGAGCACCACCGCGTGATGATCGGGCGCAATCCGAACCTGAATCCGCGCGACCCCAAAGCGGCGGGCGTCGTGCACTTCGCCTACGCAGTCGAGACGCTCGAGGATCTGGTGAACTACTACCTGCGGCTCAAGGAACACGCGATCGTGCCGCACACGTGCATGAACCACGGCTTCACGACCTCGCTCTACTACCACGACCCCGACGGCAACGAGGTCGAGATCCAGGTCGACAACTACAAGACGCGCGAGTCGATGAACGAGTGGTTCGCGACGGGCGCGTTCGATCGCAACTTCGTCGGCTTCTTCTTCGACCCGGAGTACATGGTCGAGCGTTTCCGCGCGGGTGTGCTCGAGGAGCAGATCCTGCAGAAGGATCTGTACCGATGAGCGCCGCGGAGTCGCGACTCGTCCCGCTGCGCCCCGCCGAGCTCGACGACGCACAGCGCCGCCTCTACGACGCCGTGCTCGCGAGCCCGCGCGGGCAAGGGGGTGCGCGCCGGATGATCCAGCGGGAAGACGGCAGCCTGACGGGTCCGTTCGACGCATGGCTGCGCAGCCCGGTGCTGGGCGAGCATCTCGAGCGCGTCGGCATGGCCCTGCGCACCGACACGGTGCTGCCCGCCGCGGCGCGCGAGACGGCGGTGCTGGTGGTGGCGCGCGCCTGGTCGGCCGGCTTCGAGTGGTGGGTGCACGGGCTCGTTGCGCGCGGCGTGGGCGTGCCCGACGCGGCCATCCAGACGATCGGACTCGGACGGCGGCCGAGCTTCGACGACCCGGCGGTCCAGGCCGCGCACGACGTCGCGTCGGAGCTGGTCGCGCGCCGCCACGTCGCGCCCGAGACGCTCGGGCGCGCGCGCAAGGCGTTGGGCGAGCGCGCGCTCGTCGAGGTCGTGACCCTGGTCGGCTTCTACCAGCTCGTCTCCGGGATCCTCGAGACCTTCCACCCCCCGGGACCTTCGGGGGAGCTTCCGGTGGTCGGCGTGCCGTCGACCGCGCCGCGCGCGGGCTTCGATCTGTACGAGGCGGCGAGCACGACCCGCGCGGTGCGCCGCCTCCGCCCCGACCCGATTCCCGACGACGTTCTGCGACGGGTGCTGCGCGCCGCCACCTGGGCGCCATCCGGCGGGAACCTGCAGCCCTGGCACGTGATCGCGGTGCGCGACCCGGCGCGAAAGAACGCGCTCGCGGACATGTATCGCGGGCTCTGGGCCGACTACGCGTCGCCCCGCCGGGCGATGCTCGCGAAGGCGCCCGAAACCATGCGCGCGCCGGCGGAGCGCACGCTCGCGGCCGGCGACCACCTGGCCGAGCACATGGCCGAGGCGCCGGTAGTCAACGTGTTCTGCTTCCACCCGCAGCGGCTGCACATCACCGACGCGGAGCTCGGCCGGCCGTCGGTCGTCGGGGGCGCGTCGCTCTACCCCGCCGTGCAGAACCTGTTGCTCGCGAGCCGCGCCGAAGGTCTGGGCTGTGTGCTGACCACGCTCTTGTGCGCGCGCGAGAAAGAGGTGCGTGAGCTGCTCGAGATCCCCGAGCCCTGGGCCACGTTCGCGTTCGTGCCGATCGGCTGGCCCGTCGGTAGCGGACACGGGCCGCTCTCGCGGCGGCCCGTCGAGCAAGTGGCGTTCGCCGATCGGTTCGGCGACGCGCTCTTCACTCCCGGGCAGGAGGCATCGCAATGATCGAGCTCTACCACTTCGGCTTCTCGACGTGCTCGCAGAAGGTACGCCTGGTCCTGGCGGAGAAGGGGCTCGAGTTCGGGTCCCGCGAGGTCAACATCATCGCCGGCCAGCAGCACGACCCCGCCTACGTGAAGCTCAACCCCCTGCACGTCGTGCCCACGCTCGTGCACGACGGTCACGTGCTGATCGAGTCGTCGCTGATCGTCAAGTACGTCGACGACGCGTTCCCGACGCCGCCGCTGCGTCCGTCGGACGCGCTCGGCCGCTACGCGGTGGACGCGTGGCTCAAGCGCGCCGACGAAGCGGTGCACCCGGCCGCCCCGATCGTCACCTTCGCGCTCGGGCCGCGCAAGATCCTGCTCCAGCAGCCCGCCGAGGTGCGCGAAGCGAACCTCGCCGCGATTCCCGACCCCGACGAACGGGCGACACGCCGGAGTGTCCTCGAGCACGGCGTGAAGGCGCCGGAGTTCGCGGGCGCGCTCGGCGTCTTCCTCGACGCGCTCGATCGGATGGAGACGGAGCTCGCGAGCCGGCGCTGGCTGTCCGGGGAACGCTTCGGGCTCGCGGACGCGACGCTCCTGCCCTACGTGCTGCGCCTCGAGCACCTCGCGCTCGATCCGCTGATCGACGCGGGCGTCCGGCCGCGCGTGGCCGACTGGCTCGCGCGCGTGAAGGCGCGGCCTAGCTTCGAGGCGGCCGTGGGCGCCTGGGCCCCGGCGCCTGTGATCGAGATGATGCGCAACAACGGCAAAGACTCGTGGCCCGACGTAGAGCCGCTGACGCGGCGCGGCTGCGGCGCGAGCTGAGCCTTGGCCGAAGCGCTCGTGCCCGCACGGACGCCGGTGCTCGTGATCGGCGGCGGGCCAGTCGGGCTGATCGTGTCGGCGCTGCTCTCGCGCCAGGGGATCTCGAACGTCGTCGTCGAGCGACGGTGCGAGACGTTGCGCGCGCCGGCCGCGCACGTGCTGCGCCGCCGACCGATGGAGATCCTCGACGCGCTCGGCGTGGGCGACGAGGTACGTCGCAGCGCGCCGCCGCTGGCACTCGATTACATCACCTGGTGCGCCACGCTCGGCGGAGCCGAGATTGGCCGGCTCGACCTGCGCCCGCCGGATCCCGACACCGGAAAGCGGTGGCCCGAGCCCTGGACGAACTGCCCCCAGAACGTGCTCGAGCCCATCCTGCTGCGCCACGCCGCGCGGCAGCCCGAGGCCCGCGTCGTCGTGGGCGCGGAGTGTACCGCGCTCGCGCAGACCGACGACTCCGTCGCGGCGCGCATCTGCTCCGACGACGGCAGCGAGCACGAGATCACCGCAAGCTGGGCGATCGCCGCCGACGGGGCCGGAAGCCCGACGCGGCGCGCGCTCGGGATTGCCATGGAAGGACTCGGCCCGCTCGGGCGCTTCTGCATGGTCCACTTCGAGGCCGATCTCACGCCGTGGATCCAGGGTCGCTCGGGCCCGATCTTCTGGATCCTCGACCCCGCCGCGCGCGGCACGCTGATCGTGCACGATCCGAAACGCTCGCACGTCTTCATGACGCAATGGCCCGCCGACGACGCCGGCGACGTCGAGGCGGTCATGCGCGCACGTCTCCGCATCGCGCTCGCAGTCCCGATCGAGCCGAAGATCCTGTCCATCGAGACCTGGTCGCCGCACGTTCAGGTGGCCGAGCGCTACCGGCAGGGTCGCGTGTTCCTGGTGGGCGACGCCGCGCACCGTTTCCCGCCCACGGGCGGCCTGGGCCTGAACACCGGTATCCAGGAGGCCTGGGACCTGGCCGCGAAGCTCGGCCGGGTCTGCGCGGGACAGGCCGAGGCGACGCTGCTCGACCGCTACGAGACGGCGTGCCGTCCCGCAGCGCGCGCCAACGCCGACGAGAGCTTCGAGAACATGAAGCGCCTCGGCCAGATCTCGGTCGCGATCGGCGAGGTCCCGGATCTGGTCGCGCTCGAGCGGCGCCTCGCGTCGCTCGGCGCGCAAGAACGCGAGCGGCTCGAGCAGGCGATCGAGGCGCAGCGCAGCCACTTTCTCTCCGACGGCAGCCAGCCCTTCGGGAGCTCCGCCAATCCGCCCAATGGACGAGCCTCGTAGCGTGTTCTGACGACACCGGAATCGTTGACTGGTGCCTGTGACACGAACACGATGCCCTGCGTCGCGCTCGAGGCTGCGGGCGGACACGTGGAGGCGCGCATGCGGAGCAGTCCGCGCGTACGCCCTGCTCACCGCGTTCGCGCCCCATTGCCACTCCCTACGGAGCGACGATCTCCAGGCCGGGGAAGCACGTGCGATAGCGCGTCGCATCGCGCGTGAGGAGGACGAGGCCGGCTACCGCCGCATGGGCGCCGATATAGAAGTCGGGGAGCGGCGATCTCCGCCCTCCGCTGCGTCGCCGGTACCGGAGGAAGCACTTCCCGGCGAGGAAGGCCGCCTCCCACGGCAGGGGAAGTCGGAGGAAGTCCCGCTCCGGGAGGGCGTCCTCGAGCTCCTCGATCCGCTCGAAGCGGATCGAGACCTCGGCGTAGACGAGGGGGTTGATGGCCAGAGCCGCCCTCTCGGCGCACTCCGCGAGGGCCTGCCCCGACCAGGCGGACCACTCCGGGTCCTCGGTGAGCACGTCGAGCAAGACGTTGCTGTCGACGAGGACGGTCAGCGATCCCCCCGCGTCAACGCCAGGATCTCGTCCGTGGTCATCCGGACCGATCCGCGGCCGCGCAGTCGCTGGACGATCGACTTCCCGCGGCGTCCCGCACTCTCCGCTCGTCGCACCTTCCGGATCCGGACCGCCTGACCTACCACCTCGAATTCGACCTCGGAGTTGGGCAGCAGGCCGAGCCTCTCCCGGATCTCGACGGGGATGGTCACTTGACCCTTGGTGGTGATCTTCACCGTATTACCTCGTCAGGTAATACTAGTGCGGGACGGTGTTGCCGGCCACGCCGACCTCGTCCCGACGACCCCGCTGGCTCGGGCTCGTCCGCGCCCGCCCGCGCCGCGGCGGGCTCACGCAGCGCGTGCTCGCGGAGCGCGCTGGTACCTCCCAGTCGGTCGTCGCGCGCATCGAGCATGTGCCCGAGGTCGCGCCGCTCGATCCCGAGCGACCCGTCCGCGTGCCCGGCCGCAGGACCGGCAGCTTCACACGGCGCTCGTCGGCGCCGCGCCCGGATTGGCGATGATCTCCCGCACCAGCGTGAACGCGCTCTTCGGTGTAGGGGGCAGGTCGCCGCGAGGCCGCGGCCACGCGATCGGCGTGACGTCGCTCACGATCGGCTGCCCCACCTCGATGCGCGCGCGGTCGACTGCGAAGTGCGGGTGCGGGTAGCCGCGGGTGCTGCCGTCCGGGAAGTAGATGACCGTGTGCACCGCGCGATCGCGGTCCGTCGTATTGGCGCTCGCGAGGTGGACGGTGAGCCCGTGGTGGAACGCGATCGAGCCCTTCGGGACCTCGACCCATACCGGCTCGATCTCCCGCACCTCGGGCAGCGCGAGGATGTCCTCCGGCTCGCCGAAGAAGATGTTGACGAACTTCCGTATCCCGATCCGGTGCGTTCCGGGCAGGTACGCCATTGCGCCCGCCGCGCGCGTCGAGCCCTCGAACGGGATCCACGCGGTGACCGAGCTCGTCTCCCGGATCGGCCAGTACGGGTGGTCCTGGTGCGCGTCGGTCGGCCGCCCGCCGGCCTGCTTGTAGAGGGCCTGGTCGTGCCACACGCGGATCGCGTCGGCGCCGATCAGCTCCGCGGCCGCCTGCGCGACACGCGGATGGAACGTCAGCGGGCGGACGTCGGGCCGGTCCTCCCAGAGGTTCATGCACTGGATGAACGACTGTTGGTAGCGGCTCTTCTGCTCGAGCGGGCGGGGGTCGCCCACGGTTCGCGCCTTCACGCCCGTGGTGACTGCCGCGGCGTAGCGGTCGAGCTCCTGATCGTCGAGGAGACCGGGCACGACGACGTAGCCGTCTCGATCGAAGGCCTCCCGCAGCGCGGGAGCGAGCAGGCGGCGGGGCGCGGGATGGACGGACATCGGCGGCTCCTCGGCGCAGCCAGGCGCTTCGCATGCCGATCGTATCCGAATCGCCGTGGTCCTTCGCCGTCGGGGGCCGCGGGTGGGAGAGGATCATTCTGCGCCTGCGGGAGCCCCACTGTGGTAGTTTGGCACCCTTGGAGGTCGCTTCCATGCGGGTCGCCCCGGGTGCCGAGCTGCGCAGGCCCAACCGTCCGTGGCGGGTCGTTCTGCTGAAGCCGTATCAGGAGGTTCCGGGCCTGGTGGCCAGCCCGCCGCTCGGGATCCTGTACCTCGTCTCCGCCATCCGCGAGCAGTTCGGCGACACGGTCGACATCCAGGTGCTGGACATGAAGTCGCGCGTCCTCGACCCGGAGTGGCTCGACGAGCCGCTTCGCGGGTATCGGCCGGATGTCGTGGGCGTCTCCGCCCTCAACTGCGAGGCGGCTTCGGCCGAGCGCATCGCGAAGCTGGTCAAGGCGATCGATCCTGCCGCGGTGACCGTTCTCGGCGGGCCCTACCCGCATCGGCGCGCGGCCGAGCTCCTCGGGAGCACCCACTTCGATTGGATCTTCGACGGCATGTCCGAGCGGACCTTTCCCGAAGCGCTGCGCCGACACTTCGAGGGCGAGCCGCTCGGTACGGACCTGCCGGGCTTCAGCTATCGCACCGCGAACGGCCCGGTGGTCTCCCTGGAGACCGACGGCGTTCGCGAGCTCGACGCGCTGCGGATGCCGGCGTGGGATCTCGTCGACTTCGACCGCTACGCCCGCCAGCCGACGATGATGCTGACCCTCAAGGGCAGGCGCTATGCGACGATCTTCACGTCACGGGGCTGCCCGTACAAATGCAACTACTGCCACGATCTCTTCGGCAAGCGTTTCATCTACCGCAGCGCCGAGAACGTCCTCGCCGAGATCGAGTTCCTCTACGAGAAGTACGGGGTGGACGAGTTCGAGATCGTCGACGACATCTTCAACCTCCACAAGCCCCGCCTCAAGAAGATCATGGAGGAGGTGACGCGCCGCTGGCCGGGCAAGCTGCACTTCTGCTTCCCCAACGGCGTGCGCGCGGACATCATCGACGAGTCCGTGCTCGACGCGCTCGTCGCGGGCGGAACCTACGCGATGTCCGTCGCGGTCGAGACGGTGACGCCTCGTCTCCAGACGCTGATCGAGAAGAACCTCAAGGTCGAGCAGGTGCGCAAGGTCATCGACTGGGCCGACGAGCGCGGCATCATGGTCTGCGGCTTCTTCATGATCGGCTTCCCCACCGAGACGCCGGAAGAGCTGAGGGCGACGATCGACTTCGCGCTCGACAGCCGTCTCTCGATGGCCCAGTTCTTCCAGGTGACGCCCCAGCCGGAGACTCCGCTGTACGAGCTCGCCCGCGCGGAGGGACCGGAGGCGCTGGCCGCGATCGTCGAAGACGAGAAGGAGGGCGGGTGCTACCGCAACGCGCTCACCTGGTACGAGCGCGCCTACGGCTTCCCCCTCGGGCAGCTCCGGCGTCGGGCGTATCGTGAGTTCTATCTCTCCCCCCGGCGGATGTGGCGCCTCTGGAGGCGCGTGCCCGGCTGGCGGTCGCTCGTCCAGGGCATCGGGGGTCTGCTCGGGAACCTGTTCGGTCGGGCCCAACCTCATGCCCTCGGCCTGCCCAAGCCCCCGAAGAGCTGGCCCTACCGCCCCACGTCGGACTTCCCCGGCCCCCGCTCGATGTGAGCCCGCCCCTAGCGGCGGGATTCGCGGCGCGACGACCCGCGCCGGCAGGCGAGGATCGCGAGCGCGGCGCCGTCGAGCGCCAGGGTCCCCGGCTCGGGCACCTCGGAAGGCTGGAGGACGAAGGCGTCGAGGAGCACGGAGTTGTCGCCCTGATTGAACGGCGTCGTTCCGGCGATCCTCAGGGTGAAGACGCCCGCTCCGGCGGAGAAGATCAGCGAGTGGGAAGCCCAGGCGGAGCCCGTGGTGGTGGAGAACGACCCGAGCAGGTTCCCGTCGAACGACACGTCGTAGCTCTCGTTTCCGGATGCGCCGATGTAGCCGGCGCGGCCGGCGTCCCACCAGCTCAGCTGGTAGCTGCCCGGGACGTCGATGGTGATCGCTTGCTCCATGAAGTTCGTGGCCTGGACCATCGCGAACTGCACGCCGTCCGGCAGGGGCAGCGGAGGCGTGATCGGCCCCGGGGCGCCGTTCACGACGTAGAAGTTGCTGGTCCAGCCCGTGACCGCCGGGCAGAGCGGAGCTGCGAACGAGATGCAGTAGGTATTGGCGGCCAACACGGGCGATTCGAAGCTGCCGTTGGCGACCGAGGCGGCGTGCGCCGGTGACGTGGCGAGGAGCGGCAGCACGGTCAGCAAGAGGGCCGTAGCGGTTCGACTCATCATACTCTCCCGGCCAGCACGGGCGACGTCCATTCGCGCCGGCGAAGTTCGAAATGGTGCTTCCGGCAGCGCGGCCGAGCGATCCCGGCGCTGTCCTACGAGGAGTGGCCGGGAGCGGGCCGATGTGTCAGCGGGCGGGAATGCGGGCGGCGAGAGGGTTGCGCGCTGCCCGAGCGCCTCCGACTGCGCCGCCCGTTCCGAGCGGCGGCAGCCACCCCGGCTCCGCTACGGACTCGCTCGACCTCTACACCACACCGCGTCGAGCGAGGATCCTCGGCAGCTCGAGAACCGGCGCTTCGCGCGCGAGCCGCGGCGGGCCCATCGCCTCGAGCGCGGCCACGAGCGCCCCGTCGCGCGCGAGCAGCGTGTCGGCGAGGCGGACCAGCAGCCGGTTCGGCTGCACGAAGGGGCCCCGGTCGCGCAGCATCTGCGCGGCCTCCCGCTCCCGTCCCGGCGCCGTCAGCACCATCGCGATGAGGGCGGCCGCGGGCGAGCGGCTGATTCCCGCGAAGCAGTGGATGAGGATCGATTCCCCGGGTGCGGTCACCCGCAGGAAGTCGAGGAGCGCCTCGACGTGCTCGCGTGCGGGCGCCGTGAATCCTTCCTCCGCCCGGTCGACGTCGTCCACGAGGATGCGCAGGTGGTCCGACGTCTCGATCTGCGGCGGTCGCAGAGGCTGCTCGGCGGCCGGCAGGAGGGAGATCAGCCGTTTCGGCCGAAGGCGCGCGACCTGCTCGGGCATGTCGTCCAGCCCGCACACGAAGATTCGGGACAGAATGCTCCCCTTCTACGGACGAACGACGGATGTCAGCCTGCCGCCGCGGCCCAGGGATCGGATCCATCCGCGCTGGGCGCTGCGGCGTCCTCCTCCCGCAGGCGCACGGGGCCCATCAGCGCGGGATGCAGGCCCGACTTGTCCGAGTAGAACTTCCGAATCTCGTCCATGTCGTTGGAGACGTCACCAGAAAGTGTCAAAGGTGGACCGAAGCCGGCGCGGCGGTTTCCATAGTCGAGATACCCGAGGACGAGCGGCACGCCGGCCTCGCGCGACACGTGGTAGAAGCCGGACTTCCAGTAGGGAGACGAAGAGCGCGTGCCCTCGGGCGGGATCACGAGAACGAGCTCCGAACGCGTCCGGAACAGCATCGCCAGCTCGTCCACGAGGTTCGTCCGCAGGTGCCGGCGCACGGGAATGCCCCCGACCCGGCGGAGCCACCACCCGACCGGTCCCACGAACATCGTGTGCTTCATCAGGAACGAGATGCGGACGTCGTAGACCCACGAGAGCAGATAGAGCAGGGCGAAGTCCCACATCGAAGTGTGCGGCGCCGCGAGCAGCACGTAGCGCGGTGAGGCGGGCGGGCCCCCCCGGGCTTCCCATCCCACCCCTCGGAGGAGGCGCCGCGCCAGCCGGGCGCTCGCGCGCGAGCCGGGCGGCGATTCCGGCGTTGTGGCCCGATCGCCTCCCCGGGGACCGGACGGACGTGAGGCCATGGCTCGCGGTGCTCCCGGGGACGAGGGGTCGGGGACCCTCGTGTAGCACTCGCGCTTCGCGCCGGCTCGTGGTGCTCCCGTCAGGGACAGGCCGGGAGCTCGCCGAGCAGGGAGAAGAACGTGTCGTAGACGTTGCCCGCGTAGCAGTTCCCGTGGTCGCCGAAGGTGAGGAGCCCGAGGTCGCTCGCGGCCGCAGCGAACTGCGACGTCGGGTCCGGGTTCGCGCCATTGCCCGTGGCGACGTTGTTCACGACGCGGTTGTTCGAGGCCTCGTTGTCCGCCACGAACCCGGGTGTCACGTCCGGATCCTTCGAGCAGTCGAAGTTCCCGCCGATCACCGCGGCGCAGTAGTCGACGATCGCGATCCCGACGAAGTCGTTGCGCTCGACCACGTTCGAGGCGATCAGCGAGTCGTCGACGCCGAGGTGGAGGATGCCGATGCCCGACGGCACGGTGGCGAGAATCACGCCCGGCGGCGCCGTGTTCGGCTTGTTGTTGTCGTGGATGTGGTTGTCGCGAATCGTGATCCGGCGCGCATCGGGGCGCACGTCGAAGATGTCGGGCAGGAAGAGGTTCGCGACGCCGATGGAATTGCCGTGGATCTCGTTGTACGCGATCAGGATGTCGTCGCTGTTCGAGATCTCGAAGCCGTTCACGTTGCGTTCGACGACGTTGTGCGTGACCTGCACCTTCTCGGACGTCTCCACCCAGATCCCGCTGTCGTTCGCGCCGGTCGCGCTGCTCCGGGTGATGATCCCGTTCTTCGACGACACCGGGAAGATCCCATAGTTCGGCTGATCCTCGGAGTGCACGTCGACGATCGCGAACCCGTCCAGGTTCCGGGCGAAGAACCCGTTGTTCGTGAAGCCGCGGATCGTGATCCCGCTGACGGTGAGCCCGTAGATCGTGGGCGCGCCGGCGAGCGCGTTCGCATCGACCCCGGGCTTCAAGGGGAACGGGGGCGCCAGGTCGGTGTGGCAGCCCATGCAGTCCGTGTGCTCCGCGGGCACGGCGACGATGCCGTTGCGCTGGCCGCCCGCGTTCTCGAGCACGACGCGCTTCCGCGCAGTCGACACCCCGACGAGGTGGATGCCCTGGGAGAGGCTGAGCCCGTTCGTGGCGTTCGCGTTCTCCCGATAGACGCCGGGAAGGACGAACACGAAGCCCCCGGGCCGCGCGTGGTCGACGGCGTCCTGGATCGACTGCCCCGGCCACACGATCTGGAGGAAGCGTCCGCCGTAGCCTCCCGCACGCGCCGGTGTCGGCGCGGCGAGCGAGAGCGCCGAGATGATCAGCAGAAGGGAGCGGCCACGGAGACGGGCGCGCCACGGTCGAGGCATGATCGGATCCTCCTCGCAAAGGGACGCCCATCATACGATGCGGTGCGAAGCGGCGGGGTGAATTCCACCAGGGGGGGCTTTTCCCTACCTCGGCGGATCGGCGGCGAGAGGCCACCCCTGTGCTACTCCCGGCCGGGCTCGGCCGCCGCGCGATGGTCTCGCGCAGCGAGCGGCGAGCCACCGGGAGACGTGGCTCGATGGCGGATGAGTCGAACGTCCAGTTCCTCGCGGCCGCAGAGAGCGCCCTCGGAACGGTCTATCTGCGGCAGCGCGAGCTGCCCGGGCAGGCAGGCGTCCCCATCCTCGAGCTCTTCTTCGATCACGCCCTCCTGATGAGCAGCCACAGCACGCACTCGGAGCGGGCGCTCGCCCGAGAGGCGATCGCGATGCACGGGGGTGAAGCGCTCTCGGTCCTCATCGGAGGCCTCGGCCTCGGCTACACCGCCCGCGAGGCGCTGGCATCGCGCGACGTCGCCGCGCTGGAGGTGATCGAGCTCCTGCCGCAGCTGATCGGCTGGTTCGAGACGGGCCTCCTGCCGCTCGGGAGCGGGCTGAGAGCGGATCCCCGCTTCTCGCTGCGTGAGGGCGACGTCTACGCACATCTCGGACGGCCGCCGTCACGCCGCTACGACGTGATCCTGATCGACGTCGATCACGCGCCGGAAGAGCGCCTCGGGGACGGAGATGACGCGTTCTACACCGAGGAGGTGCTGCGGACGGCGAGCGAGCACCTCGCTCCGGACGGCGTCCTCGGCGTCTGGTCCTACGCCGAGAGCCCCGACTTCGCACGGCTCCTGCGGCGCGTCTTCGGCGAGGTCCGGGTCGAGCGCGTGACCTTCGAGAATCCGGTGATCGGGCAGGAGGAGACGAACTGGCTCTTCCTCGCGCGGCGCTGACCCTCCCGCCCTGTGCCCTCCAGACGGAGCTGGCCCGCTCACGCCGGCAGGGCGCGCGCTCCGAAGTCGACGAGGACGCGGACCGCGCGTGCGATCCGGCCGAGCGGGAGGCCCGCCTTCGGCAGCACGAACGAGAGGTGGCGCTCGTACTCCGGGGTGGAGGGGTCGGCGGTCCGGAAGTAGGGCTCGTCCGTGCCCGGAATGTTGCCGAGCTTCTTCGACAGCTCGTTCAGCATCTTGTCAGCCGCGCGGAAGAGCTCGCGGGGCTCGGCGTCGAGCGCGCGGTAGTGCTCGATGTAGCGGATCTGTGTCGCGCCGAAGAGATCCCCGATCGCCCCCACCTGACTCGCGAGGCTGCGGCACTGCCGCGGCGTGAGCTTCGCCATCCGCTCCGGCAGGTGCAGGATGCCGAGGCCCACGTGCCGCGCCTCGTCGCGCTCGACGTACGGCAGGAGCTCGGACAGCACCGGCTCGATCTTCGCGTCGGAAAGGAAGCGGAAGATCGCCTGGGCGGTCCCCTCCGCGAGGATCTGCATCGCGAACAGCTTGAGGTTCAGGTCCTTCGTCATGAGGAGCCGGCGCGCACCGATTGCGAAGTAGGTGTCGAGCCTGGGCACGGGCACGTGGAGTGCGGCGAGATAGTCGCGCAGGGTGTAGAAGTGCCGCGCCTCGTCGAACACCTGGCTCGAGGCGGCCATGCGGGCGTCCGGATCGTCGAGCCGCTCCGCCAGCTCCGCGGACACGATCCACGCGGCGAGCTCGCCCCACATCAGCATGCTGATCGGATACGCGAGGTGGACCCGCTTCTCGGGCGACAGCTGGATCCCGCCGTGCCGGGCCATCGCGTCCCGGAACAGGGCCGGCCCGTCCCACGCGTCGCGCATCGAGTGGGCGTAGATGCGGCGCAGCCGGTTCGTGCGCTCCTCCGCGAGCGCGAGGGGCTCCGAGAGCAGGAGCGCCTCGTTCGGCCACGAGCGGAAACGGCCGACGCGCGCGAGGAGCGACGTGGCGACGGTGCGGGAGATCACCTTGCCGGCGATCGAGACGACGCTGCGGGACATCGGTCGACGCTCCTTTCGCGGGCGCCCGGGGGCACCCGCCTCCCGTGCAGCATGCGCCGACCGGGCGGGCCCAAGCGGTCGCAAGAGTACGCGCTCCGCGGCCGTTCATGACGGTCCGCGATGTGAAAGTTTCGTAGAAGCCGTGACGCGCTGCGGCGCCCGCCCACCGCCCGGGCTCGCCCTGGAGCCCCCGGGGCGACGCGCGCACCCGCCACGGCTATCGTCGGCCGACCCGATGGCACGCCGACGCCACGACCGCTCGGACCTCGAACGGATTGCGGACCGCGCGATGCGCGAGCGCGGCTTCGAGCCCGACTTCCCGCGCGAGGTGACGGCCGAGATCGCCCGCCTCCACGCCCCGGCAGCGGACCCTTCGGTGCGCGACTTGCGATCTTTCTCCTGGTGCTCGATCGACAACGACGACTCGATGGACCTCGACCAGCTGTCGGTCGCCGAGCGGCCGAAGAACGGTCTGACGCGAATCTGGGTCGCGATCGCGGACGTGGATGCGCTCGTCCACAAGGGCTCCGCAATCGACCGCCGCGCCGCGCAGAACACCACCTCCATCTACACCGCCGCGAAGATCTACCCGATGCTCCCGGAGCGCCTCTCGACGGACCTGACGTCGCTCGGCCAGGACGGGGACCGGCTCGCGGTCGTGGCCGAGCTGGTCGTCTCCGACGAGGGAGCGCTGACCGGCGCCGACGTCTATCGCGCCACCGTGCGCAACCAGGCGAAGCTCGCCTACGACGCCGTTTCGGCATGGCTCGAAGACGCAGCTCCGGCGCCGGAGCGGCTCGCGGCGGTGCCGGGCCTCGACGAGAACCTGCGCTGGCAGGACGCCGCCGCGCAGCGGCTGCGCGCGGTGCGCCACCAGCAGGGAGCGCTCGACCTCGAGACGATCGAGGCGCGTGCCGTGTTTGTCGGGGAGGAGATCCGCGACCTCCAGCAGCAGCCGAAGAATCGCGCGCGCGAGCTGATCGAGGACCTGATGATCGCGGTCAACGGCGTGACCGCGCGCTTCCTCGACGACCACGGCCTGCCGTCCCTGCGCCGCGTGCTGCGCTCGCCGGAGCGCTGGGCGCGCATCGTCGACCTCGCGGGCGAGCTCGGCGAGCGCCTGCCGGCCGAGCCGGACTGCGCCGCGCTCGAAGGCTTCCTGCGCAAGCGAAGGCGGATCGATCCGCTGCGCTTCCCCGACCTGTCGCTCACGATCGTGAAGCTGATGGGCTCCGGCGAGTACGCCGTCGACGTGCCGGGCCGCGAGCCGATCGGCCACTTCGGCCTCGCGGTGCGCGACTACACGCATTCGACGGCGCCGAACCGGCGCTACCCGGACGTGATCACGCAGCGCATGCTGAAGGCCGTGCTCGCCGGCGCACCCCCCGCCTACTCCCTGGCCGAGCTCGGCGAGCTGGCGAGCCACTGCACCGAGCAGGAGGACGACGTGCAGCGGATCGAGCGCCAGGTCCGCAAGTCGGCCGCGGCGCTGCTGCTCGAAGGACGCAACGGAGAGCGGTTCCACGGCATCGTCACGGGCGCGTCCGAGAAGGGCACGTGGGTGCGCCTCCTCACGCCTCCCGTCGAGGGCAGGGTGGAGCGCGGCTGGGAAGGGCTCGACGTCGGCGACCGCGTGGAGGTGAGACTCCTCGGCACCGACGTCGAGCGCGGCTACATCGACTTCGCCCGCGTCGGGCGCTAGCCGGGGGCGGCAGCTCTGCGCGCGTCGCGCTCTCGGTGCGCGCGATCGACCGGGCGCTACGCTCGACCCAGCGTCCTCGCCGAGGTGCGCTCGCATCGAGGTCGACTTGGAGCACCCGCAAGAACCGGGCTTCGCCGACACGCTCGCGCTTCACGGCATCCCGCTGCGCCGCGGCCGGACCACCACGCTCCAGGTGAACGTGGGCAAGCGGTGCAACCAGGCCTGCCACCACTGCCACGTGGACGCCGGCCCCAAGCGCACCGAGCGCATGGACCGCAAGACCGCGGACCGCGTGCTGGAGCTGCTCGCCGCGAGCCCGTCGGTGCGCACGCTCGACGTGACCGGTGGCGCGCCCGAGCTGTCCGACCAGTTCCGCCGGCTCGTGCTCGGTGCGCGCGCGCTGGGCCGCGACGCGATCGACCGCTGCAACCTGACCGTGCTCTTCGAGCCGGGCCAGGAGGACACCGCGGAGTTCCTGGCCGCGAACGGGGTGGCCGTGGTCGCGTCGCTGCCCTGCTACACGCAGGAGAACGTCGAGCGCCAGCGCGGCCGCGGCGTCTTCGAGAAGAGCATCGACGCTCTGCAGCGGCTCAACGCGCTCGGCTACGGCCAGCCCGGCTCGCCCCTCACGCTCGACCTCGTGTACAACCCGCTCGGCGCGTCCCTCCCGCCGCCGCAGTCCGAGCTCGAGGCGCGCTACCGCGACGAGCTCGATTGCGGCTACGGCGTCCGCTTCCACCACCTGCGCGCCTTCGCGAACCTGCCGATCGCGCGGTTCGCGGCCGATCTCGAGCGGCAGGGACGTTCGGCGGAGTACCAGGCGCTCCTCGTCCACCACTTCAATCCCGCAACGGTGGCGGGGCTCATGTGCCGCACGCTCGTGTCGGTCGGGTACGACGGACGCCTCTACGACTGCGACTTCGACCAGATGCTCGAGCTGCCGCTCGGGGCGGGGGCACGCACGGTCTTTGATCTAGACGATCTCGAAGGGCTCGCGGGCGCGACGATCGCGACCGGGTCCCATTGCTTCGGGTGCACGGCCGGCGCAGGCTCGAGCTGCAGCGGTGCGCTCGCGTGACACCGACAACCAGGAGGGGAGGGGAAGGGATGCGCGCACTGCTCATCGCACTGGGCCTTGCGATCGCCACGGGCCCGGCGCTCGCGGACGAGCCCTGCCAGTCGCCGTACCTCGCGAAGGTCACGGGCCAGGAGGACTTCGTCTACGTCTTCACGCTCGGGGTGGAGGGGCTCGGCGACGGCTCCGACAAGCTCGTGACGGTCGGCGCGAACCCGGCGCGGCCGGACTATGGCAAGGTGGTGTCGAGCGTATCGGTGGGCGGCCGCCACGAGGTGCACCACGGCGGCTTCACCGACGATCGCCGCTACCTCTGGATGGGCGGCCTCGACGACAGCGCGATCTTCGTGTTCGACGTGGCCGTCGACCCGGCGAAGCCCCGTCTCGTGAAGACGATCACCACGTTCGTCACGGACAGCGGCGGCGTCGTGGGCCCGCACACCTTCTACGCGATCCCGGGCCGCATGCTCGTCTCGGCGCTCTCGAACGCGAAGGACGGCGGCGGCAAGACCGCGCTCGTCGAATACAGCAACGACGGGAAGTTCGTGCGCACGGTCTGGATGCCCGACGATGCGCCCTACGGCTACGACGTGCGCGTGAACGCCAACCTGAACCGCATGCTGACCTCGGCCTTCACCGGCCGCAACAACTACATGCGCAAGCTGCCCGAGCTCATGGGCGACGCGGAGGCGATGAAGCGCTTCGGCAACACGGTCGTGCTGTGGGACTTCCATGCGCGGAAGCCCTTGCAGACCTTCGCCGTGCCGGGCGCTCCGCTCGAGATCCGCTGGGCGCTCGGCCCCGAGCAATACTGGGCCGTCACATCGGCTGCGCTCACCTCGAAGCTGTGGGGCGTCTTCCGAAAGGCGGACGGCACGTTCGAGGCCGCCGAGATCGCCGACATCGGCGATCCCGCGAAGATCCCGCTGCCCGTGGATCTGTCGCTCTCGACCGACGGTCGCCACCTGTTCGTCGACACGTTCATGGACGGTACGGTGCGGGTCTTCGACCTGTCCGAGCCGCGCAAGCCGAAGGTGGTCTACGAGCGGAAGATCGGCTCGCAGGTGAACATGGTCTCGCAGTCCTGGGACGGGAAGCGCGTGTACTTCACGTCCTCCTTGCTCGCGAACTGGGACAAGACGGGAGCCGACGACGAGCAGTTCCTGAAGGGCTTCACCTGGGACGGGAAGGCGCTCACCCCCACGTTCACCGTCGACTTCAAGGCCGAGAAGCTCGGCCGGGCACACCAGATGAACTTCGGGAGCATCGAGTTCTACCGCGGCCGCGTCGCCGCGCTGGAGCCGGGAGCCCCGCTGGCCGTCGCGGAAGGCGGCTAGCGGGCATGCGGCGGGGATGCTCGCTCGCAGCGTTGCTGTTCCTCCTCGGCGCCGCGGCCGCCGGCGCGGCGGGCGCCGAGGACGCGCTGTACGTGCCGCCGGCGCCCGGCACCTATGAGCTGCCGCCGATCGCGCGCGTCATGGACGCGAGCCTGCTCGACCCGAGCGGAGCGCGCGTTCCCCTGCTCGGCCTCGCCGAGGGCCAGGTGGCGCTCGTGTCCTTCATCTATCGGAGCTGCAGCGACGGCGCCGCGTGTCCCGCGGCGCTCGCGGCATGGAAGCAGGTCGACGCCCTCCTCGCCGCGCGGCCGGCGCTCGCGTCCAGGGTGAGGCTCGTCACGGTGAGCTTCGACCCGGTCCGCGACACACCGGAGAAGATGGGCGCGCTCGCGCGCGCGCTCGCGCCACGCGGCGACTGGCGCTTCCTGACGGCGGCCGACGCAGCCGAGCTCCGCGCGGTGCTGGGACGGTTCGGCCAGGACGTCACCCCCGTGCTCACGGCGGACGGGCGCGACACGGGAGAGATCCAGCACCTCGTGCGTGCCTACCTCGTGGATGCGCGGGGCGACGTCCGAGGCGTGTACGGGGCCGCCTTCCTCGTGCCGCAGGTCCTCGTGAACGATGCGGAGACGGTGCTCGGCGCGGGGGCTCGCGCCGCCGTCGCACGATGAGGCGACGCCGGCCGAACCTCGCGTTCCGGGCGGCGTTCAGGGAGGCCCCGTGAAGTTCCTGGTCCTGTGGCGTCTCGAGCTGGCCCTGCTCTCGCGCGGCGTGCTGGAGGCCGTCGTGCGGATGCCGGAGTACGCGAGACCCCTGGAGCAGACGGGCAAGATCGTGGGCCGCTATCACGTGGTGGGCGCGCACGGCGGCGCGTGGATCTACGACGTCGCGTCGAACGAAGAGCTGGAGCGCCTCCTCGCCATGGCTCCGGTGTACAACTTCGCGCGCTACGAGATCCTTCCGCTGGCGGAGATGGCCGCGCCGACGGAGGTTCTGAAGACGTAGGGAGGGGGCGTTCGCGCGCCGGAGCAGCGATCCGCAGCGCCCTAGCAGATCCTCGGCAGCGGATGTCCGATCAGCATGTCGAGGACCCGCGTCCCACCGAACTTCGTGCGGAGCAGGACGAGGCCCGCCGGGCCGGGGCGCACGTCGCCGATGCGGGCGGCGCCCGCGCCGGCGGGGTGGGCGCGCATCGCCTCCAGGGCCGCGTCGGCTGCTGCGGGCGGCACCACCGCGACGAGCCGGCCCTCGCACGCGACGTGGAGGGGATCGATCCCGAGGAGCTCGCACGCCCCGGCCACCGGCTCCCGCAGGGGTACGCGCGCCTCCTCGAGAGTCACGCACGCACCGGCGGCGCTGGCGATCTCGTTCACGACGGTGGCGACACCCCCTCGTGTCACGTCGCGCAGGCAGCGTACGCCGGGTGCGGCGTCGAGCAGGCGCTGGACGAGCCCGGCGAGCGGCGCCGTGTCCGAGCGGACGTCGGCCTCGATCCCCAGCTCTCCGCGCGCCAGGAGGATCGTGACACCGTGCTCGGCGATGCTGCCCGACACGAGCACGACATCGCCCGGCCGCACGTTGGAGGCGCCGAGCGTCACTGCGCGCTCGATGACGCCGACGCCGGCGGTGGTCACGTAGACGCCGTCGCCCTTGCCGCGTTCGACGACCTTCGTGTCGCCGGTCACGATCGTCACACCGGCCGCCACCGCCGCCCGCTGCATGTCGAGGGCGATGCGGCGCAGGTCGGCGATCGGGAAGCCCTCCTCCAGGACGAAGCCCGCCGAGAGGTGGAGCGGCCGGGCGCCACACACGGCGAGGTCGTTTACCGTGCCGTTCACCGCGAGGTCTCCGATGGAGCCGCCGGGGAAGAAGAGCGGCGTGACGACGTAGCCGTCGGTGGTGAAGGCCAGGCGCCCGGCCTTCACGTCGAAGATCGCCTGGTCCTCCAGCGGCTCGAGCAGCGGGTTGCGGAACGCTTCCAGGAAGAGCGCCTCGACGAGCGTGCGCGTCGCCTTGCCGCCCGCGCCGTGCGCGAGCGTCACGCGCTCGTCGCGCAGCCGGGGGCGGCGGGCCTGCGCGCGAGCGATGCGCTCGAGCACTCGCCGCCGCGGATCGCCATCGCTCACGATGCGCCGCGCGCTGCCGGCCGCTCCCGGTCGAACCGGCCGTAGTTGTAGTAGGCGGCGCACGCGCCTTCGGACGAGACCATGCACGTTCCGATCGGCGTCTCGGGCGTGCACGCGGTGCCGAAGACCTTGCACTGCCAGGGTTTCAGCACGCCCTTCAGGACCTCGCCGCATTGACACGCCTTCGGATCGGCGACGCGCAGTCCAGGCAGCTCGAAACGCCGCTCGGCGTCGAACTCCGCGTAGGCGTCCCGGATCCGCAGGGCCGAGTGGGCGATGAAGCCGAGGCCCCTCCACTCGAAGAAGGGCCGGAGCTCCATCACCTCGTGGATCGCGCGCAGCGCGCGGACGTTCCCGTCCCAGGGGACGACGCGCTTGTACTGATTCTCGACCTCGACGCGCCCGTCGCGGAGCTGGACGAGCAGCATCCGGATCGCCTGGAGCACGTCGAGCGGCTCGAAGCCCGCCACGACGACGGGCTTCCGATGCTCCTGCGCGACGAACTCGTAGGGCCGGCACCCGATGATCGCCGACACGTGGCCGGGCCCGATGAATCCGTCGAGCCGCAGATCGGGGGAATCGAGGAGCGCCTTCAGCGCCGGGAGGATCGTCACGTGATTGCAGAACACCGAGAAGTTGTGCACGCCCTCGGCGCGCGCGCGCATGACCGTGAGCGCGGTCGAGGGAGCGGTCGTCTCGAAGCCGAGAGCGAGGAACACCACTTCGCGGTCGGGAAGGCGCTTCGCCAGGGCCAGCGCGTCGAGCGGAGAGTAGACGACCCGGACGTCCGCACCACGCGCCTTCGCGTCGAGGAACGAGCCAGTGCCGCCGGGGACGCGCAGCATGTCGCCGAAGGTCGCCAGGACGACTTCTGGGCGCCGAGCGAGGGAGATGGCGTCGTCGACGCGGCCCATCGGGATCACGCACACCGGACAGCCGGGGCCGTGCACGAGCGTGAGGTTCTCGGGGAGCCAGTCCTCGACGCCGTGCTTGTAGATGGTGTGCGTGTGCCCGCCGCACACCTCCATGAGCTTGAGCTCGCGCGTCCCCGCGCACGCGGCGATCTCCCGTGCGAGCGCCGCCGCGCGGTCGCCCGAGCGGTACTCGTCTACGAAGCGCACGTCGCCTCCCACAGCGCGTGCAGCAGGCTGCGCTGCACCTCCTGGATGCGGTGCACGGAGTCCGACGACACGACGAGGAGCGCGTCGAGGCGGCACTCCGCGGCCATCCGGCCGCCCGCGTAGCCCGCGAGTCCGAGCGTCGTGAGCCCGCGTCGTCCGGCTTCCTCGAACGCGCGCACCACGTTCTCGGAGTCCCCGCTCGTCGAGAACCCGAGCACCGCATCGCCCGGGCGCCCGAACGCCGCGATCTGGCGCGCGAAGACCACATCGAAGCCCGCATCGTTCGCGAGCGCCGTCACGAGCGCAGCGTCCGTGAGCGCGCGCGCGCGCGCCGGCCGGCCCCGTGGCGGCGACCGGAAGAGTCGGGCCGCCGAGTCGGCGTCGGTGCTGCTGCCGCCGTTCCCGAACGCGAGGAGTCGACCTCCGCTCTCGAGACGGGCGCAAAGGAGGCGCGCGCCGCGCTCGAGCGCCGTCTCGTTCGAGGCGAACGCATGGTCGCGCAGCGTCGCGAGGCGTTCGAGCTTCGCCGCGACCGACCGGCGGAGAGCGGCGGCGCTCTCTCGCGCGCCCTTTCGCGGACCGGTGCCGAGGAACGGGTACAGCGCCGCCGCCTCGGTCTCGAGCGGCACCGCGACCCGCTCCTCCCCCTCGAGCTGGGCCTGCACGAGCTCCCACAGCAGGTGATAGAGCGTGACGTGCCCCTCCTGCACGCGCAGCGGATCGGCGAGCCCGACCAGCAGCAGGTGGTCGACCGCCGCGCTCTTCGCGAAGTCGCCGCCGTCGCCGCCCGCGAGCGCGATCGTGGCGAGCCCGCGTTCGTGCGCCACCTCGAGCGCACGGAGGACGTCCTGGGCGCCGCCGTCGACGGACAGGCCGAGGGCGACGTCGCCGGGAGACGCGAGACGCTCCAGGGCGCGCTCCTCGCGCAGCGAGACGGCCGGCAGCGCGCGTTTCCCCACGATCACCGGGTGAGCGAACTCGACCGCGATGTGATCTGCGTCGGGCGCGCACGCGTCTGTGCCGATCGCGAAGAGCGTCCCACCGGACGAGAATCGATCCGCCAGCATCACGGCCGCCTGGGCAACGGCTTCGGCGCACGCTGCGAGCGCCGACTCGAGCGATTTCGACGCGTGCACTCTGCGCTCCCTGGCCTGCACGAAGGCTCCCATGGCTCGATCAGGCCGGTCCGCGGGGCTCGGACCCCTTCCAGCCCTCGAGCTCCTCCCGACCCGCGTCGCCGGCGCCGTCGAGCAGACGCAGCGTCGCCTCGGCCTCCGCCTCGTCGATGCGCGCGAGCGCGAAGCCGACGTGGACCAGCACCCAGTCTCCGACGCGGAGCTCGGACGCGTCGAGCAGCTGGATCGACACGTTTCGGCGTACCCCCCCGACTTCGGCTTGCGCGAGGCCCACGAGGGGATCGACGATCTCCACGACGCGAGCGGGAATGCCGAGGCACATCGCAGTCTCCTCCGGTCGCCGGGAAGGAGGCCGCCGCAGCCCCCTCCCGCGCCGTCCCGACCCCAGCCTATGCCACTTGCGGTAGCGGAGGAAGCGGAATCTCAGCCCGGCCCCTCGCGATCGCGTGCCGCCGCCACGACCGCCTGCCCGAACGCGATCCCGCCGTCGTTCGGAGGAACGCGGTGGTGGAGGAGCATGCGGAATCCGTCGCGCTCGAGCCCGGCGGCGATGCGCTCGACGAGGAGCGCGTTCTGGAAGACCCCGCCGGAGAGCGCGACCGCGGCGAGCCCCGTCGCCTCCCGGAGGCGCCGGCAGACCGCGATGCAGGCCTGCGCGATACCGTTGTGGAAGCGCGCCGCGACCGTCGCCGCGTCCGCGCCCGAGCGCGCGTCGTCCACGAGCGCCGCGATCAGGTCCTCGCCGTGCACCTCGATCAGCGCTCCGTCGGTCAGGCGCGCGGGATATGCGCCGTGCTCGCCGGGATCGGCGAGCTGCTCGAGCTCGGCTGCCGCCTGGCCTTCGTATGTCGCCACGTCCCGGAGCCCGAGCAGAGCCGCCGCTGCGTCGAACAGACGACCCACGCTCGAGCAGGCGGGCGACGCGACGCCGCTGCGCGCGAGCCGAAGTACCGCGGGCCAGCGGGCGGCATTGCGTTCGGCGAGGGCCGGTGCGGCGTCGGGCACCCCCGCTGCGTCGAGGTAGGCGGCCGCCATGCGCCACGGTTCGCGCATGGCGGCGGGGCCGCCCGGCAGCGGAACGGGCCGGAAGCGCGCGCGCCGTTCGAAGCGCGCGAGGTCCACCACCAGGAACTCGCCTCCCCAGAGCTCGCCGTCCGCACCGAGGCCGAGCCCGTCGAAGCAGAGCGCGAGCGCAGGGCCAGCTTCACCGTTCTCGGCGAGACACGCCGCGGCGTGCGCGTGGTGGTGCTGCACTGCTTCGAGCCGCACGCCCTCGCGGGCCTGCGCGAGCTTGGTCGAGAGGTACTCGGGGTGCAGGTCGTGGGCGGCGATCTCGGGTCGGACGTCGAAGACCCGTTCGAAGTGGGCGATGCCCTGGACGAAGGACGCGAGCGTCGCCGCGCTCTCGAGGTCGCCGACGTGAGGCGACAGGATCGCATGTCGGCCTCGCACGAGGCAGAACGTGCTCTTGAGCTCGGCGCCGAAGGCGAGGATCGGGCGCTTCGCCTCGAAGGGCAGCAGGATCGATTGCGGAGCGTAGCCGCGCGCGCGGCGCAGGACGGTCTCGCGACCGCGCTGCACGCGTACGACGGAATCGTCGCAGCGCACGTGGATCGGGCGGTCGTGCAGCAGGAAGTAGTCGCCGATGCCGGCGAGCTCCGCGTGCGCCGCGGCGTCGTCGTGGGCGATCGGCTCCTCGCTCCGGTTGCCGCTGGTCAGGACGCAGGGCTCGCCGAGCGCGCGCGAGAGAAGGTGGTGCACCGGAGTGTAGGGCAGCATCAGGCCGAGCCAGCGGCTGCCCGGCGCGACCGATCGTGCGATGCGCGGAGCCGTCTCGCCGCCGGAGAGCCGCCGAGCCAGCAGGATCGGCCGGCGCGGGCCCGCGAGCGCGCGCTCCTCGTCCGCGTCGAGCGCGACGAGGCGCCGCGCGCAAGCCAGGTCGGGGACGAGGAGGGCGAGCGGGCGCTCCTCGCGACGTTTGCGCCGGCGGAGCTCCGCGACCGCTGCCTCGCAGCTCGCGAGCGCGGCGAGGTGGTAGCCGCCGATCCCCTTCACCGCGACGCTGAAGCCCAGGCGCAGGAGCTCGGCGGCGCGCTGGATCGGGTCGCCCGGCTCCATCTTGCCGTCGGCGGTCTCCAACGCCAGCGACGGACCGCAGGCCGGGCAACACAGCGGCTGGGCATGATGGCGGCGGTCCGACGGGTCGTCGTACTCGCGCGCGCAGGCCGCGCACAGCGCGAACCCGCTCATCGTCGTCGAAGCGCGGTCGTAGGGGACGTTGCGCAGGATCGTATAGCGCGGGCCGCAGTTCGTGCAGTTGATGAACGGGTAGCGGAAGCGGCGGTCGGCGGGATCGAAGAGCTCGCGGAGGCAGTCTTCGCACGTCGCGACGTCGGGCGACACCAGCGCGCGACGCTGCCCCCGAGCGCGCGTAGGAGCGATCTCGAATGCACGGTCGCCGCGGCAGGGAAGCGCGGTTCGCGCGATGCGCTCGATCGACGCCAGCGGCGGCGCCTCGCGAACCAGGGCATCGACGTAGCGCGCGACGGCCTCGGCCGGGCCTTCGATCTCGATCGATGCCCCGCGCTCGTCGTTCGAGACGGAGCCCGCGAGTCCGAAGCGCCCGGCGAGCGCGCGCGCGAACGGCCGGAGGCCGACGCCCTGGACGACGCCCTCGACGTCGATCCGCTCGCGGATCATGGGCGCAGCATCGCACGCGCGGAGGCCGACCGCCTAATCCGCCCTGGGCACGGGCTCCTTCTCCCGGAGGAAGCGGGGCCGCACGATCAGCACCAGCGCCGGCAGCACCGTGAGGGTGGCGAGCGCGCTCGTCGCCATGATCAGCGCGACGTACGCCCCGAGCTGGCGCCACAGCACGAAGTCCGAGACGAGCAGCGTCGCGTAGCCGGCCGCGATCGCAGACGCTACGAAGAAGATCGCCCGGCCCGAGGTGCGCATCGTCTCGCGCAGCGCCTCGCGCATCGGCTGGACCGAGAGCTCCTCGCGCAGGCGGAAGAGCAGGTAGATCGCGAAGTCGGCGCCGAGCGAGACGCCCATCGAGGTGTAGCTCGCCGTAGCGAAGGACAGGTTGCTTCCGACCCACCCCATGACGCCGATGTTCACGAGCACGGCGCACAGGAGGGGCGCGAGGATCAGGAGGCCGGCCACCGCGGACTGGAACACGAGGGAGGAAAGCAGGAAGATGACGCCGCTCACCTGAATCATGTTCTCGATCTTGTCGTGGACCGTGCTTTCGTTGTTCGCGAGCGCCTGAGCGAGCTCGCCGCCACCGACCTCCACGGTGACGCCCGGCGGCATCGTGTCGCGCGCCACCTGCCGCAGCCGCGCGAACAGTCCGGAGACCCACGCCACGTCGTCGGAGCGCGCGAGAGCGTGGATCGCCCCGGTGCTGTGGTCCGGTGTGATCACGCGCGCGAGATCGTCGCTCCCGAAGAGCAGCAGGTACTGCGCTGCGAGCGCGCGGTCGTCCGGGAGCCGACCCGTGACGGTAGGCGGACGCGGGATCTGATTCGACGCCGGGTCGTCGTTCAGCGCGCGGTTCATCCGGCGCAGGTAGTCCGTCACCGAGAGCGTGGCGGTCACGTCCCCTTCCGCTGCGAACGTCCGCTCGAGGGCGTCGATGCCCCGGAGTACCCGCGGATCGAGGAGCCCTTCGGGCTCGCCCGTCGCGATGCGCACCCGCATCGTCGACGTGCCGGTGAACCGCGCGCGGATCGCGCGATCGGCCACGATGACCGGGGCGTCGGCGGAGAACCAGGAGCGGAACGCGGTGTTCACGCGGACCAGCGCGATGCCGCTCGACACCACGAGGACGGCCGCGACCACGATCCCGAGCACGCCGCGCGGCGTCCGGAGGACGCGCTCGGTGAGCCACGCGATCGCCGGACCGAGCATCGTGTGCTCGCCTTCGCGCCGGACCTCGCGGCGCCGCGGCGGCGGCAGCAGCACGCGCACGGCCGGGATGAAGGTCAGCTCGATCACGAGGGCGCTCACGATTCCGCACGCGGCGACGAGGCCGAAGTCGCGCATGGCGGGGACGCCGAACGTCGCGAGCGACGCGAAGCCCGCCGCGGCGACGAATCCCGCCGTCACCATCACCGGTCCGATCCGCTCGAGCGACGCCTGGACGGCGCGACGCGAGTCGCCGAGCGCGGCGTAGCATTCGTAGTACCGCTTCAGGATCTGCACCGCGTGACCCGCGGCGACGGATAGGACCAGGATCGTCGTGAGCGCGGTCCACGGCGTCATCGGCCGCCCGAGGAGGCTCGCGAGCCCGAGCCCCCACACCACGCTCAGGACGGCGGTCGCGAGCGGGAGCACCACGGCCTGCCCGGTGCGGAAGGCCTCGTAGTGGACGAGACCGATCACCACGAGCGCGAGCGCGAGCAGGGGCGCGATGCCGCGCGTCTCGGCCTGGAGGGCGGCGAGCGCTGGCGACTGCCCGCCGACCAGGATCTCCGTCCCGGCATCCCGCTCCGAGGCCGCGATCGCCTCGAACGCGTTCGTGACGTCCTCGACGGCGACCGGCTCGGTGAAGTCCGCCGATACGATCGCGCCGCGCCCGTCCGCGGTGACGAGGTAGCCGCGGTACATCGGGTGCGCAGCAACGGTGTCCCGGAGCTCCTGGAGGCCTTCGGGCGTGTCGGGGATGGCCTCGACGAGCGGTCCGACGCGCACCCCGTCCGGCTCGGGCCGGAGAGCCTTCGCGTTCGGCGACGTGAGCGACAGCACGCTCGACGGGACGACGCCCGGGAGCGCGGCGACCGCGCGCGTCAGACGGTCGATCTTCGCCAGCGTCACGGTCGTGAATACGTCGCCTTCCGACACGCCGATCGCCAGCAGGTTGGTCTGGCCGGCCCCGAAGTCGGCGGTCAGGCGGTCGTCGATCCCCGCGAACGCGTGATCCCGCGGCGTCATGTCCCGCAGCTTCACCTCGGGCCGGAGCGAGCGGAGCTCGAAGCCGAGGATCGCCGTCACGATCGCCACGATCGCGATCACCGTGCGCGGCCAGGCGAGGATGAATCGGACGAACCCTTCCATGCGCGCGGGGTTGTACTGCGCGCGGCCGGAGGACGTCAAACCTGCACCGGCATCGCCTTCTTGCGCTTCGGCTTCGGCCCGCGTCCGGCGACGACGCGGTCGTACAGCGCCGCAGGCAGCACCCGCCCGAGCCACGCGAGCGCGACGAGGGGACGCGGGAACGCGTAGAACGCTCGCCGCCTCTCGATCGCCCTGTGCATGCGCGCGGTGGCGGGCTCGAGCTCCAAGAGGAAGGGACGGTTGTCCTTCTTCTTCGCACCTTCCTTCGCGCGGACGAAGCCAGGCGCGATCACGGTGACGTCCACGCCGCGTCCCCGGAGGTCGATGCGCAGACTCTCCATCAGGTTCGTGAGCGCTCCCTTCGCCGCCGAGTAGGCGCTCGCACCCGGGAGCCCGCGATAGCCCGCGAGGCTGCTCGTCGCGACGAGATGGCCGTGGCGGCGCTCGAGCATCCCGGGCAGCACGGCATCGATGCAGTGGACCACGCCCAGCAGGTTCAGCTCGATCGCGCTCCGGACGGAAGCGGCGGAGAACTCTTCGAGGGGCGTGGGCGCGCCGCCCCCGGCGTTGGCCACGAGCCGCGTGCACGGGCCGAGCGCCGCTTCGGCGCACCGCACGGACTCGCGCACCGCCACGGGGTCGGTCACGTCGCAGGGCAGGGCGAGGGCGCATCCGCCCGCCGCCTCGATCTCCGCGACGAGCGTGTCCAGTAGCTCGCGGCGCCGCGCGAGCAGCGCCACCGGTTCTCCCGTCGCGGCGATGCGTCGCGCGAGGCTCCGGCCGATGCCCGAAGACGCGCCGGTCAAGAGGGTCATGCCCATCGCGGATCCTCCGAGCCCCGGAGACTAGCGAGTTGTGCTTCGACGATTGGGTCGGACCCATCGGAGGAGCACGACAGTTGAAATCAAGCGACCGGCCGGGTACCCATTGCGCCCATGGTCCTCGCCGAGCGCATCGCCTACTACCGAAAGCGTCGCCGCAAGCTCGTGAAGCGCTATGGCCGGCGGGCGATGTTCCGGGTGAACGGCTTCCTGGCCGCCCAGTCGCTGGTGCCCACCGACCCCATCCTCGACAGCCGCCTCTTTCCCTGGATCGGGGCCTTCGAGCGCGAGTGGAAGACGGTGCGCGCCGAGCTCGAACGGGTCCTCGTGCACCGGGAGGCGCTGCCGAAGTTCTACGAGGTGAATCGCGACCAGAAGCGGATCGCGGGCGACGACAACTGGAAGACCTTCGTGTTCTTCGGCTTCCAGTTCCGCTCGGAAGTGAACTGCCGCCTGTGCCCGGAGACCACGCGCCTGCTCGAGCAGGTGCCGCGCCTCGAGACGGCCTTCTTCTCGATCCTCGCGCCGGGCGCACACATCCCCCGCCACCGCGGCGTCCCCAAGGGCCTGATCCGCTGCCACATCCCGCTGATCGTGCCGCGCAAGAGCCAGGACTGCGTGATGTGGGTCAAGGACGTGCCGTGCAGCTGGCAGGAGGGCAAGGCGCTCGTCTTCGACGACACCTATCCGCACGAGGTCCGGAACGCGACCGACGAGAGCCGCGTGGTCCTGCTGTTCGACTTCGAGCGCCCGATGCGGCCGCTCGGACGCGTGGTGCACCGCAGCGTGATGGCGGCGATGCGCCAGACGGGCTTCGTGAAGGACTCCCTGAAGGCGCACCGCCGGTGGGAGGAGATGTTCGAGCGGCAGCTCGAGGACGGCGAGGAGGACGCCGGCTAGAGCTCGGCCCCTCCCTCTCTCCCGATCCGCGCCGCTCCCCCCGGTCAGTACTCGAACGTCAGGCTCGTCGTCACGCGCTGGTGGAAGAGATCCTTCCGGGTGGGCCATGAAGTGGACGTCCTCGATGCCCCACGCCCAGGAGATTGCGGGCAGCATGATCCCGTCTCCGTGCCCCTGGTAGACGCTGTGCGATCCCGTCGGCACCTCGATTCGGAGGCTCGGAGAGAGGATGAAGTTCTTCTCGGGCAGGTCGATCAGGGCGTACTTGAGGCCGTCGGCTGGATGAAGCCTTCGAAGCGACCGTGACGATCGCACGAGAAGTCGGGGAAGAAGGCTCCGCCCGCCATGAATGACACTCCGGCGAGTATGGCGGCGGCGAGAGCGGATCGAGACACGATTCTGTGACGGTTCGGCATTGGTTCGGCGTCCTCCGAGCCGACCCCAGAGCAAGCGCCGTACCGCCCGGTTCTGCTGCGGAGAGCGCTCTGCGGCGCCCGCACAGCGGCGTCGCGTCACAGCCCTGGACCCGGGATGGGACTTTTCGTCTCCTCTCGGCGCCTCCTCGCCTGCGGCCGCCGTCCCCGCCGCGCCCTGTACTGGCACCGATCGTGCAGTCCGCCTCGCACGACGATCGGGAGGGACGCCTTGACCGCAGCACCCCACGCCGGGATCCGTGCGCGCGAAGAGCTCTACGACATGGCCGTGGTCCGCGCGTTCGCGCTCTCTGCGCTCCTCTGGGGCGTGGTCGGGATGAGCGTGGGCCTCCTTGCCGCGCTCCAGCTCGCGTGGCCCGAGCTCAATCTGCCGCCGTACCTGCACTTCGGGCGGATCCGACCGGTGCACACCAACGCCGTCATCTTCGGCTTCACGCTCGGCGTGGTCTTCGCCGGGAGCTACTACGCCGTTCAGCGTCTCTGCCGCGTTCGGCTCTTCTCCGACGCGCTGTCACGGCTGCACCTGTGGCTGTGGAACGCGATCATCGTGGGCGCAGCGGTCTCCCTCCTGACGGGCCATACGACCTCGAAGGAGTACGCGGAGCTGGAGTGGCCCCTGGACGTCGCGGTCGTCGTGATGTGGGTGACCTACGGCGTGAACTTCTTCGGCACGATCGCGCGCCGGCGCGAGAAGCCCATGTACGCGGCGTTGTGGTTCTGGATGTCCACCATCCTGACCGTTGCGATGCTCTACGTGTTCAACAACCTCGAGGTGCCGGTCTCGGCGTGGAAGTCCTACTCCATCTACGCGGGCGTGCACGACGCGAACATCCAGTGGTGGTACGGGCACAATGCAGTCGGGTTCGTCCTCACGGTGCCGATCCTCGGCCTCATGTACTACTACCTGCCGAAGCAGGTGGGCCGGCCGATCTGGTCGCATCGGCTCTCGATCCTCCATTTCTGGTCGCTCATCTTCATCTACATCTGGGCCGGTCCGCACCACCTGATCTATTCGCCGCTCCCCGACTGGGCACAATCCGTCGGCACCGCGTTCTCGATCATGCTGATCCTCCCGTCGTGGGGCGGCATGCTGAACGGGCTGCTCACGCTCCGCGGCGGATGGGACAAGGTGCGCACGGATCCCATCCTCAAGATGCTCGCTGTGGGGCTCACGTTCTACGGGATGAGCACGTTCGAGGGGCCGATGATGGCCCTCAAGACCGTGAACTCGCTGTCGCACTTCACGAACTGGACGATCGGGCACGTCCATTCGGGCGCCCTCGGCTGGGTGGGGTTCACCTGCTTCGCGACGCTCTACTACCTCGTCCCGCGGCTGTGGCACACGACGCTCTACAGCGTACGCCTCGCCGAGGCGCACTTCTGGGTCGGCACGCTCGGCATCGTCCTCTATGTGACACCGATGTGGGTATCCGGGGTGACGCAGGGCCTGATGTGGCGCGCCGTCGCTCCCGACGGGAGTCTCGCGTACACGTTCATCGAGTCCGTCGCCGCCATCCATGTCTACGACGTGATCCGCGCGGCCGGCGGAGCGCTGTTCCTCTCCGGCGTGTTCGTGATGATCTACAACGTCGCGCGCACGATTCTCCAGGGCACGTCGGAGGTTCCGGCGCCCGCGCTCGGGGCAGCGGCCGTCGTGGGAGGCCGCTGATGGCCTGGGAATGGCACCGGCCGCTCGAGGCGAAGCAGCTCCTGCTCGCGGTGCTCGCGTTCGTCGCGGTGATCGTGGGAGGGCTGGTCCTCCTGATCCCGCCGTATTTCCTCCAGGGCTCCGTGCCCCCGATCGCGGGTGTGAAGCCCTACACCGCGCTCGAGCTCGAGGGCCGGGACGTCTACATCCGTGAGGGCTGCAACACCTGCCACAGCCAGCAGGTGCGTCCCTTCAAGACCGAGACCGACCGCTACGGGCCCTTCTCGCTGGCGGGCGAGGCGGTGTACGACCGCCCGTTCCTCTGGGGCTCCCGCCGCACGGGGCCCGACCTCGCGCGCGTCGGCGGGAAGTACCCGAACTCGTGGCACTGGATGCACCTCACGGACCCGCGTCGCATCGAGCCGCGCTCGAACATGCCTGCGTTCGCCTTCCTGACGCGGGAGCCGCTCGACCTGTCGCTCACACAGCGGAAGTTCGAGGTGCTGCGCAGCCTCGGCACGCCGTACTCCGACGAGGAGGTCGCCGCCGCGCCGGAGGCCGCGCGGCTCCAGGCGGACGAGATCGCGGCATCGCTCCGCAAGGACGGCGTCGATCTCGGCGACGTGGGCGCGCGGAGCGACGCGATCGCGGTGATCGCATACCTCCAACGGCTCGGAAGCGACATCGGCTGGCGGGAGCGGCCGATCGGCACCGCCAGCCTGGCTGGAGAACGCTGATGGAATGGGTTGCGCTCTACAAGCTCGGGCGGCTCGCGCTGCTCGCGTTGACGCTCGCCGGGATCGCGATCTGGGCGTTCTCCGGCCGCCGGCGCGAACGGCTCGAGCGGCCGGCGCAGCGCATGTTGGAGGACGACGACCGATGACGCGCGACACGGAGCCCGAGGTCGCGGAGCGCGCCACGCCCGACCTCCCGGGTCACGACGGCATCACCGAAGAGGATCATGCGATCCCCTCGTGGTTCAACGTCACCTTCCTCGCGTCGATCGTGTTCGCCGTCGTCTACCTCGCCTACTACGGCGCGACCTCCTGGACGGCGCGGGGGCAGTACGAGGCGGAGGTGGCGGTCGCGAACCAGGCCGCAGCGGCGGCGCGCGCGAGCCAGCCCGCGGGCAATCCGTACCACGGAAACGCCGCCGCCATCGCGGACGGCCAACAGGTGTTCAGCCAGATCTGCGCGGCGTGCCACAAGCCCGACGCCTCCGGTCTCGTGGGACCCAGCCTCGTCGATCCCTACTGGAAGTACGGCCACGACGACGCAGACCTGTTCCAGACGGTCATGGAGGGCCGGCCGGGCGGCATGCCCGCATGGGGCGCGCAGCTCGGGAGCGACCGCGTGTGGCGCGTTCTCGCGTACCTCGAGACCCTGCCGAAGTCGCCGACGCCGGGCGTGGGCGCGCCGGGCTACGCGCCGCCCGCGCCCGCCGCGGCGCCGGGCGGCTGAGGGGCCGCCGTGTGGAGCGCGCGTCCCGTGACCGGACGCTTCCGTCGCCTGCGCTGGGCGGCGGACGGCGTCCTGATCGCCATCCTCCTGGTGACGCCGTGGATCGAGCTCGCGGGCGAGCCGCTCGTCCGCTTCGACGTGCCGGCGCGGAAGTTCCACGTCTTCGGTCTCGTGATCTTTCCGCAGGAGCTCTACTTCCTGTGGCTCCTGCTCGCAGGTCTCGCGCTCGCGCTCTTCTTCTTCACGTCGCTCGCCGGCCGCCTGTGGTGCGGATGGGCGTGCCCGCAGACCGTCCTCACCGACGTGTTCGCAGCGATCGGGCGCTTCGTGCTCCGCGTGTCGGACGCGAGCCACGCTGCGGGCGTCGCGCTCTGGCGAAGAGCGCTCGTGCACGTCGTGTGGCTCGGCCTCGCGGCGGTCCTGGGCTTCCACCTCGTCGCCTACTTCATTGGACCGTACCGGCTCCTCGACGGGCTCTCGCACGGGACGCTCACGACCACCGCCCTGGGGTTCTTCCTCGCGGGCACGGCGCTGGCGTACGCCGATCTCGCGTTCGTGCGGCAGACGTTCTGCAAGTTCCTGTGTCCGTACGCGCGCTTCCAGGGCGTGCTCTTCGATCGGGACACGCTGGTGGTGGGCTACGACGCGCTGCGCGGGGAGCCGCGCGGGAAGCTCGGCCACGTGACCGGAGACTGCGTCGACTGCCACCTCTGCGTCGCCGTGTGTCCGACGGGCATCGACATCCGCTCGGGCCTCCAGCTCGAGTGCATCGCCTGCACGCAGTGCATCGACGCGTGCGACGGCGTGATGCGGAAGGTCGGGAAGCCCGAGGGCCTGATCGGGTACCGCTCGCTCGTGTCGCTCGAGCGCAGCCGTCCAGCGAAGATCGTACGCCCGCGCGTCGTGGTGTATGCGGCGCTGCTCGCGCTCGTCGCCGTCGTCTTCGTGGGAGCGGTCGCCGCGCGGGAGCCGCTGGACCTCCAGGTCGCCCACAACGCGACCCAGCTGTTCGGCTCCGCCTCGGACGGGCGCACGTCGAACGCGTTCGTGCTCCACATCCAGAACCGCGACCGCAGCGAGCACGACTTCCGGATCCGGCTCGACGCTCCCGAAGGCTTCGAGCTCCTGGCCGGCCAGAATCCGGTCCGCGTGGGCGCCACGAGCACCGTCGAGTCGCGCGTCTTCGTGCTCGCGGACGAGGGTGCGCGCGAGCGGCGGGGAGACGCGCTGCGCTTCGTGCTCGAGCGCTCCGATGCGCCCGCGCAGAGCGTGGTCCGGCCCGCGGTCTTCCTGTACGCACCGAGGGCGCACGGAGCCCACCACGATGACGACTGAGTCGCCGCCGATCGAAATCCGCGCGCCGGCCCACCGACGTCGGCGGGAGCCGTGGCCGTTCGCGCTCGCAGGCGCGCTCGTCGCCATGGGCGTCGTGCTCGGAGCCTTCCTCGGCATCGCGGTCGCTCACCCGGACGCGGTGCTGGTCGACGACTCCTTCGCGGCGAGCGCGCGCTACGACGCGGCCGTGCGCGCGTCCGACCGCGCCGCGGCGAGCGGGATCTCGCTCGACGTCGCGCTCGACCCGGCCGCGGGCGGCGTGCGCGCCCGTCTCACGCTCCGGGACGCGGAGGGCGTCGCGATCGCGGCCGAGCGGGTCCGCATCCGGCGCGAGCGTCCGGCCGAGGCGGGCCTCGACGCCGAGATCGAGGCGACGCGCGACGGCGACGGATGGACCGCCCTCGTCCCGCTCCCGCGCCCGGGTCGCTGGGTCGTGGAGGCGCACGCGGAGCAAGGAGACCTGGCGCTGGTCCGCAGGGTGACCGTCGAGGGGGCGCGATGAGCGCGCCGGCGTCCGCCGAGACCGGCCTCCTGCTCGACCACCTGCGCTGCGCGGGCTGCGTGCACCGCGTGGAGCAGGCGCTCCGGGCGCTCCCAGGCGTGACGGAAGCCTCGGTGAGCTTCGCGACGCATCGAGCGCTCGTGCGGTACGAGGCCGCGCGCCTGGATACGGCCGCGCTCGTCGCGTGTGTCGAGGACCTCGGCTACCGGGCAACGCCCTACGACCCGGAGCTGCTCGACCGTCCCGCGCACGTGGCCGCGCGGGACGCCCTCGTGCGGCTGATGGTTGCGGCGTTCCTGGCCGCGAACGTGATGCTGGTGTCGCTCGCCCTCTACTTCGGCACGGATTCGATCGATCCGACCACGCGGCGCGCGCTGCGCTGGGTCGCGGTCGCGCTGTCGGCGCCGGCGGTGACGTGGTGCGCGGCGGGCTTCTGGCGCGGGGCGTGGCGCGGGCTGCGCCGCCGCGAGCTGACGCTGGACGTTCCGGTGGTGCTCGGCTGCGCGACGGCCTTCGTGGTCGGCGTCGCCGGCACGCTCGCCGAGACGACGCACGTCTTCGCCGACTCGGCGTCGATGATCGTGTTCCTCATCCTGCTGGGCCGCACGCTCGAGGGGAGCGCCCGCGCCCGCGCCGTGGGCGCCGTCGAACGCTTCGTGCGCCTTGCGCCCGAGACCGCGCAGCGTGTCACCGCCGACGGCAGCGAGACCGTGCCCGTGACCGCCCTGCGCGTGGGAGACCGCGTGATCGTGGCGCCGGGGCAGGCCGTGCCCGCGGACGGCCGCGTCGCGCGCGGGGCGACCGAGCTCGACGAGTCACTGCTCTCCGGCGAGTCGGTGCCCGTCCTGCGCGGGCCCGGGGACGCCGTCACGGGAGGGACGCGCAATCTCGTCGCCGAGATCGAGGTGGACGTGGCGGCGACCGCGGCCGGGGGCACGCTCGCGCGGATCGCCGCGCTGCTCGAGCGCGCCCAGGCCGAGCGCCCGCACGTCCAGCGCGTCGTCGACCGCGTGTCGACCTGGTTCGCCCCGGCCGTCCTGCTCGCGGCCGCCGCCACCGCCGCGGCCTGGCTCTTCGCGGGTGCTGCGCCCCTCGACGTGGCCCTCGTCGCGGCGTCCGTCCTCATCGTCGCGTGTCCGTGCGCGCTGGGCCTCGCGACGCCCGTGGCGATCACCGCCGCGATCGGGCGCGCCGCAGGCATGGGCATCCTGTTCAAGAGCGGCGCTGCGGTGGAGCGCTGCGCCACGGTGTCGACCGTGCTGCTCGACAAGACCGGGACCCTCACCGAGGGGCGGCTCGCGGTGGAGGAGGTGATCGGCGCGGCAGGAGGGGAGCGCGGCGAGCGCGCGACGCTCGCGGCCGCGGCGGCAGCGGAGGGCGCGTCGACGCACCCCATCGCCGCGGCGGTGCGCGAGGCCGCGGAGGCGGCCGGCGTCGCCCCGTCGGCCGCACTCACACCGCGGAGCGTCCGGGCGGGGCGCGGAGTGGTGGCGGGCGGCGCCGACGGCGGCGAGGTGATGCTCGTGGGCTCGCGCGCGCTGCTCGAGGAGCACGGCGTGGTCGTGGGCGCTGCGCTGGACGAGGCCGCGGAGAAGGCGGCGGCGCGCGGCCGCAGCCTCGCGTTCGTGGCGGTGCTCTGCCCGGGCTCCCCGGACCGACCGCAGCGCGCGGAAGCGCTCGGCGTCCTCGTCCTCGCCGATCCTCCGCGGCCGGACGCGCGCTCGGCGGTGGCCGCGCTGCGCGCGCTCGGCGTGGAGCTCGCGCTCGTGAGCGGCGATCACCCGGCCGCGGTGGCGTTCGCCGCGGCGCGCGCGGGCGTCGACGCATGGTCGGCGGGCGTGTCACCCGAGGGCAAGGTCGAGGCCGTGCGCGCGCGCCGATCCGCCGGGGGCGTGCTGCTGGCCGGCGACGGCGTGAACGACGCAGCCGCGCTCGCCGCAGCCGACGTGGGCATCGCGTTCGCGCGCGGCGCCGACGTCGCGATCCACGCGGCGGACGTCGTGGTGCGCGCGCCGCGCCTCGGCGCGGTGCCCGACGCCCTGGAGCTCTCGCGCACGACGCTGCGCCGCATCCGCGAGAACCTCGGCGTGGCGCTCGCCTACAACGCGATCGCGATCCCGCTGGCGGCGTGCGGCGTGCTGCACCCGCTCCCCGCGGCCGCCGCGATGGGCCTGTCGTCGCTCGTGGTGACGGCCAACTCGGCCCGGCTGCTGCGGTGGCGCTCGCCGCTCGCGGCCGCCGCGCGATGAGCTTCCTCGGCATCACGATCCCCGCGACGCTCCTGCTGGCGGGCGTGCTGGTGGGGCTGCTCGCGCGCGCGGTGCGGCGCGGCGAGCTCGACGATCTCGAGGGCCCGGCCGAGCGGCACGTGTTCGACGACGACTCCTGCCCGGAGCGTCCGTCGGGACGGTAGGCTTGCTAGTAGGAGATGCGGGCTTCGAGCGTGCCGTCGTCGGCGCGGGCGACGATCAGCCGCGACATGCAGGGCATGCAGTACACGCGGTCTCCGACCCGGAGCTCGCGCGTCGAGCGGATCACGACCTTGCACACCGGGCATACGACCTCGTTGGGCCCGAGCACGTCGCCCGGACCCTTCCACTTGCGGTAGAAGCGGCGGTACTTCGCGGGCACCTCGTCGAAGCCCGTGTCCTCCAGGATGAAGCGCTGGCGCCGCTCCTCCTCGATCGAGCCTCCGCCGCGCAGCAGGGGGTCCAGGCTCATGCGAAACCCAGCCGTGCGACGACCTCGAGGTAGTGCCGGCCGAGCTCGGGGCGCTCGGCGACCGGTACGGCGAGCTCGCGCAGCGTCTCCTCGAAGCTCTCGAGCACGAGGTGGTCGAGCTCCTTCTTCACCTCTCCGAGGCGCGCGCGAATGTGGGGCGTGAGCTTGAGCCGGCGTCCGAGCTCGTTCTCGCCGAACCCCATGTGGCGCCGCTCGTCCTTCACGATGCCGTTCAGCACCTCGCGCGTCACGAAGTCCGCGGTCCGCGCGTGCGTCTGGAAGACCGTGAACTCCATCGCTTCGAGGATCACGTTCTGCGCGAAGATCGCCGCCTCCCAGTCGCGGGTCTCGACCAGCTCGAGCAGGCGGCGTTTGAAGTGGAGCAGGCTGCGCGTGCCGCGCCGCTCGATCTCGGCCTCGGGCGCCTGCACGCCGACGTCGGCGAGACGGTGGAGCAGGACCTCGAGGTGCCGGCCCTCGTCCACGACCTGCGTCGCGAGGAACACCTTCGTGAGACGGTTCGGGGCGATTGCGACGAGACCGCTCGCGCCTTCGAGCGCGGCGGTCTCGCCGATGCAGTAGTTGCAGAGCACGGTGACGAGCCGGTCCCGCTCGTCGGCCGTCAGCGGGGCGCCCTGCACGTCGGGTCGGTGGCCGTAGGTCTGACCGGCGAGGTAGCCCTCGACGGAGTGGAACCAGAACTCGAAGGAGTGGACCTCCTCGAGGAAGCTCTCGGGCTCCAGCGCGTGGACGTCGGGGGACTGCTCGCTCACCGCGGGCTCCGCGCCGTCCGCCCTAGGGGCGGGCCGGCGTCTGGTACTCGATGCCGATGCGTCCGAGCCGCACCTTGAACTCCTTCAGCACGGTGTCCGCGAGCAGGTGCTCCATCTCCTCGGGCTCGAGGGCATCGAGGTCCGCGCCGTGCCACTGCGCCTTCGGGGCGCCGTAGCCCGAGATGGAGGCGCGCAGCCGCCGCGCCTCCTCGCGCGCCGGCCCGCCGCGGAACGCGTCCGCGAAGGTCGCGAGCATCCAGTAGGACATCTCCTTCTGCATGCGTTCGATCTCCGGCTTCTTGTGCGGCTGCTCCTGGATCAGCGCACCGATGCGGTTCTCGCCGAACCCGACGTGGCGGCGCTCGTCCGCGATGGTGCCGGACAGCGTGTGGGCGAACTTCGGATTGATCGTCTGGTTCCCGGCGTACATCATCTCGAAGACGGTGAACGCCATGCCCTCGAGCACCACGTTCTGGCCGACCACGCCCGCCACGAAGTCCTTGCGGTCGACCTTCTCGAGCAGCACCTCGGCGAACCTCACCAGGTTCGGATTCGCGAGCCGCTGGATCGTGCTCTCGAGCTCGGCCCGCGGAACGCCCAGGTCGAACAGGCGCTGGGTGAAGACCTCGACGTGCCGGGCCTCGTCGAGCGTCTGCGTTGCGAGGAACCGCTTGCTCGCCTCGTCGGGCGCGGAGCCCACGAGCCCCGACGACGCGGCGAGCGCGCACCGCTCGCCGACCACGAGCTGGACGGTGGTTCCGATGGCCTGCTCGCGCAGGAGCGGATCCGACAGCAGGAGGTCCGGCTCCTTCTCGTCGGGACGATGCCCGTACTCCGTGTCCCGCAGATAGCCCTGGGGGCAGGACTCGAGCCAGTGCTGGATCGAGTACATCGAGAGGAAGTCAGCCATCGGTGGGTCTCCACGCGCGTTCGCCGCGTCGCAATCCTGCGTGGCAAGAGACGTGCCACGGCCGCGCCCCTCCGCGAGCCGTCTCCGGGCGCCGCTGGCGCGCGACGTCCCAGGCGACTGGGACCTCGGGGTCGCGGTGAGGCGCGTTGTCACGCGGGGACGCCGTGTCGTCCGCACGACACTTCGGGCGGCCGGATTGACTCGCCCCGCGGGCCGGTCGAGACTCCATCCCAATGGCCAAGGACGACGTCGCCGACCGGCTCGCCTTCCTCGGGCTCAGCGAGGAGGACCGACGGAGCCTGGCCAGCCTCGAGCCGATCCTCGAGCAGCACGCCGACGTGCTCGTCTCCGCGTTCTATCGGCACCTCCTCTCGTTCGCCGAGACGCGTGCGCTCCTGCGCGACCCGGAGGTGACGCAGCGGCTCCTGCACAAGCAGCGCGCCTACCTGCTGAGCCTCGCTTCCGGCCGGTTCGACGACGAGTACGTGGCGGAGCGCCTCGCGATCGGCGAGACGCACGAGCGCATCCGGCTCGAGCCGCGGTACTACCTCGGCGCCTACGCCGTGTACTTCTCGCTGCTGGCGCCGCTCGTACGCGAGTCGTTCCGCAGCGACCCGAACGCGGCCGAGCGGGCGATCGGGGCGCTGGTGAAGACGCTGCTCTTCGACGCCGAGCTGGCGATGGAGGCGTACATCGCCCGGCACGAGCGCCAGCTCGAGTACATGAACCGCGAGCTCGCAAATCAGGGCCGTCATCTCCAGCGGGAGGTGCAGGAGCAGCAGATCGAGCTGCGGCAATCCGTCCAGCGTGCGCGCGCCGCCGAGGACCTGGCCTCCGTCGCCACGCTGGTGGCGGGCCTTGCCCACGAGATCGGGACGCCGATGGGCGTGATCCAGGGGCATGCCGACCTGCTCGAGTCCGCGGTCACCGATGAGCGGGGGCGCTGGCGGCTGCGCACGATCCGCGAGCAGATCGACCGGATCTCGCGGGTCATCCAGGCGCTGCTCGGCGCGGCCCGTCCGCGCGACCCGGTGCGGGTACCGCTCGACCTCGCGCCGGTCCTCGACACGGCGTTGTCCTTCCTCGCGGAGAAGCTCCGGCAGCGGGGCGTTCGCGTCGACTGCGACTACCAGCCCTCGCCGCAGGTCCGGGGCGACCCCGAGAAGCTCCAGCAGCTCTTCCTGAATCTCTTCCTGAATGCGGCAGACGCGATGCCCGACGGCGGCAAGATCTCCGTGACGCTGCGCCCGGACGGAGCGGGCCACGTGGAGATCGCGATCAGCGACACCGGCACCGGCATCCCCGCGGAACAGCTCGCCCGGATCTTCGAGCCCTTCTACACCACGAAGGCGGCGGGGGAGGGGAGCGGGCTCGGGCTCGTCGTGGCGCGCGGGATCGTGAGCGACCACGACGGCGAGATCCTCGTGGCGAGCGAGCCGGGACGGGGCACGGAGTTCACGATCACGCTCCCCGCGCTCGCCGGAGTCGCGCCTACCGCAGGGTGACCCGGCCTCAAGCGCGGAAGGCGGCGCGCAGGAGATCGGCCTCGGTCACTAGACCGATCAGCCGTAGCCCCTCCGCCGTGCTCGTTGCCACGGGCAGGCACCCGACGTGCAGCGCGAGCATCCGCGTCACCGCCTCCGGCAGGGAGCCTTCCGGCTCGATCGTGACCGGAGGCCTCTGGACGAGATCCCCCACCTCGCGGCGCAGCGCGTCGCGCGCGGGCGCGGCGCGCGCGGCATCGAGCGAGGCGTCCGCCAGATCCCGGTAGGACAGGAGTCCGACCAGGATCCCGTCTCGCACGACCGGCACGTGCCGCAGGCGCGCAAGGCGCATCACGCGGCGCGCGTCACCCCAGAGCTCCGCGGGCTCGAGGGTGATCAGATCCCGTCGCATGATGTCCCGAACCGTGGTCATGGTTCGATACCCCATGCACCGACCGTGCCGGCCACGGACGAATCCTGTTGGCCGCGCGGGGTCTTGCGCGTGAACCGATGGGACATCGGGTCCCTCCGGGGTGAGACGCCGGGACCCTCGGCCATGTGAGGCAAATCATCGCAATCTGTGTCAGTGTGACGCGATCTCCTCGCATGGGACGCGCGCAGAGCGGCCCGCGGGCAGGCACGATCCCTGCTCTAGGGAGAGGCATGGCCCAACGCTCAATCCTCGTGGTCGACGACGATGCCGCGATGCGGGAGATGCTGGTCTCGCTGCTCGAGGAGCACGGCTTCGCGGCACAGGCGGCGGCACGCGCGGACGAGGCCGTCGAGCGCGTCCGCGAGACGGAGTTCGACGCGGTCCTCTCCGACATCCGCATGCCCGAGCGGAGCGGCTTCGAGCTCCTCGGGGAGCTCCGCGACATCCGGCCCGATCTGCCCGTGATCCTCATGACGGCGTTCGGCAGCATCGACTCCGCGGTCGAGGCGATGCGGTCCGGCGCGTTCGACTACATCACGAAGCCGTTCAAGCGGGACGAGGTGATCGTCGTCCTCGAGCGCGCCTTCTCGCAGCGCGCGCTCGAGGAGGAGAACCGCCGGCTGCGCCGCGCGGTGGACCAGACGAGCTCGTTCGGCGACCTGATCGGGCGCAGCGCGGCGATGCGCGAGGTGTTCGCCCTGATCCGCAAGATCGCGGACAACCGCAGCAGCGTCCTCATCACGGGCGAGAGCGGAACGGGCAAGGAGCTCGTCGCGCGCACGATCCACTTCGCCGGCGCGCGGCGCGACAAGCCGTTCCTCCCGATCAACTGCACGGCGATCCCGGAGGGCCTGCTCGAGAGCGAGCTCTTCGGGCACGTGCGCGGCGCCTTCACCGGCGCCGTCGCCTCGAAGCGCGGTCTCTTCGAGCACGCGCAGGGCGGCACGCTCTTCCTCGACGAGATCGGCGACATGAGCCTCGGCCTCCAGGCGAAGCTGCTGCGCGTGCTCCAGGACCGCGAGATCCGGCCCGTCGGCGGGAACCACTCCGTCAAGATCGACGTCCGCATCGTCGCCGCCACCAACTGCGACCTCCGCAAGGAGATGGACGCCGGCCGTTTCCGCCGGGACCTCTTCTACCGGCTGAACGTCATTCCCGTGCACATCCCGCCGCTCCGCGAGCGGCCGGACGACATCGCGCTCCTGGCGGAGCACTTCGTGCGCAAGCACGCCTGCGGCGCGCGGCGCGTGCTGTCTCCGGCGGCCCTGGAGCGGCTCACCCGCTGCTCCTGGGAGGGGAACGCGCGCGAGCTCGAGAACGTGATCGAGCGGGCGATCGCGCTCGCATCCGGTCCGGAGCTCGGCGTCGAGGACCTGCCGATCGGTGTCGCGGAGCCCGCCCCGTCGTCCGAGCAGCCGGGCGCACCGCTCCAGCGCGCGGTCGAGAAGCGGCTCACGGTCGACGAGCTGGTGGACCAGTACATCGACGAGGTGCTCCAGACGACGCACGGGAACAAGGTCCAGGCCGCGCAGATCCTCGGCATCAATCGGCGCACGCTCTACCGCCGCGGCGAGCGCAGGCACGGACGGGTCGACGAGCCCGCCCGGTCGGCCGAGCGGCGCTCCCAGGAGGAAGGAACGTGACGCGGTTCGGGAAGCTGCTCGTGGCGCTCGATTTCTCCCCCCATTCGGCGCGCGCGCTCGACTGCGCGATCGACCTGGCCAAGAACTACAAGTCGAAGATCCACCTGCTGCACGCCTACCACCTGCCGCCGCTGGTCGGCATGCCGGACGAGCTCGTGATCCCGCCGGATTTCTGGACGGGAGTGCGGGACGCAGCCGGCCGCAAGCTCGCGAAGGCCGCGGAGAAGGTCCGCGCCGAGGGGGTCGACGTGGAGACGCACCTCGTCGAGTTCGCGGCGTCCGACGCGATCGTCGAGACGGCGAAGCGGGTGCACGCGGATCTCATCGTGATGGGGACGCGCGGGCTCACCGGCCTGAAGCACGTCCTGCTCGGCAGCGTGGCCGAGCGGACGCTGCGCCTCGCTCCGTGTCCCGTGCTCGCGGTGAAGGACGAGAACGCGGCCTAGCGCGGCTGCGGCGCGGGTCGAGCCTTGAGTCCCGGCACGCGCATCCGGAGCGGTCGCGCCGTCGCGTGGTTCGCGTTCGACGTGGCGCACGCGATCGACCTGGAACGGGTTCCGACGGTGCTGCGCCCGGAGCGCGCGCGGCTGGTCGGCCGCCGGCCCGCGCCGGAGTACGTGAACTACGCGGTGCCGCCGATCGAGGTGGCGCTCGGGGAGCGGACGGTGGCGCTGCCGGATGGCCCGGCGTCCGCGGCGGTCTCGGCGCGTCTCTTCGATTTCGGCGCGGTCAGCATCGGCCTCTCCCTCCCGCAGGGGGGTCGGCTCGCGGACCTGCCCGCGCGCGCGCAGGCCCTCGGCCGCGCGGACCTCGCCGCCGTCGCGCGACGGTGTCTCGAGGAGCTCGTGGCCGACGCGCAGCCGGCGTTCTCGCGGCTCGGTCTGAACGACCTCGTCGAGGACTACTACGTGTTCGAGCTGCGCGCCCTCGACCCCCCGCTGTCGGCGGAGGCCCTGCTGCGCGACCACGCGGCCGTCCTCGCTGCGGCGGTGTCGCTCGACGCGGGACCCCTCTCGCGCCAGCAGACCGAGGAGTGTCTGCGGGACGCGATCTCCTATGGGCCGGACGACCTCGTGGTGGCGGAGTGGAGCGCGGCGATCGTGGCCGACGAGGCGGGCGAGGACACCCTCGCGGTGCTCGAGTTCCTGAACGTCCAGCTCATCGAGCTCCGGTTCCTGGACTCGCGGCTCGACCGTGCGCTGTCGGAGTTCTCGGGCGAGGTGTACCGATGGGACTCGCCGTATCGCGTCCTGCGCGGTCCACGGCGGGCGGCGATCCGCGCGCTGTCGGAGCTCACCGTCGAGGTGAACGCGCTCTCCGACCGCGTCGAGAACGCGGTGAAGCTCGCGCCCGACGTGTACCTCGCGCGCGTCTACCGGCGCTGCGCCGCCCGGCTCGGCCTGCCGACGTGGGACAGGTCGGTACAGTCCAAGCTCGCGGCCGTGCGCGAGCTCACGGGGGTCCTCACCGAGCGTGCCGCCGCGCGCCGCGCGGAGCTGCTCGAGATCGCGATCATCGCCCTCATCCTGCTCGAGATCGTGCTCGCGCTGCTCGGCATCCGCGGCGGCTGACGCGTGGCGATGCAGCCTCTCCCGCCGCGCCTCGTTCCCGGGCTCCGCCATGCGCGCGCCTACCGGGGCGACCCGTCCGCAGTCCGTGTCACGCACGTCCAGACGCACCTCTCGCACGTGTTCCTGACCGGCGAGCGCGTCTACAAGCTGCGCAAGGCGGTCGACCTCGGCTTCGTCTCGTTCGCGACCCGCGCGGAGCGAAACGCAGACTGCGTGCGTGAGGTGCGGCTCGGGCGGCGGCTCGCGCCCGACGTCTACCTGGGCGTCGCCCCCGTGCGTCTCGCGCGCGGCGGGACGCGCGTGGGTCGGCTCCTCGAGACGCCGCGCCCGGGCGAGCTCGCGGCGGGATGCGAGCACGTCGTGGTGATGCGCCGTCTGCCGGACGGACGGGACGCACTCTCGCTGCTGGCGGCGGGACGGCTCCGCGCGGAGCAGCTCGACGCCGTGGCGCGACTCGTGGCGGCCTTCCACCGCCGGCACCGCCTCGCTGCGCGCGTCCACGGGACGCGCTCGCAATGGCTCGCCCGCAGCGCGCGGCCCGTGCGCGACAACTTCGTCCTGCTCCGCGGCGCGACGCTCGGCCGCGATCCGATCGTGCCGCCGCGCCTGCTGGCGAGGGCCTCGGCGCAGGCCGAGCGCTTCCTCGACCTCCACGCTGACCGCTTCGAGACGCGCCGGACCGAGCGCCGCGGCGTGGACGGGCACGGCGATCTCCATCTCCAGCACGTCTTCTTCGAGCACGACGATGCGGCACCGATCCTGATCGACTGCATCGAGTTCCGCGACGACCTCCGGCAGATCGACGCGGCGGCCGAGGTCGCCTTTCTCGCGATGGACCTGCGCTACCGCGGGTGCGCGGACCTCGCCGAGCGGTTCCTGGCCGCCTACGCCGCCGCGGCGGACGACTTCGGGCTCTACGGCCTCGTGGACTTCTATGTCCGCTACCGGGCGGCGGTCCGCGCGAAGGTCGCGGCGGTCGCGGCCGCCGATGCCGGCGTGCCGCCCGCGCAGCGGCGAGCGGCGCGCGCGAGCGCGCGCCGCCACCTCGCGTTCGCGGCGCGCGAGCGCCTCGTGCGCGGACGGCCCGCGTTGATCGTGACCTGCGGCAGCGTCGGGAGCGGCAAGTCCAGCGTCGCGCGCGCGGTCGCCCGGCGGCTCGGCGCCGTGATGATCGTCTCGGACGTCGTCCGCAAGGCCGACGCCAGCGTCTCCCGCGGCGCGCGGTACACCGAGCGCGCGAAGGATGACGTCTATCGCGGTCTCCTCGAGCGCGCGGCGCCCGTGATCGCGTCCGGGCGCGTCGCGGTGCTCGACGCGACGTTCGACCGTGCGGCGCGCAGGCAGCGGGCGCTGCGCTGGGCGGCCGAGCGGGGCGTGCCCGCGCTGCTGCTCGAGGTGCGGTGCGCACGCGAAGTCGCCCGGCAGCGGCTCGCGAGGCGGGCAGCGCAGGGACGCGACGCTTCGGAGGCCGGGCCCGAACAGCTCACTGCCAGCCTCGCGCGCTTCGAGGCGCCCGACGAGTGGCCGCGGGCCCTCCGCCACGTCGTCCGCACCGACGGACCCTGGCTCGCGACGCTGCACCGTGCGCTCGCCGCGTTCGCACGCGGCCGGGGAAGGGGAGTCAGCGCTCCTTGAGCCGCGCGCAGGCGACGCAGCGCGTGGTGCCGGGCAGGGCGCGCAAGCGCGCCAGCGGGATGTCGCCGCCGCAGTCCGTGCAGCGTGCGAGGGTGCCGTCGGCGGCGCGCGCGAGCGCCTGCTCGATCGCCTCGAGACGGCGGGACGACCGCTCGAGGAGGGGCACGGCCGTTCCGAGCTCGGTGCGCAGCTCGCCCCGGTCCTCGAGGTCGACCCCCCCCGTCTCCTGGAGGTGCTCGTCGATCTCCTGCTCGTCGCGGCCCCGGCGGACGATCTCGTCCTGCACGCGGTCGCGCTCCGCGCGGAGCGCGCGGACGAGATCGATGATCTCCCGCGCGCGCGCCTCCGTCGCGCTGCGCGGACGCTCCGACGGCGCGGTCGCCAGTGCGCGCAGCGCGTCGGTGCTGGAGAGGATGCCGACCACGCTCCCCGCCGCATCGACGACGGGAAGGCAGCCGATCCGCCGCCGGGCGAGCCGATCCGCCGCCTCCTCGAGGGACGTCTCCGGGCTCACGACCTCCGGGAGGTAGGTCATCAGCTCGGCCACCCCGTAGCCGCGGAGCAGCTCGCGCTCGCTCGTCTCGATCGACCGGCGCAGGTCGATCGGCACCGGCAGCGCGGCGCGCAGATCCGAGAGCGAGACGATTCCCACGAGACGCCGCCGCTCGATCACCGGAAGGTGTCGGATCCCGCGATCGACCATCACCGACACGGCCTCGAGGGCGGAGGCGCCGACGTCGATCGTCATCGGGTCGGGCGTCATCCAGGTTCGGACGTCCGGGCTCATCGGTCCTCCTCTCCGGCGGCCATCGCTCGGGCCGCTACCGCAGCTCCGCCGCCGCGCCCGCGAGGGTCGGCAGCGCCTCTCCTGCGACGACGCGCACGTCCCCGCCGTGGCGGAGCACGGCTTCCACCAGGTCGTCGAGCAGGTCCGAGCCCGTCTCGTGGGAGAGCGCGCGCCCGGTCTTCGCGTCGATCCGGCCGGAGAGCGTGCGCGCTCCGTCGACCCACAGCCGCCGCACGCGGCCCGCACACGCCGCGGCCACCACGTCGTCGAGCAGCTCCACGGCCTTGCCCGAGCGGCGCGCGTGCTCGATGGCCGCCCGCGCGTCATGTGCCCCGCTCGCGCGCGCCGCAGTCACGAGCGGCCAGGCGCGTGCGTGGAGCTCGGCGGCGGTGAGATGGTCGGGGCTCGCGAGGAGGGGCTCCGCGACGAGCGACGGGAGTCGCAGCGCCGCCCGGAGCTCGGATTGGTGCGTCGCGTCGGCGGCCAGCACGAGCGGCGTCGGATCGCCGGCGAAGCGCGCGTGGACTGGGCCGACCAGCGCGTGATGGAAGCGGTGGCGGTCGAGGATCCGCTCCGCATCGGCGGTATCGTGGGAATAGGAGACCGGGGCGGAGCCTCCTGGTCCCGTGCCGCGCACCCGGAGCTCCTTCTCCGACTTCTCCGTGCCGAGGGCTCCCTCCAGGCTCTGCGGGATCTCCCCGAGAGGGGCGGGCACGAGGCCGCTCGCATCTCCCTCGTACAAGGCGACGCGGTTCGCGGACACGCCGAGGACGCGGTACGCGCCCTCGGCCTGGAGCGCGTACAGCGCGGGGCGGAGCCTGAACGCGCGCTGGGCGGTGACTTCGTACGGCACGCCGTGGGCGAGAGGCAGGACGCAGAGGCCGTCCTCGGAGGAGAACGCAGCGAGCGTGCGCCGGGCCGGAGCCGCGGCCCCGTGCTCGTGAAGCACGGCCGCGAGGCGCTCCGTCCACCGCTCGACCGTCGTGGGCGGGACCCCGAGACGTTCGAGGCGCTTCGACGCCTCGGCGATCGCGTGCCGCTGCACCACCTCGTTCTGGGCCGTGTCGGGCGGCGGGCGGATCGGGATATACACCGAAAGGCGTACGCCGTCCTCGCGTTGGAGCAGCGGACCGAGCGCCTTTCGGACGCGGCCGGCCGTGTCGACGTAGCTCGCTGCGGACATCGGATCCTCCTCGCTGGGATGCATCCCGAGAGGGAGCAAGCGGCGTGCCGCCGCAGTGCCCCCTCAGAGGTCTCCGCGTGCGGCGTCGACGCGCCGCGTGAGGCGGCCCGCCCCGATCGCCGCGGGGTCTGTGGCCTCGCGCCCCACGCGGGGGGTCGACGGTGCGGGGGCGGGTCGTCGGTCGCCGGCACGCGGGTTGCACCGTCGAAGTTTGGGGCCGACCGGCATCCCGCCGGAATTCGGCCAAGAGGAGGGAGGACGATGTCGGAGAAGACGGACGACAAGCGAAGTCTCGCCACGTGGGATCCGTTCCGTGAGGTGCAGCCCTTCTTCCGCGGGTCGCTCTTTCGCGAGCTCGCGGGACGGGGCGGCCTCAGCCGATGGATGGACGATCTGCTCGGAGAAGGCGTGCGGCGAGAGCTGGCGCCCGCGCTCGACATCCACGAGAGCGACAGCGAGTACGTCGCGACGGTGGAGCTTCCGGGTGTGAAGAAGGAGGACGTGATCGTCGACCTGGCCGAGGGCGTGCTCACGGTGCGGGGCGAGAAGCGATCGGAGCGCGAGGAGAAGAAGGAGCGCGGCCGCTGGGTGGAGCGCAGCTACGGAGCGTTCTGTCGATCGCTCACGCTGCCGCCGAACGCGACGGGGGAGAGGATCGACGCCTCCTTCAAGGACGGAGTGCTCACCGTGAAGATCCCGAAGCGTGAGCCTTCGAAGTCCAAGACGATCGCGGTGAAATGAGGGCCCGGGCGCCCGCTGCGGGAAAGACCACGGCGAGGAGGAGGCAAACCATGAAGGTCGAGCAACTCATGACGAAGGACGTGTACACCTGCCGTCCGTCGAGCTCGCTGAGCGAGGTTGCCCGCATCTTCTGGGAGGCCGACTGTGGCGTGGCGCCCGTGGTCGCCGACGACGGGTCGGGGCGGGTCGTGGGCGTGGTCACGGACCGCGACGTGTGCATGGCTGCCTACACGCAGGGCCGAGCCCTGGGGGACCTGCGCGTCGATCAGGCGATGTCGCACCACGTGGTGGGCTGCGCGCCCTCGGACGACCTCGAGACCGCGGCCGAGCGGATGCGCACGGCGCAGGTGCATCGGCTCGTCGTGGTCGACGAGGCGAGGCATCTCGTCGGGGTGCTCTCGCTCGCCGACCTGGCGCGCCGTGCGGCGGCGGCGCGCAGCGTGAGCAGCGGGCTCGCCGACGTGGGCCGCACGCTCGCCGCGATCGCGCAGCCACGGAGCGCGGTCGCCGGCTGAGCGGGCGGATCACGCCGGCGCGCGCCCCATCGCCCGGAGCTCGGCGGGCGCGGCGTCGCAGCCGGTCTCCCCGTCGAGCCACGCGAGGATCCGCCTGCATGTCTCTTCGACGGCCTCCTCGACGCAGGGGGAGAGCTCGCCGTCGAGACGCTCCACCTCGATCCCGAGCAGGCGCAGGCGGCGCGGCGCGCGGCCGAGCGCTTCGGCCAGACGCAGCGCGTGCGCCACGCCGAAGCCGTGGGTCGAGAGCGACGCGCGCTCCGCCAGCGCCGCCGGCGCGAGCTCGGCGATGCACCCCGGGGCGCCCCCCGTGCGCATGGCGTCCACCACGATCGCGAGGTCCGCTCCGGAGAGGTCGTCCACGAGGTCGGGACCGGGACGATCCCGGACGACGATGCGGACGGAGGTCCGGAGCCGCGCGTCGAGCCGCTCGCCGACGCGCGCCGCGACGCACAGCCCAGCCGCATCGTCCCCGTGCGGCGAGCCGACACCGATCACGACCGTGCGCTCGCCGCGCCCCCCGCTCACTCTCCGCGCTCCGTCACGGCGGTCCCGCCGGGCCTGCGCTCGATGGAGACGCGCAGGAAGTGCGTCGAGCACGAGATGCAGGGGTCGTAGCTCCGGATCAGCGTCTCGCACGCCCGGCGCAGCCGCTCCTCCGACGCTTCCGCCAGATCCCCCGCGAGCGAGCGCAGGTCCTCCTCGATGCGCGCCTGGTTCTGCGACGTCGGCGGCACGATGCGGATCTGCACGACGTCGCCCCGGGCGTCCGTCTCGACGCGCATCCACAGCACGCCGCGCGGCGCTTCGGTGGCCGCGCAGCCGACGCCCGCACGCGGCGCCCATGCGGCCGCCGGTGCGGCGGGCGGCTCGTAGGCCTCCACCACCGCGAGCGCCTCGTCGATCGCCTGGACCACCTCGACCGCGCGCGCGAGCGTGCTCGCGTGCACGTCGAGCCCCGGCAGCCGCGGTGCGAGCGAGCGCAGCGCGGCGCTCGCGGCGGGCGACAGGCGGTCCGGATTCAGCAGCACGCGGGCGAGGGGACCCACGAGGTAGCTCCCGCGCTCGCGCAGCCGGCAGTGGAGGGCGGTCGAGTGCGGGACCTGGCTCTCCTCGAAATGCCGCTCGAACTCCTCGACCGCGCAGTCGAGGCCGCGCGTCGACACGAGCCGTCCCTCGTTCATCGGGTACTCGGCGGGGTGCCGGAGGGCCACGGCTTCGAACTCGGCTTCGCGGTGAGGGATCGGAAGGGACGCCAGCCAGCGCAGAAGGCCCTCGGCGAGCACGCGGGCATGCCGGAGCTCGTCGCCCAGCGCCTCCACCTCGGCGCGGAGCGGCGCGCGCGTGAAGCCGCCCACGCACACGCCGACGGGATTCACCGAGCGCCCACCGAGCAGCTCCATCAGGCGGTTGCCCGTCTTGCGCAGCTGCAGTGCCCGCTCGACCTGACCGCGGTGCTCCCGCGCGATGCCGAATGCGTCGTCGTGTCCGAGGTAGTCCGGGGCCGCCAGGAACACCATGTGGAGGACGTGGCTCTCGATCCACTCGCCCGCGTAGTACAGCCGACGCAGCGCGCGCACGCGCGGGTCGATCTCGACCCGGAAGATCTTCTCCAGCGCGTGGACCACGCTCATCTGGTAGGCCGCCGGGCAGATCCCGCAGATCCGCGCCACCAGGTCCGGCAGCTCTCGCGCCGAGCGTCCCCGGAGGAAGGCTTCGAAGAGTCGCGGGGGCTCGAACACGTCGAGCCGCAGCGCGACGACGCGCGTGCCTTCGAACACCAGATGCAGCGCGCCTTCGCCCTCCACGCGCGCCAACCCGCCGAGCTCGATGCGCCTAGTCTCCGTCATCGGTTCCGCTCCGGCGCGAGAACGCCTCGGCCACGTCTGCGAAGGCGCGCCGCGTGCTGGTGATGCCGCGGAAGCGGCGCGCCACCTCGTCCGGCGCCAGCCCCAGCGCCTCGAAGCGCCGCGCCAGCGCCGGCCCCTCGGTCGCGTCCGCGGGACCGAAGCAGCCGTAGCAGTCCCGACCCTGCGCGGGGCAGAGCGCTCCGCAGCCCGCCCGCGTGACCGGTCCGAGGCACGGCTCGCCCCGCGCGACCACCACGCACACTGCGCCACGACGCTTGCACTCGATGCAGACCGGGTGCCCCGGCAGGTCCGGCTCCGCCCCGAGCAGCTCGCGCAGGAGGACGCGCAGCACCTGCCGGCGGTCCACCGGGCAGCCATGGATCTCCGCGTCCACGCGCACGTGCTCCGCGATCGGGGTCGACGTGGCGAGCGCGTCGACCCACTCGGGGTGCGGATACACGCGCGCCTTCCACGCCTCGACGTCCTGCCCGTTGCGCAGCGCCTGGACGCCGCCGGCCGTCGCGCACGCGCCGATCGTGATCAGCTTGCGGGTGGACTCGCGCACCCGCCGGATCCGCTCCGCGTCGTGCGCGGTCGCGATGCTGCCCTCGACCAGCGCCAGATCGTAGGGTCCTGGCTCGCGCCGGCTCGAGGCCTCCGGGAAGAATGCGAGGTCCACGCGCTCCGCCAGCACCAGCAGCTCGTCCTCGAGGTTCAGGATCTGCAGCTGGCAGCCGTCGCAGGAGGCGAACTTGAAGACGGCGAGCCGCGGGCGCGCGCTCACAGGTTCTCGATCTCGAAAAACGGACGGATCTGCGAGGAGCGGAAGATCGGCCCGTCCCGGCAGAGGAGGAAGGGGCCGAGCTGGCAGTGGCCGCACACGCCGAGCGCGCAGTGCATGTTGCGCTCGAGCGAGAGCCAGATCCGGCCGTCGGAGAGGCCGCGGCCGCGCAGGATGCGGGTGGCGTGACGCATCATGACCTCCGGACCGCACATGAGCAGCACGCTGCGGGCCGGCTCGAAGGCCACCTCGTGGAAGAGCTCGGTCACGACGCCCGTCCGGTCGCGCCAGTGCCGGTCCGCGGTGTCGGAGGCGAGCAGCACCACCGCGTCGTGCTCGCGGCGCCAGGCCTCGAAGCGCTCGCGGAACACGAGATCGGCCGGCTTCTTGACGCCGTGGAGGATGGTGATCCTGCCGTAGTCGGCGCGGCGGCGGAAGAGATAGTCGATCGCACCGGTGACCGGCGCGCAGCCGAGCCCTCCCGTCACGACCATCACGTCGCTTCCGCGGACCTCCTGCAGCGGCCAACCGCGGCCGTAGGGGCCCCGCAGGCCCAGGGTGTCGCCGACCGAGAGCTTCTCGATCGCGCGCGTCGTGCGACCGACGATGCGGATCGTGTGCTCGAGCAGCTCCTCGTCGGGATCCGACGACACCGAGATCGCGACCTCGCCGACGCCCGGGACCGACACCATGTTGAATTGACCGGGGACGAAGTCGAAGCCCGCGCGATCCGCCGGGTCCTGGAGGCGCAGCTGATAGGAGTGGATGTCGGGGCCGAAGGAGCGCTTCTCGACGATCCGAGCGGGCTTCGGCACCAGCCAGCTCACTCGGCGGTCCCCCGGATGGCGGCCACCTCCTCGGTGAGGTCGATCCCGACCGGGCACCACGTGATGCAGCGGCCGCAGCCGATGCAGCCCGAGGTGCCGAACTGATCGATCCACGTCGCTAGCTTGTGCACCAGCCACTGCCGGTAGCGCTCGCGCGTCCCGGGACGGAAGTTCTTGCCGTGCACCTGCGCATGGTCGCGCGAGAAGCAGCTCTGCCACTCGCGCACCCGCACCGAGCCGTCCCCCGCGAGCAGCGGCTCCTCGCGCTGGTCGTGGCAGAAGCAGGTGGGACACACCATGGTGCAGTTGCCGCACGACAGACAGCGCTCGGCGACCTCGTCCCAGCGCGGGTGCTCGAGGTTGGCGTACAGCGCATCGCGCAGACCCTCCGCGTCGAGACGTCGCGTGATCGAGGCGGCGCAGGCGTCGAGCGCCGCGCGCTCGCTCGCGAGACGGTCCGGCCCGGCCGGCGCGAGCGCGAGCTCCGCCAGCACCGCACGGCCCTCGTCCGTTCCACCCCGCACGACGAAGCCGTCGTCCTGCTCGGTGAGGGCGAGATCGTAGCCCTGCGTCGCTTCCGGCCCGGTGCCGAAGGAGGTGCAGAAGCAGGTGGTCGCGGCCCGCGTGCAGCTCGCCGCGACGAGGAAGGCCCCCCGCCGGCGCGCGCCGTACGGGCCGTCCGGAAAGCGGTCGCCGAGGAACACACGGTCCTGTACCGCCAGCGCGGCGAGATCGCACGCCCGCACGCCGAGGAAGGCGCGCTTCTCCTCGGGCGGCGTGCAGGGCTCGCTGCGGAAGGAGCCTCCCTCCACGTGCGTGCGCAGCAGCTCCTCGCGCGGCGCGAAGAAGAACGGCTTGAGCGACCCGGGCCCGTTCACCACGTCGAAGCAGCGCTCCCCGCCGACGGCCTCCACGCGATAGCGGCCGGGGGCCTGGCTCTCGCGGAGCCCGATCGGGAGCTCCTCGCAGCGGCGGATCTCGTCCCATGCGAGCGCCCCGTCGCGCACGACCGGCGCGAAGGTGCGGTAGCCGCGCGCGCGCAGGACGTCGATCAGCCGCTGGAGCTCGCCGCGCGGAAGGCGCGCTGCCGCCGGGGGCGGGTCGAGGGGGTCGGTCATGTCTCGTCGAGCCTATCAGGCGGCGAGGCGGCCTGCGCTCCGAACGAGCGCAGCACCTTGCGGTAGTTCGCGCGTTCGAACGCTTCGGGATCGGGAGAGGAGCGTTGGGAGAGGCTGCCGCGAACCTGGCCCACCGATTCGGCCTCGTGCTCGTCGAGCCAGGCCCCGAGCTCGCGCTCCAGCGTCGCGATCCGCTGGGGCCCGTGCTGGAGCAGCGCCGACGCGAGCATCACCGCGTCCGCGCCCGCCAGGATCGCCTTCGCCACGTCGTCGCGGCCGTGGACGCCGGAGGTCGCGGCCAGCGACACGTCGACGCGGCCGTGCAGGATCCCGATCCAGCGCAGCGGGAGGCGGAGCTCCTCGGGGCTCGAGAGCACGAGACGCGGCACGACGTCGAGCGTGACGAGGTCGAGATCGGGCTGGTAGAAGCGATTGAACAGCACCAGGCCGTCGACCCGTGCGCTCGCGAGCCGGCGCGCGAAGTGCGCGAGGCCGGTGAAGAACGGCGACAGCTTGACCGCCAGCGGGATCCGGAGACCCCCGCGCACCTCGGTCACGACGGCGAGATCGCGCGCCTCGATGTCGGCGCTCGAGCGCTCGGGGTCTGCCGCGATCTGATAGAGGTTCAGCTCGAGCGCGTCGGCTCCGGCCTGCTCGATCCAGGCGGCGTAACGCGCCCAGCCCCCGGGCGTGGCGCCGTTCAGGCTCGCGATCACCGGGATGTCGAGGCTGCGCTTCGCGCTCGCGACGAGCTCGAGATAGCGGTCCGGACCGGTCTCGTAGGTCGCGGGCTCCGGCAGGTAGTCGAGGGCTTCGGCGAACAGATCGCGTCCGTGGTCGAGCGCGCCGTGGAGCGCGAGATCCGCCGCGGTGATGTCCTCCTCGAAGAGCGAGGGCAGCACCACGGCGGCGGCGCCCGCGTCCTCCAGGCGGCGCAGGCCGTCGAGCGTCCCGGTGAGCGGGGACGACGACGCGACGAGCGGCGTGCGCAGCTCGCGCCCGAGATAGCGCGTGGAGAGCCGGCTCATGCGGGCTCCCTTCCCGCCGGCGGCGCGAGCGGTCCGGGCGGCGCCGTCGTGGGAACGCTCCGCTCGAGCCCGGCGAGCTGCGAGTAGTACCGCCAGCGCTCGTCCGCGTCCGCCTGCGCGAGGGCGAGCAGCCGCTCCGCCTGCTCCGGATTGCTGCGCAGCCCCATCGCGAAGCGGGCCTCCTGCTCGGCGAACGCGCGGAGCGGCATGGACGGAGCGCGCGAGTCGAGCTGGAACGGGTGCTGGTGCGGGTCGCTCCCCGGGTGATAGCGCCAGAGCGGCCAGAAGCCGCTCTTCACGGCGTCCGCCTGGTGCGTCATCGAGTGCGACATGTCGATCCCGTGCGCGATGCAGGTGCTGTACGCGATCACCAGCGAGGGCCCGGGCCACGCATCGGCCTCGAGCAGCGCCTTCAGCGTCTGGCTGTCGTTCGCGCCGAGCGCCACCTGCGCCACGTAGACGTTGCCGTAGCCGCTCGCGATGAGCCCGAGGTCCTTGCGCGGGGTGGCCTTGCCGCCCGCCGCGAATTTGGCCACGGCGCCGCGGGGCGTCGCCTTCGACGCCTGGCCGCCGGTGTTGGAGTAGACCTGGGTGTCGAGGACGAGCACGTTCACCGGCCGGCCCGAGGCCAGCACGTGATCGAGGCCCGCCGATCCGATGTCGTACGCCCAGCCGTCCCCTCCGACGATCCACACGCTCTTGCGAACGAGGTCGTCGGCGATCGAGGCGAGCCGGCGCGCCTCGGCCCGGTCGGTCCCGTCGCGCCCCCCGAGCCGGTCGAGCTCCCGCGCGAGGGCCGCGACGCGCTCGCGCTGCCGGCCGATCGCGGCGTCGTCGATCCCCGTCTCCGCGAGGATCGCGCGCGCGAGGTCGTCACCGACTCGTGGGGCGATCCGCTCGAGCAGCCGGCGCGCCTCGTCGCGGTGTCGCTCCAGCGCGAGCCACATTCCGAGCCCGAACTCCGCGTTGTCCTCGAAGAGCGAGTTGGCCCACGCGGGACCGCGGCCCGCCGCGTTCGTGGTCCAGGGCGTCGTCGGGAGGTTGCCGCCGTAGATCGACGAGCAGCCCGTCGCGTTCGCGATGAGGAGGCGATCGCCGAAGAGCTGCGAGAGGAGCTTCAGATAGGGCGTCTCGCCGCAGCCCGCGCAGGCGCCGGAGAACTCGAAGAGGGGCTCGCGCGTCTGCGCGTTCTTCACGGTGGAAGGATCGAGACGCTCCGGGGGGAGCTCCGGGATCCCGAGGAAGAACGCGAAGGACTCGCGCTCCCGCGTGCGGTGCGCCTCCGCCGGGAGCATGTCGATCGCCTTGTGGCGGGCCTCCTCCTTGCTCTTGGCCGGGCACACGCGCACGCACACGCCGCAGCCCGTGCAGTCGTCGGGCGCGACCTGGATCGTGAGGGCGTGGTCGGGGAGCTCGCGCGCGCGGAACGCCTTCGAACGGAAGCCCTCGGGCGCGCCCTCGAGCGCCGACGGCGGGTACACCTTCATGCGGATGGCCGCGTGCGGGCACGCCATCGCGCACTTCCCGCAGTCGATGCAGATCGACGCGTCCCAGATCGGGATCTCGCTCGCGATCGAACGCTTCTCCAGGCGGGCCGTGCCGGTCGGGAACGTGCCGTCGGGCGGGAGCGCCGAGACCGGGAGCAGCTCCCCCTGGTTCCGCAGCAGCAGCGCGGTGACGCGCTCGACGAAGCCCGAGGGCGGCGGAGTCGGGACCGGCGCCGGCGGCCGTGGGGGCGCGACGGCGGGCACGTCGACGCGCCGGAGCTCGGCGAGCGACCGCTCCAGCGCCGCCAGGTTCCGCTCGACGACCACGGCGCCGCGCTTCGCGTAGCGCTTGTGGATCGTGCCGCGGATCGCGGCGAGCGCCTGCTCGCGCGGCAGCACGTCCGCGAGCGCGAAGAAGCACGGCTGCATCACCACGCTCGGACGCCCCGCCAGGCCGGACTCGCGCGCGACGCGGTCCGCCGGCACCACCCAGAGCTCGAGCCGCTTCCGCGCGATCTGCTCCTGCACCTCGGGGGGCAGCTCGTCCCAGACGTCCTCGGGCGGGTAGGGGCTGTTCAGCAGGAAGCGCGCCCCGTGCGCGGCCCGCTCGAGGACGTCGATGCGCTGGAGCAGCCCGAACTGGTGGCACGCGATCAGCTCGGCACGCTCGATCTGGTAGGGCGCGCGGATGGGGTCGCGTCCGAACCGCAGGTGCGAGACGGTGATGCTGCCGGACTTCTTCGAGTCGTAGACGAAGTAGCCCTGGGCGTGGAGGTCCGTCTCCTCACCGAGGATCTTCACCGAGCTCTTGGCCGCTCCGACGGTGCCATCGCTGCCGAGACCGAAGAGCAGCACGCGGAGGCCCTCCCCCTCGGTCGAGAAGGAGGCGTCCACCGGGAGGCTCGCTCCCGTCACGTCGTCGGTGATGCCCACGGAGAAGTGGCGGCGCGGCTCCGGGCGAGCCAGCTCGTCGAAGACCGCCTTCGCCATCGCGGGCGTGAACTCCTTGCCTCCGAGGCCGTAGCGACCGCCCAGGATCCGCGGCAGCGCCGCTTCCCCGGTGCGCTCCTCGACGAGCGCGGCGCACACGTCCTGGTACAGCGGCTCTCCGACGGCGCCCGGCTCCTTCGTCCGGTCGAGGACGGCGAGCGCGCGCACGGTCCCCGGCAGCGTCGCCGCCAACGCGGCAGCGGGGAAGGGCCGGTACACGCGCACGCCCACGACGCCCACCCGCTCGCCGTCCCGGACGAGGCGCTGCACGGCCTCGCGCGCCGTCTCGAACGCCGAGGCCATGACCACGATCGCGCGATCCGCGTTGGGCGCTCCGGCGTACTCCACCTGCCGGTAGCGACGTCCCGTGCGCTCCTGCAGGACCGTGAAGCAGTCGTCGACGATCGCGGGCAGCGCCGCGTAGAAGGGATTCGCCGCTTCGCGCGACTGGAAGAACACGTCGGGGTTCTGCGCCGTCCCCCGTAGCGAAGGGGAGTCGGGCGTGAGACGCCGCCCGCGGTGCGCGAGGACGGACTCCTCGTCGATCAGGGCCAGGAGATCGCCGTCGTCCAGCAGCTCGATCTTGGCGATCTCGTGCGACGTGCGGAAGCCGTCGAAGAAGTGGAGGAACGGAACGCGCGAGCGGAGCGCGGCGGCGTGCGCCACGAGCGCCATGTCCTGCGCCTCCTGCACGCTCGCGGAAGCCAGCAGTGCGAAGCCCGTGGCCCGGGCCGACATCACGTCGCCGTGGTCGCAGAAGATCGAGAGCGCGTGGGTGGCCAGCGCGCGGGCCGCCACGTGGACCACCGTGGGACCGAGCTCGCCTGCGATCTTGTACAGGTTCGGGAGCATGAGCAGCAGGCCCTGCGACGCCGTGAAGGTCGTCGCGAGCGCGCCGCGCTGGATCGCACCGTGGAGCGCGCCCGCGGCTCCCCCCTCGCTCTGCATCTCGACGACCTCGGGGACCGTCCCCCAGAGGTTCGCGCGACCCTGCCCGCTCCAGACGTCCGCGAGCTCGCCCATGGGCGAGGCGGGCGTGATCGGGTAGATCGCAATCACTTCCGACAGTCGGTGGGCGACTCGGGCCACCGCCTCGTTGCCGTCCACGCACGCGCGCACGCTCACGAGCCCTCCTCGCCCGATCGCCCGCGGCACATGGAACGCGCTGGATGCCTGGCGGGAGGTCGGCCAGGGGGCAGTGTAGTCCCCCGGACGCCCCGGGCGTTCTTGGGTGGCAACGGACGGAGCCGCGGGCGTAAGCTCGGCGGGTCAGGAGGGCTTGGGTCCTGAGCGACTTCTGGCATCTCCACCATCTCGACTGGCTGTCCGCGCTCTCCGAGGCCCAGCGGGACCGTCTCCAACGCGAGTCGTCCGCACGCACGTACGCCGCGGGCGAGATGATCTTCGAGCCCAAGCCATCCCCGAGATCCGTGTATCTGCTCGAGAAAGGGCTGGTGCGGATCTACCGCCTCTCCGAGTCCGGCAACGAGGCCACCTTCGGCTACGTCGCGCCGGGCGAGGTCTTCGGCGAGCTGGTCCTCTTCGGAGTCGACCGGCGCGAGAGCTTCGCCGACGCCGCCGTCGTCTCGGTGGTCCGCAAGATTCCGCGGGCGGCGTTCGAGGAGCTCCTCGCGACCGAGCCCCGCCTCGCGTTCGAGGTGACCAAGCAGATCGGGGCGCGCATGCGGCGCATCGAGAGCCGGGTCGAGCACCTGGTGTTCCGTGACGTGCGGTCGAGGATCGCGCACCTGCTGCTCGAGCTGGGCGAGGACTTCGGATGCCCGAAGGACGGCGGCGTGCTGATCGACGTCCCTCTCACGCAGGCCGAGTTCGCGACGCTCGTGGGCTCCGTCCGCCAGACCGTGAACGAGAACCTCCGCCGCTTCGAGCAGGACGGCTCGATCGCCCGCGTGGGCCGTCGGATCCTGCTGCTGAAGCGCGAGGACCTCGAGCGCGTCGCGCACGCCGAGGCGCACGGGATCTAGCGGAGGGCGCGCGTGTCGCGGGCGCGACAGTCGGACCGGGCACGACCGCCCAGACTGGGGGGTCGAGCTTCGGAGGAGACGACGTGCGAGACTGTCTGGCGTTCGTGCTGGCCGGCGGCGAAGGTCGCAGACTGCATCCGCTCACGCGGGAGCGCAGCAAGCCGGCGGTGTACTTCGGTGGGCGGTATCGGCTCATCGACTTCGTCCTCTCGAATCTCGTCAACAGCGGCTGCCAACGTGTGAAAGTCCTCACGCAGTACCGGGCCACGTCGCTCGTGCGGCATCTGACGCGCCGGTGGCCCTTCTCGTCGACCCTCCTCGACCAGTACATCGAGGTGGTGCCGGCCTCGATGAATCTCGGGCCGTCCTGGTTCCGCGGCACCGCGGACGCGATCTGGCAGAACCTCGAGATCGTGCGCGACGAGCGGCCGGAGGACGTGTTCGTCTTCGGAGCGGACCACGTCTACAAGATGGACGTCTCCCGCATGCTGGACGTGCACCGCGAGCGCGCCGCGGACCTCACGGTCGCGACCGTACGCGTGCCCCGCAAGGACGCGGCGGGCGCCTTCGGCTGCGTGCGCGTGGACGCGAGCGGGCGCGTCATCGACTTCGTCGAGAAGCCCGCCGATCCGCCGCCGCTCCCCGACGACCCCGACGCCACGCTGGTGTCGATGGGGAACTACGTGTTCCGGACGCCCGCCCTGCTGCGCGAGCTGCATCGCAACGCCGGGCTCGAGCAGACCTCGCACGACTTGGGGCGCGACATCCTGCAGACCGCCCACCAGCGCCTGCACGTCCAGGCCTACGACTTCGCGACCCAGCTGTGCGATGGCGAGAACGAGCGCGCCCGCGGCTACTGGCGCGACGTGGGGACGCTCGACGCCTACTATGAGGCGAACATGGACCTCGTCTCCGTCGAGCCGCGCCTCAACCTGTACAACGAGTCATGGCCCATCCGCGGCGTCCAGCCGATGTGCGGACCCGCGAAGTTCGTGTTCGACGACGAGGACACCGGCCGCGTCGGCACGGCGCGGGACTCGATCGTCGGCGCCGGGGTGATCGTGTCGGGGGGCCGGCTCGACCGCTCGATCGCGTTCCACCGCGTCCGGATCAACAGCTACTCGCACGTCCGCGACAGCATCCTCTTCCCGGACGGCGACGTCGGCCGCGGCGCACGCCTCACGCGCTGCATCGTGGAGCGGGGCGTCGCGGTGCCCCAGGGAGAGGTGATCGGGGAGGATCCCGCGCGCGACCGCCGGCGCTTCACGGTGAGCGACCAGGGCGTCGTCGTCGTGACGGCCGACGCCTTCGGGCCGGGGGCCGCGCTCGGATGACGTACGTGCTCGCCTTCCGCGACATCGACCTCGACGCGCTTCCGCGCGTCGGAGGCAAGAACGCGTCGCTGGGCGAGATGCTGCAGCGTCTCACCCCGCTCGGAGTCCGCGTGCCCGACGGCTTCGCGCTCACGGCCGACGCCTTCCGGCTCCACATGCGCGAGGCCGGCATCGAGGCGGAGGTCTACGCGGCGCTCGATCGCCTCGATCCGAGGGACGTCGACGCGCTCGCCCGCACCGGACGCGAGGTTCGCGAGAAGGTGCGCGGCGCACCGCTTCCCCGGATCGTCGAGGACGAGGTTCGGGTCGCCTACGCCGCGCTCTCGGCGGAGAGCGGCGAGGACGCGACCGACGTCGCCGTGCGTTCGAGCGCCACGGCGGAGGACCTGCCGACCGCCTCCTTCGCGGGGCAGCAGGAGACCTATCTCAACGTCCGGGGCGCCGCGAGCCTCAACGAGGCGATCCGGGACTGCATGGCCTCGCTCTTCACCGATCGCGCGATCGTCTATCGCGTCGGAGCGCGGCTCTCGCATCGCGACGTCGCGCTGTCCGTCGGCGTCCAGAAGATGGTGCGCAGCGACCTCGCCTCCGCGGGCGTCATCTTCACGCTCGACACCGAGACCGGCTTCCGGGACGTCGTGATGGTGACGGGTGCGTTCGGGCTCGGAGAGCTCGTCGTGCAGGGCTCGGTCAATCCCGACGAATTCTGGGTGCACAAGCCGACGCTGCGCGCCGGGTTCCGACCGATCGTCCGCCGCGAGCTCGGCGAGAAGGCGGTTCGGATGGTCTACGACGAGCGCCAGAGCGGGCGGCCGGTGCGCACGGTCGCCGTCCCGGTGCAGGACCGCATCCGCTTCGTGCTCGACGACGACGACGTGCTGACGCTCGCGCGCTGGTCCCTGATGATCGAGGACCACTACTCGCTGCACCACGGTCGCCCCACGCCGATGGACATCGAGTGGGCCAAGGACGGGAAGACCGGCATTCCTGTACGTGGTGCAGGCGCGCCCCGAGACCGTCCACTCCCAGCGCGAGCGGCCCCGGATCGAGATCTACAAGCTGCGCGGCAAGGGCACGCTGCTCGTGCGGGGAAAGAGCGTCGGCGGCCGGGTCGGAGTCGGGCGCGTGCGCGTGCTCCACTCGCTGGAGGAGCTCTCCACCTTCCAGGACGGCGAGATCCTCGTCACGGCGGATGACCGGCCCCGACTGGGAGCCGGTGCTGCGCCGCGCCGCCGCGGTCGTCACCGACCACGGGGGCCGCACCTGTCACGCCGCGATCGTCTCACGCGAGCTCGACATCCCGTGCGTCGTGGGGACCGGAACGGGCACGCACGCGCTCGAGACCGGGCGGGAGGTCACGGTCTCCTGCGCCGAGGGCGACGAGGGCCGCGTGTACGCCGGGCGCATCGCCTTCGACCGGCAGACGATCGATCCCGACCGGCTTCCGAAGCCCCGCGTGCCGCTGTTCCTGAACGTCGGCAATCCGGACACCGCCTTCGCGCGCGCGCTGCTCCCGAGCGGCGGCGTCGGCCTGGCGCGGATCGAGTACATCGTGCTCGACCTCGATCGGGATCCATCCGATGGCGCTCCTGCATCCGGAGCGCATCGAGGACGCCGAGGCGCGCAACGCCATCCGGGCGCGCACGCGCGGCTCGGCCTCCGGCGCGGAGTTCTTCGTGGAGCGCCTGGCCACGGGGGTGGCGCAGATCGCGGCCGCCTTCCATCCCCGGCCCGTGATCCTGCGCTTCTCGGACTTCAAGACGAACGAGTACCACGACCTGCTCGGCGGAGCGGCGTTCGAGCCGATCGAGGCGAACCCGATGATCGGCTTCCGGGGCGCCTCGCGGTACTACTCGGACCGCTATCGCGAGGCCTTCGCCCTCGAGTGCGCCGCGGTGCGGCGCGTACGCGAGGACATGGGCCTCGTGAACCTCAAGGTGATGGTGCCGTTCTGTCGCACGCTGGAGGAGGGGCGCCGGGTGCTCCTCGAGATGGAGAAGAACGGCCTCGCGCGCGGAGAGCGCGAGCTCGAGGTCTATGTGATGTGCGAGATCCCGAGCAACGTGATCCTCGCGGAGGAGTTCTCCGAGCTCTTCGACGGCTTCTCGATCGGATCGAACGACCTGACGCAGCTGACGCTCGGGGTCGATCGCGACTCGGAGCTCCTGGCGCCGCTCTTCGACGAGCGCGACCCGGCGGTGAAGCGGCTGATCCAGATGGTCGTCGAGGCCGCGCACCGCAAGGGCCGCAAGGTCGGCATCTGCGGGCAGGCTCCGAGCGATCACCCGGACTTCGCCGAGTTCCTGGCCGACATCGGAATCGACTCGATCTCGCTCAGCCCCGACGCGCTGGCGGGAGTCGCCGAGCGCCTGGCGGTGCGAAGCTAGCCGGATGCCCGACGGCGCGCGCGACGTCGCGGGGGCGGCGGCCGATCTCGCGGCGCGGCTGCCGCCGCCGCTGGCTCCCTTTTCGCGGCTCGCGTTCAACTATCGCTGGTCCTGGACGCCCGGCGTGCGAGAGCTCTTCGCGGCGATCGACGCGCACCGCTTCGCCGACTGCGGCGAGAACCCCGTCCGCCTGCTGCGGGAGGCCAGCCTCCGCTCCCTCCTGCGCGCCGCTGCCGACGACGCTCTCGTCGAGAGCGCGCGTCTCGCGCTCTCGGATCTCGACGCCGACCTGCAGCGCCCCTTCCGCCGCGCCACGGGCCTGCGTCCGGACCTCGTCGCCTTCGTGTGTCTCGAGTACGGCATCCACGCCACGCTTCCGATCTACGCGGGCGGCCTCGGCGGGCTCGCGGGGGATCTCCTCAAGGAGGCGTCCGACCAGGCGTGGCCGTTGGTCGCGGTGGGGATCCTCTACCGGCAGGGCTCGTTCCACCAGCGCCTCGACACGTCGGGGTGGCAGACCGAGAGCTGGAGCGTCGTCGAGCCCCACCTGCTGCCCATGGCGCTCGTCAGCGACGACTCCGGTGAGCCGGTCTGCGTGCACGTGCCGGTGCGGGGACGGAACGTCGCGGCTCAGGTCTGGCGGGTGGACGTGGGGCGCGTGCCGCTCTTCCTGCTCGACGTCGACCGCCCCGAGAACTCGTTCGTCGACCGCTGGATCGGAGCGCGTCTCTACGACGGCGACGCCGACACGCGCCTTGCGCAGAACGCACTGCTCGGGATCGGCGGCGTGCGCGCGCTTCGCGCGCTCGGCTTCGACCCTGCGGTGTGGCACCTGAACGAGGGCGGCGCGGCGCTGGTCCCGCTCGAGCTCGTGCGCGAGGGCGTCGCTCGGGGCGAGCCCTTCGAGACCGCGCTCGCCCATGCGCGGGAGCGGGTCGTCTTCACGACCCACACGCCCGTCGCCGCGGGCAACCAGTCCTTCGGCATCGATCTCCTGGAGCACGTGGCCGGAGACTTCCTGCGCGAGCTCGGCGCCGGACGGGATGCCCTGCTCGCGCTGGGGGCGCCGGGCGCGGGCTCCGACCACTTCGGACCGACGCAGCTCGCGCTGCGCGCGAGCCGCTTCGCCAACGCCGTGAGCGCCCGCCACGGGGAGGTGGCGCGGGAGATGTGGCGCCCGCTCTGGCCCGATCGGGACGTCCGCGACGTGCCGATCGGGCACGTCACCAACGGCGTCCACCTTCCGACGTGGATGGCGCCGCCGATGCGCGATCTCCTGCGGCGCCACCTCGGGCCTGGTCTCTCGAGCCGGAGCGACGATCCCGAGCTCTGGGCCCGCGTCGACGAGATCCCGGACGCCGAGCTGTGGGACGTGCGCTGCGCGCTGCGCGCGAAGCTCGTCGCCACGGTGCGCGAGCGCAGCGTGGTCGATCGGCTGGGCCGCGGCGAGGCGATGGACTACGTGGAGGCCGCCGCCGCCGCGTTCGATCCCGACCGCCTCACGATCGGCTTCGCGCGGCGGGTGGCGACCTACAAGCGCATCCACCTCCTGACCGTCGACGTCGCTCGCGGGCTGCGCACCCTGAACGGCCCGCACCGGAACCAGCTCCTCCTGGCGGGCAAGGCGCATCCCAGCGACGAGGAAGCCAAGCGCGCCGTGCAGTGGATCTTCCGCCTGAAGCGCGGACCCGACGTGGCGGGCCGCGTCGTCTACCTCGAGGACTACGATCTCGCCCTCGCGGCGGCGCTCACGGCGGGCTGCGACCTCTGGCTCAACCTGCCGCGCCCGCCGAACGAGGCATCGGGCACGAGCGGAATGAAGTCCATGCTGAACGGCGGGCTCCAGCTCTCCGTGCTCGACGGCTGGTGGGCGGAGGCCTTCGACGGGACCAACGGCTGGGCGATCGACAGCGCCCCGGACGAGGACCTCTCGCGGCAGGACGCGCGCGACAACGCCGCGCTGTTCGACCTGATCGAGAAGGAGGTCGGGCCGAGCTTCTACGATCGGGACGCGGCGGGCGTCCCCCTTGCATGGGTGCGGAGGATCAAGGCGTCGCTGCGCACGCTCGGCCCCCGCTTCTGCGCGGCGCGGATGGTGCGCGAGTACGCGAGCCGCGCGTGGCTGCGGTGAGCCGCGCGGGCGCGCGGTCACGGCGCGCCGAATTGCCCCATCGCCCAACGGAGGGTGAGGCGTCCCGGTAGGGCCGGCAGGATCGTCACGCGTGTCGGGCCGTGCAGAGGCCGCGAGCCTGGCACGACACTTGAAGGAGACTCGTCATCGATGGATCGCCAAGAGATCACGCTGCACGGGCACCGCTTCACGTACCGGACGGGCGGCGGCGGCCCGCTCGTGGTGCTCCTCCACGGGATCGCCGGGAGCGCGTCCACGTGGGAGGACGTCGCGTGGGGGCTGCGGGGCGACTACGCGGTGCTCGCGCCGGACCTGCTCGGCCACGGGGAGAGCTCGAAGTCGCGCGGCGACTACTCCCTCGGCGCCTACGCGAACGTGCTGCGCGATCTCCTCGGCGCGCTCGGACACGAGCGGGCCACGCTCGTCGGGCACTCGCTCGGCGGCGGCGTCGCGCTCCAGTTCGCGTACCAGTTTCCCGAGCGCTGCGAGCGACTCGTCCTGGTGTCGAGCGGAGGCCTGGGACGGGAGGTCCATCCGCTGCTGCGCTCGGCTGCGCTGCCCGGCGCCGAGCTCGTGCTGCCGTGGCTGTGCGGCGGGACGACGCGCAGCGCCGTCGAAGGCGTCACGCGTTGGCTGGGCCGCGTGGGTCTGCGCGCCGGGCCCGACCTGCAGGGCGTCTGGGAGGGCTTCGTATCGCTCGGCGACCGCGAGGCGCGGCGGGCGTTCCTCGACACGGTGCGCGGCATCCTCGACACCGGCGGTCAGCGGGTGAGCGCGACCGACCGCCTCTACCTGGCGGAGGAGATGCCGACGCTGATCGTGTGGGGAGGGCGTGATCCGCTGATCCCCGTCGCGCACGCGCACGCCGCGCACGAACGGATCGCGGGCAGCCGGCTCGAGGTCTTCCCCGACGCCGGCCACTTCCCGTACCGCGACGACCCCCGGCGCTTCGTCGACCTGCTCCGCGACTTCCTGGAGACGACGCCGGGCGTGCGTCTCAGCGAAGCGCGGCTTCGCGACCGCCTGCGGTCGCCCGGCCCTGCCGCGGGGCCCGGCTAGACCAGTCCGCGCGCCACGAGCAGCTCCGCGGTCTGCACGGCGTTCGTCGCCGCGCCCTTGCGGAGGTTGTCGGAGACCTGCCACAGCCAGAGGCGGTCGCTCGAGAGGTCTCGCCGGATGCGTCCCACCAGCACCTCGTCGCGGCCTGCGACGTCTTCGGGTGTCGGGAACACGTTGTGCGCCGGGTCGTCCATCACGCGCACGCCGGGGAACGCTGCGAGCGCGGCGCGCGCGGCCTCGGGCGAGAGCGGACGCTCCGTCTCGACCAGCATCGTCGCGGAGTGGCCCACGGGGACGGGCACCCGCACGCACGTCATCGACACGTCGAGCCGGGGGAGGTCGAGGATCTTGCGGGTCTCGAGCAGGAGCTTCATCTCCTCGGTCGAGTAGGCGTCGTCGCGGAAGCTCTCGCACAGGGGCAGCACGTTGCCGGCGAGGTTCCGCGGGAACACCTTCGACTCCATCGCGCCGCCGTTCGCGATCGCCGCGGTCTGGTGCGCGAGCTCGTCGAGTCCCTCGCGTCCCGCGCCGCTCGCGGCCTGGAGCGTGGTGACGACGACGCTGCGCAGGCCGGCGGCGCGCCGGATCGGCTCGAGCGCCATCACGAAGCCGATGGTCGTGCAGTTGGGACAGGAGATGATGCCGCGGTGCTTCGCCGCGGCGTCGGGGTTCACCTCGGGCACGACGAGCGGGACGCCGTCGTCCATGCGCCAGGTGCTGGACTTGTCGATCACCACCGCGCCGCGCCGCGCAGCCTCGGGCGCGAGCTCCTTCGAGAGCGCGCCGGTGGCCGCGAAGAACACGAAGTCGATGCCCTCGAACGCCTCGGGGCGCGCCTCCTCGACGAGCAGCCCCTCGCCGCGGAAGCGGACCTTCGTGCCGGCGGACCGCCCGCTCGCGAGCGGCAGGAGGCGCGACACAGGGAAGTGACGTTCGGCGAGGACGTCCAGCAGGACCTCGCCGACGGCGCCCGTCGCGCCGACGATGGCAAGTGAGCGGGGCTTCGCTCTGGAATCGGTCATCGCGGTCTCTCCTCGCGGGCGCGCTCGCGCGCATCCCGGAATGCGAACGCCCCCCCGGCCGGGGCCGGAGGGGCGTTCGGAAAAGGTCCGACTCTTCCCGTCCGGCTATGCGCGCGCCGTCTCCGGCGTGCGCTGGCACGTCGTCGTCGGAGTCGTCGTGGCCGGGCCGGTCGGTCGCTGCATCGGGTCGAGAGAGTCCCCGGCGAGGGGCCGCCTGTCAATGGGAGGCGGCAGGCCGGTCGGTCGCGCCTCTTCCGGGCGGGCGGGCCGGTCGGTCGCGCCTCTTTCAGGCCGGCAGGCCGGTCGGTCGATGCGGAGGGAGAAGCCCACCGGAGGCCCCGCGTGCTCGCCCGCTCCCTCCTCCTCGTGTTGCTCGTGCCCTACGGGCTCTGGCTGGTGGCCGCGTACGACTACCACTTCCTCGACGGCGTGAATCTCCTCTTCCACGAGGCCGGACACGTCTTCTTCGGTCTGCTCGGCGAGACCCTCGGGATGCTGGGCGGGACGCTGGGCCAGCTCGTCTTCCCGATCGCGGGCGCGGTCCACTTCGCGACCTCGGGCCGCAGCTTCGATGCCTGCGTGTGCGGCGTGTGGCTCGGGGAGAGCGTGCTGAACGTCGGCCGCTACCTGGGCGACGCGCAGGCCATGGCGCTTCCGCTCGTGGGCGGGGAGATCCACGACTGGAACTGGCTGCTCTCGAAGGCCGGGCTCCTGTCGAGCTGCGAGACGCTCGCACGGCTCGTGCACGTCCTGGGCAGCGCGATCGTGCTGGGCTCGCTCGGTCTCGCGTACGCGGCGCTGGCCAGCGAGCGCGCGCGCGTGCGCGCAGCGGGCGAGACCGGCCTCATCGCCTGAGCGGGGCGCGGTCCGCCGCGGCGGCCGGAGCGTACTCGCGGAGCAGCGCGCGCAGGCCATCCGGCGTGTTGCGGGCCGGCTCTTCGAGCACGCGGTCGGCGAGCCACGCGAGCGCGCGGCCCACCTCGGGACCCGGCGGGCATCCGAGCGCGGCCATCACCGCGCGCCCGCCGAGCGCGAGATCGAGCCGCTGGAGCGCCACCGCGCCGGCGGCGCGCACCCGGGCGAGCCCCGCGCGCACCACGGCGAGCCGGCCGCGCGCGTCCCGGACGTGCTCGGGGCGAAGGGGGAGGGCGACGTCGAGCTCGGCCTCGCGCAGCACCATCAGCGCCGCGAGGTCGTCGTCGCCCACGCGCTTCATGAGTCGACGCACGCTCGTGTCGGAGGTGCCGTCGACATCCCTTTCGACGGGGTGGGCCGCGAGCAGCTTCACCACGCGGTCGACCACGCGGCGTGCGAACCGGAGGCGTGCGAGCGCGATGCCGGAGCGGGCGCCGCGCAGCCAGGCGGCGAGGCGGAGCGCGAGATCGGGCGGCAGCAGCGCGATGACCTCGGGCGCGTCCGGCGCGGACTGACCCACGAGGTCCGCTTCGATTCCGGTCTCCCGCAGGAGCCGCAAGCCGGCGGCCGCGCCCGGCCCGGGCGCGGTGAAGAGGAGCGTGAGCTCCGCGCGCACGCGCTCGCGGGCGACGCCGGAGAGCGCCCGGCGCATCGCGCGGATCGCCCCAGCCAGATCGTCCGCCGGCCGGAGGCCGAGCGTGGCCACGAGGCGCGCGGCCCGGAGCGCGCGCAGCGGGTCTTCCTCGAGCCGGGCCGTCGCGTCGCCGACGGCGGCGAGGCGGCCCGCGGCGAGATCGGCGCGCCCCCCGAACGGGTCGACGAGGCGGCAGGTCCGCGGCTCGAGCGCCATCGCGTTCACCGTGAAGTCGCGCCGCGCGAGATCGTCGGCGAGACGCGGCCCGGCCCGGAAGGTGGTGACGTCGACCGGGCCCGCGGCCGTCGGGACCATCACCGTCCCGTGTCGGATCCCGATCGGGACGGCGCGGGGGAAGAGCGCGAGCACCCGCGCCGGAGGCGCCGCGGTCGCGAGATCGAAGTCGCGCACGGGTGCGTCTCGCACGAGGTCGCGCACGCAGCCCCCGACGAACGCGGTCTCGACGCCCTCGCCGAGGAGCCGGTCGTAGACCTCCAGCACGGGCCCGGGGATGCGCGCGGCGAGGACGCCGGCGGGAGGATCCGGAGGCGCCGCTGCGGGCGCATCGGGGGACGGCATCGCCCGAGTCTACCCGCCGGCCGGGTGCGGGCCGAATGCGCGCGGGGTACAACGCTCTCCGTGGAACTCCTGCGCTTTCGCGCCCCCGGGCGCGTGCTGCCGCTCGTGGAGCTGCTGGCACGCGTCGCACCCACGCTCGCCGCTGCCACGCTCTCGGCCGAGCTGCGTGCGGGCCGGGCCGGCGCCCTGCGCGCGCGTTCGGAGCGCGGCCGGCCGCTGCGTGACCCCGCCGAGCCGGTGGCGCCGGGGACGGCCGTCGAGTGGACGGGCGCGCCCGCCGCGGTCCTGGACGCGCTCGCGGCGGGCGAGGCGGCGCTGTCCATCCGGGGCGACGGTCCGGAGGGGGGCGCCTGGCTCGCCCTGACGCCCGATCCAGCGTGGTCCGAGGGCATGCTCGCCGCCTCGATGCCCGCTCTCCCGGGCATCCGGTTCGAGCGGCTCGACCGACGCGACGGCGTGGCGCTGCTGCGCCTCGCGCCCTTGCCGCCGGGCGTGGTCGACGCGGGAACGCTCTGCCGCGTCCTGGCGGACGCCGGCATGCCCGTGGTGGGCGATGCGCGCCATGGCGGTGCGCTCGCGGAGGGCGGCCTGCGCCTGCTCCGCTCCGTGGATTCGACACACAAGGGTGTCGGACCGGGTCCGTCTGCAGCGGACGGAGAGTGGTGGCCCGCGGAGGCCCTCTTCGCGCCGGACGCGACCGCTCCCGGACCGAGCGGGGAGGGCGCCGTCCTCGCGGTGTCGCAGGCCAGCCTGCGGGCGCTCGAGCGGGGACACCCCTGGGTGTTGACGGACACCGAGACGGGCGACGCCGGACGCTTCCGGCCCGGCGCGCTCGTGTGGCTCGCGCTCCCGCAGAAGGCGCCCGCTCCGAGGTCCGGCCGCGCGGCGGTCCGGCCGCTCGCGCGGATCGAAGGTCCGGGCGCGCTCGCCGCGCGCGTCTGGGCGCCGCGGGTCGCGCGCACGCGGGAGGCGCCGAGCGTCGAGGCCCGCGTCGCGCGCGCGCTCGAGCGCCGCGCCGCGCTGCTCGCGCCGGCCTCCGGCGCACCGCAGACCGATGCGTTCCGGCTGATCCACGGCGAGGCCGACGGGCTCCCGGGTCTAGCGATCGACCGCCTCGGGCCGCTCCTGCGCGTCCTGGTGAGCGGCCGCGCGAGCGAGGGCTTCGAGGGCCGCGCCGTCGACGCGGTGGCCGCCGCGCTGACGCCTGCGCTCGGCGCGGAGCCCGCGGTGGTGCGCGTCGTCCATCTGCGCGACCGCCCGCCGGGCGCGCTGCGCGCGGTCGAGCTCGCGCGCGGCAAGCTGGCCCCGGACGCGCTCGGCTCCGACGGCCGGCTGCGCGTGCGCGAGCGTGGCCTCTCGTTCTGGGTCGACCCGGGCCTTGCGCGCCCCGAGCAGCCGTCGCCCGCCGCGGGTCTCTTCCTCGACCAGCGCGAGAACCGGGAGCGCACGGCGCGGCTCGCGCGGCGCGGCGGTCGCTGGCTCAACCTGTTCGCGCACACGGGCGCCTTCAGCGCAGCGCTGCTCGCCGCCGGCGCGGACGAGGTGTGGAGCGTCGACCTCTCGGCGGCGTGGCTGCGCTGGCTGGACGAGAACCTCGCCCTGAACGGTCTCGGCGGCGCGCGACACCGGACGGTGAAGGGCGATGGCCGCCGTGTCCTCGAGCGCCTCGGTCCCGACCTGCGCTTCGACGGCATCGTGCTCGACCCGCCGACGGCGGCGGCCGCCGGCCGGCGGTTCTGGTCGGTGCGCCGGGACCTGCCGGCGCTGGTCGGGTCGGCGCTGGCGCGGCTCGCCCCGGACGGGGCGCTCCTCGTCTGCCGGAACGATCGCGGCTCGCGCGGCGGGCTGTCCGCGCTCGTCGAGAGCGCGGCCCGCAGTGGTGGCGTCCGCCTCGCGGGCGTCGAGCCCGCCGGTCCGGGCGCGGACTTCCCCGTGCTCGAGGGCTTCCCGGAAGGGACCCCGTTCGAGGGCGTGCTCGCGCATCGTTCCGGGGGGCGCTCCCCCCGCTCCGGCAGCCCGCGCGCAGGCCGATCCGCAACTCCTCGCTGAGGCGAAATACCGCGCCGCGACTGCGGAATCTCGCTCCCGAGGGAGTGACGATTCCTGACACTTCTCCACCCCTCGCGACCACTCAACCCTGAGCGCCCGCCCCGGGTGGCCCGGGGCGTGTGCGCTCGGCAGCGGGGGCTCCCCGCCTTGAGGGGAGAGAGGCCGCCATGGCATGGCGGGAAGGACGGGTGATGCGGATGCGGAGCGGGATCATCGCGGCGCGGCTCGCGCGAACCTTCATCGGCGTCGCGCTCGGCGTCGCGCTCGGCGCGGAGGCGGCATCGGCCCTCGCGATCGGCGGCACCACGCCGATCACGGTCGATCCGGTCTACTACAAGAGCGGCGGCGCCTTCGGCTTCGTCTCGCCGAAGCCGTACGACGTGGTCGCGGACCCGACGGGCTGGAAGGAAGCGGGAGCCGCGGGGGCGGGCACGAACCTCTTCCTCACCTACACATTCAAGCTGCAGGAGCCCGTCTACCAGAACCCGCAGTTCCCGGCGAACTCGAACAACCCGACGGGGCCCGCGGGCACGCCGTCGCCGACGAACCCCTTCGTCGCCGACTCGATCTGGACGGTGACGAACATCAGCGACGAGACGCTCGTGAACCCGATCCTCGTGTTCACGAAGATCCAGCTCGGCGCGACGGCGCTCGTGCCGGGTGGGTATCCCGACATTCCGGTGGGGATCGACGACAACCTGATGATCGTGGTGAAGCACAACAGCAGCCAGGGCGAGATGTTCTTCGGCGGGATCGCGCTCGGAACCCTCGAGCCGGGGGCTTCCCAGGATGTGCGCGTGCGGTATATCGTCGCCGGCAACCTCCCGATCAACGGAGATCTGCTCGTCATGCCGCCGTTCGGCCTCGCCGCGCTCACAGCCTACACCGTTCCCGAGCCGGGCACGCTGCTCCTCGTCGGGGGCGGCGCCGCGCTGCTCGCCGTCGCGCGAAGGCGTCGATGCGACTAGCCGGGCCTCGCGACCTCGCGCTCCCCATCGCCTTCGCGCTCTTCGCCCTCTTCGCCGCACTGCCGGCGGCGGCGCAGGACGTCAGCGCGCTGCGTGCACGCGCGCAATCCGAAGCGCTGGCCGGCCGCTGCGCCGAGGCGCTCGGCGTGATCGCCAAGGCCGGCGAGGCCGCGCAGACCGACGGCGGCCTCCTCCTGGTCGCGGGCCAGTGCCAGATCCGCGCGAAGCAGTACGCCCAGGCGCGCACCTCCCTCGAGCAGGCGCGGTCGATCGATCCGAACCTGCCGAACGTCGATCTCTCGCTCGGCATCGCGCGCTACCACATGGGCGACCTCGACGGCGCCGCCGAGGCCCTCGCGGCCGCGCGCGCCAGGGGCGACAAGAACGCCGAGCTCGATCTCTACGAAGGCCTCGTGATGCTCCAGCGCGCCGACGCGCGCGACGCCGCGGCGTCGCTCGAGCGCGCCCGCATCTCCGACCCCGGCGTCGAGCCCGTCGCGTCCTTCTACTCCGGGCTCGCCTTCAGCAGCCTCGACGACCGAACCGAGGCGCGCGAGGCGCTCGAGCGCGTGATCGCGCAGTATCCCGGCACGCAGTGGGCCGACGCAGCGCAGCGCGCGCTCGACGACCTCGACTCGCGTGCGCCCCACAAGTGGCTGCGGATCGGCGCAGGCCTCGAGTACGACACGAACGTGCTGCTCCAGGGCGCCGGGGTCACCACCCCGAGCGACATCAGCAACAAGAGCGCGCTCGGGGGCGTGTGGTGGGCCGACGGCGGCCTCGAGTTCCTGCGGACCGATCAGTGGTCGGCCGGCATTCGCGCGCACTACTACGGAAACGCGTACGTCGACCTCTCGAGCCTCGACCAGCAGTATCCCGGCGTCGGCCTCTGGCTCGATCGTCGGATGGACGAAGCCACCACGCTCCGGCTCGAGTACGACTACTCGTACGCATGGGTGGGCTACGAGCCCTACCTCTCGGCGCAGACCGCCACGGTGTCGGTGCTCCGGAACTGGGGCGCGGCGGGGAGCACGGTCGTCCGGGCGCTGGCGAGCCAGGACAACTACTTCTTCCCCCGCGATACGGTGCCCGAGGCGGGCCAGCCGGGCGTGAACTGCCGGCTCGTCTCGTGCGCTCCGCCGGGGACCGATTCGAAGGCCGAGCGGAACGCCGACGGCTACGGCTTCAGCGCCGGCGTCGAGCACGGTCTCCCGCTCGACTGGAACGACTCGACGATCACCGCGGGCTACGACTTCCTCTACTACTACTCGCGGGGCCAGGAGTGGCGGTACTCCGGGCACCAGCTCTGGCTCGGCTTCCACACGGCGCTGCCCTGGAAGGTGCGGCTCCATACGCTCGGCTCGTATACCTATCGGGCCTACGAGAACAGCTCCACCTATCCGAACCCGGGGGCGGAGGAGCAGGCACAGCGCCTGGGTCAGCCGTATCGGCTGGTCTCCGCGCACCGCCGCGACAACGCGCTCGACTTCGACCTGGTGCTCGAGCGGCCGATCCTGAAGTGGCTCACGGCGTCGATCCGTTACAACTATCTGTGGAACGACTCGAACACCGACGTCTTCCACTATCACCGCCAGATCGTGGGCGGTTATCTCACGGTCTATCTGCACGATTGAGCGGAAGCTGGACGAGCTGAGCGGAAGGAGAATCGTCATGCGAAGGATCTTCGGGGTCTCTGGCAGGTCCGGGCGGCTGGCGTTCGCCGCCCTCGTCGCGATCGCGGCGGGCGTGCTCGCCAGCGGGCGCGCGAGCGCGGCCGACGCATCCCTCGGCAGGATCGTCGCCGTGGACGGCGACGCGTGGATCGAGCCCGCGGGCGGAGCGCGCCGCGCGCTGGCCTGCGGCGACGCGATCGGCGAAGGCGACCGCGTGGTCACCGCGCCCGGCGCGCGCGTCGGGCTCCAGGCCCGTGACGTGTTCGCGCAGATCGAAGGCGACTCCGAGGTGACGGTGACACGCGGCAAGGACGGCGCGCCGAAGGTGGCCGTGAACAAGGGCAAGGCGCGGGTGCGCCGGATGGACGTTGCCGGGGTGCGGAAGGGCAAGGGCCACCTCGCCCTGCCGGGCGACTGCGCCCAGGGCCGGAACGTGTCGCCGCCGGTGGCGATCGGCCCGAACGATCTCGACCTGCTGATCGGCGAGCCCGTGGACCGCTTCACGCCGACGGACGTCGCCGCCGGGCCCCTGGGCCCGCCGGGCGTGGCCCCGGGCAACCCGGTGCCGCTCCCGGTCTGCGTGGTGAGCCCATGCGCTACGGCTGGCAACGCGCCGCCTCCGCCGGCAGCCCCGGCCCTCCGGCCGATCGAGCAGCCCGGAAGCCCGGCGCTCCCGCCGCCGTAGTCGGGGCCCTCGCGCTTCCACTCCCGCGCTCGCTGCACCGCGTCTAAGCTCCGCTTGCGGGGAACGGGAGGATCGCGTGCCCGAAGAGCGGTTGCAGCAGGAGAGCGCGGCGCGTGCGCGCGGCGGGACGGACGTCGACCTCGGCGACGGGCTGCGCGGATATCTCGCGCTCCCGGCGCGTGCCCGCGGACCGGGCGTGATCGTGATCCAGGAGTGGTGGGGCCTCGTGGACCACATCCGCGACGTGTGCGACCGCTTCGCGCGGGAGGGCTTCGTCGCGCTCGCGCCGGACCTGTATCGCGGCGACCGGGCCAACCATCCCGACGCGGCCGGCGTGCTGATGATGGCCCTCGAGATCCCGCGCGCCGAGCGCGACCTGGCCGCGGCCGGGCAGTTCCTCCTCGGACACACGGCGGTGACGGGCCCCAGGATCGGCGCCGTCGGGTTCTGCATGGGTGGCCAGCTCGCGCTCTTCGCTGCGACCCGCAACCCGCGCATCGCCGCCGTGGCGGACTTCTACGGCATCCACCCGAAGGTGACGCTCGATCTCCCGGCGCTCTCGGCCGCCGTGCTCGGGATCTTCGCCGAGCGCGATTCGTTCGTCCCCCCGGAGGCCGCGCGCAAGCTCGAAGCCGACCTGCGCGCCGCCGGAAAGCGCGTCCAGATCCGCATCTTCCCCGGGGTCGACCACGCGTTCTTCAACGATACGCGGCCGGACGTCTACGACCCCATGGCGGCGGGCGCCGCGTTCGCCGACACGCTCGCGTTCCTCCGGCAGGAGCTCGGGTGACCGTCGAGGCGCGGACGGTCCGGTCGCTGCCGGTCCCGGCGCGTCGCCGCGCCCCGCCGAAGCCGAGCGCCCGCTGGGTGCCCGCTCCCCTGCGCGCGCTCTTCGACGAGCTCGACGCGCGGGCCGCGGCGCTGCCGACGCGCGTGAACGAGTTCGGTGTCGACCCGTTCGGCTTCGATCCCAGGTACGTGCGACCCTTCATGGCCGCGATGACGCTCCTCTACCGCTACTGGCTGCGCGTCGAGACCCACGGGATCGACCGCGTGCCCGAGGGCCGCGTCCTGCTGATCGCGAACCACGCCGGCAACACCTTCGCCTACGACGGCGCGATGCTCGCCGCGGCGATGTTCCTCGAGGGCGAGCCGCCGCGGATGGTGCGCGGAATGGCGGAGTACTACCTGCCGCAGATCCCCTGGTTCAACGTCTTCATGCACCGCATGGGGTCGGTCGTGGGGACGCCGTCGAACTGCGTGCAGCTGCTGGAGCAGGGCGAGGCGATCATGGTGTTCCCGGAGGGCGAGCGCGGCTTCGTGAAGCCGTACCGCAAGCGCTATCAGCTCCAGCGCTTCGGGCTCGGCTTCCTGCGGCTCGCGCTCGAGACCGAGACGCCGATCGTGCCGGTCGGCATCGTGGGCGCGGAGGAGCAGTCGCCGGGCCTCGCGAACCTGCCGTGGCTCGGGCGGCTCGTCGGCTCTCCCGCGTTCCCGATCACACCGACGTTTCCCTGGCTCGGACTGGCGGGCTTCCTGCCCCTCCCGGTGAAGTTCAGGCTGCGCTTCGGCGAGCCCCTCCGGTTCGAGGGCGAGCCCCACGAGGACGACGCCGCCGTCGAGAAGAAGGTGGAAGTCGTGAAGGACGCGATCCGTGGGCTGATCGCCGAAGGGCTCGCGGAGCGCAGGAGCTGGTTCACCTGACCCACGCCCACCACGGTCACGCCGGGCCCGTGTCCGCTTCGCGCGCCGGCGCGCCCGGTCCGGACCTGCGCCGGCGCGAGGACCGGCGCGCCCTGCGCAGGGCCCTGGCCATCACCGGCACCTTCCTCGCGATCGAGGTGATCGGCGGCATCGCATCGGGGAGTCTCGCGCTCCTCGCCGACGCCGGGCACCTCGCGACCGACCTGGCGTCGCTCGCACTCGCGCTGTTCGCGCTCCACCTGGCCGACCGCGGGGCCACCGCGCAGAAGACCTTCGGCTACCGCCGGACCGAGATCCTCGCCGCGCTCGCGAACGGCACCGCGCTCGGCGCAGTCGCGGTCTTCATCGCGATCGAGGCGTTCGGACGCTTCGGCGATCCGCCGCCCGTCAAGACCGGCCTGATGCTCGCCGTGGCGATCGCCGGCCTCGGGGCGAACCTCGTGGCGGCGGCAGCGCTCTATCGGGGCCGCGCACACAGCCTGAACCTGCGGGCCGCGTTCCAGCACGTCGCGAGCGACGCGCTCGGCTCCGTCGGTGCGATCGTGGCGGGCCTCGCGATCGCGATCTTCGGCTTCACCCTCGCGGATCCCATCGTCGCACTCGTGATCGCAGGTCTGATCCTGCTGTCGGCGGCCCGTCTCGTGCGGGAGTCGGTCGACGTCCTGATGGAGGCGACACCAGGTCACGTCGACGTGGCGGAGCTCGAGCGGGCGATCCGAGCGGTGCCGGGGGTGCTCGGCGTGCACGACCTGCACGTCTGGACGCTGACGTCGGGCTATCACGCGATGAGCGCCCACGTGGACGTGCGCGCCGGCGTGGACGCGCACGCCGTCCTCCATCCGCTCTCGGACCTCGCGATGCGCCGGTTCGACATCGAGCACACGACGTTCCAGCTCGAGGAGCGTCCCCCGCTGCTCGAGATCGAGTCGGTGTGAGCCGGCTCTGCGCCCCCCGCCCGACGGGTGTGGTAGAACGAGGCATGCGCGTTCTCGCCCCGGTGTTCCTCCTGGCGGCCCTGCTCGGCCCGGGCGCGCCCGCGGCCCCGGCCGCGGACGATCCGATCGGCCGCGTGGAGACCCTCCCGGCGGTGCCCGGGGCGCACTGGGTGTGGCTCGGCGACATGCTGATGCGCCGAACCGCGCTCTTCGACGCGGACGCGGCGTCGATGCGCGGGATGCTGAGCGCAGGCATGGGGATCGTTGCGCCGATCCCGTCTCCGGACCGGCGCGAGATCTACCTTCCGGAGACCTACTGGTCCCGCGGAACGCGCGGCGTCCGCACCGACGTCGTCACGGTGTACGACCCCACGACGCTCGCCCCGACCGCGGAGATCCCCATCCCTCCGCACCGCGCCGATCACGCATCGGGCGTCGCGGCGGCGGCGCTCTCGGACGACGGCCGCTTCCTCGCGGTCTTCAACTTGACGCCCGCGAGCTCGCTCAGCATCGTCGACGTGAAGGAACGCGAGTTCGTGGCCGAGATCGCGACGCCGGGCTGCAGCCTGGTGTACGGCGCCGGTGCACGCCGCTTCCTCATGCTCTGCGGCGACGGCGCCGCGCTCGGTGTCGTGGTCGACGACCAGGGGCGCGAGCTGCGCAAGGAGCGCAGCGAGCCGTTCTTCGACCCCCAGCGCGATCCCGTCACCGAGAAGGCGGCGCGCCTGCGCGACCAGTGGCTCTTCGTGTCCTTCGACGGCGTCGTGCACCCGGTCGACGTCGGTGGCGAGAGCCTCGCGTTCCCCGCGACCTGGCCGCTGCTCGACGACGCGGACCGCGCCGCGTCGTGGCGCGTGGGAGGCACCCAGCACCTCGCGGTGCACGCGGCCTCGGGCCGTCTCTACTCGCTCGTCCACCAGGGCGGCCCCGATTCGCACAAGGCGCCGGGCCGCGAGGTCTGGGTGTACGACGTGACGACGCACGCGCGCGTGCAGCGCATTCCCCTCGCGAACCCGCTCATGGGCTGGGTGCGCTACGCGCTCAAGCTGAACGGCGAAGACCGGATGTCGCGCTGGATCGGGTGGCTGCTCGGCAAGGTGCTGCCGAACCCGGGCGTCGACCGCATCCTCGTCACGCAGGACGCGAAGCCCGTCCTCGTCACGTCGACGACCTTCCCGTCCAGCCTCGGCGTGCACGACGCGATGAGCGGGGAATTCCTGCGCGACGTCTCCGAGACCGGAGTGGCGGGCGGGATGCTGGTCGCGCCGTGACGGCGGGGCGCTCCGGCTCGGGCGGGAGGCGATGGATCCGGTAGTCGACGCCATCCTCCGGGGCTCGCTGGCGCTGCTCTGGCTCGCGGCCGCCGCGCACAAGCTGCGCGACCTCCCTGCGTTTCGCGCGGCGCTCGCGGACTACGAGCTCGTTCCGGCGGCGGCGACCGGCGCCGCGGCGGGGGCGCTCGCGGCCGCGGAGCTCGCGACGGGAGCGGCGCTCCTCGCGACGCCGACGCGCACCCCCGCGCTCCTGGCGTCCGTACTGCTGCTCGGGCTCTACGCGGCTGCGATCGGCGTCAACCTGCTGCGCGGACGGCGTCATCTCGACTGCGGCTGCGCGGGCCCCGCGCAACGCCGGCCCGTGAGCGGATGGCTGGTCGCGCGAAACGCGGGGATCGCGGCGATCGCCCTCGCGGCGCTCGCGCCGGTCCACGCGCGACCGCTGGCGTGGATCGATGCGGTCACCGTGCTCGCTGGTGTTGGCGCGGTGGCGGTGCTGTACACCGCGGCGGATCATCTCCTCGCCCTGGCGCCGGTCCCGGCGCGCTCGAGGACGTAGCGATGGAACAGGCGCTCGTCGTCTCGAACCTCGTGCTGTGGGCGATCGTGTTGGCGCTCTGCGCCGTCGTGTTCGCGCTCGTGCGCCAGCTCGGCGTGCTGCACGCGCGCACGGCGCCGGCCGGCGCGCTGATGGTGCAGACGGGGCCGCGCATCGGCGAGGCGGCGCCGCTCCTCGCAGCCACCGATCTCTCGGGCGCGGTGCGGACGGTCGGAGGCCCGGATCCGGAGGGCCGGCGCACGCTCCTCTTCTTCCTTTCGCCGACGTGTCCGGTCTGCAAGACGCTCCTGCCCGCGCTCGGGGCGCTCGCGCGCGGCCAGGAGGCCGGCCTGCGCATCGTCCTCGCGAGCGACGGAGCCCAGGAGGACCACGCGGCGTTCGTGCGCGAGCACCACCTCGGCGCGTTCCCCTATCTCCTGTCCAGCGCGCTCGGGCTCGCGTGGCAGGTGGGGAAGCTCCCCTACGCGGCGCTCATCGACGGCGCGGGGATCGTGCGCGCGAAGGGCCTCGTGAACTCGCGCGAGCACCTCGACAGCCTCTTCGAGGCGGACGAGCGGGGCGTGGCGTCGATCCAGGACTACTTCGCGCGGTCGGCAGCCGTCGAGCCGCGTGCGGACCGGACGGAGGTGGCGTAGCCGTGTCGCAGGAGCTCCGGGGCATCGATCGCTGGCTCGAAGGCGTGTCGCGCACGGTCGCGTTGCGCGCGTCGAGGCGCGGCTTCCTGGCGCGCCTCGGGACCGCGCTCCTCGGCTCCGCGGCACTCCCGCTGCTCCCGGTGGCGCGCGCATCGGCGCAGTCGGCGCGGGCGCCGGCGCCCGACGAGGCGGGTCTCACGGGCGCGGCGGCCGACCCCGCGAGCTGCGAGTACTGGCGCCACTGTGCGATCGACGGCCTCTTGTGCTCGTGCTGCGGCGGATCGCAGAACGCGTGTCCGCCCGGCACGGAGATGTCGCGGGTCACGTGGATCGGGACGTGCCGCAACCCGGGCGACGGCAAGGACTACGTCATCTCCTACAACGACTGCTGCGGGAAGGACTTCTGCGGCCGCTGCCAGTGCAACCGCAACGAGGGCGAACGGCCGCTCTACGTCACGGCGAAGAACAACGACATCGTATGGTGCTTCGGGACGGCGAGCACCGCCTACCACTGCTCGACCGCGATCGTGCTCGGGGTGGCAACCGAGCCGTGAGGCGCGCCGCGGCCCTCCTCGTTCTCGCGTTGGGCTCTGGCGTGCGCGCAGACCCCTCCGCGCCCGGGATCGGCGCGAGGGAAGAATCCGGCGCGCGAGCCGGGCTGGACTACGTGCTCCACTGCGAAGGCTGCCATCTCGTCGACGGCGCCGGGTTGCCGGGCGCGGTGCCGCCGCTCACGGGCTCGGTCGCGCGAATCGCGCGCCTGCCTGGAGGGCGGGAGTACCTCGTCCGCGTCCCCGGCGTGGCGCAGGCCGCCCTGAGCGACGCGGCGCTCGCGGCGTTGCTCGACTGGGTGGTCGTGCGCTTCGCGGAGGGCGCCGTGCCGCCGGGCTTCGCACCCTACACCGAGGAGGAGGTGGCGCGCTGGCGCCGGCGTCCCCTCACGGACGTGGCCGCGGCGCGGAGCGCGCTCTTTGCAGGGGCTTCGGAGCCGCGCTGACGCGGCTCGCGACCGAGCGGCGGGATCAGGGCGCGGACGGCTCCATTCCGAAGTGGGCGACGAAGGCGTTCCAGGCCGCTTCGACGCTGGCGGCCTCCTTCGCGAGCTCGGCGGGTCGTCCGCTCGCCCGCCGCTGCTGCGAGGCGAAGTCGAGGTCGAGCGTATAGTCGCCATCCGACACGTCGTAGCGTGCGCGATCGAACTCCGCGGTGACGAACGGGTTGTCCATGCGGGGGTAGTCGGCCAGGGGCACCGTGACGCCGCCCACGGTGAGCGGCGCGTTCCAGCCGAAGGTCACCGTGCCCCGGCTCGGCGATTGGTACACCACGTCGAAGCCGTCGGGCATGCCGTCGCCGCCCTGGTCGGGGATGGGCGTCGTGACCACCGAGCTGGCCCCGATCGCTGCGCGGAAGTCGGCGAAGCTGCCGGACTCCGAGAGGCTCCCGCACTCGACGATCCAGACGTTCTGCGCGCCCGGCGCCACGAGGTCGAACGGGAGACCGGCGTTCAGGTAGAGCTCGGGCTGCGTATCGCGCCAGGAGGTCGCGTTCTTCGAGTAGAGCGCGACGTAGGCGTCGTCCTTGCGCCCGAACGTCCAGGACCCCTCCTGCACGACCTCGTCGAAGTGAGCGGTCGGGAAGTAGGCGTGCGTCTCGTCGCGGTAGGGGAAGAAGTTGAGGAGCACGTCCTTCGGGTATTGGGGAGCGTAGATCGAGATGCCGACGTTCATGAACTGGGCCGACCGCGGCTGCGAAGCGTCACCGGTCCAGTAGCCGGGGCCGGGCTCGTCCTTCTGCCAGTCGTAGCTCGCCGGGGGCGGGCCCGAGCTCACGGCGAGCTTGCCCGGGTGCTGCGTCAGCACGATCGCGCGCTCGCCGAGCGTCGCCTGCCACGCGCGGGTCTGCGATCCGCGCAGACCCTTTCGATAGTCCTGCGCCGTCGAGAGCATGTAGTCCTTGGTGCGATAGGTGTACGTGTTGACCTCGCTCAGCGTCGCCTGGTTCAGCGCGCGCCAGAAGCTCACGTCGAGCGCGTGGGCGCCCTCGACCGTGGCGTCGAGGTCGCCGTCGACCCACACGAGGTCGCGGAAGAGCGCGAAGTCGCTCAGCTGCGAGGCCCACAGATGCTCGCGCTCGGCGACGACCAGCGTGGTGGGGATGATCGGCCACACGGGCTGCGCGCCCATGGACCACCACACGTCGAGATCCGCCTCGGAGTAGGTGAGGCCGTAGGGCGGCGTCGGCAAGGGGTCGTTCCAGACCGCGGGCGGCTGCTCGGGCAGGGGAAGGCCCATCCGTTCCCGGTCCACCATCGGCGTGTCGTTCTTCGCGATCCGCCGGATCACCTCGGGCAGCCGGTAACGCTTCGCCCGGGCCATGTAGGCCGCACCCGTCCCTTCGAAGTGCTTGCCGGGCGGGCTCCAGTCGAGGGTCGTGTCGTCGAACAGCAGCTTGTTCAGCTGGTACATGTCCTCGAGCTCGGCGCTCGGGTAGTCCTTCGGGTAGCTCCGACCGTGCGTCGCGCCGAAGGTTCCGCGGTGGAGGTGAAGCGCGATGTCGAGGAAGACGAGGTCGAGCGCCATCGTCGCGCGCCGCACGATCTCGGGGTCGTCGGACCATTCCACGAGCGTGAGCAGGGGCTGGATGTCGAGGTGGTAGTACACGTTGGAGTGCCACTCGAAGAAGCCCCAGCGCGAGTGGTGATCGATCCAGGCGAGGATCTGCGGCCGCGCCCGGTCGCGGTGCTGTGCGCCGGTCATGCCGGTGACCGTGAAGACGCGATTCGGGTAGAGCTGGCCGGCGAGGAACTCGCAGGTCCGGAAGATCAGGAAGTGGTTCTCCGTCCAGTACCACATGTCGTCGACGACGGGCTGACCGTTCACGGTGCGCGCCGGCGTGGGGTCGGTGAACCAGTACTTGAAGTCGAGCACGGCCTGCTCGGTCCGCTGCCAGAGCTCCGCAGGGATCGCAGGATGCCCGCGTCCTGCGTACAGCAGGTTCACGAAGTCGAGCATGTTGAAGTCGCTGGTGTCGCGGAGCGCGTACACCTTGTCGAAGGTCCCGTCCCACGCGTCGGCCGGCACCGAGCCCGCCGGGAACGTGAAGCCCGGGTCGCGGGCGGAGCGCTCGAGGTGCGCGAGCACGTTCGTGACGCTGCCGGCCCGTACGGCGTCCGTGGCGTAGGCGAGCCACAGGTTCTGGCGCTCGGTGAGGTAGGGCTCCGGGATGAAGCCGTCGAAGTCCGAGCACCGGGCCGAGACCAGCACGAGGGCGGCGAGGGCGAGCAGGGTAAGGGCAGCACGGCCCGCCCCCCGCCGCGACGAGCGGGCGGGGACGGGACCGGACGGGATCCGCATCGGGGCCTCCTGTGGGGCAGCGAAACCCCATTCTACACGGGGACCCCGGGCCCCGGGGCGGGGGCGGGACCGGGGGACCCTCGAGAGCAGGCATGCTGCGTCACGAGATGCGGTGCCGCTGCATCTTCTTGGATATACGACGTCCGTCTAGTAGTCCGATCAGGCCGTCACCTCGGCGCGTCGGACGGCCGGCACCGGACTGCGACGCGGATCTGACATGCGCGGAGGTGTTTGCGCTGCGTGAATCGCGTCAGGACGGGCCAGTGCCGCGAAGACCTAGGTCGCGAAGCTTCGACGCGATGAGCCAGAATCCGGCGATCGGAGATCCGAGTAGTGCGGCGCTAGCAAACTGATTTGGCATTTGCGGTGTGGTCGCGCCGGCAAGTGAATCGGATTCTGGTCCAACGATTCGTTGATCAACGGCATGAACGCTCACGAGGTCTACGTCGACCGCTGTGTCCTCGGGGCGAAGGACCACCCTATGGCTTCGCGGGCGCACACACCTGCTGGACGAAGGCTGTCGGCGGCTGCAGCAGCGCGCGGCGGAGAATCACGGCATCGCTCAGCGAGCAGCCCGCCGGCCCGCCGACATCGCACAGCTCCGGCCTCTCCAGGGTCGCGCTAGGCGGGTTGAGCAGCGAGCGCTGAATCTTGACGGCGTCCGTGAGCGTAACGCGACCATCGCCGTTGACGTCTCCACACTGGCAGGCGTCGCCAATGCCATCGAGGGCGGAGCCCGTCCCAATGCCGCCGGTATCCGCCTGGGACGGATTCGCTGTGTAGCGGCAGTTGTCGACCGCGTCTGGTACGCCGTCCCCGTCCGTGTCGACCGGTGCCCTTCTCGAGAAGTACAGCGGAATGGGCTGATCACCCGATGCGCCGAACTGCTGCACCTGAAGGCCACCGGAAGACTGTGAGACGAACCAAGATCCACTCGTCGGACGGAAGACCGCGATGTCAGCCTTCCCGTCGCCGTCGAAGTCCGCGGACGTAGGCTCGTCCCCCAGGACGCCGAATATCGTGCTGGCGAACGCACTCCCGCTGTACAGGATCGACCACGTTCCGCTGCTGGGCCTGTAGACGGCGATGTCCGTCTTGCCATCGCCGTCGTAGTCACAGGGTGCCGGAACGTCCGAGCTGATGCCGAACGCCACCTGCAACAACGTGCCGTCCGAGCTGCGGAGGATTCCCCACATCCCGTTCGACGGTCTGAAGTAGGAGATGTCCGACCTGCCGTCGCCGTCGAAATCTCCGATCAGCGGAACGTCTCCGTTCAGGCCCATGATCACGGTGACCGGCTGGTTGTCGGAGCTGTTGATCCTCAGCCACGCCCCCGTCGAAGGCCGGAAGACGGACAGGTCGGCCCGCCCGTCGCCGTCGAAGTCGCCGGGCACCGGCAGGTCTCCTGCGGCGCCGAAGGCGACGATGGAGGTCTGGTCGTTCGAGCTGTTCGCCACGAGCCACGTCCCCGAACGGAAGACGGCAACGTCCGTCTTCCCATCGCCGTCGTAGTCAGCCGGTGCGATCAGGTCGCCTGGCAGGCCCCAAGTCTTGTGGAACAGCGAGCCGTCAAAGCTCCTGAGGACGTACCAGTCGCCCGCGCGGAAGACGGAGACATCGGCCTTCCCATCGCCGTCGAAGTCGGGAAACGGCGTGCGCCGTCCGAAGTCGAGCCTCACGTTCTTCTGGAGACCGCTGACGGTCTGAGGGCTGAAGCTGTACGACGGCGCGCTGACGGAGACCGTGTAGCTGTTGGAAATCGTCAGCGGACCGAACGTGAAGTAGCCACTCGCATCGGTCGTCGTCGATTGCGGTGGCAGGCCGCTGAGACTCACAGTCGCACCCGAGATCCCGCTGCCACTCCTGCTGATGACGCGGCCGATGATGGTCGGATCGGCGATCTGCGTGACGAACGCGTCGGTCCCGCCGCCCGGGCTCGGTTGGAAGGCACCCACGGTCGGGAACTCGATGCGGGCAAAGCCGGTCACGAACGCATTGCCGGCGTCGTCCAGCGCCATGCCTTGGCCGGCCTCGTCGGAACTGACGAGAACCCGGCCCATCCGGGTCGAATAGACCAGCGCGTCGCCGACGGGACTGAACTTCGCCACGAAGACACCGCCGGTCGTCGAGCCCGGGATCGAGAGCGGAGAGGAGGTCGGGAAGTCGACCGATTGGGTCCGACCCGTCACGTAGGCATTGCCCGCGGCATTCACGGCTACGGCCATGCCCTCGTCGGCGATGCTCGGGTTGCTACCGCCGAGGTACGTCGAGTAGATCAACGCCGAGCCCGTCGGGTTCAGCTTGGTCAGGAAGGCATCGACATAGCCGGCATTCGCGGGTTGGACCGCGTCGTGCGTGGGGAAGTTCGTCGACCTGGTCTGCCCGGTGACGTATGCGTTGCCGGCCGCGTCGATCGCGATCGCCTTGCTGCCTCGAGCCGCAGCGTTGCCACCGAAGTCCTGGTCGCTGCCCCCGAGATACGTGGAGTAGATCCGGGACGCGGCGCCCGAGAGAGTCGTGTCGAACTTCGCGACGAACGCGTCCGCGGTGCCGCCGCCGAAGACCGTTTGGAAGGCGCCGGGCGACGTGAAGTTCGTCGAAGTCGAGTTCGTGTTTCCGGTCACGTAGGCCTTGCCCGTCTCGTCGACCGCGAGCGCCCGCCCCTCCGCGAAGCCCGCCGGGCCGAGAAAGGTCGAATACAACAGCGACGCTGCGCCCGAAGCGTTCGTATCGAGCTTCGTCAAGAAACCGGCGTTGGACGAGGCCGATGAGAATGCACTGGCCGTCAGCGGAAAGCCGGCGCCAGCCTGTCCGGTCGCATAGGCGTTGCCTGCGCCATCGGTCGCGATGCCGAAGCCCCGCGACACGAACTGGGTGCCACTGAGGTACGTGGAATACGCGAGCGCGCCGCTGGCGTCGAGCTTCGCGACGAACGCGGTGTCCTGGTTGGTGCCGTTCTGCTTCGCGGGCTGAAGCGCGTTCGACGTCGTGGGGAAGTCACCAGAGTTGGTCACACCGATCACATACGCATTCCCCGAGGCATCGACGGCGATGTCGTAGCCGTGCTCGAGAGCGGCTGTGCCGCCCAGGAACGTCGAATAGACCAGCGCTGATCCGGTGGCATTCAGCTTGGTGATGAATACGTCTTCACCACCCGAGAAGACCTGGTTCGCGTGGAGCTGGGGGAAGTTGGGCGATGCGGAATCGCCCGTCACGTAGGCATTGCCGAGTGGATCCAACGCGATGCCGTAGGCCGTGTCGTTGCCCGTGCCGCCCAGGTACGTCGAGTAGACGAGGACGGGATCGATGACGAGCGGGGCAGAATGATCGTAGGCGCCGACCTCGAACCCGACCGCACCCGATCGCTTCAGCGCGTAGCGGCCCGCCACCGGATGCCGCTCGCCATGGCCCCACTGGTAGATCGCCGGCTTCTGAAGCCTGACCCGGCCGCCGCCCGTCTCGAGAACGAGAGCTCCGGCTGCATCGATCGCCAGGGTCCTCGCGCCCTCGAACGCGAGCGCGATGACGCCGGGGTCTGCGCCAGGAGCGACGACGAAGTCGGTCTCGAGCTGCCGGTGGTTGCCGTAGTACGCGAGATCCACGTTCTCGTAGATGTCGCGGTAGTAGACTCTCGCATACGTCGGTACGTCGATGTGCCACTTCGCGGGATCGCTGCCGATGAAGTAGTTGCTGACGCCGGGCAGCCGATCGCGTCCCTCGACCTTGGCCCGAGGATCGGCTCCCACGACCTTCATGCGCAGCACTCGTGCAACGCGCCGTGCGCCTTGACGCTTCTTCGACGTGGCGGTTGGCGGCTGCAGCGAGAGCACTGCCTGGGTTGGAGTCAGGAAGAGGACGTACCCGTCGCCGCGAGAGAGAAACTGAACGGGAAGGTCAGCCTGTCCCTGGTTCGCCTCGAAGCCGAGAGGCAGCTCGCCGTACGGCTCGGCTGCCCACGCGCCAACCGCGAGGGTCGAGATGAGAACGAGTGTCGCGACCGATTTCATTCCATCCTCCCGCGGCCGGCAACAGCTTGCGGGCGGAGCGGCCCGCGGATCACATCTGGTGCAGAAGTCCGGTCGGGTGCGCCCTGGGATTCGACGCGGTGGGACGCGAACGGATGGTCGCTTCAGGGAGGCATTCTACGCCCGGGTGGAGGCGTTGCGGAAGGTTTCACCGTGGGAGGGGGTCGTTGCTACCCACGATGACGGAGCCGTCGACCGACGCGGCCAGAGCGCGACTGGGAGGATCGCCTAGGCCTACCAATCCCGTAGCGGGCGTCCAACGGACCGCTTGTCCGGACCCGGACATCCCGACCACGACCGACCCGTCCCCCGACACTCCGGGAGCTACAGAAACCTCCAACCCAGTCCCCATGAACATCGGGGTCGCCGGGGCAGGCGAGGCAAGCGCCAAGGCAAGAGCGAGCATCGCGATGCGCATCGCGCACCTCCGATCGGATTCCCCCGGAGGTTTGATTCCTCCTTTGTACGAAGTAGGCGACAACGTGAGCAGGGTGGCGTCATCCTCCCGAGCTCCTCCCCCGACCTCACCGGAGCGTTCGATCAGCCAACTTCTCGGTAGCAGCGGGAGCGGCACGCCCGTGCACCGCGGCGGAGCGCCCTCCTCGCCTACATCTCCCCCGAGGATCGGATCGAGCGCCGCCAGGTCGACTCCTCGAACGCCTTACGGCTGAGTCGCGACGGACGCACCGATGTCGATGGCCGGCGCATAGCCGGCGGCGGGATCACCCGATAGAGAAGGCATCTACTTGTACGAGTCCTCTCACCGGATGTGATGTCTTTGCATTTTTTTGTACAGCCCCTCGCGCGTGATCCCGAGGTCCCGCGCCGTCGCCGCGCGGCGGCCGCCGCGGGCCTCGAGCGCCCGGCGGATCACGAAGGCCTCCATGCGGGCCATGATCTCCCGCAGCGTCTCGCCGTCGCGGGCCTCGCGTTCCATCTGGGCGGCGTCCGCGGAGAGGCGCTCCGAGAGGTGTGCGGGAGAGAGCGCCTCGCCAGGCTCCGCGAGAGCGAGGGCGCGCTGCATCTCGTTCTCGAGCTCCCGCACGTTGCCCGGCCACGCGTAGGCCTGGAGCAGTCCCGCCGCCTCGGGCGAGAGCGCGGAGGGCGGGCGGCCCTCGCGCCGGGCGTGCGACGCGAGGAAGTGCTGGGCGAGCGGCAGGACGTCCTCGGGCCGCTCGCGCAGCGGCGGCACGCGGATCGGGAAGACGGCGAGGCGGTAGTAGAGGTCCTCGCGGAAGCGCCCGGCGGCCACCTCGGCGCGGAGCGCGCGGTTGGTGGCGGCGATGAGACGCACGTCGATGCGGCGCGCCCGCGTGCCGCCGACCGGCCGCAGCTCGCGCTCCTGCAGCACGCGCAGCAGCTTCGCCTGGAGCGCGGGGGACGTCTCGCCGATCTCGTCGAGGAAGAGCGTGCCCCCTTCGGCGGCATCGAAGAGGCCCTTCTTGTCGCGGTCGGCGCCGGTGAACGAGCCCTTCACGTGTCCGAAGAGCTCGCCCTCGAGCAGCGTGTCCGGGAACGCGGCGCAGTTCACCGCGACGAACGCGCGCGCCCGCCGCGGACCGCCCGAGTGGATCGCGCGCGCCAGCACCTCCTTGCCGGTGCCCGTCTCCCCGCTCAAGAGGACCGTGGCCTGCGACCGCATCGCGCGCTGGAGGAGCGCGAGCACCGACCGCATGGCCGGGCTCGCGCCGACGATGCCCGGGCTCCCGGGATGGGGGGCCGTGGGCGAGATCGTCGGACGGCCGCGCTCGCTCCGGCCCGGACCCGGCGCGCGCACGAGGTCGGCGAGGTGGCGCAGGAGCTGCTCCGAGGCGGTCTCTCCGGGGCTGCGTGCACCGCGGGCGACCACACCCTCCGCGCCGACGGCCCGGAGCGTCTGACACGTCTCTGCGTCCACGGCGGCGAGCCGGACGAGGATCGGCGGCGCCCCGCGCTCGAGGCGCAGCCTCCGCAGTCCCGACGCCGCCTCGGCGGCGTCCGTCGCGTCGAGCACGATGACGTCGAATCCGTCGAGGGGAAGGCCGAGCGCGTCGTCCGCGTCCCGCGCCCACGTGAAGTCCGCCGACGGAGCGTCGGCCACGAGCTCGCCGTCGAAGTCCTCGCTGCCGCCGATCCAGAGCACCGATCGAAATCCGAGCATCGCGTATCTCCCGCCCCCTCACTCCGCGGTGTCTAGCAAGGCCCGTGCCTCGGTATCGGGCCGGGAGACGCCACGCCGTGGCCGGGCGCGCATGGCGTCCGCCGCGGTTCGCCTCGATCGGCGGCCGATCGAAGCGCGAGTACGGGTTTTTGCGGAACGGGACTTCTCGCGTGGCATGGTGTTCCATGGGGACGTGCGGAAGACCCCCATCGTCCTCGCCGTGATCCTCGGGCTCGCGCCCGCCGTCGCCGGCGCGCAGGAGCCGCCCGCGCCGCCGGCCCCGCTTCCGGCGGGCGACCACGATCTCGCGCTCGAGCACGGCGGGCGGACGCGCCACTACCTCGTGCACGTGCCCCCGGGCGCCCCGCCCGCGGGCGGCCGCCCCGTGGTGGTGTCGTTCCACGGGGGCGGCGGGAGCGGCGCGATCCAGCAGCGGATGGACGGGCTCGACCGGGTCGCGGACACCGAGGGCTTCCTCGTGGTGTACCCGGACGGCACGGGCCGCCTCGAGCGGTACCTCCTCACCTGGAACGCGGGACCGTGCTGCGGCTATGCGTACGAGCATGCGGTCGACGACGTAGGGTTCACGCTGGCGTTGCTGGGCGACCTGTCGGGGCGCGTGGGCGTCGACGCTACGCATGTGTATGCGACGGGGCTGTCGAACGGCGCGATGATGGCCTACCGGCTCGCCGCGGACGCTCCGGACCGCATCGCCGCGATCGCGCCGGTGGCCGGCGCGCTCTCGCTGCCGGACCTGAAGCTGCCCGAGCCCGTGCCGGTCATGCACTTCCACAGCGTCGATGATCCGCGCGCGGTCTATCCGGGCGGGCTCGGGCCGCCGTTCCCGTTCACGCAGGTGCGCGTCGAGCATCCGTCCGTCGAGAGGGTGATCGCACAGTGGCGACGGGCGGACGGCTGCCCGGACGAGCCGGTGACCGGCCCCACTGCGCACGGCACGCCGGGCGCGTCCGACGCCGAGCACACGGCCACGCGGCTCGTCTACGGGCCGTGCGCGGGAGGCGCGGAGGTGGTGCTCTGGCGGCTCACGGGCGCCGGGCACGTCTGGCCGGGTGCCCCGACGATGTGGTTCCAGCGCTGGCTCGGGCCGGCCACGCAGGTGGTCGACGCGTCGGCGGAGATGGCGCACTTCTTCCGCCGCTACGCCCGACCGGACGCCAGACCGTTCGTCAGCGCGCCTTCCAGAGATCGCTGAAGCGGCCGCAGTCGAGCTCGCCGAGGGGCGCGGGGCTCGGCGGATCCGACAACGGGGCCTGCTTCCCGCCGACGAAGCTGCGGTCGAACTTGCCGTCGAAGTCCACGTCCTCGTCCTGGCGCGTCACCTGTCCGCCGGAGATCGTCTGCACGGTGTCGACCCTGCGATCCCCGTTGGTGTCCGCCTGGATCTCCACGAGCTGCCCGCCGCGGTAGATCTCCCTCCGGTCGGCCACGCCCTTGCCCTTGGTGTCCACGAGCACCTGGGTGACCGTCCCGTTTTCGACCTTCGCGCGCGCGTCGAGCGTGCCGTTGCCGTCGGTGTCGAGACACTGCGCGACCACCTCGCCGCCGGCGCCGAGGAAGAGCTTCTTGTCGGGCCGCTTCTTGCCGTCGCTCATCACCTCCTGGGCGACGGCGCGGCCGTCGGCGTCGAACAGATTGACCACGTCGAAGCTGCCGCGCCCCTTCGTGTCCTGCGCCTGGGACGTGATGCGGCCGCCGGAGAGGCTCGTGAAGGTGTCCAGCCTGCAGTCGCCGTTCGTGTCCTTGCGCTCCTCGGTCACGTTGCCCGAGGCGTCGTAGGCCTGGACGAGATCGATGCATCCCTTGCCCGACGTGTCCTGCTCGAGGCGCACCATCTTGCCGTTCTTGAACTGCACGGTCAGATCGGGCTTGCCGTCGCCGTTCTTGTCCTCTTCCTTCTTGATCACTTCACCGGCCGCGTCGAGCGTGACCCAGGTGTCGATCTTGCCGTCGCCGTTCGCGTCGGCTTCCTGGATCTGGGTGCCGCCCGAGCCTGCCGCGACCTTCTTGTCGGGAACGCCGTCGAAGTTCGTGTCCTCCTCCTGCCGTACGATCTTGCCCTTCTCGTAGGTGGCCCACACGTCGGCCTTGCCGTCGCCGTTCGTGTCCTTCTCCGTGCTCACGATCTGGCCGTTCACGAACGTCGTCACCGTGTCGAGGCGGCCGTCGCCGTCGGTGTCGGCCTCCGAGCGCTCCGGCCTTCCCTGTGCGTCGAACGTCGTGACGGTGTCGGGCTTCCCGTCGAAGTTCGTGTCCTCGCTCTGCTTCTGCTTCTCGCCGTTCGCGTACTCGATGATCACGTCCGGCTTGCCGTCGCCGTTCGTGTCGGCCTCCGAGCGGGTCGGCACGTCGCCCTGGTGCAGGGTCACGAGCTCGAAGCGCCCGTCGAAGTCCGCGTCCGTCTCCTCGCGCACGAGCAGCCCGTTCTCGTACACCTTCACCACGTCGGCCCTGCCGTCGCCGTTGGTGTCGATCTCCTCGCGGGCGGGCCTGCCCTGGGCGTCGAAGGTGGCGACGAGATCGGGCTTGCCGTCGCCGTTCGTGTCGCGCTCCTGCCGCGCCTCCTTCCCGTTCGCGAAGGTGATGGCGGAGTCGTAGGTGCCCGTGCCCTTGGTGTCCTGCTCCTGCCGCACGGGCACGCCGTTCTCGAACGTCGTCACCACGTCGTAGCGGCCGGCGCCCTTGGTGTCGCGCTCCTCCTTCGCCTTCTGGCCGTTCGCCAGCGTCACGCGCTGGTCGAACTTCCCGTCGAAGTTCGTGTCGCGCTCCTCGCGCACCACCGCGCCGGAAGCGTCGAGGTCGGCCTTCAGGTCGGGCTTGCCGTCGAAGTTCGTGTCCTCGGTGACGCGCACGGGCTTGCCGCCCTCGAACTCCACCACGCGATCCGGCTTGCCGTCGCCGTTCTTGTCCTCCTCGAGCTTCACCGTGGCGCCGGAGGCGTCGTTCGTGCGCCAGGAGTCGACCTTGCCGTCCTTGTTCGTGTCCTTGAGGACGCGCGACTCCTTGCCCGTCGCGACGTCGAGCGTCACCCACGTGTCGACCGTGCCGTCCTTGTCCGCGTCCTGCTCCTGCTTCTCGAGGCGCCCGGAGGGGTCGTAGAAGTCCCAGAGGTCGACGCGCCCGTCGCCGTCCTCGTCGAGCTCCATGCGCACGAGGTGGCCCTCGCCATAGATCTCCACGCGCTCGGGAGAGCCCTTGCCCTGCGGGTCCGACGTGCGGCGGACGAGCTGTCCGTCCTTGTACTCGGCCGTGATCTCGAAGCGTCCGTCGAAGTCCGAATCCTTGCGTTCGGTGGCGACGTTGCCCTTCGCGTCGAACTCGTAGACGGCGTCCATCCTGCCGTCCCCGTTCCAGTCCTCTTCCTGCTTGACCTTCTTGCCGCCGACGTACACGACGAACGTGTCGGCCTTCCCGTCCGAGTTGGTGTCGGCCTCGCTGCGCACGGGCTCGCCGTTCTCGAACGTCGTCGTGAGGTCGGGCTTGCCGTCGCCGTTCGTGTCCTGCTCTTCGCGCACCTTCTTGCCGCCCGCGTAGCTGCGCACGAGGTCGGCCTTGCCGGACTTCCGGGTGTCGATCTCCTCGCGCTGGCGCTCGCCGTTCGCGTCGAAGGTCGCCACGAGCTCGGGCTTGCCGTCTCCGTCGAGGTCCTGGACCTGACGCTTCTCCTTGCCGTTCTCGAACGTCGACGTGGTGTCGATGCGTCCGTCGCCGTCCGTGTCCATCTCGCGGCGCACGATCACGTCGTTCGCGTAGGTCGTGATGATGTCGGGGCGGCCGCGGTTCTTGCTGTCCTCCTCGACGCGGACCTTCTTGCCGTTCTCGTAGGTGATCGTGACGTCCCACTTGCCGTCGCCGTTCGTGTCCTGCTGCTCGGCCGTCTTCTTCCCGTCGGCGCCGAACCCCGCGCGCAGGTCGGGCTTGCCGTCGTGGCTCTGGTCCTCCTCCACGACGGAGGGCTGACCGTTCTGGTAGGTGACCCAGCGATCGATCTTGCCGTCGCCGTTCTCGTCGGACTCCGACCGCACCGGGACGCCGTTCTCGAAGGTGATCGTCGAATCGGGCTTGCCGTCGCCGTTCTCGTCGTCCTTCTGGAGCTTGGGCTTGCCGCCCTCCAGCTCCACCCACTGGTCGACCTTGCCGTCGCCGTTCGTGTCCCGCTCCTGGCGCACGATCGTGCCGTCGGCACCGTAGGTGACCCAGAGGTCGACGCGGCCGTCGTGGTTGGAGTCGATCTCCGCGCGGTCGGGCTTGCCTTCCTTGTAGAAGACGGTCTCGTCGTACGCGCCGTCGCCGTTGGTGTCGCTCTGCTTCTTCGCGAGCCGTTCCTGGTCGTCGTACTCGAGCACGACCGGCTTCTTCTGCGCCAGAGCGGCGCGCGGCGCGGCGAGGAGGCCGGCGGCGACCAGCGCGGCCGCGGCCGCTCGCAGCGGAAGGAGGCGGCTCAAGGTCGTGCGGTCTCTCACCCGCCCGCGAGGGGGTTCCGGAAGATGCCGGTGAGCTGCTGCCTCGCGAGGCAGCGGACGCGGTCGGACATCGGCGGGAAGGGTGCGGCGGCGCGCAGCGCGTCGACCGCGCTTGCCGCGAGCTCGGCGTGGCCGGCGAGGGGCTTCACGCTCGTCACCGACCCCGCCGGATCGAGCATGAACTGGAGGCGGACCTCCTGGCTCGGCGGGATGTCCGAGGGCAGGACCCAGCGGGCGTACATCCGCGTCCGGATCTGCTCCTGATAGGCCACGACCTCGGGCCGGCTGAAGCAGTCGCCGTCGCCTCCGCCGCCCGGCCCGTTGCCGCCGTCGCCGCGCATCAGGCTGTCGCCCACGCGTGTGTTCACGTTCGCGAGGCGCGCACCCGTGGGCGAGCCGAGGACGTCGCGATTCGAGGCGATCCCCTCGCGCACCGAGGAGCCGCTGCCGAGGTTGGTCGCGGTGGCGGGACCGGTGCCCATCGTCGACCCGACGTTGGTGATCTGGCGGGGTCCGACCGAGGGGCCCGCGGGCGCGTTCGCGTCGGCGGGACCGCGCAGCGCCGGGGCGGACACGCTCCCGAGGTCGACCTTGGAGACCTGCGCCGTGGCGAGCGAGGTCACGGCCGACACGCGCTCCGTCACGACGGTCGCCTGGCTGATCTCCTTCGGGGCCACGACGGACGCGACGGCGCTCATGTCGATCTTGCGCGCGGCCACCGCGGGCGCCGCCGACGCCACCACGGTGGGGTTCACGATCTGGGGCGCGACGGCCTGCGCCTGCGGGGCGAAGTCGAGGGAGCGACGCTCGGCGAGCGCCCGCGGGGCCGGAGCCGGCTCCTCCCGCGGCTTCTCGATCGGCGGCGGGGGCGGAGGCTCCTCCTTGATGATGCGGACCGGGAGGACCTCCTCCTTCACGACGGGATTCAGCCACGCGAGGAGCAGGAGGAGGCCGATCACCCCGCCGTGGAGCAGCACGGCGAGCGTACCGCTGACGGCGCGCCCGCGTGCGTGCGGCGGGTCCTTGAGCTCGAGGCCGGGGAAGGGCTGCCGCGCGGCGCCGCCGGCTCGCAGGGAGGCTCCGAGACGAAGGGTGCGCATCGGCGTCGCGCGAGCGGGACGCCTGCGGATCACGAGCGCCTGGCTCATCCGCGCCACCCCCTGTTCACCGGCTTCCTGTCTTCCGAGGCGTCACGGAGGCTTGCCGCGTACGCTGCGCGACGCCTGCGCGTGTGCGAGGTAGACGATACGGGAGAACGCCGGCCGCGCGGTCCTGTGAATCGGACGGAAGTTGCACCAGCTTGATTCACGCGCACGGCGTCCGCACCCCGACCCCACGCGGATCGTACGAGACCGCACCCGCGTATGTCAACGCGGCGGCTGGAGATTTCCGGCGCGCCAGACCTCGGTTCGATGCACGGGAAGGGGCGATCTTGTAAGGTACGCGCGCCGTCACCTGCGCCCCCGATCCCGCCACTCACTCCTCGGACTGGGAGGTCAGCTCTTTGGATCCTGCAACCATCGACGCCGGTGTGAGCGCTGCGGCCGTCGCGACGACCGCTTCCACCTCCTTCGACGCGGCCACGCTGCTCCGCCTGCTGAACCAGGGCGGTCTCACGGTCTATCCCCTCGCGGTGGCCTCGGTCATCGCGCTCGCGGTGACGATCGAGCGGATGTGGCGGTACCGCGGCCTCGACAAGCGCGTGCGCGACCTCACGCGCCGCGTCGTGGACCTGCTCGCGAAGCGCGACCTGAACGCCGCGCGTGCGCTGTGCGAGGCCTCGGCCGCGATGACGCCGATCGGCGAGGTCTTCGCCGAGGGTCTGCGCTGGCAGAACATCGCGCTCGAGGACCTCGACCGCGTGCTCTCCACGTCCCGCCAGGAAGCGGTCTTCGAGCTTCGCCGCGGGCTGTGGGTGCTCGGCACGATCGGATCGCTCGCCCCGTTCATCGGCCTCTTCGGCACCGTGGTCGGCATCATCCGCGCGTTCCACGAGATGGCCGTGCAGGGCTCGGGCGGCTTCGCGGTGGTGGCGGCGGGCATCTCCGAGGCCCTCGTCGCCACCGGCGCCGGTCTCGCAGTCGCGATCGTGGCGCTCGCCTTCTACAACTATCTGCAGGTGCGCGTGCAGGCCATCGCCTCCACCTACGCCCGCGCGTGCGAGCGCTTCGTCCAGGCGCTGCTCTACGTCGAGTCGTCGTCGACCGGCGCCGGAACGCCGCCGCCCGCTCCCGCGAGCACGGAGGTCCGCCGTGGCCATCCACTCCCTGCCTAGCGCGGGCGAGGAGACCGGCGACGACATCGTCGCCGAGATCAACATCACGCCGCTGACCGACATCTTCCTGGTGCTGCTCATCATCTTCATGGTCACGACGTCGGTGATCTCCACCCAGGGCAAGGACGTGGATCTCCCGAGCTCCGCCGTCGCCTCCGCCACACCGAACGGCGTCAGCGTCACGGTCACCGCGGACGGACTGATCCAGGTGGGCGACGACGTCGTGAAGCTCGAGGCGCTGCCCGCCGCGTTGAAGGCCGCGCTCGACAAGTCCCGGGAGAAGCTCGTGATCCTCCGGGGCGACCGGAAGGTGCTGCTCGGCCAGGCCGTGAACATCCTCGACCTGGCGCAGGAGGCGGGCGCCACGGGCATCGCGCTCGCGACGAAGCCGCCGCCCCGGGGCGAGAAGCCCTGACGCGGCCGGCTGGCTAGGCGCCGCGCCGGCGCATCCACGCCACCGCCGCCGCCACGAGCAGCAGCTCGGGGAGCAGCAGTCCCACCCCGTACAGCATGCCGAGCGTCTGCTGCGGCGTGAGCGGATCCTGGTCCGGGGTGATCATCTTCGGGCGCAGCGTGATCGCGTCCTCCCGCGAAACCGCCCAGTGCACCGCGTTCAGCAGCAGATCGAGGTTGTAGAGGGTCCGCAGGTGCTGGTTGTCCGCGAAGTCGGCGTTGCCGAAGACCACGATCCGTGTCTCTCCGCCCGCGCGCGGATAGCGCCCGGCCGCGACGATCGGCCAGCGGCGGAGCTCGGTGTCCGCGGGCGGAACGGGCGCGACGCCGCGGCGGACCGCGGCGACGTCGGTGTCGAGCCACGAGCGCCCGCTCGAGAACACGAGGCTCGCGAGCTCGTCCGCGGGCGTCGGCTTGTGCACCGCCTCGACGGGGCGTGCGCGCGGGAAGTAGGTCAGCGTGCGCGGATCGAGGCCGCGCGTGACGGGGTGCCGCGCGTAGGCGGCTGCGAGGGTGTCGCCGCCCCCCGGTCCGCCTTCGATCGGTCCGCCGAACGGATCGATCACGATGCCGTCGGGCACCGCGAAGCCCCACCGCTCGAACACGTCCTCGAGGCCGCTCCGCACGCCGGGCGCGATCAATGCAACGAGGCGTCCGCCGCGCTGGAGATAGCGGTCGATCGCGTTCGCGGCTTCCGGCCGGAGCGCACGCTGCGCGCCGATCACCAGCACCGCGCCGGCATCGCCCGGCACCTCCGCGCCCGTCGCGGTGACGAGCCCTTCCAGGAAGTAGCCCTCGGCGCCGAGCGCGACGGCGAGCCCCGAGTAGCCGGTCGGCTCCGGGCTCTCGGGGTCGCCCTCGCCCTCACCCACCGCGGTGTAGAGCTTGTGCGAGGGGGCGCCGCGCAGCCTCAGGATCGCCTCCAGCAGGGAGCCCTCGGTCGGCCGGTCCACGGTCTCGTAGGCGCCCTGGAGCTCGAGCACGACGGAGTTCGTACCCTTGATGCCGAAGCGGTCGACCTCCTCGCCCGACTGCTCGAGGTCGCGCACGCGGACGCGCACCGGCCCCTCCCTCGCCAGCGTCTCGAGCAGGAGGCGCGTGCGGCGCGCGCGAGCGTCGCCGTGCTCGTGATACAGCGTCGCGTCGAGCTCGGCGGGGAGGGCCGCGAGGGCCGCCTTCGTGGCGGGGAAGAGCTCGAAGCGGCCGTCCACGGTCCAGTCGAGGCGCCACTCCGTACGCGTGGCGACGCGCTCCGCAGCCACCGCGCCAGCGACGGCGAGCGCGCAGGCGAAGAGGCGCGGTGCGAGGACGCGCCACGCGGACCGCGACGCGAGCCCCCCGGCGGATCGCAGCGCGCCGATCGCGGACAGCGCGAGCGCGGCGGCGCCGGCGACGAGGTTCACGCGCCCGAAGAGCGACGTCTCGCCGGTCGCGTACCAGGCGCCGAGCCCGAAGGCGAGGGCGATGAGGCCGGGGAGGGCGAGCTTCTGCATCAGCGCACCCGCACGACGTCGAGGGCGAGGCGAGCGAGCGCGAGCGAGATCGCGACGACGCCCGCGAAGTAGGCGAGGTCGGCGAGCGACACGATGCCCTCTGCGAAGCCGGCGAAACGCGGCTGGAACGACAGCGCGTCGAGCACGTGCGCCGCGCGCTCCCCGACGAACGGCTGGAGCCAGGCGAGGTCGTAGAACACGAACGCCACCGCGTACGCCGACACCGCAGCGAGGATCTGGTTCGAGCTGAACGCCGAGCACGCGAGCCCCAGGCCGGCGAGCGCGAAGCCGAGCGACAAGAGGCCGAGCCAGACCGCCGCCAGGTGGTGGATGCCGAGGCCCGCGCGCAGGACCGACGTCGCCGGGTACACGAGCGAGGAGGTGAGCATGAGCGCGATGAAGAGGAAGGTCGCGGCGTACTTCCCCAGCACGATCTGCCAGGGGGAGAGGAGGCTCGTGAGGAGGAGCTCGTCGGTGCCGCGCGCGCGCTCCTCCGCGAAGACGCGCATCGTGACGAGCGGCACGATGCCGATCAGGGCGAACGAGAGCTGCTCCATCAGCGGAAGGAACACCTGGTCCTCGACGTTCACGCGCTCGGGCACCGTCCCGAGCTCGAAGCCGCCGGTCGCATTGCTCGTGTAGACGAAGAGGATCTGGTTGTACACGCGGAGGTGATCGAAGAAGAGCAGGGCGCTGACGAGCCCCACGAGCGCCAGCGTGAGGTACGCCATCGGCGACCCGAAGAGCACCGCCAGCTCCTTGCGCACGAGCGCCCGGAGGCCGTTCATGGCGCGGCGGCCTCCGGAGAGCGGAAGAGGTCGAGCGGGAGGTCCGGGCCGAGGACCTCCGCCGTGGGGCCGAGCGCGACCAGCCGGCCGCGGCGCAGGACTCCGACCCGGGTCGCGAGCGCGCGCGCCTCGCCGAGGTCGTGCGTGCACAGGAGCACGGTGCAGCGGCCGGCCAGCGCGTGGAACACCTCGCGCACCTCCGACTGCTGGAGCGGATCGAGGCCGCTCGTCGGCTCGTCCGCCACCACGAGCGGCGGATCGTGGACGACGCCCTGGGCGAGCGACACCCGCTGCTGGTAGCCCTTCGAGAGATGGCCGACGAGGCGGTGCGCCACGGCGCCGAGCCCGAAGCGATCGAGCGCGCGGTCGACGGCGGCGTCCGCCGCGGCGCCGGCGAGGCCGTGGATGCGCGCGGCGAAGCGCAGGCTGCTCCGTACCCGCAGGTCGGGATAGAGCCGCGACGTCTCCGCGACGTAGCCGACGCGCGCATGGACGGCCTTCGCGTCGACGTCGGGCGAGTGCCCGTCCACGGTGACGCGGCCCGCGCTCGGCACGAGGTAGCCGATCACCAGCCGGATGAAGGTGGTCTTGCCCGCGCCGTTCGCGCCGAGGAGCGCGAACGTCTCGCCGGACGGGATCTGGAGCGTCAGGTCGTCGAGGGCGACGTGGCGTCCGAAGCGCCGGGTGAGGCCGACGGCTTCGACGCGCGCGCCGCCGCTTGCTCCCTGCGACCCGTGTTCGTACATTGCGCCCCCGTGATCGAACATCTTCCTTCGAGCGGATCCTGTGCGCGCTGTCGCGCCGCCTTGCTCCTCGACGCGGTGAAGCGCGACGGCACCTGGTACTGCAGCACGGCGTGCGCCGACGGCCATCCGGCTCTCGCCCCGCGTCCGCCTGCGGTCCCCGAGCCCTGGCTCTACAACCGCCCCCACCGCTTCTTCCACAAGCGCGCGCCCAAGGAGCTGCGCGAGGTGGACGCCGCGTCCCAGCCTCTCCGCCCCGCCTCTCCCTAGAGACGCTCCAGCGCCGTGAAGTAATCCGGCCAGGTCTTGGACACGCAGGCCGGATCGCGGATCACGACCCCGGGCACGCGCAGGCCCGCGAGCGCGAACGCCATCGCCATCCGGTGGTCGTCGTACGTGTCGATCGCGGCGCCATGCAGCGGACCCGGCTCGATCGAGAGGGAGTCCGCCGTCGCCTTCGCCCGCGCCCCGAGCTTGCCGAGCTCGCGTTCGAGCGCGGCCAGCCGGTCGGTCTCCTTGATGCGGAGGTTCGCGACGTTCCGGATCGTCGTCGGCCCGTCGGCGAAGAGCGCCACCACCGCGAGCGCGAGCGCCGCGTCGGGCAGGGCGTTCATGTCCACGTCGACGCCGCGCAGGCGGCCGCTCGGCGCCGTGACGACGGCGTGACCCGCTGCGCGCTCGACGCGGCAGCCCATCCGCTCGAGGACGCCGAGGAGGGCGAAGTCGGCCTGGGAGGAGCCCGCGGGCACGCCGTCGACGCGCACGCGCCCGCCCGCGATCGCGGCGGCGGCGAACGCGTAGGCGGCGGACGACGCATCGGGCTCGACCTCGTAGCGGCGCGGCGCGTAGCGCCGGCCGGCCGTGACGCGGAGCCCGCCGTCCGCGGTCCAGCCCGCCTCCGCGCCGAAGGCGCGCATCACCTCGAGCGTGAGCTCGACGTAGGGCCGCGACACGAGGACGCCGTCGACGAAGCGCAGGCCGACGTCACGGGCCGCGTACGGCCCGACGAGCAGCACGGCGGAGACGTACTGGCTCGAGCGCCGCGCGTCGATCGACGCGTCGCCGCCGGGCAGGCCGCCGCCCGCCACGCGCACGGGCGGGCAGCCGCCGGGGCCGAGGGCCTCCGCGGGCGCGCCGAGCGCGCGGAGCGCGCGCACGAGGTCGTCGATCGGGCGCTCGCGCATGCGCGCGGAGCCGTCGACCGTCACCGCGCCCGGCGCCAGGGTGGCCAGCGCGGTCACGAACCGCGCGGTCGTGCCGGAAGCGCGCGCGAAGAGCGGGCCGCGCGGCAGCACGAAGCGCCCGCCGGTCCCCGACACACGGAGGACGTCACCCTCGGCGGTGAGCGCGACGCCGAGCGCGGAGAGGCAGTCGCGCATCGCCTCGGTGTCGTCGCTGGCCAGCGCGCCATGGAGCTCGCTCGGGCCGTCGGCGAGCGCGGCGACGACGAGCGCGCGGTTCGTGATGCTGCGTGAGCCGGGCACGCGCAGCACCGCGTCGAGCGGGCCTCGCGCCCGGATCTCGAGCGCGGGAGGCAGCGCTGCCGTCAACGCCCCTTCCACTGCGGCTCGCGCTTCTCGAGGAATGCGCGCACGCCCTCGATCGCATCCTCGGTGCCGAGGTTCAGCGTCAGCATGCCCTGGAGGTAGTCGAGCGCCTGGTCGAAGGTCATGTCGCTCATGGTGTAGAACGCGTCGCGGCCGAGACGGACGACGGCGGGGGACATCGCGGCGACCTTGCGGGCGAGCTCGTCCACCTTGGCATCGAGCTCCGCCGCGGGCACCACGTGGTTCACCAGCCCGAGGCGCTCCGCCTCGCGCGCGTCGATGCGGTCGCCGGTCAGCAGCAGCTCCATGCCCTTCTTCCGGCCGACGTTCTTGAAGATCGTCGCCATGATCATCATGGGGAAGAGCCCGCGCTTCACCTCGGGCGTGCCGAACGTGGCGTCGTCGCTCGCCACGACGAGATCGCAGCCGAGCGCGAGTCCGAAGCCGCCGGCGAGGCAGTAGCCGCGCACCCGCGCGATGAGGGGCTTGCCGAGCCGGTTCATGAGACGGAAGAGATCGGCGAAGTCGCGCCGATCGTGGTGGCGCTGGGTGTTGCTCTTGCCCGCGAAGCCGCTCCCGCCGAGGTCGCCGCCCGCGCAGAACGCGCGGTCCCCGGCTCCGGTGAGCACCACGACGCGCGCCTCCACGTCCGCCCCGGCGCGCAGCAGGGCGTCCCGCAGGCCGCTCATCACCTCCGCCGAGAGCGCATTGCGCTGCTCGGGCCGGTTCAGCGTGATGCGGGCGGCGCCGTCCCGGATCTCGTAGAGAACGGCGGGCTGCGGCTCGGGCATGCGGGATCGTCCCTCCGGGTGCGGGCGCCGGCAGGCTAGCATCGCGGTGTCCCGGCGTTGACACCCCCCGGCGGCTTGGGCACACTCGGCCCGTTCGTCGATTTCCCGAAACACCACCGTGGGTTAGACCGTTCCTCGACACGCTGCTGAGACGCGGCTCGGGACGTGGCTGGCCGCGCGATGGCGTTTTCCCATGCTCGGAGGTCGCTCGTGCCCAAGGTCCTGATCAGCGACGGGCTCGCGCCCCAGGGCGTCGAGATCCTCGAGCACGCCCGCGGGCTCGAGGTCGTGCTGCGCAAGTCGGTGTCGCCCGCGGAGCTCCTCGAGCTCGTCGCGGACGCCGAGGCGCTCGTCATCCGGAGCGGCACCAAGGTGACCGCCGAGGTCATCGCGAAGGCCGAGAAGCTGCGCGTCATCGGGCGCGCCGGCATCGGCGTCGACAACGTGGACGTCCCCGCCGCCACGGCCCGCGGCATCGCCGTCCTCAACACGCCCGAGGGCAACAACATCACGACGGCCGAGCACGCGATCGCGCTGCTCGTCTCGCTCGCGCGCCACGTGCCGCAGGCCACCGCCAGCATGAAGGCGGGAGCGTGGGAGAAGTCGAAGTTCACGGGCCTCGAGCTCTACAACCGCACGCTCGGCGTGATCGGGCTCGGCAACATCGGCCGGATCGTGGCGCAGCGCGCGCAGGGCCTCGGCATGCGCGTCATCGCGTACGATCCGCACATCGGCGCCGACGTGGCGGCGAAGCTCGACGTCGAGCTCGTGTCACTCGACGACCTGCTCTCGCGTTCGGACGCGATCACCGTCCACGTCCCGAAGACGAAGGACACGACCGGCCTGCTCGGAAGCGAGGCGTTCGCGAAGGTGCGCAAGGGCGTGCTCGTCGTGAACGCGGCGCGCGGGGGCATCGTCGACGAAGCGGCCCTGCTGGACGCGCTGAACGCGGGCCAGGTGGGCGGCGCGGCGCTCGACGTGTTCGACAAGGAGCCGCCGCCGAAGGACCACCCGCTCGTGCTGCACGACCGCGTGATCTGCACCCCGCACCTCGGCGCGTCGACCGAGCAGGCGCAGCTGAACGTGTCGGTCGCGATCGCCGAGCAGGTGCGCGACTACCTGCTCCAGGGCCACGTGCGGAACGCCGTCAACGTCCCGTCGGTGTCGGCGGAGGTGCTGGAGCAGATCCGGCCCTATGTCGCGCTCGGCGAGAAGCTCGGGCGCTTCCAGGGCCAGCTCTGCCCGGGTGCGATCGACGAGATCGAGATCGAATACGCCGGCGAGGTGGCCGAGCTGCGCGTCGCGCCGATCACGATCGCGGTGCTGAAGGGGCTGCTCGAGTCGGTGACCGACCGCGTCAACATGGTGAACGCGCCGCTCGTCGCGCAGCAGCGCGGCATCAAGGTGATCGAGTCGAAGGCGAGCCGCCCGCGCGACTTCGCCTCGACCATCACGACCCGCGTGCGGGGCTGCGTCGACCGGCTGATCGCTGGCGCGATCTTCCACGGCGGACAGCCGCGCATCGTGAGGATCGACGACTTCATGCTCGAGGTCATCCCGGAAGGGCCGACCCTGCTGCTCCACAACCACGACCGGCCGGGTGTCGTGGGCACGGTGGGCACGATCCTCGGCGAGGAGCACATCAACATCGCCCGCATGCAGCTCGCGCTCGTGCGCGAGCGCGGCGAGGCGGCGATGCTGGTGAACGTCGACGCGCGCCCCGACGACCGCGTGATGGAGCGCCTGCGCAGCCTCCCGAACATGATCGCCGCCCAGCTCGTCGAGCTCTAGGGGCTTGACGTGGCACCTGAGAGCCGCCGCGTGGCACGCGTAAAGCCCCCGCAAGCGCCGCACAGCGGCGCGCGCCGCGAGCCGAAGGCGAGCAAAGGCAGAGCAGGCCGGACGGTCGTCGCGGTCGGCGCCCAGTGGGGCGACGAGGGCAAGGGCAAGATCGTCGACTGGCTCGCGCCGCGCGCCGACCTCGTGGTGCGCTTCCACGGCGGCAACAACGCGGGCCACACGCTCGTCGTGAATGGCGAGAAGACCGTGCTGCACGTGGTGCCGGCCGGCGTGCTGGACCCCGGCACGGTCAACCTGATCGGTCCGGGCGTCGTCGTCGACCCCGAGGTGCTGATCGCCGAGATCGAGGCGCTCGAGGCGCGCGGCGTGCTGCGAGATCCCCAACGCGTTCGCGTGTCGGGGCGCGCGCACGTCATCCTCGAGTGGCACAAGTCGCTCGACAGGGCGCGCGAGGAGGCGGCGAAGGGCGGCGCGATCGGCACCACCGGCCGCGGCATCGGACCGACGTACGAGGACAAGGTCGCCCGCCGCGGCATCCGCGTCGCCGATCTGCTGGATCCCCCGAGCCTGCGCGAGGCGCTCGAGCGGCTGGCGCACGCCAAGAACTTCGAGCTCGTCGAGTACTACAAGTGGAAGGCGGTGGACGTCGAGGCGCTGTACGCGCGGGCGGTGGAATGGGGGCGGCGCCTCGAGCCCTACGTCGACCACACCGAGCGGTTGCTCGAGCACGCCCTGCGCGAAGGCAAGAGCGTGCTCTTCGAGGGCGCGCAGGGCACGTTCCTCGACATCGACCACGGAACCTATCCCTACGTGACGTCTTCGAACTGCGTGGCCGGCGCGGCGTGCACCGGGGCGGGCGTGGGACCGACGCGCATCGACCGCGTGCTCGGCATCACGAAGGCCTACACGACGCGCGTGGGTGGCGGCCCGTTTCCCACCGAGGAGACCGGCGCCGCGGGCGAGAGCCTGCGCGCAGCGGGCGCGGAGTTCGGGGCCACGACGGGGCGGCCGCGCCGCTGCGGCTGGCTCGACGCCGTGATGCTGCGCGAGGCCGTCACGGTGAACGGGCTCACGGGCCTCGCGATGAACAAGCTCGACATCCTCGCCGGCCTGGCCGAGGTCCCGATCGCGACTTCGTACCGCATCGACGGCAAGCGCGTGCACGACTTCCCGATGACGCTGGGCGAGCTCTCGCGCGCCGAGCCGGTGTACGAGGCGCAGCCCGGGTGGAGCGGCGACCTGTGCGGCGCGCGGCGCTTCGAGGACCTGCCCGACGCCGCCCGCCGCTACGTGGACCGCGTCGAGGAGCTCGTCGGCGTGGCCGTGGACCTCGTGTCCGTCGGCCCGGGCCGGGACGAGACCATCGTCCGCCGCGATCCCTTCGCGGACTGACGCCGCTCGCCTCGACACCACCCACGGCGGGTGGTACCCGGAAACGCGGGGCCCCTAGCTCAGTTGGTAGAGCACCGGCCTTTTAAGCCGAGGGTCCTGGGTTCGAGTCCCAGGGGGCCCACCATCGAGACGCGAAGCCTCCGAGGGTCCGGGCAGACGAGGGCGTGAGGCGAGCCGGTGGGGGCACCGGCGGGCTTTTTCGTGGACCGGCGAGAATTCCTGACACTTCCCCCCCTCTGGGCCCCACTCCTCTTCAGCAGGGTCTGCACCCCGGACTTGCTGGGAGGGAATCCATGCTCGGCGCATCCCAGGACCTCGGACACCTCGACATCGCCGGAATCGATCCTCTCTGGACCACGCGTCCGCGGGCGCGGGGCCGGGCCACCCGGATCCTCGTGCAGGCCCTTGCGGTCATCGGCGTCGCCGCGCTGGCGGGCCTCGGGGTCGAGATTCTCGTCCGGCTCTGAGGGGAGCTTCGGTCCGCCTTCGCGGGCGCACAGCGGACCAGCAGCGAGCGCTGGATCGTCAGCGCCTCGCTCGAATGCGCCATAATCCCGCGCGGTGAAGCACGGCGTGCTTGCAGTCCTCCTGGGGCTCGCGGCCTGCGACGCGCCGATCTCCTACGACGGTCCGATCGCCGGCTGGCCCGTCTACGGCGGCGACGCCGGCGGCACGCGCCATTCGCCGCTCACGCAGATCACGCCCCGGAACGTCGATCGTCTCGAGGTCGCGTGGACCTTTCACACCGGCGACGTGCTCGACGGCACCGCGACGCGCGGCAAGAGCGCGTTCGAGGGCACGCCCGTGCTCCTCGGCGACACGCTCTACGTCTGCTCGCCGAAGGACCGCGTCTTCGCGATCGACCCCGAGACCGGCACGGAGAGGTGGGTCTTCGATCCCGACATCCAGACGGACGGCGTGTGGAACTTCACCTGTCGCGGCGTCGCTGCCTGGAAGGATGCGAGCGCGCGCGAAGGGCAGCCGTGCGGGTCGCGGATCTTCCTCGGCACGGTCGACGCGCGCCTCTTCGCGCTCGACGCCGCGACGGGCCGCCCGTGCACGGCCTTCGGCACGGAAGGGTCGGTCGATCTCACGAGCGGCATGCAGCCGATGATGCCCGGGGAGTACGGCGTCACGTCGCCGCCCACGGTGATCGGCGACGTCGTCGCCGTGGGCGGACTTGTCCAGGACGGCCGGCGCACCGATCACCCGCCCGGCGTCGTGCGCGGGTTCGATGCGCGCACCGGCCGGCTGCGCTGGTTCTGGGATCCCGTGCCGCCCGGCACTCCCGAACGGCCGCGATCGACGAACGATGAGCCCCAGTTCCATCGCGGTACGCCGAACGCGTGGTCGATCTTCTCGACCGACGCGCAACGCGATCTGCTCATCCTGGGCACCGGCAACGCCGGCCCCGACTTCTTCGGCGGCCAGCGCAACGGTCTCGACTTCTACTCGTCGTCGATCGTCGCCCTGCGCGGCTCGACCGGCGAGCTCGTCTGGCGCTTCCAGACCGTGCACCACGACCTCTGGGACTACGACGTGGCCGCGCAGCCGCTCCTCATCGACGTCACGAAGGACGGCCGGACGATCCCCGCGGTCGTGCAGGGCACCAAGATGGGCCACGTCTTCGTGCTGAACCGCGAGACCGGCGCGCCGATCTGGCCGGTCGAGGAACGTCCGGTCGCAGCCGGTGACATCCCCGGTGAGACCTACGCACCGACTCAGCCCTTCCCCACGCATCCGCCGCCGCTGGGTCCCGAAACGCTCACCCCCGAAGACGCCTTCGGCTTCCTGCCGTGGGACAAGAGCGCGTGTCGCGAAGCGATCGCCAAGCTGCGCAACGCGGGCATCTTCACGCCGCCGAGCCGCGAAGGCTCGATCGAATACCCGGGCGTCGCAGGCGGCATCAACTGGGGCAGCATCGCCTTCGACCCGGAGCGGCGGCTCCTCGTCACGACGCAGAGCCGCGTCGCGAACGTCATGACCCTGGTGGCGCGCGACACGCCGGAGGCCGACGCGCCCCGCCAGCCGCACGAGGCCGTGTTTCCGCAGCGCGGCACTCCGTGGGTCGGGCGACAACGCGTCCTCACCGCACCCGGAGCGCTCCTCCCGATACCGTGCAATCCCCCACCGTGGGGCACGCTCCTCGCCGTCGATCTCGACAGCGGCGAGAAGCGATGGGAGGTGCCGTTCGGCACCACGCGCGGCCAGGCGCCGTGGCCGCTCTGGCTCGGGATCGGCATGCCGGGCATGGGCGGTCCGCTCGTCACGGCGAGCGGCGTCGTGTTCATCGGGGCCGCGATGGACGGCTATTTCCGCGCGCTGGACGTGGAGAGCGGAAGGGAGCTGTGGAAGATGCACCTACCGGCGGGCGGCCAGGCGACGCCGATGACCTACCGGCTGCGAAAGGATGGGAGGCAGTTCGTGGTGATCGCGGCGGGGGGGCACGGGTCGCTGGGGGTGGAGCTGGGCGATTCGCTGGTGGCGTTCGCGTTGCGGTGAGCGACGTGACCCCTGGGCCACCTGCCGTTCTGCGCGAAGGAGCTCGGTAGACCCTCACGCACGGCGGAGCGAGGACGTCCATCACGGGCCGATGAGAAGACGCACCAACGCGTCGGCGTGGGCCTCGGCTACGGCTTCGTCCGTCGGGTCGACTCCCGTCACGTACTCGCACTCGGGAGCCTGGCTGAAGAGCAGGCCCGCCGCGCCGAGCGCGATGTAGTGGAAGCTCACCAGCGGGATCGGGGGCAGGAGCCCGCGGGCCTGGGCGCGCTCCATGAGAGCGCGCACGACCCCGACCATGGGCTTGACGTGACGGTCGGAGAGCCAGCGCATGCGGGGGCCGGGCCGCTTCCCCTCGTCGTTCATCAGCCGCATGAACTCGGGCCGCCGTGCGACGAAGCGGACGAAGCGGCGCAGCAGCTGCTCGAGGAGCGCGCGCTCGTCCGCGTCGGTCTCGGCCGGCGCTCGCGCCGTCACCTCGGCGAGATCGGCGCCGAGCTCCTCGAACGCGCGCGTCACGGCAGCGCGCCAGAGCGGCTCCTTGCCGTCGAAGTAGTAGGTGAGCAGGCCCAGGTTGGCCCCCGCGCGCTCGGCGATGTCGCGGGTGCGCGCTCCCTCGAACCCACGCTCGGCAAAGACCTGGAGCGCGGCGACGAGGATGCGCTCGCGGGCAGGCGCGCTGGACGCGACGGCGCCACGGCGGGCCCCTCGGCTCCGGCGGGGCGCTCGGGCGCGCGCCATGGCGGATTACTCACTTGACCAAGATGCCATGGCTGGATTATACAGCGGACTAAATCGAGCTCCAGATCGGGAGGCCCCCCATGACCGCGCCCCGCGTCGAAGGACGGAAGCTCAGCCTCAGCCACCTCGGCGTGTGCTGCTTCGATCTCCCCAGGATGGTGGCGTTCTATACCGGCGTCCTCGGGATGACCCCGACCGACCGCGGCGTGCTCCCGCCCCCGCTGGGCGAGGAGCTGGTCTTCCTCACCACGGATCCCGCCGAGCACCATCAGCTCGTTCTGGTGTCGGGGCGCAAGGAGGGCGAGATCCAGCAGGGGCCCGCACTCGGCGGCAGCTTCGGCACTGCGATCTTCCAGCTCTCGTTCCGCCTGGAAGACCTCGCGACGCTCCGCCGCGTCCGGCAGCGGCTCGCCGACGCGGGCTGCACCCACCTGATCCCCATCAATCACGGCAACGCGTGGTCGCTCTACACGCGCGATCCCGAGGGCAACGCGCTCGAGTTCGTCGTCGACAGCCCGTGGTACGTCCATCAGCCGTGCGGGGAGGGGCTCGATCTCGCGCTCGACGACGCCGAGATCCTGCGCCAGACGGAGGCGTTGTGCGCCCGCAAGGGCAGCGAGCCGTACGTCGCCTGGCGCGCGCGCATCGCGTCCCAGATCTCGAGCGATCAGGCGCGGCTGCGCTGACATGGACGCGCGCATCGACGTGCCGGTCCTGATCGTCGGTGCGGGACCCGTCGGAACGACGGCGTCCATCCTGCTCGCGCAGCAAGGGGTGGCGAGCCTCGTCGTGGAGCGCCGGGAGTCCGTGCAGCCCGCACCCGCGGCGCACGTGGTGAACGCGCGCACGTTCGAGATCCTGCGCGCCGCAGGCGTGGACATGGCGGCGATCGCCGCGGCCTGCAAGGACCCGTCCGACGCCGGCCGCGTGCGCTGGGTCATGACGCTCACCGGCGAGGAGCTCGGCAGCCTCCCCTTCGAGCGCCAGGGCGACGACGTGCTCGCGCTGACGCCGACGCCTCTGCGCAACCTCTCCCAGCATCGCCTCGAGCCCATCCTGGTCGAGCACCTCCGCAAGCAGGCGGACGCATCGCTCCGCAACGCGCACGAGTGGGAGGCCGCGGAGCAGGACGCCGGCGGCGTCACTTCGCGCGTTCGCGAGATCCATACGGGTCGCTCCTTCGAGGTGCACAGCCGCTGGCTGCTCGCCGCCGACGGGGCAGGGAGCCGCGTGCGCAAGGGGCTCGGCATCGAGCCGATCGGTCCTCCCCGGCTCGCGTCCTTCGTCATGATCCACTTCGAGGCGGGCCTGCGGCGGCTGGTCGGGGACCGGCCCGCGGTCCTCTACTTCGTCCACGATCCCGCTGCGCGCGGCGTCTTCGTCGCGCACGACATCGACTCGACCTGGGTCTTCATGCACCAGTGGGACCCCGACCGCGAATCGGTGGAGGACTACGGCGCGGAACGCTGCGCTGCGATCGTCCGGCGAGCGATGGGCACGTCGGCGGTGGACTTCGCGGTCCGCACGCTCTCCACCTGGCACATGTCGGTGCAGGTGGCCGAGCGCTATCGCGAAGGGCGTGCGTTCCTGATCGGCGACGCCGCCCATCGCTTCCCGCCGACGGGCGGCCTCGGGCTCAACACGGGCGTGCAGGACGCGCACAATCTCGCGTGGAAGCTCGCGGCCGTGGAAGCCGGCTGGGCGCCCGCGACGCTGCTCGACAGCTACGAGACGGAGCGCCGGCCCGTCGCGCGCGAGAACGCCGACGTGAGCGCGCGCAACGCCGCGAAGCTGTTCGAGGTGATGCAGGCGCTGGGGCCCGCCGGTGATGGAGACCGCGTCGCCGTGCGCGCGGCGATCGCCAACCAGGCCGAGCACTTCGACATGCTCGGGCTCCAGCTCGGCTTCCACTACGAGAGCCCCGTGATCGCACCGGACGGGAGCGCGCTCCCTGCCCCCGGCAATCCCGTCCGTGACTTCGTCCAAAGCGGCCGTCCCGGCGCGCGCGTTCCGCACGCATGGACGCTGCGCGACGGGGCGCGCGTGTCGACGCTCGACCTGCTGCCGCCCGACCGCTTCACCTTGATCGCGGGTCCGGCGGGCGCGGGGTGGATCGAAGCCGCCGCGACGATCGCGCGGCCGCCGCTGCACCGCGTCGCGATCGGTCTCGAAGTCGACGATCCCGACGGCGCGTGGATCACCCTGCTGGGCATCCAGCAAGACGGCGCGCTGCTCGTCCGACCCGATCAGCACGTGGCCTGGCGCAGCGCGCGCGGCGTGGCGCACCCCGGCGACGCGTTGCGGCGCGCGTTGTCTCGCAGCGTCGGCTCCTGACCGGCGCCAGAAGGGAGCTCCCATGGACCTCGGAATCGCGGGGCGCCGCGCCCTGGTGTGCGCGTCCAGCCGCGGTCTGGGACGCGCGTGCGCCCGGGCGCTCGCGGCGGAAGGCGTGGAGGTCGTGGTGAACGGCCGCGACGCGGCGCGGCTCGAGGCCACGGCAGAAGAGATTCGGCGCGAGAGCGGGGTGGGCGTCACCGCCGTCGTCGCCGATCTCTGCACCGAGGAAGGCCGCTCCGCGCTCCTCGCGGCGTGCCCCGATCCCGACATGCTCGTCAACAACAACGGCGGCCCGCCTCCGGGTCGCTTCGAGGACTGGGACCACGCGCGCTGGCTCGCGGCGCTCGAGGCCAACCTGCTGGCCCCCATGCTCATGATCCGTGCGGTGATCGGCGGCATGCGCGCGCGCCGCTTCGGCCGCATCGTGAACGTCACGTCGGCGATGGTCAAGGCGCCGCACGCGGCGATGGGCCTCTCGACGGCGGCGCGCAGCGCGCTCACCGCCGTGTGCAAGGGTCTCTCGCGCGAGGTGGCGCGCGACAACGTGACGATCAATCACCTGCTGCCCGAACGCATCGACACGGACCGCCAGCGGTTCATGGCCGAGCTGCGCGCGAAGACCGGCGGCGTCTCGGTCGAGCAGGCCTACGCCGAGATGGCCGCGAGCATCGCTGCCGGGAGGCTCGGAACGCCCGAGGAGTTCGGCGCCGCCTGCGCCTTCCTGTGCAGCGCGCACGCGGGCTTCGTCTCGGGGCAGAATCTGCAGATCGACGGCGGCTCCTATCCGGGCGTCTTCTGAGCCCGGATCGCACGGGGTGGTCCACGAACGTGTCGGGGCCGCGAGAACGGGAACGCCGGGCCCGCGAGCGTTTGCGCGTGCGCGCTTCCGTTCCGCCGATGCCCGGCCGCGCGCGCGGCGCAAGCGACTACCGAACCCCGACGGCGCTCAGGGCGCCGGCGTGCAGCGGGGCAGCAGCAGCGCCGTCGGCGGCTGGAGCAGCGCGCGGCGGATGAGCGCTGCGTCGCTCACCGTGCAGCCGGCCGCCCCCCCACGTCGCACAGCTGCGGCCGTGCAGCCGTGGCCGTGGACGGGACGAGCAGCGAGCGCTGGATCGTGAGCGCGTCGCCCAGCGTCACGCGACCGTCTCCGTCCACGTCCCCACACTGGCAGGCGTCACCGATGCCGTCGGGCGGGGAGCCCGGTCCCACGCCGCCGGTGTCGGCCTGGTCGGGGTCCGCGACCGTGGGGCAGACGTCGCACGCGTCGCCCACGCCGTCGCCGTCCGCGTCGGCCTGGCTCCGGTTGGAGACGCCGGGGCAGTCGTCCGCGTCGTCGGGCATCCCGTCGCCGTCCGCATCGATCGGGGTCGCCGAAGCGACGACGCTGATCGCGCCCGCGAAGGAGGCGGCGCCGCCGGGCGTCGTGACGGTGAGGAGCCTCGGGCCGGGGGCGGCGCCGGCGGCCACGCTGAGCGGCAGCACGATGCCGCCGCCTCCCGCCTCGGGGGCGCCCAGGACGACGTCGCTCCCGCTCATGTGGAAGGCGGCGCCGGGCACGAGCGCGCCGGCGTCGACGAGGCCCGTGCCGACGCCGCTGCTCCACGTGGCCGTGAGGCCGGGCACCACGAACGCGGGGCTCTGCGACGGGCCGCCCGGCACCTGGGCGAAGGCATAGGCGTCGAGGTTCGGCGCCGTCGGGCCGCGTTCCGGCACGACGACCGGCGGAGCGTCCGTCGAGGCATCCGCCGCGACACTTGTGAGCGTCGCCGAGAACGCGGGCCCGAAGGACGTGTCCACGTAGGAGATGCCGCCCGTTCCGCTCCCGAAGACGCCGCTCAGGTAGGGCAGGCCCGGGCCGTCGAGCGGCTCGGCCTCGAGGCGGTACGCGCCCGGAGCGAGGCCGGGCAGCACGAAGTCGCCGGACCCTCCCGCGAAGCGCGACGGCAGCCCGGCGGGTCCGATCTCGGAGACACCCGAGAGTGTGCTGCTCGCGATGACCCCGTTCGCGTCCAGCGCGAGCACCTGCGCGCCGAACACCGGCGTGCCGTCGGACCGCTCGATCCTCCCGTGGATGCGGCCCGTGCTCTCGAGCCACGCGGGCTCGGGATAGCTCGCGCCGAGGGCGATCTCCTCGGTCGTCTCGAGCGTGCGCTGGAAGAAGCCGCCGGCGAGCGTGTAGAAGCAGTAGAGCGTGGCGCCTTGAACGCAGTCGTGGTCGAGGCCGGCGAGATGGCCGATCTCGTGGGTCAGGACGCCCTGCAGGTCGTAGCGACCGGTTGCGTCCGGCCCTGCGGCGGCGACGGTGAAGCTTCCCTGCGGGTTGATGACGACGTCGGCGTCGAGGATCTGGCCGCCGAAGCTCGCGGTCACCGTCGGGCCGCCCGGGAGCGGCACCGGCCCGGCGGCGAGCGAGTAGGTCAGCAGCGGAAAGACGCCGCCGGCGAAGCCCGGCGGGAAGGTGAAGGCCTGCGGCGCGAAGGTCACGACGTTGCGCAGGTCGGTGGCGTCGTTCGCCGCGTCGGTGACGCCGTCGTAGCGGAAGCGCAGGCGCGCCTGCGGCGCGTTCGACCACGCCTGGAACGCGGCGCGGACGGCATCGATCCGCTGCGACGCGGGGTGGCCGACGGGAGCGATGGGCAGGGCGCCGGGCGGCGGGTCGGGCTGAACGAGGTAGGGGACGACGCCGCCCGCGAACGCGTCGACGTCCCAGCGCAGCGGAATGCCGGGCGCGGCGCTGCCGGCCGGCGTGGTGAGCGGCGCGCCTGCGTGTGCGGTCGTCGCGCCGAGGCCCGCCGCCAGCGCGAGGACGGACCGTGCGGCGGTGCGTTGCCAGCGCCCGCGCACCCTAGGGCCGCCCTGGGGCCGCGCGGATCCACGCGCGCAGCTCCTCCAGCGACGTCCTGCCGATGCGTCTCTCGCCTGTGACACGATCATGCGTCACATCGAGGCGCCCCGCGGCACCGCCGACGATGCGCATGTCGCCGCGCGCGTCCCGCGCGACGAAGAGCAGCAGCTCCTCTCCGGGCGCGAAGCGCGGCCCGTCGGGCACGAGCATCCCGAGATTGCGTTCGGGCAGCGCGCCGCCGGGCTCGGTCACGACGAGCGAGCGGCGCGTCGGGCCGCGCAGCGTCTCGGCGACGGCGATCTCCGCGTCGGTGACGATCAGCCGGCGGGCTGCGTCCCAGCGGGAGCGCGCCGAGCGACAGGTGCCGCGGACGATCGCCTCGGCGTACGGGGCGAGGCGGTAAGCCGTGGCGAGCGTCGGGTCGAGCGCGGCGGCGCCCGGCCCCGCGGGCTCGGCGCGGGCCGCCTCGGCGGAGAGGAGCGCCGCGGCGACGAAGGCGAGGCACGCCGCGGTCGCAACGCCACCCGCGCGGACGCACGAGCGGTCCGGCCGTCGTCGCGCCGGAGCCTGCGGCTTCACGTCTGCCCCCCTCTCTCCCGCGCGCCGCCGAGGGTGCGCAGCCCCTCCCCACTGAGTAGCGGGCCGGGCGCGCGCGCGCGACGTGGCGCGCGTCACCCTCCGGCGTGGCGGGCCTGCCGTGACGCAGGGAGGCCGGTAGAGTGGGCCCGTCGGAGGGTGGGACTGTGGCTTCCCTGCAGGCATCGGGGGCCGGGCGCCTGACCGTCGCCGCGGTCTACCGCCGCGAGGTCGCGGCGTCCCTGACCCGGATCTGGGAGAACGTGCTCGATTGGGAGCATCTGCCGTGGCTCCACGCGCGCTCGTTCGTCGGGATCGAGCTCGAGCGCCCGCTCGCGGACGGGTTCCGGGCGCGGGTACGCCTCCCGCCCGCGCATGCGCCGGGGACCGCGACGCTCGAGGTGCGGCTCGACCGGCCCGGGCTCCGCTACGTCGCGCACACCGTCGAAGGTCTCGGCGCCGGCACCGAGATCTGGACGCGCCTCGAGCCCGTCTCGGAGCGGCGCACGCGGATCGAGGTCGAGTTCCACCTGCCGGGCGCGTTCGCCGGAGGCGCCGAGCAGGCACGGAAGGTCGGAGAGGCGTACGCCCAGCTCTACACACGGCTGTGGGACGAGGACGAGGCGATGATGGTGCGGCGGCAGGCCGTGCTCGACGCGCGGCCGGCGCGCCCGGGCCCGCGCGAGCGCGTCGTGCTCGGACCGGTCGCCGCACTGCGGCCGCGTCTCCCGTTCCTCGTCGAAGCCGGCGGGGAGCGTTGGCGCGTGGTCGACTCGGCCGGCGCGCTGCTGGTTCACACCGCCGTGTGTCCCCATCTCGGGGGTCCGCTCGAGGAGGCGTCGCCCGGAGCCGACGGCGCCCTCACCTGCCCCTGGCACGGCTACCGCTTCGACCTCCGCACGGGGCGGAGCTGCGACGGGCGCACGCTCGCGCTGCGGACCGCGCCGCGCGTCGAGGTGGACGAGACCGGCGCGGCCGCGCTCGTCTGGGGAGCGGCGTGACGCGCGCGGGCCGCTCGTGCGCGCTCCTGCTGCTGATGGCCTGCGCGGGGCAGGAGCCCCGGCTCGGCGGGTCGTCCCGCGTTCCCGAGCTCGAGCTCGGGAACGCGGAGCGCCTGATGGTCATGGCGCCGCACCCCGACGACGAGGTGATCTGCTGCGCAGGGTTGATGCGACGGGTGCTCGCGGGCGGCGGCCGCGTCGACATCGTGTACTTCACCGAGGGCGACGGCTACCGCGAAGGCGCGGCGTTCGAGCTCTCGCCCGCGAAGCTCGAGCCCGAAGCCTTCATCGAGTACGGCGAGTGGCGTCGCCGCGAATCGCTCGCGGTGCTCACGCTGCTGCGCCTGTCCGAGGGGAACGCGCACTTCCTGGGCTTTCCCGACGGCGGCCTGCGCGAGATCTGGGAGCGCCACTTCTCGGGCCTGCGGCCCTACGAGTCGCGGACGACCGCGACCGCGCACGTCCCCTACCGCCACTCCGTCGAGCCCGGCGCGCCGTACTCGGGCACCGAGCTCCAGGGCCTCGTGCGTCGCCTCATGCTCGATCTCAAGCCGACCCTGATCGCGCTGCCCGATCCGCGCGACCAGCACGGAGACCACAGCGCCACCGGCCTGTTCGCGCTCGAGGCCTACCACGACGCTGCCGGGGAGGCCGAAGCGGCGGGCCTCCCGCGCGCCCGTGTGCTCACCTATCTCGTGCACTGGCCCGCGTGGCCGGGCCTCTCGGCCGAGCCGCCCCCGCCGCTCGGCCCGCCGTCGGACGTCTCGCCCGCGCCGATCGAATGGGTCGCGCTTCCGCTCTCGGCGGCCGAGTCCGCCGACAAGCTGCACGTGCTGCACGTCTACAAGACGCAGGTCGACTTGATGGCGACGTTCCTCGACAGCTTCTACCGCAGCAACGAGCTCTTCGGGACCTTCACCGAGGATCCGCCGCCCCAAGGTCTCGCGCTCTCGCCGCTCGCCTACCAGAAGGCGAAGCCGACCGCGCACTGACGTTTCGGCCAGCGGTGACACGAGACCGCACTCACGCCGCGAATGAGAAGGAGAACGGGGCCGACGCGCCGCGTCAGCCCCGTTGGATGCATGGTGGAGCTGGGGGGGATCGAACCCCCGACCCCAAGACTGCCAGCCTTGTGCTCTCCCAGCTGAGCTACAGCCCCACGCGGGCGGCGAACCTACCGCCCGGCACCGGGGCTGTCAAAGACGCGCGCCGCGGGTTGCGAGTGTCCCGCGGGAGCGTGTTATGCTCGCCGGCCGCGCGCCGGAGTGGCGAAATCGGTATACGCAGGGCCCTCAAAAGGCCCCGACCCTTCGGGTCGTGTGGGTTCGACTCCCACCTCCGGCACCAGCTCCCGGGCTGACTCGAATGGGCGGTCCGCAGCGTCGTCGAAATGACCTGACAAGGCGCGCGGCAGCGCGCGCACATCGAAGAGGAGAGGATCGGTCATGGTCAAGGTACTCCGCCGGCTTGCGCTCCTGAGTGTCGTGGTCGCCGCGCTTCCGTTGCTCGTCCCGGGGATCGCCCAGGCGCAGCTACGCGACTTCGAAGGCAAGGTCGACTCGGTCAACGAGAAGCAGATCATCGTCGACAACCGCAAGGGCGACAAGCTCACGTTCGTGAAGGTCGACGAGACGACCGTCGAGGGCGACGTGAAGACCTGGGCGGATCTCAAGAAGGGCCAGTGGGTGGCCGTGTCCTCGAAGATGCTCGAGAAGCCGCGCAAGGCCTACAAGGTGGTGGCGAAGCCTGCGCCCCCGGACTCCGCGGTCGACGAGTAGGCGGCAAGTCCGACGCCCGAGCTCCAGGTTCGACGGAGGCCCTTCGCGATTGCGGAGGGCCTCCTGCGTTCTTACCCTCGGAGGGTGCGTTCCACGCTGCTCCGCCCCGACCAGGCCGATCGCTACCGACGTCACCTGACACTCCCCGAGATCGGCCTCGAGGGGCAGCAGAAGCTCCTCGCAGCGCGCGTGCTGTTGCTCGGCGCGGGTGGGCTCGGCTGCCCGCTGGCGCAGTACCTCGCCGCGGCCGGCGTCGGTCGGCTCGGGCTCGTGGACTTCGATCGCGTCGATCCGTCCAACCTGCAGCGTCAGGTGCTCTACGGCACCGCCGACGTCGGGCGCCCCAAGGTGGAGGCCGCGCGCGAGCGCATCGCCGCGATGAACCCCGACGTCGAGGTCGAGCTCTTCCCGATCCGTCTGACCTCCGAGAACGCGCTCGACGTGTTTCGCGACTGGGACGTGATCGTGGACGGCACGGACAACTTTCCCACCCGCTACCTCTCCAACGACGCGTGCGTGCTCCTCGGCAAGCCGAACGTGCATGGCTCGGTGTATCGCTTCGAGGGCCAGGCGACGGTCTTCGATGCGCGCCGCGGTCCCTGCTACCGCTGCCTCTTCCCCGAGCCGCCGCCGCCGGGCCAGGTGCCCTCCTGCGCGGAAGGCGGCGTGCTCGGAGTGCTGCCGGGCATGATCGCGCTGGTGCAGGCGACGGAGACGATCAAGCTGCTCACGGGCGTCGGCGAGCCGCTCGTCGGACGGCTCCTCCAGCTCGACGCGCTCGAGATGCGCTGGAGCGAGTTCCGGCTGCGCAAGGACCCGGCCTGCCCCGTCTGCGGCGACGCACCGACGGTCACGACGCTGATCGACTACGAGGGCTTCTGCGGCGTGTCGCGCCAGGTGGAGACGAGCGTGCCCGAAATCTCCACCGGCGAGCTTCGCACGCTGCGCGACCGCGGTGACCCGTTCCTCCTGCTCGACGTGCGCGAGCCGCACGAGCACGCGACCGCCCGCGTCGCGGGCGCGCGCCTCATCCCGCTGGGCGAGCTCGAGGCGCGCTCGGGCGAGCTGGTCGACTGGAAGGACCAGCGCATCGTGGTGCACTGCCACCACGGCGGGCGCAGCGAGCGGGCCTGCCGGATCCTCCTCGCGCAGGGCTTCCCGCAGGTCGAGAACCTGCGGGGCGGAATCGACGCGTGGTCGCTGACGGTCGACCCGGACGTTCCGCGCTACTGATGGGAGCGCGCCCATCGGGGCTCACGCTCCGTCCGGCGCTGCCGATGAAGGAGAGGGGGAGTCATGGCCCGATCGTCGCTGCCGAACCCGCTCGAGCGCCGCGTCCTGCTGGAGAAGCAGCTCGACGCGGCACAGGCGCTGCGGATCGCGGAGGCGTATCTCGCCCAGGAGCGGGTGGTGGAGTCGCTGGCGTTCCTGGGCCGCGCCGGCGCGACCGAGCGCCTCACGGCGCTGCGGGCGCAGGCAGTGGCGACGGGGGACGCGTTCCTCCTGCGCGAAGTCTGCCGGGAGCTCGGGCAGACGCCCGCCGCGCCGGAGTGGCGAGCGCTCTCCGATGCGGCCGACGCGGCGGGCAAGGTCCGCTATGCCGATCAGGGCCGCCGTCAGCTGGGTCGAACCGGGGAGGGGTGAGCGATGGCCATGCGCTGCGTCGTCGTCCGGGGCCTGGTGAAGGAAGTCGAGGAGGAGATCAACAAGTTCCTCTCCCTGCACGACGTCCGCATCCTGCACATGACCCAGAGCGAGACCGGCAACCACATCTGCCTCACCCTGATCGTCGAGGAGCCCGATCCCCTGAGCTGATCCCGCGAGTTGACTCCGCAGTCAACGCCCTCCTACACTCCCGGCGAACCCCTGCGCGAGAGGTCGCGGTCGATGGTGGCGGTGCCGCCGGACTCGGTCGAAGCGGCGGCGGAGTGGCTGCGCAAGCACTTCGAGCCGGAATCGGCGCGTGGCGTCCGCCTGACCTATCAGTTCGAGCTGAGCGGCACGGGCGGAGGGCCGCTGCGCGTCGCCCTCGACGACGGCACGCTCGACGTCGGGCGGGGCCGGGCGGAATCGCCGAGCGTGGTGGTGCGCACCTCCGCAGCCGACTACGAGGCGATCCTCGCCGGGACCGAGAACGCGGAGCTCCTCTACATGGCGGGACGTATCACGATCGAGGGCGATCCCTCCCTGGCGCTCCGGATGCGGACGTTCTTCTCGCGGCGGCGCGTGTGACCGACCTTGCGGCGCGGCGACCGATGCCCGCCACCGAGATCCGGATCGAGGGCGCGCGCTCCCACAACCTGAAGCGCGTCTCGTGCCGCATCCCGCTCCGCCGACTCACCGTGGTGTCGGGCGTCTCGGGCTCGGGCAAGTCGACGCTCGCGTTCGACACGCTCTACGCCGAGGGGCAGCGCCGCTACGTCGCGTCGCTCTCGACGTACGCTCGCCAGTTCCTCGAGCGCCTGCCGCGTCCGGAGGTCGATCTCGTGTCGCACCTCCCGCCGGCGATCGCGATCGAGCAGCGCAACCGCGTGACGAACGCGCGCTCGACCGTCGGGAGCGCCACGGAGCTCCTCGACCACCTCCGCCTCCTGTACGCCCGGATCGGCCGGACGCTGTGCCCCACGTGCGGGAGACCGGCGCTGTCCGGCACGGTGGACGCGGTGGCCGGCCGCATCCTCGAACGGTTCGCCGGGCAGCGCTTCTCGATCGCGACGCCGCTCGAGGCGCGCAAGGGCGAGCCCGCCGCGGCGCAGCGCGAACGGCTCCTGCGCGAGGGCTGGGGACGCCTCCTCGATGCGGAGGGCGGCGTGGTCGACGTCGCGGAGGTCGCGCCCCGCGCGTTCGCGGCCGTGCGGAAGGACGGGCTCGCGCTCGTGGACCGGCTCGCGGCCTCCAGCGACGGGGCGCGCACGCGGCTCGCCGAGGCGCTCGCCACTGCCTTCGCGCGCGGCGGGGGCGTCGCGGTCGTCGTCGCGGAGGACGGTGCGCGCGCGACGTTCCGCGAAGGGATGGCCTGCGATGGATGCGGCCGCGTCTTCGCCACGCCGGCGCCGCAGCTCTTCTCGTTCTCGAGCCCGCTCGGCGCGTGCCCCGCATGCCAGGGCTTCGGCCGCATCCCCGGCATCGACTGGGCGCGCGTCGTGCCGGATCCCTCGCGCACGCTCGCGCAGTCGCCGATCGCGCCGTTCCGCACGGCGGGCGGGAAGGCCTGCCAGCGCGACCTGCTGCGCGCGGCGAGGCGGCTCGGCATTCCGACCGATCGCCCCTTCGCCGAGCTCGATCCGACGCAGCAGCGTGTCGTCCTCGAAGGGGACGGCGGCGACTGGTATGGCGTGCAGGGATGGTTCGAGTGGCTCGAGGGCCGGCGTTACAAGGTGCAGGCCCGCGTCCTGCTCGCGCGCTATCGCCGCTACGACCCGTGCACCGCCTGCGCCGGGCTGCGTCTCAATCCCGACGCGCTCTGCGTGCAGATCGGCGGCGAGCACCTGGGCGACGTCTCCCGCAAGACGATCCGCGACCTCGACGCGTGGCTCGCGGGCCTCGCGCTCACGCCCGACGAGGCCGCGCGCGGGAGCCGCCTCCTGGACGCGCTGCGCGCGCGCGTGCGCACGGCGCTCGACGTGGGGCTCGGCTACCTGTCGCTCGACCGCCAGACGCGTACGCTCTCGGGCGGCGAGGCGCAGCGCATCCAGCTCGCGACCGCGCTCGGCGGCAACCTCACGGCTTCGCTCTACGTCCTCGACGAGCCCTCGATCGGCCTGCATGCGCGGGACGTCGCTGCGCTGATGGCGGTCCTGGCGGCGATCCGCGACCAGGGCAACACCGTCGTGGTCGTCGAGCACGCTCCGGAAATCGTCGCCGCCGCCGATCACGTGATCGACCTCGGCCCCGGGGCTGGCCGGCTCGGCGGGAGCATCGTCGTCGAGGGCAGCGTCGACGAGGTGCGCGCCCACGACGTCTCGCTCACCGGCCGGGCGCTGCGCCGCGCGGCGGGTGAGCGCGCCCGCGAGGCCGCGCCTGCGCGGCGCACGCACCGCGCGACCGGCCGCCTGCGCGTCGTGGACGCGCGGGCGCACAACCTGCGCGGCATCACGGTCGACGTGCCGCTCGGCCAGCTCGTCGTGGTCACCGGCGTGTCGGGAGCGGGCAAGTCGACGCTCGTGCGGTCCGTCCTGGTCGGACACCTGACCGGCGATCCCGAGCGCGGGGCGTGCGAGCGCGTCGAAGGCGCGGAGCTCGTACGCGACGTCGTCGTGGTCGACCCGTCGCCCCCGGCCCGGAGCTCGCGCTCCAACCCCGCGACCGTGTCCGGCGCGTTCGAGGGCATCCGGCGCCGCTTTGCCGCCACGCGCGAGGCGCGCGCGAAGGGGGTCGGTCCAGGCTGGTTCTCCTTCAACGTGCCAGGCGGGCGCTGCGAGGCGTGCGAGGGGACGGGCGAAGTCGTCGTCGACATGCAGTTCCTCGACGACGTGCGCGTCCCCTGCGACGTCTGCGGCGGGAGCCGCTACCGCCCCGAGGCGCTCGCGCTGCGCGAGAGCGGCCGCACCATCGTCGACGTGCTCGCGCTGACGCTCGAGGAGGCGTGCGCGCTCTGGGCCGACGACCCGCGCATCGGCGCCCGCCTGCGTCCGTTCGTGCGCGTCGGTCTCGGCTACCTGACGCTCGGCCAGTCGCTCGCGACGCTGTCGGGCGGAGAGAACCAGCGCCTCCGCCTCGGGCTCGCGCTCGCCGAGGGCGCGACCGCGGGGCGGCTCTACGTGCTGGACGAGCCGACGACGGGGCTCCATCCCGCGGACGTCGACGTGCTGCTGGCCTGTCTCGACGAGCTGCTCGACGGGGGCGCGAGCGTCGTGGTCGTGGAGCACGATCTCGAGGTGATCGGCGCCGCGGACCACGTGATCGATCTCGGCCCGGAGGGCGGGCCGGATGGCGGGCGCGTCGTCGCGAGCGGGCCCCCGTCGGCGATCGCCGCCTCCCGCGCCTCCTACACCGGCGCCGCGCTGCGCGGAGAGCCCGGTGCTCCGCTGGAGTAGACTGCCGCCCGCCATGAGCGAGCGCGCGAAGCCGCCCGACGACATCGCCCCCGAGGAATTCTTCACGCGCTGGGTGCCCGAGGCGGTGTCCGCGGACCCGGCGCGCAGGCGCAAGCTCGGCGAAACGAGCGCGTGCATCCAGTTCGAGCTCGAGGGCGCGGGCGACGTCGCGGGGGGCGCCCTGTCCGACGGCGGCGACGCGCGCGCGGGCGATCCGGGCGGCGCGTTCACAGTGCGCATCGCGAAGGGCGTGGTCGAAGGCGGCGCCGGCGCTGCGGCCGCGCCCGACTTGACGGTGAGGCTCAGCGTCGAGACCTGGCGGGCGCTGAACCGCGGGGACATCTCGGCGCCGGAAGCGCTGCTCCGGCGGCGCCTGCACATCGAGGGGAGCTTCCTGCTCGCCCTGAAGCTCCACCTGATCCTCGGCTGAAGGGGGCGCGCGGCCTCCGGGGTCAGGGCCTCCGCTTCGGCGTCCGCTTGGCGGCGCGCTTGCGCTCCTTGAAGACGTGCTTGTCGTGCACCTTGCGGAGCAGACGTTCCAACGTGTCGAGGAGGCGGTGTGCGGCCGCGCCGACCTCGATCGCCTCGGTATGCGCTGCGACCTGCGTGCCGCGTCCGGTCACGTGCGCGTGCGCGGTGTGCCCTACGCCGTCGGGCGCGAGCGTGAGCTCGAAGCGCGTCGTCTCCGGGAACTCGTCGGCGAGATGCCGGATGCCGGCCTCGAGCGCCTCACGGAGCTCCTCGTGGGCCGGCATGTCCTTGAAGCTGATCACGACGGTGAGCGACCTGGCCATCCATGCTCTCCTTCGCTCGCGAGTCTACGCGAGGCGCACCCGCGCCGCAGGCAGCATCGCTTCTTCCTTCCCGGACCCCGAGCTCCGGGTGTAAGCTGCACGCGGGGTGAAGGGATTCTCCGTCCACGAGACCGCTCGGATCTGCAACCTCTCGTCGGCGCGCTTGCGCTACTGGGGAAGGACGGCGCTCGTCCAGCCGAGCCTGACCATCGACTCGGCTCCCGCGTTCGCGTTCCGCGATCTCGTCTGCATCAAGGCGGTGCTCGCGCTGCTGGAACGTGGTGTGCCGATGCGTCGCATCCGGCGCAGCGTCGAAGGCGTGCGCGAGCGCATTCCCGAGCTCGAGCAGCCCCTCGGCGCGCTACGCGTATGGGTCGACGGCTCCGATCGCGTCGTCGTCCGGCACGAGGGCGTGCTGCTCGAGCCCGACGGACAGACCGTGCTCGACTTCCGGCTCGCCGCCCCGTCTGCAGACGACGTTACGATCCTCGACGGTGCAAGGCCCGGCCACGGCTCCGGGCCGGACCCCGAGACCGCCCTCGAGTGGTTCGAGCGCGGCTGCCAGCTCGACTCCGACCCGCGCACCCAGGCCGACGCGATCGCCGCCTACCGCCGCGCGCTCGAAGCCGATCCGGAGATGGCCGACGCCCACTGCAATCTCGGCACGGTGCACTACAACCATGGCCGCCGCACCGAGGCGCGCGAGTGGTACGAGCGCACCCTCGCGCTCGACCCGGAGCACGTGGAGGCGAACTTCAACCTGGCGAACGTGTACGAAGAGGAGGAGCGCAACGAAGCCGCCCTGCGCCACTACAAGGCCGCGATGCGCGCCGACCCGCTCTACGCCGACGTGCAGCTGAACCTCGCGCTGCTCTACGAGAAGCTGGGCCTGCGCCGCAAGGCCCGCGACCACTGGCGCCGCTACCTGCAACTGGAGCCCGCCGGCTCCTGGGCCGAGATTGCGCGCAAACACCTCGCGGACTGACCGGACCCGGAGTTGCTTGCAGGCCCCGGTTGCTCTGGCCGACGGCAAGCAACTCCGGCTCCGGTCCTACGGCGCCGCGCGCAGCTCGAAGGTTCGCCTGTCCACCACGTCGCCTTCGAAGACCGCCTCGACCGTCCACGTGCCCGGCGTCAGGGCCGTGTCGCCGGCGATCGGGAGGCGTGCCACCACCAGTGGCTTCCCCTCCTCCTCGATCGGTTCCGCGGTGTACACCGCGCCGCTCGGGTCGCGCCAGCGCACGGTGAACTTGTCGAGGTACTTCTGCTCCCAGTAGCGCCCGTGGAGGCGCGCCCACCACACCGCCTTGGCGTCGGCCGTCGTGAAGCTCTCGCGGGAGGAGCCTGCGCCCGTGTCCCCGCCCTTCGAATCGTCGCCGTCGGCGAGGCCGGCGCGGTCGACCACGGGGAACGTCAGCTTCTCCACCTCCCAGGCCGCCTTCTTCTGGAGCTCGCTCCCAGCCCCGAAGCGGCTCTCGGCCTGCTCGAGGTAGAACACGGCGCGATGTCGGTCGCCGCGTGCCTTGCAGGCGAGGCCCATCCGGTAGAGCGCCTGCGCGCGCGTCGGCTCGAGACGCAGCGCCTGCCGCCAGGCCACGATGGCCTCGTCGTTGCGGCCGATCTGCTCGAGCAGCTCGGCGCGGCGGAACGGGAGGCGCGGGTCGTCGGCTCGAGTCGTCTCGGCGCGTGCGAGGAGCGCGATTGCGCCGCCCACGTCGCCCTCGGCGACGCGCTTCTCGGCCTGGACGAGCACGGCGTCGCCGGCCGCGCGGTCGGCCGTGGCCTTGCCCTGCGCGAAGGACGTGCGCTGAGACTCCACCAGCTGGAGCAGCCGGAGCTGCGCCTCGTCGAGCTCCGTCTGCATCTCGGGCGGCGGCTTGCCCTGCACGTGCAGGGTCGGCAGGGCGGCCTCGACCGCCCGGATGCGGTCGGGGAGGGCGGGGTGGCTGTAGAGGTAGGGCGGGATCTCGATCGCTCCAGGGCGCTCCTCCGCCTCGATGCGCTCGAAGAACTGCGCCATGCCGCGCGGGTCGTAGCCCGCCCGCGACATGAACGTCATGCCCATGTCGTCCGCCTCGGCCTCGAACTCCCGCGTGAACTGGAGCTGCATCGCGACGTTGACCGCCTGCGCGGTCACGAGCGCGCCCCCCTGCTTCGCGGCGACTGCGGCCGCCATGCCGGCGAGGCTCGCGAGCAGGCTCGGGATCGCCATCTTCTCCTGCATGCGCGCGATGTGGCGGCCCTTCACGTGGCCGATCTCGTGGGCGATCACGCCCGCGAGCTCGTCCACCGTCGACGCGGCGAGGATCGTACCCGTGTGGATGTAGACGTAGCCTCCGGGGACGGCGAACGCGTTGAGACGCGGGTCGAGGATCACACGGAAGCGGTAGATGAAGGGCTGCGGCTCGATCGTGCGGACGATGTCCTGGCCGAGATCGTTCACGAAGCCCACGACGAGCGGATCGTCGATCACGACCGCAACCTTGCGGATCTCGCGATCGAACTTCATGCCTGCTTCGCGCTCTTCGTCGACCGTGACCTCGGTCCACTGCTTGATGGGATTGAAGGTCGAGCCGTCGTCCTGCACGCAGCCGCCGAGGGTGGCGGCCAGCAGGAGGACGGCGTGCGCGGCTAGGCGGAGTCGCCGGGCTGCCATCGCAGGACCGGCTTGCGCGCCGCGCGCGTCTCGTCGAGACGCGAGAGTCGGGTGGAGTGGGGCGCCCCGCGCACGGCGTCGGGGTCCGTGCGCGCCTCGCGCTCGATGGCGAGCATCGCCTCGACGAAGCGGTCGAGGCCCTCGAGGCTCTCGCTCTCCGTCGGCTCGATCATGAGCGCGCCGGGCACGATCAGCGGGAAGTACACCGTCGGCGGATGGTAGCCGTGGTCGATGAGGCGCTTGGCGACGTCGAGCGTCGTGACGCCCGTCGCTTCGAGCCGGGCGTCGGACAGCACGCACTCGTGCATCACCGTGCGGTCGTACGGCACGTGCCATGCGCCGCGCAGGCGCGCGAGCAGGTAGTTCGCGTTCAGCACGGCCATCTCGGCGCAGCGGCGCAGCCCATCGGGCCCGAGCGAGCGGATGTACGCGAACGCGCGGACGAGCATGCCGACGTTGCCGAAGTTGCCGTGGAGGCGGCCGATCGAACGGGGGAACTCGTAGTCGAGCGCGTATCCGCCGCCCTCGCTCCCCTCCAGTCTGCGCACCACGGGCACGGGAAGGTAGGGCGCGAGGAGGTTCCTGACTCCCACCGGCCCCGCGCCGGGCCCACCGCCGCCGTGCGGGGTCGAGAAGGTCTTGTGCAGGTTGAAGTGCATCACGTCGATGCCGAGGTCGCCCGGGCGCGCGATGCCGAGCAACGCGTTCAGGTTCGCGCCGTCGCCGTAGACGAGGCCGCCGCCCGCGTGCACGATCTCCGCGATGCGGACGATGTGCTCCTCGAAGAGGCCGAGCGTGCTCGGGTTCGTGAGCATCAGCGCCGCGACGTCCGGCCCCATGACCGCCGCGACGGCCTCGGGGTGGAGCAGGCCGTCGGGCCCGGAGGGCACCGACACGATCTCGTAGCCGTTGAGACCGGCGCTCGCCGGATTGGTGCCGTGCGCGGAGTCCGGCACCAACACCTTCGTGCGTTGCTCGCCGCGGTGGTGGTGGTACGCGCGGATCATCATCACGCCGGCCAGCTCGCCCTGTGCGCCTGCCGCGGGCTGGAGCGAGACGCGGTCCATCCCGCTCACCTCGGCGAGGTGCCGCTCGAGCTGGTAGAAGAGATGGAGCAGGCCCTGCGACAGCGCCGCGGGCTGGAGCGGGTGCGTCTGCGCGAAGCCCGGGAGGTTCGCGACCACCTCGTTCAGCTTCGGGTTGTACTTCATCGTGCAGGACCCGAGAGGATAGAGGCCGAGGTCGACGGAGTAGTTCCACGTCGAGATTCGGGTGAAGTGGCGGACCACGTCGACCTCGGAGAGCTCGGGAAGGCCCTCGCAGTCGGCCCGCAGGAAGTCCGCCGGGAGGGCGTCCTCGGGACGCACGTCGGGCACGTCCAGCGCCGGGAGGCCGTATCCGACGCGTCCGGGGCGGCTGCGCTCGAAGAGGAGCGGCTCCTCGTAGGCGAGGCCGCGCGCCGCGTTCCCCACGTCTTCGGGGGTGTTCATCGGGCGGCCCCGGCGAGGGCGCGGACGAGCCGGTCGATCGCGTCGCGCGAGACGAGCTCGGTCGTGCAGACGAGCAGCGACGCGCCGAGCTCCGGGACGTACGGCGCGAGGTCGAGCCCGCCGACCGCCCCTTCGTCGAGGGCGCGCGCGAGGGCGCGCTCCGCCGTGTCGGGCACGCGGACGACGAGCTCGTTGAAGACCGGGGCCGAGAGCGGCGCCGCGAGGCCCGGCGTCGCCGCCACGCGCGCGCGCAGGTAGGCAGCCTTCGAGAGGTTCGCGCGCGCGAGGGCGCGGAGGCCCCGCCGTCCGAGCAGCGCGAGGTAGATGGTCGCTCGGAGCAGCATGAGGCCCTGGTTCGTGCAGATGTTCGAGGTCGCGCGCTCGCGCCGGATGTGCTGCTCGCGCGTCGACAGCGTCAGCACGAAGCCCCGGCGGCCGCGTGCGTCCACCGTCTCCCCGACCACGCGCCCGGGCATCTGGCGCACGAACCTCGCGCGCGTGGCGAGGAAGCCGAGGTGCGGGCCGCCGAAGGACATCGGCACGCCGAAGCTCTGCGCCTCGCCGCAGACGACGTCGGCGCCGAGCTCGCCCGGGGCGCGCAGGAGAGCGAGCGAGAGCGCCTCGTTGACCACCACCACGAGCAGCGCGCCCGCGGCATGGGCGGCCTCGGCCGCGGCACGCACGTCCTCGACGGCGCCGCTGAACGACGGCTGCTGCACGATCACGCAGGCCGTCCCGGCGTCGATCGCGTCCGCGCGAACCGGTGTGCGTCCGGTGGCCGGATCGAGCGGGAGCTCCACGAGCTCCCCCTCCGGCCCTGCGACGTAGCTCCGGACCACGTCCCTGTAGTGCGGGTGCAGGCCGGCCGAGACGATCCCGTGTCGGCGGGTGAGGCGCATCGCCATGAGCGCGGCCTCGGCCGCGGCGGACGCGCCGTCGTACATCGATGCGTTCGACACCTCGAGGCCGGTGAGGGCGCACATCATGGTCTGCCACTCGAAGATCGCCTGGAGCGTGCCCTGGCTGATCTCGGGCTGGTACGGCGTGTAGGACGTGTAGAACTCGGAGCGGCCGGCGAGCGCGTCGACGGCGCTCGGCACGAAGTGCGCGTACGTCCCCGCGCCGAGGAACCAGCGGTGCGTCTCCGCGTTCGCGTTGCGGGCGGCGAGCGCGCCGAGCTCCGCGAGCACCTCCTGCTCGCTCACCGCCTCCGGCAACGCGAGCGCGCGCCCGAGCCGGAGCTTCTCGGGGATCGGCGCGAAGAGGCTCTCGACGTGGGAGACGCCGATCGCGTCGAGCATGCGCGCGACGTCGTCCTCGGTGTGGGGGATGTAGCGCAAGGAGCGGCTGGCCCTAGCCCTTGCGCTCGGCGACGTGACGGCGGTAGGCGGAGGCGTCCAACAAGGCGTCGAAGTCCGAGGCGTCCTCGACTTCGATCGTGAGCATCCAGCCGTCGCCGTAGCAGTCCTCGTTCACGTGCTCGGGGTGCTCGGCCAGATCGGTGTTGATCTCCACGACCACGCCGGACACCGGTGCATACAGGTCCGACACCGCCTTCACCGACTCGATCACGCCGAACGGCTCGCCCTTCTCGACGGCCGCGCCGACGGCGGGGAGCTCCACGAACACGATGTCCCCGAGCTGCTGCTGCGCGTAGTCGGTGACGCCGACGCTGACGCGGTCCTCCTCGACGCGCGCCCACTCGTCTTCCTTGCTGTAGCGACGATCGTCCGGGATGTCGTAGTCGGCCACGCGTTCCTCCCATCGGCGAGGGCGAACGCCGCGTCGGGCGCCCCCGCCTCGACGCTCGCCGGCCCCGCGCGGCCCGTCTCACGCGGCGCGCGGCCTGGGTGCCTTCACGAATGGAGTTTCTACCACGCGCCCGGCGACGCCGCGCTCCCGGATCACGATCGCGAAGCGCGTACCGACGGGCGCAAGGGACGGCGGAACGTACCCCAGGCCGATCGAGCTGCCGAGGCTCGGCGAGGGCGCGCCGGACGTCACCACGCCGACGGTGGCGCCCCCGTGGGCGATCGCGTGTCCGGCCCGCGCGATGCCGCGCTCCTCGAGCACGAAGCCCACGAGGAGCCGCGGGTGGCCCGCGGCCTTGCGCCGTGCGATCGCCTCCGCGCCGAGGAACCCTCCGGCGTCGAGCTTCACGAAACGGTCGAGCCGCGCCTCGAGGGGCGAGGTCGTGTCGTCGAGCTCGTGGCCGTAGAGGGGGAGGGCGGCCTCGAGCCGCAGCGTGTCCCGGGCGCCGAGGCCGCACGGCTGGAGCCCGAGAGGCCGGCCGGCCTCGAGCAGCGTGTCCCAGACCGCTGCCGTGCGGTCGGCGGGGAGGTACAGCTCGAACCCGTCGGAGCCGGTGTAGCCGGTGCGCGAGACCAGGGCGTCCGCGCCGGAGAGGCGCGTCTCGAGGAACGTGAAGCGCCGGAGCGCCCCGGCCGCCGAGGCTCCGAGGCGCTCGAGCACGGCCACGCTCGCCGGCCCCTGCAGCGCGAGCAGGCCGACCTGCGCGCTGCGGTCCTCCACCCGCACGCCCGCGCCGGAGTGCGCGGCGATCCAGCGGTGGTCCTTCTCGATGTTCGAGGCGTTCACGCAGAGAAACAGCGTTTCGCCGCCGAGGCGGTAGACGGTGACGTCGTCGACGACGCCCCCCGCCTCGTTGCAGAGCAGCCCGTACCGCACGGCGCCGGGTCGGAGCGACGCGACCGGGCAGGTGACGAGGCGCTCCACGGCGCCCACGGCGCCGGCGCCGCTGAGGTGGATCTGGCCCATGTGCGAGACGTCGAACAGCCCCGCGCGCTCGCGCACCGCGGCGTGCTCCGCGAGGATCGACGTGTAGGACACGGGCATCTCGAAGCCCGCGAAGTCGACCATCCGGGCGCCGAGGCGCCGGTGCGTCTCGGCGAGGGGGGTGCGCCTCAGCGTGGTCATCGCGCGGGCTTCGGGGAGGGGAGGCCGAGCCGCGAGCGATGCGCCTCGAGCGTGTTGCGCAGGAGCATCGTGATCGTGAGGGGGCCGACACCGCCGCGCGACGGCGTGATCAGGCCGGCCACGCCGAGGGCGGCGTCGAAGTCGACGTCGCCCACCTGGCGGTCGCCCTGCTGGTTCACGCCGAGATCGATCACGGCGGCGCCGGGCTTGATCCAGTCGCCCTTCACGAGGAGGGGGCTCCCCGCGCAGGCGACCAGCACGTCGGCCTCGCGTGCGTGGGAGGCGAGGTCGCGCGTGCGCGAATGGCACTGCGTCACCGTGGCGTTGCGCTCGAGCAGGAGCAGCGCGACCGGCTTGCCCACGAGGACGCTGCGGCCGATCACGACGGCGTGCGCGCCTTCGAGGCGGACGTGGTGCCGGTCGAGCACCTCGAGGATGCCCAGGGGCGTGCAGGGACGCAGGCCCGGGAGGCCGGCGAGGAGACGCCCCGCGCTCTGGGTATGGAGCCCGTCGACGTCCTTCGCGGGGGAGGTCGCCTCGGTCACGGCCGCCGCGCGGATCGGCTTCGGGAGCGGCAGCTGGACCAGGATTCCGTCGACGTCGTCGTCGCGGTTCAGGGCATCGATCAGCGCGAGCACGTCCGACTCGCTGGCGTTCGCGGGCAGGTCGTGCTCGCGCGACGCGATGCCGGCGCGCGCGCACGCGCGACGCTTGCCCTTGATGTAGGACGCGCTCGCCGGGTTGTCGCCGACGAGCACCACGGCGAGGCAAGGTGCGCGGCGTCCGGCGGCCACGAGCGCCGCGACCTCCGCGGCGATCTCCGCGCGGAGCTCCTGCGCGAGCGCCATGCCGTCGACGACGACGGTGGTCCGGACTGCGGTCATGGCGTGGGAGGCGCCTCCACGACTCGGGCGGGGCGCAGTATAACGGACAGGGGCGGGAATCGAAGGCGGCTACGCCGCGGCGTTGGATTTCGACGGCTTCTTCGTGGCGGAGTCGCTCTTCGAGCCTGCCTTCGTCTCCGTCTTCGTCTTCGACTCCGACTTCGCTTCCGACTTGGCCTCGCTCTTGCTCTCCGCCTTCGCGCCGGACGACTCGCCGGCCGCCGGGGAGTCCGCCTTGTCCCTCGACTTCCCGCTCGAGTAGAGGTCGGAGTACCAGCCTCCCCCCTTCAGGACGAACGTGGTCGCCGAGATCAGCCGCCTGGCCTTCGCGGCCTTGCACTTCGGGCAGGTCTTGATCGGGTCCTCGGTGATCCGCTGCTCGCGCTCGAACTCGTGGCCGCACTTGTCGCAGCGGTACTCGTAGGTCGGCATGGTGCGCGAAACGTGGCGTCCGCCCCCGGGGCCGTCAAGCGCCGCCGTTGCCCGAGGCGGCCTTCGGCGGCGCCGGGGGACGCGTCAGGAACGCGACCTTCCCGTCGAGCAGCGGGTCCTCGGTGGGCTCCTCGGCGAGGCCCTCGAGCAGCGCGAGATGGGTCTCGACCGTGGTGCGGACCGCGGCCGCGAGCCGGACCCGCACCCCCTTCATCTCGCGGATGTCCTCGGCGAGCTTCGCCGCGCGCCGGTGTGCGGCGTCGAGGATCTTCTCGGCCTTCACCTCCGCCTGGCCGATCAGCACCTCGCACTCCTTCACCGCCGTGCGCTTCAGGTCCTCGGCGAGGGCCTGCGCGGTGACGAGGGTCTCGCGCAGGGTCCCCTCCTGGGCCGCGAGCTCGGCGACGCGGCTCTCGAGGTGGCGGACGCTCTCGCGGACCGCGTCGCGCTCGCGGACCACGGCCTCGTAGTCCTCGGCGATCATGCGCAGGAAGGCCTCGACCTCGGCCGGGTCGAAGCCGCGCCACGCCTGTCCGAAGCGGTGGTTCTGGATGTCGAGGGGCGTCAGCCGCATGCGGGTCTCCCGAACGTTCTGCGGCAGGTCTTCGTCCGAACCCCGCGGATTCTTGAGTGACGGGGGCCACATCCCGCCTTCTGCCCGCGCCGTGCGCTAGTCCCGGGCGAGCTCCCGGGAGCGCCGGGTGGCTGCGGCCACCGCGTCGTAGACCGCCGCGCGCAGGCCTCCGGCCTCGAGGCGCTCCAGGCCCGCGATCGTGGTCCCGCCGGGGGAGGTGACCTGGTCCTTCAGCGCCGCGGGATGGCGGCCGGTCTCCTGGGCGAGCTTCGCGGCCCCGAGCACGGTCTGGAAGGCCAGGCGGTAGGCGGCGTCCCGCGGAAGACCGACGCGCACCCCGGCGTCGCCCAGGGCCTCGAGGAACACGAAGACGTAGGCCGGGCCGCTGCCCGAGAGGCCCGTGACCGCGTCGAGCAGCCCCTCGCTCGGCGCCTCCCAGCACACCCCGACGGTCTCGAAGAGCGCGCTCGCGGCGGCGCGGTCGGCCGGGCTCGCCGCAGCGCTCGCGCATACCGCCGTCGCGCCCGCGCGCACGAGCGCCGGTGTGTTGGGCATGGCGCGCACGACGCGCGCTCCACCGGGCAGCGCCGCCGCGAGCCGCGCGATCGGCACGCCGGCCGCGATCGAGATCCACAGCGGTCGCGCGAGATCGCCCGCGCCGACGGCCGCGAGCGCGCGCAGCGCGGGCTCTACGAGCGCGGGTTTCACCGCGAGCACGACGAGGTCGCTTCGCGAGACGGCCTCGGCGTTCGACCCGGTCGTTGCGACTCCGAACGACCGGGTCACGAGCTCGCGCCGCGCCGGATCCGGATCGGCGGCGACGAGGTGCGCGGGGGGCACGCCGGCGGCGACGAGGCCGCCGATCAGCGCCTCGGCCATCGCGCCCGCGCCCAGGAACCCGATTCGCCTTCCCGCCAGCGCGGGCGGCGCGCCCGGCTGCATCGCGGGATCGATCCGGCCGCTCATGTCGTTTCCCCCCTCGGCCCGAAGAGGGCCGTGCCGACGCGAACGTGCGTCGCTCCCTCCTCGATCGCCACCTCGAAATCGTGCGACATCCCCATCGAGAGCTGCCGGAGGCCTGCGCCGCCGGGGCTCGCCCGGAGCCGCCCGGCGAGCTCTCGCAGCGCGGCGAAGGCCGGGCGCGCGGCCTCGGGGTCGGGATCCTCCGCCGGAACGCCCATCAGTCCGACCGGTTCGAGGTGCGCGAGTTCTGCGCACGCAGCCGCGAGCCCGACCACGGCGTCCGGCGCGGCGCCGCCCTTCTGGGGCTCGCCGCTCAGGTTCACCTGGAGGAACACCGCGAGGCGACGGCCGGCCTCCCCGGCGCGGCGGTCGAGGTCGCGCGCGAGCTCGACGCGGTCGACCGAATGGACGACGTCGAAGAGGCGCGCGACGTCGCGGGCCTTGTTCCGCTGGAGCCGCCCGATGGCGTGCCAACGCAGCGCGGGCGGCGGCTCGGCGCCGGCTGCGAGGGCCTCCCGCACCGCGGGGATCTTCGCGCTCGCTTCCTGGACGTAGCTCTCGCCGAGGTCGTGCAGGCCCGCGCGCACGCCGAGGACGACGCGCTCCGCGGGGACGAGCTTCGTGACACCGATCAGCGTGATCTCCGCGGGGTCGCGGCCGGCGCGGGCGGCCGCGCGCGCGATGCGCGCGCGCACGTCGGCGAGGCGGTCCGCGAGCGCCCCGAGCCCCGTCAGGGGACGTGCACCGCGCCGGCGGCCCCGGCGGCTCGCTCGAGCTCGCGCAGGAGGGCGAGCGTCTCGTCGATCGGCAACCCGATCACGTTCGTCTCGCTGCCTTCGATGCGCTCGATGAAGCGGCGGCCCTCGCCCTGCGCCGCATAGGCGCCGGCCTTGTCGAGCGGCTCCCCCGTGGCGACGTAGGCGCGGATCGACTCGAGGGTCGCCGGGCGCATCACCACGGTGCTCTCGACGCAGGTCTCGCGCGCCTGCTGCCCGTCGGTCTCCACGATCGCGACGGCCGTGAGCACACGGTGCACCCGGCCGACGAGCCGCGACAGCAGGGCCACCGCGTGCTCCGGGCCCTCCGGCTTGCCGACCACGTCGTCGTCCAGCACGACGATGGTGTCGGCCCCGAGCACGAGCCGTCGCGGCGACGCGGGGAGCTGCCTGCGCACGTCGAGAGCCTTCTCGCGGGCCAGCCGCACGGCGTAGGGCCGCGCGCCTTCACCCGCTGCGCGCGTCTCGTCGACGCCCGATGGCCGCACCTCGAAGCGCACGCCCGCGCGCGTCAGCAGCTCGCGGCGCCGGGGCGACCCGCTCGCGAGCACGAGGGTGGGGCTCGGTCGGGAGGGGACGGTCATTGGATCCGGGTGCGTCCCGCGAAGCCTTCCTCGTAGCCGTGGAAGTATGCGAGCTCCTCCTCCGGCCACTTCCAGCAGTAGCACCCGCTGCCGTTGTCGAAGTCGACGAGCCAGAGCCCCTTCACCTCGAGGCCGAGGGCCTCCATTGCGCGCGTCCAGCGGCCGACGATCTCCTGCACCCGCGCGTCGAGCTTCGCGCGCTCCGGGGAGCCGGCGGGCGCGGCCTCGCGCTCCGCCATGAGGGCGTCCACCTGCTCGACGGCGCGCGCGGTCCGCGTCCGCAGGTCGGCCACCAGCGCGCGCGCCGCTTCCAGCGTCCAGCTCGACTGCTTCGATGCCACGGGACCGCTCCCTCCGCTCCGCGCACGGGACCGCGCAGCGCCGAGGCTACCCGAGGATGGCGCGCACGGCTCAGCGTCCGCGCGGCAGCAGGAGCCAGCGCATCGGCGTCGCGCCCGGCTCCACGTCGCAGACCACCCGGCACGCACCTTCGCGCCGCGCGAGGTCGCGGGCCTGCGCCTGCACCTCCGCCATCACCGCGGCGAGGAGGTCCCGCCCTGCGTCGGTCAGGGAGACCGGCGCGCGACACAGGACGGCGACGCTCCCGGCGCCAGTCAGGCGCACCACGCGCACGAGGTCTGTCTCGAGCAGCACCTCGTCGAAGGCGGGGCGCGCCGCTTCGTCCGGGATGCGGAGCAGCGGCTCGGGCTCGGCGGCGGCGAGATCGGCCAGGAGCTGCGCCCGGAGCGGCGGCGAGAGCTCGGTCTCGCAGCGGTACGCGGGATGGTCGATCCGCAGTCGTGCGCGCACCGCCGGGTCGGCGAGCGCGGCCTGGAGACCGAGGTCGAGGGGGAAGCGCACGTACTGGACGGCCGAGATGCGTTCGTCGTCGCGCTGCCGCGGGTCGAAGGTCGCGCGCGCGGCCCGCTCGTCCGCTCCCTCGTCCAGCACCAGCGACACGTGCGCGTCGAGCCCGACGAGGCGGTCGAGCTCGGGCTTGATGCGTGCGGTGTCGGTGATCTCGATGAAGAGCGTCGCCGAGAGCTCGCCGGGACCGGGCATGAGCTCGTTGTAGACGTCGAGCTCGGCCTGCACCGCGTCCCCGGCGCGGATCCGCTCGACCCGCAGCATCTCCTGCACCTGGAACCGGAGCGTCTCGCGGTTCTCGAAGAGGAGCGTCACGCGGTCGCCCACGGCCACGCGGCGCCGCCGCTTCAGGTCGATCACCCGCGCGCGGTAGTCCTGACGGAGCGCCTCGTAGCGCTCGAGGTCGACGATCTCCGCGCGCGCCAGCGGTCTCAGGGACCGCCCCCGTAGGCGCGCGCGAGGAGCACGACGGGGTGGACCGCCTTCCGTCCCACCACCTGCTCGATCCGGAGCGCGGAGAGCGGGCAGTCCGTCGCGATCGTCTCGGCGCCCGCGCCCTCGATCCCGCGAACGAGCTTGCGTGCCACCTTCTGCGACTCGGCGAAGAAGCGGGCCCGCATCCCCCACGTGCCGTCGACGCCGGAGCAGGCGTCCACGAGCGTCACGTCGGCGCCCGCCAGGCGCAGCAGGTCGTGAGCGCGCGAGCCGACGTTCTGCGCGCGCAGGTGACACGGCGCATGGTAGGCCACGCGGCCGAGCTTCGACGCGAACGCGCGTGAGAGGCGGCCCTCGCGCGCGAGCGCGTAGAGGTGCTCCATCAGGTCGCGCGTGGCGTTCGCGACGCGGCGCGCGTCCTCGGTGCCGAGCAGCTTCGGGTACTCGTGCTTCAGCATGAGCGAGCACGAGGGTCCCGGCACGACGATCGTCGCGCCCGCGTCGACGTGGCGGAGGAGGTCCGCGACGTTCGCGCGCGCGTTGCGCCGCGCGGCCCCGAGGTCGCCGGTGTCGGTGTAGGGCATGCCGCAGCAGCGCGCGTAGCAGACGTCGACGGCGACGCCGCTGCGCTCGAGCACGTCCACCGCCGCCCGGGCGACCTCGGGATCGCTGTACTCGACGGAGCAGGTGGTGAAGAGCACGGCGCGCGGCGCAGCGCCGCTCTCCGCGGCGGCCGCGCCGGCCGGAAGCGCGGCGGGCCGAGGCCCGCCGCGGCGGCGCCACCAGCGCGTGACGGTCTCGCGGTGATACGTGGGCTGGATCCAGTCGCGGTGGATCCCGATCGTCTTCTCCATCAGCAGGCGGGACAGCCGGTTCCGGTTCGCGAAGTTCATCGGCCCGGGGAGGAGAGAGCCCAGCTTCCCGATCCGGTCGGTCCACGTGGTGACGCGGCGCAGGAGCGGGATCCCGTCGCGTTGCGCGCGCACGAGCTGGTGCCGCCGCATGAGCGCGGGGAAGTCGACGTCCCACTCGTGCGGCGCCGTGTACGGGCAGTGGTTGAAGCACTGCTTGCAGTGGAAGCACAGCTCGTTCACGCGCTCGAGGCCGGACGCGGTCACGCCCGCGACCTCCTGCTCGGTGGCGTCGACCAGATCGAAGAGCGCCGGGAACGACCCACAGAGCGGGAGGCAGCGCCGGCACTGGTGGCAGATGTCGGAGACGCGCCTCAGCTCGCGATCCACGGAGTCGGGATCGAGGTAGGCCGGGTGCTCGTAGCCGAGCGCGGAGCTCGCGTGCTCGGGGAGCGTGACTTTCATCTAGAGCTTGGCAAGCGTATCCAGCGCCTTCTGGAACCGGCCGGCGTGCGACTTCTCGGCCTTCGCGAGCGTCTCGAACCACTCGGCGATCTCGTCGAACTTCTCGTCGCGCGCGGTTCGCGCCATGCCCGGGTACATCTCGGTGTACTCGTAGGTCTCGCCGGCGACCGCGGCCGCCAGGTTGCGGTCGGTGCTGCCGATGGGTTTCCCCGTCGCGGGATCTCCAACGGACTTGAGGAAGTCGAGGTGCCCGTGCGCGTGCCCGGTCTCGGCCTCCGCGGTGTCGCGGAAGAGACCGCCGACGTCGGGATGGCCTTCGATGTCGGCCTGGCGCGCGAAGTACAGGTACCGGCGGTTCGCCTGGGACTCGCCGGCGAACGCCTCCTTCAGATGACCGTGGGTCTTCGATCCGTCGAGCTTGGGCATTCCCGGATCCTCCCGTTCCGATCGACCGCTCCCATCTTGAACGAGCGGGACGCGCGGGTCAATCGGGACGCGGAGGTCAGAGCGAATCGAGCCTGAGCTGCGTGCGCCGCTTCCGCGCCTTCTGCTCGAGGGCCTGCGACGGCTGCCGCTTGAGGAAGCGGTCCCAGTTCGCGATCGCTGCGGGCTTGTCGTGCGCGCCCTCGAACTCGATCGCGTCCTGGAACGCGCTCTCCATCTCCGCGTCATCGGCGAACGGTGGGAGGGCGGGCACGGAGGGAGCGGCGGGGGCAGGAACGGAGGCCGTCTCCCGCGGAGCCGGGCCCGGCGCTGGACGCTTCGGGACGCTCGCGGCCGCGGGCGCTCGCGCCGGCGCGCGCTCGCTCTCCGGGCTCGGAGCGGGGACGGACGTCGCGTGCGGCGGGGCCGTCTCGGGCGCCGGAGGGGCCGTCGCCGCTTCCGTGGCCGCGGGCTGGGGCGGGACGGCGGGGGCCGGCACCGTGACGGCGGGCTCGACGGCCGGTCCCGCGGGAGACGGGGCCGGCGCAGGCGCGGCGTGCGTGGGCGCGCTCGGCGCGATCCGAGCGGGCGCCCCGTGGGTCGCAGCGGGATCTCCGGGCTGCGTCCACCACCACGCGGCCGTGCCGAGACCGACACCAAGAAGCGTCAGAACGAGCGCGAGGCCGGCGAGCTGGAGCGCCCCGCCGCGCTCCTCGTCGTCGATCGGTGCGGCCGCCACAGGCTCGCCGAGTTCCGGCCACGGCGCCTGGTCGAACGCAGCCGGCATGGTCGGCACGTAGCGCGTGGCGCCGGCGCCGCCGGTCGCGGCCGGCTCGAGCGCGAAGGGCGCGTCGCGCGGGTCGCCCGATCGCCAGGCCCACTCGAGCGCCTCGCCGAGAGCGCGCGCGTCCTGGAAGCGCCGGCTGCGGTCCTTCTCGAGGCAGCGCAGGATCACGCGCTCGACCGCGGTCGGGATCGCGAGGTCGGGCCGCCGCTCGCCTGGCCGGGCGGGCTCCTGGAACGCGTGCAGCGAGAGGTAACCGATCTCGGTGTCGGAGTGGAACGGCAGGTCGCCCGTCACCATCTCGTAGAGGATGAGACCGAGCGTGTACAGGTCGCTGCGCTGGTCGAGGGTCTCCCCCGCGCGCAGCTTCCCCGCCTGCTCGGGCGAGGAGTATCGGGGCTTCCCGAGGAAGTCGCCGGCGCGCGTGAGCGTGGACTCCGCGTCGGCATGGGCCGGTCCGGAGCCCGAGACCGCAGCGCGCGCGATCCCGAAGTCGATGATCTTCGCCTGCGGGCCGCCCGGCCCGGGCTGGAGCAGGATGTTCTCGGGCGAGAGATCGCGGTGCACGATCCCCATGTCGTGGGCGTGGGCCAGTCCGGAGCAGCACTGGATCCCGATCCGGCACGTCTCCTCCGCGGACAACGCCCCGGTCGCCCGGATGCGCTGCGCGAGGCTCTCGCCGACCACGTACTCCATCACCAGGAAGTGGTCGCCGCCCTCGATGAAGAAGTCGTAGATCAGGACGAGATTGGGGTGACGGAGCCGCACCGCGATCCGCGCCTCGCGCTGGAACCGCTCGATCGCATCGGGCACGGCGTGGAACCGCTCCGCGCGGATCACCTTCAGCGCGCGCATCTCGCGGAGGAGCGCGTGCTCCGCCTTGTAGACCGCGCCCATGCCGCCGCGCCCGACGCGCTCGAGGATCCGGAAGTCGCGGACCTGGCGACCGACCAGCGGGTCGCCCGGGTCTGCTCCGCCCCGCGGTCTCGGCCTGTCAATCGCTTCCGGCATGGTGCATCCTGCGACCGCGTGGTCGCCGCGGGCTCGCCTTCCTGCGAGACCGCTCGATTCTAGGCTAGGACTGCGCTTCGGGAGGAACCACCGATCATGCACTCCATCGGCGACCATCGGCGGGACGGGAGGCGAGCTCGAATGCGGGTGTCGGCCGTCGTGCTGGCGGCGGCGTACGCGCTCGCAGCGGGCCCGGGCTTCGCGGCCGAGGACGGCGAGGAGCAGTCGAACGTGCTCATCATCCTCGACTCCTCCGGCAGCATGGCCGGCAAGCTCGGCGGGGAGTCGAAGATCCAGATCGCGCAGCGCACTGTGCGGGACCTCGTGGCGAACATGCCCTCCGACATGACCGTGGGCCTGCTCGTGTACGGCTCGCAATCCGCCAAGGAGAAGAAGGACTGCACGGACATCCAGCTCCTCCAGCCGGTCGGGCCGGTGGACGTAGCCGCCTTCGATGCGCATCTCGCCTCGGTGAAGCCGCGCGGCATGACCCCGATCGGCGCGTCCCTGCGGCGCGGTGCGGATGCCTTGAAGGGAATGCCCGGGCATTCGACGATCGTGCTCGTGTCGGACGGCACCGAGACCTGCGAAGGCGACCCCTGCAGGGTGGCGAACGAGGTGCGGACCCAGACGGGGATCGACGTGAAGGTGCACGTCGTCGGCCTCGACGTGAGCGCGGGGGAGCGGGGTACGCTCGAGTGCGTCGCGGAGGGTGGCGGCGGCAAGTACTACGCGGCGGGCAACGAGCAGGAGCTCAAGGCCGCCCTCACCGAAGCGACGGCTCCCCCGCCGCGCGCCTGCAACGGCTCGAAGGCGATGTGGATGTCGATCGCGCATCCCGGCCTCGGCGAGATGAGCCTCAAGCAGGAGGGGTTCAAGGGCGTGCCGCCGCACAAGTTCTGGCTCGGGTTCATCCCGGGGTTCGGCTGGCCGGGGTATCTCCAGGTCGTGAGCGCGATCGACGCGAAGCACTGCCGCACGAACGACTGGCCGGAGTGATCGGCCCGCGGTTCACACGGGAACGAGACCCCCGCGCACGGCGGCCGCGGCGTCGCTCGCGAGCCAGACCAGCACGGCCGCGATCCGCGCGGGCGGCGTCCAGGACGAGAAGTCGGCCTTGGGCATCGCGGCGCGGTTCGCCGGGGTGTCGATCGTCGTGGGGACGATCGCGTTCACGCGTACCCCGCGCGCGGCGACCTCGCGCTGGAGCGTCTCGGTGAGCACGATGACCGCCGCCTTGGACGCGCTGTAGGCCGCGAGCCCGGCGGGGCGGTCGAGCGCCGCGCGCGATGCGACGTTCAGGATCGCGCCGCGCCCCCGGCCGAGCATTCCGGGCAGGACTGCGCGCGACATCGCCACCGCGGTCCGCACGTTCATCGCCCACATGCGATCCCACACGTCGAGGCCGGTCTCGTGCACCGGCGTCCCGCCGGCGAAGCCTCCGACGCCGTTCACCAGCACGTCCGCGGCGCCCGCCGTCGCGGCGACGGACTTCGCGCCGTCCTCCGACGCCACGTCGGCCTGCACCAGCACGAGCCGTCCGGCCGCGAGCGCGGCGCCGTGCGCCGCCGCGAGCGACTCGCGCTCGCGCTCGACGATCCACGGCACGACGACGCGGTCGCCGACGTCGAGGAACGCCTGCACGACGGTCGCGCCGAGCGCGCCGGTTCCTCCCGTCACGATCGCCGTGCGGAGCTCCGGCTGCGCCCCGGCGGTGTCGCCGGGCCTGATGGTGTGGCGCGGTCCACCGCTCATGGCCCCTCCGGCGCGCTCGCCGCGCCTCCCCGGACTCCCGCGATCCGCTCGAGGGCACGCCGAGCCGCCCGCTGGAGGTCTCCGTCTTCGGCGTCGCCCGCGAGGGCGCGCAGCCGCTCCAGCGAGCCGGACGGGAGCGCCCGGGCGTCCGCGGCCCCGAGCTCGCCGAGCGCGACCGCGGCGATCCGTCGCGCGGCGGGATCCGGCTCCCCCGCCAGCGCGTCGAGCAGCCGCGCGCCCACCTCCGGCGGCGGGTCGAGGAGGGAGGCGAGGGCGGTGAGCGCGGCACGGCGGACGTGGAGGTCGGAATCGCGCGTCGCCTCGACGAGGACGCGCGCGGCTTCCGGGCGATCCGGCGCGAGCTCGCGGAGGCAGAACGCCGCCATCCGGCGCACCGCGGGACTCTCGCCGCCGCGCAGCAGCCCGAGCAGCACGCCGAGCACCTCGCCGTGGAGCCGGCCGAGGTCGACGAGGATCCTCGCGGCCGCCCAGCGCACGTCGCCGTCCGGGGCGGCGAGCGCCTCGATCAGCGCGGGCAGGAGGACCGGGGTCGGCGGCGCGAGACGCACCGTCGTGTAGACCGCGCCGAAGCGGCGGCTCGGCGAGCTGCTGCGCAGGGCGTCCCGCAGCACGGCGTCGACGTGGCGCTCGCGCCGGCCGATGTCCACGAGCGCATCCGACGCCGCGCGCGCGACGGCCTTCACCGGATCGCCGAGCGCCAGACCGAGCGCGTCCACCAGGAGCGCGGCGGAGGGGTCGTCCTTCGCCGCGAGACAGGCGGCGCGGCGCTCCGACGGATCGGCGTGCTGGAGCCGCAGGACGACGGGATGCGTCACGCGAGGCTCCAGCGCGCGGTGAGGGGCGTCTCGCTCCCCCCGTCGCGTCGCGCGCGTCCCTCGCGCTCGAGCTTCAGCAGGTGGGCGGTGACGGAGTGCGCGGCGGCGGCGTGCAGCACCACCGGCACGTCCACGTAGATGTGCGCCACCAGCTCGGCCGGGCGGGCGGGCCCGATCGCGCGAAGCGCGTCTTCGATCTGACGCTCGCGTTGCGCGCGGTGCGCGATGTACTCCCGGAGCTTCGCGACGCCGTCCGCGATGCAGGGTCCGTGCGCGGGATAGATCCGGCCCGGGGCGCCGGCAAGGAGGCGTGCGAGCGAGTCCAGATAGTCCCGGAGATCGCCGCCCTCGGTCGGGATCACGGTCGTGCCGACGCCCAGCACGTTGTCCCCGGAGAAGAGGGCGCGCTCCTCCTCGAGCCAGAAGCAGAGATGGTCGCGCGCGTGGCCGGGCGCCCAGGCGGCGCGCAGCGTCGCGCCTTCCGTGCGCACCACGTCGCCATCGTGCAGGGGCGTGAGGTCCGGCGTGGTGTCCACGGGGTCGGGGAGCTTCGAGACGCGCAGCGCCCCGAAGCGCTCGCGCAGGGCGCGCACGCCGCCGATGTGGTCCACGTGTCCGTGTGTCAGAACGATCTCCTGGATCGCGCCGCAGCCCGCGCGCTCCATCGCGCGCTCGAGCACGGGCAGATAGGCGGCGGCGCCCTGGCCCGTGTCGAGCAGGATGCGGCGTCGCCCGGTGCCCACGAGATAGGTGTTGGTGCCGGGGCCGGTGAAGATGCCGGGATTCATGCCGAGCGCGACCGTCACGCGCGGCGACCACACGTCGACTTCCGGGAGCGACAGCCCGAGCATGACGTTCGGCGGTCCGGCGGGGGACGCCGTCACCCGTCACTCTCCCGCGATGGTCATGCGCGCGATGCGCACGGGCGGGGACGCCATCGAGCCGAGCCAGAGCAGCTCGCCGCCCACGCGATCGATGCCCGTCAGCATGGCGCCGAGGTTTCCCGCGATCGTGATCTCCTCGACCGGGTATGCGAGCTCGCCGCCCTCGATCCAGAAGCCCGACGCTCCGCGCGAGTAGTCCCCGGTCACCGGGTTGAACCCCTGTCCGATCAGCTCGGTGACGAGCAGACCCCGTCCGGTATCGGCGACGAGCTCGTCGAGCGTCCCCCGTCCGGGCTCGAGCCAGAGGTTCGTCGGGCCCACGCCGGGAGGGCTCGCGGCGCCGCGCGAGGCGTTGCCCGTCGTCGCGAGGCCGAGCTTGCGCGCGGAGTAGGAGTCGAGGAGCCAGCTGCGGAGACGCCCGCGCTCCACCACCAGGTTGCGCCGCGTGGGCTGGCCCTCGCCGTCGAAGGGCTTGCTGCCGAGGCCGCCGGTCAGGCGGCCGTCGTCGATCACCGTGACGGCGTCGCTCGCGATCGTCTCGTTCATGCGCGCCGCCAGGAAGCTGGTCTGGCGGTACACCGCGTAGCCCGACACGCACCCGAAGAGGTGGGAGAGCAGGCTCCGCGCGGTGAGCGCATCGAAGATCACGGGGGCCTCGCACGTCGGAACGCGCCGCGCTCCGAGCCGTCGCGCCGCGCGCTCCGCCGCGCGCCGGCCGACGACGTCCGGGTCTTCGAGCCCGCCGAGACGCCGGTGTACGGTCATCCAGTAGTCCCGCTGCATGTGACCGTTCGCCCGGGCGATCGGCTCGCAGAAGAGGGAGTGGCTCGCCGACTCGTAGCTGCCCGCGAAGCCGCCGCTGTTGGCGTACGCGACGCGGCGGAAGCCCGAAGAGACGGACGAGCCCTCGGAGTTCGCGATGCGCGGGTCGGCTGCGCGCGCCGCCGCTTCCGCGCGGCGCGCGGCGTCGATGCGCGTCTCCACCGTGACGCCGCGGTCCGCCGCGTCGAACAGCGCGAGGTCGGGCAGGTTCGTGGCGAAGCCGCCCGTCGGGAGGCCGGCGGCCGGGTCCGCGGCCGTCGATCGCGCGAGGGCCACCGCGTCGGCCGCCATCGCGTCGACCGCGCCCGGGGCGAGATCGCTTGTCGAGGTGATGGCGGTCGAGAGGCCGTTCGGGCCCGACACGAACGCGCGGATGCCGAGCGTGCGCTCGCGCGCCTGCGTCACGAAGTCGATCTCGCGGTCGCGCACGCGCGCCTCGAGCCCGTCGCTCTCGACCAGGACGGCGTCCGCCGCCGCGGCGCCCGCCTGCCGCGCCCGCGCGACGGCGCGCTCCACCACGTCGGCGGCCGCTCCGCGGCCGTCGGCTCCGCGCTCCCGCTGCGTCACGCCTCGGTGCCTCCGACGGTGATCGCATCGAGCCGGATCGTCGGCATCCCGACGCCGACGGGGACGCTCTGGCCGTCCTTGCCGCACGTCCCGACGCCCCGGTCGAGCAGCAGGTCGCTGCCGATCCGCGACACCCGCAGCAGCGCGTCGGGGCCGTTCCCGATCAGCGTCGCCCCCTTCACCGGGCGACCCACGCGGCCGTCCTCGATCAGGTACGCCTCGTTCGCGCTGAACACGAACTTCCCGCTCGTGATGTCCACCTGACCGCCGCTGAACGACACCGCGTAGAGACCGCGCTTCACGGAGCGCAGCACGTCCTCCGGCGCCTCGGCGCCCGCGAGCATGAACGTGTTGGTCATCCGAGGCATCGGGAGGTGCGCGTAGCTCTCGCGGCGCCCGTTGCCGGTGGGCGGCAGGCCCATGAGCCGCGCGTTCAGCCGGTCCTGGAGGTAGCCGCGGAGGATGCCGTCCTCGATCAGCACCGTGCGCTGCGTGGGCGTGCCCTCGTCGTCCACGTTGAGCGATCCGCGCCGCGACGGGATCGTGCCGTCGTCCACCACCGTCACGCCCTTCGCCGCGACCTGCTGCCCGATGCGGTCGCTGAACGCGGAGGTCTTCTTGCGGTTGAAGTCGCCCTCGAGCCCGTGCCCGACCGCCTCGTGGAGCAGCACGCCGGGCCAGCCCGGGCCGAGCACGACGTCCATGGTGCCGGCGGGACAGGGCGCCGCGTCGAGGTTCAGGACCGCCATGCGCACCGCGTCGGCGGCGAGCGGCTGCCACGCGGCGGCGTCGAGGAGCCGGTCGAGCTCGAACCGTCCGCCCATGCCCTGGTAGCCGACCTCGCGCCGCGCGCCGCCCGGATCAGCGGCGATCACCTGCACGTTGAGGCGCACGAGCGGACGCACGTCGCCGACGAACGTGCCGTCGCTGGCGGCGACGAGGACGACACGGTTCTGCGACACGACGCTCGCCATCACCTGGACGACGCGCGGGTCGAGCCGGCGGGCGTAGGCGTCGATCTCGCCGAGGAGCGCCACCTTCCGCCCGATCGGCACGTCGGTGGGCGGGAGGGTCACCGGGTAGAGGTCGCGCGCGGGCCTGCCGGCCCCGCGCACCGCGACGGACCGCGCGCTGCCCGCGCCTTCGGAGATGGCGCGCGCGGTGCTGGCCGCGAGGCGCAGGCTCTCGAGCGTGATGTCGTCGGAGTGGGCGTAGCCCTGGCGCTCCCCGGTCTGGACGCGCACGCCGACGCCCTGCGAGAGGTGGCGGTCGCCGGCCTTCACGATGCCCTCTTCGAGGGCGACGGAATCCTCGGAGGTGTACTCGAAGAAGAGGTCCGCGTGGTCGACCCGGCGCTCGAGCGCGGTCCCGAGCGTGGCGGCCAGCTGTCCGTCGTCGAGGCCGAAGCGTTCGCGGAAGAACGCCACGGGCGAGCCGGCCGCGGGCGCGCTCGGGGCGGGAGATCCGGGGGGGGCGGGGCTCGGCGTCACTGCGGGGTCTCCTCCTCGAGGGCGGCGATCGCGTCGGGCAGTGCGTCGAGCGTAGCAAGCGCACCGACGTGGATCGCGTGCAGCCCGGCGGCCCGCGCGCCGGCGACGTCGTGCTCCGCGTCGTCCCCGACGTAGACGGCTGCGTGCGCTGGAAGGTCGAGCGCCGCCAGGGCGAAGTCGAAGATGCGGCGATCGGGCTTCGCGGCGCGCGCCTGCGCCGGCAGCACCACGAGCTCGAGCCCGGAGGCGAGCCCGAGGCCCTCGAGCAGGCCGGGAAGGCGCCCGTCGAAGTTCGAGACGACGCCCGTCCGCAAGCCGGCAGCCCGCAGCGTCCCGAGCGCGTCCGGGGCGCCGGGCACGGCCTCCCAGGCGCGGGCCTGCGCGTAGTGCGCGAACAGCGCGTCGAAGCACGCCTCGAAGTCGGTGAAGCGCGCGCTGCCGTCGGCGGCGCGAAAGGCGCCGCGCACGACGTCGCGCCACCACGCGCGCTCGCGCGCCGGAGTCTCCTCAGGAGACGCCTCGGGAAAGACCATGGGCGGCGCGGCGCGCAGGACGCGGCGGAACGCCTCCTCGATGCGCGCAGGGGGAAGCGACACGCCGTAGGGACGGGCGAGCCTCGCATAGGTCTCGCCGACCGGCTCCGCGACGCGGATCAGCGTCCCCACCGCGTCGAACAGGACGGCATGGATCCGGCGCGAGGCCATCAGCGGGGCGCGCGACGTCCCGACGCGATGAAGCTCGCCGGGAGATCGCGCCCCGGCGAGAGGGGGGCCAGCGTCTCGATGCGCAGGTCCGTGAGGCCCGCCGCGCCGAAGAAGCCGGCGATCTCGCTCTCGGCGAACCCGAGCCAGGTGACGCCCAGCTCCTCGCGCATCCACTCCCGGTCGTGACGGACGAAGTCGACCGTGACGACGACCCCGCCGGGGCGAACCGCGCGCGTCATCTCCCGCACCGCGTCTCCGGGCGACGCGAGGTATTGCAGCACCATGTGCGCGAGCGCCGCATCGAGCTCGCCGTCGGCGAGCGGCAGCGCGTTCGCCTCCCCGCGGCGGAGCTCGACCCCCTCGAGACCTGCGGCGTCGAGGTTCGCGCGCGCCGCCTCGAGCATCCGCGGCGAGTTGTCGACGGCGATGACGCGAAGCCCGAGGCGCGCGAGCTCCTGCGCGAGGATGCCGGTGCCCGTCCCGATGTCCGCGACGCGCAGCCCCGGCGGGACGAGCCGGGCCACCGCGCGCGCACGCAGGGCGTCGTCGTTGAACACCTTGCGCAGCGCGTCCCACTGGGGGCCCACGGCGTCGAAGAACGCGCGGGACCGCGCGGCCCTCGCGTCGAGCACGCGCGCGAGCGCCGCGGCGTCGCGCTCCAGCGTGGCGTCGAGGCGCGTTCCGCCCGGGCCCTTCGCCGAGAGCGACCGCCGCGCGAGGTCCCAGGTCTCGCGCCAGATCCCGCTCTCGGGCGCGATGAACCGGTGGTACACGAAGGTGCCGTCGCGGCGTCCGCGCAGGAGGCCTTCGGCGCGGAGGATCGCGAGATGGCGGGACACGCGCGATTGCGCCATGCCGAGCACCTGCATCAGGTCCTGCACCGCGAGCTCCTCGCGCTCGAGGAGCGCGAGGATGCGCACGCGCGTCGGGTCGGCGAGGGTCTTGAAGACCTTCTGGAGCGACGAGAGGGACCCGTTCTTCGGCATGGGAGCGTCAGCGCAGGAGGGGCTGAGCGGCGGTGCCCGTGAGACGAAGGTCCGCGCTCCCGTCGTCGCCGACCCGAAGGCCCGCCTGGGCGAGCAGGGGCCGCACTGCCGCGTCCTTCGCCTGGACGTGCACCTCGAGGTTCAGCGGCGAGGCCGGCGCGATCGCCGCGCGGCCGACGCTGCCGTTCACGCGCAGGGCGAGGAGGGGGCCGTCGAGCTCGAGCGCGCTGATCTCGAGGAGCGCTGCGTCGGTCATCTTCACGTCGCCACGCAGCGTCGTGTAGGGAAGGGCAACCGGCAGGTTCGGGAGGGCGATCGAGCCGTCCTTCGCGTCGAGGGCGAGCGAGCCCCGCACGCCGGCGGGGCCGAGCGCGACGTCGCCGACCGCGCCGCCGCGACCTTCGATCGACGCCCCCGGAACGAAGCCCGCGATCGGAAGCTTCGAGAGGTCGAGGTCCGACACGCGGCCGTCGAAGCCGGGCTCCCCCGCGACGATCGCCGTTCCCTCCGCACGGCCGAGCGGCCCAGAGGCCGAGACCGCGAGAGCAGGGCGGCCGCGGAGCCACGCGAGCGACCACGCCGGACGCACGCGCAGGTCGTCGAGCTCGAGCGCGCTCCCGTCGGGCCACGCGATCCGCACGCCCGCCGCGTGGATCCCGAGCCCGAGCAGGCCGAGGGTCGGCCCGAGGTCCACGATCGAGACGCGCGCCCCCGTCGCGGCCGAGATCCGCGCGGCCGCGGCGGGCGCAAGCCGCTCGTACGGGAATCCCGCCACGACGAAGAACAGCGTGAGCGCGGCGGCGCCGAATGGGATCGCGCGGCGGAACACCCAGGCCGGCAGCTCCGACGCCCCCGCCGCGCTCCCGGGCCGCGGGGACTTGAAGGGCTGCGCCGTCACGCGGCCTCGAAGGAGGACACGGTGAACGTGACGTCCAGGAGATCGGGCTTGTCCGCGCGCGTGCGCATCCGCAGGCTCTTGATCGAGAGGAGCTGCGGCGCGGACTCGATGCCCTGCAGATAGCTGACCATCTGCGCGAGCGTCACGCCCTTCAGCACCACCTGCACCTTCGTCTCGCGGTAGCGGCCGCCGGGTGCCGCCGGCTGGGGATCCATCGAGTCGACCGTCACTGCGGACTGTCGGGCCAGCGCCTCGAGCGTCGTGAAGATGTTCCCGGTCGGCCCCTGCGCGATGCGTCGCTCGACCGCCGCGAGCCGCCCGTTCACCTCGTCGTACTCGCTTCGCAGGCGGACGATCGACGCGAGATCCTGCTCCGCGGCGTCGACCCGTTGCTGCGCGCGTGCGCGGGCGGACAGCACGGGCGAGATCGCCAGGAAGTACACCAGGATCAGCCCGACGAGGCCGCCGACGGCGGACAGGAGCATCCGCTCGCTGGCCGAGAGGTTGGCCAGGAAGTCGCGCACCCGGGCCACGAGGTCGTTCATCCCGTCTCTCCCCTCTGCGCCATGCTGATCGTCACGCTGAAGCTCTTGCCCCCCCGCTTCTCGTCGTTCTGGATCTCGCTCACCTGGATTTGCGAGAAGGGCTCGAACTTCGACAGCTCCGTGCGCAGCCGGTCCACGCCCTCGAAGCTCTTGGAGTAGCCGCGGATGCGGACGACGCCGCGATCGATGTTCAGCTCTTCGAAGACGACCTCGAGGTCCTGCGGCACCCGGGCCGAGATCTCGGTGAGGAGGTCGAGCGCCGACAGGTTGCCGCGATAGACGCCCAGGGCATCTGCGCGCTCGTGCGCGCCACGCACGGCCTCGCGCATGGCTGCCCCGACGTTGGCCGGCGCGGGCTGTCCCGGGAAGGCCTGGGCGTACTGGGCCTTCAGGCTCTGCTCGAGCACGGCGGCCTCGCGGGACTGGAGCACGACGCCCGTGACGAGCACGACGGCGCCGAGCAGCGCCGCCGCGCCGGCGAGACGCGCAGTCCAGACGAGCTCGCGGCCGACCTGACGCAGATCGACCCGGTAGGCGAACTCGTCGCGCCGGAAGTTGAGCCGGGTCTTCGCGCGCAGCGTACCGCGCAGCGCGAGCGCAGTGGCCTGCGCGTAGACGAGCGGATCACCGCCGGCGAGCAGGGCGTTCGCGGGGCTGCCGGCCTCGCCCCGCGGAAGGGAGAGGCGCGCGACGCCGAGCCCGGTGCGCTCCCGGAGCAGCTCTTCGATCCGCGGAAGCCGCGCGGTGCCGCCGATGAGTGTCAGGCCTTCGAGCACGGGCTGGCCGGCAAGCAGCGGCTCGAAGCCGGCCACGGTCCGAACGATCTCGCGGCCGAGGCGATCGAGCACGGAGAGCGCCGCCGGAGAGCGCTCGACGCCCTGCTCGCACTTCACACGCTCGGCCTCGTTCCACACGAGCCCGGACTCGCGCGCGAGCGCCTGGGTCAGCGCCCGGCCGGCGATCGGCACGGTCCGCGTGGCGAGCGGCTTGCCGTCGACGCACAGGCTGAGCGTCGTCTTGCGGTGTCCGAGGTCGGCGAAGATGTGCGTTCCCTTGGCCGGGAAGAGCACTGCGAGATTTCCGAGCACGAGGCCCTCGGCTTCGAGCGTGCGCGGCTCGAGACCCGCCTCGCGGAGCACCTCGAGCTGGCGCGCGACCTCGGTGCGCGGCGCCGCGAGGGCGAGCACCTCGGTCTTCCCCTCCCTGCCGGCCTCGGCGGCCGCCGCGCCGCTCACCACGTCCCAGTCGACGACCACGTCCTCCAGCGCGAAGGGCATCTCCCCCTCGAGCTCGAACGGGACGGCCTGCGCGAGGCGGCGGCGGTCGCGGAAGGGGAACGCGAGGTGACGGCTCGTCACCCGGTCTCCCGGGAGCGCGGCCACGACGTAGTCCGTGGGGAGCCGGTGCAGCGCCGCGAAGCGCTGGAGCTGCTGCGGGAGGGTGGGCCCTTCGGCCGCCTCCGCGGGCGCGTCGTCGAGGCGGAGGGCACGGAGCGTCCCGACCTCGACGCCACGCAGTGTCTGACGCAGCTCCACGGCCTTCACGGCGTAGCTGCCGACGTCGAGACCGAGCACGCGGCGGATCATCACGGGCAAGATAGGTACCTCATTTCGTCACCGCACCCGCCAGGAGAGGATGGACGGCTGCAACGGCGTGCTGCGGTCGACGACCGCCTCGATGGTGCGGCGCACCTCGCCGACCGTCGCCTCGGCGCGGATGGTGAACACCTTCGACGTGAAGGTGGGCGGGGGGAAGACCTCGCCCGGCAGCACCTCCTGGAGCTTCACCTCGCAGGCGGGATTGCTCGCGTCGTCCGCGCACACGAGCTCGTCCTGCTCGCGCGCCTTCAGCACCGCCTTCACCTCGTCCTCGGACGCGAAGCGGAAATCCTCCCCGACCCCGTGGAACACGAGCCCGAGCACGTGGGGAGGGGCCGTGTTCGGATTGATTCCGTCCGCGCGTGCGTAGGGGTACACCGTGACGTAGGGACGCAGGGCCTCGACCAGCGGGCCGTCGAAGCCTTCGACGAGCCGGAGCTCGTCCACGGAGAGGAGCGGACGGTTGGGCACCTTCGCCGGCGGGTCCCGCCGCTGATAGGCCTCGTCCTCGAGGCCGCCCTTGGCGGCGACCTCGTCCTCGTCGACGTAGTCGAGGAAGTTCTGGGCGAGCTGGGCGGTGTCGTACGCCTGACTCTTCTCGCCGGGCATGTCGTCGATCACGCGCTGGAGGAGCTGCGTCAGGAAGAGCTCGGAATACTTGCGCGGCTTGCCGCCGTCGACGAGCGCGTTGAGGTTGAGGCGAGCGCCGGCGTCCTCGACCTGGAGCCGCAGCACCACGCCGTCGGCGGTCGGCAGGTCGATTCCGCTCGCGCGCGCCCACACGTCCGTGAGGCTGTCGCTGTCGAGGCCGCTGGTGATCTCCTGGAGGCGGTCTTCGAGCAGGAGCGTGATCGCGAGCCGTACGCCGCCGCGCGCCGCCGCCTCGGCCTCTGCTGCCGCGTCGCGGTGCCGCGCGACCATCGAGTCCAGCATGGCCCGCCGCTGGAAGGTCGTGATGCTCGTGACGAGGAGCAGCGCGAACACGAGCACCACCACGAGGATCACGCCCCGCTCGTCCTTCCTCCGCATCATCTGCAGTTCGCCGGCAGCTCGACGCCTGCGCTCTTGGCCACCGAGCTCGCGCTCTGTCCGGAGATCGACGCGAGGGCCGAGGGGTCGACCGGGAGCTGGAGACCGGGATTCAGCGCGAGGCACTCGCCCACGGTCATGCCGCCCGCGTCTTCGTCCTTGGCGTCCTTGCCGTCGTCCTTGGCGTCGTTCTTCGCCTGGTCCTGCGCTTCGTCACCCTTCAGGATCGCTTCGAAGTCGATGGGACGCATCGGCATCAGCACGCGCCGCGTGTAGGGCGCCGCGGGCTCGTCGGCCGCTTCCTTCGCGCGGTCCGGATCGGCCAGCTTGACCCCGATCTCGGCGGCGAGCGGCAGCTTGCTCGAGTCGAGCACGGTCGAGGAGTCCCAGGTGCTCTTCCACTCCCCGGTCTCGGTCAGGAAACGGACGCCGAACTGCTCGATGCCGCGCGCCAGCACCAGCGCGCCGTCTTCGGGGTCGCTCCGGAAGGTGCGATCCAGGCGGTCCGGAAGCTGCGGAGACGACCAGCGGACGAGCTCGAACGTCCCCTCGTCGTCCTCGCGCAGCACGTAGTCGACGACCTCGAGGTCGCTCTCGGGCCGCTCGGACGTGCGGGGGACGTGGCTGCGGGTCGTGAACTTGAAGCGGTCCGCGCCCACCCGGTCGTTCCGCGCCTCGGCGAGGAAGAGCCACGGAAACTGCGTCGGGTCCTCGTCCTTCGGCTTGACCAGCAGGACCGAACCTTCGAGATCGCGTGCGACACGATCGAGGATCGCGCTCGCGCGCCGCACGTCCCGCGTGAGCTCCGCCGCATGCTGGCTCTTGCGTGAGAGCTCGAGATAGAAGTTCACCGCGGCGGTGAAGACGACCGCCGTGAGGAGCACGACGGCCAGCACCTCGAGCAGCGTGAAGCCGGGCCGCAGCGGCGCGCGTGCGGTCACGGGTTGTCCCCCGGGTCCGCACCAGGCTGGAAGGGCGGGGTCTGCGGCGTCGGCGCCTGGGGCTGCGCGTCCTCCTGACGGTCCGCCGCCTCGCGCTTCTTCGCGTCGGCGGGCTGCGCCGCCTTGCCCTCCTTGGCCTCCTTGGCGGCCTTCTCCGCGTCGTCCAGCGCGATCAGGAGGGGCTGCGCGGCCGTGGCGTCGAGACCGTAGGTCTCGCGCACGACGGACGTCTCGACCGTGCCCTCGGTCCACGCGACCTTCACCTCGACGCGGCGGCCGGGCGGCGGCTCCCCGGCGCCCGCGGGCAGGAAGAACGACGGGGCGGGGCCGGCGGGTCCCACGGCGCGCTTCGCGAGGTCGGATCCAGCGGGCAGATTGCCCTCGAGCTGACGCCGCGCGACCTTCTCGGGGGGCGCGGGGAGCGTGAGATCGGCGGGGCTGACACTGACGCGGATCACGAAATCGTCCTGCTCGACCTCGGTGTCTCCCACCGGCAGCGCCTGACCGAGCGCGAGCTGTCCCTCGATCTCGGTCATCTTGTCGTCGGCGACGAGAGCGGCGCGCATGCGGCGGTCGGCCTCGCCCTCGGCGCGGAATCCCTGGATCCCGACGCGCGCCAGCACCGTGTACACGAGCGCGAGCACGGCGATCGCCGCCATCACCTCGAGCAGCGTGAAGGCGGCCCCGCCCGGGCCGCGCCGGTCACTTCTCGACATCGTGCACCCGGACGGTCTCCTCCAGCGGCTCGACGTCCACGGCCACCGTGTGGCCGTGCTCGTCCGCCAACAAGACCCGCGTGGGATCCGCCGTGCCGTCGCGCTCGAAGCCGATGGCCACCTTTCCCCGGTTCACCGGACCCTGCGTCGTGTCGATCCGGGAGAACACGAGGTCGTCCTCGAGCGTGCTCGTCCGGCCCGCCGACACGGGAACGGGTCGGTACTCCGGCGTCTCGCCGAGCGGCGGGGTGAGGTCGAGACGCGCCCGCGGGTTGGCCGCAGCGGCGGGCTCCAGGGCGGAGGGCGTCTTCTCCCCCAGCGCCTCGGCCTCGGTCACGAGCCACTCCACGCGCCAGGCGCCTCCCTCGAGGTCGATCACCACGCGATGCGGCACGCCGAGCAGCACGGTGCGCACGCGCGCGAGCTCGAGGTCGCTCGCGAACCGCTCCGCCTGCGCACGCAGCGGACGCGCGCCGAGCACGCTCAGTCCGGGGAGCACGACGGCGGCGAGGAGGGTGAGGATCGCAAGCACCGCGATCAGCTCGATCAGGGTGAAGCCGGCCTGACTTGACGTTCGCTCGGCTGCGCCTCGCTGCGCGCGCTCTGCGCTTGCGGGGGCTCTACGGGCTCGCCGCGCGCGCTCTGCGCTTGCGGGGGCTCTACGGGCTCGCTGCGCGCGCTCTGCGCTTGCGGGGGCTTTGCGGAATGCGAGGCCCCACCGTGCGAGCGTGTGAGCTGTACGGCGTCCGATCCTCAACGTCTCGCGGTCTCGGAGTCTTCGGTCCAGTTGCCGACGTCGGCGTCGTTGCCGTCGCCGCCGGGGGCGCCGTCGGCGCCCAGGCACCACACGTCGAAGGAGTACGGGTTGTGGGTGCCCGGGGAGACGTACTGGTAGCCGTTGTCCCAGGGATCCGGGGGCACGCGACCGCCCGGCAGGTAGCCCTCGGGCTGCCAGCGCTTCGGGACGGGATCGCCAGACGGCTTGTGCACGAGCGCCTCGAGCCCCTGCTCGGAGCTCGGGTAGCGACCGTTGTCCATGCGATAGGCGTCGAGGGCCTGCTCGAAGGACTTGAGCTGGATCTTGCAGGTGGTGACGCGCGCCTTGTCGATCTGCGCGAAGACCACCGTTCCCACGATCCCGCCCAGCAGTCCGATGATCAGCACCACGGCCATGATCTCGATGAGCGTGAAGCCGGCCTTGCTGGGCGTTCGCTCGGCTGCGCCTCGCTGCGCGCGCTCCGCGCTTGCGGGGGCGCTACGGGCTCGCTGCGCGCGCTCTGCGCTTGCGGGGGCTCTACGGGCTCGCTGCGCGCGCTCCGCGCTGGCGGGGGCCTTGCTTGAATCCATGGTCGTTCCTCTCATTTGAGCGAGCTCGTGACCTGCAGGAGGGGCACGAGGGTCGCGAAGATGATCACCAGCACCATTCCCACCATGAGCAGGATCAGCAGCGGCTCGAGGAGCGCCGTGAGGCGCGTCATCGCCGTCTCCACCTGCTCGTCGTAGGTCTCGGCCACCTTGCCGAGCATGGCCTCGAGCTCGCCGCTCTGCTCTCCGACCTCGACCATGTGCGTGACGAGCGGGGGGAACTGGCCGCTCGCGCGCAGCGGCTTCGCGAGCGATGCGCCGCCCGTGATGCTCACGATGGCGTCCTCCACCGCCTGGCTGATCACCACGTTGTTCGTGACGTGCTTCGAGATCTCCAGCGACTTCACGATCGGGATGCCGCCCGCCAGCAGGGTGGAGAGCGTGCGCGTGAAGCGCGAGATCGCGAGCATTCGGACGACGCGTCCGAAGATGGGGAGCCGCAGGCGCCAGCGGTCCCAGGTCTCGCGGCCGCGCGCCGTCTGGAGCAGGGCGCGGATCGTGAGCGAGACGGTGCCGATCAGGAGCAGGATGGCCCACCACCAGCTCCGGGCGAAGTTCGAGATCCCGATGATCGCCCGCGTGTAGAACGGCAGCTCCTGGTTCAGGCTGGCGAGGAGCTGGGTGATCTGGGGCAGCACGACCGTCACGAGCGCCGCGACGACGAGCAACGCGAAGCCGAACATCACGGCGGGGTAGATCAGGATCGAGCCCACCTTGTTCCGCAGCCGCACCTGGCTCTCGAGGTACTCCGCCAGACGCCCGAGCACCTGCTCGAGCGCGCCTCCAGCCTCGCCCGCGCGCACCATGCTCACGTACAGCTCCGAGAACGGTCCGCTCTGCGCGAGGGCGTCGGCGAGCGACCCGCCCTCGTTCACGCGATCGCGGACGCGCGCCAGCACCGCTTTGAGGCGGGCGTTCTCCACCTGCTGCGAGAGCGCGCCGAGCGACTCGACGAGGGGGATGCCCGCTCCGACGAGCGTGGAGAGCTGACGCGTCGCCAGCGCGAGGTCCATGCCCGAGATGCGGCGCAGGGACGGCAGCGAGAACGCGACCCTGCCGCGCGCCTCGATCGTGGTGGGCTGCGCGTTACCGCCGCCCTCGGTCAGCTCGGTGGGGTAGACCCCGTCGCGACGCAGCTTCGCGCGCGCGGCGCGGGCGTTGTCCGCGTCGACGAACCCGCGGGTCGAGCGGCCCGCGGTCGTCATGCCTTTGTATGCGTAGACCGGCATGCACCCTAGATCTGGGCGACGACGCCCTCTTCCTCGGTGGCTCGCAGCACCTCGGCGATCGAGGTCACGCCCTCGAGGACCTTGCGGGCGCCGTCGCTCCGCAGGGTCTGCATTCCCTTCTCCATCGCGCGGCGCTTGATCGTCTTCGAGTCGACGTTGGAGGTGACCATCGCGCGGAGGTCGTCATCGATGAGCATGAGCTCGAAGATGCCGAGCCGGCCGCGGTAGCCGGTGTGGTTGCAGCGCGCGCAGCCCACGGGCCGGAAGACGGAGATCGGCTCGCTCCGCACGCGGACGCCGATCTCGGCGAGCTCCTCCGGGGACGGGGTGAAGGGCTCCTTGCACTCGGCGCAGAGCACGCGCACGAGCCGCTGCGCGAGCACGGCGATCAGCGACGACGCCACGAGGTAGGGCTCGACGCCCATGTCGACGAGGCGCGTGATCGCGCTCGGGGCGTCGTTGGTGTGGAGCGTCGAGAACACGAGGTGGCCGGTGAGGGACGCCTGGATCGCGATCTCCGCGGTCTCGATGTCGCGGATCTCTCCGACGAGCACGACGTTCGGATCCTGGCGGAGGACGGACCGCAGGCCGCTCGCGAACGTGAGACCGATGCGCGGGTTGACCTCGATCTGGCCCACCCCGGCGAGCTGGATCTCGACCGGGTCCTCGATGGTGATGATGTTCTTGTCGGCGGTGTTGATGCGCGAGAGCGCGCCGTAGAGCGTCGTCGTCTTGCCGCTGCCGGTCGGGCCGGTCACGAGCATGATCCCGTTCGGCCGCGAGATGAGCTTCTCCCACACCGCGAGCTGCCGTGCGTTGAACCCGAGCCGCTCGAGGTTCAGCATCTCCGTGGTGCGCGGCAGGAGGCGCATCACGACGCGCTCTCCGTGTCCGATCGGCACCGTGGAGAGGCGGACGTCGTAGTCGCGTCCCGCGATCTTGAGCCGGATGCGCCCGTCCTGGGGGAGGCGCTTCTCGGCGATGTTCAGCCCGCCCATGATCTTGATGCGCGACGTGATGCTCGACTGGAGCGAGCGGGGGAGGGGGCGGATCGGCTCGTACAGGAGGTCGTCGATGCGGAAGCGCACGCGGATGTCGCGCTCGAAGGGCTCGATGTGGATGTCGCTCGCGCGCTCCTTCACGGCCTGCTGGAGCAGCGAGTTCACGAGCTTGATGATCGGGGCCTCGTCGGCCGACTCGATCAGGTCCTGCGGCTCCTGATGGCTGATCTCGTCGGCCAGCGCGTCCAGGTCGGTGGCCGCCTCTTCCGCGAGGTCGCCGGCCAGCCCCGGACCCCGGTCGTACACCTGGTTGATGACCGCCAGGATGGTGCGCTCGCTCGCGAGCTCGGCCGCGATGTCGGCGCCGTCGAACAGGAGGCGCAGGTCGTCGAGCGGAGCGGTCTCGAACGGGTCCGACACTGCAATCCGTATGGCTCCCGCGTCGTCGCGGCGCAGCGGCAGCAGCACGTGGGCCTTCGCGAACGCGATCGGCACGCGAGCGACCAGTTCGTCGTCCACGGCGTCCGCCGGGATCTCGCGCAGGATCGGCAGCCCGAGCCGGGCACCCACGGCCGCGAGGATCTCCTCCTCGGGCACCGCGGCCTGCTCGATCAGGACGTCGAGGAGCCGCTGGCCGGTCTCCTGCTGCCGGACCCGCGCGGCCTCGAGCTGCTCGAGCGTGAGGCCCGTCGCGCCGATCAGCAGCGCGCCCACATCGAGCGCTCCTCCGTTGCGCCCGGCGACGGTGCCCGTGGTCATGGCTTCGTCTCCGACAGCACGAAGACCGACGGCGCCAGCCCGAACGACTCGCGCAGCACCGCGGCGGCGCGGTTCGCCCCCTCCAGGTCGTCGTACGGGCCGACGCGGATCTCGAACACGAGCCCCGCGCCTTCGCGGCGCGTGACGATGGTGGCGTCGAACCCGGCGTCGAGGATCTCCTGGAGCTTCGCCTGGGCCGCCGCCTCGTCCCGGAACACGGACGCCAGCACCATGTAATGCGGCCCCGTCTTCGACGCCTCCTCGGCCGCGCGCTGGCGCTCCGCGCGCTGGTTCTGCATCTCCTCGATCTCACGCATCCGCTGGAGCGGATACTTCGTGGTGTGCTCGTCGATCACGTTGCGCACGGGGTTGCGGTACGTCGTGGGCGGATAGGGGACGCCCGCGGCAATCGCCTCCGCACGGTGCTCGTCCTCGCGGCGCCTCGTGTCGTCCGAGAGCTCGATGCCCTGGGTGGTGCGCGCGCGGAACTCCTCGCGCTTGCGGATCGTCTCCCGCTCCAGGTCCTCCGGCTCCCGCACGATGTGCGGCGTCAGGAAGACGAGGAGGTTCGTCTTCTGGAGCGTGCGCGACGTCGTCTTGAAGAGCCACCCGAGGAACGGGATGTCGCCGAGCCACGGCACCTTGTTCACGGTGTCGTCGTAGCGGTCGGAGACGAGCCCGCCGATCACGACCGTCTCCGCGTCCTTCACCACGACCGTGTTCTCGACCTTCCGGTTCGACAGCGGAACGCCGACCTGCGTCGGATCGCCGGTCGACGTGATCAGGCTGCGGTTGATCGCGGTGATCTCCTGGAGGATCTCGAGGCGCAGGCTGTCGCCCTCGCTGATCTGCGGCGTGACGCGGAGCGTGATGCCGATGTCCTGGCGCTCGACGTTCACGGACGTCGCGAGGGAGCTGTTCGGCGTGTTCGTCGTGATGCCCTGCGCCGACTGCACGCGGCTCGAGATGATCGGGATGTTGTCGCCGATCTTGATCTCGGCCTCCTCGTTGTCGGAGGTGAGGATGTGCGGCGCGGACAGGATGTTCGCTCCGCCTTGCGTCGCGGCGGCGCGGATGATGCCCTGGATGACCGTGCCGTTGCCGGTCCGCGTGAAGCCGCCGTTGCCGTCCGGGACCTTGGTACGCGTGTCCTGGATGAAGTTCGTGAGGAACGGGATCGCGGCGGCCGACGCCCCACCGGTCGCGCCTGCGGCGGCGGCCGCGCCCGCCGCGCCGGCCGCGCCGAGCAGCGAGCTCGTGCTGGCGTCGGTCCCCTGCGCGATCGTGATGTCCGTCGCTCCGTTGATGAGGCGGACGACGCCGTTGAATCCGAGGTCCTGGGAGTCGCTGACGTCGACCTCCATGATCAATGCCTCGACCAGCACCTGCGGCCGTCGGATGTCGAGCTCGTCGATGACCTGCCGGAGCGTCGCGAAGCCCTCCTGGCTGGCCTGGATCACGAGCGAGTTGGTCGCCTTGTCGGCCGTGACCGTCACGCCCTCTGCGAGCTCCGTCACGGCCGCGCGCAGCGCCTGCGCCTGGGCTGCGGCCTGCGCCGCCCCCGGGATCCCGCCGCCGCCGCCCCCACCGGACGTCTTCGGCTGTCCGGAGAGCATCGAGTTCAGCGTCTCGGCGAGCTCCTCCGCGTCCGCGTTCTTCAGGTAGTAGACGTGGATCCGGCCGCCCCCCGTCACGGGGACGTCGAGCTTCGCCACCAGGCGGCGGATGTCCTCCAGGCGGGCGCGGGATGCGAGGATGATGAGCGAGTTCGTGCGCGAGTCGGTGATGATGCGGACGCGGTCGCGCTGCACCTCGCCGGTCTGCGGCTGCGGCTGACCGGGGACCTGCGGCTGGCGCAGCCGCGCGGCGCGCAGGCCCTGGTCCCCGGTCGAGGACACCTCGGCGCCGTAGATGTCCGCGAGCTGCTGTCCGAGCGACGCGGCATCCGCGTGATTCACCTTGATGACGGCGAGCTCCTCCTTGTAGGTCTCGACGTCGATCGCGGCGAGGATCGACAGCACGCGGCGGATGTTCGAGCCCGCGTCGGTCAGGATCACGGTGTTGGTCGGCGCGTAGGCCACCATCGCCGCGTCCTTCGACACCAGCGGCTTGAGCGAGTTGGTGATGGCTTCGGCGTCGATGTAGCGGAGCGGGATGAGACGGGTGACGAAGGCGTCGCGATTCGGCGTCGGGGTGGGCGCCGCCACCGTATCGATGTTCGTCTCCTTCGCGTCGCGCAACGGGACGATCTTGATCGAGCCTCCTGGGCCGTCGACCGTCGTGAAGCCCTTCACGCCGAGGATCGACTCGAACACCGCGAACGCCTGATCGACCGGGATCTTGGTCGGCGAGACGATCGTCACGCGGCCGCGGACGCGGTCGTCGTAGATGAAGTTCTTGCCCGTGAGACGCGCGATCGTGTCGATCACGACCGACAGCTCCACGTCGTTGAAGTCGAGCTGGACCATGTTCTCCGCGGGCGGCGCGGGCGGCGCCGCCGGCTCGGCGGGCGGAAAGCCCACGCCAGCGGGGCCACCAGGCGTTCCGGGCGTCTGCGCAGCCGAGGGGGCGACCGCGAGACCCGCGAGGAAGGCCAGGACCCACGCTCCGCGACGACGCTCGAACACGCTCTTCCCCCGCTCCGGCGCTGCGCCGGCGCTACTCCTGGAGCTCGTACGTGAGCGTGCGCTCGCGCCCGTCGGAGCCCAACACCTGGACGTTGAAGCTGCGCGCCTCGGTCAGCTCGCGCAGCAGGTTCGCGCTCTGCTCGGGCCGGTCGATCCGCAACCCGTTGAAGGTGGTCACCGTATCACCGCTCTGGATGCCGATCTGTTCGAACAGGCTCCCGGGCTTCACCGCGTTCAGCTGCACGCCGACCATCTGGCCGTTCTCGTACTTCGGGAGGATGCGCGCCTGCGAGAACAGCGTGGCGGGGTTCCGCGCAGCGTTCTCGACGTCGGCCCGCGCCACGGCGAAGCGGTTCTCGGCGAGCTTGCGCACGCGGTTCGCGAGGTTCGGATCTCCCGCCGGTCCGCCGGCCGGCGGCGTCACGCTCGTGGGCACCGCCGAGGTGCGCTGCGGCCGCGCCGCGGCGCCCCCGGACGTGTCGTCGTCGAGCGCGAGCTCCTCCCGGCGCGCTCCGTTCTCGAGCACGATGCGCCGCCGCTCGATGCGCACGACCTTGGCCTGCTGCTTGAGGAGGTCCTCGACCCGCACGATCGTGTGCTGACGGGTCTCGAGGTCCTCGACCGCGGCCCAGGAGAGCCGGTCGTCGCCGGCCGCCGCCGTCCCGAGCAGCTTGAGCGGCAGCTTCGTGGCCTCGAGGTCCTCCTCCTCGATCGCCGGCGCGCTGACCACCAGCGTGGAGACGTTGAACAGGTTCCGGCGCAGGATCGCCTGGCGCTCGCTGGGCGCGCTCGCGACGGCCTGCGCCGGCGCGGGGCCTGCGGAGGGCAGCGCGACCGGCGCGGGCATCACGGCATGTTCGAGGACCAGCAGGATCACGCGGGACAAGAGGAAGCAGCACAGCACGCCGAGTGCGGTGTTCGCGGTCCAGATGGCGATGCGGCCCATCCCCTCGCCCACCCCCCTCGTCTGGCCCCCTCGGCAGGAGATCAAGGACGCGCAAGTCTAGCCCCGCGCTCCGCGGCGATCCATGGGATCCCTCGAAATTTCGAGGGGTTGTTGGCTGCCAGGCCGCCCGGCGCCCCTCCTGCGAGACACCGTCGGGAGCCTGGCCGTTCCGCAGCGGCTGGCAGCGTCCGGAATTTGCCGGCGGATCGCGCCCGAGCGCGGTTGACACCCCACCCCCCGCGACCAAGCTTGCTCGAGCCGCCCCGAACCGGAGGGCGAGAGTCGCAACGCCCCGGCAGGGGCCGAGAGGGATCCATGGCAGATACGGGCAAGGTGATCGGCATCGACCTCGGCACGACGAACTCGGTCGTCGCGGTGATGGAGGGCGGCCAGCCCGTCGTGATCGCGAACGAGGAGGGGGGCCGCACGACGCCGTCCGTCGTCGCCTTCAACGACGACGGGGAGCGCCTCGTCGGCGCGATTGCCAAGCGCCAGTCCATCACGAACCCGAAGCGCACGGTCTACTCGATCAAGCGCTTCATGGGCCGTCGCATCAGCGAGGTGGCGGAGGAGATCCGCCTCGTCCCCTACGAGGTCGTGCCCGGCAAGGAGGGCACGGCCTCCGTCAAGATCGACGGGAAGACCTTCACCCCGCCCGAGATCTCGGCCCTCATCCTCCAGAAGCTGAAGCGCGCCGCGGAGGCCTACCTCGGGACCAAGGTGAGCGGCGCGGTCATCACCGTGCCGGCCTACTTCAACGACGCCCAGCGCCAGGCGACCAAGGACGCCGGCGCGATCGCGGGCCTCGACGTGAAGCGCATCATCAACGAGCCCACGGCGGCGGCGCTCGCCTACGGGCTCGACAAGAAGAAGGACGAGAAGATCGCGGTCTACGACTTCGGCGGCGGCACCTTCGACATCTCGATCCTCGAGGTGGGCGAGAACGTCGTCGAGGTGAAGGCCACGAACGGCGACACGCACCTCGGCGGCGACAACCTCGACCAGCGCGTGATCGATTACCTGGTGGCCGAGTTCAAGAAGGACCAGGGCATCGACCTGTCGAAGGACCCGATGGCGATGCAGCGCCTGCGCGAGGCCGCGGAGAAGGCCAAGATCGAGCTGTCGAGCTCGGCGACGACGGACATCAACCTGCCGTTCATCACCGCCGACCAGACCGGCCCGAAGCACCTCAACCTGAAGCTCACGCGGGCCAAGTTCGAGCAGCTCGTCGAGGACCTCATCGACCGCACGCTCGGCCCCGCCAAGCAGGCGCTCGCCGACGCGGGGCTCAAGCCGTCGGACATCGAGGAGGTCGTGCTCGTCGGCGGCTCGACGCGCATTCCGCTCGTGCAGCAGAAGGTGAAGCAGCTGTTCGGCCGGGAGCCCAACCAGACCGTGAACCCCGACGAGGTCGTGGCCGTGGGCGCGGCGGTGCAGGCGGGCGTGCTCTCGGGCGAGGTGAAGGACGTCCTCCTCCTCGACGTGACGCCGCTCTCGCTCGGCATCGAGACGCTCGGCAGCGTCATGACGAAGCTGATCGATCGCAATACGACCATTCCGACCCGCCGGAGCCAGACGTTCTCGACGGCGGCCGACAACCAGCCGCAGGTGGAGATCCGCGTGCTCCAGGGCGAGCGCGAGATGGCCCGTGACAACCGCGAGCTCGGACGCTTCATCCTGGACGGCATCCCGTCCGCGCCGCGCGGCATGCCGCAGATCGAGGTCACGTTCGACATCGACGCGAACGGCATCCTCGCGGTGTCGGCGAAGGATCGCGCGTCCGGCAAGGAGCAGTCGATCCGCATCGAGGGCTCGGGCGGCCTCAAGAAGGACGAGATCGAGCGCATGGTCAAGGACGCCGAAGCGCACGCGAGCGAGGACCACGCGCGCCGCGAGCTCATCGACAAGAAGAACACGCTCGACTCGCTGATCTACCAGGCCGAGAAGACGCTCCGCGAGAACGGGGACAAGATCTCCGGCGACGAGAAGGGTACCGTCGAGGGCGTCCTGGCCGAGGCGCGGAAGGACCTCGAGAGCGACGACGCGGCCAAGGTCGAAGCCGCGCGCCAGCGCGTCGAGCAGGCGATGCACAAGGTCGCCGAGACGCTCTACAAGTCCCAGGGCGACGGCTCGGGGAGCGCTGCGGGCGCGGCGCCGGGCAGCGGGACGGGCGGCGCCCCGCCCCAGGAGGACGTGATCGAGGCGGAGTACACGGAGGACAAGGGGGCGAACTGACCTCCCGAGGACGAGTGGATCCCAAGACACGGAACGACCCGTTCGCCGATCTCTTCGGGGACCTCACCGAGCGCTTGCGCGGTGATCGCTGGCAACCGGCGATCGACGTGTTCGAGTCGGAGAAGTCCATCCTGGTGCGGCTGGAGCTGTCCGGCGTCCGCAGCGCGGACCTGCGCGTGACCGTGGACGGCGACGTCCTCCGTGTGTCGGGTGTGAGGACGCCTCCCGCGGACGCCGACGTGCAGCGCCTGCACCAGATGGAGATCGCGTTCGGCCCGTTCGAGCGGATCGTGCGCATCCAGGTCCCGTTCGAGCGCGACGCCGTCTCCGCGCACCTCGAAGAGGGCTTCCTGACGGTGTGCCTGCCGAAGCGGCTGCCCCGCAACCGCACCATCGAGGTCGGACGTTGACGCCCCCGGACGAGCCCACCCGCGACGAGCCCGGGACCCCGATCGCGTCCGGCCGCCCCGCCGGCGAAGGCGGCACCGAGGTTAAGGTCCGGAAGGGAGGCGGCGAGGAGGAGTCGGAGCGCATCGACCTGCCTCCCGTCCTTCCGGTGCTCCCGCTCAAGAACACCGTGCTGTTTCCGTACCTGCTGTCGCCCCTCCTCGTGAACTCGCCGCGGTCGAAGCGGCTGATCGAGGCCGTGCTGGTCACGCCCGAGCGGCTGATGCTCGCCGTCGCGGTGAATCGCGAGCTCGACGGCAGCCCGGGCGCCGACGACGTGCATCGCGCGGGCACCGTGCTTCGCGTCGTGAAGATGCTGAAGTTCCCCGACGACTCGTATCGGCTCCTCGTGCAGGGTGTGGCGCGCGCGGCGGTCGAGGCGTTCGTCGAGGAGAAGCCGTTCCTGCGCGCCCGGATCCGCCGCCTCGAGGAGACCGGCAACGAGAAGTCCGTGGAGGTGACGGCGCTCTCGCGCAGCGTGGCCCAGGAGTTCGGCGCGCTCGTGGCGGAGAGCCCCAGGCTGTCGGACGAGCTCGCGGTCCTGGCGGGCAACCTCGACGATCCGTCCAAGCTGGCCGATCTCGTGGCGTCGAACCTCGAGCTCGCCGTGGCGGGCAAGCAGTCGTTCCTCGAGGACACGGACGTGCCGGCGCGGCTGCGCCGTCTGCTCGCCGAGATCGCCCGTGAGCGCGAAGCGCTGAAGATCGAGAGCGAGATCCGCGACAAGGTCCAGAACGAGATGGGTCGCACGCAGCGCGACTACATGCTGCGACAGCAGCTCGAGGCGATCCGCAAGGAGCTGGGCGAGAGCGAGGAGTCGGACGTCGAGGCGGAGCGCCTGCGCGCGCGCATCGAGGCCGCGGGGATGCCCGAGGAGGCGCACAAGCAGGCGATGCGGGAGCTCGACCGCCTCGCGCAGATGCCCGCCGCCGCGGCCGAGCACGGCGTGATCCGCACCTATCTCGAGTGGATGTGCGACCTGCCGTGGTCGAAGCAGACCGACGACCGGCTCGACGTCGTCGAGGCGCGGCGCATCCTCGACGAGGATCACTACGACCTCGAAAAGGTGAAGGACCGCATCGTCGAGTACATCGCGGTGCTGTCGCTGAAGCGCGACCTCAAGGGTCCGATCCTCTGCTTCGTCGGCCCGCCGGGCACCGGCAAGACCTCGCTCGGCCGGTCGATCGCGCGGACGCTGGGACGCGAATTCGTACGCGCGTCGCTCGGCGGCGTCCGCGACGAGGCGGAGATCCGGGGACACCGCCGCACGTACGTGGGGGCGATGCCCGGGCGCATCCTCCAGGGCCTGCGCCGCGCCAAGACCCGGAATCCGGTCTTCCTGCTCGACGAGATCGACAAGGTCGGGACCGACTTCCGGGGGGACCCGTCGTCCGCGCTGCTGGAGGTGCTCGACCCGGAGCAGAACTCGACCTTCAGCGACCACTACCTCGAGGTGCCCTTCGACCTGTCGCAGGTGCTCTTCGTCGCGACCGCGAACCTCATGGACCCCGTCCCGGCCGCGCTCCGCGACCGCATGGAGGTGATCGAGCTTCCCGGATACACGGAGGAGGACAAGGTCGAGATCGCACGCCGCTACCTGCTGCCGAGGCAACGCGAGGCGAACGGCGTGGAGGGGGTGGCGTTCGATCTGGACGACGAGGCGCTCCGGGTGATCATCCGCAGCTACACGCGCGAGGCGGGCGTGCGCAATCTCGAGCGCGAGATCGGTCGCGTAGCGCGCAAGGTGGCGCGGCGCGTGGCGGAGGAGGGGCAGGCCGGTCCGGTGACCGTGACCGCGGAAGAGGTGTCCGCGCTGCTCGGTCCGGTGCGGTTCGAGCCCGAGCTCGCGGAGCGTGCGGGCCGGAACGGCGTCGCCGTCGGCCTCGCGTGGACGCCGGCGGGCGGGGACATCCTCTTCATCGAGTCGACGCGGATGCCGGGGAAGGGCGCGCTCAAGCTCACCGGCTCGCTCGGGGACGTGATGCGCGAGTCGGCAGAGGCGGCGCGCTCGTGGCTGCGGACGCACGCGTCCGAGCTCGGCGTCGCGGACGAGACCTTCACCGGGTCCGACCTCCACCTGCACGTCCCGGCCGGCGCGGTGCCGAAGGACGGCCCCTCGGCGGGCGTCGCCATGGTCACCTCGCTCGCCTCGCTCGTGACCGGACGCGCGGCGCACCCGGACGTCGCGATGACGGGAGAGATCACCCTGCGCGGCAAGGTGCTGCCCGTCGGCGGGATCAAGGAGAAGGTGCTCGCGGCGAAGCGCGCGGGCATCCGTCGCGTGATCCTTCCGGAGCAGAATCGATCGGACGTGGCCGAGATCCCTGCGGACCTGCTAAAAGGGCTCGAGCTCGAATACGTGGGGACGATCGATGAAGCGCTCGCCCACACCCTCGCGAAGAGCGCTTGACCGATCGGTGATCCGCGGCGTCCCGCTCGCGCTCGCGCTCCACGGCGCGGTCCTCCTGCCCCTGCTCGCGTCTCTCGGTTGTGTCTCCCGGACGGACTACGACGCCGTGCGCACCGAGCGCGACCTCCTGCGCGAGGAGAAGGAGCGGCTGGCGAGCGGTCAGGCGAACCTCGACTCCGATCGCGTGAAGCTCCTCGACCAGCTCGAGGATCTCCGGACCGAGCGCGACGCCCTCAGGAAGAAGGTCGAGCAGCTCTCGAAGAAGACGTCGGAGCTCGAGACAAAGGAAGAGGAATTCGGCCAGTGCGCCAGCGAGAACAAGAGCCTCAAGGGCACCTACGAGGAGCTCGTGACCGACCTCGAGGCCGAGGTCTCGGCGAACCAGATCGAGATCGAGCGCCTGCGCACGGAGTGCAAGGCGCCCGCGAAGAAGAAGGGCGCGACGGGCGCGCCGGCGAAGGCCGCCCCCAAGCCGGCCACGCCCCCCCAGACCAGGTCCGTCCCGCCCGCGTCGAGGCCGTGAGCCCCGGCGCGGGGCCGTCCCTTGCGGGGTGAGCGGCGCTGCCGCCGCTCGGCGCGCGACGCTCGAAGCCATCTTCCGCGCCGGCCTCGAAGCGGTCGATCCCGAGGCGCTCGTCGCCCGCGCGGTGGAGCGGCGCGCCGACGGTGGGCTGCGCGTCGCGGGGGAAGCCCTGCCGCCGTCGTCCCGGCTCGTGGTGCTGGCCGCCGGCAAGGCCGCGTGCGCGATGGCGCGAGGCCTCGAGTCCGCCGCAGGCGACCGGATCGCGCGCGGCCTCGCCGTCACGAGGGAGGGTCACGCGCTCCCGCTCCACGGTCTCGACGTGCTCGAGGCCGCGCACCCGGTGCCCGACGAGCGCAGCGCGCGCGCGGCGCGCGCTGCGCTCGCACTGGCGGGGAGCGTGCGCGGCCACGAGGCGTTCGTGGTGCTGCTCTCCGGCGGCGCATCGGCGCTCCTCACGGGTCCGCAGCCGGGCCTGCGCCAGGAGGATCTCGCGGCCACGACGTCCCTGCTGCTCGCTGCGGGCGCCGACATCGACGAGCTGAACGCGGTCCGGAAACACGTCGGCGTGGCGAGCGGCGGCCGCCTGGCGAGCGCGGCGCACGGCGCGCGCGTGATCGCGCTCGTCCTCTCGGACGTGATCGGCGACCGGCTCGACGTGATCGCATCGGGCCCCTGCAGCCCCGATCCGACCACCTTCGGTGACGCGCTCACCGTGCTGGAGCGGCACGCGCTCCTCGCGCGCGTCCCGTCGGCCGTGCGCGCGCATCTCGAGGCCGGCGCGCGGGGCGGACGGTCCGAGACGCCGAAGCCCGGCGACCCCGCGCTCTCCGCCGCGCGCGCGCACGTCCTCGCCGGCAATGGCGACGCGCTGGCGGGAGCGCGCCGCGAGGCGGAGCGGCGCGGCCTGCGGACGGTGGTCGTCAGCCCGGCGCTCGCCGGCGAGGCCCGCGTCGCGGGGCGGCGTCTCGCCGCGCTCGCCCTGGCCGTACGGGCCGCGTTGCCCGTCCTGCTGCTCGCAGGAGGCGAGACGACGGTCCACGTCCGTGGCGAGGGCCGCGGGGGTCGCAACCAGGAGCTCGCGCTCGCCGCCGCGCTCGCGCTCGCCGGGGCTCCGGACGTGACGCTCCTCGCGGCGGGCACGGACGGGAGCGACGGCCCCACCGACGCTGCCGGGGCCTTCGCCGACGGCGGGACCGTCGCGCGCGGGACCGCGGCCGGGTGCGACGCGCGCGCGGCGCTCGCCCGGAACGACGCCCACGGCTTCTTCGTGTGCGAGGGGGGCGTCCTGCGGACGGGGCCCACGCGCACGAACGTGATGGATCTCGCGCTCGTCCTCTGCGCACGGCCGAGCGGGCCGGGCCGCGGTCGCACGACACCGGGCTAGACTGCGCGCCATGTCGCCGCCTGCCGGTCCCTCGCTCTTCTCCCTCGTGCAGCGCTCGATCGTGTCGCTCGATCTGATCGTGCGCGCGGCCCTGATCTATGCGCGAATCGCGCTCCACAACCGCGGCTGGTGGAAGGCGGAGCCTGCGAAGCTCGTGGAGATCCAGCATCGGTTCGCGCGCCGCTTCGTCGCCGTCGCCACGCGCTTCAAGGGCGGGCTGATCAAGCTCGGGCAGGCGTCGAGCCTGCGCGTGGACGTCATGCCGGTCGAGGTGACGGACGAGCTCGCGAAGCTCCAGGACCGCGTCGATCCGCATCCGTCGTCGGAGATCATCGCGCAGATCGAGCGCGAGCTGGGCTCGCCGGTCGGAGAGCTGTTCTCGTGCTTCGATCCCGTTCCTGTCGCTTCGGCGAGCCTCGGGCAGGTGCACCGCGCGCGCACGCTCGATGGCGAAGACGTTGCGGTGAAGGTGCTCTATCCCGGCGTCGAGCGGAACGTGGCCGTCGACCTCGCGATGACGAAGCTCGGACTGTGGCTGTTCAACTTCCTCACCGTGCCCGACCTGATGCAGGTCTACCGCGAGCTGCGCGAGAGCCTCCTCGGCGAGATGGACTACATCCGGGAGGGGAAGGCCGCGGAGGAAATGGCCGCGAACCTGGGGCG